>NZ_CP159259.1:4760000-5780563 GCF_040438935.1 Pseudomonas vranovensis | reverse complement strand
TTTGTTTCAGAAGAAGCAATTTGGCTATAAGCAGCAAGGTTCAGGCGGCAAATAGAAGCAACGGTGCATTCAGGCTTTTGTTGCAGAGAATCTTGGGATATGCCGCGCAAACACGGGAATACGCAGCGCCAATAGAATCACCCCGATCCCCGCATACACCGCCCACTCTTTAAGATCGGCACGCACGACCCACAGGAAGTGCAGCAACCCCAAGGCAAGAATCACATAGACCAGCTTGTGCAACTTCTTCCAACGCGCGCCCAGACGCCGCTGGCTGTAGCGATTGGACGTCACCGCCAATGCCAGCAACCCCAGGAATCCCAACGCCCCCACAATAATGTAGGGGCGCTTGCTCAACTCCACACCCAATTGCCCCCAGTCCAAGCCGAGGACGAACACCATGTAGGCACTCATGTGCAGCACTATATAAGCAAAGCACCACAACCCCAGTTGCCGGCGTGACACGATCCATCCCGCCCAACCTGTCAGTCGCTGCAGCGGCGTCATGGACAATGTGATAAGTAGGAAGATCAGCGCACCCAACCCCAGTCGATCGACCAGGATTTTCCCGGGGTCAGGCCCCAGGGCATTCATGGCGGCCTCATACAGCCACCAGAGCGGCCAAATGCTGGCCAGGATGAAAATACCCAGGCGCAACAGTGGATAGCGCATCAGTAGTTCTTCCGCAGATCAAGACCGCCATACAGCTCCGCCACTTCCTCGGCGTACCCGTTGAACATCTGGGTAGTACGCACGTTGGGGCTGAACAACCCACTGGGCAGTCGTCGCTCGCGGGCCTGCGTCCAGCGAGGATGATCCACCTCGGGATTGACGTTGGCATAGAAGCCATACTCTTCAGGCGCTATGGCTTGCCAGGTGGTCCGCGGCTGCTCTGCTACCAGGCTGATACGCACAATGGACTTGATGCTCTTGAACCCGTACTTCCACGGCACCACCAAACGTAGCGGCGCACCATTCTGATTGGGCAGCTCGCGCCCATACATTCCCACCGCCAAAATCGCCAACGGGTTCATCGCCTCATCCAGGCGCAGTCCCTCTACATATGGCCAATCGATCAAGGCAAAATTGGAGCGCTGCCCAGGCATGCTCGAAGGGTCTTGCAGGGTTTCAAAGCGAATGAATTTTGCCTTGGAGGTTGGCTCCACCTGCTTGAGCACTGCTGACAAGGGAAAGCCCAGCCAGGGAATGACCATCGACCAGGCTTCAACACAACGCAACCGATAGATCCGCTCTTCCAACTGGTAGGGACTCACGAAGTCTTCTAGCACATAGCGCCCCGGCTTACCGACTTCTCCGTCAACCACCACGGTCCAGGGCTGCACCTTGAGACTGCCGGCATTTTCTGCCGGATCGCCCTTGTCGGCACCGAACTCATAGAAATTGTTGTAGTGCGTCGCGTCTTTATAGGGCGTGATCCCCTCCCCTGGCGCGGTTACCGCCTGCCAGCGAGCGGTGGCGAGCTTGTCGCTGAACCAGCCTGGCGCCGCTCCCGCCTCGACATCTGCATAGCGCGATATATCAGCGGCGCCAACCTCGCAGGGAAGTGCCGAAGCCGCCAACGCAGCAACAGAGCCACCGAGCAATGCCCGGCGCGAGAGATAGAAGGATTCAGGAGTAATGTCCGACGCTTTGCAATCGGAGGCTTTGGACAGCTTGATAAGCATGGTGGCTCCGTAGAACTGGAGGACTGATGCACCAGTAGACTACGGAGCCTGAGCGAAATTACATCACTCGATGTTTTTCCGGCGGCGGATACGCAGCAGGTACTGCACCGGGCCGGATGCCGCATAGCCAAGGAACACCAACAGCAGAATGCGCGGTGGATCACTGAAGACTACCGCGAACACCAGCACCACCGCGAGGATCGCTACGAACGGTACGCGCCCCTTGAGGTCCAGCTCCTTGAAGCTGTTGTACTTGATGTTGCTGACCATCAGCATACCCGCCGCGGCCACCAGCAAGGCGACCAGGAACGAGAGTTTCGAGCCCTGGATACCATAGTCGCTGAAGGCCCAGACTGTACCGGCCACCACACCCGCCGCAGCCGGACTGGCCAGACCGATGAAGTAACGCTTGTCAGCTGTACCGACCTGAGTGTTGAACCGCGCCAGACGCAGTGCAGCACCGGCCACGTAGATGAAGGCGACCATCCAGCCGACCTTGCCCATGTCCCCGAGCGCCCAACCGAATGCCAGCAGCGCGGGAGCCACACCAAAGGCGACCATGTCCGACAGCGAGTCATATTCGGCGCCGAAGGCACTCTGGGTGTTGGTCATGCGGGCCACACGGCCATCGAGACCGTCGAGGACCATGGCCACGAAAATGGCGATGGCAGCAAAGGCGAAGTACTTGCTCGCCTCGCGCGGATCACCGGCACTCAGGGCAGCCTGGGCGCTCATGGAGTTGATGATGGAGTAGAAACCGGCGAACAGGTTCGCAGTAGTGAAGAGATTGGGCAGCAGATAGATGCCGCGATGCCGAACCTTGCGTCCTTCGGCGTCATGCCCTTCTTCAACATGCTCATCGATCGGTAGCAGGCTTTCGGCGTCAGAGGCCTTGTTCGGCTCTTCGGGACGTTCGCTCATTGACATTACCTTGCAACGGTGTGGAAAGTTTCGACAGAGGTCTGCGACGAGGGTTCACCGGCAGACGATGAAGCTTTATACCAGATGCTGAGCGCCTAAACGAAAAAACGCGGCCGAAGCCGCGTTTTCATCGCATCAAGCCAGAATCAGTTCTTGGCCTTGTCAACGATCTTGTTGGCGGCGATCCAAGGCATCATCGAGCGCAGTTGCTCGCCGATGACTTCGATGCCGTGAGCGGCGTTGTTACGACGCTTGGCGGTCATCGATGGGTAGCCGGTAGCACCTTCGCTGATGAACATCTTCGCGTATTCGCCGTCCTGGATGCGCTTCAGAGCGTTGCGCATGGCCTGACGGGACTCGGCGTTGATGACTTCCGGGCCAGTCACGTACTCGCCGTACTCGGCGTTGTTGGAGATCGAGTAGTTCATGTTGGCGATACCGCCTTCGTACATGAGGTCAACGATCAGCTTCAATTCGTGCAAGCACTCGAAGTAAGCCATTTCTGGCGCGTAGCCTGCTTCAACCAGGGTTTCGAAACCGGCCTTGACCAGTTCGACAGTACCGCCACACAGAACAGCCTGCTCACCGAACAGGTCGGTTTCAGTCTCGTCCTTGAAGGTGGTTTCGATGATACCGGTACGACCACCACCAACGCCTGCAGCGTAGGACAGGGCGACGTTCTTGGCGTTGCCCGAAGCGTCCTGGTAGATAGCGATCAGGTCAGGGATACCACCGCCTTTGACGAACTCGGAACGTACAGTGTGACCCGGCGCTTTTGGCGCGATCATGATCACGTCCAGGTCAGCACGTGGCACAACCTGGTTGTAGTGGATAGCGAAGCCGTGGGAGAAGGCCAGGGTGGCGCCCTTCTTGATGTTCGGCTCGACTTCGGTCTTGTACAGCTGGGACTGGAACTCGTCCGGGGTCAGGATCATGACCAGGTCGGCACCGGCAACAGCGGTTGCCACGTCGGCAACTTTCAGGCCATGGGCCTCAGCCTTGGCAACGGTGGCCGAACCTTTACGAAGACCGACAGTGACATCCACACCGGAATCTTTCAGGTTGCACGCCTGAGCGTGGCCCTGGGAGCCGTAACCGATGATGGCAACTTTCTTGCCCTGGATGATCGAAAGATCGCAGTCTTTATCGTAGAAAACTTTCATGAACATACCCCTGTTATCTCGGCCCGATAGGGCCATCGCTAATTTTTTGAGTTAGATGCTGAGCACTTTGTCGCCGCGGGCAATGCCGGTGACGCCACTGCGCACTGTTTCGAGAATGGACGCGGTACCGATGGCCTGAATGAAGCTGTCAAGCTTGTCGCTGGCGCCAGTCAGCTGGACGGTGTAGACGCTGCTGCTGACATCGACGATCTGCCCACGATAGATATCGGTGGTGCGTTTGATCTCGGCGCGCTGTGCGCCCGTGGCCTTGACCTTTACCAGCATCAGCTCACGTTCGATGTGCGCGCTTTCCGAGAGGTCGACAAGCTTCACGACTTCAACCAGCTTGTTCAGGTTTTTGGTGATCTGCTCGATCACCTCATCATGACCGACCGTGGTCAACGTCAAACGCGACAGGGTCGGGTCTTCGGTGGGTGCTACGGTCAGGCTTTCGATGTTGTAGTTACGCTGCGAGAACAGACCGACCACGCGAGACAAGGCACCGGGTTCGTTTTCCAACAGCAGGGAAATAATGTGCCGCATGATTAGGTACGCTCCGTCTTGCTCAGCCACATGTCGCGCATGGAACCATCTTTGATCTGCATCGGGTAGACGTGCTCGCTGTTGTCGACCTGGATATCGATGAACACCAGGCGGTCTTTCATGGCGAACGCTTCCTCGAGCTTGGGCTTGAGGTCCTTCAGACTGGTGATGCGAATGCCCACGTGGCCATAGGCTTCAGCCAATTTGACGAAGTCAGGCAGCGACTCCATATAGGAGTGCGAGTGTCGGCTGTTGTAGGCCATGTCCTGCCATTGGCGGACCATACCCAATACACCGTTGTTCAGGTTGACGATCTTGACCGGCAGGTCGTACTGCAGGCAGGTCGACAGTTCCTGGATGTTCATCTGGATGCTGCCTTCGCCGGTTACGCAGGCTACGTCCTGGTCCGGGAAGTTCAGCTTGATGCCCATGGCCGCCGGGAAACCGAAGCCCATGGTGCCCAGGCCGCCAGAGTTGATCCAGCGATTAGGCTTGTTGAAGCGGTAGTACTGTGCGGCGAACATCTGGTGCTGACCCACGTCGGAGGTCACAAAGGCATCACCCTTGGTCACTTCGCACAGAGTCTCGATCACCGTCTGCGGCTTGATAACGCTGCCATCGCCCTTGTTATAAGGGAACATGTCGCGATCACCACGCCACTCTTCGATCTGCTTCCACCACGCGTCGATAGCGGCCTTTTCTGGCTGCTCGCCGATTTCGCGCAAGGTCGCGACCATTTCAGTCAGCACGCTGTCGACCGGACCAACAATCGGTACGTCAGCCTTGATGGTCTTGGAGATCGACGCTGGGTCGATATCGATGTGGATAACTTTGGCGTTCGGGCAGAACTTGGCCGGACCGTTGACCACGCGATCATCAAAACGCGCACCGACGGCGAAAATCACGTCGGCATGGTGCATGGCCAGGTTGGCGGTGTAGCTGCCGTGCATGCCGAGCATGCCGAGGAACTGGCGATCGGTACCCGGATAGCCACCCAACCCCATCAGGGTGTTGGTGACCGGCAGGTTGAGCATCTGGGCGATCTCGGTCAGGGCTTCGGAGCCGCCACCGAGGATCACGCCGCCACCGGCATAGACCACTGGACGTTTGGCAGCCAGCAGCATTTCGGCGGCCTTGCGGATCTGCCCCGAATGACCACGGACAGCCGGGCTGTAGGAACGCATCTTGACCTTTTTGGGGTAGACGTATTCGAACTTTTCCGCCGGGTTGGTCATGTCTTTCGGGATATCGACCACGACCGGGCCTGGACGGCCGGACTGAGCCAGATAGAAAGCTTTTTTCAGGACTTCCGGGATTTCCGAGGCATGCTTGATCATGAAGCTGTGCTTCACGATCGGCCGGGAGATACCGATCATGTCGGTTTCCTGGAAGGCATCGGTACCGACCATGGTGCTAGGCACCTGGCCAGAGAGGATAACCATCGGAATGGAGTCCATGTAGGCGGTGGCAATACCGGTAATGGCATTGGTCGCACCAGGACCCGAGGTCACCAGTACCACGCCGGCCTTGCCGGTGGCACGGGCATAACCGTCCGCCATATGGGTAGCGGCCTGCTCGTGACGAACCAGGATGTGATTGACTTCCGGTTCCTTGAACAGGGCATCGTAAACATGCAGGAGAGCACCACCAGGGTACCCGTAGATGTGCTTAACGCCTTCGTCACGCAAAAAGCGGACGACCATCTCAGCGCCAGATAAAAGCTCCACGTTGTTCACCTCTAAAACGCCAGAATACCGCCCACGGTGGACGGGTCTTAATAGGTTTACTGCCAAGCAGAGCATGAGCGACGGAATCGCCGACTACGTCAGCACTGACTGAGCAAGTATTGGGAGCGCCCCAAAGTGTTGCGGGGTTTTCCCACCCAGCGCGAGGTAACGCGTTGCGGGGTGTAACAGGTCGGCGCGGGTGTGCGCCTCATGATCTGCTTAGCGGGTCTGCTTCTGGCAGTCCCTCTACAGCGGAATCTGGATTCTTGTGATTCGGCGCGCGCAAGTCAAGAAAAATTATTGCCAATTTTCCCCAAGGACGATCAACAGCCACCATTAATGCTAATAGCTGCAGCAGAAAAACAAACATTACAAAGAAAAAGAGCCACATTCTGTGGCTCCAAGGGTGAAAAGAGGGAAATTCAGGCAGATGGACTGATCAATTGATCAAATTCTGCTAGTAGCCTGCGCAGCTCGCGACTTTCGTCCGGGCGGTCTACGTATACCGTTTCAGCCATGACCAGGATGCCGGAAGCATTTGGCAGCGGCAGCCCCTTTTCGAGAATCTCTTTCATTTTCGGCAGGAAAATCCACTGCAGCCACTGATCGAAGCTCATGCTGTCGACCGCAAACGGCACGGTACTCGCCAACGCCTGTGAAGAGGGGGCAACATCGCTCCACCAACCCTGGGCATGCAGTTCGTGTTCGATCAGCAGCAGGTGATCGGCGATATCCAGAATGCGCGGGTCCATTACAAGTTGACCTGGGCTTTCTGCCGCGCCAGCGCCGCGCCGGCCGAATCGCCCTGTTTCTCGCGTGCCTGGGCAATGATG
This sequence comes from Pseudomonas vranovensis, assembly GCF_040438935.1. Classification (NCBI taxonomy): domain Bacteria; kingdom Pseudomonadati; phylum Pseudomonadota; class Gammaproteobacteria; order Pseudomonadales; family Pseudomonadaceae; genus Pseudomonas; species Pseudomonas vranovensis. Next base: position 5,773,691 of record NZ_CP159259.1, on the reverse strand, counting down.
TTCCACAGCCCGGCTTGCAGGTCTGGACGACCATTGGCGTACGTCAGCGCACGTCGCGCCAACTGCTCCGACTGGGCCGCATCTCCTTGGGCCAGGCGCACCTGGGCCAGGCGGTAGAGCACCTGCGGCTCGCGTGGCGCGATGCGCTGGGCGCGCTCAAGGCTCGATGAGGCGCCGTTGTAGTCACCACTACCCTGTTGTTGCTGGGCGGTGGTCAGCAGTGCCAGCACCGGGCCATCGAGTTGCTCGTCGGCCGACAAACCACCGCTGGCTGCGCCGCTGCGCGGGATACCGCTCGGAGCGCTGGGCGCGGTGCTAGGCATGGTGTAACTGCCCGCGTTCACCGAACCACTGTTGTAAGGCGCCGAGCTGACAGGGCCAGGTGTCATCGGACCGGTCGAGATCGGCGCAGCTGCCGTCGAAGCCGGGAATGTCTGGATGGGTGCCGCACCCGCCCCTTGCGGAACCATCACGGTCACACCGGAGTCCTGGGGCACGGCCTGTGCCTGGCGGGTGCCGGCATTGACCTGAGCACCCCGTGCAGCTGAAACCCGATCACTGTTGGAGACTCGAGTACTCGAGTCGACCACAGGAATCGAGCCGCGTTGTACGCTGGCGCAACCGTTGAGCAAAGCCAGTGCCGTAAAGGCAGGTATCCACCACTTGTTCACTTCACACCCTCTTTGCCTAGTGCTTAATTCATCCAGCCCTTGACCCAGTCCATCACGGACTCGGCGGGATCCTGCGTGCCACCACAAGCGGCGCCGGCAGGGGGCTCACTGCCGCGAATATACGGCATCTGTACTGCACCCGGGCAACTGGCGTCGGAGCCTTGCCCAGTGTGTGGATCTACCCAGGCCTGAACCACGTTGTCGGGCAATGGCATGTCCAGCGGTAGCGGGTCGGCCTTGCGCATGAAGCTGGTCCACACCTGCAGGGCACCAGTAGCGCCGGTGAACGGCGTCTTGCCGTTGTCGTCACGACCCAACCAGACCACGGCCAGCAAGTCCTGGCTGAACCCGGCGAACCAACTGTCGCGAGAATCGTTACTGGTGCCGGTCTTGCCTGCCAGGGTCAGGGAGCTTGGCAGTACGCTATAGACCGAACGCCCGGTACCTTCGCGCATCACCCGCTGCATGGCGTTCTGCACCAGATAGATTGCCCCCGGGTCGAAGGTCTGCTGGATCTGAAACGGATAGCGCTTGAGTGGCTCGCCCTCGGCCGTCAGCACACTGCGGATGCCGCGCATCGGTGTGTTGAAGCCGCCATTGGCCAGCGTCTGGTACATGGTCGCAACCTGCATTGGCGACATGCCGCCGGCACCCAGCAGCATCGACGGGAACGCCGGCCAGTCGACGTTCACGCCCAGTCGTCCAATGGTTTTGAGCACATTCGGCACACCCACTTCCAGGCCCAGCTTGGCCGTCGACAGGTTGTAGGAGTTGGCCAGGCCTTGGTACAGATAAATGGTGCCGTGAGAGCGGCGATCATAGTTCTGTGGACGCCAGACCTGTCCGTCGCCGCCTTTCACCGCGAACGGCTCATCCTGCATCCAGGTAGTCAGGGTGTATTTGCTCGGCTTTTCCAGGGCGGTCAGATAGACCGCCGGCTTGACCAGCGAGCCTATCGGGCGAACGGCATCAATGGCCCGGTTGAACCCGGCAAAGCCCGCCTGACGACTGCCGATCAGCGCCTGCACTTCACCGGTTTCCGGATTGGTGACCACCATCGCAGCTTCGACTTCGTCGGACCCCTTGCGTCCGGCCAGGCGCTTGAACGTCTCGGACATCGCCGCCTCAGACTTCATCTGCAGGATCGGGTCGAAACTGGTGAAGATGCGCAGGCCTTCTTCGGTCAAGTCTTCGTCGCGGTAGTCCTGGCGCAGCTGACGCTTCACCAGGTCGAGGAACCCAGGGAAGGAGCTGTCGGCCAGACTGCCACGCTTGGTCACACCCAGCGGCATTTTCTTCGCTGCAGCGACGGCCTCGGGTGTCGCCACCCCCTGCTCGGCCAGCAGGTCGAGCACCAGGTTACGCCGCACGGTGGCCCGTTCCGGGTAACGACGCGGGTTGTAGTAGGACGGCCCCTTGACCATACCTACCAGCAACGCCACCTGATGCAACTTCAATTCCGACAGTGGCTGACTGAAGAAGAACTGGCTGGCCAGGCCGAAACCATGCACTGCACGCTGACCATCCTGACCGACGAACACCTCGTTGAGGTAGGCCTCCAGGATCTCGCGCTTGTCGTAGTGCAATTCAAGCAGCAGGGCCATCATCGCTTCGGTGAGTTTGCGACTGAGGCTGCGTTCGTTGGTCAGGTAGAAGTTCTTGACCAATTGTTGCGTCAGGGTACTGCCACCCTGGCGCATCGCACCCGACGAAGTGTTGACCCAGACCGCACGAGCGATGGACTTGGGCGATACGCCAAAGTGGCTGTAGAAATCGCGGTCTTCCACGGCAACCAGGGTTTCGAGCAGGTACGGCGGCACCTGGTCGAGCTTGATCAGAATCCGGTCTTCGAGGTTCTTGGGGTACAGGCCGCCAATCAGCAACGGTTCAAGCCGCACCACGTCGAGCTTGGAGCCATTGGCGCCGCTCAGGCCCGCCACATAGTCGCCGGAGAAACGCACGCGCACCGCTTGTGCCTGCTCCATGCCTTCATAGAACTGGAAACCACGGGTGTTCAGGTCAACGGTGTTGCCGCTGACGGCAGCGGCACCCGGACCATTGGCGACGCTTTCGCGGCGATAACCCAGGGCATCGAGTTCAATGAGAAAATCGCTCTTGCTCAGCTTCTGTCCGACGAACAGCTCCAGCGGCCGGGCATACACCTTGGCAGGGATGGTCCAGCGCTTGCCGGAGAACTTCTCCTGGACCACAGCGTCGAGATAAATGGCAAAGCCGGCCAGCACCACAAGGCCAACCAGGCTGAGCTTGATGGCCCAGCCCAGCCAGGCGCCAGAGCGGCCAGACGGGCGTTTTTTCGGGGTACGGGGGGATCGGGTACGAGTCATGGCGGCGGATTATACGCACTTTATTGATCGTCGACAGGCGCCCTCCGGCGGTTTGCACCAGCCTCGCTTGCCGCCATAATGGCCGATTCGAATCTCCATGCCCCAGAAGGATCGCCCGTGAGCCAAGCCTTGATCACCGCATTGCAAAACCCCGCCCTGTTTCCCCATCCGGTCAAGCAATTCCAGGTGATTGAAACTCACATTTCCTGGGTGCTGTTGACCGGCGACTACGCCTACAAGATCAAGAAGCCGATGAACTTCGGTTTCCTGGACTTCACCGAGCTGTCCGGGCGCAAGCACTTCTGCGCCGAAGAACTGCGCCTGAACCAGCGCCTGACCGAAGGTTTGTATCTGGAGGTATTGCCGATTACCGGCAGCGCCGAAGCGCCACAACTGGCAGGCGATGGCGAGCCTGTCGAGTACGCGCTGAAGATGCGCCAGTTCCCGCAGGACCAGATGCTCAGCACCCTGCAAGCCAATGGCGAACTGACTGCCGAGCACATCGACCAGATGGCCCGCCAGATCGCCGAGTTCCACCTGCAGGCGCCCAGGGTGCCTGTCGATCATCCACTGGGAACCCCGGACAGCGTCATGGCGCCGGTGGAGCAGAACTTCGAGCAGATCCGTCCGTTCCTTTCCGACAAGGCCGACCTGCAACAGCTCGATGCCCTGCAAGCCTGGGCCCAGGACAGCTTCAAGCGCCTGCACGGCCTGCTCGAAGCCCGCAAGGCCGAAGGTTTCATCCGTGAGTGCCACGGTGATATCCACCTGGGCAATGCCACCCTGATCGACGGCAAGGTCGTGATCTTCGACTGCATCGAGTTCAACGAACCTTTCCGCCTGACCGACGTGTATGCCGACACCGCCTTCCTGGCCATGGACCTGGAAGACCGTGGGCTGAAGTCGCTGTCGCGCCGCTTCATCAGCCAGTACCTGGAACTGACCGGCGACTATGCCGGCCTTGAACTGCTGAACTTCTACAAGGCCTACCGTGCACTGGTACGCGCCAAGGTCGCCCTGTTCAGCATGCCGGCCAACGCCGATGCGGTGCAGCGCGCTACTACCCTGCGCACCTACCGCAACTATGCCAACCTGGCGGAGAGCTACAGCGCCATCCCGTCGCGTTTCCTGGCGATCACCCATGGTGTGTCTGCCGTAGGCAAGAGCCACGTGGCCATGCGCCTGGTCGACGCCCTGGGTGCCATTCGCCTGCGTTCGGATGTAGAGCGCAAGCGCATGTTCGGTGAGCAGGCAAGCGCCAGCGCCGGCCAGTTGCAAGCCGGCATCTATAGCGAGGACGCCAGCCAGGCAACCTACCAGCGCCTGCACCAACTGGCCGAAATCATTCTGCGCGCGGGGTTCCCGGTGGTCATTGATGCCACCTACCTCAAGCAGGCGCAGCGTCAGGCCGCCGCTGGTGTCGCCAGCGAGACAGGCGTGCCGTTCCTGATCCTTGACTGCAATGCCCCCGATGCGGTCATTGCCAGCTGGCTGGCACAGCGCCAGGCCGACCAGAACGATCCATCGGATGCCACGCTGGACGTGATCAAGGCACAGCAAAGCAGCCGCGACCCGCTCAGTGCCGAGGAAGTACTGCAAAGCAAACGAGTGGAAACCAACGAAAGCGGCAGCCTGGATCTGCTGGTCAAGCAGATTCGTCAGCGCCTTCCCGGGCTCTGATCGCCCTCGGAGCGTGAAGCAGTCGACACTTCACGCTTGCGCTCGAACGCCTCCCTGGCGATGACACTATAATGCCATCATCGGGTTTCACAGGGAGGCGTCTTCATGAATCAGCCACGGCAATTGGACAGCGCGCTGTATGCGCTGGTGCATGACGAACAGATCGCTCACTTCAACCGCGAGAAACCCAAGGACGCCGCCATCGACTTTCGCGGTGGTGACTTTCGCGGACTCGATCTGCGGGATCTGGACACCACCGGCATCGACTTCACCGATGCCTATTTCCGCGCCGCAGATCTGCGCGGGCTAGATCTTCGCCATAACGGCCTGGAAGGTGCGAGCCTGGCTCATGCGCAAATTTCCGGCACCTACTTTCCCGGCGAACTGAGCGCCGACGAGATCCTCATGTCGGTCAACTTCGGCACACGGCTGCGATACCGCACCCGCTGATAAACCTTGAACACCCCGCCAGGCGTGGCCTGACGGGGTGTTTGTGGCTGCCCGTCGGCACCCGATGGCAAAACGCCGCGTATTTTTGAAGTGCCGCTACACTGCTCATTGACCTGCCAGCGATTCCCTCTCAAGACCGTTCAGCCGTCGCAAGGAGGCTTGATGAACGATGAACTCCAGCATCTGAAAAATCTTGGCAAGACTTCTGCGCAGTGGCTGCATGCGGTCGGCATTCACAGCGCTTCGGATCTGCGTCGGCTCGGAGCGGTGAATGCCTACCAGGCAGTGCGCACCCGCGGCTTTCGGGCTTCGAAGGTGCTGCTGTACGCGATCGAAGGCGCCCTGCTCGATATGCACTGGAACGACATCCCCCCTGAACGCAAGGAAGCGCTCAACCAGCAACTGGATGCCAAGACGCCGAGGAAAAATAATTGAAAATATGAGATCGCAACGATTGACTTCGAAATGAGAATCGTTATGATTATCACAACTGGTCGCGAGACTGGTTGGGTAACCTGAAAGCCCCTGGTTCGGACTCTCAGATTATCTCCTCATCAGGCTAATCACGGTTATTGACCCGGCAGTTTTGCCGGGTCTTTTTTTGCCTGCGTTTTGTCATTAGCGGGCAATGATCAACGGATGTCCACGCTCCGGATGCGGTTGTACCAGCACATCGATACCAAACACCGCCTTGAGCGATTCAGGTCGCAGAGCCTGTTCAGGGCTGTCCAGTGCATGCATGTGCCCCTGTTCAAGCAACAGTATCCGGTCGCAGTAACGCGCGGCCAGGTTAAGGTCATGCAATATGACCAGCACCGCCGCACCGCGATCGGCGAAATTGCGCACGGCTTGTAATGTGGTGTGTTGATGCAAGGGATCGAGCATCGACGTCGGCTCATCGAGCAGCAGCGTCCTCCCCTCCTCCCCCGGCCACAACTGCGCCAGCACCCGTGCCAGATGAACCCGTTGCCGCTCGCCCCCAGACAATGCCAGGTAGCTGCGCCCGACCAGGTGCCGGGCATCCGCGGCGTCCAACGCCGCGTCGACGATCTGCTGATCACAGACCAGTCCCGTACGATGCGGCAGTCGGCCCATGCCGACCACTTCTTCGACCTTGAACGCGAATCCGAGACTGGAGATCTGAGGCAACACCGCCAGGCGCTGGGCTCGCTCCTGACCAGGCCAGTACGACAGGTCTCTGCCATCCAGGGTCACGCGCCCCTGACTGGCATTCAACTCACCGCACAGCGCACCGAGCAAGCTGCTTTTCCCTGCACCATTGGGGCCAAGTACGCCCAGCACCTGGTAGGACTGCAGCGCCAGGCTGATATTACTCAGCACCTGATTGCTGCCCCGCTGCAGGAACAGGTTTTCGACACAAAGCATCAGGTACGCCCCCGCAGCAACAGGTAGAGGAAAAACGGTGCGCCGATGAAAGCAGTAACGATACCGATGGGCAACTCGGCGGGCGCCAGCGCCAGCCGCGCTATCAGGTCGGCAAACAGCAGCAGTGAAGCCCCTGCCAGCAGCGAGGCCGGCAACAGTACGCGATGATCGGGCCCGGACAACAGGCGAACCAGGTGCGGTACCACCAACCCGATGAAACCGATCAGACCGGCAGCCGCCACCGCCGCTCCGACCCCCAATGCGGTACAGAACACCAGCTCGCGCTTGAGCGCCTCGACCTCTATACCCAGGTGCCTTGCTTCCGACTCACCCAACAACAAGGCATTCAGGGCCTGGGCCCGACGCGGCAGCCACAGCGCGACGCCGACGGCAACCATCACCAGCGGCCACAGCCGCTGATAGCTGGCACCGTTGAGACTGCCCAGGTTCCAGAAGGTCAGCGTGCGCAAGGTCGCGTCATCGGCCAGGTAAGTGAACAGGCCAACGGCGGAACTGGCCAAGGCGGTCAAGGCGATACCCGCCAGCAGCATGGTTGCGACGCTGGTCTGTCCGTCACGCCGGCCCAGGCGATAGACCAGGGCTGTCACGCCCAAGCCTCCGAGAAACGCACAGACCGACAACAGGTACGGCGCAAAGGCTTCCGGGATACCGCCCAGCCAACTGCCGCCAACTATCGCCACCGCCGCGCCAAGCGCCGCGCCACTGGACACTCCGACCAGGCCCGGGTCGGCCAGCGGGTTACGAAACAGGCCCTGCATGGCCACTCCGGACAAAGCCAGCACTGCCCCGACAGTCAGGCCGAGCAGGGTGCGCGGAAGGCGAATCTGGCCAAGGATGAGTTCGGCCTGATCCAGCCCCTCCCCGGCAATCGGTATGCCCAGCAGTCGCAGGCCGGCACGCAGCGTATCAAACAGTGGCAAGCTGACCGGCCCCAGGGCCAGGGACAGCCACACCGCCAGCAGGCACAGCAATGCCAGGGCGACGAAGAGCGTCCTGGGTTTGATAAGCCGGTTCATTGAGCGTCGGGGTAAAAGGCTTGCGAAAGACGCTGCAAGGTGCTCGGCAGGCGTGGACCTAGCCCCCCCACCAGCAAGGTCGGGTCGAGCTCAACCAGTCGCCCCGCTTGTGCCGCCTTCGAGGCCTTCAAGGCAGGATTCTCCTTAAGCAGTGCCTGCAGGGCCTGTTCACCGGTGAGACTGCGATCGGCAAACACCAGCACGTCCGGATTCAAGGCGGCCAAGGCTTCGACCGAAAAATTCTTGTAACCGTCGTTGTCGGCCAGGTTTCGGGCGCCTGCCCGCTGGAGGAGCCAGTCACCGGCGGTATCCTTGCCGGCGATCATCGGCTTGGCGCCGGCATGGCCGACCAGCAGGATTACCCCTGGGGCCGGGTGCCGAGCCTGGATTTGCTTGAGCTTGTCTTGCAGGTGCTCGAGCTGCTGGCGGTACTGAACATAGACCTTCTCGGCCTGTGCCGGGTTACCGAGCAGTTGCCCCAGATGCTTCAGGTTGGACTCCACCGCCTGCAGATCGGCCTTGCTGGAAAACAGTTCGACCTGGACCCCGGCCCCACGGATTTGCGCCAGCACCGGTGGTGGTCCCATTTCTTCGGTACCCACCAGCACATCGGGGCGCAGGCTCAGCACGCCTTCGGCCGACAATTGACGCTGATAGCCAATACTGGGCAAGGTCTTGAGCGATTCGGGATGTTGACTGGTGGTATCAACCCCCACCAATCGCTCCTCTCCGCCCAGCGCCGTGACCCATTCACTCAGTGCCCCACCGGCACTGACCCAACGTTGCGGCAAGGCTTCGGCTTGGACGAGGCTTGTGAATACAAGACCCAGACACAGAGTGATCAGGCTGGCACTTCGGCACATAACGGACTTCCTGGGAAAAGGAGCGGCATCCGGGTGGATAACGCTGGAGCCACGGGGTATAAAGCGTCCGACGCGGCATGTTCGAGCAATTTGATAATTATTTGCATTTGAACGTCAAGCGGCCACCGAGACTTCAGGTACCTCACTTCGCCATGCACTTTCTTTGTTTACCCGACGAATTGGCTGAAGGCCACAGCCGTGGCTTCAGCCTCGACGATACCCAACTGTTCGCCGTTCGCCGCGCAGGCAGGGTCTTCCTGTACCAGAACCGCTGCCCCCATCGCGGCATCCCGTTGAACTGGGAGCCCGATCAATTTCTCGACAGCAGCGCCAGCCTGATCACCTGCCGACGACATGGCGCGCTGTTTCTGATCGAATCGGGTGAATGTGTGGCCGGGCCCTGTGCCGGCGATTACCTGACCGCCCTGGCGTGCCGGGAAGACAGCCAGGGTATCTGGCTCGTCACCTGAGGAGTACCGGCAAGGGCCGATCGATATAGATCTGCTCGCCGTCGATGTGCGTACCGTACGCCAGCACCTCGACCCCATCTGCCACCGCAGCGCGCAAGGCAGATGCATAGGCGGCATCAATTTCTTCGGCTGGGCGCACCGCCTCGATGCCGCTGAGGCTCACACAGTACAGCTGTACCGCCCGCACGCCTTGGCGCGCCAGCGCCGCCAGTTCGCGCAGGTGCTTGGCGCCGCGCTGGGTGACCGCGTCCGGAAAGGCCGCAACGGCCGTTTCGGTGTACCCAAGGGTCACGCTCTTGACCTCGACATAAGCCGGCCCCTGGGCATAGTCCAGGCGAAAATCCACCCGGCTGCGCTCCTCGCCGTAGGCAACCTCGCGCTTGAGCCCAGTGAATCCGGCCAGCTCGGGGATGCGACCGGCACGCAATGCTTCCTCGACCAGTGCATTGGCCCGCCCGGTATTCACACAGGCCAGCCGCCCCTGGGGGGTTTCGCTGATTTCCCAAGTGCCCGGCAGCTTGCGCTTGGGGTCGTTGGAGCGGCTGAACCACACCTGCCCGCCTTCGACCATGCAATTGAACATCGAGCCCGTGTTGGGGCAATGGATAGTGATCTGCTCGCCGCAGGGCAGCTCGATATCGGCCAGGAAGCGTTTGTAACGACGCAGTAAACGAGCGGTTTCAAGGGGTGGACTAAAACGCATCAGCCTTGCCAACTCCGCAAGCCCCGGGCAATCCGCTCCACCGCTTCCTGCAGACGCGGCAAGCTCTGGGTATAGGCAAAACGCACATGATGCCCAGCCAGGTGGCGGCCGAAATCCAGTCCAGGCGTAAACGCAACGTGTTCGGTTTCAAGGAAATGCTGGCAAAACGCAAAGGCGTCACCACCAAAGGCGCTAATGTCGGCGTACAGGTAGAACGCGCCTTGGGGCTCCACGGCGATGCCAAAGCCCAGCTCACGCAAGGCAGGCAGCAGGAAATCGCGGCGACGTGCAAACTCGGCACGACGCTCTTCGAGAATGGCCAGGGTTGGCGGCTCGAAGCAGGCCAGCGCCGCATGTTGAGCCATACTCGGGGCACTGATGTAGAGATTCTGCGCCAGCTTCTCCAGATCGCCTACCGCTTCTGGAGGGGCCACCAGCCAGCCAAGGCGCCAGCCGGTCATGCCGAAATACTTGGAAAAACTATTCAGGACGAAGGCGCCGTCATCGACTTCCAACACGCTGGCAGCGTCCATCCCGTAGGTAAGCCCGTGGTAAATCTCGTCGACGACCAAGTGACCACCATGGGCGCGTGTGGCCGTAGACAGGTCAGACAGTTCGGAGCGATCCAGCACCGTACCGGTCGGGTTGGCCGGGGATGCCACCAGGGCCCCCACAGTGTCGTTGTCCCAATAGCGCTCGACCAGATCGGCAGTCAGTTGATAGTTGACTTCAGGCCCTACAGGTACCAGTTGCGCCCCCCCTTCGACCAAGCGCAAAAAGTGCCGGTTGCAGGGGTAGCCCGGGTCTGCCAGCAACCAGTGCTTGCCCGGATCCACCAGCAGGCTGCTGGCCAGCAGCAAGGCGCCGGAACCACCAGGGGTAATGAGAATGCGCCGGGGGTCGATGTTCAGCCCGTAGCGCTGCTGGTAGAAGCCTGCAATGGCTTCTCGCAAGGCAGGTAGACCGCGTGCAGCGGTGTAGCGCGTGTGCCCGGCAGCCAGCGCGGCCTGCCCGGCCTCGATGATCGGCGCGGCGGTGGTGAAGTCCGGCTCGCCGATTTCCAGGTGAATCACATCACAGCCGCTGGCTTGCAACTCATTGGCGCGCGCCAGCAGGGCCATGACGTGGAAGGGTTCTATGGCGCGACTGCGCGCACTGTAGGACTGGGCCATCAACCTTCTCTCAAATGGGTCTAGAATAATGATTCTACCCATGTGCCGAAGCGAACGTGTGGCTAAACCTGCTGTCAACCACGAAGACAACCGGGAGTAGCGCGCCCCGATTCGATCTGGTAAGTTCGGCGGCTCGCAGTCGCAGGGCCGGCGGGCGCCGGAGATGGAGCAGCCTGCGCAATGGATTAGAAGAGTGAGAGGCGGTCTATTCATGTCCACCCAAGAAAAGCAACAAAGCAGTCAACTCGTTCGCGGCTTCGAACCCTACAAAGAAACCAAGGGTGAGGAGTACATGGGTGCCCCCATGCGCAAGCATTTCACCACGCTCCTTCATAAGTGGAAGAAAGAGCTGATGGAAGGTGTGGACGCGACTGTGGACCACATGAAAGACGAGGCAGCCAACTTCCCGGACCCGGCCGATCGCGCCAGCCAGGAAGAAGAGTTTGCCCTTGAGCTGCGTAATCGCGATCGCGAACGCAAGCTGATCAAGAAAATCGACAAGACCCTGCAACTGATCGAAGACGAAGAGTACGGCTGGTGCGAAAGCTGCGGCGTGGAAATCGGTATCCGTCGCCTGGAAGCACGTCCGACCGCCGACCTCTGCTACGACTGCAAGACCTTGGCGGAAATCAAGGAAAAGCAGGTCGGCAAGGCCTGATCTGACCAGAACGGGGCGCTCAAGGCGCCCCGCTTCATTTATAGCTGCACCGATTGTCTCGTACCCTCGCCATGAGCATGAACAACCCTCGCTATATCGGGCGCTTCGCCCCTACTCCCAGTGGATTCCTGCATTTTGGTTCGCTGGTCGCAGCCTTGGCCTCCTGGCTCGATGCGCGCGCAGTGGACGGGCAGTGGCTGCTGCGCATGGAAGACATCGACCCACCGCGTGAAGCTCCCGGTGCCCAGGCGGCCATCCTGCACACCTTGGAAAGCTACGGCCTGACATGGGACGGCGAAGTCGTCTACCAAAGCCAGCGTCACGACGCCTATGCCGAAGTGGTCGAACGCCTGTTCCGCCAGGGGCTTGCCTACGCATGCACCTGTTCGCGCAAACAGCTTGAGGCCTACAACGGCATCTACCCGGGCCTGTGCCGCAACCTGGGCCATGCCCAGCAGGATGCCGCCATTCGCCTGCGCGTACCGGAATTGACCTACCGCTTCGAGGACCGGGTGCAGGGCATTTTTGAACAACACCTGGGGCGCGAAGTGGGCGATTTTGTGATCCGCCGTCGCGATGGCCTCTACGCCTATCAACTGGCCGTCGTGCTGGATGATGCCTGGCAAGGGGTGACCGATATCGTGCGTGGCGCCGACTTGCTCGACAACACTCCACGCCAGCTCTACCTGCAGGAACTGCTGGGCCTGTCGCAGCCTCGCTACCTGCATGTTCCGCTGATCACCCAGCCTGACGGACATAAACTGGGCAAGAGTTACCGCTCCGCTCCATTACCTGCCGAACAAGCGACGCCGCTGATCCTGCGCGCCTTGCGCGCGCTGGGCCAACCCACTGATCCCGCCATGCAACACGCCCGGCCCGCCGAGGTACTGGCCCATGCCGCGCGGCACTGGAGCGCCAATGCCGTCCCCCGGCGCCTGAACGTGCCCGAAGCAGACCTGCACTGAATCCGGTAGGAATGGGCCTGCCCAGCGATTACACGCTCGCGGGGCAAGCGCGCTCCTACACAAAGCTCAATAAATTCAAAACTTTGGCGAAAGCACGCCCATCCGTTACCATCGCCGCAGCCATTTGCGCCAATAATAAGTCCAAGCAGCAGCGCCCTAACCTTTGAGGCCAGCATGTATATCTATCGTTTGGTCCTGCTTCTGGTCGTGGGGATCTACCTGTTCTCCCCGGCCATCATGGACTGGTGGATCGAGCCGACCGGAGCCTGGTATCGCCCATACCTGCTCTGGCTGATCCTGATCGTCGTGACCTTTATCCTGCAGAGCCAACGTGATGCCGATGAGCTTTAGCCTGACCCAGATGATCCTGATCAGCGCCGCCTACCTGCTGGTGCTGTTCGGCGTGGCCTGGGTCAGCGAACGCGGCATGATCCCGCGCTCGATCATTCGCCACCCGCTGACCTATACCCTGTCACTCGGGGTCTACGCGAGTGCCTGGGCCTTCTATGGCTCGGTCGGCCTGGCCTACCAGTACGGCTATGGATTCCTCGCCTGCTACCTCGGTGTTTCCGGCGCCTTCCTGCTGGCGCCGGTGTTGCTGTACCCCATTCTGAAGATCACCCGCACCTATCAGCTGTCGTCCCTGGCCGACCTGATCGCCTTCCGCTTCCGCAGCACCTGGGCTGGTGCGCTGACCACGGTGTTCATGCTGATCGGCGTGCTGCCGTTGCTGGCGTTGCAGATCCAGGCGGTGGCCGATTCCATCAGCATCCTCACCGGTGAACCTGTAAAGGCCAGAGTGGCCCTGGCGTTCTGCGCGCTGATTACCCTATTCACCATTTTCTTCGGCTCGCGGCATATCGCCACACGGGAAAAGCACGAAGGCCTGGTATTCGCGATTGCCTTCGAGTCGGTCATCAAGCTTCTGGCGCTGGGGGGCATCGGCCTGTATGCCCTCTATGGCGTGTTCGGCGGCCCGCACCAGCTGGAAGTCTGGCTGCTGCAGAACCAGACCGCCCTGGCCGCACTGCACACCCCCTTGCAGGAAGGTCCATGGCGCACCTTGCTGCTGGTGTTCTTTGCCTCGGCCATCGTCATGCCGCACATGTACCACATGGCCTTTACCGAAAACCTCAATCCCCGCTCGCTGGTCAGCGCCAGCTGGGGCCTGCCGCTGTTCCTGCTGCTGATGAGCCTGGCGGTGCCGCTGATCCTCTGGGCGGGCCTCAAGATGGGCGCCACTACCAGCCCCGAGTACTTCACCCTGGGCCTGGGCATTGCCGCCAACAACCAGGCGCTTGCCTTGCTTGCCTATGTCGGTGGTCTGTCTGCCTCCAGCGGCCTGATCATTGTCACGACCCTGGCGCTCTCAGGCATGGCCCTCAACCATCTGGTACTGCCGCTGTACCAACCGCCAGCCGAGGGCAATATCTATCGTTGGCTGAAGTGGACCCGCCGGGCCTTGATCGTCGCCATCATTGCCGCAGGTTTCGGTTTCTACCTGACCCTGGGCAGCCAGCAGGATCTTGCCAACCTCGGCATCGTCGCCTTCGTTGCCACCCTGCAGTTCTTGCCCGGCGTCCTCTCGGTCCTGTACTGGCCGACCGCCAATCGACGTGGGTTCATCGCCGGGCTGCTCGCCGGGATCCTGGTGTGGATGGTGACCATGTTGCTGCCGCTGGTGGGCAACCTGCAGGGTTTCTACATCCCGCTGCTGAACATGATCTACGTGCTCGACGACACCAGCTGGCACATGGCAGCCATTGCCTCGCTGGCAGCGAACGTGCTGTTGTTCACCCTGATCTCGCTGTTCACCAACGCCAGCAGCGAAGAAGTCAGCGCTGCCGAAGCCTGTGCCGTCGACAACGTGCGCCGCCCACAGCGGCGCGAGCTGCATGCCGCGTCCCCCCAGGAGTTCGCCACGCAACTGGCCAAGCCCCTGGGTGCCAAGGCGGCACAAAAGGAAGTCGAGCAGGCCCTGCGCGACCTTTACCTGCCGTTCGATGAACGCCGCCCCTATGCACTGCGCCGCCTGCGCGATCGGATCGAGGCCAACCTGTCAGGCCTGATGGGCCCCAGTGTTGCCCAGGACATGGTGGAAACCTTCCTCCCCTACAAATCCGGTAATGAGAACTACGTCACCGAAGACATCCACTTCATCGAAAGCCGCCTGGAAGACTACCACTCACGTCTGACCGGCCTTGCCGCCGAACTCGATGCCCTGCGTCGCTACCACCGCCAGACCCTGCAAGAACTGCCCATGGGCGTCTGCTCGCTAGCCAAGGACCAGGAAATCCTGATGTGGAACAAGGCCATGGAAGAGCTCACCGGCATCCCGGCCAAGCGCGTGGTAGGCTCTCGCCTGACCACCATCGGCGAACCCTGGCGCGGGCTGTTGCTGGGCTTTATCAATGTCCCCGATGAACACCTGCACAAGCAGCGCCTGGGGCTCGATGGCCAGACTCGCTGGCTGAACCTGCACAAGGCCGCCATCGACGAGCCGCTTGCGCCGGGCAACAGCGGCCTGGTGGTACTGGTCGAAGACTTGACCGAAACCCAGGCCCTGGAAGACAAGCTGGTGCACTCCGAGCGCCTGGCCAGCATCGGCCGCCTGGCTGCAGGCGTCGCCCACGAAATCGGCAACCCGGTCACTGGTATCGCCTGCCTGGCCCAGAACCTGCGCGAAGAACGTGAAGACGATGGCGAGATCACCGAGCTCAGCAGCCAGATTCTGGAACAGACCAAACGTATCTCGCGCATCGTGCAATCGCTCATGAGCTTTGCCCATGCCGGTAGCCACCAGCAAAGCGACGAGCCGGTGTGCCTGGCTGAAGTGGCGCAGGATGCCATCGGTCTCCTGGCCTTGAACCGGCGCAATTTCGAAGTACAGTTCTTCAACCTGTGCGACCCCGAGCACTGGGTCGAGGGCGATCCGCAACGCCTGGCCCAGGTACTGATCAACCTGCTTTCCAACGCCCGCGACGCGTCCCCTCCCGGCAGCGCCGTGCGGGTAAAGAGCGAAGCGAGCGAGCATACCGTCGACCTGATCGTCGAGGACGAAGGCAGCGGTATTCCGAAAAACATCATGGATCGGCTGTTCGAACCCTTCTTCACTACCAAGGACCCGGGCGAAGGTACCGGACTGGGGCTTGCTCTGGTCTATTCCATCGTGGAAGAGCATTATGGACAAATCACCATCGACAGCCCGGCCGATACTCAAAGCCAGCGCGGCACCCGGATCCGAGTGACCCTGCCGCGTCATGTCGTAGCGACGTCCGCTGTGAACTGAGACCGTCGAGAGAATTGAATCAATGCCGCACATTCTGATCGTCGAAGACGAAACCATCATCCGCTCGGCACTGCGTCGACTGCTCGAGCGGAACCAGTACCAGGTCAGCGAAGCCGGCTCGGTGCAGGAAGCCCAGGAACGCTTCAGCATTGCCACCTTCGACCTGATTGTCAGCGACCTGCGCCTGCCCGGCGCCCCGGGCACCGAGCTGATCAAGCTCGGCCAGGGTACGCCGGTGCTGATCATGACCAGCTACGCAAGCCTGCGCTCTGCCGTCGACTCGATGAAGATGGGCGCGGTGGACTATATCGCCAAGCCGTTCGATCATGACGAAATGCTCCAGGCGGTAGCGCGTATCCTGCGCGATCGCCAGAACGCTCCGACGGTTCCCACCGAGCCCCGTGGCAATGGCAAGTCTGCTCCGGCAGACAAAGGCACCAGCAATGCGGCCAATGGCGAGATCGGCATCATAGGCTCATGCCCCCCGATGCAGGACCTGTACGGCAAGATCCGCAAGGTGGCGCCTACTGACTCCAATGTATTGATCCAGGGGGAGTCGGGCACTGGCAAGGAACTGGTCGCCCGTGCCTTGCACAATCTGTCGCGCCGGGCCAAGGCACCGATGATTTCGGTGAACTGCGCAGCGATTCCTGAAACCCTGATCGAATCGGAACTCTTCGGCCACGAAAAAGGCGCCTTTACCGGTGCCAGCGCCGGCCGCGCCGGCCTGGTCGAAGCCGCAGACGGCGGCACCCTGTTCCTCGACGAGATTGGTGAGCTGCCCCTGGAAGCCCAGGCGCGCCTGCTTAGGGTGTTGCAGGAAGGCGAGATCCGCCGGGTCGGCTCGGTGCAGTCGCAAAAGGTCGATGTGCGCCTGATCGCGGCAACCCACCGTGACCTGAAGAACCTGGCCAAGGTCGGCCAGTTCCGTGAAGACCTTTATTACCGCTTGCACGTCATCGCCCTCAAGCTACCCGCCTTGCGCGAGCGCGGCGCCGACGTCAACGAAATCGCCAACGCCTTCCTCGCCCGCCAGAGTGCGCGCATCGGTCGTAACGACCTGCGCTTTGGCCATGACGCAGAACAGGCCATCCGTCACTACTCCTGGCCCGGTAACGTCCGGGAACTGGAGAATGCGGTCGAGCGTGCGGTCATTCTTTGCGAAAGCCCGGAAATCTCCGCCGACCTCCTGGGTATCGACATCGAGCTGAGCGATCTGGACGACGATGAACCCTTCGCCAACCTGCCCAGCAGTGGCAGTACGGCCAGCAACACCAGCCACGAGCCCACCGAGGACCTGTCCCTTGAGGACTATTTCCAGCACTTCGTACTCGAGCACCAGGACCACATGACCGAGACCGAGCTTGCACGCAAGCTGGGGGTCAGTCGCAAGTGCCTGTGGGAACGTCGTCAGCGTCTGGGCATCCCACGGCGCAAGAGCGGCGCGACCAGCGACAGCTGATACCTTTCAGCTGTCACCGCGGGCGCGCGGCGGTAACACTGTCACGTTGCGACAAACTGTTACCTCGCCACAATCTCGTAACAAAAACCGGGGCTTACGGTAACGAAGCCTCGGTTTTTTTTTACCGTCCAAGGCCCGCAGAATCGCTCCAACCCCTTGTTTTACTGGGGTTTGCAAAAGTTGGCACGGCACCTGCTATATGTTTGGTACAAGAACAATAACAAGCACTGCAAAAGACAATAAAAATAAGACGAATCGGCTCACGCACAATAAGAACAAGACGGCGGAGGCGCAGCTAACTGATTCTTTTGGAGAGGAGTTGTTTTTGGGGCTTGCCCCACAACCAGGCAGAGAACAACAAAAACTGCACTCAAGCAGGGCCTGAACTGGTTGGATCGCAAGATCATTGCAACGTCAGCGACCAAAGCAATCCGTTTGCTCTTGAATCCCGGTTAGGGAGATCGTCCACAAGCTTTGCGTTTTGTGGATAGGGCGCTCAACAAAAACAAAAAGCCCGGCAAAAAAACAATAAGAGCACGCAACTACTTCTTGGGGAGCTTCGGCTCCCCTTGTAGTTTCTCCCCGGCGTCACCCCCACGTTGCTACCGCCTACACCATCTGCCCAGTAAATGCTAGAATCCCCGGCCATCATGCGGCCATTCTTCTTTTTTGGCCGAACATTCCTTCAAACAGTGCATCCCATGCTGAAGAAGCTGTTCCAGTCGTTCCGTCCTCCCGTACGTGGTCCGCACCACAAGCGCACCACGCCTGAAGTGATCAATAGCGGTCAACACTCGCTGCAACGTGGCCAATTCAGTCGTCATGCGGTGAGCATCGTCGAGCGCCTGCAAAATGCTGGCTACCAGGCCTATCTGGTTGGTGGCTGCGTGCGTGACCAACTCCTGGGGATTACCCCCAAGGACTTCGACGTCGCCACCAGTGCCACGCCAGAACAAGTTCGCGCCGAGTTTCGCAACGCACGCATCATTGGTCGCCGTTTCAAACTGGTTCACATCCATTTCGGACGTGAAATCATCGAAGTCGCCACCTTCCGCGCCAACCACCCGGAAAGCGAAGCTGAAGACAGCCACACCTCGTCCCGCAACGAGAGTGGGCGAATTCTGCGCGACAACGTCTATGGCACCCTGGAAGAAGACGCGCAACGCCGCGACTTCACCATCAATGCCCTGTACTACGACCCGGTCAGCGAGCGCATCCTCGACTACGCCAATGGCGTACACGATATTCGCAATCGCCTGATCCGCCTGATTGGCGATCCGACCCAGCGGTACCAGGAAGACCCGGTACGGATGCTGCGTGCCGTGCGGTTTGCCGCCAAGCTGAATTTCGGCATCGAGAAGCACACCGTGCAGCCGATTCGCGACCTGGCGCCCATGCTGCGTGAAATTCCAGCCGCCCGCCTGTTCGAGGAAACGCTCAAGCTGTTCCTCTCCGGCTACGCCGCCGATACGTTCGAGATGCTGGTCGACCTGCAACTGTTCGATCCACTGTTCCCGGCCAGTGCCGAGGCCCTGGAAGAACACCCGACCTATACGCATACCCTGATCAGCCAGGCACTGATCAACACCGACTTGCGCATCAAGCAAGGCAAGCCTGTGACGCCCGCGTTCCTGTTTGCCGCCATGCTCTGGCCGGCCTTGCCAGGTCGAGCGTTGCGCCTGCAAAGCCGTGGCATGCCGCCGATTCCGGCCATGAACGAAGCGGCCCATGAGCTGATCGCCGAACAGTGCCAGCGCATTGCAATCCCCAAGCGGTTCACCCTGCCGATCCGCGAGATCTGGGACATGCAAGAGCGTCTGCCGCGGCGCAGCGGCAAGCGTGCCGACCTGTTGCTGGACAACCCACGCTTCCGGGCCGGTTACGATTTCCTGTTGCTGCGCGAGAGTGCTGGCGAGGAAACCGACGGCCTGGGCCAATGGTGGACCGACTACCAGGACTGCAACGACACCGAGCGCCGCGACATGATTCGTGAGCTGGGCTCTCGTGACGAAGGTACCGGTGCCGCTCCGCGCAAACGCAAGCGCAGCCCGAGCAAACGCAAACGTGCCGACGCCGCAGGCGAATAAAGCATGGAGCGCGTGTATATCGGCCTGGGCAGCAATCTGGATGAGCCTAACCAACAGTTGCGCAGTGCAATCGATTCGCTGCGCCAGCTGCCTGAAACAACGATGACGGGGGTTTCTGCGTTCTACAGCAGCGAATCACTGTCACCGGGCCAACCGCGCTACACCAATGCCGTTGCCGCCCTGGAAACCGATCTGGCCCCACTGGTGCTGCTTGATAGCTTGCAGACCATCGAGGCCGCGCAGGGTCGCGAGCGCAAGGAGCGCTGGGGCCCGCGCACCCTCGACCTGGACATCCTGCTGTACGGCGACCAGGTTATCGATATTCCCCGCCTCAAGGTCCCGCATTACCACATGCAGGCCAGACCGTTCGTCCTTTACCCCCTTGCCGAACTGGTCCCGAACGACTTCCTGCTGGCCGATGGGCGCGCGCTCGCCCAACTGCTGGCAGATTGCCCGTTCGTCGGCCTGGAGCGCCTGTAGACGGGTACTCCCCCACACGGTAACGCCTGTAACAGCGCATTCGTAACAATGCGGTAACAGGGTAATTGACTTCAGCCCCCACCCTCACGACTATAGGCGTCCCGCGGCGCCTGCGCGCCGCAAAAAGGCGTATATAGGCCTGGAACAGGTCGTAACCAAAACACCACAATCGATGATGTGCTGTTCCAGAAGATGAATACACGCGTTGTACGCAGTCGTTTTTCACAGCGCCTGAACGAGGATTCCTTTTCATGCCAGAAGTAACCCTGACCACCCTGCAGAGCCTCAAGGCCAAGGGTGAGAAAATAACCATGCTGACCTGCTATGATGCGACCTTTGCTCAGGCTGCCAGCCGTGCCGGCGTGGAAATCCTGCTGGTGGGTGACTCCCTGGGCATGGTCCTGCAGGGCCATGACAGCACCCTGCCCGTCAGCACCGCCGACATGGCCTACCACACCGCCTGTGTGAAGCGCGGAAACGAAGGCGCGCTGATCCTTGCCGACTTGCCCTTCATGGCCTACGCCACTGCCGACCAGGCCTTCGCCAACTGTGGCGCCCTGATGCAGGCTGGCGCCCATATGGTCAAGATCGAGGGTGCCGCCTGGCTGGGCGATACCATTCGCATGCTCGCCGAACGTGGCGTACCGGTATGTGCCCACATGGGCCTGACCCCTCAGGCGGTCAACATTCTGGGTGGCTACAAGGTCCAGGGTCGCCAGGAAAGCCAGGCGCGCCAGATGCGTGCCGACGCCATTGCCCTCGAGCAGGCCGGCGCCGCCATGCTGCTGCTTGAATGCGTACCGAGCGAACTGGCGGCTGAAATCACCCAGGCAGTGAGTATTCCAGTGATTGGCATCGGCGCCGGCAGCGCGACCGACGGTCAGGTCCTGGTGCTGCACGACATGCTGGGCTTGTCGTTGACTGGTCGAGTGCCCAAGTTCGTGAAAAACTTCATGGCCGGTCAGAGCGACATCCAGGGTGCGCTCCAGGCCTACGTAACAGCGGTCAAGGACGTCAGCTTCCCAGGCAGCGAACACGGGTTCAGTGCATGAATACAGTCAAGACCGTCCGCGAACTGCGCGCCGCCGTGGCGCGCGCGCGCAGTGAAGGCAAGCGCATCGGCTTCGTACCGACCATGGGCAACCTGCACAGCGGCCATGCCGCCTTGGTGACCAAGGCCGCGCAGCGTGCCGACTTCGTGGTCGCCAGCATCTTTGTCAATCCGTTGCAGTTTGGCCCCAGCGAAGACCTCGACAAATACCCTCGTACCCTCGCTGCCGACCAGGAGACCCTGCTCCAGGCGGGTTGCCACCTGCTGTTCGCGCCCACTGTCGAAGAAATGTACCCCGACGGCACGGCCGGCCAGACCCGGGTCAGCGTCCCACAATTGTCTGAAGGCCTGTGCGGTGCTAGCCGCCCGGGGCACTTCGAAGGCGTGGCGACCGTGGTCAACAAGCTGTTCAACATGGTCCAACCGGACTTGGCCGTGTTCGGCCAGAAGGACTTCCAGCAGCTCGCGGTGATCCGCGCGCTGGTACGCGACCTGAACATGCCGATCCAGATCATTGGCGAGCCTACCGTGCGCGCCGACGATGGCCTGGCGTTGTCGTCGCGCAACGGCTACCTGAACGAAGAACAACGCGCCACCGCGCCAGCGTTGTATCGCGTGCTGAGCGCCATGGCCGCGGCCATCGAGCAAGGCACGCGTGATTACCCGGCCCTGATCGCCGGCAGCCAGGAACAACTAATCGCTGCCGGCTTTCGCCCCGACTACCTGGAAGTCCGCCAGGCCCTCAGCCTGCGCCCGGCCACCGCCGATGACCGCGACCTGGTGATCCTCGTGGCTGCGTTCCTGGGGGCGACGCGCCTGATCGACAACCTGCACTTGAACCTCGACGACCAGTAACAAGATCCCGCAGAGGAACCCCATGCACGCCATCATGCTCAAGGCCAAACTGCACCGCGCCGAAGTCACCCACGCGGTGCTCGACTACGAAGGCTCCTGCGCCATCGACGGCCTCTGGCTCGACCTGGCCGGTATTCGCGAGTACGAACAGATCCAGATCTACAACATCGACAATGGCGAGCGCTTCACCACCTATGCTATTCGCGGCGAAGAAGGCTCGCGGATGATCTCGGTCAACGGCGCTGCCGCACACAAGGCCAAGGTCGGTGACCGGGTGATCATCTGTGCCTATGCTCACTACAGCGAAGCCGAGCTGGTCAACTTCAAGCCCCGCATGCTCTACATGGCCCCAGGTAACGAGCTGAGCCACACCAGCAACGCCATTCCCGTACAACTGGCATGAGGCCAGCGCGCCCTGATCTCCAGGCTGTGTGCCTATAATTGTCACCAGCCTGCAAACAGGTCGTTTTTTCTAGTGTCCCAGGTAGCTCACGCAATAAGGAAATCTGCAGCAATGGCGTATTACCGCACCCCCCATGACGTTACGTCCCTGCCAGCCTGGCTGGCACTCCAACAGCACCGCGAAGCCTTGCAGGATTTCAGCATGCGGGACGCATTCAATGCTGATGCGCAACGTTTCAATCAGTTCTCCTTGAGCACCTGCGGCCTGTTTCTCGACTACTCGAAGAATTTGATCAACGGCCAGACCCGCGACCTGTTGGTCAACCTGGCCAACGAAGTCGGCTTGCAGGACGCGATCAAATCGCTGTTCGCCGGCGAAATCCTCAACGCCTCCGAAGGCCGCCCGGCGCTGCACACGGCCCTGCGCCGTCCGGTGGGCGACAAGTTGAACGTCAACGGCGTCAATGTGATGCCCGAGGTGCACAAGGTCCTGAACCAGGTAACCGAACTGGTCGGGCGCATCCATGACGGCCTGTGGCGCGGTTACAGCGAAAAGCCGATCACTGACGTGGTGAACATCGGTATCGGCGGCTCGTTCCTGGGCCCCGAGCTGGTCTCTGAAGCCTTGCTGCCCTACGCCCAGCGCGGCGTACGCTGCCACTACCTGGCCAATATCGACGGCAGCGAGTTCCACGAGCTGTCGGCCAAGCTTCGCGCCGAAACCACGCTGTTCATCGTTTCATCGAAATCCTTCAACACCCTGGAAACCCTGAAGAACGCCCAAGCGGCGCGCAGCTGGTACCTGGCCCAGGGTGGTTCTGAAGCCGAGCTGTACAAGCACTTCATCGCTGTTTCCAGCAACAAGGCCGCCGCCGTGGCCTTTGGTATCCGCGAAGAAAATATCTTCCCGATGTGGGACTGGGTGGGCGGTCGTTATTCGCTGTGGTCGGCGATCGGCCTGCCGATCGCATTGGCCATCGGCACTGCCAACTTTAAGGAGCTGCTGTCGGGTGCCTACACCATGGACCAGCACTTCCAGAACGCGCCTTTCGAGCAGAACATGCCCGTGCTGCTGGCCCTCTTGGGTGTCTGGTACGGTAACTTCTGGGGGGCGCAGAGCCATGCAATCCTTCCCTATGACCACTACCTGCGAAACATCACCAAGCACCTGCAGCAGTTGGACATGGAGTCGAACGGCAAGAGCGTTCGCCAGGACGGCACCCCAGTCAACCACGACACCGGTCCGGTGATCTGGGGTGGCGTGGGCTGCAACGGCCAGCACGCCTACCATCAGTTGCTGCACCAGGGCACCCAGCTGATCCCGGCCGACTTCATCGTTCCGGTCGTCAGTTTCAATCCGGTCGCCGATCATCATCAGTGGCTATACGCCAATTGCCTGTCGCAAAGCCAGGCCCTGATGCTCGGCAGAACACGCGCCGAAGCAGAAGCCGAACTGCGCGACAAAGGCCTGGCCGAAGACGACATCCAGAAACTTGCGCCACACAAGGTGATTCCGGGCAACCGTCCGAGCAACACCCTGGTGGTCGAGCGCATCAGCCCCCGTCGCCTGGGTGCGCTGGTTGCGATGTACGAGCACAAAGTGTTCGTGCAGAGCGTGATCTGGGGTATCAACGCCTTCGACCAATGGGGCGTGGAGTTGGGCAAGGAGCTTGGCAAGGGTGTGTACCAGCGCCTGACCGGCGGCATCGAAGAGCCCGCCGAGGACGCATCCACCCAAGGCCTGATCAACTTCTTCCGCAGCCGCCACCGCGGTTGAACCGCCTTCGCTACCCCGGGTCGAACGAACACGGCCAGGGGTAGCGGCTACACTGTTCTGACACTGTTGCAGGCGCCTGCCCCCGGCAGGCTTCTGACCAAAACAAGCAGAACAGGACCCCGCCATGTTCGATATCAGCGCATATCCCCATGCCGACGCCGTCAGCAAAGCGGCACGACTGAGCCAGGCCGATTACGAGCGCCTGTACCGCCAGTCGATAGAAGATCCCGATGCCTTCTGGACAGAACAGGCCAAACGCCTGGA
This sequence comes from Pseudomonas vranovensis, assembly GCF_040438935.1. Taxonomy (NCBI): domain Bacteria; kingdom Pseudomonadati; phylum Pseudomonadota; class Gammaproteobacteria; order Pseudomonadales; family Pseudomonadaceae; genus Pseudomonas; species Pseudomonas vranovensis. The sequence goes on along the minus strand of NZ_CP159259.1, from coordinate 5,749,624 downwards.
CTGGATAAAACCCTTCGCCAGTGTTCAGCACAGCGACATGAAGACCGGCCAGGCACGCTGGTTTGAAGGCGCGCAACTCAATGTCAGTTACAACTGCATCGATCGTCACCTGGCCACGCGCGCCGATCAAGTCGCGATCATCCGCGAAGGCGACGATCCCAACGATTCCAGCCAGATCACCTACCGCGAATTGCATGACAAGGTCAGCCGCCTGGCCAACGTGCTCAAGCAGCGCGGGGTGAAAAAAGGTGACCGGGTGTGCATCTACATGCCGATGATTCCCGAAGCGGCGTACGCCATGCTGGCCTGCAGCCGGATCGGCGCCATTCACTCGGTGGTGTTCGGCGGCTTTTCTCCCGATGCCTTGCGTGACCGGATTCTAGACGCCGACTGCCGCACGGTCATTACCGCTGACGAAGGGGTACGCGGCGCCAAGACCATTGCCTTGAAAAAGAATGTCGACAAGGCCCTGGCCAGTTGCCCGAACGTGAGCACCGTCGTGGTGGTGAAGCGCACCGGCGGCGCTATCGACTGGAGCGAAGGACGCGATATCGCTTACCACGACGCCATTGCCAAGGTCAGCCCTGACTGCCCACCCGAGCCGATGGCCGCCGAAGATCCGCTGTTTATCCTCTACACCTCCGGCAGCACCGGCAAACCCAAGGGAGTGATGCACACCACCGCCGGCTACCTGCTGCAAGCCACCATGACCTTCGAGACAGTGTTCGACTACCGCGACGGCGAAGTATTCTGGTGTACCGCTGACGTGGGTTGGGTCACTGGCCATAGCTACATCGTCTATGGGCCGCTGGCCAACGGTGCGATTACCCTGATGTTCGAAGGCGTGCCCAACTATCCAGACGCCTCGCGCTTCTGGCAGGTGGTGGACAAGCACAAGGTGAACATCTTCTATACCGCTCCCACCGCGTTGCGCGCCCTGATGCGTGAGGGCGATGGCCCGTTGAAGAACACCTCGCGCAAAAGCCTGCGCCTGCTTGGCAGCGTTGGCGAGCCGATCAACCCTGAAGCCTGGGAATGGTATTTCGAGGCCGTGGGCGAGAAACGCTGCCCCATCGTCGACACCTGGTGGCAGACCGAGACCGGCGGCATCATGATCAGCCCGCTGGTGGGTACGCGGCGCATCAAGCCCGGTTGCGCGACACAGCCCATGTTCGGCGTACAGCCCGTGCTGCTCGACGACAAGGGCAAACTGATCGAAGGCGCCGGAAGCGGGATGCTGGCGATAAAGGCCAGTTGGCCTGCTCAGATCCGCAGCGTGTACGGCGATCATCAACGAATGATCGAAACCTACTTCAAGCCGCTGCCGGGGTACTACTTCACCGGTGATGGCGCACGCCGCGATGCCGATGGCGACCTGTGGATAACCGGCCGCATCGATGACGTGATCAATGTGTCCGGACACCGGATCGGCACCGCCGAAGTCGAAAGCGCACTGGTGCTGCACGATGCCATCGCCGAGGCGGCCGTAGTCGGGTACCCTCACGATCTGAAGGGGCAAGGGGTCTACGCCTTTGTGACACCGATGAACGGCGTTGCGGCAGATGACGTCCTCAAGCAGGAGCTACTGGCCCTGGTCAGCAAGGAAATCGGCAGCTTCGCCAAGCCGGAACTGATCCAGTGGGCCCCGGCCCTGCCCAAGACCCGCTCAGGCAAGATCATGCGCCGCATCCTGCGCAAGATCGCCTGCAACGAACTCGACAACCTCGGCGACACGTCGACCCTGGCCGACCCCAGCGTGGTCCAGGGGCTTATCGACAAGCGCCTCAACCAGTAAGCGGCAGCCTGTACACGGCTACCGCGCAATAAGGTAGCCATGGAAGCGATTCGCCGCCGCATCGAAACCCAGGTGATGAGCCTCACGGGCTTGTCCCTGGGGCAACTGGATCTGGAAAACCCCAAGGGCGACCCTGGCCTGTTCGGCCCAGACAGCGTCAGCTGGCGCGTCCATGGGGATTTTCCGAGCATGCTGGTCGGTGGGATCAGTGCCTTGCTCTTGCAACTGCTGCATCCGCTTGCCCTGGCTGGGGTGTGGGATCACTCCAACTTCCGTCAGGACCTGCTCGGGCGCCTGCGACGCACCAGCCAGTTCATCTCGGGGACCACGTTTGGCGCCACCCGAGATGCCGACTGGCTCATCGACAAAGTACGCACCATTCACCTTCAGGTGGTGGGAAGCGCCGCAGATGGTCGTCCTTACGCCGCCAGCGACCCTGACCTGCTGACCTGGGTGCATGTGGCTGAAGTCAGCAGCTTTCTCGCTGCCCATCTGCGTTACCGCAACCCGCACATGCCGCTGGCCGAGCAGGACGCTTACTATGCTCAGATCGCCCTGATCGCCGAACGCCTGGGGGCCCGCAATGTACCCCGCTCCCATCAGCAAGTGAGTGACTACCTGCAGGCCATGCGCCCGCACTTGCACTGCGATGCCCGCAGCCAAGAAGTGGTACAGGTGTTGCTCGATGCCCCGGCGCCCAGCCGCCTGGCCAAGCCGATGGGCAGTCTGATGCTGCGCGCGGGCATCGACCTGTTACCGCCATGGGCCAGCGCCATGCTCGACCTGCACCAACATCCCATGCAACGCCGACTGATCCGCCTGGGCATCAGCAGCACCGCACCGGTGCTGCGCTGGGCCATGCGCGATGGCTCGCTGCAACGAGCCCGGCGGCGCATGGGGCTCGGTTGAACACGAGCGAGCGGTTCGCCGTTGGCGGTCCCCCCGGCATCTATGCCACCATGACGGTCTATCAAGGCCCGAGGGGCCTGTGCTGTTCTGACACCAAATCGAATAAGAGTGAGGACCTGCGCCATGCAAGATGTCGTTATCGTTGCCGCCACCCGTACCGCTGTCGGTAGCTACCAGGGAGCGTTGGCCACCATCCCAGCCGTAGACCTGGGCGCGGCCGTGATTCGCCAGTTGTTGGCCCAGACCGGCGTCGACGGTGAACTGGTCGATGAAGTCATCCTCGGCCAGGTATTGACCGCAGGCGCCGGGCAAAACCCCGCGCGCCAGGCGGCGATCAAGGCTGGACTGCCCCACGCCGTCCCCGCCATGACCCTGAACAAGGTGTGCGGCTCGGGGCTAAAAGCCCTGCACCTGGCCACTCAGGCCATCCGCTGCGGTGACGCCGACGTCATCATCGCAGGTGGCCAGGAAAACATGAGCCTGGCCAACTATGTGATGCCCGGTGCCCGAACTGGCCTGCGCATGGGTCACAGCAGCCTGATCGACAGCATGATCAGCGACGGCCTGTGGGACGCCTTCAACGACTACCACATGGGCATCACCGCCGAGAACCTGGTGGCGAAGTACGGCATCAGTCGCGAGGACCAGGATGCCTTCGCCGCGGCCTCGCAACAAAAAGCCGCAGCGGCCATCGAGTCGGGACGGTTTGTCGACGAAATCACGCCGATCCTGATCCCTCAGCGCAAGGGCGACCCGATTGCCTTTGCCGTCGACGAGCAACCCCGTGCCGGCACCACCGCCGAGTCCCTGAGCAAACTCAAGCCTGCCTTCAAGAAAGAGGGTACGGTTACGGCCGGTAACGCCTCTTCACTGAATGATGGTGCTGCGGCAGTGATGCTGATGAGCGCAGCCAAGGCACAGCAGCTGGGCTTGCCGGTCCTGGCTCGGATCAAAGCCTATGCCAACGCTGGTGTCGACCCGGCAATCATGGGCATCGGCCCGGTAAGCGCTACGCGTCGCTGCCTGGACAAGGCCGGCTGGCAGTTGGCCGACCTGGATCTGATCGAAGCTAACGAAGCGTTCGCTGCCCAGGCGTTGTCGGTTGGCAAGGAGCTGGGTTGGGATGCCAGCAAGGTCAACGTCAATGGCGGTGCCATTGCCCTGGGCCATCCGATCGGCGCTTCTGGCTGTCGCGTACTGGTCACTCTGCTGCACGAAATGATCAAGCGTGATGCCCAAAAAGGCCTGGCTACCCTGTGCATTGGTGGCGGTCAGGGCGTAGCCCTGGCGATCGAGCGCTAATCACCCCGGGAGGGGCTGCAACGGCCCCTCCCCCGCCTTCTGCTGCTAAACTGCACGTCCGCAAACCAAGGCCACGTGCATGTCCCTCTTGAATCAGGCGCTGCGCGCCGCCCTCGATGCCCGCAAGGGCCTTCTCAGCGAACTGCATGCCCAAGGCACCGATTGCTACCGTTTGTTCCATGGCAGCCAGGAGGGCGCCGGCGGCTTGACCATCGATCGTTATGGCCCACAGCTGCTGGTGCAGAGTTTTCACCATACCCTGGACACCGACACCCTTCTTGCCCTGCACGCAGCCATCGAAGCAGAACTGCGCCTTGCCTTGCTGCTGGTGTACAACGACCGCTCCCAGGGCAACAGCCGGATAGACCGCCGCGACCCGGTCTACCAGGCGAGCGAAGCAGCCCTGGGCGATCACATCGGCCACGAGTGGGGCCTGAACTACCGGGTACGAGGCCGCCATGCCGGCCAGGACCCGCTGCTGTTTCTCGACCTGCGCAATGCCCGCGGCTGGGTCAAGCAGCACAGTGCCGGCAAGCGTGTGCTCAATCTGTTCGCCTACACCTGCGGTGTCGGCCTCAGCGCTGCGGCGGGAGGTGCTCGCGAGGTGTGCAACCTGGACTTTGCAGAGGGCAACCTGGCAGTGGGCAAGGAAAACAATGCTCTCAACCCACAGTTGCCAGCGATGGCATTTGTCCAGTCCGACTACTTCCCTGCCATCCGCCAGCTCGCAGGTCTGCCCGTCAGCCAGCGGCGCGGGCACAAGCTGCCGCCTTACCCGCGCCTGGAGCAGCGTCAGTTCGACCTGGTGTTTCTCGACCCACCGGCCTGGGCCAAGAGCGCCTTCGGCACCGTCGACCTGCTGCGTGACTATCAGAGCCTGCTCAAGCCGGCCCTGTTGAGCACTGCCGAAGACGGCGTACTGATCTGCTGTAACAACCTGGCCAAAGTCAGCTTCGACGAATGGCGCGACCAAGTCCTGCGCTGTGCCGAAAAAAGTGGTCGTCCGGTACGTGATTGGCAAGCCCTCAAACCCGCCGGCGACTTTCCGTCGCAGGACGGCCAATCACCGCTCAAGACCTTGATTCTTCAGCTCTGAAGCGAAATTTCGCTAATTATTGGAGTAATTTCGGAACCGATTTTACGTGCCATACTCCAAGCACTCCCGTTCGAGACAGACGACGTCGCACATGCCCAAAGGATTGAAACGCGCCATCGGCGCCATGCTGGCCGCAGTGGCCTTGTACAGCCTGCTAGGCTTTCTGATTCTCCCAGGGGTGGCCCTGCGTATCGTCAACCAGCAGTTGGCCAATTACGCCACGGTGCCCGCCCACTTGCAGCGTATCGAGCTCAACCCGTTCAGCCTGGAGTTGACGCTGTGGGGGCTGCAGATTGGCGAGACCGGCAAGGAACAGGTCGGCTTCGAGCGCCTCTATGCCAACCTGCAGATCGACAGCCTGTGGTCCGGTGCCCTGCACCTGGAGGGCATCGAACTGGACAAGGCCCGCACCGAAGTATTGTTTGCCAAGGATGGCAGCCTGAACCTGACCCAACTGTTCAGGTTGCCGCCCAGTGAGCCCAAGTCCGAGGAGCCACCGAGCGATCCCTTTCCGGTGCGCATCGGCAGCATCAAACTGAGTGAAGGCTACCTGCACTTTGAAGACCTGCGCCCCAGCGAACCGATCGAGTTTCTCTACGACTCGATGAACCTGGAACTGAAGAACCTCAGCACACTGCCCGAAGACAGCACCGACATGACCTTGGTGGCCATCGGCCCGCACGGCGGTCGTATCGACTGGAGCGGCACGTTCAGCCTGATCCCCCTCACCTCTGAAGGCACCCTGAAGATTACGGACGGCAAGATGAAGGCCTTCTGGCCCTATGTCCGCGATGCCGTCCCGCTGGTGTTGGAAGAAGGCGTGCTCAGCCTCGACACCCACTACTCGCTGAACCTCTCAAAGGAAACCGAACTGCTGCTCGACAACACCGCGATCAGTATCGCGCCGTTTGCCATCAAGGCCCCGGATGGACGCCCGCTGGCCCGCCTGGCGCGCCTGGATGTGAGTGAAACGTCCGTGGACCTGGCCAAACAACTGGTCACTGTCGGCAAGATTCGCAGCGAGAAGCTGGAAACCTGGGCTGCCCTGGAATCGGATGGCCAGCTCGATTGGCAAAAGCTGTTCGCCAGCGAGCCCGCCAAGGCCAGCTCGCAAGAAAAGGCTGCGCCTGCAGCCGCCGCACCGGATGCCAAGGAAGACACCGCAGCCGCGGCACCGGGCAAACCCTGGCAAGTCCTGCTCAAGGACGTGCAGTTGCGCAATTATCAGGTTCATCTGGCCGACCGTTCGCAAAAAGAGCCCGTCGCGCTGGAGCTTGGCCCCCTGAATCTGGACCTGCAGAACTTCGACAGCCTCAATCAGTCGCCCTTTACTCTCAAACTCGATACCGGCGTGGGTAAGCAAGGCAAACTGCAGGCCGCCGGCGAGGTCAACCTGGCGCCGATCACGGCACGGGTCAAGGTCAACACCCAGGACATCGACCTGCGCGTTGCCCAGGCCTACATCAGCCCTTTCATACGCCTGGAGCTGCGCAGCGGCATGCTGGGCAGTGATCTCGATGTAAACCTCAAGAGCGTCGAGCCCTTGGCCTTCACGATTGAGGGCAAGGCCCAGGTCGACCAACTGCACACCCTCGACACCATCAAGGATCGAGACTTTGTCAAATGGCAGCAATTGAACCTGGATGCGGTGTCCTACCGCCACGGTGATGCCCTGAGCATCGGCAAGGTAACCTTGAAGCAACCGTATGCGCGCTTCATGATCAACGAGGACCGCACGACCAACATCGACGACCTGCTGATTCCGCAGCCGGCCACGGCTCAGACCCAGACTGCGAACAAGCCTGCAGCAGGCAGCGCCAAGCCACTGGGCATTCGCATCGGCGCCATCGACATCAACGATGGCTCGGCCAACTTTGCCGACTTCAGCCTGACGCCCAACTTTGCCACGGCTATCCAGCAACTCAACGGCCAGATCGGTACCATCGACAACCGCCAGCCCAAGCCAGCGAAGGTTGACATCAAGGGCAAGGTCGATCGCTATGCACCTGTCACCATCAAAGGTGCACTTAACCCCTTCGACCCGATGGCCAGCCTGGATATCGCTACCAGCTTCAAGCGTGTCGAGCTGACCACCCTGACGCCCTACTCAGGCAAGTTCGCCGGGTTCCGCATCCGCAAGGGCCGTCTGAATATCGACCTGCACTACATCATCACTCAGGGTCGGCTAAAGGCCGAGAACAAGGTGGTGGTCGAGCAATTGCAACTGGGGGAGAAAGTGGACAGCCCGGATGCCGTCGACCTGCCGATACGCCTGGCAGTGGCGCTGCTCAAGGATACCGATGGCAAGATCTCCATCGAGCTGCCAGTCACAGGCGACCTGAACGATCCGCAGTTCAGCGTCATGCCAATTGTCTGGCAGACCCTGCGCAACCTGGTGCTGCGTGCAGCCCAGGCGCCGTTCAAGTTCATTGGCGGCTTGATCAGTGGCGGCGATGCCCAGGACCTTGGCAGCGTGGCCTTTGCCGCCGGCTCCAGCGACCTGGCACCGGATGCCCAGAGCGCTCTGGACAAACTGGCTGCCGCCCTCAAGGAACGCCCGGCCCTGCGCCTCGAGATCGAAGGCACCAGCGCCCAGAGCAGCGACGGCCCGCTGATTGCCCAGCAGCGCTTGGAGCGCGAGTATCAGAGCACCTATTACAAGATCCTCCAGCGCCGCGGCGACAAGGTGCCGGCCCAGGCTTCCGAGCTGAAAGTGCCGGATGGTGACAAACCGGCCATGCTCGAAGGCATCTACCGTACCCGCTTGAAGAAGCAACCGCCTGCAGAGTGGGAGCAACTGGACCGTGAACAGCGCACGACGCAGTTGCGTGATGCGGTGCTCAAGTCATGGGCTGAAAGCGCGCTGCTACTGCGCCAGCTCGGCCAGGCGCGGGCCAGCAGTATCAAGGACTACCTGGTCGACAAGGCCAAGCTGGAAGATGACCGGGTGTATTTCATCGATGCCAGCCTGGGCCAGTCCGAACCTGACGGGCGAGTCATCACGCCTATGCATCTGGATGCCGAGTAGGCGCGGCCAATAAAGAAGCCCCGGCAACCTGTGCCGGGGCTTTGAGCGACCAAGTCCTTTTGGTCTTTCGCATGAACCGTTGAGTTCTGCGAGTCGGGACAAACTTGCTGCTTATTCGGATTTCAGGCCATCAGCCGAGACGGCTTTCACGCCTTGGATTTTCTTGGTAATGGCCACTGCCATATCTTTCTGCGAGTCGGACAGTGTCACGTCGGAAGACAGGGAAACCACGCCTTTGTTGGTTTCGACTTTGATGTCTGTGCCAGGGATACCTTTTTCAGTCATCAGGTCAGCTTTGACCTTGGTAGTGATCCAGGTGTCGGAGGTCGCTTCTTTTGCCTCGGTCATTTCACCGGCAGCAACGGTCAGCGGTGCCTGAGTAGCCTGTTGGGCAAATGCCGCGTTAGCCATGGTCAGGGTCAGGGCGGTGGCAGTAGCGGCAGCAATAGCGAACTTCTTCATACGAGACACTCCTGTTTTTCGAAAAGTCTGCGCCGTAAGTCCTGGCAGCAGGGGTATGAATACCATTGCAGGGCTTGTGCCAGTTTGCGCAACAATATAAGTCCTTTAAAATCAAATACTTAAAAATCAAACTCAAAACCATGATCGTGCATTTTGCAAGGCCGGTGAAAATCCTGCTTGCAAGATGCATGTCCACAAGGTATTTCCTGCCGGCATAAAAAAAGGACCCCGGAGGGTCCTTTTTCAACACACCAAGCTTAGACGCCCGATGCCTTTGCTGCTGCAACGTCTTTGATCGACAGCTTGATACGGCCGCGGTTGTCCACGTCCAGTACCAGTACTTCCACTTCCTGGCCTTCCTTGAGGATGTCGGTCACTTTCTCGACGCGAGCATCACTCAGCATAGAGATGTGAACCAGACCGTCCTTGCCCGGCAAGATGTTGACGAAGGCACCGAAATCAACGATGCGCTCGACCTTGCCGACGTAGATCTTGCCGATCTCGGCTTCTGCAGTGATGCTCAGAACGCGCTGACGAGCAGCTTCAGCGGCGTCTTTGGTCTCACCGAAGATCTTGATCGAACCGTCGTCTTCGATATCGATCGAAGCCTTGGTTTCTTCGCAGATGGCACGAATGGTCGCGCCGCCTTTACCGATGACGTCACGGATCTTGTCGGTGTCGATCTTCATCGCGATCATGGTCGGAGCGTTTTCCGACAGTTCGCTGCGGGACTGACCGATGATCTGGTTCATCTGACCGAGGATGTTCAGGCGCGCTTCCAGGGCCTGGCCCAGGGCGATTTCCATGATCTCTTCGGTGATGCCGTTGATCTTGATGTCCATCTGCAGCGCGGTAACACCTTTGGCGGTACCCGCTACTTTGAAGTCCATGTCACCGAGGTGGTCTTCGTCACCCAGGATGTCGGTCAGAACAGCGAATTTTTCGCCTTCTTTAACCAGACCCATGGCGATACCGGCAACTGGCGCCTTCATCGGTACACCAGCGTCCATCAGAGCCAGGGAAGCACCGCAGACCGAAGCCATGGAGCTGGAACCGTTGGACTCGGTGATTTCCGATACGACGCGGATGGTGTAAGGGAACACGTCAGCGGCAGGCAGCATGGCCTGAACCGAACGACGGGCCAGACGGCCATGACCGATTTCGCGACGGCCAGCACCACCCATGCGACCACACTCGCCCACCGAGAACGGAGGGAAGTTGTAGTGCAGCATGAAGGGGTCTTTCTTCTCGCCTTCGAGGGTGTCGAGCAGCTGTGCGTCACGGGCAGTACCCAGGGTCGCAACGACCAGGGCCTGGGTTTCGCCACGGGTGAACAGGGCCGAACCGTGAGTTTTCGGCAGCACGCCGACTTCGATGTTCAGCGGACGCACGGTCTTGGTGTCGCGACCGTCGATACGTGGCTTGCCGTTGACGATGTTTTCGCGAACGGTGCGGTATTCGATTTCGCCGAAGATTTCCTTCACTTCGGAAGCCGAAGGTTGACCTTCTTCACCAGAGAACTTGGCGATCGCCTGATCACGCAGCTCGCCCAGGCGCGCGTAGCGGTCGGCCTTGACGGTGATGGTGTAGCCCTGGGAAACGGCTTCGCCGAATTCGGCGCGGATGGCGTTCAGCAGTTCGGTGTTGGCAACAGCGGGTTTCCAGTCCCAGGTCGGCTTGGCAGCTTCGGCAGCCAGCTCTTTGACAGCCTGGATAACAGCCTGGAACTCGTCGTGGGCGAACAGGACGGCACCCAGCATCTGGTCTTCGGTCAGCTCTTTGGCTTCCGATTCAACCATCAGTACGGCGTCGGAAGTACCGGCAACGACCATGTCCAGGCTCGAGGCAGCCAGTTGCTCGTAGGTCGGGTTCAGCAGGTAACCGGTGCTTTCATGGAAAGCAACGCGCGCGGCACCGATCGGGCCTTCGAACGGAATGCCGGAAATAGCCAGGGCAGCCGAGGTACCGATCATCGCAGCGATGTCCGGATCGGTCTTTTTGCTGGTGGAGACGACGGTGCAGACAACCTGCACTTCGTTCATGAAGCCTTCTGGGAACAGCGGACGGATCGGACGGTCGATCAGACGCGAAGTCAGGGTTTCTTTCTCGGAAGGACGGCCTTCACGCTTGAAGAAACCACCAGGGATCTTGCCGGCGGCGTAGGTCTTTTCCTGATAGTGAACGGACAGGGGGAAGAAGCCTTTGCCTGGATCGGCCTGTTTGGCACCGACCACGGTCACCAGTACGGTGACATCGTTGTCGACGGTGACCAATACGGCGCCGGACGCTTGACGAGCAATACGGCCCGTCTCGAGGGTAACGGTCGATTGACCGAACTGGAATTTCTTGATTACCGGGTTCACGGTTTCCTACCTTCTTCAGTGGCTCTGGGGGAACTGGTTCTTGCGAATTCTTGGGCAGAACAGGGAATCGGCCCCGTTGACCGTCCAGATAAAACTAGAGGTTGGGAGCCTGCCCTGCCCTTGCGGTAAACCGCTCAGGCGAGGCAGACAGCCAACCTCATAGATACGCGCGGCGTGTTCATCACTCCCGATGCCAGGCACCGGAAGCGAAGAATGCAACACGCCGTGCACACCACTGGCCAGGCCGCTATTAGCGACGCAGACCCAGGCGACCGATCAGGGCGCTGTAACGAGTGGTGTCTTTGCCCTTCAGGTAGTCCAGCAGCTTACGACGCTGGTTAACCATGCGGATCAGACCACGACGGGAGTGGTGATCTTTACCGTTGGCCTTGAAGTGGCCTTGCAGCTTGTTGATGTTGGCGGTCAGCAGTGCAACTTGCACTTCCGGGCTACCGGTGTCACCAGCTGCTTGCTGGAATTCGCCAACGATCTTTGCTTTTTCTTCAACGCTGAGTGCCATTTGGCTTCTCCAAATCAAGGGAAACCGAACAAACGGTTTCCAATAGGCCAGGGACAAATCCCTGTATTCATAAGTGAGGCGTAACCGTGCCTATTAACAGCCATCCTCTTTGCCACCAGTGCCGGGCCTGGGCCCGACACTGAAGGTTTCGATCATTCTGACCGAATCAATCGACGCGGCGCGATGCGCCCGTCTTCGCTCACTTCACCGATACCGATGAAACGACCGTTTTGATCTTGTACCCGAACCATGCCGAACTTCGGCGCGTCGGGAGCCCTGACTGGCTGGCCATGCAGCCAGTAGAAGGCGCTGTGCTCGGAAAACTGCAACAGTGGCCAGTCTTGCAAGCCGCTATCGGACGGCATCAGGAAACGGTCGACCGCCTCGTTGCCGCCTTCGGCGTGAACCGCCTCGAGCGCTTCGAGGGTCACCGTCTGGGCAAGCTCGAAGGGACCGGCATGAGTACGACGCAGTTCAGCAACATAGGCGCCACAACCAAGGATCTCGCCGATATCTTCGACCAGCGTGCGGATGTACGTGCCTTTGCTGCAACCAACTGAAAGCCGAACCCGGGTGCCTTCACACTCGAGTAACTCCAAGCGGTTAATAGTAACAGAACGTGCTTCACGCTCCACTACTTCACCTGCGCGCGCCAGCTTGTACAACGGCTGGCCATCACGTTTGAGGGCCGAGTACATCGGTGGTATCTGACTGATTTCACCACGAAATTGTGGCAGAACCGCTTCAATATCGGCGCGACCAACGGTCACATCCCGGGTTTTCAGCACTTCGCCTTCAGCATCGCCCGTGGTGGTGGTCTGCCCCAATTGCATGACCGTCTCATATCCCTTGTCGGAATCGAGCAGGTACTGGGAAAACTTGGTGGCCTCCCCGAAGCACAGCGGCAACACGCCGCTGGCCAGTGGGTCGAGGCTACCCGTGTGACCAGCCTTTTCAGCGTTGAGCAGCCAGCGGACTTTCTGCAGGGCAGCATTGGAGGTGAACCCCAACGGCTTGTCGAGCAGGATGATGCCGCTGACATTGCGACGGATACGTTTGACCTGGGCCACCGCTTACTCCTTGGTGTCCGAGGTATCGGCGGCCTGGTGCTGGCTGTCTTCGGCGACAGCGCGCTCGATCAGTGCCGACAGGTGGGCACCGCGGGTCACGCTTTCGTCGTAGTGGAAGTGCAACTGCGGCACGCTGCGCAGTTTCATTTCCTTGCCCAACTGCATGCGCAGGAAACCTGCAGCGGAATTGAGCACTTTCAGGCTTTGCTTGATGTCCTCGGCGCTGTCCTGGCCCATGACGGTGATATACACCTTGGCATGGCCAACATCGCGGCTGACGTCTACGGCGGTGATGGTCACCAGGCCGACGCGTGGATCTTTGACTTCGCGACGAATCAGTTGAGCCAGCTCGCGCTGCATCTGATCGCCAATGCGTTGGGTACGGCTATATTCTTTTGCCATTTTTGCTACCTGTAACTAAAGCGGCAAACGCCCGGCCAGGCTTGAGCCTGACCGGGCGTTGCGTTCAGAGCCGCTGACGACCGCCTTGCGACGGGCATTTCGCGCCTCCCATGCTCGATACTTAGAGCGTACGAGCCACTTGGACTTTCTCGAAGACTTCGATCTTGTCACCGACTTTGACGTCGTTGTAGCTCTTCACGCCGATACCGCATTCCATGCCGGCACGCACTTCGGACGCATCGTCCTTGAAGCGACGCAGCGATTCCAGCTCGCCTTCGAAGATCACCACGTCTTCGCGCAGAACGCGGATCGGACGGTTGCGGTAAACCACACCCTCGATGACCATACAGCCAGCGATGGCGCCGAACTTCGGCGAGCGGAACACATCACGCACTTCGGCGATACCCAGGATGTTCTCGCGAACATCGCTGCCGAGCATACCGGTCAGGGCTTTCTTGACGTCTTCAATGATGTCGTAGATCACGTTGTAGTAACGCATATCCAGACCTTCCTGCTCGACAATCTTGCGCGCACCGGCATCGGCACGCACGTTGAAACCGAACAGTACTGCATTGGAAGCCAGGGCCAGGTTGGCGTCGCTCTCGGTGATACCACCGACACCACCGCCAATCACGCGAACCTGTACTTCGTCGTTACCCAGACCGCTCAGGGAACCCTGCAGGGCCTCGAGAGAACCACGAACATCGGACTTGAGCACGATGTTGAGGGTTTTCTTCTCTTCCTGGCCCATGTTCTCGAAGATGTTCTCGAGCTTGCCGGCATGTGCGCGAGCCAGTTTGACTTCGCGGAACTTGCCTTGACGGAACAGAGCAACTTCACGGGCCTTCTTCTCGTCAGCCACAACGCTCAGCTCGTCGCCAGCGTCCGGGGTGCCGTCCAGGCCGAGAATCTCGACTGGAATCGACGGACCGGCTTCCTTAACAGGCTTGCCGTTTTCGTCGAGCATGGCACGTACGCGGCCGTAGTTCGAACCACACAGGACCATGTCGCCTTGACGCAGGGTACCGTCCTGAACCAGCACGGTGGCCACTGGGCCGCGGCCTTTGTCCAGACGCGACTCGACAACTACACCACGACCTGGGGCCGATGGAGTGGCCTTGAGCTCGAGGATCTCGGCTTGCAGCAGAACGGCTTCGAGCAGTTCGTCAACACCGGTACCCATCTTCGCCGAAACCTTGACGAACGGAGTATCACCACCCCAGTCCTCGGAGGTAACGCCTTCGACGGCCAGCTCGTTGCGAATGCGATCGAGGTCAGCACCTGGCTTGTCGATCTTGTTCACCGCCACGACCAGCGGAACACCGGCAGCCTTGGCATGCTGGACTGCTTCGCGGGTCTGAGGCATGACGCCATCGTCCGCCGCGACCACGAGGATCACGATGTCGGTCGCCTTGGCACCACGGGCACGCATGGCGGTAAACGCGGCGTGGCCCGGGGTATCGAGGAAGGTGACCATGCCGCGGTCGGTTTCTACGTGGTACGCACCGATGTGCTGGGTGATACCACCGGCTTCGCCGGCAGCTACCTTGGCACGACGGATGTAGTCGAGCAGCGAGGTCTTACCGTGGTCAACGTGGCCCATTACGGTCACAACCGGAGCACGGGAGAAGGTCTCACCTTCGAACTTCAGCGACTCTGCCAGGGAATCTTCCAGGGCGGTGTCGCTGACCAGGGTAACCTTGTGACCCAACTCTTCAGCGATCAGCTGAGCGGTCTCCTGGTCGAGCACCTGGTTGATGGTCACCGGAGTGCCCAGCTTGAACATGAACTTGACCACTTCAGCGCCCTTGACGGACATCTGGTTGGCCAGGTCGGAAACCGTGATGGTCTCGCCGATCTGCACGTCGCGGATAACCGGACCGGTCGGGTTCTGGAAACCGTGGGCATTGCGCTTCTTCGGCTTGCCCTTGCCACGGCCACCACGACGGAAACCATCGCTTTCTTCGTCGGTGGTACGTGGAGCGGCACGCGGAGTTGGCGCCTTTTCCTTTTCCTTGACCTTGACCGAAACACGCGGTGCTTCGTTACGGCGCTCACCACCACGACGTTCGTCGTCACGCGACTTGTCGTTGCGACGCACGTCGTCTTTCTTGCGGTCGGCGACAGGTGCCGGAGCGGCGTCTGCAGCCTCGATCACCGGGGCCGGAGCCGGGGTAACCGGAGCAGCGGCAGCAGGTGCGGCATTCGCAGCGGCTGGCTGGCGACGAGCGTCTTCCTCGGCACGCTGACGTGCCTCGGCATCGGCTTTTTCACGCGCAGCGTTCTCGGCTACACGGCGCTCTTCCTGCTCGCGTTTCTGCTCGGCCTGGATTTCTTCCGGGCTGCGCTGAACGAATACTTTCTTCTTGCGTACTTCTACGCTGATGCTCTTGCTACCGGCAACACGCAGGGTGCTGGTGGTCTTGCGCTGCAAGGTGATCTTGCGCGGCTCTTCCACCTTCGCCTTGTGGCTGCTCTTCAAATGAGCCAGCAAAGCCTGCTTCTCATTGTCGGTCACTACCTGACCGGCGTCGGTGTGCGGCAGACCTGCCTCACGCATCTGCTGCAGCAGGCGCTCTACCGGTGCAGCGACCTCTTGGGCCAATTCTTTCACCGTGACTTGCGTCATGCACTTCTCTCCTCAGGCCGCGCCTAATTACTCGAACCAATGGGCTCGGGCGGCCATGATCAACTTGCCGGCACGCTCTTGGTCGATGCCGTCGATGTCGAGCAGGTCGTCAATCGACTGCTCGGCCAGGTCTTCGCGGGTAACTACGCCGCGCACCGCCAGTTCCATCGCCAAATCCTTGTCCATACCCTCAAGCGAGAGCAGGTCTTCGGCCGGATGGGCGTCTGCCAGCTTTTCCTCAGTAGCGATGGCTTTGGTCAACAAACGATCCTTGGCACGAGCGCGAAGCTCGTTGACGATGTCTTCGTCAAAGCCGTCGATGTTGAGCATTTCTTCCAACGGTACGTAGGCAATCTCTTCCAGGCTGGTGAAGCCTTCATCGACCAGCACCTGTGCCAGCTCTTCGTCGACTTCCAGCTCGTCGATGAAGTTGCGCAGGATGTCACCGGTTTCAGCTTGCTGCTTGGCCTGGATGTCCGATTCGGTCATCACGTTCAGGGTCCAGCCGGTCAACTGGCTGGCAAGACGCACGTTCTGGCCACCACGGCCGATCGCCTGGGCCAGATTGTCGGCACCTACAGCGATATCCATGGCGTGGGCATCTTCATCGACGATAATCGCCGCGACTTCAGCCGGCGACATTGCGTTGATGACGAACTGTGCCGGATTGTCGTCCCACAGGACGATATCAACACGTTCGCCGCCCAGTTCGCCGGACACTGCCTGGACACGCGAACCGCGCATGCCGATACAGGCGCCTTGCGGGTCGATGCGCTTGTCTTTGGAGCGTACGGCGATTTTGGCGCGCGAGCCCGGATCACGGGACGCGGCCATGACTTCGATCAGGCCCTCGGCGATTTCCGGCACTTCAATGCGGAACAATTCGATCAGCATCTGTGGCGCGGTACGCGACAGGATCAGCTGCGGGCCACGGTTCTCGGTGCGGATTTCCTTGAGCAGGGCACGCAGGCGCACACCAACACGGAAAGTCTCGCGGGAGATGATGTCTTCACGGGCCAGCAACGCTTCGGCGTGGTTGCCCAAGTCAACGATGACGTTGTCACGGGTGACTTTCTTGACGGTACCGGAGATGATTTCGCCCAGACGCTCACGGTAGGCATCTACCACTTGGGCGCGCTCGGCTTCACGGACCTTCTGTACGATGACTTGCTTGGCGGTCTGGGCAGCGATACGACCGAATTCGATCGACTCGATCTTTTCTTCGATTACATCGCCAACCTTGGCTTCAGGATGGGTTTCCTGAATCTTGGCCGGCCAGACTTCGATTGCTGGATCATCCAGATCCGCTTCTTCGACGACCGTCCAGCGACGGAAAGTCTCGTAGCTACCGGTGTGGCGGTTGATTTCCACACGCAGGTCCACTTCGTCGTCAAAACGTTTTTTGGTTGCAGTGGCCAGTGCCACTTCCAGTGCTTCAAAAATTACGCCAGCCGGTACGCCTTTTTCGTTGGATACCGACTCAACAACCAGCAGTACTTCTTTGCTCATCGTACGCCTCGCCTTTCGCAAGCCATTGGATCCGCGCGGTCCGCCGGACCCGGCACGTCTCAGTCAAAACTGGGAATAATGTTGGCCTTGTCGATCGAATCGATCGGCAACAGGAACTCATTGTTGTCTACCTGGACAACAACATCCTGCTCCTCCACACCACGGAGAAGGCCCTGAAAGTTACGACGACCTTCAAAGGGCGTACGCAGCTTGATCTTCACTTGTTCGCCGGCATGCGAAGCAAACTGTTCCAATGTGAACAGTGGGCGATCCATGCCAGGAGAGGACACTTCAAGGGTGTATTCGGAACTGATCGGATCTTCGACATCCAGGATACCGCTGACCTGGCGACTGACAACTTCACAGTCTTCGACCAGAATGCCGTCCGCTTTGTCGATATAAATACGCAGTACCGAATGCTTGCCCTGAGAGATGAATTCGATCCCCCAGCATTGATAGCCAAGAGCCTCGACCACCGGGGCCAACAAGGCCTGCAACTGTTCTAGCTTGCTCGACACCTGAACCCCCTCGTGCATGCTGTGCAAATAAAAAATGGGCAAAGCGCCCATCCCTGATACGTCGTTGAATACCGACGTTATGACTGTTCAGCCAAGAAAAAGCCCCTGCAAAAGGGGCTCCGCTGAAACTGGTTGCGGGGGCTGGATTTGAACCAACGACCTTCGGGTTATGAGCCCGACGAGCTACCAGACTGCTCCACCCCGCGACAAAGCTGGGGCGAAAGTATACGACCGAACCCCGACAGGGTCAATCTAACCTCCACCTACAAGAAAGCCCGCTGTAGCGGGCTGTCTTGTTTCAATTGGTACCGAGAAGGGGACTCGAACCCCTACACCCTATGGGCACAACCACCTCAAGGTTGCGTGTCTACCAATTCCACCACCTCGGCAATACTACTTTGAAACCCGTTACTTCTGCTCTTGAGCGGGAGGAACATCGCCAGCATTAGTGGCTTCGCTCTTCTGCTCCTGGAGCACCGGTACATCATCTGTTGCCGGTTTTTGCTGCTTCACTTCCAACACTGCTGGATCTGGCAACCCTACTTGAGTCAGCTCGTGAGCTTTCTCTTTAGCAAAGTATCCTAACCCAAGAGCAGTTAAGAAGAAAGAGGCAGCTAGTATAGCAGTAAACTTACTTAGAAAGGTAGCAGAACCTTGGCTTCCGAACACAGTATTTGAAGCACCTGCGCCGAAAGATGCACCCGCTTCCGCACCTTTACCCTGTTGCAGCAACACCAGCACTACCAAACCCAGTGCGCCCAACAGATGAAAAACTACTACGACTGTTTCCAGCATTTTTCAGTTTCCTGCGGCGCGACAAATTGCACCGAATTCGTCTGCGTTCAGGGACGCCCCACCAATCAGGCCCCCATCGATATCCGGCATGCCGAACAGCTCAGCCGCATTGGCCGCCTTCACGCTGCCGCCGTATAGAAGCTGCACATTTTGTGCAACTTCGGCATTCTCTGCCGCCAGCTGGGCGCGGATGGCTGCGTGCACATCCTGCGCTTGCTGTGGCGAGGCCGTCAGCCCTGTACCGATGGCCCATACAGGCTCATAGGCAATCACCGCACTGGTGAAGGCTTCAACACCGAAAGCTTCGATGATGCTGCCCAGCTGACGCCCGACAATCTCAAGCGTTTTACCTGCTTCGCGCTCTTCGAGGGTTTCCCCCACACAGAGCACTGGCTTCAAACCACAAGCCTGTGCTGCAGCGAACTTGCGATTCAGGACTTCGTCGTTTTCACCAATGATCTGGCGACGCTCCGAATGCCCAATCAACACCAGTCCGCAACCTGCATCAACCAGCTGACTCGGTGCAATTTCACCGGTCAGCGCGCCTTGCGCAGGCTCTACCGCAGAATTCTGAGCGCCAACGGTAATCGACTTGCCCTGCAACCCATCAACCACTTGGCTGATGTACAACGAGGGAGGAAACACCGCGACCTCAACACCGCTCGGCAAGGCCAGATTACTCAGGCCATCGATCAGCTCAGCGACGCTGGCGCGGGTACCGTGCATCTTCCAGTTACCAGCTACCATAGGGCGACGCATGCTGTACCTCGTCGGTCAAAGTGGGCGCAGATGTTACCCAACCCGATCACTGCTGGCAAGCGTATTTCAGACGCAAACTTCACTTACCAGTTTTGCCAGGGCTTCGGCATGGCTACGCACCTGACCTTCGTCATCGCCTTCCACCATTACACGCACCAGCGGCTCTGTTCCGGACTTGCGCAACAACACACGCCCGCGACCCGCCATTTCCTCGGTAACCCGCGCACTGGCCTCTTTTACAGCAGGGTGCTCGAGCGGATCGACCTTGCTTGCGCCAAAGCGCACGTTGATCAATACCTGCGGGCATTTGCGCAGTGCCTGGCGAGCCTGCGCCAGCGTCTCGCCACGGCGCTTGAGCGCCATCAACACCTGGAGCGCGGCGATGATGGCGTCACCTGTGGTGGTATGGTTGCAGCACACCACATGCCCGGAGTTCTCCCCCCCGATCACCCAGCCGCGCTCCAGCAACTCTGCCATCACGTAACGGTCACCAACTTTGGCCCGCACAAAAGGTATGTCGAGATCTTTCAGGGCCAGCTCAAGCCCCAGATTGCTCATCAACGTACCGACCACCCCACCCTGCAGCTTGTTACGCTCCTGCAGGTCGCGGGCAATGATAAACAGCAACTCGTCACCGTCGACGACTGCGCCGGTGTGATCAACCATCAGAACACGGTCACCGTCACCATCGAACGCAATCCCGAGATCGGCATGCCCCACCAAAACTGCGGCCTGAAGTGACTCTATGTGGGTCGAGCCGCAATTTTCATTGATATTCAGGCCATCCGGCTGAGCCGACAGGACGGTGACTTCAGCACCCAACTCGCGAAACACACTCGGTGCGACCTTGTAAGTGGCGCCATGCGCACAATCGACCACCAGCTTGAGACCGGCAAAATCGGTGCTGCTCGGCACACTGCTCTTGCAGAATTCGATATAGCGCCCGGCAGCATCATTGATTCGTGACACTTTGCCCAGTTTGCTGGACTCGACTACTGTCATCGGCTGGTCGAGCAATTCCTCGATCATCAGCTCGACTTCGTCAGGCAGCTTCGTCCCCTGACCCGAGAAGAACTTGATGCCGTTGTCATCATGCGGATTGTGCGAGGCACTGATGACGATACCAGCCTCGGCATGGAAGGTGCGTGTCAGGTAGGCGATGGCCGGAGTTGGCATCGGCCCCAGCAGCAACACATCGGCTCCCGCCGCAGACAGTCCGGCTTCCAGCGCCGATTCAAACATGTACCCGGAAATACGGGTGTCCTTGCCCACCAGAACCCTGCAGGCACCCTGCTTGCGAAATGCCATGCCTGCAGCCCAGCCGAGCTTGAGCATGAAGTCAGGGGTGATCGGATATTCGCCGACACGGCCACGAATACCGTCGGTACCAAAATATTTTCTGCTCATAGATGCTCCATCACTCTTATTCGGCGGCTTGGACCGCTGCAATCATTCGCACGACGTCGACGGTTTCGGCAACATCGTGAACGCGCAAGATGCTTGCACCCTTGGTCACGGCCAACGCAGCCAGTGCCAGGCTGCCGTAGAGTCGCTGCTCGACCGGGCGATCGAGAGCCTGTCCAACCACGCTCTTGCGCGAGACCCCGACCAGCAATGGCCGCCCCAGGCGATACAGGGACTCCATATGCTTGAACAAGCTCAGGTTGTGCGCCAGTGTCTTGGCGAAGCCGAAGCCGGGATCAAGGATGATCCGACCAGCTTCGATGCCAACAGCCGCACAAGCAGCCATCCGCTGCTCAAGATAACTCGCAACTTCGACGCTGACATCCTCGTAATGAGGATTATTCTGCATATCACCCGGCTCACCGCGCATATGCATCAGACAAACCGGCAACTCGGTCGCAGCCGCCGCATCCAGGGCGCCGTCGCGGGTGAGCGAGCGGACATCATTGATCAAGCCGGCACCAAGCCGGGCTGATTCTCGAATGACGGCAGGCGTCGAGGTATCGACAGAAATGATCACATCCAGCTCGCGAGCGATCGCTTCAACCATCGGCGCCACTCGCTCAAGCTCCTCGAGCGCGGAAACTGCCTTGGCACCGGGCCGGGTGGACTCACCACCTATATCGATCAAGGTTGCACCAGCCACGACCATTGCCTCGGCATGGCGCAAGGCAGCATCACGCTGATTGAAGCGGCCGCCATCGGAGAAGGAGTCGGGAGTGATATTGAGAATACCCATGACATGGGTATGGGACAAATCAAGAACCCGGTTGCCGCAAGGCAACCGGGTTGGGTACTGCTGTGAGGTCATATACGCCCTTAGACTTGAGCCGCTGGACCGCCGATCGGCGACTCTGGACGGTCACCCTGCTGCGCAGTGGCACCTGGAGTACCTGATCCACCTTCCCAGTCACGCGGCTCGCGCGGGGTTCGACCTGCCATGATGTCGTCAATCTGCTCAGCATCGATGGTTTCGTACTTCATCAATGCATCGGCCATGGCATCGAGCTTGTCACGGTGCTCGGTGAGAATCTGCTTGGCAGTGGCGTAGCACTGATCAATGATGCTGCGCACCTCGGAGTCGATCAGCTTGGCTGTCTCACCAGAGACGCTGGCATGCTGAGAGCCCGCACTACGTCCCAGGAAAACCTCGCCTTCTTCTTCGGCGTACATCAGCGGACCGAGCTTCTCGGACAAGCCCCACTTGGTCACCATGTTCCGGGCAATCTGACTGGCACGCATGATGTCGTTGGAAGCACCAGTAGTGACGCCGTCGAAGCCCAGGGTCATTTCCTCGGCAATACGACCGCCATACAACGAACAGATCTGGCTGATCAATGCACGCTTGGACAGGCTGTAACGATCCTCCTCAGGAAGGAACATCGTGACACCCAGCGCACGACCGCGAGGAATGATCGAAACCTTGTAGACCGGATCGTGCTCAGGCACGACGCGACCAACGATGGCATGACCTGCTTCATGATAGGCAGTGTTCTGCTTCTCTTTCTCGGACATGACCATGGTCTTGCGCTCGGCGCCCATCATGATCTTGTCTTTGGCCAGCTCAAACTCCTTCATCTCGACTACACGCTTGCCACCGCGGGCAGCGAACAGCGAGGCTTCGTTGACCAGGTTGGCCAGGTCTGCACCGGAGAAACCAGGGGTACCACGGGCAATGACCGCAGGATTGACGTTCTCGCCAATCGGCACCTTGCGCATGTGAACCTTGAGAATTTGTTCACGACCCCGAATATCCGGCAGACCGACCACGACCTGACGGTCGAAACGACCTGGACGCAGCAGAGCAGGGTCAAGTACGTCAGGACGGTTGGTCGCGGCGATAACAATGATGCCATCGTTCATTTCAAAACCATCCATCTCGACCAGCAACTGGTTGAGGGTCTGCTCGCGCTCGTCATGACCACCGCCCATGCCCGCGCCACGATGACGGCCGACGGCGTCGATTTCGTCGATGAAGATGATGCACGGCGCATGCTTCTTGGCTTGCTCGAACATGTCACGGACACGGCTGGCACCGACACCCACGAACATTTCGACGAAGTCGGAACCGGAAATCGTGAAAAACGGCACCTTGGCTTCACCGGCAATGGCCTTGGCCAACAGGGTTTTACCAGTACCTGGTGGACCGACCATCAGGACGCCACGAGGAATGCGACCGCCCAGGCGCTGGAATTTGCCCGGATCACGCAGGAACTCAACCAGTTCGCCTACTTCTTCCTTGGCTTCGTCACAACCTGCAACGTCGGCCAGGGTAGTCTTGACCTGATCTTCGGAGAGCAGGCGCGCCTTGCTCTTGCCGAAGCTCATTGGCCCGCCCTTGCCCCCTGCACCGCCTTGCATCTGGCGCATGAAGAACATGAACACGGCAATGATGACGAGGATCGGGAAACTGGCGACCAGCAGCTGAGTCCAGATGGACTGTTGCTCAGGCTGCTTGCCTTCGACCACGACATGGTTGTCGACCAGATCGCCGATCAGGCCGTTGTCCTGAATGGCCGGACGGATGGTCTTGAAGCTGTCGCCATCGGTACGCTTGCCGGTAATGACATAGCCATCGACCGCAACGCGCTCGACCTTGCCATCCTTGACCTGCTGAATGAAGTCGGAATAGTTGAGGGTCTGCGGCTCATTCGGGCTGGAGAAGTTGTTCATCACCGTCACCAGGACAGCTGCGATGATCAACCACAGGATCAAGTTCTTTGCCATATCGTTCAATTAGCTACCCTCTGAGGCCGGCTGACGGCGCAACCGTGCCTCGCATGATATTCACCGGCTTAACTTACTACATAACCTACACAACTGCAGGCGCCGTCTGTAACCCTTTGTGAAACCTAGACTACACGAAGTTCATCCAGGTCAGGCAGGATAGCCGATTGGAAAAAGCTATCGGACACCCTGAAAGCTGCCGGCCTGACGCCCTACTCGCCGCGATAACCTCTCGCCAGCAAGTACTGTTCGCGGGAGCGATCCCGCGAAGAATCCGGTTTGAGCATCTGGACCTTGTCGAATTTCTGACGAGCGTCCTTCAGGTAAACGTCAAACCCTTCACCCTGGAAAATCTTGATCAGGAAATCGCCACCCGGCTTGAGCACACGGGTCGCAAGATCCAGGGCCAGTTCACACAGGAACATGGCCTTGGGGATATCCACGGCGGGCGTACCACTCATATTGGGGGCCATATCGGAAATCACAAGGTCCACGTGCGAATTACCTACCGCCTCCAGAATTTGCGCCAGCACTTCATCCTGGGTGAAGTCGCCCTGGATAAAGGTGACATCCGGAATGCTGTCCATCTCCAGGATGTCCGAAGCAATAAGCGGCCCTGGCCACCGATCAGCCGACTGGTCACCTGCGACCAACCACCCGGCGCCGCACCCAGGTCAACTACGCTCATGCCTGGGCGAATGATCCGATACTTTTCCTGGATTTCCAGCAATTTGTAGCTCGCACGCGAGCGATAACCATCCTTTTGCGCCTTTTTGACGTAAGGATCATTGAAATGTTCTTTCAGCCAGCCAAGGCTTGTCTTGGAACGCGCCATTGGGCACCTCGAATCATAAGGGTCGTGATTAACTGGGCGGATCCACGGGCCCTCGGGTAAAATGGCCGCCATTTTTACAGAATCAGACGAAGGGT
Source organism: Pseudomonas vranovensis (assembly GCF_040438935.1). Classification (NCBI taxonomy): domain Bacteria; kingdom Pseudomonadati; phylum Pseudomonadota; class Gammaproteobacteria; order Pseudomonadales; family Pseudomonadaceae; genus Pseudomonas; species Pseudomonas vranovensis. The sequence continues at coordinate 5,725,346 of NZ_CP159259.1, read as the reverse complement.
CAGATTATGCCGCTCAATAACGAGCAGAAGAAACAGTACAAATCCATTGGCCACGATCTGAAACCAGTTCTCATTGTGGCAGGCAATGGCCTGACTGAAGGGGTTATCGCCGAACTCGAACGCGCCCTGGTCGATCATGAACTGATCAAGGTCGAGATTCGCTCGGAAGATCGTGAGGAACGCGCTGCCGCCATCGCCGCACTGTGCAAGGCCGGCCGCGCCGAACTGGTACAGACCATCGGGAAAAAGGCGTTGATCTATCGCCGCAACCCACAGCCGAACAAGCAACTCTCGAACATCCATCGCTACAAGTGATGTTCGCTGCGGTCAGTGGCGCGCCCTGCGCGCCCTGCCCGGCACCGGCTGCATGACCAGCAGCAAGCCGGTCAAACCCAATACCAGGTAACAGAACAACTGCCAGCGCAACTCTTGGGGCAATCCCACGTGCAAGGCGAAATACGCCACACACGCCAATATCGCCATCAACAGCAACTGCCCTCGCATGTCCCGCCACAGACTGGCCAGGCCCTGAGCCTGAACCAGCACCATTACCTGAACCCCTGCGCAAAATGCCGCAAAGGCTACCAGCAAAGATGCCATCAGGCTGCCGATGTCTTCGATCAGAAGCGGAGCCAGGCCAACCTTGCCCAGCGCCGGCAATAAACCGAAATGCAACATCCACAGGCCGCCAACCCAGAACACCTGGGTCAGCTGCCAGATCACCGTAGCCGCAGCAAAGCCGCGGCGCCGGTCAGATGTGTTTGACTTCGACAATCTCGTACTCGACCGTACCACTTGGTGTCTTGATCACCACGGTATCGCCCTCTTCCTTGCCGATGATGGCACGGGCGATCGGGGCACCGACCGAGAGCTTGCCCTGTTTGACGTCTGCCTCGTCTTCACCAACGATCTGGTAGGTCACCTGGTCGCCGGTTTCGGTGTTCTCCAGGTCCACGGTAGTACCGAAGATCACCTTGCCAGTGTGGGCAATGGTAGTGACGTCGATTACCACCGAGTTCTGCAGGCGGCCCTCGATATCGCGGATACGCGCCTCGACCATACCCTGCTCTTCACGGGCAGCGTGGTACTCGGCGTTTTCCTTGAGATCGCCCAGCTCACGGGCTTCACCAATGGCCTGACTCAGGCGCGGACGCTCGGTCTTGCTCAGAAAAAGGTGTTCTTCCTCCAGGGCGCGAGCGCCCTGGACAGTCATCGGGTACTTGGTAATGCTCATACATTCAGTCCTGCATGCAGATCCTGCAAGCGGCGCACGGTCTTTTCCGGACCGAACTTCAGCGCTTCGCAGATGGCTTCACCAGCCGCAATGGTCGTGGTGCAGTAGATCTTGTGCTGCAACGCATTGCGACGAATCGAGTAAGAGTCGGCGATCGACTGACGACCTTCGGTGGTGTTGATGATCAGCGACACTTCGTCGTTCTTGATCATGTCGACCACGTGCGGACGACCTTCAGTCACCTTGTTCACGCGACGCACTTTCAGGCCAGCCGCCTCGATGACCTTGGCGGTACCGACGGTAGCGACCACTTCGAAGCCCAGGGCGATCAGGTCACGGGCAACGCCAGCCACTTGTGGCTTATCGTCGTCACGAACGCTGATGAACGCAGTACCGCCGGTCGGCAACACTTCGCTGGCACCCATCTGGGCCTTGGCAAACGCTTCACCGAAGCTGTCGCCCACACCCATGACTTCACCGGTAGATTTCATCTCAGGGCCGAGGATCGGGTCAACGCCCGGGAACTTGGCAAACGGGAATACCGCTTCCTTGACGCTGTAGAAGTTCGGAATGATTTCCTTGGTGAAGCCGATTTCCTTCAGCGATTTGCCCGCCATTACACGAGCCGCAATCATCGCCAGGGAAGTACCGATGCACTTGGAGACGAACGGTACGGTACGCGAGGCGCGCGGATTGACTTCGATCACATAGATCTTGTCGCCCTGCAGGGCCAGTTGCACGTTCATCAGGCCGACAACGCCAAGCTCCAGGGCCATCTTCTTGACCTGCTCACGGACTTCATCCTGAACATGGGCCGGCAGCGAGTACGGCGGCAGCGAGCACGCCGAGTCACCGGAGTGAACACCGGCCTGTTCGATGTGCTGCATGATTGCGCCGATGACCACGTCGGTACCGTCGCACACCGCATCCACGTCCATCTCGATGGCGCAGTTGAGGAAGTGGTCCAGCAGCACCGGGCTGTCGTTGGACACCTGTACAGCTTCACGCAGGTAGCGCTTGAGCTCGTCCAGCTCGTAGACGATCTCCATCGCACGGCCGCCCAGTACGTAGGACGGGCGCACCACCAGCGGATAGCCGATGACACCGGCAGCACGGATGGCTTCGTCTTCGCTGCGCACGGTGGCGTTTGGCGGCTGCAGCAGGTTCAGGCGCTGAACCATCTGCTGGAAGCGCTCACGGTCTTCAGCACGGTCGATAGCGTCAGGGCTGGTACCGATGATCGGCACACCGGCTTCTTCCAGGGCGCGAGCCAATTTCAGCGGGGTCTGGCCGCCGTAGTGGACAATCACACCTTTCGGCTTCTCGACACGCACCACTTCCAGCACGTCTTCCAGGGTCAGCGGCTCGAAGTACAGGCGGTCGGACGTATCGTAATCGGTGGAGACGGTTTCCGGGTTGCAGTTGACCATGATGGTCTCGTAACCGTCTTCGCGCAGTGCCAGTGCGGCGTGTACGCAGCAGTAGTCGAACTCGATACCTTGGCCGATACGGTTCGGTCCGCCACCCAGGATCATGATCTTGTCGCGGGTCGACGGGTTGGCCTCGCACTCTTCCTCATAGGTCGAGTACAGGTAGGCGGTGTCGGTGGCGAACTCGGCAGCGCAGGTGTCGACGCGCTTGTAGACCGGGAACACTTCGAGCTTGTGACGATGACGACGCAAGTTCTTGTCGGTGATACCCAGCAGCTTGGCCAGACGCTGGTCGGAGAAGCCTTTGCGCTTCAGGCGCAGCATCAGGTCCTTGTCGATAGCCGACAGGGCCAGGGTCTTGACCTTCTCTTCTTCCTTGATCAGGTCTTCCATCTGCACCAGGAACCAGTGGTCGATACCGGTCAGGTCGAAGATTTCGTCGCAGGTCATGCCGGCGCGCATGGCATCGGCCACGTACCAGATACGCTCGGCGCCCGGCACGGTCAGCTCGCGCTTGAGGATGCTCGAGGCTTCAGGACTTGCCAGGTCGACTTTAGGATCCAGACCGCAAACGCCGACTTCCAGGCCCCGCAGAGCCTTCTGCAGGGACTCCTGGAAGGTGCGGCCGATGGCCATGACTTCACCCACGGATTTCATCTGGGTGGTCAGGCGGGCGTCGGCTTTCGGGAATTTTTCGAAGGCAAAGCGCGGCAGCTTGGTGACGACGTAGTCGATCGAAGGCTCGAACGAAGCTGGGGTACGGCCGCCGGTGATATCGTTCTGCAGCTCGTCGAGGGTGTAGCCGACCGCCAGCTTGGCAGCGATCTTGGCAATCGGGAAGCCAGTAGCCTTGGAAGCCAGCGCCGACGAACGCGATACACGCGGGTTCATCTCGATCACGACCATACGGCCAGTGTCCGGGCAAATACCGAACTGCACGTTGGAACCGCCGGTCTCGACACCGATTTCACGCAGCACCGCCAGCGAGGCGTTGCGCATGATCTGGTATTCCTTGTCGGTCAGGGTCTGTGCTGGAGCAACAGTGATCGAGTCACCGGTATGCACTCCCATCGGATCGAAGTTCTCGATCGAGCAGACGATGATGCAGTTGTCCTTTTTGTCGCGGACCACTTCCATCTCGTACTCTTTCCAGCCGATCAGCGATTCGTCGATCAGCAGTTCCTTGGTTGGCGACAGGTCCAGGCCACGGGCGCAGATTTCTTCGAACTCTTCACGGTTGTAGGCAATACCGCCACCGGTGCCGCCCATGGTGAAGGACGGACGGATGATGCACGGGAAGCCCAGCTTCTCGAGCACGGCGTTGGCTTCTTCCATGCTGTGCGCGATGCCGGAGCGCGGGCACTCAAGGCCGATGGCCTTCATGGCGGTATCGAAGCGCGAGCGGTCTTCGGCTTTGTCGATGGTGTCGGCGTTGGCGCCGATCATTTCCACGCCGAACTTTTCCAGGACGCCTTCGCGCTCCAGGTCCAGGGCGCAGTTCAGTGCAGTCTGGCCACCCATGGTTGGCAGCAGTGCATCCGGACGCTCTTTCTCGATGATCTTGGCCACTGTCTGCCATTTGATCGGCTCGATGTAAGTGGCATCGGCCATGGCCGGGTCGGTCATGATGGTGGCTGGGTTGGAGTTCACCAGGATGACGCGATAGCCTTCCTCGCGCAGGGCTTTGCAGGCCTGGGCGCCGGAGTAGTCGAATTCGCAGGCCTGGCCGATCACGATCGGGCCAGCGCCAAGAATCAGGATGCTTTTAATGTCTGTACGTTTTGGCATGGGTTGTCACTCAATTCCGCAGGTCAGTCGGCAAGCCGCATTGAACAATCGTGGGGGCGGCGCCTGAACGCGGCTTGCACCGGTCCAGGGCCTTCTCGCCAGGTGCTCAGCGGCGCTTGGCCATGGCATCGATGAAGCGGTCGAACAGAGGCGCGACATCAGTCGGGCCAGGGCTGGCTTCAGGGTGACCCTGGAAGCTGAAAGCGCTCTTGTCGGTGCGCTCGATACCCTGCAGGGTACCGTCGAACAGCGACTTGTGGATGGCGCGAACGTTGCCTGGCAGCGTCGCTTCGTCTACCGCAAAGCCGTGGTTCTGGCTGGTGATCATGACCACGCCGGTGTCCAGGTCCTGGACCGGGTGGTTGGCACCATGGTGACCATGGCCCATTTTCACGGTCTTGGCACCGGAGGCCAAAGCCAGCAGTTGGTGCCCCAGGCAAATACCGAACACCGGGATCTCGGTCTCGAGGATGTCCTTGATCGCCTGGATCGCGTAGTCGCAAGGCTCCGGATCACCTGGGCCGTTGGACAGGAACACACCATCAGGATTGAGTGCCAGGACTTCGTTGGCCGGGGTCTGCGCCGGCACGACAGTCAGGCGGCAGCCGCGGGCAACCAGCATGCGCAGGATGTTCAGCTTGACGCCGAAATCGTAGGCGACCACGTGGTACGGCAGCTCGGCGGCGTCGATGGTCGCGTGGCTGTCGGTTTTCAGTTCCCAGACGCTGGAGCGCCATTCGTAGCTGCTCTTGGTGCTGACGACTTTTGCCAGGTCCATGCCCTTCAGGCCCGGGAAACCGCGAGCAGCGGCGATTGCAGCCTCTTCGCTGATGTTGTCGCCGGCCAGGATGCAGCCGTTCTGCGCGCCCTTCTCACGCAGGATGCGCGTCAGGCGACGGGTGTCGATCCCGGCGATGGCAACCACGTTGTTGGCTTTGAGGTAATCAGGCAGCGACTGTTTGTTGCGCCAGTTGCTTGCGATCAGAGGCAGGTCACGAATGACCAGGCCGGCCGACCAGACACGGTCGGACTCGGCGTCTTCCGGCGTAGTGCCGGTGTTGCCGATGTGAGGGTAAGTCAGGGTAACGATTTGCTGCGCATAGGAAGGGTCAGTCAGGATTTCCTGATAGCCGGTCATTGCGGTGTTAAACACCACCTCACCAACGGTCTGACCGTCGGCTCCAATGGCTTCACCGCGAAAAATGCTGCCATCGGCAAGGGCGAGTATGGCTGGCTTAGTCAAGAAGACCTCCCGTAAATCAAGCCTGAAGGGGCGATCGCAGGTTGCAAAAAAGCGGAATGACGTATAGACACGTCACCCCGCTTTCTTCGTCGAATTATCTGCGCGCTTTTAGTGGACACACTAAAGCTGTAGCTTACAGAAAAACGCTTTTTTGGTCTACCGCTGAAGTGCCTAAAAACCGCAGGATAGCGACAGGAGGGCGCTTAACGCAGGTCGAGCACGTCTTGCATGTCGTAAAGGCCCGGCTCGCGACCGTCCAACCAGAGAGCAGCACGGACCGCCCCCTTGGCAAAGGTCATGCGACTGGAGGCCTTATGGGTGATCTCCAGGCGCTCACCTTCGGCAGCGAACAGAACGGTGTGATCACCAACCACGTCACCGGCACGCACAGTGGCAAAGCCGATGGTCTGACGATCACGGGTACCGGTCTGGCCTTCACGACCATAGACCGCCACTTCCTGCAGGTCGCGCCCCAGTGCCTGGGCAACCACCTCACCCATGCGCAACGCGGTACCCGACGGTGCATCGACCTTGTGACGATGGTGGGCTTCGATGATCTCGATGTCGACGTCATCACCCAGCACGCGCGCAGCCATGTCCAGCAGCTTCAGGCTGAGGTTCACCCCAACGCTGAAGTTGGCCGCGAAGACAATCGGGATTTCCTTGCCCGCCTCGGCCAGCAACTGCTTTTCTTCGACACTGAAACCGGTGGTCCCGATGATCATGGCCTTGCCTGCCTTGCGGCAGAACGCCAGGTTCTTCAGGGTCACCGACGGATGCGTGAAGTCGATCAGCACGTCGAATTCATCGACTACCTTGGCCAGGTCATCGGACAGCAGCACACCGATTCGACCCAGGGCCGCCAACTCGCCCGCATCCGCGCCAACCAGGGTGCTGTCAGGACGATCAATCGCAGCCGTCAGCCCTGCACCCGGGGTTTGCTGGATAGCTTCGATCAGGGTCTTGCCCATGCGCCCTGCCGCGCCCATTACCGCTATACGTCGCATGCCCTATTCCTTCTTACAAGTCGCCGAAGAAGCGCTTTACGCCTTCAAACCAGCCATTGGCCTTGGGCGAATGGGAACTGTCACCTTCCAGCGAATCGCGCAGCTCTTCGAGCAGCTCGCGCTGGCGACGACTGAGATTGACCGGGGTTTCAACCGCGACCCGACACATCAGGTCACCAGCACCACCACCGCGAACCGGGGCAACGCCCTTGCCACGCAGGCGGAACTGCTTGCCGGTCTGGGTGCCTTCCGGGATCTTCAGCTTTACCCGGCCATCCAGGGTCGGCACTTCAAGCTCGCCACCCAGGGCAGCATCGGTGTAGCTGATCGGTACTTCGCAGTACAGGTGCTTGCCGTCACGCTGGAAAATCGCGTGCTCACGCACATTGATCACGACGTACAGATCACCGGTCGGGCCGCCATGGGAACCCGCCTCGCCTTCGCCCGAAAGACGAATGCGATCACCGGTATCGACACCGGCCGGCACCTTGACCGAGAGGGTCTTGTACTCTTCGATACGGCCTTCGCCGTGGCAGGAGTTGCAAGGATCAGTAATGATCTTGCCCTGACCATGGCAACGCGGGCAGGTCTGCTGGACAGAGAAGAAGCCCTGCTGCATGCGCACCTGGCCAATACCACCACAGGTCGGACAGGTCGAAGGCGACGAGCCTTTCTTGGCACCGGAACCGTCGCACGGCTCGCAGTTGACCAGAGTCGGCACGCGAATGTTGACAGTGGTGCCGCGTACAGCCTCTTCCAGGTTCAGCTCGAGGGTATAACGCAGGTCGCTGCCGCGCTGGGCACCGCCACGCGAACCGCCACGGCCGCCGCCAAAGAAATCGCTGAACACATCACCGAAAATGTCGGAGAAGTTCGCGCCACCAAATCCGGCACCGCCGCCACCCATGCTAGGGTCGACGCCGGCATGACCATACTGGTCGTAGGCCGCGCGCTTGCTGGCGTCGGAGAGCACTTCATAAGCCTCGTTGGCTTCCTTGAATTTCTCTTCCGACTCTTTGTCATCAGGATTACGGTCCGGGTGATGCTTCATCGCCAGGCGGCGATACGCCTTCTTCAGGTCCGCTTCACTGGAGCCGCGCTCAACTCCCAGAACTTCGTAATAGTCACGCTTTGCCATAAGTCTTTGCACTCTTGAGGACGTTCGGCAAACCTCTGCGCATTTCGCGCTGTGCCGCCAGCACCTGCCTCATTCCCTCCAGGAGGCATGACAGATGCTGTAAAAATTCGGGTATTCCAGACACGCCAACGCGGGAGCAAGCCCCCGCGCGGCGACATCCTACCAGCCAACCACTAGAAAGCAGTCAACTGGCCGACAACATGCAGCAATTACTTGTTGTCTTTGACTTCTTCGAACTCAGCGTCGACGACGTCGTCGTGCTTGGGCTCTTCAGCCTGCTGCGCGCCAGCTTGTGGCTGCTCGGCCTGCTGCTCGGCGTACATCTTCTGAGCAACTGGAGCCGACACTTTCGACAGTTCTTCAACCTTGGCATCGATGGCAGCCTTGTCGTCGCCTTTGATAGCGGCTTCCAGGGCAACCACAGCGGCCTCGATCGCAGCCTTCTCTTCGGCAGTGACCTTGTCACCGGCATCAGCGACCATCTTGCGAGTCGAGTGAACCAGTGCATCGCCCTGGTTGCGGGCAGCGGCCAGCTCTTCGAACTTGCGGTCTTCTTCCGAGTTCGCTTCAGCGTCGCGGATCATCTGCTGAATTTCTTCATCAGACAGGCCGGAGTTGGCCTTGATCACGATCGACTGAGTCTTGCCAGTAGCCTTGTCCTTGGCGCCTACGTGCAGAATGCCGTTGGCGTCGATGTCGAAGGTTACTTCGATCTGTGGCACGCCACGTGGTGCAGGTGGGATCTCGGCCAGGTCGAACTTGCCCAGGGATTTGTTCTGAGCAGCCTGCTTACGCTCACCTTGCAGCACGTGAATGGTCACGGCGCTCTGGTTGTCGTCTGCGGTCGAGAACACTTGCGACTTTTTGGTCGGGATAGTGGTGTTCTTCTCGATCAGCGCAGTCATCACGCCACCCATGGTTTCGATACCCAGGGTCAGCGGGCTGACGTCCAGCAGCAGCACGTCTTTCACGTCACCAGCCAGTACCGCACCCTGGATGGCAGCACCCATGGCAACAGCTTCGTCCGGGTTGACGTCCTTGCGTGCTTCTTTACCGAAGAAATCGGTAACCGCTTTCTGTACCAGCGGCATACGGGTCTGACCGCCAACCAGGATCACGTCGTCGATCTTGCTGACGTCGATACCGGCATCCTTCATGGCGATACGGCATGGCTCGATGGTGCGCTGAACCAGGTCTTCCACCAGCGACTCCAGCTTGGCGCGGGAGATCTTCACGTTCAGGTGCTTAGGACCGGTGGCATCTGCAGTGATGTACGGCAGGTTGACGTCGGTCTGCTGGCTCGAGGACAGCTCGATCTTGGCTTTTTCAGCAGCTTCTTTCAGGCGCTGCATGGCCAGCGGGTCACCCTTGAGGTTCATGCCGCTTTCTTTCTTGAACTCGTCGACGAGGTAGTCGATCAGGCGAATGTCGAAGTCTTCACCACCGAGGAAAGTGTCACCGTTGGTGGCCAGAACTTCAAACTGATGCTCGCCATCGACTTCGGCAATTTCGATAACCGAAACGTCGAAGGTACCGCCACCCAGGTCATAAACGATCACGGTGTGATCGCCTTTGGCCTTGTCCATACCGTAAGCCAGCGCAGCTGCGGTTGGTTCGTTGATGATACGTTTTACGTCCAGGCCGGCGATGCGACCGGCATCCTTGGTGGCCTGACGCTGGCTGTCGTTGAAGTAGGCCGGAACGGTGATGACCGCTTCGGTGACAGGCTCGCCGAGGTAGTCTTCGGCGGTCTTCTTCATCTTCTTCAGAATTTCAGCCGAAATCTGAGGCGGTGCCATTTTCTGGCCGTTCACTTCGACCCAGGCGTCGTTGTTGTCAGCCTTGACGATTTTGTACGGAACCATCTGGATGTCTTTTTGCACGACATCTTCGTCAAAGCGACGACCGATCAGACGCTTTACTGCGTACAGGGTGTTGTGCGGATTGGTAACGGCCTGACGCTTGGCCGACTGGCCAACCAGGATTTCGCCGTCATTGGCGTACGCGATGATCGACGGCGTAGTACGCGCGCCTTCAGCGTTTTCAATAACCTTGACGTTGCCGTTTTCCAGAATGGAGACGCAGGAGTTGGTAGTCCCCAGGTCGATACCGATGATTTTGCCCATGTTCACTCTCCCGAAACTTGAATTTTGTTGCCGCAGCAGTGGTGGCTAACTGCGGTAATACTTGAATGCTTGACACCTAAATGGGGGCGCCCGGAACGATTTCAAGCCTGCTCGTCAATCGACGGCGAAACCGCAGCAGGGGCCTTGCTGACCACGACCATCGCAGGGCGCAGCAGGCGGCCATTGAGCTGGTAGCCCTTCTGGAACACCTTGAGCACGCTGTTCGGCTCGACCTCGGCACTTTCCTGCATGGCCATGGCTTGATGGTGCTCGGCGTTGAAGGGTTCGCCGTGCGGATCAATGGCCTCGAGGTTGTAGCGCTTGAGGGTGTCGTGGAACATCTTCAGGGTCAGTTCAATGCCTTCACGCATCGGACGAATGCTCTCGTCCTCGGCACTGGACAGCTCCAGGCCACGTTCCAGGCTGTCGATGACTGGCAGCAGGTCGCCAGCGAATTTCTCCAGGGCGAACTTGTGTGCCTTCTCGACATCCTGCTCGGCGCGACGGCGTACGTTCTGAAGGTCCGCAGCGGTGCGCAGGGATTGATCCTGGGCCGCCGCCAGCTGCTCTTCGAGCACCTGCACGCGGGCGTTCAGCTCTTGCGCGCCGGCTGCCTCGGCGTTCAGATTCTGTTCATCCAGCTGTTCGTCAGCCATAAAATCTCTCCTCTCGAATAGTGTCAGCGAGCTGTACTCGCGCTTCTGCCGGCTATATGGGGTCGTAAAACCCAGGTTCAAGGGGCAAAGGAATACAGCCGACCGTTTCCCTCATAACCCGACGCACTCAGAACGACACCCACGCAACCAAATCGAGCTAAGCACAGCCATTGTCAGCGGATCAAAAAACACTGTATAAATAACCAGACTTAACGCCTGGGAGCCGTCCCCAATGCTGGTGCACCTGTCCGTACACAACTATGCCATCGTCGAACACCTGGACCTCGAACTCGCCCGCGGGATGAGCGTCATCACCGGTGAAACCGGGGCCGGCAAATCGATCATGCTCGACGCCCTGGGCCTGACCCTGGGTGATCGTGCCGACAGCGGCGTGGTACGTCCCGGCGCCGACAAGGCCGACATCCTCGCCACCTTTGATCTCTCGGACATTCCCGAAGCCCGTGCCTGGCTTGCCGAACGCGACCTGGACAGCGACGGCCCGTGCATCCTGCGCCGGGTCATCACCGCCGAGGGCCGCAGCCGCGGCTACATCAATGGCACGCCCTGCCCGCTCGGCGACCTCAAGGCCCTGGGCGAGCTGCTCATCGACATCCATAGCCAGCATGAACACCAGTCGTTGCTGAAAGCCGACACCCATCGTCGCCTGCTCGACGAGTACGCAGGCGCCACCGACCTGGCGCGCCAGGTCCAGCTGGCCGCCCAGCGCTGGCGGCAAACGCGGCAAGAACTGGAGCGACTGTCCAACTCCGGCGACGAACAACGGGCGCAGCATCAGCTGCTCAGCTATCAACTCGAGGAACTCGACAACCTGGGCCTGGGTGAAAACGAGCTGGAGCAACTGGAGCAGGAGCACAAGAACCTGACCAACGCCGAAGCGCTGTTCGGCATCTGCCGCCAGGTCATCGATCATTGCAGCGAGAGCGATTCGGGCAACGTCCTCAATGCCCTCACTGCCAGTCTCAATCGATTGACTGCAGTGCAGAACGCACCCAGGGCACTGGGCGAGGCCGCCAACATGATCGCCAGCGCACAGATCCAGGTGGAGGAAGCCGTCGGCGAGCTCAATCGCTTCCTTGATAACTTCGACGCGGACCCGGCTCGCCTGCAGCAACTCGAAGAGCGCCTGGACAGCATCTATACCCTGGCTCGAAAGCACCGTGTACACCCAACCGAGTTGGCCAAGCTTCAGCAGCGCCTGATGGAAGAGCTCGAAAGCCTTAACGCCAACGACGAATCCATCGAGCGCCTGGGTGACGAACTGGCAGCCTTCGCCCGCCACTACCAGGACAAGGCAGGCGAGCTTAGCGCCCTGCGCCACCAGGCCGCCAACCAGTTGGCCGGCGCGGTCGAGCAAGAGATCCAGCGCCTGGGCATGCCCGGTGGTCGCTTCAGCATCGAGCTGCACAGCCACACCAGTGAAGACCTCTCCCCTCACGGCCGTGAGCATGTAGAGCTACTGGTCAGCGCCAACCCGGGCCAGCCTCTCAAGGCCCTGGCCAAGGTCGCCTCCGGGGGCGAGCTGTCGCGGATCAGCCTCGCAATCCAGGTGATCACTGCGCAAACCTCGCGCATTCCTACCCTGGTGTTCGACGAAGTGGACGTGGGTATCGGTGGCCCGACGGCAGAGATTGTCGGCCAGCTGCTGCGCCGCCTGGGCGAGCGCGGCCAGGTACTGACCGTGACCCACCTGCCGCAGGTTGCAGCGCAAGGCCATCACCATCTGTTTGTGCATAAAGTGCGCAACAGTGACGCTACCCATACTGCCGTTGCCAACCTGGGCAAGCGCGAGCGCATCGAAGAGGTCGCTCGGATGCTGGGCGGTATCGACCTGACCAAGGAGTCCCTGGCCCACGCCCGCAAGATGGTGGTTACCAGCAAGGCCTGATGCCTTATCCCAGAAAGCACAAAGGCGACCCCAGGGTCGCCTTTGATGCTGTGCAACAAGAAACTATTGCTTACTTTTTCTTGCGCACGTACAGGACCAGATTATGGTCAACCAGTTCGAAACCGTGCTCGGCAACGATTTCCTTCTGACGCTTTTCAATCTCGCTGTCGAAGAACTCGATAACCTCGCCCGACTCCACGTTGACCATATGGTCGTGGTGGCCACCGTCGGCCAATTCGAACACGGCGTGACCGCCGTCGAAGTTATGGCGCACAACCAGGCCAGCAGCTTCGAACTGGGTCAGAACACGGTAGACCGTGGCCAGACCGACGTCCTCACCTGCCTCCATCAGCGCCTTGTAAACATCTTCAGCACTCATGTGACGCTGCTCGGTAGAGTCGAGCATCTGTAGAATCTTCACTCGAGGCAGTGTCACCTTGAGACCGGCTTTGCGCAGTTCGCTATTTTCAACCATGGTCAGCTTTCTCGCCGATGCTGCTTCGCAGCTTCTCTGAATACGGGTATGATCGGGGTTTACGTTGTCCAGCCAAGATAGTGGAAGTCGCCCACCGATGCAAAACACCAAGCTCTTGCTAACCAGCCTCACCTTCGTGGGACTGCTCGCACTCGCCGGTTGCTCGTTCCCCGGGGTTTACAAAATCGACATCCAGCAGGGCAATGTCGTCACGCAAGACATGATAGACCAATTGCGCCCCGGAATGACCCGTCGGCAAGTAAGGTTTATCATGGGCAATCCGCTGATCCAGGACACCTTTCACACCAATCGCTGGGATTACCTGTACAGCCTGCAGCCTGGTGGCGGCCAACGCCAGCAAGAGCGCATGAGCATTTTCTTCAACGAAAGCGACCAACTGGTCAGCCTGTCTGGCGATTTCATGCCAGGCGTGAGCCGCGATCAGGAAATTCTCGGCGGCAGCGGCGACACCAGCGTCACGCCCGTCCAGCCAGGTACTACCACCGCGCCAGCTGAACAGGTCAAGGAAACCCCGGCCAAGCCAGGTTCCCTGGAAGAGAAGATCCAGCGCGAAGTCGATACCATCGAAACCATCCCGGTACCGACCCCTGCCCCACTGGAAACCTCGCCACAGTAACTACTGCTGGCAAACAAAAGCCCGGACATTCCGGGCTTTTTTGTGCCTGCGATTTGTGCGCTAGCGCTTGGCCTTCTTGAACACCCGCGCCACTTTGTCAGCGCGCTGCTTGCGGACCTCCTTGGGATCGATCAGCAACGGCCTGTACAACTCGATCCGATCCCCCTCGGCAACCGTCTGCTGCACAGCGTCACTGACAACCTTGCCAAAGATTCCAAGCGGGCAAGCCTCGACATCGAGCCCTGGTACTTGCTCAGCGATCCCTGACAGGCGCACGGCCTCGCGCAAGGTGGCGCCCAAGGGCACCTCGACGGCCAGCAGCCACTGCTGCTCAGCGGTGGCATAGACCACTTCAATCTGCAGCATGTCAGGCATTGAGTTGTTTTGCCCGCTGACAGAAGGCATCGACCAGGGTGTTGGCAGCCTGATTGAACAATGGCCCCAAGGTGGCCCGTACCAACGGCCCGGCATAGTCGAAGGACAAGTCCAGGCTGATCTTGCAGGCCTTCTCACCCAACGGCTTGAAGATCCACAAGCCGTGCAGTTGATTGAACGGCCCCTCCTCCAGGTTCATTTCGATGGACTGCCCGGGCACCAGCACATTACGGGTGACGAACTTCTGGCTCATACCGCCCTTGGCCACTTCCAGGCTGGCACGCATCAGCGTGTCACTGACCTCCAGCACAGTGCTGGATGAGCACCAGGGCAGGAACTCCGGATACCGTGCTACATCGTTGACCAGGTCGTACAGTGCCTGGGCGGGATAAGGCAGCAGGGCCGAACGTTGAATATGGGTAGTCATCCAGGTGTCACTTCCAAAGCTGAGCGGCAAACACAACCAGAATGCCGAGGGGCGCCACATAGCGCATCAAGAAGAAGGTCAGAGCAAACAGCAGCGGGCTGCGCATCGCTAGCTCGTCGCGCACCGCCTCACGCCCCATGATCCAACCTGCGAATATCACAAAGCACAAACCACCCAGCGGCAGCATGATCCGCGAAGTGAAAAAGTCGATCACTCCGAAGAAATCCAGACCGCCTGTTGCGCCCCACTGGTAGAGCTGAAAACCGCTCTCGTCGTTCACGAAAAAGCGTGCCTGCTGCCAGATATTGAACGAAAACACTGTGCCCAGCCCCACCAGCCAGCAACTGAAAGCCAGCCAGGTGGTGATCCAGCCACGCCGCACGCCCGTACGCTCCACCAGGTAAGCGACCATCGGCTCCAGCAAAGAAATCGCCGAACTCCAGGCCGCGACGGCCACTAGAACAAAGAATACGACGCCCATCAACTGGCCAAACGCCACATTGCCAAAAGCAAATGGCAAGGCCACGAACATCAGGCCCGGACCCTCGCTGGGGTTCAGGCCGGCGGCGAACACAATCGGGAACAGGGCCATGCCGGCCAGCAGCGAGACAAAGGTGTCGAGCAGGGCCACGGCGACAATCGTGCCGCCGATGGAGGATTGCTTGGGCATGTAGGCGCCATAGATCAGCAACGAACCCACGCCCACGCTCAGGGAGAAAAACGCATGCCCCATGGCCGGCAACAACCCGTCGAGCAGGCGCGAGGTGTCGAAGTCGAACATGAAATGCAGGCCCTGCATGAAGTGCCCGGTGGTCAGGCTGTAGCCCAACAGGATCACCAGCAGCAGGAACAGCAGCGGCATCATGATACGCAGGCTCTTCTCAAGCCCCGCCACCACGCCACGGGCAATCACCAATGCCGACAGCAGCATGAACAGGCTGTGCCACAGCACCAGGCGCCAGGGGTCGCTGATCACGCCATTGAAGTAGCCGCCGACCTGATCGGCTGTCACGCCCTGGAAGTCACCCTTGCCCATGTTGATGATGTAGTCGAACGACCAGCCGCCGACCACGCTGTAGAACGACAGGATCAACAGCGCCGTGATCATCCCGGCGAAGGCCCACCACGACCAGCGCGGCGAATGCCCCGCCTCCAGGGCGAGGTCGCGCAGGGCATTGGCCGGACTTTGCCGGGTGCGGCGGCCGATCAGCGTCTCGGCAAGCATCACCGGGATACCGATCAAGGCAATGCAGGCCAGGAACACCAGAACAAAGGCACCGCCGCCATAGACGCCGACCATGTAGGGGAATTTCCAGATACTTCCCAACCCCACCGCAGCACCGGTGGCCGCCAGTACGAATACCCAGCGACTGGCCCAGCCACCATGGACAGAAACCTTGTCCGTCGACATCAACACGCTCAACTGTGGAAAAAAAGAGCGCGCATTGTCCGGGATTCACTCCAAGGGCTCAAGCTCACTGCTACCCCGTAGCCGACAGCGCGACGACTGCCTATAATGCCGCCCCTATGGCTAAACAAAAGAAACATCCGACAGGGACAATCGCGCAGAACAAAAAGGCGCGTCACGATTACTTCATCGAACATAAGTTCGAGGCCGGATTGGTCCTGTCCGGTTGGGAAGTAAAAAGTCTGCGTGCCGGCAAGGCGCACCTGACCGACAGTTACGTGGTGCTCAAGGATGGCGAGGCCTGGCTGATGGGCAGCCATATCACGCCGCTGACCGCCGCCAGTACTCACGTCATCGCCGACCCGACACGTACCCGCAAACTGCTGCTCAACCGTCGAGAGTTGGAGCGCCTGCATGCGGCCGTCCAGCAGAAGGGCTACACCTGCGTGGCCTTGTCGATCTATTGGAGCAAGCACCTGATCAAGTGCGAGATCGCACTGGGCAAGGGCAAGAAGGAATACGACAAGCGCGATACCCAGCGCGAACGCGATTCCGATCGCGAGCTGCAGCGCGCAGTTCGCAACAAGGGCAAGGAAGACTGATTCAGTCCCAGAAAGCCTGATTGCGGGGCAAGCCCGCTCCTACGGTGGGAGCGGGCTTGCCCCGCGATTTGTATATCAGTGCCCGCTACGCCGCTCCGCACGCGCCATCCGCTGAACCTCCTGACGCACTTCATCGAGCACTTCCTGCACATACAGAATGTGCCGGCTGGAGACTTCGCGCGCGTCGTCGGCCCGCCCCTCGACAATCGCCAGGTACAGCTCGCGGTGCTGACTGATGAGCATGTCGCGGGTTTCGGAGCGCTGCTTGTACATGCCGCCGATATTGGTCACCACGTTGCGCTTGAGCAAATCGAACAGGCCGCGGATGGTATGGAGCAACACTGCATTGTGACTGGCCTCGGCGATGGCCAGGTGAAAACGCGCATCGGCAGCACCTTCCTCTGCCCGGCTGACTTCATCCTGACGGGTGTAACAGTCCTGCAGAGCATCGAACGCCTCTTTCAGGCGCTGGCGATCAGGCTCTGTCGCACGGGCCGCCGCGTAATAGGCGCAGGACGCCTCCAGCGTATGTCGGAACTCCAGCAGGTCGCGCTGGGCTTCAGGGTTACTTTCGAGCAGTTGCAGCAACGGATCGCTGAAGGTCGCGCCCAGTGACTCGGCCACGTAGTTGCCGCCCCCTTGGCGACTGACCAGCAAGCCCTTGGCCACCAACTTCTGGATCGCTTCACGCAGTGACGGTCGCGACACCCCGAACTGTTCCGACAATGTTCGTTCGGCAGGCAGCCGCTGACCGGCCGTCAAGGTGCCCTCAAGAATCATCCCCTCAAGCCGCTCGACGATATCGTCGGACAAACGGCGTTGGCGGACCTGATCAAAAACCATCACATGCTCTCCACATTCCCGAGTGCGTTCGGGGCTGTCTATTCTGGCGCATCCGCCGCCCGCCGACACCCATCAGTTGGGAAATTTCCTTGCCGCTCAGCCCCTCCTCCCGACTCCCATCCGACGAACGTTTTGCAGGGACAAATTGACACACCCTCAAAGAGGCTTTTAACCTAGCGCCTCGACATTGTAAATTGGTCTTACCAATTATCCAATGCCAGTGCCACCAACAACAATTAGGGGCCACCCCATATGCAAACCTGGCAACAGATCTACAGTCCGCTTGGTAGTCTTGGCCTGTCCGCGCTCGCGGCAGTCATCCCGATCGTATTCTTCTTCCTCGCGCTGGCGGTGTTCCGCCTCAAGGGTCATGTGGCCGGCAGCATCACGCTGGGCCTGTCGATCCTGGTCGCGATCTTCGCCTTCCAGATGCCTGCCGACATGGCGATTGCCGCCGCCGGCTACGGTTTTGCCTACGGCCTGTGGCCTATCGCCTGGATCATCGTTGCCGCGGTGTTCCTCTACAAACTGACGGTCAAGAGCGGCCAGTTCGAAGTCATCCGCAGCTCCGTGCTGTCAATCACCGATGACCAGCGCCTGCAGGTGCTGCTGATCGGTTTCTGCTTCGGTGCGTTCCTCGAAGGTGCAGCCGGTTTCGGCGCCCCCGTGGCCATCACCGCCGCGCTGCTGGTGGGCCTGGGCTTCAATCCGCTGTACGCCGCCGGCCTGTGCCTGATTGCCAACACTGCACCTGTGGCCTTCGGTGCCCTGGGCATCCCGATCATCGTTGCCGGCCAGGTAACCGGCATCGACGCGTTCAAGATCGGCGCCATGACCGGTCGCCAACTGCCGCTGCTGTCGCTGTTCGTGCCGTTCTGGCTGGTGTTCATGATGGACGGCCTGCGCGGCGTCAAAGAGACCTGGCCAGCCGCACTGGTTGCCGGCCTGAGCTTCGCCGTGACCCAGTACTTCACCTCGAACTTCATCGGCCCGGAACTGCCGGACATCACCTCGGCCCTGGCCAGCCTGATTTCCCTGACCCTGTTCCTCAAGGTCTGGCAGCCCAAGCGCTCGTTCACCACCGCCACCGGCAGCGTCGGTGCCGCCGTGGTCAATGCCGGTGGCAGCCAGCCTTCGCCCTACAGCCTCGGCGAGATCTTCAAGGCCTGGTCGCCGTTCCTGATCCTCACCGTGCTGGTCACCATCTGGACCCTCAAGCCATTCAAGGCCGCGTTTGCCGCGGGCGGTTCGATGTACAACTGGGTGTTCAACTTCGCCATCCCGCACCTTGACCAACTGGTGATCAAGACCGCCCCGATCGTTGCCACCCCGACCGCACTGCCGGCCGTGTTCAAGCTCGATCCGATTTCCGCGACCGGTACCGCGATTTTCTTCTCGGCACTGATCTCGATGCTGGTCCTGAAGATCAATTTCAAAACTGGTCTGACCACTTTGAAAGAAACCTTCTTCGAGCTGCGCTGGCCGATCCTGTCCATCGGCATGGTGCTAGCCTTCGCCTTCGTCACCAACTACTCGGGCATGTCCTCGACCATGGCCCTGGTATTGGCCGGCACTGGCGCCGCGTTCCCGTTCTTCTCGCCGTTCCTCGGCTGGCTGGGCGTTTTCCTGACCGGTTCAGACACCTCGTCCAACGCCCTGTTCAGCTCGCTGCAGGCCACCACCGCCCACCAGATCGGGGTCAACGACACCCTGCTGGTCGCGGCCAACACCAGCGGCGGCGTTACCGGCAAAATGATTTCGCCGCAGTCCATCGCCGTTGCCTGTGCGGCCACCGGCCTGGTCGGCAAGGAATCGGACCTGTTCCGCTTCACCCTCAAGCACAGCCTGTTCTTCGCCACCATCGTCGGCCTGATCACCCTGGTCCAGGCTTACTGGCTGACCGGCATGCTGGTTCACTAAAGTGACAGAGGCCGGGCGCGCTGCAACGCGCCCGGCAACCGCCTCTTTCAACTTACGCTGCGAGATCACATGATCATTTCTGCCTCTACCGACTACCGCGCAGCAGCACAACGTAAGCTGCCGCCGTTCCTGTTCCACTATGCCGACGGTGGCGCCTACGCCGAATACACGCTGCGCCGCAACGTCGAAGACCTGGCCGGTATCGCCCTGCGCCAGCGGGTGCTGAAGAACATGTCCGAGCTGAGCCTCGAGACCCGCCTGTTCAATGAAACCTTGAGCATGCCGGTGGCACTGGCCCCGGTAGGCCTGACCGGTATGTACGCGCGGCGCGGCGAAGTGCAGGCAGCCCGTGCGGCAGCCGCCAAAGGCATTCCGTTCACTATGTCGACCGTGTCGGTGTGCCCGATCGAAGAAGTGGCGCCGGCCATCAACCGCCCCATGTGGTTCCAGCTCTACGTGCTCAAGGACCGCGGCTTCATGCGCAACGCCCTGGAGCGCGCCAAGGCCGCCGGCGTCACCACCCTGGTGTTCACCGTGGACATGCCGGTGCCGGGCGCCCGCTACCGTGATGCCCACTCCGGCATGAGCGGCCCGAATGCACCCCTGCGCCGAGTGTGGCAGGCCATGACCCACCCGCAGTGGGCCCTGGATGTCGGTTTGCTGGGCAAGCCCCACGACTTGGGCAACATCTCCACCTACCGTGGCAGCCCCACCGGCCTTGCCGACTACATCGGCTGGCTGGGCAACAACTTCGACCCTTCGATTTCCTGGAAAGACCTGGAGTGGATCCGCGAGTTCTGGGATGGCCCGATGGTGATCAAGGGCATTCTCGACCCCGAGGACGCCAAGGACGCGGTGAAATTCGGTGCCGACGGCATCGTCGTTTCCAACCATGGTGGCCGTCAGCTTGACGGCGTGCTGTCCAGCGCTCGCGCCCTGCCGGCGATTGCCGATGCGGTCAAAGGCGACCTGAAGATCCTCGCCGACTCCGGCATTCGCAGCGGCCTGGACGTGGTGCGCATGATCGCCCTGGGCGCCGACACCGTGCTGATTGGCCGCGCGTTCCTGTATGCCCTGGCCACCGCAGGCGAAGCCGGGGTGAAGAACCTGCTGGACCTGTTCGAGAAAGAAATGCGCGTAGCCATGGTGCTCACCGGCGCCAAGTCCATCAGCGAAATCACCCGCGACTCGCTGGTACGCGAACTGGGCGCCTGATTACCGCGCCCTCACGAATCACCGCCTGATTGACCGGGGCACGTGGCGCAACAGATGCCACGGTCCCGCGAGGAGTTTGCATGAGTCTGCCCGCCGCGTTCCTCGACACGGTTGAACACCTGATCCCTCGCGAGCGGCGCTTCGACGACCCGCTCTCGACCCTGGCCTTCGGTACCGATGCCAGCTTCTACCGCCTGATTCCCAAACTCGTGATCCGCGTCGAGAGCGAAGACGAGGTCGCCACCCTGCTCAAGGCCGCACACGCCCAGCAGGTTGCGGTCACCTTCCGCGCTGCCGGTACCAGTTTGTCTGGCCAGGCCGTGAGCGACTCGGTGCTGTTGGTGCTGGGGGACAACTGGAACGGTCGAGAGATACGCGACGGCGGCACCCAGATCCGCCTGCAACCCGGCGTGATCGGTGCCCAGGCCAACGCCTGGCTTGCCCCCTTCGGCCGCAAGATCGGCCCCGACCCGGCCTCGATCAACGCCTGCAAGATCGGCGGTATCGTTGCCAACAACGCCAGCGGCATGTGCTGCGGTACGGCGCAGAACAGTTACCACACCCTCGCCGGCATGCGCCTGCTGCTGGCCGACGGCACCCTGCTCGACAGCGAAAGCCCGGCGAGCATTGCCGCCTTCCGTGAACATCACGACGCACTGCTCGCAGGCCTTGGCGAACTGGGTCGGCAGACCCGCGCCAATACCGATCTGGCCGCGAAAATCCGCCACAAGTACCGCCTGAAGAACACCACCGGGCTGTCCCTCAATGCGCTCGTCGACTATGACGAGCCGCTGGATATCCTCACCCACCTGATGGTCGGTTCCGAAGGTACCCTGGGCTTTATCAGCGCGGTCACCTACAACACCGTGCCAGACCACCCGCACAAGGCCAGTGCGCTGATCGTCTTCCCGGACGTCGAGACCTGCTGCAACGCCGTACCGGTGCTCAAGCAGCAACCGGTGTCGGCGGTAGAACTGCTCGACCGCCGCAGCCTGCGCTCGGTAGAAAACATGAAAGGCATGCCGGAATGGGTGAAAAGCCTGTCCGACAGTGCCTGTGCGCTACTGATCGAATCCCGCGCGGCCACCCAGTCGCTGCTGCACGAACAACTGGCGCACATCAGTGCCTCCATTGCCGGATTCCCAGTAGAAAAGCAGGTCGACTTCAGCGAAGACCCGGTGGTCTACAACCAGCTCTGGCGCATTCGCAAAGACACCTTCCCCGCCGTCGGTGCCGTGCGCGAGACTGGCACCACGGTGATCATCGAAGACGTCACCTTTCCCGTCGAGAAACTGGCCGAAGGCGTCAATCGCCTGATCGCTCTGTTCGACAAGCACGGCTACGACGAAGCGATCCTGTTCGGCCATGCCCTGGAGGGCAACCTGCACTTCGTCTTCACCCAGGGCTTCGACTCACCGGAACAAGTGGCGCGTTACTCCGCCTTCATGGACGACGTGGCACACCTGGTTGCCGTGGAATACGGCGGCTCGCTCAAGGCCGAACATGGCACGGGCCGCAACATGGCCCCCTTTGTGGAACTGGAATGGGGTCACGACGCCTATCAGCTGATGTGGCAACTCAAGCGCCTGCTCGACCCTGCCGGCATCCTCAATCCCGGGGTGGTGCTGACGGACGATCCACAGCTGCACCTGAAG
Organism: Pseudomonas vranovensis; assembly: GCF_040438935.1. NCBI lineage: Bacteria > Pseudomonadati > Pseudomonadota > Gammaproteobacteria > Pseudomonadales > Pseudomonadaceae > Pseudomonas > Pseudomonas vranovensis. The sequence continues at coordinate 5,703,261 of NZ_CP159259.1, read as the reverse complement.
AACCTCAAGCCGCTGCCAGCCGCCGACGAGATCGTCGACAAATGCATCGAGTGCGGCTTCTGCGAGCCGGTCTGCCCGTCCAAGGGACTGACCCTCAGCCCGCGCCAGCGCATCGTCATGTGGCGCGATATCCAGGCGAAAAAGCGCGCCGGCATTGATACCCGCGAGCTGGAGCGCGACTACCAGTACCAGGGCATCGACACCTGCGCAGCCACCGGCTTGTGCGCCCAGCGCTGCCCGGTGGGCATCAACACCGGCGAACTGGTGAAGAAGCTGCGCGGCCAGGGCGCCGACCACGTGAAAACAGCCGACTGGCTGGCAGACAACTTCCATACCGCACTCAGTGGCGCACGCTTTACCCTGCAAGCGGCCAATGGCGCGCGCCGATTGCTTGGGGCACCGCGCTTGAGCCGCTTCAGCGCCCACCTGTCGAAACTCAGCCACGGCCGGCTGCCGCAGTGGACACCGGCCATGCCGCAACCGCTCAAGGCCATCCAGTTCAACCCGGCGAGCCAGGATGCGCGACCACGGGTGGTGTACCTGGCGGCATGCGTTTCGCGGGTGATGGGCCCAGCTGCGGCCGACCGCGAACAAACGTCATTGCTCGACAAAACCCGCGCCCTGCTGGAAAAGGCCGGTTACCAGGTGGTGTTCCCCGACAACCAGGACAACTTGTGCTGCGGCCAGCCCTTCGCCTCCAAGGGCTACGCCGAACAGGCCGAACACAAGCGCCAGGAACTGATCAACGCCCTGCTTCACGCCAGCCGCGGCGGCCTGGACCCGATCTACTGCGACACCAGCCCCTGCACCCTGCGCCTGGTCCAGGACCTGGCCGAAACCCGCCTGGACCTCTACGACCCGGTGCGCTTCATCCGCACCCACCTGCTCGACAAACTGGAGTTCACCCCCCAGGACGAACCGATCGCCGTACACGTGACCTGCAGTACCCAGCACCTGGGTGAAAGCCAGGCGCTGATCGACGTGGCCCGACTGTGCAGCAAGCAGGTGGTGATTCCCGAGGGCATCCATTGCTGTGGCTTTGCCGGCGACAAGGGCTTCACCACACCGGAGCTCAACGCCCACTCGCTGCGCAGCCTCAAGGAGGCGGTGCAGTACTGCAGCGAAGGGATATCCACCAGCCGCACCTGCGAGATCGGCCTGTCCAACCATGGCGGAATTGACTATCACGGCCTGGTCTACCTGGTCGACCGTGTGACTCGGCCCCGAGTAATCTGAGCCTGCTACAGGGGGTGACGCACGTACACCCCCGTAGCCGCTGGCGCCAGCCTACGATCGACCGCACAAGGGTCGTAACCCAGAAACCCGCGAAGGCATAGATTGCCCTGGCCGTATCGCCAGCAACACCGCGCCACACACATGCAAACGGACTTGCACCCGCCACAAGGCCACCAGCCATCACATCCATCTGAACCCCTGCAAACCCGTACAGTCCATCCAGATAAGCGCCTCATTCGAGGCCTTACCTGCCAAGGAGACTCACATGAAGCGTACTGCGATTTCCGGACTGTTCATTGCCGCCGCACTGCTTGCCTCACCTGTGTTCGCGGCCGACGACCTGTGCAATGCCAACCTGCAGAAAATCAGCGACAACATGGCTACGGCAGGCGCCACCTCCGAAGGCATGGACGATGCCATCGCCAAACATGTCGAAGAAGCCAAGAAAGCCCAGGCGGCGGGCAACGACAAGGAATGCATCGCCATCACCAGCAAAGTGGTCGAACGCATGGAAAAAGCGGAAAAAGGTGGCAACGGCCAGTAATGGCGAATCGGGCGACAGGAACCGTAGTCGACGTCGCCCGACCATTGGCGTATACTCCGACCCAAGCGTTGAAAAACGCTTCTAGAGCTGAAAATGGGGCCGATTAGGATTCGACGCCGGTAGTGAAACTCTAGGTGCATGCCGAGTTGGTAACAGAACTCGTAAATCCACTGTTGCAACTTTCTATAGTTGCCAATGACGAAAACTACGAGGGTTACGCTCTCGCTGCGTAAGCAGCTGAGCCCGCTCTCCTGGTAGCTTCGGCTCCAGCAATCACTAGGGGATGCCTGTAAACCCGAAGTGATTGTCATACAGAACAGGATCGCTGCGTAGTACGTTGTGGACGAAGCAGCTAAAACTTACACAACTCGTCCAAAGCACCCTGCCCGTCGGGCGGCTGCGGATTAACTCAATAGACACGGCTAAGCATGTAGTACCGAAAGCGGAGCACTGGCGGACGGGGGTTCAAATCCCCCCGGTTCCACCAATTCCACACAAAGCCTCGATAATTCGGGGCTTTGTGCTTTCTAGCATTCACAAAAAATCGCCAACAATCGCGACATGCCTGCAAACCGCCCACACCGCGCACGCTCACACTCGATCAGCCAACCTGATTACCCACGGGACACCCCCGTAAGCAAAGGCACTCCCACAACCTTGATCAATTGCCGTAGCGCATCAAGACGACGCAAATACCCCTCATCATTCCCATAGATCAGCTCAACATGCAGGCTGTCAATCAAAGCCAAGTACGCCTCTGCAAGTAGATCGACATTCTGCCCCACAACCGGATAAGCACTCTCAAGCGACGTCTGAAAGCGCGCGCGAATACCCGCCAAATATTCCTCAAAACCCGATTTGACGCTCTGCTCGATCGTCGCCGGTGGATAAAACGCCGCGCGCAGTAAAAAGCGCAACGCGCAACTGTCGCTGTAGCGACGCTGCAGGTTGTCGATGTACCGCTCGCCCGGCGCCTGGCCGTTTGGTGGCACAGCAAATTGTGCGCTTACATAGTCCTGCTCGCTTTTCAACGCATGATTCAGTACAGCGGTGTACAGGTCATCTTTGCTTGCGAAATGCGCGTACAGCGAGGCTTTTTTGATTCCAGCGCTGACGGCGATGTCGTTCAGCGAGGCTGCGTCGTAGCCGCGATCGGCAAAGTGTTGCAGGGCAAGTTGAACGATGCGTCCAGCTGCTGGTGTCAGGGTTGTCGTGGTCATCAATGGCTCTTGTCAGTGGCCGGCAAGGCTGAATGTGGCGTTCCTGCCCTTGGGAAGGCTTATCCAGGTCAGCAGGCACACAAGCAGTGCACTTAGTACCAGGAAGCTCGTCCAGGCAAGTGGTCCGTAGTTTAGAACGACTGCCGATAGGGGGGTGGCACCCGAGGAGATGGACAGTTGAATGGCGCCCAACAAGGCGGCAGTGGAGCCCAGCGCACGTTCCTGGGAGGACATTACCAGCGACATCAGCGTCGATTCGGCGATGCCCAAGCCAAACAGCGCCAAGGCCATGCCCACCGCAATGCCGGGTAACCCGATGTCCGTGGCGGTTGCCAGCAGAGTGATGAGGGCGCCGCTCGCCATGCAGCCGACACCCAGTAAGGTCAGCCGGTTCATGCCCAAGGTGGTGATGAGTCTGCCGGCAAGCATGGCGCCAAACAAGATGGCAAAGCCTGTCACGCCAAACAGGATGCCAAACGACTGCGCGCTCAGCCCATAGGTTTCTTGATAAACCAGCGTTGCGCCGCCGATGTAGGCGAACAGGAAAAAGAACACTGCGGCGACCGCAAGTGCAGGTAACAGGAAGTGCTGATCCTTGGCGATTTTCAGGTAAATACGGCACGCCGAAGTCAGTTTCAGCGGCTCACGCTTTTCCATTGCCAGTGTTTCGGGAAGGTTCAGCCAGCTGTTCAGCAGTACCGCTGTGCCCAGGATTGCAAGGGTCAGCATGACTGCGCGCCAGCCAAACCAGGTGTCGATAAAGCCACCCAGCGCCGGGGCAAGAATGGGTGCCACGCCCTCGATGGTCATCAACAACGCAAACAGTTTGGTCGCTGTCGCTCCCTGGCTAACATCTCGAACCATGCTCATGATCACGACCAATGTCAGCGCAGAGCCCAGGCCTTGTACAAAGCGAAAGCCAATCAAGGTGTGGAGTGTCGGTGCCCACGCCGAGCCAAGTGAGCACAGGATAAACAGCGCAAGGCCAATCAGTAGGGGCCGTCTGCGCCCGTAGGCATCTACGAACGGCCCAAACAACAGCTGTCCTGCGCCCATGGCAAGCAGGAAAAACGTCAGGGTGAGCTGGGCGCCAGCAAAGCTTGCGTGGTAGTCACGGGCAATTTCGGGAAGGCTTGAAAGGTACATGTCGACAGCCGAAGGGCCCAAGGCGCCCACTACTCCCAAGCCAATCGCCAACTTCATTGGCACCTGTTCAGATTGCACGGTGTTCATCAATTTCAATCCGCAAATCAATTGCTACCTACCGGTCGGTAGGTTTCGCGCATCATAGTCGCGCTCACTTCACGGGTCAATGAACGCCGAGGCCCAACAGCCAACCACGAATTGGACCTACCCCTCCCCGCATGGGCGCCTGACCATAGCCTTGCGAGCCATTACTCCTGAACCCAACTTGGCCCAGAGCGTGCAGAATGAAGTTCAGCTTTATAGACAACACCAAGCCAAGCCGTCGACGCGTGTTGCGCGACGCCATCACCCTGGCGTTGGCGGCCTCGCCGTTGGCGAGTCTGGTCAACGCAGCCGGCAAAGCCGGATCAGCCGCCCCCAGTACCGAAGAGGTGACCTTCGCCGCCGGCCCGCGGCCGCTGGTGCAATACCCGCAGAAACGGCCGTTGACCTTGGTGACCACGCGTCCGCCGCATCTGGAAACGCCGTTCGGGGTGTTCAGCGAAGGCCCCATCACGCCCAATGATGCGTTTTTTGTGCGCTATCACTTGGCCAACTTCCCTACCAGCATCGATCCAGACACCTACCGCCTGACGATCAAGGGCTCGGTGGAAACGCCGCTGTCGCTATCTCTCGCTGAGCTCAAATCACTCGCCGAGCCGGTGGAGGTGATAGCCGTTAATCAGTGTTCGGGAAACAGCCGTGGTTTCTCGATGCCTCGTGTGTTCGGCGCGCAGTTGGGTAATGGCTCAATGGGTAATGCCCGTTGGCTGGGAGTTCCACTCAAGGCGGTGCTGGAAAAGGCAGGTGTCAAGGCCGGCGCCAGGCAGGTGACCTTTCGCGGGCTGGATAAACCCGTGCTTGCGAGCACCCCGGAGTTCATCAAGGCCCTGGATATCAGTCATGCCCTGGGCGGTGAGCCGATGATCGCCTGGTCAATGAACGGCACCGACCTGCCCTTCCTCAACGGTTACCCGATCCGTCTGGTGGTGCCCGGCTATTTCGGTACCTACTGGGTCAAGCACCTGAGCGAGATCGAAGTGGTCGATCACACCTATGACGGATTCTTTATGGCCAAAGGTTACCGCGTGCCGGACAACGACTGTTTGTGTATCGCCCCCGGGACCACGGCGGCGCAAACCAAGCCGATTTCGAAGATGCCGGTCCGTAGTTTCATTACCAGCGTAAAGCAAGGCGATGTGTTGCCGCTCAATACAAGCGTGGTGCTCAAGGGCCTCGCCTTTGATGGTGGCGACGGGATCAACAAGGTGCAGCTCTCTGTCGACGGTGGCGAAAGCTGGCGTGAAGCTCAGCTTGGCCAGGACCTGGGCCGTTTTTCCTTTCGTGAATGGACGCTGCCCGTCACCTTCCCCCACAAGGGCGCCACACAGTTGATGGTGCGCGCCACTAACCGGGCAGGCGAGGTGCAGCCGCTGCGAGCCGACTGGAACCCCGGTGGCTACCGCCGCCACGTAGTCGAAACCAGCTACGTCACTGTCGCCTGAAGGAGCTTGCATGAAACGTCTGATCACTTTGCTGTGTACGGCGCAGGCCTGTCTGGCTGCCATTGCCAGCGCGGCGCCGCTGTCGATCACCTTGCCGCCCGAAACCGCTGCGCTCAAGCCCAGCACCCTGCCCGGTTATCAGTTGGCCCAGCAAAAATGCTCGACCTGCCATTCCGCCGATTACATCAGTTTCCAGCCTCCCGGAATGACGTTGGCGCAGTGGACTGCAGAAGCCAGCAAGATGCAGCACGTGTACGGTGCTCCCATCAGCGATCAGGATGTGAGCATTATCGGAGCCTACCTGGCTGTGACCTACGGCAGTGCCCAGGCAAGCGATGCCGAGGTGCAGGCTGCCAGTTCGCCGAAGGTCCAGGCGACTGTCGCGAAAGTCGATGCAACAGCGCTGCTACAGAACAATGCATGCCTGTCCTGCCACGCAATCGATCACAAGGTCGTAGGCCCGGCGTATCACGAGGTCGCTGCAAAGTATGCAAATGATCCGCAGGCAATGACCAAGGTAGCCGCCAGTATTCAGCAGGGAGGTACCGGGAAATGGGGGCAAACGCCTATGCCGCCTTACCCGCAGTTGAGCGCGCAGCACCTGCAGACCCTTTCCGCTTTCATACTGGATCAGTAAGCCGTGTCGGGGTCAGTGTTCATGCCGATGTTTGCGCCAGAAGCCCCGGCAACGAACCCCAGATCAAACTGATGCCTGCTAGCGCCATCAGCACAAAGACTATCCAGCGCACCGTCCGCGGCGACAACTTCGGCGGATAGCGCCGCACCAGCCAACTGACCAGCAGCACCAACGGCAATGCTTCGGCGCTCAATAGCAGCGTGGACATGTGCATCTGTCCTTGGGCGACAACCAGGCCCAGACGCGCCGCCGCATTGGCGGCGAACACGGTGACCAGGGTATTGCGGATAATTTCGTAACCCAGGGGCTGGCGATACAGGTGGAAAACAATCGGCGGCCCGCCACTGGAAAACAAACCATTGAGCAGGCCACATAGCCCCCCGGCCAGCCAGAACGAAGGCTGTTGTGACAGTCGTGCCCTGGGCTTGTTCTGCACCACCAGCATGAAGCTGGCCGCGACGATCAGTACGCCGAGCAGAACCCGCAGCCAGGTTATCTGACTGCCGCTCAACGCACCGAGCCCCCATATCCCCAGGCTGACGCCAAGCAGGCTGCTGATCAGTACCGGCATCAGTACCGCCCGGTCCAGCTGCGGCTTCGGCCCGCCAAGCGTGGCCATGGCATTGCCCAGGGTGAGGATGCTGATCACCACCGCCACTTCAGTCAGCGGCACCATGTGCAAAGAGGCAATCAACCCCATCAGAATCAGGCCAAAGGCAAAACCGGTCAGGCTCTGGGCAACAGTTGCCAGGGCCACACAACACAGAAAAATCAGATGCACTTGCAGGCTCATACCGCCTCCATTGCTGGTTAAGCCAGACTGCCGCCGCACAGTTTCTGTGGCGGCGGCAGTCGGGAGATCAGGCGGGGGTGATGGGCATCACCCATGGTGCAGGCTCATGCCAGCCATTTGACCGCAATCAGAATCAAGGCCGCGAGAAATAGCGTTTCACTGACCAGTAGGGTCGCTGGACGCCAACCGACTTCCAGCAGTGCCTTCAATGAGGTTTTCATGCCCAGCGCGGCGATGGCGGTCACCAGGCACCAACGCGACACATCGCCGGCAAAGGCCTGAATCTGCGTCGAGGCGATGCCGCTGCTGTTGATAGCCACAAATACGACAAAGAAGATGATGAACAAGGGCAGCGGCAAGGCCGGGCGCGGCCCGCCATCGCCGCGCTTGCGCAACAGCAGGGACAGGCTGAAAACGATGGGTACCAGCATGGCCACGCGCAACAGCTTGACCACGGTTGCGGTATCGCCGGTCTCCTCCGACATGCTGTAGCCAGCGCCCACTACCTGGGCCACGTCATGAATAGTTGCGCCAAGAAATATCCCGGCCTGATGGGCGTCCAGGCCGATCCATTGAGCAATCGGTGGGTAGGCAATCATGGCGATGGTGCTCAGTGCAGTCACACTGATCACCGTGAAAATGATGTTGCGCTCGCTATTCTTGTCCTGCGGCAGGACCGCAGAAATGGCCAACGCCGCCGACGCGCCACAGATACCCACACTGCCACCGCTGAGAATACCGAAGTCACGCGACTGGCCAAGCAGTCGAGACAAGAGGATGCCGAAACTGATGGTCAGGAACACGGCACCAATCACCACCGCCATCAACGTACCGCCCAGCGAGAGGATCTGCTCCACGGTAATGCGCATGCCCAGCAGCGCCACGCCACAGCGCAGGATGGTGCTGGAGGTGAAGCGAATACCGGCGACCGCCCGCCCCTCCTCGGAGAGAAACCCCAATGCCATGCCCAGCAGCAGGGCCATCAACATCACCGGCGCACCGTAATGTTCAGAAAGGAAAGTGGCGCTGGCGGCAACGACAACCGAGGCAAGAATACCCGGCAACAACAGGCTGAGTTTCTGCTGCCGACGTGCCAACCACGACATCGAGGGCTGGGCCGTGTCGAACGACTGGCTGGGCATAGGGGGAATTGTGTGATGCTGTTTTGTTTTCATTGTGTCAGCTACACCCTGTGGTTGTGGAATCACTGGGTTTTGATGCTAGAGAAATCAACTTCCTCTCATTAGGACCACGTCGACACCGTCTTAGGGGCCAGTCGGCAGCTGCACGCAAAGCCTCGCGCCGCCTGGCTTTGCGTTACTCATGGCCGCAGTTACCACGCCTGCCATGCCTGATGCAGGCACGGTCAGTGGTGGGTAACCGGGGGACGTTCTTGTGATGCGTCAGGTTGAGGCCTGCGGCGCATTGGGGGGTGTACAACTCAATTGGATAACTGCTGCAGGCGCTGGCGTGTTTCGGCACTGTATTGCACCGCGGCCACGGGAATCCGATCATCAATGGCACTGCGGATCTGCTCGACGTCGGCCTCGGTGAATGCGCCGCACACTTCGATCAATTGAACATGCCGGGTCAATAACTCCTGGGCCACCAGTACCGCTTCCTCGATGCTGGCAACACCACACACGGTCGCCGCGAAGGCATCGGATTCCAGTCGCCCGTTGTGGGTGAGGAACTGCATGCCGGGTGCCTTGAAGATAAAACCATAACGTTGCACAGCCATCATCGATCTCCTGGTGTCTTGAAGTTGCTTAGCTGGCAGCCTGCAGGTGGTTGCGCATCTGACGACGATAGTCGATAAAAATGGACGACAGCGCACACGACGCCAGGCGCGCCTCCAACGGGTCGGCTCGCGAGGTGAGAATGATCGGCACCCGCGCGCCCAGCACCAGGCCGGCGGCCGTGGCGCTCATGAAGTAGACCATCTGTTTGAACAGAAAATTGCCGGCTTCCAGGTTCGGTACCAACAAGATATCGGCATTACCCGCGACCTCACCGCCGATCCCCTTGATTCGCGCAGCTTCCAGCGATACCGCGTTGTCGAAGGCCAGAGGACCTTCGACGCAGGCGTCGCCCAAGGCACCGATCGCCGCCAGTTTGGCAAGCTCCGCGGCATCCTTGCTGGACGGCATGCTAGGCACCACTTCTTCGGTACCCGACAACACCGCCATGCGCGGCTTTTCATAACCTAAGGCATGCATCAGCTCGATGGCATTGCGTGCGATATGAATCTTGTCGACGATCGTTGGCTGTACGTTGATCACCGCATCGGTGATCGACAATGCCTTGTCGCTGCCCGGCAACGTCATATGGAACACATGACTGAGACGGCTGGCCGAACGCAGCCCGAACTCTCGTTTCAGCACTGCACGCAGCAATTCATCGGTGTGCAGATGCCCCTTCATCAGTGCCTGCGCAGTACCCGATCCAGCCAGCATGCTGGCGGCTTCAGCGCACTGCGCCTCGTCACTGACATGCTGTATGCGCAGGTCATGCAGATCCCAGCCCAGGACATCGGCCAAGGCACGAATGCGCCCCTGATCCCCGACCAGCACGGGCTCGATAAGCCCTTCATCGCACGCCCGCTTGGCACCGCTGAGGCTGAGCAGGTTGACGGGATTGACCACCGCAGTGACCACGCGCGGCAGCGCCTTGGCGCGGTCAAGCAGGAATGCCGGGCATTCCGGAGGAATAGTGCTCAACATGCTTGGATTCCTGATTGTTCACAGTCGAAGATGCAACAGCGCCCGAAGGCGCCGCGGCAGTGTTTCAGGTGTCCGGTATCAACCGGTCACTTCGGCGACTTAGACGTAGTCTTTGTACTTCTCAAGGAAACGCACCGGCTTGGACAACGCATCGCGGCGGAACGGATCGCCCAGTTCACGTGTGCACATGATTTCGATAACTGTGGTCTTGCCAGCCTTCTGTGCCTCACAGGCTGCCTGCAGCGCCGGGCCAACGTCTTCGAGGCGGTCGACAGTGACGCCTTCGGCGCCCATCGAGCGCGCAATGCCGGCGAAGCTCTGGTTTTCCAGCTCGCCCGCGACGAAGCGACGGTTGTAGAAGTCCACCTGGTTCTTCTTCTCCGCGCCCCACTGACGGTTGTGGAAGACAATCGAGGTGACCGGGATGTTCTCGCGAACGCAGGTCATGATTTCCATCATCGACATGCCCCAGGCACCGTCACCGGCGTAGGAGATGGCGGTGCGGTGAGGTGCCGCGACCTTGGCGCCGATGATGGTCGGCAGTGCATAACCGCAGTTGCCAAAGCTCATGGCGGCGAAGAATGAACGAGGCTTCTCGAAACGCAGGTAGCTGTTGGAGACCGAATTGATGTTGCCAATGTCCGTGGAAACCATGGCATCGGCCGGCATGGCTTTTTCCAGTTCGCGCAGCACTTGGCGCGGGTGCAGGTAATTGCCTTCCTCACCGCTTTGCTCCTTGATCATGTCCAGCGAGAACTCGTCCTTCTCGTGGATCCAGGCGCTCAGCTCGGTTTCCCAATCATATTTTTCCTTGGCGATTTCCTCGGCGCGCGCACCTTTGTTTTCCAGGCACAGCACGTCGAGGCTCTCCAGGCGACCGAGCAGATTGACCGCCGCAGCCTTGGCGTCGCCGCAGATTCCGACGTTGATTTTTTTCACCAGGCCGAGCATTTTCGAGTCGCAGTCGATCTGAATGACTTTCGCCTGCTTTGGCCAGTAATCCAGGCCGTGCTGCGGCAAGGTCCCGAATGGGCCCAGACGGGTACCCAGGGCCAGTACCACGTCGGCGCGCGACAGTAATTTCATTGCCGCCTTGGAGCCCTGGTAGCCCAACGGGCCGCACCACAGCTGGTGACTGGCCGGGAAGGAGTCATTGTGCAGGTAGCTGTTGACCACCGGCGCACCGAGGTATTCGGCGAGCGCCTGGCAGGCTTCGACTGCATCGCCCATGACCACGCCGCCACCAGAGATGATCACCGGGAATTTTGCCGATGCCAGCAGTTGGGCGGCTTCGGCCAGGCTTTGTTCGCCACCGGCGCTACGCTCGATACGAATCGGCGTAGGGATTTCAACGTTGATATCGCCGTAGAAGAAGTCACGTGGAATGTTCAGCTGGGTCGGACCATTTTCCTGCATCGCTCGATCGAAGCAGCGGCCGGTCAATTCAGCCATGCGCGCAGGGTTAGGCACATGGGCCTGGTACTTGGTGATGGTCTCGAAGAACGGCAGTTGCTGGGCTTCCTGGAAGCCACCCAGGCCCTGACTCATGGAGCCAGTTTCCGGCGTAATGACGACTACCGGGCTGTGCGCCCAGTAGGCGGCGGCGATAGCGGTGACAAAGTTGGTGATACCAGGACCGTTCTGCGCAATGCACACACCATGACGCCCACTGACCCGCGAGAAGCCGTCAGCCATGTGCCCGGCACCTTGTTCGTGGACCACCGGGATAAAACGGATACCGGCGGGTGCGAAGATATCCATCGCATCCATGAAGGCCGAACCCATGATGCCAAAGATGTCGGTGACGCCATTGGCAACCAGTGTTTCTACCATTGCTTCGCTAGGGGTCATGCGTGGCATATCGATCTTCCTCTCGTTACTTAAGGTACGGCGGCTGCGCCGCCAATGACTCGGGGCTCAGCCTTTCAGCGCGACGGCTGCATAGGAATGGGTTTCAAGACAGGTGCGCTGTGCAGCCGGAATGCTCAGGCCGATGGCCAGGTACGAGGGGGCGGCGCGTAATGCGCGGGGCTTGAGGTGGTTAGCTCCGTTAAGCATGCCGATCTCTCCGATTGTTGTTGTGATGGAGTTTTGGGGCAGGTCGAGCGAGCCGCCTGTGCTTTGCGTTGAGGCGAGGACTGGCTGGCTTGGCGCTAGAGTAGGAGTCGAAAGGAAGCGGCAGATAGGACCAGTTGAGGGCCACCTGTTAAGCCAGTGGGTCCAGATGCGTGAGCACGCAAAGCCAGCCCTGGCAGGGGCACAAAAAAACCGGGCACGCCACGCCGCCGCCGGACGGCGTTCGACGTGACGTGACCAAGGACAGTGGTTGGGTTAGCGCCTAGCTGATCTGCTGTATGAGCTCGGCAAGCAGTTTGATCCCCGGACGGATGCGCTCGGCTGGTATCGACGAGTATCCGAGACGGAAGTAGTTGAGAGGCGGTTGCTCGCCGAAGAAGTGAATATCGCCGGGCTCGATCAAGATGTCATGTTCAGCGGCGACTTTCTGCAGGCGTCGTGCGTCGAGGTTTTCGGGGCCCTTGACCCAGTAGCAGGAGCCGCCGAAGCTCGGCTCCTTGGACGACTCTGGCAGGTACTCTCGCAAGGCCGCGCCCATCTGCTCATGACGCTCCTCGTACGCGCGCATCAGGCTCATGATCAACGCATCGTGGTAGCCGCGCTCCAGGAACAGCGCCACCGAGCGCTGATTGTTCGCCGCCGGATGGCGCACCATCAACCGCCGCAACGCCCGTGCCTCACGGATCAGCGCTTCGGGCCCGACCAGATAGCCAACCCGCAAACCCGGCGCCAGGGTTTTGGACAGGCTGCCGACGTAAAGCACCCGATCATTCTTGTCCAGGCTCTTGAGTGCCGGGATCGGGCTGCCCTTGAAGTTGGTCTCGCTTTCGTAGTCGTCTTCAATGATCAGAAAATCGTGTTCATTGGCCCGCTGCAACAACTCGTAGCGACGCTCCAGGGGCATGGTCACGGTGCTCGGGCACTGATGGCTGGGCGTGGTGTAGATAAGGTCGCAGTCATTGAGCTCATCGCTGAGCATCAGCCCCTGGTTGTCCACCGCCAGCGCCTGAACCCGCGAAGGGTTGAGCATGGCGATATTACGCACGTCTACATAACCCGGCTCTTCAATGCCCATCAAACTGTCGGGGCGCAACAGAAGACGCGCCAACATATACAGCGCGTGCTGGGCGCCAACCGTGACCAAGATCTGCTCAGGCGAAGCCCAGACACCACGTCGCGGCAACAGGCGAGTTCTGATCTGCTCCATCAGCAAGGGATCATCGTTATCGAAGCGATCCGAGGCCCAATCACGAATCGCCGGGATGCTGACCGCATCACGATTGCACTCACGCCAGTTGGCGGTCGGAAACAGCGTCGGGTCGAACTGGCCGTAGATAAACGGGTATTTGTAATTCTGCCAATCCCGTGGCTTGCTCATATTGCGTTGCTGCGACGGCTGCATCACCAGCCGCTGTGACCAGTCCTGCTTGGTGGTCACCGACTCATCCTGGTGAACACGCGGCGTCTCCACCTTGCGCGCCAGAATGTCCGGATTCACATAGTAGCCACTGCGCTCACGGGCCAGCAGGTAGCCATCGTCGAGCAAGTGTTCGTAGGCAAGCACTACCGTGTTGCGCGCGATGTTCAACTGTTTGGCCAGCTTGCGACTTGAAGGTAAGGGACTGTCGAGCGGAATATTGCCGTTGAGAATGACTTGAGCGATCTGCTCGCGCAGTTGCTGCTGCAAGTTGGTGGATTTATCGGCGGACAAATGGAACAACTGGAACATAGCGGCCTCGACTGAACGGACGACAAGCACTGGTACCGCACACCACTCGGCCAGTCACTTCAGAATGCTCTTGCCAGCAAACCGCTGACGCAGCGATCGCCAAGCAGACTAGCAACAACATCTCGACAAGACTATTCGGCGCGCCGCTATTAGCGCCGCAGACACGCCAAAACCGGCCCGTCAATGTAACTCGGGGCCGGTCTGCTCATGGTTCGAAACGTTATGGATTAGCTGCAAGACGGCCAAAGGCAGCGTCGAGGGCGACGATAATCACGTCCAGGTCCTGCTGTGTCGCGATCAATGCCGGGCTAAAACACAGGGTATTGTTAAATTGTTCAAAGCTTCGGTTGGTACGCCCGATCATCACGCCCTGACGCATGCAGTCAGCAACGATGGCGATGGCTACGCTTTCGGCCACCGGCTCCTTGGTCTTGCGGTCCTTGACCAGCTCCATGCCACAGAACAGGCCCTTGCCGCGCACATCACCAATGATCGAATACTTATCCTGCAGTTCGCGCAGGCGCCCCATGAAGTACTCGCCCATGTGGGTGACATTCTCCAGCAGGCCTTCGTCTTCGATGATCCGCATGTTCTCCAGCGCCGCCGCCGGGCCTGCAGTGCAGCCACCAAAGGTGCTGATGTCACGGAAGTAGCCCATGCGGTCGTCAGCTTCACCCTTGAATGCGTCGAACACTTCCTCGGTGGTCACCGTGCAGGAGATCGCCGCGTAACCGCTGGCCACACCCTTGGCCATGGTGACGATGTCGGGCTTGATGCCGTAGTGCTGATAACCGAACCATTTGCCGGTACGGCCCAGACCACAAACCACTTCGTCGATGTGCAGGAGGATGTCGTACTTTTTACAGATCGCCTGAATGGCCTCCCAGTAGCCTTCCGGCGGCGTGATGACGCCGCCCCCCGCGGTGATCGGTTCGAGTACCACGGCACCCACGGTATCCGGCCCTTCGGCGAGAATCACGCGCTCCATTTCCTTGGCTGCGCGTATGCCATAGTCAGCCACATCACCGAACTGCGAGCGGTATTCGCAGCAATGTGGAAACTCGACGAAACCGGGGGTGAAGGGACCGTACTGGTTCTTGCGCTCAAACTGACCGGTAGAACTCAGCGCTGTGATGGTGGTGCCATGGTAGTCACGTTCGCGGAACAGAATCTTGTGCTTTTTGCCGCCGTACTTTTTGTGCGCAATCTGCCGGACGATCTTGTAGGCCTTCTCGTTGGCCTCGGAACCTGAGTTGGAGTAGTACACCCTGCTCAGGCCCGGCATCTTCTCGATCAGTTTCTTGGCGAACAAGGCGCCTGGAACACTGCCTGCGGAGCCTGCGAAGAAATTCATCTTCGCCAACTGATCGCGCACTGCGTCAGCGATGCTCTCACGGCCATAACCAACGTTGACGGTCCACACGCCCCCAGACACCGCATCCAGGTATTCGTTGCCCTTGATGTCGCGGACCCGCATGCCTTTGCCTTCAACGATCATCAGCGGATCGTTCTGTTCCAGCGGTTTGTGCTGGGACAGGTGATGCCAGACGTGAGCGCGGTCACTGGCCAGTGCTTCGACTGCATCGAACTCGTGCGCTGTTGTTTTCATGCTTACCTCTCGACTGGTGCATTTTTATTGTTGCTCACCGGGCAGCAGACACGCTCCAGGTAGTCGCATACGCAGGAGCAGTACTCGGCATCGCAACGCAGCACTGCCCGATCCACCCCTGGAGAAGAAACTAAGAACAAGCAGCGCGCGCAGTTAGATCCAGTTGTTGTCCATTCGTGATGCCAGCCCTCAATCACCGCACTGGACTAGCGCAGCAGCCGTGACTGGCTCTAAAAGCGGCGTGTCGATCCCCTCACCCTGCGAGCACCAGAACCCTCATCTCAAGAGAACCTGAATGATTGAAGTGGAGATCAACGGGGTGGCCCAGTGGTTGCCCGCGGACATCAATCTGGCGCAACTGCTCATCCGCCTGCAGTTGCAGGAGCGGCGCCTGGCCATTGAGTACAACCTCGATGTGGTACCACGCAGCGAGTACGCCGAACTGCGCCTGAAACAGGGCGACCGCGTGGAAATCGTCCACGCCATCGGCGGCGGTTGATTGCGCCTCAACCCGCCATCCCTCTCCCAACTGGAGCCTCTATGACAAGCACTGGCACAGCCCCCGACCCACTGATCATTGCCGGCCAGCCCTACGCCTCACGCTTGCTGGTGGGCACAGGCCACTACGCAGACCTGACCGAGACTGGCGCAGCAATCGAGACCAGCGCAGCGCAGATCGTTACCTTTGCAGTGCGCCGCAGCAACCTTGGCCAGGAGGCCGATCAACCCAATCTACTCGACGTGGTCTCCCCGCAACGCTACACCCTGCTGCCCAATACCGCCGGCTGCTACACGGCCAAGGATGCTGTACGCACCTGTTTGCTGGCACGTGAACTGCTGGACGGCCACAACCTGGTCAAACTGGAAGTGCTCGGCGACAGCCAGACCCTGTACCCCGATATCGGTGAAACCCTGATCGCCGCTCAACAGTTGGTCGACCTGGGCTTCAAGGTGATGGTCTACACCAGCGACGACCCGCTGGTAGCCCGGCGCCTCGAGGAAATTGGCTGCGTAGCGGTAATGCCCCTGGGCGCGCCGATCGGTTCCGGTCTGGGTATTCGTAATCCCTACAACATCCGCTTGATCGTGGAAAACGCCAAGGTCCCGGTGATCGTCGATGCCGGTGTCGGCACCGCCTCGGATGCCGCCATTGCCATGGAGCTGGGCTGCGACGGCGTACTGATGAATACCGCGATTGCCCGCGCGCGCGCGCCAATCCGCATGGCCTCGGCGATGCGCAAGGCGGTCGAAGCCGGCCGCGAAGCTTACCTGGCGGGACGGATGCCGCGCCGGCTCAGTGGGGACGCTTCCTCGCCCTTGAGCGGCCTGTTTCTATAAGTGCTCGAAGGCGCGGCTGAGCGCACTGAAGGCTCAGCCGCGAGAGGAATCCAAGGCCAGTGACAGCGCCAATTGCGCGGCGGCTGCCTGCAATTGCGGAATGTATTCGATCAGCTCGTTGAGACTTTTGCGTGCCGTGGGCGCATGGCAGGCCAATGCTGCCAGGCACTGGCCATCGGCACCTCTGATTGGCACCGCGACCGCCACCATGCCTCTGACAAACTCCTCACTGTCGATCCCTACACCCCGGGCGCGGATACGCTCCAGCTCGGATTCCAGCAAATCGCAATCGGTGATGCTGCGATCGGAGCTCGGCGTAAGCTCAAGCTGCTTGAGTATGTCTCTGCGCCTGTGCGCAGGCATTTCGGCGAGGAACAACTTGCCGCTGGCAGTGCAATGCAACGGCACATGGGTCCCGGGCTCGACATGCAGGCGCAAGGGCTCGTGGGTTTCCACGCGGTCGACGTAAATCACACTGTCGCCATCCAATGCCGTCAGGTTGCAGGTTTCACCCAACTGCCGCACCAGTGCCTGCAAAACGAGCCGACTGCGTTGCAGCACCACTTGGTTACGCAACAGCGCCAGCCCCAGGCGGCTGGCGCGCGGACCGAGCAGGTAGGTCTTGTCGTCCACTTCGCGTAGCAGAAAACCCAGTCGCTCCAACGCGACCAGCATACGCAGCAGCGTGGCCTTGGGCGCTGCAAGCCGGTCGCACAACTGTGCAAGCGACAACGGCGCATCCGCGTTGGCCAGCACTTCCAGTAACAGCAAGGCGCGCAGGCTGCGATCGGGGTTCTCGCCGCTGACCGGCTCGGGCTGGTCCTCTGCAAATTTCGGTTTGATATGTTCCATTATCAAGCACCCGATGAAATGTCATGGCGAATTAATTCATTAATTATTAATGAATTAAGCCGACGTTGCGTGCAAAAAAGCCAGTGGACTTATCAACGCGTTAAATCTGGCCCCATATAAATGGAATGTATTGTTCTAGTTTGCAAGTGCAATTCGGGTTCACAACTATAAAAAGAAGAGGATTTCGGATGTCACGTGCCTATGACTTCGTCATTGTCGGTGCCGGCTCAGCCGGCTGTGTTCTAGCCAATAGACTCAGCGAGAATGGACGATACAGCGTTTGCCTGCTCGAGGCGGGGCCTGCGGATCGCTATCCGTGGATCCACATCCCGATAGGCTATGCCAAGACCATGTTCCACCCGGTGTACAACTGGGGCTTCTACACCGATCCTGATCCCGGCATGAACGACCGGCGCATCTACTGGCCGCGCGGCAAGGTGTTCGGCGGCTGCAGTTCAATCAACGGGCTCATTTTCATTCGTGGCCAGCGCGCCGACTACGATGCCTGGGCCAGCGCCGGCAATGTGGGTTGGGGCTGGGACGATGTATTGCCGTACTTCCGTCGTGCCGAGTGCAACGACCTTGGCCCGGGTCCCACACGCGGCACAGACGGGCCCTTGTCGGCATCCAGCATCAAGGCGCGCCATCCCCTCACCGAAGGCTTTATCGGCGCGGCCAAAGAACTCGGCGTGCCCCATGTAGAGGATTTCAACAGCGGTGACCAGGAGGGCGTCGGTTACTACCAACTGACCACCCGCAAGGGTTTGCGCTGCAGCACCGCGGTGGCTTATCTGCACCCCGCCAAGCGGCGTGCAAACCTGACCATAGCGTCGCTTGCCCACGCCGAGAAGATACTCTTTGACGGCACCCGTGCAGTTGGCGTTCAGTACCGTCAGAACGGCCAGTCGCTGAGCGTCAAGGCTAGACGCGAAGTGATCCTCAGTGCCGGTGCGCTGCAATCACCGCAGCTCTTGCAACTCTCCGGTGTCGGTCCTTCGCAACTGTTGAAAAAATTCAATATCGCCGCAGTGCATGCGCTGCCGGGCGTGGGTGAAAACCTGCAGGACCATCTGCAGATTCGCTTGATCTACGAGTGCACAAGGCCGATCACCACCAACGATGACCTGCGTTCACCCTTGCGTAAACTGCGCATGGGCCTGCAGTGGTTATTGACCCGCAGCGGGCCACTGGCCATCGGTATCAACCAGGGCGGATTGTTCACACGGGTGCTGGAGCAAAGCGCCACCCCCGACATCCAGTACCACTTCGGTACGCTCAGTGCCGACTCTGCCGGCGGCAGTGTGCACCCCTTCTCCGGCTTCACCATGTCGGTTTGCCAATTGCGCCCCGAAAGCCGTGGCTATGTACGCATTACCTCCACCGATCCTATGCAACCCCCGTCGATGCAGCCCAATTACCTGTCGACCGAACTGGATCGCAAAACGGTAATCGCCGCCGTGCGCTACACCCGCAAGCTGGCCGAGACCGGGCCGCTCAAGCAGCTGATTTGCCGTGAGTTCCGCCCCGGCAGCGAAACCCAGAGCGATGAGCAGATTCTCGAGTTCTGCCGTCAGTACGGGGCGACCATCTTTCATCCCTCCGGGACCTGCAAGATGGGTAACGATCCGCTCGCAGTGGTGGATTCACGCCTGCGTGTTCATGGCGTGCAGGGGCTGCGAGTGGTCGACTGCTCGATCATGCCGACCCTGGTCTCGGGCAACACCAACGTGCCGGTGGTAATGATCGCCGAAAAGGCCTCGACAATGATTCTTGAAGATTGTCAGCGGCCCAGCGTTCGCACGCCGCATTGCGTCGCGCCAGCGATGCCGGAACTGAGCACCTACGCATCCTGATGGAACATTCAAGGCAGCGCGCAAATGCGCTCACCTTCCTTATAAATACAACAATAGGAACAATGACATGTCCACGGCCAGCCCTGTGCGCAAGGTGGTTATTGCCAGTGTTATAGGCGCTACCATCGAATGGTACGACTTCTTCCTTTACGGCGTCGTCGCCGGCGTTGTGTTCAACCAGTTGTACTTTCCAAGCGATGACCCCCTGGTATCGACCATGTTGGCCTACGGCACCTTCGCTGTCGGCTTTCTCAGCCGCCCGATCGGCGGAGTGATTTTCGGTCACTTCGGCGACAAGATCGGGCGAAAAAGCATGCTGATCATGACCATGATGATCATGGGCGTGGCCACCTTCCTCATTGGTCTGGTACCCAGTTACAACACTATCGGCATCTGGGCGCCGATCCTGCTGCTACTGCTGCGCGTCGTACAGGGCATCGGCCTGGGAGGGGAATGGGGAGGCGCGGTGCTGATGGCCTTCGAGTACGCGCCAAAACACAAGCGCGGCTTCTACGCCAGCTTGCCACAGATTGGCCTGGCCATCGGTTTGTGCCTGGCCTCCGGGGTGGTAGGGCTGCTGTCCTATGTCCTGAGCGACACTCAGTTTCTCGATTGGGGCTGGCGTATCGCATTTCTGCTCAGCGCCTTGCTGGTGTTCGTCGGCACCTGGATCCGTCTGAATGTGATGGAAAGCCCCGAATTCGCCAAAGTCAAAACAGCCAATGCCGAAGCCGCCATCCCGTTCGTGGACATGATGAAGCGTTACCCGAAAAACGTCCTGGCCGGTATGGGCGCACGTTACATCGATGGCGTATTTTTCAATGTTTTCGGGGTTTTTTCACTCAGCTACCTGACCCAGACGCTCAACCTGCCACGCTCCCAGGCATTGATCGGGGTAATGGTGGCGGCGGTGGTGATGTGCTTCACCATCCCGATGTTCGGCGCCTTGTCCGATCGTATCGGCCGGACTCGCGTGTACTTCTGGGGATCACTGATTACCGCTCTGTCTGCCTTTCCAGCCTTCTGGATGATGTTGGTCAGCAATGGCGACATGTTCATGGTGTGGATTGCGATCGTAGTGCCCTTCGGCATTCTCTATGCGGCGGTCTACGGCCCTGAGGCGGCAATGTTCTGTGAGCTGTTCGACGCCAAAGTGCGCTATACCGGCATCTCGTTCGTCTATCAATTCTCCGGCATCTTCGCCAGCGGCCTGACCCCGATGATCGCCACCGCATTGATGCGCAGCAGCGATGGGCAGCCATGGACGACCTGTTTGTATGTGCTGTTCGCCGGCGCGGTCAGTGCTTACTGCGCCTGGTGGATCGGCGCGCGCAAAGGTGAACAGATGAAGGGCGAATTCAGTCCTGCGCCGACCCCCACCTCCTGAATACACGCTGAGCCGCTACACTCGGCGCATCGCCCGACCCATTGCGGGAAGGGCTTTACACTGACTTATCTGCCGCAGGAGTCATCCATGTCAAAGCTTTATCCCAGCATCGACCCCGAGGGGCTGGTCGAGTACTCGGTGGTCTACACCGACCGCTCGCTCAACCACATGTCGCAGATGTTCCAAGGGGTGATGAACAACATTTCCACTACCTTGAAGCAGGTGTACAACGCCCAGGCTGTTGCCGTGGTTCCCGGCAGCGGCACCTTCGGCATGGAAGCAGTGGCGCGGCAGTTTGCCAGCGGCCAGCAATGCCTGGTGATACGCAACGGCTGGTTCAGTTATCGCTGGAGCCAAATTCTTGAGATGGGAAACATCCCGGCGGCTACCACGGTGCTCAAGGCCCGACCGGTCGAATCCGGCCGCCAGGCCGCCTTCGCCCCGCCACCGCTCGAGGAAGTACTGGCAGCCATCGAGGCGCAGAAACCGCAGATTGTCTTCGCGCCTCACGTCGAGACGTCCTCGGGGATCATCCTGCCCGATGACTACTTGCGCGCCGTCGGTGACGCAGTCCATGCCGTGGGGGGATTGTTCGTGGTGGACTGCATCGCCTCGGGCGCGCTCTGGCTCGATATGCACAAGTGCGCGATCGACCTGCTGATCAGTGCGCCGCAAAAAGGCTGGAGTGCATCGCCTTGCTGCGCCTTGGTGATGTTCAGCCCCCTGGCCCTCGAACGCATCGAGCATACCCAGAGCAGCAGCTTTGCCTGCGACCTGAAAAAATGGCTGCAGATCATGCAGGCCTACGAACAGGGCGGGCATGCCTACCACGCAACCATGCCCAGCGATGCCCTGGCGCATTTCAACGAAGTGATGAAAGAAACCCAAGCCTACGGCTTCGACAAGGTCCGCGACGAACAGCAGGCACTGGGTGACCGAGTTCGCGCCTTGTTGACCAGCAAGGGTATCAAGAGTGTCGCTGCAGACGGCTTCCAGGCCCCCGGCGTGGTGGTCAGCTATACCGACGATGCCGAGATAAAAAGCGGCAAGAAGTTTGCCTCGCACAACCTGCAGGTTGCTGCCGGCGTGCCGCTGCAATGCGACGAACCTGTCGACTTCCAGACCTTTCGCATTGGGTTGTTCGGGCTCGAAAAGCTGCACAACATCGAGCGCACGGTCAGCACGCTTGAACAGGCGTTGAACGAGATCATCGACAACTGACCCCTCACGTTCGCTGAGGCTCGCAGAAGCTAGCAACTTCTGACGAGCCCAGGCTTTGCTACCCCTTCAAGCAGGCGTCGGCTATTGGCTTTCAGGCACTGGCCTGATCACTCGACGGCTGCATCAAGTTGGCCATCCTGCGACCAAACAGCTGGGCCAACGCCTCGGGATCTCCAGCGGCTTCGTCCAGTGCCTCGACCACCGCCTGCAGGGTTGGCCGGGTCCGGGCCAGCAATTCGTCGATGTAATACGCCGGGGTGACCTGGGTGTGCACCTGATAACGGCGAAACAGTTCAAGAAGTTGCGGATCCAGGGTGATCGTCAGGGTATCGGCGGACATCAGGTAGACCTCTCGAAGTTGTTTGGCGGCAACCGCCAGGCGATTGACTAACGGGACCATCCTTGGCCGCCTTGTTCCTGGACCATAGGGCCAGCCTTCACCTGAACATGGTGCCAGCCACGCCTGGCCGCATTGAGTTGCGCTAACTGGCCCCTCCCCCGCCCCAGAGCCCCTCCTAGAATCAAGACTTCCTTTCCGGCCCTCAAAGGCGATATTCATGACCGACCTGAACTTCGAACCTGCCAGCCGCCTGGTCCCTGTCCGGGAGTTGTTCGGTATCGACTCCAACATGCGCGTACCGACGTTCCTCACGCCAAACGAACATGTGCCGGAGATCGACACGGCCTATCGTTTCAATCCGGAGGTCACCCTGGCGATTCTCGCGGGTTTTACCCGTAATCGCCGGGTAATGCTTCAAGGCCTGCACGGCAGCGGCAAGTCGACGCATATCGAACAGGTCGCGGCAAGGCTCAACTGGCCGTGCACGCGAGTCAACCTGGACGGACACATCAGCCGCCTGGACCTGATCGGCAAAGACGGCATCGTTCTTCGCGACGGCAAGCAAGTCACCGAGTTCCAGGAAGGCATTTTGCCCTGGGCACTGCGCCGGCCCATGGCGCTGATCTTCGACGAATACGACGCTGGCCGCCCGGATGTCATGTTTGTCATTCAGCGCATTCTCGAACGCGACGGAAAGCTCAATCTGCTCGACCAGAATCTGGTGATCCATCCGCACCCCTCGTTCCGCTTGTTCGCCACCGCCAACACCGTTGGCCTGGGCAACTTGAATGGGCTTTACAACGGCACTCAGGTCCTCAATCAGGCGCAGCTGGATCGCTGGAACATCGTCGCCACCCTGAACTACCTTCCGCAGGCCGAAGAAGTGGCCATTGTCGCTGCGCGGGTGCCGCATTTGCTCGCCCGCCATGGCGAAGGTTTGCTGACGCAAATGGTGGCAGTCGCCGACCTGACCCGCCAAGGCTTCGCCAGCGGCGACCTGTCGACCCTGATGTCGCCGCGCTGCGTTATTTCCTGGGCTGAGAACATGGAAATTTTCAGCGACCCTGCGCTGGCCTTCCGCCTGTCGTTCCTCAACAAATGCGATGAAGTAGAGCGGCCACTCGTTGCCGAATACTACCAACGCTGCTTCGACCATGAGTTGGCCGAATCGGCGTTCCCCTTGCTGGCACTGGCCTGACCACAGGAAGACCACCATGACCTCACCGCTACGCCGCGAGAAACGTCAACAACAACTCGAGGAACTTTGCGCGGCGACGCTGCGGGCACTGTCCGGTGAGCGGCGCGTGCGCTATCGCGGCGGCCGGCTGGAAGTACAGGAGCAGCACTTTCCAGTCCACGCCCCGCACTTGCGCCCCAACCCGGAACACGATGAAAGCCTCGCCTGGCGCGGCGTGGCAGATAGCCTGGCGCTGCGCCTGAAACACAGTGATCAGGCGCTGGTGCGCCAGGTTCTTCCAGCGCAGCCCATCGCCCGCCTGGTGTTTGAGTTACTTGAGCAACTGCGCGTCGAGTCGTTGGTAGCCGACTGTCATCCCGGTGCACGGCGAAATATGCTGCGGCGCTTCGAGCAGTGGAGCCAGCAGTTTCTCGATGCCGGACACACCGAAGGACACATTGGACTGCTGCTGTTCACCCTGGCGCAAATGAGCTGGATTCTGCTGTGTGGCGGCCGCGCCGGTGAACAAACGGAGATGCTCATTGAAGCGCCTCGCTTGAGCCTGCTCGGCCACTTCGGCGCAGCCTTCGGTCTGATGCGCCGCTGTCGTCATGATCAACCGGCGTTCACTGAGCATGCCTTGCTGATTGCCGCCAAGGCACAGGAGCTGATCGAGCAACTGGACGCCGAACTGCTCGGCGACGACGAGAGCAACGTTTCTGGGGTCGGCGAAAAGGCCCACCTGGCCTTCGCGCTGTTATTGGATGTGGATCAGGATGGCGAGGGAGAGATCAGCAGCAGCGGCGAAACCCACGGCAATCCACGCGGCAGCAACGACACCTTTTCCTATCAGGTATTCAGCCGCGAGCATGATTGCGAGCGCGAGGCCAGCAGCCTGGTGCGCATCGAACTGTTGCGCGAGTTGCGCCAGCGCCTGGACCGACGCCTGGCGGCCCAGGGCCTCAATCTGCCACGCCTGGCCAAGCGCCTGGGCGCCCTGCTGGCTGCGCCACGTCGCGATGGCTGGGCGTTTGCCCAGACCGAAGGGCAGATCGATGCCGGCCGACTCAGTCGCCTGATCATCAGCCCTGAACAACGCGAGATTTTTCGCCACGAGCTGGAGCGCCCGCACAGTGATTGCCTGGTCACCCTGTTGATCGATAATTCCGGTTCCATGCGCAACCATATCGAAAGCATCGCCTTGCTGGCTGACGCCTTTTGTCGAGCATTGGAACTGGCGGGTGCTCGCAGTGAAATCCTTGGCTTCACCACTGGCCAATGGAACGGCGGGCGTCCTTTGAAGCGCTGGCGCGCCCTGGGCCAGCCAGCCAATCCGGGCAGGCTCAACGAGCTTAGTCATGTGGTCTACAAGAATGCCGAAACGTCATGGCGTCGCGCCCGGCCGAGCATTGCCGCGCTGCTCAAGTCTGATCTTTTTCGCGAGGGCATCGATGGTGAAGCGCTACTCTGGGCACGTCAGCGGTTGCTGCAGCGCGACGCTCGGCGACGCATCCTGATCGTCATGTCCGACGGCTGCCCGATGGACAGCGCCACCCACCAAACCAATCAGCAAGACATCCTCGACCTGCACCTCAAACAAGTGACGCGACAAATCGAACAAGAAGGAACTATTGAGTTGCACGCCCTTGGCGTGGGCCTGGACCTGAGCGCTTACTATCGCCGCAGCCTTGAGCTGGATTTGTCGCGTAGCCTGGACAACGCGGTATTCGATGAGGTCCTGCGTCTGCTCAACGGCCGCCCGTAACGTCCCATAACGAAACAGCGCACCACTGCTCTCGTGGGTTCGGTCAAACCGTTCAATGACTGTACGGTTCGGCCGAACACACTCGAGCGGAATGTAACGTCTAGCTGCTCACCGGAACAACTGTCGGCAGGCCTTTGAGCCGCCGCCAGATGCTGCGACTGAGGAATGCCAACAACAGAATCGCCAAACTGACCACGCCCAGTGCCAGCGGCATGCGTTGCTCGGGTATGAACGCCATGCCGGTGACGATACCGAGCATGCCAATGATGGCAACGTAGGTCAGGTAGGGATAACACCACATCCGCACTTTGAGTTTCTCCGGCGCCTCACGCTCCAGCTTGGCCCGCAAGCGCAGCTGGGAGAGGGCGATCAGCACGTAGACGAAGATCGCCACGGTGCCGTAGGAGTTGACCAGAAAGGCGAAGATGGTGTCCGGCGATACGTACGACATGACCACCGATAAATAGCCGAACAGCGTACCGAACAAGATCGCCCGACGCGGTACGCCCTTCGAAGACAGCTTGGCCAAGCCCCGCGGTGCATCACCTCGTTTAGTCAACGCGAAGAGCATGCGCGAAGACGCGTAGATGCCCGAATTGAGGCAAGACAGCACTGCCGTCAGCACGATGGCGTTCATAACGTGTGCGGTCCAACCGAAGCCCATGGCTGCAAGCGCACTGGAGTACGGCGTGAGCATTGCAGGTGAGTTCCAGGGAACCAGCGTGACCACCAGCAGGATCGACCCGACGTAGAAGAACAGCACGCGGGTGATCACCGAATTGGTCGCCCGCGCGACCGAGCGAACCGGATCGGAGGACTCTGCGGCAGCCACGGTGACGATCTCGGCCCCGAAATAAAATCCGGTCGCGGCCACTGCACCCGTCAGCACCGGCCCGATACCGTTGGGCATGAAGCCGCCGTTGCTTAACATCGAACTCAACCCGTGGTGGGTTTCGGTCGGCCACATACCGAGCAGATACAACCCACCCAGCAGTAGAAAGACCAGGATTGCTGCAACCTTGATCGAGGAAAACCAGAACTCGAATTCACCGAAGGACGCGACCGAGCACAAGTTAGTGAATGTCAGAATTATCATCAGCACTAAGCTGATGGCCCAGGCCGGAACATCCGGCAACCAAAACTGAATGAGTGAAGCGCCTGCCACCGCTTCGACGGCGACGACAATCACCCAGAAATACCAATACATCCAACCGGTGAGAAAACCGGCCAATTGGCTTGTCTGTGGACTGTCGGCCCAGGCCATGCGTGCATATTCGTAAAAGGACCCAACCGCCGGTAAAGCACAGGCCATTTCGCCGAGCATGCGCATGATCAGGATGACCAGTACGCCGGTGACCATGAATGAAATCAGAGCTGCAGGCCCTGCCGACTGGATGACCACACCGCTGCCGACAAACAGACCGGCACCAATGACACCACCCAACGCGATCATGGCCATGTGACGTTGCTTGAGCCCGGATTGCAGGCCGCCGTTGGAACTTTCTGATTGGGTTTGTTGAGGTACGGACATGCTGCTCACCCCATCGTTATTATTTTAGGTTGAAAGGCATTTTTTGAAGCAGTCGGTCCTCGACCCCCTCAGGTTGTGGGGGTCGAATTTGGCTGCTCACGCAGTGTCTTCCGGGTGTGCATAACTTTTTAGGGCCAATTACGACGCGCGGCTGGAGCCACGGCGATACATTCAGAACCAGGCGGAAAATTCGTTGAAACCCTGACAACTCGTTAAGTTAAGAAAGTTTTGACGTCAGCTAGAGGAAGTTCATGGATCGAAAATGCGGGTTTACCTGCAGTGCGTCCCCCTCCTGCACGCATAGGCGTATTGGCGACAGCAGAGTAAACTCCGCTCCACGTTTGTCGGAGCAATTTTTTCTACATCAGGAAACAACGTGCCTAAATCCAACGAGGAAAATGCGTCCCTCGAGTCGTTCTCGCTCGAAAGCCCCTCGCCGCTGTACGCGCGGGTCAAGCAAATCATCATGCAGAAGATTCGCTCCGGCGTATGGCTGCCCAACTCCAAGCTGCCTTCGGAAAGCGAACTGCTGAATGTGCTGGGCGTGAGCCGCATGACCATCAATCGGGCACTGCGCGAGTTGACCATCGAGGGCGCATTGGTACGCATGCAGGGTGTCGGCACTTTCGTCGCTGAACCCAAGGGTCGTGCGGCGCTGTTTGAGATTCACAATATTGCCGATGAAATTGCTGCCCGCGGCCATCAGCATCGCAGCGAAGTGATCGTGCTCGAAGAAATGCCCGAGCGCGCCCGTGCTTCGATGCCCTTCCCGCTTGAAGGGGTCAAGCGCGTGTTCCACTCGGTGCTGGTGCATTACGAAAACGAAGTGCCCGTACAGATAGAAGAACGCTTCGTGAATGCCGAGGTAGCGCCGGCTTATCTAGAGCAGGACTTTACCCAGGTCACCCCTTACGCCTACCTGATCCAATTGGCACCGCTGACTGAAGGCGAACACATGGTCGAATCCATCCACGCCAGGTCCGCCGAATGCAAGTTGCTGCAAATCAAGCGCTACGAGCCGTGCCTGTTGATTCGTCGACGCACCTGGGCGGCGAAGGGCCAGGTTGGCTGTGCACGCCTGGTTTATCCAGGTTCGCGCTATCGCCTGGAAGGCAAGGTCGGCAACTGAAGCAAGGTTCGAGCGCCCCCCGCCTGTCGCTCGATGACCCTCCTCAGGTTGCAAGCGCTCGCGCTGTTACTGGCGCAGCCTGGAATGGCAGAAAAGTGACATTTCGCTTTTCAGCCCACAAAAAATGTTACGAAATCTCCCTCGCCTCTCTCAGACCATGCTGAAGTTGCAACAATTTTTTCAGCATCGCTTCGTACACCGCTCACGTTTTAAAAAATCTATCCGTTTGTTTTATAACTAATTTTTACTTTTTAATGTTTTTAGACTCCCGACAAAACCTGATTTTGGCCTCTTGCTTGCACCTACTTGTACATACAGGTTGGTATAAGCTCATATGTACATCATGAGACTTACCAACATTCACCTACCACTGAATGAGGCAATGACCATGACCACCAGTACTCGCAAGCGTGACGTCGAAATCCGCGCAGCCCGCGGCAACAAGCTCACCGCCAAAAGCTGGCTGACTGAAGCCCCGCTGCGCATGCTGATGAACAACCTCGACCCGGAAGTGGCAGAGAACCCCAAGGAGCTGGTGGTTTATGGCGGCATCGGCCGCGCTGCACGCAACTGGGAGTGCTACGACAAGATCGTCGAGAGCCTCACCAACCTGAACGACGACGAAACCCTGCTGGTGCAGTCGGGCAAGCCGGTCGGCGTGTTCAAGACCCACAGCAACGCCCCGCGCGTGCTGATCGCCAACTCCAACCTGGTGCCGCACTGGGCCAACTGGGAACACTTCAACGAACTGGATGCCAAGGGCCTGGCCATGTACGGCCAGATGACCGCCGGCAGCTGGATCTACATCGGCAGCCAGGGCATCGTCCAGGGCACCTACGAAACCTTCGTCGAAGCCGGTCGCCAGCACTACAACGGCAGCCTCAAGGGCAAGTGGGTACTGACCGCAGGCCTGGGCGGCATGGGCGGTGCCCAGCCACTGGCCGCGACCCTGGCCGGTGCCTGCTCGCTGAACATCGAATGCCAGCAGAGCCGCATCGACTTCCGCCTGAGCAGCCGCTATGTCGACGAGCAAGCCAAGGACCTGGACGACGCCCTGGCCCGTATCGCCAAGTACACCGCCGAAGGCAAGGCCATCTCCATCGCCCTGCTGGGCAACGCCGCCGAAATCCTGCCGGAACTGGTCAAGCGTGGCGTGCGTCCCGACATGGTCACCGACCAGACCAGCGCCCACGACCCACTGAACGGCTACCTGCCAGCCGGCTGGACCTGGGAACAGTACCGCGACCGCGCCCAGACCGACCCGGCTGCCGTGGTCAAGGCTGCCAAGCAATCGATGGCCGTACACGTCCAGGCCATGCTCGATTTCCAGAAGCAGGGCATCCCGACCTTCGACTATGGCAACAACATTCGCCAGATGGCCAAGGAAGAAGGCGTCAGCAATGCCTTTGACTTCCCGGGTTTCGTACCGGCCTACATCCGTCCGCTGTTCTGCCGCGGTATCGGTCCGTTCCGCTGGGCGGCACTGTCGGGCAACGCTGAAGACATCTACAAGACCGACGCCAAGGTCAAGGAACTGATCGCCGACGACGCCCACCTGCACAACTGGCTGGACATGGCGCGCGAGCGCATCAGCTTCCAGGGCCTGCCGGCACGTATCTGCTGGGTTGGCCTGGGCCTGCGCGCCAAACTGGGCCTGGCCTTCAACGAAATGGTCCGCAGCGGCGAGCTGTCGGCGCCGATCGTCATCGGCCGCGACCACCTGGACTCGGGCTCGGTGTCCAGCCCCAACCGCGAGACCGAGTCGATGCAGGATGGCTCCGACGCCGTCTCCGACTGGCCACTGCTCAACGCCCTGCTCAATACCGCCAGCGGC
Source organism: Pseudomonas vranovensis (assembly GCF_040438935.1). Lineage (NCBI taxonomy): Bacteria > Pseudomonadati > Pseudomonadota > Gammaproteobacteria > Pseudomonadales > Pseudomonadaceae > Pseudomonas > Pseudomonas vranovensis. The sequence goes on along the minus strand of NZ_CP159259.1, from coordinate 5,673,577 downwards.
GCGACCTGGGTTTCGCTGCACCACGGTGGCGGCGTCGGCATGGGCTTCTCCCAGCACTCGGGCATGGTGATCGTCTGCGACGGTACCGATGAAGCGGCCGAGCGTATCGCTCGCGTACTGCACAACGACCCGGCCACCGGCGTCATGCGTCACGCCGATGCCGGCTACCAGATCGCCATCGACTGCGCCAAGGAACAAGGCCTCAATCTGCCAATGATCGGCAAGGCTTGACCCCTAACCATCGAGGAGCCTGCACCATGACCAGCAGCCCGTTTACCCAACAACTCAAAGGCGTTCGCGTACTGGACCTGAGCCGGGTCCTGGCCGGGCCGCATTGCACCGCAATGCTCGCCGACCTGGGCGCCGACGTCATCAAGTTCGAGGTACCCGAGCACGGTGACGACAGCCGCCACCTGGGCCCGTTCAAAGAGGGTGAGAGTGTCTATTTCGGCTTGATCAATCGCGGCAAGCGCAGTGTCGAGATCGACTTCAAGGACACTGCCGAGCGTGCCCGCCTGTATGAACTGGTCCGCGAAGCGGACGTGGTCGTCGAGAACTTCCGCCCAGGTGTCACTCAACGCCTGGGTATCGATTTCGACACACTCAAACAACACAATCCGCGGCTGATCTACGCAAGCATTTCCGGCTTCGGCCAGCACGGTCCGCTGTCACGCAATCCGGCCTATGACATCGTCGCCCAGGCGATGTCCGGGCTGATGAGTGTCACCGGATTTGCCCAGACCGGCCCGACCCGCAGTGGCGAATCCATTGGCGACCTGTGCGCCGGCGTCTATGCAGCGTGGGCGATCAGTTCGGCGTTGTTCGCCCGCGAGCGGCATGCACCCGGAGCGCAGTACATCGACGTCGCCATGTTCGATGTGCTGTTCAGCCTGCAAATGACTGGCCTGTCGGGCTTGTTCGCCACTGGCGTGACGCCGGGGCTGGTAGGTAACCGACATCCGATTTCGACACCGTTCGATACCTATCGCGCAGCCGATGGCCTGGTGGTGATCGCGGTCGCGAGCGACAAACTGTTCCAGCGCTTGTGTGAATGCATGAGCAAGCCCGCACTGGCCCGCGACCCACGCTTTGCCGAAGACCCGCAACGCACCTTGAACGAGCCTGCGCTACGCGCAGAAATCGAAGACTGGACCCGCGCGCTCACCGTCGAGCAGGCCTGCGACCTGCTGCTCGATGCGGGTGTGCCCTCATCCCCTGTCTGGACCCTCGCCCAGGCCGCCGAAAGCGAACAGGCCAACGTTCGCCAACTATTGATTCGACCCGAGGGCAGCGCACTGCCACTGGTGCCGCAACCGGTTTTCTTCAATGGCCATAAACCCCACGCCACCACCCTTGCCCCTCGTCTGGGTGCGGACAACCAGGCATTCGGACTGCGCAAACAGGAGCTTTCCCATGAACTTTGAACTCGACCAGGTTGAACTCGCCATTGTCGAAACGGCGGAAAAACTTGCCCGCGAAGTCATCCAGCCACGTGCCCAGCATTACGATGAAAGCGAAACGTTCTGCGCCGAAAGCCTGCAAGCATTGGCCGAATTGGGCGGCATGGGTATCAACCTGCCGGAAGCGTACGGTGGCCTGGGCATTGGCAGCCTGGCCATGAGCCGCGTAGTGGAGGCGGTGGCAGGCGCTTGCGCCTCGACCGCGTCGGCCTTGACCGCACACTTCCTGGCGACCGACTCGATTCTGATTGGTGGTACTGAGGCGCAGAAACAGGAATGGCTGCCGCGTGCTGCCAGCGGCGAACTGCTCGGCGCCTTTGCCCTGACGGAGCCGGCAGCCGGCTCCAACCCGGCTGACATGCGTTGCAGGGCACAGCGCGAAGACGGCGGCTGGCGTGTACGCGGCAGCAAGCACTACATCACCAATGCCCGCGAAGCAGGTTTTATCGTGCTCTATGCCAAGACCGATGCCGATGCCGGGCACAAGGGCATCAGCGCCTTCCTCATTCCACAGGGCACCGCCGGCATCAGTTTTTCCAGCCCGGAAAAAACCATGGGCTTGCGCGGCAGCACCATCTACGAACTGTCCCTGGACTGCTGGTTGCCCCAGTCAGCGTTGCTCGGTAACGAAGGCGCTGGCTTCAGCACTGCCATGGAGGTACTCGACCGTGGTCGTGTCGAGGTTGCAGCCATGTCGCTCGGCATCGCCAATGCCGCCCTGCAAGCAAGCCTGAGCTGGGTTCGCGAGCGCCAGATCGGGCCCAAGCCGCTGGCTGCCTACCAAGGCACGCAATGGCGCCTTGCCGATATGTACGCCCACCTGGAAAGCGCCCGCATGCTCACCTGGAAGGCTGCGGCCCGACGCGACAGTGGTGAGCGATTCAGCCTGGACTCGGCCACCGCCAAGCTGGTTGCCGCCGAATGCGCAGGCTTTGTTACCGACGCGGCCCTGCAGTTGCATGGCGGCTATGGCTACATTCGCGACCTGCCGCTGGAGCGCTATGTGCGTGACGCGCGAATCCTGCGGATTTTCGAAGGCACCTCGGAAGTGCAGAAAATCATCATCTCGCGCAGCTTGCTCGACGCCCACCGCTGATCCAGTGAAAACCGGGGCCTGTTCTTCAGGCCCCCTCCTTAGTGTTTCAACCACGAGACGGCGCTCGTATCGAACGACGCCTGAGAGGAACCGCCATGTCCGCCTCCAAAGAAAGTGCGCAGCGCAAGACGTATATAGAACGGCGTTCCATCGACTACATCCCCGAATCAGAGCGACATGGACGACTGCTCAGCCAGTTCACCTTGTGGTTCGGCGCCAACCTGCAAGTGACCGCCATCGTCACCGGCGCCCTGGCGGTTGTTTTGGGTGGGGATGTGTTCTGGTCACTGATCGGCCTGCTTATCGGGCAACTGCTGGGCGGCGCGATCATGGCGCTGCACGCAGCGCAAGGCCCGCAACTGGGCTTGCCACAGATGATTTCCAGCCGCGTGCAGTTTGGTGTTTTTGGTGCGGTGATCCCCATCGTTCTGGTGTGCATGATGTATGTGGGGTTTTCCGCCAGTGGCTCGGTGCTGGCAGGCCAAGCGATCGGCCAGTTGATCAATGTCAGTGACGCTAGTGGCATCCTCATTTTTGCGGCACTGATTGTCGTGCTCACCGTGTTGGGCTACCGGACCATCCATTGGATCGGCCGGCTGTCGAGCGTCATTGGTGTAGTTGCGTTCTTCTATCTGTTCTATCGCTTGCTGTCTGCTCATGACATCGGTGAACTGCTGGACAACCGGCACTTTTCCTTGAGCAGCTTTTTGCTGGCAATCTCACTTTCGGCCTCCTGGCAGATCGCCTTCGGCCCTTACGTAGCGGACTATTCACGTTATCTGCCAAGAAACACTTCAGCCTTGAAAACCTTTCTGGCCGTGGGCCTGGGCTCGGTCATCGGCACGCAGATTTCAATGGTCTTCGGTGTATTTGTCGCGGCCCTCGCCGGCGATCAGTTTGCGGGCCATGAGGTGGCTTACATCGTCGGTATGGGTGCCAGTGGCGCAGTCGCTTCGCTACTTTTTTTCAGCATCGTATTCGGCAAGGTGACCATCACCACGCTCAACGCTTATGGCAGCTTCATGTCATTGGCGACGATCGTCAGCGGCTTTCGCGGGCACCAGGAAATCTCCCGAAGCCTGCGCCTGGTCTACATCATGTTCATGGTCGGCCTGGCCACCGCGCTGGCACTGCTAGGACGGCATTCGTTCCTGCATGATTTTTCAGCCTTCATCCTGTTCCTGCTAGCTTTCTTCACCCCCTGGAGCGCCATCAACCTGGTCGATTTCTACCTGGTGACCAAAGAGCGCTACGACATTCCCGCACTTTCTGATCCAGATGGACGATACGGCCGCTGGAACATTCCCGGTATCGTCATCTACGCCTTGGGCGTGGTGATCCAGCTGCCCTTCATTGCGACCAGCTTCTACACCGGGCCACTGGTCGAGGTGCTGGGTGGAACCGACATCTCGTGGCTGATCGGGCTGACCGTGCCAGCCCTTGTCTACTACCTGGTGGCCCGTAACTCGGTGCAACGGATTCCCGCACAGCTGATTCTTCCTGATTGACGGAGCCCTTCATGCTTGCAGCCATCACGACTACTCCCAGCGCCCGCGACCGACTGGTTGACGCTGCCCTGGAGCTCTTTGCAACTCACGGCTTCCAGGCCATCGGCCTGCGTGACCTGGCCGCGCACGTAGGGCTGCAGGCGGGCTCTTTGTACCATCACATTGAAAACAAACAGTGCCTGCTGTTCGAGCTGATCGAGTCCGCCCTGGCAGACCTGCTCGCCGATACCAAACGTCGGATCAAAGGCGCCAGCACGACAGGCGAACGGGTACGTCGCTTCGTTCAGGCATTCGTCGCCTTCAGCCTGAATGAGCAGCACAAGCTGGTGCTGATCACCCGGGAATTGGTCAATCTCGATGAAGAAAACAAGCAACAGGCGAACACGCTCAAAGCAGCTTATTGCGCACAGCTCCAGCTCATCATCAGCGATGAACTTCAGAACAGTGCCCACCCTCAAGCAGAAATCACGCTGCTCACTCATGCCGTGATCGGGATGCTGTACGGTCAGGCACAGTGGAGTGACGAACAGCTAAACGAGCAGCAGCTCACAGATGTCCTCACACGCTGCGCCCTGCGCATGATCTCCAGCGACAAGCGTGTGTGAGGCAATAAAAAAGGCCGGTGCATCACTGCACCGGCCTTTCCACAACAACTGCCCCGAAGCCTTACCAGCCGCCAGGCAACCAGCCAAACGCACTGGCAATCGCATACATCATGCTGCACAGGTACAGGATCACCACCAGCACCTGGATCAGCGGATGGGCAATCCAGCCACACTGCCAGGCAGGGACGATGTCGCCGTTCTTGCGGGCCGAGCGCAGCATCAGGATCGGCATGATCGACAGGATCACGCCGCTGAACACGCCGGCAAAATACAGCGCGTTAACAAAGCCGACCATGCCGCTGTAGGCCAGGATGAACGGCGGAACGCAGACGATCGCCAGTACCAGCAGGCGGTTCTTGGGGTTGCTTTCCGATCCCAGGCTCTTGAACTTGTCGAAGATGTTGGTCAGGAAGCTGCCGCCCAGGCCCCAGTACGAGGTCATCATGGCGCACAGGGCGAAGGTGTTGGCGGTGTAGAACGCCCACTGTCCCAGGGCCTGGCCCCAGGCCAGGGTGGCGACTTCGGTCTGGTTTTCCAGGCCGTTGAGTGCAATCACCGACATCGGCACGATGGCCAGCAGGATGAAGGTGATGACCATGCCGGTGATCACCGCAATCGGCAGGCGCTTGGGCGCATGGCTGAAGCCGCGGGCCATTTCCGGTACGACGTACTGCGCCGAGAAGCAGAATACGGCGATGTTGAACACTGGGATCATGTAGATCCAGCTACCGTCGAACAGGTTGCCGAAGTCGGTTTTTTCGTTGATCAGAGTCGCAATCACCAACACCAGGGTCATCGAGACCATGCCGATACTGATGAACTTCTCGCCCTTGCCGATGGCCTTCAGGCCCAGGTACAGCACGAAGGCTGCAGGCAGGAAGAACAGCAGGCTGCCGATGGCCGGGCTGATGCCAAAGAACTCGCTGAGGATCTTGCCGCTGCCGCTCATGTACGCGGTGAGGGCGCCAATGCTGTTGACCGCTACCGACAGGAAGATCGCCCAGGCTCCGAACGAGCCGACATAGCGCTGCGCCAGGCCACTCAGTTGGTGGTGGCTGCGAGTACGCAGGGTCGTTTCCGAGACATAGAGCATCGAGATGGTGGTGAAGACACCGGCCACGGCCAGCCACAGCAGCAATGGCATGTAGCCGGCCAGGCGGCTGGCATAGGCCATCGACAATACGCCGGCACCGATGTTGGTACCCACGATCATTGCCACCGCCTCGACGAACGTCAGGCGTTTGACCTCAAGGCCCGAAGATTCAACCACGGACGGGTCAGCACCGCCCACGGCGGTGTTGGGGGTTGCACTCATGATCACACTCACTACGTATTTGTATTTATTACCGGATGCACCTGAAGCGATGCGTCACAGGCCCAATGGGCGCTGTGCCATGGATTTCTCGAGCGGCGGGCAAAATATCACACAAGGTGTTTGAAATAACACCCAGACAAGGCGAAAGAGTGTGATTCGGAAATTTCTGAAAAATTCTTGAAAAGCAGAGGGTTAGTGAATTTCGAGGAAGCAGATCGGGGTCAAGCCCGACTAATGTCGGGCTGACTCAAGGGGAAGGTTGATCAGAATTCCAGGCAGATCTTGCCGAAGTGCTGGTTGCTTTCCTGGTAGCGGAACGCCTCGACGATCTCTTCCAGGGCGAACGACTTGTCGATGACCGGACGCATGCCATTGGCGTCGATGGCACGCACCATCGCCTGCTGTTGCTCCCGGCTGCCGACCAGCACACCCTGCAGGCGAATCTGGCGTACCAGTGCTTGGATCAGCGGCAACTGCCCTGCTACACCGGTGAGAATGCCGATCAGCGAGATGTGGCCACCGATGGCCGCCGCGATCATCGACTGCTCCAACGTGGCCGGGCCGCCCACTTCGATCACATGGTCGACACCGCGGTTGTTGGTCAGCTTGCGCACGGTTTCGCCCCAGGTTGGGGTCTTGCGGTAGTTGATCAGGTGATCGGCGCCCAGGGCCTTGAGGCGTTCGAGTTTTTCGTCGCTGGACGAGGTGGCAATCACCGTGGCACCGGCCAGCTTGGCGAACTGCAGGGCGAAAATCGAAACACCACCGGTGCCCTGTACCAGCACGGTGTCACCAGGCTTGAGCGAGCCGTCTGCCATCAATGTGCGCCAGGCCGTGAGGCCGGCAGTGGTCAGGGTGGCGGCCTCGGCATGGCTGTAGCCTTTGGGCGCATGGGTGAATGAGGTGGCGCGGGCCGTCACCTGCTCGCGGGCATAACCGTCGATGCCGTCACCGGGCACCGTGGCGAAGCCCTCCACCTGCGGGTGGCCGCCCTGCCAATCGGGGAAGAAGGTGCTGACCACCGCATCGCCTACCGCAAACTCGCTAACCCCTTCACCGACCGCTGTCACCACGCCCGCGCCATCGGCCATGGGAATGCGCGGCTCGGCGGGGCCCCACATGCCGCTGACCACGGCAAAGTCGTGATAGTTGAGCGAGTTGGCATGCAGGCGCACGGTAATCTCGCCAGCCTTGGGTGCGGCTGCCTCGCTGGTACCGACCTGAACCTTGTCGTAACCGCCGCCCGCCTGGACGTAAATGGCCTTGCTGGTCATGGGTAGCTCCTGAGTGATCGGGTAAATAGCTGTTCAGTCTTTGCCCGCGTTTTACCCAGGTCAAGCGCCCCCTCTTGCGAAACATCCTGACAAACTACAATAATGCGAGTAATTATCAATTACTCGCATGGGTTGTGCCGTTCATGCCTGCTCCCGATCACGCTGCCCTGCATACGCTCTACAGCGAACACAACGGTTGGTTGAAGAACTGGCTGCGTGCCCGCCTGGGTAATGCCAGCGATGCCGCGGACCTCGCCCAGGACACCTTCATCCGGGTGATGACCGCACGCAATGTTCACGCCATTCGCGAACCGCGCAGTTACCTGGGCGCCATCGCCCATGCGCTGATGGTCGACAAGTTCCGCCGCAAGGCGCTTGAGCAGGCCTACCTTGCCGAACTGGCCAGCCGCCCCGAGCGGCTGGCCGACTCCCCGGAAACCCGCTTGCTGATCCTCGAAACCCTGGTGGCCGTCGATACCCTGCTCGATGGCCTGGGCGAACGTACCCGGCAAATCTTTCTGGCCGTTCAGTTGGAGGGCCTGAACTATGTCGCCACCGCCGAGCGCATGGGCGTATCGGTCACCACGGTGAAGAAACACCTGATCCGTGCCATGACCCACTGCCTGCTGCTGACGGACGACTGAATGGCCCAGCCCCTGGATTACCGCACCCTGGAAGCCGCCGCAACCTGGTACGTGCAACTCAATGCCAAACAACCCAGCGAAGCGCAGCTCAACGCCTGGCAAGACTGGCTAGGCAAGAACCAGGCCCACGCCCAGGCCTGGGCCCGGGTAGAGAAGCTGCAACGACAGCTGGGCAACCTGCCTGCCGACGTTGCCTTGCCGACCCTGGCCGGGGTTCGTGCGCGTCGGCGCGCCGTGCTCAAGACCCTGGCCATGCTCATGGCCGTCGGTGCCACCGGCTGGGCCGTGCGTGAAAGTACCCCGGGCCAGGCAATGATGGCCGAGCTGCGTACCGGCAAGGGTGAGCGTCGGCACATCAGCCTCAGCGACGGCAGCCTGCTTGAACTCAACACTGACAGCGCCGTGGATATCCACTTTGACGACGAGTATCGCCAGGTGCGCCTGTACCGTGGCGAAATCATGGTGCAGACCGCCAGCGATCCTGCCGCCCGCCCCTTCGAGGTGCAGACCGCCGAAGGCCGCGTGCGCGCCTTGGGTACGCGCTTCAGCGTGCGCAGCGATGCTGGCCAGAGCCAGGTCAGCGTGCTGCAACACGCCGTGGAAATCCGCCCTGTGGAAAACCCGCTGCTGATGCTGCGCCTGGAGGCCGGTCAGTCCGCCAACTTCGACAAACAACGCATCGGCCCTGCCCGCTCCGCCGCGCCCGGTACCGGAGCCTGGACCCAGGGCATGCTGACGGTGATCGAATGGCGCCTGGCCGACTTCGTCAGCGAACTGAACCGCTACCGCCCTGGGGTGCTGCGCTGCGCGAGCGAGGTTGCCGACCTGCGCCTGTCGGGTGCCTTTCGCATCGACGACACCGACACCATTCTGGAAAACCTCAGCGCCTCGCTGCCCGTCAAAGTGCGCTACCTGACCCGCTACTGGACCCGCATCGAACCTGCCTGAACAATTTTCACCAAAGGGGTTGCCGATTTTCATTCTCATTCGGCTACGCAGGTAAAGCAGCATTTTCAAGCTGCCCCTCTGCCCAGCCAATCGAAGGAAAACCTGCATGACCCGCACTTGCCCACGGGCGCCCCGCCCTCTGGTTCGCGCCGTTCACCTGGCGCTGTTTGGTCTGACCCTGACCCCGCTGCCGATGCTGGCGATGCTGCCGGCCCAGGCGCAGGCGCAAAGCGCCAGTACCGCATTCCAGATTGCGCCGGGCCCGCTGGGTACCACCCTGAGCCTGTTCGCCACCCGCGCCAACATTACCCTGTCGTTCGACGCCCGCCAGACCCAGGGCCGCCAGTCGGCCGGGCTGCAAGGCAACTATTCGGTGGAAGAAGGACTGGTGCGCCTGCTGCAGGGCAGCGGCTTGCAGGCCCAGCGCCAGAGCAACGGCGGTTATGTACTGGTCCCTGTGAACAGCAGCGGTGCGCTGGAGCTGGGGGCGACCAGTATCAACGGCCAAGTGCTGGGTGAAACCACCGAGAACACCGGCTCCTACACCACGGCAGCGACCCGCACGGCAACCAAACTGCCGCTGTCGATCCGTGAAACACCGCAGTCGATCACCGTGGTCACCCGCCAGTTGATGGACGACAAGGGTGCCCAGAGCATCTCCGACGTACTGCGCAGCACCCCGGGTGTCTCCGGGCAGACCTATGACAGCGACCGGGTCGACTTTTCCAGCCGCGGCCAGGTGATCACCAACTACCAGTACGACGGCGTGAATACCATTTATGACGGCGTGTACGGCGAAGGCACCGCCCATGTCGACATGGCCATCTATGACCGGGTCGAAGTGCTCAAGGGCGCGACCGGCCTGATGACCGGCTCTGGCGACCCCTCCGCCACGGTCAACCTCATCCGCAAGAAACCCACCGCCCAGTTCCAGGCCTCGCTTGCCGGCAGCGCCGGCAGCTGGGACAACTACCGCGGCGAGGGTGATGTGTCCGGCCCGCTCAATGACAGCGGCACCGTGCGTGGCCGCTTTGTCGGCGCGCAGCAAGACAAGCAGGGTTACCAGGACCACTACCAGCAGAAAAAAGAGGTGTACTACGGCATCCTCGAAGCCGACATCACCCCCGATACCCTGCTCACCGTCGGTATCGACCAGCAGACCACCACCCCGCGCGGCTCCTCCTGGACCGGCAACCCGGTGTACTACACCGACGGCGGCCGCACCGACTTCTCGCGCTCGTTCAACCCGGGTGCCGACTGGAGTCGCCGCGACTTCCAGAACCGTACCTACTTCGCCTCCCTGGAGCAGGCGCTGGTCAACGATTGGTCGCTCAAGCTCAGCGTCAACCAACTGCAGAGCGATCACGACACCCGCCTGGCCTCGGCCAGTGGCGGCAGCCCGGACCGCGACGGCAATGGCATGTTTTTCTTCTGGGGGCGCTGGGAAGGCCATCGGGTGCAGAACAGCGCCGACCTGAACCTCTCCGGCCCCTTCAGCCTGTTCGGTCGCCAGCATGACCTGGTGGTTGGTTTCAGCACCTCCCACTCACGCCAGACCGGCAGCACCTGGGACACCAGCGAATTCGCCATGGTGCCGGGCAGCATCTTCGACTGGAAAGGCGATATCGGCGTGCCCGACTTCCCGAAGAACGGCAAGTACGAGCAGCAGAAGAGCCAGAACGGCGCCTACATCGCCACCCGCCTGCGTCCGACCGATGAGCTCTCGTTGATCCTCGGCACCCGGGTCAGCACCTTCAAGTACCACGACGACTACAACTACGACGGCCTCAACCCGATCTTCCAGGACAACTCGGCCAGCTACAAACAACATGGCGTGGTCACCCCCTACGCCGGCGCCGTGTATGACCTCGACGACACCTACTCGGTGTATGCCAGCTACACCTCGATCTACCAGCCACAGACCAACAAGGACAGCAACGGTTCGACCCTGGACCCGGTCGAAGGCGACAGCTACGAAGCCGGCTTGAAAGCGGCGTACTTCGACGGCCGGCTCAACGCCAGCCTGGCGGTCTTCCGCATCGAGCAGGACAACGTTGCCGAGTCGATCGGCTCCAATCCGTTCACCAACGAAGGCATCTACAAGGCAACCGACGGTGCGACGACCAAAGGCGTGGAACTGGAGCTCGCCGGTGAACTGATGGAGGGCTGGAACCTGTCGGCCGGCTACACCTATGCCCGCACCCGCGACGCCGACGAGCAGCGCATCTATGGCTTCCCGATGAGCACCAGCAAGCCTGAGCATCTGGTGCGGATGTTCACCACCTATCGCCTGCCGGGGGTGATGGACAAGGTAACCGTCGGTGGCGGGGTAAACTGGCAGAGCGCGTTCTACGGCAAGATCTACAGCGGTGCGGTGAACGACTACACCTACATCAAGCAAGGCGGCTACACCCTGGTCGACCTGATGACTCGCTACCAGTACGACGAGCACCTGAGCTTCACGCTCAACGCCAACAACGTGTTCGACAAGCGCTACCTGAGCGGGCTGGGCAACTTCGACACCACCTACTACGGTGAAGCCCGCAACGTGATGCTCACCACGCGCTGGGATTTCTGATGCATTTCGCGGGGCAAGTCCGCCCCCACCAGGCGACGACACAATTGCCCGGTGGGAGCGGGCTTGCCCCGCGATTGAATCGCATCAGCCGCGCAGCAACCCCTGCAAGGCCCGGCAATCCGCCGCGTGCCAGTCAGTCAACTCCGGCCAGGGATTGTCCGGTAGGTTGACCAGGATGGTCCTGGCGCCCGCCGCTCGACCGCAATCGAGGTCGAAGCGGTAGTCGCCCACCATGACCATCTCGGTCGGCGGCACATCCCAGGCCTGGGCCAATTTCAGCAAGCCACCCGGATGCGGCTTGGGCGGTGCTTCATCGCGTCCCAGCACGTACTGCTCGGCAAAGCAGTCGGCCAGGCCGATGGCCTCGAGCGTCACGTGGGCCAGCTCGCGGGCGTTGCGGGTCAGGATGCCCAGCTGGCAACCGCGCCCAGCCAGCTCACGCACAAGCTCCACAGCGCCCGCAGCGGCCTGCGAACCGATCGCCAGGTCGCGCTCATGCTCCAGCAACCAGGCGTGCTTGGCCGCAGCCTCTGCTGCAGGCAAGGCGGCCAGGTGGGTGAGGATATCGTCGGCAGGTGGAATCTCCAGCGCCTCGCGAATGGCGGCAAAATCATGCACCGCCACGGTCAAGGTGCCATCCATGTCGAAGACCCAATGACGGATATCGTTCAGGCTCATGCCCAGTCCTTGCGATGACGGATCAGGCCTTCCTGGCACGACGACGCCACCAGTTGCCCGGCCTGGTTGTAGATATTGCCGCGGGAAAAGCCACGGGCGTTTCCAGCCCAGGGGCTGTCCATCGCGTACAGCAGCCACTCGTCTGCGCGCAGGTTGCCGTGGAACCACAGCGCGTGATCGAGGCTGGCGATCTGCATGTCCTTCTGCCACACCGATTTGCTGTGGGGCAGCAGCGAGGTGGTCAGCAGGCCGAAGTCCGAGGCATAGGCCAGCATGTATTTGTGCAATGCAGGTATGTCCGGCAAGGTGCCGTCGGCACGGAACCAGATGTACTTCACCGGATCACCCGGCTTGGGGTCGAACGGGTCTTCTTCAGTGACCGGGCGCATCTCGATCGGCTTGGCACAGAGCATCTTGTCGCGGATCGACTCGGGCAGGCGGTCGGCGATGCGCTGGAACAGCTCCACTTCCGACGGCAGGTTTTCCGGGCCGACCACGGTCGGCATCTGCGTCTGGTGATCGAAGCCCTCTTCGTCGTACTGGAACGACGCACTGCAGGTAAAAATCGGCTGGCCCTTCTGGATCGCCGTCACGCGCCGGGTGCTGAAGCTGCCGCCATCGCGCACGCGGTCAACCGAGTAGACCACCGGCATCGCCGCATCGCCCGGACGCAGGAAGTAGCCGTGCAGCGAATGCACATGACGCGCCTCTTCGACTGTCTGGCTGGCAGCGGACAACGACTGGCCCAGCACCTGGCCACCGTACAGCTGGCGAAAGCCCAGGTCCTGACTACGTCCGCGGAACAGGTTTTCCTCGATGGCTTCCAGACTCAGCAGGTCGACCAGATCGTCCAACACGTGGCTCATTCACAATTCTCCAAAGCTATGCGCAACTGCGACAAATGATACAGGGTTTGTCATTACCCACCCGTATGTTGTGCGATTCAGCCGCGCAGCGTTTGCTGCCATTGGGCCCGGTTGATGCGATACAGCACATGCGGGCGCAGGGGATGGAACTCGGGCAGTTTCGGGTGCAGGAAACTGCCGCCCAGGTCCTGCTGCATGCCGATGGCCTGCATCACCTTCTGTGACGGCAGGTTGCTCTCGGTGGTGAACGACACCACTTGCTCGAGGCCCAGTTGGGCAAAGGCACAACGCAGGCTGGTCCAGGCCGCCTCACTGGCAAAACCCAGGCCCCAATGACGACGCGCCAGGCGCCAGCCGATTTCCACGGCAGGCGTGAAGTCGGCCTGGAAGTTGACGTTGAGCAAACCGGTCATGCCGATGAAGGCACCCGTGTCCTTGCGTTCCAGGGCCCAGAGGCCGTAACCGTATTCATTGAAGTGACCACGAACGCGGCCGATCAGGGCGGCGCTTTCAAGGCGTGTCAGCGGGGCGGGGAAATAGCGCATTACCTGCAGGTCGGCGCACATGGCGGAGAACTCGGCAAGGTCGTCATCCTGCCATTGGCGCAGCACCAGGCGTGCGCTTTCCAGTTCGAGTATCGGGGTCATGCTCGGCTCGCTCCGTATCCACAGCCTGCAGTTTACAGCGTAGGTCCAATCACGGTCGCTAGCGCCATGCCAGCATCACGACGCCTACCGTTACCAGGCTGATCCCCGCCCACTGGCGCAGGTCGAGCCGTTCGCCGAGCAGGGTGACCCCGAGCACGGCGACCAGCACCACGCTGAGTTTATCCACAGGGGCAACTTGCGACGCCTGGCCCAGTTGCAAGGCGCGGAAGTAGCAAATCCAGGAAGCCCCCGTGGCAAGCCCCGACAGCACGAGGAACAGGTAGCCGCGCGGCGAGATCGAGCTCAACGACTGGTACTGGCCGGTGGCGTAGAGAATCAGCGCCAGGCTGATCAGCACCACCACGGTACGCAGCAAGGTGGCGAAGTCGGCGTTGATGCCAGTGATGCCCACCTTGGCAAAGATGGCTGTCAGTGCCGCAAACACGGCCGACAACACAGCCCAGAACGTCCAGGAAGCCAGCATCTTGAGTCCGCCTGTGGAAAAGTCGTTGGTCTGCTTACAAAGTAGCGCAAGGGCACCGGCTGCTGGCAAGATCGGCACCTGACCTGCTCAAGTACCTGCCATGCCCCTGCCGCTGATCTACCACGACGACTACAGCCCGGACTTTCCAGCCGACCACCGCTTTCCGATGGACAAGTTCCGCCTGTGGAAGTGTAAGCTATGCAGTGATAACAATTCGAGCCTACCCCCATGCCCATAGCAGTGCCATATGTCCGTTTCTCCAGCGAACGCCAGAGCTACGGCAGCAGCCTTGATCGCCAAGAAACCCTCGTCGCCAACTGGCTGGCCCATCATCCTGACTACACCCGCTACGAGCGGAAGTTTGAGGACTTGGGGGTAAGCGGCTCCAGCGGCAAACACGTTGAAGCAGGCGAGATGGGTAAGCTGCTGACTGCAATCGATGACGGCCACTTCCCTGCTGGCACGGTCGTACTGGTCGAAGCAATGGACCGCTTCAGCCGGTTGCCACCGATGGACACTCTGAACCATCTTCGTTCAATCGTAGAGGCGGGGATTGACCTCGTGACTCTGGACGATGGTCAACGGTACGACGCGAAGTCTCTGACAAGTAACAGCCTGTTGTATCTGGCGATGAAAGCCCAAGCAGCACACGAATTTGCCACTAGGTTGTCCGACTTCACTGTCGGCTCCTACGCTGAACGGGCCAAGGAAGCAAAAGCTGGAAACTCTATTAAACGACGTAACCCGTTCTGGCTCACCAGTGATGGCGAATTGAAGCAGGATGGGTCCCCAGAAGCACTTGAACAAGTTTTCACAGCCTTCTCTAACGGCACTCCACTGCGCGCCCTCGCAGTCCAGTACGCCCAGTACTTCGGCAACCGCCAGAGCCTCAAGCACGCCTTGAGAAATCCGGCTGCCATAGGCCACTGGCAGCGTACCCTCACTGTCGAGGTAGATGGCAAGAAGAAGCGGATTCTAGGTGAATTAATCCCTAGCGTGTTCAAGCCCGCCGTCTCTGAAGAACTGTTTTACCAAGTACAGAAGCTGCTGGACAACCTAGCCGACCAGCCCCCTACCGTTGCGCGTAAGTTCCCACTGGCTGGTCTGCTGCAATGTGCCGAGTGCGGCGCCAACATGGTGCTTCTTCGCCAGAATGCGCGGCAACAGACAGATGCCGTCCGTTGCTATCGTCGGATGCAGAGCAACGACAAATGTACGAACCAGAAGACTATCCCCGTGCCTGTGGTTGGCTGGTTCTACTGGGAAACTCGCAAACCTCACGCTTTGCGTGCATATCAACGCACCAAGCTGCCCGAGAACACACGCCAGAGGATCAAACTTGAAGGCCACATAGCCCTGCTGGAGAAGCGACAGTCCGCCTTGTGGCAACTGGTGAGCATGGACCCAGATAACAAAGATGCCGTGGCAAGCTACGGTGCCTTGACGGCTGAAAAGAACGGATGCAAGGCAGAGCTGGCATCCCTGCCCATCGTGGGAGATACGCCCGTGGTTAGTATGTTGGCCTTCTACCGTTTCCTGAATGGCGACGCTTTCGCAATCGCCAACCTGCTCCAGCAGGACGGCTATCGGATCATCTGCCACCGGGACGGCACCCTTGAAGTTAACCGCAGTGCAGACGACAACCCAGCAGGCAAAGTGAAGTACGTTGGGTACGCCCGTAAGTACAAGAAATGGACAATCGAGCACCCCGAGGGAGGAACATCGTTAGTTCCGTAACCCTCACTCATAAAGTTGCAGAATGTGCAACTATTTTATGCCGAGCCTATTGACAAAAACGCGTTATGAATGTATTATGGAGACAACTGGTAGAAACAGCTACGCCAGTCCTACGCAATACTCATCGAAGCACTTCCCCTACTGACACGTTTGTAGCCCAGAGCATATTACTGGTGGCTACGACGTACTCCCGTTATCGATCCGGCATCAGAACGATCGGTGATTTGAAGATGCAGACAGTTGTACAGGATGATTCTGGCTTGAAAGGCTCTTGAATCTCAATGTCGCGCCTTGGCCATAGGCTGCAACGAACTTGGCCACCTATTCAAAGATTTGCCCCTGCAACAGGGGTGATAGCCTGTACTTGCCCATAACAAGTACAACTCTGTAATGCCAACCGCCCGCAACCTCATAACCAGAGGCCGGGCTTTTATTGCCCTAAACAAACCGACACATACATACGAGGTAGTTATCATGACAAAGCAACGCCCACTTCGCAAACACACCTGTGAATCTTGCAGCAGGAACTTCTTCAGCCGCTCACCGCTATCAAAGTATTGCTCCGTGCAATGCCAAGTACGTGAATGGCGAGCCCGCAATAAGGCGTCTCAAGAGCAACTTGAAGTAGAGTTCAACGCCCAACAAACCGAGCAACACGGAGGGGTAGCCTGATGATCGAACGCAGCATCTGGCTGGAAGTAAAACGGGACAATGGTGCGATTCTATCGTACTTCCTGGAGCAACCTGGGCTACCGCCCGAATCGGTCTTCTACGTCCCAGCGACGAAGGCAGAACTGGCCTATCTGAACGGGCTCGAAGACGCGATCTTGCCAGCGGGCATGGTGGCCACGCTTTCCGATCTGGAAGCCCACAGGGCAAGGGTTGACCCCAAGGCGACCACATCCACGAAGGCGCCCGCAACAGCCCCAACGAAGGCCGTACAGAGCGCCAGCAAGAGCAGCAACACCCAACCATCAATCGATAGCCAACGAGCCAAGGCGAGCTTTATCGCGGCTCTCAAACAACACCGTTCAAACAAGTAATAAGGAAACTAATATGACCAATGTAACCAACACTTACGGCACAACCGTTGTCGAATTCTTCAAGTACTCTGATGCCGAGTTCCAGCAATTGCTGGACAAACGCACCGAACAGTATCACAAGAGTTCGGAAGGTCTGCATTACAAGGGCTTGTCCGCCAACGTAGACTGGGTTCGTGATACACCACTTGAGGTGGCGTTGATCGAACTACAACACATTCTTAAAGATGGCTTTACTATCGTGAAGGTCGTCACCCAACCATTGTGGTTCAAGGCAATTCTACGCAAGCCGGAAGACGTTATTGCGATCGAACTTCCCAAGTTGGCAGAGCTGGCCCTGGGCGAGTACGAGCAGGAACGCTACCAGCGGAACGTGGCTGAGACTGCCCGCCAAGTGGCCATCAGCGTAGAACGAAGCGAACGACAAGCGGCAGCAGCTGCTGCCAAGGCAGCGGATAAGAAGCGAGCCAGCGACGAGCAGAAAGCCTTGGCAGACCTGCTTAGCGCCTACGCCGAACCAACCGAGGTGGCGGCATGACGCTGCCCACCAAGGCCCTTGGCGTCTCTTTCACAGCGGATGAGTTCCATGGGCTATGCCACTACGCCCGGCGCCACGCGATGCCTGTACCTGACTTCATCGAGTACATGGTCCGGTGCTACATCAACGCGATGCGGGCCGATGAACAGGCCACAGCGAGCAAGAATCGGGGTCGGTGACGGCCCTTGATTTCACCGCACTAAAAAAGCAGAATCGCCCACTTGAAGCGCCCCGCAACCCACGGTGACAAACCTGCCATACAACCCCCGTATTTAAAGGGCCAAACGGCACCAACGCCTACCCACGCCAGTGCGTGCAATCGGTACGGCTAACCGTGCTGGTATAGGAGGTGTAAATGAAGACTCTATGGGCCATCCCCTTCACCGGGTAAGTCATTGCCAGTGA
This sequence comes from Pseudomonas vranovensis, assembly GCF_040438935.1. Taxonomy (NCBI): domain Bacteria; kingdom Pseudomonadati; phylum Pseudomonadota; class Gammaproteobacteria; order Pseudomonadales; family Pseudomonadaceae; genus Pseudomonas; species Pseudomonas vranovensis. Next base: position 5,655,754 of record NZ_CP159259.1, on the reverse strand, counting down.
GAACAACAAGTGGAAACATCTGAAGACAAGACTAAGCGGAAGTTTGCTAACTACCTGCTTGCCCCGATATGGAACTACCAGTACTCGGTATTCTACGAAACTCCCGAGGAGAGTAAGAATCTACTGAATGACCAGAAGACATTCCGGCAAGAGATAGGGCGTAAGTTCCCAGACCAACCGTTCTTGGTTCGGGTTCAGAGTTTGCAGAGTCCTAGGCGGGGGAATGTCCGGCAGGCGTACTTGACCATGTACACCACTGATAAGGTGACGGGTCTTCAAGAGCTGGCTGATAAGTGCTTCCCGGTAGCAGTGAATGTTGTCTATCGGCGAGTCACACCAGACTGGTGTGAAGTTAAAGCGAACAAGATTCTGAGCCAGCGGCCCCATGACCTAACCAAGTTGTTCGGTGATGTACGGGTACGCCGGTACGGGGTCATCAATAAGCGTCTGCTGGAAGACATTGAAACCGAAGTTCAAGAACTGGTCATTAATTGACCAGTAACTAATGTGGTTCTGGCGTTGGCCGCGACCACCTGTAGCAGTCGATCCGCTACAGGCGCCCATCCACGCGGCCTGCACTACAGGTGGGTTAAAAGAATTGCCCCACACGCGCTATTCCGCTCGATCACCTCGCAATGCCAGCCGCAAAGCGATGCGAATAGCCTCGGTGCAGATCGTTTTCAGCAGCCACAACACAGCGGGCAGTAGGTACTTCATGGTGTATCTCCTTGGTTGGGTTCGCCCCGAAGTCGGTCGTCACGACCGCTTGCCTGCAACATTGTCACGTGGCTAAAGCCCCTTACCGGCCGAAGTCAAAGGTTTGCAGGCGCCAACGTAAGCGACTCAACCTGGGCGACTTGGCCCGACTTTCCGAAACGGGGTCGAGGCGGCTGCACCATGCCCGTACACCACCTTCTGGGGTGAGACTCAACCTTCTGGGGCGTATTCAAAACCACCCGTTGAGGCGACACACAACCTGTAGGGGCGTTTCCACCCGCAGAGGCGTCCCGCTGCTCAATTACCACTGCCCAGCTCGATCAACCGAGCGGGTTTTACATCATTACAATGGTTGATCGGTCGTTCTAACAGTTGTAAAATGACACCATCAGCAACCCGCAAGGAAGGAATCACCATCATGGAAGTTGTCGCCTACTACCGCGTATCGACCAAAGGTCAGGGCGAATCCGGCCTCGGCCTCGATGCCCAGCGTGAGTACGTGAAGTTCGCCGCCGAGCAGCAAGGGTGGGTGGTGGTGGCTGAGTTTGAAGACGTGGGTATCTCTGGCTCGGTCCACCCGCTGGAGCGCCCAGCAGCCGCCAAAGCGTTCGCAACCGGGCACCCAGTGGTGGTGGCCAAGCTCGACCGGCTGAGCCGCGACGTTGAACACATCGCTGGCCTGATGAAACGCAGCCAGTTCATGGTGGCAACCATGCCCAAGGCTGACACGATGCAACTGCACTTGTTCGCAATGCTCGCTGAACAAGAACGCCGCTTCATCAGCGAACGCACCAAGGCCGCGTTGAAGTCGCTGGAAGCTCGGGCCGCTGGTGGCGATGCAGAGGCCGTCCAGAAGATCAGCAATCGCTCTCAGGCGCTCGCCAAGGGCCGCAGCATGCTGAACAGAACCAAGGGCCACGCCACCCAGCGGCAGCAGGCAGACGACCGTGCAGCACTGGTTAAGGACGCCATCGAGCTATGCGTACTCAAGGGCGCCAGCAGCCTACAGGCAGTGGCTGATTGCCTGATCGAACGCAACATCCCCACCGCCCGTGGTGGTCAATGGTCCCCAACGGCAGTAATGCGTGTGATGCAGCGTCTGGGGCTGGAACTGAACAAGGTCGCCAATGGCCCTGAAGGTGCGTAGGAAGCGATTACAGCGACGTTAGCGGGCGGGACGGCCACCCCCTCAATATTCGCCGATTTTGATCATATGGCGCCGTAGGCGTTCGTAAAGGCGCTTGAGATCGAGCCACACTCAGCTGCATTCCGCCCCTTTTGATATTATATTCTGGCCTCACTGAAGCGGGCATAGAAGTGCGAATAGTTCGTTTTAAATTTTGGAGAACAATGGTACTCCTGAATGCACTCTACCTCTTCTTTAAGTTGAGTACGATTCTGCATTCCCCGGGCCACCATCATTGCGACTTCCATAAGAATGAAAGCAGCCCACTTACTGACATCTACTACATCCGAAAACTCCACGTGCCCGTGCTGAGCATCGTGGACGGCTATACTTCTTAGATCGTAAAGCTCAACCACCCTGCGATCAATAGACTTCCACCCTTCAGGACTAGAGTAACCATAACGACCATAGCACAGCAATGACGTTAGCCCCCTTCTAATTTGGTCGACCACCTTAATCTTGCTCTTCGAGAACATGCACTCAATGCAGCTCCAGTACTTTACAAACTTCATATCAAGACTGGTATCTGCCTGAGCATCAAAGAACCAGTGCAATGCTCGACGCAACGAACACTCAGCATCATTACCGCTACCAGACTGGCTAACTCGAACAAGTTCCTGAAACCACTCGCACTCCAGTAAAGAGGTCGCGTGCTCGGGAGTGAAATCCAGTCGCTGCAAACCATCGAAGCTTGTTTTGAGATTGAGCGTGCGTGAGTCAGCGTCTAGCGAGAACCATGTTACCGCGCCGGGCTTGTAGCTTCCTTCATGGGCTGGAATCAAACGGACTGCCGCTCCACCCCGCTCCAAGCAAGTAGTAAAGGAGAGTGCCAGCATCCCGCATGTGACTTTAACTAAGTCGAAGAAGCGACGCTCTGCGTAATCGGCACTTCCCTTGATCTTAGCAGTTAACCACAGGCCGTGATTCGTCTGTTGCCAAGCGCTACTGATCACAGCATCTAGCCCAACGCTTGATTTCAGCACTTCAAGGCGAGGCTTATGAATAGCCACATTACCAAACTCAAACTTCTCAAGCTCCAGAAGCTCAAGACCGCTTAGAGGCGAGTAGTATTCGTGCACTCTTACAGATTGTGAAACGAGCGACTCGACATCTCTTATATAGTGTGCAAGATCGCCGTTTACATCATCCTCGTACCAACGACCTAGTACAGATTTGCAAGCACTATTGATATCACCCCGCTCAACAAACTCACGACTTGGCAACTCTGCAGCAAGAACTCTCGAAAGCCGGTTGTAACTTTCTACAGCTCTGTCACCGAAGCAAACCTTTGAACCATTTGGTGTTCGAACTTCTCTTCGCAAGCTCTCTATGAAGCCGAACTTCTTGAAGGACGTAACCTCACTCAACAGGTTCGCAGGCTTTAACAACACTTGTAAGTCCGCTTGAGCCGAACGTAACTGCTTTGGCGTCATGGGCTTCGTTCTTGATAGGGTCAGGAACGTCATTATAGTCGGTGGCAAATGGACAGCACCACCGCACCAAGCTTCACTGCACAAGTTGAAATTCAGCCTGCTGCGCGACCACCTTATCGACAGCGGCCTGACCACCGATCAAGCGTTGCTGCGCCCGGACATCTGCCCCAACGACATCCTCGCCCTGGCCCATGACCGCGACTATATCGAGCGCTACATGCACGGCGAACTGTCGCGCGAAGACCAGCGCCGCCTGGGCCTGCCCTGGAGTGAAGCCCTGGCCCGGCGTACCGTGCGGGCCGTCGGTGGTTCGTTGCTGGCGGCCGAGCAGGCCCTGGAGCAGGGCATCGCCTGTCACCTGGCCGGTGGCACCCACCACGCCCACTACGACCACCCGGCAGGCTTTTGCATCTTCAACGACCTGGCCGTGATCAGCCACTACCTGCTCGAAGCCGGACGCGTACACAAGGTGCTGATCTTCGACTGCGATGTGCATCAGGGCGACGGCACCGCGCGCATCCTTCACGACACCCCGGATGCCATTACCGTGTCACTGCACTGCGAGCAGAATTTCCCGGCGCGCAAGGCCCAGAGCGACTGGGACATCCCTTTGCCCCGGGGTATGGGCGACCACGCCTACCTGAAAGTGGTCGAAGACGCCCTGAACTACCTGCTGCCGCTGTACCGCCCGGACCTTGTGCTCTACGACGCCGGCGTCGATGTACACAAGGACGATGCTCTGGGCTACCTGCAACTGACCGATGAAGGTGTCGCCGCCCGCGACGAGCACGTACTGCGCCAGTGCCTGGGCCGGGACATTCCGGTGGTCGGGGTGATCGGCGGTGGGTATAGCAAGGACCGCCAGGCCCTGGCCCGACGCCACGGCATCCTTCACCACAGCGCCAACCGAGTGCTGGGTTACTCACAATGACTGTGGAACCGCCTGTGGATAACCTGAGCGAAAGCCGCCCGAGCCCTTTAACCGCCTGGGCTTGAGTAGGCTGTACGTTTTTTGATCAGTGTTTCCTGGCGATGGGCTGGGGTAGAATGCCGGCTCTTTTTCCCAGCCTGCAGCCGACCATGACCGACACCCGCTCCGCCGACCGCCCACACGTTGCCATTATCGGAGGCGGGCCTGCCGGGCTGATGGCCGCCGAAGTGCTCAGCCAGGCCGGGGTTGCAGTGGATCTGTACGACGCCATGCCGTCGGTTGGACGCAAGTTCCTGCTGGCCGGGGTCGGCGGCATGAACATCACCCATTCCGAACCCTACCCTGCCTTCGTAGCGCGCTATGCCGAGCGCGCCGATTCCATCGCTGAACTGCTGGAAGGCTTCGATGCCGACGTTTTGCGTCAGTGGATTCATGACCTCGGCATCGAGACCTTTGTCGGCAGCTCCGGCCGGGTATTTCCTCGCGACATGAAAGCGGCGCCCCTGCTGCGTGCCTGGCTCAAGCGCCTGCGCGACGCCGGAGTAGTTATCCACACCCGTCACCGTTGGCTTGGCTGGAACGCCGAAGGGGCCTTGCGGATCGGTTATCCACAGGGCGAGTTGACCCGGAGCCCCGCAGCCACGGTGCTGGCCCTGGGTGGCGGCAGCTGGGCACGACTTGGCTCCGACGCTGCCTGGTTGCCGTGGCTTGTGGATAAAGGCGTGCAGGTTGCGCCACTGCAGGCCGCCAACAGTGGATTCGAGGTGCAGGCCTGGAGTGATCTGCTGAAAAGCAAATTCGCCGGGGCCCCGCTGAAGAACATTGCCCTGAGCCTGGCCGGGCAAACGCCACGCCTGGGTGAATGCATCGTTACCGCCCAAGGCCTGGAAGGCAGCCTGGTGTATGCCTGGTCGGCGAAGATCCGCGAGGCCATCAATGCTGGCGGTAGCGCCACAGTACTGCTCGACCTGCTGCCCAACCGCGCTGTGGATAACATTCAGAAGGCCCTGGAAAAGCCCCGGGGCTCACGCTCGATGGCCAAGCACCTGCACAGCCAGCTCGGCCTGGATGGCGTCAAAGCGGCGTTGCTGCGTGAGCTGACCGATGCCTCGACCTTTGCCGACCCGCACTTGCTGGCTCGGGCGATCAAGGCGCTGCCGATCGTGCTGGTGCGCCCTCGCCCGCTGGATGAGGCCATCAGCACGGCGGGTGGGGTTGTGTTCGAGGCGATGGACAAGCGTTTGATGCTCACGCAAGTGCCGGGTGTGTTCTGCGCAGGCGAGATGCTCGATTGGGAAGCGCCGACTGGCGGGTACCTGCTGACGGCTTGTTTTGCCAGTGGGCGTAAAGCGGGGCTTGGGGTGCTGGACTGGATCGCCTCGCAGGGCACACAACTGTCTTCGTAGCCGCTGCCGCCAGGCTGCGATCGATTGCATCGCAGTCACCTTTGAAATTCTACGACCGCTTCGCGGCCGATCGTAGCCTGGCAGCAGCGGCTACGACCCTCCGTGAATAATCTTACGGCTTACGCTTGCGCGGCCCGGTGTTAAAAGTCGGCACCTTGCGTACCGGCTTGGCCGCAGGCGTTGCCGCCGGCGCATCGCCGCTGTCCATCCAGCGGCCCAGGCTGCGCTTGCTGCTGCTTTCCTTGGGCTTTTTCGGTTTCTTCGGTTTCTTCAGCACCTGGCCGCTGGCATCGGTCATCGGCACCTTGTGATCAGGGATGAAATCCGGCTCTTCATGACGCGGCAAGGTCTTGCGGGTCAGGGTCTCGATTGCCGAAAGCAACTGCACTTCATCGGCGCACACCAGCGATATTGCCTCACCCGTGTTACCGGCGCGACCCGTACGGCCGATGCGGTGGATGTAGTCTTCAGCCACGATCGGCAGATCGAAGTTGACCACCAAGGGCAGGTCGTCGATATCCAGGCCGCGGGCTGCCACATCGGTAGCCACCAGGATCTGGATCTCACGGGCCTTGAAGCTGTCCAGCGCACGCTGGCGGGTAGCCTGGGGCTTGTCACCATGAATGCCATCGGCATTGACACCCTGGCCACGCAGGCGCTCGACCAGTTGATCGACGCCGTTACGGGTCTTGGCGAACACCAGCACCTGCTTCCAGCGCTGCTTGCGCAGCAGGTGGCTGAACAGCTCCGGCTTGCGCTTCTTGTCCACCGGTACGATCCACTGCTTGACGGTGCTGGCGGTAACGTTGCGCGGGCTGACTTCGATGCTCAGCGGATCGTTGAGCGTCTGCCCGGCCAGTTGGCGAATTTCGTCGGAGAAGGTCGCCGAGAACAGCAAGGTCTGGCGACGAACCGGCAGTGCGGCATACACCGCGCGCAGTTCTTCGGCAAAGCCCAGGTCGAGCATGCGGTCGGCTTCGTCGAGCACCAGGGCCTGCAGCTGGTTGAACTTCACGGCGTTCTGGCGGAACAGGTCGAGCAGGCGGCCCGGGGTGGCCACCAGCAGGTCGATACCCTTGCGCAGTTTCATCATCTGCGGGTTGATGCTGACCCCGCCATACACGGCGTAGGTGGTCAGTGGCAGGTGCTCGGCGTATTCGCGGATGTTGCTGTGGACCTGCTCGGCCAGCTCGCGGGTTGGCACCAGCACCAGGGCACGCACCGAGTTGCTGGCGACCTTGGCGCCTTCCAGGGTCAGGCGCTGCAGCAACGGCAAGGCGAAACCTGCGGTCTTGCCGGTGCCGGTCTGGGCGGCGGCCATCAGGTCGCGGCCGGCCAATACGGCAGGAATGGCCTGGGCCTGGACCGGCGTCGGGGTGTTGTAGTCCAGGCGCTCGAGCGCGCGCAGCAAGGGTTCAATCAGGCCGAGTTTGGCGAATGTCATAGCGGTACCGTCAGGGGAGTTCAGCAATGGCGGCAGTTTACCTTGTTCGGCCACCGCCTTCCTGACAAACCTCGATCACTTGCACAGCTCGCCTTGCACCTGGGGTTGCGGCTTGGCTGCTTCGGCAGCCGGCTTGCGCCACTGCGGCAGACCAATCAACACCACTGCACCGATGATCACCGCCATCGCCACGCACTCTTCAAAACCGATTTGCTCGCCGGCAAACACGATGCCGAGCATCACCGCCACCGCCGGGTTGACGTAGGCATAGCTGGTGGCCGCCGCCGGACGCACGTGCTTGAGCAGGTACATGTAGGCGCTGAAGGCCAGGATCGAACCAAAGAACACCAGGTAGGCCAGCGCGCCCCAACCGGCGGCTGTCGGCATCTGGGTCATGCGCTCACCGCTCAGGGCACTGCCCAGCAACAGCACGACACCGCCCACGAGCATTTCTGCGGCACTGGCCATCGGGCCCTGTGGCAGCGGCAAGGTTTTGCTCCAGACCGAACCGAAAGCCCAGGACGCGGCGGCAAACAGGATCAATGCAGCGCCTGCGGGGCTGGCTTGCAGGTTCGACCCAAGGTTGAGCATGGCAATGCCCACCAGGCCAAGGATGATCCCGGCCCATTCGAGGCGAGTGTTGCGATGGCCCCAGAACAAGCCGAACAGCAAGGTGAACAGCGGCACGGTTGCCACCGCCAGGGCCGCGACACCCGAGGCCACGCCGGCATGTTCGGCCAGGGTCACACCACCATTGCCACAGCTGAGCAACAGCACCCCGATGATGCCGGCGGCGCGCCATTGCGGCCAGGTGGGTGCCGGCACACCGCGCCAGCGCAGAAAACCGTACAGCAAGCTACCTGCGATGACGAAGCGCACCCCCGCCATCAGCAGCGGTGGCCAGGACTCGACACCAATTCGAATGACCAGGTAGGTCGAACCCCACACCAGGTACAAGGCGAGAAAGGCGCCGATCAGCACCAATGGAAAACGACGAGAGGCAGGCATGGGGGCTCGAGTTTTAATTGTCGGGGGATTAGTTTAGAAAGGCGTGACCGCAAACTTAAGTTACAAAACCTGTTTAAACGGGCAGTACACTTTCGAAAGCACGTTTCTTCAGGCCCATCACCATTGAATCCAAACCCACTCCCCGGACGCTCATGGACAAGTACGATCGAATGCTGCTTAGCGCCCTTCTGGAAAATGGCCGCGCCTCTTTTGCCGAGCTTGCGCGCAAGGTCAATCTGTCGGCCCCGGCCGTTGCCGAGCGGGTGGCCAAGCTTGAGGCCAGCGGGGTGATCACCGGCTACCAGGCCAAGGTCGACCTGGAGAAAATCGGCCTGCCGATCCAGTGCGTGATCGAGCTGCGTCTGGCCAGCCACGGTAACCAGCAGACCTACGAAGAACTCACCCAGATCCCGCAATTGACCGAGTGTCATAGGGTAACGGGTGACCCCTGCGTGATCATGCAGGCTGCCGTGGGCTCAATGCCGGAGCTGGAAGAGTTGATCAACCGGGTTGCCCAGTTCGGTTTCAGCAAGACCTCGATCATCCTCTCCAGCGCGGTAGAGCGGCGCTTGCCGCTGGGCCACCTGGAGCACAACGGCAAGAAGGCCTAGCGGTAGGCCTTCAGGGCTTCGCCAATTTTCGCCGCCGGGACTTTCTGCAGGCTGCAGAACAGCGTGTGGGAAGGCGCACCGATACCCTGCTCGCGCAGTTGGCCGGCCAGGTGCTGGGCCAGGTTGGCGGCCATTTCGGCATCGGCCATCGCCCGGTGGGCCGTGCCGGTGTCTGGCAGCCCGGCCCAGCGGGTCAGGGTGCCGAGCTTGTGATTGGGTGCCGACGGCATCAGCCGCCGGGCCAACAGCATCGAGCAGGCAAACCGCTGGCTGCGGCTGCGACCGATCTGCGCCAGCTCGTAGTCCCAGAACTTCTGGTCGAACGAGGCGTTGTGCGCGAGCATTGGCGTATCGCCGACGAACTCGGCCACCTCGTTCATCACCCGGGCAATGGGTGGTGCGCTGCGCAGCATGGCGGTGGTGATGCCGGTCAGGCCGGCGACGAAGGCCGGCACCGCTACGCCTGCATTCATCAGGCTCTGGTACCGCTCGACAATGCGCCCGCGTTCGAGCATGACCACGGCCACTTCGGTCGCCCGGCAGCCTGCGCCCGGCGAGATGCCGGTGGTTTCAAAGTCGATGACAGCTATACGTTCCAAAAAAAGCGACCTCTGTAGAACCTAGTGCTTGAGCAGCAAGGCGCCCTCGATGGGCACATAGCGGCTGGCGGCGCGAATCAATGAATTGGCAGTCAACCCCGGCACGCCGTAGGCCACCGCTTCGATGCCGTGGCGGCTGATGACGCGCTCGAGCAACAAGTCGAAGTCACCATCACCGGATGCCAGGACTACTTCGTCGACCCGGGCAGCGGCATCGATCACATCCAGGGTGATCCCCACGTCCCAGTCGCCCTTGGCCGAGCCGTCGCTGCGCTGGATGTAGGGTTTGAGTTTGACCGTGAAGCCCAGGTTGCGCAGGATCTGCTGAAACTGCTGCTGCTTGCTGTCACCCCGGTCAATGGCATAGGCGACCGCCTCGACGATCTGCCCGTGCTGGCTGATGTCGGCCCACAGCGCGGCATAGTTGAAATGACAGCCGTAGGCCTGGCGCACGGTGTAATAGAGGTTTTGTACATCGGCGAATACCGCGATCTTCTTCACCGCTTATCCTCTTGGCGCCACGGCGCTGGTGCCGGCCGCCGCACACCGGGGCCGTTTCGGCGCCCAGTATGCCAGCCTGGAAGCAGTGCGGGTATGCACGGTCAGACGAAGCTGTCGTCACCGTCGAAGAATCCACCGTCGTCGTTGCCGTAATCGGTCTCCATCAGGTCTCCCTGGCCATTGCCATAGCCGTTGTCGGCGGTCACGCGCTGATCATCATTACTGCCCCAGCCACCACTGTCGCTGGCAGGAGCCGGTTCTTCCTTGATCACTTCGACCACCTCTTGAGGTTGCGAATGATGGTTGAACAGGCTGCTGATGCCTTGGGCCAGCATGACGCCGCCAGCCACTCCAGCCGCTGTCTGCAATGCGCCCCCCAGGAAGCTGCTGGCGCCACCGCGTGCCGAGGAAGCGGGTGCCGCGTTGAAGCCTTGCTGCGGTGCAGAGCCGGCGGGGCTGGATGACCGCGCGGGCTCGCGCCAGCCACCGCCCGATGCGGGCTGGACCTGGGGCCGAGCCGCTTGCGGATCGCGGACGCTGCTGCCAAAGATGCTGGAAAGAAAACCACCGCCGCTGTTCGGTGCAGGGGCCGATGACTGCGCCCTGGCCTGCTGCAGTTCAGCCTGAAGCTGCTTGTTCTGTTCATCCAGACGCTTGAGGGCAGCCTCCTGAACCAGGATTGCCTGGGCCATGTAGTACGGCGCCGCCGGTTGTTGCTGGAGGTGCTCGGCAATTCGCGCCTGGGCCTGGGCGTCGCGAGGCACGGCCGGGTCTTCGGCTTGCTTGAGTCGGCCGAACAGGCCATCGATCAGGGTTTGTTCTTCGCTGTTCATGGGCAACCTCATACACGCCGGGAAATTCGAGTGCTTTGAAAATGGGGCGTCTGGGACGCGGATTCAACACAACTCGGGATGAAACTTTCTTCAGCTTGGAGAGCGGCTGGGCTACAGTTACGCCCTGCTTTTTCTGCCATGCGATGTTGACCGATGAATCCGCTGAGCGTTTTGCGCGACTCCCTGTATTTTTTCCGCCGCCACCTGACCAGCATCGTGCAGCTGTGCCTGCCGCTGGTGGTGCTCGAAACCCTGTGTACCCAACTGCTCTACAGCCAGTTGGGCGATAAGCCCTCGCCGGCCTACGGCATGTTGGTCAGCCTGCTGTTCTACCCGATCTACAGCGCTGCGCTGATCCTCTACCTCGACACCCGCAGCAACGGCGAAGCACCGCCCAAGCGCGACCTGTTCGCCAGGGCCTTGCAACTGTGGCCGACCCTGGCGTTGCTGATCATGATCAGCTCGCTGCTGATCATGGCCGGCGTCGCCCTGTTCGTGCTGCCGGGCATCTGGGTGATGATCAACCTGGTGTTCGCCGAATACCTGCTGGTACTGCGTGGCCTGCCGGTGATTGCCGCCATGCGCGAGAGTGCGCGCATGACCACGGGTAACTTCTGGCGCATCCTGGTGTGCGTGCTCGCGGTTCTCGCTCCGCTGTGGCTGATCGACGGCCTGCTGATGATGGCATTCCCCGAACCGCAGGCTGGCGTGCAGTTTGCCCTCGACAGCCTCAACAGCTTCCTGCAGTTGTTCAGCACCGTGGTGCTGTACCGCTTGTTCATGTTAATCGAGGCCAACGCGACCGCCTGATCCGCCGCCAGGCAACGATCACTCACCAAGAAAGCCTTCGACCTCCAATACCGACTGTCAGGTGCTTATGGTGCGTTTGTGCAGCAAGGCGCTGCTCACCTCGAACCTGACACTCAACGGACAAGGAGTTTCCCCATGGGTGACTTTCAAGAAACAACGCTGCGGTCTGATGCGATCGAGTCGTTTCTCGGCAGGATCTACATGCTCGACAAGGGCCGCGAAATCCCCCTGCGCCTCAGCCAGACCCGCGATAAGTTCACCTGGGGTTTGACCCCGGAATACGACTGGCTTCAGGCCGGCGGAGCCGAGCCCCCCCCTGTGTTCAATTTCGTCTTTCATTCACAGAGCGAAAGCCGACTGCACTTCAACATCTTGGGTACCGGTCAGTCTGCTGCCAAGAGACTCGGCAGCAGCCGCAATGGCTACCTGGGCCTGTACGAGCATGCCGAGGTCAAGGACTACTGGAAGCTCGAACCGCTGGACTGGCGCGAAAACGATCTGGTTTGCCACTGGCGCGACCACCGGGGACATCGCGTCAATGCCATCCCCGACACTCCCCATTACCAGCCTGGCGCCTTTTACCAGTTGAATGTCGAACAAGGCCGGAACTGCGAGTTTCTGGTCAGGCGCATCGGCTGAAGGCATTGATCGGCACGCGACCACCAGGCTTGACCCCTGGTGGCTGCACTGCAGTTTTCAGGTTTTGCGCGGCTTCGCGCGTGCAGTCGCCTCTGCCACCAGCGGATCATCCGGCCAGTAGTGCTTTGGATACCGCCCTTTCAAATCCTTCTTCACTTCGGTGTAGGTACTGCGCCAGAAGTTGGCCAGGTCCTGGGTGACCTGCACCGGACGACGCGCCGGAGACAACACGTGCAGCAGCACCTGTTGGCGGCCCTGGGCAATACGCGGGGTATCGGCCAGGCCAAACAGCTCCTGCAGACGCACGGCCAGAATCGGTGGCGTTTCACTGTAGTCCAGGCGAATGTTTGAACCCGATGGCACACTCAGGTGCGTCGGCGCCCATTCGTCCAGGCGTTGAGGCAGGGGCCAGGGCAGCAGATTGCGCAAGATCGACGACAGGTCGAGGTGGGCGAAGTGGCTCAAGCGGGTGACTTTGCCCAGGTACGGCTGCAGCCAGTGCGGCAGTGAAACCAGCAATGCGGCGTCACTCAGGTCGGGCCATTGCGTGCTGTTGCCTGCTTCGAGGTCCAGTTGGCGCAGCAAGGCCACTCGGGCCTGCCATTGGCGTAGCTCAGGGGTCCACGACAGCAACTCCAGCCCCTTGCGCCGCACCAGCTCCAGCAAGGCCCGGGCGCGGGCATCTTCGTCCAGACCGGTCAATGGCTCACGGCTGAGCACCAACTCACCGACCTTGCGCTGGCGCTCGGCACGCAGCACATTCTCGCGCTCGTCCCAATCCAGAATGTCGAGGGTGCGCACTTGTTCGGCCAGCACCCCGTCGAACAACGCCGGGTCGAAGTCAGCGGCGAGATAAATCCGTTCTTCACGCTGCCCTTGGCGGCTGCCCAGGTCGGCAACCACCAACCAGGGATGCTTCATCAATGCATCGGGCTCACCAAACTGTGCTGCACGGCCATTGGCCAGACGATATTCACCGCCCCCGGCGCGCCGCTGCTGGGCGACCCGGTCGGGGTAGGCAAGCGCCAGCAAAGCGCCCAACCAGCGCGAATGCTCGGGGTCTGCGACCGCTGACCCCGGCTTGCCACGCAGATAGCCGCGATACTGCCTGGCCAGTTGCCGGGCACGCTGCACGCCACCCTGCCCGCCCCTTGCCGCACGGGCTTCACCGCTGAGCAGCGCCAGGCGACTGTGCAGATCGGCGCCGCCACCGCGCAATAAGTCGCGCTCACCGAGCAACGCGGCCACATCACAGGCCATGTTCGCCAGCCCCAGGTCCTGGCCACGCAACAACAAATGGGCGATACGCGGATGGGCCGGCAGTTCGGCCATGGCCTGACCGTGGGTACTCAGGCTGTACTGGCCGTCGGCCTTGAAGGCACCCAGGCGCTGCAACAGATCCAGTGCCTGGGTATAGGCGGCTGCAGGCGGCTGATCGAGCCAACGCAACTGCTCTGGCGTCACGCCCCAGCGGGCCAGTTGCAAGGCCAATCCGGCAAGGTCGGCCTGGAGAATTTCAGCGCTGCCGTAAGCGGCCAGTTGCTCATGCTGGGCCTCGGACCACAACCGGTAGCACACACCCGGCTCCAGACGTCCCGCCCGCCCAGCCCGCTGGGTGGCGCTGGCCCGGGAAATCCGCTGGGTGTCGAGCCGGGTCATGCCGCTGCCCGGGTCGAATCGCGGCACTCGCGCCAACCCCGCGTCCACTACGACACGAACGCCATTGATGGTCAGGCTGGTCTCGGCGATGTTGGTGGCCAGCACCACCTTGCGTTTACCCGGTGGCGCGGCATCGATGGCGGCGCGCTGGACGTTGAGGTCCAGCTCGCCATGCAAGGGGCACAACAGAATGTCGGGGCGCTCGCCCAGGGCATCCTGCAGCTGCTGATGCACTCGCCGGATTTCCGCCTGCCCCGGGAGAAACACCAGCAGGCTGCCGCTTTCGTCGACAACAGCCTGCAACACGGTGTCGACCACCCGTGGCTCGATGAACTCGCCCGGCTGGAACGGCCGCCCCCAGCGCACATCGACCGGGTACATGCGCCCTTCACTGCTGATCACCGGCGCTGCATCCAGCAGGCTCGACAGGCGTTCGCCTTCGAGAGTCGCCGACATCAGCAGAATTTTCAGCGGTGGCTCGTCGCGCAGCAATTCACGGCCATTGAGGCTCAGGGCCAGGGCCAGGTCGGCATCCAGGCTGCGCTCGTGATATTCATCGAAGATCAGCAGGCCGACGCCTTCCAGTGCCGGGTCTGCCTGCAGGCGGCGGGTGAGAATGCCCTCGGTGACCACTTCGATACGGGTCGTGGGGCCAACCTTGCTGTCCAGCCGGATCCGGTAACCGACGGTCTGCCCGACCTGCTCGCCCAGCTCACTGGCCAACCGCTCGGCCGCCGCGCGAGCCGCCAGTCGACGTGGTTCGAGCATCAGAATGGTCTGGTCGCCCAGCCACGGCTCGTTGAGCAGTGCCAATGGCACGCGGGTTGTCTTGCCGGCGCCGGGTGGCGCTTCGAGCACGGCTTCGTGGCGCAGGCGCAAGGCATCACGTAAGGCTGGCAGTACGGCATCGATCGGTAATGAATTCATGGTGGCCCTCAAACAATGCGCCGAGTATAACGGCGAACCGAGCCTGCCTTATCATGGTCTTAGCTGTAGATACCGGCTCTTTGCCTGTATCTTTGAGGCCTTCATTCCGGAGATTTCCATGCGTATTCCCTCCCGCGTCATCGGCGGCGTTCTGGTCGCCACCCTGCTGACTCAACTGACGGCCTGCGGCACGATTTTCTTCCCTGACCGACGCGGCCAGATCGAAGGCAAGATCGACCCGGTAGTCGCCGCCCTCGATGCCATCGGCATCTTGTTCTATGTGCTCCCGGGCCTGATTGCCTTCGGTGTCGACTTCGCCACCGGCGCCATCTATCTGCCGGGTGGCACCACCGCGCAAGTGGCCCCGGAAAAACTCAACCAGGCCATCGGCGCCGACGGCAAGGTCGACAACAGCAAGCTGCAGGCTATCCTCGAAAGCGAACTGGGCCAGCGCCTGCCGCTGAACGACCCGCGCCTGATCCAGCACAAGGGCAGCGTCGAGCAACTGGCGATGTACGGCCTCAAGCCCGCCGCCTGAGCACTGAAAGGAAGCCCCCTGCAGCATGACCCCTTCGGCTGAGCATCAACGCCTGCTGCGCCTGGCCACCCGCGCCTCTTTGGCGGTGGCCAGTATTCTGATCCTCACCAAGGCAGTGGCCTGGTGGCTCAGCGGGTCGGTGAGCCTGTTGGCGGGCCTGACCGACTCGGCACTTGATGGCGTCGCCTCGTTCCTCAACCTGCTGGCCGTGCACTACGCCTTGCGCCCGGCCGATGACGATCACCGCTATGGCCACGGCAAGGCCGAAGCCATGGCCGGCATGGCTCAGGCGTTGTTCATCGGGGTCAGTGCCGTGCTGATCGGCGTACAGGCCGTGGAGCGCTTGCAAAATCCCCAACCCTTGGGCGACACCGCCATTGGTATTGCCGTGATGCTGCTGTCACTCGGATTGACCGTGGCCTTGCTGATGCTCCAGGCCAAGGTGATCCGCATTACCGGCTCCACCGCCGTGCGCGCCGACTCGCTGCACTACCGCTCCGACCTGCTGCTCAACGGCAGCATCCTCATTGCCCTGGTGCTGGCACGCCTGGGCTGGCCACAACTGGATGCCTTCTTCGGCCTTGGCATTGCGATGTATATTCTCTGGAGCGCTGTGCAGATTGCCCGGGAGAGCACCGCGATCCTGATGGACAAGGAGTTGCCCGGCGACATCAGCGAGCAGATGCTGGCGCTGGCCTGCAGCGTGCCGGGTGTACGCGGCGCCCACGACCTGCGCACCCGGGTGTCGGGGAGCCACTGGTTCGTGCAACTGCACCTGGAGCTACCGGGTGAATTGCCACTCACCCAGGCCCATGCCCTGTGCGACCAGGCGGCTGCCGCGATCCATCGCAAATACCCCAGGGCAGAGGTGCTGGTACACGCCGACCCTGTACCGTAGTCCGGCAGCCTTTGTAGCCGCTGCCGTCAGCCTGCGATCGTCGGCGTAGCAATCGCCACTGACGTCCCACGGCCGCTTCGCGGCCGATCACAGCCTTGCGGTAGCGGCTACCAACGCAGTTGCTCCTGCCTGATGCCGCGCCTGGCCAGGCACTTCTCCAGTGCTCGCCGGTAATCCAGCTGCTGCTCTGCCCAACGACCGCACGCGTAGCGATCCCGCTCCCAACGGCTCGGGTAGCGCCGGGGAACGTCCTCGTAGTATCCGATCCTAGGGGGCTGGGTCTGGCGCACCTGGTCGGGCCGCGGCTGCAACGGCGACCCTTCCTGAGCCCAGCCCTGCAGACAGCTGCACAACAAACCAACACCAGCCAGCGGCCAGATTCGCGACTTCATGCTCTTTCTCCCGAGGGGCTATGCATCGCTATCGGCCGCAACCGGAAAAATCGCAGGCAATAAAAAAGGGAGACCAAACGGTCTCCCTTCGAGAATTTTGTCCGTGCTCGACGCTTGTGACGTCGGCTCACCTCACGCTGTCTTGTGAACAGTGTGTAGCCCGGGGGCCGAGCACAACCCCTTAGGTTGCTGGCCGCAGCTGCCCCGATAAGGCCAGCTGCACTGGACTGATGTCCGGGCAGTGATTCTGGGTATAAGCATAAGGCTGCAGCGCCGGCAGCGGATTGCGAAGATTGCTCATTAAAATAGCACTTGCGCAATTTTTAGCTACGGATTGATAATTCGCCGCAATTGAAATAGAAAAGGCATGTTCCATGAGCAAACTGGACCGCTACGACCTGAGCATTCTTGCCGAATTGCAGCGCGATGCGCGCATCTCCAACCAGGAACTGGCCGAACGCATCGGCCTTTCGCCCTCGCCCTGCTCGCGACGGGTCAAGCAACTGGAAGACGACGGCTACATTTCGCGCCAGGTTGCCCTGCTCGACCGCAAGAAGCTGGGCCTGAGCCTCACCGCCTACGTGCTGATCGGCATGGACCGACACACCCCGGAACGCTTCGAGGCCTTTGAAACGGCGATTCGCAACCTGCCCCAGGTGCTTGAATGCAGCCTGGTCACCGGGATGGACGCCGACTACCAGCTCAAGGTGGTGGTGCCCGACATGGACCACTACCAGAAGCTGCTGCTGGGCCACTTGACCCGAATCGAAGGGGTGACCAGCGTGCGTTCGAGCTTTGTGCTCAACCAGGTGCTGGCCAGCACCGAACTACCGCTGACGCACCTGCGTTAGTCAGAGCGGCAAGCGGGGCGTATAATCGCGCGCCTCAACCTGCCGGAGAGTATCGATGGATCCTGCGTTGTTCGAAGAATGGATGATGACCATCCTGGTCACCATCCTGATTGGTTTCATGGGTTTTATCGTCTGGGACCTGGCGAAAAAATCCAAGGCCGGCAAGTTCGGCACCTTCATCCTGTTTTTCGTGCTGGGCCTGGGCATCCTCGCCTTCATCATCAAAAGCGTGGTGATCGGCTTTATCGAAGGCGTCTAGCGCTTGACCGGTACTTCCCGCCACTGCCCCTGATCCAGCCCCTCCAGCGTCCAGTCGCCGATCCGCACCCGTACCAGGCGCAGGGTCGGCAGGCCGACGGCTGCCGTCATGCGCCGCACCTGGCGGTTGCGCCCTTCCTTGATCACCAGTTCCAGCCACCGGGTGGGCACGCTTTTACGAAAGCGCACCGGCGGATTGCGCGGCCATAGTTGCGGCTCTTCAAGCTGCCGGGCCTGGGCAGGCAAGGTGGGGCCGTCATTGAGTTCGACGCCGTCGCGCAGCCGTTGCAATTGCTCCTCGGTCGGCTCGCCTTCCACCTGTACCCAATAGGTTTTCGCCAGCTTGTGCTTGGGGTCGGCGATGCGCGCCTGCAACTGGCCGTCGTTGGTCAACAACAAGAGCCCTTCGCTGTCGCGGTCCAGACGCCCGGCCGGATAGACACCGGGGATGTCGATGTAGTCCTTGAGGGTCGCACGCCCTTCACCGTCACTGAACTGGGTCAGTACGTCAAAAGGCTTGTTGAACAGGATCAACCGCGGCTCGGCCGGCGGCGCCTTGGCTTGGCGACGCGGACCGGCGGGTTTGGCCGCGGGACGACGCGGCGTGGAACGTGGGGGTAACGGCATGGGGCCTCAGCGGAACGGCGGCTCATCGAAACTGCGCAGTTTACGCGAGTGCAGCGAATGGAGTTCGGTGCGCAGCAGGTCCAATGCCGCAATACCGATCTTCAAGTGCTGGCTGACCGCCCGATTGTAGAAGGCGTTGGCCGCTCCCGGCAGCTTGATTTCGCTGTGCAGCGGCTTGTCCGAGACGCAGAGCAAGGTGCCATATGGCACCCGCAGGCGATAACCCTGGGCGGCAATGGTGCCGCTCTCCATGTCGACCGCCACGGCACGCGACAGGTTGATCAATGGTCGTTCCTGAGCCCAGCGCAGCTCCCAGTTGCGGTCGTCGTAGGTCAGCACGGTGCCGGTACGCAGGCGCTTTTTCAGCTCATCGCCACGTTCGCCGGTCACCTGGGCAGCAGCTTCCTGCAGCGCCAGCTGCACCTCGGCGAGGGCCGGGATCGGAATATGCGGCGGTACCACCCGGTCCAGAATGCCGTCACGGCGCATGTAGGCGTGCGCCAGTACATAGTCACCGATGGTCTGCGACTGCCGCAGCCCACCACAGTGACCGATCATCAGCCAGCAATGCGGGCGCAGCACCGCGAGGTGGTCGGTGATGTTCTTGGCGTTGGAAGGCCCCACACCAATGTTGACCAGCGTGATGCCATCGCCGTCGGCAGCAATCAGGTGGTAGGCCGGCATCTGGTAGCGGTGCCAGACCACCCCTGCCACCAAGGCCTGGGCTTCACCGTTGTCCATGCTCTTTTCAATGACCACGTTGCCTGGCAAGACCATGCGCACAAAGCGTGGGTCATCGCGCAACTGCTCAAGGCCATGACTGACGAACTGATCGACATAGCGGTGGTAGTTGGTCAGCAGGATCCACGGTTGCACGTGGCGCCAGTCGCTGCCGGTGTAGTGCACCAGGCGACGCAGCGAGAAATCCACCCGCGCCGCATCGAACAGCGCCAGCGGCAAGGGGTCGACGTTGGCCCAGTCGTAGAGGCCATCGGCGATGCCATCGGTGGCCGCCGACAGGTCGGTGCTGGGGAACACCCGTGCAAGTGCTGCCGCGGTGATCCCGGTACCGGCCAGCTCGTCGCCCTGCTCGACCACATAGGGATAGGGGATGTTCTGCTCGCTGACGCCGACTTCAACCTTTACGGTGAAGTCGCGCATCAGTGGCTTCAATTGCTCCAGCAGATAGTTACGAAAAGATGCGGGCTGGGTCACGGTGACGCTGTAAGTACCAGGCAGTTGCACCTTGGCGTAGGCCCGGGTGATGGCCGGTACTTCGCCGTGGTACTCGTAGGTCAGGCGCAGCTCCGGGTAACGGAACTGCGCACGTTCTTCGGCGTTGGGCTCGGTGCGGTCCTTGAGGTAGCGCTTGAGCGCCAGGCTCAGGGCCGCGGTGGCTTGCTCGTGCAGGCTCGCCAGACGATCGACGGCCTGCTCGGCGGTTTCTACGACAACGAAGGCTTCATCAGTACGGCTCACAATGTACTTCCTGTCTGACATGCATGCCTCCATCTTGCCTACTTATTCAGGCAAAGGCACGCACGTTAGAGCGGCCAGTTCGGGGTCGCGCGTGCCACCAGTTCGCCAACATCCACCCCTCGCGGCAACACCCCGTAGACCCGGCCACTGCCGCCCAGTCGGCTGCCAATGAAGGCGTCGCTGACCGTGGCGTTACCGGCCTCGAGCAACAGCTTGGCCTGCAGGCCCAGGGCGATGTCTTCAGTGAGCTGGCGGGCGCGGTACTGGATATCGCCGGTGTCGGCGAATGCCGCCTTGAGGTTGCCGATATGCGCCGCCAACCGCGGGTCGCCATGGCCGTCGCCCAATTCGTCGAACAGGGTGTCGAGGACACCCGGCTCCTTGGACAGCGCACGCAGTACATCCAGGCACTGAACGTTGCCTGAACCTTCCCAGGTCGAGTTGACCGGTGCCTCGCGGTACAGCCTTGGCAGGATGCTTTCTTCGACATACCCGGCGCCGCCCATGCACTCGGCGGCCTCGTTGATCATGGCCGGGGCACGCTTGCAGATCCAATACTTGCCTACCGCCGTCACCAGCCGAGCAAAGCGGGCCTGGTGGGCATCGTCGGGTTGATCCAGGGCGTGCCCCATGCGCAGGCTCAGCGCCAGCGCGGCTTCGCTTTCCAGGGCCAGGTCAGCCAGCACGTTCTGCATCAGTGGCTGCTCGGCCAGCAGGCGGCCACCTACCTTTCGATGGGCACAATGGTGCGCGGCCTGGGTCAGGGCCTGGCGCATCAAGGCGCTGGAGCCAACCATGCAGTCGAAGCGGGTCATGGCGACCATCTCGATAATGGTCGGTACGCCGCGCCCCTCTTCGCCAATCATCCAGGCCAGGGCACCGCGAAACTCCACTTCACTGGAGGCGTTGGAGCAATTGCCCAACTTGTTCTTCAGGCGCTGGATGTAGAACTGGTTGCGACTGTCATCCGGGCGGTGACGCGGCAGCAGGAAGCAGCTCAGGCCCTTTTCAGTCTGGGCCAGGGTCAGGAAGGCATCGCACATCGGTGCCGAGCAGAACCATTTGTGCCCGACCAGTTCGTAAGCCTGGCCCGGCCCCGGCGCGCCCACCGGATACGCCCGCGTGGTGTTGGCCCGCACATCGGTACCACCCTGCTTCTCGGTCATGGCCATGCCCAGGGTCACACCGACCTTGTGCCGGTCACCGATATTGCGCGGGTCGTATTCGCTGGCGAGGACCTTCGGCAGCCAGTATTCCGCGAGTTCCGGCTGCAGTTTGAGCGCCGGCACGGCGGCAAAGGTCATGGTCAACGGACAGCCGCTACCGGCTTCGGCCTGGCTGTGCAGGTACGTCATCGAGGCACGGGCAACATGGGCGCCGTCGCGAGGGTTGGTCCAGGGCAGCGAGGGCAGGCCATGCTCAATGGCCGTGCGCATCAGCTCATGGTAGGCCGGATGAAACTCCACCAGATCGACACGGTGACCATAGCGATCATGGCTGCTGAACTGGGGCTTGTTCTGGTTGGCCAGAAACCCCGCCGCCATCAATGGGCCACCGGCCAACGCCCCGTACGCATCGATCCGCGCCTCGGCCCAGCCAGCCCCATAACGCCGTGACCATTGCTGCAGGGGCACGTCGATGCGGTAGAGATTGGCACCCTCCAGCGATGGCGGCTGGTTGGTAACCTCATGGGTTTCAGCGTACTGGTGCAGGTTCATCGGGGAGGGCCTCCTGGATCCGGACGTGTCTGAAATTTCAGTGAATCACGCCCTGCCCCCCGCTCAAAGTGACAAAAATGCCTAACTAGCTGCGATTTAACCCCTGGCGGCTCATCGCCTGCGGCTGGCTCAAGGCCAGGCTCAGACCCAGCTCGAATCGACTGCCAAGGCCCGGGTTGGACTCATGCTGCAAGCGTGCGCCCATCAGTTCGGCCAACTGCCGGCAAATCGCCAGACCAATGCCCAGGCCGCCGTACTGCCTGGTCATCGAGCCATCGACCTGGAAGAAGCGCTGGTACAAGTTGGAATCGTCGAGGCTGTCGAAACCGATGCCACTGTCACTGACACTGATCGACAAGCCGATCAGGTGCGGCTCCTGCAATTGCCCCCTGACCTGCAGCATCACGCCACCCTGGTGGGTGAACTTGATACCGTTGTCGAGCAGGTAGCTGATGCACAGCGCCAGCTTGTGCCGGTCGCCAACCACCATCTCGGGCAGGTCGGCCGGAGTATCCAGGCTCAGGTACAAGCCCTTGGCCAGGGCCGACCCTGCGTATTTGGCGCGCAGTTCCTGCACCAGCGCGCGCAAGCCGAAGGGGGCGTTCTGTGCGCTCAACCGCCCGGCCTGAAGCTCGGTAAGAATCAGGATGTCGTCGACCATGCCCATCATGTCCTGGGCCGCGGCACTGGCGGTACGCTGATACTGGGCCAGCTCGGGGTCCAGCGGCAGCGTCTGCATCAATTCCAGCGAGCCGATCACCCCATTCATCGGCGTGCGCAGCTCGTGGGTCACCGTGGCCAGGAACTCGTCTTTGAGCCGGTTGCTATTGGCCAACTGCTGGTTCAGGCGTTCCAGGGTCTGGCCGGTCTCACGCAGGGCCTGGGCCTGCTGGTCACGCATGCTGTTGATCCGGTCGGCCAGGGCCAGCGACAGCAGGCCGACTTCCAGGGCCGAGCCGATCTGGCTGGCGTACATGGTCAGGAATACATTGGGCAGGTAGCCCAGGACCATCAGCGTGTTGACCAGCCCACCGAGCAGGAAAGCCGACCAGGCAATGATGAAGTAACGCGCCACTCGCAGGCCGCGGCGCCAGGCGAATACCCCGGCGGCAAAAATACTCACGGTAAACAGCAGGGCCAGCGCCGTGGCCAGGCGCAAGGCAATGGCATAGCTGCTGGTCAGCGACAACAGCATGACCAGTACGCCACCGGCCATCAGCACCTTGAGCAGGTTATCGAATACTCGGCTGTGCTGGCCTAGCTGCAGGAAGCTGCGGGCGAACTGACAGCCGAACAATCCGGCGGCCCCGATGAACATCGGCGTGGCCGCGTTCGCCCACCAGGGGTTGTCGGGCCAGAAGTACGCCACGCCGGCACCGTTGACCGATACCTGGTAAAGGCCGAACGAGGCGATATAGAGGATGTAGTAGAGGTAGCTGGTGTCACGCACGCTGAGGTAGATGAACAGGTTGTACACCAGCATGCCCAGCAGTACGCCGTAGATCAGGCCAAGCACATAGAGGCGGGTGGGTTGCTCTTCCAGGTAAGCCTTGGCAGACCACAACGTCAAGGGTGCCTGTACCGAGCCCTGGCTGTGCAGACGCAAGTAGGCGGTGGTGGTTTGCCCGGGGACAAAGGGCAGCTCGAACAGGTAGTTGTTCTGCTCGATCTGGCGGCTGGAATAGGGCAAGGCATCACCGGTGCGCTGCGCAAGGCGGAACGTACCGGCAGCGTCCGGCAGGTAGAGTTCCAGGTGATCCAGCGGCGGGTAGGCCAGCTCCAGCAACCAACTGCGCGGGGCGGCCGAAGACAGGGCGGTGTAGTGCAGATCGAGCCGGATCCAGAACACCGACGTTGAATAACCGGCGTTGAGTACATCGGCGTGGTGCCGGCGAAAATGCTCGCTGAACGCCGGAGCACTCACCTGCGCAATGCTGGAATTGCCCTCGCGATCCTCGAACACGTGCATTACCCGCCCCAGGGGCAGGCTGCGCGTTGAGTCGTCGAAATCGACCGCCCCGGCCAGCAGTGGCAACCAGCCCAGCACAACAATCAGCAAATAGCGCATACAGCCCCAGCATGGTCTGTCCCGGTCGTGTCGCAATGGCCTCCCATCCGTTTGAGGCGACGCAATCCGGCAGTAACCGTTATCGGTAGATTCGAGCACTCTAGCATAGCTTTTCAAGGCCGCCAGAGGCTACTTAAAACTTTGTACGAGAGGCTCTAGAACGGCACTTTCAGAGCTTTACACAAGCACTTCCTGACCACTTGATCAAAAAACCTCACTGCAGGGGCAGACCCGACAAAAGCGATTGGTGTTAAGCTCGCGCACCATGAATACCTACAGCTCCCGCCCCGTTGTCCTCTGTCTCTCCGGCCACGACCCCAGTGGCGGCGCCGGCTTGCAGGCAGATATCGAAGCCCTGATCGCTCAAGGTTGCCACGCCGCTCCCGCCGTGACCGCCCTGACCGTGCAGGATACCGTCAATGTCAGTGACTTTCGCGTGCTCGACCGCGAGTGGGTACTGGCCCAGGCTAACGCCGTGCTCGCCGACTCGACGGTAGCGGCGGTAAAGCTGGGCATGCTTGGCTCGCTGGACATGGTCGACACCGTCGTCGAACTGCTCAGTGCCCACCCGCACCTGCCGCTGGTCTGCGACCCGGTACTGCGCGCTGGCGGCGGTGGCCGCCTGGGCAAGGATGAGGTTGGCTACGCCATGCGCGAGCGACTGTTGCCGCTGGCGACCATTGCCACGCCGAACCTTCCTGAAGCCCGCATTCTGGCCGAACTGCCGGAAGGCACCGCCGACGAATGCGCAGAAAAACTGCTGCCCTTCGTCAGACACCTGTTGATCACCGGCGGTCACGGTGACGAGCATGAAATCCACAACCGCCTGTACAGCCGCGATGGCCAGCGTCATACCTGGACCTGCCAACGCCTGCCCGGCAGCTACCACGGCTCGGGTTGCACCCTGGCCAGCGCCCTGGCCGGCCGCCTGGCACTGGGCGAGCACTTGCAAAGCGCCGTCCGCTCGGCCCTGGACTACACCTGGCGCACCCTGCGCGATGCCGAACAACTGGGCAAGGGCCAATATGTGCCGCGTCGCCTTCCCCTGGATTTCTGCTCCTGAACCCGAGGCCCCGAGATGAAGCTACGCGGTCTGTATGCCATCACCGACAGCCAGCTGTTGGCCGGCAAGTTTCTGCCCTACGTCGAAGCGGCCCTCGACGGTGGCGTGACCTTGCTGCAATACCGTGACAAAAGCCAGGATGAAGCCCGCCGCCTGCGCGAGGCCGAAGCCCTGGTCGAGCTGTGCAGCCGCTACAAGACCCGCCTGATCGTCAACGACGATGCCGAGTTGGCCGCACGCCTGGGTGTCGGCGTCCATCTGGGCCAGACCGACGGCCCGTTGACCCCGGCCCGTACCTTGCTCGGACGCGAGGCGATCATCGGTTCTACCTGCCACGCGCAGTTGGAGCTGGCGGAACAAGCCGCCCGCGAAGGTGCCAGCTATGTGGCCTTCGGCCGCTTCTTCAATTCCGTTACCAAACCGGGTGCGCCAGCCGCCGATACGGCCCTGCTGGAGCAAGCCCGCGCCCGGCTCAAATTGCCGATCTGCGTGATCGGCGGCATCACCCTGGACAACGCTGCCCCGCTGGTCGCCCACGGCGCCGACCTGCTGGCGGTGATTCACGGCCTGTTCGGCGCCGACAGCACGCAGGAAGTCACCCGCCGTGCCCGCGCCTTCAACGCCCTGTTCGCATCTGCCTGATTGAGAGAGCCCATCATGTCTCGTTCCGAAACCCTGTTTGCCAACGCCCAGAAGCACATCCCCGGTGGCGTCAACTCGCCGGTGCGGGCGTTCAAGAGCGTTGGCGGCACCCCGCTGTTCTTCAAGCATGCCGAAGGTGCCTACGTCACCGACGAAGACGACAAGCGCTATGTCGACTACGTGGGTTCCTGGGGGCCGATGATCCTCGGCCACAGCCACCCGGACGTCCTCGACTCGGTGCGCAAGCAGCTTGAACACGGCCTGTCCTATGGCGCACCAACCGCCATGGAAACCGAAATGGCCGACCTGGTCTGCTCCATCGTGCCGTCGATGGAAATGGTGCGCATGGTCAGCTCCGGCACCGAAGCGACCATGAGTGCCATTCGCCTGGCCCGCGGCTATACCGGTCGCGACAGCATCATCAAGTTCGAGGGCTGCTACCACGGTCACTCCGACAGCCTGCTGGTCAAGGCCGGCTCCGGCTTGCTGACCCAGGGCGTGCCAAGCTCCGCAGGCGTACCGGCAGCCTTTGCCAAACACACCCTGACCCTGCCGTTCAACGACATCGACGCCGTCGAGAAAATGCTGGCCGACGTGGGTCAGGAAGTGGCCTGCATCATCGTCGAGCCTGTGGCCGGCAACATGAACTGCGTGCCGCCCGCACCGGGCTTCCTCGAAGGCCTGCGCACCCTGTGCGACAAGCACGGCGTGGTGCTGATCTTCGATGAAGTGATGACCGGCTTTCGCGTTGCCCTGGGCGGCGCCCAGGCGCACTACGGCGTCACACCGGACCTGTCGACCTTCGGCAAGATCGTCGGCGGCGGCATGCCGGTTGGCTGCTTCGGCGGCAAGCGCAAGATCATGGAGCAGATCGCACCACTGGGCCCGGTCTACCAGGCAGGCACCCTGTCGGGCAACCCGCTGGCCATGGCCGCGGGCCTGACCACCCTCAAGCTGATCAGCCGCCCAGGCTTCCACGACGAGCTCAGTGCCTACACCAGCAAATTGCTCGACGGCCTGCAGCAGCGCGCCGATGCAGCCGGCATTCCGTTCGTCACCACCCAGGCGGGCGGCATGTTCGGCCTGTACTTCAGCGGTGCCGACGACATCGTCACCTTCGATGACGTGATGGCCAGCGATGCCGAGCGTTTCAAGCGCTTCTTCCACCTGATGCTCGAAGGTGGCGTATACCTGGCGCCAAGCGCCTTCGAGGCCGGTTTTACCTCGATCGCCCATGGCGAGGCCGAGCTCAAGATCACCCTGGATGCTGCCGAGAAGGCGTTCGCCAAGCTCTGATTGCATGAACCATCGCGGGGCAAGCCCGCTCCTACACTGTACGGTGCAGGAGCGGGCTTGCCCCGCGATAATGCCTCTCATCACAGAAAATCGAGTAAAGACTTTGTAAGGTAGGCGCTGCTTATCCCATAATGTGCCACCAGACACTTTGGCCGCAGCTTTGCAGAGGTAAGTCGATCCCCATGAACCGCACCGGCCGCGCCCTCGCCCTGGGCTGCCTGTTGCTTCTTCAGCCCCTGCTGGCCTCGGCAGGCGGTAACTCGTTGCTGATTCCAGCAACGGGCCGCTGCACCCTCGATTCCCAACCTGAAGACCTGCCCCAGGCCCTGGCAGCGTGCCAGCAAGCAGCGCAGGCGGGCGACGCCCAGGCTCAATACGAATTGGGCGAGTTCTATTATCAGGGCACCTACACCCCGCGCGATCTCAATCAGGCGCTGAGCTATTTCGAGCAGGCATCGCTGCAAGGCCACGCCGAAGCGCAATATCGCCTGGGAACCATGTTCTACAAGGGCGAAGGCGTTGCCGCCAACAATGTACAGGCGTACATCGTGTTGAAAATGGCGGCGGTCAACGGCGCAGAGGACGCCCTGGACCTGGCCGACGAAGTGTCGGAAAAAATGCCGCGCGACGAACTGGAAATGGCGACCCAGGTACTGGGACAGATTTTCCGCAAATACCTGCTTGAGCTGCAGACCGCCGAAGGGCGCACCCCTTTCTCGCCACTCCCCTGAACAACCGGCCTACTTCTCCGGCATCGGCATCGGAAACGGCATCACGTTGCCCACGCCTCGGGCCTCGCTGATTTTCGGCGTTCCCAAGCGTTCGACCTCATCGATGCGCACGATCGAATGCATCGGCACGAAGCTGCGCACCACGCCCTCGAACTGGGCCTTGAGTTTTTCTTCACTCGGATCGACCACGACCTGGGTGCGCTCTCCGAAGACAAACTCTTCTATTTCCAGAAAGCCCCACAGATCGCTTTGGTAGATCTGCTTGGCATACATCTCGAATACCTGGCCCTGGTTGAGAAAGATCACTTTGTAGATAGGCGCTTCACGTTTGGTCATTTCGAAGGGGCAGTCACAGGTTGTAAAGAAAGCGCAAACTATAACATAGGGCCCAGACCGACAACGCTAGGAACCGCCGGCCCACCCCCCTATAATGCGCGGTTCTTCGAATTACCTGATGATCTCCCATGGCCAAAAAGCTTTATATCGAAACCCACGGTTGCCAAATGAACGAGTACGACAGCTCGCGCATGGTCGATCTGCTGGGCGAACATCAAGCCCTGGAGGTCACTGCGCGTGCCGAAGACGCCGACGTGATCCTGCTCAACACCTGCTCGATCCGCGAGCGCGCCCAGGACCGGGTCTACTCCCAACTGGGCCGCTGGCGTGAACTCAAGGACATGAACCCGGACATGGTCATCGCCGTCGGCGGTTGCGTGGCCAGTCAGGAAGGCGAGTCGATCCGCAAGCGCGCGCCCTATGTCGACGTGGTATTCGGCCCGCAAACCCTGCACCGCCTGCCAGAAATGATCGACGCGGCGCGCACCACGCGCCTGCCTCAGGTCGATGTGTCATTCCCCGAAATCGAGAAGTTCGACCACCTGCCCGAACCGCGCATCGACGGCCCGACCGCTTATGTCTCGGTCATGGAAGGCTGCAGCAAGTACTGCACTTTCTGCGTGGTGCCCTACACCCGTGGCGAAGAAGTCAGCCGGCCGTTCGACGACGTGCTGGCCGAGGTGATCCACCTGGCCGAAAACGGTGTGCGCGAAATCACCCTGCTGGGGCAGAACGTCAACGGCTACCGCGGCCAGACCCACGATGGCCGCCTGGCAGACCTTGCCGAACTGATCCGCGTGGTCGCCGCCGTCGATGGCATCGACCGGATCCGCTACACCACCTCGCATCCGCTGGAGTTCTCCGACAGCCTGATCCAGGCCCACGCCGAAGTGCCGGAGCTGGTCAAGCACCTGCACCTGCCCGTGCAGTCGGGCTCTGACCGCGTGCTGGCGGCGATGAAGCGCAACCACACCGTCCTCGAATACAAATCCAAGCTGCGCAAGCTCAAGGCCGCGGTGCCGGGTATCTGCATCAGCTCGGACTTCATCGTCGGCTTCCCGGGCGAAACCGAGAAAGACTTCGAGCAGACCATGAAGCTGGTGGCCGACGTCGGTTTCGACTTCTCCTACTCCTTCGTCTACAGCCAGCGCCCGGGAACGCCGGCGTCCGACCTGCCCGACGAGACATCGGAAGACGTGAAAAAGGAGCGGCTCAAGGCCCTGCAGCACCGCCTGGATACCCAAGGCTTCGAAATCAGCCGACAAATGGTTGGCACCATCCAGCGCATCCTCGTCACCGACTACTCGCGCCGCGACCCCGGCCAGTTGCAGGGGCGCACCGAGAATAACCGTATCGTCAACTTCCGCTGCGACAATCCGAAGCTGATCGGCCAGTTCGTCGACATCCATATCGACGACGCACGCCCTCACTCGCTGTTCGGTTCGCTGGCCCATTGACCTGTCCAGCCGGGCCGCAACACTGGCCCGGCGACCCTTGATCGTTTCAGCGCTTTCGCCCTGCAGCGGCTAGGGTTATCCTTGAGTCCATATCCATTGCCGTCGGGCGGCTGAAAAACAACCTTGAACGCACCCATAGAACCTCATCGTTTCATCCTCGAACCCTTCGAGGCCCATCGCTTCGCCAATCTGTGCGGGCAATTCGACGAGCATTTGCGCCTGATCGAACAACGCCTGGCCATCGAAATCCGCAACCGCGGCAATCAGTTCGAACTGATCGGCGAACCCAAGCACACCTCCTCTGCCGAGCAACTGCTGCGTCGCCTCTATCGCGAGACCAAGGCCACTGAGCTGTCGCCGGAAATGGTCCACCTGTTCCTGCAGGAATCTGCAGTCCAGGCCCTGGAGAACCCGGCGGTGAACGAAGTCAGTGTTTCCTTGCGCACGCGCAAGGGCATGATTCGTCCTCGCGGGCTGAACCAGCAGCGCTACGTCAAGGAAATCCTTGGCAACGACATCAACTTCGGCATCGGCCCGGCCGGTACCGGCAAGACCTACCTGGCCGTGGCCTGCGCAGTCGATGCGCTGGAGCGCGAACAGGTACGCCGTATCCTGCTGGTGCGCCCAGCGGTCGAAGCCGGCGAGAAGCTCGGCTTCCTGCCCGGCGACCTGGCCCAGAAGATCGACCCGTACCTGCGCCCCCTGTACGACGCCCTGTATGAAATGCTCGGCTTCGAACACGTGGCCAAGCTGATCGAGCGCCAGGTGATCGAGATCGCCCCGCTGGCCTACATGCGTGGCCGGACCCTGAACAACAGCTTCATCATCCTCGACGAAAGCCAGAACACCACGGTCGAGCAGATGAAGATGTTCCTGACCCGTATCGGTTTCGGCTCCACGGCAGTGATCACCGGTGACATCACCCAGGTCGACCTGCCGCGCGGCACCAAGTCGGGCCTGGCCCATGTGATCGAAGTGCTCAAGGACGTGCCGGGTATCAGCTTTACCCACTTCCAACCCAAAGACGTGGTTCGCCACCCACTGGTGCAGCGTATCGTCGAAGCCTACGAGCGCTTTGAAAACCAGCAGCCAGACCGAGAAGGCACCCGTCGCGATGCTTGAACTCGACCTGCAACGGGCCACGGATGCCGCTGCCCCTGATGACACCCTGTTCCGCCGCTGGTGCGAACTGGCGTTGCGCCAGCGCACTGCCGACTCGGAAATGACCATCCGCCTGGTGGACGAAGCCGAAGGCCGTGAGCTCAATCACACCTACCGGCACAAGGACTACGCCACCAACGTGCTGTCCTTCCCCGCCGATGTTCCCGACGACTTGCTCGACATCCCCCTGCTCGGCGATCTGGTGATCTGCGTCGCGGTGGTCGAGCGCGAAGCCGCCGAACAGGGCAAGTCTCTCGAAGCCCACTGGGCACACCTGGTGATCCACGGCTGCCTGCACCTGCTGGGCTATGACCACATCGAAGACGATGAGGCCGAGGAAATGGAAGCACTGGAACAAGAGTTGCTTGCCGAACTGGGTCACCCGGACCCTTACGCCGACGACGAGCACGACGTACCCCACACTGATATCAGCAAGGAACACGAGTAACCGCCATGAGCGAAGATCGATCGAGCAACGGGCAAAAGTCCTGGTTGGGCAAACTGACCCAGGCTTTTGCCCATGAGCCGAAAAACCGCCAGGAGCTGCTTGAGCTGCTGCGCGAAGCCCACCAGAACAAGCTGCTGGACAGCGAGGCGCTGACCATTGTCGAAGGCGCCATCCAGGTGGCCGACCTGCAAGTACGCGACATCATGGTGCCGCGCTCGCAGATGATCAGCATCAAGGCCACGCAGTCGCCACGCGAGTTCCTGCCGGCGGTGATCGACGCTGCGCACTCGCGCTACCCGGTGGTCGGCGAAAGCCATGACGACGTGCTCGGTGTCCTGCTGGCCAAAGACCTGCTGCCACTGATCCTCAAGGAGAATGGCGACAGCTTCAACATCAAGGACCTGCTGCGACCGGCCACCTTCGTGCCCGAGTCCAAGCGCCTGAACGTACTGCTGCGCGAGTTCCGTGCCAACCACAACCACATGGCCATCGTCATCGACGAGTACGGCGGCGTGGCCGGCCTGGTCACCATTGAAGACGTGCTCGAGCAGATCGTCGGCGATATCGAAGACGAACATGACGTCGAGGAAGACAGCTACATCAAGCCACTGCCAAGCGGCGACTTCCTGATCAAGGCCCTGACCCCGATCGAGAACTTCAACGAGTTCTTCGACAGCCAATTCTCCGACGATGAATTCGATACTGTCGGTGGCCTGGTGATGAGCGCCTTCGGCCACTTGCCCAAGCGTAACGAGACCACTGAAATAGGCCCGTATCGCTTCCGCATTCTCAACGCCGACAGCCGCCGGATACACCTGCTGCGTCTGACCCCTATCACCCGTTAAGGACAACCATGCGCTGGATCACCCGCCCCGGCTGGCCCGGTAACCTGCTGGCCGTGGCGGCTGGCGCAATCACCACCCTGGCCCTGGCGCCGTTCGACATCTGGCCGCTGGCGTTGCTGGCGGCCGGCCTGTTCTACCTTGGCCTGCGCGAGCTGAGCCCGCGCCAGGCCCTAGGCCGCGGCTGGTGCTTCGGCTTCGGCTTGTACGCGGCTGGCACCAGCTGGATCTACGTCAGCATCAACACCTACGGCGGCGCGACACCGCTACTGGCAACCGGCCTGCTGGTGGCGTTCTTTGCCGCCATCGCCTGGTTCTTCGCCCTGCCCGCCTGGGTCTGGGCACGCTGGCTGCGCCGCAACGAAGCCCCCCTGGCCGACGCCCTGTGCTTCGCGGCCTTGTGGGTGGGCCAGGAAGCCTTCCGTGGCTGGTTCCTCACCGGGTTTCCCTGGCTGTACTCCGGCTACAGCCAGCTTGACGGACCGCTGTCCGCCCTGGCCCCAATCGGCGGCATGTGGCTGATCTCCTTCTGCCTGGCCCTGTGTGCCGCCCTGCTGTGCAACGTGCCGCGCCTGCGTGAGCGCAAGTCGTTCCTGGCGGTGGCCATTGTGTTGTTGCTGGCACCCTGGGCCGTGGGGTTGGCACTGAAGAATCACGCCTGGACCACGCCAGCCGGCAAGCCCCTGACCGTTGCGGCCCTGCAAGGCAACGTCGAACAGGAAATGAAGTGGAACCCCGAACACGTCAATGCCCAACTGGCCTTGTACCGGGACATGAGCTTCAGCTCCAAGCCTGTCGATCTGCTGATCTGGCCGGAGACCGCGGTGCCGATCCTCAAGGACCAGGCCCAGGGTTACCTGGACATGATGGGCAATTTCGCTGCCGAACGTCATTCGGCGCTGATCACCGGCCTGCCGGTCCGCGAAATCGTCCACCAGCAACGCCGCTACTACAACGGCATCACCGTGACCGGCGAAGGCGATGGCACCTACCTCAAGCAGAAGCTGGTGCCGTTCGGTGAGTACGTGCCCTTGCAGGACATGCTTCGCGGCCTGATCGCTTTCTTCGACCTGCCAATGTCGGACTTTGCCCGTGGCCCCTCGGATCAACCATTGCTGCAGGCCAAGGGTTATCAGATTGCCCCGTACATCTGCTACGAAGTGGTCTACCCGGAGTTCGCTGCAAGCCTGGCAGCGCGCAGCGACATTCTCCTGACCATCAGCAACGACACCTGGTTCGGCACCTCGATCGGTCCGCTCCAGCACCTGCAGATGGCGCAGATGCGTGCCTTGGAGGCGGGTCGCTGGATGATCCGAGCCACCAACAATGGCGTGACCGGTCTGATTGACCCGTTCGGCCGGATCACCGCGCAGATCCCGCAGTTCGAGCGCGGGGTCCTGTACGGCGAAGTGGTGCCGATGCAGCAGCTCACACCGTACCTGCAGTATCGCTCCTGGCCCCTGGTGATCCTCTGCGCGCTGTTGCTGGGCTGGGCCCTGCTCGCCAGCCGCATTGCCAAGACCGTCTAGTAGAACACCCGGTAGCCGAGCAGGCCGACTGCCTCGTTGAGCAGTTGGCCGCTCTGCCAGATCGACTTACTTTCTGGCAGCCAGCCTCCGAACGGCCGGGCATGATCGCGCCCGAGAAAGCCGACCGGCGCCGGCACCACCTCAAACCCCGCCTGTTCGAAGCTCCAGCGCGAGCGCTGCATGTGCCAGGCCTGGGTCACTACCACCACACGCTTGATGCCCAGGGGCTGAAGCATTTCAGCAGTCATCCGAGCATTTTCCCAGGTCGTGCGGCTGCGCCCTTCCTGCCAGCGCACCGTGACACCCAAGTCACGCTGCAGGGCATCGGCCATCAACTGTGCTTCACTGGGTGGCGTACCAAAATGCAGGCCACCACTGGTCAGCAGCGGCAAGCCTGAAGCCTTGGCCAACTGCGCCGCATAGCGCATGCGCTCCATGGCCACGCCGGTAGGCTGGTCGACATCAGCCCAGGCCGGATCACCCCGCTCTCGCCCGGCCCCCAGAATGACAATGGCATCGGCCCGTTCGGCCAGTTGCGCCCAGTGCGCCTGGCTCAGCGCCGGCTCGGTTTCCAACAAACGCGCCGAACGCTCGACAACAACCGGCAAGCTCATCAACCACAGCCCACCCAGGCCCAGCACAAAGCACAAGGCAGAGACCCGCGGCCACGACCGGCGCAGCCACCAGGCCACCAGCAGCAACAGGAATAGAATGCCAGGCGGCAGGATCAGTTGTTTGATCAGGTAGCGGATCGGCACAGGACACCTCCAGGGAGGTGCGCAGCCTAAAAGGATCGGCACCTGGCAACAAGCGTAGTCAGGCGCCGATCCTCATAGATTTTTCAATATTGGCGCACTCCGCATTGCGCCTGGGAATCCGAACGGCTATTTGAATTGCAGCGTCCTGGATTTTGCCGTGGTAGTGGAGCGCGTCTTGTCTTTGAGCCAGACGACTCTGGCCGAAGCAGGCGGCTCCGGTGATAGCTGTGCGCCAGCGCATCCATGCCTACCTTCTGGAAGGGAGTCCAGATAGGCTTTGATAACATCGAATTCAGCGCGGCTAAGACCACGCAACTCCAATTCAGCAGGCACTTCATCGCGTAACCGAACGGCCGTTCTGGCAACCTCCAGGGCCAACCCCAGACGGTCGATCAACCGTTCGTAAAGCTCCGGTTTTGTTGCTTGTAGCTGCGACTCTCCCATCCGTTCACCTCATTGAAGATAAATATATCTCCCCCACTCCTGAGCTTAGCGTCACTCGCAAAAGCAGCAGGGCGCCGCGACCAACGGCCCGCAGCGCCGCAGGCTGTGCAATCAGGGTTTCCCTCGGTGGACAGCGGTCATGTATGCTAGGGCGTTCACCCTTTTGACACCGGATTGCCGATGCAGCGTTTTTTTCGCTGCCTGGATAAGGTCTCCCATTTCTCAGCGCAAAGTAGCCATGCACGAACTCTATCAGCCCCGCGAAATCGAAGCCGCCGCCCAATCGTTTTGGGACGAGCGAAAGTCTTTTGAAGTCAGTGAACAGGAAGGCAAGGACACGTTCTACTGCCTATCGATGTTCCCGTACCCAAGCGGCAAGCTACATATGGGCCACGTGCGCAACTACACCATCGGCGACGTGATTGCCCGCTACCAGCGCATGCTGGGCAAGAATGTCATGCAGCCAATGGGTTGGGACGCCTTCGGCATGCCGGCCGAAAACGCCGCGATGAAGAACAACGTCGCGCCGGCCAAGTGGACCTACGAAAACATCGACTACATGAAGACCCAGCTCAAGAGCCTGGGCCTTGCCTTCGACTGGTCCCGCGAAGTCACCACCTGCAAGCCGGACTACTACCGCTGGGAACAGTGGCTGTTCACCCGCCTGTTCGAAAAAGGCGTGATCTACCGCAAGAACGGTACCGTGAACTGGGACCCGGCCGACCAGACTGTATTGGCCAACGAGCAGGTCATCGATGGACGTGGCTGGCGTTCGGGCGCGCTGATCGAGAAGCGCGAAATCCCGATGTACTACTTCAAGATCACCGACTATGCCGACGAGCTGCTGGAAAGCCTCGACGAGCTGCCGGGCTGGCCCGAACAGGTCAAGACCATGCAGCGCAACTGGATCGGCAAGTCGCGTGGCATGGAAGTTCAGTTCCCCTACGACCTGGCCAGCATCGGCCACGCCGGGGCACTGAAAGTCTTCACCACCCGTCCCGACACCCTGATGGGCGCCACCTACGTGGCCGTTGCCGCCGAGCACCCGCTGGCCACCCAGGCAGCCCAGGGCAACCCAGCGCTGCAGGCGTTCATCGACGAATGCAAGAGCGGCAGCGTCGCCGAAGCCGACGTCGCCACCCAGGAGAAAAAAGGCCTGGCCACCTCGCTGTTCGTCGAGCACCCGCTGACCGGTGAAAAACTGCCGGTGTGGGTCGCCAACTATGTGCTGATGCACTACGGCGACGGTGCGGTAATGGCCGTTCCGGCCCATGACGAACGCGACTTCGAGTTCGCCAAAAAGTACAACCTGCCGTTCAAGGCCGTGATTCGCACCAGCCTGGGCGACGACGTTGCCGCCGAGTGGGATGCTGCCTGTGGCGAACACGGCACGCTGATCAACTCCGGCGAATTCGATGGCCTGGACTTCCCGGGCGCCTTCGATGCCATTGAAGTGGCACTGATCAAGAAAGAACTCGGCAAATCGCGCACCCAGTTCCGCCTGCGCGACTGGGGTATCAGCCGCCAGCGCTACTGGGGCTGCCCGATCCCGATCATCCATTGTCCGTCCTGCGGCGACGTGCCGGTCCCTGAAGACCAGTTGCCCGTCACCCTGCCTGAAGACGTTGTACCGGATGGCGCAGGCTCGCCACTGGCTCGCATGCCTGAGTTCTACGCCTGCACCTGCCCTAAATGCGGCACCGCGGCCAAGCGCGAAACCGACACCATGGACACCTTCGTCGAGTCGTCCTGGTACTTCGCCCGCTACGCCTCGCCAAACTACGAAGGCGGCATGGTCGATCCAAAGGCTGCCAACCACTGGCTGCCGGTAGACCAGTACATTGGCGGTATCGAACACGCCATCTTGCACCTGCTGTACGCGCGCTTCTTCCACAAGCTGATGCGTGACGAAGGCCTGGTCACCTCCAACGAGCCGTTCAAGAACCTGCTGACCCAGGGCATGGTCGTTGCCGAAACCTACTACCGCGTTGCCAGCAACGGCGGCAAGGACTGGTTCAACCCGGCCGACGTTGAAATCGAGCGTGATGCCAAGGCCAAGATCATCGGCGCCCGCCTGAAAACCGACGGCCTGCCGGTCGAGATCGGTGGCACCGAGAAGATGTCCAAGTCCAAGAACAACGGCGTTGACCCGCAGGCGATGATCGATGCCTATGGCGCCGACACCTGCCGTCTGTTCATGATGTTCGCATCGCCGCCCGACATGAGCCTGGAGTGGTCCGACTCCGGCGTTGAAGGCGCCAACCGCTTCCTGCGCCGTGTCTGGCGCCTGGCCCAGGCCCACGTGACCCAGGGCTTGCCGGGCAAGCTCGACGTCGCGGCCCTGGACGACGCTCAGAAGGTAATCCGCCGCGCCATCCACGCGGCCATCAAACAGGCCAGCATCGATGTCGGCCAGCACCACAAGTTCAACACCGCCATCGCCCAGGTGATGACCGTGATGAACGTGCTGGAAAAAGCCCCGCAGGCTACCGAGCAAGACCGCGCCCTGCTGCAGGAAGGCCTGGAAACCGTCGCCCTGCTGCTGGCCCCGATCACCCCGCACATCAGCCATGAGCTGTGGCAGCGCCTGGGTCACCAGGATGCCGTGATCGATGCCGCCTGGCCGACGCTGGACGAAAGCGCCCTGGTCCAGGACAGCATCGTTCTGGTCATCCAGGTCAATGGCAAGCTGCGCGGGCAGATCGAAATGCCGGCCGGCGCCAGCCGTGAAGACATCGAAGCCGCTGCCCGCAGCAACGAGAACGTCCTGCGCTTCACCGAAGGCCTGAGCATCCGCAAGGTCATCGTGGTACCGGGCAAGCTGGTCAACATCGTCGCCAACTGACAGGACTACGGGCCCGCATGAACGGCGGGCCCGTATACAGAATCGGCCCAAGAGGGAGCTACAAGATGATCAAACGCAATCTGCTGGTGATCGGCCTGGCCGTCATGCTCAGTGCCTGCGGTTTCCAGCTGCGCGGCACCGGCCAGACCGAACTCGCTATCAAGGAACTGGACCTGAGCGCACGTAACGCCTACGGCGAGACCGTGACCCAGCTGCGCCAGGCCCTGCAGACCAGCGGCGTCAACGTCCACGCTGGCGCACCGTACAAACTGATCCTGACCAACGAACAAGAATCTCAACGCGCAGCCTCCTACGCTGGTGGATCCGGCCGCTCGGCCGAATACGAGCTGACCACCGTGCTGAGCTACACCATCGACGGTCACAACGACACCAACCTGCTGAACGACAAGCTCGAAGTACGCAAGATCTACGTGCACGACGGCAATAACATCACCGGCTCCCAGCAGGAAGCCACCCAGGCTCG
Source organism: Pseudomonas vranovensis (assembly GCF_040438935.1). Lineage (NCBI taxonomy): Bacteria > Pseudomonadati > Pseudomonadota > Gammaproteobacteria > Pseudomonadales > Pseudomonadaceae > Pseudomonas > Pseudomonas vranovensis. The sequence continues at coordinate 5,618,185 of NZ_CP159259.1, read as the reverse complement.
CAAGGAAATGCGCCGCGAACTGGTGCAAAACATGCTGGTTCGCCTGCAACTGCTGACCCCGACTCAACTCGAGGTGCTGCAGCAAAAAGCCGACGAACGTGCCAAGGCCGAAGCCGACGCCATGGAAGCGGCCCGCCGCGCCCAGGACGAGACGCCTCAGCAGTCGCCCCTGCAACTGCCGATGAACTGAGCCTGAACGGGGCACTTCGGTGCCCCGCCTGCGACCATGAAACTCTCCCCCGCCCAGCTCAACAAGCACCTGCAAGGCCCTCTCGCACCGGTCTACGTGATCAGTGGCGACGACCCGTTGCTGTGCCAGGAAGCTGCCGACGCCATACGTGGCGCGGCACGCCAGCAAGGGTTCGACGAGCGCCAGGTATTCAGTGCCGACGCCAACTTCGACTGGGGCACCCTGCTCCAGGCCGGCGCCAGCCTCTCACTGTTCGCCCAGCGCCGCCTGCTGGAACTGCGCCTGCCCTCTGGCAAGCCTGGCGACAAGGGTGCGGCAGCCCTGATCGAGTACTGCTCCCGGCCTGCCGAGGACACCCTGCTGCTGATCAGCCTGCCCAAGCTGGACGGCAGCGCGCAGAAGACCAAATGGGGCAAGGCACTGATTGAAGGCCAACAGGTCCAGTTCATACAGATCTGGCCGGTCGATGCCCAGCAACTGCCGCAATGGATCAACCAGCGCCTGTCCCAGGCAGGGTTGTCGGCACAGCGTGATGCCGTGGATCTGATCGCTGCCCGGGTCGAGGGCAACCTGCTTGCCGCCGCCCAGGAAATCGAAAAGCTCAAGCTGCTGGCGGAAGGCAATCAAATTACTGTCGAGACCGTGCAAGCTGCCGTGGCCGACAGCGCCCGCTTCGATGTCTTTGGCTTGGTCGATGCGATACTCAATGGCGAGGCGGCTCATGCCCTGCGCATGCTCGAAGGCCTGCGCGGCGAAGGCGTCGAACCGCCGGTGATTCTCTGGGCGCTGGCCCGTGAGTTACGCCTGCTGGCGAGCCTGGCTCAGCAATTCAGCCAGGGCGTGCCGCTGGACAAAGCGTTCAGCCAGGCGCGGCCACCGGTCTGGGATAAACGCAAGCCGCTGATGAGCAAAGCCCTGCAGCGCCTTTCGGCGCAACGCTGGAGCCAGTTGTTGCAAGATGCCCAGCGCATCGATGCGCAGATCAAGGGCCAGGCCCAGGGCTCTCCCTGGACCAGCCTGGCACGGCTTTCGTTGTTGATGGCAGGGCAGCGGCTGGCCTTGCCGGCTGAGTGACGCCCATTACCCGACAAGTCCACCCTGGAGATTGAAGGCGTGGGCTTGCCCCGCGATGCTTTCAGTCCTATATTCGCGCCACACCCCACCCAGAGGTCATCCTCCCATGAGCAAAAAGCCGACAAAAGCCCGGCCCAACAAGGCCAAATCACTCATCGCCCAACCGCTGTTCCGCTGCCGCCAGGAACAACCCGGCAAAGGCAAAGGCAGCTACCGCCGCGAAGCCTTCCAATCGAGAGATTGGGAGGCTTCTTACTTTTTGGCCGCATAAAGGCAAGATTTCAGCAGGCATGATATGGTCGGCACCTGACCTGAAATACCTGGACCTGTGCATGCCCCTTTGTCTTTCCCGTCGTTGGCAACCTCGCCAACTGATTGCCGCCTCCAGCCTCATCTTCCTTGTCGCCTGCGCGGAAAAGCCCACCGCCGCCGATGCGCTGCCGCTGGCGCCCGCCCAGCCTGCTCCGGTCGTGACCGTGCCCAACCCGGCTGTCGACACCAGCAGCGAAATCCAACCGCTGCAAACCTTTGCCCAATGGCAGGCAGGCTTCCGTCAGCAAGCCCTGCAAGCCGGCATCAAGCCCACCACCTTCGATAGCGCTTTCCTTGGTGTCACGCCCGATATGGACGTCGTCAAGGCCGACCGTAGCCAGCCGGAATTCACTCGCCCGGTGTGGGAGTACCTCGACGGCGCCCTGTCGCCGCTGCGCGTACGCAACGGTAAAGCCCTGCTGGAGAAACATTCCGTGCTGCTCGGCCAGATCGAACAACGCTACGGCGTCGACCGCGATGTACTGGTCTCGGTCTGGGGCATGGAAAGCAACTTCGGCCAGTTCCAGGGCAATAAGTCGGTGATCCGCTCCCTGGCTACCCTGGCCTACGAAGGCCGTCGTCCGGCCTTTGCCCAGGCGCAATTGATCGCCGCCCTGCAGATTCTGCAAAATGGCGATATACAGCCTGATGCCATGCGCGGTTCGTGGGCTGGCGCCATGGGCCAGACTCAGTTCATCCCCACCACCTACAACACCCATGCGGTGGATTTCGACGGCGATGGCCGCCGGGATATCTGGAACAGCTCCGCGGATGCGCTGGCGTCTACCGCCCATTACCTGCAGAGCTCCGGCTGGAAGCGCGGGGAGCCCTGGGGCTTTGAGGTGCAACTGCCCGCCAGCTTCGATTACTGGCTGGCCGATGGCGCCCAGCGCAAGAGCGTCACTGAATGGATGCAACTGGGCCTGAAACTGCCGGTCGGTGTACGCCTGCCTGCGGGCAGCGAGCAGCTCTCCGCCGCCCTGCTGCTGCCTGCAGGCTACCGCGGTCCGGCATTCCTGGTGCTGGACAACTTCCGCGCCATTCTCAAGTACAACAACTCCTCCTCCTACGCGATGGCGGTCGGCCTGCTGAGCCAACGCTTCACTGGCTCGGGTTATATCGCCGGCAGCTGGCCGAAGGACGATCTGCCCCTCAGCCGCAGTGAGCGTGTCGAGTTGCAGACCCTGCTCAGCGCCAGGAATTACGACGCCGGTGCCGCCGACGGTATTATTGGCGCCAATACCCGCAAGGCGATTCGTAGCGCACAACAGGCACTGGGGTGGCCCGCCGATGGCTACCCGACCCACAAGTTGCTGGAAAACCTGCGTCAGCGCTGAATAAAAAACGCCCCGTTCAAGGGGCGTTTTTCATTGCGCGAACAAATCCTGTTGCAACTGCAGTCGATGGCGGTCGGCATCCAGGAGCACCTGAGCGCCGAAGGGCAAGGTCAGGTTGGGGTCACAGTGCCCACTGCGCCATCCAGCCAGCACCGGAATACGCAGGGGCTCGAACATCTGCCTCAAAATCGGCGCGAGTTGCGCCTGCTCCAGGCCTGCAAAATCACCGACCAGCACACCACGAACCCCCTCGAACTTGCCGGCCAGGCGCAACTGGGTCAGCAGGCGGTCGATGCGGTACAGCGGTTCGTTGACGTCCTCGATGAACAGGATGCTGCCCTGGCTGAGTATTTCTGCCGGTGTGTTCAAGGTTGCGCAGATCATTGCCAGGTTACCGCCGCGCAAGCGGCCTGAGGCGGCACCAGGAACGATTGTGCTCAGCGGGTAGGCTTGCGGGTGCTCCAAAGTGTCACCACGTCCGAGGCGGCCACTGAGCAGCTCGAACAGCGACGCGACCGTGGGCTCCTGCTTGTTGGCCAACAGCTCGGACTTGAGCATCGCGCCATGGAAGGTCACGAAACCGGCATGCCGGGCAATGGCGTTGTGCAAGGCAGTGATATCGCTGTAGCCCACCAACGGCTTGGGATGTTGGCGCAGCAACGCATAGTCGATGCCATCGAGCAGGCGCATGCTGCCGTATCCCCCGCGCAGGCAGATGATGGCGTCGACATCCGTGGCGGCAAATGCGGCATGCAGGTCTGCCAGACGTCGCGCATCGCACCCGGCCAGGTATCCCTCGGCTTCGGCCACTCCTGGATAGATCCGGCACTGGTAGCCGCGATCATTGAACCACTGCACAGCCTCGAGCGTATCCAGCTGGGCAGGTCCGGCCGGGGCGATGATGGCGATACACCCATTGTCGGGCAGTGCTTTGGGCAACAGGGGGCTACAGGCCGCTGCTTCTTGCTGATAACCGACCGGAAGATTCATCCAGACGTCTCCTTGTATGGACCGGACAAATAAAAATGCCGATGTCGCTGGTCAGCAGACATCGGCATTGAAGTGCCAGCATTCGATCAAAGCTTGATCTTGGCCTCATGCGCCTGCTGGTCGGCGTGGTACGACGAACGCACCAACGGACCGGAAGCGACGTTCTTGAAGCCCATCTTGTAGCCTTCCTCGGCGAACCAGGCGAAGGTGTCCGGGTGTACGAATCGCTGCACCGGCAAGTGGCTGCGCGATGGCTGCAGGTACTGGCCAAGGGTCAGCATGTCGATGTTGTGCTCGCGCATGCGATGCATCACTTCGATCACTTCTTCGTCGGTCTCGCCCAGGCCCAGCATCAGACCGGACTTGGTCGGTACGTGCGGCACCAGTTCCTTGAACTTCTGCAGCAGGGTCAGCGACCACTGGTAGTCGGAGCCCGGACGCGCAGCCTTGTACAGGCGCGGGACGGTTTCAAGGTTGTGGTTGAACACATCCGGTGGCGTTTCGGCGGTGATCGCCAAAGCGACGTCCATGCGACCACGGTAGTCCGGTACCAGAGTCTCGAGCTGAACGCCCGGCGACAAGGCACGGATCTCGCGGATGCAATCGGCAAAGTGCTGGGCGCCACCGTCACGCAGGTCGTCGCGGTCTACCGAGGTGATCACCACGTACTTCAAGCGCAGGTCGGCAATGGCCACCGCCAGGTTCTTCGGTTCATCGACGTCCAAGGGCTTGGGGCGGCCATGACCGACGTCACAGAACGGGCAACGACGGGTGCAGATGTCACCCATGATCATGAAGGTCGCGGTGCCGCCAGAGAAGCACTCACCCAGGTTCGGGCAGGACGCCTCTTCACACACACTGTGCAGCTTGTGCTTGCGCAGCAATTGCTTAATGCGGTCGACTTCCGGCGAAACCGGAATACGTACGCGGATCCAGTCAGGCTTTTTCGGCAACTCGTCGGTGGGGATGATCTTTACCGGGATACGCGCAACTTTCTCTGCGCCACGCAGTTTGACGCCCGCCTCGACCTTTGGGCGAGGCGCCGGTGTCACGGTTTGCACTGGTTCTTGCACAACAGTAGTCATATTCAGAAGATTCCGCCCGTAAGGGTCGCCTGCTCAGCATAGTCGAGGTGCTTGACCAGCTGCCCGCGCAGCCTTGCCCTTACCTCAGAGAGTTCGATCGGGCCTGCCTGGTCGCTCAGCTGGGTCATGGCCAGCCCCGCATACCCGCAGGGGTTAATCCGGCGGAATGGCGCGAGGTCCATGTCCACGTTCAGAGCAAGGCCATGGAAAGAACAGCCATTGCGAATCCGCAAGCCGAGGGAGGCGATCTTCGCCCCATCGACATAGACGCCAGGTGCATCGGCCTTGGCCGCCGCCTCGACGTTGTAACTGGCGAGCAATTCGATCAGGCAGCGCTCCATGCGACTGACCAGATCGCGCACACCGAACCCGAGTCGGCGCACGTCCAGCAACAGGTAGGCCACCAACTGGCCCGGACCGTGATAGGTCACCTGGCCTCCGCGATCGGTCTGCACCACCGGGATGTCTCCCGGTATCAGCAGGTGCTCGGCCTTGCCCGCCTGGCCCTGGGTGAACACCGAAGGGTGCTCCACCAGCCAGACTTCGTCACCGGTTTCGGGGCCGCGCTGGTCGGTGAACCGACGCATGGCCTCGAGTACAGGCTCGTAAGGCAGTAATCCGAGTTCACGAAAGCCGAGGCTCGCCGGCATCACAGCACCATTTTCACGATTCCGGTAGCACGCAGGGCACTGTTGATGTTGTGCAACTGGTCTTCGCCGGTGGCGACAATGTGCAATTGCACAGTGGTGTACTTGCCTTCCTTGCTCTGGCGCTCGGCCAGGGTCTTGAGGTCGACTTCAGCGTACTTCTTGAGGATCTCGATCACCGTGTCCTTGAAATTGACCACGGTGTCGCCGATTACCTTGATCGGATAATCAGCGCAGGGGAATTCGATTTTGTGCGACTTGACGTCTGGTTCGGTCATGGCGGTAACGGCCTCGTAAGCCGTGGCAACAACAACGCCCCCGCATGTGCAGGCGGGGGCGTGGCAGGTCACGATATCAGTTGAACAACCCGTAGAAGAATAGCCGAATGCTATCCCAGACTCGACGGAAGAAACCACCTTCCTCCACAGGCTCCAGCGCGATCAGGTCAGCGCTGTGAACCACTTTGTCATCCAGTTTGACTTCCACTTTACCGATCACGTCACCTTTGGCGATCGGTGCCATCAGCTGTGGGTTCATGGTCATGCTTGCGGCCAGGCGTTTCAATTGGCCTTTAGGCAAAGTCATGCTCAGGTCGTTGGCCAGGCCGGCCTTGACCTGGCTGGTGGTGCCCTTCCAGACCGGTGCCTGAGCAAGCTCGGTACCCTTCTGGTAGAAGGTCTGGGTTTCGAAGAAACGGAAACCGTAGGTCAGCAGCTTCTGGGTTTCGGCAGCGCGGGACTGCTCGCTGTTGGTACCGAAGACCACGGCGATCAGGCGCATGCCATCACGTACGGCCGAAGACACCATGCAGTAGCCGGCTTCGTCGGTGTGGCCGGTCTTCAGACCGTCGACGGTCTTGTCACGCCACAGCAGCAGGTTGCGGTTTGGCTGCTTGATGTTGTTCCAGAAGAACTCCTTCTGCGAGTAGATCGCATAGTGGGCCGGGTCTTCGTGGATGATCGCGCGGGCCAGCACGGCCATGTCGTGAGCCGACGAGTAATGCTCGGGGTTCGGCAGGCCGGTCGGGTTCATGAAGTGGCTGTTGGTCATACCCAGGTCAGCGGCGGTCTTGTTCATCATGTCGGCGAACGCGTCTTCGCTGCCGGCGATGTGCTCGGCGAGGGCGACACTGGCGTCGTTGCCCGACTGGATGATGATGCCATGCAGCAGGTCGCTGACGCTGACCTGGGTGCCGACCTTGATGAACATACGCGAACCACCGGTACGCCAGGCGTTTTCGCTGACGGTAACCGGATCGTTTTCACCGATTTGCCCGCGACGGATATCCAGGGTCGCGATATAGGCGGTCATCAGCTTGGTCAGGCTGGCCGGCGGCAAACGCTCGTCACCATTATTCTCGACCAGGACATTACCGCTGGAAGCTTCCATGAGCACGTAGGACTTGGCTGCCAGTTGCGGCGGCGACGGCATCATCTGCTCTGCTGCAAACGCAGCAGGGGTGATCATCAGCGGTACAAGCAGGCAAAGGCGTTTGGCAAAGCTGGTTATGTTCATCCGTCTCTCGAAATGGCTAATGGGCTCATGCCCTTATGGGCAAAACGTCTTCAGGCGCTGGGCCTTGCGAGCAAAACCGCCATTGTACATGGCGGTCAGGCCCGCTTGCATGACAAAGCGACCAGTCCCCCCGGTCAGTCTGCCGTCACAACTTTGGGCTGGCCAAGATTGGCCAGACGCACACTGTCCTGCATTTGCTGGGCTTCGCCCTGGCTGTTGATCGGCCCGAGGCGCACCCGGTGCAGGGTTTGCTGGTTGCGCACCACCGAACTGATGAACACCGGGGCACTGACCATGCCGCTCAACTTGGAGCGCAGCAGCTCGGCGGCATCCGGGTTGGCGAAGGCGCCGACCTGCAAGTAAAGACCATTGGCGGCCTGGGCACTGTTACTGGCGACCTGCAGCGGCACAACGGCAGCGGCATGCTGCTGCGGCGGCGGGGTCCATTGCTCGACCGTGCCGGTGCTGGCAGGCAATGTCTGGGTCTGGGCAACCTGAGGCTGATTGAGCACCATCGGCGCCGGCTGGCCGCGCTGAGCCCACCACTGCTTGGGATCGATGCCCTCGACGCGCACGCGCGCGGTGCCGGTTTCGGCATAGCCGAGCTTCTTCGCCGCCGCGTAGGACAGGTCGATGATGCGGTCGGAGTAGAACGGACCACGGTCGTTGACCCGCAGGATCACACTGCGCTGGTTGTCCAGGTTGGTGACCTTGACGTAGGCCGGCAGCGGCAGGGTCTTGTGTGCCGCACTCATGCCATAGAGGTCATAGACCTCGCCGTTGGCGGTGTTCTGACCGTGGAACTTGGTGCCGTACCAGGACGCGGTACCCTCGGCGCGGTAGTTGCGCGACTCCTGGATCGGGAAGTAGGTCTTGCCCAGCACCGTGTACGGGTTGGCCTTGTAGTTGCCAGTGTGTACGGTCGGCGTGGCGTCAGGGATCTTCGACACATCGACGTCCCACCACGGGGCACCGTCCTTGTGCGCGCGGTTGATGTCCAGGCCTGGCTTGGCCTTGACCACCGCGGGGCCTTGCGGCGCCGGCTTGTTCGACGAGCAACTGGCCAGCAACAGGCCCATGGCCGCGCAGCCGATCAGTTTGAGAGAGGTTTGAGAAAACAATACGCGCATTACTTGGCGCCCCGTGCTTGAACCAGCAGGTCCGATAGCTGATGTACCGCCATGGCGTACATCACGCTGCGGTTGTAGCGAGTGATCGCGTAGAAGTTCTTCAGGCCCAGCCAGTACTCAGGGCCGTTGTCACCTTCGAGCCGAAAGGCGGTGACCGGCAGATCATCGCGCAGCGCATCATGACTCGACCAGCCCAGTGCCCGCAACTCCCCGACTGTATTGACCGCGTCTATACCGGGGCTCAAGCCCTCATCAACGCGATTGCCGGTGACACTGGCGCGGCTGACCACCTGCTCGCCCGCTACCCAGCCGTGACGCTTGAAGTAGCTGGCGACACTGCCGATGGCATCGTCCGGGTTGTTCCAGATATTGATGTGGCCGTCGCCGTCGAAGTCCACCGCGTAGGCGCGAAAGCTGCTCGGCATGAACTGCGGCAGGCCCATGGCGCCAGCGTAGGAACCCTTGAGGGTCAGCGGATCGACCTGCTCTTCACGGGACAACAGCAGGAACTCGCGCAGCTCCTTGCGGAAAAACTCGCTGCGCGGCGGGTAGTCGAAACCCAGGGTCGACAACGCGTCGATCACCCGGTAGTTGCCGGTGTTGCGGCCAAAAAAGGTTTCAACGCCGATGATCGACACGATCACCTGGGCCGGTACACCGTACTCTTTCTCGGCGCGCGCCAGGGTCGCCTCGTGCTGGCGCCAGAAGTCGACACCGCGCGCCACCCGGGCGTCGGTGAGGAACATCGGGCGATAGTCCTTCCAGGGTTTTACCCGCTCGGCGGGCCGGGAAATGGCGTCGAGGATCGATTGCTTGCGCTGAACATCGCGAAACACATCCATCAGTTGTTCGCCGGCAAAACCGTAGTCGCGGGTCATCTCGCCGACGAACTCGACCACCTGCGGTGAGCCGTCATAGTCCCCGGCGGTCGCTTGCTGTGCTCCACCGAGCAGGCCGAACAGGCCAACCCAGGGCGCGCAACGAGCGGCCCAGCCACGCATAAATTGCATGTAATTCTTCACCTTATTCAAACCTGTGCAATCCATTTGCGGTGCGTGTGGATCGACATTAAAACCCCAAACGCTGACAGCAGCGTCACTAACGAAGTTCCGCCATAACTAATGAAGGGCAACGGCACACCCACCACGGGCAACAAGCCGCTGACCATACCGATATTAACGAACACATAGACAAAAAAGGTCATGGTCAGGCTGCCGGCCAGCAACTTGCCATAGAGTGTCTGGGCCTGGGCAGTAATCACCAGGCCGCGACCGATGAGCAGCAGATAGATCAACAACAGCGCGCAGATGCCGACCAGCCCGAACTCCTCGCCCAGTACCGCGATGATGAAGTCGGTATGGCTTTCCGGCAGGAAGTCCAGGTGCGACTGGGTACCCAGCAACCAGCCCTTGCCGAACACGCCCCCGGAGCCGATGGCGGCCTTGGACTGGATGATGTTCCAGCCGGTGCCCAGCGGGTCGCTCTCGGGGTCCAGGAAGGTCAGTACACGCTGCTTCTGGTAGTCGTGCATGACGAAGAACCACATGGCCACCGCCACCGGTACCGCTGCGGCGATCACACTGACGATCCAGCGCCAGCGCAGCCCCCCCATGAACAATACGAACGCACCTGACGCCAGGATCAGCAAGGCGGTTCCCAGGTCAGGCTGGCGAACGATCAAAATGAATGGCACACCGATCATGATCAGGCTGATCATCACATGCTTGAGGTGCGGAGGCAGCGAGCGCTTGGCCAGGTACCAGGCGATGGTCGCCGGCATGATGATCTTCATGAACTCCGAGGGCTGGAAGCGGATAACCCCGGGGATGTTGATCCAGCGCGTGGCGCCCATGGCGTTGTGACCCATGACGTCCACCACCACCAGCAGAATCACCCCGCAGACATAGGCCAACGGCACCCAGCGGGCCATGAAACGCGGCTCCAGCTGGGCAATGACGAACATCGACACCAGGCCGATGCCGAAGGAGCTGGCCTGCTTGAGCAGCAGGTCCCAGTTCTTGCCACTGGCCGAATAGAGGACGAACAGGCTGCCGGCCGCCAGCGTCAGCAACAGGATCAGCAAGGGACCGTCGATATGAATGCGTTGCAGGAAGCTGGCGCGACGACGCATCACGTCCTCGCTGGAGAGCATGCGATCGAAATTACTCTTCACGGGGCCGATTCCTGGGCAATGGACGGGTTGGCGAATTCAGGCTTGAGGCGGCCATCGGGGCCCAGCAGCCAGGCGTCCATGACCTGACGCACCACGGGCGCTGCAACACCGGAACCGGACTCACCGTTCTCGACCATCACCGACACCACGATCTTGGGGTTGTCCGCCGGGGCAAACCCGACGAACAAGGCGTGGTCGCGATGACGCTCCTGCAACTTGTTGCGGTCGTACTTCTCACCCTGCTTGATTGCCACCACCTGGGCGGTACCACTCTTGCCGGCGATCCGGTACTGCGCACCGATCGCCGCCTTGCGCGCCGTACCCCGGGCGCCGTGCATCACCTGCTCCATGCCGTGGGTGACCTTGTTCCAGTCGGACTTGTCACGCAGCACGATATCCTCGATAGGGTTCTCGTCCACCGGTGGCAAGCCCTCGATAGTCTTGGCCAGGTGCGGGCGATTCCACTTGCCCTTGCTGGCGATCAGGGCCGTGGCCTGCGCCAGCTGCAACGGGGTGGCCTGCATGTAACCCTGGCCGATACCGAGGATCAGGGTTTCGCCGGGGAACCAGGCCTGACGGCGAGTGGCACGCTTCCATTCGCGCGACGGCATCAGGCCAGGCGATTCTTCAAACATGTCCAGCGACACCTTCCGGCCGATTCCAAAACGGTTCATGTAGGTAGACAAGCGATCAATGCCCATCTTGTGGGCCAAATCGTAAAAATAGGTGTCGTTGGAGCGCATGATCGCTGTGTCCAGGTCGACCCAGCCGTCACCGCTACGGTTCCAGTTACGGTACTTGTGATCGTAATTGGGCAATTGGTAGTAACCAGGGTCGAATACCCGGCTCGAAGCCGTGACCACGCCGCTGTCCAGGCCGGCAATGGCCACCGCCGGCTTGATCGTCGAACCTGGCGGATACAGCCCGCGCAGCACGCGGTTGAACAGCGGCCGGTCGATGGAGTCACGCAGCTCCGCATAGGCCTTGAAGCTGATGCCGGTCACGAACAGGTTCGGGTCGAAACTTGGCTGGCTGACCATCGCCAGCACTTCACCGGTGTTCGGGTCGAGTGCGACGATTGCACCACGGCGCCCGGCCAACGCGGCTTCAGCGGCTTCCTGCAGCTTGATGTCCAGGCTCAGGACAATGTCCTTGCCGGGGATCGGATCGGTGCGCTTGAGAACCCGCAACACCCTGCCACGGGCGTTGGTCTCGACCTCTTCATAACCTACCTGGCCATGCAGCTCCGGTTCGTAGAAGCGCTCGATGCCTGTCTTGCCAATATGGTGAGTGCCGCTGTAATTGACCGGGTCGAGGGTCTTGAGCTCTTTCTCGTTGATCCGCCCGACATAGCCCACCGAGTGCGCGAAATGCGCGCCCTGCGGGTAATGCCGCACCAGTTGGGCGACCACCTCTACACCGGGCAGGCGGAACTGGTTCACGGCAATCCGCGCAATCTGCTCTTCAGTCAGCTCGAACAGGATCGGCACCGGCTCGAACGGCCGGCGCCCCTGGCGCATGCGCTTCTCGAACAGGGTACGGTCGTCGGGCGTAAGCTCCAGGACTTCGACGATCACATCCAGCACCTGCTGCCAATCGCCGGAACGCTCCCGGGTCATGCTCAGGCTGAAGCTTGGGCGGTTGTCGGCGATGATCACGCCATTGCGATCGAAGATCAGCCCGCGGGTCGGTGGAATCGGCTGCACGTGCACCCGGTTGTTCTCCGACAGCGTCGAGTGATATTCGTACTGGATCACCTGCAGGTAATACAGGCGCGCGATCAGGACGCAGATCAGCAGGACGATCGCCACGGCACCGACCACGACGCGACTGCGCACCAAACGGGCGTCTTTCTCGTGATCCTTGAGGCGAATCGGCTGCGTCATTGAAAGGCTTACAGGTTCATTTGTGGTAAGGGTGCCCGGACAACACGGTCCAGGCGCGGTACAGCTGTTCGCCGATCAGTATCCTTACCAATGGGTGCGGCAGGGTCAGCGGCGACAGCGACCAGCGCTGCTCGGCGCGCGCGCAGACTTCCGGCGCCAGCCCTTCCGGGCCGCCGACCATGAAGTTCACGGTACGCGAGTCCAACCGCCAGCGATCCAGCTCGACCGCCAGTTGCTCGGTACTCCAGGGCTTGCCATGGACTTCCAGGGTGACAATCCGTTCCCCTGGCTGGACCTTGGCGAGCATGGCCTCGCCCTCCTGACGAATCAGGCGGGCGACATCGGCATTCTTGCCCCGGGTATTGAGCGGTATTTCCACCAGCTCCAGCGAAAGCTCCGAGGGCAGGCGCTTGGCATACTCATGCCAACCGTCTTCCACCCACTTGGGCATGCGCGAGCCGACCGCGATCAGACGCAGACGCACGACGCTTCCTTATTCCCGGTCTTTGAGATTTTCGGAGTAGGCGTGGGTGTTGTCCGGGCTGTGGTGCTTGCCATCGGCGGCGCGGCTCTGCTCGGCACCCATCCACAGGCGCTCCAGGTCGTAGAACTGGCGGGCAGCGGCGGTCATCATGTGAACAATGACGTCGTTCAGGTCCAGCAGAACCCAGTCGCTGTCACCCTTGCCTTCTTCGCCCAGCGGCTGCACGCCCTTGGCCTTGACCGCTTCACGGACCTTTTCAAGCATGGCGCTGATCTGGCGGTTGGAGGTACCGGTGGCGATGATCATGTAGTCGGTCAGGCTATGCTTTTCACGCACGTCGATAACCTGAATGTCCTGGGCCTTGACGTCAGACAGGGCAACCTTGGTCAGCTCGACCAGTTCTTCGGCACTGATGGCACTGTGTTTTTGCTTGGTCATATAAAAACTCATTCAACTCGTAATGTAGGGGCGCTTCACAGCACCCTCAGTTCGGCGCACGGTAAAGGTTGTGCGCATCGATGTAGGCCAGTACTGCGTCCGGCACCAGAAACCGCACCGACTTGCCGCTGGCCAGCAGCTGTCGGATCTGCGTGGCTGACACCGCAAGCGGGGTCTGCCAGACGAATGCAATATGTCCCGCCGGCCCAACCAGGGCCTGCGGATCACTGACTGAGCGCGCGGCCAACAGGTTGCGCAGGGCATCCGGTGGCTCGACGTCGGCATCCGGGCGTTGCAGCACCAGGATGTGGCAGTGTTGCAGCAATTCTTCCCAACGGTGCCAACTGGGCAAGCCGCAGAACGCGTCCCAGCCCAGCAGCAGAAACAGCTGATCCGAGGCGGCCATTTCAGCGCGCATCAGTTCAAGCGTTTCAATGGTGTACGACGGCGTATCGCGCAACAGCTCGCGGGCATCGACAGTCAGCGTTGGCACACCTTCGACTGCACAACGAACCATCGCCAGGCGATCCTCGGCCGACACCTGTGGGGTGCCACGGTGCGGCGGACGGGCGTTGGGCATCAGCCGCAGCTCGTCCAGCGCCAGCACTTCGGCCACCTCCAGCGCGCTGCGCAGGTGGCCGATGTGTACCGGGTCGAAGGTCCCGCCGAGCACGCCGATGCGCCGGGCGAGCGACATCGTCGAGACGTGGGCGAGCGGTTTGCGCTCGGCCAAGTCAGATCGACTCCTGTCCACGCAGTTGACCGTCGCCGATCACCACGTACTTTTCACAGGTCAAGCCTTCCAGGCCGACAGGGCCGCGGGCGTGCAGCTTGTCGGTGGAAATACCGATCTCTGCCCCCAAGCCATACTCGAAGCCGTCGGCAAAGCAGGTCGGGGTATTGATCATGACCGAGGACGAATCGACCTCGGCCGTGAACCGCCGGGCCTGGCCCTGATGCTCGGTGACAATCGAGTCGGTATGGTGCGAACCGTAGTGGTTGATGTGCTCGATGGCCTGGTCCAGGCCCTCGACCACGCGGATCGACAGGATGGCCGCCAGGTACTCGGTGTTCCAGTCTTCCTCGGTGGCCGGCACGGCATCGATGATGCTGCACGTCCGTACGCACCCGCGCAGCTCGACGCCTTTTTCCCGAAATTGACGGGCCATTTCCGGCAAGAACTCGGCAGCGACCGACTGATCGACCAGCAGGGTTTCCATCGCTCCGCAGATGCCATACCGGTAGGTCTTGGCGTTGAAGGCAATGCGCCGGGCCTTGTCCAGCTCGGCATGTTCGGCCACATACACATGACAGATGCCGTCCAGGTGCTTGATGACCGGCACGCGCGCATCGCGACTGATACGTTCGATCAGGCCCTTGCCGCCGCGCGGCACGATCACATCCACGTATTCGGGCATGCTGATCAAGGCGCCGACCGCTTCGCGATCGGTGGTCTCGACCACCTGCACCACGGCAGATGGCAGGCCGGCCTCGGCCAGGCCGCGCTGGATGCACGCGGCAATGGCACGATTGGAATGGATGGCTTCCGAGCCGCCACGCAGGATGGTGGCGTTGCCGGACTTGAGGCACAGGCTGGCGGCGTCGATGGTCACGTTCGGCCGGGATTCGTAGATGATCCCGATCACGCCCAGCGGTACGCGCATCTTGCCGACCTGAATACCCGACGGCCGATAGCTCATGTCACGGATCGCACCGACCGGGTCTGGAAGGCTGGCGACCTGGCGCAGACCGACGATCATGCCGTCGATACGGGCCGGGGTCAGCGCCAGGCGCTCGAGCATGGCCGGTTCCAGGCCATTGGCACGACCAGCGGCCAGGTCCAGCTCGTTGGCAGCCGACAACTCGTCGCGAGCGGCATCCAGGGCATTGGCGGCCGCTTGCAGCGCGCGGTTTTTCTGCGCGGTGCTGGCACGGGCAATAACGCGCGCGGCCTCACGGGCGGCGCGACCCAGGCGGGTCATGTAGTCAAGAACGGACTCAGTCATGGGCTCAGTGGTCTTGGCGAAGGGGAAAATCTGATGATTATAACTGTCGCGTCGCCCCGCGCCCAGCAGTGACAGGCGGATGGTCAAAAACAGTGCCCTGCAGGATCGCGCTTGCCGCATGATTGCGGTCTGCCAGATACGTCCAATCGCGGGGCAAGCCCGATCCTGCAGGCGGCAATGCTATCATCCAGCCCTTGCCTTCTACCGAACCACCAGCATGCCCGACTCAGCCCCCTGCCCGTCCCGGGCCCTGCCTGACAGCTTCTTCGACCGCGACGCCCAGGCGCTGGCCAGATCGCTATTGGGCAAGATCATCCGCCATCGCCACGGCCCCTACTGGCTGTCGGCACGGATCATCGAGACCGAGGCCTACTACTGCAGCGACAAGGGCAGCCATGCCTCGCTCGGTTATACGGAAAAGCGCAAGGCATTGTTTCTCGACGGCGGGCACATCTACATGTACTACGCCCGTGGTGGTGACTCGCTGAACTTCAGCGCCCACGGCCCAGGCAACGCGGTGCTGATCAAAGCGGCCTTCCCTTTCGTCGATGCCATCAGCGATGACAACAGTTTGGTACAGATGCACCTGAACAACCCCGATGCCAATGGCCAACCGCGCGCCATCGAGCGCCTCTGCGCCGGCCAGACCTTGCTGTGCAAGGCCCTGGGCCTGAAAGTGCCGCACTGGGACGCCAAGCGCTTCGACCCGGAACGCTTGTTCGTCGAAGACTGCGGTATCAATGTGAAACATATTATTCAGACCACCCGCCTGGGCATTCCCCACGGCCGCGATGAACATCTGCCCTACCGATTCGTCGATGCCGAATTTGCCCGTCATTGCACACGGAACCCGCTGCGTCGCGGCCAAGTCGAAGGCCGGGACTACTTTTTACTGACACAAGGAAACTGACACGATGGGCCAATGGCTCGACAGCCTGACGAGTTGGCTTGGCGCCAACCCGCAATGGCTAGGCTTGGCGATCTTTCTGGTGGCCTGCGTGGAGTGCCTGGCAATTGCCGGGATCATCGTGCCAGGCACGGTATTGCTGTTCGCCGTGGCGGTGCTGGCCGGCAGTGGCGCCCTGTCACTGGGTGAAACCCTGATGCTGGGGTTCTTTGGCGGCCTGTTGGGGGATGCAATTTCCTACACCCTCGGACGCAAGTTTCACCAGAACATCCGCCGCCTGCCCTTGCTGCGTCATCACCCGGAATGGATCGGCGGTGCCGAAACCTATTTCCAGCGCTACGGCATCGCCAGCCTGCTGGTCGGCCGTTTCATCGGCCCCCTGCGCCCCATGTTGCCCATGGTCGCGGGCATGTTCGACATGCCCCTGCCACGTTTCATCGCCGTCAGCCTGATTGCCGGGGCGGGTTGGTCGGTGGCCTATCTGCTGCCCGGCTGGGCAACGGGTGCCGCCATGCGCCTGCCACTGCCCGAGGGTTTCTGGCTCGACGCCGGAATCATCGCTGCCGGCCTGGCCATACTGTTGGGCGTGAGCATCAACTGCAGCCTGCGCAGCATGCGTCGCGGCACCCGCGTGATTGCCGGGCTCAGCCTGCTGGCCCTGACCGGCCTGTTTGTTGGCTGGCCGTACCTGCATGAGTTCGACCAGGGCCTGATGACCCTGATCCAGGAGCACCGCAGCAGCGTCATCGATGGCAGCGTGGTGCTGGTCACTCGAATGGGAGATTTTCGTACCCAGTTCTTTCTCGGCGGCCTGCTGGTCGGCCTGCTGCTCCTGGCACGCCAGTGGCGCCCAGCGATTTTTGCCGGCGCTACCCTGATCGGCACCGCACTGGCCAATGGTAGCCTGAAATGGTTGTTCGCCCGGGCCCGCCCGGAGGTCCTGACCGATCCGCTGACCACCTACAGCATGCCCAGCGGCCATAGCTCGGCAGCCTTTGCGTTTTTCCTGGTACTGGCGGTACTGGCCGGGCGCGGACAACCCGCACGCATGCGCCTGACCTGGATTCTGCTGGGCTGCCTGCCCGCGCTGGCCATTGCGGTATCAAGGGTGTACCTGGGCGCACACTGGCCGACCGACATTCTTGCCGGGGCCATGCTCGCCTGCTGCGTGTGTGCTACCAGCCTGACCTTGACCCAGCACCGCGAACCGCTTGCGGCCCTGCCGCTGAAGGTATGGTGGTTGATCCTGCCGGCCTGCGTTGCCTTGCTGGCCTTCTTCAGCCTGCACGCCCTGCCCCACGCCCTGGTGCGCTACCAGTACTGAGGTTCAGGCGAACAGCTCACCCTGCAGCCGATCAAGCAGCGCCTGGATAGCATCCAGGCGCTGCTGTGGGGCGTCAATGGCCAGGAGATCGAGCTTGTCTTCCTCAACGAAGGGCAACAGGTAGGCCAGTTGGTTGGCCAGGGAGTGCTGGCCCAGCACCTGGGCCGGCATGTCGAGCGCGGCCACCATCGGATGCTCGCCCAAGGCCTTGAGCAAGGCCAGCAGATCGTCATCCTGATCGCGCAGTGGCGTATCGGGTAGATCGTGCAGCCACTGCACCTCTGCCAGCAACAACTGGTCTTTCTGCACGTGCGCCTGCTTTACACGAAAACGCCGGGTGCCTTCGACCCGAATGCCGAGCAGGCCGTTGTCCTGCTGCTGAAAATCGCGAATCACGGCCTCGCAACCGATCGAGGCATAGCCTTCGGGTGCCTTGCCGACCTGTTCACCCTCAAGAATGCAGACAACACCAAACCCACCGCCCTGCTTCATGCAGCGACCGATCATGTCCAGGTAGCGCGCCTCGAAGATCTGCAGATCGAGAAAGCATCCCGGAAACAGCACCGTATTGAGCGGGAACAGGGGTAACGTCATTGCAACTCCTTAAACAACCAGGCTGACTGCCAGGGGCAGGAACACCGCTGTGGCGACCCCCATCAGGCTCATCGCGAGCGCCGCAAAGGCCCCGCACTCATCACTTTCCTGCAGCGCCACCGAGGTACCCACCGCATGAGCGGTCACCCCCAGCGCCATCCCTCGGGCCTCGGGACTATGCACACCACAACGTGACAACAGCCCCGGGCCGAAAATCGCCCCGATCACCCCGGTGATCAGCACGAACACCGCTGCCAGGGCCGCCACACCGCCAATCTGCTCGGCTACCAGCATGGCAATCGGCGAGGTCACCGACTTGGGCGCCATGGTCATCAGAATCATGTGTTCGGCACCAAACCACCAACCCAGCAGCAAACAGGCACCGGTCGCAAACACCCCTCCGATTACCAGCGTAGTAAAAGTCGGCCAGAACAGTTGGCGAATCCGCCGCAGGTTGAGGTAGAGCGGTACCGCCAGGGCGACCGTTGCAGGGCCCAGGAGGATGCTCATGATTTCGGTACTTTTGCGGTATTCGTTGTAGGTCAGGCCACATGTCAGCAGTACGCCAATGACCACAAGCATCGACACCAGTACCGGCTGCAGGAAGATCCAGCGGGTTTTCTCGTAGGCGGCCAGCACCAGTTGGTAGGCCCCAAGGGTGATACCGATGCCGAACAGCGGATGGTGAATGACAGCGTCCAGGGCACCGCCCCAATCCAGGCTCATGACTGCTCCTCGCGCTTGCCCTGGCGGGCGATCAGCTTTTGCATCAGCACACCGACAAACACCAGGGTGATCAACGCCGAAAGCACCAAGGCACCGACGATGGCCCAGAAATCGGCCGCTATATCGGCGGCATAGACCATCACCCCCACCGCCGGCGGCACCAACAGCAACGGCAGGTAGCGCAACAGGCTGTTGGCTGCCTCGCTCAGTGGCGCCCCCACCTCGCCGCGCACCATCAGGAACACCAGCAAAAATAGCAGTCCAAGGATTGGGCCGGGCAGAAAAGGCACAAACAGGTGATTGATCGCCGTCCCAAGCAATTGAAACAACACCAGCCAGGTCAATCCACGCAACAGCATAAGTACCTCCTTCGGGCCTGGCGGCCATTATAAGCACGCTAACGACCTGCCTATAACCTGATATTCGCCGAAAACATGGCGACTTGACCGCTTTGTGCAGGCGTGCTGATCTTAGGCGTTCGAATCTGCCTACGTCATAAGAAATCCAAAGACAATCAGGAGAGTCACGATGCCCTTTGTACCTGTTGCAGAGCTTTCGCAGTACGTTGGAAAGGAACTGGGACGTTCCGAATGGTTGACCATCGACCAAGACCGCATCAACCTGTTTGCCGAGGCCACAGGTGACTTTCAGTTCATTCATGTGGACCCGATAAAGGCGGCGAAAACGCCATTTGGCAGCACCATCGCCCATGGTTTTCTCACCCTGTCGCTGATCCCCAAGTTGATGGAAGACATCCTGGTCCTGCCTGAAGGCCTGAAGATGGTGGTCAACTACGGCCTGGACAGCGTGCGCTTCATCCAGCCGGTCAAGGTCGATAGCAAGGTCCGACTCAAGGTCGACCTGGCCGACGCCACCGAGAAAAAGCCCGGCCAATGGTTACTCAAGCTCACCGCCACCCTGGAAATCGAAGGCCAGGAAAAGCCCGCCTACATCGCCGAACCCCTGACGCTCTGCTTCGTCTGAAACGGCCCGACACTGAAACAGTCCCACTGGCTGTTTCAGTCGGCGCATTCTGCGGCATACTCGGGGCCTCACCCGCCCGGACCCCGTCATGCGCCCACTTGTTCCTCTTGCCCTGAGCTTGCTGCTCGCCGCCTGTGGCGATGGCGAACCCCTGTCTCCACCGGATGCACGCCTACCCGATGGTGGTCGCTTCCGGGGCCAGGTGGTCGATGGACTGCTGCAAGGCGAGGGCCGAATCGACTACCCCAACGGCAGTTGGTACGCCGGCAACTTCCTCAGTGGCCAGTGGCACGGCCAGGGCGAATGGCACGGTAGCAATGGCGAGGTCTATCGCGGCATGTTCCAGCAAGGCCTGTTCCATGGCCTGGGCACGCTGAAGACCCCAGGCAGCAGCTACACCGGCGGTTTCAAGCTCGGCCGACGCGATGGCGAAGGCACCCTCAAAGAGAACGGCTTGCTGTATCGCGGCCAGTTCAAGGACGACCAGTACAACGGCGCCGGCCATCTTGAACTAGCTGACGGCAGTCAGTACCAGGGCCTGTTCGCACGCGGCAAACCCAACGGCGAAGGCATTCGCAGCGATGCCAGCGGCAACCAGTTCAGCGGGCGCTTCGTCAACGGTCAGCTCGAAGGCAGCGGCACCTTCAACAGTGCCGAAGGTGACCAATACATCGGCGCCTTTCGCGACAATCGCCTGGAAGGCCGGGGCCGCTATGAAAGCGTCGACGGTGATGTGTGGATCGGACAATTCAAGGACGGCACCCTCAATGGCAAGGGCGAGTTGATCGCCAGTGATGGCAGCCATTACAAGGGCAACTTTCGCGACTGGCGCTTCTCCGGCAACGGTCGCTTGCAGTTGGCCGATGGCAGCCTCTATATCGGCGGCTTCGACAACGACACCTACCATGGCCGTGGCCGCCTGAACCTGCCCGATGGCAGCAGCCAGAGCGGTGACTGGATCAACGGCCTGCGCGTGCGTGATGAAAAGGGCCGGCTGCTGCCTGATCCGCTGGAGCTGGCGCTGCTGAACCAGGGGCCGCTGCTGGAGCAGGCACTGGCCCGGATTCCGGCCTCCACAGCGCAGATCGAGCTATACAGCCTGACCCTGGCTGGCGACGGCAAGCAAAGTGTGTTTCTGCGCGAGGCCGACTATGTTAGCGCCATGCTCAAGAGTCGCTTTGGCGCTACAGGGCAGATCAGCCTGGTCAACCATCGCGACCACCTCGATGACCGGCCCATGGCCACCCGCGAAAGCCTTGCCCGGGCCGTTCGCACCCTGGCCGAGCGCACCGGCCCCGAAGACCTGGTATTCATCTACCTGACCACCCACGGCAGCCACGAGCACGAACTGGTTCTCGACCAGCCACGCCTGCAACTGGCCGACCTGCCCGCCGATGCCCTCGCCAGTACACTGGCGCCATTGAAAGATCGCGACAAGATCATTGTCATCTCCGCCTGCTATTCAGGGGGCTACATCGACTCGCTCAAAGACGACAAGACCTTGATCATGACGGCCTCACGAGCGGATCGAGTGTCGTTCGGCTGCTCTGAAGAAGCCGACTTTACCTACTTCGGCGATGCCTTGTTCGCCCAGGCCCTGAACCAGACCGACGATCTGCAGCAAGCCTTCGACCAAGCCAGCGCCAGCGTTGCCGAGCGTGAGGCGGTGGAGGGATTCGAGGCCTCCGAACCGCAAATCTGGGCGCCCAAGGACGTAGTGGCACATTGGCAACGACTGCGTCAGCAGCAGGCACGCAAAGCCCTCGAAAGCAAAACGGCAAATGAGACGGGGCATGCAAAAAATGCCAGCAACCACTAAGCTGACTGTATCAAGGGAGAGACATCATGTACTTGACGCCTCAGCATATCCTGCTTGCCGGAGCCACCGGTCTTACCGGTGAACATCTACTCGATCGGTTGCTCAGCGAGCCAACCGTCAGTCGAGTGCTGGCCCCTACCCGCCGTCCGTTGGCCGAGCACCCGCACCTGGAAAACCCAGTGGGCGATCCGGCGATTTTCCTGCCGCAACTAGCCGGGCGCGTCGACATCGCTTTCTGCTGCCTGGGCACCACCATCAAGCAGGCGGGGTCCGAATCGGCTTTTCGCGCCGTCGACCTGGACATGGTGGTGGCGTTCGGCAAACGCGCCCGGGAGCTGGGTGCGCGGCATTTGCTGGTGTTGAGTGCGCTGGGCGCCGACCGCAGGTCGCCGATCTTCTACAACCGGGTCAAAGGCGAAATGGAGAAAGCACTGGAGGCCCAGGACTGGCCGCAACTGACCATCGCCCGTCCGTCCCTGTTGCTCGGTGAACGCGTGGAGCCACGCCTGGCTGAACGGGTTGCCGGACCGCTGTCCAAGCTGATCCCTGGCAAGTACCGGGGTATCGAAGCCTGCCAATTGGCCCGCGCCCTATGGCGCCTGGCGCTGGAAGAGCAAGATGGGATTCGCATCGTCGAGTCTGACGAGCTGCGCAGGCTCGGCAGGTAACATCAATCGCGGGGCAAGCCCGCTCCTGCAGCGCGGGAGCGGGCTTGCCCCGCGATGCCATTACAGCCCACCCGTTGCCTGAAAACCGATTCCCAAGGCCGTCAACACCGACAACGGCAACAGCAAGGTATCGAGCAACAGGCTGCCCGGCAGATCCAGCCCAGGGTACGTTGGCGCTTCGGCACCAAAGCGGTCCAACGCACAACACCCACCTTGCATCGCGTACAGATCAAGCCGCGTACCGCTATAGACCAACGGCGCCCCAGGCTTGGCGGCATCGAGTGTGCGTATGCTGGCACAACCGCTGACCAGCACACACAACACAGCCATACCGAGCAGTCGCCTCATTCATCGGCGCCGAAGTGATGCTCGCCCCAGCGCGGCAGCATGTCCTGCGGGATGTCCAGCAGATTGAGAATCCGTGCCACGACAAAATCGATCAGGTCATCGATGGTCTGCGGCTGGTGATAGAACCCCGGCGCCGCAGGCAGGATCACCGCCCCCATGTTCGACAGCTTGAGCATGTTCTCCAGGTGAATGGTGGAGAACGGTGCTTCACGCGGCACAAGGATCAACTGCCGACGCTCCTTGAGGGTGACGTCGGCAGCCCGCTCGATGAGGTTGTTGCAGGCGCCCGCGGCAATCGCCGACAGGGTGCCGGTAGAGCACGGCACCACCACCATCGCTGCGGGGGCACCGGAACCGGAGGCCACTGGCGACATCCAGTCTTCCTTGCCGTACACACGAATCTGCCCGGCGGCAGCGCCGGTGTACTCGGTGAGAAAGGTTTGAATCGCCTGAGGCTTGGCCGGCAGCACCACGTCGGTCTCGGTCGACATCACCAGTTGCGCGGCCTTGGAGATCAGAAAGTGCACCTCCCGGTCTTCGCGCACCAGGCAGTCGAGCAGGCGCAGTCCGTACTGCGCCCCCGAAGCCCCGGTCATGGCCAGGGTGATGCGTTCCGGCCCGCTCATTTCAGCGCCTCGGCCAGCTTGTCGTGCAGCCCACCAAAACCGCCGTTGCTCATGATCACCACCTGGGTGCCGGGCTTGGCCTGGCTCTTGACCCGCTCGATGATCGCTTCAAGGCTGTCGGCAACCACGGCAGGCACCTTACACTCGGCGGCAGTGGCGGCAAGGTCCCAGCCCAGGTTGGGCGGTGCATACCAGATGACCTGATCGGCATCGTTGACGCTTTCCGGCAGACCATCGCGGTGCGCGCCCAGCTTCATCGAGTTGGAGCGAGGCTCGATCACCGCGATCAACGGTGCATCGCCAATGCGCTTGCGCAGGCCGTCGAGGGTGGTGGCAATGGCCGTCGGATGGTGCGCGAAGTCGTCATAGATGGTCACGCCCTGCACTTCGGCGACTTTCTCCATGCGACGCTTGACGCTCTTGAAAGCACTCAAAGCGGCAATACCCATCGCCGGCACCACACCCACATGGCGAGCCGCGGCCAGGGTCGCCAGGGCGTTGGCAACGTTGTGCTGGCCGGTCAGTTCCCACTCGACTACACCTTGAACCTCGCCCTCGAAGCTGACTTCAAAACGTGAACCGTCGGCACTGAGCAACTTGACTTGCCACTGCCCGCCTTCACCGGTGGTTTGCACCGGTGTCCAGCAACCCATCTTGATCACCCGCTCGATCGCAAGCTCGGTGGTTGGATGAATGACCAGCCCTTCACTCGGAATGGTACGTACCAAGTGATGGAATTGCCGCTCGATCGCTGCCAGATCAGGGAAGATATCCGCGTGATCGAACTCAAGGTTGTTGAGGATCGCGGTACGCGGGCGATAGTGGACAAATTTCGAACGCTTGTCGAAGAAGGCACTGTCGTATTCGTCGGCCTCGACCACGAAGAACGGTGTGCCGCCCAAGCGCGCCGACACCGAGAAATTCTGTGGCACACCGCCAATCAGGAAGCCCGGGCTCATACCGGCATGTTCCAGCACCCAGGCCAGCATGCTGCTGGTAGTGGTCTTGCCGTGGGTACCCGCCACCGCCAGCACCCAACGACCTTGCAGCACATGGTCGGCCAGCCACTGCGGGCCCGACACATACGGCAGGCCCTTGTTGAGCACGTACTCCACGGCAGGGTTGCCGCGCGACAGCGCATTGCCGATCACCACCAGATCTGGCGCCGGGTCCAGTTGGGCGGCGTCATAGCCCTGGGTCAACTCGATGCCCTGGGCCTGAAGCTGGGTGCTCATGGGGGGATAGACATTGGCGTCGGAGCCGGTGACGCGATGACCGAGCTCTTTGGCCAGCACCGCCAGCGAACCCATGAAAGTGCCGCAAATACCAAGAATATGAATGTGCATGATCGACCTCGCAAAACGTCGAGGCAGGGTAGCCCAGCGCACAGGAAATCGCATCCTGTGTTTCGCTCAAAGACTGCGGGCGATACCGTGCTTGCGAAGTTTTCGATACAAGGTATTGCGGCTGACACCCAACTGCGCGGCGACATGGGTCATGTGCCAGCGTTGCTGTTCAAGGGTGGCAAGCAATGCATCACGCTCGGCGCACTGTAGCAGCGGCGGTGCGGCACCTCGGCTTGCCCCGCGATGAGTCGTTTCGGAAATACCGTTATCGCGGGACACGTCGAGACCTCGCACCGTCGCTCCTACCGTGGGTGGCAGGTCGGCATGGCGGATAACGCCGTCATCACACAGCGCCACCAATGTACGCAGCACATTACGCAATTGCCGCACGTTACCAGGCCAGGCGAACGCCAGCAGTGCCTGTCGCGCCAAAGGCTCCAGGCTGACAACCTGGCCACCGGCCTCCTCGTTCAGAATGAAATCAAGCAACTGGGATTTGTCGCTACGCTCGCGCAAGGCAGGCAGTTCGATTTCCAGGCCGTTGAGACGGTAATAAAGGTCTTCACGGAAACTGCCATCCTCCACCCGTTCCAGCAGGTTGCGGTGGGTGGCACTGATGATGCGCACGTTGACCGCCTGCGGCTCGCCCCCGATCGGCACCACCATGCGGTCTTCCAATACCCGCAGCAGGCGGGTCTGCAAGGCCAGCGGCATGTCGCCAATTTCATCCAGCAACAAGGTGCCGCCGTCAGCCTGCTGCAGCTTGCCGCGCATGCCCTCCTTGCGGGCACCGGTGAAACTGCCGCCGCGGTACCCGAAGAGCTCGCTCTCGATCAGGCTTTCTGGAATGGAGGCACAGTTCAGGGCCACAAACGCTTTGTCGCACCGTTGGCTGGCCTGGTGCACGGCCTTGGCGAAGGCCTCCTTGCCACTGCCGGTCTCACCATTGATCAACAAGGGAACATCGCGCTCGAACACCCGCACGGCCCGGCGGAAATCGTTCTGCAACAGCGGGTCGAGCAAACAGATCGCCCCGATCTTCTCTACCTTGGCAGCAGGTGCCGGGGTCGCCAATGAAGGCACTACCGGGTTGCGAACCTGGCCCCGCAGGCTGGCGAACAACAAGCGGCCGTCGCGGGTGCGCAATGGCCAACTGTTGCTGGCCTGCGCCGTCGAACGGCTGAAAAGCTCATCCAGCGCACAGTCGAAGAACATCTCGACCGGCTTGCCCAGCACACCACCACGGATGGTGCCGAGCAGGTTCAAGGCACTCTGGTTGACCGCGCAAATCCGCCCATCGCCATCAAACGCCAGCAGCCCTTCGCTGAACAATCCGACCGACTCAGCCTGAAGGTGAAAGCGCAGTAGCCATTGGTTCTCGAAATAGCGCAGGAAATAACAGCTCTCGATCATTTTCGCCGACAGGTTGACCAGCGCCATGGTGTGGAACTGGCTCTGACGCGACACATCAGGACGCGCCGAAGACACGTCGAGTACCGCCAGCAGTTCACCATGAGGGTCGAAGACCGGGCTAGCCGAGCAAGTCAGGCCGGTATGCCGGCCACGGAAATGTTCATCCTGGTGAATGGTCAGCGCCTGACGCTCGACCAGGCAGGTGCCAATGCCGTTGGTGCCCTCGCGGGCTTCGCTCCAGTCAGCGCCGAGCCACAGCCCGGCGCGCTCGAAAATACGCCGTTCGGTCGGCGCGGTAACGCAATTGAGGATCACCCCACGGGCATCGGTCAACAGTACCGCATGCCCGGCGCCCGACAACTGCTGATGCAGGCTGTTCATCTCGGTGCCGGCAATCTGCAGCACCTGCTGCAGGCGCTCGCGGCTCTCCAGCACGCGGCCATGCTCGAGCACGGTCGGGGCCATGCTCTGGGCCGGGTCCAGATGGTAGTCCTCGAGGCAGCGCAGCCATGAGCGGGCAATCGAGGGATCACTGCCTGGCCCCTGTGTGTGCGCCTTGCCCTGAGTCACCGTGAGCACTTGCCGGGCATGCCGGCTGAGGTGATTGTTCTGCACTTTTTATTGTTCTCCGCAGACGAGATAAGCCCAGCATCCTCCACCCGCCCCGGCATTGCAATGTTCGCTTGACCGCTGGGTCACTGGCTGTGCCATCAGCGGTACAAAGTGTCACGCACGCTGTATCAGCGCTGCCACACAGCCCTCTTCACATAGTGCCGAACCCATCGCAAGCCATTGATTTACAAGGCACCGAAAACACTGGCCCAACCCTTGCTCTATGCTTCATATCCTCCCCAACAAGCACAATAGCCAGGAGACACACCATGCGTTATGCACATCCCGGTACCGAAGGCGCCAAGGTTTCCTTCAAGAGCCGCTACGGGAACTACATTGGTGGCGAGTTCGTTGCGCCGGTAAACGGGCAGTACTTCGAAAACGTCTCGCCGGTGAACGGGCAATTGATTGCCGAGTTCCCACGCTCCGGTCCCGAAGACATCGAAAAGGCCCTGGATGCCGCCCATGCCGCCGCCGACGCCTGGGGCACGACTTCGGCCCAGGCGCGCTCGCTCATTCTGTTGAAGATCGCCGACCGCATCGAACAGAACCTCGAACTGCTGGCCATCACCGAAACCTGGGACAACGGCAAGGCCATCCGCGAAACCCTGAACGCCGATATCCCCCTGGCCGCTGACCACTTCCGTTATTTCGCCGGCTGCCTGCGCGCCCAGGAAGGCGGTGCTGCGGAAATCGACGGCAACACCGTGGCCTACCACATTCATGAGCCCCTGGGTGTGGTCGGCCAGATCATCCCCTGGAACTTCCCGATCCTGATGGCGGCATGGAAACTCGCTCCCGCACTGGCGGCCGGCAACTGCGTGGTCCTCAAACCCGCCGAGCAGACCCCCCTGGGCATCAGCGTGCTGATGGAAGTGATCGGCGACCTGCTGCCCCCGGGCGTGCTCAACGTGGTGCAAGGCTACGGCCGTGAAGCCGGTGAAGCCCTGGCCACCAGCAAGCGCATCGCCAAAATTGCCTTCACTGGCTCAACCCCGGTGGGCTCGCACATCATGAAGTGCGCCGCCGAGAACATCATCCCGTCCACCGTGGAACTGGGCGGTAAATCACCGAACATCTTCTTCGAAGACATCATGCAGGCCGAGCAGTCGTTCATCGAGAAGGCCGCCGAAGGCCTGGTACTGGCCTTCTTCAACCAGGGTGAAGTGTGCACCTGCCCGTCGCGGGCACTGGTGCAAGAGTCGATCTACCCCGCCTTCATGCAGGAGGTGATGAAGAAGATCAAACAGATCAAGCGCGGTGACCCACTGGACACCGACACCATGGTCGGCGCCCAGGCCTCCGAGCAGCAGTTCGACAAGATCCTCTCGTACCTGGAAATCGCCGAGAAAGAAGGCGCCGAACTGCTCACCGGCGGCAAAGTGGAAAAACTCGAAGGCAGCCTGTCGACCGGCTACTACATCCAGCCGACCCTGCTCAAGGGCAACAACCAGATGCGTGTGTTCCAGGAAGAAATTTTCGGCCCGGTAGTGAGCATCACCACCTTCAAGGACGAAGCCGAGGCGCTGGCAATTGCCAACGATACCGAGTTTGGCCTGGGTGCCGGCGTATGGACCCGCGACATCAACCGCGCCTACCGCATGGGTCGCGGCATCAAGGCCGGCCGCGTGTGGACCAACTGCTACCACCTGTACCCGGCCCATGCCGCGTTCGGTGGCTACAAGAAATCCGGCGTCGGTCGTGAAACCCACAAAATGATGCTCGATCACTACCAGCAAACCAAAAACCTGCTGGTGAGCTACGACATCAACCCGCTGGGCTTCTTCTAACCCGGCAACAGGGCGGTCCCAACCCCGGGACCGCTCTGGCTCGCTTCCTGCAAGACCATCACCACAGGCCGGCATCCGCCGGTGACGATAAAAAAAACAGGTGAACCCTATGCCAAGCGATCATACCGGCAGCGCGCCGGCAGGCTCTTCTGTCGACTTCGAGAAGGTCGGCTCCGACTACTTTCAACAACGTGAACTGAAAAAGGGCGCGGCAGGCTGGGTACTGCTGGTGGGGTTGGGGGTCGCCTATGTGATTTCCGGCGATTACGCCGGCTGGAACTTCGGCCTGGCCCAGGGTGGCTGGGGCGGCATGTTCCTGGCCACGTTGCTGATGGCCACCATGTACCTGTGCATGTGTTTTTCACTGGCCGAACTGTCTTCGATGATCCCTACTGCGGGTGGCGGCTATGGCTTTGCCCGTAGCGCGTTCGGGCCCTGGGGCGGGTTTCTGACCGGTACCGCGATCCTTATCGAGTATGCGATTGCCCCGGCCGCCATTGCCGTGTTCATCGGCGCTTATTGCCAGTCATTGTTCGGTATCGGCGGCTGGATGATCTACCTGGCCTTCTACATCATCTTCATCGGCATCCACATTTTCGGCGTGGGTGAAGCGCTCAAGCTGATGTTCATCATCACTGCCGTGGCAGCCATTGCTTTGGGCGTGTTCCTGGTGGCGATGGTGCCGCACTTCGATGTGAACAACCTCTTCGACATTGCCCAGACAGACGCCGTCGGCGCCAGCAGTTTCCTGCCGTTCGGCTACGTGGGCGTGTGGGCGGCAATCCCCTACGCGATCTGGTTTTTCCTGGCGGTCGAAGGTGTGCCGCTGGCCGCCGAAGAAACCAAGAACCCCAAGCGCGACCTGCCGCGCGGCCTGATCGGCGCCATGCTGGTGCTGCTGGCCTTTGCCTTGCTGATCCTGGTGGTCGGCCCGGGCGGCGCCGGTGCAGAAGCCCTGAAGGCTTCCGGCAACCCGTTGGTCGAAGCGCTGTCCAAAGCCTACGGCGGCAATACCTGGATGGGCGGCTTCGTCAACCTGGTAGGCCTGGCCGGCCTGATCGCCAGTTTCTTCTCGATCATCTACGCCTACTCACGACAGATCTTTGCCCTGTCCCGCGCTGGCTACCTGCCGCGCAAGCTCTCGCAAACCAACAAGAGCAAAGCGCCAGTGCTGGCTCTGGTGATCCCGGGGATCATCGGTTTCGCACTGTCACTGACCGGCCAGGGTGACCTGTTGATCCTGGTGGCGGTGTTCGGCGCTACGCTGTCCTATGTACTGATGATGGCGGCGCACATCACCCTGCGCATTCGGCGCCCCAAAATGGAGCGTCCGTATCGTACGCCGGGCGGGACCTTTACCTCCGGTGTGGCCCTGGTGCTGGCCTGCATTGCAGTCGTCGCAGGCTTTCTGGTCGATCCGCGGGTCGTGATTGGCGCGGCGGTGATTTATGGGGTATTGATTGCCTACTTTGCTTTCTACAGTCGGCACCACCTGGTAGCCGGGACACCGGAAGAAGAATTCGCAGCGATCCAGAAGGCCGAAGAGGCCCTGCACTGATCGATGCCACCTCCGCCGCAGGCCTGCCCTGCGGCGTTCTGGAGATTCTGTATGGCAAGTTTTGTACACACGGCAGGTCAGCAGACCTACCGCTTCGACAGCCTCAAAGAGGTCATGGCCAAGGCCAGTCCCGCCCGCTCGGGCGACTTTCTCGCCGGCGTGGCGGCCAGCAACGACGGTGAACGGGTTGCGGCACAAATGGCCCTGGCCGACATCCCCCTCAAGCATTTTCTGACTGAAGCACTGATCCCTTACGAGGAAGACGAAGTCACCCGACTGATCATCGACACCCATGACGCCCAGGCCTTCGCCCCGGTCAGCCACCTGACCGTGGGTGGCCTGCGTGACTGGCTGCTGAGCGAAGCTGCCGACGAAGACACCCTGCGCGCGCTGGCGCCGGGGCTGACCCCGGAAATGGCCGCAGCGGTGTCGAAAATCATGCGGGTGCAGGACCTGGTACTGGTGGCCCAGAAGATCCGCGTGGTCACCCGTTTTCGCGGCACCATGGGCCTGCGCGGGCGCCTGTCGACCCGTCTGCAGCCCAACCACCCCACCGATGAGCCCGCCGGCATCGCAGCGAGCATCCTCGACGGCCTGCTGTACGGCAATGGCGACGCCATGATCGGCATCAACCCGGCCACCGACAGCATCGCCTCGATCTGCGCGCTGCTGGAAATGCTCGACGCCATCATCCAGCGCTATGACATCCCCACCCAGGCCTGTGTACTCACCCACGTGACCACCTCGATCGAAGCGATCAATCGCGGCGTGCCACTGGACCTGGTATTCCAGTCGATTGCCGGTACCGAGGCGGCCAACGCCAGTTTCGGCATCAACCTCAATGTGCTGAAGGAAGGCTATGACGCAGGCCTCAGCCTCAAACGCGGCACCCTGGGGCAGAACCTGATGTACTTCGAGACCGGCCAGGGCAGCGCCCTGTCGGCCAACGCCCACCATGGCGTCGACCAGCAAACCTGCGAAACCCGCGCCTACGCCGTGGCCCGGCATTTCAAACCGTTCCTGGTGAACACCGTAGTCGGCTTCATCGGCCCGGAATACCTGTACAACGGCAAGCAGATCATCCGCGCCGGCCTTGAGGATCACTTCTGCGGCAAGCTGCTGGGCGTGCCCATGGGCTGCGATATCTGCTACACCAACCATGCCGAAGCCGACCAGGACGACATGGACATGCTCCTGACCCTGCTGGGCGTAGCCGGCATCAACTTCATCATGGGCATCCCCGGCTCCGACGACATCATGCTCAACTACCAGACCACCTCCTTCCATGACGCGCTGTATGCCCGCCAGACTCTGGGCTTGAAACCGGCGCCGGAATTCGAGGCGTGGCTGGCGCGCATGGGTATCTTCACCCAGGCCGACGGCCGGGTGCGCTTCGGCGACAACCTGCCGCCGGCCTTCCGCCAGGCCCTGGCACAACTGGGATAAGCGAGTCGAACATGGCCAACACTCCACAGCACGACAACAGCGCCAACCCCTGGCTGGAACTGCGTCGCCTGACCCCGGCGCGTATCGCCCTGGGCCGCACGGGTACCAGCCTGCCCACCGGCGCCCAATTGGACTTCCAGTTCGCCCACGCCCAGGCCCGCGATGCGGTGCACCTGGCCTTCGATCACCAGGGCCTGCGCACCCAACTCAGTGAGCGCGGTCGCGACAGCCTGTTGCTGCACAGCGCAGCTGCAGACAGACACAGCTACCTGCAACGCCCTGACCTGGGACGGCGCCTGCACGACGACTCGGCCCAGCAACTGCGCGAGCATGCCCAGGCCAATCCGGGCGGGGTCGACCTCGCCATCGTGGTTGCCGACGGGCTCTCGGCGCTGGCCGTACACCGCCATACCCTGCCATTTCTGGCACGTTTCGAAGAACAGGCCGCTACCGACGGCTGGTCCACCTCTCCCGTGGTACTGGTGGAACAAGGCCGCGTCGCGGTAGCCGACGAGGTGGGCGAACTGCTGGGGGCGAAAATGACCGTGATCCTGATCGGCGAACGCCCGGGCTTGAGCTCGCCAGACAGCCTGGGGCTGTATTTCACCTACAACCCCAAGGTCGGCCTCACCGACGCCTACCGCAACTGCATTTCCAACGTGCGCCTGGAAGGCCTGAGCTATGGCATGGCGGCACATCGCCTGCTGTACCTCATGCGAGAGGCCTGCCGCCGACAGCTGTCCGGGGTCAACCTGAAGGACGAAGCGCAAGTACACACGCTGGAGTCAGAAGCCGACACACCAACCAAAGGCAATTTCCTGCTCAGCAAACCGTGAAAGCGCTGGGTTCGTAGATTGCACTTTCTAATTGCCTTCAGGCAGCATCTGCCAAGGCTGCCGGCGATTCGCCGCACTCTCCCATGGACCCTGAGGCCTGCTTATGCGAATCATCAAAGCAACCCTGGAACATCTGGACCTGCTTGCCCCGCTGTTCGTCAAATACCGCGAGTTCTATGGGCAACTGCCCTTCCCGGACTCCTCGCGCAAATTCCTGAAAAAGCGCCTGGAACGTGGCGAGTCGGTGATCTACCTGGCCCTGCCGGATGATGACGACAGCAAGCTGATGGGGTTCTGCCAGCTATACCCGAGCTTTTCGTCGCTCTCGCTCAAGCGTGTGTGGATTCTCAACGATATCTATGTGGCGGAAGACTCCCGGCGCATGCTGGTGGCTGACCATCTGATGCGCGAGGCCAAGCAGATGGCCAAGGACACCAACGCCGTGCGCATGCGGGTCTCGACCAGCAACGACAATGAAGTGGCGATGAAAACCTACGAATCCATCGGCTTTCGTGAGGACACCGAGTTCAAGAGCTACATCCTGCCCATCAACGCCGACTGACCCCCTCTTCACGGCAGGCCCATGGCCTGCCTGATAATTTTTGGAAATCCGCCGCTACAAACTGCGCAGGCACATTCTTGTTGCCGCCGTATAATGCGCCTCCCCATTATGTGTGAAACTTTACCCATTTCCTGGGTAGCCCCCTCATACAGTCGCATTACCCGTCATTACCAGCCCGTCGCTCGGGTCAAGAACACAGGTGCTGTACATGGACTTCAACCCGCTGGACCTTATCCTGCATCTCGACGCCTATCTCGATTTGCTGGTCAACAATTACGGCGGGTGGATCTACGCCATCCTGTTCCTGGTGATCTTCTGCGAAACGGGCCTGGTGGTCATGCCATTCCTGCCTGGTGATTCCCTGCTGTTCATCGCCGGTGCCGTTGCGGCAGGCGGCGGCATGGACCCGGTGTTGCTCGGCGGCCTGCTGATGGCAGCAGCCATACTCGGTGACAGCACTAACTATGTGATTGGCCGAACCGCCGGCGAACGCTTGTTCCGCAACCCCAATTCGAAGATCTTCCGCCGCGATTACCTGCAGCAGACCCACGAATTTTATGAGCGCCACGGCGGCAAGACCGTCACCCTGGCGCGCTTTCTGCCGATCCTGCGCACCTTCGCACCGTTCGTCGCCGGCATCGCGAAAATGCATTACCCACGGTTCCTCGGCTTCAGCGTGGCCGGCACCGTACTGTGGGTCGGGGGCCTGGTGACGCTGGGCTACTTCTTCGGCAACGTACCGTTCATCAAGCAGAACCTGTCGTTGATGATCGTGGCCATCATCATCCTGTCGCTGGTACCCATGATCATCGGTCTGGTGCGCAGCCGCATGCATCGCACCGCCAAGGCCAACTAAGCCTGGCCATGTGGTCGCTCAGCGCCTGGCGCCGTCGTCGCACCCTGGCTCGCCACCCCGTCGACCCGCAGCGTTGGCAACGGGTTCGCGAGCGCCTGCCGATCCTCGACGGCCTGAGCGCCGATGAGGACCGCTGGCTACTTGAAGCGAGCATCCTGTTCCTGGACGAGAAGCACCTGAGCCCGCTGCCGGGAGTGAAGCTTGATGGCGAGCAACGCCTGTTTCTCGCCGCCCAGGCCCAGTTGCCGCTGCTGCATCTGGGCGCACTGAACTGGTACCAGGGCTTTCACGAGATCATTCTCTACCCCGACGACTTCGTCAGCCCCCAGCGCCACCGTGATGCCAGCGGCATAGAACACGAGTGGAACGGCGAGCACAGCGGCGAAGCCTGGCAACAGGGCCCGGTGATCCTGGCCTGGCCTGGGGTGCTGGCCAGCGGCGGCTGGGAGGGCTACAACCTGGTCATCCATGAGCTTGCGCACAAACTCGACATGCTCAACGGCGATGCCAACGGCCTGCCGCCGCTGCACAACGACATGCGCATCAGCGACTGGGCCCAGGCCATGCAGGAAGCCTACGACGACCTCAACCGCCAGCTCGACCGCAACCCCGACGCCGAGACCGCCATCGACCCCTATGCGGCGGAAAACCCGGCCGAATTCTTCGCCGTCACCAGCGAATACTTCTTCAGCGCTCCGGACCTGCTCAACGCCGCCTACCCTGCGGTGTACCAGCAATTGTGCGGTTTCTATCGCCAGGACCCGTTGGCGCGCCTGCAGCTTTTGCAGCGCGATCACCCCCACTATCAGCAGGCACCTGACTGACACTGCCGGACATCCGGGCGAACGTGGCAAGCAGGACGGAATGTGCCTATAATCGCGACCAATTTTTGGCCAAACATGGGGGCACTGCCCAATGAGCTACAGCAAGATTCCGGCTGGCAAAGACCTGCCGAACGACATCTACGTCGCCATCGAGATTCCAGCCAACCACGCGCCGATCAAGTACGAGATCGACAAAGACAGCGACTGCCTGTTCGTTGACCGTTTCATGGCCACCCCGATGTTCTACCCGGCCAACTACGGCTACATCCCGAACACCCTGGCCGACGACGGTGATCCCCTCGACGTGCTGGTCGTGACTCCGTACCCAGTTGCTCCTGGCTCGGTCATCCGTGCCCGTCCGGTCGGCATCCTGAACATGACCGACGACGGCGGCGGCGACGCCAAAGTCATCGCCGTACCGCACGACAAGCTGTCGCAGCTGTACGTCGACATCAAGGAATACACCGACCTGCCAGCCCTGCTGCTGGAACAGATCAAGCACTTCTTCGAGAACTACAAGGATCTCGAGAAAGGCAAATGGGTCAAGATCGATGGCTGGGGCAACGCAGACGCCGCCCGCGCCGAGATCACCAAGGCCGTTGCTGCCTACAAAGGCTAAGCAAACGCCCAACAAGAAACCCCGCCTTTGCGGGGTTTTCTGTTTTTTGGGAACAAGTCCTACAACGCCCTAAGGCAGCGCCTGTAAAACCGCCAACTTCGGGCCTTGAAAATGAACTTCATGTTTATTTCCCAAGCCAGGCGCGCCCACTAAACTCAGGCGCCATGAATACATCTGGTGATCGTCTCAAAGTGCTCCTGCACGAGTGCAACCTGACCCCTTCCGACTTTGCCGCACAGCGCAAAGTGACCCCACAGCACGTCAACAACTGGTTCAGACGTGGCGTGCCCTTCGCCCGCCTGGACGAAATTGCCGACCTGCTCTGCGTACGCAGCCGATGGCTACGCACCGGCGAAGGCCCCAAGCACCCCAACCCTCTACCTCGCTTGAACCCCGCGCCCCGCGCACCCGGTACCGAGCCTGTACCCCCGAGCCTGCTGGCCGCCCACAATCACAATGACATCCAGTTGCCGTTCTTCGGCATCCAGACCAAACAACTGAAACCTATCCCCGACCGCTACCTGCGCCTGCCGATCCGCGCCCTCGACAGCCTGGGTGTCGACCCGAGCCTGGCCCTGTGCCTGAGCATGCCCACGTCCAACATGAGCCCCTTGCTGCCTCGCGGCACCACACTGGCCGTCGATTGCGGCCTGACCCACGTGGTGGAGGGCGAGATCTACGCCTTGCTGCACAATGGCCGCGTACGCGTTCACAGCCTCAGCCAACAACCCAACGGAGCCTTGCGCCTGCACAGCCACGACAGTGATGAGCACCCCACCGAAACCTACAGCCCGGCCCAACTCAAAAGCCAGAAACTAAGCGTACTCGGCTGGGTATTCTGGTGGGGCCATCTACGCGACAGCCGCCCGGCTTGAGCGTACGCAATGAATTTGTGCTGGGCATTGCGCCTCATTCCCAGTATGCTACGCCGCACATTTCGCCCCCGGCCTGCCATGCACGCCCAGGGGCCCGGCGAGACGACACACAGCTTGTCCGCCGTACCGGTCCTTGTACCGGATAACGTTTTGAAGGCGGTTGCGGCTTACCAAAAATTAGCCAAGGCCGTCCCCTGGAAGCCGGCCACAAGCCGGCTTTTTAATTGTCCGAAATAATCCTATCCCATCCGAAAATCCTGCCGATAGCCTAGCTATCATGCGCGTTTCAGGCGCTCCCGTGTCCGATGGTGTTCAACGCCATTTGACCTCATCCGACGATGAAGTGGGGGGCCCGATGGGGGGACGAGGGACGACAGGGGAAATCCAATGGGTAAGCTGAATCCTAAACAAGTCGAAAACCTGACCGAACCCGGCACCTATGAAGATGGTGATGGGCTTCGCTTGGTCGTCAAACCTACCGGGCGTAAATCTTGGTTGCTTCGCTACCAACTGGCAGGTCGGCGAAGGGAGATGGGATTGGGCTCATTTCCTGAGGTAAGTCTCAAGAAAGCTAGGCTTGAAGCCAGTGCCAAGCGCAGCCTACTAAGCAACGGAATAGATCCGCTAGCTGCCCGTGATATCGAACGAGCAGCACAGCGCGAAGCTCAGAAAGCCAGTGAGGCGAAACAGCTAAAATTTGAGGCCATCGCGAAAGACTACTGCGATGCACACAGCGCCTCTTGGTCGGATAAGTGGCGCAAAGGCTGGTTACGCAAGCTTGAGCTGTATGCGTTTGAGCACATTGGTAGGCTTCCTGCTGATGAAATTGACACACCTCAAGTACTTAAGGTCCTTCAACCTATCTGGCAGACCAAAACCCGCACAGCCGATGAAGTGCGCGGGCAGATTGAGCAGATTCTAGACGCGGCAAAAGCACGCGGCCTACGCCAGGGAGAAAATCCGGCTCGCTGGCGGGGACACTTGGACAATCTGCTCAGCCGTGCTGAAAAGAAAAAAGCCCGAAAACGAGAGCACTTTGAAGCTCTGCGCTGGCAGGATGTCCCTGCCCTAATGGCCAAACTCAGAGCAAGCACCGCGCCAGCGTCGTTGGCCGCTCAGCTCCTGATAATGACAGGCGCACGCGCTCACATGGTGAGATTCGCACATTGGGACGAGTTCGACCTTAATGCAGCCACCTGGTCTCTTCCTGAAGAGCGCATGAAAATGCGGGTGGCCTTTGTAATCCCACTACCCGATCAAGTCGTGGAGCTAGTTCAAAGCATTCCGAGAGAATCAGGATCCCCCTTTCTTTTCCCTGGCCAAGGCAAGACAGGGGTAATGCACGCCAATGCCATACGCACTCTGCTACATGGCATGGATTACAAACATATTACCCGACACGGCTTTCGATCCTCATTTCGTGACTGGGCAGGCGAAAGCACAAATTATCCTCGCGAAGTATGCGAAATGGCGCTTGCTCACGACGAACGCGGCCAAACCGAAGGGGCATACTCTCGCTCCGATTTTCTCGACAAGCGACGCGCACTGATGATCGAATGGGCCAATTTCCTAAGTAAAACTCAGGCTCAGCCAGCAGTGAAAAGAGAGGAATAAATGCTTTTTAAAGATTTGTCCAAAACTTCACCAGAGGTAATTATTTCAAGAACCTGGGAGTCTCTTCGTGACACGCACGAAAACCTATTTGAAAACTCCCGATTCGATGAATTCATCCTAGCACTAAGGGAGAGCATAAAAAACGGCGATATTACCGAAGCCTTGCTTGACGATCTGAGGCTGCAACATATCGCTGCCAATAAAATGAGCGCAGAGTATCCTTTCCTTTACGCTTGCATTCTCAACGAATTGGCACAGCAGGCTCTTAGCTCTGGAGATCATAATCGAAGCTGGCCTTTAATTACTCATGCTAGCGCAAGCGCAGAAGGTGCTGCTACCCATGCCTTCTATAGCACGGTAATAGACACCACAGCAGCTCTAAATCATCGTCGAGCGATGGCAGGTGCAAATGCCCGCAATGCTAAATTCCAAAAAGTGAAAGACTACGCTTTAACTCTCATGATAGAGAAACGTCCCAAACACGGCTGGGACGACTTTATGCACGCGGCGGAATCAATCAAAAATGAACTAGGTAATTTTATCGACATGAAGAAAATCGGTCTAAGAAAAGAGCTAATTACAAAGACCCTACGGAGATGGCGAAAAGATGATGAGATCTTTCGGAGAGCCATCGCCGAAATCATTCCCTCGCTCAAACAGTAGAAACATCACACTCAGATACGGGCGACTGCCTAGGGCGCCCCATCTTCTTACTATCTCTTTTAGGCATTTCACCACGACCAAATGTCCGAGCCTGCCCCTCAGTTGCAATACGTATGTAATACTCTATCTTCGTAAGGTAAAGCGCCGCTTTTTGTAGGTTTTTACGCATGCCTCTATCAGTGTGCTCAATCATGCCAATCCCACAGGCGCGATAATTACCCTTTGCACGATTACAGTTATAATACACCCCCTTCCCGCCTGTAGCTCTTTCAGCCCAAAGCTCACCAATAGTCCTTGCCCAAGCGACATCTTCACGCAATTTTGAGCCATCCAAAAAAAACACACAGTGATAATGATAAGACTTAGACAACCCAAACTCCAACTTCCACGCATGGCCTAGAAAAGTTTTAGCTGGCAGCTTACGTCGCAACAATCTTAATAATTTCTCACGATGCTTTTTTACTTCCTCAAAACTTAGATCCTGTCGAAAACTTCTTTGAACCAGTGGCTTTGAGTAACCCAAGTCGATTCTTAAGACCAGCACTCGCGACCGCTTCTCGAAAATAGCCTCGATATAATCAAGCAGGCTCTTGTAGTTTTTATTTGAAAGCCGACGATGTGCATTTTGCTCAGACTTAAATGCACACCCTCTAACAATGGACCTTATACGCTCAACCACGTTATTCAGAGACTCTATAACCGCCGAAGGACTACCATCAAAAAGTCGAAGACTCCTGCGATAATAGAAAGCTCTGGCATACTCCTTAGTACACTCGAAAAAAACCTTTACGCCTGGAGTGAAGTCATGGATTGGATAGTAACGTTCTATCTCCTCCCATGCCCACACATTCATTAATAATCGCTTCCCAGTCTTTGTCAAATCAGCTCTAGCCACACCATGACTGATTTTTTCATAGAAATGGACTTCATCACTAGCAGATATTTCCTTTACCAACCTTTCTATATCTTTAATTTTCAGTACAGCGTTTCTCTCACCACCAACAGCCATAACGTTAGCATTGCAGGTATCGAAATACGTAATTGTACTTTCCAACAAAGCCGCTTCAACAGACAGAAACTCTTTCTTCTTCATGTTTTCCGAACCCTTAAATACCTGTGCTCGATACGCACAGGCTTATGCCCATTCCCCATCGTCCAATAAAGCAACAGCAATCATGACACTCACCACAGGAGACTAACACCTTCTGACTCATAGGCATTGACACAGCAACCAATAGCTAACACCCAATTAATATCTAATCATCTAATTCTAATAACAAATAATCCAGAATCACTAAACTACACGCACCACGACAAAATCAAGCTACCCAATCCATAAGCCAAAGCAAAGCCCATAGATTAACAGCCAATTAAACACTAACTCTCTGTCGAGTTAGTGCAAATCCAATCACTCAGTCTTTCCGCGACACGCCCCATCCATCTTTGATCGAATCCAGTCATTTACGCTCTCCTCCAACCAACCGACAGCTGAACACCCAATTTTCATAGGCTTGGGAAATGTACTGTCGTAACGAGGAGAGTCAACATTCATCCGGTCATAGATAGTGGATCGCGATAAACCAATACGCTCCTGCACTTGCCTTAGCCTAAGCACCCTCATAGGTGCGTGACCTTTTGCATCCATCACCAACCTCCAGCCAGCCGAATTAGCTATAGGGCAGACTGTAAG
This sequence comes from Pseudomonas vranovensis, assembly GCF_040438935.1. Taxonomy (NCBI): domain Bacteria; kingdom Pseudomonadati; phylum Pseudomonadota; class Gammaproteobacteria; order Pseudomonadales; family Pseudomonadaceae; genus Pseudomonas; species Pseudomonas vranovensis. The sequence continues at coordinate 5,578,218 of NZ_CP159259.1, read as the reverse complement.
CGATCATCCAAGGCGCGTGCAGAAAGGTGCTTACGTAAAAAAATACGCTAAGCAAATTACCCCAAAATTTCCTGACATAAGAACTAACCCGACAACAATCCAGCTTCTCAAAAGAACCAACCAGCACAGCAATTAAAGAACCAACCTAACCACATTCAAGACCCAAGGCACAACACACCAACAAAATAAAAACCAGTCACAGACATGGTAAAAAATCACATTTAAAAATAATTCAAATACACACCATTAAAGTGAACCACCGCTGTTCTTAGCGGCTAGAAACCATTAAATAAACAAGGAAAACCATATGTACACCCTATGCCCAAATTGTAGTTCCAGTCGTGTAACAACTAAGAATCTTGGAAAACAAACAGGGGGATTAATTGGCGCAGCAAGCGGTGCTGCCAGTGGTGCCGCTGGTGCTATGTCCGGCGCAGAGGTCGGTGCGGTGTTAGGCGTGGTCGGCGGCCCAGTAGGGATAGCCATTGGCAGTATTGCTGGCGCTCTTGTCGGTGGACTATTTGGCGGAGTAGCTGGCGGGATAACTGGCGCTACGATGGGCGAGCAAATTGATGAAAAGATTCTTAACAACTATCAATGCCTGCATTGTGGTTACAGCTTCAGCATCAAGCGTTAATTTTCTGGAGCAGCCGTCGCTTTTGGTGAAACGGCCTTATTTCCGCTCATTCGTCAGGGACATTTCTCATGGCTCATTTCATTGAACAAATGGCTTACATTGGCGTAACCCCGTGGCATGGCCTGGGAAGACGCCTTTCCCCGAAACAACCAATCGAAGTATGGCAGCGTGAAGCTGGCATGGACTGGAAGATCCAAGACAGCCCGGTACATTTCAAGTCCAACAGCATCGGTGCTCTGGGATCAATTTATACCTTCCCTGAACAGAAGGTACTTTACCGATCCGACACCAAGGCTCCATTGTCAGTAGTCTCCAGCCGGTACCAGGTGGTGCAGCCCCGTGAAGTACTGGAGTTCTACCGGGACCTCACTGAAGTCTCGGGGTATGAGCTGGAAACAGCCGGGGTGCTGAAGGGGGGTCGCAAGTTCTGGGCTTTGGCCCGTACCGGGCAAAGCACGGTGCTGAAGGACAACGACCAAGTGGATAGCTACCTTCTGCTAGCTACCTCCTGCGACGGCACCTTAGCTACTACCGCCACTCCAACTACCGTACGTGTAGTCTGCAATAACACGCTGGCCATCGCCTTGGATGGGAGCAATCGTGCGATCAAGGTTCCACATAACACCCGCTTCGATTCGCAGGCAGTGAAAAAGCAGTTAGGCATTGCCGTCTCGCAATGGGACGAGTTCATGTACCGCATGCGAGCACTGACTGAACGCAAGGTGCAGTGGCATGAAGCAATGGGCTTTTTCATGAACGTGCTGTGTGATGTAGCCCCTGATGAGAAACTGCCCGAAGCCCTTCCAAACGAGCGGGCATTGCGCAGAGTCCAGGGGCTGTACGAAGGCGGAGGTCGGGGAGCTTTACTAAAGTCCGCCCAGGGGACTGCATGGGGCTTGCTCAACGCTGTGACAGAGTATGTCGATCACGAACGTCGAGCGCGCAGCATTGAGTACCGCATGGATTCCGCCTGGTTCGGAAATGGTGCGCAGATTAAGCAAAGGGCGTTGGACGCGGCGCTAAGACTCGCTGCTTGATATCAGGCCTCTGGCTATCGAGCCAGTCAATTACCCGAGCGATCAACCTCAGAGCCCGGCTTCGGCCAGAAGCACTGAAGGCTTCCGATCGAGGGCGTTCGCAATTCGAAGGATGTTAAGAAAGGTGACGTTTCGCTCGCCGCGTTCGATTTTCCCCATGTGGGAACGATCGATTTCAGCTGCATCGGCCAACGCCTCCTGCGACAGGCCAAGAGCGACGCGGTGAGCGCGTACTACAGCCCCCAGACGGACCAAATCGCGATTTTTATCATGACTAACGGAGACTCTTCCCATGCATGGAATCGTCACGCTATGATGTGTTTACGACCACGGCATTTACGACCCATTTCTAAAAAAAATCCTGCCTTTGGCATCTAAAATCTGCGGCCCCCCTTTAATCCAATCCAGCCCATCAACCACCAATAAAGGAATAATTGTGGAAACCCTCGTCAAGACTGCACTCGCTGCAACAGTTTTTCTTGCAACACATGCCTACGCAAATGGTCATCCAGAGTTCGATCAATACAAAACGTCCGACGTAATCCTCTGCGAAAGCACCGGACGGGTGATGTATGGGTTCCCACTTACTCTTTGCTTAGAAGAAAGTCGCCCTGGAAAACACGTAGTGCGTTACCAGAATCGTGAGACTGGTGAAATCACTATGAAAGAAGAGGAAACATTTGAATACATACGCTGCTCTAAAGCGCAGGACAAATGTACCGACCGAGATGGCAATTACAGGGGAAAGTTTTCCGCCCCAAGAGACACATACTACGCAATCTTTAAAGATTTCTATGTGCACCCAGGGAATGATGGTAAAGACTATGCCTATAAGACCGGAACAGGGCCTCTATTTGGCGGTGCGGCGGCTGCAAGCGTAGCAGCACAGCCTGCGGCACGTTTGACTGCAACACCGACAGCAACGGGCACATACGACGTATGGTGCGACCCACAAGGCGACTCATGTGAAATAACTATCGATGGAGGGGACGACATGGTCAGCCGCGAACGGCTTCCCGTATATGTCCCAATGGCCTCAGTCACCAATAACTGCACATTAGAGTTCTGCTACAACTCAAGCCAGGATGTGATAGGCCTAAATCCCGACTACCACCTTTGGAAAAAATAATAGTATCTATCTACAACTCATAATCCGCCACCCGTTACGCGGCGGCGGATTATGACGTATGAAAAACTCAGACTTACATCAAAGGATGATAAGCTTTTTTCAGCAATTCTTTTAACTTATCTGGCACTCCACCCCAATCCTCACCCCAACCAATCGAATGCTTGTAAGCATTGAAAGGCTTTTCTGAGGTTGGCGGCGGATATCCGAGAAAGTCCTCAACACACTCCTCTAGCATTATTACCTTTTCTTTATCTCCAACAACCTTAAGGATAGGGTCATTAAACTTTTCAGCGCCTGCCACGCCTTTATCACGATCATGCACAACAAAGAAATTAACTTTCAGCGCCGACAGATACTTAACCAAGCCAATAATTGACGCCTTCCCTCTCGCCTTCACCAACTCAGTATTAGATAAAACCCTAACCCGCATATCAGACGGCATCCGCCTAATAGCTTCTTTAATAAGAATCTCTTCTGTATCACCTTCAACCACAAGAACTTTTTTTGTGAAGAAAATTCTCGACACATGATCATCCAGCTTAATAAGCATTTTAACTTGATCTTTGTCATCCCCTTGCAGCTTCTTAAACTCTTCAGAAACAGAAAACGGTAGGATCGTAGTATGATTATTATCATAGTGAAAACGATTCAACACTTGCCTCGGCTTTCTTGACAAGTCGATCAAATATGGAGAATGTGTAGTTGCTACAATTTGCGAAGCACTATCTGAAAGCTCGTAGATTAAATCGCGCATCTGATTTGCCGCACTAGGATGCAAATAGATTTCCGGCTCCTCAAAACCAATTATCAGACCACGATCATCGTTTCCGGCACGTTTTTTTAACCACTGTTGGCGGAAGCGTAATAGGCCAAAAACTGCCGCTCTGACCATCCCCGTTCCTTGATGGGCGATGCTCGTTCTCACATTACTAGACATCTCGATCGCGAAAGTCGGAGTTAGCGATTCAGGACTGGACAAGTCTGCGGATGCGTATATTCGTGACTCTGGAAAAACTCCGCCTAGAACCGTATTAAGTTCAGACATCATTTTTCCAAACTCAGACCCAGCATCACCTGGATCTAACTCCTTTGCTAACAAACCAAGACAGACCTGAGCATCTTTATAGTTCTTCGAACTTTCACGAACCTCCTTAAACAATTCATTAAGTATTTTGTGCAACACTCCATTTTTTTGATCAATTTCATGAGCGGCTGCTTCAGCTGGAATGATAAGGACCGACGGCAACTTCGACAACACAACGGTTCCGATACCGCCTGGGTTTGTTATCCATTGCTGCTCATCAGACAACTCCCAAATATCATCAACAAGTTCTAGTTTTTCTTTCTCACCGGCAGAAATCTTTTTATCCAGCACCGAGAATATTTCTTCTATCACAGCGGACTCAGCCCCCGCAGCAATGAACTCCTCGGGCTTTTGCAGACCGACAAACTCTGCCTTCATTGACCTAGTGAGACTCTTCAACTCAATCTTTACGTCCTCACCCAACGGATAAGTCTTCCGATAGAATATTGACTTTCCACTTTCTCCAGAGTCGCCTGCATCGTAACTGAATATCCGACCCTTAAACCCGCGCCATTCAGAAGCTTTTTCAGGTACGTTCCTAAACTCCGCTTCCAAGACAATTGTTTTACAAACTATTTTGTTTTCGCCCGTGTCTTCATCTACCTCTGAACAATAGTACCCGGGTTCCATTCTTTTATTGTTCGAAAGCAGCCACTCTATAGCCTTTAGGACAGAGCTTTTTCCCGCATTATTAGCACCGATTAAAAAGGTGGCGTTTCCGAATTCTACTTGGACATCATGAAGGCGTTTGAAACCGCTAATACAAAGTCTGTGAAGTCGCATCTACCAGTTCCTAAAATCTAGAATAAGAGTCTTTTGCACCTGCATACCCAACCATAGCCGAACACCGTAGTGGCGTCCAGCCATCAGCCAACGACTTTAAATCAGGAAGGTTCCTATCCACAGAATAGATTAACGATCAAATTTCAATCCGCTTTCGTTCTTCTCAAAAACAAAGCTAGGGGTCGCAGATCTCTTTCGAGTGAGCGCTTAGCACGGGTGTCCTTCCTACCCGCTTCGGCTCTATCCGCCCATCAATGCGGCCCTGTCCTGCCCTTTCAGCGTCCTCGCACCCAGCGAGCCACCTGTGCTTGTCTTTTCTTGTTACCATTCGGCCTTGGAAAACTCAGGCCGGAGACTGGATGGATGGCTGCTAGCGAGAAAACGATAATCATTGAGAGAATTTTCGAGACGCTATATGACGAGACCACTAAGGAGTTTTCCCGCACCCTGGTGACATCTGAGGACGTCCAAGAAGCAAAACGCTACTGCGCAGAGCATCATGGAACCAAGATGAAGCTAGACGGTAATCCTTACAACTTCATGAAAGATATCGTAAGAGGAAAAAGCGCATCTAGAATTTGGCCGCAACGGTTGAAAGATCTTGGGATTGGAGGTGTCCAAAGGACAGGAGATGGTGCCATTTTTGAATTCGTTCATGGCATAGAGGGAGCTCTCGACAGCCTTGACGAAGATTTTCGCCCTTCTGAGTCGACCCCCAACTTTCCTGTGCAAAGCCTTAGCCTACCGCTAGCATCTAAGGCATTAGGGCGTACGGATGAGTCATGGCTTCTTCAGGTAGCAGTAAACCTGCGAGTAATAGAAAGCCACTTCGCCAACTCTAAGCACAGCCAAATTGAAGCGTTAGAGCTCACACATCTTCAGATGGACATAAAACTAAGAAAAGTCCAGATTGATGCACTGTTTCGCGCACTACATACCACACCCGATGGCGGCCCTTCAGATGCTTTAATCACCGTGGAGGCCAAACAGGGAAATCAACGAATTCTGACCGAGCAAATTGGCCGCCAAGTCATAGCAGCTTTCGAGTCTACTGAAACCGAACTTGTAATTCCAGTAGCTATTGCGGCTGTAAAAAACAAAGGAATTTACGTTGTTGAATTCACCGCAGTGCATAGACAAGAACTAGATAAATTTAGCGCCCCGCAATTCCACCGAGACGCTATGTTTATACTTCAACCAAAAGTCAAAGGTATCTAATTATGCCAAATTAAGCATAACCTGTTTAGGCTTTGGTGATCCTTTGCGGTCTCGCTGCTTAATGGGCACATTGATTTCAAAGTAGCGAGACGCTTGCCCCATATCCATAGAAAGCAGCTTTTCATCCCCTAACAGAAGAGTATCGTCGGGACTAGCAGGTTCCCAACCAATCGCCTCAATCACGCTTGCAGCTACAGCCCGGGCAAGCGGTGGTGGAACAGCGTTACCTACCTGCCTTGCCCCGTGCCATTTCGTTACATGCGTCCGAAACCAATCAGGAAACCCATGTAATCGAAGCATTTCTCGAACCGTTATACAACGTGGGTACTTGTAATGGATAGGTCGTGGACTTGTGAAAGCACCGCGCGCAGAATCGGTACCCGCGCGCAAGGTATTGGATACTCCATTAGCGTGAAGCTTAAAGAATCGAGAGGTCGGTTCTATCTGCCCCATCTCAGTTGAAGCGAAGCGTGTTCGAGAAAGCTCTGAGTGATTTGTGCGCAAGCTGCACGTTAAAAGATTTTTATCCCAACTTCTTTTATATCCGTAAAAATTTGATCCGGAGACTAAATCTCGAAGAACTTTCGCGTAGGAGCTAGGCTTGCCCCATTGAACCACAGCAGAATCCGCCTCCATAAGCTCTTCATAAGCTTCTGCATCCGGGATGTCGCCCAGAGCATCTTGGCAGGTCGGTCCATTCGGCAATTCCGAATCCATCAACAGATTAGATCGAGGGGATCGGGTAACAGGAGCAGGATATTCCGGAAGCGTTAGACCACATTTTCCTCCAATCAATATAAGCCTTTCGCGCTCTTGTGGTACCCCATAATTCGCAGCATTAAGAACCTTCCAGGGTAAAACATTATACCCTTTACCCTGAAACTCCTCGATCAACTCGGCTAGAAATTGTTTATGCTTGCCAACCGTAATGCCTTTGACGTTCTCAAAAACGAAGTACGAAGAGTCCAACCCTACCACAATCCGGACAAAATCTTTTACCAATGAGTTACGCGGGTCATCGAGGGCACGTTGACCAATTAGGCTAAACCCTTGGCAAGGGGCGCCGCCAAAGACAATATCAACATTTCGAGTGCCTATATTGGCAGCCTCACGAATATCATCGGCTGTTAGCGAAGATACGGACTGGGGGATTACCGTACAATTGGGAAAATTGTAAGAGTGAACAGCCGCATGGATTGGATCGATCTCTACGGCCGCCACCACGTCGAAACCAGCCTGCTCAAAGCCTAGGGACATCCCACCAGCCCCAGCGAAAAGATCAATTCCAATCGGTCGTGTCATCTGTATTCCTCCCACGGCGAGCACATCATCGCCTTTAACGAGGGGGGAATTTACGCGATTTCACCTCCTATGTCGATCGGTTTTTTCTCTAGGCCCTAGAAACGCCGACAGGCGTGCCTCTACGCCCTGAAGGTCCTTGAGCTCACACTGCCAGATCGTCAAGACCTGCCACCCGAGCGAGCGAAGGGCATTTTCGACGTCTTGATCACGCTGGTGGTTACGAGCAATTTTTGGCTCCCAGTAGTCAAGCCTACTCTTGGGCAGCCTCCCTTTAGAGCACCCATGACCGTGCCAGAAACACCCATGCACGAAAATGACCTTACGCTTTTTGTTAAAGACAACGTCCGGTTTCCCCGGCAAATCCTTACGATGCAATCTGTACCGATACCCCAAGCCATGAAGAATCCGACGTACGGTCATTTCTGGGCCTGTATGAGCCGTTCCGACAGACTGCATGATCGCACGGCGTTGCTCAGGAGAACGTACATCTACCATTAGTCCGCCTTCTGGGTCTCGGCATACGCGGGCAAGGTCTAACTACGGGAGCTTTACCGCTATCTGGGCACAGGATAGGGTAGCTAGAACAGAGTAGCCGATAAGGGTGCTCCCAGACCCGCCACCTCACACGCGCTTCGCATGTGGGGGGATAAATGTGGGGACAGAGTCTTGAAAAGACTCCAATACCCCGTAAAATCAGTCTAGAATCATAAAACAACGCCGGCCACAAGCCGGCTTTTTAATGCCCGTCTGTTTTTCACTCCCCCTCGAACACCACCGGCCGCATCGCCGCCGTATTCACCTTGAGCGTGAACACATCCGGCCGTGCGTAATGCCCGCACACGTCAAAATCAAGGTTGCTGGCCTGCCCCACGGCCAAATCGATCTCAGCGTATAAAATGGCCTCCTGATCAAACACCGGCCCAGCCAGCACTTGCCCTGTGGCACTGACGATCATGCTGCCGCCATGCATGATGTAGTCCTCTTCCCCAGCAGTCAGGCCGAAGTCTTCGCGATACGCTGCCGGGTACTCGCCCAAGGTAATTGCCTGGCAGGCCGACAGCACCGGTACGCGCCCTTCGAGCGCGATGTGGACCATGGACGACGCCCAGGTGGGACGATCATCCGCAGTGGGTGCGCAGTAGATTTCAGTGCCCTGGGCGTACATTGCCTGGCGCAGGGCCGGCATGTAGTTTTCCCAGCAGATGACAGTGCCCAGCCGGCCGAACGGTGTGTCCACCGGTGCAATGCTCGAACCATCGCCGAAACCCCAGATGATGCGTTCCTGGCCAGTCGGCATGAGTTTGCGGTGGTAGCCCGCCACGCCTTTGCCCGGCGCCAGCGTCACCGCGGTGCAATACAAGGTACGCCCCAGGCGCTCGATGATGCCCATGACCACATGGACCCCGGTTTCATCTACAACATCGCAGAGCCCGGCCAGCTCGGGACCGTCCAGGCTGACGGCACCTTGTACATATCGCAGGTACTGGGCTCGGCCCACATCACTGCGGCTGCCGACCACCGTGCCGAACGCTGCGCCTTTGGGGTATCCACCGAGGAACGCCTCGGGGAACACCGCAAGCTCGACGTGTTGTGCGGCAGCCTCGCGAATCAGCCCTGCCGCCTTCTCGGCACTCTGTTGGGGCTCGAATGGAATGGATGAAGCTTGAACAACAGCAACCTTGGTCATGTGTCTTCCCTCGAAGTAATGTAAGCGTCGGATTCAGCCACGCGTGATGTCGCGGTCCTTGGTTTCCGGCAGCAGGAACCAGAGCACGATGAAGCAGACCAGCGAGACGCCTGCCAGATACGCAGCAGGAATGTTCGGATTGTGGGTGGCCTGGATGAGTGCCACGGCAATGAACGGACCCGGCCCGGCGAGCAGTGCCAACGCGACGTTGTGCCCCACCGCAGCACCTGTGGAGCGGATCGAGGCCGGGAACACTTCCACCAGCAGCACCACATCCATCACGGCGGTGATGGCAACCAGCGCGGCCATGATCACCAGCCCGAGCAGGATCGCGGCGAAGCTGCCGGTGTTCATCAACAGGAATACCGGGTAGGCCAGCAACGTCAGCCCCGCCGCCGAAGCCAGTACGAACGGGCGACGGCCAAAGCGATCGCTCAGGCGCCCCACCCAGGGGTTGAAAAGGGTGTAGAGCACCAGCGCCACGCTGCACAACCACAAGGCAGTGGACTTGCCCAGGCCAACCGTTTGAGTCAGGTGGGTGTTGGCGTAGGTGATGAAGTAGTACAACGACACCCCGAACAGTGCCGAGAAGGCGAAGGAGATCACGAAGGCTCGTTGCTTGGCCTGGCGCGACACGGGCTCCAGGGCATTGGTCGCACGCTTGTGCTCCAGCGCTTCATATACAGGGGTGTCGCCCAGCTTGCGGCGGATGTACATGGCCACGCCCGCCATGACGATGGAAGCAACGAAGGGCACGCGCCAGCCCCACGCCATGAGGTCCGCGTCCGACAGGCTGGCCGTGATGATGGCGGCAATGGCCGTACCACACAGAAATGCAGCGCCCGCCGTGCCGGTAATCACGCTGGCCGCCGTGGCACGGCGATTGGCCGGTGCGCTTTCGACGATGTAGATCCCGGCGCTGGACCATTCGCCGCCCACCATCATGCCCTGCAGAAAGCGCAGGGCCACCAACAGAATCGGTGCGGCGATGCCGATGGCCGCGTAGTCGGGCAACAGTCCGATCAGGGTGGTGGCCAGCCCCATGCCGAACACGGTGATGATCAGTACCGCTCGACGCCCCAGCTTGTCGCCGATCGGCCCCAGTACCACGGCGCCCAGCGGCCTTGAAAGAAAACCCACGGCAAACACTGCCAGTGACGACAGCAGGGAGACTCCCGGTGCCGTGGAAGGGAAGAATAATTGCCCGATAACGGCGGCAAAGTAGCCGTAGATGGCAAAGTCGAACCACTCCATGAAGTTGCCAATGCCGACGGCAATGGCCCGCTTGCGCAACTCTGCTGCGTCGTTTGATGAGGCTGCGCGCTCACCTTGTACCGATTGGACTAATGAATCTTGCATCCCGAGCCACCTGTTTATTGTTGTGTTTGCGCGGCTTGAGATTAAGAATGTCCAAGCAAATTAATCAAACGAATACTAGAGATAGCCATGATTAGTGTTGCTAATATCAGCAGGATCGACCTCAACCTGCTTATCGTCTTCCAGTGCCTGATGAACGAGCGCAGCGTGACCCGTACAGCAGCGGTGCTGCATGTGACCCAAGGCGCTGTGAGCTCCTCGCTAAAGCGCCTGCGCGAGCAATTTCACGACGAACTGTTCATCCGTACCGGGGCCGGCATGGTGCCTACCCGACGGGCGCTGGAAATTGCACCGAAAATCACTGAAGCCCTGACGGCGGTGGCCACCATCGTCGACAAACGGCCGCAGTTTTCTGCCGAGTCATCCAACCGGGTGTTCAACATTGCGCTATCGGACGACATCGAAAGTTACCTGTCGCCCAGGCTGGTCAACGAAGCAAAAGCACGCGGCCTCTCGGTGAAATTTGCCTTTCACCAGAGCAACAGTTCGTTGTGGAAAACATCGTTGGCAGATCCGGACATCGACCTGGTGCTGTGTTCAGAACCCAAGGAACTCACCTCGCACTACAGCTCGCAGGTGTTGTTCTCATCGTCCTACTCCTGCTTGTACGACGGTCCGCGGCTCAATCTGAAAAGCCCGCTGACCCGTGACGAATACCTGATGCACGAACATGTACGGGTGTCATACGACGGACGCCGGGGGTTCGTGGATGACCTGCTGGAAAGCGAAGGCGTGGCTCGCCGGGTATCGGCGTCGTTCACGCACTTCAGTGGCGCGCTGGCGACCCTGGCCCACAGCGATGTAATCGCCACCCTACCGACCTTTGCCGCTCTGTCCTACGCCCGTATTGCCCGGCTGACCGTGAGCCCGGTGCCGATTTTTGTGCCGGCTTTTCGTGTATTCATGGTCTGGGATGTGGAAAACAACGACGACCCGCATAGCCGCTGGCTGCGCAGTTTCATCATCGATACCACCCAGGAACTGCAGCGCGGCTCACTCACGCCGACCTGAAGAGCGCTTTCAACCTTTCACACACACTACCTGCCGCAAGGTGTGTACCACCTCCACCAGATCCCGCTGCGCGTGCATCACCGCGTCGATGTCCTTGTAGGCCATGGGAATCTCGTCAATCACGTCCTTGTCTTTCCGGCACTCGACGTGAGCGGTGGCACGTACCTGATCCTGCAGCGTGAACTGCTGCTTGGCCTTGGTCCGGCTCATCACGCGCCCCGCCCCGTGGCTGCAGGAACAGAATGACTCGGGGTTGCCCAGACCCCGAACGATGAAGCTTTTCGCCCCCATCGAGCCTGGAATGATGCCCAACTGCCCTTTTTGCGCTGACACAGCGCCCTTGCGGGTTACCAGGATGTCCTGGCCGAAGTGTCGTTCGCGCTGCACATAGTTGTGGTGGCAGTTCACCGCTTCGAGGTTGGCGTCGAAAGGTCTGCCCAGCACGTGACGCGCTGCAGCAATAACGGCGTGCATCATCAGGGCGCGGTTCTGGCGGGCAAAGTCCTGGGCCCATTCGACGGCGTCGACATAGTCGGCAAAATGCCGGCTGCCTTCCTTGAAGTAGGCCAGGTCTTTGTCCGGGAGGTTGGCGATGTGTTGGCGCATGTCGGCCTGGGCCAGTTCGATGAACAGGTTGCCGATGGCATTGCCCACGCCGCGCGAGCCGCTGTGAAGCATGAACCAGACGCTGTCGGCTTCATCCAGGCAGACTTCGATGAAGTGGTTGCCGCTGCCCAGGGTACCCAGGTGCTGGCGATTGTTGGTTCGCTCAAGCTTCGGGTATTTGTCGGTGATGGCCTTGAAGCGTGTGGCCAGGCCTTGCCAGGCGTGGTCGGCCCGCGCCGGCACGTTGTCCCAGGCGCCCTGGTCGCGGCGACCGAAGGTTTTGCCATGGGGCACGGCCTGTTCGATGGCGCTGCGCAAACGTTGCAGGTTATCGGGCAAATCGCGGGCATGGAGCGAGGTGCGTGCGGCGATCATGCCGCAGCCGATATCCACACCCACGGCCGCCGGAACGATCGCGCCCAGGGTAGGGATCACGCTGCCGATGGTCGAGCCCTTGCCCAAATGTACATCGGGCATCACCGCCAGGTGCTTGAAGATGAACGGCATTTTGGCAATGTTGAGCAGTTGTTGGCGGGCGTCGGCTTCCACCGGCACACCTTGGGTCCAGAGCTTGATCGGTTTGCCGCCAGCCACTTCCAGCAGGTTCATGTCATACCCCTGGGCGGGTCCCCAGGACGGGCTCGCCAACTCGGTTGAACGGATTGCGTTGCAGAAAATTTACAGTACAACAGACTGCGTCTAAGGTGTATTCAGAGGTCCGAATCGCGGCTGGCATTTTGCCAGTCGGCACATGCTGAGCGGGTGCCTTCCGGCATCTGGATTTGCCTCTTTTCGAGGGCCGGGGAGACGACTCCATGGGGCGCCGCAAGCCAACCCGGAGTCGTCCCCGCCTCTCCTTTTCCCCTGTCGATTTGCTCCCCCCGCCCTGCTCTGCTAGTGTCGCGCCGTTTATACCGCCACCGAGACAGCCGCCATGGCCCGAAAAAAAGCCGCTATTGATTTCGAGCAATCCCTCGCCGATCTGCAAACCCTGGTCGAGCGCCTGGAGAACGGTGAGCTGTCGCTGGAAGACTCGCTGGCCGCGTTCGAGCAAGGCATCAGCCTGACCCGCGATTGCCAGAGCGCACTGGTCCAGGCCGAACAGAAGGTCCAGGTTCTGCTGGAGCGCGATGGCGAACTGGCCGCAGAACCTTTCGATGCGGACCAGACCGAATGATTACTCACTACCAGGCCAGCAGCCAGGCCCGCGTCGACGCGGCACTCGAACAGCTGTTCGTGGCGCCCTCGCCCGAGCTCGATCGCCTGTACGCGGCCATGCGCTACAGCGTCATGAACGGCGGCAAGCGAGTGCGCCCGTTGCTCGCCTATGCCGCCTGCGAAGCCCTTGGAGTCGCACCTGAGCAAGCCAACGGCGCCGCCTGCGCGGTGGAGCTGATCCACGCTTACTCACTGGTGCATGACGACCTGCCGGCGATGGACGATGACGACCTCCGTCGCGGCCAGCCGACCACCCACAAGGCCTTTGACGAAGCCTGCGCCATCCTCGCCGGCGACGGCTTGCAAAGCCTGGCCTTCAATGCCCTGCTCGACCCGCAACTGAGCCCGCAGACCGACGCGATCCGCCTGGTCATGGTCCAGACCCTGGCCCTGGCCGCCGGCCCGGCCGGCATGGTCGGTGGCCAGGCCATCGACCTCGGCTCGGTGGGGCTCAAGCTCGACCAGATCGCCCTTGAGTTCATGCACCGGCACAAGACCGGTGCCCTGATCGAGGCCAGCGTTCGTCTCGGCGCCCTGGCCAGTGCCCGTGCCGACCAGCTCCAGCTGCAAGCCCTGCAGACGTACGCCCGGGCTATCGGCCTGGCCTTCCAGGTGCAGGACGATATTCTCGATGTCGAAAGCGATACCGAAACCCTGGGCAAACGCCAGGGCGCCGATATCGCTCGGGACAAACCGACCTACCCCGCCCTGCTCGGGCTGGATGCCGCCAAGGCCTATGCCCTGGAATTGCGCGACCAGGCTCTGCATGCCCTGCGGCCATTTGACGCGGCGGCTGAACCGCTGCGCGCGTTGGCGCGGTATATCGTCGAACGCCGTAACTAAGGACGTTCGCGGGGCAAGCCCGCTCCTATAGTAAGTGTGGGAGCGGGCTTGCCTCACGAAGCCCTCAAATGGGCAGCCATTACCGCAATAAGGTAAACTGCCGCCTCTTCACACCTATAACGATTCGCCTGATGCCCACGACGTTTCAAGAGATCCCCCGCGAACGCCCGGTCACGCCGCTGCTTGACCGTGCCGATACGCCCGCCGGCCTGCGCCGTCTGGCCGAAGCCGATCTGGAGAGCCTGGCCGACGAACTGCGCCAGGAACTGCTCTATACCGTTGGTCAGACCGGCGGGCATTTCGGTGCCGGCCTGGGCGTCATCGAGCTGACGATTGCCCTGCACTACGTCTTCGACACCCCGGACGACCGTCTGGTGTGGGACGTCGGCCATCAGGCATATCCGCACAAGATCCTCACCGATCGCCGCCAGCGCATGAACACCCTGCGCCAGAAGGACGGCCTGGCCGCCTTCCCGCGCCGCGCCGAAAGCGAGTACGACACCTTTGGCGTCGGCCACTCCAGCACCTCGATCAGTGCCGCACTGGGCATGGCCATTGCTGCCCGCCTGCAGAACGACCCACGCAAGTCCATCGCCGTGATCGGTGACGGTGCGCTGACCGCGGGCATGGCGTTCGAGGCGTTGAACCACGCCCAGGAAGTCGACGCCGACATGCTGGTGATCCTCAACGACAACGACATGTCGATCTCGCGCAATGTCGGTGGCCTGTCCAACTACCTGGCCAAGATTCTTTCCAGCCGTACCTATTCGAGCATGCGCGAAGGCAGCAAGAAGGTGCTTTCGCGCCTGCCCGGCGCCTGGGAAATTGCCCGCCGCACCGAAGAGTACGCCAAGGGCATGCTGGTGCCCGGCACACTGTTCGAGGAACTGGGCTGGAACTATATCGGCCCGATCGACGGCCATGACCTGCCGACCCTGATTACCACCCTGCGCAATATGCGCGACCTCAAGGGGCCGCAGTTCCTGCACGTGGTGACCAAGAAGGGCAAGGGCTTCGCCCCGGCCGAGGTCGACCCGATCGGCTACCACGCCATCACCAAGCTCGAGCCTGTCGACGCACCCGCCGTCGCACCGAAAAAGGCTGCAGGTCCGAAGTATTCGGCGGTGTTCGGCCAGTGGCTGTGCGACATGGCGGCAGCGGACGAGCGACTGGTCGGCATCACCCCGGCCATGAAGGAAGGCTCCGACCTGGTGGCCTTCAGCGAACGCTACCCGGAGCGCTACTTCGATGTCGCCATTGCCGAGCAGCACGCCGTGACCCTGGCAGCGGGCATGGCCTGCGAAGGCGCCAAGCCGGTGGTGGCGATCTATTCGACCTTCCTGCAACGTGCCTACGATCAACTGATCCATGACGTTGCCGTACAGAACCTGGATGTTCTGTTTGCCATTGACCGCGCCGGCCTGGTCGGCGAAGACGGCCCGACCCACGCAGGCAGTTTCGATCTGTCGTTCCTGCGCTGCATTCCCGGCATGCTGGTGATGACCCCAAGCGACGAGAACGAACTGCGCAAGATGCTCAGCACCGGTCACCTGTACAACGGCCCGGCGGCCGTGCGCTACCCGCGCGGCACCGGCCCGAACGCCACCATCGAGGGCAACCTCGAACCGCTGGAGATCGGCAAGGGTGTAGTGCGCCGCCAGGGCAGCAAGGTTGCCTTGCTGGTCTTCGGTGTACAACTGGCAGAGGCACTGAAAGTGGCCGATGGCCTGGACGCCACCGTGGTCGACATGCGCTTCGTCAAACCATTGGATGAAGCCCTGGTTCGCGAAATCACCGCCGGCCATGAGCTGCTGGTGACTATTGAAGAGAACGCCATCATGGGCGGCGCTGGCGCTGCAGTCAGCGAGTTCCTTGCCCGCGAAGCCGTGCTCAAGCCAATGCTGCACCTGGGCCTGCCGGACGTTTATGTCGAACATGCAAAGCCTGCACAAATGCTGGCCGAGTGCGGGCTGGACGTTGCCGGTATCGATGCCTCGGTGCGCGAGCGTATGCAACTGCTGGGTCTTTGAGAACTGATCGCGGGGCAAGCCCGCTCCTACAGGAGCGGGCTTGCCCCGCGATCGTTTTGGAACTGCCATGAAGCTTCTTCGCCTCACCCTCCTGCTGTGCCTGCCCACCCCCCTGCTGGCCGAGCCGGTCGACCGCGACAGCGCCCTGAAACTGCCCAACACCCTGATCAGCGCCAACCGCCAGGTCGAGGACCGCACGCAAACCAGTGCCGCCAATACCGTCTTCACCCGTGACGACATCGACCGCCTGCAGCCCACCAGCGTCACCGACCTGCTGACACGGGTACCCGGAGTTCAGGTGGCACCAACGGGCGGTCGCGGCAGCGTGCCGGGCATCTACATCCGTGGCAGCAAGACCGCGCAAAGCCTGGTGCTGGTAGACGGCGTACGCATTGCCAACGCCACCTCCGGTGACAGCGGCCTGCAGTTTCTCAACATCGACCAGGTCGAGCGGGTCGAAGTACTGCGTGGTTCTCGCTCGGCAGTCTATGGCAGCGATGCGATTGGCGGGGTCATTCAGATCTTCACCCGTCGCAGCGCCCTGCAAGGACTGCAACCTCGCCTGCGCCTGGCCGCCGGCAGCAATCAGAGCTGGGAGCGCAGTCTGGGACTTTCCGGTGGCGATCAGAACACCCGTTTCAACCTCGGTGCCAGCCTTGATGAAAGCGCCGGTATCGACTGGAGCCACACCTCCTATCCCAGCGATGGCGACCATGACGCCTACCGTAACAAGTCGTTCAACCTGAGCCTGAGCCACAGCTTCAACGACAACGTCGAGGCCGGCCTGAACCTGCTCGACAGCCGTGGCCGCAGCGAATACGACAACCCGTATGGCCGCTTCGACGTGGGCACCTTGCAGAGCTTCGGCCAGGCCCCCTATACCGACTACATCGTCAGCAGCCTGGGCACCTACCTCGGCGCCCAGCTCAACGAGCGCTGGTACTCGCGCCTGGAACTGGGCCACAGCGAGAACCGCGATAAAAAGCGCGACAAACTCAGCAGCGACGCCAGCGAGTTCAACACCTACCGCGACTCCGCAAGCTGGCAGAACGACCTGACGCTCGATGAGCAGAACAACCTGATGGTCGGTGCCGACTGGTACCAGGACCGAGTACACGGCAGCACCGATTTTGACGAAGACAGCCGCTGGAACCGGGCAGCCTTCGTCCAGCATCGTTTCAAGGGCGAGTGGTTTTCCACGGAACTGGGGTTACGCCGCGACCAGAACCAGCAGTTCGGTGGGCAAAACACCTGGAGCGGCAGCCTGACCCTGCCGCTCAACCCCGACAACGACCTGCTGGTTTCGTACAGCGAAGGTTTCCGCGCCCCGACCTTCAACGATCTGTACTACCCCCAGTACAGCAATCCGGACCTCAAGCCCGAACGCTCGAAAAGCTACGAGTTGCAGTGGCGCAGCCAGCTGACCGAAGAGAGCCGCCTGGAAACCTCGATCTACCGCACCGACCTGCGCGACGCGATCATCTTCGGTGCCGACTCGATCCCGCGCAACGTGGCTTCGGCCCGGGTCAATGGCTTTGAAGCGGCTCTGCATCAAACCTGGTTCGGCTGGCAGAGCAACCTGGGCCTGGCGCTGATCGATCCCCGTGACCGCGACAACGGCCACACCCTGGCCCGCCGCGCCCGCAGCACCTTGAGCCTGGATCTGGACCGCCAGTTTGACCAGCTCGGCCTGGGCGCCAGTTGGCAAGCGGTGAGCAGCAGCTTTGACGACGAAGCCAACCGCAACAGAATCGGCGGCTATGCCCTGCTCGGCCTGCGCAGCAGTTGGACACTCAACCCGGAGGTCAAGCTGGAGCTCAAGGTCGACAACCTGATGGACAAGGCGTACTCGCGGGCCCTGTATACCTATGAGGGCACGCAATATGGCTACCGCGAAGAAGGCCGTACCTGGCTGATTGGCGTTACCTGGACGCCGGGGCTGTAGTCTCGATCAACCGACACAAACGCGCGGTTGCTTCGATCATTTGCCCGCTGGGTCGCTCCAGGCCCTTGTCCGGCACTTGCAGCAAGCGTCCGTTGCGCACCGCTTCGACCTGCGGCCAGGCCTTCCAGGCGTCGAGCTGGGCCTGGTCAGGCGCCAGGATCACCTGGGGATTTTGCAACAGCACGGACTCCAGACTGACCTGTGGTGCTGGCAGCTTGAGCTCGGCGAACACATTGCGCGCGCCGCACACACCCAGCGCATCGCTGACGATTTGACCACCACCGACGGTGTACAACGGTTTGTCCCAGACCTGATAGAACACCCGCAATGGCTGTTCGCGGTGATAGCGCGCACGCAGTGCCTGCAGTTGCTGGCGCAGTTGCTGGGCACGCATTCGGCCTTGCTCCGCCCGCCCCAGGTGCACGCCTATCTGCTCGATCTGCTCGATCAACTCATCGATGTCATGGGGCGCGGCACTGTAGGTGGCAATGCCAAGGCGTTTGAGTTGATCGCGTTGAGCCGCGGGCACGCTGTCCGGCCACAGCAGTAACAAATCGGGTTTGAGGCTGAGCAAGCGCTCCATGTCGATCTGGCCATAACGCCCCACCGACGGGACCGCTGCCAACGCCGGGGGACGATCGCCGCCGTCGAGCATGCCTACCAGCAAGTCCGTGGCCTGCAGCTCGACAATGATTTCTGAAAGAGAGGGCGCCAGGCTGACCACCCGCGAAGCTGCCGCCAGCGGAGCCGCCAGCACCAACAACGCCAGCAGCAGGACGCCACGCATCAGCCGAGCTGACGCGGGATACGGTAGAGGTACAGCAGCACCGCGCTGGAAATGACCAGGAGAATCTGCGGCACAGCTTCCAGGCCGACAAACACCGAGAGGGCCGAAACCCAGGCCGGCAGGCAGGCGAATAGCATGCCCAGGCGCCGCACACGGGCCAGTTCGATCCAGGCTGCAGGCTCTTCAGCGCTGTTGAGGGCTTTTTGCGTGGAAATCAGTGACCGCTTGTAGGCACCGAAGCGCGGCAGGCTCAGAAACATCGAAGCCACACCGGCGATGAACACCGGCATGGCCAGAACCGGAATCAGTGCCTGGATGCCACCGAAAGCCCAGGCAAACACCAGCAGGGGTGCCAGCGCCACGGCCAGGTACTGCCACCAGGCCAGCGCCAGGCGGCGTTTAACCTGCGCCCGGGTCACGCCCGACCGACCTCACCCTGGTGCTCGTTGCCCATCATGTGGCCGAGCTTGCCGGCCTTGGTGGCCAGATAGTGCTTGTTGTGCGGATTATGGCCAGTATGCAGGGGTACACGTTCGGCCACCGGGATCCCCATGCCGGACAGTGCCTTGACCTTTCGCGGGTTGTTGGTCATCAGCCGCAGCGACTTGACCCCCAGGTGCTCGAGCATCGGCTGGCACATGCCATAGTCGCGCTGGTCGGCAGCGAAGCCCAGGCGCTCGTTGGCCTCGACGGTATCGGCGCCGCCATCTTGCAGCTCATAGGCACGGATCTTGTTCAACAGGCCGATGCCTCGGCCTTCCTGACGCAGGTACAGCAGCACGCCACGGCCTTCGCGGGCGATGGCCTGCAGGGCGGCTTCAAGCTGGGAGCCGCAGTCGCAACGCTGGCTGAACAAGGCATCGCCGGTCAGGCATTCGGAATGCAGACGCCCCAGTACCGGTTGCCCGTCGGCCACATCACCCAGGCTGAGCACAACGTGCTCACGGCCGGTGGCTTCATCGAGAAAACCGTGCATGGTGAAGGTCGCAAATGGAGTAGGCAGCTTGGAAGCGGCAACAAAGACGACGGGCACGTTGTGCTCCTGATCAGTAACTTGAAATTTGATGTGTGCGATTGTATCAGCAGCGCCGCCGTGCTGCTTAGGCTGAATTATTGGCCATTCCGATCCAGAAGTTTGATAACACCTAGCGTGAAGTGCTGGCCTCGTCGAAGGGATACGGTTGTTGCCAGTGCTTGAAGATTGCCCGCAACTCGCCATTGGCCACCAACTTGCCCATGCGCTGGTCGAACAACGCACGCAACGCCTCGCCTTTACCAGTGTGCGAAAAGGCCAGGTACAGCGGTAGCTCGACCAGGTGCGTACGGCGAAACACATCGGGCTTGGCCGCCTGGTTGAGCACATAGTCGACTTCAGTCAGGGCATCGATGTAGAAGTCCACCCGGTCATGTTCAAGCATCGGCAGGATGCCTTCGCGGCGCTGGATTTCACGAAAATGGCCGATGTTGGGCAAGTAGTTCTGGTAGTCATAACCACGCACCCAGGCCAAGCGATACTGCCCGAGGTTACTCAGGGTGGGCAGCGGTTTACTGGCCAACCCCAGGGCATAGATGTGATCGAGGTCGAAGTGCCAGCGCGGGTAGAGGTTGTCTGACTCTTCGTCTTTATAGGAGCCAACCCAGGCATCGGCCTCGCCACGCTTGACCAGGCCGACCGCACGGCTATAGGGAACGCTCTGGATCTTGACCTTGACACCGACAGGCTCGAATACCTTGCGCAGGACGTCCCAGGCCAGGCCGGAACCATCGGCGTTGGTGTAGTCGAGCCATTCCTCGCTGACCAGATGGATCTGTGCAGGTGTCGCCGGAAACGGCTCCGCCGCCCGCACCCCGCCTGCCACCAGGACCAACAGCAACAGCCCCAATCGCCATCCAGTCATCGCCTTACTCCCTTAAGTAAAACTCCATACCAGAACTTGCATGCCCAGCCAGGCGAACACGCCCGCCAGTACATCGTCGAGCATGATACCGACGCCACCATGTACATGCCGGTCAACCCAGCGAATCGGCCACGGCTTGAGGATGTCGAAGAAGCGGAACATCAGGAAGCCCGCCAACAACCACTGCCACCCTTCGGGCACCAGCCACAGGGTGATCCACATACCGACCATCTCGTCCCAGACAATGCCTTCGTGGTCATGCACACGCAAGTCGTCTGCGACCTTGCCGCACAGCCAGAAGCCAAACAGCATGGTCAGGCCGAGCATCAGCCAGTAGCCCCAGTCGGGCAACATCTGCCACAAAGGGATAAAGGGTAGAGCGACCAGCGAGCCCCAGGTTCCCGGTGCCTTCGGCAGGGTCCCGGAGCCAAAGCCAAAGGCCAGAAAATGCCACGGATTACGCCAGACCGACGGCGGAACGTTCTCCGCAGGCACCTGATTGGGGTGATCGGTCACAGTTGCTCCCTAAAATGTTGGTAGCCCCGAGTTGTCGGGGTGATGTCTTGCCCTTGGCCATTCACCAGGCTGACACCCGAGCCGATGCTTGCACGACCCACCACATGAATCGGCCAGCCGGCCGCCAGCAAAGGTGCAAGCTCGACCTCGGGCAGGGTGAAGGCCAGTACATAATCGTCGCCTCCGGTCAGCGCGGCATGCTGGGCACCTTCACGGCCGAGCAACGCCTGCAGTGCAGCAGACAACGGTAGCCGATCCAGCTCCACCTGCAGGGCCAGTTGCGATGCCTTGGCAATATGCCCGCAGTCGGCCAGCAGGCCATCGGAGATATCCAGCGCCGCTGTCGCCTTGCCGCGCAGTGCCTGGCCCAGCGCGAACTGGGGTTGGGGCGACCAGTAATGGGCAAGCAGCGGTTCGGCGATGGATGCATCGACCTGACGCTCCCCCAGCACCAGTGGCAAGGCACCGGCGGCATTGCCCAACGCGCCGCCGACACACAACAGGTCACCGGCACGCGCAGCACTGCGGGTCAGGGCCTGGCCTGCCGGTACCCGGCCGAACACCGTCATGGTCAGGCTCAGCGGACCACGGGTGGTGTCACCACCGATCAGGCTCAACTGACAGGCCTGGGCCATTTGGTTCAGACCGCGGGCATAGGCTTGCAGCCAGTCGGCGCGCACTTCTGGCAGGGTCAGGGCAAGGGTAAAGCCAATCGGGGTGGCCCCCATGGCTGCCAGGTCACTGGCGGCTACAGCCAGCGAACGCTGACCGAGCAGAATAGGATCGCAGATGGCCGGGAAGTGAACCCCGGCCACCAGCGTGTCGGTGGAGATCGCCATCTGTTCGCCAGGCGGCAAACCGAGCAAGGCGCAATCGTCGCCAATACCCAATGCGACCACTTCGCCGCCTTGCGCACAGGGCGCGGCAGCGAAGTAGTGGCGAATCAGCTCGAACTCACCCATCAGCAGCAAGCGCCAGGATCAGCGCTTGAACGCCTTGACTTCGGCTTCACGAAGCCGTGGTGCGAGCTTGTCGAGCACACCGTTGACGAACTTGTGTCCGTCAGTGGCACCGAAAACCTTGGCCAGCTCGACGCCTTCGTTGATCACGACGCGGTACGGCACATCGGCACGCATCATGAACTCCCAGGTGGACAGGCGCAGGACCGCCAGTTCAACCGGGTCGAGCTCTTCCAGAGCCAGGTCCAGGCATGGCTTCAGTGCTTCATCGATTTCAGCCTTTTTCACCGGAACCCCGTGAAGGATTTCGCGGAAATAGGCACCGTCGACATCGGTGAAATCGTTATCGACCCGGAACTGCGCTTCGATCTCGTTCAGCGATTGCTTGGCCATGTGCCACTGGTACAGGGCCTGAGTCGCGAGCTGACGGGCTTCGCGACGCTTGGCGCTCTTCGATGGCTTGCCAGCATCCGCAGGTTTTGGATCGCGCGGGTTGAAACGATCGCTTTCGTCGCTAATCACTTGGCCTCCAACTGCGCCAGCAGGCTGACCATTTCCAGAGCGGACAGGGCCGCTTCGGCGCCTTTGTTGCCGGCTTTGGTGCCGGAACGCTCGATGGCCTGTTCGATCGAGTCGACAGTCAGGACACCGAAGGCAACCGGTACGCCGAACTCCATGGACACCTGGGCCAGGCCCTTGGTGCACTCGCCCGCCACGTATTCGAAGTGCGGGGTACCACCACGGATCACGGCGCCCAGGGCGATGATCGCGGCGTATTCGCTTTGCTGGGCGACTTTCTGTGCCACCAGCGGGATTTCAAAGGCACCCGGGGCACGGATGATGGTGATGTCGCTTTCGCTGACACCGTGGCGAACCAGGGCGTCAACTGCACCGCTCACCAGGCTTTCGACGACGAAGCTGTTGAAGCGGCCAACCACCAAAGCATAGCGACCTTTGGGGGCAATGAAGGTACCTTCGATGGTCTTCAGGGTCATTGCGGAGTTCTCATCTTAAAGAGCCAGGCCGCAAATAGGCGGCCTGTGAGGGTTTGGGACACGAATGGCAGCGCGACAAACCGCCTGCTTTATTCGGAGGGCACGTATTCTACAACTTCCAGATCGAATCCGGATATCGCATTGAACTTCATTGGCGAACTCATCAGGCGCATTTTGCGTACGCCCAGGTCGCGCAGAATCTGCGAACCGGCACCGACGGTGCTGTAGGTGGTCGGGGTTTTGGCCTGGGAAGCCTCGGCGCTTTCGCGGATATGCGCCAGCAGCACATCGCCATCGAGCGGATGGCCGAGCAGCAGCACGACACCGCTGCCGGCCTCTGCCACCGCGCTCATGGCAGCGCGCAGGCTCCAGCGGCCCGGTTGCTTGACCATCAGCAGGTCGCGCAGCGGGTCCATGTTGTGTACCCGGACCAGGGTCGGCTCTTCGGCGCAGATGTTGCCCAGGGTCAGGGCCATGTGGACGTCGCCTTCAACCGAATCACGGTAGGTGACCAGGTTGAAATGACCCAGTTCGCTGTCCAGCGGCTGCTCGGAAACCCGCTGAACGGTACGTTCGTGGATCATCCGGTAGTGGATCAGGTCGGCAATGGTGCCGATCTTGATGTTGTGCTCGGCGGCGAAGGCTTCGAGTTCCGGGCGACGGGACATGGTGCCGTCGTCGTTCATCACTTCACAGATCACACCGCTAGCTTCGAACCCGGCCATGCGCGCCAGGTCGCAGGCAGCTTCGGTATGGCCGGCACGGGCCAGGGTACCGCCAGGCTGGGCCATCAGCGGGAAGATGTGGCCAGGGCTGACGATGTCTTCGGCCTTGGCGTCGCGCGCGGCGGCCGCTTGCACGGTGCGCGCACGATCAGCGGCGGAAATACCGGTGGTCACGCCTTCGGCGGCTTCGATCGAGACGGTGAACTTGGTGCCGAAGCCCGAGCCATTGCGCGGCGCCATCAGCGGCAGCTTGAGCGTTTCGCAACGCTCGCGTGACATCGGCATGCAGATCAGCCCACGGGCGTGCTTGGCCATGAAGTTGATGTGCTCGGCCTTGCAGCACTCGGCGGCCATGATCAGGTCGCCTTCGTTCTCGCGGTCTTCGTCATCCATGAGGATGACCATTTTGCCCTGGCGGATGTCTTCTACCAGTTCTTCGATGCTGTTGAGCGCCACGCGGCACCCCCTTTCAAATCAGGATTTCAGGTAGCCGTTGGCGGCCAGGAAACTTTCGGTGATGCCACCGGCACTCGGCTCGGCAGCTTTGTTACCCAGCAGCAAACGCTCCAGGTAACGGGCCAGCAGGTCGACCTCAAGGTTTACCCGACGACCTGGACGGTAGTCGGCCATGATGGTTTCGGCCAGGGTGTGCGGGACGATGGTCAGCTCGAACTCGGCGCCATCGACAACGTTCACAGTCAGGCTGGTGCCATCGACCGTGATCGAGCCCTTGTGGGCGATGTATTTGGCCAGCTCCTTCGGCGCACGGACGCGGAACTGGATGGCGCGGGCGTTATCGCTGCGCGAGACCACTTCACCGACGCCGTCGACGTGACCGCTGACCAGGTGACCGCCCAGGCGGGTGGTCGGTGTCAGGGCCTTTTCCAGGTTGACCCGACTGCCGCTTTTCAGGTCGTCGAACGCGGTGCAGTCCAGGGTTTCGCGGCTGACGTCAGCCCAGAAACCATCGCCTGGCAGTTCGACTGCCGTCAGGCATACGCCATTGACGGCAATGCTGTCGCCGAGCTTGACGTCGCCCAGGTCGAGCTTGCCGGTTTCGACATACACCCGCACATCACCGCCCTTAGGGGTGAGCGAACGGATGCTGCCAATCGATTCGATGATGCCGGTGAACATGAAGTCCTCCTCGGGAACGGGGCTGCGCGTGGCGCTAGCCGCAAATTATACGCCGGGCGCGGGTTTCGGCACTGCAGTGACTCGCCAGTCATCGCCTACTGCGCGCATTTCGGTAATTTTCAAGGGCGTCGCTTCGTTCATGTGGTCCAGCGGCAGCTCCAACAACGGCCGGGCACTGGAGCCGAGGAACTTGGCGGCGACAAAAATCTGGTACTCGTCGATCAGGCCGCGCTGGGCGAAGGCCCCGACCAGGCCGGCACCGGCTTCGAGCAGTATTTCATTGACGCCACGGGCCGCCAGCTCACGCAGCAATGCCGGCAGGTCGACCTGGTCACCCTCGCCCGGCAGGCTGAGCAGCTCATGGCCAGCTTCGGCGTAGCGCGGATCGTCTGCCGCCGCCGTCACTACCAGGGCAGGGCCTGCCTTGAAGAACGGCGCGTCCAGCGGCAGGCGCAGGCGCCCGTCGATCAATACACGCAAAGGTAGGCGCGCCAGGGCCAGGGCGGTGGTGTGTTCATCCAGCCCCAACTCGTCACCGCGCACGGTCATCCGCGCATTGTCGGCCAGCACGCTCTGGGCACTGGTCAGCACCACGCTGGACCGGGCACGCAGGCGCTGCACCGCTGAGCGGGCAGCGGGGCCGGTGATCCACTGGCTTTCACCATTGGCCATGGCGGTGCGTCCATCCAGGCTCATCGCAAGCTTGGCGCGCACAAACGGCAAGCCGGCTTCCATACGCTTGAGAAAGCCGGGATTCAGCGCCCGCGCCTCAGCCTCCAGCACGCCGCTGGCCACCTCGATACCCACGTCGGCCAAGCGCTTGAGCCCCTGCCCCGCCACTTGCGGATTGGGGTCCTGCATGGCGGCAACCACCCGTGCCACGCCCGCCTTGACCAGCGCCTCGGCACAGGGCGGCGTGCGCCCGTGGTGGCTGCAGGGTTCAAGGGTCACGTAGGCGCAGGCGCCGCGGGCTCGTTCACCGGCCTGGCGCAGGGCATGAACTTCGGCATGGGGTTCGCCGGCACGTACATGCCAGCCCTCGCCGATAATCTGGCCGTCGCGAACAATCACGCAGCCCACGCGCGGGTTGGGGTGGGTCGAGTACAGGCCCTTGCGGGCCAGTTCCAGGGCTCGGGCCATGTAATAGGCATCGAGTACCGCGCGTTCGCTGGACATGCTCACTCTTTAGCCGGCACACGGGCCAGGCGGTCGATTTCTTCACGGAACTCGTTGAGGTCCTGGAAACGCCGGTAGACGGAAGCAAAGCGGATATAGGCGACTTCATCGAGCTTTTGCAGCTCGGCCATGACCAGCTCGCCGACAACCAGTGACTTGATCTCGCGCTCGCCGGTGGCCCGTAGCTTGTGCTTGATGTGCGCCAGCGCCGCTTCCAGGCGCTCGACGCTGACCGGGCGTTTTTCCAGGGCGCGCTGCATTCCGGCACGCAGCTTTTCTTCGTCGAAGGGCTGGCGGCTGCCGTCTTGCTTGATCAGCCGGGGCAGTACCAGTTCGGCGGTTTCGAAGGTGGTGAAGCGCTCACCGCAGGCCACGCATTCGCGCCGACGGCGCACTTGCTCGCCCTCGGCGACCAGTCGCGAGTCGATGACCTTGGTGTCGTTGGCACCGCAGAAGGGACAGTGCATGGTGGCAGGCAACAAAAAAAGGGAGGGCCATGGTAGCGCATCCCACTGGCAAGACAAGCCAAAGGGGTTACCATCCACTGAGGAAATACACCGCGAAGGAATTCCCCATGTCATTTCGAGCGCTCGTTGTGCTCAGTTGTGCCGCCTTGCTGGTGGCCTGCAGCAGCGATAAACCCCAACCTGCCCCGGCACCGAAAGCCCCGGTGGCCAGCAAGACCAAAGAACTTGGCCCCTTGCCTGCCTACCAACGCGAACTGAGCGGCACCCTGCTCAACATTCCGGCCGGCGCCGAAGTCGAACTGGCGCTACTGGTCATTGACGATCGCGGCCGCCCACAACGCCTGCTGGCCAATAGCACCTTGAATGGCAATGGCCTGGACCTGCCCTACCAATTGCGCTTCAACCCCGAGGCCTTCCCCGCTGGGGCCCGGGTCGAGTTGCGGGGTCGCGCCAGCAAGTCCGGGCAACTGATCCTGCACCTGCCGCCGGTACGCATCTCCCAGGCCCAGACCCAGGCCACCGGCCCGCTGCGCTTCGAAAAGGCGCCATGATGGCACCTGCTCCCCTGCAACATGCCCTCGGCGAACTGCTCGGTGACGCCCGCCTGGTGGTCAGCGAGCTGCCTGAATGCACGCTGAAGCTTTGGCTGATCGACGCGCAGAATATGGACCGCGCGTTCAGCCCCGAAGAAACCCGGCGCATCCTCCACGAGCCACCTTACTGGAGCTTTTGCTGGGCCAGCGGCTTGGCAATGGCCCGCTACCTGGCCAAGCACCCCGAGTGGGTTGCCGGTAAGCGGGTGCTGGATTTCGGGGCCGGCTCAGGTATCGCCGGTATTGCCGCAGCACAGGCCGGTGCGCTGGAAGTGGTGGCCTGTGACCTGGACCCGCTGGCGCTGGATGCCTGCCGGGCCAATGCCGCCCTCAACGGCGTGGAGCTGAGCTATTCCAGCGATTTTTTCCAGGAAGCCGACCGCTTCGACCTGATTCTGGTGGCGGATGTGCTCTATGACCGGGCCAACCTGCCACTGCTCGATGCGTTCCTCAGCCGTGGCCGCCAGGCACTGGTGGCAGACTCGCGCGTGCGGGACTTCAGCCACCCCCTGTACCAGCCGCTGGGCGTACTCGAAGCCCTGACCTTGCCAGACCTGGCCGAACCCCACGAATTCCGCCGGGTCAGCCTGTACCACGCCAGCCGCTGAGCCTTATAGTGATGCCATTCACCGATTTTCGAGAGTTGTGATGAGCCAAGACACCCCCTACGTTTTCGATACCACCGCTGCCGATTTCGATCAGTTGGTGATCGCCAACTCCCACCACAAACCGGTGCTGGTGGATTTCTGGGCCGAGTGGTGCGCGCCGTGCAAGGCGCTGATGCCGTTGCTTGCGCAAATCACCGAGAGCTATCAGGGCGAGCTGCTGCTGGCCAAGGTCAACTGCGACATCGAGCAGGACATCGTCGCCCGCTTTGGCATTCGCAGCCTGCCGACCGTGGTGCTGTTCAAGGACGGCCAACCGGTTGACGGTTTTGCCGGCGCGCAACCCGAGTCAGCCATTCGCGCCTTGCTCGAACCCCATGTACAAATGCCGCCACCGGCCGCAGCCGACCCGCTGGAGCAAGCCCAGGCACTTTTTGCCGAGGGTCGATTCAGTGAAGCCGAAGCCACCCTCAAGGCCTTGCTCGGTGAAGACAACAGCAATGCCGGCGCACTGATCCTGTATGCCCGTTGCCTGGCCGAACGCGGCGAGCTGGGTGAAGCCCAGACCGTGCTCGATGCGGTCAAGAGCGATGAGCACAAGGCGGACTTGGCGGGCGCCAAGGCTCAACTGACTTTCCTGCGCCAGGCTACCAGCCTGCCGGAAGTCGCTGACCTGAAGGCACGGCTGGCGCAGAACGGCGAGGATGATGAAGCGGCCTACCAGCTGTGCATCAAGCAGCTGTCGCGCCAGCAGTACGAAGCGGCGCTGGACGGCTTGCTGAAGCTGTTTACCCGTAACCGTGGCTATGAGGGCGGGCTGCCGCACAAGACGCTGCTGCAGGTGTTCGACCTGCTGGGCAATGATCATCCGCTGGTGGGAACTTACCGTCGCAAGTTGTTTGCGGCGCTGTATTGAGAGCCACATCGCGGGGCTGCCCCGCGATAAGATTCACCCGACCCAGTGATACACCGGCGCATCCGCGCCGCTTTCCACCTTCACCTCGGCGCTGTGGCGCAAGCGCACCAGCAAGCGCTTGCCCGCCGCGGTATTCCCCGCCAGCCCTTCGAGGTGCTCAAGCAGCGCCGGCCCATTGAGTTGCCCCGCCTTGCGCAGCACATCCCGCGCCGCCTGCCACAGGGCATCATCCGGGCGAGCGCTGGGCACCGAGGCGACTGCAGCCACCGTGGCCAGCGGTGCCACCGCCGTCAGTTGGCCACCCAACTGCGCCCACTCAGACGGCTCCAGCTCCAGGGTCAGATCCACTGGCCAGTCGCCGATATGTCCACGAATTCGCACGGTCTTTTCCTCTGCACATTAACGGGCTCCATGCTCCCACGCTGACGACCTGTCGCCAAGCACGCTGGCATCCACGGAACAAGTTGTTATAACATCACAAAATCAACCCCGTGCTCTCGTGGAGTCTTGCCCATGCTTCGTCTGCTGCTTGCCTTGCCGTTCGCTTTACTTCCCCTGGCCGTTGCCCATGCCCATGACGACCACGATCACGATCACGATCACGACCATGATCACGCCCACGGCAGCCTCGCCGCGCATGAGCACGGGGTTGCCCGACTCAATGCAGTACTCGACGGCAAGACACTGGAGATTGAGTTGCAAAGCCCGGCGATGAATCTGGTCGGCTTTGAACACGCCGCCGGCAGCGCTGCCGACAAGGCCAAGGTTGCCGCCGCACGCGCCCAACTGGAAAAGCCCCTGGCGTTGTTTGCCCTGCCCAAGGCGGCCAACTGCAGCGAATCCGAACAGGCGCTGGAAAGCCCCTTGTTCGGGGACAGGCCGGCAGTTGACGACGATGGTGAGGCGCACAAGGCCGGTCACAGTGAGATCCACGCGCACTACCAACTCAACTGCGAGAAGCCCGGCGACCTCACGGGCCTGGACCTGAGCCCGCTGTTCAAAGCCTTCCCCGCCACCCAGAAAATTCAGCTACAACTGATCGGACCCAACGGCCAGCAGGGTGTCGAAGCGACCCCGGCCAACGCCTCGATCACATTCTGACAGCCCTTTTGCAGCGAAGCGCCCGGGGTAACCCGGGCGTTCATTTATGAGCCAGGCACTGATTGAACTGACCGACCTGGGCTTTGCCTGGCCGGGCCAAGCCCCTCTTCTGGATATCCCCGCACTACGCCTCGAGGCCGGTGAATCACTGTTTCTCAAAGGCCCGAGCGGTAGCGGTAAAACTACCCTGCTCGGGTTGCTCGGCGGCGTGCAAAAGCCCGACCGCGGCACGATCCGCCTGCTGGGCCAGGACTTGGGCGAATTGAAGCTGGCCGCTCGCGATCGGTTTCGGGTTGACCACACCGGCTACATTTTCCAGCAGTTCAACCTGCTGCCGTTTCTGTCGGTGCGGGAAAACGTCGAGCTGCCGTGCCGCTTCTCCCGCAGCCGTGCGCAACGCGCCTGTGAGCGCCACGGCAGCATCGACCAGGCCGCAGCCACCCTCCTCTCCCATCTGGGCTTGAAAGACCCGGCCCTGCTGGCTAGGCGCGCCGACAGCCTGTCTATCGGCCAGCAGCAACGGGTGGCCGCCGCCCGTGCACTGATCGGCCAACCGGAGCTGGTGATCGCCGACGAGCCCACCTCGGCCCTGGATGCCGACACCCGTGAAGCCTTCATTCGCCTGTTGTTCACCGAATGCCGGGAGGCGGGTTCCAGCCTGCTGTTCGTCAGTCACGACCAGAGCCTGGCCCCGCTGTTCGATCGCCAGCTGTCACTGGCCGAACTCAACCGCGCGGCCGTTGCGGCCAATGATCTGGAGGCCTGATGTACCTGCTTCATCTTGCCCTGGCGAGCCTCGCCAACCGCCGCTTCACCGCCTTCCTCACCGCCTTCGCCATCGCTCTTTCGGTGTGCCTGCTGCTGGCCGTGGAGCGCGTACGCACCGAGGCCCGCGCCAGCTTTGCCAGCACCATCAGCGGCACCGACCTGATCGTTGGCGCCCGTTCGGGATCCGTGAATCTGCTGCTGTATTCGGTGTTCCGTATCGGCAATGCCACCAACAACATTCGTTGGGACAGCTACGAGCACTACGCCAACGACAAACGCGTGAAATGGGCCATTCCCGTCTCGCTCGGTGACTCTCATCGCGGCTACCGGGTCATGGGTACCACCGCCAGTTACTTCGAGCATTACCAGTACGGCCGCAGGCAGAATCTGCAGTTGGCCCAGGGCCGAGCCTTCGCGACCGACCCCTTCGAAGTGGTACTGGGCGCCGAAGTCGCCGAAGCGCTGCACTACCAGCTCGGTGACAAACTGGTTTTGGCCCACGGAGTGGCCGCCATCAGCCTGGTCAAGCACGACGACAAGCCGTTCACCGTGGTCGGCGTACTGCAACGCACCGGCACTCCGGTCGACCGCACCCTGCACATCAGCCTGGGCGGCATGGAAGCGATCCACATCGACTGGCACAACGGAGTACCGGCCCGTGGTGCTGGCAAGATCAGCGCCGAGCAGGCGCGCAATATGGACCTTGAACCGGCTGCCATCACCGCGTTCATGCTGGGCCTGAACAACAAGATCGCCACATTCAGCCTGCAGCGCGAGATCAACGAATATCGCAACGAGCCACTGCTGGCGATCCTGCCCGGGGTCGCCCTGCAGGAACTCTGGAGCCTGATGGGCACCGCAGAGCAGGCGCTGTTCGTGGTCTCGTTATTTGTAGTCCTGACCGGCCTGATCGGTATGCTCACGGCGATTCTTACCAGCCTGAACGAGCGGCGCCGGGAAATGGCCATTCTGCGTTCGGTGGGTGCCCGCCCGTGGCATATTGCCGGGCTGCTGGTGCTTGAGGCGTTGGCACTGGCGGTAGCCGGAATCGCTGCCGGCCTGGGCTTGCTGTACCTGGGCATAGCTCTGGCCCAAGGCTATGTGCAAGCCAACTATGGGCTGTTCCTGCCACTGGCCTGGCCCAGCGCGCACGAATGGGCCCTGCTGGGGGTTATTCTGGGCGCCGCGCTGCTGATGGGCAGCGTGCCGGCCTGGCGTGCCTACCGTCAGTCGTTGGCCGATGGCCTGTCCATTCACCTGTGAGACTCACGATGCCACGCTTACTGCTTTCCCTTTTGCTGCTGGTGGCCACACCCTTGTGGGCCAAAGAGCCACGTACCCTGGAATGGTCGCAACTGATTCCAACCGGTGCGCCGGTGATCCAGCCGCAGATGGCGCCCATGCATGACCTCTCGCAGTTGGGCGATGCGCTGGCGGCCGAGTCCGCGCCGCCCGCCCACCAGCAATCGCCGAACGCCCCGGTGGTCAAGGCCCTGGATGGGGAGCAGGTGAAGCTGCCCGGCTATATCGTACCGCTGGAAGTCAGCGAAGAAGGCCGCACTACCGAGTTCCTCCTGGTGCCCTACTACGGCGCCTGCATCCACGTGCCGCCGCCGCCGTCGAACCAGATAGTGCATATCGTCAGCGAGATGGGCGTGCGCATAGAGGACCTGTATCAACCCTACTGGATCGAAGGGCGGATGCAGGTGAAGAGCACCAGCAGCGAATTGGCCGATGCTGGCTACCAGATGGCCGCGGAGAAAATCTACGCCTATGAACTGGAGTAAATGCCCCACAGCACGGTGTTGACGCTTTCATTGAGCTACGTCAAATCGCCATTCCTGCGGTTCTTTACCATTGGACCCATTCAATTCTAAACGTCCTTTGGGAGCTTCCATGAACAAGTCCTTGCTCAGCGCCTCGCTCATTGCCCTGGCGCTCGCAGCCCCTGTTGCCCACGCCCACCAGGCTGGCGACTTCATCCTGCGTGCCGGCGCCATCACCACCGCTCCCAACGAGAACAGCGGTGATATCAAGCTCGACGGCACCAAGATGTCCGGCACCAAGGCAACCCTGGACAGCGATACCCAACTGGGCCTGGCATTCGCCTACATGCTGACCGACCACATTGGTCTGGAACTGCTGGCTGCCACCCCGTTCCAGCACACAGTTGGCGTCAAGGGCCTGGGCGCAGGCCTGGACGGCAAGCTTGGCGACATCAAGCAACTGCCACCGACCCTGTCGCTGCAGTACTACCCGCTGGAGCCTACCTCGAAGTTCCAGCCATACGCCGGTATCGGTCTGAACTACACCATGTTCTTTGACGAAGACCTGAGCAGCAACCGCAAGGCCCAGGGCTTCAGCAACATGAAGCTCAAGGATTCGGTTGGCCTGGCCGGCCAGTTGGGCATGGACTACATGATCACCGACAACATCCTGGTCAACGCTGCGGTCTGGTATATCGACATCGACACCAAGGCCACCATCGACGGCCCGAGCGCCCTGGGTGTGGGCAAGACCAAGGTCGACGTCGATGTCGATCCGTGGGTCTACATGGTGGGTGTGGGTTACAAGTTCTGAGTCGACTTCAATGTGAATCGCGGGGCAAGCCCGCTCCTACCAGTAAGGTGGGAGCAGACTTGCCCCGCGATGCATTCAACGCCCCAACAACCGCGCCAGCCCTTGGGCAAAGGGTGTCGGCTCGGCAAAGTCGAACCGCGCCAGCAAACGCTGGTTGTTGGCCCGCGAATGACGGATATCCCCGGCCCGCGCAGGCCCATGGCTGATCGGCGGCAAATCGCCCAGTATCGACTTCAACGCTGACAGCAACTGGTTGAGTGACGTGGCCTGGCTCAGGCCGATGTTCACGGCCCCTTCCTGCACTTGCTGCAACTCCAGCGCCTGAACCATCACCTTGATCAGATCCCCCACGTAGACAAAGTCGCGGGTCTGCTCGCCATCACCGAAGAGGGTAATCGGCTGCCCGCCCAGGGCACGCTCGCAGAAGATGCTGATCACGCCCGAATACGGCGATGACGGGTCCTGGCGTGGGCCAAAGATATTGAAGAAGCGAAACACCACCGGCTCCAGGCCGTGCTCACGGCGGTAGAAGTCCAGGTATTGCTCGCTGGCAAGCTTGTCCACGGCATAGGGCGTCAGCGGCGCCTTGGGCGTGTCTTCATCGATTGCCAGGCCTTCGCCATTGTTGCCGTACACCGCAGCGCTGGAGGCGAACAGCACCCGCTTGATGCCATTGATGCGCATGGCCTCGCAGACATTCAAGGTACCGATGAAGTTGCTCTGGTGGGTTTTCACCGGATCTTCGACCGACGCTTGCACCGAGGCCACCGCCGCCAGGTGAACAACCGCCTGGCAACCTGCCGCTACGCGCTTGACCAGCGCGGCATCGGCCACATCGCCTTCGATCAGTTCAAGGCGTGGGTTACCCAGTTGCAGGTTGGCAGGCTTGCCGGTGGACAGATCATCGAGGAT
This sequence comes from Pseudomonas vranovensis, assembly GCF_040438935.1. Lineage (NCBI taxonomy): Bacteria > Pseudomonadati > Pseudomonadota > Gammaproteobacteria > Pseudomonadales > Pseudomonadaceae > Pseudomonas > Pseudomonas vranovensis. The sequence continues at coordinate 5,544,176 of NZ_CP159259.1, read as the reverse complement.
GCGCACCGCGTAGCCTTTTCCCAGCAACGCGTCGCTCAGGTGAGAGCCAATGAAACCGGCACCACCGGTGATCAGAATGGGGGCATCAGCCATGGCGGTAGAATCGATCCAGTAGGGGCGGCAAACCGGCGCGCCAGGCGCGTGGCTTGATACCGAAAGTATGCAGGATTTTCTTGCAGGCCAGCACCGCATGCTGCGGCTCTTCGCTGGCATCAGGCCGCGCGGCATGGGCCTGCGCGGTCGGCTCGGTGACGGCCAGTTTGTGCAACTGCGACGCCTCGCTGAGGATCGCCTGCCCCAGCCCCAGCGGCGTAGTGGCCTCGTTGCCGGCGTAATGGTAGGTACCCCACAGCGGCGCGGCACAATCGAGCTGCTTGAGCACCGAAAGAATCACGCGCGCAGCGTCGTCCACCGGGGTCGGATTGCCGCGACGGTCGTCGGCCAGCAGTAGCTCCTGGGGTTGCTCGGCGCGGGTCAGGAAGCGTCCGAGCACGCCATCGATGCTCTCGTCGAGCAGCCAGCCAAAGCGCAGCAGTACGTGCTGCGGACACGTCGCACGAACGCTCTGCTCGATCCGCCACAGCGCCTGGCCGCGCAGGCCCAGGGGTACGGGTTCGTCTTTTTCGCTGTACGCCGTGGCGCGCGAGCCATCGAATACCCGGTAGCTCGACGGCTGCACCAGAATGATGTTGTGGTGCTGACACAGCTCGGCCAGGCGCTCCACCGAGCGCTCCTGCAGCGCCAAGCGTTGTTCGCTGACCGACTCTGCCTGGAACCAGTCGAAGTAATAGGCCAGGTTCACCAGGGCGTCGGGGCGGGTGTCGTCCAGCAACTGGGTCAGGCTGGCCGGGTCCCATCCCTGGTCGGGCGGGCGCGGCGCCAGAAAGCCGATATCTTCCTCGGCCCCGAGTCGAATCAGCGCTTGCCCAAGGGCATTTCCACCACCCAACAGCATCAGGCGCATTCGCATAGAGTCAGCAGGTCCGGTCAGATAATTGAGGGCAATGGCACATTTTGCGTTTTCCGGCTGGGAAAGTCTAACGCTGGCCCTTTACAGCACTATGGTGTGTGCATTGAGTTCAATGCATTCGATATCCGGGGCATTTCGGTCCTAGACTGATCACGCCATGGCTCGATACCGGCGACCCACTTGGCAATTGGCTGCATCTTCAGTTCAGCGAGGCGGTTTCCATGCAACTCGACACGATGTCAACGATACGCTCTACCTGGCAATACGATGAACCCAGTCCCGGGACAGAGCACTTCATCACCGAGTCCTTCGACACCTATCAGCAACAGGCCCGGCTGCTGCTCCCCGACGTGGAGCGGGCGCCGCCGCTGTTCGTCGTCGGTGGAGCTCGCTCGGACTTCACCCGCCTCAATCCCTTGCTCTACCGGCTACAAGCGCTGGGTATCGGTTCGCTGACCGCCAATCTGTCGGGGCACAGCCTTGCCAGCGAGCCGGGTGCGTTCGAGCCTTCGCTGGGCACCAACCGCGAGGAGGCCTTGCGCTTTCACCGACACATTGCACCCCGCTGCCAGACCGTGGTCGGCCACAGCCTGGGGGCCTCCATTGCCTTGAAACTGGCAGCGCAACAGCCGGCTGTGGATAAGTTGATCCTCATCTGTCCTGCCGTGTATCCGGACAACGCTCACGATGCGCCCTTTGGCCCGGCCTTCAAGGCCGCGATCAGCAAGCCCTACGGATTTCTGGACTGCGACAGCTTTGAATTCCTGCGTCAGTTCCCGGGGCGTGTGCTGTTGGTGATGGGCGAGTATGACGGGCTCAACTCCCAGGTCCACGGCCAAGGTGCCGGGACGTCGGCCGGGACGCTGTGGCTGGCGGGCGCACAGCGCTATAGCCCGATTCCGGAAGAGGTCACCCGTGCGTTGCTCAAATCGGTCCCCCCTCCGCATCTGGAGTGTCTGTTGCTCTCGGACTGCGATCACGGCATTGCGGCACATTTGCGTGAAACGCCCGGGGTAGCCGACCAGGTGGCGCAGACCGTTGCAGAGTTCGTCCTCGACGGCAGGTGATCCATCCGTCTCGAATCGCACGTTGCCGAGGGAAAAATGGCGGAAGGCAGCGGGAGTCGAACCTGCCCGGGAACGGCTGCCGTCCCCAACCGGGTTTGAAGCCCGGCCGCGCCACCGGGCGCGATTGCCTTCCTTGAACTCAGTGTCCTGGCGATTGTGCCAGGGCATTGTCCGCACGAACCTGACGCCGATCACCCAGCCGGCGCGTCAGGCCGATTCGATCAAAATACTCCAGCACCTGAATACTGCGCTTGCGGCCGATACCCAACACGTCGCGAAAGGCCGTCACCTGTACCACCGGATCGTCGCTGGCCAGTTGCAAGAGCATAGACGCCATTTGTCGGATAGTGGCCTCAGGATAGAACAGATCGCGCACCACCTGGTGGACTTGCCCCAAACGCGCCAGCTTGCGCAGCAACATGCGAACTTCGGGTTCATCCACTGCTAGCGCCTTGGCCAGGTCGCGTACCCACGGTGGGTCGAACTGCCCTTGTTCGAGCAGCGGCTGCAGTCGTTGCCACAGCAGGGTATCGGTATCGCTCAGGCGCACCTGGTGCTCGGGCAGGTGCAGCCAGGGCCCATTGCCAATGATCGCACCGCCAGCAAGCAACTCGTCGAGCAAACTGATGAAGGTCGGTCGCTCCAACGGCAGCGCGACAAAGCGACGTAGACGGTCACGATCAGGACCAAGCTGGTCGGGCTCCTGTTCATGAAACAGCGCCAGTTGCTCCAGCACCGCCCGCTTCAGCGACTGCCAGCGCAGCTGGGTAAACAGCAGCGGCCCCTGGCGGGTGGCGATGACCTGCACCTCTGGCGGCAATTTCCAGCTACTGCGCAGGCGGTTGAACTGCCGCTCCAGGTGCTGCGGATCAAGCCCCGCTTCATCGTTGGCCAGCAGTGCCGGCAGGGCCTGCTCCAGGCTGTCGACGCAGGCCAATGCCCGCAACTGCGCCAACCGAGCATCACTACGACGCTGGCGCGCCGGGGCGAAAGGATCAAGGACCTTGCCACCGCCGAGGGTTCGTTGCGCGCTGTGGTCACGCAGCACCAAGCGATCGCCATGCACTGCCTGCAACGGCGCGTTGAGCTGCAACTGGGCAAACATGCGCCCGCCAGGCAGCAGTTGCTCGCCTTGCAACAGAGCCACCCGAGCGGTGACGTCCTGGGTGCCCAAATGCACATGTACCGGACTGAAGTGCGTGAAGCTGCGGATTTCACCCGGTAGCAGCCGCATTTCGATGTCCACGCGCTGGGTCGGCCCGTATAGCCATTCGGCAAGCAGCCAGTCACCCCGGTGAACATGCTCGAGGGCCAGGCGTTCGGCGCTGATGTTGAGCGCTACCCTTTGCCCGGCCCAGGCTTCGCTCACTGCCTGGTTCTGGGCATGCAGTCCGCGCACCCGTACCGGCTTGCCGGCCTTGCCCAATGCCAGGGTATCGCCCAATTGCACTTGCCCTGCCAGCGCCGTACCGGTGACCACGATGCCAGCCCCGGCCACGGCAAAGGCGCGGTCGATGGCCAGGCGAAAGCCACCCCGCCGACCCCGCTCACATACTTCTCCCTGGGCCTTGAGCAACGCCAGGCGCAGGGCATCGACGCCCTCGCCGGTCATGCTGGACAGCGCAAACTGTGCCGCACCGGCATAAGGCCCGGCGGCGAGCAAGACACCGACCTGCGCCTGGACCTCCTTGATCCGCTGGGGCTCGACCCGGTCGCATTTGCTGATCGCGACCAACGCCCTGGGTATGCCCAGCAGTTCGACAATGGCCAGGTGCTCGCGGGTCTGCGGCATCACCCCGTCATCGGCGGCCACCACCAGCAGCACCAGGTCAATTCCCTGGGCGCCAGCGAGCATGTTGTGGATGAATCGCTCATGCCCCGGCACATCGATAAAGCCGGTCAACGGTGCGCCGGACTCGAGCGACGCGTAGCGGTAGCCCAGGTCGATGGTCATGCCCCGCTCGCGCTCCTCACGGCGATGATCCCCAGCCTGGCCGGTCAGGGCTTCGAGCAAGGACGTCTTGCCGTGGTCGATGTGCCCGGCAGTGCCAACGATCACCCGGAAACCTCCGTCCATTGCAATGTGGGCAACTGCGCCAGCCAACCCGGCTCGTCATCGAGTTGGCGCACGTCGAGCCACAACGCATCGTCATCGATACGTCCGAGCACCGGAATCGGCAGCATTCGCAAGGTTTGCTCCAGGCCCTGCAAGCAGCGACCGCGCAAGCGCCGGGACACCTGCGGGCGCAAGCACAGCGCGGCGCTGGGCAGGCGTGCGACCGGCTGACTGCCGCTCCCAATCATACTCAAGGCCGGCACCGCCATGACCTGCCATTGCTGACCCAACTGTTGCGCCAGCACAGGTGCAAGGCGCTCGGCCTGGGCGATAATTTCGCTCTGGGGACGGGTCAGCAGGCGCAGGCTGGGCAGACGCTCAGCCAGCAGGTCAGGATTGCGGTATAGGCCCAGCACCGCCTCCAGCGCGGCGAGGGTCATCTTGTCGACGCGCAGGGCACGCTTGAGCGGGTTTTTCTTGATGCGGGCAATCAGTTCCTTGCGGCCCACAATGATCCCGGCCTGAGGACCGCCGAGCAGTTTGTCGCCGCTGAAGGTAACGATATCGGCGCCGTCGGCCAGGGCCTGGCGTACCGTGGGCTCGGCCGGCAAGCCCCAACGGGTGAGGTCGAGCAGGCTGCCACTGCCCAGGTCTTCGAGCAACGGCAATCCGTGCTGGTGAGCCAGTTGCGCAAGTGCGGCAGTCGGTACCTGCGTGGTAAAGCCCTGGATGCTGTAGTTGCTGCAATGCACCCGCATCAACAAGCCACTGCGCGGGCCAATGGCTGCTTCATAGTCGCGGGCATGAGTGCGGTTGGTGGTACCGACTTCGTGCAGCTTTACCCCGGCCCGGGCCATGATGTCGGGAATACGGAAGGCGCCACCGATCTCGATCAACTCGCCGCGAGAAATGATGCCTTCCTTGCGTGCCCCCAGGCTATTGAGCGCCAGCAGCACGGCTGCTGCGTTGTTATTGACCACGGTGACGGCCTCGGCGCCGGTCAGTTCGCGGATCAAACCCTCGATGAGGTCGTCGCGATCGCCACGCTTGCCGGTCGCCAGGTCGAACTCGAGATTCAGTGGATAACGGGCGGCCATCTGCACGGCCTCGATGGCCTCTTCGGGCAGGAGCGCCCGGCCCAGGTTGGTGTGCAGGACCGTACCGGTAAGGTTGAACACCCGTCGCACCTGGCTGCGGTGCTGGCTCGCCAGGCGTTCGCCGGCGCGACCTGCCAACACGGGAATGGCCAGTTCGGCGGCATCCAGTTGTCCCAGACGGGTAGGTTCGCGCAGGTCATCGAGCAACTGGCGCAAGGTAGCCAGCACAGCATCACGACCGTAGCGATCAATCAACGACTGGCTGGCGGGGTGTTGCAGCAAGGTGTCGATGGAGGGCAGACGGGCGGGAAACGTGGCGAGATTGGAGGGCATTCGGAGGACTACCTTCAACGAGACTTTGGCTGGGTATGTCTATCGCGGGGCAAGCCCGCTCCTACCGTAGGAGCGGGCTTGCCCCGCGATGAGTGTAGACGCTGGCCTCACTCCCCTCCCGGCGCCAGCATCAGGTTCGGCGCCAGCCGTTGATAGCCCTCCTCGTCCAGGCGTATGTCCAGGGCCAGGCTGGCGAGGTCCGCCGACAGCGCTTCCGCCGCGGCGTCGTTTTCCAGGTAGATCTGCTTGAGGTAGCGTTTGCAGCCCGGACAGCATTCGGCACGCAGGGGGGCCTTGCCAGCAGCGTAGCGATCATCCTCCAGGTTGAAGTATTCAAGCCCCTTGCTCTGCTCGCAATACACGCACTTGACCCGTACCACATGCCACTCGCAGGCACACAGCGAACACACCAGGTAGCGCAGGCCATTGTGCTTGCCACGGTGGCGGATTACCCCGGCCATGGCCGGCGATCCACAAGCCGGGCACTGGCAGAGGCTGTCGCCCGCCTTGAGTTCGGTGCCAGGCAAGTTCAGCAGCCAATGGTTCCAGGCCGCTTGCAGGGCTGCGCCCAAGAACGGCACCAGCGCCGCTGGCACTGCGCTGTATTGCCCGGTCAACAAGGCGATGCCCCAGAGTTTGCGCTGCTCGTCACGGGCTTCGCGCAGGGTGTTGATAGCGGCTATCAGCTGCGCGGCAGCCGGCATCGGGTACCGTTCAAGCAAGGCGTTCAGATACGCCAGCCAATGCCCTTCGCGTACCAGGCTGTCGGCAGCCAATGGCGGCAGGCCGTGCTCCAGGCATAAGCGCTGGCGCTCGCTGTACTGCGGCGTGGGCAAAGGTGGGTTGTCGAGCAGGTCTTGCTGAACGCGGCAAAGGCTGGCGATCAGTTGCAGGTAGTCGCCCAGTGCGTTGCCTTGGACCAAGGCATCCAGGCGTTCGGCGCGCAACGCGAACAGGTTTGCAGGTGGCAGGTAGAGAAACGGCGGCGCGCTGGCCGCCGCTTCAATTTGCCCAGGTTCCAGAATGGTACTCAAGGGGTCATCCTTTTTTGCTGGTCCGCGGATCCGGCGGATCCTCGCGGGTCACTTCCCGATACCAGAGCTCATGGTGTTTTTTCGCCCAGGCGCGACTGACCCAGCCGTGCAACATCGCGCTGACCGAACCTTTGATCCAGATCCCGGCATAAATGTGCACGATGATGCTCAGCACCAGCACGAACGCCGCCAGTGCATGCAGCAAGGTCGCCAGGCGAATCGCACCGATGTCGAAGTACTGGCTGAACCACGCGCGCCAGATCACGATGCCGCTCAACAACAGAATCAACATGCAGATCAGCAAGGTCCAGAACAGCAGCTTCTGACCCGGGTTGTACTTGCCGATTGGCGGTACGCCCTCCTCTTCGTTACGCATCACACGATCAATGCGCCGCAACCACAAGCGGTCGTTGCCGCTGATGAAGTTGGCGCGCCAGAAGCGAAACACCAGGCCCAGGAAAAACACGAACATGGCCACACCCAGGAACGGATGCAGGATTCGCGTCCAGGGCCCGCCACCGAACAGGTGACTGAGCCAGAATAGCGCCGGATGAAACAGCGCCAGCCCCGACAGTCCGGCGAAAATGAACAAGATCGCGACGATCCAGTGATTGGTCCGTTCGTTGGCGTTGTAGCGCAGGATGGGTTTGTCGCTCATGGTCGTTCCTCCCCTTGCGCACCAGGCTTGTTCGGGTCGAACACATGCACCGCCGGGTCAACCACATGCACGCTGGAATCCGGCGGGATGGGGTGTTCATCCTCTTCCACCCGTTGCGGGCCGATCCGCACGTAGTGGAAGAACCCGGCCAGCACCGCCGCGCCCATGGCCAGCAGCGCCAGCGGCTTGCTCACCCCTTTCCACAACCCCACCAACGGGCTGATCACCGGCTGGTCCGGCAGGCCGGCGTACAGTTTCGGTGAGTCGGCGTGGTGCAACACGTACATCACATGGGTGCCACCGACCCCATCGGGGTCGTACAAGCCGGCGTTGTCGAAGCCACGCGACTTGAGGTCGACGATGCGCTCGGCAGCATGCTCCTTCATGTCCTCCTTGCTGCCGAACACGATCGCCCCTGTCGGGCAGGTCTTAACGCAAGCCGGCTCCAGCCCCACGGCGACGCGGTCGGAGCACAAGGTACACTTGTAGGCCTTGTGGTCCTTCTGCGAAATCCGCGGGATGTTGAACGGGCAGCCAGTGATGCAATAGCCGCAACCGATGCAGTGGTCCTGGTTGAAATCGACAATACCGTTGGCGTGCTTGATGATTGCCCCGGGGCTGGGGCAGGCCTTCAGGCAGCCTGGATCGGCGCAGTGCATGCAGCCATCCTTGCGGATCAGCCACTCCAGGTTGCCGTCGTCGGTCTCATGCTCGGTAAAGCGCATCAAGGTCCAGGTTTCAGCGCTCAGGTCATGGGGATTGTCGTAGGTGCCATAGCTGTGCCCTACCTCGTCACGCAGCTCGTTCCACTCCGAACAGGCCACCTGGCACGCCTTGCAGCCAATGCACTTGGTGGTGTCGATCAGCTTCGCAACCTCTTCCTGCTGGCGGATCGAGGGCGGCGGTGTGGTGGTGGCCGAACGGGCAATGATGTCTTGGCTGGCCATCAGATTTTCTCCACGTTGACCAAGAACGACTTCGATTCCGGCGTCTGGGTATTACCGTCACCGAGGAACGGCACCAGGGTGTTGGTCAGGTAGCCGTGTCGCGTCACCCCGGTAAACCCCCAGTGCAGCGGAATGCCGATCTGGTGCACGGTCTGGTTGTTGACCTGCAGCGGCCGAATCCGCTTGGTCACCACCGCCACAGCCTCGATATGCCCACGCTTGCAGGTGACGCGCACCCGGTCACCTGCGGCGATGCCCTTCTCCTTGGCCAGTACCTCGCCGATTTCGACGAACTGCTCCGGCTGGGTCACGGCGTTGATCGGACAGTGCTTGGTCCAGAAGTGGAAGTGTTCGGTCAATCGGTACGTGGTAGCGGCGTACGGGAAGTCCTTGGCTTGCCCCAGGGAATCCCAGACCGAATCGAATACCCGGCCCGCCGGGTTGCTGGTCGCCTTCTTGTTGTTGGGGTGCAACGGGTTGACCCCGATAGGTGTTTCAAACGGCTCGTAATGCTCCGGGAATGGCCCTTCGGTCATCTTGTCCAGGGCAAAGAAACGCGCCACGCCTTCGGGGTTCATGATGAACGGGTTCATGCCCGCTTCCGGCGGCACATCCGCTTTGTAGTCCGGCACGTCGGTGCCACCCCAGGCCTTGCCGTTCCACCACACCAGGCGCTTGTTCGGCGACCAGGGCTTACCCTGCACATCGGCCGACGCCCGGTTGTAGAGAATTCTCCGATTCGCGGGCCATGCCCAGGCCCAGCCCAGGTTCTGCTTCATGCCGAACGGGTCGGCATTGTCGCGCCGGGCCATCTGGTTGCCCTGCTCGGTCCAGCTGCCACAGAAGATCCAGCATCCGGACGCGGTACTGCCATCGTCCTTGAGCTGGGCGAAGCCGGCCAGTTGCTGCCCGGCCTTTAGGGTCGCGCCAGTGGCATCGGTGACATCGGCCACGGCGTAGCCGTTGAACTCCTTGGCAATCTCTTCCGGTGACGGTTCGTGGGCAACCTTGTACGGCCAGTTGAGCTTGAGGATCGACTCCGCCCAGGCCCCGCCTTCCTTCTGGTAGCGTTCGCGCAGGCGCAGGAACAGCGCACTCATGATCCACACGTCGGTCCGGGCCTGGCCCGGTCCTTCGGCGCCCTTCCAGTGCCACTGCAACCAGCGGCTGCTATTGACCAGCGAGCCGTCTTCCTCGGCAAAACAGGTGGTCGGCAGGCGGAACACTTCCGTTTGCACATTCGCCGAATCGACATCGTTGTACGGCCCGGCATTACGCCAGAACTCCGAGGTCTCGGTGGCCAGCGGATCCATGACTACCAACCACTTGAGCTTGCTCAATGCGGCAGTGACACGGTTTTTGTCCGGTAAGGCGGCAATCGGGTTGAAGCCCTGGCAGAAGTAACCGTTGACCTGCTCCTTGGCCATCATGTCGAACATCTTCAACACGTCGTATCCAGGAATATCCAGCTTGGGCAGGTAGTCATAGCCCCAGTTGTTCTCGGCCGTGGCGTTGGCGCCATACCAGGCCTTCATCAGGCTGACATGGAACTTGCCGTAGTTCTGCCAGTAGGACATCTGACCCGGTCGCAACGGCTTGGACGCGCGCTTGGCAATGTAGGCGTTGTAGTCCTGTTCGGCATCCGACGGCAAAGTCAGGTAGCCCGGCAGCAAGTTGGACAACAGCCCAAGATCGGTCAGCCCCTGGATATTGGAGTGACCGCGCAAGGCGTTGACCCCGCCGCCCGGCATGCCGACGTTGCCCAGCAGCAACTGCACCATGGCTGCACTGCGGATGATCTGCGAGCCGATCGAATGCTGGGTCCAGCCCAGGGCATAGAGGATCGTCATGGTCTTGCCCGGTTGCGAGCAGGTGGCGATCTCTTCCCAGATCTTGCGCATGCTGTCCACCGGCATACCACAGATCTGGCTGGCCAGTTCCGGGGTGTACCGGCTGTAGTGCTGCTTCATCAGTTGGAACACGCAGCGCGGGTCTTGCAGGGTAGGGTCTACCTTGGCAAAACCGTCTTCACCAATTTCGTAGCTCCATCCGGACTTGTCGGTGTAGCTGCGCTTGTCGGCGTCATAGCCACTGAACAAACCGTCCTCGAAAGTGAAGCCTGCTTTGACGATGAACGACACGTCGGTGTAGTTGTGCACGTACTCGTGCTGGATCTTGTCATTGCTGATCAGGTAGTTGATCAACCCACCCATGAAGGCGATATCCGTGCCGGTACGGATCGGCGCGTAATAATCGGCTACCGAAGCGGTTCGGGTAAAACGCGGGTCGACCACGATCAGGCGGGCCTTGTTATGGGCCTTGGCCTCGGTTACCCATTTGAAGCCACATGGATGGGCTTCTGCAGCGTTGCCACCCATCACCAGGATCAGATTCGCGTTGGCGATATCAGTCCAGTGGTTGGTCATGGCTCCACGGCCGTACGTCGGGGCAAGACTTGCCACCGTCGGGCCATGTCAGACACGTGCCTGGTTGTCGAACCCCAGCATGCCAAGACTGCGGATGACCTTGTGGGTCATGTAGCCGGCTTCGTTCGAGGACGCCGAAGCGGCCAGGAAGCCCACGCTCAGCCAGCGGTTGACCGTCTGGCCCTGGGCGTTTTTCTCGATGAAGTTGGCGTCGCGGTCGGCCTTCATCAGCTCGGCGATACGGTCCAGTGCTTCATCCCAGGAGATCCTCGTCCACTCCTTGCTCCCCGCTTTACGTACTTGCGGGTACTGCAGGCGGTTGGGGCTGTGGATAAAGTCGAGCAGGCCGGCGCCTTTGGGGCACAGGGTGCCGCGGTTCACCGGATGGTCGGCATCACCCTCGATGTGGATGATGTTCTGGGCGACGTTCTTGGCCGCATCACCCTGGCTGTACATGATCAAGCCACAACCCACCGAGCAATACGGACAGGTGTTGCGGGTTTCTTTGGTATGCGCCAGCTTGAAGTGACGCACCTGCTCGGCGAAAGCCGCTGTCGGGGCCATGCCCAACGCAGCCAGGCTCGAGCCTCCAAGGCCGATTGCGGCGACCTTGAAGAACTGCCGACGGTTGAGATCCATCGTGCACTCCTGATCAGGTGGTGGACGCGCGGGACGTTGCCGGCGTCTCTTGAACGATCACGGTGGTGACATTTACAGCCGTCACCAGTTGATACTCTAGTCAAGAATTCAGGAGAGGGCGTGGAGACAACCAGAAAGTTCTGACACCACACGAGGGAGTAGGACTACTTATCTCTGCGAAACGCCCTGCTACGTTGGCCAAAACGTAATCAAGGACAGCAACACACTATGAAAACAGCCCGTAAGGTCGCAGCGCTCTTTGCAGTGATTGCACCACTGATGCTCGCAGGCCCCGCACAGGCCTCGCCGCCTTCCATTACAGCGACGATGGCGCAAACGATGGTCGACGCCGCAGCGCGGGCAGCCCAGGAGAAAGGCTTCTCGATCGTTATCAGCATTGTCGACAACCATGGCAACCTCAAGCACTTCCATCGCATGGACAACACCAGCGTCGGCAGTATCGAGGTGTCCCGGCTCAAGGCATCGACCTCCGCGCAATTCCCGGTCTCGACCAAGGTGCTGGCAGAGCGAAGTGCCGCAATGCCGGCCAATCCCTACACCGCTATCCCGGGCTTTCTGTTACTGGAAGGTGGATTGCCGGTCATGTCCAAAAGTGGCATGCACATCGGCGGTATTGGTATCAGCGGTGCAACACCTGAGCTGGATGGCCAATTTGCCCAGGCGGCAATTGATCAACTGAACCAATAAGTTAACGTCGTGAAATAAAACAAGCCTGGCAACGGTAGCAATGCCAGGCTTAGTTGAAATTAACTACCGATCCCCAGAGACAATAAAATTGTCATCTGCCAAATGATGGACCTGAATTTCGTTACTGCAATCACTGCCATCTTCCTTGACGAATCTGTAGTGAGCCAGCAGGAAAACTTCACGGCTCATCGGTTTACTGACGCGCAGACTGTTCCCCAATGCGATACAGATGCCCCCTACCGTTGTGATGGGACCTGGGTACATCTGGATGTACTGAAGCAAGGTGGGCCTGACAGCCTGTCGTAATAGATGGTGGGCCAAAAATTAGCGTAGCGACCCCAACCGCACCTATTATGAAGCCGACTATCAGCAGCAGTCCGCCATTGTAGACACCGCCACCCGCTTGACCATCGAGATAAGCTGCGTACTTTTTGGAGAATCCAGCGACATGAAAATCTTCGGCAGTAAGCGCCAACTGTATTAGATTCTGTTTCTGTTCCTCATTACTTGCTTGCATGATCCACTCCATTGAAAAGTGAATACTAAGCAATGACGATGGCGAAAAAAGACCAAACAAACAACTTCAGAAATCCCCCACGAAGAATAAAAACTTCTCCACGCAAAATAATGGATTTTAATGCTCCAAAAAAAAGCCCGTGGCGCAAGGCCACGGGCTTTGGGTACAACAGGATCGGGCAACTGATCAGAACGGGATATCGTCATCAAAGCTGTCGAAATCAGCAGCTGGTTGCGGTGCGGCCTGCTGAGGCGCAGGACGCTGCTGGGGCGCCGACTGTTGTGGCCGAGGAGCCTGCTGACGCGGCGCCTGGTTGTAGTTGCCGCCACCCTGCTGCTGGGAACCGTCCTGGTTTTGCGGACGACCGCCGAGCAGCTGCATGGTGCCCTGCATGTCGACGATGATCTCGGTGGTATAACGCTTGATGCCGTCTTTTTCCCACTCGCGGGTTTGCAGCTTGCCTTCGATGTAGACCTGCGAACCTTTGCGCAGGTACTCACCGGCGATCTCGGCAACCTTGCCGAACATCGAAACACGGTGCCACTCGGTGCGCTCGACCTTCTGACCGGTCTGCTTGTCGGTCCACTGCTCGCTGGTGGCCAGGCTCAGGTTGGTCACGGCGTTACCGTTGGGCAGGTAGCGGACTTCGGGATCCTGACCGCAGGTACCGACCAGAATGACTTTGTTAACCCCACGGGCCATAACGTTCTCCTAGGCTTCGCACGCTTCGGAGGCCGGGTTTACCAGGCGCTCCAGGGTCGTGCGATCCAAAATTTGTGTATCAAGTTTGATATAGATGGCGGCTTCATCGGCCACCACCACTGCGTCGGTTACACCCGGCACGGCCAGTAGCCGCTCGGTCAGTCCCGCTTCGCGGACCGCCTCGGCCGACAACGGCAAGCGCAGGCTGGTCACGTACGGCGGTTCACGCATGCTCAGGGCCACGATCCACCACAGTGCACACAAGGCTGCGCAGCCCAGGAACACCGTGCTCAGGCCTCCGTGCTGGAACAACCAGCCACCGAGAATTCCTCCCAGCGCGGCACCAAGGAACTGGCTGGTGGAATACACCCCCATTGCCGTGCCCTTGCCGCCGGCGGGCGACACCTTGCTCACCAGCGAAGGCAAGGATGCCTCCAGCAGGTTGAAGGCAGTAAAGAATATCACGGTGCCGATCACCAGTTCGTGCAAGTTGTCTGCTGACAGCCAGAAGAACAGCTCGGTGAGCATCAACACACTGACCGCGCCCAGCAGGACGCGTTTCATCTTGCGCTTTTTCTCGCCATAGATAATGAACGGGATCATTGCAAAAAATGAGACCAGCAAAGCGGTCAGGTACACCCACCAATGCTCTTCCTTGGGCAAGCCACCCCGCTCCACGAGCGCCAGAGGCAAGGCAACGAAGCTGGCCATCAGGATGGCGTGCAGGACGAAGATACCCACATCCAGGCGCAGCAGGTCTGGATGACGCAAGGTAGGGCCCAGCGCCTGCTTGGCGACACCCGACTCACGGTGCTGAAGGGCTCCATGTGACGCCGGCACCACGAATGCAATGATAGCGATACCCACCAGCGCCAGCGCGGCGGTAGCCAGAAACAGTCCCGAGAGCCCGAAAGCACGGGTGAGCAATGGCCCGACCACCATGGCCACCGCAAAGGACAAGCCGATGCTCATGCCGATCATGGCCATGGCCTTGGTCCGATGCTGCTCCCGGGTAAGGTCCGACAGCAACGCCATTACCGCAGCGGAAATCGCGCCAGCGCCCTGCAGGATACGTCCGGCAATCACCCCCCAGATCGAGTCGGCCTGAGCCGCGAGCACACTGCCCAGGGCAAAGATGACCAGGCCCAGGTAGATCACCGGGCGCCGCCCTATCCGGTCGGAAATGACCCCAAATGGAATCTGCAGGAATGCCTGGGTCAGACCATAGGCGCCAATGGCCAGGCCGATGAGCGCCGGCGTAGCACCAGCCAGGTCCATGCCATAGGTCGCCAGCACCGGCAGGACCATGAACATGCCCAGCATGCGGAAGGCGAACACCATGGCCAGGCCGCCTGCGGCGCGGGTTTCGCTGCCACTCATGCGTTCGCTGTGGGTATCGTGCATGGATAAACCTCGTGTGAACCGGCGGCGATTCTACCAGTCCCATCGCTTAACGGCATATACGCGACGCTTTGCCGCGTAATGGCAGGGCGCCGTATACTCAACTGTTTATGCCCGCCGAGCGAGGCCGCAGTGGACAAGATCCTGATTCGTGGGGCAAGAACCCACAACCTGAAGAACATTGACCTGACCCTGCCCCGGGACAAGCTGATCGTCATTACCGGCCTGTCCGGTTCCGGCAAGTCGTCATTGGCCTTCGACACCCTCTATGCAGAAGGCCAGCGTCGCTACGTCGAATCGCTGTCGGCCTATGCCCGGCAGTTCCTGTCGATGATGGAAAAGCCCGATGTCGACACCATCGAGGGCCTGTCACCGGCCATTTCCATCGAACAGAAATCGACTTCGCACAACCCCCGCTCCACCGTGGGCACCATTACCGAAATCTACGACTACCTGCGCCTGCTCTATGCCCGCGTCGGCACTCCACGCTGCCCGGATCACGACATTCCGCTCGAAGCCCAGACTGTCAGCCAGATGGTCGACCTGGTGCTGGCCCAGCCTGAAGGCAGCAAGCTGATGCTCCTGGCCCCGGTCATTCGCGAGCGCAAGGGTGAACACCTGGCCGTGTTCGATGAACTGCGCGCCCAGGGTTTTGTGCGCGCCCGGATCAACGGCAAGCTGTACGAACTCGATGAGCTGCCGAAACTGGATAAGCAGAAAAAGCACACCATCGACGTAGTGGTCGATCGCTTCAAGGTGCGTGAAGATCTGCAGCAACGCCTGGCCGAGTCCTTTGAAACCGCACTGAAGCTCGCTGATGGTATTGCCCTGGTTGCCTCGATGGATGACGAGCCGTTTGAAGAGATGATCTTCTCGGCCCGCTTTGCCTGCCCGGTCTGCGGCCATGCCATCAGCGAGCTCGAGCCCAAGCTGTTTTCGTTCAACAACCCGGCAGGCGCCTGTCCGACCTGCGATGGCCTGGGGGTCAAGCAATTCTTTGACACCAAGCGACTGGTCAATAACGAACTGACCCTGGCCGAAGGCGCGATACGTGGCTGGGACCGGCGCAACGTTTATTACTTCCAGATGCTGGGTTCGCTGGCCACGCACTTTGACTTCAGTCTCGAAGTGCCCTTTGGCGAACTGCCGGCCGAACAGCAGAAAGTTATCCTGCACGGCAGCGGCAAGCAGAACGTCGACTTCAAGTACCTCAATGACCGTGGCGACATCGTCAAGCGCTCGCACCCGTTCGAAGGCATCGTGCCTAACCTGGAGCGCCGCTATCGCGAGACCGAATCGGCCACCGTACGCGAAGAACTGGCCAAGTTCCTCAGCACGCAACCCTGCCCCGATTGTCGAGGCACGCGCCTTCGTCGTGAAGCACGACACGTCTGGGTGGGTGAAAAGACCCTGCCAGCAGTCACCGGGCTGCCTATCGGCGATGCCAGCGACTACTTCGGCGGCCTGAAGCTGACCGGTCGCCGTGGCGAGATCGCCGACAAGATCCTCAAGGAAATCTGTGAGCGCCTGCAGTTCCTGGTCAACGTCGGTCTCGACTACCTGACCCTGGACCGCAGCGCCGATACCCTGTCCGGTGGTGAAGCACAGCGTATCCGCCTGGCCAGCCAGATCGGCGCGGGCCTTGTCGGGGTGATGTACATCCTCGACGAGCCTTCCATCGGCCTGCACCAGCGCGACAATGACCGACTGCTGGCGACCCTCAATCACCTGCGCGATATCGGCAACACAGTGATCGTGGTCGAGCACGACGAAGATGCCATTCGCCTGGCCGACTATGTAGTGGATATCGGCCCAGGCGCCGGCGTCCACGGCGGCCGGATTGTGGCAGAGGGCTCTCCGGCCGATGTCATGGCCCATCCTGACTCACTCACCGGCAAGTACCTGTCGGGACGCGTCAAGATAGCCGTACCGGCCAAGCGCACCCCGCGCAACAAAAAGCTTTCACTCAAGCTCAAAGGCGCACGTGGCAACAATCTGCAGAATGTCGACCTGGAAATCCCGATCGGCCTGCTGACCTGCGTGACCGGAGTTTCAGGCTCGGGCAAGTCAACGCTGATCAACAACACCCTGTTCCCGCTCAGCGCGACCGCCCTCAATGGCGCCAGTACGCTGGAAGCGGCACCGCACGACAGCTGTGACGGCCTGCAGCACCTGGACAAGGTGGTTGACATTGACCAGAGCCCAATCGGCCGCACGCCACGCTCGAACCCGGCGACCTACACCGGTTTGTTCACGCCGATTCGTGAACTGTTCTCGGGCGTGCCGGAGTCCCGCTCCCGCGGTTACGGCCCGGGGCGTTTCTCCTTCAACGTCAAGGGCGGACGCTGTGAGGCCTGTCAGGGCGACGGCCTGATCAAGGTCGAGATGCACTTTTTGCCCGACATTTACGTGCCCTGCGATGTGTGCAAAAGCAAGCGCTATAACCGCGAAACCCTGGAGATCAAGTACAAGGGCAAGAACATCCACGAGGTCCTGGAAATGACCATCGAGGAAGCCCGTGTGTTCTTCGATGCGGTACCGGCCCTGGCGCGCAAACTACAGACCCTGATGGATGTCGGCCTGTCGTACATCAAGCTGGGGCAGTCGGCGACCACCTTGTCTGGCGGTGAAGCGCAGCGGGTTAAGCTGTCGCGCGAACTGTCCAAGCGCGATACCGGCAAAACGCTGTACATCCTCGATGAACCGACCACCGGCCTGCATTTTGCCGACATCCAGCAGTTGCTCGATGTACTGCACCGTCTGCGCGACCATGGCAACACCGTGGTGGTGATCGAGCACAACCTGGACGTGATCAAGACTGCCGACTGGATCGTCGACCTGGGTCCGGAGGGAGGCTCCAAAGGTGGTCAGATCATTGGATGTGGCACACCGGAAGAAGTGGCCGAGATGAAGCAGTCCTACACGGGCTACTACCTCAAGCCGCTGTTGTTGCGCGATCGCGCGTAAGAACAGCACTGACAAAAAGCCCCGCACTGGCGGGGCTTTTTTTTGTTTCACGAAAATTACATCTGCGATTGCAGGTAATTCTCCAGGCCGATCGACTTGATCAGACCCTGCTGCTTTTCCAGCCAGTAGGTGTGATCTTCTTCGGTGTCAGCCAGTTGCAGGCGCAGGATGTCGCGGCTGATATAGTCTTTGTGCAGTTCGCACAACTCGATGCCCTTGCACAGCGCGGCGCGCACTTTGTATTCCAGGCGCAGGTCGGCAGCGATCATGTCTGGCACGGTGGCACCGACATCGAGGTCATCAGGACGCATGCGCGGCGTGCCTTCAAGCATGAGGATACGGCGCATCAGGGCATCGGCGTGCTGTGCCTCTTCTTCCATCTCGTGGTTGATACGCTCGTAGAGCTTGCTCAAGCCCCAGTCTTCGTACATCCGCGAATGGATGAAGTATTGGTCGCGTGCCGCCAGTTCGCCCGTCAGCAACGTGTTGAGATAATCGATTACGTCCGGGTGACCTTGCATCGCCCTGCCTCTCCCTGTTTGAAAGTCATAGTTTGAACCAGGATGATCGCGAGGTCACTGAGATTTGCGCAATAAAGTGGAAAAAAATCGGTAAACGGTAGTGATATTCATTGAAAAACCGCCCAAATGAGGGCGGTTCTTTTTATCACTTCGACTTAGGCGAGATTTATGCCCAAAGCGCTGGCAATCCCTTCTCCATAGGCCGGATCTGCCTTGAAGAAATGCTGCAACTGACGCTGTACCACGTCCTCGGAAACACCAGCCATCGCGCCTGCAATGTTGCTGATCAACAGTGCCTTCTGCCCTGGATCCATCAAGCGGAACAGCGCACCGGCATGACTGTAATAGTCGGTGTCTTCGCGGTGATCATAGCGATCTGCCACGCCATTCAGGGTGAGCGCAGGTTCTGCGAACTGTGGCGCCTGCTTTGGAGCATGGTCGTAGCTGTTAGGCTCATAGTTCGGCGCGGCCCCACCATTGGTGCCGAACACCATGGCGCCGTCACGCTGGTAGCTGTTTACCGGACTGCGTGGCGCGTTTACCGGCAACTGTTGATGGTTGGTACCCACGCGGTAGCGATGGGCGTCTGCGTAGGCGAAAACGCGCCCCTGAAGCATACGATCTGGCGAAAGGCCGACGCCTGGCACCATATTGCTCGGGCCGAACGCCGCTTGCTCGACTTCTGCGAAGTAGTTCAACGGATTGCGGTTGAGCTCCAACTCACCGATTTCGATCAGCGGGTAGTTCTTCTGTGACCAGGTCTTGGTGACGTCGAACGGGTTCTCATCGCGACTAGCCGCTTCTTCTTCGCTCATCACCTGGATGCAAACGGCCCATTTAGGGAAGTCACCCCGCTCAATGGCTTCAAACAAGTCACGTTGTGCGTAGTCAGGGTCGGTACCTGCCAGGCGTGCAGCTTCGGCCGGTGCCAGGTTCTTGATCCCTTGCTTGGTCTTGAAGTGCCATTTGACCCACGTGCGCTGACCCTCTGCATTGATCAGGCTGTAGGTATGACTACCGAAACCGTGCATATGGCGGTAACCGTCCGGAATGCCGCGATCGGAGAACAGAATGGTGACTTGGTGCAGGGCCTCGGGCGAATGCGACCAAAAGTCCCACATCATCTGCGCACTTTTGAGGTTGCTTTGCGGCAGACGCTTCTGGGTGTGGATAAAGTCAGGAAATTTGAGTGGATCACGGATGAAGAACACCGGCGTGTTGTTGCCAACGATGTCCCAGTTACCTTCCTCGGTGTAGAACTTCAGCGCAAAACCGCGCGGATCGCGCTCAGTGTCCGCCGAGCCTCGCTCTCCACCGACAGTGGAAAAACGCAGGAAAGTTTCAGTCTGCTTGCCCACATTGCTGAACAAACTGGCGCAGCTGAATTGAGTGATATCACGCGTTACGGTGAAGTTGCCATAGGCTCCCGAGCCTTTGGCGTGAACACGACGCTCAGGAATATTCTCGCGGTTGAAATGGGCGAGCTTTTCGATCAAGTGGAAGTCGTCAAGCAGAAGCGGGCCACGCGGGCCTGCCGAACGCGAATTCTGGTTGTCCGCGACCGGCGCTCCGCTGGCGGTGGTCAGTACTTTGTTCTGGCTCATGCACTCTCTCCCTATCGGTCTTGAACGGCCGGCTAATCGGCTTGGGATGAGTATCGACCAGGACTATGACAACACCAAATTCATTACATGATTCAGATCAATAGATTATTACAATGCATATAGACACAAAAAACCGGGCACTAGGCCCGGTTCCTTGTTACAGACTGTTCGCCTTACTCAGCAGCTTCTACCGAGCCACCGACAGGACGATCAACCAGCTCGACGTACGCCATAGGTGCGTTATCGCCAGCGCGGAAACCGCACTTGAGGATACGCAGGTAGCCGCCCTGACGGGTGGCATAGCGCTTGCCCAGATCGTTGAACAGCTTGCCGACGATTTCTTTCGAACGGGTACGGTCGAAAGCCAGGCGACGGTTAGCTACGCTGTCTTCCTTGGCCAGGGTGATCAGCGGCTCGGCAACGCGGCGCAGTTCCTTGGCTTTTGGCAGGGTAGTTTTGATCAGCTCGTGCTCGAACAGCGACACCGCCATGTTCTGGAACATAGCCTTGCGGTGAGA
The DNA here is from genome assembly GCF_040438935.1 of Pseudomonas vranovensis. Classification (NCBI taxonomy): domain Bacteria; kingdom Pseudomonadati; phylum Pseudomonadota; class Gammaproteobacteria; order Pseudomonadales; family Pseudomonadaceae; genus Pseudomonas; species Pseudomonas vranovensis. Next base: position 5,524,011 of record NZ_CP159259.1, on the reverse strand, counting down.
GCTGGTACGGCTCAGGTGACGTCCACTTTTACGATGACGCATGATTCATTCCTTACCAAACACTACGTTCGGTGATTACGACGATCAGGCAGTCGCCTTGTCGTCCTTCTTAAGACTTGCAGGCGGCCAGTTGTCGAGGCGCATGCCGAGGGACAGACCACGGGAGGCCAGAACGTCCTTGATTTCAGTCAGGGACTTCTTGCCCAGGTTCGGAGTCTTCAACAGTTCTACTTCGGTGCGCTGAATCAGATCGCCGATGTAGTAAATGTTCTCCGCCTTAAGGCAGTTGGCCGAACGCACGGTCAATTCCAGATCGTCAACCGGACGAAGCAGGATCGGATCGATCTCGTCTTCCTGTTCGACTACCACAGGTTCGCTGTCACCTTTGAGGTCGACGAACGCAGCCAGCTGCTGTTGCAGGATGGTTGCGGCACGACGGATAGCCTCTTCTGGGTCCAGAGTACCGTTGGTTTCCAGATCAATTACCAGCTTGTCCAGGTTGGTACGCTGCTCGACACGGGCGTTTTCCACCACGTATGCGATACGGCGAACCGGGCTGAACGAAGAGTCGAGCTGCAAGCGACCAATGCTGCGGCTTTCGTCTTCATCGCTCTGACGCGAATCGGCCGGCTCATAACCACGACCACGAGCTACGGTGAGCTTCATGTTCAAGGCGCCGTTGGACGCCAGGTTAGCGATTACGTGATCGGGGTTAACGATCTCGACATCATGATCCAGCTGAATATCGGCAGCGGTAACCACCCCCGAACCCTTTTTCGACAAGGTCAGCGTAACTTCGTCACGACCGTGCAGTTTGATAGCCAGGCCTTTCAGGTTCAACAGGATTTCAATGACGTCTTCCTGTACACCTTCGATTGCCGAGTACTCGTGGAGTACACCGTCAATCTCGGCCTCGACTACTGCACAGCCAGGCATGGAGGACAACAGGATGCGGCGCAGCGCGTTGCCCAGGGTATGGCCAAAGCCACGCTCGAGAGGCTCGAGCGTGATTTTAGCGCGGGTTGGACTGACGACCTGCACATCGATGTGGCGGGGCGTCAGGAACTCATTTACCGAAATCTGCATGGATGCACCTATTTTCTAGCCCTTACTTGGAGTAGAGCTCGACAATCAGGCTTTCGTTGATGTCGGCGGACAGGTCGCTGCGAGCAGGAACGTTCTTGAAAACGCCCGACTTCTTGGCAGCATCCACATCTACCCACTCAACGCGGCCACGCTGGGCGCACAGTTCAAGGGCTTGAACAATGCGCAGCTGGTTCAGCGACTTCTCGCGAACCGCGACCACGTCACCCGGACGAACTTGGTAGGACGGAACGTTTACAGTCTTGCCGTTTACGCTGATCGCTTTGTGCGAAACCAGCTGACGGGATTCGGCACGAGTAGCGCCAAAGCCCATACGATAAACGACGTTATCCAGACGGCATTCGAGCAACTGCAGCAGGTTCTCGCCGGTAGCACCCTTCTTGGAGGCTGCTTCCTTGTAGTAACCGCTGAACTGACGCTCGAGAACGCCATAGATACGACGTACTTTTTGTTTCTCACGCAGCTGGGTGCCGTAGTCGGACTGACGACCACGACGCTGACCGTGGATACCTGGGGCTGCTTCGATGTTGCACTTCGATTCCAGAGCGCGAACGCCGCTCTTCAGGAACAGATCGGTGCCTTCACGACGAGACAGTTTGCATTTTGGACCAATGTAACGTGCCATTTATCTGTCTCCTGATTACACGCGGCGCTTCTTCGGCGGACGGCACCCGTTATGCGGGATTGGCGTCACGTCGGTGATGCTGGCGATCTTATAGCCACAACCGTTCAAAGCACGAACAGCGGACTCACGACCTGGACCTGGACCCTTGACGTTGACGTCGAGGTTCTTCAGACCATATTCCAGCGCAGCTTGACCAGCACGCTCAGCAGCTACTTGAGCAGCGAACGGGGTGGACTTGCGGGAACCGCGGAAACCCGAACCGCCGGAGGTAGCCCAAGACAGAGCGTTACCTTGACGATCGGTGATGGTCACGATGGTGTTGTTAAAAGACGCGTGGATGTGGGCGATGCCATCAACCACTGTCTTTTTGACTTTTTTACGAGGACGAGCAGCAGGTTTTGCCATTTCTAAATTCCTGTCGATTCGCTGGTGCGATTACTTGCGGATCGGCTTACGCGGGCCCTTACGGGTACGCGCGTTGGTCTTGGTACGCTGACCGCGTACTGGTAGACCCCGACGATGACGCAGGCCACGGTAGCAACCCAGGTCCATCAACCGCTTGATTTTCATGTTGATGTCACGGCGCAGATCACCTTCGGTGATGTACTTCGCAACTTCAGTACGCAGCGATTCAACCTGCTCGTCGCTCAGATCCTTGATCTTAGCGGCTGGGTTGACCCCAGTCTCTACACAGATTTTCTGTGCAGTAGTGCGACCAACACCATAGATGTAGGTCAGCGAGATAACAGTGTGCTTGTTATCTGGAATGTTGACGCCTGCAATACGGGCCATTCAGTGGGACTCCAATTGACAGCTACCTACGCCCCGGAAGCCAAGAAATAGGGCGCGAGATAATATCGCTGTAGAAACAAATAATCAACCCAGCAGCGCACTAGCTGCTGGGTTTGAAGCGCAGATCACACTCAGCCTTGGCGCTGCTTGTGACGTGGTTCCGCACTGCAAATTACTCGAACAACACCTTCGCGGCGAATAATTTTGCAGTTACGGCACAGCTTTTTCACCGATGCACGAACTTTCATCACCAACTCCTCGAACCTTAAGGGTCTCTCAGCGCAGCAAACCGCTGCCGCCGTAACCTTTCAGGTTGGCTTTCTTCATCAGGGATTCGTACTGGTGCGAAACGAGGTGCGATTGTACTTGGGACATGAAGTCCATCACAACCACTACCACAATCAGCAACGAGGTCCCGCCAAGGTAGAACGGAACGTTTGCCGCAACCACCAGGAACTGGGGAAGCAGACAGACGGCCGTCATATAAAGAGCACCGAACATGGTCAAGCGGGTCAGAACGCCATCAATGTAGCGCGCCGACTGCTCACCTGGACGGATACCCGGAATAAAGGCACCGGACTTCTTCAGGTTCTCCGCTACGTCTTTCGGATTGAACATCAACGCCGTATAGAAGAAGCAGAAGAAAATAATCCCTGCACTAAACAGCAGAATATTCAACGGCTGACCAGGAGCGATCGACTGCGAGATGTCCTGCAACCAGCCCATACCTTCGGACTGACCGAACCAGGCACCCAGCGAAGCCGGGAACAGCAAGATGCTGCTCGCGAAAATGGCAGGAATAACACCCGCCATGTTCACTTTCAGCGGCAAGTGGCTAGTCTGCGCAGCGAAGACCTTGCGGCCCTGCTGACGCTTGGCGTAGTGAACGGCGATTCGACGCTGACCACGCTCAATGAACACCACAAAACCGATAATCGCTACTGCCAGCAAACCGATAGCGACCAGAGCGAAAATGTTGATATCGCCCGTACGTGCAGACTCGAAAGACTGCCCGATTGCTCTCGGAAGACCGGCGACGATACCTGCGAAGATCAACATCGAGATACCGTTGCCTACACCGCGCTCCGTGATCTGCTCACCCAGCCACATCATGAACATCGCACCAGCCACAAACGTGGATACTGCAACGAAATGGAAGCCAAAGTCAGCAGAAAACGCCACGCCCTGACCGGCCAGACCAATGGACATGCCAATGGCCTGGACCAGCGCCAGGATTACGGTGCCGTAGCGGGTGTACTGGCTGATCTTGCGACGGCCAGCTTCACCTTCCTTCTTCAACTGCTCCAGCTGCGGGCTAACGGCGGTCATCAGCTGCATGATGATCGATGCCGAAATATACGGCATGATCCCCAGTGCAAAGATGCTCATCCGCTCCAGCGCGCCGCCGGAAAACATGTTGAACAAGCTAAGAATGGTCCCCTCATTCTGTCGAAACAGTTCCGCCAGCCGGTCCGGGTTGATACCTGGAACTGGGATGTGTGCGCCTATCCGATAGACGATGATCGCCAGGAACAGAAAACGCAGACGAGCCCAAAGTTCAGACATCCCGCCTTTGCCGAGCGAAGAGAGAGCACCTTGCTTAGCCATTTATTCCTCGAACTTGCCGCCAGCTGCTTCGATAGCCGCACGCGCACCTTTGGTGGCTGCGATACCCTTGATGGTGACCGCGCGAGTAACTTCGCCCGACAGCATGATTTTCACACGCTGTACGTTCTGGTTAATCACGTTGGCATCCTTCAAGGATTGCACGGTGACAACGTCGCCTTCCACTTTGGCCAGCTCGGACAGACGCACTTCTGCGCGGTCCATGGCTTTCAGGGAAACGAAGCCGAATTTCGGCAGACGACGGTGCAGCGGCTGTTGACCGCCTTCAAAGCCTGGAGCGATGGTGCCACCGGAGCGGGAAGTCTGACCTTTGTGACCACGGCCACCAGTCTTACCCAAACCACTACCGATACCACGACCCGGACGATGCTTCTCGCGACGGGAACCCGGCGCTGGACTCAGATCATTGAGTTTCATCGATTAACCCTCGACGCGCAGCATGTAGTAAGCCTTGTTGATCATCCCGCGATTCTCGGGAGTATCCAGGACTTCTACAGTGTGACCGATGCGGCGCAGACCCAGACCCTTAACACACAGTTTGTGGTTAGGGAGACGGCCGGCGGTGCTTTTGATCAGCGTAACTTTAACGGTAGCCATGATCAGCGGATCTCCTCAACGCTCTTGCCGCGCTTGGCAGCAATGGACTCAGGAGATTGCATAGCCTTCAGACCCTTGAAAGTGGCGTGAACCACGTTTACAGGGTTGGTCGAGCCATAGCACTTGGCCAGGACGTTCTGAACGCCAGCAACTTCCAGGACGGCACGCATGGCGCCACCGGCGATGATACCGGTACCTTCGGAGGCAGGCTGCATGTACACCTTCGACGCGCCATGGGCGGACTTGGTGGCGTACTGCAGGGTGGTGCCGTTCAGGTCAACCTGAATCATGTTGCGACGAGCAGCTTCCATGGCTTTCTGGATCGCAGCAGGTACTTCGCGCGATTTGCCACGGCCGAAGCCGACACGACCTTTACCATCACCAACCACGGTCAACGCGGTGAAGGTGAAGATACGGCCGCCTTTTACGGTTTTGGCAACGCGGTTAACTTGAACCAGCTTCTCGATGTAGCCTTCGTCGCGCTTTTGATCGTTATTTGCCATAACTTAGAACTCCAGCCCGCCTTCACGAGCAGCATCAGCCAGCGCCTTGACGCGGCCGTGGTACTTGAAGCCGGAACGGTCAAAGGCAACTTGAGATACACCGGCGGCTTTCGCGCGCTCAGCTACCAGCTTGCCAACCTTAGTGGCCGCGTCGATGTTGCCGGTGGCGCCATCACGCAGTTCTTTGTCCAAAGTCGAGGCGCTGGCCAGGACTTTGCTGCCGTCGGCCGAAATGACCTGGGCATAGATGTGCTGCGAGGAGCGGAACACGCAGAGACGCACGACTTCGAGTTCGTGCATTTTCAGGCGTGCTTTGCGAGCGCGACGCAGTCGAGTAACTTTTTTGTCGGTCATTTGCTAGGCCCTACTTCTTCTTGGCTTCTTTACGACGGACGACTTCGTCCGCGTAACGCACACCCTTGCCTTTGTACGGCTCTGGTGGACGGAAGTCGCGGATTTCAGCGGCCACCTGACCTACCAGCTGCTTGTCGATACCCTTGATCAGGATATCGGTCTGGCTTGGGGTCTCAGCGGTGATACCAGCCGGCAGTTCGTAATCCACTGGATGCGAGAAGCCGAGCGCCAGGTTCAGCACGGTGCCTTTGGCTTGTGCTTTGTAACCAACACCGACCAGCTGGAGCTTACGCTCGAAGCCTTGGCTTACGCCTTGGACCATGTTGTTTACCAGGGCACGGGTAGTACCGGCCATAGCGCGGGTTTGTTGATCGCCATTGCGAGCAGCGAAACGCAGCTCACCGGCTTCTTCAATCACTTCTACAGACGAGTGAACGTTCAGTTCGAGAGTGCCCTTGGCACCCTTCACCGAAAGCTGCTGGCCGACGAATTTTACTTCGACACCGGCTGGCAGCTTAACGGGGTTCTTAGCGACGCGAGACATGCTTATCCCCCCTTAGAACACTGTGCAGAGAACTTCGCCGCCGACACCGGCAGCGCGCGCAGCACGATCAGTCATCACACCTTTATTGGTGGAGACGATAGACACGCCCAGACCGCCACGTACTTTCGGCAGTTCTTCGACGGACTTGTACTGACGCAGGCCTGGACGACTTACGCGCTTGACTTCCTCGATGACCGGACGGCCTTCGAAGTATTTCAGCTCGATGGAAAGCGATGGTTTTACTTCGCTGCTGACCTGATAGCCAGCGATGTAACCTTCGTCTTTCAGAACTTTGGCTACCGCAACCTTCAGAGTCGACGAAGGCATGCTTACGACGGACTTTTCAGCCATCTGGGCATTACGGATGCGAGTTAGCATGTCCGCTAACGGGTCCTGCATACTCATGGGCTAGACGCTCCTGATACAAGAAAAATTAGCCTCTCGGCTACTACAGTCGCCTGAGCGCGCAGGGTCAAAAAACCCGGGCTCAGGAGAGCCGGTCATTCTAGACAGATCCCAGAAACGAAACAAGCCCCAGAAGGGGCTTGTTTCGATGCAAAGTCACCGGTGGTCGGAAGATTGCTCCCCCGCCACCTGGACGCTGCCGGTACGTCTTACCAGCTGGCTTTAACCAGACCTGGAACGTCACCGCGCATTGCTGCTTCACGCAGCTTGTTACGGCCGAGGCCGAACTTGCGGTAAACGCCGTGTGGACGACCGGTGATGCGGCAGCGGTTACGCAGGCGCGAAGCGCTAGCGTCACGTGGCTGCTTCTGCAGAGCTACGACAGCGGCAAAACGCTCTTCTGGAGTTGCTTCCAGGTTAACGATGGTCGCTTTCAGCTCAGCACGCTTCTTGGCGTACTTGGCAACAGTGAGCTGACGCTTCAGCTCACGGTTTTTCATGCTCTTCTTGGCCATTTTCCTACTCCAATCAGTTGCGGAACGGGAATTTGAAAGCACGCAGCAGAGCGCGGCCTTCGTCATCGTTCTTGGCAGTGGTGGTCAGGGTAATGTCCAGACCGCGCAGAGCATCGATCTTGTCGTAGTCGATTTCCGGGAAAATGATCTGCTCTTTCACGCCCATGCTGTAGTTGCCGCGACCATCGAAGGACTTGGCATTCAGGCCGCGGAAGTCGCGAACCCGAGGCAGGGAGATCGCCAGCAGGCGGTCCAGGAATTCATACATACGATCACGGCGCAGAGTAACTTTAACGCCGATCGGCCAGCCCTCACGGACTTTGAAGCCCGCGATGGATTTCCGAGCGAAAGTCACAACGGCTTTCTGACCGGTGATCTTCTCCAGGTCAGCAACAGCGTGCTCGATGACTTTCTTGTCGCCGACAGCTTCGCCCAGACCCATGTTCAGGGTGATCTTGGTAACGCGCGGAACTTCCATCACGTTCGCCAGCTTAAGTTCTTCCTTAAGCTTCGGAGCAATTTCCTTCCGGTAAATCTCTTTCAGTCGTGCCATGGTCTTCTACCTAGCAGTGTTCAAGCATCAACCGCTTTTTGGGTCGACTTGAAGACACGAATTTTCTTGCCGTCTTCTACTTTGAAACCAACGCGGTCAGCCTTGTTGGTTTCGCCGTTGAAAATGGCGACGTTGGAAGCGTGCAGTGGCGCTTCTTTCTCGACGATACCGCCTTGTACGCCCGACATCGGGTTAGGCTTGGTATGACGCTTCACCAGGTTGATCCCACCAACGACCAGACGGTCGTCAGCGAGAACCTTGAGCACCTTACCGCGCTTACCTTTGTCTTTGCCGGCGATCACGATGATCTCGTCGTCACGACGAATCTTTTGCATGTCGGATCTCCTTACAGCACTTCTGGGGCGAGCGAGACGATCTTCATGAACTTCTCAGTACGAAGTTCACGGGTCACTGGCCCAAAGATACGGGTGCCGATCGGCTCTTGCTTGTTGTTCAGCAGAACAGCAGCATTGCCATCAAAGCGGATGATGGAGCCGTCAGCACGACGGACACCGTGGCGAGTGCGGACCACAACAGCAGTCATCACTTGGCCTTTCTTCACTTTACCGCGCGGAATTGCTTCCTTGACGGTTACCTTGATGATGTCACCGATGCCGGCGTAACGGCGGTGCGAACCGCCGAGAACCTTGATGCACATGACGCGACGAGCGCCGCTGTTATCGGCCACATCGAGCATGGATTGAGTCTGAATCATAAAATTTCTCCGACCCTTAGCCCTTAGACTTCAACAGCGCGTTCGAGAACTTCAACCAGTGCCCAAGCTTTGGTCTTGGCCAGCGGACGAGTCTCACGGATGGAGACCTTGTCGCCGATATGGCACTGATTGGTTTCGTCGTGCGCGTGCAGCTTAGTCGAACGCTTAACGTATTTACCGTAGATCGGGTGCTTTACGCGACGCTCGATCAGTACGGTGATGGTTTTGTCCATCTTGTCGCTGACGACACGGCCAGTCAGCGTACGGACGGTTTTTTCAGCTTCAGCCATGATTACTTACCTGCCTGCTGGTTGAGCACAGTTTTCACGCGAGCGATGTCACGCTTAACTTGCGAGAGCAGGTGCGACTGCCCCAACTGGCCAGTTGCTTTCTGCATACGCAGATTGAACTGGTCGCGCAGCAAGCCGAGCAGTTGCTCGTTCAGCTGCTGTGCTGATTTTTCACGAAGTTCATTCGCTTTCATCACATCACCGTCCGCTTAACAAAGGAGGTGGCGAGAGGCAGCTTTGCAGCCGCCAGGGCGAAAGCCTCACGCGCCAGCTCTTCAGAAACACCCTCGATCTCGTACAGGACTTTGCCTGGCTGGATCTGGGCAACCCAGTACTCCACGGAACCTTTACCTTTACCCATCCGCACTTCGAGAGGCTTCTTGGAAATCGGCTTGTCCGGGAACACACGGATCCAGATCTTACCGCCACGTTTTACGTGACGAGTCAGGGCACGACGTGCCGATTCGATCTGGCGAGCGGTGAGACGACCGCGAGCAACAGCTTTCAGAGCAAACTCGCCGAAGCTGACTTTGCTACCGCGCAGCGCCAGACCACGGTTGTGGCCAGTCATCTGCTTGCGGAATTTTGTACGCTTTGGTTGCAACATTTGGCGTACCCCTTACTTAGCAGCTTTTTTACGAGGCGCTGGTGCTTGTGGTTTCAGTTCTTCTTGGCGACCACCAATAACTTCGCCTTTGAAAATCCAAACCTTCACACCGATCACACCGTAAGTGGTGTGAGCTTCGTAAGTGGCATAGTCGATGTCAGCACGCAGGGTGTGCAGCGGCACACGACCTTCGCGATACCATTCAGTACGTGCGATTTCAGCACCACCGAGACGACCGCTCACCTGGATCTTGATGCCTTTGGCACCAATGCGCATGGCGTTCTGTACGGCGCGCTTCATGGCGCGACGGAACATCACACGACGCTCCAGCTGCTGAGCTACGCTCTGAGCTACCAGCATACCGTCGAGTTCCGGCTTGCGGATCTCTTCGATATTGATGTGCACAGGCACACCCATTTGCTTGGTCAGGTCCTGACGCAGTTTTTCAACATCTTCACCCTTCTTCCCGATAACGATACCTGGACGAGCGGTGTGGATGGTGATGCGTGCAGTTTGAGCCGGACGATGGATATCGATACGGCTAACGGACGCGCTTTTTAGTTTGTCTTGGAGGTACTCACGCACATTCAGATCTGCGAGCAAATAGTCCGCATAAGTCCGACCGTCTGCGTACCAGACGGAGGTGTGCTCCTTGACGATTCCCAGGCGAATGCCAGTGGGATGTACTTTCTGACCCATCTGATCGACTCCGTTACTTGTCCGCAACCTTGACAGTGATATGGCAAGACCGCTTGACGATGCGATCAGCGCGGCCTTTGGCACGCGGCATGATTCGCTTCAGCGAACGCCCTTCGTTGACGAAAACGGTGGAGACCTTCAGGTCATCAACGTCTGCGCCTTCGTTATGCTCGGCGTTGGCTACGGCCGACTCGAGGACTTTCTTCATGATTTCAGCGGCTTTTTTGCTGCTGAAAGCCAACAGGTTGAGCGCTTCGCCCACCTTCTTCCCGCGGATCTGGTCGGCGACCAAGCGGGCTTTCTGGGCGGAGATTCGAGCGCCCGACAACTTAGCGGCTACTTCCATTTCCTTACCCCTTAACGCTTGGCTTTCTTGTCAGCCACGTGCCCACGATAAGTGCGGGTACCGGCAAACTCGCCCAGTTTATGGCCGACCATGTCTTCGTTCACGAGAACTGGGACGTGTTGGCGACCGTTATGTACCGCGATGGTCAGACCGACCATTTGTGGCAGGATCATCGAACGGCGCGACCAGGTCTTAACTGGTTTGCGATCGTTCTTTTCCGCCGCCACTTCGATCTTCTTCAGTAGGTGAAGATCGATAAAAGGACCTTTTTTCAGAGAACGTGGCACTGTCGTATCCCTCTATTTACTTGCGACGACGGACGATCATGTTGTCGGTACGCTTATTACCACGAGTCTTCGCGCCCTTAGTCGGGAAGCCCCATGGCGATACCGGATGACGACCACCGGAGGTACGACCTTCACCACCACCATGTGGGTGGTCAACCGGGTTCATGGCAACACCACGAACGGTTGGGCGAACGCCACGCCAGCGTTTGGCACCGGCTTTACCCAGCGAACGCAGGCTGTGCTCGGAGTTCGAGACTTCACCCAGAGTCGCACGGCATTCAGCCAGGACTTTACGCATCTCGCCGGAGCGCAGACGAACGGTCACGTAGACGCCTTCGCGAGCGATCAGCTGAGCCGAAGCACCAGCGGAACGAGCGATTTGTGCACCCTTGCCCGGCTTCAGTTCGATGCCGTGAATGGTGCTACCCACTGGAATGTTGCGCAGTTGCAGGGAGTTGCCTGGCTTGATTGGAGCCAGAGCACCTGCGATCAGCTGGTCGCCAGCACTCACGCCTTTAGGGGCGATGATGTAGCGGCGCTCGCCGTCTGCGTAGCAGAGCAGTGCGATGTGAGCAGTACGGTTTGGATCGTATTCGATACGCTCGACAGTGGCGACGATGCCATCTTTGTCATTGCGACGGAAATCGACCATACGGTAATGCTGCTTATGACCACCACCTACGTGACGAGTAGTGATGCGGCCATTGTTGTTACGACCACCAGACTTCGACTTCTTCTCGAGCAGCGGTGCGTGAGGAGCGCCTTTGTGCAGCTCCTTGTTGACCACCTTGACCACGAAACGGCGGCCAGGGGAAGTCGGTTTGCATTTAACGATTGCCATGATGCACCCCTTCCTTACTCAGCACTGCTGCTGAAATCGAGATCTTGGCCTGGCTGAAGGGAGACGATCGCCTTCTTCCAGTCATTGCGCTTGCCCAGACCACGTGCGGTACGCTTGGTTTTACCCAGAACGTTTACAGTCGACACGTTTTCGACTTTTACGCCGAACAGGCCTTCGACAGCTTTCTTGATTTCCAGCTTGGTTGCATCAGTAGCAACCTTGAATACGAACTGGCCTTTTTTCTCAGCCAGAACGGTAGCCTTCTCGGAAACGTGCGGGCCAAGGAGGACTTTAAATACGCGTTCCTGGTTCATCCCAGCAGCTCCTCGAATTTCTTCACGGCCGACACAGTGATCAACACTTTGTCGTATGCGATCAGACTGACCGGATCGGAACCCTGTACGTCACGTACGTCGACGTGCGGCAGGTTACGAGCAGCCAGGTACAGATTCTGATCAACAGAGTCAGAAACGATCAGTACATCGCTCAGACCCATGCCGTTCAGCTTGTTCAGCAGGTCTTTGGTTTTCGGCGCTTCAACAGCGAAGTCCTGAACCACGACCAGACGGTCGGTACGCACCAGCTCAGCGAGGATGGAACGCATTGCTGCGCGGTACATCTTCTTGTTGAGCTTCTGCGAGTGGTCTTGAGGACGAGCTGCAAAAGTGGTACCGCCGCCACGCCAGATTGGGCTACGGATGGTACCGGCACGAGCACGACCAGTACCTTTCTGACGCCATGGGCGCTTACCGCCACCAGCAACGTCGGAACGGGTTTTCTGCTGCTTGGTGCCCTGACGGCCGCCGGCCATGTAGGCCACGACTGCTTGGTGAACCAGCGTCTCGTTGAATTCGCCACCGAAAGTCAGTTCGGAAACTTCGATCGCTTGAGCGTCATTTACATTTAGTTGCATGTCAGCTTCCCCTTAACCGCGAGCCTTGGCAGCCGGACGCACAACCAGATCACCGCCAGTAGCGCCAGGAACGGCACCCTTGACCAGCAACAGATTGCGTTCAGCGTCGACGCGCACTACTTCCAGGGACTGAACGGTCACGCGCTCGGCGCCCATATGACCGGACATTTTCTTGCCCTTGAATACACGACCAGGAGTCTGGCACTGGCCGATAGAGCCCGGGACGCGGTGGGAAACGGAGTTACCGTGGGTGTTATCTTGACCGCGGAAATTCCAACGCTTGATGGTACCGGCGAAGCCTTTACCTTTCGACTGACCGGTAACATCTACCATTTGGCCAGCTGCGAAGATTTCTGCATTGATCAAGTCGCCAGCCTGGTAGTCGCCTTCTTCAAGACGGAACTCCCAGACACCGCGACCAGCGGCAACGTTCGCTTTAGCGAAGTGACCTGCTTGAGCAGCAGTCACGCGCGAAGCACGACGCTCGCCGACAGTGACTTGCACTGCGCGGTAGCCATCAGTTTCTTCGGTTTTGAACTGGGTGACGCGATTCGGCTCGATCTCAATGACCGTGACCGGAATGGAGACACCTTCTTCGGTGAAAATGCGGGTCATACCGCACTTACGACCGACTACACCAATAGTCATGTTGTAAACCTCATGAGTGTACGGGGCTTTCACCCGCTATGGCCGCCCATTTCAGAGCGTTACACGACTAAGACCCGAGTCTTAGCCGAGGCTGATCTGCACTTCCACACCTGCTGCAAGATCAAGCTTCATAAGAGCATCAACGGTTTTATCCGTTGGCTGGACGATGTCCAGAACGCGCTTATGAGTACGGATCTCGTACTGGTCACGCGCGTCTTTGTTGACGTGCGGGGAGACCAGAACGGTGAACCGCTCTTTGCGAGTAGGCAGTGGAATTGGACCACGCACTTGAGCACCAGTACGTTTCGCGGTTTCCACGATTTCCTGGGTGGATTGGTCGATCAGGCGATGGTCAAAAGCCTTCAACCTGATACGGATTTGCTGATTTTGCATTGGATTTCAGACTCCAGGCTGCTATTCCCACCGGGCGCACTACGCCCGTTAAAAGGAGGCGTGATTCTATAGACGCCCCTATTGGGTGTCAACCCAATAAAAAAAGCCCCCGCTGAGCGGGGGCTTTTTCAACCTATCGAGAATTACTCGATGATTTTGGCTACGACGCCAGCGCCGACGGTACGACCGCCTTCACGGATAGCGAAGCGCAGACCATCTTCCATTGCGATGGTTTTGATCAGAGTGACAGTCATCTGGATGTTGTCACCTGGCATTACCATTTCAACGCCTTCTGGCAGCTCGCAGTTACCGGTCACGTCAGTAGTACGGAAGTAGAACTGTGGACGGTAGCCTTTGAAGAACGGAGTATGACGGCCGCCTTCTTCCTTGCTCAGAACGTAAACTTCTGCGGTGAACTTGGTGTGCGGCTTAACCGAACCTGGCTTGACCAGAACCTGACCACGCTCAACGTCGTCACGCTTGGTGCCACGCAGCAGAACGCCGCAGTTCTCGCCAGCACGACCTTCGTCCAGCAGCTTGCGGAACATCTCAACACCGGTGCAGGTGGTGGTGGTGGTGTCACGCAGACCAACGATTTCCAGGGCGTCCTGAACGCGGACGATACCACGCTCGATACGACCGGTAACAACGGTACCACGACCCGAGATCGAGAATACGTCTTCGATTGGCATCAGGAACGGCTTGTCGATAGCACGCTCTGGCTCTGGGATGTAGCTGTCCAGAGTTTCAACCAGACGCTTGACAGCGGTGGTACCCATTTCGTTGTCGTCTTTGCCTTCCAGCGCCATACGAGCCGAACCGATGATGATCGGAGTGTCGTCGCCTGGGAAGTCGTAGGTGGACAGCAGGTCGCGAACTTCCATCTCGACCAGTTCCAGCAGCTCAGCGTCGTCTACCAGGTCAGCCTTGTTCAGGAAGACCACGATGTACGGAACGCCAACCTGACGGGACAGCAGGATGTGCTCACGGGTTTGCGGCATCGGACCATCAGCGGCCGAGCAAACCAGGATCGCGCCGTCCATCTGGGCAGCACCGGTGATCATGTTCTTCACGTAGTCAGCGTGACCTGGGCAGTCAACGTGAGCGTAGTGACGAATGTTCGAGTTGTACTCGACGTGCGCGGTGTTGATGGTGATACCGCGAGCTTTCTCTTCTGGAGCGCTGTCGATCTTGTCGAATTCGACGACGGCCGAACCGAAAACTTCGGAGCAGACGCGAGTCAGAGCTGCGGTCAGAGTGGTTTTACCGTGGTCAACGTGACCGATGGTGCCAACGTTGACGTGCGGAAGGGAACGATCAAATTTTTCTTTAGCCACGACAGTGAACCTCTTGCCTAAAGGGCTGGATTAGCCTTGTTTTTTAACGAGTGCTTCGACGATATTCGACGGAGCTTCGGCGTATTTGGAGAATTCCATGGAGTAGCTCGCGCGACCCTGAGACATGGAACGAACGTCGGTTGCATAACCGAACATCTCTCCGAGCGGAACTTCAGCACGGACAACCTTGCCGGACACCGAATCTTCCATACCCTGGATCAGACCACGACGACGATTCAGGTCACCCATCACGTCACCCATGTAGTCCTCAGGGGTCACAACTTCTACCTTCATGATCGGCTCAAGCACTTTGCCGCCGCCTTTGGCAGCCAGCTGCTTGGTCGCCATGGAGGCCGCCACCTTGAACGCCATCTCGTTGGAGTCGACGTCGTGGTAGGAACCATCAAACACGGTTGCCTTCAGGCCGATCAGCGGATAGCCGGCAACAATGCCGTTCTTCATCTGCTCTTCGATACCCTTCTGGATCGCCGGGATGTATTCCTTAGGAACCACACCACCTACAACCTCGTTGGTGAATTCCAGGCCTTCGGTGATGTTGCCCTGCGCGTCCACTGTTGGCTGCGAGAAGCGGATCCAGCAGTGACCGAACTGACCGCGACCACCGGACTGACGAACGAACTTACCTTCGATTTCGACGTTGTCTTTGGTGATCTGCTCGCGGTAGGAAACCTGCGGCTTACCGATGTTGGCTTCGACGTTGAACTCGCGCTTCATGCGGTCAACGAGGATGTCCAGGTGAAGCTCGCCCATACCCGAGATGATGGTCTGGCCGGTTTCTTCGTCGGTCTTGACACGGAACGACGGGTCTTCCTGGGCCAACTTGCCCAGTGCGATACCCATCTTCTCCTGGTCTTGCTTGGTCTTCGGCTCAACAGCTACCGAGATCACAGGCTCCGGGAAGTCCATACGCTCGAGGATGATCGGCTTGTCGGCGTTGCACAGAGTGTCACCAGTGGTGACGTCCTTCATGCCGATCAGAGCAGCGATGTCGCCTGCCAGTACTTCTTTGATTTCTTCACGCTGGTTGGCGTGCATCTGCACCATACGACCAACGCGCTCTTTCTTGCCCTTGACCGAGTTGATCACGGAGTCGCCAGACTGCAGCATGCCCGAGTAAACGCGCACGAAAGTCAGGGTACCCACGAACGGGTCGGTTGCAATTTTGAACGCCAGAGCCGAGAACGGCTCGTTGTCGTCTGCATGACGCTCGTCATAGTCAGCATCAACCAGCTCTTCCTTCGGCTTCTCGATCAGATCTGGGTGGATACCCTTGATCGCAGGAATCTCGGTCGGAGCAGGCAGGAAGTCGATAACAGCATCGAGAACCAGGGGAACACCCTTGTTCTTGAAGGAGGAACCGCAGACGGCCGGAACGATCTCGCTGGCCAGGGTGCGCGCACGCAGACCGGCTTTGATTTCTTCGACGGTCAGCTCTTCGCCTTCCAGATACTTGTTCATCAGCTCTTCGCTGGACTCGGCAGCTGCTTCAACCATGTTGGAGCGCCACTCTTGAGCCAGCTCCAGCATATCGGCAGGAATTTCTTCCTCGCGATAAGTGGTGCCTTTGTCGTCATCGTTCCAGTAGATAGCCTTCATTTTGATCAGGTCAACCTGACCCTGGAAGTTATCTTCCGAACCGATAGCCAGCTGAACAGGAACCGGGGTGTGACCCAGACGGTTCTTGATCTGACCTACGACGCGCAGGAAGTTGGCGCCTGCACGGTCCATTTTGTTCACGTAGACGACACGTGGAACACCGTACTTGTTGGCCTGACGCCATACGGTTTCGGACTGCGGCTCAACGCCGGATGTGCCACAGAACACAACGACCGCGCCGTCGAGTACACGCAGCGAACGCTCTACTTCAATGGTGAAGTCAACGTGGCCGGGGGTATCGATGACGTTTACGCGATAGTTGTCATACTGGCCACGGGAGCCTTGCCAGAAGGTGGTCACAGCAGCGGAGGTAATGGTAATACCCCGCTCCTGCTCCTGCACCATCCAGTCGGTGGTCGCGGCGCCATCATGCACCTCGCCCATCTTGTGGCTCAGACCTGTGTAAAACAGGATCCGCTCGGTAGTGGTAGTTTTGCCCGCGTCAACGTGCGCGCAAATACCAATGTTACGGTAGCGGTTGATTGGTGTAGTACGAGCCATAGAGCCCTCGCAAAAATAGTGATGCCTGAATTAGAAGCGGTAGTGCGAGAACGCTTTGTTGGCTTCGGCCATACGGTGTACGTCTTCACGCTTCTTGACTGCAGCACCTTTGCCTTCAGCAGCATCCAGCAGCTCGCCAGCCAGGCGCAGAGCCATGGACTTCTCGCCACGCTTGCGGGCGTAGTCTACCAACCAGCGCATTGCCAGGGCGTTACGACGGGATGGACGAACTTCAACAGGGACCTGGTAAGTGGCACCGCCAACACGGCGCGACTTAACTTCGACCAGCGGAGCGATGGCGTCGAGAGCTTTCTCGAAGATTTCCAGGGGATCGCTGTTCTTGCGTTCTTTAACCTTGTCCAGTGCACCGTAAACGATACGCTCGGCAACGGCTTTTTTGCCGCTTTCCATTACGTGGTTCATGAACTTGGCGAGGATCTGGCTTCCGTATTTTGGATCGTCCAGAATCTCACGCTTGGCTGCTACACGACGTCTTGGCATTGATAAGCCCTCAAACGGTCTTCAGGTTAGCCCGGGACAGTGAACCCAAAGGGTGCGTGCCCGACCTTACTCTTATCGACTCAATAAAATAAATAACTGCAAACAGCTACAAACGGCCGATTACTTCGGACGCTTGGTACCGTACTTCGAACGACCTTGGTTACGACCTTTAACACCGGAGGTATCCAGGGAGCCGCGAACGGTGTGGTAACGAACACCTGGCAAGTCTTTTACACGACCGCCACGGATCAGTACGACACTGTGCTCTTGCAGGTTGTGGCCTTCACCACCGATGTACGAGGAAACCTCGAAACCGTTGGTCAGACGCACGCGGCATACTTTACGCAGTGCCGAGTTAGGTTTTTTCGGCGTAGTGGTGTACACACGGGTGCACACGCCACGACGTTGCGGGCAGTTCTGCAGCGCAGGAACGTCGGATTTCTCGACGATACGCTTACGCGGCTGACGTACCAGCTGGTTGATAGTTGCCATCTACTAGCTCCACTGTTGTCTTGCGACGCTATTGTCTTGCAAGAAAAGCAAAAATTGGCAGGACGAAGTCCCACCAAATTTAGGGGTACAAGAGTCTAAAGAGGATCTTGCCCCCAGTCAAGACGAGGCCCCAGCCTCCCTCCTCCGGTCATCGGCAACATTTTATGTCGTCAATGACCAGATCGGGTAAACCAGGGCCCTGCCTTACTTTCAGTTACCGCTGGAGTTCAACGCTTCGGTCAGTGCGGCTTCCACCTCACTGGCACTTACGCGTAGCGGTTTGTCGGCATCACGGCGACGCTTACGCTCGCTGTGGTATGCCAGACCGGTACCGGCCGGGATCAAACGACCCACGACCACGTTTTCTTTCAGGCCGCGCAGGTAATCGCGCTTGCCGGTTACCGCCGCTTCGGTCAGAACACGGGTGGTCTCCTGGAAGGAGGCCGCCGAGATGAACGATTCGGTGGACAGCGAGGCCTTGGTGATACCCAGCAGTACACGAGTGAACTTGGAGACAAACTTGTCTTCAGCGCTGAGGCGCTCGTTCTCTACCAGTACCTGTGTCAGCTCCATCTGGTCGCCCTTGATGAAGCTGGAATCGCCCGACTCAGCAATCTCGACCTTGCGCAGCATCTGACGCAGGATGGTTTCGATGTGCTTGTCGTTGATCTTCACGCCTTGCAGGCGGTAAACGTCCTGAATCTCGTTGACGATGTATTTGGCCAGCGCGCTAACACCCAGCAGACGCAGGATGTCGTGCGGATCGCTAGGACCGTCGGAGATAACTTCGCCGCGGTTCACTTGTTCGCCTTCAAAGACGTTCAGGTGACGCCACTTCGGAATCAGCTCTTCATACGGATCACTTCCGTCGTTCGGTGTAATGACCAGGCGGCGCTTGCCCTTGGTTTCTTTACCGAACGCGATGGTGCCGCTGACTTCAGCCAGAATCGAGGCTTCTTTCGGACGACGGGCTTCGAACAAGTCGGCAACCCGAGGCAGACCACCGGTGATGTCACGGGTCTTCGACGTTTCTTGCGGGATACGCGCGATAACGTCACCGACACCGATCTGGGCACCGTCAGCCACACCCACCAGGGCGTTGGCCGGCAAGAAGTACTGTGCTGGCACGTCGGTACCCGGCAGCAGCAGATCTTTGCCATTGGCGTCGACCATCTTGATTGCAGGACGGATTTCCTTACCTGCAGCCGGACGGTCTTTGACGTCCAGAACTTCAATGTTGGTCAGACCCGTCAATTCGTCAGTCTGACGCTTGATGGTGATGCCTTCTTCCATGCCCACGAAGGTCACGGTACCTTTCATTTCGGTAACGATCGGGTGGGTGTGCGGGTCCCACTTGGCGACGATTGCGCCAGCATCGACCTTGTCGCCTTCCTTGACCGAAATCACCGCACCGTAAGGCAGCTTGTAACGCTCACGCTCACGACCGAATTCGTCGGCAATCGCCAACTCGCCGGAACGCGACACCGCAACCAGGTTACCGTCGGCGCGCTCAACCTGCTTCAAGTTATGCAGACGAACCATACCGCCGTTCTTCACCTGGACGCTGTCGGCAGCAGAGGTCCGGCTTGCAGCACCACCGATGTGGAACGTACGCATGGTCAGCTGGGTACCCGGCTCACCGATCGACTGTGCAGCGATAACACCGACAGCTTCACCGATGTTCACCTGGTGACCGCGAGCCAAGTCACGACCGTAGCACTTGGCGCAGATGCCGTAGCGGGTTTCGCAGCTGATCGGCGAACGCACGATCACTTCGTCGATGCTGTTCAGCTCGATGAACTCAACCCACTTCTCGTCGACCAGGGTACCAGCCGGAACGATAACGTCGTCAGTGCCTGGCTTGAACACGTCACGGGCGATAACTCGACCCAGTACTCGCTCACCCAGAGGCTCTACTACGTCGCCGCCTTCAATGTGCGGTGTCATCAGCAGGCCTTGCTCGGTGCCACAGTCGATCTCGGTAACTACCAGATCCTGGGCAACGTCGACCAGTCGACGAGTCAGGTAACCGGAGTTAGCCGTCTTCAACGCGGTATCCGCAAGACCCTTACGAGCACCGTGAGTCGAGATGAAGTACTGGAGTACGCTCAGACCTTCACGGAAGTTCGCGGTGATCGGCGTCTCGATGATCGAGCCGTCCGGCTTGGCCATCAGGCCACGCATACCGGCCAGCTGACGAATCTGAGCTGCCGAACCCCGGGCACCGGAGTCAGCCATCATGTACATCGAGTTGAAGGACTCTTGCTCGACTTCATCGCCATTGCGGTCAATGACCTTCTCTTTCGAGAGGTTGGCCATCATCGCCTTGGAAACTTCGTCGTTCGCCTTGGACCACAAGTCGATGACTTTGTTGTACTTCTCGCCCTGGGTTACCAGGCCGGAGGCGTACTGGCTCTCAATCTCTTTCACTTCGTCGGTAGCAGTACCGATGATGCGGGCTTTTTCATCCGGGATAACGAAGTCGTTAACACCGATGGAAACGCCGGAGATGGTCGAGTAAGCGAAACCGGTGTACATCAGTTGGTCAGCGAAGATCACGGTCTCTTTCAGACCAACCACGCGGTAGCACTGGTTGATCAGCTTGGAGATGGCCTTCTTCTTCATTGGCTGGTTGACCACGTCGTACGACAGACCTGGTGGAACAACCTGGAACAGCAGAGCACGGCCGACAGTGGTGTCGACAATACGGGTGTTCTTGACGCTGCCGCCATCACGATCATTGACGGTTTCGTTGATACGAACCTTGATCTTGGCGTGCAGGGCCGCTTCGCCGGCGCGGAATACGCGGTCGACTTCCTGCAGGTCGGCGAATACGCGACCTTCGCCCTTGGCATTGATGGCTTCACGGGTCATGTAGTACAGACCCAGTACAACGTCCTGCGAAGGAACGATGATTGGCTCGCCGTTGGCTGGCGACAGGATGTTGTTGGTCGACATCATCAGCGCACGCGCTTCGAGCTGGGCTTCCAGCGTCAGCGGCACGTGAACGGCCATCTGGTCACCGTCGAAGTCGGCGTTGTACGCAGCACAGACCAGCGGGTGCAGCTGAATAGCCTTACCTTCGATCAGTACCGGTTCAAACGCCTGGATACCCAGACGGTGAAGGGTTGGTGCACGGTTGAGCAGCACGGGGTGTTCACGAATCACTTCGGCGAGAACGTCCCACACCTCTGGCAGCTCGCGCTCGACCATCTTCTTAGCAGCCTTGATGGTGGTCGCCAGTCCACGCATTTCCAGCTTGCCGAAAATGAACGGTTTGAACAGCTCGAGGGCCATCTTCTTCGGCAGACCGCACTGGTGCAGACGCAAGGTCGGACCAACGGTAATTACCGAACGACCAGAGTAGTCAACACGCTTACCGAGCAAGTTCTGACGGAAACGACCTTGCTTACCCTTGATCATGTCGGCCAAGGATTTCAGAGGACGCTTGTTGGAACCAGTGATGGCACGACCGCGACGGCCGTTATCGAGCAATGCGTCGACAGCTTCCTGGAGCATGCGCTTTTCGTTGCGCACGATGATGTCCGGCGCGGACAAGTCGAGCAGGCGCTTCAGACGGTTGTTACGGTTGATCACCCGACGATACAGGTCGTTCAGGTCGGAAGTCGCGAAGCGACCTCCGTCCAGCGGAACCAATGGACGCAGATCTGGCGGCAGAACCGGCAAAACGGTCAGGACCATCCACTCAGGCAGGTTGCCCGAACCCTGGAAGGCTTCCATCAGTTTCAGACGCTTGGACAGCTTCTTGATCTTGGTTTCCGAGTTGGTCTGCGGAATTTCTTCGCGCAGACGACCGATCTCGTGCTCAAGGTCGATAGCGTGCAGCAGCTCACGGACAGCCTCGGCACCCATACGGGCGTCGAAGTCATCACCGAACTCTTCCAGCGCTTCGAAGTACTGCTCATCGTTGAGCAGTTGGCCTTTTTCCAGCGTGGTCATGCCAGGGTCGATAACGACATAGCTCTCGAAGTAGAGAACACGTTCGATATCACGCAGGGTCATGTCCATCAGCAGGCCGATACGGGACGGCAGCGATTTCAGGAACCAGATATGGGCAACTGGAGAGGCCAGCTCGATGTGCGCCATGCGCTCACGGCGAACTTTAGCCAGAGCGACTTCGACGCCGCACTTCTCACAGATAACGCCACGGTGCTTCAGGCGCTTGTACTTACCGCACAGGCACTCATAGTCCTTGACTGGGCCAAAGATCTTGGCGCAGAACAGGCCGTCACGCTCAGGCTTGAACGTACGGTAGTTGATGGTTTCCGGTTTTTTAACTTCACCGAACGACCACGAACGGATCATCTCAGGCGAGGCCAATCCGATACGGATGGCGTCGAACTCTTCGACTTGACCCTGGTTTTTCAGCAAATTCAGTAGGTCTTTCAAGGCCTTTCCTCCTGGCGGAGCAGGGAGCGGGCTTTTCAGCCGCGCTCCCGATTCGCGTCACGTGTTATTCGGTTTCCAGATCGATATCGATACCGAGCGAACGAATTTCTTTGATCAACACGTTGAAGGACTCGGGCATGCCCGGCTCCATACGGTGATCGCCGTCCACGATGTTTTTGTACATCTTGGTCCGACCGTTCACGTCGTCCGACTTCACTGTGAGCATTTCTTGCAGGGTGTATGCCGCGCCGTATGCTTCCAGCGCCCACACTTCCATCTCCCCGAAACGCTGACCACCGAACTGCGCCTTACCACCCAGCGGTTGCTGAGTAACCAGGCTGTAAGAACCAGTGGAACGCGCGTGCATTTTGTCGTCCACCAAGTGGTTCAGCTTGAGCATGTACATGTAACCAACGGTCACATGACGCTCGAACTTGTTGCCGGTACGACCATCGAACAGCTGCATCTGACCGCTTTCTGGCATGTCTGCCAGTTTCAGCATGGCCTTGATCTCGCTTTCCTTGGCGCCGTCGAAGACTGGAGTGGCCATAGGCACACCGCCTTTGAGGTTTTTCGCCAGATCCAGGATTTCCTGGTCGGAGAAGGTCTCGAGACTTTCCTGACGACCACCGATCTCGTTGTAGATCTCGGTGAGGAACTTGCGCAGCTCGATGACCTTGCGCTGCTCTTCAAGCATGCGGTTGATCTTCTCGCCCAGTCCTTTGGCTGCGAGGCCCAGGTGGGTTTCGAGGATCTGACCAACGTTCATACGCGATGGTACACCCAGCGGGTTGAGTACCACGTCAACTGGCGTGCCGTTGGCGTCGTGCGGCATGTCTTCAACCGGCATGATCACCGAGACTACACCTTTGTTACCGTGACGACCGGCCATCTTGTCGCCCGGCTGGATGCGACGACGGATTGCCAGGTAGACCTTGACGATCTTCAGTACGCCCGGTGCCAGGTCATCGCCCTGCTGCAGCTTGCGCTTCTTGTCTTCGAACTTGTCGTCCAGCAGACGGCGACGATCAACGATGTAGGCCTGAGCCTTCTCAAGTTGTTCGTTCAGCGCGTCTTCGGCCATGCGCAGTTTGAACCACTGGCCGTGCTCCAGACCGTCCAGTACTTCGTTGGTGATGACAGTACCTTTCTTCAGGCCTGCACCACCGTCGACCACCTGTCCGTTCAAAGCAGAACGCAGACGCTCGAAGGTTGCACCTTCAACGATACGGAACTCTTCGTTCAGGTCCTTGCGGATCTCGTCAAGCTGCATCTTCTCGATGGACAGCGCGCGGCTATCGCGCTCAACACCGTCACGGGTGAAGACCTGTACGTCAATGACAGTACCTTTGGTGCCGGTCGGCACACGCAGGGAAGTGTCCTTAACATCGCTGGCTTTCTCACCGAAGATTGCACGCAGCAGCTTCTCTTCTGGAGTGAGCTGGGTTTCGCCTTTTGGCGTGACCTTGCCGACCAGAATGTCGCCCGCGCCAACTTCAGCACCCACGTAAACGATACCGGCTTCATCCAACTTGTTCAGCGCAGCTTCACCTACGTTCGGAATGTCCGCAGTGATTTCCTCTGGGCCGAGCTTGGTGTCACGGGCCACACAGGTCAGTTCCTGAATGTGGATCGTGGTGAACCGGTCTTCCTGAACCACACGCTCGGACAGACAGATGGAGTCTTCGAAGTTAAAACCGTTCCAGGCCATGAACGCGATGCGCATGTTCTGACCCAGTGCCAGCTCACCCATATCGGTGGACGGGCCGTCAGCCATGATGTCGCTACGCTGGACCACATCACCTTTGCGCACCAGCGGACGCTGGTTGATGCAGGTGTTCTGGTTCGAGCGGGTGTATTTGGTCAGGTTGTAGATGTCGACACCAGCTTCGCCGGTTTCGACTTCATCATCAGCAACACGAACCACGATACGGCTGGCATCGACGGAGTCGATCACACCACCACGACGAGCCACGACGCAAACGCCGGAGTCACGGGCAACGTTGCGCTCCATGCCGGTACCGACCAGCGGCTTGTCGGCACGCAGGGTTGGTACAGCCTGACGCTGCATGTTCGAACCCATCAACGCACGGTTGGCGTCGTCGTGCTCGAGGAACGGAATCAGCGATGCTGCGACCGAAACTACCTGCTTCGGCGATACGTCCATCAAGGTGACGTCTTCTGGCGCCTTGACGGTGAATTCGTTCAGATGACGAACGGCTACCAGCTCGTCGATGAGTTGCTTCTTCTCGTTCATCGCGGCCGAAGCCTGTGCGATGACGTGATCCGCTTCCTCAATCGCCGACAGGAACACGATCTCGTCGGTAACCACACCCTCTTTCACCACCCGATACGGGCTTTCGAGGAAGCCGTACTGGTTGGTGCGGGCATAAGCTGCCAGGGAGTTGATCAGACCGATGTTCGGACCTTCAGGGGTCTCGATCGGGCACACGCGGCCGTAGTGGGTCGGGTGTACGTCGCGGACTTCGAAGCCTGCACGCTCACGGGTCAGACCGCCAGGGCCGAGTGCAGAGACACGACGCTTGTGGGTGATCTCGGAGAGCGGGTTGTTCTGGTCCATGAACTGCGAGAGCTGGCTGGAGCCGAAGAACTCTTTCACCGCCGCCGCAACCGGCTTGGCGTTGATCAGGTCCTGAGGCATCAGGCCTTCGCTTTCTGCCATCGACAGACGCTCTTTGACCGCGCGCTCTACACGCACCAGGCCAACTCGGAACTGGTTCTCGGCCATTTCGCCGACGCAACGTACGCGACGGTTACCCAGGTGGTCGATGTCGTCGACGATGCCCTTGCCGTTACGGATATCAACCAGGGTCTTGAGGACCTCGACGATGTCTTCCTTGCTCAGCACGCCCGAACCTTCGATCTCGGTTCGACCGATACGACGGTTGAACTTCATGCGACCGACGGCCGACAGGTCGTAACGCTCGGCGCTGAAGAACAGGTTATTGAACAGGGTCTCAGCGGCATCCTTGGTTGGCGGCTCGCCAGGACGCATCATCCGATAGATTTCGACCAGCGCTTCCAGCTGATTGCTGGTGGAGTCGATCTTCAGGGTATCGGAGATAAACGGACCGCAATCAATGTCGTTGGTGTACAGGGTCTCGATACGGACGACCTGAGCCTTGGCGATCTTGATCAGCAGTTCGGTGTTCAGCTCGGTGTTGCACTCGGCCAGGATCTCGCCGGTAGCCGGGTGAACGATGGCTTTGGCTGTGGTACGGCCCAGGACGTATTCCATAGGAACGTCCAGCTGCTTGACACCGGCCTTTTCCAGCTGGTTGATGTGGCGAGCGGTAATACGCCGACCCTGCTCGACAATCACCTTGCCGGTTTCGTCATGAATATCCATGACCGCAACTTCACCACGCAGGCGCTGAGGCACCAGCTCCAGGCTCAGTTTCTCGCCCGAGACGTGGAAAACGTTGGTGGTGTAGAAGGCATCCAGCACTTGTTCAGTGCTGTAACCCAGCGCGCGCAGCAGTACCGACGCAGGCAGTTTGCGACGACGGTCGATACGGACGAATACACAGTCTTTCGGATCGAATTCGAAGTCCAGCCACGAGCCACGGTAAGGAATGATCCGAGCCGAGTACAGCAGCTTGCCCGAGCTGTGCGTCTTGCCACGGTCGTGGTCGAAGAAAACACCTGGCGAACGGTGCAGCTGGGAAACGATAACACGCTCGGTACCGTTGATTACGAAGGTACCGTTTTCAGTCATCAGGGGAATTTCACCCATGTAGACTTCTTGCTCTTTGATGTCCTTGATCGCTTTGTTCGACGATTCTTTGTCGAAAATGATCAGGCGTACCTTTACCCGCAGTGGTACGGCGTAGGTTACGCCGCGCAGTACGCATTCTTTGACATCAAAAGCTGGTTCGCCCAAACGATAGCCAACGTACTCCAGGGCAGCATTGCCGGAGTAGCTGATGATCGGGAAAACCGATTTGAAGGCCGCATGCAGGCCCACGTCGCGGAACTGATCTTTGGTCGCTCCCGCTTGCAAGAATTCACGATACGAATCCAGCTGGATGGCCAGGAGGTAAGGCACATCCATGACGTCCGGCAACTTGCTAAAGTCCTTGCGGATACGTTTTTTCTCAGTGTATGAGTAAGCCATCAGCGTTCCCCAGCTTGGTCACCTGCTTGTTTGGCTTCTCCCGACGGGAGCAGCCAGAAAATCGTGCAAACCCCTTGGTTTGCGCCACCATCATTGGTGGTTACAGCTCGTTATCGGCGCCGACCTAGTCAGCTGCCAATAACGGAAAAAGGCCGGTGGCAAGAGCCACCAGCCATCAGCCGTTTGCTTAGCGCTCGGGCTGGAGTCGCAAAGTCGAAATTACTTGAGTTCGACTTTAGCGCCTGCTTCTTCCAGCTTCTTCTTGGCGTCTTCAGCAGCTTCTTTCGAAACGCCTTCAGCGACAACCTGAGGAGCGCCGTCAACTTTCTCTTTGGCTTCTTTCAGGCCCAGACCGGTCAGTTCACGAACGGCCTTGATCACGTTGACTTTCTTCTCGCCGGCTTCAACCAGAACAACGTTGAATTCGGTTTGCTCTTCAACAACGGCAGCGGCAGCAGCTGGGCCAGCAGCGGCAACAGCAGCGGTAACGCCGAAGGTTTCTTCCATTGCTTTGATCAGCTCAACAACTTCCAGAACGGTTTTCTGGCCGATTGCTTCGATGATTTGCTCGTTAGTCAGAGACATGACTTAAATCCTGTATTGGGGTGACAGCCTACGCAGCTATCAAATTAAACGTATGATTTCGAAAGCGCTGACTGTGCCTTAGGCAGCAGTAGCTTCTTTCTGGTCGCGAATAGCTGCCAGAGTACGAGCCAGCTTGCTGGTAGCGCCTTGGATCACGCTCATCAGCTTCGCGATAGCTTCGTCGCGGGTCGGCAGGGTAGCCAACACGTCGATTTCGTTAGCGGCAAGGAACTTGCCGTCGAACGCAGCTGCCTTGATCTCGAACTTGTCCTGACCCTTGGCGAACTCTTTGAACAGACGAGCAGCAGCGCCCGGGTGTTCGTTGGAGAAAGCGATCAGGGTCGGGCCAGTGAAAGCGTCGTTGAGGACACTGAATTCAGTATCAGCAACAGCACGCTTGAGCAGGGTGTTACGTACAACACGCACGTATACACCAGCTTCACGAGCCTCTTTACGGAGTCCGGTCATTGCGCCTACAGTCACACCACGGGCATCAGCCACGACAGCGGACAGAGCGACTTTGGCAGCCTCGTTGACTTCAGCGACGATGGCCTTCTTGTCTTCGAGTTTAATTGCCACGGGTAAAACTCCTGCTTGTTACCGTTTCATCTGGCCGAAGCCGGATGTCGTTTTGGTGTCTGATTCGGTAAGGAACCGGGAGCACCATCTGCGTAGGCTTTAGGTTTAAGGCTTGCGCCGCCTACGGTCTTGGATAGCCCCCGCCAGGCAGGGACCCCAATTTTTTAAGCCGACGCGATCGCTCGCATCGACTTTTGTCTTACGCGTTCAGCGAGCTCTGGTCGATGACCAGACCTGGGCCCATAGTGGTGCTCAGGGTAACGCGCTTAACGTAGATACCTTTCGAGGAAGCCGGCTTGATACGCTTCAGATCAGCGATCAGAGCTTCAACGTTTTCCTTCAGCTTGCCAGCTTCAAAGCCAACCTTGCCAACGGAGGTGTGGATGATGCCGTTTTTGTCGGTGCGATAACGAACCTGACCAGCCTTGGCGTTTTTAACCGCGGTGGCTACGTCTGGAGTTACGGTACCAACTTTCGGGTTCGGCATCAGGCCGCGAGGACCCAGGACCTGACCCAACTGACCTACAACACGCATTGCGTCCGGGGAAGCAATTACGACGTCATAGTTCAGGTCGCCGCCTTTCATTTCGGCAGCCAGATCGTCCATACCTACACGGTCAGCGCCGGCAGCCAGAGCGGCCTCAGCAGCTGGACCCTGGGTGAAGACAGCAACACGTACGGTCTTGCCAGTGCCGTGTGGCAGCACAGTAGCGCTGCGAACGACCTGGTCGGATTTACGCGGGTCAACACCGAGGTTGACAGCAACGTCGAAGGATTCGCTGAACTTCACGGTGGAAAGTTCGGCCAGCAGTACTGCTGCATCTTCGAAGTTGTAGACTTTGCCAGCTTCGAGCTTCGAAGCAATGGCCTTTTGGCGCTTGGTCAGCTTAGCCATTACACACCCTCCACGTTGAGGCCCATGCTGCGAGCAGAACCGGCGATGGTACGCACGGCTGCTTCCATGTCAGCGGCAGTCAGATCAGCATTTTTGGTTTTTGCGATCTCTTCCAGCTGAGCACGAGTCACAGTACCGACTTTAACGGTGTTCGGACGTGCCGAACCGCTGGTCAGGCCAGCTGCTTTCTTCAGCAGAACCGAAGCAGGGGTGCTTTTGGTTTCGAAGGTGAAGCTGCGGTCACTGTAAACAGTGATGATCACAGGAGTCGGCAGGCCGGCTTCTTGACCCTGAGTACGGGCGTTGAAGGCCTTGCAGAACTCCATGATGTTCACACCATGTTGACCCAGTGCTGGACCAACGGGTGGGCTTGGGTTGGCCTGGCCGGCCTTTACTTGCAGCTTGATGTAAGCCTGAATCTTCTTAGCCATGAGCTACTCCAATATCGGGTACGAACGCCTGAAGGCTCCCCGGATGACTTGCGTTTTATCCCAGTGACGACAAAACCCCGCAGCACATAGGGCTGCGGGGTATGGGATGCTTTGTTCGGCTAGACCTTCTCGACCTGGCTGAACTCAAGCTCTACCGGAGTAGAGCGACCGAAAATAAGCACGGCCACTTGGATCCGGCTCTTTTCGTAGTTAACTTCTTCAACAGTACCGTTGAAGTCAGCGAACGGACCGTCGATAACGCGGACGACTTCGCCCGGCTCGAACAATGTCTTCGGCTTAGGCTTGTCGCTGCCATCGGCAACGCGACGCAGAATGGCCTCAGCTTCTTTATCGGTGATCGGCGCAGGCTTGTCTGCAGTACCACCAATGAAGCCCATGACGCGAGGGGTATCCTTTACCAGGTGCCAAGTCCCTTCGTTCATATCCATCTGGACCAGCACATAACCTGGAAAGAACTTACGCTCGCTCTTGCGCTTCTGGCCATTGCGCATCTCAACCACTTCTTCAGTGGGGACCAGAATTTCGCCGAAACCGTCTTCCATGCCAGCCAGCTTTACGCGCTCGATCAGCGAGCGCATTACATGCTTCTCGTAACCCGAGTAAGCATGCACAACGTACCAACGCTTAGCCACGGGACACCCTTAGCCAACAATCAAGGAAATCAACCAACCGAGCAGGGAGTCGAGACCCCACAGCAGCAGCGCCATTACCAGGACAACCGCCACTACGATGAGCGTGGTTTGCATGGTTTCTTGGCGGGTTGGCCATACGACTTTACGAATCTCGGTGCGAGCTTCCTTTGCCAGCGCAAAGAACGACTTGCCCTTGGCAGTTTGCAAGGCAACAAAGCCAGCAACAGCAGCAAGAGCGAGAAGTGCGAGTACGCGATACAGAATCGGTGAAGCGGAGTAATATTGATTACCCACCACACCAACGACTACCAAAGCGACAACAGCCAGCCACTTGAGCAGGTCAAAACGAGAGTCTTGGGCTTCAGCCTTGGGAGTCATCTAGGAAAATCCTGTGAAAAGAAAGCCAGACACACGAGGTGAATCTGGCAGGTCAGGAGGGAATCGAACCCCCAACCTACGGTTTTGGAGACCGTCGCTCTGCCAATTGAGCTACTGACCTAAAAGCTTATCAGGCCGGCCATTATGCCGACCTGATCGAGAGAAATCAACTACTTATTCGATTACTTTAGCTACGACGCCAGCGCCGACGGTACGACCGCCTTCACGGATAGCGAAGCGCAGACCATCTTCCATTGCGATGGTTTTGATCAGAGTGACAGTCATCTGGATGTTGTCACCTGGCATTACCATTTCAACGCCTTCTGGCAGCTCGCAGTTACCGGTCACGTCAGTAGTACGGAAGTAGAACTGTGGACGGTAGCCTTTGAAGAACGGAGTATGACGGCCGCCTTCTTCCTTGCTCAGAACGTAAACTTCTGCAGTGAACTTGGTGTGCGGCTTAACCGAACCTGGCTTGACCAGAACCTGACCACGCTCAACGTCGTCACGCTTGGTGCCACGCAGCAGAACGCCGCAGTTCTCACCAGCACGACCTTCGTCCAGCAGCTTGCGGAACATCTCAACACCGGTGCAGGTGGTGGTGGTGGTGTCACGCAGACCAACGATTTCCAGGGCGTCCTGAACGCGGACGATACCACGCTCGATACGACCGGTAACAACGGTACCACGACCCGAGATCGAGAATACGTCTTCGATTGGCATCAGGAACGGCTTGTCGATAGCACGCTCTGGCTCTGGGATGTAGCTGTCCAGAGTTTCAACCAGACGCTTGACAGCGGTGGTGCCCATTTCGTTGTCGTCTTTGCCTTCCAGCGCCATACGAGCCGAACCGATGATGATCGGAGTGTCGTCGCCTGGGAAGTCGTAGGTGGACAGCAGGTCGCGAACTTCCATCTCGACCAGCTCCAGCAGCTCAGCGTCGTCTACCAGGTCAGCCTTGTTCAGGAAGACGACGATGTACGGAACGCCAACCTGACGGGACAGCAGGATGTGCTCACGGGTTTGCGGCATCGGACCATCAGCGGCCGAGCAAACCAGGATCGCGCCGTCCATCTGGGCAGCACCGGTGATCATGTTCTTCACGTAGTCAGCGTGACCTGGGCAGTCAACGTGAGCGTAGTGACGAATATTTGAATCGTACTCAACATGCGCAGTATTAATAGTAATACCACGCGCTTTTTCTTCCGGGGCGCTATCGATCTTGTCGAAATCGACCTTGGCCGAACCGAAAACTTCGGAGCAAACGCGAGTCAGCGCGGCAGTCAACGTTGTCTTGCCATGGTC
Organism: Pseudomonas vranovensis; assembly: GCF_040438935.1. Classification (NCBI taxonomy): domain Bacteria; kingdom Pseudomonadati; phylum Pseudomonadota; class Gammaproteobacteria; order Pseudomonadales; family Pseudomonadaceae; genus Pseudomonas; species Pseudomonas vranovensis. The sequence continues at coordinate 5,492,772 of NZ_CP159259.1, read as the reverse complement.
AACGTGACCGATGGTACCAACGTTTACGTGCGGCTTGTTACGTTCGAACTTTTCCTTAGCCATCGAGATTATCCCCCGGTAGAAGCAATAAGCAGATCAAACAGACCATTAAAACAAAGGCAGATATTTTCATATCTGCCTTGTTATATGGAGCTCTTGAGCGGATTTGAACCGCTGACCTCACCCTTACCAAGGGTGTGCTCTACCAACTGAGCTACAAGAGCGTAACACTGTGCAACAACAGCAAACTTGGAGCGGGTAGCGGGAATCGAACCCGCATCATCAGCTTGGAAGGCTGAGGTTCTACCACTAAACTATACCCGCGGAGCTTGCGGCTCTCGCTAAACTGGTGGAGGGGGAAGGATTCGAACCTTCGAAGTCGTAGACGTCAGATTTACAGTCTGATCCCTTTGGCCGCTCGGGAACCCCTCCTGAACGTGGGCGGCATTTTCAACTCTTGCCGTCCTACTGTCAAGCTTTTTCTCATTAAAATCTTGAGGTTAGCTAATTTGACAGCTACTTCTCAGCTCAACCACTTAGTGGTCATCCCTGTGAAGCGGGCGCCATTCTATCAAGCTATTCGCCAGTTGCAATACCCTCGCACAACATTATTTTATGTTTTAAGTCTTTGAAATCTCGGGAAAGTGCTCCCAACAGGGCTTGGTCCAGTAATCGCTGGCTTTGCGGAGCAATCTGCAGCCACACTCCCGACTCGCCCCCGAGCCTTCCCATGACCGGCACTGCAGCTATGTCCAGCGCCACAAGACGCTGACGCAGGGCATTGAGCTGCTCCTTGCCAGCCAGCCCGCCCACGTAATAGCACTCCTGCCCACGCTCGGACGGCCGATTATCCTGTACTGACTCGCTCAATAGCCGAATCCCCTGCTGATTGCCCTTGTAGAGCGATAGCGGCGCCACCTCCTTGGCCTTCAGAGGTGCTTCCTGCTGATTCCAGACGTAATACACGCCATTGAGCACCACCAACAAAAGAAACAACCAACGCATAGTCACCTCAATCCAGCGGGCAGGCCAGCGCCAGACCAACAAACACTAGGTCAGGCACCACACGGGCATGTGGAACCGCCTCTTGCACCAGGGGTGCATCACCACCTGTCAGCAGCACGGTGAAGCCCTCCCCCCACAGCGCATGCGCATATTCAATCTGAGAACGAGCAAACCCCTGAAGCATGTGAACACACCCCCGCTCCACCGCCTCTACTGTCGAACGGCCAGGAGTCATGCTCGACAGCGCACGCTCAGCCGATGCGTCGTCATAGCGAATCCTCCGCGTATGGGTACGCAACTGGCTACGCATCAACGGCATTCCTGGACAGATGTAACCTCCCAGGTGCTCGCCGTCAGCAGCAACAAAGTCAGCCTTTGCCGCGGTCCCGAAGTCCATTACCAGACAAGCCCCTTTGGCCAGGTGATAGCCCCCCAGCAAGGCCAGCCAGCGATCCAAACCAAGACGCTGATAATCGTCATAGCCATTTCGCACACTACCCACCTCCCTGGCGGGCTGGGCAACCATGACGCTAATCCCGAAGTGCTGCGACAATAGCGCACCCAAACTTTCGGTTTCCTCTTCACTCCTGACACTCACCAAGCGACAGCGCTCTGGCGGACTGGCCAGCGCCTTGATAGCCACAACGAGAGCCTGATCGGAATCGACCACTCCTCCCGCAACGATCGTCGCAAAAGCGCTACGTACAATGCGCCACTTAATGAAGCTATTTCCGCAATCGAGCTCAAGAATCATCACGCAACCTCAAACTGAGCTCACCACCGCTAAAGCTCTTTTCCACACCATTGACCTCAAGACGCAACGCGCCCTGACCATCGATACCCAATACGATGCCGTCAACTCGATTGACCCCGGCGATCAAAGACACTGCTTGCCTCTGCCAGAGGTGGGCTTGCTCCCACTCCTGCTTGAAGACTGTAAACCCATCTTGTCGATGCCGCTCCAAATCAGATTGCAGATTCTGATTCAGCCTGGCGACCAGCAGGTTGCGGTCAATATTCAAGCCAGTCTCTCGACTCATCGATGTCCACGCCTGATCAATCTCGCTGGCTGCCCGCATATTCACATTGATACCTACGCCCAGCACCACATGGCACACATCCGCAGGATCACCGACCAACTCCAGAAGAATACCGGCGATTTTCTGGTTGTTGACCAGCACATCATTCGGCCACTTCAAACCTGCATCAACAACACCGAATGTCTGCAACGTTCGCATCACCGCGAGACCCACAACCAAGCTCAACCCCTCGAGCTGCCGCATCCCCCCTTCAATGCGCAATACCAGGCTGTAATAGAGGTTCTCGGCAAAAGGGCTCACCCACTGGCGCCCGCGCCGGCCTCGCCCGGCAGTCTGCCGTTCAGCCAGCACCAGAAAGGGCGCGGCCTGCCCTTCGCCAATGGCACGTAATGCCTGGGCATTAGTCGAATCAATAGAATCGAATATCAGTGCTGGCCAGCTCTCACCCTGGGCGTACTCGGCAATCGCCGGCGCCTCCAGCAACGACAATGGCGCAGCCAACTGATAGCCGCGACCGCGAACTTTATGAATAGGCAGGTTTAACTCGGCCTCGAGGTGCTGCAACTGCTTCCAGACAGCACTGCGGCTTACGCCAAGGGCGACCCCCAGGTCCTGCCCGGAATGGAACCGGCCATCCTTGAGGAGCTTCAACAACTTCAGCATGCCAATCTCGACTCGTAATGAGGTTCGCATGATAGCTATGCAGGTGGGGATTGCATAGAAAACTGAGGGGGCGGGAGAAGAGGGATTGAAGCCGCTTTCTGCCAAGAGACACAGGACCGAGATTCTTCAGGGCTATACAAGACAAAACCCCTACCTGCGTGTGCAGATAGGGGTTTCGGAATTTAATCTTGACGATGACCTACTCTCACATGGGGAAACCCCACACTACCATCGGCGATGCATCGTTTCACTGCTGAGTTCGGGATGGGATCAGGTGGTTCCAATGCTCTATGGTCGTCAAGAAATTCTGTGTACCGGACCGTCTTTCGACACTCCAGCAAATCGGGTATGTGATGATTGTGAGCTGCAAACTTTCGGTTCGTTTCGTCTTCACAACACCGCAATCTGGTCATTCGACGCAAATTGCTTGGGTGTTATATGGTCAAGCCTCACGGGCAATTAGTATTGGTTAGCTCAACGCCTCACAGCGCTTACACACCCAACCTATCAACGTCGTAGTCTTCGACGGCCCTTCAGGGAGCTCAAGGCTCCAGTGAGATCTCATCTTGAGGCAAGTTTCCCGCTTAGATGCTTTCAGCGGTTATCTCTTCCGAACATAGCTACCCGGCAATGCCACTGGCGTGACAACCGGAACACCAGAGGTTCGTCCACTCCGGTCCTCTCGTACTAGGAGCAGCCCCTCTCAAATCTCAAACGTCCACGGCAGATAGGGACCGAACTGTCTCACGACGTTCTAAACCCAGCTCGCGTACCACTTTAAATGGCGAACAGCCATACCCTTGGGACCGGCTTCAGCCCCAGGATGTGATGAGCCGACATCGAGGTGCCAAACACCGCCGTCGATATGAACTCTTGGGCGGTATCAGCCTGTTATCCCCGGAGTACCTTTTATCCGTTGAGCGATGGCCCTTCCATACAGAACCACCGGATCACTAAGACCTACTTTCGTACCTGCTCGACGTGTCTGTCTCGCAGTCAAGCGCGCTTTTGCCTTTATACTCTACGACCGATTTCCGACCGGTCTGAGCGCACCTTCGTACTCCTCCGTTACTCTTTAGGAGGAGACCGCCCCAGTCAAACTACCCACCATACACTGTCCTCGATCCGGATAACGGACCTGAGTTAGAACCTCAAAGTTGCCAGGGTGGTATTTCAAGGATGGCTCCACGCGAACTGGCGTCCACGCTTCAAAGCCTCCCACCTATCCTACACAAGCAAATTCAAAGTCCAGTGCAAAGCTATAGTAAAGGTTCACGGGGTCTTTCCGTCTAGCCGCGGATACACTGCATCTTCACAGCGATTTCAATTTCACTGAGTCTCGGGTGGAGACAGCGCCGCCATCGTTACGCCATTCGTGCAGGTCGGAACTTACCCGACAAGGAATTTCGCTACCTTAGGACCGTTATAGTTACGGCCGCCGTTTACCGGGGCTTCGATCAAGAGCTTCGCGTTAGCTAACCCCATCAATTAACCTTCCGGCACCGGGCAGGCGTCACACCCTATACGTCCACTTTCGTGTTTGCAGAGTGCTGTGTTTTTAATAAACAGTCGCAGCGGCCTGGTATCTTCGACCGGCATGAGCTTACGGAGCAAGTCCTTCACCCTCACCGGCGCACCTTCTCCCGAAGTTACGGTGCCATTTTGCCTAGTTCCTTCACCCGAGTTCTCTCAAGCGCCTTGGTATTCTCTACCCAACCACCTGTGTCGGTTTGGGGTACGGTTCCTAGTTATCTGAAGCTTAGAAGCTTTTCTTGGAAGCATGGCATCAACCACTTCGTCGCCTAAAGGCAACTCGTCATCAGCTCTCGGCCTTAAGATCCCGGATTTACCTAAGATCTCAGCCTACCACCTTAAACTTGGACAACCAACGCCAAGCTGGCCTAGCCTTCTCCGTCCCTCCATCGCAATAACTAGAAGTACAGGAATATTAACCTGTTTTCCATCGACTACGCTTTTCAGCCTCGCCTTAGGGACCGACTAACCCTGCGTCGATTAACGTTGCGCAGGAAACCTTGGTCTTTCGGCGTGGGAGTTTTTCACTCCCATTGTCGTTACTCATGTCAGCATTCGCACTTCTGATACCTCCAGCAAGCTTCTCAACTCACCTTCACAGGCTTACAGAACGCTCCTCTACCGCATCACCTAAGTGATACCCGTAGCTTCGGTGCATGGTTTGAGCCCCGTTACATCTTCCGCGCAGGCCGACTCGACTAGTGAGCTATTACGCTTTCTTTAAAGGGTGGCTGCTTCTAAGCCAACCTCCTAGCTGTCTAAGCCTTCCCACATCGTTTCCCACTTAACCATGACTTTGGGACCTTAGCTGACGGTCTGGGTTGTTTCCCTTTTCACGACGGACGTTAGCACCCGCCGTGTGTCTCCCATGCTCGGCACTTGTAGGTATTCGGAGTTTGCATCGGTTTGGTAAGTCGGGATGACCCCCTAGCCGAAACAGTGCTCTACCCCCTACAGTGATACATGAGGCGCTACCTAAATAGCTTTCGAGGAGAACCAGCTATCTCCGAGCTTGATTAGCCTTTCACTCCGATCCACAGGTCATCCGCTAACTTTTCAACGGTAGTCGGTTCGGTCCTCCAGTCAGTGTTACCTAACCTTCAACCTGCCCATGGATAGATCGCCCGGTTTCGGGTCTATACCCAGCGACTAAACGCCCTATTAAGACTCGCTTTCGCTACGCCTCCCCTATTCGGTTAAGCTCGCCACTGAATATAAGTCGCTGACCCATTATACAAAAGGTACGCAGTCACCTAACAAAGTAGGCTCCCACTGCTTGTACGCATACGGTTTCAGGATCTATTTCACTCCCCTCTCCGGGGTTCTTTTCGCCTTTCCCTCACGGTACTGGTTCACTATCGGTCAGTCAGTAGTATTTAGCCTTGGAGGATGGTCCCCCCATATTCAGACAAAGTTTCTCGTGCTCCGTCCTACTCGATTTCATGACTAAGAGATTTTCGCGTACAGGGCTATCACCCACTATGGCCGCACTTTCCAGAGCGTTCCGCTAATCTCAAAGCCACTTAAGGGCTAGTCCCCGTTCGCTCGCCACTACTAAGGGAATCTCGGTTGATTTCTTTTCCTCAGGGTACTTAGATGTTTCAGTTCCCCTGGTTCGCCTCTTGCACCTATGTATTCAGTACAAGATACTCAGCTTGTGCTGAGTGGGTTCCCCCATTCAGAGATCTCCGGATCAAAGTCTGTTTGCCGACTCCCCGAAGCTTATCGCAGGCTACCACGTCTTTCATCGCCTCTGACTGCCAAGGCATCCACCGTATGCGCTTCTTCACTTGACCATATAACCCCAAGCAATCTGGTTATACTGTGAAGACGACATTCGCCGAAAATTCGCAAAACTCTTAAGAGTCACTCACAAATTTTACCTTAGCCTGAACAGGCACCAGTGAAAGTGCTGTCCAGTCTATCTTTCTATCACATACCCAAATTTTTAAAGAACGATTCTGAAAAAGTTCAGAAATCAATATTCGAGCCGAATATTCATTTCTAAGCTTTGACACGGTAGCAAGGGGGTGGTGGAGCCAAGCGGGATCGAACCGCTGACCTCCTGCGTGCAAGGCAGGCGCTCTCCCAGCTGAGCTATGGCCCCAACAAGAAACTGGTGGGTCTGGGCAGATTCGAACTGCCGACCTCACCCTTATCAGGGGTGCGCTCTAACCAACTGAGCTACAGACCCAGTTAAGAGCTGTTACCGATATCGTCTTCTTCAATGAATCAAGCAATTCGTGTGGGAGCTCATGAGACAGCTGATGTCTGTCGATTAAGGAGGTGATCCAGCCGCAGGTTCCCCTACGGCTACCTTGTTACGACTTCACCCCAGTCATGAATCACACCGTGGTAACCGTCCTCCCGAAGGTTAGACTAGCTACTTCTGGTGCAACCCACTCCCATGGTGTGACGGGCGGTGTGTACAAGGCCCGGGAACGTATTCACCGCGACATTCTGATTCGCGATTACTAGCGATTCCGACTTCACGCAGTCGAGTTGCAGACTGCGATCCGGACTACGATCGGTTTTGTGAGATTAGCTCCACCTCGCGGCTTGGCGACCCTCTGTACCGACCATTGTAGCACGTGTGTAGCCCAGGCCGTAAGGGCCATGATGACTTGACGTCATCCCCACCTTCCTCCGGTTTGTCACCGGCAGTCTCCTTAGAGTGCCCACCATAACGTGCTGGTAACTAAGGACAAGGGTTGCGCTCGTTACGGGACTTAACCCAACATCTCACGACACGAGCTGACGACAGCCATGCAGCACCTGTGTCAGAGTTCCCGAAGGCACCAATCCATCTCTGGAAAGTTCTCTGCATGTCAAGGCCTGGTAAGGTTCTTCGCGTTGCTTCGAATTAAACCACATGCTCCACCGCTTGTGCGGGCCCCCGTCAATTCATTTGAGTTTTAACCTTGCGGCCGTACTCCCCAGGCGGTCAACTTAATGCGTTAGCTGCGCCACTAAAATCTCAAGGATTCCAACGGCTAGTTGACATCGTTTACGGCGTGGACTACCAGGGTATCTAATCCTGTTTGCTCCCCACGCTTTCGCACCTCAGTGTCAGTATGAGCCCAGGTGGTCGCCTTCGCCACTGGTGTTCCTTCCTATATCTACGCATTTCACCGCTACACAGGAAATTCCACCACCCTCTGCCCTACTCTAGCTCGCCAGTTTTGGATGCAGTTCCCAGGTTGAGCCCGGGGATTTCACATCCAACTTAACGAACCACCTACGCGCGCTTTACGCCCAGTAATTCCGATTAACGCTTGCACCCTCTGTATTACCGCGGCTGCTGGCACAGAGTTAGCCGGTGCTTATTCTGTCGGTAACGTCAAAACACTAACGTATTAGGTTAATGCCCTTCCTCCCAACTTAAAGTGCTTTACAATCCGAAGACCTTCTTCACACACGCGGCATGGCTGGATCAGGCTTTCGCCCATTGTCCAATATTCCCCACTGCTGCCTCCCGTAGGAGTCTGGACCGTGTCTCAGTTCCAGTGTGACTGATCATCCTCTCAGACCAGTTACGGATCGTCGCCTTGGTGAGCCATTACCTCACCAACTAGCTAATCCGACCTAGGCTCATCTGATAGCGCAAGGCCCGAAGGTCCCCTGCTTTCCCCCGTAGGGCGTATGCGGTATTAGCGTTCCTTTCGAAACGTTGTCCCCCACTACCAGGCAGATTCCTAGGTATTACTCACCCGTCCGCCGCTGAATCGAAGAGCAAGCTCTTCTCATCCGCTCGACTTGCATGTGTTAGGCCTGCCGCCAGCGTTCAATCTGAGCCATGATCAAACTCTTCAGTTCAATACTGCTTGGGTTTTGAGAAAACCCTAAACTTGGCTCAGCAATCTCAAATGACTTATTCGAAGTCTTTCGACTTCTCGTGCAGTCACTTGTGATGCTGATAATCTTTTTGACTATCAGTCTGAGCTCACAAGCACCCACACGAATTGCTTGATTCGATTGTTAAAGAGCGTTGGCTGAAGTCTTTCGCTTCAACCGAGGCGCGCATTCTACGCTTTCCTCAGAGTGTGTCAAGCGTTTATTTTGAAGTTTTTCAGAATTTCTCTTTCAACTTCAACCGCTTAACTCGCTGCGATCTCTCGTCAGCGGGAGGCGAATTCTACAGCGTTTCAATTCGCTGTCAACCACCTTTTTCACCGCTGCCGATCTTTCGACCGAAGCACTTCCAGCACCACCTGAAACCGCTAACTCTTTGAAACTCAAGGAATTTTCGGTTCCGACTACGCCGGAAGTGGGGCGAATTATAGACAGATCCACAGGGGCGTCAAGGACTTATTTCAACTTTGTTTCAGAAGCGGCGTTTTGACTATAAACAGCAAGTAAAAAGCAGGGGCGCTACGCGCCCCTCTATATATAGGTAACTTACTCAGCCTTCAGCGTGATACGCGCGAAAGCTTTCTTGCCCGCCTGACAAACATGGGTAGCGCCCAACGCGAACACGAAACCGCGATCAACCACTTCGCCATCAACGCGAACGCTGCCCGCCGCGAGCAAATCGCGAGCCGCCGCCGAGTTCTTCACCAGGCCCGCTTTATTAAGGACAGCAGAGATTGGCATCTCTTCGCTTGCCAGCACTTCAACCTCCGGCAGAACTTCCGGCAGCTCGCCTTCCTTCATGCGGTTGCCCGCAGCACGGTGAGCATTGGCCGCCGCCTCTTCACCATGGAAGCGCGCAACGATCTCTTCAGCCAGCTTGATTTTGATGTCACGGGGGTTCGCACCCGCCGCCACATCAGCACGCAACGCATCGATCTCTTCCATCGAGCGGAAGCTGAGCAGCTCGAAGTAGCGCCACATCAACGTGTCCGGGATCGACACCAGCTTGCTGTACATCACCCCCGGCGCTTCCTGGATGCCTACATAGTTACCCAGCGACTTGGACATCTTCTTGACGCCATCAAGCCCCTCGAGCAGCGGCATGGTCACGATGTTCTGCGCTTCCTGACCGTAGGCACGCTGAAGCTCGCGCCCCATCAGTAAATTGAACTTCTGGTCGGTACCGCCCAGCTCGACATCACACTTGAGCGCGACAGAGTCGTACCCCTGCACCAGCGGGTAGAGGAATTCATGAATGGCGATCGGCTGATTGGTAGTGTAGCGCTTGTCGAAATCATCGCGCTCGAGCATACGCGCCACCGTGTACTGCGACGCCAGGCGAATGAAGTCAGCCGGGGTCAGTTTGTCCATCCAGGTGGAGTTGAAGGCAACCTCGGTCTTGGCCGGGTCGAGAATCTTGAACACCTGCTGCTTATAAGTCTCGGCGTTATCCAACACCTGCTCGCGGGTCAGCGGCGGACGCGTGGCGCTCTTGCCGCTCGGGTCACCGATCATGCCGGTGAAATCGCCGATCAGGAATATGACCTGATGCCCCAGATCCTGGAACTGGCGCAGCTTGTTAATAAGGACGGTGTGCCCCAAGTGCAGATCGGGCGCGGTCGGGTCGAAACCCGCCTTGATCCGCAGCGGCTGCCCACGCTTGAGCTTCTCGACCAATTCGGACTCTACCAGTACCTCTTCCGCACCACGCTTGATCAGCGCTAGCTGCTCTTCAACCGACTTCATAACAGACCCGCAAGGCTCAGATTCAAAGGGCCCCAACCATACAAGATCAGCCATCAATTACAAGTTTTTGCCCCGGATGTGACCCCGAAGCCGACTGATGACGTCTGCGCGCTTGCGCCGAAGGGGATTTGGTTATATTTTATACAGTTATTTCATCTTCATCATGTCATTCATCTTTTCCAATTCATCTATTTCAAAGTCAATTCATCTATGACCAACGAACCGCCTAAAGCGCCCCCGCTTTATCCGAAGAGCCATCTGTTGGCGGCCAGCGGCATCGCCGCCTTGCTCAGCCTGGCCTTGCTGGTGTTCCCCTCCAGCGAAGTAGAAGCCAAGAAGACCACCCTTGACCTGGAATTGGAGAGCCCTGCCGAGCAACTCAAGCAGGAGCCGGAAGCACCGCTGACCCAAAGCGCCAGCGCTGGTGAGACCTCCCCATTCGCCCAGATCGAAGATGGCGCTACGCCTGCGCAAGAGACTGCCAAGGTCGAGCCTGCACCTGCGCCAACTGCCGCACCGGAAGCTGCCCCTGCCAAGGACCCGAGCCACCGCGAAGTCACAGTCAGCCGCGGCGACACCCTGTCGACCCTGTTCGCCAAAGTAGGCCTGCCCTCCTCCGCGGTGCATGAAGTACTGGCGAGCAACAAGCAAGCCAAGCAGTTCAGCCAGCTCAAAAGCGGCCAGGTACTGGAGATCGAGCTGGACAAGGGCGGTCAACTGGCCAGCCTGCACAGCAAGGTCAGCAACCTTGAAACCATTCGCCTGACCAGGAGCGCAAACGGTTACGCTTTCAATCGCGAGATCAGCAAGCCGGTTGTACGCTCAGCCTACGCACACGGCGTGATCAAGAGCTCATTATCGGCCTCCGGCCAGCGCGCCGGGCTGTCCCATAGCCTGACCATGGACATGGCGCGGATCTTTGGCTACGACATCGACTTTGCCCAAGACATCCGCCAAGGTGATGAGTTTGACGTCATCTACGAGCAGAAGGTCATGGATGGCAAGGTTGTCGGCACAGGCAATATCCTCTCTGCCCGCTTCACCAACCGCGGCAAGACCTTCACTGCCGTTCGCTATACCAACAAGCAGGGCAACACCAACTACTACACCGCTGACGGCAACAGCATGCGCAAGGCCTTCATCCGTACCCCGGTTGATTTCGCCCGCATCAGCTCGCGCTTTTCGGCGGGCCGCAAGCACCCGATCCTCAACAAGATCCGCGCCCACAAAGGCGTCGACTACGCAGCGCCGCGCGGCACGCCAATCAAGGCCGCCGGCGATGGCAAGGTGCTGCTGGCCGGACGTCGCGGCGGCTACGGCAATACCGTGATCATCCAGCACGGCAACCGCTACCAGACCCTGTACGGGCACATGCAGGGCTTCGCCAAAGGCGTGAAGACCGGCGGCACCGTGAAACAGGGCCAGGTGATCGGCTACATCGGCACCACCGGCCTGTCGACCGGCCCGCACCTGCACTATGAGTTCCAGGTCAATGGCGTCCACGTCGATCCCCTGGGCCAGAAGCTGCCGATGGCCGACCCCATCGCCAAGGCTGAGCGCCAGCGCTTCCTGCAGCAGAGCCAGCCCCTGGTTGCACGCATGAACCAGGAAAAGGCCACCATGCTCGCGTCCAACAAGCGCTAAGCGATGGATCTTTATCTGGGAGTGATGTCCGGGACCAGCCTTGATGGCCTGGACATCGCATTGATCGAGCAAGAGCAGCATACCCGGCTGCTCGCCACCCATTACATCCCCATGCCCGCCAGCCTGCGCCAGGACCTTTTGGCCCTGTGCGCCAGCGGTGCCGACGAAATTGCCCGCGCCGCCCTTGCCGAAAATCAATGGGTACGCCTTGCAGCCCAAGGCATCCAGCACTTGCTGACCGCGCAAAACCTCAAGCCTGCAGATGTGCGCGCCATTGGCAGCCACGGCCAGACCATCCGCCATGAGCCCGCGCGTGGGTTTACCGTACAGATCGGCAACCCGGCGCTACTTGCCGAACTCAGCGGTATCTGTGTGGTGGGGGACTTTCGTCGCCGCGACGTGGCAGCCGGAGGCCAAGGCGCACCGCTGGTCCCGGCCTTCCATGAGGCCTTGTTCGAGCATCAGGGGCAGCGCCTGGCGGTGCTGAACGTCGGTGGGTTCAGTAATCTCAGCCTGATAGAGCAGGACAAGCCGGTCAGTGGTTTCGACTGCGGCCCTGGCAACGTACTGCTGGACGCCTGGATTAATGAGCAACAAGGCCATAGCTACGACGCCGACGGCGCTTGGGCCGCCAGTGGCAACGTCAATCCCGGCTTGCTCGCCGCACTGCTCAGTGATCCATTCTTCGCCGGCACCGGCCCCAAGAGCACCGGACGTGAAGTGTTCAACCTGCCGTGGCTCACGCGGCATCTGGCAACACTACCAACCATCGCCGCAGTGGACGTCCAGGCAACGCTGCTCGAGCTCACCGCTCACAGTATCGTCAACTCCCTGCAGGCCGCCCAGCAGGAAACCCAGGCACTACTGGTGTGCGGTGGCGGTGCCCACAACAGCGCACTGATGCGCCGCCTTGCCGCGCTCCTGCCTGCCGCTCAGGTCGACAGTACCGCTGCCCATGGTGTTGACCCTGACTGGGTCGAGGCGATGGCCTTCGCCTGGCTAGCCCACTGCTGCCTGCAAGGCATTCCGGCCAATCGTCCCAGCGTCACCGCTGCCAGTGGCTTGCGGGTGCTTGGCGCCATCTACCCGGCCTGACCCTACCCGTACAACGCAAAACGCCGCGCGAATGCGCGGCGTTTTGCGTTGTACCCTACCCTGCGATCAAATCGAGAACGATGAGCCGCAACCACACGTGGTGCTGGCATTCGGATTCTTGATGACGAAACGCGAGCCTTCCAGGCCTTCCTGGTAATCCACTTCGGCTCCTGCCAGGTATTGGAAGCTCATCGGATCGACCACCAGAGCCACGCCTTCGCGTTCGACAATGGTGTCGTCTTCGGCAACATCTTCATCGAAAGTGAAACCGTACTGAAAACCCGAGCAACCGCCACCCGTCACGAACACTCGCAACTTCAGGCGATCGTTGCCTTCTTCATCGACCAGGGTCTTCACCTTGTGCGCTGCACCCTCTGTGAACTGCAAAGCCACTGGGGTGAAGGATTCGACGCTCATGCTGACTATCTCCCGGCGCTATGCCGCCATAATGCGTGATGACGCGCATTATCCGCTTCTCCGAGAAAAGCGGTCAACAATACATAAGCTGCATGGGGTTAGCTGCAAGCTATAAGCAGATAGCTGATCGGCTGGCTTGCAGCGTGTTCTTGTGGCTTAAGGCAGCAGGCCGGCATGGGAAAGGCCCATGCGCTCGTCCAGGCCGAAGAGGATGTTGAGGTTCTGCACAGCCTGGCCAGAGGCGCCTTTGACGAGGTTGTCGATTACCGACAACACCACTACCAGGTCGCCACCCTGTGGCCGGTGCACGGCAATGCGACATACGTTGGCGCCACGCACGCTACGGGTTTCCGGGTGGCTGCCGGCCGGCATTACGTCGACGAACGGCTCATCGGCGTAGCGTTTCTCGAACAATGCCTGCAGGTCGACCGAGGCGTCGGCGACCGTTGCGTACAGAGTGGAGTGGATACCACGGATCATCGGCGTCAGGTGCGGAACGAAGGTCAGGCCGACGTCGCCCCCGGCAGCCCGGCGCAAACCCTGGGTGATTTCCGGCAGGTGGCGGTGGCCTTTGACCGCATAGGCTTTCATGCTTTCGCCGGCTTCGCAGAACAGCGAGCCGACCGAGGCGCCACGGCCGGCACCGCTGACACCCGACTTGCAGTCGGCGATCAGGCGCGAAGCATCGGCAATACCAGCCTCCAGCAGCGGCAGGAAACCCAGTTGGGTGGCTGTCGGGTAGCAACCCGGAACGGCAATCAGGCGCGCCTGGCGAATTTGCTCGCGGTTGACCTCAGGCAAGCCATAGACCGCATCCTTGAGCAGTTCCGGCGCGCCATGGGGCTGGCCGTACCATTTGGCCCACTCATCAGCATCCTGCAGGCGGAAGTCGGCGGACAGGTCGATGACCTTGGTGCCCGCAGCCAGCAGCTCACCGGCCAGTGCATGGGCAACGCCATGGGGCGTGGCAAAGAAGACCACGTCGCACGCAGCCAGGGTTTTCACGTCCGGTACGCTGAACGCCAGGCCGTCGTAGTGGCCGCGCAGGTTCGGGTACATGTCAGCGACCGCCAGGCCGGCTTCGGAGCGCGAGGTGATGACAGCCACCTCAGCCTGTGGATGCTGTGCCAACAGACGCAGCAGTTCGACCCCGGTGTAACCCGTGCCGCCGACGATACCGACCTTGACCATAACGCGTGCCCCTTATCAACGAACCGACTGGAAAGCCCACGATAATAAGGGCCGTGGCACTGCCCTCACAACTGTTGAGATGGCCCGCCAGGTGCCTAGCCTCTACTATCTGACGACCGTGAACCCTGAAGGAACTCAACCTCATGCTTTTTCTCTGGATCAAAGCCCTGCACATCGTCAGCGTGGTCTGCTGGTTTGCCGGACTGTTCTACCTGCCACGGCTATTCGTCTATCACGCCCAGAGCCAGGACAGCATTAGTCAGGAGCGCTTCATTACCATGGAGCGCAAGCTGTACCGCGGGATCATGGGCCCGGCAATGATTGCCACCTTCATTTTTGGTATCTGGCTGCTGAGCCTGACCCCGGGCTTCCTGAGCCAGGGCTGGATGCACGCCAAACTCACCCTGATTGTCCTGCTCACCGGTTACCACCACATGTGCGGTGCTCAGCTCAAGCGCTTCGCCCGCGGTGAAAACACCCGCAGTCACGTCTACTATCGCTGGTTCAACGAAGTGCCGGTGCTGATCCTGCTCGGCATCGTCATTCTGGTGGTGGTCAAACCGTTCTGATCCCTTATCACTCAGCCTCGGGAAACCTGTCATGTCATTGCCTGCCCTGCTCGAACAACGCTTGCGCCTGCCAGTGGTTGCGGCGCCAATGTTTCTGATCTCCAACCCGCAATTGGTGCTGGCCTGCTGTGCCAACGGTGTGGTCGGTAGTTTCCCGGCGCTGAACCAGCGTGATAGCGCCGGTTTCAAGACCTGGCTCGAGGAGATCGAGTCAGGCCTTGAATCCCTGGACAAGCCTGCCCCGTACGCGGTCAACCTGATCGTCCATCAGAGCAACCCGCGCCTGCAGGCGGACCTCGCTATCTGTGTAGAACACAAGGTACCGATCGTGATCACCAGCCTGGGCGCGGTGAAAGAGCTGGTCGATGCCGTGCATAGTTATGGCGGGCTGGTGTTTCACGACGTCACTACGCGCCGGCACGCGGAGAAAGCCGCCGAGGCAGGCGTCGATGGCCTGATCGCCGTGGCTGCCGGCGCTGGTGGCCATGCCGGCACCTGGAGCCCGTTCGCACTGATTGCCGAGATCCGCCAGTTCTTCGACAAGACCCTGCTGCTGGCCGGCTGCCTGAACCGGGGCCACGAGATACTGGCAGCGCAACTGCTCGGCGCAGACCTCGCCTACCTCGGTACGCGTTTTATCGCCACTCACGAAAGCCGCGCCCCGGATGCGTATAAAGAAATGATGCTGGGTGCCAAGGCAGCCGATATCATCCACACCGCTGCGGTTTCCGGAGTACCTGCCAGCTTCATGCGCCAGAGCCTGGAAAACGCCGGCTTCGACATGGCAGCCCTGTGCGCCAATGTCGAAACCAAGCTCAAACCCATTGATGACGAAGCCAAAGCCTGGAAAACCGTCTGGTCTGCCGGGCAAGGTGTCGGTGCCATCGACGCGCTGTGCTCCACCGAGCAATTGATCGCCCGCCTGGACGCCGAATACCGCCAGGCCCAAGCCTCTGCCGCATCCCTGAGCCAGCGCTGGCCCGGCTGACTCCTGTAAACTCTGCGCCCTGCCCCTAGCCCACTGGAGAACTGCATGACCCGTTACGCCATGATCACCGGTGCCTCCAGCGGACTGGGCCTGGCACTGGCCGAAGCACTGGCACGCCGGGGGCGCAATCTGATTCTGGTGGCACGTCAACGCGACCTGCTCGAGAGCATTGCCATCGAGCTGACCCAGCGCTTTGGGGTCGAGGTGCTGTTTCGCGCTTGCGACCTGGGTGAACCCTTGCGCCTTTCCGGCTTTTTGCTGGAACTGGAAGAAGGCGAGCGGCAGATCGACTTGCTGGTCAACTGCGCCGGTATCCGCACCTATGGCCCGTTCCTGGCCCAGGAGTGGGGGGATGAGCAAGACCTTATCGAGGTCAATATTCTGGCCCTGACACGTCTGTGCCATGCACTGGGCAATGCCATGGCGGTCCAAGGAGGCGGCCAGATTCTCAACGTTGCCTCGCTGGCCGCCTTCGCCCCCGGCCCCTGGATGACCAGCTATGCGGCCAGCAAGGCCTATGTGCTGAGCTTTTCCGAGGGCTTGCGCGAGGAGCTCAAGCGTACTGGCATCAAGGTGTCTGTCCTGTGCCCGGGCCCGGTTCACTCGCCGCTGCGCCGCATTCCCCGCCTGGAGAAAGGCCAGCGCTGCCTGAGCCCGGAGGAAGTGGCGCTGTACACCGTGCGCGCATTGGAGAAAAACCGCGCCCTGATCATTCCAGGCCGGCGCAACCGCTGGCTGGCCTGCAGCCCACGCCTGCTCTCACGCTGGGTGGCACGCAAGTTGGCCGGGGCGATCAACCGGGCCTATTGCCCACGTTGACCCGCCAAGGGCTGGGCGCCGACTCACAGCCTGAGTACACTCAGACCCGACCCCCATCATGGAGCAACCGTAGTGGAAACTCTGTTTACCAAGATCATCAACCGGGAGATCCCGGCCAAGATCATCTACGAGGACGACCAGGTTCTGGCCTTCCACGATATCGCCCCACAGGCGCCGGTGCATTTTCTGGTTATCCCGAAAAAGCCCATCCGTACGCTCAACGACCTGACTGAAGAAGACAAAGGCCTGGCCGGACACATCCTGTTCACCGCCCAGCGCCTGGCCAAGGAACTGGGCTGTGAAGACGGTTTCCGCGTGGTCATGAACTGCAATGAACTGGGTGGCCAGACCGTCTACCACATTCATATGCACGTGCTGGGTCAGCGCCAGATGCACTGGCCACCGGGCTGATCCAGGGCAAGCCCGATCAACCTGATTGCGGTAAACTGTCGGGCACATTCTTGCGGAGGTGCCCGATGGCTACCGAACGTCACTATTCGCCGCTCGACCGCTTGTTGCTGCAGGCCGATACCGCCATGCGCACCTTGCTTCCCTTCAGCGGCCAACCTTCCCGCCCCTCGCCGGCCATCATCCAGCCGGACGTCGACCTGGACGATACCCAAACCCGCCACGTGGCCGGGCTCATGCGTATCAACCACACCGGTGAAGTCTGCGCCCAGGCGTTGTACCAGGGCCAGGCCCTGACCGCCAAGCTGCCGCAGGTACGCAAGGCCATGGAACATGCCGCCGAAGAAGAAATCGACCACCTGGCCTGGTGCGAACAGCGCATCCGCCAGCTGGGAAGTCATCCAAGCGTGCTCAATCCGCTGTTCTACGGCATGTCGTTCGGCATTGGCGCGTTGGCAGGCCTGGTCAGCGACAAAGTCAGCCTGGGGTTCGTCGCCGCTACCGAGCATCAGGTGTGCAAGCACTTGGACGAACATCTGGAGCAGATCCCGGCCGAGGATGAAAAATCCCGGGCTATCCTTGAACAGATGCGCGTTGACGAACAACAACACGCCGAGTCGGCCCTGGAGGCTGGCGGATTCCGTTTCCCAGCTCCCGTGCGCTTTGGGATGAGCCTGATGGCCAAGGTCATGACCAAGAGCACCTACCGTATCTAGGACACGCCATGACGGAACGCTTCGATGCCAAGGACCTGGCCCGCGCTGTAAGCGCAGGCGTTCTGAACCCCGGCCAGGACCAGGCCCTGCTCGAGTTTCTCAAGCGCCAGCCAGCGACTCGCGCCAGTTTCCAGCTGGCCCATGTGGCCTTCTACTTTGGCGCCCTGCTGATCATGGGCGCCCTGGGCTGGCTGCTCAGTGAAGCCTGGATGCGCATAGGCGACAGCGCCCTGCTGATCATCGCCCTTCTCTATATTGGCGGCCTGACCCTGGCCGGGCTTCTGCTGCAGCGACGTGGCCAGGTGATTCCTGCTGGCGTGCTCGCCGCTGTTGCAGTGAGCATCGTGCCGCTGGCCGTGTTTGCCGTGGAGCGGCTCACCGGCTTCTGGCCGCTGGACGACAGCCAGAGCAACTACCACAACTATTACACCTATGTGCAGGGCGGCTGGTTGTTGATGGAAGCCGCTACGGTTGCTGCTGGTTTGCTGATGCTGCGTCTGATTCCGTTCCCCTTTATCGTGATGCCGATTGCCGGAGCGCTGTGGTTCATGTCCATGGACCTGAGCGAGTGGGTCTACGGCGATGCCTTCAACTGGGATCAACGCCTGACCGTCTCACTGTGGTTCGGCCTGGCATTGCTGCTGGTCTTCCTGGTAATCGACGGCCGCACCCGCCAGGACTATGCCTTCTGGGGCTATATGGCAGGCTTGTTGGCGTTCTGGCTGGGACTGAGCTTGATGGAGAGCGACAGCGAGTTGAACAAGGCGCTTTACTGCCTGATCAATCTCGGCCTGATGGGCTTGGCAGTGTTGTTAAGGAGACCCATGTTCATGGTCTTCGGAGCGATGGGGGTGGCCGCTTACCTGGGCTACCTGTCTTATGAGGTATTTGCCGAGTCGCTGCTGTTCCCGGTGGTGCTGACCTTGATCGGCCTGGGCGTCATAGGGCTGGGAATGCAGTACCAGATACATCGCGAGGGATTGAGTGCGCGCTTGCGCGCGTGCGTACCCAGTGGCTTGCTGAAGCTTTTGCCGGGGCTGCGCCGTTAACCAGATCGCGGGGCAAGCCCGCTCCTACTGGTAGGAGCGGGCTTGCCCCGCGATGCTTTCCACTCACCCCAACTCAACAATCTCGTAGCTATGGGTGATTTCCACCCCTGCCCGACCGAGCATGATCGAAGCCGAGCAGTATTTCTCCGCAGACAACTCAACCGCACGCTTGACCTGAGCATCCTTCAGGCCACGACCTTTGACCACGAAGTTCAGGTGGATTTTGGTGAATACCTTCGGATCCTCGCTGGCACGCTCGGCCTCGAGGAAGGCTTCGCAGCTTTCCACTGCCTGGCGGGACTTCTTCAGGATGCTGACCACATCGAAGTTGCTGCAACCACCCAGGCCCAGCAAGAGCATTTCCATGGGCCGCACGCCCAGGTTGCGACCACCTGCGTCGGGTGGACCGTCCATGACCACGACATGGCCACTACCCGATTCGCCCAGAAACATGGCTTCGCCTGCCCACTGGATACGTGCCTTCATCATCCGGACTCCCTTGCTAGAAAAAAGGCTGCCAGCTTAGACCCAGAAGGGCTGGTGGAAAAGCTCAAGCGCACGATGAATTCTGCCGATACACCAATAAGTGTCTGATAAGCTGACGCCAAATCACTGGCACCTTTGGCCAGACTACCTATAAAAGTGTTCACGCGTTGCCTCTTACCGGGATTCAGCCATGGTTGCATCAGCCCTTTCGGCCAAGATCAAGAACATCGACAAGCTGCTCGCCCACTGCCAGCGGCGCCGCTACGCGGCCAAAAGCAACATCATCTGCGCCGGCGACAAAGCCGAGACGCTGTCCTTTATCGTCAAGGGCTCAGTGACCATCCTGATCGAAGACGATGACGGCCACGAAATGATCATCGCCTACCTCAACAGCGGCGATTTTTTTGGCGAGCTGGGCCTGTTTGAACAATCTGGGCAGGAGCAACAGCGCAGTGCCTGGGTACGGGCCAAGAGCGAATGTGAGGTGGCGGAAATCAGCTACGAAAAATTTCGCGAACTGGCGCGCCAGGACCCGGAGATTCTCTATGCCCTGGGCAGCCAGATGGCCCAGCGCCTGCGCAATACCACACGCAAGGTCGGTGACCTGGCCTTCTTCGATGTCACCGGACGCGTCGCGCGTTGCTTGCTGGAACTGTGCAAGCAACCCGATGCCATGACCCACCCCGATGGCATGCAGATCAAGATCACCCGCCAGGAGATCGGTCGAATCGTGGGCTGTTCAAGGGAGATGGTCGGCCGCGTGCTCAAGGATCTTGAAGAACGCAGCCTGGTCCACGTCAAGGGCAAGACCATGGTGGTCTATGGCACCCGCTAGTCCCGGGCGATGCCTTTGATCACCTCGGCGTAAGCCTGGCCGAGGCGTTCGAGCAACGGCGCCTCGGGAACCACTTCGTGCAAGGCAATGTGGCTGTCGGCCTGGCAGCGCTGCTCCAGTTCGCAACACTCATTGAAGCGGTTGACCGCCGCCACCATCGACTCGCGTTGGTTATCGAGCAACAAGGCACCGTGAACCAACACCACGGGACGCTTGCCACCCAGCCCCTGGCGCCAACGCTGGGCTGTCCCCACCAACTTGCGGCCGTTGAGGTTGACGTTGTAGCGACCGTCGCAGAACGCGCCCTCGATTTCGCCCACCGAAGCCAGCCCGCCCCACTCGCGCAATACCTCGCACAATGGCAAACACAGACGTTCGTACGCATTCTCGATACGACCGTGATCGCCTTCGCTACGCGGCGCTACATACACCAGGGCAATATTGATCACCGCGGGCGACTGCGGTACCGGCTCGCCGCCGGTTTCACGCAGCAGTACCGGCCAGCCGGCAATCGCCAGTTCTGCGCAGGCCGCTTCGAATCCTTCCAGACGACTCATGCGCCGCGGCATGACCAAGGCATGGTCGGTGGGGCGCCAGAACAACACGCCGTTGTCTTTTTCCCCCTTGCACACCGCCGCCAGCAATTCCTGCTCGGCATGCAGGCCGGCCTCGACAGTCACATCCATTAGTTGATCAGTCATTGCGATAACCTTGTAGGTACAAAAAAGCCGGCAATGCCGGCTTCAACGTTGAATCAGTCCAGTCCTTGCACCGGATTCTGCACCGCCCGCTCGGGGAAGAACAGACGCTGCAGTTCCAGGCCCGGGTGTTCGGCACGCATGAAGGCCTCACCCACCAGGAACGAATACACCTCGTTGATTTCCATCAGCTCGACATCGGCACGATTGAGAATGCCGCTCTCGGTGATGGCCAGGCGATCACGGGGAATGCGTGGCAACAAGTCGAGGGTGGTCTCAAGGCTGACATCGAAGGTGTGCAGGTTACGGTTGTTGACGCCTACCAGCGGGGTATCGAGGGTGCGCAATGCGCGTTCCAGTTCGTCGCCGTCGTGCACTTCGACCAGCACATCAAGACCTACGCTTTTTGCCGTGGCCGCAAGTTCTGCCATTTTCACATCGTCCAGCGCCGCAACGATCAACAGCACACAATCTGCACCCAGGGCGCGGGCCTCGACGATCTGGTAGGGGTCGATCATGAAGTCCTTGCGGATCACCGGCAGCGTACAGGCCGAGCGGGCCTGCTGCAGGTAGATGTCGGCGCCCTGGAAATAATCGACATCGGTCAGAACCGACAGGCAGGTTGCCCCACCCTTTTCGTAGCTGTCGGCGATTTCGGCGGGGACGAAGTGTTCGCGGATCACGCCCTTGCTCGGGGAGGCTTTCTTGATTTCGGCAATCACCGCCGGCTGCTTGCGCTTGGCCTGCTCGATCAGTGCCTTGGCAAAGCCACGTGGCGCATCGGCACCAGCGGCCAGGCGCTCCAGTTCGGCCAAGCTGACCCGGGCGCTGCGCTCGGCAACTTCCTGAACCTTGCGCGCCAGGATATTTTCCAGAACCGTTGGCACACTCATCCTTCATTCTCCTGCTTGAATACGGCGGTGAACGCGCCCAGTTCTTCGAGTTTTTCCCGGGCAAGGCCGGTGTGCAGGGCATCGTGTGCAAGCTCGACACCTTGCTTGAGAGTCATCGCATGATCTGCGGCATACAGCGCTGCACCGGCGTTGAGCACAATCATCTCGGCCGCTTTCTGGCCGTTTTCGGTCATGCGCCGGCCCAGGGCATCGCGGATCAGCTCAAGGGACTTGGCTGGGCTTTCCACCGCCAGGCCGTGCAGGCTCTGGCTCTTCATGCCGAGGTCTTCTGGCTCGACCCAGTATTCGGTGATCTGGTCATTCTTGAGTTCGGCGACAAAGGTAGGCGCAGCCAGGCTGAACTCGTCCAGACCATCCTTGGAGTGCACCACCAGCACATGCTTGCTGCCCAGGCGCTGCAGCACTTCGGCCAATGGGCGGCACAGGGCCTGGGTGAATACGCCGACCACCTGGTGCTTCACACCGGCCGGATTCGTAAGCGGGCCAAGCATGTTGAACAGGGTACGCAGCCCCAGGTCACGGCGTGGGCCAGCGGCGTATTTCATCGCTTTGTGGTGGGTCTGGGCGAACATGAAGCCAATGCCGACGCTGTCGATGCAACGCGCCACCTGCACAGGGGTCAGGTTCAGGTAGATGCCGGCCGCTTCCAGCAGGTCGGCGCTACCGCTCTTGCCCGAGACCGCACGGTTGCCGTGCTTGGCCACGGTGCAGCCAGCGGCGGCAACGACGAAGGCAGAAGCAGTGGACACGTTGAAGATGTTGGCACCGTCACCACCGGTGCCGACCACATCGACCACTTGATCGAGGGTGTCGAGTTCGACTTTGTCGGCCAGCTCGCGCATCACCGAAACCGCACCGACGATCTCGTCGATGCTTTCGCTCTTCATGCGCATGCCCATCATGAACGCACCAATCTGCGCTTCACTGCATTGGCCGGTCATGATCTCGCGCATCACGTCGCGCATTTCTTCGGTGCTCAGGTCCAGGTGGCCGACGATGCGGTTGAGCGCACTCTTGATATCCATGATCAATCCTTAACGGCGGCCGCCGGTCTGCTTGAGGAAATTGGCGAACAGCTCGTGGCCCTGCTCGGTGAGGATCGACTCGGGGTGGAACTGCACCCCCTCGATGTTCAGTTCTTTATGGCGAAGGCCCATGATTTCATCCACCGAACCGTCTTCAAGTGCGGTCCAGGCGGTCAGCTCCAGGCACTCGGGCAGGGTTTCGCGCTTGACCACCAACGAATGGTAGCGGGTCACGGTCAGCGGGTTGTTCAGGCCGGCAAACACGCCCAGGTCCTTATGGAAAACCGGGCTGGTCTTGCCGTGCATCACTTGGCGGGCACGCACCACATCGCCGCCAAAGGCCTGGCCGATGGACTGGTGGCCCAGGCACACGCCAAGAATCGGCAGTTTGCCGGCGAAGTGCAGGATGGCCTCGATGGAAACACCCGCTTCGGTCGGCGTGCAAGGGCCGGGAGAAACCACAATGCGCTCGGGGTTCAGGGCTTCGATCTGGGCGATGGTCAGCTCGTCGTTGCGAATGACCTTGACCTCTGCACCCAACTCGCCGAGGTACTGCACGACGTTGTAGGTGAAGGAGTCGTAGTTGTCGATCATCAGTAGCATCTGGGTTCAACCTCTAGAATCAATTTCGCCGGGTGGACAGGCGTGGTTTCGATCAGCTGCGTGGCGTTTGTTCAGCCAACGCTACCGCCCGGAACATCGCCCGGCGCTTGTTGATGGTTTCTTCCCACTCCAGTGCAGGTACCGAGTCGGCGACGATACCCCCACCGGCCTGTACGTGCAGCTCGCCATCCTTGATGACCGCAGTACGGATTGCGATGGCGGTGTCCATATTGCCGTTCCAGGCAAAATAGCCGACGGCGCCACCATAGACTCCGCGCTTGACCGGCTCCAACTCGTCGATGATCTCCATGGCGCGAATCTTCGGCGCCCCGGACAAGGTCCCAGCCGGCAGGATGGCGCGCAGCGCATCCATCGCGCTCAGGCCTTCCTTCAATTCACCGGTGACGTTGGAAACGATGTGCATGACATTGGAGTAGCGCTCGATCACCATCTTCTCAGTGACTTTGACGGTACCCGTCGCCGACACGCGACCGGCATCGTTGCGCCCCAGGTCGATCAGCATCAGGTGCTCGGCGATTTCCTTGTCGTCCGACAGCAGGTCTTCTTCCAGTGCCCGGTCAGCTTCTTCCGTGGCACCACGTGGACGGGTACCTGCAATTGGGCGAACGGTGACCAGATTGTCTTCGACCCGTACCAGCACCTCAGGCGAGCTGCCGACCACATGGAAGTCGCCGAAGTTGAAGAAGTACATGTACGGCGTCGGGTTGAAGCAGCGCAGCGCCCGGTACAGATCGATGGGCGCGGCCTTGAAGTCGATCGACATACGCTGGGACGGCACCACCTGCATGCAGTCACCGGCGAGGATGTACTCCTTGATGGTATCGACCGCACGCTCGTAGTCGCTCTGGGTAAAGCTTGAGCGGAACGTCGGCTCCGGTGCAGGCGGGCCACCCAGTTCCAGGCCGCGACGCGGGGTGATCGGTTGGCGCAGTTGCTCAAGCAGGCCTTCCAGCCGTGCCAGACCGTTTTCGTAGGCGCTTTCCTGAGCCGGGTCGACGAGCACGATGGCGTGCATCTTGCCCGCCAGGTTGTCGAACACCACCACCGCATCCGAGACCATCAGTAGGATATCCGGTACGCCCAGCGGGTCCGGGTTCGGGCACTTGCCCAGGCGCCGCTCCACATAACGCACGCAGTCATAACCGAAGTAGCCGACCAGACCACCGTTGAAACGCGGCAGACCGGCAATGGTCGGCACTTTGTAGCGTTCCTTGAAGCTTTCGACGAACGCCAGCGGATCTTCGACTTCGTGCTGTTCGATCTGCACACCGTCGTGGGTGATCCGCACCTGGTGATCATGTACGCGCATGACCGTGCGGCATGGCAGGCCAATGATCGAGTAACGCCCCCACTTTTCGCCGCCCTGCACCGATTCGAGCAGGTAGGAGTTGGGTTGATCAGCCAGTTTCAGGTAGATCGACAGCGGCGTGTCGAAGTCGGCCAGGGTCTCGCAGGCCAGGGGAATGCGGTTGTAGCCTTCAGCGGCCAGGCGCAGGAATTCTTCGCGGGTCATGATAGCCTCGTGGCAAGCAGCAATAGGGTCGAACAGGCAAACGGGCCGGCAACGGCCGGCAGATAAAAGTCAGGCGCGCCAACGCCAACGGGCCAAGGCCTTGATGACTTTCATCCAGAGTTTGCCGGTAACCGCCACGATGGAATCTCGATCTGAGGGGGATTTAACGTCAGCCAACGTTATCCCAGTGGCCGGATCTAAGCAACCAGGCAACAGCGCACGCAGGTCATCAATGACCAGGCACGGTGTTTCTTCACTGATGGGGCGACCGTGGTTGTAGCCATAGGTCAGGCCCACGCACTTGACGCCAGCTGCCTTGGCCGCCAGCACATCACTGCGCGAGTCGCCGACGAACAGCGCCTGCTCGGCCGGTACACCCGCCATCTTCATCACGAACAACAGGGCGGCCGGATCGGGCTTTTTCTGTGGCAGGGTATCGCCACCGATGATCCAGCGAAAATATCGACCAATCTTCATCTGGTCGAGCAAGGGGCCGACAAAGCGCTCTGGCTTATTGGTAATCAGGGCCATTTCGACACCCTGCTTGTGCAGCCACTTGAGGGTATCGCGCACACCGGGGTAGACCACGGTCAGCTCATGGCTGCTGGCGTAAGCCTGCATGAACAGCTCCAGGGCCTTTTCTGCCTCGTCGTCATCGACATCGGCGTGGTCCAGGCCGCCCGCCAGCGCCCGGCGCACCAATACCGGGGCACCATTGCCGACCCAGTGGCGAACCGCCTCAAGGCCTGCGGGCTTGCGACCCAATTCGAGCAGCATGTGATCCACCGCCGCGGCCAGGTCTGGTACCGAATCGATCAGGGTACCGTCCAGATCGAACATCACCAGCCTGGGCAGAGCGCCGGGGAACAGCTGCTCGAAGCCACTCATGCGCGGGCCAGGGCCAGTTCGGCATGCATCTTGGCGATGACTTCCTTGTAGTCCGGCGTATTGAAGATCGCCGAGCCAGCCACAAAGGTATCGGCGCCAGCAGCGGCGATTTCGCGAATGTTGTTCACGTTCACGCCACCGTCGATTTCCAGGCGGATATCACGACCACTGGCGTCGATCAGCGCACGCGCTTCACGCAGCTTGTCGAGGGTTCCGGGGATGAACTTCTGGCCACCAAAGCCTGGGTTGACGCTCATCAACAGGATCATGTCGACCTTGTCCATCACGTACTTGAGGGTGTCGAGTGGGGTTGCCGGGTTGAACACCAGGCCCGCTTTGCAACCACCGTCGCGAATCAACTGTAGCGAACGATCGATGTGCAGGCTGGCTTCCGGATGGAAGGTAATGTAGCTGGCGCCCGCTTCGATGAAGTCGCCGATGATACGGTCGACCGGGCTGACCATCAGGTGCACGTCGATCGGCGCGGTGATGCCGTACTTGCGCAGCGCGGTGCACACCATCGGGCCAATGGTCAGGTTGGGTACGTAGTGGTTGTCCATCACGTCGAAGTGGACGATGTCGGCACCAGCGGCCAGGACGTTGTCGACTTCCTCGCCCAGGCGAGCGAAATCGGCAGAGAGAATGGAGGGGGCAATAGCGTAGGGCTGCATGGCGCACCTGTAGGGCAGAATCACGGTGGCGCGCATTGTACCTCAGTGAATCGGTCTGGCGCTGACCGGTATCAAATCCGGCGACGGGATCGTGGGGCAAGCCCGCTCCTACACCAGGAACGGGCTTGCCCCACGAACATCAACCTGGCTGCTGGGTGCGCAATTTCTCACTACGCCCGCGCAACCATTCCAGGGTCAGCAACAGCACCACCGAGAACGCGATCAGCAATGTCGCTGCCGCCGCAATGGTCGGGCTGAGGTTCTCGCGGATGCCGCTGAACATCTGCCGTGGCAAGGTGGCCTGCTCAGGGCCCGCCAGAAACAGGGTCACTACCACTTCGTCGAACGAGGTAGCAAAGGCGAACAAGGCACCTGAAATCACCCCGGGCGCAATCAGCGGCAACGTCACCCGACGGAAGGTCGTCAGTGGCGAGGCGCCAAGGCTTGCCGCCGCCCGCACCAGGTTGTGGTTGAAGCCCTGCAGGGTTGCCGACACAGTGATGATGACGAACGGCA
The DNA here is from genome assembly GCF_040438935.1 of Pseudomonas vranovensis. Lineage (NCBI taxonomy): Bacteria > Pseudomonadati > Pseudomonadota > Gammaproteobacteria > Pseudomonadales > Pseudomonadaceae > Pseudomonas > Pseudomonas vranovensis. Next base: position 5,465,867 of record NZ_CP159259.1, on the reverse strand, counting down.
CGCCCAGCACTGCATGGACCAGGATCAGCGAAATGAAGCTGTTACCCAGGCCCAGGGGTGCAAAGAACAGGTAACTGGCCACACCGATGATCACCACCGGCACCACCATGGGCGAAATTACCAGTGCCATGATCAGCGACTTGCCGGGGAAGTCGCCACGAGTCAGGCCGATCGAAGCCAGGGTGCCGAAGATCATCGCCAGCACCGTTGCCGCTGGGGCAACGATGATGCTGTTCTTCAGGGCCCGCATCCACTCGGCCGAGGCGAAGAAGTCCTGGTACCACTGCAGCGAGAAACCCTGCAGCGGGTAGACCAGGAAGCTGCCCGAGTTGAACGACAGCGGAATGATCACCAGCACCGGCAACACCAGGAACAACAGAATCAGCCCGCAAAGGATGCGCAAGCTGTAGAACCAGACCCGCTCGACGGGCGACATGTAGGGGCTCAGCATGACAACGCTCCTCAGCTCAGACGCAGGCGGCTGGCGCCGACCAGCCAGCTATAGATCAAGTACAACAGCACGGTCGCCAGCAACAGCAAGCCGCCCAACGCGGTCGCCATGCCCCAGTTGATGCTGGTGTTGGTGTAGAACGCCACGAAGTAGCTGACCATCTGATCATTCGGGCTGCCCAGCAGTGCCGGAGTGATGTAGTAGCCGATGGCCAGGATGAATACCAGCAGACAACCTGCGCCCACACCGGCGTAGGTCTGCGGGAAGTACACCCGCCAGAAACTGGCGAATGGATGGCAGCCCAGGGAAATGGCTGCACGCATGTAGGTCGGCGAAATGCCCTTCATCACGCTGTAGATCGGCAGGATCATGAACGGCAGCAGGATGTGAACCATGGAGATGTACACACCGGTGCGGTTGAAAACCAGCTCCAGCGGTTTGTCGATGATCCCCACCGCCATCAGCGCACTGTTGATCAATCCGCCCGATTGCAGCAGCACGATCCAGGCAGCGACCCGCACCAGGATCGACGTCCAGAACGGCAGCAGCACCAGAATCATCAGCAGATTGCTCTGGCGGGTCGGCAGATTGGCCAGCAGGTAGGCCAACGGATAAGCCAGCACCAGGCAGATCGCGGTGATGACAAAACCCATCCACAAGGTGCGGGTGAAGATGTCCAGGTAGATCGCCTGGTCCGGGGTGGCCTTGGCCACCTCGCCCAGGTCATCGATACGATGGTCCAGGGCTGCCAGCAGGTAGAACGGGGTGACGCTACTGGTGTTACGGCGAATCGCCTGCCAGTACGCCGGATCGCCCCAGCGCTCATCCAGTTCCTGCAACGCTTCTTTATATGAAGCCGGCTCGGTCTTGAACGGCAGGGCTCGGGCAGTCTTGGCCAACAGGCTGCGGTAGCCTGCCAGTTCCATGTTCAAACGCTTGGACGTGTCGCCCAGGGTCTGGTTCTTGCGCGCCTGGCCCAGGTCTTCACTCAGTGCCTTGTACACCGACTCACCTGGCAGGCCCTTGCCATCCCAAGCGGCCACGGCGGTCACGGTCTGCGGCAGGCCGGTCACGACCTCCGGGTTACCGACGCTCTTGTACAACAGCGCGGCAATGGGCACGAGGAAAACCAGCAGCAGGAACAGCGCCAACGGCGCGATCAAGGCCTGGGCTTTCCAGCGGTTGACCCGCTCTGCTCGCGCAAGACGCTGCTTGAGGTTGGAACCGGCGCCTTCTTTGAGGGGCACTGCGATGGCCATAGCGAACTCCGAAATCTTGAGAACAGGAAGCGTCGGCTATGCGCCGACGCTCCATCAGCCGACCTTACTTGGCAGCCCAGGCGTTGAAGCGTTGTTCCAGCTGTTCGCTGTTGTCAGCCCAGAAAGCGACGTCGATCTGCACCTGGTTGGCAATGTTTTCCGGGGTGGTCGGCATGTCCTTCTTGACCTCGGCCGAGAGCAGGTTCACCGCGGTGGCGTTGGCCGGTCCGTAAGCAATGTTTTCCGAGTAGATCTTCTGCTGCTCAGGCTTGACCGAGAAGGCGATGAACTTCTTGGCCTCTTCGGCATTCTTCGCACCTTTTGGAATGGCCCAGGCATCGAAGTCGTAGATGCCACCGTTCCAGACCACCTTCAGGTTGCTTTCTTTCTGCACCGCAGCGATCCGACCGTTGTAGGCCGAGCTCATGACCACGTCACCCGAAGCCAGGTACTGCGGCGGCTGGGCGCCGGCTTCCCACCACTGGATGCTCGGCTTGAGTTCATCGAGCTTCTTGAAGGCGCGGTCCTGGCCTTCCTTGGTGCCCAGCACCTTGTACACATCCTTGGGCGCTACGCCGTCGGCCATCAGGGCGAATTCGAGGGTGTATTTGGCACCCTTGCGCAGGCCCCGCTTGCCCGGGAACTGCTTGGTGTCCCAGAAGTCAGCCCAACTGGTCGGCGCGGTTTTCAGTTTGTCGGCGTTGTAGGCCATGACCGTGGACCAGACGAAGAAGCCAACACCGCAAGGCTGGATAGCACCCGGAACATAATCAGCTTCGTTGCCGAACAGCGCAGGATCGAGCTCCTCGAACATACCTTCATCACAACCACGGGCCAGCTCTGGCGACTCGACCTCGACCAGGTTCCACGACACGCTCTTGGTGTCGACCATCGCCTTGACCTTGGCCATTTCACCGTTGTACTCGCCGGCGACGATCTTGCCGTTACCTGCCTTTTCCCATGGCTCGTAAAACGCTTTGACCTGGGCGGCCTTGTTGGCACCACCGAAGGAAATCACGGTGAGGTCGGCGGCCATGGCCTGGGCCGCTGCAAACATACCCACTGTCAGGGCGGTCAACTTCAAGTGTTTGAGCATTGTTATTCTCTCCACAGTGCAGGGTTGGTGAAGCAAACCTTCAATTGGCTTCCAGGATCGGATCGAGCGCGCGGGCGTGCTGAACCTCCCAGCCAAGCGGTACCACATCGCCCACGGCCAGGGCCGGGTCGAGTTCGGCAATCGGCTGCTTCACGAAGAAATCGGCCTTGCCGCAGACTTCCAGGCGAACCCGTACGTGGTCGCCCAGATAGATGAATTCGGCTACGCGGCCAGAGAAGCGGTTGACGCAGCTTTCACTGTGGCCGTTGAGGCGCACGCGCTCGGGACGGATCGACAAGGTCACCGGGTCGCCGGTCTGGCCAACATTCACCGCCAGCGCCTCGACTTTCTCGCCGCGCGCCAGTTGCACCTGGCAGCGCTCACCGTCCTGGCTGATCAGGCGACCATTGATCCGGTTGTTTTCACCAATGAAGTTGGCGACGAATGTGTTTTTCGGCTCTTCGTACAGGGTGCGCGGGTCGGCGATCTGCTGGATTTCGCCCTGATGGAACACCGCCACCCGATCGGACATGGTCAGCGCTTCGCCCTGGTCATGGGTCACATACACCACGGTGACGCCAAGGCGCTGGTGAAGGTGTTTGATTTCCATCTGCATGTGTTCACGCAGCTGTTTGTCGAGGGCACCCAGCGGTTCGTCCATCAGCACCAACTGCGGCTCGAACACCAATGCCCGGGCCAGGGCCACCCGCTGCTGCTGGCCGCCGGACAGCTGGCCGGGGTAGCGCTTGGCGAAGGCATCGAGCTGGACCATGTTCAGCACGCGCTTTACGCGCTCGCTGATGTCGGTCTTGCTCAGGTTGCGTACGCTCAAGGGGAAGGCCAGGTTCTCGGCCACGGTCATGTGCGGAAACAGCGCATAGTTCTGGAACACCATGCCGATGTCGCGCTTGTGGGGTGGCACGTTGTTGATGGAGCGGCCCGCCAACTGGATCTCGCCGGCAGTCGGCGTCTCGAAGCCGGCCAGCATCATCAGGCTGGTGGTCTTGCCGGAGCCGGAGGGGCCGAGCAAGGTCAGGAACTCGCCTTTGCGAATATCCAGATTGAGGTCTTTGACGATCAGCGATTCGCCGTCGTAGCTCTTCTGCACACCACGGAAGCTGACCAGCACTTCGCTGGCTGCAGCGCTCGAATTCACCTCACTCATACCCGTACCTTCTTGTTGGATGACTGCGTGTTTACAGCCTAGTGAAGGTGAAAGCCGACGCAAATCGGGGGTGGAGAGAGATTGATATCAGCCGCGTGGAAGGGTTGGGGTAGGGATTGCCCTACAGGACTGTCGTTTTTGGATATGCGGATGCCAATCGCGGGGCAAGCCCGCTCCTACGGTTAGGAGCGGGCTTGCCCCGCGATTGATGTCGCAATCAGAACACTCAGAGCAGCTTGTGCTCCATGGCGTACTTCACCAGCTCCGCCAACGAGTTCACATTGAGCTTCTGCATCAGTCGCGCCTTGTGGGTACTGATGGTCTTGTTGCTCAGCGCCAACTGCTGGGCAATGTCGTTGACGTTGGCGCCCTGGGCCAGGCGCTCGAACACCGAGAACTCGCGCTCCGAAAGCAGCGAATGCAGTGGCCGCGCATCGGTCAGACCGACTTCAAAGACCATCCGGTCGGCAAGCTCGGGGTCGATATATCGGCCACCGCCAGCCACCCGCCGAATGGCGGTCAGCAACAAGGCCGGATCGCTGTCCTTGGTCGCATAACCCGCTGCGCCGACCTTCAGGGCCCGCGCCGCCATCTGCGCCTCGTCATGCATCGACAACACCAGGATTGCCGGCGGATTGCTCAACGCGCGAATCCGTGGGATGGCCTCCAGGCCATTGACGCCGGGCATGGAGATATCCAGCAGGACCACCTCGCATTCGGTATGGCGCAGGGTGTCCAGCAGTTGCTCGCCGTTGCCCGCCTCCCCCGCTACCTGCATGTCCTTGGCCAGGCCAATCAACTGCTTGATGCCTTCACGGACGATGGTGTGGTCTTCGGCCACCAGAACTCGAATCACGTTGCCGCTCCTATTTCAGGGGAATACCCACGCTCAGACTGGTGCCCTCGCCCGGCTCGCTCTCCAGGGTCATTTGCCCGCCGAGCATCAACACCCGCTCACGCATCCCGACCAGCCCGAATGAGGTCGGTCGGTTCTCGTCCAGCGCAAAGCCGATGCCATCATCAATAACCGTCAGGCGCAATGTCCGGCCATCCAGGCTCAGGCTGATCTGCACAGTATGCGCCTGGGCGTGGCGCATGACGTTAGTCAGTGCCTCCTGCAGGATGCGGAACAGGCCAATGGCCTTGGCATCGCTCAAGGGCGGTAGATTCTCCGGCACTTGTACCAGGCAGGGAATCTGTGTGCGCGCCTCGAATCGCCGCGCCTGCCACTCGATCGCCGAGGCGATGCCGGCATCCAGAATCGGCGGACGCAAGGCCGTAGCGACATCGCGCACCAGTTGGAACAACTGGGCAATCAGGCGCTTCATGCTGGCCAGACGCTCGTTCAGGCCGGGATCCAGATCAGCGTAGGCAAGCTCGCACATGGACGTCTCCAGTTTGAGCACAGTGAGCATCTGTCCCAGTTCATCATGCACTTCCCGGGCAATGCGGGCCTTTTCCTCTTCCCGCACGCTTTCCAGGTGCGCCGACAGTTCGCGCAATTGTTCCTGGGAACGCTCCAGCGCAAGCTCTGCGCGCTTGCTCTGAGTGATGTCCCAGACCACTCCGTCCCAGACCACGCGGCCATTGCCCAGCATACGGGTACTGGCCTTGATATCGGCCCAGCGTTGTTCGCCTTCGCGGGTCAGGATCCGTCCCTGCCAGGACCAGTCCTGGTCGGTGGCCAGGGCCAGGTCCTGGACCTTGTGGTAGTCCGCGCGGTCATCGGGGTGCACCAGGTTGCGCAGCCCCATGTCCGGGCGCTGCAATGCCGCTGGCGAATAGCCGACCAACGCCTCGCTGCCCTCGCTGATATAGGGAAACTCCAGCTCGCCTTCCGCCGGGTTGCGCTCAAGCCGGAATACCAGACCGGGTACGTTACCGGCGATCCCCTTGAGCCGGGCCTCGCTCTCGCGCAGGGCTGCCAGGGCACGGCGGCGTTCAGTGACGTCAGTGAGAAATACCACCAGGTACTCGGCATCGCGAAAGCGCAGGAAACTCAGTGACACATCCACCGGCAGCAGGCTGCCATCGGCGCGCAGGCACTGGGTTTCAAAATGCTGGGCGCCATCGTTGCTGGCCCGGGCACGCTTCCACAGTTCCAACCAGCGATCCATGTGCAAGTTGGGCTCAAAGTCGATCAGCGGCCGATCGACCACCGCCCCCTCGGCATACCCCAGCATGCTCTCGGCAGCCCGGTTGGCATAACGCACATGGCTGTCCCAGTTGACCCAGAGAATGCCCACCGTGCTCTGGTCGATGGAGAACTGGCTCAGGCGCAGCGCTTCCTCCCGTGCCTGGCGCTGGTTGATGGTTTCCCGTGCCACCAGCAAGCTGTGCTCAAGTTGATGCAACTGCCGCCGCTGCCAGACCACGATGGCCATGCTGCTGAACAACAAGGCGGCGAGCAGCAGTCCCAGGTTTTGCCAGAAGCCCGGAGATTCGCTCAAGCGTGGGTACTTGGGCTCCAGCCAACGCTGATGGAGTTGCTCCAGGTCCTTGGCCGGGATGGCCTGCAGGCCCCGCTCGATAATGTCCGCCAACTGCGGCCAGTCACGCCGCGAAGCAACACGCAGCAACTGGGGCAAGCCGATATCGCCAACCACTGCCAGGTCGCTGAATTCACTCTCGCGGGACAACCGGCTCAGTTGTGCTTCATCCACCACGGCATAGCGGGCCTGCTCGCTGAGCACCAGTTGCAGCGCCTGGCGCTCCTGGGGAACGCCCTGCAAGTTGAGGTTCGAGTAGGTTGCGCGCAAATAGTCGGCCACCGCACTGGGCATGCGCACCGCCACCCGTTCGTTGCTGGTGATTTTCTCCAGGTCTACCGCCACCGCACCGGTACGGGGCCCGACGATCAATTGCGGCACGCGCATGTAGGGGTCACTGAACAACCACAGACGCAGCCCCGCGGGCGTCTGGGTCAAACCTGGGGCCAAGTCGACCTCACCCGCGACCAGCGCCCGCTCCAGCGAGGCCTGGTCCGGGAAGTTACGCCAGGTCAGGTCCAGTCCCAATGAGCGCCCCAACCAGTTCATCAGCTCGACGTTGACACCGTAGAGCTGCTGCAGGCGTCGGTCGAATTGTGCAAAGGGCGCCTGCAGCACCAGTCCCACCCTCAGGCTGCGGTGCTGCTCAAGCCATTGCTGCTGCGCCGGCTCCAGGGTAACGGTGTTCGGCAACGCCGCAGGTACCGCCAGCGCCATCAAGGGCAAGCAGATACAGCCGATAACCAACAGGCAGCGCAATGACTTCATCTACACGCTCTTCATAGGATGGATGGCCACCGAGCATGGCCGTCCCGGAAAAATACTATTAGGCTGCCGGGAATACTCTGGCCTGGATCACTCCATGTTCGCACTTTATCGCACGGCGCTTCCTGCGCTAGGCCTTGCATTGATTCTTCCTTGTACCGTACAAGCGGCCACTGGTGAAACGCCAGAAAACTCTGCCGACACTCCACCCCGCGCCTTGCAGCGCCAGCCCCTGGCCGAGCGCAGCCAGGAGGACGCCCTGGCTCTGGAGCGTCACGTTCCCAAGGCCGAACAGCAGATGCTGCAAGCGGGCAACGACACCTTCCTGGCCTTGTGGAAGCCGGCCAATAGCAGCGAACCTGAGGGCGCTTTGATCATTCTCGCCGGTGCCGGTGAAACGGCCGACTGGCCGAAGACCGTCGGCCCACTGCGCCGCAAGTTTCCTGATGTCGGCTGGCATACCCTCAGCCTGGGCCTGCCCGACCTGCTGACCGACAGCCCGCAAGCGCGGATCGATACCGCGCCGGCGGCCAGTGAAACCGTCGCTCAAGGTCAGACGGCCCCCGCCAAGGACACCCCTGACGACGCCAATGCCAGCGTCGAAAAAGCCACCTCGCTCGAGAACGAAACCAGCGACGCCCCATCGCCGCTGCAAGGACCAGGTGCCGATGACACGGCCGACGCCGAGCGCATCTTCGACCGCCTGGAGGCCGCTGTTGCCTACGCCCAGCAACACAATGCCCGCAGCATCGTCTTGCTCGGCAACGGCAGCGGCGCTTACTGGGCCGCCCGGTACATCAGCGAACGGCATCCTGCCCAGATCCAGAAGTTGGTCATGGTCGCCGCGCAGACGCCGGCGCAGGTCGATCACAGCCTGGACAGCCTGGCGACGGCATTGAAGGTGCCCACCGCCGACTTTTTCTACACCAGCCAACCCCAGGCCCGACGGGCAGCCGAGCTTCGCCTGCAAGCCAGCAAACGGCTCAAGGACAGCAATTACCGCCAGGTGGGATTGGCTGCCTTGCCCGGTAACGGGGCGGCGGAACAAGAGCAATTGTTCCGCCGGATCCGTGGCTGGCTGAGCCCGGAAAGGACCGATTAGAACCCGCGACGCTTGCGGATGATGGCGTACGCCTGATGCAACTCGCGCGTGCGCTCGGTAGCTTCGCGCACCTGGAGCGGGCTGGCACCACTGCCGACCAGCTTGTCGGGATGATGACGGCTGAGCAGTCGCCGATACGCCTGTTTGATCTGGCCCGGCTCTGCTTCGGCGGCGACGCCAAGCATCCGCAGCGCCTGTTGGTAGCCCAGGCCAGTACTGGTCAGCGCTGGCCTTGGCGGCTCGTATTCCAGCGCCAGGGCCTGGACCCTGGTTGCTGACCATCCCAGCTGCTGCCCCCAGTCAAGCAGCAATTCGCGTTCCTGGCGCCCGGCCCGGCCATCGGCCCAGACCATGCGCCAGCACGCGCGCAGCATGCCCTCGGCAGCATGGGGTTGCAGGCTCAGCCGGCGCAGGTAACCGCCCAGGCGTTCCTTGCCGCTCTTGCCGCGGTTGAAGGCGGCAATTGCCCGACGTCGTGCGGTATCGTTCATTTCCAGGCGCTGCATTTCCAGACGCGCCTGCTGGATATGACCATCCGCCACTCGCCCGTCACACTTGGCCAGGCGCCCGAGCAGCACGAACAGCACCTCGTCATCGCGCAACACCGAACGCCCACCAAGGCGCTCACGCAGGTGCGCCCAACTGTGCAACTGCAACCGGCGGTCCATCGCCTGACCCAGCAATGCCCCCAGCAATGCGCCGGGAATACTGGCGATGGCGAAGCCCGCCCCGGCGCCAATCACCGTGCTCGGCCACAGCATCTCAGCGACGCCCGGCGATCAGCTGTTCGACGTGCGCCAGGCGCTCCTGCGTACCGACGTCCACCCAGTGCCCGCTGTAATGCTCTCCCGTAACCAGGCCGGCCGCCATGGCTTGGCGCAATAGCGGCGCAAGTTTGAAGGCACCGGCGGTACAGCCGTCGAACAGACGTGGGTCGATGACCGCGATACCACTGTATGTCAGGGTGGCCTGCCCTTCCTCGGCGTCACTTACCCGGCCCTGCTGCAGGCAAAAATCACCCTTGCCGTGGTGCCCTGGGTTGTCGACCAGCACCAGATGGGCAAGGTCCTCGGGCTTTTGTGGCAAGCGAGTGAAGTCGTAATCGCTCCAGACATCGCCATTGACCAGGACAAAGGGTTCACTGCCGAGCAACGGCAAGGCCTTGAAGATCCCGCCACCGGTTTCCAGGGGCTCGCCTTCGGCGGAATAGCGGATGCTCAACCCCCAGCCCGCGCCACTTCCCAGGTGAGCTTCGATCTGCGCACCCAGCCAGGCGTGGTTGATGACCACTTCCTTGAAACCTGCAGCCACCAGGGCTCGCAGGTGGTACTCGATCAATGGCACACCAGCTACCGGCAACAAGGGCTTGGGCGTGTGCAGGGTGAGCGGACGCATCCGCTCACCTTTGCCGGCCGCCAGAATCATCGCCTTCATGGACGCGCTCCAGCACTGGCCTGCAGGCTCTCGATCAGTTCATCCAGCTCGGCCAGTTCCGGACGACGGGCGATCACTTCATCTATATAGGCGAAGAAACGCGGCACATCGGTCAGGTAGCGAGGCTTGCCGTCGCGGTGGCAGATGCGGGCAAAGATGCCGATGACCTTGAGATGGCGCTGCACCCCCATCAGGTCGCTGGCGCGCCAGAAGCCCTCGAAGTCCGCCTGGACCGGAACACCCTTGGCCTGCGCGCGCTGCCAATAATCCTTCAACCAACCGTCCACCCGAGCTTGCGGCCAGCTCAGGAAGGCATCCTTGAACAGGCAGGTGATGTCATAGGTGACAGGCCCATAGACCGCATCCTGGAAATCCAGCACGCCTGGATTAGGCACACTCTGCATCAGATTGCGTGGCATATAGTCGCGGTGCACCAGTACTTTTGGCTGGGCCAAGGCACTGTCGATCAGCAGCGTGCAGATGCGCTGCCAGGCGGCCAGCTGCGCGTCCGTGAAACCCAGGCCCAGTTCCCGGCCCACATACCACTCAGGGAAAAGCTCCAGCTCCCGGCGCAGCAATGCCACGTCGTAGCTGGGCAACGGCGCGTCCGCGGGCAGTTGCTGGAAGGCCAGCAACGCCTCGATGGCATCATCGAACAGGCCATCGGCGTTTTCGCCGTCGATGACATCCAGGTAGGTCTGCGTGCCCAGGTCGCTGAGCAACAGGAAACCACGCTCCAGGTCCTGGGCATGGATCACCGGTACATTGACCTGCGCACTGGCCAGCAAATGGGCGATATCGACGAAAGGCCGGCAGTTTTCCTGCGGCGGCGGTGCATCCATGACCACAAAGCTGCGGCCTTCGGCCTGCCAGCGGAAATAACGGCGGAAGCTTGCGTCACTGCTCGCGGCAGTCAGGGTACCTGTCGGTACAGCCCCCCAGCCGTGTTGCTGGAACAGATTTGCCAGTTGTTCGGCGAGCCAGGCTTCAAGGTATTGCAGGCGTACATCGTGATCGGGCATTACAAGGGTCTCCGACGGCCCTAGCCGTCAAGCGGGTCATGCTTTATTATCCAGCATCTTTTTCAGACCATCGAGAGGCGTGCGGCCCCACACGCGGGCAGATGGCACGCAGGAAGCCCGGACTAATAAGATGGCATTGAAATCCCCCGCGTTTCGTAAAAAATTCCCGTTGCTGGTCACCGGCGGTCTGCTGGCGCTGCAACCTCTGACCACTTCATTCGTGGTCGCCGCAGAGCAATTCGACTGCCAAGTGTCCGCTGCCGGAGGCTGGGACTGCAAGCCCAAGACCAACGCTGCCGCCCTGCCTCCTCGCCCGGTACATGCTGGTGCGGCTGTCAGCTCGACTGGCGAAACGTCCGACGCCTCCGGTGAAGCCGTCGAAGACGCCGGCAAAGGCCCGATGCTCGTCACCGAGAGCAAAGGCCGTGGCCTGAAAACCCGCAGCACCGACTACAGCCACCTGGACTGGGTCCCTCGCGATCAGCTCACCCCCGCCCAGCTCGCCGAAACCGGGCCTTACTGCGCCGGTGCCTACATCGAGCCGGCCCGTCCCGGCATGGATGACACCACACCGAAGGACGAAGCACCGACCTTCATCGGCGCCAAGGTTTCGCGCTACCAGCAAGAGCAGCAGATCGCCACTCTCGCCGGCGACGTAGTCATGCGTCAGGGCAGCATGCAGGTAGAGGCCGACGAGGCCAACCTGTACCAGGCCGAGAACCGTGGTGAACTCAGCGGCAACGTCAAGATCCGCGACAACGGTTCGCTGGTCGTGGGCGATCACGCCGACATCCAGCTCGACACCGGTGAAGCCAAGGTCGATAACGCCGAATACGTGATGCATAAATCGCGCATCCGCGGTAACGCGCTGTACGCCAAGCGGGCTGAAAACGCCATCATCCGCCTCAAGGATGGTACTTACACCACCTGTGAGCCGAACAGCAACGCCTGGCAGCTCAAGGGCAACAACATCACCCTGAACCCGGCTACCGGCTTCGGTACTGCGACCAACGTCACCCTGCGGGTCAAGGATTTCCCGGTGTTCTACACACCGTACATCTACTTCCCGATCGACGACCGTCGCCAGTCCGGCTTCCTGCCGCCGTCGTTCAGCACCAGCAGTGACACCGGCTTCACGCTGGTAACTCCGTACTACTTCAACCTGGCGCCGAACTACGACGCCACCTTGTATCCACGCTACATGGCCAAACGCGGCCTGTTGATGGAAGGTGAGTTCCGCTACCTGACCAAGTCCAGCGAAGGACAGTTCGGTGGCGCCTACCTGAACGACAAGGAAGACGAGCGCAAGCTGCAGTCCGACTACGAAGAAAAACGCTGGATGGTCAACTGGCAGCACAAGGGCGGTCTGGATTCTCGCCTGATGACCGAGGTCGACTACACCGACATCAGCGACCCATTCTATTTCCAGGACCTGGAGACGGATCAGATTGGTGTCGAGAGCCAGGACTTCATCAACCAGCAGGGTGCGTTGACCTACCGTGGGGACAACTACACAGCGCGGTTGAACGCCCACGCCTATGAACTCGCAACCATCTCGCAGATCACCCCTTACGACCGACTGCCTCAGCTCACCCTGAACGGCATGCTGCCGTATCATCCGGGTGGCCTGGATTTCAGTTATGAGTCCGAGGCTGTGCGCTTTGACCGTGACCTGAAAGATGACTTTGTCCTGGACGAAGACGGCAACCCTGACGCCAGTGCTGGCGCACCGGGTCGCCGGCTCGACGAAAACATTTTCGGTGTGGCGCGCTCGAACGGCACGCGGCTGAATTTTGCACCCAAGATCAGCCTGCCTCTGTCCGCTTCCTACGGCTATGTAACCCCTTCTATCAAGTACGTGACCACCCATTACGATCTGGATTTGGACAGCAAAGGCGAGAGCGATCTGGCCAGCGCCTCTCCGGAAAGCCTGGACGTACTCGGCCGGTTCAGTGGCACCCAGAACCGCAACGTGCCGATCTTCAGCATCGACAGCGGCCTGTACTTCGACCGCAACACCCAATGGTTTGGCAAGAACTATCGCCAGACCCTCGAACCGCGTCTGTTCTATCTCTACGTCCCATATGAAGATCAGGTCGACATCCCGATCTTCGACAGTGGCGAGACACTGTTCGACTACAACTCGCTGTTCCGTGACAACCGCTTCGCCGGCACGGACCGCATCGGAGACGAGAACAAGCTCTCGCTGGGCGTGACCAACCGCTGGATCGAAGAAAACGGCTTCCAGCGCCAGCGCTTCAGCATTGGCCAGGCCTTGTATTTCAAAGATCGCAAAGTCCAACTGCCAGGTATCGACTATCGCACCCGCGCCAACGCCCAATCGGACGTCTCGCCGTATGCGCTGGAATACGAATACCGCTTCAACCGCGACTGGCGCTTCAATTCCGACTTCAACTGGGACCCAGACAGCCGCAGCACCCGCTCGGGCAGCGCGATGTTCCACTACCAGCCTGAAGATGACGTGAACAAGGTCGTCAACCTCGGCTACCGCTACCGCAACGATATGGTCATCTACGACCAAACCACCGGTCGCTGGCAAGTCGGCGGCGGTGACTACGGCACCCCGGGCGATCCGAACTACATCAAGGACTACTACAAGATCCAGCAACATGACTTCTCGGTCATGTGGCCGATCGTTCCGCAGTGGACCGCGATCGCTCGCTGGCAGCACGACTACAACCGCAACCGTACCCTGGAAGCCTTTGGTGGCTTCGAGTACGACAACTGCTGCTGGAAGCTGCGTCTGATCAACCGTTACTGGATCGATTACGACGACTTCAGCCAGGCAACCCCGCAAAACGAAAAAGGCGACCACGGCGTCTTCCTGCAGATTGTGCTGAAAGGCCTCGGCGGCGTAGTGGGCAACAAGGTCGAGTCTTTCCTCGACCAGGGCATTCAAGGTTATCGTACACGTGAAGACCAAGCTTACTGATTGTCTGCGCCCGCTATTGCTGGGCGCTGTATTGCTGAGCGGTGCGGCGCATGCCGCCGTTCAGCCTCTGGATAGTGTCGTGGCCATCGTCGATAACGACGTGGTCATGAAAAGCCAGTTGGACCAGCGCGTACACGAGGTCGAGCAAACCATCGCCAAGCGCGGTGGCGCTGCGCCACCCCCAGGCGTACTGGACCAGCAAGTGCTCGAACGCCTGATCGTCGAAAACCTGCAACTGCAGATCGGCGAGCGCTCCGGCATCCGCATCACCGACGAAGAGCTCAACCAGGCCATCGGTACCATTGCCCAGCGCAACGGTATGAGCCTGGAGCAATTCCGCGCAGCCCTGGCCCGCGACGGCCTGTCGTTTGATGATGCGCGCGAGCAGGTCCGTCGCGAGATGGTCATCAGCCGCGTGCGTCAACGCCGGGTAGCCGAGCGTATCCAGGTATCGGAGCAGGAAGTAAAGAACTTCCTCGCATCAGATCTGGGCAAGATGCAGCTGTCCGAAGAGTTCCGCCTGGCCAACATCCTCATCCCGACCCCGGAACGCGCCGATTCTGCCGCGATCCAGGCAGCCGCCAAACAAGCGGGCGAGGTGTATCAGCAACTCAAGCAAGGCGCCGATTTCGCCCAACTGGCGATTGCCCGTTCGGCCAGCGAAACAGCCCTGGAAGGTGGCGAAATGGGCTGGCGTAAAGCCGCGCAATTGCCGCCGCCCTTCGATCGCCTGCTCAGCTCGATGTCGGTGGGTGATGTCACCGAACCAATCCGCACCCCGGGTGGCTTCATCATCCTCAAGCTGCAAGAAAAGCGCGGCGGCCAGACCATGGTCCGCGACGAAGTCCACGTGCGCCACATCCTGATCAAGCCAAGCGAAATCCGCAGCGAAGCGGCGACCAAGCAACTGGCCGAGAAACTCTACGACCGGATCAAATCCGGTGAAGATTTCGGCGAGTTGGCCAGAAGCTTCTCGGAAGATCCAGGCTCCGCCCTCAATGGCGGCGACCTCAACTGGGTTGATCCGAACGCGCTGGTGCCTGAGTTCCGTGAGCAAATGGCCAATGCACCCCAAGGTGAAGTGACCAAGCCATTCCAGACCCAATACGGCTGGCACGTACTGGAAGTCCTCGGCCGTCGCGCTACCGACAGCACTGAGCAGGCGCGTGAGCAACAAGCAATGAACGTTCTGCGTAATCGCAAATACGACGAGGAACTGCAGACCTGGCTGCGCCAGATCCGCGATGAAGCCTACGTTGAAATCAAGCTTCCTGGCGCCAATCAGGCCTCCCAGTGAAACCTAGACGCTTCGCCCTCACACCCGGCGAACCAGCCGGCATAGGTCCCGACCTGTGCCTGCTGCTCGCCGCGCAAGCCCAGCCTCACCCCCTGATTGCCATCACCAGCCGTGACCTGCTCGTCGAGCGGGCCACGCAGTTAGGTGTGGCCGTCACATTGTTGCCGGTGAGCCCCGAGACCTTCCCAGCCAAGCCAGCCCCTGCCGGCAGCCTGTATGTGTGGGATACACCGCTGCAAAACCCGGTAGTCGCCGGCCAGCTCGACAAGGCCAACGCCGCGTTCGTGCTGGAAACCCTGACCCGCGCCGGCCAAGGCTGCCTGGATGGGCACTTTGCCGGAATGATCACCGCCCCCGTTCACAAAGGGGTGATCAACGAGAGCGGTATCGCCTTTTCCGGCCACACCGAGTTCCTGGCCGACCTGACCAGCACCGCACAAGTCGTCATGATGCTGGCGACCCGAGGCCTGCGTGTTGCCCTGGTGACCACTCACCTGCCCCTGCGCGATGTTGCCGATGCCATCACCCCGGAGCGCCTGGAGCGCGTGACGCGGATCCTGCATGCCGACCTGCAACAGAAGTTCGGTATCGCCAATCCGCGCATCCTGGTCTGCGGCCTCAACCCGCACGCGGGTGAAGGGGGGCACCTGGGCCATGAAGAAATCGACACCATCGAACCCACACTGGCACGCCTGCGAAGCGAAGGCATGGACCTGCGCGGCCCGTTGCCTGCCGACACCCTGTTTACCCCCAAATATCTGGAGCACTGCGATGCAGTGCTGGCGATGTACCACGACCAGGGCCTTCCCGTACTCAAGTACAAGGGTTTTGGCGCTGCAGTGAACGTGACCCTGGGCCTGCCGATCATCCGCACGTCGGTCGATCATGGCACCGCCCTGGATCTGGCCGGCAGCGGCCGGATCGACACCGGGAGCCTGCAGGTCGCGCTGGAAACCGCCTATCAGATGGCCGAGACCCGACTATGAGTGAGCAATACCAACACCGGGCGCGCAAGCGCTTCGGCCAGAACTTCCTGCACGACGCCGGCGTCATCGACCGCATCCTGCGCTCGATTCACGCCAAGTCTACCGACCGCATGCTGGAAATCGGTCCGGGCCAGGGCGCCCTGACCGAGGGCCTGCTGGGCAGCGGTGCACAGCTTGACGTTGTAGAGCTGGACAAGGACCTGGTCCCGATCCTGAACCAGCAGTTCGCCGGTCGTGGCAACTTCCGCCTGCACCAGGGCGATGCCCTGAAATTCGATTTCACCAGCCTGGGCGCTGCGCCAAACAGCCTGCGCGTGGTCGGCAATCTGCCGTACAACATCTCCACGCCACTGATCTTCCACCTGCTCAGTAATGCCGAGCTGATTCGCGACATGCATTTCATGCTGCAAAAGGAAGTGGTCGAGCGCCTCGCCGCGGGCCCTGGCGGTGGTGACTGGGGGCGCCTGTCGATCATGGTCCAGTACCACTGCCGAGTAGAGCACCTTTTCAACGTCGGCCCTGGCGCGTTCAACCCGCCGCCGAAGGTTGACTCGGCCATTGTCCGGCTGACGCCCCATGAGACTCTCCCCCATCCTGCCAAGGATCATCGCCTGCTGGAGCGCATTGTCCGCGAAGCCTTCAACCAGCGCCGCAAGACCTTGCGCAACACCCTCAAGGCGCTACTCAGCAGCGACGCTATCGAAGCCGCTGGCGTCGATGGCAGCCTGCGCCCGGAACAGCTGGACCTGGCGGCATTTGTGCGCCTGGCCGACAAGCTGGCCGAACAACAGGGTAGCCACTGAAAGTCCTACACGGCCAGTCATGTTGCATGACTGGCCGGCAACCCCGCCAATGGCCTAGACTGGTGCAATTGCCGTATCCGCGTCTGCTTCCAAGGCCCCTTGCATGTCTGATCCTCGCTACCAGATCGACGTCAGCGTCGTGACCCGCTTTCTCAAAGAACAATCCGACTCCGAAAACGACCGCTTTGCCTTTGCCTATACCATTACCGTAGTGAACAACGGCACGGTGCCAGCCAAGCTGATGTCCCGGCACTGGCTGATCACCAACGGCGACGGCCTGGTCGAAGAGGTCCGTGGTGCCGGTGTCATCGGTCAGCAACCGTTGATCGAACCTGGCAAGAGCCACACCTACAGCAGCGGCGCGGTCATCAGCACCACGGTAGGCACAATGCAGGGCACCTACCAGATGCTCGCCGAAGACGGTAAGCACTTCGATGCCATCATTGCCCCGTTCCGCCTGGCAGTTCCAGGAGCCCTGCACTGATGGCTGTATACGCAGTCGGCGACCTGCAAGGTTGCCTGCAACCTCTCAAGTGCCTGCTCGAACGAGTCAATTTCAACCCGGCAGCCGACCGCCTGTGGCTGGTGGGCGACCTGGTCAACCGTGGCCCGGAATCACTGGAAACCTTGCGTTTTCTCTATTCCATCCGCGAATCGCTGACCTGCGTGCTGGGCAACCATGACCTGCACCTGCTGGCGGCATGGCACAACATCGAGCGCCTCAAAAAGCACGACACCCTGCGGGAAATTCTTGAGGCGCCCGACGCCGGTGAACTTCTCGACTGGCTTCGTCGACAAAAGCTTTTGCACTACGACGAGCAACGCAGCGTCGCGTTGGTACATGCCGGCATCCCCCCCCAGTGGACATTGGGCAAAGCCCTCGAGCTGGCTGGCGAAGTCGAAGAAGTATTGCGCGACGACAATCGCCTCAAGCCCTACCTTGACGGCATGTACGGCAACGAGCCGAACAAGTGGAGCAAGGACCTCAGTGGCGTGACCCGCCTGCGAGTGATCACCAACTACTTTACACGCATGCGCTTTTGCACCAGTGAAGGCAAGCTCGACCTCAAGGGCAAGGAAGGCGCCGATACCGCGCCGCCAGGCTACAAACCCTGGTTTGCCCATAAGGGACGCCGCTCACGCCACGTGAAGATCATCTTCGGTCACTGGGCAGCACTTGAAGGCCGTTGCAAGGAGCCCGGGGTCATCCCCCTGGATACCGGATGCGTCTGGGGCGGGGCCATGACCCTGTACAACGTCGACAGTGGCGTGTTCCACCGATGCGACTGCACCGACGAAGGAACGCCTCGCCCACAGCCGGCGCTGGAACAACCGGCTAGAATGAACAACCAGTCCTGAAGGAAACCATTCCCATGAGCGAATTCAAACGCATCCCTCCCGAGCAGGCCCAGGCCCTGCGGGAGCAAGGTGCGGTCGTGGTCGATATTCGCGACCCGCAAACCTACGCCGCCTTGCACATCGCAGGCTCCAAGCACCTGGACAATCATTCGGTCGCCGACTTCATTCGTGGCGCAGATCTCGACGCTCCGACCGTAGTGGTCTGCTACCACGGCAACTCCAGCCAGAGTGCCGCCGCCTACCTGGTCAGCCAGGGCTTTTCCGACGTCTACAGCCTGGACGGTGGCTTCGCGCTGTGGCGCGGCACCTACCCTGCGGAAACCGCCCAGGGCACTGCCGAATAATTTTTTTCATTTCCTGCAGCCCGCGTCCTGTGCGGGCTCGCACCTGACCTGACGAACGGTCGCCATCAACAATTCATCCAACCGCCCTTGACCTCCCCGAGAACGAACTATCCTTAAGCCCAGGCCATCCAAAAAGGGGAGAGCCGGTACACCGGCGTGCGGGTCATCGGTAGCGAATTTACAGGTGTTCTGGGGGGTATACAGCAATCGGTAGTCCCGGTTGCATGCCAGCATCAGCTGACTGATCCGGCGTCGGCTCCACGTATCGAGCGAGGTGACGTCATGAGTATTTTTAGCCACTTCCAACAACGTTTCGAGTCCACCCGTCAGGAAGAACTTTCGCTGCAAGAGTACCTTGAGCTCTGCAAGAGTGATCGCAGCGCTTATGCCTCGGCGGCCGAACGCCTGTTGATGGCTATCGGCGAGCCGGAGCTGGTCGACACCTCGAACAACTCCAGGTTGTCGCGGATCTTCTCCAACAAGGTGATCCGCCGCTACCCGGCATTTGAAGACTTCCACGGCATGGAAGAATGCATCGACCAGATCGTCTCCTACTTCCGCCATGCCGCCCAAGGGCTAGAGGAGAAGAAGCAGATCCTCTATCTCCTGGGGCCGGTGGGTGGCGGCAAGTCTTCCCTGGCTGAAAAGCTCAAGCAGCTGATGGAGAAAGTGCCCTTCTATGCCATCAAGGGCTCGCCGGTGTTCGAGTCGCCACTGGGACTGTTCAATGCCACCGAGGACGGCGCCATTCTTGAAGAGGACTTCGGCATTCCGCGTCGTTACCTCAATACCATCATGTCGCCCTGGGCGACCAAGCGCCTGGCTGAATTCGGGGGCGATATCAGCCAGTTCAAGGTGGTCAAGCTGTACCCATCGATCCTCAACCAGATCGCCGTGGCCAAGACCGAACCTGGTGACGAGAACAACCAGGACATTTCGGCCCTGGTCGGTAAAGTCGATATCCGCAAGCTCGAGGAATACCCACAGAACGATGCCGATGCCTACAGCTACTCGGGCGCACTGTGCCGGGCCAACCAGGGCCTGATGGAGTTCGTCGAGATGTTCAAGGCGCCCATCAAGGTCCTGCACCCACTCCTGACCGCCACCCAGGAAGGCAACTACAACAGTACAGAGGGTCTCGGTGCCATCCCCTACTCCGGCATCTTACTGGCGCACTCCAACGAATCGGAATGGCACAGCTTCCGCAACAACAAGAACAACGAGGCGTTCATCGACCGTATCTACATCGTCAAGGTGCCGTACTGCCTGCGGGTCAGCGACGAGATCAAGATCTACGACAAGTTGCTGTTCAACAGCTCGCTGGCCAAGGCTCATTGCGCGCCTGACACCTTGAAGATGCTCGCCCAGTTCACCGTGCTGTCACGGTTGAAAGAACCTGAAAACTCGAACATCTACTCGAAAATGCGGGTCTACGATGGTGAAAACCTCAAGGACACCGACCCAAAGGCCAAATCGATCCAGGAGTACCGCGACGCGGCCGGTGTGGATGAGGGGATGAACGGCCTTTCGACCCGCTTTGCCTTCAAGATCCTTTCCAAGGTGTTCAACTTCGACCCACACGAAATTGCTGCCAACCCGGTGCATCTGCTTTATGTACTGGAGCAGCAGATCGAACAGGAGCAGTTCCCGGCCGAGGTACGCGAGCGGTACCTGCGCTACCTGAAGGAGTACCTGGCACCGCGCTACATCGAGTTCATCGGCAAGGAAATCCAGACGGCATACCTCGAGTCCTACAGCGAGTACGGCCAGAACATCTTCGACCGCTACGTGCTGTACGCCGACTTCTGGATCCAGGACCAGGAATACCGCGACCCGGAAACCGGAGAGATCCTCAACCGTATCGCCCTCAACGAGGAACTGGAGAAAATCGAGAAGCCGGCAGGCATCAGCAACCCGAAGGACTTCCGCAACGAGATCGTCAACTTCGTCTTGCGCGCCCGAGCCAACAACAATGGCAAGAACCCGACCTGGCTGAGCTACGAAAAGCTGCGCGTGGTGATCGAGAAGAAAATGTTCTCCAACACCGAAGACCTGCTGCCGGTCATCAGCTTCAACGCCAAGGCCAGCAAAGAAGATCAACAGAAGCACAACGACTTCGTCACCCGGATGGTGGAACGCGGTTACACAGACAAACAAGTTCGGCTGCTCTCGGAATGGTACCTGCGCGTCAGAAAATCGCAGTGACCGAGCTGTAAGTGGCAAGCCGCAGGCTCTATCCCAGGCATTTGCTGTCTGCCTGGCAGGGCTTGCGGCTTGAAGCTTGAGTCTTCAGCTCCCGGAGGGGCCTATGAGCTATGTGATCGACCGACGCCTGAACGGCAAGAACAAGAGCACGGTCAACCGCCAGCGCTTTCTGCGGCGTTACCGTGACCACATCAAGAAAGCCGTCGAGGAGGCCGTAAGTCGCCGCTCCATTACCGATATGGAACATGGCGAGCAGATCAGCATACCCGGTCGCGATATCGACGAGCCGGTGCTGCACCACGGTCGTGGCGGCAAGCAGACAGTCGTCCACCCCGGCAACAAGGAGTTCACTGCTGGCGAACACATCGCCCGCCCCCAGGGTGGAGGCGGTGGAGGCGGACGCGGCAAAGCCGGTAACTCGGGTGAAGGCATGGATGAATTCGTCTTCCAGATCACTCAGGAAGAGTTTCTTGAGTTCATGTTCGAAGACCTCGAACTGCCCAACCTGGTCAAACGCCATCTGGCCGGCACCGATACCTTCAAGACCGTGCGCGCGGGTATCAGCAACGAAGGCAATCCGTCACGGATCAACATCATCCGCACCTTGCGCTCAGCACACGCCCGACGCATCGCCCTGTCTGGCAGCAGCCGCGCAAAACTGCGCGAAGCCCAAGAGGAACTGGCACGCCTGAAGCGCGAAGAGCCCGACAACTTCGGCGATATTCAGGAAATAGAAGCGGAAATAGAACGGTTGAGTGCCCGTATTCACCGTGTACCTTTCCTCGACACCTTCGACCTCAAGTACAACTTGCTGGTCAAGCAACCCAACCCCAGCTCAAAAGCGGTGATGTTCTGCCTGATGGACGTCTCTGGCTCCATGACCCAGGCCACCAAGGACATCGCCAAGCGCTTCTTCATCCTTTTGTACCTGTTCCTCAAGCGCAATTACGACAAGATTGAAGTGGTTTTCATCCGCCACCACACCAGTGCTCGCGAAGTCGACGAGGAGGAGTTTTTCTATTCCCGGGAAACCGGCGGCACCATCGTTTCCAGCGCCTTGAAACTGATGCAGGAAATCATGGCCGAGCGCTACCAGGCCAGTGAATGGAATATTTACGCCGCCCAAGCCTCCGACGGCGACAACTGGAATGACGACTCGCCGATTTGCCGCGAGATCCTCACCAAGCAAATCATGCCGTTCGTCCAGTACTACACTTACGTGGAGATCACTCCCCGCGAACATCAGGCATTGTGGTTCGAATATGAACGCATCGGTGAAGCCTTTGCCGATACGTTCGCCCAGCAGCAGCTGGTGTCGGCCGGTGATATCTATCCGGTCTTCCGTGAACTCTTCCAGCGCAGGTTAGTGACATGACCGCTAGAGAGCAGAAGCGCCAACCCATTTCCACCGGGTCCGAATGGACATTCGAACTGATCCAGGCCTATGACCGGGAAATCAGCCGCCTGGCCGAGCGCTATGCCCTGGACACCTACCCCAACCAGATCGAAGTGATTACGGCTGAGCAGATGATGGACGCCTATGCGTCCGTGGGCATGCCCCTTGGCTACCACCACTGGTCATACGGCAAGCACTTCCTGAGTACCGAGAAATCCTACAGCCGTGGCCAGATGGGCCTTGCCTACGAAATCGTGATCAACTCCGATCCCTGCATCGCCTACCTGATGGAAGAAAACACCATCTGCATGCAGGCCCTGGTGGTTGCCCACGCCTGCTATGGGCACAACAGCTTCTTCAAAGGCAATTACCTGTTCCGCACCTGGACCGACGCCAGCTCGATCATCGACTACCTGGTGTTCGCCAAGCAGTACATCACCCTATGCGAGGAGCGCCATGGCATCGACGCGGTCGAAGACCTGCTCGACTCCTGCCATGCCTTGATGAACTACGGTGTTGACCGCTACAAGCGGCCGTACCCGATTTCCGCGGAAGAAGAGCGGCGCCGGCAGAAGGAACGCGAAGAACACCTGCAAAAGCAGATCAATGACCTGTGGCGCACCATTCCCAAGGGTGCCGACAAGAATAGCGAGCGCGACAATGCGCGCTTCCCCGCCGAACCTCAGGAAAATATTCTCTACTTCATCGAAAAGCATGCACCCTTGCTCGAACCCTGGCAGCGGGAAATCGTGCGTATCGTGCGCAAGATCGCCCAGTACTTCTATCCGCAACGCCAAACCCAGGTGATGAACGAAGGCTGGGCCACCTTCTGGCACTACACGCTGATGAACGACCTCTACGACGAGGGCCTGGTAACCGACGGCTTCATGATGGAGTTCCTGCAGTCGCACACCAGCGTAGTGTTCCAGCCCGGTTTCGACAGCCCTTATTACAGTGGCATCAACCCGTATGCCCTGGGCTTTGCCATGTACCGCGACATCCGCCGCATGTGCGAACACCCCACCGAGGAAGACCGCCGCTGGTTCCCCGACATCGCCGGCAGCGATTGGCTGTCGACCATCAAGTTCGCCATGAGCAGCTTCAAGGACGAAAGCTTCATCCTGCAGTACCTGTCACCCACCGTGATCCGCGACCTGAAGCTGTTCAGTATTCTCGATGACGACCAGCGCGAAGATCTGCTGGTGCCGGCCATCCATGACGAAAACGGCTATCGGATCATCCGTGAAACCCTGGCTGCCCAGTACAACCTGGGGAACCGCGAACCGAACGTGCAGATCTGGAGCATCGACCGGCGCGGCGACCGCTCCCTGACCCTGCGTCACCAGCAACACGACCGCAAACCGCTGGGCGACTCCACCGAGGAAGTGCTCAAGCACCTGCACCGCCTCTGGGGCTTCGATATCCACCTGGAAACGCTGCAGGGCGACCAGATCATGAAAACTCATCACGTACCGCCCAAGGGCGAGCACAGCGAAGCGGAGTACGGTCGCCTGGACCTCGCGGTCGTGCACCTCTAGTCCCCCTGCCCTCCGTTGCTGCCAGACAGGTTATCCTGTGGCATCAACGGAGGTTTTTCATGCAGATCTACAAAGTCGGAGGCGCCGTACGCGATCGCCTGCTCGGCCGTCCGGTCAGTGATATCGACTGGGTCGTGGTCGGTGCCACGGCTGAACAAATGCAGGCGCTGGGCTTCAGGCCGGTCGGGGCTGATTTCCCGGTATTCCTTCATCCTGAAAGCGGTGAGGAATATGCCCTGGCCCGCACCGAACGCAAGAGCGGGCGCGGCTATGGCGGCTTCACTTTCCACGCAAGCCCCGAGGTGACGCTCGAAGAGGACCTGATTCGCCGCGACCTGACCATCAACGCCATGGCCGAAGATGAGCAAGGCATCGTCAGCGACCCGTATCACGGCCAAAAAGATCTAGAATCTCGCATCTTGCGCCACGTATCCCCGGCGTTCACCGAAGATCCCTTGCGTGTCCTTCGTGTTGCCCGCTTTGCCGCGCGCTATGCCAGCCTGGGTTTCAGCGTAGCTCCGGAAACCATCGACTTGATGCGACAGCTCAGCGAGTCAGGAGAACTCCAGGCACTCACCGCCGAACGCAGCTGGAAGGAGATTGCCCGCGCACTGATGGAAGATCACCCCCAGGTGTTCATCCAGGTACTGCGCGAGTGTGGCGCGCTTAAGGAGCTGCTACCGGAAGTCGATGCGCTGTTCGGTGTGCCACAACCTGCGGCTCACCACCCGGAAATCGACTGTGGTATCCATACCCTCTCGGTTCTCGAGCAAGCCGCCCGGCATCAACAACCCCTGACGGTGCGCTGGGCCTGCCTGCTACATGACCTGGGCAAGGGCACAACGCCGGAGGCGCAGTGGCCACGACACATTGCCCATGAGCATCGTGGGTTGCAGTTGATCGAGGCCGTCAACCAGCGCTTCAAGGTGCCGCGGGATTGCCAGGAACTGGCGATGCTGGTGGGTGAGTTCCACACTCACTGCCACCGGGCACTGGAACTCAAGGCCTCGACACTGCTCGAACTCCTGCAGCGCTTCGATGTGTACCGCAGGCCTCAGCGCTTCGAGGAGTTCATTTGCGCTTGCGAGATGGACGCACGAGGCCGCAAGGGTCTGGAACAAAGAGAATATCCACAGGCCGACTACTTGCGCGGCGCAGTGGCAGCTGCGCGGGCCGTACAGGTGCAGCCGCTGGTGCAGCAAGGGCTGACCGGCCAGGCATTGGGAGAAGCGCTCAAGGGCGAGCGGCTGAAGGCTTTGAAAACCTACAAAGGGTAAAACCATCGCGGGACAAGCCTGCTCTTGCAGCAGAGGCTTGTCCCGCGCTTGCTCAAATATTGGTCAACTGCTGCCCGTGCCACTCGAACGATACAGGAGCCAGTACCTGCGCAATCTGAGCCTCAGCCCACAGCCGGGCCATGGTCTTCCCCACCCCCGAATGGACCAACTGCGGCGCAATCAATGACAGCGGCCAAAGCACAAAGGCGTTCTTGAGAATCTCTGCCCGGGGCAAAACCAAGCCGTCGAAGCTGCCACACAGTTCGTTGTACATCAGCACATCGATATCCAGCGGCAGGCCCTTGCGCTCGGGCGCATAGCGACCATTGTCCGCCTCGATGAACTTGAGGCGGCGGTCCAGCTCCATCAATGGCAGGTCGGTCAGCCCTGTAACCACCAGATTGAAGAATGGACCGCTCTTGATACCCACCGCCTGGCTCTCGAACACCGGCGAACAGCGCATGTCCTGAAGAAACCCGGCCAGCGCATCAAGGCCCGCACACAGATGCCGCTCACGCTCGACATTGCTGCCAAGACCAAGGTAAACCCTGTTCAGAGACATCCGCGCTCGATCTCCACGCCCACGCCAGTGGCTGCCGGCACGGCGCCGGGCTTGGTCAGCTTCAGGTGCAGCCAGGGAATCTGGAACTCGCTCATCAGTACCGCCGCCAAACGCTCGGCAAAGGTTTCCACCAACTCGTACTGCGCCTCTTCGGCAAACGCCTGGATACGTGCAGACACACTGGCATAGTCCAGCGCCAGGGTGAGGTCGTCACCCGCCGCAGCCGGTCGGTTGTCCCAGGCAAAACGCAGGTCCAGACGCAGGCACTGGCGAATACCGCGCTCCCAGTCATAGGCACCGATCACGGTATCAACTTCCAGGCCTTCGATGAACACTCTGTCCAAGCACTTCTCTCCACTGCACGACAAGGGCGACTGGCGCCGTTAGAATCAGGGCGTCCTCGCCCGGAATAGTTAGCATGTTTTGGTTACTGGCACTGCTCGCCTACCTGCTCGGCTCGCTGTCCTTTGCCATCGTCCTGAGCCGCCTCAATGGCAGCCCGGACCCACGCATGAGCGGTTCAGGCAATGCCGGTGCAACCAACATGCTGCGCTTGGCCGGCCGCAAACTGGCGGTCCTGACCTTGCTTGGCGACCTGTGCAAGGGTCTTCTTCCCGTGCTGGTCGCCAGTGTTGCCGGGCTCGACCTGCAACAGCAAGCCTGGATAGGCTTGTGCGCAGTGATCGGCCACCTGTTCCCGATCTACTTCTGCTTTCGCGGCGGCAAAGGCGTCGCCACCGCCGCCGGCATGCTGCTGGGGCTGTACCCGCCAGCGGCACTGCTGGCCATCAGCGCCTGGCTGCTGACCTTCTACCTGACCCGCACCAGCTCCCTGGCAGCGCTGATCGCCACACCGCTGACCCTGCCATTGCTGGCCTGGCGCGAGCCGGAAGCACTACTGCCGATCAGCGTGCTGACCGTGCTGATCGTCTGGCGTCACCGTGGCAATCTACGCGACCTCTTTGCCGGCCGCGAACGACATTTCTGAACCCGCTGCATGAGCGTCGCTCATTACAGCGGTGACAACTGCTCCATCGGCCAGCGCGCCTGCACACTGATGGCCAAGCTCTCCTGTTGCCCCGCCGCCAGGCGCTGACACCCGGCATAAGCGATCATGGCGCCATTGTCGGTGCAAA
Organism: Pseudomonas vranovensis; assembly: GCF_040438935.1. Taxonomy (NCBI): domain Bacteria; kingdom Pseudomonadati; phylum Pseudomonadota; class Gammaproteobacteria; order Pseudomonadales; family Pseudomonadaceae; genus Pseudomonas; species Pseudomonas vranovensis. The sequence continues at coordinate 5,439,228 of NZ_CP159259.1, read as the reverse complement.
ACTGTGGCCGTGCGTAGTACACATTGCCCTTGATGCCCGCGAGCATTTCTTCCAGCGAAGCGCGTAGCGCCGTGTTGGCACTGACACCACCAGCGATCACCAGGCGCTTGAGGCCGGTTTGCTTCAGGGCACGCTTGCACTTGATGGTCAAAGTCTCCACCACCGCCTGCTGGAAGGCCAGAGACACGTCGCAACGAGTTTGCTCGCCGTCGTCTCCAGCTTTCTGGCACTGCTGCCAGGTGTTCAGGGCGAAGGTTTTCAAGCCGCTGAAGCTGAAGTCCAGGCCCGGGCGATCCGTCATCGGCCGAGGGAATACAAAGCGGCCAGGCACGCCCTGGGTCGCCAGGCGGGCGATTTCCGGGCCACCTGGATAGTTGAGCCCCATTAGCTTGGCGGTCTTGTCGAAGGCTTCGCCAGCGGCATCATCAAGCGACTCACCCAGCAGCTCGTAGCGACCGATACCATCCACCCGTACCAGCTGGGTATGCCCACCAGATACCAGCAAGGCGACGAACGGGAACTCTGGAGGCTGCTCCTCAAGCATCGGCGCCAGCAGGTGGCCTTCCATATGGTGCACGCCCAAGGCTGGAATGCCCCAGGCAAAGGCCAGCGCCTGGGCGCACGAGGCACCTACCAACAGCGCACCCACCAGCCCGGGGCCAGCGGTATAGGCAATGGCGTCGATCTCGGTAGCCACGCAGTCGGCCTCGGCCAGGACCTGGCGGATCAACGGCAGCATGCGCTTGACGTGATCGCGGGAGGCGAGCTCTGGCACAACGCCGCCATAGACGCGGTGCAGGTCGATCTGACTGAACAATGCATCGGCCAAAAGACCGCGTTCACTGTCGTATAATGCGACGCCGGTTTCGTCGCAGGATGTTTCCAATCCCAGTACTAGCATGGGTCTGCGCCTTGTGGAGGCTGAATTTGAAGCCGCGCATGATAGTCCCCACTCCGGGTGCCGACCAGCGGTTTTCGATCAGAGGCTTTGCATTCCGGCTGGCTAAGGGTTAACATCCGCAACCCTTAAAAACCGACGTTCTCCAGTGCACAGTTTTGCCACGAGTTCGTTGACCCCCGGTAATGAATGAAGGTAGCTCTGGATGCCAGCCGTCAAAGTTAAAGAGAATGAACCCTTCGACGTAGCTCTGCGTCGTTTCAAGCGCTCCTGCGAAAAAGCCGGTGTTCTGGCTGAAGTTCGTAGCCGCGAATTTTACGAGAAGCCGACTTCTGAGCGTAAGCGCAAAGCAGCAGCCGCTGTTAAACGTCACGCCAAGAAAGTTCAGCGCGAACAGCGCCGCGCCGTTCGTCTGTACTAATACAGACGTCCGTCGCAAGCTTCTGCCTCGCCCGGCCCAAAGCCGGGCTTCCGGCAGTAGTTGCTTGAACCTCTGGCCTTTGTGCTTGAGGCGTCCCGTTTGTTAAAACGCGGACAACCTGCCTGAATCGTCAGAACTGGCCTCAACGCCAGCTGTGCACGTCATTACTGACGAGCCTTAACCGGCTACCGACGAGCACGTCTTTCCTATTTTTGTGTTACGCCATTCGACATCGCTCGAACGCGAAGCCGTCCCTGCAGCATTAGCGATTACACTGGTTTATCGCCTGATGATGAGAGTGCCATGGCCGGGCTGATTCCCCAAAGTTTCATTGACGACCTGCTCAACCGTACCGATATCGTCGATGTGGTGAGTTCGCGCGTGCAACTGAAAAAGGCCGGCAAGAACCTCACTGCCTGCTGCCCGTTCCACAAAGAAAAAACCCCGTCCTTCAGCGTCAGCCCCGACAAGCAGTTCTATTACTGCTTTGGTTGCGGCGCGGGCGGCAACGCCCTTGGCTTCATCATGGACCACGACAACCTGGACTTTCCCCAGGCCGTCGAGGAACTGGCCAAGGCCGCCGGCATGGAAGTGCCACGCGAAGAAGGCGGACGCGGGCAAAAACCCCGCCAACCCACGGACTCGCCGCTCTACCCGCTACTGGAAGCCGCCGCCGAATATTATCGCCAGGCGCTGAAAAGCCACCCTACCCGTCGTTCGGCCGTCGAGTACCTCAAGGGCCGCGGGCTGTCCGGTGAAATCGCTCGCGATTTCAGCCTGGGCTACGCCCCGCCGGGGTGGGACAACCTGTTCAAGCACCTGAGCAGCGACACCCTGCAGCAGAAGGCCATGATTGATGCCGGCCTGCTCATCGAGAACGCCGAAAGCGGCAAACGCTACGATCGCTTTCGCGACCGCGTGATGTTCCCGATCCGCGACAGCCGCGGTCGCGTCATCGCGTTTGGAGGTCGAGTACTGGGCGACGACAAGCCCAAGTACCTGAACTCTCCGGAAACTCCGGTGTTCCACAAGGGCCAGGAACTGTACGGGCTGTACGAAGCACGCAAGTTCAACCGGAATCTCGATGAAATCATCGTTGTCGAAGGCTACATGGACGTTATTGCACTGGCCCAGCAAGGCCTGCGCAATGCGGTAGCAACCCTGGGTACAGCCACCAGCGAAGAGCACCTCAAGCGCCTGTTTCGTGTGGTGCCCAGCGTATTGTTCTGCTTCGATGGCGACCAGGCAGGCCGCAATGCCGCCTGGCGTGCGCTGGAATCCACGCTTTCGAGCCTGCAGGACGGCCGCAAGGCGCGCTTTCTGTTCCTGCCCGAAGGCGAAGACCCGGACACCTTGATCCGCGCGGAAGGCACCGATGCCTTCCGCGCGCGCATCAACCAGCACGCTCAACCTCTGGCCGACTATTTTTTCCAGCAACTGACCGAAGAAGCCGATCCTCGATCGCTCGAAGGCAAGGCTCATATGGCCACCCTCGCAGCACCGTTGATCGAAAAAGTGCCGGGTGCCAACCTGCGTGCCTTGATGCGCAACCGGCTCAAGGAAATCACCGGCCTCGACAACCAGCAGGTCGAGCATCTGAGCCACAGCGCACCAGCCGAAGCACCGCCCAGCTATGACCCGGGCATCGACTACGATGCCATCCCCGACTACACCCCGGACTACGGTGATTTTCACCAGCCCGACTACGCACCGCCACAACAGCCGTGGTCGCCGAACAAGGGTGGCAAGAAGAAATGGGAAGGCAAGCCGTGGGACAAGAAAGGCAAACCCTGGGAGCGCAACGGCCAACGCCAGGATGCACCACCACGGGTACCCACTTCAGTGGAACCCCCGACCTTGAGCGCTTTGCGCACCCTGCTGCACCATCCGCAGCTGGCTAAAAAAGTCGAGGATGCCGGTCACTTCGCAGCCGAAGAACACGTCTACGCTCAACTGCTGGTAGCCCTGCTCGAAGCCCTGCAAAAGAATCCTGAGCTACGCTCACTACAGCTGATCGCCCGCTGGCATGGCACCGAACAAGGTCGTTTGCTGCGGGCATTGGCGGAAAAGGAATGGCTGATCGATGCCGACAACCTTGAACAACAGTTTTTCGACACCATAACTAGCTTGTCCGCTCGCCAACGCGAGCGAAGCCTGGAACATCTGCTCAGGAAAGCACGTCAAAGTGAGTTGAGCGCAGAGGAAAAAAATCAGCTGCGCGACCTGCTAAGCCGGAATGTTCCCGCACAAACCCCGACCTCAACTGGCGCGTGAGGTCCTAGCTCGGGTATAATCCTCGGCTTGTTTTTTGCCCGCCAAGACCTTCAGTGGATAGGGTGTTATGTCCGGAAAAGCGCAACAGCAGTCTCGCATCAAAGAGTTGATCACCCGCGGTCGTGAGCAGGGTTACCTGACTTACGCGGAGGTCAACGACCACCTGCCAGAGGATATTTCAGATCCGGAGCAGGTGGAAGACATCATCCGCATGATCAACGACATGGGGATCAACGTATTCGAGAGTGCTCCGGATGCGGATGCCCTTTTGTTGGCCGAAGCCGACACCGACGAAGCCGCAGCTGAAGAAGCCGCAGCAGCGTTGGCGGCTGTGGAAACCGATATCGGTCGCACGACAGACCCGGTGCGCATGTACATGCGTGAAATGGGTACCGTCGAGCTGTTGACCCGCGAAGGCGAGATCGAAATCGCCAAGCGTATCGAAGAAGGTATCCGTGAAGTCATGGGCGCTATCGCCCATTTCCCCGGTACCGTCGAACACATTCTCTCCGAGTACGATCGCGTCACCACCGAAGGTGGCCGCCTGTCCGACGTCCTGAGCGGTTATATCGACCCGGACGACGGTATTGCGCCACCTGCCGAAGTGCCGCCGCCGATCGACCCGAAAGCCCCGGCCAAGGCCGATGCCGACGAGGATGAAGACGAGGAGAAAGAAGGCGCCGAGGAAGAGGAAGAGACCGAAAGCGGTCCCGATCCTGAAGTCGCTCGTCAGCGCTTCGGTGCCGTTCAGGATCAACTGAACGCCACCCTCAAACTCTTGAAGAAGAACGGCCGCAGCCACAAGGACAGCATCAAGGCGATGCTCGACCTGGCTGAGCTGTTCATGCCGATCAAGCTGGTGCCCAAGCAGTTCGAAGGCCTGGTGGAGCGTGTTCGTAGCGCCCTGGACCGCTTGCGCCAGCAAGAGCGCGCGATCATGCAATTGTGCGTACGTGATGCACGTATGCCACGCGCCGATTTCCTGCGTCTGTTCCCGAGCAACGAGATCGACCAGACCTGGGCCAGCGACCTGGCCAAGCGCAGCACCAAATGGGCCGCCGCCCTGGGTGAGAAGAGCGACGCCATCGTGGCCTGCCAGCAAAAGCTGATCGACCTCGAAAGCGAAACCGGTCTGACCATCGCCGAGATCAAGGACATCAACCGTCGCATGTCGATCGGTGAAGCCAAGGCTCGTCGCGCCAAGAAGGAAATGGTCGAGGCCAACCTGCGTCTGGTTATCTCGATCGCCAAGAAGTACACCAACCGCGGCCTGCAGTTCCTCGACCTGATCCAGGAAGGCAACATAGGCCTGATGAAGGCGGTGGACAAGTTCGAATACCGTCGCGGCTACAAGTTCTCGACCTATGCCACCTGGTGGATTCGTCAGGCGATCACCCGCTCGATCGCCGACCAGGCTCGTACCATCCGTATCCCGGTGCACATGATCGAGACGATCAACAAGCTCAACCGCATTTCCCGGCAGATGCTGCAGGAAATGGGTCGCGAACCGACCCCGGAAGAGCTGGGTGAACGCATGGAAATGCCTGAGGACAAGATCCGCAAGGTACTGAAGATCGCCAAAGAGCCGATCTCCATGGAAACCCCGATCGGTGATGACGAAGACTCGCACCTGGGTGATTTCATCGAAGACTCGACCATGCAGTCGCCAATCGATGTCGCCACGGTCGAAAGCCTCAAGGAAGCGACCCGTGACGTGCTCTCCGGTCTGACCGCTCGCGAAGCCAAGGTGCTGCGCATGCGATTCGGTATCGACATGAACACCGATCACACCCTCGAAGAGGTCGGCAAACAGTTCGACGTGACCCGTGAACGGATCCGTCAGATCGAAGCCAAGGCGCTGCGCAAGCTGCGCCACCCGACGCGAAGCGAGCATCTGCGCTCCTTCCTCGACGAGTGATGACGAACCCCGGCCCAGGCCGGGGTTTTTCTTTTGTGCCCTCGAAAACTTTAAGACTTTCGCCACTACCCCGGTGGCGAATTGCCCGTCTACACTCGAATGCAACCCACATGTGTGACGAGGCCGCTATGCCCAGACTGCCGGCCCTTCTGTTGCTGCTCCTGGCACTCTGGAGCGCAGCGGCCGGCGCCTTGACCCTGACAGACGAAGAACAAGCCTGGCTCAGCGCCCACCCGCAGCTGCGCGTGGGCGTCGACGCATCCTGGCCACCGTTCGAGTACCGTGACCAGGAGGGCCGCTACCAGGGATTGGCCGCCGATTACATTGCCCTGATGCAGGACCGACTGGGCATTACGTTCAAGCCGGTCGAACCGAGCAGTTGGACAGCCGTCCTGGAGCAGGCACGCCAGAACAAACTGGACGTGCTGCCTGGGATCATGTCGACCCCCGAACGCCAGGGCTTCCTTGCCTTCACTCGCCCCTACCTGGACTTTCCGATTGTCATCCTCGCCCACAAGGGTGGCGCACAGCCTCGCAACATCAAGGACCTCTACGGGCTGAAGATTGCCGTGGTGGAAAACTACGCGCCTCACGAACTGCTGCGCACCCACCACCCCGACTTGAACCTGGTCGCCATGCGCAATGTCAGCTCGACCCTGCAGGCGTTGGCCACCGATGAAGTCGACGCCGTGGTCGGCGATCTCGCGTCGAGCATCTGGAGCCTGCGCCAGCTCAAGCTTGAAGGCATGTATGTCAGCGGCGAAACGCCCTATCGCTATCAACTGGCCATGGCGGTACCACAAGAACAGAAGATCCTCGTCGGCATCCTCGACAAGGTCATGGCCGACATGAGCCCCGCTGAGATCAGCGATATTCAGGAGCGCTGGGTCGGCAAGGTATTGGACCATCGCACGGTCTGGTACGACCTGCTCATCTATGGGCTTCCCGCGGTACTACTGCTGGTGACGATCCTGGCGGCAGTGATGCGGGTCAATCGACGCCTGAGCTCGGAGATTTCTCGCCGCGTCGCCCTGGAACAAGAACTGCGCAGCAGCGAATACCACTACCGTGGCCTGGTCGAGAGTCTGTCGGCGATTGCCTGGGAAGCAGACGCCAACGACTTCACCTACAACTACGTATCTCCCCATGCAGAAGACCTGCTGGGCTACCCCTTGAGCCACTGGCTGCGTCCAGGCTTCTGGCGCAGCATCATCCACCCCGACGATGCCCTTTGGGCCCAGGCCTACTGTGACAGCGAAACCGCCGCCGGGCGCGATCACAGTCTCGATTACCGGGTGATCTGCGCCGATGGTCGCAGCCTCTGGGTGCGTGACATCGTCAGCCTGATCGAGCACGGGCACAAACCTGTGATGCGCGGCCTGATGATCGACATCAGCGAAACCAAGAATGCCGAAGAGGCCCTGCGCCTGTCGGAACAGAAGTTCGTCTCGGTTTTCCAGCAATGCCCGGACATCCTGCTGATCGCCCGCCTCAGCGATGGTTGCTTGCTGGAAGTCAACGAAGCCTTCGAGGAACAGATTGGCCTGGACGCCGACAGCGTCGTTGGCCGCACCACTACCGAATTGAATATCTGGGGAATCGACGGTATTGGTCCAACACTGCTTGAGCGGTTGCAGTCCGGCAGCATCCGCAACCTGGAGACACTCTTCCAGCGCAGTAACGGCCAACTGTTCACCGGCCTCATCTCAGCCGGGACCATAGAGCTCGACAGCACCCCAGCGCTGGTAGTGGCGGTACGCGACATCAGTCAATTGAAGGAAACCCAGGAACAGCTGCGCACCTCGGAAGAGAAGTTTGCCAAGGCTTTCCATGCCTCTCCCGATGGCTTGCTGCTGTCCCGGCAAAGCGATGGCCTGCTGATCGAAGTCAACGAGGGCTTCTGCCGCCTGACCGGGTTCGACAGCCACACATCGCTGGACCAGACCTCACTGGACCTGGGGATGTGGGTCGACCTCAACGAGCGGCGACGCCTGCTGCAGATGATCAAAAAAGATGGTTTCGTGCGCGACTTCAGTTGCCATATCCGCCGCAGTGACGGGCAGATCCGTCTGTGTGAACTGTCGGCCCGCCCCCTGCCGATTGCCGGTGTCGACTGCATGCTGACCATTGCCCGGGACATTACCGAACGCCACCTGATGCAGGAAAAACTGCAGCTGGCCGCAACGGTGTTCGAGAATACCGCGGAAGGCGTACTGATCACTGACACCGACCAACGCATCAGCGCAGTCAACCGCGCTTTCAGCGAAATCACCGGCTACAACGAATTTGAAGCCCTGGGCCAGACACCGCGCCTGCTTGCCTCCGGCCAGCACGACAGCGCGTTCTTCGCCGCCATGTGGCACCAGCTGACCGCGGAGGGCCATTGGCAAGGCGAAATCTACAACCGACGCAAAAACGGCGAGCTCTACCCCAGCTGGTTGACCATCAGTGCGGTGCGCAACAGCGACCGGATCATTACCCACTTCGTCGCGGTGTTCGCCGACATTTCCAGCCTCAAGCACGCCCAGGCCAAACTGGACTACCAGGCCCATCACGACCCGCTCACCGGCCTGCCCAACCGCACCCTGTTCGAGAATCGCCTGCAGGCGGCACTCACCTGTACCCAGGCCTCCCGGCGCCAGGGGGCGGTACTGTTCCTGGACCTGGACCGCTTCAAACATATCAACGACAGTCTTGGCCACCCGGTGGGCGACTTGCTGCTCAAAGGTATCGCCCAGCGCCTCAAGGAACAGGTGCGCGACATAGACACCGTGGCGCGCCTGGGGGGTGACGAGTTCATCATTCTGCTGCCCGGCCTGCACCAACCCGGCGATGCCAGCCTTATCGCCAACAAGCTGCTGGCGTGCTTCAGCGCCCCGTTCCAGGCGGGAGAGCATGAGTTCTTCACCAGTGCCAGTATCGGTACCAGCCTGTACCCACAGGACGGCACCGATGTCGCCTCGCTGATCCGCAACGCCGATGCCGCGATGTACCGCTCCAAGGCCAAGGGCCGCAACCGGGTCGAGTGCTACACCCGCGACCTGACCGCCCAGGCCAGCGAACGCATCGCCCTGGAGCATGAGCTGCGGCGCGCCATAGAACGCAACGAGCTGAGCCTGAGCTACCAGCCAAAATTCAGCCTTAAAACTCAGAGCCTGGTGGGTGCCGAAGCGCTGATCCGCTGGAAACACCCACTGCTTGGCGAAGTACCGCCAGAACACTTCATCGGCCTGGCCGAAGAAAACGGCATGATCCTGCAACTGGGCGACTGGGTACTGGAACAGGCCTGCCGGCAGATGCAGGACTGGAAGAAAAACTACCTGGCCTTCGGCCCCCTCTCCGTCAACCTCGCCGGCGCTCAACTGCGCCAGACCAGCCTGGTCAAGCGCATCGAACAACTGCTCAAGACTCACCACTTGAAAGCCGGCGACCTGCAACTGGAAATCACCGAGAACTTCATCATGAGCCAGGCAGAAGAAGCCCTGGCCATTCTTCACCAACTCAAGCAACTGGGCGTGCAACTGGCGATAGACGACTTTGGCACCGGCTATTCCTCACTGAGCTACCTCAAGCGCCTGCCCCTGGACATTCTCAAGATCGACCAGTCCTTCATCCGCGGGCTGCCGGATGACCCCCATGATGTTGCCATTGCCAGGGCGATTATTGCCCTGGGGCGCAGTATGCAATTGACCATCATTGCCGAAGGTGTGGAAACCCAGGCCCAGCAACGCTTCCTGGCTGCCGAAGGATGCGAGCAGATCCAGGGCTACATCGTCAGCCTGCCGGTGTCGGCCGAGGAATTTGCCGCAACATTTCTTCGCATAGCACTTTCAGATCTTTCGGATGGCACAGCCAGGAAACCCTCGTTATAATCCGCGACCACTGGGGCCTATAGCTCAGTTGGTTAGAGCAGAGGACTCATAATCCTTTGGTCCACGGTTCAAGTCCGTGTGGGCCCACCAAATTAAAAACCGCGCTATGCGCGGTTTTTTTTGCCTGTATCAGGGCCAGGTGCCCGGCTTCTATCAGCGATGCGGGCCCTGGCGCTTGAGCTTTTCCAAGACCCAATCCCCCACAATCAGCGGCACCCATACCAGCGGCACCAGCACCAGGCTGAGCGCTGCCAGTGCGCTCAGCACGACGGTTTTCACTGATTGAAGAACGCGAACGGCCTTTTCCTGACTCATCTCGACTCCAGAGGGTTGGTGCCCGCACGGCATTCCTTGCGCCGGCAATGTCCAGACTCTAGTTCGATTCCCTCAGAAACGCACTCGCAATACGGTGCGCCAGAAGTTCTTCAGTGGCGAAAGGCGATGTTTGTCCCAGTTGCGCTGCCAGAACGCGTCTTCGTTTCGGACCACGCTTTCGATATCGCTGCCCGTGGCTGAGGCCGCATGCTGGCGAAACAGCATCGGGAATGCGCAATGCTGCTTGATCCGCTGCTTGAACACGACATCCACGGGTGTGCCGTCGTAAGGCGTCTGGGCCAGGATCCGGCAGCCTTCGGGTGAAAGTATGTAGGCGTGAAGCGCTACCACGCGGCCGCGGGCGATGTACGGGAACCAGGTAAGCCAGGTCTTGCCCATGCTGTAGCCCAAGTGCAAGGCCTCGAACTTGCGCGTGCGAATAAAGCGGTTGATCCAACGGACCGGTGTCGCTTTGAGCTCATAGGCTTTGACGTCATCCTCGAAAATCAGCACGCGCTGCAAGCCTTGATCCAGTGCCAGTTTCGCCAGCGCCTGGTGCGACTCATAACAACCCTTTACCGGGTCACCGCAGCGTTCGGCCAAGTGAAAGGTCACCGGATTACCAATCAGGCTGCCAACGGTCTGGCTGAACAGTTTCCGTCTGTCGTGTCGCTCGTTGAGGGAAATGCAATAAACGGCATCTACGTCGAACTCGATCTTGCTCACCACGCACTTCCTTTGAACACCAACCGCTCTCCCGTGTGGCATAGCCGAAAAGGTCGCGATTCTACGCGTACCAACTGCCATTACAAAGCCACTAGTCAGCGCCCTACTGCTTGGCGGAACCGTTTTTATGCGATCGGGGTCAAACTTTTTAACAATTGATTACAATCTAATAAAAAATGGGGCTACTTTTCATGAGGACTTTGGCGAGTTCCGAGCCATTGCTTCATCGAAGACGCCTTCTAAGGATTTCAACAATGGGCACCTCTACAGCACCACTGAACGTTGACGCGGGGTTCACTGCGCACAACTTCGAGGATTGTCGGAATATCCGCTCAGGTGCAGCCTTTATCATCGCCTCAGGTCAATCTGCGAAGGCCTTTCCGATCGAGGCATTCAGCGACGTCCCGATGATCACCATGAACGGCGCCATCTCGCTGTTCATGGACACACCTGTAAGACCGTTTTTCTATACCTGCACCGACACTCACTTTTCTATTCAACAGCCGGAACTGTTTGTCGAGGCTCTGCGGCGCAGTGAGCGGGTTGCGCTCTGGGAGCATCACTTTCGATCCCTTCAGGTCGAGACCAATGCGCAGGTGTACTTCCTGAAAAAAGCGCCCAAGGCGCACCTGATGGATCTGATGTTCAAGAAAGACCCGGAGCTGATTCGCCACCGCTCCCTCGCAGGCTGTAGCAAGAAAGCCGGGTTCAGCAAGAACCTGCAGCGCGGCTTTTTCGACGCACGCACAGTGGCTTACCTGGCGTTGCAGATTGCCTATCACGCCGGCTTCAGCAAGGTGTTCCTGGTAGGTGTCGACCTCAATCAGAACCTGCCCAGGTTCTACGAACATCAGGGTATGGAGCGTTCTCCTTGCGGCCTGGACCAACACTTCGAGTCACGCATATTGCCGTCATTCGAATTGGTGGCCTCATCGGTGGTCAACGAGCGATTTGCTGTTTACAACCTCTCCCCCGATTCGCGCATTCCGCGCAGCGTCATTCCCTACAAAACCCTGGACGAAGTGAAAGCGCTGATTCACGCCGGCTGAGGTGCTGCCAATCGTGAGGCGTAAAGACCGGGTGTCACGCCATAGTGGCGGGCGAACAACGCGATGAATGCCGAAACCGAGTCGTACCCCAGTTCGTTGGCAAGGGTGGTGATACTCATGCCTTGCGCCAGCAGCGGTAATGCCGCCAGCAAGCGCAGGCGTTGACGCCACTCGCGAAACGACAGCTGTGTCTGCGCCTGGAACAACCGCACCAGCGTGCGTCGCGAAGCACCGACCCATTGCGCCCAGTTTTCGATGCTGCGGTTATCTGCAGGATTGGCCTGCAGGGCTTCCGAGATCCTGCGCAAGCGCGGGTCACTCGGCAGGGGCAATCCAAAAGGAGCCTCGGGCAGTTCGCGCAACTCATCGACCAGCACCTGCAACAGCCGCGCCTGCCGCCCCTGGACGGGATCGTCAGCGGGGAAGTGGCTGGCCTTCTCGATCAATTCACGCACCAGCGGCGTCACCTGCATGACGCCGCAGGGGCGCTGGTAGCCGTTGAGCAGCGAGTCTTCCAGGTACAACCCCCGAAATTCGATGGTCTGCCCACTGTAGGCGGTGTGCCGGACCCCGGCCGGAATCCACAGCGCGCATTGTGGCGGCAGCAGATAACTGTGGTGTTCGGTCAGCACCTGCATGATGCCTTCGCTGGCATAGGTGAACTGCACCCAGGGATGGCTGTGCATCTCGACCCGATGGCCTGCGGGAATGGCAAACATGCGTCGGTAGACAGGCCCCGGCAGTTGCTGGAACTCCGGAACGGGGGGCACTTCCGGGATTTGGCTCGCTTGCGGCATCGTCTGTCTCCTTTGCTCAAGTGAGCCGACAAAGGCCGATGGTAGCCTGCGCCCGCACTCATTGAACAACCCCTTTGGAGACCCCCATGAGCAGCCATGTGCAAGCAAACCGTATGAGCATTCCTGCGATCGAGCAGCGTAAAGGTGCCGGCACGCTGGTGGTACTGACCGCCTATAGCACCCCCATGGCTCGCTGGGTGGATGCCGTAGCCGATGTGATCATCGTCGGCGACTCGTTGGGCATGGTGCTGTATGGGATGCCCAGCACCCTGGGCGTGACCCTGGACATGATGATCGCCCATGGCCAGGCAGTGATGCGGGGTGCGCAACGCGCTTGTGTGGTCGTCGACCTGCCATTCGGTAGCTACCAGGCGTCGCCCGAGCAGGCGTTCACCAGCGCCTCGCGCGTGCTGCGGGAAACCGGCGCCCAAGGCGTCAAGCTTGAAGGCGGGGAAGAAATGGCCGAGACCGTGGCCTTCCTGGTACGCCGTGGCATCCCAGTGATGGCCCATGTCGGGCTGATGCCCCAGCAGGTCAACAGCCTGGGCGGTTTCAAGGCTCAGGGCCGGGATGAGTCCAGCGCCGCCAAGGTTCGCAGGGATGCACTGGCAATGCAGGCCGCGGGCGCTTTCTCGATAGTGCTCGAAGGCATCGCCGAGCCCGTGGCACGACAGCTGAGTGAAGCGCTGCGAGTTCCCACCATCGGTATCGGTGCATCTGCTGCCTGCGACGGACAGGTATTAGTGACCGAAGACCTCCTGGGCCTGTTCAGCGACTACCAGCCGCGCTTCGTCAAACGCTTTGCCGACCTGCAGGGGCAGATTGTCCAGGCACTGGACAGCTACGCCCAGGCGGTACGCGATGGCAGTTTTCCCGCAGCGCAGCATTGCTTCAAGGCCCACTGACCGCAGGTGCCTTGCTGGACGGTAGCTTGAGTGGATAGGCTATCGCGCTTATTCCGTGTGCCAGAGAGTGCCCATGTCCGACAGCCGCCCCGTCGCCCTCGATGAAATCGATCGCCAGTTGATCTCGCTGCTGCAGATCAACGCCCGCGAGAGCGTCGCCATGCTCGCCCGCCAACTGGGCATCGCCCGCACGACCGTCACCTCGCGCCTGGCGCGACTGGAAAAGACCAAAGTCATCAGCGGTTACGGCGTGCGCCTGGGCCAGCGCGTGATGGATGGCGGTCTCCAGGCATACGTCGGGATTACCGTGCAGCCGCGCTCGGGCAAGGACGTGGTGCGCCGCCTGAGCGCCATGGGACAGATCCAGCAACTGTGTGCGGTAAGCGGGGAGTTCGACTACGTTGCCTGGCTGCGCAGCGATTCCCCCGAACAACTGGACCAGTTGCTTGATCAGATCGGCAGCGTGGAGGGCGTGGAAAAAACCACTACCTCAATCATCCTCAGCAGCAAAGTCGACCGCGGCCACCTATAGGAGCGGCGGTGCGACGTCTCGACTTGCACCGCGAAGCAATATGACAGGCAGAATGCGATCGCGGGGCAAGCCCGTTCCTACAGGTCGTCTATTTGACTTGCATGCTCGTCACATCGACAAAACATCTATCAAATAGACGACACTCTGCATCTTAATTACGTAACCCCCGCCCTCTAAACTGACCACCAGCATTTTCCTATACTCAAGCTCCGCACCCCGCGCAGCCCTGGCCAGGTCATCCATGAACAAGAACAATCGCCACCCCGCCGACGGCAAGAAACCCATCACCATTTTCGGCCCGGACTTTCCGTTCGCCTTTGACGACTGGATCGAGCATCCGGCAGGCCTTGGCAGTGTTCCGACCGAACGCCATGGCGAAGAAGTGGCGATTGTCGGTGCCGGTATCGCCGGCCTGGTGGCCGCCTACGAGTTGATGAAGCTAGGTCTCAAGCCTGTGGTGTACGAGGCCTCGAAAATGGGCGGACGGCTGCGCTCCCAGGCCTTTGAAGGCACCGACGGGATCATTGCCGAACTCGGGGGCATGCGTTTTCCGGTTTCGTCCACGGCGTTCTACCACTATGTGGACAAGCTGGGCCTGGAAACCAAGCCTTTTCCCAATCCGCTGACCCCGGCATCGGGCAGCACGGTGATCGACCTGGAAGGCCAGACCCACTACGCGGAAAAACTCGCCGACCTGCCCAAGCTGTTCCAGGAAGTGGCCGATGCCTGGGCCGATGCCCTGGAGGACGGCGCCCGCTTTGGCGATATCCAGCAGGCCATTCGCGACCGCGACGTAGCGCGCCTCAAAGAACGTTGGAACACCCTGGTCCCGCTGTGGGACGACCGCACCTTCTACGACTTTGTCGCCACCTCAAAGGCCTTCGCCAAGCTCAGTTTCCTGCACCGGGAAGTCTTCGGCCAGGTCGGCTTTGGCACCGGCGGCTGGGACTCGGACTTCCCTAACTCGATGCTGGAAATTTTCCGCGTGGTGATGACCAATTGCGACGACCACCAGCACCTGGTGGTGGGTGGCGTCGAGCAGGTCCCGCTGGGCATCTGGCGCCATGTACCCGAGCGCTGCGCTCACTGGCCGGCAGGCACCAGTCTCAGCGCGTTGCACCGTGGCGCACCACGCCCCGGGGTCAAGAGCATCGCCCGCGATGCTGACGGGCGACTGGCAGTCACCGACAACTGGGGCGATACCCGCCACTATGCCGCCGTGCTCACCACCTGCCAGAGCTGGCTGCTGACCACCCAGATCGAATGTGAGGAATCGCTGTTCTCGCAGAAGATGTGGATGGCCCTTGACCGCACGCGCTACATGCAGTCGTCGAAGACCTTTGTGATGGTCGACCGACCGTTCTGGAAGGACAAGGACCCAGAAACCGGCCGTGACCTGATGAGCATGACCCTGACCGACCGCTTGACCCGCGGCACCTATCTGTTTGACAACGGCGACGACAAGCCGGGGGTGATCTGCCTGTCGTACTCGTGGATGAGCGATGCCCTGAAGATGCTCCCGCATCCGGTGGAAAAGCGCGTGAAGCTGGCCCTGGATGCCCTGAAGAAGATCTACCCGAAAGTCGACATCGCCGGGCACATCATTGGCGATCCGATCACCGTCTCATGGGAAGCCGACCCGCATTTCCTTGGCGCCTTCAAAGGTGCCCTGCCCGGCCACTACCGCTACAACCAACGCATGTATGCCCACTTCATGCAGCAGGACCTGCCCGCCGAGCAACGCGGCATATTCATCGCCGGTGACGACGTGTCCTGGACCCCGGCCTGGGTCGAAGGGGCGGTGCAGACGTCGCTCAATGCGGTGTGGGGTATCATGACTCACTTCGGGGGGCATACCCATCCGGACAACCCAGGCCCAGGCGACGTGTTCCACGAGATCGGCCCCATCGCCCTGGCCGACTGACAGGAGAACCACCATGCGCATCGCCCTGTATCAAGGTGCCCCGCAACCACTGGACGTACCGGGTAACCTGGAGCGCCTGCATCAGCAAGCGCAGCTGGCCGCGTCGCGCGGGGTCGACCTGCTGGTGTGCCCGGAGATGTTCCTGACCGGCTACAACATCGGCAGCGAAGCGGTGGAACGCCTGGCCGAAGCCGAAGACGGCCCCTCGGCCATGGCGGTGGTAGAGATCGCCCAGAGCAACCGCATCGCCATCGTCTACGGCTACCCCGAGCTTGCCGATGACGGCCAGGTATACAACGCCGTGCAACTGGTCGACGCCCACGGCAGCAGCCTGTGCAACTACCGCAAGACTCACCTGTTCGGTGGCCTGGACCGCGCGATGTTCAGTCCCGGCCCTGACCACTTCCCCGTGGTGGAGTTGAACGGCTGGCGGCTGGGCATGCTGATCTGCTACGACATCGAATTCCCGGAAAATGCCCGTCGCCTGGCCCTGGCCGGTGCCGAACTGATCCTGGTGCCAACGGCGAACATGGTGCCGTACGACTTCATTGCCCAGGTGACCGTGCGCGCCCGGGCCTACGAGAACCAGTGCTACCTGGCGTACGCCAACTACTGCGGCGCCGAAGACGAAATCCACTACTGCGGGCAGAGCAGCATCATCGGCCCCGACGGCAGTATCCTGGCCATGGCCGGTCGCGACAGTACCTTGCTGCAGGCCGACCTTGAGCTGCAACGGGTACACCAAGGCCGTGCCAGCACGCCGTACCTGCACGACCTGCGGCCGGCGCTCTACGCGCCGCACCACGGATAATCCGCTAGCATGACGGTTCGTGCTGAAACGGAACCGTCATGCCCACCTCCCTTAGACACCTCACCCTCGACAATGGCCTGCAAGTCACCCTGCGCCATGCGCCGCAACTGAAGCGTTGCGCCGCAGCGGTGCGGGTCATGGCAGGCAGTCATGACGCCCCCCCCCCCTACGCCGGCCTTGCACACTTTCTTGAACACCTGCTGTTTCTCGGCAACGAGCGCTTTGCCCTCGATGACGGCCTGATGCGCTATGTGCAACGCCATGGCGGCCAGGTCAATGCCAGCACCCGCGAGCGCACCACCGACTACTTCTTCGAAGTGCCCCAGGCGGCGTATGCCGGTGGGTTGGAGCGCTTGTGCGAAATGCTGGCGAGGCCCTCGTTCAATCTGCAGGCCCAGGCGCGCGAGCGCGAAGTCATCCATGCCGAGTTCATTGCCTGGTCACGCAATCCCCAGGCCCAAGCTCAATTTGCGCTATTGCAGGCGGTCTCCAAGCGCCACCCCTTGAGTGGTTTCCAGGCGGGGAACCGCTACAGTCTGCCGATCCACAGCGCTGACTTTCAGGCCGCGCTGCAGGGCTTTCACCAGCGTTTCTACCAGGCAGGCCAGATGACCCTGAGCCTGTGCGGGCCACAAAGCCTCGACACGCTGCAAGCATTGGCGAGCCGGATAGCAAGCCGGCTCGCGACGGGCCAGAGAGTGATGCAGCAACCGCCACCGCCGCTGCTCGACCATGCCCTGGACTCGGTGCTGAGCGGGTCTCGACTGGAGCTGTTGCAGGCCGTGGCGAATTTGCCCGCCGCAACGGAGCAGGCCATCGACTTCCTCACCGCCTGGCTGACCGACACCCGGCCCGGGGGCGTACTCGCCGCACTGCGCGAACGCGGTTGGGCACACGCCATCGAATGCTCGGTGCTGTACAGCTTTGCCGGCCAGACACTACTGCACACGCGCCTGACACTCCGCGATCCGGCTATCGCCGACAATGCCCGGGCCTTGCTGCTCGACTGGCTGAGGTTTTTCCGTGACACCGACTGGGCTGCGCTGAATGAAGAATATGCAGGGCTGCAGCGTTGCCGTACTCACGCCGCAACAGCACTCGACCTCGCCCGTCGCGACAGCACCGCGCAACCTTTTGAAGCGCTGACCGGGCAAGGCCAGACTGCCTTGCGTACCTTGCTCGACGCTCTGCTGCTAGGCGCCCCGTCCGCGTGCCAGGAGGTATGGCAATTGCCCGCCCCCGAGCCTCTGCTCAACCCGCAAAGCCCCGACACCACAGCTTGCGCTACGCCTGCTGGTTTGACCTGGAGCCCGACACTCCCTGCGCTACGCCAGCATGGCGTGGTGTATCTGCGCTGGCAGCCAGCGTCGGCCCTGCGCGACCGTTTGTGGACTGTCCTCGACCATGCCGTGCAGCCGCTGCGCGAGCGGGCGGTACGGGCGGCCGCAGAGCTGCAGTTCGACTCCGTTGGCGAGTACTGGCAACTGCGCTGTGCGGGGGCACCGGCAACTGTAATCGTGCTGCTCAAGGAACTGATGCACGTGCTGCCCCGGCCCGCCAACTGGCTCGCAGAGGCACCCGCCGAGACTGATTCGATGCCAATCCGCGCCTTGATCAGGCAACTTCCCGAGCAGCTTGTTGCCCACCAAAAGGGCCCTTTGCCTGCATGCACGCTCAGCCAGGGTGATCTGGATGCCTTGTGGGCACACGCCACATGGCAGGCCCTGGCCACTGGCTTCGATGAACACACGCAACAGGCGATTAATCGCACATTGCAGGCCGTGCCTGGGCAGCCAGGAGCACAACGGGTGGTGACAGTCGCCCCCGTTCGCCGGTGGCAAATGCTGCCCCCGCCTGCCAGTGAATCCGCCCTGCTATTGTTCTGCCCGGTGTCGACGGGTGACGAGGCCTGCGCGCGACTACTGGCGCAACAGATCCAGGGTCCGTTCTACCAGCGCCTGCGGGTCGAGTTGCAATTGGGCTACGCCGTATTCAGTGCCTTCCGGCAACTTCAGGGCTGCAGTGGTCTGCTGTTCGGCGTGCAGTCTCCCAGCGCCAGCCCTGCGCAGATCCTCACCCATATCGAGGCATTTCTGGCCTCGCTGACGGCGCAGTTGTCCTGCTCGACCGAGACCCGCCAGGCCCTGGCCGCGCTATGGGCAGAAACCACCCTGAGCAACAACGAGGTCGCCGAGTGGGCTTGGCAGGCTCATCTGGCGGGGCAACCGGGCGCACGCCTGGAGGATTTGCAGGCCGCAATACTCGCCACGACCGAGGACCAGTTGCAGCAATTGGCGCACGACCTGCAACGCGCTACAGGCGGCTGGCTATGCCTGGCCAATGGCCCTGCGCCTGCAGGCGACGGGCAAACCGCCGATCCATTTTTACCGAACATGTAACAGCGTTTATCTCAGGTTTAACCATTCAGTCCGTATTTTTTAGTAAGATAGCGCAATCCCGGCTATTGGAACCCCTCTCTCGGAGGGTGGACTAAGTAAGTAGCTGCCCAACCCCAGACCTATCCGGAAGGAGTAATTCCATGTGGACCAAACCTGCTTACACTGACCTGCGTATCGGCTTTGAAGTGACCATGTATTTCGCAAGCCGTTGAGTCTGCTTGCGGTACAACGCCTCGGTCAGCCGGGGCGTTTTTATTTCAAGACGCGGCAGGAGTGGCCATGTACATCCAGATTCTAGGTTCCGCCGCCGGTGGCGGTTTCCCGCAGTGGAACTGCAACTGCGTGAACTGCAAAGGCTTTCGCGACGGTACCTTGCGCGCCACGGCACGCACCCAGTCGTCCATCGCCCTCTCTGACGACGGCGTCCACTGGGTACTGTGCAACGCATCCCCTGACATTCGCGCACAGCTGCAGGGCTTCGCCCCCATGCAGCCGGCCCGCGCCCTGCGCGACAGCGGTATCGATGCCATCGTCCTGCTCGACAGCCAGATCGACCACACCACGGGCCTCTTGAGCCTGCGAGAAGGCTGCCCGCATCAGGTCTGGTGTACCGAGATGGTCCATCAGGACCTGACCACCGGCTTCCCCCTGTTCACCATGCTCAGCCACTGGAACGGCGGGCTGAAGTGGAACCGCATCGAGCTTGAAGGCAGCTTCGTCATCGACGCCTGCCCCAACCTGCGCTTTACCCCGTTCCCGCTGCGCAGCGCCGCCCCGCCCTATTCGCCCCACCGCTTCGACCCACACCCGGGCGATAACCTCGGGCTGATGGTCGAAGACCTGCGCACCGGCGGCAAACTGTTCTACGCACCCGGCCTGGGCCAGGTCGACGACAACTTGCTGCAGATGATGTGCGATGCCGACTGCCTGCTGGTCGACGGCACCCTCTGGGAAGATGATGAAATGCAGCGCCGCGGTGTCGGCACCCGTACCGGGCGGGAGATGGGCCACTTGGCCCAGAACGGCCCGGGCGGCATGCTCGAAGTGCTGGAAGGTTTCCCTGCGCAGCGCAAGGTCCTTATCCACATCAACAACACCAACCCGATCCTCGATGAAGACTCGGCCGAACGCGCCGAGCTGGACCGACGCGGCGTCGAAGTGGCCTTCGACGGCATGAGCATCACCCTCTAGGAGCCGACATGAGCGACGCCAAAGCACTGTCCCCCGCCGAATTCGAACAGGCCCTGCGCGCCAAGGGTGCGTACTACCACATCCATCACCCCTACCATGTGGCGATGTATGAGGGACGCGCCAGCCGCGAACAGATCCAGGGCTGGGTCGCCAACCGGTTCTACTACCAGGTGAACATCCCGATGAAGGACGCCGCGATCCTGGCCAACTGCCCGGACCGCGAAATCCGCCGCGAGTGGATCCAACGCCTGCTCGACCACGACGGCGCGCCCGGCGAAGACGGCGGCATCGAAGCCTGGCTGCGCCTGGGCCAGGCCGTCGGCCTGGACCCGGACCAACTGCGCTCCCAGGAGCTGGTGCTGCCTGGTGTGCGCTTTGCCGTCGACGCTTATGTGAATTTCGCCCGCCGCGCCAGCTGGCAAGAAGCGGCCAGCAGCTCGCTGACCGAACTGTTCGCCCCGCAGATCCACCAGTCGCGCCTGGACAGCTGGCCGCAGCACTATCCCTGGATCGACCCGGCCGGCTACGAATACTTCCGTACCCGCCTGGGCCAGGCGCGCCGCGATGTGGAGCACGGGCTGGCGATCACCCTTCAGCACTACACTACCGTTGAGGGCCAGCAGCGCATGCTGGAGATCCTGCAGTTCAAGCTGGACATTCTCTGGAGCATGCTCGACGCCATGAGCATGGCCTACGAACTGAACCGCCCGCCCTATCACAGTGTCACCAGCGAACGGGTCTGGCACAAAGGAGTCGCCCTATGAGTTTCGATCGCGCACAAACCCCCAGATGGCGCCCGGGCTACCGCTTCCAGTACGAACCGGCGCAAAAGGCCCATGTACTGCTCTACCCCGAAGGCATGATCAAGCTCAACGAGAGTGCCGCGCTGATCGGCGGGCTGATCGACGGCCAGCGCGATGTGGCGGCGATCATTGCCCAGCTCGACAAGCAGTTTCCTGGTGTACCCGAGCTCGGTGACGACATCGAGCAATTCATGGAGGTCGCCCGTGCCGAACACTGGATCGTCCTTGAGTGAAGTACCGGCCAAGCCTGAAGTCGGCCTGCCGCTGTGGCTGCTCGCCGAACTGACCTACCGCTGCCCGCTGCAATGCCCCTACTGCTCCAACCCGCTGGACTTCGCCGCCCAGGGCAAGGAATTGAGCACCGAGCAATGGTTCAAGGTCATGGCCGAGGCCCGGGAGATGGGCGCGGCGCAGCTGGGCTTTTCCGGCGGCGAGCCGCTGGTTCGCCAGGACCTTGCCGAACTGATCGGCGAAGGTCGCCGCCTGGGCTACTACACCAACCTGATCACCTCGGGCATCGGCCTCACCGAGCAGAAGATCGCAGCCTTCAAGGAAGCCGGCCTGGACCATATCCAGATCAGCTTCCAAGCCAGCGACGAGCAGGTCAACAACCTGCTGGCCGGCTCGAAAAAAGCCTTTGCGCAGAAGCTGGAAATGGCCCGTGCGGTGAAGGCCCACGGCTATCCGATGGTGCTGAACTTCGTTACCCACCGGCACAACATCGACAAGATCGACCGCATCATCGAGCTGTGCGTAGCCCTTGAAGCCGACTTTGTCGAGCTTGCCACCTGTCAGTTCTATGGCTGGGCGCACCTGAATCGTGTCGGCCTGCTGCCGACCCGTGCGCAGCTCGAACGCGCCGAACGCATCACCAACGAGTACCGGGAAAAGCTCGCTGCCGCCGGCAACCCGTGCAAGCTGATCTTCGTCACCCCGGACTACTACGAAGAACGCCCAAAAGCCTGCATGAACGGCTGGGGCAGCGTGTTCCTCACCGTCACCCCCGATGGCACCGCCTTGCCCTGCCACGGCGCACGCCAGCTGCCGGTGCAGTTCCCCAACGTGCGCGAGCACAGCATGCAGCACATCTGGTACGACTCGTTCGGCTTCAACCGCTTTCGCGGTTACGACTGGATGCCCGAGCCGTGCCGCTCCTGTGACGAAAAGGAGAAGGACTTCGGCGGCTGTCGCTGCCAGGCCTTCATGCTCACCGGCGATGCCAGCAATGCCGACCCGGTCTGCGCCAAATCGGCCGACCACGGCATCATCCTCAAGGCGCGCGAGGAAGCCGAGCACGCCCAATTGAACATCGACGAGCTGACCTTCCGCAATGAACGAAACTCCCGAGTCATCGCCCGTGGTTGAGCGCTTCAGTGCCGAACAGGCGGTAGCCGCCGGCACCGACTTCGCCGAATTGCGGGTTGGGCCTCACGGCCTGTTCTGGAACGAGTTCCGCCCGCGCGATGGCGCCTGCAGGCTCTGGCACTGGCGCGATGGCCAGGCCCATTGCCTGACCCCCGATGGTTTCAGCGTACGCAGCCGGGTGTATGAGTATGGCGGCGGCAGTTTTTGCCTGACCGATGATGGTCTGGTGTTCGTCAACGAGGCCGACCAGCAGCTTTACACCCAAGACCTGAACGGTGGATTGCCCCAGGCGCTCACCGAGGGTCAATGCCGTTATGGCGATCTGCGCTGGGCCGACGGGCAGGTGTTGGCGGTGGAAGAAACCCACAGTGCCGAACAGGTCGAGCACCGCCTGGTGGCTATCGGCGCGGGCCAGCGCGAGGTGCTGGCCGAAGGTGCGGACTTCTATGCATCGCCCACGCTCAGCGCCGATGGCGCGCGACTGGCTTGGGTCGAGTGGAATCGCCCCGAGCAGCCCTGGACCGCCACCCGCCTGTTCTGCTGCGAGCGCGTGAGTGACGGGCAATGGACGCCAGCACATTGCATCGCTGGCGACCACGGGCCGGCGCAATCGCTCCAGCAACCTCGTTTCGATGATCGTGGCCGCCTGTACTGCCTGTCTGATCACAATGGTTTCTGGCAACCCTGGGGCGAAACCGCGCAGGGCTGGTCCGCGCTACCTGCGGCACAGGTCGACCATGCCGCGGCGCCCTGGCAACTGGGTGCCAGCACTTGGCTGCCCATGGCTGACCAGCACTACCTGGCGACCTGGTTTGAAGACGGCTTCAGTCGCCTTGGTGTGCGCCATGTCGATGGCACGCTAGAAAACATCGACGTCGACTACAGCCGCTTGCGCTGTCTGGACCTGGATCACGACCACCTCTACGCCATTGCCGCCTCACCGGTCTGCCCACCCGCCGTCATTGCCATCAACCGCTACAACCACCAGGTGCAGGTGTTGGCCGGTGGCGTACCGCCGTTGCCGGCCGAACGCATCAGCCAGCCGCAGTCCCTGCGCTACAGCAGTGGCGACGGCATCGCACACGGTTTTTTCTACCCGGCCATCGCCGCGGCAGAACGCCCGCCGTTGGTGGTGTTTGTCCACGGCGGCCCGACCTCGGCCTGCTACCCGGCGCTCGACCCTCGCATCCAGTACTGGACCCAACGCGGCTTCGCCGTGGCCGACCTGAACTACCGGGGCAGCAGTGGCTATGGCCGCACGTACCGCCAGGCCCTGCACCTGCGCTGGGGCGAGATCGATGTCGAAGATGCCTGCGCAGTAGTCAGCCACCTGGCCGAACGCGGGCTGGTCGACCCGGCCCAGGCCTTTATCCGCGGCGGCAGCGCCGGTGGCTACACCACACTGTGCGCCCTGGCGTTCCACAATGTCTTCCGTGCCGGCGCCAGCCTCTACGGCGTCAGCGATCCCCAGGCCCTGGCACGGGCCACGCACAAGTTTGAGGGCGACTACCTGGACTGGCTGATCGGCGACCCGCTCGAGGATGCCGAACGCTACCGCCAACGCACACCGTTACTGCACGCGGCGCAGATCAAGGTGCCGGTGATCTTCTTCCAGGGCGAACTGGATGCCGTTGTGGTCCCTGAACAGACCCGTTCGATGCTGGCTGCGCTCAAGGCCAACGGCATCCGTGCCGAAGGACACTTCTACCCTTCGGAACGCCATGGATTTCGCACGGCGGCCAATCTGGCGCATGCGCTGGAGGAAGAGTGGCGATTTTATAGGCAGGTTCTAGACAATTGAATCGCGGGGCAAGCCCGCGCCTACCAAGGCTGGTAGGCGCGGGCTTGCCCCGCGATAGGTTCAGCGCTTGGCGATGATGTACACCGCATGCACGATCCCCGGAATGTATCCCAGCAGCGTCAGCAGAATGTTGAGCCAGAAGGCGCCGCCGAAGCCGACCTGCAGGAATACGCCCAGCGGCGGCAGCAGAATGGCGATGATGATGCGAATAAAGTCCATGGGGCAGCTTCCTTGAATGATGTACAACAACTGACTGTAGCGCTGCGTCGGGGTTCAACAGGCAATGTGCGGATAAAAAAACGCCCCGGGCCAAAAACTTCAGGCCCGGGGCGATGCGCAGGAACGCGAGACGGTTCGGTTACTTCACTGAACGTGAGAAATCAGGCAGTGGCTTCACGCCGCTGGTGTTGTTGCGCCGAGTGCACGCGGGCAAAGGCCCGGGCCAGGCGCAGGAGCATTTCGTCGATGTTGCCCTTGCTCACCGTGAGTGCCGGCGAGAAGCGCACCACATCAGGTTGCGGGGCATTGAGCAGCAAGCCTTCCTGCAGGGCGGCCTTCACCAGCTCGGCGGCGTTGTCTTCGCTCAGTTGCAACGCCCACAGCAGGCCCTGGCCGCGTACCTGGTTCTGGGCATAACGACCGGCCAGGCGGCTCAAGCCATCGCGCAGATGCCGGCCGGAATCCCGAACCTGCTCGAAAAAGCCCGGTTCCAGTACGGTTTGCAGCACGGCAAGGCCTGCGGCACTCATCAGCGCATTGCCGTGATGACTACCCTCAAGTTCACCCGCCTCAGCGCAGCAGGCGCTGCCACGCGCCAGCAAGGCCGCCAGCGGCACGCCGCCACCCAGGCCCTTGCCCAGGGTGATGATGTCGGCGCGCACGCCATAGGTTTCTTCGGCCAGCAGCGCACCGCAGCGGCCAACGCCGGTCTGCACTTCATCGAGAATCAACAGGATCCCGAGTTCGCGACACAGGCGCTCGACACCCTTGAGGTAATCGGCCGTGGCGGGAATTACCCCGGCCTCTCCCTGGATCGGCTCCAGCATGATCGCCACGGTGCGCGAGTCGACCGCCGCATGCAGCGCGTCGAGGTCGTTGAATGGCACCTTGCTGAAGCCCGGCAGGCCTGGCTCGCAGCGGTTGCACGGCGATGGGTCGGAGGCCGACAGCGCCCCCAGGCTGCGGCCATGGCAACTCTGGCTGGCGGTAATGATGTGGTAGGCGCCGTTGCGATGCAGTTGGCCCCATTTGCGTGCCAGCTTGATTGCCCCTTCGCAGGCCTCGGCACCGCTGTTGAGCAAGTAGGCCTGGTCGCTGCCGGTGCTCTGGCACAGGCGATTGACCAGGGTCAGCAAGCCACGGTTATGAAAGCCGGCACCGGGATTGATCAAGGCCTGGGCCTGGCCGCTCAAGGCCTTGACCAGCACGCTGGGGCTGTGGCCCAGGCTGTTGACTGCGCCGCCCTGGGTGAAGTCCAGGTAGGCATGGCCTTCGCTGTCCCACAGCCAGGAGCCCTGGCCACGTACGAATACCTGGGGCGCACGTTCGATAGCCGGCATCAGGCAGTCGCGAGACAAGTCGTCGCTGGCCGGCCGAACCACAGGCACAACCTTGCGCTCAGCCACGACCTGCGCCGAGCGGCGCAAGTTGAAAAGGTTCATGGGTGGAACGCCTCCGGCGTCAGGCAAAACGGGCGAGATGTGCCCTGCCACGATTTTTTGCCTTTCCTATGTAACCGCCATTCAACGTACACGGTATTCATCGCGCCTTCTGGCCCTGTAAACCTTGTGAATAGGGGATAGACTAGGCTTCTTGCAGGCTAACGGCCATTTGGTTTTTCGAGCATTTTTGATAAGTATTTCTTATGGATTTTCGCCAACTGCGTTATTTCGTCGCGGTGTATGAAGAGGGCCATGTCGGCCGGGCTGCCGAGCGGCTGTCATTGTCGCAACCGGCCCTCTCGCAACAGATCCGCCAACTCGAACACAGCCTGGATGTGAGCCTGTTCGAGCGCGGCAACAAACGCCTGCTGCCGACCCTGGCCGCGCACACGTTGTACAACCATGCCCTGCCCTTGCTCGACGGCTTGCAGCGGGCTCGCGAGGCCTTGCGCAACTTCAAGGGCCAGTCGCTGCGCACCCTGGCCATCGGTGTTTTGCAGACCGTGCGCCCAAGCCTTGTGCCACAGTTGCTGGACCGGGTGCGCAAGGCACAGCCGCATCTGGTGGTGCAGATCTACGAACTCTCGGGCCTGGAGATTGAACGACGCTTGCTCAATGGCAGCCTGGACATCGGCATCAGCTACCTGCCCCCTCGCCAGCCGGGGCTGCATGGGCTGCTGTTGTACGAAGACGAACTGCAGCTTGTAATCCCCAATACCCACCCGCTGCGTGAATTCAAGAAGGTGTCGCTCAAGCAGGCGGCTGAACTACCCATGCTGTTACTGGGTGAAGAATTCCAGGTAAGGCAGATCTGGCAGGCGCAACTGGCCAACCTCGGGCGGCGCCCGCAGGTGCAGGCCGAGATGAACAATATGGGCGGGATTCTCGACAGCCTGGCGCACACCTCGCTGGCGACGGTGCTGCCGGGACGGGCCAAGGAAGTGGTCGAGGATGACCAGGAGCTGCTCTGGAAGCCATTGAGCGAACCACGGGTGCCGTTGAAGATCGGCCTGGTGTTTCGCGATGCGCAGCGCCAGCAGGCGTCGGTGGAGCTGCTGCGTACGTTACTGGAAGAGGAAGCCGATCCGCGTCAGCTCGGGATGTCACCCCTGGATGTGCTGGGCTGAAGGTGCCTTGGACTTTTCTTCGGGCAAAAGAAAACCCCGCCGAAGCGGGGCTTTGCAGACTGTTTCCCTGACATCCATTTCGCCCCGCCACCCTGGCAGGAATCCTTCGTGTCCATGTTCTGTACAGTGCGCTTCCTGCGCGACGTCCATGTAAGAAGATTAACTGTGGATCCAATCTTCCGATAGAGGCGAAACGTCACCGCGTTGTGTAGGAAAAAGCTTACAAGCTCCAGCCTCCGTTAGAACTGGGCTGCCTCCAGCAGGTACAGCGACTCGCTACCGGCTTTTACCGAGGCGCTGAGCGAGTGGATTCGCGGTAACAAACGGGCGAAGTAGAAGCGTGCAGTGCCCAACTTGCTGACGTAGAAATCATCCTCGCCCTGCTTGGCCAGCGCCGTGCGGGCCATCAGTGCCCACATATACGCATAAGCGGTGTAACCGAACACCTGCAGGTACTCAACCGACGCAGCGCCGATTTCGTTCGGGTTGTTCTTGGCCCGGTCCAGTACCCAGGCGGTCAGGTCGTCGAGGTTATCCAGGGCGGCGTTCAGCGGTTTGACAAATGCTTCCAGGTCGGCACCGGCACTGGCGGTGAAATGGCGAATCTCGTCGGCGAACAGCTTGTACAGCGCGCCACCGCTACCGACCACCTTGCGGCCCATCAGGTCCAGTGCCTGGATGCCGTTGGTGCCTTCGTAGATCTGGGTAATGCGCACATCACGCACCAGTTGCTCCTGGCCCCACTCGCGAATGTAGCCGTGGCCGCCGAACACTTGCTGGCCGTGTACCGCCGACTCGAAGCCGAGGTCGGTAAGGAAAGCCTTGGAAACCGGGGTCAGCAGCGCGACGAGGTCTTCAGCGCGCTTGCGGGTAGTGGCGTCTTCACTGAATTTGGCGGTGTCCAACTGCATGGCCACATAGGTGGAGAACGCACGACCGCCCTCGTTCAGCGCTTTCATGGTCAGCAACATGCGACGCACGTCCGGGTGAACGATGATCGGGTCGGCGACCTTGTCCTTGGCTTGCGGGCCCGTCGGTGCGCGGCTTTGCAGGCGGTCTCGGGCGTATTCGATCGCGTTCTGGTAGGAGCGCTCCGCCGAGGCCAGGCCCTGGATACCTACTCCAAGACGCTCGTAGTTCATCATGGTGAACATCGCCGCCAGGCCTTTGTTCGCTTCGCCGACCAGGTAGCCCACGGCCTCATCGAAGTTCATCACACAGGTGGCCGAAGCCTGGATGCCCATCTTGTGCTCGATAGAACCGCAGTTGGCCGGGTTGCGAGCACCCAGGCTGCCATCGGCGTTGACCAGGAACTTGGGCACCAGGAACAGCGAGATGCCCTTCGGCCCCGCCGGGGCATCCGGCAGCTTGGCCAGCACCAGGTGAATGATGTTCTCGGTCAGGTCGTGTTCACCGCCGGTGATGAAGATCTTGGTACCGCTGACCTTGTAGCTGCCGTCAGCCTGAGGTTCGGCCTTGGTGCGGATGATCCCGAGGTCTGTACCGGCGTGCGGCTCGGTCAGGCACATGGAACCGGCCCAGACACCGGCATACATGTTCGGCAGGTAGGTTTCCTTGAGTTCATCGCTGGCGTGGGCATTGATCGAGAGGCAGGCACCGGCGGTGAGCATTGGGTACAGGCCGAAGGCCAGGCTCGAGGAGTTGACCATTTCCTCGACCTGGGCCGAAATCACCTTGGGCATGCCCATGCCGCCGTAGGCAGGGTCACCACCTACGCCCACCCAACCGCCTTCGGCGTAGGTCTTGTAGGCGTCGATGAAACCCGCAGGAGTGCGCACTGCACCGTTGTCCCAGTGGCAGCCCTCTTCGTCGCCGCTGCGGCTCAATGGCGCGATGCTCTTGCCAGTGACCTTTCCGGCCTCCTCCAGCACCGCCAGGGCGGTCTCTTCATCGACGGCTTCGGCCAGGCCCGGCAATTGCGCCCAGAGCTTGGAGACTTCGAAGACTTCATTGAGGACGAAGCGCATATCGCGCAGGGGCGCTTTATAGTCAGCCATGGCAACCTCTCACACTTGTGTCGGGACGGCCTCGCAAGGCCGTTTTACTGTTATGAAATCCAGTGTACCCGAACAACTTTTGCGAGACATAGGGTCATCTAGCGACCTATCAGTCACATCCGGTCACGCCGTGCGCACGGCGCCCCGTTTGGCCTGGTGCCCATACGCCATAACGCAGTTGCGCCCGGCCCCCTTGGCGCTGTAGAGCGCCTGGTCGGCTGATTTGAGCACTTCGTCGGGTGATCGGTGATCCGCCAGGCGCTCGCTGACGCCAATACTGATCGTCACCGACACACTGGAGGCCGCCGACGCCCCGCGACGCTGGCGCCCCTGCTGATCGTCATGGGGCCGGCTGTCCTGGTTGCGCAGTTGAATGTTGTAGTTGGCAATTACCTCGCGCACCGCCTCCAGGTGCGGCATGCACTCCTCGATGCTCTTGCCGGCAAATACCAGGGCAAACTCCTCGCCGCCATAGCGGTAGGCGCGACCGCCACCGGTCACCTTGGACAGCTTGCTGGCCACCAGCCGCAGTACCTGGTCACCCACATCATGGCCGTGGGTGTCATTGAATTTCTTGAAGTGATCGACGTCGGTCATCGCCAGCACATAGTTGCGGCCCAGGCGCTGCATGCGCTCGTTGAGAGCACGACGACCAGGCAGGCCGGTCAGCTCATCGCGAAAGGCCATTTGATAAGCCTCATGAGAAACCGCCGCGGCGATCATCAGCATCACCTGGCTGCACATGATGTTCAGGGTGAACGGCAGGATGAAAGTTTGCGGCAGCATCCAGAAAACCCCGATCAGACCGATGATCTGCGCGGCGTGCAATGGCCTGGGCTCGCGCAGGTACTGCACCACCAACACCCCGAAGGCAATGAAGAACACTGGATAAGCCAACTGGATCAGGCTCATCCACTGGCCATGCAGCGACGGCCAGCGAATCTCCGCCAGCCAGCCGAGCAGTACCTGCGGGTAACTCTGCTCCAGCCCCAGCGCCACACTGCCCACCGCCAGCAATACGGCGAAGCGCGCAATCATGTCCTGGAACAGGTGCGTACGTTCTTGCCAGGCGCCGTACAACGTGAACATCAGGGGTAACAGCAGGCAGACCAGGTGGAACACCACGGCAGCATCTTCACGCACCCGACCGTTGTCACGGTAGAAATCGGTCTGGGTGTCGAGCAGGTAATAGGCGATGTACACCGTGACCATCAGGAACAGTTCGCGCTGGCGGCGATAAACCGCGCAGTAGGCGCCGCCCAACAACAGAACCAGGGTAGGCAGGACATTGAACAGCGACGTGAAGAAGACGCTGAGGTCCCTCACATAAGCGGCCGCGAGCCCCGACACCAGCAAACAGACGGATGGCAGGAAGTGGCTCGGGCGTACAGCGGATAAACGAAACAAGGGTAATCTCCGACCCGGCAGATCAATAATGGCATTGTGCCTTTAATGTGTCGGCAGCGCTCATGAATAGATGAGCGCCATTGTCGGAGCAGGAGCGGGCTTGCCCCTCGATCTGGTATGCCAGGCGAACTGCAATCGCGGGGCAAGCCTACCCCCAGCTGGCCGTGGTTCTGGACAGTTGCTCCCACACCACGCAAAAAAAACGCCTGCCGGTGAGGGCAGGCGTTTTCGCTACAGCGTTGTGACTCAGTACGAGAGACCGAAGTGCTCTTCGTTCATGTCCATCAGGTTGTTGGCACCCGACAGCATGGTTGCTACGTGAGTGCGAGTACGCGGCAGAATGCGCTGGAAGTAGAAGCGCGCGGTCTGCAGCTTGGCGGTGTAGAAGGCTTCTTCGCTGGTGCCGGCAGCCAGTTTCTCGGCAGCCAGGCGTGCCATGTCGGCCCAGAAGTAGGCCAGGCAGGCGTAGCCGGAGTACATCAGGTAGTCCACCGAGGCGGCACCGACTTCTTCGCGGTCTTTCATCGCAGCCATACCGACCTTCATGGTCAGCTCGCCCCATTCTTTGTTCAGTTGAGCCAGTGGCGCAACGAACTCACTGATGGCTTCGTTGCCTTCATTGCCCTGGCAGAACTTGTGCACGATCTTGGTGAAGCCCTTGAGCGCTTCGCCCTGGGTCATCAGCACTTTACGGCCGAGCAGGTCCAGCGCCTGGATGCCGGTGGTGCCTTCGTACAGCATGGAGATACGGCTGTCGCGAACGTTCTGTTCCATGCCCCACTCGGCGATGAAACCGTGGCCGCCATAGATCTGTACGCCGTGGTTGGCCGCTTCGAAGCCGACTTCAGTCATGAAGGCCTTGGCGATCGGAGTCATGAAAGCCAGCAGTGCGTCGGCTTTTTTCTTCTCTTCTTCGTCCTGGCTGTATTTGACGATGTCGACCTGCTTGGCAGTGAAGTAGACCATGGCGCGGTTGCCTTCGGCGAACGCCTTCATGGTCAGCAGCATACGACGTACATCAGGGTGAACGATGATCGGGTCGGCGGCTTTGTCCGGTGCTTTCGGGCCGGTGAGCGAACGCATTTGCAGACGGTCGCGGGCGTATTTCAGGCCACCCTGGAACGCCACTTCGGCGTGGGCCAGGCCTTGCAGCGCGGTACCCAGGCGAGCGGTGTTCATGAAGGTGAACATGCAGTTCAGGCCTTTGTTGGCCGGGCCGATCAGGTAGCCGGTAGCCGCGTCGAAGTTCATCACGCAGGTTGCGTTGCCGTGGATGCCCATCTTGTGTTCGATGGAGCCACAGGATACCGCGTTGCGTTCGCCCACGGTGCCTTCGGCAGTCGGCATGAACTTCGGCACGATGAACAGGGAGATACCTTTGGTGCCGGCCGGAGCATCGGGCAGCCGGGCCAGCACGATGTGGACGATGTTGTCGGCCATGTCGTGCTCACCGGCCGAGATGAAGATCTTGGTGCCGGTGACTTTGTAGGAACCGTCGGCCTGAGGTTCGGCCTTGGTGCGCAGCATGCCCAGGTCGGTACCGCAATGCGGCTCGGTCAGGCACATGGTGCCGGTCCACTCGCCGGATACCAGCTTGGTCAGGTAGGTCTCTTGCTGCTCGGCGGTGCCGTGCTCGGAGATGGTGTTCATTGCGCCATGGGACAGGCCAGGGTACATGCCCCACGACCAGTTCGACTCACCGACCATTTCGCTGACTGCCAGGCCCAGCGACTCAGGCAGACCCTGACCGCCGTGATCGACGTCATGGGCCAGGCTTGGCCAGCCGCCTTCGACGAACTGCTTGTAGGCTTCCTTGAAACCGGTCGGGGTCTTAACGCCCGACTCGCTCCAGGTGCAGCCTTCCAGGTCGCCCACTCGGTTCAGCGGAGCCAGTACCTGTTCACAAAACTTGGCGCCTTCCTCGAGGATGGCATTAACCATGTCTGGAGTGGCGTCCTGGCAAGCCGGCAGGCTCTGATAGTGCGCTTCGTAGCCGAGCAGCTCGTCACGAACGAAGCGAATATCACGCAAGGGGGCTTTGTAATCAGGCATAGCGATGAACCTCGGCTGATGAATCCTGGATAGGGAGACCGCGATATACCGACCAGCTCTAGGCGGCTTTCGGTCAAACAGTTGTTTGAAACATACGTTTACGCCGAAAACTTGTCAAGCATCAACCAGAGGGCAGTTCTGCCATGCCAGACTGCGCGATCGTCGTGTAAAAAATGCACCAAACAGCCAGCCGAGCGCCTGCCTGCAAGGCCATGGCACTGATACTCAAAGATTAGTTGAAGCCGCACAGCACGGGCGGCGGGAGGGTCAGGCGTAGGTGTCGATCAGCGTGCCGAGCATTTCGTCCGATGCTTTGGCCAATTTGACACCTAATTCGGCTTGGTGCTTGCCCAGGGCCATTTCCACATTGCTGGTGGCCAGGTCCATCTGCTGGCTGCGATCGACTGCGCGCAGACGCTCGGCCTGATAGTCGCTGGACTGGCTGGTGGCGGAACGCTCTACGCTGGTGTTGGCGATCTGGCTGGCGGCTTGATCGACGCGCTGATGCCCGGCCTGCATCGCGCCAAGGCCGGCATAAAACACTGAGCTGCCCGAGATTTCCATGTCAAAACTCCCTGTCGCTGAAGGCGAACAGCCTCCATTGAAGCA
The DNA here is from genome assembly GCF_040438935.1 of Pseudomonas vranovensis. Lineage (NCBI taxonomy): Bacteria > Pseudomonadati > Pseudomonadota > Gammaproteobacteria > Pseudomonadales > Pseudomonadaceae > Pseudomonas > Pseudomonas vranovensis. The sequence goes on along the minus strand of NZ_CP159259.1, from coordinate 5,406,353 downwards.
AACCTCGCGGCAAAAGGCCCGTTGAAATCAGTAATGGCATGTAGCCACCCGATAGACACAGGCTAGTCCAGCAAGTCCAGTTGCAGGTGCTCGGCTACCCACTCTGCCGAAGCCTGTTTGAGTTTTGGCACCCGCCCAAGGCACGGTGCCGGCAGACGCTCGGCAAGGCTGGCGAGGTTTTCTTCCAGGCGTGAAGTACGCGGATCGACGATATTGGCCACCCAACCGGCCAGTTGCAAACCATCACGGGCGATGGCCTCGGCGCTGAGCAATGCATGGTTGATGCACCCCAGGCGCACGCCTACCACCAGAATCACCGGCAGCCTCAAGGCAATAGCCAGGTCCGACAGATTGGCCTGGCCCGACAACGGCACACGCCAGCCCCCGGCCCCCTCAATCAATGTGAAGTCCGCGCCCTGCTCCAGAATCTGGCGCATGGGCGCCAACAGCGCTTGCACACTCAACGCCACCCCCGCTTCACGGGCTGCCAGGTGTGGCGCGATGGCAGGCTCGAAGGCGAAGGGATTGACCTGTGCATACGGCAGCTTGAGCGAACTCTGCGCAATCAATGCCAGAGCATCGTCATTGCGCAGCCCCTTCGGCGTGACAGTGCACCCCGACGCCACCGGCTTCGCCCCCAGGGTACTCAAGCCCGCTTGTTGCGCCGCATACAGCAACCCAGCGGCAATTGTGGTCTTGCCGACATCGGTGTCGGTGCCTGCGATGAAATAGGCTGGGCTCATCTCACTCCCCTTCTAGCAACGGCTTTTGCAGTACACCGTAGACCACTTGATAGGTGGCGGGCAGCCCTTGCGCCTGACGAAATTGTTCGTAGGCCAGCAGTAAACCCTGCATGCGCGCCCGTCCGGTCAAACCGGCAGGACGCCCGGGGTTGAGGTTGTGCGCACCCAGCGCCTTGAGTTCGTGGGTAAGGCTGCGCAGGTCGGGGTAGTACAGCACATGGGGCCGGGTCTCCAGGCTCAGCACCTGCAACTCGCTCTCGGCACACAACCGCTGATAGTCCGCCATTTGCCGAAATCGGTTCACATGCACCAACCCGTCCACCGCCTGCCAACTCGCGCGCAGCTCATGCAGAGTGCCAACGCACAGGCTGGCAAACGCCAGCACGCCGCCCGGCCGCAAGGCTCGATGAGCCTCGGCAAGCACAGCACGAAAGTCTGAACACCACTGCACTGCGAGGCTGGTGAAGATCAGCTCGACCCCCGCATCGCGCAACGGCAGGCGCTCGGCATCGCCGGCCACATGGTAGTGCGCCCCGCCCAGAGTTCGTGCGTACTGCAGCATGCCTTCGGCGATGTCCACCGCAATGCCGCTTGCCTGTGGGAAGCGGTGCTGCAAGGCGCGGCTGAAACAGCCCGTGCCGCTACCCAGATCCAGCCATTGCCGGGGTTCGAGGGCATTGGGCAACTGCTCAAGCAGCCGGTTGCCCACCGCCCGTTGCAAGTCTGCGACGCTGTCGTAGCTGGCTGCAGCACGGGAAAACGAGGCCGCCACCTGACGCTTGTCAGGCAGTGCACCGGGCAAGCTCGGTTGGGAAAGATCAGTCATCGCCACTCTCATGTACAAAGGCCTTGATTGCCGCCGCCAACTCATGAGGTGTTTCCATCACAAAACCATGAGCACTGTCTTCCAGCAACCCGACTTCCACGTCGGGCAGTTCTTCCAGCAACACCCCGGCAACCTCGGCCGGCACCAGACCGTCGCGCCCGGCAAACAGGTGTAGTTGTGGGCCGCCGTAGGCTTGCAACGCGGCCCGGGTATCGAGCTTGCCGAGCACCTCGAGGCCGGCCACCAACAGCTCTGGCGCAGGCTCCGGCAGGCTGGCGCCGAGCAGGCGCGCCAGGCTGCGTGGCGCTTCTGCCCCCTGGCTGCACAGCGACACGAAGCGCTTTAGGGTGACCTGGGTGTGATAGCGACAACCTTCAAGGAAGGTCTGGAACGTATCTACAGCCATGCCATGAGGCCAGTCCGGGCGGCTGACAAAACTGAGGTTGCTGCCCAGGGTGATCAAGCCGCGGCAATCATCGCCACGCCGTGCGGCCAGTTCGGCGGCGAGCATGCCGCCCAGCGACCAGCCCCCCAGCCAGACATGGCGTGGCAACTGGCGGTCCAGCCGGTCGAGCCAGTCTTTCGGCTCATGGGAGGCAAGGCTCGGCAGCGCCTGAATCTCCACCTGCAATCCCGGGTCAATTGCCCGCAGGGTGGCCACCAAAGGCTGCAAGGCAGAACTACCCAGGCCCCAGCCTGGCAACAGAATCAGGTGATTACGCATCAGCAGGCTCCAGCAGCGGATAACAGTCAGCCAATGCATCCAACAATAGCTGCACCTGCGCCTCACTGTGCGCCGCGCTCAAGGTAACCCGCAGGCGCGCGCTGCCCGCCGGTACGGTCGGCGGGCGAATCGCGGACACCAGCAAACCGCGCTCGCGCAGCATCTGCGACAGGCGCAAGGCCCGGGCGCTGTCGCCAATCAGGATCGGCTGGATCGGCGTGAAGCTGTCCATCAACTGCAGGCCGATCTGCTCGGCACCGCTGCGAAACTGCTGGATCAACGCGGCCAGGTGCTCACGCCGCCAATGCTCGCTGCGCAGCAGTTGTAGGCTGCGCAAGGTGGCGCACGCGAGGGCCGGGGGCTGGCTGGTGGTATAGATGTAGGGACGGGCGAACTGGATCAGGCACTCGATCAACGCTTCGCAGCCCGCGACGAATGCACCGGCAGTGCCACACGCCTTGCCCAATGTACCGATCAGCACCGGCACCTGTTCGTGGTTCAAGCCGAAATGCTCGACGACCCCGCCGCCATTGCGGCCCAGGGTGCCAAAGCCGTGGGCATCGTCAACCATCAACCAGGCGTCACGGGCCGTGGCCGTGGCCGCCAGCGCCGGCAGGTCGGCGATGTCGCCGTCCATGCTGAACACCCCGTCGGTGACCACCAGGGTGTTGCCCACCGCCTTGCCCAGGCGGTTGGCCAGGCTGGTCGGGTCGTTATGCAGATAGCGATTGAAGCGCGCCCCACTGAGCAGCCCGGCATCGAGCAACGAGGCGTGATTGAGACGATCCTGCAGCACCGTGTCGCCTTGGCCGACCAGTGCTGTCACAGCACCCAGGTTGGCCATGTAGCCAGTGGTGAACAGCAGCGCGCGCGGCCGGCCGGTCAGTTCGGCCAGCGCTTCTTCCACCTCGTGATGTGGAGTGCTGTGGCCGATCACCAGGTGAGAGGCACCGCCGCCTACCCCCCAGCGTTCGGCGCCGGCACGCCAGGCGGCGACCACCTCGGGATGATTGGCCAGCCCCAGGTAATCGTTGCTGCAGAACGCCAGCAACGGCTGGCCATCGACCACCACATGCGGGCCTTGCGGGCTTTGCAGTAGAGGACGCTGACGGTACAGGTCAGCGGCGCGGCGTTGCTCCAGCCGCGCGCGAAGATCAAAGGCCATGACCGCCTCAGGCCGAGGCAGCGTTGTAGAACAGCTCGGTGCTCTTCTGCTCGATCAGGGCCTGTTCGATGGCGGCCTGATGCACTTCGTCGGCATGCTCTTCGCGGGCTTCAGGCTGGATGCCCAGGCGGGCGAACAACTGCATGTCTTTGTCAGCCTGGGGGTTGGCGGTGGTCAGCAGTTTTTCACCGTAGAAAATCGAGTTGGCGCCGGCGAAGAAGGCCAATGCCTGCATCTGCTCGTTCATCGCCTCACGGCCGGCAGACAGACGCACATGGGATTTCGGCATCAGGATGCGAGCGACGGCAAGCATGCGGATAAAGTCGAACGGGTCGACCTCCTCGGCATTTTCCAGCGGCGTACCGGCGACCTTCACCAGCATGTTGATCGGCACCGACTCCGGATGCTCCGGCAGGTTGGCCAGCTGGATCAGCAGGCCGGCGCGGTCATCCAGCGACTCGCCCATGCCGAGGATCCCGCCCGAGCAGATCTTCATGCCTGCATCGCGCACATAGGCCAGGGTCTGCAGGCGCTCGCCGTAGGTGCGGGTGGTGATGATGCTGCCGTAGAACTCTGGCGAGGTGTCGAGGTTGTGGTTGTAGTAGTCCAGCCCGGCTTCGGCCAGGGCCTGGGTCTGCTCCTGGTCGAGCTTGCCCAGGGTCATGCAGGTTTCCAGGCCCATGGCCTTGACCCCTTTGACCATCTGCAGCACGTAAGGCATGTCTTTGGCCGACGGATGCTTCCAGGCTGCGCCCATGCAGAAACGGGTCGAGCCGATGGCCTTGGCCCGGGCCGCCTCTTCAAGGACTTTCTGCACTTCCATCAGCTTCTGCTTTTCCAGTCCGGTGTTGTAGTGGCCGGACTGTGGACAATATTTGCAATCTTCCGGGCAGGCGCCGGTCTTGATCGACAGCAGGGTGGAGACCTGGACGCGGTTGGCGTCGAAGTGCGCGCGATGCACGGTTTGCGCCTGGAACAGCAGATCGTTGAACGGTTGCTGGAACAGCGCCTTGACCTCGGCCAGGGTCCAGTCGTGACGTGTTGTTGCAGTTGTACTGGCGCTCATCGGCGGTTCCTTGTTTAGGCTTTGTCTGGCGCCGGTACAGGAAGCCCGCCAGCGCATCACGGATAGTTCGCATAGTTAAGGAAGCCTGATGCGCTGTCAACCACGACTCAAACGCATGGTTTACAAGTGGTTAAATAGTAACCATCTCTGTTTGCTCTGCAATGACCCCGCCGAACAGCCCTACCCGCTGTGTGTCGCCTGTGAGGCCGAGCTGCCCTGGCTGCAGGACGGTTGCCAGGTCTGCGCCCTGCCCTTGCCGATGCAAGGCCTGACCTGTGCCCAATGCCGCCGCCGCGCACCGGCCTTCTTCAGGGTCGAAGCCCCCTGGCATTACGGCTTTCCACTGGATACGCTGATCAGCCGCTTCAAATACAACAGCCAATGGCCAATGGGGCATCTGCTGGCCCAGTTGCTCGGCCGCTGGTTGTGCCATCGCTACAGCGAAGGCCTGCCACGTCCGGCGTTGTTGATACCCGTGCCCCTGGCCCCGCGCCGTTTGCGCCAGCGCGGCTACAACCAGGCGGCGATGCTGGCGAGTTGGCTGAGCGGTCACACCGGCATCGTTTCCAATGAGCAAGTGCTCAAGCGCCTGCTCGATACGCCGGCGCAGCAAGGCTTGAAAGCCCGGGCACGCAAGCGCAACCTGCGCCAGGCCTTTATCGTCACCAATGCCCATACCATCGAAGGCCGCCACCTGGCCTTGATCGACGATGTGCTGACCACCGGTGCCACTGCCCAGACCCTGGCCAGCCTGCTGCTCAAGGCCGGTGCCCGGCGGGTCGATGTCTATTGCCTGGCGCGCACGGCCAAGCCCGGCAGCGCTTGACTTGCCGCCAGGGTGCGGGCACTTTTCACCCTCGACAATTCCTGTATGCCTGCCATCACTCATGTCCTTGCCCGCCCTGCTCACCCAGCACATCGTTCGCCGCCCGCAACGTATTGCGTTGCTGCAGCACATCGCCGAACAAGGCTCGATCACCCGTGCCGCAAAAAGCGCCGGGATGAGTTACAAAGCGGCCTGGGATGCTATTGACGAGCTCAACAACCTGGCCGCCAAACCGCTGGTGGAACGCAGCGTGGGTGGCCGTGGTGGCGGCGGGGCAAAACTGTCCCAGGAGGGTCAACGGGTACTGCGCCTGTACCAGCACTTGCAAGCCCTGCAGACTCAGATCCTGGAGGCCGCAGAAGACGCCAGCGACCTCGACCTGCTGGGCCGCCTGATGCTGCGCACCAGTGCCCGGAACCAGTTGCATGGCCGAGTCAGCGCCATCGAGGCACAAGGGCATTACGACCGGATCACCCTGGCCCTGGCGGGCGACTTGAGCATCGATGCGCTGATCACCCGCGACAGTACCCAGCGCCTGGAACTGACCCCGGGCACCACCGTGGTGGCCTTGATCAAAGCCGGCTGGCTGAGCCTGCTCAGTCCGCAGGAGCCACCTTTGGAGGGCTACAACTGCCTGCAGGCCACGGTCGAGGAACTGCTCGACAACGCGCCCGACCCCAGCGAAGTTCGCCTGACGCTGTGCAACGGCCAGACCCTGTGTACCTTTGCCGAACCCGCCTGGCTCAAAGCCCGTGGCGTTGTTGCCGGCAGCGGAATCCGCGTCCAGTTCCAGCCGTCCTATGTGCTCATCGGCACACCGTTGTAAAAACCGACACAAAACCGTCACAACCCCTGACTAAGGTGACTGCCAAAACCGCAGGAAGCCTGTCATGAACCTATTAGAAGAACACCAGCAAACCGACCTCGAACAGCTGGTCAACCTCAGCCGTCGCCGTTTCATCGGAGCCGGCGCCCTGTGCGGGGCCGCCCTGTTCCTGAGCGGCAATCTGCTCAGCCGCAGCGTCATGGCCGCCAGCGTCGGCGCCGCCAACAGCAGCTTGCTTGGTTTCACCGGCATTCCGGCTGCGAGCGCCGACAGCATCAGCCTGCCGCCGGGCTACAAAGCCTCGGTGCTGATCAGTTGGGGCCAGCCCTTGCACGCAGACTCGCCGGCCTTCGATGTGTCAGGCAATGGCAGCGCCAAGGCCCAGGAACTGCAGTTTGGTGACAACAACGACGGCATGAGCCTGTTCCCCTTCCCAGGTGACGACAACCGTGCGCTGATGGCGATCAACAACGAATACACCAACTACCGCTACCTGTTCGCCCACGGTGGTCAGCCGACCTCGGCAGAAGAGGTGCACAAGGCCCAGGCGGCCGAAGGCGTCTCGGTGATCGAGGTCAAGCGCAGCAACGGCCAGTGGCAGTTCGTCCAGGGTTCACCCTACAACCGGCGCATCCACGGCAACACGCCCATTCGCGTCAGCGGCCCTGCCGCAGGCGATGCCTTGCTTAGAACCGCAGCAGACAACAGCGGCCGCAAAGTGCTGGGCACCTTCCAGAACTGCGCCAACGGCAAGACGCCGTGGGGCACCTACCTGACCTGCGAAGAGAACTTTACTGATTGCTTTGGCAGCAGCGACACAGCGCAGGCGTTTGATGCCGGACAGAAACGCTACGGCGCATCGGTCACCGGCAAAGAGGTGGGCTGGCATCAACATGACCCGCGCTTCGACCTGGCAAAGAATCCCAATGAGCTGAACCGTCATGGGTGGGTGGTGGAAATCGATCCGTTCGATCCAGATTCAACGCCGGTCAAGCGCACCGCGCTGGGTCGCTTCAAGCACGAGAACGCCGCCCTTGGCGAAACCGGCGATGGCCGAGCAGTGGTCTACATGGGCGACGATGAACGGGGCGAGTTCATCTATAAGTTCATCAGCCGCGACCGCATCGATCACAAGAACCCCAGCGCCAACCGTAATCTGCTCGACCACGGCACCCTGTATGTCGCCCGCTTCGACGATGGCGACAACAATGCCGATCACCCGCGTGGCAAAGGCCAATGGCTGGAGCTGAGCCACGGCAAGAATGGCCTGAACGCCGCCAATGGTTTTGCCAGCCAGGCCCAGGTGCTGATCCACGCCCGCCTGGCCGCCAGCCAGCTCAAGGCCACGCGCATGGACCGCCCGGAGTGGATCGTGGTCAGCCCCAAGGATGGCCAGGTCTATTGCACCCTGACCAACAACGCCAAACGCGGCGAAGAAGGCCAACCGGCCGGCGGCCCCAACCCAAGGGAGAAAAACCTCTACGGGCAAATCCTGCGCTGGCGTGAAACCGAGGATGACCACGGCGCCATGAGCTTTGACTGGGACCTGTTCGTTGTCGCCGGCAACCCCTCCGTGCATGCGGGCGACGCCAAGGGCGGATCAAGCAACATCACCCCGCAGAACATGTTCAACAGCCCGGATGGCTTGGGTTTCGATGCCGATGGCCGGCTGTGGATTCTCACTGACGGCGATTACAGCAATGCCGGCGACTTCGCCGGCATGGGCAACAACCAGATGCTCTGTGCCGACCCGGTGAGTGGCGAGATCCGTCGCTTCATGGTCGGCCCCGTGGCCTGTGAAGTGACCGGCATCGCCTTTGCCCCAGACCATCGCACCCTGTTCGTTGGCATTCAGCACCCAGGCGAAACCGGGGGCTCGACCTTCCCGGATCATCAGCCCAACGGCAAGCCGCGCTCATCGGTCATGGCCATCAGCCGAGAAGATGGCGGCATCGTCGGCACCTGACCTCCGCACAAAAACCTCTGTAGGAGCGGCGGTGCGACGTCTCGACTTGCCCCGCGAAAGCGATATCCCAGACACAACGCTATCGCGGGGGCAAGTCAAGACGTCGCAGCGCCGCTCCCACAAGGATGTGAGGTACCATGCCTGCATGATGCGGCCACCTGCCGCACAGCAGGAGCGAACATGTCCCACCCCTTCGAAACACTGACCCCCGACCTGGTCCTCGACGCCGTGGAAAGCATCGGCTTTCTCAGCGATGCCCGTGTGCTGGCACTCAACAGCTACGAGAACCGCGTCTACCAGGTAGGCATCGAAGGGAGCGAGCCGCTGATTGCCAAGTTCTACCGCCCGGATCGCTGGACCGATGCGGCAATCCTCGAAGAGCACAGCTTTACCGCCGAACTGGCTGAATGCGACGTGCCTGTGGTGGCACCCCTTATCCACAGCGGCGAAACCCTGTTCGAGCACAGCGGCTTTCGCTTCACCCTGTTCCCCCGCCGCGGCGGCCGCGCACCGGAACCAGGCAACCTGGACCAGCTTTATCGCCTCGGGCAACTGCTGGGTCGTTTGCATGGTGTGGGCGCCACACGCCCCTTCGAGCACCGTGAAGCCCTGGCAGTGGATAACTTTGGCCATGCCTCACTGAACACCCTGCTTGAAGGCAATTTCGTGCCCAAGAGCCTGCTGCCGGCGTTCGAATCGGTAGCCCGCGACCTGCTCAAGCAGGTCGAAGCCGTATATGCCAACACCCCGCACCAGACCATCCGCCTGCACGGTGACTGCCACCCCGGCAACATGATGTGCCGTGACGAGGTGTTTCACATCGTCGACCTCGACGACTGCCGCATGGGCCCAGCCGTCCAGGACCTGTGGATGATGCTCGCCGGCAGCCGCCAGGAGCGCCTTGGGCAATTGGCCGAACTGATGGATGGCTACAACGAGTTCCATGATTTCGATCCGCGCGAACTGGCACTTATCGAGCCGTTGCGCGCCCTTCGCCTGCTGCACTACAGCGCCTGGCTGGCACGCCGCTGGGATGACCCGGCGTTCCCGCGCAGCTTCCCCTGGTTTGGCCAGGAGCGTTATTGGGGCGATCAGATCCTTGCCCTGCGTGAGCAGATGGCTGCCCTGGATGAAGAGCCACTGAAATTGTTCTGATGCGCGGGCCAGACTGTCTACAATAGCCACTGCTTTTAGTTAGCTGCCTAAGCAAGGAATCTGCATGCACGCCGCCAACCCGCGCCGCGGGTACATCCTGGGCCTGAGCGCCTACATCATCTGGGGCTTGTTCCCCCTCTACTTCAAAGCGCTGCAAAGCGTGCCCGCCGTAGAAATCATCGTTCACCGGATACTCTGGTCGGCGCTGTTCGGCTCATTGTTGCTCTTGGTGTGGAAGCACCCGGGCTGGTGGCGTGAACTGCGCGAAAACCCCAAGCGCCTCGCCATACTGGCATTGAGCGGCTCGTTGATTGCCGGCAACTGGCTGACCTATGTGTGGTCGGTAAACAATGGCCGGATGCTCGAAGCCAGCCTGGGCTACTACATCAACCCGCTGATCAACGTGCTGCTGGGCATGTTGTTGCTCGGCGAGCGGCTAAGAAGGCTGCAATGGGTGGCGGTCGGGCTGGCGGCGATCGGTGTGGCGCAGCAGGTCTGGCAGGTGGGCAGCTTGCCCTGGGTTTCGCTGGTGCTGGCGCTGAGCTTCGGCTTCTACGGCCTGATCCGCAAGCAGGCGCCGGTCGCGGCCCTGCCCGGGCTTGTGGTGGAAACCTGGATGCTGGTACCCCTCGCCATCGGCTGGCTGCTGCTCAACCCCTTGGCCGCCAGCGCCCAGCCAAGCTTCTACAGCAGCACCGAAGCGCTCTGGCTGATGGCTGCAGGACCGGTTACGCTGATCCCGCTGGTGTGTTTCAACGCCGCCGCCCGGCATCTGCCCTACACTACTTTGGGCTTCTTGCAGTACCTGGCGCCCACCCTGGTATTGCTGCAAGCCGTGCTGCTGTTCGGTGAACACCTGTCGAGCAGCACCCTGGTTGCCTTCATGTTTATCTGGGCGGGCCTGGCCCTCTACAGTGTCGACGCCTGGCTGAGTTTGCGCCGGCGCAGCTGATCAAAAAACACACAAACCGCTGTAGGCCACGTAATACGTGGCCTACAGCAACCTCTCCCAAGGTTATCCACACCCTCATCCCCGCGCTTTGTGCACAAGCCACTGATTATTGGTGATTTTTTGCTCAGTTGCGGCTAAGCCACGGCCTGCAAGGGCTGGCGCCGGCTTCCCCCAGCTTATCCACAGGCCGGTCCCCGGCAAAACGGGATAACTATTCTTCCGGACGCAGTTTGAGTTCCACCATCAAATCGTCGGCCAGCGCCTCGAGCTTGACCTGCAGGCTATCCAGGGACAACGTCAGCGGCATGGCCAGCAGGGCATCGGCATGGAACAGTGGCTCGCTGCTCATCGGTGCCGGCCGCACATCGGTGGTAAAGCGCTCGAGGTTGACCCCTTGCTCGGCCAACAGTCGGGTAATGTCACGCACAATGCCGGGGCGGTCGTTGCCCACCAGTTCCATTGCGATCGGCTTCCAGGTACACGAAGGCTCAATGCCGCTTTCGGCGATCAGCACGCGGATGTCGTACTTGCCCAGGGCCTGTAGCGCCTCGACCAGTTCGTCATAGGACTCCGCCGGCACCGCCACCCGCAGGATCCCGGCAAATTGCCCGGCCATGCGCGACATGCGACTCTCCAGCCAGTTACCGTTATGCTCGGCAATGCACTCGGCGATACGCTCGACCTGGCCTGCCTTGTCCGGGGCGATTACTGTCAATACGAGATGATCCACGCGCCTTACCTCTGCTGGTTGCCGTTGGACGCCCGAAAATCAAGGGCGCGCAGAAAGTATAGGCAAGGCGCGGCAACCTGCCGCAGCTGGCCTTCAGAACAAATCGTGTACTGTTTCAAGATTTATCTGGAACAATCTGCCACTTTTTTGAGAACATACTGTCTCCCAGCGTGACCCTCTGCGACCAAATGGTCGCAGAACGACGTATTTAGTCTGATTTTCACAACCGCAGCGCATCATGTAGTATGCCGCAGCGCGGACTACAAAACGTCGAATCGATGTCTGCCAAAGGCGCCTGTGAAAATACGCAACCGCTCGCCAGCCCGTCTGGCGGGCCGCACCCAGTCGCCCAGAGGGCAAGTTCTGGTGCCGTGTTTAGAGAAGCGCGCAAGGCTTAAATAGAAGAGCTGAATAGCTGAGCAGAGTGAGGCAAGCAATGACTGAACACGTTCAAGTCGGTGGCCTTCAGGTCGCCAAAGTCCTGTTCGACTTCGTGAACAACGAAGCCATTCCCGGAACCGGCGTCAACGCCGAGCAGTTCTGGGTGGGGGCAGAAAAACTCATCAATGACCTCGCTCCAAAGAACAAAGCACTGCTGGCCAAGCGTGACGCACTGCAGGCGCAGATCGATGCCTGGCACCAGGCGCGCAAAGGCCAGGCTCACGATGCCGTGGCTTACAAAGCCTTCCTCCAGGACATCGGATACCTGCTGCCAGAAGCTGCAGACTTCCAGGCCTCGACCCAGAACGTCGATGACGAAATTGCCCGCATGGCAGGCCCGCAGCTGGTTGTGCCAGTGATGAATGCGCGCTTTGCCCTGAACGCCTCCAACGCCCGTTGGGGCTCGCTGTACGATGCCCTGTACGGCACCGACGCCATCAGCGAAGAAGGTGGCGCGGAAAAAGGCAAAGGCTACAACAAGGTCCGTGGCGACAAGGTAATCGCCTTCGCCCGCGCCTTCCTCGACGAGTCCGCGCCACTGGCTGCCGGCTCCCATGTCGATTCCACCGCTTACCGTATCGAAGGCGGCAAGCTGGTCGTTGCCCTCAAGGGCGGCAGCAACAGCGGCCTTCGCAATGACGCGCAACTGATCGGCTACCAGGGCGATGCCTCGGCACCGACCGCTATCCTGTTCAAGCACAACGGCCTGCATTTCGAGATCCAGGTCGATGCCAGCACCCCGGTTGGCCAGACCGACCCGGCCGGTATCAAGGACGTGCTGATGGAAGCCGCCCTCACCACCATCATGGACTGCGAAGACTCCGTCGCCGCCGTCGATGCCGATGACAAAGTGGTGATCTACCGCAACTGGCTGGGCCTGATGAAAGGCGACCTGTCCGAACGCGTCAGCAAGGGCGGCCAGACCTTCACCCGCACCATGAACCCGGACCGCGAATACACCGCGCCCAACGGTGGCTCGGTTACCCTGCACGGTCGTTCGCTGCTGTTCGTGCGTAACGTCGGTCACTTGATGACCATCGACGCCATCCTCGACAAGGACGGCAACGAAGTGCCGGAAGGCATCCTCGATGGCCTGGTCACCAACCTGGCGGCGATCCACAACCTCAACGGCAACACCAGCCGCAAGAACAGCCGCACCGGTTCCGTGTACATCGTCAAACCGAAGATGCACGGCCCCGAAGAAGCGGCGTTCACCAACGAGCTGTTCGGTCGCATCGAAGACGTGCTGGGCCTCAAGCGCAACACCCTGAAGGTCGGCATCATGGACGAGGAGCGCCGTACCACGGTCAACCTCAAGGCCTGTATCAAGGCTGCCAGCGAGCGCGTGGTGTTCATCAACACCGGCTTCCTCGACCGCACCGGTGATGAAATCCACACCTCCATGGAAGCCGGCGCCGTCGTGCGCAAGGGCGCCATGAAGACCCAGAAGTGGATCGGCGCCTACGAGAACTCCAACGTCGATATCGGCCTGGCTACCGGCCTGCAAGGCCGCGCCCAGATCGGTAAAGGCATGTGGGCCATGCCGGACCTGATGGCCGACATGCTCGAGCAGAAGATCGCTCACCCGCTGGCCGGTGCCAACACCGCCTGGGTTCCGTCGCCGACCGCCGCCGCGCTGCACGCGCTGCACTACCATAAGGTCGACGTGTTCGCCCGCCAGGCCGAGCTTGCCAAGCGCGCCCCGGCGTCGGTTGATGACATCCTGACTATTCCGCTGGCCACCGACACCAACTGGTCGGAAGAAGAAAAGCGCAACGAGCTGGACAACAACGCCCAGGGCATCCTTGGCTATGTCGTGCGCTGGATCGACCAGGGCGTGGGTTGCTCGAAGGTACCGGACATCAATGATGTCGGCCTGATGGAAGACCGCGCCACCCTGCGTATCTCTGCGCAACTGCTGGCCAACTGGCTACGCCACGGTATTGTCACCGAGGCCCAGGTACTGGAAAGCCTCAAGCGCATGGCACCGGTGGTCGACAAGCAGAACGCCAACGACCCGCTGTACCGCCCGCTCGCACCAGACTTCGACAACAACATCGCCTTCCAGGCGGCGGTCGAACTGGTCGTCGAAGGCACCAGGCAGCCAAACGGCTACACCGAGCCAGTGCTGCATCGTCGTCGTCGTGAGTTCAAGGCCAAGAACGGTCTGTAAGTGAACAATCGCGGGGCAAGTCGAGACATCGCACCGCCGCTCCTACGGGAGCAGGCTTGCCCCGCGATCATTTGATTCCCAGCTCCCTGCGCACCAGCACCATCAAACGTTCCAGATCGATCGGCTTGAGCAGGAAGTCGACGACACTCAAGTGCATCGCCGCAATGGCGTCTGGCACATCGGCATCGCCGGACACAATAATGATCGGCAACGCTGCTTTATCCGATTCGCGAATCTGCCGAATCAACTCCAGCCCATCGAAGGGCTCCATGCGCAAATCCGTAATCAACAAGCCAATGTCCCGCTCGCCGTTCAGGCACGCCAACGCCCGCTCGGCATTCTGCGCGGTCAGACACTGGATGCCTCTGCTCTTGAGGTAACTGGCGAGAGCTTCACGGGCCTGTTGATTGTCATCGACGATCAATACCTTCTGCGGCCCAGCAGTGGGCGCAGTCACTGCCGCCAGTGCTTCACGCTCGGCGTCACTCAGTATGTCGTCTTGGTCAGGCATGGCCGTCTCGTTGAAAAACGCTCGAAAAATTTCCCTTGAATCAAGTTCAGACCGCTTTTGATCGGCTTGCAACCCACCGTCGACGAGAATTTGACACCCGTCGTAATTCTCACCCTGGCCGTCGCACCATTTAGACTTACGTCCAATGGGCACTGGACGCCTGGCATCCGACCATGAAAGCCGAAAACAACAAGGCCGGCGCCCCATGTGCCGACACAAAAGACGCGGTAAATGTTCATGAGCAAAATGGACGCCTTCGCCCAGGCAGGAAAGACTGCAGTACTGCAGAACATCCAAGGGACCCTGCAGTTTCTGCAACGCTTTCCACCGTTCAACCTGATGGAAAACGCCCACCTGGCGTTTTTGGTGGAGCAGTGCCAGCTGCGCTTCTATGCAGCCAAAGACAGCATCATCAAGCCCAGCGACGGCCCGGTTGAGCACTTTTACATCGTCAAGCAGGGGCGTGTGGTCGGTGAGCGCCAGCACGTGTCCCGCCCCGGCACCGAAACCACCTTCGAGATCGCCAGCGGCGAGTGCTTTCCGCTCGCCGCCCTGCTGGGCGAACGCGCCACCCGCACCGAACACCTCGCCGCCGAAGACACCTTCTGCCTGCAACTGAACAAGGCCGCGTTCATCCGCCTGTTCGCCCTGTCCGAAGCCTTTCGAGACTTCGCCCTGCGCGGCGTGAGCAGCCTGCTCGACCAGGTCAACCAGCAGGTCCAGCGCCGTGCGGTAGAAACCTTGGGCACCCAGTACTCACTCAACACCCGCCTGGGTGAACTGGCCATGCGCCACCCGGTGGTCTGCGACCGGCAAACACCACTGCGCGAAGCCGTGGCCCTGATGCATGAGCAACAAGTGGGCAGCATCGTGATCGTCGATGCCCAGCGCTTTCCCATCGGCATTTTCACCCTGCGCGATCTGCGCCAGGTGGTGGCCGATGCCAGCGCCGACTTCGCCCAGCCCATTGGCGGCCACATGACCGCCAATCCGTTCTACCTGAGCCCGCAGGCCAGTGCATTCGACGCGGCCATCGCCATGACCGAACGGCACATCGCCCACGTCTGCCTGGTCGACGACAAGCGCCTGTGCGGCGTGGTCTCCGAGCGCGACCTGTTCTCGCTACAACGGGTCGACCTGGTACACCTGGCGCGAACCATCCGCCATGCCACCCGTATCGAAAGCCTGGTATCGCTGCGCGGCGAAATCGGCCAGTTGGTCGAGCGCATGCTGGCCCATGGCGCGTCGTCAACGCAGATCACCCAGATCATCACCCTGCTCAACGACCACACCGTGTGCCGGGTGATCGAACTGGCCATCGAAGACAAGGGCGATCCCGGCATACCCTTCAGCTGGTTGTGCTTTGGCAGTGAGGGCCGCCGCGAACAGACCCTGCACACCGACCAGGACAACGGCATCATTTTCGAAGCCCGCGACGCGGCCCACGCCGCCGAGTTGCGGGGCCGCCTGCTGCCACTGGCCCAGCACATCAACCAGGGGCTGGCCCAATGCGGCTTTACCCTGTGCAAGGGCAACATCATGGCCGGCAACCCCGAGCTTTGCCTGTCCCGCGCCGAGTGGGCCCGACGCTTTGCTGCCTTCATCCGCGAGGCCACCCCGGAAAACCTGCTGGCATCGAGCATCTACTTTGACCTGCGCGTGGCCTGGGGCAATGAGGAGGCCTGTGAGCAACTGCGCCAGAGCATCCTTGAACAAGTGGCCGACAACCGTCTGTTCCAGCGCATGATGGCCGAGAACGCCTTGCGCCAGCGGCCACCGGTGGGACGTTTCCGCGAGTTCGTGCTAACCCGCAAAGGCAACGACAAAGCGGCCACACTCGACCTCAAGGTGCAGGGCCTTACGCCCTTCGTCGATGGCGCGCGGCTGCTCGCCCTGGCCAACGGCATCAGTGCCATCAATACCCTGGAACGCCTGCGCGAACTGGTTACCCGCGAAGTGATCGACCCGCTCGATGGCGCCGCCTATGAGGAGGCCTACCACTTCATCCAGCAGACCCGCATGCAGCAACACCAATTGCAGAGCCGCCAGA
The DNA here is from genome assembly GCF_040438935.1 of Pseudomonas vranovensis. Classification (NCBI taxonomy): domain Bacteria; kingdom Pseudomonadati; phylum Pseudomonadota; class Gammaproteobacteria; order Pseudomonadales; family Pseudomonadaceae; genus Pseudomonas; species Pseudomonas vranovensis. Next base: position 5,390,199 of record NZ_CP159259.1, on the reverse strand, counting down.
ATCTGCCCTACTCCAACCGTGTCGACCCCGACAGCCTCAATCACCTGGACCGGCGCATCTTGCGCGAGTCCCTGCGCCAGGCCCAGCGCCTGCAAGGCAGCCTGGCCCTGAGGTATCAGCTGTGAGCCTGTTCGCCTGGCTACGACCGCGGCAGATCGAAGACAGCGTACGCCAACAGGTGAGCGAACTGCCCACACCGGCGCCCCTGAGCGAAGACACCCTGCGCCGTCAGCGCTGGGTGGTGCTGGATCTGGAAACCAGCGGCCTGAACACCAACCGCGACCAGGTGCTGTCCATCGGTGCGGTGGTGATCGAGGATGGCGCCATCGACTTCGGTCAACAGTTCGAGCGTACCCTCTACCAGCGCGATCACAAGCTCACCTCGAGTGTGCTGATTCATGGCCTGGGGCCCAGCGCCATCGCGGCCGGCTGTGACCCCGCCGATGCCCTGCTCGACTTGATGGCCTTTATCGGCGACAGTCCGGTGCTGGCCTTTCACGCGCCCTTCGACCAGCGCATGCTGACCCGGGCACTCAAAGACCACCTGGGCTATCGCCTGCAACATGTCTTCTTCGATATTGCCGAGCTTGCGCCCCTGCTCAACCCGCAGATCACCCTGCGCGAAGCCGGCCTGGATGATTGGACAGCCTGCTTCGGACTGGAGGCCATCGAACGCCACAATGCCAGTGCCGATGCCATGGTCACTGCGGAACTTGCCTTGGTTCTCTTCAGCCAGGCCCGCCGCCAGCAGCTCGACAGTCCGGTACTGCTCGACCAGCACCTGCAACGCTGGCGGCGCCGACGGCACCAGAGCCACGGTTTCTAGCGTCAACCGATGAGCGTCAATTGCGTTTAGCGAACACATTCTGCGACAATCGCGAATAATTCTCGTTAGTTAACGCATATTTTCGGGGAACGTCTTGTCGTCCGTGCAAAGCCCACACAGCGAGCTGGTCGGTACCCTCTACCGTGACCACCGCAGCTGGCTACTCGCTTGGCTGCGGCGCAACATCGTCTGCGCCGAGCGCGCCGAAGACCTGAGCCAGGACACCTTCGTGCGCCTGCTCGGGCGCGATGAGCTGCCTGCACCGCGCGAACCCCGGGCGTTTCTCCTGGCCATTGCCAAGGGCCTGTTGTTCGATCACTTTCGTCGTGCAGCCCTGGAGCAGGCCTACCTGGCCGAACTGATGCTGGTCCCTGAAGCCGAACAGCCCTCCCCGGAAGAACAACACCTGATCCTCGAAGACCTCAAGGCCATCGACCGCCTGCTCGGCAAGCTGTCGAGCAAGGCGCGCGCGGCCTTCTTGTACAATCGGCTCGACGGCCTGAACCACGCTGAGATCGCCGAGCGCCTGGGGGTTTCGGTTTCGCGGGTGCGCCAATACCTGGCCCAGGGCATGCGCCAGTGCTATATCGCCCTGTACGGTGAACCAACATGAACAACAAGCCGGTAAGCGCCCGGGTGCTCGACGCCGCGATCGCCTGGCAGCTGTGCCTTGACTCGGGCAGCGGCAGCAGCGAGGAACGCGCCGAGTTTGCCCGCTGGCACGCCGCCGACGAAGAACATGCCCGGGCCTGGAGGCAACTGGGCATGCTCGATCAACGCTTCAGTGCCGCGGCGGGTCCTGCACGCCAGGCCCTCCTGCAATCACGCACCGGCCTGCGCCAGCGCGTGCGCAAGCTGGGCCGCGGCGTGGCCAGCCTGGTGCTGGTGGCGGGCATGCTCAGTTGGGTCAGCGCGCACCAGTCGCTGGGCTACTGGCTGGCCGACCAGCGCACCGCCACCGGCGAGCAGCGCACCCTGCGTCTGACCGACGGCACGATGATCAGCCTCAACACCCACTCGGCGGTCGACATCCGCTTCGATGAGAAAGAACGCCTGATCGTGCTGCATGAGGGTGAAATCTCCATCGAAACCGGCCACAAGGACGACCGCCCGTTCGTGGTTGCCACCGAAGACGGACGCATGCGCGCCCTTGGCACGCGCTTCCTGGTCAAGCTGGAGGATGACGGCACCCGGCTGAGCGTACTGCAGTCAGCCGTGGCGGCACGCCCGCAGGACAGCGGTGACGAGCAGATCCTGCGTGAAGGCCAGCAAGTGCTGATGACCCATGATCAGCTCGGCCAGATCGCCGGCGTGAATATGGGTGCCGACGCCTGGACCCGCGGCATGCTGGTGGTCGACAACGTGCGCCTGAGCGAGCTGATCGACGAACTGGGCCGCTACCGCAGCGGCTACCTGAACGTTGCCCCGGAAGTGGCCGATCTGCGCATCACCGGCAGCTTCCCGCTCAACGACACCAACCTGGCCCTGACCTCGCTGCTGCCGACCTTGCCGGTGCAGATCGAGCAACACAGCCCATGGTGGGTCACGGTGGTGGCTCGCCAGTAATGCGGGGCAAACCTGCTTCTATTGTGGGAGCGGACTTGCCCCGCGAACCCTGCGCAATACAAATCAAAATAATTTTCACTAACCCCTGTCACTTTTCCCAACTCACTCGGCAAGGAAGCTAGTTAGCACTTATCCGTCGAGGAGCCGCTGCATGACCCGCGCTTTTGAAACTTTCCTGCGCCCCAGCCTGCTGGCCATGGCCATTGCCCTGTCCGCCCCGCTGGCGAGCAGCCCGCTGATCGCTGCCGAGCAGTCGGCGATGCGCAGCTACGACCTGCCCGCCGGTCCGCTGTCCAGCACCCTGAACCAGATCGCCAGCCAGGCCGGCATCGCCCTGAGCCTGGACCCGAGCCTGGCCGCAGGCCGCACCTCGGCGCCGGTCAAGGGCCAGTACAACGGCGCTGGCGCCCTGCAGGCAGCCCTGCGCGGCACCGGCCTGCAACTGCAGCAGAGCAGCGCGGGCACCTACAGCCTGATCGCTACCCCCGAGGGCACCTTGGCGCTGCCGGAAACCAGCATCAATGCCACCGGCGACTATGAAAGTGCCTGGGGGCCGGCCACCGGTTTCACTGCCACCCGCACCGCCGCAGGCACCAAGACCGATACGCCCATCGTTGAAATCCCGCGCTCGATGACAGTCATCACCCGCGAGCAACTGGATGACCGCCAGGTCCTCAACCTCAACGATGCCCTGCGCTACACCGCCGGCGTACAGAGCAGCGGCTATGCTTCCGACCCCCGCTCAGACTGGTTGCGCGTTCGCGGCTTCGACCCGACCCAGTTCCTCGACGGCCTGCCGCTGCCCAAGGGCTCGTTCGCCAACCCGAAAGTCGAACCCTGGAACCTTGAGCGCATCGCCGTGCTGCGCGGGCCAGCCTCCTCGGTCTACGGCCAGACCCCGCCCGGCGGCATGCTCGACATGGTCAGCCGTCGTCCGCAGGCTGAAAGCGCCCACCAGATCGAAGCTCAGGTGGGTAGCAACAACCATCGCCAATTCAATTTCGACAGCACCGGCAAGATTGATGATGAGGGCCAGTTCCTCTATCGCGTCAGCGGGGTGGTACGCGACAGTGACTCACCAACCGATCATGTTCCAGACAAGCGCTACAACATTGCGCCGAGCCTGACCTGGAATATGGATGAAGACACCAAGCTGACCTTCATCACCCAGTACACCCGGGACGATACCGGCATCTCTGGCCAGTTCCTGCCGCTGCAAGGTACCAAGCTGGACTCGCCCGCAGGTGACATCTCTCACCACAAGAACCTGGGCGACCCGGACTGGGAATTCTATGACCGCACTTACTACGCGCTCGGGTACGCCTTCGAGCATCGTCTGAACGATGTCTGGCAGTTCCGCCAGAACCTTCGCTACACCAAGAGCGACCTGTCGTTCCAGGGTATCAACGTAGCAACCATGAACAACGGCACCATCCAGCCCGATGGCACCGTCCCGCGTGAAACCGGCATCGTCAACGAAGACATCAGCCAGTTCGCCGTGGACAACAACTTCCAGGCCGACTTCCAGACTGGCGACCTGGCCCATACCCTGTTGATCGGCCTGGACCACCAGCGCTCGAACACCAACTACAAGTGGGATTACGGCCTGAGCTTCAGCGTGCCGCCAGGCAACGTAATCCGTCCACCGTACGGCCAGGACTTCTCCAACGTGTCGTACTTCACCATGTACGACTACGGCCAGAAGACCTACCAGACCGGCTTCTACGTCCAGGACCAGATCGCCCTGGACAACTGGCGCCTGACCCTGGGCGGTCGTGAAGACTGGGTACACACCGGCACCACTTTCCACAACCAGAACGATGCCACCAGCACCGAGCGCGACAAAGCCTTCACCGGCAACGTCGGCCTGAGCTACGTGTTCGACAACGGTGTCACGCCGTACGTCTCGTATACCGAGTCGTTCCAGCCGACCACCGGCGCCGCTGTCGCTGCCGCCGAATCGTTCAAACCGACCGAGGGGCGTCAGTACGAAGTGGGCGTGAAGTACCAGCCGGTGGGCAGCAAGAACCTGTATACCGCTGCCGTGTATGACCTGCGCCAGGAAAACGTCAAGGTTGCCGAAGGCAACATCACTCGCCAGGTCGGGGAACTGCAAGTACGCGGTCTCGAACTGGAAGCCACCACCCAGGTGACCGACAACCTCAAGCTGATCGGTTCCTACAGCTACACCGACACCGAAATACTCAAGGGTGCTGCCGGCGAAGAAGGCAACCGAATGGCACTGATCCCGCGTAACCAGGCAACCCTGTGGGCCGACTACACTTGGCACAACGGTGCGCTTGACGGCTTCGGCGTAGGCGGTGGCGTGCGCTATGTGGGTGACAACTACGGCAACACCACCAACACCGACCTGGGTTATGTCGGGTCCTACACGGTCTACGACGCCTCGGTACACTACGACCTGGGCCGCAAGGTCAGCACCCTCAAAGGCATGACCGTAGCCGTGGAAGCCAAGAACTTGTTCGATAAGGACTACCTGGCCAACTGCGATGGTTACTGGTGCTACTACGGTGACGAGCGCAACGTGGTCGCCAGCGTGAACTACAAGTTCTGATGAAAAGCCAGACCATACGCCGCTGGTCCTTCATCCACACCTGGACCAGCCTGATCTGCACCGTGTTCCTGCTGATGCTGGCGGTCACCGGCTTGCCGCTGATCTTCCACCACGAAATCGACCACCTGTTGGGCGATGCGCCGCAACTCAAGGAAATGCCGGCCGACACACCGAAGCTGGACCTCCAGCAACTGGTGCTCAAGGCCGAGGCACATCGGCCCGGCGAGGTGATGCAGTACTTCGGCTGGGATGAAGACGACAGTAACGGCGTGATCGCGATCATGGCTGCCACGGCCGGTACCGAGCCCAACTCGTCGCACACCTTCATGCTCGATGCCCGCACCGGCGATGCAGTGGAAATGCCCTCGGCCAATGGCGGCTTCATGCTGACCATGCTGCGCCTGCATGTGGACATGTTCGCCGGATTGCCCGGCAAGCTGCTGCTGGCGTTCATGGGCGTGCTGTTCGTGGTGGCGATCATCTCCGGCGTGGTGCTGTACTCACCGTTCATGCGTCGGCTCAAGTTCGCCACCGTGCGCCACGAGAAATCGCGGCGCCTGCGCTGGCTCGACCTGCACAACCTGATCGGCATCGTCACCCTGACCTGGGCATTGGTGGTGGGCGTGACCGGCGTTATCAGCGCCCTGTCGGACCTGGTCATCGCCGCATGGCGCAACGACAGCCTCAGCGCCATGGTCGCCCCCTACCGCGACGCCCCGCCCCTGACAGCGCTGGCGCCCGTCAGCCGCGTGCTGGACATCGCTGCCGAGGCTGCACCGGGCATGGTGCCGGACTTCATCGCCTTCCCGGGTACGCGCTTCTCCAGCGAGCACCATTACGCGGTGTTCATGAAAGGCGGTACCCACCTGACGGCGCACCTGCTGACACCGGTACTGATCGATGCGAGCACCCTGGCGGTCACCGCCGTGGGCGAACGGCCCTGGTACATGGATGCCATGGGGCTGTCACAACCGCTGCACTTCGGTGACTACGGTGGCCGCCCGATGCAGATCCTCTGGGCCGTGCTGGATGTGCTGACGATCATCGTACTGGGCAGTGGCGTGTACCTGTGGGTGGTTCGGCGCCGGGCTGCAGTGCCGGCAGCACAGGCGCAGGTGACGGGATGAAGCGCAAGTCATCAAGCCTGCGGTCGGTGTTCGGGGTGCCCGCACTGATCGCCCTGCTGGGTGCTGCAGGGTTGTTTGCGGCGTTGCTGGGGGATGGTTGGTGGGATGCCCTGGCCTGGGTCGGGCTGGGCTTGCCCGCCTGGTACAGCGTGCGGGGGTTTTGCAGGTAACTGCGGGGGCCGGCTTGCCGGCGATGGGGCCTGTGCAACCTGCAATCAGGGTTGACTGTATTACGCCTGCTTCGCCGCCGATCGCTGGCAAGACCAGCCCCCACAAGGCGCTGGCTTGCCCCGCGATCATTTCACAGCTTGGGCAAACACTCATCCAGGCGCTTGTGCAGCGCACTGCCGCTTGGCCAGTTACGCAGCAGACGCGCCCGGTCGCGGGCAAAAGCCGCGGCAAAGCTGAGGTGGGTCGCATGCTGGCACATGGCGTCAAGGTCGATCAGCGACCATTGGCCATCCTGCCAGAACAGGTTATGCCCCTTCATGTCGCCATGGCTGATGCGCTCATGGATCAGTTGCGACAACAGCGCCTGCAGGGCCTGCAGCTGCGCCTCAGGCACCTCGCCACTCTCGACGTAAGGCGTAAAGCATTCGATCAGGTCCGGCCCGTCGGCGTACTCGGTCACCAGGTAGGCACGGCTGCGCAAGCCCATGAAGCGCAGCTCCTGCACCGCCAGCGGCTTGGGTGTGGCAATGCCGAGAAACTCCAGGCGATGTCCTTCGATCCACGAGTGCCAGGCCCGGCTCGGGCGCCAGAAGCGCTTGAACCAGTGGGCGGTATTCTTGATGTTGTAGCGCTTGAGCACCAACGACCGCCCATCCACCTCAACCCGCGCCACACTGGCCGCGCCGCCGGTCTTGTACAGGTGGCCCTGGTCGATCAGCGTGTCGGCCTGCTCCAGCACCGGCAGCAAGGCCCGCGCTTCGTTGCGACGGATCGAACGCAGGCCCGAGGGGCTGCGTTCCACACTGAACAGCGTGCACTCGCGCCCGGCCTTTTCCAGATAATCCTTCAGGCGCCAGCTGCGCACCTTGTCGATCTGCTTCTGCAGCGCTTCGAGCGGCAAGGCATGTTCGGCATTGGCCAGCAGGTAGTGCACCAGCAGCTCTTCAATGAACGGCTCCAGGCGTTTGGGCAACTGGGCAAACAGCACGCCCAGGTTCTGCAGCACCTGCGGGCGCGACAGCGGCGCGCCCAGGGTTTCGGCCTTGATACCGGCACCGTCGATCAGGTACAGCTGGCCGTTATGGCTCAGCAGGTTGTCCAGGTGCAGGTCTTCCTGCCACAGGCCCTTGGCGTGCATCTGCGCCACGGCCGCCAGGGCTTCGCCCAGCACCGCTTGCTGCTCATCGGCCAGGGGCGGCAAGGCTTCGACTTCAGCCCAGGCATCGGCAAGGCTTTGCGAGCCTTCGAGGAATTCGAATAGCAGCCAGCCACCCTCGCCTTCGCGCAAGCCATCGGCCAGCAATAGCGGTGTGGTCAGGCCTTGGTCGGCAAGCAGGCGCGCACCTTCTAGCTCACGTTGAAAATGCCGTGCTGCACTGCTGCCTACCAACAACTTGGCAAGCACCGGTTTGCCACGCCACACCCCGGCGCCCACATAGCGCTGCCCGGGCAGCACCCGCAGCAGGCTGAGCAGCTGCAGATCGGCACTACCGGCCGCATCGGCCAGGGTAATGGTCAGGGGCAGGTCCGGGCTGCGCCCGGCATCCTTGAGTTCGGACAAACGCATCAGCGAGCCTCTTTCTCACGGCGGCGGCGCGTAAGGCGCTGCAGCCAGGTATCGACCAGCGGGCTGTCGGCGGGCTGGTCCAGGTAGGACGACAGCATCACGCGTACTTCAGCTTCGCTCCAGACCGGCGCCCGACGCAACAGCGGCTCAAGGTCCTTGAGCCGGTCGCGCATGCCCAGCAGCAATGGCCGGGTTTTTTCCAGGTCGATCAATTGCGCCTGCCAGCCATCGCTGCGGGCACGCAGGAAGATATGTTTGGGGTAGAAACAGCCATGCACCTGGCTAGCTGCGTGCAGGGTGCGTGCAAGCAATCCGCAGGCGCGCAGGATGCCCTGGCGCTGGCCGATGTCCAGCTGCGGCCATTGGCCGAGCAGACCGTCGAGGTCGCTCCAGTCATCCAGGGCGCGGGTCATCAGGATGGCCCGGCGTTCGCCGTCGATCTTGCGCTCGCCGTAGTACACCGCCTGCAACGCCGGAATCCCCAGCTTCTGGTAGCGGCTGATATTGCGGAACTCACGGGCAAAGGTCGGCTCGCCGAACGGGCTGTGCAGCGTACGGGTCAAGTAGTCGCTCTGACGCTTGAGGTAGTAGCCCTTGCCCTCCAGCTCCAGACGGAACACGCTGCTCCAGCCGCCACGACCGGTGTTGGGTTCATCCACCGCATCCAGTTGCAGCGCCCAGAGTTGGTCGAAGCCGTTCAGGCCATGGCGCTCGAGCAGCGCCACGTCGGCACTGGCCAGGAAATCAGTCATTCGCGTCCCTCGAAAAACGTCACGACGTGCCGGATGCGGCGCTTGTCCGATTCATTCAGGCGCTCACGCCCGCGGTACTGCAGGTAGAAACGCAGGCGCTGGGTAGCCGACAGGTGATACTTGGCCACCTTGTCCAGGCAGGCCAGGTCTTTGGTGATCCGGTAGCGCAACATGAAACCCCACCAGAAATCGCCGGTAGGGCAGTCGATGAAGAATAGCGTGGCCTGGTCATCCACCAGCAGGTTGCGCCACTTCAAGTCGTTATGAGTGAAGTGGTGATCGTGCATCACCCGAGTGTGCCGGGCCAACTGGCGGCTGATGTGATCGACCCAGCCTCGCTGGGCCAGGCGCGGGTCCTTGCGCTCGGCCAGTGCCGAGAGGTCTTCGGTACGCGGCAACTCACGGGTGATCATCGCCCCGCGACCAAAGGCCAGGCCCTTGCGCTCCAGGCCCCAGGCCACCACCTCGGCGGTAGGAATGTCCCACTTGGCGAACTGCTTGAGGTTCTGCCACTCGGCCTTGATGCGCGGGCGCCCCAGGTAACGGCGCAGGCCCTTGCCGGCACCGATGTAACGCTTGACGTAGTAGTTGACCCCGCCGCGCTCGACGCGAATCACTTCGCTCAGCGGGTCGTGGGTCAGGCGCTCGCCCTTGAGGGCGAAGACCGCCTCGATACTGCCAAAATCCGCCGCCAGCGCCTGGTAATCAGGCTCCAGTGTCCAACCCGCCATCAGAGCGCGTCCCCGTATCGTTGTTTACGCTCGTAGAGCTTCTGCGCCTTGCCTTCGAGCCAGCTCAGCAAGGCCGCTTCCTCAGCCAGGATCTGGCGCAGCGGCTGCTGGAAATAACCGCGCAGGAAGCGCAGCTTGTCACGCCGGGTCAGGCCGATGTCCAGCGCCGAGAAATACAGCGCCGCCAGATCCTTGTTGCGCCAGCGCCGCGAAATGGTGGCACGGGTCTGGGCGCGGTGCAGGTCGATGACCGACAGCTTGAAGTCATCGGCCGTCACTTCACGGTCGGTGTGCAGCAGGAAATGGCAGATGTAGCAGTCGCGGTGATTGACCCCGGCGCGGTGCATCATGCCGGTCATGCGCGCCACTTCGGCAATCAGCGCACGCTTGAGGCGCGGTGCCGGCGGCTGCTTGACCCAGTCGATGCTGAAGTCTTCCAGGCTGATGGTCGGCGCCAGCTCTTCGGTGACGATGAACGAATGCTGCGCCGCCGGGTTGCTGCCCCGCTCGCCGTAGGCCACGGCGGTCATGGTCGGTACACCCACCTGGTGCAAACGCTCGATGGCCTGCCACTCCTGGCCGGCACCGAGCACCGGCAGCTTGGCGGTGAACAGGTTCTTGAAGATTTCGCCCCAGCCGATGCCACGGTGGATCTTGACGAAATAGCCCTGTCCCTCGACTTCGGTGCGAAGGGTGCGGCGCCCCTCCAGCTCGCGGTAAACCTGCCCTTGCAGGCCCTCCACGGCATCGAAGGCATCGCGCCCGGCCCACAGGCGCTTGAACGGCTCGGCGAGTATCAGTTTCATGTGCGCTCCGGGGCCAGAATCACATCGGCAGCATGCTCGGGCATGCTGTAGAGGTCGGCGGTATCGGCAAAGGCCAGGCCATTACGCGCCCAGTCGGCGCGGGCGGCGTCATCTTCGAGCATGCGCTGCAGGTACTGGTTGAGCTGCTCTTGCTCGAACGGCTCATCGAGCACCAGGCCACTGTCGGCCTCGGCAATGTAATGGGCATAGCCACACACGGCCGACACCAGCACCGGCAAGCCTGCGACCAGCGCTTCGAGCAGCACGGTGCCGGTGTTTTCGTTGTAGGCAGGGTGAATCAGCAGGTCGGCACCAAGCAGAAAACGCGGGATATCGCTGCGTCCTTTCAGGAACTGCACCTGATCGCCCAGGCCCAACGTCGCGCTTTGCAACTGGAACACCTTGGGGTCGTCCTGGCCAATCACCATCAACCGGGTGCGCTTGCGCAGCGCAGGCGGCAGTGCGGCCAGGGCCTTGAGGCTACGGTCGACACCCTTGGTCTTGAAGCCGGAGCCGATCTGCACCATCAGTAACTGATCGTCTTTCAGGTCGAACTCGCGACGGAACTCGGCGCGAATCTCGGCAGCATTGGCCGGTGCCCGGCGATCCTGGGAGATGCCCGGTGGCAGCAGGTGGAAGCGCTCCAGCGGGGTGTCATAGTGCTTGATGAACAGCGGCTGCTGGACTTCGGAAATCATCAGGACTTCGGTCTTGGCGTCCTTGGCGAACACCGCCCGCTCGTACTCGGCAAAGTGCCGGTAGCGGCCCCAGCGCCGGTACAGCGGATTGCGCAGGGTTTGCGCCTTGTCTTCGAAGCAGCCGTCGGCGGCGTAGTAGACATCCAGCCCCGGCATCTTGTTGAAGCCGATCAGGCGGTCCACCGGACGCTTGGCCAGGTCGGCTTCCATCCAGGCGCTGAGTTTCTCGTTGCGACGATGGTTGAACAGCGCCTTCACCGGCGCCACCAGTACTTCGAAGCCCTCAGGCACCTCGCCTTCCCAGATCAGCGTGTAGACGCGGATCTTGTGGCCACGGCGCTGGCACTCCAGGGCAATGCGCATGAAGTCGCGCTGCAGCCCGCCGAAGGGGAAATATTTGTAAAGCACAAAAGCCAGTTGCATCAACGAACATCCTCAGCCAGCAGCAACGCGCGCAATTGGCTCGCCACACGCTCGGGATTCAGGCGAGTGAAGCACAGTGGCCACTCGCGTTTGAGATCGAACCGGCGCTGATCATCAGCGCTCGGTTTATATGTGCATTTCTTCTGCAGGCAGGGCGCGCAGGCAAAGTCGCTGGCCAGGTGTACCTGGGACTTGCCATAGGCACCGGTCAGGCCCGGGTTGGTAGGGCCAAACAGTGACAGGGTCGGCACATCCAGTGCCGCCGCCAGATGGCCCAGGCCGGTATCGACGGCGACACAGGCCTTGGCAGCGGCCAAGACGCGAGCGACACCAACCAGGTTCAACTTGGGGAGTACCTGGCAATTGTTCAAGCCCTTGGCGATGCGCTCGGCCCGGGCCTGCTCGGCCGGGTTGCCCCAGGGCAGGCGCACCTCGAGCCCTTGCTGGCCCATCCGCTCGGCCAACTGGCGCCAGTAAGCCTCGGGCCAGTGCTTGGTGTCCCAGGTGGTGCCGTGCAGGAAAACCACAAAAGGTGCGGCCGGGGGCAGTTGCAGGCGGTTCAGATCCAGGCCGTAGTCGCCCAGGCCAGCCGGCAGGTCATAGCCCAGGGCCAGGCCGAACAGTTGGCGCACCCGCTCCACCGCATGCTGCCCGCGGGCCACCGACAAGCGCCGGTCGTAGAAGCGGCTGGACAGCCCTTCGCGCGCCGAATAGCGGTCAAGCCCGGCTACCGGCGCCTTGACGTAGCGCGTCAGCCAGGCCGACTTCACCAGGCCCTGGGCGTCGATCACCAGGTCGTACTTGGTTTCTCGCAGGCGCTGCTTGAACTGGCGCCATTCGCCGTTCTTGAAGGTCTGCCAGAGGTTCTTGCGCCAGCGGCGGATCGCCACCGGGATAACCTTGTCCACCGCTGGGTGCCAGCTGGGGATCTCGGCAAAGCCTTCCTCGACCACCCAGTCGAAGCGAATGCCTGGGATCGCCCGGGCCGCATCGGTCAGCGCCGGCAGCGCATGAATCACATCCCCCAGAGACGAGGTCTTGATCAGCAGTACCCGCACTTAATCGACCTCGGCCATGACATCAACAAGGGTCGGGCCATCGAGGCGCTGCAGTGCCGCCACGACCGCCTCCGGCTCAAGCTGGCGCAGGCAGTTGTAATGGCCGAAGCGGCAGGTGCGGTCAAAGCAGGGGCTGCACTCGATGCCCAGGCGCACCACTTCGACCTGATCGGCCAGCGGTGGGGTGAAACCAGGCGAGGTCGAGCCGTACACGGCCACCAGCGGACGATTGAGCGCGGCGGCCACATGCATCAGGCCCGAATCGTTGGACACCACGGCATCGCTGCACGACAGCAGGTCGATGGCTTCGGCCAACGACGTTTCGCCACTGAGGTTGGTGGCTTCTTCGCGCAGGCCGGGAATCAGCCGCTCGCGGATCGACTCACCCACGGCATGGTCGTTCTTCGAGCCGAACAGCCACACCTGCCACCCTTCGCGAATCTTGACCTCGGCGACCTTGGCGTAGTGCTCAGACGGCCAGCGCTTGGCTTCGCCGAACTCGGCACCCGGGCACAGCGCCAGCACCGGACGGTCCAGGGCCAGGCCGAACTTGGCCAGGGCCGCATCGCGGCTGGCCGCTTCGATCTGCAGGCTCGGGCGGGGATAGGGTTTGGGCAACTCGGCGCCAGCCGGATAGGCAAGCGCCATGAAGCGCTCGATCATCAGCGGGTAGCGCGCCTTGTCGAGCTTGCGCACATCATTGAGCAGGCCGAAGCGCAGCTCGCCGCGCCAGCCGGTACGCTTGGGAATGCCGGCAAAGAACGGCACCAGCGCCGACTTGAGCGAGTTGGGCAGCAAGATGGCCTGGTCGTACTGACCGGCCAGGGACTTGCCGATACGCCGGCGGGTTGCCAGTTCCAGTGCCCCGTGACCGAGCGGAAAGCTCAAGGCCTGGCGCACTTCAGGCATGCGCTCGAGGATCGGCCGGCTCCACTCGGGGGCCAGCACGTCGATCACACACGCCGGGTGTTGTTGCTTCAGGCAATGGAACAGGGTCTGCGCCATTACCATGTCGCCCACCCAGCTGGGGCCAATGATCAAAATTCTCATGCTTTATCCAGAAACGATCAGGGAGGCTACAGACTGTCCGCGAACCGCCTGGCCTCCCCTCTTTATATTCAGGCTATATGTCGACCAGTGTACGCCACTCGGGCTGTAGTGTGGTCCTGGCAGGCTCCCTGCCGCCTGATTCGCCTGGTTCAACTGCTCATGTCAGACCCAGTTCGCCCCAGATCCGCCGTACCTCGCGACGCTCTTGCACAAACTGTCCGGCATCGATCACCCCCGCCTGCTTCTGCAGCGCCTGACGGTGCGCGGCGGAACGAAACGCCTTGTACACCTCGCGCAGCAGCACCGCATCGCTGGCCGGCATCAATCCGGCTTGTTCAAGCTCTTCGAGGATACGAATGTTATCGGTCCAGCGCAGTATCGCCGGATGGTCGTGAGACCAGGCCAAAGCGGCGTATTGCACCATAAATTCGATATCGACGATACCACCGGCATCCTGCTTGATATCGAAGGGCACACCCGCATCAAAGGCATTGGCGCCAGTACCGGCGGCGCTGAGTTTGGTGCCCAGGTTGTCGCGCATCTTGGCGCGCATTTCGCTGACCTCTGAACGCAGCTTGGCCAGGTCCTGAGCCTGGCCCAGCACCCGCGCCCGCACCTCTTCAAAGGCCTTGCCCACCTGCGGGCAGCCCGCCAGTACGCGCGCCCGAACCAAGGCCTGATGCTCCCAGGTCCAGGCCTCGTTCTGCTGATAGCGCTCGAAGGCACCCAGCGAGCTGACCAGCAGGCCCGACGCACCGGAAGGGCGCAGGCGCATGTCCACGTCGTAGAGCTGCCCGGAGTTGGTCTGGGTGGTCAGCAGGTGAATGATGCGCTGGCCCAGGCGCGTGAAGAACTGGGCGCTGTCGATCGGCTTGGCGCCGTCGGTTTCGGCTTGTGGGTCGCCGTCATGGATGAACACCAGGTCCAGGTCCGAGCCATGGCCGAGCTCGATACCGCCGACCTTGCCGTAGCCAACAATAATAAAGCCCGGATCACATAGGCTGCCGTCGCTGCGCTTGGGCTGGCCATGGCGCGCCACGGTCTGGCGCCAGGCCAGGGCCAGCACCTGGTTGAGGATGGCTTCGGCCAGCCAGGTCAGGTAATCGCTGACCTTCATCAGCGGCAGGTTGCCGGCGATTTCCGAAGCGGCCACCCGCAGGCTGTGGGCCAGCTTGAAGTGACGCAACGCCTCCATCTGTTGTTCCAGATCGTCCTCGGGAATGCGCGTGAGCCGTTCGCGCAATTCAGCCGCCAGTTCCGGCGCCTGGGGCGGGCTGAACAGGCGACCTTCATTAAGCAGTTCGTCCAGCAGCAACGGGAAGCGGGTGATCTGCTCGGCAATCCATGGGCTTGCCGCGCACAGGGTCAACAAGCGACGCAGCGCCCCCGGGTTCTCGGTAAGCAACACCAGATACGCCGAACGCCGCGCCACTGCTTCTACCAGCGGCAGCACCCGTTCCAGTACCAGGTCCGGGTCGGCATGTTCCACCGCCTGCGCCAGCAGGCGTGGAATAAAGGCATCCAGACGCTCGCGCCCCAACCGCTGCATGGCGCGCAACTGCGGGCTGGCGCGCAGGCCGGCCAATTGCTTGAGGGCCTTGCCCGGGTCGGCAAAACCGGCGTCTTCCAGTTGGCGGCAGGCGGCCTCTTCATCCTGGGCTTCTTCCCAGAGCGGCAACCACTCGCCGCCGACAATCACTTCACCCTCTTCGCTTTCATCTTCATCCGGGTCGGCGATCACCTGGCGGAAGTGCCAGTCGACGCGTCCGCGCCAGTGCATCAATTGCGCATGGAAGCTGGCCCAATCGGCAAAGCCGAGCATGAAGGCGATGCGAGCACGGTCCAGTTCATCGTCGGGCAGCATCTGGGTCTGACGGTCGGCGATAGCCTGGATGGCGTGTTCGGTATAACGCAAGAATTCGTAGCCTTCACGCAGCTCGGCGATTACCACCGGCGGCAGGTAGCCCTGGCCTTCCAAGGTGGCGAGCACCTTGAGCAAGGGCCGCTGCTGCAGGCTCAGGTCGCGCCCACCGTGGATCAACTGGAATGCCTGGGCGATGAATTCGACCTCGCGAATGCCGCCGGCCCCCAGTTTGATGTTATCGGCCATGCCCTTGCGCCGCACTTCCTGCTGGATCAGCTGCTTCATGGTGCGCAGCGCTTCGATCGCCGAGAAGTCCAGGTAACGCCGGTAAACGAAGGGGCGCAGCATATCCAGCAACTGCGCACCGGCGACCTGATCGCCTGCCACCACCCGCGCCTTGATCATCGCGTAGCGTTCCCAGTCGCGGCCCTGGTCCTGGTAGTACTGCTCCAGTGCATTGAAGCTGAGCACCAGGGCGCCGGCCGAGCCGTAGGGGCGCAGGCGCATGTCGACGCGGAACACAAAACCATCGACGGTGATCGGGTCCAGGGCCTTGATCAGCCGCTGGCCCAGTCGGGTGAAGAACTCCTGGTTGTCCAGCGAGCGCTTGACCCCCTCGGTTTCGCCGCCCTCAGGGAAGGCGAAGATCAGGTCGATGTCCGACGACAGGTTCAGTTCCACCGCACCGAGCTTGCCCATGCCCAGGACCACCATGTGCTGCGGCTGGCCGCTGCGATGGCCGATGGGTGTGCCGAACTGCTGGCAGTGGCGTGGATACAGCCAGTTGTACGCCTGGTCGATGGAGGCATCGGCGAGGTCCGACAGGTCACGGCAGGTCTGCACCAGGTCGGCCTGGCGGTTCAGGTCACGCCAGATAATCCGCACCTGCTGGCGGCTGCGCTGGCGACGCAGATTGCGGGCCAGTTCGTCTTCAGTCTCGGCGACCTGGGTTCCAGCTTTGATCTGCGCGCACAGTTCACCCGGGGCGAAGGCGCGGTCCAACTCACCGCTCGTCTCCAGTTCGATCAACATGGTCGGGTCACGCAGGCTTTGCTCGAGGACAAAATCGCTCGCCGCCGCGACCCGGGCAAACTGCGCCCAGCGCTCTGGCGCCCAGTGTTCAAGCGACAGCTCAGGCTGCTGGGCCACGGCACCGCGCAGCGATTGTTCGTTACGGCTGACCAGCGGCGCGAGGGTGGCTGGCAGATCGACCAGCGAAGGCAGGCTCATGGTCTATCCTTGATCGGCGAGAAAAGATTGGCAGCGATTGGGCGAAGGAACCCGGGCCACGGTTGGACTGTCGTACAAAAGTTAGAAATAGCTGAAAAACCTGATTCTCTGGCAGAAACCATCGCAGCAAACCTTTTCGTAACTTGTTTTTGACCACCGGTATCGTTTTATCCCACAACCCAAACTGCGGCCACGAGCCATTTTTCTGTAGTTTTACTACTGCTTCGTCACTTCAAAAGCATGAAATGGTGATTCATTTGTAGTAAAACTACACAACGCCGGTACACTCTCCGGTAATCCAAGAATTTCATGTCGTCTGCCCAAAAGGCCAGTCGCAAACTCAGGCAACCGATTCTGGAAGCCTTTCCGCCCTGGAGCAAGCCATGCAAGACCTCGATCCCGTCGAAACCCAGGAATGGCTGGACGCCCTGGAGTCGGTTCTCGACAAAGAAGGCGAAGACCGCGCTCACTATCTGATGACCCGTATGGGCGAGCTGGCCACCCGTAGTGGCTCCCAGCTGCCATACGCCATCACCACGCCATACCGCAACACCATCCCTGTCACCCACGAAGCACGCATGCCTGGCGACCTGTTCATGGAACGCCGCATTCGCTCGTTGGTCCGTTGGAACGCGCTTGCAATGGTGATGCGCACCAACCTGAAAGACTCGGACCTGGGCGGCCACATTTCGAGCTTCGCCTCCAGTGCCACCCTGTATGACATCGGCTTCAACTACTTCTTCCAGGCCCCGACCGACGAGCACGGCGGCGACCTGATCTTCTTCCAGGGCCATGCCTCGCCAGGCGTCTACGCCCGCGCCTTCATGGAAGGCCGCATCAGCGAAGACCAGATGAACAACTTCCGTCAGGAAGTCGATGGTCAAGGCCTGTCGTCCTACCCGCACCCATGGCTGATGCCTGATTTCTGGCAGTTCCCGACCGTTTCGATGGGTCTGGGCCCGATCCAGGCGATCTACCAGGCACGCTTCATGAAGTACCTGGAAAGCCGCGGCTACATCCCTGCAGGCAAGCAGAAAGTCTGGTGCTTCATGGGCGACGGCGAGTGCGACGAGCCGGAATCCCTGGGCGCCATCTCGCTGGCTGGCCGCGAGAAGCTGGACAACCTGATCTTCGTCATCAACTGCAACCTGCAGCGCCTCGACGGCCCGGTTCGCGGCAACGGCAAGATCATCCAGGAACTCGAAGGCGTGTTCCGTGGCGGTGGCTGGAACGTCAACAAAGTGGTCTGGGGCCGTTTCTGGGACCCACTGCTGGCCAAGGACGTCGACGGTATCCTGCAGCGCCGCATGGACGAAGTCATCGACGGCGAATACCAGAACTACAAGGCCAAGGACGGCGCGTTCGTCCGTGAGCACTTCTTCAATACTCCAGAACTCAAGGCCATGGTCGAAGACCTGTCCGACGACGAAATCTGGAAGCTCAACCGTGGTGGCCACGACCCGTACAAGGTCTATGCAGCCTACCACCAGGCGGTCAACCACAAAGAGCAGCCGACCGTCATCCTGGCCAAGACCATCAAGGGCTACGGCACCGGTGCTGGCGAAGCCAAGAACACCGCGCACAACACCAAGAAGGTCGACGTCGACAGCCTGCGTCACTTCCGTGACCGCTTCGACATCCCGGTCAAGGACGAAGAGCTGGAAAACCTGCCGTTCTTCAAACCCGAAGAAGGCAGCGCCGAAGCCCGTTACCTGGCCGAGCGTCGTGCCGCCCTGGGTGGTTTCGTGCCTCAGCGCCGCGCCAAGAGCTTCAGCATTCCGACCCCGCCACTGGAAACCCTCAAGGCCATCCTCGACGGTTCCGGTGATCGCGAAATCTCCACCACCATGGCCTTCGTGCGGATTCTCGCGCAGCTGGTCAAGGACAAGGAAATCGGCCAGCGCATCGTTCCGATCATCCCGGACGAAGCCCGTACCTTCGGTATGGAAGGCATGTTCCGCCAGCTGGGCATCTACTCGTCCGTCGGCCAGCTCTACGAGCCAGTCGATAAAGACCAGGTGATGTTCTACCGCGAAGACAAAAAAGGTCAGATCCTCGAAGAAGGCATCAACGAAGCGGGCGCCATGTCCTCCTTCATCGCTGCCGGTACTTCGTACTCGAACCACAACCAGCCGATGTTGCCGTTCTACATCTTCTACTCGATGTTCGGCTTCCAGCGTATCGGTGACCTGGCCTGGGCCGCTGGCGACAGCCGTACCCGTGGCTTCCTGATCGGCGGTACCGCCGGCCGGACCACCCTCAACGGTGAAGGTCTGCAACACGAAGACGGTCACAGCCACCTGCTGGCCGCGACCATCCCGAACTGCCGCACCTACGATCCAACCTACGGCTACGAGCTGGCGGTGATCATCCAGGACGGCATGAAGAAGATGACCGAAGAGCAACAGGACGTCTTCTACTACATCACCGTGATGAACGAAGCCTACACCCAGCCAGCCATTCCGGCCGGCGCCGAGGAAGGCATCATCAAGGGCATGTACCTGCTCGAGGAAGACACCCGCGAAGCGGCGCACCACGTACAGCTGCTGGGCTCCGGCACCATCCTGCGTGAAGTGCGTGAAGCGGCGAAGATCCTGCGTGAAGAGTTCAACGTCGGCGCCGACGTCTGGAGCGTCACCAGCTTCAACGAACTGCGTCGCGACGGCCTGGCCGTAGAGCGCAGCAACCGCCTCAAGCCTGGTCAGAAGCCGCAGGTCACCTACGTCGAAGAGTGCCTGGCTGGCCGTAAGGGCCCGGTCATTGCCTCCACCGACTACATGAAGCTGTTCGCCGAACAGATTCGCCAGTGGGTGCCGAGCAAAGAGTTCAAAGTCCTGGGTACCGATGGTTTCGGTCGCAGCGACAGCCGCAAGAAACTGCGTCACTTCTTCGAAGTCGACCGCAACTTCGTCGTGCTGGCTGCACTGGAAGCCTTGGCTGACCGTGGCGATATCGAACCTAAGGTCGTGGCTGAAGCCATCACCAAGTTCGGCATCGACCCGGACAAACGCAACCCACTGGACTGCTGAGGAGTATTTTTAAGTGAGCGAACTCATTCGCGTACCTGACATCGGCAGCGGTGAAGGTGAAATCATTGAGCTGTTCGTCAAAGTCGGCGACCGCATCGAGGCTGACCAGAGCCTGCTGACCCTGGAGTCCGACAAGGCCTCCATGGAGATCCCGGCCCCCAAGGCCGGTGTGATCAAGTCGCTGAAGGTCAAGCTGGGCGACCGCCTGAAAGAAGGCGACGAACTGATGGAACTGGAAGTCGAGGGCGCATCTGCTGCGCCCGAGGCTCCGGCCGCCGCTCCGGCTGCCGAACAGAAGCCTGCTGCAGCCCCGGCTGCAGCGGCCGCTCCGGCACCGGCTGCCGCCCCTGCTGCTGCCACCGTCCAGGACATCCACGTTCCAGACATCGGCTCCTCGGGCAAGGCCAAGATCATCGAAGTCCTGGTCAAGGTCGGCGACACCGTCGAAGCCGACCAGTCGCTGATCACCCTGGAATCGGACAAAGCCTCGATGGAGATCCCGTCTCCAGCCGCAGGCGTTGTCGAAGCCGTGATCGCCAAGCTCGACGACGAAGTCGGCACTGGTGACCTGATCATCAAGCTCAAAGTTGCAGGCGCTGCGCCTGCTGCGGCCCCAGCACCTGCCGCTGCCGCCCCGGCGCCAGCCAAGGCTGAAGCTGCACCGGCTGCTGCGCCTGCACCGGCTGCTGCCCCGGCCGCCGCTCCTGCTGCAGCCCCTGCCGCTGCCAGCGGTGCCAAGGTTCACGCCGGCCCTGCCGTGCGTCAGCTGGCCCGCGAGTTCGGCGTCGAGCTGAGCGCCGTTGGCGCCACTGGCCCGCACGGTCGCATCCTCAAGGAAGACGTGCAGGTCTACGTCAAGGCCATGATGCAGAAGGCCAAGGAAGCCCCAGCCGCCGGTGCAACCGGTGGTGCTGGCATCCCGCCGATCCCGGAAGTCGACTTCAGCCGCTTCGGCGAAATCGAAGAAGTTCCGATGACCCGCCTGATGCAGATGGGTGCTACCAACCTGCATCGCAGCTGGCTGAACGTGCCTCACGTCACCCAGTTCGACAGCGCCGACATCACCGAGCTGGAAGCTTTCCGCGTTGCCCAGAAAGCCGTTGCAGAGAAGGCCGGCGTCAAGCTGACCGTACTGCCACTGCTGCTCAAGGCCTGCGCCCACCTGCTCAAGGAACTGCCGGACTTCAACAGCTCGCTGGCACCAAGCGGCAAAGCGATCATCCGCAAGAAATACGTCAACGTCGGTTTCGCCGTAGACACCCCGGATGGCCTGCTGGTCCCTGTGATCAAGAACGTCGACCAGAAGAGCCTGCTGCAACTGGCTGGCGAAGCGGCGGCCCTGGCTGAAAAAGCCCGGACCAAAAAGCTGTCGGCTGACGACATGCAAGGCGCCTGCTTCACCATCTCCAGCCTCGGCCACATTGGCGGCACCGGCTTCACGCCGATCGTCAACGCGCCAGAAGTGGCGATCCTGGGTGTTTCCAAGGCCACCATCCAGCCTGTCTGGGATGGCAAGGCCTTCCAGCCCAAGCTGATGCTGCCGCTGTCGCTGTCTTACGATCACCGTGTGATCAACGGCGCGGCTGCCGCACGCTTCACCAAGCGTCTGGGCGACCTGCTGACCGACATCCGCACCATGCTGCTGTAATGCTGTTTCCTGTCTCCTCCTGCCGGGGGAGACAGGCTCCCTTTTCGAGCTGCCACGCTCGTACCTCAACCCCGTCACTTTGGCGGGGCTTTTTTTGCCCGAAATTCTGCACCTCGACCGCTGCGCGGCCGATCGCAGGCTATCGCCAGCAGCTACAAAGGCATGCCTGTAGCCGCTGCCGAGGAACGAGGCTGCGATCGACTGCACAGCAGTCGCCATCCTGTCAGCCCGCGCCTACAGAATTCCGTCGCCCTGCCGACACAATGGTATTGCTTGCTAGCCTCAAGCTCATCATGCAACCTTGCCCAACCCGTGTAGTCGCTGCGTGCGCTACCTGCGCGACCAGCCTTCTTGAAGCGAGCTCTCGATGAAAAGCCAACCCGATGCCGCCAGCCGTATGGCGGCCGAGGTAGTGACGCAACTGCCAGTGCCCTCGCGGCTCGGCATGCTGCGTTTCGAGCGGCTGAACGAAGCCAGCTGGGCCCTGCTTTACCTCGATCCGGCCTGCGAGCGTCAGTTCGGCGTGGCGGCGGTCGATCTCTGCGCCCTGGTCGGCTCGCCCTACGCCAGCCTGATGGAGCCCGAGGCGCGCTACAAGCTGCATGACGACATCCAGCTGCAACTGGGCCAGCGCCCCAGCTACCTGGTGCGCTATACCTTGCACACCGCCCAGGGGCCGTTGCACCTGCTGGAACTGGGCGAAGCCTACAAGCAGCACAATCGCCAGCTGCTGCGCGGTTACCTGATGGTGATCGACACCCACCCAGGCGATACCCCGGACCTGAGCGCGGCCGAACTCGAGACCCGCAACAACCGCTTGCAGATCGCCCTGCAGCTCAACCAGCGCGCCCAGCAGGAGCAACTGGAACACCTCGAGCGGGTAAGCGCCCAACAGGAGCTGATCCTGCACCTGGCGCGCCACCGCTACACCGCCAGCAACTCACTGCTCGAAGCCGCCGAGCTGATCACCCGCAGCGCCTGCGAGATCTACAGCATCGATTGCGCCAGCATCTGGCACCTCGAAGGCCAGCGCCTGGAGCCGATTTCCGCCTACTACCGCGAAACCCAGAAATACACCCTGCCCGAGCCCATCGACGTGGGGCGCTTTCCCGACTACCTCGACGCCCTGCACACCAGCCGCGCCATCGACGCCCACAATGCCAGCCACGACCCGCGCACCCGTGAGATGGCCGAGAGCCTGCGCCCGCGCGATATCAACGCCATGCTCGATGCCAGCATCCGTATCGATGGCCAGGTGGTTGGCGTGCTGTGCCTGGAGCACACCGGCTCACCGCGGGCCTGGCAGTCGGATGAGATCGCCTTTGCCGGTGAGCTGGCCGACCAGTTCGCCCAGGTCATCAACAACCACAACCGCCGCACCGCCACCAGCGCCCTGCATCTGTTCCAGCGTGCGGTAGAGCAAAGCGCCAACGCCTTCCTGCTGGTGAACCGCGACGGTGTGGTCGAATACGTCAACCCAAGCTTCACCGCCATCACCCAGTACAGCACCGACGAGGTCCACGGCCAGCGGCTCTCGGAACTGCCAGCCCTCGAGAACCTCAGCGAGTTGCTGTTCGATGCACCGTCGAGCCTGGCCATCGGCAACAGCTGGCAAGGCGAGTTCAAGAGCCGGCGCAAGAACCTCGAGCCCTACTGGGGCCAGCTGTCGATTTCCAAGGTCTACGGTGACAACCGCGAACTGACCCACTACATCGGCATCTACGAAGACATCACCCAGAGCAAGCTGGCCCAGCAGCGCATCGAGCGCCTGGCCTACACCGACAACCTCACGAGCCTGGGCAACCGCCCCGCGTTCATCCGCAACCTCGATGAGCGCTTCGCTCGCGACAGCGACAGCCCCATCAGCCTGCTGCTGGTGGACATCGACAACTTCAAGCGGATCAACGACAGCCTCGGTCACCAGACCGGCGACAAATTGCTGATCAGCCTGGCCCGGCGCCTGCGCAACAGCCTCAGCGCCGGCGGCAGCCTGGCGCGCTTTGCCAGCAACGAATTTGCCGTGCTGCTCGAAGACACCGACCTGGATATCGGCCAACAGGTCGCCCAGCAACTGCTGTGCACCCTCGACAAGCCCATGTTCGTCGACAACCAGCTGATCAACGTCACCGCCTCAGTGGGCCTGGCCTGCGCTCCCCTGCATGGCCGCGACCCGCAGACACTGATGAAGAACGCAGGCCTGGCCCTGCACAAGGCCAAGGCCAATGGCAAGCATCAAGTCCAGGTGTTCACCGAGGCCTTGAACGCCGAAGCCAGCTACAAGCTGTTCGTCGAGAACAACCTGCGCCGAGCCCTGACCCAGAACGAGCTGGACGTGTTCTACCAGCCCAAGCTGTGCCTGCGCAGCGGCCGCTTGCTGGGCCTGGAGGCGCTGCTGCGCTGGAACCACCCGGAGAAGGGCATGATCCGCCCGGACCAGTTCATCAGCGTGGCTGAAGAAACCGGCCTGATCATCCCCATCGGCAAATGGATCGCCCGCCAGGCCTGCCGCATGAGCCAGCGCCTGTGCAGCGAAGGCCTGGGCAACCTGCAGGTGGCAATCAACCTCTCGCCCAAGCAGTTCTCCGACCCTGACCTGGTCGCCTCGATCGCCAATATCCTCAAGGAAGAAGCCCTGCCGCCGCACCTGCTGGAACTGGAGCTGACCGAAGGCCTGCTGCTCGAAGCCACCGAAGACACCCACCGCCAGCTCGACCAGCTCAAGCAACTGGGCCTGACCCTGGCCATGGACGACTTCGGCACCGGCTATTCCTCGCTGAGTTACCTGAAGAAGTTTCCAATCGACATCATCAAGATCGACCGCAGCTTCATCCATGAAATACCGGACAACCAGGACGACATGGAGATCACCTCGGCGGTGGTGGCCATGGCCCACAACCTCAAGCTCAAAGTGGTCGCCGAAGGCATCGAGACAGCCGAGCAACTGGCATTCCTGCGTCGCCACCGCTGCGATGTGGGCCAGGGCTACCTGTTCGACCGGCCGATTCCGGGCAGCGAGCTGGTCGAGAAACTCAAGCGCTATCCGCGTGGCCCCGGCGCCTGACAGCGGCGTAACAGTCGGGCAATATAGGGTCCATTCGAGACCCATCGCGCGGCAAGCCCGCTCCTGCACCTGCGATGGGCCAACACTAAAAGAGGAACAGTTATGGTCCTGCGCTCGGAAATCCTGGTGAATAAAAACGTCCTGCCTACCGCCGAACAGGCACTGCCTGGCCGCGAAACCCCAATGACCCTGCCTGAAAAGCACTACGTGTTCAAAGACACGCCGCTGCTCGGCCCGTTCTTCGAAAACGTCGACTTTGCCATCTTCGGCCTGGGCTGCTTCTGGGGCGCCGAACGCCGCTTCTGGCAGCGTGAAGGCGTGGTCAGCACCGTGGTCGGCTACGCCGGCGGCTTTACCCCGAACCCCACCTACGAAGAAGTCTGCTCGGGCCTGACCGGCCACACCGAAGTGGTGCTGGTGGTGTTCGACAAGGACAAAGTCAGCTACCGCGAGCTGCTGGCCATGTTCTGGGAACTGCACAACCCCACCCAGGGTATGCGCCAGGGCAACGATATCGGCACCCAGTACCGCTCGGTGATCTACTGCACCAGCCCGCAGCAACTGGAAGAAGCCCAGGCCAGCAAAGACGCCTACCAGGCTGAACTGACCAAGGCCGGATTCGGTGAAATCACCACTGAGATCGATCAGGCGCCGACCGTGTACTTCGCCGAGGCCTACCACCAGCAGTACCTGGCCAAGAACCCCGAGGGCTATTGCGGCATCGGCGGTACCGGTGTCTGCCTGCCACCCAGCCTGCAAGGCAACTGAGGAGCGATCATGTCTGCACCGACCATGACACTGTTCCACTCACCGGCCTCGCCCTTTGTGCGAAAGGTCATGGTGGTGCTGCATGAAACCGGGCAAACCAACCGGGTTGCTGTTCAAAGCATCAACCTGAGCCCGGTCGCCCCCGATGCAGACCTGAACCTGACCAACCCGGCTGGCAAGATCCCGGCCCTGCGCCTGGACGACGGCAACGTGCTGTTCGACAGCCGGGTGATCTGCGAATACCTCGACTTGCAGCATGTGGGCAACCCGCTGATCCCCAAGGAGGGCGCCGCACGCTGGAACCGCCTGACCCTGGCGGCCCTGGCCGATGCCGTCATGGATGCCGCCGTGCTGACCCGCTACGAAACCTTCCTGCGTCCGGAAGAAAAGCGCTGGGACAGCTGGGTCGACGCCCAGCAGGACAAGATCCGCCGTGGCTTGGCCAACCTTGAGCAGGAGCACATTGCCGAGCTGGCGTCAGTGTTCGACATCGCCGCCATCGGCGTGGCCTGTGCCCTGGGTTACCTCGACCTGCGCATGCCGGACTTTGGCTGGCGCAAGCGGCAGCCAAAGCTTGCGGCGTGGTATGCCGAAGTGAGTCAGCGCGACTCGATGCGGGCTACCGATCCGTCGATGAACTGACGGGCCTTGTCGAGGAAGCTGTAGCCGCTACCGCCAGGCTGCAATCGGTCGCGTAGCGGTCGTTGTCAGCACATGACGACTGCTGCGCAGTCGATCGCAGCCTGGCGGCAGCGGCTACAAAGACACTTGCCTGCACTCCCGCGATCTCAGCATTCCAAATGATGGCAACATTCAGCGCCATCACCGCCCCCAGGCTCCTCTCCTCGCGCAACCCGCTCATTGCCCTCTCCCGATGCTGTACCAGTCCAGTCGGCGGGTCAGCACCATGAACACACCCAACAACCCGAACAACAGCAACGACCCCATCAGCAGCGCATAGTCCTCGGCGCTGAGCAGGCCGTAGAGCATGCCATAGAGCACTGCCAACCCCAGGGCAAAGCCCAGCGCCCGCCACAGGCTGTGCAGCACGTGGCACAGGTAGAAACCGACCAGCAACACACAGGCCCCGGCCGACAGCAGGTACGCCACGCCAAAGCCCAGGTGCTCGGACAACGACAACAGCAACAGGTAGAACAGCGCCAGCGCCGCGCCGACCAGGGCGTACTGGATTGGGTGAACGCTGAGGTTCTTGAGGATCTCGAACAGGAAGAAACCGGCAAAGGTCAGGACGATGAACAGCAGCGCATATTTGATCGCCCGTTCGCTCTTGAGGTACTGGTCCACCGGGTCGACAAAGCTCACGCCGAATGCGCGGCCACGAAAGTCGTCGCAGTTGGCATGCACCTGGCACTGGCTCAAGGCGTCTTCCAGGTTGGTGGAGAAGAACGAAGTCTGCCAGCGGGCGGAGAACCCCCCGGCGTCCACTTTGCGGCTGCTGGGCAGATAGTTGCCGATAAAGCTTGGATGCGGCCAGTTGGAGGCCATGCTCACGCTGGTGCTGCGGCCCACCGGCAGCACATGCAACTGCCCGGTGCCCTGCAGGCTGAGATCAAAGCTGTAGTCGATCACGGCTTCGGCGTGGGCATCGAGCGCGCCCAAGGCTGCATGCACACCACTGCCCAGCCAGCCCAGACGGGTTCCGGGCTGGAAGTCCAGGCGACGATCATTGAGTTGCAACTGCAGGCCTTTGTCGATGCCACGGATGTCACTGATGCCGACCGCCAGGAAGGCCGGCTCGAAGCGATAGTCGGCGTAGTCCTCAGTGATCCCCCATTGTGCCGGCAGCTTGAATTGCCCGCTGATATGGTTGTCGGCGTGGAACAACCGGGCCTGGTAGATCCCCCGCGAACGCAGCTCGGTGTCGATGCTCGACTTCAGCTCGAAGGTTTCTGGCAGGAAGTACAGGTGACCGCTGACCTGGCTGTTCTCCTGGGTAGTCTGGCCGTCCTGGAGTTTCCAGCGCCGTTCGGTCTTGCGGTACGGTACTACCAGCACCGGCCCGCTGATCTGCTGGCTGAAGCTGGAGCTTTGGGCAATGTCCTGCACGACGGTGTCACGCAGGTCCTGGCGCTCGCCAATCAGGCCACCGATCATCAGCAACGGGATCAACAACAGGATGATCAGGAAGGCAATCGCGCCGAGTTTGATACTCAATGTTCGGTTCATGAAAAAGGCTCCGGTTTCGATGGGCAGAGTCTGCGCACGCGAAATGGAGCCCTTGAGTACTTATGTGGAGGCTATGTGGAGTTTGTGTGAAGTCTTCAGCCAAAGCGCTTGGCCGCTAGCCACAGCCGCACGCGCACACCGTCTTCGACGTTGGCCACTTCCAGCGAGCCGCCGTGCAGTTGCATCACTTCCTCGACAAAGTTCAGGCCAAGGCCTGTGCTCTTGCGGTCACTGAACGGGCGCGGCAACGAATAGAAACGCTCACTCACCCGCCCCAGCGCATAGTCGGGAATCGCCTCGCCCTGGTTGAACAGGCTCAGGGCCACGCGACCCTCGCGCCGCTCGAGCTCGAACAGCAGCATGCCGCCGGGCGGGGTGAAATCCAGGGCGTTGTCGAGCAGGTTGGCAATGGCCTGACGCATCAGAAATGGCTCGCACAACAGGCGCACGTTAGCTGCTACCCGCTGACGCACCTGCAGGCCGGTGCTTTCGATGCGCACCCCCTGGGCCACCAACAGCTCATCGATCAGTGCCGCCAGCGGCACCTGCTGCTGATCTTCCAACGCCTGCATCTGCTCGACCTGCGCCAGGTTCAACAGGCGCTCGATCAGCTGCTGCATGCGCGCGCTTTCACTCTCTATGTTGCCGGCAAAGCGCTGGCGCTGCGCCTCGTCCATCGGCCCCTGCAGCAGCTCCGAGGCACCGCGAATGGCGGCCAACGGGCTCTTGAGTTCGTGGGTCAGGGTATGGACATAGCGCTCGACATAATCCTTGCCTTCAAGCCGGGTACGCATGCGCTCGACCGCAGCCGCCAACTGTCCCAGCTCACCACCACGGTAATGCGGCAGTGTGGTGCGCTCTCCTTCGCTAACCGCCTGGGCGTAATGGGTCAGGCGCCGCAGCGAGCGCGCCAGCCACCACGACAACGCCGCCCCCACCAGCAAGCCCAGGCCGATCAACCCCAGCCCCAGGTACAGCAAGCGCTGCTCCGAGCGGTCGATATAGGGCTGCAACGACTTGTTCGGCTTGGCCACGGTCACCACGCCAATGATCTTGCCCTCATCGAGGATCGGCGCCGCCACATGCATCACCGACGACTCCGGGTCATTCGGATCGCTGCGGGTGGAACGCGCGCCGTATTCGCCACGCAGAGTCAGGTAGACATCGTTCCAGCGCGAATAGTCCTCGCCCACGGCCGCACCGCTGGAATCGAGCAGCACGATGCCCTGGGCGTCGGTGACATAGATGCGGTGATTGACCTGGTTCTTCGACAAGCCCCAGATGTCTGCCTTGGGCTGACGCTGGCCATAGGCGCGCAACAACTGCGGCAGGCGGCTCTGGCCGAGGGTTCCGGCCTTGACGTCGTCGTGAAGGATCTCGGCCAGCAGGTTGGCGGTATCGACCAGGGTTTCTTCGGTGGATTGGCGCACACCGGGACGGATCTCTTCGCGCACGGTGCTGAGAATGAAAAAACCGATCAGCCCCACAAACAGGAAATAGACCAGGAAAATCCGGATTCCCAGGCGCATCAGCTATGGCTCGGGCTGTAGCTGTAGCCCAGGCCCCGGTGGGTCTGGATCGGCTCGGCGCTGGCCACCACCTGGCGCAGTTTGGCGCGCAGGCTCTTGATGTGACTATCGATACTGCGCTCGTAGCCGGCATCGGCGGCCACGCCCACGGCGTCGAGCAACTGCTCGCGGCTGAACACCCGCTCGGGCTGCTCCAACAGGCACTGCATCAAGCGAAATTCGTGACGGGTCAGGGTCAGGGGCTGGCCGCGATAGCTGATCTGCATACGCAGGGTGTCGAGCTGGAACACGACCGGTGCCTCGGGTTCGGTACGCGGCGCCGTGCGCTTGAGAATCGCCCGCACCCGTGCAGCAACCTCACGGGGGCTGAAGGGTTTGACCACGTAATCGTCGGCACCGATTTCAAGCCCCACCACCCGGTCGATTTCACCGTCACGGGCACTCAGGAACATCACTGGCACCTCGGTGAAACGGCGCAACTGCCGACAGGTTTCAAAACCGCTGATATCCGGCAGGCCGATATCCAGAATGATCAGATCGGCCGGATGCAGGCGCTGTTGCTCAAGCGCAGCGCTGCCCAGCGAGACCCACTCGGTGCTGTGACCATCGCCCTGCAGGGCGAAGATCAGGGTATCGGCGATGGCGGCTTCGTCTTCGACGATCAAGATATGGGGCATTTGGAGCTGCAAGCCTCAAGCGACAAGCTTCAAGTAGAAGCGGATTGGGTGACGTTACACCGAAGCGCTTTTTCTTGCAGCTTGCAGCGTGAAACTTGCCGCTGGCGCATCAACAGTCCGGCTTGCCCGCCGTAAACCGCCGTGCCGGGTTCACCGCTGCCTTGAACTCACGCAACGCCTTGGCGCCGATCAGCAACGGGTAGTTGAAGCTGCTGCGGTCGGTCAGGTTGACCTCCACGGTGCGCTTGACGTCACCCAGGCACAGCTCCAGGTCGACCACCGGGCGCTTGCTGATGTCGGCACCTTCGCCGTCTTCGTCCTCGTCGGCGCGGTTCTTGATCTTGCTCATGCGCGCCAGTTTGTGTTCATAGACCTTGCCGTCGGACTCCTTGGTCGCCAGGCGAAAGCGCACCCAATCTTCACCGTCGCGGGTAAAGCGCTCGATGTCCTTGGCCGACAGCGACGCGGTCAGCGCACCGGTGTCCATCTTGGCCTTAAGGGTTTCACCGCCAAACTCCGGGAGCTTGATGTATTCGTAGCGGCCATACAGGGTTGGGTCGGCGGCCATGACCGGCAGCGCGAGCAGGGACAACAGTGCAAGTACAGATTTCACAGGATCCGCTTCCTTGAGAAAAGACAGTGTTTAGACTGCGAAGGCAGGATAGGTTCGCGTTGATAGCTTACTCAACACAAAGTGAAACATTTGTGCGACCCGGGCAGAGCGGAGCATTTGGCGTACGCCCGGAGGCTGCTTATCATTGCCGACCGCTTACTTGAATATAAGAGTCTTCTTATGCGCCGCTTGCTGACGGGCATTCTTGTGACCACGCTGTTGCTGCTCAACACCCTGGTCCTGATCGGCCCGCTGATGGTCTTCGCCCTGCTCAAACTGGTCCTGCCCGGCCGTTACCGTGAGTACGCCTCCTGGGCGGTGATGTGGATCGCCGAGACCTGGGCCGAGATCGACAAACTCATCTTCCGCCTGTGCATCCCCACCGTGTGGGAAGTGCGCGGCGCCGCCGACCTGCGCCTGGATACCTCCTACCTGGCGGTGAGCAACCACCAGAGCTGGGTGGATATCCCGGCACTGATCCAGGCGCTGAACCGGCGCATTCCGTTCTTCAAGTTCTTCCTGAAAAAAGAGCTGATCTGGGTGCCGCTGCTGGGCCTGGCCTGGTGGGCGCTGGATTATCCGTTCATGAAGCGCTACAGCAAGGCCTTCCTTGCAAAGCACCCTGAGCTCAAGGGGCAGGATCTGGAAATCACCAAGGCCGCCTGCGAGCTGTTCAAGCGCCAGCCGGTGACCGTGGTCAACTACCTGGAAGGCACGCGCTTCACCGAAGCCAAGCGCCAGGCGCAGCAATCACCGTTCCAGCACTTGCTCAAGCCCAAGGCCGGTGGCGTGGCGTTCGTATTGGCAGCGCTGGGCGAGCAACTGGACGCCCTGCTCGACGTCACCATCGTCTACCCCGGCAACAAGCCCCCCGGCTTCTGGGACCTGCTCAGCGGCGCAGTGCCCAAGGTAATCATCGACATCCAGGTGCGCGAGCTGGACCCGGCCCTGTGGACCGGCGACTACGAAAACGACCCGGTCTTCCGCCAGACCGTGCAGGACTGGATCAACCAGCTGTGGCACGACAAGGACGCCCGCATCGAAGCACTGCGTGCCGAACTGCGCTGACCTGTGGGCGCTCGCTTGCCAGCGCTCACCATGCCCCAGCAAGTCGATTAAAATCTGTATTTATAATCAAGATAAGGGAATCTTTGTTTGCTATTGAAGGTTTAACTGGATAAAAATCGATCAACAAACAATTACAAAAAGCCAGGATCGATAATGGCCAATCCCTCCAGCAATACCCAGCTTCGCCGTGTCCTGGGCCTTCCCGCTCTGGTGTTCTTCGGCCTCGTCTACATGGTCCCGCTGACCATTTTCACCACCTACGGCATCGTCACCGAACTCACCGGCGGGCGCACTGCCGGCGCCTACCTGGTCACCCTGGTGGCCATGCTGTTTACCGCCACGTCCTACAGCTTCATGGTCCGGCGCTTCCCGGTTGCCGGGTCTGCCTACTCCTACACCAACCTGGCGTTCGGGCCCAACATCGGCTTTCTGGCCGGCTGGTCGCTGCTGCTCGATTACCTGTTCATCCCGATGATCAATTACTTGCTGATCGGCCTGTTCCTGAACATCGCCTTTCCGAGCATCCCGGTGTGGACCATCATCCTGGCCTCGATTGCCCTGGTCACCGTACTCAACGTGGTCGGCATCCACTCGGTGGCCAAGACCAGCAACCTGATCGTCGGCGCGCAGATCGTGTTCATCGGTGTGTTCGTGGCGATGTCGTTCAAGACCCTCGGCGGCCAGCCGATCGATGTGCTCTCGCCCTTGACTGGCGACGGCAGCCAGCCGGGCTTCGGCGCACTGATGGCTGGGGCTGCGGTGTTGTGCCTGTCGTTCCTGGGCTTCGATGCGGTTTCGACCCTGGCCGAAGAAACCAAAGATCCGAAGCGCAACGTGCCTCGGGCAATCATCCTAACCACCCTCGGTGCCGGCCTGCTGTTCACCCTGCTCGCCTACATCAGCCAGCTGGTACTGCCGGGCAGCCATTTTGCCAACACCGATGCCGCTGCCAACGAAGTGATGTTCAAGGCAGGCGGCCAATTCCTGGCCAACTTCTTCACCGCTGCATTCGTGGCCGGCAGCCTCGGTTCGGCCCTGGCGTCGCAGGCGGCAGTGTCGCGGATTCTCTACACCATGGGCCGCGACAGGGTCTTGCCGCAGCGTTGCTTCGGTAGCCTTTCACAGCGCTTTGGCACACCGGTCATGGCCACCCTGGTGGTGTCGGCCTTTTCCCTGCTGGCGCTGGTGATCGACCTGTCCACCCTGGCGTCGCTGATCAGCTTCGGTGCGCTGGTGGCCTTCTCGGCGGTGAACCTGGCGGTGATCCGCACCCACCTGGTCAACGAGACCTGCCACCGCAACCTGGCCGGGTTGCTGCGCTATGGCCTGATCCCGCTGGTAGGCATGAGCCTGACGCTGTGGCTGTGGACCAGCCTGTCGTCCCTGACCCTGACCATTGGCCTGAGCTGGTTCGCCCTGGGGCTGGTCTACCTGCTGGTACTGACCTGCGGCTTCCGTCGTCCGGTGCAGACGGTGAACTTTTCGGAAGCCGGCTGAGCGTAATTACACTGACGGCACAGTGGCCGGGGTGGTCGTCCACAGGCTGCCCAGGTTCTGCAGCAACGAACCGGCTACACCCTGCTGACCGAGGTACTGAAGGATCAGCGGGGCAAACTGGCCGATCATGCCGGTGTCCATGCCCAGCGCGCTGAAGGCGTTGTTGAGGTCGTTGGTGTCTTTGACGTTGTTGCCCAGGGCGTTGCTCAACGCCGAGGAATTGCCGCTCTTGCCGAGCAGGTCGCCCAGGCCGCTCAAACCGCCCAGGGCGTTTTCGCCGGAGAGCATATCCAGGCCGGGCACGGCTTTGCTGAGCTGCTCGTAGTCAGTGCTGCTGAGCTGATTGCGGGCCAGGCCCAGCAAGGCGCCGGTACCACCGATGGCTTGTTCGGGAGTGACCTTCAGCTCGCTGCCGAGGGTATTGAGCAAGTTCGCCGAGGCGGCTGGCGCCTGTACGGCAGCACCGTCCTTGTTGCCTTGCATGGCGGAGACGGCGTTGGCCGCATCGCTGAGGTTGAAGGCAAACACCGGGCTGGCAGCCAGGGTCATCAGGGTGACCAGTGCGAAACGTTTCATGGAAAAACCTCGTCAGCCGTAAAGGCAGGGAAAACGAGGGTTGGACTATACAGGCAAGGGAATGTTCCATGTGGACGGGCTGTAGGAGCGGCGTTGCGATGGCTCGACTCGCCCCGTGATAGCGATCTTACTGGCGCACCGCTATCGCGGGGCAAGCCCGCTCCTACCCAGTTGGTGGGAGCGGGCTTGACCCGCGACGATGCCTTACGCCGCGCTGAACAGCTTGTGCGGATCGATCACAAACTTCTTCGGCACACCCGCATCGAACTCGCCATACCCCTCAGGCGCCTGGTCCAGGCTGATCACCTGCACGCCCACCACTTCGGCGATGTTGATGCGATCCCACATGATCGCCTGCATCAGTTGGCGGTTGTACTTCATCACCGGTGTCTGCCCGGTGTGGAAGCTGTGTGACTTTGCCCAACCCAGGCCAAAGCGGATGCTCAGGCTGCCGATCTTGGCCGCGGCATCCACCGCACCCGGGTCTTCGGTCACATACAGGCCGGGAATACCAATCTTGCCCGCCACCCGCACCACGCCCATCAACGAGTTGAGCACGGTAGCCGGGGCTTCGTGCTTGGCACCGGCATGGCCGTGGCCACGGGCTTCGAAGCCCACCGCATCGACAGCGCAATCGACCTCTGGCTCACCCAGCAGGTTGGCGATCTGCTCGTGCAGCGGGGTGTCCTGTGACAGGTCGGCAATCTCGAAACCCTGGGCCTTGGCGTGGGCCAGGCGCACCGGGTTCACATCACCCACGATCACCACGGCAGCGCCCAGCAAGCGGGCCGAAGCGGCGGCGGCCAGACCGACAGGGCCGGCACCCGCGATATACACCGAACTGCCCGGACCGACACCGGCCGTGACCGCACCGTGATAACCAGTCGGCAGGATGTCCGACAGGCAGGTCAGGTCGCGGATCTTCTCCATGGCCTTGTCACGGTTCGGCAGTTTAAGCAGGTTGAAGTCGGCATAAGGCACCAGCACGTATTCGGCCTGGCCACCGGTCCAGTCGCCCATGTCGACGTAACCGTAGGCACCGCCTGCACGGGCCGGGTTGACGGTCAGGCAGACGCCGGTGTGTTGTTCCTTGCACGAGCGGCAACGCCCGCACGCCACGTTGAAGGGTACCGAGACCAGGTCGCCGATCTGCAGGTTCTCGACGTCCCTGCCCTTCTCGATCACCTCGCCGGTAATTTCATGGCCCAGCACCAGCCCGACCTGGGCGGTGGTACGACCGCGCACCATGTGCTGGTCGGAGCCACAGATATTGGTGGAGACCACCCTGAGGATTACCCCGTGCTCGATCTTCTTGCCACGTGGGTCCTGCATTTTCGGGTAGTCAATTTTCTGCACCTCGACCTTGCCAGCGCCGAGATACACCACACCACGATTACCAGACATGCTTTTACCTCGCTAAAGTTTGTTGTTATGTAGCGGTGCAAAGTGCGCGGCCCCGGGGCTGCGCTGTGTTACTGGAATCAATCTTTTTCGCGGGGCTAGCCCCGCGATTCAGAGCACTACCGTCCTGTTGGCGTTCAAAAACACCCGCCGCTCGATGTGATACCCCACCGCCCGTGCCAGCGTCAGGCACTCGATATCGCGCCCCTTGGCAATCAGGTCCTCGGGGTAATGACTGTGGTCCACCGCCTCCACGCCCTGGGCAATGATCGGCCCTTCGTCGAGGTCGTTGTTGATGTAGTGGGCAGTGGCGCCCACCAGTTTCACGCCCTTGTTGTAGGCCTGGTGATACGGCTTGGCGCCCTTGAAACCCGGCAGCAGGGAGTGATGGATATTGATCGCCCAGCCGTCGAGCTTGCGGCACAACTCTGGCGACAGCACCTGCATGTAGCGGGCGAGAATCACCAGTTCGGCGCCGGACTCCTCGATCACCTGCAGCACCTTGCGCTCCTGGGCCGGCTTGTCGAGTGGATCGAGGGCGAAGTGGTAATAGGGAATCCGGTGCCAGTTGGCCAGCGGCTCCAGGTCCGGGTGGTTGGAGATCACCGCCACCACGTCCATGCTCAACTGGCCGATGCGCTGGCGATAGAGCAGGTCGTTGAGGCAGTGATCGGCCTTGGAGACCATGATTACCACTTTGGGCCGGTGCTTGGGCGCAGTCAGCTCGAACAACATGCCGAAGGCTTCGCCACGCTCGGCAAGGCCTGCCCGAAAGCTGGCTTCGTCAAAGCCGTCGGCCTGGCGAAACTCCACCCGAATGAAGAAGCGCCCCGACAACCGATCATCGAAGGAATGATGCTCGGTGACATAGCACTGTTGCTCGTACAGGTAGCGCGTTACCACA
Source organism: Pseudomonas vranovensis (assembly GCF_040438935.1). Classification (NCBI taxonomy): domain Bacteria; kingdom Pseudomonadati; phylum Pseudomonadota; class Gammaproteobacteria; order Pseudomonadales; family Pseudomonadaceae; genus Pseudomonas; species Pseudomonas vranovensis. Next base: position 5,354,797 of record NZ_CP159259.1, on the reverse strand, counting down.
TCCACCGTGCCGAGCAGGCTCGGACAGTCAGCGGTAAGAATCCAGGTGTCCGGTGCTCGGCTCATGACAACGCTCCCTAGGCCTCGATGGCCAAACCGTACTCGGCTGCCGCATCCTGCAGCCACAACCACCAGTAGTCGGAGAAGCTGCGGCGAATCAGCAGTTCCCAGGTTTCCTCGCCGGTACGGCGGATAACCAGTTGCGACTTGGCGAACACCGTGCCCACGGCCTTGCCGACGGGGAAGTTGTTCGGATGTACATCATAGCTGGTGGATTTCATCAGCACTTCGCGCACGTTGGGGCCGCTCAGTTCCAGCAGCGTCTGCCCGCCGCTGACATTGACCACCTGAATGTGCTGGCCATCGAGGGCGTCGCGCAGCTTCTGCTCGACGGCAAATTCCTGCCCGCCCGGCACGATCAGCAGCCACTCATCCGGGCCCAGCCACTGCAATGACATCTCGCCATTGGCGACCACGGTCAGGGCCACGGGCAGTTCCAGGCCCAGGGCCTTGAACACACCGCCAGCGAAAGCCGGATCGCGGCCGTCGCCACGCAGCGTCAGGTGACCGAGGAACTTGTGCTCGCGCAGGGTCACCCCGGCGTTCTTGCGGCCCTTGCCGACCAGGCTGGGCAGGTCGGCATGGTGGAGCGGTGACTCGGCCTTGACGTCGTTGCCGGGGCGTTGCTGGTAAACGTTGATTGTGCTCATTACACACCTGCCTTGAATGCTGTGGACCTTGTGGGAGAGGGCTTGACCCGCGATGACATCAGCACTGCCAACATCGCACCGCGGGGCTGTCTCGCTCCTACACGTTCTGGCGCTCGCCCTTCGGATCGAAGAACACCGAGGCGCAGATCTCCGCCTCGATCACGCTGCCGTCCGCCTGGGGCGAGTAGACCCGCTCACCCAGGCGCTTGAGCCCGCCCTTGACCACGCCCATGGCGAATGAATAACCCAGGGAGTTGGCGGCGTAGCTGGAGGTCACGTGGCCGACCATGTCCATCGGGATCGGTTGCTTGGGGTCGAACACCAGTTGTGCGCCTTCTGGCAGCCACTGGTTCGGGTCGACCGGCTTGAGGCCCACCAGTTGCTTGCGGTTTTCGCGCACGCAGTCTTCACGGTTCATCCCGCGCCAGCCGATCCACGAGAACGGTTTGGTGCGGCCCACGCACCAGCCCATGTTCAAGTCGTCGGGGGTCATCGAGCCGTCGGTGTCCTGGCCAACGATGATGAAGCCCTTCTCGGCCCGCAGCACGTGCATGGTCTCGGTGCCGTACGGGGTCAGGTTGTACTGCTTGCCGGCATCGGCGATTTTCTCCAGTACGCCCATGGCGTAGTTGGCCTGGATGTTGACCTCGTACGACAGCTCACCCGTGAACGAAATCCGGAACACCCGCGCCGGCACGCCGGCCACCAGGCCTTCCTTCCAGGTCATGAACGGGAAGGCGTCCTTGTCCAGGTCGATATCGGTCACTTCGCCGAGCAGCTTGCGGCTGTTAGGGCCGGACAGGGTCAGGGTCGCCCAGTGGTCGGTCACCGAGGTGAAGTACACCTTCAGGTCCGGCCATTCGGTCTGCTGGTAGATCTCCAGCCACTGCAGCACGCGAGCGGCGCCGCCTGTGGTGGTGGTCATGATGAAGTGGTTCTCGCCGACGCAGGCGGTGACGCCGTCGTCGAAGACCATGCCGTCTTCTTTGCACATCAGGCCGTAGCGTGCCTTGCCCACATCGAGCTTGGTCCAGGCGTTGGTGTAGATCCGGTTGAGGAACTCGCGGGCGTCCGGGCCCTGAATGTCGATCTTGCCCAGGGTCGAGGCGTCGAGCAGGCCGACGCTGTCACGCACCGCCTTGCACTCGCGGGCCACGGCGGCATGGATATCCTCGCCATTGCGCGGGAAGTACCACGGGCGCTTCCACTGGCCGACGTCCTCGAACTCGGCGCCGTTCTTCAGGTGCCAGGCATGCAGCGCGGTAAAGCGCACCGGCTCGAACAGGTGGCCACAGTGCCGCCCGGCCACGGCGCCGAAGGTGATCGGCGTGTAGTTGGGACGGAACATGGTAGTGCCCATTTCCGGAATGGTGATACCCATGGAGCGCGCCGCAATGGCCAGACCGTTGATGTTGCCCAGCTTGCCCTGGTCGGTGCCAAAGCCCAGGGCGGTGTAGCGCTTGACGTGCTCGACCGACTCGAAGCCCTCGCGGGTGGCCAGCTCGATCGCGGCTGCGGTGACGTCATTCTGCTGGTCGACGAACTGCTTCGGCGCCCGTGCGGTGTTCTTGTCGTGGGGCACCTGGAACAACGCCACGGTGACTTCTTCCTGACGGGCCAGTACTTTCGGCAGGCTACCGGCCACGGCCTTGAAGCCGGCTTCGGTGGCGGCGCGCACGCCCCCTTCAAAACCATCGGCCAGGGTGTCGCCCAGGGCGAACACACCGTTGATGCCACCCACACATACGCGTTTTTGCGGGGCATCACCCGGCACGAAGCCGAGGATGTCTTCACGCCAGGTCGGCTTGCCGCCCAGGTGCGAGGCCAGGTGGACCACCGGGCTGTAGCCGCCGGAGGTAGCGACCAGGTCGCAATCCAGCCATTCACCGGGGCTGGCCACTTTGTGCGCCTTGACGTCGATGGCCGCGACCCGGGCAGCGGTCACATGCTTGCTACCGCGGGACTCGATCACTGCGCTGGAGGTGAGGATACGAATGCCTTTGGCCCGTGCTTCTTCAACCAGCGATCCGCGCGGATTGTGGCGGGCATCGGCGATGGCGACCACTTTCAGGCCGGCGTCGTGCCAGTCCAGCGCTACGCGGTAGGCATGGTCGTTGTTGGTCGACAGCACCAGGTTGCGACCCGGCGCCACGCCATAGCGGCGTACGTAGGTAGACACTGCGCCAGCGAGCATGTTGCCCGGCACATCGTTGTTGCCATACACCAGCGGGCGCTCGTGGGCACCGGTCGCCAGCACCACCCGCTTGGCGCGAACCCGGTGCATGCGCTGGCGCACCTGGCCGATGGGCGCGCGATCACCCAGGTGATCGGTCAGGCGCTCGTGAATGGTGAGGAAGTTGTGGTCGTGGTAGCCGTTGACTGTGGCTCGAGGCAACAGGGTCACTTCCGGCAGGGTCTTGAGTTCGGCCACCACGGCGGCGACCCAGTCGGCGGCCGGTTTGCCATCGAGGGTTTCGCGGCTGTCGAGCAGGCTGCCGCCAAACTCTTCCTGCTCGTCGGCCAGGATCACGCGGGCACCGCTGCGCCCGGCAGCCAGGGCGGCAGCAAGGCCGGCAGGGCCTGCGCCGACCACCAGTACGTCACAGTGCTGGCTCATGTAGTCGTAGGTGTCCGGGTCGTTTTCCAGCGGCGCACGACCAAGGCCGGCCGCCTTGCGGATGTACTTCTCGTAGGTCATCCAGAACGACTGCGGGTACATGAACGTCTTGTAGTAGAAGCCCGGCGGCATCAGCTTGCCGCCAACCTTGCCAAGAATGCCCATGACGTCGGTATTCACGCTCGGCCAGCCATTGGTGCTGGTGGCCACCAGGCCCGCGTACAAGGCCTGCTGGGTGGCACGCACGTTGGGCACCTGGGTGGCTTCGGTGGCGCCCACCTGCAGGATGGCGTTCGGCTCTTCCGACCCTGCGGCGATGATGCCGCGCGGGCGCGAGTACTTGAAGCTGCGCCCGACGATGTCCACGCCGTTGGCCAGCAAGGCGGCCGCCAGGGTGTCGCCGGCATAGCCCTGGTAGGTCTGTCCGTTGAAAGTGAAGTTCAAGACTTTGCTGCGATCGATACGACCGCCGTTGGACAGGCGATAGACCTGGCTCATACCTTTTCTCCCTGACCACTGACTGCCAACTGCGGGCTGGTGTTTTTGCCGGTCACTTGCGGCTTGGCGCCGATCGGATAGGTTTCCAGAATCTCGTAGGTCACCGTGTCGCGGGTGGCATTGAAGTACTGGCGGCATCCGGCGGCATGAATCCACAGCTCGTGATGCAGGCCACGCGGGTTGTCGCGGAAGAACATGTAGTCGCCCCACTCCTCGTCGGTGCAGGCGTTGGGGTCCATGGGCCGCGGAATGTGCGCTTGACCGGCGGCGTGGAACTCCTCTTCGGAGCGCAGTTCGCCGCAATGGGGACAGAAGATATGCAACATGGGGATTTCTCCTGTTAGTGGGCGACAGCGGCGGCGCCGTGTTCGTCGATCAGTGCACCGTTGTGGAAACGGTCGATGGAAAAGGGTTTGGCCAGCGGGTGCATTTCGCCCTTGGCCAAGCTTGCGGCAAAGACGTTGCCCGAGCCGGGGGTGGCCTTGAAGCCACCGGTCCCCCAACCGCAGTTGAAGAACATGTTCTTCACCGGGGTCTTGGAGATGATCGGGCAAGCGTCCGGCGTGGTGTCGACGATGCCGCCCCACTGGCGGTTCATGCGCACCCGCGAAAGAATCGGGAACATTTCGACGATGGCCTGCAGGGTGTGCTCGATCACCGGGTACGAGCCACGCTGGCCGTAGCCGACCCAGCCGTCGATACCGGCGCCGATGACCAGGTCGCCCTTGTCGGACTGGCTGATGTAGCCATGTACGGCGTTGGACATGATCACGCTGTCGATGATCGGCTTGAGCGGCTCGGACACCAGCGCCTGCAGCGGGTGCGACTCGATCGGCAGGCGGAAGCCGGCGAGCTTGGCCATGTGCCCGGAGTTACCGGCAGTCACCACACCGACGCGTTTGGCGCCGATAAAGCCCTTGTTGGTTTCCACCCCGATGACCACGCCGTTTTCCTTGCGAAAGCCGATCACCTCGGTCTGCTGGATCAGGTCAACGCCCAAGGCGTCGGCGGCGCGGGCAAAGCCCCAGGCCACGGCGTCGTGACGGGCCACGCCACCGCGACGCTGCACGGTGGCGCCCATGATCGGGTAGCGCGTGTTCTTGGAGCAGTCCAGGTAGGGGATCTCTTCGGCCACCTGTTGGGCGTTGAGCAGCTCGCCGTCCACGCCATTGAGGCGGTTGGCGCTGACCCGGCGCTCCGAGTCGCGCATGTCCTGCAGGGTGTGGCACAGGTTGTAGACGCCGCGCTGGGAGAACATCACGTTGTAGTTGATGTCTTGCGACAGGCCTTCCCAGAGCTTCATCGCGTGCTCATAAAGGTGCGCCGACTCATCCCACAGGTAGTTGGAGCGCACGATGGTGGTGTTGCGCGCGGTATTGCCGCCACCCAGCCAGCCTTTCTCAACCACCGCCACATTGGTGATGCCGTGTTCCTTGGCCAGGTAGTAGGCAGTGGCCAGGCCGTGCCCGCCCCCGCCGACGATGACCACGTCGTAGACCTTTTTCGGGGTTGGCGTGCGCCACATGCGCTGCCAGTTTTCGTGGTGGCTGAGCGAGTGCTTGAAGAGGCCGAAGCCTGAGTAACGTTGCATAGTCTTTACTCCTGGACCACTCAGCGATAAACCGGAAAATCTGCACACAGTGCCGACACGTTCTTCGCAACATCGGCCTCGACATCGGCATCACCGAGGTTGTCGAGGATGTCGCAGATCCAGCCGGCCAGCTCCACGCACTGGGCAACCTTGAAGCCGCGGCTGGTGACCGCCGGGGTGCCGATACGCAGGCCCGAGGTCACGAACGGCGACTGCGGATCGTTGGGCACGGCGTTCTTGTTCACGGTGATGTGGGCGCGGCCCAGGGCGGCGTCGGCGTCTTTGCCGGTCAGGCCCTGGCGGATCAGGCTGACCAGGAACAGGTGGTTGTCGGTACCACCGGACACCACATCGAAACCACGGTCGATGAACACCTTGGCCATGGCCTGGGCGTTGTCGATCACCTGCTGTTGGTAGGTCTTGAAGCCTGGCTCCAGCGCCTCCTTGAAGCACACCGCCTTACCGGCGATCACGTGCATCAGCGGGCCACCCTGGGCACCGGGGAATACCGCGGCATTGAGCTTCTTCTCGATTTCTTCGTTGCTGCGCGCCAGGATCAGGCCGCCACGAGGCCCCCGCAGGGTCTTGTGGGTAGTGGTGGTGACCACGTCGGCGTAGGGCAGCGGGTTCGGGTACAGGCCGGCGGCCACAAGGCCAGCCACGTGGGCCATGTCGACGAACAGGTAGGCGCCGACCTTGTCGGCGATCTGGCGGAAGCGCGGGAAGTCCAGGGTCTTGGAGTAGGCCGAGAAGCCGGCAACGATCATCTTCGGCTGGCACTCGACGGCCAGGCGCTCGACTTCGTCGTAGTCGATCAGGCCGGTGCTGGTGTCGATGCCGTACTGCACGGCGTTGTACAGCTTGCCCGAGGACGACACCTTGGCACCGTGGGTCAGGTGACCGCCGTGGGCCAGGCTCATGCCCAGGAGGGTGTCGCCGGCTTGCAGCAGGGCCAGGTACACGGCGCTGTTGGCCGAGGAGCCGGAGTGCGGCTGGACGTTGGCGTAGTCGGCACCGAACAGCTGCTTGGCGCGGTCGATGGCCAGTTGCTCGACTTTATCCACATGCTCGCAACCGCCGTAGTAGCGCTTGCCCGGATAACCTTCGGCGTATTTGTTGGTCAGGCCGCTGCCCTGGGCCTGCATGACACGCTTGCTGGTGTAGTTTTCCGAGGCGATCAGCTCGATGTGATCTTCCTGGCGTTGCTCCTCGGCATTCATCGCCGCCAGCAGTGCATCGTCGTAACCCTGGATCTGGTCTTGCTTGCTGAACATTGCATCTCTCCCGGCAGCGGCATCGGTCTTGTGGGGCAATTGCCCTTTTCAGCGATGGTATGACCGACGCAGACGGCCCAGATGCCTACGCACGCCTTGCAGTGGTGCGTTTACGACATGGCGCGTATCGCGGGGCAAGCCCGCTCCCACCGTATCAGGCCAACCCTGTGGAAGCGGGCTTGCCCCGCGACGCTGTTCGGTTCATGCCGGTTGTTTTACAGTGCTCTCCTGCGTCGTTCTCAGGACACCGTCATGACAGATCAAAGCCAGCAATTCGCCAGCGACAACTATTCCGGCATCTGCCCCGAAGCCTGGGCCGCAATGGAGAAAGCCAACCTGGGTCATGACCGCTCATACGGCGACGACCAATGGACCGCCCGCGCCGCCGAGTACTTCCGCGAGCTGTTCGAAACCGACTGCGAAGTGTTCTTCGCCTTCAACGGCACTGCGGCCAACTCCCTGGCGCTGTCGTCTTTGTGCCAGAGCTATCACAGCGTCATCTGCTCGGAGACCGCCCACGTCGAGACCGACGAATGCGGCGCCCCGGAGTTCTTCTCCAACGGCTCCAAACTGCTCACCGCGCGCAGCGTGGATGGCAAGCTGACGCCCGAGTCGATCCGCGAAGTCGCCCTCAAGCGCCAGGACATCCACTACCCCAAGCCACGGGTGGTCACCATCACCCAGGCCACCGAAGTCGGCACCGTTTATCACCCTGAAGAGCTCAAGGCGATCAGCGCCACCTGCAAGGAACTGGGCCTGAACCTGCACATGGACGGCGCCCGCTTCAGCAACGCCTGTGCTTCCCTGGGCGTCTCGCCGGCCGAGCTGACCTGGAAGGCGGGTGTCGATGTACTGTGCTTTGGCGGTACCAAGAACGGCATGGCGGTGGGTGAGGCGATTCTGTTCTTCAACCGCAAGCTGGCTGAAGACTTCGACTACCGCTGCAAGCAGGCTGGCCAATTGGCCTCGAAGATGCGCTTTCTGTCGGCCCCGTGGGTGGGCTTGCTGGAAAACGATGCCTGGCTCAAGTACGGCAGCCATGCCAACCGTTGCGCACAGTTGCTCAGCGAACTGGTCAGCGATGTGCCGGGCGTGGAACTGATGTTCCCGGTGCAAGCCAACGGGGTGTTCCTGCAGATGTCTGAACCGGCCCTGGAAGCCTTGCGCAACAAGGGCTGGCGCTTCTACACCTTCATTGGCAGCGGGGGTGCGCGGTTCATGTGCTCGTGGGACACCGATGAGGCACGGGTGCGCGAGCTGGCGGCGGATATCCGCGCGGCCATGGGCGCCTGAGGGCCCTTATCGCGGGGCAAGGCCGCTCCTACCGTAGGAACGGCCTTGCCCCGCGATAACGATCTACAGCCTGAAGCCACCCATCTGCCGCGCCAGGTCATCGGCCAACCCACGCAGCGCCTGGCAGTCCTCCCGACACCCCTGCACTTCAGCCGCCGTCTGGCGTGCCAGATCGGAAATCCCCTGCACATTGCGGTTGATCTCATCGGTCACCGCCGACTGCTCCTCCGTCGCCGTCGCCACCTGCAGGTTCATGTCACTGATGTGTTCCACCTGCCCGGTAATGGTGGTCAACGATGCCCCAGTGCGCTGGCTCGACTCGACCCCGGTACCCGTCGCGGCCTGCCCGGCATGCATGGACGCCACCGCGTTGCCGGCACCCTGCTTGAGCCGCTGGATCATGTGCTGGATTTCGTCGGTGGATACCTGGGTACGTTGCGCCAGCGTACGCACCTCATCGGCGACCACGGCAAAACCACGGCCCATTTCACCGGCGCGAGCGGCCTCGATGGCAGCGTTGAGCGCCAGCAGGTTGGTCTGCTCGGAGATGCTGCGAATCACCGCCAGCACTTCGTCGATGGATGCCACCTCCTCAGCCAGCTGACTCACCGCCCCCGCCGCCAGGCCGATCTCGCCCGACATTCCCTCGATGTGGGCAATCGAACGCTGCACCACTTCACGGGCCTGCAACGCTTCGCTGCGCGCGGTCTGCGACGCCTGGGCGGCGTTGCCCGCATTCTGGGCGATGTCCTGCACGGTAAGCCCCATCTGGTGTACTGCCGTTGCCACCATCTCGGTCATTTCCTGCTGGCGCAGCGAACGGTCCGCCGTGTTTTCCACCACCTCGGTCACCTGGCTGACGGCCTTGTGCAGGTGCTCGGTAGTGCGCAGTACTTCACCGATCAGGTCGCGCTGGTTGTCCAGGAAACGATTGAAACCGCGGGCCAGGTCCCCGAGCTCGTCGGCGCGGGACTCATCCAGCCGGTGAGTCAGGTCGCCACCACCGTTGCCGATGGCCATCAAGGCGCCGGTCACCCGGCGAATCGGGCGAACGATGCCCCCCGCCAGCAACACCACCAGCAACAGCGACACCAGGGCGACCGCGCCACCAATCAGGCTGGTCATCCACACCGTTTCACGTACCGGGGCGTAGATCTGCGCCTCCGGCACTTCGGCGACCAGCGTCCAGTTCAGGTCGCGCAAAGGCAGGCTCAAGGCCAGGTAACCTTCGCCGTCACGCTCGAAACGGCTGCTGTGCAGGCTGTCGTTCCGGTCCAGCACGGCCTGGGCGGCGGCCGCGCCGATCTGCTCGGCAAGCTTACGCTTGCCACTGAACTGCTGGTCTGGATGAACCTGGATCAGGCCATCGCCGCGCACCAGAAACACCCGTCCGCGCTCACCAAAGCTGAAGTTGTGGATCAGCTCGGACAACTCGGTCATGCGCAGGCCGAGGCCGGCGATGCCCACCAGCTTTCCGGCCTTCTCCACCCGATAGTCGATGAACAACGCCAGCTCTCCGGTACTGCCATCGGTGTCGATGTTGAGCAGGCGCGGGTTGCCGCTGTCGATGAAGCCATAGAACCACTTGTCCGCCGGATTGCTGCGGCTCAACGTTCGGTCCAGGCCCTTTTCGTTGTAGTAGTGGTTGGTTTCGGTCGCCGCGAACAGCGCGGTAAAGGCCTGGTTCTTCTGCCGCAGCGCTTCCAGGTATTCGACAAACTGTGCTGCCTGGGCCGGGTCTTCGCCCGCTGCCAGCCAATCGCGCAGCAAAGTATTGTTGGCAATATCGGCCGCTGCGGTGAGCGGACGGCTGAGCATGCGCTCGATGTCGTTACGAATTGCCTCAATGCTCGCCGGCAAGGCGGTGTCGACCAAGTAACGCTCGGTCAGGCGATTGACCGCTACCGAGTAGATTCCCACCACCACAAGAATGCTCACCAACAGGGCTGCGCCCATGCTTGCAATCAACTGCCACTGGATACTGCGCCGCCAGAACTGCATGAAACTTCCCCTGAGTAAATAAGCCCTGTACTGCAATAGACAGGCCAATTGTATACAGAAGGAAATACAATAACTCCAGTGACCCACGACAATGCCGCCCACTGCCGACAGGGCAGTGAGCGAGCAAAAGAAGCGTGAACGGTGTTGCGGGGGCCGATCAGCTGTTGCCGATGGTCCGGGCAATCACATCGACCGTGGCGCTGACTTGCTCTTGGTAACGGTCGAGGGCCTGCTGGTGCTGCTGTTGCAGTTCGATCTGCTGCGAGCACAGGTTGAGGGCTGCCAGAACCAGCAGCTTGTCACCGATCAGGGTGGGGTATTTGCGCTTGGTCTCGGCCAGCGACGCGTTGAGCATCTGCACGGCCTGGGCCAGGGCCTGTTCCTGGCCTTCGGGGGCCTTGATCGAATAGTCACTGCCGAGAATCGACACGACATTGATCGGCTGTGCTGAAGTTCTCATGCGTTGACGGCACCAACGCTGGCGCGCTCGACCAGGGCCTGGATACGTGCAGCGGTAGCGCCCTGCTTCTCTTCCTGCTCCATCAGCGACAGCTGCAGGCTTTCGTTTTCGTCCTTGGCTTGGGCCAGTTCAGCGCTGATCTGAGCATTGCGCTCGGCCAGTTCCTGATTCTTCTGTACCAGGTCGCCGACCAGTTGTTCCAATTGACTGAGGGAAGTTTCCAACATGATTACCTTCTCGGGGGTTTTCGGGGGGCGCACACGATAAAGAAAAGTCCGCGTGCTAGCCAGGGATATCGGGTTTAGACGCTTCACGCTGGTGCAGATTGACCCGGGTTACGGAGTCCGGTTCCCCATATTGGCAGCCGCCCGTCAGGAAAGAAGATAGCTGGCTCACAATTTCATCTTCAGGCCCTCAAGAGTTTTTGCGTCCGACCGATAGGCAAGTCAGTCCTGAATCTGTCGCACCCCGTGCGCGTCCATTTCCCTCCCGGAAGACCACCATGTCCCTACGTAACATGAACATCGCCCCGCGCGCGCTGCTGGGGTTTGCCTTGATCTGTGCCTTGATGCTGGGCCTGGGGCTGTTCGCCCTCAACCAGATGGGCAAGATTCGCCAGGCCGGCGAAATCATCGAGCAGTCCACCGTACCCAGCATCACCAACCTCGACCAGCTGACTCAGCTGACCCTGCGCCTGCGTACCTTGTCGTACCGCCTGTTGATCAACCGCGAAGCCGACACGGTGCAGAACACCTTGCAATTGATCGACCAGCGCAACCAGCAGATCGACGACGCCCGCCGGGTGTACGAGCCATTGATCTATGGCACCGAGGAGCGCACGGCCTACAACCAGTACGTGCAGTTGCTCGGCCAGTACCGACAACTGGAAAACCGCATGCGCCTGGCTTCGCAAAGCAATGACCTGGAGGTGCTGCGCACCTTGATCAACCGCGACATGCTCGACAACTCCGAGCAGATCAACAAAGTCATGGATCAACTGGTGAGCATCAACACCGAACAGACCCGCGAGATCAACCAGACTGCCGCCGACCAATACAGCCATGCCGTCGCCCTGGTGATCGGCCTGTTGCTGGCAGCCACGGTGCTGACCTTGATCTGCGCCCTGCTGCTGACCCGCAGTATCGTCAGGCCCATCGACGAAGCCCTGCAGGCCGCCGAGCGCATCGCCGAAGGCGACCTGACCCGCCGCATCGAAGCCGAAGGCCAGGACGAGGCCGCGCGCCTGCTACGGGCGATGGCCAAGATGCAGAACAAACTGCGCGACACGCTGCAACTGATTGCAGGCTCAGCCACGCAACTGGCCTCGGCCGCCGAGGAACTCAACAGCGTCACCGACGAAAGCGCCCGTGGTCTGCAACAGCAGAACAACGAAATCGAACAGGCCGCCACCGCCGTCACCGAAATGACCAGCGCTGTGGAAGAAGTGGCGCGCAATGCCGTGAGCACCTCCGAGGCCTCTCAGGCTGCGACCCGTTCAGCCGGTGACGGTCGTGACCTGGTACTGGAAACCGTCACCGCCATCGAACGCATGAGTGTCGATGTGCAAGGCACCGCCGAATTGATCGGCAACCTGGCAGAAGAGTCGCGGGACATTGGCAAGGTGCTGGATGTGATTCGCGGCCTGGCCGACCAGACCAACCTGCTGGCCTTGAATGCTGCCATCGAGGCAGCCCGTGCCGGTGAAGCCGGTCGCGGCTTTGCCGTGGTGGCCGATGAGGTGCGAGCCCTGGCCCACCGCACCCAGCAGTCGACCAGCGAAATCGAGCGGATGATCGGCAGCATCCAGGGCGGTACCGAGCAGGCGGTCAACTCCATGCGCAACAGCACCGAACGGGCCGAGTCGACCCTGAACATCGCCCGTGGCGCCGGCCTTGCGCTGGACACCATCACCGGCGCCGTGGCCCAGATCAACGAACGCAACCTGGTGATCGCCAGCGCCGCCGAAGAGCAGGCCCAGGTGGCTCGCGAAGTGGACCGCAACCTGGTCAACATCAACGACCTGTCAGTGCAGTCGGCCACCGGCGCCCACCAGACCAGCGCCGCCAGCGCCGAGCTGTCGCGCCTGGCTGTGGACCTGAACGGCCTGGTGGCCCGCTTCAGCGTCTGACCTTTGTGTAGGAGCGGGCTCGCCCCGCGATACGATGTGACGGTCAGATCGCTATCGCGGGGCAAGTCGAGCCGTCGCACCGCCGCTCCCACAGTGTTCAGTATTCGATCCGCACATCCCCTTTCGGCACGCTGCAGCACGACAGGATATAACCCTCGGCGACGTCGTCATCGGTGATGCCGCCGTTGTGCTCCATCTCCACCTCGCCACCCAGCTTGAGTACCTTGCAGGTACCGCAGATGCCCATGCCGCAGGCTTTGGGAATCATCAGGCCAAGCTTGGCCGCCGCCGCATGCACGGTCTCGCCCGGCGCTACGCGAATACTCTTGCCGGCCGCGGTGAATTCCACCTGGTGCAGGTCGGCATTGTCCACTTCCGGCGCATCGGCAGCCTGCTCGGCAAGCTCGACAGCGTCGGCCTTGACCTCGGCCGGGGTCGCCCCGAACGATTCCTCGTGGTAGCGGCTCATGTCGTAGCCGCTGCCTTCGAGCAGGCGCTTGACCGCATGCATGTAGGGCGTAGGGCCACAGCAGAAGATCTCGCGCTCCATGTAGTCCGGCGCAATCAGTTCCATCAGTTTCTGGTTCAGGTAGCCACGGTAGCCCGCCCAGGGCTCGCCCAGGCCATGTTTCTCGCAAATGATGTGCAGGCTGAAGTTGTCGATCCGCGACGCCATGTGCTCCAGCTCGCGGTGATAAATGATGTCCTTGGGCGAGCGGGCGCTGTGTACGAACACCATATCGACATTGGCGTTGGTGTCGTAGAACCACCGGGCCATCGACATCACCGGGGTGATGCCGACGCCGCCGCTCAGGTACAGCACCTTGGGGCTGGGGAAGTCGATGGCGTTGAACAGCCCCACCGGTCCATGCACCGCCAGCTCCTGGCCTTCGTGCAGGGTGTCGTGCAGCCAGTTGGAGACCTTGCCGCCCGGTACCCGCTTGATGGTCACCGAGAAGCTGTAGGGCACCGACGGCGAGCTTGAGATGGTGTAGGAGCGCATGATCGGCACCCCGTCTATCTCAAGTTCCAGGGTCACGAACTGCCCGGGCTTGAAGAAGAACATGATCGGCTGGTCGGCCATGAAACAGAAGGTGCGCACATCCCAGGTTTCCTGGATCACCTTGACGCAACGGACGATGTGGCGGCCGTTGGCCCAGGTCTGGGTGCTGACCGGATTGAGGAAGTTGGACATGCTCGTCTCCACGGCCGACTGCGGCCTGATGGCTGCGATTCTGATCAAGCTGCGACACGAACACTTTCCTATCCGCGACATCGGCGTGCTTATCGCGACCAGCCCCCTGCCGCAAGGGCTGGCGCGTCGGAAACGGATCTGATCATGTCGTCCATGGATATGGTTCAAGGCGGCTTCAATCGCACACTCCTTCGCAAATGAACCGCTGTATTTCAGCCTTGCGTCGCCATAACAACGATTAGCCACATTCACCGGCCACAAGCACTGGCCACGAGGACCTACACGATGGACGTCACCGCAACTTTGAGTCTGGGCGATCCACTGGAACCTGCGCGCAAGGCCACCGCCGAGATGCTGCAGAACCGCGAGCGGACCTTCTCGCTGCCGCAGCCGTTCTATTGCGACGAACGCCTGTTCCAGATCGACATGGAAGAGATCTTCCAGAAGGAATGGCTGATTGCCGGGATGACCTGTGAAATCCCGACCAAGGGCAACTTCCTCACCCTGCAGATCGGCAAGAACCCGATCCTGGTGGTGCGCGGTGCCGAAGGCCAGGTGCATGCTTTCCACAACGTCTGCCGTCACCGTGGTTCGCGCCTGTGTACCAGTGAAAAAGGCAAGGTGGCCAAGTTGGTCTGCCATTACCACCAATGGACCTACGAGCTCGACGGCCGCCTGCTGTTCGCCGGCACCGAAATGGGCGCCGACTTCGACATGAAGCAGTACGGCCTCAAGCCTGTGCATGTGAAGACCGCCGGTGGCTACATTTTCATCAGCCTGGCCGAGAACCCACCGGCGATCGACGACTTCCTCGCCACCCTGGCTCACTACATGGAGCCCTACGACATGGAGAACACCAAGGTGGCGGTGCAGACCACCTTGATGGAAAAGGCCAACTGGAAGCTGGTGCTGGAAAACAACCGCGAGTGCTACCACTGCAGCGGTTCTCACCCGGAGCTGCTCAAGACCCTGCTGGAATGGGATGACGTCACCGACCCGCGGGCCGACCAGGCGTTCAAGGATCACGTCGCGGCCTCGGCTGCCGCCTGGGACGCCGAGAAGATCCCCTACGCCCACGCCAGCTTCGGCCTGCGCAACCGTATCGTGCGCATGCCGCTGCTCAAGGGCACCGTGTCCATGACCCTGGACGGCAAGCAGGGCTGCCAGAAGCTCATGGGCCGGATCAAGAACCCCGACCTGGGCTCGATGCGCATCCTTCACCTGCCGCACTCGTGGAACCACTGCATGGGCGATCACATCATTGTCTTCACCGTGTGGCCGATCAGCGCCCAGGAAACCATGGTCACCACCAAGTGGCTGGTGCACAAGGATGCGGTCGAGGGGGTGGACTACGACCCGGCGCGCATGCGCCAGGTGTGGGATGCAACCAACGACCAGGATCGTCGCCTGGCCGAGGAGAACCAGCGCGGGATCAACTCCACGGCGTATCAGCCAGGCCCGTACTCCAAGACCTACGAATTTGGTGTGGTGAACTTCGTGGACTGGTACAGCGAGCGGGTGCTGAGCAACCTGGGGGCCGCGCCTGCGCCTTACCTGAAAGGGGTGGCGGCGCAGTAAACGGAGCAAGGCATCGCCGGGTAGGAGCAACTGTCTTGAACCACGACCGCTACGCGGTCGATCGCAGGCATTCGCCAGCGGCTGCACGGACAATCTGTAGCCGCTGCCGAGGAACGAGGCTGCGATCGACTGTGCAGCAGTCACCAAGTGGGACTTGCCCGACGATCGCTGTACAAA
This sequence comes from Pseudomonas vranovensis, assembly GCF_040438935.1. Lineage (NCBI taxonomy): Bacteria > Pseudomonadati > Pseudomonadota > Gammaproteobacteria > Pseudomonadales > Pseudomonadaceae > Pseudomonas > Pseudomonas vranovensis. Next base: position 5,339,276 of record NZ_CP159259.1, on the reverse strand, counting down.
TACTGACCAGCCCCCGCAATCCCCCGCCCCCGCTGGCTCGCCCCACACAGCAAACACTTTATCCACAGGACAACCCACAGCAATTGTGGGAAACCTGGCTGCTCGCCTGTGGAAAACAGCATATTGATGAAATCAGGCCAATTGGACGTTTTTTGACCAATACTCTGTAAGCCTTTGAATACGTGGCTCACAGGGGAAGGCAAACACCTTATCCACAAAGCGGCCAACAGACTTTGTGTGCAAAAGAACCTAGCTTGGAAAGGTATTGTGGATAACGCCGAAAGCCGTGTAATTACACGGCTTTAGCGTTATGGAAGGGGGGAAAACAGCAATATGGACGTTTTTTGATCAACTCTCTGCACGCCTTGATCCACGCGGCTTGCAGTCATGGGCGAACATATTATCCACAGATCCGCCAACAAGGATTGTGGGTAACGCTCCTCAGCGCAGCACGCCTTCCTCCACCAGCAATTTGAGAATGGCCTCGGCACCCGCTTCAGGAGTGACCTCCTTGAGTACCTGGCCACCTCCGCCACTGGCCTTCGCCGTCGCGGCTTTCATGCGGTCGGCACCGCTCTTGGCCTTGATCACTTTCAAGCGCTTGGGCCGTGGCTTGGCCGGTTGCAGCTCGGCACCTGTGAACAACTCGTCTTCGACGATTGCCACTTGCCGGGCCGCCAGCACCCCGCGTCGCGCCGGGCCAAAGGCGCTCTGGCGCGGCTTGGGTGCGGCGTTATCCACAGTGGCGAGCAGCGGCAGGCGCACCTTGAGCCGGCGCCGCTGACCCCGTGGCAAGGCTTGCAGCACCTCGGCCACGCCGTTGTGGATAGATTCGACTTCTGCCAAGCCCACCACCAACGGCCAGCCCAGGCGCTCGGCCAACAGGAACGGGAGCATGCCCGAGCCTTCGCCGGTTTCGGCCTGGCTGCCGGTCAGCACCAACTGGGCCCCCGCCTCACGCAGATAATCCTCCAGCACACCCAGGGCGTCGGCACCCGCTGGCTGCTCAAGTACATCGAGCTGCGCCAGGCCCATGCCCAGGTAGGCACGCAGGGCCGGCTCCTGCGGGTCACCGGCATGCAGCACCTGCAAGTTATCCCCAGCCAGTTGCAGGCCCAGCTCAACCGCCCGGGCGTCCTGTTCGGCACGCCGGGTACGACCCGAGCTGGGGTGGGCACCGATGGAAACCAGACTGACGACCTTGGTACTCATAGTTATCCCCTGCCCTTATGCCGCATCGCGCTTGGCGCCGTTGCGGTAGTTTTCCAAAGCCTGGATCAGCGCCTGCAGAATTGCCGCGCTGTCGCCGATCACCGATAGGTCGGCGCGTTTGATCATGTCGCAGCCCGGGTCCATGTTGATCGCCACCACCTTGTCGCAGGCGCCGATGCCCTGCAGGTGCTGGATGGCCCCGGAGATACCCACAGCCACATAGACCCGCGCCGTGACCCAGGTACCGGTGGCCCCCACCTGGCGGTTACGCGGCATGAAGCCATCGTCCACCGCCACTCGCGAGGCGCCCTCGGTGGCTCCCAGGGCAATAGTTGCGCGGTGAAACACGTCCCAGTCCTTGACCCCGTTGCCGCCCGAGACAATGAACTCGGCTTCGGCCATGGCAATGGCTGCCGGGTCCACGGCCACCGGGCCGAGGTCTTCGATGCGTGGCAAGCTGCGCGCCATGCTTGTGGATAACTGTTCGGGCAGGGCTTCGTGACGGGTTTCGCTGACCGGCTCGGCGCACTCGGCGGAGGCCAGGATCAAGCGTGGCAAGCCACGGATCAGGTCCTGCTGGCCTGCACCGGCGCGGCCGCTGCACTGCCCGTCCTTGACCTGCCATACCCGGGTCGCCGGGCGCTCGCCCAGGGCAGCGGCAAAGCGCCGGCCCAGCTCACCGCCACCGGTGCGGCTGTCGGGCAGTAGCCAGTGGCGCGGATTGAATTGGTTATCCACAGCGCGCAGGCCCTGCACCCGTTGCTCAGGTGCATAACCCTCGAACTCGTCGCCTTCGATGACCAGCAGGCGGTCGACACCGGCTGTGGAAAAGTTGTTTTCCTTGTGCTCGCCGAACACCACCGCCAGCACCGCACCGTCGCTGCCGGCCAGGCTGTGGGCAAGGCCGAGCAGGTCACGGTCGTGGCTGCCCAGACGGCCTCCGACCATGTCCGGTACAACGGCGATGTAGAACGCCGGTGCCGGCACCTGGTGCAGCGGCAGCTCCACCGCCGCTGCCGCCGTACGCTTGGTGCTGGTGCCCTGCTGGGCACCACTGCGGTCGATGCGCTTGATGCCATTGGGGCCGATGAAACCGATCCCGTGGGGGTTCTTGCGCACAATGCCGTTGGGGCCCATCCAGCTGTGCTGCTGGGTTTGCTGCATGGCCGCGTGCAGCGGATGCAGACGGTTGCGGGCGATCCATTCGGCGCGCGGGTCACGGCGAATAATGTCGCTCATCAATGCACCTCCGCAGGTTCGCGCTTGGCGGGCGCCGGTTTGTTCGCCGGCGCTTGTTCTTCGAGCAGGGCATCAGCCACCAGCTCAGCCAGGTCCTTGATCAGTGGACGTGGTTCGACCACCCCTTCAAGCATTGCCGTGCATTGTGGACAACCCACGGCCACCAGTTCGGCACCTGTCTCGCGGATGTCCTCCATGCGCATGTCGGGAATCCGTTGCTTGCCGGGAATATCGGTGATTGGCGCACCGCCGCCGCCACCGCAGCAACGGGAACGGAAGCCCGAACGCTGCATCTCCTTGATCTCGATACCCAGGGCGCGCAGCACCTCGCGGGGCGCCTCGTACTCGCCGTTGTAGCGGCCCAGGTAGCACGGGTCGTGATAGGTCACGGTACCGCCTTTGTGCTGGCCAAGGTTCAAGGCGCCAGCACCGATCAGCTCGGCAATGTAAGTGCTGTGGTGCTGCACCTGGTACTCGCCGCCAAAGGCACCGTACTCGTTCTTGAGCACATGGAAACTGTGCGGGTCGCAGGTGACGATGCGCTTGAAGCTGTACTTGCCCAGGGTCTGGATATTGCGCTTGGCCAGTTGCTGGAAGGTCGCTTCGTCGCCCAGCCGCCGCGCCACGTCGCCACTGTCGCGTTCCTCGAGGCCCAGCACGGCAAAATCCACCTGTGCTGCCTTGAGCACCTTGACGAAGGCGCGCAGGGTACGCTGGTTGCGCATGTCGAAGGCGCCATCGCCTACCCAGAACAGCACGTCGGTGGTCTTGGTGTCGCCAAGCAGCTTGAGGCTCAGGTCCGCCGCCCAGTTCATCCGTCCACCCGGGGCAAAGCCGCCGGGGTTGTCGGTGGCGATGAGGTTGTCGAGCACCTCGGCGCCCTTGTTCGGGGTGGCGCCTTTTTCCAGGGTCAGGTGACGGCGCATGTCGACGATGGCATCGACGTGCTCGATCATCATCGGGCACTCCTCCACACACGCACGGCAGGTGGTGCACGACCACAGGGTTTCAGCGTCCACCAGGCCATTGACGATCGGCTGGTGCGGGTTGCCGCCATGTTCACCAATCGGCTTGCCTGGGTACGGGCTGCCGGCAAATTTGGCGTCGGTGCCGCCGGCCAGGCCGACGACCATGTCCTGGATGAGCTTTTTCGGGTTCAGCGGCTGCCCGGCGGCAAAGGCCGGGCATGCCGCCTCGCACTTGCCACACTGTACGCAGGCGTCGAAACCGAGCAGCTGGTTCCAGGTGAAGTCCTTGGGTTTTTCCACACCCAGCAGCGCCTGTGGATCTTCCAGGTCGATGGGCTTGAGCCCGGTGGAGCGACCACCGCCAAACCGCTCGGCGCGCCGGTGCCAGGCCAGGTGCAGGGCACCGGCGAAGGCGTGCTTCATCGGCCCGCCCCAGGTCATGCCGAAGAACAGCTCGGACACGCCCCAGAGCACACCAAGACCCAGCAGGGCAACCAGCACCCAGCTGCCGAAGCCATCCGGGAGGATGCCGGCCACCGGCAAGGTGGCGATGAAGAAACTGGCGGCGAACACCAGCAAGCTCTTGGGCAGGCGCATCCACGGTCCCTTGGACAGGCGCGAAGGCGGGTCGAGGCGGCGCTTGTAGACGAACAGCGCCCCGGCAAACATCAGCACCGTGGCAAACAGCAGGGCGTAGCCGAGGATCTTGTTGTGCAGGCCAAAGCCATGCACCAGGATCGCCAGGACCGCTGCCAGGACAAAACCGCCGGCAGTGGCAACGTGGGTATTGGCCATGTACTTGTCGCGGGCGACCACGTGGTGCAGGTCGACCATGTAGCGCCGGGGCATGGCCAGCAGCCCGCCCAGCAGATCGACCTTCGAGGGCCGGCCTTGGCGCCACATCCGCACGCGCCGCAAGGCGCCGAGGACGGCGAGGCCCAGGGCGGCGAACAGCAAAATGGGGATCACAGTGTTCAACATGGGAAGCTCCCAGCAGGAGCGGGCTTGCCCCGCGATAGCGATCCAGCAGCCACATCGCATCGCGGGGCAGGCCCGCTCCTACAGATCAGAAGTCTTTGCAGAGGCGCAAGGCGTCGTAGATGGCGGCATGGGTGTTGCGCTGCGCCACGCAGTCGCCGATGCGGTACAGCAGGTAGCCTTCGCCCGGCTGGCTGAGGATCGGCTGCGGCTGGATCGCAAAGAGTGCCTCGACGTCGATCTGGCCCTTGTTGCGCGAACCTTCCTTGAGCCCGTAGTAGAGCGCTTCGTCCGGGCGCACGCCGTTCTCGATCACCACCTGGTCGACCACCCGCTCCTCTTTGGCGCCGGTGTATTCGTTCTCCAGCACCGCTACCAGCTTGTCGCCCTCGCGGTAGACCTTTTCCAGCATCAGGTCGCCGGTCATGATGACTTCCTTGGGGTACATGCTGCGGTAGTAGGTGGGGAATGATGTACCGCCAATGGCCACGCCCGGCTTGATGTCGTCGGTGACGATCTCGACCTGGCTGCCCTTGTCGGCGAGGTAGTCGGCCACCGACATGCCGGTGAACTCGCAGATGGTGTCGTACACCAGCACGTTCTTGCCTGGCGCCACCTTGCCGTCGAGCACGTCCCAGCTACTGACCACCAGGCCTTCGGCCGCGCCCCAGTGTTCGTTCTGCTCCAGGAACGGATGCCCGCCCACGGCCAGCACGATCACGTCCGGGCGCAGGTCCTGGAGGGTGTCGATATCGGCCGCGGTGCCCAGGCGCAGGTCGACCTTCAGGCGCGCCAGCTCCAGCTGGTACCAGCGGGTAATACCGGCGATCTGGTCACGTTGCGGGGCCTTGGCAGCGATGGTGATCTGCCCGCCGATGGCGTCCTTCTTCTCGAACAAGGTCACGTCATGGCCACGCTCGGCCGCGACGCGCGCCGCCTCCATCCCCGCTGGCCCCGCGCCAACCACCACCACCTTGCGCTTGGGCCCGGTGGATTTTTCGATGATGTGCGGCACACCCATGTATTCGCGAGAGGTGGCGGCGTTCTGGATGCACAGCACATCGAGGCCCTGGTACTGACGGTCGATGCAGTAGTTGGCACCGACGCACTGCTTGATCTGGTCGATCTGGCCCATCTTGATCTTGGCGATCAGGTGCGGGTCGGCGATGTGCGCACGGGTCATGCCGACCATGTCCACGTAGCCGCCCTCAAGGATGCGGGTAGCCTGGTTCGGGTCCTTGATGTTCTGCGCGTGCAGCACTGGCACCTTGACCACTTCCTTGATGCCGGCAGCCAGGTGCAGGAACGGCTCCGGTGGATAACTCATGTTGGGGATAACGTTGGCCAGGGTGTTGTGGGTGTCGCACCCCGAGCCGATCACGCCGAAGAAATCGAGCATGCCGGTGGCGTCGTAGTACTTGGCGATTTCCTTCATGTCCTCGTGGCTCAGGCCATCGGGGTGGAATTCGTCACCACAGATACGCATGCCCACGCAGAAATCCGGACCCACTTCGGCGCGTACGGCCTTGAGCACTTCCAGGCCGAATTTCATGCGCCCTTCAAAGCTGCCGCCCCATTCGTCGGTGCGTTTGTTGACCCGCGGGCTCCAGAACTGGTCGATCATGTGCTGGTGCACGGCCGACAGCTCGACGCCGTCCAGGCCGCCCTCCTTGGCCCGGCGCGCCGCTTGCGCGTAGTTGCCGATCACGCGCCAGATTTCCTCCGGCTCGATGGTCTTGCAGGTGGCGCGGTGCACCGGTTCGCGGATGCCCGAGGGCGACATCAGGGTTGGCCAGTTGAAGCCGTCCCAGCGCGAGCGACGGCCCATGTGGGTAATCTGGATCATGATCTTGGCGCCATGCTTGTGCATGGCGTCGGCCAGGTTCTGAAAGTGCGGAATGATACGGTCGGTGGACAGGTTCACCGAGGCCCACCACTCCTGCGGGCTGTCGATGGCCACCACCGAGGAGCCCCCGCAGATGGCAAGGCCGATACCGCCCTTGGCTTTCTCTTCGTAGTACTTCACATAGCGGGCGGTGGTCATGCCGCCATCGGTGGCGTAGACCTCGGCGTGCGCAGTGCTCAGTACCCGGTTGCGGATGGTCAGTTTGCCGATCTGGATCGGCTGGAACATTGCTTCGAAAGCCATGGCGGAATCCTCGACTTACAACGGCTTGACGATGAACAGGCCGTCGTCGTGGCCTTCTTCCGAACCGCCGTATACCTGCTCGGCGACCGTGCGAATCTTGCTGCCGCGGGCTGCCAGGATCTGGTCCATGGCCCCGGCGAACCAGCCGGTGAACATGTAGTCGACCTTGCGCCCGACCTTGCCGTACACGTAAACGAAAGCCGAGTGCTCGAGCTTGACGCTGGCGGTGCCTTTATCCAGGTCGATGTCCTGGATCTTGAACAGGCCCCAGCCCCGCTGCGACAAACGCTTCATGTAGTGCTCGAACACCGCCACGCCTTCCAGCCCGTGGCATTCGGCCTCTTTCTCGCACCAGTGCCAGGCAGATTTGTAGCCGGCCTTGTAGAGGATCTCGGCATAGGCGTCGGCGCCCAGCACTTCCTCGATGCCCATGTGGTTGTTGACGAAAAAATGCCGTGGCACGTACAGCATCGGCAGGGCATCACTGGTCCATACACCGGTTTCGCTGTCGACTTCGATAGGCAATTGCGGGGCGATCTTGGCCATGCGTAAGAACTCCAGAATTCGAGGTTATTGTCGCCCTGTAGCCGCTGCCGCTGGCTGCGACAAGGTTCGAAGAACCTTCATGCCGCCAGTGCAAGCACGACTGCTGTGCAGCCGATCGCAGCCTTCGGCAGCGGCTACAGGACAGCGTTGACGGTGGCGTTATTCGCCCCAGACATCCTTGAGGACGTTCACCCAGTTCTCGCCCATGATCTTGCGCACCACGCGCTCGGAATGGCCGCGCTTGAGCAGGGTCTCGGTGAGGTTGGGGAACTCGCCCACGGTGCGGATGCCCAGCGGGTTGATGATCTTGCCGAAGCTGGTCAGGCGCCGGGCATAGCCTTTGTCGTGGGTCAGGTACTCGAAGAAGTCCTGGCCATGGCCCTGGGTGAAGTCGGTACCAATACCGATGGCGTCTTCACCAACGATGTTCATGGTGTATTCGATGGCTTCGGCATAGTCGTCGATGGTCGAGTCGATGCCCTTGGCCAGGAATGGCGCGAACATGGTCACGCCGACAAAACCGCCATGGTCGGCAATGAACTTGAGCTCTTCATCAGATTTGTTGCGCGGGTGCTCCTTGAGCCCTGAGGGCAGGCAGTGGGAGTAGCACACCGGCTTTTTCGACTCGAGGATGACTTCTTCTGAAGTCTTGGAACCGACATGGGACAGGTCGCACATGATGCCCACACGGTTCATTTCGGCGACGATCTCGCGACCGAAACCCGACAGGCCGCCGTCGCGCTCGTAACAGCCGGTGCCCACCAGGTTCTGGGTGTTGTAGCACATCTGCACGATGCCCACGCCCAACTGCTTGAACACGTCTACATAGCCGATCTGGTCTTCGAATGCGTGGGCGTTCTGGAAGCCGAACAGGATGCCGGTCTTGCCCAGCTCCTTGGCCTTGCGGATGTCGGCGGTGGTGCGCACCGGCATGACCAGGTCACCGTTCTCGCGGATCAGTTTCTGACTGGCGGCGATGTTGTTGACCGTGGCCTGGAAGCCTTCCCAGACCGACACGGTGCAGTTGGCAGCGGTCAGGCCACCCTTGCGCATGTCCTCGAACAGCTCGCGGTTCCATTTGGCAATGATCAGCCCGTCGATAACGATGCTGTCGGCGTGTAATTCGGCTGGGCTCATCAGGCTGTCCCCTTTATTGGCATTACCTGCGCCGAATCGTCTGCCGGCGCTTTGGGACCAGCATATGCCTAGGCGACAGGTCGCTAAGATGCAAAAACGACAGGGGAATTACCGAAAGCGTCAAAGCGCGACAAAGGGCTGTTGCAAAGGCTGCGCGCAGACTCTTTCACAGTTTTGCGACAAACCGCTCAAAGATTGACCGGGGCCGTTTCCCTAGCATGCACTGACCTTCATTACCCCCGGGTGCATCATGCTTCGCTCGCCTCGCTCAGCCCTCTTGTTCAGTCTTCTGACCCTGGCCAGTGGCTGCGGCGAACGTGCCCCGCAACCTCAGCCAGAGATTCGCCAGGGCGACTATCAGGCGGTGATCGAACAACTGCGCCAGCGTATCCCCGCGCTGATGGACAAGAACCATGTGCCGGGGCTGTCGCTGGCATTGATCGACGGCCAGGCGCTGGTGTGGACCGAGGGTTTTGGCCTGGCCGACCAGGATTTGCATATGCGCGTGACGCCCGATACCGCGTTTCGCGCAGGCTCGTTGTCGAAGCTGTTCACTGCCAGCGCCACCCTGCAACTGGTCGAACAGCAGCGTCTGGCGCTCGATGCACCGTTGGCGCAAACCCTGCCGGAGTTTCGCGTGCGTTCGCGCTTTCACCCTGACGCCCACAGCGCCAACAACGCCGTGACCCTGCGTCGCCTGCTCAGCCACCAGGCCGGCCTGCCCAGCGAATACCTGCCCCGCCTGCGCAGCAGCGACCCGCTGAAATACCTGCCGCAAAAAGCCTCCGGGCTATGGCTGAGCAACCCACCCGGCACCCGCACGGTGTATTCCAACCTGGGGTTTGCCCTGCTGGGCGCGGCCATCGAGCGCAGCAGTGGGCAAACCTTTGAAACCCGCCTGCAGCAGCACCTGTTGCAACCCCTGGCGATGAAGCACTCAAGCTTCATCGGCAACAGTGAGCTGGAGCCCTTTCGCGCCCGCGGCTACCTGCAAGGCCGGCGCAGCGCCGATGCACAGATCCGCGACCTGCCGGCCGGTGGGCTATGGACAACACCCCGGGAGGTCGGCCAGTTCGTCCAGATGTTGTTTGCCGAGGGCCGCTACAACGGCCGACAGGTAATGAGCCAGGCGTCGATCCAGGCTATGTTCAGCCAGCAGAACCGCGCCAACGCCCTGGATTTCGACTGCCCTATGGGCCTCGCCTGGTACCTGGGCCCCTGTGGTGATCCGCAGGTCGGGACGAACCTTGCGCAGTGGCAGCACAGCGGGTCGACCGGCGATTTTGCCGCGCAATTGAGCATGCTGCCCGAACATCAGTTGGCGGTGGTGGTGATGGCCAACGCCGACACCGCCGAAGCGCTGGTCAGCGACCTGGCGACCCAGGCCCTGCGCCTGATGGTGCAGGCCCGGGGAGGCCAGCCGGACTGCCTGGATGACTGCAGCTACAGCCTGCCGTCGATGGCCACCGCCATGGTGCCGGGTGCCGACGACCGCCAGCGGGTGGCCGGGATCTATACCAGCCGGCTGGGTGTGGTGCGCATCAAGGATGAGCGCCAGCGCCTGTTCGCCGAGCTGGCCGGCAAGCGCGTCGAGCTGCTGCGCGACAGTGACGGCTGGCTGCGCCCGGAAAAGAAACTGCTGGGCCTCTGGGCACTGGACCTGGGCAAGCTCGAACAACTGCAACTGGATGTCGTGAGCGTCGCCGACAAACGCGTGCTGGTGGTGCGACGACACGGCCAGACCTTGCCCCTGGGTGAGCGCATCGACCCCCTGCCGTTGCCCGCCGACTGGCAGGACAGTGTCGGACGCTATCGGCTGGTGAGCCCGGGCGACACCTCACCCCTGCTCGATGGCCTGAACCTGCGCATCGAGCAGGGGCTGTTACTGGCGCAAGGGCGCCGGGCCGGCGAAAGCCTGATCGAGTTCGTGATCCAGCCAATCGATAGCGAACATGCCCTGCTGGCCGGCAGCGGCCAGGACCAGGGCAACACCCTGAGCCGCTACAGCGATGGGCTGAGGGTGCTGGGCTACCGCTTTGTACGCAGCCCGGCGGCCAATACCGTTGTGCAGTTCTGAGGCTCAGGCTGCGTCATGGGGCCAGGTCAGGACAAACAGCGCCCCGCCCGCTTCGGCATCGCGCACATCGGCCTGGCCACCGTGCCATTGCGACACCCGGCGAACCAGCGCCAGCCCCAGGCCAAAGCCGCCGGTGCGGCGGTCACGGCTGGCATCCAGTCGCGAGAACGGTTCGAAGATCTTCTCCCGGGCATTGAAAGGCACTCCCGGGCCATCGTCCTCCACCACGATCCGGTACCACTCGCCCTCACGCTCCAGACGCACTCGTACTTCGCGTTCGGCATAGCGAATGGCGTTGCGCAGCAGGTTGATCACCGCCCGGGCCATGAACCGTGGTTCGATGCGGATCGATTGCACCGTGCAGGCATCCAGCACCAGCTGAATACCTGCGGCCTCCGCCTCCAGGGCCACCGCCCCCAGCACACTGTCGATCCAGTTGGCGGCCTGGATGGTTTCGCGCTTGATCTCGGTGGCGCCGCGCTCGAGGCTGGCGTAGGTCAGCAGCTCCGAGACCATTTCTTCAAGGTCGCCGAGGTCGGCATGCATGTCATCGATCAACGCACCGCAGACCTCCTGGCGCGACAGTTGGCGCAATTGCTCAAGCTCGAAGGTCAGCCGGGCAATGGGCGTGCGCAACTCGTGGGACACCGCATTGGTCAGCTCGCGCTGATTGGCGATCAGCCCCTCGATGCGCCCGGCCATCTGGTTGAAGTGATCGGCCAGCTCACGGATGTTGGAGCGGCGCGACAGATGGATACGCGAGCGCAGGTCGTTGTCACCAAAGCGCTGCGCCGCCAGGCGCAGGCCCTCGAGGTCACGCCAGTGCGGGCGCACCCAGAGAAACAGGGCAATGGCAATCAGGGCGGCCAGCATGGCATAGGCACCGATGGTGTAGGCCTCGGTCACCTCGGGCTCTGCGGGCAGGTCGATGCTCAACACTTGCGGGCCGCCATCGATGGTCACGATGAACTGGGTGAAGTCCTTGCGCACCACCAGTTGGTCGCTGACCAACAATGCTTGCTCGCGTTTGTCGAGCTGCAACAGGTCGGTTTCAATCAGCTTCAGGCCAAGGCCGTAATGCGCTTGCAGCTCGGCGAGTTTCTGCGGGCGCGCCCCGCTGTCCAGCGGGCGCAGTTGCTCCACCAGGCTGTAGGCCGGGCCACGCACGGCCTCGCGGTGATACCGCTCAAGCGGCCCATCGAGCAGCCAGGTAAACACATGGTCGACCGCCGTGATCGACAGGGCGAACCCCAGTACCAAGGTGATGTACAGGCCAAGGAACAGACGCAGCATCTACAGCTCCCAGGCGAAGGGATTGAACAGGTAGCCCTTGCCCCAGACGGTCTTGATGCACACCGGCTCGCGGGGGTTGTCGTGGAGTTTGTTGCGCAGCTTGCTGACATAAACGTCGACACTGCGGTTCAGGCCATCGAAGGCGATGCCGCGAATGCGGTTGAGGATGTCGTCACGCGAGAGAATCTGCCCCGCCGAGCTTGCCAGCAACCACAGCAGCTCGAACTCCATGGTGCTCAGCTCGATCAGCTCATCGCCCAGGCGCGCTTCGCGGCTGGCGCGGTCGATGCTCAGGCGCCCGAATTCCAGGCTGTCGCGCCCGGGGGCATCGCTGCCCTGGCGCCGCTGCAACGCACGCAGCCGGGCCAGCAGCACCGGAGGCTTTATGGGTTTGATCACGTAGTCGTCGGCGCCAGACTCAAGACCCAGGATATGGTCCAGGTCATCCTCGCGGGCCGTGAGGATGACGATCGGCGTTGCCGCCTGGCTGCGGATCGCCCGGCACACCTGCAAGCCGCTGAGCCCGGGTAGCATCAAGTCGAGCACCACCAGCGCTGGCTTGAAGGCCAGGAAGGCTTCCAGCGCTTCGTCGCCGCGATGCACGCAATGCACGTCAAAGCCGTGTTCGGCGAGAAAATGCGCCACCAGGCCGGCCAGTTTCAGGTCGTCCTCGACCAGCAGTACCTTGAACAGTCCCGCACTTTCCATGGCGTTTCCAGAGGGTATCGAAGGGTTGAAGAGTATAGATAACGGCCAATCGCCGAGTTTATGTGCCCGGCCCCGGCACGTCTGTGAATAAGTGTTCATGTGCGCTGCACGCTTTTTTACAGCTGCTGCGGCTACCCTGTTCTTTGCTGTGGCGCTGAGCGAGAATCGGCGCCCATGTTCCCGCAGGCTATTGGAGGATGTCGCAGATGAGATCGATGGTAGGGCTGGCCCTGGTGTTGCTGGCATTCGGCGTCCAAGCGCAAGAGGACGAGAGCGCAACGCCGTGCGACAACGTCGAGACTGATCCGCAGGCCTATGAATGCGCCTTGTACAGCCGCCAGAGCGCCGAACGCGAGCTCAATGCCGCCTTCAACGACCAGCTCGATCGCATCAAGGAGCAGTACAGCGGCAAGCCGACGCGGATTGCCGAACTGAGCAAGCGCCTGCGTGACGCCGAGGCGGTGTGGCAACAGTTGCGTGACGCCGACTGCAAGGTCGAGACCTACGCCGAGCAACCTGGCAGCAAGGCGTTTGAAGTGGCCCAGAACACCTGCCTGGCCCAGCGCAGCGATGATCGCTCCGAATACCTGCAATCACTTGGCCTGCAATAACCCCTGACCCGAGGTATGAATGAAAGTCTGCGGAATCGAAATCAAGGGCAGCGAAGCCCTGCTGGCCGTGGTCGCACTGGAGGCTGGAAGCCCGGCCCACCTGGCCGCGGCAACGAAAAAGCTCGGTCTGGAAGACGACGAACTGGCGGACAACGTCAAAGCCTTTGCAAGCCTCGCCCGGCAGTTTGTCAGCGAGCACGGCATCACTCACCTGGCCATCAAGAAGCGCAGCAAGAAAGGCGACTTCGCCGGCGGGCCCACCACGTTCAAGATCGAAGGCATCCTGCAATTGCTGGACGCTTGTGAAGTGGCCCTGGTGTCGCCGCAAACTGTCAGCGCCCAGGCCAAGAAGCACAACATCGAGCCGCCCGCCTCGCTGAACAAATACCAGCACGAAGCCTACAAAAGCGCCTGCGCCCTGCTGCTCACCCGCCGCTGATCGCTGCGGCCTGCGGCTTGCGGTCTTCACGCGGGCAGCGCTCGAAACGCCCGCGATAGCAGCGGGTGAAATAGGACGCCGATTCGAAGCCGCAGGCTATCCCCACTTCCAGCACGCTCATGTCGGTCTGGCGCAGCAGTTGCCGCGCCTTGTCCAGGCGCAGGCGCAGGTAAAAGCCACTGGGGGTGTCGTGCAGGTACAGGCGAAACAACCGTTCCAGCTGGCGCCGGGTGACCTGCACCTGCTCGGCCAGCACCAGGGTATTGAGGGGTTGCTCGGTGTTGCGTTCCATCTCGCCGATCACCTGCACCAGCTTCTTGTTGCTGATGCCGTAGCGTGAGGCGATCTGCATGCGCTGGTGGTCCTGGCGCGGGCGGATACGGCCCAGCACGAACTGCTCCGACACCTGGATCGCCAGCGGTGCGCCGTGGGCCTGGGCGACCAGGTCGAGCATCAGGTCGATGGAGGCGGTGCCACCGGCCGAAGTGATACGCCGCCGGTCCACCTCGAACAACTCCTGGGTCGCCTGCAGCTGCGGGTACGACTCCTTGAAGGCCTCCAGCGCCTCCCAATGCAGGGTCACCCGGTGGCCGTCGAGCAGGCCTGCCTCGGCCAGGACTACCGCACCGGTGTCGATGCCGCCGAGCACCACACCGTCGTGATCGAGCTTGCGCAGCCAGTGCTGCAGCGCAGGTGTGAAGCTACCCAACGGCTCGAACCCGGCCACCACCAGCAAGGTTGCACCCTTGGCGAGCGGCTGCAGCGCGCCATCGGCATTGACCGACATGCCATTGCTGGCCTGCACCGCCCCGCCCTCTATGCTCAACACCTGCCAGCGGTACAACCCGCTGCGAAAGCGGTTGGCCACCCGCAGCGGTTCGATCGCCGAGATAAAGCCGATGGCGGAAAAACCGGGAAGCAACAGAAAGTAGAAATCCTGGGGCATAGCGAACGACTCGACGGCCACGGGTCTGCGGTTAATACCTTGCAGGTCGCCAGTGTGCAAGTGCTGGTCGCCAGGGTGCGATTTTTCCTGGCGATGTGCGCGTAGCTTGATCAGCACGGCACGCAGAGGCCGCCCCTTATAACAATTAGAACTGCCGTTGGAGGAGCCACCATGAACAGATTGATCAGCCGTAGCCTGCTGACGCTCGTCGGTACCGCAATCCTCAGCACCAACGTATGGGCAGCCGAACCCGCTGCTTGCAAGAATGTGCGCCTTGGCGTGGTCAACTGGACCGATGTGATGGCCACCAGTGCCATGACCCAGGTGCTGCTCGACGGCCTGGGCTACAAGACCAAGCAGACCAGTGCCTCGCAACAGATCATCTTCGCCGGCATTCGCGACAATCGCCTGGACATGTTCCTGGGTTACTGGAACCCGATCATGACCCAGACCATCACCCCCTTCATCAAGCAGAACCAGGTCAAGGTCCTCGACCAGCCAAGCCTCGACGATGCCCGCGCCACCCTCGCCGTACCCAAGTACCTGGCCGACAAGGGCCTGAAAACCTTCGCCGACATCGCCAAATTCGAGAAGGAACTGGGCGGCAAGATCTACGGCATCGAGCCCGGCTCGGGCGCCAACACCCAGATCAAGGCGATGATCAGCAAGAACCAGTTTGGCCTGGGCAAATTCCAACTGGTCGAATCCAGCGAGGCCGGCATGCTCGCCGCCGTCGATCGCGCCGTGCGGCGCAAGGAGGCGGTGGTGTTCTTCGGCTGGGCGCCGCACCCGATGAACGTCAACATCGAAATGGCGTACCTGAGCGGCAGCGAAGACGCCCTGGGCCCGGATGAAGGCCGCGCCACAGTGTGGACCGTCACCGCCCCGGATTACGCCGAGCGCTGCCCTAACGTGAACAAACTGCTGACCAACCTGACCTTCAGCGCCGAAGACGAGAGCCGCATGATGCAACCGCTGCTCGAACACAAGGACGCCCTGGCCTCCGCCCGCCAGTGGCTCAAGGATCATCCTGAAGACCAGAAGCGCTGGCTCGAGGGCGTGACCACCTTTGACGGCAAACCGGCTGCCGACAACCTTCAGCTCACTGCCAACTGACTTCATCGCGGGGCAAGCTCCTCACAGGCCTCTGTGGGAGCGGGCTTGCCCCGCGACAACCCCCGACACGCGCCAAGGAACCCCGCCATGAACCATGACGTCATCATCACCTGCGCCCTCACTGGCGCCGGCGACACCGCCAGCAAGAGCCACCTGGTACCGGTTACTCCCAAGCAGATCGCAGCAGCCGCAGTCGAAGCCGCCAAGGCCGGTGCCACCGTGGTCCACTGCCATGTCCGCGACCCACAGACCGGCCGCTTCAGCCGCGATGTGGCGCTGTACCGCGAAGTGATGGAACGCATCCGCGAGTCGGATGTGGACATCATCGTCAACCTCACCGCCGGCATGGGCGGCGACCTGGAGATCGGCCCGGGCGAAACGCCGCTGGAGTTCGGCGCCGGCACCGACCTGATCGGCCCGCTGGAGCGCCTCGCCCACGTCGAGGCGCTGTTGCCGGAAATCTGCACCCTGGACTGCGGCACCCTCAATTTCGGCGACGGCAACAGCATCTACGTTTCGACCCCGGCACAGCTGCGCGCCGGTGCCAAGCGCATCACCGAACTGGGTGTCAAAGCGGAGTTGGAAATCTTCGACACCGGCCACCTGTGGTTCGCCAAGCAAATGATCAAGGAAGGCCTGCTTGACGACCCGCTGTTCCAGCTGTGCCTGGGCATTCCATGGGGGGCTCCGGCCGACACCACCACCATGAAGGCGATGGTCGACAACCTGCCGCCGGGCGTCACCTGGGCAGGCTTCGGCATCGGCCGCATGCAAATGCCCATGGCCGCGCAAGCGGTGCTGCTGGGCGGCAACGTGCGGGTGGGGCTGGAAGACAACCTGTACCTGGACAAGGGCGTACTGGCCAGCAACGGCCAGTTGGTTGAACGCGCCGGCGAAATCCTCAGCCGCCTTGGCGCGCGGGTACTCACCCCTGCCGAAGGCCGCGCCAAAATGAACCTGACCCGCCGCTGAACACTGGAGAGCACGATGAGCTTTATCACCGAGATCAAGACGTTCGCAGCCCTGGGCAGCGGTGTGATTGGCAGCGGCTGGGTGGCCCGCGCCCTGGCCCACGGCCTGGACGTAGTGGCCTGGGACCCGGCACCCGGCGCCGAGACGGCGCTGCGCAAGCGCATTGCCAATGCCTGGCCGGCCCTGGAGAAACAGGGCCTGGCGCCGGGCGCCTCGCAAGATCGCCTGCGCTTCGTCGACACCATCGAGGCGTGTGTGCGCGACGCCGACTTCATCCAGGAAAGCGCACCTGAGCGCCTGGACCTGAAACTCGACCTGCACGGCAAGATCAGCGCCGCGGCCAAGCCCAACGCCCTGATCGGCTCCAGTACCTCGGGGCTGTTGCCCAGCGAGTTCTACGAGTCCTCCACCCACCCTGAGCGCTGCGTGGTCGGCCACCCGTTCAACCCGGTATACCTGTTGCCACTGGTGGAAATCGTCGGCGGCAACAAGACCTCGCCCGAGGCCATCGAAGCGGCGAAAGCCGTCTACACCCGCCTGGGTATGCGGCCCTTGCACGTACGCAAGGAAGTCCCCGGTTTTATCGCCGACCGCCTGCTCGAAGCGCTGTGGCGCGAAGCCCTGCACCTGGTCAACGACGGCGTGGCCACCACCGGCGAAATCGACGACGCCATTCGCTTTGGTGCCGGCCTGCGCTGGTCGTTCATGGGCACCTTCCTGACCTACACCCTGGCCGGGGGCGATGCCGGCATGCGCCACTTCATGTCCCAGTTCGGCCCGGCGCTGCAGTTGCCCTGGACCTACCTGCCCGCGCCGGCGCTCACCGAAGACCTGATCGATGCCGTGGTCGACGGCACCAGCGAACAACTGGGCAAGCGCAGCATCAACTCGCTTGAGCGCTATCGTGATGATTGCCTGCTGGCCGTGCTGGATGCGGTCAAAACCACCAAGGCCAAGCACGGCATGGCCTTCAGCGACTGACCGGAGTGTTGTGATGCCCGCCTTGATCACCTACCAGACCCCAGTCCAGGCGGACTGGGTCGACTACAACGGGCATTTGCGCGATGCCTTCTACCTGTTGATTTTCAGCTATGCCACCGATGCCTTCATGGACCACATCGGCCTGGACAGCGACAACCGCAGCGCCAGCGGGCACTCGCTGTTTACCCTGGAGTGCCACCTGAACTACCTGCATGAAGTGAAGCTGGGCACAGAGGTGTGGGTGCAAACCCAGGTGATCGGCTTTGACCGCAAGCGCCTGCACCTTTACCACAGCCTGCACCGCGAGGGCTTCGACGAAGCCTTGGCGGCCAGTGAGCAGATGCTGTTGCATGTGGACCTGGCGGGGCCCCGCTCTGCGCCCTTTGCGCCTGAGATTGCGCAGCGGTTGCAGGCCATTGTGGATGAGCAACAAGACCTGCCGGCAGCGGCATTCATTGGCCGGGTGATTGGCCTGTAGGAGCGGCGGTGCGACTTGCCCCGCGATGCGATGTGCCTGTGAGATTGCTATCGCGGGGCAAGCCCGCTCCCGCTCAACCCATAAAAAAACCCCGGTAAGCCGTGACGCAACCGGGGTCAAGCAAGAGCATCTGCATGCGCGAAGCGGGAGGTGACCAAACCTTCCTGTAACTGTGCATGGCCCCAGTGTGCAGCCTCCCCGTCCCGATGATTTAGCCGAAAACGACCTGTTCATAGCCAAAGCGGCCATTGCGACATTCTGCCCTTGCCGCGGCCCACCCACGCCCACAGAATCGACTCACGATCACACCTGCAAACAAGGACAACAACCATGATGCATGCGGATTTGATTGATCAGGACGACCTGCTGGGCCAGCTGCGCGCGCTGGGGTTCGAGATGCCGGCCGACGCCAGTGCCGAACAGGCCTGCGAGTGTGCGGTGCGGGGCTTGAGCGAGCCGCGGGCCAAGGCCCTGAAGGGAATGGTCGAGCAGATGTACACCGGTAACGCGACGATTCTGCCGGCGGTGCGCCAGGCCATCGAAAAGCAGCTGTTACCGGCGTTGGCGCAGTTCAACAGTCGCTAAACGCATCACGGGGCAAGCCCGCTCCCACAAGCTCTGTGGGAGCGGGCTTGCCCCGCGGTGAATTCACCCCAATTCAGAGCCTCACACTGGCAAACGTCGACTCGTTGCGCGCCTGGCTCAACGCCGACATCGGCCCTGCCAGCGGCGACAACACCAGTGCCTGTGGAATCGGCATCATCGCCACTTGCTGCGCGGTGTTGGAGCCCACGCGCTCGTCACGTGGCGGAATACCGAAGTACTCGCGGTAGCACTTGGAGAAGTGCGGCGTAGAGACAAACCCGCACACCGACGCCACCTCGATGATCGACATCGGTGTCTGCTTGAGCAGTTGCCGGGCACGGATCAGGCGCAGCTTGAGGTAGTAGCGCGACGGCGAGCAGTGCAGGTACTTCTGGAACAGGCGCTCCAGCTGGCGACGCGACACCGCTACATACACAGCCAGTTCGTCCAGGTCGATCGGCTCTTCCAGGTTGGCTTCCATGAGCGCAACGATTTCCTGAAGCTTGGGCTGGTTGGTGCCCAGCATGTGCTTGAGCGGCACGCGCTGGTGGTCCTGTTCGTTGCGGATGCGCTCGTAGACGAACATCTCGGAGATCGCCGCCGACAGTTCGCGGCCGTGGTCGCGACTGATCAGGTGCAGCATCATGTCCAGCGGCGCGGTGCCGCCAGAGCTGGTGAAGCGGTTGCGGTCGAGGGTGAATAAACGGGTGCTCATGCTCACCCGCGGGAAAGCCTCCTGCATGGCCGCCAGGCACTCCCAGTGCACACTGCAATCAAAACCATCGAGCAGGCCGGCGCAGGCCAGCGCCCAGCTTCCGGTACACACCGCACCCAGGCGACGCGACTGGCGGGCCTGGCTCTGCAGCCACGTCACGTGCTCTCGGGTCACCGTGCGCTGAATGCCGATACCGCCGCAGACGATGACCGTGTCCATGGCGGGCGCCTTGTGCATCGCCGCGTCCGGGGTGATCTGCAAGCCATCACTGGCCCAGACCTGACCGCCATCCACACTCAAGGTGCTCCAGCGATACAGTTCACGGCCCGACAGCTGGTTGGCCATGCGCAGCGGCTCGACCGCAGACGCCAGGGAGATGAGGGTGAAGTTGTCCAGCAGCAGGAAGCCGATGGATTGAGGTGTGCGGTTCTGGGTTGGGGTCCCGGAGTTGTACGACGTCATCGCGGTATCTCCTCACACAATGCAGGGTGCGCCTCAGGCAGGCACGGGCTTTTTTGTCACGGCCCCGATTCGAATGCAGGGGCTTTTGACTATCACAACGCAATTGCCATGCCTGAAATTGAATGGCTATTCAACAAAACCCAAAAACGACGTCGCGCAGCGTCTATCTGGCCCCTGCTTCCAGGCCTGGACACAAACGCAAACGACCGGGCTAGCGCCGGTGCGTAGGAAAAATGAGCAGTTCGGTAGCACTTGTGGGAAGGATGCCCAGAAACGACATGTGAC
Source organism: Pseudomonas vranovensis (assembly GCF_040438935.1). NCBI lineage: Bacteria > Pseudomonadati > Pseudomonadota > Gammaproteobacteria > Pseudomonadales > Pseudomonadaceae > Pseudomonas > Pseudomonas vranovensis. The sequence continues at coordinate 5,319,379 of NZ_CP159259.1, read as the reverse complement.
AAATGTCACCCAAGTACTTCAGCCGGGGGTAACAAGCGTTTAAGGCCGGGGTGCCGTGCCGCGCGCCAAAAGGCGGCGCGCGTACAGGTTATGTGCGAAAAAGGCGCAGCGTCTGTAGGGCACTCAGCACTCAATGGCGCTGACGGCCAGGCCACCGCGCGACGTTTCCTTGTACTTGTCGTGCATGTCGGCACCGGTATCGCGCATGGTGCGGATCACCCGGTCGAGGGAGATGAAGTGCTCGCCGTCGCCGCGCAGGGCCATCTGTGCGGCGTTGATCGCCTTGACCGCAGCAATGGCATTGCGCTCGATGCACGGCACCTGAACCAGGCCGCCCACCGGGTCGCAAGTCAATCCCAGGTTGTGCTCGAGGCCAATCTCGGCCGCGTTCTCCAGCTGTGCCGGGGTGGCGCCGAGCACTTCTGCCAACCCTGCAGCCGCCATGGCGCAGGCTGAACCGACCTCGCCCTGGCAGCCGACCTCGGCACCGGAAATCGACGCATTCTTTTTGCACAGAATGCCCACCGCTGCCGCGCCCAGAAAGAAGTCGACCACGTTCGCTTCACTGACTTCATCGCTGAAGCGCATGTAGTAGTGCAGCACCGCCGGAATGATCCCCGCTGCGCCATTGGTGGGCGCAGTCACCATGCGCCCGCCGGCGGCGTTTTCCTCGTTCACCGCCAGGGCATAGAGGTTGACCCACTCCATGGCGCTCAGGGTCGAGCCGATCACATTGGGCTTGTTCAACTCTTGCAGGCTGCGGTGCAGCTTGGCCGCACGACGCTTCACATTCAGTCCGCCGGGAAGAATGCCTTCGTATTTGAGACCGTTTTCGACACAGGCCTGCATGGCGTGCCACAGCTTCAACAGCCCAGCGCGAATCTCCTCTTCACTGCGCCAGACCTTTTCGTTTTCCAGCATCAATTGCGACACGCGCAGGTCGTTTTGCTTGCACAACTCCAGCAGCTCCACGGCACTGTTGAAATCGTAGGGCAACACGGTGTTGTCGGCATCCAACACACCGCTGGCGGCCTGCGCGGCATCGACCACAAAGCCGCCACCAACCGAGTAGTAGGTATCGCGGTGCAGCTCGCCCGATGCGCCTTCTGCGATCAGGGTCATGGCATTGGGGTGGTAGGGAAGGTTCTCGTCCAGCAACAACATGTCGCGGCCCCAGACAAACCCGACTTCGAGCCTGCCATCGAGGAGCAAGGTGTCTGTCTCGCGCAAGGTGGCAATGCGCAGGCCGATCTGCGACGGGTCGATTGCATCTGGCCATTCGCCCATCAGGCCCATGATCACTGCATTGTCGCTGCCATGGCCGATACCGGTAGCCGACAGCGAGCCGTACAGGCGCACCTCGATGCGTCGCACCTGCTCAAGCTCACCGCGCTCACGCAGGCCCTGGACGAACAACGCCGCCGCCCGCATCGGGCCCACGGTATGGGAACTGGAAGGGCCGACGCCGATCTTGAACAGGTCGAACACACTGATGGCCATGCCACCTACCTCCTGATTGAGCAGCCGCCCACAGCCCACGCCAAGGACGGTGCAACTGCTACGCTGATTAGGCGGCAATCCGCCGAATTCGCGCATCATCAGGCTTTTGACCCGAGGTCTGACGTCTGCAACCGACGTGCTCTTGCTCAGCAACGCCGCCAGTTGTCACCCGCGTCCATGCGCCGTTTTTTTACGGTGCAGATGCACTGAAACCACGTTTACGGGGCGGGAAAAATCTGTAAACGACCTCATCGACACTGGATGCGACCCTGTCTGTACTGGATACGACGCACCCTGTAGGCGTTTGATTTTCGCTGTTAGATGATCGGTATCGACTCGATTGCACGGCACCTGTCCCGCTATAGCCCGATAGCCAGGCCCGACCGACTGCAAACCATAAAGCACGGCGGTCCCGTGGGACGTCCGAGAAAAACATCAGGAGTCCATCGTATGAAAGGTTCACCTTCGCTGTTGCTGGCCGCGGCGCTGAGTCTGCCGGTGCTGGCCCAGGCCGCCGAGCCCGAGCAGTGCCATACCGTCAACTTCTCCGATGTCGGCTGGACCGACATCACCGTGACCACCGCAGTCACCAGCGTGGTGTTGCAGTCGCTGGGCTACAAGACCAAGACCACCATGATCTCGGTCCCGGTGACCTACAAGTCGCTGGCCGATGGCAAAAATATGGATGTGTTTCTCGGCAACTGGATGCCAACCATGGAAAACGACATCAAGCAGTACCGCGATGCCGGCACCGTGGAAACCGTACGGGCGAACCTCGAGAACGCCAAGTACACCCTGGCTGTACCTCAGGCGCTGTATGACAAGGGCCTGAAAACCTTCGCCGACATTCCCAAGTTCAAGAAGGAGCTGGACGGCAAGATCTACGGGATCGAGCCTGGCAATGACGGCAACCGCACCATTCAAACCATGATCGACAAGAACGCCTTCGGCCTCAAGGACGCCGGTTTCAAGGTGGTCGAATCCAGCGAGGCCGGCATGCTCTCGCAGGTTGAACGCGCCCAGCGCCGTGACACCGCCGTGGTGTTCCTGGGCTGGGAACCGCACCCGATGAACACCCGCTTCAAGATGAAATACCTGGACGGGGGCGATGACTTCTTCGGTCCCGAATACGGCAAGGCCACGGTGCTGACCAACACGCGCAAGGGCTATGTGCAGGAATGCAGCAACGTCGGTCAGTTGTTGAAAAACCTGTCCTTCACCCTGGACATGGAAAGCACCCTGATGGGCAACGTCCTGGACGACAAAATGAAACCCGACGCCGCAGCCAAGGCCTGGCTGAAAAAGAACCCTCAGGTACTCGATACCTGGCTGGCAGGGGTTACCACCGTTGACGGCAAACCGGGCCTGGAAGCGGCCAAAGCCAAACTGACGCAGTAAGCACCACCTGCGGCGGGTTCGCCCGCCGCAGGCTGTCTTCAATCTTTTGCAGGTGGACGCTCGCTATCATGCTGATCGATCAAAAAATACCACTGGGCCAGTACATCGCAGGCTTCGTCGAATGGTTGACCCAACACGGCGCCAACTACTTCGATGCCTTCGCCGAAGCACTGGAATTGATGATTCACGGGGTGACCGGGGCGTTGACCTGGTTCAATCCTTTCGTCCTGATCGGCCTGGTTGCAGTGATCGCGCACCTGATCCAGCGCAAATGGGCGCTGACCGCCTTCTGCGTGCTGTCATTCCTGCTGATCCTCAATCTGGGTTACTGGCAAGAAACCATGGAAACCCTGGCCCAGGTGCTGTTCGCCACCATGGTCTGCGTGGCCATCGGCGTACCGCTGGGCATCCTCGCCGCCCACAAGCCGATGTTCTATACCGCCATGCGTCCGGTGCTGGACTTGATGCAGACGGTGCCCACCTTCGTCTACCTGATCCCGACACTGACCCTGTTCGGCCTGGGCGTGGTACCGGGGCTGATCTCCACGGTGGTGTTCGCCATCGCCGCACCGATCCGCCTCACTTACCTGGGCATCTGCGACGTACCCCAGGAGCTGCTGGATGCCGGCAAGGCCTTCGGTTGCTCGCGCCGACAACTGCTCTCGCGCATCGAACTGCCCCACGCCATGCCGAGCATCGCTGCCGGCGTCACCCAATGCATCATGCTGTCACTGTCGATGGTGGTCATTGCCGCCCTGGTGGGCGCCGACGGCCTGGGCAAACCTGTGGTCAACGCACTGAACACCGCCGATATCGCCCTGGGCTTCGAAGCAGGTCTTGCGATCGTGCTGCTGGCGATCATGCTCGACCGTATCTGCAAACAACCCGACGCACCGGTAAGGAGTGAAGCATGAGCATTATTCGCTTCGAAGATGTAGACGTTATCTTCTCCAGCCGACCGCGTGAGGCCCTCAGCCTGCTAGACCAAGGCCTTTCGCGGGAGCAGATCCTGAAGAAAACCGGGCTGGTAGTCGGCGTCGAAAAAGCCAACCTGGACATCAACAAAGGCGAGATCTGCGTGCTGATGGGCCTGTCCGGTTCGGGCAAGTCGAGCCTGCTGCGCTGTATCAACGGCCTGAACACCGTCAGCCGTGGCAAGTTGTTTGTCGAGCACGAAGGCTCGCACATCGACATCGCCCACTGCACCCCGGCGGAACTGAAAATGATGCGCACCAAGCGCATCGCCATGGTGTTCCAGAAGTTCGCCCTGATGCCCTGGCTCACCGTGCGCGAGAACATCAGCTTCGGCCTGGAAATGCAGGGCCGCCCCGAGAAGGAACGGCGCAAGCTGGTCGACGAGAAGCTCGAGCTGGTCGGCCTGACCCAATGGCGCAACAAAAAGCCCGACGAACTCTCCGGCGGCATGCAGCAACGTGTAGGCCTGGCCCGCGCCCTGGCGATGGACGCCGATATCCTGCTGATGGACGAACCCTTCTCGGCCCTCGACCCGCTGATTCGCCAGGGCCTGCAGGACGAACTGCTGGAGCTGCAGCGCAAGCTGAGCAAAACCATCGTGTTCGTGAGTCACGACCTGGACGAAGCGCTGAAGCTGGGCAGCCGAATCGCGATCATGAAGGACGGCAAGATCATCCAGTACAGCAAGCCAGAAGAAATCGTCCTCAACCCGGCCGACGAATACGTGCGTACCTTCGTCGCCCACACCAACCCCCTCAACGTACTGTGCGGCCGCAGCCTGATGCGCACCCTGGACAAGTGCAAGCGGATCAACGGCTCGATCTGCCTGGACCCGGGCGGCGATTCGTGGCTGGACCTGGCCGAAGGCAACACCATCAAAGGCGCGCGCCAGGGCGTCAACGGCCTCGACCTGCAGAACTGGGCGCCAGGAGAAGCAGTGGAAGACCTGGGGCGCAAGCCAACCCTGGTCAGCGCCAGCATCGGCATGCGTGAAGCGCTGCAGATTCGCTACCAGACCGGTAACAAGCTGGTGCTTCAGGAAGGGAATTCAGTGGTGGGGATTCTGGGTGACAGCGAGCTGTATCACGCGTTGCTGGGCAAGAATCTGGGGTAAAAAGCATCGCGGGGCAAGCCCGCTCCCACCGGCCTGGTGGGAGCGGGCTTGCCCCGCGATCAGCTTTGCAATTTCAGCGAACGACGATGCCCTGCTTGGCCATGAAGGCCTTGGCTTCAGGCACGGTGTACTCACCGAAGTGGAAGATGCTCGCCGCCAGCACTGCGCTGGCATGCCCTTCGATAATGCCATCGGCCAGGTGCTGCAGGTTGCCCACACCACCGGAGGCAATCACCGGAATCCCCAGCGCATCGCTGATGGCCCGGGTTACGCCCAGGTCGAAGCCGTTCTTCATGCCATCCTGATCCATGCTGGTCAGCAGGATCTCACCAGCACCCAGGCCTTCCATTTTCTTTGCCCATTCAACGGCATCCAGGCCGGTCGGCTTGCGGCCACCGTGGGTGAAGATTTCCCAGCGCGGGGTTTCGCCCGGGCCGGAAACCTTCTTGGCATCGATGGCGACCACAATGCACTGAGAGCCGAAATGCGCGGCAGCTTCGCCGACGAACTCCGGGTTGAACACCGCGGCAGTGTTGATCGAAACCTTGTCGGCACCGGCGTTGAGCAGGTTGCGGATGTCTTGCACGGTGCGCACGCCACCGCCCACGGTCAGCGGGATGAATACCTGGCTGGCCATGCGCTCGACAGTATGCAAGGTGGTGTCACGGCCATCGACGCTGGCCGTGATGTCGAGAAAGGTGATCTCGTCGGCGCCCTGTTCATCGTAGCGACGGGCGATTTCCACCGGGTCACCGGCATCGCGGATATTCTCGAACTTGACGCCCTTGACCACTCGGCCGTTGTCGACGTCCAGGCAAGGGATGATGCGCTTGGCCAATGCCATGGGTCGTTCCTCAGCCTTTGTAGGCGTCGCAGAAGGCTTGCGCCTCGGCAACGTCCAGGGTGCCTTCGTAGATGGCGCGGCCGGTGATCGCACCGATGATGCCTGGCGCCTTGGCGTCGAGCAGGGCCTTGATGTCACCCAGGTTGTGGATACCGCCGGAGGCGATGACCGGGATCTTGGTGGCTTCGGCCAGGGCGGCGGTGAACGGCACGTTGCAGCCCTGCATCATGCCGTCTTTGGCGATGTCGGTGTAGACGATGGCCGAGACGCCGTCAGCCTCGAAACGCTTGGCCAGGTCGATGACCTGCACAGTGCTGACTTCGGCCCAGCCGTCGGTGGCGACGAAGCCGTCCTTGGCGTCCAGGCCGACAATGACCTTGCCCGGGAAGGCACGGCAGGCTTCTGCGACGAACTCGGGCTCTTTCACTGCCTTGGTGCCGATGATCACGTAGCTGACGCCGGCCTTGACGTAATGCTCGATGGTTTCCAGCGAGCGGATACCGCCGCCGATCTGGATCGGCAGGTTCGGGTAGCGCTTGGCAATGGCGGTAACCACTTCGCCATTGACCGGCTGGCCTTCGAAGGCGCCGTTCAGGTCGACCAGATGCAGACGACGGCAGCCGCCCTCGACCCATTTGGCGGCCATGCTCACCGGGTCATCGGAAAAAACGGTGGAATCTTCCATACGGCCCTGGCGCAGGCGTACGCAAGCACCGTCCTTGAGATCGATAGCGGGGATAATCAGCATCTGGAAAACCTGTCTATTCGGTAAACAGTGATGCTCGGGAAGTCAGTTCTTCTCGAGCGCCCACAGGTCGCTTTCGATGCTTTCGAACCTCTCTTTGAGGTGCGTCTGCACATCGAAAATCGCCCTGTTGTAGTAGTGCGGGGCAATCTCTTTGGTGAACACGTCCAGGACCTCGGCCACCTCGAACGACCCAAGCTGCAGCTCGAAGCGGTCTTCAAGAAAGCGCTTGAGTACATCCAGTGCCTCGCGTTCCTGTTCCGGTGCGAGCGTGAGGATCGGTGCCTTGGTCCTGGATTTGCTCATTACCAGCGTCCGTCCCAGGCAGCGAAGTTCTGCAGCAGTTGCAGGCCATGGGTATGGCTCTTCTCCGGGTGGAACTGCACGGCAAAACGCGAACCTTCAGCCAGCGCGGCGGCAAAATCGACGCCGTAGTGACCACGGCCCACCACCTGCACGGCCTTGGCCGCGGTGATGTAGTAGCTGTGCACGAAGTAGAAACGTGCAAGGTCGGGGATGTTGTGCCACAGCGGGTGATCGATGGCCTGGGTGACCTCGTTCCAGCCCATGTGCGGCACTTTCAGGTGCTCGCCGTCTTCGTGCAGGTCCTTGCCGAAGAACTTCACGTTGCCGGGAAACAGTCCGATGCAGTCGACGCCGTCGTTCTCTTCACTGTGATCGAGCAGCGCCTGCATGCCCACGCAGATGCCGAGGAACGGACGGTCCTGGCTGACTTCACGCACCAGGCTGTCAAAGCCCAGGCGGCGGATCTCGGCCATGCAGTCGCGGATCGCGCCAACACCCGGAAATACCACGCGGTCAGCCTCGCGGATCACCGCAGCATCGCTGGTGATCAGCACCTTGCCGGCGCCTACATGCTCCAGGGCCTTGGCCACCGAGTGCAGGTTGCCCATGCCATAGTCGATTACGGCAACTGTCTGCATTACAGGCAACCCTTGGTCGACGGCATCTGACCGGCCATGCGCTCATCGAGCTCGATGGCCATGCGCAGCGCGCGGCCGAAAGCCTTGAACACGGTTTCGATCTGGTGGTGGGTGTTGTGCCCACGCAGGTTGTCGATGTGCAGGGTGACGTTGGCGTGGTTGACGAAGCCCTGGAAGAATTCCTGGAACAGGTCGACATCGAAGCCGCCTACCGAGGCACGGGTATAGGGCACGTGCATCTGCAGGCCTGGGCGGCCGGAGAAGTCGATAACCACACGCGACAGTGCTTCGTCGAGCGGTACATAGGCGTGGCCGTAGCGGCGGATGCCTTTTTTGTCACCGATGGCCTGGTTGAACGCCTGGCCCAGGGTGATCCCGACGTCTTCGACGGTATGGTGATCGTCGATATGCAGGTCGCCCTTGCATTCGATGTCGAGATCGATCAGCCCATGTCGGGCGATCTGGTCGAGCATATGTTCAAGGAAAGGCACACCGATATCGAATCGGGCCTTGCCGCTGCCATCCAGGTTGATCGAGGCCTTGATCTGGGTCTCCAGAGTATTGCGCTCGACGGAAGCCTTACGTTCGACCATCACCAGCTCCGCAAAATCATTGGGCGAAAAAGGCGATCATTATAGGCCCAGATATGTCTGGCATGAAACGAAGATGACATGTGGCAGGGGATTTACCTGGTAAATCCCCCAAATCGCACAAATTTCCGCAGCCGCGGGTCAGTTGAACAGCACCGCCGTCTTCTGCAGCGTCACCCAGATCCCCCAGGCCAGCGGAATGCCCACTACCAGCCAGGCGGCGATCACCAGCGGCAAGGTGCCCGGCGCCGCATGCCACTCCAGCACCCGCGCGCTGCCCTGGTCATGGCCCAGCGCCTGTTCGGCCGCCAGTTGTTCGTCGGTCATGAAGTATTTGTCGGCCACCGGGCGTACCAGCGCGTTGCAGATAAAGCCCAGCACCAGCAAGCCGGCGAGGATGTACAAGGTGATGTCGTACACCGCCGCGCGATCGACCCCCAGCGACAGTTGGTACTCGCGCAAATACGTGATCAACACCGGGCCAAGCACCCCGGCAGCCGCCCAGGCGGTCAGCAGGCGACCGTGAATGGCCCCGACCATCTGCGTACCGAACAGGTCGGCCAGGTAGGCCGGCACCGTGGCAAAGCCACCGCCATACATAGACAGGATGATGCAGAACGCCGCCACGAAGAGGGCGATGTTGCCCACCTGCCCCATGTTCGGCACCAGTGCATACAGGGCAACGCCCAGGGCGAAGAAGGCAAAGTAGGTGTTCTTGCGCCCTATATAGTCGGAGAACGACGCCCAGAAAAACCGCCCGCCAATGTTGAACAGGCTGAGCAGCCCGGTAAAGCCGGCGGCGATGGCGGCGATCTGCGCCAGCTGTGCGGTGTTGAGCTGGCTGAAGGTCAGGTCATTACCCAGCAGTTTGCCGGCAAAAACCTCCTGCAGCAGTGGCGAGGCCATGCCCAGGATGCCGATACCCGCCGAAACGTTCAGGCACAACACCAACCAGATCAGTGCAAACTGCGGGGTTTTCCACGCCACGCTGACATGCACATGGCGGTGGGTGATCATCGCGTTGTTGGCCTTTTTCAGCGGAGCGGTCCAACCCTCGGGCTTCCAGCCGGTGGGCGGCACACGGTAGGCCAGGGCACCGCCGATCATGAAGATGAAGTAGATGACCGCCATCACCACGAAGCTCTGCCATACGCCGACACCTTCAGGGCTGGCGAAGTGGTTCATCAAGGCTGCCGCCAGCGGTGCGCCAACCATGGCCCCGCCGCCAAAGCCCATGATCGCCATGCCGGTGGCCATGCCGCGCTTGTCCGGGAACCACTTGATCAACGTCGAGACCGGCGATATGTACCCCAGGCCCAGGCCGATTCCGCCGATCACCCCCGAACCCAGCCACATCAACCAGAGCTGGTGGGTGTAGATACCCAGCGCCGAAAGCAGTAAACCACCGCACCAGCACAGTGCCGACACCACACCGGCCTTGCGCGGCCCGGCATGCTCCAGCCAACCGCCCCAGACCGCCGCCGAGCAGCCCAGGAACACAAAGAACAGGGTGTAGATCCAGCTCAGCATCGAGATCTGCCAGTCGCAGTCGGCGCTGAACAGGCGGGCAAAGAAGCTCATGTCGGGCGCACAGGCAACCGGCGCGGTGATGCCGACGGCCTGGGACAACGGCAGCCAGAACACCGAAAAACCGTAGGCCATACCGATACACAAGTGGATCGCCAGGGCGGCGGGCGGTACCAGCCAGCGGTTGAAGCCGGGCGTGGCGATAATCCGCTCCTTGGACAGGAAACCCGGGGGGCTGGCTTTGGCGCCTGCCGTGATGCTGTTCATTTGTTGTAGTCCCTCGTAGAAATGGTCAGCTCACGGCTCACGACCTTGGCCGGCAGGCACTGGTCGTCTTATTTGGCACAATTGCCCTGCAAAACGCGACAAAACGCCACAGCAGGACCCGCGAGCGGCGAAAGAGTAGCATTAGCCGCCCGCACTGAAAGCAAGCTGATCCCGTCTTTTGCTCAACAACTGAACCCGTGTGCAAGGAACTGTCATGCCCATCGTTGTCGAAACCCTGACCACTCCCAGCCAGCAAGACCTGCAGGACCTGGCCAGGCTCTATGCCGACGCCCCCGCCTGGATGCTCGCCGGCCCCGAACAGGCCCTGGCCCTGGTCAGCGCAGCACTTGAGGACGGCAGCCTGATCGCCGCGCGATTCAACGATCGCCTGCTCGGCGCTGCCCGCCTGCAGCGTGAGGATGTAGCCTGGCAATTGAGCGACTTGTGCGTACGCTCATTGACCCGGCGCCGCGGCGTCGGGCTGCGCCTGGTCAACGAGGCACAGCGGTTGGCACAAGAAGCAGGGGCTGGGTTGCGTCTGTTTTCAAAGCAGGAAAGCGCTGAGATGAACGCGCTATTGGCACCACTGAACCTGAAGCTGGATGTGGCACAACTGTAGGAAAAATTCCTGACAGCGCGGCATCACTCCAGCGTCAACGACCGCAGCGCTATACTCTGCGGCTGAATTTTAGAAATCGGACTACAAGGACTCGCCCATGAAAGCGTTCGGCAAAATCCTGGGGCTGGTGCTTCTCGGGCTGTTGCTGATCATTGTGGCTCTGGGCTTCGCCCTGACCCACCTCTTCGATCCCAACGACTACAAAGACGAGATTCGCCAGCTGGCACGCGACAAGGCCCACATCGAGTTGACGCTCAATGGTGATATCGGCTGGAGCCTGTTCCCCTGGCTGGGGCTGGAACTGCATGAAGCCAGCATCGCCACCCTGAACAATCCGCAAGTGCCCTTTGCCGACCTGCAGATGCTTGGCCTTTCAGTGCGCGTGCTGCCCCTGCTGCGCCGTGAAGTGCAAATGAGCGATGTGCGTGTCGAAGGCCTGAACCTGACCCTGAGCCGCGACGAGAACGGCCATGGCAACTGGGAAGACATCGGCAAGCCGCTGCCGGCTGCCACGCCGGCACCTGGCGAAGGCACCCCGCCTGCCGCCGATGGCACGGCCCAGGCCGAGAGCAAGAGCGACGCCAGCGACCGCCCTGTGAAGCTGGACATCGACAGCCTGACCGTGAACAACGCCCGGGTGCAGTACACCGATGCCCGCAGCGGCCAGACCTTTGGCGCCGAAAGCATCCAATTGAGCACCGGCGCCGTACACGAAGGCGTGAACATCCCGCTGAAGCTGACCGCCTTCCTCAGTGCCGGCCAGCCAGTGATCAAGGCGCGTACCGAGCTCAACGGCGAGCTGCGCTTTGACCGTCGCCTCAAGCGCTACCAGTTCGAAGACATGAAACTCAGCGGTGAGGCCTCGGGTGAACCGTTGCAGGGCAAGACCATGAGCTTTGCCGCCCAGGGCCAGTTGTTGGTCGATCTGGCAGCCAACGTCGCCGAATGGAACGGCTTGAAGCTGTCGGCCAACCAATTGCGCGCCCTCGGCGAGTTGAACGTGCGTGACTTGGACAAAACCCCCCAGCTGACCGGCGGCCTGTCCATCGCCCAGCTCGACCTGCGCAAGTTCCTCGACAGCATCGGCCGCCCACTGCCGGCCTCGGCCGACGCCACCACCCTGAGCAAGTTCGAGATGGTCAGCCGCCTGCAAGGCAGCCCTACCAGCCTTGCCCTGGAAGACCTGGCAGTAAAACTCGACGACAGCACCTTCAGCGGCCGCCTGGCCGTCGAAGACTTCGCCAAGCAAGCCCTGCGCATCCAGCTCAAGGCCGACAAGTTCGACGCCGACCGCTACATGCCGGTCAAGAGCGAAGCGGCCGCCAGCGCCACGGCGGCGCGTCAGGCCGAGGTCAAGAGCAAGGAAGACAGCGCCCTGGCCACCGCCGGCAACACGCCGCTGCCCGACGCTCCTACCCAGGTGGCCTGGAGCAACGACAAGCTGCTGCCGGTCGACCGCCTGCGTAAAGTCGACCTGCAGGCCGATCTGACCTTCGGCCTGCTGACCCTGGAGAAGCTGCCGATCGAGAACGCCCACCTCAAAGCCCAGGGCCAAGGTGGCCTGATCACCCTCGAAACCCTGAGCGGCGGCCTCTACAACGGCGACTTCGCCACCAAGGGCACCCTCGATGTACGCCCCGCGGTGCCGCAGATTGGCCTGAACACCAAGATCAACCGAGTGCCGGTGGAGCACTTCATCAAGAGCCAGACCGAAACCCCGCCGGTCAAAGGCCTGTTGACCCTCAACAGCGACCTGACCGCCACCGGCAACAGCCAGAAGGCCCTGGTCGACACCCTCAACGGCAACGCCAGCTTCGTCATCAACGACGGCATCCTGGTCAACGCCAACCTTGAACAGCAACTGTGCCAGGCCATCGCTACGCTGAACCGCAAGTCCTTGAGCGGCGAGCCTCGGGGCAAGGACACGCCGTTCCAGGAGCTCAAGGGCACCCTGGTGCTGCGCAACGGCGTCGCCAGCAACCCGGACCTCAAGGCACGCATTCCGGGCCTGACCGTCAACGGTCGCGGCGACCTCGACCTGCGCGTGCTCGGCATGGACTACCGCATCGGCGTGATCGTCGAGGGCGACAAGCGCGACATGCCGGACCCGGCCTGTCAGGTGGGCGAGCGCTACGTGGGCCTGGAATTGCCGCTGCAGTGCCGTGGCCCGCTGGAGCTGGGCGCCAAGGCCTGCCGCCTGGACAAGGACGGCCTGGGCAAGGTTGCCGCCAAACTCGCTGGCGACCGGGTCAGCGAGAAACTGAGCGACAAGATCGACGAGAAGCTCGGTGACAAGGTGAGCCCGGAACTCAAGGATGCACTCAAGGGGTTGTTCAAGCGATGAGCCCCGAGCAGTTTTCCAGCGCCGTACTGGCGTGGTACGACCGTAACGGCCGTCATGACCTGCCCTGGCAACAGGGCATCAACCCGTATCGGGTGTGGGTCTCGGAGATCATGTTGCAGCAGACCCAGGTCAGCACCGTGCTCAATTACTTCGCTCGCTTCATGGAAGCGCTGCCCACCGTGCAGGCCCTGGCCAAGGCACCTGAAGACGAAGTGCTGCACCTGTGGACAGGCCTGGGTTACTACACCCGGGCGCGCAACCTGCAGAAAACCGCGAAGATCGTCGTCGAGCAGTACGGCGGCGAATTTCCCCACGATGTCGAGAAGCTCACCGACCTGCCCGGCATCGGCCTGTCTACCGCCGGCGCCATTGCCAGTATCAGCATGGGCCTGCGCGCGCCGATCCTCGACGGCAACGTCAAGCGCGTGCTGGCCCGCTACACCGCCCAGGAGGGTTACCCGGGCGAGCCCAAGGTGGCCAAGGCGCTGTGGGCCAATGCCGAACGCTACACCCCGCACGCCAGGGTCAACCACTACACCCAGGCGATGATGGACCTGGGCGCCACCTTGTGTACTCGCAGCAAGCCCAGTTGCCTGCTGTGTCCGCTCAAGGTCGGTTGTGAAGCGCACATGCTCGGCCAGGAGATCCGCTACCCGATCCCCAAGCCGCGCAAAGAGCTGCCCCAGCGACGCACCCTGATGCCGCTGCTGGCCAACCCCGAAGGCGCCATCCTGCTTTACCGTCGCCCTTCCAGCGGCCTGTGGGGTGGTTTGTGGAGCCTGCCGGAGCTCGACAACCTGGAGCAGCTCGAAGACCTGGCCGAGCAGCACGGCCTGAACCTGGCTGGCAGCCAGGCGCTGGACAGCCTGACCCACACCTTCAGCCACTTCCAGCTGGCCATTGAACCCTGGCTGGTCCGGGTCGATGACACCCGGGCCCACGTGGCCGAGGCCGACTGGCTCTGGTATAACCTCGCCACCCCGCCGCGCCTGGGCCTTGCCGCCCCGGTGAAAAAACTGCTTAAGCGCGCGGCCGACGTTTTGATTGCAGGAGAGTCGTGATGACCCGCACCGTAATGTGCCGCAAGTACAAAGAAGAACTGCCAGGCCTTGAGCGCCCACCGTACCCCGGCGCCAAGGGCCAGGACATCTATGAGCACATCTCGCAGAAGGCCTGGGCCGACTGGCAGAAAGAACAGACCATGTTGATCAACGAGAAGCGCCTGAACATGATGAACGCCGAGGACCGCAAATTCCTCCAGGGCGAGATGGACAAGTTCTTCTCCGGCCAGGAATACGAGAAGGCCGAAGGCTACGTTCCACCGGCCGAATAACCCCGGAAAATCGTAAGCGACGGAATTAATTTAAAAAATTTTAAAAAAGTCGTTGACGTAAATCCGAAAAACCCTTTTAATGCGCCCCGTTGCCCAGATAGCTCAGTCGGTAGAGCAGGGGATTGAAAATCCCCGTGTCGGCGGTTCGATTCCGTCTCTGGGCACCACTAATACCGAAAACCCCTGAATCGCGAGATTCAGGGGTTTTTCATTTGCGCCGCAAAAAGCGCCGTCGTTGACCACCGTCAATACGCCCCCGCCCCATCGCCGTAAGCTGCCTGGTGGATACCCGAAAACCAACAGGCCCCCAATGAGCGAAGATTCCACAGCCCTGCCCCTGCCCTTGCCCGCTACCGAAACACCCGCGAGCACCAGCACGACTACACCGCGCAAGACCGCTACCCCCCGCCCACGTCGCCCGCGCGCCCCACGCCCCCCTGCGACCGCCAGCACCGACGCGCCGATCAGCACCATCAGCCAGCAGCCGGCCGCACTCAAAGTCGCCTCGGCCCCACGCGGCTCGAATGAAGACAGTACCTCGGCCAGACTGCCCGCCAGCTACCCCTACCGTACCCGCATGCGCCGTGCCGAGTACGACAAGGCCAAGCACGAACTGCAGATCGAGCTGCTCAAGGTACAGAGCTGGGTCAAAGACACCGGCCAGCGCATCGTCGTGCTGTTCGAAGGCCGTGACGCCGCGGGCAAGGGTGGCACGATCAAACGCTTCATGGAGCACCTGAACCCGCGCGGCGCACGCATCGTGGCCCTGGAGAAGCCTTCTGAGCAGGAAAAGGGCCAGTGGTACTTCCAGCGCTATATCCAGCACCTGCCCACCGCAGGTGAAATGGTCTTCTTCGACCGCTCCTGGTACAACCGCGCCGGCGTCGAGCGGGTGATGGATTTCTGCACGCCGCTGCAGTACCTGGAATTCATGCGCCAGGCGCCCGACCTTGAACGCATGCTCTGCAACAGCGGCATCCTGTTGTTCAAGTACTGGTTCTCGGTGAATCGCGAAGAACAGCTGCGCCGCTTCATCTCCCGACGTGACGACCCGCTCAAGCACTGGAAGCTGTCGCCTATCGACATCAAGTCGCTGGACAAGTGGGACGAGTACACCGCGGCCAAAGAGGCAATGTTTTTCCACACCGACACCGCCGATGCGCCGTGGACAGTGGTCAAGTCCGATGACAAGAAGCGCGCACGGATCAACTGCATCCGTCACTTCCTGCATTCGCTGGACTATCCGGGCAAAGACCTGCGCGTGGCCCATCATCCCGACCCTTTGTTGGTGGACCGGGCATCGCGGGTGCTGGTGGAAGAGGACCGTAGTGAGGGTGTACAGCCGCTGGCCACCCATTCGTAGCTTGGGTTTCCCGGCCAACTGCGATTCAATACGCAAAACCTTACGACTCAGGATTCACCGATGGCCTCCAACAGCAAACAACAGAAACGCGCCAAGCGCGCTGCCGCCAAGGCTCGCGAAAACCGCATGGTGCGTAGCGGCCAGGCGGTCAAGAGCAGTGGCGAAAGCTCCAGCGCAAGCGTTGAGCAGGTGTTCAACAAGGCAATGGACTCGGGCAGCTACGACGCCCTGTTCGAGAAGATGAAGACCGCTCAGGAAGGCGGGCTGGTGTCGCTGATCTCGGTGTTCCTGGTTGACCCGCTGCTGGCCCTGGTGCTCAAGGGCCACAAGGAAGAACACGCTACCGACTACATCGTCATGGTCTTCACCGCCTACCGCAAATGGCTGGACGGTGCAGACGAAGACACCACCATGGCGTGGCTGGAGAGCGACGAGTTCCAGGAGGCCTACATCTCGGCCTCTGAGGCTGTGGCCAAGACTCAGCAGAAGCAGTTCGGCTGAGTTTCGCGGGGCAAGTCGAGACGTCACACCGCCGCTCCTACAGGTTTTGTATGCACCGGTAGGGCTTGCCCCGCAACTCATCCCGTCAGTTGTTCAGCACAACCCGCCCAGCCGCTTCGGCCTTGCGCTTGCGCGCCACCAGCAGCCCCGCCGCCACAACTGCAATCGACAGCAACCCGGTCGCCACGATCTCGATGCGATGGTCCGGACGGATCAGCATCACCGTCAGAATGCCCACGATGAACACGATGGTTGCCCAGGTCAGGCCCGGGAACAGCCACATCTTGAAGGCAATCTTCTCGCCACGGGCCATACGCTGACGGCGCATGCGCAGTTGCGAAACGGCAATCACCAGGTACACCAGCAAGGCGATGGCACCGGAGCTGGCCAACAGGAACTCGAACACCTGGGCCGGGGCCAGGTAGTTGGCGATCACGGTAAGGAACGCCGCCGCCGTCGACAGCACCACCGCGCAGTACGGCGTGCCGGTTGAGGTGGTGCGCTGGGCAACGGCCGGTGCATCACCACGCTTGCTCAGGGAAAAGAGCATGCGCGAGGAGGTGTACAGCGCCGAGTTCAGGCAACTGGTCACGGCAATCAGCACGACGATGTCGACGATCAACTTGGCATTGGGGATGCCCATCAGGTTCAGCACAGTCTGATAGGAGCCCACTTCGGCCAGGTCACTGTGGTTCCACGGCACCAGGGCCACGACCACGAAGATCGACACGAGGTAGAACAGGAAGATCCGCCAGATCACCGAGTTGGTGGCCTTGGTGATCTGCTTGCCCGGATCTTTCGACTCGGCGGCAGCAATGGTGACGATCTCGGTGCCCATGAACGAGAACATAGTGGTCAACATGGCTGCCAGCACCGCACCCATACCGTTGGGCATGAAGCCCTGGGTGTCGAACAGATGGCTGACGCCGCTGACCTGGCTGTTGGGCAGCAGGCCGAAGATTGCCGCAGCACCAAGGATAATGAAGGCGACGATCGCGACCACCTTGAGCAACGCGAACCAGAACTCGAACTCGCCGTAGTTCTTCACGCTGAACAGGTTGGTCGCGGTCAGCAGCAAGGTGATGACCAGGGTGAACACCCAGATCCCGACATCAGGGAACCAGGCATGCAAGATGGTGGCGGCGGCATTGGCCTCCAGCGGGATCACCAACACCCAGAACCACCAGTACAGCCAGCCGATGGTAAAGCCGGCCCAGTGGCCGATGGCCTTGTCGGCGTAAGTGGAGAAGGAGCCGGTATCCGGCGAGGCGATAGCCATTTCCGCCAACATGCGCATCACCAGCACCACCAGGGTACCGGCAGCGGCATAGGCCAGCAGCACGGCTGGGCCGGCCTCGGCAATGGCGTGGCCGGAGCCGACGAACAAACCGGCGCCGATAACGCCAGCAATGGACAGCATGGTGACATGCCGTTGTTTGAGCCCCTGAGCGAGGTCATTGGAAGTGTGCGTACCGCTCATTAAAACTACCTTTGCAAGGATTGGCTTTTCGGTCCTGCGACGTCGGGTGCGCCCTTGAATGCAGCGGCGCAACATCCTGTTACCGATCAGGAACGCAAATAGTGCGCCAGCTCCCCGACCGTTCGTTCGAAATCCCCTACGGCCTTGTGCAACAAGGTTTACAGGCCTTTCCGCCAGACACTGGCCGAATGCCCACTAAAAAAGGCCCCTCCCCCCTTAATTACTGAAATACTCACTTACAAATAGACGGTCGCACCAAAATCCATCACCGGTAACACCTCACGCACATCCTTGGAGCAAAAAGGTACAACCCACAAGGCGCAACCAATCGCCGCAATCCATGCCCGAAGCTGTACGGAAGGTCAGAAACGGCTTCCCAGCACTGGCCAAAAATGGCACCATCGCGCCTTTTTTCATCAAGGCTCCGGCCCTGGAAACGAGGGCAGGCGGACATCCGCGCGACAGTCAGCTGCAGCGATGCGACACCCGCCCTCCCGGTAACCCGTTGCCCCTCCCGTCGTTGTTGGCTGTCATTCAGCCGCTATGCTAGCTTGGCGCTCGCCAAGAAGGCCGCCAACAGCAGGAGCGCACCAGAACACATGAGGACCGCACATGGCTGAGGCCACGCCCGCGCTGGAAATCCGCAACCTGCACAAACGCTACGGCGACCAGGAGATTCTCAAGGGCATCTCGCTGACCGCACGCGATGGCGACGTGATCTCGATCCTGGGATCCTCCGGCTCCGGCAAGTCCACTCTGCTGCGCTGCATCAACCTGCTGGAAAACCCGCACCAGGGCCAGATCCTGGTGGCTGGCGAAGAGCTGCGGCTCAAGTCGGCAAAAAACGGCGAACTGGTGGCAGCCGACAACAAGCAGATCAATCGCCTGCGCAGCGAGATCGGCTTCGTGTTCCAGAATTTCAATCTGTGGCCGCACATGAGCATCCTCGACAACATCATCGAGGCCCCTCGCCGCGTGCTCGGCCAGAGCAAGGCCGAGGCCATCGAACATGCCGAGGCGCTGCTCAACAAGGTCGGCATCCACAACAAGCGCCACAGCTACCCGGCCGAATTGTCCGGTGGCCAGCAGCAGCGCGCAGCCATTGCCCGCACCCTGGCCATGAAGCCCAAGGTCATCCTGTTTGACGAGCCGACCTCGGCCCTGGATCCGGAAATGGTCCAGGAAGTGCTTAACGTTATCCGCGCCCTGGCCGAAGAAGGCCGTACCATGCTACTGGTTACGCACGAAATGGGCTTCGCCCGCCAGGTGTCCAGCGAAGTCGTCTTCCTGCATCAAGGGCTGGTCGAAGAGCAGGGAACGCCGCAGCAGGTTTTTGAAAACCCGAACTCGGCGCGTTGTAAACAATTCATGTCCAGCAACCGCTAACGGAGCAACACGCATGCAGACCTATAAGAAATTCCTCCTGGCCGCTGCCGCCACGCTGGTGTTCTCGGCCAATGCAATGGCTGCCGAGAAACTGAAGATGGGCATCGAGGCGGCCTACCCGCCATTCAACAGCAAGGACGCCAGTGGCCAGGTAGTGGGCTTTGACAAAGACATCGGCGACGCCCTGTGCGCCAAGATGAAAGTCGAATGCGAAGTGGTTACCTCCGACTGGGACGGCATCATTCCGTCGCTGCTGGCCAAGAAATACGACTTCATCGTCTCGTCGCTGTCGATCACCGACGAGCGCAAGCAGGCCGTTGACTTCACCGACCGCTACTACTCCAACAAGCTGCAGTTCATCGCGCCGAAAAACAGCGACTTCAAGGTCGAAAAAACCGACATGGCCTCGCTCAAGACCGCACTCAAGGGCAAGACCATCGGCACCCAGCGCGCCACCCTGTCCGGCACCTGGCTCGAAGACAACTTCAGCGACGACGTCAAATCCATCAAGCTCTACGACACTCAGGAAAACGCCTACCTTGACCTGACCTCCGGCCGCGTCGACGCACTGCTGGCCGACAAGTTCGTCAACTACGACTGGCTCAAGTCCGAAGCGGGCAAGAACTACGAGTTCAAAGGCGAGCCTGTGGTCGAGAGTGACGAAATCGGTATCGCCGTACGCAAAGGCGATCCACTGCGCGAGAAGCTGAACGCTGCCCTGAAAGAAATCGTTGCTGACGGCACCTACAAGAAGATCAACGACAAGTACTTCCCTTTCAGCATCTATTGATTCGCCCCGACCGGCACCGCCTGCATGGGCGGTGCCCGTCCCTTGAACACACCTGCCCATGAATATTGATCTATACGGATTCGGTCCGGCTCTTGCGGCCGGGACGCTGATGACCGTCAAACTGGCGTTGTCGGCCCTCTGCGTAGGGCTGGTGCTGGGGCTGCTCGGCGCCCTGGCCAAGACCTCGCCCTTCAAACCCCTGCAATGGATTGGTGGCACCTACTCCACCCTGGTACGCGGCGTACCGGAATTGCTCTGGGTACTGTTTATCTACTTCAGCTTTGCCACGCTGATGGACAAGCCCTTCGTTGCCGGCGTGATCGCCCTGGGCCTGTGCTTCGGTGCCTATGCCACGGAAGTGTTCCGCGGCGCGATCCTGGCCATCCCCAAGGGCCACCGCGAAGCGGGCCTGGCCCTGGGCCTGTCCAAGGGCCGCATCTTCTCCAGGCTGATCCTGCCGCAAATGTGGCGCATGGCCCTGCCCGGCCTTGGCAACCTGTTCATGATCCTGATGAAAGACACCGCCCTGGTGTCGGTGATCGGCCTCGAAGAAATCATGCGCCAGGCCCAGAACGGCGTGACCAACACTAAGCTGCCATTCACCTTCTACATGGCTGCTGCCTGCATTTACCTGTGCCTGACCATCGTCGCCATGATCGTCATGCACTTTCTGGAAAAACGCGCCGCTCGCGGCTTCGCGAGGGCCAACCAATGAACTGGGAAGTCATCATCAAGTGGCTGCCAAAGCTGGTCCAGGGCGCCACGCTGACCCTCGAACTGCTGGCCATTGCCGTGATTGTCGGCCTGATCCTGGCCATTCCGCTGGGTATCGCCCGCTCGTCGCGGCACTGGTATGTGCGCGCCCTGCCCTTTGGCTACATCTTTTTCTTCCGCGGCACCCCGCTGCTGGTGCAGCTGTTTCTGGTGTACTACGGTCTGGCGCAGTTCGATGCGGTGAAAAACAGTGCGCTGTGGCCTTACCTGCGCGATCCGTTCTGGTGCACGGTGCTGACCATGACCCTGCACACCGCGGCCTACATCGCCGAAATCCTTCGTGGCGCCTTGCAGGCCATCCCCCGTGGCGAGATTGAAGCGGCACGGGCACTGGGCATGTCGCGGGCCAAGGCGATGATCTTCATCATGCTGCCGCGCGCCGCGCGCATCGGCCTGCCGGCCTACAGCAACGAAGTCATCCTGATGCTCAAGGCCAGCGCCCTGGCCAGTACCGTGACCCTGCTGGACATCATCGGCATGGCCCGGACCATCATTGCGCGCACCTACATGCCGGTAGAGATCTTCTTCGCCGCTGGTGTGATGTACCTGGTGATCTCCTTCGTGCTGGTGCAAGCGTTCAAGCAATTGGAACGCTGGCTGCGCGTAGACGCCTGCCAAGGCCGTTGAACCTGTATAACGGGGCTGATCACAGCCCCGTTTTCGTATCAGACCATGACCACTGCCCTCCCCCTCGCCAATGACCAACTGCCCAGCCGCTTCCAGGCACTGGACAGCTTTTTGCGCGAGCACCAGCACTTGTGGCGACCACGCCCCTTCACCCAGCTGCAACTGCCCTGGGAGGCCGAGCACCCGACGCTGGCGGCCTGGCTGCGGCAGCGCTCGCTGGACGAGGCAGAAACCGCGCACAACCATCCCGAGCGACTGGACGCGCCGGCACCTTTTCCACAGCTGGCAAGCATGGCCGCCCAATTGGCCGAGGTCGGCGAGTTATCCACAATCGCCCTGCCAGCGGCGAGCCATCGCTTGAACGTGGATGTGCCGGGGCGCAAATGGCAGCAGATCGAAGCCTTCGCCAGCCACCTGGGCTTTACCCAGGCGCCACGACACTGGCTGGACTGGTGCTCAGGCAAAGGCCACCTGGGCCGGCGCTTGCTGCAGGCCGAGCAGCAGCAACTGACCTGCCTTGAATACGACCCGGCGCTGGTCGACGCTGGCCGGCAACTGAGCCAGCACCACGGCGTGAATGCCCAGCACCTATTGCAGGACGTACTGGCCGAAGACGCCGACCAGCGCCTGGGCAGCGCCCACACCGCCGTCGCCCTGCATGCCTGTGGCGACCTGCACGTACGCCTGATGCAATTGGCCAGCCGCCAGGGCTGCCGTCAGCTGGCTATTGCGCCCTGCTGCTACAACCGCATCCAGGCGGCGCAGTACCAGCCGCTCTCGGCCGCTGCGATCACCTCCGGCCTGCATCTGTCGATCGATGACCTGGGCCTGCCCCTGAGCGAAACCGTCACCGCCGGCGCACGGGTACGCCGCCAGCGCGATGAGTCGATGGCCAGACGCCTGGGGTTCGATTTACTGCAGCGAGCGCTGCGAGGCATGGATGAGTACCTGCCGACACCCTCGTTGCCGGTCAGCTGGCTGCAAAAGCCCTATGCCGACTACTGCCGGGAACTGGCGGCGCTCAAAGGCCTGTCGATAGACCACACCCCTGACTGGGACGCACAGCAGGCTGCTGGCTGGCAGCGCTTGGCCGAGGTTCGCAACCTGGAGTTGCTGCGCAACCTGTTCCGCCGCCCGCTGGAGTTGTGGCTGGTGCTCGACCGTGCGCTGTACCTGCAGGAGCAGGGCTACCACGTACAGCTGGGAGTGTTCTGTGAGCAGCCCCTCACACCGCGCAACTTGATGCTCCTGGCGGAACGCCAGTAACCCTGCCCCGAAGGTGCGCAGCCTGTGGATAAGTCTGTGTGCAACCTTTTGAAAAAACCCTCAAAAACCTTGGATCCAAGCGCTTTCGACCGTTGGTCGTTTTTTGCTCAGCGGCTTATCGCCAGCAAAAACAGCCATTTGCGCAAAGACCAACGGCAAGCGTTGGTCCGATGGAAGCGACACCGATATGGCACGCGGCTTGTGCATAAGCATTTTAACCAAACGCTCTAAGCAGCAAAATCAGGCCAGTTTCAGCAAGCTCATACCGACCAGCAACAGTGCCAGGCCCAACCAGCCGCGCCCGGCCAGGCGCTGACCAAACAGCGCCCACCCCATGGCTACGGTGGCAAGGATGCCGAAGCCACCCCAAATGGCATAAGCCAGCGACAGTTCAATATCGCGAACAGCCTGGGCCAAAGCAGTAAAGGCCGCCAGCACGCACAGAATCGAGAAGATACCGTAGCCGCGCTTGCGGAAGCCGTCGGAATACTTGAGCAGCAGGTTGGCAAAAACTTCCAGCACGATCGCCAGGCCCAGCCAGGCGAAGGGAACCCAATTCATGGTCAGCATGGCAGGGCCTCCATCTCGCGCTTGGCAGGCGCGGCGCGGGTACCAGCCTTGATCAGCAGAATACCGGCGATCATCACACCCAGGCCGGCGGCCTTGAGCAGGCCGATGCTCTCACCGAGCCAGGTCACACTGATCAGTGTGATCAGCACGATACCGATGCCTTCCCACAGTGCGTAGGCAACGCCCACCGGCACACGTTTAACGGCCAGGGCGAGGAAGAAGTACGACAGACCGATCATGGCGTACATCAACCCATGACCCAGAATGGCAGAATGAGTGGCGGCGAATTTCATCGACGCGGTGCCGATCACCTCAGCGATGATGGCGATAAACAAATAGATCCAGGAACGCATGATGCCCTCCCACGGGCGACAACACACCGCGCGCACAAACAGCGACGGCTACAGACAAAAAAGAGAAAAAGCTGATTGTCGGGGGAGGCGCTACAGACCGCCGGTCCAGTGATTTTCACGGGTGGCCAGACGAGGGATGAGGAGCAGAAACGCTTTAGTGTTCAACATAATGCACAACAAATTAGCTCAAGGCATTGCTTAAGTCAAATCGATAGAGAATCACTAATTAAAAATCGCGTGGTTTATGACCTATTCAGGGAAAAGCCCTTAAAGCCTGCTGAAAGTTTCGTAAATTATATTCCCCACCCAAGACCACAACCGTCACGTAGCGGCTGCCGCCAGGCTGCGATTCTGCGTGGCAGCCCCGAAACAGCCCATCAGCAAACGGAATTCAAGTGAAAGCCCTCTACCCCTTCACCCTGCTCGCCGCCCTGACCACCCTCCCCGGCTGCAGCACTCCAAGCGCCCCCACTGCCTCTGCCTGGGACACGCCACTACCCCCCCTGTCCGCCCAGCCCACCACCCACTGCAACAAGCGCGGCTGCCACGAACACAAACCGATGATTTTCGACCCGACCCAAAACGAACCCGACGCCACGACATTGCACCGCGGCTGGTAAGAAAATCCCCCGCGACACACCCAGAAACCGGGCATCGCAACGAATCTTGCAGAAGTAGTTTACAGACGCAAACTGATCGCTATAATGGCGACCCTGTGCCGGTATAGCTCAGATGGTAGAGCAACTGACTTGTAATCAGTAGGTCCCGGGTTCGATTCCTGGTGCCGGCACCATACGCAGTAAAAAAGAGGCTCACCGAAAGGTGGGCCTTTTTTGTTTCCGTCTAGAAAACCGCGCTTCTCCGTAGCATTCGACATTACTGGCGGTGGGCTGACCGCAACCTTCGGCCGAAAAGGTGTAACCGCTCGGTCGCCTTACGATGCAGCACCAACGCCATCCAACCTTGTAATCCAAATCCCCATCCGTTATAGCTAAAAAGGCATCCATAACCAAAAGAGGCAGAATCAGCCCGCCATGAACGAGACCACACGTATCTTTCGCCCCCAAGGCCCGTTTGCCGCGCTGTTCGGCAATACCTACGGGCCTACCGCGGTCGCCACGCTTTCGCTGACCAGCTCTCCCCTCTCGACACTGTTCCATGCGCTGTCGATTCCACCCCGCGACGTCTTGCTCGCGCACAAACGCAAACGCCCTGTTCCTCCGCCTGCCAGCTGACGCCTGAATTTTCGCTTTCCATTGCCCTCGGCTTTTTGCCGCTCAGGGCTGGAGACGCTTTGCATTTTTTTCAGTGTTTTCTGTCAGGAAGTCTTATGAGTATTCGTGTTGCCATTATCGGCGCGGGCCCGTCTGGCCTGGCGCAGCTGCGTGCCTTTCAATCCGCTCATGCCAAGGGGGCGGCCATGCCGGAGGTGGTCTGTTTCGAGAAGCAGGCCGACTGGGGCGGGATGTGGAACTACACCTGGCGCACCGGGCTGGATGAGCATGGCGAGCCGGTACACGGAAGTATGTACCGCTACTTGTGGTCGAACGGGCCGAAGGAGTGCCTGGAGTTCGCCGACTACAGCTTTGACGAGCACTTCGGGCGGCCGATTTCGTCCTACCCCCCGCGTGAGGTGTTGTGGGACTACATTCAGGGCCGGGTGAAGAAGGCCGGTGTGCGCGATTACATTCGCTTCAATACGGCGGTCAAGGCGGTGCGTTTCGATGAGGCCAGCCGCACCTTTACGGTCACCGCCTACGACTATGCACAAGGCCAGGGCATCGAGCAGGTGTTCGATTACGTGGTGGTGGCCAGCGGGCATTTTTCCACCCCGCATGTGCCGGACTTCGCCGGCTTCGAGCGCTTCTCCGGGCGCATTCTGCATGCCCACGATTTTCGCGATGCGCTGGAGTTCAAGGGCAAGGACGTGCTGATTGTCGGCAGCAGTTACTCAGCCGAAGACATCGGCTCACAGTGTTTCAAGTACGGCGCGCGCTCCATCACCACGGCCTATCGCACCCAGCCCATGGGCTACAAGTGGCCCAAGGGTTGGGAAGAGCGCCCGCAGTTGCAGCGGGTGGAAGGTGAGCTGGCGTTCTTTGCCGACGGGTCGAGCAAGCGGGTGGAGGCGATCATTCTGTGCACCGGCTATCAGCACCACTTCCCGTTCCTGCCCGATGAGCTGACGCTCAATACCGGCAACCGCCTGTGGCCGCTGGGGTTGTACCAGGGCGTGGTGTGGGAGCAGAACCCACAGTTGATCTACCTCGGCATGCAAGACCTCTGGTACAGCTTCAACATGTTCGACGCCCAGGCATGGTTCGCCCGGGACTACATGCTGGGCCTCAAGAAGCTGCCATCGATGGCCGAGATGCAGGCCGACAGCGCCCGTTGGCGCGCCGAAGAAGAGGCGCTGCAAACCACCGCGCAGATGTACGAGTTTCAGGGCCGCTACATCAAGCACCTGATCGAGCAAACCGACTACCCGAGCTTCGATATCGACGCGGTGAACCGGATCTTCCTCAAATGGAAGTCGGACAAGAAGCAGGACATCATGGGCTATCGCGACAAGTCCTACCGTTCAGTGATCACCGGCACCGCTGCCGTGCCGCACCACACCCGCTGGATGCAGGCAGTGGATGATTCGCTGGTCGAGTACCTGCGCGAAACCTCAGCCAAGGGCGATGTAAAAACCCTGCGCCGGCACTAGGCCACAGCCGCGTGCCTATGCTGGGCAGGCGGCGCTACCTCGATGCCTTGCAGCCAGTCGCAATAGCGGGCCACACCCTGCTCGACCGTGAGCAGCGGCTGCGTGAAGCCTGCCTCGCGCAAGCGGCTCAGGTCGGCGCAGGTGTAGCACTGGTACTTGCCGCGCAGGTGGTCGGGAAAGTCGCTGTATTCAAGGATGCCCTCGAGCAAGGCCATCTCCCGTGACAACGGGGGCTGGTCTTGCTGCTCGCGCAGGCGGTTGATCACAGCCATGGCTACTTCGTTGAACGGCTGGGCGCGGCCACTGCCGACGTTGAACAGGCCGCTGAGCCGAGAGTGGTCGAGAAAGTGCAGGTTGACCTTGACCACATCCTCTACCGACACGAAATCGCGCAGGTGGCCGCCGCTGGGGTAGTCGCCATAGCTACCGAACAGGCTGACCTTGCCGTGGGCCTGGTACTGGTTGAAGCAGTGCAGGGCCACCGAGGCCATGGTGCCCTTGTGCTGTTCGTGGGGGCCGTAGACGTTGAAGTAGCGCAGGCCGACGATCTGGCTGCGCGCTGCAGGCAACAGCCTGCGCACGTGTTGATCGAAGAGGAATTTGGAGTAGCCGTAGACGTTCAACGGCCGCTCGCACTCGCGCTGTTCGCGAAAGTCGCGCCCGGCGCCATACACCGCTGCCGACGAGGCATACAGCATGGGCACTTGCAGGGCCTGGGCAGCATCGAGCAGGTTGCGACTGAAACGGTAGTTGTTGTCCATCATGAAGCGCCCGTCGCCTTCGACGGTACTGGAGCAGGCGCCCTGGTGCAGCACCGCGCGGACCTTGCCGAACTGGCCGCGGGCAAAGCGCTCGAGAAAGTCGTCCTTGTCGAGGTAGTCGGCAATCTCGCAGTCGGCGAGGTTGCGGAATTTGTCGCCATCGGTCAGGTCGTCGACGGCAATGATCTCGGTTTCATTGCGTCGGTTGAGGGCCTGGACGAGGTTGCTACCGATGAAACCGGCGGCGCCGGTCACGATGATGGTCATGCCTTGTCCCCCTTTGAGGGTGCAGAGCATTCAGTGTAAAGCTGACCATTTGAACAAAAATTAACCAGGATCAATAAAACGGCGATACCTCGCGGGTGCGTGCGCGCCAGCGGCCGACCAGGCGACCGGCGCTCACCAGCCAGTTGAGCAAGGCGATGCCCAGCAGGCACAGCATCATGGCCTCGGTACCACCGCTGACGATCAAGTTGCCCGCCAGCCACGGGAAGCCGAACACGCCGAGAAAATAGGCCAGGCTGAACAGCAGCAAGGCTTGCGGGGTGTGCCCGGCCGGCGCCTGGTTGGCCGCCAGGCCGTTGATCACCGAGTAGTTCAGGCCATAGCCGACACCCAGCAAGGCAGCGGCCAACAGGTAACCAAGATTGTTCTGCACCCACCAGCCCAATGCCAGCACGGCCAGCACGGTGAAGGCCGAGAGTAGGCAGGAGGCGCGGTAGGCGTCACGCTTGACCACCCACCCGGCCACCAGCAACCGGCAACCAATGGCCGCACTCATGAAACCGACGAAGAACAGCGAATAGTCCAGGCCACGGGCTGCAGCGTAAGAGGTTTGAAAACTACCCAGGCCGCCGAAGATCGCACCACCCAGGCCGACCATCAGAATCGGCCAGCGCGCCGCCGAGCCCAGCACCTGGGCACTGGCCCGGCGGCTGATGCCGACGGGGCTGGCAGCTTGCCGGGGCTGTCGGGCCAGGTGGTTGAAGATCATCAGGCCAAGCACTGCCGCCGTCGCCGCGGTGAAGAACGCCGTTTGCACTGGCAGGTGAAAGAAGCTTGCGAGCTTGCCCGCAAGAGGTCCGGAGCCAATGCCGCTCATCATGCTGCCCGAGAGCAAGGCAAAGCAGTGTGTGCGGCGCTCAGGCTCGACCCGTTCGGCGACCAGGATCGGCCCAAGGGTGTAGAACGCACCCCAGCCCAGGCCCAGGGCAAGGCCGCAGAACATCAGGCCGATGCCGATGCCAGGCATCAGGGCAAAACCCAGGCAGGCGGCCACCAGGCACAGCGCCGACAGTGCAATGGCCCGCGCCGAGCCCAGGCGATCAGCCAGGTGTCCGCTGCCGAGTACCGCCACCACCGTACTGAGCATCGCCAGGGAAATTATCCGCCCCGCGTCCTGCTCGTTGCCGCCGCGGGTGCTGACCAGCAACGACAACAAAAAGGTCGAGCCGTACGACAGCGACAGCAAGTAGCTGGCCAGGCAAAGCAGGCCAAAGCCCTTGTTGGCAGGTGCGGTACGGGAAGCGGCGGTCACAGATTCTCACTCGCAAAAAAACGGTACGAGCCTTGTAGCACGGCGGCTGCGAGCGGCAGTTATGCAAGTGCCGGAGTTGGGTTCAGTCATTGGCAAACTATCGCGCCAACGGCGGGGTCAAGCACACCGGGAATAAAAGTCTTTTACCGAAACCACGGGTTTTCTGCGCAGGGGCTTGCCTTATCCTAGGTAGGATCTCTCACATCAGCGGAAGATCCATGAAAGCTTCGCTTCCCAGCCGTTTTGCCTGTCTGGCCGGCTGTTTGCTCTTCACCTGTATCAGCCTGCCCTTCCTTGCAACCCAGTCCTGGCTCTGGCCCTTTACCGCACTCTGCGCAGTGCTCAGCCTGGTCGGGCTGAACGACCTGCGACAACGTCATCACGCGGTGCGACGCAATTACCCGATCCTGGGCAACATCCGTTACCTGATCGAAACCATCCGCCCGGAAATCCGCCAGTACCTGCTCGAAGGCGATGACGACAAGCTGCCCTTCTCCCGCGCCCAGCGTTCGCTGGTGTACGCCCGGGCCAAGAATGAAAGCGCCGAGAAGGCCTTCGGCACACTCAATGATGTATACCGCCCGGGCTTTGAGTTCATCAGCCATTCGATGCTGCCCAGCGACACGCCGGACCCGGCCTC
This sequence comes from Pseudomonas vranovensis, assembly GCF_040438935.1. Lineage (NCBI taxonomy): Bacteria > Pseudomonadati > Pseudomonadota > Gammaproteobacteria > Pseudomonadales > Pseudomonadaceae > Pseudomonas > Pseudomonas vranovensis. The sequence continues at coordinate 5,290,421 of NZ_CP159259.1, read as the reverse complement.
GTTTCGCATCGCCATCGGTGGGCCGCAGTGCCGCCAGCCTTACTCGGCTTCGATCTTCAATATCTCCGCCATGAGCTTTGGTGCGCTCAGTGCCAATGCCATTGCCGCCTTGAACCAGGGCGCCAGGCGCGGGCGTTTTGCCCATGACACCGGCGAAGGCAGTATCAGCCCCTACCACCGCGAACACGGTGGCGACCTGATCTGGGAAATCGGCAGCGGCTATTTTGGTTGCCGCAGCGAAGAGGGACGTTTCGACCCCGAACGCTTTGCCGCCCAGGCCAGCGATCCGCAGGTGAAGATGATCGAGATCAAGCTCAGCCAGGGCGCCAAGCCTGGTCATGGCGGGATCTTGCCGGGGCACAAGGTCAGCGCCGAAATCGCCGCCACGCGCGGGGTGACGGTAGGTGAGGACTGCATCTCGCCCGCCGCCCACAGCGCCTTTCGCACGCCGCTGGAGCTACTGCAGTTCATTGCGCGGCTGCGTGAGCTGTCGGGCGGCAAGCCGGTGGGTTTCAAATTCTGCCTGGGCCATCCCTGGGAGTTCATGGGCATCGCCAAGGCCATGCTGAGCAGCGCAATCGTGCCGGACTTTATCGTGGTCGATGGCAAGGAAGGAGGAACCGGCGCTGCGCCACGGGAGTTCAGCGACAACATCGGGGTGCCGATGCGCGAAGGGCTGATGTTCGTACACAACACCTTGGTCGGCCTGAACCTGCGCGACAAGGTGCGCATCGGTGCCGGCGGCAAGATTGTCAGTGCGTTCGATATCGCCAGCGTGCTGGCCATTGGTGCCGACTGGGTGAACTCCGCGCGCGGCTTCATGTTCGCCATTGGTTGCATCCAGTCGCAAAGCTGCCACACCAACCAGTGCCCCACCGGGGTTGCAACCCAGGATCCATTGCGCCAACGCGCGCTGGTGGTGCCCGACAAGGCCGACCGAGTCTACAGCTTTCACCGCAACACCCTGCACGCCCTGGCCGAGATGCTGGCGGCTGCGGGGCTCGATCACCCTTCACAACTGAAGCCCAAGCACCTGGTTCGGCGCATCAGTGCCAGCGAGATTCGACTGTTTTCGCAGCTGCACGTGTTCCTCAAGCCTGGCGAGTTGCTCAGCGGCGAGATCAACAGCGAGTTCTATGCGCGGATGTGGCGAATGGCCCGCAGTGACAGCTTTGAGCCGGAGATGGGTGAGACCGTGAAGGTTCCAGTGCGCAGAAAAGAAACAACCCCGGCATAAACCGGGGTTGTTCGATCGGGGGGGGCAAGCCCCTCCCACCGAGTAAGGTGGGAGCAGGCTTGCCCCGCGAAATCCAATCAGAAAATGCTGATCGGGTATTCGACGAATACGCGGACTTCGTTGCCGTCGTCGTTGTAGCCGTTCTGACGAACGCTGTCAGAGGTACGCAGGAACGAGCTACGCAGTTTGACGGACAGGTCCTTGGCAGGGCCTTCCTGAACGACGTATTTGACCTGGTTGAAGATTTCGCGCTCTTTACCTTCGCCGAAGCCGTGGGTGTTGATGTTGTCACCACGCACGTAGGCCACTTTGTAGGTCAGGCCCGGTGCGCCGAAGGCACCGAAGTCCAGGCCGTAGCCGATCTGCCAGGAACGCTCGTCTTCAGCGTTGAAGTCAGACCAGTACGAGTTGGCCAGGTAGATGGTCGAGCCACCGTCACCCACGCCACCACGGTTCTGGTACCAGCCGTACTGGTAGCCGGTATCGCCAGTGCTGCGCTGGTGAGCAATGGTCACCGAGTGCGGACCGAAGGCGTAAGTGGCTGCCAGGCTCCAGATGGTGTTGGAGTCGCCAGTCAGGCCAGCTTCCTTGACGTACTTGTTGTTGATGTCCGACTTGTAGCCGTTGAAGTCCAGGGTCAGGGACTGGTCATCGGCGATTGGGTGAACGTAGTTCACGCCCAGGTAGTACTTCTGCAGCACGTCTTCGACGTCGGAACCGTACACCGCAGCCGACAGGTTCTCGGTGAACTTGTAGCTACCGCCAAGCACGTTGATCGACTTCAGGCCACCGCTGTCACGGCCTTCAGCACTCTTGCGCGCTTCCTGGGTGAAACGGCCAGCGTTCAGTTCCAGGCCCTTGATCTCTTTGGAGGTGATCATGGTGCCGGTGAAGCTTTCTGGCAGCAGACGGGCATCGTCGTACTGCAGTACTGGCAGCGAAGGCATCTGGTCGCCGTACTTCAGCACGGTGTTGGAAACGCGCAGTTTTACTGCAGCGCCGCCACGGGCCAGGTTGTGCGGGGAGTTGGCCTGAGCACCATCGCTAGGCTTGAAGAAGTCGACACCGGCGCCGCCGTTGTGACCCTTGCCGCCGTCCAGACGCACGGCGTACAGACCGAACGCATCGACACCCACACCAACGGTGCCCTGGGTGAAGCCGGAGGAGAAGTTGGCGATGACGCCCTGGCCCCATTCGATCTGGTCGTCGGTGCCGTGTTTCTTGTCACGGTTGATGTAAGCGTTGCGCAGCAGGACGTTCATGCTGCTGTCTTCTACGAAGCCCTTGGCGGCGGCCTGGTCATTGGCCATAGCCTGGGTCGCGGTCAAGAGGCTGAGCGCGATCAGACTGATCCTGGTTTTGAACATTTTATTTTCCTTATTACTTAGTCAAAGACGCTCTGCGGCCGACGCCAAAAACCACGCCCCCTGCGTGGGTTGACGCTCGCGGGTCAGAAAATAAAAAGCCCGCGTGCGAGTGATCGCAGCGGGCCTTTTATTCTGGACTCTTGGCCGGTGGGCCTACAGGCGTTGACCGAATCCTATCCGTGGTTTCATCAATGTGTCAAAAATTCGTGAAAAGTCGTTCACATTAGCCACTGATAGCAACACCAGACGACGGATCTGCACGGTTGTTTCAGCCTTGTAACACCGAAATTACTGAGCAACATCCTGAAACAAATGTCCGCAACAAAACATTAGAAACAATTAACGCTAGCAAATAGCACGCATTATCATTCGCGCCAAATTTTAGCACCCCTCCTTTCGTCTACCTCTACCCCTGCGGATGTCTTTAATGCCTGCCCCTTGCCGCCTGTCACCCTTGAGCCTGGGTGTCTCCCTGTTCCTCAGTTCCAGTATGGCCCTCGCTGCCAGCATGACGTTGCCAGAGCTGTCGGTTACCGCCCAAAGCGAACGCGATGAGGACGATCCACGGGTCAAGGAAGTGACCACCGCAACCCGTACCGCCACCCCGGCCCGCTACGTGCCCCAGGCCATCGACTCGGTGAAGACCAGCAACGTGCTGGACTACGGCACCGATGACCTGGGCCAGGCCTTGAGCGGCATTCCCAACGTGAGCACTGGCGCCGACACCCGCTTCGACAGCGTGCGCATCCGTGGTTTCGATGCCAGTAACGACTTCTATCTGGACGGCATCCGCGATGACAGCCAGTACGTGCGCGACCTGCACAACATCGAGCGAATCGAGGTGCTCAAAGGTCCCGCCGCCGTGCTGTACGGCCGTGGCAGCCAGGGCGGTATCGTCAACCGCGTGAGTAAAACGCCGGAAGCCGGTCGACGCTCGAGCATCGAAGCCCAGGGCGGCAGCGAAGACCTGCGCAGTCTGTATGCCGACCTCAGTGCCGACCCCACCGACACCATCAGCCTGCGCCTGAACATGGGCAACCAGGATAGCAACAGCTTTCGCGACGGCATCGACGGCAACCGCCAGTTGTTCGCCCCGTCCATGAGCTGGCAGCTTACCCCGGACCTGAACTGGCTGGTGCAGTACGAGTACAGCCGCTACAACCGCACCCCCGACCGTGGCATTCCGAGCGCCAACGGTCGCCCGGCCGATGTCGGCCGCGACACCACCTACGGCGACACCCAGCGCGACTACATCGACGACAAGGCCCAGTCCCTGCGTTCGCGCCTGAACTACCAGCTCAGCGATACCTGGCAGGTGCGCCATACCCTGGGCCTGTTCAAGCTCAACAGCGACTTCGACAACACCTACCAGACCGGCTACAACGCCACCACCGGCCAGGTCACCCGCCAGCGCTGGCAGCAGGACCTGAATACCCGCAACCTGTTCAACAACGTCGAACTGGAAGGCAACGTCGACACCTACGGCCTGCAGCACACCCTGTTGACCGGCATCGAAATCGGCAACCAGCGCCGCGACCCGCTGCTCTATACCGCTGCTACCACGGGCCCCGGCGCGAGCCCGGTGCCGAGCGTCGACCTGTACAACCCCAACCGTAACCTGCAGCACAACGGCACCATGATTGCGTCGAGCAACAACCACACCGTGGTCGACAGCCGAGGGCTGTATGTTCAGGACCAGATCCGCCTGAGCGAGCAATGGCAGGTACTGGCCGGTGTGCGCTTCGACCAGTTCGAGGTGGAGACCACCAACAAGCTGCGCGGAATTTCCGAAAACCAGGACAGCGACAGCACCAGCCCGCGCCTGGGCGTGGTGTATTCGCCGTGGAAGGAGCACGCCTTCTACGCCTCCTGGAGCAAGACCTTCTCGCCTGTGGGGGGCGGTTTGATCGGCATCACCCCAGGGGCTGCCGGCAACGCCAACGAGACCAGCCCGGAAGAGACCCGGCAAAAGGAAATCGGGGTCAAGAGCGACTGGCTGGATGAACGCCTGAGCACCACCCTGGCCGTCTACGAGCTGGAGCTCTACAACCGCCGCACCAGCGACCCGAACAACCCGGGCATCACCCTGCTGACCGGCCTGCAACGCTCGCGCGGTGTGGAGTTGACCGCTACAGGCAATATCGTTGGCAACTGGTATGTGCGCGGCGGTATCGGTTTGCAGGACGCCACCATTGTCGAAGACAACAATGGCCAGCAAGGCAATCGAGTGAGCAACGTCGCCAAGCGCAACGGCAGCCTGTTCCTGACCTGGAAACCGGAAACGGGCTGGTATGGCGAGACCGGGATGACCCTGGTGGGTGAACGCTATGCCGACAACCAGAACACAGCAGTGTTGCCGGGTTATGGTCGATGGGATGCCTTGGCCGGTTTCCGTACCCAGGACTGGGACCTGCGTGCGGCGTTGAACAACATCACCGACAAGACCTACTACAGCTCGGCAACCAGTGCTGCGCAGATCCAGTTCGGTGATCCGCGTAGCCTGGTGGTTACCGGGACCTATAGCTTCTGACCCGGTAGGAACAACGGTCTTGTACAGACTTTGTGGGAGCGGGCTTGCCCCGCGATGAGGCCAGTGAATGCGCCATGAATCGCGGGGCAAGCCCGCTCCCACCAGCCCCCCGCCAATCACTCGCCCAGCAGTGCCGCAAGCTCTGCGTCGGTCAACAGACCTGCTGGGTATCGCTCTCGCAACACTCGCCGTGTATCGGTCTTCCTGACCCGGATTGCTCCATTGTGTTTCAACCACTGCGCCACACGCTCTAGCGCTTCGTGGTTCAAGGCCGATGGGGACGAAGCCGGCTCACTTGCTGCATTCATTTCGACACGTACTCCCTGGGGTCGTGAGCGGCTAATCTATTCAAACTTTGTGACAGAACGATGCGGTTCTATCTCGTTGAAATACAATGCAAAACAAATACAAGAGGTATGCCAGCGCGGGTGCCGATTGTCGCTTGCCCATAAAAAACCCGTCAAGCGACGGGTTTTTTTATGGCCGGATTTCAGCCCTTGGCCGGAGCCGGTTGCTGCTGGGTCAGGCAGTGAATGTTGCCGCCCCCCAGGAGCATTTCGCGTCCTGGGATCATGACCACTTCGTGATCAGGGAACACCTTGCTCAGAATCGCTCTAGCCTCGGCATCTGCCGGGTCGTCGAAGCTCGGGGCGATGATGCCGCCATTGACGATCAGGAAGTTGACGTAGGAGCCGGCCAGGCGAACCGAGGGGTTGCGCTCCTGGCTGCCAGCCACCGGATCGACGCCATCGCACTCTTCTTCAGTGGCAAACAGCGGGCCGGGGATCGGCATTTTGTGCACGGTAAAGGTGCGGCCTTTGGCGTCTCGGCTGTTCTGCAACACCTCGAGGGCAGCGTGGCAGCGTGCGTAGTTGGGGTCTTGCGGATCATCTGTCCAGGCCAGTAACACTTCGCCCGGGCGCACGTAACAGCAGAAGTTGTCGACGTGGCCGTCGGTCTCGTCGTTGAACAGGCCATCGGGCAGCCAGACGATGGTGTCCACCGCCAGGTGATCACGCAGGATCGCTTCGATCTGCTCGCGGTTCAGGTGCGGATTGCGGTTGTGGTTGAGCAGGCATTCTTCGGTGGTGATCAGGGTGCCTTCACCGTCGACATGGATCGAGCCGCCTTCCAGTACAAAGCCTTCGGTGTGGTAGCGCTGGCAGCGCTCCATTTCCAGGACCTTGCTGGCCAGTTGTTCATCGCGGTTCCACGGCGCGTACAGGCCGCCCTCGAAACCACCCCAGGCGTTGAAACCCCAGTCGACGCCGCGCACTTCGCCGTTGTCGTTGATGACGAAGGTCGGCCCGGTGTCACGCACCCAGGCGTCGTCGTTGCTGATTTCCACAACGCGGATGTTCGGTGCGTCCAGGCGGGCGCGGGCATTGTCGTACTGGGCTGCGGAGACGGCCACGGTAACCGGCTCGAAACGCGCGATGGCCTTGGCCAGGGTCACGTGGGCGGCCTGTACCGGTTTGCCGCCCAGGCGCCAGTTGTCCGGGCGCTCGGGCCAGACCATCCATACCTGGGTTTGCGGCGCCCATTCGGCTGGCATGTAGAAGCCGTCGGCGCGTGGGGTGCTGGTCAGGGTTTTCATGAGTCAACCTTTGCAGTGCCCGACGCGGGCGCAAGCCCGCGTCGAGGTCATTGAATGTTCAGGATTCCAGCGCGCCGTCGAGGGTTTTCACCGGGCCGTACAGGTTTGGACGGCGGTCACGGAAAGTGCCCCAGGCGCTACGGATGTGCTCCAGTTTATCGAGATCGAAAGTATGCACCAGCACACCCTCTTCGGTCTCATTGAGCTCCTGGACTTTCTCACCGAACTGGTTGGCGATGAACGACGAGCCATAGAAGGTGATGTCGTAGCCGTCCTGCTCTTCGTTGCCGATGCGGTTGCTGGCGATCAGCGGCATCAGGTTGGCGCCGGCATGGCCTTGCTGCACGCGCTGCCAGTGGTCACGCGAGGAGATGGTCTTGTCATGCGGCTCGCTGCCGATGGCGGTCGGGTAGAACAGCACTTCTGCACCCAGCAGCGCCATGCTGCGTGCGCACTCCGGGAACCACTGGTCCCAGCAGATGCCCACGCCGATCTTGGCGTAGCGGGTCTGCCAGACCTTGAAGCCGGTGTCGCCCGGGTTGAAGTAGTACTTCTCGTGGTAGCCAGGGCCGTCCGGGATGTGGGTCTTGCGGTACACACCCAGGTTGCTGCCATCGGCATCAATGATCGCGATGCTGTTGAAGCGGGCGCGGCCGGCCAGCTCGAAGAAGCTGATCGGCAGTACCACTTCCAGCTCCTTGGCGATCTGCTGGAAGTGCTCGATGGCAGCGTTGATCTCGACTGGCGTTGCCAGCTGCAGATAGTCAGGGTTTGGTTTCTGGCAGAAGTACGGGGTTTCGAACAGTTCCTGGATCAGGATGATCTGCGCGCCTTTGGCGGCAGCTTCACGCACCAGCTTCTCAGCGGTGGCGAGGTTGGCCTGGCGATCCCAGGTACAGGCCATCTGGGTGGCGGCGACGGTGACGGTGCGGCTCATGAAAACCTCCTCGAAGGGTGACTGGGCCGACTGACCGTAGCAGGCGACCGATGACAGATTGCAGCGTTGTGGACGCATTTATATCCGATAAATATCGACTTTAAAAGCCAGAATGAAAATATTAAGACCACAAAAAAGCCATATAACCCGATAACAATCGGGTTATATGGCTCTGAGTTGAGGGTTACAGCACTTCGCTGAGCACCTGGTCGATGCTGTCGACAAAGAAATCGACACTGGCGCGGGTGGTACACATCGGTGGCTTGATCTTGAGGATGTTCAGGTAGTCGCCAGTGGGCTGCATGAAGATGCCCAGGTCACGCAGGCGGTTGCACAGTGTGGTGGTTTCTTCAGTGGCAGGCTCCAGGGTGTCGCGGTCACGCACCAGCTCCAGGCCGAGGTAAAAGCCCGAGCCGTGTACAGCGCCGGCCAGCGGATGTTTATCGACCAACGCTTGCAGGCGTGCCTTGAAGTGCCGGCCAACATCCCGGGCATTGTTCCACAGGCCTTCTTCGCCCATCACGTCGAGCACCGCCATACCGATCCGGCAACTGACCGGGCTACCGCCGGCCGACGAGAAGAAGTAGCCCTCGGCTTCCAGCGCCTCGGCAATTTCGCGCCGGGTGATCACCGCGCCCAGCGGGTGGCCGTTGCCCATGCCCTTGGCCATGGTGATGATATCGGGCACCACGCCCTGCTCCTCGAAGCCCCAGAAGTACTCGCCCAAGCGGCCGTAGCCCACCTGCACCTCGTCGGCGATGCACACCCCGCCGGCCGCCCGGACCTTGGCATAGGCCTGTTGCAGATAGCCCGGTGGCAGGGAGATACCGCCCGCATTGCCATACACCGGCTCACAGATGAAGCCGGCCAGTTGGCGTTGTTCGGCCGCCAGTGCGTCGAGCTTGGCATCGACATCGGCCAGGTATTCGGCTGCGCTGCCTTCGCCACGGTAGGCGCCGCGATAGGTGTTCGGCGCAATCACCGGGTGTACCCACTCCGGCCGGGTGCTCAGCGCCTGGGGGTTGTCGGCAATGGACGTGGAGATCGCATCGGTGGCCACCGACCAGCCGTGGTAGGCCTCCAGCACGCTGAGCATGTCGCGCCCGCCGCTGAAAGCCCAGGCCAGGCGAATGGCCAGGTCGTTCGCCTCGGTACCGCTGTTGACCAGGAACACCCGGTCCATGCCCTCGGGAGCCAGCTCCAGCAGGCGCTCGGAGAACTCGGCAATAGCCGCGTAGTGAAAACGCGAGTTGGTATTGAGCAGCGACCATTGCCGCGCCGCTTCGTTGACCATGCGCGGGTGACCGTGGCCCAGCACCGCGACGTTGTTGAGCATGTCCAGGTAGGAGCGGCCCTGCATGTCGATCAAGTAGTTGCGCCAGCCGCGCTCGATATGCGGCGGCTGCTGGTAGTAGTGCTTCTGCGAGCGGGCGAAGCTGGCGTCGCGACGTTCCAGCAACTGGCGTGCATCCACCAGGGGCTCGGCATTGCAGTCGAACCCCAGCAGCGCTTGCGGTGACGGGCACAGCGCCTGCCAGGCGGCAGCGCGGGACGGCACCACAAAGGCAGGCGGCTGCAGGCCAGCAACGCGGCACAGCTGCACGGTCAGCAATCCGCTGCTTTGCCCCAGCGACTGCCCGGCGCTCACCTGCGTGCCGGCTGCCGGGGTATCGGCCAAACCTTTCAACCAGAGACTGCACTGCTCACCTTGCAGGCAGCCCTGCCCGACTGCCGCTGGCTGCCAGGTGCCCGCCCAGGGCGCTTGCACGGCCATGCCCGCAGGCAGCTGCAACTCGACGCTCAGGGCGAAGGTCGCAGGCTCCTGTGGATTGTCGATATGAGTCTGTGAAAGCCGGTACTGGCCATACAACGAGCAGGCAGCGCCCTGCTCGCCTGCCTGCTCGCTCAGTAGCTGTTGGTCGATACCGGCTTGCTCCCAGTTGCCGGCCTGGAAGTGGCGGCCGAGTACGCCCAGATCCACTGGCATGACCGAGCCTGCCTGCAGCCCCGGCAATAGCGGCGCACTGGAGGCCAGGTCAACGGCAGGCACGTCGAGACCAGCCACTTGCAGGATCGCCGCTTCCATCAGCTCGAACGGCACGCCGGTGGCGACATCGAAAATTTCCCATTCGTGGGCCAGGTTATCGCGGCTGTAGGCGTTGCCCGGATCGACACTCAACTGCTGTTCGCTGCTCAGCACCAGCACCGCCGCACGCGCCACGATCATCGGCCACAAGGCCTTGAGTTCGGCTTCGGTCAGGGGGTTGAGTGCGTGGTAAGCCTCGACTGCTGGCAGGATGCGCAGCGGGTCGCCCTCGGCATGGTGCAGCAGTGCCGCGCAGGTCACCGCCAGGTCGGCGATGCGCCAGGTGTGCATCAGGTCGCCGAAGTCGATGACCCCTTGCAACTGCCATTGGCGCTGGTCGTCGCGTTGCCACACGGCGTTGTCGTCGGTGATGTCCAGGTGCACGGCCTGCATCGGCAACTGCTCGAGCAAAGGTTGCAGGCGTTGTTCAGCCTTGCGTGCGGCCTCAAGCACCTGTGCTTTGCGCGGCCCCTCGGCGAGTACCGGCAGCAGGTGAGCGATCAGCGCCTGGGCATGACGGGGGTCCCATTGCAGGGTGCGTTCGAGTCCTGGGTGATTGAAGTCGGCCAGCGCCTGGTCGATTCGGGCACACAGTCGGCCCAGCTCGGCGATCAGCTGCGGCTCCATGTGTTTGAGACGGGTGAGGGACTGGCCTTCGATATAGTCGAGCAGGCGCACGCGCAACGGCTGGCCATCGAGGTCCAGCGCCAGCAACTGCTCGCCGGACGTGGCACCGATCACAGCCGGCACGGGCAGCCCGCGTTCGCGCAGGAAACCCAGGGCCGCATGCTGGGCCTCTAGCTCAGCCACGGCATAGGTACCATGGCATATTTTCAGCACATAGCGCCCGCTGGGTGCATCGACACGAAAGTTCAGGTCTTGCTGGCTGCCCAGGGACTGCAATGAACCGCTGAGCCCGTAGCGCTCCTGCAGTACGCGCAGGGCCTGCTGCTCGCTGACGTTGGGGCAGGGCTGGCTGGAGCGGTGGATCAGGGTACTGAGCGGCATGACGGGACCTCGTTTTTTTTGCTGCTTATATCGCCACCGCTCCCGTCGATAAGCAAGTACGGCAGGAAAAAAGCGATGGGCGAGCGGGCTTGTGTGTTGGGCAAGACACCGACAAGCTAGTCTTCAACAGATAACCGTCAGAAACGCGAAAGGTCCTTGAACATGCGAATTCTCATTACCGGCGGCGCCGGGTTCATCGGTTCAGCCCTGATTCGCCACCTGATCGATACCACCGAACATGAAGTGCTGAATCTCGACAAACTGACCTACGCCGGCAACCTGGAATCCTTGGCCAGCATCGTCACCAACACCCGCTACGAGTTCGTCCAGGCCGACATCAACGACCAGGCCACGGTCACGGCCGTGCTGCAGCGCTTCGAGCCCCAGGCGGTCATGCACCTGGCGGCCGAGTCCCATGTGGACCGCTCGATCGATGGCCCGGCACCGTTCATCCAGACCAACATCGTCGGCACCTATGCTTTCCTCGAGGCCACCCGCGGCTATTGGCAAGCGCTGCCTGACGCGGCGCGCAGCAACTTTCGCTTCCACCACATTTCCACCGACGAAGTGTATGGCGACCTGCACGATACCGATGCACTGTTCAACGAAACCACCGCCTACGCCCCCAGCTCGCCCTACTCGGCAAGCAAGGCGGCATCCGACCATCTGGTCCGCGCCTGGCATCGCACCTACGGGCTGCCGGTGGTCATCAGCAATTGCTCGAACAACTACGGACCGTTCCAGTTCCCGGAAAAACTCATACCGCTGACGATCCTCAACGCCCTCGCAGGCAAACCATTGCCGGTGTACGGCAATGGCCTGCAGGTGCGCGACTGGCTGTTCGTCGATGACCATGCCCGTGCGCTGCTAACAGTCGTGACCGGTGGCGAGGTCGGCCAGACCTACAACATCGGCGGGCACAATGAGCAGAAGAACATTGATGTGGTGCGTGGCATCTGCACCCTGCTCGAAGAGCTCGCACCGCAGCGACCTGCTGGCGTGGCGAACTACGCCAACCTGATTACTTTTGTTGAAGACCGCCCCGGCCATGACCAGCGCTATGCCATCGACGCCGGCAAGATCGAACGCCAACTCGGCTGGGTACCCGACGAGACCTTCACCACCGGCTTGCGCAAGACCGTGCAGTGGTACCTGGAGAATTTGGAATGGTGCCAGCGGGTCCAGGACGGCAGCTATCAAGGCCAGCGCCTGGGCAACAGTGACTTCAAGGATTTGATTGCATGACCAAGGGCATTGTCCTGGCAGGGGGGACCGGTACCCGCCTGCATCCCATCACCCTCGGCGTTTCCAAGCAACTGCTGCCAATTTACGACAAGCCGATGATCTACTACCCGATCTCGGTACTGATGCTCGCTGGCATTCGTGAAATCCTGCTGATCTCGACCCCGCAGGATCTACCGCAATACCAGCAGCTGTTCGGCGACGGCAGCCAGTTCGGCACCCAGCTCAGTTATGCCGAACAACCGTCACCCGACGGGTTGGCCCAGGCCTTCCTGATTGGCGAGCAGTTCATCGCGGACGACTCGGTGTGCCTGATTCTGGGTGACAACATTTTCTACGGCCAAGGCTTCAGCGAGCAGTTGCAGCGGGCGATCAACCAGCCTGGCGGTGCCACTGTGTTCGGCTACCGGGTCAAGGACCCGGAGCGTTTTGGCGTGGTGGAGTTCGATGCTCAGGGGCGGGCACTGTCCATCGAAGAAAAGCCGCTCCAGCCACGCTCCAACTACGCCGTTACCGGGCTGTATTTCTACGACAACGACGTGATCGAGATCGCCAAGGGCATCAAGCCTTCGGCCCGTGGCGAGCTGGAAATCACTGATGTCACCAATGCCTATCTGCAACGCGGCGACCTGCGCGTTGAGCGCTTTGGCCGAGGCTTCGCCTGGCTCGACACCGGCACCCACGACAGCCTGCTCGAAGCCTCGCAGTATGTGCAGGCCATCGAGCATCGCCAGGGCCTGAAGGTCGCATGCCTTGAAGAGATCGCCTTCCAGCAGGGCTGGATCAACCGCGCGCAATTACTGGAGCGTGCAAGGATTTTTGGCAAGATCGGCTATGGCCAATACCTCTACCGCCTGGCTGAAGAGCAAGCATGAATATCATCTCAACTACCTTGCCCGGCGTGCTGATGCTTGAACCCAAGGTGTTCGGCGACGAGCGCGGCTTTTTCTACGAAAGCTTCAACGCCCGCACCTTCGAGCAGCAGACCGGCGTGACTGCACGCTTTGTGCAGGACAATCACTCAGCTTCGTGTCGTGGCGTACTGCGCGGCCTGCACTACCAACTGGAAAACACCCAGGGCAAGCTGGTGCGGGTAACGCGTGGCGAAGTGCTGGATGTGGCAGTGGACATTCGCCGCAGCTCCCCTTGCTTTGGCCAGTGGGTGGCGGCGCGGCTGTCGGCAGACAACCACCGCCAACTCTGGGTACCCGAAGGCTTCGCCCACGGTTTTGTGGTGCTGAGCGAAAGCGCCGAGTTTCTGTACAAGACCACCGACTACTACAACCCGAGCGCCGAGCGCTGCATTCGCTGGGACGACCCGGACCTGGCCATCGACTGGCAGCTCACTGAGCCCCCTCAGCTTTCCGCCAGGGACCAGGCTGGCCAGTGGCTGAAGGACGCGGACCTGTTTCCATGAGCCTGCACATCCTCATCATCGGCCAACACGGCCAAATCTCCCAGGCCCTGCAACAACGCCTGCATGACCTTGGCACGCTCCAGGTACTGGGACGCAACCAACTGGACCTGGCCCAGCCCGACAGCCTTCGCGCCCCCGTGCAACAGCTCAGGCCGGACCTGATCATCAACGCCGCCGCCTACACGGCCGTGGACCTGGCCGAAAGCGAGCCGGACCTTGCGCTCGCGATAAATGCCCGGTCGCCTGGCGTGCTGGCCGAAGAAGCGGCGCGCCTTGGCATACCGTTGATCCACTACTCCACCGACTATGTGTTCGATGGCAGCAAGACAACGCCCTATACCGAGGACGACCTGCCAAACCCGTTGAACGTGTATGGCCGTAGCAAGCTGGCCGGTGAAGAAGCCATCAAGGCCGTCGCGGGCCAGCACCTGATCTTGCGCACGAGTTGGGTGTATTCGCGCCAGGGCCGTAATTTCTTGCTGACCCTGCAACGCCTGCTGCAGGAAAAGCCGCAGCTGCGCATCGTCGCTGATCAGGTCGGTGCCCCCACCTGGGCCGGGACCATCGCCCACAGCACCCGAGCCTTGATCGAGCGCTGGCAAACAGATCAGGCCGGCCCGTGGGGCACCTATCACCTGACGGCTCAGGGCGAGACTTCCTGGTTCGGTTTTGCCCAGGCGATTGCCGAGCACTTGAAAGCCCAGGGCCTGCCCTGCGCCGACCTGCTGCCAATCCCCTCCAGCGACTACCCGAGCCCGGCCCGGCGGCCACTGAACTCACGCCTTGACTGCAGCCACCTGCAGCACCACTGGCAAGTCAGCCAGCCCCACTGGCAGCAGGCGCTGATCGACTGCCTGAAGTAGCGCATAATGCGCCAGATCACCCTGGCGCAATTGCGATGACCATGACTCCACCTCCTCCACGACGCCCTCGCTGGCGCAGCCTCGCCCTGTTGGCGATTTGCCTGGCGCCGTTGCTCTGGCCCCTGCAGCACCTTGCCGAACGCTACTACCAGGAAGAACTGGCCAGCCAGAACCGCCAGACCCTCGACCTGTACGTGGCCAACCTGCTGGGCACCCTGCACCGCTATGAAACCCTTCCGCAGATCCTTGGCGACCTGCCTGCCCTGCGGGCGGTGCTGGCCGACCCGTTGCGGCTCGAAACCCTGACCAACGCCAACCGCCTGCTCAAGGACATCACCACCCAGACGGGCGCCGAAGTCATGTACCTGCTGGACGCCAACGGCAATACGCTGGCGGCCTCGAACTGGGACAAACGCGACAGTTTCATCGCCCGCAACTTCACCTTCCGGCCTTACTACAGTGAAGCCATTGCCGGTCGCCTGGGACGCTTCTTCGGCCAGGGCACCACCTCCGCCAAGCGCGGTTACTACTTTGCCGCCGCGGTCCGTGACGGGGAACGGATCATCGGTGCGCTGGTGGTCAAGGTCGACCTGGACCATACCGAAAACCTGTGGGGCAAGACGCCCGAGCAACTGCTGGTAACCGACCATAATGGCGTGGTCATTCTTACCTCGCGCCCGGACTGGCGCTTCCGCGCCACTCGGCCGCTGACCGATGCCGAGCGTGAAGCGATCGTCGCTATCAAGCCTTACCCGACCCAGGCGCCGCAGCCACTGAACCTCGACCGGGCGGCCTGGCTGATCCAGACCGAAGCCATCGAAGAAACCGGCTGGCAAGCCAGCATCCTGGCTCCACGGTCCATCGTCGACCGCTCGGTGAGCACCGTGCTGGCCATTGGTGCCGCAGCGTTGCTGGTGCTGATGTTGCTGCTGGGCCTGATGATGCAGCGCCGACGCCATTACATGGACCGCATCGACTTCGAGGCCCACGGGCGCCAGGAATTGGAAAAGCGTGTAATCGAGCGTACCGCCGACCTCGAAGGCCTCAACAGCCGCCTGAAAAACGAGGTACTGGAGCGCGAACAAGCTCAGCAGGAACTGGTGCGCGCCCAGGATGAACTGGTCCAGGCCGGCAAATTGTCGGTGCTCGGGACCATGTCGGCGAGCATCAGTCATGAACTCAACCAGCCGCTGGCGGCCATCCGCAGCTATGCAGAAAACGCCGAGATCCTGCTGGATCACCAGCGCACCGACGATGCCCGCAGCAACCTCAAGCTCATCAGCGAACTGACCGGGCGCATGGCTTCGATCATCGCCCACCTGCGCGCCTTCGCCCGCCGCGACCGCCATGCCCCCGAGAGTGTGGCGTTGCAACCGGCGCTGGACGATGCCCTGGCCCTGCTGGCCAAGCGTCGGCGGGCCATGGCGGTAGAGCTGGTACGTGACCTGCCGGACGCCACGCTGTGGGTCCAGGCCGGGGAAACCCGCCTGCGCCAGGTGCTCGGAAACCTGCTGGCCAACGCCCTGGATGCCCTGACCGAGAAGGCCAACCCGCGCAAACTCTGGCTAAGTGCCGAACAGCGCGACGGCAACGTCTACCTGTACATTCGCGACAACGGCCCGGGGTTTTCCAGTGAAGCCCTGGCCCGCGCCCGCGAGCCGTTTTTCACCACCAAGACACGCACCCAGGGCCTTGGCCTGGGCCTGGCGATCTGCGATACCTTGATGCGGGCGTTGGGTGGCGAACTGGTGCTCGGCAACCACCCCGAAGGGGGTGCCCTGCTTACCCTGCAACTGCGCGTGGCCAAACCCGGCGCCAACCTGCAACCCTCGGAGGACCCATCGGCATGACGACCGAGCCGCTCATCGACAGCCGCGTACAGGTGATTCTGGTCGACGACGACCCGCACCTGCGCCAGGCCCTGAGCCAGACCCTGGACCTGGCCGGCCTCAAGGTCCTGTCGCTGAGCGACGCCCAGGGCCTGGCCGGGCGAATCGAGCAGGACTGGCCCGGGGTGCTGGTCAGCGATATCCGCATGCCCGGCATCGACGGCCTGCAACTGCTGGAGCAGGTACAGGCCCAGGACCCGGAATTACCGGTGCTGCTGATTACCGGGCACGGCGATGTGCCCCTGGCGGTGCAGGCCATGCGCGCCGGTGCCTACGATTTTCTCGAGAAGCCCTTCGCCAGCGATGCCCTGCTCGACAGCGTGCGCCGCGCCCTGGCCTTGCGCCGCCTGGTGCTGGACAACCGCAGCCTGCGTCTGGCCCTGAGCGACCGTCAGCAATTGAGCACCCGCCTGGTGGGCCAGTCAGCGCCAATGCTGCGTTTGCGCGAGCAGATCGGTGCGCTGGCCGGTACTCGTGCCGACGTGCTGATCCTCGGTGAAACCGGTGCCGGTAAAGAAGTGGTGGCGCGTGCGCTGCATGATTTGTCGAGCCGCCGCGACGGCCCGTTTGTCGCCATCAACGCCGGGGCCCTGGCGGAATCGGTAGTCGAAAGCGAGCTGTTCGGCCATGAACCCGGCGCCTTTACCGGCGCGCAGAAGCGCCGCATCGGCAAGTTCGAGTTCGCCAACGGCGGCACGCTGTTCCTCGATGAAATCGAAAGTATGAGCCTGGACGTACAGGTCAAGCTGCTGCGCCTGTTGCAGGAGCGGGTAGTCGAGCGTCTCGGCGGCAACCTGCAGATTCCCCTGGATATCCGCATCATCGCCGCCACCAAGGAAGACTTGCGCCAGGCCGCCGATCAGGGTCGCTTCCGTGCCGACCTGTATTACCGCCTGAACGTTGCACCGCTACGCATCCCGCCGCTACGCGAACGTGGCGACGATGTCCTGGTGCTGTTCCAGCATTTCGCCGACGCCGCCAGTGACCGCCACGGTCTGCCGCCTCACACCTTGCAGCCCGCACAGCGTGCATTGCTGCTGCGCCATAACTGGCCGGGCAATGTCCGTGAGCTGCAGAATGTGGCGGAGCGCTTCGCCCTGGGCCTTGAGCTGGCCCTGGACGGCGACGCGCCACCGCCCGCCCAGGCCCAGGCATCACCCGTGAACAGCGGCAACCTCAGCGATCAGGTCGAGCAGTTCGAGCGCGCGTTGATCGCCGCCGAACTGGCTCAGCCGCACAGCTCCATGCGCAGCCTGGCCGAAGCCCTGGGCATTCCCCGCAAAACCCTGCACGACAAGCTGCGCAAGCATGGCCTGAGTTTCGCCGACAGCAACGCCAGCACTGACGAGATGGAGGACACCCGCCCATGACCACGGACAGCCGCTACCTTGAATCGGTGCTGCACGGTGACATTCCCCTGACCCGCGAAATGGGCCTGCAGGTGCTCGACTGGGAACAGCAGCGCTTGCGCCTGCAGTTGCCGCTCGAAGCCAACGTCAATCACAAGAGCACCATGTTCGGCGGCAGCCTGTATTGCGCTGCCGTACTGGTCGGTTGGGGCTGGTTGCACCTGCGTCTGCGCGAGGCGGGGATCGACGATGGCCACATCGTCATCCAGGAAGGTCAGATCAGCTATCCACTGCCGGTCACCGGCGCAGCCATCGCCACGTGCGAGGCACCGGAGGAAAAAACCTGGGAGCGCTTCATCGCCACCTACCAGCGCCGTGGCCGGGCACGCCTGAACCTGCACACGCGGGTCAGCAACGCCGGTAGCGATGAGGCCGCCGTGTTGTTCAGCGGCCAGTACGTGCTACATCGCTGAAGCCAGTTGCAGCAGCCGCTCACGCCAGGGAGCGGCTGCTGGCAGCGCGAGGAAGAAGGGATTGAGCAACGACTCGCGCGGCGGGTATACAAACACCTGGCCATCAAGCCCCAGCACTTCGCCGCCTGCGCCTTCCAGTACGCCCTGGGCAGCGGCGGTGTCCCACTGCGAAGTTGGCGCCAGGCGCGGATAGCAGTCGGCAGCGCCTTCGGCCAGCAGGCAGAACTTCAGCGAGCTGCCGATATTGGCAAGTTCAAGCTCACCCACCGCCGAACTCAGGCCGGCCAGCAGGGCTTCCTGCTGCGGGCTTGAATGGCGACGACTGGCCACCACGGTAAAGCCCTGCCCCGCAGGCGGTGCCAGGCGGACTTGAATAGCGTGCGCTGCGCCATCGGCCTCGGCGCACCAGGCGCCAATACCCTGGCCACCGTAGTAGCAGCGGCCATTGGTAGGAATCGCCACAACCCCGAACACCACCCGGCCTTGCTCGATGAGGGCGATGTTGACGGTGAACTCCTCGGTGCCGGCGATGAACTCCTTGGTCCCGTCCAACGGGTCGACCAGCCACCAGCGCTGCCATTGCTGGCGCTCGCTCAGGGGAATCTCGCAGTCTTCCTCGGACAGTACCGGAATTTGTGGGGCCAGTTCCCGCAAGCCTTTGGCAATCACCTCATGGGCCGCCAGGTCGGCTGCGGTGACCGGGGATTCATCGGCCTTGGACGTCACTGCGACATCAGCACGCCAGAACGGCAGGATGGCCTTGCCCGCCTCGCGAGCCAGCTCAACCACTGCCTGCATCAATTGCACATCGCTCATGCGCCGAACACTCCGCGCTGGGTCAACAGGTCACGCACCAGGTACAACGCCGCCAGGGCGCGCCCTTCGGAAAACTGCGGGTGCTGGGCCAGGGCCGAGAGCTCGCGCAGGCTGACCTTGTCGACCCGCATCGGCTCGGGCTCGTCGCCTTCCAGGCGCTCTTCATAGAGGTCGGTGGCCAGTACCACCTGGATCTTCTGGCTCATGTAGCCCGGCGACAGGGAGAGTTCGGTCAGGTGCTCGAGTTGGCGAGCGCCAAAGCCGGCTTCTTCCTTGAGTTCGCGGTCGGCAGCGGCCAGAACATCCTCACCCGGCTCGATCAGGCCCTTGGGCAGGGACAGTTCGTATTCGTCGGTGCCGCCGCAATATTCTTCGACCAGCACCGCATGCTCGCTGTCGAGCATCGCCACGATCATCACCGCACCATAACCGTTGCCGCGTCCCACCAGCCGCTCATAAGTGCGCTCGTTGCCATTGGCAAAGCGCAATTGCACAGCCTCGACCCGGAACAGGCGGCTGCTGGCGACAATCTCGCGGGAGAGAACGGTGGGTTTCTGGCGCATGGGGCGGCTCCTTGGCGTGAACGGGTTACTATACCGTGGCTTGCCCGGCCACCGCTGCCCTGACTGTCCGAGAATTTCATATGCCCGTTTTAGCCTGGTCCACCATCGATACCGTACTGCTGGACATGGACGGCACCCTGCTGGACCTGCACTTCGACAATCACTTCTGGCTCGAGCATCTGCCCCAGCGCTACGCCGACCTGCACGGCATCAGCCGAGCCATGGCCGAGCTTGAAATGCAGCCGCTGTTCAAGCAGCACGCGGGCTCACTGAACTGGTACTGCCTGGATTTCTGGAGCCGCGAGCTGAACCTTTCGGTGCGCGACCTGAAGCTGGAAACCGCTCATCTGATCGCCCTGCGCCCGGACGCCGACACCTTTTTGCAGGCAATCAAACAGGCCGGCAAGCGGGTGATCCTGATCACCAACGCGCACCGTGATTCGCTGTCGCTGAAATTGGAGAGGGTGGAGCTTGCGCCCTACTTCGAGCGCCTGATCAGTTCCCATGATTACGGGTACCCCAAGGAAAACCCGCAGTTCTGGGACGCCTTGCAAGCCGATATCGGCTTTGAACCGGGCCGCAGCCTGTTTGTCGACGACACCTTGTCGATCTTGCGCAGTGCCCGCGACTTCGGCGTGGCGCACCTGCTTGCGGTGCGCCAGCCAGACAGCCGCAAAGGGCCGCGTGATACCGAGGAGTTCGCCGCCGTGGAGGACTACCGGACGCTGCTCGAAGGGCTTTGAGGCTTACTCGGGAATGCGCAGGCTCTGGCCCGGGTAGATCTTGTCCGGGTGCTTGAGCATCGGTTTGTTGGCTTCGAAGATCTTGTTGTACAGGTTGGCGTTGCCATACACAGCCAGGGAAATGGCGCTGAGGGTGTCACCTTTCTTGACCACCACAAAGCGCGCTGCCGCCATGACCGGGCCAGTCACAGTGATCTGGTCGTCGACTTCAGCGACACCGGCAATGTTGCCCAGCGCCAGGAGGATCTTTTCTTTTTCTTCCTGGCTGGCCACCTCGCCTGTGACCGTTACCTTGTCGCCCTCGACCGAGGCCTTGATGTTGGGGTTACCGAGGCCAACCGCTTCCACGTGCTTTTGCAATTGCTCACTGGCATTGGCATTACCCGGTGTCAGCAGGTCGATGATTTTCTCACCGGCCTCTTTGATGAAACTGAAAATGCTCATACCGCTCTCCTTGGTGATGAATCTCGGAGCCTGCAGTCTAGGACAGGTTAGAATGCTTCGCCTGCTTTGCGCCGTGGACCGACGATGGACATCAAACAGCTCAAATTCCTCATCGCTCTTGATGAAACCCGACACTTCGGCCAGGCCGCCGCCCGTTGCCACGTGACCCAACCGACCCTGTCGATGCGTCTGCGCAACCTGGAACAGGAACTGGACCTGGCGCTGGTCAACCGCGGCCAGCGCTTTGAAGGCTTTACCGCCCAGGGCGAGCGCGTGCTGGCCTGGGCCCGCTCGGTGATGGCGGCCTACGACGGCCTGCACGCCGAAGCCGCGGCCTGTCGCGGGCACCTGGTCGGTAACCTGCGCCTTGGCGTGGTGCCGTTGTCGAGCTTCGATCCGCTGCCGTTGCTGCAACGCCTGCACGAACGTCATCCGGAGCTGAACTTCGAGCTCAGCGCCCTGAGTTCCGAACAGATCCTGGAGCAGCTCACCAGCAACCGCCTGGACCTGGGTGTGTCGTACCTGGAGCGCCTGGACAACGAACGCTTCCTGTCCCTGCCCCTTGGTGAGACACGCATGGGCCTGCTGTATGACCCAGATCACTTTCGGTTCGACGATCAACCCTTAGGCTGGCAAGCACTGACCGAACTGCCGCTGGGCCTGCTGACTGCCGGCATGCACTTTCGCCAGTCGATCGACCACAACTTCACCAGCCGGGGCCTGGAACCACGGCTGTTGCTGCAGACCGACGCCGTCCATCAGTTGGTGCAGTCGGTAAATGGCGGCCTGTGCTGCGCGATCATGCCGCTGGCAGCGGGCCTTGAAGTGCTGACCGAACGGTTGCGCCTGCAACCGATCGAACAGGCCAGCACCCTCGCGCCACTGGGCCTGATCATGCGCCGCACGGCACCGCGCTCGGCACTGGCCGAAGCCTGCCTGGCCGAATTCCAGGCACTGCACAGCGGTGCATGATCGACGCCATCTATCAAGGCATCAGCATTAGCGATTAGACGATACCCGAGCGCAAGCCTAGGCTTAAACCAGACCTGCCGCCGGTATCTCCAATGAGCACAAAACCTCCGGCCTGCGCCGCGTCCGCCCCTCTGACTGCGCCCGCGGCCAGCAACCGCTACGACTATACCCACCTGACCGATGACAGCCAGGCCAGCACCGCGCTGGCCGAAGAAGTCGCCCTGGCCATTGCCTACAACGGTATCAACCAGGCGGTGATGCTGGTCAGCCCGACCGACCTCGAAGACTTCATCGTCGGCTTCAGCATCGGCAGCGGCATCATTGCCTCGCCCCACGACATTTATGACGTGAAGCTCAGCGGCCGGGGGGCGGCCATCAGCGCAGAGGTAGAAATCGCCAGTCGCGCGTTCTGGAACCTGAAGAACCAGCGCCGCCAATTGGCCGGTACCAGTGGCTGCGGCCTGTGTGGGGTCGAAGCCCTGGAGCAGGCCTTGCCAGACTTGAACGTATTGCCCGGGGCGCCCCTGCCCCCGGCACACTGGCTCGACGGCCTGCGTCAGCGCATCGACGCCTTCACGCCCCTTGGCCAGCACTGCGGTGCCGTGCATGCAGCGCTGTTCATGAATGATCGCGGCGAGTTGCTGATGGGTCGCGAAGACATCGGCCGGCACAACGCCCTGGACAAGCTGATCGGTGCCCTGCTGCGCCAGCACATCAGCCTGGATGGCGGCCTTGCCATCGTCACCAGCCGTTGCAGCCTGGAGCTGATCCAGAAAGTCCTGCGCGCCGGCATCCAGACCCTGGTGAGCCTTTCATCGCCCACCGGCCTTGCCCTGCAATGGGCCCGCCGGCACAACCTCAACCTGATCCACCTGCCTAAACACAGCGCGCCACGGGTGTTCAGCCCCGTGCGGGAGAACCGATCTTGAGCCTGCACCACCAAGCCGACCAGAAGCCTGTGCCTCGCTACAAACCCTACAACGGCGCCGCCGGCGGCTGGGGTGCGCTGCGCAGCGTGGCCCAGGCGTGGATGGGCAGCGACAATGCGCTGAAAAACATTCGCGCCCTGCTCAAGACCAACCAGAACGGCGGCTTCGACTGCCCGGGCTGCGCCTGGGGCGACTCCCCGGAAAGCGGCATGGTCAAGTTTTGCGAGAACGGCGCCAAGGCGGTGAACTGGGAAGCCACCAAACGCCGTGTCGATGCGGCATTCTTCGCCCGCCACAGTGTGACCTCGCTGCTGGGCCAGAGCGACTATTGGCTCGAATACCAGGGGCGATTGACCGAGCCGATGGTCTATGACGCCGACACCGACCGCTATCGACCCATCGACTGGGACGGCGCCTTCACCCTGATCGCCAAACACTTGCACAACCTTGCCAGCCCCGACCAGGCCGAGTTCTACACCTCCGGGCGCGCCAGCAACGAGGCGGCGTACCTGTACCAGTTATTCGTCCGCGCCTATGGCACCAACAATTTCCCCGACTGTTCGAACATGTGCCACGAAGCCAGCGGCGTCGCCCTGGGCCAGAGTGTCGGCGTTGGCAAAGGCACCGTGACATTCGATGACTTCGAACACGCCGAGGCCATTTTCGTCTGGGGCCAGAACCCCGGCACCAACCACCCCCGGATGCTCGAACCGCTGCGCGAAGCGGTCAAGCGTGGCGCTCAGGTTGTGTGCATCAACCCGCTCAAGGAACGTGGCCTGGAGCGTTTCCAGCACCCCCAGCATCCACTGGAGATGCTCACCAACGGCGACCGCCCGACCAACACAGCGTACTTCCGCCCGGCCCTGGGCGGCGACATGGCTGTGCTGCGCGGCATGGCCAAGTTCATGTTGCAGTGGGAGCGCGAAGCCCAGGCCAGCAATGCGCCGGCGGTCTTTGATCACGACTTCCTCGACCAGCACACTCAAGGCGTAGCCGAATACCTGACAGCCGTTGATGCGACACCGTGGGATCAGATCGAAAGCCAGTCGGGCCTCGGCCTCGCCGAGATCGAGCAGGCCGCACGCATGTACTGCAACGCCAGCAAAGTCATCATGTGCTGGGCCATGGGCATTACCCAGCACCGGCATTCGGTGGCGACCATCCAGGAAATCGCCAACCTGATGCTGCTGCGCGGCAACCTTGGGGCACCCGGTGCCGGCCTGTGCCCGGTACGGGGCCACAGCAACGTCCAGGGCGACCGGACCATGGGCATCAACGAACGCCCGCCAGTGGCCCTGCTCGATGCACTGGAACGCCGCTTCGACTTCAAGGTGCCACGCCACAACGGCCACAACACCGTGGAAGCCATCGCCGCCATGCTCGCAGGCCAGGCCAAGGTATTCATCGGGCTGGGCGGCAACTTCGCCCAGGCCACCCCCGACACCGAGCGCACGGCCCAGGCCCTGCGCAGCTGTGAGCTGACCGTACAGATCAGCACCAAGCTCAACCGCAGTCACCTGGTTCACGGCAAACAGGCGTTGATCCTGCCGTGCCTGGGCCGCACCGACATCGACCAGCAAAGCGAAGGTCCGCAGGCGGTCACGGTGGAAGACTCGTTCAGCATGGTCCATGCCTCCAACGGCCAACTGCAGCCGCTTTCACGGAAGATGCGCTCGGAGCCTGCGGTGATCGCCGGTATCGCTGCCGCCACCCTCGGCGCAACACCGGTGGACTGGCACTGGCTGGTGGCCGACTACGGTCGTATCCGCGACCTGATCAGCGACACCATTCCCGGCTTCGACAATTTCAACCAGCGCCTGGAGCATCCGGGAGGCTTCTACCTGGGCAACAGCGCCGGCCAGCGGCACTGGAAGACTGCCAGCGGGCTGGCCAACTTCAAGGCCAACGGCCTGCCTGATGATTTGCTCCACGAACGGGTACGCGCTACCGGCCAGGTACCGGACCTGATCATGCAGTCGATGCGCTCCCACGATCAGTACAACACCACCATCTATGGCCTGGATGATCGCTACCGCGGGGTCAAGGGCCAGCGCAATGTGCTGTTCGCCAACGAAGCCGACATCATTCGCCTGGGCTTTCACCCGGGGCAGAAGGCCGATATCGTTTCGTTGTGGAGCGATGGCCGCGAGCGTCGAGTCAAAGGCTTCACCCTGCTGGCGTTTGATATCCCGGCGGGACAGGCAGCGGCGTATTATCCGGAGGTCAATCCGCTGGTGCCGCTGGAGAGCGTCGGCGATGGCAGCCATACGCCGACCTCGAAATTCGTCGCGATCAAACTCGAAGCAGCCAGCGACAACGCCCGCATCCTCTGACAGACTGGCTGTACCCCAGACACAAAAAAGGCCCTGGCAGCGATGCCGGGGCCTTGTCTCAAGTAAGCTCAGACAGCCAAAAATCAATAAAGTTTCATAGTTAAAACAGTAACTTAGAGAATTGTGTACAACTCGTGTTACTCGTCGGATTTCCGTTGCCAGCCCCCCTCGCCAGCCTCAGGATCGCCTCGTCATCCCTATGAGGCTCTCTTGATGAAGTACTCCTCGATTCTGTTGTTGTCTCTCGGCCTGCTCAGTGGCGTTGCCTCGGCAGGTGGCACCACCGAAGCCGGTATTGGCGGCGCATTGGGTGGGGTACTGGGTTCGGTGGTCGGTCAGTCGATCGGCGGCAGCACCGGCTCGGCGATCGGTGCGGGTCTGGGCGGCGCGGCAGGCAGTGCCGTCGGCGCCGACAAACGCAGCCGTGGTGAAGCAGCCATCGGTGGCGCCCTGGGCGCAGCCGGCGGCAACGTGGTGGGTCGCAGCGTAGGCGGCACCAGCGGAAGCTATATCGGTGCAGCCGCAGGTGGTGGTGCCGGTGGCGCCCTGGGTAACTACATGGGCCGCAAGAGCGACGAAGAAGATGATCGTCGCTACCGCAACCGTGGCTACGACGACCGTCGTCACTACCACGACCGTGGCCACCATTACGGCCACCGCAAGCACAAGAAGCACTGGCGCCACCGCTAAGGGCGCCTTCAGCTGAATGTGCGGCTTAGCCCTGAATACGTACCAGCGCTGCCTGAAGCCCCTCAGGTAGCGCTACAGGGCGTCCCGAGGCGCGCTCGACGAACACCTGCACCACCTTCCCCGCTGCACATGCCTGCACCTCTCCTACCTTGAACAGTGCCAACTGATACTCCACCGAACTGCCGGCAAGGCGCGCGACGCGCAGGCCCACTTCGAGAGTGTCGGGAAACGCCGGCAACGCGAAGAAATCCGCTGCCGAACTGACCACGAAGCCCATCACCTCACCTTCCTGAAGATCCAGGCCGGCTTGCTGCTGCAGGAACCCCTGGATCGTCGTATCGAAATAGGCATACACCGTGGCACCGGCGATAAAACCGTTGAGGTCACTGTCTTGCCAGCGCGTGAGGATCGGCTGCAGGTGGGGGTAGTCGTGGCGTTGGGGGGATTCGGACATGGCGGCTCCTTGTCATTGAAATCACTGTAGGCGTGGCGGTGCGACGTCTCGACTTGCCCCGCGATAGCGATGTACCTGAGGCACCGAAACGTCGCACCGCCGCGCCTGCACAGCAAAAAGCCGCCCCTGGGGGCGGCTTTTTCGTTTCACGCGGGCTTTAGCTTACAGCTGTGGGCCAGCAGCCTTGATGGCGTCGGAAACGTCGAACTTCTTGAAGTTCTCGATGAACAGGTTGGCCAGGCCCTTGGCTGCTTCATCGTAGGCGGCCTGGTCAGCCCAGGTGTTGCGTGGGTTGAGCAGGACCGTTTCAACACCGGCAACGGCTTTTGGCACGTCCAGGTTGATGATGTCCAGGTGCTCGGTCTCGGCACCGACCAGAGCGCCGCTCTGGATGGCTGCGATCACCGCACGGGTGGTCGGGATGTTGAAGCGCTTGCCGACGCCGTAGCCACCGCCGGTCCAGCCGGTGTTGACCAGGTAGACCTTGGAGCCGAAACCACGGATACGCTTGATCAGCAGTTCAGCGTACTCGCCAGCCGGACGCGGGAAGAACGGTGCGCCGAAACAGGTGGAGAAGGTCGACTTGATGCCGCTGCCCGAACCCATTTCGGTGGAACCGACCAGTGCGGTGTAACCCGACAGGAAGTGGTAGGCCGCTTGCTCTTCGCTGAGGATCGACACGGGCGGCAGAACGCCGGTCAGGTCGCAGGTCAGGAAGATCACAGCGTTAGGCTCACCGCCGAGGTTCTTCTCGGAACGCTTCTCGACGTGCTCCAGCGGGTAGGCGGCACGGCTGTTCTGGGTCAGGCTGCCATCGGCGTAGTCAGCTTTCTTGTCACCGTCGAGAACGACGTTTTCAAGAACGGCACCGTGCTTGATAGCTTTCCAGATGACCGGCTCGTTCTTCTCGGACAGGTCAATGCACTTGGCATAGCAACCGCCTTCGATGTTGAACACCACGCCTTCGCCCCAACCGTGCTCGTCGTCACCGATCAGGTAACGGCTTTCATCGGCCGACAGGGTGGTTTTACCGGTGCCCGACAGACCGAAGAACAGGGTCACGTCGCCTTCTTCGCCGATGTTGGCAGCGCAGTGCATTGGCAGCACGTCGGCCGCTGGCAGCAGGAAGTTCTGCACCGAGAACATGGCTTTCTTCATTTCACCGGCGTAACGCATGCCAGCGATCAGTACTTTCTTCTGGGCGAAGTTGATGATCACGCAACCGTCGGAGTTGGTGCCGTCACGCTCAGGCACGCACTCGAAGTTGGCAACGTTCAGTACTTGCCACTCATCACGGCCAGCAGGGTTGTACTGCTGCGGGTTGATGAACAGGCAACGACCGAACAGGTTCTGCCAGGCAGTCTGGGTAGTCATCTTCACCGGCAGGTAGTGCTCGGTGGCCGCTCCTACGTGAACGTGGGAAACGAAATGCTCTTGGGCGTTGTTGAACGCCTCGACGCGGTCCCACAGGGCATCGAACTTGTCGGCCGGGAACTTGCGGTTGATCGGGCCCCAGGCGATGGCGTCCTGCGTGGACGGCTCTTCAACGATGAAACGGTCAACCGGCGAACGACCGGTACGGTGACCGGTTTTCACGACCAGGGCGCCAGTATCGGCCAGCTCGCCTTCACCGCGGTTCAGCGCTTCTTTTACCAGCTCATCGACGCTCAGGTCGGTGTAGACGGTGTTGTTGGCTTGCGTCATGAGATTCCCCATCCGGCCTGCGGCCGAGTGCTCCAAACGTTTTGTAGTAGAGCTTTGAAAACTACTACAGCGAAAAAAGTGGCCGGATTATGCCAGAAACGCCCAAAAAAAGTAGGGCCCTCCTGTCAGAACACCCGGTTTACGGCGTTCGACAGGAGATTTTCCTGTGATGAAACGTTTTAGTGCCGAGTATCTGAGGGCGTGTCTACGCCACCACCGGCGAACAATTGTTCGATATCCGCCGCGTCGAACTTGTAGCTCTGATTGCAGAACTGGCAATCGACTTCAACGCTGCCGCCATGCTCGGCCGCCAGCTGTTTGGCGTCTTCCAGACCCAGGCTCACCAGGGCGTTGCCGGAGCGCTCACGCGAGCAGCTGCAATGGAAGCGCAGTGATTGGATATCGAACAGGCGCACGGCTTCTTCGTGGTAGAGGCGGTGAAGGACCGTCTCGTTGTTCAGGCCCAGCAGCTCTTCGGCAGTCAGGGTGCTGGCCAGGGCCGTCACATGCTGCCAGCTGACGGCACGCTCTTCTTCGTCTTTCTCGCGGTCGGCGGGCAGTTGCTGCAGCAACAGGCCACGGGCGTGCTTGCCATCGGCGTTCAACCAGAACTTGGTGTTCACCTGCTGGGACATGACGAAGTAGTTGGTGAAGCACTCCGACAGCGTTTCGCCGTCCAGGTCGACAATGCCCTGATAGCGCTGGCCCTGGGTCGGGTCGACGGTCATGGCCAGAACTCCGCTTGGCATCAGGTCCGCCAGGGTCGCGCCGTCGCGGATGTCTTCGGCGTTGTAGCGGGCCAAGCCGCGAATATCGCGCTCGCTGGAGCACTCGATCATCAGCAGCGGCACCGGCCCCTCGGAACGGGCTTGCAGAATCAGCAGGCCATCGAACTTGAGTGTGCCGACCAGCAGCGCAGCCGCCGCCATGAACTCGCCCAGCAATTGCTGGACCGGCAGCGGATAGTCGTGCTTGGCCAGGACTTCGGCGTAGCTGTGCTCCAGTGCAACGAGCTCACCGCGCACGTCGCGCTCGTCGAAGATGAAGCGTTGGGTGTAATCGGTATCAGACATGAATGCTGGCTTTCTGAAGAGAAGGATGGGCGTATTTTATGGGCAATTGCCCCCTGTTCCAAGCAAGGACACCGTTTGCCCTACCCCGGTTGCCGGCGCGCGACGAATGGTGCCATTACTGGCTGTCGTGAAACTGGTGAAACTGGCGTCGCTGCTTCTTGGTCGGACGGCCGTCGGTACTCACCCCCAGGGCCCCGGCCTTGCGCTGCGCGGCAGCCTCTTTACGCTTGGCGATACTCTGCGGGGTCTCTTCGTAGAGTGCCTGGGCCTCGGGCGCCCCCCGGCGGACGATGGACAACGCCCTGACCACCACCGTGCGCTCATCGAAGCCGGTACGCAGTACGAACTCGTCGCCCACGCGCGGCTCCTTGCCTGGCTTGCAACGCTCCCCGCGACAGTGCACCTTGCCACTCTCGATGGCCGTCTTGGCCAGCGCGCGGGTCTTGTAGAAACGCGCTGCCCATAACCACTTGTCCAGACGGATCTTGTCGTCCTCTTCCGGCTTTTGTGCCATGACATTTCTCCATTGATTTTCCTTAACGGAACTGTACTACCGTAACTGGCGGATGCAAAAAAACCGGCACGTGCT
The DNA here is from genome assembly GCF_040438935.1 of Pseudomonas vranovensis. Classification (NCBI taxonomy): domain Bacteria; kingdom Pseudomonadati; phylum Pseudomonadota; class Gammaproteobacteria; order Pseudomonadales; family Pseudomonadaceae; genus Pseudomonas; species Pseudomonas vranovensis. The sequence continues at coordinate 5,261,116 of NZ_CP159259.1, read as the reverse complement.
TACAGTTCACCGAACTGTCGCACACGCCGGTTCCGGCCTGACGATTTCCTACGCTGGTTGAACATTTTGAAGACATTTGATCATTTGACTGTGATTGGCCTGCGCGAGTGGGTAGCCTTGCCCGACCTCGGTGTGGCAGGCCTGCGCGCCAAGATCGACACTGGGGCCAGTACCTCGAGCCTGCACGCCACCGAAGTCGAACCCTTCGAGCGCAATGGCGAGCGATGGGTGCGCTTCAACGCTCACCTGGGCTCGGTCGTGCAGTTGCGTCACCGTCGCTGCGAAGCACCACTGGTAACCATGAAAACCATCAAGAGCTCCAACGGCCATGCCCAGATCCGCTACGTGATCCGCACGGCCCTGGCGCTGGGTGACCGGGTCTGGGAGGTCGAGTTCACCCTGGCCTGCCGCAAGGCCATGCGCTACCGCTTGCTGCTGGGTTCCAAAGCCCTGATCCATGGCCAGCTGGTGGTCAATCCGGGCCTCAAATACGTTCAGGACAAGCCGGCATTCCCGGCCACTATTTCCCCCTCCACAGGTGTTGCATGAAGATCGCCGTGCTGTCGCGAAACCCGCGTCTGTATTCCACTCGTCGCCTGGTAGAAGCCGGTACCGAACGAGGCCATGAGATGGTTGTGATCGATACCCTGCGCGCCTACATGAACATCGCCAGCCACAAGCCGCAGATCCACTACCGCGGCAAGCCGCTGGAAGGGTTCGACGCGGTGATCCCGCGTATTGGTGCGTCGGTGACGTTCTATGGCTGCGCCGTACTGCGCCAGTTCGAAATGATGGGTGTATTCCCGCTGAACGAGTCGGTGGCCATCGCCCGCTCGCGCGACAAGTTGCGCTCGCTGCAGCTGCTTTCGCGTCGCGGCATCGGCCTGCCGGTGACAGGCTTCGCCCACTCGCCAGACGACATCCCCGACCTGATCCAGATGGTCAATGGCGCGCCCCTGGTGATCAAGGTGCTCGAAGGCACACAGGGCATCGGTGTGGTGCTGTGCGAAACCACCAAGGCCGCCGAATCGGTGATCGAGGCGTTCATGGGCCTGAAGCAGAACATCATGGTCCAGGAATACATCAAGGAAGCCGGTGGCGCCGATATTCGCTGCTTTGTGGTCGGCGACAAGGTCATTGCCTCGATGAAGCGCCAGGCCAAGCCCGGCGAGTTCCGCTCCAACCTGCATCGCGGCGGCAGCGCCAGCCTGATCAAGATCACCCCGGAAGAGCGCATGACCGCCATTCGCGCAGCGAAGGTCATGGGTTTGAGCGTGGCGGGGGTGGATATCCTGCGCTCCAATCACGGCCCCTTGGTGATGGAGGTGAACTCTTCGCCTGGCCTTGAAGGCATCGAGGTCACTACCAACAAGGACGTTGCCGGGATGATCATCGAACACCTGGAAAAGAACGGCGGGCCAAACCTGACCCGCACAAAGGGCAAAGGCTAGACCGCGTCGCGCGGCAGCAGCAGGCCCAGTGGCAAGCGCACCCGGGCTTCAAGGCCGCCACCGGAACGATTGCGCAATTCGACATTGCCGCCATGCTGGGCGGCAATGCGCTTGACGATCGCCAACCCCAGCCCCGTGCCCTTGCCGCTGCGAGCACGGTCACCGCGAATGAACGGGTTGAAGATGCCTTCCAGCTCGTTCGGGTCGATGCCCGCCCCCCTGTCCAGCACACTCAGCACCACGTAGGGCGCACTGCTGTCGCCCGACACGTAGGCTGCCACCTCGACCCCCTTGCCAGCGTGATACAACGCGTTGCCGATCAGGTTGTTCAGCAGGCGCTTGAGTGACACCCGACGCAGCGGAAAGGGTGGAATCGGCTCAAGGCACAGCCGTACCCGTTCTTCAGGTTGATTGAACGGTGCTACCACCTCGCGCACCAGGTCACTCAGGTCGACCTGCTCCACCGGTTCGTCTCGTCCGTCGCGGATGAAGGCGAGGAACTGATCGAGGATGGCGTCCATGTCTTCGATATCGCGCACCATGTCGTCGGTCAGGTCGCTCTCGTTGGCCAGCAGCGACAACGACAGGCGCAGACGGGTCAGCGGTGTGCGCAGGTCATGGGAAACCCCCGCCAGCATCAGCTCCCGTTCGCGTCCGGCTTGCTCGACATCTTCAGCCATCTGGTTGAAGGCGCGGTAAACCTCGGTCATCTCACTCGGGGTGTCACTGATCGGCAACCTGACACTCCGCCCCTGCCCCAGTTGCCGGGCAGCGAACACCAGGCGCTTGAGAGGCTGGTTGAGCTGGCGCACGAAGATCCAGGCCGAAGCCGTGGACAACAAACCAATGGCCAGGAACCAGCCCAGCACGCTCCAGATCTTCTGGCCGCGCAGCGGGTGGGGGTACAACGGAACCTTCAGCCAGCCATCGCCCAGGCTTGGCGCCCTGACCCACAGCGCCGGTGGCGCATGGATGCGCAGGCGCACTTCAGTGTCGGCACCCAATTCGGCCTGCATCTGGCGCTGATAGATCTCGCTGTACGGCCAGTGCTGCTCACCCTCGGGCACGCCAGAGCCGACCACCCGGATCAAGCCGGCCGCTTCGGCGATCTTGTCCCGGTCAGACTCGTCGGCCGCCCAATAGGCGCGCAGGGTCAAGGCAACGCCGTGGCTGTACTGTCGATCGACCAGCACATCCTCGTTCATCAGCAGGTAGACCAGGGTCAGGGCCTTGGAAAACAGCACGACGATAAGCACCAGCCAGAGGGTGCGGGCGAAGAAGCTTTGCGGGAACCAGAGGGGCGTTTTCATCGACAGCAGCTACACACTTTGCGGAAACGAGCAGGGCTCGCAGGCTTTGCAGGCTTCAGCACACACAAAAACAGGGCAACCCAAAGGACTACCCTGTTCGTCATGACTGATGCCTACAAACGAAACATCACTTGCTGGCATTACCATCCGGCACAAAGACGTAACCGACACCCCATACCGTCTGAATATAGCGCGGCTTCGACGGATCGGGCTCGATCATGCGGCGCAGACGGGAAATCTGTACGTCGATGGAGCGTTCGAGCGCGTCCCATTCGCGACCACGGGCCAGGTTCATCAGCTTGTCGCGGGTCAGCGGCTCGCGGGCATGCATCACCAGTGCCTTGAGCACGGCGAACTCACCCGTGGTGAGCATGTGTACTTCTTCGCCACGCTTGAGTTCGCGAGTGGCCAGCGACAGCTCGTAGTCGCCAAAGGTAACGGTTTCGTCTTCGCTGCCCGGTGCCCCCGGCACGGTCGGTGCCTGGCGGCGCAATACGGCCTTGACCCGTGCCATCAGCTCGTCGGGGTTGAACGGTTTGGCCAGGTAGTCGTCGGCGCCCAGCTCCAGGCCCTTGATGCGGCTCAGTTCGTCGCCCTTGGCGGTAAGCATGATGATCGGGATCTGGTTGTTCGCGGCGCGCAAGCGGCGACAGGCAGTCAGGCCATCTTCGCCTGGCAACATAAGGTCGAGCACCACCAGGTTGAAGACCTCGCGGGCCAGCAGGCGGTCCATCTGTTCGGTGTTGGGTACTGCACGAGCGCGGTAGCCCTTGCTGGTGAAGAAACGCTCCAGCAGGCTGCTCAAGCCCGGGTCGTCGTCGACGATGAGGATTTTTTCGCCTTCAGCGGTTTGTGCAGTGCTGCTCATGGGTAGCTCCTTTAATCTCGGCACGCATTATGGCTTAGCCGCCATTGGCCGTGCCGTGTGCATTGTTAGCAGATTTTTCCCCTTGTGCCAGTTTTGCCCGGCCTGCATCTGGCTCCCTGCCATCACCGCAACCCCGACGCACTGGGTATAATGCGCCGCTTTCGGACTGCGCCGCATTGACTTTCAGCGCCTTCAGGCGCCCGCCCGCGGCCTTTGTATTCACAATATGTCAGGTGGTTTTATGGACAGCATCAACAGCCGCATCGCCGAGGAACTCGGTGTCCGCCCGCAACAGGTCGAAGCGGCCGTGGCCCTGCTTGATGAAGGCTCGACAGTGCCTTTTATCGCCCGTTACCGTAAAGAAGTGACTGGCAGCCTGGACGACACCCAACTGCGCCATCTGGAAGAACGCCTGCGTTACCTGCGCGAACTGGACGATCGCCGCGCCAGCATCCTGGCCAGCATCGAAGAGCAAGGCAAGCTGACCCCGGAACTGGTCCGCGAAATCAAGCTGGCCGACACCAAGACCCGCCTCGAAGACCTCTACCTGCCCTACAAGCAAAAGCGTCGCACCAAGGGCCAGATTGCCCTGGAAGCCGGCCTGGGCGAGCTGGCCGACGGACTGTTGAACGACCCGCAACTGAGCCCTGAAGTCGAAGCCGCCCGCTTCGTCGATGCCGACAAAGGCGTGGCCGACGTCAAGGCGGCCCTCGAAGGCGCCAAGTACATCCTCATGGAACGTTTCGCCGAAGACGCCAGCCTGCTCGACAAGCTGCGCAGCTTCCTCAAGCAGGAAGCGGTACTCAGCGCCCGCCTGGTCGCCGGCAAAGAGGAAGAAGGCGCCAAGTTCCGCGACTACTTCGAGCATGACGAACTGCTCAAGAGCGTACCGTCGCACCGCGCCCTGGCGATTTTCCGTGGCCGCAACGAAGGCGTGCTGGCCGCTTCGCTGAAAGTCGGCGAAGAGCTGCCAGGCACCCTGCACCCATGCGAGATGATGATCGCCGAGCGTTTCGGCCTGCAGAACCAGAACCGTCCTGCCGACAAATGGCTGGCCGAAGTGGTGCGCTGGACCTGGAAGGTCAAACTCTACAGCCACCTGGAAACCGACCTGTTCGGCGAGCTGCGCGATAACGCCGAAGGCGAGGCAATCAACGTCTTCGCCCACAATCTGCACGACCTGCTGCTGGCTGCCCCGGCCGGCCCACGCGCCACCCTGGGCCTTGATCCGGGCCTGCGGACCGGCTGCAAGGTCGCGGTCGTGGATGCCACCGGCAAGCTGCTCGACACTGCCACCGTGTACCCGCACGTACCGAAAAACCAGTGGGACCAGACCATCGCCGTGCTCGCCGCCCTGTGCGCCAAGCACTCGGTGGAGCTGATCGCCATCGGCAACGGTACCGCCAGCCGCGAAACCGACAAGCTGGCAGCCGAGCTGATCAAGAAATACCCGGCCCTGAAGATGACCAAGATCATGGTCTCCGAAGCCGGCGCATCGGTGTACTCGGCCTCGGAACTGGCGGCCCGTGAGTTCCCGGAGCTGGACGTATCGATCCGTGGCGCGGTGTCCATCGCCCGTCGCCTGCAGGACCCGCTGGCAGAGCTGGTGAAGATCGACCCGAAGTCCATCGGCGTCGGCCAGTACCAGCATGATGTCTCCCAGCTCAAGCTGGCCCGCGGCCTGGATGCCGTGGTCGAGGACTGCGTGAACGCCGTCGGCGTTGATGTCAACACCGCCTCGGTCGCGCTGCTGGCCCGCATCTCCGGCCTCAACAGCACCCTGGCACAGAACATCGTCGCCCATCGTGATGCCAACGGCGCCTTCAAGACCCGCGCAGCGCTGAAGAAAGTCAGCCGCCTGGGCGAAAAAACCTTCGAGCAGGCCGCAGGCTTCCTGCGCGTGATGAACGGCGACAACCCGCTGGATGCCTCGGCTGTACACCCTGAGGCCTACCCGCTGGTGCAACGCATTGCCGCCGAAACCGACCGCGACATCCGCTCGCTGATTGGCGACAGCGGTTTCCTCAAGCGCCTGGACCCAAAGAAATTCACCGACGAAACCTTCGGCCTGCCGACCGTCACCGACATCCTCCAGGAACTGGACAAGCCCGGACGCGACCCTCGCCCCGAGTTCAAGACCGCCGAGTTCCAGGAAGGCGTCGAAGACCTCAAGGACCTGCAACTGGGGATGATCCTCGAAGGCGTGGTCACCAACGTCACCAACTTCGGCGCCTTCGTCGACATTGGTGTACACCAGGATGGCCTGGTCCACATCTCGGCGCTGTCGGAGAAGTTCATCAAGGACCCGCGTGAGGCGGTCAAGGCTGGCGACGTGGTCAAGGTCAAGGTCATGGAAATCGACATCCCGCGCAAGCGCGTCGGTTTGTCGATGCGCATGAGCGACACCCCGGGCGAGAAAGTCGATGGCGCCCGTGGCAGCCGTCCAGGTTCGGCACCGCGCCAGCAGAGCGCCCCAGCCCGCGCCAAGGAAACCCCGGCACCGGCCAACAACGCCATGGCGGCGCTGTTTGCCAACGCCAAGCAGTTGAAGAAGAAATGATGGAACTGCCGCAAGAGGTCACCCTCAGCGCCTTCAGCCAACTGCTCGGCTGCCACCTGCAACGCCTGGAACCAGGCGTTGCGCAAATGACCCTGGCGCTGGAGCCGCACCTGCGCAACCGAGGCGGCAAGTTGCATGGCGGGGCGATCTTCAGCCTGGTCGATACAGCCATGGGCCTGGCCTGTTCAAGCGCCCACGGCTTCGATCAGCAGAGCGTCACCCTGGAATGCAAGATCAACTACCTGCGCTCCGTCGGCGACGGCGAAGTGCTGTGCATCGCCCGGGTGCTGCATGCCGGGCGTCGCACCCTGGTGGTCGACGCCGATGTACTTCAGGGCGACAAGCTGGTGGCAAAAGCGCAAGGGACATTCGTCGTCCTCTAGCCGCAAACAGCCAAACTGCGATACTTTCGGCAGAGCGCAGGCGCTGCCGGAAGCCAGCCAATACCAGGCGACAACGCCAGTTCCTCTGTCCACCCTTGTAGACCGTCAACTCTACCCCCATATTGCGGCGACTGACGTGTGAAGGAATCCATCTTGAGCGAACTTCTCAACCGCCGCCTGAGCCTGCTCGGCCAAGGCGACAACCTTTCCCTGCTCAAGCAGTGCCTGCACGGCATCGAGCGCGAATGCCTGCGTGTGACCGAGGACGGTCGCCTGGCCCAGACCCCGCATCCCGAGACGCTCGGGGCGGCGCTGACCCACGAGCAGATCACCACGGACTATTCGGAGTCGCTGCTGGAGTTCATCACCCCTGCCCTGGCCGACCCTGCGCAAACGCTCGAAAGCCTGGAGAACATCCACCGCTTCGCCTACACCCAGCTGGGCACCGAGTACCTGTGGAGTCCGTCGATGCCCTGCCCGCTGCCGGCCGAGGAAGACATTCCGATCGCCTGGTACGGCACCTCCAACATCGGCCAGCTCAAGTACGTCTACCGCAAGGGCCTGGCCCTGCGTTACGGTCGCACCATGCAGTGCATCGCCGGTATCCACTACAACTTCTCGTTGCCGGAACAACTCTGGCCGCTACTGCGTGGCGCCGAAGACAACCAGCTTGATGACCGCGACTTCCAGTCGGCGGCCTACATCGCCCTGATCCGCAATTTCCGCCGCTACAGCTGGCTGCTGATGTACCTGTTCGGTGCCTCGCCAGCCTTGGATGCAGGCTTCCTGCGTGGCCGGGCGCACCAGCTCGAGCAGTTCGACGCCGACACCCTGTACCTGCCCTACGCCACCAGCCTGCGCATGAGCGACCTGGGCTACCAGAGCAACGCCCAGGCCGGCCTCACGCCCTGCTACAACGACTTGAACAGCTACACCGACAGCCTGCGCAGGGCCGTGGCAACCCCATACGCACCTTATGTCGAGATCGGCACGCACAAGGATGGCGAGTGGGTTCAGCTCAACACCAACATCCTGCAGATCGAGAACGAGTACTACTCCAACATTCGTCCCAAGCGCGTGACCTACAGCGGTGAACGACCGATCCAGGCACTGGTGGCCCGTGGCATCCAGTACGTCGAAGTGCGTTGCCTGGACATCAACCCGTTCCTGCCGACCGGTATCGACCTGCCCGAGGCGCGCTTCCTCGACGCCTTCCTGCTGTTCTGCGCCCTGGAAGAAAGCCCGCTGCTGGGCCACCTGGAGTGCGGCAACTGCACCGGCAACTTCCTCAGCGTGGTCAAGGAAGGCCGCCGCCCTGGCCTGCAACTGCAACGCCACGGCGAGCCGGTCGAGCTCAAGCAATGGGCCGACGAGTTGCTCGAGCGCATTGCACCGCTGGCCGAACTGCTCGACCGCAGCCAGGGTGGCGAGGAACATGCCAAGGCCCTGCAGTTGCAAAAAGCCAAGGTCAGCGACCCGTCCCTGACACCGTCGGCCCAAGTGCTGGCGAGCATGACCGAGCACAAGGAAAGTTTCAGCCGCTTCGCCTTGCGCCAGAGCCAGGCCCACGCCGAATTCTTCCGCGCCCAGGCGTTGCCAGCGCAAGAGCAGCTGCGCTTTGAAGCCGCGGCGCGCGCCTCCCTCGAGGCCCAGGCCAAGCTTGAGCGCGAAGAGGACAAGGCCGACTTCGACCTGTTCGTCAGCGCTTACCAAGCCAGCATCCTGGCGATCAGCAACTGACATGACGCGCACTGTTACCCCACGCAAACCCCGCGCCCGCAGTCAGGCGCGGATCGACTCGATCCTCGAAGCCGCACGCACGCTGCTGGCCAGCGAGGGCGTGGCCAGCCTGTCGATCTACAGTGTGGCCGAGCGGGCGCAGATCCCGCCGTCGTCGGTGTATCACTTCTTCGCCAGCGTCCCGGCCCTGCTCGAAGCCCTGACCGCCGACGTGCATGGCGCCTTTCGCGCCTGCCTGCAGGCGCCGATCGATGGCGCTGCACTGAACACCTGGCACGACCTTTCGCGCCTGATCGAGCAGCGCATGCTGAGCATCTACAACCAGGATGCCGCTGCACGCCAGTTGATCCTCGCCCAGCATGGCCTGAGCGAAGTGACCCAGGCCGACCGCCAGCACGACCTCGAACTGGGTGACTTGATGCACAAGCTGTTCGCCCAGCATTTCCAGCTCCCAGCGCTGCCGGAAGACGTCGACGTGTTTGCCCTGGCCATGGAGCTGGGGGATCGGGTGTATGCCCGTTCGGTGCAGTTGCATGGGCAGATCACGCCGCGCATGGCTGAGGAAGGCATGCGCGTGTTTGATGCCTACCTGGGTTTGTACCTGCCGCCGTTCTTGCCGAAGCATCGCGGGGCAAGCCCGCTCCCACAGGACCTGTAGGAGCGGCGGTGCGACGTCTCGACTTGCCCCGCGATCGCGTCACAACTTGGCAATCGACACCTCGGTCGACTTCACAAAGGCAATCACCTCGCTGCCAATCGCCAGCTCCAGCTCGCGTACCGAACGGGTGGTGATCACCGAAGTGACGATGCCCGAGGCTGTCTGCACATCGATTTCCGACAGCACCGGCCCTTCCAGGATTTCCTTCACGGTGCCTTTGAACTGGTTACGTACGTTGATTGCTTTGATAGTCATCTGCTGGATTCCTTACAGGTCAGAGGGCCCAACGCAATTGCGTCGGCAAGGGGGCTACAGGTTCAGGTTCGGGCGGTGTGCCCGGGATCGCCAGAACCCGGTTGAGAACTTCGGCTTCCAGGGCCGCCAGGCGGTGTGAGCCGCGCGCCCGTGGTCGTGGCAGGTCGACCGTCAGGTCCAGTCCGACCTCCCCGTCTTCAATCAGAATCACCCGGTCAGCAACCGCCACCGCTTCGCTGACATCATGGGTTACCAACAGCACGGTAAAGCCGTACTGGCGCCAGAGCCGTTCGATCAGTTGCTGCATCTCGATGCGGGTCAACGCATCCAGCGCTCCCAACGGCTCGTCGAGCAGCAACAGCCGAGGTTTGTGGATCAAGGCCCGGGCCAGGGCCACACGCTGCTTCTGCCCGCCCGAGAGCGCTGCCGGCCATTCGTTGGCGCGCTCGGCCAGGCCGACCGCTTCCAGGGCCTCCAGCGCCTGGGACCGCCAGTTGCCTGACAACCCCAGGCCGACGTTGTCGATCACCTTCTTCCAGGGCAACAAGCGCGCCTCCTGGAACATCAGCCGGGTGTCTTCGCGCGCCTCGCTCAGGGGGGCGGTGCCTGCCAGCAACTCGCCCCCGGAAGGCTGGTCAAGCCCGGCCAGCAATCGCAGCAACGTGCTTTTGCCGCAGCCGCTGCGGCCAACGATCGCCACGAATTGCCCGGCCGGAATGTGCAGGTCGATATCGCACAGCACCTGCCGCTGGCCGAAGGTTTTCTGCAGGTTGTTCGCCGCCAGCGGGATACCGCGCAGCAGGTGTTGAGGTGGTTCCTTGAGGATGGTCATGCGCCCTCTCCCCGGGTCGGTTGATACGCCGGGTGCCAGCGCAGCCAGACCCGCTCGAGGCCTCGGGCCGCCAGGTCGGCAAGCTTGCCCAGCACGGCATACAGGACGATGGCCAGGACCACGACGTCGGTCTGCAGGAACTCGCGGGCGTTCATGGCCAGGTAGCCGATGCCGGCGTTGGCCGAAATGGTTTCGGCAACGATCAGAGTCAACCACATAAAGCCCAGGGCGAAGCGCACCCCCACCAGGATCGACGGCAAGGCGCCGGGCAGAATCACCTGGCGAAACAGCTCGAACCCCGACAGACCATAGCTGCGTGCCATTTCCACCAGTGCCGGATCGACGTTGCGGATGCCGTGGTAGGTGTTCAGGTAGATCGGGAACAAGGTACCCAGAGCGACCAGGAAAATCTTCGCCGACTCATCGATCCCGAACCACAGGATCACCAGCGGAATCAGCGCCAGGTGCGGCACGTTGCGGATCATCTGCACCGAGCTGTCGAGCAGGCGTTCACCCCACTTCGACAGCCCGGTGATAAAGCCCAGTGCCAGGCCGATGGCACCGCCGATCAAGAACCCGACGGCGGCACGCCAGCCACTGATTGCCAAATGCGTCCAGATCTCGCCGCTGCGCACCAGCTCGACCCCGGCGCTGAGTACCGCGCTCGGTGCCGGCAGGATGCGCGTCGACAGCCAGCCAGCACTGACGGACAGTTGCCAGATCGCCAACAGCAGCAGCGGCAGCGCCCAGGGCGCCAGGCGCTGTGGCCAGGGAGTGGAGACTCGACTCATGGCCCGCCCCTCAGCGCTGTGCTGTGGATTTGGGCAGGATGTCGTTGGCCACCATCTCGCCGAAGGGGCTCACGTAGCCACCGGTTTTCGGCAACTCCGGGCGCTCCACATCCAGGTGCGGGAACAGCAGCTCGGCAACCCGGTACGACTCTTCGAGGTGTGGATAACCGGAGAAGATGAACGTATCGATGCCCAGTGCCGCGTACTCCTTGACCCGCTCCGCCACGGTCGGCCCGTCACCCACCAGCGCGGTACCGGCACCGCCACGCACCAGGCCGACACCGGCCCAGAGGTTGGGGCTGACTTCCAGGTTGTCGCGGTTGCCGCCGTGCAGCGCGGCCATGCGTTGCTGGCCCACCGAATCGAAGCGCGCCAGCGAGGCCTGGGCGCGGGCAATGGTGTCGTCGTCCAAGTGCGAGATCAGGCGCTCGGCGGCCTGCCAGGCTTCGGCATTGGTTTCGCGCACGATTACATGCAGACGAATCCCGAACCGCACCGTGCGGCCCTGCTTGGCGGCCTTGGCACGCACTTGCTCGATTTTCTCGGCCACGGCGGCCGGTGGTTCGCCCCAGGTCAGGTACAGCTCGACCTGCTCGGCTGCCAGGTCCTGCGCAGCCTCGGAGGAACCGCCGAAGTACAACGGCGGACGTGGCTGCTGAATGGGCGGGTAAAGCAACTTGGCGCCTTTGACCTGGATATGCTGGCCGTCGTAGTCGACGGTTTCGCCTTCCAGTACGCGCCGCCAGATGCGGGTGAATTCCACCGAAGCCTGGTAGCGCTCTTCGTGGCTGAGGAACAGGCCATCGCCAGAGAGTTCTTCCGGGTCGCCGCCGGTGACCAGGTTGAACAACGCACGACCACCCGAGAGCCGGTCCAGAGTCGCCGCCTGACGCGCAGCCACCGTGGGTGAGATGATGCCCGGGCGCAGAGCCACCAGGAACTTCAGGCGCTGGGTCACCGGAATCAGCGACGCAGCAACCAGCCAGGAGTCCTCGCAGGAGCGCCCGGTGGGAATCAGCACCCCGCCAAAGCCCAGGCGGTCGGCAGCCTGGGCGATCTGCTGCAGGTAGCCGTGATCGACCGCACGGGCGCCTTCGGCGGTGCCCAGGTAGTGACCGTCGCCGTGGGTGGGAAGAAACCAGAAAATATTGAGGCTCATTGGAGTTGTCTCCTAAGGGGAACGCAAACCGGGGCGGCGCCCCGGCACGGGCGAATCGTCAAGGCGCGGTGGCAACCTTGGCCGGGGGAGTCCAGATCACATCCTTGATGCTCAATGGCTTGGGAATCAGCTTGAGCGAGTGGAAGGTGTCGGCGATTTTCTGTTGGGCAATGACCACGTCCGGGGTCAGGAAGTGAGCACCGTAGCCCTGGCGCTTGACCGAGGTGAGGGTGATGTCGGCAGGCAGGCCGAGCAGCGGCGCCACCTGGTCGGTGACCTCTTGCGGATTGGCCTTGGACCACTCGCCCACGGCGCGCACTTCCTCCACCAGAGCATTGATCACCTCAGGGTGCTTCTGGGCGTAGGGCTTGGTGGCGAGGTAGAACTGGTGGTTGTCGACAATGCCTTTGCCGTCACGCAGGGTGCGTGCCTGCAGTTGCTGTTCTGCGGCGGCCTGGTACGGATCCCAAATCACCCAGGCATCGACACTGCCACGCTCGAAGGCGGCGCGGGCATCGGCGGGCGGCAGGAACACCGGCTGGATGTCGGTGTATTTGAGGCCGGCATCTTCAAGGGCGCGTACCAACAGGTAGTGAACGTTGGAACCCTTGTTCAGCGCGACCTTCTTGCCTTTGAGCTCCTTCACCGACTGGATCGACGACCCCTTGGGCACCAGGATCGCTTCGCTGTGCGGTGCCGGCGGCTCATAGGCCACGTACAGCAGATCGGCACCGGCGGCCTGGGCAAACACGGGCGGGGTTTCACCGGTAACGCCGAAGTCGATGGAGCCTACGTTCAGGCCTTCAAGCAGCTGCGGGCCGCCGGGGAACTCAGTCCATTGAACCTGTACGCCCTGGGCGGCCAGACGCTTTTCCAGCGAGCCCTTGGCCTTGAGCAGCACCAGCGTGCCGTACTTCTGATAACCGATACGCAGGCTTTCAGCTTGAGCGTGAGTGATGGCGCCGAAGGACACAGCCGCAGCAAACAGAGCGACCAGACCACGACGCAAAATGACAGTGCGCATAGCGCTCTCCTTTTGCTGTTGGGTTCAGGCTGCACCTGCTTGCCCGTTGGCGGGCGAGTAAGGTGGGAATGACAGGTTGAGTAGGGCTCAGATGCTCCAGCGAGCACTGAGCAGACGTTCGTTCAGCACCCCTGGGGCGACCGGTTTTGGCCGGCGCGCCAGGGCACTGTGAAACAGGTCCAGCGATTCGTTCAGGCGCTGCTCCAGGGCCGGGGCCAACTGCGCGGCTGCGCTGCCTTCGCCGTAGGCGATCTGGCTGTCGTCGGCGAAGATCCCTTGCAGGGTTTCTTCGGCCTTGAGTGCCGACAGAACGGGCTTGAGGGCGTAATCCACCGCCAGCATGTGGGCGATGCTGCCGCCCGTGGCGATTGGCAATACCACCTTGTGGCGCAGTGCGCGTTCAGGCATCAGGTCGAGCAGTGTTTTAAGGGCACCCGCAAAGGACGCCTTGTACACCGGCGTGGCGACGATCAGGCCGTCCGCCTGTTCGACCAGTTGCAGGAAGTGTTGCACTTTGGGGCTGTCGAAGCGGGCATGCAGCAGGTCCTCGGCCGGAAAATCCCGTACTTGGAAAGTCACCACTTCAACACCCTGCTCTTGCAGCCACTGGCGGCTGCGCTCAAGCAGCACACCGGAGCGTGAACGCAGACTGGGACTACCACCGAGAGAAACAACCAGCATTGGAGCGCTTCCTTGATCGTGTTCTAGAGGGCCGCGAGGTGAAGTTCTCGCTGGAGTGGAGTGACCTTAACAGCCGGACACATATATCTATAAATCATATTTTTTCATTTGTTTATTCGTTTTGGAACTATTAAAGCATCGCGGGGCAAACCCGCTACCACCGGCCTGGTGGGAGCGGGCTTGCCCCGCGATCAACCATAAAAAAGGGCCGTCGAAACGGCCCAAGGATCCCTGCTATTGGATTCAGCGGTTAGGCTGCGGGGTCAAGCGCAAGTACGGCTTGACCGCCCGGTAGCCCTTCGGAAAGCGTTGCTTGATTTCGTCTTCGTCCTTGAGCGACGGCACGATCACCACCTCATCACCGTCCTGCCAGTTGGCTGGCGTTGCCACCTTGTGGTTGTCGGTAAGCTGCAGCGAGTCGATCACCCTGAGGATTTCGTGGAAGTTGCGCCCCGTGCTGGCCGGGTAAGTGATGGTCAGGCGGATCTTCTTGTTCGGGTCGATCACAAACAGGGAGCGTACCGTCAGCGTGTCACTGGCGTTGGGGTGGATCAGGTCGTAGAGGTCCGAAACCTTGCGGTCGGCATCGGCCAGGATCGGGAAGTTGACCACGGTGTTCTGGGTTTCGTTGATGTCGTCGATCCAGCGGTGGTGGGAGTCCACCGGGTCCACCGACAGGGCAATGGCCTTGACGCCGCGCTCGGCAAACTGGTCCTTGAGCTTGGCGGTAAAGCCCAGCTCGGTGGTGCATACCGGAGTGAAGTCGGCCGGATGCGAAAACAGCACGCCCCAGCTATTGCCCAGCCACTCATGGAAACGGATCTTGCCGGCGCTGGATTCCTGTTCGAAGTCGGGGGCGATATCGCCGAGTCTGAGGCTCATGGTGCGGCTCCTTGGCTGGGTTCGTTATGGGTTCACTGTGCCTGCAAGCAGTAGAAATTAAAAAGAATAAATATCGATTTATTTATAACTTTAAAATCTATAAATGCGCAGACAAAAAAAAGCCTCGCACTAAGGCGAGGCTTCTCGTTTCAACCGGACTTACATGAAGCTGTAAGTGTAGTTGAAGATCAGGCGGGTCTGATCCTGGTCGGCGCTGGCTTCGCTGCTGCCGCCGCGGTACACACCGTGACGCAGGCTGGCGCCCAGGCCCTTGAGGGTACCTTCCTGGATCACGTAGTCGATACGCGCGTCGCGTTCCCACTCGCTGTAGTCGCTGCCACCGGTACGGCTACGGATGTCATCACCACGCAGGTAGGAGATCGAGGTCTTCAGACCAGGAACACCCAGGCGAGCGAAGTCGTAGGAGTACTGACCGAAGGTGGTGTTTTCACCGGCACGGGCAAACTGGTTGATCATGCTGTCGGTGAACAGGTAGAAGCTCGAACCGCCGGCACCTTCGTTGCGGCCATTGCCGTCAACCACGTTGCCCTGGTTCAGCCAGACGAAACCACCGTCATCACCGATCTGCTGGTGACCCAACAGGAAAGCATGACCACCCAGGGAGTAGGTGAACATGGCGCTCCAGGTCTTGTTGTCGACCTCGCCGGTGTTCTTGGCATAGCCACCGTTGTTGTTGAAGGCGTAGCCGGTTTCACCGTTCTTGCCATCGCTGCTGCTGTCGAAGTAGCGGATGTCGGTCTTGAACGACTGGTCTTCAGCAATCGGCAGGACGTGTACCAGGCCCAGGAAGTGCTGCTTGTAGAAGTCTTCCAGGTTCGAGTAGTAGTACTGCAGGGTCAGGTCTTTGGTGACTTTCCAGTCGCCACCGGCGAACTGGAACTTGTTGCTGTCCTGGGTAGCACCGGCAACCGACAGGCCGGTACGGTTGCTCGAAGCACGGCCCATGGCGTGGGTCAGCTGACCGGCGTTGAGGGTCAGGCTGTCGATTTCCTTGGACTGGATGGTGCCGCCTTCAAAGGTTTGTGGCAGCAGACGACCGTCGTTGGATACCAGGATCGGCAGGTTTGGCGCCAGGGCGCTCCCGAAGTGAGCTTCAGTCTTGGAGAAGCGCGCTTTGGCGTTGGCACCGAAACGGGCCCACTGGCTCTCGGCCGAACCATCGGAGTCGCTTGGGAAGAAACTGCTGTTGTCTGGGTGGTGGCCACGGCCGCCGTCCAGGTGAATACCCCACAGGGCTTGTGCATCAACACCAAAACCAACGGTACCCTCGGTGAAACCCGAGATGTAGTCGACTTTGAAACCCTGACCCGATTCACGGTTGTCAGCGCCACCATCACGGTTGTCGTTGTTGAAGTACATGGTGCGGGAGCTGAGCGACAGCTTGCTGTCTTCAACGAAACCGGCGGCACCTGCCTGCTGGGCCAGAACCCCTACGGCCACGGCAATTGCCAAGGTCGACTTGTACATGTTTTGCTCCTCTCGTTTCTAATTCTTGTGGTTCGCTTACGGCAGGATCTGAAGCCCTGCTCGTTGTCGATTGGCGATTAGCACCAAAGCGTGACCGTCAAGTCAATCGTAACTATTCATTTCGCTACTTTGGTCTAATACGCCAGCCCTTGGGGTCAAGGATAATAACAATCCTATAAATCCAAAAAGCCTTATTTCAGAATTTTTCAGACTAATCTGGAATATGTTCCGAATTTTTCTCAGCCAGCTGTATCGACGTCCTGTTTAATTCCTTAAGGTTATAAGCTCTAATTTTTTAGATCTAATCTCCTGGGCACCTTCCTTCGGCCCCCAACAACCTTAAATCAAATGCTTCCTAAGCTAATGCTAAAAAGTTATTTATTTTAGCTTTCTTAGATCATTTAGCCTTTCTTCTCTCGCACCTCCACCGCCTGAGAAGGAGTTCACCATGACCCCGCACGCCCCACTGCGCCTGTTTGCCGCCCTGACCCTGGCTGGCGCCAGCTGGTTGGCCCAGGCGGCCGATCTGACCGTGGCCTACCAGACGACCGTTGATCCGGCCAAGGTCGCCCAGGTCAACGGCGACTACGAAAAAGCCAGCAAGGCCAGCATCGACTGGCGCAAATTCGACAGCGGCGCTGATGTGATCACCGCCGTGGCTTCCGGCGACGTGCAGATCGGTTATCTCGGCTCCAGCCCGCTGGCTGCCGCTGCCACCCGCAAGCTGCCGGTGGAAACGTTCCTGATCG
Source organism: Pseudomonas vranovensis (assembly GCF_040438935.1). Taxonomy (NCBI): domain Bacteria; kingdom Pseudomonadati; phylum Pseudomonadota; class Gammaproteobacteria; order Pseudomonadales; family Pseudomonadaceae; genus Pseudomonas; species Pseudomonas vranovensis. The sequence continues at coordinate 5,244,285 of NZ_CP159259.1, read as the reverse complement.
CCACGCAGATCGGCGCTGCCGAAGCCCTGGTAGCTCGTGACGGCGCCAACATCAACTCGCCTCAGGACCTGATCGGCAAGAAGATCGCCGTACCGTTCGTGTCGACCGGCCATTACAGCCTGCTGGCCGCACTCAAGCAGTGGGACATCGACCCGGCCAAGGTGCAGATCCTCAACCTGGCGCCACCGGCGATCATCGCCGCCTGGAAGCGCGGCGACATTGATGCCACCTATGTATGGGACCCCGCCCTGGGTGTGGCCAAGGAGACCGGCAAGGTGTTGATCACTTCCGGCGAGCTGGCCAAGAAAGGGGCACCGACCTTTGACGCCTGGATCGTGCGCAAGGACTTCGCGGCCAAGCACCCTGACATCGTCAAGGCCTTCGCCACCGTGACCCTTGATGCCTACGCCGACTACCGCAAGGACCCGCAAGCCTGGCTGGCCAACTCGAGCAACGTCGACAAGCTGGTCAAGCTGTCCGGCGCCAAGCCCGCCGACATCCCGGGCCTGCTGCAGGGCAACGTGTTCCCGCTGGCCGCCGACCAGGTCGCCGCACTGGGCGCACCGACAACCCAGGCGATTACCGACACCGCGACCTTCCTCAAGGCGCAGGGCAAGGTTGAAGCCGTGCTGCCGGATTACTCGCCCTATGTCAGCGCCCAGTTCATCCCCCATTGATCGGAGCTTGTCATGGCATTGCTTGAGCTGGAGCGCATCAGCGCACAGTACCCCGGCGCAGCCGTACCGGTGCTGACCGACATCACCCTCAGCCTGGGCCCGGAGCAATTGCTGGTGGCCCTGGGTCCCTCCGGCAGCGGCAAGACGTCGCTGCTCAATTTGATCGCAGGGTTCGTCGCGCCCAGCGCCGGCCGTATCACCCTGGACGGTGTGCCGGTGCAAGGCCCCAGTGCCGAACGGGGCGTGGTCTTCCAGGACGACGCCCTGCTGCCGTGGCAGGACGTGCTGGCCAACGTCGCCTTCGGCCTGGAGCTGGCCGGGGTGCCGCGCGCCGAGCGTGAACGCAAGGCCCGGGAGATGCTGGCACTGGTCGACCTGAGCGACTTCGGCAAGCGGCGGGTCTGGCAGCTTTCCGGTGGGCAGAAGCAACGCGTAGGCCTGGCTCGCGCCCTGGCTGCCGACCCACGGGTGCTGTTGATGGACGAGCCGTTCGGCGCACTGGATGCCTTTACCCGTGAACAGATGCAAGAGCTGCTGTTGCAGGTCTGGCAACGCACGGCCAAGCCGGTGTTCCTGATTACCCACGACATTGAAGAAGCCGTGTTTCTCGCCACCGACCTGATTCTACTGGCGCCCGATCCCGGGCAAATCGTCGAACGTCTGCATCTGGATTTCGGCCAGCGGTACGCCGCCGGCGAATCGGCGCGGGCAATCAAGTCCGATCCACGCTTTATCGAAACCCGCGAGCATGTCCTGGCCCGGGTGTTTTCCCAACGCAGCGCCACCGTGCGCCAGGAGATCGCATGAGCAGCCTGAATGTGGTCGCAGCCAAACACAGCGCCCCAGCGCACGCGCCCACCCCGCTACGTCGCCCTTTGAGCACTCGCTTGATCAGCGGTCTGACCCTGGCCACCCTGCTACTGGTGTGGTGGGCGGTGACTGCAGCCGAATGGATCGAGCCGCTGTTCCTGCCATCTCCTGGTGCGGTGCTGGCCAAGGCCTGGTTGCTGCTGACCCAGGGCTACATGGAGTCCACGCTCTGGCAACATCTGGGCGCGAGCCTGGGGCGCATCGGACTGGCCTTGGGCGCGGCAATAGTCACCGCGATCCCGATTGGCATCGCCATCGGCCACAACCGTATTGCCCGCGGTATCCTCGACCCGCTGATCGAGTTCTACCGCCCGATTCCACCCCTGGCCTACCTGCCCTTGATCGTAATCTGGTGCGGTATCGGCGAGCTGTCGAAAGTGCTGCTGATCTACCTCGCGATCTTTGCCCCCATCGCCATTGCCACCGCCACCGGTGTACGCACCGTCGACCCGAGCAAGCTACGGGCAGCACAGTCGCTGGGCGCCACGCGGGCCCAACTGATTCGCCATGTGATCCTGCCCAGCGCCTTGCCCGACATCCTCACCGGTGTGCGCATCGGTCTGGGCGTGGGCTGGTCGACCCTGGTCGCCGCCGAGTTGATCGCCGCCACCAGCGGCCTGGGTTTCATGGTCCAGTCGGCCGCGCAGTTCCTGGTGACCGATGTGGTGGTGCTCGGCATCCTGGTGATCGCGCTGATCGCCTTTGCCCTGGAAATGAGCCTGCGTGCCCTGCAACGCAAACTAGTGCCCTGGCATGGCCAGAGTCATTGAAGACGTATCGAGAACCGACATGAGCCTGACCATTACCCCGCTCAGCCCTGCCCTCGGCGCCCAGATCAGCGGTATCGACCTGAGCCACCCGATCAGCCACGAAACACGTGACGCCATCGAACACGCCCTGCTCACTCATCAGGTGCTGTTCTTTCGCGACCAGCCGATCAACCCACGCCAGCAAGCTGAATTTGCCGCGCGCTTTGGCGACCTGCACATTCATCCGATCTACCCCAACGTGCCGGAAACCCCGCAGGTGCTGGTGCTCGACACAGCGGTTACTGACGTGCGCGACAACGCCGTGTGGCACACCGACGTGACCTTCCTGCCAACCCCGGCACTGGGTGCCGTGCTCAGTGCCAAGCAACTGCCGGCTTACGGTGGCGACACTTTGTGGGCCAGTGGCATCGCAGCGTTCGAGGCCTTGTCGGCGCCGCTGCAACAATTGCTCGACGGGTTGACGGCAACGCACGACTTCACCAAGTCCTTTCCGCTTGAACGCTTCGGCAATACACCCGAAGACCTGGCGCGCTGGAAGGCGACGCGGCGCAATAACCCACCGCTGTCGCACCCGGTAGTTCGCACCCACCCGGTCAGCGGCCGCAAGTCGCTGTTCGTCAATGAAGGCTTCACCACGCGGATCAATGAGCTCAGCGAGACGGAAAGCGAGGCGATTCTCAAGCTGCTGTTCGCCCACGCCACCCGCCCGGAGTTCACCATCCGCTGGCGCTGGCAGGAGAGCGACGTGGCGTTCTGGGACAACCGCGTGACGCAGCATTTCGCGGTGGATGACTATCGGCCGCAGCGGCGGGTGATGCACCGGGCGACAATTCTTGGGGATGCGCCGTTCTGACGCGATCGCGGGGCAAGCCTGCTCCAGCAGGAGCGGGCTTGCCCCGCGATGGCTTGCTAACGAACCAAATGCAAAAACTGCATATGCCGCTCGTACTGATCAAGGATGTCGTTGATGATCTGCTCCTTGCTGTAGCCAACCAGGTCATAGTCCTGGCTGCCTTCGCTCAGGTGAACTTCAGCACGATAGTAACGACGGTTCTTCAACTCCTGGGTACCCAACCCGCCCAAGGCGAATGACGGGGTGAAATACCCGCGCATCTGCACCTGGTAAATGAACGGCTGCTCTTCACCGTGGCCGATCTTGAGGCTGACGTTGTCGTGGCTCGGGTCCTCCTGGGTGATGACGTTCAGGCCTTTCTCGACAAACACCTCGGTTACCTCGGCAATCGCCGGGCGCACCACGTCGTCCATGAAGCGGTACACCTCATCGCGCGACGGAAAATGCACGGCCTGGCTCAAGCGCTGACGCCAGCCACCGCGTCCGCGGCGCGAATTGGCGAAAGGTGCCAGGGAATGCATCTGCGCAATCTGGCGTTGCGACTCCAGGTAGAACGCCTTGTGCAGGCCCCACATCATGGCCAGCAGGATCACCGAGAACGGCAGCGAGGTCAGTACCACCGCCGACTTCAACGAATCGATGCTGCCGGCGAACAACAGGCCGATGGTCACCAGCGCCGTCATCGCGCCCCAGAACACCCGCAACCAGTTGGGGCCGTCTTCATCGGCATTGCCGCCACGGGCGGACAGGGTCGACAGCACCACAGTGCCGGAGTCGGCGGAGGTGACGAAGAACACAAAACTGATGAACACGGTGACGCCGATCACCGCCTTGCTCCAGGGGTAGGTTTCCAGCAGCAGGTAGAGGGTCATTGACGGGTTGTCGATCGCCGACTGTCCCAGTGCGGTCATGCCGTGATCGAGCACCTGGGACATGGCGCTGTTGCCGAAGATCGACATCCACGCCAGGGTGAAGCCCAACGGAATCAGCAGCACGCCAAAGACGAATTCACGGATGGTCCGGCCACGGGAGATCCGCGCGATGAACAGGCCTACAAACGGCGCCCAGGCAATCCACCAGGCCCAGTAGAACACGGTCCAGCCGCCCAGCCAGTCGCTGGCCTCGTTGTAGGCATAGACATCAAAGCTCTTGCGCGGCAGCGCCCCCAGGTAGTCACCCAGGTTCTGGATCAGGGTATTGAACAGATGCTGCGTGGGCCCGGCAAACAGCACGAACAGCAACAGCGCACAGGCCAGGAACATGTTGATGTCGGACATCACCCGCACGCCCTTCTCGACTCCCGCCACGGCAACCGCCACCGCAGCACCCATCATCAGGGTAATCAGCGCCACTTGTACCCATTGGGTATGCGGGATGCCGAAGAGGTAGTCCAGGCCAGAGTTCAGGTGCAGCACACCAAAGCCCATGTCGGCGCCCAGGCCGAACACCGTGGCAATGATCCCGAAGCCATCCACCGCATAACCGATCGGCCCGTTGATGCGTTTCCCGATCAGCGGGTAAAGCGCAGAACGCAGGGCCAGAGGCAGGTTGTGACGGTAGGCAAAGTACGCCAGGGCCATGCCGACGAAGGCAAACACGCCCCAGCCATGCAGGCCCCAGTGCAGGAACAACAACTGCATCGCCTGACGCCCGGCCTCGGCAGTGCCCGCCTCGCCCTGGGGCGGATGGAGCATATGGGTCAGGGGTTCGGAGACACAGAAGAAGAACAAGGTGATGCTGATACCGGCGGCGAACAGCATGCCGGCCCAGGACAGGTAGCTGAACTCGGGCTCGTCGTGGTCGGCACCGAGCTTGATCTTGCCGTAGCCGGACAAGGCGGTGACCACCACGAAGACCAGGTACAGCGTCATTGCCAGCATGTAATACCAGCCGACCGTGTTGGCCGCCCAGTTCTGCGCCGCCAGCAACCACTCACCCGCTGCTTGCGGGTTGCTGATGACCACCAGTCCGAAAATGAGGATAAAGCTCGCCGCGAAATAGAAAACCGGCGGATTCATGCGGATCTTGCCGCTGGGTAGGGAACTCGGTGCACTCATCTAACGCGCACCTCGAAATGAGGGAAAAGGCTTGGATTGAACGGGTTCAGCAAAGGGTTTCCTCCTGTTGAACGCCGGCAGCGGACCACCGTTTTAACTTGAACAAGCGTTCAAGTTAAACATGGATGGGGTCCGCAATGCGACCCGATGCCGCAAGCCAAGCCTGGTTTGCGCTACTTCTGGGTCCCGTCATCGTGCTGCAGATTGGCCTGGGTCAGGTTGCTGCCCGGCGCCACACTGCGGGTCAGCCAGACGTTGCCGCCGATGGTCGAACCCTTGCCGATGGTGATACGTCCCAGAATAGTGGCGCCGGCGTAAATCACCACGTCGTCCTCTACGATCGGGTGACGCGGGTGCCCCTTTTGCAACTGGCCGTCTTCGTCAGCCGGGAAGCGCTTGGCGCCCAGGGTAACGGCCTGGTAGATGCGCACACGCTCACCGATGATTGCCGTCTCGCCGATCACTACGCCAGTGCCGTGGTCGATGAAGAAACTCTGACCGATCTGCGCACCCGGGTGGATGTCGATACCGGTGGCCGAATGCGCCAGCTCCGAACTGATCCGCGCGAGCAACGGCAGGCCAGCGCGGTACAGGTGATGGGCCAGACGGTGATGGATGACCGCAAGAATTCCCGGGTAGCACAGCAACACTTCATCGACGCTGCGCGCCGCCGGGTCGCCGTGGAAGGCAGCCAGTACATCGGTATCGAGGATGCTGCGCAGGCCCGGCAATGCCGCAGCAAAGCCCTGGATAACGCTCAGGGCCTTGGCGTCGACATCCGCCATGTTGCACTTGCCGTGGCGAGCCACGTAGCGAAGCTCGAGGCGGGCCTGGGCGAGCAAGGCAGTCAGGGCCGAATCGAGGGTGTGCCCGACATAGAAGTCTTCACTTTCCTCGCGCAAGTCCACGGGCCCCAGGCGCATCGGGAACAGCGCCCCGCACAGTTGCTCGAGGATGTGCCGCATGGCTTCACGCGAAGGCAGCTCGCGGCCGCCCTGTTCGCCACTGCTACGACCATTGCTGCTGCGCCATTTGTCCCGGGCAGTACGCAAGCCGGCGACGATGCCCTGCAATTGCCAATGCCCTGTTTGCGCGTTTTCGCTCACGGTTACGTCTCCTGCCACGGCGGCGGTTATTGGAAGGGAAGGCCGCCTGATAGGCGGTCACTTTACGGCAAATCACCAGGCGGGAAAAAATAACCCTTTATTCCAGATCGCGATAACGCCGGCATAAGCCCTGGAGTTGCCCCTGAGCTTGGCGCTGCCTATAGTCGAATTTTCCCACGCAGATGTGTTGCCATGATCGAACGACAGCTCGAACGCTTCAATCGTCTGGACCTGCTAGGCGCACCCACCGCACTGGAAAAGCTGGATCGCCTTTCGGCCTGGCTGGGCCGCGAAATCTACGTCAAGCGCGACGATTGCACGCCGCTCGCCCTCGGCGGCAACAAGCTGCGCAAGCTCGAATACCTGGCCGCCGACGCCTTGAGCAAGGGTGCCGACACCCTGGTGACCGCCGGTGCAATCCAGTCCAATCATGTGCGCCAGACGGCCGCCTTGGCTGCGCGCCTGGGCCTGGGTTGTGTGGCGCTACTGGAAAACCCCATCGGCACCGATTCGCTCAATTACCAGCAAAACGGCAACCGCCTGCTGCTCGACCTGTTCGATGCCAAGGTCGAGTTGGTCGACAACCTGGACAATGCCGATGATCAACTCCAGGCCCTTGCCATACGGCTGCACGCCAGCGGTCGCAAACCTTACGTGGTGCCTATTGGTGGCTCCAACGCTCTCGGTGCGCTGGGTTATGTGCGTGCAGGCCTTGAACTGGCGACCCAGATCGACCACACCGGCAAGCAATTTGCCGGCGTGGTCCTGGCCTCCGGCAGCGCCGGCACCCATAGCGGCCTCGGCCTGGCCCTGGCATCGGTCATGCCACAACTGCCGGTGATTGGGGTGACCGTATCGCGCAGTGATGAAGACCAGCGGCCCAAGGTCCAGGGCCTGGCCGAACGCACGGCCGAACTGCTCGGTGTGCAGGTACCCGGCAGCTTTCACGTTGAACTCTGGGACGAGTATTTCGCCCCCCGCTACGGCGAGCCGAATGCCGGCACCCTGGCCGCCATACGCCTGCTGGCAAGCCACGAAGGCCTGCTGCTGGATCCGGTGTACACCGGCAAGGCCATGGCCGGCTTGCTCGATGGCATCGCTCGCCAGCGTTTCGATGATGGTCCGCTGATTTTCCTGCATACCGGTGGGGCTCCGGCATTATTCGCCTACCCTGAGGTCTGGAACAGCTGAATGGCTTATCTGAAAGCGATATAAGAAAATAAATTTATATTATTTTTAAGCCTATAGCGCTTCACCCTATTGTCGTCACCCACTACACAACAACATTGGGGCTTCGTCATGACAGTAATCGGTAAACAGATTTTCAATGCAGGTGTTGCCCTGCTGCTGGGCGCCAGCCTGCTTGGCCAGGCCGTTGCCGGCGAGCAATTGAAGACCATCAAAGACAAAGGGGTGATCAGCGTAGGCCTCGAAGGCACCTACCCACCCTTCAGCTTCGTCGATGAAAGCGGCAAGCTGGCCGGCTTCGAGGTGGAGCTCTCCGAAGCCCTGGCCAAGGAGCTGGGGGTCAAGGCCAAGCTGCAGCCGACCAAATGGGACGGCATCCTCGCCGCCCTTGAGTCCAAGCGCCTGGACGTGGTGGTCAACCAAGTGACCATCTCTGATGAGCGCAAGAAAAAGTACGACTTCTCCGAGCCCTATACCGTTTCCGGTATCCAGGCGCTGACCCTGAAAAAGAACGAAGGCACGATCAAATCTGCCGCCGACCTGGCCGGCAAGAAGGTCGGTGTGGGCCTGGGTACCAACTACGAGCAGTGGGTGAAATCGGCGGTACCGAAGGCGGAGGTGCGCACCTATGACGATGACCCGAGCAAGTTCCAGGACCTGCGCGTGGGCCGAATCGACGCCATCCTCATCGACCGCCTGGCCGCGCTGGAATACGCGAAGAAAGCCCAGGACACCGCCGTGGCAGGTGACGCCTTCTCGCGCCTGGAATCCGGTATCGCCCTGCGCAAGGGTGAGCCCGAATTGCTCGATGCTATCAACAAGGCGCTGGACAAGCTGCGCGCCGATGGCACCCTGGCCAAGCTCTCCGAGAAGTACTTTGGCGCCGACGTGACTAAATGATCGAAGACAGCCTGCAGCTTGCTCTCGACAGCGCGCCCTTTCTGCTCAAGGGCGCTTACTACACGGTAATCCTCAGCCTGGGCGGGATGTTCTTCGGCCTGCTGCTGGGTTTTGGCCTGGCGCTGATGCGCTTGTCGTCGTTCAAGCTGCTGAGCTGGACGGCGCGGGTCTATGTGTCGTTCTTTCGCGGCACACCGCTGCTGGTGCAGTTGTTCATGATCTACTACGGTCTGCCGCAGCTGGGGCTTGAGCTGGACCCGTTGCCGGCAGCGCTGATCGGCTTCTCGCTGAACATGGCCGCCTACGCCTGTGAAATCCTGCGTGCTGCCATCGGCTCCATCGATCGCGGCCAATGGGAGGCCGCCGCCAGTATCGGCATGACCCGTGGCCAGGCAATGCGCCGGGCGATCCTGCCCCAGGCGGCGCGTACCGCCTTGCCACCGCTTGGCAACAGCTTCATTTCGCTGGTCAAGGACACTGCCCTGGCGGCCACCATCCAGGTGCCGGAACTGTTTCGCCAGGCGCAGCTGATCACCGCCCGTACCTTTGAAATCTTCACCATGTACCTTGCCGCCGCCCTGATCTACTGGGTGCTGGCCAGCGTTCTCGCACACTTTCAGAACCGTCTGGAAGCGCGGGTCAACCGGCACGACCAGGAGTCCTGAGCATGATCGTGGTAGACCGACTGAGCAAGCAGTTCAACGGCCAGACCGTGCTGAACGACATCAGCCTGAAGGTCGAGGCCGGCGAGGTGATCGCCATCATCGGCCCCAGCGGCTCGGGCAAGACCACCTTCCTGCGTTGCCTCAACTTGCTGGAAACCCCCAGCAGCGGCCGCATCCAGGTCGGCGATGTGCAGATCGATGCCAACCGCCCGCTCGGCCAGCAGCAAGGACTGATCCGCAAGCTGCGCCAGCAGGTAGGTTTCGTGTTCCAGAGCTTCAACCTGTTCCCGCACCGCACGGCACTGGAGAACGTCATCGAAGGGCCGCTGGTGGTCAAGAAGACCCCGCACGACAAGGCGGTGGCGCTGGGACGCAAGCTGCTCGCCAAGGTGGGCCTTGCCGGCAAGGAAGACGCCTACCCGCGCAAGCTTTCGGGTGGCCAGCAACAACGCGTAGCCATTGCCCGCGCGCTGGCCATGGAACCTGAAGTGATTCTGTTCGACGAACCCACCTCGGCACTGGACCCTGAGCTGGTTGGCGAGGTGCTGGCCACCATCCGCGGGCTTGCCGAAGAAAACCGCACGATGATCATCGTCACTCATGAAATGAGCTTTGCCCGCGACGTCGCCAACCGGGTGATCTTTTTCGACAAGGGTGTGATCGTCGAACAGGGTGAGGCCAAGGCACTGTTCGCCCACCCCCGTGAAGAGCGCACCCGCCAGTTCCTCGGCAAGTTTCTCGGCACCCAGAACACCGGTTACTGATTTCCCCGCCCCCATTGCTACCGCCCATCCCGCTGTTTGGGGCGGTAGCAACACTTCTATTAATATTCCTATAAGTTAGTTTATTTAATTTTTATACACGATTAGGGTATATAAACCGGACCACCGGACCAGCGCATTTTTCGTCGGCGCCCTCGCGTCGACCTTCTCAATACGTGAGGTAGGTATGGTCAGGAACACAATCACCCCAGTGCGTAACGCCAGGGCATTGAGTGCAGCCAAGGAGCAGTACTGATGTCCAGTCTGGCAACCACCAACGTCCACAGTGATCTGGACAACGCCCCCCTGCTGTTGCCAGCCAACGTGCTGCGCAGCGACACCGAGGCCCTGCAGGCCGCCCATGAGCTGGCCGAGATCGCCCGCAGCCAGGCTGCCCGTCGCGATCAGCAGCGCAAGCTGCCGTGGGCCGAAATCGAGCAGTTCACCCGCAGTGGCCTGGGCAGTATCTCCATTCCTCGCAGCCACGGCGGTGCACAGGTTTCGTTCGTCACCCTTGCCGAGGTGTTCCGCATCATCAGTGCCGCCGACCCGGCGCTGGGGCAGATTCCGCAAAACCAGTTCGGCATCCTGCAACTGCTCAAAGGCGCCGCCAGCGAACGGCAGAAAGACCTGCTGTTCAAGTCGGTGCTCGACGGCTGGCGCATCGGCAACGCCGGCCCCGAACGCGGCAGCAAGAACACCCTGGAACTCAAGGCGCGGATCACTCGCAAAGGCGAACACTCGGTGATCGATGGGCAGAAGTTCTATTCGACCGGCGCCCTGTTCGCCCATTGGGTGGCGGTCAAGGCGCTGAACGATGAGTGCCGTCCGGTGATGGCCTTCGTTCGCCGCGGCACCCCGGGGCTGCGCATCGTCGATGACTGGAGCGGCTTCGGCCAACGCACCACCGCCAGCGGCACAGTGCTGCTGGATCAGGTGCAGGTCGACAATGACCTGGTCGTGGATATCTGGCGCCAGAGCGAAGTGCCGAACATCCAGGGCGCTGTCTCGCAACTGATCCAGGCGGCCATCGACGCCGGCATTGCCGAAGCGGCCGTGGCCGATGCCATCGCTTTTGTCCGCGAGCGGGCCCGGCCCTGGATCGATGCCAAGGTCGAGCGCGCCAGCGACGATCTCTACGTGATCGCCGACATCGGTCGCCTGCAGCTCGAACTGCACGCCGCCCAGGCCCTGTTGAGCAAGGCTGCGCGAACCCTCGATGAAGTCGACGCAGGCCCGGTGGATGCCGCGTCCGCAGCCCGTGCCTCGATTGCCGTGGCAGAAGCCAAGGTGCTGACCACCGAGATCGCCCTGCAAGCCAGCGAGAAGCTGTTCGAGCTTGCCGGCAGCCGCGCCACCCTCGCCGAGTTCAACCTCGACCGGCACTGGCGCAACGCCCGCGTGCACACCCTCCACGACCCGGTGCGCTGGAAATACCACGCCGTCGGCGCCTATCACCTCAACGGTACCTTGCCTGCCCGGCACGCCTGGATCTGACCAGACCACTGGAGCCCTGTTATGAGCCTTCTCCCCCAACCGCACGAAAACGTCGCGGTGATCCACACTGACGCCCAGGCGTTGGAGGTTGCCGAAAAGCTGGCCGGCCAACTACGCCGCGACAGCATCCTGCGCGACCGCGAGCGACGCCTGCCGCACCCTGAACTGGCGCTGTTTTCCCGCTCCGGCCTGTGGGCCATCAGCGTCCCCAAGGCCTTTGGCGGGGCCGGTGTTTCCAACGTCACCCTGGCCAAGGTCATCGCCCGCATTGCCCAGGCCGATGCCTCGCTGGGGCAGATTCCACAGAACCATTTCTACGCTCTGGAAGTGCTGCGCGTGAACGGCAGCGCTGCACAACAACAACGCCTCTATGCCGAGGTAATGGCCGGCCAGCGCTTTGGCAATGCCCTGGCCGAACTGGGCACCAAGACAGCCCACGACCGCACCACCGCCCTGAGCCGTGACGGCGATGCCTACCGCATCAACGGGCGCAAGTTCTACGCCACCGGCGCCCTCTACGCCCAGCGCATTCCCACCTCGGTGGTCGATGAGCGCGGCGTGCAGCAATTGGTGTTCGTGTCCGCCGAGAGTGCCGGGCTCAAAGTGATCGACGACTGGAGTGGCTTCGGCCAGCGCACCACCGGCAGCGGCTCGGTGGTGTTCGACAATGTCCCGGTGGCCGCCGACGATGTGGTGCCTTTCCAGAGCGCCTTCGAACGCCCGACTACGGTCGGCCCGCTGGCGCAGATCCTACATGCCGCTATCGACACGGGCATTGCCCGCGCCGCCTACGAGGACGCCCTGCAGTTCGTACGCACCCGTACCCGGCCCTGGATCGACTCCGGTATCGACAAAGCCTGCGAAGACCCATTGACCTTGAAGTCGTTCGGCCACTTGGCGATCCGCTTGCACGCCGCCGAGGCCTTGCTCGAACGCGCCGGCGAATGCCTCGACCGGGCCCAGTCTGAACCCGACGCCACGACCGTGGCCGCCGCCTCCATCGCTGTAGCCGAGGCCCGGGCGATCAGCACCGAAATTTCCCTGGCCGCCGGCAGCACCCTGTTCGAACTGGCCGGCAGCCAGGCCACCCTGGCCGAGCACGGCCTGGACCGCCACTGGCGCAACGCCCGCGTACATACCCTGCATGACCCGGTGCGCTGGAAGTACCACGCCATCGGCAACTACTACCTCAACGATGAAAACCCACCGCTGCGGGGGACCATCTGATGGCGAAGAAAAAGATCCTGCTCAACGCCTTCAACATGAACTGCATCGGGCACATCAACCATGGCCTGTGGACCCACCCTCGTGACACCTCAGCCCAGTACAAGACCCTCGAATACTGGACCGAGCTTGCACAACTGCTTGAGCGCGGCCTGTTCGACGGGCTGTTCATCGCTGACATCGTCGGGGTCTACGACGTGTACCAGAACGGGGTGGATGTACCGCTCAAGGAGTCGATCCAACTGCCGGTCAACGACCCGTTGCTGCTGGTCTCGGCCATGGCTGCCGTTACCCGTCACCTGGGCTTCGGCCTGACCGCCAACCTCACCTACGAGGCGCCCTACCTGTTCGCCCGCAAACTCTCGACCCTCGACCACCTGAGCCGAGGCCGGGTGGGCTGGAACATCGTCACCGGTTACCTGGACAGCGCCGCCCGTGCCATGGGCCTGGAGCGACAGACCGAGCATGACCGCCGCTACGACCAGGCCGATGAATACATGCAGGTGCTGTACAAGCTGCTCGAAGGCAGCTGGGAAGACGGTGCCGTACTCAACGACCGCCAGCAGCGGATCTACGCTCGGCCCGACAAAGTCCACAAGGTGCGGCACCAGGGTGAGTTCTACCGGGTCGAGGGCTATCACCTGTGCGAGCCCTCACCACAACGCACGCCGGTGCTGTTCCAGGCCGGCAGCTCCGAGCGCGGCCTGAGTTTTGCCGGCAACCATGCCGAGTGCGTGTTCATCAGCGGCCAGACCAAGCAAGCGACCCGTGCCCAGGTCGACAAGGTACGCGCCGCTGCCGTGGCCGCAGGGCGAGACCCGCACGCGATCAAGGTGTTCATGGGCCTGACCGTGATCGTCGCGCGCACCGAGGAACAAGCCAGCGCCAAGCACGCCGAGTACCTGCGCCATGCCAGCCCGGAAGCGGGTGTCGCGCACTTTTCCAGTTCCACCGGCATCGACTTTTCCGCCTATGCACTGGACGAGCCGATCCAGTACGTCAAAAGCAACGCGATCCAGTCGGCGACCAAAACCCTACAGAACAACGACTGGACCCGCCGCAAGCTGCTGGACCAGCACGCCCTGGGCGGTCGCTACATCACCCTGGTGGGCTCGCCGACCCAGGTTGCCGACGCACTGGAAAGCTGGATCGCCGAAACCGGCCTGGACGGCTTCAACCTGACCCGCACCGTCACCCCGGAAAGCTACGTCGACTTCATCGACCTGGTAATCCCGGAGCTGCAACGTCGCGGCTCCTACAAGACCGCGTACGAACCCGGCAGCCTGCGCGAAAAACTCTTCGCCAGCCGACAACCCCACCTGCCCGCCGACCATCCCGGCGCCAGCTATCGCCACACCACCCCGACCGGAGCGCCACAACATGCTTAAGACATTCCTCGCCCGCCCCGTCGCGGCACTGGCCCTGACCCTTGGCCTGTTCAACACGGCCCAGGCCGCCGACGAGCCCTTGAAAGTCGGCACCACGGCTGCCTTTTCCATCCCGCTGGAGGCCGCCGTCGACGAGGCGAAAAAACAGGGCCTGAAGGTGGAACTGATAGAGTTCAGCGACTGGATCGCGCCGAACGTCAGCCTGGTCAGTGGCGACATCGACGTGAACTATTTCCAACACATCCCCTTCCTGGAAAACGCCAAGGCCGCCGCCGGCTTTGACCTTGTGCCCTACGCGCCGGGGATCATCAACAACGTCGGCCTCTACTCGAAAAAGTACCAACGCTTCGACGCGTTGCCCCAGGGGGCCAGCGTGGCTATCGCCAACGACCCGATCAACAGCGGCCGCGGCTTGCAGCTGCTGGCCAAGGCAGGCTTGATCACCCTCAAGCCGGGCGTCGGCTACAAGGCCACCGAGGAAGACATCATCGCCAACCCCAAACAGTTGAAGATCCTCCAGGTTGAAGCGGTGCAACTGGTACGTGCCTACGACGATGCCGATCTGGTTCAGGGATACCCGGCCTACATCCGCCTGGCCAAGACCTTCGATGCCACCTCGGCGCTGCTGTTCGACGGCCTGGACCACAAGGAATACGTGATCCAGTTCGTGATCCGTCCGCAAACCAAGGATGATCCGCGCCTGGCCAAGTTCATCGACATCTACCAGCACTCGCCGGCGGTTCGTGCCGCGCTGGAAAAGGCCCACGGCACGCTCTACCAGCCCGGCTGGGAGAGCTGAGATGAGCGCTGCCACCGCCCCGTTTGCACAACAGAGACAAACTTTCGAGCCGTTGCAAAACGCTCAGCAACGGGCCTTGCGCCCGGAACTGGGCAACGCCCACGTGCGCTTTCTCGGCCTGGGCAAGACCTATCCCGGCCAATCCGCCCCGGCACTGGAAGGCATCGACCTGAACATCCAGCGCGGCGAAATCTTCGGCATCATCGGCCGCAGCGGTGCGGGCAAGTCGTCGCTGATCCGCACCATCAACCGCCTTGAACAACCGAGCACCGGCCGCGTGCTGATCGATCAGGTAGACATCGGCGAGTTCGATGAGGACCGCCTGGTACGCCTGCGCCGGCGAATCGGCATGATCTTCCAGCACTTCAACCTGATGTCGGCCAAGACGGTGTGGCAGAACGTCGAACTGCCGCTCAAGGTGGCGGGCGTCGCAAAAACCGAGCGTCAGCACAAGGTCGCCGAGCTGCTTGAGCTGGTAGGCCTTGAGGAAAAGCATCACGTCTACCCCGCGCAGTTGTCCGGTGGCCAGAAGCAACGCGTCGGCATTGCCCGCGCACTGGTACATGATCCGGACATTCTCCTGTGTGATGAAGCCACCTCGGCACTCGACCCGGAAACCACAGCATCGATCCTTGAGCTGCTGCGCGACATCAACCAGCGCCTGGGGCTGACCATCGTCCTGATTACCCACGAGATGGCAGTGATCCGCGACATCTGCCAGCGGGTGGTGGTGCTCGAACGCGGGCGCATCGTCGAACAGGGGGCGGTGTGGCAAGTGTTTGGCAATCCGCAGCATGAGGTCAGCAAGACCCTGCTCGCGCCTTTGCAACCGGCATTGCCAGCGACCCTGCAAGCGCGCCTGCAGGTACATGCCGCCAGTACTGAGTCGGCGCTGGTGCTGAATCTTAAGGTCAGTGGCAGCGAACGCCAGGCGCCGGAGCTATCCACCCTATTCCATCACCTGGGGGGTCGCATCAGCCTGCTGCAAGGCGGCATAGATCCTATCCAGGGCCGCCCGCAGGGGCAGTTGGTAGTGTCGGTGGCGAACTCCCCGCACAGCCATGAACAGGTCATCGAACGCGCCCGAGCATGGGCCACGCAGGTGGAGGTATTGGGGTATGTGGACTGATCGACTGATCCAGGGCGTGCTCGACACCCTGTTGATGGTAGGCGTGTCATCGCTGATCGCCTTGCTGGCCGGCATACCGCTGGCAGTGATCCTGGTGACCAGCGGCAAGGGTGGCATCTTCGAAGCGCCCACCTTGAACCGGGTGCTGGGAGCGTTCGTCAATGTGTTCCGCTCGATTCCGTTCCTGATCCTGATGGTCGCGCTGATCCCCTTCACCCGCCTGATCGTCGGCACTACGTATGGCGTCTGGGCGGCAGTAGTGCCGCTGACCATCGCAGCCACTCCATTCTTTGCCCGCATCGCCGAAGTCAGCCTCCGCGAGGTCGACCACGGCCTGATCGAAGCGGCCCAGGCCATGGGCTGCCGGCGTTGGCACATCGTCTGGCACGTGCTGCTGCCCGAGGCTCTGTCGGGCATTGTCGGCGGCTTTACCATCACCCTGGTGACCATGATCAACTCCTCGGCCATGGCCGGCGCGATTGGTGCTGGTGGGCTGGGCGACATCGCCTACCGCTACGGCTACCAGCGATTCGACAGCCAGATCATGCTGACCGTGATCGTCATGCTGGTGGCGTTGGTCGCGTTGATCCAGCTGGGCGGGGATCGCTTGGCCAGGGGCTTGAACAAGCGCTGAAAGCATCGCGGGGCAAGCCAGCTACCGCAGGAACGGCAGTGCGACTTGCCCCGCAAGCAAACCCTCAAGCCTCCTGCGGCTCGCGGATCTTGTACCAGGCCACATACAGCGCCGGCAGGAACAGCAAGGTCAGCAAGGTAGCAACGATGATCCCGCCGATCATGGCGTAGGCCATCGGGCCCCAGAATACTTCCCGTGCAATCGGGATCATCCCCAGGCTTGCCGCCGCTGCCGTCAGCAGGATCGGCCGTCGTCGGTGGTTGGTGGCCTGCAGCACCGCCGCCCAGGGCGAGAAGCCCTGGGCTTCGTACTCGTCGATCTGGGTTACCAGGATCACCGAGTTGCGGATGATGATGCCGATCAGCGCCAAGATCCCGAGGATCGCCACAAAGCCCATGGGCGTCCCTGTCGGCACCAGCGCCAGCACCACCCCGATCAACCCCAGCGGCGCCACGCTGACCACCAGGAACAGCTTCTGCACGCTCTGCAGCTGGATCATCAGGAAGGTGCCCATCATGAACAGCATCAGCGGGATGACTTTGGCAATCGGGCCCTGGGCCTTGCCGCTTTCCTCCACGGTACCGCCGGTTTCCACGTAGTAGCCCACCGGCAGCTTGCTGGCGAAGGCGTCGATCTGCGGCTTGAGCTCGGCCACCAGGTCTGTCGGCTGGATCTCACCGCGCACCGAGGCCTTGATGGTGATGGTCGGCTTGCGATCGCGACGCCACACCAGCGGTTGTTCAAGCTCGTAGCGCACGGTGGCGAACGCCAGCAGCGGAATCGAAGTGCCATTGGGGGTGACGATCTGCAGGTTCTGCAGGGTCTGTGGTGAACCACGCTCGGCGTCTTCGGCACGGGCAACCACGTCGATCAAGTAGATGTTGTCGTTGACCTCGGTGATCGGTGCGCCGGTGACGATGCTGTTCATGACCTGGGCGACATCCTCGGACGACAGCCCAAGCTGACGCGCCTTGTCCTGGGCAATCTCGACCCGCAGCACCTTGCCCGGCTCGTTCCAGTCGTAAATCATCTCGCCGATGTGTTCGTTGCGGTCAAGCAGCGATGCCAGGGCAATGGCGTGCTTGCGCACTTCGTCGATCTCCTTGCCACTGACTCGGTACTGGATAGGCCGCCCTACCGGCGGGCCCATTTCCAGCGACTGGACGTTGGTGCCGATGCCCACGAAGTCTTCACGCAGGCGATCTTTCAAGCGTTTCATCAACCCTTCGCGCTCTTCGAAGCCCTTGCTGACAATCACCAGCTGGGCGTAGTAGGGGTTCTGCAGTTGCTGGTCCAGCGGCAGATAGAAACGAATCGCGCCCTGCCCGATGTAGGTACTCCAGCGCACGATGTCCGGGTCACCTTTGAGCGTCGCTTCGAGCTTGTCGACCGCCTTGCGGGTTTCTTCGATCGAGGCGTTCTGCGGCAGGTTGAGGTCGACCAGAATCTCCGGACGATCCGATGCCGGGAAGAACTGGTTCTGCACGAAGCGCATGCAGAACACCGCCAGCACGAACAGCAGCACCGTACCGATGATGGTCAGCCAGCGATTGCGCATGCACCACAGCAGGCTGCCTTCGAACGCCTTGCCGACCCGTCCGGGTTCTTCACTGTGCGGCTTCACCTTGGTGCTGAGGATGTGTACGCCCAGCACCGGGGCAAACAGCACGGCCACCACCCAGGACACCAGCAGCGCAGCGGCGATCACCGCAAACAGGGTGTAGGTGTACTCGCCCGCGGAACTGCCGTTCAGGCCGATCGGGACAAAGCCCGCCACCGTCACCAGGGTGCCGGTAAGCATCGGAAAGGCCGTCGAGGTGTAGGCGAAGGTTGCCGCCTGCTCCTTGGTCTCGCCCATTTCCAGGCGCGTGACCATTACCTCCACGGTGATCATCGCATCGTCCACCAGCAGGCCCAGGGCAATGATCAAGGCACCCAGCGAGATCCGCTGCATGGTGATGCCGCTGTACTCCATGAAGATGAACACCATGGCCAGCACCAGCGGAATCGAGCAGGCCACCACCAACCCGGCACGTACTCCGAGGCTGATGAAGCTCACCACCAGTACGATGATGACCGCCTCGAACAGCGCGCTGGTGAACCCGCCCACGGCTTCTTCGACCACCACCGCCTGGTCGGATACCGTGTGTACGCCAACGCCCACTGGCAATTCGGCGGTGACGCTTTCCATTTTCTTGTGCAGGTTGGCACCGAAGACCTGAATGTTGCCGCCGGCTTTCATACCGATGGCAAGGCCGATGGCGGTCTGGCCGTTGAAGCGGAACATGGGCGCCGGTGGATCGACATAGCCACGCTCGATCTCGGCGATGTCGGCCAGGCGGAAGAAGCGGTCATTGATTCGCAGGTTGACCGCCTCGAGGTCTTTCTCGGAGGCGAACTGGCCAGTGGTACGCACCGAAATCCGCTCGGGCCCGGCTTCGATGACCCCGGCAGGGGTCACCGCGTTCTGGGCCTGCAAGGCCTGCAGCACCTGACGCTGGTCGATACCGAAGGACGCCAGTTTGCGCGTGGAGAAGTTCAGGTACAGCACTTCATCCTGGGTGCCGATCATCTCCACCTTGCCCAGGTTGGGCACCTCGCGGATCTCGGCACGCACCTGCTCGACGTAGTCGCGCAACTGTCGCATGCTCAGACCGTCGGCGGTAAAGGCATAGATCGAGCCGAATACATCACCGAACTCATCGTTGAACGCCGGCCCCTGGATGCCCTGGGGGAACTGGCCGCGGATGTCCTGGATCTTCTTGCGCACCTGGTACCAGATCTGCGGAATGTCCTCGGCCTTGGTGGTGTCGCGCAAGTTGACGTAGACCGTCGATTCACCCGGGCGGGTGTAGCTCTTCACATAGTCGAGCGAATCCAGTTCTTCGAGCTTTTTCTCGATGCGGTCAGTGACCTGGTAGAGGGTTTCGTCCTGGGTCGCACCCGGCCAGCGGGTCTGGATAACCATGGTCTTGATGGTGAACGAGGGGTCTTCTTCTCGCCCCAGGTTCATGTAGGAGAACACGCCCATCAGCAAGCCGACGAACATCAGGTACCAGACAAAGGATTGGTGCTTCAGCGCCCACTCCGAGAGGTTGAAGCTTCCTTTCATTGCGCGTCTTCCTCGTCGACGATGACCTTCTGGCCTGGTTTGAGACTGTTAACACCTGCGGTCACCACACGCTCCCCGGCTTGAACGCCGGAGGCCAGTACCACCGTGCCGGGTGTGCGTTCAAGCAACTTCACCTCACGGGTGGACACGGTTTTTTGCTGCGGGTCGACGATCCAGACTCGGGTCTGCCCATCGCTTTCCAGCAGGGCCGATGCCGGCAGCTCGCTGCGTGGCGACACGGCAGAGCTCAAGGTGACACTGATCGAGGTACCCAGGCGGAATGCATTTGGCGTATTGGCCAGGGTAAGCCGGGCGCGCCGGGTACGGGTGGCAGCGTCAGCCTGGGGCTCGAGTTCACGCAGAGTGGCACTGGTGTTGATGCTCGGGTCCAGCTGCGAGGCCACCACGAATTTCAGATCCGGGGTCAGTTGCTCGGCCAGATAGGTGGGCAGGTCAATGACCGCTTCCTTGATTTCCGGCCGCGCCAGGGTGACCACCGCCTGACCGGCACTGACGGTCTGCCCGGCCTCGGCCTGCCAGTTGGTGACGACGGCAGCATGATCGGTGCGCAGCTCGCTGTAACTGAGCTGGTCGCGGGCCTGATCGACGGCAGCCCGGGCCTGCTCCAGCGAAGCACCGGTGGTTTTCAGGTCGGTCTGGGCAATGTCCAGCTGTGCCTGCGCACCCACGCCCCGGTCGAACAACTGCTGCTGGCGGCGGGCATTGGCCTGGGCGTTTATCCACAGGGCCTGCACCTTGGCCAGGTCGCCTTCGGCTGCACGCAACTGGTTGCGTTGATCGGTGGGGTCGAGGCTGGCGAGCACATCACCCGGCTTGACCTGACTGCCGACATCCACCCAGCGTCGAGCAATGCGCCCCCCCACGCGAAAACCCAGGGTGCTTTCATAGCGCGCCTGGATAGTGCCGGCAAAACGCCCCAGGCTTGCCTGCACCTGGGGCTGAACAATCATCGACAGCACCGGCCGTACCGGCTCAGGGGCTGCGGCTTCTTTGCCACAGCCAGCGAGCAACAGCACAGCACCGCCTACAACAAGGGTCATGGCCTTCATTGCACCACCCCGATGTCCTTGAGCGGTGCGATTTCCACCTCCATGCCTGGATTGAGTAACTGACCTCCTGCCACTACCACGGTTTCACCTTCCTTGAGGCCTTCGCCCACCACAATCTTGCCCGTGAGGTATCGCGTGACCTTGACCTTCTGCAGGCTGACCTTGTTGCCCTCGCCGACCAACCACACCGCTGGTTCATGCAGGTCCTTGGTCAAGGCTGACCAGGGCAGCTCGATACTGGGCTTGCCCTGGACATTGCCGGTGGCGGTGACCGGCGAGCCAAGCTCCATGCCCGCCGGCACATTCTGCAGCGCTACCTTCACTTGCACCGTGCCGCTTTGCGACGAGACCGTCGGGGTGACTTCACGCACACGGCCCTGGGCCTGGATTTTCGGGTTGTCCACCAGGCTCACGGTAATCGGGTCGTCGGTCGCCGGTGCCAACAACAAGGCTTCATAGACGTTGAACACCGCATCGCGGTCGCCATCGCGGGCCAGGCCGAAGATCGGCACCGTCGCCTGCACCACCTGGCCAACCTCAGCCTGGCGATCGGTGATGACCCCATCCGCCTCGGCCACCAGCGCGGTGTAGCTCAGTTGTTCGCGGGCATTGGCCAACTGCGCCTGGGCCGCCTTCAGGGCACTCTGATTGCTGAGCAATTGGGCCTGGGCCGAGTCGTACTCGCTCTGGCTGGTATAGCCCTTGGGCAGCAACTTTTGCTGACGGACAAACGCGGCGCTCGATTGCGTCACCCGCGCCTGTGCGGCGAACACTTCGGCCTTGGCCGAGTCGACGTTGGCCTGCAGATCCTTGGGATCGAGCCTGGCCAGTACCTGGTTGGCTTTGACGTGGTCGCCGACGTCGACGCTGCGGGAAATGATCTTGCCGCCCACGCGGAAAGAGAGATCGGTCTGCACCCGCGCCTGAACGTCGCCGGTCAAGGTCACGGACGCAGCGAAATCACCGGGTTCTACACGTTGTACGCCGACTCTGGGCATTTCGGCTTCAGCGGCTTTTTTCTCACCGCACCCACCCAGCACGAGCAATGTTCCCAGGCTGACGATCAATACAGGACGCAACACCGTCATGCAGGCTCCTTGCATGTGCCAATTCGATATAGAGATGCGAGTGTTAGCGTAGATCAGGGTTCCATCTGCCGCTCGCGACAAACGCAATTCATTCAAGCTTTTAGAATGGGCGATACTGACGACCCAATGCCCGCGCAAGGACGCTGTGATGCTCACCACCCTGGCCGTCGCCAATTACCGCTCGATCAATCACCTGGTGCTGCCACTGGCGCGCCTGAACGTGATCACCGGCCCCAACGGCAGCGGCAAATCCAACTTGTACAAGGCCCTGCGCCTGTTGGCTGAAACCGCCCAGGGCGGTGTAGTCAATGCGCTGGCCGGCGAAGGTGGCCTGGAGTCGACGTTCTGGGCCGGCCCCGAGCGCATCAGCCGGCGCATGAGCCGTGGCGAGGTGGCCGTCGAAGGCGGCCCCCGCCAGGACGTCAAGCGCTTGCGCCTGGGTTTTGCCAGTGAAGACTTCGGTTATGCCATCGGCCTGGGCCTGCCGGCCTCCAGTGGCCACTTCATGCTGCCTGGACACAGCACCCCGATTGCTTCGCGCTTTACCCTCGACCCGCAGATCAAGCGTGAATGCATCTGGGCCGGGCCGGTGTACCGCCCGGCCAGCCTGCTGGTGGACCGTCAGGGTGCGATGATCCGTGCCCGCGAAGGGCGCCAGTGGGACGTGCTGGCGCAGCACACGCCAGACTTCGACAGCCTGTATGACCAGGTCGGCAACCTGCGCTCTTCGCCGGAGGTAGTCCACCTGCGCGAACGGATTCGCGGCTGGCGCTTCTACGATCACTTTCGCACCGACCGCGATGCACCGGCGCGTCGTCCGCAACTGGGTACCCGTACCCCGGTGCTGCACCATGACGGCCGCGACCTGGCTGCAGCCCTGCAGACCATCATCGAGATCGGTGATGCACAGGCATTGTGGGCGACCTTGAGCGATGCCTTTCCCGGCTCGCACCTGACCATCGATGCAGTGCCCGGCGGGTTGTTCAACCTGCAGTTCCACCAGGAAGGCCTGCTGCGACCGTTGTCGGCGGCGGAACTGTCGGACGGAACATTGCGCTTCCTGCTGCTGGTAGCGGCGCTTCTCAGCCCTCGGGCGCCGACCATGATGGTACTCAACGAGCCAGAGACCAGCCTGCACCCGGATTTGCTGCCGGCATTGGCACGTTTGATCATTCGTGCCACCGAGCATTGCCAGGTGTGGGTGGTTTCGCACGCACGGCGATTGGTGGCCGCGCTTGAACAGGATGCGACCTGCAACTCGATTGTGCTGGAGAAAGAATTGGGACAGACCCGGGTGGCGGGTCAGGGGATGCTGGATGAGCCGGCCTGGCACTGGCCGGATTGAACGTTATCGCGGGGCAGGCCCGCTCCTGCAGTAGGAGCGGACTTGCCCCGCGATCCATCACGCCGAAACAGGCGCCGGCGCGCGACGCACGTCCGGCTGTTTCCACGAGTCGGCAGCGCTTTCTTCGATGGCTTGCTGGATCGCCCGGCGGCGACGCTCTTCAGCGCGACGGCTGAAGTACCAGACCATGAAGGTCACCAGCGACACCGACAGCAGGATCAGGCTGGCCACGGCGTTGATTTCCGGCTTCACGCCCAGACGCACGGCAGAGAAGACTTCCATCGGCAAGGTGGTCGAGCCTGGGCCCGACACGAAGCTGGCCAGTACCAGGTCGTCCAGCGACAAGGCAAAGGACATCATGCCGCCCGCCGCCAGCGAAGGCGCGATCATCGGGATGGTGATCAGGAAGAACACCTTCCACGGTTTTGCACCCAGGTCCATGGCCGCCTCTTCGATGGACAGGTCCAGTTCACGCAGGCGGGCCGACACCACTACCGCCACATACGCAGCGCAGAACGTGGTGTGGGCGATCCAGATGGTGACAATGCCACGCTCCTGCGGCCAGCCGATCATCTGCGCCATGGCCACGAACAGCAGCAACAGCGACAGACCGGTGATCACCTCGGGCATTACCAGCGGCGCGGTGACCAGGCCACCGAACAGGGTACGGCCCTTGAAGCGGGTCACCCGGGTCAGCACGAAGGCTGCCAGGGTGCCCAGCGCCACGGCGGCGATCGCGGTGTAGCAGGCGATCTCCAGCGAGCGCATCACCGAGCCCATCAGCTGGCTGTTGTCGAGCAGGCCGACGTACCACTTCACCGACCAGCCGCCCCACACCGTTACCAGCTTGGAGGCGTTGAACGAGTAGATCACCAGAATCAGCATGGGCAGGTAGATGAACAGCAAGCCCACGACCAACATCAGTTTGGAGAAACTGAAACGCTTCATGCCCTGCCCTCCATCTCTTTGGCCTGACTACGGTTGAAGAGCAGGATCGGCACGATCAGGATCGCCAGCATCACTACCGCCAGGGCAGACGCCACCGGCCAGTCGCGGTTGTTGAAGAACTCTTGCCACAACACTTTACCGATCATCAGGGTTTCCGGGCCGCCGAGCAGCTCAGGAATGACGAACTCGCCCACCACCGGAATGAACACCAGCATGCAGCCGGCGATGATGCCGTTCTTCGACAGCGGCACGGTGATTTTCCAGAAGCTGTTGAAGGTGCTCGACCCCAGGTCCGATGCCGCCTCGAGTAGGCTCTGGTCGTGTTTGACCAGGTTGGCGTAGAGCGGCAGGATCATAAACGGCAGGTACGAATAGACCACGCCGATATACACCGCAAGGTTGGTGTTGAGGATCTGCAGTGGCTGGTCGATCAGCCCCAGCCACATCAGGAAGGCATTGAGCAGCCCGTTGTTGCTGAGGATACCCATCCAGGCATAAACGCGGATCAGGATCGCGGTCCAGGTCGGCATCATGATCAGCAGCAACAGGACCGTCTGGGTTTCCTTGCGCGCATTGGCAATGGCATAGGCCATCGGGTAGCCGATCAGCAGGCACAGCAGCGTGCTGACGAAGGCCATCTTCAACGAGCCCAGGTAGGCCGAAATGTACAGTTCATCCTCGGTCAACAGGCCGTAGTTGGCCAGGTTGAGCACCAGTTGGACCTTGTCTTCGACGTAGCTGTAGATCTCGGTGTACGGCGGAATCGCCACGTCCGCTTCAGCGAAGCTGATTTTCAGGACGATGAAGAACGGCAGCATGAAGAACAGGAACAGCCAGATGAATGGCACCCCGATCACCACATGGCGACCTTCGGGTTTTATTCGATTGAATGCTCGCTTGAGCTTGCGCATGTTCATGACCGCAGTACCACGCCGCTGTCGTCTTCCCACCAGACGTAGACCTGGTCATCCCAGGTAGGTCGGGTGCCCTGGCGCTCGGCGTTGGCGACGAACGACTGGACGATCTTCCCGCCAGGCAATTCGACGTAGAACACCGAGTGACCGCCCAGGTAGGCAATGTCGTGGACCTTGCCGCGCGACCAGTTGTGCTCGCAGGTCGGTTGCTGGGTGGTGACCAGCAGTTTTTCCGGACGCAGGGCATAGGTGATGCGTTTGTCTTCGACCGAGGTGGTGACACCGTGGCCGACGTAGATCTTGCGCTCCAGCTCAGGGCTGGCAATCACCGCGTGGCCCTCGGCGTCTTCGACTACTTCCCCGTCGAACAGGTTGACGTTGCCGATGAACTCGCAGACCAGTCGGCTGGTCGGGGTTTCGTAGATGTCGATCGGGCTGCCGATCTGGGCAATCCAGCCCAGGTGCATGATGGCGATGCGCTGGGCCATGGTCATGGCCTCTTCCTGGTCGTGGGTCACCATGACGCAGGTCACGCCAACGCGCTCGATGATTTCCACCAGTTCCAGCTGCATTTGCGAACGCAGTTTTTTGTCCAGTGCGCCCATCGGCTCGTCGAGCAACAGCAGTTTCGGGCGTTTGGCCAGGGAGCGGGCCAGAGCCACACGCTGACGCTGGCCACCCGAGAGCTGGTGCGGCTTGCGCTTGGCGTACTGGGTCATATGCACAAGCTTGAGCATCTCGCCGACACGGGCGTCGATCTCGGCCTTGGGCATGCGGTCCTGCTGCAGGCCGAAGGCGATGTTCTGCGCCACGGTCATGTGCGGGAACAGCGCATAGGACTGGAACATCATATTGATCGGCCGCTCGTAGGGCGGCATATCGGTGATGTCTACGCCATCGAGGAAGATCCGGCCTTCGGTCGGACGCTCGAAACCGGCGAGCATGCGCAGCAACGTGGATTTACCAGAACCGGAACCGCCCAGCAGGGCGAAGATCTCGCCCTTCTTGATTTCCAGGGACACATCGTCCACGGCGACCGTTTCGTCGAACTTTTTTGTAACCCGATCGATTTTGACCAGCACCTGTTTAGGTTGCTGATCGCCCTCGAGGGCTTTCTTATAGGCACCGGAGGCAACTGCCATGTGTGGAACTCCCAACAAGATTTTTTGCGTCCGCCCCTGCCGTGACGGACCCTGGATATTTACTTGCCCGACTTGACCTTGGTCCAGCTACGGGTCATCAAACGTTGCACTTTGGGCGGTAGCTCAGAGTTGACGTACAACTTGTCCAGCACTTCTTGCGGTGGGTAAACCGCTGCGTCGGTTCGTACGCTCTGGTCCATCAGATCGCCAGCCTTGAGGTTCGGGTTGGCATAACCGACGTAATCGCTGACCTGGGCAATGACCTCAGGCTGCAGCAAATAGTTGATGAAGGCGTGGGCCTCTTTGACATTGGTGGAGTCCTTGGGGATCGCCAGCATGTCGAACCAGAGGTTTCCGCCCTCCTTGGGAATTACATACGCCACGTCCACTCCCTTGCCGGCTTCTTCGGCGCGGGACTTGGCCTGGAACACATCGCCGGAGAAGCCGGCGGCCACGCAGATGTCGCCGTTGGCCAGGTCGGAGATGTATTTGGAGGAGTGGAAGTAGGTCACGTAGGGACGCACGGCCAGGAGCTTTTTCTCGGCGTCGGCGTAGTCCTTGGGGTTGGTGCTGTTGGGGTCGCGCCCCATGTAGTTGAGTACTGCCGGCAGCATCTCGTCAGCCGAGTCGAGGAAGGCGACACCGCACTTGGAGAGCTTCTTGATGTTTTCCGGTTCGAACAGCATGGCCCAGGAGTCGATCTTGTCGGTTCCCAGCGCGGCCTTGACCTTCTCGACGTTATAGCCGATGCCATTGGTGCCCCACAGGTAAGGCACGGCGTACTGGTTGCCCGGATCGTTCTTTTCCAGGCGCTTCAGTAGCGCAGGGTCCAGGTTCGAGTAGTTCGGCAGCAACGACTTGTCGAGTTTCTGGAACGCGCCCGCCTTGATCTGCTTGCCGAGAAAATGGTTGGACGGCACTACCACGTCATAGCCGGTGCGACCGGCCAGCAACTTGCCTTCCAGGGTTTCGTTGGAATCGAAGACATCCTGCACCGGTTTGATCCCGGTGGCTTTCTCGAAGTCTGCGAGCGTGGTCTCACCGATATAGTCCGACCAGTTATAAATGTGCACCGTGGGCGCCGCTTGGACGCTGAATGCCAGCGTCAGACCCGCTCCAGCCAGCATGGCCTTGCGAAATACAGAAATAGACAAGTGGGAGGTCCTCACAATAGTGCCAGTGGCAAACGACAGAAACACCTGCCGTAAACGCAAACCGGCGCGCAACTTACCTTCGATGCACTCTTGTCGCAAAAAAAATTTACCTGCTGAAGCCACTGGACGTGATTGACACCACGCCCAGTGGTAACGCGTGCTTACTTGCCCGATTTGATCTTGGTCCAGCTGCGAGTGATTTCGCGCTGGGCCTTGGCACCCGGGTCAGCAATTGCATACAGCTGTTTCTTCACATCGGCCGGTGGGTAGATGCTTGGATCGCCCGAGATGTCTTTGTCCACCAGCGGGGTAGCCGCCTTGTTGCCGTTCGGGAAGCGCACGGCATTGGTGATCTCGGCCATGACTTCCGGCTGCATCAGGAAGTCCATGAACTTGTAGGCGGCGTCGACGTTGGCGGCATCCTTGGGAATGGCAACCATGTCGTAGAAAGTACCCGCGCCTTCTTTCGGAATGATGTAGTCCAGCTTGACCTTGTCACCGGCCTCGTGGGCACGGGCCTTGGACTGCTCCAGGTCACCCGAGTAGCCCACGGCCACGCAGATGTTGCCGTTGGCCAGGTCCGAGATGTACTTGGAAGAGTGGAAGTAGGCGATCGACGGACGCACTTTCAGGAACAGCTCTTCTGCGGCCTTGAGGTCAGCTTTGTCGGTGCTGTTGGTGGGTTTGCCGAGGTAGTGCAGCGCCGCCGGGATCATCTCGGTCGGAGCGTCGAGGAAGCTTACGCCGCAGCTCTTGAGCTTCTCGATGTTTTCCGGCTTGAACACCACATCCCAGGAGTCGATCTTGTCGACGCCCAGTGCAGCCTTGACCTTCTCCGGGTTGTAACCGATACCGATGGAGCCCCACATGTAGGGGAACGCATATTTGTTGCCCGGGTCGCTGGCATCACCAACGGCCTTGAGCAGGTCTTCGTCGAGGTTCTTCCAGTTCGGCAACTTGGAACGGTCCAGTTCCTGATAAACGCCCGCCTTGATTTGCTTGGCCAGGAAGTTGTTGGACGGTACGACCACGTCGTAACCGGACTTGCCCGCCAGCAACTTGGCTTCCAGGGTTTCGTTGCTGTCGAAGACGTCATAGACAACCTTGATACCCGACTGCTTTTCGAACTTGGCGACGGTATCCGGTGCGATGTAATCGGACCAGTTGTATACGTGCAGCACTTTGTCATCCGCCTGAACAGCACTGGCCATGGCGCCCATCAGGGACACAGCCAACAACGTCTTGCCCAATTTCTTCATGCGTAATGCTCCAGAATTTTTTGTTAAGCCATCTGTTCAGCGGCCGGCTCTCTACGGCGCAAGCACTGGGCGACTGAAACAGTCGCTAGTCTGGCAAGTTCCAAGGCGCTCTTTCAACAAAAGCGCGCCTTGAATCACGATGATGCCATTACGCTAGCCTAGCACTTGGCTATTTCAGCGCTTCGAGCGTCAAGTCCAGGCATTTGCGTGCCTTTTCAACCAACTCGTCGATCTCTTCATGGCTGATGACCAGCGGTGGTGCAATGATCATGGTGTCGCCCACGGCGCGCATGATCAAACCGTTGTCGAAGCAGTGCTGGCGGCAGATCATGCCGGCGCCCTGGCCTTCATAACGGGTGCGGGTTGCCTTGTCCTTGACCAGTTCGATTGCACCGAGCATGCCCAGGCCGCGCACTTCACCCACCAACGGGTGATCGTTCAGCTCGCGCAGACGTTTTTGCAAATACGGTGCCGTTTCCTCCTGCACGCGCTCGATAATTTTCTCGTCGCGCAGGATTCGCAGGTTTTCCAGGCCCACCGCAGCCGCCACCGGGTGACCGGAGTAAGTGAAGCCGTGGTTGAAGTCGCCACCTTCGGAGAGCACCTTGGCCACTTCGTCACGCACGATCACACCACCCATGGGGATGTAACCGGAGGTCAGGCCCTTGGCGATGGTCATCAGGTCAGGCTTGAGGTCGTAATAATCGGAGCCGAACCACTCGCCGGTGCGACCGAAGCCGCAGATCACTTCGTCGGCAATGAACAGGATGTCGTACTTGGCCAGGATCTCCTTGATCTTCGGCCAGTAGGTGTCTGGCGGAATGATCACCCCGCCCGCGCCCTGGATCGGCTCGGCGATAAAGGCGGCGACGTTGTCTTCACCGACTTCGAGGATTTTCTTTTCCAGTTGCTCGGCTGCCCACACACCGAACTCGTCCGGGGTCATGTCGCCGCCTTCACCGAACCAGTAAGGCTGCGGGATATGCTCGATGCCCGGCAGCGTGCCGCCCTGAGCATGCATGCCGCTCATGCCACCCAGGGCAGCGCCGGCCACGGTGGAACCGTGATAACCGTTGATACGGCCGATGATTACCTGCTTTTGCGGCTTGCCCTTGAGCGCCCAGTAATGGCGGACCATGCGCAGGTTGGTGTCGTTGCCTTCGGAGCCGGAGCCGGTGAAGAACACATGGGTCATGCCTTTTGGCGCCACGGCGGAAACGGCCTTGGCCAGTTCCAGTGCCGGCGGGTGAGCGGTCTGGAAAAACAGGTTGTAGTACGGCAGCTCGCGCATCTGCTTGGCAGCGACTTCCACCAGCTCTTCACGGCCGTAGCCAACGGCCACACACCACAGGCCCGCCATGCCGTCGAGGATTTTGTTACCCTCGCTGTCCCACAAGTGAACACCTTCAGCTTTTGTGATGATGCGCGGCCCCTTCTCTTTCAATTGTTTGTAGTCACTGAAAGGCGCCAGGTGATGATCACGGCTCAGGTCTTGCCACTCGCGGGTTTGCGGGTTGTTGACACTCATGTGCTTCTCCGTTTTCTGACGGCCGCGGTCCTGCGGCTCCGGGTTGATCAGACCGCAAACAGCAGGAACTCACGTTCCCAGGAGCTGATTACGCGTTTGAAGTTTTCATGTTCGGCGCGCTTGGTGGCGACGTAGCCGGTGATGAATTTCTTGCCCAGGTACGGCTCCAGGGCCTGGCAGTTTTCCATCCGCTCCAGCGCATCCTCGATGGTCAGCGGCAGGCGCAGGTTGCGCCGCTCGTAACCACGGCCTTGCACTGGCGCACTAGGCTTGATGCCTTCGACCATGCCGATGTAGCCGCACAACAAACTGGCGGCGATTGCCAGGTACGGGTTGGCGTCAGCGCCAGGCAAGCGGTTTTCCACGCGGCGGTTCTGCGGGCCGGGCATCCGGTACGCGCAGGCCCACGGTACGGTTCTCCTCGCCCCACTCGACGTTTACCGGCGCCGAGGTGTCGGGCAGGAAGCGGCGGAAGGAGTTGACGTTCGGGGCGAAGAGCGGCAGTACCACCGGGATGAACTTCTGCAGACCACCGACGTGATTGAGGAACAGCTCGCTCATGCGGCCATCTTCATCGGAGAAGATGTTCTTGCCGGTATGTACGTCGATGATGCTCTGGTGCAAGTGCATGGCACTGCCAGGCTCGCCGGTCATGGGCTTGGCCATGAAGGTGGCGGCGACGTTGTGCTTGAGCGCCGCTTCACGCATGGTCCGCTTGAACACCAGGATCTGGTCGGCCAGGGCCAGGGCGTTGCCGTGACGGAAGTTGATTTCCATCTGCGCAGTGCCGTCTTCGTGGATCAGCGTGTCAAGGTCCAGGTTCTGCAGCTCGCACCAGTCGTAGACATCCTCGAACAGCGGGTCGAATTCGTTGGCGGCTTCAATGGAGAACGACTGGCGGCCGGTTTCCGGCCGGCCGGAACGACCGATTGGCGGCTGCAGCGGGAAGTCCGGGTCTTCGCAGCGTTTGGTCAGGTAGAACTCCATCTCCGGCGCCACGATCGGCTGCCAGCCTTTGTCGGCATAGAGCTTGAGTACCTTCTTGAGGACGTTGCGCGGCGACAGCTCGACCGGGTTGCCCTGCTTGTCGTAGGTGTCATGGATCACCTGGGCCGTAGGCTCGATGGCCCAGGGCACGAGAAACACCGCGTTCTCGTCAGGGCGGCAGATCATGTCGATGTCCGCCGGGTCCAGCAGCTCGTAATAGATGTCATCGTCGACATAGTCGCCGGTAACCGTCTGCAGCAAGACACTCTCGGGCAAGCGCATGCCTTTTTCGGCGATGAACTTGTTGGTTGGAGAAATCTTGCCACGGGTGATCCCGGTGAGGTCGCTGATCAAGCACTCCACTTCGGTGATCTTGTGTTCTTTCAACCAATCGGTGAGCTGGTCGAGGTTGTTACTCATAAATACCTCAGGAGGTAAATGTCTGGACAGTCGTCAGGACACCCGGAGTGGGCCGTCCCAGACATTCTGGATGCCCCTCGGAGCTAAAGCAAAAGCCAGACGCAGGGAGACCGCGACGGGTATTACCCGCAAGGCTGATGAGCCCGCTATAGTGAAGGCAGAGGTCGTTTGAAGAGGCGTGGACAACGAGCAGGACGCTCAAGCCGTCAATTATTTCAGCCGGGGCGCACGCCGCTGGCGCATGGCGTTGGCCACTCGCGAGGAATGCGTGCAAACCAATCTGCGAACGGCAGACGGTGATGCCAGTTGTCGGCAAACGTGACATGTAACCCCCGGTATTATTGATGTTATGGGTTGCCACCGAGCTTAGCGTTGTTCATTTTTTTACACAACACCCCCGTAAAAAATAGAACACGGCACGCTCAAAACAGCCGATACCGTACGAAAGGAGTCCTTGCTCATGCCCTCTATTGCAGCAAAAATGCCGCTGCGAGGCCATTTTAGGGCATCATGGGGTTGGCTTGACTTCAGCATGGCTTTCGGATTGACTGAACCTGCAAGCCCCCATTGATTGATATTTTTAACAACAAAGGTGTTGCATCATGTCGGTACCCCCGCGTGCCGTTCAGCTTAACGAAGCGAACGCGTTCCTTAAGGAACATCCTGAGGTTCTCTACGTTGACCTTCTGATTGCAGATATGAATGGTGTGGTGCGTGGCAAGCGCATCGAGCGCACCAGCCTCCACAAGGTTTACGAGAAAGGCATCAACCTGCCGGCCTCCCTCTTCGCATTGGATATCAACGGCTCCACGGTCGAAAGCACCGGCCTGGGCCTGGACATCGGCGATGCCGACCGCATCTGCTATCCAATCCCGGACACCCTGTCCAACGAACCCTGGCAGAAGCGCCCAACCGCGCAACTGCTGATGACCATGCACGAACTCGAAGGCGAGCCGTTCTTTGCCGACCCGCGGGAAGTCCTGCGCCAGGTCGTGAGCAAGTTCGACGAGATGGGCCTGACCATTTGCGCCGCGTTCGAGCTGGAGTTCTACCTGATCGACCAGGAGAACGTGAACGGTCGCCCACAGCCACCGCGCTCGCCCATCTCCGGCAAACGCCCGATGTCGACCCAGGTTTACCTGATCGACGATCTGGACGAATACGTCGACTGCCTGCAGGACATCCTCGAAGGCGCCAAGGAACAGGGCATCCCTGCCGACGCCATCGTCAAGGAAAGCGCTCCGGCGCAGTTCGAAGTCAACCTGCACCACGTTGCCGACCCGATGAAGGCCTGCGACTACGCGGTATTGCTCAAGCGCCTGATCAAGAACATCGCCTACGACCATGAGATGGACACCACCTTCATGGCCAAGCCCTATCCGGGCCAGGCGGGTAATGGTCTGCATGTCCATATTTCGGTGCTGGACAAAGATGGCAAGAACATCTTCACCAGCGAGGATCCCGAGCAGAACGCCGCACTGCGTCACGCGATCGGCGGTGTGCTCGAGACCCTACCGGCGTCGATGGCGTTCCTGTGCCCGAACGTCAACTCGTACCGCCGTTTCGGTGCCCAGTTCTACGTACCGAACTCGCCAAGCTGGGGCCTGGACAACCGTACCGTTGCCCTGCGCGTTCCAACCGGCACGCCAGACGCCGTGCGCATCGAACACCGGGTTGCCGGCGCCGATGCCAACCCGTACCTGCTGATGGCGGCCGTGCTGGCCGGTGTCCACCATGGCCTGACCAACAAGGTCGAGCCGGGTGCGCCGACCGAAGGCAACTCCTACGAGCAGAACGAGCAGAGCCTGCCGAACAACCTGCGCGATGCACTGCGCGAGCTGGACGACAGCGAGATCCTGGCCAAGTACATCGATCCGAAGTACATCGATATCTTCGTGGCCTGCAAGGAAAGTGAGCTGGAGGAGTTCGAACACTCCATCTCCGACCTTGAGTACAACTGGTATCTGCATACCGTATGAATGCAATCGCGGGGCCAGCCCACTCCTACTGTAGGAGCGGGCTGGCCCCGCGATGCATTTAAAGCGACTTCTCGAAAATCTTCGAATTACGCTGATAGTTGTACAGTGACGCCCGCGCCGCCGGCAGTCGCTCGACTCCGCTCGGCACAAACCCCCGCTCCCGGAACCAGTGCGCCGTACGCGTCGTCAGCACGAACAGCGTATTGAGCCCCATCTCCCGCGCCCGCGTCTCGATGCGTTCCAGCAACTCGTCACCGCGCCCGCCATGGCGGTACTCAGGGTTCACCGCCAGGCACGCCAGCTCTCCGGCCTCGGAGTCTGCAATCGGGTACAACGCCGCACAGGCGATGATCATGCCTTCGCGCTCAACCACGCTGAACTGCTCGATCTCGCGCTCCAGTACCTCGCGTGAACGACGCACCAGAATGCCCTGCTCTTCCAGCGGGCTGATCAGGTCGAGCAAACCACCGACATCCTCGATCGCCGCCTCGCGCACCTTCTCGAATTGCTCCTGGGCCACCAGGGTGCCGCCACCGTCACGGGTGAACAACTCGGTCAGCAAAGCGCCGTCTTCGGCGTAGCTGACGATGTGACTGCGCGCCACGCCGCCCCGGCAGGCTTCGGCCGCCGCATCGAGCAGCTCGCCCTGGTAGTCGCTGCCCAGGCGCTGCAAGTGCGCGGGTACCTGCTGCGGACGCAGTTCACGCACCAGCCGCCCCTGCTCGTCGAGCAAGCCACGCTCAGCTCCGAACAAAAGCAGCTTGTCGGCGCCCAGTTCGATGGCCGCACGGGTGGCGACATCCTCACAGGCCAGGTTGAAGATCTCGCCCGTGGGCGAGTAGCCCAATGGCGACAACAGCACGATCGAACGCTCGTCGAGCAGGCGGTTGATACCTTTGCGGTCAACCCGGCGCACTTCGCCGGTGTGGTGGTAATCCACCCCTTCGACAACGCCGATCGGCCGCGCGGTGACCAAGTTGCCTGCGGCTACCCGCAAGCGCGAACCCTGCATCGGCGAGGCAGCCATGTCCATCGACAGGCGCGCCTCGATAGCGATGCGCAGGTGCCCCACGGCGTCGATCACACATTCCAGGGTCGCGGCATCGGTGATGCGCATGCCGCGATGGTAGTGCGGGGTCAGGCCGCGGCTGGTCAGGCGGCTTTCGATCTGCGGACGCGAGCCATGCACCAGCACCAGGCGAACCCCCAGGCTGTGCAACAGGACCAGGTCGTGGACGATATTGCCGAAGTTGGGGTGCTCGACGCCGTCTCCGGGAAGCATGACCACAAAGGTGCAGTCGCGGTGGGCATTGATGTAAGGCGAAGCATGACGCAACCAATTGACGTATTCGGGCATAACCACAGAGCCTGTAGAGAGTGGAGACAAGTACGGGAAAGCACACAGCGCTCGAAGGGTTATCGTCGGAACAGGCTTGGCGTCACGCGCAATCTCCTTGGGAAAACGGCCGAACTCAGCGGGTAATGACCGGGCTCAGGCAGTAATGTTCGATCAATTCACGCAATAGACGCACGGTAGGCTGCAAGCGTGACATTTCAAGGTACTCACCCGGCTGGTGGGCACAGGCGATGTCGCCAGGGCCCAGCACCAGGGTTTCACACCCCAGGCGCTGAAGATAAGGCGCTTCGGTGCCGAAGGCTACCGCTTCGGCCCGATGACCGGTCAGACGTTCGGCTACCCGCACCAGCTCGGCATCGGCCGCCTGCTCGAACGGCGGCACCTCCGGGAACAGCGGCGCGTAATCGATCTTTACCTGATGCTGCTCGGCCAGCGGCACCAGCTTCTGCCGGATGGCGGCGCGCAGCGCTTGCGGGTCCATGCCCGGCAATGGCCGCAAGTCGAACTCCAGGGCACACTGGCCGCAGATCCGGTTGGGGTTGTCACCGCCATGGATACAACCGAAATTCATCGTCGGCTGCGGCACGCTGAACTGAGCGTTGTTGAATTCTTTCTGCCATTGCCGGCGCAGCTCCATCAGTTCGCCCATGACCTGGTGCATGGCCTCGAGCGCACTGTGGCCCAGGCTTGGGTCCGACGAATGGCCACTGCGGCCGAGAATATCGATGCGTTCCATCATTACGCCCTTGTGCAGGCGAATCGGCTTGAGCCCGGTCGGCTCGCCGATCACGGCAGCCCGGCCCAATGGCCGGCCTGCTTCAGCCAGGGCCCGGGCACCTGACATCGAGCTCTCTTCGTCGCACGTGGCGAGGATCAGTAGCGGCTGCTTGAAATCGTGAGCCAGCAGCGGTTGCACCGCCTCGATGATCAGGGCGAAGAAGCCCTTCATGTCGCAACTGCCAAGGCCGACCCAGCGCCCGTCTACCTCGGTCAGCTTCAGCGGATCGGTCTGCCACAGTTCAGGATCGTAAGGCACGGTATCGCTGTGCCCGGCCAGCACCAGCCCACCCGGACCGCTGCCGTAGGAGGCCAGCAAGTTGAACTTGCCCGGCGTAACCTGCTGGATATCGCAGGTAAAACCCAGGTCTCCCAGCCAGCCGGCCAGCAGGTCGATCACCGCACGGTTGGATTGATCCAGCGCAGCTTGGGTACAACTGACCGAGGGCGCGGCAATCAGCGCGGCGAACTGGTCTTTGAGCGATGGCAACGGCATGCGCATTCTCCACGGGGCTTGGCCCATCATAGGGCCATCGGGCACCGGGAATAAACCGCCACGAGCCGACTCCTGTACACTGCGCCCCACGACGCTCCCTGTCATTCGAGCCTGGATCACCAGCAATGCATAAAGAAACCGAAATCAAACTGCGGGTCAGCCGCGAGACCCTCGCCGCCTTGCGCGAGCACCCATTGCTGAAGAAGCGCAACAAGTCCGGCTGGCAGCAGCGCGAGCTGCTGAACCAGTACTTCGATACCCCGGAGCGTGACCTGGCCGCGGCCAAGGTTGCCCTGCGCCTGCGCCGCGACGGTGACGTGGTCATCCAGACCCTCAAGACCCGCGGCCAGAGCGTCGCCGGCCTGTCCCAGCGCAACGAGCACGAATGGGAGCTGCCCAAGGCCAAGCTGGACCTGAAGAAACTTGACGAGCAATGCTGGCCGGCTGAGCTGGCCGAAGTGGACAAAAAGACCATCAAGGCGCTGTTCACCACCGATTTCACCCGCGAATACGCGGAAATCGCCTGGGGCCGCGGCAAGGCCAAAGTGGTGATCGAAGCGGCCCTGGACCTGGGCACCGTAGTCGCCGGCAAGCAGAAGGAAGAAATCTGCGAGCTGGAACTGGAACTGCGCGAAGGCGAGCCAGAGGCGCTGCTGGAACTGGCCGCCGAGCTGTCCGCCACGCTGCCATTGTTCCCGTGTGATATCAGCAAGGCCGAGCGCGGCTATCGCCTGCTCGACCCGAGCAGCTACGCCCTGAGCCTGCCAGGCGCCGAGCTGAATGCCGAAATGACGCTGGACGACGCCTTCGCAGCCCTGGCCTGGCAACTGCTGGGCAGCAGCCAGCGCCTGGCCGAGCAGTATCGTTTTAATGGCCACTGGCGCCTGCTGCAGGACTGGGTCCAGTCCCTGTCCGAACTGCGCGCCCTGGCCAGCAGCCTGGGTCAGGCCGCACCGCGTGCGACTACCCGTGCCCTGCGTGCCAGCCTCGACGCGCTGCTGGAAGACTGGCGCCCACTGGTACTGGCCGGCAACGACGACGAAGATGTACGCCGTGCGGCGCCCGAGCAGTTCGCCGAAGAGTTGCTGGACACGCGCTGGGGCCAGTTCTCCCTGGAAACTTCGCGCTGGCTGCTGGCCCGCGGCTGGACCGTCGAGCGCAACAAGCGCGGCGACCGCCAAGGTGCGGCACAGCTGGCCAACTGGCTGAACGTGCTGCTGGCTGACGAAGCGAAGGACCTGCAACTGCCCCTGTACCATCGCCAACCTGAAGACCTGGCCGAGCAACTGCCACGTATCGAGCGCCTGCTGGCCTGGTTGCACCACGCCCGCCAGGTGCTGGAGAGCCCGGACCTGGACCGCCTGTTTGGTGAGCTGAACAAGCTGCACGAGCTGGCCAACCTGCCGATCAGCGACGAAGTGGAAGCTGATGTGCGCACCGAGGTCCTCGAAGCCCGTGCGGACCAAGCGATGGCTGTGTTCCAGAGCCGTGGCTGGAAGCACTTGCTGCGCAAGTAAGGCTCAGCGCAGCACCGGCAGACTCGTCGTGGACTTGATTTCGGACAAGGCCACGATCGAGTTGACCTCCTGGATCCCCGGCACCATCGACAACTTTTCGAAGAAGAAACGTTCGTAGGCTTCGATGTCCGGGGTGACAATACGCAACAGAAAGTCCACCGCGCCCATCAGCACATAACACTCCAGCACTTCGGGAAAACCGCGAATCGCCTCGGTGAACTCGGTAAAGTTGCTGCGGCCATGGGCGTTGAGTTTGACCTCGGCGAAAATCTGCGTGTTCAGGCCGATCTTCTTGCGATCGAGCAAGGTCACCTGGCCTCGAATCACCCCCTCCTCCTTCATCCGCTGAATGCGCCGCCAGCACGGCGACTGCGAGAGCCCCACCCGCTCGGCAATCTGCGCACTGGAAAGCGAGGCATCCTCCTGCAACAGGGCCAGGATGCGACGATCATAGGCGTCTAACTCACTCTGCATATTTTTTCCTCTTGATCGGCACCGGGCGAATTGATCAATTCGTAATTTCTGGATAGTTGCCGATCATAGAGAAAAATTTCCCGCACGCGCATGTAAAAATTTCCCCACTGACACCGGAGATTCCCATGAGCGCACTCGAACGTTTCGACAGCCCCCTCACACCGCTGCGTGAAGACGTCTGGGCCGCCAGCACTGCCCACAGCAACGTGCGCTACCACCTGCAGGTCGAGGCCGAGCCCGATAGCCTGTGCCGCGTACTGAACCTGTTCGCACTGCAGTTCCTCACCCCGCACAAAGTGCAGATGAAACAACAGGACGAACTGCTGGAGGTCGAGATCGACATCACCGGGCTGAGCTGGCACCGGGCTGAGCTCATTGCTCAAAAAATGCGCAATCTTATTTGCGTCGACGATGTCCGACTGCAGTCAGCGCATACCTTGTAATGCTTGAAGTCGCTTGCCGACCGCACTGATTGAATCGGTCGACTAATCTTGTCGTTGCCACCCCTTCAGGCAACGGCAAGGACGCCACATGCCCACTCCCCCTCAGGACCACTGGCTGAGCTTGGACAGCCTGCTGACCGACCTGCTCGACGCCCAGCTCATTACCCCTGCCGCCGCTCGACTATTGGCCACTCAAGGACTGGCCGAGGATGAACACCCGCTCGAACCGATCGCCCGCCAGCATCTGCCCGACCCACGCCGGGCCGGCCAACGCCTTGACCTCGACACCCTGTGCCAGTGGTTGGCAGAGCGCGCCTGCCAGCCCTATCTGTATATAGACCCCCTGCAACTTGACCTGAGCGCGACGGCTGAGCTGATGTCTGCCGCCTTTGCCCGACGCCACGCAATACTGGCCGTCGCTGTCGATGCCCACTGCGTCACGGTGGCCAGCGCGCAACCCTTCGTGCGGGCCTGGGAGGTGGATCTTGGCCAGGTGCTGCGCCGCCCGATCAAGCGCGTCCTGGCCAGCCCCGCGCAGATCCGCCAGTTCAGCCAGACGTTCTGCCAGCTTGCACGGTCGGTCAACGCGGCTAACAGCAACACGGCCCGGCGCGACAATGAAGAAACCCATATTGTCGCCATCGTCGACTGGCTTTTGCAGTACGCCTTCGACCAGCGCGCCAGCGATATCCACATCGAACCCCGACGCGATCACGGCCAGCTGCGGTTTCGCATCGACGGATTGCTGCACCCGATCTACCAGTTCCCCACCGACGTCACGCTGGCGGTCGTCAGTCGCCTGAAAACGCTGGGACGCATGAATGTCGCCGAAAAGCGGCGCCCACAGGACGGCAGGATCAAGACCCGGCTCACCGCCGGCAGCGAAGTCGAGCTGCGCTTGTCGACCCTGCCCACTCCCTTTGGTGAAAAACTGGTGCTGCGCCTCTTCGATCCGTTCCTGTTGCAGCAGGACTTTGCTCAATTGGGCCTGGACGGCGACGACCTGACACTGTGGCAGCGCGTGATTGGACAGCGGCACGGCCTGATCCTGGTAACCGGCCCCACGGGCTCTGGCAAGACCAGCACCCTTTACGCCACCCTCAAGTACCTGGCTACACCCGAGGTCAATCTGTGTACTGTCGAAGACCCGATCGAAATGGTTGAACCGACGTTCAATCAATTGCAGGTTCACCCGGCCATCGACCTGGGCTTTGCAGAAGGTGCCCGGGCCCTGCTGCGGCAAGATCCGGACATCATCATGATCGGCGAAATACGTGACCTGGAAACCGCCCAGGTGGCGTTCCAGGCTGCGCTCACCGGCCATCTGGTGCTTTCCACCCTGCACACCAACGACGCCTGCAGCGCCATCACCCGCCTGCTGGAGCTGGGTATCGCGCCCCACCTGATCAAGGCCGGGCTGATCGGGGTGATGGCGCAGCGGTTGGTGCGCACGCTCTGCCCTGCCTGCAAACAGCCGCTAGCCGCGCTCGAGGCTGGCTATCAGGCCAGGGGCTGTAACGAATGCCGGCAAACCGGCTATCACGGGCGTACGGGTATCCATGA
Source organism: Pseudomonas vranovensis (assembly GCF_040438935.1). NCBI lineage: Bacteria > Pseudomonadati > Pseudomonadota > Gammaproteobacteria > Pseudomonadales > Pseudomonadaceae > Pseudomonas > Pseudomonas vranovensis. The sequence goes on along the minus strand of NZ_CP159259.1, from coordinate 5,204,194 downwards.
AGTGCTGTGCGTCAGTGCCGCGTTCGGTCGCCGTATCGGCAATGATGCAGACCTGACAGCACTTCGTCGCCAGGCATGTGATGAGGGACTGCGCAGCCTGCACCAGAGCGGGGCACAAAAGGTGGCACTGGGCCTGACGTCAACGGCAGAAGTGCTACGGGTGGCGCCGGGGAACTAGAGCAAGGGGATTCGATCCAAGCGCTCAGTTCAACTCAGCTGGAGTCACCCGCAATGCGTGTCAAATTTGCAGTCGCAACCCTTGCCCTGCTGTCCCTGCCTGTCGGTTCGGCCATGGCCGATACGTTCTGGCGCAATGTCATTTCCTCAGGCGCAACCACCGGCTCCACCTACCTGACCTTCAAGGACCACAAGCTGGTTGTTGCCGCCCAGGACGATGCCGGTAGTTTTGTTGCCAGCGAAGGCAATATCTGTGGCCCCTACCTGGAAGCGGCGATGCAGAAAGTACGGGCCGACAACCCAGGCCTGGACGCGAGCGACATGGAACTGGCCAATGCAATTCTGGCCAAGAATGCCGTAAGCGAATAAAAGACGTCGCGGAGCAAGCCCGCTCCTGCAGGCACATACAAAACCTGTGGGACCTGGCTTGCCAGCGATGAGACCCGTGCTGACCTACGACCGCTGTGCGGTCGATCGCCGGCAAGTCCGGCCACACATATGTCCCAGTGGGCCTGCGGGAGCGATCAACGATAGTCCTCCACCGGCACACACGCACAGAACAAGTTCCGGTCACCAAACACGTTGTCGACCCGGTTCACCGCCGGCCAGTATTTGTGCAAGCGCACGTGGTTGCTGGGCGCAATACCCTGGGCGATGCTATACGGACGCTCCCATACCCCCAGTACATCCGCCAGAGTATGCGGCGCATGCTTGAGCGGATTGTCTTCTGCCGGCCAGCCGCCGTCCTGCACTTCACGAATTTCTGCACGAATGCAAAGCATTGCTTCGACAAAGCGATCCAGTTCGGCCTTCGACTCGCTTTCGGTCGGCTCGACCATCAAGGTGCCCGGCACCGGAAACGACATGGTCGGTGCATGAAAGCCGTAGTCCATCAGCCGCTTTGCCACATCCTCCTCGGTAATTCCGGTCAGCGCCTTCAACGGTCGCAGATCGAGGATGCACTCATGGGCCACTCGCGCGTTGCGCCCGCGGTACAGCACCGGGAAAGCCCCGCCCAACTGCTCTGCCAGGTAATTGGCCGAAAGAATCGCCACCTCGCTGGCATCCGCCAGTTGCGGGCCCATCATGGCGATATACATCCAGCTGATCGGCAGAATGCTCGCACTACCCCAGGGGGCGGCACTGACGGCAGTGTTCTGTGGATCGGGACCGGGAACCGGGACTACCGGATGGCTGGCCACGAACGGTGCCAGGTGTGCCCGCACCCCGATCGGCCCCATGCCCGGTCCACCACCGCCGTGAGGAATGCAAAAGGTCTTGTGCAGGTTCATGTGTGACACATCGGCGCCGATATCGGCGGGTCGGGTCAACCCCACCTGAGCATTGAGGTTGGCCCCGTCCATGTACACCTGGCCACCCTGCTTGTGGATAACCTCGCAGATTTCACTGATGCCCTCCTCATACACCCCGTGGGTCGACGGATAGGTCGCCATCAAACACGACAGGCGCTCGCCGGCCGCCTGCGCCTTGGCCTTGAGGTCGGCCAGGTCGACGTTACCTGCTTCGTCGCACTCGACGATCACCACCTGCATGCCCGCCATCTGCGCCGAAGCCGGGTTGGTGCCGTGGGCCGACGAGGGAATCAGGCAGATATCGCGCTGGGGCTGGTGACGACTGCGGTGATACTTGGCGATGGCCATCAGCCCGGCGTACTCGCCCTGGGCGCCGGAGTTGGGCTGCATGCAAATGGCATCGAAGCCGGTGATCGCACACAGCCAGGCCTCAAGCTCATCGATCATGGCTTTGTAGCCCTGCGCCTGTGCCGCAGGGGCAAAGGGATGCACGTGGGCAAAGCCTGGCCAGGTAATCGGGATCATCTCGCTGCTGGCGTTGAGTTTCATGGTGCAGGAGCCCAGTGGAATCATCGACTGGTTCAGCGCCAGGTCCTTGTTCTCCAACTGTTTGAGATAACGCAGCATCTCGGTTTCGCTGTGATGCAGATTGAACACTGGATGGGTCAGGAACGCGGAGCGGCGCACCAGCGCGGCGGGAATGCCCTCGGGCAATGCCAGGGCATCGAGGCTGGCGATATCCAGGCCGTGGTCTGCGCCCAGGAAAATATCGAACAGGCGCAGCACGGTGGCTTCATCGCAGGTTTCGTCGAGGCTGACACCCAGGTGACCGCGCCCGAGTATGCGCAAGTTGATCTGCGCCGCCTCGGCGCTTTCGATGATCGCTGTCTGGCTGCCACCGACGTCCAGGGTCAAGGTGTCGAAGAAGTGTTCGTTGACGCGCTTGATACCCTTGCTCTCAAGGCCTGCAGCCAGGATGAAGGTCAATGCATGCACCCGCTGGGCAATGCGCAGCAAGCCCTCCGGGCCGTGATAGACCGCATAGAACGCGGCAATGTTGGCCAGCAGCACTTGCGCGGTACAGATGTTGGAATTGGCCTTCTCGCGGCGGATATGCTGCTCGCGCGTTTGCAGCGCCATACGCAGCGCCACGTTGCCCCGGGCATCCTTGGAGACGCCGATGATGCGTCCGGGCATGGCCCGCTTGAACTCATCGCGACAGGCAAAGTAGGCCGCGTGGGGCCCACCAAAGCCCATGGGAACACCAAAGCGTTGCGATGACCCCAACACCACATCGGCGCCCTGCTCGCCCGGTGGGCTCAACATCAGCAGGCTCAACACGTCGGCGGCCACGCAGGCCAGGGCCTGCTGTTTGTGCAGTTGCTCCACCAGCGGGCGCAGGTCGCGGATCTCGCCGTGGGTATCGGGGTACTGCAGCAACGCCCCGAACACCTGGTAGTTGCCGAGGTTATCCACGGAATCGACGACCAGCTCGAAGCCAAAACCCTCGGCGCGGGTCTGCAACACCGAAAGTGTTTGCGGGTGGCAATGTTCATCGGCAAAGAACACATTGCTTTTCGACTTGGCCATGCGCTTGGCCAGGGCCATGGCTTCGGCGGCGGCTGTTGCCTCATCGAGCAAGGAGGCATTGGCCAGGTCGAGCCCCGTGAGGTCGATGATCATTTGCTGAAAATTCAGCAAGGCTTCCAGACGACCCTGGGCAATTTCCGGTTGGTAAGGCGTGTAGGCGGTGTACCAGCCCGGGTTCTCAAGGACGTTGCGCAGAATGACGGTCGGCGTGATCGTGCCGTGGTAGCCCATGCCGATCAGGCTGGTCCACACCTGGTTCTGTTCGGCGTAGCCCCTGAGCTTGTTCAGGGCGGCCTGTTCATCCAGGGCGGCAGGCAGGTCCAGCGCTCGATTCAGGCGAATACCCGGCGGGACGGTCTGCTCGATCAGTTCGCGACGGCTGCCCAGGCCAAGAGCCTCGAGCATGGCCTGCTGCTCCGGGGCATCGGGGCCCAGGTGGCGACGCAGGAAAGGATTGGGGTCGTGCAGTTGGCTCAGGGACGGCGACTGGGACATAGCGGCTCTCTCTTCCTAGACCAAGCCCCGACCAGTCGAGGCATATTGAGTCTAGGAAGAGATTGCCGCTTTGTGTGAAAACTATTCGCCGATGGCAGCTTTGTAGCCGGCGGCGTCGAGCAGTTTGTCCAGTTCGGCCTTGTCGCTCGGCTTGAGCTTGAAGATCCAGCTGGCATAGGGGTCGCTGTTCAGCGACTCGGGGCTGTCGGCCAGCGCCTCGTTCACCGCGATCACTTCGCCGCTGACCGGCGCGTAGATATCCGAGGCTGCCTTGACCGACTCGACCACGCCGGCTGCATCCCCTGCGGCGAACACCTTGCCGATTTCCGCCAGTTCGACGAACACCACGTCACCCAGGGCTTCCTGGGCGTGGTCGCTGATGCCGACGGTCACGCTGCCATCGGCTTCCAGCTTGGCCCACTCGTGGCTCTCGGCAAAACGCAGGTCGGCGGGGATATTGCTCATCTTGTTGTCCTCGATAGGGTCAGCGGTAAGCCCGCCAGAATAGGTTCAGATCAGAATCTTGCCATGGCGCACGAAGGTCGGCTTGACCACCCGCACCGGGTACCACTTGCCGCGAATTTCCACCTCGGCACGATCGGCGGTTGCCATCGGCACCCGCGCCAGCGCGATCGATTTGCTCAGCGTAGGGGAGAAACTACCACTGGTGATCTCTCCTTCGCCAATACCGTTCACGCGCACCACTTGATGGGCACGCAGTACGCCACGCTCCTCGAGCACCAGGCCGACGAGTTTCTGCTCGACGCCGTGCTCGATTTCCGCCAGTAAACCATTGCGGCCAATGAAGTCACGACCGGCCGGCTTCCAGGCGATGCTCCAGCCAAGGTTGGAGGTCAGGGGGGTATGGGCCTGGTCAATGTCCTGGCCGTACAGGTTCATGCCCGCTTCGAGACGCAAGGTATCGCGCGCGCCCAGGCCGCTGGGGGCAATGCCCGCGCCCACCAGGTCGTTGAAGAACGCCGGCGCCTGCAAGGCGGGCAGGATTATTTCCAGGCCATCTTCACCGGTGTAGCCGGTGCGAGCGACAAACCAGTCACCTTCGGCACGACCTTCAAAGGGCTTGAGATCGCGGATCAGCGCGGAGCGCGCCGCGCTGACCAGTTCAGCGACCCTGGTCCTGGCTTCGGGCCCCTGGATAGCAAGAATGGCCAGCTCCGGACGCTCATGCAGCTCGACCTCGTAGCTGCCTTTGCAGGCATTGAGCCAAGCCATGTCCTGGTCGCGGGTCGAGGCGTTGACCACCAGGCGATAACCGTCATCGCAGCGGTAGACAATCATGTCATCGATCACAAAGCCTTGTTCGTCGAGCATGGTGCTGTACAGGGCTTTGCCAGGTTCGTTCAGACGACCGACATCGTTGGCCAGCAGGTGCTGCAACCAGACTTCGGCCTGCGCGCCTTGAACATCGATCACGGTCATATGGGAGACATCGAACACCCCACAGTCACGGCGCACCTGATGGTGCTCCTCGACTTGCGAGCCATAATGCAGGGGCATGTCCCAACCGCCAAAATCGACCATCTTGGCGCCTAGCGCCAAGTGCAGGTCATAAAGAGGCGTACGCTGTCCCATGGGTTTCTCCTTCCGGGCGTGGCGAAGCTAGCGGCTGAAGGCAGCATTGCAGCTACCTGGTCTGTAGGACCGACCGCAGCGAATGCCGCGCATTGTAGCTGCAAGCTGGAAGGCTTACACCCTTCAGCGCGTTTGACCGATGTGCCTGGCTGAACGTCGAATCAGACCGATGACCGGCAACAGACCGACCAGGATCAGCGTCAGGGCAGGCAGCGAAGCCCGCGCCCACTCGCCTTCGCTGGTCATTTCAAACACACGCACCGCCAGGGTATCCCAGCCGAACGGGCGCATCAGCAAAGTCGCGGGCATTTCCTTCAGCACATCGACGAACACCAGCAAGGCTGCACTCAAGGCCCCGGGTACCAGCAACGGCAGATACACCTTGAAAAACAATCTTGGACCACTGACACCAAGGCTGCGGGAAGCCTCGGGCAGCGACGGCCTGATCCGGTCCAGGCTGTTTTCCAGCGGGCCGTAGGCGACAGCAATGAAGCGCACCAGGTAGGCCAGCAACAGCGCGAACAGACTCCCCAGCAGCAATGGCCTGCCTGCGCCGCCCAGCCAATTCGAGAGCGGGACGACCAAGTGGTTGTCGAGGTAGCTGAACGCCAACATGATCGACACAGCCAGTACCGAGCCTGGCAGCGCATACCCGAGGTTGGCCAGGCCGACACCGGCGCCGATGGCCGTGGTCGGCGCCTGGCGCCGGGCAAAGGCCAGCACCAGCGCCACACACACGGTGATCAACGCCGCCATCGCCCCCAGGTAGAGGGTATGCAGGATCAGGGCGGCATACCGCTCATCCAGGTCAAACCGCCCCCGCTGCCAGAACCACACCAGCAACTGGATGACCGGAATGACAAACGCGCAGGCGAACACCAGCAAGCACCAGCCACTGGCAGCCAGCGCCTTGACACCACGCAGGTGGTACAACGCCTTGCCCCTTGGCCGCTCATTACTGCCACGCACCGCGCCACGCGCGCGACGCTCGCCATACAGCACCAGCATCACCACCAACAGCAACAGACTGGCAAGTTGAGCCGCACTGGAAAGGCTGAAGAAGCCATACCAGGTCTTGTAGATCGCGGTGGTGAAGGTGTCGAAGTTGAACACCGAGACGGCGCCGAAATCCGCCAGCGTCTCCATCAACGCCAAGGCAACACCCGCACCGATGGCAGGGCGGGCCATGGGCATTGCCACCCGCCAGAACGCCTGCAAGGGCGAGTGCCCCAGCACCCGCGCCGCCTCCATCAAGCCTTTACCCTGGGCCATGAACGCGGTGCGTGCCAGCAAGTAGACGTAGGGGTAGAACACCAGCACCAGGACAATGATCACCCCACCGGTGGAGCGCACCCGTGGCAAGCGCATGGGGCCGAACCACTCGCGCATCAGGGTCTGCACCGGTCCGGCAAAATCCAGCAGTCCGACAAAAACGAACGCCAGCACGTACGCAGGGATGGCAAACGGCAGCATCAGCGCCCAGTCCAACCAGCGTCTCCCGGGGAATTCGCAGAGGCTGGTGAGCCAGGCCAGGCTCACGCCGAGCACGGTAACGCCCATGCCCACACCGACAATCAGGGTCAGGGTGTTGCCCAACAGGCGGCTCATCTGGGTGTCCAGCAGGTGCGACCAGATCTGCATGTCGACCGACTGCCAGGACAACAGCAGCACGCTCAGGGGCAGCAGCACCAGGGCAGCAATGACAAAAACCAGGGGATACCAGCGACGTTGGGCGGGGTGAGCCAAAACAAAAATCTCGGTTGTAGGAGCGGGCTTGCCCCGCGATCCCATCAGGCGGCACAAGGCCGCTCCTGCAGATGCAGGAGCGGCCTCATGAAGGATAAAGCCTTGCGCTTAGTTCCAGCCAGCCCGATCCATCAAGCGAATCGCTTCAGCCTGGCGCTTGCCAGCGATTTCCACCGGAATGGAGTCGGCCTTGAACGAACCCCAGGCGGCAACTTCTTCCGAGGGCTTCACTTTCGGATTGGCCGGGAATTCCTGGTTCACATCGGCGAAAAGCTTCTGGGCTTCTTCACCGGTCATCCACTCCACCAGCTTCTTGGCGGCTTCCGGATGCGGGGCGTACTTGGTCAGGCCGATACCCGAGAGGTTTACGTGGACACCGCGGTCAGCCTGGTTGGGCCAGAACAGCTTGACCGCCAGCTTCGGGTCTTGTTTGTGCAGGCGACCGTAGTAGTAGGTGTTGACGATACCGACATCGCACTGGCCGGCATTGATGGCCTGCAACAGCGCGGTATCGTCGGAGAACACATCGGTGGACAGGTTGTTGACCCAGCCCTTGATGATTTCCTCGGTTTTCTTCTCACCGTGGGTTTCGATCAGGGTGGCAGTCAACGACTGGTTGTAGACCTTCTTCGCCGTACGCAGGCACAGGCGACCTTCCCAGTTCTTGTCGGCCAGGGCTTCATAGGTGCTCAGCTCTTCTGGCTTGACCCGTTCGGTGGAGTAGGCGATGGTCCGGGCGCGCAGGCTCAGGCCGGTCCAGTCGTGGGACGAGGCACGGTACTGCTTGGGAATGTTGGCGTCGATAACATCGGACTTGATCGGCTGCAGAATGCCCATCTGCTCGGCCTGCCAGAGGTTGCCGGCGTCGACGGTGAGCAGCAGGTCGGCTGTGGCATTCTGGCCTTCAGCCTTGATGCGCTGCATCAGCGGCGCTTCCTTGTCGGTGATGAACTTCACCTTCACGCCCGTCTTGGCGGTGTAGGCATCGAACACCGGCTTGATCAACTCGTCGATGCGCGAGGAATACACCACCACCTCGTCTGCCGCCTGGGCAGTGCCGCCCAACAGGGTCAGAGCCAGGGCGGCCAATACGTGCTTGCGTGGCAACATGGTGCAGTCCTCGGAGATAAATAGAGGCGCAAATGGTAGTTAATCCCATTTGCCTTCTCAACCGAACTCACCGGGGAGGAGTTACCAGATGTTACCAGGCCTCAAGCGCGTGCCAGATCCGGCAGATCACCGGTCAAGCCCATGGCCTGGCGAACGAACAGTGCCTTGGCCTCGGGCAGTTGCTCCACCCATTTCAGACCACTGTTGCGCAACCAGCGCAACGGCAGCGGGTCAGCCTGGAACAGGCGCTCAAAACCTTCCATGGCTGCCATCAGTGCGAGGTTGTGTGGCATGCGACGGCGCTCGTAGCGGCTCAGCACACGTACGTCGGCCAACCGCTCGCCACGCTCATAGGCATGCTGCAGTTCCTCGGCCAGCACCGCGGCATCGAGAAAGCCCAGGTTGACGCCCTGCCCGGCCAGCGGATGGATAGTGTGGGCGGCATCGCCGATCAGGGCCAGGCCCTCGGCCACGTAACGCTTGGCATGACGCTGGCGCAACGGCACGCAGACCCGAGGGTCGGCCTGCAACACAGCGCCGAGTCGGCCTTCGAAGGCGCGCTCGAGTTCGGCACAGAAAGCTTCGTCGGGCAGGCCCATTAGGTGTTCGGCCTGCTCCGGCGTGGTCGACCAGACAATCGAGCACCAGTCTTGCTGGCCATCGCGCAGCAGCGGCAAGAAGGCCAGCGGACCGTCATCAGTGAAACGCTGCCAGGCCGTGGCCTGGTGCGGCTCGGCGCAGCGCACGCTGGTGACGATGGCATGATGCAGATAATCCCACTCGCGGGTTTCGCAACCGGTCAGGCGCCGCACTGCAGAGTTGGCACCATCGGCGGCGATGACCAGTGGCGCACGCAAGGTGCGGCCATCGGCGAGTGTCAGCAGCCACTCGTCACCCGAACGACGCATCTGCTCCAGGCGCGCGTTGGCCAGCAAACCGATCTCGCTGTCGTGCAGGCGTTCGAGCAATCCGTCCTGCACCACCCGGTTCTCGACAATGTGCCCCAGTACTTCGGCATGCACACTGGCGGCCGAAAAATGGATCTGGCCGGTGCCACTGCCATCCCATACACGCATGTCCGAGTAGGGGCTCAAGCGTCGGTCGCTGATGCCCTGCCAGGCCCCCACCCGCTCGAGGATGCGCTGGCTGGCCATCGACAGGGCGCTGACGCGCGGTTCGAAGGCAGACTGATCATCGAAGGGTTTGATCGACAGCGGGCTGCCATCAAGCAGGAGTATCTCCAGGCCGCTGTGCTGCAATGCCAGGGCCAGGGCGCTGCCGACCATACCGGCACCGACAATCAACAGATCTGCGCGCATTTCCATGCCTTAAGCCTGTCTCGCTTGCGGCTTGAGCCGCACATAAAGGGTTTTGTCGACCCGTGCCACCAGCTCGCCGGCAGCATCTCGGATATCGACCTGAAGTCGTGGCAGGTATTTCTTGCCGCCTGCGGTGTGTTCGCGAATATCGGTCAGCAAGTCGTCATCAATACACAGCTCGGCAAATACCGGGCCTTTGCCCGGTGAAATGAAGTCGATGCTGGCGGCCTTGTCCCAGACGATGTACTCGCGGCCCAGGAGTTCCATCAGCATCAGCATGTAGAACGGATCGACCATCGAATACAGGCTGCCGCCGAACTGGGTATGGACATAGTTGCGGTTGAACCAGTGCAAGCCCATGCGCACCTTCACCTGGCGCAGGTCAGGGCTGATGCTCTGCACGCGGATACCGGCGCCAATGTAGGGCGGGTACACATTCAGCAGCCAGCGCAGCATGCGCGCACGCCGTGCCAGTTTTCGCGAATCGCTCATGCTTAGCTCCGCGGGTCCGGACGAGTTCCCAGGCCCATGGCCTGACGGGCGAACCAGCGTTTGGCCGGCGGCAACAGATCAAGCCCCAGCAGCCCCAGGTTACGTCCGGCAGCCACCAACGGCTGCGCGCTGCCGAACAACCGGGTAACGCGGTCGGAGAAGCCCACCGTCAGGTCCTGGTCCAGACGCTGACGCTCGCGGTAAGCCTGCAGGGTGGCGAAATCACCGGGGACCGCCGGGCCTGCCAACAGCCCTTCAGCCAGCGACTGCACATCGCGCAGCGACAGGTTGAAGCCTTGCCCGGCGATCGGGTGCAGGCTGTGAGCGGCATTGCCCAGCACGACCAGGTGCGAGCGCACCTGCTCCTGTGCTTCAACCAGCGACAAGGGATACAAATGCCGCGCACCGACCTGGCGCAACGTGCCCAGGCGATAGCCAAACACGTCCTGCAACTCGGACAAGAAGCTGCGCTCGTCCAGCTCTGCCAGGCGCTTTGCGTCCATGCCGGCGCGGGTCCAGACCAACGCACAGCGGTTTTCCGGCAACGGCAGAAGGGCCATCGGGCCTTCATCGGTGAAGCGCTCGAACGCCTGCCCGCAATGGGCTTCGCTCGGGGTGATATTGGCGATCAGCGCGCTCTGGTTGTACGGGCGCTGGCTGACATGAATGCCCAGTTGTTCACGCAGACCGGAGCGGCCGCCATCGGCCAGGACTGCCAGGTCGCACTCAACGGTGGTGTCATCATCGAGCGACAGCCGATAGCCATCTTCGAGGGCCTGCATGGCCGTTACTTGCGCCGGGCAACGCCAACTGACCACGTCGGCATCCAGGCCTTTCCACAGGCACTGGCCGAGCCAGGCGTTCTCTACCACGTAACCCAGGGCCGGGACGCCCTCTTCCAGCGCATCGAGGCGTGTGGAGCCGAAGCGGCCACGGTCGGACACCTGGATCTGCCGGATCGGTTCGGCGCGGCGGCTGATCTGCTGCCAAAGGCCCAGGCGTTCGTAGATCTGGCGAGTACCAAAGGACAACGCCGAGGAGCGTGCGTCATAACTTGGCTGGTAGGTATCGCCCGGCGCGAAGGGTTCGATCAGCAGAATGCTCCAGCCACGCGCCTTGGCACCGGCCTGCAAGGCCAGGGCCAGGCTTGCGCCAACCAGGCCACCACCGATAATTGCCAGGTTTACTCGATTCATGCCGCGACACTACGCGCGGCAGCCATCAAGGCTTCGATTTCGGCGACCGCTTTCGGCACGCCGGAGGTCAGGATTTCACAGCCCTGCTTGGTTACCACTACGTCATCCTCGATACGTACACCAATGCCACGCCACTTCTTTGCAACACTCTGGTTGTCGGCACCGATGTAGATGCCCGGTTCCACGGTCAGGGCCATGCCGGGTTCAAGCACCCGCCACTGACCACCCACCTTGTATTCGCCGACATCATGTACATCCATGCCCAGCCAGTGCCCGGCGCGGTGCATATAGAAGGCCCGATAGGCCTCGCTCTCGATCAGTTCCTCGACCTTGCCCTTGAGCAGGCCAAGCTCCACCAGCCCTTCGGTGATCACCTGGACCGTAGCCTCATGGGCGTGGTTCCAGTGCTTGCCTGGGGCGATGACCGCGAATGCTGCTTCCTGAGCCTTGAGCACGAGCTCGTAGATTGCCTTCTGCTCCGGCGAAAACCGCCCGCTGACCGGGAAGGTGCGGGTGATGTCGCTGGCGTAGCAATCGATCTCGCACCCGGCATCGATCAACACCAGGTCGCCGTCCTTGAGCAGTGCATCGTTCTCCTGATAGTGAAGAATGCAACTGTTGCGTCCGGCAGCAACGATCGAACCATAGGCCGGCATCTTCGCCCCGCCCTTGCGAAACTCGTAGTCCAGCTCTGCCTCCAGGCTGTACTCGCGCAAGCCCGCGCGACAGGCCTGCATGGCCCGCACATGGGCGCGGGAGGAGATCTCGGCGGCCTCGCGCATCACTTTCACTTCAGTTGCCGATTTATACAGGCGCATGTCGTGAAGCAAATGATCCAGGGCAACGAATTCGTTCGGCGGCTGGGCACCGAGCCGGGCCTTGGAGCGGATCACGTTGATCCACTCCATCAGGTGGCGATCGAACTCGGGGTTGCTGCCCATGGCCGAATAGACCCGGTCGCGGCCTTCGATCAGGCCGGGCAGGATGTCGTCGATATCGGTAATGGGAAAGGCGTCATCGGCGCCGAAGTCGCGGATCGCGCCTTCCTGGCCCGCGCGCAGGCCATCCCAGAGTTCGCGCTCCGGATTGCGCTCGCGGCAGAACAGTACATATTCACCGTGCTCACGGCCGGGGATCAGGGCAATTACCGCTTCAGGCTCGGGAAAGCCGCTCAGGTACTGGAAATCGCTGTCCTGTCGATATACATGCTCAACGTCACGGTTGCGAATGGCAACTGCGGCGGCAGGCAATATGGCAATGCTGTTGGGCTCCATCTGCGCCATCAGCGCCTTGCGTCGACGGGCGTATTCCGACTTGGGGATATGGCTCATGGGCAGGTGGGCCCCTCTGTAGAATCAGTGCAGCGACGGTTTGGCTGCAGGCTCGACTGGCTTGGCCAGCTCCGTGTACAGCAGCAGGGGAGCGACGCGCAGGTACTCCATTACTTCCATATAGTCGTTTTCGCCGTCTTCGGATTCTTCCAGGGCGTCTTGCACCTGGGAAATAGCGACCAGGTCCTGCAGCACTTCCTTCGCCTCAGTGCTCAGTTCCTTGCCGCCGGCGTTCAGGCCGAATCCGGAAATGAACCCCTGGCACCATTGGCCCAGCGCGGCAGCACGATCGGTCAGGGGCAACTCGTCACCGGGCAACAACAGCACGACAGTGATATCGTCGCTAGTGAGTTCGCCCTTGACCATTTCCTGCAGGCCGATCAAAGCGTTACGAACGTTGTCAGAAGGTTCGACCTCGAGCAGCTGAGCGGCGTCAGCCAACCAGCCCTCGGCATCGAAGCCCGCCCCTGCACAGCTGCGCCCGAGCAACAGCCCGTGCAGTTCGGCAGGGGAAACAGGATGCCCATTGTTGTTGAGCAAGGTGGCGAAGGCGGTGTACGGCGAATTGGTATTGGGCATGGGCAACTAGGCGCCAGACGGCGCAATGACTAGAATGAAGACCTTGTATCCTAGCACCGGCAGGCGCGCCAAGACCATCGACGCGGCCAACTCGGGGCAGGCCGGGGCATAATCCGGGCAACCACCCGCCAGACCGAATCGAGTGGCAACCAATGCAAGAGAACGATCTGCAAACGCTGATGGGCCGATTCGAACTGCTGATTGAGCGAGTCGAGCAACTAAAACGGCAAAATGCACTCCTATTAGCTCAGGAAAAGTCCTGGCGCGAGGAGCGCGCCCACCTCATCGAAAAAAACGAAATCGCCCGGCGTAAGGTCGAATCGATGATTTCGCGGCTCAAGGCCCTGGAGCAAGACTCATGAGTTCAAGCAATAGCGTCACCGTTCAGATCCTCGACAAAGAGTATTCGATCATCTGCCCGCCCGAAGAGCGCAGCAACCTGGTCAGTGCAGCCCGCTACCTCGATGGCAAGATGCGCGAGATCCGCAGCAGCGGCAAGGTGATCGGCGCCGACCGTATCGCCGTGATGGCGGCGTTGAACATTACCCACGACCTGCTGCACAACCAGGAACGCCCCGAAGCACCCGCCGGTGGCGCGACCCGTGAACAGGTGCGTGACCTGCTCGATCGTGTCGACCAGGCGCTGACCGACGATGCGGATACAAAAACCAGTTGAGTTTCAGTATACTGGCGCCACTCCCTGGAGTGCTTGCCAGTCGGTCATGTCCCTGAGCCGATACGCACAACCACGGGGGTTGCACGTGGGGCCGGTGTGCATGTCCGCTTGACGGAAAGCCTTAACGCCTCCTGCAATCTCCACCTTGAACTTTCGGGTTCAAGGGCTACACCGACAGCGGTTCGTCGGGGAGCCTGAATTACCTCTGCTCGCGCCATCCAGCGGGCAATCGAGCTGTCACCCAAGCGTGACAGCCCTCTCTGGGAACGCCTGTGCCATGACCGACACCGCGCCGCTCACCCGCCCCCAGCTTCGCCGCCTACTACGTGATGCCCGTCGAGCCTTGAGCCCGGCCCAGCAACGTCAGGCCGCGCAAGGCCTGTATCGTCAACTGGCCCAGCACCCCCTCTTCCGCCGCGCCCGGCACATCGCCCTCTACCTGCCCAACGACTGCGAGATCGACCCGCGCCTGCTGCTGCGCGAAGCACAGCGTCGTGGCAAGCGTACTTATCTGCCGGTTCTGCACGCCTGGCCGAAGTGCAAAATGGTCTTCCAGCGTATCGAGCCCGGTGAAAAGCTGCGACCGAACCGCTTCCACATTCCGGAACCGCACATCAGCCTGGCTCGGCAGCGTCCGATCTGGGCGCTGGACCTGATCCTGCTACCGCTGGTGGGATTTGATGAAGTGGGAGGACGACTGGGCATGGGCGGTGGCTTCTATGATCGAAGCCTGGCCTATCAGGCACGCCGCAAGGCCTGGAAAAAGCCGTTGCTGCTGGGCCTGGCCCATGAGTGTCAGAAGGTCGAAAAGCTGGCCCAGGCCAGTTGGGATGTACCGTTGCAAGGCACGGTATCGGACCGTGCCTGGTACCTGGCGCCTTCCTGAAGGCGCCAGCAAGGCGATTAACGCTGTTGCGGATTGACCGGCATTTCGTAAGGGGCGTCGAGCTTGCGTTCCCAAAGGCTTTGCGCATAACCGGTAGTGACAACACCCAAACCGAACAGAAATACCAGAATCCAGAGCAAGTCCGGTTTGCGATTCATCGATTGCCCCCCTAAGGCAAACTGATCACGTTGTCAGCAACGTTTTTTAATGGTTGCAGCAGCGTCAAGCTTAAAATGGGCGCATTCTCCGACAACCTGCGGCAACACGCAAACCTTGACGCCAACCGACCGTCGGTTTGATAAAAGAGGTTATTACAAATTTTGTCAGGAGCAACATCCATGGCCTATTGGCTGATGAAATCCGAGCCAGATGAACTGTCGATCAAGGATCTGGCGCGCCTGAAAGAAGCGCGCTGGGACGGCGTTCGCAACTACCAGGCGCGTAACTTCTTGCGCAGCATGGCAGTGGGTGACCAGTTTTTCTTCTACCACTCCAGCTGCCCCGAGCCGGGTATCGCCGGCATTGCCCGCATCAGCGCGGCAGCCTACCCCGACCCGACCGCGCTGGATCCGCAAAGCCATTATTTCGACGCCAAGGCCAATGACGAGAAGAACCCTTGGAGCGCCGTCGATGTAGCCCACGTCGAAACCTTCAGCAAAGTCCTCGGTCTCGGTTACCTGAAACAGCAGGCCGCCCTGGCTGAACTGCCCCTGGTACAAAAAGGCAGCCGCCTGTCGGTGATGCCTGTTACCCCTGAACAATGGGCCGCAGTACTCGCTTTGCGTTAAACCGGGTAGGATTGCCGCACATTTGACGAACATCAACGCACCAGGACCGGTGCCGCGTCACAATCTGACGCGAATGCAGCAGGATGCAGACTGATGAGCCAACATACCCCGAAACTCTTCGCCGGCGCCTTGATCGCCTTGCTCTTGGCCGCTGGTGGCCTGGGCTACTGGAAGTCGTTGCATGATCGCCTGCCCGACGGCCTGAGCATGGGCAACGGCCGACTCGAAGCCACCGAAGTGCAGATTGCCAGCAAGATTCCCGGCCGCCTGGCCGAAGTGCTGGTCGACGAAGGCGACACAGTCGGCAAGGGCCAGTTGCTGGCACGTATCGATACCCGCACCCTCGAAGCGCAACGCAACCAGGCCGAGGCCGAAGTGCTGCGCGCCCAGGAAAACTACTCCGCCGCCCAGGCCAACGTGCAACTGCGCCAGAGCGAGCTGTTGCTGGCCAGCCAGGAACTCAAGCGGGTTCGGGAAATCTTCCAGCGCAAATACGCTAGCCAGCAGTTGCTCGATCAACAACAGGCTCGCTACGACACCGCCAATTCCGCCGTGGTTGCAGCACGCGCCCAGCTGGCCGCAATCAAGGCAGCCATCGGTGCTGCCCAAGCCCAGGTAGCCCAACTCACCAGCGAGATCGACGACGCCAGCCTGCGCGCCCCCATTGATGGCGTCATTCAGCTGCGCCTGGCCGAACCTGGCGAAGTACTCGGTGCCGGTGGTCGCGTGCTGATGCTGATCGACCCGAACGATCAGTACATGAACCTCTACCTGCCCGCGTCCACCACAGGTCGCCTGGCCGTAGGCGACCAGGCCCGCGTGGTGCTCGACGCCCTGCCGGAAAAAGCCCTGCCGGCCAAAATAACCTTTGTAGCTGCCAAGGCCCAGTTCACTCCCAAGCAGGTGGAAACCCGCGACGAGCGGCAAAAACTGGTGTTCCGGGTCAAGCTGCGCCTGACCGAGCCCAGCGCCGTGCCGCAAGCCAAGCCCGGCATGCCCGGGGCAGGTTATGTGCGCACCGCTGAAGTGGACTGGCCGGCCAATCTGCAATGAATGCGCTTGCGCTTCAAGCCGCGGGCATCAGCCACCGCTACGGCAAGCTGGATGCCCTGCTGGATATCACCTTCGACCTTCCCGCCGGCACCCGCTGCGGCCTGATCGGCCCGGACGGTGCTGGCAAGTCCAGCCTGCTCGGCCTGATCGCCGGGGTGAAAAAGCTGCAAGACGGCGAACTCTCGGTGCTGGGCGGCTCGATTCGCAAACGGCGCCATCGCAACAGCCTGTACCCACGCATCGCCTTCATGCCCCAGGGCCTGGGTGGCAACCTCTACCCTGAGCTTTCGATCAGCGAAAACATCCGCTTCTTTGCCACCCTGTTCGGACTGAGCACGGCCGAGTGCGAGCAGCGCATGCACGGCCTGCTGCTGGCAACCGACCTTGCGCGCTTTGCCGACCGCCCGGCGGGGAAACTATCGGGCGGCATGAAACAAAAGCTCGGTTTGTGTTGTGCCCTGATCCACGAGCCGGATCTGTTGATCCTCGACGAACCGACCACCGGGGTAGACCCGTTGTCACGTCGACGCTTCTGGGAGCTGGTCGAGCAGGTTCGCGAGGAGCGACCGCAACTCACGCTGCTGGTCGCCACCGCCTACATGGAAGAGGCCGAGCAATTCGAACACTGCCTGATGCTCGATCGCGGCAAGCTGATCGCCTCGGGCCTGAGCCAGACCCTTGCCAGCGTCACCCCCAGCGGCAAGCTGGATGATGCCTTCACCCACTTCCAGGGCGACAGCGCCCACAACGCACAACCCCTGCAAATCCCACCCCGGCCCGAAGGCGATGCCACCATTGCCATCGAAGCGCACGAACTGACCTTGCGCTTTGGCGACTTCACTGCGGTGAACAAGGTCAGCTTTGCCATCGGTCGCGGTGAAATCTTCGGCTTTCTCGGTTCCAACGGATGCGGCAAGACCACCACCATGAAAGTGCTCACCGGCCTGATGCCCGCCAGCGAAGGCAGCGCCACGTTGTTGGGCCGTCCGGTCGATGCCAAGGACCTGGCCACACGCAAGCGTGTCGGCTTCATGTCCCAGAGTTTCTCGCTGTATGGCGAACTCAGCGTGCGCCAGAACCTGGAGCTGCACGCGCGCCTGTTCGATCTGCCCAAGGCCGAAAGCGCGCCGCGCATCGCCGAACTGATCGAGCGCTTCGACCTGGGCGAAATCGCCGACCAGCAATCCGGCGCCCTGCCTTTGGGGTTGCGCCAGCGCCTGTCGCTGGCAGTGGCAGTGCTGCACCGGCCTGAAGTGCTGATCCTCGACGAACCGACATCAGGCGTCGACCCAGCTGCCCGCGACGACTTCTGGCGCTTGCTGATCGAATTATCGCGGGACCAGGGCGTGACTATCTTCCTGTCCACCCACTTCATGAACGAAGCCTTGCGCTGCGACCGCATCTCCCTGATGCACGCCGGCAAGGTGCTGGCCTGTGACACCCCCGCCGCCCTGCAACAGCAGTTTGCCGGCGCCACGCTGGAAGACGCTTTCGTCACCTGTCTTGAGCACGCACAAGGCGCGAGCAGTACGCCCGACACAACCACCCCGCTCGAAACCCCACCTGGCGCAGTGCCCTCAGCGCTGCGCCAGGGCTTCAGCATCAAGCGCCTGTTCGCCGTGGCCACCCGCGAAGGCAAGGAACTGCTGCGCGACAAAGTGCGCCTGGCGTTCGCCCTGGCAGGTGCATTGTTCATGATGGTGATTTTCGGCTACGGCATTTCACTGGACGTCGAGAACCTCGCCTTCGCCGTCTACGACCAGGATCAAAGCCCGCAAAGCCGGGCCTACCTGGAGGCGTTCCGCGGCTCGCGCTACTTTGAAGAGCAACCACCTATTCGCGACTCGGCACAATTGCACAAGCGCCTGCAGCGCTCGGAAATCAAACTGGCCCTGGAGATTCCCCCCGGCTTTGGCCGCGACCTGCACGCAGGGCGGCAACCGGTGGTAGCCGCCTGGCTCGATGGCGGCATGCCGTTTCGCGCCGAGACCAGCCGCAACTATGTCGAGGCCGTGCATCAGGCCAACCTTGAACAACTCGCCGCCCTGAGCAGCAACGCCGTGCCCGGACAATCCCCGGTACGCCTGGAAACCCGCTTTCGCTACAACCAGGACGTGGTCAGCGTCAACGCCATCGGCCCCGGGGTCATGGCGCTGATCCTGGCGTTCATTCCGGCCATGCTCACGGCCCTGGGCATCGTGCGCGAAAAAGAGCTCGGGTCGATCACCAACTTCTACGCAACACCCTTGACCCGCCTGGAGTTCCTGCTCGGCAAGCAAGCGCCATACCTGGCGATCAGCCTGGTCAACCTGGCGTTACTGGTGGCCATGAACCGCTGGTTGTTCGGCGTGCCGTTCAAAGGCAGTGCCCTGACCCTGGCCCTGGGCGGGTTCCTGTACCTGCTGGCGACCACCAGCCTGGGCTTGCTGATCTCGGCGTTCACCCGCACCCAGATCGCCGCGATTCTCGGCACCATGATCATCACCAGCCTGCCGACCATCCAGTTCTCCGGCCTGATCGTCCCGCGCTCGTCGCTCGACGGCTCGGCGGCGCTGATGGGGCAGCTCTTTCCGGCCGGCTACTTTCTCGACATCGCCGTCGGCACCTTCACCAAGGCCCTGAGCCTACGTGAGCTGTGGCCACAGTGCCTGGCACTGCTGGGGTTCTTCCTCGGCTTTACCGGCTTGAGCCTGGCTATGCTCAAGAAGCAGGAGGCCTGATGCATCGATTGGCACACACTCTGCGCCTGGGCCTCAAGGAGCTGACCAGCCTGCGCCACGACAGCGTACTGCTGCTGTTTCTGCTCTATGCCTTCAGCGTGGCGATCTATATGCCAGCGGCCGGCTCGATCATCGGCGTACACAACGCCAGTGTTGCCGTCGTGGACGAAGATCACAGCCAGCTTTCCCGCAAGCTTGCCGAGGCACTTCAGCCTCCGGAGTTCCAACCGGCCGCAACCCTGGCCTACGACCAGCTCGACAACGCCATGGACAGTGGCCTGTACACCTTCGTGATCAACGTCCCGGTGAATTTCCAGACTGACCTGCTGGCAGGGCGTTCCCCGGAGTTGCAGGTCAATGTCGACGCCACGGCAATGAGCCAGGCCTTCATGGGCGCCGGGTACATCGGGCGGATTTTCGAACGCGAGCTACTCGACTATGCCAACCAGGGTTCAGCCACCAGCAACACCCCGGCGCTGATCAGTCCCCGAGCACTGTTCAACCCAAACCTGGAAGGCGGCTGGTTCCTGGCAGTGATCCAGATCGTCAACAACATCACCATCCTGGCCATAGTCCTGACCGGCACGGCGCTACTGCGCGAACGCGAACACGGCACACTCGATCACCTGCTGGTGCTGCCGCTGACGGCGCTGGAAATCATGCTGGCGAAGATCGGCAGCAACGCCCTGGTGGTGGTGCTGTGTACCTGGGTGTCGTTGGAGGTGGTGGTAAAAGGTGCCCTGGGCGTGCCGCTGGCAGGGTCCCTGGGGTTGTTCCTGGCGGTCACGGCGCTCTATCTGTTTGCCAGCACGTCGCTAGGCATCTTCCTCGCCACACTGGCCCGCTCGACCCCGCAGTTCGGCCTGCTGGCCATTCCGGTGATCATCCCCATGCTGTTGCTGTCGGGTGGCAGCACACCGCTGGACAGCATGCCGCAATGGCTGCAATGGGTCATGCAGCTCTCGCCTTCGACCCACTTCGTCAGCCTGAGCGCCGCCATTTTGTTCCGTGACGCCGGACTGAGCGTAGTCTGGCCCGACATACTGGCCCTGGCCGCCATCGGCCTGGCGTTTTTCGCAGTTGCCCTGGGACGCTTCCGCCGCAGCCTGACGTCCTAGACCTGAAGCGGCCTACTGGACGATCAGGTTGTTGAACAGCAGGTCATCCACCAGCGGCTTGCCTTCTTCGGTCTCGAGCACCTGTTGAACCTGCTTCAAAGCTTCCTGGCGCAGCTTTTCCTTGGACTCGACATTGCTCAGGCTTTCCAGGTTCTGCTGGGTGAACAGTGCCACCAACTGGTTGCGGATCAATGGCTCGTGGTGGCGCACCGCAGCGGCCGCCGCATCACTGTTGACCCGCAGGGCCACGTCAGCCTTGTACACGCGCAGCTTCGGGCTGCCATCAAGGGCGTAGTTGCCGACAAAGGGTGGGCTCAGCGAGATGTAGGAGACCTTCGGCACTCCTTCCTTGGCTTCTTCGGCCATGGCCACCATCGGCAGCATCAGGGCCAGTACCATCAAGATCCACGCTTTCACGAATTCGCTCCTCAAACAGTTGGCGCCAGCATACCCAGCGCACCGGTCAATCCCAAGCCCGGGCTTATGCCGGCCTATCAGGGCGGGCCATGCTCGTTGACCCGGCAACTGACCCACCTACACTTATCGGCCACTACGCGCAAAGGAATAGTCCCGATGAAAGCAGTGTTGTGCAAAACCCTCGGCCCGGCGCAGAACCTGGTCCTGGAAGAGGTTGCCAGTCCCGTCCCGAAGAAGAACGAAATCCTGTTGGATGTGCATGCGGCCGGGGTCAACTTTCCCGACACCCTGATCATCGAGGGCAAGTACCAGTTCCAACCGCCGCTGCCTTTCTCTCCGGGAGGCGAAGCCGCGGGGGTAGTCAGTGCGGTGGGCGAAAAAGTCAGCGATCTCAAGGTTGGTGACCGGGTCATGGCCCTCACGGGCTGGGGCAGTTTTGCCGAGCAGGTGGCGGTACCGGCCTACAACGTGCTGCCCATTCCGCCTCAGATGAACTTCACCCAGGCCGCCGCCTTCGGCATGACCTACGGCACCTCGATGCATGCCTTGCAGCAGCGCGGTCAGCTCCAGGCCGGCGAAACCTTGCTGGTGCTGGGTGCCTCGGGGGGTGTGGGACTTGCGGCAGTGGAGATCGGCAAGGCCATGGGCGCGCGAGTCATTGCAGCAGCGAGCAGCGCCGAGAAGCTTGCCGTGGCCAAGGCAGCAGGTGCCGATGAGCTGATCAACTACAGCGAGCACAGCCTCAAGGACGAAATCAAACGCCTGACCGGGGGCAACGGCGCCGATGTGATCTACGACCCGGTCGGCGGCGACCTGTTCGACCAGGCGGTGCGTGGTATTGCCTGGAGCGGCCGCTTGCTGGTGGTGGGCTTTGCCAGCGGCCGCATCCCCGAGCTGCCGGTGAACCTGGCACTGCTCAAGGGAGCGGCGGTGATCGGCGTGTTCTGGGGTGCGTTTGCCCAGCGCCAGCCTGCAGACAATGCGGCGAACTTCAAGCAACTGTTTGCCTGGTTCGCCGAGGGCAAACTCAAGCCGCTGGTATCGCAGACCTTTCCGTTGGCCGAAGCCGGGGCTGCCATCGATACGCTGGGCCAGCGCCGGGCCGTCGGCAAGCTGGTCGTCACCACTCGCTGACCCGTGGCCTTCCAGCGGCGTTACAGCCGCTGGATCAGGCGTTCACGCAAGGCGGCCGGCCAGACATCGACAAGGTCGACACCTGGGTAGGTCTCGCACTTCTTCATGATGCCGGGAAGTGCCTTCTGGAAGGACTCGGCGGTGGCCCGCGACTCTTTGTAGCTGGTGACACCATCGACGTTGAAGCTCGACATCATGCGAACCGATACCAGCGTGGTTTCCATGTCGTCGAGCGACCGGGTCGGATCATCCTTGCGGTACAGCGCCACTTCCTCGTTGAACTGCTTGCAGGTCTTGAGCACCAAGCCGGCGCGCTCATAGATGTCCCACCACTCTTTCTTGTCGTTCAGACGAAAATGCAGATCGTTGCGCACATCGAGAAATGCCGGGTTCTCTTTGGAGACAGTCCAGGGTTTGAAGCGCCATTGGCGAACGGCTTCCAGGGCAGCATTGGCAAAGGCGGGTTCACTGCTTCGAATGACCTTCACATCAGTGACCGTACCATCGGCCATGACCCGAAAACCGACTTTGACGGAACCGGTAATAGTCGCCTTGCGCATCTCGGCGGGATAGACCGGAACGACCTTCTTTTCAAACTCCAGCCCTACATCCGCCTGCGCTATTCCTGCTGCCATCAATAGCAAAACCGCAAACCATTTCATCCTTGATCCTAGCCTGTCCGAAAAATACGAAAGGCGCGATAGTAGCGTGCCAGAGCCCTCCAGACGAAGTAACAATTCTCATTATCTTGTATGGAGGGCTTGCCCCGCGATCCCGATCCGTCAGTCACAACCGCTTGAACCGGGCCTCCAGATTGCGATCAGGCATGGCATGGCTGCGCAGGGCATTGAGCGTTTGTTCGACATAGTCGCGGGTACTGCCATAACGCCCCTTGGCGTTGGCGAAAACCATGCTGAGCAAGTTGTCTGGCAAGTTGCCGGCGTAACACGGCAGGTGTCGCTCCAGCACAAAGCCCAGGGCCTGGACCTTGGTACCGTCATCAAGGCGGCAATTGAGCCAGTGCGGCCGATACGCCGGGTAGGGCATTTCACGCTGCCACAGGGCCAGCAGGGACTCTTCAAGGCAGTCGTCTGGCAAGCGGTAGGCGAAACCACTGCAGGAACCGCCACGGTCCAAGCCGAAGACCAGGCCCGGGCACTCCGGGGTGCCCCGATGCGCGTGGGACCACAAGTAAAGACCCCGATGGTAACCATGTACCCTGGCGCGCCGACGCTCGGCTGCATTGCATTCCGGGCGCCAGATCAGCGACCCATAGGCAAACAACCAGACCGGACCACCCTGGTGACGGGACATGGTGTGATGAACCGAAAGTCTAAGTTGCTCCTGGGACAGTTGCTGTCCAAAGTCGAGCAACGGAGGATAGGCCACATTCAAAGATGCAGTTTCGATCGCCGACATAGCTGCCGCCAGAATTCCTCGTGAACTACTGGAGTGAGTCACGTTAAACGAATACGTTATCCGCGTACTTACCGTACAGCAGATTGCGAATTCAACACACGCCTCACTTCGCCCCGGAAGCGCCCTGCAATAGGGCTTTGAGCTAACAACCGGGTGTTGTTTCAAGTGTAGCGAACGTTATTTGCATTGCCGGCAATAATTATCAGCCTTCTGCCGGACATCAACAACGGCGGCTATTAAATCCGGCACGCTATTGCCGCGCGCCTTATTCCTTCATTCAACCGCGCGGCGCATAAGCGAATACATCGGCGCGCATCTGGTGAGCGTCCATTCCCGCGTCAACCAGCGCATCGAGGGTGGCATAGATCATATTGGGCGAGCCGCTGGCATAAACATGCACACCCGCCAGATCGCTCAAATCTTCACAAACCGCCTCATGCAGCATCCCGCAGCGCCCTTCCCAGCCACACAGGTCACTGACGACCTTGTGCAGGAACAGGTTGGGCAAGCGCTCCCATTCGTCCCAGTGCTCGATCTCGTAGAAATCTTCAGGACGGCGAACCCCCCAATAGAGATGGACCGGGTGCTTGAAGCCCTGGGCCCGGCAATGCTCGAGCAGGCTGTGCATCTGTGCCATGCCGGTACCAGCAGCGATCAACACCAGCGGCCCCTCGGGCAGTTCGGCAAGGTGGGTATCGCCAAACGGCATCTCGATCCGTGCCATGCGCGTACGCTGCAATTGCTCGATCAGCTGTTGGGCGCTGTTCTCGCGGGCCAGCACATGCATTTCCAGATCGCGCCCACGATGGGGCGCCGAGGCCAGTGAGAAGGCGGCCTTGTCACCGCCTTCGCGTTCGATCATCAGGTACTGCCCAGCGTGGTAGCGCGGCGGCTTGCCGGCAGGCGCACGCAGGCGCACACGCCAGACGTCGCCACCGACCTCGACGCACTCACTCAGCTGACAGGCCAGTGTCCTTACCGGCAACTCGCCCAGGGCGAGCACGCCATCCCACAACAAGACGCAATCCTCCAGTGGCTCGGCGATACAGGTGAACAGCTCACCGTGATCGCGCACCTGGCCCTCTTGGCGCACCCGGCCTTCAACCAGCAACGCGGCACAGACATGGCAGTTGCCATTGCGACAGCTCTGCGGGCAGTCATAGCCGAGTCGGCGCGCCGCATCCAGAATCCTTTCCCCGGGCTTGAGTGCCAACACGGCCCCGGACGGCTGCAAGGTTACCTGCATTTAGTCTATTCCCAACTGGTTCCACAGCTCATCGATCCGCCGGGTGACAGCTTCATCCTTGACGATGACCCGTCCCCATTCACGGGTGGTTTCACCTGCCCATTTATGGGTGGCATCCAGCCCCATCTTCGACCCCAGGCCCGAGATCGGCGAGGCGAAGTCCAGGTAGTCGATCGGGGTGTTGTCGATCATCACCGTATCGCGCTTGGGGTCCATGCGCGTGGTGATGGCCCAGATCACATCATTCCAGTCGCGGGCATTGATGTCGTCGTCGGTGACGATAACGAATTTGGTGTACATGAACTGTCGCAAAAACGACCAGACACCGAGCATGACGCGCTTGGCGTGCCCCGGATACTGCTTCTTCATGGTCACTACCGCCATGCGGTAGGAGCAGCCTTCAGGCGGCAGGTAGAAGTCGGTGATCTCCGGGAACTGCTTTTGCAGGATCGGCACGAACACTTCGTTCAACGCCACACCGAGAATCGCCGGCTCATCAGGTGGACGGCCAGTGTAGGTGCTGTGGTAGATAGGCTTTTGTCGATGGGTGATGCGCTCGACCGTAAACACCGGGAAGCTGTCGACTTCATTGTAGTAGCCGGTATGGTCGCCGTACGGACCTTCCGGGGCCATCTCGCCTGGGTGAATCACCCCTTCGAGGATGATTTCGGCGGTGGCCGGCACTTGCAGATCGTTGCCACGGCATTTGACCAGCTCGGTCCGGTTACCGCGCAGTAGCCCGGCGAAGGCATACTCCGACAGGGAGTCGGGCACCGGCGTCACTGCACCAAGGATGGTGGCCGGGTCCGCCCCCAGGGCCACGGAGACCGGGAACGGCTGGCCCGGGTGTTTCTCGCACCATTCGCGATAGTCCAGGGCGCCGCCCCGGTGGCTGAGCCAGCGCATGATGACCTTGTTGCGGCCAATCACCTGCTGACGGTAGATGCCCAGGTTCTGGCGGTCCTTGTTCGGCCCGCGGGTCACCGTGAGGCCCCAGGTAATCAGCGGCGCCACATCACCCGGCCAGCAATGCTGCACCGGCAGCATGCCCAGATCGACATCGTCGCCTTCGATGATGACGTCATGGCAGGCCGCATCCTTGACCACCTTCGGCGCCATAGACACGACTTTCTTGAAGATGGGCAGTTTCGACCAGGCATCCTTGAGGCCTTTGGGCGGCTCAGGTTCCTTGAGGAAGGCCAGCAGCTTGCCGATCTCGCGCAGCTCACTGACCGACTCGGCGCCCATGCCCATGGCCACCCGCTCCGGGGTGCCGAACAAGTTGCCCAGCACTGGAATGTCGAAGCCCGTTGGCTTCTCGAACAGCAGGGCCGGGCCTTTGGCGCGCAGGGTGCGGTCGCAGACTTCGGTCATTTCCAGAACTGGAGAGATCGGAACCTGGATGCGCTTGAGTTCGCCGCGCTGTTCCAGGCCACGGATAAAGTCGCGCAAATCGCGATACTGCATGCAAAAGCCTCGTATTCGCCGTACCGGTCGGGGTGCAAAGTGTATCGCCTAACCCGGCCGGCCAGAATAGCCAAAGTACAGATAGCAAAAAGCCGGGTTGCCCCGGCTCTTGCGTACCGCAACTGTTTTACTTGCGCTTCATCGACAAGAAGAACTCGTCGTTGGTCTTGGTCTGCTTGAGCTTGTCGATCAGGAACTCGATAGCGGCAACTTCATCCATCGGGTGCAGCAGCTTGCGCAGGATCCACATGCGCTGCAGTTCGTCGTCAGCGGTCAGCAGCTCTTCGCGACGGGTACCCGAACGGTTGATGTTGATGGCCGGGAAGACGCGCTTCTCGGCGATCTTGCGGTCCAGAGGCAGCTCCATGTTGCCGGTGCCCTTGAACTCCTCGTAGATCACTTCGTCCATCTTCGAGCCGGTTTCAACCAGCGCGGTGGCGATGATGGTCAGCGAGCCGCCCTCTTCGATGTTACGCGCGGCACCGAAGAAACGCTTCGGCTTCTCCAGGGCGTGGGCATCGACACCACCGGTCAGGACCTTGCCGGAGCTCGGGATCACGGTGTTGTAGGCACGGGCCAGACGGGTGATCGAGTCGAGCAGGATGACCACGTCTTTCTTGTGCTCAACCAGGCGCTTGGCCTTCTCGATGACCATTTCGGCAACCTGCACGTGGCGGGTTGGTGGCTCGTCGAAGGTGGAGGCGACCACTTCGCCGCGCACGGTGCGCTGCATTTCGGTCACTTCTTCCGGGCGCTCGTCGATCAGCAGAACGATCAGGTGGCACTCGGGGTTGTTACGGGTGATGTTCGCCGCGATGTTCTGCAGCATGATGGTCTTGCCCGCTTTTGGCGGGGCGACGATCAGGCCGCGCTGGCCTTTGCCGATCGGGGCGCAGAGGTCGATAACACGGCCGGTGAGGTCTTCGGTGGAGCCGTTGCCGGCTTCCATCTTCAGGCGCTCGTTGGGGAACAGCGGCGTCAGGTTTTCGAACAGGATCTTGTTCTTCGCGTTTTCCGGCCGGTCGAAGTTGATGGTATCGACTTTCAGCAGGGCGAAGTAACGCTCGCCTTCTTTTGGCGGGCGGATCTTGCCGACGATGGTGTCGCCGGTACGCAGGTTGAAGCGACGGATCTGGCTTGGCGATACATAGATATCGTCCGGGCCGGCCAGGTAAGAGGCATCAGCCGAACGCAGGAAGCCGAAGCCGTCCTGGAGAATCTCCAGCACGCCGTCACCGGAGATTTCCTCGCCGCTTTTCGCATGCTTTTTCAACAGGGAGAAAATCACATCTTGCTTGCGCGAACGGGCCATATTTTCTATGCCCATCTGTTCGGCCATTTCGAGCAGATCGGTAATCGGCTTTTGCTTGAGTTCAGTCAGGTTCATAAGGGGAGTGACGTAATCATGTAAGAAGGGGGAATTAAGCTTCTGGCTTAATGAAGCCGCGCCGCAGAGATGGCGACAGGATCGCGTACTGATTCGAATTAGGGATGCGTCGGCGACGGCGTGCAGAGGGCACCGAAGAAACAGTGCGAGGCCGAATGTAACACCTGCATTTTCTGGCGTCTAGTCACCAGATAAAGAAAAGCCCCGACGAATGCGGGGCTTTTTTGACTCAGATATTGGCGTCCAGGAAGGCTGCCAGCTGAGACTTGGACAGTGCGCCGACCTTGGTGGCCTCGACGTTGCCGTTCTTGAACAGCATCAGCGTCGGGATGCCACGCACGCCGTGCTTGGCCGGGGTTTCCTGGTTTTCGTCGATGTTCAGCTTGGCGACGGTCAGTTTGCCCTGGTAGGTAGTGGCGATGTCGTCCAGAACCGGAGCGATCATTTTGCATGGGCCGCACCATTCAGCCCAGTAGTCGACCAGCACCGGGCCTTCA
This sequence comes from Pseudomonas vranovensis, assembly GCF_040438935.1. Classification (NCBI taxonomy): domain Bacteria; kingdom Pseudomonadati; phylum Pseudomonadota; class Gammaproteobacteria; order Pseudomonadales; family Pseudomonadaceae; genus Pseudomonas; species Pseudomonas vranovensis. The sequence continues at coordinate 5,176,445 of NZ_CP159259.1, read as the reverse complement.
GCCTTCAGTACGTCGGCTTCGAAGCTGGCGTCGGTGACGTGTTTGATAAGATCGCTGCTCATGGAAGTCTCCAAGGTCGTAAGCAAAAAAAACGTGGCCCATCATAGCCGCACCGGCGACGGACAGGAAGTCGCGGACGATTGAGTGTAACTATAGTTGTGCATGACGGTTCATATCGACCCTGTCACAGGAAGGTCATATTTCCTGTTCCACCTGCCCCATATCAAGCCTTGATACGCTGCGCGTTGGCGTCAGCCGTGGATCGTGGCAGGATTGCCGGGTTATCGACCGAGACCCCATGACCATGCCGCAAACCACAGCCAAGAATCTGTCCTTGATCGCTGCTATAGACCTGGGCTCCAACAGTTTCCACATGGTGGTAGCCAAGGCCCACCATACCGAGATCCGCATCCTCGAGCGCCTCGGGGAGAAGGTTCAGCTGGCCGCCGGTATCAACGAGGAGCGCCAGCTCAACGAAGAGTCCATGCAGCGCGGCCTGGACTGCCTCAAGCGTTTCGCCCAACTGATCAGTGGCATGCCTGACGGCGCAGTTCGAATCGTCGGCACCAACGCCCTGCGCGAAGCGCGCAACCGCGGCGAATTCATCCGCCGCGCCGAAGCGATCCTGGGGCACCCGGTAGAAGTGATCTCCGGGCGTGAAGAGGCCCGCCTGATCTACCTGGGCGTGTCCCACACCCTGGCCGACACCCCCGGCAAACGCCTGGTCGCCGACATCGGCGGTGGCAGTACCGAATTCATCATTGGCCAGCGCTTCGAGCCACTGCTGCGCGAAAGCCTGCAGATGGGCTGCGTCAGCTACACCCAGCGCTATTTCCGCGACGGCAAGATCACCCCGGCACGCTACGCCCAGGCCTACACCGCGGCACGCCTGGAGCTGATGAGCATCGAAAACGCCCTGCACCGCCTGACCTGGGATGAGGCCATCGGCTCTTCCGGGACCATCCGCGCCATTGGCCTGGCGCTCAAGTCCGGCGGCATGGGCAATGGCGAAGTCAACGCCGAAGGCCTGGCCTGGCTCAAGCGCAAGCTGTTCAAACTGGGTGAAACCGACAAGATCGACTTCGAGGGCGTCAAGCCGGACCGCCGGGCGATCTTCCCCGCGGGCCTGGCTATCATGGAGGCGATTTTCGACGCCCTGGAGCTGCAGCGCATGGACCACTGCGACGGCGCCCTGCGCGAAGGCGTGCTCTATGACCTGCTAGGCCGTCATCACCATGAAGACGTGCGCGAGCGCACCCTGAGCTCGCTGATGGAGCGCTACCACGTCGACCAGGGGCAAGCAGCCCGGGTCGAACGCAAGGCCCTGCACGCCTTCGACCAGGTGGCCAAGGCCTGGGACCTGGAAGACGGGATCTGGCGCGAACTGCTCGGCTGGGCCGCCAAGGTGCATGAAGTGGGCCTGGATATCGCCCACTACCATTACCACAAGCACGGCGCCTACCTGATCGAGCACTCGGATCTGGCCGGTTTTTCCCGGGAAGACCAGCAGATGCTCGCGCTGCTGGTGCGCGGTCACCGTCGCAATATCCCCAAGGACAAGTTCGCCGAGTTCGGTGATGAAGGCGTCAAGCTGATACGCCTGTGCGTGCTGCTGCGCTTTGCGATCCTCTTCCACCACATCCGCGGCACCCAGCAAATGCCGAAAGTTACGCTGCATGCGGCCGGTGAAAGCCTGGACGTGGAATTTCCGGCAGGCTGGCTTGAACAGAACCAGCTGACCCAGGCCGACTTCGGCCTGGAGGCTGAGTGGCTGACCCGGGTCGGCTTCGTCCTCAGCGTACGCTGAGGACCGGGTTGCTCAGGCGTTCCAGCAAGGTCGCCTGGGCACTGCGAGGGTTCTGGTTGCCGGTCGGTGTGCTACGCACGTAGCGGCCGTCCGGCTGCAGGATCCAGGCGTGGGTATTGTCGGTCAGGTACCCTTCCAGTTCCTTTTTCACCCGCAGGATCAACTTCTTGCCCTCGACCGGGAAGCAGGTCTCGACGCGTTTGTCGAGGTTGCGCTCCATCCAGTCCGCGCTCGACAGGAACATCTGCTCCTCGCCACCGTTGAGGAAGTAGAACACCCGGGTGTGCTCCAGGAAGCGGCCGATGATCGAGCGCACATGGATGTTGTGCGATACCCCGGCAATCCCCGGACGCAGGCAGCACATACCGCGCACGACCAGATCGATACGCACACCCGACTGACTGGCCTTGTACAGCGCGCGAATGATCTTCGGATCGGTCAGCGAGTTGAACTTGGCGATGATGTGCGCAGGCTTGCCGTCGAGGGCAAACTGGGTTTCTCGCGCGATCATGTCGAGCATGCCCTTCTTCAGGGTGAACGGCGCATGCAGCAGCTTTTTCATGCGCAGGGTCTTGCCCATGCCAATCAACTGGCTGAACAGTTTGCCGACGTCTTCGCACAAGGCATCGTCGGAGGTCAGCAGGCTGTAGTCGGTATACAGGCGGGCGTTACCGGCGTGATAGTTACCGGTACCCAGGTGCGCGTAGCGAACGATCTCGCCGGCCTCGCGACGCAGGATCAGCATCATCTTGGCGTGGGTCTTGAAACCCACCACACCGTAGATCACTACCGCACCGGCAGCCTGCAGCCGGCTGGCCATCTGCAGGTTGGACTCTTCGTCGAAGCGCGCACGCAATTCGATCACCGCAGTGACCTCCTTGCCGTTACGCGCCGCGTCGACCAGCGCGTCGACGATCTCCGAGTTGGCACCGCTGCGGTACAGGGTCTGGCGCACGGCCAGGACGTGCGGGTCCTTGGCGGCCTGGCGCAGCAGATCGACCACCGGGGTGAACGACTCGAAGGGGTGCATGAGCAGGATGTCCTGCTTGCCGACCACGCTGAAAATGTTCTCGGCGTTCTGCAGCAGCTTGGGGATGGCTGGCGTGAACGGGGTGTACTGCAATTCGGGATGGCTATCCAGGCTGGTAATGCTGAACAACCGGGTCAGGTTGACCGGGCCGTTGACCTGGTAAAGCTCGCTTTCGCTAAGGCTGAACTGCTTGAGCAGGTAGTCCGACAGATGCTTGGGGCAGGTGTCGGCCACTTCCAGGCGCACCGCATCGCCATAACGGCGCGAGAACAGCTCACCGCGCAGGGCCCGGGCGAGGTCCTCGACATCCTCGGAGTCCAGCGCCAGGTCGGCGTTACGGGTCAGGCGGAACTGGTAGCACCCCTTGACCTTCATGCCCTGGAACAGGTCATCGGCGTGCGCATGGATCATCGACGACAGGAACACATAGTTGTCGCCAGTGCCGCCCACATCCTCCGGCACCTTGATCACCCGCGGCAACAAGCGCGGAGCGGGAATGATCGCCAGGCCCGAATCGCGGCCGAAGGCATCCACACCCTCAAGCTCGACGATGAAGTTCAGGCTCTTGTTCACCAGCAACGGGAACGGGTGCGTCGGGTCAAGGCCGATCGGGGTAATGATCGGCGCGATCTCGTCACGGAAGAAGCGTCGCACCCAGGTTTTGATCTTGGTGTTCCAGTGACGACGGCGAATGAAGCGAATCTGGTGTTTTTCCAGTTCCGGCAACAGCACGTCGTTGAGGATCGCGTATTGGCGATCCACTTCGCTGTGTACCACTTCGCTGATTCGTGCCAGGGCCTGGTGCGGCTGCAGGCCATCGGCTCCGGCCTGTTCACGTGCGAAGGTGATCTGCTTCTTCAGGCCCGCCACACGAATCTCGAAGAACTCATCCAGGTTGCTGGAGAAGATCAGCAGAAACTTCAACCGCTCCAGCAATGGATAGCTCTCATCCAGTGCCTGCTCAAGCACGCGGATGTTGAACTGAAGCTGGGACAGCTCGCGGTGAATGTACAGGCTGCTGTCATCCAGGCCAGGGATAGCGATGGCCGGCGCCGCGGGTGCCGGGGCAGGCGTAGGCGCCTCGACCTCGGCCACAGGCAGCGCAGCAGGCTCAGGCGGGGTTTCGAGCAGTTGCTCGGGCACGGGCTGGGCTTGCTTCATGTCGACATCACTCAGTACTTCGTTATTCATCTGGCGTTCCTGAAGGGCGTTACTGCCCTCTCATCAATTGAGCAGCGCGAACAGCGAAATAGGTCAGGATGCCATCAGCTCCTGCCCGTTTGAAGGCCGTAAGGGATTCAAGGATCACCCCTTCACTGAGCCAGCCGTTCTGGATCGCGGCCATGTGCATGGCGTACTCGCCACTGACCTGATAGACAAAGGTCGGGACCTTGAATTCATCTTTGGCCCGATAAAGGATGTCCAGGTACGGCATACCTGGCTTGACCATGACCATATCGGCGCCCTCGGCCAGGTCTGCAGCCACTTCATGCAGGGCTTCGTTGCTGTTGGCCGGGTCCATCTGGTAGGAGGCTTTGTTGGCCTTGCCCAGGTTCAGGGCCGAGCCGACCGCGTCGCGGAACGGGCCGTAATAGGCGCTGGCGTACTTGGCCGAGTACGCCATGATACGCACGTTGACGTGACCGGCCAGCTCCAGGGCTTCACGGATGGCCTGGATGCGGCCGTCCATCATGTCCGAAGGAGCCACCACCTGGGCGCCAGCTTCAGCATGAGACAGCGCCTGACGCACCAGCGCGTCGACGGTAATGTCGTTCTGTACGTAGCCTTCCTCGTCGAGGATACCGTCCTGGCCGTGAGTGGTGAACGGGTCGAGGGCGACGTCGGTGATCACACCCAGCTCAGGGAATCGCTCACGCAGGGCACGGGTGGCGCGCTGGGCGATACCGTCCGGATTCCAGGCTTCGGCGCCGTCCAGCGACTTCTTCTCGGTCGGCGTGACCGGGAACAGCGCCAGGGCCGGAATACCCAGGTTCACCCACTCTTGCGCAGCTTCCAGCAGCAGGTCGATGCTCAGACGCTCGACACCCGGCATCGAGGCAACTTCTTCGCGGCGGTTCTCGCCATCCAGCACAAACACCGGCAGGATCAGGTCATCGACAGTCAGTACGTTTTCGCGAACCAGACGACGGGAAAAATCGTCACGACGGTTGCGACGCAGACGAGTGGCAGGAAACAAACGGTTAGCGGGGGTAAAGCTCACGGCAGACTCCTGAGCCCGCGCAGGCGGGCGGGCGCGACAGTTATAAGCGGCCATTATGACGCTTGAATGACAGCCTGGGACAACCCTGCGACTTGAGGACGCAGTCATTGTCCTTGTAGGAAATGTTAACGTCGAGACACATTTGGATACTTTCCCCAACGGCCACGAAGGGTTAGGCTGCGCGTTCATTTCGCCAGCACCCAGAAAATGCTCCAACAATTCCTGCAGGATTTTGGCTACTTTGCCCTTTTTCTCGGCACGTTTTTCGAAGGTGAGACCATCCTGGTTCTCGCAGGCTTCCTTGCGTTCCGCGGATACATGGATATCAACATGGTGGTCCTGGTGGCCTTCTTCGGCAGCTATGCCGGGGACCAGCTCTGGTACTTCATGGGGCGCAAGCATGGGCGCAAGTTGCTGGCACGTAAACCGCGCTGGCAGTTGATGGGTGACCGCGCCCTGGAGCACATTCGCCGCCACCCGGATATCTGGGTGTTGAGCTTCCGCTTTGTGTACGGCTTGCGGACCGTGATGCCGGTGGCCATCGGCCTGTCGGGCTACCCGCCGCGTCGCTACCTGTTGCTCAATGGTATTGGCGCCGCTGTATGGGCCCTGGCCCTTGGCGCCGCTGCCTACCACTTCGGCGCCATTCTCGAAGGCATGCTGGGCAACGTCAAAAAGTACGAGCTATGGGTGCTCGGCGGCCTGCTGGCCCTCGGCGGCTGCCTGTGGCTGCGTCGACGCTTCCGTGCTGCGCGCGTTGCCCGCAAGGAAGCGGCTGCCATACAGGCCGAGCAAACTGATCAGGCTGTAGGCAAGCAGCCCGACCCAGACCAGGGCAGTGACCGGCCATAAGCCGGTGATCCCGGCCAGCAGCATGGCCGGGATGTTCAACCCCAGCCGCGCCAGCTCCAGCCGGAACGCCCAGGGCCGGTTCTCCAGTGCAGTGCCGAAGACGAACAAGCCGAACGCCATCACCCCCCACCCCAGCACCAGGGAGGCCACCGAAAGCCTGTCGGCGTGCTCCATCAAGTAGCTGCCCAAGCCCACATACACCGCGAACTGCAGCGTCACATACAGCTGCTGCGACCAGCCGAGCGGCACTTCGAATTTGCGAAAGCGGCTCAGGTCCTGCTTGGCCTGCGGGAAGCGCCGCGCCACGTCCTCCGGACGCCAGCCGGTGGGCATGAACCAGATCCGCAACTTGTCCCGCCAGCGCTCGGCATGACGGGCGTCGTGCCACAACTGGGCATAGAACTGCAGGTTGGCCCACAACGGATTCCAGCTCGCCAGGGGCGTGGTGACACCGAAAATGACTGGCTCGTTTTCGTCTTCCTCCTGAAAGGTGCCAAACAGCCGGTCCCACACAATGAACACTCCGCCGTAGTTGCGATCCAAATACAAAGGATTCTGCGCATGGTGGACACGATGATTGGACGGAGTGATGAACAGCCACTCGAACCAACCCAGTTTGGGAATGTGCCGGGTGTGTACCCAGAACTGGTACAGCAGGTTCAGCGCCGCGACGGTGATGAACACCAGCGGCGGCACGCCCACGACCGCCAGCGGCAAGTAAAAGATCCACGACAGCAAGAAGCCGCTACTGGTCTGACGCAGGGCGGTGGACAGGTTGTAGTCCTCGCTCTGGTGATGCACCGAATGCGCAGCCCACAGAATGTTGCGCTCGTGCCCGAAGCGGTGCAGCCAGTAGTAGCACAGGTCATACAGCACAAAGGCAAGCACCCAGACCCACACCCCATCCCCCGGCAACGAAAACAGCGCCAGGTGCTCCCAGGCCAGCGCGTAGGTGACCAACCCTACCCCTTTGGTCAGCAGCCCTGTGGTAGTCGACAACACTCCGGTGCTGAGGCTGTTGATGGCGTCGGCGAGGCGATAGGTACGCATCCCGCGCAGGCGATCGGCGAGCAACTCGACCACAATCAGGACAAAGAAGAACGGTACCGCCAACAGGATCAGATCCATGGGTCATCCATCTCCAGGCTATTGCATAAGATTAGGCCCGGAATGCCTCAGACCCTATGGCGACATCTGCCAATTTAGAGGACATTTAGCGCCTCGACTCGGGAGTAGTGAGCATGACCAAAAAAGTTGCAGTGATTCTTTCCGGCTGTGGTGTCTATGACGGCGCCGAAATCCACGAAAGCGTGATCACCCTGCTGCGCCTCGACCAGCGCGGCGCCAAGGTGCAGTGCTTTGCGCCCAATATTGCGCAGATGCACGTGATCAACCACCTGACCGGCGAAGAAATGCCTGAAGCACGCAACGTGCTGGTGGAGTCGGCTCGCATCGCCCGTGGCGACATCAAGGACTTGCGCGAAGCCGACGCCAAGGATTTCGACGCCCTGATCGTGCCGGGCGGCTTCGGCGCGGCAAAAAACCTGTCCAACTTTGCCGTTGAAGGCACCGGCTGCACCGTCAACCCGGACGTGCTGGCCCTGGCCGAGGCCTTTGCCGAAGCCGGCAAACCGGTCGGCCTGATCTGCATCTCGCCGGCCCTGGCGGCAAAGATCTACGGCCCGGGCGTGGTCTGCACCATCGGCAGCGATGCCGACACCAGCGCAGCTATCGTCAAGATGGGTGGCACCCATGAAGAATGCGATGTGCATGACATCGTCGAAGATACCCAGCGCAAACTGGTCAGCACCCCGGCCTACATGCTCGCCAAAAGCATCAGCGAAGCCGCGGGCGGTATCTACAAGCTGGTTGACCGGGTGCTCGAGCTGACCCACGAGAACGACTGACGCTGATCGCGGGGCATACCGGCTCCCACGGCAATCAGGTAGGAGCGGGCTAGCCCCGCGATGACGCCAGCCGCGTCAGAATGCGATCCAGCGAATTGGCAAACGCCTGCTTCTCGCGATCACCATACGGCGCCTGACCACCACCGACCTGCCCCTGCTCGCGCAGGTCGGTGAACAGGTTACGCACGGCCAGCCGCTCCCCCATGTTGCGTTCATCGAATTCGCGACCGCGCGGATCGAGACAGGCGACACCCTTCTTGACCAGGCGATCGGCCAGTGGCACATCGCTGCAGATCACTAGCTCACCTGGCACGGCATGCTCGACCAGGTAATCGTCGGCCGCATCCGGTCCACTGGGCACCACGATCAGCCTGACACAGGCAAACGCAGGCTTGATCTGGCTCTGGCCGGCCACCAACACCACCTCCAGCTGGCGCTTGAGGGCGAACTTGACGACCTGATCCTTGGCCGCCTTGGGGCAGGCATCGGCATCGATCCACACACGCATGACAGAACATTCCAACAAAAACGGGTGAACAGTATCCCCGCTCACCCGTCTGGCTTCAAATCAACCCGCCGGCAGGCGACGCTTCTCAGCCAGTCGGCTGCGCCCGTAGAGCACGGCAATTGCCAGCAAGGCAACCACTTGCGCCGCCAATGAGTACGCATCGGCATGAATACCCAGCCAGTCGAACTCGAAGAACGCCACCGGGCGGGTGCCGAACACGCCGGCTTCTTGCAGCGCCTTGACCCCGTGCCCGGCGAACACCACCGACAGCGCGCACAGCAAGGCAGCGTTGATACTGAAGAACAGTGCCAGCGGCAACTTTGCCGAACCGCGCAGAATCACCCAGGCCAAGCCCACCAACAACACCAGTGCCGTTGCGCCCCCGGCCAGCACCGCGTTGTGCCCTGCGGGCCCGGCCTGCAGCCAGAGGGTTTCGTAGAACAGGATCACCTCGAACAGTTCGCGGTACACCGAGAAAAACGCCAGGATGGCAAAGCCGAAGCGACCACCGCCACTGAGCAGGCTGCTCTTGATGTAGTCCTGCCAGGCCGCCGCGTGCCGGCGGTCATGCATCCACACCCCGAGCCACAGCACCATGACGCTGGCAAACAACGCCGTGCAGCCTTCGAGCAACTCACGTTGCGCACCGCTGACATCGATCACGTAGGCCGCCAGGGCCCATGTTCCCAGGCCGGCCAAAAGCGCCAACCCCCAGCCGACGTTGACGCTGCGCACCGCGGACTGCTGGCCGGTGTTGCGCAGGAACGCCAGGATCGCCGCCAGCACCAGAATCGCCTCCAGGCCTTCGCGCAGCAGGATCAACAAACCGGAGATATAGCTCAGCGACCAGCTCAGGCCATCCCCGCCCAGCAGGCCTGCAGCCTCCTTGAGCTTGGCCTTGGCCGCATCCAGACGCTGGTTGACCTGCTCGAGCGGCAGGCCGTCCTGCAAGGATTGTCGGTAGGCCATCAGCGACTTTTCAGTGTCCTTGCGTACATTGGCGTCGACATTGTCCAGCGAGCTTTCAACCAGCTCGAAGCCTTCCAGGTAGGCCGCCACTGACAGGTCATAGGCCTGTTCATGGTCACCGGCCTGATAGGCCGCCAGGCTCTTGTCGAGGGTGCTGGCGGTGTAGTCGAGCAACTGCGCCGGGCCACGCTGGACCTGTGGCGGCTGGGCGCGCTGGGCACGGAACATAGCTGCAGACTCGGCGCCCTGGGACGCTTCAACCTCCAGGGGCGTCTGGCGGGCCAGGTCGGCAAGGTTGTAGGGGGTGTCATTTTTAGCGTGCGCAGGGTCAGCGGTGAAACTGGCGATATAGGTCGCCAGGTCCCAACGTTGACGATCGTCGAGCTGGTCGGCGAACGACGGCATGTCGGTGCCTTCGATGCCCTGGCCCAAGGTGTTGTACAGGTCATACAGGCTCAAGCGATCCACACGCTCACTGCTGCGCAGATTCGCCGGTGGCGGAGTCAGCCCGACACCTGCCGGGCCGTCACCTGCACCAGTATCGCCATGGCACACCGAGCAATGCTGAGCGTAGAGCGGAGCGCCACGGGCCGGGTCGGGGGTGATGACCGGGGCCTGGCTGACCTCATAGGCCACCGCCAGTTGCGCACCGAGTTGGCGAGCCAGGCGGGCGACACTGGCACCGTCCTGGCGCTGGTTGATCGCCTGGCGCAGGTCGACAACGCCTTGCTCCAGCGCCTGGCGCTCGGCGCGAGCCGGCAAAGCGCCAATGACACCTTGCAGTACGTCGGTGAACTCCAGCTGCTCGCGGTATTCCCCGTCGTCTACCACCTTGCCGGCCGCCACGGTCGCCGGATAGTCGGCACCAATGTAGCCGAGCAGGTGCAAAGCCTTGGCGGCGTCATCGACGGTGTCGGCCCACACCATCAAGCTGCTCAGCGCCAGCACCGGCCACAGCAGCCAGGCAAACAAGCGGGAACGGGAAATCATCAGGTAATCTCAAATAGCAATACGAGGTATTGCATTGTTCACTTCCAATGACGATCGCTCAAGGAATCCGGCAAAATTTAGTGACAATTTAATCACCGACAAAAAAAGACGACCCTGAGGTCGCCTTCTTTTTTTGTCGGTGCGGGTCTCAAACCGGCGCGCGTCGAATCGTCGCCAACAACGTTGCTGCGCCCAGGAACAGGCCGGCAAAGGTCCGGTTCATTCGCCGCTGCTGTCTGGGTGTACGCAGCAGACGCAGAACCCGCGCGGCCAGCCCGGTGTACCCCGCCATGACCAGCAGGTCCACGATCACCATGGTCGCCGAAATGATCAGGTACTGTGGCAACAACGGCGCATGCGGGTTGATGAACTGCGGCAGCACCGCAAGCATGAAGATCAGCGCCTTGGGGTTGCTGACGTTGACCAGAAAACCACGAAACACCAGGGCAAGGGGCTTGCCGATGGGACGAACCGCGGATTCGTCGCTGAGATCGGCAGGCAACGCACGCCACTGCTTGACCGCCAGGTACACCAGGTACGCAACACCGAACCACTTGATCACCTGGAACGCGGTGGCTGATGCCGCGAGGATGGCACCGACGCCCGCCGCAATGATCGCAATCTGCAACACCAGGCCCAGCTGCAGGCCAAGGGCGTTCCAGTAACCGCGCCAGAAACCGTACTGCAGGCCGCACGACATCGAGGCAATGGCCCCGGCGCCCGGCGACAGACTGATGACCCAGCAAGCGGCAAAAAATGCCAACCATGTTTCCAATGACATCGCGCACCTCGGCCCGGGATTTTTACAAAACCTTAAGCTAGTGCGCTGGCGAAAAAATAACCACGATTATTTTCAACCGTCGATCACTTGCCGATGACCTTGTCGTCGCCCACCAGCGGCACGACCTCGGCGCCGCGCCAGCGTCGGACCGACTTCTGGAAAAACTGGCTATTGGGTACTTGAACCAGTGCGCCACCGGCCTCCGGCATCTCGATCAAGGTGGTGAACAACAAGTTGATTGCGACCACCCGCCCCTTCACGCCTGGCTTGTCGATAGTCTCGACCAGCTCCACCACGTCACCGATACGAAACGGCCCGACGGTGAAGATCAGTACCGCACACAACAGGTTGGACAACACGCTCCACATGGCAAAGAACGCGACAGCCGCTACCGCAACGAAGCCGGACAGCGCCGTCCATAGCACCGTGGCGGAAACCCCGAGGCGCTCCAGCACGAACACCAGTGCACTGCCCATGATCAACCAGCGCAAACCGCCGCGCACCGGCATCATCAGCTCCGGCGGCAATGGATAGCGCTCACCGAGGCGCTTGAGACATCGCCCTACCAGGCGCTGCAGTACAAAGGCCGCGCAGAGAATCAACAAAATCTGCAAACCCAGCCAGAACGGTGCAATCCACTCCGGTGGTACTGGCAGTTGCAACGACGCCATCAAGACAACGCCTCCAGCTCCGCCTGCATAGTCTCTAGCTGCTCAAGGGCTGCCATCCAGGCTTCTTCCAGTTCCGCTTCGCGCACTTTCAGCTTGGCCTGCTTGGCCAGTAGGTCACGCAGCTCGTCCTTGCGCGCGACTTCATAGAGGGCACTATCGCCCAGGCTGGCGTCGATCTTGGCCAACTGCTCATGCACGGTGCCCAGTTCGCGCTCAAGCTTGTCGGCTTCACGCTTGTGCGGGGCCAACTGCTGACGCAGGGCTGCCGCTGCCTGGCGCTGGGCTTTCTTGTCGGTCTTGTCGGCATTGACCGGCGCAGTGCTGACAGGCGCGTTGCGCTGACGGTACTCGACCAGCCAGCGGGTGTAGTCATCCAGGTCGCCGTCAAACGTCTCGACTTTGCCATCAGCGACCAACAGGAAATCGTCGGTAGTGCTCTTGAGCAAGTGACGGTCGTGAGAGACGACCAACACAGCACCGCTGAACTCTTGCAGGGCCATGGTCAGCGCCAGGCGCATTTCCAGGTCCAGGTGGTTGGTCGGCTCATCGAGCAGCAGCAGGTTCGGCCGCTCCCAGGCGATCAGTGCCAGTGCCAGGCGAGCCTTTTCACCGCCGGAGAAATTCAGCACCGGTTCATCGATACGAGCGCCACGGAAGTCGAAGCCGCCGAGGAAGTCGCGCAGGGTTTGCTCGCGCTCGGTCGGTGCCAGACGCTGCAGGTGCAGCAACGGGCTGGCCTTGTTGTCCAGCGAGTCGAGCTGGTGCTGGGCGAAGTAACCCACCGACAGGTTTTCTCCACGTACCAGACGCCCGCCTAGCGGCTCCAGCTCACCCGCGAGGTTCTTGATCAGGGTCGACTTGCCAGCGCCGTTCGGGCCCAGCAAGCCAATACGCGCACCCGGGGTGAGCTGCAACTTGACCTTCTCCAGGATGGTCTTGTCGCCATAGCCCAGGCGGCCTTCGGACAGGTCGAGCAAGGGGCTGGAGATTTTCTCCGACTCACGGAACGTGAAGTCGAATGGCGAATCGACATGCGCCGCCGACAGCTCCTCCATGCGCTCCAGTGCCTTGATCCGGCTCTGGGCCTGACGTGCCTTGGTAGCCTGCGCCTTGAAGCGGGCTATGTACTTTTCCATGTGCGCGCGCTGGGCCTGCTGCTTCTCGTAGGCCTGTTGCTGCTGGGCCAGGCGTTCGGCACGGGTGCGCTCGAAGGCGGAGTAACCGCCACGGTACAGCGTCAGCTTGCACTGCTCGACATGCGCCACATGGTCGACCACCGCATCGAGAAAATCGCGATCGTGGGAGATCAACAACAGCGTGCCCGGATAACCCTTGAGCCAGTCTTCCAGCCAGAGGATGGCATCGAGGTCCAGGTGGTTGGTGGGTTCGTCGAGCAACAACAGGTCGGAGGGGCACATCAGTGCCTGGGCCAGGTTAAGGCGCATCCGCCAGCCACCGGAGAAGTCCCCTACGCGGCGATCCATCTGTTCGTTGGTGAAGCCCAGGCCGGCCAACAATTTGCGCGCACGCGCATCGGCGGTGTAGCCATCGGCGCTGTCGAGCTCGATATGCAGGCGCGCCAGGGCCGTGCCGTCGTGGGCTGCCTCGGCCGCCGCCAGGTCGGTTTGAACCTTGCGCAGGCGCGCGTCGCCATCAAGCACATAGTCGACCGCCAGGCGATCGAGGGTATCGACCTCCTGGCGCATGTGCGCGATACGCCAGTCGGCGGGCAGCTGGCAGTCGCCCGAATCGGGCGTCAGCTCACCGCGCAGCAAGGCGAACAGGCTGGATTTACCGGCGCCGTTGGCACCGATCAAGCCGGCCTTCTGACCGGCGTGCAGGGTCATCTCGGCGCCTTCTAGCAGGCGCTGGGGACCACGCTGTAAAGTGAGGTTCGATAGTCTGATCATAATGGCCGCGGAGTCTACCAGCTTCGTCGGCAACTGGCGCGAGTAGGACCATGCACACCGACCTGTGGAATTTTGCCTTGAAACTGTACGCCCGCCCAGGCGTCGAAGCGGCCTGCCTGCAATGGCAGGACCAGGGCGGTGATGTCTGCTTGCTGCTGTGTGCAGCCTGGCTTCGCGAGCGCGGCAGAATTCCGAACGAGCAGCGTGCCCGCGCATTGCATGCACAGGCTCGAAGCTGGCAGGCAGAGGTGGTAAAGCCGCTGCGCAGTTTGCGCCAGCAATGGCGAATGGCATCGGCACACGATGCGCAACTGGCGAGCTTGCGTGATCAAGTGAAGGGCTTGGAGCTGGCGGCAGAGCGCGTGTTGCTGGAACGCCTGGAGGCAGTCAGCGAAGGCGGGGAAGCAGAGAGCCCATCTCATGCAGACTGGCTGCAATGGGCGCTGCCCTCAGGCGCCCGCTTGCATCACGACGCGCTGCAAAAGCTGCGCGCCGTGATGCTGACCACTCAGGATGCCGAAGACGGCGTCTGAGAAGTCGTTACCGACGATGCGGTGGCCGTCGACGGCGTAGTTGCCGGTGGCGTAGTCGCGGCTGGCGTTGTGGCTGGGGCGACGGGCGCCGCAGGGGTTGCAGGCTTGGCCGCTACGGGCTGCGCCGCAGGTTTGGCAGCCGGTTTTGCGGCTGGCTTGGCCGGTGCTTTGGCGGCAGCGGGTTTGGCTGCTGGCTTGACAGGCGCCTTTGCCGCAACAGGCTTGGCCGCAGGTTTTGCCGGGGCCTTGGCGGCAGCAGGTTTGGCTGCTGGCCTGGCAGGTGCTTTTGCTGCAGCAGGCTTGGCGGCAGGTTTGGCCGGAGCCTTGGCGGCGGCAGGTTTGGCTGCAGGCCTGGCAGGTGCTTTTGCTGCAGCAGGCCTGGCGGCAGGTTTTGCCGGGGCCTTGGCAACTGCAGGTTTGGCTGCAGGTTTGGCGGCTACCGTTCTGGCAGCTGGTTTGGCGGCGGCGGTTTTAGCCGCTGGCTTGGCAGGCGATTTTGCCGCTGCAGGTTTGGCCGCAGGTTTTGCAGCAGCCGTTCTGGTCGCTGGCTTGGCCGCAGGTTTTGCAGCTGCGGTTTTAGCAGCCGGCTTGGCAGCGGGTTTTGCCGCAGCCGCTTTAACAGCAGGCTTGGCGGCAGGTTTGCTGGCAGCCTTGGCAGCTGGCTTGGCAGTAGCGACAGGTGCAGGTTTTGCTGCACGCTGGGTCAGCGCCTTGGCAGCCGCTTCCCTGACCTTGCCAACACCCTGGGCCAGTTTCAGGCTTTCCTGGGCATCACGCTTGAGTTGCAGAATGTAGGTGCGTGTCTGCGACTGACGCTCCTTGAGCGAGTCGAGCAGCGTTTCGAGTTCACCAACTGCCGACTTGGCCTTGCCTTGCGCCTTGGCTTTGCCGGACTTGGCAGCGTCCTGCAGTTTGAGGCGGGACTTGTGCAGTTTCTCTTGAGCCTTGCCACGTTGTTTTTCCAACTTGGCGAGCAGTTTTTCAGCATCAGCCAGCGCTTGCGAGCAGGCATTTTCCAAATGGTCGAGCAGGCTGCCCGAGAGTTGCTGGAGCAGGTGCAACGGCGTACTTACTGGCTTCTTATTGGCCGACATGGTTTACCTCCTGGCTGACGAGAGTGCGGCTCATACTATGCTTCTGCTGCTACCGCCGCTAGGGCATGTTGACAGTATTAAAGGCGCCGCGTTGCATGCCTGGGCAAAGTTGTTATCGCTGCAGCTGGAAGCAAGTGTAGATGCTGCACAAAGTGTTGCTGATATTTGCACGAAGTAACGAGTGAAGGCTGGCATACTTTATTTCCGCTGAAGCAGGAGTGAGCCAGTGTCGCGTTATCTAGTATTAGCTCTTTTTCTATTGCCGGTGTCGCTCATGGCAGCGCCTGCGAACACCCCTGAAAGCAATCACGACCTGGCCTACAGCCTGGGCGCCAGCCTGGGTGAGCGGCTGCGCACGGAAGTTCCAAACCTGCAGTTGGATGCCTTGCTGGAAGGGTTGCGACAGGCCTACCAGAACAAGCCCCTGGCCCTGAGCAAAGAACGTATGACGGCAATACTCGGCGAACATGAAATCCAGGCCAACCAAGCTGCGTTACAGGCACACAGCGAACAGTTGCAGACTGCGGAAAAACGCTTCATGGCCACAGAGCGGGCACGTGCAGGCGTGCGCGAATTAGCCGCAGGTATTCTGGTGGCCGAACAGGTCAACGGTACTGGCGCCAAACCTTCAGCGCAGGGAAAAGTCCAGGTCCGGTATGTCGGCAAGTTGCCTGACGGAACCGTTTTCGATCAGAACCAGCAAGCGCAGTGGTTCAATCTGGGCAGTGTGATCGAGGGATGGCAACTGACATTGCCAGAGATGACGACAGGGTCGAAATGGCGCCTGGTGATTCCTTCAGCCCTGGCCTATGGTGCCGAAGGCGCGGGCGACCTGATTGCGCCCTATACGCCATTGGTGTTCGAGATCGAATTGCTGGGTGTCGCCGAATAAACCGTCGGCACACCCATCAAGCCTGAACGGCAGCTTCTTCGCTATGTGCGTTGTGCAGCACTTCGATCAGGCAGTCTTCAAGCTCGAAGCGCTCATGCAACAAGCTGCCCAGTTCGTTGAGCTTCTTTGCGAAGCGCTCCGGGTCGTTGCAGTCGCCTCTGTCGCAATGATCATTGAAGGCAGAGGCTATCTCGGTGATCGCATCGATCCGCGGGCTGATCTGTGTAGCCAGTTCCAGGCCTCGCGTATCACCAAAGGCCTTGGCTTCGCTGACCAGCTGCTCGCTGACTTCAAAATGCCAGGCCGATACATAGTCGATCAGCACGGCACAAAAGTCGCGACTCTTGTCCTTGTCGGCAAAGGCCGGCTTGGCATCGCGTAACTCACGAAAGGCTGTCACCAGCTCTGCACGCTCATCCAACCAGCGGTCAATGAGCTTATGAACCCCACCCCAGCGTTCCTGAGCATTCTGACAACTATCTAGCATGGCGATCTCATCCCTTCTGGGTAATGCCCCCGCTCCTCGCTCGCAAGTGTGCAAGCAAAGGTGACGTCAGCAGGGCAGCATCGAGCAGCTGTATTTTCGGTATGCGTGCAGGGAGATTATTCCCGTGCGCCCTAGGCTTCAAGGTACGCAGGCGACAAAGTTCATACAAGTGTTTAATCCCTGCCTGACCTGCCGCCGGTCGTTTGCAGACAGAAGTGACCGCCTCAGTTTTTCGCCGGACGATTGAACACTGCAGCCCTCCCCCCGAACAGGCGCACTAAAGCCAACACTGCCAAGAAGACAAATGCCAACAGGCTCCACTCGGGAATCGTCAGATCAAGAAAGCTCCAGTTCAAGCGCACGCAGTCAGGGCTACCGATCAGCATCAGCTTGAACTGATGGGCCAGCGGCATGCTGTCGACGGCAGGCGGGCAATCGCTGGCAACGGGCCAATGCATGCCCTGAAGCCACACATGCCTGCCGGCGAGGAGGGCACCGCAGGTAGCGCACAGCAGCGCCAGCGCCGCATAGATTCGCGCCCCCAGGCACCCAGGGCCATGGAGCACCGCACACACGCTCACCAACGCGAAAGCTCCCAGGAACAACCGCTGGCTGTAGCACAACAGGCAAGGCTCCAACCCCACTTCCCACTCAAGGTAGAACGCAGCCGCCAGCATCAGCACCGAGACCACGAAGGCCAGAAGGAACATTGAGCGCAGGGAGACCGACGGCATGAGTAGTCCGGAGGGGTAGAAAGACAGGCGTCAACGGTAGAGGATGTCCGTGCCTTGTTTCAAGCTACTACAACTGAGACAAATCACTGATTAGTAAGGGAATAATCCCATGTTAGATATGAGTTTTCTTTGAGCGCCTAAAGAAAAAACTCACGTGCATGTAGGATATTTCGATAACAGCTTGGGCTCGCGGCTTGGCGCGAGCCCAAGGGTTACTCAAGCGCGTACCGTGTCTGGCAACGGCAATGCCAACAGGCGATCATCGAGCAGGCCAAGGCCTTCCTGGAACAGTTGGTTACTCCGGTCCGTATCACCTAGCCCGGCCAACAAACGGGCCAGTTCGGCACACGCCTCGGGATTACGCTGCAATCGCAAACTGCTTTCCAGATAATCACGGGCCTTGCCCCACAGACGGTTCTGCAGGCTCAACCGACCTAGCGTGAGCAACAAGCTGGGATCATCACCATGTTGCTTGAGCCATCCCTCGGCCGTCTGCAGCTGGCGCGCCAGATCGGCGCCGCGCACCAGGCCGTAGAGCCTGGCAAGGTGGCTTTCATACTGACGCTTGAGCGCCGTGCGCAGCGCCTCTTCTGCCTCACTCTCGGCGCCCAGCTGGCGCAGTTGCTCGGCATAGGCCAGCACCAGTTGCGGCTCCTGGCGCTGGGCAGCCGTCAATTGCTGCCAGGCGCGCTCCAGGGACTGCCGCGCACTGTGCTCCTCCCCTTCACGGCTGGCGGCAAGGGAGAGGTTTTCCCCCCAGGAACGCCGCTCCAGCTCTTCCAGCTCGGCAGTCGGAAGCACTTTCCCCTTGCGCAGCTCCGGCAACAAACGGATGAGCGCCGACCAGTCACCCCGTTCGCGGTACAAGCGCTGCAGCAGCCGCAGTACCTGGGCGTTATGCGGGTGACGCTCCTGCATCGCTTGCAAGGTTTCCAGCGCTGCCTCGCTTTCACCGTTGTCCATCTGCATTTGCGCATGGCTCAGCGCGATGGCCAGTTCTGCTTCTGGCTGGCGCTCCAGTGCGCGCTCAAGCAGCTTGTCGCGGTCTTCGATACGCCCCAGTTCATTGGCTGCCCGCGCCGCCCCAAGGTAGTACAACAGCGGTTGGCGCTCGGCCTCGGCAGCACGATGGAGGTGACGCTGGGCACTGGACCAGCGCCCTTCGGCAAGGTCCAGCTGCCCCTGCTCTATGGCCAACCGGGTGCGACGGCTGCGGTTGCGCCGTGACCAGGGATTGACCACACCGCTGGAGGTCAGCACCAGGCCAACCAGGTAGCGCACCAGCAATACCAGCAACAGGATTGCCGCCAGCGCCGCCAGCGCGGCCCACAGGCCCGATTGATAGCGAAAGTTGCCATAGGAAATCAGTACGTAACCGCTATGTTTGGCGATCGCGACCCCGAGTGCGGCAGCGGCTGCAATGGCCACCACCATCAGCAGGTACACGCGCTTCATGGCTTGGCCTCCTCGACCGGCAGGTGCCGACGCTCCAGGTAGGCCTGGACCGCACTGAGGCTGTCGGCCAGGTCAGGCACCACCACCGAGACCGGCTCGTTGGCCAAGGCGTTGAGGCTGTCGAGCATTGCCTTGCTTTGCGGGTTGTCCGGATTGAAGTTGGCCAGCAGCACGCTGCGTGCATCATCCAGTGCCTGGGTGTAGACCTTGGCCTCTCCGTTGAGCGCCGCCCACTGGGCCTGCTCGAGGGTCAGGCTCAGGGCCAGGCGCAGTTGGTTGAGCGACTGCCCAGCAAGCAGTGGGCGGATGTTATCGTCGGCATTGAAGTCGATCTGGAAGTACTTCGACAGCTCCGCCCACCATTGCGACCAGCGACTGGCACCGTCACCGTCGGCAGTCAATGCACCCAGGGCATCGGCATTGCTTTCAAATTCCGGGGACAGGGCACTGAGTTGCTGCACTTGCTCACGTTGGGCGGCGAGCTTGAGGAACAACCCGGTGCGATCCGGCTGCTGGACGCTGTTGAGGGTCGCCAGGCTCTTGGCCAGCTGCTCACGGGCGGCAAATGCTCCCGGGTCGCTCTGCTCACGCAGAATATCATCGGCGCCCTGGACCAGCGCACGGGCGCTGACGATGTCCTGCAAGGCCGACAAACGCAGGCTGGCCAGACGCAACAGGTGTTCGGCTTCAGCCAGGCGCCAGTCCTTGCGGCTGGCACCCAGGATAGTCTCCAGGCGCTGGCTCAACCGCTGCTGGTCGCCCTGCAGTTGCGCCACCAGGCGGCGGCGATCTTCCAGTTCGGTGGCAGCAGGCAGGCTGGCAAGCTGCGCAGAGATTTGCTGCTCGCGCAACTGCAGTGCCTGAGTCTTCTCACTCAGACCTTGCAGGTACTGACCCTGACCCTGTTCGGTGCCCTGAAGCTGGCGCACCTGCCAAACACCCCACCCTCCTACAGCAACACCCGCTGCACCGAGCAGCAAGGCCAGGATCGCCAAGCCGTTGCCCGAGCGCTTGCCCGGCGTGGCGGCGGTAGGTTCAGACGCCTCAGGCGTCGATTGCAGGTCATCGTTGGGCAAGACAGTTTCGCTCACGTATCCATCCTTTGCATTGGGCTCGTCGCCAATCAGCTTAGCGCCTCAGGGGGCAGGTGCAGGTGTTTGCTGCAGCGCTGCCAACAAAGCCGCGGCGCTGGCACCGCGACAATCCACTACATTCCGGGCCCCGGCATCGCGGGCCTGCGCCGCAACACGAGGGCTGGGCACGAACAGCGGCAACTGCGCCAATTGCGGCCAATCACCGGCAGCCAGTTGCTGCAAGTGTTCAAGACCCTGCCCACTGCTGACCACCAGGCCATTCAGGCGTTCCCCGCTAACGCGCGCAGACAGCGCATTGCTCGGGTAAACCGGCAGGAATCGGCGATAGAGTTGCAGATATTCGACACTAGCACCTAGTTCAGCGAGACGCTCGGCGAGCAATTCACGCCCCCCTTCGCCCCGCATGATCAGCACCCGCGGTGCTGTGCAGGCAATGGCCTGGTGCAGCGCCGGTAGCGCTAGCAGTGCCTCGCTATCGTCACCAGCCTGGGGATAACTGACCTGACAGCCATGGTCCTGCAGAATTTGTGCAGACGCAGCTCCCACCGTGAACCAGGCCTGGGCCGGCAGTTGCGGCCAGAACGGCGAAAGCGCGGCCAGCCCGAGGCGGGCCGCTGGCTTGCTGACCACGATGATCGCGGCATACCGATCAAGATGGCGTAGCGTGTCGAGCTCGGGTTGATCCAGCGGCAGCGGCTCGATATCGAGCAATGGCAGGCTGCTGCTGGCCACTCCCTGTTCAGCGAGTATCTGGGCCAGCGCAGTACATTCTTCAGCCGGCCGGGTCAGGAGCAGGCGCCAGGTCCTCACGGGTGGCCGGCCTCGCCGTACACCGCCTTCAGAATATCTTCGGCACCTTGCTTGAGCAGGTCTTCAGCGACCTGAACACCCAAGGCTTCTGCATCGGCGCGCGATGCGCGCGCCTGGGCTGTCAGCAGCTTGCCGCCGCTAGGTTCGCCCACCAGGCCACGCAGCCACAATTGATCGCCTTCGAGCACGGCGTAACAGGCAATCGGCACCTGGCAGCCGCCATTGAGGTGCTTGTTCAGCGCGCGCTCTGCTACCACGCGGTCTGCGGTGTCCTGGTGGTGCAGCGGCGCCAGCAGCGCGTGGATCTCGGTATCGGCGCTACGGCATTCGATACCCACGGCACCCTGGCCACCAGCGGGCAGGCTGTCGTCAACGCTGATGCCGGAGGTGATGCGATCTTCAAAGCCAAGACGAATGAGGCCTGCGGCCGCGAGGATGATCGCGTCATATTCACCCGCGTCGAGCTTGGCCAGGCGGGTGTTGACGTTGCCGCGCAGAAAGCGGATCTCGAGATCCGGGCGGCGAGTCAGCAGCTGGGCCTGGCGGCGCAGGCTGGAGGTGCCTACCACGCTGCCGGCGGGCAGGTCGTCTAGGCTCTTGAAGGTATTGGAAACGAAGGCGTCACGCGGGTCTTCACGCTCGCAGATGCAGTACAGGCCCAGGCCCTGCGGGAAGTCCATCGGCACGTCTTTCATCGAGTGCACGGCAATGTCGGCCTGGTTGTCCAGCAGCGCGGTTTCAAGCTCCTTGACGAACAAGCCTTTGCCGCCGATTTTCGACAGGGGCGAGTCCAGCAGCTTGTCGCCACGGCTGACCATCGGTACCAAGGTCACGATCAGACCAGGATGCGCCTGCACCAGACGGGATTTGACATATTCGGCCTGCCACAGGGCCAAGGCACTTTTGCGGGTGGCAATGCGGATTTCGCGAGTGGACATGGAACGATCCGTACGAGATAGATTCGCCCGATGATAACAGTTCAACCCAACCCGCTTGCAGATCTAAATCACGAGAGCAGCCGGCCGTCCCTGGCTGCACGCGGCAACCTCAAAGCTGCTGCATCATCTTGCGCACGCCCGCAACATGGCGGCGGCTGACAATCAGGGCGTCGCCATTGAGGCCCTTGAGAAACAACTGAAAATGCCCAAGGGGCGTGCGCTGCAGGCGCTCGATGCGACTGCGGGCAACCAGTGCATTGCGGTGAATACGCACGAATCGCTCGCCAAACTCGTCTTCAAGGGCCTTGAGCGGTTCATCCAGCAGGACTTCGCCACCTTCGTGACGCAGGGTCACGTACTTGTGGTCGGCGATGAAATAGATCACCTGGTCCAGTGGAATCAACTCAATGCCCTTGCGGGTCCGGGCGCTGATATGGCTGCGCGGACCGCTGCCGCTTTCGGCGGCAGGACGTGTCAGCGCCGCCAGCTGTACCCGACTCGGGCGCTCGGCCTTTTTCAAGGCTTCGCGCAGGTTGTCCGGCTGCACCGGCTTCAACACATAGCCCAAGGTACTGTCCTTGAACGACTCCAGGGTGAATTCATCATCCCCGGTACAGAACACCACGGCAGGCGGGGCTTCGCGCTCACACAGACGAGCAGCGACCTGAAGGCCATCAAGGCCCGGCATGCGGATGTCCAGCAAGACCACCTCGGGCTTGAGGCTGTCAATCAGGGCCAGGGCCTCTTCGCCATTGGTGGCGCTGGGCTCCAGCACGGTATAGCCCTCCAGTTCACCGAGCAGTCGGCTCAAGCGTTCCCGGGCTTGGGGTTCGTCATCAACGATCAGGACATTCATATTGCGCTGGATTCCTGCGTGAGTCTCGCACAAGGATAGCGTAGACAGGTGAGGTGACGACCGTCACGGCGATCCACGCTCAGACTCGCACGATGGCTAAAGATTCACTGGCGCGGCAGGAAACATGCCACGCCTCTGTCCAACTGTAGACGGTTGCCGGAACGCTGCCGTTCAATCGTTAAATATCCTGTTACCCGCCACCCCCTGCGACACAAACCCGCATTAACCCGTATTTGCCCCGACCGCAGTCCTGCGGTGCGGGTGCCAACCCTGCTATTATCGGCACCACTTTTCCGTTCACGCCTTCAACGAGTGAATCCATGAGCACCGACAAGACCAATCAGTCCTGGGGCGGCCGCTTCAGTGAGCCCGTCGACGCCTTCGTCGCCCGTTTCACCGCCTCCGTCAACTTCGACCAGCGCCTGTACCGCCACGACATCATGGGTTCGATCGCCCACGCCACCATGCTGGCGAAGGTCGGCGTGCTCACAGACGCCGAGCGCGACACTATCATCGACGGCCTCAAGACCATCCAGGCTGAAATCGAGGCCGGCAACTTCGACTGGCGCGTCGACCTCGAAGACGTGCACATGAACATCGAAGCACGCCTGACCGACCGCATCGGCATCACCGGTAAAAAGCTGCACACCGGCCGCAGCCGCAACGACCAGGTCGCCACCGATATCCGCCTGTGGCTGCGTGACGAGATCGACCAGATCCTGGCCGAAATCACGCGCCTGCAGCAGGGCCTGCTGGAGCAGGCCGAGCGTGAAGCCGAGACCATCATGCCCGGCTTCACCCACTTGCAGACCGCTCAGCCGGTCACCTTCGGTCACCACCTGCTGGCCTGGTTCGAGATGCTCAGCCGCGACTACGAGCGCCTGGTCGACTGCCGCAAGCGCACCAACCGCATGCCCCTGGGCAGCGCTGCGCTGGCTGGCACCACCTACCCGATCGACCGTGAACTGACCTGCCAGCTGCTGGGTTTCGAAGCCGTGGGCGGCAACTCGCTGGACGGCGTTTCCGACCGCGATTTCGCCATCGAATTCTGCGCTGCTGCCAGCGTCGCGATGATGCACCTGTCGCGCTTCTCCGAAGAGCTGGTGCTGTGGACCAGCGCCCAGTTCCAGTTCATCGACCTGCCTGATCGCTTCTGCACCGGCAGCTCGATCATGCCGCAGAAAAAGAACCCGGACGTCCCGGAGCTGGTTCGCGGCAAGACCGGCCGCGTGTTCGGCGCCCTCACCGGCCTGCTGACCCTGATGAAAGGCCAGCCCCTGGCCTACAACAAGGACAACCAGGAAGACAAGGAACCGCTTTTCGACGCCGCCGACACCCTGCGCGACTCGCTGCGGGCCTTTGCCGACATGATCCCGGCAATCAAGCCGCGTCATGCCATCATGCGCGAAGCAGCGCTGCGTGGTTTCTCCACCGCCACCGACCTTGCCGACTACCTGGTGCGCCGCGGCCTGCCGTTCCGTGATTGCCACGAAATCGTCGGTCACGCGGTCAAGTATGGTGTCGATACCGGCAAGGACCTGGCCGAAATGAGCCTGGACGAACTGCGCCAGTTCAGCGACCAGATCGAGCAGGACGTCTTTGCCGTGCTGACCCTCGAAGGCTCGGTCAACGCACGTGACCATATCGGCGGTACCGCACCGGCCCAGGTGCGCGCTGCCGTGGCGCGCGGCCAGGCACTGCTGGCCAGCCGCTAAGCCCCATGCCCAGGCTCGTCGGCATCCTGCCGCGAGCCTGTTGCATCAGCCGTCAGCGCTTGCCGCTGCGCACCATCTCAAGGAATGCGGGCATCTGCGCGTCCTTGTCTGCGATGATTTTCTGCACGTTGGGATTCTGCCTGAAGTGCTTGAGCAGGGCCTTGGCCTCCGGGAAGTCCGCCAGCAGATCCAGATCGAAGACATCCTTGCCCACTGCACTGGCCAGATCGACGCTGAAGCAGAACAGCATGTCGGCGATGGTCATTTCGCTGCCCGCCACATACGGCGCGAACTTGCCGTTGCGCTTGAGCGTTGCCACACCGGCCAACAACTCGGCCTTCGCTTTTTCCTTTATCGCCGGATCGACCTTGGCGCCAAAAAACGCCTCGGGGAAGCAAGCCCGGGCAGGCAGCTCGATGTACAACTCGATCTCCTTTGCCAGCTCACGCACCTTGAACTGTTCGAAATGGTTCGCCGGCAGCAGGGCCTTGCCCACTTGGGTCTGCTCGATGTACTCAAGGATCAGGTTGGTTTCGCTGAGAAAGCCGTGCTCGGTTTCCAGCACCGGCACCTTGCCTCGCGGGCTTACCTTCAAGGCTTCCGGGCTCTGGCCGCCAAAAAACAGCACCTCTTCGAACGGGATGCCCTTTTCCAGCAGCGCCAGTTTGACCATGTTGTAGTAGTTGCTGACTGCGAATCCATGAAGCTTGAGCATGAAAACAGCCTCCAGGCCGTAAAGGGGGTTGGCGGGGCAGTTATAGCCCCAGCCAGAGGTACTGACCAGCATCATGGCGATTGTCGATAGCCAGGCATTGCCGATAACGCCGTGGCAAACTGAGCATCCATCCCGAGGAGTCCGCCCATGAGCGAGCACAACGAAATCGACAACGATGAAGAAGAATTCGCCGAGTCGACCCTGATCCAGGCCATCGAAAACCAGATCGAAAGCGACAACCCGCCTGCGGCCAAGGCCACCTTCAACAAGCTGACCCTGGTGGGTTACGAACGTGACGACATTCTCAACCTGATGGCCCACGTGCTGGCGATCGAGATCGACGCCATGCTCGATGAGGACCGAGCGTTCAATACCGAATGGTACGAAACCGCCCTGCGCGCCCTGCCCGAGCTGCCGCCGGAAAAGGACTGAAGCAAAAGCGGATTTCCCTGACTACACTGCAAAGCCAGGCACCGGCGACGGTGCTGCCCTCCTTGTCTGGAAGTCGGAGTCACTATGTCGTTTACCCCCGATCTGATTGCCGAGCTTGAAGTCCTTGCCCTGTTCAACCTGGATAGCAGCCAGGAAGGAATCAAGGTCCATAACACTGCCTCCAAAGAGCTCATTGCTGCAGCCAAGCGCCTGTACGACAAACAACTGACCGACCAGCCCGATGGCGGCTACCTGACCAGCCTGGGGCATGATGCGGCAGAGCACGCACAACAATTGCTGACCATCCTGAAAGTCGCCCAGCCGGCCTGATATTTGTAGATCGCGGGGCAAGCCCGCTCCTATCGATAGGAGCGGGCTTGCCCCGCGATGCGTCCGGCGCTAGTAAAATGGCGTCAAAAACCCTGCCACAACAGCTAAACTCGCCGGTGCTTCCCTGACGGCCAGTTCCAGCGCGCATGAACCACCCCCATGAAATCCGCCCCGACCTCGACGAGGGCATCGACCGCAAAGTGCTCAGCCAACTGCGCACGCGCTTCCTCACGCTCAATCAAGGGCGCCTGGAGCGTGCCAGGGAGGGCTTGTCCAGCCGCCAGCAACTGGTCCTGACGCTGCTACCGCTGTTCCTTCACGTCAATCACCCGCTGCTGCCCGGCTATGTTTCCAGTGCTACGCCTGCGGGCGTCTCGGGTTTTGAGCCGGACGCACAGGTGCTTGCCGAAGCCCAGCGCCTGACTCGCTCGTTCTCTTACAAGGCGCGGCGCGGCAAGCCACCACAGCCGATCCTCGGCCTGTTCCTGATGGGCAGCCTGGGCACCCTCGCCCAGGCCGAGCAGAGCGATATGGACGTGTGGGTCTGCCATGACGCCGCACTCGACGAAAACGGCTTGGCCGAACTGCGCAAAAAATGCCAGCTGCTGGAGGCCTGGGCCGCCAACCAGGGCGCTGAAGCGCACCTGTTTCTGATCGAGCCACAGAGCTTCGTGCAAGGTGAGCGCGACAGCCAGCTCAGTTCCGACGACTGCGGCACTACCCAGCATTACCTGCTGCTCGATGAGTTCTACCGCACCGCCATCTGGCTGGCCGGGCGCACCCCGCTGTGGTGGCTGGTCCCTGTGTATGAAGAGACACGCTACCGGGATTACATCCAGACCCTGCTTTCAAAGCGCTTCGTGCGCGCCGAAGACAACCTGGACCTGGGCCACCTGGCACACATTCCGCCTGGCGAGTTCGTCGGCGCCGGGCTGTGGCAACTGTTCAAGGGCATCGAATCCCCCTACAAGTCTGTGCTCAAGCTGCTGCTGATCGAGGTCTATGCCAGCGAGTATCCCCAAGGGCAGTGCCTGAGCCTGCACTTCAAACAGGCGGTATTTGCCAACCGCCTGGACCTTGATGAACTCGACCCTTACATGATGGTGTATCGACGTATCGAGCAGTACCTGCTTGGGCGCGGTGAAAATGAGCGATTGGAGCTGGTACGACGCAGCCTGTACCTGAAGGTCAACAAAAAGCTCAGCAGCCTGGCGCCAGTTCGCACCAACAGCTGGCAGCGCACGCTGCTGCAGCGTCTGAGCCAGGAATGGGGATGGGATGAACGCCAGTTGGCCCTGCTCGACAGCCGCAGCCAGTGGAAAGTGCGCCAAGTCGCCGTTGAACGGCGGGCACTGGTCGCCGAGCTGAACTACAGCTACCGCTTTCTCTGCCAGTTCGCCCGCACCCGCAACGCCATCAACCGTATCGACCAGCGCGACCTCAGCGTGCTGGGCCGGCGTTTGTATGCAGCCTTCGAGCGCCGTGCCGGCAAAATCGAATTCATCAATCCCGGTGTAGCCCCGGACCTGGCCGAAGACACCCTGACCCTGGTGCAGGCGCCCAATCGCAAAGAGCCCGGGCAGCAGCACTGGGGTTTGTACAATGGCAACCTGGGCATCCATGAGTGGGAGCACTTCACACCGATCAAACGCTGCCATCAATTACTCGAGCTACTGACCTGGGCCCACCGCAACGGCGTCATTGACAGCAGCACTCGCCTGGCCCTGCACCCAGGTGCCAGCGACCTGAGTGAATACGAGCTGTTCAACCTGCTCGGCAGCCTGCAACAGAGCCTGGCCCTGCCATTGCCCGCGGTCAGCGATCAGCGCCTGCTGCAACCGAGCGTAGCCGATGAGATGCTGCTGCTGGTCAACGTCGGGGTCGACCCACTGCAGCAGCACCGCGACCTGAATATCCTGATGACCACCGAACGCACCGATTCGCTCAGTTATGCCGGGGTGCGCGAAAACCTGGTGCTGACGCTCGATCAGGTCACGCTCAACAGCTGGAACGAAGTACAGGTCCAGCGCTACGACGGCGAACATGCGCTGATGCGCTGCCTGCGCGACTACCTCAACAGCCTGGACAACACAGCACATCGGCCTCTGTTGCGGGTGCGCTGCTTCTGTCATAACCGGGCCCAGGCCATCGCCCAGCGGGTCGAAGAGGTATTCACCACTGCCCAGGCGCTGCTCGGCCAGGGCCAGAACCACCGATACCTGTTGCAGGTCCAGCACCACACCCACGTGCTGGAACTGCAAGCCGGTGCAGTCGAGCTGGTAACCCTGGACGACCACAGGGCCCTGCTGGGCTACCTGTGCGAAGAGCGTGTCGACTACAGCCCGTTGCACCTGGATGCCAACGCCCTTCAGGAGCTGGAACTGGCGCAGGTTCTGCCCCTGGGTTTACCCCACTGCATTCAAGTGTTCTATCGGGTTCAGGATGCCTGGGCAGATCTCTATGTGCTGGATGAACACAACGCCCTGTGGCAACAGCGCCTGCCGTTTCATCACGAGAGCAGCTTGCTGCTGCCCTTGCAGCGCTTCTTGCAGTCGATCATCTTTCGCCGTGACGCTCGCCTGCCGCTGGCCAACCTGCACAGCCAGGGCTCGCTGGAGGTTCTCTACTATCAGCTGACGCCTGCAGGCCCGGGCAAAGCTCGAACTGCCACCTCCCGGCCAGTGCCGAGCTTGGGCGTCGAGACGCGGTTCTATGACGTGCAGGCCATCGTGCAACCCGGCATCGGCGACGCTGTCCAGGTTACGCTGTACTGCAACCAGCGGGAGTTTTCAGCGCTCGAGCATGGCGACCAGCTGTATGTCATGGTCGCCCGGGAGATCATCGAGCAGCGCCGGGAAACCGAGCGCTATCGTTGCTATATCACCGACCTTGACCTATCCGGCCTGCTCGCCGATGGGCAAGGATCGAGCTTGCTCTACCTGCGCTACAAGGGCGAACTGGAGCGTTCGCTCAACGAAGCCCTGGCGCAGGTCTGAAGCTCAGAGGTCGAAGTTGCCGGCAGCTTCTGGCTGGTATTCGACTTCCAGCAATTTGAGCTTGAGGGTCTTGCCGCCCGGCGCAGGCCAGTCGATCTGCTCGCCCACCGACAAGCCCAGCAGCGCGCTGCCGATCGGTGCAAGGATCGAGATCTTGCCTTCGTCGGCATTGGCGTCTTTCGGGTACACCAACGTCAGGTGATAGTCCTTGCCGCTGGCTTCTTCGCGGCAATGAACCCGGGAGTTCATGGTCACGACACCGGCCGGAACCTCCTCGTGACCGACCTGATCGGCGCGGTCCAGCTCGTCCTGCAAGGCGAGCACACCCGGCGACTCCTGCGTCTTTTCATCGAGGCTGTCGATCAGACGCTCGAGACGCTGTACGTCCAATCGGGTGACGATAATGGAAGGCTTGGTGCTCATGATCCAGTCAGACTCCTTTTTTTGAGCGATATAAAGCAAAACCCCGCCCAAGGGCGGGGTTTGCAGGAATTCGGCACTGCCGAAGCAAGATCGACACTACCACAGCCAATTAAATACACAATAGCTGAAGGGTCTACGCCAATTCGGCCAGTTCTCGACGGGCCTGGGCTTCCTGGCAGATCTGCCGGCGGCGCTGGTCATCGGCAGAGCGCCACTGGCGAATGTCTTCGACATGGCGATAACAGCCGATACAGACCTTGTGCTCATCCAGCCGGCAGGTGCTGATGCAAGGCGACGGCACGGCCGGGCTGGCATTGCTGTAGAGCGGCTTGGCCGGCTTCGGCGGGGTACTCATCTCAGATCTCTTCGAAATCGAGCTTCTCACCCACCCGCTCCCAGACGATGCGCTCGAGCATCTCGCCCAGCAGCTCTTCGGTCTTCTCGCAGGTCCACTTGCCGTTCTGTTCGTCGTAGTCGAAGTGGAAACCACCGGACTTGTCGGCCAGCCACAGCTGGCGCAGCGGCTCCTGGCGGCTGAAGATCAATTGGCTGCCGTTGTCGAACTTGATAGTCAGGACCCCAGCGGAGTTCTCCATATCCAGATCCAGGTCAGTGTCATCGAACAGATCTTCCAGTGCCTGTTGGGTCGCATCGACCAGGTCGTGAAAACGCGCTTCGGTCAAACTCATTGCAAGAACCTCAAAAATGTCTGCACACACGCAAGCCGGGCAAGATACGAGTGCCGCGCACCGAATGCAAAGGATAACGCCCCGCCCCTACCCCCGCAGCTCCCCCCGCCCGACGGCGGGGCGCCTGCATAGGCAAGGCGCCAGGTGCTCGGTATACTCGGGCGCAATACTGCTTATTTCAAAGGATTACGCCATGAAGCGCCTGATCTCCACCCTCGCGGCGCTCGTCGCGGTTGCCTGCCTCGTTTCCGCCTGTGGCCAGAAGGGCCCGCTGTACCTGCCAGACGACAGCAAAGACGGCAAGAAATCGCAATCGCACCAGCATCAGTAAGGGTAAACCATGGACGCTTTCAACTACCGCGACGGTGAACTGTTCGCGGAAGGTGTGGCCTTGTCGGCCATCGCCGATCGTTTCGGCACACCTACCTACGTCTACTCGCGCGCCCACATCGAGGCCCAGTACCGTAGCTACACCGACGCCCTGCAGGGCGTTTCGCACCTGGTCTGCTTCGCCGTCAAGGCCAACTCCAACCTTGGCGTGCTGAACCTGCTGGCCCGCCTGGGTGCAGGTTTCGACATCGTTTCCGGCGGCGAGCTGGAGCGTGTTCTGGCCGCCGGTGGACGTGCCGATCGCGTGGTTTTCTCCGGTGTCGGCAAGACCCGCGAAGACATGCGCCGCGCGCTGGAAGTCGGTGTGCACTGCTTCAACGTCGAATCCACCGACGAGTTGGAACGCCTCCAGGTGGTCGCTGCCGAAATGGGAGTTCGTGCGCCAATTTCGCTGCGGGTCAACCCGGACGTCGATGCCGGTACCCACCCGTACATCTCCACCGGCCTTAAAGAGAACAAGTTCGGCATTGCCATCGCCGATGCCGAAGAGGTCTACATTCGCGCGGCCCAACTGCCGAACCTGGAGGTAGTCGGTGTCGACTGCCACATCGGCTCGCAACTGACCACCCTGGACCCTTTCCTCGACGCCCTCGACCGCCTGCTGGCGCTGATCGACCGCCTCGGCGACTGCGGCATCCACTTGCGTCACCTGGACCTGGGCGGCGGTGTCGGCGTGCGCTACCGCGACGAAGAGCCGCCACTGGCCGGTGACTACATTAAGGCCATTCGCGAGCGCGTTGACGGCCGCGACCTGGCCCTGGTCTTCGAGCCGGGTCGCTACATCGTGGCCAACGCCGGCGTACTGCTGACCCGCGTCGAGTACCTCAAGCACACCGAACACAAAGACTTCGCCATCGTCGATGCGGCCATGAACGACCTGATCCGCCCGGCCCTGTACCAGGCCTGGATGGACGTCACCGCCGTACAGCCGCGCGCCGGCGAAGGTCGCTCCTACGATGTGGTCGGGCCGATCTGTGAAACCGGTGACTTCCTGGCCAAGGAACGCACGCTGAACCTGGCCGAAAGCGACCTGCTGGCTGTTCATTCCGCGGGCGCCTATGGTTTTGTCATGAGCTCGAACTACAACACCCGTGGCCGCTGCGCCGAAATCCTGGTCGATGGCGACCAGGCATTTGAAGTACGCCGCCGGGAAACCGTGGCCGAGTTGTTCGCCGGCGAAAGCCTGTTGCCGGAGTAATCCCATGCTGCTGCGTTTTACCAAGATGCATGGGCTGGGCAA
The DNA here is from genome assembly GCF_040438935.1 of Pseudomonas vranovensis. Lineage (NCBI taxonomy): Bacteria > Pseudomonadati > Pseudomonadota > Gammaproteobacteria > Pseudomonadales > Pseudomonadaceae > Pseudomonas > Pseudomonas vranovensis. The sequence goes on along the minus strand of NZ_CP159259.1, from coordinate 5,144,976 downwards.
TGACTTCATGGTCCTGGACCTGGTCAGCCAGCATGCGCACATCCTGCCCAAGCACGCCAAACAATGGGGCGACCGGCATACCGGCATCGGCTTCGACCAGCTATTGATTGTCGAGGCGCCAAGCAATCCGGAAGTGGATTTCCGCTATCGGATCTTCAATGCCGACGGCTCCGAGGTCGAGCAGTGCGGCAACGGTGCGCGCTGCTTTGCCCGCTTCGTGCTGGACAAGCGCCTGACCGCGAAAAAGCGCATTCGCGTCGAAACCAAGGGCGGCATCATCGAACTGGACGTGCGCAACGACGGGCAAATCTCCGTCGACATGGGCCCGCCGCGGCTGATACCGGCCGAGATCCCGTTCGATGCACCGGCCCAGGCCCTGAGCTATCCGCTGGACGTGGAGGGGCAGCAGGTCGAGCTGGCAGCAGTATCGATGGGCAACCCCCATGCCGTACTGCGCGTCAACGACATCAACAACGCTCCGGTTCACGAACTGGGGCCAAAGATCGAACACCACCCGCGCTTCCCGCAGCGGGTCAATGTCGGCTTCATCCAGGTCATCGACCGCCACCGCGCCCAATTGCGCGTTTGGGAACGCGGCGCAGGGGAAACCCAGGCCTGCGGCACTGGCGCCTGTGCTGCCGCCGTCGCGGCGATCAGCCAGGGCTGGATGGATTCGCCTCTGTTGATCGACCTGCCCGGTGGACGCCTGTCCATCGAATGGGGCGGCCCCGGCAAGCCGGTGCTGATGACCGGCCCCGCCGTACGCGTATTTGAAGGACAGGTTCGTCTATGAGTGAGTATCGACCATGACCGATCAGCCCCAGGCTCCCGCCGAACAGCCCACCGACCTTAGCGCCGAGGGCTCGACGCCCACCCTCGGGGCTGAAGCCGTGGTTGCCTACCTGCGCGACAACCCGACGTTCTTCGCCGAGCATGATGAACTGCTCAGCGAACTGCACATCCCCCACCAGCGCGGCGACACCGTCTCGCTGGTGGAGCGCCAGCTCAAGCTGCTGCGCGACCGCAACATCGAGATGCGACACCGCCTTTCGCAACTCATGGATGTGGCCCGCGACAACGACCGTCTGTTCGACAAGACCCGCCGCCTGATCCTCGACCTGCTTGATGCCGACAGCCTGGAAAGCGTGGTCATGGCTGTCGAAGACAGCCTGCGCCAGGAATTCAAGGTGCCCTTCGTCAGCCTCATCCTGTTCGGCGAAAGTGCCGCCCCGGTCGGCCGCTGGGTCAACAGTGCCGACGCCCAGCAAGCCATTGGCGGGCTGCTGTGCAGCGGCAAGACCGTCAGCGGCAACCTGCGCGAGCATGAGCTGGACTTCCTGTTTGGCGCAGAACAGCGCAAGGAAGTCGGCTCCACTGCCGTCGCCACCCTCAACCACCAGGGCCTGCACGGCGTGCTGGCGATTGGCAGCCGTGACCCGCAGCACTACAAGAGCACGGTCGGCACCCTGTTCCTCGGCTACATTGCTGAAGTGCTGGGCCGCGTAGTACCGCGCTTCACCCAGACCCTGCGCCCGGTGCGCTGATGGAGCGCCAGCTGCAGGCGTTCAGTGCGCACCTGCGCAATGAACGCCAGGTGTCCGAACACACCCAGCTGGCCTACCGCCGCGACCTGGAAAACGTCCTGGCGTTCTGTACCAAAAGCGGCATCGATAGCTGGAACGCGCTGCAGATCCAGCAGCTTCGCCAGTTCATCGCCCGCCAGCATCACCAGGGGCAATCCTCGCGGAGCCTGGCACGACTGCTTTCAGCAGTACGCGGCTTCTACCGCTACCTGAACCGCGAGGGCCTGTGCAGCCACGACCCGGCCAACGGCCTGTCGGCACCCAAGGGGGAGCGGCGCCTGCCCAAGACCCTCGACACCGACCGCGCCCTGCAGCTGCTCGAAGGCGGGGTAGAGGACGATTTTCTCGCCCGTCGCGACCAGGCCATGCTCGAACTGTTCTACTCATCGGGCCTGCGCCTGTCGGAGCTGACCAGCCTGAACATCGACCAGTTGGACCTGCCGGCAGGCCTGGTCCAGGTACACGGCAAAGGCAGCAAGACCCGGGTACTGCCGGTCGGTCGCAAGGCCCGCGAAGCCCTGGAGCAATGGCTGCCCCTGCGCGCCGGCAGCGGCCCGCAGGACGGTGCCGTGTTCGTCAGCCAGCAAGGGCGACGCCTCGGCCCACGCGCCATCCAGATGCGTGTACAGGCCGCCGGTGTCAGGGAGCTGGGCCAGAACCTGCACCCGCACATGCTGCGTCACTCCTTTGCCAGCCACCTGCTTGAGTCTTCCCAGGATTTGCGTGCAGTGCAGGAGATGCTCGGCCATGCCGACATCGCCACCACACAGATCTACACTCACCTTGATTTCCAGCACCTGGCCGCTGTCTATGACAGCGCCCACCCTCGGGCCAAACGCAGTAAGGGCAGCGATTCATGAGTATCAAGCTGATCACATTCGACCTGGACGATACCTTGTGGGACACCGCGCCGGTGATCGTCAGCGCCGAAGCCGTCCTGCGCGACTGGCTGGCCGCCAACGCCCCGGACCTTGGCGCCGTCCCCGTGGAGCACCTGTACGCCATCCGTGAGCGCCTGGTACTGGCCGAGCCCGGCCTCAAGCACCGCATCAGCGCCTTGCGCCGGCGCGTGCTGTTCCACGCCCTTGAAGATGTCGGCTACAGCGAGAACAAGGCGCGGGAACTTGCCAACGAAGGGTTCGAGGTGTTCCTGCATGCCCGTCACCAGATCGACATCTTCCCCGAGGTACAGCCGGTGCTGGAGATTCTGCGCCACCACTACACCCTCGGCGTGGTCACCAACGGCAATGCCGATGTACGCCGCCTGGGCCTGGCCGACTACTTCAAGTTCGCCCTCTGCGCCGAGGACCTGGGAGTAGGCAAGCCCGACCCGCAACCCTTCCTCGAAGCCTTGCGCCACGGCCAGGTCGAAGCGCACGCCGCCGTGCATATCGGCGACCATCCCGGCGATGATATTGCCGGGGCACAGCGGGCCGGCCTGCGGGCGATCTGGTTCAACCCACAAGGCAAGGCCTGGGAAGCCGACAGCCGCCCTGACGCCGAAATCCAGCGCCTGTCGCAATTGCCCGAGCTGCTCAACAGCTGGCGCTGAACGTACTCCGGCCGCGCACAAAAAAGCCCGCAGCGACGGCGGGCTTTCGTGTTGACGCAACCACTCAGATAGGGCGGCTGCCATACTTGTTGTCTGGCTTCTTGGGCGGATCGGCGACCACGTTGGCCTCCACTTCCTGCACCTTGCCACCACGGGAGAGGAACTCTTCCATGGCCTTGGCCAGCGCATCACGTTCTTTCTGCTTGGCTTCCATGCTCGGCATCTCGTCTACCGAGACGGCGGCCTTGGACTTGCCCTTGGCAACGGGAGCCGGGCTATCGTCACCGCTGTCGTCAGCTACGTCATCAGCTGCCGCTTCGAGGCCTTCATCGCCTTCGTCTTCATCGCCTACTTCGAGGTCGTCAGTTTCCAGATCGTCGTCGCTCATGTTCTACCTCATGACTTGCGAAAAGCAGATTAGTTATAGACCAGCAGCGCCGGGAATCGACAGCTACCGGAAAAAATTCAAGGGCCGCGGGTTTGCCGCCACCTCAGGCATGCGCCATGGCATATGGCGAACGCCGTGCAAGCCCCGCTCTTGGCAGGACCTGACAAAATAAAAGAGCTGCCGACAGTACGTCGTCGACCTACCCTGGCGTGATCAGCCTGCTCAATGGCAAGCCTAGCAAAGGGTAGCGAAGTTTGCGGACAGCTTGTCTGCACCCTTCGGCGCGCATTCTAGCGTGCCCAGAGAAAAAGCAAAGTGCCTAAATATCTCTCCGGCCTGTAAGTTTTCGACCTTCGCCAAGACAGCCCGAAAAGCAGCGGCAAAAGCGTCGAAAGAAACCGTTTGCGCTGTAGGAAATCGACAAACTGCAGACAAAAAAATGCCCGGCGAGCCGGGCAAGTTTTTTCGAGGGCGTTACAAGTTGTAGCCGCGCTCATTGTGTTGCGCCAGGTCGAGACCGACCGACTCTTCTTCTTCATTGACCCTCAGGCCCATGACCAGATCCAGCACCTTGAGAATCACGTAGGTGACAATCGCGGTGTAGATCACGGTGAACCCGACACCCTTGGCTTGAATCCACACTTGCGCACCGATGTCCTCGACGGTGCCGAAACCACCCAGTGCCGGGGCTGCAAACACACCGGTGAGGATCGCCCCGACGATACCGCCGATACCGTGAACGCCGAAGGCATCCAGCGAGTCGTCGTAGCCGAGCTTGCGCTTGAGGCTCGTAGCGCAGAAGTAGCAGACCACACCCGACACCAGACCGATCACCAGGGCGCCCATCGGGCCGACCGTACCGGCCGCCGGAGTGATGGCGACCAGGCCGGCCACCACGCCGGAAGCGATGCCCAGGGCGCTTGGCTTACCGTGGCTGATCCATTCGGCGAACATCCAGCCCAGTGCCGCAGCGGCGGTAGCGATCTGGGTGACCAGCATGGCCATGCCGGCTGTGCCGTTGGCGGCGGCCGCAGAGCCGGCGTTGAAGCCGAACCAGCCGATCCACAGCATTGCCGCGCCCATCAGGGTGTAGCCCAGGTTGTGCGGGGCCATCGGCGTGGTCGGGAAGCCCTTTCGCTTGCCCAGGACCAGGCACGCTACCAGGCCTGCGATACCGGCGTTGATATGCACCACGGTGCCACCGGCGAAGTCCAGCACGCCCCAGTCCCACATCAGGGCGCCATTGCCGCTCCATACCATGTGGGCAATCGGTGCGTAGACCAGAGTGAACCAGATGGCCATGAAGATCAGCATTGCCGAGAACTTCATGCGCTCGGCAAAGGCACCGACGATCAACGCTGGCGTGATGATCGCAAAGGTCATCTGGAAGGTAATGAACACGGCTTCAGGGAACAGCGCCGCTGGAGACGTCAGGCTCGACGGCGTCAGGCCAGCCAGGAAGGCCTTGGACAAGCCACCGACGAAGGAATTGAAATTGACTACGCCTTGCTCCATACCCGTGGTATCGAACGCCAGGCTATAGCCATAGACCACCCACAGGACACTGATCAGACCCGTGATCGCAAAGCACTGCATCATCACCGAAAGCACGTTCTTGGAACGCACCATACCGCCGTAGAACAAGGCCAGACCAGGGATGGTCATGAACAGTACCAGGGCTGTGGCGGTCAACATCCAGGCGGTGTCGCCGGAGTTGAGGACGGGGGCTGCCTCCTCTGCCAGGGCCAGGCCGGGCATTACGAGGGACAAAAGGGCTCCTAGCCCTGCGAATTGACGCAGAGTCATGTTGTTATCTCCTGGGGCGTTGGGGTTTGGTGAGGCTTTTTTAGATCGCGTCGGTATCGGTTTCGCCGGTACGGATGCGAATCGCCTGCTCCAGATTGACCACGAAAATCTTGCCGTCACCGATCTTGCCGGTGTTGGCTGCCTTGGTGATTGCCTCGATGACCCGATCCAGATCCTTGTCGTCGATGGCGACGTCGATCTTCACTTTTGGCAGGAAATCGACCACATATTCAGCGCCGCGATACAGCTCGGTATGACCTTTCTGCCGACCGAAGCCTTTGACCTCAGTGACAGTAATGCCCTGCACGCCGATTTCGGACAGCGACTCGCGCACGTCGTCCAGCTTGAACGGCTTGATGATGGCAGTGACTAGCTTCATGAAACTCTCTCCCGAATTGGTGGACTTGCCCCAGGAAAACAAACCCGACTCAAGTCTAAGCGCAGCGCCTGGCTTTGTAACGCACCGTCGACCTCATATCCCCGGTCAACACCAGAAACCGCACATGACGAAACAGCGTGATACTCCGCCTGCACCCTGGCTCGTCACGGTGACTGCATCAGTGCATGGGTCATGAAGGTCTTAGCAGAAACCTTGCCAGATCCGTTAATTCACCCAATTACAGTGACTTACGTTTGGCAGCCTGACTTGGCCAGTCGCCAGCACCGATTCGGCGCACAACAACGGTGCGCGATGTTTCCCCGCAATGCGCGAAAAGCGTGCAGCCAAAAGCCCGCAAAACTGCGTGCTACACTGGCGCCCCCTTGGATACCTGCGGATAGCCGAACATGCTCGCGCCCAAAGCCTTTCTCGACGCCCTGAGCGACCAAGCCTCGCGCCTGTTCAGCGGCGACACCTCACAGCCCCGCGCCGAACTCGAAAGCCAGTTCAAGGCCCTGCTGCAAAGCGGTTTCAGCAAACTGGAACTGGTCAGCCGGGAAGAATTCGACAGCCAGATGGTCGTACTGGCCCGCACCCGCGCCCGCCTTGAAGCGCTGGAAGCCAAAGTGGCTGAAATGGAAGCTCGCCTGAGCCCGCCAGCGGCTGAGTAACCCGATCGCGGGGCAAGCCCACGCCTACCGAAAAAAGCTGACTCACTCTTCCCCGCTGCCTCTCGCCCCACCCCACTATCCTTGCAACGCCGCAGGACGCGGCCCCTGCAACGATCATGGAGTGCTCATGTCCCTCGCCCTTGTCCACAGCCGCGCCCAGGTGGGCGTATCGGCCCCGGAGGTCAGTGTCGAAGCCCACCTGGCCAACGGCCTGCCCGCCCTGACCCTGGTGGGCCTACCCGAAGCCACCGTCAAGGAAAGCAAAGACCGCGTTCGCAGCGCGATCCTCAATTCAGGCCTTGAGTTTCCTGCCCGGCGCATCACCCTCAACCTCGCCCCGGCAGACCTGCCGAAAGACGGCGGCCGATTCGACCTGGCTATCGCGCTGGGAATTCTGGCTGCCAACGGGCAGTTTCCGGTCACGGCACTGGACGAGGTCGAATGCCTGGGTGAGCTGGCGCTGTCCGGCGCCGTGCGGCCGGTACAAGGCGTACTGCCGGCAGCGCTGGCCGCACGGGCAGCCGGGCGCGCACTGGTGATCCCGCGGGAAAACGCCGAAGAGGCCTGCCTGGCCAGTGGGCTGGTGGTTTACGCCGTCGAGCATCTGCTGGAGCTGATTGGGCATTTCAACGGCCAGGCGCTGCTGCCACCCTATGCCGCCAATGGCTTGCTGCTGCAGGTACAACCCTACCCCGACCTGAATGAAGTACAGGGCCAGCAAGCCGCCAAACGCGCGCTGCTGGTAGCCGCTGCCGGGGCACACAACCTGCTGTTCAGTGGCCCGCCTGGTACCGGCAAGACGCTGCTCGCCAGCCGCCTTCCCGGCTTGTTGCCACCGCTGGATGAGCGCGAGGCGCTGGAGGTGGCGGCGATCCAGTCAGTGGCCAGCCACGTTCCGCTGAGCAGTTGGCCGCAACGCCCCTTTCGTCACCCTCACCACTCGGCTTCAAGTGCCGCGCTGGTAGGTGGCGGGAGCCGCCCGCAACCGGGCGAAATAACACTGGCCCACCACGGCGTATTATTCCTGGATGAACTGCCAGAGTTTGAACGCCGCGTACTGGAGGTACTGCGCGAGCCCTTGGAATCCGGCGAAATCGTCATCGCCCGGGCCAAGGACAAAATCCGCTTTCCGGCCCGCTTCCAGCTCGTCGCCGCCATGAACCCCTGCCCCTGTGGATACCTGGGCGATCCGACCGGCCGCTGCCGCTGCAGCACCGACCAGATCCAACGTTACCGCAACAAGCTCTCGGGGCCCCTCCTCGACCGCATCGACCTGCACCTGACTGTCGCCCGCGAGGCTACAGCTTTGTCAGCCAGCTGCAACAACGGTGAAAGTAGCGCCAGCATTGCCGCGCTGGTGGCCCAGGCCAGGGATGTCCAGCAGCAGCGCCAGGGGTGTGCCAATGCCTTCCTCGATCTGCCGGGTTTGCGCCAACACTGCGGGTTATCCACAGCCGACCAGCAGTGGCTGGAAAGCGCCTGCGAACGCCTGACACTCTCACTGCGCGCCGCCCACCGGCTGCTCAAGGTCGCCCGCACGCTGGCAGACCTGGGCCAGGCCTCACACATTAACCGCGAGCACCTGGCCGAAGCGCTGCACTATCGATCCGGCAATTAATAACTGCGCGCCATTGAAGTGCCACTATTCATGTGGTGAAATAACGAAAGTTACAAGTCGACAAAACCCGCGCAACTAACTCCCCTCGCATAAGTATTCAACTCCATGATTAGCTTCAAACAGCTTACGCTTGCCACAAGTATGGGTGCCCTGTCCTTGGCCCTGGTCGCATGCTCGGACAGCGAGGCGCCTGCCTCGGCAACTACCCCTGCCAATGCCCCCGCAGCGGCCAAAGAAGCCAAGCCTGCTGTGAACCCCGATGCCGCCCTGGTCACCAGCTTGCCAGCCCACGCGCTGCAAGATGATCGCTCCGACTACTGGGAGATCACCTCGGGCACCCAGGCCACCTATATCTACAACGGCAAAATGCCCGAGCCAGACGGCACCGTGGCCGTCATCAAGACCTTGAACACGGGCCGCTACTTCCGCGGCACCGATGAGCTTTCCGAGCGGCTCGACACGTACTCGAAGACCCGCGACGAGTTCGTCAAAAAAGACCTCGAAAAAACCATTACGCCGCTGCTCCAGGAGCAAATCACTAAATACGGCACTCACGATTTTTATAAAAAGACGTTGACCGCCCACGCCATCGACATGAAGCCCTACGACTTCGAGAAAGAAGAATTCCCGCTGACCAGCACGCTGTTCAGCTCGATGGACGAGAAGCTGCTCTCGGCAAGAACCCCTAATAAATACAAAGTCTCCAATAGTGGCCATCACTATTTGGAGTTCTATGATGCCCGTGATTATCGCTTCGGTTTCTCCAATGGCGAACAGTTGAAGTCCATCAAGGTCAAAGGCGATGAAGCGCGCGCTATCGAAGCGGTGCGTACCGCCGGTGGCGGTGATCATCTTGAGATGCACGTGTACGGCTACGTCGACAAAACCATCAAGGGTGATGTCCGGGCCACAGACCCGATCCGTGCTGTCCTCCTGTCGGTGCAGTACATCGAGCTGGTCGACAAGACCAAGCCAAACGTCGTGCTGTACCGTCATACGCTGTAAGCGGGCGACCGCCTGACAGCGGCCTCCCCCATGGCTTGCAGCGAACCTGCAAGCCATTTATCGATGGCCGGGTGAATTATTTCAATATTGAAATATATAGAGCCCAATAGTCTATAAATAAAACCCCTTCATCACGAGCCCCTGCTATCGACTTGCCTGAATAACAGCGCGCCTTATAATGGCGACAAATTTCACAATGCGCGTGTTGCTTCATGATTTACCACTTTCGCCTTAAAAGCAGTGCGCGTGTTGAATTCAATACCGAACACTGCAAACTCCTTATCCACAAAATACCCGGCGCGCCCGAGACACTGTCACTGCCACGCGCAGACTCCCGAATACTTGAAATACTGCTCAGTTCCCCTGGGACGGTCTGCTCACGCGAGGCCATTGTCGAGTTCGCCTGGGAGGATCGCGTCGTCTCGACGGGTAGCCTGAACCAATCCATTTTTGCACTCCGAAACATGCTGGATGACGGCAAGGATCACGACATCGTCATCACTGTGCCGCGCCGGGGTTACCGCTTCAATACCCAGTACCTGGTCCACGCGCCCGAGACACCCGCTCCGCAAGCGCCCGCAGCACCGCCAGGCAGAAGCCAGGGTGTCGGCATGGCAATTCGGGCGGGTTACCTGGCGGTGTCTGTGTTCGCGCTGTTTACCATGTGGCAGGTGTATGCCTGGTATCAGCCCACTGGCGAGTTGTACATCGTCGATGCCCTGCAAGGCCCCCTGGCCGTTTCAGCGGTCGGCAAAAACCCAGCCGACGTGAATAACCTCCAGGCCGAGTTAGTTGAATTCAACCTGGCAGAACAGAATCTGCGGGGGCGCGTCTACGTCAGCCGGGCGGGTTCGCGCATGAACCTGTCGTGCCTGCGGGATAACGGCGACGCCTATAACCTCGAATTTCAGTTCCAGCACGAGCACTTCATCAGCATGTTGAAAAAATGCGTGGCCGGATCATGACGCGTTACCCACACGCCTGGCGTCATGTCCTGATCATCACTTGTGTATTTCTGATATGCCTGGCAACGGTGCTGGCTACACGCCCCCGCCCCTATATCAACAGCCAACCTTATCGCTCTGAAGGCCATCACTTCATGGGCAGCGATATCATGGACTTCAAAGATGGCCTGACCATCAGTGAACCCAGCGCGGTGCTCAGTATCCTCGAGCGACTGGGGGATAAAGAGCGGCATGTCGCGGTGGGGGCCTCCATTGTCGATACCTCGCGCTGGCGGATAAAAATCAAGGTTGAAGATATTCAGGCCAGCCGCCAGGAAGAACTCTTTGATGTCAGCACTAATTCGGAGTTGCTGTTTGCGCGCCAGTACTTCAGGTTGGGCTCCATTCTGACGCTGGCGGTTATCCCCGATGACCGGGATGCCCTGTGCTATTACATCCTCGAGCTGGACCGCTTGAGGTGCATGAACGACTGACGCAAGCCCTCGCCTGAGGGCCATAAATAACAATTTTTGATTCCTGTTTTTCTCGCTCGCCGCCCAGAGTGGGGATACGTCGGTCACCCCCCAGGTGACGCCAACAGGAACGTTCATGCCATTCAAAAATCTCGCCCTGCTCCTCTTCTCATTGAGCCTTTTCGGCTGCTCGATGGCACCCAGTATCGACACGGCCATGCCTGCAGCTCAGACGCCGGCTGCGCCGTTGCAGACCATTGAACACGATGATGGCACTGTCGCCTGGCAACGCGCGTCTGCGCCATTTTCAAAAAGTCACGACAAGACAATATTCATCAACTTGCCAAAAACCTTTTCATTCGACAGCCATGACCCTCGATTCGCCAACTTCGAAGGCGACGCCAACACGTTGCGCCAGCACTTTCGCGAGCAACTGGAAAAGCAACTGACCACGGCGGGTTATCGATTGGTCGACAAACCCACTGCACGGGCCTTGTCGCTGCAGATATCGATTGCCGACATCGAACGCGCCCCGCGTGATCCCAATGTCACTGAATACATTCCCATCGGCATGTTGGTGGGCTTGTCCCTGCATGCCACCGGTGTTCGCGACGACACCTTGTATCTGTTCTTCCAGAGCGAAGTCAGCGACAGCCTGAGCGGTGAAACCCTGGCTCGCGCCGTGGACCGCGCCAGCGGCAGAAACATCGAGCAGGACCAGGGCCCGGCCGTCGAAGACGTCTACCCCGCCATGGATACCGCCGCACGCCTGATTCGTGAGCGCCTGGACAGAGCGTTCCAACCTGCTGGGTCGGCCTGATCCAGCCACGCCCCACCCACCAACCACATTGGATGAAAGATGAAATTCGCAAAACAGCTTGTAGCCGCTCTCTTTGTATTCAGCTCTTTGAGCGTGATGGCAGATGACCGAGGCCTTTACCTGGGGGGTGGTATAACCCGAGTGGAAACTGACGAACACCAGCTCAGCGACGACGACAACGCCTACAAGGCCTTTGTCGGCTATCGACTCAACCCGTACCTTGCGGTGGAAGGCGCCTGGGTGGATCTGGGCAACTTTGATGGCAAGTACGGTGATTTTGAAGGTCACTCGCTGCAGGCCACTGCCCACTTCGGTGTACCGGTAGGCCAACGGGTGCGCCTGTTTGCCAGCGCCGGGGTACACGCCTGGGATGCCGACAACGACATCGCTGGCGACAGCAACGACCTGGACTTGACCTACGGCCTGGGCGTCGAGGTCGACGTGTTCCGCAATCTAGGCGTGCGCCTTGAACAAGAAGTGCTCAAGGTCGGCGATCTCGATCTGGATCAGACCAGCGCCAGCGTCTATTACATGTTCTGATCCCGCACGATTGCCACCCCGGACTCGCAGTAGTAATTGGCGCCAACCTGCTCTTTACTAGCAACAGCCCACCGCTGTGAGTCCGGTATGTCCGCATTCGTACAGAGTTACCCGCTATTGATCGGCATCGGCCTGATAGCGCTCGATCTCCTGCTCTGGCAAGTGATCCCCGTTGACCGGCGATACTGGCGGATCGGCCTGCGCCTGGGCATGTTCCTGTTGTTCACCTGGGTGCTGATCAGTGCCGGTGTCAGCCCCTTGCAACCTGCCCCCTGGATCGAGGATGTGCCTCGCAACCTTCTGGCAACAGTGCTGGCCATCGCCTGGTGGTTGTTCGCCGCACGTACCGTCACGGTGATTTTCGGCCTGCTGATCATCTCCCGCAGTGGTCATGCCGGGCGCTTGCTGCAGGATGTGGCCGGGGCACTGATCTTTCTGGCGGCCATCGTCGCTGCCGCCGCGTACGTGATGCAGCTGCCGGTCAAAGGCCTGTTGGCGACGTCCGGGGTCATGGCCATCGTCATCGGTCTGGCGCTGCAAAGTACCCTGAGCGATGTGTTCTCCGGCATTGTCCTCAACACCACCCGCCCCTATCAGATCGATGACTGGATCAGCATCGACGGCACCGAAGGCAAGGTGATCGACATTGACTGGCGTGCCACCCGCCTGCTCACCAGCAACGGCAGCATGGCGGTGATCCCCAACTCGGTGGCGGCCAAGGCCAAGCTGCTCAATTTCAGCCGGCCAAGCGATGTTCATGGCGTCTCCATAACCGTGGTGGTGCCGGCGCAGGTGCGCCCCAAACGGGTCATCGATGCGCTGGAAAAAACCCTGCAGGGCAGCCGCGCATTGCTCGCCATACCCGCCCCCAAGGTAACGATCAAAAGCTCGACCCTCGAATACGTCGAGTACGAGGCCAGCGGCTTTGTCGGCGCCATGGGCCAGAAAACCGAAGTACGCAACCAGATGTTCGATCTGGCCCACCGCCACCTGGAAGCAACCGGCGTGGTCTGGAACGCCGATACCCCGTCTTCCCAGGGCTGGAACCGGCAACGGGTACTGCTCGAAGACGTGCGTATCTTCCGCTCGCTGACCAGCGATGAGAAAGACAACCTCAGCCAGCGCATGACCTCGGTGGAGTACCTCCCCGACCAGGTCATCCTGGGAGTTGGCGACAGCTCGGATTACTTGCTGGTGATCGGCACCGGTGTGGTGTCGGCGTCGATCCGTGATGGCGACAAGCTGATCGAAGCCGGACGCATGGGGCCCGGCGAAGTGCTGGCGGCCGAAGGGTTGCTCGATGAAGATCAGTCCATCGCCGAGTTCCGCAGCCTGACCAGTTGCCTGCTGTACCGTATCGACAAAGACGATGTGCGCAGTTGCCTGGAGGAGCGCCACGAGGTCAAGACCGCGTTGACCAAACTGCAGCGCATCCGCCAGCAAACCAATCAGTCACTGCTGGAGCAGAAACCGGCAGCCATCAAGAAAGGCGGCTTTCTCAGCTGGCTGCACAAATAGCTCCTACAACACCACGCGCAGGCACTGGCCGGCGTGATACAGCGAGAACCCGGTTTCGTAGAAGCCGGTGCGCAGCGCCGGGGCCGACACCGGCTTCATTGCCGAGAATGGAATCGGCAAGGCATCCGGGTTGTCCTGCAGCAGGAACTGGGCAAAGGCTTTGCCGATCACCGTACCGGTGGTGTTGCCCCGCCCGTTGTAACCGGTAACCGCGACCAGGCCCGGGGCCGGCTCGAACAACCGCATCAGGTGATCGGGGGTGAAGTCGATGCAACCGGTCCAGTGCATTTCCCACTCGATCTTGCCCAATTGCGGGAAGTAGTGATGCTGGATGCGGTCGGCCCAGCTGCGGATAAACCAGTTGGGCTTGTTGTCGACCCGCCCCAGGCTGCCGAGCAGCAGGCGACCCTCATCATCACGGCGGATGCTGCTGAGCACGGTACGGGTGTCCCATGAGCCCTGGCCGTGCCTGAGGACGTTGTCGGCGGCCTCGCCTTGCAGCGGCACCGACGCAACCTGGTAGTAGTAACCGCGGAAAAAGTGCTTTTGCAGGGTGGTCCAGTCGCCTTCGGTGTAGGCACCGGTGGAGATCACAACCTTGTCGGCGCTGACCGAGCCCTTGGCGGTTCTTACCCGCCAACCGCGTCCTTCGCGCTCCAGCCCTTCGACAGCCGACTGCTGGAAAATCTGCCCACCAAGGCGGGTGACTGCGGCGGCCAGGCCCTGGGTGTAGCCCATGGGGTTGATGGTGCCGGCGCGGCGGTCGAGCAGCGCGGCAGAAATCTTGTCGGTACCGCAGTATTCCTCGCAGCGCGCACCGGTGAGCAGTTCGACATCGGCGCCGCGTCGACTCCACTGTTCATGGCGAGCTTCAAGGTCGGCCACGCCGGTGGCGTTGTGGGCCATGTGCAAGGTGCCGGTGTTGTGTGCCTGGCAGTCGATGCCCAGGCGCTCGATGGTGGCGAAAACTTCGGCGGGCGCTTCGCCCAGCACCTTGTTCAGGCGGCTGCCTTGCTTCTGGCCGAGGGTGGCTTCGACGTCGTCGGGGCGAATCCAGGTGCCGGCATTGACCAGGCCGACGTTGCGACCGGAACCACCGTGGCCGATGTTCCAGGCCTCCAGCAGAATGACCGACTTGCCCGCTTCGAGCAGGTGAATCGCGGCACTAAGGCCGGTGATGCCGCCGCCGATGATGCAGACGTCGGCCTTGAGTTCGGTGGCCAGCTTGTCGACCGGCGCAGCGAGCCTGGTGACGTGTTCCCACAGACATTGTTGACGCAGCTCTGGCATGGCCGGCTTCCTTCATTGTTCTTGTTAATGTCGAAAGGCAAGCCCGCTCCTACCGTAGGAGCGGCAGTGCGACGTCTCGACTTGCCCCGCGATTAATGCGCCAATCAGTCGAACACAATCCCCTGTGCCAGCGGCAGCTCACGGGAGTAGTTCACCGTGTTGGTCTGCCGACGCATGTAGGCCTTCCAGGAATCGGAGCCCGACTCTCGACCACCACCGGTTTCTTTCTCGCCGCCAAAGGCGCCGCCAATTTCTGCGCCGCTGGTGCCGATGTTGACGTTGGCGATACCACAGTCGCTGCCCGAAGCACTCTGGAAGCGCTCGGCTTCACGCAGGTCGGTGGTGAAGATGCACGACGACAGGCCTTGTGGCACTTCGTTGTTCAGGCGCAGGGCCTCTTCAAAGTCGTCATAGGCCAGTACGTAGAGGATCGGTGCGAAGGTTTCGTGACGCACCACCGCGCTCTGCGCCGGCATCTCGGCAATGGCCGGAGACACGTAGTAGGCGTTCGGGTACTGCTCCTGCAGTTGGCGCTCGCCGCCGAATACTTGCCCACCTTCGTCGCGGGCACGGGCCAGGGCATCCTGCATGGCGTTGAACGATGGCTTGTCGATCAGCGGGCCGACCAGGTTGTCTTTGCGTGGATCGCCAATGCGCACCTTGGCGTAGGCGGCTTTGACCCGCGCCACCACTTCGTCCTTGATCGAGCGGTGTACGATCAGGCGGCGCAAGGTAGTGCAACGCTGGCCGGCAGTACCGACAGCACTGAACAGGATGCCGCGCACAGCGAGGTCCAGGTCGGCACTCGGGGCCAGGATCATGGCGTTGTTGCCACCCAGTTCGAGAATGCTGCGGCCAAAGCGGGCAGCCACGCGCGGGCCGACTTCGCGCCCCATGCGGGTGCTGCCGGTGGCGCTGACCAGCGGTACGCGCGGGTCATCGACCAGGGCTTCACCGGCGTCTCGGTCACCGATGACCAGCTGGCTCAGGCCGTCTGGCGCGTCGCCAAAGGCTTTCAGGGCTTTTTCAAACAGCGCCTGGCACGCCAGGGCGGTCAGCGGCGTCTTCTCCGAAGGTTTCCACACCACGGCGTTGCCGCACACCAGGGCCAGGGTGGTGTTCCACGCCCAGACTGCAACCGGGAAGTTGAAGGCGCTGATAACGCCGACCACACCCAGCGGGTGCCAGGTTTCACGCATGTGGTGGCCCGGGCGCTCGGAGGCGATGGTCAAGCCGTAAAGCTGGCGCGACAGGCCAACGGCGAAGTCGCAGATGTCGATCATTTCTTGCACTTCACCCAGGCCTTCCTGGGTGATCTTGCCGGCTTCGATGGACACCAGCTCGCCGAGATCTGCCTTGTACTGGCGCAGCACTTCGCCGAACAGGCGGATCAACTCACCGCGACGCGGTGCCGGCACATTGCGCCAGGCCTGGAATGCCTGTTCGGCCTTGTCGATCTTGGCCACGACCTGGGCTTTGCTTTCCAGGTGCACCGAGGCAATCGCGCTGCCATCGATAGGGGTGTGAACGGGATGGTTGCCGTGGGTGTAGGCGTTGGCCGGGACACCGAGGCGGTCTAGCAGTCCATCAACCATTTTCTTCTCCTGCATGCGATGAGTGGTTGAATTAGTGATCCGGATCAGTATTAATCCGATCACTCTGGCGCAACAAACGACCTTTATTCTGCATATCATTCCGCCAGGTAATGATCTACCTGTTCAGAGACCGCTATGTCCAAACGACTGGTGCCATCGATGGCCGCCCTGCAGTGTTTCGAGGCCGCCGCCCGGCACCTGAGCTTCACCCGCGCCGCCGAAGAACTGCACCTGACCCAGAGCGCGGTCAGCAAACAGGTGGCGCAACTTGAAGAAATGCTGCGCCATCACCTGTTCCTGCGGATTCGCCGTCGGCTGCAACTCACACCAGCAGGCGCGCTGTACCTGGCCGAGGTCAACAAGATTCTCACCCAGGTCGACATGTCCAGCCGCTACATCCTCTCCTACGGCCAGCAGACCGAAGTGCTCAAGGTCGCCACCCAGCCGAGCTTTGGCGTGCGCTGGTTGATTCCGCACCTCAAGGGGTTTGGTAAACGCCATCCGAACATCCACCTGGATATCCGCAACGAGATGGAGCCCTTCGCCCTGCTCCAGGGTAAGGCCGACGTGGTGTTCTTCTACGGCCAGGGCACCTGGCCAGGGGCGACCTGTGTCGAGCTGTTCGGCGAGGACGTGCTGCCGGTGTGCGCGCCGGAGCTGTTGCAGGGCCGTGCCTTGAAGGACGCCAACGAGCTGTCCGAGCTTGTGCTGCTGCAAAGCACCTCGCGTCCCGAAGCCTGGCATGAATGGTTCCTCGAGCAGGGGCTGCATTCGGCCCACAGCTATCACGGCCCGCGCTTCGATACCTTCTATATGAGCCTGAGCGCTGCCCAGGCTGGCTGCGGCGTGGCGCTGGTGCCGCGCTACCTGGTGGCCCAGGAACTGGCCGAAGGCAAGCTGGTGGTGCCTTGGCAACACAGCATGCGCAGCAGCGGCGCGCATTTCCTGGCCTTTGCCGAGCATGCCGCCGAAGTGCCCAAGGTACGCGCACTGGTCGACTGGGTCGGCGCTGAACTCGCGCCCCAAGATCACGAAATAACGGAATGACTGATCGACTTTTTTTCGCTTGCGGGAGCAGTGCATTCCTCGCTTTCATGTAGGGGTGCCCACTCACCAGGAAGCTTTCGATGCCCGCTCAAGATTTCGTCAGCCCGGACAGCATTCGCGCGCAGTTCTCCGCCGCCATGTCGCTCATGTACAAGCAAGAGGTGCCGCTCTACGGCGCGCTGCTGGAGCTGGTGAGCGAGATCAACCAACAGGTGATGACCCAGCAACCGGCGGTTGCCCAGGCCTTGCGCTGGACCGGCGAGATCGAGCGCCTGGACCAGGAACGCCACGGCGCCATCCGTGTCGGCACTGCCGAAGAGCTGGCCACCATCGCCCGCCTGTTCGCGGTCATGGGTATGCAGCCGGTGGGTTACTACGACCTGAGCTCGGCCGGCGTACCCGTGCATTCCACGGCGTTTCGCGCGATACACGAACAGTCGCTGCACATCAGCCCGTTCCGGGTGTTCACCTCGCTGCTGCGCCTGGAACTGATCGACAACCCGGCCTTGCGCGAACTGTCCCGCGTGATCCTCGCCAAGCGGCAGATCTTCACCCCGCGAGCGCTGGAGCTGATCCAGCAGTTCGAGCATGAAGGCGGCCTGAACGCCGATGACGCCCGCACGTTTGTCGATGAGGCACTGCACACCTTCCGCTGGCACCACGACGCCACCGTGACAGCCGAGCAGTACCAGCAACTGCACGACCAGCACCGCCTGATTGCCGACGTCGTGGCCTTCAAGGGCCCGCATATCAACCACCTGACACCGCGCACCCTGGACATCGACGCCATCCAGCTGGGCATGCCGGCCAAGGGCATTCCACCCAAGGCCGTGATCGAAGGCCCGCCGCCACGTCGCTGCCCGATCCTGCTACGCCAGACCAGCTTCAAGGCCCTGCAGGAACACGTTGCGTTCAGTGACCAGCTAGGGGACGCCGGCGGCAGCCATACCGCGCGTTTCGGCGAAATCGAACAACGCGGTGCAGCGCTAACCCCTAAAGGCCGCCAGTTGTACGACCAACTGCTCGATGCCGCCCGCGAGGCACTGGGTGGCGTACCCGCCGAGACCAATGCCGAACGCTACATGAGCCTGCTCAAGGACAGCTTTCAGGCCTTCCCGGACGACCTGGCGCAGATGCGTGAGCAAGGGTTGGCGTATTTCCGCTACTTTGCGACCGAGGGCGGCATGGCGGCGCGCGGCGATGCTGGACGCCCCACCTCGCTGGATGACCTGATCGACGCCGGGCACGTGCATTTCGAAGCGCTGGTGTATGAAGACTTTTTGCCGGTCAGCGCTGCGGGGATCTTCCAGTCCAACCTGGGTGACGATGCCCAGAGCGAATACGGCAGCAATGCCAATCGAGATGCCTTTGAGCAGGCGCTGGGCAAGACCGTACAGGATGAGCTGGCGTTGTATGCACAGAGCGAGCAGCGATCATTGCAGGCGTGTGCCCAGGCTCTGGAGCTGGCTGGTTTTTGAACAATCCACAACGCACCGGCTCCACAGTCAGTCGCCCCACCGTCAGAGAATTTCCACCTTCGGCAGGTCCATGGCATCGGCCTCCCCCTGCAAGAAATCGCTCAACCGCCGCAAACGCTCCCCACCCGGCCGAGTTTTCGGCCACACCAGGTAATAGTCCAGGCCGCTGGCCACCGCTGTCGGCCAGGGCAGGCTCAAGCGGCCCTGGGCCACGTCCTCGGCCACCATCAGCAGATCACCCATCGACACCCCATAGCCCCGTGCTGCAGCAATCATCCCCAGCTCCAACGTATCGAATACCTGCCCGCCCTTGAGCGAGACCTTGTCGGTCAGCCCCATGCGCGCCAGCCAGGCGCGCCAGTCGCGTTTGTCCGGAGTCGGGTGCAACAGTTCGACCCCGGCCAGGCGCCGGACATCCCACGGGCCTTCATCGAGCAGTTCAGGCGCGCCCACCGGTATCAGCAACTCGGAAAACAGCCGGGCCACTTCCCAATCCGGTGGAAAGTGACCATCGCCCAGCAGCACGGCGCAATCGAAGGGCTCGTGGTTGAAGTCCACATGGTCGACATCCATCCAGGCACTGGTGAGCTGCACCTCATTACCCGGTTGCAGGTGACGAAAGCGACTGAGCCGGGCCAGCAGCCAGCGCATGGTCAGGGTCGAGGGAGCTTTCATGCGCAGGATGTCGTCTTCGCTGCGCAGGGTGTTGCAAGCCCGCTCCAGCGCGGCGAACCCTTCGCGAACACCCGGCAGCAGCAACCGGGCAGCTTCGCTCAGTTGCAGGCTACGACCATTGCGCACAAACAAACGGCAGGCGAAGTGCTCTTCAAGGGTGCGGATATGCCGGCTGACCGCACTTTGGGTAATCGATAACTCATCCCCGGCACGGGTGAACGAGCTGTGCCGGGCAGCGGCTTCGAAAGCCCGCAAGGCGTACAGGGGCGGTAAACGACGAGACATGGGAAAGCGTCCAGGTAAACCGGGAAAGGGTCATCGGGATCATACCAGCATGAGTTTTAATCATGCCAATGATCGTTTTTATCCTTTTGTGGAGACGCACATAAAAGCCCAGAATCCGAGACTTTCCCTCATACCGCGTCAGAAAGGACGATCCAATGCAGGCTGCACCCACTCATGAACTCAAGGCACTGCTGCGCCTGGCCGGTCCATTGATCGCCTCGCAGTTGGCCCACATGCTGATGGTGCTGACCGACACCTTGATGATGGCCCGCATCAGCCCCCAGGCGCTGGCCGGTGGTGGCCTGGGCGCAGCCAGCTATTCGTTCGTGTCAATTTTCTGCCTGGGAGTGATCGCGGCCGTGGGGACCCTGGTGGCCATTCGCAAGGGGGCCGGTGATATTGCCGGCGCCACCCGCCTGACCCAGGCCGGGCTGTGGCTGGCCTGGGCGATGGCGCTGGTGGCGGCGCTGGCGCTGTGGAACCTGGAGCCGGTGTTGTTGCTGCTCGGTCAGAGCCCGGAAAACGTCGCATCGGCCGCCCAGTTCCTGCTCCTGCTGCCGCTGGCCCTGCCCGGCTACCTGAGCTTCATGGCCCTGCGCGGCTTTACCAGCGCCATCGGCCGCTCGACGCCGGTAATGGTCATCAGCCTGATCGGTACCGTGGCCAACTTCCTGCTCAACTATGCATTGATCGAGGGCATGTTCGGCCTGCCAAAACTGGGCCTGGTAGGCATAGGCCTGGTCACCGCCGTCGTCGCCAACTGCATGGCGATAGCCATGGCGTTGTACATCCGCTGGCACCCGGCCTACACCCCCTACCCGATCCGCCAGGGCCTGAGCCGCCCGTCGTGGCCGGCCTTGCGTGAACTCTGGCGCCTGGGCTTGCCCATTGGCGGCACCTACACCGTCGAAGTCGGGTTGTTCGCCTTCGCGGCGCTGTGCATGGGCGTGCTCGGCAGCACTGAACTGGCGGCCCACCAGATCGCCCTGCAGATTGTCTCGACGGCATTCATGATTCCAGCGGGATTGTCTTACGCGGTGACCATGCGGGTGGGGCTCTACTACGGCGCCAACAATCTGCTCGGCGCCCGTCACGCCGGGCGCGTGGGGATCGGCTTCGGGGCGGCGATGATGCTGGGGTTCGCCATCCTGTTCTGGCTGTTGCCGGATCCGCTGGTGGGGCTGTTCCTCGATCACGATGACCCCGCCTTCGCCGACATCATCCAACTGGCCGTGAGCCTGCTGATGGTTGCTGCGTGGTTCGAACTGTTCGATGGCGTGCAGACCATCGCCATGGGCTCGATTCGTGGCCTCAAGGATGCCAAGACCACCTTCCTGGTCGGGCTGTTCTGCTACTGGGTGATCGGCGCGCCTGCGGCCTGGCTGCTGGCGTTTACCCTGGGCATGGGCGCGGTGGGGGTCTGGTGGGGACTGGCATCGGGGCTGGCATGTGCGGCGATCAGTTTGACGCTGGCGTTCGAGTGGCGAATGAAGCGGTTGCTTGGCCATGCCGGAAAAGTGAACAAGGCGACGGCTTCGCTGACTTGAGCAACTGATCGCCGGCAACGCAGGGTCCCACATTGATCCACTGTGGGAACCCGCGTTGCCGGCGACGGAGCCTACAGCGCCACCGACTGCTGCCCTGCTCCGCTCAACAAAAACGCCATCAGTTCGTCGATCGGCAACGGCCGGCTGATCAGGAAACCCTGAACCTGGTCACAGCCATAGCTGCGCAGCAAGGCCATCTGCTCCGGCGTTTCCACGCCTTCGGCGACCACTTCCAGGTTGAGGTTGTGCGCCAGGTTGATCATGGCGTGGACCAGTTTGCGGTTTTCTTCTCGCTGTTCCATGCCACCGACAAAACTGCGATCGACCTTGAGCAAGGTGATCGGCAGGCTGTTGAGGTGGACGAACGATGAAAAGCCGGTGCCGAAGTCGTCGAGGGAGAAGCGCACGCCCAGGCGCCCGAGGGCATCCATGGTTTGCTTGACCAGGTCATTGCGGCGCATCACCGCGGTTTCGGTCAACTCGAACTCCAGCCAGCGCGCATCAACGCCGTGTTCGATGATCAACCGGCTCAAGGTTGCCAGCAGCTGGCTGTCCTGAAATTGGCGAAACGACAGGTTCACTGCCATGTGCAGCGGCGCCAGGCCTTGTTCCCGTAGCGCTTGCATGTCGCGCAGGGCCCGGGAAATCACCCAGTAGCCCAAGGGCACGATCAGCCCGCTCTGCTCGGCCAGCGGCACGAACTCACTCGGTGGCAACAACCCCCGTTCGGCGTGGCGCCAGCGCACCAGCGCCTCCAGGCCGACGATGTGGCCGTCGGCCAGGTCCAGCCGTGGCTGGTAGTGCAGCTCCAGCTCATCACGGCGCAGGGCGCGGCGCAGCTCGCTTTCCAGATCGGCAAGGCTGCGGGCGTTGCGGTTGATTCGCTCGTTGAAGATATGGAAGGTGCAGCCCTGGGTACCCTTGGCCTGCTGCATGGCAATGTGCGCATGCCACATCAAGGGGTCGGCACCGCCTTGGGCACGGGCATGGGCCACGCCCAGGCTGCAGCCGATCAACAGGCTCTCGCCGTCGACCCAGTAGGGTTCGGCCAGGGCCTCGGTAATGCGTTCAGCCATCCATTCGGCGCGCTGGGGTTCGCGGCGCGTGTCGATCAACAAGGCAAATTCATCGCTGCCCAGGCGGGCGACCTGGTCCCCCGCTTCGAGCTGGCTCTTGAGCCGCCCGACCACCTGGAGAATCAGCCGGTCGCCGGCCTGGTGGCCCAGCGCGTCGTTGGCATGGCGAAAGTTGTCCAGGTCCAGGTGGCCGAGCGCCACGCCGCGCCCCTCGTTGTCGGCCAGGCGTGCGGCCAGCAGGGTCTGGAACCCCTGGCGGTTGGCGATACCGGTCAACGGGTCCTGTTCGGCCAAGCGTTGCAGGGTCGCTTCCAGCACACCGCGCTCACGCACATGACGCAGGCAGCGGCGCAGGGTATCAGGGGTCAGGTGGTCGAGTGCCAGCCAGTCGCTGACACCCGGCGGTGCCACCGGCGGCTCGTGGTCGAGCAACAGCACCATCGGCAAGATGCAACGCCCGGGGGCCGGTTGAAGTGTCGGGGTGGCCAGCACTACCGCATGGCGGTCACTGGCAAACAAGCTGTCGACAGCGTCCCAGTTCGGGGCGGTCAATACCACCGCACTGCCCGCCAGCGGTACCAGGCAATCACGCAATGCCGCAGCCCATTCGGGCTCATCAGCCAGCAAGAGCAAACGCAAGGGTTCGACAGGCGTGGACAAGCTGGCTCCTTAGGACGTAGGCACAGTCAAATGACAATGGGCAGCGAGGAGGCTCATCCTAAACCATTAGTGAAAATGATTTTCACTTGAAGTCATGCCATTCCATTGCCGACATCCCGCAGGTTTCGCCACGCATCCTGCGGGAAAGTAACAAAAGCGGCAAATTTAGATCGAGTGGTACGTCACACTGTCAGACGGTCGCGGCAGAATCTTTCTACCCCTGCTAAAATGCGCGGCTATTTTTCTAGCGACCCCGGTTTCTGTCATGTCCCGACTCAACCCCCGGCAACAAGAAGCCGTGAACTACGTCGGCGGCCCACTATTGGTGCTCGCCGGTGCTGGCTCCGGCAAAACCAGCGTGATTACGCGCAAGATCGCGCATCTGGTGCAGAACTGCGGTATTCGTGCGCAGTACATCGTGGCCATGACCTTCACCAACAAGGCCGCGCGGGAGATGAAAGAGCGGGTCGGTACCCTGTTGCGCAAGGGCGAAGGCCGCGGCCTGACCGTGTCGACCTTCCACAACCTGGGCCTGAACATCATCCGCAAGGAGCATGAACGGCTGGGCTACAAGCCGGGGTTCTCGATCTTCGACGAGACCGACGTAAAAGCCCTGATGACCGACATCATGCAGAAGGAATACTCGGGCGACGACGGCGTCGACGAGATCAAGAACATGATCGGCGCCTGGAAAAACGACCTGATCCTGCCACCCGAAGCGCTGGAAAAGGCCCGTAACCCCAAGGAGCAGACCGCCGCCATCGTCTATGCCCACTACCAGCGCACGCTCAAGGCGTTCAACGCGGTGGACTTCGACGACCTGATCCTGCTGCCGGTCAAGCTGTTCGAAGAACACGCCGACATCCTGGAAAAGTGGCAGAACAAGGTGCGCTACCTGCTGGTGGACGAGTACCAGGACACCAACGCCAGCCAGTACCTACTCGTGAAAATGCTGATCGGTACGCGCAACCAGTTCACCGTGGTGGGTGACGACGACCAGTCGATCTACGCCTGGCGCGGTGCGCGGCCCGAAAACCTGATGCTGCTCAAGGACGACTACCCCTCCCTGAAGGTGGTCATGCTCGAACAGAACTACCGTTCCACCAGCCGCATCCTGCGCTGCGCCAACGTGCTGATCTCGAACAACCCCCACGCCTTCGAGAAACAGCTGTGGAGCGAGATGGGCCACGGCGATGAAATCCGCGTGATCCGCTGCAAGAACGAGGAAGCCGAGGCCGAGCGCGTGGCCATGGAGATCCTCAGCCTGCACCTGCGCACCGACCGCCCCTACAGCGATTTCGCCATCCTCTACCGGGGCAACTACCAGGCCAAGCTGATCGAACTGAAGCTGCAGCACCACCAGGTGCCGTATCGTCTTTCGGGTGGCAACAGCTTCTTCGGCCGCCAGGAAGTGAAAGACCTGATGGCCTACTTCCGCCTGCTGGTGAACCCGGATGACGACAACGCCTACCTGCGGGTGATCAACGTACCACGCCGTGAAATCGGCTCGACCACCCTGGAAAAGCTCGGCAACTACGCCACCGAGCGCAAGATTTCGATGTATGCCGCCAGCGAGGAGCTGGGCCTGGGCGAGCACCTGGACAGCCGCTTTACCGACCGCCTGCAACGCTTCAAGCGCTGGATGGACGGGGTACGCGAGCAGGTTGCGCTGGAAGACCCGATCGCCGCCCTGCGCAGCATGGTCATGGACATCGACTACGAGAACTGGATTCGTACCAACAGCTCCAGCGACAAAGCCGCGGACTTTCGCATGGGCAACGTCTGGTTCCTGATCGAGGCGCTGAAAAACACCCTGGAGAAGGACGAAGACGGTGGCATGACCATCGAGGAAGCCATCGGCAAGCTGGTGCTTCGCGACATGCTCGAGCGCCAGCAGGAAGAGGAAGACGGTGCCGAGGGTGTGCAGATGATGACCCTGCACGCCTCCAAGGGTCTGGAATTCCCCTACGTGTTCATCATGGGCATGGAAGAAGAGATTCTGCCGCACCGTTCCAGTATCGAAGCCGACACCATCGAAGAGGAACGGCGCCTGGCCTACGTGGGCATTACCCGCGCGCGCCAGACCCTGGCGTTTACCTATGCAGCCAAGCGCAAGCAATACGGCGAGATCATCGATTGTGCGCCGAGCCGTTTTCTCGACGAGCTGCCCGATGACGACCTGGCCTGGGAAGGCCTGGATGATGCACCGACGGAAGTGAAAGCCGCTCGCGGCAATAATGCACTGGCCGATATCCGCGCCATGCTCAAACGTTAGATAATCAACCTTTGCTGCGGCGTATTGCCGTGGCCACTCTTGCTACATCGAGGAATTACCACAGTGGAAGCACTGCACCAGAAGATTCGCGAAGAAGGCATCGTGCTTTCCGATCAGGTTCTCAAAGTCGATGCGTTTCTCAACCATCAGATCGACCCTGCGCTGATGCAACTGATCGGCGACGAGTTCGCCCGTCTGTTCGCCGACTCCGGCGTCACCAAGATCGTCACCATCGAAGCCTCCGGCATTGCCCCGGCGGTGATGACTGGCCTGAAGCTGGGTGTACCGGTGATCTTCGCGCGCAAGCACCAGTCGCTGACCCTGACCGAGAACCTGCTGACCGCCTCGGTGTACTCCTTCACCAAGCAGACTGAAAACACCGTGGCAATCTCTCCACGCCACCTCAACAGCAGCGACCGCGTGCTGGTGATCGACGACTTCCTGGCCAACGGCAAAGCCTCCCAGGCGCTGATCTCGATCATCAAGCAAGCCGGTGCAACCGTTGCTGGCCTGGGTATCGTCATCGAGAAGTCGTTCCAGGGCGGTCGCGCCGAACTGGACAGCCAGGGCTACCGCGTTGAGTCGCTGGCTCGGGTCAAGTCGCTCAAAGAGGGTGTGGTTACGTTCATCGAGTGATCACGTTGATCGCGGGGCAAGCCCGCTCCTACCTCATGGGAGCGGGCTTGCCCCGCGAAAAACCTTCAAGCCGTAGCCTTCAATCCCGCCAGCAGCAAACGCTGATACACCTCCTCCTTCAGCCCCTGTGGCTGCACCAAACCCATCCTCGCCAACTGCGCCGGATACGCTTCAGGCGCCGGAGCATCCAGTGCCGCCTTGCCCAGCTCCAACACCTCGCTCAGTTTGAACTTGCTCTTGAGCCAGTTCAGCGCACGCAATAAATCGCGTTCTTCAGTGCTGAAGTCACTGCCCAGCGGATACTCCGGAAACAACCGCGCATGCTGGTCGCGTATCTGCTGCAAGCGCTGCGGAGTGTTCTCGGCAAAGCGCGGATCAAGCCGGAAGTCCTTGGCCAGCTTGCCGGCCTTTTGCGCTCGTTCGATCAATTCAGGCTGAAAGCGTGAATCCGAAATGCTCAGCAGCCTTGCAATCACTTGCGCGTCGGTCTGCCCACGCAGGTCGGCAATGCCGTACTCCGTGACGACGATGTCGCGCAAATGCCGGGGAATGGTGCAGTGACCGTAATCCCAGACCAGGTTGGAGCTGACCACCCCGCCCGCTTCGCGCCAACTGCGCAGCAGCAGGATCGAGCGCGCGCCCTCCAGGGCATGGCCCTGGGCAACGAAGTTGTACTGGCCACCCACGCCGCTCAGGACCCGCCCGTCTTCCAGCTGGTCGGCTACACCGGCACCCATCAGGGTCATGGTGAATACGGTGTTGATAAAGCGCGCGTCGCGGCGCTGCAAACGTTTGAGCGGCTCCTGGCCGTACAGTTCGTTGATGTAGCTGATGGCGCTCATCGAAATACGTTTTCGCGCCATCGGCGACATCTCGCGCAAGCGCTGGTAAAACGCCCTGGGGCCAAGAAAGAAGCCACCATGTACCAGTACGCCCGAGTCATCCAGCTGGCCCTCGTTGGCCGCCTGCTGGCGTACTTCATCGGTATACACCGGACGCCGGATAATGCCTGCATCCAGCAGCGCGAGCAGGCCATTGACGAACATTTCACTGCAACCATAAAGCCCCTGGGCGAAAGGGGCGATACCGCCTTCGCGCTCGATCAGTGCGCGCCAGGGTTGCAGGTCGATGTCCGCCAGCAATGCCTGGTACGCCTCGCTGTCGGCCTGGCGTGCCAGCACCGCAGCGGTCAGAGCGTCGCCCATGGCACCAATGCCGATCTGCAAGGTGCCGCCATCGCGTACCAGGGCGCTGGCGTGCAGGCCGATGAAGTGGTCCTGGGTGGTCACCGGCATGTTAGGGGTCGAGAACAGGCGCCTGTACTCGGCGCTGTCGACCAACAGGTCGAAGTCCTGGCGGGGCAGCTCGCAGGCGCCTGGCATGTAGGGCAACTCGGCGTGAACCTGGCCCAACAGCAGGATGGTCTCACCGGCGGCACGTCGGCGGACGATCATGGGCAGCAGGTCGAGCGTGATATCCGGGTTGCAGCTCAGGCTCAGGTGATCCGGGTGCTGGGCGTCTTGCGCCACCAGCTGGGCCACCAGGTTCAGGCCCTTGGCGTTGATGTCGCGGGCAGCGTGACTGTAGTTGCTGCTGACGTAGTCCTGCTGGGCGGTAGCACTGTGCAGCAAGCTGCCGGGCTGCATGAAGAATTGCTCGACACGGATGTTGGCCGGTAGCCGGTCCTTGCGCAGGTCGTCCAGATAGGCGAGCTCTTCGTAGTCGCCGAACACGCGCTCGATGAAGGGTTCGAGAAAACGCCGCTGCAAGCCGTCGCCCAGATCGGGGCGGCCCAGGCTCAGGGCGGTGTAGATCGTCAGCTGACGCTCGGGCAACTGGCGGACCCGTGCATACAGCGCGTTGACGAATGCATTGGGCTTGCCCAATCCCAGCGGCAAGCCCATGTGGATATGCGCCGGCAATCGCGCCAGCACTTCGTCCACGGCCTTCTCAATCGAGCAATCGAGCGTCATGTGCGCCTCCTGGTCGTCCTTGCAGGTTCGACCGAGCATGCCCCGTGTTTGCTTCACAGGCCAGTGCTTAAATCGCTGCGCAGGCGACGGGGCTCATCACGGGGCAAGCCCGCGCCTACAGGCAAAGACAACAAAGCCCGCGCTAGGCGGGCTTTGTTTGGCAAGCGTCGAGGCTTACAGGCCGGACATCTTTTTGATGGCGCCCATCAGGTCGTCGTCCGAGCAGTCGGCGCAGGTGCCTTTTGGCGGCATGGCGTTAAGGCCGGTGATTGCCTTGGCCAGGATACCGTCGAGACCACCCTGGTGGTCGGCACGTTCTTTCCAGGCGGCAGTGTCGCCGATCTTCGGCGCGCCCAAGAGGCCGCTGCCGTGACAGGCGTTACAGTGCTTGGCGATGATTTCGTCCGGGGTTTTGGCACCGCCGCCACCTGCGGAGGCAGCGACTTCCATCCCCTTGCATTCCTGACCCTGTACACACACCTGGCCAACCGGTTCCAGTCGTTTGGCGATGTCGTCGTTGGTCGCAGCTTGTGCGCTGACTGCCCAAAGGGCCAATACGGCAGCTGGTACGGCCAGCATTTTCTTGATTAGATTCACACGTACACCCTCATGGTGGCTAGTCACGCCCGCGGCCACGGTTTCGCAGGCGGCGCAAGTATAACGGGAACCCTGCCTCACCGAAACAACCCTAGAGTCCAAAGGGTCTTAGCCGCGACAATCCGCCGCGTGCTGCACCTTAGAAGTTGGCCGGTGTCGCTGCGCTGATCAAACGGGCCGGCTCGTCGTACGGATTGCGAAAGCGGTGCGGCTTGGTACTTTCAAAATAGTAGCTGTCGCCCGCTTCGAGGATAAAAGTTTCAAGCCCCACCACCAGTTCCAGGCGGCCTTCGAGCAGGATGCCGGTCTCTTCACCGTCGTGGGTGAGCATCTCTTCGCCGGTATCGGCACCCGGTGGGTAGACTTCGTTGAGAAAGGCGATAGCCCGACTCGGATGCGCCTTGCCGACCAGTTTCATGGTCACTGCGCCGTCGGAGATATCGATCAGCTCGTGGGCCTTGTACACGATTTGCGTGGGATTTTCCGGTTGCAGCTCTTCGGAAAAGAACTCGACCATGGACATCGGAATACCGCCCAGCACCTTGCGCAGCGAACTGATCGAAGGGCTGACACTGTTCTTCTCGATCATCGAGATGGTGCTGTTGGTTACGCCCGCCCGTTTGGCGAGTTCACGCTGAGACAGGCCCTTGAGCTTGCGAATGGCTTGCAGTCGTTCACCGACGTCCAATGCTGGAGCCCTCCTAAACGAACGAGTGGGGTCGAAATTGAACGTTATCATGGCAACAGCGTTCAGTATTTACAACACTTCGACCCGCAGCCTGTCCGCTTTGGCGCCTCAATCGCCGATATAGTCCAATGGCACGCGCTTGAGGTTGCAGAAGATCTGGTAAGGGATCATTCCGGCCTGCATGGCCAAATCACTGGCCAATACATTCTTGCCCCACAGCTCCACTGGGCTGCCGACACCGGCGTCCGGCACATCGGTCAGGTCAATGCAGAGCATGTCCATCGACACCCGGCCGATCAGTTGGCTGCGCTTGCCGGCCACCAGTACAGGTGTACCCGTCGGCGCCTGGCGTGGGTAACCGTCGGCATAACCCATGGCAACCACACCCACCCGGGTGGGGCGCGGGCTGATGAATCTGGCGCCGTAGCCCACCGGCTCACCGGCCGGCAACTCGCGCACGCTGATCACCCGCGATTGCAGGGTCATCACCGGCTGCAGGCGCGCCGCATCGGCCTGGGGTACTTCGAACGGGGTGGCGCCGTAGAGCATGATGCCTGGGCGCACCCAGTCACTGGGAATGTTCGGCCAGCCGAGCACGGCCGGCGAGTTGCGCAGACTGACTTCGGCACTCAGGCCCTGACGAGCAGCCTGGAACACCGCCACCTGGTCGGCGCTGGCAGCGCTGTCGAGTTCGTCGGCGCGAGCGAAGTGGCTCATCAGCACGATGCGGGTCACCTTGCCGCTGGCCAACAGGCGCTGGTAGGCGCCCTGGTAGTCCTTCGGATGCAGTCCAACCCGGTGCATGCCGGTGTCCATTTTCAGCCACACGGTGATCGGTTTGTTGATCCGGGCTTGCTCGATTGCCTCCAGTTGCCACAGCGAATGCACCACACACCACAAGTCGTGCTGGGTGATCAGCTCCAGTTCGCTGGCTTCGAAAAAGCCTTCGAGCAGCAACACCGGCGCCTTGATCCCGGCAGCCCGCAGTTCCAGCGCTTCCTCGATGCAGGCCACGGCGAAACCATCGGCCTGTTGCTCCAGCGCCAGGGCGCAGCGCACGGCACCGTGGCCATAGGCATCGGCCTTGATCACGGCCAGGGCTTTGGCACCGGACAATTCGCGGGCCAGTTGATAGTTGTGACGCAGGGCTTGGAGGTCGATCAGGGCACGGGCGGGACGCATGGCGGCAGCCTTCTGGGCAGTCTGGTTAGAAGTAAAAAACCCGGTGCACAACTACAGCTTGTGGGCCGCCAGCGGCACCGGGTGAGGGATTGCGGGTTACGGCAATGCAGCGACCACCGACAGCTCAACGAGGATTTCCGGCTCGCACAATTTGGCTTCGACGGTGGCACGGGCCGGTGCGACGCCTTTGGGCAGCCACTTGTCCCACACCGCGTTCATGCCCTGGAAATCGGCATCGATGTCCTTGAGGTAGATGGTCACCGACAGCAGGCGGCTTTTGTCGGTGCCTGCCAGGTCCAGCAGGCGCTCGATGTTGGCCAGGGTTTCACGGGTCTGCTGTTCGATGCCGGCATTCATGTCGTCACCCACCTGGCCCGCCAGGTAGACGGTGCCGTTGTGGGTAACGATCTGGCTCATACGCTCATTGGTGAGCTGGCGCTGGACTGGCATGCTTAGCAGACTCCTGGTGTTTTCCATAACGCGAAATATCGAGGCCTTCGGCGCTGATTTGCGGCTTTTTGCGCGCCATCAGGTCAGCCAGCAGGCGACCGGAACCGCAAGCCATGGTCCAACCCAGCGTACCGTGGCCGGTGTTGAGGAACAGGTTGCGGAACGGCGTGGCGCCCACGATCGGCGTACCGTCCGGGGTGGTCGGACGCAAGCCGGTCCAGAAGCTGGCCTGGCTCAGGTCGCCGCCGCGAGGATAAAGGTCGTTGACGATCATCTCCAGGGTTTCACGTCGACGCGGGTTCAGCGACAGGTCAAAACCGGCAATCTCGGCCATGCCGCCAACGCGAATGCGGTTGTCGAAACGGGTGATCGCGACCTTGTAGGTTTCATCGAGAATGGTCGAGGTCGGTGCCATGGCCGGGTCGGTGATCGGCACGGTCAGCGAGTAACCTTTGAGCGGGTAGACCGGTGCGCGAATGCCCAGTGGCTTGAGCATTTGCGGCGAGTAGCTGCCCAGCGCCAACACGTAGCGGTCGGCGGTCTCCAGCTTGCCATCGATCCACACACCATTGATGCGATCACCTGCGAAGTCCAGGCGCTGAATGTCCTGGCCGAAGCGGAACTCGACGCCCAGTTTGATTGCCATTTCCGCCAGGCGCGTGGTGAACAGCTGGCAGTCGCCGGTCTGGTCGTTAGGCAGACGCAACGCGCCGGCCAGAATGTCGGTAACGTTGGCCAGCGCAGGTTCGACGCGGGCGATGCCGTCGCGGTCGAGCAGCTCGTAAGGCACACCGGATTGCTCCAGAACAGCGATGTCCTTGGCAGCATTGTCCAGTTGCGCCTGGGTACGAAACAGCTGGGTGGTACCCAGGGTGCGACCTTCGTAGGCGATGCCGGTTTCGGCGCGCAGTTCGTCGAGGCAGTCACGGCTGTACTCGGACAGACGTACCATGCGCTCCTTGTTCACGGCATAGCGGCTGGCAGTGCAGTTGCGCAGCATTTGCGCCATCCACAGGTATTGATCAACATCGGCGGTGGCCTTGATGGCCAGGGGCGCATGGCGCTCAAGCAGCCACTTGATGGCCTTCAGAGGCACGCCCGGCGCAGCCCAGGGCGAGGCATAGCCTGGCGAGACCTGGCCGGCGTTGGCAAAGCTGGTTTCCATGGCAACTGCTGGCTGACGGTCGACCACGACCACTTCGTATCCCTGCCGTGCCAAATAGTAAGCACTGGCGGTTCCGATCACACCGCTACCAAGTACCAGAACTCGCATGTTGATTACCCTCGACGCAGCGTACCGCTGACATTTGTTGTTAATGGCGTAGATGGGCGCAGTATAGGAAGGTATGGGCAGTGCTTTTCACTATATAAAAGCCTATATTTGGCGAGAATTCTCGGCAAGGTTGGCTTTTACGGAGGGGCATCCACTATGAGAACCCAGCACCAAAGCAAGCGTGAACTGGACAAGATCGACCGCAATATCCTGCGTATCCTGCAGGCGGATGGGCGTATTTCATTCACTGAACTGGGTGAGAAAGTCGGCCTCTCGACCACGCCCTGCACCGAGCGGGTGCGGCGCCTGGAGCGCGAAGGGATCATCATGGGCTACAACGCCCGGCTCAACCCGCAGCACCTGAAGGGCAGCCTGCTGGTGTTCGTCGAGATCAGCCTGGACTACAAGTCGGGCGATACATTCGAGGAGTTTCGCCGCGCCGTCCTCAAGCTCCCCCATGTGCTGGAGTGCCACCTGGTCTCGGGCGACTTCGACTATCTGGTCAAGGCGCGGATCTCGGAGATGGCCTCCTACCGCAAGCTGCTGGGCGACATCCTGCTCAAGCTGCCGCACGTGCGCGAATCCAAGAGCTACATCGTCATGGAAGAGGTGAAAGAGAGCCTCAACCTGCCCATTCCAGACTGAGCCTCAGACCAGCACCTGGCGGGTGCTGGCGATGTACTGGTGCACCAGTTTCTCGGCCTGGGGATCAATCATTTGCGCTGGCCCACGACCATTGGGGCATGGCAGGCGCGGGCTAGTACCGAACAGCCGGCAGATCAGCGGCCGCTCTTCATACACCGTGCAGCCTTCGGGCCCCAGGTGTACGCAGTTCAGTTCGTTGAGGGCGGCCTCCTGCTCGGCAGCGCTCTTGCGCGGCAGGCGGGCCATTTCCTCGGACGACGTGGTCACCGGCCCGCAGCAGTCGTGACAGCCCGGGATACACTCGAAGGACGGGATCTGGTCGCGCAGGAAACGGATCTTGTGGCTATTGCAACTCATGGCGGCCTGCGGCGAAGAAGGGGAAAGACGCTATTTTGCCCCATGGTTGCCCGGTGCCGAAAGCGCAGCTTATCCTGCGTCAATTTTTCTAAACATATCAATCAGGACTCATGCATGAGCGCCCCTGTTCAACAGCCCACTTCCCACACCGCTTCGTACTATGCAGCCAGCAGCCTGCCGCAGCCGGAATATCCGCCGTTGCAGGGCGAGTTGACTTGCGATGTCTGCGTGGTGGGCGGTGGCTTTTCCGGGTTGAACACGGCCATCGAACTGGCTGAACGCGGCCTGAGCGTGATCGTTCTGGAAGCGCGCAAGATGGGTTGGGGCGCCAGCGGACGCAATGGCGGCCAGCTGATTCGTGGTGTTGGCCATGGCCTGGATCAGTTCGCCTCGATCCTGGGGAACGAGGGCGTTCGTCAACTCAAGTTGATGGGGCTGGAAGCCGTGGACATCGTTCGCGAGCGCATCGAGCGCCACAACATTGCCTGCGACCTGACCTGGGGCTACTGCGACCTGGCCAACAAGCCACGCGACCTGGAAGGCTTCGCCGAGGATGCCGAGGAACTGCGCAGCCTGGGCTATCGCCATGAGCTGCGCCTGGTTCAGCCTGAGCAGATGCACACGGTAGTCGGCTCCGACCAGTATGTGGGCGGCCTGATCGACATGGGCTCTGGCCACCTGCATCCACTGAACCTGGCCCTGGGTGAAGCGGCCGTCGCCAGCCAGCTGGGCGTCACGTTGTTCGAGCAATCGGCGGTGACGCGCATCGACTACGGCCCGCAGGTGCGCGTACACACCGCCAGCGGCTCAGTACGCGCCAATACCCTGGTGCTGGGCTGCAATGCCTACCTCAACGACCTGAACCCCACACTCGGCGGCAAGGTGCTGCCGGCGGGCAGCTATATCATCGCCACCGAGCCACTGAGCGACGCCAAGGCACGGACACTGTTGCCGCAGAACATGGCCGTGTGCGACCAGCGAGTGGCCCTGGACTATTACCGCCTGTCGGCTGACCGGCGCCTGCTGTTCGGCGGCGCCTGCCATTACTCCGGCCGCGACCCGCAAGACATTGCCGCCTACATGCGCCCGAAAATGCTCAAGGTGTTCCCGCAACTGGCCGATGTACGCATCGACTACCAGTGGGGCGGCATGATCGGTATCGGTGCCAATCGCCTGCCGCAGATTGGCCGCCTGCCCGACCAGCCGAATGTGTATTTCGCCCAGGCCTATTCCGGCCATGGGCTCAACGCGACTCACCTGGCCGGCAAACTGCTCGGCGAGGCCATCAGCGGCCAGCAAAGCGGACGCTTCGATCTGTTCGCCCAGGTACCACACATCACGTTTCCAGGCGGCAAGCACCTGCGCTCGCCGCTGCTGGCCCTGGGCATGCTCTGGCACCGCCTCAAAGAGCTGGTCTAGCCCCGCCAGAAGGGCTTCAGCCCTTCTGCGCGGGCCTGCGTCGCACTCAGCCCGATATCACGCAACTGCTCGGGCGTCAGTTGCAGCAGCGCACGGCGGCTGTTCCAACGGTGCGCCATCAACCCCCAACGTCCGAGCCCGGCCGGCGCATTCACCAACTGCACCGACTGTTCCTGACCCAGTTCTTCGGCGTGCAAACTCAGGCGCACATCGCTCATACCGCTCATTGCTTGATTCCTCCGGGGTGGGATAACCGCAGGAAAAGCATGCGCGCATGGACGAAAGCATTACAGATTCAATACAGCGCTATTATTTCCATACAGAATTGGCAAATTTCCTACTGAATGCTGTATTTTTTCAGCAACTGTATCGGTCACCAGTCGAAACGTGGCGCGGGAGTATGCAATGACCCTCTACATCAATCTTGCCGAGCTGCTCAGCACCCGCATCGAACAAGGCTTGTACCGCCCCGGCGACCGCCTGCCCTCGGTACGCGCCCTGAGCGTGGAGCACGGGGTCAGCCTGAGTACGGTGCAACAAGCCTATCGCCTGCTGGAAGACAACGGCCTGGCCGCACCACGACCGAAATCCGGCTATTTCGTGCCCACTGACCGCAGCCTGCCGGCCCTGCCCGATGTCAGTCGCCCGGCACAGCGCCCGGTGGAAATCTCCCAGTGGGAGCAGGTCATCGAACTGGTCCGCAGCGTGCCGAACAAGGACGTCGTGCAACTGGGACGCGGCATGCCGGATATCGACAGCCCGACGCTCAAGCCCTTGCTACGCAGCCTGGCCCAGCTCAGCCGGCGCCAGGACATGCCCGGGCTGTACTACGACACGATCACCGGCACCCAGGCGCTGCGCGAGCAGATCGCCCGGCTGATGCTCGACTCCGGGTGTACCGTCAGCCCTGAGGACCTGGTGGTGACCACCGGTTGCCACGAAGCCCTGTCGGCCAGCATCCGTGCGGTGTGCCAGCCTGGCGACATCGTCGCGGTGGACTCCCCCAGCTTTCACGGCGCCATGCAGACCCTCAAGGGCCTGGGCATGAAGGCCCTGGAGATTCCCACCGACCCGATCACCGGCATCAGCCTCGAAGCCCTGGAGCTGGCCTTGGAGCAATGGCCGATCAAGCTCATCCAGATCACCCCCAGTTGCAACAACCCGATGGGCTACATCATGCCCGAGGCTCGCAAGAAGGCCTTGCTGACCCTGGCCCAGCGCTTCGATGTGGCGATCCTGGAAGATGATGTGTATGGCGACCTGGCCTATACCTACCCTCGCCCGCGCACCATCAAGTCGTTCGACGAAGACGGCCGTGTACTGTTGTGCAGCTCGTTCTCCAAGACCCTGGCACCTGGCCTGCGCATCGGCTGGGTCGCCCCGGGACGCTACCTTGAGCGGGTGCTGCACATGAAGTACATCAGCACCGGCTGCACGGCCACGCAACCGCAGCTGGCGATTGCCGACTTCATCGAAGGGGGCCACTACCAACCGCACCTGCGGCGCATGCGCAGCCAGTATCAACGCGGCCGCGATCAGATGAGCGACTGGGTTACCCGCTACTTTCCGCCCGGCACCCGTGCCAGCCGTCCGCAAGGTGGTTTCATGCTGTGGGTGGAGTTGCCGGAAAGCTTCGACACGCTGCGCCTGAACCGGGCGCTGCTCGGGCAAGGTGTACAGATCGCCGTAGGCAGTATTTTTTCCGCCTCGGGCAAGTACCGCAACTGCCTGAGGATGAACTTCGCCGCACGCCCGACCCAGGAGATCGAAGCAGCCGTACGCAAGGTTGGCGAGACCGCCATTCGTCTACTGGCTGAAGACGACAGCGGCGGGTAACTTTCCGCCGCCGCTCGCGGTCCAACCCCATAAGCCTTCGTCGTTAAGGACTCATCGCCTTGAGAAACCCGCGTGCGCTACCCGTGATGCTGTCGCTGATGCTCGGCCTGGGTGGTTGCGCCACGGTCAGTCAGCCGCACGAAGTGACGCAGGCGCTGCCCGCTGGCGACTCGGCCTTCGGTCGCTCGGTGCAGCGCCAGGCTTCAGCCTATGAGGGGCGTTCCGGCTTTCGCCTGCTACCCAACAGCAACGAGGCTTTTCGTGCCCGCGCCGAGCTCATCCGCAACGCCCAATCGAGCATCGACCTGCAGTACTACATCGTCCATGACGGCCTGAGCACCCGCGCGCTGGTACATGAACTGCTACTGGCCGCCGACCGTGGTGTGCGCGTGCGCATCCTGCTTGACGACACCACCAGCGATGGCCTCGATGTTCAGATGGCCACCCTCGCCGCCCACCCCAACATCCACATCCGCGTATTCAATCCCTTGCGCCTTGGGCGCAGCACTGGCCCGACCCGGGCCGTGGGCCGCTTGTTCAATCTCAATCTGCAGCACCGGCGCATGCACAACAAACTGTGGCTGGTGGACAACAGCATGGCGATTGTCGGCGGGCGCAACCTGGGCGATGAGTACTTCGATGCCGAACCCAACCTGAACTTCACCGACATCGACCTGCTCGGCGTCGGCCCGGTGGCCGAGCAGCTGGGGCACAGCTTTGACCAGTACTGGAACAGCGCATTGAGCAAGCCAATCGGCGACTTTCTCCTGACCCAGCCCGACGCCAGCGACCTGCGGGCCAGCCGCCAGCGCCTGGAGGCCTACCTCGCCGACGCCAGGATCAAGCGCAAGCCCCTGTACGACCGCTTGATGGCCTACCAGACTCAACCGCGCCTGGACGTGTGGCGCAACGAGTTGATCTGGGCTCACAACCAGGCGCTCTGGGACGCACCGAGCAAGGTACTGGCCAGCGACGAACCCGACCCGCAGCTGCTGATGACGCAGCAGTTGGCCCCGGAGATGAACGGCGTGCAGCACGAACTGATCATGATCTCGGCCTACTTCGTCCCCGGCGAGCCCGGCCTGCTGTACCTCACCAGCCGCGCCGATGCCGGCGTGTCGGTCAAGTTACTGACCAACTCCCTGGAAGCCACTGACGTACCGGCGGTTCATGGCGGCTATGCCCCCTACCGCCGGGCATTGCTGGAGCATGGCGTACATCTGTATGAACTGCGCCGCCAGCCCGGCGACCCCAGCGCCAATCGGGGATTGCGGCTGTATGGCAGCTCCGACTCCAGCTTGCACAGCAAGGCAATCATCTTCGACCGGCGCAAGACCTTCATCGGCTCGTTCAACTTTGACCCGCGCTCAGTGCTGTGGAACACCGAAGTAGGCATTCTGGTCGACAGCCAGGAACTGGCCGAGTACGCCCGCGAGCTCGCGGTCCAGGGTATGTCCCCGGCGTTGAGCTACCAACCGCAACTGGTGAACGACAAGATTGTCTGGGTCACTGAAGACAACCACCACCTGCATACACTCACCACCGAGCCCGGCGGGCTGTGGCGACGCTTCAACGCCTGGGTCAGCAAGGCCGTGGGCCTGGAACGAATGCTCTAGGCCGACGCCGGTTCGAAGGCATTCGGTCGTCGCGCCAGCAGCACCAGGCCGGCAGCGCCAGCCGCCATCAGCAACGGCAAGGCATGCCCACTGACCCACTGACTGCCCGCCCCCGCCGCCAGCGGCCCTATCAGGCAACCAATCCCCCACAATTGCGCCACATGGGCGTTGGCGCGCACCAGCGCATCGTCGCGGTAGCGCTCGCCGATCAGCACCAGCGACAAGGTGAACAGGCCGCCAGCACTGGCGCCGAACAAGACCCATAGCGGCCAGATCATCCAGGTCTGCATGAACAGCG
Organism: Pseudomonas vranovensis; assembly: GCF_040438935.1. Taxonomy (NCBI): domain Bacteria; kingdom Pseudomonadati; phylum Pseudomonadota; class Gammaproteobacteria; order Pseudomonadales; family Pseudomonadaceae; genus Pseudomonas; species Pseudomonas vranovensis. Next base: position 5,106,781 of record NZ_CP159259.1, on the reverse strand, counting down.
GAATGGCCAGGCTCGAGAGCAGCAGGGTCAGCGCGCAGCCGCTGAACAGGGTGCGCCGCGACATACGATCGGCCAAGGCGCCGATGGGCAGTTGCAGCAGCGCGTCGCCCACCACCACCGTGCTGACCATGAACAAGGCCAGTTCGGTGCTGAAGCCTTGTTGCAGGCAATAGACCGGCAGCAGGGTCAGGATCATCGCCTCGAACGCGGCAAACAGGGCAATGGCCCAGGCAATCACCGGCAAGCGCCGGCAAAAGCCGATCAGGTCGTTGAAGGTGACACTGCAGGACTCCGAAACCGGCGCCCCACTGCGCCCCAGCAGCACCAGTGGTGCCACCAGTAACAGACCAGCTCCCACCCAGAAACCGAGGTCATCCTCCGACCCCACCACCCCAAGCAGCAGCGGGCCGGCCAACTGGCTCAAGGCATAGGTGCTGCCGTACAGCGCCACCAGCCGGCCGCGCCATTGCTCGACCACCAACTGGTTGATCCAACTTTCGCCCAGAATGAAAACAATCGTCAGGATCACGCCGATCAGCAGGCGCAGTACCAGCCATATCGGGTAACTGGGCAACAGTGCCAGCAAACCGATCGACAATGCCCCGGCCCACAAGCACAGGCGCATCAGCCCGGGCGTACCGAACCGGGCAGCAAGACGGCTGGATACTTTGGCGCCGACCAGCACTCCGATAGCCGGCATCGCCGCCATCACACCAATGGCAAAGCTGCCATAACCCCAGCCCTCCAGGCGCAGGGACACCAGCGGCATGCTGACTCCCAGTGCAAGGCCGACACTGAGCACCGCCGAGAGCACGGCGAAATAAGTACCCCAACGCATTGCAGCCTCCCAGGCTGTGGTGATAGAGCAGAAACAACACAGCCGGACCTGCATCGAGCAAGGTCCGGCTGTGTACGGGATCGAACGGCTGTGGTTACAGCTTGATCCAGGTCGCCTTCAGCTCGGTGTACTTGTCCAGCGCGTGCAGCGACTTGTCACGGCCGTTGCCCGACTGCTTGAAGCCACCGAACGGTGCGGTCATGTCGCCGCCGTCGTACTGGTTGACCCAGACGCTACCAGCACGCAGGGCCTTGGCGGTCAGGTGAGCCTTGGAGATATCGGCCGTCCACACACCGGCGGCCAGGCCGTACGGGGTGTCGTTGGCGATATTGATCGCTTCTTCGACGGTGTCGAAGGTAATCACCGACAGTACCGGGCCGAAGATTTCTTCCTGGGCAATCTTCATGGCGTTGGTCACGCCGTCGAAGATGGTCGGCTCGACGTAGGTACCGCCAGTCTCTTCGAGAATACGCTTGCCACCCACCAGCAGCTTGGCGCCGTCACTATGACCCGCATCGATGTACGACAGCACGGTGTTCATCTGCTGGGTATCGACCAGCGCCCCCACGGTGGTTGCCGGGTCCAGCGGGTTGCCAGGTTTCCAGGCCTTGAGGGCTTCGAGTACCAGGGGCAGGAACTTGTCCTTGATCGAACGCTCCACCAGCAGGCGCGAACCGGCGGTGCACACTTCGCCCTGGTTGAAGGCAATGGCACTGGCGGCAGCTTCAGCAGCAGCATTCAGGTCCGGTGCGTCGGCGAAGACGATGTTCGGGCTCTTGCCGCCGGCTTCCAGCCAGACGCGCTTCATGTTCGACTCACCGGCGTAGATCATCAACTGCTTGGCGATCTTGGTGGAACCGGTGAATACCAGGGTGTCCACATCCATATGCAGGGCCAGGGCCTTGCCGACGGTGTGGCCGTAGCCTGGCAGCACGTTGAGCACGCCTGCCGGGATACCGGCTTCGATAGCCAACTGGGCAATACGGATGGCCGTCAGCGGCGACTTTTCCGACGGCTTTAGCACCACCGAGTTACCGGTGGCCAGGGCCGGGCCGAGTTTCCAGCACGCCATCAGCAGCGGGAAGTTCCACGGCACGATAGCGGCAACCACGCCCACCGGCTCACGGGTAACCAGACCGAGTTGATCGTGCGGGGTGGCCGCGACTTCGTCGTAGATCTTGTCGATGGCTTCGCCGTTCCAGCTCAGCGCCTGTGCCGCACCCGGAACGTCGATGTTCAGCGAGTCATTGATCGGCTTGCCCATGTCCAGGGTTTCCAGCAGTGCCAGCTCCTCGACGTTTGCGTTGAGCAGGGCGGCAAAGCGGATCATGGTGGCCTTGCGCTTGGCCGGGGCCAGGCGCGACCAGACACCAGAGGCGAAGGTAGCGCGGGCGTTTTCGACGGCACGCTGGGCGTCGGCGTCGTCACAGCTGGCAACCTGTGCCAGCAGGCGGCCATCGACCGGGCTGAGGCATTCGAAGGTCGCGCCGGAAACGGCGGCGGTATATTCACCGTTGATGAAGGCACGGCCCTCGATCTTCAGTTGCTGGGCACGCTGTTCCCAATCCGCACGAGTCAGGGTGGTCATACGAAACTCCTCCTCTTGTATTAAGGTGCAGTGCCGCACGAGGGATCAGGGCACTGTCAAAAATTCTGGCTGGGCGAGCTACGCGCACAGGCACCTGCCACCCTAAACCACTGGCGACCCAATTATCAATATATTTGACATAATCAGCCCAGACACCTACTGATGTTCATTTTATTAAACAAACAAGAGAGCTAGCCATGCGCATTGACCAGATCATCGACTTCGCTCAGGTCCTCACCGAGGCCGAGCGCTATCGTCCAGCCGCTGAAAAAGTGCTCAAGGGCGACCCTGAGCAGGCCGTCTACAACCACTATTCCAGCCCATGCGGTCAGTTTGCGGCGGGGGTTTGGGAAGGCGAGATTGGCCAGTGGACCGTCAATTACACCGAACACGAATACTGCGAGATCGTGCAGGGCGTTTCGGTGCTGCGCGATGAAAATGGTGGGGCGAAGACCTTGCGTGCCGGCGATCGGTTCGTGATTCCGGCGGGCTTCACAGGCACCTGGGAAGTGCTGGAGCCGTGCCGCAAGATCTATGTGATGTTCGAACAGAAATAATGAGCAGGAGCGGGCTTGCCCCACGATAGATTGTTTCGCGAGAGAAGCCCGCGCCTACCGAGGTGCCAAAAAAAAGGGCCCGTATCCAGAGATACGGGCCCTTTTTTCGTCAGCCGGATCAATTACTTGATCTTGGCTTCCTTGTAGATCACGTGCTTGCGAACAACCGGATCGAATTTTTTGATTTCGATTTTGTCCGGAGTGGTGCGCTTGTTCTTGTCGGTGGTGTAGAAGTGGCCGGTATTAGCGGTCGACACCAGACGGATCAATTCACGCATGATTCTCTCCCTTAGACCTTGGCGCCGTTACGGCGAATGTCGACCAGAACGGCATCAATGCCGCGCTTGTCGATGATGCGCATGCCTTTGGCAGATACGCGCAGACGCACGAAACGCTTCTCGGACTCGACCCAGAAGCGATGATGCTGCAGGTTCGGCAGGAAACGACGACGGGTTTTGTTGTTTGCGTGGGAAATGTTATTCCCGGTTACCGGACCCTTACCGGTAACTTGACAGACTCTCGACATGCCTCAGCCCTCTAAAACCACATGCCCAACCCGGCATGGGTTGGCCGCTTAATCTCTCAGTCTTTGGCGCCAGGCGCCGTGTTTCTTCAGGGTCTTATCGACTCAATCAGCAGATGCGACAAGCCGAGCCCCTAGAAAAGAGCGCTGCTTTATACCAGAAAGACCAAAGCACAACAACAGAAGATGTGCTTTGACTTGATGATGGAGACGCGGGAGCAGCATAACGACTGGCCCGGCAAGGTGTCGACCACTCGTCGCACGAATGGCAAAAAAGGATATGGTCATTTGTGAGCCAGCGCACTAGGGTAGGACGTTTCCAGACTGCACTGGCAGATGGGCCAACGATCAGCCAAGGAATCCCCCATGCGCGCTGCCGCTCTACCCCTGTTGTTCGCCACCCTGCTCGGCCCGGCTTTCGCCCAGGCGGCTGCGCTGAGTGTGTGCACCGAGGCCAGTCCTGAAGGCTTTGATGTGGTTCAGTACAATTCACTGACTACCACCAACGCCTCGGCTGATGTCTTGATGAACCGCCTGGTCGAATTCGATGCCGTCCAGGGCAAGGTCGTACCCAGCCTGGCCGAGCGCTGGACAGTTTCGCCAGACGGCCTGGTCTACGAATTCAAGTTGCGCCCGGAGGTCAAGTTTCACAGCACTGGTTACTTCAAGCCAGGCCGCAGCCTGAACGCCGACGACGTGCTGTTCAGCTTCCAACGCATGATTTACCCGGCCCACTCCTGGCACAAGATCGCCCAGAGTGGCTATCCCCATGCCCAGTCACTGCAGTTGCCGGAGCTGATCAAACACATCGAGGCACCAGAGCCGCTGACGGTGCGTTTTACCCTCAATCATGCCGACGCGACCTTCCTGCCGACCCTGAGCATGGGTTTCGCTTCGATCTACTCGGCCGAATATGCGGACCAGTTGCTCAAGGCCGGCACCCCGGAAAAACTCAATAGCCAACCGATCGGCACCGGTCCATTCGTGTTCAACCGCTTCCAGAAGGATGCGGTGATTCGCTACCGGGCCAACCCGGATTACTTTGACGGCAAGCCGGCGGTCGACCCGCTGATCTATGCCATCACTCCGGATGCCAACGTGCGCCTGCAGAAGCTCAAGCGCAACGAGTGCCAGATCGCCTTGTCACCCAAGCCGCTGGACATTGCCGCGGCCAAAGATGATGCGGCCTTGAAGGTCGAAAAGACCGAAGCCTTCATGACCGCGTTCCTGGCCATCAACAGTCAGCATGCGCCACTGGACAAAGTTGAAGTCAGGCAAGCCATCAACCTGGCTTTCGACAAGGCCAGCTACCTCAAGGCCGTTTTTGAAGACACCGCCGTTGCTGCCAATGGCCCCTACCCGCCCAATACCTGGAGCTATGCCAAGGACCTGCCCGGCTACCCCACCAACCTCGACAAAGCCCGTGCCCTGCTGGAAAAGGCTGGTTTGAAGGACGGCTTCAGCACCACCATCTGGACCCGCCCGCAAGGCAGCCTGCTCAACCCCAACCCGAGCCTGGGCGCGCAATTGCTGCAGGCGGACCTGGCCAAAATTGGTATCAAGGCCGAAATTCGTGTCATTGAATGGGGTGAGCTGATTCGCCGGGCCAAGGCAGGCGAGCATGACCTGCTCTTCATGGGCTGGGCGGGCGACAATGGCGACCCGGATAACTTCCTCAGCCCGCAGTTCGCGTGCGCCGCGGTCAAGTCAGGGACCAACTTCGCCCGCTATTGCGACCCGCGCCTGGACCAGCTGATCAGTGCCGGCAAGACCACTACCGACCAAAGCGTGCGCAGCCGCCTGTACCAGCAAGCCCAGGCACTGATCCAGCAACAGGCACTGTGGTTGCCGCTGGCGCATCCGACGGCTGCGGCACTGATGCGCCAGGGCGTGGAGGGTTATCGGGTCAGCCCATTTGGCCGCCAGGACTTTGCCAAGGTCAGTACGACGCGCTGAACCACCCCTGCTCGACCATTGATAGCGGCTCACCGTCGCCAACGATGAAATGGTCGAGCAGCCGTACCTCGATCAATGCCAGTGCCTCCTTGAGGCGTAGCGTGAGGTTCACGTCGGCCTGGCTCGGCTCCGATACGCCCGACGGATGGTTATGGCAGAGAATCACTGCCGCAGAATTGTGCGCCAGGGCACGCTTGACCACTTGCCGGGGATAAACGCTGGCACTGTCGATAGAGCCTCGAAACAGTGCTTCGAACCCCAGCAAACGGTGCTTGGTGTCGAGAAACAGGCAGGCAAATACTTCGTGTGGCTCATGGCGCAACTGGGCTTTGAAATAGTCCTTTACCGCCGTGGGGCTTTCCAGTGCAGAACCACGCCGCAGTTGATCGGCCAGGTGGCGCCGGGACATTTCCATCACCGCCTGCAATTGCGCGAACTTGGCAGGGCCCAGGCCAAACTCCTTGTTGAAGCGGACGTCATCGGCTTCGAGCAACTCACGCAGGCCACCGAATTGCCTGAGCAGATGACGGGCCAGATCGACCGCGCTATAGCCCCTGGCGCCGGTGCGCAGGAATATCGCCAGCAGCTCGGCATCCGAAAGGCTTAACGCGCCTTGTTCCAGCAATTTCTCCCGCGGTCTCTCCGCCGCAGGCCAGTCCCTGATACTCATGCCTCACCTCCCTGTCTATCGGTTACTGCTCCTGTGTTACAGCCCTGTGCTACATTAGCCCCTCTTTTTTCCGCGACGATTCGGCCTGGGGAGGCGTCGTCGCCGCGTGCAATCACTGAGCAAAAGGCAAGCCTATGCAGCGGCTGTATCGTAAGCGCATCGTTCTCGGCGTCGGCGGCGGTATCGCCGCCTACAAGAGTGCCGAACTGGTTCGCCGACTCCTGGAACACGGCGCGCAGGTGCGTGTCGTCATGACCCGCGGCGGCGCTGAGTTCATCACGCCGCTGACCCTGCAGGCACTGTCCGGCCACCCGGTGCACATGGATCTATTGGACCCTGCTGCCGAAGCGGCGATGGGCCATATCGAACTGGCCAAGTGGGCTGACCTGGTGCTGATCGCCCCGGCCACTGCAGACCTGCTGGCCCGCCTGGCCCAGGGCGTGGCCGACGACCTGCTGACCACCCTGGTACTGGCCACCGACGCCACCGTGGCTGTCGCCCCGGCCATGAACCAGGCCATGTGGCGCGACCCGGCCACCCAGGCCAATCTCGATCTGCTGCAAAGTCGCAATATCAAGGTCTTTGGCCCGGCCTCCGGTAGCCAGGCCTGTGGCGATGTCGGCCTGGGCCGCATGCTCGAGGCCAACGACCTGGCCTGGTGCGCGGCGGAAAGCTTCCAGCGCCAGTCGCTGACCGGCAAACACATTGTGATCACCGCTGGCCCGACCCAGGAAAACATCGACCCGGTGCGCTACATCACCAACCATAGCTCCGGGAAAATGGGCTTCGCCCTGGCCGAAGCCGCCGTCGAGGCGGGCGCCAAGGTGACATTGATCAGCGGCCCGGTTCACTTGCCAACACCCGACCGGGCGTCGCGCATCGACGTTGTCAGTGCTCGCGACATGCTGGCCGCCTGTGAAGCGGCCATGCCCTGCGATATTTTCATCGCCTCAGCCGCGGTCGCAGACTACCGCCCTGAAGTGGTCGCGCCGCAAAAACTCAAGAAAGACCCTACGACAGGTGACGGCCTGCTGCTGCAGATGGTCCGTAACCCGGACATTCTCGCCACCATTGCCACCCGTCCCGATCGCCCGTTCAGCGTCGGCTTTGCCGCCGAGACCGAACACCTGCTCGATTACGCAGCGCGCAAGCTCAAGGACAAAAACCTCGACCTGATTGTCGCCAACGATGTGGCCAACCCCAGCATCGGCTTCAACAGCGAGGAAAACGCCTGCAGCGTGATCGATCGCCAGCTCCACGAAACACTCTTTGCACAAACCAGCAAGGGCAAGATCGCCCGCCAGCTGGTTGCTTTCATCGCCGAACGTCTCAACCAGGTTTAATTCTGCATGCACGCTCTACAAGCCAAGATTCTCGACCCACGCATCGGCAACGAATTCCCGCTGCCACAGTACGCTACACCCGGTTCGGCCGGCCTCGACCTGCGCGCCATGCTCAAGGAAGACACCCTCCTCGAGCCAGGCCAGACCCTACTGATCCCTACCGGCCTGTCGATCTACATCGGTGATCCAGGCCTTGCCGCCATGATCCTGCCGCGCTCGGGCCTGGGCCACAAACATGGCATCGTGCTGGGCAACCTGATCGGCCTGATCGACTCCGACTACCAGGGTGAACTGATGGTGTCGTGCTGGAACCGTGGCCAGACCCCTTTCACCATTGCCATCGGCGAGCGCATCGCACAACTGGTGTTGGTGCCCGTCGTACAGGCTCATTTCGACATTGTCGAAGCCTTCGACGAAAGCCAGCGTGGCGCTGGTGGCTTCGGCCATTCCGGCAGCCACTGATCCCTCGACTCATTACCTCGCGCCAAGGACGGCGAACTCTCTGGCGAAAACGTCGTCAAAGCGTTCAGTTTGAGCCTGCCCTGCACGCCCTCGATATTGGAGCTTCCCCAGAGATGAACGACATGGCACACCTGGTACCAGCACTTCCAGAAAGCATCTTCCGCGCCTACGACATTCGGGGCGTAGTCGGTGACACCCTGACCGCCGAAACCGCCTACTGGATCGGCCGCGCCATCGGCGCACAGACCCTCGCCCAGGGCGAACCCAACATTTCTGTCGGCCGTGACGGTCGCCTGTCCGGCCCGATGCTGGTCGAGCAACTGATCAAAGGCCTGGTCGAAGCCGGCTGCCTGGTCAGCGACGTCGGCCTGGTGCCGACCCCTGCCCTGTACTACGCCGCCAACGTGCTGGCCGGCAAGTCCGGGGTCATGCTCACCGGCAGCCACAACCCGCCGAACTACAATGGCTTCAAGATCGTCATCGCTGGCGACACCCTGGCCAACGAGCAGATCCAGGCCCTGCTGACTCGCCTGAAAACCAACGACCTGAGCCGTGGCGACGGCCGCGTGGAAAAAGTCGAGATCCTCGAACGCTACTTCCAGCAGATCACCGCTGACATCAAGCTGGCTAAGACACTCAAGGTGGTCGTCGACTGCGGCAACGGCGCTGCCGGCGTGATTGCGCCGCAACTGATCGAAGCCCTGGGCTGCGAAATGATCCCGCTGTTCTGCGAAGTCGACGGCAACTTCCCGAATCATCACCCCGATCCGGGCAAGCCAGAGAACCTGGTGGACCTGATCGCCAAGGTCAAGCAAACCGGTGCTGACCTGGGCCTGGCCTTCGATGGCGACGGCGACCGCGTTGGTGTTGTGACCAACACTGGCAACATCGTCTACCCGGATCGCCTGCTGATGCTCTTTGCCCAGGATGTGCTTGAGCGCAACCCGGGCGCCGAAATCATCTTCGACGTCAAATGCACCCGTCGCCTGACGCCGCTGATCGAGCAATTCGGTGGCCGTGCGCTGATGTGGAAAACCGGTCATTCGTTGATCAAGAAGAAGATGAAGCAGACCGGTGCCTTGCTGGCCGGCGAAATGAGCGGCCACATCTTCATCAAAGAGCGCTGGTATGGTTTTGATGACGGCATCTACAGTGCCGCGCGCCTGCTGGAGATCCTCAGCAAGGCCAACACCGACGCCGAACAGCTGTTCGCTGCATTCCCGAACGATATTTCCACGCCGGAAATCAACATTGATGTGACCGACGAGGGTAAATTCAGCATCATTGATGCACTGCAACGCGAGGCCGATTGGGGCGATGACGCCAACCTGACCACCATTGACGGTGTGCGGGTCGACTACCCCAACGGCTGGGGCCTGGTACGCGCTTCCAACACCACACCAGTGCTGGTACTGCGCTTCGAGGCCGACAATGACGCCGAGCTGCAGCGAATCAAAGAGGTATTCCGCGCACAGCTCAAGCGCGTAGCCGCTGACCTGCAACCAACGTTCTGACCGACCATTTGTTCCAATTGGAGCCCTGCATGACCCTCGATCGCGATGCCGCCACCCATGTCGCCAAGGTTTTGTCCGAAGCGCTGCCTTACATTCGCCGCTTTGTCGGTAAAACCCTGGTGATCAAATACGGCGGCAACGCGATGGAGAGCGAAGAGCTCAAAACCGGTTTTGCTCGCGATGTGGTACTGATGAAGGCCGTGGGTATCAACCCCGTGGTTGTACACGGCGGCGGCCCGCAGATCGGTGATCTGCTCAAGCGCCTGTCAATCGAGAGCCACTTTATCGATGGCATGCGCGTTACCGATGCGCAGACCATGGACGTGGTGGAAATGGTCCTGGGCGGCCAGGTGAACAAGGACATCGTCAACCTGATCAACCGTCATGGCGGCAGCGCCATCGGCCTGACCGGTAAAGATGCCGAGCTGATTCGTGCGAAAAAGCTCACCGTTACCCGCCAGACGCCAGAGATGACCACCCCGGAAATCATCGACATCGGTCATGTCGGCGAAGTGGTCGGGGTTAACACCGATCTGCTGAATATGCTGGTCAAAGGTGATTTCATTCCCGTGATCGCACCGATCGGCGTAGGCGCCAACGGCGAGTCGTACAACATCAACGCCGACCTGGTCGCCGGCAAGGTCGCCGAAGCACTGAAAGCTGAAAAGCTGATGCTGCTGACCAACATCGCCGGCCTGATGGACAAGCAAGGCACTGTGCTTACTGGCCTGACCACCGAGCAGGTCAACGAGCTGATCGCTGACGGCACTATCTACGGCGGCATGCTACCGAAGATCCGCTGCGCCCTGGAAGCGGTGCAAGGCGGCGTGAACAGCTCGCACATCATTGATGGTCGCGTGCCCAATGCAGTGCTGCTGGAGATCTTTACCGACAGTGGCGTGGGTACTCTGATCACCAACGACAAGTCACGCTGAGGCCTGTAGGAGCGGGCTTGCCCCGCGATCAAGACATAAAAAAGGCGACCTGATGGTCGCCTTTTTTATGTACCTCAGATCCCGTACTGGGCCCGATAGGCCTCGACGGCCGGCAGATGCTGCTTGAGTGCCGGATCGTCCGCAAGGAACTGCAGCACCTGGGTCAGTGAAACGATGCTGACCACCGGAATGCCGAAGTCGCGCTCCACTTCCTGGATAGCCGACAGCTCGCCGTTGCCCCGCTCCTGGCGGTTCAAGGCGATCAGAACGCCTGCAGCCTTGGCCTGTTGGCCCTGGATGATCTGCATGACCTCACGGATTGCAGTGCCGGCAGTGATCACGTCGTCGATGATCAGCACGTCGCCTGTCAGCGGCGCACCGACCAGGCTGCCTCCTTCGCCGTGTGCCTTGGCTTCCTTGCGGTTGAAACACCATGGCAGGTCGAGGTTGTGGTGCTCGGCCAGGGCCACTGCAGTGGCTGCCGCCAGGGGAATACCCTTGTAGGCGGGGCCGAACAGCACGTCGAACGGAATCTTGCTGTCGACGATTGCCGCCGCATAGAAACGTCCGAGCTGAGCCAGGGCAGAGCCGCTGTTGAACAGGCCGGCATTGAAGAAATACGGGCTGGTGCGGCCCGACTTGAGGGTGAATTCACCGAAGCGCAGAACCCCGCGGTCGATGGCAAAACGAATGAAGTCGCGCTGATACGGCTGCATGAAGAGTCCCGGATACCACGGATTTAGCTAATTGAGTACAGCTCGGGTATCATACACGCACGAGATTTTTGGGGCCATTTATGCGGATCATCAGTGTGAACGTTAATGGCATTCAGGCTGCAGTCGAGCGTGGTTTGCTCAGCTGGCTGCAAGCCCAGAATGCTGACGTCATCTGCCTTCAGGATACCCGCGCCTCGGCCTTTGAACTCGACGACCCAGCTTTCCAGCTCGATGGCTACTTCCTTTATGCCTGCGATGCAGAAGTTCCCGCCCAAGGCGGCGTGGCACTTTATTCGCGGTTGCAGCCCAAGGCAGTCATCAGCGGCCTGGGCTTCGAGACAGCCGATCGCTACGGACGTTACCTGCAGGCCGATTTCGACAAGGTAAGCATCGCAACGCTGCTGCTGCCTTCTGGAATGAACGGCGACGAAGACTTGAACCAGAAATTCAAGTTGATGGACGACTTCGCCAAGTACCTGGACAAACAGCGACGCAAACGTCGTGAGTACATCTATTGCGGCTCGTTGTATGTGGCGCAACAGAAGCTCGACGTCAAGAACTGGCGTGACGGCCAGCAGTCACCAGGTTTCCTGGCGCCGGAGCGCGCCTGGATGGACACCGTTGTCGGTGACATGGGTTATGTCGACGCCTTGCGCGAAGTCAGCCGTGAAGGCGACCAGTACAGCTGGTGGCCAGACAACGAGCAGGCTGAAATGCTGAACCTGGGCTGGCGCTTTGACTACCAGCTCCTGACCCCAGGCCTGCGTCGCTTTGTACGAAGCGCTCGCCTGCCGCGTCAGCCACGCTTCTCCCAGCACGCGCCACTGATCGTGGACTACGACTGGACGCTGACGATCTGATCGCTCAGCCACAAAAAAGCCGACATTGCGTCGGCTTTTTTGTGGCTGCTGCTTTTATCAGATCATTATTTGATCGGTCGCCAGGTCAGCGGATAGCGATAGGGCTGGCCATCATTGGCCTTGACCCCGGCAATGATGGTCAGGACCAGCACGGCGACCATCAACATGCCAAACAGCACGATACCCACCAGCACGAACATCAGCGCAAAGCAGATGATCGATGCCAGGAATACCGTGAGCTGGAAATTCAGCGCTTCCTTGCCCTGGGCATCAATGAACGGATCCAGGTCTTTCTTCCAGATCCACATCACCAGCGGCCCGAGCAAATTGCCGAACGGAACGATCAGGCCCAGCAGCGCGGCAAGGTGGCAGAACATTGCCCACTGCCTGATCTCGGCATTGGGGGTGGGCAACTGCAGCGGTTGCTCGCTCATGCTCTGCTCCTTGCGTTGGCGAAATCAGTCGGCCAGCGAGGCTTTCTGCAGTTCGAACAGGTCGACCATGCCTTTTTGAGCCAGCGCCAGCATGGCGTTGAGCTCTTCTGGCTGGAACGGTGCACCTTCAGCGGTACCCTGGACTTCGATGAAACCTCCCTGGCTGGTCATGACCACGTTCAGGTCGGTCTCGGCAGCGGAGTCTTCAAGGTAGTCCAGGTCGAGCACCGCCTCGCCCTGGTACATGCCCACCGAAACTGCGGCGATCATGTGCTTGAGCGGGTCGCCGCCCTTGAGACCACCACGTTTTTTGACCACACGCAGCGCATCAACCAGGGCAACCATGGCGCCAGTGATCGAAGCGGTGCGGGTGCCGCCGTCAGCCTGGATCACGTCGCAGTCGACGTACAGGGTGATGTCGCCCAACTTGCTCATGTCCAGCGCGGCGCGCAGCGAGCGGCCGATCAGGCGCTGGATCTCGAGGGTGCGACCACCCTGCTTGCCACGGGCGGCTTCGCGCTGGTTACGCTCGCCGGTGGAGCGCGGCAGCATGCCGTACTCGGCGGTCAACCAGCCTTGGCCCTGGCCCTTGAGGAATCGCGGCACGCCGTTTTCGACGCTGACTGTGCATACGACTTTGGTGTCACCGAACTCGACCAGTACTGATCCCTCGGCGTGTTTGGTGTAGTTGCGGGTGATGCGGATCGAGCGGAGCTGATCGGCAGCGCGACCACTTGGACGTTTCATTTGGGATACCTGTACTGGGTTTGAATCTGCCCAGCATTATAGAGTGCGCCGGCCTTCGTGGACACGCCTATTGTCGCAACCCCGAAACAGACGGCCCAGCGGCGTTGGTCCGGTTTTTTGCGGACGCTGCCAGACTGTTTGTAACATCAGTGGATTGGGAGCTGGCGCCGCACTGCGCTACAATCCTGCGCCTTTGCAGCCGGTTGGCTTCCCTTGACCCATCTTTTGCGAGGTACTTCCCATGGTGCACAGCATGACCGCTTTTGCTCGTGTCGAGCGCGCCGGTAGCCAGGGCACCCTGATCTGGGAATTGCGCTCGGTCAACCATCGCTACCTGGAACCCCACCTGCGCCTGCCAGAGGCCCTGCGCGACCTCGAAGGTGCAGTGCGTGAAGCCTTGCGCCAAGGCCTGTCACGCGGCAAGGTCGAATGCACCTTGCGCTTCAATGAAGAGAGCATTGGCAAGCCGCTGCAGGTAGACCGCGAGCGCGCGGCCCAATTGGTTGCGGCCGCCGAGACCGTTGCCAGCCTGATCCAGCAGCCGGCACCGTTGAATCCGCTGGAAGTGCTGGCCTGGCCTGGTGTGCTGGTGGCAGATGCCAGCGACCCTCAAACCCTCAACAATGAGGCTATCGCCTTATTCGAAGAGGCGCTCAAGGAGCTCAAGAACGGTCGGGGCCGCGAAGGCAGCGAACTGGCCCGCCTGATCAATGAGCGCCTGGACAGCATGGCCAGCGAAGTCACCACCCTGCGCGCCCTGGTGCCGCAGATGCTGGCCACCCAGCGTCAGAAAGTCCTCGATCGCTTCGCCGACATGCAGGCCGAACTCGACCCGCAGCGCCTGGAACAGGAAATGGTCCTGCTGGCGCAGAAGAGTGACGTCGCCGAAGAGCTCGACCGTCTGAGCACCCACATCACCGAAGTTCGCCGGGTGCTCAAATCCGGTGGCGCCGCCGGTCGCCGCCTGGATTTCCTGATGCAGGAGCTCAACCGCGAAGCCAATACCCTGGGCTCCAAAGCCTTCGACCCACGCAGCACCCAGTCCGCGGTCAACCTCAAGGTACTGATCGAGCAGATGCGTGAACAAGTACAGAACATTGAGTAAGGCCACCCCCACCATGAATCACAGCAGCGGCACCCTTTATATCGTTTCGGCTCCCTCCGGTGCCGGCAAGACCAGCCTGGTCAAAGCCCTGATCGACGCCCAGCCGACCATCCGCGTCTCGGTCTCGCACACCACCCGCGCCATGCGACCGGGAGAAGAGCACGGGGTGAACTACCACTTCGTCGATCACGCCGAGTTCGCCCGCATGACCGAGCAGGGTGATTTTCTTGAGCAGGCCGAGGTGTTCGGCAATTACTACGGCACCTCGCGCAGCGCGCTGCAGTACACCCTCGACCAGGGCCATGACCTGATCCTGGAGATCGACTGGCAAGGTGCCCAGCAGGTGCGCAAGCTGATGCCCGAGGCACGCTCGATCTTCATCCTGCCGCCAACCCAGGAAGCCCTGCGCCAGCGCCTGACCAACCGTGGCCAGGACAGCGACGAGATCATCGAAGGCCGGATGCGTGAAGCTGTGAGCGAGATGAGCCATTACGACGAGTATGACTTCGTCATCATCAACGACGACTTCGCCACTGCGCTGGAAGACCTCAAGGCGGTATTCCGCGCCAACCGCTTGCTGCAGGCGAACCAGCAGCAGCGTCATGGCCATTTGCTCAAGCAATTGCTTGCCTGAGCAACTGGCAACTCCAGCCGCTTAGCGGCGGCTGGAGACCGTGGCGTGACGGTGCAGGGTCATGCCCAGGAAGAACGCCGGCGCCCGCAGGCGTGACAGCAACATCAGCCCCAGCCCCAGCAGTGTGATGATCACTGCGATCACGAACACCAGGCCCAAGCCCCCGACATGCGAACCGCTGCCAAACGAAGGCGAAGCGCTGTCGTATGCCGTCTGCAGGAAAATCACCGAGAGAATGCCGCCACCCAGCAGTGGGCACAGGCCGCGCATCAGGAAGTGACGAACGCTGTCGAACAGGCTGTGACGGAAGTACCAGACGCACGCATAGGCCGTCAGCGAGTAGTAGAAGCAGATCATCATGCCCAGGGCGGTGATGGTGTCTGCCAGCACGTTCTCACTCAAGGTACGCATGGTGACGTAGAACACCGCCGCCGCCACACCAGCACAGATGGTGGCATAACGGGGGGTTTTCGAGCGTGGGCAGACGCTGGCGAAACGCTCCGGCACCGCGCCGTAGTACCCCATGGCCAGCAAGGTGCGCGCCGGCGAAACGAAGGTCGACTGCAGCGAGGCGGCGGTACTGGCCAGTACGGCGATGGACATCAGGATCGCCAGTGGCCCCATGACTGGACCTGCCAGGTGAGCGAAGACGTTTTCCTGGATACGTGGATTGTTCAGGCCCAGGCCGATATCGCCGATACCGGCAAACTGCAGGGTGGCAATCGCTGTGACCAGGTACAGGCCCAGAATCAGCAGTACCGTCAGGGTCGCTGCTCGGCCAGGCGTATCACCGCTGCCCACCGACTCTTCACTGATACTCAGGCAGACATCCCAGCCCCAGAAGATGAAGATCGACAGCGACAGGCCTGCGGTGAATGCCGAGAACGACTCGACACCAAAGGGGTTGAACCAGTCCAGGTCAAACTCCAGTGGCGGGGTATCGACAGAAGAGCCCCCGAACGCGGCCATGGCAAAGCCCACCAGCACCACCAGCTGCAATGCCACCAGGCCGTACTGCACGGTCATGGTGGTGGCAATCCCGCGGCAGCAGATCCACACCGCCATGGCGATGAACACGCAACAGGTGACCACGTTGATCAGCAAGTTGTCGCTTAGCGCAGCCACCTCGTGGCTGCCGGTGATTTGCCCGAGAAAGAGGTAAAAGAAGTCCACCGCCACGCCGGCGAGGTTGGACAAGACGATCGTGGTTGCCGTTACCAGCCCCCAGCCACCAATCCAGCCGATCATCGGGCCAAATGCCCGGGCCGACCAGGTAAAGGACGTACCGCTGTCAGGCTCCGCCGAGTTCAGCTCGCGGTAACCCAGGGCCACCAGCAGCATGGGCAGGAAGCCAACGATGAACACTGCCGGCAGATGGGCACCGACCTCGCGCACGGTTGGTCCGAGCGCGCCGGTGAGGGTGTACACCGGTGCAATGGTGGAAATGCCAAGCACAATGCTCGCCAGCAGCCCGAGCCGGCCCTTGGCCAGCCCCTTGGTTGCTTTCGCTGCAGTATTTGCCTGGGTGCGAGCCTGTCCCATACCTGGGGACAAGCCTGCTTCGAATTCGCTCATGAGTAGTGCCGCCGCTTTTGGTATTGTTTTTCAGGACGCCCCGCAGGGCGCCCGCTTTCACTCATTCAAACCTGTTGCCGATACTGCACGTCCGGATCACCCGGATGACCTCATAGGGCCTTCTCCCGGTAGCACTCGCCCCTTGCACGGGCCAGGCATGCTTCACGAAACGCCTGGAACAGACGCAGCGAAACCGGGTTTTCGGCCAGGCGGTACTCGGGGTGCCATTGCACACCGACTACAAAGCCCGGGGCGTCTGGCATCGACACCGCTTCAATCAACCCATCGGGCGCCCGCGCTTCCGCGCGCAAATCACCCGCCAGGCGATCGATGCCCTGGCTGTGAAGGGAATTGACCATGAAGCCGGGCTCCAGCCCAAGGCGCTCGAACAACCCGCCGGGCTGAACGGTAACGCTATGGCGCGGGCTGTATTGCTCTTCCAGTGGTGCGTCCTGCGGCTCGCGGTGATCCAGGAAACCTGGCAGCTCCTGCACCCGCTGGTGCAAGGTGCCGCCCAAGGCGACATTCAGTTCCTGAAACCCACGGCAGATGCAGAACACCGGCACACCGCTGGCAATGGCGGCCTGCAGCAAAGGCAGGGTCAAGCGGTCGCGAAACACATCGTGCTTCGTACCTTCCACGCTGGGGGCGCCATTGTAATGATGCGGCTCGACATTTGAAGGCGAACCGGTAAAAAGAATGCCATCCAGGCGCTCGAGCACGCGCTGTGGATCGACTGGCTCGGCCCGCGCCGGAAGAATCAGCGGAATCCCGGCGAAGCCTGCCGCCTCGACATATTTGTCGCCCACGGTATGCGACGAGTTGTGGCCAAGCTGCTGACGACAAGCCGAAATGCCAATCAAAGGCGGCAGGTCATTGGTAGTTTGCATGGGTTCACCCTCCCTTACAGCTTGATCCAGGTCGCCTTGAGTTCGGTGTATTTGTCAAAAGCGTGCAGCGACTTGTCACGGCCATTACCCGACTGCTTGAAGCCGCCGAACGGCGCGGTCATGTCACCGCCGTCATACTGGTTGACCCAGACACTGCCGGCACGCAGGGCACGGGCGGTCTTGTGGGCGCGAGAAATATCGCTGGTCCACACGGCTGCGGCCAGGCCGAAAGGCGAGTCGTTGGCAATGGCCACGGCCTCCTCGGCGCTGTCGAAGGTGATCACTGACAGCACCGGCCCGAAGATCTCCTCGCGCGCGATGCGCATGGCGTTGGTGACGCCATCGAAGATTGCCGGCTGCACATACACACCGCAGGTGTCTTCCAGCACGCGCTCGCCACCGGTCAGCAGCGTGGCCCCATCGGCCTTGCCGGCCGCGATGTAGCCCAGCACGGTGTCTAGCTGCGTGGTATCTACCAGGGCACCCACACGGGTTTCGGGGTCCAGCGCGTGGCCCGGTTTCCAAGCCTTGAGCGCGTCGACCACCATCGGCAGGAAGCGCGCCTTGATGCTGCGCTCGATCAACAGGCGTGAACCGGCAATGCACACCTCGCCCTGGTTGAAGGCGATGGCGGCCGCGGCAGCTTCAGCGGCGGCCTGCAAGTCGGGGGCATCGGCGAACACGATGTTCGGACTCTTGCCACCGGCTTCCAGCCAGACACGCTTCATGTTCGACTCACCGGCATAGACCATCAGCTGCTTGGCAATGCGGGTGGAGCCCGTGAACACCAGGGTGTCCACATCCATGTGCAGGGCCAAGGCCTTGCCGACGGTATGGCCGAAACCTGGCAGCACGTTCAGCACGCCTGCGGGGATTCCGGCCTCCAGGGCCAACTGGGCGATACGAATCGCCGTCAGCGGTGATTTTTCGGACGGCTTCAAGATCACCGAGTTACCGGTGGCCAGGGCCGGGCCGAGCTTCCAGCAGGCCATCATCAGTGGGAAGTTCCACGGAACAATGGCCGCGACCACGCCGACCGGCGAGCGGGTGACCAAACCCAGCTGGTCGGACGGGGTCGCAGCAACTTCGTCGTAAATCTTGTCGATGGCTTCGGCATTCCAGCGGATGGCATTGGCCGCCGCCGGAATATCGATGCTCAGGGAGTCGGCAATGGGCTTGCCCATGTCCAGGGTTTCCAGCAATGCCAGCTCCTGGGCGTTGGCCAGCAGCAGATCGGCAAAGGCAATCAGCACACGCTTGCGTTGGGCTGGTGCCTGGTCGGCCCAGACACCACTGTCGAAGGTACGTCGCGCAGCGGCCACCGCGCGCTCGGCGTCGGCGCTGTCGCAACTGGCGATCTGCGCCAGGTGACGGCCGTCGACCGGGCTCGAGCAATCGAAAGTGTCACCAGCGACACTGGTGCAATACTGCCCGTCGATAAAGGCGCGGCCTTCGATCTTCAGGGTCTGGAACAGCTGTTCCCAGTGTTCACGTGGTGCAGTTGCCATTGTTGTTTTCTCCGGGCATCACACGGTATGCAGGTACCAGTTGTATTCGAGGTCGGAAATCGACACCTCGAACTCGGCCATTTCGCTTTCCTTGCAGGCGACAAAAATGTCGATGTAGTCCGGGCTGATGTATTGGTTCAGCACTTCACTGTCATCGAGTTCACGCAGCGCATCGCGCAAGTTGTTCGGCAGGCTCTGCTCCAGCTGTTCGTACGAGTTGCCTTCGATAGGCGCACCCGGCTCGATCTGATGGGTCAGGCCGTGGTGAATACCGGCCAGAATCGCTGCCATCATCAGGTAGGGGTTGGCGTCGGCGCCGGCTACGCGGTGCTCGATACGCACGGCATCGCTGCTGCCGGTTGGCACACGCACCGCCACAGTACGGTTGTCCAGGCCCCAGCTCGGTGCATTGGGCACATAGAATTGAGCGCCGAAACGGCGGTACGAGTTGACGTTCGGGCACAGGAAGGCCATCGACGCCGGCATGGTCTCGAGCACGCCACCGATGGCGTGACGCAGGGTCTGGCTCTGCTCGGGATCGTCGCTGGCGAAAATGTTCTTGCCGGTTTTCTTGTCCAGCAGCGAAATATGCACGTGCAGACCGTTGCCGGCCTGGCCCGGATAGGGCTTGGCCATGAAGGTGGAATCCATCTCATGGTCGTACGCGATGTTCTTGATCAGGCGCTTGAGCAGCACCGCGTAGTCGCACGCCTTCATCGGGTCGACGACATGGTGCATGTTCACTTCGAACTGCGCCGGAGCACTTTCCTTGACGATGGCATCGGCCGGAATGCCCTGCTCTTTGGCAGCCTCGAGCATGTCCTGCAGGCAGTCGACGTATTCGTCCAGATCGTCGATCAGGTAAACCTGGGTCGACATCGGGCGCTTGCCGGAGATCGGCGAGCGCGGCGGTTGCGGGCGACCGTTGAGGTTATCCTGGTCGATCAGGTAGAACTCAAGCTCGAAGGCCGCACAGATGTCCAGGCCCAGCGCGTCGAACTTCTCTACCACACCACGAAGCACTTCCCGCGGGTCAGCGAAGAACGGCTTGCCGTCCAATTCGTGCATGGTCATCAGCAACTGAGCGGTTGGGCGCTTCTGCCAGGGCTCGTAGCTCAGGGTGCCGGGAATCGGGTAGCAGATACGGTCGGCATCGCCGATATCAAGGCCCAGGCCTGTGCTTTCGACGGTAGAACCGTTGATGTCCAGGGCAAACAACGAGGCCGGCAGGTTGATGCCTTTTTCGTAGACCTTGACCAGGCTCGCACGCTCGATGCGCTTGCCCCGTACCACGCCGTTCATGTCTGCAATCAGCAGGTCGACAAATTGCACCTCAGGGTAGGCCTTGAGAAATTCACCCATCTCGTCGAGAGGGATGGCGCACGGAGAGACCGACGTCATGGCTAGGCATCCTTTGATTTTTTATCGGGCGACTGTGGGGAGGTACTGCTGCGCTATCGGGAGCGGCGATGGTTTGGTTTGTTGTTTTAAGGAGTCCCATCGTGGGGAACTGCCGGACGTCGTCTTTACTAGGACGCACGTTCCAAAAATCTGACAGCGTTGTGAGTTGATTCACCGCTGCCGCTTCACTATAGAATGGCCCCAGCGCAACAGACATTGGCATTTAGGCAAGTAAAGAGTGCACCCATGCAATATCAGATCAGTCACGCCGACCTATCGCTGGTCCTCGCCCTGGTACGCGGACGCTCGCTGGCCAAGGCGGCAGAGCTGCTACGGGTAGACGTTTCAACGGTGTTCCGCTCGATCCGGCGCATGGAAGCCGCCCTGGGTACCGCGTTATTCGTCAAAAGCCGCAAAGGCTACATCCCCACTGGCACTGCCCAGGCCCTGGCCGAACAGGCCGAGCGCGCCGAGCAGGCCCTGGATGCCGCCCGAGTGGCCCTGGAGCATGGTGAGCAAGTGGTGAGTGGTACCGTGCGCCTGACCTGCACCGATGCAGTGCTGCACAGCCTGTTGCTGCCGGCGCTGGCCGAGTTCATGCCGGCCTACCCTGCGCTTTCGCTTGAGCTGGCCACCTCTAACACCTTCGCCAACCTGAGCCGCCGCGACGCCGACCTCGCCCTGCGCCTGACCAACTCGCCACCGGAGCACCTGGTCGGTCGCTGCCTGGGCAAGGCCTCCTACGTGGTGTGTGGCCGCGAAGAGTTTCGCGAAAAGCTCAAGGAAACCCCGGCCAGCCTGCCCTGGATCGCCCCGGATGACACCATGCAGGACCACTCCACCGTGGTCTGGCGCAGTGAGCACCTGCCGGGAGTGATGCCCCGCTACCGATGCAGCAGTATCTCTGCCATAGCCCAATTGGTCAGTGCCGGCATGGGTGTGGCCGCGCTGCCAGACTACATGGCCCACACCCTGCCGGGGGTCGCGCCTTTGAGCGATGCCTTGCCCGGTTGTGACACCGAGCTCTGGTTGCTGACTCGTCCGGACTGCCGCGCGCTGCGCTCAGTACAGACGCTGTTCGATGAGCTGACCCCTCGGCTGCGTGATGCATTGGGGCGCCAATAAGGCGTCACCGTGGCGCAACAGCGGGCTTGCGCCACGATATACCTGGATTCACTGCCACAACAGGACACTTGAAATAGAGCCCTGTAACTGGATATTGTCGACCTATCAAGGACTCGAATCGAAATCAGCGCTTCCCTAAAGGCTGGTGATTTTTTAAACTATCGAGTCCGCTCGCCCATTCGGGCTGAACACCGCATTTGCTACTTGAGGAAGACCATGGCCCGCGTAACCGTTGAAGACTGCCTAGAACACGTGGATAACCGTTTTGAGCTGGTCATGCTCTCTACCAAGCGTGCCCGTCAGCTGGCCACCGGCGGCAAAGAGCCGAAAGTGGCATGGGAAAACGACAAACCTACTGTCGTTGCCCTGCGTGAAATTGCTGAAGGCATCTGCACTCCAGAATTCATTGCCGCCGAATCCATCGTCGAAGTCGAACCTGCCTTTGCATTCGGTAGCGAGGAAGAGGCCAACGAGGCCGTCTAAGCCTATGCCTGGTCGATGCGGTACGGCGCAGGGCCCCATTCCTCGGCAGGAGGTAACACTGTGCCGAGCATAGACGCCCTCGCCGATCGACTGTCGACCTACCTCGGCGCCGACCAGGTCAACCTGGTGCGCCGGGCGTACTTCTACGCCGAACAAGCCCACGACGGCCAGCGCCGTCGCAGCGGCGAAGCCTACGTCACGCATCCGCTGGCGGTGGCCAGCATCCTTGCCGACATGCACATGGACCATCAGAGCCTGATGGCTGCCATGCTCCATGACGTGATCGAAGACACCGGCATTGCCAAAGAGGCGCTCAGCTCGCAATTTGGCGAGACCGTGGCCGAACTGGTCGACGGGGTCAGCAAGCTGACCCAGATGAACTTCGAGACCAAGGCCGAGGCCCAGGCGGAAAACTTCCAGAAAATGGCCATGGCCATGGCCCGGGACATCCGTGTGATCCTGGTGAAACTGGCCGACCGCCTGCACAACATGCGCACCCTTGAGGTGCTGTCTGGCGAAAAGCGCCGACGCATCGCCAAAGAAACCCTCGAAATCTATGCCCCCATCGCCAATCGCCTGGGCATGCACAGCGTGCGCGTGGAGTTCGAGGACCTGGGCTTCAAGGCCATGCACCCGATGCGTTCGGCGCGCATCTACCAGGCCGTCAAGCGCGCGCGCGGCAACCGCAAGGAAATCGTCAACAAGATCGAAGAGTCACTGGCCCATTGCCTGGCCGTCGACGGCATCGAAGGCGAAGTCAGTGGCCGGCAAAAGCACCTTTATGGCATCTACAAGAAGATGCGCGGCAAGCGCCGCGCCTTCAACGAGATCATGGATGTCTATGCGTTTCGCATCATCGTCGACAAGGTAGACACCTGCTACCGCGTGCTCGGCGCCGTGCACAACCTGTACAAGCCACTGCCCGGACGCTTCAAGGACTATATTGCGATCCCCAAGGCCAACGGCTACCAGTCGCTGCACACCACCCTGTTCGGCATGCACGGGGTGCCCATCGAGATCCAGATCCGCACCCGCGAAATGGAAGAGATGGCCAACAACGGCATCGCCGCCCACTGGCTGTACAAGTCCAGTGACGACGAGCAGCCAAAGGGCACCCATGCCCGCGCTCGCCAGTGGGTCAAAGGTGTGCTGGAAATGCAGCAGCGTGCCGGCAACTCGCTGGAATTCATCGAAAGCGTGAAGATCGACCTGTTCCCCGACGAGGTCTACGTCTTCACGCCCAAAGGCCGGATCATGGAGCTGCCAAAAGGCTCCACGGCGGTCGATTTTGCCTATGCGGTACACACCGACGTCGGCAACAGCTGCATTGCCTGCCGGATCAATCGCCGCCTGGCGCCATTGTCCGAGCCTCTGCAGAGCGGTTCGACCGTCGAGATCGTCAGCGCCCCGGGCGCTCGCCCAAACCCAGCCTGGCTCAACTTCGTGGTCACCGGCAAGGCCCGCACGCATATCCGCCATGCCCTCAAGCTGCAACGTCGCTCCGAGTCCATCAACCTGGGCGAACGCTTGCTGAACAAAGTCCTCAACGGTTTCGACAGCGCCCTGGACAAAATTCCGCAGGAACGCATCCAGGCCATGCTCAGCGAGTACCGCCTCGAACAGATCGAGGACATGCTCGAAGACATCGGCCTGGGCAACCGCATGGCCTATGTCGTCGCCCGTCGCCTGCTGTCCACCGAAGGCGAACAGCTACCGACCCCGGAGGGCCCACTGGCCATTCGCGGCACCGAAGGCCTGGTACTGAGCTACGCCAAATGCTGTACGCCGATTCCAGGCGACCCGATCGTCGGTCACCTGTCGGCGGGCAAGGGCATGGTCGTTCACCTGGAGAACTGCCGCAATATCAGCGAAATCCGCCACAACCCGGAAAAATGCGTACAGCTGTCCTGGGCCAAGGATGTCACTGGCGAATTCAATGTCGAACTGCGCGTCGAGCTGGAGCACCAGCGCGGCCTGATCGCCCTGCTGGCCAGCAGCGTCAATGCCGCCGACGGCAACATCGAGAAAATCAGCATGGACGAGCGCGATGGTCGCATCAGCGTGGTCCAACTGGTGGTCAGCGTACACGACCGTGTACACCTGGCCCGCGTGATCAAGAAACTACGCGCCCTGACCGGCGTGATCCGCATCACCCGCATGCGTGCGTAGCCCAATAACAGCAAGGAGTCATCATGACCAAGACCGTCATCACCAGTGACAAGGCCCCAGCCGCCATCGGCACCTACTCCCAGGCGATCAAGGCCGGCAACACGGTGTACATGTCCGGGCAGATCCCGCTGGACCCAAAAACCATGGAACTGGTTGAAGGCTTCGAGGCCCAGACCGTTCAGGTCTTCGAGAACCTCAAGGCCGTTGCCGAAGCCGCTGGCGGTTCGTTCAAGGACATCGTCAAGCTGAACATCTTCCTGACCGACCTGGGCCACTTCGCCAAGGTCAACGAGATCATGGGCAAGTACTTCGAGCAACCTTACCCTGCCCGCGCGGCCATCGGCGTAGCTGCCCTGCCACGCGGCTCGCAAGTTGAAATGGACGCGATCCTCGTCCTCGAGTGATACCCCGCGCGGCGAGCCGTCCGGTTCGCCGCCGCACGACCCCGGAAGGACCCCCGACATGCGCCATGCGCTTGCCTTGGCATTGGCCGCCGCACTGCTGAGCGGCTGCTCCAGCCACAAACCCGAAGACTACAACGGCATCTGGATCAATCAGAAAGCCATCGATGCTGCCGCCAAAGGCGTCAGCCTGCGCCAAGCCCTGCGCGAGAATGGCCCCAACTACGAGTGGAAGCTCAACGTCGCGGCCAACCAGGCCAGCTACACCAATGGTTTCGAGATCGTTGAAGGCCAACTCAAGACTGGCGAAAAGCAAAGCCAGGTCGAGTTTGGCGATGGTCAGGCCCAGGCCCTGACCCTGGACGGCGATGAGCTGGTGCAGAACGCCAGCCAGCTGTTACCGGAACAGAACTTCGAAAAGCCCAAGACCCCTGCCCCCATCGCAGCACGCACTGGCACCAGCTTCGAGCAGGCGCTGTACAGCGCTTATCTGGGCGGCAAATGGGAAATTATCGAAGGCCCCGGCAAGGGCGCAGTTGTAAAGTTTGGCGAGAACGGCAGCGTTGAAGGCCTGCCGAACCTGGACCGCTACGCCCTGTGCCTGGCTGGCGACTGCGCCGACATGACCGGTGAGTTCGATAGCCTCTGGCTCGAGCGCAACAAGCACGGCGCACCGTGGATTTTCAAACGTGACGGCGACCAGCTGGAAATCCTGCGGGCCCTGAACAGCGCCAAGCCGGATGAAAAACCGCAGCTGCATCCTGGCGCCCGCCAATGGTTGCTCGAGCGCGACTGACAGCCTTACGCTTACTCTGAACGCCCTTCAAGGATCGCCGCATAGCCTTCCTTGAAGCTCGGGTACTGTGGCGCCCAGCCCAACGCCCGAGCCCGCGCGTTGCTGCAACGCTTGCTGCCGGTACGACGCACCCGCTCCTGCTCCGACCACTGGGTTACGCCCATAAAGTCACGCAGCCAGGCCATCACTTCGGCCAGGGGAGCCGGGGCGTCATCCACACCTATATAGCAATCATCCAATGCACGCCCGTCGGCGTCGGCCTTGAGCAGAAATGCCAGCAAGCCGGCTGCGTCTTCGGCATGAATGCGATTGCCGTAGAGCGGCGGCTCCTCAGTTACCCGATAACCCTGGCGCACCTGGCTGAGCAGCCATTCACGCCCAGGCCCATAGATACCCGTCAGGCGCACGATCGTTGCGGGAACGGCGCCGGCCAGTGCCAACTGCTCAGCATCGAGCATTACCGTGCCGGAGTAACCTTGCGGTTCAGTCACCGCCTTTTCGTCAATCCATTCACCGCTCTGCTGGGCATACACGCTGCTGCTAGAAACGAACAGCAAGCGCCGCGGCGTTTGCCCGCGCTCGGCAAGCCAACCCAGAACATGCTTCAGGCCATCGACATAGGCCGCCTTGTAGCCGGCCTCGTCATGCTGGCTGGCTGCTGTGCAGTAGACGAGATAGTCCGGTGTTTCAACCGGCCAGGTAGCCGGGCACTGCGCATCGAACAGATCGGCTGCAACCCCCTTCACCCCGGCTGGCAACTGGCCAATATTGCGGCGAAGGCCACTCACCTGCCAGCTGCACGCGAGCAATTGCTTGGCCAAACGGCTACCTACATCGCCACAACCGACGATCAGAACTGAAGGCGCAGACATCCTGAAACTCCGCAAATCAAAGGCCCAGCCTATCCAAACAACTCGATAGGCGGCTAGCTATTATGGAAAAAAAGCAACTTTATTACTTCTGCTAACAAGAATTACTTGCAATAATGGCCGCCCAAAATTTGTTCTCGGCCGTCTCGAGGCCTAGAAGGACAACCACCTTTTTCTTCTTCATCAGGTCCGGCCAGCATGACACGTATTCAACCTTCCGCTTCGCCAACCACGCCGCGCGCATGGCGCGCCATTGCCGCGCTGATGTTCAGCCTGGTAATGGCCCCCGCTGCACTGGCCGATGAGCCGACCACGCCACCTGCCGCCCCTGCTGCGGTAGAAGCGCCCGCGGCCGCAGGGCCTGCTGCCCCGGCCGACCCTGCCGCTGCGCCGGCTGTAGCGCCGATCGATGGCCAGGCCGTCACTGAAGCGGAAGAAGTTGAAGCGCTGGTCGAAGACACCAGCCTGGGCATGGCCCACGACCTGTCTCCTTGGGGCATGTACAAAAACGCCGACATCGTCGTCAAAATCGTGATGATCGGCCTGGCCATTGCCTCGATCATCACCTGGACCATCTGGATTGCCAAAGGCTTCGAGCTGATGGGCGCCAAGCGTCGTCTGCGTGGCGAAATTGCCCTGCTGAAAAAATCCACCTCTCTCAAGGAAGCCAGCGACGTCGCCAATAAAGAGGGCACCCTGGCCCACTTGCTGGTCCACGATGCGCTGGATGAAATGCGCCTGTCGGCCAACGCCCGCGAGAAAGAAGGCATCAAGGAACGTGTCAGCTTCCGTCTTGAACGCCTGGTAGCCGCCAGCGGCCGCAACATGAGCAGCGGCACCGGCGTGCTGGCCACCATCGGCTCCACCGCACCGTTCGTCGGTCTGTTCGGCACCGTCTGGGGCATCATGAACAGCTTCATCGGCATCGCCAAAACCCAGACCACCAACCTCGCCGTTGTCGCCCCTGGTATCGCCGAGGCCCTGCTGGCTACCGCGCTGGGCCTGGTTGCCGCGATTCCGGCCGTAGTGATCTACAACGTCTTCGCCCGCTCCATCGCCGGTTACAAGGCTCAGGTTTCCGATGCCTCGGCAGAAGTCCTGCTGCTGGTCAGCCGCGACCTGGACCACCAGACCGGCGAGCGCACCGCTGCCCCTCACATGGTGAAAGTGGGGTAAGCCATGGGCCTGCATCTTAACGAGGGTGGCGACGATCTCGCCGAAAACCACGAAATCAACGTCACGCCGTTTATCGACGTGATGTTGGTCCTGCTGATCATCTTCATGGTGGCAGCGCCTCTGGCAACCGTTGATATCAAGGTCGATCTGCCGGCCTCAACGGCCAAGCCGGCACCAAGGCCCGAAAAACCGGTGTTCCTCAGCGTCAAGGCCGACCAGAACGTCTATGTCGGCGAAGAACAGGTCCAGCGGGACCAACTGGGCGCGGTACTCGATGCCAAGACCAAGGGCGACAAGGACACCACGATCTTCTTCCAGGCCGACAAGGGCGTGGATTACGGCGATCTGATGGAAGTCATGAACACCCTGCGCGCGGCCGGTTACCTGAAAGTCGGCCTGGTGGGACTTGAGACGGCAGCCAAGAAATGATCATGACGCGGCATAAGCTGGCGCGTTACAGCAGTAGTCTGGCGATTGTGCTGGGGGTCCATGCCATCGCCGTGCTGCTGACGCTCAATTGGTCGGTGCCCCAGGCGATCGAGTTGCCCCCCGCGGCGATGATGATCCAGATGGCCCCGATGCCTGAACCGGCTCCTCCTCCACCGCCCAAGGTGGTGACCCCGCCACAGCCGCCAGCGCCGGTAGAAGAGCCGCCGCTGCCGAAACTGGCCGAGGCGCCCAAACCCAAAATCGCCGTCGCCAAGCAGGTGAAGCCAAAGGCCAAGCCACAGCCGCCCAAGCCTGAGAAAAAGCCTGAGCCGCCGCAGGAAAAACCTGCCGACGAGGAAGTGGTCGATACGCCGCCCACCACCGCACCGGCACAGAAATCTGCAGCTCCGGCACCTAGCATCGCCAGCAACAGCAATGCCCTGCCTACCTGGCAGAGCGACCTGTTGCGCCACCTGGCCAAGTACAAGCGTTACCCGGAAAACGCCCGGCGCATGCGCATGGAAGGCATCAACCGACTGCGTTTCGTGGTCGATAGCGAAGGCAAGATTCTTTCTTACGCCATCGCCGGTGGTTCGGGCAGTGCGGCACTGGATCGGGCAACCCTGGAGATGATCCGTCGAGCCCAACCAGTACCACCACCGCCGAAGGAATTGCTTACCAACGGCAGCATCGAGGTGATCGCGCCTTTCGTCTACTCGCTGGACAAGCGCTGACGCATTGTTTCTGTCACACATAAGCAACTCTGATAACGTGCGTCTATCGAGTGCAGCCGCTATGCTGGGGCCGCAACTTCATG
Source organism: Pseudomonas vranovensis (assembly GCF_040438935.1). Taxonomy (NCBI): domain Bacteria; kingdom Pseudomonadati; phylum Pseudomonadota; class Gammaproteobacteria; order Pseudomonadales; family Pseudomonadaceae; genus Pseudomonas; species Pseudomonas vranovensis. Next base: position 5,078,260 of record NZ_CP159259.1, on the reverse strand, counting down.
GACGCACGTTATGACCCTCACAGAATTGCGCTACATCGTCACCCTCGCCCAGGAACAGCACTTCGGCCATGCCGCCGAACGTTGCCATGTCAGCCAGCCGACCTTGTCGGTGGGTGTGAAAAAGCTTGAGGACGAGCTGGGTGTTCTGATTTTCGAGCGCAGCAAAAGCGCTGTACGCCTGACACCGGTTGGCGAAGGTATCGTCGCCCAGGCCCAGAAAGTACTCGAACAGGCCCAGGGCATCCGTGAGCTGGCCCAGGCCGGCAAGAACCAGCTTACCGCCCCCCTGAAAGTCGGCGCCATCTATACCGTTGGCCCCTACCTGTTCCCGCACCTGATTCCACAACTGCACCGGGTCGCCCCGCAGATGCCGTTGTACATCGAAGAGAACTTCACCCACATCCTGCGCGACAAGCTGCGCAACGGCGAGTTGGACGCGGTGATCATTGCCCTGCCGTTCAACGAAGCCGACGTACTGACCATGCCGCTGTACGACGAACCTTTCTATGTATTGATGCCCAGCGAGCACCCCTGGACCCAGAAGGAAACCATCGACGCCAGCCTGCTCAACGACAAGAGCCTGCTGCTGCTCGGCGAAGGCCACTGCTTCCGCGACCAGGTGCTCGAAGCCTGCCCGACCCTGGCCAAGGGTAGCGATGGCTCCAAGCACACCACGGTTGAATCCAGCTCCCTGGAAACCATCCGCCACATGGTCGCCTCGGGCCTGGGCGTATCGATCCTGCCGCTCTCTGCGGTACACAGTCACCACTATGCTCCCGGGGTCATCGAAGTGCGGCCGTTGAGCCCTCCCGCGCCGTTTCGTACCGTAGCCATTGCCTGGCGCGCCAGCTTCCCGCGGCCCAAGGCGATCGAGATCCTCGCCGACTCCATCCGCCTGTGCTCGGTGGCCAAGCCACCCGTGAGCCAGTAGGAAACCACCATGCCGGAGTTGTCCCAAGTTGCAGTGACGGCCTTGAAGGGCGTCGGCGAGGCCATGGCCGAGAAGCTTGCCAAGGTTGGCCTGGAGAACCTTCAGGACGTGCTCTTCCACCTGCCGCTGCGCTACCAGGACCGCACCCGTGTGGTCCCCATCGGCGCGCTGCGTCCCGGCCAGGATGCGGTGATCGAAGGTGTGGTCAGTGGCACCGATGTGGTCATGGGCAAGCGTCGCAGCCTGCTGGTGCGCCTGGGTGACGGCACCGGTGTGCTGAGCCTGCGCTTCTACCATTTCAGCAATGCGCAGAAGGAAGGCCTCAAACGGGGCACCCACCTGCGCTGTTACGGCGAAGCGCGCCCGGGCGCCTCGGGCCTTGAGATCTACCACCCGGAGTACCGCGCCCTGACCGGTGACGAGCCTGCACCGGTGGAGCAGACCCTTACCCCGATCTACCCGACCACCGAAGGCCTGACCCAACAGCGCCTGCGCCAGCTTTGCCAGCAAAGCCTGGCCATGCTCGGCCCCCGCAGCCTGCCCGACTGGCTGCCACAGGAGCTGGCCCGGGATTACCAACTGGCGCCGCTGGACGATGCGATTCGGTACCTGCACCACCCGCCCGCCGATGCCGACGTCGACGAACTTGCCGAGGGCCAGCACTGGGCTCAGCACCGCCTGGCCTTTGAAGAATTGCTGACCCATCAGCTGTCCCAGCAGCGCCTGCGCGAAAGCCTGCGTGCCCAGCGAGCGCCTGTACTACCCAAGGCAACCCGGCTGCCGCAGCAGTACCTGGCCAACCTCGGCTTCGCCCCCACGGGCGCCCAGCAGCGGGTCGGTAACGAAATCGCCTACGACCTCAGCCAACCTGAGCCGATGCTGCGCCTGGTCCAGGGTGACGTAGGCGCCGGCAAGACCGTGGTTGCCGCACTCGCGGCCCTGCAGGCCCTGGAGGCCGGTTATCAGGTCGCGCTGATGGCCCCCACCGAGATTCTTGCAGAACAGCACTTCGTGACCTTCAAGCGCTGGCTGGAGCCGCTTGGCATCGAAGTGGCCTGGCTGGCGGGCAAGCTCAAGGGCAAGGCCCGCGCCAGTGCCCTGGAGCAGATCGCCGGCGGTGCTCCAATGGTGGTCGGCACCCATGCCCTGTTCCAGGACGAGGTGAAGTTCAACAACCTGGCCTTGGCGATCATCGACGAACAGCACCGCTTTGGCGTGCAACAGCGCCTGGCACTGCGCCAGAAAGGCGTGGGCGGCCAGCTTTGCCCACATCAGTTGATCATGACCGCCACTCCTATTCCGCGCACCCTGGCCATGAGCGCCTATGCCGACCTGGACACCTCGATCCTCGACGAACTGCCCCCTGGTCGTACGCCAGTGAACACCGTCCTGGTCGCCGACAGCCGACGCTTCGAGGTGGTCGAGCGGGTTCGCGCCGCTTGCGCCGAAGGGCGCCAGGCGTACTGGGTATGCACCCTGATCGAAGAGTCCGAGGAGCTGACCTGCCAGGCCGCCGAAACCACCTTCGAGGAACTCGGCAGCGCCTTGGGCGAACTGCGGGTCGGTCTGATCCACGGGCGCATGAAGCCTGCCGAAAAGGCCGCAGTCATGGCCGAGTTCAAGCAAGGCAATCTGCACTTGCTGGTAGCGACCACGGTCATTGAGGTTGGGGTCGACGTGCCCAACGCCAGCTTGATGATTATCGAGAACCCCGAGCGCCTGGGCCTGGCCCAGTTGCACCAGCTGCGTGGCCGGGTCGGTCGAGGCAGTGCGGCGAGCCATTGCGTGTTGCTCTATCATCCACCATTGTCGCAGATTGGTCGTGAACGCCTGGGGATCATGCGTGAAACCAACGATGGTTTCATCATTGCCGAAAAAGACCTTGAACTGCGCGGCCCCGGTGAAATGCTCGGCACCCGCCAGACCGGCCTGCTGCAGTTCAAGGTCGCGGACCTGATGCGTGACGCCGACCTGCTTCCCGCCGTGCGCGATGCCGCCCAGGCCCTGCTTGCACGCTGGCCCGAGCATGTCAGCCCGCTGCTTGAGCGCTGGTTACGCCATGGCCAGCAATACGGACAAGTGTGACGCCTGCCCCAGAATGGATCCAGCTTGAGGCCCAAGCTGGTTATACTCTTGCGATTGTAAAATTTCTGGATACAGACCATGACTGAAGTTGCCCTGGACACCGCAACCCCCCACGCTCCGTCTGTTATCCGGCTGCTGCTCGACAAAATCGGCATCGCCTACCGCGAAGTGCTGGATCACTCGCAGCTGCTGTCCGAGCGCAAGGTCCAGGCCGTTTTGCTCGATGACGCAGTCGGCGCGCTGATGGTGCTGTTCCCGCAGAACCAGTTGCTCGACCTCAACCGCCTCGCCGAACTCACTGGCCGCAAGCTTGCCGCCGTGCCCCTGGAGCGCCTCAAACACATGCTCGACAAGCATGGCCTTAAGACGCTGCCGGGCATTCCCGCGTTGACCAGTTCGCCTTGCCTCTATGAAGAGAGCCTGCTCAAGCCCGAAAAGCTGCTGGTGCATTCCGGTGAAGCCGGCCTGCTGCTGGAGATCGAGCGCGATGACTTCAAGAAAATGCTCAGCAAAGCCAGCGCCGGCAATTTCGGTGAGCGCCTGAGCAGCATTCGTCCCAACCTCGATCGCCCTGCCGACGACCGCGAAGAAATCACCCAGGCAGTCCAGGCCTTCACTGCCCGGCGTATCCAACAGCGCCTGGAAAGCACGATCGAGATTCCACCCCTGGCAGAAACCGCGCAAAAGATCATCAAGCTGCGCGTCGACCCCAATGCGACCATCGACGACATTACCGGGGTGGTCGAGACCGACCCGGCGCTGGCTGCCCAGGTTGTCAGCTGGGCGGCGTCACCCTACTACGCTTCACCGGGCAAGATCCGCTCCGTCGAAGACGCCATCGTCCGCGTGCTGGGTTTTGATCTGGTCATCAACCTGGCGCTGGGCCTGGCACTGGGCAAAACCCTGAGCCTGCCCAAGGACCACCCGCAGGACACCACGCCATACTGGCAACAGTCGATCTACACCGCCGCCGTGATCGAGGGCCTGACCCGTGCCATCCCACGCGCGGAGCGCCCGGAAGCCGGCCTGACGTACCTGGCCGGCTTGCTGCACAACTTCGGCTACCTGCTGCTGGCGCACGTGTTCCCGCCGCATTTTTCACTGATCTGCCGCCACCTGGAGGTCAATCCGCACCTGTGCCACAGCTATGTCGAACAGCATTTGCTGGGGATCAGCCGCGAGCAGATCGGCGCCTGGTTGATGCGGTTCTGGGACATGCCCGAAGAGTTGGCCACCGCCCTGCGCTTTCAGCATGATCCGCAGTACGACGGTGACCATGCCGCGTTCCCCAACCTGGTGTGCCTGGCTATTCGCCTACTGCGCGTGCGAGGCATCGGCTCGGGGCCGGTCGAGCCTATTCCGGACGAGTTGCTGGACCGCCTGAACATCCCTCGCGAGAAAGCCGAGGATGTGGTCAACAAGGTACTTGAGGCCGAAGTGCTGTTGCGTGAACTGGCTTCGCAATTCAACCAGCACTGAGCAAACAGCCTGACCCCGAGGGTCAGGCTTTCTTTTTCGGTTTCAGGTACTTCATCAGGCCCTGGAACCAGATCACCAGCGCCGGATTGCCCTTGATCTGGATACTTTTGTCCTGAATCCCCTGCATGAAGGCCAGTTGCTTGTTTTTCGCCTGCAAGGTGGCAAAGCCGAATGCGGCATCCTTGAAGGCAATGGCGAAGGCCGGGGCAGCATGGGTGCCGGACTGGCTGCGAATACGCCCATCCTTGACAACAAAATGGCGTGCCACCTTGCCATCGAGGGTCTGCAGCTGGAACACCAGGTCCTTGTCAGCCAGTTGTTGCTGGAATGCCGGATTCTTGCGACTGGCCTTGGCCATCAGCAATCCCATGGCCCAAAGGAGAAAGCGAAACTTCATGCGCACGCCTCGACTAAAAAGTGACTGGCGGAGCAGTTTATAGTCTCGCTGCGAAAACACCATAGGTGACGAGTCTGTATCCGCGCGATCGCTGCATCGCTCTGTAGCGGCATGTTGCGCAAAAAAACGGGCACCGCGTCGGGTGCCCGTCTTTTACTGCGATCGATCTGTGTGAGGCATCACGGATTGACGCTGTCCTTCAGGGATTTACCTGGTTTGAAAGCCACAGTATTGCTGGCCTTGATCTTCACCGGCTCGCCGGTTTGCGGGTTCTTGCCGGTGCGGGCACCGCGATGGCGCTGCAGGAACGTACCGAAGCCGACCAGCGTTACGCTGTCCTTGCGATGCAAGGCGCCGGTGATTTCTTCGAGCACGGCGTTGAGTACGCGGTTGGCTTGCTCTTTGGTGAGATCGGCCTTTTCAGCAATGGCTGCGGCGAGTTCTGGTTTACGCATAGTGAAGCCTCTTTGACGGTTTTTTTGTTGTTATGCCGTGCTGCTCTTCAAGGAGCAGCGCCCAAGGCACCGCAGGCTCTAAACTGCGGCAGACGGCAGTGAGAATGGCACGCCGTCAGGGGTCGCGCCAGTCTCTGAGCGGCCATTGTTGGTGCAATAGCAGGGGGAATCCGACAGAACACCCGTCGTTTACGCCATTAGCGCCGGAAGTTGCCGATTTAGAGCCAGCTTCTCCATCACCGCAGCACCGGTCAGGGCATAGCCCAGCAAGTTGCCGTCTGCATCGCGGCAAAGCACCTTGAGGTCGAGGCCCTGGCCTTCAACCTGCCATTCACCTTCACGGCCAGGGGGCGGTGGCGAAACCACCAAGGGGCAGGCGGGCGTCTTGACCGTCACCGGCATCGGGCCATAGGCAACCGCTGTCGGGTTGCCGGCAAGGGTCTGGGCCAGGGCCCGGGCACAGCTCATCAGCGGCATGACATACAGCAGGTTGAGGCCGTCGACTTCGGCGCAGTCGCCCAAAGCGTAGATGTTGCCATGGGAGGTGCGCAGATGACGATCGACCACAACGCCACGATTGACCTGCAGGCCGGCTGCAGCAGCCAGGTCGATGCGTGGTCGCAGGCCAATGGCCGACACCACCAGGTCACAAGGAATGAGCGTACCGTCGGAGAGGTGCGCTTCCAGACCCTTGGCAGCCCGCTGCAGGCGCGTCAGCACCGGTCCCAGGTGGAAGCGTACACCAAGCCCCTCCAGGCCAGCCTGTACGGCTGCTGCAGCGGCAGGATGCAGCAACGTGGGCATGACCTGCTCGCACGGTGCCACCAGCTCTACCTCGAAGCCTCCCAGGCTCATGTCGTTGGCAAACTCACAGCCGATCAGGCCTGCTCCCAGAATCAGCACGCGTTGCTTGCCAGCGGCCGCAGCACGGAAGCGGGCGTAATCCTCGAGGTCGTTGATCGGGAAAACAGCCTCGCCCGCGTCACCTTCGATCGGCACCTGAACGGTTTGTGCGCCCCATGCCAGGATCAGATCGCGGTACGGCACCTGCTCTTCGCCGATCCACAGGCGCTTGTGGCCCGGGTCGATACCGCTGATTCGCGTATGAGTACGCACTTCCGCCTTGAGCTGTTCCGCCATGGCGCCGGGCTCTGCCATGCCCAGGCCGTCGGCATCCTTGTTCTTGGCAAAACCGGTGGAAAGCATCGGTTTGGAATACGAACGGCCATCATCGGCAGTGATCAGCAACAGCGGCGTTTCGCCGTCGAGCTTGCGAAATTCGCGGGCCAGGTTGTAGCCCGCCAGGCCTGTACCGACAATTACCACTGGAGCCGTCATACCGTGCTTCCCTTAACGTCTTGGGTTAAAAATTGATCAGCCGATTGCGATCATTTCAAAGTCCATCTTGCCGACGCCGCAGTCGGGGCACAGCCAGTCCGCAGGAACATCTTCCCAGCGGGTTCCCGGGGCAATACCGTCATCCGGCCACCCCTCGGCTTCGTCATAGATCAGGCCGCAAACAATACACTGCCACTTTTTCATCACACACTTCCTCAACAAACTCAGGCTTTGGAGTGGCCGCCCTGGGGAACGTTACGGTGGCGACCATCAAGGGGGGCTTTGTACTGGAGCCAGGTGCCAGCATGCAAGCCGGATCGGGCATTCATGCTAAGCTCGCGGTCTCTTTGGCCTGTTAATCCATACCATCGTGCCGTACGAAACATCGCAAGCGCCCGCTGCAGAATGGTTGCAGTACTCGCAGGTAGCAGACAGCGCAACGCCTGCCTTCCTTGACTGGTTGTTCGATGAAGGGTCCTTGACCCGTCGCCTGACCCAATTATCCGCCGATCACTTTTCCGTCACACCCCTTTGCGAAGGCTGGCAGCCGCTGCGTGATGACGAATGCCACGCGCTGGAGCTGGTGCCTGGCAGCGAAGGCTGGGTACGCGAGGTATACCTGCGTGGTCATGGCCAGGCCTGGGTCTTCGCCCGCAGCGTGGCAGCCCGCAGTGCCCTGGAAAGCGGTGGTCTGGACATGGAAGCACTGGGCAGTCGCTCCCTGGGCGAGCTGTTGTTCTGCGACCAGGCCTTTACCCGCCGGGCCATCGAAGTCTGTCATTACCCCAAGGCCTGGCTGCCTGTCACAGATGCCAACAATACGCTGTGGGGACGCCGCTCGCGCTTTGATCGCGCCGGGCTAAGTGTGCTGGTTGCCGAAGTCTTCCTGCCCGCGCTATGGCAGGCCGCTGATATTTCCGGGGAGATCCGCTGATGTACCTGCAGCTGCTCAAGTCGCTCAATCGCCTGCATCCACGGGCCTGGGACTTCATCCAGCTGAGCCGCATGGACCGGCCGATCGGCATCTACCTGCTGCTGTGGCCAACCCTCTCGGCCGTATGGATCGCCGCCAAGGGTGCGCCGACCCTGGCCAACGTGGTGATCTTCACCCTCGGTGTGGTGCTCATGCGGGCGGCAGGCTGTGCCATCAACGATTTCGCCGACCGCAAGGTCGATGGCCATGTCAAACGCACCGCCGACCGCCCCCTGGCTGCCGGCCGGATCAATGCCCGCGAGGCCCTGGTGCTGTTCGCGATCCTGGTGGGGGTGAGCTTCCTGCTGGTGCTATGCACCAACGCCACGACCGTCTGGCTGTCATTCGGCGCCGTGGCGCTGGCAGCCTGCTATCCGTTCATGAAGCGCTACACCTACTACCCGCAGGTGGTGCTCGGGGCTGCCTATTCGTGGGGCATTCCCATGGCCTTCACGGCGGCCAACGGCGAGCTGCCGGCCATTGCCTGGTTGCTGTACATCGCCAACGTGCTGTGGACCGTGGGTTACGACACCTACTACGCCATGGTCGACCGCGACGACGACCTGAAGATCGGCGTCAAATCGACGGCGATCCTCTTCGGCGAAGCCGACCGGATCATCATTCTGACCTTGCAGGTACTGTCGCTGGGCTGCTTGCTGCTTGCCGGCAGCCGCTTCGAACTGGGCGGCTGGTTCCACCTGGGGCTGGTGGCGGCGTTGATCTGTTTTGTGTGGGAGTATCGGTCGACCCGCAACCTGGATCGCGAATCCTGCTTCAAGGCTTTCCTGCACAACCACTGGGCCGGGCTGCTGATCTTCCTCAGCATCGTCGTCGACTACAGCCTGCGCTGACGGCTATCGGGCCGCCAGCGCAAGGTCGGCCCGACTACTTGATCACGTGCCACACATCCTTCATGCCGTCACCGGTCATGTCACCGGCCTTTTTGTCCTTGATGAAGGTGTACACAGGCTTGCCCTTGTAAGCCCATTGCATTGAACCGTCATCGCGCTTGATCTGGGTCCAGCCCTCTTCAGCCATGTCGCCGGCCTTGACCGTCAGCGGCGGCCAGTTCTTGGCGCACTCGTCGTTGCACATGGATTTACCGCCCGAGTCCTTGTCGAAGGTGTAGAGCGTCATCCCGGCATGGTCGACCATCACACCGTCTTTCATCATGGCATGATGGGCCGACGCTATCCCTGGCAACGCCAGTGCCACCGCAGTAAAAAGCGCCATCCAGTTCAGCGTATGTCGTGTCATTGGATCCACCATGATTCTCGGGAGAGGGAATTTAAGCCTAGTCCAGTAACAGAATGTTGCTGCAACAGCCCACGACCTGTCACACGACTGCAATAATTCCGTTATCTAATGCGGGCCAAGACACCTGAATGGGAAGAGGTTAAAACATGGTTGGCAGGAACATTCTGATCGTTGACGACGAAGCGCCGATTCGCGAGATGATCGCCGTTGCATTGGAAATGGCCGGCTATGACTGCCTGGAAGCGGAAAACTCCCAGCAAGCCCACGCCATCATCGTCGACCGCAAGCCCGACCTGATCCTGCTCGACTGGATGCTGCCGGGCACTTCAGGCATCGAGCTGGCGCGGCGCCTGAAGCGCGACGAGCTGACCGGCGACATCCCGATCATCATGCTCACCGCCAAGGGTGAGGAAGACAACAAGATCCAAGGCCTTGAAGTCGGGGCCGATGACTACATCACCAAGCCGTTCTCGCCACGCGAACTGGTAGCCCGCCTAAAGGCCGTGCTGCGTCGCGCCGGCCCGAGCGACGGTGAAGCCCCGATCGAAGTCGGTGGCCTGTTGCTCGATCCGATCAGCCACCGCGTGACCATTGATGGCAAGCCAGCCGAAATGGGCCCGACCGAATACCGCCTGTTGCAGTTCTTCATGACCCACCAGGAGCGTGCCTACACCCGGGGCCAGTTGCTTGACCAGGTGTGGGGCGGCAATGTCTATGTCGAGGAGCGCACGGTCGACGTGCACATCCGCCGCTTGCGCAAGGCCTTGGGTGAGGCGTACGAAAATCTGGTACAAACCGTCCGAGGCACCGGCTACCGCTTCTCCACCAAGAGCTGAGCCGTTTTTCACGCCAACGCTTTGCAAAGGACGCGTCGTTAATTGAACCAGAATTGGCATGGCACCCTGATTCGCCACATGCTGCTGTTGATCACTGCCTGCCTGCTGGTGGGCCTGATCAGCGGCTATTACGGCTGGAGCCTGGCGGTGGGCCTGGCAATTTACCTGGGCTGGACTCTCAAGCAACTGCTGCGCCTGCACGAGTGGCTGCGCCAGCACAAACCCGATGAAGCGCCTCCCGACGGTTATGGCCTGTGGGGCGAGGTGTTCGACAGCATCTATCACCTGCAACGCCGCGATCAACGCGTGCGTGGCCGCCTGCAGGCGGTGATCGACCGGGTCCAGGAGTCCACCGCCGCCCTCAAGGACGCGGTGATCATGCTCGACAGCGACGGCAACCTGGAATGGTGGAACCGCGCCGCCGAAACCCTCCTCGGCCTCAAGACGCCCCAGGACAGCGGCCAGCCGGTCACCAACCTAGTACGCCATCCACGCTTCAAGGAGTATTTCGAGCAGGAGAACTACCTCGAGCCGCTGGAAATCCCTTCGCCGATCAACGACCGCCTGCGCGTACAACTGCACATCACCCGCTACGGCAACAACGAGCACCTGATGCTGGTTCGCGACGTCACCCGCATTCATCAGCTCGAGCAGATGCGCAAGGACTTCGTCGCCAACGTCTCCCATGAACTGCGCACGCCATTGACGGTGATCGCCGGCTACCTGGAAACCCTGCTCGACAACGTCGAAGAGGTGAACCCGCGCTGGGTCCGGGCGTTGCAGCAAATGCAGCAGCAAGGCGGCCGCATGCAGACCCTGCTCAACGACCTGTTGCTGCTGGCCAAACTGGAAGCCACCGATTACCCCTCCGACAACCAGCCTGTGGCCGTCGATGCACTGCTGCAGTCGATCAAGGGTGATGCCCAGGCCCTTTCCGGCCAGCGCAACCAGCGCATCACCCTGGAAGCGACCCCCGGCATTCGCCTCAAAGGCAGCGAGGCCGAGTTGCGCAGCGCCTTCTCCAACCTGGTGTTCAATGCGGTCAAGTACACCCAGGATGGAGGCCAGATCCGCATTCGCTGGTGGGCCGACGAACAGGGCGCGCACCTGAGCGTGCAGGACTCCGGTATCGGTATCGACGCCAAACACCTGTCTCGCCTGACCGAGCGTTTCTACCGGGTAGACTCCAGCCGTGCCTCCAACACCGGCGGCACCGGGCTGGGACTGGCGATCGTCAAGCATGTGTTGCTCCGCCACCGGGCGCGCCTGGAGATCAGCAGCGTGCCAGGCCATGGCAGCACCTTCACCTGCCATTTCGCGCCCATCCAGATCGCCTCGCGCATGGCCTCCTGAAGCCGCGCCCCTAGGCAATCGCGCCCTCAGCCGCTACATTGGCGGACCGGTGCCAGCGCATGCTGGCACTCTACTTCTCTCTTTTTTCAGATGACGGACCCCGTAAAACCCCATCATGGACCCTTCCCCTGGTATTAGCCTCGCCTCTCTGTTCGCCGATTTCGGCATGATTCTTTTTGCTCTGCTGCTGGTTCTGCTCAACGGCTTTTTCGTTGCCGCCGAGTTCGCCATGGTCAAATTGCGCTCGACCAAAGTCGAGTCGATTGCCGTGCAGCATGGCTGGCGCGGGCAAATCCTGCGCACCGTACACAACCAGCTGGACGCCTACCTGTCGGCCTGCCAGTTGGGTATCACCCTCGCCTCCCTGGGCCTGGGCTGGGTCGGTGAGCCGGCCTTCGCACATCTGCTCGAGCCGCTGCTGGCCGCCGTGGGCGTCCAGTCACCGGAAGTCATCAAGGCCGTGTCGTTCTTCAGCGCCTTCTTCGTGATTTCCTACCTGCACATCGTGGTCGGCGAACTGGCACCCAAATCCTGGGCCATCCGCAAACCCGAGTTGCTGTCGCTGTGGACGGCGGTGCCGCTGTACCTGTTCTACTGGCTGATGTACCCGGCCATCTACCTGCTCAACGCCAGCGCCAACGCCATCTTGCGAATCGCCGGCCAGGGCGAACCCGGTCCGCACCACGAGCACCACTACAGCCGCGACGAACTGAAACTCATCCTGCACTCCAGCCGCGGCCAGGACCCTAGCGACCAGGGCATGCGCGTGCTGGCCTCGGCAGTGGAAATGGGCGAACTGGAAGTGGTCGATTGGGCCAACTCCCGCGAGGACATGGTCTGCCTGGACGCCAATGCGCCGCTGAAGGAGATCCTCGCGATGTTCCGTCGGCACAAGTTCAGTCGCTACCCGGTACTGGATGCCGAGCGCGGTGAGTTCCTCGGCCTGCTGCACATCAAGGACCTGCTGCTGGAGCTGGCGGACCTGGACCACATCCCCGAGTCGTTCAACCTGGCCGAACTGACCCGCCCTCTGGAGCGCGTGTCGCGCCACATGCCGCTGTCGCACTTGCTGGAGCAGTTCCGCAAGGGCGGCGCGCACTTCGCCCTGGTCGAAGAAGCCGACGGCAAGGTGATCGGCTACCTGACCATGGAAGACGTGCTGGAAGTGCTGGTGGGCGACATTCAGGACGAACACCGCAAGGCCGAGCGCGGCATCCTCGCCTACCAGCCGGGCAAATTGCTGGTGCGTGGCGATACGCCGCTGTTCAAGGTCGAGCGCCTGCTGGGGGTGGATCTGGACCACATCGAGGCGGAAACCCTCGCAGGCCTGGTCTACGAGACCCTCAAGCGGGTTCCGGAAGAAGAAGAGGTACTGGAAGTCGAAGGCCTGCGCATCATCATCAAGAAGATGAAGGGCCCGAAAATCGTCCTGGCCAAGGTGCTCAAGCTCGACTGAGCCGCCTTAAGGGTTGCCGGCGGTGAAGTTCGGCAACCCACCGACCGGCTGGTTGAACTGGTAGGGGATCGACTCCAGGGCCAGCCCGACGTTGCGCTGCACCACAAAATGCAGGTGCGGGCCGGTGCTGTTGCCAGTATTGCCGGACTTGGCCAACGCCGTACCGTACGTCACCCGTTGCCCCTCACTCACCACCACCGAACCGCGCATCAGGTGCAGGTACACGCCCATGGTGCCGTCGTCATGAAGGATCCGCACAAAATTCCCCGCCGGGTTCGTCCCGCGTCCGCTCTGGTTGTTCTCGGTCTTGATCACCACCCCGGCCCTTGCGGCAATGATCGGCGTGCCTTCGGGCATGGCGATGTCCATGGCGTAACGCCCCTTTGGTCCAAAATGGCTATAGCGTCCATTGGCGCCTTGCGTCAGCCGGAACGGCCCACCGCGCCACGGCAACGGGTAACGGAATGCCTGCTGGCGCTGGGCGGGGTTGCCCAGGGCATACTTGAACTTCTCCTGATAGCCCACCGGCTTGCCCGGCAGGCGCGCACTGAGCACCGTCAGCGGCACTGTGGTGCGGGGCGGCAGCACCCGCCGGACAATCCGTGATGCACCGCCCTGGACGTTGCTCAAGCGCTCCAGGCGCAGTTCTACCTCGACCGGGGCATAGGTGTCATTGCGCGCAGTGAAACGCACACCACCCACAAACTGGCTGGCCTGCAGATGAACCTGACGCTCCAGCTGCTCAACCATCCGATCACGAAAAACAAACGGTCTGCCGCCGGGCATGGGGCTGTCGGAATAGGAGACCACGCCGAACGGATCGGTGTGTTTGTAGAGGGTCATGGCCAACGCCGGGCCGCAAGCCGCGAGCAAGGCGCAGAACAGCAAAGTGCGTACGGGCATCGGTAGTGGCTTTTTGACAGTTGGTGATCTGTCGAAGCCTAGCAGCAGATTTTCGCGTGGGCCTGGCGGGGGTGTTTCGGCGTTGTACCAGGGGACGAATGGTAATGCTGATCGCGGGCCAAGCCCACTCCCACGGAGCGGGCTTGGCCGTGATCAGGCACCCGGCACGAAGTGCTTCTGCGCCGTACCCCGGGCAATCAGCCGCGAGAGGTAGTCGAGCTTCTGGGCATCCTGGTCGACGAATTTGAAGGTCAGTTGCAGCCAATCGCTGTCAGGCTTGGGCTCCAGCGCCGCGACGGCGTGCAGGTAGCCGTTGAGCCGGGCCACTTCAGCGTTCTCGCCCTGCTCGAGGTCGAGCACGGCGCCTTCAAGTACTTGTGGCAGGGTCTCGCCTCGACGCACCACCAATAGCGCTTCCTTGAGGCTCAGGGCCTTGATCACGCACGGCTGTACGCCGCCTGGCAGGCGCAACTGGCCCTGGCCACGGCCAGCGGGCGCAACGGGCCTGGGCGCATCGATCAAGGGCTTGGCAGCTGCCGCAGGTGCCGCTGCTGGCGTGGGTTTGACCGCTTCGGCGCGCCCTCCCGTCAAGGCATTGAGCGAGTCATTGGCAAAGGCCGAACCGGCCCGGGTCGGCGCGCTGGCCATCAGGGCGTCCAGCTTGCCCACCTTGGTCAGGGCCTTTTTCACTTTGCTCAGCAGTTGTTCGTTGGTGAAGGGCTTGCCGACAAAGTCTGAAACACCGGCCTGGATTGCCTGCACCACATTTTCCTTGTCGCCACGGCTGGTCACCATGATGAATGGCATGGCCTTCATCGCGTCTTGCTCGCGGCACCAGGTCAGCAGTTCAAGGCCCGACATTTCCGGCATTTCCCAGTCGCACAGCACCAGGTCAAAAGCCTGGCGCGACAGCAGGGTCTGCGCCTTGCGGCCATTGATGGCATCTTCGATGACCACGCCCGGAAAATGGTTGCGCAGGCACTTTTTCACCAGGTCGCGAATGAACGGCGCATCATCGACCACCAACACACTGACTTTACTCATCGCCACTCCTATCGCATCCCGACCAGCATAACGCTGACTAATGGCCATTTGCCAAACATTGGCGTGCACCGGGACGCGTGATTCCGTTCGCGGCTGCCTTTGAAGTACTCACCCCACAAACGAAAACGCCCGGCCAGGGCCGGGCGTTCTTGTACGGGGCAGTCTTACTTATCGTCAGCTTCGGCCGGAACATTAGCCTTTTCACTGCCGCCCTCGACCTCTTCTTTCATGCGTTTGAGGCCCAGGTGACGCACGTCGGTACCGCGTACCAGGTAGATCACCAACTCCGAAATATTGCGCGCGTGGTCGCCGATACGTTCCAGCGAACGCAAGGCCCAGATGACGCTCAGCACCCGAGAGATCGAACGCGGGTCTTCCATCATGTAGGTGACCAGCTCACGCAGGGCGGTCTTGTATTCGCGGTCGATGGTCTTGTCGTACTGGGCCACCGACAGCGCCAGGTCGGCGTCGAAACGGGCGAATGCATCCAGGGCATCGCGGACCATGTTGCGCACCTGATCGCCGATATGACGCACTTCGACGTAGCCACGCGGCGACTCACCTTCTTCGCACAGCTGGATGGCACGGCGAGCGATCTTGGTCGACTCGTCACCGATGCGCTCAAGGTCGATCACCGACTTGGAGATGCTGATGATCAGACGCAGGTCGGAGGCGGCCGGTTGACGACGGGCCAGAATGCGCACGCATTCTTCGTCGATGTTGCGCTCCATCTGGTTGATCTGGTCGTCGACTTCACGCACCTGCTGGGCCAGGCCCGAGTCGGCATCGATCAGTGCGGTGACCGCGTCATTGACCTGTTTCTCGACCAGGCCGCCCATCGCCAGAAGGTGGCTGCGAACCTCCTCGAGCTCGGCGTTGAACTGCTGGGAGATGTGGTGGGTAAGGCTGTCTTTATCAATCATCTTTCGCTCCGCGAAAAAGCCGCTGGCTTCAAGCCGCAAGCTTCAAGTCATACGTGTTATGCCAGGCACCGCCGTCTTCTTGCCGCGTGTAGCGTGCAGCGTGAAGCTGTCGCTCGGCCCTAGCCGTAGCGACCGGTAATGTAGTCTTCGGTCTGCTTCTTCGCCGGGTTGGTGAACAGGGTGTCGGTATCACCAAACTCGACCAGTTTGCCCATGTACATGAACGCGGTGTAGTCCGAAACCCGGGCCGCTTGCTGCATGTTGTGGGTAACGATGACGATGGTGTACTTGGACTTGAGCTCGTAGATCAACTCTTCGACCTTCAGGGTCGAGATCGGGTCCAGTGCCGAGCACGGCTCGTCGAGCAGCAGGACTTCCGGCTCCACGGCGATGGTACGGGCAATCACCAGACGCTGCTGCTGACCACCGGACAGGCCCAGTGCCGACTCGTGCAGGCGGTCCTTGACCTCATCCCACAGTGCCGCGCCCTTGAGCGCCCACTCAACGGCTTCGTCGAGCACGCGCTTCTTGTTGATGCCCTGGATACGCAAGCCATACACCACGTTCTCGTAGATTGTCTTGGGGAACGGGTTGGGCTTCTGGAACACCATGCCAACGCGGCGACGCAGCTCGGCCACATCTTCGCCCTTGCGGTAGATGTTGTTGCCGTACAGGTTGATCGCGCCTTCTACACGGCAACCGTCAACCAGGTCGTTCATACGGTTGAAGGTACGCAGCAAGGTCGACTTGCCGCAGCCGGACGGGCCGATGAAGGCAGTCACGCGCTGCTTGGGGATGTTCATGCTGACGTCGAACAGGGCTTGCTTGTCGCCGTAGTACAGGCTCAGGCCAGGCACTTCGATGGCAACGGTTTCTTCAGCCAGACGCAGGCTCTGCTTGTCGCGGCCCAGGGCCGACATGTCGATACCGTGGGCGTGGGATTCATGTTGCATGATTTCACTCCGTTTGTAGCTGCAGGCTTCAAGCCGCACGCTGCAAGTGTGTGCAAAAGCGGCGTCCAGCTTGCCGCTTGTGGCGAATAACGTTCAGTCAGCTGTCCAGCGCCTTGTACTTCTCGCGCAGGTGGTTACGCATCCATACCGCCGACAGGTTCAAGGTGGCGATCACCAGTACCAGCAGCAATGCGGTGGCGTATACCAGCGGCCGCGCAGCCTCTACGTTGGGGCTCTGGAAGCCGACGTCGTAGATGTGGAAGCCCAGGTGCATGATCTTCTGGTCCAGGTGCAGGTACGGGTAGTTGCCGTCAACCGGCAGCGACGGCGCCAGTTTCACCACACCCACCAGCATCAGCGGCGCCACTTCACCGGCGGCGCGGGCCACGGCGAGGATCATGCCGGTCATCATGGCCGGACTGGCCATCGGCAGCACGATCTTCCACAAGGTCTCGGCCTTGGTCGCGCCCAGTGCCAGCGAGCCTTCCCGGACAGTGCGTGGAATACGTGCCAGGCCCTCTTCGGTAGCCACGATCACTACCGGTACCGCCAGCAGTGCCAGGGTCAACGAAGCCCAGAGCAGGCCGGGAGTACCCAGGGTTGGCGCGGGCAATGCCTCGGGGAAGAACAAGCGGTCGAGCGAGCCACCCAGTACATAGACGAAGAAGCCCAGGCCGAATACGCCGTAGACGATCGCCGGAACACCGGCGAGGTTGTTCACCGCGATACGGATCAGGCGGGTCACCGGGCCCTGGCGTGCATATTCACGCAGGTACACCGCCGCCAGTACGCCGAACGGGGTGACGATCACGGCCATGATCAGGGTCATCATCACCGTACCGAAGATGGCCGGGAAGATACCACCTTCAGTGTTCGCCTCACGCGGATCGTCGCTCAGGAACTCCCAGACCTTGGCGAAGTACACGCCCAGCTTGGTGAAAGTACCCATGGCGTTCGGCTGGTAGGCGTGGACCACCTTGCTCAGGTTGATCTCCACTTCACGGCCATTGCCGTCCTTGGCCACCAGGCTGTCACGCCCGAAGTCCTGATGCAGGCTGCCCAGGCGTTCTTCGATGGCCTTGTAGCGGTTGTTCAGCTCGGCGCGCTCAGCTTCGATGTCGGCCTGGGCGGCCGCATCCAGCTTGCCATTGAGTTCCAGCTTGCGGGTCTGCAGGCGCAGGCGCTCGAGGCCATAGTTGATGGCACCGATGTCTTTCTTCTCGAGCTTCTGCAGCTCACCGGCGAGCTTGTCGGCACGCTTGAGGCGCGCCTGCAGCTCGGCCCAGGCGGCATTGCCTTCGGCGACGACCTTGCCATCTTCCTTGACGCTGACCAGGCGGCCGTAGAAGTTGCCCCACTCGCGACGCTCCAGAGCGATCAGGTCGACCGGCGTCTGCTGCTCGGTCAGCCATTCGCCGACCACCCAGGTGAAGTCGCTGCCGTTCAAGTCACGGTTACCGACCTTGATCAGCTCACGGGTCATGAACTCCGGGCCTTCATCAGGCACCGGCAAGCCGGCCCCCTTGAGACGCACACGCGGTACTTCTTCCTTCTGTACCACCTCGCCGACCACTACGTGGCTGGCTTGCCCTGGCACGGTGTAGTTGGCCTGAACCAAATCGGCCGGCCAGAAGTGGCTCAGGCCACGCACAGCGATCACAGAGAGCAGACCAATGGTCATGATCACCGCGATGGCGACCGCGCCACCGCTGATCCAGACGCCAGGGGCGCCGCTCTTGAACCAGCTTTTGAGGGAATCCTTTTTCACGGATCTCTACCTTTCTATCAAAGCGACGAGTATTTCTTGCGCAGACGCTGGCGAATCAGCTCGGCCAAGGTGTTCATCACGAAGGTGAACATCAGCAGCACCAACGCGGCGAGGAACAGCACGCGGTAATGACTGCCACCGACTTCCGACTCCGGCATCTCCACGGCAACGTTGGCTGCCAGGGTGCGCATACCTTCAAACAGGTTCAGCTCCATGACCGGGGTGTTACCGGTGGCCATCAGCACGATCATGGTTTCGCCCACCGCACGGCCCATACCGATCATCAGCGCCGAGAAGATACCCGGGCTGGCGGTCAGGATGACCACGCGGGTCAGCGTCTGCCATGGGGTCGCGCCCAGTGCCAGGGAGCCCAGGGTCAGGCTGCGCGGTACGCTGAACACGGCGTCTTCGGCAATCGAGTAGATGTTCGGGATGACTGCGAAGCCCATCGCGATACCGACTACCAGGGCGTTGCGCTGGTCGTAGGTGATGCCCAGGTCATTGGTGATCCACAGGCGCATGTCACCGCCGAAGAACCAGGTTTCAAGGAACGGGCTCATGTACAGGGCGAACCAGCCGGTGAACAGGATCACCGGAATCAAGATGGCCGCTTCCCAGCCATCGGGCACCCGCAGGCGCAGCGACTCGGGCAGGCGGCTCCAGGTGAAGCCGGCGACCAGGATGCCGATCGGCATCAGCAGGAACAGGCTGAACACACCCGGCAAGTGCCCTTCCAGGTACGGTGCCAGGAACAGACCGGCGAAGAAGCCGAGGATGACCGTTGGCATCGCTTCCATCAGCTCGATCACCGGCTTGACCTTGCGGCGCATGCCCGGGGCCATGAAGTAGGCGGTGTAGATGGCCGCGGCAATGGCCAGCGGCGCGGCAAGGATCATCGCGTAGAACGCGGCCTTCAGGGTGCCGAAGGTCAGCGGCGAAAGGCTGAGCTTGGGCTCGAAGTCGGTGTTCGAGGCGGTCGACTGCCAGACGTATTTAGGCTCGTCGTAGTTCTCGTACCAGACCTTGCTCCACAGCGCGCTCCAGGACACTTCCGGGTGCGGGTTCTTCAGGGTCAGTGGCAGCAGCTTGCCGCCCTCTTCGATGATGATGCGGTTGGCACGTGGCGACAGCGCCAGCACGCCTGCACCTTCCGCAACCGGCTCGACCAGCAAGGTACGGTGGGCGGTGCTGTGGAACACGCCGAGCTCGCCGGCAGCATCCAGGGCAATGAAGCCTTTGCGACGCTCTTCGGCATCGATCTGCACGATGGGCGCCTTGCCCATCTGGAAGTCGCGGATGCGCTTGAAGCGCTGCTCGCCGTCCGGGTCACGGGCCATGAACCATTGGGCCAGGCCACCTTTGGAATCACCGATGATCAGCGAGATACCACCGACCAGCTGGGCACTTGCGGTAACTTCGGCATCGCCGTTGTCGAGCAATTTGTAGCGACCGTTGAGGCTTTTTTCGCGCAGGCTGAAGACATCCGCCTGGGCCCGGCCATTGATGACGTACAACCACTGCTGGCGCGGATCGATGAAGATCGACTTCACCGACTCGGTCATCTGCGGCAGATCGATACGGCTCTGCTCGCTGGTGACCTCACCGGTCATCATGTTCTCCTCGCGGGTCAGCGAGACCACCTGCAGGTGTGCGCCGGTAGAGCCGGCTACCACCAAGGTGTCGCCATTCACGTTGAGGCTGACATGCTCCAGGGCACGGCCCTGCTCATCGAGCACGAAGGGCTCCTGGCCATAGGGGTAATCAATGCCAGGGCTGATGGTCTTCTTGTTGTCCGGGTAGGTGATCTTGTAGCTATGGCTAAACGCCAGCGCCTGGCCGTTGGACAGCCCCAATACCACCAGTGGATTGCCCGGCTGGTCATTACCGATCGAGGTCACCTGGGTGCCGGCCGGCACTGGCAGGTCGACGCGCTTGAGTTCGGCACCGGTCTTGGTGTCGAAGAACAATGCCTGGCCCTTGTCGGACACACGCATGCCCACGAGGTTCTGCTCTTCCAGGGCAATCATCAGCGGCTTGCCGGCGTCCTGGCTCAGCCAGGTCGGTTCCAGCGCCTTCTTGCTGGTCAGGGTAGCGCCCTGGAACAGCGGCACGACCACGTAGGCCAGGTAGAAGAAAATCAAGGTGATCGCCGCCAGCACGGCAAGCCCGCCCACCAGTACATACCAGCGGGTCAGGCGATCCTTGAGCGCACGCAGGCGACGCTTGCGTTGCAGTTCGGGCGTATTGAAATCAATCCGCACGGGGGGAGAATTTTGGGTCATGGTGGAGTTGGCCAGATCATTCATGCGCACACCCTAGCGGTCCCGTATTACAAAAACATGACAATGAAGTGACGCAAAAAAGCCCGCCGCTCAGTGGTCCTGGCAGCGGACTCGCAATTTGCGGTGGAGACTGGTCATTTCCAGACCCCACCTGTCTCACACTCAGTTCTTCGCGACGCCTTTATTGGCGTGGCTCAGGCCCAGGTCGGCCAGGGCTTTTTCAGCGACTTTGGCCGGCAGTGGAATGTAGCCGTCCTTCACGACAACTTGCTGGCCAGCCTGGGACAGGACCAGCTTGACGAACTCGGCTTCCAGCGGGGCCAGAGGCTTGTTCGGCGCCTTGTTGACGTAGACATAGAGGAAGCGCGACAGCGGGTAGGTGCCGTTCAGGGCGTTGGCTTCGTTGTCTTCAACGAAGGCGCCACCCTCTTTCTTGGCCAATGGCACAGTCTTGACGCTGGCGGTCTTGTAGCCGATGCCCGAGTAGCCGATGCCGTTCAGCGAGCTGCTGATCGACTGTACGACCGAAGCCGAACCAGGTTGCTCGTTGACGTTGGGCTTGAAGTCGCCTTTGCACAGGGCTTCTTCTTTGAAGTAACCGTAGGTGCCGGATACCGAGTTGCGACCGAACAGCTGGACCGGCTTGTTGGCCAGGTCGCCCGTCACGCCCAGGTCAGCCCAGGTCTTGACGCCGGCCTTGGCACCACACAGGCGAGTGGAGGAGAAAATCGCATCGACCTGAGCCATGGTCAGGCCCTTGATCGGGTTGTCTTTGTGTACGAAAACGGCCAGGGCGTCGACGGCAACCGGAATGGCGGTTGGCTTGTAGCCGTACTTCTGCTCGAACGCCTGCAGCTCGACGTCCTTCATCTTGCGGCTCATCGGGCCGAGGTTGGCGGTGCCTTCGGTCAACGCGGGTGGCGCGGTGGAGGAGCCGGCAGCCTGAATCTGGATGTTTACGTTCGGGTATTCCTTCTTGTAGGCCTCAGCCCACAGAGTCATGAGGTTCGCCAGGGTATCGGAACCGACGCTGGAGAGGTTGCCCGACACACCGGTGGTCTTGGTGTAGGTCGGAATAGCAGGGTCAACAGCGGCAACCGCATTGGCGGTGGCAACGCCAGCGGCGACGAAAGTCAGGGCCGCCATCAAACGCTTCAGTTTCATGCCTTACTCCTAGCAGGAATTGGGGGTGAGATGGATCGGGCCCAAGTATCTGCAGGCCGTATGAACACTCTATGAACCGAATGTGACAATTAGATGAAAGGCCATCACCGAATGTCGGTGATGGCCTTTTCAAGATGTTGCGAGGTGGGAACGGGAAGGGATTCAGCGTTTCTTGGCCAACAGATAGAGGCCGACCAGCAGACCAATGGTGCAGATACCGGCCACGTAATAGGCTGGTCCCATCGGGCTGAACTTGAGCAGGTAGGTGACCACCATTGGGGTCAGGCCGCCGAAAATGGCGTAGGCCAGGTTGTAGGAAAAGGACAACCCGCTGAAACGCACGACGGCGGGGAAAGCATGAACCATTACATAAGGCACCGCGCCGACGATGCCGACAAACAGGCCGGTGAGGGCATAGAGCGGGAACAGCCATTCGGGGTGGTCGACCAGGCTGTGATAGAAGCCCCAGGAGCTGGCCAACAGTGCCAGGCTCCCGACCACGAACACGCGCCCTGCGCCGAAGCGATCGGCCAGCATCCCGGCCACGATGCAACCCAGGCTCAACAGCACGATGGCCAGGCTGTTGGCTTGCAGGGCCACGGTGGGTGCAATGCCATAAACCGTCTGCAGCACCGTCGGAGTCATCAGAATGACCACGATGATCCCGGCCGACAGCAGCCAGGTCAGCAGCATCGACAAGACAATGGCGCCACGGTGGTCGCGCAGCACCGCCCGCAATGGCACTTCCTCGGCCAAGGCCTTGCGTGCCTGCAGTTCGGCGAACACCGGGGTTTCATGCAACCAGCGACGCAGATACACCGCGAACAGCCCGAACACGCCACCCAGCAGGAACGGGATCCGCCAGGCATAGTCGGCCAGCTCTTCTGGTGTATAGATGCTGTTGATCGCAGTGGCGACCAGCGAGCCGAGCAGAATTCCGGACGTCAGCCCTGCCGTCAGGGTGCCGCAGGCGTACCCGATATTGCGCGAGGGTACGTGCTCGGACACGAATACCCAGGCGCCCGGCACTTCACCACCGATGGCCGCGCCCTGGATCACCCTCATCAGCAACAGCAGGATCGGCGCCCACATGCCGATCTGCGCGTAGGTCGGCAGCAAGCCCATGATCAGCGTCGGCACGGCCATCATGAAGATGCTCAAGGTGAACATCTTCTTGCGCCCCAGCAAGTCGCCAAAGTGCGCCATGACGATGCCGCCCAGTGGACGCGCCAAGTAGCCGGCGGCGAAAATCCCAAACGTTTGCATCAGGCGCAGCCATTCGGGCATATCCGCAGGGAAGAACAGCTTCCCGACGACCGTGGCGAAGAACACGAAAATGATGAAGTCGTAGAACTCCAGCGCTCCGCCCAGGGCGGAAAG
Organism: Pseudomonas vranovensis; assembly: GCF_040438935.1. Lineage (NCBI taxonomy): Bacteria > Pseudomonadati > Pseudomonadota > Gammaproteobacteria > Pseudomonadales > Pseudomonadaceae > Pseudomonas > Pseudomonas vranovensis. The sequence goes on along the minus strand of NZ_CP159259.1, from coordinate 5,055,283 downwards.
CGACAGGGTCTTGTAGTCACTGCGGGTGAGCGGCCTCGAAGGCTGCGCGATACTGCCGGGCACGGAGGTCATAGGTATCTCTTATTGGTATCGCTGATTGGTACTGCAGGCCGCTTGCCGCGCGGGTTTGGGGCCTGGTGGGCCCCGAACGATAGCAAATTGCAAGAAAAAGCACAGTGCGCACAAATTCAATACAAGTATTCATAAATGCATGGTCGTCGCTGCGCTTTCTGCTCTATATACTGGCCGCTTGTATCAAAAGGTTGCGTCTACTGGAGGATGTTGTGCGAAAACGCCGCTAGGTATGCTTAGTCGGTTTCGCAGAGTTTCCCTTCGCCGCCTGGCAAAGCGAAAGCAGCGTAGTATGGTTGTGCTGAATCGTTTTTCTAGGCGTCTGCATTAGCGCCAACCAACGAAGCGTCACGGGTCAGAGGCACCCCCGGCATGATTGAACTCGAACAAGAAGATCCCATCCCGCAAGGCGACCTGGCCTTGCAGATCACAGCATTACCGCGTGAAACCAATGGTTTCGGCGATATATTCGGCGGCTGGCTGGTTGCCCAGATGGACCTGGCCGGCACCGCAATGGCCAGTCGCGTCGCCGGGGGCCGGGTGGCTACGGTCGCAATCGACCGCATGGCCTTTCTGGTACCCGTGGCCGTTGGCGCACAGTTGTCCTTCTATACCCAGACCCTGGAAATCGGCCGCAGCTCGATCCAGATGATGGTCGAAGTGTGGAGCGACGACCCGCTGTCCAGCGAATGGCGCAAAGTCACCGAGGCTGTGTTTGTCTTCGTAGCCATCGACGGCAGTGGGCGCACCCGTTCGGTTCCTCCTCGTCGCTGAGTCGGCTGCGCGGTAAACTCGAGGGTATGCAAGCGGTCCAAGACCGTACGGCAAACCCAAGAGATCAAGCGCATGTCCACACCCAAGGTCGAATCCGAACAACACGGCGAGCTCAATTGCTGGCGCATCACCACTGACAGCGCCGAACTGCTGGTCGCCCAGCAGGGCGCCCAGGTGTTGAGCTACCAGCGGCTCGGCGAACCCCCTTTGTTGTGGTTGAGCGAACAGGCCATTTTCAAGCAGGGCAAATCCGTGCGCGCCGGGGTTCCGGTGTGCTGGCCCTGGTTCGGCAATCTGAGCCGCAATCCGCAGGCCGTACAGGCCATGTACCACGGCAGCGAAGCGCCCGCCCATGGATTGGTGCGCGGTCGCGACTGGCAATTGCAAGGCATCACTGATATCGGCAATGCGGTGCGGGTCGACTTCACTCTGCCCGACACCCTGGGGGATCTCCCCGGCTGGCCACACACGGTCGAGCTCACGCTGAGCATCGTCATGGGGGAGCAGTTGACCGTCACCCTCACCAGCTACAACCTCGACAACATCCCCGTCACCATCAGCCAGGCACTGCACAGCTACTTCGCCGTCAGCGATGTGCGCAAGGTTCAGGTGGAAGGCGTAGAAGGCCTGGGCTATATCGAGACCCTGGAAAACTGGCAGCAACGCACACAACAAGGCGCGTTGGGCTTTGCGAGCGAGACCGACCGCATTTACCTGCAGGCGCCGGAACAGCTCAGCATCGTCGACCCGGATTGGAACCGACGTATTCGCCTGACCAGCAGCGGATCACGTTCAGCGGTTATCTGGAACCCGTGGACCGACCGCGCAGCAGAGCTGGCGGACATGGCTGACGATGGCTGGCAGCGCATGTTGTGTATCGAGACGGCCAATGTGTGGGATGACCTGGTTACCCTCCAACCCGGGGCAAGCCATTCCCTGAGCCTGGCCATCGACAGCGAAACGCTCTAGGGCAGGAGCGTCAACGTACCCGCACAAGGCTTTGCACCGCCAGTTCCAAAGCCTTTTGCATATCCAGCCGCGCCGATCGCCCAAGATCCTCATCGTTCATCTTGCCATCGCGCTCCGATGGCAGGATCGGTGCAGTGAGGTCTTCACCATCCGTCGCTTCAAAATCCTGCTGCTGACCCAAAGGCATCGCGCTTCGCCGCAACAGCATGCGTAATTGCTCCGGGGTCAGGCCGGGATTGATCGACAGCATCGCCGCCACCGTAGCCGTTACCAGGGGTGTAGCGTACGAGGTGCCACACTGTACGGTCCCGACATCTCCGGCAATGGCGGGCGATGCGCGAACACAGGCTGCGGCACTGATATCCACGCGCATATCGATATTCGAGCTGCCGCGCTTGACTACGTAATCCGGGGCGCGCAGTACCTGCGCTGATCGATTGCGCTGATGACCACCCACCACCAGCAATTGCTCGGTCACGAACGAAGAAGGCAAGCGATACTCGTCGGTTCCGGATCGCGAGGCGCCATTGCCCGCCGAGTTGATAACGATCACGTCAGGATGCTTGGCCCGCAACCAGAGAAAAAACTCTTCCAGGAGTTCTTCATAGCCACTCATGGCCAGCCCCGACCGCAACAGCGAATCGACTTCATCCCCTTCGATGTTGCGTGCCCCGACCCGGTGAACTCCCCAGCTCCAGTTCAATACACGCACACCGTCTTCTACCAGGTTGACCGAGGCGGCAATGTTGGCGGTGATTCCAGCATCGGAGTTTCGTTCGACAATCACTTCAAAACCCGGGCTCGCCGGGCCAAGCCCCTGAAGAAAGCCGCTATTACCCTGCGCTTGCCAGTCTGCTGCAAGTATGCCGGCCACAGTGGAACCGTGGCTGTCGGCCTTGTGTGCATCCCGGGCAAACAGGCAAAGGCGCCCTGGACTTGCCCGGCAGTCACCTCGATACGCGGCGAAATCCACCGCATCGAAATCCAGGTTGCGCTCGATGACACCTACCCGAACAGGCTGCACCTTGATCTGTTGCCGTTTGGCTGGAATCCGGCGCTGGTAGTAATACACCGCATCCAAATATCGATTGGCGGCCCATTCATCTTGCCAACTGGATGACGCTTCACCCGTACCCGATGATTCTTTACCCCGCTCCGGAGCTGACTCTTCGATGATCACCGCATCGACACTGGCTTCGCTTCCCATGCGCAATACCATGGCATCACGCTGAATGAGGTCGTCCACCGGCAGGCGCAACTGGTAGACATTGAGCGGCGCGATCGCGCCGACCACCTGAGCATCGTATTTACGGGCAATTCTCCTGGCTTGTTCGAGCCCGTCGTGGCGCTCCTCGATCAACAGGCTGACAAGATCGACATACGTGGTAAGGCCGTCCATGTTCTTGGCCACTTCACCAGGCCCGGCAGCGAGTACATGACTGCTGCCCGTTGAAAGCCATACCGCATTGCTTTGCAGGCCCTGAGCCTCCAGCCACAGCGGTGCACTGCGATACTGGCCGGGGTCCAACTGCAGGGTCAGCGTCCGCCCTTGGCGCTTGAAAGCATGGTGGGGGAGCGGTTGGCCGCCTAGCCAGAGGACCGGAGGCTGACTGTCCAGCCCCTCAACCTGAAGACACCATTGCTGTGGGACCTGTGCCAGCAGGTCCCCACAGCGCTGCAACTCGGTAATTCGCGGGGCCGGCCCTTCGGCAAGGGTCAGCGACGGCATCAGGCCTAACCAGGCCAGCAATAAAATACTGCCTTTCATGTTGGCGGTGCGCTCGGTGGCAATCACTTGAACATCCGACTGCCACCACCCACCAACGTTCAGCGCTAGCGCAGGGGCGCTGAAAACTAGAGGTCGCCCTCTTCCACCGCCTTTACCTTCCCCGCATCCAGTGCGTAGGCCGCATCGGCAAGATCATTGCTGACTTTCTCGATTTTCAGCGTGCCGCTTACCCACAGCGGTGTGTAGATATCGTCCAGCTTCACGCCACGGGGATATCGCACCAGCACCAACTGGTTGGGCGGCGGTGGCGGTACGTGAATGCAAGCGCCCGGATAAGGCACCAGGAAGAACAAGGTGCTGTTGCCCTTGGCGTCGCTTTCCAGCGGCACCGGATACCCGCCCAGACGAATCTGCTTGCCGTTCATCGCTGGCACAGTCTTGGTCGAATACATCACCGCCGGCAGGCCTTTGCTCTGCTTCATGCCACCCTTCTCGGTGAAGGTGCCCATGGCTTCGGGAGAGCTGTGGTCGATCTCGGGCATCAGCTCCAGGGCTTTCTGGTCCGACTTGGGCATCAGCTCCAGCCAGTCGGTTTCCGGCAGCTCGGCATGGGCAAGGCTGCTGATCAGCAGCAGTGAAACCAGTAAGACACGGCGCATAAAAATGCTCGGCAACGAAAAGTGCCGAGCATTCTAGCCTGCCGTCAGTTCTTTTTGACCATGCCGTAGATCACCAGAAGCACGACCGCGCCCACCAGCGCGCCCAGGAAGCCTGCGCCTTCGCCTGCCTGGTAGATACCGAGCGCCTGGCCGCCGTAAGTCGCGGCAAGCGAACCGGCAATGCCGAGGAGAATGGTCATGATCCAGCCCATGCTGTCGTCGCCAGGCTTGATGAAGCGTGCCAGCAGACCGACGATCAGGCCGATGAAGATGGTTCCGATGATACCCATGGCAATCCCTCTGAGTGAAATGGCGCACGCCAAAGCCTAGTCAGGGCTTTGGCATCCCGCCATCAGAGGGACTGTGAAGAAGGAAGGTTCCCTTCAGCCCTGGATCAGGGCCTCGACCTGCTTGATCTTCTCTTCCAGCGTGGCCATGTCGTCGCAACGCAGGGTGGCGTGACCGACCTTGCGGCCGACCTTGAAGGCCTTGCCGTAGTGATGCAGATGGCACTCGTCGATGGACACGACCTTGTCTACCGCTGGCACTTCACCGATGAAGTTGAGCATGGCGCTTTCGCCGACCTTGGCGGTCGAGCCCAGCGGCAAGCCGGCAACGGCACGCAGGTGGTTTTCAAACTGGCTGCACTCGGCGCCTTCGATGGTCCAGTGGCCGGAATTGTGCACCCGCGGGGCGATTTCGTTGGCCTTCAGGCCACCGTCGACTTCAAAGAATTCGAATGCCAGCACGCCCACGTAGTCCAGCTGCTTGAGCACGCGGCCCGCGTAGTCTTCGGCCAGGCCCTGGAGCAGGTGGTCTTCACTGGCCACCGACAGACGCAGGATGCCGTTCTCGTGAGTGTTGTGCACCAGCGGGTAGAAACGGGTCTCGCCATCACGGGCGCGCACGGCGATCAGCGACACTTCGCCGGTGAACGGTACGAAGCCTTCAAGCAGGCACGGCACGCTGCCCAGTTCGGCGAATGTGCCGACTACATCCTCGGCAGATCGCAGCACTTTCTGGCCTTTTCCGTCATAACCCAAGGTGCGGGTCTTGAGCACGGCGGGCAGGCCGATGCTGGCCACGGCGGCGTCCAGGTCGGCTTGCGACTGGATGTCTGCAAACGCCGGGGTCGGAATGCCCAGGTCCTTGAACATGCTCTTTTCGAACCAGCGATCACGCGCAATGCGCAAGGATTCGGCGCTCGGGTAGACCGGCACGAACTGGGACAGGAAGGCGACGGTTTCAGCCGGCACGCTTTCGAATTCGAAGGTGACCAGGTCAACTTCGTCGGCCAGTTGGCGCAGGTGGTCCTGATCGCCGTAATCGGCACGCAGGTGCTCGCCCAATGGCGCGGCGCAGGCATCTGGCGCCGGGTCCAGGAAGGCGAAGTTCATACCCAGCGGCGTTCCTGCCAGGGCCAACATGCGACCCAGCTGGCCGCCACCGATTACACCGATTTTCATGGGTTTGACCTCAAGCCTGGCGCGGATCTGGATTGTCCAGAACGTTGTCTGTCTGCTCAGCGCGGAACTGCTTCAACACGCTGTGGAACTGCGGGTGCTTGGCGCCCAGGATGCTCGCCGAGAGCAGTGCGGCGTTGATTGCGCCGGCTTTGCCGATGGCCAGGGTGGCAACCGGAATACCGGCCGGCATCTGCACGATCGACAGCAGAGAGTCGACACCGGAGAGCATCGACGACTGGACCGGCACGCCGAGTACCGGCAGGTGGGTCTTGGCGGCGCACATGCCTGGCAGGTGGGCAGCGCCACCGGCACCGGCGATGATGACCTCGATGCCACGGCCTTCGGCCTCTTCGGCATACTGGAACAGCAGGTCCGGGGTACGGTGGGCGGAGACCACCTTGACCTCGTAGGGAATGCCGAGTTTTTCCAGCATATCGGCGGTGTGGCTAAGGGTGGACCAATCGGACTTGGAGCCCATGATCACGCCAACCAGTGCACTCATCGTCGAGCCTCTTCTCTTGGGCGCCCGCAGGCGCGTCAAAAAACAACAAGCCACGCGGGGACGACCGGCGTGGCTTGTTATGCGAATTAGGGCCGGAAAAAACCGACCGAAGGCCGCGCAGTATATCGTAACCCGGTGCATTTAAGGCACCCCGGCGACCAACTGTCGGCCCTTATTTTTCGGGGCTTTGGCTGACTTTCAGGTCAACCTGCCGTCGACGGCCCGCCCTCCAGCTTGCGCCAGAGCAAACGCACATTGGCCTTGCGCACCAGCGCGCAACGGTACAGGCGGATTTCCAGCGGTACGTGCCACTGCGGGCCACCACAGATCACCAACTCGCCGCGCTCAAGCTCGGCGCGCGCCGAAAGCCGCGGCACCCAGGCTATCCCCAGGCCTTCCAGGGCCATGCTCTTGAGGCTGTCGGCCATGGCCGTCTCATACACCGTGGTAAAGCGCAGGGCGCGCTGACGCAACAGCAGGTTGACCGAACGACCGAGGAAAGCCCCCGCGCTGTAGGCCAGCAGCGGTACGCTGCCCTCGCCTTCCAGGTCGAACAGCGGCTTGCCATCGGCATCGGCCGCGCACACTGGCAACATTTCGGTATGCCCCATGTGCAGCGAGGGGAAAATTTCCGAGTCCATCTGCAGGGCCGCATCCGGATCGTAGAACGCCAGCATCAGGTCGCACCCGCCTTCGCGCAGGGCATGCACTGCATCGCCGACGTTAGTGGCCACCAACCGGGTGGCGATGTTCAGGCCATCGTTGCGCAACTGGGCAATCCAGCGCGGGAAAAACCCCAGCGCCAGGGAGTGCGCCGCCGCTACCTGAATGACCTCGCCCTGCCCGCCTTCCAGGTGATGCAAGTGGCGCAACACCTCGCCCAGTTGATCGACCACGGTTCGCGCCGTCACCAGGAACAATTGTCCGGCGGCCGTCAGTTCAATCGGCGTACGCGAGCGGTTGACCAACGTCAGCCCCAGCGCAGCCTCAAGGCTGCGGATGCGGCGACTGAAGGCCGGCTGGGTTACGAATCGGCGTTCGGCGGCCTGGGAAAAACTGCGTGTCGCCGCCAGGGCGCTGAAGTCTTCCAGCCATTTGCTTTCGAGGTTCATCTGTCTCTCCAGGCGCGCACCAAAATAGCACACGCTCGAATGTCGGTTGGCGTCACACTAACCATTATGCCGTTTGCGCATAGGTTAGCGCGCAACAGCATTGGCCGCAAAATCGCCGCAGGCCTAGGATTGGCGCCATTCCGGCATGTGCCGGGCCAAATTCGAGATGATATTTATCATGTCCGCTGCTGCATCGTTCCGCGTCGAAAAAGACCTGCTTGGCACCCTTGAAGTCCCAGCTGATGCCTACTACGGCATCCAGACCCTGCGCGCTGCCAACAACTTCCACCTCTCCGGTGTTCCGCTGTCGCACTATCCGAAACTGGTCGTGGCCCTGGCCATGGTCAAGCAGGCTGCTGCCGACGCCAACCGTGAGCTGGGTCACCTGAGCGATGCCAAGCACGCTGCCATCAGCGAGGCTTGCGCTCGTCTGATCCGCGGCGACTACCACGAGCAGTTCGTGGTCGACATGATTCAAGGCGGTGCTGGTACTTCTACCAACATGAACGCCAACGAAGTAATCGCCAACATCGCGCTGGAGGCCATGGGCCACCAGAAAGGCGAGTACCAGTACCTGCACCCGAACAATGACGTGAACATGGCGCAGTCGACCAACGACGCCTACCCGACCGCGATCCGTCTGGGTCTGCTGCTGGGCCACGACGCCCTGCTGGCCAGCCTCGACAGCCTGATCCAGGCCTTCGCCGCCAAGGGCCAGGAATTCGACCACGTACTGAAGATGGGCCGTACCCAGCTGCAGGACGCCGTGCCGATGACCCTGGGCCAGGAATTTCGCGCCTTCGCCACCACCATGACCGAAGACCTCAACCGTCTGCGTTCCCTGGCGCCTGAGCTGCTGACTGAAATCAACCTGGGTGGTACCGCCATCGGTACCGGCATCAACGCCGACCCGGGCTACCAGATGCTGGCCGTTCAACGCCTGGCCACCATCAGCGGCCAACCGCTGGTACCGGCAGCCGACCTGATTGAAGCCACCTCCGACATGGGCGCCTTCGTCCTGTTCTCCGGCATGCTCAAGCGTACCGCGGTCAAGCTGTCGAAGATCTGCAACGACCTGCGCCTGCTGTCCAGCGGCCCACGTACCGGCATCAACGAAATCAACCTGCCAGCGCGTCAGCCAGGCAGCTCGATCATGCCAGGCAAGGTCAACCCGGTTATCCCGGAAGCCGTCAACCAGGTTGCCTTCGCCATCATGGGCAACGACCTGGCCCTGACTGTCGCGGCCGAAGGCGGCCAGCTGCAACTGAACGTGATGGAGCCGCTGATCGCCTACAAGATCTTCGACTCGATCCGCCTGCTGCAACGCGCCATGGACATGCTGCGCGAGCACTGCATCGTCGGCATCACCGCCAACGAACAGCGCTGCCGTGAACTGGTCGAACACTCGATCGGCCTGGTCACCGCTCTGAACCCGTACATCGGCTACGAAAACGCCACCCGTATCGCCCGTATCGCGCTGGAAAGCGGCCGCGGCGTACTGGAGCTGGTGCGTGAAGAAGGCCTGCTGGACGAAGCGATGCTCAACGACATCCTGCGTCCGGAAAACATGATTGCTCCGCGTCTGGTCCCGCTCAAAGGCTGATCGACGCTGTAACACCGCTCACCAGGTCGAGGGACTAGACACCTCTCACCTTTTGAGGGCCCAGGGATCATTCCCCGGGCCCTTTTTTTATGCCTGGATGGCGCAGCCCTTGAAGCCGCTGGCGACAGCCTGCGATCGACCGCGCAGCGGTCCTGCTCCCCAGCAGGACATCTGCCCCCAGCCAGCCCGCGCCTACCCGCTTTTCGACTGATGGCGTACTGTGGTCGGCCAACCCCTGGCCACCCAAGGAGACAGCCCCATGACCACCGCACATCCCGCACGCAACATCATGGTGCTGTACACCGGCGGCACCATTGGCATGCAGGCCAGTGCCAACGGTCTGGCCCCGGCCTCGGGTTTCGAGCAGCGGATGCGCGAACGCCTGGCCGGCGTGGCCGATATCCCGGACTGGCAATTTCGCGAACTGCTGCCGCTGATCGACAGCGCCAACATGACCCCACAGTACTGGCAGCGCCTGCGCGAAGCGGTCATCGACGCCGTCGATAATCAGGGAAGCGATGGGGTGTTGATTCTGCATGGCACCGATACGCTGGCCTACAGCGCTGCCGCCATGACGTATCAACTGCTGGGCTTGCGAGCTCCCGTGCTGTTTACCGGGTCGATGTTGCCGGCCGGTGTTGCCGACAGCGATGCCTGGGACAACCTGACGGGCGCATTGCACGCCCTGGGCCACGGCCAGGCCCCCGGCGTGCAGCTGTACTTTCACGGTGAACTGCTCGACCCCCTGCGCACGGCCAAGGTACGCAGCTACGGGCGCCACCCCTTTGTCACCCTCAAGCGCAATGCCGGCGCAACAAAGGCGTCGCAGCTGCCTGCCGCACTCGACTATCGGCATCCCAGGCAGCCGGTCACGGTGGCCGTACTGCCACTGGTGCCAGGCTTTGGCGCCCCACTGCTGCAAGCGGCACTCGACAGCGGTGCGCAAGGATTGATCCTGGAGTGCTTCGGCAGCGGTACAGGGCCAGCCGACAATCCGGCGTTTCTCGCCGCCCTTGGCCAGGCACAGGCCAACGGAGTGGTGGTGGTGGCGATCACCCAATGCCACGAAGGGGGTGTCGAGCTGGATGTCTATGAGGCGGGCAGTCGGCTGCGCCAGGTCGGCGTGGTGTCCGGTGGCGGCATGACCCGCGAGGCGGCCTTTGGCAAGTTGCAGTGGCTGCTGGGCTCAGGCGTGCCGGCGAACGAGGTGCGGCGGCTGGTCGAGCTGGAACTGCCTTGATGCAATAACCCTGGCAAGGCACACATATTGCTCGGTAACCTGCAGACCTCCCGCAGGAAGCCGAGCATGCTCCACTCACACCTCACCACCCTCAATGCCGTATCCCTGGTTCTGCAGGCCTTTGAGGGCGATGACACAAACGCCCAGGCGCTGCTCGAAGGCAGTGGTATCAGCCTGGCCGACCTGGGGCGCGCCGATTCGCGCATCACCACCCGCCAGGAGTTGCAGGTGTGCGCCAACGCCGTGGCCCGGCGCCGTGAAGTGGGTCTGGAACTGGGGCGGCGCATGCATGTGTCCTGCTACGGCATGCTGGGTTACGCCCTGCTCTCCAGTGCCACCTTAGGTGACGCTTTGCAGCTGGCCATGCAGTACCCGGCGCTACTGGGAACACTTTTCCAGTTGCGCCTGGTCGACGACGGCCGGCGTATCTGGTTCAGCGCCAGCGAATATGGGGAAGACCCGCATCTGGCTGCCTTCAATGCCGAGTTTTGCCTGACCTCACTGAAAGTCATCTGCGACGATCTGCTCGGGCAGTCATTGCCACTGCTGGCGGCACGCTTCACCCATGCCGCGCCCGACTACCAGCCGCTGTACAGCCATACCTTCGACTGCCCGCTGCAATTTGAAGCCGACGACAACGCCTTCGCCTTCGAGCGGCGCTGGCTGAATACACCCCTGCCCCTGGCAGATCAGGTCACCCACCGGGCCATGAGCGAACGTTGCCGCCGGCAGAACCTGGAGTTCACCGGACGCCAGGCCTGGCTGGGGCGAATCCGCCAGTTGCTGCTTGACCAACTCGATGCCGCTCCCGGCCTGGAAGGCCTGGCACGTCAAATGAACTGCTCTTCACGCACGTTGCGCCGACATCTGCAGGAAATGGGCAGCAGCTACCAGCAATTGCTCGACGAATTACGTTTTGAGCGGGCCAAGCAACTACTCGCCGACGACCAGTTACCCATCTACCGCATTGCCGAAGTGCTGGGCTTCAGTGAAACCGCCAGTTTCCGCCATGCCTTCCTGCGCTGGAGCGGTGTGGCCCCCAGCCATTTCCGTACCTGAGCGGCCTGGGGGCCGATCCGGACACATAGTTTGGCCATATCGGTCCCCTTTTGGCCGTTTATGCCGTTCTACCCCGGGGCGCTGCCATCAACAATGGACGGCACGCCAGTGAACCCGGAGAACAATAAATGCTGACGATCTATTCTGATGACCACCGCCTGCACCACGGCCGCTGCGAGCTGATCGACGGGCAATTGATGCCCTGCTTTGAAATGCCTTCACGCGCCGATCATGTGCTGGAGCGGGTCAAGTACTGCGAGCTGGGGCCAGTGCAAGGCCCTTCAGACTATGGCCGCGCGCCGCTGCTGCGGGTACACGGCGCCGATTACCTGAATTTCTTCGAGGGCGCCTGGCAGCGCTGGGTCCAGCTGGGCCACGAGGGTGACCTGCTGCCCTTCACCTGGCCGGCGCGCACGCTGCGCAACATCAAGCCCAGCGGCTTGCATGGCGAGTTGGGCTACTACAGTTTCGACGCCGGTGCGCCGATTACCGCTGGCACCTGGAAGGCCGCCTACAGTGCTGCCCAAGTCGCACTGACCGCCCAGGCCGCCATCCAGGCCGGCGCCCATAGTGCATTTGCCTTGTGCCGGCCACCTGGACACCATGCCGCCAGCGATGTGATGGGCGGCTACTGCTACCTGAACAACGCCGCCATCGCCGCTCAGGCCTTTCTCGACCAGGGCCGGCAGAAAGTGGCGATCCTCGACGTGGACTACCATCACGGCAACGGCACCCAGGAAATCTTCTACCAGCGCAACGACGTGTTCTTCGCCTCGATTCATGGCGATCCACAAGCCGAGTTTCCGTTCTTCCTCGGCTATGCCGATGAAGAAGGCGAAGGTGAGGGCCAAGGCTTCAACATCAATTACCCGCTGCCGGCCGGCAGCGACTGGCCGACCTGGAGCAATGCCCTGGACCAGGCCTGTGAACGTATCGCTGCCTATGGGCCGGATGTGCTGGTGGTTTCCCTGGGGGTCGACACCTTCAAGGACGATCCGATTTCCCAGTTCAAGCTGGACAGTCCCGACTACCTGCAGATGGGCGAACGCATTGCCCACCTCGGCAAGCCGACCCTGTTCGTCATGGAAGGCGGTTATGCGGTCGAGGAAATCGGCATCAACGCAGTGAACGTACTGGAAGGTTTCGAACGCGCCCAACAGGAAGCTCAACGATGACCCGACTCAAGCGCCTGATTGCCCCCTTGCTCTGCAGCACCCTGCTTGCCGGTAGCCTCCAGGCTGCCGAGCAGCGCACCCTGCGGGTCTACAACTGGTTCGACTACATCACCCCGCAAACCCTGGTGGACTTCCAGAAAGACAGCCAGGTCAAGTTGATCTACGACATCTTCGACACCAACGAGGCGCTCGAAGCCAAGTTGCTGACTGGCAACTCCGGGTATGACGTGGTCGTACCCTCCAACGTGTTCCTGGCCAAGCAGATCGAAGCCGGGGTGTTCCAGCCGCTGGACCGCAGCAAGCTGCCGAACTGGCAGCACCTGGACCCCAAGCTGATGAAGCTGATCGAGGCCAACGATCCCGGCAACAAATTTGCCGTGCCGTACATGTATGGCACCGTGCTGATCGGCTTCAACCCGGCCAAGGTCAAGGCCGCGCTGGGTGACAACGCCCCGGTGGACAGCTGGGACCTGATCTTCAAGGAAGAGAACCTCGCCAAGCTCAAGCAGTGCGGCGTCGCCCTGCTCGATTCGCCCTCGGAAATCCTGCCCCTGGCCCTTCAATACCTGGGCCTGCCGCCCAACAGCGACAAGCCGGCTGACTACAAGAAAGCCGAGGCGCTGATGATGAAAATCCGTCCGCACATCACCTACTTCCACTCTTCCAAGTACATGGCCGACATCGCCAACGGCGACATCTGCGTGGCCGTGGGCTACTCGGGCAGCTTCTCCCAGGCAGCCAACCGCGCCATCGAAGCGAAAAACGGCGTGGTGGTGGACATGCGCCTGCCCAAGGAAGGCGCACCGATCTGGTTCGATATGCTGGCGATCCCCAAAGGCGCGGCCAACCCAGAGGACGCGTACACCTTCATCAACTACCTGCTGCAGCCCAAGGTCATTGCCCCCATCAGCGACTTTGTCGGGTATCCGAACCCGAACAAGGACGCCACCGAACGGGTCGCCCCGGCGATTCGCAACAACCCCAACCTGTACCCGACCGAGGAAGCCATGGCCAAGCTGTATACCTTGCAGCCGCTTGCCCGCGACGCCGAACGCGCGCGCACTCGGGCCTGGACCAAGATCAAGGCCGGCACCTGACCGTCACCCGCGCCAGGCACGCCGCAAGCGTGCCAGGGCATCGGCAATTCGGGCTTCGTCCACGGCGGCGAAGCCCAGCACCAACCCGGCACGGTTATCCACAGAGGCCGTGGAGTCGGGCAACCAATAGTCGCTCAGGGCGTTGAGCTCAACCCCAACGGCTTCGGCACGAGCGATCAGTGCCTGCTCGCGGGCGTAACAGTCCACATCGACTTTCACATGCAGCCCGGCAGCTACTTCCGGCATCGGGCCCAGGCCTGGAACATCCACGGGCCAACCGGCCTGCAAGGCATTGCGCCGGCTCAGGGCTGCACGCCGCACACGGCGGATGTGGCGCTGGAAGTGTCCCTTGGCCATGAACTGCGCCATTACCGCCTGGGTCCCGACCTCCGAATGCCGCACTGCCAGCGCCCGGCAACGGGAAAAGGCCTGTACCAGCTGTTGCGGCAATACCAGATAACCCAGGCGCAGGGCCGGGAAGGCGATCTTGCCGAAGGTGCCGATGTATAACACCCGCCCGCTGCGATCCAGCGCTGCCAAGGGCGCCAAGGGGGCGCCGCTGTAGCGGTACTCGCCATCGTAGTCGTCCTCGATGATCCAGCCGTCCTTGCGCTGGGCCCAGGCAAGCAGTTCCAGGCGCCGGGCCAGGCTCATGGTGACCCCGGTGGGGTACTGGTGCGAGGGCGTCACGTAGCTCAGGCGACAATTCGCCAGGGCCTCGAGCGCGGTGCAATCGAGCCCTTCGTTGTCCACAGCCACCCCATGCACCCGCGCGCCGGTCAGGGCGAAGGCATTTCCGGCGGCGCGGTAACCAGGGTTTTCCACAGCCACACTCTCCCCCGGCTCCAGCAGCAGCTGTGCACAAAGGCTTATCGCCTGCTGCGCACCACTGGTGATCACAATTTGTTCAGCCATGCAGGAAAGCCCCCGTGATCGACGCAAATAGGTCGCAATCAGCTCACGAAGCTGCGGTTCGCCGGCCGGATCGCCGTAGCCCAGGGCGGCCGGATCCGGGTTACGCCAAAAACCCGCCTGCAGCTTGGCCCAGACGTCAAAAGGGAACAAATCGAGCGCCGGTAAACCGACGCGAAAAGCCCGCGGCGGCCCGCTTTTGGGAGCAGGTAAATGATGATTTTGGAGCCGCGCCAAAGGGCCTGTGTGGATAACTTTACTGGACAAAACCTCAGTATTTTCAGTCGATTTTGTGGATAACCCTGTGGAAAAACCCAGGGATAACCCTGTGGATACTTTTGTGGATAGTTTTGGTAGTTGGCTCACGTACGTGCCATCGCCCACCCGGCTTTCGATGAAACCTTCGGCATACAGTTGGTCATAGGCGCGCACCACACTGTTGCGCGACAAGGCCAGGGCCGTGGCCATGTCACGGGTGGCCGGCAACCGTGTCCCACTGCTCAAGCGCCCATCCAGCACACGCATGCGCAGTGCCTGGTAAAGCTGTCGGCTCAGCCCCTGGCGACGATCGAGCACGATTCCGGTGGGGTCGAACGGCAAGGTGAAGGGGCGCTCGCTCATGACAATGGACCTATCAAATTAGCTGTTAATGGCTCTTACCATAGACCAATAGCCTGCCTAGGATTGAGCCATACACCAAGGACAATCCCCATGTTCACACCTTCGAGCTACAAGGAAACCGACCTCAGCCAACTGCACCAGCAGATCGAGCAAACCCGCCTGGCCGTACTGGTGACTCAGGGCGAACAAGGCCTGCAGGCCAGCCACCTGCCCTTGCTGCTCGACCGCAGCCAGGGCAGCAACGGCACGCTCTACGGCCACTTCGCCCGCGCCAACCGCCAATGGCAGGCGCTGGAAAACGGCGCCGAGGCCCTGGTGGTGTTTGCCGGGCCCGATGCGTATGTCAGCGCCGGTTACTACCCCAGCAAGCTCGAGGACCCGCGCACCGTGCCGACCTGGAACTACATGGCGGTCCATGCCTGGGGCAAGGCCCAGGTGTATCACGATGCCGAGCACCTGCTGGACATCGTCCGGCGCTTGAGCGACCACCATGAACAACGCCAGGCCGCGCCCTGGTCGGTGGATGAAGCACCTGCCGACTACATGGCCGGGATGCTCAAGGCCATCGTCGGCTTTGCCCTGCCCATCGAGCGCCTGCAAGGCACCCGCAAACTCAGCCAGAACCGCTCGGCCATCGATATCGAAGGTGTGCGCAAAAGCCTGAGCAACAGCACCGATCCTCTGGACAATCAACTGGCCGCCCAGATGCGCCCACTCTGAAGGAAACCGCTATGTCGACCGTGAATATTCGCCCTGTAGCCGCCAACGATCACAGTGCCTGGCTGCCCTTGTGGCAGGCGTATCTGGACTTCTACCAAACCCGTCTTGCCGGTGAAGTGACGAACGTCGCCTGGCAGCGCATGCTGGACCCCAACGAACCGACCAACGCAGCGCTGGCCTGGGTCGATGGCAAGGCAGTGGGCATGGTCCACTGGATCTATCATCGTTCCAACTGGAGCATCGAGAACTCCTGCTACCTGCAGGACCTCTACGTCCAGAGCGAGCAACGTGGCCTGGGTGTTGGCCGTCACCTGATCGAATATGTCTACGATACGGCTCGCGAAGCGGGCTGCGCCAAGGTCCATTGGTTGACCCACGAAACCAACGCGACGGCGATCAGCCTGTACGAGCAGGTTGCCGAGCGCCCCGGCTTCATCCAGTTTCGCAAACCGCTGTAACTCCAGGAGCCACACGATGAGTGATACCTTGAACTGGCACCCGGCCAAACGTCCGCAACCGACCGCGCTGATGGGGCGCTTCATCCGCCTGGAAAAACTCGACCCCCGGCGCGACCGCGAAGACCTCTGGGACGTATTCCAAGGCCCGGACGCCGATCCGAAGCTCTGGGACTACCTGGCATATGGCCCGTTTACCGAGCGCGAAGATTTCGACCACTGGCTCGACAGCAATGCGGCCAGCAGCGATCCCTTGTTCTACAGCGTCATCGACCTGGCCAGCGGCCAGACCCAGGGCATCCTCAGCCTGATGTCCATCGTCCCCGACCAGGGCCGTATCGAAATCGGCCACATCGCCTTCGGCGCCGCCATGCAACGCACCCCCAAGGGCACCGAAGCGGTGTACCTGCTGGGCAAGCTGGGGATCGAGCTGGGCAACCGTCGCCTGGAATGGAAGTGCAACGATGCCAACGCCCGCTCCAAACGAGCGGCACTGCGCTTTGGCTTTACGTTCGAGGGGGTGTTTCGAAAACACATGGTGATCAAGGACCGCAATCGGGATACGGCCTGGTTTTCGATTACCGATGATGAATGGCCGGCGATTGCGGCGGGGTTTGAGCGGTGGTTGAGTGAGGATAACCAGCGGCCGGAGGGTCAACTACGTACCTTGGAAGCCTGCCGGCAGGAATAGCATGTAGCCGCAAAAAAAAGGGGAGCTATCGCTCCCCAGAGGTTAACCGCTTGTAGACCGGGGCCTGTAATCAGCCCTCGATCTCGATCAGGATTTCACCCGGGTTGACCCGGTCGCCCTTGGCCACGTGGATGGCGGTGACCTTGCCGGCAATGGCTGCCTGGACTTCGGTTTCCATCTTCATGGCTTCGGTGATCAGTACCGATTGGCCGGCCTTGACCGTGTCGCCTTCCTTGACCAGTACATCGACGATGTTCCCTGGCATGGTGGTGCTCACGTGACCCGGTGCGCTGGCCTGCTTGCGCTTGCTGCTGCCACCGCCGACGAATTCGTTGAGCGGCTCGAACACCACTTCTTCCGGCATGCCGTCGATGGACAGGTAGAAGTGACGCTTGCCTTCAGCCTTGACACCCACACCGGTAATGTCGACGCGGTAGGTTTCACCATGTACGTCGATGACGAACTCGGTCGGAACACCTTCGCCACCAGCCGAGGCTACCGCGCCGGCTTCTGGAATCGGCAGCAGCGCTTCAGGGGTCAGGGTGCCGGCTTCACGCTCTTCGAGGAACTTGCGCCCGATGTCCGGGAACATGGCGTAGGTCAGCACGTCTTCTTCAGACTTGGCCAGGTTGCCGATGTCGGCGCGCAGCTTGGTCATTTCCGGCTTGAGCAAGTCGGCTGGGCGCACGTCGATCACTTCTTCGCTGCCGATGGCCTGGCGACGCAGTTGCTCATCGACCACACCCGGCGCTTTGCCGTAGCCCCCTTGAAGGTACAGCTTCACTTCGTTGGTGATGGTCTTGTAGCGCTCGCCAGCCAGCACGTTGAAGAACGCCTGGGTGCCGACGATCTGCGAGGTTGGGGTCACCAGCGGCGGGAAACCGAGGTCTTCGCGAACCCGGGGAATCTCGGCCAGCACTTCGTTCATGCGGTTGAGTGCGCCTTGCTCCTTGAGCTGGTTGGCCAGGTTGGAAATCATCCCACCCGGAACCTGGTTCACTTGCACGCGGGTATCGACGGCGGTGAACTCGCTCTCGAACTGGTGGTACTTCTTGCGAACGGCATAGAAGTACAGACCGATTTCCTGCAACAGCTCCAGGTCCAGGCCAGTGTCGAACTCGCTGCCCTTGAGGGCTGCGACCATCGATTCGGTGCCGGGGTGGCTGGTGCCCCAGGCGAAGCTGGAGATGGCGGTGTCGATATGGTCAGCGCCGTTCTCGACAGCCTTGAGCTGGCACATGGCAGCCAGGCCGGCGGTGTCGTGGGAGTGAATGAACACGGGCAGCGACTGCTCGGCCTTGAGTGCCTTGACCAGTTCGCCGGTGGCGTACGGGGTCAGCAGGCCGGCCATGTCCTTGATCGCAACCGAGTCGCAACCCATGGCTTCCATCTGCTTGGCCTGGGCCACGAACGCATCGATGGTGTGCACCGGGCTGGTGGTGTAGGCGATGGTGCCCTGGGCGTGCTTGCCGGCAGCCTTGACCGCCTCGATGGCCACGCGCAGGTTACGCACGTCGTTCATGGCGTCGAAGATACGGAACACGTCGATACCGTTGACGGCAGCCTTGGCAACGAACGCCTTGACCACGTCATCGCTGTAATGGCGGTAGCCCAGCAGGTTCTGGCCACGCAGCAGCATTTGCAGGCGGGTGTTGGGCAGAGCGGCGCGCAGCTTGCGCAGGCGCTCCCACGGGTCTTCCTTGAGAAAGCGTACACAGGCGTCGAAGGTAGCGCCGCCCCAGACTTCCAGCGACCAGTAGCCGACTTTGTCGAGCTTGTCGCAGATCGGCAGCATGTCTTCGGTACGCATGCGGGTAGCCAGCAGGGACTGGTGGGCGTCGCGCAGGATTGTGTCGGTTACAAAAATTTTCTTGGACATTGTCGGGTTCCTCACAGGCCTGCGTGGGCGGCGATGGCGGCAGCGATGGCCAGGGCCAGCTCTTCGGGTTTGCGCTTGATCGAGTAGTTGGTCAGTTCCGGATGGCTTTCAACGAAGCTGGTATTGAACTGACCGCTGCGGAATTCCGGATTGCGCAGGATTTCCTGGTAATAAGCGGCGGTGGTCTTGACCCCTTGCACGCGCATGTCGTCCAGGGCGCGCAGGCCACGGTCCATGGCTTCTTCCCAGGTCAGCGCCCAGACCACCAGCTTCAGGCACATCGAGTCGTAGAACGGTGGAATGGTGTAGCCGGTATAGATCGCCGTGTCGGTACGTACGCCCGGACCGCCGGGAGCGTAGTAACGGGTGATCTTGCCGAAGCTTGGGAGGAAGTTGTTCTTCGGATCTTCAGCGTTGATCCGGAACTGCAGGGCGAAGCCCCGGTGCTGGATGTCTTCCTGCTTGACCGACAGCGGCAGGCCGGAGGCGATGCGGATCTGCTCGCGAACGATGTCGATACCGGTGATTTCTTCGGTGATGGTGTGTTCCACCTGCACCCGGGTGTTCATCTCCATGAAGTACACCTCGCCATCGGCGAGCAGAAACTCCACGGTACCGGCGTTCTCGTAACCCACGGCCTTGGCGGCGCGTACCGACAGGTCGCCGATGTAGGCGCGCTGTTCAGGGGTTAGTTGCGGGCTTGGGGCGATTTCAATGAGCTTCTGGTTACGACGCTGGATCGAGCAATCGCGCTCGAACAGGTGCACAACGTTGCCGAAGCTGTCACCGAGGATCTGCGCCTCGATGTGTTTCGGGTTGACGATGCATTTTTCCAGGAAGACTTCCGCCGAACCAAAGGCCTTGGTCGCTTCGGATATCACCCGCGGGAAGGCTTGCTCGAGCTCTTCGCGGCTGTTGCAGCGACGAATGCCGCGACCGCCACCACCGGAGGTGGCCTTGAGCATCACCGGATACCCGATGCGATCACCTTCCTCGAGGGCTTCATGGATGTCGGCAACGTTGCCTTCAGTGCCTGGCGTCACCGGGACACCCGCCTTGATCATGCTGCGACGGGCTTCAGTCTTGTCACCCATGCGGCGAATGACTTCTGCCGCCGGGCCGATGAACTTGATACCGCGTTCGGCACAAATGTCTGCAAGCTCAGCGTTCTCAGACAAAAAGCCATAACCGGGATGCAGGGCATCGCAACCGGTTTCCACTGCCA
Source organism: Pseudomonas vranovensis (assembly GCF_040438935.1). Taxonomy (NCBI): domain Bacteria; kingdom Pseudomonadati; phylum Pseudomonadota; class Gammaproteobacteria; order Pseudomonadales; family Pseudomonadaceae; genus Pseudomonas; species Pseudomonas vranovensis. Next base: position 5,035,323 of record NZ_CP159259.1, on the reverse strand, counting down.
GGTTCACCAGCTTGCGCGGGTTCAGGTAACCGGCCAGGGGCTCGGCACCAATGCTGTGGGCCTCGTCGGCACGCTTGACGTGCAAGGCATGGCGGTCGGCGTCGGAGAAGATCGCCACGGAACGGATGCCCATCTCGGCGCAGGCACGCACGATTCGAACAGCAATTTCACCGCGGTTGGCGATCAGGATCTTTTTTATCACTGGAATAATTCCCAAGGCCGCTAGAACAAACGAGCCGGCATAACCGGTCGGCGCGTGACCAATCGTCGCTGGCCAGTCGCATCTTTACCCTAGCGCTGTCTTGGAATAAACAAAAATCAATATTTATTAGGGCGAGCATTAGCAAAAGCTTATAGTGCTGTTACAAGGTTTTGCCAGGACAAGAATAAAATGCGTAAGTCATTGATGCGTATGACATTGCGTCAACTGCAGATCTTCAATGAGGTCTGTGATTTACGTTCCTACAGCCGGGCGGCCGAGGAGATGAATCTGACGCAACCCGCCGTTAGTCTACAAATCCGCCAGCTTGAAGAACTGGTGGGCCAACCGTTGTTCGAGTACGTCGGCAAGAAGCTTTACCTGACCGAAGCCGCCGAAGCGCTGCAACGGGCCAGCCGGGATATCTTCGGCCGCCTGGAGAGCCTGGACATGCAGCTCTCCGACATGCAGGGCTCGTTGCAGGGGCACTTGAAGCTGGCCGTCGAATCCAGCGCCAAGTACTTCGTGCCACACCTGTTCGCTGCCTTCAAGCGCTTGCACCCGGAGGTCAACCTCACCCTCACCGTGGTCAATCGCGCGCAGGCAATTCGCAGGCTTTCCGACAATCGTGATGACCTGATCATCATGTCGATGGTACCCCAGGACATGGGCCTGGAGTTCCTGCCCTTCCTTAATAACCCGATTGTCGCCGTGGCGCCGCCCGAGCACCCACTGTGCAAGCTGGAAAAGTTGCGCCTGCAAGACCTTGAGCCACACACCCTGCTGGTGCGCGAACAAGGCTCGGGGACCCGCAAGGCGTGCGAGGAATACTTCAAGGACAAGCGCGTACACTTCACCCAGACCCTTGAAGTGGCGTCGGCCGACGCCCAGCGTGAATGCGTGATTGCCGGTCTGGGCATTGCCCTGCTGACTCGTCACGCGCTTAACCTGGAACTGGCCACCGGCGTGCTGCGCGAGTTGCCGGTAGAGGAACTACCGCTGTACCGCAGTTGGTGCGTGGTGCAGGCCAAGGCCAAGCGGCAGTCACCGGTGGCCTTGGCCTTTCTTGCGTTCATTCGCAGCGAACGTACGCAAATCAGCGGGCTTGTTGAGCGTTTTTCGGGGAACTTGCCGCCGATACCTGCCACACATTGATGGCCTGCAACTCGGGAAAATCGGCTATTTCTTGCAGAAGGCGGCGCTGTTCGGAGTAACTTTCGATCGCGCGGCGAAATTCCATGCGGCGCTGATCTTTCTCCTGCTGCTTGCGGGATTTTGCGTTGGGTTGATACGAGCCATCGAATTCACGAGCCATTGCATATCTCCCTGATCGAGTGCGGGAGTTCAGCCTGGCGCAGGCGGGTTACAGTTTGGCGGCGGGGTGGTTACAGGCGGGTGAATCTGCAGTGTAGGAGCGGGCTTGTCCCGCGATTGGGCTCTTCTGCCGACCTCGATCGCGGGGCAAGCCCGCTCCTACACGCGTTCAGTCGTCGAGTGCCTTCACTGACTTGGGCGACAGGCGCAGGCTGCGCAAGCTGCGTTTGACGCTCTTGAGGTGGTTGACCAGGCTAGGGCCGCGCGCCATGGCTACGCCCATGGCCAGTACGTCGATGACCACCAGGTGAGCGATACGTGAGGTCAGCGGGGTGTAGATCTCGGTGTCTTCATGCACGTCGATGGCCAGGTTGACCGTCGACAACTCGGCCAATGGCGTCTGGCTCGGGCACAGGGTAATCAAGGTGGCACCGCTTTCACGCACCAGGTTGGCAGTGATCAGCAGATCCTTCGAGCGCCCGGACTGGGAAATGCAGATGGCTACATCACCCGGCTTGAGGGTCACGGCCGACATTGCCTGCATGTGCGGGTCGGAATACGCCGCGGCCGTCAGCAGCAGGCGGAAGAACTTGTGCTGGGCATCCGCCGCCACCGCACCGGAAGCACCAAAGCCATAGAACTCGACGCGCTGGGCGTTGGCCATGGCCGTCACGGCACGTTGCAAGGCCTGTGGATCGAGATGCTCGCGCACCTCCATCAGGGTATGCAGGGTGGTGTCGAAAATCTTCAGACTGTAGTCGGCAACCGAGTCGTCTTCATGAATGGCGAACTGGCCAAAACTGGCACCGGCCGCCAGGCTCTGGGCCAGCTTGAGTTTGAGGTCCTGGAACCCGGAGCAACCGATGGCACGGCAAAAGCGCACGATGGTTGGCTCGCTGATACCAACGCTATGGGCAAGATCGGCCATGGAGCTATGCATGACGGCTGCGGGATCCAGCAGCACGTGATCGGCAACCTTCAGTTCCGATTTGCGTAGCAGATGGCGCGACTGGGCGATGTGTTGCAACAGATTCAAGGGCAGGACTCGGTTATGATCGACTGACCGGGTTGTAGCTTTCTTGTAGTTATACTACATGACCGGCGACCCGCCCAGCTAAACGAACTAGGAGAGTGGTGGTATTGACTATCCCTTGCGACATATTGGTGTTCGGCGGCACCGGTGATCTGGCCCTGCACAAACTGCTTCCGGCGCTCTATCACCTGTATCGCGAGGGGCGCCTGCACAACGCCGTACGCATCATTGCCCTGGCTCGGCGCACGCTGCCACGAAATGAATTTCTCAAGCTCACCGAACGGCGCTGCCGGGCCCAGATCGCCCGCAACGACTTCGAGGAAGATGTCTGGGCGCGTTTTTGCGCGCGCCTGGACTACTTCTCCATGGACGCTTCGCAGAGTGCCGACTTCGGTCGCCTGGCACGCTTTCTGGGTGAGCCGGGCGGCCTGACCCGAATTTACTACCTGGCCACCGCCCCCAACCTGTTCGTGCCCATTGCCAAGAACCTCAAAGTTGCGGGCCTGGCCGACAGCGAAGCACGCATCGTCCTGGAAAAGCCCATCGGCCATTCGCTGGAGTCGGCCACCGCGATCAACCAGGCCATCGGCGAAGTGTTCGACGAGTCGCAGGTGTTTCGTATCGACCACTACCTGGGCAAGGAAACCGTGCAGAACCTCATGGCCCTGCGCTTCGCCAACGCCCTGCTCGAACCTGTCTGGCGCAACAGCCAGGTAGATCACGTGCAGATCAGCGTGTGTGAAACCCTGGGGGTGGAAAACCGGGGCGCCTATTACGACCGTTCCGGCGCCACCCGTGACATGCTGCAGAACCACCTGCTGCAACTGCTCTGCCTGGTGGCCATGGAGCCGCCAGCGCAGTTCGAAGCTGAAGCCGTACGCGACGAGAAGGTGAAGATCCTCAAAGCCCTCAAGCCCATCAGCGGCCAGGATGTGCAGGACAAGACTGTGCGCGGCCAGTACAGCGCCGGCAAGATTGGCGGGCAGGAAGTGCCGGCCTACTACTTCGAGAAAGATGTCGACAACGACAGCGATACCGAGACCTTCGTCGCCGTTGAGGCGCATATCGACAACTGGCGCTGGGCCGGCGTGCCGTTCTACCTGCGCACCGGCAAGCGCCTGGCCAAGCGCTCCTCGCAGATCGTCATCCAGTTCAAGCCGGTGCCTCATCGTTTGTTCGAGGGTGACCAGGCCAACCAGTTGCTGATCCAGCTGCAGCCGGACGAGCGCATCAGCCTGCAAATGATGACCAAGAGCCCTGGCAAAGGCATGCGCCTGGAGCCGGTTGAACTGAACCTCAACCTCGCTCAGGTGTTCGGACAGACTCGCCTGTGGGACGCCTATGAACGTTTGCTGCTGGATGTGCTTGATGGTGACTCGACGCTATTCATGCGCCGCGACGAAGTAGAAGCCGCCTGGGCCTGGATTGACCCGATCCTCATCGGCTGGCAGGAGCACTTCCAGGCCCCGCGCCCCTACCACGCCGGCTCCAATGGCCCGGACCAGGCCCACAGCCTGCTGGCGCACCAGGGGCGCGCCTGGCATCTCTAGAACGGGTGACGGCTGGCCAGCAACGCGGCCAGCTCCGGTGCCGTTACCGGCCGGCTGATCAGGTAGCCCTGCACTTCATTGCAACCCTGCCTGCGAAGAAACTCCAGTTGCTCGCGGGTCTCGACCCCTTCTGCAACCACCTTCAGGCCCAGGCTCTGGGCCATGGCAATGATCGCCCGGGTGATGGCGGCGTCTTCGCTGCCCTCACTCAAGCCGCGAATGAACGCCTGATCGATTTTCACGAAATCCACCGGGAAGCGCTTGAGGTAGCTGAGCGATGAATAGCCAGTGCCGAAATCGTCAATCGCAAGCTTCACGCCCAGCTCATGCAATTGGCCGAACGTTACAATGATGTGCTCCACACTGTCGAGCAATTGGCTCTCGGTCAGTTCCAGCTCCAGCAAGTGCGGCGCCAGCCCGCTTTCATCCAGCACCTGGCGCACCAGGCTGACCAGCTTGCCCTGGCGCAGTTGATAGACCGACAGGTTGACCGACACACGAATCGGCTCAAGCCCCTGGCGCTGCCACTCACACGCTTGCCAGCACGCCTGGCGCAGAACGAACTCGCCCATCGGCGCTATCAGCCCGGTCTCTTCGGCAAGCCCGATGAAATCCGCTGGCGGCACCATGCCCCACTGCGGGTGCTGCCAGCGCACCAAAGCTTCGGCGGCATGCAGGCGCCCGGTGGCCAGGCACAATTTTGGCTGGTAATAAACCTGCAGCTGACGCTCTTCGATGGCCTTGCGCAGATGATTCTCCAACTGCAGCCGCTGCAGCGTACTGGCCTGCAGACTTTCGGTGTAGAACTGGAAATTGTCGCCGCCCAGGTGCTTGGCATGCTGCATGGCCATATTGGCCTGACTGACCAACGCGGTGACGTCCCGGCTGGCGTCGGACAACAGGCTGATACCCACCGATGCGCTGACCACCAATTCATGACCGTCGGCACGCAGCGGCACCCGCAGCTTTTCCAGCAAGCGGGTGGCGACCCGCACCAGGCTCGACAAGTGGGTGTAGCCATCGAACAGCACGCAAAACTCATCGCCAGACAAACGCGCCACCGTATCGGCCTCGGGCACGGCATTGCCAATGCGACGGGCCATTTGTTTCAGCAGGTGGTCAGCCTGTTCATGACCCAGGCTGTCATTGAGCAGCTTGAAGCGGTCCAGATCGATATGCAGCAAGGCCAGGCCCCGCCCGCTCAGGCGCACGCGCTGGCCGGCCTCGTGCAGGCGCAGACGAAACAGCGCACGGTTGGCAAGCCCCGTCAGCTCGTCGTAGTGGGCCAAGTAACGCAATCGCTCCTCTGACTCGCGGCGTGCCGACAGGTCAGTAAAGAAGCCAACGATGCTGCTCAAATGGCCGCGGGCATCACGCACGCCATTGAGTTGTAGCCACTGAGGGTACAGCTCTCCGTTCTTGCGAGCCTCAACCAGCTCCCCCTGCCAACTGCCCTGCTGCTCAAGGGCTTGCTCGATGGCCTGGTGGTGACGCCAGGCATCGCGACTGCAGGGCAACGCCAGCAGCTTGCCTCCCAACAGCTCTTCGCGAACATAACCTGTGACCCGGCAGAACGCCTGATTGACCGCCAGCAGGCTGTAGTCCGGGTCGAGGATCGCGATGCCTTCGCTGGCCGCTTCAAATACTGTGGCCGCCAGCCGCTGTTGCTCTTCCTGGGCCTTGCGCTCGCTGATGTCCCGGCGTGTTCCCAGCATGCGCAGCACGCGACCGCAGGCGTCTCGCTCAACCGCACGGCCGCGGTCTTCGATCCAGCACCAGTGCCCCTCGCTGTGGCGCACCCGGTACTCGATGCGATAGTCCTCGGTGCGCCCTTTCAGATGGTCCACCAGCGTGCGCTTGAGCAATGGCACATCGTCTGGATGAAGACGCGGCTTGAGATGGGCAAGCATTTCGCGAACCTGGTCGGGGTCAATGCCGAACAACTCGCGCAGCTGGGTGTGATGGATCTCATCGGTTTCAAGGTTCCAGTCCCAAAGGCCCAGCTCACTCGCTTCCAGAGCCAGGGCCAGACGCTGCTCGCTTTTGATCAAGGCGTGAGTGGCCTGCTCCAGCTCCTGGCTACGCTGAACTACCCGCGACTCCAGCCCCACTTGTGCCTGACGCAATTGCTCCTCGATCTGGCGTCGCTGCTCCACCTCATCCGCCAACGCCTGGTTGAGCCGTTCACTACGCGTCTGGGCCGCTTGCAGGTGCTCGATCAGGGCCTGGTTCTGGAAGCGCCGCAACAGGCTGTCCTCGATCAGCCGGTTGACCTGCCAGGCCACCACTATCAATGCCCCCAACAGAATCAGCCCGAGCCAACCCCAACCATGCTGGTGCGCATCACCACTCCAGAGCAGGAAGGCAATGGGCGGCAGCAGGCAGGGCAAGGTGAAACTGAGAAACGCCGGCAAGCTGACGGCATAGGCGATACTGGCAGACAAGGTGGCCGCGCCCAGCAGGCCGAATACCCAGGCCTGCTGCACGAAGTTATCCACAGGCACCAGGGCAATCGCCGCACTGGCCAGGGTCAGGCCACTGAAGGCCGAGCCCAGCAGAAACATTCGCCACCAACTGGGCTGGGCCTGGCGATCGGGCATGGCCGAATCGAATGCGGCCACCTGGATAACCCTCAAGGCCACCAGCGCCATCAGCCACACCACCCAGACACTGACCAACAGGTAGCGGGCCGGGCTCCAGAGCATCCAGGCACAGACCAGACCATTGAGCAGCATGAACAAGGTGGGCAGCAACGAGCCTTGATAGAGCAGCCGGGTGCGCTCTACCGCCAGTTGTGTAGCGAAGTGTCTACGGATACTCCCACGTGTCTGCAAAGGCACGCCGACGGAGTCGGAAACGGATGTCATAGGCAGTGTTCTTGTAATGGTTAGCCCTAAACGTGCACGGAGCATACACAAGCAAGAGCCCCTGCCAAACTGCTCTGGATCATTATTCATCGGATCGATTTTCCGACGAAAGCGCTCAAGCGCGCAGGCCTTGGGCTGCAGCCGATGACTGCCCGGTCGTCAGGGCAAAGTTTTTCTACTGTATATTTGCCCAAGGGTTGCCCGCGCCCCTAAAATGCCCGGATGCGCGATGATCTCTCTCTCCTGTTGAACTCTCTCAACGACGCCCAACGCCAGGCCGTAGCCGCCCCCGTTGGTCGTCAGTTGGTCCTGGCCGGTGCCGGCTCCGGCAAGACCCGTGTGCTGGTGCACCGCATCGCCTGGTTGATCCAGGTCGAGCAGGCCTCGCCGCACTCGATCCTGTCGGTGACCTTCACCAACAAGGCCGCTGCCGAGATGCGCCAGCGCATCGAGCAACTGATGGGCATCAACCCGGCCGGCATGTGGGTAGGCACGTTCCACGGCCTGGCGCATCGCCTGCTGCGGGCGCACTGGCAAGAGGCGGGGCTGAACCAGAACTTCCAGATCCTCGACAGCGACGACCAGCAGCGCCTGGTCAAGCGCGTGATCCGCGAACTGGGCCTTGATGAGCAACGCTGGCCCGCACGCCAGGCCCAGTGGTTCATCAACGGCCAGAAAGACGAAGGCCTGCGCCCGCAACATATCCAGGCCAGTGGCGACCTGTTCCTGGGCACCATGCGCAGCATCTATGAAGCCTATGAGGCCGCCTGCCAGCGGGCTGGGGTCATCGACTTCTCCGAGTTGCTGCTGCGTGCCCTGGACCTGTGGCGTGACAACCCGGGGCTGCTCGAGCACTACCAGCGCCGCTTCCGCCACATTCTGGTAGACGAGTTCCAGGACACCAACGCCGTGCAGTACGCCTGGTTGCGCCTGCTGGCCAAGGGCGGCGACAGCCTGATGGTCGTCGGCGATGACGACCAGTCCATCTACGGCTGGCGCGGAGCCAAGATCGAGAACATCCATCAGTACACCGCTGACTTCCCCGACGCCGAACTGATCCGCCTGGAGCAGAACTACCGCTCCACCGCCGGCATCCTCAAAGCGGCCAACGCCCTGATCGCCAACAACAGCGGTCGCCTGGGCAAAGAACTGTGGACCGACGGCGGCGATGGCGAGCCGTTGAGCCTGTACGCGGCCTTCAACGAACACGATGAAGCGCGCTATGTGGTCGAGACCATCGAGAGCGTGCTCAAGACCGGCCTGGCACGCAGCGACATTGCCATCCTCTACCGTTCCAACGCCCAGTCGCGCGTGCTTGAAGAAGCCCTGCTGCGCGAGCGTATTCCTTACCGCATCTATGGTGGCCAGCGCTTCTTCGAACGCGCCGAAATCAAGAACGCCATGGCGTACCTGCGCCTGCTCGAAGGCCGCGGCAACGATGCTGCACTTGAGCGGGTGATCAACGTACCGCCACGGGGCATCGGCGAAAAAACCGTCGAAGCGATTCGCGACCACGCCCGCCACGCACAAGTGTCGATGTGGGAGTCGATGAGCCTGCTGATCGCCAACAAGGGCCTCAAGGGCCGCGCCGCCGGTGCCCTGGCTGCGTTCATCGAGCTGATCGAGAACCTCGCCGCCAAGGTCATGGAGATGCCGCTGCACCTGATGACCCAGACCGTCATCGAGCAGTCCGGGCTGATCATCTATCACCAGGAAGAAAAAGGTGAAAAGGGCCAGGCACGGGTAGAAAACCTCGAGGAACTGGTCAGCGCTGCGCGCAACTTCGAAAGCAGCGAAGAAGACGCCGAGCTCTCGCCGTTGGCGGCCTTCCTCGGCCATGCCTCGCTGGAAGCCGGCGACGCCCAGGCCGACGAGCACGAAGACAGCATTCAGCTGATGACCCTGCACAGCGCCAAGGGCCTGGAATTCCCCTATGTGTTCCTGGTGGGCATGGAAGAAGGCCTGTTCCCGCACAAGATGAGCCTGGAAGAGCCCGGCCGCCTTGAAGAGGAACGCCGCTTGGCCTATGTGGGTATCACCCGGGCCATGCAGCAGCTGGTGATGACCTACGCCGAAACCCGACGCCTGTATGGCAGCGAAACCTACAACAAGGTGTCGCGCTTCGTTCGCGAGATTCCGGCCGGGTTGATCCAGGAGGTGCGCCTGTCCAACAGCGTCAGCCGTCCATTCGGCGCCGCGCAGAAGGTCGGCACCAGCAGCCTGTTCGCCAACGCGAACATTCCGCAAACCGCCTTCAACCTTGGCCAGCGCGTGCAGCATGCGGTGTTTGGCGAGGGCGTGATCCTCAACTTCGAGGGTTCCGGCGCCCAGGCCAGGGTTCAGGTCAACTTTGCCGAAGGCAGCAAGTGGCTGATGCTCGGCTACGCCAAGCTGGAAGCGCTGTAGGCGCGGGCTGACCCGCTCCTGCAGCCAGGCAAAAGCTAGAAACATTATGGCGCTGGTCATGTGTCCTACAACCTGTGCAACATGACGCGCGTGCAATCCACAAAATGGGAATACCCTTCTATGCAACGTTTTCTTAGCATCGCTTTGGCGCTGTGCATCGGCCTGACGATGAGCCTCGACGCCAACGCCAAGCGCTTCGGCGGCGGCAAGAGCTCGGGCGCCGCGCCAACCCACCAGACCCGCCAGGCAGCCCCGGCTACACCGGCCGCCTCGCCAACCGCTCCAGGTCGTGCACCTGCAGCCGCCAGCGGTGCTTCGCGCTGGCTCGGCCCTCTGGCCGGTATCGCCGCCGGTGGCCTGCTGGCCTCGATGTTCATGGGCGATGGCTTCGACGGCATGCAGATCTTCGACATCCTGATCATCGCACTGATCGCCTTCCTGGCGTTCCGCTTCATCGCCGCCCGTCGTCGCAAGCAGCAGCCACAAATGGCCGCCGCCGGCCACGCCCCTTACGAGCGTGAAGTGCACCAGCAGCCTGCCCAGCCGTCGATCTTCGGTGGTTCGGCCGCCCCTGCCGCCGCTGCCCGTCCAGTGATCAACGCCCCGGCCTGGTTCAACGAGCAGAGCTTCCTGGCTGCCGCGCGCAACCACTTCCAGTCGCTGCAGCAGCACTGGGATGCCAACGAAATGGACAAGATCACCGAGTTCGTAACCCCTCAGTTGCTGCAGTTCCTCAAGCAGGAACGTGCCGAGCTGGGCGAAGGCTTCCAGTCCACCTACATCGACAATCTGGACGTGCAGCTTGATGGCGTCGACGATCGCGCCGACAAGACCATCGCCACCCTGACCTTCAGTGGCGTGTCCAAGACCTCGCGCTTTGACCAGGGCGAAGTGTTCAGTGAAAGCTGGAACATGGAACGTGCCCAGGGCGAAAACCAACCTTGGCTGGTCGCAGGGATCCGCCAGAACGGCTGATCTTGAGGCATTGCACAAAAAAACCCCGGGCTTGTCCCGGGGTTTTGCTTTTTCACTGCAGGCTACTAGGGTATAACGCGCAGCGTGTCGCAATAGGTTAGAGGATAGAACCGTGGAAGAAGTCATCGAACAGCTCCGAGAAGCCAACGAACCAGTGCCGGTGCCGCTTGAGCTGCCGGATGAAGACCAACTGGTCGAGATTGAAGAAGAGCTGTTCATCAACATTCCCTTCGTCTTCAAGGAGTACCTGCTGACGGTCAGCGATGTGGTCTATGGCAGCCTTGAGCCCGTCACTGTCACTGACCCACAGTCGCACACCTACCTGCCGGAAGTAGCGGCCAACGCCTGGGACGCGGGTGTTCCTCGTGACCTGATCCCGATCTGCCAGGATGGTGACGATTACTACTGTGTCGAGGAAGATGGCACCGTGGTGCTGTGGTCGGGTGAAGAAGAGATTGTCACCGAGGAAAGCTGGGAATCGGTCTGGCACTGGGTGCGGGATGTCTGGCTGGAAAGCTGAATGAGAAATATCCTCACAAAATGATGGCTCTTAGCTATTAATGTTCGTAGAATCGCCACGCCTTCCTGCGCGGCGAGGCGATTCGCTACCGCTCCATCCCCTCGGACATTCGAATCGCCCCCCGCAGGAAGCGTTTCTTCTCATCACCCTAGTGGTGATTCTCCTGATGGTTTTCCAACGTCTCCAGCAAGGCGACCTGCATCCGCGTGTGCACGCGGATAAGCCAGCGCCACAGCAAGGCCGCCACAACTGCCGCCACCACCACGATCAACACCAACAACTCGCTGGTCGGCAGGATGCTGGCAGACAGTGCAGAGAGCAGCAGGAAGATCACCAGCAATGACAACAGCGGGATCACTTCGGCAATCACCCGACGTACCCGCTGGGTGTGCCTGCCGGCCATTTCCGGCTTGACCCCCATCTCGGCCAGCAGCATCGACAGTGCCTTGAGCTTGCGGTAGGCGGCGATCAGGAACGGCAGTGACAGCAGCAGCGCAGCGCCCCAGATCATCGCCTTCTGCTGGCCAACGTCGCTGACCCATTCGCCCAGGTAGACACCGATGCGCGCAGCGAAATAGCCGCCGCTGAAGAAGATCGCCACCACCAGTGCCAGGTTCACCCCCACCTGCAGCAGGATGCGCCGGATCATCGACGCCAGCAGTGCGCCCTCGCCATGCGGCTGGATGCTTCGCAGCCACTCGCCATACAGCGACAGCACTCGCGCCAGGCGCTGCGGCACCACCTTGGAAAGCTTGAGCGACAACGGATCAGCCCCACGGATCAGGTACGGTGTCAGCAAGGTGGTGATGGCCGATACCGCCACCGCGACCGGGTACAGGAAGTCGCTGGTGACCTGCAGGGTCATGCCCAATGCAGCGATGATGAATGAGAACTCACCAATCTGTGACAGGCCCATGCCCACTCGCAGCGAGGTGCGTCCGTCGTTGCCGGCGATAAAGGCTCCCATGCCGCAGGACAACATCTTGCCCAGCACCACGGCGATGGTGATCACCACGATCGGCCAGGCATATTCGACCAGCACCAGCGGGTCGATCATCATGCCGATGGCGACAAAGAAAATGGCACTGAACAAGTCCCGCACCGGCTCGATCAGCCGCTCGATCTTCACCAACTGGCGGGACTCGGCCATGATCGCGCCAATCAGGAACGCGCCCAGCACCATGCTGTATTCAAGCTTGACCACCAGCAGGCAGAAGCCGAAACACAGCCCCAGCACGGTAATCAGCAGCATCTCGTTGCTTTCAAAACGCGCTACATAAGCCAGCAGGCGCGGCACCAGCAGAATGCCCACCACCAGCGCGACGATCATGAACAGCGACAGCTTGCCGACCGTGGAGAACACCTCGCCCGAGCTGACCGAGCCACTGACAGCGATGCCCGACAGCAAGGCAATGATGCCGATGCCCAGAATGTCCTCGACGATCAGTACGCCGAAGATCAGCTGTGCGAAGCGCTCGTTTTTCATCTTCAGGTCGTTGAGCGCCTTGACGATGATAGTGGTCGAGGAGATCGCCAGGATGGCGCCGAGGAACAGCGAGTCCATGGTGCTCCAGCCGAACCAGCGGCCGATCTCGAAGCCAATCCAGATCATCAGGACGATTTCCAGGAATGCCGCGATGAATGCCGTGGCCCCCACCTTGAACAGCTTGCGCAGGCTGAACTCCAGGCCCAGGCAGAACATCAGGAAGATCACCCCTAGCTCCGCGAGGGTCTTGATGGTGTCTTCGTCGTGGATCAGACCAAACGGCGGAGTGTGGGGGCCGATAATGAAGCCGGCAACGATGTAGCCCAACACCACCGGCTGCTTGAAGCGGTGAAAGAGGATGGTGACCACACCGGCGACGAGCATGATCACTGCCAGATCCTGGATGAAACTGATGGCATGCACGGCGCGGTACTCCTTACCCCAAGACAATGAACACCCCGCGACCTCCTCAGATTTGACTGATTGAGTTGCAGGGACATAGTGTTTTTAATGTAGGAAACCCACCTTGCATGGGTTTCCTCAGGTTAACACCGCCGCCAGTTGCGAAAAGCCGATGCAATAAGTGGAAACAGATCGACCAAATCAACGCCGTTAATGGCACAAACAGCGTGACGGCAAGGCCGCTGTCAGCGTCCCGTCATTAGATGGGAATCGTAATAGGGGATAGAAGCGTGAATACCAGTCGCCACCCCGCCTCAGCGCAACCTCACCGTGAGCACACTATGGAACCTGGAAACGCCCAGCTATCGATGACTGTCTTGATGACCCCGGACATGGCCAATTTTTCTGGCAACGTTCATGGCGGCACCTTGCTCAAGTACCTCGACGAAGTCGCCTATGCCTGCGCCAGCCGCTATGCCGGCCGCTACGTGGTGACCTTGTCGGTTGACCAGGTGGTCTTTCGCGAGCCGGTGCATGTCGGCGAGTTGGTGACCTTTCTTGCCTCGGTCAACTACACCGGCAACACCTCGATGGAGGTGGGCATAAAAGTGGTCACCGAAAACATTCGCGAGCGTTCGGTGCGCCACAGCAACAGTTGCTTCTTCACCATGGTCGCAGTGGATGACGACCGTAAGCCGGTTGCCGTGCCACCCCGCCAGCCAGAAAGCAGCGAAGAAAAACGCCGCTTCCTGCAGGGCAAGCAACGCCGCCAGATTCGCCAGGAGCTGGAAAAACGCTATCAGGAGCTCAAGGGCGACGCGATCTAAGCGTCAAGACGTCGGGCCTCGAAGCGCACCCGTGGATGCACGATGCGGTCCTGGGCCCGTACCAGCTCAAGCTCGTAGCTGGCGCAGGCCTGGGTTTCGAGCAGCGCCTCATGAACAGCGGCTGCTGTGAATTCAAACGCCGCTACCCAGCTATCGCCCAGCAGCACTCGCGCCAGGAACAGCCCCGAGGTCAGATCACCCACGCCCACAGGCTGGCGCGGGAAGGCCAGCAGCGGACGGCGCAAATGCCAGCTGCCCTCACCTGTCACCAGCAACATTTCAAACTCTTCCGCGCCGCGCCCCGGGTAGACCAGGTGCTTGACCAGCACCGCTTTTGGTCCGCGCTCCAGCAGACTGCGCGCCATGGCGACGCAGTCTTCCAGTGACTCGGGGCGCCGCTCACAGAAGCTGTCGAGCTCCAGCTGATTGGGGCACAACACATCAGCTACCGCCACCGCCTCATCCAGCAGAAACGTACTGACTTCCGCCGGAACGATGCAGCCCTTCTCCGGATGTCCCATTACCGGATCGCACAGGTACAACGCCTTGGGATTGACGGATTTGATCCGCGCCACGCCACTGAGAATCGCCCGCCCTTGCTCGGCACTGCCCAGGTAACCAGACAACACTGCATCGCAATTGCCCAACTCACCGATCGTCGCAATACCCTCCACCAGCGCGGGAATTTGCGCTGGCGCAAGCACTTCCCCGGTCCACTGACCATACTGAGTGTGGTTGGAGAACTGCACAGTGTTGAGGGGCCACACATTCACACCGACCCGTTGCATGGGGAACACCGCCGCGCCATTGCCGGCGTGACCGAAAACCACATGGGACTGGATAGCGAGCAGGTGCGGCGTACGTTTCATGCAGGACTTCCGAAGCTGATAAATGAAAACACGGCGCGCAGTATGGCGCTAAAAGGCACCTGTACGACAGACCGGAGAGGCAGGTAAGCTGGGCGTACTTCGTTGGAGCAAATGTAATGCTGACCCTGGGTAATCTCTTCGTGCTGATGGTGCTGGGTGCTGGTGGCGCCTGGCTGTGGCATAACCACGGATTGCGTGAAAAGGCCCTGGATCGGGTCAAGCAGCACTGTGCAAAACTCGACCTGGAACTGCTCGACGGTAATGTGGCGCTCAAGCGAATCGGCTTCGTTCGCGATGCCCAAGGGCGCAAGCGCCTGGCCCGTGTGTATAACTTTGAGTTCACCGTCACTGGTGAGCAACGCCACCCCGGCACCGTCACTCAGTTTGGCGCTCACAGCATGCAGATCGAACTGGCGCCCTACCCGTTCGAAATCAAAACAGTCCCGCATGCCGATAACGTCATTGAAATGAACCAGTGGCGTCAGGATCACAATCGCTGGCGAAACTAAAGACGGCAGGCCTGCATGGCTTGCTGCAGCGCTTCCACGTCCTGGGCAGTGGAAAAAATCAACTCAAGACGTGAATCACGCCGCCATTCACTGGGCTGCCAGCGCAACTCATGCTGCCCTGCCAAGGCGTTGATCGACTGCCACCCTTGGGGGCTGTGGATAACCAGCTTGGCCCGACGCCAGTCAAAATCGCGTAACAGCAGCTCAATGCGCTGTGGATAAAAAATCTGTCGAGGGTGCCAGCGCCAGCCGATGCTCCAACCCTCTGCAACATCTTGTACACAGCAAATGGGCTCCTCCGGATTTATCCACAGACTCGCCAACGGCCCAGTTTCATTGGGCAATGTCAGCTTACCCACAGCCTCGCCCGGACTGATATCAACAGGCAGTTTCGACAATTGCAGCTCACCGTGATCTGTCCAGAACAACGTTCTTTTTGGCAGATTTGCCGTTATCCACAGACGTTTTTCACTGTCCACAGGCTGCGATTTATTCAATACCAACAAACCCGCTTCGAGCAACGCCTCCTGCTGGGCACTGGGTAAGGCAACGCCGGCTGCCAGTTGTTCGGCATCCAGCACGACCACAGCCGGCTGAACTGCCAGCACACCGCGCCAGGGCGGCTGGCGCAGTTGTTCAAGTAATTGCAGCGGATGCCCCAGGCCTGAGGGTTCGATGAACAGCCGATGCGGTTTGGCCTTGCGCAACAACCGCGCCAAGCCGATCTGGAATGGCGTGCCATTGACGCAGCACAAACACCCGCCCGCCACCTCGCCCATGGCAATGCCCTGATCGTCGGTGCTCAGCAGCGCGGCATCCAGGCCGATCTGCCCGAACTCGTTGATCAGCACTGCCCAGCGCTCATCAGCCGGTCGTTGGGCGAGCAAGTTGCGAATCAGACTGGTCTTGCCGGCGCCCAAGGGCCCGGCAATAACGTGAGTGGGGATGTTCTGCAGCATAGGACGCCAAGTGCTCGGGATTTTCGTCACTATGCCTTGAGGTCAGCCCTTCAAGCCACCTCCTCGACATACCAGGGGCCGAAAGGATCTGGCAGTTGCAGCCAGCTTTCGACACCCCCGGCCATCTCCACCTCGGTCAGCAGGCACGCCTGCAGCTCGGCATCCAGCTGGGCAAAATCAATGTCCTGGCCGATGAACACCAATTCCTGACGGCAATCACCGCAATCCGGCGTCCAGTGCTTGAGGATAGTAGCAGTGCTCTGCTCGTCCTGCGGCCAGTGCTCGCGCGGGACAAAGCGCCACCAGCGCCCGGCAAATCCATAGCGCATCATGCCCCCGGCCTGGGACCAACTACCGGCGTCCTGGTGCTTGCTGGCCAGCCAGAAGAAGCCCTTGGAGCGCAGCAACCGGCCATTGCTCCAGGGCCCGTTGATAAAGTCGAAGAAGCGTTGTGGATGCAACGGCCGGCGGGCTTGCCAGGTGGTGGCGGCGATGCCGTACTCCTCGGTTTCCGGGACATGCTCGCCGCGCAGTTCCTGCAGCCAGCCGGGGGCCTGGGACGCCCGCTCGAAGTCGAACAGGCCGGTGTTGAGGATCGCCTCCAGCGGCACCTGGCCCATCACCATCGGCACTATCTTCGCGTGAACATTGAGACGCCGCAGGATGGCACTCAACTCATCACGCTCGTGACTGCTGATCAGATCAATCTTACTGAGCAGGATCACATCGGCGAATTCCACCTGCTCGATCAACAGATCGGTGATAGAGCGCTCGTCTTCCTCACCCAGGGTTTCGCCGCGGCTGGCGAGACTCTCCGCACCCTGGTAGTCGCGCAGGAAGTTGAGCCCGTCGACCACGGTGACCATGGTGTCCAGCCGCGCCTGATCGGCCAGGCTGCGACCCTGGTCATCACGGAAGGTGAAAGTCTCGGCGACAGGCAGTGGCTCGGAGATGCCGGTGGACTCAATCAGCAGGTAGTCAAAGCGCCCTTCACGGGCCAGCCGCCCCACCTCCTCAAGCAGGTCTTCACGCAGGGTGCAGCAGATGCAGCCGTTGCTCATCTCCACCAGTTTTTCTTCAGCCCGGTTGAGGCTGACATTGCGCTGCACCTCGCTGGCATCGATGTTGATTTCACTCATGTCGTTGACGATCACTGCCACCCGCAGGTTCTCGCGGTTGCGCAGAACATGATTGAGCAGCGTGCTTTTACCGGCTCCCAAAAAGCCGGATAACACAGTGACGGGAAGGCGATTGGGCATGGGACGGGTCCTCATCAGGGCGAGTGCATTCAAATGATACATTGCGCAATGTTATATAGTAACAATACAATCTCGCCAACCCGCTTCCCCTGAATACGACCAAGAGACACCACAAAATGAGATTGCCGGGCTTGTCCGCCACCGTTGCGCTGCTGTGCCTGAGCACCAGCTCCCAAGCCATTCCCTTGAGCCAAGGTCTGGCGCTGTGCACACGCAGTGCTACGTTGCTGGCCTGTGGCGATGCGCTGGGCAACTACTACAGCGTACAAACTGCCGGCAACACGACCTACTTGCGTGGCTATGAAGCACAAGGCCGGCGGCTGTGGACACAAACCAACAGTCGCTACGGGCAATTGACCTTTTACACAGGCCTGGCCAGCGACGGTGAAACCTGGGTGGGTTACAGCCGAAAAATCGGCTGGACTACCCTCAACAGCGTTTCAAGTTCCAGCGGTCAACGTTTCACCCTGCGCTGCAATCGCCTGAGCGGCTGCCACTAGTACTCTCTACCGTCACACACTTTCGAGCCGTTCATGACAGCACTCACGCTCCCGGACATTGCTGCACAAGACATCCATACCAACTTGCCGCTGGAGTGGGTCGGCATGTGCAATATCGCCTTGCCGGTACATTTTGCAGGCGACACACTTCGCGCCAGTGCCGATGCTGGGGTCAGCCTGGACGACGGTACTTCGCGCGGCATCCATATGTCGCGACTGTACCTGGCATTGGAAAGTTTTGAATCCGAGCCATTGAGCGTGCCGTTGCTGCACACAGTGTTGGAGCGTTTCCTCGACAGCCATCGTGGGTTGTCAGCCAGCGCCTACCTGAATTTGCGCTTTGAACTATTGCTCAAACGTCCGGCATTGATCAGTCCATTGGCGGGTTGGAAATCTTATCCGGTGAGCCTGGCAGCGCACCTGAAAGACAAAGTGTTCCACGTGGAACTAAAAGTTGGGCTGAAATACTCCTCCACCTGCCCCTGCTCTGCTGCCTTGTCCAGGCAGCTCATTCAACAACAATTCCTGAACGATTTTGGCAATCGAAGCCTCAGTCATGAAGCTGTATTGAGCTGGCTAGGAAATACGCAGGGCATTGTGGCAACCCCACATAGCCAACGCAGCACCGCAACATTGAACATTCGCCTGAAACCCGAAGTTTGCGAATTGCCGATTACGGAACTGATCGATCAGGCAGAATCCGCTTTGGGCACCGCGGTGCAAACCGCAGTGAAGCGTGCAGACGAACAAGCTTTCGCCTTGGCCAATGGTCAAAATCTGATGTTCTGTGAAGATGCGGCAAGGCGGTTGCACATTACTCTTCAACACCTGAACTGGCTGACTGGCTTCAATCTGCGCGTGGAACATGCAGAGAGCCTGCATGCCCACGACGCGGTCGCCCAGAGCCAGTGGCGCTGGTAACTCTTCAGGCAAATGCTAAGTACGCGGTTTGACTGTGCCGCAGTCGTTGCCCAACCAGACCGCACGCGTGTTCATGCTGCCCTGCTGCTGAACACCCGAGGCATTGAAGGTGCCGCTGACCTGCGTGAGAAACTCGCGGTCGCTGAGGAAAGTCGCCTGCCCTGCACCTTGCGCTTTCGGGCAACTGAAGGTGAACTTCCACACATTGCCCGTGCGTTCGGTGATCTTCTGGGTGCAGCCCGACTTGGGGTCCTGCAGCGGAATATCGTCGGTCTTCACCTGCTCGGGTGTGAGGCATGAGCGCACCCCCTGACCAGCCACACTGATGCCCTGCTGAGCCAAGCCACCCTCAATCATCGCCCGCTGCTCGGGTGGCAGGTTCTTCAACTGACCGAGCATGAAACCCATATCAGGCAGTGGCTTTCCATCGACCTGCATGTTGCTGGTCGTCAGTTCCCACAACCCCGGTTGCAACATCTGCGCATGCACCAACGGACTCGACAGCCCCAACACCAGTGCGAGCATCGGCAGACGACTTTTCATGTAATGACTCCTCGAAACTCCAGCCCCAAGCTGGAACAGAGCTTAGACGTCAATTTGGCCTTTGGGTTGCAACTGGGGTGTGGAACATGCTCTGTTAGAGGCCGTGCCTTTGGACAGCAGGATGCGTATGGATTACCACAGCCCCTACTTCTTCGGTTACCTCATCGGTGCCTTGCACCTGCTCGGGGCCATCGCCGCGACACATGCGGTGCTCACCGTACGTACAGCCCAGGGAGCCATTGCCTGGGCCCTGTCGCTGCTGTTCATTCCCTACTTCACCCTGATCCCTTATCTGGTGTTTGGCAGCCGGACATTCGACGCCTACATCAAGGCGCGTCGCCAGGCCAACCGCGAAATGCATGTGGCCATGGCCGACCTCAACTGGCGGCCCTGGGTTGAGGAAGCGCTCACCGCGCGTAATTCAGAGTCCTATGGCGCCCTGCGGGCCATGCCCAAACTTGGGCGAATGCCCTGCCTGGCCAACAACCAGGTGAGTCTGCTCATCGATGGCAAGGCCACATTCGATGCCATCTTCGCGGCCATCAGCCAAGCCCGCGACACAGTGCTGGTACAGTTCTTCATCATTCATGACGACACGCTGGGCCGCTCACTTCACAGCCTGCTGCTCAAGAAAGCCGCCGAAGGCGTGAGGGTCTATGTGCTGTATGACCGGGTCGGCAGCCATGCCCTACCCTCCGCCTACAGCCAGACCCTTCGAGACGGCGGCGTGAATATTCGCGCCTTCGCCACCCGCCGCGGCTGGTTCAACCGCTTCCAGGTGAACTTTCGCAACCACCGCAAGATCGTCGTGGTCGATGGGCTGCAAGGCTTTGTCGGTGGCCACAACGTGGGCGATGAATACTTGGGGGGCAAACCAAAGCTCTCGCCTTGGCGCGACACCCATGTGCAAGTCAGCGGCCCGGTGCTGGCCTGCCTGCAGGAATCGTTTGCCGAAGACTGGTACTGGGCCACTCGCCAGTTACCACCACTGATCCTGCCCGATACCTATCCCGAAGATGGCGTGCTCTGCCAAGTGCTCGCCAGTGGCCCGGCCGACTCACAGGAGACCTGCTCGCTGTTTTTTGTCGAAGCGATTCATTCAGCCCGCGAACGCGTTTGGATCACCAGTCCCTACTTCATTCCCGATGAAGCAGTGTTTGCTGCGCTGCGCCTGGCGGTATTGCGTGGTGTGGACGTTCGCATCCTCCTGCCGTCGCGTGCCGACCACCGCATCGTCTATGCAGCCTCGAGCCTGTTTGCCTTCGAGGCCGTGCGCGCCGGGGTGAGGATGTACCGCTACGGACCAGGCTTCCTGCATCAGAAGGTGGTGTTGATCGACAACGAGATCAGCGCCATCGGCAGCGCCAATCTGGACAATCGCTCCTTCCGCCTGAACTTCGAAGTGATGCTGTTGACCGTCGACCGCGCCTTCGCCGACCAGGTCGAAACCATGCTCCTGCATGACTTCGACCTGGCCCGGGAGATAACCGCCGAAGACAGCGAGGACACCCATCGCTTGCAACAACTGGGCATGCGTATCGCCCGGTTGATCTCACCCATTCTCTGAGCGCGCTTAGCGGTACAGATCCTCGCGAGTCAGTGGCAGGTCATGGTGGCCGTCGGCAAAAGGTTTGACTGCGAGGATCTGGTGCAGGTTGATCCAACCCTTGGCGAAGGCATAGGAGCAGCCCGCCAGGTACAGGCGCCAGATTCGCAAAGCCTTCTCCGGCACCATCGTAGAGGCTTTGTCCAGTTCGCTTTCAAGGCGGTCACTCCAGTGCTGCAATGTGCGCGCATAGTGCAGGCGCAGGCTCTCGACATCGACAACTTCCAGCCCCGCCTGGCTGACGGCGGCCGTGATCATCGACAGGTGCGGCAGCTCACCATGGGGGAACACATAACGATCGATGAAGCTGCCAGCACCCCGCCCTACCGGACGCCCGTCCACATGCTTGGCGGTGATGCCATGGTTCATCACCAGGCCGCCTTCGCGCACCGCGCCGAACAGGCGCTGGCAATACAACGCCAGGTTGGCATGGCCAACGTGTTCGAACATACCGACACTCACGACCTTGTCGAAACGGCCATCCTGTGGAATATCGCGGTAATCAAGAATCTTCAGCTCTACTTTGTCTTGCAGGCCTTCGGCCTTGATGCGCGCCTTGCCGAGCTTGAGCTGCTCCTTGCTCAGGGTGATGCCCAGCACTTTGACGCCAAACTCGCGGGCGGCAAAGCGTGACAGCCCTCCCCAACCACAGCCGACATCGAGCAGGTAGTCACCCGGCTGCAGGCGCAGCTTGCGGCACAGGTGCTCGAACTTGTTCTGCTGGGCCTGTTCCAGGGTGTCCTGGTCGGTTTTGAAATAGGCACAGGAATAGGCCATGTCCTTGTCCAGCCACAACTGGTAGAAGTCATTGGACAGGTCGTAGTGATAGGAAATCGCCGCTGCATCGGTGGCCTTGTCGTGCTCGCGGCGCACCGGTTGATCGTCGACTTCATCCTTGAGCAGCGCTTCGCTGAGTTCGTCGCAAACCCGGATCACCTCACTGATGGTGCCCTCCAGCTCCAGCTTGCCTTCGACAAAGGCTGCGCCCAGTTCGTCCAGGCTCGGGTGGGTCAGTTGGGTAATCAGCTGCGGGTCCTTGACCAGAATGGTGACCTGCGGCTGGGGACCCAGATCATATTCATGACCATCCCACAGCTTCAGGCGCAGGGGCAGTCGCAGGCTTTGCAGAACAGGTGGAAGTTGCGCAAGCATGAAATGAACCCTCCTTTTTTCTTCGGACGTCACCGCAGAAGGGTAGTTCATACTGAATAATTTTCAGCCTAGCGCGACCATGGTCTGGAACTGTCACGCCCGTTCCAGACCCTCGGACGGTGCGATAAATTGTATACAATCACTCACCCAGCAGACTAATCTTGGCGCCATTGTCGATTCTTCATCCTGGAGTACAACAATGAAAACCTATGATGTGGTGATCATCGGCGGCGGCCCCGGCGGCTACAACGCCGCTATTCGTGCTGGCCAGCTGGGCTTGAGCGTGGCTTGCGTCGAAGGCCGTTCAACCCTTGGTGGCACCTGTTTGAACGTTGGTTGCATGCCGTCCAAGGCGCTGTTGCATGCCTCGGAGCTTTACGAAGCGGCCGTGGGCAGCGAGTTCGCCAACCTGGGTATCGAGGTCAAGCCGACCTTGAATCTGGCCCAGATGATGAAACAGAAAGACGAAAGCGTTACTGGCCTGACCAAGGGCATCGAGTTCCTGTTCCGCAAGAACAAGGTCGACTGGATCAAAGGCTGGGGCCAACTGGCAGGCCCGGGCCGGGTCAATGTGAGCACCGAAGACGGTAGCGTCACCGAACTGCAGGCCAAGGACATAGTCGTCGCCACCGGTTCCGAGCCAACCCCGCTGCCCGGCGTGACGATTGATAACCAGCGCATCATCGACTCCACCGGCGCCCTTTCGCTGCCGGGCGTCCCCAAGCACCTGGTGGTGATTGGCGCCGGTGTGATCGGCCTGGAGCTGGGTTCGGTATGGCGTCGCCTCGGCAGCCAGGTCACCGTCATCGAATACCTGGACCGCATCTGCCCGGGTACCGATGAAGAGACCGCCAAGACGCTGCAACGCTCGCTCGCCAAACAAGGCATCACCTTCAAGCTGGGCAGCAAGGTGACCCAGGCCAGCGCCTCGGCAGACGCCGTCAACCTGACCCTTGAGCCTGCCGCCGGCGGCGCCAGCGAAAGCCTGGAAGCCGACTACGTGCTGGTCGCCATCGGCCGCCGGCCCTACACCAAGGGCCTGGGCCTGGAGAGCGTCGGGCTGGAAACCGACAAGCGCGGCATGCTTGCCAATGAGCATCACCGCACTGCAGTACCGGGCATCTGGGTCATCGGCGACGTCACCTCAGGCCCGATGCTCGCGCACAAGGCCGAAGACGAAGCGGTTGCCTGCATCGAGCGAATCGCCGGCAAGCCCCATGAGGTCAACTACAACTTGATTCCCGGGGTGATCTACACCCGCCCGGAACTGGCCAGCGTCGGCAAGACCGAAGAGCAGCTCAAGGCCGAAGGGCGTGAGTACAAGGTCGGCAAGTTCCCCTTCACCGCCAACAGCCGGGCCAAGATCAACCACGAGACAGAAGGCTTCGCCAAGGTCCTGGCTGATGCCAGGACCGACGAAGTACTGGGTGTACACCTGGTCGGCCCGAGCGTCAGCGAAATGATCGGCGAGTTCTGCGTGGCCATGGAGTTCTCGGCGTCAGCCGAAGACATCGCCCTGACCTGCCACCCGCACCCGACCCGTTCCGAGGCCTTGCGCCAGGCCGCGATGAACGTCGAAGGCATGGCCATGCAGATCTGACCTCAGTCAGTTCGCAGCCCTGCCCTGCTCGCCTGCGGCGCTGGTCGCCGCAGGTTGAGCAGCAGGTGGGCGAACAGGCCGAAGATCAGCCCCCAGAACGCCGCCGACAAGCCCATGAAGGACATACCCGAGGCTGTCACCAGAAAGGTGATCAGCGCCGCCTCGCGATCACTCGGCACACTCATCGCTCCCGCCAGTGCCCCCCCGATGGCGCCGAACAACGCCAGCCCGGCCAACGCTGCAATCAAGGCCGCCGGAAAGGCGGTAAACAGCGACACCAAGGTCGCGCCGAACACCCCCAGCAGCAGGTACAGCACCCCACCCGACACCCCCGCCCAATAGCGCTTGCCCGGATCGTCGTGCGCTTCGCGGCCGGTGCAGATCGCCGCAGTGATCGCCGCCAGGTTCAGACCATGGCAACCAAAGGGCGCCAGTAAGACACTGGCCAGGGCATTGCTGGAAATGATCGGGCTGGCAGGTGTGCGATAGCCGTCGTTGCGCAAAACGGCAATGCCCGGCACAAACTGCCCGGTCAGCGCCACCATCACCAACGGCAGGCTGATACTCAACAGCGCATGCCAAGTGAACGCCGGCGTGGTCCACACCGGCGTGGCCAGGCCCACTACCAGCGCCGAGCTGTTCATCTCACCACTGAACACCGCAATGCTCACCCCACACACCAGCACGGCCAGAACCGCATAGCGAGGGGCAATGCGCTTGAACATCAGGTAGGTGACGAACATTGCCAACACCAGCAGCGGTTGCGACTTCAGCGAGATGAACAACCCGGTGCCGAAGCTGAACAGAATACCCGCCAACATGGCAGCAGAGATGGCCGGTGGCAGCTTGCTGACAATGCGGTCGAAGGCACCGGAAACGCCGACCAGCAAGATCACCAGGTTGGGGACGATATAGGCCCCCACCGCCTCGGCGAAGGCGATATCCGGCAGCAGCGCCACCAGCAGGGCCGATCCCGGCGCAGACCAGGCAATCACCACCGGCACCTTGTAGCGCAGGCTGAGTACCACGCCCAGCACGCCGCTGCCGATGGAAATTGCCCATACCCACGAAGACAGTTCGGCCGCCGACAACTGTGCGCTGTGGGCGGCCTGGAAAATGATCACCAAGGGGCCTGCGTAAGAAATCAGCGTGGCAATGAAGCCGGCGACCAAGGCGGAAAGGGAGAAGTCCTGAATTATTGTTTTCATTGATCATCCTTAAAGAGCATCGCGGGGCAAGCCCGCTCGTACAGGGATTTCTGTAGGAGCGGGCTTGCCCCGCGATGGATTCAACCCGGATATCAGGCGTCCTGCAATGCCCGCGGCCGCTGGCTGCGCACTTCATTCGCAGGCTTGGGCGCACCGAGCAACTGGAAGTCAAAATCCATTTCGGCAAAGCGCCCCTCCACACCCCGGGCATCCGCTGCGGCCGCATCCTCTACAAAGCGCAGCTCTCCGATCAAGCCGTCACGGGTGGCATAGGCAAAGTCATCCCACAGGTACTCATCGCCCGCCAGGTTGATCTGGGTGGTCAGGTGACGATACCCCGGCGCCGAGATAAAGAAGTGAATGTGCGCCGGGCGATTGCCATGGCGGCCGAGCTGGTTGAGCAACTCCTGGGTCGGGCCGTCTTCAGGGCAGCCATAGCCCGACGGCACGATGCTGCGCGCGCGGTAGCGGCCGTCGGCATCGGTGACGATGCGTCGGCGCAGGTTGTAGTCCGACTGGGTGCTGTCGAAGTAGGAGTAGGTGCCCTGGGTATTGGCGTGCCACAGGTCCACCACTGCACCGGCCACCGGCTGGCCCTGCTCGTCCAGCACGCGGCCCTGAAGGAACATCACCGTACCCGAGTCCAGGCCATCGTCCATGCGCACCTCGCCTTCGGCCATCGGCGCGCCCGCCACATACAACGGGCCTTCGATGGTGCGCGGGGTACCGCCGCTGATACCGGCCTCGGCATCCTGGGCATCCAGTTGCAGGTCCAGGTAGTGCTCCACTCCCAGCCCCGCGACCAGCAGGCCAGCTTCCTGGCGACTGCCCAGGCGGTTGAGGTAGTCCACGGCCTTCCAGAACTCATCGGGTGTCACTTGCAGGTCTTCGATGATGCGCGCCACGTCGTTGACGATGCGGTTGGTCAGCAGCTTCAGGCGTGGGCTGCCCAGGTCATTGTTCAGGCCACTGACTTCTTCGAAGAATGTCTGCACGTCGGCAGTGTGGGCAATTTTCACGGTCATGACAGGTACCTCGAATTGTTGTTATCGGCGTTTGGCGTTCAACGGTCGTCGCTGTGGATCGAAGACGGGTGGCGACACAGGCCATCGATCTCGATGTCCATGTAGGGGAACAGTGGCAGCTGCATCAGGGTGTCGTGCAGCGCCTCGACGCTGGGCAGGTCGAATACGCTGTAGTTGGCGTAGTGGCCGGCGATTCGCCACAAGTGGCGCCAGGCACCTTCGCGCTGCAGGCGCTGGGCCAGTGCCTTCTCGTCGGCCTTGAGCTGCGCGGCGTTGGCCGGGTCCATGTCCAGGGGCAGGTTCACGGTCATTTTCACGTGGAACAACATGGCATCTCTCCTTACGTGCGGCTGAAGAACGCCAGGCGCTCTTCGTCCAGGGTCAGGCCCAGGCCTGGGGTACGAGGTACGTGCAAGGCGAAGTCGCGGTACACCGGTGCTTCGATCACGATCTCTTCAGTCAGCAGCAGCGGGCCGAACAGCTCGGTGTGCCAGGTCAGCTGGTTGAGGGTTATGAAGGCATGGGCGGCGGCCAGGGTGCCGATCGAACCTTCGAGCATGGTGCCGCCATACAGGGCGATACCTGCCGCTTCAGCGATCTGCGCTGTACGCAACACGGCACGGGGGCCACCGTTCTTGGCGATCTTCAGGGCGAAGATGCTGGCGGCACCGTCGGCGGCCAGGCTGAAGGCGTCCTCGACGCTTTCAATGGATTCATCGGCCATGATCGGTGCCGGGCTGCGCTGGTTCAGGCGAATCTGTCCGGCGCGGTTGATGCGCGAGATCGGTTGCTCGACCAGGTCGATACCATTGTCACCCAGCACCTGGCAGGCGCGGATCGCCTGGGACTCGTCCCAGTACTGATTGACGTCGACCCGCACACTGGCGCGCTCGCCCACCGCCCGTTTGATGGCGATCACATGCTTGAGGTCATGGGCAACGTCGTTGGCGCCGATCTTCACCTTGAAGATGCGGTGGCGGCGCAAATCGAGCATCTGCTCGGCCTCGGCGATGTCGCGCTCGGTGTCGCCGCTGGCCAAGGTCCAGGCCACTTCCAGGCTGTCGCGCACGCGCCCGCCAAGCAGTTCACTGACCGCCAGGCCCAGGCGTTTGCCCTGAGCATCGAGCAAGGCGCTCTCGATGCCGGAACGGGCGAAGGTGTTGCCTTTGATCACCTTGTCCAGGCGCTGCATGGCAGCGTTGATGTTGCTGGCATCCTGGCCGATCAGTAGCGGTGCAAAGTAGCTGTCGATGTTCTGCTTGATGCTTTCCGGGCTTTCGTTGCCATAGGCCAGGCCGCCGATGGTGGTGGCCTCGCCCAGGCCTTCGATGCCGTCGGAGCAGTGCAGGCGGATGATCACCAGGGTCTGCTTCTGCAGGGTGTGCATCGCCAGCTTATGCGGGCGAATGGTGGGCAAGTCGACGATCAGGGTCGAGATGCGTTCAATCAAGGGATGACTCATCGAAGGTTCTCCAGGGGCGCTCAACCGAGGTCGCCGCCGCCGACCGGCAACACCGTGCCGGTGATGTAGGAAGCCTCGTCGGAGGCCAGGAAGAGGATCGCGCCAACCTGCTCATCGAGGTTGCCGTAGCGTTTCATCAGGCTGCTGTCGAGGGTCTGGTCGACGATCTGCTGGTACCAGGCTTTCTCTTCGCTGCTCTGCTCGGCACGGTTGCGTGGCACCCGCCGTGGCGGCGCTTCAGTGCCCCCCGGCGCGGTGGCATTGACACGCACACCGCGGCCAGCGGTCTCGAATGCCAGGCAAGCGGTCAGTGCATTCACTCCCCCCTTGGCCGCGCCATAAGGCACGCGGTTGACACTGCGGGTGGCAATCGAGGACACGTTGACGATGGCGCCCCTGCCCTGTTCCAGCATGTAGGGCAGCGCCGCATGACAGCACCACAAGGTAGGGAACAGCGAGCGCCGGACTTCCGCCTCGATCTGCGCCGCTTCGTAGTGCTCGAACGGTTTGGCCCAGATGGTGCCGCCAACGTTATTGACCAACACATCCAGCCGGCCAAAATGCTCCACCGCTGCTGCCATTACCCGGCTGCACTCGTTGTGCTGCTCAAGGTCGGCGGTCAGGGTCAGTACACCTTCGCCTTGCAGCTCGTGAACAAGCTCCGAGCGGTCCACCGCCACCAGGGTCGCGCCTTCGTCGAGCAGGCGCTCGCACAAACGACGGCCGATCCCCTGCGCTGCGCCGGTAACCAGCGCGACTTTGTTGTCGAATCTGTTGTTCATGACAACCTCGAATAAAAAAGGGACCGACCGTACCCGCACGATGCGCCCGGCCCCGTAAAACGGGTTCAGGCAGCGGCGGCGGCAAACTTTTCGTAGTAGAAATTCGCCGGGGTGATACCCTGTTCGCGGATGTACTGGCTGACCGCCTCGACCATCGGCGGAGGACCGCACAGGTAGACATCGACATCGCCTTCGTTGAGATGGCGAGGCTCGATGTGCTGGGTGACATAGCCCTTGAGCGGGTGCTGGCTCTCGGGGTTGGCCACACACGCGCTGAAGCTGAAGTTGGGGATGCGCTCGGCGAACGACTGCAGGCGGTCGAGTTCGACGAGGTCGAAGTCGTTGGTCACGCCGTAGACCAGGTGCAGCGGATGCTCGCTGCCCTCCTCGGCGATTTTCTCCAGCATCGCGGTGAACGGCGCCAGCCCCGTGCCACCGGCCAGCAGCAACAACGGCCGACGAATCTCGCGCAGGTAGAAACTGCCCAAGGGGCCGGCCAGGGTCATGCTGTCGCCCGCCTTGGCAAGGCCGGTGAGGAAGCTGCTCATCAGGCCGCCCGGTACGTTGCGGATCAGGAAGCTGACCTCGCCGTCCTTCTGCAACGAACTGAAGGAGTAGGCGCGGGTCTGCTCGCTGCCAGGCACGCCAAGGTTCACATATTGCCCCGGCAGGAAAGCCAGGCGACTCAACGCCTCACCCTTGATCGACAAGGCAATGGTGCTGTCCGAGAGCTGGCGTACGGCGCTGATGCTGGCCTGGTAGCTGGACTGTTCGGTCTTGCACACCTGGGACGATGCCGGGATCCTTACCACGCAATCGCTTTGCGCACGCATCTGGCAGGTGAGCACATAACCCTGGCCGGCTTCTTCCTCGCTCAAGGCGTCTTCGATGTACTCCTGACCCAGGTCGTAGCGACCGGCTTCGGCGAAACATTTACAGGTGCCGCAGGCGCCGTCACGGCAGTCCAGCGGGATATTGATGCCCTGGCGGTAAGCGGCATCGGCCACGGTTTCGTCAGCGGTGGCGTCGATGAAACGGGTGACCCCGTCCTCGAAATTCAAGGCGATCTTGTGCATGGCGCACCTCGCGTAAAAGCTGGATTCAGATGTGGTAAACGTCGATGACCTGACGCACGTAGTCGTTCTTGAGCACCACCTTCTTGGCCTTGATCAGCGGTCGTTCACCGCGCACATCAAGGGTGTAGAAACTGGTACCGAAGTGACTGTCCACGGTCTTGTAGCGAAAGCTCAGGGTGTGCCAGTTGAAGCGCACCTTGCACAGGCCTTCGCCCTGCTCCAGCAGCTCGATGTTGCTGATGTTGTGCGAGGTCCGGGTGTCGGGCATGGTCGCACTGGAGCGTTCGGTCTTGATGCGGAACACCCGGTCTTCCAGGCCGCCACGGTTGCCGTACCAGATCAGCGATATTTCCCGTTGCGGGTCTTCGGTGAGCTGGTCGTTGTCGTCCCAGGCCGGCATCCAGAAGGTGGCATCGCTGGCGTAGCACTCCAGCCACTGGTCCCATTGGCTGTCGTCCAGGTAACGCGCCTCTTCGTAGAGAAAGTCGCGTACGTGCTCGAAGGAAATGCTCATTGCACGGCCTCCACGGGGATCAGTTGCTGCTCGGTGGCGAGTGCCTTGAGCATGGTGTCCTGCCAGTACTTGTGTTGCAGCACGAACAGGCCTTCGTCCTCGGTGCGTACACCGCTCATCTGCGGATGCAAGTCGATTTCCTGGGCGGCTGTGTCGGCACCTTCGATCCAGTGGGTGGCACCACGCGACATATCGTTCCAGCCTCGCCCGCCCTGGTAGCCCATCTGGCAGGAGCGGAATTCTTCCAGGTCGTCCGGGGTGGCCATGCCACTGACGTTGAAAAAGTCTTCGTACTGACGAATGCGCTGGGCCCGGGCTTCGGCGCTTTCGCCCTTGGGCGCAATGCAATAGATGGTGATCTCGGTCTTGTCCACGGCAATCGGCCGGGCAATACGGATCTGCGAACTGAACTGGTCCATCAGGTACACGTTCGGGTACAGGCACAGGTTGCGCGAGTTCTCGATCATCCAGTTGGCACGGGCCTGGCCGAAGTCGGCAGCCAGCTCGTCGCGGCGCTCGAACAGCGGACGGTCCTCGGGGTTGGCCCAGCGGGTCCAGAGCAGCAGGTGACCTTTGTCGAAGGAGTAGAAACCACCACCGCTCTTGGCCCAGCCGCCAGCGCTCATGGTTTTGACTTCATCACCGGCCTCGCGCTGCTTGCGCTGGTTCTGGGTGGCGGCGTAGTTCCAGTGCACGGCGCTGACGTGGTAACCGTCGGCGCCATTCTCGGCGGTCAGCTTCCAGTTGCCTTCGTAAATGTAGGAAGACGAGCCGCGCAGCACTTCCAGGCCTTCAGGCGACTGGTCGACAATCATGTCGATGATCTTGGCCGACTCACCCAGGTGCTCCACCAAGGGCACCACATCCGGGTTCAGGCTACCAAACAGAAAGCCGCGGTAAGACTCGAAGCGGGCGACCTTGGTGAGGTCGTGGGAGCCTTCGCAGTTGAAGCTGGCCGGGTAGCCGGCGTCCACCGGGTCCTTGACCTTGAGCAGCTTGCCAGAGTTGTTGAACGTCCAGCCGTGAAAGGGGCAGGTGTAGGAGGAGCGGTTTCCGCTCTTGTGCCGGCAAAGCATCGCACCGCGGTGGCTGCAGGCATTGAGGAAGGCATTGAGCACCCCATCCTTGTTGCGCGCGATAAAGATTGGCTGGCGCCCCATGGTGGTGGTGAGGAAGTCGTTCTTTTCAGGAATCTGGCTTTCGTGGGCAAGGTACAGCCAGTTGCCTTCGAAGATATGTTTCATTTCCAGATCGAACAGACGGGGGTCGGTGAACATCTCGCGCTTGCAGCGAAAGACGCCCTTCTCCTGATCTTCTTCAAGCAGGGAATTAAGGTAATCGAATCCCAGGGACATGGCCGGGGCCTCCGTTGTTATTGTGTTCAGGCCATGTCAGGTTAGGGAGCGAGGGGCACGGCAAATATCCGCTTTGTGCAGACCTTTATCCGTTTTCTGCAAAGTGTCAGGGGCGACGCTTGAGGGTATCGGAGGGGAGTTCGCCGAACAGCGACTTGTAGGTTTCCGAGAAACGGCCGAGGTGGACGAAGCCATAGTCCATGGCCAGCTCGGTGATATTGCGCACCGTACACTGCGGGTCGCTGAGGCTGGCTCGGATGCGCGCGAGTTTTTTATCGCGGATGTAGACCTTGGGCGTGGTGCCGGCGTTGCGCTCGAACAGAATGTACAGTGAGCGCAGACTCATGCTGGCCTGGCGGGCCAGTTGCTCGCTGCACATGTCCTGCTTCAGATTTGCCTCGATGTACTCGGCAATACGCTCGAACGACGACGCTTGCCCGCCCAGCGCCTCGCGCCTGACATTGGTTGGCATCAGGGTCAAAAGCTTGCTGGCGACAATCTGGCTGTAGTGCTCCTGCACCCGCAGCAATGGCTCGCTGGCTTCGGCTTCATGGCAGACCATGGCCAGCAACCCGGCAAACCCTTCCAGCGCCAGCAACTGGTAATGGTTCTGGATGAACCGCACGCCTTCGCTGGGGCGCTGCCAGCGTTGCTCGTCACAGACACTTTCGAGCAGGCGGTTGGGCAGCTTGAGGATGAATTTTTCGCAGTCGGCCGAATAGGCGAGATCCACTGGTTCATCCGGGTTGATCAGCAGCAGCTCGCCGGGCCCGAGCAAACGCTCGGCACGCCCGCGTCGCCACAGGCAGTGGCCACGCAGCAGGATCTGCAGGTGAAAGACGTTCTCCAGGGCTGCCGACATCACCCGCACTTCACCGCCATAACTGATCCGGCACAAATCGAGGCTGGCAAACTTGCGGTGGTCGAGGCATGCCTCGGGATGCCCGTAGCGCGGCAAGCGGATGTGGTGCACGCCGACATGCTGATTGACGTAGGTCGACACGGCATGAGGATCGGCACGATCGAAAACCCGGCTGCGCTCACTGAGCAGGGGACTCTCCATACCAGGATACTCGTTGTAGTTGTCCGGCCAGTCTAAGCGATCCTCTGGTCAGTGGCCCAGTGTGGGGATGGACGGTGAAGCGATCGCGGGGCAAGCCCGCTCCTACACATTTTGTGGGAACGGGCTTGCCCCGCGATCGCCCTATAAAAGACTCCACGTATACGTCAGAATCACCCGATTCTCATCAATGTCCGAGCGGTAGCTCGAACGTGCCACCGCGTTGCGCAACCTGACTCCCAACCCCTTGAACACCCCGCTCTGCACCGCGTAGCCCAGGTCCAGATCGCGTTCGTGTTCCTTGCCCTCGAAGCCAAGCCCGGTGTCGACATTGTTGCCTTTCAGATAGCGCACCGTCGCTGTAAGTCCCGGTATGCCCATGGCCACGAAATCGTAGTCATAACGCACCTGCCAGGAGCGTTCATCAGCATAGGAAAACTCATAGGTCGGCACTTCATTGCCCAGCGGCGAAATGTTCGGAAACACTCTGGGAAACGCATCATCACCAAAGATGCCCTGGTAGCCAACGCTGAAAGTATGGCCGCCGCGCCTGGCCGACAGCAGCGAATAGAACGCCTGGTTGTCGACATCGCCAATGCGGGCTTCTCCCTGCTCCCTGGCGCTGAAGTAGCCAAGGTTGGCACCCATCACCCAATCGCCAACCGGCTCACTGTGCTTGAGGCCGAAAAAAACCTGCTGATAGATATCTTCCAGGCGCCCGTACCAGAGGCTCAAGGTGCTGCGGTTGGCGTTGAAGCTGTAATCGCCACCGGCAAAGTTGAAGGCATCGCTATCGGCCTGGCGCTGGGGCAAATGCCCGAGCATTGCAATCAACTTTTCATCACCGGCTTCATTGCGCAGGCTGGTTGAACTCAAGTGGCCGGCCTGGAGAGTGAGGCCGCTGATCTCGGCCGAGGTGATGCTGGCGCCCTGGTAGGTTGGCGGCAGCAGGCGAGAGTCGTTGTACTGCAGGATCGGCAGGTTGGTCTGCAGCTCGCCGACCTTGAGCTCGGTTTTCGAGTACCGCAGCTTCACGGTCGCACCGAGCCGGCTGTACTCATCGGCCGCCCGGCCATCGTCCTGGACCGGCAACAAGCCAGTGCCGGTGCGGTCCGGGCTGCTGTCGAGCTTGAGCCCGAGCAGGCCGATGGCATCCACACCCACACCAACAACGCCCGGGGTATAGCCGGATTTGTAGTTGAAGATGAAACCTTGCCCCCACTCCTCGGCCTTGGACTGCTGGTTGGCACCGACGATGCCGGAGAAGTCGCGGCTGAAGTAGTAGTTACGGGCTTGCAGGGTAGCGGCGGCATCCTTGAAGAAATCAGCTTCGGCGGCCTGGGTGATAAAACTCAGGCCGAACAAGGGCAGCAACCCGGCTTGGCGGAGGTTGTTCATGGTTCGTGCACTCTTTTTATTGTTGTTATTAGATCGCGGGACAAGCCCGCTCCCACCCCTGCAAGGGCGGGCCTATCCCGATACCGGCAACCCAGCTCGGGCCTGCGCCACCCCACGGCCGGCAAACACCATCATGGCCACCGCAGCCACGGCCCCCGGGACGGCAAAGGCCATGAAATTGAGCGCCAGCGGCAGCTGGATGCCCAGCAACATGCCGCCCAGGATCGGCCCGACAATCGCCCCGCTGCGCCCAATGCCCGAGGCCCAGCCCAGGCCGGTGGAACGAATGCCCATCGGGTAGTACTGGGCGACACAGGCATAGGCCAGGATCTGCGTGCCGATGGTGGTCGCCCCCGCGATGGCAATCAGCAGGTACAGCACTGGGGTCGGGCTCTTGAAGCCGAGCAGGCTGATCGACAGGGCCGCCACGGCAAAGAACACCACCAGCACTCGGTCGAGCTTGAAGCGGTCACCCATCCAGCCACCGCCCACCGCACCGAAGATTGCCCCGAAGTTGAGCACCAGCAGGAATGCCAGGCTGGAACCCAGGCCGTAGCCCGCATTATTCATCAGCTTGGGCAACCAGGAATTGAGCGCATAGACCATCAGCAAGCAACAGAAAAACGCCACCCAGAGCATCAGGGTGCTCAATGCCCGACCTTCGCGAAACAGCTGCGGCACAGAGCCACCGACTTGCGTGCCGGTCGCCACATCCAGACAATCACCCGCCTGAGGCTGGTAGCTCGGTTCCACCCGCGCCAACAACTGGCTGGCTTGTTCGGTACGTCCCTGGCGCACCAGAAACCCCAGTGACTCAGGCAGAAAACGAAGGATCAATGGCAACAGCAGCAGCGGAATGATTGCCACATAGAACACCGACTGCCAGCCAAAACGCGGCAACAGCGCAATGCCCAGACCCGCCGAGAGCATGCCGCCCACCGAATAGCCGCTGAACATGATCGCCACCAGAATGCTGCGCATGCGCTTAGGCGCGTACTCATTCATCAGGGCGACCACGTTGGGCATCACCCCGCCGATACCCAGCCCGGCCAGAAAACGACAGGTACCAAATTCGGTGGGGTTGCGGGCAAAACCGTTGAGCACGGTAAAACCGCTGAACAGGATTACGCAGATCATGATGGCTTTCTTGCGGCCAATACGGTCCGACAACGGGCCGAACACCAACGCCCCGAACATCATGCCAAACAGCGCGTAGCTACCCAGGGCACCGGCTTGCAAGGGGGTCATGCCCCACTCCTGCATCAGCGCTGGCAGCACCACGCCATAGATGACCAGGTCGTAGCCATCGAAGATGATGATCAGCGCGCACCAGAACAGCACACGCCAGTGAAAGGCATTGAACTTCGCCTGATCGATCAGGCTGTTGATATCGATCGTTCGCATGAGGCGTGTCTCTTTTGTTGTTGTTATCGAAACCGTATGGCGAACCTGCCGAGCAGTGTTCGCAGCCTCAGGTTAGGAGCACAGCAAAAGGGCCAATAGCCGATTCCTGCGAATCAATATCCAGTTTGCGCAAGGCGCGATCAGGGGTCAGCGGTGACGCTTGAAGGTCACCGACGGCAGCTCGCCAAAGCGCTGGCGATAGCTTTCGGCAAAGCGCCCCAAGTGCAGAAAGCCGAAGTCCAGGGCGATTTCGGTGACATTGCGCACCGAGCTTGCCGGGTCTTGAAGGGCCGCATGAATTCGCTCCAGTTTGCGCTGGCGCACATAACCCTTGGGCGACAAGCCGGCATGGCGTTCGAACAATGAGTACAAGGAACGCTCGCTTACCCGCGCCACGTTCATCAGTTGCGCAACACTGATGTCCTGCTGCACATGGGCATCAATATAAGCAGCCAGCTGCTCGAACGAGTGGGCCTGCTGCGCCGGCTCGCTACGCTGGACATTATTGCCCAGCAGGCTGAGCAACTTGCTGGCAACGATGCGGGCGTAATGCTCCTGCACCTGCAGCAATGACTGGGTGGATTCCGCTTCTTCGCAGATCAGCCCGAGCAGGCCGACAAACCCCTCAAGCTCGTGCGTGACATGACGCGCACGGGTGAAGCGGATGCCGCCTTCAGGCACCTGCCAACGCTGGTCGACGCAGGCCTGTTCCAACAGGCCGACCGGCATTTTCAAAATGAACTTCTCGCAGTCGGCCGAGTAGGTCAGATCCACCGGGTCATCGGGATTGATCAGCATCAGCTCGCCGGGGACATAGTGATGTTCGTTGCCCCGACAGCTGGACTGGCAGTGTCCGCTGAGCAATACCTGAAGGTGATACAACGTGCCCAGCGCTGGGGAAGTGATCCGTGCCTTGCCGCCATAACTCAGGCGACACAGATCGAGGCTGGCGAACTTTCGATGGTTGATACTCGCCTGCAGATCGCCGGTGCGGGGCAAGCGCAGACTATGTCCCCCAACATGCTGGTTGACGTACTCGGACACGGCATAAGGGTCGGCGCGCTCAAACACACAGCTGCGCTCGCTCAACAGGTGGCTGCTCATGGGCTGCCCTCTTATTGTTCTTGGCGAACGATATCCACAGGGTCTGGTTATCCACAAGGCGCCAGCTTGCGTCAGCCCCGGCTAGCAGTCCAATATCTGTTGGGTGGGCAACAATACCCAGGAGGTATCATGGAACTGCGCCATCTGCGTTACTTCCGGGTGCTGGCGCAGACCCTGAACTTCACCCGCGCCGCCGAACAACTGCACATTGCCCAACCGCCCTTGAGCCGGCAGATCCGGCAGCTGGAAGAAACCCTGGGCGTCGAACTGCTGGAGCGCAGCCGACCGTTGCGCCTGACCGAGGCCGGGCGCTACTTTTACGAGCAAAGTGCAATGTTGCTGGACCAGCTGGAACAGATTGGCGACGGCACCCGACGTATCGCCAACAGTGAGCGCCAGTGGCTGCGCATCGGCTTTGCGCCTTCGACCCTCTACGACCTGCTGCCCGAGCTGATTCGCCAGCTGCGCAACCAACAGGAACTGGAGCTGGGCCTTCAGGAAATGATCACCCTGCAACAGGTCGAAGCCCTGAAAGCAGGACGCATCGATATCGGCTTCGGGCGCATCCATATCAAGGACCCGGCC
Organism: Pseudomonas vranovensis; assembly: GCF_040438935.1. Classification (NCBI taxonomy): domain Bacteria; kingdom Pseudomonadati; phylum Pseudomonadota; class Gammaproteobacteria; order Pseudomonadales; family Pseudomonadaceae; genus Pseudomonas; species Pseudomonas vranovensis. Next base: position 4,998,853 of record NZ_CP159259.1, on the reverse strand, counting down.
ATCGACCAGCACGTGCTGCGCGAAGAACCGCTGGTGGTCGCCCTGCCCTGTGGACATCCGATGATCGGCCGGCCAATCGACCTGGTGCGCCTGGCCTTTGAACCATTCGTGCTCTACCCCGTCACGCCGCGCCCAAGCTATGCCGACCACATCATGGCTTTGTTCACCAATCAGGGCCTGAGCGTGCAGGTGATCCAATGGACCAATGAACTGCAGACTGCGCTCGGGCTGGTGGCTGCGGGCCTGGGGATAACGCTGGTGCCCGCCTCGGTACAGCGCCAGCACCGCGACGATATCGTCTACGCGCCGCTGAGCGAGTCGGCGGCGGTTTCACCGATCATTCTCAGTCGCCGCGCTGGGGATAACTCGCCGCAGGTCAGGCACTGCCTGGGTTTGATTGAAGCAATGATCGGGCATTCATAAATCATCGTTGTCTTCAATTGCCCAAGGGCTAGAGGCGTTGCAGCTTTTAATCCTCGAACTCGCTGAAGTCTGCCTTGCGGATCATTGAGTTGATGCCTTTGGTTCTATCGACCACCTGAGAGACCTGAAAATCAGTCGCGGCACTGAGGTAGGCGAACGCAATCGCTTCATCGATGCCGTATTTCGTCTTGAGGAAGTGGATCGCTTCGCGTGTGGACTTTTTCATGGCCTCGTCCAGATCCTCATCCAACCCAAGGGTGATCCAGAAATCATCTGTTTCGCCCATCGGTTGGGAAATCGATCTGCCAGGAATTTGCTTGGCGCCGCTTTTCAGCAACGTTAGGCGAAAGGTTGCCCGGGCCGAACCTTCAAGCGCAGTCAGCGCCACCTCGCCATCCCCTTGAACAAAGTGGCTATCGCCGGTGTAGAACAGCGCACCGGGGACCATTACCGGGTAGTAGGCTGTGGCGCCCGCGCCCAGATCGTTCACGTCCAGATTGCCGCCATAGTGGGCCGGGGGAACAGAATGTACGGGCTGGTCGGTGTTAGCCGCAACGCCCATGATGCCCATGAAGGGATGCAACGGAAATCGGATCTTCTTGCCCGCGCCGCCATCCAGCGTGCCGACATACCCCTCCTCGCCCTGTTCGATGGGAGTGAAGATCGACAGGTTGCCGTAACGCTCCGGATGCTCGGCGCTGGCATTGGCCTGGGCCGGTTTTTTGGGGTATTCGCCCGGAAGCGCGCCAAAGCCGTGTCGACTTGAAATAACGCCATAGGGAACCCGTGGCTCGACTGCCAGAATTTCAACTTTGAGCACATCGCCCGGCTGCGCTCCTTTCACGGCAACGGGTCCCGTGACCACGTGGGGCCCATCCTTGGCGAAATCATGTGCGCGATCGGAGGCTGTCAAGGCAATCGCTTCCTTCAACACCTGCCCTGGCTTGACGCCGTGCGCTCCAAAATAGGCGACCGGATCTCGCCCCTGATCTTCCATGAGGCCTTCATGAGACAACGTGTCAAAGGTCACCACGCTTCCGGATGGGACGGTCAACACCGGCTTCGCGGTGCGATTCGGCAAGTACCCCCAACTGACATTCTCCAGCGAAGAAGGTACATAGAAATTCCCCGCATACTGACCGTGTTCCAACTTGGTCGCAGTAGCAGAGAGCTGCTCCAGAATGGAAAAAGATGACTGTTTTTCAGCCTGAGCAACTTCGGCCAGAGGGAGAAAGGCAAATGGAAGAAAACAAGAAATGAAGCGGCTGTTGGCAAGCATGAATCGTCCTCGTTGATTTAGCTCAACCAGGCCATCGCAAAATCCACGCCAAAGTACAAAGTGACTGTTTTCAACCACAGCACAGCTAAAACGAAGCAGAAACCGCCTCTAAACAGTGCAACAACGTTCCCCAAATGGAGCGCTCGTCCACACCCGCCAGGCATCGTTGATCGATTGCCGGATACAAGAAGGGAGCCAATGAATGGCTCCCTTCCTGTTGCGACAGTTTTTATTCATCAAACCCGTTTTTGTGACGAAACAATAAAGATTGTCACAACCCCCTGCGTAATCCGCGGCCTGTATGGCATTACTGAGCTAGCACTTTGAAAATAAAGTTTGTCACAAATCTCCATATCTCCAAATAAATGGCTCAATTGCAAACAATAAAGATTGTCACAAGCCTTCGGGGTTACGAAAACCGCAAAAGGGTGCGCTCTGATCTCAGTCGGGCGTATTGTTCCAGCGCGTATTTCAGCAATTTGAAGGAAGTCGAAGAGCAGCATCTGCAGGCGATAAACAAGCCGCCCTGGTACCCATCTGGACCTTCGGTGCCCATTTGAGCTGCCAGACGAGATGAAGTCGAACGTGGTGAAACTTACTCATGCAGACCGGACATCGGGTGATCGCGAAGGTTTTTGATTCGGCTCTCACCGAAAGTGAGCGGTCCGCATTGAAGCATTATCGATCTGTCACCAGGTGCACGCTCCCCCCAATAAACCAGCCCGCCGACTGCCGGTGCCAAAGGCGACAGATCGAAGATCCGACTAGAGCGTTCCATGACTGCATGGATTTGGTACCAGCACCGCCAACGCCCAAGAAGCCCAAGTGATGGGACTCAGCTCCGCATTCTACGCAGGCGACGCCCCTTCCTAGTGGGAGTCACCGAAAAAATCATTTTTGGCGATCAAACCAAAATCATCAGCGGTTGATGTCTGGTCATTCTGATCGAAAAGATTCTGTATGCACCGCTCTTGCTTGAGGTAGGCAACCGTTCCGAAGAAGCAGTTTTTCACAGAGATGAAGTTCATAGCGCTCGCCGTCATGCTTGGTACCGAACCCCCAGTGCGTTTGAACAGTGGCGAACTGAAGCCCACCAGTATCTAAACGGGTTGAGCACCGGCAAACGTCGCACTGTACATCAGTGACTGCCTCAATCTCGACTCGTCCAGTGATCTTCATCGCTGTTCACCCCTTACCAGTTTCTAGCATCCGGAATATAGGTTCCACCGGATCTGGCGGTTGCCGCTCGGCGAGATCTTTCGGCCTTATGTTGGCAGAGGGTTGAAAGTAGAGGCAGTAACGCTTCCCTGGTTAAAAAATGACCAACTATAGTTGGCGAGATAATTCGAGATAATTCCCGTAAACCCGGACCTAGCCACCGATGCATCTAGCCGAACTCTGCCTTTAGCCAACGGTAGTGTAGGCGCCGACGCCAAATTGACCCAGTTGCCAAGATCTCATTGACCCGGTCAGACTCCTCGCGAACGACTACCTTTACTGGAGTTGTGCCGATTTAAAGGTGAGGTAGTCTTGCGTCAGCAGATGGGTCAATTCGACATTGGCGTCAACACTCGAGTGTCCTCCATCTCCTACTCAGCTCTGTCGGCGCGGAACGCTAGCGCCTCATATTATCCCTCTACCGCGTTCGAGGCCGGGGCGAACATGCGTAACGCCAGGAGCGTCAGCATTCCAGCCCAGGTAAGTCGTATCGACTCCTGAGCGGGGTTCTACCAACGGTCACAAGTCGACGACGCAGGATCAGCAATTCACCGAGAACGTCCAAGCGTGACGGCATCTTCGAAATTTGCACACCGTACCGACTCCTATTCAATCGCTGAATAGCTTCGCAGCTTTCCAGATGCTCACCAACGACCCCGCCCTGTAACCAATGCTGGAGAGCATGCTGTGCGCCGCCGTTGCCCAAGCCGCATACGCCGATGTAACCGCACAGTTTGAGGAACTGAAAACCCTCGGTCTCACGCACCCAGCGACGGCCACTGTTCATCCCATGCTGCAAAGCAAATAGAATGAATCGCCGATAACGGATGATAGCGACCAATAAGACGCAGATTGCAAGTAACACGACCATCTGCCGCGACGACAGCAGTGTCAGTCGTTCCCACCAGGAAAGCCGCAGCCGCGAATCAGCTTGTTCGTGCGCCACCGCGTGAATCGTGCTCCCGGCCAAATGCTCGGTTTTGAATGTACCCGAGCCCAGATCGTACCAGCGGACCGCGAGGGGTCGCAGCTGGATGCGATTTTGCTCCCCAGGTGCATAAAACCAGTGTTCGATACGCCTGCCACCTGTGAAATCGCCATAATTGTTCAGGTCGAGCGCTTGCGCCTGATGCTGCAGCGAATCGCCATCGACAGGCAGTGGTGGGATCTGGTTACCTTGGATGCCCTGAGCTTCGATAGTAATTCGGCGTTCAAGTACCTGTCCGTTTTGCAGCATCAACTGGTCCAGATTACCCGGGGCAACCTCCTGCGGCTCATTTTCACCCGTCTGCAAATAGAACTGCTGGGTGGCCTTGAGGGCCGTTGCCGGGAGGAACTGTTCGATTCAGCCGGCAGCGTTTGGCAACGCCACCTGCAATTGCATAGGCGCGAACGGCAAGACGGGCGAATCCGCTAAATCCGGGTAAACCGTGATCTGCGTCGGCGCCAGTCGCAGGGTGCCTTCCGCCAGCGGTGTGAGCAGGTAATTCTGGGTCGCGCCCCGCTGAGTGGAGCCGGCCTGTTCGCGTTCAATTGTCGGCGACAACATCAGCAGCGGCAACAGGACTGCACCGGGCATGTCCCACTGCGGATAGCGCGGATACCAATTGACCTTCTCCGGCATCCACACAGTGACTTTCAATATCACGCTCTGTTTGGGCACCACAACGTCCGGCAACTTCGCCATGCCAAGCGGCTGTATGTCCACTGTAGCCTGCCACGCAGGAAGTGTTGCGGCGGCCAACATGGATGACACAAACAACGTCGCGACGGCCAACAACCACCTGGACATCAGCGCCCCTCCTGCTGGTAGCGTTCCTGTGTCTGTAACAGGAACAGCGCTTTGAGCATATCCCTTGGCGATGACTTCACGTTGGCCATCCACTGGTTCAACTCATCATCGCTCATGGTGTGCGCGATGGGGCCAGCACCCTGCGAGATTTGTCGAGGCTGGAGGTCGATGCGAATGGAGCTAAAGTCATTGTCACCGGGCTGTGCTTTTTGCCGCTCACCAGGATGTTTGGCCAACTCGTCCAGCAGTGCCTGCATCGCCTTGGCGTTATCGCGAGCCTCGACGAAATCGCTTTTCAGGAACAAAGCCTGGCGGTAGGAACTGAGCGCTGCCTGGTAGCGCTGCTGCTGGGCCAGGCTGTTGCCAAGATAGAAGTATCCCTGTGCCGTTTGAACCTGGCTGAACGCCGCGGCAGCCTGGGGATAGTCCTTGGCCAAATAATAGGCCCGCCCCTTACGGTAAGGATCAGTAAAGCGCTGCGCCGCGCGTGCGTAATCCCCGTTGTCCATTGCCTGCTGGCCCTGCTGATCGGCAGTCCACCACAGATCCTGCCAGTCCGCACGGGCATCGGGGGTGTACGCCCCCGTCAGCAGCACCCAAGGAAGAAAGAAGCTGAGCGCGCGTAGTTGGCGCTGCAGCAGCAGTCCCAACGGCAACATGGCAAGTACCAGCCAGTAGCCGCTATCCTGCCAGTGCCATTGGTTATCACCGTTGTGCGTCCGGGTCAGAGTGCGGCGAATGTTCTGTTGCAGCCAGGTCAGGTCCTGATCGTCACTGCCAATTCCCGTGACAGGCATGCCTTCTGCCTTCAGAGCGGCGAAGTCGTCCAGCGAAACTCCCGTTTCCGACGGTGCCATATTCGCCGGAGCGAAGCGCAGGGGGCCTCCCTCTGCGGTGCCAACGACCAACACTTCGATGGAGGTAAAATCCTTGTAGAACGCCTCGAGATCATCGCGCTCCTGGGCAGACAGACGATCTGTGATCAGAACGATATTAGCCGGCATGCTGGCGCTGGCAGCGGCCTGCCGCGCCAGGTCGAGGGCCATGCTTAGGCCGGAGTTTGCCAGCGTATTGGCCGGCATGATGTCCGGTTCCAGAGGGTTGAGAAACAGCTCGAAGAAGCTGTCGTCACGGGTCGCAGGGATCACCAGGTGAGCGGTACCGGCATAGGCGATCACACTGAACGTAGCTTGCGGCATCAGGCGCCGCAGGCCCTCGATCTTGCCCTTGGCCGCGCGGTTGCGATTGGGAGCAATGTCCCCGGCATACATGCTGTTGCCGTTGCCCAACACAATGACTACCGCCGCCTGGTCCTTGAGTTCGTCCGGCAACTGCTTGCTCCAGGTCGGTCCAGCCAAGGCCAGCAGTCCGAGGCAAACCAGCAGCCCCAGTAGTTCAACCGTACCCACACTATAGCGGCCTGTGTGGGCCCGGATCAGTGCGCTGGCGAGTTTGGCGTCCAGTACCTGATGCCATTGCGAACGGCCGGTACGTCGCCGTCGAGCGACGACGGTCAACAGGGCGCAGAGCACGACGCCGAGCAACCACCAGGGACGCAGGAAATGCAGGTCAGTCATGCCCGCCTCGCTTTCGCCTCAGCCGCAAGACGATCAAGCCGAGGCCACCCAACGCCGCCAGCAGTGGATAGCAGTACAGCGGCTGGCGGTAGGACCAGCCCAGCTTGCGCACTTTGCGTGGGGTAATGCGGTCAAGGTTGGCATAAACCTCCTGCAGCGATCGGGCACTCTGGCTGGCAATGTGGAAGGTGCCCCCCGTCTCGCTGGCGATCCTGCGCAACAATTGCGAGTCGCTGCCTTCATCCGTGCCCTCGCTGAGTGCAATGGTATGGATGCTCACGTGTTCCTTACGGGCCAGGCGAATGGCCACCTCGGGGGGCAATACCGATGAGGTGTCCTTACCATCGGTCAGCAGTACCACCACGCGCTCCATGCCCTCACCCGAAGCTGGCACATTGCGGAACATCTTCACCGTACTGCCAAGCGCGTCGCCGATACTGGTCTGTGGCCCTGCCATGGCCGGTTTCAACTCGTCCACACGCTCCAACAGAACGCGGTGATCGCGACTTAGCGGCGCGAACGGATAGGCCTGGCTACCGAAAACGATCAGGCCAATGTTGTCGTCCTTGCGTGCCTCGATAAAGGCGCGCACCGCCTCCTGCAAAGCAGCCATGCGGGTGATCCTGCCACCCTTGCCGTCTTGCATGTCCTCGGTGGCCATGGATGCCGAAACGTCCAGAACCAGCACCAGATCACGCACCGGGACCTCGCGGTAACTGGCTGGCATGAGCAACTGCGGGCGAGTGGAGGCAAACACCAGGCAGCACCAGAAGAAAGCAAACGCGGCCCAGAGAAACCGATCCTGCCCAGGCACGGAGGCAGGTCGTTGATCAGGCCCCAACAGATTCGCAAGGTTGGGCACGCGCACACTGTCACGGTGGACAAGGCGTGGCGCCGGCAGCAGTCGAATCAGAAGTGGCATCGGCAGCGCCAGCCACATTAACGGCCATTCGAATGTGAGCCTGTGCAGCAGCGCCAACACGCTATCGAGCATCAGGCAGCCCCTTGAGCCATTGGTCAAACGCGTCGGCCACCTTCTCGTTGGTCGAATCGGTCAACCGATCTGCGTGCCGATAATGACGGTCGAGCAACGCCTGGCGTGCAGATTCATCCAGCATTGTCAGACGCGCCAATACTGCGTCATCGTCAAGCGCCGCCACTTGCCCGCGGGGCATGTGCAGCAGGCACACGCGCTTGATCAGTACGAACCAGTCATTGCTGCTGCCACTTACTCGCGCCGCCGATGCCAGACTTACCGCTTGGCGTCGCCAACGTCGACGCACATAGCGACGGTAATGCACAAGCAGGTAAATCAACAGCACGAGCACGATGGCAGCGAGCAGCAACTGCCAGGCCAGGGTCTGCGGAAACAGGCTCACCGGCGTGGGCATAACCAGCTCAGCCAGGTCAGGCAAGTCCATTCCAGGCACTTCGCTGCGCATCGGCGTACTCATCTTCCACCGCCCACCAGGCTCAGCGCCCTACTCAATTGGGTCTGCGCCGACTCATAGGTGCAAAACGGCGACACCCCCATCCCCGCCTGGGCGAGGCGCGCCTCCAGTACAGAAAGATTACGTCGGGCGCGGTCCTCGATACCCTGGCGCTGCTGGCCGGAGGAAAAACGTAATTCTGCCGTGATGCCGCCGTAGGTGGCCAGGAACTGTCCCTGCTTCGGCCATTTGTCGATGATTCCGTCGAAGACCGGAATCGCCAAGGCCTGTGTCCGGGCGGCGATTTCGTCGACCAGCAACCAGGCTTCGTCGTGGAAATTGTGGAAATCGCTGATTAGGACTACGAGGGCATCACGGGACACCAGTCGGAGCAGCCGGCGCAAGGCCAGTGGAATCTGCGCCGCCGCGTGAGTCTCGCCAGCGTCGGCAGCCAGCGCACGGTTAGCGTGCACCAGTTGCGCGAATACGTGGATCAAGTGCCCTCGGTGCTGGCGTGGTGGACAACTGAAGACCTGCTGCTCGCTGGCGATGACGACGCCGAAGGGCTGTTTACGATGTTGCGCGAGCCAAAGCAACTGCGCGGCGGTCCTGGCCGCCAGCACCGACTTGAGCTGTACGCGGGTGCCGAAGAACATATCGCTGCTCTGATCGACCAGTACCAGCAGCGTGCGCTGCCGCTCCTCGTTGAAGACCCGTACGAAGGGTGCACCGCCCATGCGCGCGGTAACGTTCCAGTCGATGTCGCGCACGTCATCGCCTTGCAGGTAGGGCCTGATCTGATCGAATGCCCCCCCGCGACCATTCAGGCGCGACGGCCGATTACCCAGCTGCAGGTTATTGCTCACCCGTGGGAAGCTGACGGCCATCTGTTGGGTCACCGCGCCGTAGGCGATCAATTCCTCCAGGTCGACGTAGACACCCTCATCGGTTTTCATCGGTATCAACCCGCAATGACGAGACTCAGGATCCGGTCAATCGCCTGTTCGACCGTCACTCCCGAGGCTGCCGCCTGAAACGACAGCACCAGACGGTGGCGCAAAACGTCATGGGCTACCGCGCGCACGTCACCATCGTCGACATAATCTCGACCTGCCAGCCAGGCGTGAGCCCGCGCGGCACGTTCCAGTCCAAGGGTGGCTCGCGGGCTGCCCCCGATCGACAGCCATTGTGCGAGTTCCTCATCGTGCTGCCCGGGATAGCGGCTGGCCTGGACGATGCCGACGATGTAGTCCTTGATCGGCTCGCTGACGTGGATTTCAGCCACCGCGCGCCAGGCTTGGTACACCACCTCCACCGAGAGTCGCTCGGGTGCCTCGCTCGCCGTTACTTCGTCGGACGCAGATTCGGCTTCGGCGTAAGAGCGCTGTTGTTCACCGCGGACCAGGTCGAGGATGCCTTTTTCGCTGTCTGCCGACGGGTAATCGACCTGAATCTTCATCAGAAAGCGGTCGAGTTGCGCCTCTGGCAAATTATAGGTGCCCTCCTGCTCCACCGGGTTCTGTGTGGCCAGGGCCATGAACAGTCGGGGCAGCCGATAGGTCTTGCCGGAGACGGTAATCTGCCGTTCCTCCATGGCCTCCAACAACGCCGACTGTACTTTGGCCGGGGCTCGATTGATCTCGTCCACCAGCACCAGGTTGCCGAACACCGGCCCCTGTCGGAACTGGAACGCGGCCTCCAGCGAGGCCGCATCCGGCACGTAGATTTCCGAGCCTGTGATGTCGGCAGGAAGCAGGTCCGGGGTGAACTGGATGCGCCGGAAGCTCGCATCCAGATTATTGGCCAGGCTGCGTATGGCACGGGTCTTGGCTAGCCCGGGCATGCCTTCAAGCAGCAGGTTGGAATCGCATAACAGGCACAGCAGAATACTGCGCACGACCCGCTCCTGACCGATGATCGAGCGGCTCATGCGTTGTTCCAGGGCTAGAACCTGCGCCAGTGCGGTCATGGGACCGGTACTCATTTGACCTTTTCGATATCGCCCAGCGTCCAGGACTTGTCGAAGAAAGCTTCGGTCGGCGCATAAAAGCGGAAGTAGGTGAACCAGCCATCGCCGGGATTGGTTTGCACCCAGTTCTGTTCGAAGCCTTTCACCGGCTTGGGTCCGTAGTAAATGTCCACCGAACCGTCGGCGTTCTCCTTCAGCCCCTGCTTGCCGGCAGCAATGTCCGGCGCTTTTTCGTCATTGACGATCATCTGCCGCTCTTTCTCGTCATACACTGTGGAGGACCAGAACTGCTTGGCGGGTACATTCGCGGGAACGTGCAGTTTGTAGGTGTTCTCGCCGGTCAGCCAGTTACCGTCCTTGTCCTGGTAAGTCACGATATACCGCTGCCCCACACCCGGGGTTTGGGTGAGCATGGCCTTGGAGATCGAGACCGCTTCATAGAACCAGGAGGCGCGCTCGTCGAACTGGTCCCAGTTCTCCGCGCGCTGATTGGTACTCACGGTGATGGCATGTTTCCAGTGCGTCCCTTTCCAGAATGGCGGTTCGAAACGTTTGGCGTAGTTGTTGGCCTTGGCCATGGCCTGGCCCAGCACGGCACCTTTTTCGAGGGCTGTTTTCTGATTGGCGTCCGGTTCGAAGGGCTTACCCTTCTCGATGCCGAGGGACCGCAAGTGTTCCATCATGAAGCGGTCACGATCCTCAACCACTTCTTGCTGCACCAGTTGGTTGATGCTCTTCCAATAGTCCATGCCGGTGCGTGGCGTCTGGCTCCATGGCTGCTCGCCGGCCGGGAGCACGGGCCAGCTCTCACCGAGCTTGCCGTCTTTATAGAGCGCAGTACTGATCTGCGGCACCAGGGTCTTGACAGCCTCGGCCTTGTCCTTGCCCAACAAGCGCACGCCGAAAAACACGATGTTGGACTTCGCCGGTATCACGAAGTAACCCTCAGGCGCGATGGGCTCGTGCCCCGGCGGAAGGAACAGGTATTTGCCACCTTCGCCCTTATCCGGGCCTACCACACCTAGGTCTTCCAGAACACGCTGATGTACATCCATGACCATGCCCGCCATCAGGCCCTTGGGCAGGGTCAGCACAATCGGGCCGGTCTTGGACAGATCGGCGAAGGTAGCAATGTAGGGGGTTGTGTAGTTAGGCGTGAGAATGCCCTGCTTCTGCTTCTGGGTGATGTAGGAGACCAGTTGGCCATCCTGGATTTTGAAGACGTTGTTCTGGGCGTTCTTCCATTCGATCATCCCGGCAGCAGGAATACCCCAGAGATAGGCGTCGGTCGCCCGCATCAAATCCATCTCGCCCAGCAGCTTGGTCATGGTGGGCTGGGTAGGATAACCACCATCGAACTCCAGTTTTCCAATCGCGGAGTCCTCGCTTTCCATCTTCCCCGCCATCGCTGGGGCTGACAGGGCTAATATCGAACAACTGATGAGCGAAGCGAGCAGGTTCCTGGTGAACGTCATAGCGGGTAGTCCCTTGAAAAATGGTCAAAAAAACAAAGCCGGAGTGAAGGTCGCTTGATACTCGGCAGCGCTGGGAAAGTATTGTCCGATCCCGACTTCGCGCTCTCCGCTCGCACCCCTTATGTTCGCCTCCCGGTGAATGCGCAGGGTAACGACGACGGAAATATCCGGGCCTGAGCATAGTCACTGTCCATGAAATTGCCACAGCACTCAGGTCATCGACAGCCAAGACTTTGGCGGCATATTCACCCGGGCTTGATCCCCCTGATGGGGGAAATCGGTGCCTGTTTTCGGGTGCTGACTCATCACACAAGGCTCAGGCGATCATCCCCAATAACTTTGCCTGGGCAATGGCCTGGCTTCTGCTCGATACCCCCAGCTTGGCGTTAATCTTCTGCGCGTGACTTTTGATGGTATGCAATGAAAGGTGCAGCCCTTCGGCAATTTCCCGGTTGGACAATCCCTGGGCAATCATTTCCAGGACAATGAGTTCCCGCCGGCTGAGCCTGACATCGCTGACTGAAATTTTTGATGCTTGATCGATCACCATTAGCCCATGCCCCTGCATCTTGAAACTTCGCTCGATGCCGCTCAATCCGAGTCGGCGGGACAACCTCAAGCCTTCCATCAAGGCATGCCCGGCCTGGCTTCTCTGACCATTGAAATCGAATGCCTGGGCGAGGCAGAGCCACAGCTTGCACACCAGTGCCCAGCGGCCTTGCGCTTGCGCCTCCAGGCGCATGTCCTCCAGCCCGGCAATGACATTGTGACCTGCGGCCATCTGCACTTGCGCAAGCTGCAGCGCTAGACGTGGCAGCAACTCCGGATGACCGAGAACCGTTCGGCCTTGATACAACGCCAGGCACTGAGCCAATGCGCGCTCTGCTTTAGCGTGCTGTCCCTGGCATAACCAAAGCCTTGAGTAGGCCAGCGTCAGTTGGCACTCATAGAGCGGTTGCGCGACTTGCTGGCATTGCTGCAAGCGACTGGCGTTGCCCAAGTGAATGAATGCCTGCTCCAGTTCGTTCTTTGTCGCCGCCATGTCGGCAAGGCCCAGATACCCCCGAATAGCCAGCGGATCCTGACACGCAAGCGACGCCTCGAGGCCCGACTGAAAAAAACGCGTCGCCTCTGAACAGCGACCCAATTGCACCAGGACCCCGGCGTGTCGTATGCGTATACGGGCACCCAAAAAGTCAGTCTCGGTATTGGAAACGGTTTTGAGTTCGAAATACATTCGATCAAGCAGCATGTCTGCACGCTTCAACTCGCCACGAACTTCCAGAAAATCGACATACTGCAGCAACAAAATCCCTTCAATCGCCAGGCTGGCGTGTCGACGAGCCATCGCCAAGGCACTGCGAATGCGCTGCCGAGCGAGCCCTAGCCGTCCTTCGCTCAGCGCCAGTTCTATTAGCGTGGCCTGCCCCAGCGACCGTTGCACCCAGGCATCCTCCGCCAGACAGTCCACGGCGTCTTCCAGCGCCAGCTCCTGGCTTGGGGTATCAGCTCGATGACAGGCGATGGTCGCGGTCAATACTTGCCACTGTGCCAGTCCCGCGCGTTGCCTGTTCGCATCAGGCTGCGGCATAAAGCGCTGCAAACGGTTCGTCCAGCGTTGTGCCTGTGCCAGACGACCACCAAGTAGCTGCGCCCATGCAACCAGGGTCACGAGTTCAAGCGAGTCGCTCAACCTCGGCACCGACAACTGCTCGCACCAGTGGAGCACCCGCGCCAGCTCCTGACCTTGCAGTAAACGATCGTGGCTGAACGTCTGCAGTACGGACACAGCGACGTCCTCCTGTCCGGCCAGCAACGCATATTCGATGGCCTGGTGCTCCTGTTTCGCAGCAATACACCAGTGGCATGCGCGAATGAACAATGCTTTTTTTTGCTCAAGGGACAGTCGTGCCGATAACAGCCCGGCTGCCGCAGGCTGCACACGGTAGCGTGCAGCGCCACAGTACATCGAGTCGACAAACAGGCCCGTCTCATACAGCTGCCTCATCAGTCGGCCGCCACCGACTGTTCCGATCAGGTAATCGCAAAGCGCGGCATCAAAACCTGGCAAACAAGCCAAAGTGCAAAGCCACTCACGCCACTGCGGCGGTAGCCCATTGAGCACTTCGCTCTCCAGGTATCGCTCTATCAGCAAGCCGTTATGGGGGCTGACAGGCCTCACCCCACGCCGCTGGCCAAGGAGCTGCATCCGAATCCCCGCGTACCAGCCCCCAGTCGAATCCAGCATTTGCTGCGCAGCGCACGGAGCGAGTTGAAGCGTTTCACGTCCCAGCAACTCCTCCAGCTCAGAGTTCGTCAAGGCCAATTCGCGAATGCCAAGTTCCAGCAGTTTCCCTTCCAGTAACAAGCGCATCAGTTGGCAATTGGGTCGTCGACGGCTGGCGATCCACCAGTGGACCTGGTGGGAAGTCGACAGCAGAAAGCTGTTGAGCACGCTGTCCAAGGCATTGTCGGTGGTGCGGGGATAATCGTCGACCATCAGCCACAGAGGGGTCGCCTGTTGTTCAAGGCAGGTTTGTACGCTGGCCATGTCATGCGACACGCCTAATTGCCGGGCCAATACTTCGATGAAACCGTCTGCTCCGAATGACTGCCCTTTCAGGTCGCACCAAAGCAGGCGCGTACCGACGGGACAGTGCTGGGCGCATTCATGCAGCAAAAAGGTCTTGCCACTGCCTGCCGGGGCGCAGAGCAGGCGCACCGGCCAAGGGGCGTCGAGCAACGCCCGGCGCAAACGCGGGCGCGGCACAATGGCTTGGACACAGTGCGGCGCGTGCGGTTTTTTATGGGTGATTGCCAAAGACATGGGGAACTCGCATCTTGAGTTCGACTAAGGGTATCGAAGCGAATGCAACGCTATGACCCCCTCGATGGGGGATGTCCGGCCGCCGATGAAAATAAAAAAGAGCGGCTCGTGAGCCGCCTAAATCCGATGGGAAAAACCGGCAGCAATCAGAAGTTCATGCCGAGACTCAACGCAGCAAAGTCACGATCAACCGAGGTGTTGTAGTCGCCGCCAAAGAAGTTGGTGTAAGACAGGCTTGCGCTATAGGTGTTGCTGTACACCGCATCGAGCCCAAGGCTGACGGCCTTGGCGCCTTCGGTGAACTGACCGTTCGGGCCGTACCCCTCGACGTCGTGGGACCAGGCAATGTTCGGCTTCAGGTTGATTCCGGCGAACACGTTGTTGTAGTCCCAGATTGCCCGGGCACGGTAACCCCAGGAAGTGCTGGTGACATAGCCATCGTCCTTGCAGAAACGGGTCAGGTTTTTGCCATTGGCTCCCACCGTGCCCAGGTTGAGTTGGCGACAGGTATCGATGGCTCCCCCGGCACTCGCCGGCAGCGGCCCCTGGCCGTAGACCGGATCACGACCGTAGCGGGCGTCGGAACTGCTTTCCAGGCCGCCGACATGCACCACGCCCACTTCACCGACCAGCGTCAGGCGATCGGCGCCCATGACCTGGTCGAAAAAGTGCGTAAGGGTACTCTGAAACTGGGTGATCTCCTTGCGACGATAGCCGTGCAAGTCCTGGCCAGGAGCGACGTCCAGCAGCGAAGCGTTGGGCAGGACCGGCCCGCCCAACGGACCGACCGCGGAGAACAAAATGTCCTGGGTGTTCAACTGCACTGGTGCATTGGGCCGATAGCTGATTTCACCCGACCAGGCGGTACCGGTCGGCAGCGTCGTGGAAAAGCTCAGGCCGTACAGGTGAATGTCTTCCGGGTACTCGATGAAGTACTGGGAATTGGCCGCCACGGCGATTGGCTGCAAGGCGGCTGCAGGACCGGTCAGCACTGCCTGCGCTTGGTTGTACACCTGCTGGCTGGCCGCCGTGGCGCTGAAGAATGGAAGGCGGCTGTGATAGTTCATGTAATAGCCACCGAACTCGGTGTCGAGTGCGTCGGACATGTAGCGCAGGGCAATACCAAACTGACCGTCGTCACGTGCATCCCGATCCGGGCCTCGGGGAACCTTCACACCCTCCTGATCGATGTCGGCCCCAAAGACATTTTGCAAGGCGGCCAGGCCGCCCGCCGGAATCGCCGAGCGCGGTGCCAACGCCCGCAGGTTGTTGTTGCAGCCATCGGCCACCACATCGGGCTGGGCGAAAAAGGTCCCGCAGTTGTCGACGACGGTCTGGTCCCACTCAAGCTGGTAGAACGCTTCGGCCGCCAGGTTTTCCGTCAGGCTCTGCGACACATAGAACATGTTGACCGGAATCAGGCCCTCCTTGATTTCGGCACCCGGGCGGCGAAAAGCGGCGGCGTCGATCGGGTTGATCGAGTTGATGCCGTTCTGGATGAACGTGCTCTCCCCCCAACTCACCACCTGCTTGCCCAGGCGCACGGAGCCTGGTTGATCGGCAACCTGATAGTTGTGATAGACGAACGCGTCGAGAATTTGCGCGCCGGAAGATTTGGCGCCCTCCTTGCGGCCGTGGTCATCAATGTCCTTGAACGGGCGACTTTCGTCCTTGAGTTCGAAGTCGTACCAATACTTGCCGCGTACAAAGACACCGCTGTCGCCGTACTTGAGTTCCAGGTCGTGGATGCCCTTGAAGATCTTCGAGAAGGTTTCATTTTTCTTGAAGTTCAGGTGCGAATCATCGGAGGTCTGCGCCAGGCCGTCGCCGCCATTGTTGCCACCGATCAGATCGCGATCGGGGCTGCTGGTCGCCCAACTGGCACCCACGGACAACGAGGAGTCGAACGAACCGTCGATTTCACCGATGTTGAAGGCAACGGCCTGTGCGTCGACGACACAGCCCAGGGCGATGGCGGCAGCCAGCACCGCGCGCTGGAAAATCCAGCCCTTGTTGAGGTTATGCATGTGGCTTCCCTATTGGTTTTATTGTTGGTTGCCAACGCTAAAGGCTTGCTTGCCGGTGCGGTAAGAGACGAAGGAGTGAATCGCAAAACTCATCCCGGGGGATGAGTTTTGCGATCCCGATGCCAGAGCCTGCGGCCGATATTGCCCCCCACTGCCGCCCCCCATCCGGGGGACGTTCTAGCCAGTGCGTGATCGCTAGTTTGTGCTCAAGGCAATTGCCTTCGCCCGTTTCTCCGGGCGTCTTCATGCAAGTCCGTCTCACTTTTGCTCGTCGAGGAAAGACTCAATGACTCCAATAACAACCTGGCTAAAAGCCGGGGCTCTGTCGCTCACAGCACTCTCTGGTGCAGTACTTGCCGCGGTTCCCGCCGACGAAGCCGCCCAGTTGGGCAAGAGCCTGACCCCAATCGGCGCCCAACAGGCAGGCAACGCCGACGGCAGTATTCCGGCGTGGACCGGTGGCATGGGAAAAACCGCAGCACCAGTCGATGCCAATGGTTTCCTGGGCAACCCGTTCGCCAACGAAAAACCCCTGTTCACCATCACCAAGGCGAACATGGATCAATACAAGGACAAACTCACGCCTGGCCAGATCGAGATGTTCAAGCGTTACGGCGACAGCTACCGGATGCCGGTCTACACGACCCATCGCACGGCTGCCCTGCCCGACTCGGTGTACGCCGCGGCGAAAAAGAATGCCACCACCACCCAGCTCATCGAAGGTGGCAACGGCCTGCAGAACTTTGACACGGCCATTCCATTCCCCATCCCCAAGAGCGGCGTGGAAGTCGTGTGGAACCACATCACCCGCTATCGCGGCGGCAGTTTCCGTCGGGTCATTACCCAGGCCACGCCGCAAACCAACGGCAGCAACACGCTGGTGACCTTCCAGGATCAATTCACGTTCCGCACCCAGCTCAAGGACTACAACCCCGCCGAAAACAGTAACGTCATGTTCTTTTTTACCCAACGGGTACTGCAACCGGCGCGCCTGTCGGGTGACGTCCTGCTGGTCCACGAGACCATCGATCAGGTGAAGGAACCGCGCATGGCCTGGATGTACAGTGCCGGTCAGCGCCGGGTGCGCCGCGCCCCGCAGGTTTCCTATGACGGGCCGGGGGTTGCCACCGATGGCCTGCGGACCTCCGACAACTACGACATGTACAACGGCTCCCCTGATCGTTATGACTGGAAGCTGATCGGCAAGAAAGAAATCTACATCCCTTACAACAGCTTCGCGCTGGCCTCGACCAAGCTCAAATACAACGACATCCTGCAACCCGGTCATATCAATCAGGACCTGGCACGTTATGAACTGCATCGCGTCTGGGAAGTCGAGGCGACCCTGAAAACCGGCGAGCGCCATATCTATGCCAAGCGCCACTTCTACTTCGACGAGGACACCTGGCAGGCAGCCGAGATCGATCATTACGATGGCCGCGGCATGCTCTGGCGCGTCGCCGAAGCCCATGAAATGCAACTCTACGACCATCAAGTACCGTTCTATGCGCTGGAAACCCTTTACGACCTGCAATCGGGTCGCTATCTGGCGCTGGGCATGGCCAACGAAGAGAAGCGTTTCTATGACTTCGACTTCCAGGCGTCGACGACTGACTACAGCCCGGCCGCCCTACGCTCTGCCGGGGTGAAATAAACGCCTGACAGCAAATCAACTTCCCTTTGCAAAGCCACCTTCGGGTGGCTTCTTTTTGCTCGTTGCGCGGGTTTGCCGATCTCCGGCAAGCCCGCCATCAACCCCCTGAATCAGTTCACCCGGCGAATCGCCGGAGGCGCCCAATCGCCATTGAAGATGCCCGGATCGGTTGCGCGATAAGCCCGCAGAATCAGCTGGAACGGCCCATCCGGGCTCGGCAGCCAATTGGCCTCCTGCCCTTGCGGCGCTTGTCGCTGGATGTACACGTCCAGAGAACCATCGTCGTTGTACTTGAGGGATTTGTCGACGCTGTTTACCGTCCAGCGTCCAGTCGGATTGGGATAGAAAAGCCGCTCCGGCAGCCGGTAGATGGTCAGACCCCAATAGGCCTGCACGGCCGGGAAAGCGCCCTTGTCAAAATGCAGGACATAGTGATTGTTGCCATTGAGTGGCTGGCCGTCGGTATCGGCAATTCCCGCCATCGCTGCATACTCGTCAGCGGTATTGGAATAGATGCCACGGTGACCGACGCCGGCTCGCTGCAAGTAGTCATAGCCAAAGGCGCCGACGGGCTGGCCCAGTTGCGGTACCCCCCAGCCGTTGACCAACTTGGTGCGCGCCGTTGCGGAGCGGTCCTGGACCAGTTGCCAGCCGTCGGTGATCGCTCTCTGCAACGCCTCGCGGGTAGCGGTATCGAGTTTTTCCGGATCGAACTCCAGTCCAGGGCCAATCCCGATACGACGCAACTGTGCCCACAGCGCTTCTTCGCCGGGACGCGGGCCGGCGGCGGCCATGGCCTGGTTGAGAACGCGGAAGAATTCCAGCGACGTCGACAGTTCCTGCTGTTCGACCGGCACCTTGCGGCGAGGGTCATCGGCTGGCAACTCTGGGGCTTTCCAGTCTTTTTTACCGACGAATACCGATAGCGGCTTGAGACTGAACTGTTGCTGGACCACCCGCGTGCGCTGAGCCAGATCATCCTGGTCTTCAAAGAAGGTGCGAACCAGGATAAATCCGCTGTTGGTATCGACCGGCACCGCAGTGACGCCCTTGGGTAAGGTGCCCTTCCAGCCCGGCCCGACCAGGGCATAGTCACCAGGCCCATTGCCCACCGAACGCTTGGAAATATTGGCCACGGTCTCGGTGTAGCCATCGGTGACCTGGGCGGTCCAGTAGCGCATGCCCTGAGTGTCGGGGACATGCAAAATCACAGGTTCCTGGCTCAAGTCCAGACAGGCTTCCGAGTACAGCAGGTCGCCATTGGGCGTCACGAACAGGCGGTATTGGTCATCGGCGGGTGTCGGCTCGTGGCGAAAACTGTTGAGTGCCGCGTGATGGCGAAAGTCCGGATCAAGCATGCGCGAACACACCCGATAGTTCTCCACTGCCGGCCATCCGTAGACATACGCCTGAATGCCAAGCGAATAGGCATCCAGTTGTCGTGCACGATACATCACCTTGAGGGCGGGCTTGTAGCCGGGCTCGACACGGTCGACCCGAATGCTATCGACCGGCGGCGGCTGGATACTTTGATGGGGAACAGCAGCGAGTACGGTGGTACTCATGAGCGCAACCGTGAGTACGCCCGGATGCATCGAATAGCGCATACGCATTTCCTTTTTTATGATTGTCTGCGAGCCCCGCGTTGGCCTGGACCTATCTGGGCAGCCAGGACTATGCAAAAAACCCCTGTGGGCTTGGATCCCCCGCGTGGGGGGCGGTGTTTGCAGCAGGCAAAAAAAAGCGAAGCACCAGGGTTGCCGATGCTTCGCCAAAACCAGCGCAGTACTGAGGGTTACTGCGCTAGGTAGCCGCCATCGACCACCAGGTCGGAGCCGGTCATGTAGGTTGAATCGTCTGAGGCCAGGAAGAGTGCCGCCTTGGCGATTTCTTCCGGCGCGGCGAGCCGCCCCATGGGAATGCGCTGCTGCAGGTAACTTTGGAACTGCTGCGCCAGATCACCGCCAATGCTCTCCAGTCCGCCACTGATCATTGAGGTCGCAACATAGCCGGGGCAGAGGTTATTGATCCGGATCCCATAGCCCTTACGGGCACAATGGGCGGCGGCCGCGCGGGTAAAAATCCGCACGCCCCCCTTGCTGGCGTTATACGACGGCACCATCGGCTCACCAATGATGCCCTCGATCGAGGCCACGTTGATGATCGAGCCAGCGCCACGGTTTTTCATGACGGCAATGGCTTGCTGGGTGCCGAGGAACACTCCGTCGAGGTTGATCGCGTTGGTTTTTCGCCACTGTGCCAGGGTCAATTGCTCAACGTCGGCGAGAATGGCGATCCCGGCGTTGTTCACCAACACATCAAGCTGGCCCCAGCGCTCAACCACAGTAGAAATCGCCTGCGTCCATTGCTCCTCGCAACTGGCATCGTGACGCAAAAAGGCGGCGTTGAAACCTTGTTCCTGCAAGCGCTCGACTGCCTGCGTACCGCGTGCCTCATCGATGTCGGTCAACAGGACTTTGGCGCCTTCACGCAGGAACGCCTCGGCAATCGCCAAACCAATACCGTTGGCGGCCCCGGTGACCAGGCACACTTTTTCCAATAAACGAGTCATTGCACATATCTCCAGATAAACGAGTTAGCAGGCGCTGGCGCCACCGTCGATGACGAGTTCGCTGCCGGTGCTCCAGCGCGAAGCGCTTGACGCCAGGAACAGCACTGCACTGGACACGTCCTGAGGCTGGCCATAGCCAATGGGATGCAAGGATTCGACATAGGCATCGGCGCTCGCTTCATCCGGTGCAAGGCCGACGGCTGCGAGTCCGCGCACCACATTGATGCCCATTTCAGTTTTGATGATGGCTGGATGGATCGAGTTGACACGGATGCCATAGCCCAGTCGCGCAAACTCCACCGCCGCGGATTTGGTCATCAGCCGCACGGCTCCCTTGGACGAGCAGTAGCCACCCAGCGCTGGCATACCGACAAGGCCGGCCACCGAAGACAGGTTGATGATCGAACCACCCTTGCCCGCCGAACCCTCCGGGCGCATGGCCCTCGCCGCATGCTTGATGCCCAGGAATACTCCCGTGACGTTGACCTCATGCATCAGGCGGAAGTCCTCGACACAGGCTTCGGTGAACAGCGCCATCTTCTCAATGCCGGCGTTGTTCACCAGGATGTCCAGACCGCCAAAAGCCTCGACGGTCGCCTGTACCACTTGTTCCCAGTGCTGCTCGTTGGTGACGTCATGCCCCAGTGCCAACGCCTCACCGCCCAACTCGCGAATACGCTGGGCCGTCGCTTCGGCCTCAGCCATCAAGACATCGCTAACCACCACTTTCGCGCCTGCCTTTGCCAGGGTTTCAGCTGTTTCTGCACCGAGGCCACGTGCTGCGCCGGTTACCAAGGCGACTTTGCCTTCAAGCTCAAAGCATTTGAATACCGTGTTCATAGTCGACTCTCTATTTTTGTTTTAGGTTAGGCGGGGTATTGGCGCAGGAAACTCAGAAACAACCAGGCGAACAGCACATCACCCAGCGCCAGTGCAGGCAGTTGCCAGCCAATATTGCCGGCCAGCCAGTGGCCAAAAATGGCAACCACTACCAGGATTTTGGCCCCTGCGCCGAGACCGACATAAGGCCTGAAACGGCCGGGTGAATAGGCAGTGCACAGGTAAGCGAAACCGAAAGAGGCAATCAGCATCAAGCCCAGGTCACGCAGCGCAAGATTGCTGCCGGTGGCCTCATTGAGTTGCAGCAAAGGGCCCAGCCAGGTATCAAGCAACAGCAAGCCAAAGGCCACTGAAAAGTTGAACAGTGCGGCCAATCCAAACAGCCAGCGCGCATGAATCAGCATACGCCACCCTCCTTGGCGTCAGCCTTGAAAGGCGCCAGCACAATGCGCAGTGAGGGCAGCAACAGGCCACTACTGGCTTTGTAGTCTTCCCAACCCGGGTGGCGCGACAACGAGGCGTCCTTGGCCAGCATGCGTGGCAAAAACAGGCCGAGCCAGCACCAGAGCACGACAACCCAACCCAGCCAGTGTGCCGCGAGCACGGCATAGGTGCCGTAGATCATGATTTCGCCGAGGTAGTTGGGATTGCGGGTGTAGGCAAATACACCGTCGGTGATCAGCCCTTTGCGCAACTTGAGGATGAAGTTCTTTTGCAAATCGGCGGCGACCATCAACACCACGCCCAGGGTGTGCACGGCAATGCACGCTGCGAGCAATGGGTATCCGGGCTCGATGTGTCTGGAAATGAAAAGGTAGGGCAGCGCCCAGTACCAGGCGATCAGGCCCAGGTACAGCACGGCGGTCCCGGCCAGGGTAATGCGGCGATCGAAGTTGGCATCGCGACAGGTCGCGTCCTTGATCAGCCAGCAGTAGCCGTAGATGCCATGCAATCCCAGATAGACCCAGGCGCCGACGCTGAAATTATCGAAATGGCACATCATTGCGAAAATGATGAAACCGGTAATGACCTTGTGCGTGTTGACGGCCCAAGCCATTTTCAACGGCCTTGGACCGCCACCCAGGTCTTCAGTCAAGTAAGTCGTAATACGTTGCGCTTGCCGCACCCACATCGGTGCGGGTTGAGTAGCAGGCAGGCTGGAGCGGGTCATTATTGTTCTCCATCGGCACTCAGTCGTCCAGGGTGCGGCACGGGCGTTGGCAACGCACGACCGAACCCCGGACCCGGAAAATAAATCAGGCAGGCAATGCGCTGCAGTAGCCCAACTCATGGAAGCGCTGGATCAGTTCACGATGACCAAATGCCTTGGCCGAGGACTGGAAGCCATTGTTCTTCAACTGGCCGTCGAGTAGACGCTGGGCCGCTTCGGCACAAATCTCGCCGGTCCAGGTGTAGGCCGCGGACAGGTTCATCACGTAGCTGGTGGTGACCTGTCGACCCTGACCGAGGCAGACAATCACACCGCGCTGCACATCGACCGAATCCTTCGGCGGCTCACCGCTGTCCATCTGGTCGCCCATGGCGTTGGTGAACGCTTCACGTTGCTCCTGATTCATCCCCGGGGCGGCGGCGTTAAAGGCTTTGATCGCCTGGATCACCGGGCCGATCATGTGCTCGCCAACGGCGGTGAGCACCTTGCAATTGCGTACGCGCGGGTCGTTCTTGAACCACACCGGCTCACACGCGCCACCCCATGGATGGGCGCTGAGCATCGCATTGCGATACGGCATCGCCACCTGGTAAGCCACATCGTTCGGCCAGGCCTTGTACTCGTTCTGCTCCAGGTAATACTGCGAGACGTCGTTGCAGACCATGCGCAGGAATGACTTGGTCGAAGCCTCGGAAGGCAGGCCATTGTCGATCTGGTAGCAGATGTCCAGGCTGTCGACTTCCGGGTTTTCCAGTACCACTTCGGCGGCCAGTGCACCGGCGGCCCACATGAACGAGTTGGCCGGGCACAACAGCAGGCCCTTGGCCGCGAACGCCGGGCCGAATTTTTCGCCGATAGCGGCGGTCCAGTCCTGCTCACCGGTGGTGTCCAGATAATGACAGCCGGCTTCCAGGCAAGCCTCTACCACCGGCCAGCCGATCTGCATGAAAGGACCGGCGACGTTGATCACAACGTCGACGTCGGCGAACAGCGGCAGCAGTGCTTCAACGGTGTTGTCGGCGGTAACAATTTCGGCGTCCACGGCCTGGCCATGACGCTCTTCGACCACGGCCAGTGCCGCCTCAAGGCGTGCACGGGTGCGTCCGGCCATGAAAAATGGAATGTTGCGTCGGGCCAGGGATTCGGCAATCAATTTGCCGGTGTAACCACTGGCGCCATAGATCAATACCTTACGAGCTGCAGACATGGTGGTTCCTCTTGTTATTGGTTCTGGGTCTTAACGGGCTTCGTGATGAACACAACCCGGCTGCTGTTCAAACGCTTCGAGCAGGAATCGGTCCTGGGGTTTTTCCGAAGCGGTCTTGGGGATCTGTGCCAGTACCTGCAGGTAACTCGGCACAAAGTTGGATTCGAGCTTTTCGCGGCAGACGCGATAGATGCTCTGCGGATCAAAGCTTTCCAGGTTTTTGGGCACTACGGCCGCCACCACATCTTTCTCGCCGGGCACGCCGTTGGCTGCCGGAATGCCATAGACATAAACGTCATCGACTTGCGGACACTCGGCGATGGCCTTCTCGATAAAAGCGCTGTTGATGAAGTCACCGTTGCGGCGAATGCCATTGCCCTGGCGGTACTGGAAAAACAGCCAGCCTTCGGCGTCTTCAAGCACGACATCGCCCATGTGCAACCACCCCCCCATGCACTTCTTTGCCGAAGCCTGGGGGTTGTTGAAGTACTCGACCCTGTACGGGCTGCCATCGACCGGCTGGAACAACAATTCACCCGGCGTACCCGGAGGGCAGTCCTGACCATGATCATCGACGATTCGGTAACGCAGATTGGGGGCGACCTTGCCGATGCTGCCTACCGGGCCGACGCCAATCGGCTTGATGGTCAAGCCACCTTCGGCCGCGCCGTAAAACTCCAGCATCTGCACGCCGAAACGCTGCTCGAAATCACTCCAGATGGCTTTCGGCATGCCAGCGGAAATCACGAAGCGCACGGGGTTGTCGGCGTCATCCGCCCGCTTGGGCTCTGCGTACAACGCGGTGGTCATGCCGCCCAACAGCGTGAAGCTGGTACAGCCAAAACGCCGGGTAATCTCCCAAAGCCTGGACTTGGTGAAACGCCTGGACAACACACAGGACAACCCCAATGCCAAGGAAGCACCAAGCGTTACCAACTGCGCATTGGCATGGGTCAGCGACAGTCCGGAGTACGGTTTGTCATCAGCCCGGTAGCCAAAGATGCGATCAGTGATAAGTGCTGTTTCGCAGTAGCGCTGGTGCGTCATGACAATCCCTTTCGGGTCGCCCGTCGTACCGGAGGTGAAGATCAACTGCATGGGCGAATCCGCGCCCAATTGCGCCAGCGGATGCTCTTCGCTGTGTGTCGCCAGGGCGTCTGCGTACAGGGTCACTCCTGGAGCATCGAGCGCGGCGCTATCACACTCATCGGTCGGCAACCCGACGATCCACCGCGTATGTTGCAACTGCTCACGTACCGCCAACAGGTTGCCCATCGCATAGTCAGCGGCAATCACGCCCTTGCACTTTGCGTTGTCGAGGAAAAACGCCAGCTTGTCGCCTTTGGCCCGTGGATCGATTGGCACGAACACCGTGCCGGTGATCGCCGCCGCCACCATGGCATCGACAAACTCGACGTGATTGGCCATGAGTAATGCGAAGCAGTCGCCCGGTTGCAAACCGAGTCGGCTCAGCCCCCATGCCAGGCGATGCCCGTTGCGCCACAGATCACTATAGGTACGTTTCTCGACCAGGCTGCGGCTGCCGTTTTCAACGGCCAACACGGCAAAATCGGGTTTTTCCAGGGCTCGATTGCCGATAAGGCCGGCGAGGTTCAAATCGCTATAGACAGTCATTTCAGTTCTTCCCGTACCAGCAGACTTACCACCGTAGCGGCGGCATCCAGGCCGATTGCACCGCCGCCGTTATGGGCCATGCCGATGCGCGCGCCTTGCACTTGTCGGTCACCCGCGCGCCCTTGCAATTGCTCTGTCAGCTCAACGATTTGTGCGCAACCGCTGGCACCGATCGGGTGGCCTTTGCGCAGCAGGCCGCCGGAAGTGTTGACCGGTATCCGCCCGCCCAGGCGGGTAGCACCGCTTTCAAGCAGGTGAATGCCTTCGCCTGGCTGGCACAAATCGAGGTATTCGTAGGCCATGAGTTCCGAAGGCGCCGAGGCATCATGAAGCTCGACGCAGGACAGCTCGCCAGGGCCAATACCGGATGCTTCATAAACCTGCCGGGCCGCGAGGGCGCCGACGCTTTCTCCCGGTTGCTCGAAGTCCCACCCGGACACCAATGCCGAAGCCGCGACGCGCACCGGATTTCTCAGGCCCAGCTGCCGGGCCTTGCGCTCACTGACCACGATCACCGCCGCCGCGCCATCACCGATCGGCGAGCACATCGGCAGCGTCAGTGGATCAATGATTGCGCGTGCTGCAAGGACCTGTTCGACGGTCAGCACTTCACGAAATTGCGCGCGGGGATTGAGGCTGCCGTGAAGGGAGTTCTTGGCGGCGATCATGGCGAAATGTTCGGCTGTGGAGCCGTATTGCTTCATGTGCTTTTTGGCCATCATCGCGTAGATGTCCATGAACACTGACCGAGTGCTGCCCGCGCCCTCGGCCACAAAAGGCTCACCCGCCGCCTCGGCGAGTTTCTTGATGACATTGACCGCACCGTCGGGGTCTTCCACATCCACGGCACTGGAAAACGCCCCCAGGCTGCGCGCCTTGTCTTCGTGGAACAGCTTTTCATAGCCACACACCAGTGCGATGTCGTAGTAACCGGCACTGACCATGGCGCAGGCTTGTTGAAAAGCCGTCGATGAAGAGGCGCACGCGTTCTCCACGTTGATCACCGGGATCTTGCCGATGCCCATGCCTCGCAGCACCACTTCACCACGAATCATTTCCTGACCGGTCACCACGCCTGCCGCGGCGTTTCCCATCCATGCGGCCTGCAACTGAGACTTGTCCAGCCCGGCATCGTTGAGCGCCAATTGAATAGCCTGGCCCGCAAGGCTTTTGAGCGTCTTATCCTGGTGCTTGCCGAACGGCACCATGCCGACCCCGGCGATGTATGCATTCATCTTCATGCCATGTGCCTCAGATCCGGGAAATCAGGGTGCCGCCCTTGATGGCGAGCATCTCATTGCAACCGTCCTCAATCATCGAGGCGCGGGCATCGCGCAACAGTTTCTCGACCGGGTACTCACGGGTGACGCCGTTGCCGCCGAACATCTGGATGGCTTGCGAAGCCACATCGAACGCTGTCTGGGTGGCGGTGATTTTTGCGGCGATGGAACCTTGCAGTGCCGGCTGCGGCGCCACGTGGTTGAAGTAGATGGCACGACGCGCCAACGCGCGGGATGCCTCGACCCGGACAAACATGTGGAACAGGCGATGGCGCACGTTCTGGTGCTGGATGATCGGTACGCCACCCTGTTTGCGCTGGTGGGCATACTCATGGGCATGCTCATAGGCAGCCCTTGCAGCGCCTGTCCAGATCACACCCATCAGGCCGTTAGCCTCGGTCAGAATGCCTTGCTCGGCCTTGACGTAGTCTTCGGGGCCGGCAACCAGGTGGTCCAGAGGCAGGCTGACGTTGTCGAAATACAACTCGCCCTGTGGCAGCGCGCGCTGGCCCATCTTGTCCAGCGGCGCGCCGCGGCTCACACCGGCGCTGTCCAGCGGCACCAGAACCACACAGCGCTTGTCGGTACCCGAACCGTCGTCGTAACCACAGAACAGAATGCAGGTCTGGGCGATCGGGCCGTTGGAGACCCAAGCAGACTTCTGCCCGCTGATGACGATGCGTTCGCCCTGGATCTTTGCGTAGCAGTTGAGGCGACCATGATTCACCCCCGGGTGACGGGTATGGCCACTGCTGTCGAGCATGTCCGAGCCATGGTCGGGTTCGGTGATGCCCCAGCAACCGACAGGTTGGTCGGCGTATCGCGCGATCAGATCCTGCCGACCCATCAGGTTGAGAACGATACTGGGGATCATGGCAGCCCCCAGCACCACCGCCAGGCCGCCATCGCCATAACCCAACTCTTCGAACACCAGGCACATCAGCCGTGCCTGATCGGCGGGCGGCAAGGCCAGCATGTCGGCCAGGGTAATGCCGAGTTTGGAGAACTCGTCGAACACCTGCCAAAGTGGCGAATCTGCGGCGATCACCTCAGCTGGGGTCATGTGGTCCAGTCGTTGGCCAATGGGGCGCATCACCTTGGTGGCGAAGCGCCGGGCGCTGAGCTGCATCGAGGTTTCCAGCTCGTTGAGATCTGCATCCAGGCCTGTAGGTTCGAGCTCGGTGCGCAAGGCATACCCGGTCATTCTTATTCTCTCCGGTCAATGGCGGTGAGCAGTCACACCCGTGAGTGCGGCTGTCGCGTTTGAGGCGAGTTAGATACTATTCGCCTCACTTTGAGGGATTGACCCCCTCGATGGGGGATGACCGATGAATCAAGAAGCACCCATAAAAACAACAAACTCGCCGCTATTGACGACCAAACTGATGCCACCGCGCCGAGGACGAGGCAACCTGCCTCGCCCGCGCCTGGAACAACTGATCGACCAGATCGCAGAGTCGAGCCTGACCGTACTCAAGGCCCCCCCCGGCTTTGGCAAAAGCACCCTGGCCAGCGCCTGGGCCCAAGCCGCGTTGGCCCGTGGTGCACAGGTGGCCTGGCTGACCCTCGACGAAGCGGATGACAGTCCGGAGCGCATACTGCTGTACGTGGCCGCTGCCATTGCGCAAAGCCAGGCGGTGGAAGCCGAACAGTCATTGCTCAAGAATTTCGCATTACTGCCTGCCGAGCACCTGAGCACACTGCTGCTCAACGACCTCGGACGCCGGGAGCAGGCTTGCTTTCTGTTTGTCGATGATTGCCACTGCGCACCCGCCGAGGCATTCGCAGCCGCATTCGATCAACTGATCCGCTACGCACCTGACAACCTTCACCTGGTGTTCTGCGGACGCAACGACTTGCCGGCGAGCCTCTACGCTCACCTTTACAGCGATGCCTGCCTGGAGGTTGACGCTGGCCAGCTGCGCTTTGACCTGGATGAAACCCGCGACCTGTTGTTGCGCTCGGGCTTTGCAGAAATAGATGCAGGCGATTTGCTTGATCTGCACCGTTCCACCCAAGGCTGGATCGCGGCCTTGCGCGCCAGCCTGCTGTCCATTCGTCAACGCCCTGGCGCAAGCGCCCGCTTGCCAAAAAGTATTTCGGGTCTGTTGGACGAATTGCTCAAGCACCTGCCCCCGTCCATGGTCGAGCAGCTCAGCCGACTGGCTTGCGTCGATAAATTCAACACTGAGTTGACGGCACGCCTCACCGGCCACCCGGACGCACGTGCCCTGATCGATGAACTGGACCGCCTGCAATTGTTTCTCAGCTGCCTGGACGACGCTGGCGACTGGTTCAGTTTTCACCCGTTGTTCCGCGAGCATCTGCGTCGACGCCTGTCACCGGTGCAGTTGAGCTATACCTTGAGCCTGGCCGCGCGCTGGTTCGCCGATCAACAGCTGTGGACCGATGCCGTGCGCAGCGCGCTGTCCGCCGGTGACAATGAGAGTGCCCAACAATGGATTGCCCACTGTGCGATGGACCTGGTTGAACGAGGTGACTTCATCATCCTGCTCGACTGGCAACGCCAGTTGCGAGACCATCTGTTGCAAAGCCCGCCGCAACTGAAGCTGGCAATGGCCTGGGCATCGGGCCTGGCCATGACCCATAGCAATTCGCTTCACCTGCTCAGCGAGGTGGAGG
The DNA here is from genome assembly GCF_040438935.1 of Pseudomonas vranovensis. Classification (NCBI taxonomy): domain Bacteria; kingdom Pseudomonadati; phylum Pseudomonadota; class Gammaproteobacteria; order Pseudomonadales; family Pseudomonadaceae; genus Pseudomonas; species Pseudomonas vranovensis. Next base: position 4,969,834 of record NZ_CP159259.1, on the reverse strand, counting down.
CCGACCTCGCCGCCCTGGGTCGGCTGGAGTCGACCGATGCGTTGTTCTGGGAATGCCAGGCCCTGCACGCCATGCTCAAGGCGCTCGGCGATGATGGTCAGGCCGGTGGAGAACTGGCTATTCGCTGCCTGCCGCACTTGAGCAACCGCCCGTGGATCTGCAACACCTTGCTCAATGTGGTGTGTTTCAGCCATCTGAGTGCCAGTCGCTGGGAGGCGTTCTACAGCCTGCCCCCAGTCATTTGCGAACCGCTGGAACGCAGCCGCTACCTGTTTAACCAAATCTACCGCCTGAGCCTGGTGGGCTTCGGCGAATCGCTTCAGGGGCGCTTCTCACAAGCTGCGGCGATTCTGGAGGAAGCCTTGCGCCTTACCACGCCGGTCAATGCCAGTGGCCAGGGACATTCGGTACTTCGTGCGCTGCCCGCGAGCTTTCTCGCTGCCGTGCGTTATTTGCAAGGACGCGAGGAAGAAGCCGCGCAACTGAGCCTGGAAAATATCGAGTTTGCCAAACTCGGCGGTTTCCTCGATTGCATCGCCAGCGTCTACATAACTGCCAGCCGCCTGAGCAGCAGCCATTCCAGCCATCAGGGTGCTCGCTACTTTCTAGAGGACGGTGAGCGTTTGGCACAAACTCGCCAATGGCCACGCCTGCAAGCATATCTATTGCTGGAACGCATCCGGGTCAGCCTGATCGACCATAAACAGCATGAGGCGCAGGCCTGCGCTCAGCAGTTGGAACAGATACAGACTGACCATTCAGCGCCTGCGACAGACAATTTCACTGATTATCAATACCTGGCCAGCCTGGCGGCACTCTGGTGTGAAACGGCGGGCATTTCCAGGCCGGCGGATCTGGTGCAAGCGCAAAAAATCTACAAGTTGGCGGCAGGCCTCAATCAACGACTCAAGCAAGCTCGGCTAGCAGCCAGCCTAGCCCAGGTTTACTGGGTACGTCAGCAAAAGGAGACAGCTGTAACCTGCCTGCTCGAAGCCTGCCAGTTGGCCGATCACAGCGGCGCCTATCGCCTGCTCAAGGACCTACCAGCCACGGATTGCCTGCAGCAGCTCACTCGCTACGCCTTGCAGGACAAACGTCTGAGCCAGGCCCGGCTGGCCCAATTGCAACGTCTGATACCCGACAACAATACGGCCACCCAGCAGACAATCCAGGCACGCACGGCAATAGCGCTTACGAGCAAAGAGCGCAATGTGCTGGAGTTGGTTTCTCACGGTAAATCAAACAAGGAGATGGCAAAGCTGCTGGGCATCACCCCCGAAACCATCAAGAGTCATATGAAAAATATCTTCAGTAAGTTGAAGGTAGACAGCCGCGCCCAAGCCGCTGTCATTGCCAAGGCCCACGGCTTGATTTAGCTGGTTGAGTTGAGCTCTATTCATTGGAGTTTTTTGAAACGCTGTCGACCCATCCCCTTAAACATTGACCGACTGCTTTGAGTTGCCGCCCTTCGCGACAGGCGGAATTCGGCCGATTCTATTGAAAAAGTCGGTCTGCCCAAACTGCCTGATCATTGACGGGTGAAAATGCCATTTTTGCACGCGGGCACGTGAAATCTAAGTCCAAAAGTCTTTGCCAAAAGTAAAGATTTCAATCTCGGACGCGTACTTTTCTGCTGCGCAAGCAATGGCCGACTTTTTCAACAGAATCTGCCAAAAACAGACTCAATAGTTGGTTCGTTTTCAAAAGTGCCGTTGGCATTCGGCAAGCCCCTCCTCATCTCGTTTGTCGACTACGCTTCGGGTTGGAAGTTAATCGCACTTTCCTTCACACAATCTCGCTTACCTGGTCGACATGCATCGCATGGTTAGCACTACTTTTTAATTGCAGTCGATGGGAAATAAAGGAATAGAACCAATGATAGGCATGAGAAAGATTTTGCTCTGTACCACCCTATTGGGGGCGACCACTGCACACGCCGGGATGCAGGTAACGCCTGAAAACTACGCCCGCGCCGAAGTGGACGAATCCTATAAAAATATCGTCAAAGATGTGGGGTCGAACGCCTTTCGCCACGACAGGGCGCTCATGCCCTTGGACAAGCAGCCTGCGGTCACCATGAACCGTGACACGGTGTATTCATTTGGTGTGTTTTACGTGCCCGAGGGCACAACCATCACTTTGCCGAAATCAGCTGACAATCGATACCAGTCGGCCATGATCATGCAGAACGACGACTTCACCGATCAGGTTTTTTACGCACCAGGGACTTTCGAGATCAAATCGAAAACCGAGTTTGCTGCGGTGGTCATGCGCACGCAGATCAATCCTAACGATCCTGCCGACACCCAAAACGTCAAAACGCTTCAGGATGGCATCAAGGTCAATTGGCCAGAGGGCACGGTGCCCAAGGAATACAAAATCGTCGACTGGGATGAAGCCAGCCGCATGACACTTCGTTCCGAATATCAAAAAGAGGCCGCGAAGCTAACGAACTTCAACGACACATCAGGCGCTCGCGGGGTCATCAAACCGGAAATGCTTCGGCTCAGTGCGTCAGTTGCACTCGGGCTACTGCCGGCAAAAGATGCCGTGTACCTCTATCGTGATTACGGCTTGAGTGGTGATAAATGCTACAAGGCGACCTATGCCAAGCCTGAGTTTCTGGAGGGCGGGTTCTTTTCTTTCACGATGTATGGGGCCGATAAATACCTGAAAAGTGAAAACTCCAACCTGAACAATCGCGCCATACACTTCAATGAAGACGGTACTTTCACGGTGCACTACGGGCCGAAGGAGAAGTGTGGGGAGGTTGCGAATTGGCTGCCTACACCGGGTGATAACTGGTACCTCGGCATGCGCATCTATCGCCCTGGCGAAAGTGTTATCAGCGGCAAATACACCATACCGGAACCGACTGCCGTCAATTAGGGGGTATCGTTTCAAAGCTGAAAATGCTGCAAACCCTTTAATGAGCTTTGGCCAACGGGAGCGCCTGCCGTTGGCCAAAGTGCTGTTCAGCGTGGGAACAACAAGGTGACGGCGAAACGAACCCCCCAACCTTGCGGGCCTTCGTCAGGGCTACCCAGTAACGCGGCCCCGCTTGCAGCGTCAGTGGCTGACTACCAATTTTCAGTAGCTGCGTGACCATCAGGTTGATCGGCAAAAGTGAAGACCGGCAGAGAACCCATAGCTGACGTTCTACTCGGTTGCCCGCCCCATGAAAAGACTTGCCGCACGCTGTAACTAATAGGGATTGGTCTGTATGCGAAGCTACGCCGCTGTCATTCAGCGGGCAGCTTTGCAGGGGCTACTTAACTTTTTCCAGATCTCCCGGCTTCCAACTGCCGTCTATAGCCGGCTTGGCTGGCGCATAGAGCCGCAGGATACTGAAAAAGCCCCGGCCCGGCGCAGTAGCAAGCCAGTTTTTCTCATGCCCTGCTGGCGCTTTGGGGCCGATGTACAAATCGGTACTGCCGTCAGGGTTCTGCACTGGCTTGTCCAGTTTTCCCAGAGACGGGAAAGGTTGGCCGTTGGCCAGGCCCGAAGCATTCTCCGCTTCATAGAGCGTCACTGACCAGAACAGCTCAGCGGGTATATTCGCTGGCAAATTCACTTTGTAACTCTGGTCTCCATTGAGCTGGTCGCCGTCTGCATCCTCAAAGGTCATCATGTAGAACGCGCCCTTGCCGGGGGTCATTGAGACCATGCCTGGGCTGATGGAGTAGTAATCAGTGAAAAACCAGGTGCGCACATCCAGGTGGCGGTAGCCACCTTGTTTGGCCTGGAAAGTCAGGTCGAGAGGTGCGTTGGGCCAGCGGGAGGTGAGGTTATTGACCGGGTTCAACCATTTGCGGTCCTTGTACACATGGAAGTCAGCCTTGCCCACGCCAGGCTGGAAGCCAATGGCGCGGCTGGTCTTATAACCGGTTTTGGCAGCGGCATCGAGCAACTCGCGGGTGCGAGCTTCAGGCGCAAACGGCTGGTTGGCGACGACCCCGATACCGGCCAGCATGCCCAGCCAGTCGGGACTGGCCAAATTCAATCCCTCGTCGTCAACGATCTGCTTGAGTTGTTCGAAAGCGCTGAAGTCGCTGTGCGGGAGCATGTTCAGCTCACGACCCGAGCCGTCCGGAAACTGCATCGGCTTCGCGCTCTCCTTCTGGCCCAGCGGATAAATCCGTGATTGCTTGAGTAACGCTACTGCGGGGCTGGTATCGGCCGGGTCGGTGTAGAAGGAACGCAGGAAAATAAACACGTTATTGGTGGTGGACCGGTAAACGTAATAGCCTTTTGGTACTTCTTTTTTGTAGCCCGGTGGCAGGATCAAAAATTTGCCGCCGGCGCCTTTGTCCGGCCCTGGCAGACCGACATCGCCCGCATAGTCGAGACCGTCCACCGGCATCGGCCGTTGCCAGAAGTCCAACAGGATGCCCTGCAATTTGGCCGGAGCCTCGAACACCAAAGGGCCTGTCTTGGCGAGGTTCTCGAACACCATGCCGTAGATCAGATCGGAGTTGGGAGTCGTGATCTTGGTCTTGGCATCCAGACGTTTGGCCCAGACCGGCATGATGTTATAGCCGGTGCCAAAGGCCTGAGCCGCTCCATCGCGCATACCGGCGGTGTTCAGCAGCGGCATGGCCCAGAGATAGGTCTGCATGGCGCGCTGGAACGTGAGTTCGTCCATCAGGGTTTGGGTGGTCGCTGCGGTAGGACGATTATTTTCCGTCGGCAGGTTTACCAGATCCTGATAATGGTCGGTTTGGGCAAACGACATCGTCGAACTCGCTGCCAAGGCCACGACGGTGGCGAGAGCAGAAAGTGATTTCATTGCATACATCCGTGTTTACTCCTCGAAAGAGAGGCGGCGTCACTCAAATTTGCTTAACGAAACCGCGACAGTTGATGGCTGATTAAAGTCCACAGCCACGAGGGGTGCAAACGCACAAGCGGATTCGCTGTATCGAAGTCTCCGCTTGTGGGTCAGACGTATTCAGTTTGTGGCGAAGAGTCATCCGCTGATAGTAGTCCTTATAAGCGCTCTGTAAATGACTCAATTCAGGCTCTATATTCAGCGCTGGCTTGCCCGCCTTCCTTGTAATATCACGCTCAGCATCTAGACTCCCGAGCACATAAATGAGGAGCACGGATGCTGAAAGAAAGCCTCTATAGATGGCCTTGCAGCAATCCGACGCTTCGATTGAAAACGCTTCCATGCAAGGACATCGAAGATGACTCACGCGTTAAAGAAACTTTCAGTCGCCATGGCGCTGACCGCCTCGACGTTGGCCATCGCGCTATGCTTCACGCCAATGGTCAGTGCGGAGGAACAGGCGCCTTCTTCTGCGCTGCTCAAACAGCTCAACAATGGCAACTGGCTCGATCCGAAGGAGGCCGAATCCCTGCGTGACGAGCTGTACTACCAGCGCGCAATTCACGCTTACATGACCATGCTGCCGGCACTCAATGTCATTGGCTTGCGTGATGGATCGGAGAAAGCGTTCGGAAGCGGCTACAACGTGCTGCCGATCTGGAAGCAGCGTATGGATTCACGCGCCATGGTGCCGACGCCTAATGCTGACGTGATCTATTCCATGAGTTATCTGGATCTGAAGAAAACCGGGCCGCTAGTGGTCAAGGCGCCACCTAACGTTATTGGCATGTTCACCGACTTCTTCCAGCGAACGCTCACCGATGTCGGTGCCGTGGGGCCAGACCGCGCGCGAGGCGGCCTGTATCTGATATTGCCACCGGACTATACCGGGCCTGTGCCAGCCAGCTATTTTGCCGTCAAATCGCGCACCTATAACGTGTTTCTGTTCTTCCGCACCGTCATGGCCAAGGGCGAGGGCAAGCCTGATCCGGCGCCGGCGGTCAAGTCTGCGGAGACTACCCGTGTCTATCCTTTGTGGGCGACGGAGAAAGACGTCAAACCCATGGAGTTTCCGGACGCTAGCGGCAAGGCCTTGAACATGATGTATCCGACGGACAACGAGTATTGGACCAAGTTGAAGGCGTTTGTCGACTACGAACCGGTAGAAGCGATTGACCCGGAACTGCGCGGGGTGCTGGCGTCCATCGGTATCATCAAGGGCGAGCCGTTCAAACCCACCGAGCAGCAGCAGGCCCTGCTGAAGAAGGCGGTCGAGATGGCGCCTCGAATGATCCTCGCTAACCGCCAGTTGGGGCGCGAGGACAAACGTAATCTCTACTATGCGGATCGCCAGTACGAGAACACCTGGGCGGGTGGCACGGCGGAGTGGATGCAAGACAGTTACCTGGACGTGAGCCAGCGCGCCAACTTCTTCCAGTTCGCCTATTCATCAGCACCGGCAATGGTGATGCACACCACGGGTGCAGGTTCCAAGTATCCGTTCACCGCGCGGGACAAGGACGGGAAATACCTCGAAGGTGGCGGCACCTACAAACTGCGTCTGCCGCCGAACGCACCGGCAGCGTTGTTCTGGGCTGTTACGGCCTACAACATCACCGACGGCACAATGCCACAGACCAAGCAACTGATGCCCTCCACCAACGGTTATTACGACATTCCCAAGCAGTCGGACGGTTCCATCGAAATCTGGTTCGGGCCGGACAAGCCCGCTGATGTCGCGGACTCCGCATTCATCCAGACCATCCCCGGTCGCAATTTCCTGGTTGCCTTGCGCCTCTATGGTGCGGAAGACGCGTTTTATGACCAAACCTGGAAGCCTGACGATGTCATCAAGGTGAAGTAACGGACAAAAAAAAGGCCTATCGATGGTGGCAGCTGCGTGCCAGATGACCGCATCTGCCGAATGGCATTAGACCTCCCATCAACCGGGGGCATTGCATTGCTGAATCACTGACAAGCTCTACTTTAATCTATGCAAGGAGCGTTCTAGATGAATTTACTGGCCCCAACTACTGTCCTGTTGAGTCTGTTGGCAATGAGTATCCATGCGGCACAGGCCGAGGAGAAAACGCCTCTGCTTAGCCTGGATGCTGCCCGTCAATTGGAAACTACGTTGGTAGGACAAAAGAATGTGGCTGTCACCCCAGAAAATTTCGCTTTCGCCACACTGGATGAGTCAATGCAGAACGAGGTGAAACTCGGAGCGACTAACAAGTTTTACAACCACCGCAAACCCATGGAACTCGACAAGCAGCCAGCAGTGTTGATGAATCGCGATACGCTGTACTCCTTCGCCATCATCGACGCGTCTCACGGCGCCACCATCCATGTGCCCAAGGGCGATGGCCGTTACACCTCGGTGCACGTCATGCAGCACGACCACGTCACCGACAACGTCTACTACGGCGAGGGTGAATACACCATCGACCCGAAAACCGTCACCAATTTCGTCGTGGTCAATATCCGTACACAAGTAAACCCCAATGATCCAGCCGATGTGGCGAAGGCTAATGCCATCCAGGATCAGTACAAGGTCAGTTTTCCAGCCGGCTACACGCCAAAAACCTTCAAGGCCATTGACTGGAACCAGGAGCAACTGAAGCAAGTTAAAGCGCACTACGTGAAGGTGGCCGACACCCGTGGGGTAAGCAAAACCATGGGGGCTCGTGGCACCATTCCACAGGATGACATCAACGTCGGTGTGGCAGTGGCGACCGGGCTGCTGCCTGATCAGCACGCCTGGTATTCCTTCAAGTCATACAAGGTCAAGAAAGACACCTGCTACACCGCGAATTACCCCGTGCCTGGCATGGCCAACCCGCAGCTGGGTTTCTATTCCATGACGATTTACGGGAATGATCTTTACCTGCACACCGAGGAGGGCTCCAGCCTTTCGAACCACGAGATCGTGCCCAACAAGGATGGCAAGACCTTCACCCTGCACTTTGGCAGTCCGCAAAGCTGCGGCAAGGATGCAGCGAACTTGCTGACCGCACCCACGGACAATTGGACACTCGCGTTCCGGGTCTATATGCCCGACAAGTCGGTTCAGAACAACGAGTACAAATTGCCAGAGCCAAAGCCTGTCACCCATTGACCATCAAGCCATAGGTGACCAGATATGGGCGCTAACAAGCAGTTTTTAAGTGCTGGAGCAACGCTGGTCGCCATGCTGGTGTTCATGCCGAGGGCTCAGGCTGAGGATTCGGCAGAGCTGGCCAAGAAAGCCCTGAACCCGGTGGCGGCCATGTACAGCCTGCCGGTGCAGTACAACTGGGATCAGAAGATGGGGCCTAGCGGTGAGGGGATGCACAGTGTCACCAATATTCAACCCGTGCTGCCGTTTACCTTTAACGATGACTGGAACCTGATTTCCCGCACCATTTTGCCAGTCATCGATCAGCATGGCCTGGCGCCGAATGGCGCGGCGGACAAATCCGGTGTCGGCGATATCACGCAGAGTTTTTTCTTCTCGCCCAAACAACCCACGGAAAGTGGCTGGATACTCGGGGTCGGCCCGGCGATATTGATTCCCACGGGCAGTGATGAACTGCTCGGCAGCGAGCAATGGGGGATAGGCCCGACAGCGGTTGCCCTTAAACAGGAAAATGGCTGGACTCACGGCATCCTGGCCAATCATATCTGGGGCTTGGACGGCAGCCCACCGGATGACAAGGACAAGGTCAACCAGACCTTCCTGCAACCCTTCCTTTCCTACACCACCAGCACCCTGACCACATGGGGGGTGAACACCGAATCAACCTACAACTGGCAATCACGCGAATGGTCAGTGCCGGTCAACCTGACGGTGACTCAATTGTTGAAAATCGGTGGCCAGCCACTGACGGTGCAAGCGGGGCCACGTTACTGGCTCAACAGCCCTGACGATGGTCCACAAGGCTGGGGTTTTCGTTTCGCTGTGACGTTGTTATTCCCACGGTGAGTCAGATGCGACTTGAATTAGTTCATGAATGAAAGCTATGGCGAGCTGCCTTGGTTGATGGTCTGCTTTTGGCCGATTCTGTTGAAAAAGTAGATCTCCTGCCTGGCCTGCGGCAAAATCAGGTCATCGGCCAGCGGGGAGATTCGCAGCATGATGGGACAATTGTCGAGTGGGCAAGAGAGACTGTTTTACTCGTTCAACATTGAAGATCACATCCCAGCCAATCACCTCCTGAGCAACATTGATCGATGCCTCGATCTAAGCGATCTACGCCATTATCTCGCCGACTTTTATAGCCCAATCGGGCGTCCTTCGATTGATCCTGAACTGATGATTCGCCTGCTGATCGTGGGCTACTGCTACGGCATTCGCTCTGACGTCTTCGTCCTTCAGCGCTTCGTCGTACCAGCCCTTGACCCGGACCAGGCCGCCCATGTCGCGATTGCGCAACGACAGGTCGGTGACGAACTTGGCGATGGTCGAGACGCGGTCGCCCTTGTCGTAGTTGAGTTACCGGAGTCCACCGAACCGCCGGTACCGCCGGACTTGCCCAACAAGGCGCCGTTGGCACCGCTGTAGAGGTCGTGGTCCTGACCTTCGGCGCGCCATTGCGAGCCCACGGACAGCGTGGTGTTCCACTCACCTTCCCAACCGTTTTCCAGCTGGAAAGGCATGGCTTGCACCGCTCCGGTTGACGCGCAGGAAATGGCCAAAGCAAGCGGTTTAACGAAACTACGGACGTTATGGTTCTTGTTGCGCATGCAGATCTCCGCCATCGCCCTTACCGTGCGAGCCGGACTCGGCCCTTGGGTGAGCGTTCTTGTTTGTTTGAACAAGCATGCCGAGAGACCGGGCAGAAACATTTGTCCGTTCACGTCAGATATTTGTCATTAGCTGTCAGCCAATCCATTAAGCTGTCAGCACGGTGTAAAAACGCAGACCATTGCGTCAGGCCACCGTTTCACACAAAACCAGACAATAAAAACCATGACCGCGCTGATCAAAACCACATCGTTGACCGGGTATGCGCAACTTGTCCGAGACCTGGGCGGCAACCCCGAAGACCTGCTGCAGCAGATGCAGATCGAGCCGAAACTGCTCGACAACGGCAATGCGGTGCTTCCCTACCGCGCCATGATCAACCTGCTCGAACTGAGCGCCGATCAGCTGCAATGCATCGACTTCGGCCTGCGCCTGGCCGAGCGCCAAAGCATCATGATTCTCGGACCGCTGGCCGTGGTGGCGCAGAACGCGCGCAACGTCGGCGAAGCCCTGATCGAAATCACCCGTTTCCTGCATACCTACAGCCCGGGTGTGCAAGTGCACCTGGACACCGAAATCGACCCCGAACACGCCTACCTGATCTATGAATTGCGCCTGCGCCCGGCACCCCGTCAGCGACAGATCATCGAGCTGTCCCTGGGGGTCATGTTCAAGACCTTGCAAATGCTCTACGGGCCGGGATTTCGCCCCCACTCGGTGCTCTCGCGCACTGAGGCCCGATTACCCCAGAGTCGCTATCAGCGCTTCTTCGGCGCTCGCACCTATTTCGGTCAGGCGCACAATGCGCTGGTCTTGCTGCCGGAATATCTGAGCAAGCCCATTGACCAGCAAAACAGCCAGTTGCACGACACCATGATGGATTACGTCAGCAACATCGGTGCCGCCAACCCACTGGACATCGGCAGCCAGGTCGAAGCCTCGATTCGCCGTTTGCTGCCCACCCAGCGCTGCGCGCTGCCGCTGATTGCCGAACAATTGGGGATGCGCGAACGTTCCCTGCAACGTCGGCTGGCCGAATACGAGCTGGTGTTCGAGGACATGGTCGAGCAAGCACGCCGCGAACTGGCCGAGCTGTACCTGACCGAAGCGAGCATGCCCATGGCACAGATCGCCGGCCTGCTCGGTTATGCCGAACAGAGTTCGTTCAACCGCTCCTGCAAGCGCTGGTACGGTGTGGCGCCACGGGAGCGACGCACGCAATTACGTGCCGACCAACAACCTGCCGGCCGGCACAAACGGGGTTGAGGACGACGAATCAGTCGAAGCGGATGATGATTTTCGCGTGTTCGTCCGGCTGGGCCAGATCGGCGAAAGCACCGGCCACCTGATCCATGGTCACGCGCCCGGTGATCATCGGTGCGCCATCGAGTTTTCCGTCAGCCAAGGCTTGCAAGGTGTGGGCGAACTCTTCCCCGGTGTAGCCGAAGGAGAAGTGCACGTTCATTTCCTTGCCGATACCGATCAGCGGCTCGATGCGGTCGCTCTCCATACACACGCCAACCACGATCAGCCGCGAGCGCGGCGGTGCATTCTGGATGACTTGCTGGATCAGCCCCGGAACGCCCACACACTCAAATACCACGCATGGTTTGGGTTGCGGGCCAAGCCCCAACAGCGCCATCGGGCCGTTGATGTCGTAACCCTCGGGCGCCGCGACTTGCAGCCACGATTGATACGGCGACAGCTCGGCCGGGTTGACCACCACGTCGGCGCCCATTTTCTCCGCCAGGGCACGACGCCCGGCCGAGAAGTCCGAGGCCACGATCGGGCCAATGCCACGGGACTTGAGTATCGCGATCAGCGCCAGGCCAATCGGCCCGCAACCGATCACCACCGGCACCTCGCTGCCATCCAGGCGCGCACGGTTCGCTGCGTGTGCGGCCACGGTCAAAGGCTCGGTCAATGCCGCAATGTCCGGCGGCAGATCACCCGGCACCGGCATCAACATCTGCTCGGCCAGGACCATCTGCTCGCCGTAACCACCCGGGTAGCGATTGGAGAAACCGATGTGGTGAAAATGCTGCGCGGTGATCACGAACGGCAACGAACACACCCGCGTTCCCACCTTGAGCTTCTTGTCGCTGCCGGGGCCGTGATCGAGGATCTCGGCGCAGTATTCGTGGCCGAACACCACGTCTTGCTGGTCATCAAAGGCAATCGGAATGTGCCCGCGCTTGAAGTTGGCCAGTACATGTTCGCAGTGGTGAAACATGTGCAGGTCGGACCCGCAGATACCGCAGGCGAGTGTCTTGACCAGCACCTCGCCCTGCCCTGGCGTAGGCGCGGCGATCGAATCGACCAGCAGTTGTTTGTCACGCATGACAACAGCTTTCATGGAAATTCTCCTTATCGGGTCGGGCCGCCGGCATTCGGCGGCCCAGAGGCATCAGCTCAACTGGCCGATCTCGCGAAGCCAGGCTTCGGAGCGGCGCAGTCCTTCGTCGAGACTGACCTTGGGGGCATAACCGAGCAGGCGCCGGGCCTTGTCGATCGAGATGCCACCGGTGCGCGCGAACATGTACATGGTGTCGGGAGTCACCTCATCGGCCCGTCGAATCATCCGATTGAGGGTCCAGATGCCCCAGGTCAGCGCCAGCGCCACGCCCAAAGGCAGGCTACGCGGTGCACCGCTGCGTCCGGCCCAGCGCCAGTGGTTGCCGAAGAACTCACGGCAGCTCACCGACTCGCTTGCACTGATGTGAAAGATTTGCCCGCTCGCCTGCGGCAAGCCGGCGGCGAGCATGACGCCATCGAGCAAGTCATCGATGAACACCGGGGTCCAGCGGCCCTTGCCGCCATTGGGCAGGATCAGCGCGCCGGCCTTGGCCATCTTCAACGGCTCGCTCAACCAGGCACGGGAACCGGGGCCATAGACGTCGCCCGGCCGCACTACCGTGCACTCGATTTCACCGGCCGCGTGCGCCGCCAGCACCACGTGCTCGCTCGCACCCTTGGCCACGCCATAGCGGTAGTGATCACCGATCACCACGTCGCTGCGCTCGTCTGCCTGCTCGGGATAATTCCAGCCAAGGGCGGCAATCGAGGAGAACTGCACGAAACGCCGCGCGCCGCTTTTGATCGCGACATCCAGGCAATTGCGCACGCCGCGAACCGACACCTCGCGGTACAGCTGCCAGTCAGCGGCGAGCGAAACCACGGCGGCCGTGTTGATGAACAGCTCGCAACCACGGGCGTGTTCCGCCCACTGTTCCGGGCGGGTCAGGTCGCCGGCGACCACACCGTTGGCCAGGTCAGCACGCAGATCCATGCCACGAACCTCGGCACCCAGTGCCCGGTAGCGACGGGCCAGTGCCTGGCCGATAAAGCCACTGGCACCGGTAATGAAAACCGAACGAGGCACGTCGGGCGACTGGCCCTGAGCCCCGACGGGCATGACAGGATGGCTCATTGAGCACTCTCCACAAAGTAGCGGGATTGACAGGCGCTGCGGCGCCCGCCGTGAATGCTCAACCGACCGTGTAACCGGCATTGCCGGGGCGGATGTAACGGGCCGGTTCCAGACCGCGCTCCTTCACCAGACGATCGACGATTTGCATGATGTCGGTGGCGTCCATGACATTCACGAAATTGCCGTCCTGGTCGAAGTTGATGTTGGCGCCATAGACCACCATGAAGGTGTCGGTGGGCTCGGTGTTATCGGCCGGCACCATAAAGGTATGGATCGAACCGCCCGGCTCGTAGAGGTAGCTGCCAGCAGTTTGCGGCTGATCCGGGTATTCGACGTAATGCCATTTACCCGACATCGTGAACAGGTGAACCGGGCCGGTGTGGTAATGGCATGGCAGGCGCACGCCGGGTTGAAAGATCACGCGCAACGTCCAGACACCCAGATTCGGGTCCAAGTACAACGGCTGTACATCGACGCCGGGGAAATAAGGTGCCATGGCATCTTTATAGATCGGCAGTTCGTTGGTATTGAGGGTCAGCAGTTCCTTGTGATCGAAGAACGGCACAGGCATTGGCATTATTGTTTTCCTCATGCATGCAAAGGTGGGTAACGGTTGTTACGACGTCTCCATACTGCGACGGTTACCGGCTGAAGAATTGTCATTTGCCGTCAGGCACTTGGCATTTGCTGCCAATCAATTGCCACCACGATCAAGTGCATCATTTGCATTGAAGCGGGCACTGGCAGGAAATCGCGTCTAACCTTCTTCGCACTTTGCTTCATTTTTTTAGCATCTAACGTCTGCCTAAAAGTTTGTTTGCGCGTCATTTAAATCATTACAAACAATGCTTTACTTTTATTTTGACACGGTGATAACTAAAAAAAGCAGCGATAACACAATATGAAGTTTCTCGACAACCCGGAGTGTCCATGAAGAACTCACTACTAGCGGCGTCCTTACTCTCGATTGCATTCCCAGCCTTTGCGCAGATACCGGACAAGGTCGCCGAGGACGCATTCATCTACGCCTACTCGATCGATGAGGCCTACAAGTTTTTCTACGAAACGGCGGTGAAAACCGACACTCCGCTGAACCGTTTCCAGAACATCCGCCACTTGGCCGACGATACCTACACCGCGCACCCGACAATCAACAACGACACTCTCCACCTCATGGGTTGGCTGGACGTCGCGTCGGAACCGGTGATCATTAGCGTGCCCGACATGGATAAGGGGCGTTACTGGGTGCTGCATACCATGGACATGGGCCACTACACCACCTCCATGATCGGCGCCCGCACCCGTGGCACCAAAGGCGGCCACTTCATGTTCGCCGCCAAGGACTGGAAAGGCGATGTGCCGCCGAGCGTCGACGAAGTGATCCGCGTGGATTCCAACCTGGTGAAAGTCATGGGACGAATCATGGCCACCAGCCCCGAAGACGAAAAAGTCGCGCTCACCTACATGGACGACTGGAATGTGCGCACGCTGTCCGCTTATTTGGGCGAACCGGGGCCAAAGGAAAAACAACGAACTTACCTCGACCCGGCCAAGACCAACTGGTTGCAACGGGTCAACGCCGTACTGTGCGATGGCACCATGGGCAACGCCGACAAGAAGTGGCTGGACCAGTACAAAGACATCGGCCTGGCACCGTGCAATGAAAAATTCACCCCGGACCAACTCGCCACAGCGAAAAAGGGTGAAGAACTGGGCATGAAGCACATCAAGGAACTGGCGCCGAAAATGACCGTCGCCGGCAAGTTGCTGGGCACCCGCAATCAATTGGGTGACGGTGAACGTGACCTGTTTGCCGAAGGTACTTACCTGGGCCAATGGGGCCTGCCACCGGATGAAAGCGTCTACCTCAAATCGGAAACCGACAGCACCGGCAAACATCTGAGCGGTGCCAACGGCCAGAAGTACCGCATGCACTTCAAGGCCCCCGACGTCAGCCAGTTCTGGTCGTTCACGGTGTATGCCTCGGACAATCGCCTGATGGCCCACAACGAATTGAACCGTCACAGCCGCGGCGACCGTACGCTCAAGCCCAACACAGATGGCACCTACACCATCGAGATGAGCGCCAAGGGCGACGCCAATAATCCCAACTACCTGCCGATTCCAGAGAAAGACATCTACATCATCATGCGCATGTACGGCCCGAGCAAAGCGGTGCAGGAAGGCGCGTACACGTTCCCGGCCATTGAGACAGTTGCCGAGTAATCATGCTGGCTGCACGGCATTGCCGTGCAGCCACCGATGGGCCCGGGTGCATGACTTATCTCGACTGCGCTTGTCTCGATCTCAATGGCTGTTGCGCTATTCACTCAGCCAATTCGATGTCCGGCAATTTGAAGGTCTTGTTATTCAAGGCCTCGGTGCCACCGTAGAAGCGCATCGCGGGTAACGGCCGTTTACCCGCAGTCGGAATCCAGTTGATTTCCAGCCCGACCGGAGCATTGGGACCGAAGTAAATCGTAGCGCTGCCGTCAGCCGCTGCCCGGGCATTCATCACTTCACACGCATGGCCGCAGGCGGCGTCCATTCACCGCTAAGCACTTCCGGTTTTGGCCAATAGGTGCGAATGGTCACCTCGAACTCGCTGTTAGGCGCCGGGAGCCAGTTCGCTTCCTTGTCCTTGCCCGGTGACTGGTGCTGCACGTACAGGGTCAGCGAACCATCGTCGTTGTACTTCATGTTCTTGCTGTTCTTGGTGCCCAGGGAATAGCGCTTTAGGTCGTTGGGGGCGAAGAAATGCTGCGGATCGTACATCGTCAGCGACCAGAAGCCATTGGCCGGCGGTGTCTGGCCTTTCGCGAAGGTCAGCGTGTAGCGGTGATCGCCTTTGAGCCGCTCACCCTTGTCGTCCACTTCAAGGAAGAAGTAACGGGTCTCTTCCGGCTGGTTGGTGTACATGTTCGATTTCGATGTCGCCGTCCGGGAGAGGTAGTCGTTACCCCAACGCGCCACGTTAGTCGGTGAGTTCCAACCGTTAGGCAACTTCGAACCATTGGTGCGAAAGGAGAACAGCGGGTTGACGGCCTTCTCTTCGGTATCGACCGCGGCCTTGACGATAGCTGCCTTGACCGCCGGGTCTTTCGCCGCTGCATCGAGCATGGCTCTCATCATGGCGTAGCGGCTCTCTTCGCCGGCCAACGGCGGCACCTTGTCGAGTACTTCAGGCAACTGGTCGAAGAACTTCTCGGGGATCACCCAGCGTGATTCCGCAGCGGATTTTTCCGCCTGAGGGAAGTGTGGCGTGGCCTTCCAGTCCTTTGTGACGGTCTTGCCGGTGTATTTGCTCAGGGGATAAACCACCACCTGGTTGAGGACCGCCTGAATTGCCTTGCGGTCTTCGGCACTGTCGTCCATGAAGGCGCGCGGCCCTGCACCGACGAACTCTGTCGGTGACTTGATCACTTCAGTGATGCCTTCGGGCACGGTGCCCTTCCAGTTCGGGCCGACCACCAGGTAGTTGCCGGGTTTGGTGCCGTACTGTTTGCCCAGTTTGGAGAACTCCTCACTGCGCGCGTCGTACAGTGCGTACACCCAGAAGCGGTCGCCGAAATCCGGGACCTGCAACACCATCGGATCGTCGTCGGTCGCGCCGAAACCGAAACCGTACACCACGTCCTGGTTAGGGTGCGCCACCCAACGCTGCGCCGGCGAGATATAGTCGGTGAGCATGCTGACATAACCGGTCGGCGCCGTTGGCAGAATGCCGCCCATCAGACCCGGCTCGGGTGCCTTGGCAAAGGATGCGCGACGATTGAACGCGTTCACGATTGGCCAGCCCCACAGGTAGGCATCCTGAGCGATCACCGTGGCACTGGAAGGCGTGATGACGGTGCCGGCGGGGACGCCTGGCACCTCGGCGGCTAGTTTACCGAAGGAGTTTTCTCCATCGGCTTGGGCACCACCCGCCAGCACGACGGACATTGCCAAAGCCAGCAAGGAGTAGCTGAAAGTGGTTTTCATCGGTTCAAACTCCGTTTGAGTAATCAGTTCGATTGATAACCCTAGACGAATTTTTTTGAGATTCGATGGATAGCCCCAGTTTTAGGTAGCTGCGAAAAGGATGCCCGTATTGAGTCGGCTACGGGTTGTTTCGTGCCTCTCGCGACGGGCAACAATCGGCCAACAGCCGCCTGACACGACAGCCAGAAATTGGCCAGTAGCGGTCTGTCACTTCGCTTCTACAGTCCTCTCTCTGCAGAAAAACTAGCCTCTTCAGGCCTCGCTATTTATCTCTAAACACGATTGCTTGTAACTAGCGGTCAATTTTTTGTGTCGGCAAGAAAAGAAACTTTTGCTTGCAACCCCTGATGCTATGGCCACAGCCAGCGCACGGCGGGCTATGCCCCACCGAGAGCAACCGTGTTGGCTCCAATAATAAGGTCGATTCGGTGGAGGTGGCAGTTGCAGATAAATAGACGACTCTATGTACTGGGGCTCGGGCTGTTGTGGAGCGCAGCCTCGCCTGCGGCGCAACCTACCGAGACGAATCAGCGTGATGGCCTGACCATCATCAAGGAACGTTGTGTGGGCTGTCATATCGCCGAAGGTAATGATTCATTCAGCCGTATCAGTCATCAACGCAAGACGCCAGAAGGCTGGCTGATGACGATCGGCCGCATGCAGAACATGCGAGGCCTGAGCATCAATGATGAAGACCGGCGCACCGTAGTCAAGTACCTTGCCGACAAGCAAGGTCTGGCGCCTTCCGAAACCGACGGCATGCGCTATGCCATCGAGCGTCGTCTCAACACGATCAAGCCGTTCGAACAGCCGTTTTCGGACATGTGCGCACGCTGCCACACCGGCGCCCGTATCGCTTTGCAGCGTCGCCCGGCCCAGGAATGGGAACACCTGATCAATTTCCACATGGCACAATTTCCGTCACTTGAATACCAC
Source organism: Pseudomonas vranovensis (assembly GCF_040438935.1). Classification (NCBI taxonomy): domain Bacteria; kingdom Pseudomonadati; phylum Pseudomonadota; class Gammaproteobacteria; order Pseudomonadales; family Pseudomonadaceae; genus Pseudomonas; species Pseudomonas vranovensis. The sequence goes on along the minus strand of NZ_CP159259.1, from coordinate 4,951,930 downwards.
GCTCTAGCGCGAGATCGTGACTGGTTGCCGATTGCGATGAAGCAAATACTGCCGCAACTGGCTAGCCAATACCCCTTGGACAGCAAAGCCTGGACCGATTGGCAGGCAACCCGGCCACAGGCGCAATCGCTGATCGGGCAGTGGAGTTTCAGCGGGCATATGCCGGGCAAGGGGGAGTTATTCGGCCTCATGGACGTCACCAACGCAGGCGGTGACGCTTTCAAAGTCATCATGAAGGGCCAATACGCCGATGGCGGTCCGTTCAACGGTGAAGGCAGCGCGGTGCTCTACAACGGCTACGAATGGCGCGGCAACGTGAGCATCGACGGCGTGATCATGCGCCAGGTGTTTGCCGCCAGCAAGGGTGCCCTCGAAGGCCGGATGTTCGACAAATCCCATGATGAGCGGGGCCTGGACTTCCAGGCGGCACAGCAAGGTACACAGCGCTTGCTGGGCATCCAGCCGGGCTATCTGAAAGCAGGAGGCGAAGCTGAATTCACCCTGATCGGCAGCGGTCTTGAGGGTGCGCCGGACTTCGGCAAAGGTGTTGAAGTGGTCCAGGTGCTGGAACAGACTCCGGAGCGCATCAAGGCCAGGATCAAAGCCGCCAGCGATGCGGCCCCGGGCCTGCACGCTATCAGCGTCGGCTCGCTCAACGGCACAAGCCTGGCGGTTTACAACGATATCGCCAGCGTCAAGGTGGTGCCGGAGTATCTGGTCGCGCGCATCGGCGAAGGTGGCGGTTCGACGCCGAAGGTCCAAGGCCGCTTCGACGCGGAAGCCTGGGGCATGGGCGCCGATGGCAAGCCCTATCGAATCGGTGTGTTCCCGGCGCAGTGGAAAGTCGAAGCCTTCGACGAGCGCGCCAAGGAGGATGAAGACGTCAAATTCGCCGGCACCATGCAGGCTGACGCGGGCGTGTTCACCCCGGGCGATGCCGGGCCGAATCCGGCGCGCAAGATGTCCACCAACAATGCCGGCAACCTCAAGGTGATTGCCGCCGTCAATGACGCGGGAAAACTCCTGACCGGCGAAGGCCACATGATTGTTGGCGTGCAACGCTGGAACAACCCCCCCATTCCGTGATGTTCGAAACTCGACTGCATCGGCTTCAGATACTTTTTCGGAATGATCGTAGGTCCTCCAAGCAGGTCCTGCACAGGAGGTTGGCAATGGGCGCTATCTTGAATCTGGTTGAGCGGAACCTGCACGAAGTGCATGTCGATGCCGACCGCATGCTGTTCCACATCCCCAGCAGTTCGCTGTTCGCCAGCGATGAACTGACGGGCACCATCATCGACACCTTGCGCGGACCAGGTTGTTCATCGGACGACCTGATCCAGCGCCTCGCTGCGCGCTTCAACGGTGAGGAAGTCACTGAAACCCTGCGCGAGCTGATGGCCCTGGAACTGGTCAGTGACGGCTCGCCGCTGACCCCGGACATCGCCACCAAACGCGTCGAGCGCACGGCGATCAACACCGTGGTGCTCAACGTCAACACCGGCTGCAACCTGAGCTGCACGTATTGCTACAAGGAAGACCTCGACAAGCCTTCGGCCGGCAAGAAAATGGACGTGGAAACGGCCATCGCCTCCGTGGAAATGCTGCTGCGTGAATCCCCGGACGAGGAGCGTTTCACCGTGGTGTTCTTTGGCGGCGAACCGCTGAGCAACCGCAAGCTGCTCGAGTACATGGTCGACTACTGTGAAAAGCGTTTTCGCGAGGCCGGCAAGTTCGTCGAGTTCGTGATGACCACCAACGCCACGCTGCTCACCGAAGACACCGTGGACTATCTCAACGCCCACCGTTTCGGTCTGTCTGTGAGCATCGACGGGCCGAAAACCGTGCACGACCGTAACCGCATCACCGTGGGCGGGCAGGGCACCTACGACGTGGTGCGGCGCAAGGCCGAGATGCTGCTGTCGCGCTACAACAGCCGCCCGGTGGGCGCGCGAGTGACCCTGACCACCGGCGTCACTGACGTCGAAACCATTTGGGATCACCTGTTCAACGAGCTGGGTTTCGCCGAAGTCGGCTTTGCCCCTGTGACCTCCGGCGACATCAGCAGCTTCAACCTCACCAGCGATGAACTGGTGCAGGTGTTCGCCAACATGAAGGCCCTAGGCCGGCGTTACCTGGAAGCGGCACTGGAGCACCGCAACATCGGTTTCTCCAACCTGCACCAGTTAATCACCGACATCCACGAAGGCCACAAGAAAGCCCTGCCCTGCGGCGCGGGTCTGAAGATGCTGGCGGTGGATCACAAGGGCGAGCTGAACCTTTGCCACCGCTTCACCGGTTCCAGCCTGCCGACCTTCGGCAACGTTCACAGTAGCGTGAAACAGGTCGAGCTGAACGACTTCCTGTCCCAGCGCCTGGACCGCACCAATACTGGCTGCGAAGACTGCCAGATCCGCAACCTGTGCTCCGGCGGCTGCTACCACGAGAGTTACGCGCGGTACGGCGACCCGACTCACCCGACCTATCACTACTGCGAACTGATGCGTGACTGGGTCGACTTCGGCATCGAGGTCTACACCCGGATCATGGCCCACAACCCTGCGTTCATCAGCAGTTACATCACTCCGCGCAAGGCTCACTGATATGAAACATCTCAAGGCAATCAATAACAAAGCGTTGAAGCTGGATCAGGCCGCGGACGAGAACCGCATTGAAGAAGTGGTCGCGATGAGTTCGGTGGCGGGCTGCACCTCGACCACCGACCCGGGCTGGGAAGTGGATGCGTTCGGTGGCGTGTCGTCGTTGTGCCAACCCATGGAAGCCGATCTCTACGGCTGCTCCGACCCCTGCTGGTGGCCGGCCCAGGTGCCCGACATGATGAGCACCTACCCAGACTGGAACAAGGATGCCCACGCCTCGGCACAAGGCTGGCGCAATCTGGGAACCGTGTTCCCGGACGACAAATAACTGATCAGGAAGTGACTATGAAAACAATTAAAGCCCTCTCACTTCTCGTTTGCCTCACAGGCGTCAGCACCCTGGTGGTCGCCCAGGATAACCGTGCCCTGGAAAACGGACATGAGTACATGGTGGCGTTGAATTTCCCCAACAACCTGCACGTGATCGACATGGCCACGGACCAGATCTACAAGTCCTGTGACCTGCCGGATTCCTACGGGCCGGGAACAGCGCAAGTGTCGCCGGATGGCAAGATCGCCTACATCCTCAACAACCACTACGGCGACCTATATGGCGTCGACATGGACAGCTGCGAAACCGTGTTTCATGCGCGACTGGCGATCAATCCGAACGAGTCCGCGCGCGCCATGTTCTCCATTGCCGTCAGCCACGACGGCAAGGAAATTTACAGCGTGGCGAATCCCTCAACTCTGTACAGCGACCACATGAAAGCGCTGCCTCCACGCTTGCAGGTGTACGCCGCCGATGGCGGGTTGCAGGCCAAACCCACCCGTACCTTCGAAGTGCCGAGGCAGATCTCCATCCTGATGGCGGCCGATGACGGCAGCCTGTACATGGCAGGTGTCACCGGCATCTTCAAAACCGACGTGCACACCGGTAAATACACCACCGCCGTGGCGACCCGGGACTGGAAGCGTCCCGGCTACGGCGCGCCGGACATCCTCTACGTGTGGCCGCACCAGACCGACATGAACGATTTCACGCTGCTGTACACGGCGCCGAAATTCAAGGACGGCAAACAGGACCTGCAGACCGCCGACTATGTCTACGGCTACATCAGCATCGACCTGAAGACTGGGAAAAGCACGGTCAAGGATTTTGCCCCGTTCACGGAAATCTACTTCACCGGCTTGCGCTCGCCCCAACACCCCGGGCAGATCTGGGGCGTGCTCAACAAGCTGGCGCGGTACGACATCAAGTCACAGAAGCTGCTAGGTCGGGCCGATCTCGATCACACCTATTACTGCGTGGCGTTCAATAAATCCGGGAGCAAGTTGTACCTGGGCGGCAGTCTCGATGACGTCGCCATCTTCGACCCGGAAACCCTCAAGCCCCTGGGCAAGATCAAGTTGCCAGGTGGCGACATGTCCGACAGCACCCTGCAGGCATTCGTGCGCCAGACGCAGCTCTAGCTCTCTACCCGCCCCCCTATCAAAGGATCGATCATGACTGTCTTTTCGATACTGCCCCAAACCCGACAATTTCTCGGCCGTGACTTGCAGATGTTCATCAATGGCGGCTGGACACCCGCCGTCGAAGGCCGCTCCATGTCCTTCCATGATCCGGCCACCGGCGAGCCGCTGGGCAAGGTGCCTGCGGGCACCCGGGCCGATATCGACCGCGCCGTGCGCAACGCCGCGCAAACTTTTGAAAACTCCGCCTGGAGCCGCCTGAAACCACGGGATCGGCAGAACCTGTTGTGGCGCCTGGCCGACCTGGTCGAGCGCGACAAGCAGCACCTGGCCGAGCTGGAAACCCTCAACAACGGCAAGCTGCTGTCGGTTTCCCTGGGCGATATACAGTTCGCCATCGATTACCTGCGCTACATGGCCGGCTGGGCGACCAAGATCGAAGGCGCCAGCCTCAACGTTTCCACCGAGTTGGGCTTGGGCGAAGTGTTCAGCGGCTTCACCCGGCGCGAACCGGTCGGCGTGGTCGGTGCGATCGTCGCCTGGAACGTTCCCTTCTTGCTGGCGTGCTGGAAACTTGCACCCGCGTTGGCCACCGGTTGCACCATTGTGCTCAAGCCGGCGGATGAAACGCCGCTCACAGCCCTGCGCCTGGCCGAGTTGGTCATGGAAGCCGGTTACCCGGCCGGTGTGTTCAACGTAGTAACCGGCACGGGCGCCGAAGTGGGTGCCGCCTTGGCCAGCCACCCGGCGGTAAACAAACTGACCTTCACCGGATCCACCGCGGTGGGCAAGCAGGTGGGCAAGGCGGCGATGGATACCCTGGCACGGGTGACGCTGGAGTTGGGGGGCAAATCACCGGTCATCGTCATGCCGGACGCCGACCTGGATGCCGCTGCCATCGGCGCTGCCAACGCCATTTTCGCCAATCAGGGCCAGGTGTGCTGTGCCGGTTCCAGGCTTTACGTCCACCGCAAGGTATTCGATCGGGTAGTGGCCGACGTGGCGAACATCGCGCGCTCCATCACGCTTGGCAATGGTCTCGACGCGAGGTCGCAAATGGGCCCGTTGATTTCATTGCGCCAGGTGAACCGAGTCGATTCCTACATTGACGTGGGGCTCAGTGAAGGAGCGGAAGTCGTCTGCGGCGGCAAGCCGAGCGGCCCCGGTTACTTCTACGAACCCACGGTCATGGTCAACGTGGGCCAAGACCACAGGGTGGTGCGTGAAGAAATATTTGGCCCGGTACTGACGGCCCTGCCCTTCGATGATCTTGAACAAGTGCTGGCCATGGCCAACGACACGGCTTATGGCCTGGGGGCCAGTATCTGGACGTCCAGCCTGGCCACGGCCCATCGGGCGATTCCGAAAATCAAGTCAGGATCGGTGTGGGTGAATTGCCACACGATACTGGATGCGTCGCTGCCTTTTGGTGGCTACAAGGGATCGGGCCTAGGACGGGAAATGGGCAGTGCGGTGATCGAACACTATACCGAGTTGAAATCGGTACTGATCCAGGTCTGAAGAGGTCTGGGGCGGCACGTCAAAGCGCCGTCCCGACATGCCCGTATCATTTCGATACAGAATGTTACAGCTTCGTCTCCCCGTGACACATAATCCTTCGATTTCGTCATCACTGTCATATCGTTGCATTCCTTCCGGGGGCCGTGGAGTCCCGTGTTTTCGGGCCTCGGCCATCTGTCGAGGAAGGTCTCAAGGGTGGGTGCCAATGGCATAAAAGATGCTGTTTTTTCTGAAAGCCTTGATTCAGAGAGAGCATCCCGGTGGATAACGCACATCAGCACAGCAGTACCGCCGATGTAACGGTGGTGGCATCGGCGGCCCATGGTTTGGGTGAATTCATTGCCCTGCAAGGGGGTGACCCCGACAGTGTGTTCGGCAACGCCGGGCTGAACCCCGAACTGCTGGCCGACCCTACCCTCCGTCTTCCATTGACCGGATTCTGCGGCGCTTTTGAAGAGGGCAGCCGGCAGACCCGAAATGACAATTTCGGCCTCGATTTTGGCCGTCAGTTCAAGCCGGCCAACATCGGCCTGCTCGGCTACATCGCCTTGAGTTCACCAACACTGGGGGATGCGTTTTGCGCCATGTCGCGGCTGTTTGCCGGCCACCAGCAAAACACCCTGATGCGACTTTGCGACGAAGGCAGCGTCTGTCGCCTCGAATACCAGATCCTGCATTGCGCCATTGCGCACAAGCGCCAGGACGCCGAAATGACCCTGGCGGCGTTCACAAACCTGGCCCGTCACGCCTTGGGTAGTCGCTGGGCGCCGGAGCAGGTGCTGTTCGAGCATCAGCGTCCCGAAGGCTGGCACAAGCACAGCAAATTCTTTGATGCACCGGTGCTGTATGGCCAGACTCGCAACGCGATGATTTTCAAACGCAGCTGCCTCGAGCGGCCGATGCCCGACAAGGACGCCCTGCTCCTGCAATTGTTGAGCGCGACCATACAACGCAACATGCCCACGATCGAGAGCAAGGCCAGCCTGGTGGACAGCGTGCGTCGCGAGATCCAGCAGGCACTCGACCATCAGGACCTCAACTTGAAGTTGATCGCCGGGCGCCTCAATCTGACGAGCTGGACCTTGCAGCGCCGGCTCAACGACCTGAACATGACTTTCACGTCCCTGGTCGACGATGTGCGTTGGAACATCGCCTGCAACAAGCTCGCACAATCCTCGCTGCCGATTTCTGAACTTGCGGTACAACTGGGCTTTTCCGAGGTCAGTGCGTTCTCCCGGGCGTTCAGCCGCACCCATGGCATGAGCCCGCGTCAGTGGCGGCAGTCCCGGCCGGCGTGGAGTCCCCTCTAAGTTTGCTGTGGTCGACGGTCAAGTTATCGTGGCCGCCAGTGAAGAATTTATCTGCTTGAAGCTCCAGGCTATGTGCATTGCACTCGTCCATGCTCATGTCCTGGAGATAACCCGTGTACTTTCCCCAAAAACAAGAAAACCCGCAGCCCGGAGCGTTCTTCAACATTGCCGATGCCATCTGTGATCGTTGGGCTTTGATCGATCCCCAGCGCATCGCCCTGATCCAGAAAAATACCGACGGCAGCATCGGCCGCTACAGTTTCAAAGACCTGCAGGCGCAAGCCAACCAATTGGCTAACGCTCTGACGCGGCACGGGGTCAAACCCGGCGACCGGGTGGGCATCATGCTGGCGCAATCCCTGGAAGCAGGCATCGCGCATATCGCCCTGTATAAAATCGGTGCGATTGCCGTGCCTTTGTTCGGTCTTTTCGGTCTCGATGCCATCGAGCACCGTGCTCGAGACTGCGCCATGAGCGCACTGATCACCGACCGCACCGGCACCGACAAACTCCAGCAGATTTGGCAGCGCCTGCCAGCACTGACCCTGTGCCTGAGCACCGCTTCAGGCACTGACAGCAGCGACCCGCGCATGCTTGACCTGCGAGCCTGCATGGCCGGTGAATCCAGCGAATTCAGCACTTTTCGCAGCACTGTCGAATTTCCCGCGCTGATCATCTACACCTCCGGTACCACCGGCCATCCCAAGGGCGCCCTGCACTCACACGGAGTTTTGCTAGGGCATGTGCCAGGGGTGCGGATGTCCCACGACGGCTTCCCCCAGCCCGGCGATATCATGTGGACGCCCGCTGACTGGGCCTGGATCGGCGGCCTGTTGGATGTGTTGTTGCCCAGTTGGTACTTGGGGGTCGCGGTGGTGGCCCATCGTGCGGAAAAATTCCAGGCGGAACAGGCTTTCGCCCTGCTGGAAGAACTGGCCATACGCAATGTGTTTTTCCCGCCTACCGCGTTGAAACTCCTACGCCAAGTGGCTGGTCCGCAAACCCGTTGGAACCTGAACTTGCGTTCGATCGCTAGCGGCGGTGAATCCCTGGGCGAAGAGTTGCTTGCCTGGGGCAAGCGCAGCTTTAATGTGCAAATCAATGAGTTTTACGGGCAAACCGAGTGCAACCTGGTGCTTTCCTCCGCCGCCGCCAGTGGTGTCTATCGCCCAGGCGCCATCGGCAAGGCCGTACCCGGTTTCAACGTCGCCATCGTAGACGACCAAGGGGATGTCGTCGCACCGGGTACGCTCGGCCATATCGCGATCATAACGCCCAACCGTAACCAGATGCTCGGCTACTGGAACAACCCTGTCGCCACCGCGGAAAAATACATAGGCAACTGGCTGATCAGCGGTGACCGCGGCTACATGGATGCCGACGGATACGTCTACTTCCAAGGCCGCAACGATGATGTAATCACCAGCGCTGGCTATCGCATCGGGCCAACGCCCATCGAAGACTGCCTGCTCAAGCACCCGGCGGTGAAGCTGGCCGCCGTCATCGGCAAAAAAGACTCCACACGCACCGAAATCGTCAAGGCGTGCGTGGTGCTCAGTGATGGATTTAGCGCCAGTTTCAGCCTGATTGCAGAGTTGCAGCAGCATGTACGCAAGTACCTGGCCGCCCATGAGTACCCGCGGGAAATCGAGTTTCTGCCAACCCTGCCGATGACGGCCACGGGCAAGATCATTCGTGGCGCCCTGCGCTCCCGTGAGGAGGAGGTCGCATGAACTTCATTGGAAAAGCATTCAACGAGCTGCAAACCGGTGACAGTTTCGGGCAGACGTTGACCATTGAAAACGCCCACATCAGCCAGGCGTGTGGTTTGTTTGGAGATTTCAACCCACTGCACAGTGATGAGGTGTTCTGCGCCAATAGCCGCTTTGGCAAGCGAATTCTGCATGGCCCCATGACGGGTGCGTTCATGTCAGCGTCTATCGGCATGTATTTCTACGGGACTGCCGTGGCGTACCTAGAGCATAACTGCAACTTTGTTGCACCCGTATTCGCAGGTGACACACTGACTGTTACCTGGTCTGTAGAACAAAAGCTCCCGAAGCCAAAGGTCAATGGCGGTATAGCCGTACTGCAGGGCATCTGCGTCAATCAACGAGGCGCAATCGTGGCCAATGCTGCCGGGAAAATAATGCTGATCAACCGACAAGCCAAGGACCGGTAATCGTTGACCAACGTTACCGGCATAGTTGCCAGGGCCGTGAACTCGTCCATGTCTTTACATTATAAATCGTGGACGGCGATACCGTGTATCGCTGTAGGCCTCACGTTGTGCCGGTGTCGGTTTCAACTGCTTGAGGTAGGCAGAAACCGGTCGAGTCCACAGCCAAGAGCAGACACTCATCCGACTGATTGCTTTTGGCTGTGGATTTCTACTTATGGCCATTGGCATCGCTCCCCCTCTCTCGTCGAGATTGGCTTCTAAGCCTGCTGGCCAGGTCCAAAGTATTGAATCGCCCCTAGTTTCGTAGACACCTCCAAGCCTCACATGCCGACTTTAATGACCGGCATTTTTATACTGGTACAAACGTTTCCAATCATCAAATTGAAGCTGTGAATCCCTCGGACTTGCCTTCTGCTGGTTTGTCACATGATTGAACGCCCTCTGGGGCGGTCGAGAACCTTTTTGAATATGTTGTGCACTGGTAAAGGAACGGTTTAACGCCACGTCGCCAACGTATCACCGCGTCCATCCGCATGACGTCGAAAGAAATCACGCAAGTGCTCGATGAAGAACGACACCTTGGCGGACAGATTGAGCCGTTCCAGATATACCGCGTAGATGTCTGCTGAGGGTGTCTGGTATTCCGCTAGCACCTCGACCAGCCTGCCGGTACGCAGATGTTCGGCCAAGTTCCACTCGGCTCGCATGAGGATGCCATGGCCGTCCAATGCCCAATTCAGTGCAACCTCCCCATCGTTGGTACTCAGGCCACCGCGTACTTTGACGGTTTCGACTTGCTTGCCCTTGCTCAATCGCCAATTCCCGAAGGCTGCATCGTTCTGGCGCAGGACAATGCAATTGTGCTGCACGAGCTCCTTGGGTGTTTGTGGGCAGCCGAACGCACTCAGATAATCGGGAGCAGCGCACAAGAGGCGACGGTTCACAGCAATCTTACGCGCAACCAGACGCGAGTCCGGTAATTCCCCGAAGCGAATTGCGACATCAATTGCATCATCCGGCAGGTTGATTGGGCGGTCGCTCAGTTGCAACTGTACCTCGACTTCCGGATGTCGCTGGACAAAGGAAGAAATCGCCGGCCCGACGTGGGTACGGCCGAAGCCGAGCGGGGCGTTAACCCGCAACAGACCTTTGGGTTCCGCACGGCTGCTGGACACCTGCCGTTCCATTTCCTCGATCTCACCCAGGATGCGCTGTGCGTTGACCAGGTAAGTCTCGCCCTCTGCAGTGAGACTGATGCTGCGGGTCGTGCGATTGAGCAGGCGAACGCCGAGGCGCTGTTCCATCTGCGCCAACCGCTTGGACACGGCAGGCGGCGTCAGATTCATTTCTCGAGCGGTCGCAGCCAGGCTGCCTACCCTCACCAGTTGCGTGAAAAAAGACAGCTCGGAGACAGGGTTCATAGTTAGCTTCAGGTTAATAATGAAGTGAATTTCATTGTATTACCATCGTTTAAAAAGTCGATTATCTTTGCGTCCGTGATTAACCACAAAAATAATCTGTGCTTTTTTCTACCCGATGGGTTTTGCCACATCCATGGGTTCAGTCAGCGCAGTAGCCAAATCAATCCGACTCATAAAAATAAAGCGGAGAAGGCTATGGTCAAGCGACTCATAGGAAAGCTGTACGTCCAAGTACTCATCGGCGTTGCTGTCGGCATCTGCCTTGGCGTCTTCTGGCCTGAAATCGGCGTCGATCTCAAGCCGCTGGGCGATGCGTTCATCAAGCTGATCAAGATGGTGTTCGCCCCCATCATCTTCGCCACCGTTGTACTTGGCATCGCCAAGATGGAGAACATGAAGGAGCTTGGCCGTGTAGGTGCGCGGGCACTGATCTACTTCGAGGTGCTGTCCACATTCGCGCTGGTGCTTGGGTTGCTGGTGGTCAATTTTGTCAAGCCCGGCGCCGGCATGAACGTTGATGTCGCAGCTCTGGACACTGCGAGCATCGCCACTTATACCGCCGCTGCAGAGGCCGGCGGGGGCTTCACTGACTTTCTGATGCAGATCATACCGTCCAGCGTGACCGAGGCATTTGCTAAGAATCAGATCCTACCGATCCTACTGTTCTCCACTTTGTTCGGTATCGCTTTGGCACATTTGGGGCCGCGTGGAAAACCCATGGTCGATGTGCTGGAGTCGTTTTCCCACGGCATGTTCCACATTGTCGGCATGATCATGCGCGTTGCACCGCTGGCTGCCTGCGGCGCTATGGCCTTCACCGTTGGCAAATACGGTCTGGGCTCGATCGTGTCTCTCGGCAAACTGGTGGCGACCATGTACCTCACCTGCTTCATGTTCGTGGTGATCGTTCTGGGCTTCATCGCACGCCTGTCCGGCTTCAGCTTGTGGAAGTTCCTCAAGTACCTCAAGGAGGAGCTTTTTACGGTGCTGGGGACCAGTTCCTCGGAGTCGGTAGTACCGCAACTGATGACCAAGCTGGAAAAGGTCGGCGTGTCCAAGCCGGTCGTAGGTCTGGTTATTCCGTCTGGCCTGACCTTCAACCCTGATGGCCAATGCATCTACTACACCATGGCGGCCATCTTCATCGCTCAGGCCACTAATACCCCGCTATCGCTGATGGATCAGTTGATCGTGCTGGGTGTGTTGTTGCTGACCTCCAAAGGCTCGGCAGGCGTGACCGGCTCCGGCTTCATCACCCTGGCAGCCACGTTGGCCACGATGGACAACATACCGGTTGCCGGCATGGTGCTGTTGCTTGGTGTAGACCGCTTCATGTCCGAAGCCCGCGCCATCACCAACACCATCGGCAACGCGGTCGGCACCATGGCCATTGCCAAGTGGGTGGGTGCCCTCGACCAACAACAAATGGATCGTGTGCTTGACGGCCATCCTCTGCCTGAACAAGCCCCGCCACAACAAACTGTAACGCTGAACCAAACCGTGAAAACGCCAGTTGCTGGCGCCTGACTGCCCCGTCGTCAGCACCTGCATATAGCCTTGTGATGTTGTAAGGAGAATAACGTGGATAAAGAATCAGCTGTTTTATCGCTTACCGACACGATGGCGAAGTTCACCGCCTACATCGGCAAACGCCTGCCTACCGACGTGAAGAAGAAAACCGCGCAATTGCGCGCAGCGGAAACCAATCCGTTGGCCATCGCCGTTTATGACTCGATGGCCGAGAACCAGGACTACGCCGACAAGCTCGACCGCCCAAGCTGCCAGGATACCGGCGTGATCCAGTACTTCATCTCGGCGGGCGCGAGCTTCCCGTTGCTCAGCGAGTTGGAAGGCATTCTGGAGAACGCCACCAAGGAGGCCACCATCAAGGGCCCTCTGCGCCATAACGCGGTAGAGACCTTCGTCGAAAAAAACACCGGTACCAATACCGGTTCGAAGATCCCGTGGCTGGACTGGGAAATCATCCCCAACGCGGACTATGCAATTGTTGACGTGTACATGGCCGGTGGTGGTTGCACTCTGCCAGGCTCGGCCAAGGTGCTAATGCCGGGCCAGGGCTACGAAGGTGTGACCGAGTTTGTCTTTGACGTAATCACCTCGCGTGGCGTCAACGCTTGCCCGCCGCTGCTGGTCGGTGTCGGCGTGTCGACCTCGGTAGAAACCGCAGCGCGCCTGTCCAAACGAGCGATTCTGCGCCCGGTGGACTCCAGTCACCCGAACGAAAGTGCAGCTTTGATGGAGCGTCTGCTCGAAGACGGTCTCAACGAAATCGGCATCGGCCCGCAAGGCCTCACCGGTAACAGCAGCGTGATGGGCGTTAACATCGAATCGTCAGCGCGTCACCCCTCCACAATTGGAGTTGCTGTTTCAACCGGTTGCTGGGCACACCGCCGCGGCAAAATACGCATCAACGCCGATCTGTCTTACGATATTTTGTCCCACGAAGGAGTCGTTCTGTGAAAAAGATCCTCAGCACCCCAATCAAGGATGAAGATCTTGCAGAGCTCAATGTCGGTGACGTGGTTTACCTAACTGGTCAGTTGGTAACTTGCCGAGACGTGGCCCACCGTCGCCTGATCGAACTAAAGCGCGAGCTGCCAGTAGACCTGCGCGGCGGGGCGATCTTCCATGCCGGACCTATCGTTCGCAAAAAAGACGATGGCAGCTTCGAGATGGTCTCCATTGGTCCTACCACCAGCATGCGTATGGAAAAGTTCGAAAAGGAATTCATCGAACAAACTGGCGTTAAGCTGATCGTCGGCAAGGGCGGCATGGGGCCGGAAACTACCACGGGCTGCCTCGAAAACAAGGCGGTGCACGCGGTGTTCCCTGGAGGTTGTGCGGTGTTGGCTGCGACCAAGGTCGAAGAGATCGAGCGCGCCGAGTGGCAAGATCTTGGTATGCCGGAAACCCTTTGGGTTAACCGCGTGCGGGAGTTCGGCCCGTTGATTATTTCCATCGATACCAAGGGCAATAACCTGTTCGAACAGAACAAGCTGCGATTCAATGAGCGTAAGGGCTCGGTCATCGAGAAAATCAACGCTCAGGTTCGTTTCATCAAGTGACCTGGCTGTCCGGCCACGGCATTCATGCCGTGGCCGTTTGTTCAAGGCGTGCACACGTCGGCGCTTCACCTCCTCGCTGCATGTCCTGTCAAACGTCTTCCCGACAATAACGATTCAGAGATTGCCATGCGAAAAGCCTCTCATCACGAGCTACGCAACGATTTCCGTGCCCTGCTTGCCCGCAATGCCACCTTTAGCACCGCCTCAGTGTTTGATCCTCTCTCGGCGCGCATTGCCGCTGATCTCGGCTTCGAAGTCGGTATCCTCGGAGGTTCCGTTGTTTCCCTGCAAGTGCTTGGTGCTCCGGATATTGCTCTCATCACTCTGAGTGAATTTATTGAGCAGGCGACTCGTATCGGTCGCGTTGCACGTCTGCCGATGATCGCTGACGCCGATCACGGCTATGGCAACGCGCTTAATGTGATGCGCACAGTAATGGAGCTGGAGCGTGCAGGCGTCGCTGCCCTCACGCTTGAAGATACGCTGCTGCCTGCCCAGTTCGGTCGCAAGTCCTTCGACTTGATCAGCATTGATGAAGGAATGGGCAAGCTTAGTGCTGCTTTGCAAGCGCGCGAAGACAGTGCGCTGGCGATCATTGCCCGTACCCACGCTGGGGTGCAACCACTGGTAGAGGTCATCGAGCGAACCCGCACCTACCAACGTGCGGGCGTAGACGGCATTTGCCTAGTTGGGGTGAAAGACTTCGAGCACTTGGAAGCAATCGCCCAGAGCCTCCACGTGCCACTTATGCTCGTCACCTATGGCAACGCTGCATTGCGTGATGAAAAACGCTTGGCTGAGCTGGGGGTACGCATCATGGTGGATGGTCACGCGGCTTACTTCGCGGCGGTAAAGGCGACCTATGATAGCTTTCGCAAACAGCGCAGTTCTTGCCCGGATAAAGGTCTAGATACTTCAGATCTGGTAACCAAGTACACCTTGCCGGCCGACTTCACCGCTTGGGCTCGGGAGTACATGGATGTCCTAGAGTGAACGAAATGAGGCCGACAAGGCCTTTGAACCAGGAGATCTTGCTCGGCAACATCTATTCGGAGAAAAAAGCTGATTTCTCATGGCGATTCCTCCTAACCTTTTTCGCCATTGGTGATAATAATGGCTCAAGAATTGCCCACCCTAAGGGGAATCACCTGGATGACAGCTTTTAATTGCTGTGTGATGGCGCTGGTGTCTCTGCTCCACTTGTTGCCTACATCATCCCTCGTCGCTAACTCTTTCACCCGGAGACTGACCAGCTGCCGGTGCAGGTAAACGTACGTGAAAGCCGAGTCGTTTCTGGCTGCGACAGTTTTAATTCTCTAGCGCGTCTGTCCGAACCGGCCTTTTGGGCGATCGCGACAGTTTTGCGTTTTCTCTCAACGATGCTGCAGACCGCGAAATTCGTGCCCCACCTGCGACAGTTTTAATTCTCTAAGATCACCTGGTTTTGGACAATAAAAACTGTCACAGCAGGGGTGGGGCCGAGCAATGACGGGCTTGACCGACCGAAGCGCTACCGGTGTTGCAATTTCACGCCGCAAAAGCGAAAGGGAAAGCAGCTTTCTCAAAAAACGGTCGATTTTCCACCGCCAAGGATTCCGGTGCTGGCCAATGGAGAGCCTGTGGCCCCATCGGTGAAGGGGAATCCCTGACTGTCATTGGTACACACCGTAGTCGAGACGTACTAAGTTGTCCCTGACATGACCGTAGCCCAGATGATCTGCTAACAGGCTGCAAGGCGAGCGATGATCAAGTCCAGCTGATGGCTTTATGAGCCACCTTTCCGCAAGATCGCGATTTCCAAGCGCTTGCTCAGCACATTTCAAAATCTGCTCGCGCCTCCCCATGAAGCAGCGGTGGCCTCTACTCCAGCATTTACTAGAAAACGGGACACAAAGCTCGATAATTTGAAGGTCAGTCATTGGCGCAGCTCCCGCAGTTGAATCCCAGAAAGAGGCGTGAAACATCTCGACCGGGAGGGAACTCAGATCGTTGGGTTGGTATCGCAATCTGGCTTCAACGCAATCTTTCTACCGAGCACCTCATGGCTAAGCCGCTCAACGACACCAAGCCCGAGTTCCGCGAGCACCACAGGAGGGATAACTACTATTAGCTTCTCCGCAACTATCTTTAGGGGCTTCGCATTCAACAATCGTGCTCTCTAACTGGCTCATGGAGGTATGCCTCGATAGCGAGCGCTGTCGCCAATGGTAATCGTACTCCTCACTGGCACGATTGGCTGCAAAGGGCCAGGAGCGATCATCCGCGCCGGGAAGCACTTTGTGGTTGTAAAAGCCTCATGCATCTCAAGGAGTAGTCGCGAAGCGCCGCCGCGCGACCCATGCCTAGAGATCGCAGAGGTCTAGCGCTGCGACATTAGCGCAGACTCAATTTCCTCAGCAGTAGCTCGGACAGTGCGCGTGACGCCGATCAGCGTTGCCGATGCCGACCCCGTCCATTCTCCAT
Source organism: Pseudomonas vranovensis (assembly GCF_040438935.1). Lineage (NCBI taxonomy): Bacteria > Pseudomonadati > Pseudomonadota > Gammaproteobacteria > Pseudomonadales > Pseudomonadaceae > Pseudomonas > Pseudomonas vranovensis. Next base: position 4,935,874 of record NZ_CP159259.1, on the reverse strand, counting down.
AGCCCACTAGCCATAATCTCGGCTCGAGCAACGAATGCGTACTTTGAACGTCCACCCGGCCGTCTTTGTTCAAGACATCTAGCTTGGCCAAATGGTTAAGGGCTGGTTTGAAGCCAGTGCACCAGATCACCGCATCCACCCGAGTTTCGGTACCGTCGGTCCAGATTACGCCGGCTTCGGTGAAGCATTCGAACGGACGCTTTGCTTTTTCATATCTTCGAGTTTCATTGCCAACGTAATCAGCTTCTCGATGTGCTGATCTGTTACGTCGAACGGACCTTTTGAAAGATCCTGATCTGAAAGCGAGTCCACCTTCTCAAATAATTCTTGAAGCGGGGGCTTAATTGCCGGAGGTTCAGGCTGTGGGGTAACCTTTTTGACTGTCTGCGGAAAAAGCTTTCTTGGAAATCCTTCCTCCCCAAATCCCATCGACTTAAAAGCAAGTCCGTTAACCTCAGGTTTTTTATCGATAAGGTCCGCAACTCTACAAATCCAGTTTGAGCTCTGTCCGATTCTGGAGACAAGGAACCATAACACACAGATGAAGCCGTACAGTTTATTGAGCTCAACTTGACCTAACTTTAGGGTATTAAAGAAACCTAATTTTGGAAGCATAAGAGTACGGATATTTGGGCGGTTACATACGCGACTGTGGTGAGCACATCTGTTTCGAATACCATTGATATTGATTAGCCAGTTATCAATAACTTGTCTATTATCAATACCTAGCCTATCGCAAATAAGCTTCTGATTTGCACCATTTAGCATGCTGTATAACTTTGAAACTGTGCCGAAATTCCATGCCTCGCACGCCACCCAAATTGGAATAGGTTTTTTAGCGTCAATGTGTGATTTTATACTTTCTTCACGGCTCTCCTGCAAAAGAATTTCATGCTTTCTCTGCCACTGCTCAAACTCTGAAAACTTTTGGCCATCATCAGGAATTAGAGCAAATTTTGAAAAATTCTTTTTATCGAGATAAGCTAGCGGATTATTACGGCCAAGCTCATGAGCCATGATGGTTCGCAGGTATACTTCGATGCGCTCAATCGCGCACATCAGCTCCAACCTTAGTTTTTTGTCGAAAAGATACAATTCAAAAATAGACTCAAAGCTTGTATTAACCTTGAACTCGTTAAGCTTTTCGTACTCACCCGGTGCGATGAATTGGTATTTTAAAGCAGGGGACCAATAGCCGGAAAGTCTGTAATACCCAACCTGGGTCAGCTTTCTCTGTGCTCTAAGAGGGTTATGAAGGAGCATACCGCGCTCAGCAAGCTTCTTAACCAGTTGATCATACTCAAGAAACGGTTTAACAACCTTTGTTGGCTGGTCCATAGCGACTTTTATTTTAGTCAAAAAAAAGGCCAAGACTTCACCGACTCTGGGTCGGGAGGGGTCTTGGCGCTGTTGACAAGGAGAATATCAAAAATTTTAATAATGTCAACAAGGATATCTATTGTAAAAATCTATTGATCTCCGCCCTCCACGTTTCAGGCTTGAACGTGTAGGCCGGGGATGTCTATCGTACCGGGGTAGGAGGCTTCGTAGGCCCTAAGAAAGCAGGTACTATTCAATGGAAGAGACCCCATCAAAGCTAACAACAGCTAAATTTCATGGATGCAATCGACGACGGATGCCCGCTTCGGTGTCCTCCCGCGTTGCTTCATGAGTGTACGTTTTGGCAATTGCCATCAGCAGCTTCGAAGCAACAAACGGGTAAGAGAACTGTAGCGCCTGCCCCCAATCCCGATACTTTTCAGCTAGCTCGCGCTCTTGCTGACCACCGTCACCCCGCACGTGCACACCTCGCGAGTTGTAAATTCCCGTGTGCGCCCCTTCCATCAGGGGTTCGGACTGAATATCCTCCATCACCGCGCGCACCGACTCACAAGGCCATACCCCATCCTTGCCCTCCGGTGCGCGCGATAGAAGCTTGCCGATACAGATATCCGCAACGTCTGCACGACTCAGCTCGTTACATGACTGGCGAACGGCTTCGACCCACTTCGCAAGGCGCAACTGATCAACATCACCGCAAACATCCTGTCCTGGAAGGCGACCTAACGCTTCCAGCAGCCTGTATCCCCGCTTGGCCATATCACTTATGCGATCTAGCGGAACTTGGTAAGCCGCAGGGTCGGCTGCGCCATCCTTGCGTTTGTACATCCAACAAATAGCTTGAACATACAGATCAGGATGCATCTCTATGTACTGCTCAAGATACGGTATGTTCGAGCTTTCTCGCCTCGCCCAAGGCTGCCCCAAAACTTCGATATAGGCGAACTCCAAGCCCGCCTTCTGCTCGAGCGACAGGCTAGTACATTTACTCAATTGCTTGAACGCTTCCTCGACATAGTATGGTTCGAGCATGTACTGGCCAGGCAAATCTCTTCCGCCTTGAGCCATCTCCGACATCAACCGAAAAACTACCCTTGGGTCGACTTTGGATAACTCATAGCGAATACACGAAAATGCCGCCCTTGGCCTACTTGCCTTCAGCAAGCGCTCGACAGCCTCGTTTCGCTCAGACTCCGAGTCGCTCACCCAATCTGGCGATACTTCATTCCAGTACTGTGACTGGACATGCCCACTCAGGGTATCCACCAGGCTCCAAGTACTTTTGCCAAACGGTGCAAGTAGAAACAACCCCACCACAGCCTCTTCGGACAGGCCTGTAGCGGCGCTCGACAATATTCCGTTACGTTGGTCGTCATCTATTAGAGCTCGAATCGCACCACTGATAAGACTCTTGTGGGAGCGGGCCCCATCCCCGCCGGAGTGGTCTGCTTCAAGCGCAATGCGTAGCAGTTCCAGAAGCTCTGACTCGGACAAGACGACTCTGGCAGCAAGAGAACCAATAATCCATGGTGCATTCCCCCGTTCGGACAGCTCCAAAATCCCGGAGAGGCCGCGATGAGCAAAAACTTCGCGCAACGCTTCTCCCCTCAGCCGATTGATTCGCTCTTCGCGCTCAAGGTAATTGGAGCTATGAATATCCTCGAGCTCATCAGCAGACTCCTCCACCCGAGCATTGTTGAATAGCCACATATGCTTGTTCACTAGATCGCTAGGCTCTAGAGCGTCATAGGCGGACTTTCCTGCTGTGGCCAGAGCTGCCGCACCGCCACTCTTTTTCGCACGCAGAGCAGCACGTCGAGACAGTGTCGATACTCGAATCTTCTCGCGCATGACCGCCTTGTCAGCATCACTAGCTTGCGTTTTCGCCCAGCTTTCGACCAACGCCCATACACGGGCCTGGTCGTCATCACTCAATTCTTGCAATCGATTGACTAGGTCACAGAGCATTTCCAGCGAGAACTCAGGCCAATTCAAAGCGAGCTCAACCACCTCGCTCATGAACTCTCGAATTGGTTGCCACGTAGGGAGGGGCTCACCATACCCATAGCCATCGGCACGCCAGCGAGGCTTGTGACTGTAGTCACCGATGCGTTGCTGGGTTTCGAGCTCCGCCATGCAAATCCTCCAAACAACATCGGGGAATTTCGTGGCTAGCTGCTTCAGCAGATTCACACGTTGCTGAAGATTCGCCGCGGTCTGAGGCATCCATGCACTAAAAATTGCGCCGAGAGAATGCGCCGGCTTGTTGATCCAGTTGTCCTTGATCTCGATCTGCGCGAGCCGTGCAAGGATGGATGCGGCACGTGTCAGTGTCGCGGGATTCCAGGAAAGCCCCTCGAGCGCCCACAGTAACCCGGTGCGACTTGGGCTAGCGCCGAATACTCCGGGGCTCACTGGCCGCAGAAGCCCAAATACTGCTGGGCTGTCGGAACGTAGGTCTCGTTCTATAATCGAGAGGAACTCGTCAGGCGCCGCCTCTGCATATGTAGGCAGGTCACGGTCGTTCGCCTCTAGAACTCGCGTAGTTAAAGGAAGGCGTAGCAAGTCGCGAATGACTCGTATTACTTCAATTTCAATATCAAAACCAAAGCGCCCATTGAATACCTCCTCGCCGTGCACTGCGAGTAATACCAACGTTTCCGAGATTCCTTCTCGGAAAGTGCTGGAAAACTCACGCACCTTGCCATGATGCTGCGCCGTCCAGCGCTGCTCCTCATCAAAATCGAGCGCCGGATCATCTTCGCCTAGCACCATACGCGCCACATCGAAGTAACGAACTAAGTCAGCCTCCGTCACCCCGTGAGCAACGGCGAAAAGTAAGTCAAGCTTTGAAATCACCCCTCTGGCAGTCCCGATCGACCAGACCGGCGCATCGTTAAACTTGGCTAAGATCTGACAATCCTTCTCAAGCTCGTCATAAGGTCGATCTCCTGCGAGAAGCGACAGCCCCACTTTATCGGCATCATTCCGACTATCCCACGCTCCAACAAGTAGAAATGGAACAAGCTTCGTTGCCGTTTGTGGATCTGCAACCCACTCTGGCAACTGTACCGCCTGAACAGACGAAAGCCGCCGCCGTAGAACAGTTAGAGAGCGGCCGGAGGCCTTTGCAAGCCGGGTCATTTCATCCCGACTCTTACCCATACCTTCAAGCGCTGCATTGAAAGCCTGGTAACTGGCCGGCTCGAGTACCACACCTGGGGCCGTTATTACGGCGTTGCGAGGGTAAATCACGAACGAGTGTAAGGATTTTGCGTACGGAGCAAGCTCTCGCTCGACTTCACGTGAATATACGGCGGGGATAAAGGCCTGCTTGGCCGAGGCTAAGCGAGGTAGAACGCCAGGCTTGTCGAAGACCAAAACTCGGTCACGATATGAAGCTAATTCGCCACTTCCTTGATCACTGAGCAACTGGGCAAGGAACGCAAGCGCCTCTTCAGTCGAATCAGCTGCGATCACGAGAGGCTTATCAGGCGGGCTCGATAGGTACGAAGCTACGGCTCGTTTGGCGGATTCAATCGCTGACTCAAATAGGCTGCCTACCAGTGGTGGAGTCGAGACTTCTGCCCAGTCGGTCCAGCATTTGTCGAGCGAACGAACCTCTTGAGCAGGAATATTTGTTTCATTAGCGAACCATGCCTGACCAGGCAGCGACTGCTCTAGCCACTGCTCAATATCGCTCGCATCATACGCACGGACGTCCTTCCATAGCTTCAAAGCCTGCTTAGAATCGACCCAGGCTCCTTTTCCGGCCCAACGTCGAGGCGTGACAAAAATGAAGGTCATCTCCGCGCAGTCTGCCTTGCTGAGAGCTTTCACGCTCTTATCAAAGTCGCCATTCGCTTTCGCACGGGGGTCATCGTTGGTGCCAAATTCCCAACCAGAACAACCTTCCGGGATCCAAGGTGTGCCCTCGCCGGCCTCAACGAAACCGTCCCAACCAGGACGTTCAGCATCGTCATTACCTGGGAAGTCCACTTTTGTGAGCCCAATTCCTGTCGAGTGAACCAAGGTACGCAGGAACACTGCCAGGCGAGATCGCGCTTGGATGTTATGCGTAACCCAGTCTTCGAGGGCATTAGCTTTAATCGCTAAGAATGGTGGTACATACGTCTTCGCACTAGCAGGTGCCGTTTTCCTGCTGGCTTGCGCCGCCTCGTACTGCGACTGCATTTCCATTAAGTCCCTGAGCGGGTACTTAAACGCTTTCTCTAGCCGAGCTGCCATTTCAGCCGACAAGGCAGCCTTGCCATTGAGCAGGTTTGACAATGCGGGGCGTCCTACGCCCATTTGTGAAGCAGCCTTGGTCACTGACATCCCAGCCGGAATGACTTCTGCCTTAATCCGCAAGCCTGGATGAAGAACATCTGTAATGGATGCCATCGCTGAATCCTTCGAGCACTGAGAAAGAGAGATCTACCTTTCAGACAAGGTAGTGTATTGTGTATCGCTACGCAATACACTTTTTGAGATTGACCCCAGGAAGCCTTTCATAAAGCGCTCATTAGCTGGCACGCTTCAGCCGAAAGCAGTCGCTCTAGATAGACTGCTCTCGACTCAGAAAGTAGAGCTCAAAAGGGAGCAGGCTGAGGTCAGGGGGCGCGACGATTAAACCTGAGCGTATGACGTTCAAGGCCAACTGATTACCTAATGCCTCGATTGCTACATCAGTGCAGTAAAAAGCCCGGCCAATAGGCGGGTTTTGTAGTTCTGGGCTAAAACAGAGCGGGGAACAGGAACTCGATGGAGTGCCTGGAGAGCTTCAGCGATACCAGCGTACGCCCGTCCAGACTGATCAAGCCCTCGTCCGCCATCTGGCTGAGCAGATTACGGGTAGTGCGCTCGCTCATGCCCAACTTGGCATGGATTTCCGAACGTTGCATCGGGCCGTGGTAAAGCAGGTCGCGATAAACGTCGCGGGCTTCAATGCGTAGAAGTGGCAACTCCATGTTGGTGGTGGTTGGGAGCGTGCCACGCTTGCGCATCTCGAAGTAATAGTCGATACACTGGTTAAGCATGCGAGGTTCTAGGAGCGAGGTGAAGTAACTCACCTGCTCCAGGGCCGTCGCGATGAAATACTCGGTGAACTTGAGCAGCCCGCCGTCGGAAAGCTCGCCACGCCCGTCGAGATCTCCCTTACGGACGTGGTCGGCGGCGTTGAGCGCGGCATAGTACTCTTCGACCTTCTGGCCGAAGCCGCGGCTTAATGTCCAGAGGCCATAACCACCCAGACCGGCGGCGCGCAGGTACTGGTCGGTGAACAGGCGACCGGTGCGACCGTTGCCGTCCAAGAACGGGTGGATCCACATCAGACGGTGGTGAGCAGCTGCAGCAGCCAGAATTGGAGTCATCCCGTGGAGCCGATCTAGGCGGTACGCTCCTTCAAACCAATTCAGGTAGGAGCCAATGCTTTCAGCGGGCGGCGGAATGTGCTGGCCAACCCTCACTTCATGGGTGCGGAATTCGCCTGGGCTAAAGAGGGCGGTCTCTCCCTCGCCGTTGATCTTGGCGCGAATATGCTCCTCCGGCATGCCGACGTAGAGCTCGCGATGCATACGTGCGATCGACTCGCAGGTGCTGATTGCAACCTCATCGATTGGGTCGGTGGAAAGCCGGCGCTGGGCTTCAATGTGACATTTGATCTCCAGCAGATCCTCGGTGATGTTCTCGCCGTTCTGGATTTCCTCGGCGCGTAGCACGTCGACGGGCAGCATTGGGTTGCCCTCAATCTTGTTGCTATAGAACGAATTCACCTGACGCAGCAGGTGGATCATGGGGAGACGCAGCGGTTGAGGGATATTGGCATTCAGGGCAGCATCGAGCTGCGTGAGCTCGACCACGGCGTCCTGCAGGCCCCCTGGGGCTTTGTCTTGGGAGATGAACGGTGTTAATGCCATTTACCGACTATCTACTTTGTTCTACGCCATACATTTCGTGGCTTAAAGCAGTTCCAGTCAAATGATTTTACCGGTTCGATTGCCGGTAATGCAGCACTTCACGCCCAATCAACCCTATCCCGGATGGCAGCTTGCAGAGGATCTAGGCGAGGTCAACGGGTCCATAAAGTACGGGTCATAAACGACTGTTTTTGGCGGTTCTGTGACTACGAAGGTGACAAAGTGTAATGGTCAAATCCCGGTACGATCAGTGGTCAGGACGAATACAAACGGGTGGTCAAGTAGAGTGAAATTTCGCACCTAGCCGCTGCCACCAGTGGACGAGATCATCGTCGCCACAGGCTTCCGCCCCAATCTGCAGCTCCTGAGCGAACTGCGGCTGGCAATCGACCCAGCTACTCAAACCGACCAAACCTAGCAACGCGAAAGTGGCCGCTGCGAAAAATTTTGCACCCTTTGAGCCCAATCACATGGGGCGATGAGGCCCGATCACGCCCCCCTTGGACATTACTTGCCAACAATGTCCTATCTCGTCAGGCGCCTTCGTAAGTTATCGTCTACTTTAATGGCGGCCATCTGCTATGGCTTCGGACAGGGAGTAGGGTTATGCGGGTCGCACGGTTGTACGTAGAAAATTTTCGAGGCATCAAGCGTGCGGAGGTCATCCTGCCGAGGCATGCAGTCATCGTTGGCGATAACAACATCGGTAAGTCGACGCTACTCGAAGCGATCGACCTGGTCTTGGGGCCAGAGCGACTTTCTCGCCGACCAGTGATCGATGAGCACGATTTCTATGCCGGCGAATATGTCGACCCACAAGGAGAATCGGTCAACATCACTATCGAAGTCGTCATCACTGATCTCAATACTGACCAAGAAATGCGGTTCAGGGATCATTTGGAGTGGTGGGTTAACGGCACCGATGAATTGCTCGCGGGACCGCCGGCCGAGGGCACTGATGCCCAGCACGTGCAGTCATGCCTTCGCGTCGTGTTCACAGGAAGCTACGACGCAGACGAAGATGATTTCACAGGGGCCACGTACTTCTCGTCGCCGATGAAGCAAGATGGCTCGTATGACTTCTTCAAAACCTCGGACAAGCGTGTGTGTGGGTTCCTCTACCTTCGGACTGTCAGGACGGGCAGCCGTGCCTTGAGCCTGGAGCGGGGATCGCTCTTGGATATCATCCTGCGGTTACAGGAAGAAAAGAACTTTAAGATCTGGGAAGACCTCCTAGTCGAGCTGCGCGACCTTGAGGTGGCGGCGGATCCCGAGGGTGGAATCAATAACATACTCACAAAAGTGCAGGCTTCAATCCGCAGCTACATGCCGAGCGAAGGTAGCACTGATCCTCACATGCGGGTCACGCAGCTTACCCGGGAGTCATTACGCAGAGCTCTGACTGTCTTCATGGCCACCGGTGCCCGTCGAAGCGACGGAGCGGCTCATGCGGCGCCATTCCAGAACCAGGGCACCGGTACCATCAACATGATGGTGTTGGCCCTTTTGTCATTGATCGCCGAACTCAAGCAGAACGTCATCTTTGCGATGGAGGAACCAGAAATCGCGATTCCTCCGCATATACAGAAGCGAATCATCAACGGGGTGCGCAGCAAGTCTGCACAGGCGATTTTTACTTCGCATTCGCCCTACGTGCTCGAAGAGTTCGATCCCGCGCAGGTCATCGTAGTCAGTCGCGTTGAAGGGCAGCTCAACGCCAAACCCGCAGGCCTTCCCCCAGGCGTGAAGGCAAAAATGTATCGACAGGACATGCGGCTTCGCGTCTGTGAAGCTCTCCTGGCGCGACGAGTACTGATCGCCGAAGGCCGAACGGAATACGATGCTTGGCCGGCGGTAGCCCGTAAGCTCCATGAGGAGGACCCTGAAACCTTCATGCCACTTGAGGCTCTGGGCATTCCTATCATCGATGCGGCATCAGATTCCGTTATCGCGGCGATGGGCGCTTATTATCGGGCGCTGGGGAAAACGGTCTATGCCGTCTTCGATTTGCAGGCCCCTCTCCAGTTTGAGGCGATCAGGGCCGCAGTCGATTATCCCTATCAAGCGCCGGAAACAGGCTTTGAGAACATTGTGCTAAAGGGCACAGATGAACAAGTTCTGCGAAGCTATGTTGCATCCCTGCTTGAAAGCGGCTCATGGCCTACGGATCTCAGGGAAAGAGCCCCCGGACCTGAGGCCCCAAAAGATGAAATCGTTGCCATCCTCTCGCTCCTGCTGAAGCGCTGGAAGGGGGACGGCGCCGCCGCCAACCTACTTTGTACCGCAGCCAATCGACATCAATTGCCCCCATTTATCGTGGACACGCTTCGGAGCATCACGGCCACGGTTGTTCCTAAGGAGCCCGAGGTTCTTGAAGAAAACGATCTACCTAATATGGCCTGATCGGAGTGCTGTCGATGTTGGTACTTGATGATGCTCGAATGGAAGTGATCCAGTCACCCAGGAACCTGATTGTCATGGGTGGGCCAGGCTCCGGAAAAACCACCGTGGCACTGCTCAAAGCGGAGGAATTAATTGGCCGGAAGGTCCTGAAAGAGCACCAGCAAGTGCTTTTTCTCAGTTTTGCCAGGGCAACTGTTGCAAGGGTTGCAGAGCAGGCCGGGAAATTGCTCCCCAAGCTTGAGCGAGGGCGGCTGGAGGTCAACACCTACCATGGCTTTACGTGGAACCTGTTGCGCAGCCATGGCTACTTACTCCGGACAGGAAGGCCGCTGTCCCTACTTCCTCCGCCTGAAGCGGCAGCGCGTTTATCCACTCTTGGCGAGGATCAAATTGCCCAGGAAAAACTCAGGCTGCTCGAAGAAGAAGGACTCTTGCACTTCGACCTTTTCGCAAGCAACGCCGCCCTGCTGTTGGAAAGCAGCCAGGCTCTACGGCGAATCTATGGCGGCAGTTATCCCTTGATCATCCTGGATGAGTTCCAGGACACCAATGAAGACGAGTGGCGTTTCATTCGTGCTTTGACGCAACACAGTCAGGTGATGGCCCTGGCGGACCCGGAGCAGCGGATCTATGAGTTCCGCGGCGCTAACGCGCTTAGGATTCAGGAGTTCGAACAAGCGTTTCAACCCGCCTCGTTCACTTTTGGCATGCAGAACCACCGAAGCAGTGGTACCGACATCGTGCAGTTTGGCAACGATGTCCTCACGGGAGAAAACCGGGGTAAACGCTACGCCAATGTGACAGTGAAACCTTATATACCCCGCAGAGGGCAGCTCCACCTAGATTTCAAATATGCAGTGTTAGCAGCCCTCACTCGATTGAAACAGAGTGGAAACGACTGGTCGCTCACCATTTTGGTACCCAGTAAGAGTTTTATGGTGGAGGTCTCGGCCTACCTCTCGAGCACAGCAGATAGGCTTCCATCAATCACGCATGATGTTGCGTTCGATCAAGAAGCGGCGGCGCTCTCCGCAACTGCAATTGCTGCGTTGCTGGAGGGCGGGTCCACTACCTCTGAAGTCACCGAGAGACTCATAAGAAATCTGTGTGCGCACCTGCGAGGGAGAAAAGGAGAGAAACCGCCCACAAAGCCTCATCTGGAGCTGGTTGAAGCCTTGGAGGAAATGCAGAGAGGGCAACCACTGCGTCGAGTTCCACACAAGCGGGTTTTGGCTGCAGCCGAAGCCTTAGCAGCCCAGCGCCTTGAACTGCAGCTTACGGGAGATCCGCAGGTTGATTGGATTGCTGTGCGGCAGTTGCTGGATTCGAGCACAGACAAGGTGTTTACCCAAATTGGGAGTGATGGCCGGTATGTACGGTTGTTGGGAAAGGGCACTTTGCTTCGAAGCCGGCTGAACGAAATATGGCGATCTGCGGAAGGCTATCCAGGTGCTGAGGGCCTCGTGCGTGATGCGCTTCTTCAAGACCATTTCCAGGCGGCGACAAAAGACTGGAAGGGTATTCATCTAATGACGATGCACAAGTCAAAGGGCAAGGAGTTCACCGAAGTCATTTTGTACGAAGGGCTCATGAAAGGACGATTCGTTCAGGCTGACGCCAACGCTGATCGAGAGCGGCAGGCTCGTTTGGCCATGCGTGTGGCAGTGACTAGAGCAATGAAGAGAGCGACTATCCTCACGCCCCAGGGCAGAAATCGCAGTCCGTTGCTTTAACATCTTCGTAGACGTTTATGGAGTGATTTTGCCTAAACGAATCATAGGCCGACGGCCCCAGCGCAGGCACTCGCGGTTGATCGGAAAACCAGGCGCAGCCCGCAGAGTGCCCCATACTTCCATCATCGCTTTGGAAATCCACCCGACAGCGACCCAGTTACAGCCTACTGTGGTCCCTACGGGGAGGTGCCTATGACTATTCCCTTTTCACATTTCCAGACTTGGCATGAACCTTCCGTCGAACCGGGTACCTCGGAAGGTGAGGTAACCTTGATCGTCACTCTATTGTTTGAGGCCAATTCAGATCGGACGACAGCTATTTCGGCAAGGGGCTCGAGATGCATGTGCTTACCGTGAAACAAGCTAAAGAGAAACTCAAGCAAGCTATGGATGACGTTTGTCGTGACCACGAGCCTACAATCATCGTACGCAAGCGCGGGAAGCCCGTCGTATTACTGTCTTTAAGGGACTACAACGGACTCCAAGAAACGATGTATCTGCTGGGGTCGACTACCAATACCCAGCGTCTGAAGAGGTCTGTTGCTCAGCTTCGGTCCAGCCCTCCCTACTCAAGCGACATCTGAGTGAAAGTGCTCTGATAGAGGTTTGGTTGAAATGAAAATCACGGGCCGTGTAGAAATTGAAGCAGTGACTGACGTGCGTTGCGACGTATGCGAATGCTCAACCCGAACGGGGAGCGGCAATTTGGAATATGGGACGCTAGATGCGCATTGGGGCTACGGTGCGCTGCATGACGGTGAACGCTATGAGGTTCATCTCTGCGAAACCTGTTTTTTCGCTACCCTCGCTTACCTCAAGCAGGAGCGACGGACGGCGCACATGTTTCAGGATGACCCTCGAAGGACGGACGGCGATTTCGGGCTGGTCAGCGAGAATGATTTTTTTCGCGATGGGCGGTGACAAAAAGGCTTGCGCTGGCTCATGGGTCAATTTGGCATCGGCCTCAACAACCATCCAGCTGAATCGGTGCTGGCGCTCGTTCACAAATGCTCCTTGAGCAATGGGAAAACGATCGTGTCGTCAAGGATCCAGTATTATGGCCGGCTAACGCATGCGCTAACTGATAGGCCCGGAAGACGAAATATCAATGAAGATTTTCTCACCATTACCTGGAGAGTATGTGGCGTCGGCACTGCAGCGAGGGAATGAGATGCTAGGTATAAAAACTCTTTCACCTGCGGACTTCCGCATAATACCTATCCCTAGGAAAGGTTACGCGCGCACGGGGCTTGGGCAGAAATCGGAATACAGGAAGCATGCAGTCTTTCAATTCCCTTCCTTGTTTACTGAGCGAAAGATTACAGAAGAAATTTTGCAAAACCATACTTTATACCCTCTCACTGCAGCGCTAGGCCGCTCTACAACAAATACGATTGTAACTCCCACTACCTGGAAGAAAATTTGTCCCGATTGCGCATACGAAGATTTTGAAAATCTTGGAACAGCATACGTACATCGCAGCCATGTCCAAGCATCTGTTCAGGTTTGTAGCATCCATGGCTCTAACCTGATCACAACCTGCCCCGCATGCTCAACTCCGATTCAAAATCACGATATCACCAGCTTGGGGGTATGCAGTCAAAAATATAAAAATTCAATACGCCAGTTAAACTCGCCGAACCACTCGTACTCAATATTCATAGCAGAGCTTCTGAACTATAAAGGCGCTCCCGTCAAAAGGGATGACGCTCAATGGATAGTGGGGAAAAGCTTATATATAAAGTATTTCAATGAAATGTGCAGTGATGAGAACTACTCGTCTAAAATCATAACACGCGAGTTCGGCGCAAAAAGTATCAATTCAAACTACAGGACTGCTTCTGATCAAAGTTTCACAATCCAAGCCTTTCTCGGATGCGGGACCGCAGAAAGGTATTTGGACTTACTCACGAACAAAGCTGCCACTGCTCAGTTGCAAAAGGAAGTGAATGCTCTTGATCACGCTCGCCGACGGCGTAAGACGCTAACTGCATAGCTCACGCGGAGGAAAGAATGTTTAGCACCTCCTCTTCAGCTACATGAGACAGCCTAATACCAGCCAACCGGTATACGACGCTGATAGCGGTTCGCTCAGGCAAAAGATAATGCCTCACCGCCCACCTGATTTTACGAATTTGGTGATCATGATCAGAATCGAGCATATCGCTCATCAACAAGGTACTGATCGGGAATTTATCAGGCATCCTCAAAAAATCATGACGATGAGCCACCGCCCTGTCCAACGCGGCGCGCGTAACCTTTTGCGGCTTGCCCTGCGCAGACAGAATTTGATCCCTCGCAATCAGCAGATCTCGAGCAAGCTCCAAGTCTCTAGCGTTCCAGTCGACCAATCCTGGCCTTAGCCTGATGAAAGGATGTACTGACACATACTGCGCTAACCACTCCCTGTCATGGCAGTACAACCACTGATAGCCAGGCTTATCATGGCATTTAATTTTGGAACTGCTGGAAAACGTTGCCCGTCGCGCGTCAATTTCGCCAGCATCGACGTTGCTGCCAGTCTCTTTGCCCTTGAACGTATTTGCGCTGCGAATATCAGCTTGCGGACGGAAGGATTTGAGCTGCTCAAGGTCTATTTCGAGGAGCCAGCAAAGAAAGTAAAATTTTATTGGCTGCACGACCGCCCCGCGTGGACGCAAGACTCCGAATACCCAGTCGCAAGAGTGACTGACCTCCTGAAACTCTTGAGTGCGAGGGCTACAGAGAAGGCGTGGCGTCAGGAACCCCCTCAGCGCCTGTTCTCTAATCCGGCCAGACTTGAGAAACCCCATCTCATCCAGACGGTGCCTGAGGAAGTTCCCATCCAGTAGATTCATTACATCCGTAGGATGCTCGAGTCCCCAAAGCTGCATTTCACTCACGATATCAGCTGCGGGTTTGCCAGGAAGCTGCATGACTGGCGATCCCAATGCCTCTGCCGGAAGCAGCATGCAACGCCAGTCTGTTCCATCCGGAAACGTCATCCCGCGGAGCACATCTCTATGGTGGGGACAAGTGCAGGTGCCTATCGCCTGGTGAATACGATGCCAGTAGGCCGAGCCGCAAGCGTGAATGTCTTCCTCGACGCATCGTTTGCAGTACCTGAAGGACGCGTGCTTGAGGAAGCCAGAGGCTGTGATGCCCAAGCTCATCTTCAGACCTGTACCGGAGTTACCAGCCATGGAGATTCGCGCGGCTCCGTACTTCGCATCATCTACAAAGGGTTTGTAGAGCGGCAAAAGCGTGAAACGGTCGATTAACTCATCTACCGAATAAGCTGATGCTACCCGTTGCGACAGAGCCCCCAAGCAGCACGGCAGGATAGAGCCACAGGTTCTGGAATACGCACCGAACAGCTCCTGGCTTGTCCGGCGATAACTGTCGTTCGACGACAGTCTGTGATAACGGACCGCCAGGCTGTAGAGCGACTCATCTGGAAACGGTTGAGGAAAACAATGCAAGCGCTCCATTGATCTGGGCTCCCGCGATTCATGTCACCAGGCAGAGTCTCTATCCACCCAGCCACGCCGTTCAAGCTGAATCTGCACATCATCTCCTTCGGAAAAATGGGCGGTTGGAGCTGGATTATTGCCAACCGGAACTACCGGTTTACTAGTGGGCTCGGTAGCAGGCTTCTCGGCGTGTTCAACAGCTACAATCGCAGCCTGAGTGATCAGCGAAAGATGTGTTCTATCAGCACGGCGCGCCAGATCGTAATTCATCATCTGAGCGATCTGGTCCTTCGTGGGCATCATATCCTCGAAGTCTGCTATCTGCAGTGGATCACCGCTTCGTAACGCCTCAATTGGCTTATGAAGGAGCCTCATCTGAATGTCGTATACCTGCTGCAGAACCGTCGGTGTAATCGAGTCGATGCCCTCCCAGATTGCATGCCGCTGAACAAGCATTAGAAGCTTGGCTAGGAAATCCGTGTTTCCTTGGGTGAGGTCATAGATCTTGGAAAGGAGCTTCCCCGTCAACGGAACGGGAGCTTTGGTCCAGTCGTAAGCCCAAAGCT
Source organism: Pseudomonas vranovensis (assembly GCF_040438935.1). Taxonomy (NCBI): domain Bacteria; kingdom Pseudomonadati; phylum Pseudomonadota; class Gammaproteobacteria; order Pseudomonadales; family Pseudomonadaceae; genus Pseudomonas; species Pseudomonas vranovensis. The sequence goes on along the minus strand of NZ_CP159259.1, from coordinate 4,920,461 downwards.
GGGACACCAAATGCACCCAAAACGGATCATCTTCGGTAAACCTGTCGAACGCGATCGGCCCCATTCCCGCCGCACGTCGGGCATTTCGCAAAACACCAGAAAACAGCGGAAGCATTGCGTTCGTGCCGACATAGACCAGTGGGATGCCAGCGTCATTTGATAGCGTAACGAAAAAGTTGAGCAGCTGTTCGCGGTCCAGTCCGCCCCGGGATGAACAAAGATGCTGCATCTCATCAATGATGAGGGCGCCGATGAAGTAGGTTTTGCACAGCTGACTGATGTTCTGCAGCATAACGCTGATGCTGCGGCCAGCAGCACCTCTGCTTGAATATTTCTCAATACCTAATGCAGCATCCAGCGACGAGAAAAATGCGGTGCAAAAGCCCCGCAGCGAGCCATCGTGCGGACACTCGATCTTCAGCCAGACCACCTGCGTCTCTATGAAGATTTGCTGGTTGTACCTACTGTGGCTAATCACCTGTGGATAAAGCTTGGCAATGGAGTTGAGCGCAGTCGTTTTTCCCATGCCGCTCAAACCGATCAGCGTCATGGTTTCCGCGGTGGACATAAACCCATGGCCTTTGATCTCAGCTGACGAAGGTAAGCGATGCCTGACGGTTGCCGCATGCAACGGGTTGCGCCCGGTATATCCATAGCGAATCAGCTGACTGAACAAATCCTCGAGCCGAAGGTGAATTTCAAACGGTACGACAACATCCTTTATCCTATTGATGCCATGACCACGAAGCTTCGGGTCCAGCGCCCGCTCCGCGTCATCAGGCCGTGCAGGAGCGTTTCCGATGCACCTAACGACATCAGCATCCGACAAAATCTTCGGGAGGCACTCTATCAGCGGATTACCATCGTATTGAGGCATGCCAGTCGGGACGTAGTCGGCAGGCGAAAAAATGAAATCATTCATGATTGGCCTCATTATCCGCATTGACGACTAACTTCAGGAAGGCAGCACTCCTAGCCGAGACAGGCTTCGCAGCTGCTGCCTTAGGAGTTTCTTCCGTAGATGATGAGTTATCCACAAGGCGAAGTTGATTTAGATCAGCGGTATGCAGGTCGCGCTCATTCTGAGTTTCTGTGGCACGCTTAGAACGCTTGTCACGCTTGAACTCAGCGTCTGATTTCGGATTCCCTTGGGCTTTGCGTTTGGCCTTCGCCCGGTTGATGATGTCCTCCTGGCGGCCTTGGAGGATTGCACCAGTGTTGGCATCTTCATAACGGTTATCAGGCGAGACCTGATTCAAGATCTTGATCATATCGAGGACCTCCTCCATACGAAGTCCTGCATATTTAGCCTGCTGCTGAGGCACAATGGTCAAGGGCTCGAAACCCGCTTCGGATTTTATCCAGCAATTCCCGATAGAGTTTGGGTCGTAAAAAACCGTGACGTATTTAGTTTTAAAGTTGTGAGAGCGCTCCAACCATTGTGAACGAACGGCCGTCCCGCAGGTGTACTGCACGCCGTGAAAATTGATACCGCCTCGCCCGATGCGGCACTCTTGCGAGGGCAGCAATGCAATCTTCAGTTCCGCAGGTGACACGACTTTTGAGTTCAGAAGATTGTTCGCCATAGACCAATTCCACATAGCTATTGGGGTAGGCTGCACCTCCGCGGCGATCATGTCACGACTTAGGAGATCAGGAACCCGAAGGGTCTGGTTGTGAGCTAGGACACCGGCAATCACCATCTCAGTAAACTCATCAATATCGAAGATCGCGTCGAGCTGATAGTCACGATCACCACGTTCCAATTTCCGAGCATCCACGCCACCTGGAATGAACTTCAGATCCAGCTTTTCGTTGATCAGCCGAAACCGGCTCTCGATGATACTTTTCCAATCCGGTCGAAACGGCGGCAAAATCTTCAAAGAAGTGCCAACAGTTTTGGTCATTGTCTCCCCAGCACCACTAAGGAGCTCGGCGCGATCAGCGACAATTTCGACTGGTAGATGAGAGCATGGCCAATCAGCTTCTTCGATATCAATGTTATAGCGCTTACAAAACTCTTTTTTAGGCGTACAGGCATTATAAATGGCATGCCTAGCGCCATTCCAACTGGGTCCTTCAAGACCGACATGAACACCTACGATCATTCTTGTGAATGTGTCCACCACAACGTAAAGCACTGGCCTGCCGATCAGCCATAGCCTGTTAACGCGATGCACCAAATACACATCAGCAATTGTTGAATCAATTTCATACCGATGCCCAGCACCGATTAGCCGCTGCGACGCTGATCCTATTAGTGCACGATAGTCTTTATTGTAGCGAATCGCGCCATCACGTTTATTCAACTTATAGAGATCATCAAAGAATAATTTTCCATAATGTATCAGTTGATTAAGAGAAGGGTAGCTGTTTTTCACAACATTCCCTTTTGAACCATCTGATTTAATCGACCTGTAAAACTTATTAAGCATCCACTCGTGACATTTCCTTATTCTCCCGCATTTACCACTAGCATAACGCCCGTAAGCCAAGCGAATATGGGCTAGGTGTCGCGATTCGAGAAGAATTGCGCCACCGTCATCCACAACTATGCCGCGATATTTGAGCGGTCGACCAGGAACGATACCAGAGGCACGACTTTTTTGTTTTCCAGGACCTCCACACGCACTGGTGTTCCATAAAAATGCGTTACGAGTCTGCCCCATGCTCCAATAGCGATAGAGAAGTCGATAAATTTGCTTACGGTCAACGCCTGTCACCATTGCATGACTCGCAACGAGAGCACCGAAATTAGACGTCAATATATCGAGCGGGGCGTGATTCTCTACCAGACCGCGTACCAGTTCCCAGTTCTTGTCTCGGCTTTTTTTTTCATTCTCGCTAATCTCGTCGTCACTTCGAAGCAAGTGCATTGGGACCATTTCAGGATTGATCACCGCTGCCCCATTATCGATTTCCTCGACAAAGAGTGAACTTTCAATCCGCCATGGCTTAGTCGGATTTGTCCCCAACTCGATGACTAAAACAAAATCATCCTTTATGCCTAAAACTCTGACTGACTTCGTCAGTAGCACAGAGTCCTCACCTGGAGAAACAATGCAGTTAACTCCCAGACTAAGCATGACGAGGTACCTCGAATGTTTGTGTAACGGGGATGGGTAATTCTCTGACCCGAACGCGCAAAGGCTCAGATAAGCTTATCACCCTAGCGGTGAGGTCCGCCTCCAGCCTCCCCGTCCAGAGAAGATGGTGGAAGAGGCGTTTAACGCCCATATATTCAATAAATATTGCCTTTGATGCTTTTTCTAACAGAGCTCTGAGAGGTAGTTGATCAGTCTTAGACCCTGCTATGTACTCGATTAGGCTATTTATGTTCTTATCCGTAGGCAACGAAGGATGGATGATCGCATAAGTCCTAAGGATGACGAGATTTGCTATTTTGACTTGCGAGAGATTTTCATGGAGAACTAGTTTCCATTCGACCTTCCTCAAAGCCCAGTATTTCGCTTCGATTTCAAACTTTTCCGCCATCCGATTCTGCTCCCTGATACCGGCTTCCTCGAACTCCTTCCGATATTTTACTGAGCGCGCAGCCAGCCTTTCTTCGCCCGATGAATCGATGAAAGTGATAAGGAAATCAGTGGTCATAACAACAGGGACCTGAGTACCTGGGTACACCGGATGACGGTAATTTAGGCTCGAGGCGATCGCCTGGGTCTCAGCCTGTGTTAGCAGCGGGAACTGCTCACGAATGTCGATGATGGAAGGATCCTGCTCGAGGATCAGGTGATAGTCGCGCTCCGCGTTGGAAAGCAGGTGATGAGTGCGATGAAATTTCACTCCCGGTACGAGGTGTGATACCCCACGCGATTGAATATCCCAAATTTTGATCCAAGGCTTATAGGCCTCCCTTACGCCAGATCCGCAGCCCGATTTGATTTTTTTATCAATTTTTCTCTGGGTCATCAGTCTCGGGGCAGCTGGTTTCGCCTGTGAAGCGGCTACAGATGTCATTTCACGAGTCGCTCATCGTTGGTCGACCCACTCGATCAGAACGGCACAGGACGCTTGTGGCGTGGGGAAAATCAGGAGCGGGCTCAGCCGGGATAGCAGTCACATTGGTCCAAAAAGTATTGTGATCGTTACATCAAAGGACTGGCGTCTAGCCCGACAAACGGCCGGGCTAGAGCCTTGTGACAACCTTTATTAACTTGTGACAACCTTTATTCTTTTGTGACAACCTTTATTCTTTCAAAACAGTTTTGGTTCGAACGCAGTAACGGCTATTCCACAGTCACCGATTTGGCCAGGTTGCGCGGCTGGTCAACATCGGTGCCCTTGAGCACGGCTACGTAGTACGACAGCAGTTGCAGCGGGATGGTGTAGAGGATCGGCGCCAGCGCATCGATGATGTGCGGTACGGCGATTACGTGGGTGCCTTCACCGTTGCTCATGCCAGCCTGTGCATCCGCGAACACGATCAGCTCGCCTCCACGGGCACGTACTTCCTGCAGGTTGGACTTGAGCTTCTCCAGCAGTTCGTTGTTCGGCGCCACGGTTACGACCGGCATGTCGCTGTCCACCAGGGCCAGCGGGCCATGCTTGAGCTCTCCGGCAGGATAGGCTTCGGCGTGGATGTAGGAGATTTCCTTGAGCTTCAGGGCACCTTCCATTGCCACCGGGAACTGAGCGCCACGGCCGAGGAACAGGGTGTGGTGCTTGTCGGCGAACAGCTCGGCGGTTTTCTCGACGATTGCATCCATCGCCAGGGCTTCACCCAGACGGGCCGGCAGGCGACGCAATTCTTCGACCAGTTCGGCTTCGACACCGGCTTCCAGGGTGCCACGCACTTGGCCCAGGGACAGGGTCAGCAGCATCAGCGACACCAGCTGGGTGGTGAATGCCTTGGTCGACGCCACACCGATTTCCGGCCCGGCCTGGGTCAGCAGGGTCAGGTCGGACTCACGCACCAGCGAGCTGATACCGACGTTGCAGATCGCCAGGCTACCGAGGAAACCCAGCTCCTTGGCATTGCGCAGCGCGGCCAGGGTGTCTGCGGTTTCACCAGACTGCGAGATCGAGACAAACAGGGTGTCGGGCTGTACCACGACCTTGCGGTAGCGGAACTCGCTGGCGACTTCGACCTGGCAAGGAATACCTGCCAGGCTTTCCAGCCAGTAACGGGCAACCATGCCGGCGTGGTAGCTGGTGCCGCAGGCGACGATCTGTACATTGCGCACCTTGGCAAACAGCTCGGCGGCTTGCGGACCGAACGCCTGGACCAGCACATGATCCTTGCCCAGACGGCCTTCCAGGGTGCGTTGCACCACAGTTGGCTGCTCGTGGATTTCCTTGAGCATGAAGTGGCGGTATTCACCTTTGTCGGCTGCTTCCGCACCTTCGTGATACTGCACGGTTTCACGCTGGACCTGAGCACCGGCTACATCCCAGATGGTGACCTGGTCGCGGCGGATTTCGGCGATGTCGCCTTCTTCCAGGTACATGAAGCGGTCGGTGACCTGGCGCAGGGCCAGTTGGTCGGAGGCCAGGAAGTTCTCGCCATGGCCAAGGCCGATCACCAGCGGGCTGCCGCTACGGGCGGCCAGCAGGCGGTCAGGCTGATGCGCGCTGATCACAGCCAGGCCGTAGGCGCCATGCAGCTGCGTGACTGCAGACTTCAGGGCATCGGCCAGGTTCGGCACGGTTTTCAAGGTGTTGTGCAGCAGGTGGACGATGACTTCGGTGTCGGTCTGGGAGCTGAACACATAGCCCAGGCCCTTGAGCTGCTCGCGCAGTTCTTCATGGTTCTCGATGATACCGTTGTGCACCACCGCCAGCTCCTGACCGGAGAAATGCGGGTGAGCATTCCCTTCGGTCGGTGCACCGTGAGTTGCCCAGCGGGTGTGGGCAATGCCCAGGTTGCCGACCAGCGGCTCAGCGGCAACGGCCGCTTCCAGTTCGCTGACCTTGCCGATTCTACGACGGCGCTCCAGGTTGCCCTGCTGGGTATAGACGGCCAATCCAGCGCTGTCGTAGCCACGGTATTCAAGGCGCTTGAGGCCTTCGATCAGAATGGTAGTGATATTACGTTCGGCGACGGCACCAACGATTCCACACATTATTCATGCTCCTTGGAGAGTGCGGCGCAAATCACATGGATGCCGCGGGCTTCAATCTGTTCGCGTGCCTCAAGGGACAAGCGCTCATCGGTAATAAGGGTGTTCAGACTGCCCCAGGGCAGCTCGAGGTTGGGGATCTTGCGCCCGACCTTGTCTGACTCGACCATCACGATCACTTCTCGCGCCACCTCGGCCATGACCCGGCTCAGGCCCAGCAACTCGTTGAAGGTTGTAGTCCCACGGGCCAAGTCGATGCCATCGGCGCCAATGAACAACTGGTCGAAATCGTAGGAGCGTAGTACCTGCTCGGCAACCTGACCCTGGAAGGATTCGGAATGCGGGTCCCAGGTCCCCCCGGTCATCAATAGCACCGGCTCATGCTCCAACTCGCTCAGGGCACGGGCCACATTCAGGGAGTTGGTCATCACCACCAGGCCAGGCTGATGGCCGAGTTCGGGAATCATTGCCGCTGTGGTGCTGCCGCTGTCGATGATGATCCGCGCGTGTTCGCGGATACGCCCAACTGCAGCCTTGGCAATGGCCTGCTTGTAGAGGGAGACAGGCTGGCCCTGATCGGCAATCAGCTCCTGAGGCAGGGTCACCGCTCCCCCGTAGCGACGCAGCAGCAGACCGTTGGCCTCCAGGGCCGCTAGGTCCTTGCGGATGGTCACTTCCGAGGTTTCGAAACGTTTGGCCAAGGCGTCGACACTCACCTCGCCCTGTTCATTGAGCAAGGCAAGAATGTTGTGTCGGCGTTGGGGGGTGTTTCGTTTCGACATGGTGTCTTTAAGTTTCGTTTCGAAAGATAACGATGCCAATCAAAACCTAAAGAAGGATATGCGTCAAGCGGGCAGACGAAAAAATCGAGTGTGGATAACTCACTCGAAGGCCAAGCCGGCGCCTACCTGCGGGCTCGAACCGCAATGTATCCACAAAAAATAAAAAGGCCGACTTATGCACAATCCAGTCGGCCTTTCTTCACGGCTATGGATAACGTCAGCTCTTCTTGATTTTCTCCGGCCGCTTCCAGCCGTCGATGTTGCGTTGACGTGCACGCCCCACTGCCAGCTGGCTGGCTTCCACATTCTGGGTGATGGTGGAACCGGCTGCGGTGGTAGCCCCGGCACCGATATCCACAGGCGCCACCAGCGAACTGTTGGAACCAATGAACACATCCTCACCCAGGATGGTCTTGAACTTGTTCGCGCCGTCGTAGTTGCAGGTGATGGTGCCGGCACCGATGTTGGAACGTGCGCCGATCTCGGCGTCGCCCAGGTAGGACAAGTGGCCAGCCTTTGCGCCTTCACCGAGGTGAGCGTTCTTCAGTTCGACAAAGTTACCCACATGGGCACGGGCATCCAGCACACTGCCCGGACGCAAGCGGGCGAACGGGCCTGCGTCGCTGCCTTCACCCATGATCGCGCCTTCGAGGTGGCTGTTGGCTTTGACGATCGCACCTTTGCGCAACGTGGTGTTCTTGATCACGCAGTTCGGACCGATCACCACGTCGTCTTCGATGACCACACGGCCTTCGAGAATCACGTTGATGTCGATCAGCACATCACGGCCGACAGTTACTTCACCACGTACATCGAAACGCGCCGGGTCGCGCAGGGTCACGCCCTGGGCCATCAGGCGGCGGCCTTCACGCAGCTGGTAGTGACGCTCCAGTTCAGCCAATTGGCGACGGTCGTTGGCGCCCTGCACTTCCATCGCGTCCAGCGGCTGTTCGGTGGCAACCACCAGGCCATCGGCAACGGCCATGGCAATCACGTCGGTGAGGTAATACTCGCCCTGGGCGTTGTTGTTCGACAGACGGCCCAGCCATTCGGCCAAACGTGCACCTGGAACAGCCAGGATGCCGGTGTTGCCTTCCTTGATGGCTTTCTGTGCCTCGTTTGCGTCTTTGTGCTCGACAATAGCTGCCACCTGGCCCTGGGCATCGCGCACGATACGACCGTAGCCGGTAGGATCATCAAGGGTGACGGTCAGCAGGCCCAATTGCTCAGGGGTTACTTTGGCCAGCAGGCGCTTGAGGGTATCCACCTCGATAAGCGGTACATCGCCATAAAGGATCAGCACGGTGTCGGCATTCAGTGCCGGCAGGGCTTGGGCGACGGCGTGGCCTGTACCCAGTTGTTTGTCTTGCAGGACGAAATTCAGATCGTCGGCGGCCAGGCGCTCACGAACAAGCTCCGCGCCGTGCCCGATAACCACGTGAATACCCTGTGGCTCAAGCTGGCGGGCGCTGTGGATAACATGGCCGAGCATGGAATTGCCGGCGACCGGGTGCAGGACCTTGGGCAGCGCCGAACGCATGCGGGTGCCTTGGCCGGCGGCGAGAATAACGATATCGAGGGACATTGACTGGCTACCAATCCTGGGTGGTCAGCGATGTGACCAAAAGAAGAAAACGCAGAAAAAGAAAAAGGGTAGCCGAGGCTACCCTTTAACTCAATCGCATCACAAGTGATTGGCCGTGGCCAGATTACTTGCCTTTGCGCATTTGCTGGACGGTACGCAGCTGAGCTGCGGCCTCGGCCAGACGTGCGGCGGCGGCGCCGTAGTCGAACTCCGCGCCTTTTTCGTTCAGGGCGTTCTCAGCAGCCTTGAGGGCATCCTGAGCCTGGGCTTCGTCCAGGTCGGCAGCACGTTGCACGGTATCGGCAAGCACCTTGACCATGTTCGGCTGGACCTCGAGGAAACCACCAGAGATGTAGAACACCTCTTGGGCGCCACCCTGCTTGGTCAGCGTGATAGGACCTGGCTTCAGATTAGTGATCAGCGGCGCGTGGCCTGGAGCGATACCAAGATCACCCAGGTTACCGTGCGCAACCACCATCTCGACCAGACCGGAGAAAATCTCTCCTTCTGCGCTGACGATATCGCAATGGACTGTCATAGCCATCTGCTTGCCTCAACCTGATTAGCGCCCCTTTCGGGGCGCCGGGATTACAGTTTCTTGGCTTTCTCGACCGCTTCTTCGATGCCGCCGACCATGTAGAACGCTTGTTCTGGCAGGTGGTCGTAGTCACCTTTGAGGATGCCGCTGAAGCCAGCAATGGTGTCCTTCAGGGAAACGTATTTGCCTGGGGAACCGGTGAAGACTTCTGCCACGAAGAACGGCTGGGACAGGAAACGCTGGATCTTACGAGCGCGGGATACCAGTTGCTTGTCGGATTCGGACAGTTCGTCCATACCCAGGATCGCAATGATGTCTTTCAGCTCTTTGTAGCGCTGCAGCACGTACTGAACGCCGCGAGCGGTGTCGTAGTGCTCATTGCCGATCACGTTCGGGTCCAGCTGACGCGAAGTCGAGTCCAGTGGATCGACCGCTGGGTAGATACCCAGGGAGGCGATGTCACGGGACAGTACGACGGTGGCGTCCAAGTGGGCGAAGGTGGTTGCTGGCGACGGGTCGGTCAGGTCGTCCGCAGGTACGTATACGGCCTGGATCGAGGTGATCGAGCCTTCCTTGGTCGAAGTGATACGCTCTTGCAGAACGCCCATCTCTTCAGCCAGGGTCGGCTGGTAACCTACTGCCGAAGGCATACGGCCCAGCAGTGCGGATACTTCGGTACCGGCCAGGGTGTAACGATAGATGTTGTCGACGAACAGCAGAACGTCGTTACCTTCGTCACGGAACTTCTCGGCCATGGTCAGGCCGGTCAGCGCTACGCGCAGACGGTTTCCTGGTGGCTCGTTCATTTGGCCGTAAACCAGAGCAACCTTGTCCAGTACGTTGGAATCCTTCATCTCGTGGTAGAAGTCGTTACCCTCACGAGTACGCTCACCCACACCGGCGAACACGGAATAACCGCTGTGCTCGATGGCGATGTTACGGATCAGTTCCATCATGTTTACGGTCTTGCCTACACCGGCACCACCGAACAGACCAACCTTACCGCCCTTGGCGAACGGGCAAACCAGGTCGATAACCTTGATGCCGGTTTCGAGCAGGTCGTTGCCGCCTGCCTGGTCAGCGAAGGAAGGCGCTTGGCGGTGAATGCCCCAGCGCTCTTCTTCGCCGATCGGACCAGCTTCGTCGATCGGGTTGCCCAGGACGTCCATGATACGGCCCAGGGTCGCTTTACCGACCGGTACCGAGATAGGAGCCTTGGTGTCGACGACGTCCAGACCGCGCTTCAAGCCTTCGGTCGAACCCATCGCAATGGAACGAACTACGCCGTCGCCCAGCTGCTGCTGAACTTCCAGAGTAGTTTCCGCGCCTTGTACTTTCAGCGCGCTATAGACATTCGGAACGCTGTCACGTGGGAATTCCACGTCGATGACGGCGCCGATGATTTGAACGATACGTCCGCTACTCATAGCTGGATCCTCTGAATATTTGAACCGTTAAACCGCGGCAGCGCCGCCGACGATTTCCGAGATCTCTTGGGTGATCGCAGCCTGACGCGCCTTGTTGTAGATCAGCTGCAATTCGCTGATCAGATCACCGGCGTTGTCGGTGGCGTTCTTCATTGCGATCATCCGGGCAGCTTGTTCAGCTGCGTTGTTCTCGACCACCGCCTGGTAGACCTGCGACTCCACGTAACGCACCATCAGGCCGTCCAGCAGCTCTTTGGCGTCAGGTTCGTAGAGGTAGTCCCAGTGGTGCTTGAGTTCTTGATCCGGGGTTGCAACCAACGGAATCAACTGCTCGACCGTTGGGGTTTGCGTCATGGTATTGATGAACTTGTTCGATACCACGGACAGACGATCGATACGACCATCCAGGTAAGCGTCCAGCATGACCTTGACGCTGCCGATCAGATCATTGATCGACGGCTCTTCGCCCAGGTGGCTGATCGCTGCAACGACGTTACCGCCGAAGCTGCGGAAAAACGCCGCACCCTTGCTGCCAACCACGCAAAGATCGATCTCGATACCTTGCTCGCGGTTGACCGCCATGTCCTTGACCAGGGCCTTGAACAGGTTGGTGTTCAAGCCACCGCACAGACCACGGTCACTGCTCACGACGACATAACCAACGCGCTTTACAGGGCGGTCGATCATGAACGGGTGACGGTATTCCGGGTTGGCGTTGGCCAGATGACCAATAACCTGGCGGATACGCTCCGCATAAGGACGGCTAGCAGCCATGCGCATTTGAGCCTTGCGCATCTTGCTGACCGCCACTTTTTCCATGGCGCTGGTAATTTTTTGCGTGCTTTTGATGCTCGCAATCTTACTGCGAATCTCTTTTGCGCCTGCCATGTAACACCTATCAGGTTAGCAAGCGGGGGCTGCAAAGCCCCCGCTGCGGCTTACCAGGTTTGGGTGGCCTTGAACTTCTCGATACCGGCTTTGATGCCAGCGTCGATTTCGTCGTTGAAGTCCCCCTTCACGTTGATCTTCGCCATCAGTTCGGCGTGATCACGGTTGAAGTAAGCAATCAGCGCTTGTTCGAAGCTGCCGACTTTGGCGATTTCAACGTCGGTCAGGAACCCACGCTCAGCGGCATACAGCGACAGCGCCATGTCCGCGATGGACATTGGAGCGTATTGCTTCTGCTTCATCAGCTCGGTAACACGTTGACCGTGCTCGAGTTGCTTACGGGTGGCTTCGTCCAGGTCAGAGGCGAACTGGGCGAATGCCGCCAGTTCACGGTACTGAGCCAGAGCGGTACGGATACCACCGGAGAGCTTCTTGATGATCTTGGTCTGAGCGGCACCACCTACACGGGATACCGAAACACCGGCGTTAACTGCAGGACGGATGCCCGAGTTGAACATGGCCGATTCCAGGAAGATCTGACCGTCGGTGATGGAAATCACGTTGGTCGGAACGAACGCGGAAACGTCGCCAGCCTGGGTTTCGATGATCGGCAGTGCGGTCAGGGAACCGGTCTTGCCAGTTACAGCGCCGTTGGTGAACTTCTCGACGTACTCTTCGGAAACGCGCGATGCACGCTCCAGCAGACGGGAGTGGAGATAGAACACGTCACCTGGGTACGCTTCTCGTCCTGGTGGACGGCGCAGCAGCAGGGAGATCTGACGGTAGGCAACGGCCTGCTTGGACAGGTCATCGTAAACGATCAGAGCGTCTTCACCGCGGTCACGGAAGAACTCGCCCATGGTGCAACCGGCGTATGGCGCCAGGAATTGCAGTGCGGCGGATTCCGAAGCACTGGCAACAACCACGATGGTGTTGGCCAGGGCGCCGTTTTCTTCCAGCTTGCGAACGATGTTGGCAACGGTGGAACGCTTCTGGCCGACGGCTACATAAACACAGAAAATACCGCTGTCTTTCTGGTTGATGATGGCGTCGATCGCCATGGCGGTCTTACCGATCTGACGGTCACCGATGATCAGCTCACGCTGGCCACGGCCGACAGGGATCATGGCGTCGACGGATTTGTAGCCAGTCTGTACAGGCTGGTCTACCGACTTACGCCAGATAACGCCCGGGGCAACTTTCTCGACCGCGTCGGTCTCGGTGTTGCCCAGTGGGCCTTTGCCGTCGATTGGGTTGCCCAGTGCGTCGACAACGCGACCCAGCAGTTCCTTACCAACTGGAACTTCGAGGATGCGACCGGTGCACTTGGCGCTCATGCCTTCAGCGAGGGTGTCGTATGCGCCCAGTACTACCGCACCAACGGAGTCTTGCTCCAGGTTGAGGGCCATACCGAACACGCCACCTGGAAACTCGATCATTTCGCCGTACATAACGTCGGCCAGACCGTGAATCCGCACGATACCGTCAGAAACACTGACGACGGTACCTTCGTTGCGGGCTTGAGAGGCTACATCGAGATTCTCGATGCGGCCCTTGATGATTTCACTAATTTCGGAAGGATTGAGTTGCTGCATTGCTCTGCTGCCCCTTCAAACTCAAGATTTCAATGCTTCGGCCAGTTTCGCGATTTTGCCGCGAACCGAGCCATCGATTACCAGGTCGCCGGCGCGGATCACGACACCACCGATTAGGGAGGCGTCCTCCGTCGCATGCAGGCGCACTTCCCGGCTGAGCCGTGCACTGAGAACCTTGGCGAGTTTGTCTTGCTGTTCTTGGTTCAACGCAAAAGCACTAGTGACTTCCACGTCCACGGATTTTTCTTGCTCGGCCTTGTACAGCTCGAACAAAGACGCAATCTCCGGCAACAGCAGGAGACGGTCGTTTTCCGCGGCAACATGAATGAAATTCTGTGCCTGTACATCGAACTTGTCACCGCACACGTCAATAAACGCGGCGGCCTTTTCTGCGCTCGTCAGTCGCGGGGCCTTGAGCAGGCGCTGCATTGTGCCGTCTTCCGACACTGCAGCAGCCAGGCCGAGCATGGCTGACCAATTGGCCAGTTGCTGATGGGCCTGGGCGTGCTCAAAGGCCGCCTTAGCGTAAGGTCGGGCCAACGTGGTCAGTTCTGCCATGATCGCCCTCGCTTAAATTTCAGCGGCCAGTTTATTAACCAGCTCCGCATGCGCGTTTTGATCGATTGTGGCGCCAAGGATCTTTTCAGCACCGCCAACGGCCAGGCTACCCACTTGGGCGCGCAGCGCGTCTTTGACGCTGTTAATTTCCTGTTCGATCTCGGCTTGAGCCTGAGCCTTCACACGGTCAGCTTCGACGCGGGCCTGATCACGGGCTTCCTCGACGATCTGAGCACCGCGCTTCTTGGCTTGCTCAATGATTTCGGCTGCCTGAGCTTTCGCTTCGCGCAGTTGCTGACCCGCTTTATCTTGGGCCAACTCCAGGTCGCGAGCTGCTCGGTTGGCAGCGTCCAGTCCATCCGCGATCTTCTTCTGACGTTCTTGCAATGCCGCGATGACCGGAGGCCACACGAACTTCATGCAGAACAGCACAAAAATGAAGAACGCAACGGACTGACCAATCAGGGTTGCATTAATGTTCACGCCAACACCTCGCTCGTTCTTTGTCCATCACACCAAACCACTCGAGAATTCGAGTGATTAGCCGGCGATTTGACCAACGAAGGGATTAGCGAAGGTGAAGAACAGAGCGATACCAACACCGATCATGGTGACGGCGTCGAGCAGACCGGCAACGATGAACATTTTAACTTGCAGCATTGGAACCATCTCTGGCTGACGAGCAGCGCCTTCCAGGAACTTGCCGCCCAGCAGGCCGAAACCAATGGCGGTACCCAGAGCACCCAGGCCGATCAGCAGAGCAACAGCGATAGCGGTAAGACCAACTACAGTTTCCATCTTTCCTCCCGACTTTTACGTCGTATTGGTTAGGTTTTTTAGTTTGAAGCGGTAAAACAAAATCGTTTGGTACAGCTGCCCTTGCGGACGTTTTCGACCCTCCCCGATACCTGCGGAAGGGTCATCAGACACGCCAGGCGGTCTTAATGGTTATCTTCGTGAGCCATCGACAGGTAGACGATGGTAAGCATCATGAAGATGAACGCTTGCAGGGTGATGATCAGGATGTGGAACACAGCCCACGCCCATTGCAGCACCACACCCAGGCCGCTCAGCCACAGCAGGCCGCTGCCGAACATCACGGCGATCAGGATGAACACCAGCTCGCCGGCATACATGTTGCCGAACAGACGCAGGGCCAGCGAAATCGGCTTGGCGATCAGGGTGACGAATTCAAGCAGGAAGTTGACCGGAATCAGCAGGATCTGAACGAAGATGTTCTTGCTGCCGAACGGGTGCAGGGTCAGTTCGCCGAGGAATCCGCCGATACCCTTGACCTTGATGCTGTAGAAGATGATCAGGGCGAACACGCTGAAGGCCATGGCCAGGGTGGCGTTCGGGTCGGTGGTCGAAACGGCACGGAAAGGAATGTGCGGATCACCGGAGATCAGGATGGCCAGCTGAGGAATCCAGTCGACCGGGATCAGGTCGATGGCGTTCATCAGGAAGACCCAGACGAAAATGGTCAGCGCCAGTGGGGCGATCACCGGGCTGCGACCGTGGAAGCTGTCCTTGACGCTGCCGTCAACGAACTCCACCAGCACTTCAACGAAGTTCTGCAGGCCGCCAGGCTGGCCGGAAGTTGCCTTCTTGGCTGCCATGCGGAACAGGAATACGAAAAGCAGACCCAGTGCGACCGACCAACCCAGGGTGTCCAGGTGGAAAGCCCAGAAGCCCATTGCCTTGGCTTCTGCTGCGGAATGGGCAAAGCCCCAACCGCCGTCTGGTAGTTGACCGAAGGTCAGGTTCTGCAAGTGGTGCTGGATATAGCCCGAAGCGGTTTCTGCTGCCATGGTTGCCTCAAACGCCCTAAGGTCTCGAAAGTCTTATATTCATCAGCAGGGGCGCGAACCAGCTGACCAGTTGGGTCAACAGAAAGACACCGAAGACTGCTAACGGCGCCAATGGCTTCACTCCTGCAAACGTCAGTGCAAAAAGCACTGCCGTCAAAATCAATTTGCCTGCTTCGCCTGCGTAAAACGACTTGACGATAGCCTGCGCTGCCCTGGCCCCCGTGTAACGAAAAGCCTTCCAGGCGAAATACACATTTGGCAGCCAGGCAATCAGTCCTCCGCAGAGTGCTGAATATCCACTGACCGCCCCGTGCCACTGCCACAACGCCAAAGTTGCCAACAGAAACACGACACATTGAGCCAACAGTACCGGAAAAACCGCCCAGCGATGGAAAGGCAGGCGGTTTGGCGTGCGGGTTTCCATCACAACTGCTCCTCGAAAGTCGACCAACCAGTCAGCAATGACTTGGCATAATTTGTGCCGACAAAATGCGCGCAGAGTATAGGGGCGGTTTAACCCCTATTCAACTGCCGGGTAGTGATTTCCGACTACGCGCTACAAAAGGAATTGTTTCAGCGGATGTGTGCTAGCACACCTTGCAACTCATCTAACGAGTTGTATCGGATAACTAGTTGGCCTTTGCCTTTGTTGCCATGTCGTATCTGTACCGCCGAGCCCAGGCGCTCTGCCAGACGCTGTTCAAGGCGGGTAATGTCCGGGTCTGGCTTGGCGGGTTCGACAGGCTCCGGCTTGCCGTTGAGCCACTGTCGAACCAGTGCCTCAGTCTGGCGCACGGTCAGCCCACGTGCGACAACATGACGCGCCCCGTCCACCTGTTGCTCATCCGGCAAACCGAGCAATGCCCGGGCATGTCCCATTTCCAGATCGCCATGGGACAGCATGGTCTTGATGACCTCAGGCAGCGAGATCAGGCGCAGCAGGTTGGCCACGGTTACCCGTGACTTGCCCACCGCGTCGGCGACCTGTTGCTGGGTCAGCTGGAACTCCTGCTGCAAACGCTGCAACGCGATCGCCTCCTCCACCGGGTTGAGGTCTTCGCGCTGGATGTTCTCGATCAGGGCCATGGCGATGGCTGCTTCATCGGGCACATCGCGGACCATGGCCGGGATGGTTTCCATTCCGGCCTGTTGGCTGGCGCGCCAGCGACGCTCACCGGCGATGATCTCGTAGCGGTTCTCGGCAATCGGGCGGACCACGATCGGTTGCATGACGCCCTGGCTCTTGATCGACAGAGCCAGTTCCTCCAGCGCCTGCGGGTCCATGTCCCGGCGTGGCTGGTACTTGCCGCGCTCGATCAGGTCGAGCGGCAGATGGTGAAGTTCTTTTTGGTCGACCTTTACAGCCTGCTCTTCGAGCGCGCTGACGGTAGGACCACTGAGCAGTGCATCCAACCCACGTCCGAGACCCCGTTTCTTAACGGCCATACGGATTCCTTAAGTTGTTTGTGCAGTGCGAGATGGACGGCGCTGACGGCGTACGAGTTCCCCAGCCAGGGCCAGGTAAGCCAGTGCTCCACGCGATTGCTTGTCATAGGCCAGGGCCGGGATACCGAAACTCGGAGCCTCGGCCAGGCGTATGTTACGGGGGATCACCGTATCGTAAAGCTGATCGCCAAAATGCTCCTTGAGCTGCGCCGAGACATCGTTGATCAGGCTCAGACGCGGGTCGTACATGGTCCGCAGCAGGCCTTCGACCTTCAGGTTCGGGTTCAGGCGTTCGCCGATGCGCTTGATGTTATCCACAAGGTCGCTCAAGCCTTCCAGGGCAAAGTATTCACATTGCATCGGAATGATGACGCCATCGGCGGCCACCAGCGCATTGAGGGTCAGCATCGACAGCGACGGCGGGCAATCGATCAGGATGTAGTCGTAATTCTCGCGAATGGGCGCCAGCGCCGTGCGCAGGCGACTTTCCTTCATCTGCATTTCCAGCAGCACCACTTCGGCAGCGGTGAGGTCGCGGTTGGCCGGCAGCAGCTGGTAACCACCGTGTTCGGAAAAATGCATGGCCTGGGCCAGGTCGCATTCACCGATCAGCAGGTCGTAGACCGAGTGTTCCAGGACGTGTTTATCCACACCGCTACCCATGGTGGCGTTGCCCTGTGGATCGAGATCGATCAGCAGTACGCGGCGCTTGGTTGCCACCAGCGATGCTGCGAGATTGATACAGGTGGTGGTTTTACCCACCCCCCCTTTCTGGTTCGCGATTGCGAATACCTTAGCCATTCTTGCTTGTGTTCCCAGTCATGCCGTGCGGCGCAGTATCAGCAGATGGCGTTGGCCTTGGCAACCCGGTACGGTCAAGGCCTGCTCGCTATCTACTCTGAAATCTGCCGGCAATGCTACCAGTTCATCGGCAGGATGCAGCCCTTTCATTGCCAGCCACTGCGTCTGGCCGTCGCCGAGATGGCGCGTCCAGTTGGTGAAGTTCTCCATGCTGCTGAAGGCACGGGACACAATTCCAGTGAAGGGGAGCTCCGGTTGGTACTCCTCGACCCGTTTGTGGATAACTTGCAGGTTGTCCAGCTTCAGTTCCAGTTTCACCTGGGTCAAAAAGCGGGTTTTCTTACCGTTGCTGTCGAGTACCGTGACTTGCTTGTCCGAATGCAGGATAGCCAGCGGAATGCCCGGCATGCCGCCACCGCTGCCGACATCGAGCCACCGCTCGCTGTGGATAAACGGCATGACGCTCAGACTGTCCAGCAGATGGCGGGACACCATTTCGTCCGGATTGCGCACGGCAGTCAGGTTGTACGCCTTGTTCCACTTGATCAGCAAGGCCAGGTAGGCCAGCAATTGCGCGTGCTGGGCCTCGCTCAGCTCGACACCAAGCTGGCGGGCACCTGTGGACAACTCTTCGGCGTGTTGAGGGGTGACCAGAGAACTCAAGCGCTTTGCTCCAACTCGCGGCCTGCGCCGCGTTTTTTCAGATGAATCAGCAACAGAGAAATCGCCGCCGGGGTCACGCCGGGGATACGCGATGCCTGGCCCAGGGTCTCGGGCCGAGTCTGGCCGAGCTTGCTCTGAATTTCCTTGGACAGACCGGAAATACCGCTGTAGTCGATATCGTCGGGCAGGCGGGTGTCTTCGCTGGCACGCAGGCGGGCGATTTCTTCCTGTTGCCGGTCGATGTAACCGGCGTATTTGGTCTTGATCTCGACTTGCTCGGCGACCTGTGGATTGATTTCGGCACCGCCGGTCACTTCCATCAGGCCCACATAGTCGATTTCCGGGCGGGTCAGCAGGTTGAGCAAGTTGTATTCGTGGCTCAATGGTGTACCGAACTTCTCGGCAATGGCCTGACCCTGCGCCGTATCCGGGCGCACCCAGGTAGATTTCAGGCGTTGTTCTTCCTGTGCGATGCCTTCGCGCTTGGCACTGAAGGCCGCCCAACGTTCGTCATCGATCAGGCCGAGCTCGCGACCTTTTTCGGTCAGACGCAAGTCGGCGTTGTCTTCGCGCAGGATCAACCGGTATTCGGCACGTGAAGTGAACATCCGGTAAGGCTCCTGGGTACCCAGGGTGATCAAGTCGTCGACCAGCACACCGATGTACGCCTCGTCGCGACGTGGGCACCAGCTTTCGCGGCCTTGCGCACGCAGAGCGGCGTTGGTTCCGGCGAGCAGTCCCTGGGCACCGGCTTCTTCGTAACCGGTCGTACCGTTGATCTGTCCGGCGAAGAACAGGCCACCGATGACTTTGGTTTCCAGGCTGTACTTGAGATCACGCGGATCGAAGTAGTCGTACTCGATGGCGTAGCCCGGCCGCACGATGTGTGCGTTTTCCATGCCGCGGATCGAACGGACGATCTCCAGCTGCACGTCGAACGGCAAGGATGTGGATATCCCGTTCGGGTACAGCTCATGAGTGTTCAGGCCTTCGGGCTCGATGAACACCTGGTGGCTTTCCTTATCGGCAAAGCGATGGATCTTGTCTTCGATCGACGGGCAGTAGCGTGGGCCAATGCCTTCGATTACGCCGGAGTACATCGGCGAACGGTCGAGGTTCGACGCAATGATCTCGTGGGTCCTGGCGTTGGTATGGGTAATCCAGCAACTGACCTGGCGTGGATGCATGGCCTTGTCGCCCATGAACGACATCACCGGGATCGGTGTATCGCCTGGTTGCTCGGTCATTACCGAGAAATCCACGGAACGACCGTCAATACGCGGGGGGGTACCGGTTTTCAGGCGACCGACGCGCAGCGGCAATTCACGCAGGCGATGGGCCAAGGCAATGGCAGGAGGATCACCCGCCCGACCACCGGAGTAATTCTGCAGGCCAATGTGGATAAGTCCGCCCAGGAAAGTCCCGGTAGTCAGTACCACCGAGTCAGCCATGAAACGCAGGCCCATTTGAGTGACCACGCCACGGACCTGGTCCTGTTCGACGATCAGGTCGTCACAGGACTGCTGGAATATCCACAGGTTGGGCTGGTTCTCAAGAATTTCGCGCACCACCGCCTTGTAGATGGCCCGGTCGGCTTGTGCACGAGTAGCGCGCACGGCAGGGCCTTTGCGGTTGTTCAATACACGGAACTGGATACCGCTCTTGTCAGTGGCCAGTGCCATGGCACCGCCGAGCGCATCGATTTCCTTGACCAGGTGGCTCTTGCCAATACCACCGATGGCCGGGTTGCAACTCATATGACCGAGGGTTTCCACGTTATGGGTCAGCAGCAGGGTTTTTACGCCCATGCGTGCAGACGCAAGCGCAGCCTCGGTACCGGCATGGCCGCCGCCGATGACGATCACTTCAAAACGGGAAGGGAAATCCACCACGCACCTCGTGCCTGTTTCGGGAATAGATAGGGATAACGCACAAGTATAGGGACTTACCCCCCTCTAAAGGAACCTTTTGCACAAAATTTAACCAGGCTGTGGATGAGTGGCGTGCAATAGAAATAAAGAGAGAGAAATTTATTAAAGCTTTGTTTTTATGTTTATTCTTATACACCGCATTTTCTGTGGATAAACAGCTGTAGGCCTTTGTTTACCTTATGTACAGCGATTCAAAACTCTGTGGTCTAGTGGTCATGAGCGTTCTGGATAAGCGCTTTAAGCCTGTGGATTAAAGTGCTACTTACCCACAGGCGCAGTTATCTTCAGTTTTGAAGACCAGTTATCAACGGAGCTGAAGGCGAGTTTTCCACAGGGCTTAATCCGCACAAATCGGGATAGAAAGACAAGCGAGAGGGCAGGACGAGCGAATTTGCTGTCCTGGCGAGAGGGGGGTCGGGTGGAAAAAAGAGGCGTCAGCCGGGTCCGTTGCAGACCCGGCTGTGGATAAAGACGTTTACTTGCCGATGCAGAAGCTGGAAAAAATGCGACCCAACAGGTCGTCAGAGCTGAAGGCGCCCGTGATCTCTCCAAGGGCCTGCTGAGCCTGACGAAGGTCTTCGGCTAGCAGCTCACCAGCACCGGCCAGGGTCAGCTGGGCACGACCGTGCTCAAGATGCGTACTGGCCTGACGCAACGCTTCCAGGTGCCTTCTGCGCGCACTGAAGCTGCTTTCGGCGGTCTGCTCATATCCCATGCAGGCCTTGAGGTGCTCGCGCAACAGCTCGAGGCCCATGTCGGTGTCCTTGGCACTAAGGGTAATGGTCACATGGCCATCTTCACTCTGTTCCATCGCAATGGTCTCGCCGCTGAGGTCGGCCTTGTTGCGAATCAGCGTGACCTTGGCTGGATCTGGCCGCAGATCGAGGAACTCTGGCCACAAGGCAAACGGGTCGCTGGCCTCTGGCGCCGTCGAATCGACCACCAGCAGCACTCGATCAGCCTCATTGATGGCTTTGAGTGCGCGTTCCACACCGATCTTTTCGACATGGTCGTCAGTGTCACGCAGGCCTGCGGTATCGACCACATGCAGCGGCATGCCGTCGATGTGGATGTGTTCGCGCAGGATGTCCCGGGTGGTGCCGGCGATATCGGTGACGATGGCAGCTTCACGCCCGGCCAGGACGTTGAGCAAACTGGATTTTCCGGCATTCGGACGCCCGGCAATGACCACGGTCATGCCATCACGAAGCAACGCCCCCTGCCCGGCCTCACGCTGTACTGTGGATAAATTGGCCCGGACATCATCGAGCATGCTCAATACATGGCCATCGGCGAGGAAGTCGATTTCTTCTTCGGGGAAGTCGATGGCGGCTTCCACGTAGATGCGCAAGCTGATCAGTTTTTCGGTGAGGTTATCCACCCGCCGGGAGAATTCCCCCTGCAATGAACGCAAGGCGTTGCGGGCTGCCTGCGCGGAACTGGCTTCGATCAGGTCTGCGATGGCTTCGGCCTGGGCCAGGTCGAGTTTGTCATTGAGAAACGCCCGCTCACTGAACTCACCCGGCCGTGCCAGGCGGCAGCCCAGTTGTACGCAGCGTTGCAGGAGCATATCCAGCACCACCGGACCACCATGGCCCTGAAGTTCCAGCACGTCTTCCCCGGTGAATGAGTTTGGCCCGGGGAAGAACAGGGCAATACCTTCATCCAGGACCAGGCCGTCCTCAGCCCGGAAGGGGCCGTAATGGGCATAGCGGGGCATCAGTTCCCGCCCGCAGATCGCAACCCCGGCCTGCTTGGCCAGGGGCCCGGAAAGCCGCACGATCCCCACTCCCCCACGTCCCTGGGCGGTGGCAATGGCGGCAATGGTTTCACGCACAGTGTTCATGCTCGAAGGCCTCACAACAAAAACGACAGATAGCAAAACGCCCCACGAGGGGGCGTTTGTCCACAGGTTAGCTGACTAACCCGTTATGCAGCGGCTTTACTGGTAGCCTTTTCGATGCTGCGAGTGATGTACCACTGCTGTGCGATCGACAGGCAGTTGTTCACAACCCAGTACAGCACCAGACCTGCAGGGAACCACAGGAAGAAGAAGGTGAAGATGATCGGCATCAGCTTCATCACCTTGGCCTGCATCGGATCCGGCGGAGTCGGGTTCAACTGCTGCTGGATGAACATGGTTGCGCCCATGATGATCGGCAGGATGAAGAACGGATCCTTGATCGACAGGTCAGTGATCCAGAACATCCATGGCGCCTGACGCATCTCGACGCTTTCCAGCAGAACCCAGTACAGCGAGAGGAAGACCGGCATCTGCACCAGGATCGGCAAGCAGCCGCCCAGCGGGTTGATCTTCTCTTTTTTGTACAGCTCCATCATGGCCTGCGACATTTTCTGCCGGTCATCACCATGTTGTTCCTTCAGGGCTGCCAGTTTCGGCGCCACGGCGCGCATGCGGGCCATCGACTTGTAGCTGGCGGCCGACAACGGGAAGAACAGCAGCTTGATCAGCATGGTCAGGACGATGATCGACCAGCCCCAGTTGCCCAGCAGGCTGTGGATATGTTGCAGAAGCCAGAAGATGGGCTGGGCAATGAACCACAGAATGCCGTAGTCGACGGTCAGTTCCAGACCTGGGGACAACTCTTTGAGCTTATCCTGAATCTTTGGACCGGCGTACAGAACGGTGCTGGTTTCAGCCTTGGCGCCAGCGGCTACGTTAAGCGCAGGACCGGTGAAGCCAATGATGTAGTTGCCTTGGCTGTCTTTGCGGGTCTGAACGATGTTGTTGTCAGACTTGTTCGGAATCCAGGCGGTAACGAAGTAGTGCTGCAGCCAGGCTACCCAGCCACCGGAAACATTTTCTTTCAGATTCCCCTTGTCGATGTCTTTCATCGACACCTTTTTGTAGGGCTCCGAACTTGTCCACAGGGCTGCACCCAGGTAGGTAGCAGTACCGGTGGCGGTGCTCGAGGATGGATCCGAGCTCGCGTCGCGCTTGAGTTGCGCGAACAGGTTACCGGTCCAGAGCTGAGCGCTCTGGTTGTCGATCAGGTAGGTAACGGTCAGGTCATACTCACTGCGCTTGAAGGTAAAGCGCTTGATGTAGTTGACGCCGTTATCGCTGAACTTCAGGTCAACGACCATCTGATCCTGGCCATCGGCCAGTTGATAGGTTTTCTGATCAGCGGCGTAGAGCGGACGACCGCTCGGGCGTGCATCCGGACCGTTGACGCCAGTCAGGCCGCTTTGCGCCAGGTAAGTACGCTCGCCACCGTTGTCGAACAGCTGGAACGGAATGTCCGGATGGTCCTGACGGCGCGGATACTTGGGCAGCATCAGCTGGGCGATATCACCGCCGTTTGGATCGATAGCCAGGTCCAGGACATCAGTCTTGACCCGAATCAGGTCCTTGCTGACTGCAACCGGAGCCAGTTCGGCAGGGCTGGATTCAGCGTTGGCGCTCGGCACATCGGCGCTGGCGCCAGTGTTACCGGCCTGCGCGGTGTCCGGCAGTGCCGGGGCAACGTTGCTGGCAGCAGTATTCTGAGTCGGCAGGGCAGCTTGGCCGTAGTCCTGGTTCCAGTTAAGGACCAAAACGTAGGACACGATTGCCAGGGCGACGATCAGGATCGTGCGTTTAATATCCATGATTACTCGGCTATCGAAGAAGAACGGGAAGAGGGAGCTGGCGGAACCGGGTCAAAACCGCCGGCATTCCACGGATGACAACGCCCCAGGCGACGAACGGTTAGCCACCCACCGCGCAAAAGGCCATGGTTTTCGATGGCTTCTAGCGCATAGCAGGAGCAACTGGGGTAGAAACGACAGTGGCTGGCCATCAGAGGACTAATGGCATAACGGTAAAACTGGATCGGAACGAGCGCCAGTTTACGCATCTTGACTGTCTACCCCCACAGAGTCGGTGTTCACCACTGGAGCGGGCCGACTGCGTGCGAGGCGCTTCCAGAGCTTGCCAAAATGTTGGTGCAATTCTGGGTTTTCAATCTCGCCCAACCCTTTGCGCGCGACGATCACGATATCCCACCCAGCAAGCAAATGCTGGTGCAGGCGAAACGAATCGCGCATCAGGCGTTTCAGGCGATTGCGTTGAACGGAGAGCTTGACGCTCTTTTTCCCGATCACAAGCCCCAGGCGGGGGTGATCCAGACCGTTCTCGCGGGCAAGGAGCAGCAGGTTTTTCCCTGGAACCTTGCCGGTTGGGGAGTCGAAGACCGCTTTGAAGTGTCGGGGAATAAGCAGACGCTTTTCCCGACTGAAGTCCTGACTCACCACCAGTGCCGAAAAATCAAACTGCCAGACGCTTACGGCCTTTGGCACGGCGACGCGACAGAACGGCACGACCGTTCTTGGTAGCCATACGGGCACGGAAACCGTGAGTGCGAGCGCGCTTGATGGTGCTTGGTTGGAAAGTACGTTTCATGGCGTGTTACCTGGTTCGTCCACAACGGGCCGGAATGGCCCCCGTTTTAAGAGACCGGCGATTCTAGAGAAAGCAGGGCCACAGGTCAATTTCCAACCAGCTTTTCCTTATAGACGGGAAATCACTCGGATGGACGGGTGAGCCAGGTCGTGCGAACCAACACACGCTTAAACATAAAAAAAGAGAGAGGAATTATTTAAAGCTTTTCTGTAAAACTTATAGAACTTAAGCGAAGAATTTCTGTGGATAAAACTCTGCAGGCCTTTATTTTCGCTATGTACAGAGATCTGAAACCTTGTCGAGAAGACGTGCTGCGGCTGTGTCGAATGCTCGGAAAACCTGTGGATCAAATCGATGGTTATCCACAGCCAAGTTATCCACCGACTTCAGCCCCCAGTTGTGCAAAGACCTCAGGCACGGTTATCCACAGAGCTTATTCACAGTGCCGCAAGGTCATTTTGGTCACTAAGCTGCTGATTTATCGCCACCCTTAGCGCACCTGCATGTGGATAACTGCGCTGGTGCTCGGTACAATGGCGGCTTGTTTTTGCCTCACCGGCTTTCAACTCAGGGGATATCCGTGTCAGTGGAACTTTGGCAGCAGTGCGTGGAGCTTCTGCGCGATGAACTGCCTGCCCAGCAATTCAACACCTGGATCCGTCCGCTACAGGTCGAAGCCGAAGGCGACGAGTTGCGCGTCTATGCGCCCAACCGTTTTGTTCTCGACTGGGTCAATGAAAAGTACCTGAGCCGTCTGCTCGAGCTGTTGGGCGAACACGGCAACGGTATTGCGCCTGCCCTTTCCTTATTAATAGGCAGCAGACGCAGTTCGACGCCTCGTGCCGCCCCCAATGCGCCATTGGCAGCGGCTGCCGCTGCCTCCCAGGCCCAGGCAGCACAGACTGCCGTGGCCAAGGAGCCTGTCCAGGCACCTATTGCCGCCCCGGCGGTAGCCGAGGTCGAGGACGCGCCTTCGCGTGACAGCTTTGATTCGATGGGCGAGTCCAATGCCGCCCCGGCGCCAAGTGGTCGCACCGAAACACGCACGGTGCAGGTCGAAGGTGCGCTTAAGCACACCAGCTACCTGAACCGCACCTTTACCTTCGAGAACTTCGTAGAGGGTAAGTCCAACCAACTGGCCCGCGCGGCCGCCTGGCAGGTCGCCGATAATCCCAAGCATGGCTACAACCCACTGTTCCTGTATGGCGGCGTAGGCTTGGGTAAAACGCACTTGATGCATGCTGTGGGTAACCACCTGCTCAAGAAGAACCCGAATGCCAAAGTGGTGTACCTGCATTCCGAGCGTTTTGTCGCCGACATGGTCAAGGCGCTGCAACTCAATGCCATCAACGAGTTCAAGCGTTTCTACCGTTCGGTTGACGCCTTGCTTATCGATGACATTCAGTTCTTCGCCCGCAAGGAGCGTTCCCAGGAAGAGTTCTTCCACACCTTCAACGCCTTGCTTGAAGGCGGTCAGCAGGTCATCTTGACCAGTGACCGTTACCCGAAAGAGATCGAAGGGCTGGAAGAGCGACTGAAATCGCGATTCGGCTGGGGCCTGACCGTGGCCGTCGAGCCACCGGAACTGGAAACCCGTGTCGCGATCCTGATGAAGAAAGCCGACCAGGCCAAGGTAGACCTGCCGCATGACGCGGCCTTCTTCATTGCCCAGCGCATTCGCTCCAACGTCCGTGAACTTGAAGGCGCGCTGAAGCGAGTCATCGCTCACTCGCACTTCATGGGACGCGATATCACCATCGAGCTGATTCGCGAATCGCTCAAGGATCTGTTGGCACTGCAGGACAAACTGGTGAGTGTGGATAACATCCAGCGCACCGTGGCCGAGTACTACAAGATCAAGATTTCCGACCTGCTGTCCAAGCGGCGCTCCCGTTCGGTGGCCCGCCCACGTCAGGTGGCCATGGCACTGTCCAAGGAACTGACCAACCACAGCTTGCCGGAAATCGGTGACGTCTTCGGCGGTCGCGACCACACCACGGTGTTGCACGCGTGCCGCAAGATCAACGAACTCAAGGAATCCGACGCGGATATCCGCGAGGACTACAAGAACCTGCTGCGGACCCTGACGACGTGATCGGCGTCAGCGCAGCTTATTAAAGGCAAGGGACTAGACCATGCATTTCACCATTCAACGCGAAGCCCTGTTGAAACCCCTGCAACTGGTCGCAGGCGTCGTCGAGCGCCGCCAGACCTTGCCGGTATTGTCCAACGTATTGCTGGTAGTTCAAGGCCAACAACTGTCACTTACCGGTACTGACCTGGAAGTGGAACTGGTTGGTCGTGTGCAACTGGAAGAGCCCGCCGAGCCAGGCGAGATCACTGTGCCGGCACGCAAGCTGATGGATATCTGCAAAAGCCTGCCTAACGACGCACTGATCGACATCAAGCTCGACGAGCAGAAGATCGTGGTCAAGGCAGGCCGCAGCCGTTTTACCCTGTCGACCCTGCCGGCCAACGACTTCCCGACTGTGGAAGAAGGCCCGGGTTCGCTGACCTGCAACCTTGAGCAAAGCCGTCTGCGCCGCTTGATCGAGCGCACCAGCTTTGCCATGGCTCAGCAGGACGTGCGCTACTACCTCAACGGCATGCTGCTGGAAGTGTCTACCGATACGCTGCGCGCCGTGGCTACCGACGGTCACCGTCTTGCCATGTGCTCGATGCGTGCCGATATTGGTCAGGCCGACCGTCACCAGGTCATCGTGCCCCGCAAGGGCATCCTGGAGCTGGCGCGCTTGCTCACCGAGCCTGATGGTATGGTCAGCATCGTACTGGGTCAGCACCACATTCGTGCTACTACCGGTGAGTTCACCTTCACCTCCAAGCTGGTCGATGGCAAGTTCCCGGACTACGAGCGCGTGCTTCCTAAAGGTGGCGACAAGCTGGTGATCGGTGATCGTCAGGCGCTGCGCGAAGCGTTCAGCCGTACTGCCATTCTGTCGAACGAGAAATATCGCGGCATTCGCCTGCAGTTGGCCAATGGCCAGCTGAAGATCCAGGCGAACAACCCTGAGCAGGAAGAAGCGGAAGAAGAGATCAGCGTCGACTACAACGGTAGCTCGCTGGAAATCGGCTTCAACGTCAGCTACCTGCTGGACGTATTGGGTGTCATGACTACCGAGCAAGTTCGTCTGATCCTGTCGGATTCCAACAGCAGTGCCCTGCTGCAGGAAGCTGACAATGACGACTCCGCTTACGTTGTCATGCCGATGCGTCTGTAACTTGTCCAGCAGACTCTAGATGTCCCTCAGTCGCGTTTCTGTCACCGCGGTGCGTAACCTGCACCCGGTGACCTTCTCCCCCTCCCCCCGCATCAATATCCTGTACGGCACCAACGGCAGTGGTAAAACCAGTGTGTTGGAAGCTGTTCATCTGCTGGGCCTGGCCCGCTCTTTCCGTAGCACTCGTCTTACACCGGTCATTCAGTACGAGCAGTTGGCGTGTACGGTGTTCGGTCAGGTTGAGCTTAACGAAGGCGGCACCAGTAACCTGGGGATTTCGCGGGATCGGCAAGGGGAGTTCACCATCCGCATCGACGGGCAAAACGCCCGCAGTGCCGCACAGCTGGCGGAGATTCTGCCGCTGCAATTGATCAACCCGGACAGCTTCCGCTTGCTCGAAGGCGCTCCGAAAATTCGCCGGCAGTTCCTCGATTGGGGTGTGTTCCACGTGGAACCACGCTTCATGGCCACTTGGCAACGCCTGCAGAAGGCTTTGCGGCAGCGGAACTCATGGTTGCGGCATGGTACACTTGACGCTGTTTCTCAAGCGGCCTGGGACCGGGAACTGTGCCTGGCCAGCGCTGAAATAGATGAATACCGCCGAAATTACATCAAGGCCTTGAAGCCAGTCTTTGAGCGAACCCTGAGCGATTTGGTCGAGCTCGAAGGGCTGACCCTGAGCTATTACCGTGGCTGGGACAAGGACCGGGAACTCAGTGAAGTCCTCGCCTCCTCCCTGCAACGAGATCAGCAGATGGGCCATACCCAGGCCGGACCACAACGAGCTGATTTGCGCCTGAGACTCGGCGCACATAACGCCGCCGATATTCTTTCTCGGGGCCAGCAGAAGCTTGTGGTTTGCGCATTGCGCATCGCCCAGGGACATCTGGTCAGCCAGGCTCGGCGTGGCCAATGTATTTATCTAGTGGATGACTTGCCGTCTGAACTGGACGAGCAGCACCGTCGCGCACTTTGCCGCTTGTTGGAAGACTTACGCTGCCAGGTATTTATCACCTGTGTAGACCACGAATTATTGAGGGAAGGCTGGCAGACGGAAACGCCAGTTGCTCTGTTCCACGTGGAACAGGGCCGTATCACCCAGACCCACGACCATCGGGAGTGAAGGCATGAGCGAAAATCAAACGTACGACTCCTCCAGCATTAAAGTGCTGAAAGGGCTAGATGCCGTGCGCAAGCGTCCCGGTATGTACATTGGCGACACCGATGATGGTAGCGGCCTGCACCACATGGTGTTCGAGGTGGTCGATAACTCGATCGACGAGGCACTCGCCGGCCACTGTGATGACATCACCGTAATTATTCACCCGGATGAATCCATCAGTGTTCGCGACAACGGTCGCGGCATCCCGGTCGACGTGCATAAAGAGGAAGGCGTATCCGCCGCCGAGGTCATCATGACCGTCCTGCACGCTGGCGGTAAGTTCGACGACAACTCCTATAAAGTTTCCGGCGGCCTGCACGGCGTAGGTGTGTCGGTGGTGAACGCCCTGTCCGAACAGTTGATCCTCACCGTTCGCCGCAGTGGCAAGATCTGGGAACAGACCTATGTTCACGGTGTGCCTCAAGCCCCGATGAAAATCGTAGGTGAGAGCGAAACCACTGGTACCCACATCCACTTCAAGCCGTCGTCTGAAACCTTCAAGAACATCCACTTCAGCTGGGACATCCTGGCCAAGCGGATTCGTGAACTGTCCTTCCTCAACTCTGGCGTTGGCATCCTGCTGAAGGATGAGCGCTCGGGCAAGGAAGAGCACTTCAAGTATGAAGGCGGTCTGCGTGCCTTCGTTGAGTACCTGAACACCAACAAGACTCCGGTCAACCAGGTGTTCCATTTCAGCGTTCAGCGTGAAGACGGTGTGGGCGTGGAAATCGCCCTGCAGTGGAACGACAGCTTCAACGAGAACCTGTTGTGCTTCACCAACAACATTCCGCAGCGCGACGGTGGTACTCACCTGGTCGGCTTCCGCTCGGCGTTGACCCGTAACCTGAACAACTACATCGAACAGGAAGGCCTGGCCAAGAAGAACAAGGTCTCGACTACCGGTGACGATGCCCGTGAAGGCCTGACCGCGATCATTTCGGTGAAGGTCCCGG
The DNA here is from genome assembly GCF_040438935.1 of Pseudomonas vranovensis. NCBI lineage: Bacteria > Pseudomonadati > Pseudomonadota > Gammaproteobacteria > Pseudomonadales > Pseudomonadaceae > Pseudomonas > Pseudomonas vranovensis. The sequence continues at coordinate 4,890,597 of NZ_CP159259.1, read as the reverse complement.
ATCCGAAGTTCAGCTCCCAGACCAAGGACAAGTTGGTCTCTTCGGAAGTGAAAACTGCCGTGGAACAGGAGATGGGCAAGTACTTCTCCGATTTCCTGCTGGAGAACCCGAACGAAGCCAAGGCGGTTGTCGGCAAGATGATCGACGCCGCGCGTGCCCGTGAAGCAGCGCGCAAGGCGCGGGAAATGACCCGCCGCAAAGGCGCGCTGGATATCGCTGGCCTGCCAGGCAAACTGGCGGACTGCCAGGAGAAGGACCCTGCTCTTTCCGAACTGTACCTGGTGGAGGGTGACTCCGCAGGTGGTTCGGCCAAGCAAGGTCGTAACCGCAAGACCCAGGCGATCCTGCCGCTCAAGGGCAAGATCCTCAACGTCGAGAAAGCACGTTTCGACAAGATGATCTCGTCCCAGGAAGTGGGCACCCTGATCACCGCCCTGGGCTGTGGTATCGGTCGCGAAGAGTACAACATCGACAAGTTGCGTTATCACAACATCATCATCATGACCGATGCTGACGTCGACGGTTCGCACATTCGTACCCTGCTGCTGACTTTCTTCTTCCGTCAGCTGCCGGAGTTGGTCGAGCGCGGCTACATCTACATTGCCCAGCCGCCGCTGTACAAGGTCAAGAAGGGCAAGCAAGAGCAGTACATCAAAGACGACGAGGCCATGGAAGAGTACATGACCCAGTCGGCCCTGGAAGATGCCAGCCTGCACCTGGACGAATCCGCGCCACCGGTTTCCGGCGTAGAGCTGGAGCGCCTGGTTAACGAATTCCGCACCGTGATGAAGACTCTCAAACGTCTGTCGCGTCTGTACCCGCAGGAGCTGACCGAGCACTTCGTCTACCTGCCAGCTGTGTCCCTGGAGCAACTGGGCGACCACGCGGCCATGCAGGAATGGCTCGGCAAACTCGAAGAGCGCCTGCGTACCAGCGAGAAGTCCGGCCTGCTCTACAAGGCGAGCCTTCGCGAAGACAAGGAACGTAATGTCTGGCTGCCGGAAGTGGAAATCACCTCCCATGGCCTGGCCAGCTACGTGACCTTCAACCGCGACTTCTTCGGCAGCAATGACTATCGCACCGTCACCGCCCTGGGCGCACAACTGAGCACCCTGCTCGGCGAAGGCGCTTATGTTCAGCGTGGCGAGCGCAAGAAGGCTATCAACGAGTTCAAGGAAGCACTCGACTGGCTGATGACCGAAAGCACCAAGCGCCACACCATCCAGCGATACAAAGGTCTTGGCGAGATGAACCCTGACCAGCTGTGGGAAACCACCATGGACCCAACCGTGCGCCGCATGCTCAAGGTGACTATCGAAGACGCGATCGCTGCCGATCAGATCTTCAACACCCTGATGGGCGATGCCGTTGAGCCTCGTCGTGAGTTCATCGAAAGCAACGCCCTGGCGGTCTCGAACCTGGACTTCTGATCAGGTGTAGGTTCACTGAATAGTTGCGCATTTTCACAAATAAATGGAACTACTAACTCCTAGAGTTAGGATTCCACGTTGAAAGAAGGCCCGCTTACTAGCGGGCTTTTTTTTGCACAAAAAAAGGCCAATATCCTTATGGTAAGGTTGGCAAGATCGATAAGTTATAACGGTAGAAGCTCAGGACATTCCCGAGCAGAAATACTAAAAGAACTCGAGTTCAATGACACTTAGAGACTTTAATTTTTACTTTGAATATAGAGTCTAAAGTTTATTGGGGGAGGCGGATTTTTTCATCTTATGGCAGGGTCTCCTAAAAAATTAAGACACATATTACGGCCATTCGTAATTCGAAAAAAAACCGCTCGGCTTCCCTGAGATTAGAAATTTTAAAAATATGCAGCGTATAAAGATATTATACGTTGAAAGATTAAATTCTGAGCCTTCAGTGTTGTAAGTATTCAATAAAAATACTTAGATTCAGTTGTAAGCAATGGATTTTCCCAGTGGTCTGGAATATTATTTGGTAATTGTATTTATTGAGGTTGGAGCTGTTCTAGCAATAAAATCAGAAGCTTGCCGAAGCCGACGCAAGTCAAATATTCGATTTGGAAGTGGCTAAGAATTGCAAGATTAGAGCAAAACCGTATAAACGAGAGGAAGCTTGAATTAATTTAGCTATGAGTGTCAGAGGACGAGATCATGAAAAGCGGGAGGTGTGAAATGTAAAAACGCGACCAAAACCTAGGGGTTTTGACCGCGTCCATTTGAAGCGATGTTGCTGGTCTGGTAGCCGCAATTTCAGCTTTTTTTGGATGCTTGTCAATCCCCTCCCATCATTTCGACTTTATCGAGGGCTCTCGACGGGAAAGTGTTGCCTGTCGATTCTGCCCCTTGGGTGCCGCTCTGTGCCTGTGTTCTCAGGCGCCGCGACGGTACACGTCTACGGAGGTGTGCGATGGCAGTACGTAAGGTAGTTACTCGCAGCTCATGTCATTTCAGAGGGTACTTCCCCTCGATCAAAAATGGTCACCCTGTAGCCTGGGAATCCCAGCTGGAAGGAGGTTTTCTCCGCTTACTCGAGCTCTCACCGTCAGTTCTTCGTTATGAAGTGCAGCCGTCTCGGGAAAGATTTCTCTTGGGAGATACATTAGTAGATTACGTTCCGGATCTTCGTGTTTTCCTTGCGGACGGTGGTGAGTGGTGGTTCGAAGTAAAGCCAGAAAAAAAGCTTTTGGTCAGTAGCGTCAAGCGAAAGCTGTGTGCAGCTAAGAACCATTTTTCTGCCACCGATCGGAGTTTTTCCGTCGTTACAGAAGGCCTGATCTGGCGAGAACCATTGGCGACCAATATCCAAAAAATTCTGTATCACCGATACAGTCCTTCTCTTCCTTCGTCAGATCAAGCCGAAGTTTGGCTTAAGTTGAATAAATACAAACCCCAAGTATTCCATGAGGTCATATCATTATTTGGGGAAGTAGAAGCTTGGCGTTTGTTGGGGCTGTGTATTGTCGGTGTTGACCTTGAAAAGCCTTTGCTGAACCAATCACAAGTCTTTCTTTCAGGAGGACATCGTCATGCAAACTTTTTTGCTTAAGGCGAAGTTAGTTGTGGTTATACATGGTAGAACGATGTCGCTGCAGCGGCGGCTGATCGATAGACGTCTGCTTTTCATTGATCAATATGGTGAGCCAACTACTTTAACCGACCGTGAGTTTCATCTTGGTTATGAGCGACGTGAGATCGAAATCTGTACAGACCAACCTTACCTAGGTGAGATTCCATGCGTGAGGAACGTAGCCCCGGATCTATCTTGTTTTCCCGCAAAGCACAGTGAGGAAGCTTTACGCCGTCGTAAGTATATTGAGTGCGTAACCGAGGGGCAGATAAAATTGCCTAAAAAATATGATCTGCAAGAGAAATTAACCGAGATTGCCGTAAAAATTGGAGATGCAACTGTTCCATCTGTATCTACTTTTAGAAGGTGGCACACAAAATTCGTAGGTCGAAATGTTGTAAAGCTTATTCCTAAACATGCCGATAAGGGAAGAACCAGCGTAATATCTGGTGAGTTGGAAGAAATATTACAAGATGTCATCCACGAGGTATACCTTCAGTTAGAACGGCATCAAGTTTCAAAAGTAGTTGGCGAATATCTGAAGCGTGTCGATGAGAGGAACGTTACACGTTTGCCCTCTGATCAGCTAAACAAGCCTTGTGGTATGACTGTTCGTAGATATATTGCCAGGCTCGATCCATACGAGGTTGATGTTCGTCGTATTGGTAAGTATGCGGCCAAAAAGAAGCATCGGGTTGCGAGAGAAATGCTCGTGGTTGGGGGGATTTTGGATCGATGGGAGATCGACCATACTCTGTTGGATGTCCTACTTGTAGACGAAGAAACTGGATTGGTTATAGGCCGCCCCTATATCACTATCGTGTTAGACAAATATTCACGAATGATCATGGGCTACCTAATTCACTTAGCTGCACCTAACACTGAGACAATCCTTCGCGTCATTGAACGTTCCATTCGCCCTAAAACGGAGCTTCTGGAGCGATTTCCTAAAGTACAAAACGAGTGGCGCGCTCATGGAGTCCCCGCACGACTCGTTCCTGACAACGCTGCGGAATTTCATGCAGATGATTTGATTGCCGGATTCAACGAACTCGGCATCGAGATTATGTATCCTCGCTCAAGAGGTCCAGAGATGAAAGGATCGGTCGAAAGATTTTTCCGCACTCAGAATCTCGGACTGATTCATAACCTGCCTGGCACTACATTTTCCAACACCCAAGAGAAGGGAGACTACAGATCAGAGAAATATGCGTGCTTCACGCTGGCTCAACTGGAAGCCAGCGTCGTCAAATGGATTGTTGATGGTTATCATCAGACCCCCCACCGGAGTCTTAGCAAAAGGACCCCTGCGCAGGTATGGGCCTCCGAAGAGACTAGTCGGCTGATCAAGTTGCCCGTTGACCTTGATGCCCTTGAATGCATTCTAGCTCGCCGAAGTTCGGTGAAAGTACATCATTACGGTATTGAAGTATGCGGTCACGGGTACCACTCGCCGGAACTTGCTGAGCTAAGAATGCTGATGGCACCGCAGGAGAAAATCAATGTTCGATATCGTGATGAACTTGGACATGTTTGGGTGCATGACCGTTTCAGAAACGTATTTTTGCAGGTACCCATAAAAGATAAGCGCATGCTCGGGTTGAGTCGTGAATTATGGAAAGCGGCCGAAAAAGCACTTCAAGACAGCGGCAGCAATAGCCCAAGCTTTGACCAGGTCCATCAGTGCTATCGCGATTTAACACAGGATATTGCGGAGGCTCGCCGCTCTCAGAAGTTGCGTAAACGTCGGGCTGTAACCCGTGCCAAGATAGATAAGGACGGTTGGAGGCTCGATGGTTCCGTAAAGCCTCTCATCGCGTTTTCAGAAATGGATTGGTTAGACAAGCCAAGCGGCACCGCAAATGTAGCAACATCATTCAAGGTTACCCGGCGTCACCTGAGCGGAGGACTAAGTGATGAGTAATCATGAAGGAAGTCCAGCCTCATTTTCTCTGCGTCACCACTTCATTCTGAGCCCTCAGGCAGAGCAAGCACTAGCCCGCCTAACTGAAGTTCATGGAGACACACGACGCACAGGTACTAGTAAGGGACTTGTTATACAAGGGCCAAGCGGTGTTGGGAAAAGTACTTTGATCAGAGAGTACGTCGAAGAATTGAAGTCTGCTGACGGAGTTGATGCGAGGCAACGCGCTGTGCTCATCGTGGAAATTCCGTCCTCTCCAACCAAAAAGAACCTAGCAACGGCTGTGTTGACCGCGATGAAAGATCCGTACGCGGACTCGCGTAACCATTCGGCAGAAACGAAGTTTGCGAGAACTATTCAACTATTAAGCAAATTAGGTGTTGAAGTAGTCGTTCTAGACGAAGCGCAGCATCTCGTGGATTACAAGCGTAATGCAGCGTACGAGGCGGCGGACTGGATCAAGAGCCTGATGAACGAAACTAGCATTACATTCGTCCTTGTCGGTCTGAAGCGAACTGAAGGTCTGCTCTGGGCTAACGAGCAGCTGAGACGAAGATTCTCTGCCACGGTTGATTACAATAGGTTCATGTTGACCGAAGCTTGTTGGAGACAGTTCGCTATACTTCTCCAAAGTATTCAGGAACTACTACCGGTAGCGTCTATTAGCTTTTCAGAAAAAGAAATTATCCGCCGGATGTATCTAGCTTCATTTGGGTTGATTGACTATCTGATAAAAATTTTAGATCGCTCTGTTTGGCTGGTCCAGTACCGATGTTCTGAAGGCATCAATCTGGGACTACTGTCTGAAGCGTTTAAGGATGAGGTATGGAGCTCTGCACCTGATGTACGCAATCCTTTCAGTGATGTATTCGACTTCAAACCTTTAATTGGAGCTCGTGAGCCTTTTGAGAACTTTGACATCATTGCGGCTTGAGATCTAATCAATGTCTGTTAGTTAACAACGGACATTCAAGATTTAAGTGCCTTTCGTTGCAATGCTATATGAAGGAATAAGGTGCATGTTCGGTCTATTGGTAAATGCTACGCCAAAGTGCGATGAGAGCTTGGTCGGATACCTGCATCGCTTGGGGGATTGTAATGCCCTCCGAAATGGTGAGGTTGTAAAGCTATTTAAAGAGCTGACAGATGAGCAAGTATACGAATGGTTGGATGAGGATGTAAGGCCTGTAAGCTGGCATGAAGTGGTCACAGTAGTTAGATCGCCTAAGTTCACTAATCAAAAAATCTGGTCGTTAGTTAGGTCAAAGTTTTGTCCGGTTTGTTTTGTAACTGAGCTTTACTGGCGTGAGGTATGGGAGCTAACTCTTTATACAACCTGCTCGATCCATAAAGTTGAGTTGCTATATGGATGTCCGAAGTGTCAGGCGAAAATAAATCAAAAGATACTGATCACGAAATTTTGCGACATCTGTGGATTTTCATTTTCGGATGTAACTTTTCCAACTTTAGCAGCCGATGAGTCAAAGGTTTGGATGTCGGTGGAGCTTGAAAAACGTTTAAGGCAGAGAAGTACCGAAAACACATCTGGAGTTGAGTCACTAACCTACGAACAGTTACATTTATTAGCTGTTCGCGTCGGTGTGAGGGCGTTGAGTCGAAAACATTTCATGAACATGACAGTTTCATCGATGGCGTGCAGGAACGTAGCTCCTGACTTAGCTCAAGCGGCGGGCCAAATTCTTTCGGGTTGGCCTGGGTCCTTTCATGATTTACTCACTGATCTTATCAGAATCAGAGGAACAAAACTTTCATCTAAACTAGGTTCCGCATTTGGGTTAATTTATAATGACGTGTACTTGTCTCTGGCCGATCGATGCTACGACTTTGTTCGTGATGAGTTCGAAAGGTACATCGTTCAAAATTGGGAGGGTCCTTTGGCTTTGCGGAATCGGCGTTTAAGTGAGTGCACATTGCTTGAACACCGTTGGCTTTCATACAGCAAGGCAGCGCAAAAAACTGGTCTTCCCGAAAATTTTCTTAGAAGGATGCATTTATCCGGTGAGCTCGATGCTCGGGAGTTTAGGTATTCCTGTGGTAAAACTGTCGTAGTCGTCGATATTGAAGAAGCGCGAAGGCTCTCTGCAATAGTGCACGAGCCTCTTAACCTACGGCAAACTTCTCGGCTGCTTTGCGTCAGTAGAAAGCGCGTTGAGCAGTTAATAAAATCAGGGGTACTAAATTATGTTGGCGGCTCTCCACATGCTGGTGAAAAATGGTTTGTCGACTTTAGCTCAATAATTTCTCTTGCTCCTCCACGGTTTTTACCCTATCCCAGCGATAACTTTATAACAATATCGCAGGCTGCAAAGCATTATCTGCCTACATCTGGCGGCTTGCCGGAGTTGGTAATGGCGATCCAGTCTGGGACTATACCTGTGTTTTGTAGAGCAGAGAAAGAAGCTCTAAATATTGGGAAATGGCTTTTTGATCCGAACGAGCTTGAGAAAAACAGTATAACGAGTCTTACCTCCTCGTACGCGAATGGTATGTCAGTTTCACAAGCAGCAAAAACTCTCGGTGTAAAGGATGAAGTTGCTTACGCTCTTGTACGTCTTGGTCGGCTTCGTAGCGAAACGGTTCAAAGCTCCAGGCGACCAGCACAATTGATCAGCCTCCAATCAATAAAGCATTTTGAAAGAAACTATATCCTTTCTCCAGAAATTGCGCGGATTCTAGGAACTCATGTTGTAAATGTCCAATTTCATTTACAAGCAGGAGGTTTTTCCCCTATAGCTGGTCCTAATATTTTAAGCGCACCGTGCCGCCAGAATGTATGGAGACGGGGGAAAAAGCTTATGGCGTACATTTCCACCACAGCTAATATTTACGATCTAGTTGATTGATATTGATGCCGTAGAGGCAGCATCGCGCTGCAACGATTTTCTACTTAAGGCCTGAAAAAATGAACAATATTGAGCTGTTGCGAGAAGAAAAAAGCGCCCTGCGAGTGCTGGAAATGAAAATGCACAGTCGCAATAGGCTTATTGTAGCTGTCTATGCGGCTTCCCATGCGGAGCTCGAGCGAGCAGCAGTCGCTGTAAAGGCAGCGCTGCGTGGGTCTGGCCCATCCGCTCGGCCACGAAGCTTCCGATCGCTAGAGGACGAGTTCAAGAGTTCAAAACCTTATGATTGAGTGGGATGCTTTTTGAGTCCCAGCATATTTTCTCGGTTGTTGATATTGAACGTCGATTGGGTACGACTTTTTACCTGGAGTAACCTAAGTGCAGAAAAGTACACCTGTTCTTTTCTTGGATTTCGATGGTGTCCTACATCCCGACGCCGTCTATTTTAGTCGTCTTGGGCCGACACTAAAGGCTGAAGGGAATCTTTTCATGTGGGCGCCGATTCTTACCAAGCTCCTCAACGAGTTTCCTTCGGTCTCGTTGGTATTGAGCACTAGTTGGGTTCGACTCCTCGGCCATAAGCGGGCTCTTGGCTATCTGCCTTACGAGCTGCAAGAGCGAGTTATCGGTGCTACATGGCATAGTTCAATGGCTAAAGGCTGGGTGGATGAAAGCGTATGGGACGGGAAGACACGATACGACCAGATCTGCCGGTACGCTGCGCGGTCTCAACTTCGGCACTGGGTCGCACTGGATGACGATGTACAAGGATGGGCGGAAAGTTCGGTGCAACGCTTAGTCGCTTGCTCACCAGATCTAGGACTCAGCTCTGCGGAGGTTCAAGCAGAGCTTCAAAGCCGTCTGGTTGAAATATGTTGAACGGCGGCGTGTGCTCGCATAACCAGAACTAGTCCGTCGAGTGTAGTGGTCTAATGAATCCGGACACCCATTTAGGCGAGAATGCTCGCCACAGAAAGGTGTCCGGATTCATTAGACCACTACATCCTTAGCCTAGGACTTGGCGGCGATAGTTCAATGGTGTGTCGCCTTGCCAGCGACGAAATGCACGATTGAAGCTGCTGGAACCACTGAAACCGAGTTTGGTGGCGATTTGTTCCAGGCTAAAGGCTGGGTTGGCCAGTAGGACCATCGCTTGAGCTTCGCGTGCCTGATCAAGCAACTGGCTAAAATTCAGGCCTTGGCTTCTCAGGCCACTTCGCAGTTGACTGGCGCTGATTTGCAGAGCGAGCGCTAACTGTTCGAGAGAAGCGCCGCTGGCAAGCGTATCGGCCAGCAGTGCACGCAATGCGCTCGCCGGCAATGGCAGGCGAAGTTGGGCCAGTTGACGCAAGATAGGTTTTTCCAACTGTGCCAACAAAAGCGGATTGGCGCCGGGTAATGGTAAGGCCCAGGCTTGGGGCTTGAATACCATAGCGCCGCACGGGCTACCAAAAACTACTGGGATGCCCAGATCCAGCCAGGGTGTTGGGTCATTCGGTGCCGCACGGGGAAGTTCCAGACGTCGTAGTAATTTGTTGACCTGTAGCCCGGTCTGACGCTCGAACAGACGGATGAAGAAGGCATGGAAAAAGCAATCAAGCGCCGCGTCGGTAGGTCGATCAGGGCCGTAACGATGGATCTCTAGGCGATGATTTCCGTCGGCATCGGTTTTCAGAGACGCCAAGGCGGCAGTGGTTAATACACGAATGAACTGAACATGGAGTTGCAGCGCTTCTCCGAACGTAGCGGCGGTACACAAGGCCAGATCGACGCCATAGAACTGCGCTGGCTGGTAATAACGGGCAGCATATAAGCCGAAAGCTTCATCACCGGTCACTTCCACACACCGCAGCCATAGCGGGCTCAGGGTAGCCACCGTCAAGCGCCGGTCGCTGTCCTGTATCACTATCGGATCAATTCCGACGCTGTTCATTACCGGTACTGGGTCAATACCGTATCTGCCTTTAAGGGTACCGGCGATACAGCTCACCACAGAGATCAACGTTGATTGCGCCAGCGGGGGAGCGTGGGATATAAGTCGAGCCATGGTCAGCAATCGATGGAGAGGTTACCGCCAAGGATGGCTGGCACAAACTGATCCGGCAAGATGAAAAAACCCCGGCTACAGTGACCGGGGCTGCATGAAGTGTTTCAGTCGAGACGTTTAATTGCTGGCGGTAACCAACTGCGATCAAGCACTGCTTGTGCGGGCCAATACAGGCGTAGCATCAAATTGAAGTTCGTGGCAGGCGCAGGCAACCAATTTGTCAGTTGTTCCTTCGCTGTTGGTGCCTGCGCCTGAATGTACAAATCAAGTGAACCATCAGGGTTGTAGTGCAATGCATTCCGGTCACCGATAGCGAAGCGATCCAGTGGATTGGCGAAAAAGAACTGCGCTTGATCGTAGAGAGTCAGCGACCAGAAACCCTTCACTGGCGGTAATTGTTGCTTGTCGAAATGCAGGACATACCGATGTGCCCCGGACAATATCTGGCCAGCTCCATCTCGACGCAGCGTCGGGTAGATAGCGTCTTCATTGGTGTTAGCGCCCAGGCCAAACTTGGCGACCATCGCCCGGCGTCGATAGTCGCTTGCATATTCACCAATTCCATAGGGAATTCGCCACCCATTGTGCGTTGGCAGGCTGTCTAGCAAGTGTTCGCTATCGTTTAGCGCGGCAACCACCTTGCGGAAGCCCATCCAACTACCCAGGCGCTGAAGCGCAGATTGCTGTAGGCGACAGTCCGCATTAAGCAAGCCAGCCTCACGCATCTTTTGTAGCGCTGGCGTGTCATCAGGCCGTGCCGGATTATTGCCGAGCAACTGGCAGAACGTTGTGAAGAATGACTCGGCGGTCCACGTCGCCAACTGCTGATCCGGCGCCTGACGCGGCTTCACAGGTGTGTTGCTTACCGCTGCTGCCGCGACCTTCGGAACGTCGTTACCTTGCCAGGTACTCAAGGGCTGCAGCGTCATACGATCTTGCAGGGCATTGATTTCGGAATAGTCAGTCGGCCCGCGGCTTTCGATCCGGCCGATCATCCAAGCCATGTTGGTGGGCGATCGCAGCACGTTCAGATTACCGGGGGTCTGGCCATTCCAGTTCGGACCGACAATGAGATAGTCACGTGGCTGTTCACCGGTGGTGCGTGTACCGGGGGAGGTAAAGACATTCGTCCAGGCATCCAGAATCGGTGTCATGTAGTAATGGCCGCGCATATCTGGAATGCTCAATACTTGCGGTTCGCTGCTCAAGTCGAGGTGGGCCATTGAATACAGTGTGTCGGCGTTCGGCGACACTACTGAACGAAAGCTGGCATCCGGAAAGCTGCGCAAGTGGCGCAGGTGGTTGAGCTCTACGCCTGAGCTCTGCACATGGTAACGGCGTGTGAGGTCCATCAGTACGAGCGGGTAACCAAACAGATAGGCGTCTGCGGTAGCTTTTGCTTGTTCGACAACGCTTTTACCCACCAGGCCTGCCGTCACCAATGTGGCAGTGGCTAATCCAAGACCCCAATAAACTTTAGCCATAGTAGGCATGATGTATCTCCAGAAACAGAACGATCGCCGGAAGCACGGTGCAGCCCACTTGGCGGGCTGCGTGATGATATTTACTTGCCCATTCGCTTGAGCTGGACTGGAGTGAATTCAGCTCGCGTGCTGACAAAGCCGATTTCGATCTTTTTCGGCACTTCATTGGTTAGGTAGTTTGCGGCGTATCGCCCGGAAATCAGGTCGTAGGTTACTTCCACCGCCGTTATCGGCATCTCAATATCGTGCAGCTGGGTCAGGTGCGACTCGTAAAAGCGCCACAACTCGCCACGACTGTCATAGATATCCGAAGCCATGATCTGCCAGGAATCTTCATCGATGTAGAAGCGACGTTTGCTATAGACATGCCGATTGCCGGGCTTCAGCGTGGCTTCAATAACCCAGACGCGGTGTTTTTCGTATCGCGCCAGATCGGGGTTGAGGTAACCGGGCTTAAGAATGTCAGCGTATTTGATGTCCTTGCTGGCCAAGGGAAAGGCGTTGTAGCCGACCAGCATTTCCTGCTTGCCGATCAACTTCCAATCGTATCGATCTGGAGCACCGTTGTAGCCGTCGACGCTGTCGGAGACCACCTGACCGAAGCTGTAGCGAGCACTGTTGTCATAGGCCACCGTTGGCGCACGACGGACCCGGCGTTGTCCTGGAATGTACTGCCAAGCGGAGCGCGGCTCGGCGACCTGGTTCAGTGGTTCCTGGACCAACGTTACCTCACCGGAATAGCGAGAAGGCTCAACGGTCAGCACCCGGTTGTAGAACAGCACGTTAGCGTCTACAGGCATGTCACTGATGTTCTCGCGAAAAGCGCTAAGGGCGTCATAGCCCACCACGGTGTAATCGCCACTCTCCTGTACGGTGGCCGAGGCGAACTGACGGCGCACTGAACCGCCACGAAAACGGGTCAGGTGGTTCCATAGCACTTCTTTTGCCTCGGTCGGCTCAGGGAAGGCCACACCGAAGTGATATCCCTTCAATCCATAACCATTCTCTTCCAGCGTTACTGCGCCAAGGTTATTGCGGCTTTCATCCACATATCTTTTCGGCAACCGGGTGCTACGATGACTGGGGAATACACGCATACGGTATTCGGGGTGGCGGATAAACATCGCCTGCTGACCGGGGCTCAACAGATCTTTGTATTGAGCCAGGTTGCTCTTACTGATGGTATACACGGGCTTTTCTGCCGCGTAGGGATCGGCATAGTTGCCATTGGGGCTAACCGTAGCAGCACCTGGTGGCATCCCCCCCGTCCATGCTGGAATACTGCCATCGGCATTCGCGGCGCGTTCGGCGCCAAAGGGTGTCAACGGGCCTTCAAGTCGGCTGGCATCAGTTTGCTTAGCGTGAGCCAGTGCACAGGCGGCAAGCAGGGTCAATGTGAAGCTCCATTTGGTAACTTTTGAATTAATCATTAGAAACTCACTTTGAGGTTGACTGACGCGAAGTCGCGATCATCGATGGTAGAAAACTTGTTAGAGCCAAAGAAATCGTTGTAGGCCAGCTCTAGCGAATAGTTATTTCGGTAATCAAAAGTCAGTGCCGCACCCGCGGCCATCTGTCCCTCCTGGAAGTTCGGGCCGTATCCTTCGACGTCATGGCGAAAGTTCAGTGATGGCGTGACCACCATGGCCGGAATCAGACTTTCGAACGCCAGGGCAGCACGTAGGCGATAGCCCCAGGAGAATCCGGTGGTGTAGCCATGGGTGTTGCAAAAGTCGGCATTTTTCTCGGCAGCCTGCCCAGCGTTCAGCCCTCCCGCAGCCGGATTGAAACAGGCAGCACCATTGTTCTGCACGCGACCAAACAGAGCGGCGCGACCGTAACGCTCTTCATCCAGATCGATGCCCTCGATCCAGTTGGCGCCGGCTTCGGCGATCCAGGTAAGTTTCTCTGCACCGAAGATATTGCTGATGTTATCGGTAGCACCCAAGCTGTACTGCCATACCTCCTTGCGCTTGTAACCCTGTACTTCGCTACCCAAGCTCGGGGTAGTTCCGTCGTAGATCGGAGTACTGGCACCGGCGCCTGCAACTACAGCCACCACGTCAGAAGCGTTATAGGACAGCGGCTGGTTGGGTCGGTAGCTCAACTCAGTGAACACCGCAGTGCTGCCGAGCACGCCGCTCAGGCTGATACCGAACAAGCGGATGTCTTCTGGGTACACAGTGTTGTAGGTACCGGTTGGCAACGAGCCAGCACTAAGACCAGTACGCACCCTTCCGTCCATGCTCGGTGTACGACTGTGGTAATTGGCGTAGTAGATTCCCAACTCGGCATCGTTGAGCATTTCGAGGGTTTTGCGCAGGGCCAGACCGTATTGGCCGTCATCGCTTGCCCAGTCAGTACTGCCTCGAGTCTCAAATGCGCGCGCATTAATAGCTTGCTCGGTACTCAAATTGCCTGCCGGCACAACGATCAGTCGGTTCATCTGACAACCTTCTTGAATGTTGTCGCCGACCGAGAAAAAAGTGCCGCAACCGTCCAGAACCGTCGGACGGAAGTTGTATTGATAGAACCCCTCAAGGCTCAGCGTATCGCTGAGGTCATAACTGAAACTGAGCATCTCCACTGGCAATTGGCCTTCTTTCAATTCCACCCCGGGGCGATTGAAGGCAGAAGCATCCAGAGGGTTGATCGCATTGATGCCATTCTGAAGAAACAGGGCCTCTCCCCACGACAGCACTTGCTTGCCGAGCTTGAGGCTGAGTTGACGCTCACCCAGTTCGAAGTTTTTCCATGCATACAGGTCGAGCACCTCAAACCCCTTGAACTTGGCGAGGTCCTGCCAACCACTGTCGTCAAACTGGGTGAAGTCGCCATTGGTGGATTCGTAGGCGTGGTCGTACCAATACTTGAATCGGACGAAAGCGCCCTGATTGCCATCATTAAGATCTAATTCGGTCAAGCCCTTGAAGATTTGTGAGATGGCATCGCCTTTGTCAAAGTTGAGTTTGCCATCGTCAGCGCTGTAGTTGATGCCCTCGCCGCGTTTACCGATGGAACGGGCATCCGGGGTGGTCAATTGATTTGGATCGGCGTTGCGCAAAGCCCAACTGCTGCCAAGTGTTAGGGTGGAATTGCTGGTCAGATTCCAATCATCATTGAGCTGCCAGGTGGTGGCTCGGGCTTGCGGCATGCCCGAGGTTGCAAGGGCAAGGCCCGCTGCGATGAGGCCAGGGCTCAGGCGCGATGCTCGAATAGCAGTTAGATAAGGTATGAGGAACGGCTTCATATGCTGAATCACCTGTTGTTTTTGTAATGGTGAGGTCTTCAAGGCGCTGCTAGGGTTGGCCCGTACTACGGCGTACCTTTGGCTACACACACGTAGTCGCATGGCCTTAGTGCCACCATGGGAGGATTTGCATGCAGATCGTTAATCATTGGCCGACAAATTCTTTCCCCCAGCATCGAAATAGGTCGTCGTTATGCGTCTCCATAATCAATTCAGCGGTTCAGGAACTTGACGCCCGTGGCGTGGACTTGCAGCGCCTACAAGCCGATTGGGGGGTCAGCATCACCACGCTGCGACAACCGCAACTACGTTTGCCGGCATTTCTGGGGCGACGATTCTGGGAGGTAGCGCGCGAACTGAGTGGCGATCCAGCCATTGGGCTGGCCGCCGCCCGGCAAAATGACCCTGGGCAAATGTTGGGCTTGGCGTATCTGATGCAAATGATGCCTACCCGCCTGGCCTCCTTGCAGATGCTGGTACGCTACTGGCCGTTGCTGGCCGGCCACTTGGCCTTGCAGTGCATGGAGCGCGACGGGCTGCTGTGTGTAGCCTTGGTACCCAACCAAGAACTATTTCCCGCTATTGAGGAGGTGGATTGCTGGGGGGCTCTTCAGGTTCAGCACCTAAAAGGATTGCCAGGCACACGCAACGCTGTATGCGAACTACGCCTACGTCGCTCAGTCCCCATCGATCCTTCGCCTTGGTTGCGGTTGCCAGTCGGCAAAATTCAGTTCTGCGCTGAACGCGATGAGGTGGCCTTGGACATTGAAGCCCTACAAGAATTGCGACCAACAGGTAGCCCGGCAGTGTGCGCTGCGCTGGAAGACGCGTTAGAAAGATACGCAGTGGATACGCTGAAGCCTTCGATACTGGAATCAGTGGCCGATATGGTTCTGGGAAGTCTCGCTGCAGGGCCGGACTTTGAGCAAACGGCACGACACCTTCATGTGGCTTCACGTACGCTACACCGTGCCCTGCAACGTGAGGGGTGGAGCTTCAACGCAATTGTGGATACTCAGCGACGTTATTTGGCTGGCGATCTGATCCAGGCGGGTGAGCTGGCGGTAAGCGAAGTAGCCGGGCGACTGGGCTACCGAGAGGTTTCCAATTTTATCCGTGCCTTTCGTCGCTGGTACGCGGTGGCCCCAAGAGCATTTTCGCAAAGCCGCGTTTGCTCCCAGTATTAAATTGGTTGATTTCCTCCTATTCTGCTGACCCTCGTTACGCGGCACACGCTACTTAAGGAAGAGTCGTTGATGTTCAAACACACATTGCCCACCTTATTTATTGCGGCAATCACGCCATTGTCCACCCATGCGCTGGCCGACAATGCCGAGACAGCGAACAAAAGTAACAACCCGCTCAACCTGGCACCGGGACTGAATATTCAGGACTATTACACGCCGACGATTGACGACAGCAATGCCCATACTAATGACCTGTTGCTACGTGGCACCCTGCCACTTGCCCCTGGCGACTTCATCGGTGTACCGCAACTGCTTCGCGCCACCTTGCCGATCAGCACTCGACCAGATCCCCATAATGGCTACAGCACCGGTGTTGGCGACCTCAATCTGTTCGACATCTTCTTGCTCAAGACCGAAGGCGTTCAGCTCGGTATTGGTCCGCAGATCACCGCTCCCACCGCCGAATTCGACGAATTGGGCACCGGCAAATGGCAGGCGGGTCTGGCGGCTGTCGCCATCGATTCATCGCCGCGTGGCCTGCTAGGAGCGTTGGTGCAGTACCAGAGTTCATTCGCTGGTGATCATGGTCGCCAGCATGTAGAAACTGCCACCTTCCAACCCCTCCTCATTCATAACCTGCCCAAAGGTTGGTACCTACGCTCCACAGGAACTTGGACCTACAACCTAAAGGACGACACTCACTACATTCCGGTGGGCCTGGGTGTGGGCAAGGCCTGGAAATCCGGGCACAACATTCTGAATGCTTTTGTCGAACCGCAGTGGACGGTTGACCACAAGGGGCCTGGTCTACCCAAATTCACCGTATTCGCTGGACTGAATATCACCCTCGGTAAGTAAGGATGCACAATGATAAGAACAATAGGTTTTTTGTTTCCCCTGACATTGGTAGCGAGTATCGCTCACGCCTCGTCCATGGAAACGCGTTTCGCTAACCTGGAAATGCAGGGCACGCTGCCGACCCCAGCGTCAGTGGCAAAACTGTACGAAGAGCTAGATTACCAGCAGGCAACCCAAAGCTACCTTTGGGCATTGCCCATCGTTGCATTTGCCGAATGGCAACAAGCTCACGAAAAGGTCTTCGGGGCCAAGAGCGGTGACCTGGTTATCTATGACAACTATCAGGACAAGCTCGGCATCCTCACTGCCAATGCCACCACCCCCTACATCATCAGCTTCGTTAATCTGAAAGAGACAGGTCCGCTGGTGATTGACTTACCAGCCGGACCGACTGCAGGTGGCGTGGGTGATTTCTGGCAGCGTTCGGTGATTGATCTTGGGCAGACTGGGCCCGACAAAGGCAAAGGCGGAAAATACCTACTACTCCCCCCAGGTGAAAAGGCGCCCCAAGATACGCAGGGTTACTACGTCGTTGAAGCCAGCACGATGAACGTCATGCTTGGTTTTCGCGTGCTGGACCCGGATCCGGTCAAAGGAAAGGCTCTTGTTGATCAGTTCAGGCTGTATCCCTATGCCCAGCATGGCAACCCCCCGGCCACCCGTAAGGTCACACCAAATGGCAAGAAATGGTACGGGGGTCAACCCCAAGGCTTAGCCTACTGGCAGCGTCTCCACGCAATCATTCAAGATGAACCAGTCGCCGAGCGTGACCGATTCTATATGGCCATGCTGGCCAGTTTAGGCATCGAAAAAGACAAGCCATTCGCGCCTACTGCGGCTCAACAAAAGGCGTTGCTTGAAGGGACGCAAGCCGGCGAATTGATCGCCAAGGCCAATAGCTTTGCCAAGCGCTTCCCTAACTCCCGGTTCTGGCCCGACCGGGGTTGGGATCTGGTGTTGAATATCGCAGACCCCAGCCAGCGTATGCAGTACTTCGATCAGCTGTGGGAGCGTACCGCGTACTACTACGAGGCTGTGACCAATAGCAAAGGCATGATCAGCAAGACGCCTGGCTTGGGGCAGACTTACCTCGGTGCCTATACCGACAAGGCTGGCAACTGGCTTGACGGTGGCAACGCCTACACCTTGCGTGTACCTGCTGGAGTTCCAGCCAAGCAGTTCTGGTCGGTAACGGTCTACGACACCGACACACGTTGTCTGATCGATAACCCCCAGCGCAAGGCCGACCTGTCGTCGCGCCAAGAATTGAAGAAAAACGCCGACGGATCGGTAGATATTTACTTCGGTCCCACTGCCCCGGTAGGAATGGAAAATAATTGGGTGCAGACAGTGCCTGGCAAACACTGGTTCAGCTACTTCCGCCTCTACGCGCCTACACAAGCTTACTTCGACAAAAGCTGGAAGCTGAATGACATTCAACTTGCCAAATAAGGACGCCGCCATGAATGCAATGACCAAATCACGTCTGTTCTTGGCCGGCCTTTTCGGCCTGCTCGCCAGCACGGCGCAAGCTGACTTCAGCGCCACCCCAGCCGAAGCCCGAGCCATCGCCAAGGAAGCTTACCTTTACGGCTTTCCTGCTGTTGAAATGTACAAAACGCTGTATGCCCAAGCGATCGATCAACATGGACCGAATTTTAAAGCACCGTTCAATCAGATCGGCAACAGTGCCAACGTCTTCACTCCCAAAGACACCGCGATCATTACGCCGAACTCAGATACTCCTTATTCATTCGTATGGATGGATTTGAGAGCCGAACCGCTGGTGCTGACGCTGCCAGCCATCGAAGACAGCCGCTACTACTCCGTTCAACTCATTGACCTTTATACTCAGAATTTCGATTACCTCGGAACCCGTAAAACCGGTAACAAGGGTGGTCGATACATGATCGCTGGCCCAGACTGGCAAGGTACAAAACCAGCGAACATCGACAAACTCATTCGTAGTGAAAGCAACATTGCCTACGCCTTGTACCGCACCCAGCTGTTTGACGAAAGCGACCTGGCTAACGTCAAGAATGTCCAACAAGGCTA
This sequence comes from Pseudomonas vranovensis, assembly GCF_040438935.1. Lineage (NCBI taxonomy): Bacteria > Pseudomonadati > Pseudomonadota > Gammaproteobacteria > Pseudomonadales > Pseudomonadaceae > Pseudomonas > Pseudomonas vranovensis. The sequence continues at coordinate 4,871,880 of NZ_CP159259.1, read as the reverse complement.
CAAGGTCCAGGGTCTCAGTGCCTTTCTCGGTAAAACCGACAAACCTGTCGCCGGGACGATAAACTGGCCAAAGCCAGATGCCGACATCACCCAGCAACCTGCCTTGTTCCGATATCTCAGTTTCATGCTGTCCTTCGCCCCTACAGTGCCCAGTGAGAAAGACGTCATGGAGCGGTTTGCCAAGATTGGCGTGGGCCCTGGCCAATCATTCGACGAGCACAAGCTCAGCGCAGAACAACTTCGGGTGTTGCAAGCAGGTATCGATGACGGTCGAGCGGAATTCGAAACATTCAAGAAATCTCAAGTCGATACCCACAAAGTTGTCAGTGGAGACTTTTTCGGCACTCGCGAACATCTGAAGAACAATTATCTGTACCGTTACGCTGGCGCCAAAATGGGTATTTTCGGCAACTCCGCTGAAGAGGCTGCTTACATGGGCTACTTCGTCGACAACAGCGGCAAGGCCGCCAATGCCGAAATCCACGACTACACCCTGCATTTCCCCAAAGGGCAACTGCCTCCAGCCAACGCCTTTTGGTCGCTCACAATGTATGACGGGAAGACTCAGTTACTGGTCGAAAACCCGATTAACCGCTACCTGATCAACTCGCGCATGGTGCAAGACCTTAAGCTGGACGCCGATGGTGGATTGACCTTGTATGTGCAGAACAAGGCGCCGGCCAAAGACCTGATAAACAACTGGCTGCCAGCACCAAACGGGCCTTTCTACGGAGTGCTGCGTCTGTACCTGCCCAAGCCGGAAGTCACCAGCGGTCAGTGGAAACTTCCGTTGCTGACACCCGTCTCTCAAAAACAATAAGCGAAGACACTCATGTTCAACCCCTACGTACTGCGCATCCTGTTAGCACTAAGCATGGTCGGCAGCAGTCCAATAGCAATGGCCGTTGAAGGCGGCGTCGGCCGGCCGGTCACTGGCCAACAGGTATTCTCCAATGCCGGGATCGTCCCACCGGAACCTGGTTGGGTAATGTCCTTGACCAGTATTTGGTATGACGGCGACCTGAAGGGCAATGTTCAGGTGCCAATCGGGGGCACCTCGAGTACCGGGTTGGACATGAAAGTCTCCTATACCATGGCAAACTTCACCCATGTATGGGACACAGGTAAGGGACGTTGGAACTACGCCTCGGCCATCGGTGTACCAGTGCAGCACACTGATATTAGTGCGAGTATCACCGGTCCCCGAGGGAGGACCTTGGGTACCGGAGACGAGGCCACCCAATTTGCCGACATGCTGGTGACGCCGATTGCGGCTGGTTACCACTTCGATGCGGTGAACCATATCTCGTTCTCGCTACCAATCTATATGCCAACCGGTGCATACAACGACGATCGGCTGGCCAATGCCGGCCAAAACACTTACACCCTCATGCCCACGGTGGCGTTCACACATCTCGACGGAAAAGGTGGCGAGTTCACCGTGTCCAGTGGGCTGGAGTTTTATACCGAGAACGATGCAACCAACTACCAGAACGGCGAGTTGTTCACCCTAGAGGCATTGTGGACCCATGGCTTGGGCGACGGCTGGGCCGCCGGCATGGCGGCAGGTTATATCCAGCAAATCAGCGATGACACCGGAGAAGGCGCCACCAGCGGCTTTCGCGGACGCTCCGTCGGTGCAGGTCCGGTAGTTGCCTGGACAGGTAAGTTTGCTGACACGCAGGTCAACATCAGTGCCCGCTGGGTACCAGAATTCGATACCAAGAATCGTCCTGAAGGCGATGGCTTTAGCATCAATCTAACACTGGCGTTTTTATAGAGGTGCAAGGCACGTTATTCGCACCGATGTGCGCCTAACGTGCCTCGAGGAGAAAGAGTTCGCCTAAAAACAGCGCCCCCTTTCTCTTTGTCGCTGTTGACTAGAAAGTTACCAGACCCTCAGCGACTCTCGTCAGTGAAACTGGGAGTTCTCAATCGACTTAACGGATGATCCGCGTGAGTTCATAGGGAGGATTCTGGATTTCACATGTACCTGTCCCATTTTTGAAGCCCTGAAAGTAAACAGTTTTACCGACGTAGTCCGGCTGCATCAGTTCCCCTGTACCACATGGACCAAAATCAGCTGAGACCTCGTAAAGCCGCTTGGAGAAATCAGCACCCTTTCCGGGCGAAACCGTCCCCTTAGCAGTACGACGGTGGCCGTTGGCATCGACAGTTACAAGCTCGATCCATTTGGTTCCACCGCTCTCATAGGCCTGAACGTAATTCCCTTGATTCGCTGGAAACTCAACACGTGCGATTTCGCTCGCTTCACTGGTGCCGGCGAGCATAGCCAGGGGAACAGCCAACGAAAACACAGCCTGAAGCATCAAACGCATAGATCTTTCCTCACTGTGGATGACAGCGGTGCGCTGGCCCTGCAACACAAGATGGGGGGCTACCTGTGTATTTAACCAGTGGATGAGGAGTTTTTTGAGGGGCCTGGTCGTGCTGGTGGATGTGTTCAGGAAAACAAGGGGCGATTCAATCAGCGCCGACAAGCTGCCATCAATAAGCACGGTTTCACCGTTCCTCAGCCGGTTCGCCTGCGCGCTCATGTTCCACGTGGAACCAACTATTGTGTGAGGCGAATAGGCTCTTCTCATTTTTTTTGTGAGTCCTAACCGGCGGTCTCACAAAAAAGGTGAGTTTTCGTCAATGTTTGCAGGGGCAACCGAATCATCTATTTTGTGAACCTACATCAGGTTCCCACACCCCAAAAACAAACCCCGGCCTCTGCCGGGGTTTGTTGTTTCTGGGGGACTTAAAGTCCAAGCTCGCGCAAACGCCGATACAGCGTGCGCTCACTCAACCCCAGGTGTTGCGCCAGCTCACTGCGAGAACCATCAAAGCTCTCCAGCGCATGAGCCAGTTGTCCGAGGGTGTCCTTGCTGCGCCGTCGTCCTGGTTGTTGTGCGTGCCTACCCTCCTCGCTTGCCAACTCGGCTGGCAGGTGTTCTGGGCGGATGACACCGTCATCGGCAAACAGGCGCGCCCGCTCAAGGATATTACGCAGCTCTCGGATATTGCCGGGGAAACTGTGCAGGCTGAGCTGCTTCATCACTTCGCTGTCGACCTGCGGCGCGGTCTTGCCGGCCATGCGCTGCAGCAGGCTTTCGACCAACAGTGGCAAGTCGTCTACCCGCTCCCGTAACGCCGGTAGGCGAATGGGAAAACCGCTGATACGGTAGTAGAGGTCTTCACGGAAAGTGCCGGCGGCGGCCATTTCCTTGAGCGGCTTGTGCGTCGCCGAAATCAGGCGGAAGTCGGAGTGGACGGTACGCAGGCTGCCCACCGGGCGAAAGCTTCCCGACTCGATCAGGCGCAGCAGTTTGACCTGCATGGCCAACGGCACTTCACCAATCTCATCAAGGAACAAGGTACCGCCATGCGCGGCTTCGGCCAGGCCGATCTTGCGCTGCAAGGCGCCGGTGAAGGCGCCCTTCTCGTAGCCAAACAGTTCGCTCTCGAACAGCGACTCGGTGAGGCCGGTGCAGTCGACCACTACCAGCGGACCATTGGCCCGCGGGCTGCCCAGGTGCAAGGCGCGGGCAAAGAGCTCCTTGCCGGTACCGGACTCGCCCTGCAAGAGCACAGGAATCTGCGCGGGTGCAGCACGCTGCAAGCTGGCCAGCGATGCCTGGAATGCCGGAGAGCGCCCTACCAACCCTTGCTGCTGTGGCTGTGCCGATGCAACGGCAATGCTGGTCAGACGCTCGACAAAGGCCACGACCTCACCCTGCTGATCGAGGATCGGCCGCAGTTCGACATCAACGTGTTCAGGCCCGCGCGGCGTGTGATGTACATGCAGCACCCGCTCCGGCGTGCGGCTCTCCCAGGCTTTGCGCATCGGACACAGCTCGCCTGCCTGGTCGCAGGGCACGGCGTAATGGTGGGAAACCCGATGGCATTTGCTGCCCACCGGGGGCTGGCCTTCGACACCGAACTGGCGTTGATACGCCGCGTTGGCCGCCAGAATGTTGTAGTCGGTGTCCAGCACGATGGTTGGCTGTGCGTCATGCTCAAGGTAGGACACCAATGCTTGGACGGCGGGGTCGGGCATTGCTCGCGAAGAATAAGACATAAGGCACCAGGAAAAGCACCCGAGCAGCTTAACTGAAGGCGAGAGCGACTGCCAAAAACTGCCAGGGACTGCCATGAGCTGACAGACCGAACGGCAGTCTGTCGCCGGGCACGCCATGAACCGCCACTGAAACCGGCGTTTTAGCGCAACCAAGGTCCGCTTGAACGGTGGCACACATCTTGATGACAGCTTGGCCAATGCCCATACACGGCTCGAAGCCATGGCACCTGGAAATTCTGGAGAGCGGTAATGATCATCGGCGGCAATTTGTATGTGGAAGCGTTGTTCGACGACGCGACCTCGACCATCAGTTATCTGGTGATGGATAGGAGCAGTAGTCAGTGCGCGTTGATCGACAGCGTGCTGGACTACGATCCCAAGTCCGGCCGTACCAACACTGCGTCGGCCGACAAGCTCATCGCCCGGGTCAAGGCGCTCGGCGGCCAGGTGCAGTGGATTCTGGAAACCCATGTGCATGCCGATCACTTGTCGGCAGCGGCCTATCTCAAACAGTCCCTCGGTGGCCAGGTCGCCATCGGCAATCAGATCACCCAGGTGCAAAAGGTGTTTGGTGCCCTGTTCAATGCCGATCAGGGGTTTGCCCGAGACGGTAGCCAGTTCGATGTGCTGTTCGAGGACGAGCAGGCATTTGCCATCGGCACTTTGCGTGCCCGCGCCCTGCATACACCTGGCCATACACCGGCCTGCATGACCTATGTGGTGGAGGTCGACGGGCAGTGCGTCGCGTTCGTCGGCGACACCCTGTTCATGCCCGACTACGGCACCGCTCGCTGTGATTTCCCTGGCGCCAGCGCGCGCACCCTGTACCGCTCGATCCAGCGCATCCTTGCCCTGCCCGCGGATACATGGCTGTTCATGTGCCATGACTACCTGCCCGGCGGCCGCGAGCTGCGCTACATGACGACAGTGGCCGAACAGCGCGCCAGCAATATCCATGTGCGCGAAGGCATCAGCGAAGACAGCTTCGTGGCCATGCGCGAAGCCCGCGATGCCACCCTCGATATGCCGGTACTGATCCTGCCGTCCGTCCAGATCAACATGCGTAGCGGCCAGTTGCCAGAGCCTGAAGCGAACGGTGTGCGCTACCTGAAGATTCCGCTCAACGCACTCTGAGCAACACCCCAGAATTATTATTAAAGGAATACCTTGCCATGCCTGCCTGCTCTACCCAATCGCCCCAAGGCGATCATCACAAGGTCCTGATTGTCGGCGCAGGGGCTGCCGGTATCGCTGCCGCCTCCAGCCTGATCTGCCGAGACCCGGCGCTGGATATCGCCATCATCGATCCGGCCGACACCCATTACTACCAGCCCGGCTGGACCATGGTTGGCGCGGGTATCTTCAACGCCCCCAGCACAGCGCGCAGCATGGCCTCGACCATTCCTTCCGGCGTTCGCTGGATCAAGGCGCGCGTCGAAAGCTTCGATCCCCAGGCGCAGACCGTCAGCCTGGATGATGACCGCGTGCTCAGTTACGAACAGTTGGTGGTGTGTCCGGGGCTGAAGCTCGATTGGAACGCCATCGAAGGCTTGAGCGAAACCTTGGGCCGCAATGGCGTTACCTCCAACTATCGCTATGACCTGGCGCCTTACACGTGGCAACTGGTGCAGAACCTTCGCGAGGGGTGCGCCGTGTTCAGCCAGCCGCCAATGCCGATCAAGTGCGCCGGCGCGCCACAGAAAGCCCTGTACCTGTCGTGTGATCACTGGTTGCGCAATGGTCGTCTGGGCAGCATCCAGGCGCAGTTCTTCAACGCGGGTGCAGTGCTGTTTGGCGTGGCGGACTACGTACCGGCGCTGATGGAATACATCGACAAGTACGCCGTGGATCTTCAGTACGCTCATCGCCTGGTGGCGGTCGACGGTCCGGGCAAGCAGGCCACGTTCATCCGCACCCTGCCCGATGGCAGCAGCGAACCCCATGTGCAGCCCTTCGACATGCTGCATGTGGTCCCACCGCAAGTCGCCCCCGACTTCATCCGCAACAGCCCCCTGGCTGACACTGGCGGCTGGATCGATGTCGACCCTGCCACCCTGCGTCATCGCAAATTCTTGAACATTCACGCGTTGGGGGATGGCATCAACACCACCAACGCCAAGACCGCCGCCGCCGCGCGAAAGCAGGCGCCGGTGGTTGCCAACAACGTGCTGGTCGCCCTTGGCCGCCTGCCAAACGTCGCGCACTACGACGGCTATGGTTCCTGCCCGCTGACCGTCGAGCGAGGCAAGATCGTACTGGCCGAGTTCACCTACGGCGGCAAAGTAGCGCCGAGCTTTCCGCGCTGGCTGCTGGACGGCCGTCGGCCAACGCGGCTGGCGTGGTTGCTCAAGGCGCAGATCCTGCCGCCCCTGTACTGGCGCTGCATGCTTAAGGGGCGGGAGTGGCTGGCCAAGCCCCAGGCTGCACCGGTCGAGGTTCGGCAGTGATCGAACAGCCTTTTGTTGCGACTGGGTTGGGGGCAATCATTGGCGCCGTGTTGGCATTGACTGGCGCCGGCGGCGGCATACTGGCCGTGCCGCTACTGGTCTTCGGCCTTGGCTTGTCGATGGTCGAGGCGGCGCCGGTGGGCTTGTTGGCCGTCGGTATGGCTGCCGCGGTAGGCGCGGCGCTGGGGCTGCGCCAAGGGGTTGTGCGTTATCGAGCGGCGGCCTTTGTCGCGCTGATCGGTGTTGTTGCCGCCCCGATTGGCTTGATGCTGGCGCACCAACTGCCGAACGGGCCACTGGCCTTGGCCTTCGCCGCCGTGCTGGTGTACGCCTGCGGGCGCATGTTGCTCAAGGCGCGCCGTGAGTTGCGCGGCGAGCCGCCCCTGGGCGAACGCAGCCTGATGCCTTGCGTACTGAACCCCTTGCAGGGACGTCTGCGCTGGACCCTGCCCTGCGCCCGGGCGCTGGCGTTCACCGGGCTGTTGTCGGGACTGCTTTCCGGGCTGCTAGGTGTGGGCGGCGGCTTTGTAATCGTCCCGGCCCTGAGCCGCTACACCAACCTGCCGATGAAGAGCATCGTCGCCACCTCGCTGGCGGTGATTGCCCTGGTATCCACTGGCAGTGTGGTCAGCGCCAGCATCGGCGGTGTAATGCATTGGGCGGTGGGCGCGCCGTTTGCCTTGGGCGCGGTGCTGGGGCTGCTGCTCGCCCGTCCACTGGCGAGTCGCCTGGCCGGGCCGCGTCTGCAGCAACTGTTTGCGACGGTGGGCATCTGCGCGGCAGTGCTGCTGGCGGCCAAAGCCCTGGGCAACTGAGGGCTACTCTGCGAGCAAGGCGCCCTGCTCTTCAGCGCACAGTGCCAGGAGGAAGTCCCAGACCACCCGCAGGCGGACTGACTTGTGCAGTTCGCGGCGGGTACAGATCCAGTAACTGCGCTGGATGGTCTCGCTGGGCAGCACTCGGACCAGCGCCGGGTCATGCCGGGCCATGTAGTTGGGGAGCACGGCAATGCCCAGCCCTGCCCGAGCGGCCTGTTGCTGGGCAATTACACTGGTGCTGCGAAACACCACGTTCGGCGCCCGGCAGAAGCTGTTGAGGAACAGCAGCTCCTGGCTGAACAGCAGGTCGTCCACGTAACCAATCCAGCTGTGCCTGGCCAGGTCTTCGCGGTGATGGAGTGCTGGCGCCTTGGCCAGGTAGTCGGGGCTGGCGTACAGCGCCAGCCGGTAGTCGGTGAGTTTGCGGGTGATCAACAGGTCTGCGTTGGGCCGTTCAAGGTGGATGCTGATTTCCGCCTCGCGGTTGAGGATGCTGACAAAGCGCGGCACTGCCACCAGCTCCACCTCCAGACCCGGGTAACGCTCGAACAGGCTGCCCATGCGCGGGGTGAAGAACATGATGCCGATGCCTTCGGTTACCCCCAGGCGAATCTTGCCCAACGGGGTGATGGCCTGGGTGATTTCCTCCTGCGCCAGCAGGGCAACGTTTTCCATGGCTTCGGCGTGCTTGAGCAGGGCCTGGCCGGAAGGCGTCAGTTCATAGCCCTGGGCGTGCTGAACGAACAATGCAGTGCCCAGGCTCTGCTCGATATTGTCGATATGCCGGGCCACGGTGCTATGGGTGGTGTTGAGGCGTTTAGCCGCGGTCAGCAGGCGACCGCTACGCTGCAACTCGAGAAAAAACCGCAGATCATTCCAGTCGAACATGCTTTTCCTTGTGAATGAATCGTTCACGAGACGTTGTTCTAAAACGCACAGCACTTGAGTGAAATCTAACGTTTTCATCTCGAAATTAATCAATAACATGGGTGGGGACAAGAATAATAATCAGGCGCGAGGTTGCCCATGCCATCAGCCGATCCTGTCTACGACTATGTGGTCGTGGGTGCCGGCCCAGCCGGATGCCTGCTGGCCAATCGTTTGTCCGCCGACCCGGGCTGCCGGGTGTTGCTGCTCGAAGCGGGCGGTCGCGACAACTATCCCTGGATTCACATACCGGTGGGTTACCTCTATTGCATCGGTAATCCCCGCACCGATTGGTGCTTCAAGACCGAAGCCCAGCCCGGCCTCAACGGGCGAGCCCTGGGGTATCCACGGGGCAAGGTGCTCGGTGGCTGCTCTTCCATCAACGGCATGATCTACATGCGTGGCCAGGCCGGTGACTACGACCGTTGGGCCGAGCAAGGCAATGCCGGCTGGGCCTGGAAAGATGTCTTGCCCTTGTTCAAGGCCAGTGAGAACCATTTTGGCGGGGCCAGTGAGGTCCACGGCAACGAGGGCGAGTGGCGGGTTGAACAGCAACGCTATTCCTGGGCCATTCTCGATGCCTTTCGCGAAGCCGCGGCACAGAGCGGAATCGATACCGTGGACGACTTCAATGGCGGCGATAACCAGGGCTGTGGATACTTTCAGGTCAACCAGCGTTCCGGCATTCGCTGGAACTCGGCCAAGGCATTCTTGCGGCCGGTACTCAAGCGACCCAATCTGACCGTCCTGACCGATGTGCTGGTGGATCAGGTGATCCTCGACAACGGTCGCGCTTCGGCGGTGCGGGCACGCTGGCAGGGTAACTGGCAACACTTCAGTGCCCGCCGGGAAATCATCCTGTGCGCGGGATCTGTGGGGTCGCCAGGCATCCTGCAGCGCTCGGGCATCGGCCCGCGTGGTTTGCTCGAAAGCCTGGGGATCGCCGTCCGTCATGAGTTACCCGGTGTCGGCGGCAACCTGCAAGACCACCTGCAGCTGCGCCTGATCTATCAGGTCAGCCAGGCGCGCACCCTCAATCAAGTTGCCAATAGCACCTGGGGCAAGCTGGGTATGGGCCTGCGCTACCTGTACGACCGCAGCGGCCCGCTGGCCATGGCACCCAGTCAGCTTGGGGCGTTTGTACGTTCAGGGCCAGAGCAGGCGTCAGCCAACCTCCAGTACCATGTCCAGCCGCTGTCACTGGAGCGTTTCGGCGAGCCGTTGCATCACTTTCCGGCCTTCACCGCCTCGGTGTGCAACCTGCGCCCGGCCAGCCGCGGGCGTATCGATATCCGCTCGGCCAACCCGGACGATGCCCCGCTGATCGACCCCAACTACCTCAGTGACACTGAGGACCTGCGCGTAGCCGCCCAGGCCATCCGCATCACCCGCAAGATCGTCCAGGCCCCTGCCCTGGCCGCGTTCAGCCCGAAGGAATATTTGCCCGGGCCAGATCTGCAGAGTGAAGAGCAACTGCACGAGGCCGCCGGCCAGATCGGCACCACCATTTTTCATCCAGTGGGTACCTGCCGCATGGGCAACGGGCCACTGGGTGTGGTCGATGACCAACTGCGCGTGCATGGCGTGCCGGGGCTGCGCATCGCCGACGCCTCGATCATGCCGCAGATTGTTTCCGGCAATACCTGCTCACCCACGTTGATGATTGCCGAGAAGGCGGCGCAACTGATTACACGGGGGACGTTATCCACAACCCGAATCGACGAAGAAAGCGCAATACCGACGCCCTGACCAGGGTGCGTAGCAGTAACGACGCCGGACGCGGTCTGCCAGCGTCGACAGTGGAACAACAAGAATAATCACTGGGGCCTTCAGGCCGAGGACAGCAACGATGTCGGATTACATTCAGGAGCAGGGCGCGACGACGGCCAGCAACAGTCGGCGTGAAGAGCGCAAGATCATTTTCGCGTCATCCCTCGGGACAGTGTTCGAGTGGTATGACTTTTTTCTCTATGGGGCACTGGCGGCGGTCATCAGCAAGCAGTTCTTTGCCGGCGTGAACGACACCACTGCCTTTATCTTTGCCTTGATGGCCTTTGCCGCCGGTTTTCTGGTGCGCCCGTTCGGCGCACTGGTGTTCGGGCGCCTGGGTGACATGATCGGGCGCAAATACACCTTTCTGGTGACCATCGTGCTGATGGGCCTGTCGACCTTCGCGGTCGGCCTGCTGCCTACTTACGCCAGCATCGGTATTGCCGCGCCGATCATTCTGGTGATTCTGCGCATGCTCCAGGGGCTGGCCCTGGGTGGTGAATATGGTGGTGCGGCGACCTACGTGGCCGAGCATGCGCCACCGGGCAAGCGTGGCTTTCACACCGGTTTCATCCAGTCCACGGCCACCCTCGGTTTGTTGTTGTCACTGCTGGTCGTTCTGGGCAGCCGCTACATCAGTGGAGATCAGTTCGAAGTCTGGGGCTGGCGCCTGCCGTTCTTGCTCTCGATCGTGCTGCTGGCGATCTCGACCTGGATCCGCATGAGCATGCACGAGTCGCCTGCCTTCGTGAAAATGAAGGCCCAGGGCAAGGCAAGCAAAGCGCCGATCCGTGAGTCCTTCGGCTCGTGGGCCAACCTCAAGGTGGTGCTCACGGCGCTGTTCAGTATCAACGCGGGGCAAGCGGTCACCTTTTACACCGCGCAGTTCTACGTGCTGTTCTTCCTCACCCAGATGCTCAAGATGGACCCCGCCCAGGCCAATACGCTGTTGATCATCAGCGTGGTAATCGGTGCCCCGTTCTTCGTGTTCTTCGGCTGGTTGTCGGACCGGATCGGGCGCAAGCCGATCCTGATGCTTGGCCTGTTGTTGGCCACCCTGCTCTACTTCCCGCTGTTCAAGGCCCTGAGTCATTACGCCAACCCGCAGATCGATGCCGCCAGCCGCCAGGCACCGATCGTGGTCATGGCCGATCCACAAGGCTGCACCTTCCAGTTCGACCCGGTGGGCAAGGCGCGCTTTGACAGCCCTTGCGACAAGGTCAAGACCTTCCTGGTCAAGCAAGGCCTCCCGTACAGCTCCGAGTCGGTTGCCACTGGCAGCGAAGTGGTAGTGACGGTCGGTGACCAGCGCATCAATGGTTTCGATGAGGCGGCACTGCGTGCAGCCATCGAGAAGGCGGGCTACCCGGCCAAGGCCGATCCTGCTGCCGTCAACGAAACTATGGTGGTGGTACTGATCGTGGCGATGATCCTGATCGCGACCATGACCTATGGTCCGTTGGCGGCGGTGATGGTCGAGCTGTTCCCGACGCGCATCCGCTACACCTCGATGTCGCTGCCCTATCACATTGGTAACGGCTGGTTCGGCGGCTTCCTGCCCACGGTGTCGTTCGCCCTGGTGGTCTACACCGGCGATATCTTCTATGGGCTGTGGTACCCGGTATTGATCACGGGGGTGAGCCTGGTGGTGGGGCTGTTCTGCCTGAAAGAAACCCGCGATGTGGATATCGACAAGGTCTGAGGTTTCCACGGGTACAAAAAAACCGGCGTAAGCGCCGGTTTTTTTATGCCGAGAGAAAACTTATGCACGATTTTCAGAAAACAGTCATACAGAAAAATAAGTATTTAAATTAATGGCTTAGCGAGTTTTTTGGCAAGAAATCCAAATACTGTACACACGTTATCCACAGAACGTCAGGCAACGCCTTCAGCGGTGTTTGGTGCGGCTGCCGGCAACGAACCCAGGTCGCGTTGGGTTTGCTCGTTCCAGGCGGCTGCACGGTCATTGAGGGCGGCGATAGCCCGAGGACCTGTGCCTTCGGCATACATGGGCTCGCCAATCACTACCTCGATGGTGCCAGCGCGCTTGCCCCAGCCCTGCTTGGGCCAGAACTTGCCGGCGTTGTGCGCAATTGGCAGCACCGGCAAGCCGGCATTCACAGCAAGGGCTGTACCGCCGCGGGAGAACTTGCCGATCTGGCCGAAGGGCACGCGAGTACCCTCCGGGAAGATCAACACCCAGACGCCGTCCTTGAGCAGCTTGTCGCCTTCGCTGGCGACCTGCTTGAGGGCCGCCTTGGGGTTGTCGCGGTCGATGGCAATCGGCCGCAGCATAGCCATGGCCCAGCCGAAGAACGGTACATACAGCAATTCGCGCTTGAGCACCTGGCTCAGGGGCGAGAAATAGGCGGAGAGGAAGAAGGTCTCCCAGGTGCTCTGGTGATTGGACAGAATCACGCAGGGAGTCTTGGGAATGTTCTCAGCCCCGCTGACCTTGACCTTGATGTTGAGAAACACCCGCGCCAGCACCAGTGCAAAGCGGCACCAGTAGACGTTGATGAAGCGATAGCGTGCGCTGAAAGGCAGAAACGGCGCGATGAAAAAGCTCAGGGTGCACCACAGCAGGGAGCTGGTGCCCAGCAGCAGGTAAAAAAGAAAAATTCTGATCGCCTGCAGGATCGACATAGCGGCATGTACCGTTGCGGGCTTGCCCGCCTAGTAAAAGTGCGCCTGGTTTGCAGGCGCGCTATTTGTGGATAAGTTCTCTGGCGATGGCTGCCAGATCATCGAAAATCAGCGTGTTCTCTGGAATGCCCTTGCTCAGGGTCTTCTCGCCTTTTCCGGTTTTTACCAGAATCGGTTGAGCATCGACGGCCAAAGCGGCCTCCAGGTCACCCTTACTGTCACCGACAAACCATACACCGGCCAGATCTGCCTGGTAGTGCGCGGCGATAGTGCGCAGCATGCCGGGCTTGGGTTTGCGGCAATCGCAGCCGTCATCCGGGCCATGGGGGCAATGGATAATCAGGCCGACTTCACCACCCTGCTCGGCCACCAATGCACGCAGGCGTGCATGCATGGCGTCGAGGGTGGCCAGTGGGTAGTAGCCGCGAGCGATGCCGGACTGGTTGGTGGCCACCGCCACCGTCCAGCCAGCCTTGCTCAACTGCGCAATTGCCTCGATGGAACCAGGGATCGGTATCCACTCGTCCAGCGACTTGATGTAGGCGTCGGAGTCCTGGTTGATCACACCGTCCCGATCGAGAATCAGCAGCTTCAAGACTTACCCCAGCAACGAAATGTCGGCCACGCCCAGGAACAGACCGCGCAAGCGGCTGAGCAAGGCATAACGGTTGGCCCGTACATTGGCGTCGTCGGCGTTGACCATCACCGCCTCGAAGAAGGCGTCTACCGGCTCACGTAGGGCTGCCAGGCGTGCCAGCGACTCGCTGTACTGACGGGCGGCGGCCATAGGCTGCACAGCTTGGTCGGCCTGCTGGATGGCCGAGTACAGAGAGAACTCGTTGGCATTGTCGAAGTACTTGGGCTCGACCGTGGCGGCAACCGTGCCTTCGGCCTTGCTCAGCAGGTTCGATACACGCTTGTTCACTGCTGCCAGGGCAGCCGCTTCAGGCAACTGACGGAAGGCTTGCACGGCCTGTACGCGCTGGTCGAAGTCCAGTGCAGAACCCGGCTTGAGTGCGCGCACCGACAGGTAGGTGGCAACGTCGATGCCTTCATCTTCATAACGCGCACGCAGGCGGTCAAAGACGAATTCCAGCACCTGGTCGGCCAGGCCGGCAGCTTTGACCTTGGCGCCGAACTGGGCAACGGCGAACTCCACCGCTTCGTTCAGGTTCAGGTCCAGCTGCTTCTCGATCAGGATACGCAGCACGCCCAGCGCGGCGCGGCGCAGGGCGTAGGGGTCTTTACTGCCGGTAGGCAGCATGCCGATACCGAAAATACCGACCAGGGTGTCGAGCTTGTCGGCGATGGCCACTGCCGCGCCCGTCAGGGTCGATGGCAATTCGGCACCGGCGCCGCGCGGCATGTATTGCTCGTTCAGGGCCAGGGCGACGTCTTGCGGCTCACCGTCGTTGAGGGCGTAGTAGTAGCCGGCAACGCCCTGCATTTCCGGGAACTCGCCGACCATCTCGGTGGCCAGGTCGCACTTGGACAGCAGGCCGGCACGGGAGGCGCGCTGGGCGTCGCCGCCGATGCGCTGGGCGATGAAGGCTGCCAGCTTGGCAACACGCTCGGCCTTGTCGTAGACGCTGCCCAGTTGAGCCTGGAACACCACGTTCTTGAGGCGTTCGTTGAAGGCTTCCAGCGGCTGCTTCTTGTCTTGCTTGAAGAAGAACTCGGCGTCGGTCAGACGTGGGCGTACCACCTTCTCGTTACCTTCGACGATCTGCTTCGGATCGCGGCTTTCAACGTTGGCGACGGTGATGAAGCGTGGCAGCAGCTTGCCGTCGGCATCCAGCAGGCAGAAGTACTTCTGGTTGTCCTGCATGGTGGTGATCAGTGCTTCCTGCGGCACTTCGAGGAAACGCTCTTCGAACGAGCACACCAGCGGTACCGGCCATTCGACCAAGGCGGTCACTTCATCGAGCAGTGCTGGCGGCACGATGGCGGTGCCTTCCTGCTGCATCGCCAGTTCGGCGGTACGCTTGCTGATGATTTCGCGCCGCTCGGCGAAATCTGCCAGCACATAGGCGCTGCGCAGGTCTTCGAGGTAGTTCGCCGGGGCGCTGATGCGCACGTCTTCCGGGTGATGGAAGCGGTGGCCGCGCGAGTCGCGGCCAGCCTTCTGGGCGAGGATGGTGCAGTCGATGACGTTGTCACCGAGCAGCATCACCAGCCACTGGGTCGGACGCACGAACTCTTCCTTGCGCGCACCCCAACGCATGCGTTTAGGGATCGGCAGGTCGTTGAGCGAGTCCTCGACGATGGTCGGCAACAGGCTGGCAGTCGCCTTGCCCGGAATGTGCTGGGAGAAGCGCAGCTTCGGGCCGCTCTGGTCGATTTCGTCCAGCTCGACGCCGCATTTCTTGGCAAAGCCCAGGGCCGCCTGGGTCGGGTTGCCTTCGGCGTCGAAGGCCGCCTGGCGTGGCGGGCCGTCGAGGTTGACGCTGCGGTCCGGCTGCTGGGTGTCGAGCTGACGGATCAGCACGGCCAGACGGCGGGGGGCTGCGTACACGTGCTTGGCGGTGTAGTTCAGGCCAGCGGCCTGCAGGCCTTTCTCGATACCGGCGAGGAAGGCATCACCGAGGCTGCTGAGGGCCTTGGGAGGCAGTTCTTCGGTGCCCAGTTCTACCAGGAAATCTTGAGCACTCATTGTGCAGCCTCCAGCTTGGCCAACGCTTCATCACGCAATTCAGGGGACGCCATCGGGAAGCCCAGCTTGGCGCGGGCTTGCAGGTAGCTTTGTGCCACGGCCCGGGCCAGGGTCCGTACACGCAGGATGTAACGCTGGCGCTCGGTTACCGAAATGGCGCGGCGGGCGTCCAGCAGGTTGAAGGTGTGCGAGGCCTTGAGCACCATTTCATAGGTCGGCAGCGGCAGTTCCAGTTCGATCAGGCGGTTGGCTTCGCTTTCATAGAAATCGAACAGCTCGAACAGCTTCTCGACGTTGGCGTGCTCGAAGTTGTAGGTCGACTGCTCCACTTCGTTCTGGTGGAACACGTCGCCGTAGGTCACCTTGCCGAAAGGGCCGTCGGTCCAGATCAGGTCGTAGACCGAGTCGACGCCCTGCAGGTACATGGCCAGGCGCTCCAGGCCATAGGTGATTTCACCGGTGACTGGCATGCATTCAATGCCGCCCACTTGCTGGAAGTAGGTGAACTGGGTGACTTCCATGCCGTTGAGCCAGATTTCCCAACCCAGACCCCAGGCGCCGAGGGTTGGCGATTCCCAGTTGTCTTCGACGAAGCGGATGTCATGAACCAGTGGGTCGAGGCCGATGGCCTTGAGCGAGCCCAGGTACAGTTCCTGGAAGTTCGCCGGGTTCGGCTTGAGCACCACCTGGAACTGGTAGTAGTGCTGCAGGCGGTTGGGGTTTTCACCATAACGGCCATCGGCAGGGCGACGGCTAGGCTGCACATAGGCGGCGTTCCAGGTTTCCGGGCCGACGGCGCGCAGGAAAGTGGCGGTATGGAAAGTGCCGGCGCCTACTTCCATATCGTAGGGCTGAAGTACCACACAACCTTGCTCGGCCCAGTAGTTCTGCAGGGCGAGGATCAGGTCTTGGAAGGTACGCACGGCTGGCGTAGGCTGGCTCACGAAATTCACCTGTTTCTAGGGCTGCGAATATAAAGAGCGGGAGTATAACCCGATTCGCGCAGGCCTCTACCCTTGGAGCCTTATGCCACGCTGCTTTTGGTGTACCGACGATCCGCTTTATCTGGCTTACCACGATAAGGAGTGGGGCACGCCCCAGCGCGACCCGACGCAGCTGTTCGAGATGCTGCTGCTCGAAGGCTTCCAGGCCGGGCTGTCGTGGATCACCGTGCTGAAAAAGCGCGAGCGCTACCGTCAGGTGCTGTTCGGATTCGACCCACAGCGCCTGGCGCAAATGAGCGACGAGGAAATCGAAGAGCGCATGCTCGACCCGGGCATCATCCGCAATCGCCTCAAGCTCAATGCCGCGCGGCGCAATGCCCGCGCCTGGCTTGAGCTGGAAAACCCGGGCGAATGGTTGTGGTCGTTCGTTGGCGGCTCACCGAAAATCAATCATTTCACCCAGCGCAGTGATGTGCCGGCCGTTACCGACGAAGCCAAGGCCATGAGCAAGGCCCTGCAGAAAGCCGGCTTCACCTTTGTCGGCCCGACCATCTGCTACGCCTTCATGCAGGCCACCGGCATGGTCATGGATCACACCAGCGACTGTGATCGCTACGCCGCGCTGCTGCGCTGAGGGGTACAATGGCCGGCTTGCAGAAAGAGGAACCAGCCTGTGGATAAATTCAAAGGCGCCTTGATGGTCGGGGCGTTGCGGTTGTTTGCCAAGCTCCCATGGGGTGCGGTGCAGCGGGTCGGTGCAGCGATCGGCTGGATCATGTGGAAGGTGCCGAACAGTTCGCGCAACGTGGTACGCATCAACCTGGCCAAGTGTTTTCCAGCGATGGACCCGGTAGAACGCGAAAAACTGGTGGGCCGTACCCTGATGGACATCGGCAAGTCGTTTACCGAAAGTGCCTGTGCCTGGATCTGGCCGGCCCAACGCTCGATCGACCTGGTTCGCGAAGTCGAAGGCCTGGAAGTCCTGCACGCCGCGCTGGCGTCGGGCAAGGGCGTGGTCGGCATCACCAGCCACCTGGGTAACTGGGAAGTGCTCAATCACTTCTATTGCAACCAGTGCAAACCGATCATTTTCTACCGCCCACCCAAGCTCAAGGCGGTCGATGACCTGTTGCGCGAACAGCGCGTGCAACTGGGCAACCGCGTGGCGGCATCGACCAAGGAAGGCATCCTGAGCATCATCAAGGAAGTGCGCAAAGGCGGTCAGGTGGGCATTCCCGCCGACCCCGAGCCGGCCGAGTCGGCTGGGGTCTTCGTGCCGTTCTTCGCTACCAGGGCGCTGACCAGCAAGTTCGTGCCCAACATGCTGGCGGGCGGCAAGGCGGTTGGGGTGTTCCTGCATGCCCTGCGCCTGCCGGATGGTTCCGGGTTCAAGGTGATCCTGGAAGCGGCACCCGAAGCGATGTACAGCGAAGACACCGAGACCTCGGCTGCAGCCATGAGCAAGGTGGTCGAGCGCTATGTGAGCCAGTACCCGAGCCAGTACATGTGGAGCATGAAGCGCTTCAAGAAGCGTCCGCCTGGGGAGGCGCGCTGGTATTGAAGTCGCTGTCGCGGGGCCAGCCCGCTCTTACACTGTAGGAGCGGGCTGGCCCCGCGATCACTTAACCGGCTTTATCCAGTTTCTTGAGAAACACAGTCATCTCTTTCTCGGCCTGCTTGTCACCATGAGCCTGGGCCGCCTCCAGCCCTTGCTGCCAAGCCCGCCGCGCCGCTTCCGGGTCACCGTGCAGTTGATGGGCCTTGCCCAGCAGCTTCCACGCCGCCGAATACTTCGGATCAAACTCGACGCAGCGCTGCAGGTGAACGGCGGCCTCGGCACCATTGCCTTCATCCAGCCAGGCTTTGCCCAACCCGAAGCGCAACAGGGCGTTATCCACACCCTTGGCCAGCATTTTTTCCAGTGATTCGCGCATGTCCTGCTCCTTCAGAAGAAGCTCAACCCTACATGGAACAGCTTCTCGACGTCACGGATGTACTTTTTATCCACAACGAAGAGGATCACATGGTCGCCCGCCTCGATCACGGTATCGTCGTGGGCGATAAGCACTTCTTCGTCACGAATGATCGCGCCGATGGTGGTGCCGGGCGGCAGGGCGATGTCTTCGATGGCCTTGCCGATCACCTTGCTCGATTTGGAGTCGCCGTGGGCGATGGCCTCGATGGCTTCCGCCGCGCCGCGCCGCAGCGAGTGAACGCTGACGATGTCGCCGCGGCGCACGTGGGCCAGCAAGGTGCCAATGGTCGCCAGTTGCGGGCTGATGGCGATGTCGATATCGCCGCCTTGCACCAGGTCGACATAGGCCGGGTTGTTGATGATGGTCATCACCTTGCGCGCCCCCAGGCGCTTGGCCAATAGCGAGGACATGATGTTGGCCTCGTCGTCGTTGGTCAGGGCCAGGAAGATGTCGGCCTCGGCGATGTTCTCTTCAAGCATCAGGTCGCGGTCCGAGGCGCTGCCTTGCAGGACCACGGTGCTGTCCAGGGTGTCGGAGAGGTAGCGGCAGCGGGCCGGGTTCATCTCGATGATCTTCACCTGGTAACGGCTTTCGATGGCCTCGGCCAGGCGCTCACCAATCTGCCCGCCTCCGGCGATGACCACGCGCTTGTTGGTTTCATCGATGCGGCGCAGCTCGCCCATCACTGCACGGATATGGGCCTTGGCGGCGATGAAGAAGACCTCGTCATCGGCCTCGATCACGGTGTCGCCCTGGGGCAGGATCGGCCGGTCACGGCGGAAGATTGCTGCCACCCGGGTGTCGACGTTGGGCATGTGCTCGCGGATCTGGCGCAATTGCTGGCCCACCAGCGGGCCGCCGTAGTAGGCCTTGACCGCTACCAACTGAGCCTTGCCGTCGGCGAAGTCGATCACCTGCAGGGCACCGGGGTGCTCGATGAGGCGCTTGATGTAGTGGGTCACCACCTGCTCCGGGCTGATCAGCACGTCGACCGGGATGGCTTCGTTGTCGAACAGGCCCGCACGCGTCAGGTAGGCCGACTCCCGCACCCGGGCGATCTTGGTCGGGGTGTGGAACAGGGTGTAGGCGACCTGGCAGGCGACCATGTTGGTTTCGTCGCTGTTGGTCACCGCCACCAGCATGTCGGCGTCATCGGCGCCGGCCTGGCGCAGTACGGTCGGGAACGAGGCGCGGCCCTGGACGGTACGAATGTCCAGGCGGTCGCCGAGGTCGCGCAGGCGCTCGCCATCGGTGTCGACCACGGTGATGTCGTTGGCTTCGCTGGCCAGGTGCTCGGCCAGCGTACCGCCGACCTGCCCTGCGCCCAGGATGATGATCTTCATCCGCTCTTCCCTTCTCTATTTATCCGCGCGCGGCGGCGATTTTGATCAGCTTGGCATAGTAGAAGCCGTCGTGTCCGCCTTCCTGGGCCAGCAACTGGCGGCCATGGGGCTGACGCAGGCCGGCCTGGGTCGCCAGGTCCAGCTCGCGAGCGCCGGGGGTGCGGGCGAGGAACGCCTCGATGACTTCGGTGTTTTCAGTCGGCAGGGTCGA
The DNA here is from genome assembly GCF_040438935.1 of Pseudomonas vranovensis. NCBI lineage: Bacteria > Pseudomonadati > Pseudomonadota > Gammaproteobacteria > Pseudomonadales > Pseudomonadaceae > Pseudomonas > Pseudomonas vranovensis. Next base: position 4,852,061 of record NZ_CP159259.1, on the reverse strand, counting down.
ACAGGTGGCGTAGAGCAGGATGCCGCCGACCTCCAGGGTTGGCCACAAGGCGTCGAGCAGCTCGCCCTGAAGGCTGGCCAAGGCCGGAATATCGTCGGCCTGGCGGGTCATCTTGATGTCCGGGTGACGGCGAATCACACCCGTGGCCGAGCACGGCGCATCGAGCAGGATGCGCTGGAAACCCTTGCCGTCCCACCAACTGGCGGTGTCGCGGGCGTCACAGGCAATCAGCTGGGCATCCAGCCCCAGGCGGTCGAGGTTTTCCCGCACACGGACCAGGCGCTTGGCTTCCAGGTCGATGGCAACCACAGCATCGAGACCGGCCTGGGCTTCGAGCAGGTGACAGGTCTTGCCGCCTGGGGCACAGCAGGCATCGAGCACGCGCTGGCCGGGGGCGAGATCAAGCAGGTCGGCGGCCAGTTGCGCGGCTTCGTCCTGGACGCTGATCCAGCCCTGATCGAAACCGGGCAGGCTGCGTACGTCACAGGCCTGGGCGAGCACAAAGCCATCGACGCTGAACTGGCACGGCGTGGCTTCGATGCCTGCCTCGCTCAGCAGCTGCAGGTAGGCATCACGGCTGTGATGACGACGGTTGACCCGCAGGATCATCGGCGGGTGCGCGTTGTTGGCGGCACAGATGGTTTCCCATTGCTCGGGCCAGAAGGCCTTGAGCGATTTCTGCAGCCAGCGCGGGTGGGCGGTGCGCACCACTGGATCGCGTTCGAGCTCGGCGAGAATGTCGCTGCTCTCGCGTTGTGCGCGGCGCAGCACGGCATTGAGCAAGGCCTTGGCCCAGGGCTTTTTCAGCTTGTCGGCACAGCCCACGGTTTCACCCAGGGCGGCATGGGCCGGAATGCGGGTGTACAGCAGTTGATACAGGCCTACCAGCAACAGCGCCTCGACATCGGCATCGGCCTTCTTGAAGGGCTTTTGCAGCAGGCGCTCGGCCAGGGCCGACAGCCGTGGTTGCCAGCGTGCAGTGCCGAATGCCAGGTCCTGGGTCAGACCGCGGTCTCGTACGTCGACCTTGTCCAGTTGCGCAGGCAGTGAGCTGTTCAGCGATGCTTTGCCGCTCAGCACTGCCGCCAGGGCGCGGGCGGCCGCCAGACGTGGGTTCATTGGCCGAGCACCGTGCCGGTGGCGAATTTTTCGCGGCGGCTGTTGAACAGGTCGCTGAAGTTCAGCGCCTTGCCGCCGGGCAGTTGCAGGCGGGTCAGGCACAGGGCCTGTTCACCGCAGGCGACGATCAGTCCGTCCTTGCTGGCGCCGAGGATTTCGCCCGGTTGGCCCGTGCCTGTGGATAACGTGGCGGCCAGGACTTTCACGGCTTCACCGGCCAAGGTGCTGTGGCAGATCGGCCAGGGGTTGAAGGCACGGATCAGGCGCTCCAGCGCAACGGCCGGGCGGCTCCAGTCCAGGCGGGCTTCGTCCTTGTTCAGCTTGTGTGCATAGGTGGCCAGGCTGTCGTCCTGCACCTCGCCTCGCAGCGTGCCGGCGGCCAGGCCAGCAATGGCCTGCAGCACGGCGGGTGGGCCCATTTCGGCCAGGCGGTCGTGCAGGCTGCCCCCGGTATCGGTGGCGCTGATGGGCGTGGTCACCTTCAGCAGCATCGGGCCGGTGTCCAGGCCTGCTTCCATGCGCATCACGGTCACACCGCTCTCGCTGTCGCCGGCTTCGACGGCGCGCTGGATTGGCGCGGCACCGCGCCAGCGAGGCAGCAAGGAGGCGTGGCTGTTGATGCAACCCAGGCGCGGGATATCCAGGACGGCCTGCGGCAGGATCAGGCCGTAGGCGACCACCACCATGAGGTCGGGCTTGAGCGCGGCGAGTTCGGCTTGCGCCTCGGCATTGCGCAGGGTCGGCGGTTGCAGCACCTGGATGCCGTTATCCACAGCCAGTTGCTTGACGGCGCTGGGCATCAGTTTTTGCCCGCGACCGGCCGGACGATCCGGTTGGGTGTAGACCGCCACCACGTCATAGGGGCTGTCGATCAGGGCCTTGAGGTGTTCGGCGGCAAACTCTGGGGTGCCTGCGAAGACAATGCGCATGGAGTTCTCGCTTAAAAAGAAAAAGGCTTGCCGGAGCAAGCCTTCTGGAAGAGGGGATCAAGCTTGCTGGCGATGCTGCTTTTCCAGCTTTTTCTTGATGCGGTCGCGTTTGAGCGTCGACAGGTAATCAACGAACAGTTTGCCGTTCAGGTGATCGCATTCGTGTTGGATGCAGACGGCCAGCAGGCCTTCGGCGATTTCCTCGAACGGTTTGCCGTCGCGGTCCAGCGCCTTGATCTTGACCCGTACCGGGCGATCGACATTCTCGTAGAAACCCGGCACCGACAGGCAGCCTTCCTGGTACTGGTCCATGTCGTCGGTCAGCGTTTCGAGCTCGGGGTTGATGAACACCCGTGGCGCGCTGCGATCTTCGCTCAGGTCCATGACCACGACACGCTTGTGTACGTTGACCTGGGTCGCGGCAAGGCCAATGCCAGGGGCTTCGTACATGGTTTCAAACATGTCATCGACCAACTGGCGGATGCTGTCGTCGACTTCCGTCACCGGTTTGGCGAGGGTACGAAGGCGCGGGTCCGGGAATTCGAGAATGTTCAGAATGGCCATAAGCGTATGAGCTGCACTGTGCGATGAAATACAAACATGAACACACATAATAAAGGGATTCGCCGGATTCGGCACCTGGCAAAGGTCGGCTAAGGTGTTTCAAGACAACCGCAGCCCTGTTTCGACAAGCCTGAAAGGCTGCCGCTCAGGGAGATCCTTCAACCGGTTGTCAAAGTATTATCAACAGAGTTATCCACAGCTTGTGCAAGGTGTGGATTCTCCCTCGATCAAGGATGATCGTCATGGCGCAGTTACCTTCCCCGGGCTGTTCGCCCGCCGAACTCGAGGCGCGTTTGCGCCTGCACCGGATGCCGGCACTCGGTCCGCATCGCTTCAACGTCCTCATTCAAGCCTTTGGCAGTGCCTCGGCAGCGCTGAGCGCGCCGGCGGGTGCCTGGTATTCGCTGGGTATTCCAGCGGCCAGCACCGAATCGCGCCGCAGCCCGCAAGTGCGCGAGGGCGCTGCGGCTGCATTGGCCTGGCTAGAGCGGCGCGACCAGCATTTGCTGATGTGGGACGACCCTGCCTATCCCGCCTTGCTGGCCGAAGTGGATGCAGCCCCGCCGCTGTTGTTCGTGGCCGGCGACCCTGCCCTGTTGGAGAAACCACAGCTGGCGATCATCGGCAGTCGCCGTGCGTCACGACCTGCACTGGATACCGCTGCCGCCTTTTCCCGCCGCCTGGCGCGGGGTGGTTTTGTCATCACCAGCGGCCTGGCCCTGGGCGTCGATGGTGCTGCCCACCAGGCGGCGCTGGATGTCGAAGGGCACACTATCGGGGTGCTGGGCACCGGCTTGCAGAAATTTTATCCACAACGTCACCGGGCCCTTGCCACGGCGATGATCGAGCGCGGCAGCGCGGTGGTTTCGGAGTTTCCCCTGGATGCGGGGCCGGTGGCGGGCAATTTCCCCAGGCGCAATCGCATCATCAGTGGGCTGTCGTTGGGCGTGCTGGTGGTCGAGGCAAGCCTGGCCAGTGGTTCGCTGATCACTGCGCGGCTGGCAGCCGAGCAGGGCCGTGAGGTGTACGCCATTCCGGGGTCGATTCACCATCCGGGGGCCAAGGGTTGCCACCAGTTGATTCGCGATGGTGCGTTGCTGGTCGAAAGCGTCGAACAGATCATGGAAACCCTGCAGGGCTGGCAGCGCTTACCGCCTGCAATCGGTGGTGAAACGACCGGTACGCGCCATGTTCTGGAGGAACTGCTGCTGGCGGCACCGCAAACCTGCGAAGCGCTTGCCAATAGCAGCGGCTGGCCGTTGCCCAGGGTGCTGGCGGCGTTGACCGAGCTTGAGGTGGCTGGCCGAGTCTGTAATGAAGCTGGACGTTGGTTTGCCCGGCCTGCCTAAGTACACTGCTCGTCAGCCTTTACGCGGAGTGATATCAATGGTGAGCAACTGGCGTGTGCAACAAGCTGCGCGTGAAATTCGAGCCGGTGCGGTAATTGCCTACCCAACCGAGGCGGTCTGGGGCCTGGGCTGTGACCCGTGGAACGAAGAAGCCGTGGACCGTCTGCTGGCGATCAAGTCTCGCTCGGTCGACAAGGGGCTGATCCTGATCGCCGATAACATCCGCCAGTTCGACTTCTTGTTCGACGACTTCCCGGAAATCTGGCTCGACCGCATGGGCAGCACCTGGCCTGGGCCCAATACCTGGCTGGTACCGCACCAGAACATGTTGCCGGAGTGGATCACCGGGGTGCATGACACCGTGGCCCTGCGGGTCAGCGACCATCCGGTGGTGCGTGACCTGTGTGCGCTGGTCGGGCCATTGGTGTCGACCTCGGCCAACCCTCAAGGGCGGCCAGCGGCGCGTACCCGGCTGCGGGTGGAGCAGTATTTCCGCGGCCAGTTGGACCTGGTGCTGGGCGGCGCCCTCGGCGGGCGGCGCAATCCAAGTGTGATTCGCGACCTGGTGACCGGCGATATCGTTCGGGCCGGTTGAGGCGGTAAGACCATCGCGGGGCAAGCCTGCTCCAGGCGCTGTAGAGCAGGCTTGCCTCGCGATCAATTCAAGGCAACAACACTGTAGACCCCACCGTACGCCGGGCCGACAACTCGGTCTGCGCCTTGGCCGCGTCACTCAGCGCATAGCGCTGCTGGATATCCACTGTCACCTTGCCGCTGGCGATCATTGCGAACAAATCATCGGCCATCACCTGGGTGTTGGCCGCGTTGTTGGCATAGGAGGCCAGGGTCGGGCGGGTGACATACAGCGACCCTTTCTGCGCCAGAATCCCCAGGTTGACGCCGCTCACCGCGCCCGAGGCATTGCCGAAGCTGACCATCAAACCCCGTGGTGCCAGACAGTCGAGGGAGGTCAGCCAGGTGTCCTGGCCGACGCCGTCGTACACCACCGAGCACTTCTTGCCATCGGTCAGTTCCAGTACCCGCTGCGCTACATCTTCACGGCTGTAGTCGATGGTTGCCCAGGCCCCCAGCGCCTTGGCGCGCTCGGCTTTTTCGGCGCTGCTGACGGTGCCGATCAGCCTGGCGCCCAGGGCCTTGGCCCACTGGCAGGCCAGCGAGCCGACACCGCCAGCGGCGGCGTGGAACAGAATGGTGTCGCCAGGCTGCACGGCGTAGGTCTGCTTGAGCAGGTACTGCACGGTCAGGCCTTTGAGCATCACCGCGGCGGCTTGCTCGTAGCTGATACTGTCGGGCAGCTTGACCAGGTTGGCCTCGGGCAGCACATGGACTTCGCTGTAGGCACCCAGCGGGCCGCCACCGTAGGCCACGCGATCGCCTACCTTCAGGCGCGTCACCTGATCGCCCACGGCTTCGACCACCCCGGCGCCTTCGGTGCCCAGTCCGGATGGCAACGCCGGTGGCGCATAAAGCCCACTGCGAAAGTAGGTATCGATGAAGTTCAGGCCGATCGCATGGTTACGGACCCGCACTTGCTGCGGGCCGGGGGTCGCGGGTTCGAAATCGACCAGATGCAGGACCTCGGGGCCCCCATGCTGGCTGAACTGGATACGCTTGGCCATCTGCACTCTCCTGTCGGTTCGCAAACCCCTATCGGACGCCTTTGCTTGATCGCCGTCAACTGCGGCCCGCCTGCAGCCGGTGGTATGCTACGCGCCGAATTTGTTCATGCCCGCTCCAGGTGACCTGATGACTAGCCGCACCGAGGCCGTGAAAGCCTACCTGCTCGACTTGCAAGACCGTATTTGTGCCGCCCTCGAAAGCGAAGACGGCGGTGCCCGCTTTGTCGAAGACGCGTGGACCCGCGAAGCCGGCGGCGGCGGCCGTACCCGAGTGATCGGCGAGGGCAAGATCATCGAAAAAGGCGGTGTGAACTTCTCTCACGTCTTTGGCAGCGGCCTGCCACCGTCGGCCAGCGCCCATCGCCCGGAACTGGCTGGCCGTGGATTCGAGGCATTGGGTGTGTCGCTGGTGATCCACCCGCACAACCCCCATGTGCCAACTTCCCACGCCAACGTGCGTTTCTTCATCGCCGAGAAAGAAGGTGAAGAAGCCGTATGGTGGTTCGGTGGCGGTTTCGACCTGACCCCTTACTACGGCAACGAAGAAGACTGCCTGCATTGGCACCAGGTGGCCGAGCGCGCTTGTGCACCGTTCGGTGCGGACGTCTATCCACGCTACAAGGCTTGGTGCGACCGCTACTTCCACCTCAAGCACCGTGGCGAGCCGCGCGGCATCGGTGGCCTGTTCTTCGATGACCTGAACGAGTGGGACTTCGACACCTGCTTCGCCTTCATGCGCGCTATCGGCGATGCCTATATCGAGGCCTACCTGCCGATCGTCCAGCGCCGCAAGGCCCAGGCCTATACAGCCCAGCAGCGCGAGTTCCAGGAGTTCCGCCGGGGCCGGTATGTCGAGTTCAACCTGGTCTACGACCGCGGCACGCTGTTCGGCCTGCAGTCGGGTGGCCGCACCGAGTCGATCCTGATGTCGCTGCCGCCGCAGGTGCGTTGGGGGTACGATTGGAAACCTGCATCGGGCAGTCAAGAGGCTCGCCTGACCGAGTACTTCCTGCAGGATCGTGACTGGATTGGCGAGGCCAAGCCCGTTCGCTGATACCGTTGTGGATAACTTTTCCGGCCAGACCGGCCCCGACTCAGGAACCGCGTGAATGGACCAGTACGTTGTATTTGGCAACCCGATCGGCCACAGCAAGTCGCCGCTGATTCACCGGCTGTTTGCCGACCAGACCGGCCAGCAGCTGGAATACAACACCCTGCTGGCGCCACTGGATGACTTCACCGCGTGCGCCCTGGGATTCTTCAAGCAGGGCCTGGGCGCCAATGTCACCGTGCCATTCAAGGAAGAAGCCTACCGCCTGGTCGATAGCCTGACGCCACGGGCCAAGCGCGCGGGGGCGGTGAACACCTTGAGCAAACTGGCCGACGGCAGCCTGCAAGGCGACAACACCGACGGTGCGGGCCTGGTGCGTGACCTGACCGTCAATGCCGCTGTGCAGCTCGCAGGCAAGCGTATATTGCTGCTGGGCGCCGGTGGTGCTGTTCGCGGGGTGCTGGAGCCGTTGCTGGCGCATAACCCGGCTTCGCTGGTGATCGCCAACCGCACCGTGGAAAAGGCCGAGCAACTCGCCCGAGAGTTCGCCGACCTCGGCCCGGTTGCGGCCAGTGGTTTCAGTTGGTTGCAGGAGCCTGTCGACCTGATCATCAATGCCACCTCCGCCAGCCTGGCCGGTGAGCTGCCGCCCATTTCCGCCCACCTGATCGAGCCGGGCGTCACCGTTTGCTACGACATGATGTATGGCAAGGAGCCGACGCCGTTCTGCCAGTGGGCCAGCGCACACAAGGCGGCCAAGGTGCTGGATGGGTTGGGCATGCTTGCCGAGCAGGCGGCTGAAGCGTTCTTCATCTGGCGTGGCGTGCGGCCCGAGACCGGGCCGGTGCTGGATGAGCTTCGCCGTCAGTTGGCGCGGGGTTAGGTCATTGAATCGCGGGGCAAGCCCGCTCCTACGATGGGAGCGGGCTTGCCCCGCGAAGGTTTCACCCCTCGAACCGTATCGGACAGTTCGCAGCGCCTTCCAGCTTGTGCAGTTCCTCGATCACCTGCGGCCGCGCCCGATGCAGCGTCAGGCTGCCTCCTGCCCGGCCCAGGCGCCGGGCCTCACGGTGCAGCATGTCGACCCCGGAATAGTCGATGAAGTTGATCTGCCGGGCGTCGATGATCACATCAGGACCTTGGCAGCGCTGCAGGCGCACTTGCAAGTAATGGCTGGCGCCAAAAAAAATCGACCCCCCTACCCGCAGCACGTCGGCATCACCTTCCCGTGATTGCTGCACCCGTGGGCGCGAGGTGCGCTTGAGGTAGAAGAACAGTGACGCCAGCACTCCGGCGTAGATGGCGGTCTGCAACTCCAGCAGCAAGGTCGCCGCCGCAGTCAGCGCCATCACCAGAAACTCGGAACGGCTGACCCGCCAAAGCGCGCGCATGCCCCGGTGATCGATCAATCCCCAGCAGATCAGCAGGATGCTGCCGGCCATGGCCGGGATCGGAATGTGCGCGATCAGGCCAGCGCCCGCCACGGCAAACAACGCCACCCAGAGCGCCGAGAACACCCCGGCCAGTGGCGAGCGGGCGCCGGCGTCATAGCTGAGCCCTGAACGGGTGAAGGAACCTGAGGACAGGTAGCCGGAGAAAAAGCTGCCGACCATATTCGACAGGCCCTGGGCACGGATCTCCTGGTTGGCATCGATCAACTGCTCCGAACGTGACGACAACGAGCGGGCAATCGACAGGCTGGTCACCAGGCCCAGCATGCCTACGGCCACGGCACTGGGGAGCAGGCGCAGGATCAGCTCCAGGTCCCATAGCGGCAATGGGCTCAAGGGGGGGAGTTGGCCGACGAAGCCGGGCACCAGCAGCACATGGCCAAACACGCCGGGTAACAGCCACACCAGCGCACTGGCGACGGCCAGGGTTATCAACAGGCCGGGCCAGCGCGGACGCAGCAGCTTGAGGGTAATGCCAAGGAGCAGGGTGCCAAGCCCCAGCCCAAGTGAAGACCAATCGACCTCGCCGGCATGGTCCATCAGGCTTTCCAGGGTTTTCAGGGCGGTGGCCTGGCTGGGCAGGTCGAGCCCCATCAGGTTCGGCAGTTGTCCCAGGGCAATGACCACGGCGGCGCCGAGGGTAAAGCCCAGCACCACCGAATGAGACACGAAGTTGACCAGCGCGCCGAAGCGCAACAGTCCCAGCAACCACTGAAAGACCCCTCCCAGAAACGTCAGCAGCAGAATCAGGGTGATGTAGTCGTCACTGCCGCTGATGGCCAGGGGGCTGACGCTGGCATAGAGCACGATGGAGATCGCCGCAGTCGGTCCGCAGATCAGGTGCCACGACGATCCCCAGAGGCAGGCGATCAGCACCGGTACAATGGCGGCGTACAGTCCGTACTCGGCGGGCAGGCCGGCGATAAGGGCATAGGCGATCGACTGCGGCAAGGCCAGGATCGCGCCACTCAGGCCCACCAGCAGGTCGCGGCGCACACTGCTCCGGGTCTGCTGGGGCAGCCAACTGAGGAACGGCAACAAGTGGTGGCGGTCAGGCCGGGCCATGAGCAGTCTCTATCGCAAGCACAAGCTGCACAGGGTGCGGTGTCTGCTGCGCCGGTGCAAGTCGCTGGGCCATTACAGGCTGGCTTTCACGGCTGACCGTGCATCGCCACCATCCAGGCGTGTCACACCTTCGAGCCAATGGTCGAGCTGGGCCGGATGCGCTTGCACCCAGGCCTTGGCCGCCGTTTCATAGCTGACCTTGTTATCCACAACCTGCGCCATGATGGTGTTCTCCATGTCCTGGCTGAACTTCAGGTTGTCGAACAGCCGCGCCACGTTCGGGCAGGCCTGTGGATAACCCTTGCGGGTCAGGGTGTAGACGCTGCCATTGCTGCCAAACCACTGTTCGCCTCCGCTCAGGTAGCGCAGCTTCATCTGCACGTTCATCGGGTGCGGTGTCCAGCCGAGGAAGGCGATGAACCGCTGGCGCTTGGCCGCGCGATGGACCTGGGCGAGCATCGCTTGTTCGCTGGACTCCACCAGCTTCCAGTCGCCGAGATTGAAGGCATTCCGCTTGATGATGTCCTTGAGTGACAGGTTGGCTGGTGACCCTGCGCCGATGCCATAGATCTTCTGATCGAATTGATCGGCAAAGTGCTGAAGGTCGGTAAAGTCTCGAACGCCTGCCTCCCACACATACTCGGGGACCGCCAGGGTGAACTGGGTGCCTTCAAGGTTGCGCGCCAGTTGTTGCACCTCGCCGCTGGCCACGAACTTGTCGTGAAAACCCTGCTGGGCCGGCATCCAGTTGCCGAGGAATACGTCCACCAAGCCATCCCTGAGCCCGCCATAGATGATGGGCACCGCCAGGCTGTCGACCCTGGTCTTGTAGCCCAGGCCTTCGAGCAACAGGCGGGCCACGGCGTTGGTGGCGGCGATATCGCTCCAGCCGGGGTCGGCCATTTTCACGGTGGTGCAATCGCTCTCGGCGCGGGCGCCGAGGCTGGCAAGGCTCAAGACAACCGCAATGATGCTTGTGGATAACCTTCTCATGACAGCCTCGCAGGGTGATTACTGGGCGGGTTGTGGATAACGTGCCTTGCGTTCCAGGTCGTCGAGATCGATGTGATTGCGCATGTACTGCTGGCTGGCGTCGACCATGGGCTGGTGGTCCCAGCTCTGCAGTTTGCCGATGGCCAGCGCCTCGGCCACCAGGCGGCGGCGATGCTGACTGTCGAGTACTCGCTGGCGCAGCAGCGGGATGTTCCAGCGTTGCCGGGCTTCATCGACAAAAGCCTGCAGCAGCGTCTGGTGGTCGGGACTACCGGCGAGGTTTTCGCGCTCCTGGGGATCGTGCTCCAGGTCGAACAGCAGGCAAGGATCGTCTTCGCTGTAGATGAGTTTGTAGGCGCCGCGGCGAATCATCATCAACGGCCCGACGGTGCCTTCGGCCATGTATTCGCCGATCACTTCATCGTGCCCGCCCTGCCCCTGCAGATGGCCCAGCAGTGAACGACCGTCGAGTGGCAACTGGGGGTCCAGGCTGCCTCCGGCGAGTGCTACGAAGGTAGGCAAGAGGTCGCAGGTGGAGACGGCCGCACCGACCCGTGCAGGCTTGAACTGCCCCGGCGCATGCACCAGCAGTGGCACCCGTGCCGACATCTCGAACCAGTGCATCTTGTACCAGAGACCGCGGTCGCCAAGCATGTCGCCGTGATCGCCGGAGAAGACAATCACCGTGTCGTCCGCCAGCCCGGTTTCCTCCAGGGTCTGCAGCAGCTTGCCGATGTTGCTGTCGATGTAGCTGCAGGCACCGAAGTAGGCACGACGTGCATCGCGAATCTTATCCACAGGTAGCGGCTTGTCCCACAGGTCGTAGACCTTGAGCAGGCGTTGCGAGTGGGGGTCCAGATCTGCTTGGGGGCAGTGCTGGCTAGGCAATGGAATCTCGTCGTCCTGATACAGGTCCCAGAAGGCCTTGGGGATGGTGTACGGGTCGTGAGGATGGGTCATCGACACGGTCAGGCAGAACGGTTGCTCACCGGCCTCGCGCACGTGATCGAACAAGTACTGGCGGGCCTTGAACACCACCTCTTCATCGAAATCCAGCTGGTTGGTGCGTATGCATGGTCCGGCCTGCAGCACCGAAGACATGTTGTGGTACCAGCTGGGGCGTTCGTCGGGTGCATCCCAATTGACCGACCAGCCATAGTCCGCGGGGTAGATGTCACTGGTCAGCCGCTCTTCGTAGCCGTGCAACTGGTCGGGTCCGCAGAAGTGCATCTTGCCCGAGAGGGCGGTGCGGTAGCCGAGACGGCGCAGGTAATGGGCGTAGGTGGGGATGTCGGCAGGAAAGTCCGCAGCGTTGTCGTAAGCGCCGATCTTGCTCGGCAGTTGGCCGCTGACCAGGGTGAAGCGTGAAGGCGCGCACAGCGGGCTGTTGCAGTAGGCGGCATCGAAAACCACGGCCTCGGCGGCCAGGCGACTCAGGTTCGGCATCCGGATTGGCGAGGGCGCGTAGATGGGCAGCATTGGCGCAGCCATTTGGTCGGCCATGATGAAAAGAATGTTCTTGCGCTTCATGGAGTCACCGCGTTCCATAGGTGTTCGTTATGGGAAACTGCTGTCATCGAGCATGCGGCTGTGGATAACAGGGGTAAAGCCTATGGCGGGCAATGACTGGGATTAGCAAAGCTTATGTTTGAAAGCCTTGATGGTTTATCACTGGACGCCTTGCGGGTGTTTGAAGCCGCTGCTCGCCAGCGCAGTTTCACCACGGCGGCGGTCGAGTTGGGTACTACCCAACCTGCCGTCAGCCAGCAGATCAAGCGACTGGAAAAACAGTTGGGCGCTCGCCTGTTCGATCGTATTTATCGCGGCATCGAACTGACCGAGGCCGGTCAGGTACTGTTCGACCAAGTCCATCAGGGCATGGCCTGCTTGGACGAGGGGGTGGCGCAGGTCAGCGGCCGCGACCAGCATGAGGTGCTTCAGGTCGCTACCGATTTCGCCTTTGCGGCCTACTGGCTGATGCCACGGTTGCAGCGCTTTCACCAGGCCAACCCGCAGGTGGATGTCAGCCTGGTGACCAGCGAGCGCAGCCACGCCATGTTGCGTCCGGACATCGATGTGGCAATCCTGTTTGGCGATGGGCGCTTCCCTCAAGGCGAAAGCCACTGGCTGTTCGATGAGGAAGTATTCCCTGTATGCAGTCCGCGGCTGGTCGAGCAGCACACTCTGCCCTTGCCGGCGCACAGCTTGCGGCAAATGCCCCTGCTGCATTTACGCGGCGAGAGTGCCAGCCGCTGGTTCGACTGGAGCGGTGTGTTTCGCCAGTTGAGCATTGCCAGCCCGCCGAGTCCCGGCCCGTTGCGTTTTGACAACTACACCCTGCTCATCCAGGCAGCCATCGCTGGTCAGGGCGTCGCCATTGGCTGGCGCCATCTGGTGGATGACCTGCTGGAGCAAGGCTTGCTGTGCCGGCCGATCCGCGAACAGGTGAGCTCTTCGCGTGGCTATTACGTGGTGCTGCCACCGCGCAAACGCCGGGGCGCGCTGATCGAGCGTTTTGTCGAATGGCTGCGCGACGAGCAGGCGCGCTAGAGTACGAAGTTCACATGCTCGCTGTGGTGCAGTTTGAGCTCCAGGGTATCGACCATCCCCGCAGCGACCCGCGCCAGGCGTTGCAGTGGCTCGGCAAGGCCCGGTTCGAGGGTGCCGTGGGTGTGATGGAAGTGCTCGATGCCCAGGCCAGCGACCGCCTGCGGGGCATTGATCAGCGTCCATTGCAGGGTGCTGCGCTGCAGCAGGTCGACCATATGGCCGATGCACTGGCGGTGTTGCTCGCTATGACCGTCGGGATGCTCGAGCACGCTGAAATCGCCGACCAGCAGGAGCCGGCGTATAGTCGTGCGAGACATGCCATCGACCAACGCGTGGACGGCATGAAGTTGTTCACGAGGGTCATCAGGTGCCAGCGCAGGCAACAGGCAGATGACCGCCGAGCTCCCTGCTGCACCTTGTTCGGCCTGGTCGGCATCCTTGAGCCCGCCATGCTTGCAGTGCAAGCCCGGCCGGGGTGCCAGTTGGTTGAGATCGTCGACGATCACGATCACTTCGTGCTGGCGCTTGAGCAGCTCGGCCATCAGCGCACTGCCCAGGCTGCTCAGGGCGCCGAACAGCGTGACCTTGAGGATGTAGGTTTCGGCATTTTTCACGTCATCACTCCGTTGCGTACGGGTGATTGTTTGACTCCCGGACTAAGGCCGGGGTTCGCAGAGATTCAGGAGTTTTCGTGCAGAGGATCAAGGGATATCACGCCCACGTGTACTACGACGCCAGCACCCTGGAGCAGGCCCGGCAGTTGTGTGAAGAGGCGGCCACGTTGTTTCCGGTGACCATGGGGCGCATGCACCAGAAGCCGGTCGGACCGCATCCGGACTGGAGCTGCCAGCTGGCGTTCGGGCCTGAAGTGGTGGGAGTGGTATTGCCATGGCTGGCGTTGTATCGGCGGGGGCTGGTGGTGTTTTTGCATCCGCTGACCGGGGATGAGCTGGCGGATCACCGGGATCATGCGATCTGGATGGGGGCTGTGCGGCCTCTGGATCTGTCGATCTTTGAATAGTCATCGCGGGGCAAGTCGAGACGTCTCGACTTGCCTCGCGATCAGGCTTCAAGCCTTGCGCGCAGCCCGCACACCCTGGGCCAGCGCCGAGCACAGCTCCAGCACATCACCCACGGCCTGCTCGGCCGTCTTGGCAGTGGCGATCTTGTCGACCAGCGCCGACCCTACCACCACGCCATCGGACAACCTGGCAATCGCGGCCGCTTGTTCTGGCGTACGAATACCAAAACCAACGCTGATCGGCAGGTCGGTATGCCGACGCAGGCGCTCGATTGCGCTGCTGACGTGTTCGGTGGTGGCCGAACCTGCACCGGTCACGCCCGCTACCGACACGTAGTAGACGAAGCCGGAGCTGCGCTCCAGCACACGCGGCAGGCGCACGTCGTCGGTGGTCGGGGTGGTCAGGCGGATGAAGTCGATGCCGGCAGCCTGGGCCGGGGTCGCCAGCTCGGCGTCGTGCTCGGGCGGCAGGTCGACGATGATCAGGCCATCCACACCCACTTCCTTGGCCTGGGCCACGAAGGCCTCGACGCCAAAGCGGTGAATCGGGTTGTAGTAACCCATCAGCACGATCGGGGTGGTCTGGTTGTCGACACGGAATTCGCGAACCATCTGCAGGGTTTTGGCCAGGGTCTGGCCGGCATCCAGAGCCCGCAGGGTCGCCAGCTGGATGGCTACGCCGTCGGCCATCGGGTCGGTGAACGGCATGCCCAGTTCGATCACGTCGGCACCGGCAGCCGGGAGGCCCTTGAGGATTGCCAGCGAGGCGTCGTAGCCCGGGTCGCCTGCGGTAATGAAGGTAACCAGTGCGGAGCGGCCCTCGGCCTTGAGCTCTGCGAAGCGTTGTTCAAGACGGCTCATGCCTGTTTCTCCTGGGCGGCCATATGGCTCATCACGGTTTGCATGTCTTTGTCGCCACGGCCGGACAGGCACACCACCATCAAGTGTTCCTTGGGCAGGGTCGGGGCGCGTTTGATCGCTTCTGCCAGCGCGTGGGAGGTTTCCAGGGCTGGAATGATGCCTTCCAGGCGGCAGGTGGTGTGGAACGCGGCCAGGGCTTCGTCGTCGGTGATGCTGACGTATTCGACGCGTTTCACTTCATGCAGGTAGGCATGTTCCGGGCCGATGCCAGGGTAGTCCAGGCCTGCAGAAATCGAGTGGGCATCGGTGATCTGGCCATCGGCATCCTGCAGCAGGTAGGTGCGGTTGCCGTGCAGTACACCCGGCACGCCACCGTTGAGGCTGGCAGCATGCTTGTCGGTGTCGACGCCATGGCCACCGGCTTCGACGCCGATGATCTGCACGCTGGTGTCATCGAGGAAGTCGTGGAACAGGCCCATGGCGTTGGAGCCGCCGCCGACGCAGGCGATCAGGCTGTCGGGCAGGCGCCCTTCCTTGGCCTGCAACTGCTCGCGGGTTTCCTTGCCGATAATCGACTGGAAGTCGCGGACCATGGCCGGGTACGGGTGCGGGCCGGCCACGGTGCCGATCAGGTAGAAAGTGTCGTCGACGTTGGTAACCCAGTCGCGCAGGGCCTCGTTCATGGCGTCCTTGAGGGTGCCGGTGCCAGCAGTGACCGGCACGATCTCGGCACCCAACAGCTTCATGCGGAACACGTTGGCCTGCTGGCGCTCGATGTCGGTCGCACCCATGTAGATCACGCAAGGCAGGCCGAAACGCGCAGCCACGGTGGCGGTGGCCACGCCGTGCATGCCGGCGCCGGTTTCGGCGATCAGGCGTTTTTTGCCCATGCGCTTGGCCAGCAGCACCTGACCGATGCAGTTGTTCACCTTGTGGGCGCCGGTGTGGTTGAGTTCTTCACGCTTGAAGAAAATCTTTGCGCCGCCGCAGTGCTCGGTCAGGCGCTCGGCGAAGTACAGCGGGTTGGGCCGGCCGATGTAGTCACGTTGGAAGTAGGCCAGTTGCTCAAGAAATTCGGGGTCGGCCTTGGCAGCTTCGTATTCGCGGGCCAGGTCGAGCACCAGCGGCATCAGGGTTTCAGCCACGTAGCGGCCGCCGAATGCGCCAAACAGGCCATTGGCATCAGGGCCGGCGCGGAAATTGGTCTGAGTCATGGGTCGCTCCAGGGCGTTATCAAGACGGGAATGGCTTTACTGTAACCACGACACGCGCGACTGAAAACCGATAAGATTGCGACAACATGTCAGGAAAACTCACACGTTATGCGCCAGGAACTCCCTCCCCTCAATGCCCTTCGAGCGTTTGAAGCCACTGCTAGGCTCGGTAGCGTCAGTCAGGCGGCCGAACAACTTCACGTAACCCATGGGGCCGTGAGCCGGCAATTGAAGGTGCTCGAAGAGCATCTGGGGGTAAGCCTGTTCGTCAAGGACGGGCGTGGCATTAAACTCACAGATGCCGGGCTGCGCCTGCGCGATGCCAGTTTCGATGCATTCGATCGCTTGCGCAGCGTGTGTACCGAACTGAGCCAGAGCGGCGCCGATGCGCCTTTCGTGCTCGGTTGCTCCGGAAGCTTGCTGGCGCGCTGGTTCATTCCACGGTTGGGCCGGCTCAAGGCGGATTTGCCCGAACTGCGCTTGCACTTGTCGGCAGGAGAAGGTGACCTCGACCCGCGCCGCCCGGGGCTGGACGCCCTGCTGGTGTTTGCCGAACCGCCGTGGCCAACGGATATGCAGGTGCATGTACTGGCCGAAGAGCGTATCGGCCCTGTCCTCAGCCCGCACTTTGCCGGCTTCGCCCGCCTGCAACAGGCGCCAGCCACGGCCCTGCTGGAGGAAACTCTGCTGCAGACCTCCTCACGCCCGCAAGCCTGGCCGAGTTGGGCCCAGCAACAGGGTATCGACCCCGAGTCGCTTCGCTACGGGCAGGATTTCGAGCACCTGTATTACTTGCTGGAAGCGGCAGTGGCAGGCTTGGGCGTGGCGATTGCACCACAGCCATTGGTGGCCGATGACCTGCGTGCCGGGCGGCTGGCTGCGCCCTGGGGCTTTTGCCAGACCCAGGCGGCGCTGGCGCTATGGGTGCCGCGACGCGCCGCAGACGGGCGCGCCGAGCAATTGGCCGGGTGGTTGCGCGCCGAATTGGCGCGCCAGGTCGCTTAGTTGCCGCGTTTGCACAACAGGTAGGCGGCCAGCAGGCCAAGGGCGCCGACGGCTACACCCGCGGTGGTCCAAGGGTGTTCCTGGGCATAATCGCGGGTGGCAAGGCCGGTTTGGCGAGTCTTGGTCTTCACCTCTTCGTAGGCATCGCTGAGCAGGCTGCGCGAGTGACGCAAGGCGTTCTCGGCGTTGCCCTTGAGCGTCTTCAGGGTTTTGCGCGACTCGTCCGAGGCATCGTCCTTGAGGCTTTCCAATGACTTGAGCAGGCTTTCGATCTCCGCTTCCATGCTTTGCAGCGACGCTTTACGCAGCGAATGGTTGGCCATGGTGACTCTCCTTCGAGGTGTGAGTGAGCTGTTCTGGTTCCGACTTCGCAGGTGTCAGAAAGTGCAGTCGAACTTTCTCCGGCGTTCAACCCTCGCAGGTAAAACAGCCCTGCACTGCTAGGCTCAAAGCTCACACCCGAAAAGGAGACTGCTCATGTCCGATCACCACACCTACAAGAAAATCGAACTTGTCGGCTCGTCGCCCACCAGCATAGAAGACGCAATCAACAATGCACTGGCGGAAGCCGGCAAGAGCATCAAGCACCTGGAGTGGTTCGAGGTAGTCGACACGCGCGGCCACATCAAGGACAACAAGGCGGCGCATTTTCAGGTAACGCTGAAGGTGGGCTTCCGTATCGCCAATAGCTGATCCGTGCCACTGGCTTGTGCGGATCAATTGGGTTACACAGTTCTGAGGCGGCCGGACGTGCGCCGGCGCCCCTCTCTACTTTGATCTGAACAAGGAAAGCGATCGATGAAGAAGTTGGTAGTTGCACTGGGACTGATGACGCTGGCAGGCACTGCGCTGGCTGCGGGCAAGCCCTGTGAAGAATTGAAGAGCGAAATAGCCGCCAAGATCGATGCCAAGGGCGTCAGTGGTTATTCACTGGAAATCGTCGACAAGGGCACTGCCGCTGGCGGCAAGGTCGTGGGTACCTGCGAAGGCGGGACCAAGGAAATCGTCTATAAACGTTGAATGCATCGCGGGGCAAGCCCGCTCCCACAATGGTTATGGGAGCGGGCTTGCCCCGCGATCAGTTCCTCAATCGCCCTGCATCACCTGCGCCAGCAGCTCGTAGGACCGGATCCGGTCCGCATGTTCATACACATCGCAGGTAAAGATCAGCTCATCGGCCTGGGTCTGCTCCAGCAGCACTTCCAGCTTGGCGCGGATCTTCTGCGGCCCGCCGACCATCGCCAGTCCCAGGAAACTCCCGACCGCCTCACGTTCATGAGGCAGCCACAAGCCGTCCATGGTCTGCACGGGCGGACGCTGCACCAGGCTCTGGCCGCGCATCAGGGCGAGGATGCGCTGGTATACCGAGGTCGCCAGGTAATCGGCCTGCTCGTCGGTATCGGCGGCGACCAAGGGCACCCCCAGCATCACATACGGCTTGTCGAGCACCGCCGAGGGCTGGAAATGGTCACGGTAAATGCGGATGGCCTCGTGCACGTAACGCGGGGCAAAATGTGAGGCAAAGGCATAGGGCAGCCCGCGCATACCGGCCAACTGGGCGCTGAACAGGCTCGAACCCAGCAGCCAGATCGGCACTTGGGTGCCATAGCCTGGCACCGCGATGACTTTCTGGTCCGGGGTGCGTGGCCCAAGGTAGCGCACCAGCTCTTCTACATCATCGGGAAAGTCGTCGGCGCTTCCGGAGCGCTCGCGGCGCAATGCGCGGGCGGTCATCTGGTCAGAACCGGGCGCGCGGCCAAGGCCCAGGTCGATTCGCCCGGGGTAGAGGCTTTCAAGGGTACCGAACTGTTCGGCGATCACCAGCGGTGCATGGTTGGGCAGCATCACGCCGCCCGCGCCGACGCGTAGGGTCGAGGTGCCACCGGCCAGGTAGCCGAGCAGTACTGCCGTTGCCGAGCTGGCGATGCCGTCCATGTTGTGGTGTTCAGCGACCCAGAAACGGTTGTAGCCGAACTTCTCCACATGCTGCGCCAGGTCCAGCGAATTGCGCAGGGACTGGGCCGGACCGGCGTCTGCGCGAACTGGAACCAGATCGAGGGCGGAAAATTTGGTGTCTGCAAGTCGCGTCATGGGCTGCTGAGCCTCCTGGGCAGTCGTGCGGCCGGCAGTACGCCAGGGCCTTTACTTCTCTGTATGGGCAGATCCCGAGGAATCAATGCCTGGGGTGAAATCGGGCTGAACTTGGCCGCACGGGGGGCCTCTGAACTTTAGGCAGCGCATCAACCCGCGCCGTTCCAACACCCAGGAGGCAGTATGAAAAAGACAGCATCAGCCATTTGGCAAGGCGGCCTGAAGGATGGCAAAGGCCTGCTCTCTACCGAAAGTGGCGCGCTCAAGCAGAACCCTTATGGGTTCAACACACGTTTCGAAGACCAACCAGGCACCAACCCGGAAGAGTTGATTGGCGCAGCTCATGCCGGCTGTTTTTCCATGGCCCTGTCGATGATGCTGGGTGAGGCGGGCTTTACGCCTGATCGCATCGACACCATCGCCGAGGTGACGCTCGATAAAAAGGACGATGGCTTTGCTATCACGGCTGTACACCTGATCCTCAAGGCCAAGGTCCCCGGCGCCAGCCAGGCGCAGTTTCTTGAGGTGGCCAACAAGGCCAAGGCCGGTTGTCCGGTGTCCAAAGTGCTCAATGCGACCATCAGCCTGGATGCCACCTTGGTGGGTTAAGTCAGAACCGGGGCGCGCTTCTTGTGGTCAAATGAGCGTCGGCAAACTATTTGCCGCCACAAGGAGCTGTCCCATGATTCGTGTCGCAATCGCTGTGCTGGCGTCATTGCTGGCGACTACCGCACTGGCTGCGCCCAAACCCTGCGAAGAACTCAAGGCCGAGATCGAGGCGAAGATCCAGGCCCGCGGGGTAACGTCCTATACCCTGGAAATCGTGCGTAACGACGAAGTCCATGACCAGAACATGGTGGTGGGCAGTTGCGACGGTGGCACCAAGAAGATCATCTACCAGAAAAATGATCGCTAGGCGTCAGGGGATGCAGAAGATGTCGTTGTCTTCTTCGGCAACGACTTTGCGCTGCGGGTCATAGAGATAGGCGCTCGGCTGCATGGCCGGCGCCCGAGCTTCGAGGCGGTAGCGTTTGCCGGCTTCGAAATGGTCGTAGCGCACTTTCAGGTAGCAGGTGCGGTCGACCGGATCGACCGAGAAACCACCGGCATACACCTCGTAGTCGAAACGCACGGTCAGCTCGTGCTTGCCGGGGGTGACCTGGAAAAAACGCCCGTCGCTCAGGCGCTCGCCGTCCAGGCGGTCGGCCATCAGCAGTTTGCCGGGTGTCATGGTGTAGAGGTCGACCCAGGCTTGCTTGTTATCGACTGGGGGCAAGGGGCTGGCGCAAGCCCCCAGGGTACTGAGGGCAATCAGCATCATTGGCTGGCGCATGGCAAACTCCCGCTTGCAAGCTACAAAGCACAAGCATAGCGCCATTCGCACTATCAGGTACGCTGGCAGCCCGCCGGTAGCCCTTTGCTCACCAATTTACCTTCGCCATCGAACAGCCTTGCCCAGGGTCGGAAACCAATACTGCCGGCTTCCAGGTGATAGCGCTGCCCGGCATTGAAATCCTTGTATTTCACGTTCAACTGGCAGTCGCGCCACAGCGTTTCGCTGGCTGGCCCGATATTGCTCGGTGTGACCGGGAACAGGTAACGCACGGTCAGCTCGTGGCTGCCCGGTGGTACTTCAAAATAGCGTTTGTCGGCCCAGTCGCGATCGTCCACTTGCACGGCATGCAGGGCTTCGTCCGGGCTCGGCGCGAGGTCGATCCAGGCCTGGTTGGGATCGGGGGCAGGCAGACCGGCACAGCCGGACAACAGCACAAAACCGCTAACGACAAGCAGTGTACGCATGGCAAAACTCCAGCCGGGCAAGATAGTCTTTAAGCGGATAAACCCTTGAGCGAGAAGACGGGACGCGGATGCTTCGACTATTTCTTTTGTTGCGCTCAAGTCACCGGGCACTCGACCGCATTTTTCGCTGTTTGGTTCCCCTGTCGCTGGGCGTTCTGCTGAACGGTTGTATCAGTGTCAGCTACTACGGGCAGCTGGCCAGTGGCCAATGGCAACTATTGCAGGCACGCCAGCCAGTCGCGGATGTGGTGGCTGATCCCGCCACCGCCCCGCAGCTACGCGAGCATCTGTTGCAGGCCGAACACGCCCGGGCGTTTGCCAGTTCACACCTCAAGCTGCCGGATAACCGCAGTTATCGGGTGTATGCCGACCTCAAGCGTCCCTTCGTGGTCTGGAACGTGTTCGCCACTCCGGAATTTTCCCTCGACCCGCAAACTCATTGCTTTCCGATTGCCGGGTGCGTCGCCTATCGCGGCTTTTACAGCCAGGGCGCGGCGCGGGGTGCGGCGGCGTTGCAGAAGCAGCAAGGGCTGGATGTGTACATCGGTGGTGTGGAGGCGTACTCGACCCTGGGCTGGTTCGATGACCCCATTCTCAACACCATGTTGCGCTGGGGGGATGAGCGCCTGGCCACGGTGATCTTCCACGAACTGGCGCACCAGCGGTTCTATGTCGCAGACGACACGGCGTTCAATGAATCCTTTGCCACGTTCGTCGAGCAGGAAGGCACCCGCCAGTGGCGCGCGGCTCGCGGTTTGCCAGCGCAAAAACAGAGCGAGAACGTGCAGCGCGACCAGTTTGTCGAGTTGGTGCTGGCCGGCCGGGAGCGGCTCAAAGCGCTGTATGCCGCACCACTGACCGCGCCTGCCATGCGAGCGGGAAAGCAGGCTGAGTTCGAGCGTTTGCGCCGGGAATACCGGGTGCTGCGCGATACCCAGTGGAAGGGTGTGGGGCGGTATGACGCCTGGATCGATGCACCGATGAACAATGCCAAGTTGCTGCCGTTCGGTTTGTACGATCAATGGGTGCCGGCGTTTGCGGGGTTGTTTGCCGAGGTGGGTGCAGATTGGCAGGCGTTTTATGAGCGAGTCGAGGCGCTGGGGCGATTGCCTTTGGTGCAGCGTCGGCAAGCCTTGGAAAGTATCGCGGGGCAAGCTCGCTCCGATGCGAGCGGGCTTGCCCCGCGATGACATCTTCAGCCTCGCACAAATGCCCGGTGCAGCTCACCCAACGTGGCAAAGTGATAAGCCGGTTGCTCCGCCGTCAGTTCTTCGTGGCTGCCAAACCCATACCCCACGGCGACTGCCTGCAGGCCATTGCTGCGAGCCCCGATCAGGTCGTGCTTGCGGTCGCCGATCATCAGGGTCTGCGCCGGGTCCAGTGACTCTTCGGCCAGCAGGTGGGCAATCAGCTCGACCTTGTTGGTCCGGGTGCCATCGAGTTCGCTGCCGTAGATCACCTTGAAGTGATGATCGAATTCAAAGTGGCGGGCGATTTCACGGGCGAACTCCCATGGCTTGGAGGTGGCGATGTACAGCGTCCTGCCCTGCCCGTTTAGGGCTTCGAGCAGTTCGTTGACGCCGTCGAATACCCGGTTCTCATAGAGCCCCGTTACCTTGAAGCGCTCGCGGTAGAAGTTCACAGCCTCCCAGGCCTTGGCCTCATCGAAGCTGTAGAACTGCATGAAGGCTTGCAGCAACGGCGGGCCGATGAAGTGTTCCAGGCGCGCCAGGTCGGGCTCGTCGATGCCGAGCTTGGCCAGGGCGTACTGAATCGAACGGGTGATGCCCAGGCGCGGGTCGGTCAGGGTGCCGTCGAGGTCGAAGAGGATGTTTTGCTGGTGCATGGCAATCTCGGTAAGGGCGTCAGGCAGGTTTACTCAGGCAGGTGGTAGCCTTCGGCCAGGTGCTGGTCCTTGAGTTTGACGTAGTTGCTGGCGCTGTAGGGGAAGAATGCCCGCTCCTTTTCGGTCAGGGCCCGGGCCTGTTTGACCGGGCTGCCGACGTACAGAAAGCCGCTTTCCAGCCGCTTGCCCGGCGGCACCAGGCTACCGGCGCCAATGATTACGTCGTCTTCGACCACAGCGCCATCCATGATGGTACTGCCCATACCTACCAGGATCCGGTTGCCCAGCGTGCAGCCGTGCAGCATGACTTTGTGACCAATGGTTACTTCGTCACCGATCAGCAGAGGGAAACCATCGGGGTTGAAGGGCCCGGCATGGGTGATGTGCAGCACGCTGCCGTCCTGCACGCTGGTGCGCGCACCGATGCGGATACGGTGCATATCGCCGCGGACCACGGTCAGTGGCCACACCGAGCTGTCAGCACCGATCTCGACATCACCCAGCACCACCGCGCTGCGGTCGACAAAGGCGCGTTCGCCCAGACGGGGGGTGTGGTTCTGGAAGCTGCGGATGGCCATGATAGGAGTTCTCTTTGGTATTGATAGGGCTGCGGTCGGCGTCGATTGTAATTAAGATGGTCCGGTGTTTCTTCTGCCAAGGTGTTTAACCGTGAGTGCGACCAACCCGCTACTGCAGTCTTATGACTTGCCGCCCTTCTCGGCAATCCGTGCCGAGCATGTGCAGCCGGCGATTGAACAGATCCTGGCCGACAACCGTACCGCGATTGCCCAGATTCTCAAGACCCAGGGCCAGCAGCCAAGCTGGGCTGGCCTGATCCTGGCCATGGACGAGCTCAACGACCGGCTGGGCGCCGCCTGGAGTCCGGTCAGCCACCTCAATGCCGTGTGCAACAGCGCCGAACTGCGCGAGGCCTATGAGGCCTGCCTGCCGGCATTGAGCGCCTACGCCACCGAAATGGGCCAGAACCGCGAGCTGTTCCAGGCCTATGAGGCACTGATTGCCAGCCCCGAAGCGGCAGGCTTCGATGTGGCCCAAAAGACTATTCTCGAACATGCCCTGCGTGACTTCCGCCTGTCGGGTATCGACCTGCCGGCCGATCAGCAGCAGCGTTATGCCGAAGTGCAGAGCAAGCTCAGCGAGCTGGGCAGCCGCTTCTCCAACCAGTTGCTCGATGCCACCCAGGCCTGGACCAAGCACGTCACCGACGAAGCCGCCCTCGCCGGCCTGACAGATTCGGCCAAGGCGCAAATGGCCGCTGCCGCTCAGGCCAAGGGCCTTGAGGGTTGGTTGATCAGCCTGGAGTTCCCGAGCTACTACGCGGTGATGACCTACGCCGAGGACCGCGCCCTGCGCGAAGAAATCTACGCCGCCTACTGCACCCGTGCCTCCGACCAGGGCCCCAATGCCGGCCAGTTCGACAACGGCCCGGTGATGCGCGAAATCCTCGACTTGCGCCAGGAACTGGCCGAGCTGCTCGGTTATGCCAACTATGCCGAGCTGAGCCTGGCCACCAAGATGGCCGAATCCAGTGATCAGGTACTGAGCTTCCTGCGAGACCTGGCCAAGCGCAGCAAGCCGTTCGCGGTGCAGGACCTGGCTCAGCTCAAGGCCTATGCCGCCGAACAGGGCTGCGCAGACCTGCAAAGCTGGGACAGTGGTTTCTACGGTGAAAAACTGCGCGAGCAGCGCTACAGCGTTTCCCAGGAAACCCTGCGCGCCTACTTCCCGATCGACAAGGTGCTGTCCGGGTTGTTCGCCATCGTCCAGCGCCTCTACGGCATCGAGATTGCCGAACTGAAAGGCTTCGACACCTGGCACCCGGATGTTCGCCTGTTCGAGATCAAGGAGCACGGTCAGCATGTGGGCCGCTTCTTCTTCGACCTTTATGCCCGCGCCAACAAGCGTGGCGGTGCCTGGATGGACGGCGCGCGCGATCGTCGTCGCGCCGCAGACGGCCAACTGCAAAGCCCGGTGGCCAACCTGGTGTGCAACTTCACCCCTGCCGCGCCTGGCAAGCCGGCGCTGCTGACCCACGACGAAGTCACCACCCTGTTCCACGAGTTCGGTCATGGCCTGCACCACCTGCTGACCCGCATCGAGCACGCCGGTGTTTCCGGCATCAACGGCGTGGCCTGGGATGCCGTGGAGCTGCCGAGCCAGTTCATGGAAAACTGGTGCTGGGAGCCTGATGGCCTGGCGCTGATTTCCGGTCACTACGAAACCGGTGCGCCGCTGCCTCAGGACCTGCTGGAGAAGATGCTGGCGGCGAAGAACTTCCAGTCCGGCCTGATGATGGTTCGCCAGCTGGAGTTCTCGCTGTTCGACTTCGAACTGCATGCCAGCCAGGGTGATGGCCGCAGTGTGCTGGAGGTGCTTGAAGGCATCCGCGACGAGGTATCGGTCATGCGCCCACCGGCGTACAACCGCTTCCCCAACAGCTTTGCGCATATCTTCGCCGGTGGTTACGCGGCTGGTTACTACAGCTATAAGTGGGCTGAAGTGCTCTCGGCCGATGCCTTCTCGCGGTTTGAAGAAGAAGGTGTGCTCAATGCCGACACCGGTCGTGCCTTCCGCGAAGCGATTCTCGCCCGTGGTGGCTCCCAGGAACCGATGCTGCTGTTCGTCGACTTCCGTGGCCGTGAGCCGTCAATCGATGCACTCTTGCGCCATTGTGGCCTGAGTGAGGAAGTGGCGGCATGAGTGATGCGCCCGTGATCAAGACGAAAAAACGCTTTATCGCCGGGGCTGTCTGCCCGGCGTGCAGCGAGCCGGACAAACTCATGATGTGGAGCGAAGACAGCGTTCCGCACCGCGAGTGCGTGGCCTGTGGGTTCTCCGACACGCTCAACGAGCAGGGGTTGTCGGTGCCCAAGGAACTGGGGACCCGGGTCAACAAGGTCGAGCCAAAGCCGGCAGAGGCCAAGGTACAGACGGTGCAGTTCTTCCCCAATCCGAAGCTGAAGAAGCCAGCCGAGTAAGGCGCGCGCCCGGCGGTACTGGCATCGCACAAACGCCCCGTGTACTGTATATAAAAACAGTTATCGGGGCGTTTTCATGTCTATTCCTCAAGGCCCGGTGCGGGGCCGTGGCACCACGAGCAATCCGCATAACCGCTTTGCCCCGAACCGTTCGGTGGCCGAGGACGATGGCTGGTATCAGGAAGTGCCCCTTACCCAGGGCACCGAAGTGCGGATCGAAACCGCCAAGACCATCATCACCCGCAACAACTCGCCTGACCTGCCCTTCGACCGCTCGATCAACCCTTATCGAGGTTGTGAGCACGGCTGCATCTACTGCTATGCGCGGCCCAGCCATGCCTATTGGGACCTGTCGCCCGGGTTGGACTTTGAAACCAAGTTGATCGCCAAGACCAACGCGGCGGCGGTGCTCGAACAGCAATTGAGCAAGCCAGGCTATGTGTGCGCACCGATCAACCTGGGCTCCAATACCGATCCCTACCAACCCATCGAGCGTGAACAGAAGCTCACCCGACGGCTGCTGGAGGTACTGCTGCGTTATCGCCACCCGGTCACCATCGTGACCAAGGGCTCGCTGATCCTGCGCGACCTCGATCTACTGGCCGAGCTGGCCCAGCAACGGCTGGTGGCGGTGATGATCAGCCTCACTACCCTGGATGATGAGCTCAAGCGCACCCTGGAACCCCGCGCCGCAGCACCCAAGGCTCGACTGCGGGCCATTCGTGTACTCAGTGAGGCGGGCATTCCGGTTGGCGTACTGTGCTCACCCATGATCCCGATGATCAACGACAGCGAGCTTGAGCACCTGCTCGAGGCGGCCAAGGCGGCCGGCGCGCTCAGTGCCGCCTACATGATGTTGCGCCTGCCCCTGGAAGTAGCGCCGCTGTTTGAACAATGGCTGCAGGACCATTACCCGCAGCGTGCCACGCATGTGTTGAGTCTGATCCGCCAAAGCCGTGGCGGCGAGCTCTACGACAGTCGTTTCGGTGCTCGCATGCGTGGTGAGGGTGTGTTTGCCGAGTTGTTGGCGCAACGCTTCAGCAAGGCGCTTCGTCGGTTGGGGCTCAACCGACGCGAGGGCTATGCCCTTGATTGCAGTGCGTTTTGTCCGCCAGGTGGGCAGATGTCGTTACTGTGAAAACAATAATGGGTATTGGCCATTAATGTTTTTTTGATACTATCTACTGCACTTGTTTCATGGTCTGGAACGCCTGTTCTAGAGCCTCCGAATTCAGTTTGAGTTAAGTTTCGCCGAGTAGCGTAGGAATTCAGCCAACGATTTAAGTGATTATTGGCTGGCACTTGTCATCTAAATGCCATGTGCTGTTCCAATCATCAACCCGGTAAAATGGACTTAACCTAAAACCGTCAAAGAGGATGAAACATGCCCGTAAAGGACCCATCCAAGGCTGTCCCGGAAGTGCCTGCCGAGAGTGCCGATGCCGCCCTGAAGCATATCGTCGATGGCTTTCTGCGGTTTCACCATGACGTATTTCCTGAGCAACAAGAGCTGTTTAAGAAGCTCGCCACCGCGCAGACGCCCCGTGCGATGTTCATCACCTGTGCCGACTCACGCATCGTACCTGAGCTGATCACCCAGAGCTCACCGGGCGATCTGTTCGTCACGCGTAACGTCGGTAACGTCGTGCCGCCCTACGGGCAGATGAACGGCGGCGTTTCGACCGCCATCGAATATGCCGTCCTGGCGCTGGGTGTACACCACATCATCATTTGCGGCCACTCCGACTGTGGCGCCATGCGCGCGGTGCTCAACCCCAACAGCCTGGAGAAGATGCCGACGGTCAAAGCCTGGCTGCGCCATGCCGAAGTAGCCCGCACCGTGGTTGAAGACAACTGCTCGTGCGGCAGCGAGCACGAAAGCATGCAAGTGCTGACCAAGGAAAACGTCATTGCCCAGCTGCACCACCTGCGTACACACCCTTCGGTAGCCTCGCGCCTGGCGGCTGGCCAGTTGTATATCCATGGCTGGATCTATGACATCGAAACCAGTCAGATTGAAGCGTACGACGCCGCCAGCGACAGTTTCCTGCCCCTGGCCGCAGGCCAGCCAATTCCCTGCGCTACGCCTAGAGGTCGCTACTAAGCGTCCCTGAAACTCCCGCAACACGCTGATTGACGGCCGCACCCGACGGGTGCGGCCTGGTCATCGGCTGCCTTGAATTCCCCTGATTGTCTGCCGGCTCGCCTGGCGGTTTGCGCCTGCACGTCTGTCAGGGGTGTGCCATCGGCCATTGGAATGGCTGTGAAACGAAAAAAGAAGGAGTGACACGGTGAACAAGACACAAGTCAAAGCGGCCTTGCCGCGTGAGTTGCTGGCCTCGGTGGTGGTGTTTCTGGTGGCCCTGCCGTTGTGCATGGGCATCGCCATTGCTTCCGGCATGCCGCCGGCCAAAGGCCTGATCACAGGAATCATCGGCGGCATTGTGGTGGGCTGGCTGGCCGGCTCGCCCTTGCAGGTCAGCGGCCCGGCTGCAGGCCTTGCGGTATTGGTATTCGAGTTGGTGCGCCAGCATGGCGTGGCCATGCTGGGTCCCATCCTGCTGCTGGCCGGATTGCTGCAGTTGCTGGCCGGGCGCTTACGCCTGGGCTGCTGGTTTCGGGTAACGGCGCCGGCAGTGGTTTACGGCATGCTGGCCGGCATTGGCGTGTTGATTGTGCTATCCCAGGTACATGTGATGTTCGACAGTGCGCCGCAGCCGTCGGGGCTTGCCAATCTGATGGGGTTTCCCGCCACGGTGCAAAAGGCACTGCCGCTTGAAACGGCGGGCAATGGCTGGCAAGCCGGTGCATTGGGGCTGGGTACCATTGCCGTGATGTGGGGCTGGGAGCGTATGCGGCCGCACGCTTTGCGTTTTGTGCCAGGGGCCTTGCTTGGCGTTGCCCTGATGACCGCAATCTGCATCTGGTTGATGCTGCCGGTGAACCGGGTGCAGGTGCCGGCTGACTTGAGCCAGGCCATCGACTGGTTGCGTCCGGCCGACCTGCTCAATCTTGCTGATCCCAATCTTTTGATTGCCGCCTTTGCCCTGGCCTTCATCGCCAGTGCCGAAACCTTGCTGTCGGCGGCGGCGGTGGATCGGATGCACAACGGTCAACGCTCGGATTTTGACCGAGAATTATCCGCCCAGGGTATGGGCAATATGCTCTGCGGGGTCTTGGGTGCGTTGCCGATGACCGGCGTGATTGTACGCAGCTCAGCCAACGTACAGGCCGGTGCGCGCACCCGGATTTCAGCGATTCTGCATGGGGTGTGGTTGCTGGCATTTGTGGTAGTGCTCAGCAGCGTGCTGCAGCAGATACCGGTGGCGAGCCTGGCGGGTGTGCTGGTTTACACCGGGTTCAAATTGGTCGACTTCAAGGCGTTTCGCGGTTTGGGCCGATATGGCCGGATGCCGATGTTCACTTATGCCGCGACGGCGCTGGCGATCATCTTCACTGACCTGTTGACGGGAGTGCTGCTTGGGTTTGCTCTGACACTTCTCAAGCTGGCGTTCAAGGCGGCGCGTCTGAAGATCAGCGTGGTCAGCCTCGACACACCGGGACATCTGGAACTCAGGTTGAGCGGTGCGGCGACCTTCCTCAAGGTGCCGGCCCTGGCCCAGGCGCTCGAAGGCATTCCGTCCGGCACCACGCTGCATGTGCCGTTGGCCAACCTCAGCTACATCGACCATTCATGCCTCGAACTGCTCGAGGACTGGGGGCGGGCCAATGCTGGCAATGGCTCGAGGTTGGTGATCGAGCAGCGTCGCCTGAAGCGGCGGGTGGAAGGGCGGGTGCGCACGACAGCGGGACTGGGGGCCTGATTCAGGTGATCGGGGGCAAGCTGCTTGTAGCCGCTTGCCCCGCTATTGCTAACACATCAGGCCGACTGATCCAGCTCCAGCCCTACGCCCAGTTGGCGCGACAAGCATGGCCAGCGCTTCCATGCGGCGCCGGTTGCCGGGCTGCTGAGTTTGTCGCGGTACTGCTCCACCGACTCCAGTGCGAAGCTCTCTTCATTGAGCATTTCGTCTACCGAGTGGTGTACCACTTCATCGAGCTGGTTGGCGAATTCTTCACCGATCAGTTGGTGGGCGATCAGGTTGGCCACGGTAGTGTCCAGCGGGATCAGCGGTTGATTGAAGTGCTTGATGTACAGGTCGTTCACTTCTTCCACCAAGCGATGCGCTAGGTAGGCTTCGTCCAGCAGACATCCCAGGCCCAGGTGGGTATTGGTGATGGCAGGCGGTTGCAGGAAATATTGCTCGGCGATTTTCAGCACCGGCTTGATCTGCGATTCGATACCGGCCTCGCGGGCAACGGAATTGGCAGCTTCCAGCATTTCTGGAACCTGCTCGATGTAAGCGCCGACGAAGCGGGTCAATGCACCTTGAGCGTCGATTTCAGGCAACTGGATCGAGGGGTGCAGGTGTGGCAATTGTTGGACGAGTTGCTCTTTCAGTTGGCCGGTTTCGGTCTCATGTTGATGGGCACGGGTGATCTGCTCGCGCAAAGCGGCGATGTTCATGACAGCTCCAGGGTAAAGGCGTGACAAACGGAAGACACTAAGTTAGCTCTATTCTGCAATCGACTAAGACGTATTTGGCATAACCCGAAGCCACTTATATTCTGCGATTATATCGAAATGCCATCATTGTGCCGTACGCCAGGCAGTCCGCGGGCTGGCGCGCAAACGTTCAACCTGTTCCCTTTGATTTCCCGCGTCGCGTTGCGTGGTCGAAGTCGCTGTCTATACTCCGGTTTGAAAGTGATTCGCTGATGAGGCCCGACTGCAGTTCGCAGGGGCTCGGTCGTCGAAGTTCGCAGTCTTGGCCGCCGTACCCTTAGCCGTAGGTCCACGCCTCCGGGATAACAAGAACGATAAGGGGAACCCGCAATGATGCGACATCCACATGTCTGGATGGGCCTCCTGTTGTGGTCGGTATTCGGTCAGGCCAACGCCGCCTGGACCGTGAACATGGCGCCAGGGGCGACTGAAGTCAGCAACGCAGTGTTCGACCTGCACATGACCATCTTCTGGATCTGCGTGATCATTGGCCTGGTGGTCTTTGGCGCGATGTTCTGGTCGATGATCATTCACCGTCGTTCGACCGGCCAGCAACCTGCGCATTTTCACGAACACACTTGGGTCGAGATCATGTGGACGGTGGTGCCGTTCCTGATCCTGGTGGCCATGGCCATTCCAGCGACCAAGACCCTGATTGATATCTACGATGCCAGTGAGTCGGATATCGATATCCAGGTCACCGGCTACCAGTGGAAGTGGCACTACAAATACCTGGGCCAGGACGTCGAGT
The DNA here is from genome assembly GCF_040438935.1 of Pseudomonas vranovensis. Classification (NCBI taxonomy): domain Bacteria; kingdom Pseudomonadati; phylum Pseudomonadota; class Gammaproteobacteria; order Pseudomonadales; family Pseudomonadaceae; genus Pseudomonas; species Pseudomonas vranovensis. The sequence goes on along the minus strand of NZ_CP159259.1, from coordinate 4,821,195 downwards.
TTTTCAGCAACCTGGCCACCCCCGCCGACCAGATCCACAACAAAGCCCCCAAGGACGAGCATTACCTGCTCGAAGTCGACCAGCCGCTGGTGCTGCCGGTCGGGGCCAAGGTGCGCTTTCTGGTGACTGCCGCCGACGTTATTCATTCCTGGTGGGTACCGGCCTTCGCGGTCAAGCGCGACGCCATCCCGGGCTTCGTCAACGAGGCCTGGACTCGGGTCGAGAAGCCTGGCATCTACCGTGGCCAATGCACTGAACTGTGCGGCAAGGATCACGGCTTCATGCCAGTGGTGGTCGAGGTCAAGTCCAAGGCCGACTACGACACCTGGCTCGGCGAGCGCAAGGCAGAAGCCGCCAAGCTCAAGGAGCTGACCAGCAAGGAATGGACGCTGCAGGAGCTGGTCGAGCGTGGTGACAAGGTCTACCACACCACCTGCGTGGCCTGTCACCAGGCCGAAGGCCAGGGCCTGCCGCCGATGTTTCCGGCTCTCAAGGGATCGAAAATTGCCACCGGGCCCAAGGAAGATCACCTGGGCATTGTCTTCCATGGCAAGCCGGGCACCGCCATGGCCGCCTTCGGCAAGCAACTGTCGGAAGTGGATATCGCCGCGGTTGTGACCTACGAACGTAACGCCTGGGGCAACAACAAGGGCGACATGGTCACGCCAAAAGATGTGCTGGCGCTCAAGCAGGCAGAAAGCAAATGAGCCGGCTTGACGCGTGTACCCGCACCAGCCACTGGACTGCAGGAGACAGGACATGAGCGCAGTGATCGACGACCACAGCCACGGTCATGACCACGCCCACGGACCGGCCAAGGGCCTGATGCGTTGGGTGCTGACCACCAACCATAAAGACATCGGCACGATGTACCTGTGGTTCAGCTTCATCGCCTTCCTGCTCGGCGGCTCGTTCGCCATGGTGATCCGCGCCGAGTTGTTCCAACCGGGCCTGCAGATCGTGCAGCCGGAATTCTTCAACCAGATGACCACCATGCATGGCCTGGTGATGGTGTTCGGTGCGGTGATGCCGGCGTTTGTCGGCCTGGCCAACTGGATGATTCCGTTGATGATCGGCGCGCCCGACATGGCCCTGCCGCGAATGAACAACTTCAGCTTCTGGTTGTTGCCGGCGGCCTTCCTGCTGCTGGTCTCGACCTTGTTCATGCCGGGCGGCGGGCCGAACTTCGGCTGGACCTTCTACGCGCCGCTGTCGACTACCTACGCACCGGAAAGCGTGACCTTCTTTATATTCGCCATCCACCTGATGGGCATCAGTTCGATCATGGGCGCGATCAACGTGATCGCCACCATCCTCAACCTGCGTGCCCCGGGCATGACCTTGATGAAGATGCCACTGTTCGTCTGGACCTGGCTGATCACTGCCTTCTTGCTGATTGCAGTGATGCCGGTACTGGCCGGAGTGGTGACCATGATGCTGATGGACATCCACTTCGGTACCAGTTTCTTCAGTGCCGCCGGCGGCGGTGACCCGGTACTGTTCCAGCACGTGTTCTGGTTCTTCGGCCACCCCGAGGTGTACATCATGATCCTGCCGGCGTTCGGCGCGGTCAGTTCGATCATCCCGGCGTTCTCGCGCAAGCCGCTGTTCGGCTACACCTCGATGGTCTACGCCACCGGCGCGATCGCGTTTCTTTCCTTTATTGTCTGGGCGCACCACATGTTCGTGGTGGGTATTCCGGTGGTCGGCGAGCTGTTCTTCATGTACGCCACCATGCTGATCGCGGTGCCCACCGGGGTGAAAGTGTTCAACTGGGTCAGCACCATGTGGGAAGGCTCGCTGACCTTCGAGACGCCGATGCTGTTCGCCATCGCTTTCGTCATCCTGTTCACCATCGGCGGATTCTCCGGACTGATGCTGGCCATCGCCCCGGCGGACTTCCAGTACCACGACACCTACTTCGTGGTTGCCCATTTCCACTACGTCCTGGTGCCTGGAGCAATCTTCGGCATCTTTGCCTCGGCTTACTATTGGCTGCCGAAGTGGACCGGGCACATGTATGACGAGACCTTGGGCAAGCTGCACTTCTGGCTGTCGTTCATCGGTATGAACCTGGCGTTCTTCCCGATGCACTTCGTTGGCCTGGCGGGCATGCCGCGGCGGATTCCCGACTACAACCTGCAGTTCGCCGATTTCAATATGGTCTCCTCGATTGGTGCCTTCACCTTTGGCGCCACGCAGATTTTCTTCCTGTTCATCGTGATCAAGTGCATCCGTGGCGGCAAACCTGCACCGGCCAAACCCTGGGATGGTGCCGAAGGTCTGGAATGGTCGGTGCCATCGCCAGCGCCCTATCACACCTTCCAGACACCACCGGAAGTGAAATGAACGGCCAGGGCCGAAGGAGAGAGTCATGAGTGAAGGTACTTCGCTCAAGCGCCTGGTCATACGGCTGATGCTGTTGACCGTGGTGATGTTTGCCTTCGGCTTTGCCCTGGTGCCGATCTACGACGTGATGTGCAAGGCCTTCGGCATCAACGGCAAGACCGGTGGGCAGTACGAGGGAACGCAGGTCAGTGATCCGAACCGCACGGTGAAGGTGCAGTTCATGTCGACCAATGCCAGCGACATGGTCTGGGAGTTCCACTCCACCGCCGACCAGATCGACGTCAATCCCGGCGCGGTCAACCAGATGGTGTTCATTGCCCGCAACCCGACCGACAGACCCATGAGCGCCCAGGCCATCCCCAGCATAACCCCGGCCGAGGCGGCGGCGTACTTCCACAAGACCGAATGCTTCTGCTTTACCCAGCAGGTGCTGCAACCGGGAGAGCGTATCGAGATGCCGGTGCGCTTCATCGTCGACCGCGACCTGCCCAAGGATGTGAAACATCTGACGCTTGCTTACACGTTGTTCGATATCACCGCTCGCCACCCGCCGGTTGCACAACTGGCGGGCCAGGACGCACAGGGCGCCCGATAAGGAGAACACTCAATGGCTTCGCATGAGCACTATTACGTACCGGCGCAAAGCAAGTGGCCGATCATTGCCACCATCGGCATGTTCATCACGGTATTTGGCCTGGGCACCTGGTTCAACGACCTCAAAGCCGGGCGACCTGACTCTCATGGGCCGTGGATCTTCTTTCTGGGGGCGTTGTGCCTGGCCTACATGATGTTCGGCTGGTTCGGTGCGGTCATCAAAGAGAGCCGCGCCGGGCTCTACAGTCCGCAGCTGGACCGCTCGTTCCGCTGGGGCATGTCATGGTTCATCTTCTCCGAGGTGATGTTCTTCATCGCCTTTTTTGGTGCCTTGTTCTATGTGCGTACCCTGGCCGGGCCGTGGCTGGGTGGGGAAGGCGCCAAAGGCGTGGCGCACATGCTCTGGCCGAACTTCGAGTTCGCCTGGCCGTTGCTCAATACGCCCGACCCGAAACTCTTTCCGCCACCCAAGGACATCATTGACCCTTGGCACCTGCCACTGATCAACACCATCCTGCTGGTCAGCTCCAGTGTCACCGTGACCATTGCCCACCACGCCTTGCGCAAGAACCACCGTGGCCCGCTCAAGTTCTGGCTGGCGTTGACCATCGCCCTCGGCGTGGCCTTTTTGATCCTGCAGGCCTACGAGTATCACGAGGCTTATACCGAACTGGGTCTGACGCTGGGCTCGGGTATCTATGGGGCGACCTTCTTCATGCTCACAGGGTTTCATGGCGCGCACGTGACCATGGGCACGTTGATCCTGTTCGTGATGCTGATGCGGATCATGCGTGGGCATTTCAATGCCGACAAACACTTCGGCTTCGAGGCGGCCAGTTGGTACTGGCACTTCGTGGATGTGGTCTGGGTGGGGCTGTTTATCTTCGTGTACGTGCTGTAGTGCCGGTTAGAACGGTGCGTGAGATACCAACTGGCCGCTGTAGAAGCCCCAGGTAATCAGCGCCAGGGTCAGCGCAGCGAGGGTGACCCGCACCGTCAGGGCTTTGAGCAGACGCGTGGAGTGTCCGTCGTCCTTGACCAGAAAGAACAGGCCACTGAACAAGCTGGCGATGGTGGCCAGCAGCATCAGGACAATCGCGGCTTTAAGCATGGCGAAACTCCGGGGGGATGCATTGATGACCTTAAGTATAGCGATTGACCATGGGGTGAACGGGTGAAGCCATTTCGCCCGGGCTGGGTGCCGACCCTGGTGGTGCTGATGCTGCTGCCTGGCTTGATTGCGCTGGGTTGCTGGCAACTGGGCCGCGCCGAGCAGAAGCGCGCGCTGCTCGTCAGCTATGCCGAACGGCAGGCCAGTGAGCCCTTGGGCGTTGCGCAAGTGTCGCAGTTGCAGGACCCGGCCTATCGTCGGGTGCATCTGTTCGGCCATTTCGATACCCACCATAGCCTGTTGCTCGACAACCGCATGCGTGACGGCCAGGTCGGCGTCGAATTGCTGCAACCCTTTCTCGATCAGGCCAGTGGCCAGTGGCTGTTGGTCAACCGCGGCTGGCTGCCCTGGCCGGACCGACGCAATTCCGTGCAGTTCACTACGCCGGAGCAAACCCTGAGCCTGGATGCCTGGGTGTACGTCGCGCCCGGCGCCACGTTCCAGTTGCACGCGGACCCCGAGGGCGGCGACTGGCCGCGCTTGCTGACGGCCATCGATGCGGCTCAACTGTGGTCGCAGCTGGGGCGCGAAGGCTTTGCTCATGAACTGCGCCTGGAACCGGGCCCGGCCAGCTATCGACTGGACTGGCCAGTGGTCGCCATGGGCCCGGAAAAACACCTGGGCTACGCAGTGCAGTGGTTTGCCCTGGCGTTGGCCCTGGTGCTGCTCTACCTCTACTTCGGCTGGCATAACAACAAGGAGAAACAGCATGGGAGTCGTCACGAGTCCACTCAACATGTCTGAAGGCAAGACGCCGTCAGGACGCGCCCGTGGGCGCCTGCAACTGATCCTTATCCTGCTGGTGGTGATCGGTCCGATGCTGCTCGCCACCGGCATGTACAAGTTCCAGTTCTGGGTGCCGGACAGCCGCAGCTATCACGGCGAAATGATCGGCAACGGCCAGAGCCGTGCCGACCTTGGGGTGAGCGCCGACGAGCAGCGCTGGCAGCTGCTGGTCAGTGCGCCCAAGAGCTGCGGCCTGGACTGCCAGCAACTGGTGTACCTGGCGCGGCAGATCCAGATCGGCCTGGGCCGTGATGCCAGTCGTGCCAGCCATGCCCTGGCCACTGCGCAGCCGGTGAGTACCGACTATCAAGCCCGACTCGAGCGTGAATACCCGCAGCTGCAGCGTTATTCGCTGGACCTGGGCAAATACGGCGTGCCCAGCCAGGGCAAGCAGGATGCTCAATTGTGGATCGTCGACCCCCACGGCAACCTGGTGCTGCGCTATGACGCCAGGGTCAAGGGCAAGGACCTGCTCAACGACCTGCGCCACCTGCTGAAACTGTCCAATATCGGGTAGGACTTCACCATGGCCAGACCTGGATTTCGCCTCGCTGTGTTCGCCACCTTGCTGGCACTGGTGGTCGTTCTGCTCGGTGCCTACACCCGCCTCACCCATGCCGGCCTGGGTTGCCCCGACTGGCCTGGTTGCTATGGCTTTATCAGCGTGCCCAAGACCGAGGCGCAGCTCGCTCATGCCGAGTTGCACTTCCCGGACACGCCAGTGGAAGCCCACAAGGGTCGCAACGAGATGGTCCACCGCTACTTTGCCGGCACGCTGGCGCTGGTGATTACCTTGCTCGCCTGGCAAGCCTGGCGCCGTCATGGACGCGAGGGACAACCTTATCGCCTGCCTTTGATGCTGCTGGGCGTGGTATTCGCCCAAGCGGCCTTCGGCATGTGGACGGTGACGCTCAAGCTGTGGCCGCAGGTGGTCACGGCGCATCTATTAGGGGGCTTTGCGACGTTGAGCCTGCTGTTTTTGCTGAGCCTGCGCCTGTCGCGGGCCTTCCCGCCCTTGCCCAGGCTCCCCTTGAGCGTGCGGCGGATCGCGGCCTTGGCCTTGCTGGTGGTGATCGGGCAGATCGCCCTGGGTGGCTGGGTGAGTGCCAACTACGCGGCAGTGGCCTGTATCGATCTGCCCACCTGCCACGGCCAGTGGTGGCCGCAGGCGGATTTCGCCAACGGCTTCCACCTGACCCAGCACATCGGCCCCAACTACCTGGGCGGGCAACTGGACAGTGATGCACGCACCGCCATTCATATCAGCCACCGCCTGGGCGCATTGATGGTCACCTGCGTGCTGTTGCTGCTGAGCTGGAAACTGCACCGTCACGGCCTGAGCAAGTTGGCGCGGCTGGTTCTGCTGGCGCTGGCCGTGCAGATTGGCCTGGGTATCAGCAATGTGCTGTTCCACCTGCCGCTTGCGGTCGCCGTGGCCCATAACGCAGGGGGCGCCATGTTGTTGTTGAGCATGGTGCTGGTCAATTACCGCATTCGCGTAGTGGCCAGGGCCAAGGCGCGCCGGGTAAGCCAGGGCTGGCGCCTGACGCCGCTTAACACGGGCGGTGTGGTTCATTATCTGGGAGATAACGCATGGCGACGCTTCTGAGTGAGCGCAGACTGCAGGCAGGCTGGCGCGACTACCTGGAGCTGACCAAGCCCAAGGTGGTGGTACTGATGTTGATCACCTCAATGGTGGGCATGTTCCTCGCCACCCGCGCCGGCGTACCGTGGACGGTGCTGCTGTTTGGCAACCTGGGCATCGCCTGCTGCGCCGGTGCGGCAGCAGCGGTGAATCATGTGGTCGACCGGCGCATCGATGCCTTGATGGCCCGTACCCATAAAAGGCCCCTGGTCGAAGGACGGGTAGCGCCCGCTGCGGCGCTGATCTTTGCCTTGCTGCTGGCGCTGTCGGGCATGGCCTTGCTGCTGGTATTCACCAACGCCCTCACCGCCTGGCTGACACTGGCCTCGTTGCTGGGCTACGCGGTGATCTATACCGGCTTTCTGAAACGTGCCACGCCGCAGAATATCGTCATCGGCGGCCTGGCCGGGGCGGCGCCACCACTGTTGGGCTGGGTAGCGATCAGCGGGCACATCAGTGCCGAGCCATTGCTGCTGGTGCTGATCATCTTTGCCTGGACCCCGCCACACTTCTGGGCCCTGGCCATCCACCGCAAGGAAGAGTACGCCAAGGCGGATATCCCGATGCTGCCGGTGACCCACGGCGAGCACTACACCAAAGTGCATATCCTGCTGTATACCCTGGTGCTGCTGGCGGTCAGCCTGCTGCCCTTTGTCATTCACATGAGCGGTTTGCTGTACCTGGCCTGCGCCGTGGTGCTGGGCGCGCGCTTCCTGCAATGGGCCTGGGTGTTGTACCGTGGCAGCCGGCCGCACGCGGCGATCAAGACCTTCAAGTACTCTATCTGGTACCTGTTCCTGCTGTTCATCGCGCTGCTTGTAGATCACTACCTACTGTTGAACCTATGACTCGAACCCAGAAAACCGTCTTCATCCTCGTTGCCCTGGTCGCCGTGATCCTCGGGCTTACCGTCAACAAGGTGCTCAATGGCCGCAGCGAGGGCAACCCCACCGAGCTGATCGACGCCGGCATCATTTTGCTGCCGCAAAGCCGCACCGTACCGAGCCTGGAGATGACCGACGAGAAGGGTCAGGCCGTGGCGGTGGATGAGCTCAAGGACAAGTGGTCGCTGCTGTTTTTCGGCTACACCTTCTGCCCGGACATCTGCCCGACCACCCTCGCCCAGTTGCGCCAGGTGAAAAGCGAATTGCCCAAGGAAGCGGCCGATCGGTTGCAGGTCATTTTGGTCAGCGTTGACCCCAACCGCGACACGCCGACGCAGTTGCAGCAGTACCTGGGCTATTTCGACAAGGATTTCCGTGGCCTGACCGGCTCACTGGAAAACATTCAGAAACTGGCCAACGCGGTGAGCATTCCGTTCATTCCGGCCGATACCAGCAAGCCGAACTACACGGTCGATCACAGCGGCAACCTGGCGGTGATCGGGCCGGATGGCAAGCAGCGCGGGTTCATTCGTGCGCCGTTCAACAACCAGAAGCTGGTTGCTCAGTTGCCTGGCTTGGTTAAGCGGGACTAAAAAAATCGCGGGGCAAGCCCGCTCCTACCGTGTAGGAGCGGGCTTGCCCCGCGATTGATTACAGCATCAGAACGCCGGCTTGACCGCGCCTTTGTACTTCTCTTCGATGAACTTCTTCACTTCCGGAGTGTGCAGGGCTGCAACCAGCTTCTTCACCGCGTCGGCATCCTTGTTGTCTTCACGGGTTACCAGAATGTTCACGTAAGGCGAGTCGCTGCCTTCGATGACCAGTGCGTCCTTTTCAGGGTTCAGCTTGGCTTCCAGCGCGTAATTGGTGTTGATCAGCGCCAGGTCGACCTGGGTCAGCACGCGCGGGATGGTCGCCGCTTCCAGCTCACGGAACTTGAGGTTCTTGCTGTTCTCGGTGATGTCCTTGACGGTGGACAGGATGTTGGTGTTGTCCTTGAGCTTGATCACACCGGACTTGTCCAGCAGCAACAGGGCACGGCCGCCGTTGGTGGCATCGTTGGGGATGACCACGGTGGCGGTCGATGGCAGCTCGTCGAGCTTCTTGTACTTGCTGGAGTACGCGCCCAGGGGCTCCAGGTGGACACCGGCAACGCTGACCAGGTGAGTGCCCTTGGCCTTGTTGAACTCATCCAGGTACGGTTGGTGCTGGAAGAAGTTGGCGTCCAGGCGTTTTTCGGCAACCTGTACGTTCGGCTGGATGTAGTCGGTGAACACTTTCACCTTCAGGTCCACGCCTTCTTTGGCCAGGGCCGGTTTGACGAACTCGAGGATCTCGGCGTGCGGCACCGGGGTGGCGGCCACGGTCAGGGTCTCGGCCTGGGCGGAGAAGGCCGCGACGGCGGCAACAACAGCAAGCAGCTTTTTCATCAAATCACTCCTTGTGAGGGCCGGTCCGGCCCCCGGTGCGTCGGCGTCGCCGACCCATGGGGTTACTTACGGGAAAAATGCACAACCAGTTTGTCGCCCACGCTCTGCAGTACTTGAACCAGGATCAGCAGCAGGACCACGGTGACAATCATGACGTCGGTCTGGAAGCGTTGGTAACCAAAGCGGATCGCCAGGTCACCCAGGCCGCCGGCACCCACTACACCGGCCATTGCGGTGTAGGACACCAGGGTGATGGCGGTGACGGTGATGGCCGCGAAGATACCCGGGCGGGCCTCCGGCAGCAGGGCGTTCATGATGATCTGGCGAGTGGTGGCGCCCATCGACTGGGTCGCTTCGATAATGCCGCGGTCCACCTCGCGCAGGGCGGTTTCCACCAGGCGGGCGAAGAACGGCGTGGCACCGACTACCAGCGGCGGGATGGCCCCGGCGACACCCAGCGAGGTGCCGGTAATCAGCACCGTGAACGGAATCATCACGATCAGCAGGATGATGAACGGCAACGAGCGCAGGATGTTGACCACCAGCGACAACAGGGCATACACGCCCTTCTGTTCGAACAATTGACGTGGGCCGCACAGGAACAGCAGCACACCCAAGGGCAGGCCCAGCAGCACGGTAAAGAACAGTGAGCCGAACAGCATGATCATGGTATCGACGGTGGCCAGCCAGATTTCAGCCCAGTCGACGTTGGCAAAGAAACTCAGGAATTCCATTAACGCAGTACCTCCATATGAACATCAGCCGCTGTGAAGCGGGCAAACGCCGCTTCCATGTCGCCGCCGGTGACGGCCAGGGTCAGCTGCCCATAAGGGGTGTCTTTGATGCGGTCGATGCGGCCCGCGAGGATGCTGTAGTCCACACCGGTTTCCCGGGCCACGGTGCCCAGCAGCGGCGCGTAGGTAGCGTCGCCCTGGAAGGTCAGGCGGATGATTCGGCCTGGCACGTGGGCGAAGTCGTCGCGCTGCTCGGCTTCGTCGATCTGCTCGTCTTCCTGGACGAAACGCTTGGTGGTCGGGTGTTGCGGGTGCAGGAACACATCGGCAACCGGGCCCATCTCGACGATCTTCCCGGCGTCCATGACGGCCACGCAGTCGCAGACCCGGCGGATCACGTCCATTTCATGGGTGATCAGTACGATGGTCAGCTTCAGCTCGCGGTTGATCTCGGCCAGCAATTGCAGCACCGAGGCAGTCGTTTGCGGGTCGAGCGCACTGGTGGCCTCGTCGCACAGCAGGATCTTCGGCTTGGTGGCCAAGGCGCGGGCGATGCCGACGCGCTGCTTCTGGCCGCCAGACAACTGCGCAGGATACTTCCTGGCATGGTCGGAAAGACCAACGCGGGCCAGCAATTCGTTGACGCGGGCGTCGATGTCCTTGCGCGACAGCTCGCCGGCCAGGGTCAGTGGCAGGGCGACGTTGTCGGCCACGGTCTTGGAGGCCAGCAAGTTGAAGTGCTGGAAGATCATCCCGACTTGTTGGCGAAAACGACGCAGGTCGTTGGCATTGAACGCGGTGACGTCTTCACCGTCGACAATGATCTTGCCGCCGCTTGGCGCTTCAAGGCGGTTGATCAGGCGCAGCAGGGTACTTTTACCGGCGCCGGAATGGCCGATCAGGCCGAACACCTGGCCGTCTTCGACACTCAGGTTGGTCGGGTGCAGCGCGGGGATGTCCCTACCGGCGACGCGGTAGGTTTTATGCACATTTTGAAACTCGATCACGTAGCGAACCTTGTGGGGCGCATGGAAATTTGGTCAGCGGTTAGCCGGGCGCGCATTTTAGCCTGTTCGTATAGAGGTTCTTAGCATTTATTTCGTAATAGACCAATGCTACGGGAATATCACGATCAGTGGTCAATCCGAATGAACGCTCGCAGGGCCTGGCCAGTCACTACTGAAAGGGCCCGCCGTGGGGTCGAACCAAGACTGATCGAGGAGAGCGTTCCAATGCCCAGCAAGAAGAATCCGCCCAAGGAAAGTCAACTGGCCGGCACCCAGACGCCGGACCGGGCCAACACCAACGCCAAGCTGCAGAGCCTGGAAGGCTTTCGTAGCGACGCCACCGGCCAGGCCTTGCGCACCAACCAGGGCGTCAAGGTCGCCGACAACCAGAACACCTTGAAGGCCGGGGACCGTGGGCCATCGTTGCTGGAAGACTTCATCATGCGTGAGAAGATCACGCACTTTGACCACGAGCGTATTCCTGAGCGCATCGTCCATGCCCGGGGTACCGGTGCCCATGGCTACTTCCAGGCCTACCAGTCCCATGCAGCGCTGACCAAGGCGGGGTTCCTGCAGGACCCGGAGAAAATCACCCCGGTATTCGTACGCTTTTCCACCGTCCAGGGGCCACGCGGCTCTGGCGATACCGTGCGCGATGTGCGCGGCTTTGCGGTGAAGTTCTTTACTGAGGAAGGCAACTTCGACCTGGTGGGCAACAACATGCCAGTGTTTTTCATCCAGGATGCGATCAAGTTCCCCGACTTCGTCCATGCAGTAAAACCCGAGCCCCACAACGAAATGCCGACTGGCGGCTCGGCCCATGACACGTTCTGGGACTTCGTCTCGCTGGTGCCGGAGTCGGCGCACATGGTGATCTGGGCGATGTCCGACCGGGCCATCCCGAAAAGCCTGCGCACCATGCAGGGCTTTGGCGTGCACACGTTTCGCATGATCAACGCCAAGGGCGAGTCGCACTTCGTCAAGTTTCACTGGAAGCCCAAGGCGGGTGTCTGTTCGCTGCTCTGGGACGAAGCGCAGAAGCTGGCCGGCAAGGACACTGACTATCACCGTCGTGACTTGTGGGAAGCCATTGAAACCGGCAACTACCCGGAATGGGAGTTCGGCGTGCAGATCGTGCCGGAGGCGGATGAGCACAAGTTCGACTTCGACTTGCTCGACCCGACCAAGATCATTCCTGAAGAGCTGGTGCCGGTGACGCCGTTGGGCAAGATGGTGCTCGACCGCAACCCCGACAATTTTTTTGCTGAAACCGAACAGGTTGCCTTCTGCCCCGGGCATATTGTCCCTGGCATCGACTTTTCCAACGATCCGCTGTTACAGGGCCGGCTGTTTTCCTACACCGATACCCAGATCAGCCGCCTGGGCGGACCGAACTTCCATGAAATACCGATCAACCGCCCGCTTGCGCCGAATCACAACGGCCAGCGCGACGCGCAGCACCGAGTGACGCTGGACAAGGGGCGGGCCTCGTACGAGCCGAATTCAATCGATGGTGGTTGGCCGAAGGAAACACCACCGGCGACCAGCGATGGCGGCTTCGAGTCGTACCCTGAACGGATCGAGGCGCACAAGGTACGCCAGCGCAGCCCCTCGTTTGCCGACCATTTCTCGCAGGCACGGTTATTCTTCAACAGCATGAGCAAGACTGAGCAGGAGCACATCATCAGTGCCTACAGTTTCGAGCTGGGCAAGGTGGAGCGCGAGCACATCCGCGCCCGGGAAGTGAACGAGATCCTCGCCAATATCGACCTGAAGCTGGCAAAGCGGGTGGCCGAGAACCTCGGCTTGCCTGCGCCGAAAAAAGGCACGGTGCAGGTTCCCGAGACCCGCCTGAAGCAATCCCCTGCGCTGAGTCAGTTGAACCTGCTGGGCGAGGGAATCAAGGGGCGCAAGGTCGCGGTGCTGGTCGCCGATGGGGTGGACGGCGACAGTGTCGATGGGCTGGTCAAGGCGCTGGAGGCTGAAAGTGCCCAGATCAAGCTGCTTGGCCCGACCTCGGCGGCGGTCAAGACCGCCCAGGGCAAGGCGTTGGTGGTGGACGCTTCGATGGAGGGGCTGCCCTCGGTGGCATTCGATGCGGTGTGGGTGCCAGCCGGCACGGCGTCGTTGCAGGCGCTGTCGGGCAACGGCGTGGCGCTGCATTTTCTGCTCGAAGCCTACAAGCACCTCAAGCCGATGGGCTTGGCCAAAGAGGCCCAGGCATTGCTCGACAGCTTGGGATTGAAAACCGATAGCGGTTTGCTCTTGGGCGACGACCCGAAAACCTTCCAGGCGTTCATCCAGGCCATCAGCAAGCATCGGGTGTGGGAGCGGGAGGCTGCAGCCCAGGCGATACCGGCCTAGGGGCTGGATCCGGGTGCCCGCGTGGGCACCCGATCACTCATGGACGGCGAGGTATCAACACCACCTGGGCAGGCTGGTCGCGATGGATTTCGTGGGACTGCTCAAGGGCGAATGCGCTATCGAGCTTGTTCACGCGCTTGCTCAGCAAGGTCTTGAGCCACGGTGCGTCATCTTTGCGCGGCACCTGGAACACCACGTCGCATTGATAATTCACCACATCGGCGGCGATATCATCGAGTTGCTTGCGCATCTGAGCAATGTTGCGCGTCTTCAGTGCGATGACGGTGCTCGGTGCGGTCGGGTCGATTACCCGGGTCTTGGGCCGGGCTTCGGCAGCCTTGAGAGCCGCTTCGGCTTTTTCCAGTTCGGCCTTGCGGGCCTGGGCAATGGCACCGTTGACCCCTCCGGTGAGTGCCGGTGCCTTGGGCATCAGCGCACGGGCACGGCTCAGCGCGGTGGCTGCGGCATTGACGTCGCCCTTCTGCAGGACGATCTGGCTGCGTTGCAGATACGCTTCGGCCAACTGGCGCTGGTATTGCTCGACACGGCTGTCGTTGGGCGCCTGGGCCTGCAGCGCGGCCAACTGGTCTTCAGCGGTGGCCAGCTCGCTGCTGGCAATGCTTTGCTCCAACTGCTGCCAGGCATCGGCCTGAGCAGGGATTGCGGCGTTGTCGGCCGGGGTGCTGGAGCACGCCGCCAGGATCAGGGAAAACGCGGCAAGGAGCAGATAACGGGAGGCGAACGGCTTCATTCCTGCGACTCTCTATTTGCGCAAAAAGCGAGCAAGTCTACACCCAGTCCGCAGACTCGAAAATAATTCTTGAGGCCCTGCATGATTTACAGGCTGCAGGATGCAACCGCTGGGGCTGCACCCTGCGGGTCAGCGCCGGGGCCAGGCCAGGCTCAGCAAGAATAGCACTGCCGCACAGACCACGATCGACGGGCCGGCCGGCGTGTCCTTGAACCAGGACAGCGCCAGGCCGCCGCAGACGGCCGTGACGCCAAGCAGGCTGGCGCCCAGGGCCATTTGCTCGGGCGAGCGGGCGTGGCGCTGGGCCGCAGCGGCCGGGATGATCAGCAGCGAAGTGATCAGTAGCACGCCGACGATCTTCATCGCCACGGCGATCACCACCGCAATCAACAACATCAGTGCCAGGCGCAGCGCCGCCACCGGCAGGCCTTCGACCATGGCCAGCTCTTCATGCACGGTCACGGCCAGCAGTGGCCGCCACAGCGCCACCAGCAGCAGTAGCACTGCGGCGCTGCCACCGAGGATCCAGACCAGGTCGCCCGGGCTGATCGCCAGCAGGTCGCCGAACAGGTAAGCCATCAGGTCGATGCGCACATCATGCATGAAGCTCAAAACTACCAGGCCCAGCGACAGGGTGCTCGGGGCGAGAATCCCCAGCAGGGTGTCGGATGCCAGCGGTTGGCGTTGTTGCAGGGTCACCAGCAGGATCGCCAGCAGCAAACAGCCGACCGTGACCGCCAGCGCCGGGCTGATGTCCAGCACGAAGCCCAGGGCCACGCCCAGCAGCGCGGCGTGAGACAGGGTGTCGCCAAAATAGGCCATGCGTCGCCAAACCACGAAGGAGCCCAGCGGGCCGGCAACCACGGCCAGGGCCAGGCCTGCGAGCAGGGCGTAGAGCAGAAAATCAGCCATGCTTGCAGTGTTCTCCGTGTACGTGCCCGCCTTGGGCCGGGGTAACCACCGAACCATGCAGGTCATGGGCGTGGTCGTGATGGTGATGGTAGATCGCAAGGCTTGGTGCATTGCTGCCGAACAGCTCGACAAAGGCCGGGTCGCCGCTGACCTGCTCCGGGTGCCCGGAGCAGCAGACGTGGCGGTTCAGGCAGACCACCTGGTCGGTGGTGCTCATGACCAGGTGCAGGTCATGGGAAACCATCAGCACGCCGCAGCCGTGGCGGTCGCGCAGGCGAGTGATCAAGCTGTACAACTCGGCCTGGCCAGCCACATCGACACCTTGCACCGGTTCGTCGAGCACCAGCAGTTCAGGCTCGCGCAGCAGCGCACGAGCCAGCAGCACGCGCTGCATCTCGCCGCCGGAAATGTTCTGGATCGGGCTGTCGATCACCTGTTCGGCGCCGACCTCATTGAGTGCCGCCAGCGCTGCGGCCCGATCTACACCCGGTACCAGACGCAAAAAGCGCAGTACCGACAGTGGCAGCGTTGCATCCACCTGCAGCTTTTGCGGCATGTAGCCGATGCGCAGTCGCGGTTTGCGCCAGACTTTGCCGGTGTGCGGCTTGAGCAGGCCGAGTACGGCACGCACCAGGGTGGTCTTGCCGGCGCCATTGGGGCCGATCAGGGTTACGATTTGCCCGGGCTCCACCGCCAGGTCAATGCTGTCGAGCACCGCCTGGCCGGAGAAGGCCACGCCAACCTGTTCAAGGCGAATCAACGCGTTGCTCATCAGGCGCTCCGACAGTTGCCGCACAGGCCGACGACTTCGACGGTCTGCGTTTCGACGCTGAACCCGACGTCCTTGGCGCTGGCAACGATGGCGTCGCTGATGCTGGTCTGCTCAAGCTCGATCGCTACATGGCACGCGCGGCAGATCAGGAACTGGCCCTGGTGGGCATGTTCCGGGTGGCTGCAGCCCATGAACGCGTTAAGCGACGCGATACGGTGCACCAGGCTGTTTTCCAGGAGAAAATCCAGGGCGCGGTAGACCGTGGGCGGTGCTGCCCGGCGACCGTCCTGCTCGCTCAGTACGGCGAGGATGTCGTAGGCGCCCAGTGGCTTGTGGCTCTGCCAGACCAGCTCCAGCACACGGCGGCGCAAGGCAGTCAGGCGCAGGCCCTGGCGCGCACACAGGGCATCGGCCTCGGCCAGGGCGCTGTGTACGCAATGGGAGTGGTCGTGGGGGCGGTTGGCCAGCGGGGTTTTAGGCATGGGCAGCGACGCTTCTGATTAGAGACGTTATTATGTTACCTGTTCCTGCCCCTTTGAGTGGTCATCGTGTCCCGATTTTTTGCCCTATTTGTCGCTTTTATCGCCACCCTGGTGATGGCCCAGGCACAGGCCGAAGTGCGTGTCCTGACCAGCATCAAGCCGCTGCAACAGATCGCTGCGGCGGTTCAGGAGGGCGTAGGCAGCCCTGAAGTGCTGCTCCCACCGGGGGCGTCCCCGCATCACTATGCGTTGCGTCCTTCCGACGTACGGCGGGTCAATGATTTCGACCTGCTGTACTGGATTGGTCCTGACATGGAAGGTTTCCTGCCGCGGGTACTCAAGGGCCGCAGCAAGTCGAGCGTTGCCGTGCAGGGCCTGTCGGGCCTGCAGTTGCGCCACTTTGGTGAAGACAGCCATTCCCACGATCACGACGACAATGCCGACGAGCATGATCACGATCATCGTCCTGGCAGCCTGGATGCCCACCTGTGGCTATCTTCGGTCAATGCCCGGGTGATCGCCGCGAAGATGGCCAGCGACCTGAGCACTGCCGATCCTGCCAATGCCGCCCGTTACCAGGGCAACCTGAAGGCCTTCGGCGAGCGTCTGGATGCCTTGGATGCGCGTTTGAAGAAGCGCCTGGCCGGTGTCAGTGGCAAGCCCTACTTCGTGTTTCATGAGGCCTTTGATTATTTCGAGTCGGCCTACGGCTTGAAGCACACGGGTGTGTTCAGTGTGGCGGCCGAAGTGCAGCCGGGCGCCCAGCACGTGGCGGCGATGCGCAAGCGTCTGCAGGAAGTGGGCAAGACCTGTGTATTCAGCGAGCCGCCGTTGCGCCCACGGCTGGCCGAAACCTTGACGGCCGGGCTACCGGTTACGCTGGCTGAGTTGGATGCGTTGGGCGGGACGGCGCCGGTCAGTGCGCAGGGGTACGAGCAATTGCTGGAGACGCTGGGGAACGATTTGGCGGGGTGCCTGGAGAAACTGTAGCGCCCTGATCGCGGGGCAAGCCCGCTCCTGCATGCAGGAGCGGGCTTGCCCCGCGATGGCTTTACAAGGCAAACGGCAACGCAATTTCCACGTGCTGGCGTGCTGCCAGGCGCACTTCAAAGTCGGCCGGGTCGTGAATCAGTACGTCCATCCCGGCGAACGATTCTGCAGCAATCAGGCGCGACAGCCAGAACCGCACGCAGGCAATGCGCAGCATCACCGGCCACAGGTTGGCCTCGGCCGAGGTGAACGGCCGCAGCGCCGCATAAGCCCCCAGCAGCGCCCGCGCCCGTGGGCCGTCGATCTTCCCGGCAGCGTCGCAGCACCAGTCGTTGAGGGTGATGGCCAGGTCATAGAGCATTGGCCCGGAGCAGGCGTTGTAGAAGTCGATCAGGCCGGTCAGGTGCGTGCCTTCGAACAGCACGTTGTCGCGGAACAGGTCGGCGTGCAGGTTGGCCCGCGGCAGGGCCATGATCTGCGCCTTGTGTTCCTCGATTTCGCCCAGGCAAGCCTGCAGCAACGGGCGTTGCTGTGGGTTCAGGCGCGGCATCAGCTCGGCGCCGGTCTCCAGCATCCACTCCAGGCCACGGTCGGTCTTGCGCTCCAGCACCTTGTCGCGGGTAGCCAGGTGCAGGTGGCCGAGCAGTTCGCCGATCTGAACGCAGTGCTGGTTGTTGACGTCCTTGATGTGCTTGCCCGGCAGGCGTGGTTGCAGCAGCGCCGGTTTGCCGGCCAGCTCGCGCAACGCCACGCCGTCGTTGCCACGCAAGGCATAGGGCACCGGCAGGTCTGCTTCATGCAGCACGTCGAGCAGTTCGATGAAGAACGGCAGGTCCTGGATTGGCCCGCGCTCGACCAGTGTCAGCACAAACTCACCCTGTTCGAGGCTGACGAAAAAGTTGCTGTTCTCGGTACCGGCGGCAATGCCCTGGAAGTCCCGCAGGCGACCCAGGCCGTACGGCGCCAGAAAGGTTTCCAGCTCAGGCCGGGTCAGGGGGGTGAAGACTGACATGATCAAAAATTGCCCATACGGGCACTTCTGCAGGGAAGTGCCAGGTTGATGTTAGGGGTACGCGTTACCACTCGAAGATTTTCCACGAGGGAATCAGCATGTCCGGCTGGTCGGAGCGGATGAAGTTGCCCTCCGAACCATCGGCGCGCACCAGGAAGTACGGCTTACCGCCTTTCGGCGTGACCTTGATGGCATACAGAAAACCATTCTGACGGTATTCCTGAATGGTCTTATCGCCTTCCGTGCGAATGGTTACATCTGGATCGGCCGTTGGCGCGTCATCCGCAGCCAGGGTGACGGCTGGCGTGACCGCCAACAGGCCGAGCAGCAACAGGCGATTTAGTGTACGCATGATAACCTTGTCCCTTTGTCGTCAATGTTCCGGACATTCTAGCGCCGGGCCCGTCGAAAAGGTTGATTCTGCACATGAGCCAAGCTCCCCTCGTCCTGGTGGACGGTTCCTCATACCTCTACCGTGCCTTTCACGCGCTGCCGCCGCTGACCACTTCAAAGGGCATGCCGACCGGTGCGGTCAAAGGCGTGCTGAACATGCTCAAGAGCCTGCGCAAGCAGTACCCGGACAGCCTGTTCGCCGTGGTGTTCGACGCCAAGGGCGGTACGTTCCGCGATGAGATGTTCGCCGAGTACAAGGCCAACCGGCCGAGCATGCCCGACGACCTGCGGGTACAGATCGAACCGCTGCATGCCAGCGTTCGTGCCCTGGGCTATCCGCTGCTGTGCGTCGAAGGCGTCGAAGCCGATGATGTGATCGGTACCCTGGCCCGCAGCAGTGCCGCCGCTGGACGCCCGGTGATCATCTCCACGGGTGATAAAGATATGGCACAGCTGGTCGACGGCCACATTACCCTGGTCAACACCATGACCGGCACAGTGCTGGACGTGGCTGGCGTACATGAGAAATTCGGTGTCGGTCCTGAGCACATCATCGATTTCCTCGCCTTGATGGGCGATAAGGTCGACAACATCCCAGGCGTGCCGGGGGTGGGCGAAAAAACGGCCGTGGGCCTGCTGACCGGCATCGGTGGCGGTCTGCGCGACCTCTACGAAAACCTCGACAAGGTGCCGGGGCTGGCCATTCGTGGCGCCAAGACGCTGCCGGCCAAACTCGAAGAACACCGCGATGCGGCCTTCCTCTCCTACGAACTGGCGACCATCAAGATCGACGTGCCACTGGACGTGGAAGTCGACGCGCTGGTGTGCGGCGAGCCGGATCGCGAGGCCCTGCTCGAGCTGTACTCGGAAATGGAGTTCAAGAGCTGGATCGATGAAGTCCAGCGCGAGGCAAAACGCGCAGGCCAGGAGATCATCGCCGACGAGCCTGAGCCTGTGGTCGAAGCCCGGTATGAAACCATCCTCGATCAGGCTCGCTTTGATGCCTGGCTGGAAAAACTGCGCCAGGCGCCGCTGTTTGCCTTCGACACCGAGACCACCGGGCTGGATGCGCAGCAGGCTCAACTGGTGGGCTTGTCGTTCGCCGTGCAGGCCCATGAAGCAGCCTACGTACCGCTGACCCATTCCTATATGGGGGTGCCCGAGCAGTTGGACCGCGACAGCGTTCTGCTGGCGCTCAAGCCGCTGCTGGAAGACCCGACCAAGCTCAAGGTCGGGCAAAACGCCAAGTACGACATGAACATCCTGGCCAATTGCGCCATCGGTGGCGATGTTGCCAACGGTATCCTGATGCAGGGCGTGGCCTACGACACCATGCTCGAGTCCTATGTGCTGGACTCCACCGCCACCCGTCACGACATGGACAGCCTGGCGCTCAAGTACCTGAACCACACCACCATCGGTTTCCAGGACATTGCCGGCAAGGGCGCCAAGCAGCTGACCTTCGACCAGATCGCTCTGGAGCAGGCCGGCCCCTATGCCGCCGAAGACGCCGACGTGACCCTGCGCCTGCATCAGGTGCTGCAGCAGAAGCTGGCCAAGGTACCGAGTGTGCAGCCGGTACTGGCTGACATCGAGATGCCGCTGGTGCCGGTGCTGGCCAAGATCGAGCGCCAAGGTGCGCTGGTAGACGCCAACCTGTTGGGCATCCAGAGCGTGGAGCTGGGTGACAAGCTGGTTGAGCTGGAGCGCGAGGCGTTCGAGATCGCCGGTGAGGAATTCAACCTGGGTTCGCCCAAGCAGCTCGGCGTCATTCTCTACGACAAACTCGGCATGCCGGTGCTCAGCAAGACCGCCAAAGGCCAGGCCTCCACTGCCGAAGCGGTGCTGGCGGAACTGGCCGAGATGGATTTCCCCTTGCCCAAAGTGCTGATGCAGTACCGCTCTCTGAGCAAGCTGAAAAGTACCTACACCGACCGCTTGCCGGAGCAGATCAACCCGCGCACCGGGCGCATCCATACCTCTTACCAGCAGGCGGTGGCGGCTACGGGCCGGTTGTCGTCCAGTGATCCGAACCTGCAGAACATTCCGATCCGCACCGCCGAAGGCCGCCGCATCCGCCAGGCGTTCGTCGCGGCGCCTGGCTACAAGCTGCTGGCAGCGGACTACTCGCAGATCGAGCTGCGCATCATGGCCCACCTGGCCAAGGACGAAGGCTTGCTGCATGCCTTCCGCAACGACCTGGACGTACACCGTGCCACGGCGGCCGAGGTGTTCGGTGTGGCGCTTGGCGATGTCACGACCGACCTGCGGCGCAGCGCAAAGGCGATCAACTTCGGTCTGATCTATGGCATGAGCGCCTTTGGCCTGGCCAAGCAGATTGGTGTCGATCGCAAGCAGTCCCAGGCTTACATCGACCGCTACTTCGCCCGCTACCCAGGGGTACTGGCCTATATGGAGCGCACGCGCGCCCAGGCCGCCGAGCAAGGCTTTGTCGAGACGTTGTTCGGCCGCCGGCTGTACTTGCCGGAGATCAACGCGAAGAACCCGGCCCTGCGCAAGGGCGCCGAGCGTACAGCCATCAACGCGCCGATGCAGGGCACGGCCGCCGACATCATCAAGCGCGCCATGGTGGCTGTGGATAACTGGCTCACCGAGTCCGGCCTCGATGCCCGGGTGATCCTGCAGGTCCATGACGAATTGGTGCTGGAGGTGCGTGAAGACTTGGTCGACCAGGTGCGCCAACAGATTCGTCCCTACATGAGCAATGCCGCTCAACTGGATGTTCCGCTGCTGGTAGAGGTCGGAGTAGGGGCAAACTGGGACGAAGCGCACTAAAAAAGTGGCGAAAATCGGAGAAAAGCTGCGGCATATCGTCGCGGCTTGCGGGGTGATATTTCCCGGCCGGGAAAGAAATTCCTCTCTTATCGCAAATAGTTTTTAAACGTCCGGAACTAAACCGGTGAACTGCGACTCAGAGTAACTGAATGGCTGGTGAAGCCCTTCGATGCTCCTATGTTGTGTTAAGTGTTGGCAGATATCTGGACCCCGCCCTAGCGGTCCGGAACTTGAACCCCGAACTTCCCCCTCCCCATACGAAGTCCGGGGTTTTTTTTGCCCGGCGTTTACCGGGCAGCCCTTATTCTGCGGGCTTGTCGGCCAGTTCCATCCACTTGGCCAGCACCCCGTAGGCTTCTTCCAGGCCTTGGCGCTTGGGCGCCGAGAACAGTTGGATGGTCACGGCATCGCCCCACCCCTTGCGGATTTCCGACTGCACTTTGAGCAAGGTGTTCTTGGCTGCGCCAAAGGTCAGCTTGTCGGCCTTGGTCAGCAGGATGTGCATCGGCATGCCGGCCGCTTGGGACCAGTCGAGCATCATCTTGTCGAAGTCGGTCATCGGGTGGCGCACATCCATCATCAGGATCAGGCCCTTGAGACACTCGCGGCTGCCCAGATAGGCCTCCAGGTGCTTCTGCCAGTGCTGCTTGAGCGGGATCGGCACTTTTGCATAACCGTAACCCGGCAAGTCGACCAAACGCCGTTCATCGTCCAGACTGAAGAAGTTCAACAGCTGAGTGCGCCCCGGGGTCTTCGAGGTGCGCGCCAGGCTGGCGTGGGTCAGGGTATTCAGGGCGCTGGACTTGCCGGCGTTGGAGCGGCCGGCGAAGGCTACTTCATAGCCCTGGTCATCCGGGCATTGGTCGACCTTGGCAGCACTGAGGGCGAATTTGGCCTGTTGGCAGAGACCGAGGATGGGGTTTTTGACTTGCATGGGATATCCGGTGTGGGTGTTGCCAGAGGCTGGCTCGGCAAGCGGTGTCGTTTCCGTTTCAGTAACGGGAGTATATAATGCCCCAGATTTTGTGTGCGCATTATCCCAGCGTAGGAGGATGTGCACGGGGGCTTCGGATTCAAGCTTGCGCATTAGAACGCAGTGCAGCCCCCAACCCTGAAAGGTCGTTCGCATGACGAAATGGCTGCTTGTTGTCGGTGTCTTGATACCGTTTTTCAGCGCTCAGGCTACACAGGATCCCGAGGCGTTGTACAACCGCAGTTGTGCGGCTTGTCACGCCGGGCAGCTGCCACAGGCACCGAAGGTGGGTGACCGTGGAGCCTGGGAGCCAAGGCTGGCGCAGGGTATGGAGGTACTGGTGGTGCATGTCACCCAGGGTTTCAAGGCTATGCCGCCGCGTGGATTGTGCATGGACTGCAGTGCCGAGGACTTCCAGGCGATCATCCAGTGGATGAGCCAGAGTCCCGATACATAACTCTTTCACCCTTAGCCGTAGTTGGATTAGCTGATGAACAAACTACTCGTGAGTCTGCTGTTGACCTTGGGCATCACCGGTGTTGCCTCTGCCGCAGAGCCTATCAAAGGGGATGCCGCTGCTGGTCAGGCCAAAACTGCTGTATGTGGCGCCTGCCACAATCCGGACGGCAATAGCCTGGCGCCGAACTTCCCTAAACTTGCAGGCCAGGGTGAAAAGTACCTGGAAAAACAATTGCACGACATCAAGTCGGGCAAGCGCACCGTGCTGGAAATGACCGGTATGCTGGCCGCCTTCAGCGACCAGGACCTGGCCGATATCGCCGCCTACTTCTCCAGCCAGAAAGGCAGCGTGGGTGCGGCGGATCCGAAGCTGGTCGAGCGCGGCCGCGCACTGTTCAATGGCGGCGACGTCGAAAAAGGCCTGCCAGCCTGCACCGGCTGTCACTCGCCTAACGGCGCGGGCATCGCCCTGGCCGGCTTCCCGCACCTGGGTGGCCAGCATGCCAGCTACGTCGCCAAGCAACTGACCGACTTCCGCGAAGGCAACCGCACCAACGATGGCGATGCCACCACCATGCGCACCATCGCCTCCAAGTTGAGCAACAAGGACATCGAAGCGCTGTCCAGCTACATCCAGGGTCTGCACTGATCCGCGCAGTAACGTTAACGCAGGGTTAATACTGCGGCGTGAAGATGAAAAGGGTGGCTTTGGCCGCCCTTTTTTGTGCCCGCTGCCGTTACACTAACGAACTCGGGCCCGCCTCGACCTGTCCTACGACAGGTCGCGTCGAGGCGACCAAATAGTCTGCTCAGGAGTGAAGCATGCGTAATCTGATTCTCAGCGCCACGCTGGTCGCCGCCAGCGTATTCGGTATGACCGCGCAGGCCGCAGAGCCTATCGAGGCCGGTAAGCAGTACATCGAGCTGAGCAACCCGGTACCGGTGTCGGTACCTGGCAAGATCGAAGTGGTCGAGCTGTTCTGGTACGGCTGCCCGCACTGCTACAGCTTCGAGCCGGTTGTGAATCCGTGGGCCGAGAAGCTGCCCGCCGATGTCAACTTCAAGCGCATTCCGGCCATGTTCGGTGGCCCATGGGATGCCCACGGCCAGATGTTCCTGACACTCGAGGCGATGGGTGTGGAACATGACGTACACGCCGCCGTGTTCGATGCCATCCAGAATCAACGCAAGCAACTGACCAAGCCTGAAGACATGGCCGACTTCCTCGCTACCCAAGGCGTCGACAAGGAGAAGTTCCTCGCGACCTTCAACTCCTTTGCCATCAAAGGCCAGGTGCAGAAAGCCAAGGAATTGGCGAAGAAGTACGAAATCACCGGCGTTCCGAGCATGGTCGTAAACGGCAAGTACCGCTTTGACCTTGGCACCGCTCAAGGCCCACAAGGTGTCCTGAATGTCGCCGACCAGTTGATTGCCAAGGAGCGCGCCGCCAAGTAAGCGGCGCCTACCATGCGCCGGTGGAGAACTGAGCGAGGCGTTGGCTTGCACGATCCGCGAGTCAACGAACATCACCTGCAGGCCAATGGCCTGCCAGAGGATGGCCGGCTGCGGCTGCTCAGTTTCAATATCCAGGTCGGTATCAGCACCGAGCGTTACCGGCACTACCTGACCAAGAGCTGGCAGCACTTGCTACCGCACAATGGGCGTGCCGGCAACTTGCAGAAAATCGGAGAGCTGCTGGGCGACTTCGATCTGGTGGCGCTGCAGGAGGCCGACGGTGGCAGCCTGCGCTCCGGGTATGTGAATCAGGTAGAGCACCTGGCCCAATTGGGTGCCTTCCCCTACTGGTATCAGCAGCTCAATCGTAACCTCGGGCGCTTTGCCCAGCACAGCAACGGCGTCCTCAGCCGACTCAAGCCCCAATTGCTCGAAGATCACCCCCTGCCCGGTCCGGCCGGTCGCGGTGCGATCCTGGTGCGTTTTGGCGAAGGCGAAGATGCGCTGGTAGTAGTCATGATGCACTTGGCCCTGGGTTCCAAGACCCGCGCCCTGCAGTTGGCCTACATCCGTGAGTTGATCGGCGGTTACCGCCATCAAGTGCTGATGGGCGACATGAACACCCACGCCAACGACCTGCTCGAGCACTCGCCATTGCGCGACCTGGGCTTGGTCGCTCCCCAGGTGCAAGCCACCTTTCCCAGTTGGCGGCCGCAGCGCTGCCTTGATCATATTCTGCTCAGCCCGAGCCTGACCCTGGAGCGGGTCGAGGTGCTGGCCCGGCCTATTTCCGATCATCTTCCGGTCGCGGTTGAGATTCGTTTGCCTGATGCCCTCGCTGTGGATACGCTGCCCGCTTTGAGCTAATTGCCATCACCCCTCTGCGGACCCAGGCATGACCGACGAAGCCCAGCGCTGGAAAGAAAAGTACCTCAAGAGTATCGAACAGCAAGAAAAGCTCGAGCGCCGTTGGGAAGCCCGCCTCGACCTGTTGCGCCGTGGCCTGGTGCGCAGCACCTTGGCCGCCGAAGGCAGCGACCGCGCTGTGGATCAGTGCATGAAGGAAATGCGCGAGGTCATCCGCACCGACAACATGGATGCAGCCCTCGCCGGCCTGATTCCGCGTCTGGAAAAAGCCGTACTCGATTCCGAGCAGCGCCGCGAAACCCGCATCGCCCAGGTCGGCACGGCCCTTACCGCATTGGTAGCCCAACTGCAGCGAATGCCCTTGCCCAGCGAGGTCAGTCGCTCGCTGAAGAAATTCGCCAAGCAAGTCGAGATGCGCGCCAGCCAGTCGCGCGAGATGCCGCTGTTGCTGGGTGAGCTGAGCAGCTTGCAGGACCAGGCACTCTCGGCGCTGGAACGACCGGAAGACGCGCCGCGTCCAGGCTTGTTGCAGCGCTTGTTTGGTGCTCGGGAAGCAGAGGGTGAAGCGCTGCAACCGGCCCTGGCCGAAGTCGCCCTCCGAGCCAGCATGCCCTCGGCTCCACCCTTGTTGCCTGAAAGGGATCTTGACGTCGGGACGCTTGATGCCGACGAGCTGCAACCGTTGCCGCCGGAGCATCCGCATACCCCTCAGGTGCCAACCCACACGCCTGTAGCCATTGAGGTTGAAGCTGATCCGCTGAGTGAGCCACAACTGGTGCCGGAGCCCGATGCCGAGCCGCTCGAGTCTATCCTTGAGCATGCCCCTGATGGGGCCGCAGCCGAGGTCGACCCAAGCCCGCAGGCTCAGTCAGAGGCAGCACCTGACCACCTCCAGCCTGAGGACACGGAAGCTCACTTCGCCCTGCCGGACGGTACCGAACCGACTTATAGTTCCGTCGCCGAACATATCGAACAAACCCTGCTCGGCCTGCTCGACGACCTGACCTTGCCCGAGCGCTACAAAGCTCAGGCCCAGTCGCTGCGCGAACGCCTGGAGCACGGCCTGAACTGGTACGAACTGCTGCCGGTGCTCGATGACCTGGCGGTGCTGATGCTGGCGATCAATGACAGCGGCCAGCACGAATTCGAGCGTTATCTGCAGCAACTCAACGAACGCCTCGAGTCCTTCCAGAGCCATCTGCATGAAGCTAGCGAAGGTCATGCCGACAATACCTCCGCCGCCCGCGACCTGGACAACCAGTTGCGCGAGCAAGTCGATGGTCTGCAAAGCAGCGTGCAAGGTGCTGCCGACCTGGACAGCCTCAAGCACATCCTGGAAAACCGTCTTGAAGGTTTGCTGGGCACTATGGATGCTCACAAGCATCAACGCGATCAGCGCGAGCAGGAAATGGCCAGCCGTCTGCACGGCCTGGCCGAGCGCGTGGCGAGCATGGAGCAGGAAGCCATGGGCTATCGCGAACACCTGGAAGAGCAGCGGCAAAAAGCCTTGATCGACCCCCTGACCGGCCTGCCCAACCGCGCGGCCTGGGCGGAGCAGGTTGATCAGGAGATTGCGCAGTGGCAGGAACAGGGTGGGCACCTGCTGATGGCCATTCTCGACCTGGACCACTTCAAGCGCATCAATGACAGCTATGGTCACCTGGCCGGCGACAAGGTGCTCAAGATTGTTGCCAATGTGCTGCGCAAGCGCCTTCGTCCCAAGGATTTCATCGCCCGCTTCGGCGGCGAAGAATTCGTGATGCTGATACCGCAGACAACCTTGGCGGCAGGTTGCCAGTTGGCCGAAACCTTGCGCGCAGCAATAGAAGCCTGTCCATTCCATTTCAAGGGCGAGCGCGTCACCATCACGCTGTCGATCGGCATCAGTGCGTTCCGTTCGGGCGAACGTAGCGACATCGTGCTCCAGCGCGCCGACGAAGCCCTTTACCGGGCGAAACATCTGGGTAGAAACCGGGTCGAACAGGGATAAGTGGCATCAGCGCGGATACGTTATGCTATTGCATTGCAGATCATCACATGTGCCCTTCCCCATGAAAGCCTTTATTACTGTTCTCCTGCTGCTGACCCTGGCAGGTTGTAGCAGTGGCCTGCGGATCGACCGTAGCCACCCTTCGGTCAACCAGGACGGACGCATCCAGTTCGTCGTGCTGCACTACACCAACGCTAACCTGGAGCGCTCCCTGCAATTGCTGACCCACGGTGAGGTCAGCAGTCACTACCTGGTGGGTGATTCGCCGGCGACCATTTATCAGTTGGTCGATGAAAACCGCCGTGCCTGGCATGCCGGCGATAGCCAATGGGACGGGCGTACCTGGCTCAATTCCAGCTCAATCGGCATCGAGATCGTCAACCCGGGCTTCACCGACACACCGACCGGGCGCGTCTGGCATCCGTACACCGAAGAGCAGATCCAGGCCCTGATCGCCTTGCTCAAGGACATCGTCCAACGCAACAACATTCAGCCCCGGTACATTATTGGCCACAGCGATATCGCTCCGTTGCGCAAGCTCGATCCCGGCCCCCTGTTCCCCTGGAAGCGCCTGGCTGACGCGGGTCTGGGCGTTTGGCCCGATGCCCGGGCAGTGGCCCAGCAGCAGGCTCGCTTCAACGTCAACCCGCCCAGCATCACCTGGTATCAGCAGCAATTGGCCCGCTTCGGCTATGCCATCGAGCAGACCGGTGTGTACGACGTCAGCACCAAGCATGTGCTGGCAGCGTTCCAGATGCGCTTCCGCCCCCAGCGCTTCGACGGGGTGCCAGACGCCCAGACAGCGGCCATGTTGCAGGTGCTCAACACCCGTCGATGAAAGGCGCCGCCCAACGGACAGGCTGAGTTGACCGCCAGTTGCTATACCTCTTGGTATTCAACGGGATGATTCTCGATGTCAGCTGCCCTGTCCATGCTGCGCCACCTGTTCTACCGCCCCTGGTTACTGGCCTCACTCGCGGCTTCGGCCAGCGCAATCCTGTTGCTTATTGCCAGCATCGGCGTGGCCATGCATCAGATGCAGCAGAGCGAAAGCGAGCAGATGAACGCCAGGGGTGAGCGGTTTCTCGAGCGCCTCGAGCAAATTTTCGGGCAACTGCGCGAAGGGGTTGACGAGCTGCAGGCCCAACCTATACGCGGCTGTGATGCCTCGATGCTACGGACGCTGCAGGAGGTCGCGTTCCGCTATCGCTTCGTCTATGAAGCCGCCTATGTCGATGGCACCGTCGCTTGCTCCAACCGGATCGGAGAGCAGATCATCAATCCGTTGCGCCCCCCGGATATCGAGGGGCCTACCTACAGTTACTGGCTCAACACCACCACCCAGCCGGACGACAACCTTGCCGCGCTGATGCTTGGGCGCGGCAAGTTTCTGGTCGCAACCTCCCGTGGTCATATCACCGATGTGGTCGACCTGCCGCCGGAAGGCAGCCTGCTGGTGGTGTTGGACAACGGTACCCGGGCCGTTCCGGTGCTCGGGCCGCCGCAGGCCTGGCCCCCGGCGGAGCAGTGGCCACCGACGTCCAAGGAAGCACTGCTGGAACTACCCGATCGGCTGATTTACCGCATGCCGACCAAATCGCCGGACTATCAACTGGTGCTGATCGCGCCACGGGCCAGCATGCCGCTGAAGATGAACGGGGTGCTTTGGCTATTATTTCCCGGCAGTCTCGTGTTGGCCTGGTGCATCGGCTGGCTGGTGCTGCAAATGGTGCGTCAGCGTCGCTCCATGAGCTCCGAATTGCAGATGGCTTTGCGCCGGGGCGAGCTGCAGGTGCTGTACCAACCCATTTTCGAGCTCAACAGTCGCCGCTGTGTGGGGGCGGAGGCTTTGGTGCGCTGGCGCCGTCCCGACGGCACGCTGACCAGTCCCGACCTCTTCATCCCCTTGGCGGAGAATACTGGCCAGATCCGCCAGATCACCGATTTTGTCCTGCAACGCGTGCTGGAGCAGCTCGGCCACCTGCTGCGCGCCAACCGACAGCTCTACATCTCGGTCAACCTGGCGGCCTGCGATGTGATGGTCCCCAGGATTGGCCGGGTCGCTGCGCGTCTGCTGGCCTTGCACCATGTATCTGCCAGCCAGATCGCCTTCGAGGTGACCGAGCGTGGGCTCATCGATGTGGTCGTTGCCCGCGACAACCTGCAAGCCCTGCGCGCGGTGGGCCATCAGGTGCTGATCGACGATTTCGGCACCGGTTACTGCAGCCTGGCGTACTTGCAGACGCTGCCGGTGGACTGCCTGAAAATCGACAAGGCCTTTATCGACGCCCTTGGCCATGATGCCGCCAGCAGCGGTGTGGCGCCGCACATCATTCGCATGGCCCACGCCCTGCAGCTAAGGGTGATTGCCGAAGGCATCGAGTATGAAGACCAGGCCCTGCTGCTCAATAGCGAGGGGGTCAACTATGGTCAGGGGTGGCTGTTCGCCCATCCGCTCAGTGCCCGTCAGTTCGTGGAACTGATCACGCGGGGACGGCGCATGGCGCCGCGGCGCATCGATGATGAAGCCTGAGGCCTGTTGGTCTCAGACGGGCAAGGCCATGTAGAACTGGGTGCCTTGCCCTGGGCGCGAATACACGCCCATGCGTCCGCCGTGCAACTGGACGATTTCCTTGCACAGTGCCAAGCCAAGGCCTGCCCCGCCTTTCTTGCGACCGACCTGGACAAAGGGTTCGAAGATCCGCCCCTGCTGCCCGTAAGCAATGCCTTCGCCATTGTCTTCGATGCTGATAATTACCCGCTCGTCATGGCGCCTGGCGTGCAGGCGAATGTGCCCAGCCGTTGGTGTATGCCGAACGGCGTTGTCGAGTAGATTGTCCATCACACGGTCGAGCTGCAAGGGGTCGGCCTGGATGCGTGGCAGGGGCGTATCCAGTTCGATCTTCAGCTCGATCTGCTTGTCGGCGGCTGGTCCCGCAAAGCGCTCGCATGCACGGGCCAGCAAGTCATCGACGGCGCAGGGGGTCAACTCCAGCTTCTGTTGGCCGCTCTGGTAGCGCGAGAAGTTGAGCAGGTCGTTGATCAACTGGGTCAGACGCTGCATTTCTTCACCGATGGTGTCGAACAGGTCGGTCTCTCGTGATTGCGGTGGGAATTCAAGGCGTTCGCGCAGCAGCCCGAAGGCCATGTGCATCCCCGTGACTGGCGTGCGCAGTTCATGGGAGGCGCGTAGCACAAATTCACTGCGCACCCGCTCGAAGGTTCGCTGTTCGGTGACATCGTGGAGGACCATGACAGCGCCGAGAATCTGCCCGCCGGCATGGCACATGGGCGTCAGGCTGTAGGCCAGCAAGCGCGGTTCTTCATCTATTTCCAGGTTCAGGTCTTCCGGAGGGCGGTCGAGGCTGCCGCCACGCAATACCAGGCGCAGTTGCTCGTCCAGCTCAGGGCGGTTCAGCGCTTCCCCCAGGCCGCTGCCCAGGCGGCTGTCATCCCAGCCCAGCTGGCGTTGGGCAACAGGGTTGATGTGCTCCAGGTGTCCCTGGCGATCGATGATCAGCAGGCCGTCATCAATGCTGTCGAGTACCGCTTGCAGGCGCTGCTGGCCCGCGAGCAGCTCATCGACGTTGGTGGCCTGATGCTTGCGAAGGGCTTCGGCCATCAAGCCGAAACGCCGAGTGAGCTGGTTCATTTCCACGGCCTGGACCACAGGCAGGGTGACGTCAAAATCGCCCTGGCCGATCTGGTCGGCAGCCTTTGCCAGTGCTTCGATGGGTTGGCCAAAGCGCCGGGCAATGCCGTGGGCGGTCACAAACCCCAGGATCAACACGGCCAGGCCCACCAGACCGAGCAGGCTGGAGATCAGCAGGGCGCGGTCATGGGCCTGTTGCTGGCTTTGTTTGATGTGCTCCAAGGCGTGCTTGTGGGCGTTGACCAGGTCGGCGCGCAGGGTATTGAAAGCCTGGCCCAGCGGATGGTCGGCGCCCAGGCTGCGCGCCGGTACACTGCTATCGCGAAACGCCTGGAGATAGTGTTGGTAATGCTGATTGGCCTGGGCAAAACCTTCATTGGCGGCTTTTTCTGCCTCATGGCTGGTGCCCTCGTCGAGCAACTGTTGGAATTGCGCTTGCAGGCGCTCCAATGCCTCGGTATTGGCTGAGTCATCAAGCATCAACGTCAGTTGCTCACCGAGGTTCTGCCGCAGTTTCAAGCCAAGGTCGAGCGTAACGGCATTCTCGCGGATCAATGTCTGTTGTGCGCTGGACATCTGCAGCACGCTGACCAGGCCCAGCAACAAGCCGAACAAGGCCACGGTAATCAGGGCCGAAATGCTGAGAAAAAGCCGCGTGCGCAGCTTCATCGTCCACTTCATAAGTTGTACTGCTTGCGCTTGCGGTACAGAGTCGAGGCGTCGATGCCGAGGGTCTTGGCGGCTTGGTCGAGGGTATCACTGGTTGCCAGCACCGCCCCGATGTGCGCCCGTTCCAGTTCGTCCAGGCTCAGCGCGGCACCAATGCGGGGAGCATTACTGGCCGGCTGCTCGGCCATGCCCAGGTGGCTGACTTCGACCCGCTCCTGGGCACAGATGATGCTGGCCCGCTCGATCACGTTGCGCAGCTCGCGAATGTTGCCCGGCCAGCGGTAGTTGAGCAGCGCTGCACGCGCTTCATCGCTGAAGCCACGGGCCGGGCGTGAGTACTCTTTGACGAAGCGGGCGAGAAAGCGATCGGCCAGGGCCAGGATATCTTCACTGCGTTCGCGCAACGGGGGCAGGTGCAGGGTAATGACGTTAAGGCGATAGAGCAGGTCTTCACGAAAGCGCCCGTCGCGAACCATGTCTTCCAGGTTGAGATTGGTTGCCGCCAGGATGCGCACATCGGCGCGACGGGTCACCGGGTCGCCGACCCGTTCGTATTCCTTGTCCTGAATAAAGCGCAACAGCTTGGGCTGAAGCGGTAGTGGGAAATCGCCGATTTCGTCGAGGAACAAGGTGCCACCATCGGCCTGGTTGACCCGGCCCAAGGTGCTTTCGCTGGCCCCGGTAAAGGCCCCGCGACTATGGCCGAACAACTCGCTTTCCATGAGCTCGGCGGTCAACGAGGGGCAGTTGATGGTCACGCAGGCCTTGCGGGCGCGTTTGCTCCAGCCATGAATGGCCCTGGCCAGCTCGCCCTTGCCGGTACCGGACTCACCGAGAATCAGAATGTTGGCATCGGTACTGGCTACCTGGCGGGCGGTTTCCAGCACCACCATCATGGCCGGGCTGTGCGAGTCCAGGCCATCCTTGGGTTTTCGCACCTCATCTTCCAGTGCTTCCAGGCGCGCAGACAACTGGCGCACTTCAAGCTGCTTGGCAGTGGCCAGGCGCAACTGGTCGGGGCTGCAGGGCTTCACCAGGTAGTCGGCAGCACCGGCCTGGATGGCATCGACTGCAGTGTCGACCGCCGAGTGGGCGGTGACGATCACCACACGCATCCAGGGGGCCTGAATGCGCATCTGCGCCAGCAC
Organism: Pseudomonas vranovensis; assembly: GCF_040438935.1. Classification (NCBI taxonomy): domain Bacteria; kingdom Pseudomonadati; phylum Pseudomonadota; class Gammaproteobacteria; order Pseudomonadales; family Pseudomonadaceae; genus Pseudomonas; species Pseudomonas vranovensis. Next base: position 4,788,910 of record NZ_CP159259.1, on the reverse strand, counting down.
ATCCAGGCCGTTATCCTCGCCCAGGCGCAGATCGAGAAAGCACAGGTCGAAGACCTGGCGTTGCAGCAGGGTTTCAGCCTGGGCGGCGCTGTTGGCGGTGGCCACGCTGTAGCCTTCGTCTTCCAGGCAATAGCGGAAGGTACGCAGGATGGCAGTCTCATCATCGACCAATAGAATGCGGCCTTGATGTTCCTGGGCTGATTCCATTTCCTACGCTCCTTTGAGATTGATCTTGGTTAGTGTCAGAAAAATCGGGCAAGTTGCATGATTCGCTCTGATTCTTTCCTGCCCCTGCATGGTAGCCCTTAGCCTCGTACATATCTAACCGGCTGAATAAAGGGCGGTTGTAGATGCTGCCGGACCTTGGCGCTTCGGATGCGGTCCAATGATTCTCTGGCCTATCGGAGGTTGTCCCATGCCCGTTCCGCATCCCGTGTTAGTCGCCGCTACTGTGCTCTTATTGTTGTCGGTTGCTGCGTCTGCCGCTGAACCACAACCCCCTGCACGGCAGGAGGCGCGGCTGGAAGGCGCGTTGCAAACCGCCCTGGCGCTCAACCGGTTACTCAATCCATTCAAGATCGAGGTCGAGGTGCAGGCAGGAACGGCACGCCTGCAAGGCCAGGTCGAAAACGATGTCGAACGGCAACTCGCCGAGCAAGTGGCGCTGGCGACCCGGGGTATAGACAAAGTGCAGAATGACCTGCAGGTCAATGCCGACCTGGTCGAGCAGCCGCTTGAGCGCCGTGCCTATGCCCAGCGCCTGGAGGACGCGACCCTGGCATCGATCATTCGCGCCCGCTTGCTGTGGAGCACGCGTACCCAAGCATCGCCCATAGAGGTACAAAGCCGTGAAGGTGTGGTCACGCTGCGTGGCCAGGTCAACAGCGCCGAGGCCAAGGAGCTGGCAGGCGTGCTGGCAGGATCAACCGAAGGCGTCTTTCTGGTGAACAACCTGATCAGCCTGAGCGCTGCCGACATGGCCAGGCTGCGAGAAGAGCAGCAGGAGGTCAGGAGTGATCCGCAACTGAGCGACGCCTGGATCAACAACAAGGTCCAGATCAGTTTCATGTATAGCCGCAACCTCGATGGCCCGAACATCAAGGTCGCCACCCAGGATGGCGTGGTCAGGCTGTCGGGTGAAGTGGTCAGCGATGAGCAGAAAACCATCGCGGTCGAGGTTGCCCGACAGATCCGCGGTGTCAGGGGCGTGGATGCAGACATGCTCAAAGTGGCGACCAAGGTGCAGGGCTGATCATGCAAAACGCACGAGGCAACCGGGGCGATCGTGCAGGATACGTCCAATAAATGATCGTCGTTTTTTATAACTAGCTGATAAATAAGTATATTTTTAAACGAGAAAGGATGGCATGCGCTCTGCAATGACTACTGCAAGTCAACAGTAATCGCAGCAGGAGGAGCACGGCATGAACCGCCATCCCGCCACCCTAGTGCAGATATCACCGCTTCAGCTGCGCCAGGGGCTGTTTTTCAGCTTGGCACTGCTGCTGACCCTGATTGCCGGTCAGCTCTATCACAACTGGCAAGTTGCCCAGGATGCCCGGGCCTTTTCCGCCCGCGCCGCCCTGATGGTCAAAGCGCCGACCCCCGCCTCCGCCGTGCTGACGCAAGCAGCGCCCGCTGCAGCCAACGCCGCCACGGTCGAGAGCAGAATCCCCCGTGAACGCTGGGTGTTCTGAGGCAGAGGAACTCTTTCTAAAACGGTAAGGAGAATCACCATGTTGAGCTGGGCTATCACCTTCCTGATTATCGCCATTGTCGCTGCCGTGCTGGGCTTCGGTGGTATCGCCGGCGCCGCTACCGGTATCGCGAAGATCCTCTTCATTGTCTTCCTGGTGCTGTTCGTGGCTTCTTTCTTCTTCGGTCGTCGCGGTAGAGGTTGAACATGAAAGGGACGCTATACAGAGCCCTGGCTACCGCCCTGCTCGTGGGCGGCAGTACAGCGGCAATGGCGGCCAATGATGGCCAGGTCCGGGTCAACCAACTGTTGGCCTCGGACCCCGAATACCGGGAAACCTGGCAAGAGGCTGTCGAAAAAGAGGAGCGCCTGCCCGAGTGGGTGCTCAACCTCAGCGGGGTTTCCGAGCAACAGATGTCCGCCGTGGAGGAAGACGGCGACAAGTACTTGGTCGGCCCGCTCTGCGAGACCGAGCAGAAATGCCTTAACAAGCGGCTGATCGTGGCGTTCAGCTGGGACAAGGATGACGCTTACGGGATGCTGGTCGAGGTTCCCGAGGGCTTGCCGGGCGACAAGTCGCCCACCCGCCATGCCGATTACCGCTGGTTGGGCAAGCCGGACCCAGGCATGCAGCAGTTGCTGAAGGAGCAGCTCAAACGTGATCCGAACTGGTACTGAATGCCGCCGGGCCATTCATGTACATATATAGAAGCTGAACCTTTCGCCGTTTCCAGTTTCTATGATGCGCCCGCCTGAGGAAGGCTGGCGCATGACCAAGGGGCCGGGCTGCTCTGATTGTTTCAGGATCGGAGGGGCCTAGGGGTACAGGGAGTGCCCCCGATGAGGGCCGGGTCAGGTGAAGCAGCAACGGAAGTTTCAGGTCGGGCGACCCGCCTCAGGGGACATGCCTGACCGAGCTTCCGTAGCGCTTTGACTCTCTGTCGACATTCCTTCCTTCAGTTATTCCCTTTTCCTACAAAGTACGTCGACGCATATTTTCGCTCGACCGTATATCTATATTTTTTCGTCGCGTTTCAACCTTCGGATGAAAGCCATTTCACGCATTCGGATTGTCGAACAATGGCCTTTTGCATTCAGGTGGATACGTCCAAATCGGCCGTAATATGGCGCTTTGGCCATCGTCGGAATTCCGAACGAGCCGTTCGCAACCCCTTGGGACGCAAGTTTTGCTGCAGAAATATCATGCCGATTCGGCATGGGGTAGTCGTTTACGGCATTAGACGGGGCACCCTTGCGTGGGAATAGTTGCGCCTTTTTTCGCTGGCCTGAGCGTTCAAACGCTCGCTCGCGGTGACCTTCTACGGAGTCGCCTGCCGATAGCCACCACCGACCATTTTATGCTGGCAACAGCTCTGGGACGCGGTTGTCAGCCTGGTGCCCGTGTCCACTTCAAGAAAAGGTAACGACATGAAGAAGGCAAAGCTAAGCCTCGCCTGGCAGATCCTCATCGGTCTGGTACTGGGGATTGCAATCGGCGCTTTACTGAATCATTTCAGTGCAGAAAAGGCATGGTGGATCAGTAACGTCCTGCAACCTGCTGGTGACATCTTCATTCGCCTGATCAAGATGATCGTTATCCCGATCGTGATTTCGTCGCTGATCGTGGGTATCGCCGGGGTTGGCGATGCGAAAAAACTGGGCAGCATTGGCCTCAAGACCATCATCTACTTCGAGGTGGTCACCACCATCGCGATCGTGGTCGGCCTGGTTCTGGCCAACCTGTTCCACCCGGGTGCCGGCATCGACATGAGCACGCTGGGTACTGTGGATATCTCCAAGTACCAGGCCACGGCGGCCGAGGTTCAGCATGAGCATGCGTTCATCGAGACCATCCTCAACTTGATCCCATCGAACATCTTCGCAGCGCTGATGCGCGGTGAGATGCTGCCGATCATCTTCTTCTCGGTGCTGTTCGGCCTTGGTTTGTCGAGCCTGCAGGCCGACATCCGCGACCCGCTGGTGAAAACCTTCCAGGGCGTCTCCGAAGCCATGTTCAAGGTCACTCACATGATCATGAACTACGCGCCAATCGGTGTGTTCGCGCTGATCGCCGTGACCGTTGCAAACTTCGGTTTCGCCTCGCTGCTGCCATTGGCCAAGCTGGTATTGCTGGTGTACTTCGCCATCGCCTTCTTCGCCTTCATGGTGCTGGGCCTGATCGCTCGCCTGTTCGGCTTCTCGGTGATCAAGTTGATGCGCATCTTCAAGGATGAGCTGGTGCTGGCCTACTCCACCGCCAGTTCCGAGACCGTGCTGCCGCGTGTGATCGAGAAGATGGAAGCCTACGGTGCGCCGAAAGCCATCTGCAGCTTCGTGGTTCCGACCGGCTACTCGTTCAACCTGGACGGCTCGACCCTGTACCAGAGCATCGCGGCCATCTTCATCGCCCAGCTGTACGGCATTGACCTGTCGCTGAGCCAGCAGCTGCTGCTTGTCCTGACCCTGATGGTCACCTCCAAGGGTATCGCCGGTGTTCCGGGCGTGTCCTTCGTGGTGTTGCTGGCCACCCTGGGCAGTGTCGGCATTCCGCTGGAAGGCCTGGCTTTCATCGCCGGTGTAGACCGCGTGATGGACATGGCGCGTACCGCCCTGAACGTGATCGGCAACGCCCTGGCTGTTCTGGTCATCGCTCGCTGGGAAGGCATGTATGACGATGCCAAGGGCCAGCGCTACTGGAACTCCCTGCCGCACTGGCGCAGCAAAGAAGCTGCACCTGCCGGCAAGACTGCCAACCACTAAGGTGCAGCCTGGCTGAACAAGAAGCCCCGACCTGGTCGGGGCTTTTTGCATTGTGCCCCCGAGGACCGCGCGCCCCCGGGGGGCAGCTGTGGCATCATTTGTCGCAACTTTGTGGGGGAACATCGGATGCTCAACGGCCTTTGGCTTGGTTTTTTCGTGGTCGCGGCCATCTCCGCGCTGGCGCAATGGCTGGTGGGCGGCAACGCCGGAATTTTTGCCGCAATGGTCGAAAGCATCTTTGCCATGGCCAAGCTGTCGGTCGAGGTGATGGTGCTGTTGTTCGGGACCCTGACGCTCTGGCTGGGCTTTCTGAAAATCGCCGAGAAGGCCGGTATCGTCGACTGGCTGGCCAAGATACTCGGCCCCCTGTTCGCCCGGCTGATGCCCGAAGTGCCGCCCGGTCACCCGGCCCTGGGTCTGATCACCCTGAACTTCGCCGCCAACGGCCTGGGCCTGGATAACGCTGCTACGCCTATTGGCCTCAAGGCCATGCGCGCGCTGCAGGAGCTCAACCCCAGCTCGACGACCGCCAGCAACGCGCAGATCCTGTTCCTGGTACTCAACGCCTCGTCCCTGACCCTGCTGCCGGTGACCATCTTCATGTACCGCGCCCAGCAGGGCGCCATGGACCCCACCCTGGTGTTCCTGCCCATTCTGTTGGCCACCAGTGCCTCCACGCTGGTCGGCCTGCTGTCGGTCGCCGTCATGCAGCGCCTGCGCTTGTGGGACCCGGTGGTGCTGGCCTACCTGATACCCGGTGCGCTGCTGCTGGGCAGTTTCATGGCGTTTCTCGGCACCTTGTCGGCCACAGCGCTGGCCGGGCTGTCGTCGATCCTGGGCAACCTGACCTTGTTCGGCCTGATCATGCTGTTCCTGGTGATTGGCGCGTTCAAGCGCGTGAAGGTGTACGAAACCTTCGTGGAGGGCGCCAAGGAGGGCTTTGACGTCGCCAAGAGCCTTCTGCCCTATCTGGTTGCCATGCTCTGCGCGGTCGGCGTACTGCGTGCCTCAGGAGCCCTGGAGCTGAGCCTGGACGGTATCCGTCATGTGGTGGAGTGGCTGGGGATGGATACGCGCTTCGTCGAGGGCCTGCCCACCGCCCTGGTCAAGCCGTTCTCGGGGAGCGCGGCGCGGGCCATGCTGATCGAGACCATGCAGACCCACGGCGTCGACAGCTTCCCAGCCCTGGTGGCGGCGACCATCCAGGGCAGCACCGAAACCACGTTCTACGTGCTGGCAGTGTATTTCGGGGCGGTCGGTATCCAGCGCGCCCGCCATGCGGTGGGCTGCGCCTTGCTGGCCGAGTTCTCCGGGGTGGTGGCGGCCATCTGTGTCTGCTACTGGTTCTTTGCCTGAACCTGGTTGGCCTGGGCCAGCGTCCAGGCCACCAGTTGCATCATCAACTGGTCAGTGGCGCTGCCGAAGCCGTTGACCACTGCCGGTACCTGCTTGTTGGCGAGTGGCTGACGCACTTCAAAGCGCCGGCTGGCGAGAATTCGCTGGGTGCGGCCTTCAACCAGCCGCGCGTCGTAGCGAATCAGCACCTCTAGTCCGTTGGCACTGTATTCGCTCTGAAAGGCCTGCAGCTCCCCTGCCAGCTCATAGTCGGCCTGCAGGTTGCTGTCATCGGCACTGAGCTGCGGCACCCGGCCATCACGCTGGAAGGCGTCGAGCATTCGGTTGCGCAGCAGCAAGGGCGCCGGGTCGCTCCAGCGCGCGCCCTTGTAGGTACTGACCAGGTTGCCTTCCGGGACCACGGCAATTTTCGGGCTGTTGAGCACATCGCTGGCCAGGGGCTTGTTCACCCGCAGCGACCAGTTGACCACCGCACTTTGCGGTGCCGGGCGGCTGGTTTGGGCCGACGGCAGGCGATAGACGTCGGCAGGTTCGGCCTCTGGCAGGATCGAGCAGGCGCTGCCCAGGCTCAACGCTGCAGCCAGGGCCAGGTAGCGGCAGGTACGACTCATGGCGTGAACTCCTTGTTTGTGTCACGGCCGAGCAGGTAGCCGCTGGGGTTGGCTTCCAGGCGCTGGGAAATCGCCTTCAGCGAATTGAGCGTTTCGCGCAGTTCACGAATGGCCGGGGCCAATTGGTTCAGCCCTTGGGCGCCGTCATTCAGGGCTTCGCGGTTGTCATTGAGCAGGCTGTTGATGGTGGCGGTGCTCTGGGCCAGGTTCTGCATGGCCAGCTCTGCGCTGCCGAAGGCTTGCTTGCCCTGGCTGTTGAGCAGGCCATTGGCGTTGCGCATCAGCTCGCTGGTTTGCTGGAGCATGGAACTGGCCTGATTACCGACCTGAGCCAGTTGCTGGATGGCAGTACGGATGTCACCGCGCTGCTCGCTGATGGCTGAAGTGGTCTTCTCCAGGTTGGTCAGGGTCTTGCCCAGGTTGGTGGCGTTGTCTTCGGAAAACAGGGCGTTGGCGTTGTGTACCAGCATGTTGATGTTGGTCAGGAGGTCGCTGCCGTCATCAAGCAGCCGGGCAATGGGTGACGGCGAGGCATAGATCACCGGTAGCTTGCCATCCTTGCCCTTGAGTTCCGGGCTTTGCGGCGTACCGCCGCTGAGCTGGATGAAGGAGGTACCGGTGATGCCGGTCAGGGTCAGTTTGGCTCGGGTGTCTTCCTTCACCGGGGTATCGGCGCTCAGGCGCACTTGCGCCAGTACCCGACGCGGGTCCTTGGGATCAAGGCGCAGGCTGGTGACGTCGCCCACCTTGATGCCGCTGTACTGCACCGAGCTGCCCCGGGACAGCCCGGACACCGCTTCGTTGAACACCACTTCGTAATCCTTGAAGGTGCTGTCGACGCTGGATTTGGTCAGCCACAGGCCGAACAGCATGGCGCCGGTGACCACAATGACCGTGACCAGGCCGATCAGCACGTGATGTGCACGGGTTTCCATCTCAGAGCTCCTTTGCCACTGTGGCGGCCTGATACGCCGCGCGACCACGGGGGCCGTGAAAATATTCGTGAATCCAGGTGTCGTCGGTGTCTTCGACCTGGGCAATGGGACCTGCCACCAGTACTTTCTTCTGCGACAGCACTGCCACTCGGTCAGTGATGGTGTAGAGAGTGTCGAGGTCGTGGGTGATCAGGAACACGCTCAGGCCCAGGGCATCGCGCAGGGTCAGGATCAGTTGGTCGAAGGCCGCCGCGCCGATCGGGTCCAGGCCTGCGGTAGGCTCATCGAGAAACAGGATGTCGGGATCAAGGGCCAGGGCCCGGGCCAATGCAGCGCGCTTGACCATGCCGCCGGAGAGTGACGAGGGGTATTTGTCGGCGGCGGAAATCGGCAAGCCGGCCAACGCCAGCTTGACTCCGGCCAAGTGCTCGGCATCGGGCCGGGACAAGCCCGCGTGCTCGATCAATGGCAGGGCGACGTTCTCGGTCACGGTCAATGAAGAGAACAGCGCGCCCTTCTGGAACAGCACGCCAAAGCGGCGTTCGACCTTCGAGCGCTGCTCGTCATTAAGGCCCGTGAGGTCCTGTCCAAATACCTTCACCTGCCCTTCGTTGGGCCGCCGCAAGCCGACAATGCTGCGCAGCAGCACCGACTTGCCACTGCCCGACCCGCCCACCACGGCCAGGATTTCGCCACGGTACAGGTCAAGGTCCAATTGCTCGTGCACGCTCTGGGTGCCGAAGCGGTTGCAGATGCCCCGGGCTTCGATCACTGCCTCGCGGCCGTCGGTGGTTGTCTGACTCACCAGCCCATCTCCATGAAGAACAGTGCGGCTATCGCATCCAGCACGATCACCACGAAAATCGACTGCACCACGCTGGAGGTGGTGTGGGCGCCCACCGACTCGGCGCTGCCGCTGACCTTGAACCCTTCCAGACAGCCAATGGCGGCGATCAGGAAGGCAAAGAACGGTGCCTTGGCCAGGCCGACCAGAAAATGCTGCACACCAATATCGCTTTGCAGCAACGACAGGAACATGGCTGGCGAGATATCCAGCGACAGCGCACAAACCACGGCCCCGCCGATGATCCCGCAGATCATTGCCAGGAACGTCAGCAGAGGCAGTGCGATCAGCAGTGCCAATACGCGCGGGACCACCAGCAGCTCTACCGGGTCCAGGCCCAGGGTGCGGATAGCGTCGATCTCTTCGTTGGCCTTCATCGAGCCGATCTGCGCGGTGAAGGCACTGGCGGTGCGGCCGGCCATGAGGATGGCGGTCAGCAGTACGCCGAATTCACGCAGGAACGAGAACGCGACCAGGTCGACGGTGAAGATACTGGCGCCGAACCCGGCCAGTACTGTCGCGCCCAGGAAGGCCACCACGGCACCCACCAGAAAGGTCAGCAAGGCGACAATGGGCGCTGCGTCCAGGCCGGTCTGTTCGATATGGGCGACCACTGCCGTGACGCGCCAGCGCCGGGGCTGGAACAGGCGAAGGAAAATAGTCTGCAGGATCAGGCCGACAAAGCCCAGGATCTGCAGGGTGTCCTGCCAGAGGGTGTCGACCGCGCAGCCGATGCGGCTGAGCAACTGGATGAGTACCGATTGCTCGGGTTGTTTTTCCGGGATGCAGAAATTCTGCACCGAGCAGTAGACCGTCTGCAGCAGGGCGCGGCTGGCTTCGGGCAATTGTGCTGATTCGCTCAGGTGCGACAGGCGTTCGGGCCCCAGCAGTTCGACCAGCAAGGCGGCACCGGCGGTATCGAGCTTGCCCAGCTGGCTGAGGTCGACTTCGGTGTGCTGGTCGTACTGCTCCTTCACGCTGTCGCTGTGCTGCTTGAGCTCGGCGTAGTGGGCCAGGGTCCAGTCACCGACGATCTGCAGGCGTGACGGTGTGCTTGCGGTGTCCAGGGTTGCGCCAGGCGAGTTGATCATAAGCTCCATGCTGTCTGGCGGCGCGGTACTGCGCCGCCACAGAGCATAGCGTTACTGGCTGGCGGTTGCTTGACCATCGTCAATCACACGAAAGCGCAGCACGCCGATGACCTGGCCATCTTCGGTCAGCACCCTCACCTGCCAACGACCCACCGGATTGCCGGGGAAGTTCTGCTTGTGGGTCCAGGCCCGGTAGCCTTCCTTGCGCCCACCATGAATGTCCAGGGCGATGCGATCGACCTCTTTGCCGTCGAACTGCCACACATGGTAGATGCGTTCGTTCAGCCCGCGGGGTGCATTGATGGCGGTAAAGGCGTAGAGGCCGCTGCTGCGGATCTGGCTGGACTTGATCTCGTTTAGGCTCTTGCCGGGGGTACGATTCTCGACCTGGGTACTGACCGCTACTTCTGTCATCCACAAGGTTGCCGGCGGCACCCAGGAGCGCAGCATCCAGCCGCTGGCACCGACCGCCAGGGTCATGACCACCAGCATCACACCGCGTCGCCAATGGCTGATCGGAAAGCTGCTGGCAAGGCTCGGGAACGACAGCAGCATGGCAATACCCAGTGCCAGCTTGAAGCTCTGCGAAGTGGTCAGGTGCAGGATGATCGGTAGCGCGGTGAGCAGCGCGGCGAACAAGGTCAGGGTATGCAGCGCGAGGAACAGCCAGCGTCGCGGGGCCAGCCACTTGTAGTACAGCGGGTCGACGATCGAAATCAGCCCGGCAGCGCCCAGCAGGCCGGTAAACACCAGTTGGCCGCTGTTCCAGGTGGTGGTGACGAAAAAGAACGGGAGGACGAAGAACAGACTCTCCTGGTGGATCATCTGCGTGGCGTAGCGCAGCAGCGGCTGCGGGATCTCGCGCTTGAAGACTTTGGCGAAGAGTTTGGTGAAGGTGTTTTCCAACATCAGCCAGATCCAGCTGATCAGCATGACGATGGCGATCCAGCTCGCCAGACTTTCCTGGCGGTCGACCAGCATGAAACTGGCAATACCGGAGATGAAACCGCCGAGGGCGATTACGCCGGGATAGCGCTTGATCAGCTCGATCAAGCGCTGGAGATACTGAGGCATTAGAGGTGTTCGCAGGGTGAGGTAATAAACGCTTACAGGATTTTAACCCATTACCTGTAGGAACGGCGGTGCATGCGGTGTCTTATCCACAGCAGGATGCCTGCCAGGATCAGCCCCAGGCCCAACGCAATCAGGCCATACAATTCGTTGTAGCTGATCAACGGTCGTTCGATACGCACATACCCAGGCTTGACCAGCAATTGTTTCAAGGCCAGGTTGGCATCCTCCAGGCTGACCCGGCGCAGGGTTCGCGCCGGATCAGAGAAGCGGCCGTCGAGGTAATCGTTCAGCGCACCCCAGTAGTAGTCCGCCAGGGCCGAGTTGCCCTGGGTAGTCCAGGCCTCACGGTCGATCGCCGCTTGCTTGATCCGGGCGAAAGTGGCCGGGTCCAGGCCGTTCTTGCGTAACCGGTCGAGCATGTCGCCCAGCGCTTGCTCGGCTTCCTTGAGGTCGGCACGGTCCACGTCGGCATTGAGGCTCATCACCCCGGTGTCGCCAAAGGTTTCCCGTTGGGTATAAGGCCCGTAGGACACACCGTGCTTGAGCCGCAGCTCTTCATACAGCGCCCAGTCCAGGTACCGCTGCAGCAGGTCGAAGGTCTGCCCGTGGTCGTTGTCCAGTACCGGCTCCAGGAACAGCCAATGCAACTTTGCGCTGTCGCCGAGCCAGCCCCGGTCCAGTTTGCGGCGGGCGTCGGCTTTTTGTGTAACACCATCCAGTGCCCGGCGCTCGCCCGGCTCGGCGGGCGTGAGCTCGCCATAGGAGCGTTCCAGGTAGGCCGGCAGCAGCCGGTCAAGGCCGCCGACCACGATCAGGCTCATGTTGTTGGCGGCGTACCAGTGTTGCCGCAGGTCATTGACCTGTTCGAGTGTCATTTCGTCGATCGCCGAACGCTCGGCGCATTTGAGCCCCAACTCCACTGCCAGTTGGTCGCTGGAGCGGTGGCCGATGTCCTGGCGATCGAGCCAGCGTTGCAGGTGGGTGTAGTGTCCGCCGTCCTCGCGCTCCACGATTCGCTTTGACAGTGCCAGGTCGTCTTCATCGATCTCGGTGTCCTTGATCACCGCCAGCAACAGGTCCAGAACCTTGCGCTGGTTGCGGGCGGGGGCCTCGATCACGAACGTGGTATCGGCACTGCTGGTATAGGCATTCCATTCTCCGCCCAGCGCCTGCATGCGCTTTTCCAGGCCGCCTTCGCCGCCTTCGTCGATGCCACTGAACAATAAATGTTCGAGAAGGTGCGGAAGCTCTTGCTGCGCGCAAGGAAAGTCGTCGAAGCCGACGCCGACCACCAGTCGGATCGACACATGGTTGCGCTCATAGCCCGACTTGAGCAGTACCTGCAGGCCGTTGGGCAGCAGATAGCCCTCGACCTGCGAGCGGTCGAGGGCAAAGCCAGGCAGGGTGCCTAACAGCAGGCACAGGAACAACAGGCAACGCATGGCGAGCTTCCTTGCGGGAGTTCTTGAGGGGGATCGATCAAGGTGAATGGGCATCATCCGGCACGCTGTCGAGCAGCAGGCCGCCGGTATCGGAACCACCCAATACCACATAGGCACTGCTGCAGAACAAGGAGTTCAATCGTTTCATATCGGCAATCAGCTCCAGGTGCAAGGCACTGGTCTCGATACTTTGCACCACTTTACGTTGCAATCGGCTGACATGGGCGTGGGCCAGGCGCCGCTCCTGGGCACGGAAGCGACGCTTTTCCCGCAGCAACTGGCGGGCACTTTCCGGGTCGGCGCTCAGGAACACCGACAGCCCCAGGCGCAGGTTGGCAAGCAACTGGCCGTGCAGCCCGGCCAGTTCTTCCAGGCCAACGTCGGAAAACTCCCGGCGTTGAGAGGTCTTCTGCTGCTGCACCTTGCGCAGCATGCGCTCGATCAGGTCGCTGGCCAGCTTGAGGTTGATCGCAAGTTCGATGATTTCCGCCCAGCGCTTGCTGTCCTGGTCGCTGAGGTCTTCGCGGGGCATTTGTGCTAGGTACAGCTTGATGGCGTTGTTCAGGGCCTCGACATCCTCACTCAGGCTGCGAACCTGCTGGGTCATCGCGGTCTGAGTACCGCGCAGCACGCCCTGCATGGCTTCGAGCATGTTGTCGATCAGGTCGCCCATGCGCAGGGTTTCGCGCACCGCGTTGGCCAGGGCCAGGCTGGGTGTGCCAAGGGCTGCAGGGTCCAGGTGGCGTGGGCGGGCGCGGCCATTGGTTTCCGACCGCTCCGGCAGCAGCCAGCTGCACAGGCGGGCCATCGGGGTGACGGTCGGCAGCATGATCAGGCAGCGCAAGCTGTTGTAGAGCAGGTGAAAGCCGATCACCAACTCCTGGGCGCTGAAGGTCAGGGTGTCCATCCACTTCACCAGTGGGTCGAGCACCGGAATGATGAGAATCAGGCCGATCAGTTTGTACAGCAGGCTGCCCAGGGCTACCTGGCGCCCGGCGGCGTTCTGCATGCTGGTGGTGAGAAAGGCCAGCAGGCCGCTGCCAATATTGGCACCGATGACCAGGCCGATGGCCACCGGCAGGCTGATCAGCTCGGCGCCTGCCAGGGTGGCGGTCAGCAGTACGGCGGCCAGGCTGGAATAGGAAATCAGGGCAAACAGGGCGCCGACCAGGGCGTCGAGCAGAATGTCGCCGGTCAGCGAGGCGAACAGCACCTTCACGCCTTGGGCCTGGGTAATCGGCGCCGCGGCTTCGACAATCAGTTGCAAGGCCAGGATGATCAGGCCCAGGCCGATACCGACGCGACCCAGTTGCCCGGCGCGGGTCTGCTTGCGCGACAGGAAGAAGATCACCCCGAGGAAGATCAGCAAGGGCGACAGCCAGGACAGGTCGAAGGTCAGTACCCGTGCCATCAGGGCGGTACCGACGTCGGCGCCGAGCATGATCGCCAGCGCCGGCGTCAGGGACATCAGGCCCTGGCCCACGAAGGAGGTCACCAGCATTGCCGTGGCGTTGCTGCTCTGCACCATGGCGGTCACCAGGATGCCGGCGACGAATGCCAGCGGTCGCTTGGACATGTTCTGGCTCAACACCCGCCGCAGGTTTGATCCGTACACCCGCAGGATGCCGGTACGCACGATATGGGTGCCCCAGATCAGCAACGCCACGGCGGAAAGCAGATTGAGCAGGGTCAGCATTGAACAGGCCCCCTGTTGAAGCGCCCCAGCGGGGCAAATGGATGGTGCCGTGAGCCTGGCCTGATCGCAGGCGGTTTTTCCCAGTGCTCACTTAAGCTGTAGTCGGCTAGCGGCCGTGGCGCCAGCATCGCATAGCCGACAGGGGCTTTGAAACAGAGCCGTCATGAAGACGGATGAAAAAAGGGCCCCGAAGGGCCCTTTTTATTGACGCTCTGGGTTACTGACCCGGAATGTCCTTGCGAAGTTTCACCGGCTCGCCCTGCTCCTGGTTCTTCTTGCGTGCCATGGCGGTGCGCATCTTGATGTTGATGGCTTCGACCGCCAGCGAGAAGGCCATGGCGAAGTAGACGTAGCCCTTCGGAACATGCACTTCAAACGCTTCGGCGATCAGTACGGTACCGACCACGATCAGGAACGACAGGGCCAGCATCTTCAGCGACGGGTGCTTGTCGATGAAGTTACTGATGGCGCCGGCGCAGAGCATCATGACCAGCACGGCCACGACAATCGCAGCAATCATCACCGGGACGTGAGAGACCATGCCGACGGCGGTGATCACCGAGTCCAGGGAGAACACGATGTCGATGATGGCAATCTGGATGATGGTGTAGAGGAACTTGCCGCCTTTGCCAGTCGGCTCTTCGTGGGTTTCGTCCTCGCCTTCCAGGCCGTGGTAGATCTCCTGGGAGCTTTTCCACAGCAGGAACAGGCCACCGAAGAACAGGATCAGGTCGCGACCGGAAATACCCTGGTCGAACACCACGAACAGGTCGGCCGTCAGGCGCATGACCCAGGTGATCGACAGCAGCAGGAGGATACGGGTAACCATGGCCAGGGCCAGGCCGAAAATCCGGGTGCGCTGCTGCATGTGCTTCGGCATGCGGCTGACCAGGATCGAGATCATGATGATGTTGTCGATGCCAAGAACGATCTCGAGGGCCGTCAGTGTAAAAAAGGCAACCCAGATCTCTGGGCTGGTCAGCCATTCCATGTGTATTCCTTCGTGCGGTATTTGCAGGGCGCCCGGGCAAGGAGCGCCACTGCGATTGGTCGAATCTGTAGATTTATAGGCTGCTGAACACTGGGAAAATTCCCATGAGCAGCGCGGCGAACATTATGCACAGGCAGACCAGCACTGCCCACTTCAGGGTGAAGCGCTGGTGATCGCCGAAGTCGATGCCAGCCAGGGCCACCAACAGATAGGTAGAGGGTACCAGTGGGCTGAGCAGGTGCACGGGCTGGCCGACGATCGACGCGCGGGCCATCTCCACCGGCGAGATTCCGTAGTGGCTGGCTGCCTCTGAGAGCACTGGCAGAACACCGTAGTAGAAGGCGTCGTTGGACATGAAGAAAGTGAACGGCATGCTGACGATGGCGGTGATCACGGCCAGGTACGGGCCCAGGGCGTCTGGAATCACGGCCAGCAAGCTCTTGGACATTGCTTCGACCATGCCGGTACCGGAAAGAATGCCAGTGAAGATACCGGCGGCGAAAATCAGGCCGACCACGGCCAGCACGCTGCCGGAGTGCGCCGCCACGCGGTCCTTCTGCATTTGCAGGCACGGGTAGTTGACGATCATGGCGATACTGAAGGCGACCATGAACAGCACCGGCAGCGGCAACAGGCCTGCGACCAGGGCAACCATCAAGGCAGCGGTCAGGGCGCCGTTGAACCAGATCATTTTCGGCCGACGGGCGTCGGGGAACTGCGACACGCTGATTTCACTGTGGTCGATTTCGTCACCTGGCAGGTGCAGTTCACCCAGGCGGGCGCGCTCACGCTTGCCATACATGTAGGCGATGGCAAGGATCGCCACGACACCGGCGAGCATCGCCGGAATCATCGGTACGAAGATGTCCGAAGGGTCGACATGCAGGGCGCTGGCCGCGCGGGCGGTCGGGCCGCCCCAAGGGGTCATGTTCATCACCCCGCCCGCGAGAATGATCAGGCCTGCCATGATCCGGGGGCTCATGCCAAGGCGGCTGTACAACGGCAGCATGGCCGCCACACAAATCATGTAGGTGGTGGCGCCGTCGCCGTCCAACGACACGACCAGGGCCAGCACCGCGGTGCCTACCGAGACTTTCAGCGGGTCACCCTTGACCATCTTGAGGATCTTGCGCACCGCAGGATCGAACAGGCCGGAGTCGATCATCAGACCGAAATACAGGATGGCGAACATCAACATGACCCCGGTTGGGGCCAGTTTGGTGATGCCTTGCAGCATCATCGGGCCGATATCGCCCGAGAATCCGCCGAACAGAGCGAACAGGATCGGTACCAGGATCAGGGCAATCAAGGCCGACAGGCGCTTGGTCATGATCAGGTACATGAAGGTGATGACCATGGCAAAGCCGAGGAAGGTCAGCATGGGAGTACTCCAGGCATATCGCGTCGAAAAAAGAAACGGGTCGGGCGGATCAGCGCGCGAGGCGCGGCGCATGGAGTAGCGAAGGGAGTGCAGCGGGGAGGCGGTTGAAAGCGGACATCAGAATCACCATTGTTGTTGTTAATTGGGCCAGGCGGCTGAGAAAAAAATCAGATGCTCTGACTGACCGGTCTGTGCCGGAAGTAGGATTCATCCTAAATCGACAAGCTTTCAGCCAGCTTTCGCTGGCCCAATGGCGACGAGAGGTGCATTGTTTGCTATCGGCCAATGGCCGGGAGGAGGATGCGATGAGCGAAACGTACGAAGGTGGCTGCCACTGCGGCGCCCTGCGTTATCAGATCAGAGGGCCGTTGACCGACGTTGCCCATTGCCATTGCTCGGTTTGCCGACAGGTCAGCGGTGGTTTGCTGATCACCTGGGTGACCCGCCCCTGCACTGACTTCCAATGGCTCAGCGGTACGCCACAACGCTACGACTCCTCACCCAGCTGTGTGAGGTATTTCTGTAGTCGCTGTGGGGCTCATGTGGCACTGACCACTGATTTGAGCCCTGAGACTATCGATATTACGGTCACTACCCTGGATAACCCGATGCTGGCCCAACCCAAGCGGCATATCTGGACCGACAACCGCCTGCCCTGGCTGCACCTGGATGAGCACCTGCCAGGGGAACCGCACGAAACCCTTTAGCCGTCAGGGGAGCTGCAGGCCACCCGCGGCCTTGTGCAGGGCGCGCAGGTGCTCGCCCACCTGTTTGATGTTGGCCTCTACGGCGGCGATTTCGGCGGCGCGTGCTGGGCCCAGCAGCGCACGCACTTCTTTATCCAGGTCGGCGCTTAGGGTTTGCAGTTGCTGTTGCCGTTGGCTGGACTCGCTGATCAATAGCGCCCGCTCACTTTCCTGCGGCAATCCATAGCCCTTGCTGCCAAGCAGCTCGGCCGGACGACTGAGAAAACCGCTGTTGGCCAGAATCTGCTGCAGGGTGCCGTTGGCTTTGGCAACGTTTGCATCGTTCTGCTCCCTGCCGGTCAGGTAGCGCTGCTTGACCTCGTCCTGTGCCAGTAGCAGTTGTCGACGCAGGCTGGCCTGTTCCAGCAGGAGCAAGGCGGCGCTGGTGCGCAGGTCAGCCTGCTTGAACCACTGCTGGCGCTGCGTGGCAGATTGCTCCAGCCACGCCTCGACACTGTCCTGGGGGATCGGTAATTGCTGCTTGAGGACCAGGAACATGGCCTGGTAGCGGTCGCGATAGGAGTCGAAGCGGTACCCCAGGCGCAACGCCTCCCGGGGGTCATCGAGAACGCTGACATCGGCCAGGCCGCGCCCTTCCAGCACCTCCAGCAAGCCGTTGGGCATGATGCTGTCCAGGTCGTTCAGGCGCGGGTTGGCGGTGCCGCTGCGTAGCAGTTTGAGGGTTTCTACCGCGCAGTTGTTGGACAGGAAGTAGTAGTTGCCGTCGTAGCTCCAGTGCATCTCCGCCGCCTGGCGAACCAGGCTTTCAAGCTCGCTGCGATCCAGCTTGAGCGGAATCGACGCCAGGCTGCGCAACTCAGTCTTGGTGTACTCATCGATGACCTGGGCCAGCGGAAGGACAAACAGGCGCGAGGGGTAGGCGCCGGTGAGGCCGTCCCAGCTCGACAGCTGCACATCATTGACGAACGCCCGGTATGACAGCACCAGGTGCTGGTCCAGATCGAGGCGGCAGTCAGGCCCACGCGGACGCCCCGGGGCGCAGATCACCAGACGCAGCATGCTGTGGCCCCAGCGGCTGACCCAATTCTGATTGGCTTCAGCCAGCAGGTAGTCCACGGCATAGACGCGTTCGGGATCGATTTCACCCAGCGGTGCCTTGGCAAAGTCGTTGCCAGCATTGAGAAACGGCAGTGCCTGCGTGCAGGCCGGATGGTCCGGTGCCCAGTCGAAGTGGTCCTTGAGATAAGTCTGCAGGGCGGGCCGGCGGCAGGCAAAGCTTGGGTCAAGGAGGAAGTACTCCATGTTGACCGCTATGAACTCCTTCGGACTGCTCAACTCGTAGCTGTCCGGGCTGCGCGCCACCTGGCGATTATGTTGCTCGCGCTCCCCTCGCCTGCCTACATATTGCTGCCAGCCGGCCAGGTCAAGCAGGCGCGGATCATCACTGAGAGTGAAGCGTCGGTCGGTTTGTCCGCGGCATTGTTCGGGCAGGCCTACCTTGCCCTGGCTGCTCATATGGCGAGTACACTGGGTGATCAGGCGCCGGTCAGCGCCCTGCCAGAGCCGTGCACGGTCATAGATGTGGGTCAGTTCGTGCAGGACGGTGGCCAGCAGCTCTTTGCGAACAGTGCCATGGGGGCGTCCGGTCTTCTGGCTGGCAGCGCTGCCGTCAGTGAGGCTCGGCAGCAGCTTTTGGTTCAATTCGAGCGTCGAGACAAGCGATGCCTGGCCGTAGGCATCCTCCGGCATCTTCGCGCTCCAGCTGACTTGGATGCGTCGATCCAGGCGCGTCTTGAAGCGGGGCGGCAGCGCCTGCATCGCTTCATCAAGCAACGCCTGGCTGGCCTGTTGCTGTGCAGGCGTCAGGCCGTCGGTTTTGAGCTGCAGTTGCAGGTCCGCCAACGCAGGCGCGCCCAGCAGTGTCAGCAGGCCGCCCAGCAGCCCGGCGCGCAGGTTTTTCACAGGGCAAGAATGGCTTCGGCCAGGTCCTGGTCACTGGCGTGGCGTGCTTCAGGCACACGCTGGCGCAGGGTGTCGAAGGCGGCTTCGAGCTGGGCACCACGGATGTTGCCGTTGCTGGCGACATAGCTGGCGGCATCGTCACGGGCTTCGCGCACCACTTTGGAATCGCGGATCGAGGTGGTGGTGTCGGAAGTGAAGTCGATCGAACGACCGAAAGCGCGCACGATGATGTTGCTGGTGGCCACCAGGGTTTGCGCCTGGGCGATGTCGGCCAGCAACAAAAGGCCAAGGGTGGCGGCAATCAGCGGGTTACGCATGGAGCATCTCCGGAAGAACAGGGTAATCATTGGACGAGAATTGCCTGCGCCAGTTCAAGGTCGTCGACATGAAGTTCAGGGTTGGTCTGGCGCAGGCGGTCGAGCGCCGCCTGCAAGCGGGCGCCTCGTAGCTGGCCGTCGCTGGCGACAAACGCCGCTGCAGCATCCTGGGCATCGAATAGCAGTTTGCGATCGAAGGGTGCCGAGGTCACCTTGCTGGTGACGTAACCACTGACGACAAGGTTATTGGTGGTGAGGTCCAGTGCCTGGGCAGAACCGCCCCAGCACAGCACAAGCAACAGCAATGACAGATAACGCATGAGTCTCGGTGGGCTAGTGAGTCAGCCGGCAAGGCTATCCCAATGCGCTGGCGAGAACCAGCGCAGGGTGCCCGGCTTCGTTGCATGTTGTTACATGCCCGAAGCCGGAGTCAGGCGACCTCAGATCGCCAGAATGGCCTGGGCCAATTGCGCGTCGCTCGCTTGCAGGGTCGGTGCCTGCTGACGGATGTGGGCGAAAGCGCTCTCGAGCTTCACGCCGCGAATTTCGCCGTGACTGGCAACGAAGCTGGCAGCGTCGTCACGGGCGGCACGCACGATCTTGTCGTCACGGAACGAGGAGGACACATCGGAAGTGGCGTCGGTGGAAGCAGCTACGCCGCGAACGATGGTGTCGGTTGTCACGACGAAGCTGGTGGCGTTGGCGGTGGAAGCCAGGGCCAGCAGCAGTGCGGCGCCAACAAAGCGTGAACGGTACATGGTCGATCTCCTGAAAAATACGGGTACTTGTGTCAGACGCACGCTCAGCTTGTTGAGCTACTTATTGATACCAAGCTGGGTGCATTAAGCGTATCACGCGATCAGCGTCCGTGAATTGGACAGGATACCAGCAAGAATTATCAACTGTACCTGTTAAAAATAACTCTGTGAAAACTGTATCTATCATTGCTGTAGCCGCTCTATTCCGCGGCTTCAGAACGACAAAACCCGTCAGCAGTCACCTGCGACGGGTTTTGTGGAATTCGAGGTGCCGGCCTTGGCCAGCGAGCCCTGCATCAACGCCAGAACGGCTTGCTCAGCTCTTCGTAGCGTTGTGCTTCGCTGATGCCGGCGTCGGCCAGCAGGCGAGAGTCCAGGCGGGCCAGCTGGTGGCGGCTGGCGATGCGGCGTTGCCACAGCATCAGGTTAGCCAGAACGCGCAGTGGCAGCGCAGCCTTGGATTGTTTGGCGGTGTTTTCGAAAACCAGGCCGGAACTGAGGGTACGTTCCATGATGTCATCCTTCCGCTTGTGGCGGCATTAGGTAGTGATTTAACTGATGCCAATGATCCTCCTCTGTCGTCCATAACAGTAGATACAGTTCACCTGCATTGTGATGGGCCAGTTAACTGTTTAAGGGCACTGTTGCACTCGAAATAGGCGTAACTGTACCAGTCAGCACTTAAATGGTGCATTTATGTGCAGGAGAAGAAGGATGTAGCGGAAAACCGGGGTAAAAACACCGGTACAGTAGAACAGTTTTTGAAAATCAATCGGTAGCAACTGTTCAGCCGGTGAGCATTGCGCATCACCGGCTGTATTACAGTACGACTCAGCTGGCGAGCATGCGCCCGGTTTCTTCCAGATTTTCGTGCCATGCCAGGGCTTCACGCAGGATGTGCGGGGTATGACCGCCGCGCTCGCACGCGCGGGTGAAGTAGTCATTCAGCGCATCGCGATAGTCCGGGTGCACACAGTTGTCGATGATCACCCGTGCGCGCTCACGGGGCGCCAGGCCACGCAGGTCGGCAAGGCCCTGCTCGGTGACGAGAATGTCCACGTCGTGTTCGGTGTGGTCAACGTGGCTGACCATTGGCACAACGCTCGAGATCGCACCGCCCTTGGCGATGGACTTGGTGACGAAGATCGCCAGGTGCGCGTTGCGGGCGAAGTCGCCGGAGCCGCCAATGCCGTTCATCATCCGCGTGCCGCAGACGTGGGTGGAGTTGACGTTGCCGTACAGGTCGAACTCAAGGGCGGTGTTGATGCCGATGATGCCAAGGCGGCGGACCACTTCAGGGTGGTTGGAGATTTCTTGAGGGCGCAGGACCAGTTTGTCCTTGTAGCGCTCCAGGTTGCCGAATACGTCAGCGTTGCGGCGGGTCGACAGAGTAATGGAACTGCCCGAGGCAAAGCTCAGCTTGCCGGCGTCGATCAGGTCGAAGGTCGAGTCCTGCAGTACTTCGGAGTACATGGTCAGGTCTTCGAACGGCGAGTCGATCAGGCCGCACATCACTGCGTTGGCGATGCTGCCGATGCCGGCCTGCAGCGGGCCGAGCTTGTTGGTCATGCGCCCTGCTTCCACTTCCTTCTTGAGGAAGTTGATCAGGTGGTTGGCGATGCCTTGGGTTTCGTCATCCGGCGGCAATACGGTGGACGGCGAGTCCGGCTGCTCGGTGATGACGATACCGACAATCTTGGCCGGGTCGATCGGAATTGCGGTGCTGCCGATACGGTCATCGACTTTTACCAGCGGGATCGGCGTACGGGTCGGACGGTAGGTCGGGATATAGATGTCGTGCAGGCCTTCGAGGTTGGCGTTGTGCGCCATGTTGATCTCGACGATGACCTGTTTGGCGAAAATCGCGAAGCTGGCCGAGTTGCCCACCGAGGTAGTCGGTACGATGTGGCCCTGCTCGGTGATGGCGATCGCTTCGATGACCGCGATGTCCGGCAGTTTCAGCTGTTGGTTGCGCAGCTGTTCCACGGTTTCCGACAGGTGCTGGTCGATGAACATGACCTTGCCATCGTTGATGGCCTTGCGCAGGGTGCTGTCGACCTGGAATGGCATGCGACGGGCCAGAACACCGGCCTCAGTCAGTTGTTTGTCCAGGTCGTTGCCCAGGCTCGCGCCGGTCATCAGGCTGATTTGCAGCGGCGACTGTTTGGCGCGTTCGGCCAATGCATGGGGTACAGCCTTGGCTTCGCCGGCGCGGGTAAAACCGCTCATGCCGACGGTCATGCCGTCCTCGATCAGGCCAGCGGCATCAGCCGCACTCATTACCTTGCTGTGCAGGGAGGACAAGCGGATACGATCACGGTACATGGATTGTTATCTCGGGCTACTAAAGCTAGATGCGCAGTCTAGTGTTTTAGCAACGCGCCGTCCCGCGACCAAGGTCGAATGCTAAGCCCTGAACTAGAGCCTTCTGTCGGCTGGCAGGGCATGAAAAAGCCCCAGCCGGTACCGCGCTGGGGCTATTTGTCACAGCCTGGAAAAGGCTTAATCGACAGCCTTGACCATGTCTTCGATGACCTTCTTGGCGTCACCGAATACCATCATGGTCTTGTCCAGGTAGAACAGCTCGTTATCAAGCCCTGCATAGCCGCTGGCCATGGAGCGCTTGTTGACGATGATGGTCTTGGCCTTGAAGGCTTCGAGGATCGGCATGCCGGCGATCGGCGATTTCGGATCGTTCTTGGCCGCCGGGTTGACCACGTCGTTGGCACCGAGCACCAGCACCACGTCGGCCTGGCCGAACTCGGAGTTGATGTCTTCCATCTCGAACACCTGGTCGTACGGCACTTCGGCTTCCGCCAGCAGTACGTTCATGTGACCCGGCATACGGCCTGCCACGGGGTGGATCGCATACTTCACGTTCACACCATTGTGGGTCAGCTTCTCGGTCAGTTCCTTGAGCGCGTGCTGGGCGCGGGCCACCGCCAGGCCGTAGCCCGGGACGATGATCACGGTATCGGCGTTGCTCAGCAGGAAGGTTGCATCATCAGCCGAACCGGACTTCACCGGACGAGCTTCCTGGGCACCTGCTGGCCCCGCGGCGTCTGTTGCAGCGCCGAAACCGCCGAGGATCACGTTGAAGAACGAGCGGTTCATCGCCTTGCACATGATGTACGAGAGGATGGCACCAGACGAACCCACCAGGAGCCGGCAATGATCAGCATCGAGTTGTTCAGCGAGAAGCCGATACCGGCCGCCGCCCAGCCCGAGTAGCTGTTGAGCATCGACACTACCACCGGCATGTCGGCGCCACCGATTGGGATGATGATCAGCACGCCCATGATGAACGCCAGGATCAGCATCAGGGCAAAGGCGCTGTAGCTACCGGTGAAGGTGAAGATCAGGCCAAGGCCGATGGTGGTCAGGCCCAGGATCAGGTTGAGCTTGTGCTGGCCGGTGAACTGTACCGGTGCGCCCTGGAACAGGCGGAACTTGTACTTGCCCGAGAGCTTGCCAAAGGCAATCACGGAGCCCGAGAAGGTGATCGCACCGATGGCTGCACCCAGGAACAGTTCCAGGCGGTTGCCGGTAGGGATCGGGTCGCTGATGCTGGAAACGATACCCAGCGACTGCGGCTCGACCACGGCGGCAATGGCAATGAACACTGCCGCCAGGCCGATCATGCTGTGCATGAAGGCGACCAGCTCAGGCATCTTGGTCATTTCAACGCGCTTGGCCATGATCGAGCCGGCTGTGCCGCCGACCAGCAGGCCGACAATGACATAGCCGATGCCATCAGTGGCCAGCTCTGCACCCAGCTTGTAAATCAGGCCGATGGTGGTGATGACCGCCAGGGCCATGCCGAGCATGCCGAACAGGTTGCCGCGCCGCGACGTGGTCGGGTGCGACAGGCCCTTGAGCGCCTGGATGAAGCACACCGAGGCGACGAGGTAGAGAAGTGTTACCAGGTTCATGCTCATGTTTACTGCTTCCCCTCAGCCTTTGCGGCTTTCTTCTTGAACATCTCCAGCATGCGCCGGGTGACTAGAAAACCACCGAATACGTTGACCGCTGCCAGGGCCACCGCGAGGGTACCCATGGTCTTGCCCAGCGGAGTCACGGTCAGGGCGGCGGCCAGCATGGCGCCGACAATGACGATGGCGGAAATGGCGTTGGTAACCGCCATCAGGGGGGTATGCAGTGCAGGTGTGACGTTCCACACCACGTGGTAACCGATATAGATCGCCAGCACGAAAATGATCAGGTTATAGACGCCGTGAGAGATCAGCATGTCTTCCATTGTCTGGCTCCTTATCCGTTCTTGCGGATGATCTGGCCGTCGCGGCACATCAGGCACGCGGCGACGATATCGTCTTCGAGGTTGATCACAAGCGCGCCGTCCTTGTCGAACAGCAGCTTCATGAAGTCGAGCAGGTTGCGGGCGTACAGCGCCGATGCATCCGCCCCGACCTGCGCGGGCAGGTTGGTCGGGCCGACGATGGTCACGCCGTTCTCCACCACCACTTGATCAGCCACGGTCAGCGGGCAGTTGCCGCCCTGGGCTGCAGCAAGGTCGATGACCACAGAGCCCGGTTTCATTTGCGCAACGGTGTCGGCGCTCAACAGCGTCGGCGCCTTGCGGCCTGGAATCAGCGCGGTGGTGATGACAATGTCAGCCTGCTTGGCGCGCTCATGCACCGCCTGGGCCTGACGCTGCATCCAGCTGGCCGGCATCGGGCGGGCGTAACCACCGACGCCTTCGGCACATTCGCGTTCTTCATCGGTTTCGTAGGGCACGTCGATGAACTTGGCGCCCAGCGACTCGATCTGCTCTTTTACCGCCGGACGCACGTCGGAGGCTTCGATCACCGCACCCAGGCGCTTGGCCGTGGCAATGGCCTGCAGCCCCGCAACGCCCGCACCCAGAATCAGTACGCGAGCGGCTTTGACGGTACCAGCGGCAGTCATCAGCATCGGCATGAAGCGTGGATAGTAGTGAGCGGCCAGCAGCACCGACTTGTAGCCGGCAATGTTGGCCTGCGAAGACAGCACGTCGAGGCTCTGCGCCCGTGAGGTGCGCGGCGCCGCTTCGAGGGCGAAAGCGGTGACGCCGCGTTCGGCCATCTTGGCAATGGTTTCGTTGTTGAACGGATTGAGCATCCCCACCAGGACGGTGCCGCTGTTGATCTGGGCCAATTCGCTGTCGTTGGGTGCTACGACCTTCAACACCAGCTGTGCACCAAACGCATCGGCAGCGCTGCCAATAGTGGCGCCTGCTGCTTCATAGGCACTGTCCGGAACGCTGGCGTTGATGCCGGCGCCGCTCTGGACGGTGACCTGATGCCCCTGACCAATCAGTTTCTTGATGGTTTCCGGGGTTGCAGCAACCCGTGTTTCGCCCGTCTGCGTTTCGAGTGGAACACCAATGTGCACGTCAAATCTCCTGCGTGATCTTTTGTTGGTAAACCAGCGCACTGCGGATGGTGCGTCTGGGGCGGCCGATCAGCACGATCCCGCCGAATTCAGGCGGGGCGCGGCATTTTGCAGGCGATTACGGAATCGCTTCAACCAGTTTTGAAGGGTGACGGTAATCAAACTACAAGTCACCCTGTGACCGAATGTCGCAAGAATAGGCCTGGAGCCCGCCAAGTACGGGCTTCAGGGAGATTACGGTAAATTTTGAAAAAATTCCGCCGAATTCTCTGAATGCCCAGTTCAAAACGCGATTTATGCTGTGAAGGCCGCATAAACAGCAGGGTTAAGGGCTATTGGATGGGGGCAATAACAGTTGTGTGAATTGCGACATTTCCGTACATCTGTAGGGTTAAGTGTTTATTGACTACGGGGTCAGGTTGTTGCTTTGATCCTTATGGGCTGCGGCGTAGCGGCCGGCTTCGGCAACTAGCCAGTCGCGAAAGGCACGCAGCGAAGCAGATTCCACCTTGCGCTCCGGGATCATCAAGTAATACGCCTTGATGCTCGACAATGCATGCCGGTTGGCGATAGCCAGGCGCCCTTCAGCCAATTCGCGCTGGATCAGGAACGGTGGAATCAGCGCAACTCCCATCTCATGCATGGCCGCCTGTGCAAGCATCGAGAATAGCTCATAGCGCGGGCCGGTCATGTCCCGTGGGACGTTCATGTCGAGGCTGTTGAACCATTGGCGCCAGGCGTAAGGCCGAGTGGTCTGTTGCAGCAAAGGCAGTTGTGCGAGCTGTACGGGCTCAAGTTCCCCTGCGCCGCCCAGCAGCGCCGGGCTGCAAACCGGTACCGGGTTCTCGCCCATGAGCCGATGGGACTGCGTTCCCGACCAATCGGCATCGCCGAAATAGATGGCGGCATCGAAGTTGGTGTCGGCAAACAAGAACGGCCGAGTGCGGTTGGTCAGGTTGACGGTGACCTCGGGGTGGCGCAGCTGGAAGTCCTTGAGCCTGGGCAACAGCCATTGGGTGCCGAAGGTCGGTACCACGGCCAGTTCGATTACATTGGCGCCCTGCTGGCCCATCACCGACAAGGTATCGCGCTCTACAGCGTCAAGTTGTGCAGCTACGCGGCGGCTATAGGAAAGGCCCGCCTCTGTGAGCTTTACCCCGCGACGTGAGCGGCGGAATAGCTGGACATTGAGAAACTCCTCCAACCCGGCGATTTGCCGACATACGGCCCCCTGAGTCAGGGCCAGCTCCTGGGAAGCCTTGGTAAAGCTCTCGTGCCGGGCTGCGGCCTCGAAGCACACCAAGGCGGTGGTGCTGGGGATCTTGCGTCGCATGTACGTCAACCTCACTAATAAGGCACACAGAGTGGCTTTGTTCGCATTACGGAGTGAGAAATTATCACAAGACCTTGCGCATTCCTCGTTTGTCTCGTCGGCTGATCGGGCCTAGGATCAATGCACAACAACTCTGGTCCCATCTTTCGAGGATTCGCCCATGGCCGGTAAAGCAAGCTTCAACTGGATCGATCCGCTGTTGCTGGATCAACAGCTCACTGAAGAAGAGCGCATGGTGCGTGACAGCGCTTATCAGTTCGCCCAGGACAAGCTGGCCCCGCGCGTGCTGGAGGCCTTCCGTCATGAGCAGACCGACCCGGCGATCTTCCGTGAGATGGGCGAAGTCGGCTTGCTCGGTGCAACTATCCCGGAGCAATACGGCGGCAGCGGCCTGAACTACGTGTGCTACGGCCTGATCGCCCGGGAAGTGGAGCGTATCGACTCTGGCTACCGCTCGATGATGAGTGTGCAGTCCTCACTGGTGATGGTGCCGATCAATGAATTCGGTAACGAAGCGACCAAGCAAAAGTACCTGCCCAAGTTGGCCAGCGGTGAGTGGATTGGCTGCTTCGGTCTGACCGAGCCTGACCATGGTTCCGATCCGGGCTCGATGATTACCCGTGCCAAGAAGGTCGAAGGCGGCTATCGCCTGACCGGCAACAAGATGTGGATCACCAACAGCCCTATCGCTGATGTGTTCGTGGTCTGGGCCAAGGACGATGCCGGCGATATCCGCGGTTTTGTATTGGAAAAGGGCTGGGAAGGTCTGAGCGCCCCGGCGATTCACGGCAAGGTCGGCCTGCGTGCCTCGATCACTGGTGAAATCGTCATGGACAACGTCTTTGTGCCGGAAGAGAACATTTTCCCGGAAGTGCGTGGCCTCAAGGGTCCGTTCACGTGCCTGAACTCGGCTCGCTATGGCATCTCCTGGGGGGCGCTGGGTGCTGCCGAAGCCTGCTGGCATACCGCTCGCCAGTACACCCTGGATCGCAAGCAGTTCGGCCGCCCGCTGGCCGCCAATCAGCTGATCCAGAAGAAGCTGGCCGACATGCAAACCGAGATCACTCTCGCTCTGCAAGGCTGCCTGCGCTTGGGTCGTATGAAGGATGAAGGCACTGCTGCGGTCGAGATCACTTCGATCATGAAGCGCAACTCCTGTGGCAAGGCGTTGGATATCGCTCGCCTGGCGCGTGACATGCTCGGCGGCAATGGCATTTCCGACGAGTTCGGCGTGGCTCGTCACCTGGTCAACCTGGAAGTGGTCAATACCTACGAAGGTACCCACGACGTGCATGCGCTGATTTTGGGTCGTGCGCAAACCGGCATCCAGGCCTTCTATTAATAAGGAGCCAGCCCATGGGCGCGCTATCTCATCTGCGGGTGCTGGATCTGTCACGCGTGCTGGCCGGGCCGTGGTCCGGGCAGATTCTTGCCGACCTTGGGGCCGAAGTGATCAAGGTCGAGCGCCCGGGGACCGGCGATGATACGCGCGCCTGGGGCCCTCCCTTCCTCAAGGACGCCTATGGCGAGAACACCAGCGAGGCGGCCTATTACCTCTCGGCCAACCGCAACAAGCGGTCGGTGACCATCGATTTCACTCAGCCTGAAGGCCAGCGCCTGGTGCGCGAGCTGGCGGCCAAGTCGGATGTGGTCATCGAGAACTTCAAAGTGGGCGGCCTGGCCGCCTACGGGCTGGACTATGAAAGCCTGAAGACAATTAACCCGCAGCTTATCTATTGTTCGATTACGGGCTTCGGCCAGACCGGACCGTATGCCAAGCGTGCAGGCTATGACTTCATGATCCAGGGGCTGGGTGGGCTGATGAGCCTTACTGGTCGCCCTGAGGGTGATGAGGGCGCCGGGCCGGTCAAGGTGGGGGTAGCGTTGACTGACATCCTCACGGGGTTGTACTCGACCGTAGCCATTCTGGCTGCCCTTGCCCATCGTGACCATGATGGAGGCGGCCAGCATATCGATATGGCGTTGCTCGATGTGCAGGTGGCGTGCCTGGCCAATCAGGCGATGAACTACCTGACTACCGGCAACCCGCCAAAGCGGCTGGGCAATGCTCATCCCAATATAGTGCCTTACCAGGACTTCCCTACTGCCGACGGTGATTTCATCCTCACTGTGGGTAACGATGGCCAGTTCCGCAAGTTCGCTGAAGTGGCCGGGCAGCCGCAATGGGCGGATGACCCGCGCTTTGCTACTAATAAGCTGCGCGTAGCCAATCGGGCCGAATTGATTCCACTGATCCGTCAGGCAACGGTGTTCAAGACCACGGCCGAATGGGTTGCTCAGCTGGAAAAGGCTGGTGTGCCCTGTGGGCCGATCAATGACCTGGCGCAGATGTTTGCCGATCCCCAGGTCAAGGCGCGGGGATTGGCAATTGAGATTCCGCATCCCCTGGCTGGGGTTGTGCCGCAGGTGGCAAGCCCCATCCGCTTGTCCGCGACACCAGTGGAGTATCGCAATGCGCCACCGCTGCTGGGCGAGCATACGGAACAGGTCCTGGGCGAAGTGCTGGGGATGGCCGCGGCGGAGATCGGGCGGTTGCGTGGTGCA
>NZ_CP159259.1:525000-4755000 GCF_040438935.1 Pseudomonas vranovensis | reverse complement strand
ACGGATAAAAGGTACTCCGGGGATAACAGGCTGATACCGCCCAAGAGTTCATATCGACGGCGGTGTTTGGCACCTCGATGTCGGCTCATCACATCCTGGGGCTGAAGCCGGTCCCAAGGGTATGGCTGTTCGCCATTTAAAGTGGTACGCGAGCTGGGTTTAGAACGTCGTGAGACAGTTCGGTCCCTATCTGCCGTGGACGTTTGAGATTTGAGAGGGGCTGCTCCTAGTACGAGAGGACCGGAGTGGACGAACCTCTGGTGTTCCGGTTGTCACGCCAGTGGCATTGCCGGGTAGCTATGTTCGGAAGAGATAACCGCTGAAAGCATCTAAGCGGGAAACTTGCCTCAAGATGAGATCTCACTGGAGCCTTGAGCTCCCTGAAGGGCCGTCGAAGACTACGACGTTGATAGGTTGGGTGTGTAAGCGCTGTGAGGCGTTGAGCTAACCAATACTAATTGCCCGTGAGGCTTGACCATATAACACCCAAGCAATTTGCGTCGAATGACCAGATTGCGGTGTTGTGAAGACGAAACGAACCGAAAGTTTGCAGCTCACAATCATCACATACCCGATTTGCTGGAGTGTCGAAAGACGGTCCGGTACACAGAATTTCTTGACGACCATAGAGCATTGGAACCACCTGATCCCATCCCGAACTCAGCAGTGAAACGATGCATCGCCGATGGTAGTGTGGGGTTTCCCCATGTGAGAGTAGGTCATCGTCAAGATTAAATTCCGAAACCCCTATCTGCACATGCAGGTAGGGGTTTTGTCTTTAGAGTAGAAGCATCAAGAATTCGCTGGCACGTTGTTACAGACGGACCGGCACACAGAATTTCTTGACGACCATAGAGCATTGGAACCACCTGATCCCATCCCGAACTCAGCAGTGAAACGATGCATCGCCGATGGTAGTGTGGGGTTTCCCCATGTGAGAGTAGGTCATCGTCAAGATTCAATTCCAGAACCCCTGTCTGCCCTGCAGACAGGGGTTTTGTCTTTCTGGGGGCAGGGTTTACACCTTCCGTGCCTTGCCACTACGCCGTGCCTGCAGCTTGCGCCACCAGATGTACACACCGGTCAACGACAGCACTGCAATCATCACCCCCAGTACCGCAATCAATACCTGACCCGTCACCCCGATGATGCGTCCGCCGTGTATGGGTAACTGCAAGCGATAGAAACGTTCCCCCAAGGTGCCTTGCCCGGCGATCTCTTTACCCAGCAACTGCCCGTCTGTGCCGTGAAAGAACAACCAGGATTTACCCTGGGCATCCGTGTCGTGCTGGCCAAAGCCTGCGCCGTAGAAGTTGTACTCGAAGCTGTAGTACAGCTCACCGATCGGTGCCGTCAGCCCCAAGCGCTGACCCTCTTGCTGAGCCAGCTGATAGGCCTGTTGATAAGTGAGCAGTGTCTGCCCCAATTCTTCCTTCGGTACGCCGCCTCGGGCCTCATAGACGCTTGGCTCCACAGGCGAGAACAACGACACCGCCGGCTTGAACACCTGGGTCGGCAGGTTCATCGCCACACTGCTGATTGCCACCGGCACCAGCAACAACCACAGCCACAAACCACCGGCCCTGTGGATATCCATGTTCATTCGATACGCATGTCCGCCCTTGATCTTCCAGGCAGTGGACCACTTGCGCCAGAACGGCCGCCCTCGAGGCAGGGTCAGTAACACGGCGATAAAGCAGTCGACCACCCAGAGAATGGCCACCACGCCCATCAACAGAATTCCCCAATTGCCTGGCAGGGTCAGGTTGTAGTGCAACTCGAGCATGAACGGCATGAAGTTCTCACGCGAGAAGCAGCACTCGCCCCAATATCGCTGGCCAAGCGTCTGCCCGCTCACCGGATCGAGATAGAAAACCGTGTTCTTTTCGGCATAGGGTTGCCCGGTAGCCGGATCATTGCGTGGTACGGCTGCCAGCAACGCCGAATGTCCGGCTCGTTGGGGTATTCCATATACCAGACCTGCAGCCGTGGATGATCGGCCTGAACCTTATCCACAAGCGCACCGGGTTGCTGCCGCTCACCGACCGCCGTTGCTTCATAGAAAGAGGGGTTGAGCCATTCGTCCAGTTCGTGATGGAAGGCCAGCACACTGCCGGTGAGGCCAGCCATGGCCAGAAACAGGGCCGTGACCAGGCCAAGGTAGCGGTGCATTAAAACGTAGAGATGACGCATGATCGAAAGTCCGAGTTGAAGTCGCCAGATGCGACAAAGCCAGCCCCGGAATCAGGTGCTGGCTTTGGGGTTCATAGCCGTAGGATCAGAACTGATAGCTGACCGTGGCAGCGACGTTGCGCTCTTCGCCCATGTAGCAGTAGCTCAGGCTGGCACAGGAGGCGATGTAGCTCTCATTGGTCAGGTTGTTGGCATTGAGCCTGACATCCATACCCTTGAGCCCGACCTTGCCCAAGTCGTATCCCACCGAGGCGTCGAACAGAGTGTAGGAGGGCACCTTCATGGTGTTCTCCGCGTCGACCCAGCTGTAGCCCACGTACCGCACGCCACCGCCAAGACGCAGCCCGTCCAGGGCGCCTTGGCGGAAGTTGTAGTCGGACCACAGCGACGCCATATGCCGCGGCGCCTGGGTCGGTGAGTTGCCATTGTTGTCCAGGTCGGCGGCTACCAGGCTCGGCATCGCTTTGGAGTACTCGATGTCGGTGAAGGTGTAGCTACCCAACACCTTGAGGTTGTCGCTCACCTGCACATGCGCTTCCAGCTCTACACCCTGGGAACGAACCGCGCCGACTGGACGATAGAAGTCCTCGTTCGGTTGCTTGGACGCCAGGTTCTCCTGCTCGATGTGGAACACCGACGCCGTGAACAGATTGTCGGTACCGGGTGGCTGGTACTTGATACCGGTTTCCCACTGGGTGCCTTCGGTGGGTGCCAGGGGCTTGCCGTTCTGGTCGGAAACGCTGTTGGGGTTGAACGACTCGGAGTAGCTGATATACGGCGCGATGCCGTTGTCGAACACATACAGCACACCCGCCCGCCCGGTCAGCTTGGTCGGCGAATCGCTGACACGGCTGCCTTCGATGTCACGGTTTTCCTCGGAGGTCTTCACCCAGTCCTGACGAAGACCCAGCGAGAAGCGCCAGTTGTCCAGTTCAATCAGGTCCTGCATGTACACGCCGGTCTGCTGCAGGCGGCGCAGGTAGCGGTTCTCACCGAGGATCTGCAGGTCACCATTGCCATACTGCGGACTCCCGGCGTCCAGGCTGTTGACGGTGCCGTAGCGCCAGTCCACTCGGGCCTTGCGGCGCTGATAGTCGGCACCGGTAAGCAAGGTGTGCTTGGCCGAGCCGGTGAAGAATTCAGCCTGCAGCATATTGTCGACGATGAATGAATGCAGTCGCTCATCACCACCGGTATAGGCGCGGTTCATCTCGTTGGTAGCGGGGTCGGCCCAGCCGGCAAAGTAGACCTGGTCCATCGACACGTCTGAATCCTGGTAGCGGAAGTTCTGTCGTGCGGTGAAGACATCGTTGAAGCGATGCTCGAACTGATAGCTGAAGGACTGCTGAGTGCGCTCGTAATTGTCGCTGTCGGGCTCGCCCTCGAAGAAGTGATCGGACAGCCGCAGGCCATTGCGTGGATGCAGTGCGCCGTCTGCCGGCAGGGCGCCGTGATAGCCGCCGTTGGGGTCATGCTGCAGATAAGCCTGCAGGGTCAGTGAGGTGTCTTCACTGAAGTTGATACTGACTGAAGGCGCCAGTGCATAGCGCTCTTCCTTGTTGTGATCGAACTGGGTGTCGGAAGCATCGGCCAGGCCCGTCAGGCGATAGGCGATGCGCTTGTCATCATCCAGCGGGCCACTGAAGTCGAACCCGGCGCCCCGTTGTCCTTGGGTCCCCACCGTCGCCTGCACCTGACGGAAGGTCTCATACAGTGGCTTCTTGCTGGTAAGGGCAACCAGGCCGCCCGGCGAACTGCGCCCATAGAGCACCGAGGAGGGGCCCTTGAGAATGTCGATGCGCTCGAGGAAATACGGGTCGACCTGCATGGTGCTGTAGGTGCCGTTGTCACCCATGGACTTCAACCCGTCCAGGTAGATGTTATCCACAGAACCATCGTTGAAGCCGCGCATGGCCACGTAGTCGTAGCGGTGCGTGGCGCCGTACGGGTTGGTCAGTACGCCAGGGGTGTAGCGCATGGCCTGCGCCACGGTCTGCGAGCCCTGGTCGTCCATCTGCTGGCGGGTGACTACCGAGACCGATTGTGACGTTTCCAGCAGGGCCATGCTGGTCTTGGTCGCTACCTGGCTGTGGGTCGCGTTGTAGCCTTCCATGCTACCCAGCGCGTTGCCCAGGGCAAACTCGCGCACCTCGGTAGTAGGGAGGGCCAGGGCAGCGTCCTGCGTCTGAGCATGCAATACATAGCTGCTGCCGTCCTGGCTGCTGGCTTCGAGCCCGGAGCCATTGAGCAACTGGCGCAAGGCCTGGTCGGCACTGTAGCTGCCCGATAGCCCGGGTGATTGCAGGCCTTCGGTCAACTGAGGCGTACTCGATAGTGTAATACCCGCCTGACGGGCGAACTGGTTGAGTACTTCGTTGAGCGAGCCAGCCGGGATGTTGTACTGCTGGCTCACACTACCGGCCTGTTCTGCCAGCGCCAGTGTAGGCAATGCAGCCACTCCCAGGGCCGTGCCGAGCAGGGCGGCGCGGATAGCGTTGCCCAGGGTGCCGCGGCAGGAAGAATCTAAGAAAGGTTGAAAATCATTCTTGCTGGTGGGCCGCAGCAAAGGCGAAACATTGCGCATGGAGAACATCCGTTGAGTCGGTAAGGGCAGAAGAGGTCGCTTACTGTCCTAGCCGGACTCGCGAGAAAAACCCGCCAGAAATGTCTGCAAAAAATCACGCCTGTCGTTCCAGGCGCACCCACCAGCGTGTCCGGTAACTGACTTTGACCGGTAACGTCTGGGGCAGCAGTTGCAACAGCTTGTCGGTGTCTTCCAGGCGGAACACCCCTGACAAGCGCAGATCGGCAATGTCATCGGCGCAGCCGAGCATGCCATGTCGGTACCGGCCTACCTCGGCGACAAAATCGGCGAGGCGCATATCGCGGGTCACGATCAGGCCTTCGGCCCAGGCCCCGGCATCCATGTCCAAATGCTGGAGCAGGCTGACGCCCTGGGCATCGACTCGCAGTGACTGGCCTGTGCTGAACCATTGCAGCGTCCCAGGTGCATGCACCGCCACGCTGCCCTGGCTGACGCTCACCCTTGTGCAGTCCGGCTCCTGGCGTACCACGAAGCGGCCATCGAAGCCTTCGAGCAGGGCGTGAGGTGTTTGTACCAACAGTGGACGGCCGGCCACATTGGCCGTGTCATTGGCGCAGGTCAGCATCATTTCGCCGCGCTTGAGGCGGATCAGGCGCTGCTTGCTGTTGAAGGCCAGGTCGACGGCGCTGTCGGTGTTCAGTTGCAGTACAGAGCCATCGGGCAGGCGGAAGCTGCGGCGTTCACCCGTGCCGCTGGCAAAGTCTGACGTCCAGTTATCGAGGGCCCGGAAATCCTTGCCCAGCCAGGCGGCGGAACCGAGTACTACGGCGCCACTGAGCAGCTTCAGCGCCTGACGTCGATGCAGACGCTGGTTGCTGTTTTCCAGCGTCTGCAAAGCGACTCCGGCACCGGGTAGCGAGCGCAGGTTCAACTCCCGGTGCAATAACTGCACCCGTTGCCAGGCAAGCTCATGCTCCTGATGCGCCGCGCGCCAGTGTTCACACTGTTGCAGCAGGTGAGGGTTATTGCCGTTTTCGCGCAGTTTGAGCATCCAGTGAATGGCTTGCTTGACCACCCGGGGCGCGGGATTCAGAACGCTCATTGCCGTTTAATCCTGCGACTCATAACGCAGCAGATAACAGTGATACAGCGCATCGGCCACATAACGCTCTACCGAGCGCAGGGATACGCCCATCTGCTCGGCGATCTCCTTGTGCGTCAGCCCTTCACACTGGGCGAGCAGAAATGCCCGGCGGACCTTGGGCTTGAGCCCGTCGAGCATCAGCGCGATGCGTTCGAGCAACTCCAGGAGCAGCTCACGGGTTTCGATCGATGGGACATCTGCCTCAGGCAGATGCGCCAGGGCTTCAAGGTAGGCCCGCTGGAGCTCTTCACGGCGCCAATGATCAATCACCAGGCCCCGGGCGATCGTGCGCAGGAATGCTCGCGGGGCAGTCAGTTCAAACTGCTCGCTGCGCTGCAACAGGCGCACGAAGGTGTCCTGGGCGAGGTCCGCTGCATCGGCGGCATTCCCCAGCTTGCTGCGCAGCCAGGTGTTCAACCAACTGTGGTGATGACTGTAAAGCGAATGCACGGACGCTTGAGGGGACATGTAGGTGCGCTGCTGGAGGGGTCACAAATGATAATTAGTCGCATTGTTGGGGCGCCGGGAATATTTTGCAACTTTTCTCGAACAGCGCTTCGCTGGGAAGTCGCAGCCTCTGCTACCGGGCTGCAATCTACTGTGCAGCCGTCGCCATGTACGACTGCTTCGCGACCGATCGCAGCCTGGTGGCAGCGGCAACCAAGCGGAGGGTGTGATTGGGGTTATTCGGCGGTTCGGCTGTTGAGGTAGGCCTTGATGGTGATTTCGGCCTTGTTCAAGTGACGCTCGAGAATATGGATGGCGTCCTCGACCGACTTGTCGCTGGCGGCGTCCACCAGCGCGTTATGGTCATCCTGGGTCAGCTTGCCCAGGCCCATGGAAGACAAGTGAAACCGCAGGAAGCGCTCTTCTTCGTTGAGTTCGATCTCAATCAGGCGCAGCAGTTTCTTGTTGCTGGCCTTGCTGTACAGGCACATGTGAAACAGGCGATTGAGCCGACCAATCTCGGCATGGCGGGTTTCGTTTTCCAATTGCGCGATATAGCTGCGGGCCAGGGTTATGTCTTCTGGCCCAAGCCGCGGGACCGACTGGCGCAGGGCTTCGGACTCCAGGATCACCCGAAGGGCGTAGGTGTCCATGGCATCTTCACCGATCAGCGGTGCGACCACGGCCCCCTTGTGCGCCACCACCTGCAACAGCGACTGTGCTTCAAGCTGGCGCAGCGCTTCGCGCACCGGCATCCGGCTGACGCCGAACAAGGTGGCCAGCTCCTGTTGACGCAGGGCCTGGCCGGGTACCAGGCGGCCATCGAGAATAGCGCTGCGCAACCGCTCTTCAATCACACTACGAGCCAGGTGCGGAGGCACTTGCTCGCCGCCCAGTATTTCGCTCAGAGGTCTGGATTTATCGGTCACGCTTTACGCTGCCCTTGTGTGGAGGCGTGCTCGGAATTGGATCCAATCACACTAGTTAGAGGATGAGTGCATGTCAAACCGCGGGGGACGGGCGTCCAACGTTGCCGGCAGGCCACGGCCGCGGCGGTACTTGCTATCGTGAATGAAGTTTTTCCCCAAGGGAAGCTGCGCCGACAGAGCGGCTGGCCAAGACTATGCCGCAGGCCAGCAAGGGGGGTGGCGCAATGATTGTAAGGTGCCATTGTTTTTTAATGGACAAGGCCGCACCATCGGTGCTTTTCCACGAGTCTGCGCGGGTTCTCGCAGTGGCGAAACGTTGGGCTGTTCACTTGACCATGCGCCGGCTGGGGCTTGCCGTTGTGCTCGGCTGCCTGCTGCTGGGCAGCTTGCAGGCCGATTGGGACTTCTCCCAGATCAGCCGTCGCGCCCAGTCCCTGTACGGGCCAATGGGGGCGGGACAAGGTCGTATCGATGCCTGGCAGAACCTGTTGACCGCGCAGAAGCAGGGCAGCGAGGCCGAACAGCTCAAGCGGGTCAATCTGTTCTTCAACCACCAGTTGCGCTATGTCGAAGACATCGACCTGTGGCGTGAGGTCGACTACTGGGCAACGCCCATACAGTCCCTGATCAAGGGGCAGGGCGATTGCGAAGACTATGCTATCGCCAAGTACTTCAGCCTGCGGCGCATGGGCGTACCAGCAGAAAAGCTGCGTATCACCTACGTCAAGGCGCTGCGTCAGAACCGCGCGCACATGGTCTTGACCTACTATTCGAGCCCCAACGCCATGCCGTTGGTACTCGACAGCCTGATGGACGCGATCAAGCCCGCCAGTGAGCGTACCGACCTGCTGCCGGTCTATTCCTTCAATGGTGAAGGGTTGTGGCTGACGGGGGCAGGGGGTAACAAAAAGGTCGGCGACACGAAACGCTTGTCGCGCTGGCAGGATCTACTGAAAAAGATGCAGGCCGAAGGTTTCCCGGCCGAGCCGGTTTACTAAAGGAGCACAGATGTCACTGTTCAAACAATTGCTGCTTGCCATCTGCCTGTTCCTGGTAGTCGCTTTCAGCGGCAGCTTCATGGTCAGCCTGGAGAGCTCGCGCAGCCAATACGTCAACCAGTTGCGCTCTCACGCCCAGGATGCGGCCACCGCCCTGGCATTGTCGCTGACCCCGAATATCGACGACCCGGCGATGGTCGAGCTGATGGTCAGCTCGATCTTCGACAGTGGTTATTACTCAAGCATCAAGGTCATCGACCTGGGTTCCAACGCCGTGCTGGTGGAGCGTCACGCTGAGGCGGATGCGGCCAGCGTGCCGGCCTGGTTCATTAGACTGATCGGCCTTGAGCCCGCCGGAGGTGACGCCATCGTCAGCCGCGGCTGGCAGCAGGCGGCACGGGTCGAGGTGGTCAGTCACCCGATGTTCGCCCTGGCCAAGCTCTGGCAAAGCGCCCTGGGCAGCCTGGGCTGGTTGCTGCTGTGCGGGGCGTTGAGCGCCGTGCTGGGCGCCCTGTTGCTGCGGCGCCAGCTCAAACCGCTGGACTATATGGTGGAGCAGTCGCATGCCATTGCCCGCCGGGAGTTTCTCAGCCTGCCTGACTTGCCGACCACCCCTGAACTTCGCCGGGTGGTCCAGGCCATGAACCAGATGGTCGAGAAGCTCAAGGCACTGTTCAAGGAACAGGCCGAGCGCAGCGAGAAGCTACGGGTCGAGTCCTACCAGGACAGCCTGACCGGCCTTGCCAACCGTCGCTATTTCGAGATGCAGCTCAACGCCCAGGTCAGCAACATCGAAGAAGCCCGCCCAGGTTACCTGTTGCTATTGCGGGTCAAGGACCTGGCCGGGCTCAACCAGCGCCTGGGTGGCCAGCGCACCGACCAGTTGCTCCAGGCGGTCGGGCAGCAACTACAACGCACCTGCGCCAACTACCCGGAAACCAACAACCTCATCACCCGTAGCCGTGGCGGCGAGTTCGCGGTGCTGGCGCCGGGGCTGGTGCATGAAGAGGCGGTGCAATTGGCCCAGGCCCTGGAAGTGACGCTGCAGAGCCTGGCCGACACTGGCGCTACCGATGTCACCCCGGTCGCCTGCATCGGCATGGCGCCCTACAGCCCGGGCGATTCGCCGCAGGCATTGCTGAAGCTGGCCGATGAAGCCCTGGCCCGGGCCGAGAGCCAGGTGGAACCGGGCTGGGTATGTCTTGAGCAAGGTACCGCGCCGCAGGCCGGCGATACCCATCACGCCTGGCATACGTTGTTGGACGAGGCGCTGCAGCAAGGGCGATTCGAGTTGTTCTTCCAGCCGGTGGTGGACTGCAATGCACCGGATAAGGTGCTGCACTACAAGGTGATCTCGCGGGTGCTCGACGCCGAAGGCCAGGCCATTGCCGCCGGGCGCTTCCTGCCCTGGCTGGAGCGCTTTGGCTGGTCGGCACGGCTCGACGTGCTGATGCTCGAAAAGGTGCTCAAGCACCTGCAGACTCACACCGAAGCGCTGGCGCTGAACTTGTCGGCGGCCACCCTGGCCGATCCCAAGGCATTGCAGCGCATCTATGAACTGCTCGGCCAGCAACCCTCGTTGGGCCCGCGGCTGACCCTGGAAATTGGTGAAGAGCAGTTGCCCGAGCAAGCGGTGCTGGAGCAGTTGACCCGGCGCTTGCGCACACTGGGTTACAGCTTGAGCCTGCAGCGTTTTGGTGGTCGCTTCAGCATGATCGGCAACCTGGCCCACCTGGGGCTGGCGTACCTGAAGATCGACGGCAGCTATATTCGCGCCATCGACCAGGAACGCCACAAACGTCTGTTCATCGAGGCGATCCAGCGCGCCGCGCACAGCATCGACCTACCGCTGATTGCCGAGCGAGTAGAAACCGAGGGAGAGCTCAAGGTGCTGCGTGAGATGGGTATCCAGGGCGTTCAGGGACGATTGGTGGGTGAGCCCGCGCCCTGGCGCTAAACAGGCTGAGCGGGCCTGAGGGAGGCCCGCAGCGATCAGATCAGACCGCTTTCCTCGCTGTCATCGATCAGGTTGTTCAGGCCACCCAGGGCTTCACGCGCACTGGATCGGTTGAGCAACTTGGCCTGCGCACCGGCTGGCAGGTCGGTAATGCTGATCACGCCTTTGGTGGTCAGCACTTCGATCAAATCTTCAAGCACCCGGATCATGTCCAGGTCGCTTTGTTTGAGTTGCTTGAGGCTGTTCTCGACAACATCGTCGGCGAACCATTCCTGAACCTCGGCGTGGTCGGCCGGCAACTCCTCCGTGTACCCATCGAAGGCCGCGGCTTCTACCCGAAGCAGCTGACCTAGTGCATCGCGTTGCACGTAGAACATGGGGTATCCCTCGTCAAATTGAGTCCGTATCCGCAGTCAGCAGCATAGGCCAAGCTCGCCGGGCTGTGGGCCCGGCGAGCGAGTATGCAATGTGAATACGGTACTGGCAAAGCCCTGGCGCTGCGGTAGCCAGGCATCGGCTACCGCAGGTTCAGTCATCAGCTGTTGGAGTGGTCGATCTTGATGGTCGGGTCAGCGCCGGTCACCAGCGAGTTGATCGTGGTGTTGGCCCAGTTGACGCCTTCCAGCTTGATCGTCACGTCGGCATTGGCCAGGCCACCAGCAGCGTTGAGCTTGCCTTCGGAGCTGACCTGCAGGGTCGACTCGCCGTTGACCGTGGTGATCTTCAGGAAGTTGTCGATGGTGCTGACCTTCTCGCCCTGGAGCAGGTCGCTCAGGTCCAGACGGTCACCTTCGGCAGGCTTGAAGTCCTTGATCACATCCTTGCCCGTATCGCCGGCTTTCCACACGAAGGTATCGGCATTACCGCCACCGGTGAGGGTGTCGTCACCTTTGCCGCCGAAGAGGATGTCATTGCCCTCACCGCCGAGAAGGGTGTCGTTGCCCTCGCCACCGATCAGCGTGTCCTTGCCGCTGCCGCCCAGCAGGATGTCATTGCCCTTGCCGCCATCGAGGTAGTCGTCGCCACCCTGGCCGAAGAGAATGTCATTGCCGTCGCCGCCCAGCAGAGTATCGGCACCGTCGTTGGTACGAGAGATGTCGAACTCGCTGACGTGCTCGGCGATGTACTGGTGCAGCACACGGCCGTCGACATCACCCAACTGCACACCCAGCTTGCCTGCCACATAAGCCTGCATGGCCTCGACGCCGTTACCGGCAATGCCATCGAAGCTGACCAGGTCGCCGAACAGGATGTCATGACCATCGCCACCGCCGACCGCATCGTTGCCCGGTTTGGTTGCTTCGGTGTGGCCAAGAATAGCTTCGGCCAGCTTGCTCGGGTCGATGTTGGTCTGCGGCTTGCCATCGGTGTCGTATGGCTTCAGGTCATTGGCATTAACACCATTGTTGAGACCGATCGCTTCAACAGTCGAGTGCTTGGATAGCAACAGGAACGATTCTTTGGTGTTACTGGTGACGTACCAGCTGCTGGAGCTTGAATACGACAGCTCGTAAGTACCGTCACCTTGAGCGTGAAGCTCACCAGAGGCGTAGTTGTCGTCGTACCAGTAGCGGCCAGACTTGTACTCGGCCGTGAGGTAACCGTTCTTGTTGATGCTGATCCGGTTGTTGTTACCCACCGCGTAGTTGGAGATCACATCGCCAAGCTTGTAGTTCAATTCTGCCAACACACCGTCCATCGTGTAATTGGAACCGGTGAAGGTCGGGTTACCTTTCTCGCCAGTCTGGTAGATGTTCGGCTGACCGTCGGTGATGAAGAACGTCTGATTATCACCGGTGCTGCCTGCATCCTTGAGGTTCTGGAACCAGTTGGCGGTGGTTTTGAACGCATCCTCGTAGTTGGTTCCGCCACCCGCTCTGAACTTGTCCAGCGCCGCTTGCAGTGTCTTCAGCGCATCCTGATCGGCCAGGTTGACCGACACAGTGGCATTGACGTTCGCGGAGAAGTCCACCAGCAGAATGTTCACCGTCCCTGACTGCGCACCTTTGACACTGTTGGCCAGGGTGTTGAACACCGACTCCAGGGATTTTCTCGCAGCGTTGACGCCCGAGGTTTCCATGCTGCCCGATGTATCGACAATGAACGCGAGGTTGTAATCCTGACCAGGCGTCACGTGCAGACCGCTGACGTCGGCAACGACGATGTCGTTGGCAGTACCAAAGTCTACCGTATCGTTTTCAGCCGTCAGGTTACCGGTGGTGTAGGTATCCGGGTAAACGGTGACAGTGATCTTGCCTGGAGTGGAGGCAGTATCGTTGTTGGCCTTCTCGGTCGCAGTCGCGGTAACGGTGACGTCAAACTGGCCGTGGTAGTACGCCGGCGGTTTGATGCTCAGGCCGTTCAGGTTCCAGCCGGTGACATCCACCTCAGTCTTGCCGACAGTGATGGTGTGGCCTGCGCCATCGCTCAGCACCGAGCCTTCCGGAATACCGCCCAGCTTGACGCTGAGTTTTTCCGAGCCATCGGTGTCGACCAGGTTGGACGAGATACCCACCAGCTTGACGGTGCCGTTCTCGGCGCCCTCATTGAGCTTGTAACCCTGGTAGTAACCTTCGCCGTTGCTGCCATGGAGCTCGCCGACGGTCACGCCAGCGTTGGTCAGGTCGTTGACACTTGGGTACATCGGGATGTTGGTGTTGCTCAGGTCAACCGGCGTGCTGCCGTTGACCGACAGGTTGACGTCGAAGCTGCCCGGGCCGCTCTGGTTGGCGTGGTAGATATCCAGGGTGTAGTAACCGCTGATCGTCGGCGTGAACGAGCCGCTGATCGCGCCGCCGGCACCCCAGGTGGCCGAAGCCACGTTCTTGCCGCCAATGGTGATCAAC
This sequence comes from Pseudomonas vranovensis, assembly GCF_040438935.1. NCBI lineage: Bacteria > Pseudomonadati > Pseudomonadota > Gammaproteobacteria > Pseudomonadales > Pseudomonadaceae > Pseudomonas > Pseudomonas vranovensis. The sequence goes on along the minus strand of NZ_CP159259.1, from coordinate 4,741,941 downwards.
AGGCTGTCGTCACCGATCCCTCTGAAGCTGTAGGTCTTGCCGGCTTCCAGGAAGATCAGGCCAGAGGTCTTCGAGCCCGAGCCACCGGTCACACTGCCGTCGGACTGGGCATTGGTCACCGTCGAGCTGCTGTTCGGATTGCCGGACTTGTCGAAGACATTCTTCAACGCATCACCGGTAATGCCGTTGCCGTTGGTACCCAGGCCGGTAAGGCTGTTCCAGGTTTCCTTGATCAGCCCGACCGAGTTCACGCTGTTGCTGCCAATATTCAGGGTTGGAGCATCGGCAACAGGAATGATATCAACCTTCAGCGTTGCCTCGTTGCCATTGCCCTGGCCGTCGGTTGGCTTGAACTGGATCTGCGCATAGTCGGACTTCTGATCACCCACACCGCTGGTATTGGCATTGATGCCCGACTCGTTCAGGTCCGGTACGAACTTCAGCTTGCCGGCATCGATATCGGCCTTGCTGAAGACCTTGCCAGCATCGACGTCAGCCTTGGTCAGGGTTTTCCAGGTGTTGCCTTCCTTGTACTGCAGCACGCCGTCGGCAGGCAGCTTGGTGATGGTCAGGCCCAGGTTGGCGGCAGGGGTATCGGCATCGGAGATACCGAAGTTGGCCCAGGTAAGCACCAGGTCGGTGTCCTCGGTCCCGGTTACAGCACCGCCGGCGGCCACTGGCGCCTCGTTGCTCAGGATAGTGGTGTCGACGAAGCTATTGCCCCCGACCTCCAACTTCTCGAAGTTGCCACCGGTAGCCCCGGTAATCTGCACCCTGAAGCTTTCCGCGCTTTCAGCGAGGTTGTCACGCAGGATTGGCACATTGAAGTTAACGCTGCTGCTGCCTTTCGGGATCGTCACAGTGGTGACGCCGTTGAAGTCGGAGCCATTCTCGGCCTTGCCGGAGTAATGCAGTGTGATAGTGACGTCCGCTTCCGCCTTGTTGGACAGCGTCAAGGTGTAGGTGGCGTTCTCACCCTCGGCAACCGACGTGGTACCGGTAATGCCGACAGTCGTGGTGTTGATGGTGTCGCTCACGTGGGTGACGGCCGGCTTGTCGCTGATGTCCAGTTTTTCGAAGTTGCCGCCGGTGGCGCCAGTGATGGTTTCACTGATGTCGCCCGCGTCGATGTACACGTCATCGCTCGGTGCATCGATAGTGATGCTGCCGCTGGTTTTGTCCGCACCGATGATGATGGTCTTGCCATTGCTCAAGGTCACGGTCACCGCGGTGCCTGCCGGATTGCTCAGGGTGGCGGTGTAGGTGATCTTGCCACCTTCATCGACCGACGGAGTGGCCGTCAGTTTCAGGGTGGTGGTGTCGATGGTGTCGGTCACTTTGGTTACAGCGGTGGTGCCGTCGATTACCAGGCTCTCGAAGTCGCCTCCGTTAGTGCCAGTAATTTTCGCACCGACATTGCCCTCGTCGATGTACACGTCATCGCCCGGTGCATCAATGGTGACGGTACCAGTAGTCTTGCCCGCTTCAATGGTAATGGTCTTGCCATTGTCCAGGGTGATGGTCATGTCGGTACCGGCCTTGTTGGTCAAGGTGGCGGTGTAAGTGATCTTGCCACCTTCGTCGACCGACGGGGTCGCGGTCAGCTTGAGGCCGGTATCGTCCTTGGTGCCGGGGCCGTCGGTGACGGTCACGGTGGTTTCACCCGAGGCTTCGAGCTTCTCGAAGTTGCCGCCGCTGAAGTCCTTGATGCTGTTGGTCAGATCGACGTTGGTTTCGTGGACGTTGTTCGGCGCGGTGTCTTGCACGGTGCCGGTGGTTTCACCGACGGCGATGGTGATCTGCTGGCCATTGGCGAGGTTGATCACCAGTGGTTTTTCAGTCACGGCCGAGCTGACAGTGGCGGTGTAGGTAATGACGCCACCTTCACCGATGGTGCCGACGTCGGCCGTCAACTTGACGGTGCTGGTGTCGATGGTGTCGGTAACGTCAGTCACCGCCGCCGATGGATCGACGTCGAGCTTCTCGAAATCACCACCAGTGGTGCCTTCGATGGTCACTTCAACGGTGTCGCGGTCGATGTACACGTCATCGTCCGGGGCATCGACAGTAACGGTGCCAGTGGTCGCACCGGCGGCGATGTTGATCACCGCACCGTTGCTCAGGGTCACGGTCATCGCGGTGCCAGCCGGGTTGGTCAGCGTCGCGGTGTAGGTGATCTGACCGCCTTCGTCGACGGCGTCAGTGGCAGTCAATTTCAGGCCAGTGCTGTCTTCCGCACCTGGAACATCGGTCACGGTGACGTTGGTTTCGCCCGAGGCTTCGAGTTTCTCGAAGTTGCCACCGCTGAAGTCCTTGATGCTGTTGGTCAGATCGACGTTGGTTTCGTGGACGTTGTTCGGTGCGGTGTCTTGCACGGTGCCGGTGGTTTCACCGACGGCGATGGTGATCTGCTGGCCGTTGGCGAGGTTGATCACCAGTGGTTTTTCAGTCACGGCCGAGCTGACGGTGGCGGTGTAGGTAATGACGCCACCTTCACCGATGGTGCCGACGTCGGCGGTGAGTTTCACCGTCGAGGTGTCGATGGTGTCGGTAACGTCAGTCACCGCCGCCGATGGATCGACGTCGAGTTTCTCGAAATCACCACCAGTGGTGCCTTCGATGGTCACTTCAACGGTGTCGCGGTCGATGTACACGTCATCGTCCGGGGCATCGACAGTAACGGTACCGGTGGTGGCACCGGCAGCGATGTTGATCACGGCGCCGTTGCTCAGGGTCACGGTCATCGCGGTGCCGGCCGGGTTGGTCAGCGTCGCGGTGTAGGTGATCTGGCCGCCTTCGTCGACAGAATCAGTGGCAGTCAATTTCAGGCCAGTGCTGTCTTCCGCACCTGGAACATCGGTCACGGTGACGTTGGTTTCCCCGGACGCTTCGAGTTTCTCGAAGTTGCCGCCGCTGAAGTCCTTGATGCTGTTGGTCAGATCAAGGTTGGTTTCATGGACGTTGTTCGGCGCGGTGTCTTGCACGGTGCCGGTGGTTTCACCGACGGCGATGGTGATCTGCTGGCCGTTGGTGAGGTTGATCACCAGGGGCGAGCCGGTCACTGGCGAAGAAACGGTCGCGGTGTAGGTGATCACGCCACCTTCACCGATGGTGCCGACGTCGGCGGTGAGTTTCACCGTCGAGGTGTCGATGGTGTCCGCCACGTCGGTAACAGCTGCGGTGTTATCCACAGCCAGCTTCTCGAAGTCACCACCGTCGGTGCCTTCGATGGTGACTTCCACCTTGCCGGCGTCGATGTAGACGTCATCGTCCGGGGCATCGACAGTAACGGTTCCAGTGGTCGCACCGGCGGCGATGTTGATCACCGCGCCGTTGCTCAACGTCACGGTCATCGCGGTGCCGGCCGGGTTGGTCAGCGTCGCGGTGTAGGTGATCTGGCCGCCTTCGTCGACAGAATCAGTGGCAGTCAATTTCAGGCCAGTGCTGTCTTCCGCACCTGGAACATCGGTCACGGTGACGTTGGTTTCCCCGGACGCTTCGAGTTTCTCGAAGTTGCCGCCGCTGAAGTCCTTGATGCTGTTGGTCAGATCAAGGTTGGTTTCATGGACGTTGTTCGGCGCGGTGTCTTGCACGGTGCCGGTGGTTTCACCGACGGCGATGGTGATCTGCTGGCCATTGGCGAGGTTGATCACCAGTGGTTTTTCAGTCACGGCCGAGCTGACGGTGGCGGTGTAGGTGATCACGCCACCTTCACCGATGGTGCCGACGTCGGCGGTGAGTTTCACCGTCGAGGTGTCGATGGTGTCCGCCACGTCGGTAACAGCTGCGGTGTTATCCACAGCCAGCTTCTCGAAGTCACCACCGTCGGTGCCTTCGATGGTGACTTCCACCTTGCCGGCGTCGATGTAGACGTCATCGGTCGGGGCATCAACAGTGACGGTACCGGTGGTGGCACCGGCAGCGATGTTGATCACGGCGCCGTTGCTCAGGGTCACGGTCATCGCGGTGCCGGCCGGGTTGGTCAGCGTCGCGGTGTAGGTGATCTGGCCGCCTTCGTCGACAGAATCAGTGGCAGTCAATTTCAGGCCAGTGCTGTCTTCCGCACCTGGAACATCGGTCACGGTGACGTTGGTTTCCCCGGACGCTTCGAGTTTCTCGAAGTTACCGCCAGTCACCGACTCGATGCTGTTGGTCAGATTGACGTTGGTTTCGTGGACGTTGTTCGGTGCGGTGTCCTGCACGGTGCCGGTGGTCTGGCCAACCGGAATGGTGATGCTCTGACCGTTGGTGAGGTTGATCACCAGTGGTTTTTCAGTCACGGCCGAGCTGACGGTGGCGGTGTAGGTGATCACGCCACCTTCACCGATGGTGCCGACGTCGGCGGTGAGTTTCACCGTCGAGGTGTCGATGGTGTCCGCCACGTCGGTAACAGCTGCGGTGTTATCCACAGCCAGCTTCTCGAAGTCACCACCGTCGGTGCCTTCGATGGTGACTTCCACCTTGCCGGCGTCGATGTAGACGTCATCGGTCGGGGCATCAACAGTGACGGTACCGGTGGTGGCACCGGCAGCGATGTTGATCACGGCGCCGTTGCTCAGGGTCACGGTCATCGCGGTGCCGGCCGGGTTGGTCAGCGTCGCGGTGTAGGTGATCTGGCCGCCTTCGTCGACAGAATCAGTGGCAGTCAATTTCAGGCCAGTGCTGTCTTCCGCACCTGGAACATCGGTCACGGTGACGTTGGTTTCCCCGGACGCTTCGAGTTTCTCGAAGTTGCCGCCAGTCACCGACTCGATGCTGTTGGTCAGATTGACGTTGGTTTCGTGGACGTTGTTCGGCGCCGTGTCTTGCACGGTACCGGTGGTCTGGCCAACTGGAATGGTGATGCTCTGGCCGTTGGCGAGGTTGATCACCAGTGGTTTTTCAGTCACGGCCGAGCTGACAGTGGCGGTGTAGGTGATCACGCCACCTTCACCGATGGTGCCGACGTCGGCGGTGAGTTTCACCGTCGAGGTGTCGATGGTGTCGGTAACGTCAGTCACCGCCGCCGATGGATCGACGTCGAGTTTCTCGAAATCACCACCAGTGGTGCCTTCGATGGTCACTTCAACGGTGTCGCGGTCGATGTACACGTCATCGTCCGGGGCATCGATAGTAACGGTGCCAGTGGTCGCACCGGCGGCGATGTTGATCACCGCGCCGTTGCTCAACGTCACGGTCATCGCGGTGCCGGCCGGGTTGGTCAGCGTCGCGGTGTAGGTGATCTGGCCGCCTTCGTCGACAGAATCAGTGGCAGTCAATTTCAGGCCAGTGCTGTCTTCCGCACCTGGAACATCGGTGACGGTGACGTTGGTTTCCCCGGACGCTTCGAGCTTCTCGAAGTTACCGCCAGTCACCGACTCGATGCTGTTGGTCAGATCGACGTTGGTTTCGTGGACGTTGTTCGGTGCGGTGTCTTGCACGGTGCCGGTGGTTTCACCGACGGCGATGGTGATCTGCTGGCCATTGGCGAGGTTGATCACCAGTGGTTTTTCAGTCACGGCCGAGCTGACGGTGGCGGTGTAGGTGATCACGCCACCTTCGCCGATGGTACCGACGTCAGCCGTCAACTTGACGGTGCTGGTGTCGATGGTGTCGGTAACGTCAGTCACCGCCGCCGATGGATCGACGTCGAGTTTCTCGAAATCACCACCAGTGGTGCCTTCGATGGTCACTTCAACGGTGTCACGGTCGATGTACACGTCATCGTCCGGGGCATCGACAGTAACGGTGCCGGTGGTGGCGCCGGCGGCGATGTTGATCACCGCACCGTTGCTCAGGGTCACGGTCATCGCGGTGCCAGCCGGGTTGGTCAGCGTCGCGGTGTAGGTGATCTGGCCGCCTTCATCGACGGTTGGCGTTGCGGTGAGAGACAGACCGGTAGTGTCTTCGGTACCTGGGCCGTCGGTGACGGTGACGTTGGTTTCCCCGGACGCTTCGAGTTTCTCGAAGTTGCCGCCGCTGAAGTCCTTGATGCTGTTGGTCAGATCAAGGTTGGTTTCATGGACGTTGTTCGGCGCGGTGTCTTGCACGGTGCCGGTGGTTTCACCGACGGCGATGGTGATCTGCTGGCCGTTGGCGAGGTTGATCACCAGTGGTTTTTCAGTCACGGCCGAGCTGACAGTGGCGGTGTAGGTAATGACGCCACCTTCACCGATGGTGCCGACGTCGGCGGTGAGTTTCACCGTCGAAGTGTCGATGGTGTCGGTAACGTCAGTCACCGCCGCCGATGGATCGACGTCGAGCTTCTCGAAATCACCACCAGTGGTGCCTTCGATGGTCACTTCAACGGTGTCGCGGTCGATGTACACGTCATCGTCCGGGGCATCGACAGTAACGGTGCCGGTGGTGGCACCGGCGGCGATGTTGATCACCGCGCCGTTGCTCAATGTCACGGTCATCGCGGTGCCGGCCGGGTTGGTCAGCGTCGCGGTGTAGGTGATCTGGCCGCCTTCGTCGACGGCGTCAGTGGCAGTCAGCTTGAGGCCGGTAGTGTCTTCAGTACCAGGACCATCAGTAACAGTAACGTTGGTCTCGCCCGAGGCTTCGAGTTTCTCGAAGTTGCCGCCGCTGAAGTCCTTGATGCTGTTGGTCAGATCAAGGTTGGTTTCATGGACGTTGTTCGGCGCGGTGTCTTGCACGGTGCCGGTGGTTTCACCGACGGCGATGGTGATCTGCTGGCCATTGGCGAGGTTGATCACCAGTGGTTTTTCAGTCACGGCCGAGCTGACGGTGGCGGTGTAGGTGATCACGCCACCTTCGCCGATGGTACCGACGTCAGCCGTCAACTTGACGGTGCTGGTGTCGATGGTGTCGGTAACGTCAGTCACCGCCGCCGATGGATCGACGTCGAGTTTCTCGAAATCACCACCAGTGGTGCCTTCGATGGTCACTTCAACGGTGTCACGGTCGATGTACACGTCATCGTCCGGGGCATCGACAGTAACGGTGCCGGTGGTGGCGCCGGCGGCGATGTTGATCACCGCACCGTTGCTCAGGGTCACGGTCATCGCGGTGCCAGCCGGGTTGGTCAGCGTCGCGGTGTAGGTGATCTGGCCGCCTTCGTCGACGGCGTCAGTGGCAGTCAGCTTGAGGCCGGTAGTGTCTTCAGTACCAGGACCATCAGTAACAGTAACGTTGGTCTCGCCCGAGGCTTCGAGTTTCTCGAAGTTGCCGCCGCTGAAGTCCTTGATGCTGTTGGTCAGATCAAGGTTGGTTTCATGGACGTTGTTCGGCGCGGTGTCTTGCACGGTGCCGGTGGTTTCACCGACGGCGATGGTGATCTGCTGGCCGTTGGTGAGGTTGATCACCAGGGGCGAGCCGGTCACTGGCGAAGAAACGGTCGCGGTGTAGGTGATCACGCCACCTTCACCGATGGTGCCGACGTCGGCGGTGAGTTTCACCGTCGAGGTGTCGATGGTGTCCGCCACGTCGGTAACAGCTGCGGTGTTATCCACAGCCAGCTTCTCGAAGTCACCACCGTCGGTGCCTTCGATGGTGACTTCCACCTTGCCGGCGTCGATGTAGACGTCATCGTCCGGGGCATCGACAGTAACGGTGCCAGTGGTCGCACCGGCGGCGATGTTGATCACCGCACCGTTGCTCAGGGTCACGGTCATCGCGGTGCCAGCCGGGTTGGTCAGCGTCGCGGTGTAGGTGATCTGACCGCCTTCGTCGACGGCGTCAGTGGCAGTCAATTTCAGGCCAGTGCTGTCTTCCGCACCTGGAACATCGGTCACGGTGACGTTGGTTTCGCCCGAGGCTTCGAGTTTCTCGAAGTTGCCACCGCTGAAGTCCTTGATGCTGTTGGTCAGATCGACGTTGGTTTCGTGGACGTTGTTCGGTGCGGTGTCTTGCACGGTGCCGGTGGTTTCACCGACGGCGATGGTGATCTGCTGGCCGTTGGCGAGGTTGATCACCAGTGGTTTTTCAGTCACGGCCGAGCTGACGGTGGCGGTGTAGGTAATGACGCCACCTTCACCGATGGTGCCGACGTCGGCGGTGAGTTTCACCGTCGAGGTGTCGATGGTGTCGGTAACGTCAGTCACCGCCGCCGATGGATCGACGTCGAGTTTCTCGAAATCACCACCAGTGGTGCCTTCGATGGTCACTTCAACGGTGTCGCGGTCGATGTACACGTCATCGTCCGGGGCATCGACAGTAACGGTACCGGTGGTGGCACCGGCAGCGATGTTGATCACGGCGCCGTTGCTCAGGGTCACGGTCATCGCGGTGCCGGCCGGGTTGGTCAGCGTCGCGGTGTAGGTGATCTGGCCGCCTTCGTCGACAGAATCAGTGGCAGTCAATTTCAGGCCAGTGCTGTCTTCCGCACCTGGAACATCGGTCACGGTGACGTTGGTTTCCCCGGACGCTTCGAGTTTCTCGAAGTTGCCGCCGCTGAAGTCCTTGATGCTGTTGGTCAGATCAAGGTTGGTTTCATGGACGTTGTTCGGCGCGGTGTCTTGCACGGTGCCGGTGGTTTCACCGACGGCGATGGTGATCTGCTGGCCGTTGGTGAGGTTGATCACCAGGGGCGAGCCGGTCACTGGCGAAGAAACGGTCGCGGTGTAGGTGATCACGCCACCTTCACCGATGGTGCCGACGTCGGCGGTGAGTTTCACCGTCGAGGTGTCGATGGTGTCCGCCACGTCGGTAACAGCTGCGGTGTTATCCACAGCCAGCTTCTCGAAGTCACCACCGTCGGTGCCTTCGATGGTGACTTCCACCTTGCCGGCGTCGATGTAGACGTCATCGGTCGGGGCATCAACAGTGACGGTACCGGTGGTGGCACCGGCAGCGATGTTGATCACGGCGCCGTTGCTCAGGGTCACGGTCATCGCGGTGCCGGCCGGGTTGGTCAGCGTCGCGGTGTAGGTGATCTGGCCGCCTTCGTCGACGGCGTCAGTGGCAGTCAATTTCAGGCCAGTGCTGTCTTCCGCACCTGGAACATCGGTCACGGTGACGTTGGTTTCCCCGGACGCTTCGAGCTTCTCGAAGTTACCGCCAGTCACCGACTCGATGCTGTTGGTCAGATTGACGTTGGTTTCGTGGACGTTGTTCGGTGCGGTGTCCTGCACGGTGCCGGTGGTCTGGCCAACCGGAATGGTGATGCTCTGACCGTTGGTGAGGTTGATCACCAGTGGTTTTTCAGTCACGGCCGAGCTGACGGTCGCGGTGTAGGTGATCACGCCACCTTCGCCGATGGTGCCGACGTCGGCAGTGAGTTTCACCGTCGAGGTGTCGATGGTGTCCGCCACGTCGGTAACAGCTGCGGTGTTATCCACAGCCAGCTTCTCGAAGTCACCACCGTCGGTGCCTTCGATGGTGACTTCCACCTTGCCGGCGTCGATGTAGACGTCATCGGTCGGGGCATCAACAGTGACGGTACCGGTGGTGGCACCGGCAGCGATGTTGATCACGGCGCCGTTGCTCAGGGTCACGGTCATCGCGGTGCCGGCCGGGTTGGTCAGCGTCGCGGTGTAGGTGATCTGGCCGCCTTCGTCGACAGAATCAGTGGCAGTCAATTTCAGGCCAGTGCTGTCTTCCGCACCTGGAACATCGGTCACGGTGACGTTGGTTTCCCCGGACGCTTCGAGCTTCTCGAAGTTACCGCCGCTGAAGTCCTTGATGCTGTTGGTCAGATCGACGTTGGTTTCGTGGACGTTGTTCGGCGCGGTGTCTTGCACGGTGCCGGTGGTTTCACCGACGGCGATGGTGATCTGCTGGCCATTGGCGAGGTTGATCACCAGTGGTTTTTCAGTCACGGCCGAGCTGACGGTGGCGGTGTAGGTGATCACGCCACCTTCGCCGATGGTACCGACGTCAGCCGTCAACTTGACGGTGCTGGTGTCGATGGTGTCGGTAACGTCAGTCACCGCCGCCGATGGATCGACGTCGAGCTTCTCGAAATCACCACCAGTGGTGCCTTCGATGGTCACTTCAACGGTGTCGCGGTCGATGTACACGTCATCGTCCGGGGCATCGATAGTAACGGTGCCAGTGGTCGCACCGGCGGCGATGTTGATCACCGCACCGTTGCTCAGGGTCACGGTCATCGCGGTGCCGGCTGGATTGGTCAGCGTCGCGGTGTAGGTGATCTGGCCGCCTTCATCGACGGCGTCAGTGGCAGTCAATTTCAGGCCAGTGCTGTCTTCCGCACCTGGAACATCGGTCACGGTGACGTTGGTTTCCCCGGACGCTTCGAGTTTCTCGAAGTTACCGCCAGTCACCGACTCGATGCTGTTGGTCAGATCGACGTTGGTTTCGTGGACGTTGTTCGGCGCCGTGACTTGCACGGTACCGGTGGTCTGGCCAACCGGAATGGTGATGCTCTGACCATTGGTGAGGTTGATCACCAGGGGCGAGCCGGTCACTGGCGAAGAAACGGTCGCGGTGTAGGTGATCACGCCACCTTCACCGATGGTGCCGACGTCGGCGGTGAGTTTCACCGTCGAGGTGTCGATGGTGTCCGCCACGTCGGTAACAGCTGCGGTGTTATCCACAGCCAGCTTCTCGAAGTCACCACCGTCGGTGCCTTCGATGGTGACTTCCACCTTGCCGGCGTCGATGTAGACGTCATCGTCCGGGGCATCGACAGTAACGGTTCCAGTGGTCGCACCGGCGGCGATGTTGATCACGGCGCCGTTGCTCAGGGTCACGGTCATCGCGGTACCGGCTGGATTGGTCAGCGTCGCGGTGTAGGTGATCTGGCCGCCTTCATCGACGGTTGGCGTTGCGGTGAGAGACAGACCGGTAGTGTCTTCGGTACCTGGGCCGTCGGTGACGGTGACGTTGGTTTCCCCGGACGCTTCGAGTTTCTCGAAGTTGCCGCCGCTGAAGTCCTTGATGCTGTTGGTCAGATCAAGGTTGGTTTCGTGGACGTTGTTCGGCGCGGTGTCTTGCACGGTGCCGGTGGTCTGGCCAACCGGAATGGTGATGCTCTGACCATTGGTGAGATTGATCACCAGGGGCGAGCCGGTCACTGGCGAAGAAACGGTCGCGGTGTAGGTGATCACGCCACCTTCGCCGATGGTGCCGACGTCGGCGGTGAGTTTCACCGTCGAAGTGTCGATGGTGTCGGTAACGTCAGTCACCGCCGCCGATGGATCGACGTCGAGTTTCTCGAAATCACCACCAGTGGTGCCTTCGATGGTCACTTCAACGGTGTCGCGGTCGATGTACACGTCATCGTCCGGGGCATCGACAGTAACGGTGCCAGTGGTCGCACCGGCAGCGATGTTGATCACGGCGCCGTTGCTCAGGGTCACGGTCATCGCGGTGCCGGCCGGGTTGGTCAGCGTCGCGGTGTAGGTGATCTGGCCGCCTTCGTCGACAGAATCAGTGGCAGTCAATTTCAGGCCAGTGCTGTCTTCCGCACCTGGAACATCGGTCACGGTGACGTTGGTTTCCCCGGACGCTTCGAGCTTCTCGAAGTTACCGCCAGTCACCGACTCGATGCTGTTGGTCAGATTGACGTTGGTTTCGTGGACGTTGTTCGGTGCGGTGTCCTGCACGGTGCCGGTGGTCTGGCCAACCGGAATGGTGATGCTCTGACCGTTGGTGAGGTTGATCACCAGTGGTTTTTCAGTCACGGCCGAGCTGACGGTCGCGGTGTAGGTGATCACGCCACCTTCGCCGATGGTGCCGACGTCGGCAGTGAGTTTCACCGTCGAGGTGTCGATGGTGTCCGCCACGTCGGTAACAGCTGCGGTGTTATCCACAGCCAGCTTCTCGAAGTCACCACCGTCGGTGCCTTCGATGGTGACTTCCACCTTGCCGGCGTCGATGTAGACGTCATCGGTCGGGGCATCAACAGTGACGGTACCGGTGGTGGCACCGGCAGCGATGTTGATCACGGCGCCGTTGCTCAGGGTCACGGTCATCGCGGTGCCGGCCGGGTTGGTCAGCGTCGCGGTGTAGGTGATCTGGCCGCCTTCGTCGACAGAATCAGTGGCAGTCAATTTCAGGCCAGTGCTGTCTTCCGCACCTGGAACATCGGTCACGGTGACGTTGGTTTCCCCGGACGCTTCGAGCTTCTCGAAGTTACCGCCGCTGAAGTCCTTGATGCTGTTGGTCAGATCGACGTTGGTTTCGTGGACGTTGTTCGGCGCGGTGTCTTGCACGGTGCCGGTGGTTTCACCGACGGCGATGGTGATCTGCTGGCCATTGGCGAGGTTGATCACCAGTGGTTTTTCAGTCACGGCCGAGCTGACGGTGGCGGTGTAGGTGATCACGCCACCTTCGCCGATGGTACCGACGTCAGCCGTCAACTTGACGGTGCTGGTGTCGATGGTGTCGGTAACGTCAGTCACCGCCGCCGATGGATCGACGTCGAGCTTCTCGAAATCACCACCAGTGGTGCCTTCGATGGTCACTTCAACGGTGTCGCGGTCGATGTACACGTCATCGTCCGGGGCATCGACAGTAACGGTGCCGGTGGTGGCACCGGCGGCGATGTTGATCACCGCGCCGTTGCTCAATGTCACGGTCATCGCGGTGCCGGCCGGGTTGGTCAGCGTCGCGGTGTAGGTGATCTGGCCGCCTTCGTCGACGGCGTCAGTGGCAGTCAATTTCAGGCCAGTGCTGTCTTCCGCACCTGGAACATCGGTCACGGTGACGTTGGTTTCCCCGGACGCTTCGAGTTTCTCGAAGTTACCGCCAGTCACCGACTCGATGCTGTTGGTCAGATCGACGTTGGTTTCGTGGACGTTGTTCGGCGCCGTGACTTGCACGGTACCGGTGGTCTGGCCAACCGGAATGGTGATGCTCTGACCATTGGTGAGGTTGATCACCAGGGGCGAGCCGGTCACTGGCGAAGAAACGGTCGCGGTGTAGGTGATCACGCCACCTTCACCGATGGTGCCGACGTCGGCGGTGAGTTTCACCGTCGAGGTGTCGATGGTGTCCGCCACGTCGGTAACAGCTGCGGTGTTATCCACAGCCAGCTTCTCGAAGTCACCACCGTCGGTGCCTTCGATGGTGACTTCCACCTTGCCGGCGTCGATGTAGACGTCATCGTCCGGGGCATCGACAGTAACGGTTCCAGTGGTCGCACCGGCGGCGATGTTGATCACGGCGCCGTTGCTCAGGGTCACGGTCATCGCGGTACCGGCTGGATTGGTCAGCGTCGCGGTGTAGGTGATCTGGCCGCCTTCGTCGACACTACCAGTCGCGGTCAGGGACAGGCCGGTAGACGCGTCGGTACCTGGACCATCGGTCACGGTGGTTACCGGGTTGCCGGTGGTCTCCAGTTTCTCGAAGTTGCCGCCGGTAGTGCCAGTGATGCTGTTGGTCAGGTCCGGGTTGGTGGCGTGGACGTTGTCAGGGGCAACGAAGTCGACCGAGCCGGTGCTTTGACCAACGGGAATGGTGATCTGCTGACCATTGGCCAGGGTGATGACCAGGGCCGAACCGGTCACAGGTGCAGTGACCGACGCAGTGTAGGTCACTACACCGCCCTCAGTGACGCTTGGGGTCGCTGTCAGGGTGACGGTGGAGGTGTCGATGGTGTCGGTGACTTCGGTCACCGCGGGTTCTTTGCTCACCACCAGGTTTTCAAAATTGCCGCCATCGGCTTTGTCGATGGTCACGCCAACATTGCCGGCATCGATGTACACGTCATCGCCAGGCGCGGCGACGCTGACGCTGCCCTCGGTCTGGCCAGCGGCGATGGTGATCACCGCGCCGTTACTCAGGGTGATAGTCACCGGAGTACCGGCCGGGTTGGTCAGGGTAGCGGTGTAGATGATCTGGCCGCCTTCGGCGACGGTAGCGGTAGCGGTCAGACTCAGGCTGGTATTGTCGATCGAGTCGGTGATAGTGGTAACGGCCGGATTCGGGTTCGGCACCAGGTTTTCGAAGTTGCCGCCCGTGGCGCCGGTAATGGTGGTGCTGACGCTGCTGCCGTTGTTGTAGACATCGTTCGGCGGTGTCTGTACATCGACGGTGCCGGTGGTCTGGCCCGCGCCAATGGTGATGGTGGTGCCGTTGGACAGGGTGACGGTCACCGGCGTCTGTGCCGGGTTGGTCAGGGTGGCGGTGTAGGTGATCACGCCACCTTCGGTGACACTCGGGTTCGCGGTCAGAGTGACCGTGGTGGTGTCGATGGTGTCGGTGATCTGGGTGACCGCCGGGGTCGTGTCCGGGGTGACGACCAGGCCGCCGCCACCGGTGGTGCCGGTGATGGTCGCGGAAATCTCGGTGCCATCCAGGTACACGGTATCGTTCGGCGGGATGGTCACGCTGACGCTGCCGGTTGTCTGGCCGGCACTGATGATGATGATCTGGCCGTTGGACAGGGTTACGGTCAGGTCGGTCAGCGGCGGTTGGCCCAGGGTGGCGCTGTAGATGATCACGCCACCGGCTTCGGTGATCGACGGGGTGGCGGTCAGGGTCAGGCCGGATTCACGCGTAGGCGTGAGGGTGTTCGGATTGTTGTCGGCATCCAGGCCGCCCAGCTCCAGGCGGTTGTCGTCAAAGGCAACGCCGATCGGGCCGGTAGGGAAGCCAATGGTCGGGTCAACCGAGCCTGCGGTGGCATCGAGCATGACGAAGCTGTGGCCGCCGCCAGCGGCACCGGAGCCAGCAGCGGACGGGCCTGCAGCAGTGGCTTCGAGTTCGGTGGTCGGGTCAAGACCCGCGGCGATGGCCTGTTGCAGCTCTTCAACCGACGGTGCGGTTTGCGCGGTGGCAGCGGCGAGGTCGGTGCTGCTGTCAGGCGCGTCAGCACTCCATTGGGTATCGCGACCCAGGTCCAGGGTGCGGCCGTCGGCCAGCTCCAGGGTGACGGCACCGGCAAGACCGGTCATTACCTGCTCGCCAACGAACAGGCGATCACCTTCAATGAGAACGCGCCGGACCCCTTCCGGGGATACAGCGATTACTTGGCCAACAATGCTTTTGACGATTGCGACAACATTGCTCATTGGATTCTCCGAACTACCCGTTCAATTGGCTTCCATGCCCAGCTGCGCTGATTGCCGCTACCGATGGAATGTTGCAAATAGATGTTTTGACGCGAAAAATCGTCAATTTAACGTCAATAACTATTGGCTATTAAGTTTATGCCAAAGTATTGACCTTCCTCTCGCCATCCTAAACAATCGGCCCCGTAATGTCACATTGATATTTGAGCGGCTGCCACTCTTCCTACGTACGTTCGAGTACCTCTCCGGAAGTTTCCGACATAAGGTCAAATCGGTTGCCATTTTCGAATGCAGCAACGTTATTTGCTGTGATTTGGGACAAGATGTCCCTGGGAAAAAAGTTAAATGCGCGCGTCACTGTTCACTGCTCTTCCCTTCGCCCTCGCCGCCAGTTTTGTTCAAGCACAATCCCTGCCAGAGGCCATGCAGAAAGCCCTTGAGGTGCATCCCGAAATTCAGGCCGGGGTCAACAGCCGTATTGCTGCCGACTACCAGCTGCGGGCTGCCAAGGGCGGCTACCTGCCGAAGGTCGATGTGCTGGCTGGCTACGGTCGTGAAGGCACTGATAGCCCAAGTACCGGCAACCGCTGGGAGACGTTGAACCGCGGCGAGTCCAGCGTCCGTCTGCGGCAAATGGTTTTTGACGGTTTTGCCACCTCCAGTGAAGTAGGGCGTCAACAAGCCACCGTTAACTCTCGCGCCTATTCCTTGCTGGGCTCCTCGGAGCGCACCGCATTGACCGTAGCCCAGGTGTACCTGGATGTTCTGACCCGTCGCGAGATGGTGCGTCTGGCCGAAGACAACCTGCGCAGCCACGAACGTATTTTCGACCAGATCAAACTGCGTACCGCCCGCGGTGTAGGCCGGCTGGCCGACCTTGACCAGGCCGAAGCGCGTCTGGCCCAGGCCCAGAACAACCTGATCACCGAGCAGACCAACCTGGCAGACGCCAAGACTAACTACCTCAGTGTTGTTGGACAATTGCCTGAAGAGTTGAGTGCCCCGGCGCCGTTTATCGATTTGCTGCCGGCCAATCTTGATGAAGCCCGTCAGCAAATGATCGAGAGCAGCCCGATCCTGCGCTCGGCTGAATCCGATATTGCGGCGGCAGAGCAGCAGTACCAGACAGCGAAGTCTTCGTTCTATCCACGTTTCGATGCAGAACTGGGCCGCACTGCCGATAACGATCTTGATGGAATGAACGGCCACAACAACGAATGGCAAGCTATGCTTCGCATGAGCTTCAATTTGTACGCGGGTGGTAGTAACAAGGCCGACCTGGAATCCAAGTCGTACTTGACCAACCAGGCGCTGGACATTCGAAACAATGCCTTGCGCCAGCTCAATGAGGAATTAGGCTTGGCATGGAATGCTCTGGATAACGCCAACGCGCAATTGCCTATTGCCCAGCAATACGTCGATCGCAGCAGCAGTGTGCGCTCTGCCTACCAGAAGCAATTCAGCCTGGGCGAGCGTACTTTGCTCGACTTGCTCGATAGCGAGAACGAACTCTTCACTGCCCAGCGCCGCCTGACGGAAGTGAAGTTCATTCAAGTGTTTACTCAATATCGAATCAAGGCGACCATTGGTCAGCTGCTCAAGAGCCAGGGTGTAGTCGCGCCGATGGCCACTGTTGTGCAGAACGATATGAAACCTAAAGTGAGCCTGCCAGGGATGAACTGAGGCTCGCATTAATCTCCAACCGCAACTATCAAGAGAAGCCGCGTGGAATCAGAAGTCAGTCGAGTCCAACTCACCCTTGATCCACGCAGCCAGCACGACGATCCGTTGCTGGACAGCCTGCTGTCGCTCTGTGTGCTGCACCAGAAACCTGCCAGCAGGGCGATGCTGACCACCGGCCTGCCGTTGCCGGCCCAGCGCCTGAGCCCGGAGCTGCTGCCTCGTGCAGCGGCCCGTGCCGGTCTGCAGGGGCGTTTGCTGCAGCGCAAGCTTGAGCAGATCCCGAGCATCGCCATGCCGGCCATGCTGCTGCTCAAGGATGGTCGCAGCACAATTTTGCTGGGTTGGGAGAATGAAGACACCGCACGGCTGTTGCTCAGCGAGAGCGACGGCGGCGAGGTGCATGTCAGTCGTGAAGCCCTGCAGAGCGACTACAGCGGGCGAGTATTCTTCGCCCAGCCGCAGCACAAGTTCGACGTCAATCACGGCACCTTGATCCCGCGCGCGCGCTCCTGGTTCCGTGACACCCTCAAGCGCAGCCGTTGGTTGTACATCGACGCCATCGCCGCCAGCCTGGTGATCAACTTGATCGCCCTGGCCGCGCCGCTGTTCGTGATGAACGTCTATGACCGCGTGGTACCCAACCAGGCCACTTCGACCCTCTGGGTGCTGGCCATCGGTATCAGTGGTGCCTACCTTTTCGATCTTGTCCTCAAGGGTTTGCGCAGCCTGTGCCTGGACCTTGCCGGTAAAAAGACCGACCTGATCATTTCCGCCACGCTGTTCGAGCGCATCGTGGGCATGGCGATGAAGTACCGCCCGGCAAGGGTCGGCAGCTTTGCCCAGAACATCCACGAGTTCCAGGGGCTGCGTGATTTCCTCGCTTCGCTGACCCTGACCAGCCTGATCGACCTGCCTTTCACCCTGCTGATCCTGCTGGTGATCGCCATCATCGGCGGGCACCTGGTATGGATCCCGATCATTGCCTTCCCCCTGGCGCTGGGTATCGGCTATGCCCTGCAGAAACCCCTGGTCGCAACGCTTGAGCGGACCATGGCCTTGGCCTCCGAGCGCCAGTCGAGCCTGATCGAGACCCTGGCTGGCCTCGATGCGGTCAAGGTCAACAACGCCGAGAGCGAACGCCAGTACATGTGGGAGCAGACCATCGGTACCCTCAGCCGCCTGGAGCTGCGGGTCAAGGTGTTGTCGGGCCTGGCGATGAATATCACCTTGCTGATCCAGCAACTGGCGGGTGTGGCGCTGATCTGTGCCGGTGTCTACCAGATCATGGCCGGCAACCTCAGTATGGGTGGCCTGATCGCCTGCTACATGCTCAGTGGTCGTGCTCTGGGTCCATTGGGCCAGCTCTCCGGACTGCTGACCCGTTACCAGCAGGCCAAGGTCACCATGGTCTCTACCGACCAGATGATGGAGCTGCCGCAAGAGCGCAACTTCGAAGAGCGTCCGTTGAGCCGTCGGGTGCTGCAAGGCGCCATCGAGTTCCGGGGTGTCGACTTCACCTACCCGAACCAGCAGAACCTGGCCCTCAAGGGCATCAACCTGACCGTTCGCCCGGGCGAGAAGATCGGCATCATCGGTCGCAGCGGCTCGGGCAAGAGCTCGCTGGCCAAGCTGGTGGTCGGCCTGTATGAAGCCGACCGGGGCTCGTTGCTGGTGGATGGCGTGGACATTCGCCAGATCGACGTCAGTGAACTGCGCCACAACATCGGCTACGTCCCACAAGACATCCAACTGCTGGCAGGTACACTGCGCGACAACCTGGTCAGCGGTGCCCGCTACGTCGAAGACGAAATGGTGCTGCAAGCCGCCGAGCTGTCGGGTGTCCACGAATTCGCCCGCTTGCACCCACAAGGCTATGAGCTGCAGGTCGGTGAACGTGGCCAGAACCTTTCCGGTGGTCAGCGCCAGAACGTCGCCCTGGGCCGGGCACTGTTGCTCAACCCGCAAATCCTGCTGCTCGACGAACCGACCAGCGCCATGGACAACACCGGCGAAGAACGTCTCAAGCAACGCCTGCAAGCCGTCATCGAGAACAAGAGCGTGGTCCTGGTTACCCACCGGGCATCGTTGTTGTCACTGGTTGATCGCCTGATCGTCGTGGACCGTGGACAGATTGTTGCGGATGGCCCGAAAGCCGCCGTCATGGATGCGCTGAAGAAGGGGCAGATCAGTGTTGCTTAAGATGGATATGGGACAGTTCAAGGACAGCCTGCGTAAATACTTCAAAGGCTCCGAGTCACTCAGCGGCCAGCCACTGCCCGAGGTCAACAAGGCGCTGATCGAAGATGCGCCGCGCATCGTGCGGTTGACGATTTGGGGCGTTATCGCTTTCTTCCTGTTCCTGGGGCTCTGGGCCAACTTCGCCATTATCGACGAAGTCACCCGCGGTGAAGGCAAGGCGATCCCGTCGTCCAAGCTGCAGAAAATCCAGAACCTGGAAGGCGGCATCGTGGCGCAGATCTACGCCAAAGAGGGTGAGATCGTCGAAATTGGCGACCCACTGTTACGCCTGGATGACACCCGCTTCGTTTCCAACGTCGGTGAGACCGAAGCTGACCGCCTGGCCATGGCCCTGCGGGTCGAGCGCCTGAGTGCAGAGGTCGAGGATCGCCCACTGAAGATCGACGAAGAAATCCGCAAGGCTGCGCCCAGCCAGGCGGCCAACGAAGAGTCCCTGTACCAGAGCCGTCGCCAGCAACTGCAAGACGAGATCGGTGGCCTGCAGGAACAGCTGGTGCAACGTCAACAGGAACTGCGTGAGTTCAGCTCCAAGCAGAGCCAGTACCGCAACAGCCTGCAGTTGCTGCGTCAGGAAATCGGCATGTCCGAGCCGTTGGTGGCCCAGGGTGCTATCTCCCAGGTTGAAGTGCTGCGGCTCAAGCGTGCCGAAGTGGAGAACCGTGGCCAGCTGGACGCCACCTCGCTGGCCATTCCGCGTGCCGAGTCGGCGATCAAGGAGGTCGAGCGCAAGATCGATGAAACGCGCGGCAAATTCCGCAGCGAAGCGCTCACCCAGCTCAATGAAGCACGTACCGACCTGAGCAAGGCCCAGGCCACCGGCAAGGCTCTGGATGATCGTGTCAGCCGGACCCTGGTGACCTCACCGGTGCGCGGCATCGTCAAGCAACTGCTGGTGAATACCATCGGTGGCGTGATCCAGCCGGGCAGCGACCTGGTCGAGATCGTACCGCTGGATGACACGTTGTTGGTGGAAGCGCGCATTCGTCCGCAAGACATTGCCTTTCTGCACCCGGGCCAGGAAGCCATGGTCAAGTTCACCGCGTATGACTTCACCATCTACGGTGGCCTCAAGGCCAAGCTGGAACAGATCGGTGCCGACACCATCACCGATGAAGACAACAACACTTTCTACGTGATCAAGCTGCGCACCGAGCGCAGCCACCTGGGCACGGACGAGAACCCGCTGCTGATCATCCCTGGCATGGTGGCGTCGGTGGATATCATCACCGGCAAGAAGAGTGTGCTGAGCTACCTGCTCAAGCCGATCATCCGCGCACGGGCTGAAGCACTGCGCGAACGTTAAAAGCATCGCAGGGCCAGCCCGCTCCTACGGTAGGAGCGGGCTGGCCCCGCGATTCGCTATCAAGTGTACTGGGCCGCTGCGTTACTCAAGGTCTGAGCAATCTGCTCGCGCAGCGCCAAGGGCTGCTCAACGATCAGCCCATCCCCCTGGCTCAACAGCCACCAGCGTAACTGCCAGCTATTGCTCACCGTCGCCTGCAAGCGGTGGCCCCGCTCCAATGGGGTGAGTCGCATGTCTACCGACAACGGCGTCTCGCGCACCAGGCGCGCCAGGTTATCGCTGATCCAGGCCTGCAGTTCGATCTTGTCGGTATCGCCAAACTGCAAGGCGTCGCTGCGCAGGTAAGCCTGCAGGTCAAAATCACGCAAGCCCTGGGTGGCTTGATCGAGGATGCGCAACTTGCGAAAGCGATGCACGGCGAACTGGCGAATATCGCCGTAGGGCACAGCGGTAGCGATCAGGTAGCTGATCTGGCCGCGCTGGATCAAGGCCAGCGGATTGAGGGTCAGTTCGCTCAGCTTGTCGTTGTGTGCGGAGTAGTACTGGCAGTGCAGCTGGTACTCCTCAAGCAAGGCCTGCTGCACCGTTTCCAGGATGCTGTCGGGCACTTCCGGGGCCTGCATGTTCATGTCGGCGCGCACGCTGGCGACCTTGTCCAGCCAGCGCGCAACCTTGTTCGCCCCGGACAGGTGCTCAAGCTTTTGCCGGGCATGGCTGAAGCGCGCATCCAGCACCTTGAGCATGCTACCGGGCAGCAACGGTCGAACCGCTTCTTCGACCAGGGCAAGGCTCAGGGCTTCGTTGACGCTGATTCCGCGCAGTTCGACGCAGGCATTGGCTGCCCAGTGCCAACCATACGGGATGCTCTTGTCATTACGCTCGAGCGGGAAGATCAACGACAACTCGTTCAGGTCCCGTTCGATGCTGCGCTTGCTGATGGAAAAGCCTGCGTCCTGCAGGCGGGCAACCAACTCGGCACTGGTCAATCCCGGTGAGCGGCTGGGCAACTGGCGCAGCAACTCCCATTGACGGCTGAGGGTGGCACGGGTGGTGGCAGAGGGCAAAAGATGGCGTCCTTGTCTAATCTTGCGGTTGTAGCATGGCCTCAACGCAATGATATGGCAATTGGCCATTTATGTATCCAGATCAAGGACGAGCAGTTGATTTGCCCCGACCGAATCGTTCGCGACAGGTTTTGTCGTGATCCTGCGCAGAATCACGCCTCATTACACCCGCTGTCGGATCCGTGGGTTGTTCAATGAGGATGAACATGTCAGCTGCCAGCAACATTTACCCACTGCTCGAGCGCTTACTGCCCGAGCGTGTCATCCCTGCGCCCGGGCGTCCCGGCCATTTGCAGCGGCTGTATGCCGGGGTGGGCATGCCCAGCCAGCGCGCGGTGCTGGGCGAGAGCTACAGCCTGATCAACCGACTGGAAGAGGCCAGCGACCTGCAGGCGCTGTACGCCGACCTGCGCCGCCAGGCGCTCGAGGGTAATGTGGCGGCGCTCAACGACTTGGGCTGGATCTGGCTCAACGGCAAGTACTGGCGAGCCGATCCCACCCTTGCCGGGCACTTGCTGCGCATGGCGGCGTTGCAGGGCAGTGCGCCGGCCTGGTTCAACCTGGGCCAGCAGTATTACTTCGGCAAGGGTGTGCAAGTGGCCTATGCCTCTGCAGCGGAGTATTACCAGCAAGCCTTCGAGCGTGGCCTTGAGGAGGCCGCTGCGGCGCTGGGCGACCTCTTCGAGGAAGAAGTCTGTGACAGCGACGAGCAGCTCTGGATTGTCGACTTGCACCAGGCCTACCGCTGGTTCCTGCGTGGGGCGCAGCGGGGCGATGCACGTTGCCGCTTTGAAGTCGGCTACCGGCTGCTACATGGTCAAACAGTAGGGGTCGACCATAAGGCCGGCATCTATTGGCTGGAGTTGGCGGCCGTGGCTGGAGTGATGCAGGCGGCCGAAGAGCTGGCCGTGCATTTCAGCATCTCCAGCAATGCCTTGCGCTACCTGTTCTGGCGCGATCAGGCCATCAACCTTGGCAGCCCACTGGCCTTGAACATGAAGCTCGACGATCAATTGCAGCCATGAGCATCACGCCTGTCTGCCAGGCTTGACGCCGGGGGTGGGGGAAGAAGTATATTGATAGTTAGCAAACTATGAATATAGCGACGACCTTCCTTCCATGACTTTAGATGCACTGCAGCAGAACATCAGCAGCGGTATGGTGGTGGCCGGTCGGCACTGGCGGCGGATCTGCCAGACGACCCTGGCCGGCTACGGTATTTCCGAAGCCTGTGCCATGCCGTTGCTGATGATCGTGCGCCTGGGCGATGGCGTGCATCAGGTGGCGGTGGCCCAGGCCGCAGGGCTGGAAAGCCCGTCATTGGTACGTCTGCTCGATCAGCTGTGCAATGCCGGGTTCGTCTGCCGCAGTGGTGATCCGGTGGACCGCCGCGCCAAGGCCTTGAGCCTGACCCCAAGCGGCCGGGTACTGGCCGAGGCCATCGAAGGCGAACTGGTACGCCTGCGCCGCGAGGTGCTGCAAGGCATCGACGAAGCGGACCTATTGGCCACCTTGCGTGTACTGCGCGCCTTTGAAGCCGCTGCCCAACGTACCCCGGGCGTACCGTCATGAAGGGCTTCTTCAGCACCCTGCCGCCGGCCCGCGACTGGTTCTATGGCGTACGCACCTTCGCCGCCTCGATGATCGCCCTGTACATCGCCTTGCTCATGCAGCTGCCTCGTCCTTATTGGGCCATGGCCACGGTGTACATCGTCTCCAGCCCCTTTGTCGGTCCCACCAGTTCCAAGGCGCTGTACCGTGCCATGGGCACCTTGCTGGGAGCAGCGGGGGCGGTTTTCCTGGTGCCGTTGCTGGTGCAGACGCCAGTTCTGCTGACCATTGCGATCGCTCTGTGGACCGGCACTTTGTTGTTCCTTTCGCTGCATTTGCGTACGGCCAACAGCTATGCCCTGATGCTGGCTGGCTACACCTTGCCGATGATCGCCCTGCCAGTAGTCGATGACCCGCTCAGGGTGTTCGACATCGCTTCGTCTCGTGCCCAGGAAATCTGCCTGGGCATTGTTGTTGCGGCCGTGGTGGGCGCCATTTTCTGGCCGCGTAGGCTGACCCCGGTAGTCGTGGGAGCCACGGGCAACTGGTTCAACGAAGCGATCCGTTACAGCGATACCTTTCTTGCTCGCACGGCCTCGCCCGAAACCGTCGGCAGCCTGCGTGCCTCGATGGTCACCACCTTCAACTCGCTGGAGCTGATGATTGGCCAGTTGTCCCACGAAGGTGCCCGCCCGCAGACGGTGAAAAACGCTCGCGAGCTGCGTGGCCGGATGATCCACCTGTTGCCGGTGGTCGACGCCCTGGACGATGCCTTGCTGGCCCTGGAAGCCCGCGCGCCGGTGCAGGCCGAACAGCTCAAACCCGTGCTGGAGCAGGCTCGAGAGTGGCTCCAAAGCACTGCCAGTGATGCCGCACCGAGTCGCTGGTCGACCTTGCGCGCACAGCTTGAACACCTGCAGCCCAGCGCCATGGACCTCGACGAACGTGCCTCGCTGTTGTTGTCCAACGCGCTGTACCGCCTGGTCGAGTGGGTCGACCTCTGGCAGGACTGCTGTAGCCTGCAGCATGCCATCCGCAATGAAGACCTCTCGCCCTGGCGTGCGGTGTACCGGCACTGGCGCCTGGGTCGGTTGACGCCGTTCTTCGACCGTGGGCTGATGCTCTACTCGGTGTTCTCCACCGTCACCGCGATCATAGCCGCCACCACCTTGTGGATCTTATCGGGCTGGAACGATGGCGGCAGTGCGGTGATTCTCGCCGCCGTGGCCTGCAGCTTCTTCGCTGCCATGGACGACCCGGCGCCGCAGATCTACCGATTCTTCTTCTGGACGGCGGCGTCGGTGGTATTTGCCAGCCTCTATCTGTTCCTGGTGCTGCCCAACCTGCATGACTTCCCGATGCTGGTACTGGCTTTCGCCGTGCCGTTCATCTGTGTGGGAACCCTGACCGTACAGCCGCAGTTCTACCTCGGCACCTTGCTGACCATCGTCAACACCGCCTCGTTCATCAGCATTCAGGGGGCCTACGACGCCAACTTCCTGACCTTCGTCAACTCCAACCTGGCGGGGCCGGTAGGATTGCTGTTCGCCTTTATCTGGACCCTGGTCATGCGCCCGTTCGGTGTGGAGCTGGCAGCCAAGCGCATGACTCGCTTCAGTTGGCGCGACATCGTTGGCATGACCCAGCCGGCCTCCTTGGCCGAGCATCGGCGGTTGGGTGTGCAGATGCTCGACCGTCTGATGCAGCACCTGCCGCGTCTGATCCAGACCGGCCAGGACACGGGTACCGCCCTGCGCGACCTGCGCGCCGGCCTGAACCTGCTCGACCTGCTCGCGTACATGCCGCGGGTAGGCGTGCAGCCACGGCAGTTGCTGCAACAGGTGGTGGAGGAGGTGGGGGAACACTTCCAGGCCTGCCTGGACGCCCGTCGCCGCCTGCATGTGCCGCCTGCGTTGCTGCAGAGCATGGAACGCGCCCGCCGCGCCCTTAACCTCAACGACCTGGCCGACAGCGCCGAAGCCCGTGTTCACCTGCTACACGCCTTGAGCGGCCTGCGCCTGGCGCTGCTGCCGGGCGTCGAAGTGGTGCTGGAGCCCTCCGACGATCAGCCGCAACTCCCCTATGGCATCGATGGAGCGCCCCTGTGATCGGTGAACTGGATATCAGCGGGGTTTTCCTGCCTACGCTGCTGGTGATGATGGTCCTGACCTACCTGTTGTTTCTCGGGGTACACGCCGTACTCACCCGTGTGCATTTCTACCGCCTGGTCTGGCACCGGGCGTTGTTCAACGTTGCGCTCTACGCCGTGCTGCTCGGCACGGTCGACCACTTTTGCCGAAACCTGATGCTGCCATGAAAAAACCCTTGTTGACCCTGGGCCGCGTGGTCCTGACCCTGCTGGTAGTGACCCTGGCGACCGTACTGGTCTGGCAGATGGTCATGTACTACATGTTTGCCCCCTGGACCCGCGACGGGCATATCCGCGCCGACGTGATCCAGATCGCCCCCGACGTGTCCGGACTGATCCAGCAGGTCGAGGTGCGCGACAACCAGGTGGTCAAGCGCGGCGACGTGCTGTTCACCATCGACCAGGACCGCTTCAAGCTGGCCCTGCGGCATGCCCAGGCCACCCTGGCCGAGCGCAAGGAAACCCTGGCCCAGGCCAGTCGTGAAGCCCGCCGAAACCGTGGCCTGGGTAACCTGGTGGCGCAGGAACAGTTGGAAGAGAGTCAGTCCCGCGAGGCGCGGGCGCAGTCGGCGCTGGCCGAGGCGCAGGTGGCGGTGGATGCGGCGCAGTTGAACCTGGACCGATCGGTGGTGCGCAGCCCGGTAGAGGGTTACCTGAACGACCGTGCGCCACGCCCTCATGAGTTCGTCAGCGTGGGCAAGCCGGTGCTCTCGGTGGTCGACAGCAACTCCTACCATGTGGATGGCTACTTTGAGGAAACCAAGCTGTCGGGCATCCACATCGGCCAGGCGGTGGATATCCGCGTGATGGGCGACAGCACTCGCTTGCGCGGTCATGTGCAGAGCTTTGCCGCCGGCATTGAAGACCGCGACCGCAGCAGCGGCGCCAACCTGCTGCCCAACGTCAATCCAGCCTTCAGCTGGGTGCGCCTGGCCCAGCGGATTCCGGTACGGATCGCCTTCGACGAAGTGCCGGCCGACTTTCGCATGATCGCCGGGCGTACTGCGACGGTGTCGATCATCGATGGTAAAGACCAATGAAACGCCTGTCGCTACTGGGCCTGAGCCTGATGCTGTCGGCCTGCCAGATGGTCGGGCCGGACTACAAGGTGCCTGAGCAGGCGGCGGTCCAGCGCCCCGACCTGCAAGGCGAGCTGCGCCAGGATGCCGATAGCGTGGTGTCGGCGCCGGTGCCCAGGGACTGGTGGCGTTTGTACAAGGATCCGCGTCTCGACACCCTGGTCAGCCAGGCCCTGGCCGCCAACACCGAATTGCGTGTGGCGGCCGCCAACATTGCCCGTGCCCGCGCACAGGTTGAAGTGGCCGAATCCCAGGGCGGGTTCAATGGGGGTGTGAAGCTCGGTGCCCAGCGATTGCAGGAGTCCGGCGAAGCTTTCCTGCAGCCTGAGAAAGTGCCGGTGGCCAACATCGGCGAGGCGATTATCAGCGCCTCTTACCAGTTCGATCTGTGGGGCACCCTCAAGCGCGGCGTCGAAGCCGCCCAGGCCAATGCCGATGCCACCCAGGCCGCGGCCGATACCGCACGCATCACCGTGGTGGCCGATGTGGTCCGCGCCTACACCCAGGTGTGTGCGGCCAACGAGGAGTACCACATCGCCCGCGAGTCCCTGGACCTGCAGGAGCAAAGCGTGAACCTGACCCAGCGCCTGCGCGACGCCGGGCGCGGCGACGAAACCCAGGTGACCCGTTCGCAGACCCAGTTCAAGTCGTTGCGTGCCGAGCTGCCTCGTTACCAGGCAGCGCGCGAAGCCGGCCTGTATACGCTGTCGATGCTGCTGGCCCAGCCGGTTGACCAACTACCAGCGGGTACCGCCGACTGCGCGGAACTGCCGCATATTGCGCAGGTACTGCCGGTGGGTGATGGTGCCGCGTTGCTCAAGCGCCGCCCGGATATCCGTCAGGCCGAACGCGGCCTCGCCGCTGCCACGGCGACCATTGGCGTAGCCACGGGTCAGCTGTACCCGGATATCAGCATCGGCGCCCAGGTGGGCACCATCGGTATTCTGGAGAACCTAGGCGAACCGGCGACCAACCGCTGGGGCTTTGGCCCGCTGCTGACCTGGACCGTGCCGACCAACGGTTCGCGAGCACGTATCCGCCAGGCCGAAGCCTCGACCCAGGCGGCGCTGGCGCATTTTGACGGGGTGGTACTCAACGCCATCCGTGAAACCCAGACCAGCCTGGCCAAGTACAGCGCCTTGCTGGAGCGCCGTGACGCCCTGGCCGACGCCGAACGATCGGCGCAACTGGCGGCAGACCAGACCCACCGCTTCTACAAGGCCGGGCGTGAGTCGTTCCTGGCGGATCTGCAGGCTACGCGTACCTACACCGACATGCGCGCGCAACTGGCCATGGCCAATACCCAGGTGGCAATGGGGCAGATCGGGTTGTTCCTGGCCCTGGGTGGTGGTTGGTAATTGTCTGTGCAAGACAGCTACTCGCCTTTGGCGACTGCTGCGCAGTCGATCACAGCCTCGTTCGTCGCCAGCGGCTACAGGTTGCCCGTGTAGCCGCTGGCGACGGCCTGTGAGCGACCGCGTAGCGGTCGTGGTTCAAGACAGTTGCTCCCACAGGTCACTTGTCCACAAAGCCCTTGAGCATCTCGATCGGCAACGGAAACACGATGGTCGACGACTTGTCCCCGGCGATGCTGCCCAGGGTCTGCATGTAGCGCAGCTGCATGGCCCCCGGCTGGCGCCCAAGCATCTCGGCCGCTTGCATCAGCTTCTCCGACGCTTGCAGTTCACCTTCGGCATGGATCACCTTGGCCCGTCGTTCACGTTCGGCCTCGGCCTGGCGGGCTATGGCGCGAATCATCGATTCGTTGAGGTCCACATGCTTGATCTCGACGTTGGCCACCTTGATGCCCCAGGCATCGGTCTGTGCATCGAGCACCTGGCGGATATCGAGGTTCAGGCGTTCGCGCTCGGCCAGCAATTCATCCAGCTCATGTTTGCCCAGCACCGCGCGCAAGGTGGTCTGGGCCAGTTGGCTGGTGGCCATGAGAAAGTCCTCGACCTGAATGATCGCCTTCTGCGGGTCCAGCACGCGAAAGTACAGCACGGCATTGACCTTCACCGAGACGTTGTCGCGGGTAATCACGTCCTGCGGCGGCACGTCGAGCACCACGGTGCGCAAGTCCACCCGGACCATCTGCTGGATGCCCGGAATCAGCAGCACCAGCCCCGGCCCCTTGACCCGCCAGAAGCGCCCGAGCTGGAACACCACGCCACGCTCGTACTCGCGCAGGATGCGAAACGCCGACAGCAACAGCACTGCGATCAATGCCAGCAATGCCCCGAAGCCCAGTTCGAAAAACATGCTCAATCTCCTTGCACCACAGCATCTGCCGCAGCGCTGACGTCCAGAAGTACGCCCTTGCGTGAGATCACCCGGACGCGTTGTCCCACTTGCAGTGGTGTCTGACACTGGGCCTGCCACTGCTCACCCTGCGCCTGAACAGACCCGATGAACGGGTCGCTGTCGTTCACGGCCATTACCGTAGCCAGGCTGCCGACCAGCCCGGCATCACCGCTGACCAGCGCACGCTTGCGCGCTCGCATGGCCATGCCCAGCACGCCGCCGAGCAGCAGCGCCGAGAACAGGGCCAGGAACAGGATCAACGGCAAGGGGATGCCGAAACCGGGAACGTCGGTGTCCATCAGGATCACTGCACCCACCACGAAGGCGACGATGCCACCAAAGCCGACCACGCCAAAGCTGGGCATGAACGCCTCGGCAACCATGAAGGCCACGCCAAGCAGTATCAGCCCGGCCCCGGCATAGCTCACCGGCAACAGTTGCAAGGCATACAAGGCCAGTAACAGGCAGATGCCGCCGATCACCCCGCCAACGCCGGAGCCTGGGCTCATGAACTCGAACATCAGGCCGTACACACCAATCATGATCAGAATCAGCGCCACGCTTGGGTTGGTGATAACTGCCAGCAGGCGTGTACGCCAGTCGGGTTGACGTTCGATCACCGGCGCGGTGGCGGTATCGAGTTGCACCGTTTGTCCGGCCGCCTCCAGCGTCTTGCCGTCGAGCTGACGCAGCAGGTCGGGCAGGTCGTTGGCGACTCGGTCGATCACTTTCAGGCGCAGGGCTTCGCTGGCGGGCAAGCTCACGGCTTCACGCACCGCCTGCTCGGCCCAGTCGGCGTTGCGCCCGCGCAGTTGGGCCAATCCACGGATGTAGGCCGCCGCGTCGTTGACTTGTTTACGGGTCAGGGTGTCTTGATCGCTCTGCGGGGCCTGCTTGTCCCCGGTTGGTGCCGCTGGTGGGGCAGCCGGGCCGGGCAGGCCGCCGATCTGCACGGGCGTGGCGGCGCCCAGGTTGGTGCCCGGGGCCATGGCCGCCACATGGCTGGCATAGAGGATGTAAGTACCGGCGCTGGCGGCCCGGGCACCACCGGGGGCGACAAAGCTTGCCACCGGGACTGGGCTGGCGAGGATCGCCTTGATGATCTCGCGCATCGAGCTGTCGAGCCCGCCTGGGGTGTCGAGACGGATCACCACCAGCTGCGCCTGCGCGCCAGTGGCATGGTCCAGACCACGGATCAGGTAGTCGGCACTGGCCGGACCAATGGCACCGTTGATACTCAATACCAGCACCGGCTGGCCGGGCGCAGCCTGGCTGCCCGTGAGCCCGCCGAGCCACAGCAGCAGTAGCAGGTACCGACACCAACGCGCGATCACCTGAATTCACCCGGTTTGTGCGTGTCTACTAAGTTTAGTCCGCAGCCCTGGGCAGCACGGCCTAAACTTCAGAAGTGGGGGGCTAAACCGGAGGTGCATCATGCGTATGGCAAAAACGCTGCAGCAATGCCTGGACAAGGCCGGCTGCGACTACGACATCGTTCCTCACGCGCACTCATCCACCAGCCTTGAGTCGGCACGCATGGCAGGAGTGCCCGCCGAGCGGGTAGCCAAGTCGGTCATGCTCGACGACCGCCACGGCAACTACCTGATGGCCGTGCTACCGGCCAACCGTCACCTGGACATGAGCAAGGTACAGGCCACCGGCCAGTGGCACATGACCTCGGAAAGCAACCTGCCTCACCTGTTTGGCGATTGCGAGCGCGGTGCCATCCCGGCGATGGGCGATGCCTACTCGATCAAGATGCTGGTCGACCCTACCCTTACCCGCCAGGGCGACATTTACGTCGAGGCCGGCGATCACGACCACCTGATCCACATGAATATGGCGCAGTACTTGAAACTGGTGCCGAGCGCCGAAGTGCGCGAGGTTTGCTGATGATCAACCCACTGCCAGGCTGGCGTCGTGGATGCCCGGCCTGGCTCGAAGGAGTGTCCCATGGAAGCACCCAACCACAAGTTCTCTGAATTGTTCAAACAGCTGGGCCTGCCCGACGATCCGATCGGTATCGACCAGTTCATTACCAGCCATTCGCCGCTCAAGGGCGACATAAAACTGGTGGATGCGCCGTTCTGGACACCGGCCCAGAAGGCCTTTCTGCAGGAGAGCGTGAACGAGGATGCCGACTGGGCGGTGATGTTCGACCAGCTCAACGAGGCCCTGCGAAATAAACGCTGAGCGGCACCTGATACCGGCGTTCGGCGTTGCTATGCTCAAAAAAAAACAACAGGGGGATAGCGCCAATGAAAGATCCCTATGCCGTCGGTTTCTGGTGTGCCGTGACAGCCTTGGGGCTGCTGACTGTCGGTTATTTCTATGGTGTCAAACAGACCTACCAACTGCATCAGGCGATGGTGTTTCTCTATGCCGCCGGGGGCGTGATCGGGGCGCTTGCCTTGACTGCGCTGGCCTGGATTGCCTGGCAGCAGTTGCGGGTCAGCAAACGCCAACTGGCCCAGGGGCGTACGCTGGTCGCCATCTGGAACACCAAGGTGGCCCTGCGCCGGGTCGAGACCGTATTCGACCGTTACTTCTGGGGCAGCTACTGGCAACCGGGGCGGACTTTCCAGGAAGTCATGGGCGAGCTAGAAGGGACGCCACTGGAGCAAAGCCTCGAAGCCCTAAAACGCCAGTGCCGCGAGCTGGACAAGGAAACCCACGACCTGCGCCGCCACTGGCTGGACAATGCCCGAGAGCTGTCCACCGTTGCCACGGCGATGGCCCGCGAGCGGTACCAACTGGACTTGTGCGATTCACAGCAAAGCAGCGGCCGCGGGGGGGCGGTACTCAACCGCGATCTGGAAGTGCTGGTGTATACCTGGTCGGCACGTTTGCGCAGCTTCGACCACCAGCTCGACGAGCTGGAGGGCGAATACCGCTGAAGGAAGGCGCGGCCAGTCAATCGCCGCGAATGTACTGTTCCAGCTGCAGGATCATGTTGGCCTGCTCGGCGATGGCCTCTTTTACAAGGTCACCGATCGACAGCAGGCCCAGCAGCTCGCCGTTCTCCACCACCGGAAGGTGACGCAGGTGGCTGTTGGTCATCATGTTCATGCAGTACTCGATGTTCTGGTGCGGGTCCACCGTGATCACTGGCGCACTCATGATCGCGCTCACCGGCGTACCGACCGATGAGCGACCCTTGAGCACCATCTTGCGCGCATAGTCGCGCTCACTGACGATCCCCACCACATGCCCGCCCTCGACCACCGGCAGGGCGCCGACGTTCTTCTCGGCCATCAACTTGAGCGCATCGAGCACCATATGGTCGGGGCCAATGGTATGCACCTGATGGTGCTGCTGGGCTTTGGTTTTTAGAAGCTGTGCCACGGTTTTCATAGAGGCCTCTGCAATGCTGGACGTTGATGACGGCAGATACCTACAGAATCGTGTACAGATGGCTACAGGGCAAGGGAGAAAGCGTCATCGATGCGATTGAAAAACGTCATGGTCACTAGGCGGGTACCCGTGTCTGGCATTGCACATGACGGCCCCCCAAAAAAAAGCGGCCTGTACAGGCCGCTTTTGCACCAGCTGAATCCGTTGTCGATCAATCAATACCCTTCGGGTTCGGGCCGAAGCGGTTTGGTCCGGGCGTGCTGTCCATCACCAGGAAGATGATGTTGACGAAGGGAACCAGCAGCCACCAGCCGCGGTGGTCGGTATCGTGCATCCGCCGAATACCCACGGTGATGCCTGGTATCAGCATGGCGAAGCTGTACAGGGTCGATGTAATGCCGCTGCTACCGAGCAGCCCCTCAAAAAAGCCGATACCCATGGCTACCAGCAAGTTGATGAGGAAAAACATCCAGTATTCTTTCCGGCGCGCGCGCCCGGAAATCACGAAATACTTCTTCAGCACTTCGAAATACCAGTTGCCATTGGCCGCCGGCGCAGACGCCGACTGGGCAGCGACTACGCCTTGTGGTGCTCCACACTGTGGGCATGTCAGCGCAGTGTTATGGATCTCTTTGGCGCAACCCCGGCAAAAAACCATATTCATTTGTTATCCCTCACAGTTAGATGACAGCTTTTCCAATCAACCCGCACAATGAAACACCCGACAGAACAACCCCGGCAGTGGCCCAATTGCTACCCGCAGTACGGCGCACAATGCTCAGGGTGCCGAGCACCAGACCTGTTGCTGCAATCATCCCCAGCGCGGCAAAAGTCGTCTGGCTCCATGGGGATACATCGAATAGCGATGCTGTACAAACAATACCGGACATCAGTGACAGGATGCCCATCCACGCAGACCCTGTGCGCGAGGCCTGAAAACTGTTTGCAGGCCCCTTGCGCGCACCACAGTGTGGACAACTCGCAGCGGCTTCATTCATTTGCCTGGCGCAACCGCGGCAAAGAACCATTGCCATGACAACTCCTGTTTAACCCACAACCAGTGTTCGGGCGTTAGATCTCAACTCTTATGCACGATGATCTGACTGTTCAGGTCATTGAGCATGGCGTCTACCACAGGCTTCATCTTCTCGTAGTCGGTAACGCTGCAGACCGCCTTGGGGTAGTGGAAGTCCATGCGGCGTTTGACCACCACACTGTTGCCTTGCTGGGTGTACTCGGCGGTGTAGTCAATGAACGCGTCTTTGAGTGTCACCGACTTTGGCGCGGCCAGAATCTTCACA
Organism: Pseudomonas vranovensis; assembly: GCF_040438935.1. Taxonomy (NCBI): domain Bacteria; kingdom Pseudomonadati; phylum Pseudomonadota; class Gammaproteobacteria; order Pseudomonadales; family Pseudomonadaceae; genus Pseudomonas; species Pseudomonas vranovensis. Next base: position 4,708,973 of record NZ_CP159259.1, on the reverse strand, counting down.
TCCGCCGGGAATTCGTAGCGTGCCTGCTCCTCGTTCACCCCCGAAATACAGGTAAAGGGCTGGGTGCGCTGCTTCTCGGCAACAAAGCCGAACACGTTCTGGGCGATGCCGCCAGCCAGGCTGGTGAGGGTGGGCACACCGATCGGACCGGGCAGGTTGGCCAGGTTTTCACTGCGGCCGGTGATCTGCACTTCAAACGCGCCGCTGCCTTCCAGGTCGCCGCTGTTGGTCTTGCCGCTACCGGTCTGGCCGTAAGCCGCGAGGATCTGCTGGACCATCAGGTCGCGCTGGGCCGGGGTCATGTTGCGAACGCCCCAGCGGTTGAGCTCTGCCGCCCAGCCGTCGATCTTCGAAACATGCTGGAAGTCAGCGGCGCCGCTGTTGGCCACGGTGAAGGTGGTGCTGTTCTCGACCTTGCTCTGTTGGGTGGCCGGGGTGTGACCCAGGGTGCCTGTGCGAGTGAGCAGGGTGGGTTTGTCCAGTACCGGAACCGGCAGGTAACCGCTGGCGATGGACTCGACGGTGGAGTCCAGGTACAGGTTCTGGCTCGGGAGGTAGGTGATTACATGGTTGATCACCCCCAGGGTCGGTACCTTGGGCAGGGCAAAGGCATTGCCCAGGTTGATCAGTGCCGGGGTGCTGTCGATGTCCACCGCCGCCAGCAGGGCTTCGAGCAGGGCGACATGGTCCTTGCAGTCGCCGTAGCGGTTGCTCAGTACAGTATCGGCCGCATGGGGCACAACACTGCCGGCGCCGATGTACACCGCCACATAGCGAATGTTGCGACGCACCCAGTCGCCCAGGGCCAGGGCCTTGTCCCGAGGGTTGTCGAGCTTGGCGGTCAGCGACTGGGCCAGTTCACGGATGGCCGGGGTGACTTCGGGCTTGGCCCGCTCGGCATAGGCCTTGGCGAACGCGCTGTAGTCATCGAAGGTCGAGACGGCCAGGTACTTGCCGTAGTCCGAGTACGCCACGGCGCCCATTTCGATACGGGCATTGTCGCCCTGCACATAGTCCCACTGGTACACGGTACGTCCACCAGCGGTCTTGGGCGGCTTGGCCTTGAAGCCCCTGGCGTCGGCGTGCAGCTTGAGGTTCGCCGGCAGGTCGTAGATCTGGGTGAACTGCTGGGTGGGATGGAACTGCGGCATCGCCAGGTCTTCGAACTGGCCGGGGAACAGCGGCGTCTTGCGCTGCTTCTTGACGTTCAGCACCAGCCGGTCGCCCACCGCCACTTCCGGGAAGATCACCACCTTGACCAGGCTGTCATGGAACATCGGCGCCTGTGCCGATTGTTGTTCCTGCTGTTCCTTGATCTGCTCGGCGCTGACCACCACCTTGCGGCCGTCGGGCTTCTGGGTATAGGCCTGGACCACCTCGAGGGTTTCCAGGGTGCGGTTATAGTACAGCGAATGCTGGGCGCGGTACTGGATGGCGCGCTCTTCGTTGATGAGCGTGACCAGCTCCTGCGTGGTCTCGAAGCTGCCGTCTTCGGCAACGACGGTGCGTTGAATATCCTTTTCAATGGTGACGGAGGGGTCGGTGCCATCATCCTTGGCCTGGGCCAGGGTGAACATGAACAGACAGCAAAACATCCCGACCACACGGGCCGGGATCCAAGCGAGGTGTTTCATAAAGATCCTTCTCTTGCTGAGGAATTCCAGCGGACCGATAAGCTTAATGCGAATCAGTCCGCTGTATTTTGCCTCAATTGCACCCGGATGCGCTGGAAACCTCCTGGCTCGCCTGCTGCAACGCGGCTGCCACCGCGGCGGCATCGTTGGCGGTGTATACCCGGCCACCGGTGTTTTCGGCCGCGCAGTTGGAGCCGGAGCTGGCGCTGATGTTGACGATATTGATGCGCAGCCGAGGTTGTAGCGCGGCAATCTGGCGTGACACGGCACATACGCTTTGCCCACAGCTGTCGCTGCCGTCGACGAACATGATGATCATCCCGTCGCGGTCACGGCCGTTCATTTTTGCGGCGGCCGCTTCCAGGCTGATGCCCAGCGCGGTCCCGCCCTGGGGTTGCAACTGATCGATGCGCTGGGTCAGGTCGCTACGCTGCGTGGGTTCGAACACCCCATGGTCCACGGGCGTGCGGCAGCCGTCGAAGGTCACCAGGCGCATGTCGATGCCCTGGTCCAGGTTCTGGATCACGGTCGTGAGCGAGCTTTTGGCGACATCCATGCGCGAGACGCGCTGGTTGGTGTCGTAGGGCAGGAACTCCTCCACCAGCGGTACCTGGCGCAGCAAGGTGATGTACCACGCTTCGTTTTCACGCTTGATGCGAATTCGCTCATCCATCGACCCCGAGGTGTCGAGCACCACGGCAAACTCCGAGGCCTGGAAATTGCCGCCCGGTGTGCAGACCTGGGCTTGTGGGGTGAGGCTTGTCCACAGTTGGCGCAACGACGGCCACCACAGGTACAAGCCGTAGAGCAGGGCGAGCAGCAACAGGCCCAGCAGCCAAGGCCACAGTACCAGCGGGCGACGCGCACGCACCGGGCGGGGCGGCGGTGGTGCTGGGGCGGGCCTGGGCGCGGCAACAGGCGGCGCGGGTGGCCTGGATGCAAGCGGTACTGGCGCGGGTTGTGGCTGGCCCCAGCGCACCACCAGCGGCTCGCCATTGATGCTGTACAGGTTGTTCAGGTCCGGGGCGCCGATCAGTTTGTTCAGCGCCTGGGCCGCCGCGCCCTGACCGCGTCGGTCGAGCTCCTGGGCCAGTTGCTGGACTGCCGCCTGGCGTTCTTCATAGCGCTGCAGCAGCGCTGCTTGCTGTTGGCGTTCGAGGCTGGCGTAGAGGTGCGGCTGGCCTTCCAGCGCTGTCCACCACTCCAGCACCCCGTCACGGCCCTGGCGCGGTATGGCATAGAGGTGGGCGATGCTCGGCGGAAAGTGCTGGCGAATGTGTCCCACCGTCTGCTCAAGCGCTGCTGCGGCGTCCTGGTTGGCCTGGGTGTCGCGGAGTACGCGTTGCATGGCTTCGATTCCCTAGTCGCACGTGGCCGTGCTGGACACATCCTGGCTGGCCCCTTCCAGGGCCACCGCCAATTGCGAAGCATTGTTTGCCGAGTAGACGCGACCACCGGTGCTGTCGGCGATGCAGTCGGCCAGGCTGTTGTTGCTGATGTTGATCAGGTTGACCTTCAGCCGCGGTTGTTCGCGGGCAATGCGTTGCGCCACCTCGCAGACGTTCTGGCCGCAGCCGTCTGCGCCGTCGACGAACATCACGATCACGCCATCGCGCTCGCGACCATCCATGCTGTGTGCGGCCGCCTCAAGGCTGGCACTCAGTGCCGTGCCATCGTTGGCCACCAGCCCCTGGATGCCCTGGATCAGCGCCGGGCGTTGGGCAAGGTTGAACACACCATGGTCAACCGGAGTGCGGCAGCCGTCGAAGGTCACGATGCGCATGTCGATGGCCGGGTGCAGGTCATTGACCATTTGCGTCAGCGACTGCTTGGCCACCTCCATGCGCAGCGGCGCGCGAGTGATGCGGGCCAGGTGCTCAAGGTCCCGTGCCGGGTTGTCCTGGTTCTCGAAGAACCACTTTTCATCTTCCAGCGTGGCATCGACGCTCAGTTGCATGGAGCCCGAGGTATCCAGCACCACCGACAACTGCGGTGGTTGCACCTGGGGATCCTTGACGCAGGCAAAGGGCTTTGCCGGTTCGCTGTGGAGCCAGCGTTGCAGGTACGGCCAGCCAAACCACAACGCCGCCAGCAGTGCCAGTAACGCCAGCAGCGGCAGCAGGAACCACGGCAGCCAGATCCACCTGCGGCGCGTCCTGGCCACGGGAGGAGCCGCTGGCGGCACCACCGCCGCAGGTTCGCCCCAGCGCACCAGCAGCGGGTAGCCATTGACGCTGTAGAGGTTGTTCAGGTCGGCCGGGCCTATCAGGCGGCGCAACGCCGAGGCGTCGCTGGCCTGGCCGCGGTTTTCCAATTCGCTGGCCAGTTGGCGCAGGGCATCCTGGCGTTGCTCGTAAAGGCTCAACAATGTCGCTTGCTGCTCGGCGCCAAGCTCGCCAAACAGGCGCGGCTGCCCCTCAAGCTCCGTCCACCATTCCCGGGCGCCGTCCTTGCCCGTGCGCGGCAAGGCATATAACTGGGCAACGCTGGGGGGAAAGTGCTTGGTGATGATCGCGACTGTCTGTACGAGCGCGGCCAGGCCGTCGTGGTCCGGCCCGGCATCACGGGTAACCCGTTGCATGGTGGTGTCCTGAAAAAAGATCGGCAGCCGAAGCTGCCGAGGGAGGCTTACTCGTAACCCAGGCTCAACTGCAGGCGACTGACCTGCTGCTGCAGCGTCTTGAGCTGCTGCTTGCGAGCTTCGATCTGTGCGTTGCTGGCATTGCTCGCCGGTGCGCGCTGGGCAGCCTTGAGCTGTTGCTCCAGCCCGGCGATCTGCTGCTGCACATCACCCTTGTTGGCGTGTTGGGCCTTGAGCGTGCTCAGCAAACCGTTCAGCGACTTCTCCAGGCTGGCCTGCTGGCGTTGCTGGGTGGCCAGGTCCTGGCGCGTGGATGCCTGCAGGGCGCTGAGCTCGTCAAACACCTGGTTGAACTGGCGGTTCTGCTCGCGGGCGGCGACCAGGTCCTGTTCGCTGTTGTGAACCTGCTCGGCATAGCCGCCGCCATAGTCGCAGTTGAGCTTGCTGACCAGGCTGGCGCTGCTGTCGGCGGCGTTGCACTGCGAGGCGGTGGTGGTGCAGCCGGCCAGGACCGTCAGCACCAGGGCGCAAAGGCCAATTCGTACGAACATGGAGTGTCCTCAGCCCAGGGTGATTGCCGAGCGCTGGCTGTAGAGGCCGTCGACCTCCTGCTGCAGCGACGCGACCTTGTTGTTCATCTTGGCAATCTCGGCCTCGACCTTCTGCACCTCAGCCTGGCTGGTACCGCTGCTACGCTCGGCCTGGGCGACCTTCTCGAACTCCGTGACGCGAGACTGCATATTGCCCAGGTCCCTGCGCATCAGGACGATGTTCTTGTCGATATTGGCGATGTCCTGCTGGGCCTTGGCCTTGTCCACCGACTTGGCCTTGATGGCGCGCTGGATGTCGGCGATCTGCTGTTTGTCGTCGTTGATCACCCGCTGCAGGGTGTTGGTGCGCTCGGCGACCTTGGCGGTCTCTTTCTGTACGTCGGCGGTCATTACATTGAGGCGCTGGGTGGTATCGGCGTACTTGGCGCGGCGGTCATCCAGGTAATAGTTGGCGCCCATGGCCACGCCACAGGCGGCAAGGCCGGCTGCAGCAGCACAGGCCACCTTGTTGCCCGAGTTGGACAGGGTGCAAATGAGGATGCCACCGGCGGCGGCAACGGCGCAGGCCTGGTAGCCCGAGGCACTGAAGAACTTGGCGTCGGTACTTTCGGTCAGGCGCGGGTCAGCGGTGCCTGGCGAGCTGTCTTTGGTAAACGGGCTGCCAGTGCTGGCGCAACCGCTCAGCACCAGGCTCACCGCCATCATCAGACCGATCCATACCCGGGTAATACCTGGCTTGTTCATGTTCACGTTCGCTTTCCTTGTTCGCGGTTGGTTCAGTGGCTCACGGCCTTGCAGCTGTTGAGCCAGGCGTTGATGTCGATTTTCTGGGACTTGAGGAACGCCGCCTGGTTGGCCCAGTGGGTCTTCAGGTAGGGTGTCAGTTCGCTGAGGTTCTTGTTGGCGGTCAGCACGCCTTCGAGTACCGGAACCTGAGCCTCCAGCAGGGACTGGCCATAGAGCGAACCCGAGTCCACCAGGGAGCTTGCGTAGTAGCGACTGAGCTTGTGCAGGCGATCGCCTTGCTCGTCCAGCTTGGTCTTGCGCATGCCGCAGGTCGGGTCTTCTTCACCGGCCTTGCAGTTGGCGGCGTAGTTCTTCTGCAAGAAGTCCAGGTACTGGCCGTCATCGAGCATCTTGGTGCAGAGGAAGGCGCCCAGATTGAGGCTGGCACGGATCGCCTGGTCACGGGCTTCCTGCTGCTGCTGGTTGCTGGCGCGAAGCTGGTTTTCCACGGTCTTGAGCTGATCCTTCAGGCCCTGGTCCTCGACGCTGGAGGCCAAGTCTTCCAGGGCTTTGACGGTGCCCTTGTCTTTCGGGTCGGTGGACGGCTGATCGTTACCCAGCGTGCTCCAGCTCTTCTCGATGCTGTTGACCCGCTCGCGGGAAGTCAGGGTCGGCGACACCAGCGCCAGGCGCACGCCATTGGTTTTCTTGGTCACTGGGCCCTGGTCGTTGTAGTAGGGCTCTTCCTGGCGCAGGGCGGTACGCAACTGGCCTTCGGCGGTCAGGTAGTTGCCGCCGCGCACTACATAGCCGCCGGCCTGGCCGTGCTGGCGGTCAAGTTTGTTCAGGCGGAAGGGTTCGAACATCATCTCGCTGGCGTTGCCGAGCATGTCGTGCAGGCCCAGCGGGTTAGGCTTGAGCAGGCCGCTGAGCTGCAACTTGCCGTTGGCCGATTGCGCACCGGCGAACCATTCGTAGGCGTTCAAGCCCTCGGGCATCGGGTAGCGACCGTCACGGAATTCGGCAGTGCTGACTTGCAGGCCGCCACGGGCGGCGAACTCCCACTCGGTTTCGGTGGGCAGGCGCAAAAAGCCCTGGGCGCCGTCTTCGCTCGGCAGCTTGGCGGCGGCATTGGCACGCAGCCAGCGGTTGTATTTGTCGGCGGCCTGCAGGGCATCCAGCCAACTGATCGACACCACCGGCAGGCGCAGCTTGTTGGACGGGGCAGGGCAGCTTTCGTCCATCAGGGCCTTGTATTGCAACTGGGTCATCTCGTACTTGGCCATCAGGTAGTAGCGAGACTTGTCACCCTTGGCGCTGGTGAAGCTGCCGGAGATAAAAGCCGGGCGCGTCTGTTCCACGTAGCCGAATTCGGCGCTGTCCTGGCCGATGTTGATCGGGTAGTCATCCAGGGGGCCGGCCAGCGGGATCAGCACCTTGCGAAACACCATCGCGCCTTCACAGGGCATTGGCAGCACCACATCATCGGCTTCGGGCATCGGGTTGAAGTGCTTGTCTTCCCAGGCCGCGGCCGAAGCGTTGAGCAGGTAGCCAAAACCAAGGGGTACAAACAGAAGACGGCAGCAGGCTTTAAAGCTCACGCAAACTCTCCGCAGGTTGAATGCTGATGGCCCGAAGGGCACCGATCAAGGCGACCAGGGCTGCGACCAGAAAGGCCAGGAGCAAGGCCACGAGGCCATGCCAGACAGTGATATGACAAACGAACGTGCCGGTGGCCTGGCTGCTGCCCAACAACTGGTCGAACAGCAGGCTGCCGACGAAGTAGCTGCCCAGCCCGCCCAGGTAGCCAACGGCACTGAGCAACAGCGCCTGCAGCACGACATAACCGGCTACCGCTGCGCTGCCAAACCCGAGCAGTCGTAGCACCGCCAGGTTGCGTCGCTTGCGGTCGATATTGGCCAGAAAGGCGCCCACCAGCGAGGCGATGCAACCGATCAGGGCCGCGCCGGCAATGACCCCGAAGATCAGCCCCAGTACATGGTTGATCGCCTTGACGCTGTCGATCTCGGCCAAGCGGCTACTGGTTTCGATGCGTTGCTCATTGAGCCAGCGCTCCAGCGGTTCGACGCTGTCGATATCGCGTGCATACAGGCGGGCGCGGGCATAGCCCAGCTTCACGCCGTCCATGGGTTTGCCGGTGAGGCTGCCTAGGCCGGCGACTTGATAGCCATCGCGATAATACTCAAGGTCCAGCAGCAGCTCGGGGCTGACGAATGCCGCAGGGCGTGCAAAGCGCGCCGGTTCCAGCACCGCCAGCACCTGCAGGGTGCGTTCACCGCGCTCGTTGGCGCCGTCCATGCGTCGCGCAACGCGCAGGCGCACGCTGTCGCCGGCCTTGGCCGAGAGACGCTCGGCAGCGCGGGCACTGAGAATCACCTGGCCGCCCACCAGCGCACTCAAGGACGACTTGAGCAATGGGTCGTTTGCCTGGGTGGGGATGACCTCGACGTTTTCGGCAAAGCGGCCGCGCTCACCGAGCAGGTCGGCCTGGGTATTGAGCGAGCGGGTCTGGCCAATGGCGAATGCGACTTCAGGTCGCTGGCGCAGTTGTTCAAGCCAGTCGCGGTCGTAGTGGCCGCTGCTGAGCATCTTGATTTCCAGGTTGCGCGGGTCGCTCAGCAGCTCCTCCTGCAGTTGGCTGACCACCCCGTGCTTGAGTCCGAACAGCAGCAGCAATGGGGCGATCACCGCCACCAACGAAGCGGCCATGCACAAGGTGACCTTGCGGTCGTGCCAGAGGTCGGCCAGCGACAGCTGGACCAGCAGGCCGAGGCGCCTATGCCAGGGGTTCAAAGCGTGTCTCTCCTTCGCCGTTGACCGCGCCCAGGCGCGGCAGGCCGAACTGCTCGATCAAGGGCCAGTCGTGCGATACCACCAGGGCGCTGAGGCCCAGCTCGCCGACCAGGTTGAGCAACAGCTCGAACAGGCGCCGGGCGTTGTTCGGGTCCAGGGCTGCGGTGGGCTCGTCGGCCAGTAGCACGCGTGGTTCATGGGCAATTGCCCTTACGCACGCCACCCGCTGGCGTTCACCGATGGACAGGGCCTGCGGCAGCTTGTCGAGCAACGGCCCCAGGCGCAGCGCCTCGACGGCCTTGTCGACCGCCTGGCTGTGGCGGCTGAGCCCGAGCATGCGCCGCGGCAGCTGGATGTTGTCGCGTACAGTCAGGAACGGCAGCAGGCCGCCGTTCTGCAGCACGAAGCCCAATTGCTGCGAGCGCACGGCGGCGAGCTCCGGTTGCCGGTCTTCGGCCAGCAATTGGCCGACGTCCAGTGCCTGCGGGCCCAGGTGGTAGTGGTCCAGTGACTGCGGTGCCAGCAACAGGCCGATGGCTTCGAGCAGGGTGCTCTTGCCGCAGCCGCTTTCGCCGGTGATCGCGCAGATCTCGCCCTGGCGCAGCGTGAGCGCGTCGAGCCTCACCCGGTGGGCGTGCGGGCCTTGCCCGCGCACCACCAGCAGTCCTTTGATATCGAGCATGGGGCTCAGGGCATCATTTCAAGCGGAACGGGGTAGACGTTGTCGCGGCTGTCGCTACCGGGTGCCAGCGCGACCCAGCGGTCCACATCGGCGTTATAGCGCTGGTAGTGGCGCAGCTTGGTGCTCAGGTTGCGGATGAATTTTTCCTGGGCCAGGCCGTCCAGGCCTTTCCAGGTCTCTTCATCCAGGTTGAGCACTTCGCTCTGGTACGGCAGGTCTTCCAGGTACTCGCCCAGCACGCCCAGGTCGGCCACGCGGGTGGTCGAGCCTTGCTTGAGCTGGTTGGGATCGGCGCCCATGGTCGCGGCCACCGAGCGCAGGCGGGTGAACATTTCGCTCGGCGAGATCATGCCTTCGTTGGCGGCATCGACGATTTGCTTGAGCACATCGCTCAAATCGCTGAGCTGGGCCTTGGTCAGCAGCACCCGCACATCGGTAGTCGGCAGGTTCTGCTTGATCAGGTCACGGTCGCTGATCCAGGCCTGGAACACCGGGGGGGCCTGGGTGCCGGTGGTCTTGCCCAGGTAGGCCAGTTGCATGGCGTGGCCGATCAGGGCGGCATCTTCGAGCATCTTCTGCTCGGCTGGGTCAGCCTTGGCGTTGGTGGCACTGCCGATGGCATCTTCCCCCAGGTAGGCCGACTTCACCTGCTGGGTGATGGCGGCCGCCAGGCCATCGACCTTGCGGCCGAAGGCTTCGACATCGCCGGCATTGACCGGGTAGTAGAGCGACGTGTTGGTGCCCGGGTAGTTCGACAGGGTCCGGTACTGGGCTTCGGCACTGCTATGGTTTTTCATGCCGCTCGGGGTTTTCAGGTGCAGGGTGTAGAGGGCGACGCCAGGGTTGCTGGCTTCGATCTTCACCTGTTCTGCGCCAAGGCCCGTACCCGACAGTTTGTCGGTGCCGTCGATAGCACCGGCGTCGGTGATCAGCACCACATAGCGGGCGCCGAACTGGCTCCAGTCGACCTTGTCCACCGCGTGCATGACGCCGGCATAGGCGTCTTCATCGAAGGTCTTGCTCGACACCTTGGCCTGCTTGAGGTCAGCGACCTTGGCCATGAAGTCGGCGCCGTCCTTCACCGTGTTGGGGTCGGCGTACATCTTGCTCACGTACTCAAGCCCCGGCACGGCGGTGGTGCTGGAGCGGTAGGCGACCAGGCCGAACTTGACCTGCTTGCCCAGGTTTTCCTTCTCGATCTGTGTGTACACGCGCTTGATCGCTTCGCGGGTGCGATCAATGTACGGGTCCATGGAAATGGTCGAGTCGATGACGAACACCACCGCCGCGCTGAAGGCCTTCATCTGCGTCTTGGCGGCAACGGCGGTGTTGGTGGCTGGCGCGCTGCTGGCCGCATCGGCCTTGCTCACCGAGGCGACATTGAGAATGCGGGTACGGAAGCCTTCCTCGGTCATCACCTCTTCGCCACTGAGCACCGGCAGCAGGTAGAAGTTCTTTTGCAGGTCGACGAAGTACTCCGGCTCCTGGGCCAGTACGCCGGGTGCATCGGAGCCCTGCTTGAGCTTTGCCCGCAGTGGGGCGACCTGGCTGACCGGGTCCGGGGCATCGAGAATCCCTTCCAGCTGGCTACGCTCCTTGAAGAACATCAGACGGTCGCGGTTGGCCGGGTTGGTGAAGGCCAGGGTCAGCTGCATCTTCCATTCGACAGTGCAGTCGCCCGGCAACCAGCCGATGCTCTTGCCCTGGGTGTCCGGCCCGACGCGCAGCCACTCTTGGGTGCCGACGGTGCTGCGCTCGTAGACGTAGAAGCGGCTGAACGCCGGCTGGGCCGTGCCGGCAGCATCGCCTGCGGCGCTACCGAGCTTGCAGCTAGGGGTGGTCAGCACACGCTGGAACAGGGTTTTCTTGCCCGCTTGCAGTAACGGCTGGTCGGCCGCCTGCACGATGGGGCTCAGGCTCATGGCCAACAGGGCAGCGGCCAGGCCGCGCAGTGGCAGGCTCATGGCTTGAGCTCCTCGAAACGCTGCTTGGCCTCGGCATTGTTCGGGTCGAAGCCCAGGATGGTTTCATACCAGTATGCGGCGGTGGCGTTGTCGGGTGCCTTGAAGCACTCGCTTGGCTGGAAGTACTTGGGGTCGTACTCGCGGGCATAGGCACTGGCGATCTCGATATCGCCGCCTTGCGCACGGTTGGCGTACAAGCGCTGGGCTACCGCACAGTGGTTGTTGGCCTTGGCCAGGTTGATCACTTCCAGCAGGGCAGCGCTGCCTGGGGCCTTCTGGATACACGCCTGGACGAAGGCCAGCTCCGGTTGGTTCTGCATGCTGTCCAGCGTGCAGGGCTGCGCCTCGGGCGTCGGCGTCGGGGAAGGTGTCGGTACCGGAGGCTCATCGACCAGGGCGGGCTTTTTGAGGAACCACCAGAGGGCGGCCATAACGATCAGGGCCAGCAGGGGCAGCAGCCACACCAGGCGATTGATCTTTTTCGTCGCGACCGGGGCGGGCGCCTGCGGCGGTTCGGGCGCGGGCTCCGGCGTGGCGGGGGGTTCGACGATCGGCACAAGCGGCTCGGCCTTGACGACAGGTTCGGGTGCGCGCGTCGGCGCGGGAGCCGGCACAGGCTCGGGCGTTTTCACGCCGGTCCAGGCAATCGATGAAACCAGGGTTTTGTCCAGGCGCAGCATGGTTGCTTCACGCTGGTCCAGCGCCTGACTGTTCAGCTCGAAGCGGAAGTTGGCGCTGCCGCTGGCAGCCAGCAACGGGTCGATCAACTCGGGGCCCACCTGAACCTGAAGGGCACCGTCTACCTCGACCAGGCCCGACAGCGGGAAACCGTGGGCAATATTGCTCCACTGTTTTCCTGGTTGCAGGAAGTCGCGGGTCTGGCTGCTTTGCACCGAATACGCCAGACCTTCGCTGGCGTCTTCCCAGCCACTGATCCGTAACCACCCCTGCCCAGGGGTGTTTTCGTTCAACGGCAGCACATCAACTCTGATACCCATGCAATCAACTCGCTTCGAATGTGTTCAGCAAGACCGCCAGCTGGCGGCGTTGCTCGGTGGTAATTTCGGGGTCGGCGCCACTCTTGGCGTTTTCCTGGGTAAGCCAGGCCAGGCCCGATAACCAATCCACCTGGTAACGCTGTTCTTGATGGGAAGGCTGCTCGGACAGCATCGGCAACTCACCGGCTGGCACCGAGCGATAGAAGCTGAACACCGGCGCGGGCGTGCCCAACAGGCAATTGGGACGCTCGCTCTCGGGCTTGCCCAGCAGGCCGAACCAGGACAGGAAGTCGCGCATCGCCAACTGCACTGCCAGTACCTGGCGCTGCACCAGCTGCTCGCGGCGCACGCCGCCCTGGGCACGATGGGTCACGGCCTGGTCCAGTTCCGCCATGAAGGCCTTGCTGCGCACTGCGCTGATCAGTTCTTCGGTGAGGGCTTCGACCACTTCCTTTTTCTGGCGCAGGCGCTGCAACAGCAGCGGGCGCGTACCCAGGTCGCGCATGTGCTTGATCCAGGCCTTGAGCGCGGCGCGGGCAAAGCGCTGCTCGGCGGTCAGGCGCTGGGTCAGGGATTGTTTGGGCGCGGCCACAGGTTCGGCCTGGGGCGTGGCGAACAGGTTGCCGAAGTTGAGTGCCGGCGCCAGGTTGGCGGGCGCATTGAAGGCTGGCTCGGGTTCTGCCTCAGCTTCGGCGTCCAGCCCTTCGATGTTGTAGATGCCGCCCAGGTACAGGTCGCGCAGCTCTTCCACCGGCACTTGCAACGCGTGGATCAGCTCACCGATGGCATCGGGGTCGGCACCCAGGTTATTGAGCAGGAACTGGGTCTTCTGGCGTTTCTTGTCCAGCAGCTGTTCGAAGTCTTCTTCGCGCCACACATGCAGGCCGTGCTCCAGCAGGTCGGTACGGCACTGCTGCAGTTGCTCTTCGATGCGGGTCAGTTTGAAATCAATGTTGGCCACGCCCTTGAAGCTGTTGCTGAAGCGGGTGATGCCACCATCATTGAGACCGAGCATGGCCTGGAAAGCATCATGTGGCTCTTTCACATGGCGCAGCACCGACGGGTTGGTGGCAAAACACTGCTTCAGTTCGTCCAGGCGTGCGACATGCCGGGGAGTGAATTGGCCTTCGTCACCGCTGGTGACATCCAGGTCGACGAAGGCGGTGTCCTCGCGGCGTGGCTTGCGCACCAGGTAGGTGTTGTTGAACGGCGCGCCCGACCAGTCTTTCATCCATTCGAGGTTGCCGAAGCGCTCGACCATGGTCAGCTTGATCATGTTCTCGCAGCCTTCAGGCAGCGATGTTTTCTCGAGGCCCAGAGTGCTGCCGACGAAGGTATCGAGCATGGTCAGGGCCCATATCAGGCCGGGTTCGCGCGTGCTCCGCTCTTTGGGGGTCGCGCCTTGAGTGTTGTGAATCCAGCGGGTCAGCACCGGGCCGACGGTGACCACTTCGCTCTGCTTGTTGGTCGAGGTACACAGCACCAGGGCGTTCATCTGCTGCGAGTCGGTGTAGCGCTCGAACAGGTAGGCCACCTTGCCGCGCAGCAGCAGAGTCGCAATCGGGTTGATCTCTTCCACCGCGCTGGCGCTTGCGGCGTCTTCGATGCGCAGCAGCTTCTGGCGCGTGCGATAACCGGGGAAGTCGAGCAGGTCGACCTCCTTGACCACCGGGTCCTTGGGCTGGTTGCTCAGGCGGAAGGTCATCTCGACCGTCAACGCCGCCAACTGGGCGACGGTCAGGCCGGTACTGGCCTGCGGCTTGCCGTCGCGTACCGGCACTACGTTGACCGACACATCGCGGCCGGTACCCAGGCGTCCGAGGATGTCCACGTTCATGATGTTGTGGACCTGGACGTATTCGCCGTTGACGTCGTGGACCAACACACTCAATGGGGCGTACACGGTTTGCGGGAAGCCCATTTTCTGCAGGGCGCCCACCAGTTGTTCGTAGGTTTCGGTCAGCAGGTCCTGTTCGCCCCAAAGGATCGAGAACAGCTTGGCCCGTTGGCGATAGTTCAGGCGCGGGGCCAGTTTCATCACCCGCGGCCAGTAGGTGTCGGCAAGCTTGCGCACCGATTTTTCGTAGTTGCCCTTGAGGTAGTCCCACAAGGCGACCACGTCATCGGCGGTGACGCCGGGCTGCAGGTTTTCTGCCTCGCGGCCTTCGAACGCCTTGAGCGCCGACTGGATACGTTCTTCGGTGAACTCGTAGTCGAGCCGTTCCTGGTCGAAGTCTTCGAACCAGGTATTGGCGAGGACCTTCGCCACTTCGATTTCGCTGAACAGCTTCAGCTCCACCGGGTTGTTGGCGTCGGGGCTCGGTTGTGCCCAGCGGGTGAAGCGGGTCACCACGCCGGTGGCTTCTTTGCCCAGGCCCGTCGGGTTGACGTGCTTGAGGAAGTCGAAGGGCTTGCCACCGAAATCGGTTTCCAGGCTGCCGCTGCTATCGGCGGCCAGCGAAGAAATCAGGTACGACTTGCCCGCCTGGGACAGGCCGAAAAAGCCGATCACCATCGGCGTTGCCGCGGCCTGCTGCAGATCCCGGGCACGGTTGCGGGCCCGGTGCAGGCGCAGGTTAAGGCCATCGGCCTCGGCCTCGACACTGGCGGCGTTGCCACGTACCTGGTCAATCCACGCCAGCGCCTCTTCCGCGCCTTTGTGAACGGCGCCCCAAGCGCCCATCAGTTGTTGCTGCTTCGGCGTTAGATTGCTCATTTTCCTTTGACGTTCCCGCTGTCGAGCCAATAGTCACTGCCACTCAGGTTGCTGTTAGGCATGGTGTTGAGTGAGAGCTCAAGATCCCGTTCGAAGTCGAAATCGGCATCCTGGATGTTCGATTTCAGGTCAGAAATCACCAGCTTGTCGCTGATCAGTCCTTGCTCAAGCAGCAGGTCCGACGGCTCCTCGACGGCCAGGCGAATGCGCAGCACCGGTACTTCGCCACCCTTGCCGAGCGCCTGGGAGAAGTTGCGACTGCCGCGAGGCGTGAAACGCAAGGTGTAGAGGGGCGATGCCGACCAGCGTTCGGCGGCCAGTTGCCGGTAACCCAGGTGCATGTCGCCACGCATTTCCAGCCACGGCGTACCGCGTTCATCGCCTTCACCGACGATAGGCAGTGTGATGCGGCCCTTGTCGGACGTCAGGTTGTGATAGAGCACGTCGGCATGTTTGATGGTGCCGGCGTTGTCAATCTGGCCGAAGTGGCGGATGGTCGAGTACGGCTTGAGGGCGGCAGTGCGGAAGTAGAAATTCGGCACGCTGTGCTTGGCGCACAACAGGCAGATCATCGCCCCGACCGATGCCGTGCTTTTCGGATCGTCGATCAGGCCATTCTTGTGGAACGGGTACCAGCCACCGGTGCGGTAGTTCTGCAACGGCAGAATTCGCCCTGGCGGCAAGGGCAGACGCTGGCGAATGAACGCCTGGATGCCCGGCAAGCGTGATGGCCGCCCGGTCAGCAGCAACACGTCACAGCTGTAGTGGGAGATGACTTCGCACAGCTCGCTGAGCACTTTGGTGATATTGATCTGCCCGCCGATAAAGGCGTCGTGGACCTTTTCGAGGTCCAGGGCCAGCGGCGTGTTCAGCAGGTCGAGGGTGCCGTCGCGACCGACTTCACGGCGCACGGCAGCATTGACGAACTCCAGCACGCTGTCGCTGACGACGGCATCGCCCAGCAGCTGTTGCCAGCTCTGCTCGACCACCGGCAGCGGGGTTTCAGGGTCGTAGTGCTCGTAGGCCTTGAGCAGGGCCAGGCCCAGCGGCACGAACACCTGCAGGTTGAGCTGCTGGCGCAGCACGCGCTCCTGGGCGCTGGCCTCGCCGTTGCCGCACAAGCGCGACATCAGGGCATCCGGGGCATACACACCGGCTTGCTGCAGGGCGCGACTGAACGACGGCAGGATGAATGCCTGGATCACATCCAGGAGGATGTCGTCGCCGGCAATCTTGAAGCCATCGCGAAAGCGTTGCTCCGGGACGATATGCACGTTGGCGCCATTGCCGCCGTTGTTGCCACGGTCCAGGCGGTAATCGGTAATCACCAGGTCCGTGGTGCCGCCACCGATGTCGATGGTCGCCAGGGTGACCTGTTCGGCCTCGGTCTTGTCCGGGCGTGCGAGGGTTTCAAAGAACTCTTCCGGGTGGCCGGCGAAGTTCTCGATCACTTCGTTGTACAGGTACACCAACTGGCCGCAGCTGGCCTCATCCCATTCCACGCGGATGCTCGGCAGCGGTGTGCGCGGGGTAACGGTTCTGTCTTTGAACGGGTTGCTTTCACCTTCGTGCCAACCGAGGCTTTTCCACACCAGGCCCACCGCTTCGAACATGCGGTTGCTGAGGATGCTGCGCTCGGCCTGAGGCATGCCTGGCGGCACGGTCAGGGTGATGCTGTTGAGCAACCGCGGCACCCGGGCGTGGCCCTGGCGCGAACGCTGTGCCGGGCTGTTGATCTGCGACAGTGCCTGGGTCACCACTTCAGCGAGCATGAAGGTCATCAGGTTGCTGCGCGAGTAGTGCGGGGTAAACACCGGCATGTCGTTCTTCGGCGGCAGGTACAAGGCCTGGCCGAGGTCGTTGATCAGGTGCGAGAACGGCGCGGCAGTCGCCAACGGTTCCTTGTCGGTCTTCACGTAGGAGGCGTTGAAGCGCCAGCCGTGGCCGTAGGCTTTCTCGTCCCACAGGTAGCGTTTCGGGCTGGACAGGCCGGTGGAACCCTCGGTGCCGCGGCGACGACTGGCCAGGCGCCCGGCTTCACCGCCGACGCGGGCGATGGTCGGCCACTGGAAGGCGTTGTGACGGCCGCTCTTGATCGAGCAATGGTCTTTGCCGAAGTAGGCCTGGGCGAACTCGACACGGCTTTCAAAGGCCGTGTTGTAGATGTGTTGCGGCTCGCACAGGTCGCGCAGCTCCAACACATAGTTGTTCTGCATGCCGGAGCCGGCCTGGCCATGATCTTCGATCAGGATGCCGCAGGTGCGCGAGTTGCCGACGTCCAGCACCAGGTCGACAGGGATCGGGCGGACAACGCCCTGGGCGTCGTTGGCCACGACCTTGATTTCCGGAATCTCGACCTTTGGCTTCTCGCTGCTTTGCTCGGCGGGCACAGGACGGCGCAACAGGCTCAACAGGTTGAGGTAATGGCCCAGGTGGCGATTACCTTGCAGGTCTCGGTCCAGACGTTCGCGGGTCCAGTCGGCACGGGCTTCGGTGTAGAGCTCGGTCAACCATTCGCGAATCCAGCTCTGGGTCAGGAACCAGCCGTATTCACGGGCGCTGCAGGCAATCTTGAAAGCCACGCCGGAGCGCACGTCTTCCTCGTTAGGGGCGAGGTACGCGGCGCCGTTGAGCGTCGGCAGGATGCGACTGTCGAAGGCCAGGGTCAGGCGATGCGTGTTGCCGTCGATATCTGGCTCGGGCAACTTCACCAGGCGCATCCGCGCCCAGTTGTTCGGGCCCTCGTCGAAGCGATAGGGCGGCATGAAACGCAGGAAGGGAATCGGCAGCCAGACACCGTCGAACAGCTTCAGGCTTTCTTCCATGCTCAGGCGGAAATGGGTGTCTTCGCTGGAGTCGAACTCCACCTGAACCACCTTTTCCGGCTCCGGTTCGTAGAAGTCCTTGTACTCCTTGGACCACAGCAGACGGGTCGGGACCATGCCGTTGTTGAGCTGCACGAACTTGCCGGCCTGCTCGCCATCGGGGCCCAGGTGCAGGGCGAAATCCATGAACTGGATGCCGGTGTCACTGACCAGCGTGACCGTTTCTTCGAACTGGGTGATTTCAGGCAACATCGTCTGCGTTTCTCGTGTTATTGGCCGGCTGGTTTCATCAGCATGTCGAAGTCTTTGGCACCGTAGTTGCCGGTACAGTCGGCGACACTTTGAGCGCCTGGTTTGCAATTCACTTGGGGAAGTTCATAGCTGCTGCCATCGGCGCACGCCGCCTGGCCAGCGCTATTGATCGACAGCGTGCCAGCGCTCATTGAGGCGGCCACCGGGGCATTGCAGCGCACGCCATCGGAGCGGCTGACGGTGGCCTGGCCCTTGCCATTCTGGAAGTCGTACTTCAGGCGCAGGGGCTTGCCGGTGCCGACCTCCTGGATGCCGGCACCGTTGTAGTTGCCGTTGAGAAAGTCCGCCGCGCCGTCGCCTGCCTCGGGCGGAATGGTCAACTGGGGCGCCTGCGCTTGCGCTTCTGGTGGCAGCTCGGGCGGTGCCGGAGGCTGTTTTGCCTGCCCCTCTGCAGGAGGTGCTTCGACCGCTGGTTGCGGCGTGCCGGCTTCTGGGGCATTGGCCTCGGGTACGCCGGGCGGATTGTTTGCGGCAGGTTCCTGCGATGGCGGCATACCGGCTTCGGGGGCGCCAGCGGAGGGGGGCTGCGTGCCGGATGCTGTGGACCCCGCAGGCAACACCGCAGCAGTCCCTGTGCCCGTGCCTGGCGCTTGGCCGGTCAATGACAAACCATTGCCGGGCTGGACACCTGGCACGGTGACGCTGTTGCCGGTGTGCCCGTTCTGCCCGGGGATGTCGATATTTGCCGGGGCGTTCAGGCCGCCCAGGCCAAGGCCTGGCCAGCAGCCGCGCAGACCGAACAGCAGCAGGGCCAGCAATGGCAACAGCAGCAACCACCACATCCAGCGGCGCCACCAGGGGCGCCTGGCAACGTCGGCGATCACCGGTGCTGCTGCAGGCGGTGGCGGCGCGATGGGGGTTACCGGCGCCGGGGCGACAGGCTCGGCCACTTTCGCGGTGCTGGGGTAGAGGCAGTGCAGGGGCTGGCGGCTGCGTTCGGCGCCGGCGTGGATAAAGCCCCAGAAGGTCAGTACCGGCTTGCCATCGACCAGGTAGACAAAGTTTTCGTCAGGGAAGGGCACCACGCAGGTCAGCAACTTGCCGAACACCGTGCGGTCGCCCTGGGCGCCGGGCTTGGTGCCTGGCAGGGGCTGGCCATTGGCATCGAGGCCGAGCAGTTCGTTGCTCAGCTCGTTGATCTTGTGTTGCAGCACCTCCAGTTGCGCGCGTGCAGGGGCGCGTTCCTCTTCGGTGGCACTGCTCCAGGGAATCACGTCGCCGGGGCGGTCGCTGTACCAGTCGATGGTACTGCCGCGTTCGTCCGACTGCGGAATGGCAAGGTGTTCCACCAGTTCGGGGTGGTCGGGATTTTTGCGCCGAATGGCTTCGCGCAGCTGCAAGGCGGCCCGGTAGACCGGCTGGCCGGTTTCGCCCAGCGCAGTAAACGACTCACTTTTACCGCTGCGTAGCAGTACTCCGCGCATCCTTGCTCTACCTTCTAGCTCTTCCAATAAGCTCGGACGCGTCATAAAGGAGGCGCCAGAAATGTTGAGCAACACTAACGGCATGCGCAGAGGGCGTCAATTCAAATGGATGGCAATTTGCTATTGGATGGCAGGGTAGCCCTCGAATGCGCTGAAACCGGTGTTTTCGAGGGGCCATTCTGCGCACATTACGACCGCTACGCGGCCGATCGCAAGCTGCCGCCAGCGGCTACACCGTTTGTAGCCGCTGCCGAGGAACGAGGCGGCGATCGACTGCGCAGCAGTCGCCAAAAGGCAGGAGTCAGTCAGCGGTCTTCTATGCCATCGAGCAATGCGTCCACCAGCCCCTTGGTCATTTCCACCGAATGCAGGGTGGACCAGAGGAAGCCTTTGTGGGCCGGGTCGATGTTGTCGAAGGCTTTGTCGCCGGTGTCGTAGGCGCAGCGCAGATATAAAGAAGCATGCACCAGGGCGTCGTGGGCAGCGATGCCGGAGCAGACCGCGAACAGGGGAGAGTGACCGGCCTGGCAGTTGCCGACGACGGTGTGGGCGGTGGTGGAGGATTGGTCTAGCGGTGCGGAACCCCAAAACCCGGCAGGCTCGAAAGCCTCCCGCCCACAGCCGCCATTGACTGCGTTGGGAATTCCACTGCGGGTTATCACACCCGATCACCGAGTTTTCGGTGACGGGGAGCGGAGCCTAGAGGCACTAATTCCCGGGGACAATCAGACGGCATTCGACAAGCGAGGCAGGTTATTTCCTAGGACGTATGAACAGTCAGTCCATTCGGGTGTTCGAAATAAAATCTGACATTCATGCTTCAGTCAGCAGGTAGACTGATGGCGCACTGCCATGCGCGGCGTGTTCATAGAAGAAGCGTTGAGAGGATAGAGAATGAGTCTCTGGGATGACCTGAAAAAGAAAGCCGTCGACGCCAACCCCGAACTGGCTGCCAAGGCGGCCCAGGCACTGACCAAGGCCAAGGAGCTGGCAGTCGAGGCTGGCCAGAAGGCGGCGCCTGTGCTCAAGGAAGCGACCGAGAAGGCCGCCGCCTATGCCAATGAAAAGACCCCGATCCTCAAGGCCCAGGCGCTCAAGGCCATCGATGACGCCAAGGTGCGACGCGCCGAGCTCAAGGAGCGCGCCAAGCACGACAAGGCCGCCCGCGACGAAATGATCCGTACCATGTACGACATCAGCCTGTCAGCCGAAGACCCCTACTTCATCGACGAGCCGTTCAACCACTACGACCGCCAGCTGTGTTTCTTCGTCGTCAGCGGCCAGGTGCTCGACACCCAGAAGCGCAACCAGACGCACATGAGTGCCAGCCACTCGCACCATTCCGGTGGCGGCTACATGGTCAACGGCTATGGCTCGGTTGGCGGCAGCTCGTCGTCGATGCATGTCAGCACCCACCACGTGCAGGAGCACGAGTTCTGGGTTCGCCTGGACGACGGCAAGGAGGCTTGCTTCCAGTTCAACAACAGCAACGTGCGCATCCGTGAAGGGCAGTACGTCAGCATGCTGTTTGCACGCCCCTCCGACAGCAACAACGGCAGGATGGTCGCGCTCTACAACCACAACGCCGAAGCCAATTACAACGTGGCCTCGGCGGCCGAAATCAACCAGATGTTCAACCTGTATACGGTGGAGCCTGGGTTGTTCAACAAGACCGAGGTGACCACCACCCGCAAGCGGCTGCTGACGGAGCTGGAGCGTCGCCTGGGTCAGTTG
Organism: Pseudomonas vranovensis; assembly: GCF_040438935.1. Classification (NCBI taxonomy): domain Bacteria; kingdom Pseudomonadati; phylum Pseudomonadota; class Gammaproteobacteria; order Pseudomonadales; family Pseudomonadaceae; genus Pseudomonas; species Pseudomonas vranovensis. Next base: position 4,688,012 of record NZ_CP159259.1, on the reverse strand, counting down.
GCGAAGTACTCGGCGCTGCATGGCAAGCCGCCGGTGCAAGGACAGTTGGTCGAGGGCGAGCCCCAGGCCTGACGGGGCGGTGCGCGTCAGGCACAAAAAAGGGCCCAGGTTTTCACCTGGGCCCTTTTTCATCTATATATGGCGCACTCGGCGGGATTCGAACCCACGACCCCTGCCTTCGGAGGGCAGTACTCTATCCAGCTGAGCTACGAGTGCAACGCGGGCGCCATGATACCCATCTAGACTAGCGGCGTCCATCTTCAGAAGCCGTGTAGTCGATTTCGCACACACAGCGGTCTATAGATGTCGTTGATCCGAAAAAAGTCGTCGAACAGCGCTTTTTGTTCTTTTTTTCGAACACCCTATTGTCCTTTCTGTTCGTTGATCCTAGGATTCGTTTGAGATTTCAAACGCTCTCCTTTTTCTACAATCAATAATTCGCCCGTGCCAGCACGGTGCCGTTAAGGAAGCCGACATGCAGCTTAAAGACGCTCAGTTGTTCCGCCAGCAAGCCTTCATCGATGGCGTGTGGTTGGACGCGGACAACGGTCAGACCATCAAGGTCAACAACCCGGCCACCGGCGAGATCATCGGCACTGTGCCGAAGATGGGCGCGGCCGAAACCCGCCGTGCCATCGAGGCCGCCGACAAGGCGCTGCCGGCCTGGCGCGCACTGACCGCCAAAGAGCGTGCTGGCAAGCTGCGTCGTTGGTTCGAATTGATGATCGAGCACCAGGACGACCTGGCCCGCCTGATGACCACCGAGCAAGGCAAGCCACTGGCCGAAGCCAAGGGCGAGATCGCCTATGCCGCCTCGTTCATCGAGTGGTTCGCTGAAGAAGCCAAGCGCGTCTATGGCGACACCATTCCTGGTCACCAGCCCGACAAGCGCCTGATCGTTATCAAGCAGCCAATCGGTGTGACCGCCGCGATCACTCCGTGGAACTTCCCGGCTGCGATGATCACCCGTAAAGCCGGCCCAGCCCTGGCCGCTGGCTGCACCATGGTGCTCAAGCCTGCTTCGCAAACCCCGTATTCCGCCCTGGCCCTGGTCGAGCTGGCACACCGCGCCGGCATCCCGGCTGGCGTGCTGAGCGTGGTGACCGGCAGCGCCGGCGACATCGGCAGCGAGCTGACCGGCAACCCGATCGTGCGCAAGCTGTCGTTCACCGGTTCGACCGAGATCGGTCGCCAGCTGATGGCCGAATGCGCCAAGGACATCAAGAAGGTTTCCCTGGAGCTGGGTGGCAACGCCCCCTTCATCGTGTTCGACGACGCTGACCTGGACAAGGCCGTCGAAGGCGCGATCATTTCCAAGTACCGCAACAACGGCCAGACCTGCGTCTGCGCCAACCGCATCTACGTGCAGGACGCCGTTTACGACGCCTTCGCCGAGAAGCTCAAGGCCGCTGTGGCCAAGCTGAAGATCGGTAACGGTCTGGAAGATGGCACCACCACCGGCCCGCTGATCGACGAGAAAGCGGTTGCCAAGGTTCAGGAGCACATTGCTGACGCCGTCGGCAAAGGCGCTCAGGTACTGACCGGTGGCAAGCTCATCGAAGGCAACTTCTTCGAGCCGACCGTACTGGTCAACGTGCCGAAGAACGCTGCCGTGGCCAAGGAAGAAACCTTCGGCCCGCTGGCTCCACTGTTCCGTTTCAAGGACGAGGCAGAAGTCATTGCCATGTCCAACGATACCGAGTTTGGTCTGGCCTCGTACTTCTATGCCCGCGACATGAGCCGTGTGTTCCGTGTTGCCGAAGCGCTGGAGTACGGCATGGTCGGTATCAACACCGGTCTGATCTCCAACGAAGTCGCGCCGTTCGGCGGTATCAAGGCCTCGGGCCTGGGCCGCGAAGGTTCCAAGTACGGCATCGAAGACTACCTGGAAATCAAATACCTGTGCATCAGCGTCTGATCGCAGCGTAAGGCTTTACCTCTGCCAGCGGGGCGCGAGAGCGACGTCTCGCTGGCCTTTTTACACCGTACATCCAGTGGCCTGGGCCCCTGCAGCAGTCGATCAACGCATGCTGCCCGCAGTTGAATACCGGCCACTTAGACTTGAATCGCGCCACCCTGTGCGTGGCGAATTGAGGACACTATGAGCAAGACCAACGAATCTTTGATGCAACGTCGTGTCGCCGCTGTTCCACGCGGTGTTGGCCAGATCCACCCGATCTTCGCCGAGTCGGCAAAAAACGCCACCGTCACTGACGTCGAAGGCCGTGAGTTCATCGACTTCGCCGGCGGTATCGCGGTACTGAACACCGGTCACGTGCACCCGAAGATCATCGCTGCCGTTGAAGCCCAACTGCACAAGCTGACCCACACCTGCTTCCAGGTACTGGCCTACGAGCCTTACGTTGAGCTGTGCGAAAAGATCAACGCCAAGGTTCCAGGCGACTTCGCCAAGAAAACCCTGCTGGTCACCACCGGTTCCGAAGCCGTTGAGAACGCCATCAAGATCGCCCGCGCCGCCACTGGCCGTGCCGGTGTGATCGCCTTCACCGGCGCCTACCACGGTCGTACCATGATGACCCTGGGCCTGACCGGTAAAGTCGTGCCTTACTCGGCCGGCATGGGCCTGATGCCAGGCGGCATCTTCCGCGCCATCTACCCGAACGAGCTGCACGGTGTGAGCGTCGACGATTCGATCGCCTCCATCGAGCGCATCTTCAAGAACGACGCCGAAGCCCGTGACATCGCGGCAATCATCCTCGAGCCAGTTCAGGGCGAAGGTGGTTTCTACGTTGCACCTAAAGAGTTCATGAAGCGTCTGCGTGCCCTGTGCGACCAGCACGGCATCCTGCTGATCGCCGACGAAGTACAGACTGGTGCAGGCCGTACCGGCACCTTCTTCGCCATGGAACAAATGGGTGTTGCTCCAGACCTGACCACCTTCGCCAAGTCCATCGCTGGCGGCTTCCCGCTGGCCGGTGTGTGCGGCAAGGCCGAGTACATGGACGCCATCGCTCCAGGTGGCCTGGGCGGCACCTACGCCGGTAGCCCGATCGCTTGCGCCGCGGCCCTGGCCGTGATGGAAGTGTTCGAAGAAGAAAAACTGCTGGACCGCAGCAAGGCTGTTGGCGAGCGCCTGGTCGCTGGCCTGCGCAAGATCCAGGACAAGCACCCGATCATCGGTGACGTGCGTGCCCTGGGCTCGATGATCGCTGTTGAAGTCTTCGACAAAGCCGGTTCCCACACCCCGAACGCTGCTGCAGTCGCCTCGGTTGTGGCCAAGGCGCGTGACAAGGGCCTGATCCTGCTGTCGTGCGGCACCTACGGCAACGTCCTGCGGATCCTGGTTCCGCTGACCTCGCTTGATGAGCAACTGGACCAAGGTCTGGCAATCATCGAAGAGTGCTTCGCAGAACTCGCGTAAACTGTGACGTACTAGAAGAAAACCCGCTTCGGCGGGTTTTTTTTCGCCCAAAGGAATGCCAGGGGGCTAAGGTTCCCAGTAAGGAGACACCCAGGAAGGTGCACTGGATTGCGTGTAGAGAATTATCGGAGAGTCGAGTATGAGCATTGCCAACCCACCCAAGGCGCCCTGTGTGCTGATTGCCGAAGGCGACCCCTGGGTGCGTGACATGCTGAGCCAGATGCTCTTGAGTGTGCGTTGCGATGCGCGCTTGCAGGTATGCGCCGATGGCTCGCAGGCACTGGCGGCGTTGTCGTGCCAGCCGGATCTGATCATTGCTGCCCGCGAGCTGCCCGGTGGCGACGGCCTGGACCTGCTGCGCAATGTGCGGGCCAAGGGACGCCAGCCGGCGTTGCCATTCATTCTGATGAGCAACCGCAGCGACAGTGCCAGCGTTCGCGAGGCCTTGCCGTTCGCGCCTACGGCGTACCTGAGCAAGCCCTTGAACATGGACTCTTTGCGTCATCGCCTGAAAGACCTGCTGGTCAAGGTGGGTGAAGAGATCGCCTGTCCGGTGGTGCCGCTGCAACCGGGCATGACCTTGCCGCGCTTTCTTGAGGGACGCCGCGCCACCGCCGATGGCGGCCCGCTGTTGGCGGATGTGCAACAGGCGATCAAGCGCAGCCTCAACCCCCAGGGGCTCAACCTCAAGACGCTGGAAGGAGAGATCCGCAACGATCCACAGATCACCGCGGTGCTGATCGCCGCGGCCAACAGCGCTGCGCTGCACCGTGACGGCGCCGTGCAGACCCTACTGCAGGCGCTGAACAAGCTGGGGACCACCCAGAGCATGAACCTGATCCTTGGCCTTGCCTTGAAACGCAGCGCCAGGCTCAGCGACCCGTTGCTGTCGCGTCATGCCGAGCACTTCTGGGCGTTGTCGCTGCATGCTGCCGAATTCGCCCGGACGCTGGCGCGGATGCTCGAACTGGATCAGGAGCGCTGTTATTGCGCCGGCTTGCTGCATTGCCTGGGGGACCTGGCGCTGCTGCGCTGCCTGCAGGAGTGGCGCCTGGCCGGTGGTGAGCTGGACGAGGATGCCATCGAGTTGTCGCTGAACGAGTTCGCTGCTGCCTTTGGTTCGGCCTTGCGTACCCGCTGGCGCTTGCCGCTGGAGCTGCGTGAACTGATTGCGGCGATCTATCAGCTGGGTGGCGGGGTGTATTCGCGGGAGGCGCTGGTGATGAACCTGGCCGGGCAGCTGGCGCGGTTGCCAGCGGACCACGGGCTGGAGGCGTTGGCCGAGAGCAAGACGGCTCGCTTGCTCAAAGTGGGCATGGCCGAGTTGGGCCGCCTGCGCAAAGTCTGACGATTGTGCAGCAACTGTCGTGGGAGCGGGCATGCCCCACGATGGGTATTCCAGGCTGTGCATATTGGGTGGCTGGACGGGCCTCTCGCCGGGCAGGTCGAGACGTTGCACCGCCGCTCCCACAGGTTTTTCAGCCGCTTACGATCTGGTTCTTGCCCTGGCGCTTGGCCTGGTACATCGCCGCATCTGCGCGGGCGAACAGGCTGTCTAGGCTTTCGTCTGCGTCGGTGATGCCGGTCAGTCCCTGGCTCACGGTCACGCCGAACGTCTGGTGTTCATGGCTGAAGCTGAGCCGCTGTATCTCCCGCTGCAAGCGCTCGGCAATCTGCTGGGCAATCTGCGGGGTACAGCCTGGGAACACCGCCGCAAACTCCTCGCCACCGATACGCCCGAACAGGTCGCCGCGGCGTAGTACCGCCTTGCCGGTGTCGGCGATGCGCTGCAGCACGTAGTCGCCTTCCTGGTGGCCGTAGGTGTCGTTGATCTGCTTGAAGTCATCGATATCCAGCAGCAGGAAGGTCAGGGGCGCCTGGTCCAGGCGGGCTGTTGCAAAGGCGTGGTGGGCGCAGTCGAAGAAGTGCCGGCGGTTGCTGCTCTGGGTCAGCGCATCGGTGGTGGCCAGGCGCTGCAGCTCTCCTTCGAGCTGCTTTTTTTCGGTGATGTCTTCGGCCATGCCGACAATGATCACCCGCTGGTTGTTGTCGGTCTGCTGGTTGATAAAGCATTTGTCGCTGAGCCAGCGGATTTTCCCGTCGGCAGCGATGATGCGGTATTCGCGGTCTTCCACGGCGCCCTTCACCAGGACCTCGGCCAGGCTGCGCTCGGCGTAGTCGAGGTCGTCGGGGTAGATGCTGTCACGCCATTCGTTGAAGTCGGCCAGCAACAGGCCAGCGGGGCGACCGAAAATGCGTTCATAGGCCGGGCTCACATAGAGCACCTGGCGCGATTCCCAGTCAAAGGCCCAGAGCACGGCATTGACGCTGTCGAGCAGCGAGCTGAACAGTTGCTCTCGTTCACTCAGGCGTGCGACTTCGCCTTGGGCATGCATCAGTGCCAGCAGGGTCTGGGCGGCTTCGGGGAGCAGATTGTAGGGTTGGGACGACGGTTTTTTGTTGACCATGAGCGCGCAACTTTTCTCACACTGAGGTGGGCGGCCACGACCTGGCCCGCCACGCGGGCGATATGCCAGTCAGAGTGAGAATAGGCGGTGAAGTTCCAGGCGGTGTGCTCCGGGCCGGAGCACACCGATCAACGGCATCAGCCCAGGGCAGGGCGCAGGGAATAGGTTTTCAGCTGGGCGGCAAAGTCGCGCAGCGACTGGATACCACTGGCCTCGGCCTCGTGTACCCATTCCTTGATGGCGGCCAGCATGTCGTGGCCGTTGGCACTGGTACGGCCCCAGATTTGCTGCAGGGCCAGGCGTTTTTCGTAGATGGTCTTCAGTGCCTGGCTATGTTCGAGCATGGTCTGGATGCGCAGGTGATGACGGTCTTCCAGCAGGCTGGTTTCCCGCGACAGCAGGCGCTTGGCACGGCGGAACTGATGGCGGACCGAATCGTCGACCCGCGCCAGCTCCTGCTTGACCAGCGGTGCGATCACCAGCTTGCGGTACTGGGCCATGATCTGGAAGCGGTTGTTGAGGATCGCCATGGCGGTGTCCATGTCCAGCTGGCCCTTGCCTTCGACCCGGTGGGCGATGGGAGCGACCCGCTGTACCTTGGCCAGGCGCAGCCAGCAGAACAGCTTGATCCAGGCCCAGCCCATGTCGAATTCCCAGCGCTTGACCGACAACTTGGCCGAGTTGGGGTAGGTGTGGTGGTTGTTGTGCAGCTCTTCGCCGCCAACGATGATGCCCCATGGCACCAGGTTGGTAGCCGCGTCGCGGCATTCGAAGTTGCGGTAGCCCACGGCGTGGCCCAGGCCGTTGATCACGCCGGCGGCCCAGAACGGAATCCACATCATCTGGATGGCCCAGATGGTGATGCCGATGGTGCCGAACAGCAGCAGGTCGATCACCGCCATCAGGGCAATGCCGCCGAGCTTGTACCGCGAGTAGAGATTGCGCTCGATCCAGTCTTCCGGGCAGTTCTTGCCGTAGATACGCAGGGTTTCCGGGTTGCGCGCTTCTTCGCGATACAGCTCGGCGCCCTTGCGCAGGACGGTGGACAGGCCCTTGATCACGGGGCTGTGCGGGTCGTCGACGGTTTCGCATTTGGCGTGGTGCTTGCGGTGGATGGCCGTCCACTCGCGGGTGTTCTGCGCGGTGGTCAACCACAGCCAGAAACGGAAAAAGTGCTTGAGCCCGGCGTTGAGTTCCAGCGAGCGGTGAGCGGAATAACGGTGCAGGTAGACGGTGACACTGACGATGGTCACGTGGGTCATGACCAGGGTGACTGCCAGCAGTTGCCAAGCCGACAAGTTGAGCAAACCTTGGTACCACATAGGCGAAGGGGCCCTCTAGAACATAAGGAACAGCACGGAAGCATTATCCCTGCACGGGCAAATAAAACCAGTCGGCCTTTTAGATAGGAGGTCACGGGATGTTTCTACCTTATAATCCCCCAACTTTTTCAGTGGGCTTGTTCAGGACCTTATGTCTGCTTCCATTCGAGACGCCTTGCGCATGGCGGCGCTTTACCTGGTGCTGTCCGTGCTCTGGCTGGCGCTGTCTGATCAAATATTGAGCAGTCTTTTCGATAATCCGCAGCAGTTGGCCCGCTGGCAACTGCTCAGCGCTCACCTTTGGGTACTGTGCAGCGCGTTGTTGATCTTTACCTCTCGGGCCCGGCTGTTGAACTTCATCGGCGTGGGCGCCCGCCTGCGTCGCGAAGACCGCGAGCGCCTGCGCATGGCGGCGGCGGTGTTCGACAGCACCCTGGAAGGCGTGCTGGTCACCGACCGCGACGGGGTGATCGTGCATGTGAACCGCGCCTTCATGCAGATCACCGGCTACGAGAAAGAAGAGGTGCTCGGACAGCGCCCGAACAAGTTCAAGTCCGGTCGTCATGGCCCGGCGTTCTACCAGCAGATCTTCGCCACCCTGGCGGAAAAGGGCGAATGGAGCGGCGAGATCTGGAACCGACGCAAAAGCGGCGAGGTGTACCCGCAGTGGCAAACCATCTGCTCGATCCGCGACGACAGCGGCGAGTTGAGCCATTACGTGGCGGTGTTCAGCGATATCAGCGCGATCAAGCACACCGAACGTGAGCTGGCCTACCTGGCCCATCATGACCCGCTCACCGATCTGCCCAACCGGCTGCTGTTCAACGACCGCGCCGAGCAGGCGCTGGCGTCGGCCCAGGCCAACAAGCGCGGTTGCGCCTTGCTGTTGCTGGACCTGGACCATTTCCAGAGCATCAACGATGGCCTGGGCCACAATGTCGGCGACCAGTTGCTCAAGGTGGTGGGCGAGCGGCTCAGGCACTTGCTGGGAAGCGGTGTGACCCTGGCACGCCTGGGCGGCGACGAATTCGCCGTGCTGGCTGAAAACTGCCCGCAGGTTGGGCAGGCGGCAGCCTTGGCGCAAAGCATTATCGACGGCATGAAAGAGCCGTTCGAGCTGGATGCCCAGCGGTTGTTCATCAGCGTCAGTATCGGCATCAGCCTGTTCCCCGGCGACGCCCTGAGTGCCGAGCAACTGTTGCGCAACGCCGACTCGGCCTTGTTCAAGGCCAAGTCGTGCGGTCGTGCCGGTTATGCGCTGTACACCGAAGAACTGACCGCCCACGCCCAGCAGCGGGTGGAGACGGCCGGCGAGCTGCGCCGGGCGCTGGAACAGGAAGAACTGCGGGTCTACTACCAGCCGGTGCATGACCTGCTCAGCCGCAAGATGATCGGCGTCGAGGCGCTGGTGCGCTGGCAGCACCCGGAGCGTGGCCTGGTGCCGCCGGGCGAGTTCATCCCGATTGCCGAGCGCACCGGTCTGATTGCCGATATCGACACCTGGGTACTGAACCAGGCCTGCACGCAGATGGTCGAGTGGCAGGCCGCCGGCCGGCAGCTGGAGTTTGTGGCGGTGAACCTCTCCAGTCGTCTGTTTGGCCAGCGCGACTTGTTCCAGCAGGTGGCCAAGGTACTGCATGACACTCAACTTGCGCCGGGCCTGCTGGAGCTCGAGGTGACGGAAAGCGCGGTGATGGAAGACCCCGAGGTTGCACTGGAGCAACTGCACCGACTGCGCGAGTTGGGCTTGCGCCTGGCCATCGATGATTTCGGTACGGGCTACTCCTCGTTGTTGCGCCTCAAGCGCTTGCCGGTGCAGAAGCTCAAGATCGACCAGGGCTTTGTCGCAGGCCTGCCCGGTGATGAAGACGATGCGGCGATTGTGCGGGTGATTATCGCCCTGGGCCGCAGCATGGGCATGGAGGTGCAGGCCGAGGGTATCGAGCAGGCCGAGCAGGCGCGGTTCCTGCTGGACCAGCAGTGCCAGATGGGGCAGGGGTACTGGTTCGGGCGGCCGGTGCCGGCGCAGCAATTGCGTTGGGACTGAAGGCCCTTTCGCGGAGCAGGCCCGCGCCTGCAGTCCGGGCAGGAACAAGCGTGCTCCGATCTTGTTTTTGGTTATATAAAAATTCTTAAATAGTATTTTTAAGAATAATCATGCCCCCCTAAGATTGCCCTCAAGCCAGGCGCAGTCGCTTCTCCCTCACGCTACTGCACGGCACCTCTTAGTTCACAGGAGCACGAGCATGAGCGCATCTCTGCGTAGCGTTGACGGTCAGGACGAAGCCACCATTCTGCGCGAAATCCAGAGCGCCCTGCGCGACCTGCGGTTCGGTGCGGTGGAGATCACCGTGCACAACGCCCAGGTCGTCCAGATCGAACGCAAGGAAAAGTTCCGCCTGCAAAATCCCGGCAACAAGCCCGGCTGATATCGGGCCGAGCTCTGTGGGAGCGGGCTTGCCCCGCGATAAACGCGCCACCTAATTAAAAAAATACGCCAATCGGGAGCTTCACCATGTCCATTCGCCGTTATGCCCTGGCCGCCCTCGCCAGCGCCGTGTTTGCCGGTTCCGCCATCGCCAAGGACTACGAGCTGTTGAACGTGTCCTATGACCCGACCCGCGAGTTGTATCAGCAGTACAACGCCGAGTTCATCAAGCACTGGCAGCAGGCGCACCCGGACGACAAGGTGAAGATCCAGCAGTCCCATGGTGGTTCGGGCAAGCAGGCCCGGGCCGTGATCGACGGCCTGCGCGCCGACGTGGTGACCCTGGCCCTGGCCGGCGACATCGACGAGGTGGCCAAGTTGGGCAAGACCCTGCCGGACAACTGGCAGAACCGCCTGCCCGAGGCCAGCACGCCCTACACCTCGACCATCGTGTTCCTGGTACGCAAGGGCAATCCCAAAGGCATCAAGGACTGGGGCGACCTGATCAAGAAAGACGTCTCGGTCATTACTCCGAACCCGAAAACCTCCGGCGGGGCACGCTGGAACTTCCTCGCCGCGTGGGCCTATGGCCTGAAGGCCGGCGGCAGCGAAGCCAAGGCACAGGAATACGTGCAGCAACTGTTCAAGCACGTCCCGGTACTGGACACCGGTGCCCGTGGCTCGACCATCACCTTCGTCAACAATGGTCAGGGTGACGTGTTGCTGGCCTGGGAAAACGAAGCCTTCCTGGCGCTCAAGGAGGACGGTGGCAACGACAAGTTCGAGATCGTCGTGCCGTCGCTGTCGATCCTCGCCGAGCCACCGGTGGCCGTGGTCGACAAGAACGCCGAGAAAAAAGGCAATGCCGACATTGCCAAGGCCTACCTCGAATACCTGTACAGCCCGGCAGGCCAGAAAATTGCCGCCGACAACTTCTACCGCCCACGTGATGCCAGCGTTGCTGCCGAATACGCCAAACAGTTCCCGAAACTGGACCTGGTGACTATCGACAAAGACTTCGGTGGCTGGAAAACTGCCCAGCCCAAGTTCTTCAACGATGGTGGTGTGTTCGACCAGATCTACACGGCGCAGTGATCAGATGGCCGTCAGGATAATCGCCGTTCAGTAGCCAGCATGGGCCCGGGATGATTTCCGGGCTTCGTGCGTTCAACCAGGGACCTTTATGTCACGTCGCATCTCCCCCGTCATACCCGGCTTCGGGCTGACGCTGGGCTACACCTTGGTGTACCTCAGTCTGATTGTGCTCATACCGCTGGCGGCCATGTTCGTGCATGCCAGTCAACTCACCTGGGAGCAGTTCTGGGCCATCGTCAGCGCACCGCGGGTTCTGGCCGCGCTCAAGCTGAGCTTTGGCACTGCACTGTTCGCCGCCATCATCAACGGCATCATCGGCACCCTGCTGGCCTGGGTGCTGGTGCGCTATACCTTCCCGGGGCGCAAGATCATCGAGGCGATGATCGACCTGCCGTTCGCCTTGCCCACCGCCGTTGCCGGTATCGCCCTGACCGCGCTGTATGCGCCAGCAGGCCTGGTTGGCCAGTTCGCCACCGACCTGGGCTTCAAGATTGCCTACACGCCGTTGGGCATCACCCTGGCCCTGACCTTCGTGACCTTGCCATTCGTGGTGCGCACGGTGCAGCCGGTACTGGCCGACATCCCGCGCGAAGTCGAGGAAGCCGCCGCCTGTCTGGGTGCCAAGCCGCTGCAGGTGTTCCGCTATGTGTTGCTGCCAGCGCTGTTGCCTGCCTGGCTGACCGGCTTTGCCCTGGCCTTCGCCCGCGGTGTCGGTGAATACGGCTCGGTGATTTTCATCGCCGGCAACATGCCGATGAAAACCGAAATTCTGCCGCTGCTGATCATGGTCAAGCTCGACCAATACGACTACACCGGCGCCACTGCCATCGGCGTGTTGATGCTGGTGGTTTCCTTCATCCTGTTGCTGCTGATCAACCTGCTGCAGCGGCGCATCGAAACCCCTTGAAGGAGGCCACGCATATGTCTGCATCTTCAATTGGCGCGGCCGCTTCGGCCAACGCCGCCCGCCGTGGCAGCGCTACATCGCGACGCGTCCTGATCGGCCTTGCCTGGCTGATCTTCGGGCTGTTCCTGCTGCTGCCGCTGGTGATCGTGGTGTCCCAGGGCCTGAAAATGGGCCTGGGCACGTTCTTCGAGGCGATCTTCGAGCCCGACGCGCTGTCGGCCCTGAAGCTGACCCTGATCGCGGTAGCCATCTCGGTGCCGCTGAACCTGGTGTTCGGGGTCAGCGCGGCCTGGTGTGTGAGCAAGTACACCTTCCGTGGCAAGAGCATCCTGGTCACCCTGATCGACCTGCCATTCTCGGTGTCGCCGGTGATCGCCGGTCTGGTCTATGTGCTGATGTTCGGCGCCCAGGGCCTGTTCGGGCCGTGGCTGCAGGACCACGACATCCAGATCGTCTTCGCCTTGCCGGGTATCGTGCTGGCGACCATCTTCGTCACCGTGCCTTTTGTCGCCCGTGAACTGATCCCGCTGATGCAGGAGCAGGGCACCCAGGAAGAGGAGGCCGCGCGCCTGCTCGGGGCCAACGGCTGGCAGATGTTCTGGCACGTGACCCTGCCCAACATCAAATGGGGCCTGATCTACGGCGTGGTGCTGTGTACCGCGCGGGCGATGGGTGAGTTCGGTGCGGTGTCGGTGGTTTCCGGGCATATTCGCGGGGTGACCAACACCTTGCCGCTGCACGTCGAGATCCTCTACAACGAATACAACCATGTTGCGGCTTTCAGCGTGGCCAGCCTGTTGCTGATCCTGGCGCTCTTCATCCTGCTGCTCAAGCAGTGGAGCGAGTCCCGCATTAACCGTCTGCGCCACAGCGCAGCGGAGGAATAATTCATGTCGATCGAAGTTCGTAACGTCAGCAAGCGCTTCAACGCTTTCCAGGCCCTGGACAGCATCAACCTGGATATCCACAGCGGCGAGCTGGTGGCATTGCTCGGCCCGTCCGGCTGCGGCAAAACCACGTTGCTGCGGATCATCGCCGGGTTGGAAACCCCCGACCAGGGCAACATCGTGTTCCACGGCGAAGATGTCTCTGGTCACGACGTGCGGGACCGCAACGTCGGTTTCGTATTCCAGCACTACGCCCTGTTCCGCCACATGAGTGTGTTCGACAACGTCGCCTTCGGCCTGCGCATGAAGCCCAAGGGCGAGCGACCCACCGAAAGCAGGATTGCCGAGAAGGTCCATGAGCTGCTGAACATGGTTCAGCTCGACTGGCTCAGCGACCGCTATCCCGAGCAGCTCTCCGGCGGCCAGCGCCAGCGTATCGCTCTGGCCCGAGCCCTGGCGGTGGAGCCCAAGGTACTGCTGCTCGACGAGCCTTTCGGTGCCCTGGATGCCAAGGTGCGTAAAGAGCTGCGCCGCTGGCTGGCGCGCCTGCACGAAGACATCAACCTGACTTCGGTGTTCGTCACCCACGACCAGGAAGAGGCCATGGAAGTCGCCGACCGCATCGTGGTGATGAACAAGGGCGTGATCGAACAGATCGGCTCGCCGGGCGAGGTATACGAGAACCCGGCCAGTGATTTCGTTTATCACTTCCTGGGCGATTCCAACCGCCTGCACCTGAGCGAAGGCCATCACGTACTGTTCCGCCCGCATGAAGTGTCATTGTCGCGGCATGAAATCGAAGGACACCATGCGGCTGAAGTGCGTGATATCCGTCCGCTGGGCGCGACCACCCGGGTGACCTTGAAGGTTGAAGGGCAGAGTGACCTGATCGAAGCCGAAGTGGTCAAGGACCACGACAGCCTGACGGGCCTGGCCCGTGGCGAGACGTTGTTCTTCAAGCCCAAGGTCTGGCAGAAAGTCGCCAACATCTGACCTGTCGCGGGGCTAGCCTGCTCCTACCTGTAGGAGCAGGCTAGCCCCGCGATCATTCCCCCGCCCCCGCTGAACACCTCGCCTTCCGGCAGGCCCAACCGTGCCCGCCGGCAAACTTTCTCATGCATTTTCCTCATAAAAAGTATCGGCCAAAGGCATTTGCCCTGCCGTGGGTGGACTCCTTATAAAGGCAATCTCTTATTCAGTTTAAATATTTCAATTAATAAATAAATAACCAACAGGAATATGCCTTCCTGATCAGGAGCCGCCCATGAGCCCGTCCTTTCGCGCCGCACCCCTTTCTTCAAGGCGACTCCAACGCCTGCCCCTGGCCTTGCTGCTGGCCGGCAGCGCGCACTGGCTACCGGCTCAGGCGGCAACGCCGGAAAAGGCCGAGGCCAAGGCCAGCGACAGCCAGCTCAAGACGGTCACGGTGACCGCCCGGCGCCGCGAAGAGAGCGCCCAGAGCGTACCGACCCCCATCAGCGTACTCGACGGCCAGGCCCTGGAAAGCCAGCGGGTGTACCGCATCCAGGACCTGCAGCAGCTGGTGCCCAGCGTCAACGTGGCCTACATGCATGCGCGCCAGTCCAGCGTGTCGATCCGTGGCCTGGGCAACAACCCGGCCAGCGATGGCCTGGAGGGCAGCGTCGGCCTGTACCTGGACAACGTCTACCTGGGGCGGCCGGGGATGGCGGTGTTCGACCTGATGGACATCGAGCAGTTGGAAGTGCTGCGCGGTCCGCAGGGCACCCTCTTCGGCAAGAACACCACGGCGGGCGTCATCAACATCAGCACCCGGGCGCCGAGCTTCACGCCGGAGCGCAGCATCGAGACTTCAGTGGGCGAGGATGGCTACTTCCAGACCAAGGGCACGTTGTCCGGTCCCTTGAGCGAAACCCTGGCCGGACGTATTTCGGCCTACCGCACCCGCAACGACGGCGACATCAAGAACGAATACGACGGCCACACCCTCAATGGCGGTGCCCGCCAGGGCTTTCGTGGGCAGTTGCTGTACAAGCCCAGCGAGCAGTTCAACCTGCGCTGGATCGGCGACTACAACGAAGAGGACTCCAGCGCCGGCACCCGCCTGCTGTACAGCACCGGCCCGACCATCAACGGTGTCAATCGCTACGAGGCCCGTGCCCAGGCGGCGGGGGCCACGCTGATTGATGGCAGCAAACGCAAGGTGAATCTCGATACCGATCAACAGGTCACCGTGTTCCAGGGCGGCACTTCGCTGGAGGCCAACTGGACCCTGGACAACGACTTCACCCTGACCTCGGTCAGCGCCTACCGCTGGTGGGACTTCACCCCCCGCAACGACGAGGGCCTGAACGTACCAGCCGCTTACAACTCCGGTGTTTCGGTGCGCGACAAGCAGTACTCCCAGGAGTTTCGCCTGGCCTCGCCGACCGGCGGGTTCTTCGACTATGTGCTGGGCGCCTACTACTTCGGCTCCGACCTGGATAACAAATCCTTCGTCTACTACGGACCCCAGGCGGATATCTGGAACGGCACCCCGGCGGGCGCCTTGGCCAATGTCACCACTCTGGGCAAAGGGCATATCGACACCGACAGTTTCGCGCTGTTTGCCCAGGGCACCTGGCACCTCACCGAGCGCCTGGACTTCACGGCGGGCATCCGTGGCACCTATGAAGAAAAAAGCGCCTGGGTCGACCGTGCGGCACCGGTGGGTGGTGCTGCCGTCAGCGGTGCCGCCGCGGCTGCTCGCCAGGGGCGTGTGGGTGCTTATGACTCGGGCGACCTGAACCAGTACAGCTTCAGCCCTTCGGGCCTACTGAACCTGAGCTATCGTTTTACCGACGACCTGCTCGGCTACGCCACCCTGTCCCATGGCGAGAAGTCGGGTGGGGTGAACCTGGCGGTGGCCACCGCGCCAGTCGCCGGGGCCGACTCGCTGCTGGTAGGCACCGAACGCGCCAACAACGCTGAACTGGGTTTCAAGAGCACGCTCTGGGACCGTCGCCTGCAACTCAACGCCAACCTGTTCTGGACCGAAGTCCACGGCTACCAGACTAACGCCTACGACGAAGCCAACCGCGTGCAATACCTGACCAACGCCGGTTCCGTGCGCTCTCGAGGGGTGGAGGTGGAAAGCACCCTGGTGCCGTTGCGTGGCCTGACCTTGAACCTCAACGGCTCTTACAACGACGTTCGCTACCTCTCTTACAAGGATGCCCCGTGCGCGCCGGAAGTCGCCTTGCAGCCGGGTGCCCCGGCGGCCTGCGACCTCACCGGGCATCAGGTGGTCGGCGCCTCGAAGTGGATCGGCAACGCCAACGGCCAGTACCAGTGGGACCTGGACAATGGCCTGCAGCCCTACGTCACCGCCAGCTATGCGTTCCGCTCCAAGGCGGTAGGCACGGTGGAGGACTCCGACTATGCGCAGATCCCCAGCTATGCGGTGGTCAATCTCTCGACCGGCCTGCGCGGCGACTTGGGGCAGGGCCAGTGGGACGTCTCGCTGTGGCTGAAGAACGCCTTCGACAAGACCTACTACACCACCCTCTGGAGCGCCGCCAACGGTGGCTATGAAGGGCTGCCGGGCACGCCAAGAACCCTGGGCTTGACCGGTCGCTACGACTTTTGAAGACGGTTTTCCATGCCTGCACCGAATACTTTTCATGCGCTGCAGGCATGGCAGATCTGGTGCTTGACGCCAGGCCTTGAACGGCGTGGCGTTGAGCGGCAAGGTCGATTTTTATATTCCTTAAACTTCTATTGATAACTTCAAAGATTACTTTAAGAAATAAGCAGTGCGCAGCGATGATTCTGTCCAGCGAAGGCAAATGAGCTGCCTTCGATGAAACGAACGAGATCCCGGGAGTTGATCAATGGGTAATGTCCAGACCGCTGCCACCGCGCTCGATGTGCTCTGGCGCCAGACGCCGAGCGGTGAGCTGGTCGACCTCGGCCGACCACACCGCCTGCCGCTGGCGTACCAGCGCCTGCAGCGCACCCCGAAAAGCACCCTGGGGCGCCGGGAAAAAGTCCTCTTGGGGATTTTCGCCCTGGCCTTGCATGGCGCGGTGGCTTACTGGGTGAGCCAGGCGCCGACGCCGGTGTTGCCGGTGGTGCCGCCGGAAATTCCACCGATGACTATTGAGTTCTCGCAGCCGGCACCGCCGGTGGTGCAACCCCCTCCACCCGCGCCACCGCCAGCAGTGGTGGAGCCGCCACCACCGGTGATCGATGAGTTGGCCGCCAAGCCTGCACCCAAACCTGTGTCCAAACCTAAACCCAAGCCCGTGCCCAAGCCGGCTCCAAAACCTGCACCAAAGGCCGTCGAGCAACCCCCGGCGCCAGCGCAACCGGCCGCCCCACCGGCGCCGCCTGCACCGGCACCAGTGACGCCGGCCTCGGCCAACGCCGGGTACCTGAAGAACCCGGCACCGGAATACCCGGCCCTGGCTCACCGCCGCGGCTGGGAAGGCACGGTGCTGCTGCGGGTGCAGGTGCTGGCCAGTGGCAAGCCGGGTGAGATCCAGTTGCAGAAAAGCAGCGGTCGCCAGGCGCTCGACGATGCCGCACTGGCGGCGGTCAAGCGCTGGAGCTTTGTTCCGGCCAAGCAGGGCGAGGTGGCCCAGGACGGCTGGGTCAGCGTCCCGATCGAATTCAAGATTCACTAATTCGCGCTAACAGAGAGAGTACTGACATGACGTTATTGGCATCCCCCCTCGAATCCATCGAAAGCGCGGTGATCTGGCTGCTGGTGGGCTTCTCTGTCATCACCTGGGGCCTGGCCCTGGTCAAGGGTGTGCAGTTCGTACGCCTGAAGAATCAGGACAAGCGTTTTCACAAGCAATTCTGGGCGGCGTCCAGCCTGGATGCCGCCGCAGAACTGAGTGACAGCCAACCCGGGGCGGCTGCCCGCGTGGCCCAGGCCGGCTACGCCGCCATTGCTGTGGGCGAGCCTGGCCAGGCCAGCGACCTGAGCCAGGCCATCAATCATCAGGACCGCCTGGAACGCGCCCTGCGTCAGCAGATCGTGCGTGAACGACGCTCGCTGGAAACGGGCCTTGCGGTAGTCGCCAGTATCGGCAGCACCTCGCCCTTCATCGGCCTGTTCGGTACGGTCTGGGGCATCATGGAAGCCCTCAAGGGCATCAGTGCAGCGGGCTCTGCCAGCCTTGAAACTGTGGCCGGGCCCATTGGTGCGGCGCTGGTGGCCACGGGCGTGGGGATTGCCGTCGCGGTGCCGGCGGTGCTGGTTTACAACTACTTCCTGCGTCGCCTGAAACTCACCGCCGCCGACCTCGATGACTTCGCCCACGATTTCTACAGCCTGGCGCAGAAGAGTGCCTTCCGCGTGCTGGTCCACCCTGCGGCCTACAAGGCAGCCGGTACCCGTGCGCAAAAAGTGAAGGAGGCCTCCTGACATGGCGTTCTCGACCCAGGACAGCGACGAAGTACTCAGCGAGATCAACGTAACCCCGCTGGTGGATGTGATGCTGGTGCTGCTGGTGGTGTTCATCGTCACCGCGCCCCTGCTGACCAACGCCATCCCCATTAACCTGCCCAAGACCGAGGCCGTGGCGCCGGTGGAGCAGAAGGACCCGTTAGTGGTGAGCATCGACGGCGGCGGCAAGTTGTTCATCAACAAGGACGAGATCCAGCCCGACCTGCTGGAGACCAGCCTGCAGAGCGCCAAGGCCAAGGACCCGGAGCTGCGCGTGCAGCTGCAGGCTGATGATGGTGTGAACTACGGCGAAGTGGCGCGGGCCATGGCGGCCATCGAGCGTGCGGGCATTACCAAACTGGCGGTGATCACCGCCCGCTGAACGAGCAAGACTTCAGGGACCATTTCTGTGGCAGGGGATGGTCCCTTTTTTGTGCCTGTAGCACTGCCCTCGTAGCCGCGGCCGACAGGCTGCGATCGGCCGCGAAGCGGTCGTGGAGGTTCCTGGGCGACTGCTGCGCAGTCGATCGCAGCCTGGCGACAGCGGAGACAAGCACTGTATGGTTTGGTTATTAATAAATATCTTCTTATTCCTTTACGAATATAACCACCTCCCTATACTTGACCTCATGTACGCAAACCCGCAGGAGGCGTTCCCATGCGCAATGAGTCGATCCGTTACCTGATTGTGCCGGGCTGGCAAGGTTCGCCAGAGGATCATTGGCAGAGTCACTGGCAGCAGGTGCTGCCCAACAGCGCTCGGGTCGAGCAGGCCGACTGGCTGACGCCAACGCGTGAGGACTGGGTTGCGGCACTGGAACAGGCGGTCGCCGCTGACGATTCGCCGGTGATCCTGATTGCCCACAGCCTGGGCTGCATTACCGTCGCCCATTGGGCTGCACACGCCAGTGTGAACCTGCTGCGTCGCGTTCGTGGCGCCTTGCTGGTGGCGCCGGCCGATGTCGAGCGCCCCACCTGCGCCGACGTCCTGCGCAACTTCGCCCCGATTCCACAGCAGTTGTTGCCGTTTCCAAGCCAGGTGGTCAGCTCCGACAACGACCCGGCCGTCAGTGCCCCGCGTGCCATGCAACTGGCCCGGGCGTGGGGCGCCGAGGCGGGCTTTCTGGCCGGTGCCGGGCATATCAACGTCAAATCCGGGCACCGTCGCTGGGAACAAGGTTTCGCCTACCTGTACCGCCTGCAGAGCCGCCTCGAACAGCACGCCCTTCGCCGCGCCTGATTCCGGGCGCTGACCTTCGCCAGATCCGACGCCCGGCCTCAGGTGCCGAGGGCGGGAGTTTGCCATGAGTACTCACGACACCCTGGGGCAGCCATTGCTGACCTTCCCCGAGCAGGACAAAAGCCCGCTGAGCATCCGCGCCAAGGCGCTGGTGTTCGTCGACCCGCGTTCGCGGCAACTGCGCGAAGAGCTGGAGCTGCTGGCGCCGCTGGCGTTGCCGGTGCTGATTCGCGGCGAGACCGGCACCGGCAAGGAGTTGCTGGCCCGTCAGATCCACCGGGCCAGCGATCGTGGCGGCCTGTTCGTTTCGGTCAACTGCGCCGCCATCAGTCCTACCTACGCCGACGCCGAGTTGTTCGGCTATAGCGCCGGGGCCCATAGTGGGGCGGCCAGCAGCCGCGCCGGCTGGTTCGGCTCGGCCAACGGCGGCACGCTTTATCTGGACGAGATCGCCGATTTGCCGCTGGCGATCCAGGTCAAGCTGCTCGCCGCCCTGGAAAACCATGAAGTCACCCGCGTTGGTGCCCAGCAACCTCACCCGGTGGATGTGCGGCTGGTGGCGGCATCGAGTATCGATCTGGCGGAAGCGGTCAATGCCGGCAAGTTCCACGAGCGGCTCTATCACTATTTGCGCGAGGGCCGCCTGGAGCTGCCAGCGTTGCGTGAGCGGGTGGGTGACATCCTGCCGTTGGCCGAGTATTTCGTCGGTATCTACAGCCCGCGGCTGAACCTGCCGGTACCGCTGATCAGCGAAGCGGCGCAGCGGGTGCTGGAATTGCACAGCTGGCCGGGCAATACCCGGGAGTTGGAAAACGTCATTCATTTCGCCTTGCTGGTCAGCAGTGGCGAAGAGATTCTGCCCCAGCACCTGAACCTGCCCACACCGCTGCAAGTGCTGGCCAGGCAGCTGGATCACCTCTGCGCCTGGGGCGAGCCACATGAGCTGAGTGCGGTGCAGGGCTTGCTGGAGCACGTGCTAGTGCAGCTTGCGTCAAAAAAGGAATAAGAAGCTAAGTAAAAGATATTGTTGCGGCATAAAGAATCTCGGTATTGTCCGCTTCAAGCCAGCTAGCAAAGTGCTGGCAACCCAATTTGCCGTCGACTGATGGCCACGTATTCGAATAAGGACTGCGCATGAAAAAGGCTCTGTTGTTCACTGCTCTGGCGACCGCACTGTCGGTTGCAGGTTTCGCCCAGGCGGGCGAGAAACTGGTGGTTGCTGCCACCCCTGTGCCGCACGCCGAGATTCTCGAGCTGATCAAACCGACCCTGGCCAAAGAAGGTGTGGACCTGGAGATCAAGGTGTTCACCGACTATGTGCAGCCTAACGTGCAGGTCGACCAGAAGCGTCTGGACGCCAACTACTTCCAGACCCTGCCATACCTGAAGAACTTCAACGAAGGTAAGGGCACCCACCTGGAAACCGTGATCGGCGTCCACGTCGAGCCTTTCGGTGGCTACTCCAAGAAGATCAAGAGCCTGAGCGAACTGAAGGAAGGCGCCACCGTCGCCATTCCTAACGAAGGCAGCAACAGCGGTCGTGCCCTGTTGCTGTTGCAGAAGGCGGGCCTGATCACCCTGAAAGACCCGAAGAATGCCCTGGCGACCCCGAAAGACATCGCCGAGAACCCGAAGAAACTGAAGTTCCGCGAGCTTGAGTCGGCCATGCTGCCGCGCGTACTGGATCAGGTGGACCTGGACATGATCAACACCAACTACGCCCTGGAAGCTGGCTTGAACCCGGCCAAGGACGCGCTGGTGATCGAAGGCGCCGATTCGCCGTACGTGAACTTCCTGGTGGCCCGTCCGGACAACAAGGACAGCGAGGCGATCCAGAAGCTGGCCAAGGCCTTGACCAGCCCTGAAGTGAAGAGCTTCATCGAGAAGAAATACAGCGGTGCGGTACTGCCGGCGTTCTGATTCGCCGCAGTCCGGGCTGCACAAAAAACGCCGACGCAGGCTAAGCCGCGTCGGCGTTTTTGCGTACGGCGCGCATCAGCGCAGCCAAGAGTTTCAACAGGTCCTGGGGATCGTGCTGCGCAGTGTTGTTCATTGTTGTGTTCTGCCTTGAGGGACAAGCGATAGCGCTTGGAGTGCGCGCATGGCCGAAAGATCCCGGTGCCACCAATCAATTTGCAATGGCGGCTTGTCACAGGCTTCCCGTAGCCGCTGCCGCCATGAAACTTCGACGTCCGCTTCACGGCCGATCACAGCCTGGCGGCAGCGGCTAGGGGTCGCAACCAGCCTAACGCCCTGGCACCAGCCTCAAGGTGCTCTGTGCCGCAACCTCCCCCAATTGCGCCTGGTGATACTGCCCCTCGATATAGTCCTTGGCCTGGTCGGCATAGTGCTTGTCGAACAGCACACCGCTTTGCCCGACCGGGTTGATGGTCAGGGCCTGCCCGGCATCGGCGAAGTCGATCAGGCGTCGGGTCGATGGCCCATAGGTGACCGGCCAGGGTGCCGGGCCGATTTTCGCCGAGAGGTTATTGGGCACTTCATGGCTGCCCGGTGCGGCAAAGGCACCGACATTGAACAGCAGGTTCAACGGCTTCTGCAGCCCCAGTGGATGGTTATGGGTCAGGGTGTGCGCCTTGCCCCATTGCCAGTCGGCCGGGTCTTTGCCCAGGGTTTCGCGCAGGTGAACCAGGCTGGCCTGCCAGGCGCGTTTCACCGCTTCGCTGCGACTGCCGTGCTCGCTGCTGCCGTGCAGCCCCCACCAGGGTGATTCGGCGTCGGCGGCCAGGCGTGGCAGGGCGGCGTCGATGGCGCGGGTGCTGAGCAGTGTCTGGAACCAGGCATCGCCCAGTTCGTCATGCATTGCCGCGTAAGCCAGGTCGTAGAGGAATTGGTTGAACAGCGTGGCGTTGACCGAGTCCAGCGGGTAGTCGCCGTTCCAGCTGGCCAGTTGCTCGACCAGCTCTTTCTCCTGATCGCCCTGGGCCACTTCGCGCAGCACGCCGAGCAACGGTGCCAGGGTGCGTTGGCCATAGCCGGTGGTGGTGTCGAGCTGCAGCGCCCGGCTGTTCTGGGTGTCCCATTTGACTTGTGGGTCGGCCAGGTGGCGGTCCAGTTGCTGGCCACGGTCGGCAAGGTTGTAGTAACCCGGGATCGGCATGGCAGCGGGTGGCTGGTAGTTGGCCGAGACGATATAGCCGCTGGCTGGGTTCTCCTGATGCGGGTTGGCGCTGAAGGGATAGAAGCCGAGCTTGTCGGCCTGGGGTGTGCTGCCGTCGAGGATAAAGGTCGAGTCGACCCCCGCCGGGCGAATCGGCAGCTGCGCCGCCGCCCACCAGCCGATATCACCGCTGGCGTTGGCCCACACCAGGTTGAGCCCGGGGGCCTGGATCTTCGCCGCTGCCGCGCGCATTTTGTCCAGGGTGTCGGCGCGGTTGACCTGATAGAAGCCGTCGAGAATCGGGTTGTCGGTTTCCAGAAAGGCCCACCACATGGCAATCGGCGTGGGGCCTGCGTGGCTGCCGATCACGTCGTTGACGATGGGGCCGTGGGGCGAGCGGCGCAGGGTGATACTGATCGGTGCTTCCCCCTTCACCGCGATGCTGTCCTGGGTAATGGCCAGCGGCTGCCACTGGCCGTTGATACGCACCTGATCGGGATTGTCGGGGTTGACCTGCTCGGCGATCAGGTCGACATCGTCGTTCTGGAACATGGTCAGGCTCCAGCCGAACTGACGGTTATGCCCAAGCGATGCAAACGGGTTGAGCGCCTGGTGATAGCCATACAGGTTGAAGCCGGGCGCCGACAGTTCGGCCTCGTACCACACCGCCGGCACGGCAAAGCTGATGTGCGGGTCGCCTGCCAGCAACGGCTTGCCGCTTCGGGTGTGGTTGCCGGAGACGGCCCAGGCGTTGCTGCCTTCGTAGTGGGGAATGCCGGCCTCGCTCAGGGCTTGCTGACTGACCCGGGCCAGGTGCTCGAGACTTTTCCAGTCGGCGGCAGCCAGCGGCGGGCTGCTGTGCAGTGCGCCCTGGGGATTCCAGCCGAGGTCAAAGATGTTCAGGTACTCGGCACCGAGTTGATCGCGCACGTAGGTCATTGCCGGTTCGGTACGAAACGCTGCGGCGAAGCTGTAGGCCATGTAGCCGGCGATGCTCAAGGTGTCTTGCGCGGTGAAGGGCCGGGGCGTGATGCCCAGCACATCGAATTCCATGGGTTTGGGATGGCTTGCCTGCCAGGCGTTGACGCCATCGAGGTAAGCCTGCAGGGCGAGCCAGGCGGGCGACTGCTTGTCCTGGCGTTCGACATAGCGTTCGGCTTGCTCGCGAATACGCAGGGAACGGAACAAGGTGTCGGTCGGCACCAGCTTGCTGCCGAGGATTTCGGCCAGCTCGCCACGGGCCAGGCGACGGATGATCTCCATCTGGAACAAGCGGTCCTGGGCATGCACGTAGCCCAGGGCGTGGTACAGGTCGGTCTCGTTCAGGGCCTGGATATGCGGCACGCCGCGCTCGTCGTAGCGCACGCTGACCGGGGCCTGCAGGCTGGCCAGGGTCACCTCGCCTTCACGCTGCGGCAGCTTGCCCTGCACATACCAGTAACCGCCGCCGGCTGCCGCGGCAATGACCACGGCGAGGAAGGTCAGGCTGCGCTTCATCAGAACTCCTTGTACTTTTTGGCGGACAATGTGGTCCGATCATCGAGGTATTTGCGCACAGAGGATAGTCCCTAAGGAGGCACCATGGACCTCAGCGAAAAGCAGAAAATGCTCACCGGCCAGCTCTACCGCGCCACCTGCCCGGAACTGCAGGCCGAACAGATCGCCAACAAGTTGTGGATGCAGCGCTACAACGGCAGCGTCGAGCTGCTCAATGACCATCGTCATGGCCTGTTGCTGGAGCACTTTCATGCAGTGGGTGAAGGCGCAGTGATTCGCCCGCCGTTCTATTGCGACTACGGGTACAACATCAGCGTGGGTCGCAATGTATTCATGAACTTCAACTGCGTAATCCTCGATGTCTGCCCGGTGAGCATCGGCGACGACTGCCAGATCGGCCCGGCGGTGCAGCTCTACACTGCCGACCACCCGATGGACCCGGAGCTGCGCCGCAGCGGCCTGGAAAGCGGGCGGCCGGTGAAGATCGGCAACAACGTGTGGATTGGCGGTGGGGCAATCATCCTGCCCGGCGTGACGGTTGGCGATAACGCTGTGATTGGTGCCGGCAGTGTGGTCACTCGTGATGTGCCAGCGGGCTCGACGGTGGTGGGGAATCCTGCGCGGATGCGTCAGCCAGCCCAGGGGCAGTAACACCCCACCGCCATCGTGTGAGTGGCACTGACTGACCGCCCCTGGCTCAGCGCCAGAAGAATGGGTTCGATAAAGCTGTTGCTTGAATTGCAGGTTGCCCCCTCGCTGTAGGGGCCGAAGTAAGCCAGCTTGCCCTGGCGGTCCCAGATCGCCACGGCGGGGCTGGCGGGCAGGTGTTCGGTCCCTGGCAGATCGGCCAGTGGCTTGAGGGCGCTCAAGGTGGCCGGCAACTGGCCACGGCTGCCGGGCTTTTGTACGACGTAGAACTCCACGCCCTGGGCACCGAAGTGTTCGATCAGTTCGGCCAGGTGCTGCTGGTTGCCGACGTTGCACGGGCAGGCCGGGTCCCAGAAATGCACCAGGCGGATCGGCCCGGGGCCGGCGATGGCGTCCGGCAGTTGCAGGCGATCGCCGGAAAACAACGCCGTCTGGTTGTCGAAGGTACGCAGGTAGCGACTCTGGAAGCTGTCGTACGCCCACCACAGGCCCGCGGCGCACAGTGCGGTGATAAGCAGGCCGAGCAAGGTGCGGGTGGTAGGCGCGAGCATGGGGATGGTTTTCCGGAAAATGTCGCCTAGCTTGCCATGCTGCCGGCGACAGCTGAATATCACAGGTCAATATCCCGCTTCTTGTGTTCGGAAATCCTTATGCCTGCGTCATTTCAACCCGACTCGTTACGCGCCAGCCTCTCGCCTCTGGTTGCGCGTCAGCCACTGTCGGCGCAGGCCCAGGCCTATCAGCGCTACTACGGGCTCGATCTGTCGGCGCGCAAGGTAGAGCCGCAGCGCTGGTTGGGGCGCTTCGAGGCCGCGGGTTTCGAGCTGGTCGGGCAGGTCTGGATACCTGCAGCACCCGTGGCGACCCTGGTGATGTTGCATGGCTTCTATGACCACATGGGTTTGTACCGCCATGTCATCGATTGGGCGCTGGATCAGGACTACGCGGTCATTGCCTGCGACTTGCCGGGGCACGGCCTGTCCAGCGGCGAGCGGGCCAGTATCGACAACTTCGCGACCTACCAGCAGGTACTGCAGGCGCTGTTCGAACAAGGCCACGCGATGGCGCTGCCGCACCCCTGGCATTTGTGTGGACAGAGCACAGGCGGGGCGATTGTCATCGATCATTTGCTGCACAGTGGCGCGCAAAGCCCGGCCCAGGGCGAGGTAATCCTGTTGGCGCCACTGGTGCGACCACGCTCGTGGCGCTGGTCGAAATTCAGCTATCGCTTGCTGCGTCCGTTCGTCAAAGGTATCGAGCGACGCTTCAGCGAGAATTCCAACGACCCGACCTTCCTGCCGTTCCTGCAGGCTGACCCGCTGCAGCCACGGCGCTTGCCGACCGCCTGGGTGGGGGCGCTGGTGGCATGGGTCAAGCGCATCGAGGCGGCGCCTGCCAGTACGCGGCGGCCGTTGATTATCCAGGGTGAGTCCGACATGACCGTCGACTGGCCACACAACCTCAAGGTGTTGCGGGAGAAATTTGCCGAGCCTGAGATACTGCTGATCCCCGAGGCGCGTCACCACCTGGCCAATGAGCTGCCGGCGATTCGACAGCGTTACTTCGACTTTATCGACCAGCGCCTGGGCTGATCACTTCAGGTCAGAGGTGTTCTGCCCGACCGCCAGGCCCGCGCGAATGGCCGCCAGGGCGGCCTTGTAGTAGGCCTGGCCTTCGTTGGATTCGGCAAAGGTGGCGAAGGCTTCAAGCTCGGCGTCGGTCAGGTCGCGGTAGACGTACAGCAGGGTGTTGTTCAACTCGCTGCCGATCTGGCTCATCAGTCGCTGGCGCTGGCCATCGAGCAGGCTCTGGGCCTGGCCACCCCCGAGCAGGCCGGGGATCATCTGGCTCAAGCTGTCGGCGGCAACGCCGGCAATCGCCAGGCTGACTTCGGCACCGGCCTCGCGAGCGGGCAGGGCCTGGGCCAGGTGGCCGATGATCAGCAGACGGTCGTCGCTGGCCTCGACCTTGGGCAAGCCCTTGGCGTTCTTGGCCAGTTGGTCGCGACGGGTCGCCAGCAGTTCGGCCGCGACGATCTTGCGACCCAGGGGCGACTGGAAAAAGGTCAGCGCGGGTGCCGGGTTGCTCAGGTTGGCGCGCAATTGTGCCTGCGCACGCCGGTCCACGGCCTGGGCCTGGAAACGCTGGTTGCTGTTATTGACCAGCGCCTGGTAAACGGCAGGCGGCAAGCTATTGCGATAGCGCTGCTGGGCGGCATCGAGGGCATCGGTAAAGTGGGCGCGCTGCTCAGGCCAGCCGGCGACCTTGTAGAGTTGGTCGAGGCTGTCTGCCCAGACAGGCGTGGTGCAGATCATGATCAGCAGAAAAAACAAACGGCGCATTCAGGACTCCTGTCGGCAGGGCGCTATTGTCTTGGCCTTGCCGGGCTTTGTCGAGACGCCATTGCACACTCTCAGCCAAGTGGCGCTGTCGGATTGCGCAGCACATCGATACTATGCGCGCCATGCACTTACCTTCTGATCACCCGCTGCTGTTGCGCATTGTCGACGACCTGGCCACCTGTGGCTGGTCGCAGCAGAACTTCTTCCTGCCAGGGCCCTTGACCCTGGCGCTGGCGGCTGAATGCCGCAAACGTGCGGCCGAAGGTGAGCTGGCGCCGGCGGCGGTAGGCCGCGGGCCCTCCCAGGAGGTGCGCGAGGGTATTCGCGGTGACCACATCCAGTGGCTCGAACCCGGCCAGGCCGAGTCCTGCGACCAGTACCTGAACCTGATGGACAGCCTGCGCGAAGCACTCAACCGCGGCCTGTTCCTGGGGTTGGAAGACTTCGAGTGCCACTTCGCCCTGTACCCACCAGGGGCGTTCTACCGCAAGCACCTCGATCGTTTTCGCGACGACGACCGGCGCATGGTCTCGGCGGTGATTTACCTCAACCCCGAGTGGCTGCCGGAGGACGGCGGGCAACTGCGCATGACCCTCAAGGGCGACGTGGAGCATGACGTACAGCCCATTGGCGGCTGCCTGGTGGTGTTTCTGTCGGGCGATATCCCCCATGAAGTGCTGCCGGCACAGCGCGAGCGCCTGTCGCTGACCGGCTGGTTCCGTCGTCGTGGCAACGAACCCTTCTAGGCCGCAGCACAAGGTGCTGGTCAGCGCCTGCCTGCTCGGCCAGCCCGTGCGCTATGACGGGCGCTCCAGTGGTCATCCCGATCTGTTGCAGCAATGGCAGGGCGAAGGCCGGATCGTGCCGTTGTGCCCGGAAGTGGCGGGCGGCTTGACGACGCCCCGCCCACCTGCAGAAATTCCCGGTGGCCAGGGGGCGGCTGTGCTGGAGGGTGATGCGCGGGTCATCACGGTTAGGGGCGAGGATGTCACGGCGCAGTTTGTGGCCGGCGCGCAGATGGCGCTGGCGCTGGTGCGCAAGCACGGCATTCGGATTGCGGTGCTCAAGGCGGGCAGCCCGTCGTGTGGCAACCAATTGACCTACGACGGTACGTTCAGCGGCACCAAGGTGGCGGGGGAAGGCGTCACGACCGCATTGCTGCGCCGCGAAGGGGTGCTGGTGTTCAGTGAGTTGGAGCTTGAGGCGGCCGCGTTGGCGTTGGGGCGGCTGTAATGCTTTCGTGGGGCAAGCCTGCTCCTACGATGGCAGGAGCGGGCTTGCCCCGCGATGTTCTTGAATTCACTTCGGCGGCTTGCTGGTATCCATCCCGAACCATTTCTGCGACAGTTCGCTCAGTCGGCCATCGGCCTTTATCCGTTGCAGGGCGTTGTCCACGGCGCTCTGGAAGGCCGGGTTACCTTTCTGGAACGGAATTGCCAGGCTCAGGATAGGCCCCACAGTGGCGCCTTTGGTCACGGGCTGCTCGCTGTCACGAATGGCGAAGGGCACCAGCAGTCGGTCGCTGATGGCCGCGTCGATCTGCTCGTTGGCCACGTCCTTGATCGGTTGGGTCGCATCCGGGTAGCTGCGCAGGTCAACGCCTTCGACGCCGCGCGCCTGTTCGGCGAACTGGCTGCCCTGGACCACGCCCAGGCTATGTCCCTTGAGAGCATCGAGGGTGCTCGGGGGGCGCTTTTCTTCCTTGCGCACGATCAACTGGGCACTGGAATAACCGTAGGGCTCACTGAAGTCCAGGCGCTCCTTGAGTTCCGGGGTAATGGCGACATGGTTCAGGGCGATGTCGTACTTGCCGCTTTCGACGCCTGGCAGCAAGTCGTCCCGATCGGTGACGACGAACTCGGCGCGAACATCGAGTTCATTCGCCAGCAGTTGTCCCAGTTCGATCTCGAAACCGGCCAGTTTCTCGTCTTTCTTGAAGTTGAACGGCGCCATGTTGGCTTCGACGGCAATGCGAAGTTCGCCGCGGTCATTGATGTCGTCGATCAGTTCTGCATGTGCCCATGGGCTGAGCAGGGTGGCAAGTAGTACCCCGATGGTCAAACGCATAAGCCCCTTAATCCTTTTGGCAGTAAAAATGACAGTCGCCGCAGCTTTGTGATGATGCCACGGTCGCGCGCAACTTAGGACCGCATCCTGTCCTGGATGTTAGATACCAGGAGAAATATTTTCCTGCGGTGTTCCCGAACATATTTTGATTCATTTGTTCTATGGTTACAGGTCGTTGCCATTCGATTCAGTGGCAACGGTATTGAAGTAAATCACAGGAGAAGTGAATGAAAAGCCTAGTTTCGCGTGCTGCCGTTGCCGGCCTGCTGATGGGAGTCTCGGTATTTGCCGCCGCCGAAGGCCTGAAGAGCCAGGAGCCGCCGAAAGACGCCAAGGTCTTCATCGTCTCCCCAGCCGATGGCGCGACGGTCGACAAGACCTTCACCGTCAAGTTCGGCATCGAGGGCATGGCGCTCAAGCCAGCGGGTGACCAGACACCGCATACCGGCCACCACCACCTGCTGGTAGACGTCGACAAGGAACCGGCTAGCGACCAGGTACTGCCGACCAGCCTGCTGCCGGAGAACAAGGCACCTCTGCCAGCTGGCCCGCAAGTGCTGCACTTTGGCAAGGCACAGACTGAAGTGGAGCTGACCCTGACCCCAGGCAAGCACACCCTGCAACTGGTACTGGGCGACAAGTTCCACGTGCCCTTCAAGCCAAGTGTCGAATCGAAGAAGATTACCGTCACTGTGAAGTAAGCGGCTGAAACGATCGCGGGGCAATCCCGCTCCTACACTACGTAGGAGCGGGATTGCCCCGCGATTTTTGTCGCCTGAATAACTTAGAACAGTACGCGGGAACGAATGGTGCCCTTGACCTGTTGCAGTTTTTCTTGCGCCAGATCCGAGTACTCGGCGTCAACGTCGATGACCACGTAACCGACTTTCTCGTTGGTCTGCAGGAACTGACCGGAGATGTTGATACCGTTTTCGGCGAAGACTTTGTTGATCTCGCTGAGTACACCCGGAATGTTTTCGTGAATGTGCAGCAGGCGGTGCTTGCCTGGGTGCGCCGGCAGGGCCACTTCAGGGAAGTTGACCGACGAAACCGATGTACCGTTGTCGCTGTACTTGACCAGCTTCTCGGCCACTTCCAGGCCGATATTGGCCTGGGCCTCGGCGGTGGAACCACCGATGTGCGGAGTCAGGATCACGTTGTCCAGGCCACGCAGCGGGCTTTCGAACTCTTCGTCGTTGGAGCGTGGCTCCACCGGGAATACGTCGATGGCAGCGCCGATCAGGTGCTTGTCCTTGATCGCGGCGGCCAGGTGATCGAGCTCGACCACGGTGCCACGAGCAGCGTTGATCAGGATGCCGCCTTTCTTGATGGCACGGATTTCCTTCTCGCCCATCATCCACTGGGTGGCGGCGGTTTCCGGTACGTGCAGCGAAACGATGTCGGACATCGCCAGCAGCTCGTGCAGGTTGCCTACCTGAGTGGCATTGCCCAGCGGCAGCTTGGTGATGGTGTCGTAGAAGTACACCTGCATGCCCAGGCCTTCGGCCAGGACCGACAGTTGGGTACCGATCGAGCCGTAGCCGACGATGCCCAGCTTCTTGCCACGGATCTCGAAGGAGTTGGCTGCGCTCTTGATCCAGCCGCCGCGGTGGCAGGAGGCGTTTTTCTCAGGGATGCCGCGCAGCAGCAGGATCGCTTCGGCCAGCACCAGCTCGGCGACCGAACGGGTGTTGGAGTAAGGTGCGTTGAACACCGCGATACCGCGCTCGCGAGCGGCTGCCAGGTCGACCTGGTTGGTACCGATGCAGAAACAGCCGACAGCGACCAGTTTCTTGGCGCAGTCGAAAACCTCTTCGGTCAGTTGAGTGCGTGAGCGGATGCCGATGAAATGGGCATCAGCGATCTTTTCCTTCAGATCGGCGTCTGGCAGGGAGCCAGTGAGGTACTCGATGTTGCTGTACCCGGCGGCCTTGAGGACGTCCACGGCGGATTGGTGGACGCCTTCGAGAAGAAGGAACTTGATCTTGCTCTTATCGAGAGAAGTCTTGCTCATCTGCGTAAACCTGTGTCCCGGAGAAAAATGGCAGGGAAGTGAAGCGCTCGCAGTATCGGCCTCAAAGCACGATCAGCGGGGGGCGTATGCTAGCATGAGTACCCCCCGATACGCCCATCCCTGGCACGTGAAGAGTGCTCAGGGTGACTATGAATAGTTCGAGAGTTCTGTCGATGACCGATTCTGCGTTGCTTGATGAGCTGATGACCCTGGTTGAGCCCGGCAAGATGCTGACTGATGCGGCTTCTCTCGAAGCGTATGGCAAGGATTGGACCAAGCATTTCGCCCCGGCGCCGCGGGCTATCGTATTTCCCAAGAGCACCGAACAGGTCCAGGCCATCGTCCGCTGGGCCAACCAGCACAAGGTTGCCCTGGTGCCGTCGGGCGGCCGCACCGGGCTTTCTGCGGCGGCGGTGGCTGCCAATGGCGAAGTAGTCGTGTCGTTCGATTACATGAACCAGATCCTGGCGTTCGATGAATTCGACCGCACCGTGGTCTGCCAGCCCGGCGTGGTCACCGAACAGTTGCAGAACTTTGCCGAAGACAAGGGCTTGTACTACCCGGTGGACTTCGCCTCTGCAGGTTCCAGTCAGATTGGCGGCAATATCGGCACCAATGCCGGCGGTATCAAGGTTATTCGCTACGGCATGACCCGCAACTGGGTCGCCGGCCTGAAAGTGGTCACCGGCAAGGGCGAACTGCTTGAGCTGAACAAGGACCTGATCAAGAACGCCACCGGCTACGACCTGCGTCAGCTGTTCATCGGCGCCGAGGGCACCCTGGGCTTTGTGGTCGAGGCGACCATGCGCCTGGACCGTGCGCCAAACAATCTCACCGCGATGGTGCTGGGCACGCCTGATTTCGACTCGATCATGCCGGTGCTGCACGCCTTTCGCGACAAGCTCGACCTCACCGCCTTCGAATTCTTCTCCGACAAGGCCCTGGCCAAGATCATGGGTCGCGGCGATGTGCCTGCGCCTTTCGACACGCCGTGCCCGTTCTATGCCCTGCTGGAGTTCGAAGCCAGCAATGAAGCGGTGGCCAACGACGCCCTCGCCACGTTCGAGCATTGCGTGGAGCAAGGCTGGGTGCTGGATGGGGTGATGAGCCAGAGCGAGCAGCAGTTGCAGAACCTCTGGAAGTTGCGTGAGTACATCTCCGAAACCATCTCGCACTGGACGCCGTACAAGAATGATATTTCGGTGACTGTCTCGAAAGTGCCGGCATTTCTCCGGGATATCGATGCGATCGTCGAACAGAACTATCCGGACTTCGAGGTAGTTTGGTACGGCCATATCGGTGACGGCAACCTGCACCTGAACATCCTCAAGCCCGACGCTCTGAGCAAGGACGAGTTCTTCGCCAAGTGCGCCACGGTGAACAAGTGGGTGTTCGAGATCGTGCAGAAGTACAACGGCTCGATCTCTGCCGAACATGGAGTGGGCATGACCAAGCGGGATTACCTGACCTACAGCCGGTCGCCCGCTGAAATCGAATACATGAAAGCCGTGAAGGCGGTGTTCGACCCCAACGGGATCATGAATCCCGGCAAAATCTTCGCGGTCGAGTGAGTTACAAGCACAAGAGCTTCCAATAGCGCCAGGAGTCGGTAATGAGCTATCAGCACCAGTATGTAGACGGCACGCGTATTCACTTTCCCCTGGGCAAGGTGGTGTGCATCGGGCGCAACTATGCCGAGCACGCCAAGGAACTGGACAACCCTATCCCCACTGAACCTTTGCTGTTCATCAAGCCGGGCAGCTGTGTAGTGCCGATGGATGGCGGCTTCAAGATCCCCACCGAGCGCGGCTCGGTGCATTACGAGGCAGAGATTGCCGTATTGCTGGGCAAATCGCTGTCACCTGAGCCGAGCGAGGAAGAAGTGCTCGACGCTATTTCCGGCTTCGCCCCGGCCCTGGACCTGACCCTGCGTGACCTCCAGGCCGAGCTCAAGGCCAAGGGCCTGCCGTGGGAGCGCGCCAAGTGCTTCGACGGTGCGTGTGTGCTGGCGCCCTTCGTATCGGGCGGCACCTTTGAAGACCTGGCCGATATCGGCATTCGCCTGACCATCAACGGTGAGGTGCGCCAGGACGGCAACAGCGCCCTGATGCTCAACCCGATCGTGCCGATGATCCAGCACATGGCCTCGCAGTTCACCCTGCAGGCTGGCGATGTGATCCTGACCGGTACGCCGGTTGGCGTCGGGCCGCTCAATCCGGGCGACGAGCTGGTGCTGGAACTGCCCGGCGCGAGCCGTTTCGAAAGCAAAGTGCTGTAACCCCTCCCTCATGGCAGCCAGTGATGCTGGCTGCCATGCGCTCTGTCGGCTTTTGTCATTTTTTTCACAATCAATCCGGATAATGCTTGCGGATTCGGCTCTGTGAACGTGCCGGTAATGTGTTATTAACTGGCAAAAAACAAGAGCATCGATCCCCATGGCCACTCCCGTTCCTTCCAGTAAAACCGTGCCTTCTGCGCGTAAGCGCGGGCTCGCCTTGCGTTGGTCAACCTGGGTGGCCGCAGCGGCCATCATTGGTTATGGGGTGGCGATTGCCATGCACTGGGACGATCGCGGGCTGCTGTGGATAAAGGAAGGGTTTGAAACCCCGGTCGAGCAGCAAGCCAGCATCTGGCTGCCGGATTATCAGGTCGATATCGATGCCAAAGTGTTGCCGGGCATGGAAGACGACGAAGCGTCCGACCTGACTTATAACCCGGTGAGCAAGACGTTGTTCGCGGTGATGGGCAAGAACCCCTTCCTGGTCGAACTGAACCTTGACGGCGATGTATTGCGCAAGATGCCGCTGGTGGGGTGGAGCAACCCTGAAGGTGTGGCGGTGCTCGAAGGGGGTCGCCTGGCGATTGTCGATGAGCGTGATCACAAATTGACCATCGTGACCCTCGGCGCCGACACCCAGTCGCTGAACATCGCCGACTTCCCGCAATATGACCTCGGTCCTTCAAAGAATCAGAACAAGGCCTTCGAGGCGGTAGCCTGGGACCCGGCGCAGCAACGCATTATCCTTGGCGAAGAACGTCCGCCGGCGCTGTTCACCTGGGCCAGCGATGGCAAGAGCCCGCTGGCGGGCGACAAGCAATCGCTGCCAAGCGACGAACTGGACCTGCGCAACCTCTCGGCGCTGGGTGTAGACCCGCGCACCGGCCACCTGCTGGTGCTGTCGGCAGACTCCAACATGCTGCTGGAACTGGACGAGAAGGGCGAGCAAGTCAGTTTCATGACCCTGCTCGGCGGCTTCAATGGCTTGAGCAAGCGTATTCCACGTGCCGAAGGCGTGGCGATGGATGAACATGGCACGCTGTACATCGTCAGCGAGCCGGATCTGTTCTATCGTTTCAAAAAGCCTTGAATTGAGACAATTCCTACGCAGCTTTTAAGTTTGGCTTCAGTTGAATGTGGTTTGATTCAGGCTGTCACCCATCGAGTCCCCCTGAATGCGCCGCTACATCCGCCTGCCCCTGATTGCCCTGGTTGTCAGCCTGATCGCCCTGCTTCTGCTTGCAGTAGCAGGGCAGCATTACCGTCTGTATGAGCGAGGTTGGTTCAACCTCAAGAGCTGGTGGCAGCCGGCCGAGCAGAGCATGGGGCTTGATCAGTACCGCGTGGTCCTTCAGGCCAAGCCCATCGACGGGCTGGATGAAGACATTTCCGCGCTGACCTTCGACCCGGATCGCAACAGCTTGTTCACCGTTACCAACAAGCAGCCTGAGCTGATCGAGCTGTCGCTGGACGGGCGTATCTTGCGGCGCGTGCCGTTGACCGGTTTCGGCGATCCCGAGGCGGTGGAGTATGTAGGCCCCGGCAGCTATGTGATTACCGATGAGCGCGAGCAGCGCCTGATCCGTGTGCGGGTTGACGACACCACGCTGTTTCTCGATGCCAATGACTCCGAACAGCTGAGCCTGGGCATTGGCCTGAACGGCAACAAGGGTTTTGAAGGGCTTGCCTATGACTCGAAGGGCAAGCGCCTGTTCGTGGCCAAGGAGCGCGACCCGATGCTGATCTACGAAGTGCATGGTTTTCCCCATGACAACCCCGAGCAGCCCTATGCGGTACACGTAGTGCAGGACCGCAAGCGTGATTCGCGATTGTTCGTGCGTGACCTGTCGAGCTTGCAGTTTGACGAGCGCAGCGGCCACTTGCTGGCCTTGTCGGATGAGTCGCAGTTGGTGCTGGAGCTCGATACCACCGGCAAGCCCCTGAGCAGCCTGTCGTTGCGCAAGGGTTTCCAGGGACTGGAGAAGAGCGTGCCCCAGGCCGAAGGCATCGCCATGGACGATGCCGGGACCATCTACCTGGTCAGTGAGCCGAACCTGTTCTACGTGTTCAAGAAGCCGACTGACTGACCGTATCGCGGGGCAAGCCCGCTCCCACATGTGGGAGCGGGCTTGCCCCGCGATGCTTCAGGCTTTGAGCGTTTTCACACCTTCAGCCGTGCCCAACAGCAGCAGGTCCGCCGGCCGCGCCGCGAACAGGCCGTTGGTGACCACGCCGACGATGGCGTTGATCTGGCGTTCCAGCTCCACCGGGTTGGTGATCTGCATGTTGTACACATCAAGGATGATGTTGCCGTTGTCGGTCACTACACCCTCGCGATAAACAGGGTCGCCGCCTAGCTTGACCAACTGGCGCGCGACATGGCTGCGGGCCATCGGGATGACTTCGACCGGCAGCGGGAAAGCGCCAAGCACCGGCACCAATTTGCTGGCGTCGGCGATGCAGATGAAAGTCTTGGCCACGGCAGCAACGATTTTCTCGCGGGTCAGGGCTGCACCGCCGCCCTTGATCAGGTTCAGGTGCTCGTCGCTCTCGTCGGCGCCGTCGACATAGAACTCCAGGTCGCTGACGGTGTTCAGTTCATAGACCGGAATACCGTGGCCCTTCAGGCGCGCGGCGGTGGCTTCGGAGCTGGCGACCGCGCCGTCGAAGGCGGTCTTGTGCTTGGCCAGGGCATCGATGAAACAGTTGGCGGTCGAGCCGGTGCCGACGCCGACGATGCTCTTGTCGTCGAGCTTGGGCAGAATGAAGTCGACAGCGGCCTGGGCGACAGCCTGTTTGAGTTGGTCCTGGGTCATGCGGGCTCCGAAGCGGGGAGGAGTATCGTGAAGGCGCGTAGTATAGCGGCTAAAACCGCAGACTTGCTGTGGTCGCCCGACGGGGCGCTGGGGTAGACTCCAAGCCCCCGCCCAACCGCCCAGTGATGCTTTCCCGATGCTCGAACAGTACGTCAAGAAGATCCTCACCTCGCGCGTTTACGACGTTGCGGTCGAAACCCCGTTGCAGACAGCCGGCCAACTGAGCAAGCGCCTGGGCAACAACATCCTGCTCAAGCGCGAAGACTTGCAGCCGGTGTTTTCCTTCAAGATTCGTGGTGCCTACAACAAGCTGGCGCAGCTGACCCCGGAAGAACTGGCCCGTGGCGTAGTCACGGCCTCGGCGGGCAATCATGCCCAGGGCGTGGCCCTGGCGGCGCGGGAGTTGGGGATCAAGGCGACCATCGTGATGCCCAAGACCACTCCGGAGATCAAGGTCGAAGGCGTGCGTTTGCGCGGTGGCAAGGTAGTGCTGCACGGTGACTCCTTCCCTGATGCGCTGGCTTATTCGCTCAAGCTGGTCGAGGAAAAAGGCTTCGTTTATATCCACCCCTACGACGATCCGCACACCATTGCCGGGCAGGGCACGGTGGCCATGGAGATTTTGCGCCAGCACCCGGGCCAGTTGGATGCGATCTTTGTACCGGTCGGCGGCGGCGGGCTGATTGCGGGCATTGCCGCCTACGTGAAATACCTGCGCCCAGAGATCAAGGTGATCGGCGTCGAGCCGGATGACTCCAACTGCCTGCAGGCTGCCATGGCCGCCGGTGAGCGGGTGGTGCTGCCCCAGGTCGGGCTGTTCGCCGACGGCGTGGCGGTGGCGCAGATCGGTCAGCACACCTTCGACATCTGCAAGCAGTATGTCGACGAGGTTGTGACCGTGAGTACCGATGAAATCTGCGCGGCAATCAAGGATATCTACGACGATACCCGCTCAATCACCGAACCTGCTGGCGCGCTGGGCGTCGCCGGGATCAAGAAGTACGTCGAGCTCAAGGGTGTCGGCGGGCAGACCCTGGTGGCCATCGATTCGGGTGCCAACGTCAACTTCGACCGCCTGCGCCACGTTGCCGAACGGGCCGAGCTGGGCGAGGGCCGCGAAGCTATCATCGCGGTCACCATTCCCGAGCAGCCGGGCAGCTTCAAGGCGTTCTGCGAAGCCATCGGCAAGCGCCAGATCACCGAGTTCAACTACCGTTACCACGCCGATGGCGAGGCGCACATTTTCGTCGGTGTGCAGACCCACCCGGATACCGATCCGCGCAGTGCGCTGATCCAGAGCCTGACCGAACAGGGCTTTCCGGTGCTCGACCTGACCGACAACGAACTGGCCAAGTTGCACATCCGCCACATGGTCGGCGGTCATGCGGCGCGGGTCAGTGACGAACTGGTGCTGCGCTTTGAATTCCCGGAGCGTCCGGGGGCATTGTTCAACTTCCTCAACAAGCTGGGCGGTCGCTGGAACATTTCGATGTTCCACTACCGCAACCACGGTGCGGCCGATGGTCGCGTGGTAGCCGGCCTGCAGGTTCCGGATGATGAGCGCCACCTGGTGCCGGCGGCGCTGGCCAAGATCGGCTATCCGTACTGGGATGAAACCGATAACCCGGCGTACCGGCTGTTCCTGGGCTGAGCAGCTAAGCTCAGTTCAGCCTAAAAGGAAGCAAATGACATGGAACACCTGACCACTCTCAAAGCCCTGCACGTGTTGGCCACCGTGGTGCTGCTCGGCAGTGCCCTGGGCCTGGCGATCTGGACGTGGCTGGCGCGTCGCAAAGGCGACGCCACCGCCCCCACCCGCTTGATGCAGCGTCCGCTGGTGTTCGTCTGGTTGTTGATGGGCATCAGCCTGGTGAGCATGCCGTTCACCGGCTGGTGGCTGGTACACCTGATTGGCTGGCCGCTGGGCCAGACCTGGGTGCTGGGCTCCAGCGTGATCTACACCTTGGGTGCGTTCAGCTGGTTCTGGCTGCTGGCGCGGGTCAATCGCCTACGCACCGAGCCGGGAGCGGGTAGCCCGAAGTTCACCCTGGCGCTGGCGGTGTTCAGTGGGGTGTGTTTTATCGCCATTGCGGGGTTGATGGGCGCTAAGCCGGTCTGACCAATGCATCGCGGGGCAAGCCCGCTCCTACAGTGTGGGAGCGGGCTTGCCCCGCGATCACCTTCACCTCAATCGCGCAGGCTGATCACCGGCCAGCCGCGCTTCTCGGCCTCGGCACGCAGGTTCGGATCAGGATCGACCGCCACCGGGTTGGCCACTTGCTCCAGTAGCGGCAGGTCGTTCATCGAATCGCTATAGAAGTAGCTGCCGTCCAGGTTATGGCCGTTCTCTTCCAACCAGCGGTTCAGGCGCGTCACCTTGCCTTCACGGAAGCACGGTACATCTGTGCTACGTCCGGTGTAGCGACCATCAACCATCTCGCATTCGGTGGCCAGCAGGGTCTCGACGTCCAGGCGCTTGGCAATCGGGCCGGTAATGAAGCGGTTGGTGGCGGTGATGATCACCAGCTTGTCGCCAGCGTCGCGGTGCTTCTTCAATAGCGCCAGTGCCTTGGGCTGAACGATCGGCTCGACGCAGTCCCGCATGAAGTCACGATGCCATTCGTCGAGTTGCGCCATGTCAGTCGCGGCCAGGATCTCCAGGCTGAAGTTCAGGTAGGCATCCAGGTCCAGCTTGCCAGCCAGGTAGTCCTGGTAGAAGGCATCGTTGCGGTTCTGGTACTCCACCGGGTCGAGAATCCCGCGGGCGCAGAGGTAGTCCCCCCAGGCGTGATCGCTGTCGCCGCCAAGGAGGGTATTGTCCAGATCGAATAAAGCCAGGCGCATTGAAGTCACTCGCATAACATCTGAAAAGGCCCACAGAATACGGACTTTTCACAACGATGCACATAAGGTAAACAGGCGCGTTGCTGGCCTTGTGGCCTTTGTGGAACAATGCCGTGACATGCGTTTGCGAGGTTGCTGCCGTGATCGACCCCGATGGTTTTCGCCCCAATGTCGGGATCATTCTGACGAATGATCTTGGGCAGGTGCTATGGGCTCGACGGATCAACCAGGATGCCTGGCAGTTTCCCCAGGGTGGGATCAATCCTGAAGAAACGCCGGAAGATGCCCTGTACCGCGAGCTGAACGAAGAAGTGGGGCTTGAGCGGGATGATGTTGAAATTCTTGCCTGCACCCGCGGCTGGTTGCGTTATCGTTTACCCCAACGTCTGGTCCGTACCCATAGCCAACCGCTGTGCATCGGCCAGAAGCAAAAGTGGTTTCTCCTGCGCCTGGTCTCCAACGAGCAGCGGG
Organism: Pseudomonas vranovensis; assembly: GCF_040438935.1. Classification (NCBI taxonomy): domain Bacteria; kingdom Pseudomonadati; phylum Pseudomonadota; class Gammaproteobacteria; order Pseudomonadales; family Pseudomonadaceae; genus Pseudomonas; species Pseudomonas vranovensis. The sequence goes on along the minus strand of NZ_CP159259.1, from coordinate 4,648,772 downwards.
TGCGGATGGATCTGACCGGGAAACCGGAGTTCGATGGCTGGCGTTGGGTCAGTTATTGGTATCCGCTGGGCCAGGTGGTGACATTCAAGCGCGAGGTTTACCGCCGCGCTCTCAAAGAGCTTGCCCCGCGCCTGCTGGCGCGCGACTGACGACGGAGTTCGACCCCGAGCCATGCTCAATACGCTGCGCAAGATCGTCCAGGAAGTTAACTCCGCCAAGGATCTCAAGACGGCGTTGGGGATCATTGTGTTGCGCGTAAAAGAGGCCATGGGCAGTCAGGTCTGCTCCGTCTATCTGCTTGATCCGGAATCCAACCGTTTCGTGCTGATGGCCACCGAGGGCTTGAACAAGCGCTCGATCGGCAAGGTCAGCATGGCACCCAACGAGGGCCTGGTCGGCCTGGTCGGCACCCGCGAAGAGCCACTGAACCTGGAACACGCCGCCGACCACCCGCGTTATCGCTACTTTGCCGAAACGGGTGAAGAACGCTTCGCTTCATTCCTTGGTGCGCCGATCATCCACCACCGGCGTGTGGTGGGGGTGCTGGTTATCCAGCAAAAGGAACGTCGCCAGTTCGACGAGGGCGAAGAAGCCTTTCTGGTGACCATGAGCGCCCAGCTCGCCGGCGTTATTGCCCATGCCGAGGCCACGGGATCGATCCGTGGCCTTGGTCGTCAGGGCAAGGGTATCCAGGAAGCCAAGTTCGTCGGTGTGCCAGGTTCGCCCGGTGCGGCGGTGGGCAAGGCGGTGGTCATGCTGCCGCCGGCCGATCTCGACGTGGTGCCCGACAAGACCGTCGATGACATCGACGCCGAACTCCAGCTGTTCAATAACGCCCTGGAAGGGGTGCGCGAAGACATGCGCAACCTCTCCGCCAAACTGGCCACCCAGTTACGCCCGGAAGAGCGCGCGCTGTTCGACGTCTACCTGATGATGCTCGATGACGCGGCCCTGGGCGGTGAAGTGGCGCAGGTGATCAAGACCGGCCAGTGGGCGCAGGGTGCCCTGCGCCAGGTCGTGACCGAGCACGTCAATCGCTTCGAACTGATGGACGATGCCTACCTGCGCGAGAGGGCTTCCGACGTGAAGGATCTGGGCCGGCGTCTGCTGGCCTACCTGCAAGAGGCAAGGCATCAGACGCTGGTCTACCCTGACAACACCATTCTGATCAGCGAAGAGCTGACCCCGGCCATGCTCGGCGAAGTGCCGGAAGGCAAGCTGGTGGGCCTGGTGTCGGTACTGGGCTCGGGCAACTCCCACGTTGCAATCCTCGCCCGCGCCATGGGCATTCCCACCGTGATGGGCCTGGTCGACCTGCCGTACTCGAAGGTCGATGGCATCGACATGATCGTCGATGGCTACAAGGGCGACGTCTATACCAACCCCAGCGATGTACTGCGCAAGCAGTATGCCGAAGTGGTCGAAGAAGAACGCCAGCTGGCCCAGGGGCTCGATGCCCTGCGCGAACTGCCGTGCATCACCCTCGATGGCCACCGCATGCCGCTGTGGGTCAACACCGGCCTGCTCGCCGACGTGGCTCGTGCCCAGCAGCGTGGCGCCGAAGGGGTAGGGCTGTACCGCACCGAAGTGCCGTTCATGATCAACCAGCGCTTCCCCAGCGAAAAGGAGCAGCTGGCGATCTACCGCGAGCAACTGGCGGCCTTTCACCCGTTGCCTGTCACCATGCGCAGCCTCGACATCGGCGGTGACAAGGCGCTGTCGTATTTCCCGATCAAGGAAGACAACCCCTTCCTTGGCTGGCGCGGTATCCGCGTTACCCTCGACCACCCGGAAATCTTCCTGGTGCAGACCCGCGCCATGCTCAAGGCCAGTGAAGGCCTTAACAACCTGCGCATCCTGCTGCCGATGATTTCCGGTATCCACGAGCTCGAAGAAGCCCTGCACCTGATCCACCGTGCCTGGGGTGAAGTGCGCGACGAGGGCACCGACGTGCCGATGCCGCCGGTGGGTGTGATGATCGAGATCCCGGCAGCGGTGTACCAGACCCGCGAGCTGGCGCGCCAAGTGGACTTCCTGTCGGTCGGCTCCAACGACCTGACCCAGTACCTGTTGGCGGTGGACCGCAATAACCCGCGTGTCGCCGACCTCTATGACTACTTGCACCCGGCAGTCCTGCAGGCACTGCAGAACGTGGTGCGTGATGCCCATGCCGAAGGCAAGCCGGTGAGTATCTGCGGCGAGATGGCCGGCGATCCGGCAGCGGCGGTGTTGTTGATGGCCATGGGCTTTGACAGCCTGTCGATGAACGCCACCAACCTGCCGAAGGTGAAATGGATGCTGCGTCAGGTGAGCCTGAGCAAATCCCAGGAATTGTTGGCCCAGGCCATGGGTATCGACAACCCGCAAGTTATCCACAGCTCGCTCCAATTGGCCCTGAAGAACCTGGGGCTGGCGCGGATGATCAATCCAGGGTCGTCGAAGACCTTGTGACATCGCGGGGCAAGCCCGCTCCTACACCGGTAGGAGCGGGCTTGCCCCGCGATTGTGTCAAAGCTGCAAACCCACCTCGCCCAAGTGCCCCCCGAACGGCCCGAAGCTGCGCTCGACCATCCTCCGCCGACCATCCGCCTCGACAATCAGCACAGTACTCGCCCGCGTACCGTAGTTCTGGCTGGCAATGAACACACTCGACAGCAACCGCTCGGTACTCATCCCCACCCCGGTTTCCGGCAGTTCTGCATCTGCCGCCTGCAGGTTATCCCCCAGCAGGTCCAGTAGCGCTTCAGGTTGAGGGTCGGCCAGGTGCTGCTGCAAGCTCGTTCGTGCCTTGACCAGCTTTGGCCACGGTGTATCCAGGCCAGCATTGGAGAGCCCGTACACGCCCTCACTCAGTAGTTGCGGCGCCGCTTCGCGGGCATTCAGATACCCCAGCTGCCCGCCATCAGCCACCAGCAGGTTGAACCCCGAATAGTGCTGGCTGTGGCTGGCCACCTGGTCCAGGTAGGCCTCGACCCCCAGCTTCCCGCGCAAAAACGCCGCCACCAGTTCGCCCCGTGAGCGGGCGCCCTGGGCCTGGTGCGGGTCGCGGATGTTGGTCAGCGCCGCGAAACGACCTGCCGGGCCCACGCCCAGCCAGGTGCCGCCCGCTTCCAGGTCGCGCCCGGCATAGACCCCTGGCGCATCGTCCCAGGCCTCAAGCACACGGCTCGGGCGGGCGTAGAACTCATCGCGGTTGGCCGCGACGATCAGCGGCTGGGCATGCCCCGGCCGCCAGGCGAAAACGATCAGGCACATAGGTGGGCCTCTGTGTTTTTTACCCACTCTACCGATAGCGTCCTGCCGGTTCCATCGACTTCATGTGTCTTCACTAGAGCCACAGGCCTACCTTCCGTTACCATGCCGGACTGAATTTACGGGGGCGACAATGGAATTCGTGCTCTATCTGCTGCTGGGCGCCTGTGCAGGCGTGCTGGCCGGGCTGTTCGGCGTGGGCGGCGGCATCATCATCGTGCCGGTGCTGGTGTTCAGTTTCACCCTGCAGGGCTTCGATACCTCGGTGCTGACTCACTTGGCGGTGGGTACTTCCCTGGCGACCATTGTCTTTACCTCGGTCAATGCCATTCGCGAGCACCATCGCAAAGGTGCAGTGCAGTGGCCGATTTTCGTCTGGATGACCCTGGGTATCCTGGTCGGCGCCGGTATCGGCGCCAAGACCGCATCGGCAATCCAGGGCCCGATGCTGCAAAAGATCATCGGCATCTTTGCCCTGGTGATCGCCGCGCAGATGGCCCTGGACCTCAAACCCAAGGCCAGTCGCGGCATTCCTGGCAAGCCCGGGCTGACGGCGGCCGGTGGTGTGATCGGCTGGGCCTCGGCGATCTTCGGTATCGGTGGCGGGTCGTTGACCGTGCCATTCCTGACCTGGCGCAGCCTGCCCATGCAGCAAGCGGTGGCGACGTCCTCGGCCTGCGGTTTTCCGATTGCCGTGGCCAGCGCCCTGAGCTTTATCTGGTTGGGCTGGCACGACCCGCACCTGCCCGACCATAGCCTGGGCTTTGTGTATTTGCCCGCACTGCTGGGGATTGCCCTGACCAGTATGTTTTTTGCCCGCTTCGGCGCGCGACTGGCGCACAAGCTGTCGCCACGCCTGCTGAAACGGCTGTTCGCCGCGCTGCTGTTTTGCGTGGGCTTAAGCTTTTTGCTTTAACGAGAGGAGTCACCATGCTGCCTTACCCGCAGATCGATCCAGTGGCCATTGCCCTGGGTCCGCTGAAAATCCATTGGTACGGCCTGATGTACCTGATCGGCATTGGCGGCGCCTGGCTGCTGGCGTCGCGCCGACTCAACCGCTTCGACCCGACCTGGAGCCGCGAGAAACTCTCCGATCTGGTGTTCTGGCTGTCGATGGGGGTGATCGTCGGCGGGCGGCTTGGCTACGTGCTGTTCTATGACCTGCACGCGTACCTGGCCAACCCGGCGCTGATCTTCGAGGTATGGAAGGGCGGCATGTCGTTCCACGGCGGCTTTATCGGCGTGATGTTGGCGGCCTTGTGGTTCGGCAAGCGCAACAACAAGTCGTTCTTCGAACTGATGGATTTTGTCGCGCCGCTGGTGCCGATCGGCCTGGGCGCCGGGCGTATCGGCAACTTCATCAACGCCGAATTGTGGGGCAAGGCGACCGATGTGCCGTGGGCCATGGTCTTCCCGCCGTTCAGCGATCCGGCCCAACTGCCGCGTCACCCGTCGCAGCTGTACCAGTTCGCCCTGGAAGGTGTGGCATTATTCCTGATCCTTTGGCTGTACTCGCGTAAACCGCGTCCGACCATGGCCGTATCCGGCATGTTCGCGCTGTTCTACGGCATCTTCCGCTTCATCGTCGAGTTTGTGCGGGTTCCCGATGCCCAGCTGGGCTACATCGCCTTCGGCTGGTTGACCATGGGTCAGTTGCTCTGCGTGCCGATGATTCTCGGTGGCATCGGCCTGATCTGGTGGGCCTACAACCGCAAACCCACGGCCAAGGCCGCCGTTTGATTTTCCACGGCAGGGTGATCCCCTGCCGTCTTTGCTACAGGTAAGCCATGAAACAGTATCTAGATCTGGTCCGCGATGTGATCGAAAACGGCACCCTGCAGGGTAACCGTACCGGTGTCCGTACCATCAGCCTGCCGGGCGCCATGCTGCGCTTCGACCTGCAGAAAGGCTTCCCGGCCATCACCACCCGCAAGCTGGCGTTCAAGTCGGCCATCGGCGAGATGGTCGGCTTCCTGCGCGGCGTGAAGCATGCCGGCGAGTTCCGCGAACTGGGCTGCAAGGTATGGGACCAGAACGCCAACGAAAACGCCCAGTGGCTGGCCAACCCGTTCCGCCAGGGGCATGACGACCTTGGCGAGATCTACGGCGTGCAATGGCGCCAGTGGCCGGCCTACAAGCGCATCCCGCTGAGCAACCCGGCTGCGATCGAACTGGCCCAGAGCCAGGGCTTCCAGCAGATTGCCCAGGCCGAAGAAGACGGCGAAGCCTTCGTGGTGCTGTACAAGGCCATCGACCAAATTCGCCAGTGCGTCGACACCATCATCAACGACCCGGGCAGCCGCCGCATCCTGTTCCACGGCTGGAACTGCGCCCAGCTCGACGAAATGGCCCTGCCACCGTGCCACCTGCTGTACCAGTTCCACCCCAATGTAGAGACCCGGGAAATTTCCCTGACCCTCTATATCCGCTCCAACGACCTGGGCCTGGGCACGCCGTTCAACCTCACCGAGGGCGCGGCGCTGCTGTCGCTGGTAGGTCGCCTGACTGGCTACACGCCGCGCTGGTTCACCTACTTCATCGGTGATGCGCACGTGTACGAAAACCACCTGGACATGCTCAACGAGCAGCTCAAGCGAGAGCCGCTGGCCGCGCCGAAACTGGTGATCAGTGATCGAGTGCCTGAGTTCGCCAAGACCGGCAAGTACGAGCCGGAGTGGCTGGAGAAGATCGAGCCGAGTGACTTCAGCCTCGAAGGCTACGAGCACCACGCGCCAATGACGGCGCCGATGGCGGTCTGAATACGATAATCACGACCGCTGCGCGGCCGATCGCAGGCTGTCGCCAGCGGCTACACGGGGTTGGCCTGTAGCCGCTGGCGAGGAACGAGGCTGTGATCGACTGCACAGCAGTCGCCATCCCGCTTTCCAATCAATGGCCGTGGCTGCGACCTACGTGGGAATGCTCCGCTTCCGGAGCAGTCACCGCGCCATTGACCTCCAGATGCTGCAGGATCGAGCACTGTACCTCCTTGGGATGACAGTGCTGGCGCAGTTCCAGCAGTTGCGCCTGCAAGGCCTGCAACCCATCGATTCGCGCCTTGACGTGCTGGATATGCTCGTCGATCAGCGCATTCACACTTTCGCATTGATCCTCCGGGCTGTCGCGCAGGCGCAGCAGGCTGCGGATTTCCTCCAGAGTCATGTCCAGGGTGCGGCAGTTGCGGATGAAGGTCAGGCGCTCCACATGGGCCTGGGTGTACATCCGGTAGTTGCCCTCGCTGCGTGCCGGTTCCGGCAGCAGGTTCTCCCGCTCGTAGTAGCGAATGGTTTCCACGGCGCAATCGGTGGCCTTGGCCAGTTCTCCGATCTTCATCTGCAAATACCTCGACAGGTGGCTTGACCCTATAGTGGCTACAGGGTGTTCACTTGGCAACAGGACATTTAAGGATGAACTCATGAACCAGCCTGTCAGCCCCAAAGCGCCCCATGACCACGCCAAGCACGCCCACAGTTGCTGCTCCCACGACGCCGCACCCGCCCTGGTGCAGTTGAGCGAGGCGGCCAGCAGCGACGCGCGCCTGAGCCGCTTTCGCATCGAGGCAATGGATTGCCCGACCGAGCAGACCCTGATCCAGAACAAACTGGGCAAGCTGGCAGGCGTCGAACAGCTGGAATTCAACCTGATCAATCGTATCCTCGGGGTGCGCCATACCCATGCCGACACCCGGGAAATCGAGCAGGCCGTTGCCTCGCTGGGCATGCAGGCCGAGCCCCTGGTCGAAAGCAGCGAAGAACCTGCCGCCGCACCCGCACCGGCTAAAAAGCACTGGTGGCCGCTGGCCTTGGCGGGCGTTGCCGCGCTGGCCGCCGAGGGCGTTCACTTTGCCGAGGTGGCACCCGACTGGGTGGTGGCGGTGCTCGCCCTGGTGGCGATTCTGAGCTGTGGCCTGAGCACCTACAAAAAGGGCTGGATCGCCCTGAAGAACCGCAACCTCAACATCAACGCGCTGATGAGCATCGCCGTGACCGGCGCCGTGCTGATCGGCCAGTGGCCGGAAGCGGCCATGGTGATGGTGCTCTTCACCCTCGCCGAGTTGATCGAGGCGCGCTCGCTGGACCGCGCGCGCAATGCCATCGGCGGCCTGATGCAGTTGACCCCGGACATGGCCACCGTACAGCAGGCCGACGGCCAGTGGCGTGAGCTGGAGGTCAAGCAGGTCGCCCTCGGTACCCTGGTGCGAGTGCGCCCTGGTGAGCGAATCGGCCTGGATGGCGAGGTGGTCAGCGGCCAGTCGAGCATCGACCAGGCACCCATCACCGGCGAGAGCCTGCCGGTGGAGAAGGGCCCGGGCGACAAGGTGTTTGCCGGCACTATCAACCAGGCCGGCGCCCTGGAGTACCGGGTGACGGCAGCGGCAGGGCAATCGACCCTGGCGCGGATCATCAAGGCGGTGGAAGAAGCCCAGGGCGCGCGGGCGCCGACCCAGCGCTTCGTCGATCAGTTCTCGCGCATCTACACCCCGGCAGTGTTTGCGTTTGCCCTGGCAGTGGCTGTGATTCCGCCACTGTTCATGGCCGGTGCCTGGTTCGACTGGATCTACCGTGCCCTGGTGTTGCTGGTGGTGGCATGCCCGTGCGCCCTGGTGATTTCGACCCCGGTGACCATCGTCAGCGGCCTGGCCGCAGCGGCGCGCAAGGGCATCCTGGTCAAGGGCGGGGTGTACCTGGAAGGCGGGCGCAAGCTCGACTTCCTGGCCCTGGACAAGACCGGCACCATCACCCATGGCAAGCCAGTGCAAACCGACCATATGGTGCTTGACCCGCTGTTCGAAGGCCGCGCCCAGGCACTGGCGGCAAGCCTTGCCGAGCGCTCCGATCACCCGGTATCGCGCGCCATTGCGGTGTTCGCTGGCGAGCAGCAACTGGCCTTCAGTGAAGTGAGCGCTTTTGAAGCCCTGGCCGGCCGAGGCGTGCGCGGGGAAATCGACGGCAAGTTGTATCACCTGGGCAACCATCGTCTGGTCGAAGAGCTGGGCCTGTGTTCACCGCAGCTCGAAGCACAGCTCGACGCCTTGGAACGCCAGGGCAAGACCGTCGTGCTGCTGCTCGGCAAGTCCGGCCCGCTGGCCCTGTTCGCGGTGGCTGATACGGTCAAGGAAAGCAGTCGCCAGGCCATAGCCGAGTTGCATGAGCTGGGTATCAAGACTGTCATGCTCACCGGCGACAATCCCCACACTGCCCAAGCCATCGCCGCCCAGGTGGGGATCGACCAGGCCCATGGCAACCTGCTGCCCGCCGACAAGCTCAAGACCATCGAGGACCTGTATGCGCAGGGCCATCGGGTTGGCATGGTCGGCGATGGTATCAACGATGCCCCGGCACTGGCGCGGGCCGAGATCGGTTTTGCCATGGCGGCAGCCGGTACCGACACGGCCATCGAGACCGCCGACGTGGCGTTGATGGATGATGACTTGCGCAAAATCCCCGCCTTCGTCAGGCTCTCGCGTCACAGTGCGGCGATCCTCACCCAGAACATTGTGCTGGCGTTGGGGATCAAGGCGATATTCCTGGCGATCACCTTTGCCGGCATGGCAACCATGTGGATGGCGGTGTTCGCCGACATGGGCGTGAGCTTGTTGGTGGTGTTCAACGGTTTGCGTCTGCTGCGTAAGTAAATCGAGGATGTATGTTGAGTTCCGAGTTGAAAGCCTTCTACATGGTTGCCCGCCTGGGCAGCATCACTTTGGCGGCGAAGAAACTCGGGCTCAGCCAACCGACGGTCACCACCCAGATCCGCAACCTGGAAAGCCAGTACGCGGTGGAGCTGTTCTACCGCGGCGGCCGGCGCTTGACCCTGAGTGACGACGGCACCCGGCTGCTGCCGATGGTCAAGGCGCTGCTGCAGCAGGAGGCCGACATCGAGTTCTTCCTGCGCAACAGCGGCCAGGCCCAGGGCAGTTTGCGCATCGCTGCCACCGCGCCGTACTACATCCTCGACCTGGTGAAGATCTTTCGCGAGCGCCTGCCGCAGGTCGACGTCTCGGTGGAGATCGGCAACTCCCAGCAGGTGCTGGAGTTGCTGGAAGACTACCGCGTCGACCTTGCCGCCTCCTCGCAATTGCTGGAAGACACCCGCCTGGTGCGTCGGGTGCTGGGCACCGATCCGCTGGTGGTCGCGGTGCACCGCAATCATCCTTTGGCCAGCCGCGAATCGCTGCCGCTGTCGGCACTGGCCGGGCATTGCCTGCTGGTGCGCGAGCAGGGTTCGACCACGCGCAAGCTGACCGAGCAGATGCTGGCAGAGGCGGGCGTCAAGGTGGGCTCGATGCTGGAGATCGGCAGCCGTGAGTCGATTCGCGAAGCGGTGCTGCGCAATATCGGCATCAGCCTCATTGCCCGCCATGAAGTACCGCACAACCCGGAGCTGCGGGTGCTGGCGCTGGAGAACGCGCCGGTGATGCATGAGTACTTGTATTGCTTGAAGGAACGGCGCCAGGCGCGCCTGCCTGCCGCCTTCCTGGGTGTAGCCCAGGAAGTGGCAGCCCTGTAGGCGCGGACAAGCCCGCGCCTACACCCAAATCTGCCTATACCAGTATCGGCAGCTTTTGCTTCCCAGCCACAGAACCTTCGCAATCGGCCCCTAGCATGGCCCTCATTCGTTCGATGAGGTCCTGCCATGAACACTCCGGTCGCAAACCCAGGCGCACAAATGAAAGTGCGCGGTATCCACAAGCGCTTCGGCGCCTTTACCGCCCTGCAGGATGTCTCCCTCGACATCGCCGCTGGTGAACTGGTGTGCCTGCTCGGCCCGTCCGGCTGTGGCAAGACCACACTACTGCGCTGCATCGCCGGCCTTGAACGCCAAGACCGTGGCACCCTGTACATCGGCGATCGCGACATCTCCGACCTGCCGCCCCAGGCCCGTGACTACGGCATTCTGTTCCAGTCGTATGCGCTGTTCCCCAACCTGACTGTCGAGGCCAATATCGCTTACGGTCTGGCCGGCAGCGGGCGTGACGAAGTTCGCCAGCGCGTGGCGCAGATGCTGGAACTGGTGGGCCTGTCGGGCAGCGAGAAAAAGTACCCCGGCCAGCTTTCCGGTGGCCAGCAACAGCGTGTGGCCCTGGCCCGCGCCCTGGCACCGGCGCCGTCGCTGCTGCTGCTCGACGAGCCGATGTCGGCCCTCGATGCGCGAGTTCGCGAGCACCTGTGTACCGAGTTGCGCCAGCTGCAGCGCCAGCTCGGTATCACCACCTTGATGGTGACCCACAACCAGGACGAAGCCATGCTCATGGCCGACCGCATTGCCGTGATGAACAATGGCCAGGTCGAGCAGTACGCCACGCCCCAGGACATCTACGACAAGCCGGCCACACCGTTCGTGGCCGAGTTCGTCGGCCAGGGCAACTGGCTGCCGTTCCAGCGCCACAGCGACAGCCACGCCCAGGTCGGCGCCTTGAACATGCGCCTGGCCGACGGTGCCGGCCAGGCTCGCAGCGGTCGTTTGTTCTGCCGCCCCGAGGCGATCAGCGTCAACCCGCCGGTGCATGAAGAAAACCTGTTCCCGGCGCGAGTGCGCGAGATCACCTTCCTCGGCAACCGCTGCCGCATGAGCTTTGAATTCAATGAGCTGCCCGGCCATGCCTTGCTGGCTGAAGTGGCACCCGAATCGATGCCGCGCCTGGGTTCCCAGGACATCTGGGTAGCCCTGCCACCGCGCAGCCTGCAGGTGTTTGCCTGAGATGGCCGCGCCAATGACCATGCTGATCGCGCACGCGAAGGCAGTACAGCGCTCCGGCGCCTCTCTGGGTGATCGACTGTTCGTGGTCGGCGGCAAGTGGTTGCTGCTGCTGTTGCTCACCGTTGCCGTGCTGATGCCGTTGATGGCGATCTTCTGGCGCGGTTTCAGCAGCGATGCCGGGCAGGGCGGTGGCCTGGTGGCCGCGCGTGAACTGTTTGCCAGCGCCAACTTCCACTGGTTGCTGGGCAACAGCCTGAAGGTGTCGCTCAGCGTCGCGGCCATCGTCGTGCCGCTGGCCTATCTGTTCGCCTATGCGCTGCAGCGCACGCTGATCCCCGGCAAGCGTATCTGGCGGGGTATCTCGCTGCTGCCGCTGCTGGCACCGTCGATGCTGCCGGCCATTGCCCTGGTGTACCTGTTCGGCAACCAGGGGCTGCTGCGCAGCCTGCTCAGCGACAATATCTACGGCTTCTGGGGCATTGTCCTGGGCGAAGCCATCTACACCTTTCCCCATGCCTTGATGATCCTGCTCTCGGCGCTGTCGCTGGCCGACGCGCGTCTGTTCGATGCCGCATCGAGCATGGGCGCGGGCCCTTGGCGTGCCTTTCGCAGCATCACTTGGCCGGCCACTCGCCAGGCCGTGTTCGCCGCCTTCTGCCTGGTGTTCACCCTGACCATCACCGACTTCGGCGTGCCGGTTGTCGTGGGCGGCGACTATCAGGTGCTGGCGCTGGAAGCCTACAAGGCGGTGGTCGGCCAGCAGCAGTTCGGTCGCGGTGCCCTGATCGGCATGGTCCTGCTGGTGCCGGCGCTGCTGAGCTTCACTGTCGATGCCTGGCTGCGCCGCCGCCAGGGCGACTCGATGAGTGGCCGTGCCCAGGTGTTCCAGCCGCAGCCGTCGCGTCGTCGCGATGCCTGGTTCCTGGCGGTGGTGGTGATGGTCTGCGCGGTATTGCTGCTGGTAGTGGGCATGGCGGTGTACTCGTCGCTGGTCACCTTCTGGCCCTACAACATGACGTTGTCGCTCAAGCACTACCAGTTTGACGAAACCGCCGGCGGTGGCTGGCTGGCCTACCAGAACAGCCTGACCATGGCCCTGTGCGCGGCGCTGATCGGCAGTGCAGTGATTTTCACCGGCGCCTACCTGATGGAAAAGACCAAGGGCCAGCGCTCGCTGAACCTGGTGCTGCGACTGCTCAGCTTCGTGCCGATGGCGGTACCGGGCTTGGTGTTGGGCCTGGGCTATGTGTTTTTCTTCAACCTGACCAGCAACCCCCTGCATGTGTTCTACGGCAGCATGGCGCTGCTGGTGGTGTGCACCATCGCCCACTACCTGACCACCGCAAACATGACTGCGACCACCGCCCTGCGCCAGCTCGACGGCGAATTCGAGGCCGCCGCGCTGTCACTCAAGGCACCGCTGTACCGACACTTCCTGCGGGTCACCGTACCGATCTGCCTGCCGGCGCTGCTGGACATCGTCCGCTACCTGTTCGTCTCGGCGATGACCACGGTCTCGGCGGCGATCTTCCTCTACAGCCCCGACACCATCCTCGCCGCCGTCGCCGTGTTGAACATGGACGATGCCGGCAACGTCGGCGGCGCGGCGGCCATGTCGACCCTGATCCTGCTCACCAGTGCCACCGTTTCGCTGCTCCTGGCCTGGGCCTCGCGCGGCCTGTTGCAACGCTCCCAAGCCTGGCGCCAGCGCGCGCCGGGCAACTGATTGCCTTACCCAACCCTGTACCGTTCAAAGGAACCGCATCATGTTCAAGCCACTTGCTCTTGCCGCTGCCGTCCTCACTGCGTTCAGCCTGCAGGCCACTGCCGCCGATACCCAGCTGACGGTCTACACCGCGCTCGAAGCCGAACAGCTCAAGAGCTACAAGCAGGCCTTCGAAAAGGCCAACCCGGATATCGAAATCAAGTGGGTGCGTGATTCCACCGGCATCATCACCGCCAAGCTGCTGGCAGAGAAAGACCGTCCGCAGGCCGATGCCGTATGGGGCCTGGCCGCCTCCAGCCTGGCGATCCTCGACCAGCAGGGCATGCTGCAAAGCTACGCACCGAAAGACCTCGACAAGATCGGCGGCAACTACCGCGATGCCGCCAACCCACCAGCCTGGGTCGGCATGGACGTCTGGGCTGCCACCATTTGCTTCAACACCATCGAAGCCGAAAAGCAGGGCCTGACCAAGCCGGTGAGCTGGCAAGACCTGACCAAGCCTGAGTACAAGGGCAAGATCGTCATGCCGAACCCGGCGTCCTCCGGCACCGGCTTCCTGGATGTCAGCGCCTGGTTGCAGACCTTCGGTGAGAAACAGGGCTGGCAGTACATGGACGACCTGCACCAGAACATCGGCCAGTACGTTCACTCCGGCTCCAAGCCGTGCAAGCTGGCGGCCGCCGGTGAGTTCCCGATCGGTATCTCGTTCGAGTACCCGGCCGTGCAGCTCAAGCGCCAGGGCGCGCCGCTGGACATCGTCCTGCCGAAGGAAGGCCTGGGCTGGGAAATCGAAGCCACCGCCGTGCTCAAGGGCAGCAAGCATGAAGCTGCCGCCAAGCGCCTGGCGGACTTCTCGGCGAGCCCGGCGGCGATGGAGCTGTACAAGGAAAACTTCGCTGTACTTGCCCAGCCAGGTATTGCCAAGCCGCAGACCGAACTGCCGGCCGACTACGAGCAGCGCCTGATCAAGAACGACTTCGCCTGGGCTTCGCAGAACCGCGACACCATCCTGGCCGAATGGCGCAAGCGCTATGACGGCAAATCGGAGAAGGTGGCCCAGCAGTAAGTTCGAAACGCGGGGCAAACCCGCTCCTACGGTAGGAGCGGGCTTGCCCCGCGATCATTTCAAAAGGATTTACCATGACCGATCTACTCATCGTCGGCGCTGGCATTCTCGGCCTGTCCCACGCCTATGCCGCTGCCCGCCGTGGCCTCAAGGTGCGGGTGTTCGAGCGTACCGCCACCCCGCTTGGCGCCTCGGTTCGCAACTTCGGCCAGGCCCTAGTCACCGGCCAGCCACCGGGCGAGATGCTCGAACTGGCCAAGGCCAGTCGAGGTATCTGGGCGCACTGGTCGCGCCAGGCTGGCTTCGACGTAAAGAGCAACGGCTCGCTGCTGTTCGCCCGCACCGCCCTTGAGCAGGAACTGCTCGAAGCGTTCTGCACCGAGCGGGCCGTGGAGCATGGCTACAGGGTCGAGTTGCTGTCGGGTGCGGCCCTCAATGACCTGTACGGCGGCCAGTTCCGCCACCACCGCGCGGCATTGCGCGGCCTGGACGACCAGCAGTTGTACTCGCGTGAAGCCCTGCCGACGCTGATCCGCTTCCTGCAAACGGAACTGGATGTGCAGTTCCATTTTTCGACCCTGGTGCGCGGCATCGAGCCTGGTCGCGTCTCGACCACCGCCGGCGATTTCAACGCCCGCCAGATCGTGGTCTGCTCGGGTCACGACTACCAGACCCTGCTCGCCGAACCGATCGCCACACTGCAACCCCGGGTGTGTCGCCTGCAGATGTTGCGCGCCCGTCCGCGCTTCAGGCTGGACCTGCAGCACGCACTGCTGACTGGCCTGAGCTGCGTCCATTACGGCGCCTTCGCCGACCTTCCACAGGCCCAGGCACTCAAGGCGCAATTGCAGACCAATAGCCCGCACCTGATAGAGCACGGCATCCACCTGCTGGTCAGCCCCACGCCCCATGGCGAGCTGATCATCGGCGACTCCCATGCCTATGGTAGCGATGTGTCACCCTTCAATGCCGAGCAGGTCGACAACTGGATGATCGAGCTGGCCGAACACACCCTCGGTGGTCGTATCGAGGTGGTCGAGCGCTGGCAGGGCGTCTATGGTTCTGGCGGCCCTGGGCCGTTTTCGCTAATGCAGGTAGCGCCGGGCGTGAGTGCGGCACTGATGCACAGCGGCGTCGGCATGAGCGTCGGCCCGGCCCTGGCCGAGCGACATATCGCTCGACTACTGAACAAAACCGAATGAGGGGATGACCATGAGACCAGCCGAACAGGTTGTCAGCGAAATCTTCGCCCTGTACCAGCGGCATGGCGATGACGATTACATCGGCGAGCCGGTGTCGCAGCTGGAGCACATGTCCCAGGCGGCCCAACTGGCGCTGGATGAAGGTTTTGATGATGAGGTGGTACTGGCGGCATTCTTCCACGACATCGGCCATATCTGTGGTGGCGCCGAAGGTGACATGGGCGGCTACGGAGTGGTCAGCCATGAACAGGTGGGCGCGAACTACTTGCGGCGCTGCGGCTTCAGTGAGCGCCTGGCGACCCTGGTGCAGTACCACGTCGAGGCCAAGCGTTACCTCACCCTGCGCAAGCCCGGTTATTACGAGCGGCTGAGCGAAGCCAGCCGGCGCACACTTGAATACCAGGGCGGGGTGATGAGCGAAGCACAAGCCGATGCCTTCGAGCGCGATCCGCTGTGCGCAGTGAGCCTGCGGATGCGCGAGTGGGATGAACTGGCCAAGGAAATGAATGTGCCGGTGATTGACCTGGAGGTGCTCAAGACGAAGGCCCTGGGGCTTTTGCATTGAGTGTTCGCGGGGCATTGTAGCCGCTGCCGCCAGGCTGCGATCGGCCGCGAAGCGGTCGCAGAAATTACAAGGCGACTGCTGTGCAGTCGATCGCAGCCTGGCGGCAGCGGCTACCCAGTCAGCAGCGTCTAAAGCTCCAGTACCAATGCGTCGATCTGCTCCTGACGTTCCACCTGGTTCACCTTGGCCCCCGGATTAAGCGACGACCATTGCGGATGCGCCCGTGCCTTGATCAAGGCTTCCGGCAACTTGCCCTCGCGCCAGCTCTGTTCCTGCGGCGCGCTCAATTTGATTCGTTCCACCGCCGCATGCCCGCGGCTGTCCAGCGCCTGGATCAGCTGATGCTGACGCAAGGCCAACAGGCGCAGCACGCTGTCATCCACCGTCAGTTCCCGCTGCCCCTTGAGCTTGCCAAGCAGCCGTGAGCCATAGCTGCGCGCCGTTTGCAGGGCACCGCCGGCAATCGCACCGGCCAGTGCTGCCGCGCCGAGGGTGATGCCACCCACCAGCAGGTCGATGCCCGCACCCGCCGCCGCACCTGCGGCCACACCGCTGCCAAGGCGAACGCCCAAGAGCTTGAGGGTTTCGGGGTTGAACAGGTCGTCGCCCCAGCGTCCGTCGAGCAAGGGCAGCTCGTTGGCGCTGGCGTCGTCCTTGCGAAATGCATAGAGCTTGAGCAACGCCTCGACGCAGCGTTGTTCACGCTGGCGAATGTCATTGCGCAAGGCGTCGATGGCGGCCGCTTCTGCACCAGGTTCGGTGACCACGCTGCGCCGGCACGCGGCGCAATCGAGCAGCAGTTCGGCCACCAGACGCTTGGCACTGAGCTGTCGGGCCAGGCGTTGTGCCTGCTGGTCGTCGATCAGCCGTTGTAACGCCGGGCGAGACTTTTCCAGCATCAGCGCCAGGCTCTCGTAGAGGCGTCGCTCGCCATCTTCCGGCGGGGCGACGCTGTCGAAACGTACCAGGGCATGCAAGCCCAGGCGTGCCAGGGCTTCCCGCCAGTCCGGCTCGCGGTGGTCACTGCTGGCGACGAAGTTGAGCACCGGCAACAGTGGTTTGCCGCAACCGGCGAGCACTTCCAGCTCATCCCGGTATTTGGCCAGTACCGGTTCACGGGCATCGATCACGTACAGGCCGGCGTCGCTGGCCTGCAACTGGCGCAGCACCTTGGCTTCCTGTTCGAAACGCTGGCGCGCCTCGCTGCCCTGGAGAAAACGTTCCAGGCGGGCCGGGCCATCAAGGCGCTCACCCGGCCGCTCCAGGCGTTCCAGATAGTCGAGCAGGGCGATGGCATCTTCCAGGCCGGGGGTGTCGTACAGCTCCAGCAGGGGCTCGCCGTCCACCGACAGGCGTGCGCCTTCGACATGGCGGGTGGTGCTGGGGCGATGGGAGACCTCGCCGAAGCCCACATCGCGGGTGAGGGTGCGCAGCAGGGAAGTTTTGCCGACGTTGGTGTGGCCGACCACGGCCAGCTTCAGAGGCTTAGTCATGGCCATGCTCCAGCCAATTCAAGGGCGCGCTGTCGGCGTATTCCAGCCCAAGCTGTTCCAGCGCCTGGTGCCAGTCGCCCAGGCGGTCGGCGTCCAGTGCCTGGCCGGGCAATGCCTGCAACAACCAGATGCGCGTGGCGCTGGCGTTACGCGCAAGCTCGGCGAGCAGTGCCAGGCTGCCACGATCAGGGGAGCGCCGCGGGTCGCAGGCAATGGCCAGGCGCGCCGGTGGAAAGCGGCTGAGTTGTTCGAGCAGTTTGTTGCGCGACTCGCGGCTGTCGAGGATGCCGGCGTTGCTGACCGATTTCGGCAAGGCCGGTGGCCAGGGGCGCTGGTCGTCCAGTTCCAGGCCCACCAGCAGGGCGCCGTCGCTGTGTGCTTCACCCGCGCTGCGAACAATCTGCGGCAGCGCTTCGGGCGCGGCATCATTGACGCCCAGGCGTTCGCTGCTGGGCATCAGGGCTTCGCGCAACTGGCTGTAGCCGGGCAGTTTGAGGTCCAGCTGCAAGCGCTCACGCCCGCTGCGCCAGCGCCACAGGCACAGGGCAGCTAAGGCCAGGCGCGGGACAATACCGTACAGCAGCAATACCCCGAGCAGCCAGCTTGCCCAGGCCTGGCGAGCCAGTTCCAGGGCCGGCTGGCTGTCGCCACTGGCGCGGATCATATCGACGTCGGGTACGTTGAACCCCAGCAGTGAAGGCAGTGCGCCCAGGGCCTGGGTCAGGCCGACGAAGGTGTTGGCACCGAGGATGGTGGTTTCCCAGACAAAGCCGTAGCGCCGGGTGGCAAGCAGGATCAGCAGCATGACCAGCGCCGTGGCCAGGGCGACCAGCCACAGGCCATGCACCAACAGCCCGAGCAGCCAACGGTTGAGTTTCTGTCGTTGCAGCAGCACCAGCAGGGCGGGGGCCAGGTGCGCGGCCTGGGCATCGCGGGCGAACTTTTCGCTGAGCCACATCCACAGCCGCCCCAGGGTCGCGACCTGTTCGCCGGCGAAGAAAAAGCCCAGTGCCCAGCCCAGCAGCAACAGCAGGTTCAGGCCCAGCAGGCTGCCCAGGGCCCAGAACACATTGATCGGCCGCTGGCTGTCGCCCAGCGCGGCGAGGGCCAGGCCTGCGCCGCTGAATACCGCCAGTACCAGCAACAGTGCCAGCGCCAGGCGGGCGCCCTGTTTCCAGTGTTGCAGGGCGCTGCGCATGCCATCGCGCTCGGCCAGCCACAGGGCGCGCTGCTCGATACGCGTGGGCAGGTCGCCGCCGTGCTGGCGGGCGCGGCGATTGGCTTCCTGGTCTTCCAGCGGGCCTGCATGTTCTTCGCGCAGGCGCACGGCTTCGGTGAGCCAGCGTTTGTCCAGGTCAGTCAGTGCAGTCACACGGTCTTCCATTGAGCAATTGATCCCAAAGCATAACCCAGGCATCGAAGAACGGGCTTTGCTATCCTCGCCGGCATGAAAACATCACTCCCCCTCAGCCTGATCGCGGCACTCGCCGAGAACCGCGTGATCGGCATCGACAACAGCATGCCCTGGCACCTGCCGGGGGATTTCAAGTATTTCAAGGCTACTACCCTGGGCAAGCCGATCATCATGGGCCGCAAGACCTGGGACTCGCTTGGCCGGCCCCTGCCGGGGCGCCTGAACCTGGTGGTCAGCCGTCAGCCGGGGTTGCAGCTCGAAGGTGCCGAGGTGTTCGCGTCGCTGGATGAGGCTATGCTGCGCGCTGAGCAGTGGGCGCTGGCGCAGGGTGTCGATGAGCTGATGCTGATTGGCGGGGCGCAGCTTTATACCCAGGCAATCGAACGCGGTCTTGCAGACCGTCTGTACCTGACGCGGGTCGAGTTGAGCCCGGAAGGGGATGCGTGGTTTCCCGAGTTTGATGCGGCGCAGTGGACGTTGGCGTCGAGTCAGGAGCATCCGGCTGAAGGAGAGAAGCCGGCTTACCATTTTGAGGTGTGGGAGAGGGTTTGATGCATCGCGGGGCACGTCGAGACGTGCCCCGCGATCACATCAGGAGTGCGTCAGTTCCGCGTGCTCCTGAGCCTCCAGCAGGGTCTTGTCGGTCTGCTGCAGCATCTGGCTGGTAATCGCACCGGCCGTCATCGAACCGTTCACATTCAGCGCCGTACGGCCCATGTCGATCAGCGGCTCGACCGAAATCAGCAGGGCCACCAGTTCCACCGGCAAGCCCATGGCTGGCAGCACGATCAGCGCGGCAAAGGTCGCACCGCCACCCACACCGGCAACGCCGGCCGAACTCAGGGTCACGATGGCCACCAGGGTGGCGATCCACAGCGGGTCCAACGGGTTGATGCCCACGGCAGGGGCGACCATCACCGCCAGCATGGCCGGGTACAGGCCGGCGCAACCGTTCTGGCCGATCGTCGCGCCAAACGAGGCGGCGAAGCTTGCGATCGATTGCGGAATGCCCAGGCGGCGGGTTTGCGCCTCGATGCTCAGCGGGATGCTGGCGGCGCTGGAGCGGCTGGTGAAGGCGAATGTCAGCACCGGCCAGACCTTGCGGAAGAAGCGCAGCGGGTTGACGCCGCTGATTGCCAGCAACACGCCATGCACCACGAACATCAGGCCCAGGCCGATGTACGACACCACCACGAAACTGCCGAGCTTGAGGATGTCATCCAGGTTGGAGCTGGCAACGACCTTGGTCATCAACGCCAGCACGCCGTACGGGGTGAGCTTCATCACCAGGCGTACCAGGCGCATCACCCAGGCCTGCAGGGTGTCGATCGCGGCCAGGGCGCGGTTGCCCTTGTCGGCGTCATCCTTGAGCAGTTGCAGGGCGGCAAGGCCAAGGAACACGGCAAAGATCACCACACTGATGATCGAGGTCGGCTTGGCCCGGGCCAGGTCGCCCACCGGGTTGCTGGGGATGAACGACAGCAGCAACTGCGGGATATTCAGGTCGGCGACCTTGCTTACGTAGTCGCTCTGGATGGCCTGCATCCGAGCGGTTTCGGCGGTGCCGGCCACCAGGCCCTCGGCGGTCAGGCCGAACAGGTTGGTCAGGCCGATACCGATCAGCGCGGCAATGGCCGTGGTGAACAGCAGGGTGCCAATGGTCAGGAAGCTGATCTTGCCCAGCGACGAAGCGTTGTGCAGGCGGGCCACGGCGCTGAGGATCGAGGCAAAGATCAGCGGCATGACGATCATCTGCAGCAGTTGCACGTAGCCGTTGCCGACCAGGTCGAGCCAACTGATGGTGGCTTTGAGCACCGGATTGCCAGCGCCGTAGATGGCGTGCAGGGCACCGCCGAAAAGCACACCGAGGATCAGGCCGACCAGGACTTTTTTGGCCAGGCTCCAGTTGCCATGACGGGTTTGCGCCAGGCCCAGCAGCAACGCCAGGAACGCCAGCAGATTGAGAGACAGCGGCAGATTCATTGAAGCTCCAGAGAAAAAGCGGGGGCATCGCCTCTGTGTGCGATTGCGAACGGAAATGCTAACAGCATGAAAACGAACGAATTTATATCGAAATGGAATTTGTTTAGATGTTTTTGGAATAACTGGTCGCGAGACAAGCCAAGTCTTACAGGTAAATGGATATCAATTGCGAATTGATATCATCTTCTGCTAGCGTGCGCTCACTTTGAGACCCTCCGCCAGGAAGTACCGTGTCTTCGTGGAATACGCAGATTGCCCGGTTGTTTGCCGAGCACAAGAAAGCGCTGGAAGCCTTTGTTGCGCGACGTACTGGCAACGCTCAGGTGGCGGCTGACCTGACCCAGGAGTCCTTCCTGCGCCTGGCGCGGCTGCCGGCCGACAAGAAGATCGACAACCTGCCCGCCTTCCTCTTCACCATTGCCAGCAACCTGGTGCGCGACCATCAGCGCCAGGTGATTCGTCGCGAGCGCCTGGACGGCGGTGAGCCGAGTGAAGCGCTGGCCTGCAATGCACCCGGCGCTGAAGAGCAGCTGTGGGTGGAGCAGGAGCAAGCCTTGATGCACCAGGCCATCGAGTCCTTGCCCGAGGCGACCCGGCATATCTTCCTGCTTTATCATGTCGATGAATGCTCCTACCGGGAAATCGGCGAACGGCTGAAAATCTCTCCGCGTAGTGTCGAATACCAATTGCGTCGTGCGCTGATCGACTGCCGGGCCTTTATCAAGGCGCGCCTGCTCAGCGATACGTCGGGGCCGTCTCGATGAACCGGCCACCAGCAGCTACGGATACCCCGATGACCGACCCTTGTGCCACGGATGCCGACGACCTGTTCGCTGAAGCCAGTGGTTGGTACTACCGCCTGCAGGCCGAGGACCTCAGCGCCACTGAGCGCGAGGCCTTTGCCGCCTGGCTGGCCCAGGGCCCTGACCAGGCGCAGGCCTGGGACGAGGTGTTGAACTTGCTGGGGGCATTGCGCGAACCGGCCCGGCAGATCCGCCAGGCCCAGCGCGCGCGCTGGCGCCGGCCACGTGCTCGGGTCTGGGCCAGTGCGGCGGCAGTGCTGCTGATGATGGGCCTGCTGGCCTATAGCCCCTGGCCGGACCGCTGGCGCGCCGACTATGCCACTACCACCGGGGAAACCCGGACCGTCGCCCTGGCCGATGGCTCGCAACTGCAGCTCAACACTGATACCGCCGTGCAGGTTGAGCTAGGCGAGGGCGAGCGGCGGGTGCGCTTGTTGCGCGGCGAAGCCTGGTTCGATGTCAGCCCTGATCCGGCTCGGCCGTTTGTGATTCGGTCCGGCGACGGCTGGGTCAAGGTGGTGGGCACCCGCTTCAGCGTGGCCCGGCAGGGCGACCTGACCCGCGTGCGTGTGGCGCAGGGCAAGGTTCAGGTCAGCGCCGACAACACCCGCTCGGAGCTGTTGGCGCCTGGACGAGGGGTTGAATACAGTGGCGTGAGCCTAGGCACGGTGCATGGTTTTGACGGTGCTGCCGAATTTGCCTGGCGCCAGCGCCAACTGGTGTTCCGACAGCAGCCGCTGGCCGAAGTGGTCGATGAACTCAATCGCTACTGGCCCGGTCGGACCCTGGTGCTTGGCGATGCATTGCGCCAGCGCAAGGTGTCGGGGGTGTTCGAGATCGACAAGCCGCAAGCCGTGCTCAAGGCCTTGACCCACACGCTGGGCCTGCGGGCCGAGCAGTACACCCCGTACGTGCGGGTGCTGCGCGAAGGTTGAAATAAATTAAAAAATTCTCAGGGTTTTCCCCGGGCATGACGTCCTTGAACTCGTAGGCGCAAATAATAAGCACTCTCAGACAGTGCCGCGCCATTCGACGACTTCGACGTTTTTGGGGGAGCACAACCGATGGAAAATACCACCGCCACCCGGCGCCTGCCCGGTCTGCCGACCCTGTTGAGCCTGGCCATTGCCCTGGGCTGCGGTGTGCAGACTGTGCCGGCACTGGCCGCACCCGCCGCGCAGGCTCAGGTCTATCGCTTCGAGATTCCAGCGCAGTCGCTGGACGCAGCGTTGGCGGCCTTCAGCGCAGTCACTCGTGTGCAGGTGCTGGTGGGCGCGGAGGTGACCCAAGGGCTGCACTCGCCTGGGCTCAACGGCAGTTATGCACAAGACCAGGCGCTCGCCCGGTTGCTGGCAGGTACCGGCCTGACGGCGACCTACATTGATGGCGACAGTGTCACCCTGGAAAAACGCCTGGGCGGTGACAAAGCCCTGCAGTTGGGGGCTACCAGCATCACCGGCCAGCAACTGGGCGCCACCACCGAGGGCTCGCACTCCTACACCACGGGCGCGCTGACCATCGGCAAGGGTGAGCAGAAGCTCAAGGACATCCCGCAGTCAGTCTCGGTGGTCACCCGCCAGCGCCTGGATGACCAGAACATGAACAGCCTGCAGGACGCCATGCGCCAGGTCACCGGGGCTACCATCAAGACCTACAACTCCGGCTCCAGCCTCAACGACGTCTATATGCGCGGTTTTCTCGTCGACCAGGTGCAGGTCGACGGTGTTTCCCAGGCCACCGGCCAGGGCGACCTGATGACCAGCTTCGACCTGGCGATGTTCGACCGGGTCGAAGTGTTGCGCGGGCCATCCGGCCTGTACCAGGGTGCGGGTGAACCCGGCGGCACCATCAACCTGGTGCGCAAGCGTGCGCTGGGTCAGTTCGCCTTGAGCGGCGAGCTGTCGGCGGGCTCCTACGATCACTACCATTCGACAGTGGACATCACTGGCCCGCTCAACAGCGATGGCAGCCTGCGCGGGCGCTTCGTCACCGCCTATGAAGACAACAAATCGTTCGTCGACTACGCCCAGAACGAGCGGCCGATGGTCTACGGCCGGCTGGAATACGACGTGACCCCGGACACTACCCTGTCGCTGGGTGGCGCCTACCAGCACAACCATTCGACCCCGGCATTCGGCCTGCCGGCCTATGCCGACGGCAAGTTGCTGGATGTGAAGCGCTCGACCTTTGTCGACGCCAAGTGGAACGAGCTGGACGAGCATGTGTGGGAGAGCTTCTTTGAAGTCGACCATGCCTTGGAAAACGGCGGCCAGTTCAAGACCTCGCTGACCTACCGCGACGCCGAAACCCCGACACGCAACTTTACCTGGGCCGATGGCGCCGTGGACCCCGACACCGGCGCGAGTTCGGCGGTGGCCTACTCCTACTACACCCACATCAAGACCCTGGGCGTGGACAGCTTCGTCACGCTTCCGGTGGAAGCCTTCGGCCGCACCCACGAGTTCACCGCCGGTGCCGAGTACCAGCACCTGGACAAGGACTTCACCTACGGCGGCGGCGAGTACTTCGACATCAACGTGTTCGACCCCGGCAGCATCAATATCCCCAAGCAGAAATTCGAGATGGACAATGGCAACTGGTCGAAATCGCACCAGTACGGCCTTTATGCCCGCACCAAGATCAGCGCCACCGATTGGCTGGACGTGATCCTCGGCAGCCGGGTGACCTGGTTCGAGAGCGAGGCGCACAACGCCAACGCCTTCTTCAATAACTTCACCACCACTGACACCAGCATCAACCGCAAGGTCATCCCTTATGCGGCGCTGGTCGCCAAGCTGACGCCGGAGTTGTCGGCCTACGCCAGCTACACCAGCGTGTTCAAGCCACAGACCGAAGTTGACGCCGATGGCGAGACCATCGACCCGCGCAAGGGCAAGCAGTATGAGCTGGGCCTCAAGCGCGAGTTCTATGAAGGTCGCCTCAATGGCAGCGTGGCGCTGTTCCGTATCTACGACGAGAACCGCGCCGAGCTGGTGAACAATGCGCAGTACAACGAACCGCAAGGCAAGATCCGCAGCCAGGGCTGGGAAACCGAGCTCAGCGGCAACCTCACGGACAACTGGAGTATCACCACCGGGTACGCCTTCACCATGCTCAAGTCGATGAGCGGCGAAGACACCAATCAGGGCACGACCATTACCCCCAAGCACAACTTCAACCTGTGGACGCGCTACGAGTTTGCCGGTGGGCCGCTGAAGAACTTCAGCGTCGGGGGCGGAGTACGGGCGGTGAGTGCCACTTATTACAAGCGTGACGTGGATTTCGTGCAGGGTGGCTACAGCATTGCCACGGCCCAGATGGGGTATGCGTTCAACAAACACTTGTCGGCGACACTGACGGCCAACAACCTGTTTGACCGCACCTACTATGAGCGGGTGGACAGCGCCTGGGGGTCGAACTTCTATGGTGAGCCGCGCAACCTGACGTTTACGCTGCGTGCCAAGTATTGAGGCTTTTCTAACGGTCTTGCACACAATCACGACCGCCGTGCGGTCGATCGCAGGCGGTCGCCAGCGGCTACAGGGGCGCTACCCAAGTGGATCGGCGCCACCATGCCTTCGAACAAAAAACCGGCGCACAAGGCGCCGGTTTTTTAGTGCCAGGATGGTTTACAGGCCATCGAGCAACGCTTTGTTGCGCACCGCACCCTTGTCGGCGCTGGTGGCCAGCAAGGCGTAGGCCTTGAGCGCGGTGGTCACTTTGCGTGGGCGCGACTCGACCGGCTTCCAGCCTTTCTTGTCCTGCTCGACGCGGCGCGCCGCCAGCTCTTCGTCGCTGACCAACAGGTTGATCGAACGGTTGGGGATGTCGATCAGCACTTTGTCGCCGTCCTGCACCAGGCCGATGGCGCCACCGGCAGCGGCTTCTGGCGAAGCGTGGCCGATGGACAGGCCCGAGGTGCCGCCAGAGAAGCGACCGTCGGTGAGCAGGGCGCAGGCTTTGCCCAGGCCCTTGGACTTGAGGTACGACGTCGGGTAGAGCATCTCTTGCATGCCCGGGCCGCCTTTCGGACCCTCGTAGCGGATGATGACGATGTCGCCAGCCTTGACTTCGTCGGCGAGGATGCCGCGCACGGCGCTGTCCTGGCTTTCGAAGATCTTGGCGTTGCCTTCGAACACATGGATCGACTCATCGACGCCGGCGGTTTTCACCACGCAGCCGTCCAGGGCGATGTTGCCGTACAGCACGGCCAGGCCGCCCTCTTGCGAGTAGGCATGCTCGACACTGCGGATGCAGCCGTTTTCACGGTCGTCATCCAGCGTTTCCCAGCGGGTCGACTGGCTGAAGGCGGTCTGGGTCGGGATACCGGCCGGGCCTGCCTTGAAGAAGTGGTGCACCGCTGCGTCGTCGGTCTGGGTGATGTCCCACTTGGCGATGGCTTCTTCCATGCTCGGGCTGTGCACGGTCGGCAGGTCGGTGTGCAGCAGGCCGCCACGGGCCAGCGAGCCGAGGATGCTGAAGATGCCGCCAGCGCGGTGGACGTCTTCCATGTGGTACTTCTGGATGTTCGGCGCGACTTTGCACAGCTGCGGCACCTTGCGCGACAGGCGATCGATATCGCGCAGGTCGAAGTCGATCTCGGCTTCCTGGGCCGCGGCCAGCAGGTGCAGGATGGTGTTGGTCGAGCCGCCCATGGCGATGTCGAGCATCATGGCGTTCTCGAACGCCTTGAAGTTGGCAATGTTGCGCGGCAACACGCTCTGGTCGTTCTCGCCGTAGAAGCGCTTGCACAGTTCGACGATTGTGCGGCCGGCCTGAAGGAACAGCTGCTCGCGGTCGCTGTGGGTGGCCAGGGTCGAACCGTTGCCCGGTAGGGCCAGGCCCAGGGCTTCGGTCAGGCAGTTCATCGAGTTGGCGGTGAACATGCCGGAGCACGAACCACAGGTCGGGCAGGCACTGCGCTCGTACTCGGCGACTTTTTCGTCGCTGGCAGTGGAGTCGGCGGCGATGACCATGGCGTCGACCAGGTCCAGGCCGTGGCTGGCCAGCTTGGTCTTGCCGGCTTCCATCGGGCCGCCGGAGACGAAGATCACCGGAATGTTCAGGCGCAGGGCGGCCATCAGCATGCCGGGGGTGATCTTGTCGCAGTTGGAGATGCAGACAATGGCGTCGGCGCAGTGGGCGTTGACCATGTACTCGACCGAGTCGGCGATGATCTCGCGGCTTGGCAGCGAGTAGAGCATGCCATCGTGGCCCATGGCGATGCCGTCATCGACCGCGATGGTGTTGAACTCCTTCGCCACGCCACCGGCGCGTTCGATCTCGCGGGCAACCAGCTGGCCCAGGTCCTTCAGGTGTACATGGCCCGGGACGAACTGGGTGAACGAGTTGGCGATGGCGATGATCGGCTTCTTGAAATCTTCGTCTTTCATCCCGGTGGCGCGCCACAGGGCGCGTGCGCCGGCCATGTTGCGACCGTGGGTGGACGTTTTAGAGCGGTAATCAGGCATGAAGCACTCCTGGCGGCTAATCAGGTAACAAAAAGGGGAAGTGAGCTTCTCTTGTCCTTTGCACCGAAGGCAGGTGGCCGCTGGTACGGATGAAGCCGATGACGCCGCGGGATCGCCGTGCGCTCGGCCAGAGCTCATAAACCCGCCGGGATACTGGCGATGAATAGCCCGATTCTACACCGCTGGGGGCTTCTGGGAATGGCGTTGTGGATGGTCGGCCGCTTTATTCGGCGCGGTTGTCGAGCGCAGGGTAAACCCGATCCTGTCCGGTAGGAGCGGGTTTGCCCTGCGAATGCTTAGCTGTTGGGCAGCAAGCGGCAGGTAATGCTCTTGATGTAGCGGGTTTCCGGGATCGCCGGGTGAACCGGGTGATCGGGGCCCTGGCCACCGCGTTCGAGCAGCTGGATGTTGCGATCCAGGTGACGGGCGCTGGTCAGGAGGATGTTCTGCAGGTCGTCTTCGGGCAGGTGCATCGAGCACGATGCGCTGACCAGGATGCCGTCCTTGGTCAGCAGGCGCATGGCCTGCTCGTTCAGGCGGCGGTAGGCGCCTTCACCGTTCTTCAGGTCTTTCTTGCGCTTGATGAAGGCGGGCGGGTCGGCAACGATCACGTCGAAGCGTTCTTCGGAGGCCTTGAGCTCTTTCAGGGCTTCGAACACATCGCCTTCGATGCACGTGAGCTTCTCGGCAAAGCCGTTGAGCCCGGCGTTGCGCTCGACACCATCGAGGGCAAAGCCGGAGGCATCGACGCAGAACACTTCACTGGCGCCAAAGGCACCGGCCTGCACGCCCCAGCCGCCGATGTAGCTGAACAGGTCCAGCACGCGCTTGCCCTTGACGTACGGTGCCAGGCGCGCGCGGTTCATGCGGTGGTCATAGAACCAGCCGGTCTTCTGGCCTTCCATGACCGGCGCTTCGAACTTGACGCCGTTCTCTTCCAGGGCGACCCACTCCGGCACCAGGCCGAACACGGTTTCGACGTAGCGGTTCAGGCCTTCGGCATCACGGGCGGCCGAGTCGTTCTTGAACAGGATGCCGGTTGGCTTGAGCACCTGGACCAGGGCGGCGATCACGTCGTCCTTGTGTTGTTCCATGGTGGCCGAGGCCAGTTGCACCACCAGGATGTCGCCGAAACGGTCGACCACCAGGCCCGGCAGCAGGTCGGAGTCGCCGTACACCAGGCGGTAGAACGGCTTGTCGAACAGTCGCTCGCGCAGCGACAGGGCAACGTTGATGCGGTGTACCAGCAGCGACTTGTCCAGGGCCAGCTTGCTGTCGCGCGACAGCAGGCGTGCGCAGATCAGGTTGTTCGGGCTCATGGCGACGATGCCCAGGGCCTTGCCGCCGGCGGTTTCGAGGATCGCCTGGTCACCGGCCTTGAAGCCATGCAGCGGGGTCGCGGCGACGTCGATTTCGTTGCTGTAGACCCACAGGTGGCCGGCGCGCAGGCGGCGGTCGGCATTGGCTTTGAGACGAAGGCTGGGCAGGGACATGACGTCGCTCCGGGAAAAAAGAGCGGGATTATAACCCGATGCCCGTCATACAGATTCGTTGTGGCGACAAATAGCAGGCCGTCGCGCGCCTTTCGCTTGCCCACCGGGCGAGGCGATCGGGTTAGAATCGCGCCTCAGCCCCGAGTGTGTACCTATGTCCCAGGAACTTTCCGCCGAACAGATCCAGCAAGCCCTGCAAGGTATCAGCGTGCCGCCGCAACCGCAGATCATGGTTGACCTGCAGTTCGAGCAATACATGCCCGATCCCGACTTGGAGGTGATCGCCAAACTGATCTCCCAGGACCCTGGCCTGTCCGGCGCTTTGCTCAAACTGGTCAATTCGCCCTACTACGGTTTGAGCAACAAGATCGCCTCGATCCAGCGCGCGGTGAACCTGCTGGGCAGCCGCTCGATCATCAACCTGATCAACGCCCAGTCGATCAAGGGCGAGATGAGCGACGAGACCATCGTCACCCTCAACCGTTTCTGGGATACCGCCCAGGACGTGGCCATGACCTGCATGACCCTGGCCAAGCGCATCGGCTCGCAGGCCGTGGATGAAGCCTATGCCCTGGGCCTGTTCCACGACTGCGGCGTGCCGCTGATGCTCAAGCGTTTCCCCGACTACATGAGCGTGCTCGAAGACGCCTATGCCAGCGCCGGCCCCAACCAGCGGGTGGTCGACACCGAGAACCATGTGTTCAACACCAACCATGCCGTGGTCGGCTACTACACTGCCAAGTCCTGGCGCCTGCCAGAGCACCTGAGCAACGCCATCGCCAATCACCACAACGCCCTGGCGGTGTTCAGCGATGACTCAGCGCGCAACAGCCAGCTCAAGAACCTGCTGGCGATCCTGAAGATGTCCGAGCACATCTGCGCGTCGTACCGGGTGCTGGGCAATCAGCACGTGGACCACGAATGGAATACCGTCGGGCCGCTGGTGCTCGACTATATCGGGTTGTCGGAGTACGACTTCGAGAACCTCAAGCAGACTATCCGCGAGCTGGGCGGTCACTGATTCATGCCGGAACTACCTGAAGTCGAAACGACCCGGCGCGGGATCGCGCCTTACCTGGAAGGCCAGCGGGTCAGCCGGGTGATTGTGCGCGACCGCCGTTTGCGCTGGCCAATCCCTGAGGACCTGGACATCCGCTTGTCCGGGCAGCGTTTCGTCAAGGTGGAGCGGCGGGCCAAATACCTGCTGCTGAACGCCGAGGTCGGCACGCTCATCAGCCACTTGGGCATGTCCGGCAATCTGCGCCTGGTCGAGATCGGCCTGCCGGCCGCCAAGCACGAGCATGTGGATATCGAGCTGGAGTCGGGGCTGGCCCTGCGCTACACCGACCCGCGTCGGTTCGGTGCGATGCTCTGGAGCCTGGACCCGCTCAATCACGAGCTGCTGATCAGGCTGGGGCCGGAGCCGCTGACCGACCTGTTCGATGGCGAGCGCCTGTTCCAGCTGTCGCGCGGCAAGCATATGGCGGTCAAGCCGTTCATCATGGACAACACGGTGGTGGTCGGGGTGGGCAATATCTACGCGACGGAGGCGTTGTTCGCCGCCGGCATCGACCCGCGCCGCGAGGCGGGGAGCATTTCGCGGGCGCGCTACCTGAAGCTTGCGATCGAGATCAAACGCATCCTGGCCTGCGCCATCGAGCGCGGCGGCACCACCTTGCGCGACTTTATCGGCGGCGACGGCCAGCCGGGCTACTTCCAGCAGGAGCTGTTCGTGTACGGGCGGGGCGAGGAGCCTTGCAAGGTCTGCGGTAGCATTTTGCGTGAGGTCAAGCTGGGCCAGCGCGCCAGCGTCTACTGCCCGCGCTGCCAGAAGTGAACGTGCTCAGCGTGGGCTGAGCACTGCCGATTCACCCACGCCGCGCGGATCGCTCGCGGCTTCCAGGGTGTTGACGGCCTTGTTCCAATACAGCACCTGTTGATTGCCGTAGGTCCGCCCCAGGTCCTTGAGCGTGTAGCCGCGTGCCTGCAGTTCGCGTTGCTGCGCGGGGCTGAAGGTGCCGGGCTCATGCTCGACCACATCCGGCAGGTACTGATGGTGATAGCGCGGCACCGCTGGCCAGTTGGCAATCGGCTTGCCTTCCAGGAAACCCATCATCGACAGCAGCACCATGCTCGGGATCCGGCTACCGCCCGGTGTGCCGAAGGCGGCGAACTGGGTCGGGCTTTCGATAAAGCTTGGGCTCATGCTCGATAGCGGGCGCTTGCCGGCCGCCACCGCGTTGGCCTGGCTGCCCGCCAGCCCGTAGCTGTTGCTACCGCGGGGATCGGCGGCAAAATCGTCCATTTCGTTGTTCAGCACCACGCCGGTGCCAGGTGCGCTGAAAGCGGCGCCGAAAGGCAGGTTGACCGACAGCGTCGCGGCCACGGCATTGCCGTTGGCATCGATCACCGCGAAGTGGGTGGTGTGGTCGCCTTCACGCCAGGCGGGGGCCGGTGGCAGGCGGCTGCTCGGCGTGGCCTGGTATGCCTCGATGCTATCGGCAAGGCCGGTGAGGTAAGGACGAGCGAGCAACTGCGTGACAGGGTTGGCGACGTAATCCGGGTCACCCAGCAGGCCGCGGTCGCGGTAGGCCCGGCGCAGTACCTCCAGCACGTAATGGCTGCGTTGCACTGGCTCTGCACTTTGCCACGGCAGGCGCTGGAGCATGGCCAGGCTCTGGGCCAGGGCGATGCCACCGGCCGAGGGTGGCGGGGCGCTGATCAGTTCGCGCTGGTCGGCCAATGGGTAGCGCAGTGGTTCACGTGTGGCTGTGCGGTAGTTGGCCAGGTCGTCCAGGCTCCAGATCCCGCCTGCCGCTTGCACGCCGTTGACCATGGCCTGGGCGGTAGCGCCGGCATAGAAGCCGTCGCGGCCCTGGTTGGCCAAGCGTTCGAGGGTGACGGCCAGCTCCGGTTGGCGGATCTGCGCGCCCAGGCCGGGCACTTCGCCTTGCTGGAGGAACAGGCGGGCGCTTTCCGGGTCGTCGCGCAGGGCGCTCAAGCGCATGGTGGCCCGGTCGCGGTAGACGCGGTCGACGGCAAAGCCCTGGTTGGCCAGGCGGATGGCCGGGGCCAGGGTACTTTTGAGCGGTAGCTTGCCGTAGTGCGCGGCCAGGTCTGCCAGTGCCGCCGGCAGGCCCGGGATGGCCGCGGCCAGCGGGCCATTGATCGACAGCCCCGGCTGGACCTTGCCGTCCTTGAGGTACATGGCCTCGCTGGCCTTGCCGGGGGCTCGCTCTCGGGCATCGATAAAGGCGTAGCGCGCGGGGTTGCCTGCCTCGCGCAGGAGGAAGAAACCGCCGCCGCCCAACCCCGAACCATAGGGCTCGACCACTGCCAGCGCAGCACTGACGGCAATCGCCGCGTCGAAGGCGTTACCGCCTTGCTCGAGGATTTCCCGCGCGGCCGCCGTGGCCTGGGCATGCGGGCTGGCAATCGCCGCCTGGCCCGGCCCTTGCGCCTGGGCGCACGCCGCCCCTAGCGCGAACAGCGCGCCAAGGATCAGGGGGGGAAAGCGGGCGACGAACGGCATCACGCCTTGCCGGTGATTCGGCGGTATTTTTCCATCAGTTGCTCTTCGGTCTCCGGGTGGGCTTCATCCAGGGGGATGCAGTCAACCGGGCAGACTTGCTGGCATTGAGGCTCGTCGTAGTGGCCCACGCACTGGGTACACAGGTTCGGGTCGATCACGTAGATCTCTTCGCCCTGGGAAATAGCGGCGTTCGGGCACTCGGGTTCGCAGACGTCGCAGTTGATGCAATCGTCGGTGATGATCAGGGACATGGGGACTCCGGCCAGGGCTCAGAACCCTGGCATTTGAAAACCAATGGGCACAATTGTGCCGCATTAGCGCCCGTAGTGCACGCGGGCGCGGTCGTCAAATCACCGATGTCACTTCTTGAAGCGTTCGGTCAGGGCGTCGGCCACGATGGGATGGACGAACTTGGTGATGTCGCCACCGAGCGCCGCAATTTCCCGGACCAGGGTCGAGGAAATGAACGAGTAGCGCTCGGAGGGGGTCAGGAACAGGCTCTCGACATCGGGTGCGAGCTGGCGGTTCATGTTCGCCAGCTGGAACTCGTACTCGAAGTCCGAAACCGCCCGCAGGCCACGCAGGAATACATTGGCCTGCTGTTCCTTGGCGAAATGCGCCAATAAGCTGGAGAAGCCGATGACTTCGACATTGGGCAGGTGCTTGGTGACCTCACGAGCCAGTTCCACCCGTTGTTCCAGCGGGAACAGCGGGTTTTTCTTCGGGCTGGCAGCGACCGCAATGATCACTTGGTCGAACAGCCGCGAGGCACGCTCGACCAGATCGCCATGGCCCTTGGTAATAGGGTCGAAAGTACCTGGGTACAACACTCGGTTCATCGCGTCGTCCTGGCAGGAGTGCGTTGGGGAGTCGGATGGTATCGCAGCAGTGGCAGTCGGCCAAGTCGCCTGCGCACGCTGAAGGCACTATAGACAGTGTGTTGATTTGTTGTCATCTGCTGGCAGCCAGGCGCTCGATCAGGGCATCGGTGAGCCGGGCGGTGAGGCCATACACCGACAGTTGCGGGTTGGCGCCGATGCTGGTGGGGAACAACGAGCCGTCGTGAACCGACAGGTTGGCCAGCTGATGATGCCGTCCGAGGCTGTCGCAGACCGCTCGGCGCGGGTCTTCGCCCATGGTGCAACCGCCCATGACGTGGGCGCTGCCAAGGCGGGTGCGAAACAGCTCAAGGCTCAGGTTGTCGATCATTTGCCGGACTTCGGCCAGGGTATTCACGTAACGACCGTCACTGTGCATTGGCAGTACCGCCTCGGCCCCGGCGGCGAACTGGATCTCGGCCATGGTGTGGAAAGCGCGGCGTATGCCTTCCCACAGGTAGGGGGACACGGGGTAGTCGAGCACTGGCGTGCCGTCACCGCGCAACTGCACTTCGCCACCGACGCTTTCGGGGTGGAAACCGTCGCGCAGCAGGGCGAGCATGACGTGAGTGTTGGGCAGTTGCTCCATGCGCAGCGCATTGTCGTGGCCAAAACCACCGAGCAGGGTGGCGGCCAGCGCAGGCTGCAGCGGTGGCACTTCGAGTTTGTAGCCGACCGGGCCGGCGACGCCGTCGCGCCACTGGAAGTGATCGGAATAGATCGACTGCGGTGCACCGTAGAAGGGGTTGACCTTGTCCTTGAACAGGCCGGCGCTGAAGTTGACCAAGTGCAGAAACGTGCGCTTACCCAGGCGCTCATGCGGGTCGGGGGCATCCGAGCGCAGCAGTAGCGCCGGGCTGTTGATACCGCCGCCGGCGAGAATGTAATGCCGTGCCTTGACGTGGATCTGGCGCCCGGTGGGGTTCACGCAGCGCTCGTCCATGGCTACGCATTGCAGGCTGCTGATGCGCTCGCCATCGTGGACCAGACGTTCGGCGCGAGCCAGGTAGAGCAGCTCGCCGCCCTTCTCCAGGGTGGCCGGAATGGTGGTCACCAGCATGGACTGCTTGGCGTTGACCGGGCAACCCATGCCGCAGTAGCCCAGGTTCCAGCAGCCGCGCACGTTGCGCGGAATCACCTTCCAGCTGTAGTTCAGGGCCTCGCAGCCGCGCCGCAGTGCCTCGTTGTTGGCATTGGGCGGCATGGCCCAGGGCGCGATGCCCAGGCGCTGCTCCATGCGCTCGAAATAAGGCGTCAGTTCTGCGCTGCTCAAGCCTTTGACGTCATGCTCGCGGGCCCAGTGCTGCAGGGTCGGCTCGGGGGTGCGAAAGCTCGAGGTCCAGTTGATCAGCGTGGTGCCGCCCACGGCGCGGCCTTGCAGGATGGTAATGGCGCCATCCTTGCTCATGCGGCCAATGCCTTCCTGATAGAGGCTGGCATAGGCCTGGTCTTCGAGCAGGTGGAAGTCGCTGCTGGTCTTGAGCGGGCCTTCTTCGATCAACAATACCTTGAAGCCGGCGGCACTGAGCAGCTCGGCGCTGGTGGCGCCGCCGGCACCGCTGCCGATAATGGCGACATCGGCTTCCAGGGTCAGGTCGTGGTCCAGGCGCGAGGCGTCACGGGTTTTCCAGCCGCGGGCAAGGCCTTCGCGAAACAGGTCGAGTACGGGCATCTTCAGCCTCTTGTCGTTATGGGGGGGTCAGACCTTGGGTGGGCCTGGGTAGCCGCAGTGCGCCCAGGATTCAGGCATCTCGTACCAGGCCATCTGCAACAGTTGCAGCAGCGAGGCATGGCCCATGCGCAGCAGGTTCAGCGAGCTGTTTTCCCAGCGCCGCAGGAAGGCCACGATCTGCTCGCTGCTGGCGTTTTCCCAACTGCCCCAGATGCCAGTCAATGGTCCGCGCGTCACTGGCAGGGCCAGCACATCGAGCAACTGCAGGGTCAGCTTGAGCATCGCCGGGGACAGGCTCGCGAGCTTGGTGTCCAGGCGATGCAGCAGCGCTTCGCGAGTGTCGGGGGCAGCGGTGCCAGCGAGGATCACCGGGATCACGGCGTATAAAATGGGCAGGTCGCCCTGGCGCAGGGTGATGAAACCGCTGGCGGGCGCCTGTGCCGAACAACCGCTGAGGCTGGCGCCCAGCCCGGCGGTGGCCAGAAAGGCCGTGGCGCCGAGGCTGAACTTGAGCAGGCCGCGACGGCTCAGGGTGGGTGATGCGGGCAGGCTTGTGGTCATTGTTGTTGTGCCTGTTGGGTGTTGTTAGCGAATGAACAGTTTGTACACCAGCTTGATCAACGACTTGCCGTAGGGCGGGTAGATGAGCCGGGCGGCATTGAAGCGCTGCTTGGCGAAGACCGCCTTGGCCTTGCTGAAGGTCAGGAAGCCCTCATGGCCGTGGTAGTGACCCATGCCCGAAGGGCCGACGCCGCCGAAGGGCAGGTCATCCTGGGCCACGTGCAGCAAAGTGTCGTTGAGGCAGGCACCGCCGGAATGGGTGTTATCGAGCACTTTCTGTTGCTCGGCGCGGTCGTAGCCGAAGTAATAGAGCGCCAGCGGGCGCGGGCGCTGGTTGATGTACTGCAGCGCCTCATCGAGGTTGTCGTAGGGCACCAGCGGCAGCAGCGGCCCGAAGATCTCATCTTGCATCACACGCATGTCGTCGCTGACTTGCAGCAACAGGTGAGGCGGCAAACGGCGGCCCTGGCGGGGTTCCTGGGGGTACAGGTCGACGATTTTTGCGCCCTTGTCGCGGGCATCGCTCAGGTAGCTGTCCAGGCGCGCCAGATGGCGTGGGTTGATGATCGCGCTGTAGTCCGGGTTGTCGGCCACGGTCGGGTAAAAGCGGTGGACGACACTGCGATAAGCGCTGGCAAAGTCATCCAGGCGTTCGCGTGGCACCAGCACGTAGTCCGGGGCCACACAGGTCTGTCCGGCGTTTAGGGTCTTGCCGAAGGCGATGCGTTCGGCGGCGTCTTTCAGGGGCACGGTAGCCGAAACGATGGCCGGGGATTTACCGCCCAGCTCCAGGGTGACCGGGGTCAGGTTCTGCGCCGCTGCCAGCATCACATGGCGACCGATGCTGGTCGCGCCGGTGAACAAAAGGTGGTCGAAGGGCAGGCGTGAAAAGGCTTCGCCGACTTCCGCCTCGCCCAGCACGACGCTGACCAGGTCCGTGGGGAAGATCGATTCCAGCAGCTGCTTGAGCAGCAGACCGGTCGCTGGCGTGGCTTCGCTGAGCTTGAGCATGACCCGGTTGC
Organism: Pseudomonas vranovensis; assembly: GCF_040438935.1. Classification (NCBI taxonomy): domain Bacteria; kingdom Pseudomonadati; phylum Pseudomonadota; class Gammaproteobacteria; order Pseudomonadales; family Pseudomonadaceae; genus Pseudomonas; species Pseudomonas vranovensis. Next base: position 4,612,938 of record NZ_CP159259.1, on the reverse strand, counting down.
CTGCGGCCAGGGCGCCGGTCAGCGGCCCGATGGCGAGGAACAGCGGGTAGTTCCACGGCACGATGATCCCGACCACACCCAGTGGTTGGTACAGCACCTTGGCGCTGGCGGGCTGGAAGGCCAGGCCGACCTTGCGCGGCGAGTCTTTCATCCATTGCTTGGTGTGGCGCTCGGCATGGTGCAGCCCCTGGATGCTCGGCATCAACTCGGCCAGCCGGGTTTCGTCGGCGCTGCGGCCGCTGAAGTCTTCGCTGATGGCCTGGATCAGGGCGTCCTGTTGGCTGAGCAGCAATTGGCGCAAGCTCTTGAGCCATTGTCGGCGCTGGGCCAGTGGCGGCATGGGGTTGCCGGCAAACGCCTGGCGTTGGGCGCTGAACTGCGCGGTGAGTTCTTCAAGGGCGGTCGAAGGCAAAAGACGAGCAGCATTGGCGGTCATGCGAAACTCCACGGCAGCGTTTTTTCTAGAGCTTATACTCTAATCTGATTCTTTTGCGACCCCTTTTTGACGACAGGCAGGTACATCCGCATCGGGATAAACCGTAAGATGGACCCATTCATTCACGCCCGGTATCTGGAACTGATCATGGCCCCGCGCATCAAGACCCGCGAGCGCATCGTGCAAAACAGCCTGGAGCTGTTCAACCAGCAAGGCGAACGCAGTGTCAGTACCAACCACATTGCCGCTCACATGGAGATTTCCCCGGGCAACCTCTACTACCACTTCGCCAACAAGCAGGAAATCATTGCCGTGCTCTTCACCCAGTATGAAGAGCTGGTGGAGAGCTTCCTGCGCCCGCCCCAGGGGCGGCCTTCGACGGTCGATGACAAGCGCTTCTACCTCAAGGAGTTGCTGGCGGCGATGTGGAACTACCGATTTCTGCACCGTGACCTCGAACACTTGCTCGACAGCGACAAGGAGCTGGCAGCCCGCTACCGGCGTTTCTCCCAGCGTTGCCTGATCCAGGGGCAAGCCATCTATCGCGGTTTTGTCGAAGCTGAAATCGTCCAGATGGACGCCGTGCAGATCGAGTCGCTGACCCTCAACGCCTGGATCGTGCTGACCTCCTGGGTGCGGTTTTTGTGTACCACCCGGGAGAATTCGACCCACCTGAGCGAGGACGCCTTCAAGCGCGGGATCTATCAGGTGTTGGTACTCGAGCTCGGTTTTGTCACCGCCAAGGCCCGTCCGGCGGTGGATGCGTTGTGCCAGGAATTCTACGTTTCGCTCAATCAGGCACTGGAGCAATAAAGCCCGGGCCCTACTCGTTCAATCGTTCAGGAGACTGTCATGCCCCTCGCGCAACTGATCACCGCCCAGCAATTGGCCGAACGCCTGGAGGCGCCGGCGCTGGTGATTCTCGATTGTCGTTTTGCTCTGGAGGATATTGATTATGGTCAGCGCAGCTACGCCGAAGGACATATCGCCGGGGCGCATTTTGCCGACCTTGAACGTGACCTCAGCGGACCGATCGTCAAGGGTGTGACCGGGCGACATCCGCTGCCTGACCCCCTGCGCCTGGTCGAGCGCCTGCGCAGCTGGGGCATCGACAACGACAGTGAGATCGTCCTGTATGACGATGGTCCAGGTGCCTTTGCCGCCCGCGCCTGGTGGCTGCTGGCCTGGCTGGGCAAGCGTAGCGGGGTGTCCATTCTCGATGGCGGCTTGAAGGCCTGGCATGCGGCCGGTTTGCCCTTGAGCCTCGATCCGCCGGCCAGGCGTGAGGGCAGTTTCAGCGGTGAACCCGACATGAACCTGGTGATTGCCGCCGATCAGTTGGTCGAGCGCCTGGGGCAACCCGAGATGACCCTGATCGATGCCCGAGGCTTGCCGCGTTTTCGTGGTGAAGTGGAGCCGATCGATCCGGTGGCCGGGCATATTCCCGGGGCGCAGTGCGCGGCGTTTACAGATAACCTCGGCGCCGATGGTCGCTTCTTGCCGGCCGACCAGCTCAAGCAGCGCTTTGCCAAAAAAATCGGCAAGCGCTCACCGGAACAGTTGGTGGCGTATTGCGGCTCGGGCGTAACGGCGTGCCACAACCTGTTCGCCCTGGCGTTGGCGGGGTATCCGCTGGGCAAGCTGTATGCCGGGTCGTGGAGCGAGTGGATCACCAACCCGCAACGGCGGGTGGCTACGGGCGACTGAAAAATGGGGGCAAGCCCGCTCCCACTATAAGTTTCCCGCCAACCACTGCGGAATCCGCCGTTCCAGGTAATACCCGGGATTTCGCAGGCTCCCATCGACAAACCCCACATGACCACCGCGCGCGTGCAGCTCGAAGGTGGTCTGTGGCGGCAATTCATTGGTCGAAGGCAGGCTGTGGCTGAACACGAACGGATCATCGCTGGAATGGATGATCAGCGTCGGCGTACGGTTTTCACCGAGAAAGTAGCGACTCGATGCTCGGCGGTAATAGTCCTTGGCATCGACAAAACCATTGAGGGGCGCCGTCACCCGGCCATCGAAATCCCAGAACGTGCGCAGGTTCTCCAGCGAGCCCAGGCGCTCCAGGGCGGCCAGGCCTTCCTGGTGGTCGTGATGTCGGAAGTGGCGTTGTTTATCTTTCACGTAGGCCAGCATGGCGCGCATGAAATGTGCCTGATATACCTTGGAAAAGCCGAGACCGATGCGGTCGGCACAATGGTCCAGGCGGAAGGGTACCGATACCGCCACCGCCGCCTCCAACTGGCTCGCCGAGCCCACTTCCCCCAGGTGCTTGAGCAACACGTTGCCCCCCAGCGAATACCCCACGGCATACAGCGGTGCTTGCGGGCGGCTGGCGCGGATGTGATCGATGGCCTCGGCAAGATCCTCACTGGCGCCGGAGTGGTAGCTGCGCGCAAGCAGGTTCGGCTCGCCCGAGCAGCCGCGCCAGTTCAGCGCCACGCTGGCCCAGCCACGGCCAGCCAGGGCCTGTTGCAAGCCGATGACATAGGGAGAGCTGGATGAGCCGGTCAGCCCATGCAGCACCAGCACCAGCGGCGTGGAGGTTTCGTGCGGGCCGTGCCAGTCGAGATCAAGAAAGTCGCCATCGGTGAGCCACAGCCGTTCGCGTAGACGGCTCAACGCAGCAGATTTGCGCCACAGCGGCCCCCATAGCGTCTGCATATGCGGGTTACCCAGTCCCAGGGCGGGTTTGAAGGGGCTGGACGGAGAAGGGGACATCGAAGGTATCTCGGCAAAAAAAAGGCGCAACGGTTGGTTACAAGTGTAACGTCCGTTGCGCCTTTCTGCGTTCAATCAGCCGCGTTGCCAGAGCGCGTAGTACACCTGGCCGGCTTTCTTTTCCCGGTGCAGGCGCCAGTTGCCAGGCAGTTGCAGGGTCGAGGGCGGGGTTTCGCTTTCGGTGTAGATCCAGGCATTGGCAGCCAGCCAGTTGCGCTCTTCGAGCAGGGCGCAGGTGGTGGGCAGCAGTTCCTGGTGGAACGGTGGATCCAGGAACACCAGGTCGAAGGCCATTTTCGGCTCGCCCTGGAGGTAACGCTGGGCGTCGCTCTGGATCAACTGGCCACGCGGGCAGCGCAACAGCTCCAGGTTCTGCCGCAGGCTGGCGATGGCAGCCGGGTTGCTGTCCAGTGCTACCGCCTCGGATGCACCACGGGACAGCGCCTCAAGGTACAGGGCGCCGCTGCCGGCAAAGGCATCGAGCACTTTGGCGCCTTCGATATGCGGCGCGAGCCAGTTGAACAGCGTCTCGCGCACCCGGTCCGGCGTTGGGCGCAGGCCGGGGGCGTCGGGGAAGCTCAGGCGACGGCTGCGCCATTCGCCAGCGATGATGCGCAGTTGGCCGGTGCCGTGGTGTGGCTTGGCCGATTTTGCAGATGGACTGGCCATTAATGCTCCGGTACGCCAAGCGGCTGCTCGGCGGGTTTGTCAGTGGGCGGCGGCAAAGGCTTTTGCGGCACGCTTGGGCCAGCGGTGACGATGACCATCTTGTCCGCAGCCAGGTGTTTGTTCAGGGCAGCCTTGACCTGTTCGGTGGTCAGGGCCTGGGATTGTTGCATGTAGTCTTCCAGCCAGGTCAGCGGCAGGTTGTAGAAACCGATGGCGCCCAGTTGGCCGACGATGCTGGCGTTGCTGGCATTGGACAGCGGGAAGCTGCCGGCCAGCTCACGCTTGGCGTCGTCCAGCTCCTGCTGGCTCGGGCCGGTCTTGAGGTAATCGCCGAGGATGTCCTGGACCAGCTTGAGCGTGCCTTCGCTGAGTTCGGCACGGGTCTGCAGGTTGATCATGAACGGGCCACGGACCTGCATCGGGCTGAATACCGAGTATACGCCGTAGGTCAGGCCGCGTTTTTCGCGCACTTCGCTCATCAAGCGGGTACCGAAGGTGCCGCCGCCGAGGATCTGGTTGCCCAGCGACAGCGCGGCATAGTCCGGATCGTTGCGGTCGATGCCCAGCTGGGCCAGCATCAGGTGGGTCTGCTTGGACGGGAAGTCGATGTGCGTGGTGCCAGGTTTGGGCTCGGTGGGTTGCGCCAGCTTGGCCAGCGCCGGGCCCTTGGGCAGGGCTGAAGAGACCTGTGCGGCAATGGCTTCGGCTTCGCTGCGGCTCAGGTCGCCGACCAGGGCAATGACCGCGTTGCCTGCGGTGTAGGCCTTGGCGTGGAAGGCGCGCAGTTGCTCCAGGGTGATCGGCGGGATGCTCTTGGCAGTGCCGTCGCTGGGGTGGGCGTAAGGGTGGTTGCCGTACAGGCGCTCGAACAGCGCGATGCTGGCCAGCTTGCCCGGGTTCTGCTTCTGGTACTCGAAGCCTGCCTGCATCTGGTTCTTGATGCGTTCGAGGGCATCCTGCGGGAAGGTCGGTTTGCCGACGACCTCGGCGAACAGCTTCAGCGCCGGTTCGCGTTTGTCTGTCGCGCTCAGGCTGCGCAGGGTGGCCACGGCCATGTCGCGGTATGCGCCGTTGCCAAAGTCTGCGCCCAGGCCCTCGAAGCCTTCGGCAATGGCAGTCACGTCTTTACCGGCAACCCCCTCGTTGAGCATGGCGTTGGTCAGGGTCGCCAGGCCTGGGGCGTCGCCATCCTGGCTGCTGCCGGCGGCGAAGGTCAGGCGCAGGTCGAACATCGGCAGCTCGCGGGCTTCGACGAACAGTACCTTGGCGCCTTCGGTGGTGTTCCAGGTCTGGATGTTCAACTGACGGCGGCTGGGAGCCTTGCCGTCCAGTTCGGCCAGGGTCTGCAGGGTGTTGGCCGGCTTGGCGGCGGTGCTGCCCGCAGGTTGCGCGGCGTTGTCCGACTGGGCGGGCTTGGCCAGGAAGAACGCCACGGCGCCAACCAGCACCAGGACGCCGAGGCCGATCAGGGTGTAGCGGGGTGCGCTGCGATCACTCATGAGCGGTCTCCTCGGGCAGTACGTGTGCAACGCTCAGGCGTTCACGGGTGAAGTAGGTGCGCGCAGCGTTCTGGATGTCGGCCGGGGTCACGCTTTTGAGTTCGTCGAGTTCACTGTCGATCAGCTTCCACGACAGGCCGACGGTTTCCAGCATGCCGATGGCCGTGGCCTGGCTGCTGATGGAGTCGCGGTCGTAGACCAGCCCCGCGATCACTTGGGCGCGCACGCGTTCAAGTTCTTCAGCGGTTGGTGGGGTAGTCTTGAGTTCGTCGAGCAGTTTCCAGATACCGGTTTCAACCTCGGCCAGGGTCTTGTTCTTCTGCTGGTTCGGCGTGGCCGAGATCAGGAACAGGCTGTCGCCGCGGGTGAACGGGTTGTAATTGGACGAGGCGCCGGAGACCAGCTCCTGGCCGCGTTCCAGCCGGCTCGGCAGGCGAGCGCTGTAGCCGCCGTCCAGCAGGGCCGAGATCAGGCGCAGGGCATGCACGGTGCGCGGTTCCTTGGCGGTGGCCAGGCCCGGGACGTTGAAACCGTAGATAAGGCTCGGCAGTTGGGTGCGTACATGCAGGGTGGTTTCGCGCAGACCCGGCTCGGCCAGTTCCAATGGCAGCTTGGCTGGTGGGATCGCACGCTTGGCAATCGGACCGAAGAAGCGCTGGGCAAGGCCCTTGACCTCGTCGGCGGTGACGTCACCAACGACCACCAGCGTGGCGTTGTTCGGTGCATACCAGGATTCGTACCAGTGACGCAGCTCCTCGACCTTCATGCGGTCCAGGTCGGCCATCCAGCCGATGGTCGGGGTGCGGTAGCTGCTGGCGGGGAAGGCCATGGCGCTGAACAGTTCGAACGCCTTGGCGCTGGGCTGGTCATCGGTGCGCAGGCGGCGCTCCTCCTTGATGACCTCGATTTCGCGGCTGAACTCGTCGGCCGGCAGGCGCAGGCTGGCCATGCGGTCTGCTTCTAGCTCGAGGGCGACGGGCAGGCGGTCGCGGGCCAGCACCTGGTAGTAGGCGGTGTAGTCGTCGCTGGTGAATGCGTTCTCTTCAGCGCCCAGGTCACGCAGGATGCGCGAGGCTTCGCCGGGGCCGAGCTTCTCGCTGCCCTTGAACATCATGTGTTCCAGGGCATGGGAAAGACCGGTCTGGCCCGGGGATTCGTAGGTGGAGCCGACCTTGTACCAGATTTGCGAAACCACCACCGGCGCTCGGTGGTCCTCGCGCACGACCACTTTCAGGCCGTTGTCGAGAATGAACTCATGAGTAGGTTGCGGATCGGCGGCAAAGGCGGCGAGCGGCAGAAAAACTGTGCTGAGCAACAGGCCAGCGGCGCGGCGGGCTAGAGCATTCATACGTTGTTTAACCTGTAGGGCTGCCCGCGTGGTCTTAGCGTCAGCGGGCTAGGAGGTGCTAGGATACTGATCCGGTTGCCTGACGACCATGCCTGTCGTGGATCTGACCCACAGGCCTCAAGACAAAATGTTGCGCATGAACGAGCCGGAATAAAAGTAGTCTGTTCTGCGTTAAAAGTATTTTCGAGGCGCCGCAGTGGCGCATCGCTACCCTGAGATAGCCGTCTTCCATGTTTGGTTCCAACGACGACAAAAAGACGCCGGCCGCGGCCGGTGAAAAGAAAGGCCTGTTCGGCTGGCTGCGCAGAAAGCCGCAGCAACCCGTTGCCGAGCAGCCACAAGCCCCTGAGCCGACCGAACCGGAGCAGCCTGCAGCGCTGACCGCCGAGGTGCCGGCTGCGGATGCTCCGGCAGCGGTTACGCCGGCACCGGCGCCGGCACCTGTTGCAGCTGCGGAGCCTGCGCCAGAGCCAGCTCCCGCCGTGCCGCCGGTTGTTGCCTTCGAGGCCCCGCCCACGCCGCCCGCCGGCCTGGTTCTGCCGGTGCCTGAAGAGCCGGTTGCATTGGTGGCCGATCTTGAGCCTCACTCGCCTCCGCCCATCCCGGAACGCCCGGCACCTGTCGCGGCTGTTGTAACCGAGCCTGCGCCGGTTGTCGTTGCCCAGGCTGAACCCGTTGCCACTCCGGTCATTACCCCCGAGCCTGTAGCGCCTGTAGCGCCTGTAGCGCCTGTAGCGCCTGTAGCGCCTGTAGCGCCTGTAGCGCCTGTAGCGCCTGTTGTCCCGGTTGCTACCGTTGTGCCGGTGGTAGAGGCCGAGCCGGTCGAGGTGCCTGAGCCTGCCCGCAATGAAGAGAGCAAGGGCGGTTTCTTCGCCCGCCTCAAGCAGGGCCTTTCAAAGACCAGCGCCAGTATCGGCGAGGGCATGGCAAGCCTGTTCCTGGGCAAGAAAGCCATTGATGACGACCTGCTCGACGAAATCGAAACCCGCCTGCTGACCGCCGATGTGGGCGTCGAGGCCACCTCGGTGATCGTCCAGAGCCTGACCCAGAAGGTCGCGCGCAAGCAGCTCGCCGACAGCGATGCCCTGTACAAGTCCTTGCAAGGTGAACTGGCCGATCTGCTCAAGCCGGTCGAGCAGCCCTTGCGCATCCAGGCCCAGGCCAAGCCTTTCGTGATCCTGGTGGTCGGCGTCAACGGCGCCGGCAAGACCACCACCATCGGCAAGCTGGCGAAAAAGCTCCAGCTCGAAGGCAAGAAGGTCATGCTGGCCGCCGGTGACACCTTCCGTGCCGCCGCGGTCGAGCAGTTGCAGGTGTGGGGCGAGCGCAACCAGATCCCGGTGATCGCCCAGCACACCGGTGCCGATTCCGCCTCGGTGATCTTCGACGCCGTCCAGGCGGCCAAGGCCCGCGGTATTGATGTGCTGATCGCCGATACCGCCGGTCGCCTGCACACCAAAGACAACCTGATGGAAGAGCTGAAGAAAGTCCGTCGCGTCATCGGCAAGCTCGATGCCGACGCACCGCACGAAGTCCTGCTGGTGCTGGACGCCGGCACTGGCCAGAACGCCATCAACCAGGCCAAGCACTTCAACCAGAGCGTCGAGCTGACAGGCCTTGCCCTGACCAAGCTCGATGGCACTGCCAAGGGCGGGGTGATCTTCGCCCTGGCCAAGCAGTTCGGCCTGCCGATCCGCTATATTGGCGTGGGCGAAGGCATCGACGATCTGCGCACCTTCGAAGCCGAACCCTTCGTGAAAGCACTGTTTGCCGAGCGGGAGCATCCATGATTCGATTCGAACAGGTCGCCAAGCGCTACCCCAATGGCCACGTAGGCCTGCATGAGTTGAGTTTTCGGGTGCGTCGGGGCGAATTCCTGTTCGTCACCGGCCATTCCGGCGCGGGCAAGAGCACCTTGCTGCGCCTGTTGCTGGCCATGGAGCGACCGACCAGCGGCAAGCTGCTGTTGGCCGGGCAGGACCTGGGGCAGATCAGCACCGCGCAGATCCCCTTCCTGCGCCGCCAGATCGGCGTCGTGTTCCAGAACCACCAGTTGTTGTTCGACCGCACCGTATTCAACAACGTCGCCCTGCCACTGCAGATCCTTGGCCTGTCCAAGGTCGAAATTGCCAAGCGGGTCGATTCGGCGCTGGAGCGCGTGGCCTTGTCGGACAAGGCCGAGCTGTTCCCGGGCGACCTGTCCACCGGCCAGCAACAGCGTGTCGGTATCGCCCGCGCCATCGTCCACCGCCCGGCTCTGCTGTTGGCGGACGAACCCACCGGTAACCTCGACCCGCGCCTGGCCGCGGAAATCATGGGTGTATTCGAAGATATCAACCGCCTGGGCACCAGCGTGCTGATCGCCAGTCATGACCTGGCACTGATCGCGCGCATGCGCCATCGCATGCTGACCTTGCAGCGCGGCCGCTTGATCGGCGACGGGGAGGCCGGGCAATGAGTGCAACACGTAGTCCCAAGGTTTCCGAGCGGGTAGCGCCCAAGGCCGCTGATCCACAGCCGGAAAAGAAAAAGCGCGACAGCCATGACGATGATGGTCCTGACTTTCGCACCCTGCTGCACGCCTGGCTGGAAAGCCACCGCTCAAGCCTCATGGACAGCCTGCGCCGCCTGGGCAAGCAGCCCATCGGCAGCTTCTTTACCTGCCTGGTGATGGCCGTGGCCCTGAGCCTGCCCATGGGCTTGTCGCTGCTGTTGAGCAACGTCGAGCGGCTGGGCGGTTCCTGGCAGCGCGCGGCGCAGATATCCCTGTATCTCAAGCTTGACGCCAGCACCGCTGATGGCGAGGCCCTGCGTGAGCAGATCAAGGGCCTGCCCGGCGTGGCCGAGGCCGAGTACGTCAGCCGCGAGAAAGCACTGGAAGAGTTCCAGCAGCAGTCCGGCCTGGGCGATGCGCTGCGGGAACTACCTGAAAACCCGTTGCCCGGTGTGGTCGTGGTGACCCCGGCCGAAGTCGACAAACCTGCCCTTGAAGCCTTGCGCCAGCGCTTTGCGGAACTGCCCAAGGTCGATGTGGCGCAACTGGACCTGCTCTGGGTCGAACGCCTGGCGGCCATCCTCAAACTGGGCGACCGCTTTGTCTTCGGTCTGACGGTCTTGCTGGTTTCGGCACTGCTTTTGGTAATTGGTAACACAATTCGCCTGCACATCGAGAACCGCCGTACCGAGATCGAGGTGATCAAGCTTGTAGGCGGCACAGACAGCTATGTTCGCCGACCTTTCCTGTACATGGGTGCCTTGTATGGCCTGGGTGCGGGGGTATTGGCCTGGGGAGTACTCGCGTTTGGCCTTGACTGGCTCAACGACGCGGTTATCGGGCTTTCCGACCTGTATGGCAGTGATTTTTCCCTGGCCGGTGTGCCATCTGCCGATGGTCTGTCGCTCTTGCTTGGTGCGGTACTGTTAGGGTATATCGGTGCTTGGATTGCGGTCGCCCGCCACCTGAGCGAGCTTGCACCGCGATAGTGTCTTTTTGCTGCTATTGACTCTTTTCATTTTTAGGGAACTTGTTTCGCGGTTTCCGGTCAATGTTGGCAGTGCCTGAGGGCACGAGTTTAGTGAGTCGGAGGTTTTTTCGTATGACCACTTCGTTGCAACCTGCCTATGCCCTGGTTCCCGGCGCAAACCTGGAAGCCTATGTGCACACGGTCAACAGCATTCCATTGCTGACGCCGGAGCAGGAGCGTGAACTGGCCGAGAGTCTCTACTATGAGCAGAATCTTGAGGCGGCTCGGCAAATGGTGCTCGCCCACCTGCGGTTTGTCGTACATATCGCTCGCAGCTATTCCGGCTACGGGCTGGCCCAGGCTGACCTGATCCAGGAAGGCAATGTCGGGCTGATGAAAGCGGTCAAGCGTTTCAACCCTGAGATGGGTGTACGCCTGGTGTCCTTTGCGGTGCACTGGATCAAGGCCGAGATTCACGAGTTCATCCTGCGTAACTGGCGCATCGTCAAAGTGGCCACCACCAAGGCCCAGCGCAAGCTGTTCTTCAACCTGCGCAGCCAGAAAAAACGCCTGGCCTGGCTGAACAACGATGAAGTTCATCGTGTTGCCGAAAGCCTGGGTGTCGAGCCGCGTGAAGTGCGTGAGATGGAGAGCCGCCTGACCGGTCAGGACATGGCCTTCGACCCGGCCAGTGAAGCCGACGACGACAGTGCATTCCAGTCGCCGGCCAACTACCTGGAAGACCACCGTTACGACCCGGCGCGTCAACTGGAGGATGCCGACTGGAGTGACAACTCCACCAGCAACCTGCACGAAGCCCTGCAGGGCCTGGATGATCGCAGCCGTGACATCCTCTACCAGCGCTGGCTAGCCGAGGAAAAGGCCACCTTGCATGACCTGGCCGAGAAATACAGCGTGTCTGCCGAGCGGATTCGCCAGCTGGAAAAGAATGCGATGAACAAGGTCAAAGCCTTGATCGCAGTCTGATTCGCGATACGGCAATAACCAAAAAGCCCCGACGTGTCGGGGCTTTTTCATGATTCTCCGCCACCCCTGTCGAGACTGTTATGACCATTTCCTTGTACGCCGCTTCTGTTCCTGTTTTCAAGCAAATGCTCAACGCCTTGAGTGATGTTCTGAACAAGGCCGAAGCTCACGCCACGGCGAAAAACATTGATCCGAGCGTCTTCCTCCAGGCTCGCCTGTATCCGGATATGTTTCCACTGGTTCGCCAGGTGCAGATCGCTGTTGATTTCGCCAAGGGTGTATCGGCGCGCCTGGCTGAGGTCGAGTTGCCGAAATACGATGACAGCGAAACCACCTTTGCTGAACTGCAAGCGCTGATCAGTAAGGTTCTGGCTTTCCTGGATGGCGTTGCGCCGGCGCAGATCGACGGCAAGGAAGGCATCGAAATCGTGACCCGTCCGGGCACGCCGAAAGAGAAGCGCTTCAGTGGCCAGGCTTATTTGCTGACCTACGGCCTGCCACAGTTCTTCTTCCACGTCACCACCACTTACGCAATCCTGCGTCACAACGGTGTCGAAGTGGGCAAACGTGACTATATGGGCGCGTTCTAAGGCGGTTACCCAGTAATCAGCCAATAAAAAACCCGGCAAAGTGTGCGCTTTGCCGGGTTTTTTATTGGCTCCAGGGCGCCCGGCGCGGGCTGTCCAGCTGCGCCAGATAACCACTACCGCCCAGCTGGCGCATCTGCTGGCGAATCCAGCCGGCACGTCGCGCCACATAAGTGCTTGGCCGGCTGGCACTCCAGTTCAACGGGCTGGGCAGCACCGCAGCCAGCAGGCTGGCCTGTTGGCGCGATAGTTGACGGGCATCGACGCCAAAGTGGTGCCGCGCTGCGGCCTGCGCGCCAAACACGCCTTCACCCCATTCAGCGCTGTTGAGATAGACCTCAAGAATCCGCTCTTTCGACCACAGCAGCTCGATCAACGCGGTGAACCAGGCTTCCAGGCCCTTGCGCAGCCAGCTACGGCCAGCCCAGAGGAACTGGTTCTTGGCCACTTGCTGGCTCAGGGTGCTGGCGCCGCGGATACTGCCACCGCGTTCGTTATGGGCCAGCGCCGCCTGGATGGCATGGAAGTCAAAGCCCCAGTGGTAGGCGAACTTCTGGTCTTCGCCGGCGATCACCGCCAGCTTGAGCTCATCGGAGATGTTCTCCCACGGCTCCCAGTCCCGTTGCAGGTCGATCGGCTGGCCGTTGAACCAGGACTCGACCTTGCGTTCGACCATCAGCGCCGTGCCGGGTGGCGGGACCCAGCGAAATACCAGTACCAGCAGGACACTGCCAGCGGCAAACCAGAGCAGGGCGCGGGTAAGGCGACGGAAAAGGGAAGACAACATAGGTGATGGCTTGGCCGAACCGATGGAGCGGGCCATTATACAGACCCTGTGCTGACTAGGAGTCATCCCATGCTTCGTAGCTTTCTGCTGCTTGCGGCGTTTTTCGGATTCACCGGCGTGGCCCTGGGCGCCTTTGCTGCTCATGGCCTCAAGGGGCGCCTGAGCAGCGAATACCTGGCCATTTTTCACACCGGTGTGACCTATCAGCTGGTCCATGCCCTGGCCCTGCTCGGGGTTGCCGTCCTGGCTACCCAGTTGCCGGGACGCCTGGTGGGGTGGGCCGGTGGTCTGTTCGCCCTGGGGATCGTGCTGTTCTCCGGTAGCCTGTACTTGCTGACCCTGAGCGGCATCGGCAAGTTGGGTATCGTCACACCCATCGGCGGCCTGGCATTCCTCGGTGGCTGGCTGTGCCTGGGCCTGGCTGCCTGGCGCCTGGGTTGACCCAGCGGTCCAAATCGAGACGAATGGCGATGCTTGGCCTTGGTCGCAGCACCTGATCGGGGCTAGAATGCGGGCCCCTAAAAATAATGGTGGCCGTGCGCATGCGCATTCAATTGAACGGTGAACCCTTCGAGTTGCCCGATGGCGAAAGCGTCGAGGCCCTGCTGACCCGCCTGGACCTTGTCGGGCGCCGCGTCGCGGTAGAGCTCAACCTGGATATCGTGCCACGTAGCCAGCACGCCGCCACGGCGTTGCGTGATGGCGACCAGGTCGAAGTCGTGCATGCCATCGGCGGCGGCTAGGACCCCAGGATTACCTTGCAAGTCCCTCAACCTTTCAGAGGATTTCCGATGAGCAACCTCCGCAGCGACAAGCCCTTCACTCTGGCCGGCCGTACCTTCCAGTCGCGCCTGCTGGTCGGCACCGGCAAATACCGTGACCTTGAAGAAACCCGCCTGGCCATCGAGGCCTCGGGAGCCGAGATCGTCACCGTGGCCGTGCGTCGTACCAACATCGGCCAGAACCCGGGCGAGCCGAATCTGCTCGATGTGCTGCCGCCGGACCGCTACACCATCCTGCCGAACACCGCCGGTTGCTACGACGCGGTCGAAGCTGTACGCACCTGCCGCCTGGCCCGTGAGCTGCTCGACGGCCACAACCTGGTCAAGCTGGAAGTACTGGCCGACCAGAAAACCCTGTTCCCCAACGTGATCGAAACCCTCAAGGCCGCCGAAGTGCTGGTCAAGGACGGCTTCGACGTGATGGTCTACACCAGCGACGACCCGATCATTGCCCGTCAACTGGCCGAAGCCGGTTGTATCGCCGTGATGCCGCTGGCCGGCCTGATCGGTACTGGCCTGGGTATCTGCAACCCGTACAACTTGCAGATCATCCTCGAAGAATCGAAAGTGCCTGTGCTGGTCGACGCCGGTGTCGGCACTGCATCCGATGCCACCATCGCCATGGAAATGGGCTGCGAGGCGGTGCTGATGAACTCGGCAATCGCCAATGCCCAACAGCCGATCATGATGGCCGAAGCCATGAAACACGCCATCGTTGCCGGCCGTATGGCCTACCTCGCCGGGCGTATGCCGAAAAAACTCTATGCCAGCGCCTCGTCGCCGCTGGATGGTCTGATCAAGTAAGAGCCCCTGATGACTGAATCGCAAGAAACGCCGATCTCCCCTGAAGGCGAAGAGCGCCAACACCGCCGCATCAAGAGTTTCGTGATGCGCGCCGGGCGCATGACCGAAGGCCAGCAACGTGGCCTGGAGCAGGGTGGGCCGTTGTTCATCCTGCCGCTGGCCGAGAGCCCGGTGGACTACGACCAGGTATTTGGCCGTTCGGCGCCACGTACCCTGGAGATCGGTTTCGGCATGGGCCATTCCCTGCTGGAAATGGCTGCTGCCGCGCCTGAGCAAGACTTCATCGGTGTCGAAGTACACCGTCCGGGTGTGGGGGCGCTGCTCAACGGCGTACTGACCCAGGGCCTGAAGAACCTGCGGGTGTATGACTGCGATGCCATCGAAGTGCTGAACAAGTGCGTAGCCGACAACAGCCTTGATCGCCTGATGCTGTTCTTCCCCGACCCGTGGCACAAGAGCCGTCACCACAAGCGTCGTATCGTACAACCGGAGTTCGCTGAGCTGGTGCGCAGCAAGCTGAAGGTAGGCGGTGTATTCCATATGGCTACCGACTGGGAGCCCTATGCCGAATACATGCTGGAGGTGATGAATGTCGCCCCGGGTTATCGCAACCTGGCCGCCGACGGTAAGTGCGTCGAGCGCCCGGCCGAGCGCCCGATCACCAAGTTCGAGCGCCGTGGCGAGCGACTTGGGCATGGGGTGTGGGATTTGAAGTTCGAAAAACTGGCTTGAAGGATGTTGATCGCGGGGCAAATCGAGACGTCTCGACTTGCCCCGCGGTGCATTCAGCGCCGATCGGCTACAACGCCAATCAACACCAGCACAATCAGCAGCACCGGCGCCAACGCATAGTTGTTGAACTGCGCCAGGCCGCGCACCACCCAGGGCGTGGCATAGATCAACGCGGCGCCACTGCCGATCATCACCAGCACCGCCATGAACGGCACACGCAAGGCGCCTGCCAGGCCGCCCAGGCGCTGTTCTACCCAGCCTTTGATGTCGGTGCCAAACAGCACCAGCAGGCAGCCCACAAGGGCCAGCGAGATCTCCGACAAGTTGCTGCGACTCCAGCGGGAAACGGTCGAGAGCAGGTCGAGTACCAGGTCCATTCGCAATCCTTAGGTCAAGAAATACTGCAGCAGGTCGTTGAGGAACAACTGGCCTCGCGGGGTAGCGACCAGTCGCGTCGTTTCGACCTGCAATAAGCCTTTTTGTTCGGCCTCGCGCCGTGCGGCCGTCAGTTGCTCCAGCGCCAGGCCCGTGCGCTGGCTGAACAGCTCGGCGTCCACGCCCTGGGTCAGGCGCAGGGCATTCATCAGGAACTCGAACGGCAGTTCGTCCACCGGCAACAGCTTCTCGCCAGCCTTGAAGGCCTTGGCCGGGTTGAGATAGTCCTTGGGCAGGCGGGTTTTCCAGGTGCGCAGGATGCGCCCGTCGGGGTGGCTGAGCTTGCCGTGGGCGCCGGCACCGATGCCGATGAAATCACCGAAACTCCAGTAATTGAGGTTGTGCCGAGCCGCCCGGCCTGGCTGGGCGTAGGCCGACACTTCGTACTGGCTGTAGCCGTGGCTGGCCAGCAGGGCCTGGCCGGCTTCCTGGATGTCCCAGAGGATGTCGTCCTCGGGCAGCAATGGTGGTTGGTTCCAGAACACCGTGTTCGGTTCCAGGGTCAGCTGGTACCAGGACAGGTGCGTGGGGGCCAGGGCAATGGCCTGGCGCAGGTCGCCCAGGGCGTCATCCAGGGTTTGATCGGGCAGGCCGTGCATCAGGTCCAGATTGAAGTTGTCGAACCCGGCGTTGCGCGCCATGTCGGCAGCACGAATGGCCTCGTCACCATTGTGGATGCGCCCCAGTGCTTCGAGCTTGGCCTGCTGGAAGCTCTGGATGCCGATCGACAACCTGTTGATGCCCAGCTGCCGGTAGGCCTTGAACTTCTCCTGCTCGAACGTCCCGGGGTTGGCCTCCAGGGTGATTTCGATATCGCTGGCGAAGGGAATGCGCTGTTCCACGCCTGCCAGCAGGCGGCCCAGGGCACGGGCGCTGAACAGGCTGGGTGTACCGCCACCGAAGAAGATCGAGCTGATCGGCCGGCCATACACTGCGCCCAATTCCTGGTCGAGGTCGGCCAGCAAGGCATCGACGTAGGCCTCTTCAGGTAGTTCGGGCGTCGCGGCGTGGGAGTTGAAGTCGCAGTACGGGCATTTGCGCACGCACCACGGGATATGGATATACAGCGCCAGGGGCGGCAGCTGCGGCAAGGCCGCCCGTGGTGCTTGGGAAGTGAAGCCAGCCTCGCCCAGGTGCAGTGGCTGTGCCGGCGAACGATCGGTCATGCCAGGCCCAGACGTTGACGCAGCAGGCTCATGGCGCGGGCACGGTGGCTGATCTGGTTCTTGTCGGCAGGGCTGAGTTCGGCGCTGGAGCAGTTGCGCTCCGGTACCCAGAACAAGGGATCGTAGCCGAAGCCGTGTTCGCCACTGGCCTGGGTCAGGATACGGCCATGCCACAGCCCTTCGCAGAGAATCGGCAGCGGGTCGTCGGCGTGGCGCACCAGGGCCAGGACGCAGACGAACTGGGCGCCACGCTCGGGCTCGGGCACCTCCTTGAGGGCTTCGAGCAGCTTGGCGTTGTTGGCTGCGTCGCCCTGGCCATCGGCGTAGCGCGCCGAGTAGATACCGGGTGCGCCGCCGAGGAAGTCCACCGCCAGGCCCGAATCGTCGGCCAGCGCCGGCAGGCCGGAGATGCGCGCAGCGTTGCGCGCCTTGAGGATGGCGTTCTCGACGAACGACAGGCCGGTTTCTTCCGGCTCTACGCTGCTGAACTCACCGATGGAGCGCAGTTGCACGGTGTCACCGAGCATGGCCTGCAGTTCCTTGAGTTTGCCAGCGTTGTGGCTGGCCAATACGAGTTGCTGGAAAGTCATCATTCGCCTGGGAAAAGCTCTTGGTTGAAACTGATGGTCTCGGTCTTGCCATCAATGCCAACGTTAATGGTGAAGGTACGGGTTTCCTGTTGTTCGACAGGGAACTGGGCGATGTAATAGATCGCACCTTGCTCGGTGATCTGCTTGAACTTCAGCGGGACCGAAGCGCTGGTCAGGTCCTTGACTGTGCCATTGACCTGGGTGACCACGGGTTTGCCGGCCTTGATCACCGAGACGTTGATCACGCCCTGGTTCTTGCTGCGGATCAGTTCGGCGGCCTTGGCGGTGTCCGGTTGCAGGAAGGTGGAGATGAAGGTGCTGTAGTGCACCGTCGTATCCCCGAAGACTTCCTTGCGTTCACCCTTGATGGCATCGGCAGCGACTGCCGACGCACTCAGGCAGGCAACCAGTAAAAAGCTCAACAAGCGGCGCATGTTCGTTCTCCTCAGCTGATGGTCAGACCGCGACCTTGTGTTCCAGAAGGCCGGGGCTGCTGACACGGTAAATGCCGATCTCCCCTAGAAGATTAGGCCATAGCCTGCTCGCCCACCCGTGGCGGTGCAAGTGGTCGACTGCCAGGCGGTCGAGGACCTGGGCGCGACGCTCGCTGCACAGTGCCTCGAAGTCTTCAAAGGTGCAGAAGTGGATGTTCGGCGTGTTGTACCAGGTATACGGCATGAAGTCGGAAACCGGCATGCGACCCTTGGTCGCCAGGTACCAGCGGCACCGCCAGTGGCCGAAGTTGGGGAAGGTAATGATGCACTGGCGGCCCACGCGCAGCATTTCGTCGAGGATCCGGTCAGGGTACTCCACGGCCTGTAGGGCCTGGGTCATGACCACTACGTCGAAGCTGTTGCTGGCGAAATTGCCCAGCCCCTTGTCCAGGTCCTGCTCGATGACGTTGACGCCCTTGGCCACGCACTGGGCGATATTGTCGGGGTCGATCTCCAGGCCATAGCCCGCGACTTGCTTGTTGTCGCGCAGCGATGCCAGCAGCTCGCCGGTACCGCAACCGAGGTCGAGTACCCGGCTACCGGCGGGGATCCAGTCTTGGATGATTTCCAGGTCGGCTCTCATAGGGTCCTCAGCAGACGATGCGGTTCATGTAGTTCGTGAAACCCGTGATGTAGCGCGGGGTCGGGATCAGGAAGGCATCGTGGCCATAGGGCGAGTCGATATCCAGGTAGCAGACGTTCTTGCGCGCGGCGATCAGGGCGTCGACGATCTCCCGCGAGCGTGCCGGCGAAAAACGCCAGTCGGTGGTGAACGACATCACGCAATAGTCCGCCGTGACGTTGGCCAGGGTTGCGGCCAGGTCGCCACCGTGGGCGGCGGCCGGGTCGAAGTAGTCCAGGGCCTTGGTCATCAGCAGGTAGGTGTTGGCGTCGAAACGCCCGGAGAACTCCTCGCCTTGGTAGCGCAGGTAGCTTTCGACCTGGAATTCGACGCTGTGGAAGTCGTAGTTGAGCTTGTCGCTCTTGAGCTCACGGCCGAATTTCTCGCCCATGGAGTCATCGGACAGATAGGTGATGTGCCCGACCATGCGCGCCAGCATCAGGCCGCGCTTGGGGATCACGCCGCGGTCCTGGAACGAGCCGCCATGAAATTCCGGGTCGGTGAGGATGGCTTGGCGGGCCACCTCGTTGAAGGCGATGTTCTGTGCCGAGAGCTTGGGTGCCGAGGCGATGTCCAGGCAGTGGCGCACGCGATCGGGGTAGGTGATGGTCCACTGCAGCGCCTGCATGCCACCCAGGCTGCCGCCGACCACGGCGGCCCACTGCTGGATCCCCAGGCGATCGGCCAGGCGGGCCTGGCTGTGTACCCAGTCTTCGACCGTCAGCACCGGGAAATCGGCGCCATAGGGCTTGCCGGTGACCGGGTTGACGCTGCTGGGGCCGGTGCTGCCATTGCAGCCGCCGAGATTGTTCAGGCTGACGACGAAGAAGCGATTGGTGTCGATCGGCTTGCCCGGGCCGATGC
This sequence comes from Pseudomonas vranovensis, assembly GCF_040438935.1. Lineage (NCBI taxonomy): Bacteria > Pseudomonadati > Pseudomonadota > Gammaproteobacteria > Pseudomonadales > Pseudomonadaceae > Pseudomonas > Pseudomonas vranovensis. The sequence continues at coordinate 4,593,945 of NZ_CP159259.1, read as the reverse complement.
AGCTGTCCCACCAACCGGGCTTGCGGTCGTTGGGGCTGTGGTAGCCCGCCGCATGGTGGTGGCCCGATAGTGCATGGCAGATCAGCACGGCGTTGCTGGCCGAGCTGTTGAGCGTACCGTAGGTTTCGTAGATCAGTTCATAGGAGGCCAGCGAGCGGCCACAGGCCAGCGCCAGGGGCTCGTTGAACTGCGCCAGTTGCGGTGTTACCAGACCGACCGAATCTTCGGGAAAGACAGTGGACATCGACCCTGCTCACGCTTAAATGAGGCGTAAGTCTAAAGACCGCAGATGAGTGCGGCAAGGAAAGCATCGCGGGGCAAGCCCGCACCTACAAACCCTGTAGGAGCGGGCTTGCCCCGCGAAGGATGAACATCAAACCAGTAGGCGCAGTACCTCCGGCATACCGGTCATGGCCGCCAGGTTGTTGATCACCAGCATGTCGATCAGCTTGAGCGCCATGAACGCCAGGATCGGCGAAATATCCAGGCCGCCCAGGTTCGGCAGAATGCGGCGGAACGGGGCCAGGAATGGATCGCAGATCTGGTTGATCAGCTCGGCGCCCGGGTTGTGGCTTCCTGGTGCGACCCAGGACAGGATCACGCTGATGATCAGGGCGAAGAAGAAAATCTTCAGGAACAGCGCGGTTACGCCGATGATCGACCAGATCAGCAACTGCAGCGGGTTGCCGGTGGTGCCGTAGGCCAGCAGCAGCGTCAGGCCCATGATCAGCATCTGCACGATGATCGCCAACAGCAGCGAGGACATGTCCAGGCCGAACAGGCTGGGGATGATCCGGCGCATGGGCTTGAGCAGTGGTTGGGTAGCGCGTACGGCGAACTGGCTGAGCGGGTTGTAGAAGTCGGCGCGTACCAGCTGCAGGATGAAGCGCAGCATGATGATCAGCAGGTAGAGGCTGCCCAGGGTTTGCAGGATATAGATGGCAGCGGTGTTCAATCCGATCATGTTCGGCTCCTTAGTTGCCCAGTTGTTCGGCCATCTCGGCCGAGCGGTGCGCCGCAGCGCCCAGCGCCTTCTCCACCAGCGCTTCGAATCCATCGGCCTGGAACGACCTGATCGCCGCTTCGGTGGTGCCGGCTGGCGAGGTCACGCGGCGACGCAGTTCGGCGGCGTCTACATCGCTGCTGACGGCCATGTGGGCGGCGCCCAGAGCGGTTTGCAGGGTCAGCTTGGCAGCGGTTTCACGTGGCAGGCCGAGTTTTTCACCCGCAGCGGTCATCGCTTCGATCAGCAGGAAAAAGTACGCAGGGCCGCTACCGGAGACGGCGGTGACGGCGTCCAGCTGTTGCTCGGTGTCCAGCCACAGGGCGATGCCCACAGCCGACAGCAATTGCTCTGCTTGCTGTCGCTGGGCGGCCGAGACCTGGGCCGTGGCGTACAGGCCGCTGACGCCCTGGCGCAGCAGTGCCGGGGTATTGGGCATGCAGCGCACGATGGGGTGGGCGCCGAGCCAGTTGTTCATGCTCGCGCAGGTGATGCCGGCAGCGATCGACACCACCAGTTGCTCAGGCTTGAGGCTTGGCTTGAGGGCCTCGCACACGGCTTTCATGGCCTGTGGCTTGACCGCCAGGACGATAACGTCGGCACCGTCGATGGCCTGGGCGTTGTCGGCGAACATTTCAATGCCGTGTTCGGCATGGATCTTGGCCCGTTGCTCGGCACCCGGGTCGCTGGCGCGAATCTGCGAAGCGTCCAGGCCCTGGGCGCGCAGGCCGCCGATCAGGCTGGCGGCCATGTTGCCGGCGCCGATAAAGGCAATACGAGTCTTGCTCATGTCAGGTCCTTGAAGGGAAAGGTTGAAAAAGGCATGGGTCAGGGCTGACCGTAATCGCGGGCACCGAACAGTGCCGTGCCGATACGGACCCAGGTCGCGCCCTTGGCGATGGCCGCTTCCAGGTCGTGGCTCATGCCCATGGAAAGGGTGTCCAGGGCCAGGTCCAGCTCGGCCTGCAACTGACGAACCTGGGCGAAGGCGGCTTCTTGTGCCGTGCGATCGTCGGTGGGTTCGGGAATCGCCATCAGCCCGCGCAAATGCAGGCGCGGCAGCGCAACGATGGCGCGGGCCAGGGCTGGGAGTTCGTCCGGGGTGCAGCCGGATTTGCTGGACTCGCCACTGACATTTACCTGCAGGCAGATGTTCAGCGGCGCCAGGCCATCGGGGCGTTGCTCGGACAGGCGTTGGGCGATTTTCAGTCGGTCCACGGAATGTACCCAGTCAAAATGCTCGGCGATTGCACGCGTCTTGTTCGACTGAATGGGGCCGATGAAGTGCCAGGTCAAGGGCAGGTCGGTCAATTCGGCCTGTTTGTTCAAGGCTTCCTGCAGGTAGTTTTCACCCACGTCACGCACCCCGGCAGCATAGGCCTCACGCACGGCGGCGGCGGGTTTGGTCTTGCTCACTGCCAGCAGGCGAATGTCGGAAGGCTCGCGCCCGGCGGCCTGAGCGGCAGCACGGATGCGTGCGGCAAGCGTGGAAAGGTTGTCTGCTATGGTGGACATTGATCGATGCCAGCGGCTCTTTGGGTCTGCGGCATTCTACCTGCTTGGCAGCCTTTGGGGAGTCTCATGGATGTGACTGAACTGCTGGGCCTGGCCACCAAGGCCGGCGCCTCGGACCTGCACCTGGCCGCGGCCGAAGTGCCGGCGATCCGTCTGGACGGACGCATTCGTCGCCTTGAGCTGGCAGCGCTCAGTGCCGAACAGCTGCAGGCGTTGCTTGGGCAATTAATGTCCGAATCGCAGAAAAAGGACTTTGAAACACAACTGGATATCGATTTTGCGGTCGCGGTACCAGGGCTTGGACGTTTTCGGGTCAATGCGTTCAATCAGTTGCAAGGCCCGAGTGCAGTCGTGCGGGTGGTGGCAAGCAAGGTGAACAGCCTGGCTGAGTTGGGCCTGGGAGATGTGTTTCGCCAGATTGCCGAGTTGTCGTCGGGGCTGGTGCTGGTCAGTGGGCCAACGGGGTCAGGAAAGTCCACCACCCTGGCGGCCTTGATCGACCACCTGAATCGGGAGCGAGCGTTGCACATTCTGACCCTCGAAGACCCCATCGAATTTATCCACAGCCCGCAACGCAGCCTGATCAGTCAGCGTGAGGTCGGCAGGCATAGTCATGGATTCGCCGAGGCCTTGCGTGCCGCCCTGCGCCAGGATCCGGATGTCATCATGCTGGGCGAGTTGCGTGACCCGCCTACCATCCGCCTGGCCCTGACCGCCGCGGAGACCGGGCACCTGGTACTGGCGACGGTTCACACGGGGTCGGCTGCAAAGACCATCGATCGCTTGGTGGACGTGTTCGCCGCCGAAGAAAAGCAGTTGGTCCGCACCATGCTGGCCGAAGCGCTGCAGGCGGTGGTGTCACAGGTGCTGGTGGAACGGGTGGGGGGTGGCCGGGTGGCGGCCCATGAGGTACTGCTGGCTACACCGGCGGTGCGCAACCTGGTGCGCGAAGGCAAGGTCGCACAACTGTATTCGACGATTCAAACCGGGGGAGCATTGGGGATGCAGACCCTGGACAGTTGCCTGCAGGGCCTGCTCCAGCGTGGGCTGATCAGCCCGGACAGCGCCCGGGAGCGGGCGCATGGCAATTTTTAGTGGTTGGCGGCCAGGGCCAATTGCTGGCTCTTTGGCAGGACACGCTTGGCTACCACGTAGCGGCTGCGCCAGTAGGGTTTGCTCAAGGTGTCGATACTTACCCGCTTGCCCGTGCGAGGGGCATGGATAAAGCGGTCGTTACCCAGGTAGATGGCAACGTGATTCACCCGGCGGCTCTTGATATTGAAGAAGATCAGGTCGCCAGGCTTGAGGTCGTTGCGATCGACTTTGATACCGTGGCCCTGGGCCATGGCATTGGAGGTGCGTGGCAGGTCGACTTCCTCTACTTCGTGGAAGGCATACTTGACCAGGCCGCTGCAGTCGAAGCCCTTGCTCGGGCTGCTGCCGCCCCAGCGGTAGGGCGTACCCAGTACATTGACGGCGCGACTGAGCACATCGCTGCTCTGCTGGGGCGACATCGACGCCACCGGCAGGCTTGGCTTGCTTGCACGCGTGCGGTTCTGGACCTTGGGGCTGGCGTTCTTGGTGGAACGCACAGCCGACGAATTGGTGGTGTATCCGGAAAAGCCGTTGGGTAAACGTTGCTCACGGTTGGTGGCGTGGGCGGCCAGTGGCAATAATAGGCAAAGGGTCAGCCATGTCTTGAAAAAAGGACGCATAGGCAGGGCTCTTGTTGGTTAAGCGCGCAACTTTATAACAGCTTTTTGATCAATTTCTGATCCGTTGGTCGATTGCAACGGCCTTGAAAACCGGCCACATTGCAGCAAAAAAACGTTATCAAGCGGCGCAGCCCAGGCGGGACAAGCCTTTGCACGCAGCAAGCGGGCCAAATGCCATACGTCGGCTCGCCACAAAAAAGTCACATTTTTTCTTAGAAAATTTTCCGATAACCCTCAGAGGCTATGAATGAACAGTTATCAACAGGACGGACAGCTGCATGACACTCACAGCAAGGTGATTGGTTATCTGCTGTGGATTTTTGGCTTCACCGGCGCTCACCGCTTTTATTACGGCAAGCCGGTCACAGGCACGATCTGGTTCTTCACCTTGGGCCTGCTGGGTATCGGCTGGCTGATCGACCTGTTCCTGATCCCGGCGATGGATCGCGAGGCCGACCTGCGCTTTCACCCTGGCCCGCTGGACTACAGCCTGTCGTGGATCCTGCTGACTTTCCTGGGTGTATTTGGCGTGCACCGCATGTACCAGGGCAAATGGATCACCGGGATCCTCTACCTGTTCACGGGCGGGTTGTTCCTGGTGGGGGTCTTGTACGACTTCTGGACGTTGAACACCCAGGTGTCGCTGGCCAACGCTCAGCGGCGTTGAAAACCTGCGGCCTTGTCGATGTCGACAAGGCCGCCAGTTGTTCTACTGGCGAGTCTGGCGCTGCTGCAACAGCAGGTTGCTGAAGCCGCTGCCGGCCAGTTGCTTCTGGGCGACGGTCAACTGTTCACGGTTGCTGAACGGGCCGACCAATACCCGGTACCAGGTTTCATCCTTCACCGTACCGGACTCCACCTTCACCGCCTGGCCCAGCAGAATAATCTGCGCGCGTACCTTGTCGGCATCGGCCTGCTTGCGGAACGAGCCCGCCTGCAGGAAGAACTGGGTGGTCGCCGCCGGTTTGATCACTGGCGGTGCAGGCGGTGGTGTCTGCCCCATCAGCGCGGCCTGGGCGCGGGCGGTGTCGATCTTCGCGGCCTCGGCCGGGGTGACCGGAGGCTGCGCTGGCACCGGCGGAGTTTTCTCCGGCACGGCTTCAGGCGGCACGATCACTTCAGACTCGGGCAGCAAGGTATAGAAGTCGTACTTGGGCTTGACCGGCTGTTGCGGGCTGGGTGCGGTCTTGTTGGCTTCAGCGACCTTCTCGGCTTTGTGCTGCTCGGGCTTGGTACGTTTGACCTCCTCGTTGCCAGGCTCAAGCTTCATCAGGAAAACCACGAAGGCACCGACCGAAAGGCCGATCGCCAGCCACAGCCAGCCCGGGATGGGTTGCTTGGCAGGTGGTTGGTAGCGACTGGCGCCGCGCTTGGGTGCGGGTTTTTTCTTGGCAGCCAACTTACATGCGCTCCAGGGTTTCCAGGCCAAGCAGTTCCAGACCTTGCTTGAGAGTACGACCGGTCAGGGCAGCCAGGCGCAGGCGACTCTGCATTTGTTCCGGGGTTTCGGCGGCCAGGATCGGGCAGTTCTCGTAGAAGCTGGAGAACAGGCCGGCCACGTCGTAGAGGTAGGCGCACAGTACGTGCGGGGTGCCTTTTTCAGCGACGTTGTTCAGGATTTCACCGAACTGGGCCAGGCGTGCGGCCAGGTCCTGCTCTTGCGCTGCTTGCAGAACGATCTGCCCGTCGACTTCGTCGAAGCGCTTGCCCAATTTGCGGAATACGCCGGCAACCCGGGTGTAGGCGTACAGCAGGTACGGGGCAGTGTTGCCCTCGAAGTTGAGCATCAGTTCGAAGTTGAAGCTGTAGTCGCTGGTACGGTGCTTGGACAGGTCGGCGTACTTGACCGCGCCAATGCCCACTACCTCGGCGATGGCACGCAGTTCGTCTTCGGCGAGCTCGGGGTTCTTCTCCTTGACCAGGGCATAGGCACGCTCCTTGGCTTCGGTGAGCAGGTCGATCAGCTTGACGGTGCCACCGTCACGGGTCTTGAACGGACGGCCATCGGCACCGTTCATGGTGCCGAAGCCCATGTGCTCCATCTGCATCGGGTGGCCGACGAAGCCTGCCAGGCGAGCCACTTCGAACACCTGGTTGAAGTGCAGGGCCTGACGCTGGTCGACGAAATACAGGGCGCGGTCAGCCTTGAGCACGTTGCTGCGGTAGCGCACGGCCGCGAGGTCAGTGGTGGCGTACAGGTAGCCACCGTCGGCCTTCTGCACGATCACAGGCAGGGGTTCGCCCTCGGCGGTCTTGAAGTCGTCGAGGAATACGCACTGGGCGCCCTTGCTTTCGACCAGCATGCCTTTGGCCTTAAGGTCGGCAACCACGTTGGCCAGGTCGTCGTTATAGGCACTCTCGCCCATGACGTCGGCCATGGTCAGCTTGACGTTGAGCAGCTCGTAGGTCTTCTGGCAGTGGGACAGGGAGATGTCCTTGAAGCGGGTCCACAGCTTCAGGCATTCCTCGTCACCGGCTTGCAGCTTGACCACCAGGCCACGGGCGCGGTCGGCGAATTCTTCGGACTCGTCGAAGCGTTTCTTCGCGGCGCGGTAGAAGTTTTCAAGGTCCGACAGCTCGTCGCTGGTGATCGGGTTTTCCTGAAGGTAGGCCATCAGCATGCCGAACTGGGTACCCCAGTCGCCCACGTGGTTCTGGCGGATCACGGTGTCGCCGAGAAACTCCAGTACGCGCGAGACGGCATCACCGATGATGGTCGAGCGCAGGTGGCCGACGTGCATCTCTTTGGCCAGGTTCGGCGCCGAGAGATCGACCACGACCTTCTGCTGCGGGCCGGCCTTGTGTACACCCAGCTTGGCATCGGCCAGGGCGGCGTCGAGGCGGGCAGCCAGGGCCTGGGTGTTCTGGAAGAAGTTCAAGAAACCTGGGCCGGCGATCTCGACCTTGCTGACCTGCGGGTCGGCAGGCAGGGCGTTGATGATTTTTTCGGCCAGGTCACGAGGTTTCATGCCTGCAGGCTTGGCCAGCATCATCGCGACGTTGCTGGCGAAATCGCCGTGGGTCTTGTCCCGGGCGTTTTCTACCTGGATCGCCGGCGTCAGCCCTTCAGGCAGCACACCGTCGGTGACGAGTTGGGTGAGGGCTTGCTGGATCAGCTGGCGAATGGTGTCTTTCATGGGCTTCTCTTTCGACCGCAAGCGCGGCGGCGCTTCGATGCGCAGGTGGAAAAACTGAACATTATCCGTTGCCGGGGCGGGGTTGCCAACCTTTGGGGGATTTGCGGTGTCGGGACCGCGGGCCGAGCCCGCTCCCGCAGATCAATAGAGGTCTACAGGGTCCACATCCAACGACCAGCGCACCTGTCGCCCGGACGGCATCTGTTCCAACAGTAGCAACCAGGCACTGATCAGTCGATGCAAAGGCGCCCGGGCATTGGCCTGGAGCAATAGTTGTGCACGAAAACGTCCTGCGCGTCGTTCCATCGGCGCTGGCACCGGCCCGAGCAGCTCGATGCCATGCAGGTTGTGCTCGGCCAGCAACTGTTCGGCAGCGCTGCAGGCTTCGTCGAGAAAACCTTCGGCCTGCCCGGGCTTGTGCGCTTCGGCGCGCAGCAGGGCCAGGTGGGCAAAGGGCGGCAGGCCGGCGGCACGGCGCTCGCTCAGGGCCTGTTCGGCGAAGGCGAAATAACCCTGTTCGGTCAGTTGCACCAGCAGTGGATGGTCGGCCAGGTGGGTCTGGATGATCACCTTGCCCGGCTCTTCGGCGCGTCCGGCGCGGCCGGCCACCTGGACGATCATCTGGGCCATGCGCTCGCTGGCGCGGAAATCGCCAGAGAACAGGCCGCCGTCCGCATCCAGGATCGACACCAGGGTCACCCGCGGGAAGTGGTGCCCTTTGGCGAGCATCTGAGTGCCGACCAGGATGCACGGCTGGCCGCGCTGGATGGTGGCGAACAGCTGGTTCATGGCGTCCTTGCGCGAGGTGCTGTCGCGATCCACGCGTAATACGGGGTAGTCCGGAAACAGAATGCTCAGGCGCTCTTCGGCGCGCTCGGTGCCCGCGCCCACCGGCCGCAGGTCGACCTTGTTGCACTGCGGGCACTGGCGCGGCACGCGCTCGTCGTAACCGCAATGGTGGCAGCGCAGCTCGTTGGAGCGCTGATGGACGGTCATGCGTGCATCGCAGCGTGGGCATTCGGACATCCAGCCGCAGTCGTGGCACAGCAAGGTCGGGGCGAAACCGCGTCGGTTGAGGAACACCAGCACTTGCTGGCCTGCGGTGAGGGTCTGGCCGATGGCCTGTTGCATGGGCCCGCTGATGCCGCTGTCCAGGGGCCTGCTCTTGACGTCCAGGCGCAGGAAGCGCGGCTGCTTGGCACCACCGGCGCGGTGGTTGAGGCGCAGCAGGCCATAGCGGCCGGTATAGGCGTTGTGCAGGCTTTCCAGTGAAGGCGTCGCCGACCCGAGCAGGATCGGAATGTTTTCCTGGCGGGCGCGCACCAGGGCCAGGTCGCGGGCGTGGTAGCGCAGGCCTTCCTGCTGTTTGTAGGAGCCGTCGTGCTCCTCGTCGATGATGATCAGCCCCGGGTGCTTCATTGGCGTGAACAGTGCCGAGCGGGTGCCGATGATGATATCGGCTTCGCCGTCGCGGGCTGCAAGCCAGGCGTCCAGGCGTTCGCGATCGTTGACAGCCGAATGCAGCAGGGCGATGCGTGCATTGAAACGCTGTTCAAAGCGCGCCAGGGTCTGGGGGCCGAGGTTGATCTCCGGGATCAGGATCAGCGCCTGCTTGCCGGCCTCCAGGGTCTCACGGATCAGTTGCAGGTAGACCTCGGTCTTGCCGCTGCCGGTGACCCCGGCCAGCAGGAACGCATGGAAGCTGTCAAAGCCCGAGCGCACGGCATTGAAAGCGGCGCGCTGCTCCTCGTTCAGAGGCAATTCCGGTTGGGCCAGCCAATGTTCGTGACGTTCCTGGGGCAGGTGCCGGCGTACGTCGACCTGAACCAGTTCCTTGGCCAGCAGCAGGTCGAGGCTGTCCTTGCTCAACATCAGTTTGCTCAGCAAGGTATGGGCGACGCCGTGGGGGTGTTGTGCCAGGGTCGCCAATGCCTCGCGCTGGCGTGGCGCGCGGGCGATGCGCGGGTCGTCGAGGCGCGCTCCGGGGGCAATCTGCCAGAAGCGCTCCTGGCGCGCCTCGGCCGGCTCGCCCTGGCGCAGCAGCACCGGCAGGGCCCAGCTCAAGGTGTCACCGAGGCTGTGTTGGTAGTACTGGGCCGTCCACAGGCAGAGTTTGAACAGGGAGGCAGGTAGCGGCGAAACCGGGTCGAGCAGGGCGATCGCCGGTTTGAGTTTGTCGGCCGGGACCTCGCTCTTGTCGGCAACCTCGATCAGGATGCCGATCATTTCCCGGCGCCCGAACGGCACGCGTATGCGCATGCCCGGGGTCAGTGCCTGGCGTGCCATGCTCGCCGGGGCCCTGTAGTCGAACAGTCGCCGCAAGGGCGAGGGCAGGGCGAGGCGCAGAATGACGTCGGACACGCGGAGAGTTCTCTGAAGGGGTTTTCCAAGGTCCGGCGAGCCTAGCAGACGACAGCCGGTGCAAGCGACAACTTGCGTTGAGAGCATGCTCTGGTATTATTCGCCGCCTAATTACGTGCGGTATTCAACAATGGTGTTGGGTGGCGGCACGCAGTCGAGGAAGTGACCATGAAGCCAGAAATTCACCCGAATTATGAAGTAGTCGCAGTCACCTGCAGCTGCGGTAACAAGTTTGAAACTCGTTCGACCCTGTGCGCCCCGCTGGGTACCGACGTATGCAACGAGTGCCACCCGTTCTACACCGGTAAGCAGAAGACTCTGGACACCGGCGGCCGCGTCAAGCGCTTCGAAGACCGCTTCGCGGCGTTCGGCAGCAAGAAGTAAGATTGCGCGTCGCGGGCCCCATGGGCTTTGCAATGCTGCTGAAAAAGGCGTCCCTTGTGGGCGCCTTTTTTATGGGCGTCATTTGGCAGTTGCCGGCGCAAGCCTTCTGCCCGACCCCGGTCGATCCCCAGCGCGTGAGCGTGCGCCAGGTGGTCGATGGCGACACCGTGCGTCTGGTAGATGGGCGCAGTGTGCGCCTGATTGGTATCAATGCACCGGAAATCGGCCGCAAGGGTCGAGCCAGTGAGCCCTTCGCCGAAGCCGCCCGTCAGCGCTTGCAGGCCCTGGTCAAGGCCAGCGGGGGTGAAGTCGGGCTGGTGCCTGGGGTCGAGTCCAGAGACAAGTACGGCCGCACCCTGGCCCATATCTATGGGCGCTCTGGCGACAATTTCGAAGCACAACTGCTCAGTGAAGGGCTTGGTTACCACGTGGCGGTGGCGCCGAACGTCAGCCTCACGGGCTGTCAGCAGCAGGCCGAACGCGCCGCTCGTCAGCTGAAGGTCGGGCTGTGGCGACAAACCCCGGTGATACCGGCAGTACAGCTGCAAAACTCAGGTTTTGCGCTGATCGGCGGCGAAGTCAAAGATATCGAGCGCAATCGTGGCGGCATCTGGGTTGAAATCGACAGTGCGCTGGTGGTGCAGGTGCCTGCCCGGCTGCAGCGTAATTTTCCGCCTTCCTTCTTCGATGGCTTGAAAGGCAGCAGCGTCGAAGTACGTGGTTGGGTGCTGGATCGTTCCCGCAAAGGTGGCCTGAAAGCCGGGCAAAAGCGCTGGTTGCTGCCACTGACCGATCCAGCGATGCTGGAACGGGTCGAAAGATAAAAAATTGTGGACATTTTTTTGTACGATTGTACACATTGAAACCCTTGCGGGCTGCGGGTCTTGGCGGAAAGTCGTAGGTTAAAGGCCTTGACACAAGTGACCGGGCAGTCTTGTCGGCCCATTGCTCTTTGCGTATCCTCGGCGGTCCGTCAGAACAGTAAATAGCGGAATGCCCACCATGTCAGATTTGAAAACTGCCGCTCTCGAATATCATGCTCAGCCTCGTCCGGGGAAACTGAGCGTCGAGCTCACCAAACCTACCGCGACTGCTCGCGACCTGGCGCTGGCCTACAGCCCAGGCGTGGCCGAGCCGGTACGTGAAATTGGTCGCGATCCGGAGCTGGCCTACAAGTACACCGGCAAGGGCAATCTGGTAGCAGTCATTTCCGACGGCACCGCCATTCTCGGCCTGGGTAACCTCGGCCCACTGGCCTCCAAGCCAGTAATGGAAGGCAAGGGTGTTCTGTTCAAGCGTTTCGCCGGTATTGACGTGTTCGACATCGAAGTCGACTCCGAGAGCCCGCAAGCCTTCATCGACACCGTCAAGCGTATCTCCATCACTTTCGGTGGCATCAACCTGGAAGATATCAAGGCACCTGAGTGCTTCGAGATCGAGCGCGCCCTGATCGAACAGTGCGACATCCCGGTATTCCACGATGACCAGCATGGCACCGCGATCGTGACCGCTGCCGGCATGATCAACGCCCTGGAAATCGCGGGCAAGACCTTGGCCGACGCCAAGATCGTCTGCCTGGGCGCCGGCGCTGCCGCCATCTCCTGCATGAAGCTGCTGGTAAGCATGGGTGCGCAGATCGAGAACATCTTCATGGTTGACCGTACTGGCGTGATCCACGCTGGCCGTGACGACCTGAACCAGTACAAGGCGGTCTTCGCCCACGCTACCGACAAGCGCACCCTGGCTGATGCCCTGGAAGGCGCTGACGTGTTCGTCGGCCTGTCCGGTCCGAACCTGCTGAGCCCGGAAGGCCTGAAGTCGATGGCGCCGAACCCTATCGTCTTCGCCTGCTCCAACCCGGATCCGGAGATCTCCCCGGAACTGGCTCACGCTACCCGTAGCGACGTGATCATGGCCACCGGTCGTTCCGACTACCCGAACCAGGTCAACAACGTATTGGGCTTCCCATTCATCTTCCGTGGTGCCCTGGACGTTCGCGCCAAGCGCATCAACGAAGAGATGAAGATTGCTGCAGCCAACGCCCTGAAAGACCTGGCCAAGCTGCCAGTGCCGAAGGAAGTCTGTGCAGCCTACGGTGTGGACGCGCTGGAATTCGGTCGTGAGTACATCATTCCTAAGCCAATGGATGCCCGCCTGATCACCGTCGTCTCCGACGCCGTGGCCAAGGCTGCGATCGAGACTGGCGTTGCAACCCTGCCGTATCCGAAGAACTACCCGCTCAAGAGCGTGGATGACGTGTTCAACGGCTGAGTCGTTGTAGCGTTGTAATAAAAAGCCCCGGCTCGCGAGAGTCGGGGCTTTTTTATTGGTCGCTGGTTGTCTTGTACGGTGCCAGGAGCGCTAGGCCTTGTAGCCGCTGGCGGCAGCCTGCGATCGGCCGCCCAGCGGCCGTATTCCAGGCGATAACTGACTCGCTGTGTGCCGGCCTCTTCGCGGGGCTGGTTCTGTCAGAACAGGTCGATCGGCGCTGCTTCATCCGCTGGCAATGGGCTGCCCGGCACCGCACCGTTACCCAGCTCGTTCACCGACGGTGGCGTGTCTTCGGCCTTGAACAGCTCGAAGTAGGCGTTGGGCGTACCCGGCGAGGCGGCGCGGCCACTGACCGGGTCGACTCGCAGGCTGAGAATGCCTTCCGGCTCGGCCGGAGCATGGTTGGGCTTGTCTTTGAGTGCCGCGCCCATGAAGTTCATCCAGATCGGCAGCGCCACGGTGCCGCCGTATTCGCGGCGCCCCAGGGTTTCCGGCTGGTCGAAGCCGCTCCACACGGTGGTCACCAGGTCGGCGTTGTAGCCGGAGAACCAGGCGTCCTTGGACTCGTTGGTGGTGCCTGTCTTGCCCGCCAGGTCGGTGCGGCCAAGGGCCAGGGCACGGCGCCCTGTACCGCGCTTGATAACGTCCTGGAGCATGCTGGTCAGGATGTAGCTGGTGCGGCCGTCGATGATGCGCTCGGCCACCGCCGGAGGTTGTGCGATGGCGGGGTCGCTGCCGGTGGTTGCCGCAGGTTCGCCCGGGAACTGAACGTTGATCGGCGCTTCCGGTGCGGCCAGGCCTGCCTCGACCGGCTCCGATTGCGGCACCCGTGGCGGATTGGCAGTAAACAGCGTTTCGCCGTTGCGGCTCTCGATGCGTTCGATCAGGTATGGGGTGATTTTGTAGCCGCCGTTGGCAAAGGTGCTCCAGCCGGTGGCGATTTCCATTGGCGTCAGCGTGGCGGTGCCCAGCGCAAGGGACAGGTTCGGCGGCAGGTCCTGCTTGTTGAAGCCGAACTTGCTGATGTAGTCGATGGTCGAGCCCACGCCCATGGCCTGCAGCAGGCGGATCGACACCAGGTTGCGCGACTTGTACAGCGCTTCACGCATGCGAATCGGGCCCAGGAAGGTGTTGGTGTCGTTCTTGGGGCGCCAGACCTTGTCGAGGTACTCGTCGACGAACACGATCGGGGCGTCGTTGACCAGGCTGGCAGCGGTGTAGCCGTTGTCCAGCGCTGCGGCATAGACGAACGGCTTGAAGCTCGAACCTGGCTGGCGCTTGGCCTGCATGGCACGGTTGTAGTTGCTCTGCTCGAAGGAGAAACCGCCGACCAGGGCACGGATGGCGCCGGTATTCGGGTCCAGCGAGACCAGGGCGCTTTGGGCGCCTGGCACCTGGCTGAACTTGAGGGTGCCGTCATCCAGGCGCTGGACGCGGATCAGGTCGCCGACCTGGGCGACATCCGAAGGCTGTTGTGGGGCGCGGCCCTGGCTGTTGGTGTTGAGGAACGGACGGGCCCATTTCATGGTTTCCCAGGCCACGCTCTCCTGCTGGCCGGCACGGGTCAGCACCTGCAGGCCGGTCTTGTCGACGTGGGTGACGATGACGGGCTCCAGGCCGCCCAGTGGACGCTGTTTGCTCAGCTCCTGCAGCCAGGCGGCTTGGGTCTTGCCTGGGAATCGCGCTTCCGGGCCACGGTAGCCGTGACGTTCGTCATAAGCGCTCAAGCCGTCGAGCACAGCCTTGTTGGCGATTTCCTGCAGGTCGCTCGGCACCGTGGTGGTGACGCGGAAGCCTTCGGTATAGGCGTCGCTGCCGTAGCGGCCGACCATCTCGGCACGGGCCATTTCGGCAATGTACGGCGCGCTGACTTCAGGTGTCGGTACGTGGTAGCTGGCGTTGATCGGCTCGGCCAGGGCGGCCTGGTAGCTGGCTTCGTCGATCTTGCCCAGCTTGTACATGCGTCCCAGGATCCAGTCGCGGCGTTCCTTGGCGCGTACCGGGTTGGCCAGCGGGTTGAAGCGCGATGGTGCCTTGGGCAGGCCGGCGATCATGGCCATCTGCGCCAGGCTGATGTCGCGGATCGACTTGCCGTAGTAGACCTGCGCCGCTGCCTCGATGCCGTAGGCGCGGTTACCCAGGTAGATCTTGTTGACGTACAGCTCGAGGATTTCGTCCTTGGTCAGTTCGCGTTCGATCTGCAGGGCCAGGAGAATTTCGTTGGTTTTGCGCGAGAAGCTGCGTTCGCTGCTCAGAAAGAAGTTCTTCGCCACCTGCATGGTGATGGTGCTGCCGCCGGTCTGGATGTGCCCGGACTTCAGCAATTGTGTTGCAGCACGCATCAGGCTGCTGGGGTCGACCCCATAGTGATTGGCGAAATTGTCGTCTTCGGCCGAGAGCAAAGCCTGGATGAAATGGGGGGGAATGTCGGCGAAACGGATGGGAGAGCGGCGCATTTCGCCGAACTCTGCAATCAGCTTTCCGTCGCTGCTGTAGACCCGCAAAGGGATCTGCAACTGGATACTTCTGAGGGCCTCTACCGAGGGCAAGCTGGGGCTAAGATACAGAAACGCGCCGCTCAGGCCGAGCACGAGAGCGCAAATGACTGCGACGAAAGACCACCAGAAAAACTTCAGCAGGCGTATCAAGGCTTTTGGGCGTCCAGTTAAAAGAATGGGTTGCGCGCGGGGCCAGCGGACAAGGAAAAACGCTGGGCATTATAAGCATTTTTCGCACGGCCGCGTTATCGGCGCGGGTGCCATGGAATCTGTCAGGTCTCATCGGGAAAACCCCATTGACCTGCCTTTATCAAGGAAAAACCGATGCTTGGACGCTTTGGCAGGGATGCCGGTTCACTGCTGGGGGTGGAAATTACCCCTCCATTCATCAGGCTGGTGCATGCACACCGTCGTCAGGGGCGCTGCCAGGTCGGCGCCTGGGCCATCGAACCATTGCCGGCGGCGGCCCTGCACAACGGCTGGATCGTTGACCCCGAGCTTGTGGGGACGGCCCTGCTCAGGGCGGTTAGCCGCAGTGCCATGCCGGGACGGCGTGTAGCCGTCGCGCTGCCGGGTGCCCTGGTGGTGGAGAAGCAGCTCGCAATGCCCATCGGGTTGGACGACGACGCCCTGGTCGAGCAACTGCCTGAGGAGGCCAGTGCATTCATTCCCTTCGCCCTGGAAGATGCGGCGCTCGACTTCCAGCAGATGGGCCCTGATCCCGACAACCCCCAGTGCCAGCGGGTTGTGGTTGCCGCCTGTCATCTGGCGTTGCTGGAGGTGCTGCATGCCAGCCTGGAGTGCGCCGGGCTGCGCGCTTGCGTCGTGGAGGCCGATCATCATGCCTTGCGCCGTGCCTTGCCGGTATCTTCGGTGCGCGAGGCGTTATGGCTTCAGGTCGAGGATCAGTCTGTGGTTTTCCATGAAGTGGGGGGCGAGGCAGCAGGGCTACGCCGCCAGATTCCTCTTGGCAGCCAACCTGTCGATGCGCAAGCGCTGGCCGCCGCAGTGGATACCTACCTGTTGTCCAGCCCGGGGAGGGCACTGCCTGATCAATTGCAGCTTCTGGGTGGCGGGGTGCTGGCGGCCAAATTGCCAGGGCAGTTGCAGCAACGTCTAGGTATCGAGGTGCTGCATGCCGACCCCTTTGGCGCGACAGTGTTGGCGCCGGGCCTGAAGTCGGACGCGCTGGCCGCGCAGGCACCCTGCCTTGCGGTTGCCTGTGGCTTGGCAATGCGAGTGGCTGACCCATGCCTGGATTGAATCTTCTGCCGTGGCGGGTGCGCCGACATCAAGCGGCCGTTCGGCGACTACAGGGCATGTTGGTCGCTGTCGGGTTGCTGGCCGTCGTGGTTGTGTGGCTGCTGGACACTCAGGGGCGGCAGGCGCTGCAGCGTCAGTTGCTTGGCAGTGTCGTCGCGCACCAGGCCATCGAGCAGGAGGATGCCCGGTTGGCAACGTTTGCGCAGTATCAGGTCGAGCATGAACAGATCCGGCAGCAGCACCTGGCACTCGAGGCGCTACACGCCCGACGGTTTGCGCTTGTCGACCTTCTCGAGCAGATCGAACGTGCGGTGCCTGAGGGGGTTCACCTCGCTACAGTGACCCGGCAAGGGCAGCGCCTGAACATCAGTGGGGTGGCGCACTCAGGGGGGCTGGTGGCGCAATTGCTTCGCACCCTGGCCGACGCTTTTGGCGAGGTGGACAGGCAGCAGATGAAAGCCGTGGCTGAGGGCGAGGCATTCGAATTGGGCGTAGCCCTGCGGGGGATGCCTTGAGCGCGGTGTGGTGGCATGCCGTGCAGCGCTGGGCAAGTGGCTCGCGCATCAGGACGGTGCTGCTGCTGGCGGGCTGGTTGTCACTGTTGTTGGGGGTGGCCTACGTCGTTCATCTTCAGGCACTGTTCGTGGAAGTCGACAGAGTGGCCGGGCATGCGCAGCAATTGCGCGCAGAGCAGACCGCAAAGGTCGAGCGTGCCGAGGCGCTGTCAGTCAGCGATGCACAGCGTGCTGCGGCCTCCCGGGCACTTGAGGCGTCGCGTTGGCGATTGGCGGCCGGGGGTGACTCCGCCAGCCTGCTGGAGGGCATCGCCTATCAGGGCCAGCAGCACGGGGTGTTCATCGAGCATCTGGAACTGTTGCCGCAGATCCTTCAGGGCGAATATGTGGAGCTGCCGATGCAGCTGCAGGTAGAAGGCAGCTACCCGGCCTTGGCGGCTTTTGCCCAAGGCCTGGCCCAGTTGCCTCGCCTGATTGCGCTGCAGGACTTCTCCCTTGCGCCGGTCCAGGCGCAACACCCGGCGCAGTTGCGCATGCAATTGCGCGCCAGTGCCTACCGAGGCGAGCGGCCAGGCATCGAGCCCTTGGCCCTGAGCGCCGAGCCGGTTGCCGAGCGCCCCTTTCTGGAATTTACGCGCAATCCCTTCGAGCGGCCGCCGTTGCAACAATACCGGCAACACCTGGAAGCCCTGCCTATAGAGCAATTCGAGCTGGTGGGCAGTCTTGCGCGTCAGCACACGCGCTTTGCCCTGCTGCGTGCTGCCGGTGCGGTGCATCGTCTGCAGCTGGGCGACCGGCTGGGCCGGGACAGGGGACGGATCGTCGCTATCGAAGAGCACCAGGTGGAGATCATCGAAGAGGTATTCGTGGTGGGCAAGGGGTGGCTGGAGCGGCGGCGCACGCTGACCCTCAAGGCCACAACCGGTACGGGGTAGCATCGCAGGCCAGGGAGGTCGCTGATGGGCATGAAACGATACATGGCGGTAGTGGGGGTGTTGTTGGGTGCCCAGGTGCTGTACGGGGTTCCAGTTAGCAGTGCGCTGGAGCGCGAGCCGCTGTCACTGAATTTCCAGGATGTAGAGGTGCGCACGGTGCTGCAGGTGCTGGCCGATTTTTCCGGCGTGAACCTGGTCGCCAGCGATGCGGTGCAAGGCAAGGTAACCCTGCGTCTGCATGAGGTGCCATGGCAGCAGGCGCTGGATCTGGTGCTGCGTAGCAAGGGCCTGGAAAAACGCATGGAAGGCAATGTGCTGTTGGTGGTGCCGGCGGGTGAGCTGGCGGGCCAGGACCGGCGGGCGCTGGAGGATCGCCAGTACGTGGCGGCGCTGCAGCCCACCCATCAGGCGCTCCTGCCTGTGCATTACGCCCAGGCCGCCGATATCGCGTCCGTATTCCAGTCGCTTGCCGCCGATGATCCCTTCGAGCCCACTCAGGGCATGATCAGTGTCGATGAGAGAGCCAACACCTTGATCGTCCGCCAGACACCGGAGCGCCTGGAGCAGTTGCGTCAATTGATCGCTAGCCTGGATGTGCCAGTGCGCCAGGTGATGATCGAGGCGCGAATTGTTGAGGCCAATGTCGATTACGAGAAAAATCTCGGCGTGCGCTGGGGAGGTGAATTCCAGTTGGGTGGCGGCCTGACCGTGGGGGGTGGCGATACCTTCGTTGATCTGGGGGCATCACGGGCGACATCGGTCCTCGGCCTGGGCCTGGTGCGTGACAATGCCTTGCTCGACCTTGAACTCAGCGCCATGGAGAAGTCCGGCAATGGCGAGATCATCTCCCAGCCCAAAGTGGTCACCGCCGACAAGGAAACCGCGCGGATCCTCAAGGGCACCGAGGTGCCCTATCAGGAAACCAGTGGCAGTGGCGCCACCTCGGTGACCTTCCGTGAGGCTTCGTTGTCTCTGGAGGTGACGCCGCAGATCACCCCGGACAACCGGGTGATCATGGCTGTACGGGTTACCAAGGACGAGCCGGACTACCTCAACGCCCTGAACAGCGTACCGCCGATAAAGAAAAACGAGGTCAACGCCAAGGTCCGGATCAATGATGGCGAAACCATCGTGATCGGCGGTGTGTACTCCACGGTGCAAAGTAAAGTTGTCGACAAGGTGCCATTTTTCGGCGATGTGCCGTATGTTGGGCGGCTGTTTCGTCGCGATGCAATACAAGAGAAAAAATCCGAGCTGCTGGTCTTCCTGACTCCGCGTATCATGAGTGACCAGGCGATTGCTGTGAGTCGTTGATTCTGTGCGAAATTTGATACTTGTGGGGCCCATGGGTGCTGGTAAAAGCACCATCGGCCGCCTGCTGGCCAAAGAGCTGCGCCTGCCGTTCAAGGATTCCGACAAGGAAATTGAACTGCGTACAGGCGCCAATATCCCGTGGATCTTCGACAAGGAAGGCGAGCCGGGCTTTCGTGATCGCGAGCAGGCGATGATCGCCGAACTGTGCGCGTTCGATGGTGTGGTCCTGGCCACCGGCGGGGGCGCGGTGATGCGCGATGCCAATCGCCAGGCCCTGCATGCCGGAGGGCGGGTGGTGTACCTGCACGCCTCGGTCGAGCAGCAGGTCGGACGTACCGCGCGTGACCGCAATCGTCCGCTGTTGCGCACGGCCAATCCGGAAGCCACCTTGCGTGCGCTGCTGGAGGTCCGTGACCCGCTGTATCGCGAGATTGCCGACCTGGTCGTCGAAACCGACGAACGGCCACCGCGAATGGTGGTGCAGGACATTCTCGAGCGCTTGCAGAAGTTGCCGCCCCGTTAAGCCGGGCTTATCCTCGGCGACCAGTCATGCCGTGACAGGGCACACCGTTATCGCGCGGGTCGAGCCATCGATGCCGCGCCTCGTTCATTGTGGGGACACATGCAGACACTTAAGGTCGAACTGGGCGAACGTAGCTACCCGATCTACATTGGCGAAGGCCTGCTGGATCAATCCGAACTGCTGGCGCCGCACATTGCCGGCCGGCAGGTCGCCATCGTTTCCAACGAAACGGTTGCCCCCCTCTACCTCGAGCGTCTGAGCCGTACCCTGGGTGCCTATTCGGTGCTGCCGGTGGTACTGCCCGATGGCGAAGCCCACAAGAACTGGGAAACCCTGCAGCTGATTTTCGATGCCCTGCTGACGGCGCGTCATGACCGTCGAACCACCGTGGTCGCGCTCGGCGGCGGTGTGATCGGTGACATGGCTGGTTTTGCTGCCGCCTGTTACCAGCGTGGCGTGGACTTTATCCAGGTGCCGACCACCTTGTTGTCCCAGGTCGACTCGTCGGTGGGCGGCAAGACCGGCATCAACCACCCGCTGGGCAAGAACATGGTGGGCGCTTTCTATCAGCCCAACGCCGTGCTGATCGATACCACCAGCCTCACCACCTTGCCTGCGCGCGAGCTGTCGGCCGGTCTTGCCGAAGTGATCAAATACGGTCTGATTTGTGACGAGCCGTTCCTGGGATGGCTCGAAGCCAATATGGATGCCCTGCGTGGCCTGGACCAGGCCGCGCTGACCGAAGCCATTCGCCGCTCTTGCGCCGCCAAGGCCGCCGTCGTCGGCGCCGACGAGCGTGAATCCGGTGTTCGGGCCACCCTCAACCTCGGTCATACGTTCGGCCACGCCATCGAAACCCACATGGGCTATGGTGTGTGGCTGCATGGCGAGGCGGTGGCGGCAGGTACGGTGATGGCGCTGGAGATGTCGATGCGCCTGGGTTGGATCAGCCAGCAGGAACGTGACCGCGGCATTCGTCTGTTCCAGCGCGCCGGTCTGCCGCTGGTGCCGCCCGAAGAAATGACTCCTGCCCAGTTCATGGAGCACATGGCAGTGGATAAAAAGGTACTCGACGGTCGTCTGCGTCTGGTACTGCTCAGCCGGATGGGCGAGGCAGTGATCACCGACGACTACCCGAAAGAGATTCTTCAGGCCACGCTGGCCGCGGATTACCGCGCGATCGTGGCCCAGCTTTGAGGTTGATGAGAGTTCGATGACTAGTCTGCACGCCGACGAGGCCTTTCTCGGCCATTACCAGTTGAACCATGACCCCTTCGCTGCGCGGGTGCCTGGTTTCAAATTCTTCCCGGCCCAGCGCAAGCCGGTGCTGGGCCAGTTGCATCACTTGGCCCGCTATAGCCAGCTGCTGCTGGTGGTAACCGGCCCTAACGGCAGCGGCAAGACCCTGCTGCGCCAGGCCCTGGTTGCCAGCACCAACAAGCAGTCGGTGCAGAGCGTGGTGGTATCTGCCCGAGGCGCCAGTGATGCTGCCAGCGTGCTGGGCCAGGTCGCCCAGTCCCTGGGCGTGGCGCAACCGGAAGTCCCCGAGCTGCTCGCCCAGGTGGTGCAACTGGCCTTGACCGGTCAGGAAGTCTATCTGCTGGTGGACGATGCGGAACAACTTGACGAGTCGGCACTCCAAGCCTTGCTGGAACTGGCGGCGGGCACTCCTGAAGGGCGTCCGCACGTGTTCCTGTTCGGCGAGCCGTCACTGATCGCCGGGCTAGAAGAGCTCAATGCCGATCAGGAACGTTTTCACGTGATCGAGCTTGCGCCCTACAGCGAGGAAGAGACCCGGGAATACCTCGAGCAGCGCCTGGAAGGTGCAGGGCGGGGCATCGAAGTGTTCACCAGTGAACAGATTGTCGATATTCACCAAAACTCGGACGGCTGGCCTGGGGCAATCAACCAGGTTGCCCGCGATACCTTGATCGAAGCCATGATCGCCAGCCGGAACACGGCGAAGCGACCATCAATGGGGTTTATGGGGTTCAATATGCCTAAGAAACACGTGCTGGCGCTGTCTGCAGTCGTAGTGGTCGCCGTAGCTGCGGCCGTACTGATGCCCAAGAAGGGCGACCAGGCACCGACCGCGCCTGCAGAGCAGGCTCAATTACCGCTGGGCCAGGGGCAGCCGGGCAATGCGCAGTCGAACAATGGCGGCCCAGCCATCGAGTTCGCCGGTAACTCGCAGCCCATGCCCTTGCCGCTGGTCGGCCAGTCGCAGCCCGTGATGCGCGGCCCCCTGGCCGAGGCTGCCGGCATGGGTGAAGGTGAAGAGGGCGGACCTGCCGGTGATACCGCGCTGCAGCCGCCTACCGTGACCACC
The DNA here is from genome assembly GCF_040438935.1 of Pseudomonas vranovensis. Classification (NCBI taxonomy): domain Bacteria; kingdom Pseudomonadati; phylum Pseudomonadota; class Gammaproteobacteria; order Pseudomonadales; family Pseudomonadaceae; genus Pseudomonas; species Pseudomonas vranovensis. The sequence continues at coordinate 4,572,182 of NZ_CP159259.1, read as the reverse complement.
ATTGCACCGCCTGCGGGTGTTGCGGCTGGTCCTGCGCCAACCCCTGCCCAGCCGATTGCTCAAGCACAGCCGTCACATCCGGTTGCGCCTGCTGCAAGCAAGCCGGTTGCACCAGCTTCGAAGCCAGCGCCGGTCCAGGTTGCAACGGCCAAGCCTGCCCCTAAACCTGCCGAAAAGCCGGCCGCCAAACCCGCTGCCGGTGGTAGCTGGTACGCCGGGCAGAAGCCGGGCAATTACGTCGTGCAAATTCTCGGCACCAGCTCGGAAGCGTCTGCACAGGCCTACGTCAAAGCCCAGGGTGGCGACTATCGCTACTTCAAGAAAACCCTGCAGGGCAAGCCGCTGTACGTGATCACTTACGGCAACTTTGCCAGCCGCGATGCAGCCCTGGCTGCAATCAAAGCCTTGCCAGCCAAGGTCCAGGCTGGTAAACCTTGGCCACGTACCGTCGCCAGCGTCCAACAAGAACTGGCCGCGACCCGCTGATATAGCCTGGTGGCACTACCCCGCCACCTGCTGAGCGACTCCTGAACTTCGGTCAAGCCTGCTGCGTAATGCGCGGCAGGCTTTTCTGTCCCAGACTGCCGGCCACAAGCCCATCTTGCAGTCCAGGCTGAAACGCTTCAGACTCAAGCCATGCCGTTACCACGGTCCGCGATTTAAAACATTCAAAAATGCGACATGGATTTATGGCTATTCGTCATAAATTTGTGGGCTTCCCTGTCGTTGTGCAACAATGGCTCCCCTATTGCCCCCGCAAAGCTGGCATTCGTTCGGCGTGGATGGTAAGTGGTTGTACTAAAAAGAGATTTGCCTTGGTGAGAGGCGAACCTGGTGAGAAAGTGTCTATGAAAACAGGTCTGTACCATCCCGAAGAATTCAAGGATAACTGTGGTTTCGGCCTGATCGCCCATATGACGGGCGAACCCAGCCACCACCTTCTGCAAACAGCCATGCAGGCTCTGACTTGCATGACCCACCGCGGTGGGATCAACGCTGATGGCAAGACCGGCGACGGTTGCGGCCTGTTGATGCAAAAGCCCGATCAGTTCTTGCGTGCCGTCGCCCATGAGCAGTTCGGCGTCGAACTGCCCAAGCAGTACGCGGTCGGCATGGTGTTCTTCAATCAGGACAACGCCCGCGCTGAAGCTGCACGCGAAAACATGAACCGCGAGATCCTCGCTGCTGGCCTGCAACTGGTGGGCTGGCGCAAGGTCCCGATCGACACCAGCGTTCTGGGCCGCCTGGCGCTGGAGCGCCTGCCGCAGATCGAACAGGTGTTCGTCGGCGGCGAAGGCCTGAGCGATCAGGAATTCGCCATCAAGCTGTTCAGCGCCCGTCGTCGCTCCTCGGTGGCCAACGCCGCGGATACCGACCACTACATCTGCAGCTTTTCCCACAAGACCATTATCTATAAAGGCCTGATGATGCCGGCGGACCTCGCCGCCTTCTTCCCAGACCTGGGTGACGAGCGCCTGCAGACCGCCATTTGCGTGTTCCACCAGCGCTTCTCCACCAACACCCTGCCGAAATGGCCGCTGGCGCAGCCGTTCCGCTTCCTCGCCCACAACGGCGAGATCAACACCATCACCGGTAACCGCAACTGGGCCCAGGCCCGCCGCACCAAGTTCGCGAACGAACTGATCCCGGATCTCGAAGAGCTCGGCCCGCTGGTCAACCGCGTAGGTTCCGACTCATCGAGCATGGACAACATGCTGGAGCTGATGGTCACCGGTGGTATCGACCTGTTCCGCGGCGTGCGCATGATCATTCCGCCAGCGTGGCAGAATGTCGAGACCATGGACGCCGACCTGCGCGCGTTCTACGAGTACAACTCCATGCACATGGAGCCATGGGACGGCCCGGCCGGCGTGGTCATGACCGAAGGTCGCCACGCAGTCTGCCTGCTCGACCGCAACGGCCTGCGCCCGGCCCGCTGGGTGACCACCAAGAACGGCTACATCACCCTGGCCTCGGAAATCGGCGTCTGGGACTACAAGCCTGAAGACGTGATCGCCAAGGGCCGTGTAGGCCCGGGCCAGATTTTCGCCGTGGACACCGAGACCGGCCAGATCCTCGACACCGACGCCATCGACAACCGCCTCAAGTCACGCCACCCGTACAAGCGCTGGCTGCGACAGAATGCTCTGCGCATCCAGGCCGACCTGAGCGACGACCAGGGCGTGGCCAGCTACGACGCCGACCAGCTCAAGCAGTACATGAAGATGTTCCAGGTCACCTTCGAAGAGCGTGACCAGGTGCTGCGTCCACTCGGCGAACAAGGCCAGGAAGCGGTCGGTTCGATGGGCGACGACACGCCGATGGCGATCCTGTCCCAGCGCGTGCGTTCGACCTACGACTATTTCCGCCAGCAATTCGCCCAGGTCACGAACCCGCCGATCGACCCGCTGCGCGAAGCGATCGTGATGTCGCTGGAGATCTGCCTGGGTGCCGAGCGCAACATCTTCCAGGAGTCGCCCGAGCACGCCTCGCGGGTGATCCTCAGCTCGCCGGTGATCTCGCCAGCCAAGTGGCGCTCACTGATGAACCTCGACCGTCCAGGCTTCGAGCGTCAGCTGATCGACCTCAACTATGAAGAAGGCGTGGGGCTTGAAGCTGCGGTGCGCAATATCGCCGACCAGGCTGAAGAGGCTGTGCGTAGCGGCAAGACCCAGCTGGTGCTGAGCGATCGTCATATCGCTCCGGGTAAACTGCCGGTCCACGCTTCGTTGGCCGTGGGGGCAGTCCATCACCGTCTGACCGAGCTGGGCCTGCGTTGCGACAGTAACATCCTGGTAGAAACCGCTACCGCCCGTGACCCGCATCACTATGCCGTATTGATCGGTTTCGGCGCTTCGGCCGTTTATCCGTATCTGGCCTACGAAGTACTGGCTGACCTGATCCGCACCGGTGAAGTGCTCGGTGACCTGGACGAAGTCTTCAAGTACTACCGCAAAGGCATCTCCAAGGGGCTGTTGAAGATCCTGTCGAAGATGGGCATCTCCACCATTGGTTCGTACCGTGGCGCACAGCTGTTCGAAGCCGTGGGCCTGTCGGAAGAAGTGGTCGGCCTGAGCTTCCGTGGCGTTGCCAGCCGCCTCAAGGGCGCACGCTTCGTCGACATCGAGAACGAGCAGAAGCTGCTGGCCGCTGAAGCCTGGAGCGCGCGCAAGCCGATCCAGCAAGGCGGCCTGCTCAAGTTCGTCCACGGTGGCGAGTACCACGCCTACAACCCGGATGTGGTCAACACCCTGCAGGCTGCTGTGCAGCAGGGCGACTACGCCAAGTTCAAGGAATACACCGCGCTGGTCGACAAGCGCCCGGTGTCGATGATCCGCGACCTGCTTCAGGTCAAGGTTGCCGACCAGCCGCTGGCGCTGGAAGAAATCGAGCCGCTGGATGCCATCCTCAAGCGCTTCGACTCCGCCGGTATCTCCCTGGGCGCTCTGTCGCCGGAAGCCCATGAAGCCCTGGCCGAGGCGATGAACCGCCTGGGGGCGCGCTCCAACTCCGGTGAGGGTGGTGAAGACCCGGCCCGCTACGGCACCATCAAGAGCTCGAAGATCAAGCAAGTGGCGACCGGCCGCTTTGGCGTGACCCCCGAATACCTGGTCAACGCCGAAGTGCTGCAGATCAAGGTAGCCCAGGGCGCCAAGCCCGGCGAAGGCGGCCAGTTGCCGGGCGGCAAGGTCAACGGCCTGATTGCCCGCCTGCGCTATGCGGTGCCAGGCGTGACCCTGATCTCGCCTCCGCCACACCACGACATCTACTCGATCGAAGACTTGTCGCAGCTGATTTTCGACCTCAAGCAGGTCAATCCGCAGGCGCTGGTATCGGTCAAGCTGGTGGCAGAAGCTGGCGTAGGTACCATTGCTGCCGGCGTGGCCAAGGCCTATGCCGACCTGATCACTATCTCCGGCTACGACGGTGGCACCGGCGCTTCGCCGCTTACCTCGATCAAGTACGCTGGCGCCCCGTGGGAACTGGGCCTCGCTGAAACCCACCAGACCCTGCGCGGCAACGACTTGCGCGGCAAGGTCCGGGTACAGACCGACGGCGGCTTGAAAACCGGCCTGGACGTCATCAAGGCGGCCATCCTCGGCGCTGAAAGCTTTGGCTTCGGCACCGCGCCAATGATCGCCCTGGGCTGCAAATACCTGCGTATCTGTCACCTGAACAACTGCGCCACCGGCGTTGCCACCCAGAACGACAAGCTGCGCAAGGATCATTACATCGGTACCGTCGACATGGTGGTGAACTTCTTCACCTACGTGGCCGAAGAAACCCGTGAGTGGCTGGCCAAGCTGGGTGTGCGCAGCCTCGGCGAGCTGATCGGTCGTACCGACCTGCTGGAAATGCTCCCCGGCGAAACCGAGAAGCAGAAGCACCTGGACCTCAGCCCGCTGCTGGGCAGCCCGCACGTGCCGGCCGACAAGCCGCAGTTCTGCGAAGTCGACCGCAACCCACCGTTCGACAAGGGCGTACTGGCCGAGAAGATGGTCGACATGGCCCTGCCGGCCATTCGCGACCTCAGCGGGGGCGAGTTCAGCCTCGACATCTGCAACTGCGACCGTTCGATCGGTGCGCGGATCTCTGGCGAAGTGGCCCGCCTGCACGGCAACCAGGGCATGGCCAAGGCGCCGATCACCTTCCGCTTCAAGGGCACCGCTGGCCAGAGCTTCGGCGTGTGGAACGCCGGTGGCCTGAACATGTACCTCGAAGGCGATGCCAACGACTACGTCGGTAAAGGTATGACCGGTGGCAAGCTGGTGATCGTGCCGCCTGCGGGCAGCCCGTTCGCGACCCAGCACAGCGCCATCATTGGCAACACCTGCCTGTACGGCGCCACGGGAGGCAAGCTGTTCGCTGCCGGTACCGCGGGCGAGCGCTTTGCGGTGCGTAACTCTGGTGCCCACGCGATTGTCGAGGGCACGGGCGATCACTGCTGTGAATACATGACGGGTGGTTTCGTCTGCGTGTTGGGCAAGACTGGCTACAACTTCGGCTCGGGCATGACCGGTGGTTTTGCCTACGTGCTGGACATGGACAACAGCTTCGTTGACAAACTCAACCACGAACTGGTCGAGATCCAGCGTATCAGCGGCGAGGCGATGGAGGCTTATCGCAGCCACCTGTCACGCGTGCTGGCTGAGTACGTCGAAGAAACCAACAGCGAATGGGGTCGTGAGCTCTGGGAAAACCTGGACGACTACGTGCGTCGCTTCTGGCTGGTGAAGCCGAAGGCGGCAAACCTGAAGAACTTGCTGTCCAGCACCCGTGCCAACCCGCAGTGATATGCGCCTGAAGAGTTTGATGAGGTTTTGAACATGGCTGAACGTCTGAGTAATGACTTCCAGTTCATCGAGGTCGGGCGCAAGGATCCGAAGAAGAAACTGTTGCGTCAACGCAAGAAAGAGTTCGTGGAGATCTACGAACCCTTCAAACCCCAGCAGTCGGCCGAACAGGCCCACCGCTGCCTGGGCTGTGGCAACCCGTACTGCGAGTGGAAGTGCCCGGTACACAACTTCATCCCCAACTGGTTGAAGCTGGTGTCCGAAGGCAACATCCTCGCCGCTGCGGAGCTGTCGCACCAGACCAACACCCTGCCGGAAGTGTGCGGCCGGGTCTGCCCGCAGGATCGTTTGTGCGAGGGTGCCTGCACCCTCAATGACGGCTTCGGCGCGGTGACCATCGGTTCGGTGGAGAAGTACATCACCGATACCGCCTTCGCCATGGGCTGGCGCCCGGACATGTCCAAGGTCAAACCGACCGGAAAACGCGTCGCGATCATCGGTGCGGGCCCGGCGGGCCTGGGCTGTGCCGATGTGCTGGTGCGCGGCGGGGTTACACCGGTGGTGTTCGATCGCAACCCGGAAATCGGCGGCCTGCTGACCTTCGGTATCCCGGAGTTCAAGTTGGAAAAGACCGTGCTGAGCAACCGTCGCGAAGTCTTCACCGGCATGGGGATCGAGTTTCGCCTCAACACCGAGGTGGGCAAGGACATCACCATGGAGCAACTGCTCGAAGAGTACGATGCCGTGTTCATGGGCATGGGCACCTACACCTACATGAAGGGCGGGTTCCCGGGTGAAGACCTACCGGGCGTACACGACGCCCTGGATTTCCTGGTGGCCAACGTCAACCGCAACCTGGGCTTTGAAAAGTCGCCGGAAGATTTCGTCGACATGAAGGGCAAGAAGGTCGTGGTACTGGGCGGCGGCGACACGGCGATGGACTGCAACCGGACCTCCATCCGCCAGGGTGCCAAAGCGGTGACGTGTGCCTACCGCCGTGACGAGGCGAACATGCCCGGCTCGCGCAAAGAGGTGAAGAACGCCAAGGAAGAAGGCGTGAAATTCCTCTACAACCGCCAGCCGATTGCCATCGTCGGCGAGGACAAGGTCGAAGGCGTGAAAGTGGTCGAGACCCGTCTCGGCGAGCCGGATGCCCGCGGCCGTCGCAGCCCCGAACCGATCCCGGGTTCCGAAGAGATCATCCCGGCCGACGCCGTGGTCATCGCCTTCGGTTTCCGCCCAAGCCCGGCGCCGTGGTTCGAGCAGTTCAGCATCCAGACCGACAGCCAGGGCCGCGTCGTGGCACCGGAGAAGGGCCCGTTCAAGCACCAGACCAGCAACCCGAAGATCTTCGCCGGTGGCGACATGGTCCGTGGTTCCGACTTGGTGGTGACGGCGATCTTCGAAGGGCGCAATGCGGCTGAAGGGATCCTGGATTACCTGGAAGTGTGAGAGGGATCGCGGGGCAAGCGCGCGCCTACAGCCAGTGGGGGCGGGCTGGCCCCGCGATGGATACATCAAAATCTATTGACCCATCTCAGGTCGATAGACAAAAGGCACGGTACTTACCGTGCCTTTTCCGTTGGTGTCTGAGAAAATGCCCGCACTTTTTTTCCGGATGCCGACATGACTGCCTTGAAGAACGATCGTTTTCTGCGCGCCCTGCTCAAGCAACCCGTAGACGTCACCCCGGTGTGGATGATGCGCCAGGCCGGCCGCTATCTGCCGGAGTACCGCGCCAGCCGTGCCAAGGCCGGTGATTTCATGAGCCTGTGCATGAACCCGCAGTTTGCCTGCGAGGTCACTATGCAGCCGCTGGACCGCTACCCGCTGGACGCCGCGATCCTGTTCTCCGACATCCTGACTATCCCCGACGCCATGGGCCAGGGCCTGTACTTTGAAACCGGCGAAGGCCCGCGTTTCAAGAAAGTCATCAGCACCCTGGCCGATATCGAGGCGCTGCCGATCCCTGACCCCCAGAAAGACCTGGGCTACGTGATGGATGCGGTCAGCACCATTCGACGCGAGCTCAACGGCCGCGTCCCGCTGATCGGCTTCTCCGGAAGCCCGTGGACGCTGGCCACCTACATGGTCGAAGGCGGCTCGTCGAAAGACTTCCGCAAGACCAAGGCGATGCTCTACGACAACCCGCAGGCCATGCACCTGCTGCTCGACAAGCTGTCCCAGTCGGTCATCAGCTACCTCAATGGCCAGATCCTGGCCGGTGCCCAGGCTGTGCAGATCTTCGACACCTGGGGTGGCAACCTGTCGGCAGCGGCGTACCAGGAATTCTCCCTGGCCTACATGCGCAAGATCGTCAGCGGCCTGATCCGCGAGCACGAAGGGCGCAAGGTACCGGTGATCCTGTTTACCAAGAATGGCGGCCTGTGGCTGGAAAGCATCGCCGAGGCCGGCGCTGATGCCCTCGGCCTGGACTGGACTTGCGACATCGGCGAAGCCCGCCAGCGTGTCGGCAGCAAGGTCGCCCTGCAGGGCAACATGGACCCGACCGTGCTGTACGCCAAGCCTGAAGCCATTCGTGCTGAAGTGGGGCGCATCCTGGCCAGTTACGGCCAGGGCACTGGCCATGTGTTCAACCTGGGCCACGGCATTACCCCGGAAGTCGACCCGGAGCATGCTGGCGCGTTCATCAACGCCGTGCACGAGTTGTCGGCGCAGTACCACCAGTAAGCATTGCTGCAACAAAAGCGCCCGGCCAATGCCGGGCGTTTTGCTGGTTAAGGTTCAATTCAGCCTGCCTGGGTAATCTATCCTCATCGAAACCCAAACAGGATCTGGACCATGAAAACCCGTTACCTTGCTCTGCTGCTTGCCCCTCTGTTCAGCACCGCCGCCCTGGCCGCCGGCTACACCGGCCCTGGTGCCCAACCGGTAACCACCGTGGCTGCTGCCAACGACGCTTCCGACGACACTCCGGTGGTGCTGCAGGGCTTCGTGGTCAAGCAGTTGAACAACGATGACAAGTTCGAATTCAAGGACAACACGGGCACCATCACCGTCGAAATCGACAAGGAAGACATGCCGGCAGTGCCTTTCAACGACAAGACCAAGGTCAAGCTGACCGGTGAAGTCGAGAAGAAGCTGATGAGCCGTGAGATCGATGTCGATCTGGTTGAAGTGATCAACTGAGAATCATCGCGGAACAAGCCCGCTCCCATTCCGTGGGAGAGGGCTTGTTCCGCGATTTGCATGTCACGCCTTGGCCGGCAACCGGCTCAAATGCAACGCCACCAGCAGCGCCACCACCAACAGGCTGCTGATGAACAGGCCTATGCCATTCCACCCCGCCTGATGCCAGAACACCCCACCGGCCGTCCCGGCCACACTTGATCCCGCGTAGTAACTGAACAGGTAAAGCGACGAAGCCTGGCCCTTGGCTTTGGTCGCACGCCGGCCGATCCAACTGCTGGCCACCGAGTGCGCGCCGAAGAAGCCGAAGGTGAACACCAGCATGCCAGCGATCACCAACAGCAACGGTGTGAACAAGGTCATCAGCAGGCCGCTGAACATTAGCACGATGGTTGCCCAGAACACCTTGCGCCGCCCCAGTTTGTCGGCCAGGGCGCCGATTTGCGCCGAGCTGTAGATGCCCGACAGGTAGACCACCGACAGCAGGCCCACCAGGGCCTGGCTCATGTGATACGGCTCGGCCAGCAAGCGGTAGCCGATGTAGTTGAACAGGGTGACGAAGGCGCCCATGAGCAGGAAGGCTTCAAGGAACAGCCAGGGCAGGCCGGCATCGCGAAAGTGCAAGGTAAAGCCTTCGAGCAGGCTGCGCGGGTGCAGGGAGCGCGGGCGGAAGTTGCGCGATTCGGGGAGGATCTTCCAGAACACCACGGCGGCAATCAGCGCCAGGCTGCCGATCACCAGCAACGCCGTGTGCCAGCTGACGAAGTCGATCAGAACCCCGGTGATCAAGCGGCCGCTCATGCCGCCGATGGCGTTGCCGCCAATGTACAGGCCCATGGCCAGACCGATGTGTTGCGGGTGAATCTCTTCGCTCAGGTACGTCATGGCTACGGCAGCCAGTCCGCTAAGCGACAGGCCCAATAAGGCGCGGGTCAGCAGCACCGCCTGCCAGCTCGGCATCAATGCGCTGACGATCGTGCACAGGGCCGCGCAGAACAGCGCGGCGACCATCACCGGCTTGCGCCCGATGCGATCGGAGATGGGCCCGGTGATCAAAAGTCCGATCGCCAGCATGGCGGTGGACACCGAGAGAATCAGGCTGCTTTGCGCCGCATTGATGGAAAACTCCTGGGACAGCATCGGCATCATCGGCTGCACGCAGTAGAGCAGGGCGAAGGTGGCAAAGCCGCCGCAGAACAGTGCCAGTACCGTGCGCAAGAAGGCCGGGGTGCCTTTCTCGATCCAGCTTTCGGTAACAGTGACGCGAGCGTCGACAGCGGCAGGGGGAATTTCGTGGGCGTGTGGAGCAACAGCAGTTTTCACGGGTGACCTCGGGCGTCACGACCTGGCAGGCAGTGAAAAAAGCATATAGCTGGCTAATGATCATTTCCAATATATTGTTCGACCTGTTTAAGAGGTTTTACGACCTATTGGAGGCCTTCATGGAATTGCGCCATCTGCGTTACTTCATCGCCGTGGCCGAAGAGCTGCACTTTGGCCGCGCCGCGCAGCAATTGGGGATTTCCCAGCCGCCCTTGAGCCAGCAGATCCAGGCGCTGGAACAGGAGCTTGGCGCGCGCCTGTTCGAGCGTACCAATCGTCGGGTTGCACTCAGCGAGGCGGGGCGACTGTTCCTCGAAGAGGCGCGGCAGGTGCTGGCGCAGGTCGACAAGGCTGCTGATGTGGCCCGCCGTGCGCAGCTAGGCGAGCTGGGCGAAATGAAAATCGGCTTCACCTCGTCGGCACCGTTCAACTCCAGCATCTCTGCGGCAATCTATGCGTTTCGCCAGCGCTTCCCGGCGGTTCACTTGAACCTCAACGAAATGAGCAGCCAGGCAGTAGCCGACGCCCTGCTCGATGAAAGCATCGAAGTCGGCCTGATGCGGCCGCTGGCGCTGCCGGAAACCCTGGTCGCTACGGAGCTGCTGCGCGAGCCGCTGGTCGCAATCATCAACGCCACACACCCGCTGGCCCACGGCAGTGAAGGCGGGCTGTACATGGCAGCGCTGGCCAATGAGCCGTTCGTGTTCTTCCCCCGTAGCTACGGCAGCGGCCTGTATGCGCAGCTGCTGAGCCTGGCTCGTCAGGCAGGCTTCAGCCCGCATTTTGCCCAGGAGGCCAGTGAGGCCATGACCATCATCGGCCTGGTGTCGGCGGGCTTGGGAGTTTCGGTGCTGCCGGCGTCCTTCCAGCGCATGCGTATGGAGGGTGTGGTCTACCGGACCTTGCTCGACAGCGATGCGATGACAGCCGTGTGGGTGGTACAACGCCGCCAATCGACCTCGGCGATGGCCCGTGCATTCGTATCGTTGCTCAGCGGACACGAAGCGCACCCGCCCAAGCCCTGAAGCCTCAGTGCCAGCGGCGGAAAATCAATGAGGTGTTGACCCCGCCAAAGGCGAAATTGTTGTTCATCACGTATTCGTTGCTCATCGCCCGCCAGTCGCCGCACAGGTAATCCAGCTCGCCGCACTGCGGGTCGATGTTGACCAGGTTGAGGGTGTGTACGTAACGGTCGCTGTTCAACATCTCGATGCTGAACCACGACTCCAGCGCGCCGCAGGCACCCAGGGTGTGACCGAGAAAACTCTTTTGCGAGCTGATCGCCATGCGTGGGCCGAACAGGCTGCTGGTAGCCAGGGTTTCGGCGATGTCGCCCTGCTCGGTGGCAGTGCCATGACCATTCACATAGCCGATGGCCTCGGGCGCCAGGTTGGCGTCTTCCAGGGCCAGCTCCATGGCGCGGCGCATGGTCAGCTGTTCTGGACGGGTAGTGTGCTGGCCGTCGGCATTGGTGCCGAAACCGACGATTTCGGCGTAGATGTGCGCGCCACGAGCCAGGGCATGTCCGAGTTCTTCAAGCACCAGCATGCCACCGCCTTCTCCAATCACCAGGCCGTCGCGGCTGCTGTCGTAGGGGCTGGGGGTACTCTGCGGTGCATCGTTTTTCAGGCTGGTGGCATACAGCGCATCGAACACCATGGCCTCGGTGGGGCAGAGCTCTTCGGCGCCACCGGCGAGCATCAGTGGCAGGCGCCCGAACTTGATCGCCTCGTAGGCATAGCCGATGCCCTGGCTGCCGCTGGTGCAGGCGCTGGAGGTGGGGATCAGGCGCCCGGTCAGGCCGAAGAAAATGCTGATATTGGCCGCCGTGGTGTGCGGCATCATGCGTACATAGGAGTTGGCGTTCAGGCCTTCGGCCACCGAATTGAGCAACATGTTGCCGAAGGTTTTCATTTCGTCGGTACTGCCGGTGGACGAGCCACAGGCCACGCCCATGCGCCCGTCGCGAATCATCGGGTCGTCAAGCAGGCCGGCATCACGCAGGGCCTTTTCGGCTGCCGCCACCGCCAGGCGCGACACCCGGCCCATGCTGCGCAACTGCTTGCGGGTCCAGGCGCCGGGCACCACGAAATCATCGACCGGGCCCGCCAGGCGCGTGTTGAGCTCCTCGAAGCGATCCCACTCGTGCATCCGGCGAATGCCGCTGCGATGGCTGGAGAAGTGCCCGGCGATGGTCGCCCAGTCGTTGCCCAGGGAGGTGATACCGGCCATGCCGGTGACCACTACGCGCTTCATCAGCACAACCCTCCGTTGACCGCCAACACTTGGCGGGTGATGTAGGCGGCTTCTGCCGACATCAGGAAATTGACCGCACCTGCGACTTCTTCCGGGGTGCCCATGCGCTGGGCCGGGATCATTTTCAGCAGTTCGTCGACCGGTACGTGCTCATCGAGCATGGCCGTGTCGATCAGCCCGGGGGCGACGCAGTTGACGGTGATCTTGCGCTTGGCCAGCTCAATTGCCAGGGCCTTGGCGGCGCCGATCACGCCGGCCTTGGAGGCGCTGTAGTTGACCTGGCCGCGGTTGCCGATCATGCCCGACACCGAGGTGATGCACACGATGCGCCCCGCGGCACGACGGCGGATCATCGGCATCATCAACGGGTGCAGCACGTTGTAGAAGCCGTCGAGGTTGGTGCGCAGCACCTGGTCCCAGTCCTCTTCGCTCAACGCCGGGAAGGCGCCGTCGCGGGTCAGGCCGGCGTTGCACACCACACCGTAATAAGCGCCATGGGTGTCGACATCGTCAGTGAGGATGGCGGCGCAGGCGGCGCGGTCAGCCACGTCGACCTGCAGCACCCGTGCCTGCTGGCCCAACGCCCGGACCTCATCCGCGACGGCCTCGGCCTCGCTGCGGCCACTGCGGCAATGCAGGACCAGGTCGAAACCGGCTCGCGCCAGGCGCAGGGCAATGGCCCGGCCAATACCGCGGCTGGAACCGGTAACCAGGATGGTGTCAGGCATGGGGAGACTCCTGCGGGCCAGCTTCGGCCAGGTAGCTGGCCGCCTGCGGCGGGCTGAAAACGTTCAAGCGGGCCGTGGCATGAATACCCGGACCGTGCAGATGACATTCGAATACACCCATGCCGTTCTCGTCTTCGAGCGAGCGTTGGGCATGGATGTGCAGTTCGGCACCGGCGGGAAAACACTCGACGTTGCATTCGAACTTGCGGGTGCCGAGCAAAAAGCCCAGCCCTGCGGGTTTGCCCTGGGCGCGGGCGCGGCAACCGGCGAAGGCGGCAATGCTCTGGGCCATCAGCTCGATGCCGACCCAGGCCGGCAGGCTGCCGTCGAGGCGATTGAACAGGCCGCCAGGGCGCACGGTCAAGCGGGTCTGAACCTGCTCCTCATCGAAGGATTCGACCGCATCGATCAGGATCATGTCGCCGGCATGGGGCAGAAGTTCGGCCAGGGGCCAGGTGATCATGACGCGTCTCCGAGTATCAGGCTGACATTGTTGCCACCGAAGGCGAACGAATTGCTCATCAGTCGCCGCGGCCCTGCAGCGGGCAGGCGCTGGCTGGCGTCGATCAGGTTCAGTGCCGGTAGTTGCGGGTCGATCGCACCATCCCAGACGTGAGGCACCAGGCGCCCCTCGGGATTGTGCGCCGACAGGCTCAACCAGCAGAACGCCGCTTCCAGCGCGCCGGCCGCACCCAGGGTGTGACCGGTCATGGGTTTGCTCGAAGAGCAGGCCAGCAGGCTGCCGAACAGGGCATGCACGGCCTGGCTCTCCATGGCGTCGTTGTGCGCAGTGGCGGTGCCGTGCAGGTTCAGGTAGTCGATCTGGGCAGGCTGCAGACCTGCATTGTCCAGTGCCTTGGTCATGGCCTGCAAGGCGCCCTTGCCCTGTGGGTCGGGGGCCGAGATATGGTGCGCATCGGAGCTGGCGCCGGCGCCCAGCAGGGCAACAGTGGGACCTTCCCGGTTGGCGTCGCGGGTCATCAGGAACACCGCAGCCGCCTCGCCAATAGTAATGCCGTCGCGGTTGATCGAGAACGGATTGCAACGTTGTGCGCTGACCGCCTCCAGTGCGCTGAAGCCATTGAGGGTGAGCTTGCAGAGGCTGTCGACACCACCGCAGATCACGGCATCGCACACACCCAGGTCGAGCAACCGGCGGGCGCTCATCAGGGCGCGGGCACTGGAGGTGCAGGCAGTGGAAATCACATAGGCCGGGCCGCGCAGTTGCAGCCAGTCGGCGAGGAAATTGGCCGGGGCGCTGAGCTCTTGCTCGGCATAGTCGTAGCCAGGCGGGAACTGTTGATCACGCAGGTAATGAGCGATACCGTCGCCCGCTTCGGCGATGCCCGAGGTACTGGTGCCCAGGACGATGGCCACGCGCTCGCTGCCGTGGCAGGCGATGGCTGCCCGGATAGGCGCGATGATCTGCAAACAGGCTTCGTACAGCAGTTGGTTGTTGCGGCTGTGCCGTGACTGCAGTGCTTCCGGCAACGCCAGCAGCGCGCCTCGAACAGCGGCAACCGGTACGCGCTTCTGCGGTACCCAGCCCACTTCTTCGCGCACCCCGGCGCAGTCGCCGGCAAACAGCTTTCGGGCGACATCGGCCTGATCACGCCCCAGGGCGCAGACCAGGCCCAGGGCATTGAGAAAGGCGGTCATGGCGGCGTCTCGCTGGGTAATGGGCTGACTAGATAACGCAGGCCCTGCCCAAGGTTCAAGGTGAAGTCATCGACTTCACGGTAATCGACCCGCCAGCGTTCGCCCAGCCAGCGCTGCTTGCCTTGCTGACGGGCATCGGGATAGCGCTGTTGCAGTTGTGCGTCGGGTGTCAGGGCAAACAGCAGGGCAGCAAACAGTTCCCGCGCCGCCGGGTTGGGTGGCAGCAGGCCGTCAGCTTGCCACAGGCCGTGGTCGAGCAACTGCCGCGCCTGGGGAATACCCAGCAAGTCGAGCATCGACCAGCGCAGGCTGCTGCCCTCTTGCTGGATCACCAGCAACCAGTCCTGGCGTAGCTCGGCCTGCTCGCGCCGGATGTGCAACTGCATCGGCAGCGCCAGTGCAGGCAGTTTATCGGGCAGCGGCGGCTGGCTGGCGCAGGCACTGAGCAGGGCAAGGGCAAGTGTCAGCAACAGGTGTTTCATGGCTGCTCCTTGTGCCGGATGGCGGCCCAGGGGGCGAGAAGGAAGCTGAACACCAGCCCCAGGCTCACCGCCAGGCCAAAATTGCTTACCGCCGGCGTCTGGGACACTGCCAGCAGGCCGAACGACAGCCATGTCGTGGTGGCGGCCAGCAAGGTTCCCAGCAGACTGACTGCGGCGCCGCCAATCTGTTCGTGCATGAGGATGGCGTAGTCGACGCTGATGGCGGTGACCAGCAGCAACCCGAACAGACTGAACAGGGTCAGTGGCTGGCCCAGCCAGCCGAGGCTGGCCAGGCTGCACAAGGCGGCCAGCAGTGGCAGGGCGACGATGCGCAGGGATCCGCCCCTGCCGAACGGAACGATCAGCAGCACCACGATCAGCGCACAGGACAATAGCTTGAGTTCGGCGGCGCTGACTTGGGTAGCGGCGAACACCCGGTTCAACTCGCCGAGGCGGTCCACCGGTTGTACGCCTGCCAAACCATCGGCCTGTCTCTGCAGCGAGGCCGGGTCAGTCAGGCCCTGCAGGCTGACCATCGCCGCGACGCCCTGAGTGTCGGCGCCCAGCCACAATGTGCGCCAGGGCTCGCCCAGAGGGCCGCTGAGGGCCTGATCGATGCCCAGGGGTGGCAGTGCCTGCAGCTGGCTCAGCTCCGCCTGCAATGCGCCTAGGGGCACGCCCAGGGCCAATAGCGGCTGCCAGTGCGCGGGCAGCTTGCCCAGCGCATCGCGCAACTGCTGTTGTTCCACGGTGCTGGCGACCAGTTGGTTGAGCATCCTGTAGCCCTTGAGCTTGCCGGCTTCGACCAGCGCGTCGAGACGCTCGCCCAAGGCGCTCAGGCGGCCAAGCAACTCGGCCTCGTCGGCAGCGCGCACCAGGTAGAACTGGCTGGTCGGCTGGTAGCCGGTAATGCGCGCGACGGCGCGGGCTTCAGCGAGCAGTTGCGGCGAACTGTCGACCCATTGGCGGATATCGTTGCGGCTGTCCAGCCGCCACACGCCGGCGGCGCAGAACAGGACCAGCAGGCCGAGCAGTACCGGGCTGGGTACCTTGGCCAGAAGCCCGGCGCGCAGGTTCATCAGCCACTGCGCAACCTGCAGCGGCCATTGTGCCGGTTGCAGGTTGACGCCCTTGAGCAGGGCTGGCAGCAGGCACACGGCACTGAGGTAGGCGCCGAGCAGACCGGCGGCGGAAAACACCGCGATCTGGGTCAGCGCCGGGAAAGGGGTGAAGGCCAGCGCCAGGTAGCCGATGCAACTGGTGACCAGGCTCAGGCTCAGCCCTGGGAGGGTCAGGCGCAGTGCTGGCCAGGCGTGCCAGGGGCGCAGGCTCCAACTCTTCGAGAGGTAATGCAGCGGATAGTCCACTGCCACACCGATCAGGCTCGAGCCCAGCACCAGGGTAATCACATGCATCTGGCCGAACAGGGCGACGCAGGCCACGGCGCCGAACAGCATGCCAACCATTACCGGGACCAGCGCCAGTAGCACGCGCAGGCGCCGGAAGGCCAACAGCAACAGCAGCACGATGCCGACTGTAGCGCCACCGCCGACCCAAGTGATTTCCTGGCTGGCCTGGCGCTGGCCGTTGGCGGCGTACAACAGGCCGCTGGCGGCCAGCAACTGGGCGCCTTGCCGGGTGGCTTGCCGACGACTGTCGTCGAGCAGGCCGGCCACCTGCAGCGGCAGTTTCACATCGAAGGCGTTGCCCTGGGTGTGGGCACGCAGCAACACCCAGGTCTGGCCGTCGGCCTCGGCCAGCAGGGTACCGCTGGCGGTATCCAGTTGCACCGAAGCCGGCCGCGGTTGGCTGCTCTGGATGCGTGCAGCGAGGCCCAGCCAGTCGTCCTGGCTGGGCACCAGGCTGATCCCGGCGAACGGGTCATAAAGGCTCTGCACCCGCTGTTCGACAAAGGCCTGGGGATCATCGGTCAGGACCTGGCGGTCAGTGGGTGAGAGCATCGCCAGGCGGCCTTGCAGCAATTGCTCGCGCACCGCCTGCAGGTCGGCCTGCGCGTTCCATTGGACCTTGGTGAACACACCGCTGGCCTGCCACTGCTCACCCAGTTGCCGAGCCAGGGCGATGGCCTGTTCGCGTTGCGGATGGCCGACCAGTACCAGCATTTCGCTGTTCAAGGGTTCCTGCATGCGCTGTTCGGCGCGCTGCACCAGTGGGTCCTGGGCGTCGCCGGGCACCAGGGTCATCAGGTCGGCATTGAGCGGCGCCCCGCGATGCCACTGCCAGCCGGCCAGGGCCAGGACCGCGACCAGCAGCACCAGGAACAGCCGCGGCAACCAGCGCTCACTCGGCAAAGTCGCGGCGCTCCGTGTCGCTCAATTGGCTGGCGCTGCTGCTCGAGGGCAGGCGCAGCACGGTGCTGTCGCCCTGGGTTTCGAGCATCTGGATGCGCTCGACAAATTGGCCGCCGTCGATGTCGATCTGTTTGAACACCTGCTTGAGCAGCATCGAACGCGGTGTCAGGCGCAGTTGCCAGTGTTGCGCATCACCTTGCAGGCTGAGCTCGAAGTCGCGCTGCAGGCCGCTGCTGTCGCCTTGCAGCACGGCGAAGAACAAACGGTTCTGCTCGGCACCGGCGCTCTTGTTCGGCAGCGTCTGCCAGCCCTGCGGATCACGGCGTGAGATGCCCTTAGCATCGAGGCGGTAGTCCTGCTTCAGCGGCGTTTGCAGCAGCCAGAGCAACCCATGGTCGCGGGCCAGCACGAACTGGCCCTTGCTCACCAATGGCTGGGGCAGGGCGCGCAGGTGTTTTTCCTGGATGAACGGGCCCTTGACCACTGGCGGCTCACCGAGCTGCCTGCTCAGCTCATCCAGGCCAAAGGCCTGGGCCAGGCCATAGGCAAGCATGAGGGTGGCGGCCAGCAAACTGCGCAGCAGTGCCTTCATGCGAGCACCCTGGCCACGGCGTCGAGCATTGCCTGGGGCGAAGCCAGCTGCATTTCGCCGCTGGCGATCTCTACCGCCACTTGCACGGAGCTGGCGCGGGTCATGCGCTCGCCGGTGACGGCGTCGCTGATCAGGTAGTTGATCTTCAGGCGGTTCTCCCATTCCACCAGGCTGGCGCGTACGGTCAGGCGCTGGCCGAAAATGGCACCGCGCACGTAGCGCAGCTGCAGGTCGATCACCGGCCACGCGTAGCCTGAATCGCGCATCTGCAGGTAGTTATGGTCGAGCCGGTCGAGCAGCGCGCAGCGCGCCACTTCCAGGTATTTGACGTAGTGGCCGTGCCAGACCACCTGCATGCTGTCGACATCAAAAAACGGCACCTGCACTTCGCTGTCGACGTGCAGCACTCCCTTACTGCGCATGCAGCCTCCAGTGTTGTTCGGCAATTCGGTTCAGGCACAGGCGCAGGTCGCCGTCCAGGGCACGGTCTTCGATGACCGGGGCGAAGTCGGCCAGCAGTTCGTGGTGCATGGCAGCCAGGGCCGGCGGCAGGTCGCGGGCATTAACTTCGCGGCTGCGCAGCCACACGCCTTGATGGGCCGCCAGCAGGGTTGCGGCGGCCACCTGTTCGGTCAGTTCCAGTACCCGCAACGCGTCGCGGGCGGCGATGGTGCCCATGCTGACTTTGTCCTGGTTGTGGCACTCGGTGGAGCGCGAGAACACGCTGGCTGGCATCGTCTGCTTGAGGGCTTCGGCGGTCCAGGCGCTGGCGCCGATCTGCACGGCCTTGAAACCATGGTTGAGCATCGCTCGCTCGGCGCTGGCGCCCGACAGGTTGCTGGGCAGGCCATGGTTGTAGCGCACATCCACCAGCAGGGCGAACTGGCGGTCGAGCAGGTCGGCGACGTTGGCCACCAGGTTCTTCAGGCTGTCCATGGCAAAGGCAATGTGCCCGCCATAGAAGTGCCCGCCGTGCAGTACACGTTCGGCGTCGGCGTCGATGATCGGGTTGTCGTTGGCGCTGTTGAGTTCGGTCTCGATGAAGCCGCGCAACCAGCCCAGGCTGTCGGCCAGCACGCCTAGCACATGAGGTGCGCAGCGTAGCGAATAGCGGTCCTGCAGGCGGTGCAGGGGCGCGGTGGGGGCGTCGATGGCCAGGTCCCGGCGTAGCCAGGCGGCGACCTGCATCTGCCCGGGGTGCGGCTTGGCGGCGAACAGGCGCTCGTCGAAGTGTTCCGGGTTGCCTTGGAGGGCGACCACGTTCAATGCAGTGATGCGGGTGGCCAGCTTGAGCAGGTAGTCGGCGCGGGCGTAGGCCAGGCAGGCAAGGCCGGTCATCACGGCGGTGCCGTTCATCAGCGCCAGGGCTTCCTTGGGGCGCAGCACCAGGGGCGTCCAGCCCAGTTCACGGTGAACGTCGGCGGCGTTGCGGCGTTCGCCGTTGTACATGACCTCACGTTCGCCCGATAGGGTGGCAGCGACGTAGGACAGCGGCGTCAGGTCGCCACTGGCACCCACCGAGCCTTCTTCCGGGATCATTGGCAGGATGTCGTGGGCGAGGAATGCCTGCAGGCGCTCCAGCAGTTCCACCCGCACCCCCGATACCCCCTGGCACAGCGACTGCAGCCGCGCCGCCAGCACTGCACGGGTCGAAGGCGCATCCAGCATCCGGCCCAGGCCGCAGCCATGGAAGGTGTACAAGTGCCGGGGCAGGGCCTCGACATGTTCCAGGGGTACTGCCACCACGCACGAGTCGCCGTAGCCGGTGGTCACGCCGTAGATCACCCCTTCCTGGTTCAGCAAGGTGTCGAGAAACTGCGCGCCACGGGCGATGCGGGCACGGTAGGGGGCGTCGTCCTGCAGGCGGCTCGCGGCCTGGTGATGGGCCAGGGCCAGAACGTCTTCAATCGCAAGCGGCGACTCGCCGAAGGTGACAGGCTCATGCACGGGCATCGTCATCGGTCTTCCAGAAAGGGTAGAAATTGAACCATTGCTGCGGTGCCTGCAGGCAATAATGCCCCAGGCGTTCGGCGTAGCGCCCGGCCCACTCGACGATCACCTGGTCGCGTTGGCCACGGCGCCATTCGATGGCGGTGGCGAAAGGTTCGAGCATCACCTGATAGCGCCCTTGCTGCTTGAGGCAGAACAACAGGTTGAGCGGGCACTTGAGCAGCCCGGCCAACAACCAGGGGCCCTGGGGAAACGCCGCCGGATGGCCGAGAAAGTCTACCTCGACGGTGCGCGCGCCGTGCAGCGGCACGCGATCACCGGCAATCGCCAGCCACTCGCCGCGCTCCAGGCGCTCGCTCAGTTGCAGCATGATCGCCGGGTCCAGCTCGCTGACCTGGATCAGGCGCAAGTGCGTGGCCCCGGCTTCGCCGAGCAGGCGATTGAAGCGTTCGGCATGCTTGGTGTGGACCAGCACATTCATGGTCACCTGTTCACCCAGTTCGGCCAGGGCGCGACAGACTTCCAGGTTGCCCAGGTGGGCACCGACCAGCATCTGACCGCGCGCGCCGCGCAATTGCTGGCGCAGCTGGGCCGGGTCGATGATTTCGATCTGCTCCAGGCGCAGCTTGCCGTTCCACACGTCGAGCTTGTCGAGCAGGGCATCGGCAAATGCCATGAACTGGCCAAACACCCGCCAGTGGCTGGGTCGCAAGGCAGGGCGGCTGCTCCAATCGGCCAGGCGCTGCTGGTATTGCCAGGCGCTGCGCCGGGCTTGTCGGCCAAACAAAAAGAAGTACAGCACCACGCCGTAAAGGATCGGGCTGAGCAGGCGCCTGCCAAGTACCCGGGTGCCCAGGGCGGTCAGTTTCATCAGCCAGAAACTGCCCCGCTCCTGTTGCTCGGCCCAGTGTTGTTCGCTGCGGCTCATGCCTGCCACCGCCGCCAGAGAATTACCGGGGCACGCAGCAACATGCCGAAGAACAGCTTGGCGTGCATCCGGGAAATCAGCGCGTTGTCGTGAACCAGGCGGAAGTGCGACAGGCCGTCGGCCGGGTAATGGACCCGGGTCGGCAGCCAGTGCATGGGCTGGTTGCGCCAGGCCAGGCGCACGAGAATCTCCGTGTCGAAGTCCATGCGCTTGCCCAGCTTCACCGAATTGATCAAGGCCAAGGTGGGCGTCAGCGGGTAGACGCGAAAACCACACATCGAGTCGCGGATCTGCAAGGACAGGGTGTTGATCCATACCCACACATGGGTGAGGTAGCGGGCATACAGGCGACCCTTGGGCACACTGGCATCGAACTGTGGATAACCGCAGATCAGCGCCTGCGGGTGTACCTCGGACTGTTCGAGAAAACGGCGGACATCGCTCAGGTCGTGCTGGCCGTCGGCATCTACCTGCAGTGCATGGCTAAAGCCCAGGTGCGCGGCCTCGCGCAGGCCGACCATGACCGCGCCCCCCTTGCCCTGGTTGACCGCAAGCGACACCAGGTGAACCTGCTGGTGGTCGGCCAGTTGGCGCAGTACCGTGGCACAGGCCGGGCTGCTGGCGTCGTCCACCAGCACGCAGGGCAATCCGCCAGCCAGCAGCTCGGCGACCACTGCCGGTACGGCGCGCTCATGGTTGTAGACCGGGATCACCGCACAGGGCTTATGCACCGATGGCCTCCAGCACGATGCGGCCACTGGAGCAGGTTTCACCCGCAGCACTGTAGGTGAAGTAGAGCTTGCCGCGCTCGCTGTCGAAGCGCAGTTGCAGCTCCAGCAGGTCGCCTGGGCGCACCACGCGCTGGAACTTGATCACTTCCATGCCGACAAAGCGCCGAGGACAGTCCAGCAGCGCCTGGCCCAGTTCGATGGCCCAGTCGACCTGCACCACGCCAGGCAGCACCGGCGTCTGCGGGAAGTGCCCGCTGAAGTAGGCAAGGTCGGCCGACACGGCAAGTTGCAGGTGCAGTTCGTGGCCTTGCTGCGTCTGGCTGACGACCTCGGGGCCGGTCGTGCGCGGTGCGTGCAGCAGCGTTTCGACGTCAGCCTGGGGCAGTTTGCCCTGGCTGTTGAACGGCAATTGACGCAGCAGGCGCCAGCGTCGCGGCAGGGCGAGGGCTTCGCAGTGCTGGCTCAGGTGCGTGCGCAAACCTTCGGTGATGGCGCGTCGGCCCTGGTTGCGCAGAGCGTGCAGGCCGGCCGCACTGAGCACCAGCAAGGCGCCCAGCGAGGCGCGGCCTTCCTGTACCACGGCCAGCCGTGTGTCTTCGACCCAAGGGTGTTCCAGCAGGGCTTTTTCCAGCATCGGCAACGAGATGCGCTTTTCTTCCAGTTTGACGATGCGGTCCAGTCGCCCGAGCAGGCGAAAGCGTCCATCGGCGGCGAACTCGACGGCATCGGCGCTTTGCTGGACGTGCCCTGCGGGCAGGTAGGGCGACGCGATACGCAGTGCTCCTTCGGCGTTCTGGCCCAGGTGTACACCGGCGAACGGCTGCCACAGGCTGTCGCCCTGGCGCCAGGCGATGCCGCCGGTCTCGGAACTGCCAAGAATTTCGGTGGGCCATTGCCCCAGGCGTTGCTGCAAGGCGCGTGCGGCCCCGGCAGGCAACTCGCCCCCGGAGGAGAACACCCGGCGCACCTGGCTCAGGGCAGGCCAGTCGAGGTTGTCACCCATGCGTTTGAGCAGGGCGGGGCTCGCGACCCAGGCGAAGGCCGGGTGCTGGCGGCTGGCGCGCTGCAGGTCTTCGGGGAAGGGCAGTTGGCGACGCAGGAACGGCCGGCCTGCGCACAGAGGCCAGAGCACGCGAAACAGCAAGCCATAGATGTGTTGGGCGGCGACACTGCCGATGATGCAGGCCGTGCCCAGCTCGGCGCCCCAGCAGTGTTCCAGGGCCAACACTTCGTTGGCCAGTTGGCGCAGGGTCTTGTCGATGCGCTTGGGTTCGCCACTGGAACCGGAGGTACACAGGCTCAGGCGGCAGGTATCGAGGTCGAGGTCGGCGGCGGCCAGGGGCGCTTGGTACAAGGTTTCAAGTGCGTGGTCCTGTTCGCTGACCCACAGATCGACAGCGTCGTGCCAGCGCAGGCGGGTCTGGGGCTGCAAGTCGGCGGGCAGGAGCACCTGTACACCGGCGCGCCAGGCCCCCAGCAGAGTAATGGCGAGATCCGCGGCATCCTCCAGGTGTACGGCAACGCTGCGAACGCCACGGCGTTCCAGGCCCGCAGCCAGTTGCAGGGCTTTGGCACAAAGCTCGGCATGGTCCAGCGCCGGATCCAGAGTGACCGGACGCGGCGCAGGTGCCGGGTGCAGGAGTTGCTCAAGGTTAAGCCAGCTCATGAGCGTCCTCGCACGCGTTGTCGTATCAGCCATTCAATGGCGAATAGCAGGCCCATCAAACCGTAGGCGATCAGGCCGTTGTACAGGGTCCACCAGCTCAGGGGCGCCCACAGGGTCAGTGCCGTGGCGACCAGGCCGTTGGCCAGGAAGAACACGCACCAGGCCTGAGTGACCTGGCGCGTATAGCGGATTGCCGCTTGGGGCAGTTGCGGCTCGCGCAGCCGCGCCAGACGCTCGACTACTGGCGGGCCGAACTTCAGGCTCAGGCCGAACAAGCCGAGCAGGCAGGCATTGATCAGCACCGGGTACCAGCGCAGCAGCGCCGGGTTGTCGAGCAGTGCCAGCACGGCACAAAAACCGATGGCCACCGCTGCCATCCAGTGGCTGCCGGCGCGGCGCGGTTCGCTCAGGGCGCGGGCCAGCCACAGCCCTGCCAGCAGCAGGCCGAATTGCCAGGGGGCAAAATGGGCCATGCCGAAATACACCGCAAAGGGGTACAGCAGACCGGCCACGACCAGGCCGAGGCCGACCAGGCGCTTCATGCCGCCGGGCTGACCAGGCGGTACACCGCCTCGACCACGTCATTGACGGTACGCACGGCCTTGAAGTCTTCAGCGGTGATTTTCTTGCCGGTCTGGCGTTTGATGTGATCGAGCAGGTCGACCGCATCGATGCTGTCGATTTCCAGGTCCTTGTACAGGTTCGAGTCCAGGCTGATGCGCTCGGGCTCCAGTTCGAACAATTCGACCAGGGCATCGCGCAGGGTATTGAAGATGTCTTCGCGGGTTTGCATGGTGCTGTCTCAGGCGGCCTGTTTGGCAGTGACGAAAGCGGCGAGGCTGGTCACGCTGGTGAAATGGTTGCGGGTGTCCTTGGCGTCGGCATCGATCTTGATGCCGTACTTTTTCTGGATGGCCAGGCCAAGTTCCAGGGCGTCCACCGAATCCAGGCCAAGGCCTTCGCCGAACAGGGGCTGATCGTCGTCGATATCCTCGGCGCTGATATCTTCCAGACCCAGTGCCTCGATGATCAGCAGCTTGATGTCACGGTTAAGGTCTTGCTGTGGAACGCTCATCTGTGGCGAGCTCCTTGATGAAATACTGGTGCAGGTAATCGTTGAGTTTACGTGAGGCCTGGGGGGCAGGCCCGAGGGCTGCAAATGCCTGAGGGTCGATATCCTCGCCGATCTGCAGGCTGAAGTGCACTCGGCGCAATGGGATACGGTACCAGGCCTCGGCCTTGGTCAAGGTGGTGGGGGTGACCTTGATGGTCACCGGTGTGATGATCTTCGCACCGCGCAGGGCGATTGCGGCCGCACCGCGATGAAAGGCGGGCGTCTCGCCGGGCGGGGTGCGCGTGCCTTCGGGGAAGATGATCAACGTCTGGCCTGCGTGCAAGGCGGCGGCCGCGCTGTCGAGCATGTCCATGCTGCCGTCGTTGCTGATGTACTGTGCCGCGCGCACCGGACCGCGGGTGAACAGGTTGTGGAACAGGCTCTGCTTGACCACGCAGTTGGCCTGGCGTACCCGGCCGATCAGAAACACCACGTCGATCAGTGACGGATGATTGGCGAGGATCATCTGGCCGGGACGCCCGAGCGTGTTTGCGCCACGCACCTCATACGTCAGCACGCCGCTCACCGCCATGAAACGCACGAAGCGCCAGAACAGCCAACTGATGGTATGCCGGGTTCGCTGGCGAAGGCGCGTGCTGTCGCCGGGCAGGCACGCCAGCAGCGGGATGACCAGCACCCGCAGGCACAGGCTGCCGACACCGAACAGACCGAAACTGAATGCGGTGGCGAACAGTCGCCAATAGTAGGCATCCCGTGGCCGGTTCAAGGCTTGCGCCGCCAGGTCCATGAACGGCGCTTCCCGGTATGGGTAAAAGTGACCTGGCCAGTCAGCAGGTTGCGCAGCCAGCACAGGGCGTGTGGTTCGTTGTCGGGGTGCGAGGTGGTGCTGCTCTGCTGGGCCAGGGTCCAGGTGTCACCGGGGGTCAGCAGCAGTGCCAGCGCATAGTCGAACGGCACGTCGTCGACCCAGTCGCGGTAAGCCTGGGGCGGAAGTTCTTCAACGACGATCAGCAGCACCGCCGGTGCGCCATCGTGCAACAGGCCGGCGGCTTCCAGCACGCCTTGCTCGAAACCGTCACCGGCGCCGGCAAGGGCGGTCATTTCGGCGCTGGAGTCGCGCATGATCGACCACAGGCCGATCACGGCGTTATGCACCGAGAGGCTGAACTGTGTGGGGGAGAGCGGTTGTTCCCGGGCCAGGTCGCTGAGGAGGGCGAAGGTGCGTGGGGTTTCCCCGTGCCGGCAGACGAACACCAGCGGCAGGTCCTCCAGCCCTTCGGCCAACGGCCAGCCGACGGCGAAGGCCATGCGTGCCAAGCGGCTCAGGCGTCGGCGCTGCATGGCAGGCAAAAACGACACATCCGGCGCCTGATCGGTCGGCGCTAAGGGCTGGCTTGCCTGGCTCCAGTGCTGCCAGTCGGCAGTCGTCTGCAGGCCTGGCGCCCAGGCTCGCCACTGGCTGATGTCGAATGTGATCACGATGGTTGTTTTCCGCCCTGAGGGACTGCCTTGCCGAGGGTGCTGCAGCTGTTGAACTGGCAGGGTTTGGCGCTAAAACCGAGTGGCGCGCATTATCCCGGTGACTCCGGCGGGTAGCAAATGCTGGTTGCACATTCGCCCGCCAGTAAAAGACCTCGAAGGATCTGCTTCGTCAGACTAGCCTGTTTTTTCCCGACAGACGGTAGCAAACGGTTGTCGGTCGATTCCTTGGCATCTTGAGCATACGGTGCTGGTCAAGCCTGCGCCGGCACCACATACTCGGTCATTCCCTGATACACGGAGGTCATTCCATGCGGCGCGTGGTGTTCAATCAGAAAGGTGGCGTGGGCAAGTCGAGCATTGCCTGCAACCTGGCAGCGGTGAGTGCCAATGAAGGCTATCGAACCTTGCTGATCGACCTGGATGCCCAGGCAAACTCGACCCAGTACCTGACCGGGTTGACCGGTGACGACATTCCCATGGGGATTGCCGATTTCTTCAAGCAGACCCTGTCTTCGGGCCCGTTTGCCAAGAAGAACAAAGTCGATATCTACGAAACCCCCTTCGACAACCTGCATGTGGTGACCGCCACCGCCGAGCTGGCCGACCTGCAGCCCAAGCTTGAGGCCAAGCACAAGATCAACAAGCTGCGCAAACTGCTCGATGAGCTGAGCGAAGACTACGACCGGATCTACCTGGACACACCGCCAGCGTTGAACTTCTACGCCGTTTCAGCGCTGATTGCGGCAGATCGTGTATTGATTCCTTTCGATTGCGACAGCTTTTCCCGCCAGGCGCTGTATGGCCTGCTGGCCGAGATCGAGGAACTCAAAGACGATCACAACGAGGATCTTCAGGTTGAGGGCATCGTCGTCAACCAGTTCCAGGCCCGTGCCAGCCTGCCCCAGCAGATGCTCGACGAGCTGTTGGCCGAAGGCCTTCCGGTGTTGCCGGTCTACCTCAACAGTTCGGTGAAGATGCGTGAATCACATCAGGCCAGCCTGCCGCTGATTCACCTGGAGCCCCGGCACAAGCTGACGCAGCAGTTTGTCGAGCTGCATGCCTTGCTTGAAGAGAACGCCTAGTAATTGATCGCGGGGCAAGCCCGCTCCAACCTGTAGGAGCGGGCTTGCCCCGCGATGGCTTTCAAATTCCCTGGCTACGCAGCCACTCCAGCAACTGCTGAAGTGGAAACGCACCGCTCTGGCGCGCTACTTCCCGGCCATTCCTGAACAGGATCAGGCTGGGAATCGACCGAATCCCCAATTGCCCCGCCAACTGTTGATTGGCCTCGCTGTCCAGCTTGGCCAGGCGGCACCGGCCGCTCAGCTGCTTGGCCGCTTGTTCAAAGATCGGGGCAAAGGATTTGCACGGCCCGCACCAATCGGCCCAGACGTCGATCAACAGCGGCAGGTCGCCCTTGATCTGGCTGGCGTAGTCGCCCTGTTTGAGCTCGAAAGGCGTGTTCAGCAGTACCGGGCTTTTGCAGCGACCGCATTTTGGCGAATCGCCCAGGCGCTCGCCCGGGATACGGTTCAGCCCGTTGCAGTGCGGGCAGGGGATCAGCAGGGGTTCAGTCATCAAAAAAACTCCGTAGCAGCGGCGGTGCGACGCTTCGACTTGCCTCGCGATTGTCAGGATGAGCAACTGATTGCCAGGTGCTTGCCCCACTCAGGCGGACGCTCGGCATAGGCCGCCATTCCCGCCTGTTCTTCAAACGGCTTGCACAGTACCTGGTGCAGGCGCCGCACTTCTTCGTAGTCACCGCGTTCAGCTGCTTCAATAGCACGCTGGGCCAGGTAGTTGCGCAGGATATACAGCGGGTTGACCGCGTGCATGCGCTCGCGCCGGCCCTCGGCATTGCCGGGTTCGCGGGCGACACGGGCCAGGTAGTCCTCTGACCAGCGATCGAAGCCTGCAAGGTCGATGAAGTCGTCGCGTACCACCCGCAGTGCCTGCTCGGCATCCTGGTCTCCCAGTTTGCGGAAGAACAGGGTGTAGTCCACCGCGCCGGGTTGCATCAGTTGCAACAACCGTTCTATCAGTTGCTTGTCGTCATCTTCTGCCTCGGTCAGGCCCAGGCGACGGCGCATCAGGTGCAGGTAGTGGGCTTCGTACAGGGGCAGGAACAAGGCCAGGGTGTCCTTGAGCGCCTCGACGCTGATGAACGGCGTCAGGGCCTGGGCCAGGGCGCTGAGGTTCCAGTGGGCGATCGGCACCTGGTTGCTGTAGCTGTAGCGGCCCTGGTCGTCGGAATGGTTGCAGATGAAGTTGGCGTCGAAATCGTCGAGGAAGGCGAACGGGCCGAAATCGAAGGTGATGCCCAGGATCGACATGTTGTCGGTGTTCATCACCCCATGGCAGAAGCCATAGGCCTGCCACAGCGCGATCAGCTCGGCATTGCGCTCGACAATGCTGCGAAACATCGCCAGGTAGGGCTCGGGTTCGGTTTGGCATTCGGGAAAGTGCAGGCTCAGCACATGCTCGGCAAGCTGCCTTTGTTGCTCGGGCTGGCGGGTGTAGTAGAAGTATTCGAAGTGGCCGAAGCGCACATGGCTCGGTGCCAGGCGCAACAACATGGCGGCGCGCTCCTGGGTTTCGCGCCATACCGGGGTGCTTGAGCCGATCACGCACAGGGCGCGACTGCTGGGAATGCCCAGGGCATGCAGGGCTTCGGAGGCCAGGAACTCGCGAATCGAGGAGCGCAGTACGGCGCGGCCATCGCCCATGCGCGAGTAAGGCGTCTGGCCTGCACCCTTGAGGTGCAGGTCCCAATGCTCGCCGGCATCGTTGTACACCTCGCCCAGCAGTAGGCCGCGGCCGTCACCCAGGCGCGGGTTGTACGAACCGAACTGATGCCCGGAATACACCATGGCCCGGGGTTCGGCCTCGCTCCACAGTTTGTGCCCGCCAAACAGCTCGGCGAACACCGGGGAGTGTGCTTCGGTGGGGTCAAGGTCGAGCAGTGCCATGGCCGAGTCGCTGGCCACCACCAGGCGTGGTTCGGCGATCGGCTCGGGCAGCACGGAAGTTGAGAACGCATCGCCCAGGCGGGCGAAGCGGTTGTCGAAGGTCAGTTCGTCGAGGGCTTTCAACGGCCATCTCCTGCAGAATATCCGATCATTCTGCAAGGGTATGGCCGTTGGCGTCCAGTCAGGCCGGCTTGGCGGGTGCGTCGCCGTCGGGCTTGCTGTCGTCGGGGCCGGTAGGCAGTACGGTCTTGTCCAGGCTTTCGACCGGGACCATCTTGTACTCCTGACCCTGCATGTTCTTCAGGTAGATCTCCATCTGCCGGAACGAGATGTTGATCTTCTGCTTTTTGAACTCTTTGTTGATGAAGCGGTTGATCTCATCCAGCACCGGGTTGCGGTCGCCCAGGTCCCTTACGTGCATGCGCAGTTCGTGGTCCAGGGTGCTCTCGCCGAAGTTCAGGAAGTAGACAATCGGCTCAGGCTCCTTGAGCACCCGTGGGTTGTCGTTGGCTGCCTTGAGCAGCAGGGTGCGCACCAGGTCCAGGTCCGAGCCGTAGTCGACGCCGAGTTTGAGGGTCACCCGTGTGATGGTGTCGGTCAGCGA
The DNA here is from genome assembly GCF_040438935.1 of Pseudomonas vranovensis. Taxonomy (NCBI): domain Bacteria; kingdom Pseudomonadati; phylum Pseudomonadota; class Gammaproteobacteria; order Pseudomonadales; family Pseudomonadaceae; genus Pseudomonas; species Pseudomonas vranovensis. Next base: position 4,542,981 of record NZ_CP159259.1, on the reverse strand, counting down.
CCAGTTGATCAGTTGTCCGGTGATGAAGGTCTTGTTCGGGACAATGATGTCCTTGCGGTCGAAGTCGGTGATGGTGGTGGCGCGGATACGGATCTTGCTCACCGTACCCGACAGGTTGCCGATGGTGATAGTGTCGCCGATCCGCACCGGGCGCTCGAACAGGATCATGATGCCGGAGATGAAGTTGGCGAAGATTTCCTGCATACCGAAACCAAGGCCGACCGAGAGGGCTGCGACCAGCCACTGCAGCTTGTCCCAACTCACACCCAGGGCCGACAGCGTCGAGACGAACCCGACGCCGGCAATCACGTAGGACAGCAGGGTGGTGGTGGCGTAGGCGCTGCCCTGGGCCAGGTTCAGGCGCGACAGCACCAGCACTTCAAGCAGGCCCGGCAAGTTGCCGGCCAGGGCAATGGTGATGCCGATGATCACCAGCGCGCCCAGCAGGTCGCTGAGGCTGATCGGCACCATGCTCATGGTCGCGCCCGTGCCGCTGGTGTACTCGTACAGGGTGATGTTGTCGAGGTAGGCCACCACGCTGATCAGGTCGGACCAGACCCAGTACAGCGCCGCGATGAAGCCGCCCAGCAAGGCCAGGCGGATCAGGCGCAGGGACTGCTGGTTGACCTGCTCGATGTCCAGGGTCGGTTCTTCGACGATGACTTCGCCATCGAGCCCTTCCTTGGTGGTCTGCTGGCGCTTGCTCAGTGCCCGCTGGTAGGCCAGGCGCCGTGCGGCTACCGCCAGGCCGCGAACGAAGGCGGCCTCGATCACCAGCCAGAACATCAGGAGGTAGAGGGTATCGATCAAGCGGTCGGTGAGCTTGAGCGCGGTGTAGTAGTAGCCAAAGCATACGGCGATGAACAGGGCCACTGGCAGCACGGTGAAAGCCACGCCGACGAACTTGCGAAACAGCGAGGTGTTCTGGTGGGTCGGGCTGCTCAGCAACAGGCGGCTGAGCAGCCAGGCCATCAGGGCATAGCAGGTCAGCACCACACCGATGCCCAGTACGTCGTCCGCCAGTGCCGAAGGTTGGTGTTCAGCCACCGCCACCACGCCGACCAGGGCCAGCACCACGGTACCGAGGCGACGAATCCAGCCACGCAGGAACTCGACCTGGGGCTTTTCCCAGCGGAAATGCAGTTCGGCCACGCCGCCAGGCGCCAGGATCCGGTAGGCGGTGTAGAACACCAGCCATGCCTGGGCGATCTGCAGCAGGGCCGCGCCGAGGTTGGCGTTCTGGCCACGGGCATCGATCTGCAGGGCCAGGCCGCACAAGGCCAGGCCCAGGCTCAGTGGCATGGCCAGGAGAATGTTGACCAGAATCGCCTGGGGTGTGTGCCACTGGCTGTCGCGCTTGAAGTGGCCAACGTCCTGGTGAACCTTGTTCAGGCGCGCATACAGGTACTTGCGTCGCCACAGCAGGGCGCCGATCAGCAGCAGCAACGGCAGGAACAGCAGCGGACGCTGGCTCAGGCCATCGGCCAATTCCTTCAGGCCGGAGCCCCAGGGCAGGCTGACCACTTGCTTTTGCAGGCGCTCGGGGACTGTGCGCAACCACTCGAAATCCAGCGGCTTGTTGCTGGGAATCCAGAACATCTGCTCATCCAGGGTGGTGCGCAGGCTCTGCGAGGTGCTCAGCAGTTGCTTCTGGTTCAGTTGCAGGGTGATGGATTCGTTGAGCAGGGCGCTCAGTTCGCGGTTCAGGCGTTCCAGCAGGTCACTGCGGGTGATCGCCACTTCCAGCAAGGCTTTGCGCAGCTGCGGGGTGACGTCTTCCTGCGGCTGGTTGGCCAGCAACTTGTCGACATAGCTGCTGGGGCTGCTGATTTGCTCGCGCTGCTGGTTGACCTCGAACTGGTACAGGCGGATGTCGGCAATCTGGTCGGCCAGGTCGCGGTCGACTTTCAAGTGCGGCAGTGCCTGCTTTTGCTTGTAGAGGATCTTGGACAGCAGCAGGCTGCCCTTGAGGACGCTGATCTGTTCGTCCAGGGCCTGGTCGGCCTGCGTCAGGCTGTCGAGCTGCTGCTTGGTCTTGAGGTTCTGTTGGGTCAGTTCATTGAGCCGGTCGGTACTGCGCAGCAGGTAGTCGGAAAGCTTGAGGTTGGCCGCGCTCTCGGTGGCCAGCAGGGTGCTGCCACCGGCTTTCTGGGCTTCAAGGGACTGCTCGGTAACGGTTTGCTGGGATTGGGCGAGGCGCTTCTGGTTGATCAGCGTCTGCAGGTCCTGGATCTCTTGCTCCATGCGGGTGACGCGTTCGATCAGCAAGTCGTGCTGGCTGTTGCCCAGGTCCTGCAGCAGGCTGTTGCCGGCCAGCTCCTGGCGGCGCAGCAGGGTCATGGCATTGAGGGCGGCCAGCTCGGCATTGAGCTGGTTGCGCTGGTCGGCAGTCAACGGCTTGCCGGCGTCCTTGCCCGCCTTGAGCGTGTTGTTGATTTGCTGGGTGCGGGTCTGGTTGGCGCTGATTTCGGCCTGGGCCCGCTCTGGGCGGGTTTGCGAGGTGATGGTCAGACTGTTGGCTTCCGACAGCGCCTTTTGCAGCTCACCCTGCTGGGTGGTGCGCTCGGCCAGCATCTGCTCCAGCTGCGGCACGCTCAGGGCTGCGTAGCGCTGGGCCACGGGAATCACTTTGCTGTCGTTGAGCTTGGCCAGTTCGCGTTGGTTTTCGCGGGTCTGGTTGGGTGCGTCACTGAGCTGTTGCTTGAGGGCGGCGAGCTTTTTCTCGCTGTCTTCCTTGCTGCCAAGGAAGGTCAGGGTCTGCTCCAGCACTTGCTGCAGGGCTTTCTGTTCAGCCTCGGGCAGCTTGCGCTCGGCGATCTTGTCGAGGCTGGACTGGATGGACGCACTGGTCGGCGGTTCTGCCGCCCAGGCGAAGGAGAGGGACAGGCACAGCCCGAGCAGGGCTGCGCAAACATAAATGCGCAGGGACATAGGCAGAAAATTCATGCAACCAGAGGCGAAGTTCGGAGTTTAAAGGAACAATCCGGGGCCGGGTCGAGTTCCTTCGGGGAATTTGACGCCCACTTTGAGGATCTTGTTCCCTTCCATCACCGCCACCGTCCATAGCGTGTTGTTCCATTCGATCTGGTCGCCCACCACTGGCGCGCCGCCAACCTTCTGCGCAATGAAGCGGCTGAGCGGCATATGCGGGTCCTGGCCGTCGAGCTGCAAACCGTACAACGCCGCTACAGCCCCCAGTTCTGCGTCACCTTCGAGCACGAAGTCACCAAAGAAGCGCAGATCCAGACCGCGCTGCGGCGCCTGGCTGAACAACTTGCCGAGGGCCGGAAGGTTGTGTTCGTGACCGATCACGCAGAGCAAGTCATCGACTTCCAGGGTGGTACTTCCCGACGGGTGGAGCAGTTGCTGGCCGCGAAACAGGGCAGCGATACGGGTGCCCTCGGGCATTTTCAGCTCGCGCAGGGCGGCGCCGATGCACCACTTTTCCGCGCCCAGGCGATAGACGAACAGCTCCCACTCACTGGTGATATGGACTTCCAGGGCCGAACGGGAGATGGGCGCAGGGTCCGGTGGTACGGTGACCTTGAGCAACTTGGCCATCCACGGCAGGCTGGTGCCTTGCACCAGCAGCGAGACCAGCACGATAAAGAAGGCCAGGTTGAAGAACAGCTGGGCGTCGGGCAGCCCGGCCATCAGTGGGAACACAGCCAGAATGATGGGAACCGCGCCGCGCAGGCCGACCCAGGAGATGAACGCTTTTTCCCGGCCATGGAAAGCCTTGAACGGCAGCAGGCTGGCGATCACCGACAGTGGCCGGGCGAAGATGATCATCCACAGCGCCAGGCCCAGGGCCGGCAGGGCGATGGGCAGCAGGTCGTGGGGGGTGACCAGCAGGCCGAGCACCAGGAACATGCCGATCTGCGCCAGCCAGGCCATGCCGTCGAGCATATGCAGGATGCCGTGGCGGCTGCGGATCGGGCGGTTGCCCAGCACCAGGCCGCACAGGTACACCGCGAGGAAGCCGCTGCCGTGCAGGGCGTTGGTGAGCGAGAACACCACCAGGCCGCCGGCGATCACCAGGATCGGGTAGAGACCGCCGGCCAGATTGATCCGGTTGACCAACTGCAGCATCAGCCAGCCACCGCCCAGGCCCATCAGGCCGCCGATACCGAACTCGCGCAGCAGGTGGCCGAGCAGGCTCCAGTGCAGGCCGGTCTGGCCGCTGGCGATCATCTCGATCAGGGTGACGGTAAGGAATACGGCCATCGGGTCGTTGCTGCCCGACTCGATCTCAAGTGTAGCGGTGACCCGCTCGTTCAGGCCCTTGCCACCCAGCAGCGAGAATACCGCCGCAGCGTCGGTAGAGCCGACGATGGCGCCGATCAGCAAGCCCTGGATCAGGCTGAGATCAAACAGCCAAGCAGCGACCATGCCGGTCAGGCCCGTGGTGATGAGCACGCCTACGGTGGCCAGCGACAGGGCTGGCCACAGGGCCACGCGAAAACTCGCCACCCGTGTGCGCAAGCCGCCGTCGAGCAGGATCACGGCCAGGGCCAGGTTGCCCACCAGGTAAGCGGTTGGATAATTGTTGAAGATGATGCCGCCACCATCCACGCCGGCCAGCATGCCGACGGCCAGGATGATGACCAGGATCGGGATGCCCAGTCGGGAAGACAGTGAGCTGACCAGAATACTTGCACCTACCAGCAATGCGCCGATCAAGAACAGGCTATTGATGGTGGACGCATCCAAAGGCGGTACTCCGGGGAAAAGCAGAAAGGGGACCGGCTTGAACAAGCAGGTCGCATGCCAACTGATTCTAACCTGAGGGCTTGGCGAGCTGTAAAGCGTTCCGTGGCGTTGATTTCAAATGCCTGGTGCGGTGGTGGATAGATGACACCTCGTCGCAGGGGCACTGGGTTGAAGTGAGGGCCCTTCCATTGCGCCAAGGTCCCACGCCATGCCCGACTATGCCCTTACTCCCGTTCAGCCGCAGGCCAATGCCACGCTGCAAGGCATCGCTGAGCGCTATACGGCCAACTTTCCCACCCTGCATAGCCTGGCGCGCCAGGCTGCCGGGCACATCGTGCGCGACCAGCTGGGGTACTGGATGGACCCCGACCGCATCTACTGGCATCGCTTCAATGCTGCGATCAGCAGTCACCTGACCTACACCGGTTGGCGGCATGAGGGCAGGCCACTGCGTTCGATGACCTTGAGCGAGCTGACCCTGCGGCGTTTTCTGGTCGATGAACAATCCAACAGCGATCTGCTCAGTCTCTACGGTGGCTTCTACCGGGTCGATGGCGCCTTCGGCCGATATGACCAAACCTGCGAAGTGAGGCTGCTGCCGGCAACAGTGCAGCAGGCCTTCTGGGCGCTGGATTTCCAGCCCGTCTACCTGGCAGCGGTAACGAAGTTCTGGAGCGATGCAGGTGAAGACTTCTGTTTGCTGGCACGGGCGGGTTTTCTTGCCGCGGTTGCGCGCGCCAGGTTGGCGCGAGAGGACGCCGAGGCGTTGTGTGCGGCGGTCGTGCCGGGCGCGGTGCTTCCTGTGGGCCTGCAGCAACTGCGCAGTAAGCCTGCGCTGGCGCGCGACTCGCCGTTTCGCCATTGCCTGCTGGGTGGCTACCGGGCCCGCGACCTGTTCTGGCTGACGCTGCCGGGCGGGCGCCAGGTGCTGTACCTCAGCGGGCAGGGTGGCAGCGAGTTGCAGGTGTTCGCCAGCACGGCGGACTTGAACACCTGGGTTCGCCTGGCAAGTGCATGACACACCGAGCCGTGAGCGCTTCATCGCTCATTTCCTTGGTGACGCGGCGGCGCTGGCCGATCACGGTGATGCCTTGCAACGACTGTGTGATCAATTGCAGAGCGCAACGGTTTCTCTGGTTCGGGCCCGTCAGGCGATTCGCGGGGATGTCTTCGACAGCGTGTACCGGTCGGCTGTTGACCAGCTGGTACGTGATGCCCGGGCACGCACCACGTCAAACAGCGCGCTGGACAAGGCCCAGTGGCTGGAGTACCTGAAGCTCGTTCCACGCTTTGCCACACCTGCGGCCCTGCTCTGGTGGCCGTTGGCAGGCCTGGACCTGGGCGCCGGTGTCGGCAACCTGGTCCTGCATGTGGATCAGGCATTGCACGCGCCGCTGCAGGCGCAGCGGCGGGCGGGATGGGTGGCGGCGTTCATTGATGTGCTGTTTATTCTGATCGATTCGCAGATGCTCCGGGCTGGAGAAGTAGTGGAGTCGCCCGGGTTGATCGATGCACCGGCCCTGTTGCCTGAGCAAGGTTATGTGCCCGGCTCGCTGCGCACGTTGGAAGGTGGGGGGCAGGCTGTGCCGGGGTTGGATGGCCCGTTCTGGGACTTGCACATGCGCGCCTCGGCGGATGAACTGCTGGCGGTTTCCGATCTGGCCCTGGCCCGCCAGCGTGCGTTGCTGGTGCAGGTGCCACGCGCCGACCTGGATGCCTTCGGCCAACCGTTTCGGGTGTACTGCGATGAGCTGGGGTTCCATGCGCGCAACATCAGGCAGTACACCCACTCGCCGCAGCGCTACAACAATCTGCTGCGGGGCCTGGCAATGGAGGACGCGCCGGCTGCCAACGTAGCCAGGGTTCATGATCTGGCCGAGGAGCTGGAGCTGCTCGGGGGCGACAACCAGGTGCGCCTGTACCGGGTCGGCATTGGCGGCAGGGAGACATCCGGGGCGTACTGGCGTGTGGGACGGGTCAAGGTCGGGGACCGTTTGCTGACCACGGATTTCACTTCGTTCACGGAGAACCCGTACATGGCCTGGGAGTTTTTCAACCAGCCGACAGTAAAAGCGGGTACCGCCTTCGAGGAAGGTGCCGTTGTGTATGTGCTGGAGCCAGGTGGAGCACGGTGTGCGGTGCCGGTGGCGGCGTTTTCCGACTTGCAGCATGAGGCCGAATCGGTAGTGCTGCCTGGAAGCTATTTGCAGGTGGAGGGCATTACTGAAGTCAGCGGCGAGCATTACCGGTTTATGCAGGTACGGTTGCGGGCGCTGGAGGCGGGGGGCGGGGACGCGTACGAACTGCGTACCGGGCAGCCGTTTGATCGGGAGCGGTTTGCGCAGCGTCTGGGGGAGGATGGAGGTTCAGTGGTGGAACGATTTTTTCTGCGGTATTGAGTATCGCCGGGCAAGCACGCTCCTACGGTGTAGGAGTGCGCTTGCCCGGCGAGGGTATTACGCCTGCTTCACTTCACGCATCGGCTTGCCTTTGACCGGCGCGCCGTTGGCCACGTAGTACTTGGCATTGCTGCGCGGCAGCGGCTGGCGGCCACGGATCTTGTCGGAGATTTTCTCGGCGATCATGATCGTGGTGGCGTTCAGGTTACCGGTGATGATGATCGGCATGATCGAGGCGTCGACCACGCGCAGGCCTTGCATGCCATGCACGCGACCCTGGCCATCGACCACGGCCATCTCGTCGTCGCCCATCTTGCACGAGCACGACGGGTGGAACGCGGTTTCGGCGTGTTCGCGGATGAACGTGTCCAGCTCTTCGTCCGTCTGCACGTCGGCGCCCGGGCTGATCTCGCGGCCACGGTACGGGTCCAGTGCTGGCTGGGCCATGATTTCGCGGGTCAGGCGGATGCCATCGCGAAATTCCTGCCAGTCTTGCTCGGTAGCCATGTAGTTGAACAGGATGCTCGGGTGCTGGCGCGGGTCCTTGGACTTGGCCTGGATGCGGCCGCGGCTTGGCGAACGCATCGAGCCCATGTGGGCCTGGAAGCCGTGTTCCTGTACGCCGTTGCTGCCGTTGTAGTTAATCGCGACAGGCAGGAAGTGGTATTGGATGTTCGGCCACTCGAACTCGGGACGGGTGCGGATGAAACCACCCGCCTCGAACTGGTTGCTGGCGCCGATGCCGGTACCGTTGAACAGCCACTCGGCACCGATGGCCGGCTGGTTGTACCAGAGCAGCGACGGGTACAGGGAAACCGGCTGGGTGCAGGCGTATTGCAGGTAGAGCTCGAGGTGGTCCTGCAGGTTCTCGCCAACGCCTGGCAGGTCGTGGACCACCGGGATGTCGAGGTTCTTCAGCAGTTCGGCCGGGCCGACACCGGAACGCTGCAGCAGTTGCGGCGAAGCGATGGCACCGGAGCAGACGATGACTTCCTTGCGGGCACGGGCTTCGACGCGCTCTTCGCTGGCGCCGACCAAGTAGGTCACGCCGATGGCGCGCTTGCCGTCGAACAGCACACGGTCCGTCAGGGCGTGGGTGACGATGGTCAGGGTCGAACGCTTCTTGGCGGTGTCCAGGTAGCCACGGGCGGTGCTGGCGCGACGGCCTTTTGGTGTGACGGTACGGTCCATCGGACCGAAACCTTCCTGCTGGTAGCCGTTCAAGTCTTCGGTACGTGGGTAACCGGCCTGCACGCCGGCTTCGACCATGGCATGGAACAGTGGGTTGTTGCCGGCTTTTGGCGTGGTCACGCTGACCGGGCCTTCGCCGCCGTGCCAGTCGTTCGGGCCGATGTCACGGGTTTCGGCCTTGCGGAAGTACGGCAGGCAGTCCAGGTAGGTCCAGTCTTCAAGGCCTGGCAGTTGTGCCCAGCCGTCGAAGTCCAGGGCGTTGCCGCGGATGTAGCACATGCCGTTGATCAGCGACGAGCCACCCAGGCCTTTGCCACGGCCGCATTCCATTCGGCGGTTGTCCATGTGCGGCTCTGGGTCGGTCTCGTAGGCCCAGTTGTAGCGACGACCCTGCAGCGGGAAAGCCAGGGCGGCCGGCATCTGGGTGCGGAAGTCCATGCGGTAGTCGGGGCCACCGGCCTCCAGCAGCAGGACAGTGACGCCTTCGTCTTCGGTCAGGCGGGTCGCCAGGGTGTTACCGGCCGAGCCGGCACCGACGATGATGTAGTCGAATTCATGGGACATGTTCTGTTCCCTCTTTGGCAGTAGGCAGGAAAAACGGGAAGCGCCCGGGCCTGTACGGCCCGGGCGCGGCTACAGGGGTGCTTAGAACACCGAGTTGTAGTTGCCCAGTTCTACCTGTACCGATTTGATGCGCGTGTACTGAGCCAGCGAGCTCACGCCGTTCTCACGGCCGACACCGGATTGCTTGTAGCCACCAACCGGCATTTCGGCTGGCGACTCGCCCCAGGCGTTGATCCAGCAGATACCGGCTTCAAGCTGGTGGATGATGCGGTGGGCGCGGCTGATGTCGTTGGTGCATACGCCAGCGGCCAGGCCGAAGTCGGTGTCGTTGGCACGACGGATGACTTCTTCTTCGCTCTCGTAGGAGAGGATGCTCATCACTGGGCCGAAGATTTCTTCCTTGACGATGGTCATGTCGTCACGGCAATCGGTGAATACGGTTGGGGCCACGAAGGCACCCTTGGCGAATTCGCCGTCGGTCAGACGCTCGCCGCCGCACAGGACGCGTGCGCCTTCTTCCTTGCCTTTGGCGATGTAGCCCAGCACGTTTTCCATGTGGGCGAAGCTGACCAGCGGGCCGAAGTTGGTGTTCTCGTCTTCAGGGTTGCCAACGCGGATGCGGGCAACGCGCTCGGCGATCTTGGCTTCGAAGGCGGCTTTCATCGAGGCGGGCACGAATACGCGGGTACCGTTGGTGCAGACCTGACCGGAGCTGTAGAAGTTGGCCATCATGGCGATGTCGGCGGCGCGATCCAGGTCGGCGTCTTCGCAGATGATCAGTGGCGACTTGCCGCCCAGTTCCATGGTGACTTCCTTGAGCGAGGAGCTCGAGGCGCTGGCCATGACTTTCTTGCCGGTGTCGGTGCCGCCGGTGAACGAGACTTTTTCGATGCGTGGGTGCTCGGTCAGCCAGGTGCCGACTTCACGGCCGCTACCGGTCAGGACGTTGAACACGCCGTCGGGCAGGCCGGCTTCGGTGTAGATCTCGGCCAGTTTCAGGGTGGTCAGCGAGGTGACTTCGCTCGGCTTGAAGATCATCGCGTTACCGGCCGCCAGGGCAGGTGCGGATTTCCACAGGGCGATCTGGATCGGGTAGTTCCAGGCGCCGATACCGACGGTCACGCCCAGCGGCTCGCGGCGGGTGTAGACGAACGAGCTGTCTCGCAGCGGGATCTGCTCGCCTTCGATGGCAGGTACCAGGCCGGCGTAGTATTCCAGCACGTCAGCACCGGTGACGATGTCGACGTAGCGGGTTTCGGAGTAGGACTTGCCGGTGTCCAGGGTTTCCAGGGCGGCCAACTCATCGTTGCGCTCGCGCAGAATGTCGACGGCGCGGCGCAGGATGCGCGAACGCTGCATGGCAGTCATGGCGGCCCAGACTTTCTGGCCGCGCTCGGCGCTTTCTACTGCGCGCTCGACGTCTTCTTGGGTGGCACGTTGCACCTGGGCGAGGACTTCGCCGTTGGCCGGGTTGATGGCGTCGAAGGTAGCGTCGCTGGAAGCGTCGACATAACCACCATCAATGTAGAGTTTTTGCAGTTCGAAACGGGCCATAGTGTCCTCGCAAGTGCATTGTGTAAGTGGCTATCCGAGCGTCGCTCCTGCTTTTTTGGCATTTGCGGCGCGTAGTGGTTCAGAGGCCCGTGCTTGTGTGTTCGGGCTCGTCTGCTTCGCCAGTTGTAGATCCATGTATTCGTAAGCGATTTGTTTCGCCTGGTCGGTGTCGAAGGCCTCTCCGGACAACGCTCCGCGCAGCCACAGGCCGTCGATCAGGGCTGCCAGTCCTCGGGCTGCGGTGCGTGCCTCGGACAACGGCAGGACGCGGCGGAACTGGCAACACAGGTTGGAATACAAGCGGTGATCGTTGATCCGCTGCAACCTGTGCAAAGACGGCTGGTGCATGCTGGAGGCCCAGAAGGCCAACCAGGTTTTCATTGCCGGGCCGTTGACCTGACTGGCGTCGAAGTTGCCTTCGATGATCACCTGCAGGTGGGCACGCGGGCTGTTGTCCTTGAGCGCCTGCCGGTTGGCGACGACGTTCTCGCTCAGCACGCTCATCAAGTACTGCATGGTCGCTGCGATCAGGCCGTTCTTGTCCTGAAAGTAGTGACTGATGATGCCATTCGACACACCGGCCAAACGGGCGATCAGCGCAATGCTGGCGTCACCCATCCCGACCTGGTCGATTGCCAGCAACGTGGCTTCGATCAATTGCTGGCGGCGAATGGGTTGCATACCGACCTTGGGCATCTTGCAAATCTCCTCAGGCCTGCGAGCAGTCGACGAGCGGCTGCCTCGGCAAAGGCCAGTCTATTTTGTTTTGATTGAACGTTCAATCAACAAAGAATAAGCTCTGCGACAATCTGTGCCATTGACAGACTTTTCCTACAGTCTGCGAGCACAAATTGGCACCCCAAAAAGACGTGTAACCCCCGGAATACAAGGTGTTGACGGGTGTAAGCGGCGCGTTGAACAGATCTGCCGAGCGGTACTGCACTGCCCGGCCAACCCTTGGAGCGGGGTGTCAGGCCTGTTTTTTTTCAACGTATTCGATTCGGGATCACGGTTTTTCAAGGTGCTTTTATAACACCTGACGCAGTGGGGCTATTGCACCATTTGCGCAGGCAACGGTTGTTTCGTTTCTCTCGCACTGCCCGGAGCCTATGTGCAATGAGTTCTGCCTCCCTAATCAAGACCCCTGCCGAGAGGGTCCGGGTCAATAGCGTGGTGTTCTACACCTCGACGCTGCTGATCCTGCTTCTGACTGCCTTGCTTATCGCTGTACCCGAAACCGCTGGCCAACTGCTGGGTCAGGCGCAGGCCTGGCTGTCGCGCAGTTTTGGCTGGTACTACATGCTGGTGATTGGCGGCTACCTGGTATTCGTCATCGTTCTGGCGTTCTCCAACTTCGGCAAGCTCAAGCTTGGCGGCAAGGACGACACGCCGGATTTCAGCTACGGCGCGTGGGCCGGGATGCTGTTCTCTTCCGGTATTGGTATCTCGCTGCTGTATTTCGGTGCCTCCGAGCCGCTGGACCACTACTTCAATCCGCCGCAGGGCTCGCCGCAGAGCCTGCAGGCGGCCCGTGAAGGGTTGCAGCTGACCTTCCTGCACTGGGGCCTGCACGGCTGGGCCATCTATGCTCTGGTCGGCCTGGCCGTGGCTTACTTCGCCTACCGTCACAACCAGCCGCTGGCCCTGCGCTCGGCGCTGTATCCGCTGGTGGGTGAGCGTTGGGTCAAAGGTGCTGCCGGCCATACCGTCGACATCTTCGGTATGTTCGTGACCCTGCTGGGCCTGGTGACCAACCTGGGCATCGGCTCGATGCAGGTGTCCTCGGGCCTGGAATACCTGTTCGGCATGGAGCACAGCAACACCAACCTGCTGATTGTGATTCTGGTCATGAGCACCGTGGCGACCATTGCTGCGGTGTCGGGTGTGGAGAACGGCATCCGTCGCCTGTCCAACCTGAACATCATCCTGTTCAGCGGCCTGTTGCTGTTCGTGCTGCTCAACGGCCCGACCCTGCACCTGCTCAACAGCTTCGTGCAGAACATCGGTGATTACCTCAACGGTGTGGTGCTCAAGACCTTCGACCTGTACGTGTATGAAGGCGATGGCGCCAAGTCCGAGCGCTGGCTGGGCCTGTGGACCCTGTTCTACTGGGCCTGGTGGATCTCCTGGGGCCCGTTCGTCGGCATGTTCATTGCCCGTATCTCCCGTGGCCGTACCGTGCGCGAGCTGGTGGCCGGCGTGCTGCTGATTCCGCTGGGCTTCACCCTGGCCTGGCTGTCGATCTTCGGCAACACCGCGCTGGACCTGGTAATCAACCAGGGGGCGGTGGAGCTGGGACGATCAGCGCTGGAACAACCGTCGATGTCGATCTACCAGCTGCTCGAGCACTTCCCGGCAGCCAAGATCGTCGTGGGTGTAGCGGTGTTCGTCGGCTTCGTGCTGTTCCTGACCCCGGCCGACTCCGGCGCGGTGATGATGGCCAACCTGTCGTGCAAAGGCGGTAACGTCGACGAAGACGCACCGCACTGGCTGCGTATCCTCTGGTCGGCCATCATCACGCTGGTGACCATCGGCCTGCTGTTTGCCGGTAACTTCGAGGCCATGCAGACCATGGTGGTGCTGGCCGGCCTACCGTTCTCGGTGGTGCTGGTGCTGTTCATGTTCGGCCTGTACAAGGCCATGAAACAGGACAGCCAGGTCGAGCAGGAGCAGGCTGAACTGGCCGCCCGTGGTCGCCGTGGCTTCAGCGAGCGCCTGAGCCAGCTGGATCTGCAACCGACCCAGGCGGTGGTGCAGCGCTTCATGGACAAGCGCGTCAGCCCGGCCTTGAAGGAAGCTGCAGCACAGTTGCAAGTGCTGGGCTTCCAGGTCCAGACCCGGGTCGGCCAGTCGCGTTCGGCCATGGGCCTGCGCATCGAAATGGATGAGGGCAACCCTTTCGTCTATGAAGTCAGCCTCGACGGCTACCTGGCCGCGCCAAGCGAGGCGCCGGTCGAAGGCGAGAGCGAGGTACGCCAGCGCTTCTATCGCGCCGAGGTGTACCTGCACAACGGCAGCCAGGAATACGACCTGATGGGCTTCACACCCGAGCAGATCACCCGTGATGTGCTGGATCAGTTCGAAAGCCACCGCCAGTTGCTGGGGCGTGTCTACAGCTGATAAAGGCTGATTGACGGCAGAGGGCCCTGTTCCAAGGAACAGGGCCCTTTTGGTTTGTGCGCGGTACCAGGCTGGACAGTCACACAGGGGACCGGCACTCTTGGCGTTGCCAAGGAGCCCGGTGCCATCATGTTCAAGCGTCTTGTTCTGTTGCTGTGCAGTTGCCTGTCGTTCGCCCACGTTGCCCGCGCGGACGACCCCATGGTGCTGCTGACCGAAAACTTCCCGCCCTACAACATGTCAATCAACGGCAAGAGCTTTGCCCGCGACGAGGGCATCAACGGTATCGCCACCGACATCGTGCGCGAGATGTTCAAGCGCGCCGGGGTGCCTTACACCCTGACACTGCGCTTCCCCTGGCAGCGTATCTACCAGCAGGTGCTGACCACGCCCGGCCATGGGATTTTCGTCATGGCCCGCCAGCCCGAACGTGAGGCGCTGTTCAAGTGGGTGGGGCCGATCGGCCCGGATGACTGGATCCTGCTGGCGCCAAAAGACAGCGACATCAGGCTCGACAGCCTGGAGGACGCCCGGCGCTATCGCATTGGTGCCTATAAGGGCGATGCCATCGGCAACTTCCTCACCAATAAAGGGCTAAAGCCGGTGTTGGCGCTGCGAGACCGCGACAATGCGCAAAAGCTGATCAAGGGCGAGATTGACCTGTGGGCCAGTGGTGATCCGGCCGGACGCTACTTGGCACGGCAGGTGGGTGTCAGCAAGCTGAAGACCGTGCTGCGTTTCAACGGCGCCGAGCTGTACCTGGCGCTGAACAAGCAGGTGCCCGATGAGGTGGTGCGCAAGCTCCAGCAAGCCCTTGAGCAGATGCGCAGCGACGGCTTTGTCGAGACGGTGTTCGCCCGCTACTTGTAGATGCCGTTGCGGCCGTGGCCTGTCATGGCCCGGTTGCTGCGCTCGGCGATCATCTGGCGAATCTCGATCCATTCGATGCCTTGGGCCTTGAGCCTGGGCAGCTCGCGTTCCAGTACTTCCAGCGTTTGTGGGTATGGGTGGCCGATCAGCACCGCCGAACCTTGTTTGCGCGCCAGGGCAATGCCCTGTTGCAGCTGCCCGGCGATGGCCTCTGTGGTGCGCACATCATCGAGGAACACATCCCTAGAGACGCTGGCCAGGCTGGCGTTCTGCGCCGATCGGGCCGCGACCGTGGCAGCGCTGGTGCGGCTGTCGACAAAAAACAGGTCACGCCGTTGCAGCTCGCTCATCAGCCAGGCCATAGGGCCGGCCTCGGCGGTCATACGGCTGCCCATGTGGTTATTGATGCCTGCGGCGTAGGGCACCTTGGCCAGGGCGGCATCGAGTCGGCGCTCAAGCTCCGGCAGCGGTGTGCCGGGATGCCAGGCGTAGGGGCCGGTGGCAGGGTCCATGGGCATGTGCAGGATCACCGTCTTGCCGGCGCGATGGGCCTCGCGGGCAAAATCGCTGGCGTGGGGGGTGTCGGGCATGATCGCCAGGGTTACTGGCCCGGGTAGCGCCAGGGTGCGGGAATCACGGGCCGGGTTCTGACCGAGGTCGTCGATGATCAGGCTGAGGTAGGCTTTGGCCGGTTGAGCCGATGCCGCCAGGGCGGCACCGCTCAACAGGTACAGCAGGGTGAACAGCAGGCAACGCATCGACTGGCCTTATTTACCCTGGGTGATGCTCAAGCCCTTGAGCAGGCTCAAGGCCTGGCTGAGCTGGAAGTCATCATCCTGTGGGCGAGCCTTGCTGCTGGCCGCCTTGCCGGACGGACGGTCGGCGCCGCCGTTGCCGTTGCCCAGGTGGCCCTGCAGGTCGGCTTCCTTGAAGTTTTCGGTGTCTTGCTCGGCGGTGATCTTGGCGCGACGCACCTCGATGTCCGGAACAATGCCCTGGGCCTGGATCGAGCGACCGTTGGGGGTGTAGTAGAGCGCGGTGGTGATCTTCAAGGCGCGGTCGTTGTTCAGCGGCAGTACGGTTTGCACCGACCCTTTGCCGAAGCTGTCGGTACCCATCACTACGCCGCGTTTCTGATCCTGCAGGGCGCCGGCGACAATTTCCGAGGCCGAAGCGCTGCCGCCGTTGATCAATACCACCAATGGCACCGCCTCGCTGGCGTCGGCCGGGTCGGCCGAGAAGCGCAGCTCGGAGTTGGCGATGCGGCCCTTGGTGTAGACGATCAGGCCCTTGGTCAGGAAGTGGTCGGCCACTTCCACCGCCGACTGCAGGACGCCACCGGGGTTGTTGCGCAGGTCCAGTACCAGGCCGCGCAGCTTCTTGCCGTTGTCCTTGCGCAGCTTGGCCAGGGCCTTGCCGACTTCTTCGCCGGTCTTGACCTGGAACTGGGTGATGCGGATGTAGCCGTAGCCGTCTTCGAGCAGCTGGCTCTTGACGCTCTTGACCTGGATGACTGCACGGGCAAGGGTCACGTCGAACGGATTACCGCCGTCGCGAACCAGGGTCAGGGTGATTTTCTCGCCAACCTTGCCGCGCATCTGGTCGACGGCCTCGGTCATGGTCTGGCCGCGGGTCGGGTGGCCATTGATCTTGACGATCAGGTCGCCGGCCTCGATACCGGCACGGGATGCCGGGGTGTCGTCGATGGGGGAGACCACCTTGACGAAGCCATCTTCCATGCCGACTTCGATGCCCAGGCCGCCGAACTCGCCGCTGGTGCTTTCCTGCAGCTCCTGGAAGTCTTCCGGGCCCAGGTAGGCCGAGTGCGGGTCGAGGTTGCTGAGCATGCCCTTGATGGCGTTTTCCAGCAGGGTCTTGTCATCCACAGGTTCGACATAGGCTGCCTTGATCCGGTCCATGACCTCGGCAAAGGTGCGCAGTTCGTCCAGCGGCAGCGGCGCCTTGGCCGTAGCCGCCGTAGCCGGTACCGAGGCAGGCTTGGCGGGCTCGGCCGCCTGGGCCAGGGACGCGCCAAGGGCCATGGCGATGGTCAGGGCCAGCGAGGTGAGGCGAGGCGAATACAGCATGTCGAACGAACTCCTGATCCTGGTAGCGCTCCGTAGGGAGCTTCGGCGTAGCCCGATAGTGCGCTACGCCGCTAAATAGGGGGTTGGTGGTACCTATCCCTGGGCACGGCACCATTGTGCGGGGTCGCTGGGGCGGCCCTGCTGGCGGATGGCGAAGTACAGTCCCGAGCTGTTCTGGCCGCCGCTGTTGCCGACAGTGGAAATAGCCTCGCCGGCCTTGACGACGTCTCCGGCGCTCTTGAGCAGGCTCTGGTTATGGCCGTAGAGGCTCAGGTAGCCATTACCATGGTCGAGAATGACCAGAAGTCCAGCGCCGCGCAACCAGTCGGCAAACACCACCCGGCCACCATGCACGGCACGCACCTGGCTGCCGGGGGAGGCACTGATCATCACGCCGTCCCACTTGGCTCGCGAATCGTCGCCGCGGGTTTCACCAAAGCGCGCGAGCAATCGACCATTGACCGGCCATGGAAGTTTTCCCCGCGCCGAAGAAAAAGCGCCGCCGAAGGTCTCGCCGTTGCTGGAAACCAGCGGGCCAGGCAGCGGCTTGGGCTTTTTCGGGGCATCGCTGTTGGCTGCCAGGGCTTCGCGCTGGCGTTGTTTTTCCGCTTCCTGCGCAGCCAGCAGCGCCTTCTGGCGAGCTTCTTCCGCTTCGCGAGCCTGGCGGGCGAGGGTTTCTTCGATGGTCTTGAGGACCTTGGTCAGATCGGCCTGGTCCTGCTCGCGGGCCTGCAGCTTCTGGTCGCGCGCTTTTACATCGTTATTGAGCTTGGCCAGCACCTGCTGGCGTTCGGCGCGAACCTTTTCCAGCTCCTGGCGCTGGGCATCGAGGTTGCCTTGCTGGGCCAGCAACTGGGCCTGTTGCAGGCTGATGTCCTGTTCGACATTGGCGAGCTGGCGCAGGGTTTCGTTGAAGTTGCGCAACTGCTCCAGGCGTGCCTGGCTCAGGTAGTCGTAATAGGTCAGGGTGCGGGCGAATTTTTCCGGATTCTGCTGGTTGAGCAGCAGCTTGAGGTATTCCTCGCGACCGTTCTGGTAGGCCGAACGGGCCTGGATGGCAATCAGGCGTTGTTGTTCAACGCGGGCGCTCTGGAGTTTTTTTTTCTCGTGATCAAGGCGCTCCAGCTCGCCCTCGGTCTTTTTTAGTTCCTGTTGCAGGGCCTCCACCTGCTTTTCCAGCTTGCCGATGTCGGTTTCTGTGCTGCGCAGGTCTTTCTGCACACCGGATTTTTCCTGCTGCAACTTGCCGAGCATTTTTTTCAGCTCGGCAATGTCCTGGCGCGTGGCGTCCAGTTGCTGCTGGGTTTGCGCGCGCTCGTCGGCAAACGCCGGGCTGAGCAGGCAAGACAGGGCTAGTACGATCAGGGCGCGAAACATGGAGTGGGCGGCACCAGGGATGGAGACGGGCCTAGTATGCCCGCCACAGGCTGCAAAAAAAACGGCTTTAGCGCCAAGCGGCAAACCAGAAGCGGCAAGAAAAGCGAGCGCTCGCCCGCTGTTTCTTGCCGCTCGAAGCGTGCTGCTTACCGCTTCAGCCGTCGATCAAAATCGACGTGCCTGTCATTTCTGCAGGTTTTTCCAGGCCCAGCAGTTTGAGCATGGTCGGTGCCACGTCGGCCAGTACGCCGCCTTCGCGCACCTTCAGGTCACGCTTGCCGACATAGATGAACGGTACTGGCTCAGTGGTGTGCGCGGTGTGCGCCTGGCCGGTGCATTCGTCTTCCATCTGCTCGACGTTGCCGTGGTCGGCGGTGATCAGCGCTTCGCCGCCCACTTGGTCGAGGGCCTCGACGATGCGCCCAACGCACAGGTCCAGGGCTTCGACAGCCTTGACCGCGGCTTCGAACACGCCGCTGTGGCCGACCATGTCGCCGTTGGCGTAGTTGACCACGATCACGTCGTAGCGCTGCTGTTCGATGGCCTCGACGATGCGGTCAGTGACTTCCGGCGCGCTCATTTCGGGCTGCAGGTCGTAGGTAGCGACCTTCGGCGATGGGATCAGGATGCGCTCTTCGCCTTCGAACGGCTCTTCGCGGCCACCGGAGAAGAAGAACGTCACGTGGGCGTACTTCTCGGTTTCGGCGATGCGCAGCTGGGTCTTGCCGTTCTTGGCCAGGTATTCGCCGAGTACGTTGTTCAGGCTACCCGGGGCGAACGCGGCCGGGGCCGGAATCTTGGCCGAGTACTGGGTCAGGCCGATGTAGGCGGCAAGCTTGGGCAGGCGTGTGCGCGGGAACTCATTGAAGTCGGCTTCGACGAACACGCGCGACAGCTCGCGGGCACGGTCGGCGCGGAAGTTCATGAAGATCACCGCGTCGCCGTCTTCGACTTTTACCGCGTCCCCGATGCGTGTGGCTTTGACGAATTCGTCGCTTTCGCTGCGGGCATAGGCCGCTTCGAGGCCAGCTACGGCGGTGTCGGCGGTGTATTCAGCGGTGCTGTCGACGATCAGGTTGTAGGCGGTGGATACGCGGTCCCAGCGGTTGTCGCGGTCCATGGCGTAGTAGCGGCCGATGAGGCTGGCGATGCGGCCCTTGCCCAGCTTGGCGAAGGTGGCGTCGAGCAGCTCGATCGAGGATTGCGCGCTTTTTGGCGGGGTGTCGCGGCCGTCGAGGAAGGCGTGCAGGTAGATTTTCTCGGCGCCACGCTGTGCGGCCAGTTCGGCCATGGCGATCAGATGATCCTGGTGGCTGTGCACGCCGCCATCGGAGAGCAGGCCGAGGATGTGCACGGCCTTGCCGGCGCCCACCGCCTTGTCGACCGCGCCGCAGAGCACGGCGTTCTCGAAGAACTCGCCGTCCTTGATGGCCTTGGTCACCCGGGTGAAGTCCTGGTACACCACGCGGCCGGCGCCGAGGTTCATGTGGCCGACCTCGGAGTTGCCCATTTGCCCGTCAGGCAGGCCGACGTCCATGCCGGAACCGGAGATCAAGCCGTGCGGCTGGGTGGCACGCAGGCGATCGTAGACTGGCGTGTTGGCCGAATAGATGGCGTTGTAGTCAGGGCTTTCGCTGTGACCGAAACCATCCAGGATGATCAGGACCAAGGGTTTTGGCGTGCTCGTCATCAATCCCACTCACGGTTGTTCAGATGATAAAGACACGCATTTTAGGGCATATTGGTCAGGAATGACGAATTAACCTTGTTTGCGACCGGGCACGGGCCGACGGACTGTAGCCACTTGGCAGGATTTACTGGCCATGAGCCGGTCGGGCGGGCTTTGGCCGACCTTGGGTGCTGTGTATACTGGCCAACATTTTTAATGGCCTGGATCACCTTCCGATGGTTGCTCACCTGATTGAATTCGCAACAAAACACTATTTGCTGGTCGGTATTTTCATCGTTCTGTTGGTGCTGCTGATCATCCACGAAGCACGCAAGGGCGGCCGCAGCCTGAGCACCGGCGAACTGACTGCACTGGTCAACGCCGACAAAGGCCTGGTGATCGACATCCGTTCGACCAAGGACTATTCGGCGGGCCACATCGTTGGCGCCCTGAACATTCCACAGGACAAGTTCGCTGCCCGCATGGGCGAGCTGGAAAAGCACAAGGCCAAGACCCTGATCGTGGTCGATGCCATGGGCCAGCACGCCGGCACCACTGCCCGCGAACTGCTCAAGGCTGGCTTCACCGCCGCCAAGCTGTCGGGCGGCGTGTCGAGCTGGAAGGCCGACAACCTGCCGTTGGTGAAGTGATATGAGCGACGTCATCGTCTACTCCAGCGATTACTGCCCCTACTGCTCGCGGGCCAAGTACCTGCTCGAGAGCAAAGGTGTGGATTTCAAAGAGATCAAGGTCGATGGCAAGCCGCAGGTGCGCGCCGAGATGAGCCAGAAGGCCGGCCGCACTTCGGTGCCGCAGATCTGGATCGGCAGTACCCACGTCGGCGGTTGCGACGACCTGTATGCCCTTGAGCGCGCCGGCAAGCTCGACGCCCTGCTCAAGGCTTGAAGCAGAACCCCTATAAAGAACCTGGAAAGAAGGATCTGTCATGACTGATCAACAGAACAACGATGCCGCCGCCGCAGCTGAAGACAACTCTCCACAGTTCTCCATGCAGCGCATCTACGTGCGTGACCTGTCGTTCGAGGCGCCGAAAAGCCCGGCCATCTTCCGTCAGCAGTGGGAGCCGAGCGTCGCACTGGACCTGAACACCAAGCAGAAAGGCCTGGAAGGCGACTTCCACGAGGTCGTGCTGACCTTGTCGGTGACCGTGAAGAACGGCGACGAAGTGGCGTTCATTGCTGAAGTGCAGCAAGCCGGTATCTTCCTGATCAAGAACCTGGACGCGGCTTCGATGAGCCACACCCTGGGTGCCTTCTGCCCGAACATCCTGTTCCCGTACGCGCGTGAAACCCTGGACAGCCTGGTCACCCGCGGTTCGTTCCCGGCGCTGATGCTATCGCCGGTCAACTTCGACGCCCTGTACGCCCAGGAAATGCAACGCATGCAGGAAGCAGGCGAAGCGCCTTCGCTGCAGTAAGCCTTGCGACGTATTGAAAAAGCGCCCTGATGGGCGCTTTTTTTATCGCGGGGCGACTCAGGCAAAGCCTTGCTGTCGCCACGCTTCATACACCGTCACCGCCACCGTATTGGACAGGTTCAAGCTACGGCAGCCCTCGCGCATCGGCAGGCGCAGGCGCTGTTCGGCAGGCAGGCTGTCCAGCACTTCGGCAGGCAGGCCACGGCTTTCCGGTCCGAACAAGAAAGCATCACCCGGATGGAACGCCACTTCGTGGTAAGGGTGCGAAGCCTTCGTGGTGAAGGCGAACAGGCGTGGCTGGCCAAGGCTTTCCAGGCAACTGGCAAGGTCGGGGTGGCGCTTGAGCGGAGCATACTCGTGGTAATCCAGCCCGGCGCGACGCAGGCGCTTGTCGTCCAGCTCGAAACCGATGGGCTCGATCAGGTGCAGGTGGCAGCCGCTGTTGGCGCACAGCCTGATAATGTTGCCGGTATTCGGCGGAATCTCTGGTTGAAAGAGGATGACGTGAAACATGCACGGCTCCGAATATAAAGATGGCGAGCATTCTACTCCTGAACCGGACCCGCGTTCGCAGCTCTGGCCACGGGTGCTGTTTTCCCTGGCCATTCTGGGCATGCTGGTGGGCTTGATGATCGGTCGCCTGACCACACCTGAACCTCGGCTGCTGGAGCAGGTGCAGGTGGTCGAAGGTGGGCTGGACCTGTGGTTCAACGAGGAACCCAAGCTGCACGGCGAAGAAGTCGAAGGCACCCTGGCGCTGCTGTTCGATGCCCAGGGCAAGGCGGCGCGTGGCCAGTTGCTGCTGCAGGGCAAGCCTGTCAGCTGGCGGGTTCAGAAGAGTGATGGCGGGTTGCTGGTGACCCTGGTGGCGGCCCGTCCCCTGCACGGCGATTGGGCCGGTGCAGAGGACGATGGGCGCTGGCGGGTGCAGGTGCGACTGCGCGAATAAAAGAGGGGAATCCCCGGCCTGCCTGTACCAAGGTCCCCAAAACTGGAGTACTCATACTAATGCAGGGTGTGTGCCAGTTTTGTTGCAGTGCGCAAAATGGTGGGTTTGGCGGGGTTTCGCGTTATCTGAAAGGGATTCTGTGCCTTAGCGCGGTGCGTGGGGCACAGGTTCGGTGCAGTTTTCGCGGGGCAAGCCTGCTCCTGCGGCAGGAGCGGGCTTGTCCCGCGATCGCTTTTAACCCTCGTCGTCGCCGTCCTCGTCACTGCCATCGACCTTCATCCCCAACTCCTTGATCTTGCGCGTCAGGGTGTTGCGTCCCCAGCCCAATAGCACGGCCGCATCGCGACGACGCCCGGCGGTGTGCTTGAGGGCGGTCTCGATCATGATTCGCTCGAAGCTCGGCACCGCGCTGTCGAGCAGGCTCGACTGGCCGCGTGACAGCGCCTGGTCAGCCCACTGGCGCAGGGCTTGCTCCCAGTTGGTGACCGGGGCGGCGTCTTGAGGCAGGTTGAGCAGCTCCGGCGGCAGGTCGCCGACATGCACTTCCCGGCCCGAGGCCATTACGGTGATCCAGCGGCAGGTGTTCTCCAGCTGGCGTACGTTGCCGGGCCAGGGCAGGTTACGCATGTACTCTTCGGTCTCGGCCTTGAGCAGCTTGGGCTCTACCGCCAGCTCCTGGGCCGCCCGGCCAAGGAAGTGACGAGCCAGGGTCGGGATGTCTTCGCGACGGTCGGCCAGGCGTGGAATATGGATGCGGATCACGTTCAGACGGTGGAACAGGTCTTCACGAAACTTTCCGGCCTGTACCAGGGTTTCCAGGTTCTGGTGGGTGGCGGCGATGATGCGTACATCGACTTTCACGGGTACATGACCACCGACCCGATAGAACTCGCCGTCGGCCAGTACCCGCAGCAGGCGTGTCTGGGTGTCGGCCGGCATGTCGCCGATCTCGTCGAGGAACAGCGTGCCGCCATCGGCCTGCTCGAAGCGGCCGCGACGCAGGTTGGCTGCGCCGGTGAAGGCCCCTTTTTCGTGACCGAACAGCTCGGACTCCATCAGGTCCTTGGGAATGGCGGCCATGTTCAGGGCAATGAACGGGGAGGCTGCGCGTGGGCTATGGCGGTGCAGGGCGTGGGCGACGAGCTCTTTGCCGGTGCCCGATTCGCCATTGATCAACACGGTGATGTTGGAGTGGCTCAGGCGACCGATTGCGCGGAACACCTCCTGCATCGCCGGCGCTTCGCCGATGATTTCCGGGGTGCGGGTCAAGGTGGGGGCAACGTCCAGGCCTTGCTGTTCCTGGGCGTGCTGGTTGGCGCGCTTGACCAGCGATACCGCTTCATCGACGTCGAACGGTTTTGGCAGGTACTCGAACGCTCCACCCTGGTAGGAGGCCACTGCGCTGTCGAGGTCCGAATGTGCGGTCATGATGATCACCGGCAGGCGCGGGTGCTGCTCGCGGATCTGCGCCAACAGGTCCAGGCCACTGGCCCCGGGCATGCGGATGTCGGAGATGATCACGTCCGGCTGCTGGCGTGCCAGGCGGCTCATGACACCATCGGCGCTGTCGAAACTCTGGGTGGTCATGCCCTCCTGTTGCAGGGCTTTTTCCAGGACCCAGCGGATGGAGCGGTCATCGTCGACGATCCAGACGGTTTCACTACGGCTCATGAGGCGGAGGCTCCTTGTTCCAGTGGCAGGAAGATCGAGAAGGTGGTGTGGCCAGGATGGCTGTCACACTCGATCAGGCCCTGGTGCTGGCTGATGATGTTCTGGGTAATGGCCAGGCCCAGCCCGGTACCGTCCGGACGGCCGCTGACCATGGGGTAGAAAATGGTTTCCTGCAGCTCGGCCGGAATACCCGGGCCGTTGTCGATGATTTCGACCTTGGCCACCAGGCGATGGCGGGTGTGGCCGATGGTGAACTGGCGCATCGCGCGGGTGCGCAGGCTGATGCGGCCCAGGCGCAGCTCATTCTGGCCGCTGATTGCCTGCATCGCGTTGCGCACGATATTGAGTACCGCCTGGATCATCTGTTCACGGTCGATCAGTACGTCCGGCAGGCTTGGGTCGTAGTCGCGCGCCAAGGTGATGCCACCCTGGCTTTCGGCCTCGACCAGGCTGCAGACCCGCTCGAGCACTTCGTGGATGTTGGTCATTGCCAGCGACGGCAGTTTATTCGAGCCGAGCATGCGGTCGACGAGGTTACGCAGGCGGTCGGCCTCCTCGATGATCACGTTGGTGTAATCCTTGAGGCCTTCTTCAGGCAGCTCCCGGGACAGCAACTGCGCCGCGCCGCGAATGCCGCCCAGCGGGTTCTTGATTTCATGCGCCAGGCCGCGCACCAGCATTTTGGTGGTTTCCTGCTTGGACAGCTGGGCTTCCTCCTTGGTGATGCGCAGCAAGCGATCACGCGGGTGGACCTCCAGCAACAGCAAGGTCTGGCCTTTGCTCAGGATTGGCGTCACCGCGTAGTCGACGGTCTGGGTCTGGCCGGTCAGGGAGGTCAGCTGCGCCTCGCGCTTGGTGAAGGGGTGGGCGTGCTCCACCGCCTGGCGCAAGGAGTTGAGTGCCTCGGGCGATTCGGTAAACAACTCGCTGATGAATTGCCCATGGCTGCGCTGGCCGCTGATGGCCAGGAGCATTTCCGCTGCCGGGTTCATGTACTCAAGACGCAGATCGGCATTGAGCAGGATGGTGGCAGTGGTCAGGTTGTCCAGTAGCAGTCGGTGCAGGGCATCGCTGATGGTCATGGCGCGTCGGTGACCTCTTTTGGTGATCTGCGGTTACAAGGAAAATGCAAAAATTAAACCAAAGCTCCGAAAAGAAGCGTAATCCCCTGAAATGGGGCCATGGCTGCGCAGGAAATCACTGATTTGCCTGGTATTGGCAGAAAATTGAACCAAATTGGGGTGTTTTCAGATTGGGCGCATCCCCTTATGCACCACTATAGAGCACTGTAGTTTTCGCGGGGCAAGCCTGCCGCTACCTGGCGACTGCTGCGCAGTCGATCGCAGCCTCGTTTCTCGGCAGCGGCTACGCATTGCAAGTTGAGCCTGGCCGCGAGGCGGTTTTGAAGGCAAAAAAAAGGCCTCCCGATGGGAGGCCTCTCTACGTCACGTCACGAAATCAGCAGCTGTAGTACAGCTCGTATTCCAGTGGGTGTACGAAGGTGCGGACCTTGATTTCTTCTTCGCTCTTCAGCGCGATGTAGGCATCGATGAAGTCGTCGGAGAACACGCCGCCCTTGGTCAGGAACGCACGGCCCTTGTCCAGCTCTTCCAGGGCTTCTTTCAGGCTGCCACACACCTGTGGGATTTCCTTGGCCTCTTCAGGCGGCAGGTCGTACAGGTTCTTGTCGGCGGCATCGCCTGGGTGGATCTTGTTCTGGATACCGTCCAGGCCGGCCATCATCAGTGCAGCGAAGCACAGGTATGGGTTGGCCGCCGGGTCCGGGAAGCGCGCTTCGATACGGCGGGCTTTCGGGCTGGAAACGTAAGGAATACGGATCGAGGCGGAACGGTTGCGCGCCGAGTAGGCCAGCATGACCGGGGCTTCGAAGCCAGGTACCAGACGCTTGTAGGAGTTGGTAGCCGGGTTGGTGAAGCCGTTCAGGGCCTTACCGTGCTTGATGATGCCGCCGATGAAGTACAGGGCGGTGTCGGACAGGCCGGCATAGCCTTCGCCGGAGAAGGTGTTCTTGCCATCTTTGGAGATGGACATGTGTACGTGCATGCCCGAGCCGTTGTCGCCGTACAGTGGCTTAGGCATGAAGGTAGCGGTGCGGCCGTAGGCGTCGGCAACGTTGTGTACGCAGTACTTGAGGGTCTGAACTTCGTCAGCCTTCTTCACCAGGGTGTTGAATTGCACGCCGATTTCGTTCTGGCCGGCAGTGGCAACTTCGTGGTGGTGTACTTCGATGACCAGGCCCATTTCTTCCATGGCATTACACATGGCAGTACGGATTTCGTGGTCGTGGTCGAACGGAGGTACTGGGAAGTAGCCGCCTTTGACGCCTGGGCGGTGGCCTTTGTTGCCGCCTTCGACGTCCTGGTCGGACATCCATGAACCTTGCTCGGAGTAGATCTTGAACATCGAGCCGGAGATGTCGGACTTGAACTTCACTTCGTCGAAGATGAAGAACTCGGGCTCTGGACCGACGAAGACGGTGTCACCGATACCGGTGGTCTTCAGGTACTCTTCGGCGCGGCGGGCGATGGCGCGTGGGTCGCGGTCGTAGCCTTGCATGGTCGAAGGTTCGATGATGTCGCAGACCAGAATCAGGGTCGGCTCTTCGGTGAACGGGTCCAGAACGGCGGAGGAGTCGTCCGGCATCAGGATCATGTCGGAAGCTTCGATGCCTTTCCAGCCGGCAATGGAGGAACCGTCGAACATCTTGCCGGCTTCGAAGAAGTCTTCGTCCAGGGCATCACGCGACGGCATGGTCACGTGATGTTGAATGCCTTTGGTGTCCGTGAAGCGCAGATCAATCCATTTAACGTCATGATCTTTGATGAGTTGAACCGACTTCGACATAGTGTCCTCCGGGGTGGGGTAGAGCTTGCCTGTGCAGCCCTTGAATTTGGGTGATGCCGGGCGCGAATAGTCGGCCAAGGCAACCTGCCTCACAAGGGAGCAAATTGCATGCCAGTGCCCCGGTTTGGAATTTTTGCCCCATTCCTATGCGTTTCAGGGGCAATGAGCCGAAATGTCAGACAATTTATGCACCCTTAGGAGGCGTAAATGAGGTTGTAGGCACCAATTTGGTGCAGCGTAAACCTTCTGTACATTAATTGGTTAAACCTTGAGCAATTTCCGCTATAATCCGCGCCCCACTTTTTTAGTCGGCATTGCGCGCGCTGTTTTCAATGAAACTAATCGTAAAAGTCTTCCCAGAGATCACCATCAAGAGCCGCCCGGTTCGCAAGCGCTTCATCCGTCAACTGGGCCGCAACATCCGTACCGTGCTCAAGGACCTCGATCCTGCGCTCGCGGTTGACGGTGTCTGGGACAACCTCGAGGTGGTCACCCGCATCGAGGACGAGAAAGTCCTGCGCGAGATGATCGAGCGTCTGACCTGCATGCCGGGCATCGCCCACTTCCTGCAGGTCGACGAGTACCCGCTGGGCGACTTCGACGATATCGTCGCCAAGTGCAAGACCCACTTCGGTCACCTGCTGCCCGGCAAGCGCTTTGCGGTGCGTTGCAAGCGCGGCGGTCACCACGACTTCACCTCGATGGATGTCGACCGTTATGTCGGCAGCCAGCTGCGCCAGCAGTGCGGCGCCGCCGGTATCGACCTGCGCACCCCAGAGGTCGAGGTACGCATCGAGGTACGTGACAAGCTGCTGTATGTGATCCACAACCAGCACAAGGGCATCGGCGGCTACCCGCTGGGCACGCTGGAGCAGACCCTGGTGCTGATGTCCGGTGGTTTCGACTCCACCGTGGCGGCCTACCAGATGATGCGTCGCGGCCTGATGACCCACTTCTGCTTCTTCAACCTTGGCGGCCGTGCCCACGAACTGGGCGTGATGGAAGTCGCCCACTTCCTGTGGAAGAAATACGGCAGTAGCCAGCGCGTGCTGTTCGTCAGCGTGCCCTTTGAAGAAGTAGTGGGCGAGATTCTCGGCAAGGTCGACAACAGCTACATGGGCGTGACCCTGAAGCGCATGATGCTGCGCGCTGCGACCAATATCGCCGACCGCCTGGAGATCGACGCCCTGGTAACCGGCGAGGCGATCTCCCAGGTGTCCAGCCAGACCCTGCCGAACCTGGCGGTGATCGACTCGGCCACCGAGAAGCTGGTACTGCGTCCGCTGCTGGCCAGCCACAAGCAGGACATCATCGACCAGGCCAACGAGATCGGTACCGCCGAGTTCGCCAAACACATGCCTGAATACTGCGGCGTGATTTCGGTGAACCCGACCACGTGCGCCAAGCGTCATCGCCTTGAACATGAAGAAAAGCAGTTCGACATGGCTGTGCTCGAGCGCGCCCTGGAGCGTGCTCGCCTGGTGTCCATCGACCATGTGATCGATGAACTTGGCCAGGATATCCAGATCGAAGAAGTCAGCCAGGCGCTGGCCGGGCAAGTGGTGATCGACATTCGCCACCCCGACGCCCAGGAAGACCAGCCCCTGGAACTGGACGGCATCGAGGTCAAAGCCATGCCGTTCTACGCCCTGAACAGTCGCTTCAAGGAGCTGGACGCTACGCGCCAGTACCTGCTGTATTGCGACAAGGGTGTGATGAGTCGCCTGCATGCCCATCATTTGCTCAGTGAGGGACATGCCAATGTGCGCGTTTATCGTCCGACATAAAACGCCGGGGCTATATGGCGGGAGCATCCGCCATCGCCCTCCCGACCTGCGGGCCCGTTGAGTGCCATTCATTCATATTGGCCGCCTAGACTGGGCGGCAACCCGAATCCTCTGATCGAGATACACACGTGATCGAAAATCTGCGTAACATCGCCATCATCGCCCACGTTGACCATGGTAAAACCACCCTGGTCGACAAACTCCTGCGTCAGTCCGGCACTCTGGAGCGTAACGAGCTCAACGACGAGCGCGTCATGGACTCCAACGACCAGGAAAAAGAGCGCGGTATTACCATTCTGGCGAAAAACACCGCCATCAACTGGAACGGCTACCACATCAACATCGTCGACACCCCCGGCCACGCCGACTTCGGTGGCGAGGTTGAGCGTGTAATGTCGATGGTCGACTCCGTACTGCTGCTGGTCGACGCTCAAGACGGCCCTATGCCGCAAACCCGTTTCGTGACCAAGAAGGCCTTCGAAGCCGGCCTGCGTCCAATCGTGGTCATCAACAAGGTCGACCGTCCTGGCGCGCGTCCTGACTGGGTTCTGGACCAGATCTTCGATCTGTTCGACAACCTGGGTGCCACCGAAGAACAGTTGGACTTCAAAGTCGTCTACGCCTCGGCCCTGAACGGCATTGCCGGTCTGGACCACACCGACATGGCCGAAGACATGACCCCGCTGTACCAGTCGATCATCGACAACGTACCGGCGCCGGCTGTTGACCGTGACGGTCCGTTCCAGATGCAGATCTCGGCACTGGACTACAACAGCTTCCTGGGTGTTATCGGCGTTGGCCGTATCGCTCGTGGTCGCGTCAAGCCGAACACCCCGGTCGTGGCTATCGACGTCGACGGCAAGAAGCGCAACGGTCGTATCCTGAAGCTGATGGGTCACCACGGTCTGCACCGCGTTGACGTTGAAGAAGCTCAGGCTGGCGACATCGTCTGCATCAGCGGTTTCGACGAGCTGTTCATCTCCGACACCCTGTGCAGCCCTGACGCGGTCGAAGCGATGAAGCCGCTGACCGTCGACGAGCCAACCGTTTCGATGACCTTCCAGGTCAACGACTCGCCGTTCTGCGGTAAAGAAGGCAAGTTCGTCACCAGCCGCAACATCAAAGAGCGTCTGGACAAAGAGCTGCTGTACAACGTTGCACTGCGCGTTGAAGAAGGCGACTCGGCTGACAAGTTCAAGGTTTCCGGTCGTGGTGAGCTGCACCTGTCGGTTCTGATCGAAACCATGCGTCGTGAAGGCTTCGAAATGGGCGTTGGTCGTCCAGAAGTGATCATCCGCGAAGTCGACGGCGTCAAGCACGAGCCGTTCGAGAACGTCACCATCGACATCCCTGAAGATTCGCAGGGCAAGGTCATGGAAGAAATGGGTCTGCGTAAAGGCGACCTGACCAACATGGTTCCGGATGGCAAGGGCCGTGTACGCCTGGAATACAACATTCCAGCCCGTGGTCTGATCGGTTTCCGTAACCAGTTCCTGACCCTGACCAACGGTGCAGGTATCCTGACCTCGATCTTCGATCGCTACGCTCCGATGAAGTCCGGCCACATGTCCGGTCGTCAGAACGGCGTACTGGTATCGGTAGAGACCGGCAAGGCACTGACCTACTCCCTGGAAACCCTGCAGGCGCGCGGCAAGCTGTTCGTCGAGCACGGCCAGGAAATCTACAACGGTCAGATCGTTGGTCTGAACAGCCGTGACAACGACCTGGGCGTCAACCCTACCAAGGGCAAGAAGCTCGACAACATGCGTGCTTCGGGTAAAGACGAAACCATCGCTCTGGTTCCACCTGTTCGCTTCACCCTGGAACAGGCTCTGGAATTCATCCAGGACGACGAGCTGTGCGAAGTGACTCCTAAGTCGATCCGTCTTCGCAAGAAGATCCTCGACGAAGGCGAGCGTACCCGCGCTGCCAAGAAAGCCAAGGCTAACTAAGCCCGGCTGAAACGAAAACGCCCCCGGTCGCAAGGCCGGGGGCGTTTTTGTTTGTTTGCTAAGCCAATCGCGGGGCAAGCCTGCTCCCACTGTGGGAGCGGGCTTGCCCCGCGATGCGTCTAGCGGCGTGCTGCAGGTTTTGGAATGTACGCGCAATAGCCCGGGCGTGGTCCGATCCGCGGGTGGTTGCGGCAGGTGTCGGGGCGCTTGTCGTAAATGGTGCACAGGCGGCTTTTACGATCCAGGTACAAGCAGTCATCGTTGCTCATCTGCGCCAGGGTGAATATTCCCGACTTCTGATTGAAGCGCTGAATGATCCCGTCTTTCTGCAAACGCTTGGCGATGTTCTTTGGCGGCTCGCCCACCTCGAACTCATCCACCACGCCCATGCGGATCAGGTCTTTGATTTTCACTTCCGTCGGCAAGGAGCAGCAGGTCGAGTTGCAGCCTCCACACATATGGCTTTGGTATTTCTGCCAGGTATCCAGGCGGTCGACTTCGGCGGCGGCAATCAGGGTCGGTTTCATCAGGCTCAGGTTATTAGATGTTCTGGTGGGCGCGCGATCATACCGGAGTTGATCAAAATGTGAACAACCATTTGCCGGTTGCCCGTCTGCACGCTCGCTTTTGCGTACAAACTCCAGAACCTGCGCTGACGCTCTGTGTCGAAGGGTCTAGGCTGAACAGTCTCCATCCGCATTCGTCAACTTGCCCGAGGACGTCGCATGTCTCAGGAACCACTCGCACGTGACGCAGAGGTGGCCGCGTTTCGCACCGCTGTGCTGGATAAATTGACTTACGCCGTCGGCAAGGACCCGGAGCACGCTTTCGAGCACGACTGGTTCGAGGCCATCGCCCTGGCGGCCCGTGATCACATGGTCGATCACTGGATGGATCACACCCGGCAGATCTACCGCAAGAGCCAGAAGCGGGTGTACTACCTGTCACTGGAGTTTCTCATCGGCCGCTTGCTCTACGACAGCCTGAGCAACCTGGGCCTGCTGGACATTGCCCGTGAGGCCTTGAGCGGGCTGGATGTCGATCTTGAGCGTATTCGCCTGCTGGAACCCGACGCGGCACTGGGTAATGGCGGCCTGGGTCGATTGGCGGCATGCTTCATGGAGAGCATGTCGACCCTGGGCATCGCGGCCCACGGCTATGGCATTCGCTACGAACATGGCCTGTTCCGCCAGGCGGTGGTCGATGGTTGGCAGCAGGAGCAGACCGAGAACTGGCTGGATTTCGGCAACCCCTGGGAGTTCGAGCGTGCCGAGGTGATCTACCCGATCAGCTTCGGCGGTAGCGTGGAAACCGTGCATGACGCCAACGGCCAGCAGCGCCAGGTCTGGTGGCCGGCCGAAACCGTCCGTGCGGTGGCCTACGACACGCCGGTGGTCGGCTGGCGCGGATCCAGCGTCAACACCTTGCGGCTATGGCGGGCGCGGGCGCTGGAGGAGCTGCACCTTGAGCGCTTCAATGCCGGCGACCATCTGGGGGCGGTAGCCGAAGTAGCCCGCGCCGAAAGCATCTCGCGGGTGCTGTACCCGGCCGACAGCACCGAGGCCGGCCAGGAGCTGCGCCTGCGCCAGGAGTACTTTTTTGTCTGTGCCTCGCTGCAGGACCTGCTGCGCCGTCACCTGAACATGCACGACAGCCTGCTCAACCTGCATGAGTCGGCGGCAATCCAGCTCAACGACACCCACCCCTCGATCGCCGTGGCCGAGCTGATGCGCCTGCTGGTCGACCAGCACGAGGTGCCCTGGGACACTGCCTGGCAACTGACCGTCGATACCCTGGCCTACACCAACCACACCCTGCTGCCCGAAGCCCTGGAAACCTGGCCGGTGGGGTTGATGGAGCGCATGCTGCCGCGGCACATGCAGATCATCTACCTGATCAACGCCTTTCATATCGACGCCCTGCGCGCCAAGGGCATTCACGATTTCGACGTGCTGCGCGCCGTGTCGTTGATCGAGGAAGACAATGGCCGGCGGGTGCGCATGGGCAACCTGGCGTTTCTCGGCTCGCACAGTGTCAACGGCGTCTCGGCGCTGCACACCAAGCTGATGCGCAGCACGGTGTTTTCCGAGCTGCACAAGCTGTATCCGGAGCGGATCAACAACAAGACCAACGGCATCACCTTTCGCCGCTGGCTTTTCCAGGCCAACCCACAGCTCACCGCCATGCTGGTCGAGGCCCTGGGCCCCGAGGTGCTCGACGATCCGCAAGGCAGGCTGCGGGCGTTGGAATCATTCGCCGACAAGCCGGCCTTCTGCAAGCAGTTCGCTGCCCAGCGCCTGCACAGCAAGCGCGCCCTGGCCAGCCTGATCCAGGAGCGCCTGGGCACCACGGTCAACCCCGAGGCGATGTTCGATGTGCAGGTCAAGCGCATCCACGAGTACAAGCGCCAGTTGCTCAACCTGCTGCACACCGTGGCCCTGTACCAGGCGATCCGCGCCGAGCCAGGCATGGGCTGGGTGCCGCGGGTGAAGATCTTCGCCGGCAAGGCGGCGGCCAGTTACCACCAGGCCAAACTGATCATCAAGCTGAGCAACGACATCGCCCGGGTGGTGAACAACGACCCGACCGTGCGCGGCCTGCTCAAGGTGGTGTTCCTGCCCAACTACAACGTGAGTCTTGCCGAAAGCATCATTCCGGCGGCTGATCTTTCCGAGCAGATATCCACCGCCGGTTACGAGGCATCGGGCACCAGCAACATGAAGTTCGGCCTCAACGGCGCGCTGACCATCGGTACCCTCGATGGCGCCAACGTGGAGATGAGCCAGGAGGTGGGGACCGAGAACATGTTCATCTTCGGCTTGAGCGCCCAGCAGGTCGAGGCCCGTAAGCGCAGTGGCGACTTTGGCGCGAGCACCGCGATCGGCGCCTCCCATCGGCTCAATGATGTGCTCCAGGCCATTCGTGGCGGGGTGTTTTCGCCCGACGACCCGGCCCGCTACGTGGGGTTGGTGGACTCGCTGGTAGCCTATGACCGCTTTCTGGTGTGCGCCGATTTCGATGCGTACTGGGAGGCGCAACTGCGTGTCGAAGCGCTCTGGCGCGACCCCAGGCAGTGGTGGCGCACGGCGGTGCTCAACACCGCGCGCATGGGCTGGTTCTCCTCCGATCGGACCATTCGCGAGTACGCGACGCAGATCTGGAGAGCCCTGGACTAAGCTGCATGCATCGGCCCGGGAGTGATGAACTCTCGGGCCGATGTGCCGTCTGATCGGGCAAGCGTGTCTCATTGCTCGCTAGCGCTTCACTCTCCCTGTAAACTGCGTGGGTTTTTATTACCCCATTCTTCGGAGCCTTACATGTCCCGCGTTACCCTGAGTCGCTATTTGATTGAGCAGACCCGCAGCAACAGTACCCCTGCCGATCTGCGCTTCCTGATCGAAGTGGTGGCGCGTGCGTGCAAGGAAATCAGCCACAACGTCTCCAAGGGCGCCCTGGGCGGCGTTCTGGGCAGCATGGGCACTGAAAACGTGCAGGGCGAAGTCCAGAAGAAACTGGACGTGATTTCCAACGACATCCTGCTCGAAGCCAACGAGTGGGGCGGTCACCTGGCCGGCATGGCGTCCGAAGAAATGGACAACGCCTACCAGATCCCGGGCAAATACCCGAAGGGCGCCTACCTGTTGGTATTCGACCCGCTGGACGGTTCGTCGAACATCGACGTCAACGTGTCGGTCGGCACCATCTTCTCGGTCCTGCGTTGCCCTAACGAGTATCTGAGCCAGAACGAAAGCCTGAACGAGCAGGCCTTCCTGCAGCCAGGCACCAAGCAGGTTGCTGCCGGCTACGCGATCTACGGCCCGCAAACCATGCTGATCCTGACCCTGGGCAACGGCGTCAAGGGCTTCACCCTGGACCGCGAGCTCGGCAGTTTCGTCCTGACCCACGAGAACATCAAGGTGCCGGAAACCACCGCCGAGTTCGCCATCAACATGTCCAACCAGCGTCACTGGGAAGCCCCGGTCAAGCGCTACGTCGGCGAGTTGCTGGAAGGTGAGACCGGCCCGCTGAAAAAGAACTACAACATGCGCTGGATCGCCTCGATGGTTGCCGACGTGCATCGCATCCTGACCCGCGGCGGCCTGTTCATGTACCCGCGCGATGCCCGCGAGCCTTCCAAACCGGGCAAGCTGCGCCTGATGTACGAAGCCAACCCGATGTCCTTCATCATCGAACAGGCCGGCGGTGCATCCACCGACGGCAACCAGCGCATCCTCGACATCCAGCCCGAGAGCCTGCACCAGCGTGTGGCGGTGTTCCTCGGTTCCAAGCAGGAAGTCGAGCGCGTTACCGGTTATCACCAGGAGTAAGTCATGCTCGCACCTTGGCAGCCGTTGCTGGAGTGGTGGTTCGGATGGGGCACCAGCCCCCAGGACGTCGCTGACGAGAAGAGTACGCTGTGGTTTGGCAAGCACCACGACGCCGAGGCGCAAGAGCGTTTCGGCGACCTGGTCGAACAAGCCCTGGCCGGCGGTCTGGAAGAGTGGCTGCAAAGCCCGCAGGGTTGGCTTGGCCTGGTCCTGCTGCTCGACCAGCTGCCGCGTATGATCTACCGCGACACGCCGCGTGCCTTCGATGGCGACCGGCGTGCCCAGGTGCTGGTGATGCAGGGTCTGGACAAGGCCTGGGACTATCAACTGCTGCCGATCCAGCGGGTGTTCATCCTGCTGGTGCTGGAACATGCCGAAGTGCTGGACTGGCAGAACGTCAGCATCGAACGCTATCGCTTGTTGCTCGATGCCCAACCCGACAGCGACCGGCGTTTGTTCGAGGGTTTCCTCGATTACGCCGAACAGCACCAGCGAGTGATTGCCCGCTTTGGTCGGTTCCCGCACCGCAATCTGATCCTGAATCGGCCAAGTACCGATGAAGAGATGGATTTCTTGCTGGAGCCGGGTTCGCGGTTCTGAGCTGGATTCAATCGTGGGGCAAGCCCGCTCCTGCCACAGGAGCGGGCTTGCCCCGCGATCAGTTTCAGATCCTGAAACTCCCCACCAGATGCTTCAACCGCTCGACCTGATGCTCCAGGTCATTGCAGGCACGCAACGTCGCTTGCAGGTTCTCCACCCCTTCCTGATTCAGCGTATTGATCTCGGTAATGTCGACATTGATCGATTCGACCACAGCCGTCTGCTCTTCAGTGGCGGTGGCCACCGACTGGTTCATGCCATCGATCTCGCCGATACGCTGGGTCACGCTGCCCAGTCGCTCACCCGCCTGGTTGGCGATCCCTACACTGTGTTCGCTGTGGCTCTGGCTTTCGGTCATGGTGCTGACCGCAACGCGGGCACCGGCCTGCAGTTCCTCGATGATGCGCTGTACCTGTTGCGCCGAGTCCTGAGTACGGTGGGCCAGGTTGCGGACTTCGTCGGCGACCACGGCAAAGCCGCGGCCGGCTTCACCGGCGCGGGCCGCCTCGATGGCGGCATTGAGCGCCAGCAGGTTGGTCTGCTGGGAAATGCCACTGATCACTTCGAGAATCTGGCCGATGTTCACCGTGTTGGCGTTCAGGGTCTCGATGTTGCCGCACGAATCGCTGATCTTCGCTGACAGCTGGTTCATCACCTCGATGGTCTGCTCGACCACCTGCTGGCCATCGGCAGCCAGGTTGCGTGCTTCGCTGGAGTGCTGGGAGGCGAGGGCGGCGTTCTGGGCGATTTCCTGGGCAGCGGCACCGAGCTCGTTGATGGCTGCTGCCACGCTGCTGGTGCGGCTTGATTGCTGGTCGGCATTGAAAATCGACGCGTTGGAGGCGCTCACCACCCGCAGGGCAACTTCGTTGACCTGGCCGCTGGCCGAGGCCACTTCGCGGATCGACTCGTGGATGCGCTCGACGAAGCGATTGAATGACTGGCCCAGGCTGCCGAACTCATCCTGGCCGTGAATGGCCAGACGGCGGGTGAGGTCGCCTTCACCTTCGGCGATATCGTGCATGGCCCGGCCCATCACATGCAGCGGTTCCATCAGCACGCGAATCAGCACGCCGAGCAGGGCGATGATGATCAGCACGGCGATCACCGTGGCGATGATGGCCGTGGTGCGCAGCTCGCTGAGCATGGCGAAGGCGAAGTCCTGGTCGAGTTCCAGGGCCACATACCAGTCCGCCGATGGCACGCCGCTGACCTTGGTGAAAGTGATGAACTGGGCGTTGCCGCCGCGCTCGGTTTCCTTGAGCCCGCTGCCGATCTGCGGGGTATGCCGAGGGTAGGCTTCGCTGAGGTTCTTCAGCACAAGCTTCGAATCGGGATGTACCAGGATCTTGCCGTCACCGTTGACGATGAACGCCTGGCCGTGACCGTCGAAGTTGAGTGCGTTGAT
Source organism: Pseudomonas vranovensis (assembly GCF_040438935.1). Taxonomy (NCBI): domain Bacteria; kingdom Pseudomonadati; phylum Pseudomonadota; class Gammaproteobacteria; order Pseudomonadales; family Pseudomonadaceae; genus Pseudomonas; species Pseudomonas vranovensis. The sequence goes on along the minus strand of NZ_CP159259.1, from coordinate 4,506,439 downwards.
GATCGCACTGATGCTGTCCAGGTCGGTGTCGGCACCGTTGATGCCGATCAGTCGGCCCTGGTACTGCACGGGTGTGGCCAGGGTGATCACCAGCTTGTTCGCCGAGGCCGAGATGTACGGTTCGGTGATGATGGTCTGCCCGGCACTGCTGGCGGCCTTGTACCAGCCCCGTACGCGTGGGTCGTAGTCCGCGGCGCGGTTGCCCAGCGGCACCGACTGCATGTAGCCGTCCTGGCCGCCGAAATAGGTCAGCAGGAAATTGCTGCCATACACCGGCAAATTGAGGCTACGAGTCAGGCTGTCTTTGCTGGCGCCATCGACGGCCACCTGCTGGGACAGTGACTGCAGGATCTGGATGCGGCTTTGCAGCCAGGTCTGGATGTTGCTGCTGGTCAGGCTGCCCAGTTCCTGCATCGACGCCTGGGTGTTGGCGAGCAGCGTCTGGCGCTGGCGGTAGTCGTTGAACAGGATGAAGCAGGTAAAGGCGACAGCAACCACCAGGGCGGCGGCGAGCAGAATCTTGTGGCTGAACTTCAGGTTTTTTGTCATTGCGGAGTCTGTCTGCACAAGGCGGGTCAACGGAGAGGGCGCGGCAATACGTCGCAGCGCCTTTCTGTGTCGTCCGCTCCAGGCAAAAGATTAGGTCGTTGCAGGTCTATACGACCAAAGGCAGGGATTTGGCGTCAGGAAAGCGTGCAGCGCCGGGAACCAGAACCCGTTTTTCCCTTCTAAGCTGTCGGTAGGCCACTGCGCCTGCACCCTCATGTCCAGGAGTGACCCTTCATGTCGTTGCGTTCCCTCGCCCTGCTGTCCTTGTGCGTGTTTCTGACTGCGTGCAACAAGATCAATCAGGAAAACTATTCAAAGATCAAAGCCGGTATGGCGAAGGCCGAAGTCGAGCAATTGCTTGGCGCCCCCAAGGAGTGCTCCGGCGCACTGGGCATGTCCAGTTGCACCTGGGGTGACGAGAAAACCTTCATCAGCGTGCAGTACGCCGCCGACAAGGTGCTGATGTACTCCGGGCAGGGACTCAAATGAAACGGCTACACCTGCTGCTGGCCCTGTGCGCCGGCTTGATCCTGGGTGGCTGTGCCAACTCGGGAACGGGCCCGGTACCGCCCAAGACCGTCGAAAAGGTCGACCTCAAGCGTTATCAGGGCAAATGGTTCGAACTGGCGCGTCTGCCGATGTACTTCCAGCGCGACTGCGCCCAGTCCGAGGCGCACTACAACCTCAAGCCTGACGGTACGATGGGTGTGCTCAACCGCTGCATGACCCTTGAAGGCGAATGGCAGGAAGCCAGCGGCACTGCCTCGCCGCAGGAGCCAGGCAAGACCGACAAGCTCTGGGTAACATTCGACAACTGGTTCTCGAAAGTGCTGCCGGGTGGCATCAAGGGCGACTATTGGGTGCTCTACATCGGCGACGACTACCAGACCGCGCTGGTCGGTAATCCGGATCGCAAGTACTTGTGGATCCTGTCGCGCAAGCCGGTGATCCCGGCGCTGGAGCGCGAGAGCCTGCTGGCCAAGGCACGCCAGCAGGGGTATGACACGACCCGCCTGATCTGGCGGGTGTCGGACCGGGACATGGTGGCGCACAAGCGCTGATGGCTGTGGGAGCAGCGGTGCGGGTATTCCAGGCTGTGAATATTTGATGGTTGGACGGGCCTCTTGCGGGGCAAGTCGAGACGTCGCACCGCCGCTCCCACAGGATTTGTAGGAGCGGGCTTGCCCCGCGATCCGCTTACCCCAGCAACGTGCGCAGTACCCCGGCGAACGCCCGGGCACTCTCTTCCTCATCGGCATGGCGCCCCTGGCGCACTACCCACGTGCCGTTGACCATCACATCCCGCACCTGGCGATCGCCGCCGGCAAACAACCAGCGGTTGAGGATGCCGTCGTCACTGGCAGTGGCCAGGTACGGATCGTTGCCGTCGAGCACCAGCCAGTCAGCCCGTTTGCCCACCGCCAGCTCGCCTATCGGCTGCCCCAGCGCCTGGGCGCCGCCACTCAAGGCTGCGTCATACAAGGTGCGTCCGACCATCGGCTGATCGCCCCGGTACAGGCGATTGCGGCGCTGGTCGCGCAGGCGCTGGCCATATTCGAGCCAGCGCAGCTCTTCGACCACGCTCAGTGACACATGGCTGTCTGAGCCGATGCCCAGGCGACCGCCCTGGGCCAGGTAGTCTACCGCCGGGAAGATGCCGTCACCCAGGTTGGCCTCGGTGGTCAGGCACAGGCCGGCAACGGCACCGCTGCGGGCCATCAGTTGCACTTCATCGGGTTCGGCATGGGTGGCGTGGACCAGGCACCAGCGCGGGTCGACTTCGGTGTTTTCGAACAACCACTGCAAGGGCCGGCGCCCGCTCCAGCTCAGGCAGTCGTCGACTTCCTTCTGTTGCTCGGCAATGTGGATATGCACCGGGCAGCCTTTGTCGCTGGCCGCCAGTACCTGGGCAACCTGCTCCGGCGTCACTGCGCGCAGGGAGTGAAAGCACAGGCCCAGCCGTTGTGCCGGTTGGCGGGTCAGTTGCGGCACCAGTCGCGCCTGCAAGTCCAGATACTGCTCGGTGCTGTTGATAAAGCGCCGTTGGCCTTCATTGGGGGCCTGGCCGCCGAACCCCGAATGGCTGTAGAGCACGGGCAGCAGGGTCAGGCCGATGCCGCTGCTGCTGGCCGCCTGGCTGATGCGCAGCGACAACTCGGCAGGGTCGGCATAGGCTTGACCCTGGGTGTCATGGTGAACGTAGTGGAATTCGGCGACCGAGGTGTAGCCGGCCTTGAGCATCTCGATGTATAGCTGGCGGGCGATGACCTGCAACTGCTCGGGGCTGATCTTGCCGACCAGTCGGTACATCAGCTCGCGCCAGGTCCAGAAGCTGTCATTGGGGTTGCCGGCGACTTCGGCAAGCCCGGCCATGGCGCGTTGGAAGGCATGGGAGTGCAGGTTGGGCATGCCCGGCAGCAGCGGGCCTGCCAGGCGTTCGGCACCTTGGGCCGAGCCGCCAGGCTGAATGCGTGCCAGTAGGCCATCGGCGCCGACCTCGATACGGACGTTTTCGGCCCAACCCGTAGGCAGCAAAGCGCGCTCGGCAAAGAAGACGGACATCGACCCACACCTCATTGTGATTATTTGTATATACATATACAGACGTTTGCCTGCTGGGTAAACTCCGGCAAGCTACCGTTCATTCAACCGAACAAGGATATCTTCCGTGCCGACACCTCCTGTCTCCGCGCTGGTTGCCCAGATGGGCGAGGGTCCGGCGCCGCTGTATGCCCGGGTCAAGCAGATGATTGCCCAACAGATCCAGAATGGCAGCTGGCCGCCGCACCATCGGGTGCCGTCGGAAAGCGAACTGGTCACCCAGCTGGGTTTCAGCCGCATGACCATCAACCGCGCCTTGCGTGAGCTGACCGCCGAAGGATTGTTGGTGCGCATGCAAGGCGTGGGGACCTTCGTGGCCGAGCCCAAGACCCGCTCGGCGCTGTTCGAGGTCAACAACATTGCCGACGAGATCGCGGTCCGTGGTCATGAGCACAGTTGCAAGGTGGTGATCCTGGCCGAGGAGGCCGCCGGTTCCGAGCGCGCCCTGGCCCTGGACATGCGCGAAGGCCAGCGAGTGTTCCATTCTTTGATCGTGCATTACGAAAACGGCATTGCCGTGCAGATCGAAGACCGCTTCGTCAATGCAGCGGTCGCACCCGATTACCTCAAGCAGGACTTCACCCGGCAAACTCCCTACGCCTATTTGTCCCAGGTTGCACCGCTGACCGAAGGCGAGCATGTGGTCGAGGCGATTCTGGCCGAGCCGGAAGAATGCCGCCTGCTGCAAATCGAACAGAGCGAGCCGTGCCTGCTGATCCGCCGCCGCACCTGGTCGGGCCGCGTGCCGGTCACGGCGGCTCGCCTGATTCACCCCGGTTCCCGTCACCGTCTGGAAGGACGCTTCAGCAAATGAGCCAGTTGCAGGTTTTACGCGCCAAAGACTACCCCCGCATGCCGTGGAAGAACGGTGGCGGCAGTACTGAAGAAATCACCCGCGATGCGGGTGTGGGCCTGGACGGCTTCGGCTGGCGCCTGTCGATAGCCGATATCGCCGAGTCGGGCGGTTTTTCCAGCTTCGCCGGTTACCAGCGGATCATCACCGTGCTCGAAGGCGAGGGTATGCGCCTGCTGGTCGATGGCCAGCCCACAAGGCCGCTGTTGCCGTTCGATGCCTTTGCCTTCAGGGGTGAGAGCCAGGTCAGTTGCACGTTGCTTGGTGCCTCGATTCGCGACTTCAACCTGATCTACGCCCCCGAGCGTTACCAGGCTCGCCTGCAGTGGCTCGACGGCACTCAACGGGCATTCAGCTCGGCCTCGACCGTGCTGCTGTTCGCGGTTTCTGCCCAGGTGGACGTCGCCGTAGCCGGGCAGGGGGAGCACCGACTTGGTCGCTACGATTGCCTGCAGCTTGAAGGCAACCACAGCCTGCAGACGATCAACATACAAGGCCGCTGCTGCCTGATCGAGCTGTCCCCGCACTGAAGACGTAACAGCCTCGGGCCACATACGGTGGCCGGGGCTGTTACCGATTGACCCGAAGTGGTGCAACGCCACTGGTCGGCTTCTCCTTCCGAAAAACACCGCCCAAAAAAATATTTCAGACCTTGTCCAAGGCCTGCGGGGCTTTAGCGCCTGCATCAGCGCCGCTTGAAGGACGCGTGCGAGAAGTTGGCATTTCAATTGCCTATGCTTGTACATACAAGTAAATATGTGTTTGTATAAGTCCATGACACACCCAATGCCTGGGTTGGTTTGGACTGATCGCTTAGGAGCCATTTCCGTGACTGACAACAATTTCAAAAAATTCCGTGACGTCGAAATCCGCGCAGCCCGCGGCAACAAGCTCACCGCCAAAAGCTGGCTGACTGAAGCCCCGCTGCGCATGCTGATGAACAACCTCGACCCGGAAGTGGCAGAGAACCCCAAGGAGCTGGTGGTTTATGGCGGCATCGGCCGCGCTGCACGCAACTGGGAGTGCTACGACAAGATCGTCGAGAGCCTCACCAACCTGAACGACGACGAAACCCTGCTGGTGCAGTCGGGCAAGCCGGTCGGTGTGTTCAAGACCCACAGCAACGCCCCGCGCGTGCTGATCGCCAACTCCAACCTGGTGCCGCACTGGGCCAACTGGGAACACTTCAACGAACTGGATGCCAAGGGCCTGGCCATGTACGGCCAGATGACCGCCGGCAGCTGGATCTACATCGGCAGCCAGGGCATCGTCCAGGGCACCTACGAAACCTTCGTCGAAGCCGGTCGCCAGCACTACAACGGCAGCCTCAAGGGCAAGTGGGTACTGACCGCAGGCCTGGGCGGCATGGGCGGTGCCCAGCCACTGGCCGCGACCCTGGCCGGTGCCTGCTCGCTGAACATCGAATGCCAGCAGAGCCGCATCGACTTCCGCCTGAGCAGCCGCTATGTCGACGAGCAAGCCAAGGACCTGGACGACGCCCTGGCCCGTATCGCCAAGTACACCGCCGAAGGCAAGGCCATCTCCATCGCCCTGCTGGGCAACGCCGCCGAAATCCTGCCGGAACTGGTCAAGCGTGGCGTGCGTCCCGACATGGTCACCGACCAGACCAGCGCCCACGACCCACTGAACGGCTACCTGCCAGCCGGCTGGACCTGGGAACAGTACCGCGACCGCGCCCAGACCGACCCGGCTGCCGTGGTCAAGGCTGCCAAGCAATCGATGGCCGTACACGTCCAGGCCATGCTCGATTTCCAGAAGCAGGGCATCCCGACCTTCGACTATGGCAACAACATTCGCCAGATGGCCAAGGAAGAAGGCGTCAGCAATGCCTTTGACTTCCCGGGTTTCGTACCGGCCTACATCCGTCCGCTGTTCTGCCGCGGTATCGGTCCGTTCCGCTGGGCGGCACTGTCGGGCAACGCTGAAGACATCTACAAGACCGACGCCAAGGTCAAGGAACTGATCGCCGACGACGCCCACCTGCACAACTGGCTGGACATGGCGCGCGAGCGCATCAGCTTCCAGGGCCTGCCGGCACGTATCTGCTGGGTTGGCCTGGGCCTGCGCGCCAAGATGGGCCTGGCCTTCAACGAAATGGTCCGCAGCGGCGAGCTGTCGGCGCCGATCGTCATCGGCCGCGACCACCTGGACTCGGGCTCGGTGTCCAGCCCCAACCGCGAGACCGAGTCGATGCAGGATGGCTCCGACGCCGTCTCCGACTGGCCACTGCTCAACGCCCTGCTCAATACCGCCAGCGGCGCGACCTGGGTTTCGCTGCACCACGGTGGCGGCGTCGGCATGGGCTTCTCCCAGCACTCGGGCATGGTGATCGTCTGCGACGGTACCGATGAAGCGGCCGAGCGTATCGCTCGCGTACTGCACAACGACCCGGCCACCGGCGTCATGCGTCACGCCGATGCCGGCTACCAGATCGCCATCGACTGCGCCAAGGAACAAGGCTTGAACCTGCCGATGATCACAGGCTGATCTTCGCCAATTGGTTGATACTGATATCTATGCAGGCGAATACGCCTCACGAGTACGGAGCATTAACGTGACTGAATTGACCCTGAAGCCCGGCACCCTGACCCTGGCTCAGCTGCGTGCGATCTACAAGCAGCCGGTAAAACTCAAGCTGGATGCCAGCGCCGATCAGCAGATCGATGCCAGCGTCGCTTGTGTCGAGCAGATCCTGGCGGAAAACCGCACCGCCTACGGCATCAACACCGGGTTCGGCCTGCTGGCCTCGACCCGCATCGCCAGCCACGACCTGGAAAACCTGCAGCGCTCGCTGGTGCTGTCCCACGCCGCTGGTGTAGGCGCGCCAATCGATGACGCCCTGGTGCGCCTGATCATGGTGCTCAAGGTCAACAGCCTGAGCCGTGGTTTCTCCGGCATCCGTCGCAAGGTCATCGATGCGCTGATCGCCCTGATCAACGCCGAGGTGTACCCGCACATCCCATTGAAAGGTTCGGTAGGCGCATCCGGCGACCTGGCGCCACTGGCGCACATGTCGCTGGTGCTGCTCGGCGAAGGCAAGGCCCGCCACAACGGCCAGTGGCTGCCGGCCACCGAAGCCCTTGCGGTTGCCGGCCTTGAGCCGCTGACCCTGGCGGCCAAGGAAGGTCTGGCCCTGCTCAACGGCACCCAGGCGTCCACCGCCTTTGCCCTGCGCGGCCTGTTCGAAGGTGAAGACCTGTTCGCCGCCGCCATGTCGGTCGGTGCCCTGACGGTTGAAGCAGTATTGGGTTCGCGCTCGCCGTTCGATGCCCGTATCCATGAGGCCCGTGGCCAGCGCGGCCAGATCGACGCCGCCGCCTGCTACCGCGACCTGCTCGGTGACGGCAGCGAAGTCTCGGCTTCGCACCAGAACTGCGGCAAGGTGCAGGACCCGTACTCCCTGCGCTGCCAACCACAAGTCATGGGTGCCTGCCTGACCCAGTTCCGTCAGGCAGCCGAAGTGCTGGTGGTCGAGGCCAACGCCGTATCCGACAACCCGCTGGTATTTGCCAAAGAAGGTGATGTGATCTCCGGCGGCAACTTCCACGCCGAGCCTGTGGCCATGGCAGCTGACAACATGGCCTTGGCCATTGCCGAGATCGGTTCGCTCAGCGAGCGCCGCATCTCGCTGATGATGGACAAGCACATGTCCCAGTTGCCGCCGTTCCTGGTGGCCAATGGCGGCGTCAACTCGGGCTTCATGATCGCCCAGGTGACCGCTGCTGCACTGGCCAGCGAGAACAAGGCCCTGGCCCACCCGCACAGCGTCGACAGCCTGCCGACCTCGGCCAACCAGGAAGACCACGTGTCGATGGCCCCGGCTGCCGGCAAGCGCCTGTGGGAAATGAGCGACAACGTGCGCGGCATTCTGGCCGTGGAGTGGCTGGCTGCCTGCCAGGGCCTGGACCTGCGCGAAGGCCTGAAAACCTCGCAAAAGCTCGAACAAGCCCGCCAGACCCTGCGCAGCAAGGTCGCCTACTACGAGAAAGACCGCTTCTTCGCCCCGGACATCGAGGCGGCAATCGCCCTGTTGGCCGAAGGTCACCTGACCGGCCTGCTGCCGGCCAAGGTCCTGCCTAGCCTGTGATCCTCGGGCTGGCCATCGTGCCAGCCACCTGCCGCACGGACCTTCATCGGTCCGTGCCGCTTTTCGCCTACAACAAAAACAGGACGCGAAATGCACACTCAAGCACAAGGACTCACGCGCGGATTGAACGCGCGTCATATTCGCTTCATGGCATTGGGATCGGCGATCGGAACCGGTCTGTTCTACGGTTCTGCCTCGGCCATCCAGATGGCCGGCCCGGCCGTATTGCTGGCCTATCTGATTGGGGGCGCCGCGGTCTTCATGGTCATGCGCGCGCTGGGTGAAATGGCCGTACACAACCCGGTGTCCGGCTCTTTCGGCCAGTACGCCAACACCTACCTGGGGCCGATGTCCGGGTTCATCCTGGGGTGGACCTACGCCTTTGAAATGATCATCGTCTGCCTGGCCGACGTCACGGCGTTCGGCATCTATATGGGCTTCTGGTTTCCGGAGGTGGCCCGCTGGATCTGGGTGCTGGGCATTGTCTTCCTGATCGGCGGCCTGAACCTGTGCAACGTCAAGGTGTTTGGCGAGATGGAATTCTGGCTGTCCTTGCTCAAGGTCGGTGCCATCGTTGCAATGATCCTGGCCGGTTTCGGCATCATGGCGTTCGGGCTGAGCAATGCCGATGCCGGAAACGTGGTGGGCGTCAGTAACCTGTTCGAGCATGGCGGTTTCATGCCCAATGGCATCGGCGGCCTGATCGCCTCGTTTGCCGTGGTGATGTTCGCCTTCGGCGGCATCGAAATCATCGGCATCACCGCCGGCGAGGCCAAGGATCCGCAGCGCGTCATCCCCAAGGCGATCAACGCCGTGCCGCTGCGCATCCTGCTGTTCTACATCCTCACCTTGTTCGTGCTGATGTGCCTGTACCCATGGCCACAGATCGGCAGCCAGGGCAGCCCGTTCGTGCAGATCTTCAGCAACCTGGGCATCGGCTCGGCGGCGACTGTGCTGAACATCGTGGTGATTTCGGCAGCGGTATCGGCCATCAACAGTGACATCTTCGGTGCCGGTCGGATGATGTACGGCCTGGCACAGCAAGGCCATGCACCCAAAGGCTTCGCCAAGATTTCCCGTCACGGCGTACCGTGGATGACCGTGATGGTCATGGGCGCCGCCCTGCTCGGGGGTGTGGTGCTCAACTACTTGATCCCGGAAAACGTGTTCCTGCTGATTGCCTCGATCGCCACCTTTGCTACTGTCTGGGTCTGGCTGATGATTCTGGTGACCCAGGTTGCCATGCGTCGCAGCATGAGCCGTGAAGAGGTGGCCCAGCTCAAGTTCCCGGTGCCGTTCTGGCCATACGGGCCGGCAGCGGCAATTGCCTTCATGCTGTTCGTGTTCGGCGTGCTCGGTTACTTCCCTGATACTCAGGCAGCGTTGCTGGTGGGCGTGGTCTGGGTGCTGTTCCTGGTCGCTTCCTACCTGCTGTGGTGCAAGCCGCGGGCAGCCAAGGGCGAATTGCCTCTGGCCCAGGATCCTTCTCAATCTCACCGCTAACAACGGAGACACTCCATGAAAACCCTCTGGCAGCACTGCCATGTGGCGAGCATGGCCCAAGGCAGCTATTCGATCATCGAGGATGCGGCGATAGTCACCAGCGCCGGCCACATCGAGTGGATCGGCCCGCGCCAGGCGCTACCGGCCATTACCGCTGACAGAACCGTGGACCTGGGCGGTGCCTGGGTCACGCCGGGGCTGATCGACTGCCACACCCACGCGGTGTTCGGTGGCAATCGCAGCGGCGAGTTCGAGCAGCGCCTCCAAGGCGTGAGCTACGCCGAGATCGCCGCCCAGGGCGGCGGCATTGCCAGCACCGTGCGGGCTACCCGCGCAGCCAGCGAAGATGAACTGTTCGCCAGTGCCCGCCAGCGGGTGCAGGCGCTGATGCGCGATGGCGTGACCACCCTTGAGGTGAAGTCTGGCTACGGCCTGGACCTGGCCAACGAGCGCAAGATGCTCAAGGTGGCCCGTCGCCTGGGCGAGGAGCTGCCGGTTACCGTGCGCAGCACCTGCCTGGCCGCCCATGCCTTGCCGGCTGAGTACAAGGATCGCGCCGACGACTACATCACCCACATCTGCGACGAAATGCTCCCCGCCCTGGCTGCCGAAGGGCTGGTCGATGCCGTGGATGCGTTCTGCGAGTACCTGGCCTTTTCCCCGGCCCAGGTCGAGCGGGTGTTCATCACGGCCCATGCGCTGAAACTGCCGGTCAAGCTGCACGCCGAGCAACTGTCGTCGCTGGCGGGCTCGAGCCTGGCCGCGCGATACCAGGCGTTGTCGGCCGATCACCTGGAGTTCATGACCGAAGACGATGCCATCGCCATGGCTGCGTCGGGGACCGTGGCGGTGTTGCTGCCCGGCGCCTTCTACTTCTTGCGTGAAACCCAGCTGCCGCCCATGGATGCCTTGCGCACGCACGGGGTGAAAATCGCCATCGCCAGCGACCTCAACCCGGGTACCTCACCAGGGCTGTCGTTGCGACTGATGCTCAACATGGCCTGCACGCTGTTCCGTATGACCCCGGAAGAAGCCCTGGCCGGTGTTACTCTGCATGCCGCCACGGCCCTGGGCCTGGGCCATAGCCATGGCTCGCTGGAAGTCGGCAAGGTGGCTGACTTTGTCGCCTGGCAGATCGAGCGCCCGGCAGACCTGTCGTACTGGCTGGGCGGCGACCTGCCCAAGCGGGTGGTGCGCCGGGGCCATGAAATTTTCAACTGATTGAAGGAGGGCCTATGGACAAGGTACTGAGTTTTCACCAGGGCAGCCTGCCGCTGCTGATCAGCATGCCCCATGCCGGTTTGCGCCTGACCCCCGTGGTTAAAGCCGGGCTGGTGGCGCAGGCGCAAAGCCTGCCGGACACCGACTGGTACATTCCGCAGTTGTACGACTTTGCCCGTGAACTGGGCGCCAGCGTGGTGGCGGCCGAGTACTCGCGCTTTGTCATCGACCTGAACCGCCCGGACGATGACAAACCCTTGTACGCCGGCGCCACCACCGGGCTGTACCCGGCCACCCTGTTCGAAGGCGAGCCGCTGTTCGAGGCGGGCAAGGAGCCGTCGGCCGAAGAGCGGGCCGAGTACCTGGAAGGCATCTGGCGTCCTTATCACAACACCATCCGCAGTGAACTGGATCGCCTGAAAAAGCAGTTCGGTTACGCACTGCTGTGGGATGCCCACTCGATCCGTTCGCATATCCCGCATCTGTTCGACGGCAAGTTGCCGGACTTCAACCTGGGCACCTTCAACGGCGCCAGTTGTGCTCCGCAGCTGGCCGAGCGCCTGCAAGCGGTTTGCGCCAGGGCCGACCAGTACAGCCACGTGCTCAATGGTCGTTTCAAGGGTGGGCATATCACCCGTCACTATGGCGACCCGGCCAACAACATCCATGCGGTGCAGCTGGAACTGGCGCAGAGCACCTACATGGAAGAGGTCGAACCGTTCAAGTACCGCGAAGACCTGGCCCAGCCGACCCAGGTGGTATTGAAGCAGTTGCTGGAGACTATGCTGGCCTGGGGCAAGGCCCACTAGCGCTGTAGGCGCAGTGGTGATGATGCTCAAAGCGCAATTCGGGTTTATGATGCCCAACGGCAGAATAATTCCCACACGGAGTGCGTAATGCAGACCTTGTACCCGCAGATCAAACCCTACGCCCGGCACGATCTGGCCGTGGAAGCACCGCATGTGCTGTATGTCGACGAGAGCGGTTCGCCGGAAGGTCTGCCGGTGTTGTTCATCCACGGTGGCCCGGGTGCAGGCTGCGATGCCCAGAGCCGCTGCTACTTCGACCCCAACCTGTACCGGATCATCACCTTCGATCAGCGTGGCTGTGGTCGCTCGACCCCCCATGCCAGTCTGGAAAACAACACCACCTGGCACCTGGTCGAAGACATCGAGCGCATCCGCAAGCACCTGGGCATCGACAAGTGGGTGCTGTTCGGCGGCTCCTGGGGTTCGACCCTGGCCCTGGCCTACGCCCAGACCCACCCCGAGCGCGTTCACGGGCTGATTCTGCGCGGCATCTTCCTGTGCCGCCCGCAAGAGATCGAGTGGTTCTACCAGGCAGGCGCCAGCCGCCTGTTCCCGGACTATTGGCAGGACTACATTGCCCCGATCCCGGCCGAAGAGCGTGATGACCTGGTCAAGGCCTTCCACAAGCGCCTGACCGGCAACGACCAGATCGCCCAGATGCACGCCGCCAAGGCGTGGTCCACCTGGGAAGGGCGCACCGCTACCCTGCGGCCCAACCCGCTGGTGGTCGATCGCTTCTCCGAGCCCCAGCGCGCGCTGTCGATCGCTCGCATCGAGTGTCATTACTTCACCAACAATGCCTTTCTCGAACCCGACCAGCTGATCCGCGACATGCCGAAGATCGCCCACCTGCCGGCGGTGATCGTGCATGGCCGCTACGACGTGATCTGCCCGCTGGACAACGCCTGGGAGCTGCATCAGGCCTGGCCCAACAGCGAACTCAAGGTGATTCGCGACGCCGGCCACGCTGCGTCCGAGCCGGGCATCACCGATGCCCTGGTACGTGCTGCCGACCAGATGGCCCGGCGTCTGCTCGATCTGCCATTGGAAGAAGCATGAAGGGTTTGCTGCAACGCGTGCGTGGCGCGCGGGTCGATGTAGAAGGGCAAACCGTCGGGGCAATCGACCAGGGCCTGCTGGTGCTGGTGGCGGTCGAACCCGGCGACACCCCGGCCCACGCCGACAAGCTGTTGCACAAGCTGCTCAACTACCGGGTATTCAGCGACCCGCAAGGCAAGATGAACCTGTCGCTCAAGGACATCGGCGGCGGTCTGCTGCTGGTGTCGCAGTTCACCCTGGCCGCCGACACCCAGAGCGGGCTGCGGCCCAGCTTCTCGACCGCCGCGCCACCGGCACTGGGGGCCGAGTTGTTCGACTACCTGCTGGCCCAGGCCAGGCTCAAACATGAAACGGTTGCCAGTGGCCAATTTGGTGCAGACATGCAAGTGCATCTGGTCAATGATGGCCCCGTAACATTTATGTTACAAATCTGATGGCAAAAAACCCCTGTTTGTAGGAAAACAAGGGGTTTTGTGGCAGAAATAGTTTGTTTGGCCTGATGCGTTGTAACGCAGCCTGCTGGATAATCGCGCGCTATTGGGCCTGCGTTCGTGGGTTCGTTTCACTCTGACTTGAGACTGTCTGGAACCGTTTGGGGAATCATTGCGCCCTTTCGGAGTCCGAACAGTGCTCGCCAACCTGGCATTTGTCGCTGGCCGTTGGTTCTTTAGATCTGTTTTCGGCGAGGGTTGCTCGTGATTGTAAGTCCCTGTAATGCACCAAGAACTCCTGGCAATCGGCTGCGCAAGGCCCTGCTGGCGGGCGCTACGCTGGTAGGCCTGTTCAGCGCCGGCCAGCTCTGGGCGTTCAACCTTGACGATGTCGCGGCCAAGGCGAAGGATCTTGCCGGACAGAAATATGAGGCTCCAAAAAGCAATCTGCCGGCCGTGTTCCGTGACATGAAATACGGCGACTACCAGCAGATCCGCTTCCTGAATGAGAAAGCCGAATGGGCGAATGAGAAAACCCCGTTCAAGCTGTCGTTCTATCACCAGGGCATGCACTTCGACACGCCGGTGAAAATCAACGAAGTCACGGCTACCACGGTCAACGAGATCAAGTACGACCCGAGCCGCTTCGATTTCGGTACTGTGCAGTTCGATCCAAAGGCCACCGAGAACCTGGGCTATGCCGGTTTCCGTGTCCTGTATCCGATCAACAAGGCCGACAAGCAGGATGAGATCATGACCCTGCTTGGCGCCAGCTACTTCCGCGTGGTCGGCAAGGGCCATGTGTATGGTCTGTCTGCCCGTGGCCTGGCCATCGACACCGCGCTGCCGTCCGGCGAAGAATTCCCGCGCTTTACCGAGTTCTGGGTCGAGCGCCCGAAGCCTGCCGACAAGCACCTGGTGATCTACGCGCTGCTCGACTCGCCGCGTTCCACCGGCGCCTACCGCCTGACCCTGCGTCCGGGCAGCGACACCATCGTCGACGTCAAGTCCAAGGTGTTCCTGCGTGACCACGTCAGCCGTCTGGGCATTGCCCCGCTGACCAGCATGTTCCTGTTCGGCGGCAACCAGCCATCCAAGGTGCTGAACTACCGTCCGGCCCTGCATGACTCCGAAGGCCTGTCGATCCACGCCGGTAACGGCGAGTGGTTGTGGCGCCCGCTGAACAACCCGAAACACCTGGCCGTGAGCAATTTCAGCGTCGAGAACCCGCGTGGTTTCGGCCTGCTGCAGCGCCAGCGTGAATTCAGCCAGTTCGAAGACCTGGACGACAACTATCAGAAGCGCCCAAGCGCCTGGATCGAGCCGGTGGGCGACTGGGGCAAGGGTACCGTCGATCTGGTCGAGATCCCGACCGCCGACGAAACCAACGACAACATCGTTGCGTTCTGGAGCCCGGAAAAACTGCCGGAGCCAGGCACCCCGTTCGAATACGCCTACCGCCTGCACTGGACCATCGACGAGTCCGCGTTCCACTCGCCGAACCTGAGCTGGGTCAAGCAGACCCTGCGTTCCACCGGTGACGTCAAGCAATCCAACCTGATTCGCCAGCCAGACGGCAGCGTTGCCTTCCTGGTCGACTTCGAAGGCCCGGTATTGGCTAAACTGCCGGAAGACACCGCTGTGCGCAGTCAAGTCAGTGTTGGCGACAACGCCGAGCTGGTCGAGAACAACCTGCGCTACAACCCGGAAATCAAAGGCTGGCGCCTGACCCTGCGGTTGAAGGTCAAGGATCCGAGCAAGTCGGTTGAAATGCGCGCGGCGCTGCTGCGTGACGTTCCGGTCGAGCCGGCCAAGCCCGCTAAAACCGCCAAGCAGGAAAAAGCTGCGGCCAAGCATGCCAAGGCCGAGAAGCCTGCCGAGCAACCTGCCGCCGACGCGGCGCCTACCACCGGGACACCGGCCACCACCGAACAGGTGTTGACCGAGACCTGGAGCTACCAGTTGCCTGCCGATGAGTAACTCTCAAGCACGGCCAGAATCGCTTGGCGAATACCTGGCCCATCTACCACTGAGCGACGAGCAGCGGGCAGAACTTGCCAGCTGCAACTCGTTCAGCGAGCTGCACCAGCGTTTGTCTTCGCAGCCAGCTGTCCGTGATGCCGACGCCGTGCAGGCGTCGGTGGGCAGCCGCCTGACCCTGACCAGCGCCGCTGAAATGGAAGAGGCCGAGATGCTCGGCCTCGACGCCAGCGGTCGCGTGTGCCTGAAGGCCACGCCGCCGATCAAGCGTACCCGGGTGATTCCCGAGCCATGGCGGACCAACATCCTGATCCGCGCCTGGCGTCGCCTGACCGGGCGTACCAACGCCCCGGCGCCGGCCAAGCGCGAGCTGCCCAAGGCACGCTGGCGCTGGGTCGGTTCCATGCGCCGCTACATCCTGCTGACGCTGATGCTCGGCCAGACCATTGTCGCCGGCTGGTACATGAAGGGCATCCTGCCGTACCAGGGCTGGTCGTTCGTCGATCTTGACGAAGTCATGCACCAGCCGCTGCTGCAAACGGCGACCCAGGTCTGGCCGTATGCGCTGCAGACCAGCATCCTGATCTTGTTCGGTATCCTGTTCTGCTGGGTCTCGGCCGGTTTCTGGACCGCGTTGATGGGCTTCCTCGAGTTGCTGACCGGCCGCGACAAGTACCGCATTTCCGGCAGCAGTGCCGGTAACGAGCCGATCGAGGCGGGTGCGCGTACCGCCATCGTCATGCCGATCTGCAACGAAGATGTACCACGGGTATTCGCTGGCCTGCGTGCGACCTTCGAATCGGTGGCGGCCACGGGCGACCTGGACCGCTTCGACTTCTTCGTCCTCAGCGATACCAACGACACCGACATTGCCGTGGCCGAGCAACAGGCCTGGCTTGAAGTCTGCCGCGAGTCCAAGGGCTTCGGGCGGATCTTCTACCGTCGCCGCCGTCGCCGGGTCAAACGCAAGAGCGGTAACCTCGACGACTTCTGCCGTCGCTGGGGCAGCGACTACCGCTACATGGTGGTGCTCGACGCCGACAGCGTCATGAGCGGCGAATGCCTGACCAGCCTGGTGCGGTTGATGGAAGCCAACCCGGACGCCGGTATCATCCAGACCGCGCCGAAGGCTTCGGGCATGGACACCCTGTATGCGCGCATGCAGCAGTTCGCCACCCGCGTCTATGGCCCGCTGTTCACCGCCGGCCTGCACTTCTGGCAGCTCGGTGAGTCGCACTACTGGGGCCACAACGCGATCATCCGCATGAAGCCCTTCATCGAGCATTGCGCCCTGGCGCCGTTGCCGGGTAAAGGTGCATTCGCCGGCGCCATCCTGTCCCATGACTTCGTTGAAGCTGCGCTGATGCGCCGTGCCGGCTGGGGCGTGTGGATTGCCTACGACCTGCCGGGCAGCTATGAAGAGTTGCCGCCGAACCTGCTCGACGAGCTCAAGCGTGACCGGCGCTGGTGCCACGGCAACCTGATGAACTTCCGCCTGTTCCTGGTCAAGGGCATGCATCCGGTACACCGCGCGGTGTTCCTCACTGGGGTGATGTCGTACCTGTCGGCGCCGCTGTGGTTCTTCTTCCTGGTGCTGTCGACGGCCTTGCTGGCGACCAATACCCTGATGGAGCCGCAGTACTTCCTCGAGCCACGGCAGCTCTATCCGCTGTGGCCGCAATGGCACCCTGAGAAGGCCATCGCGCTGTTCTCCACTACCATCGTGCTGCTGTTCCTGCCCAAGCTGCTCAGCGTCATCCTGATCTGGGCCAAGGGTGCGAAAGAGTTTGGCGGGCGCTTCAAGGTCACCCTGTCGATGCTGCTGGAGATGCTCTTCTCCATGTTGCTGGCACCGGTGCGGATGATCTTCCACACCCGTTTCGTGCTCGCCGCGTTCCTGGGGTGGGCTGCGACCTGGAACTCGCCGCAGCGTGACGACGACTCAACGCCGTGGAGCGAAGCGGTACGCCGTCATGGCCCGCAAACCCTGCTGGGTGTGGCTTGGGCGCTGCTGGTGGCGTGGCTGAACCCGAGCTTCCTGTGGTGGCTGGTGCCGATCGTAGGTTCGCTGATGCTGTCGATCCCGGTCTCGGTGATCTCCAGCCGCGTACACCTGGGCCTGCGTGCCAAGGACGAAAGCCTGTTCCTGATCCCCGAGGAATACGCCACGCCCCACGAGCTGCTGGCCACCGACCAGTACACCCACGAGAACCGCTGGCACGCCATGCACGACGGTTTCGTCCGTGCCGTGGTCGACCCGCAGCAGAACGCCCTGGCCTGCGCCCTGGCGACTGCGCGTCATGGTGTCGCAGCGCCGATCGAATCGCTGCGCGCCGAGCGCATCGAAAAAGCGCTGGACCTGGGGCCGACCGGCCTGGACGGCAACACCCGCCTGGCCCTGCTCAGCGACCCGGTCGCCCTGGCTCGCCTGCACAATCGCGTGTGGGATGAGAAGCACGAGCCGTGGTTGAGCGTGTGGCGTCAGTCGATCGCCAACGATCCGCACTCGCCGTTGCTGCCGCTGCATCCAGAGCCGGTGGCACAGCCTTCGATGGCCAGCGCCTGATTCATCGCGGTGCAAGCCCGCTCCCACAGCCACTGTGGGAGCGGGCTTGCACCGCGATGATCTCCCCCCTTTTTCCGATACCCACAACGCTGTCCATGCGTTAGCATCCCCTCCGAATATCTCGCACCGTCCTGTAGGACGATTCGCGCTAAAAATAAAATTCGAGCTTTCTTGCTGGGGGATCTGGTGATGTTGAAAAAGTATCTGTCGATGCTGCTGGTCGGCGTCACGGCGCTGGTTGCGGTCAATGCCGCCCAGGCAGCCGGGGCTATTGATGATGCAGTCAAGCGTGGCACCCTGCGTGCAGGCATGGACCCTACCTACATGCCGTTCCAGATGACCAACAAGCGCGGCGAGATCGTCGGCTTCGAAGTCGATATCCTCAAAGCCATGGCCAAGTCCATGGGCGTCAAGCTGGAGATGGTCTCCACGTCCTACGACGGTATTATCCCGGCCCTGATGACCGACAAGTTCGACATCATCAGCAGCGGCATGACCCTGACCCAGGAACGCAACCTGAAGCTGAACTTCAGTGAACCCTTCATCGTGGTCGGCCAGACCCTGCTGATCCGCAAGGAACTGGCGGGCGAGATCAAATCCTACAAGGATTTGAACAACGAGAAATACCGCCTGACCTCCAAGCTCGGCACCACTGGTGAAATGGTCGCCAAGAAGCTGATCGGCAAGGCCAAGTACCACGGCTACGACAACGAGCAGGAAGCGGTGATGGATGTGGTCAACGGCAAGGCCGATGCCTTCGTCTACGACGCACCGTATAACGTGGTTGCCGTGAACAAGGCCGGTGCCGGCAAGCTGCTATTCCTGGACAAGCCGTTCACCTTCGAACCCCTGGCCTTCGGCCTGAAGAAGGGCGACTACGACAGCCTGAACTTCATCAACAACTTCCTGCACCAGATCAAGCACGACGGTACCTACGATCGAATCCACGACAAGTGGTTCAAGGACACCGCCTGGCTCAAGGACATGGAATAAGGCCACGGCGCAGCGCCTGGCTTGAAACCCGACGCGCAGGCTGGCCCTGCGCGTTCGCTTTTACGGAAGTACCCTTACGTGATCAAACACAAAAAATCCCAGTGGCCCTGGCACGGGCTCACCGCGCTGGTCCTGGTTGGCCTGGCGCTGAGCCTGTACTACGCGACCTCGATGATCTCCTACGAGTGGAGCTGGAACCGGGTGCCGCAATACTTCGCCTACGAGGCCGAAGTTGCCCAGCGGGCCCCCGAAAACGGCACCATCGAGTCGATTACCCCTCAAGGCACAATGGCCACCGTCACCGTGCGTGACGAGAGCGGTGCCGAGCAGGTATTCGAGGTCGAACAGACCAGTGTGCAGCTGTCGCGTGGCGATGATGTCAGCGAAGGCGACCTGATCGGCGTCACCCATCACTGGGCCGCCGGACCCTTGGCCTGGGGCCTGTGGACCACCATCTGGATCTCGGTAGCCTCTGGCGTACTGGGCCTGGTGATCGGCCTGTTCGCCGGCCTGTGCCGGTTGTCGAGCAACCCGACCCTGCGTGACCTGTCCACGGTCTACGTCGAGCTGGTGCGCGGCACACCCCTGCTGGTGCAGATCTTCATTTTCTACTTCTTCATCGGTACGGTGCTGAACCTGTCCCGGGAGTTTGCCGGGGTGGCGGCGCTGGCGCTGTTCACCGGAGCCTATGTGGCCGAGATTGTCCGTGCCGGCGTGCAGTCGATTGCCAAGGGGCAGGGCGAAGCAGCCCGTTCCCTGGGCTTGAGCGCAAGCCAGTCGATGCGCCATGTGGTATTGCCACAAGCCTTCAAGCGCGTGCTGCCGCCGCTGGCCGGGCAGTTCATCAGCCTGGTCAAGGACACCTCGCTGGTGTCGGTGATTGCCATTACCGAACTGACCAAGAGCGGGCGCGAAGCGATCACCACCTCGTTCTCGACCTTCGAGATCTGGTTCTGCGTGGCCGGGTTGTACCTGTTGATCAACCTGCCGCTGTCGCACATGGCCAGCCGGCTCGAGCGGAGGCTTGCGCAAAGTGATTGAAGTCCGTGATCTGGTAAAAGTCTTCGATACCCGTGGCCAGGTGGTGCGCGCGGTCGATCATGTCAGTACCGATGTAGCCAAGGGCGAAGTGCTGGTGGTGCTGGGGCCGTCGGGGTCGGGCAAGTCGACGTTCTTGCGCTGCCTGAACGGTCTGGAGTCCTTCGACGAGGGCACCGTGGCCATCGACGGCCTGCAACTGGCCGACCCCAGGACTGACGTCAACGCCTACCGCCGCGAAGTCGGCATGGTGTTCCAGCACTTCAACCTGTTCCCGCACATGACCGTGCTGGAGAACCTGTGCCTGGCGCAGAAGGTGGTGCGCAAGCGTGGCAAGGCCGAGCGCGAGGCCAAGGCCCGGGCACTGCTGGAGAAGGTCGGGATCGCCCAGAAGGCCAACGAGTACCCATCGCGGTTGTCCGGCGGGCAGCAGCAGCGGGTGGCGATTGCCCGCGCCCTGGCGATGGACCCGAAGGTCATGCTGTTCGATGAACCGACTTCGGCGCTGGACCCGGAAATGGTCGGCGAAGTGCTGGATGTGATGAAGACCCTGGCCCTGGAAGGCATGACCATGGTCTGCGTGACCCACGAAATGGGCTTTGCCCGGGAAGTGGCGGATCGGGTGTTGTTCTTCGACCACGGCAAGCTGCTGGAGGACTCGCCACCCGAGCAGTTCTTTACTTCGCCCAAAGACCTGCGGGCGCAGGCCTTCTTGCGTCAGGTCCTTTAGAACCTTCGCGGGGCAAGCACGCTCCTGGCTGTAGGCGCGAGCTTGCCCCGCGAAACGGTTTACAGCTGGAAGCGCCCGACCAGCATCTGCAAGTGATTCCCCAGCCGCGCCAGTTCCACACTGGAGGCCGCCGTTTCTTCACTGGCCGCTGACGTCTGATCCGACACATCCCGCACGTTCATCACGCTACGGTTGATCTCCTCAGCCACGGCGCTCTGCTGCTCGGCCGCCGCCGCAATCTGCTGGTTCATCGCCTGGATCGCCGACACCGTGCGGGTGATGGTCTCCAGTGACGTGCCAGGCGCGGCGAGTCAGTTCGACGCTGCTGTCGGTCAGGCTGCGGCTGGCGTCCATTACCGTGGCCACTTGCTGGGTACCGTTCTGCAAGCCGGCGATCAGTTGCTCGATTTCTTCAGTGGACTGCTGGGTGCGCTGGGCCAGGCTGCGTACTTCGTCGGCGACCACGGCAAAGCCGCGTCCGGCTTCACCGGCGCGCGCTGCTTCGATAGCGGCGTTGAGGGCCAGCAGGTTGGTTTGCTGGGCCACCGACTTGATCACATCGAGCACGCTGCCGATCTTGTCGCTTTCGGCCTTGAGCTGGCCCATGGCTTCGCTGGAGTGGTTCACTTCCCGGGCCAGGTGTTCGATCTGGGCGATGGCTTCGCCCACCACCCGATCCCCTTCGCGTGCCTGCTGGTCGGCCACCACGGCTGCCTCGGAGGCTTCCTCGGCGTTACGTGCGACCTCATGCACGGTGGCGGCCATTTCGTTCATGGCGGTGGCCACTTGGTCGGTCTCGACCTTTTGATTGTTGACCCCGGCGCTGGTCTGCTCGGTCACTGCCGAGAGCTCTTCGGCAGCGCTGGCGATCTGGGTGACGCCGTCACCGATGCCGCCAATCAGCTCGCGCAGGCTGACAGTCATGCGCTGCATGCTGCGTTGCAGCTGGCCCAGTTCGTCGCGACGCTCGACGTTGAGGTCCTGGCGCAGGTCGCCGCTGGCGATGCGGTCGGCGGCATTCAAGGTCTGGCGCAGGGGAATGACGATCTGGCGGGTGATGGCCCAGGCGGCCAGCAGGCTGAACAGCAGGGCCAGCACGGTGGCCAGGGTCAGCATGGACTTGGCGTGCTGCGATTCTTCATCGCGTACCTGGGTCAGGGCAATGGTCAGTTGCTTGCTCTGGTCGATCAGGGTCTGGCCCAGGCCGGCCATGTGTTGCGTCGCTTGCTCGTTGGCGCCCTGGGCAACGCCGAACTGGACGACGGCTGCGCGGTAGCTGTCCAGGGAGCGTGCGGCTTGCTGGAAGCTGCTGGTGAAGTTGGCGGGCAGTACTTCGGCCAGGGTTCGCAGTTGGGCAGTGGCCTGGTCGATGGACTCGAGTGCTGCCTGCTGGAATTCTGCCTTGGCGCTGTAGGTGTAGCCACGCACCTGGAAGCGCGCCTGCAGCAGCAGCTTGCTCGCATCGACAACGCTGTTGAACAGGTTCAGGTCGCTGCCACCGAGCAGTTGTTGTTCGACTTCGGTAATGAGCTTCACGGCCTGGTCGGCGCTGCTGCTCATCACCTGGCGGCTGGCTTCGCGCTGCCTTGCCGCCTCTTGAGCCTGTTGCAGGGCCTGGCGATACGCTCGCACCGCCTGGTTCTGCTGCTCGATGTGCTGTTTGTCCCGGGGGCGGGTGATGCGCTGGTCAATTTGCTGCAACTGGCGTTCAAGGCTGGTGAGCGTGTTGTCGAGGGTTTGGGCCGAGGCCTCGTCGCCCCGCAATTGGTAGCCCTGACGTGCGATGCGCAGGTCCAGGGTAGCTTCCAGCACCTGGGAGATGCCACCCAGGGTGTCGCCCCGTTGGGTCACGCCACTGATGCCCTGCCAGCCGGTCAGGGTAATGCTCAGGGTGAGCAGCAGCACCAGGCCGAAGCCGATGCCGAGTTTACGATTGACGCTCACGTTACCCAGGTTTTGGGCTAACCAACGGTACATGGTGGGACTCCATTGCGATCGGCAGAGGCGATTTATTGTTCTGGTGCCCATGCATCGGCGCCGGATCGCAAAACTGAAGTCAGAACAGACGAGCGAGCAGGGCGGTAACCGCCGTCTCCACGCGCAGGATGCGCTCGCCCAGTTGCACCGGGGCAAGGCCTGCCTTGCCCAGGAGGTCGATCTCGTAGGGGATCCAGCCGCCTTCCGGGCCGATGGCCAGGGTCACCGGCTCGTCAAGGCCACGCGGGCAGGGGGGGTAGGGACCAGGATGGCCGACCAGGCCGAGGGTGCCCGCGGCGATGGCCGGCAGGCGGTCTTCGACGAACGGCTTGAAACGTTTCTCGACGATGATCTCGGGGAGAATGGTGTCGCGGGTCTGTTCCAGGCCCAGTATCAATTGCTCGCGAATCGCTTCGGGCTCCAGAAACGGTGTTTGCCAAAAACTTTTTTCGACCCGGTAGCTGTTGACCAGGATCACCGTGGGCACACCCATGGTGGCGACGGTCTGGAACACCCGGCGCAGCATCTTCGGGCGCGGCAGGGCCAGTACCAGGGTCAGCGGCAGCTTGGCCGGCGGTTCGCGGTCGAAGCTGACCGAGAGCTCCGCTTCGTGACCTTCCAGGCGCAACACCCGGGCTTCACCCATCAATCCGCCGATGCGTCCAACGCGCAGGCTGTCGCCCACCGCCACGCGGTGGATTTCCTGCATGTGGGTAAAGCGCCGGTCGGCCAGGACGACGCGGTCAGCCGCGATGAAGTCGGCCTCCTCGAGGAGCAACAGGTTCACGGCTGGGTCGCTGGCGGCTGGTCGTTGTGGTCGTCGGCTGCGTCATCCTGTGGCGCGCTGCGCTTGCGGATCAACGAGCCAAACAGAATGCCGATCTCGAACAGCAACCACATGGGCACCGCGAGCAGGGTCTGGGAGAAGATGTCCGGCGGGGTCAGGACCATGCCGACCACGAAGCAGCCGATGATCACATAGGGGCGGATCTTCTTCAGGTACTTCACGTCGACCACGCCGATCCACACCAGCAGCACCACGGCCACGGGGATCTCGAAGGCGACGCCGAAGGCGAAGAACAGGGTCATGACGAAGTCCAGGTAACTGGCAATGTCCGTCATCATCGACACCCCTTCAGGGGTGGCACTGGCAAAGAACCCGAAGATCAGCGGGAACACCAGGAAGTAGGCGAAGGCCATCCCGGCGTAGAACAGGAAAATGCTCGAGACCAGCAGCGGAATGGCGATGCGCTTTTCGTGGCGGTACAGGCCCGGGGCGATGAAGCCCCAGATCTGCTGCAGGATCAGCGGGATGGCGAGGAACAGCGAGACGATCATGGTCAGTTTGAACGGCGTCAGGAACGGCGAGGCCACGTCGGTGGCGATCATCGTTGCATTGGCCGGCAAGTGCGCGCGCAAGGGCGCTGAGACCAGGGTGTAGATCTGCTGCGCGAAGGAGAACAGCCCGGCGAAGATCAGGAAGATAGCCGCGACGCAGCGCAGCAGGCGTGTACGCAGCTCGGTGAGGTGCGAAACCAGCGGCATCGGCTGGTCGTTTTCCGGAATATCGCTCATGGGGCTCGCGGGGGCTGTGTCGGTTCGGTGGTCACGCTGGCGGCTGGCGTGGTGTCGCTGCTGGCCGGGGTCGGCGCGGCGGCGGTCTCGCTGCTGGCTGCCGGGGCTACCGGCGGCTGCGGGCTCACGCTCTGCGGGTTGAGGATCTTGCGCGCTTCTTGCTCCATGGAAAGGATGTGCTCGTTGTGCAGCTGGCGACGGATGTCATCGGCGCCGATTTCACGCTCCACCTCCTGCTTGATCGCATTGAAGCTGCGCTTGAGGCGGCCGATCCACAAACCGGCGGTACGCGCGGCACCCGGCAGGCGCTCGGGGCCGAGTACCAGCAGGGCCACCAGGCCCACGAGCAGAAGTTCGCCGAAGCTGATCCCGAACATTGATCAATCTTTCCTGATGGGCTCTTCGACTTTGTGCGCCTGGCCGTCGATGGTCTGCGGCTGGTTCAGCGGCGAGGCCTGGGGCTGGACGGGCTGTGCCGGTTGCACCGGCGGCGGGGTCGATTCGGCAGGCTTGGACTCTTCTTCGTTCATGGCCTTGCGAAAGCCCTTGATCGATTCGCCCAGGTCACTGCCCAGGTTCTTCAGCTTCTTGGTGCCGAACACCAGTACCACCACGACCAGCAGGACAACCCAGTGTTTCCAGTCAAAAATACCCATGGTGCAATCCCTCGAGATAATTCAGTTAGGCCGAAGGCTGGCGCGCGGCCTTTTCGGCGTGCCCGGACAGGCCGAAGCGGCGGTCCAGCTCGTCCAGCACCGCCTGCGGGTGCTGGCCCAGTGCGGCGAGCATGACCAGGCTATGGAACCACAGATCGGCGGTCTCGTAGATGACATCGCTGTAATCTCCGCTGTGGGCGGCATCCTTGGCAGCGATGATGGTCTCGACCGACTCTTCGCCGAGCTTTTCCAGAATCTTGTTCAGGCCCTTGTGATACAGGCTGGCGACGTAGGAGCTGTCGGGTTCGGCGCCTTTGCGCGACTCCAGTACTTCAGCCAGGCGGGTCAGGGTGTCGCTCATGTCAGTGTCCTGCGCTGTAGATGGCATGGGGATCCTTGAGGACCGGGTCGACAGTTTTCCACTCACCATTTTCGTACACACGGTAGAAGCAGCTCTCGCGACCGGTATGGCAGGCGATATGCCCCAGTTGCTCGACCATCAGGATGATCACGTCGGCGTCGCAGTCCAGGCGCATTTCGTGCAGCTTTTGCACATGGCCGGACTCTTCGCCCTTGCGCCACAGTTTGCCACGGGAACGCGACCAGTAGATGGCGCGCTGCTCGGTGGCGGTCAGGCTCAATGCTTCGCGGTTCATCCAGGCCATCATCAGCACGCGCCCGGTCTTGTGGTCCTGGGCAATGGCCGGTACCAGGCCATCGCTGTTCCAGTTGATCTCGTCCAGCCAGTCTTTCATGTTCGACTCCAAATCAGGGCCTGATCCTTTGCCAGGCCCTGGCGCTAGTGTGCCAGCCGCAGGCGCGGCTGGCTATCGACGCACTATCAGGTAGAGGCCTGCAGCGAGCATCAGCCAGGCCGGCCAGGCTGCCGGGGCGCTGAGGCTCACGGCGCCGGCGGCCAGGGTTGCGCCGCCGGCGAGCAGGCCGGCACCGAGCAGGCGCAAGGCCCAGCCATCGCCCTTCTGCTGCCAGGGGCTGGGTGGGTCGGCCAGGTGCGGCTGCGACATGCGTTCGAGCAAGTCGCGGGTCATGCCGGCCAGGTGCGGAATCTGTTCGACCTGGCCGTGCAGGTTCTGCAGCAGGGTCTTGGGACTGACGCGCTCGCGCATCCAGCGTTCCAGGAATGGCTGGGCAGTGCTCCACAGGTCCAGGTCGGGGTACAGCTGGCGCCCCAGGCCTTCGATATTGAGCAGGGTTTTTTGCAGCAGCACCAGTTGCGGCTGGACTTCCATGTTGAAGCGCCGCGCGGTCTGGAACAGGCGCATCAGCACTTGGCCGAAGGAGATGTCCTTGAGCGGCTTCTCGAAGATCGGCTCGCACACGGTGCGGATCGCCGCCTCGAATTCGTTGAGCTTGGTATGGGCCGGCACCCAGCCCGAGTCGATGTGCAACTGGGCCACGCGACGGTAGTCGCGCTTGAAGAAGGCGAACAGGTTGCGGGCGAGGTAGTCCTGGTCTTCGGGGGTCAGGCTGCCGACGATGCCGCAGTCGATGGCAATGTACTGCGGGCTCCACGGCTTCACGGTGCTGACAAAGATGTTGCCCGGGTGCATGTCGGCATGGAAGAAGCTGTCGCGGAACACCTGGGTGAAGAAGATTTCGACACCCCGTTCGGCAAGCATCTTCATGTCGGTGCGCTGGTCGGCCAGGGTGGCCAGGTCGGTGACCTGGATGCCGTAGATGCGCTCCATCACCAGCACCTTGGGGCGGCACCAGTCCCAGTAGACCTGGGGCACGTACATCATCTCCGAGCCTTCGAAGTTGCGTTTTAGCTGGCTGGCGTTAGCTGCCTCGCGCAGCAGGTCGAGCTCGTCGTAGATGGTTTTCTCGTAGTCGTTGACCACCTCTACCGGGTGCAGCAAGCGGGCGTCGGCCGAGACGCGCTCGGCACCGCGGGCGATCAGGAACAGCCAGGCCAGGTCTTGGGCGATGACCGGTTTGAGGCCCGGGCGCACCACTTTGACCACCACCTCTTCGCCGCTCTTGAGCTTGGCCGCGTGTACCTGGGCTACCGAGGCCGAGGCCAGTGGCTCGACGTCGAAACGGCTGAACACTTCGCTGATCTTCGCGCCGAGCTGCTCTTCGATCAGGGCCACGGCCTTTTGTGGGTCGAAGGGCGGCACCCGGTCCTGCAGCAGCATCAGCTCATCGGCGATGTCTTCGGGCAGCAGGTCGCGGCGGGTCGAAAGCAATTGGCCGAACTTGATGAAGATCGGCCCCAGGTCCTGCAGTGCCAGGCGCAGGCGAGCACCGCGGCTGAGCTCCAGGGTCTTGCGGGGAAACCAGCGCCAGGGCATCAGGTGCCGCAGGGCCATCAGCCACCAGGGCAACGGCAGTTCGAACAGCAAGTCATCGAGACGGTAGCGGATGACCACGCTCTGGATGCGCAACAGACGGCGGACGGCAAGCAGCTTCATGCGTTATCGCTGGTATCAAGGGATCGGGCAAGGCGCTCGATGCGCGCCTCGAGGCGTTCAATATCGACTTTGAGCGTGTCGAGTTCGCTGAAGCGGGCTTCGGCTTCACGCTGGCCCACCAGGGTTCGGGCTTCTTCGGCCAGGTACTCCGAGAGGTTCTGGTTCAAGTTGGCCAGGCCCTGGCGCGTCCAGCTGGCGCGGCTGCGCAGGTGGCCACTGAGCAATTGCGTGGCGACCGGGCCGAGCCAGCGCGAGACTTCGTATTCCCAGTCCAGGTCCAGGTCCTGCAGCACCGCGACCAGATCCAGTAGCACTGCGCTGTCGCCTTCAAGTTCTACCTGCGGGCTGTGCAGCACTGCCGGTTTGTCCTGGCTGAGGGCCAGGCGAGCCAGGCTGCTGGCCGGGGCACGCAGGGTGCAGTCGGCTTCAATCTCCCAGTGGGCGGCAAGCATCAGGCCGTCTTCACCGGGCAGGATGAACAGTTGCAGCGCTGGCTGGCGACAGTCGATGGCAATCACTTTGCCATTGAGCGCCGCCAGGCGCGGCAACGCCGTGCTGTCCAGACGCAGGACACGGTTGAGGCCGTGTTCGACGCTGGCGAGAAGACCGGCCAGGAGCATCAGGGCTTGATGCCCCGGTGCAGGGCAACGATGCCGCTGGTCATGTTGTGGTAGGTGACGCGGTCGAAACCGGCCTCGACCATCATGGCCTTGAGGGTTTCCTGATCGGGGTGCATGCGGATCGATTCGGCCAGGTAGCGGTAGCTTTCCGAGTCGTTGGTGATCAGCTTGCCGGCCAGGGGCATGAAGGCGAACGAGTAGGCGTCGTAGACCTTGGACATCAGCTTGTTGGTCGGCTTGGAGAACTCCAGCACCAACAGGCGGCCACCGGGCTTGAGCACGCGCAGCATCGAACGGATGGCGTCTTCCTTGTGGGTGACATTACGCAGGCCGAAAGCGATGGTGACGCAGTCGAAATGGTTGTCGGGGAACGGCAGCTTTTCAGCGTCGGCCTGGACGAACTCGATATTGCCGGCCACGCCGCGGTCGAGCAGGCGGTCACGACCGACCTTGAGCATCGACTCGTTGATGTCGGCCAGCACCACCTGGCCGGTGGGGCCGACCAGTTGCGAAAACTTGGCGGCCAGGTCACCCGTGCCACCGGCGATGTCCAGTACCCGGTTGCCGCTGCGCACACCGGACAGCTCGATGGTGAAGCGCTTCCACAGGCGGTGCATACCACCGGAAAGCACATCGTTCATCAGGTCGTACTTGGCTGCTACAGAATGGAAAACCTCAGCGACCTTCTCCGCTTTCTGGCTTTCCGGCACGTTCTGATAGCCGAAATGGGTGACGGGTTCGGCGTTGTCGCCTTTGCGCTGATCGTTCATATCGCTTCACCGGAAAAAATTACTGGCCATTCTAGGGCGTACGGTCGGATTTGTCTTGGCGGGGTGTGTCGCAGGTGGGGGGCGGGCATAATAGACAGTATGCCTCTGAACCCAGGATTGAATGAATGACCCAGATCAGCGTTGAACGCAAACACAGCCTGGGCCGCCAAGCGGCTCGCGAAAAGGCCCAGGCCCTGGTCGACAAACTGGCCCGCGAATACGACCTCACCGCCCGCTGGGACGGCGACCGGGTCGAGGTCAAGCGCAGCGGCGCCAACGGCAGCGTGCAGATCGGCGAAGACAGCATCAAGGTCGAGCTCAAGCTGGGCATGATGCTGTCGATGATGAGCGGGACCATCAAGAGCGAGATCGAGCGGGCCCTGGACAAGGCGCTCGCCTAGTGGCTCAAGAGGGGAGCTTCACGCTGCAAGTGGTGCAGTGAAGGGAGGGGGCGAAGGTATCCACGATCACCGCTGCCCTTTCTTGTCGTGTGAAGCTTATGGCTTGCAGCTGCCCTTATTAGTGTGTGGTTTCTAATTTTTCTCCCTACCTTATGCTCAAGCCCAACTTCCATGGGCAGTTCCTCCATATCTATTCGAGCGTGAGGTGCAGAGCATGGCCAAAGTGATCCTGAAGAAAAAAGACGACGCCCAGCGTACGCTGGGTGAGGTGCGCGGCTACGCGCGCAAGATTTGGCTGGCAGGCCTGGGCGCTTATGTCCGGGTGGGTCAGGAAGGTGCCGACTACCTGAAAGAATTGGTCAAGGCCGGCGAAACCGTCGAGAAACGCAGCAAGAAACGTATCGACCACGAGCTCGATGCAGCCAATAGCCAGATCGATTCGGTCAAGGGCGAGATCTCCAGTGTGAAGGGCAAGGTCGAGGTCCAGCTCGATAAAATCGAAAAGGCTTTCGACACACGGGTTGCCAGCGCCTTGAATCGCATCGGCATACCGTCTAAACATGACGTGGAGGCACTTTCTGCCAAGCTCGATGAGCTGACGGCATTGCTCGAACGTGTCGCGCGCAAACAATAAGGAGATCGGGATGGCTGGCAAGAAGAATAGCGATAAAGAAAGCAGCTCCTGGGTCGGGGGGATCGAGAAGTATTCCCGCAAGATCTGGCTGGCTGGTTTGGGTATCTACTCCAAGATCGACCAGGACGGCAACAAGCTGTTCGAGTCCCTGGTCAAGGACGGTGAGAAAGCTGAAAAACAGGCCAAGGGCTCCGTTGACTCGGCCAAGGCTTCGGCCAAGTCGGCCACCTCTCGGGTGGGTGATGTGAAAGACCGCGCGCTGGGCAAGTGGAGCGAGCTCGAAGAGGCTTTCGACAAGCGCCTGAACAGTGCCATTTCGCGACTGGGTGTGCCGAGCCGCAATGAGGTCAAGGCGCTGCACCAGCAGGTCGACACGCTGACCAAGCAGATCGAGAAACTGACCGGTGCCTCGGTCAAGTCGGCTTCCAGCAAGCCTGCGGCCACCAAGACTGCGGCCAAGCCACTGGCCAAGGCTGCGCCGAAAGCGGCAGCCAAGCCTGCGGCGAAAACCGCGGCGGCCAAACCCGCAGCCAAACCTGCGGCGGCGAAGACTGCAGCGGCCAAGCCGGCTGCCAAACCTGCAGCCAAGCCGGCAGCAGCCAAAGCGGCAGCCAAACCGGCCGCGGCGAAAAAGCCAGCGGTGAAGAAAGCACCGGCCAAGCCAGCAGTGGCCAAGCCGGGCAGCGCCGGCGGCCAGTGCGGCGCCTGCACCGAGTGCTGTACCTGCTGCTTCGGCACCGGCAGCGCCGTCGGCACCTGCGCCATCGGCTTCGGTGAGTCCGATCAACCCGTCCTGATCACGGGTGTTTCAATCGCGGGGCAAGCCCGCTCCCACAGCGGTTTGTGGGAGCGGCTTGCCCCGCGATGCTTTCAGCCGTCCAGATAGCGCAAGGCAATCTGCTCCGCTGCATGCCTGGAGCCGGTTTCAAGGTGCGGCGCCACCAGCATCATCACCTGGTACACCACCACCCCCACTTCACCCTCACGGGCCAGCACTCGCTGGTAGTCGAGGGAGAACAGCAACGTCAGGGTGATCTGCTCCACCAGTTGCCCCAGGGCCCGAGTATCACTGGTCACTTGCCCCTGGGCCTTGAGGCTGGCGAGCAGGGCAGCCAGGGTGCGCTTGAGGGCGTTGAGCAGGTTGCGCATGCCACGAGCCAGCTTGGGCAGGCGGCCGGTCAGGTTCGACAGGTCCTGGAACAGGAAGCGGTACTGGGCCATGCGCTCGACGATCAGGTGCAGAAACAGCCAGTAGT
Source organism: Pseudomonas vranovensis (assembly GCF_040438935.1). Classification (NCBI taxonomy): domain Bacteria; kingdom Pseudomonadati; phylum Pseudomonadota; class Gammaproteobacteria; order Pseudomonadales; family Pseudomonadaceae; genus Pseudomonas; species Pseudomonas vranovensis. Next base: position 4,475,674 of record NZ_CP159259.1, on the reverse strand, counting down.
CCTCGGCATCCAGACGCACTTCAAGCGGCGGGTCGAGCAGCGGTGTCAGCTCGTCTTCAAAACGTTCGAACAAGCCCAGTACCAACGGCTCCTTGCCGTGGAAGTGGTAGTACAGGTTGCCCGGGCTGATGCCCATTTCGTTGGCAATCTCGAGTGTCGAGACATTCGGTTCGCCCTGCTGGTTGAACAGCTGCAGGGCACATTCCAGAATACGGTCGCGGGTTTTCATCCGTTCTACTTGTTCAGCGCGCCTGCACGTAAGTGCCAGGGGCGGGGTCCATGGGAGGGTAGTTCTGGTTGCCCAGGGTGAGCAGGGTTTCGCGCTGGGCACCTGAACGGGCCTGAATCCACTCCAGCCACTGTGGCCACCAACTGCCGTCGATCTGCTTGGCGTCGTAGAACCAGGCCCTTGGGTCGCTGCTCAGGCGTGGGTTGTCGACGTAATGCGCCTTGGGATTGCCCGGTGGGTTGAGGATGCTCTGCACATGGCCGCTGTTGGCCAGGATGAAGCGCTTGTCGCCCCCCAGCAGCAGGGTCGAGCGATAGACCGCATCCCACGGGGTAATGTGGTCGTTGCTGCCGGCCACACTGAAGCTGTCGACATTGACCTTCTGCAGGTCGATGGGAGTGCCGCAGACCTCGAGGCCTGCCGCGTGGGTCAGGGGGTTGTGCTTGAAAAAATCCAGCAGGTCGCCGTGCAAGGCCGCCGGCAGGCGGGTGTTGTCGTTGTTCCAGTAGAGGATGTCGAAGGCTGGAGGCGCCTTGCCCAGCAGGTAGTTGTTGACGAAGTAATTCCAGATCAGGTCATTGGGGCGCATCCAGGCGAAAACCTTGGCGATCTCCCGACCATCGAGCACGCCTTGCTGGTAGGAGCGGCGCTTGGCGGCCTCCAGCGTCTGCTCGTCGGCGAACAGGCTGGCCGGGCTGTCGATCTGGCTGTCGAGCAGGCTGACCAGGTAAGTGGCGCTGCTGATCCGACGCAACTGGCGCTTGGCCTGCAAGTGACCCTGCAGCGCTGCCATGGTCAGGCCACCGGCACAGGCACCCATCAGGTTGACCTCGCGGCTTCCGGTAATCGCCCGGCATACATTCATGGCTTCCTCCAGCGCCTCGACATAACTCGACAGGCCCCACTCGCGATGACGCGGGTCGGGGTTGCGCCAGCTGACCATGAAGGTCTGCAGGCCGTTCTTGAGCATGTACTGGACGAAGCTGTTGGCCGGGCTCAGGTCGAAGATGTAGAACTTGTTGATCTGTGGCGGTACCACCAGCACGGGGCGGGCGTACTGGGTTTCGCTCATCGGCTTGTACTGGATAAGCTCCAGCAGCTCGTTGCGAAACACCACTGCCCCGGGGGTGGTGGCCAGGTTTCTGCCGACTTCAAAGGCATCGGGGTTGACCTGGCGCGGCAAGCCGTCGTTATGGCGAAGGTCGTCGATGAGGTGGTGAACTCCGCGTACCAGGCTCAGGCCGCCGGAATTGAGCAGCTCCTTGACCGCCGCCGGATTGAGCAGGGAGTTGCTTGGCGCCATCGCATCGTTGAGCAAGGCGAAGAGAAAGTGCGCCCGGGCGCGGTCATCGGCGTCCAGCTGGCTTTCGTCGATCCACTGGCGGGTCTGCTTCTGCCAGGCAAGGTAGGCCTGCAGGCCACGGCTGTAAAAGGGATTGAGGCTCCAGGCAGGGTCCTTGAAGCGGTTGTCACGCGGGTTGGGCTGGTGAGGGGTATCACCGAGCAGTACCCGGCCCAGCTGGCTGCCCAGGGCGAGCACATGCTTGGCCGTGTGCAGGGGGTGCCGCAGGCTGTGACGGCTGACATTGCGCAGTGTTGAAATCAGGTCGCGGCCACGCAGGCCGCTGATCGCACTCTGCACGTTCATGTAAGTGGCGGGGACCGGTACCGACCCCTTCGCGGGCTTGTCTTTCATCAGGCAACACTCCGTCGTCAGGCCATCAACAAATAGATCAATGCAAAAGCGGCACCAACCTCATGCCGCGCAGCGGGCCACCTGGCATCCTGCCGCGGGCTCGGGTTCGTTGCGTCTCAGCTGGGGGCGGGCCGAGGGTGCATGACGGCGCGTTGGCGCTCTTGCTGGAGGAACTTCATGATGATCGGGGCCACGGCTTCGGCCCGGGTGATCAGGAACAAATGACCATCGTCGATTATGTGTAGCTGGGCATTGGGAATACGCCAGGCCAACAGGCGCATATTGATCAGTGGAATCAGCGGATCGTCGTCGCCGGCCAGTACCAGGGTGGGCTGCTGGATCTTGTGCAGCCAGTGGATGCTGGTCCAGCCGAGCCCGGCAAACAGCTGCCAGTAGTAGCCGAGCTTGCCCGAGGAACGCACCTTGGCAGCATGGGCTGTGGCCAGGTCAGGGTCGCGGCGGAAGGCGCCGCCATAGATCTGCGGTGCGATGCGGATGACATGCGAAGGCTGGATGTAGCGCCGCGGGCTTGCCATCAACCACAGTACCTTGGGCTTGCCCGGCACCATTACCGCGCCGGCGGCGGTAGCGGCGAGCACCAGCTTCTTGCAGCGCTCGGGATAGTCGTGGGCGAACTGCTGGGCCAGGGCCCCGCCCCAGGACACACCGATGGCGTTGACCTGGCCGTAGTTCAGGTAATCGAGCATGCGGGCGGTGAGCCGGGCCAGTCCGGGAAAACGGTAAGGATGCCGGGGTGTGGACGAGCCGCCCACCCCGGGGACGTCGAAAGCAATGACCTCCAGGTCCGGGTCCAGGGCCTGGATAAACGGGAACACCAGTTCCAGGTTGGCGCCGATGCCATTGAAGATCAGCAAGGGCGTCAAATGCGGCTTGCCGGGGCGAACCGCGGTGCGGATGGTCTGGCCATCCAGGTCGACGGTTCTGAATATATACGGTTGCGGCATGCGCGAAGCCCTGTGGTGGGTGAGGCGCCGTGGCCTGGCGGTGGCCACGGCGGTCGGAGGTATCAGCGCTCGTGCACGTAGGTACCCGGTGCTGCTTCGGCGGATGGATGGGCCCGGTTGCCCAGGCGCGTCGGTGCCTTCTTCAGCTCGCCGGAACGCTCGGTCAGCCAGTTCTGCCAGTGCAGCCACCAGGAGTCGGTGTGCTTGTGGGCATTCTCCTGCCATTCAACGACACACGCCGGCCGGTCACTGCTGGTCATGTAGCGTGCCTTGGGGTTGCCAGGCGGGTTGAGGATGCTCTGGATATGCCCGCTGTTGGACAGCACGAATTCAACGTTGCCACCAAACAGCTGGGCTGACCGGTAGCAGGCCTGCCAGGGGGTGATGTGGTCGGTGGTGCCGGCCAGGCTGTAGATGTCAGAGGTGACTTTCTTCAGGTCGATCGGCGTTCCGCACACTTCCAGTGCATCGGCGCGGGTCAGTGGATTACTTTTGAACATTTCGATCAGGTCGCCATGGAAGGCGGCGGGCAGGCGGGTGGTGTCGTTGTTCCAGAACAGGATGTCGAACACGGGAGGCTCGTTGCCGAGCAGGTAGTTGTTGACCCAATAGTTCCAGATCAGGTCGTTGGGTCGCATCCAGGCGAACACCTTGGCCATGTCGCGGCCTTCAAGCACGCCGGCCTGGTAGGACTGGCGCTTGGCGGACTCGAGCGTCTGCTCGTCGACGAACAGGGCCACCTGGTTGTCGAGGGTGGTGTCGAGCACGCTGACCAACAGGGTCAGCGCATTGACCTTGGTTTCGCCCAGTGCCGCATAGTGGCCCAGCAGCGCTGTGCAGGTGATGCCGCCGGAGCAGGCACCGAGCATGTTCAGGTCTTTGCTGCCGGTGATCGCCAGGATCACGTCGACCGCTTCCTTGAGGGCATCGATATAGGTCGACAGACCCCATTCGCGCTGGGCCTTGGTCGGGTTGCGCCAGCTGACGATGAAGGTCTGCACGTTGGAGCGCAGGCAGAAGCGTGCCAGGCTCTTCTCGGGGCTGAGGTCGAAGACGTAGAACTTGTTGATCTGTGGCGGGACCACCAGCAGCGGCCGGGCCAGGACCTGCTCGGTGATGGGACGGTACTGGATCAGTTCCAGCACGTCGTTGCGAAACACCACCGCACCTTCGCTGGTGCCCAGGTTCTTGCCAACCTCGAAGGCGTCCATGTTCACCTGGCTGGGCATGCCGCCATTGTTGACCATGTCCTTGGCCAGGTTCGACAGGCCGTCGAGCAGGCTCTTGCCACCGGTTTCGAAGAAGCGTTTGACCGCTGCGGGGTTGGCTGCCGTGTTGGTCGGCGCCATGGCTTCGGTCATCAGGTTGATGACGAAATGGCCGCGGCTGATGTCCTGGTCGGACAGGTTGCTGGTGTCGATCCAGTCGTGCAGCTCCTTGCGCCAGGCCAGGTACGTTTGCAGGTAGCGGCGATACAGCGGGTTCTGGCTCCAGGCCGGATCGTTGAAGCGACGGTCGTCGTTCTCCGGTTGCAGGCCCGACTTGCCGAAGATCACATCCTTGAGTTCCATGCCGAAATGCGCGACATGCTTGGCACTGTGCAGCGGTTGACGAATGGCCTGACGCAGCACCATTCGAGCAGAAGTCAGCAAATCCTTGCGGCGCAAGCCGATTACCGGGTTCAGACCCAGGGTATTTTCCGAGGCTTGGCGCTGCAGGTCATCGTTGTTCTTGTTACTCATCTACGACGCTCCGTTGTCCTGAGACGAGTACCGGCCTGCTGTGCGCGTTACACAGACGAGTGCCCGGTACTGCTGCTCGGGTGACCAGTGATAACGAACTGCGGTCCTGCGGCCGGATGCAAACGACGATGAGCCCTGCGGGTTTTTTCTGCGTGAGAAGACTGCCTGCTTTCGCTCGCGACCTCTGCATTCCAGCCCGACCCTGCTTCACATTCAATGCAGGGAACTTGCCAGATCCATTGGTTACCCGACTTTTGGGTGATGCGCAAGACGGCCATTCATTGGCCGTTGAGCAGGCATTCAAGCAGATAGAATTAGAAAATGCGCTCTAAACCCTGGAGGGCCCGGACTAGAGCATCAGCTTGACGATCGACTCGGACGGGTCGCGGGATTTTCCGGCTTTTGCCAGGTCGTCGAGGTACTCGGCCCAGAGCTGTTCCTGACGCAGGCACAGCTGTTCCAGGTACTCCCAGGTGAACAGGCCGCTGTCGTGGCCGTCATCGAAGGTCAGTTTCAGTGCGTACTGGCCAGCCGGTTCGATTTGCGAAAGACCAACGTTGATCTTGCCGAATTGCAGGATGGGATTGCCGTGGCCCTGGACCTCGGCGGAGGGAGAGTGAACCCGCAGGAACTCGGCGGGCAGGTGATACACCTCATCAGGCCCGTAGGTCAGCGACAGGGTCTTGGAGGCTTTGTGCAGGTTGATACCGGTAGGAAGTCTGGGCATGAGGGGAAACACTCTTGGGCTATGAGCTGCACGCTACAAGCTGCGAGAGAGAGCGTCTAGCGCTCTGCAACTTGCAACTTGCAGCTTGCAGCTTACCGCTTGCAGCTTTAGAGAATATAGCGCGAGAGGTCTTCGTTCTGCGCCAGTTCGCCCAGGTGGCTGTTGACGTACTCGGCGTCGATGCGGATCGGCGCTTCGTTGTGAGCGCTGGCCAGGTCGCCGGCGCTGAACGACACCTCTTCAAGCAGGCGCTCGAGCAGAGTGTGCAGGCGACGGGCTCCGATGTTCTCGGTCTTCTCGTTGACCTGCCAGGCGATCTCGGCCAGGCGCTTGATACCTTCGGCAGCGAACTCGATGTTCAGGCCTTCGGTCTTGAGCAACTCACGGTATTGCTCGGTGAGTGAGGCGTGCGGCTCGCTGAGAATGCGCTCGAAATCTTCCGGGGTCAGGGCCTTGAGTTCGACACGGATCGGCAGACGGCCTTGCAGCTCGGGTACCAGGTCGCTTGGCTTGCTCAGGTGGAACGCACCGGAGGCGATGAACAGGATGTGGTCGGTCTTGACCATGCCCAACTTGGTGTTCACGGTGCAGCCTTCGATCAGTGGCAGCAGGTCGCGTTGTACACCTTCGCGGGAGACGTCAGCGCCGCCGACGTTGCCGCGCTTGGCCACCTTGTCGATCTCGTCGATGAACACGATGCCGTGCTGCTCGACCGCTTCCAGGGCCTTGGCCTTGAGCTCTTCTTCATTGACCAGGCGGCTGGCTTCTTCGTCGCGTACCAGCTTGAGCGCTTCCTTGACCTTGAGCTTGCGGCTCTTGCGCTTGCCCTTGCCCATGTTGGCGAACAGGTTCTGCAGCTGGTTGGTCATCTCTTCCATGCCCGGTGGCGCGGAAATATCGACGCCCATGGACTCGGCCACTTCGATCTCGATTTCCTTGTCGTCCAGTTGGCCTTCGCGCAGGCGCTTGCGGAACAGCTGGCGAGTGTTGGAGTCCTGGGTGTTGACCTGGTCTTCGTTGAAACCGGTGCGCGCCGGTGGCAGCAGGGCATCGAGGATGCGGTCTTCGGCGGCGTCTTCGGCGCGGTGGCCCACGCGGATGATTTCCTGCTCGCGCAGCATCTTGATGGCGGCATCGGCCAGATCACGAATGATCGACTCGACATCACGGCCAACGTAACCGACTTCGGTGAACTTGGTCGCTTCGACCTTGATGAACGGGGCGTTTGCCAGCTTGGCCAGGCGACGGGCGATTTCGGTCTTGCCGACACCGGTCGGGCCGATCATCAGGATGTTCTTGGGCGTGACCTCGACGCGCAGCTCGGCAGGGAGCTGCATGCGGCGCCAGCGGTTGCGCAGGGCAATGGCAACGGCGCGCTTGGCGTCGTCCTGGCCGATGATGTGGCGGTTGAGTTCGTGGACGATCTCGCGGGGGGTCATGGACATGGTTGTGATGGTCCTTGGGCTCGATGAATCAGCGTGGAAAAGCCCGGCCACCGGGGCCGGGCGCCAGAACAGCTGAGTTACTCGGCCAGGTCCTGCTCCTCGATGGTCAGGTTGTGGTTGGTGAACACACAGATGTCACCGGCGATGTTCAGTGCGGTTTCAGCGATTTCACGGGCCGAGAGGTCGGTCTTCTGCAGCAGGGCGCGGGCAGCGGCCTGGGCGTAGGCACCGCCGGAGCCCATGGCGATCAGGCCGTCTTCGGGCTCGACCACGTCACCGTTGCCGGTGATGATCAGCGAAGCGTCCTTGTTGGCGACCGCGAGCATGGCTTCCAGGCGGCTCAGGGAACGGTCGGTACGCCATTCCTTGGCCAGCTCTACAGCGGCACGGATCAGGTGGCCCTGGTGTTTTTCCAGCTGGCCTTCAAAACGCTCGAACAGGGTGAATGCGTCGGCGGTGGCACCGGCGAAACCGGCGATGACCTGGCCGTGATACAGGCGACGGACTTTCTTGGCGTTGCCTTTCATCACGGTGTTGCCGAGAGAAACCTGGCCGTCGCCGCCCATGACGACTTTGCCGTGGCGGCGAACTGAAACGATGGTGGTCAAGGGAGAGTCTCCACGCAGCGGGGCGAAAATGCCTGATGCAGACTCATATGGGGGTGCAGGGAAGAATTTCAACCTTGCGGGATGAGTGGTTGTGCAAACTGCAGGTGAAGGACGGCAGGAGCAGATTCATCCGCGAAGGACTGCGCAGCAGTCCCCAGAAGCAGGGCCGCGCTGCGACCCTTTGCGGATGAATCCGCTCCCACACTTCAGGCTCAGGCCTCGTGGCTGATATGCCCGTCAACCAGGGTGTAGCGCACCGCCCCGGGCAGGCAGTGTCCGATGAATGGGCAGTTGTCGCCCTTGGAACGCCATTGTTCGCCGGCAACGGTGGAGGCTTTCGGGTCGAACAGCACCAGGTCTGCCGCACCGCCAGCCTTGAGCTGGCCTGCAGGCAGGCGCAACGCCTCGGCGGGGCCGCTGGACAGGCGCGCCAGCAGTGTCGGCAAGTCGAGCAGGCCGTCTTCGACCAGGGTCATGGCCAGCGGCAGCAGCAATTCGACGCTGCTGATGCCTGGCTCGGTAGCGCCGAAGGGGGCCAGCTTGGCATCGCGCTCATGAGGCTGGTGGTGACTGGAGATCGCCTGGATCACCCCGGACTTGACCGCTTCGCGCAGGCCGTCACGGTCGGCATGAGTGCGCAGCGGCGGTTGCACGTGGTAGAGGCTGGAAAAGTCACGCAGCGCTTCGTCGGTGAGAATCAACTGGTACAGGGCCACGTCGGCGGTGACCGGCAGCCCCAGTTCCTGGGCCTGGGCGATCAGCCGGGCGCCACGGACGCTGGTCAGCTGGCTGAAGTGCGCACGCACGCCGGTTTGTTCCACCAGCAGCAGGTTGCGCGCCAGGGCCACGGTCTCGGCGGTTTCCGGGATGCCCGGCAGGCCGAGGAAGCTGGCCATGGCACCTTCGTGGGCCAGGCCGCCCTGGGCCAGGTCGCGGTCCTGGGAGTGGAAGATCACCGTCAGGTCGAAGGTGGCGGCATATTCCAGGGCGCGGGCCAGGGTACGGTTGTTGGCAAACGCATTCAGGCCATTGCCGAAGGCTACGCAGCCGGCATCGCGCAGGGCGATCAGCTCGGCCAGTTGCTCGCCTTCCAGGCCTTTGCTCAGGGCGCCGATCGGGAAGACCTTGCTGTGACCGGCCTCACGGGCGCGGTCGAGGATCAGTTCGGCCACGGCCGAGGTGTCGAGGACCGGCTTGGTCTGTGGCGGGCAGCACAGGCTGGTGACGCCACCGGCAGCTGCGGCGCGGGTCTCGCTGGCAATGCTGCCTTTGCGGCTGTAGCCCGGCTCGCGCAGGGCGACATTGAGGTCGACCAGCCCGGGCGCGGCGATCAGGCCCGTGGCGTCGATGCTGCGAGCCGGGGTGAAACCGGCCGGCGCTGCACCCAGGGCAACAATTTTGCCGGCATCGATGTGCAGGTCGGTGACCTGGTCCAGGCCGCTGGTGGGATCAATGACCCGGGCGCCGAGAATACTGAGGGTCACTGGGCGTTCTCCTGCTCGAATTGACGTTGGGCAGTCTGCCCGCTCATGGCCATGGACAGCACCGCCATGCGCACCGCAATGCCGTAGGTGACCTGATTGAGGATCACCGAATGGGCGCCGTCGGCCACTGCCGATTCGATTTCCACGCCACGGTTGATCGGCCCCGGGTGCATGACGATGGCATCGGGCTTGGCACCCGCCAGGCGCGCGGTGGTCAGGCCGAACAGGCGGTAGAACTCACCTTCGCTGGGCAGCAGGCCACCGGCCATGCGCTCACGCTGCAGGCGCAGCATGATCACCACGTCGACGTCCTTGAGGCCCTGCTCGAGGTCGGTGTAGACCTTCACGCCGTACTGTTCGATACCGATTGGCAGCAGGGTTTTCGGACCGATCACACGGATGTCCGGGCAACCGAGGGTCTTCAGGGCGAGCATGTTCGAGCGTGCAACGCGCGAGTGCAGGATGTCGCCGACGATGGCCACCGAGAGGTTCTCGAAGCTGCCCTTGTGCCGACGAATGGTCAGCATGTCGAGCATGCCCTGGGTCGGATGGGCGTGGCGGCCGTCGCCGCCGTTGATGATCGCCACCTCCGGGCAGACGTGCTCGGCGATGAAGTGCGCGGCACCGGAATCGCCATGGCGCACGACGAACATGTCGGCGGCCATGGCTTCAAGGTTGCGCAGGGTGTCGAACAGGGTTTCGCCCTTGCTGGTCGAGGAGGTCGACACATTCAGGGTGATCACGTCGGCCGACAGCCGCTGGGCCGCCAGTTCGAAGGTGGTGCGGGTGCGAGTGGAGTTCTCGAAGAACACGTTGCATACGGTCTTGCCGCGCAGCAACGGGACTTTCTTGACGGCCCGGGCGCCGACTTCAAGGAACGAGTCGGCGGTGTCGAGGATTTCGGTCAGCAGTTCGCGGGGCAAACCGTCGAGCGAGAGAAAGTGGCGCAGCTGGCCCTGATCATTGAGCTGCAGCGGGCGCTTGGCGTCGATTGGCGTCATCGCGAGGGACTCTTAAAGTGCGGAAGCGGAGGCGAGGTCCTGGCGCTCGAGGGCGAGCGGTGCGGGTCCGGTCAATTTTACCCGTTCATGGGCGGCCAGCGACAGGGTGGCACCGACCACATTTGGCCGGATCGGCAATTCGCCGGCATCCAGGTCGAGCAGGCAGACCAGGGTGACGCTGGCCGGGCGGCCGTAGTCGAACAGTTCGTTGAGGGCGGCGCGTATGGTCCGACCGCTCATCAGCACGTCGTCCACCAGGACCAGGTGCTGGCCTTCGATCTCGAACGGCAGGTCCGAGGGACGCACCTGGGGGTGCAGGCCATTCTGGCTGAAGTCGTCGCGGTAGAAGGACACGTCCAGGGTGCCGAGGGGGGCATCGTTGCCCAGTTCTTCGAGCAGCGCCTGGGCAACCCAGATGCCCCCGGTACGGATGCCGATGAAGCGTGGCTCGGTAATGTTGCGACGGGCCAGATGGGCACGAAGATCGACGGCCATCTGCCGGATCAGTTCGGCGGGATTGGGTAGGCTCATGCTTGCTCCTCAAGAGGCCGGGAGCATAGCGCTGGCCCGGCTTGAATCCGATGATCTGGGTCAGGACTGCCCGGTATTGGCCTCCAGCCAGCCTTGCAACAGCAGGGCGGCGGCAATGGCGTCCACTGGGTTGTCGCGGTAACTGCCGCGCTGGCCACCACGGGCCATGCGCTCGCCCTTGGCTTCAAAGGTGGTCAGGCGTTCGTCGTGGGTATGCACGGGCAGGTTGAAGCGACCGTTCAGGCGTCGGGCGAACTTCTCGGCGCGTTCGCTCATTTCGCTGGGAGTGCCGTCCATGTTCAGGGGCAGGCCGACCACCAGGGCGTCGGGTTTCCACTCCTTGATCAGCTTTTCCACCTGGGTCCAGTCGGGCGTGCCGTTCTGGGCCTTGAGGGTACACAGTTCGCGGGCCTGGCCGGTGATCACCTGGCCGACGGCGACACCGATCTGGCGGCTGCCGTAGTCGAAGCCCAGCAGTAGGCGTACTTCGCTCATCAGGCGTGCCCCGCCTGGCTGGTGAGCAGGCTCAGGTTGATCCCAAGGCTTGCGGCGGCGGCAGCCAGGCGCTGCTCGCAGGCCATGCCGAAGATGATCTCGGGATCGAACGGGCAGTTCAGCCAGGCGTTGTCGGCCAGCTCCGCTTCCAGTTGCCCGGCTTCCCAGCCGGCATAGCCGAGGGTGATCAGGCTTTGCTGGGGGCCGAAGCCGTCGGCAATGGCAAACAGGATGTCCTGGGAGGTGGACAGCGACATGCCATCCAGCTCAATGGTGGCCTGAAACGCTTTGTCCGAGGTGTGCAGCACGAAGCCGCGGTCGGTTTGCACCGGGCCGCCGATGTAAATCGGTATCTGCATGCAGTCGGCTGGCGGCTCGACATCGGGACGCAGTTGCTCAAGGATATCGGCCAGGTTCAGGTCTTGCGGCCGATTGACCACCAGCCCCATGGCGCCATTGGCGTTGTGCTCGACGATGTAGGTCAAGGTGTGCGCGAAGTTCGGGTCGGCCATGTGCGGCATGGCGATCAGAAACTGGTGCTTGAGGTAACTCGGGCTGAGGTTTTTCATGGTTGATAGTGTGGCGTTGGGGCGCCGGACTGACAAGCCCGCTCCTGCAGGTATCAGTTGCTCGACAGGCGGTCGCCGCGGGCGAAGCGCCAGGTGCGGATGATTTCCAGGCGGTCGATATCGGCCAGGTCGCCGGTGAACGGTGCGAAAGGAGCAGCCAGGCGCACGATACGCTGGGCCGCTTGGTCCAGCAGTGGCTGGCCGGACGACTCCAGCACCAGCACTTCATACAGCGAGCCGTCGCGGTTGATCGAGACCATCAACCGAAGACTGCCGTAGATCTGCTGCCGACGGGCCTCGTCGGGGTAGTTGAGGTTGCCGATACGCTCGACTTTCTTGCGCCACTCGTCCTTGTACCAGGCGCCTTTGTCACGCATGGTCGAGGCAGCATTGAGGCGGTGGATGCGCGGGCGCTTGGCGTACAGCTGTTGTTCCTGGGACAGCTCGGCTTCGAGGCTGGCGATCTGGCTGGAGAGCTGCGAGCTGTCGAAATCAGGCGTGGCGGCCTTGGGTTTGGGCTGTGGCTTGACCTCTTTGGGCCGGGTCTCGACTTTTTGCGGCTTGGGTGCCTGGGTGGTGACTACTGCCTTTGGCGGTGCCGGTTGGGGTTTGACTTCAGGCTTGGCGGCCGGTGGTGGCGTCACCTTGTTGATCTTGCTGTCCTGGAATGGCGCGATCTCAGTAGTCTTGGGCACCGCTTTCTTGTCCAGGGTGCCACTGCCTTGCTGGTTGTCCTGGGCCAGGTAATCGGCCTTCTCGGGGGCTTTTTCGCTCTTGAAGGTGGCCAGGGTGATTTCCATGGTCCGGCGGATCTCCTCAGGCTTGGCGAAGGAAAAGCCAAGGCCCAGGATCAGCGCCAGGTGAATCAGGGCCGCCAGGAACAAGGTAAAGCCGAGCCGATCCGCCGGGCGAACACGGGGCGGGACAAAGTCGGCAGGGATGTCAGCAGGCAGCGTCATCGGGTATCCAGCAGCCGCAAGGCCGGGGGCGAGCCGGCAAAGCAGGGCGCTTCAGGTCAAAATCGACCGGCATGATACCCCACTCTGCACGGTTGCTTCGCGTCGGCTGTCAGCGCGCTTTGAGCTTGCGATCAATGGCGTCCATCAACTGCACGCCGATTCGGGTACCAAAGGCGTTGTCGATTTCGCGGATGCAGGTCGGGCTGGTGACATTGATCTCGGTCAGGTGCTCGCCGATCACGTCCAGGCCGACAAACAGCAGGCCTTTTTCCCGCAGGGTCGGGCCGATCTGTTCGGCGATCCAGCGGTCACGGTCGGTCAGCGGGCGGGCTTCGCCACGACCGCCGGCGGCCAGGTTGCCACGGGTCTCGCCGCTGGCCGGGATGCGTGCGAGGCAGTACGGAACCGGCTCGCCATCGATCATCAGGATGCGCTTGTCACCGTCCTTGATGGCTGGCAGGTAGGCTTGTGCCATGATCTGCTGGGTGCCGTGAAGGGTGAGGGTCTCGAGGATCACCGACAGGTTCGGGTCGCCCGGGCGATGACGGAAGATCGAGGCGCCGCCCATGCCGTCCAGTGGCTTGAGGATGACGTCGCCATGCTGGGCGGCAAACTCACGCAGAATGTCGGCGCGACGGCTGACCAGGGTGGGCGGTGTGCACTGCGGGAACAGGGTGGCAAAGAGTTTCTCGTTGCAGTCGCGCAGGCTCTGCGGGCGGTTGACCACCAGCACGCCAGCGGCCTCGGCCTGCTCCAGCAGGTAGGTGCTGTAGACGAACTCCATGTCGAAGGGCGGATCCTTGCGCATCAGGATCACGTCCAGCTCGCTCAGGGGGCTGTCTTGCTCGTCTTCAAGCTCGAACCAGTGCTCGGGATCGGCGAATACCTTCAGGGGGCGCATCCGTGCCCGGGCAGCACCTTCGCCTTGGTAGAGGTCTTTCTGCTCCATATAGAACAGCGACCAGCCGCGCTCCTGGGCGGCAAGCAGCATGGCCAGCGAGCTGTCCTTTTTATAGGAAATGCGCGCAATGGGGTCCATGACAATCCCGAGGCGAACGCTCATGGGCTATATCCTCTAAAGCGGCGCGGGGCCGCGTTGGCTCAAATGAAAAGTGGCGTCAGGGTGGCGCTCGCTGCGCTGGCGGTCAAGGGAAAAACGCAGACCGGACGGCACGGTGACGGGCCGATGGAATGCACCCCCAGAGTGTGCTAAAAAGGCCTGGCACGTGGCCTGCACGGCCGTCTACAGCTGCAAGCCATCAGCCACAAGTAAAAGCACGCCACGTATGCCCTGCTTTTCTTGCCGTTGGAAACTTATAGCTTGCCGCCCATAGCGAGCAGCGATGGTAGAGCAATTATGGAACAGTCCGGTGCGGCACTGAAGGTGATGGTGATCGATGACTCAAAGACGATTCGCCGAACCGCCCAGATGTTGCTCAGTGAAGCAGGGTGCGAGGTCATCACGGCCACCGACGGGTTCGACGCCCTGGCCAAGATTGTCGACCAGCATCCGCAGATCATTTTCGTCGACGTGCTGATGCCGCGTCTGGATGGCTACCAGACCTGCGCCCTGATCAAACACAACAGCGTCTTCAAGGACACGCCGGTGATTCTGCTGTCGTCCCGCGACGGCCTGTTCGACAAGGCCAGGGGCCGCGTGGTCGGCTCCGATCAATTTTTGACCAAGCCTTTCAGCAAGGAAGAACTGCTGGATGCAATCCGCGCGCATGTGCCCGGGTTCGCCGCAGAAGAACAACACGCACCCTGACGCCGCGCCCCGGCAGCGGCGTCCTTTCCTTTGATGGGGAACAGCATGGCTCGAGTTCTGATCGTCGATGATTCGCCGACTGAAATGTACAAACTCACCGGAATGCTTGAAAAGCACGGGCATCAGGTGCTGAAAGCCGAGAACGGCGCCGACGGCGTGGCCCTGGCGCGCCAGGAAAAGCCCGATGCGGTGCTGATGGATATCGTCATGCCCGGCATGAACGGATTCCAGGCCACCCGCCAGCTGAGCAAGGATGCCGATACCGCGCACATCCCGGTGATCATCGTCACCACCAAGGACCAGGAAACCGACAAGGTCTGGGGAGCCCGCCAGGGCGCCAAGGACTACCTGACCAAGCCTGTGGATGAGGACACCCTGATCCAGAAGCTCAATGGCGTGCTCAAAGGTTGACCACGCAGCCCACGGGCGAGTCGCTGACGGCCTTCGAGCTGCTGCTGGACATCGACCGGCGTTGCCGGCTGCTGGCGGCCGACTTGCCCTTGCAGGAAACCCGGCTGCAAAGCTGGAGCGGGATTGGTTTCCGTATTGCCGACCAGTGGTTCGTGGCGCCCATGGGCGAGGTCGCCGAAGTGCTGCACGAGCCTCATCTGAGCCGTATTCCCGGGGTCAAGCCCTGGGTGAGCGGAGTGGCCAACCTGCGCGGCCGCCTGCTGCCGGTGATGGACCTGTGCGGCTTTTTCGGCCTTGGGCTGTCGGCACCGCGCAAGCAGCGTCGGGTGCTGGTGCTCGATCATGACGAGCTGTTCGCCGGGCTGTTGGTCGATGAAGTCCTGGGGCTGCAGCACTTTCCCCTGCACAGCCTGGAGCTTTCACCGCCCACGCCCTTGCTCGATGGCGCGGCACCTTTTGTGCGAGGTCATTTCCAGCGCCAGCGCTGCTGGGCCATCTTCAGCCCGTTGGCCCTGGCCCAGGCGCCGGGTTTTCTCGACGTGGCGTTGTAAAGGAATGCCTGATTCGTGACCACTACCAAGTCGTCTACTTCGACCCAAGGCTCACGCAGCAGCGCCCGGATTGCGGCGCTGTTCGTCGTTCTGATCCTGTCGATCATCCTGCTGTTCGCCAACTTCGCCTACCTCAACACCCAGGCCAATTACGACAAGCAGTACATCGGCCATGCCGGTGAGCTGCGGGTGTTGTCCCAGCGTATAGCCAAGAACGCTACCGAGGCTGCGGCTGGCAAGTCTCGCGCGTTTCGGTTGCTGAGCGAGGCGCGCAACGATTTCGAGCAGCGCTGGGGCTACCTGAAAAAAGGCGATGCGGCCACCGGTCTGCCAGCCGCACCGCCAGCGGTGCGCAACGAAATGGATGCAGTGCTGCGCGACTGGGAAGGCCTGCGCAAGAACACCGATACCATTCTGGCCAGCGAGCAGACTGTGCTGTCGTTGCACCAGGTGGCCGCGACCCTGGCCGAGACGGTGCCGCAGTTGCAGATCGAATATGAAAAAGTCGTGGAGATCCTGCTACAGAGCGGGGCGCCGGCCAGCCAGGTCGCGGTGGCCCAGCGCCAGTCGCTGCTGGCCGAACGTATCCTCGGCTCGGTCAATACGGTGTTGGCCGGGGATGACACTGCCGTGCAGGCGGCCGACGCCTTTGGCCGCGACGCCAGCCGCTTCGGCCAGGTGCTGGACGGTATGCTCGGTGGCAACCAGACCTTGCAGATCACCCGCGTCCAGGACCCCGATGCCCGGGCACGGCTGGCCGAAATTGCCGAGCTGTTCCAGTTCGTCGCAGGCTCGGTGGATGAAATTCTCGAAACCTCGCCGGAACTGTTCCGGGTGCGTGAGGCCGCCGGCAGCATCTTCAACCAGTCGCAGACCCTGCTCGATGAGGCATCGCGCCTGGCCAACGGTTTTGAGAACCTGGCCAGCGGCCGCACCCTGGATACGGTCGGCGGCTATGTGCTGGGCCTGCTGGCGCTGGCCTCGATCATCCTTATCGGCCTGGTGATGGTCCGCGAAACCCACCGGCAGTTGCGCGAAACGGCGGAAAAGAACGAACGCAACCAGCAGGCGATCATGCGCCTGCTCGATGAGATTGAAGACCTGGCCGACGGCGACCTGACCGTCACCGTGTCGGTCACCGAAGACTTCACCGGGGCTATCGCCGATTCGATCAATTACTCCATCGACCAGTTGCGTGACCTGGTCGCGACCATCAACCTCAGTGCCGAGGAAGTGGCCGCGGCCGTACAGGACACCCAGAACACCGCGCACCAACTGGCCAAGGCCTCGGAGCACCAGGCCGAGCAGATCAGCGAGGCATCGGTTGCCGTAGGTGACATGGCCGAGTCCATCGACCGCGTATCCACCCATGCCTATGAGTCGGCCAAGGTGGCCGAGCGTTCGGTGGCCATTGCCAACAAAGGCAACGAAGTGGTGCATAACACCATCCACGGCATGGACAACATCCGCGAGCAGATCCAGGACACCGCCAAGCGGATCAAGCGCCTGGGCGAGTCGTCACAGGAAATCGGCGATATCGTCAGCCTGATCGACGACATTGCCGACCAGACCAACATCCTTGCCCTCAACGCGGCAATCCAGGCCTCGCTGGCAGGGGAAGCCGGCCGCGGCTTTGCCGTAGTAGCCGACGAAGTTCAGCGTCTGGCCGAACGCTCGTCGTCGGCCACCCGCCAGATCGAGGCACTGGTGCGCACCATCCAGGCCGATACCAACGAAGCGGTCATTTCCATGGAGCAGACCACGGCTGAAGTGGTACGCGGTGCGCGCCTGGCGCAGGATGCGGGCGTGGCCCTGGCAGAGATCGAAGGGGTATCGCAGACCCTGGCCGAACTGATCCACAGCATCTCCGACGCCGCCCAGCTGCAGACCTCATCGGCTGGGCAGATCTCGCATACGATGGCTGTGATCCAGCAGATCACCTCACAGACGTCGGCAGGCTCCAGCGCGACGGCCGAAAGCATTGGCGACCTGGCCCGCATGGCCAGCGAAATGCGTCGCTCGGTGTCCGGCTTCACGCTGCCACCGACGCCGCCACGTTGAGCGCGCGCCAGTGAGCATGGCAACGGGAGCAGATATGGCTGAGCTGCATGACACGGTAGCCCTCGCCTGGGTCAAGGGCGCCATCGGTGACTGCCTGGCCCAGGCGCGCCTGGCACTGGAACAGTTTTCCGCCGAGGGCGGGGATGAAGACGCCCTGGCCGGATTTGTCGACAACCTGCACCAGGTGCGCGGTTGCCTGGTGATGCTGGAGCTGAGCGGCGCCGCGCTGCTGGCCGAAGAGCTGGAGCAGCTGGGGCGGGCGCTGCGGGCCAAGCGCGTTGGTCAGCGAGGCGAAGCGCTGGGTGCGCTGTTTCGCGGCCTTGAGCAATTACCGTTGTACCTCGACCGCCTGCGCAGTGCCCGGCGCGACCTGCCGCTGGTGGTACTGCCAGTGCTCAACCAGCTGCGCGCGGAGCGCGGGGTCGAGCCTCTGGGGCAGGGCAGCCTGTTGACGACAGCGCCAGCACCGGCTGAAGATCTGGCCAATCTCGACCTGTCCCTGAGTGCCTTGCGCGAGCGTTTGCACGCAGGCTCCGACCGCGACGCCATGCGTTCGGTGGTGGCGGCGTTGTGTGAGGACCTGATGCGGGTCAAGGAACGCCTGGACCTGTTTGTGCGCAGCGATCGCCAGCGCCTGGATGACCTGCAGCCGTTGCTCTCGCCGCTGCGGCAAATTGCCGACACGCTGGCGGTGCTGGGCTTCGGCCAACCACGGCGGGTCATTATCGATCAGGTGCTGGTGTTGCAGAGCCTGGCCCAGGGCCAGCGCGCGCCGGATGACGCGGTGCTGATGGATGTCGCCGGAGCGTTGCTGTATGTCGAGGCGACGCTGGCCGGCATGGTGGGGCCCCTGGAGCATCACCCCAGCCAGACCTCGCTGCCGGGCACCGACCTGGCCGAGATTCGTCAGTTGGTGCTAGAGGAAGCCAACGCGGTGCTGCAGCAGGTCAAGGACCAGATCGGTGACTCGCTGGAGGCCGGCTGGCAGCCCCATCGGATGCAACCCTTGCCCGGTTTGCTGCAGCAGGTACGTGGCGCCCTGGCCATGCTGATGTTGCCGCGACCAGCGGCCTTGATGGGGCGTTGTGGCGACTATGCCCAGGCCAATTTGCTTGGCACCGCTGCACCGGACACCACAGCCCTGGCGCACCTGGCCGACGCCCTGAGTGCCTGTGAGTGTTACCTGCAGTGGCTGATTGCCGACCCGCAGGCCAACCCCTGGTATTTTCTCGAGGCTGCCCAGGCAAGCCTCGCTGCGTTGGGTTATGCGCCTGAGCCGATGCCGGCGGTGGAAGCCCACGTGCCGGCTATTGAGGAGCCGGCAGTCGATGAAGAACTGCGCGAGGTGTTCCTGGAGGAGGCCGAAGAGCTGTTGCCGCAACTCAATGCGCAATGGGCGCGCTGGCAGGCCAATCCGGCCGAGCGCGATGCGCTGGTAGAACTGCGCCGCGGACTTCACACCCTCAAGGGCAGTGGCCGCATGGTGCGGGCTCAGGGGTTGGCCGAGCTGGCCTGGGCGGCCGAGCATTTTCTCAACCGGGTGCTGGAAGGTCGCGTGGAAATTGGTGCCGCGCCCCTGGCTGGCTTGCAACAGGTACTGGATCTGATCCCCGGACTGCTGGCGGCCTTTGCCAAGGGCCAGTCGCAAGCTGCAAAAGACATCGAGCAACTGGCATTGCGCCTGCATGCACTGGCGATGAATGACGCGCCCCATGAGGCGGCTGGCAACGAGTCGATTGACCCTCAGTTGCTGGAGATCTTCCGCAGCGAGGCCCAGGGGCATCTGGCGAGCCTCGACAGCTTTCTCGAACTGGCCGAACAGCATTTGCCGCAGCCGGTCAGCGATACATTGCAGCGCGCCCTGCATACCCTCAAGGGCAGTGCCGCCATGGCCGGTGTCGCGTCCATCGCCGAACTGGCCGGGGCCCTCGATCTGCTGGCGCGGGAGTTCAAGGCCCACCAACTGGCTTTCGACCTTGAGGAAATCTACCTGCTGGAAAGCGCCGAGCCGCTGTTGAAACGCGGACTTGAGCAACTGACCAGCGCACCGCTGGCTCCAATAGTCGGCGCATCGACCCTGATCGAAGAAATCCACCAGTTGGTCGAGGCGCGCTTGCAGGCGCTGCTGGAGGCTCCGAGCCATGGCGTGCGGATCAAGCGCGACCCACAGTTGATCGCCAGCTTCCTGGCCCAGGGCATGGATATCCTGCTGGATGCCGAGTCGCTGTTGCTGCGCTGGCAGGAACACCCGGGTGAGCGCCAGGAACTCACCGCGCTGCTCGATGAGTTGACCACCCTGGGCCAGAGTGCTCACCTGGCCAACCTGTGGCAGGTGGATGACCTGTGCGAGGCGCTGCTGGACCTGTACGGTGCGGTCGAGGAAAGTAGCCTGGCTGTCAGCGGGCACTTCTTCGAGGAGGCGCAGCATGCCCATGAGGCGCTGATCGACATGCTCGACCAGATCGCCGCAGGCCAGGAGGTAGACCCGCGGCCGGAACGTCTGAAGGCCCTGCGTGAGCTGCTTGACGAGGCATTGGCACCCGATGCCACGGGTTTGATCAGCACCCGCAATGGCCAGGCAAACATCGCCGAACTGGGTGCCGCCACGGCAGCCCTGGACGCGGAACCTGCCATGGTCGAGCTGTTTCTCGAAGAAGCCTGCGATGTGCTTGAAAGCGCTGACCAGGCGTTGGCCCGTTGTTTGGCCGAGCCCGACAATGTGTCGGCCCTGTCGTCGCTGCAGCGCGATCTGCAAACCCTCAAGGTCGGGGCGCAGATGGCCGCCATAGGCGGGGTTGAAGTACTGGCCCGGGAGCTGGAGCTGCTCTACGAGGGGCTGGTCGATCGCCGTTTCAGTCTGACCCCTGAGTTGGGCGATCTGCTCAGGCGCAGCCACGCCCAGCTGGCCCAGGTACTTGCCGCGCTGCAGCAAGGGCAGGCGCCTGCAGCCGCCGTCGAGTTGCTGGCGGCGCTGCGTGAGTTTCGCCATGAGGCGCCACCGGCCGTGGTGGCGGACAAACCTGCCGACCCGGTGCAGGAGGCGGGCGACAAGGAGTTGCTGGAGATCTTCCTCGAAGAGAGTTTCGATATCGTCGAAAGCTCGGGTGCAGCTTTGCTGCGCTGGCAGGCCGAGCCACGCAATGGCGTCGAGGTGGAGAATCTGTTGCGCGACCTGCATACCCTCAAGGGCGGTGCGCGCATGGTCGAGATTGCGCCGATAGGCGACTTGGCCCATGAACTGGAGTTTCTTTACGAACTGCTGGCCGCCGGGCAGTTGCAGCCCAGTGCAGCGCTGTTCAGCCTGTTGCAGAACTGCCATGACCGCCTGGCGCATATGCTCGATGCCGTACGCCTGCTTCAGCCGCTGCATGCCGCCACGGCACTGATCGACTACATTCGCAACTTCAGCAGCGCCGCCCTGGCCGATACCGCAGCCCAGCATTCCAACCCGGATGCAGCACCGGTGGAATTGCCGGTGGCTGCACCTGAGCGTGGGCCGGTGGACATGGTCAAGGTGGCATCGGAGCTGCTCGATGACCTGGGTAACCTGGCCGGTGAGCATTCGATCATTCGCGGGCGTATCGAACAGCAGGTCAATGATGCCCAGGTAGCGTTGAACGAAATGGAAACCACCCTGGAGCGCATGCGCGATCAATTGCGCCGCCTGGATACCGAAACCCAGGGGCGGATTCTCAGTCGCCAGCAAGCTGATGGCGACAACCAGGCCTACGACGACTTCGATCCGCTGGAAATGGACCGTCACTCGCAGTTGCAGCAACTGTCCAGGGCGCTGTTCGAATCGGCGTCCGACCTGCTCGATCTCAAGGAAACCCTGACGGTACGGGCTCAGGATGCCCACAGCCTGTTGCAACAACAGGCGCGGGTGAACAGCGAGCTGCAGGAAGGCCTGATGCGCACGCGCATGGTGCCGTTCGAGCGCCTGGTGCCACGCTTGCAGCGGGTCGTGCGGCAGGTGGCCAGCGAGCTGGGCAAACAAGTCGAGCTGGTGGTGGGCAATGCCGAGGGCGAGATGGACCGCAGCGTGCTGGAGCGCATGGTGGCGCCGCTTGAACATATGCTGCGCAATGCCGTCGACCATGGCCTGGAGGCCCGCGATGTGCGTCTGGCGGCGGGTAAACCGGAGCAGGGGCTGATTTCGCTGAACTTGCTGCATGAAGGCGCCGACATCGTCATCGAAATGACCGACGACGGTGCGGGCGTGCCGCTGGAGGCGGTACGGCGCAAGGCGATCAAGCGCGGCTTGCTCGACCCAGTGGCGGTGCTCAGTGATCACGAGATCATGCAGTTCATTCTGCAACCGGGCTTCTCCACGGCGGAGAAGATCACCCAGATATCCGGACGCGGCCTGGGCATGGACGTGGTGCATGAAGAGGTCAAGCATCTGGGCGGCTCGATGGTGATCGAGTCCAATCCGGGCAAGGGGGCACGCTTTTTGATTCGTCTGCCATTCACCGTCTCGGTCAACCGGGCGTTGATGGTGCAGTTTGGCGACGAGCAATATGCCGTACCGCTCAACACCATCGAAGGCATCGTCAGGGTGCCGCCTGCGGAGCTGGAGGCCTGTTACCAGCTCGAGTCGCCCCATTACGAATATGCCGGGCATCGCTACGCGCTTCATTATCTGGGTGAGCTGCTGCAAGGGGCGGTGCAACCGCGCCTGCTTGGCCAGAGCCTGCCACTGCCGGTGCTGCTGGTGCATTCCCAAGAGCAGCAGTTCGCCATCCAGGTCGACAGCCTGGCCGCCAGTCGCGAAATTGTGGTCAAAAGCCTGGGGCCGCAGTTTGCCGGTGTCCAGGGCTTGTCCGGGGCGACTTTGCTGGGTGATGGCCGGGTGGTGCTGATTCTGGACTTGCTGGGACAGTTGCGCGGTCTGCAGCAGCGACAGTTCCAGCAAGCGGGCAGCAATGCCAGCCTTCGCCGCCAGCAGATCGAGCGGGCGCCGAAGCGGCCGTTGCTGGTGATGGTGGTCGATGACTCGGTGACGGTACGCAAGGTCACGGGGCGCCTGCTGGAGCGCCACGGCATGAACGTGCTGACGGCCAAGGACGGTGTCGATGCCATGGCGCTGCTGCAGGAGCACCGTCCCGACATTCTCCTGCTGGACATCGAGATGCCGCGTATGGACGGCTTCGAGGTCGCCACCCAGATACGCCATGACCCGGAGCTCCAGGACCTGCCGATCATCATGATCACGTCGCGGACCGGGCAGAAGCACCGCGACCGGGCCATGTCCATCGGCGTCAACGACTACCTGGGCAAGCCTTATCAAGAATCGGTGCTGCTGCAGAGCATCGCCCTGTGGAGTCGCCGCCATGCTTGAACAATCGGTACGTAACGGCCGCCGCACGAGCTTGACTGGGCTGCTGTTGGCCCTCGGCGATCGCTGCCTGGTGTTGCCCAACGTCGCGGTGGCCGAATTGATCGGTTACCAGGTTGGCACCCCAGCCGAGCAACAACCGGCGTGGATGCTCGGCTGGATCGACTGGCGCAACCAGCGCTTGCCGTTGCTCAGTTTCGAGGCCGCGTGCGGGGGCTCGGTGAAGGTCGGCGAGCGGGCACGGATTGTGGTGCTCAATGCCTTGGGCAGCAGCCGCCAGCGTTTTATCGCCTTGCTGGTGCAGGGTATTCCGCGTTCCTGCAAGCTCGACAGCCAACTCAACTATGTCGATGTGCCGCTGGCGCCACTGGAGCTGGCGGCGGTGCAGGTCGGCGATCAGGTCGCCAAAGTGCCGGACCTTCCAGCACTGGAACGCTTGCTGGAGGACGCAGGGCTGGTTTGAAACATTTGCCTGTGTAGGATGGGAAGTCAGTCCGTTGTCTGGAGGACCCTGTTGCATGTATCACGGTGAACGTTTCAACGCCTGGACGCATTTGGTCGGCGCGGTGCTGGCCTGTATCGGCGCCATCTGGTTGCTGGTGGTGGCAAGCCTCCAGGGCGACCCCTGGAAGATTGTCAGCCTGGCGATCTATGGCTTCACGCTGCTGCTGCTCTACAGCATCTCTACGGTCTATCACAGCGTGCGCGGCCGAGCCAAAGTGGTGATGCGCAAGCTTGACCACCTATCGATTTATTTGTTGATTGCCGGTAGTTACACACCGTTCTGCCTGGTCAGCCTGCGCGGCCCCTGGGGCTGGAGCCTGTTCGGCGTGGTCTGGGGGCTGGCGCTGATCGGCATGTTGCAGGAGATCAAGCCGCGCTCCGAAGCCCGGGTGCTGTCGATCATCATCTATGCAGTGATGGGCTGGATCGTGCTGGTGGCGGTCAAGCCGCTGCTTGCGAGCCTGGGGGCAGCGGGTTTTGCCTGGCTGGCCGCCGGTGGCGCGTTCTACACCATCGGCATCATTTTTTTCGCCTATGACAGCCGCTTTCGCCACTGGCACGGCATCTGGCACCTGTTTGTCATTGCCGGCAGCCTGCTGCACTTCATCGCCGTATTCTTCTACGTGCTCTAGAAGTCGCCCCACAACTGCTGAGCGACAGCCAGGGCCACCACCGGTGCGGTTTCGGTGCGCAGCACCCGTGGGCCAAGGCGGGCGGCCTGAAAACCTGCGGCCTTGGCCTGGTCCACTTCGGCGTCGCTCAGGCCGCCTTCGGGGCCGATCAAGAATGCCAGGCTGTCGGGCTTCTGGTGGCTGACCAGCGGCTCGGCCACTGGGTGCAGCACCAGCTTGAGCTGTTCATCGCACGCCTTGAGCCAGTCGGCCAGCAGCACGGGCGGGTTGATCTGCGGCACGCTGGAACGGCCGCACTGCTCGCAGGCGCTGATGGCCACCTGGCGCCAGTGGGCCAAGCGCTTGTCGGCACGCTCGTCCTTGAGGCGCACTTCACAGCGCTCGCTGACGATCGGGGTAATGACGTTGGCACCCAGCTCGGTGGCTTTCTGGATAGCCCAGTCCATGCGCTCGCCCCGGGAAAGGCCCTGGCCCAGGTGAACCTTGAGGCTGGAGTCGGGCTGGCCGGCAACCGCTTGGTCGAGGCTCACGCGCACGGTTTTCTTGCCGACTTCCAGCAACTGGCCCAGGTATTCCTGGCCACTGCCGTCGAACAGCTGCACGGCAGCGCCGCTGGCCATGCGCAGTACACGGCCAATGTAGTGGGCCTGGGCTTCTGGCAGGTCGTGCTCGCCGAGGCTCAGGGGGGCATCAATGAAGAAGCGGGACAGTCTCATCTGCACACTCTGAATGAATAGGGGCTGTGTAGGCGTCATCGCCGGCGAGGCCGGCGCAGTTGACTAGCCCGGGTCGCGGAAGTCGGGGTGGAAATCGGCCGGTACCGCCACGCTGACACTGCTGCGGGTGGCGATGTCGATGCCTTCGCTGGCCACCTCGGCGAGGAAGTCGATCTGCTCGGGTGTGATCACGTAAGGCGGCAGGAAGTACACCACGCTACCCAGTGGGCGCAGCAGGGCGCCGCGGGTCAGGGCGTGCTCGAAGACCTTGAGGCCGCGACGCTCTTGCCAGGGGTAAGCCGTCTTGCTGGCCTTGTCCTGGACCATCTCGATGGCCAGGGCCATACCGGTCTGGCGCACTTCGGCGACATGGGGGTGATCGACCAGGTGCGCGGTGGCCGTGGCCATGCGGGCCGACAAGGCCTTGTTCTGCTCGATGACGTTGTCTTGCTCGAAGATATCCAGGGTCGCCAAGGCAGCGGCGCAGGCCAGCGGGTTGCCGGTATAGCTGTGCGAATGGAGGAAGGCGCGCAGGGTCGGGTAGTCGTCGTAGAACGCGCTGTATACCTCGTTGGTGGTCAGGCAGGCAGCCAGCGGCAGGTAGCCGCCGGTCAGGGCCTTGGACAGGCAGAGGAAGTCGGGACGGATGCCGGCCTGCTCACACGCGAACATCGTGCCGGTGCGGCCGAATCCCACGGCGATTTCGTCATGGATCAAGTGGACGCCGTAGCGATCACAGGCCTGGCGCAGCAGCTTGAGGTACACCGGATGGTACATGCGCATGCCGCCGGCGCCCTGGATCAGCGGTTCTACGATCACTGCGGCGACCGTGGCATGGTGCTCGGCCAGGGTCTGCTCCATGACGGCGAACATGTTGCGCGAGTGTTCTTCCCAGCTCATGCCTTCCGGGCGCAGGTAGCAATCCGGGCTTGGCACCTTGAGGGTATCGAGCAGCAAGGCCTTGTAGGTTTCGGTGAACAGCGGTACATCGCCGACCGACATCGCGGCGATGGTTTCGCCGTGGTAGCTGTTGCTCAGGGTGACGAAGCGCTTTTTCTCCGGCTGGCCTTTGTTCAGCCAGTAGTGAAAGCTCATTTTCAGCGCGACTTCAATGCACGATGAGCCATTATCGGCGTAGAAGCACCGGTCCAGGCCGTCGGGCGTCAACTTGACCAGGCGCTCGGACAGCTCGATCACCGGCTGGTGGCTGAAGCCTGCGAGGATCACGTGTTCCAGCTGATCGACCTGATCCTTGATGCGTTGGTTGATGCGCGGGTTGGCATGGCCGAACACGTTGACCCACCAGGAGCTGACAGCGTCCAGGTAGCGCTTGCCTTCAAAATCTTCCAGCCACACGCCTTCGCCGCGCTTGATCGGGATCAGGGGCAGGTGTTCGTGGTCTTTCATCTGGGTGCAGGGATGCCACAGGACCTTCAGGTCACGTTCCATCCACTGTTGGTTGAGGCCCATTTCGATTCTCCTGGCGACGACGGCGCGAACATGCGCCGCAAGCCTATGCAAAGCGTCGAGCGAGAACAACCCGTGGCATGCAATCAGGCTGTTGGCGTTGCTGGCGGGGACCCTTGGCCTGGCGTATCCTTCAGCTACTCTTTCCAGGGGGATTCCCCCCCACATTCTGCTTTGATCCGGAGTTCGCCAAAATGTCTGCTGGTTGGCTGCGCGCGTGTGCGCTGGTAATGATAGGACTGTTCAGTGGCGCCGCGCTGGCCAAGGACAAAACCCCGACGGCCATTGTCGTCGGCGGTGGGCTGGCCGGCCTTACGGCGGCCTATGAACTGCAGGGCAAAGGCTGGCAAGTCACCTTGCTTGAAGCCAAGTCGGGCATGGGCGGGCGCTCGGGCCTGGCCACCAGCGAGTGGATCGGCAACAGCAAGGCCCAGCCGATCCTCAACCAGTACTTGGACAGCTTCAAGATCACCACGCTGCCGGCGCCGGAATTCGTGCGTATACCGGGCTACCTGATCGACGGCGAGTATTACACCGCCACTGACCTGGCGACCAAGCAGCCGGCCACGGCCGAAGCGCTCAAACGCTACGAAAAGACCTTGGATGACCTGGCGCGCTCGATCGACGACCCGCAGAACCCGGCAGCCAACAGCACGCTGTTCGCCCTCGACCAACTGAACGTGTCGACCTGGCTGGACAAGCTGCAGTTGCCGACCACCGCTCGCCAACTGATCAACCAGCAGATCCGCACCCGCTACGACGAGCCATCGCGCTTGTCACTGCTCTATTTCGCCCAGCAGACCCGCGTCTACCGTGGCGTCGGCGACCGTGACCTGCGTGCTGCACGCCTGCCGGGTGGCAGCCCGGTGCTTGCCCAGGCTTTCGTCAAGCAGCTCAAGACCATCAAGACCAGCTCGCCGGTCAGCGCCATTATCCAGGACAAGGACGGCGTCACCGTCAAGGTCGGCAGCGTCGGTTACCAGGCCGACTATGTCGTGTTGGCGGTACCGCTGCGTGCCCTGGCGAAAATCCAGATGACCCCGGGCCTGGACAGTCAACACCTGGCGGCGCTCAAGGGCACCAACTACGGCTGGCGCGACCAACTGCTGCTCAAGTTCAAGACCCCGGTCTGGGAGCCCCGTGCCCGTATGTCTGGCGAGATCTTCAGCAACGCCGGTCTCGGCATGCTCTGGATCGAGCCTGCGCTCAAGGGCGGCGCCAACGTTGTGATCAACCTGTCGGGTGACAACGCCCGCTTGCTGCAAGCCTTTGGTGACAAGCAGATGGTCGATCAGGTGCTGATCCGCCTGCATGCGTTTTATCCACAGGCCCGTGGTTCCTTCACTGGCTACGAAGTACGCCGCTACAGCACCGACGCTGGCATGGGCGGTGCTTATCTGGCTTACGGCCCAGGTCAGATCAGCAAGTACTGGCGCCTGTGGGAGCGCCCGGTGCAGCGTGTAACCTTCGCCGGTGAACACACCGACGCCCTATATCCAGGCACCCTGGAAGGCGCCCTGCGCAGTGGCCAGCGCGCTGCCAGCCAGGTCCAGGACCTGGCGGCAGGCAAGTCCTTCGACCCAGTCAAGGCGGCAACCGTTGCCGGTGCTGCTGGCGCTGCAGCTGCAGCGAGCAAGGGCAATTTCTTCACCAATATGTTCGGTGGTTCGTCCGACAAACCGGCCAAGTCGACCGAGCCTGCCAAGCAGGAAGAGGCCAAGCCAGGGTTGTTCAAGCGTATGTTCGGGGGTGACGAGAAGCCGGTTGAAAAGCCTGCTGCCAAGCCGGTCGAACCTGCTGCCGCACCCGCTGTGGCACCGGCCGCGCCAGTCGCCCCGGTGGCCAAGCAGGAGCCGGTCAAGGCGGCGCCTGCCAAGGCTGTGCCGGTAAAAAAACCGGTAGCGAAGGCTGAGCAAAGCAAAAAGACGGCTGCCAAGCCGGCACCGGTCAAGAAGCCAGTGGCCAATACCCAGGCCAAGGCGCAATAAGCGACAGTCTTTATCGCGGGGCAAGCCCGCTCCTACAGGTTTTGTGTGCACTGGTAGGAGCGGGCTTGCCCCGCGAACTCTTCATACCTTCCCCCACAGTTAATGTTTCCTTAATAGCGTTGTTACAGAGTACTCATCGTTTTTCTCGATATTTCAAAGCAAAATTTTCCGCTTTAATTCGATATTTAACGCGTTAGTCTGTGCACAGTTCTTACAGGGAAACACGGCAATGCAACTGCGAAATTCGCCTTCTCGTTACGGCTTTGTCAGCATCTTCATGCACTGGGGTGTCGCACTGGCAGTCTTTGGACTGTTCGGACTGGGCCTGTGGATGATGGGGCTGGACTACTACAGCCCATGGCGCAAAGACGCCCCCGACCTGCACAAGAGCATTGGTCTTGTGCTGCTGGCAGTGATGCTGCTTCGCGTGCTGTGGCGTTTCGTCAGCCCGCCGCCGCCAGCCTTGCCCAATCACGGCAAATTGACCCGTTTCGCCTCCAAGGCCGGGCATGGTCTGCTGTACCTCGGTTTGTTCGCCGTGATGATCGCCGGCTGACATGATCTCGACTGCCGATGGCGTGGGTATCCCGGTCTTCGGCCTGTTCGAAGTGCCTGCAGTGGTCAGTAACTTGCCTGACCAGGCTGATGTTGCTGGCGAGATTCACTTTTACCTGGCCTGGGGCCTGGTGATTTTTGCCGGCCTGCATGGCCTGGCAGCCCTGAAACATCACTTTATCGACCGTGACGCGACCCTCAAGCGCATGCTGGGCCGCAAAGCTTGATGTTCAACCTCAACTCCAAAAGGATATAGACGCATGTTGAAAAAGACTTTTGCCGCTCTGGCGCTCGGTACCGCACTGCTCTCGGCTGGCCAGGCCATGGCGGCAGACTACAAGATCGACAAGGAAGGCCAGCATGCCTTCGTTGACTGGAAAATCAGCCACCTGGGCTACAGCTTCATCCACGGTACCTTCCGCGACTTCGACGGTACCTTCAGCTGGGATTCGGCCAAGCCTGCCGACAGCAAGATCGCTGTCGACCTGAAAACCGCCAGCCTGTGGTCCAACCACGCCGAGCGTGACAAGCACATCGCCAGTGCTGACTTCCTCGACGTGAAGAAGTACCCAGAAGCCAAGTTCGTTTCCACCAGCGTCAAGCCGACCGGCGACAAGACTGCTGACGTGACCGGCGACCTGACCATGCATGGCGTGACCAAGCCTGTGACCTTCAAGGCTGTGTTCAACGGCGAAGGCAAGGATCCATGGGGCGGTGAGCGCGCAGGCTTCAACGCCAAGACCACGCTCAATCTGAACGATTTCGGCATCAAGGGCCCGGGCGCGACTTCGCAGACTTTGGACCTGGATATCTCGATCGAAGGCGTTAAGAAGTAATACCGCTCTACGCTGAAACAAGAACGCCGCCCCTAGGGGCGGCGTTCTTGTTTCTGCTTTTGCTGGATCAGCGATTGCGTGTCAGCAAAGCAGGTTTCTCGCCACGTGGGCGGCTTGGCAATTGCTCAAGCTGCTCGGCAGTCGGGAAACGGTCGACCTTCGACTCTTTGTGCATGATTTTCGGTTGCGGCTGGCCTTCACGCGGATTGCGTACGGCCGGCTCGCCCGAGGAGCTGTCACTGGTCGGACGACGATTGCGACCGCCGCCACCGTCACGGCGCTGCTGGCCGCCGGTGCCGTTACGTGCGCCACCGCGTTTTTCGCCGTTGGCCGAGCCGCCCGTACCGGCGCCGCTGCGTGGGCCACTGTTGCGGCCGGTGCCGCCACCGTTGCTGCGTGGTTGACCTGTGCCGGCACCGGCCTGGGCAGGTGCCCCCGGACGACGGTTGCGACCCTGGCCGCCCTTGTTCTGGTAAGGGCTGACGTAGTCGGCGCGATTTCCGAAATTGTC
This sequence comes from Pseudomonas vranovensis, assembly GCF_040438935.1. Lineage (NCBI taxonomy): Bacteria > Pseudomonadati > Pseudomonadota > Gammaproteobacteria > Pseudomonadales > Pseudomonadaceae > Pseudomonas > Pseudomonas vranovensis. The sequence goes on along the minus strand of NZ_CP159259.1, from coordinate 4,445,885 downwards.
CACTTCGTCATCCAGGAACTCTTCTGGATCACGGTTGGCCGGTACTTGCGGTACACCCGGTTGTGCGGACTGGGACTGGCGTGGCTTCTTGTCGCGCGGTTTGCGGTCCTGGCGGCCACCGGCAGATTTCTCCGCGGTTTTTTCCTTGTCCTTTTCGCGGCCTTTTTCCTTGCCTTGATCCTTGCCCTTGTCCTTGCGACCACCGTTGTTGGCATTGCTGCCATCGGCGCGCTGGCCACGGCCGCCGCGCGGATTGTTCTGCGGACGCTCGCGCACTTCAGGTTTTTCGGCTTCAACCTTGGAGGCATCGAAGCCCATCAGGTCACCGTCCTGGATCTTCTGGCGGGTGACGCGCTCGATGCTCTTGAGCAGCTTTTCTTCGTCCGGGGCGACCAGCGAGATCGCCTCGCCGGAGCGACCGGCACGGCCAGTACGGCCGATGCGGTGGACGTAGTCTTCTTCGACGTTGGGCAGTTCGAAGTTGACCACATGCGGCAGCTGGTCGATGTCCAGGCCACGGGCGGCGATGTCAGTGGCGACCATGATGCGCACGGTGCCGGCCTTGAAGTCGGCCAAGGCCTTGGTGCGTGCGTTCTGGCTCTTGTTGCCGTGGATGGCAGCGGCGGTCAGGCCGTGTTTTTCCAGGTACTCGGCCAGGCGGTTGGCGCCGTGCTTGGTGCGGGTGAACACCAGCACCTGTTCCCAGGCACCCATGGTGATCAAGTGGGCCAGCAAGGCGCGCTTGTGGCTGGCCGGCAGGCGGTACACACGCTGTTCGATGCGCTCGACCGTAGTGTTCGGTGGCGTGACTTCGATGCGCTCAGGGTTATGCAGCAGCTTGTCGGCAAGGTCAGTGATGTCTTTGGAGAAGGTCGCCGAGAACAGCAGGTTCTGGCGCTTGGCCGGCAACCGTGCGAGGACTTTCTTCACATCGTGGATAAAGCCCATGTCGAGCATGCGGTCGGCTTCGTCCAGGACCAGGATTTCGACGTGGGACAAGTCGACGCTACCCTGGCCGGCGAGGTCCAGCAGGCGGCCTGGGCAGGCGACCAGTACGTCGACACCGCGGGACATGGCCTGAACCTGTGGGTTCATGCCGACGCCGCCGAAGATGCAGGCACTGACGAAGTTCAGGTCGCGGGCATAGACTTTGAAGCTGTCATGTACCTGGGCGGCCAGTTCACGCGTGGGCGTCAGTACCAGAACACGTGGCTGGCGCGGGCCATGACGCTGGGATTTGTCTGGGTGACCACCTGGGAACAGGCGTTCGAGAATCGGCAAGGCGAAACCACCGGTTTTACCAGTACCTGTCTGGGCGGCGACCATCAGGTCGCGACCTTGCAACACGGCGGGAATGGCCCGCTGTTGCACCGGAGTGGGCTGGGTATAGCCCGCTGCCTCGATGGCGCGGACTAGAGCCTCGGAGAGACCGAGGGAAGCAAAGGACATGAGTAATCCTGTTCTTAGTGGGGGCTAAGCCCGATGGGATAATCTTGCCTGGCGCGACGGGCATCGGGTGATGCTATCGCGTCCGGTCCAGCAGGGTCTTCAATGCGCATCCGGAGTGTGGCGGGCGGGCTCTTGGCCGCGCTGTCCTGCCGGTCGGGATGCCTTTTGCAAGACCGAGCGTCCGGGCGTAAGCCTGGCGGGAAGGCCCGAGTATAACAGAGCAATCAGGGCGTGCTGTGTTCCTGCTGCTCAACGGCCGTCCGAAAGCCGTCTCCGGCACCGGCATAACGGGCGTTCAGGGCAGCATAGGCGGGTTCACGCTTGAAGCGGCGCAACTCGGCGGCGAAGCGCTGAACCAGTAGATCCATGCCGACATTGCGGCGCACGGCCAGGTACTGGCTCTGACGGCTGACCACCAGTGGCAGCTCGCTGATCTCCTGCTTCAGCCCCATATTGTTGATCATATAGCGCCCGACACGCCGGTCGGTGATCAGCAGATCGATGCGGCCACGCTGCAGTTTGCCGAAGTTGGCTTCATGGGTGGGGGCAGGTTCGCGGGTGAACAGCGGCGATTCGCTGAATGCCGAGGCGTAGGTGTAGCCGGGAGAGGTGCCCACCGTCAGACCGCGCAGGTCTTCAAGACTTTTGATCGCGTGGGGACGGGCGTTGGCGTAGAACAGTACGAATTCGACGTCCGACAGCGGTTCACTGGGGTAATACAGCTGACTGTCGCGCTGTTCAGTCTGGAATATATCCAGAACACCATCAGCCAGGCCTTGCTCGACCATGGCCAGACAGCGCTTCCAGGGCAGGAACTGCCACTCCACTTCCACGCCAAGGCGCTTGAAGACCTCGGCGGTGACCTCGTAGTCGATGCCTTTGGCCTGACCATTCTCCAGGTACACATAGGGTGCCCAGGGTTCGGTGACGATACGCAGTTTCTCGCCATGGGCCAGGGCACTCAGGCAAGTGAGGAGCAATGCAGTCAGGAGGCGGGCGAAATCGGGCATGGCTGGAGATTACGACGTGTACACGGCTATGGCTAGTAGACGTGAGCAATGCTCCAGCCCAGGCGTCAGTGATGTGATCGCCTTAACAGGGATTCGCGGACCGTGCCGTGCTTTTGACCCAGGCTCAGGCGCATGCCGGGGTGTTCCAGCCACTGCCGAAGTTTTTTCTGGCACAGGGGGTGGCGGGCACTGGCGTTTTCCAGGGCTTTGTCCCACCAGGCGGGTGCGCAGGCACGGTCGAATTCATTGGGGTAGTCGTAGCAGCCGTACATCAGCTCACGCAGGAACTGGCGCTGCTCGGCGGGCAAGGTCAGGCTCAGCGCCTTGTAGCCCAGGCGTTGCAGGGCAGGGGGCTTGGGTAGTTGAGCGTTGACCCGTGCCACGTCCTCAAGGGCCTGGCAACTTAGCGGGGCATGCTGGTGCTTGGCCAGCCAGGCCTGGACCTTGGCCCGGAACAATTGCTTGCGGCTCCAGTAGTGGTGGATCAGGTCGGTACACTGGTTGACGTGCATCCGGCGATAGGCCGCAACCGACAGGCAGAACTCCTCCAGGGTGTAGGCCCCGTTGGCATGGGGGTAGTACGTGTCCATCAGGGCGATGGACTGATCAAGCAGGCTGGCGTCCTCCTGCATCAGGCCGATCACGCCGGAGTTGAGCAACGGCAGGTTGCGGTCGGCCAGCCCGCGTGCTTCAAGCATCGGCGCGACGCTTTGAAACAACGGGCATTGGGGGTCGTCGCCGTAATTGGCGCCAATGGCGTTGCACAGCAGGGTGCCTGGCTGAATGCGGCGAAACAGCTCCATGGGCGACTGATGAAAGAAAGTGTCGGTGTCGATCAGCACGGCTTTGGGGTAGCTGGCCAGCACCTGGCGCAGGACCACATGCTTGCTTCGAAAGTGATAGCCGTAGGGTTGGTTCCAGGCCTCGCGGGTTGTGTCATCCAGGGTGTGGACGGTTACCGGCAGGTGCTGGTAAGGCTCGGGGCGGTCACTGTAGACCTGGATGTCCAGGGCTTCATCAGGCGTTTTTCGCAAGTTGGCCAGGGCGCTGACGATACTGAACTGTGCTTCTTGATGATAGGTGTGCGGCCCGAAGACCAGGTAGACGAGTTGCGGGCGGGCTGAGGCGTGGCCGTGGGTCATGAATGCGCGTAAATCCGTAGGGCAAGAATGCGGAAAAGGCCTTAGCGTAAGCCAAGACCTTTTCAGCAATCTGCAGCAATTGTTACCAACGGTTTACGGAGCGATCAGCGGGGCAACTTGAGGTTGTTCCAGATCGCCAGGCTAGGCTCGGCCTGGTTCAGCGTATAGAAGTGAAGGCCCGGTGCGCCGCCTTGCAGCAGTTGTTCGCACATGCGGGTGATCACCTCTTCACCGAAGGCCTGGATGCTCTTGACGTCATCGCCGTAGGCTTCCAGTTGCTTGCGGATCCAGCGTGGAATTTCGGCGCCGCAGGCGTCGGAAAAACGTGCCAGCTTGCTGTAGTTGGTGATTGGCATGATCCCTGGTACCACAGGAATATTCACGCCCAGTTGCTGCACGCGTTCGACGAAGTAGAAGTAGCTGTCGGCGTTGAAGAAGTACTGGGTGATGGCACTGTTGGCGCCGGCATTGGCCTTGCGCACGAAGTTGTTCAGGTCATCTTCGAAGTTGCGCGCCTGGGGGTGCATCTCGGGGTAGGCAGCGACTTCGATATGGAAGTGGTCACCACTTTCCTGGCGGATGAACTCGACCAGCTCGTTGGCGTACCGCAGTTCGCCACTGGCCATGCCCATGCCCGAAGGCAGGTCGCCGCGCAGGGCGACGATGCGCTGGATGCCGGCAGCCTTGTACTGGGTCAGTAGGCCGCGCAGGTCGTCCTTGCTGTCACCGACACACGACAGGTGTGGTGCGGCCGGTACTTTCACTTCGCTTTCCAGCTGCAGCACGGTGTTGAGGGTGCGGTCGCGGGTCGAGCCACCGGCACCGTAGGTGCAGGAGAAGAAATCGGGGTTGTAGCTGGCCAACTGGCGGGCAGTGGCGAGCAGCTTTTCATGGCCAGCATCGGTCTTGGTCGGGAAGAACTCGAAGCTGTAACGACGCTCTTGGGACATGGTGGAATCCTGGTAAACCGATCAAGCAGGCCAGCGTCAGCTGGCATACAGAAAAAAGCCGGTGACGCTTTGCAGCGACACCGGCCTTGGCCCATCAGTAGCGGTAGGCGTGTGGCTTGAACGGCCCTTCAACAGTGACGCCGATGTACTCGGCCTGTTGAGGGGTCAGTTGGGTCACTACGCCGCCGAAGCCGCGGACCATTTCCAGGGCCACTTCTTCGTCGAGTTTCTTCGGCAGTACTTCAACGGTCAGGCGCTCGGCTTTCTGAGCGGCTGGCAGGTCGGCGTACTTCTGGCCGAACAGGAAGATCTGTGCCAGCACCTGGTTGGCGAACGAGCCATCCATGATGCGGCTTGGGTGGCCAGTGGCATTGCCCAGGTTCACCAGGCGACCTTCGGCCAGCAGGATCAGGTAGTCGTCGTTCTGTGGGTCGAAGCTGCCAGCGCCGGTACGGTGGATCTTGTGTACCTGTGGCTTGACCTCTTCCCAGGCCCAGTTCTTGCGCATGAAAGCGGTGTCGATTTCATTGTCGAAGTGGCCGATGTTGCACACGACGGCGCGCTTTTTCAGGGCCTTGAGCATGTTGGCGTCGCAGACGTTGACGTTACCGGTGGTGGTGACGATCAGGTCGATCTTGCCCAGCAAGGCCTTGTCGATGCTCGCTTCGGTGCCGGTGTTGATACCGTCGATGAACGGCGAAACCAGCTCGAAACCGTCCATGCAGGCCTGCATGGCGCAGATCGGATCGACTTCGGTCACCTTGACGATCATGCCTTCCTGGCGCAGCGACTGGGCCGAGCCCTTGCCGACGTCGCCGTAGCCGATGACCAGGGCTTGCTTGCCCGACAGCAGGTGATCGGTACCGCGCTTGATCGCATCGTTCAGGCTATGACGGCAGCCGTACTTGTTGTCGTTCTTGCTCTTGGTGACCGAGTCGTTGACGTTGATGGCCGGGATTTTCAGCTCGCCCTTGGCCAGCATGTCCAGCAGGCGGTGAACGCCGGTGGTGGTTTCTTCGGTAACGCCGTGGACGCGGTCGAGGACGGCCGGGTACTTCTTGTGCAGCAGCTCGGTGAGGTCGCCGCCGTCGTCCAGGATCATGTTGGCATCCCATGGCTGGCCATCCTTGAGGATGGTCTGCTCAAGGCACCACTCGTACTCTTCTTCGGTCTCGCCTTTCCAGGCGAATACCGGAATGCCGGCAGCGGCGATGGAGGCAGCGGCCTGGTCCTGAGTGGAGAAAATGTTGCAGGACGACCAGCGCACTTCGGCACCCAGGGCAACCAGGGTTTCGATCAGCACGGCGGTCTGAATGGTCATGTGGATGCAGCCGAGGATCTTGGCACCCTTGAGCGGTTGCTCTTGCAGGTACTTGCGGCGCAGGCCCATCAGTGCCGGCATTTCCGATTCAGCGATGATGGTTTCGCGACGGCCCCAGGCAGCCAGGGAGATGTCGGCGACTTTGAAATCGGTAAAACCTGCAGGCGTGATTACAGCGCTCATTGAGAGCCTCCATTCGTAGTGTGCGAATGGGCGCCGTTGTGCGTTTAGTGTCGCCAGGCAAGGCCTGGCCAGACAACGCCCCATCCGAGCCTGACAGGTTGAACCTGCTGCAGCGCCCCTCGGACAGGTGGCGGGAACGGTATCAAGTGCAGATGACCGTTTTTCAAGCGAGGGCGATTATAGCCGTGCCAACGCAACTGCCCAAGGTTTTCTGTCGATTAATCGAGACCATAGTCGATGTTAAATGGAGGCATGTGGCCGGCTCTGCCATCATTACCTCCAACGATTGGCAAGACGGTCAGGAGTAGATATGAATTTTCACACCCGCAAGTGGGTCAAGCCCGAAGACCTCAACCCCAACGGTACCCTGTTCGGCGGCAGCCTGCTGCGCTGGATCGACGAAGAGGCGGCGATCTACGCGATCGTGCAGCTGGGCAACCAGCGAGTGGTGACCAAGTACATCTCGGAAATCAACTTCGTCAGCGCCTCGCGCCAGGGCGACATTATCGAGTTGGGCATTACGGCCACCGAGTTCGGCCGCACCTCCATCACCCTCCAGTGCGAAGTGCGCAACAAGATCACCCGCAAGAGCATCCTGACGGTTGATCGCATGGTCTTCGTCAACCTGGGTGAGGATGGTCTGCCGGCGGCCCATGGGCGGACCGAGATCAAGTACATCAAGGACCAGTTCGATACGACGGTGGAATGAGAACAGCATCGCGGGGCAAGTCTGGACTTGCCCCGCGAAAAGCCCCTCAAGGCCGCTCGGTCACCCCACGCACCACCCGGCCGATCGTCAGCCCCTGCAACAGGATCGACGACAGCACCACGATGTAGGTGATGCTCAACAGCAGGTCACGCTCGGTACCGCTGGGCAGCGACAGCGCCAGCGCCACCGAAACCCCGCCTCGCAATCCACCCCAGGTCAGTACTCGCACGGTGCCGCGCGGCACATTGCGCCAGCGGCGCAGCATGACAATGGCCGGGGCCACGGTCAGCAGGCGGGACAGCAGGATCGCCACGGCCAATACACCAGCGGCCGCCAGGTGCATCCAGGAGAACGGCAGCAGCAACAGCTCCAGGCCGATCAAGGCGAACAGCAGGGCGTTGAGCATATCGTCGATCAGTTCCCAGAAACCGTCCAGGTAACGACGGGTCATTTCGTTCATCGCCAGGTTGCGTCCCAGGTTGCCGATGATCAGGCCTGCCACCACCATCGCGATGGGCGCCGACACATGCAGCTCGTAGGCCATGGCCGAACCGCCGATGACCAGGGCCAGGGTCAGCATGACCTCGACCTGGTACTGCTCGATGCCCTTGATCATGCGGTAGGTGATATAGCCGATCAGGCCGCCGAACAGCGCACCGCCAATGGCTTCGCGGACGAACAGGATGGCGGTTTCGCTGACCGTCGGCGTCTCGCCCAGTTGGGCAATGCCCAGCAGCACGGTAAACACCACCACCGCCGTACCGTCATTGAACAGCGACTCGCCAACAATCGTGGTTTTCAACGGTTTGGAGGCGTTTGCGGTACGCAAGGCACCGAGCACCGCAATGGGATCGGTGGGTGAGATCAAGGCGCCGAACAGCAGGCAGTAGAGCAGGCTGATGTGCCAACCGAACAGGGCGAAGATCCAGTGGGCGAGGTAGCCGATGACCACGGTGGCGATCAGTACGCCTACGGTGGCCAGCAGCCCGATCGGCCAACGGTAGCTGCGCAGGTCGGCGAGGTTGACGTGCAGGGCGCCGGCAAACAGCAGGAACGACAGCATCCAGTGCATCAGCAGGTCGTTGAAATCGATCTGGCTCATCAGGCCTTGCACCCGCTCTTCCAGCCCCGGGTAGCCGATGACACTCAAGCCTTGGAGCAGCAGGGAAAACAGCAGGGCAGTGACCATGACGCCAATGGTGGGCGGCAGGCCGATAAAGCGGTAATTCAGGTAGGTGAGGAGGGTGGTCAAGCAAATAAACGCAGCAACGAGCTCAAGCATTCGGGGTCCTGTAGTGGCTTTCAATTCGGCACCCGAGTCCATCGGGCAGTGCTTGGATGGCTTGCCGTTGGCTTGGGGACACAGTTTTTGACTGCATGCGTTGACCGCGATCGCTGGGTTTCGTTTCCCTGGCAAGCAATTGTGCGCGACGCCAGGCGGGGTGAAATGCTTAGATAGCGCCTGGCCATTGATGACCCGACCTGCACTGCCAAGGACCTACGCGTGTTAGCCACTTCACTGGTACTGGTTGCTGCCTTGCTGCATGCAACCTGGAACACCCTGATCAAATTCAGCGGCGAGCGTTTGCTGGTGATCGCCAGCATGGATGTCGTGGCGCTGGTGTTCGCTGTGGCGATGGTCGCCTTCGTGCAGGTTCCACCGGCTGAGGTCTGGCCGTGGCTGTTGGCTTCGGCGTTGTTCGAGCAACTTTATCGATTTCTGTTGATCCAGGCCTATCGGGTCGGTGACCTGGGGCTGGTCTATCCCCTGATGCGTGGCCTGTCGCCGCTGGTGGTGCTGGGGCTGACGTTGACCTTTGCCGGCGAGACGCTGAGCAACCAGCAGATCCTCGGCATCCTGCTGATCCCCTGTGGTATGGCCTGCCTGCTCTGGCAGGGCGGTGGAGGTGATCGCCTGCCTTGGTCGATGCTGCCGGTCGTGGCCCTGATCGGGCTGTGCATCGGGTGCTACACCTGGTTCGACGGCCAGGCGATTCGCCTCTGGTCGCAGCCGCTGGACTATCTTGTGTGGTTGACGCTGCTCAGTGCCTGGCCCTTCCCGTTGCTGGCCGGTGTCGCCCGGCGTGCGCCCTTTGTACTGTTTTGGCGGTTGCAGTGGCGGCTGGGGCTGGCAGTGGGAATCTGCGTGCTGCTCAGCTATGCGTTGGTGCTCTGGGCCATGCAGTTGGGTTCGGTAGCCGAGGCGGCGGCGTTGCGCGAGGTCAGTGTGATTCTGGTGGTGCTGTTCGGAATGCGCTACCTCAAAGAACCTTTTGGCGGTCCCAGGCTCTTAGCCTGTGCCCTGGTGCTGATCGGCATGCTGATCATGAAACTCTGATGTTCCAACCGACAAGGACTTAGCCATGACCGTTGCTTTCTGGTGTGTATTGATTGCGTTGTTTCTGCCGATCCTGTGTACCAGCATCGCCAAGCTCAGCAGCGGGCGCTTCAACCTGCGCCACAACCACGACCCGCGGGCTTTCCAGGAGACGCTCGAAAGTTTGCCGCGTCGGGCCCATGCGGCGCAGTTGAACAGCTTCGAAGCGTTCCCGGCCTTTGCCGCTGCGGTGATCATCGCCGACATCGTCGGCAATGCCGAGCAAGTGACCCAGGACGTGCTGGCGGTGGTGTACATCACCAGCCGCCTGCTCTACATCATCTGCTACCTGGCTGACTGGGCAGCGTTGCGTTCGCTGGTGTGGTTTGCCGGGGTGGCGTTGATCGTGTCGTTCTTTGTCGTGTCAGTGTGAATGCAATCGCGGGGCAGGTCCGCTCAGTGGCAGCGGGCCTGCCCCGCAATTGGCGCGTCACAACGTCTTTGGCGCCTCAGGCAGTGCAGCCCCTTTTGGCCAGAGCAGCCAGATCTGCCCCTGCTGCTTCATGTTGCCTGCCAGCTCACCCGCTTCGGCGCCGGTACCCCAGAACAGGTCTGCCCGCACTTCGCCAGTGATTGCGCCGCCGGTGTCCTGGGCTGCGACCGGGCGAACCACCGGGGCGCCATCGGGGCGAGTGGTGGAGATCCACAGCAGGCTGCCCAGGGGAATTACCTTGCGGTCGATGGCCACGCTGTAGCCCGCGGTCAATGGCACGTTGAGCGAACCGCGCGGGCCTTCATTGCTGTCCGGACGAGTACTGAAGAACACGTAGCTGGGGTTGCTCGCCAGCAGTTCCGGGACACGCGTCGGGTTGGCCTGGGCCCAGCCATGAATGGCGCCCATGCTCACTTCTTCTTTTTTCAACTGCCCCTGTTCGACCAGCCAGCGCCCGATCGGGCGATAGGGGTGGCCATTCTGGTCGGCATAGCCAACGCGCAACTGGCGACCGCTTTCCAGTTGAATCCGCCCGGAGCCCTGGATCTGCAGGAACTGCAGGTCCATGGGGTCGGTCAGCCAGGCCAGTACCGGTGCTGGCACGCCTTGCTGGTTGATTATCTCGGCGGTGTCGTAGGGCTTGAGGGTGCGTCCCTCGATGCGGCCACGCAGGCGCTTGCCCTTGAGCTCGGGATAGACACTGTCCAGGGCGACCACGATCATGTCGTCGGGGACGCCGTAGACCGGCACATGGGCTGTGTCGGTCTGGGTCAGGCTGCCGGGGTACACCGGTTCGTAGTAGCCGGTGATCAGGCCGTTGGCACTGTTTTCACCCGAACGCATGCTGTAGACATCCAGCTGGCTTTGAAGAAAGGTGCGTACCTGGCCACTGTCGGCGGGCACGGCGGCCGCGGCTGCACAGGTGCTGGCCCAGATGGCATCGCGCTTGAGGCGTTCGCAGGCGCTGCGCCAGGCTTCGAAGCCGGCCAGCAGGTCAGGGTCGCTGACTTGGGGCAGGTCTTTCCAGGTCTGGCTCACATAGGTGGCAACGGCATGGGGCTTGGGCTTTTCCGGGCCGCCGCCGTTGCAGCCGGCGAGCAGCGCCAGTGCCGAAAGCGTCAAAGCCAGAGGGCGCAGGTGAGATTTCATGTACAGCGTTCCTTGGCGGATTACCTGGGGTTCAGCGCCCCTGGCAACCCCTAGAGTTAATAAGGGTATTGGTCTTTGCTGGCGAGGCGAGGATACTGGCCGCTTTTTTCCGTGAGCCGAAATTACCATGATGCTCAAGCGACTCTCTGTTGTGCTGCTGGCCTGTCTCACTCTGACCGCCTGTGGCGGCGTTGATCCCAACTCGCCGCTGGGTCAGCGTAAAACCATCTTCAAGCAAATGCTCAAGACCAGTGAGGACCTGGGCGGCATGCTGCGTGGGCGCCTGGCGTTCGACGGGCAGAAGTTCGCCGATGGCGCGGTCAAGCTCGATGCCTTGAGCCGTGAGCCGTGGAAGCACTTCCCGCAAGTGCGCGAAGAAGACGAGACCAGTGCCCGGCCTGAGGTCTGGCAGCAACAGGCGCGCTTCCAGGACCTGGCTCAGCAGATGGAAGCCAGCACTGCCGAGCTGGTGGCGGTGACACGCGCCCAGCCACTGCAGGCGGCCGAGCTGGCAGCGCCAATGAACAAGGTCGAGGCGGCGTGCAAAGCCTGTCATACCGAGTTTCGCAATCATTGAAAACGCCATCGCGGGGCAAGCCCGCTCCTACCGATAGGAGCGGGCTTGCCCCGCGATGTGGTGTGTCTTACTTCTCGAGTTCATCCAGCGCTTGCTGCAGCTCTTTCTTGGACTCGGCCAGCTTGTCCTTGCGCTTGTTGATTTTCTCGGCGTCACCTTTTTTCATGGCCTTGTCCAGGTCCTTGGTGCGCTGGGTCACTTCATGGCGGGCGTCGAGCACTTTTTGCTCGCGCTCCTTGCGCAGGCCGGCATCGGTGCAGTGTTCGGTCACTTCGCTCAAGGCTTTTTCCAGGCCGGCCTGCTGGTCTTTGTTGCCATGGGCGCGAGCCTGTTCGATTTGTTCGCTGATGGCCTGACGCTTGGCTGCGCAACCGGTCAACCCTGGTTGTTCTTCGGCAGCCAGCAGCGGTGAGGCGAGCAGACCACAGGCAGTGAACAGGGCGAGAGGTGATAGCAGTTTCATAGGGGCTCCGTGTGAGGCGGGACAGCAGAATTCATGATGCTGCCCTGATCCGGGAAATTTAGAAACCCTCGATTGCATGTCGGTGCAATTGTTCGGCCATCATTTGTACGTCGGGGGAACGGAAAAACGCCAGCAGTTGGGCGCTACGGCCACGGCCGATACCGGGTTCTTCCAGCCATTGTGCGGCGTCGCGGCGGGCAAGTTCTGCCCAGGGGCCCTTGAGTGCAAGTGCGCTGGGGGCCGGAATTCCAAGGGCCCGTAGCCAGCGATCGAAAGGTTGTTGGCGGGCTTGCTGAAATGTAAAGAGAAGTTGCTGGCGGCTGCGCTCGGCCAGGCCGGACACCTGCTGCAGGTCGTCTTCCGTGATTTCAAGCCAGTCAGTCAGGTTCCGGACCAGGCCACTGTCGACCAGTCGGGCCCAGGTCCCGGGCCCTACGCCTTTCATGGCCAGCCCTTGTTTTCCACTCAGCCAATCCAGGCGAGCCACGAACTGCCCGCGGCAGGATTCACTGGGCTGCCAGCAACTGAGCGCATGGTGGTTGGCGGGGTCCGGTACTTCGATGGCCGCACGCTGCACTGTGCGGTGTACAACGTCATCGAGGCGCGGAATGGTCAGCCCAGCCAGGCTGACCGCTACCTGGTCACCCGGGCGGATGTCCAGTTGCTGCCATTGCTGGAGGGAGCCGGTGCTCACCTGGCGGATTTGTCGATCATCCAGTTGTACCGGTTTGATCTGCAAAACCGGCGTGATGCGGCCAGTCCGGCCGATGTTGAACTGCACTGCCCTAACCTCGGCCAGGGCCTGGGCAAAGGGATATTTCCAGGCGGCGACCCAGTACGGCTCGCGGGCTTGCCAGCGCTTGCCATCTGGGCGTTGGCCCTGGCGCAGCACAACACCGTCGCTGGCAAACGGAAGTGGGGTGCGGTACCAGTGCTCCCGCCATCGTGCTGCTTCGTCCATACCCTGGATGGGCACGCTGTAGTGCTCGGTGTCGGTGAAACCCAGGACGCTCAACCCGGCAAGCCGCTGTTGCTGGCTCGCGGGTCCTTGGGGCCATGCCCAGACGAACAGGCCGATGGCAGCGCCTTGCTGCTCATCGAGCTGCTTGCGTGCGAGTAGCCCCGCGACATTGCCACGGGCGTTGCGGCTACCGGCGTCGGCCTGAACGTGGGCGTCCAGGCGCCAATAGAGCTCGCCTTGAAGTACCAGGTCCACGGGGCGCGGCAGTTGGCGATTGACGGAGCTGAGCATCGGGATGTGACGGCTCCAGTCGTGCCCGTCCCGTCCATCGCCACGGCTGGTCAAAGACACCAGTTGGCCGGCCTGATACACCAGGGTGACCGCAACACCGTCGACCTTGGGTTGAATCCACAGGTCGTGCTTGCCCTGCATCCACGCCGCGACCGCCTGCTCGTCCGGCAGCTTTGCCAGGCCGGTATGGGCGATGGGATGAGGAACCGGGCCGTTGGCTGCCTGTAGCGGGTTGTCGGTGACGGTCCTAGCCGCCGGGAAGCACGAACGCCAATGTACGAGCTGAGTGCGGCTCTGGTCGTAGAGCTCGTCAGCTACCAGCGATACGCCCTTTCCATGGTAGTGGTCATCCCAGTTGGCGAGGGTGTGCTGCAGGTTCTGAATCTCGGCCTGGGCCTGGGCGGCGGGCCATTGAGGGCACGTCTGGGCGTGTGTGCAGGTGAGCCAGGGCAGCAGCAGTAGTGAGAGCAGCAGTTTGTGGAACATGGCGAGCGTCCTTGCTCTGCGGGGTGAACTCACAGACTAGGATGGCTTTTTGAGGGAGAGGGCAGAGCATTGTTAGGGGGTGTGTAGGGAGACAGCAGGGCAAGCTCGCGGCTGCGCCAGGCACAAAAAAGCCCCGGCCGGTTGCCCGGCAGGGGCTGTTCATGACCTGTTACTTACAAACCGGCAGCGGCGCGCAGGGCGTCGACGCGGTCGGTGCGTTCCCAGGTGAAGGTGGTGAAGGTGTCGTCGCCGACTGTCTTCTGCTGTGGGATGCGACCGAAGTGGCCGTAGGCAGCGGTTTCCTGGTACATCGGGTGCAGCAGGTCGAGCATGGTAGTGATGGCGTATGGACGCAGGTCGAAGCACTCGCGCACCAGCTGGATGATCTTGTCGTCGGCGATCTTGCCGGTGCCGAAGGTGTTCAGCGAGATCGAAGTAGGCTGAGCCACGCCAATGGCGTAGGACACCTGGATCTCGCAACGCTCGGCAAGGCCGGCGGCCACGATGTTCTTGGCCACGTAGCGACCGGCGTAGGCTGCCGAACGGTCGACCTTGGACGGGTCCTTGCCGGAGAACGCGCCACCGCCGTGACGGGCCATGCCGCCATAGCTGTCGACGATGATCTTGCGACCGGTCAGGCCGCAGTCGCCCACCGGGCCACCGATGATGAACTGGCCGGTCGGGTTGATGTGGAACTGGGTGTCCTTGTGCAGCAGTTCGGCAGGCAGGGTGTGCTTGACGATCAGCTCCATGACCGCTTCCTGGAGGTCTTTCTGCGAGACTTCAGGGTTGTGCTGGGTCGACAGGACCACGGCGTCGATGCCGACGACCTTGCCGCCGTCATAGCGGCAGGTAACCTGGGACTTGGCATCCGGGCGCAGCCACGGCAGCAGGCCGGACTTGCGTGCTTCGGCCTGGCGCTCGACCAGGCGGTGCGAGAAGCAGATCGGCGCGGGCATCAACACGTCGGTTTCGTTGCTGGCATAGCCGAACATCAGACCCTGGTCGCCAGCGCCCTGGTCTTCCGGCTTGCTGCGGTCAACGCCCTGGGCAATGTCTACCGACTGCTTGCCGATGATGTTCATTACGGCGCAGGTGGCGCCGTCAAAGCCGACGTCGGAGCTGTTGTAGCCGATGTCGACGATGACTTTACGCACGATCTCTTCCAGGTCTACCCAGGCCGAGGTGGTCACTTCGCCAGCGATGATCGCTACACCTGTTTTTACCAGGGTCTCGCAGGCGACACGGGCGAATTTGTCCTGGGTGATGATGGCGTCCAGCACTGCATCCGAAATCTGGTCGGCGATTTTGTCCGGATGCCCTTCAGATACGGACTCGGAGGTGAAAAGGGAGTATTCGCTCATCTCGACGGGTTCCTAAAATTTACCGATGGTGAGTGTCGCCAGCCGGTCGCTGAAAATGGCGGACCTGGATCTGGAAACCATTACGTAAGCCCACATAGAGGCTGTCCCCGGGAGCCAGTCCCGCAGCGCTGGCCCAACGGACCAGGTCGTCCTGCTCGAAGCCCAGCCAGATATCGCCGCAGGCCTCTCTGGCCCAGCTCTGGTCGTGGCTGCACAACTCTGTTACCAACAGGCTTCCGCCTGGCTTCACACGGTTGGCCAGCTGCCGCAGGGCTTCGGCCGGGGCGCTGAAATGGTGCAGGACCATGTTCAGCACTACGCAGTCGGCGTCCACATCCGTTGCACTGAGTGCATCGGCCAACTGCAGGTTCACATTCGCCAGACCTTCTCGCTCACAGACCTGGCGGGCCAGGTCGAGCATGGTCGGGCTGTTGTCCAGTGCCGTGACCCGGGCAAAGCGCCGGGCCAGTTCTGGAAGAAATTCTCCATCGCCAGGGCCCACTTCAAGGGCGCCGGCGTCGGGTCCAAAGCTCAAGTTGTCGAGCAGCGCCAACAGGCTTTCGCGGTACTGGGGAAGTCCCGCGATCAGATCCTGCTGGGCGCGGAATTTTTCTTCGACGCGCTGGAAAAAGTCCTGGCTGGTGGCCGCGCGCCGTTGCTGGACCTGGCCGATGCGCGCCTGGACATCGTCCGGCAGGGCCAGGCCATCGACTTCCTCCAGCAAGGCCGCATGCAGCTTGCCGCCCAGGCGCAGGGCATCGGGCAAGGCACGGCGATAAAAGATCGCGTTGCCTTCGCGCCGCGTCGCCACCAGTGCCGCCTGGGATAGCACCTTGAGGTGGTGGCTCATTCCCGACTGACCGATGGCGAAGATCTGCGCCAGCTCCAGTACCCCGAACGAATCGTTGGCCAGTGCGCGCAAGACGTTCAGGCGCAACGGGTCGCCACTGGCCTTGCACAGGGCGGCCAGCTCGTCGCTTTGTTCAGGGTGGATTGACGGCAAACGAAGATTCATGGGGCGGCAGTCTAGTCAGGGTGCCCCGGCGTCGCAAGCGCAATATCAAAAAGTTTTGATATTGAGCGATAGGCGGGGCAATTCGTCGCAGCAGAGTCGACCGAATCCGCTGTTTGGCCGGGCTATCGCCTAAATCTGCACTCAAACACAGGAAAATCATGCTGCATCGACCATCCGTCATTGCCCCCGGACGCATGCCTGGGCGAAAATAACCGCCTTTTTTCGTTTCGTAACTTTCAACCCCCAGGAGATAAGCGATGCCCAGCCGTCGTGAACGTGCCAACGCCATTCGAGCACTCAGCATGGATGCCGTGCAGAAGGCCAACAGCGGTCACCCCGGTGCCCCCATGGGCATGGCGGATATCGCCGAAGTTCTTTGGCGCGACTATCTGAAGCACAGCCCGAGCAACCCGGACTTCGCTGACCGTGACCGCTTCGTGCTGTCCAACGGCCACGGCTCGATGCTGATCTATTCGCTGCTGCACCTGACCGGCTACGACCTGTCGATCGATGACCTGAAGGCTTTCCGCCAGCTGCACAGCCGCACCCCGGGCCACCCGGAGTTCGGCTACACCGCAGGCGTCGAGACCACCACCGGTCCGCTCGGCCAGGGCCTGGCCAACGCCGTGGGTTTTGCCATCGCTGAAAAAGTCCTGGGCGCCCAGTTCAACCGCGAAGGCCACAACGTCGTCGATCACCACACTTATGTGTTCCTGGGTGATGGTTGCATGATGGAAGGCATCTCCCACGAAGTCGCTTCCCTGGCCGGTACCCTGGGCCTGGGCAAGCTGATCGCCTTCTACGATGACAACGGCATCTCCATCGACGGCGAAGTCGAAGGCTGGTTCACCGACGACACGCCGAAGCGTTTCGAAGCCTACAACTGGCAGGTGATCCGCAATGTCGACGGCCATGACGCCGACGAAATCAAGACCGCCATCGAGACCGCCCGCAAGAGCGAGCAGCCGACCCTGATCTGCTGCAAGACCATCATCGGCTTCGGCTCGCCGAACAAGCAGGGCAAGGAAGATTGCCACGGCGCGCCACTGGGCAATGACGAAATCGCCTTGGCCCGCAAAGAGCTGAACTGGAACCACGGTCCGTTCGAGATCCCGGCTGACATCTACGCCGAGTGGGATGCCAAGGAAGCCGGCAAGGCCGTTGAAGCCGAGTGGGACCAGCGTTTCGCGGCCTACGCCGCTGCCTTCCCTGAACTGGCCAGCGAGCTGAAGCGTCGCCTGAGTGGCGAACTGCCGGTTGATTTCTCCGAGAAGGCTGCGGCCTACATCGCTGACGTTGCGGCCAAGGGCGAAACCATCGCCAGCCGTAAAGCCAGCCAGAACACCCTGAACGCCTTCGGTCCTCTGCTGCCAGAGTTCCTCGGTGGTTCGGCTGACCTGGCCGGTTCCAACCTGACCCTGTGGAAAGGCTGCAAGGGCGTCAGCGCTGAAGATGCCAGCGGCAACTACATGTTCTACGGCGTGCGTGAATTCGGCATGACCGCAATCATGAACGGTGTTGCCCTGCACGGCGGCCTGGTGCCTTACGGTGCGACCTTCCTGATGTTCATGGAATACGCCCGCAACGCTGTGCGCATGTCGGCCCTGATGAAGCAGCGCGTGATTCACGTCTACACCCACGACTCTATCGGTCTGGGCGAAGACGGCCCGACTCACCAGCCGATCGAGCAGCTGACCAGCCTGCGCAGCACCCCGAACCTGGACACCTGGCGCCCAGCCGACGCCGTTGAATCGGCGGTGTCGTGGAAGCACGCCCTGGAGCGCAAGGACGGCCCTTCGGCGCTGATCTTCTCGCGTCAGAACCTGCAGCACCAAACCCGTGACGCCGGCCAGATCGCTGACATCAGCCGTGGCGGCTACGTGCTGAAAGACTGCGCAGGCGAGCCTGAGCTGATCCTGATCGCCACCGGTTCCGAAGTGGGCCTGGCCGTTCAGGCCTTTGACAAGCTGACCGAGCAGGGCCGCAAGGTCCGTGTTGTATCGATGCCATGCACCAGCGTCTTCGATGCCCAGGATGCTGCCTACAAACAGTCGGTCCTGCCGCTGCAGGTCGGTGCGCGTATCGCTATCGAAGCGGCCCATGCCGACTTCTGGTACAAGTACGTCGGCCTCGAAGGCCGCGTGATCGGCATGACCACCTACGGCGAGTCGGCCCCTGCGGCCGCCTTGTTCGAAGAGTTCGGTTTCACCCTGGAAAACATCCTGGGTACTGCTGAAGAGCTGCTGGAAGACTGATCGATAGAGTTGGATTCATCGCGGGGCAAGCACGCTCCTACAGGACTGTAGGAGCGTGCTTGCCCCGCGATTGCAGATAACGCTTCTGTTCCGTGAGCATCCCATGCCCCAAACGCGTCCTTACAAAGTTGCACTCAACGGCTATGGCCGTATTGGTCGTTGCGTCTTGCGCGCACTCTTTGAACGGGGGGCGAAGGCGGGCTTCGAGATCGTCGCGCTGAACGACCTGGCCGATCAGGCCAGTATCGAATACCTGACACGCTTCGACTCCACCCACGGGCGTTTTCCCGGCGAGGTGAAGGTCGACGGCGATTGTCTGCATATCAATGGCGACTGCGTGAAGGTTTTGCGCAGTGCCACCCCGGAAGGGATCGACTGGGCAGCACTGGATGTCGATCTGGTACTGGAGTGTTCCGGTGCCTACAACACCCGTGCCGATGGCCAGCGTTTTCTTGAAGCCGGCGCGCCGCGGGTGCTGTTTTCCCAGCCGATGGCCAGCGAGGCGGACGTCGATGCGACGGTTGTCTACGGCATCAACCAGGACTGCCTCAAAGGCAATGAACTGCTGGTCTCCAACGCTTCCTGCACCACCAACTGCGGCGTGCCGCTGCTGCGGGTACTGGACCGGGCGTTCGGCCTTGAATACGTGTCGATTACCACGATCCACTCGGCAATGAACGACCAGCCGGTGATCGACGCTTATCACCATGAAGACCTGCGCCGCACCCGCTCGGCGTTCCAGTCGGTGATTCCGGTGTCCACCGGACTTGCGCGCGGCATCGAGCGGTTGTTGCCGGAACTTGCCGGGCGAATTCAGGCCAAAGCCGTACGTGTGCCGACCGTCAACGTGTCGTGCCTGGACATCACCCTGCAGACCGCCCGCGATACCACTGCGGCAGAGGTCAACCAGGTGCTGCGCGATGCGGCCCTGAGCGGCCCGCTGAAGGGACTCCTGGCCTACACCGAGTTACCGCACGCCAGTTGTGATTTCAACCATGACCCACATTCGGCCATTGTCGATGCCAGCCAGACCCGCGTTTCCGGCCCCCGGCTGGTCAACCTGCTGGCCTGGTTCGATAACGAATGGGGTTTTGCCAACCGTATGCTCGACGTTGCCGAACATTACCTGCACGTCGTCAATCAAACCCGCTCCACTAGCAAACATCCCTGAAGGACCGCATTCATGACCGTGTTGAAGATGACCGACCTCGATCTGCAAGGTAAGCGCGTACTGATCCGCGAAGACCTCAACGTGCCTGTGAAGGACGGTGTGGTTGCCAGCGATGCGCGTATCCTCGCTTCGCTGCCGACCATCAAGCTGGCCCTGGAAAAGGGTGCGGCCGTGATGGTCTGCTCGCACCTGGGCCGTCCGACCGAAGGCGAGTTCTCGGCCGAGAACAGCCTCAAGCCGGTAGCCGATTACCTGAGCAAGGCCCTGGGCCGTGAAGTACCCCTGGTTGCCGACTACCTCGACGGTGTCCAGGTCCAGGCCGGTGACCTCGTGTTGTTCGAAAACGTGCGCTTCAACAAGGGTGAGAAAAAGAACGCCGACGAGCTGGCGCAAAAATACGCAGCCCTGTGCGACGTGTTCGTGATGGACGCCTTCGGTACTGCCCACCGAGCCGAGGGCTCGACCCACGGCGTGGCCAAGTTCGCCAAGGTGGCGGCTGCTGGCCCGCTGCTGGCCGCCGAGCTGGACGCCCTGGGCAAGGCCCTCAAGGCCCCGGCCAAGCCGATGGCTGCCATCGTTGCCGGCTCCAAGGTGTCGACCAAGCTGGACGTGCTCAACAGCCTGAGCCAGGTCTGCGACCTGCTGATCGTCGGTGGCGGCATCGCCAACACCTTCCTGGCCGCTGCCGGTCACCCAGTGGGCAAGTCGCTGTACGAACCTGACCTGATCGACACCGCCAAGGCCATCGCCGCCAAGGTCAACGTCCCGCTGCCGGTGGATGTGGTGGTTGCCAAGGAATTCGCTGAAAGCGCCGCTGCTACCGTCAAGCTGGTTGCCGACGTTGCCGACGACGACATGATTCTCGACATCGGTCCGCAGACCGCGGCCAACTTCGCCGAGCTGCTGAAGTCGTCCAAGACCATTCTGTGGAATGGTCCGGTTGGTGTCTTCGAGTTCGACCAGTTCGGTAACGGCACCAAGGTACTGGCCAAGGCCATCGCGGAAAGCGCCGCGTTCTCCATCGCCGGTGGTGGCGATACCCTGGCCGCCATCGACAAATATGGCGTTGCCGAGCAAATCTCCTACATTTCTACCGGTGGCGGTGCGTTCCTCGAGTTCGTCGAGGGCAAGGTCCTGCCAGCGGTGGAAGTACTGGAACAACGGGCCAAGGCCTGATTTGCTCAGCGCCTGGCAAAGGGAGCGACCTGATGGTCAAGCGATTGCCTGTGTTTGTCCTGGTCGGATTGCTGGGCGCCTGCTCCAGCAATCCGGCGCCTGAGGCCGATCAGCCCGATGCGCCGAAAGGTGGCTGCTATCAGTCTGAATGGCAGGCGGAGACCGCTCCTGTGATCAACAAGCGACTCGGCCCGGATGGCCTTGAGAAGTACGACGACGAGCACCAGCGCCGAGCCCAGGGTTGCCCTTGATCGGTTGATGGCAACCTACCGGCCTGTTTGTGGTCTGCTAGAGGATATTGGATGAAAGGTGTCGTGGCCCTGTTGGCCTTGGCAGTACTCGGTGGATGTGCAAGCTTCACGCCGAAGGAGACACCCTCGGACAACTGGACCCGATGGGTTTGCGACAGCAAGGCTGAAGTGCTCTGGCGCTTTGCCGACAGCAGTCAACAGAGCCTGGACGTGCGTCTGGGCGGCGGTGATCAGGTCTACCGGCTCAAGGCCGAGCCAGGCGCTTCCGGTTCGTTGTACAGCGATGGTGTGCTGGCGTTCCACAGCAAGGGTGACGAAGGCCTGGTGTACTGGGCTGCCACCAACGATTTGATAGGGCGGGGCTGCAAGGCGCCGTGACTGGCCGGGCTGCCTGGAGGCGGCCCACACTACTTGAATAGCAACCGCCACTGCGGCAGGCTTGCACGAAAAACGACGCTTGTCGGGAGAGAGATACACAATGGCACTCATTAGCATGCGCCAGATGCTGGACCACGCCGCCGAATTCGGCTACGGCGTTCCGGCTTTCAACGTCAACAACCTCGAGCAGATGCGCGCCATCATGGAAGCCGCCGACAAGACCGACTCTCCGGTGATTGTCCAGGCCTCGGCCGGTGCCCGCAAATATGCGGGTGCCCCGTTCCTGCGTCACCTGATCCTGGCCGCGATCGAAGAATTCCCCCATATCCCGGTGTGCATGCACCAGGACCACGGTACCAGCCCTGACGTGTGCCAGCGGTCGATCCAGCTGGGCTTCAGCTCGGTGATGATGGACGGCTCGCTCGGCGAAGACGGCAAGACCCCTACCGACTACGAGTACAACGTCCGTGTCACCCAGCAGACCGTTGCCATGGCGCACGCCTGCGGCGTTTCGGTTGAAGGCGAGCTGGGCTGCCTGGGCTCGCTGGAAACCGGCATGGCCGGTGAAGAAGACGGTATCGGTGCCGAAGGTATCCTGGATCACAGCCAGATGCTGACCGATCCGGAAGAAGCTGCCGACTTCGTCAAGAAGACCCAGGTCGATGCGCTGGCCATCGCCATCGGCACCAGCCACGGTGCCTACAAGTTCACCAAGCCACCGACCGGTGACGTGCTGGCGATCGACCGTATCAAAGAGATTCACAAGCGCATCCCCAACACCCACCTGGTGATGCACGGTTCTTCCTCGGTTCCGCAGGAATGGCTGGCGATCATCAACCAGTACGGCGGCGACATCAAGGAAACCTACGGCGTGCCGGTCGAAGAAATCGTCGAAGGCATCAAGCACGGTGTGCGCAAGGTCAACATCGACACCGACCTGCGCCTGGCTTCCACGGGTGCCATGCGTCGCCTGATGGCGCAGAATCCGAGCGAGTTCGACCCGCGCAAGTTCTTCGGCGCCACCGTAACGGCCATGCGTGATGTCTGCATCGCCCGTTACGAAGCGTTCGGTACTGCCGGCAATGCTTCCAAGATCAAGCCGATCTCCCTGGAAGGCATGTTCCAGCGCTACCTCAAGGGCGAGCTGGCGGCCAAGGTCAATTAAGACCTGACCGTGTAAAAAACCCGCAGTGATGCGGGTTTTTTTATGCCTGGCGCCAATGTAGAGGCAGGTATGGCCTGATCGGACAGACCGTTAGTCGGCTAACGAGAGTTTCCGTGGGTAGTGGCAAGGTGATAACTTCAGATTTAAGGCAGCGAGGTCTAGAGTTAGGCTCGGACTTCAACCGAAGTACGACCTGTGCCACAAGAGAAGCAGCATGGATTGCGCGCAACCTCCGTCACATGAAAACGGCTCAGTACTGCTGGTCGTTGATGACTACCCGGAAAACCTGGTCAGCATGCGCGCCTTGCTGGCGCGTCAGGACTGGCAGGTACTGACTGCGAACTCGGGGACCGAAGCCCTGAGTGCGCTGCTCGAGCACGAAGTGGACCTGGTGCTGCTGGATGTGCAGATGCCAGGCATGGATGGATTCGAGGTCGCCCGTCTTATGCGCGGCAGCCAGCGTACGCGGCTGACGCCGATCATTTTCCTCACCGCCAATGAGCAGTCCCAGGCCGCCGTGCTCAAGGGCTATGCCAGTGGTGCGGTGGATTACCTGTTCAAACCCTTCGACCCGCAGATTCTCAAGCCCAAGGTTCAGGCGTTGCTTGAACAGCAGCGCAACAGGCGTTCATTGCAGCGCTTGAGCCGCGACCTGGAAACCGAACGCGCTTTCAATGCCTCGGTGCTGGAAAATGCGGCCGAGGGCATTCTGGTGGTAGCCGATGACGGCTTAATCTGCTTTGCCAACCCAGCGATTTCCCGGCTGCTCGATGCGCCGGTTGAACGTTTGCAGGGCACTGATCTTCTGGCATATGTACAGTCGCCGGGGGCGACGGTGTGGGCCGAATCGCCGTTCTATCAAACCTATCTGGACCGGGAAATTTTTCGCGTTCACGATGCTGTGCTGCGTACTGCGGGCGGACATCCGCTGCCGGTGGCGCTGTCGTGCGCGCCACTTCCGGGCGAGCGGCGGGCCATGGTGGTAACGGTGCTGGACATGTCGGTGGTGCGCAGCCTGCATCAGCAACTGGAGTATCAGGCTGTGACCGACCCGTTGACGGGGCTGCTCAATCGGCGCGGCTTCTACCAGGCCGCCGAGAGCGCATTGGTATGCAATGAGCGCTCGGACAAGTCACAGGCCTTGCTGTACCTG
The DNA here is from genome assembly GCF_040438935.1 of Pseudomonas vranovensis. Classification (NCBI taxonomy): domain Bacteria; kingdom Pseudomonadati; phylum Pseudomonadota; class Gammaproteobacteria; order Pseudomonadales; family Pseudomonadaceae; genus Pseudomonas; species Pseudomonas vranovensis. The sequence continues at coordinate 4,422,456 of NZ_CP159259.1, read as the reverse complement.
GACCTGGATGGCTTCAAGCGAATCAACGACTCCCTTGGTCATGAAGCCGGTGACCGTGTTCTGCGGTGGGTGGCCGAGCAGTTCAAGGACTGCCTGGGCACCCGCGCGATACTCGCACGCATGGGCGGTGACGAGTTCACCGCGTTGCTCGATGCGCTGGACTGTCCCGAACAGGCTGCACGCTTTGCCGAAAAATTGATCGAACGTGTGTCCATCTGCCAGGACATCGACGGGCTGGAGGTGACGCTGGGGGGCAGTATCGGTATCGCCACCTACCCGGATTGCGGGCTCGGCCTCGATGGCTTGCTGCGTGCGGCCGATGCGGCGATGTATGCAGCCAAGCAGTCCGGGCGCCAGCAGTATCGTTACTACGATCATGACCTCAATGGCCGGGCGCGCTCACGGCTGATGCTCGAAGACAGCGTGCGCGATGCGATCGAGCACAGGGATTTCAGCTTGGTCTATCAGCCTCAGGTTGCCTTCGCCGATGGCCGCTTGCGCGGTTTCGAGGCCTTGTTGCGCTGGCGCCATCCCAGTGTCGGGGATGTGCCGCCGGGTTTGTTCATTCCCTTGCTCGAGGAGGCCCGGCTGATCAATCGCCTGGCCAGTTGGATCTACCAGCAAGGCGCGTCGCAACGTCGGGCCTGGAGCGAGTGTTGTGGTCCGGACGTGGTGCTGAGCATGAGCCTGAGCAGGGTGCAGTTTGCCATGCCCAATGTGGTTGAGGAGCTGGCGCGGGTGATTGTCAGTCACGGGCTTGTACCGGCTCAGCTGGAGGTCGAAGTCGCCGAGACGTCGCTGATGTACAACCGCGATGAAGCCTTCAAGCAGCTGCACAAACTACGCGAGTTGGGCGTGCATATTGCCCTGGACGACTTCGGCGCAGGTGATTGCTCGTTGAAGCTGTTGCGTGACCTGCCCATTGATACGCTCAAGTTCGATCGCCATTTGGTGGCGAAACTGCCGGGCTCTGTGGTCGATGGCGCCCTGGTCCGCAGTGTGATCGAGCTCTGCCAGCAGTTTGGGATCAGCACCATCGCCGAAGGAGTCGAGACCTGCGAGCAGGCTCGCTGGCTCCGCGCCAACGGTTGCGAGTTCGCCCAGGGCTTCCTGGTGGCGCACCCCATGACGGCCGCCGATGCGAGTGAGTTCCCGGGCTTTTTTGACTGGTGACTGCTGTAGTTGGGTAAACTGCTTTTTTTCGCCTGCTTTCGCCTCATGACCGCGCTCAAATACCTGCAAGCCTATCCCCCCGCCCTGCAAGATCAGGTCCGACAATTGATCGCCAGCAATCGCCTGGGGGATTACCTGCAGCAACGCTACCCGGAGCGTCATGCCGTGCAGAGCGACAAGGCACTGTACAGCTACGCCCAAGGGCTGAAGCAGGAGTACCTGCGCAACGCCCCCAACCTGGACAAGGTCCTGTTCGACAATCGCCTGGACTTGACCCACCGGGCGCTGGGGCTGCATACGGCGGTGTCCCGAGTGCAAGGGGGCAAGCTCAAGGCAAAGAAGGAAATCCGCATTGCCTCTTTGTTCAAGGAGGCGGCGCCGCAATTTCTGAAGATGATCGTGGTGCATGAACTGGCCCACTTGAAGGAAAGCGATCACAACAAGGCGTTTTATCAACTCTGTGAACACATGCTGCCGGGCTACCATCAACTGGAGTTCGACTTGCGTGTCTACCTGACCTACCGCGAGCTGCCTGGCAACGGGTAAGCCGCAAGGACCTGCCAATGGACGTGAGCAAGACCAAGACCAGCTTCTACCGCCGCCTGTACGTCGCCTGGCTGATCGACAGCCAGACGGCCAGCAGCGTGCCTGCGTTGATGGAGGCAACCGGCATGCCCCGACGTACCGCCCAGGACACCATCGCCGCGCTGGCTGACCTGGATATTGTCTGTGAGTTCGAGCAGCAGGAAGGCGCGCGCAATCACGCCGGGCATTACCGGATTCGTGATTGGGGGGCGATCGACAAGCAGTGGATCATCCAGCACCTGCGGGGGATTCGCGAGGTGCTTGGGTATCCTTGAAGGCCCATCGAGGAGCAAGTTCGCGCCTGCTGCAGGAGCGGGCTTGCCCCGCGATGCGTTCAGCCGCGACGCATACCGATATGCGGTATGTCGTCTTCCAAGTACTCCTCACCCACCACCACAAAGCCATAACGCCCGTAGTAGTCTTGCAGGTGCGCCTGGGCAGACAGATACACCGGCACGCCCGGCCAGTGCTTTTCGGCCTGTTCGAGGGCCTCTTCCATCAGTTCATGCCCCAGCCCCCGGCCGCGTGCCGATGGCGCAGTCACCACGCGACCGATCACTACGTCACCGCCCTGGGACTGTGGGTCGAGCAAGCGCAAGTAGCACTGCAGCGTGTCATTTTCCCAACCCATCAAGTGGCAGGTGTCGCCGTCCAGGTCCTGGCCATCGACGTCCTGGTAGGCGCACTTCTGCTCTACAACGAAGACTTGGGTGCGTAGTTGCAGAATGGCATAGAGTTGTTCCTTGCCAAGGTCGCTGTGATGTTTGCAGATCCAGTCGATGGACATAAGTAGCTCTCAAGCAGTTGATTGCCTTGATCATGGCAGATGAAAGGAGCAACGACGAGGTTCAAAGTGCGCGACCCCGACTCAAGGTGTGACGCAGCTCAAAGTAGAGGCAATTTGATATCATTGCGCGCTGCGCCAGGTTTCATCTTTGTGTAACCTGCGCACACTTGCGGACACCGGAAACGCTCAAGCAGTTGCTATCAACGGCGTGTAACGACACGCCTGCTAAGGGATTTGAGCATGCCTACACTGCTTCGAGCCTGGGGTTTTCTGGGGTTGCTGCTGGCGTTCAATGCCGCGCATGCGGAAAAACTACGTCTGGTCGCAGACAGTTGGCCCCCTTTCACCGATGCCAGCAAACCCGGTGGGGGCCTGGCTACGGTGATTGTCACCACCGCCTTGCAGCGTGCAGGCTATGACAGTGAGTTCGAGCAGGTGCCCTGGGCGCGGGCGCTGCTTGGAATAGGTGAGGGACGATACGACGTACTGATCAACGCCTGGCTCAATGAAAGCCGCACCCACATCGGACAGTTCTCCGCCAGCTACCTGACCAACCATGTTCGCGTGCTCAAGCAGAAGGGCGATGACTTTCGCTTCAACGTCTTGAGCGACCTCTATCCCTATCCCATCGCCATTGTCCGCGACTATGCGTACTCGCCCGAGTTCGATGCCGACAGCCAGTTGCAGAAGATACCGGTACGCAATTTTTCAGTGGCGGTACGCATGCTGGCTGCAGGCAGGGTGGGACTGACTCTTGAAGACGAGTACGTCGCCCGCTACTTTCTGCAGCGTGAATCTCGCTGGGTTCGTGATAGTGTCGAGCTCGTCGACAAGCCTTTGGCCGAGAATACCCTGCATATTCTGGTCAGCCTCAAGACCCCGGGCCATGAAAAGATCGTCGCCGACTTCAATCGCGCCATCGCCCAGATGAAGGCCGATGGCAGCTACGCACGCTTGCTTGAGTATCATGGCTTCTGATCAGGCCTCGGCATCCTTGATCAAATGGGCGGCGAGGGTGCGCAAGGGGCCCAGCTGGCGACAGATCAGGGCCAGTTGCGTCTGCACCAGGCGCTGGTTTTCCTCCATATCCTCGGGCATCTGCTCGAGCGCATTGGCCAGGGCTTCTTCGTCATCACTGTGGATGGCCACCGGCAACTTGCTGGCCAGGCCTTCGGCAATTTCGTCCAGGCTCTTGGCCAGGCTGGCACCAGCACCATCGATCAACTGCTCGTGAACGTCGGCCGGCAAGGTGGTTTCACGGTGCGCGCCCAGGCCCGAGAGATAGCTGAGCAAGGTGTGCGAGAGCACCAGGAAGCGAAAGCCGACATCCGCTTCCTTACGAAAATGCCCCGGCTCCATGAGCATGTTGGCCAGGGTGGTCGACAGCGCGGCATCGGCGTTGTGGGCGTTGCGCCGAGCCAAGCGGTAGGCCAGGTCATCACGCTTGCCCTGGGCGTACTGCTGCATGATCTGGCGCAGGTAGGTGCTGTTGCAGCTCAAGGTGTTGGCCAGCACCTTGTTCAGGCGCCGGCCCTGCCAGTCGGGCAGGAACAGGAACACCGCCAGGATTGCGATCAGGCTGCCCACCAGGGTATCGAACAGGCGCGGCAGGAACAGCCCGTAGCCGTCGCCAATCTGGTTGAAGCAGAACAGCACCATCAGGGTAATTGCTGCCGTGGCCAAGGTGTAGCGAGTGGTGCGGTTGACGAAGAACACCACCCCGGCTGCCACCGCGAACAGTGACTGGATGATCGGGCTCGGGAACAGGTCGAACAGCGCCCAGCCGACCGTCAGGCCGATGCCGGTACCGATGATCCGCTGCACCAGCTTGCGCCGCGTCGCACCGTAGTTGGGCTGGCAGACGAAAAGGGTGGTGAGGATGATCCAGTAGCCCTGGGTGGGGTGGATCAGGTGCACCATGCCATAGCCGATCGACAATGCCAGGGGCAGGCGCAGGGCATGGCGAAACAGCAAGGAGGTCGGTGTCATCTGCTGGCGCAGACGGTTCCAGACATCCGCCAGGCTGTGCGGTGAACGGTCGAGCAGGCTGCTGTCGCTGGCGTCGGCGAGGTTGTCCGGATTGCTCGCATCGCTGAGCAGACGATCCAGGGTTGTCAGGTTGGCGGCCAGGGCGCGCAGCGAACGCAGCAGCCCGCGCCAGGCCGGGTTGCTCTGGATGCGCAGGTGTTCCAGGGACGCATTGAGGTCTTCCAGCGCCTGGGCAAAGCCGGTGTCGTAGATGAACGGCTGGCGTAGCTGGATCGACTCGGACAACTGCTGGCAGGCCACACCTTGTTGGCGTAGCAGGCGCTGGCAGCGGAACAGCACATCACTGTGGAAGAAGGCTTCGGTCAGGGCGTTGTAGGGGTAGTGCGAGGAGCTGGCGCGTTCGTGGATGTCCTGGGCCAGGAAGTACAGCTTCAGGTAGCGGCTGACCTTGGAGCCCGGGCGGCCGTTGCCGACCCGGTGCAGGATGATCTCCTTGGCGGCGTTGAGTGCGGCCACGACCCGACCGTTTTGCTGGGCCAGCTCCAGGCGCCGGGCCTCGACGTCCAGTTGGCGGATCGGTTCGAACAGCGTGGCCTTGAGCTTGAGGTAGCGCCCCAGCTCGCGAAACAACCGCGCCAGGCTCTGCTGCACCGGCTGGTTGGAGAACAGCGCCTGCCACAGCACCGACAGCAATCCGTACCAGGCGGCGCCGGCCACCAGCAGCAGCGGCTCGTGCCAGAAATCGGTGACTTCGCCACCACGCTGGTCGACGCCGATCATGGTGTAGACCGAGAGAATCAGCGTGGCCGAGGCGATCGCGCCATAGCGTTCACCCAGTGCGCCGAGCATGGTCAGGGCAAAACTGGCCAGGGCCAGGGCGCAGACGAAAATGATCGGATACGGGAACAGCAGCTCCACCGACAACGCCGCGACGGTAAAGCACACCAGGGTCACGGCCAGGGCATTGAGGCGTCCTTGCCAACTGTCGTCGGTCTCGGCCAGGGCGCTGGCGATAATGCCCAGGAACAGCGGAATCAGCAGGCTCATCTCGTCCTGGTACCAGCACAGCAACATGCTGCCGGTGAGGGCGATCAGAACACGGATGGCATAGCTGAATTTGTCCAGGGCCCAGAGGCGGCGCAACGATTGGCTGAGCGAGGAGGATGACATGTCGGGTCGGCAGGCCTTGAGCGATGATCGAAATTGAGCCAGTCAGATGGCAGTGGTGTTACCACCGTCACCTGACCAGCAAAATTTGTTCCTTGATGCGCTGATTCTACCGCGAAGGTTAGACGAACTGCGCAGCCGCGTACGCCGAGGCCCAGGCCCACTGGAAGTTGAAGCCGCCGAGGTGACCGCTGACATCGAGCACTTCGCCGATAAAGTACAGGCCCGGACTTTTCAGCGACTCCATGGTCTTGGATGACACTTCGCGGGTATCGACGCCACCCAGGGTCACCTCGGCAGTGCGGTAGCCCTCGGTGCCGGCCGGCACCACCTGCCAGGCCGCCAGCTTGTCGCTGACCTGGGCGAGCTCCGCCGGGGTGTATTGCTTCATCGGCTTGGAGACGAACCAGTGCTCGGCGAGCAAGTTGGCCATCTTCTTGGTAAAGATTTCGCCAAGCAGGGTCTTGAGCTCGGTATTGGGTCGCTCGCTCTGTTGCTGTTGCAGCCAGCTCAGCGCGTCGTGCTCGGGTAGCAGGTTGATCTCGACGCTGTCACCGGTTTCCCAGAACGAGGAGATCTGCAGGATCGCCGGCCCGCTCAGCCCGCGGTGGGTGAACAGCAGGTTTTCACGGAAGCTGGTGCCATTGCAGCTGGTCACGCAGTCCACCGAGGTGCCGGACAGCTCGGTGCAGATCGCCTTGAGCTGCGGCTCGGTGATGGTGAAGGGCACAAGGCCGGCGCGGGTAGGCAGCAGGCTATGGCCGAACTGGCGGGCGACCTGATAGCCGAAACCGGTAGCGCCCAGGGTCGGGATCGACAACCCGCCGGTGGCGATCACCAGCGATTGGCACTGGAACTGACCGGCGCTGGTTTCGAGCAGGTAGCCGCCGTCGACCTTCTCGACCTGGTCGATGCGAGTGTCCATGCGCAGTTCGGCGCCGGCATTGCTGCATTCGGCCAGGAGCATGTCGAGGATGTCGCTGGATTTGTTATCGCAGAACAGTTGGCCGAGCTTCTTCTCGTGATAGGGCACGGCGTGCTTGCCGACCATCTCGATGAAGTCCCATTGGGTGTAGCGGGCCAGGGCCGACTTGCAGAAGTGCGGGTTCTGCGAGAGGAAGTTGGCAGGTTCGGTGTACATGTTGGTGAAGTTGCAGCGGCCACCGCCGGACATCAGGATCTTCTTGCCTGGCTTGTTGGCGTGGTCGAGCAGCAGCACCTGGCGGCCGCGGCGGGCGGCAGTCAGGGCACACATCAGGCCGGCGGCGCCTGCGCCAATGATGATTACTTCGGTGGAACGCACTGCTGATTCCTCAAGAATTTTGGGTGAAGCGATCGCGGGGCAAGTCGAGATGTCTCGACTTGCCCCGCGACGAAGGTTTTCAAACGATCCGCACCCGCAGCGAACGGCCCTTGATCTTGCCGCTGTTCAGGCGCGCCAGCGCCTGCTTGGCCACCGTACGTTCCACCGCCACAAAGGCCTGGAAGTCAAAAATCGCGATCTTGCCAACCTGGGTACCCGGCAAGCCGGCGTCACCGGTCAGGGCACCGAGGATATCGCCCGGACGCAGCTTGTCTTTACGGCCGGCGGCAATGCACAGAGTGCTCATGGTCGGCAGCAGCGGAGCGCCGCCCTGGGCCTTGAGGCTGTCGAGCTGTTCCCAGCGCAGCGGCGCTTTCTGCATCGCTTCGATGGCCTGGGCGCGATGGCCTTCGGCTGGGGCGACGAGGCTGACGGCCAGGCCTTTTTCACCGGCGCGGCCGGTACGGCCTACACGGTGTACGTGGATCTCGGCGTCGCGGGCCAGCTCGACGTTGATGACCATGTCCAGGGCATCGATGTCCAGGCCGCGGGCGGCGACGTCAGTGGCTACCAGTACCGACAGGCTGCGGTTGGCGAAAAGGGTCAGGACCTGGTCACGGTCGCGCTGCTCCAGGTCGCCATGCAGGGCCTGGGCCGAGATGCCCTTGGCCTGCAGGTGCTCGACCAGCTCCTGGCACTGCTGCTTGGTGAAGCAGAACGCCACGCAGGACTGCGGGCGGAAGTGCCCCAGCACTTTGCTCACTGCTTCCATGCGCTGCTCGGGGGCGATTTCGTAGAAACGCTGTTCGATCTGGCTGTCGGCGTGCAGGGCTTCGACCTTCACGGTCTGCGGGTCGCGCATGAAGCTCGAGGCCAGTTGCTTGATACCGGACGGATAAGTGGCCGAGAACAGCAGGGTCTGACGGCGCTTGGGGGTTTGCCCGATGATGTCGGCGATGGCGTCGTAGAAGCCCATGTCGAGCATGCGGTCGGCTTCGTCGAGAATCAGCGTGTTGAGGCCATCGAGCACCAGGGTGCCCTTGCTCAGGTGTTGCTGCACGCGGCCCGGGGTGCCGACGATGATGTGCGCACCGTGCTCCAGCGAGGCGATCTGCGGGCCCAGCGAAACGCCGCCGCACAGGGTCAGGATCTTGATGTTGTCTTCGGCGCGGGCCAGGCGGCGCAGCTCCTTGGCGACCTGGTCGGCCAGCTCGCGCGTGGGGCACAGCACCAGGGCCTGGCAGCCGAAGTAGCGCGGGTTGATCGGGTTGAGCAGGCCGATGCCAAAGGCGGCGGTCTTGCCGCTACCGGTCTTGGCCTGGGCGATCAGGTCCATGCCCTTGAGGATTACCGGCAGGCTCTGGGCCTGGATCGGGGTCATCTGGGCGTAGCCGAGGGCGTCCAGGTTGGCCAGCATGGCGGCGGACAGCGGCAAAGTGGCGAAGGCGGTGGCAATGGTGGTCACGAGGCGGGCCTGCAAAACAAAATGTCGCGCAGTGTACCAGCCTCATGGCCTTTCGCCCTAAGGCTCGATCTCCGGTTCCGGACGAGGGGCACGCCTTCCGTCCGCCTTGGACAGTTGCATGAAGATTGCTGCTGCCAGCATGGCCATCAGGCCGATGGTCAGGAAAGTGAGCTGGAAAGCGCCCAGTGTGCTGTCTACGCCCTCGGCACTGCCCGCGGCGCTGAAGCCTCCCAGCAGTGCGCCGGCGCAGGCGACACCCAGGCTCAGAGACAACTGCGCCACCACCGACAGCAGGCTGTTGCCGCTGCTGGCGCTGGCATCGTCCAGGTCGATCAGGGTGACGGTGTTCATCGCCGTGAACTGCATGGAGTTGACCGCACCGAGCAAGCCCAACTGGAACAGCAGCAGCCCATAGGGCGTCTGCTCATCCACCAGGCCCAGGCTGGCCAGCAGCAGGCCGAGGAGCAGGGTATTGCCGGTGAGGATGGTTCGGTAGCCAAAGCGCTCGATCAGCGGGCGGGCGATGGATTTGGCCAGCATGGCCGCCGCCGCCAGGGGGATCATGCTCATCCCGGCCTGGGCCGGCGAATAGCCCAGGGCCACCTGCAGCAGCAATGGCACCAGGAATGGCAGGGCACCACTGCCCAGGCGGGCGAACAGGTTGCCCAGGATGCCGACGGAGAAGGTCCGGGTGCGAAACAGCCGGGGCGAGAACAGCGGGTTGTCGATGCTGCCTGCGCGCAGCCAGTAGGCTGCCAGGCACGCCATGCCGGCAAACAGCAGCAGCATTACCCGCAGGTGCGGCAAGTGCAGTTCGCCCAGGCCCTCCATGGCGATCGTGATCAACACCATGGCCGCGCCGAACAGCACGAAACCGACGCCGTCGAAGCGCGTGCGCTCACTGCCGCGCAGGTCGGGGATGAAACGCCACACGGCATAGCAGCCTATGGCGCCGACCGGCAGATTGAGCAGGAAGATCCAATGCCAGCTGAGAATCTCCACCAACCAGCCGCCCATGGTCGGGCCCAGCAAAGGACCGAGAAGGCCGGGAATGGTGATGAAGCTCATGATCCGCACCAGCTCCGAACGGGGGTAGGCGCGCAGCACCACCAGGCGCCCGACCGGCAGCATCAAGGCGCCGCCCAGGCCTTGGACTACCCGCGCCGCCACCAGCATGCTCAGGGTTTCAGACAGGGCGCACAGCAGCGAGCCGAGGCTGAACAGCAGGATCGCACCGAAAAAGATCCGCTTGGTGCCGAAACGGTCGGCAATCCAGCCCGAGGCGGGGATTAGCAAGGCCACGGTGAGCATGTAGGCAATGATTACCGACTGCATGCGCAGCGGGTCTTCAGCCAAGTCCCTGGCCATGGCCGGCAGGGCGGTGTTGAGGATGGTGCCGTCCAGGGACTGCATGAAGAAGGCGATGGCTACCACCCACGGAATCCAGCGAGCGGTGACGGGGTCGAGCGGGACACGGCTGGGCATGGCTGATCCTTCAGGACTGTAGCGCGGGTCAAGACCACTCCTGCGCTCGGAGCGGGCTTGACCCGCGATCTATTACAACGTCAATGTCAGGCGCTTGACCACGGCCCCCGGCAAATGGCTCGAACTGGTCTGGCGCTGGCCATAGGTACTGGTCGACAGAATCAGCTCCCGCTCCTGGGTCAGCGCCTCAAGTTGCGAACCCAACAAACTGTAGACGCTGTCGTCGAAGCGCATGGTGCTGACCGGCGCCTGGATCTGGCCGTTCTCGACCCAGAAGGTGGCAAAGCGGGTCAGCCCGGTCATGCGGGCGGCCGGCAGGTCGGAGAAGTTCAGGTACCAGAGGTTGCTGATGTACAAGCCGGTGCCCAGGCGCGCGAGGATGTCGCGCTGGTTCAGCTCGCCACCTGCCAGGCTCAGGGCGCAAGGGGACTCATGGCTGTCGGCACCGTTGGCGGCCAGCTCGAACTCGGCGGCGCTGCGGGCGCAGATCAACCGGTCAAGGCCACGGCCCTGCTCTATCAGGCGCAAGTCGCTGCGTGGTGTCCCTTCATCGGAGAAACTCGGGCTCAGCGAACCGCTGACCTGTTCTGCGATGCTGACCATCGGGCTCAGGCGCGCGTCGCCATCGTACAGGCGCTGCAGCGGGCTGTTCTTGGTGGCCAGCGAATGGGAGGAGAAGCCCCCCCAGCACAGCATGCTCATGATTTCGTCCATGGCGGCTGGCGCCAGGTAAGCGCGGTACTCGCCCGGTGCCAGGGTCTTCAGCGGGCGCCCCATGTATTCCAATTGCTCCCGTGCCTGGCGCAGGCGCAGTGAAAAGGCCTCGCTGTCCCACTGCTGGCCGGCGTAGTTGGCCTTGACCGCCTGGCCGTTGCGGTGGAACAGGCTCCAGTCGAAGTTGAAACTGTTGGCCTGGTGCCAGCCGAAGGCCCCGAACGAGCTGGCAAAACCCCGGCAGATCGGTCCAGCGGCATAGATGCCGACCAGATCGAGTTCCCCGGCACCGTGTTCGATCTGCGCCAGTACCTGGGCAATGTCGGGCAGTGCCTGGCCCTGCACGCTATGGCTTTGCCAGGCGCTGGCGTTGAGTTGCAGGTAGGGGTCGGCTTCGAGCAACGGCAATGTCTGGCGCAACTGTTCGATCGCCTGGGCCAGGCGCTGCTGGTCAACGTCGGGGTCGTTGCCCAGGGTGAACTGCAGCTCGCCCTGGCGGCCGTCCTTAATCAGTTTCAGCACGCAACTGGCTTGCTGGACTTCGCCAGCCTGGCGCACTTTGGCATGGTTGAAGCGAATGAACCGGGACTGCTCGGCGCTGTAGCTGAGGGTAAAGTGTTCCGGCGCGCACACTTGCTCTTGCAGGCTCGCCAACAGGCGCTGAAAGCTGTGCAGTGGGGTGGCAGCCATCAGGCGTCTCCTCCGAATACGTCGATCTGGCTGAACACACAGGCGGGTGATGCATGTCCCACCCGCACCACCTGATTGGGTTCGCCCTTGCCGCAGTTGGGTGTTCCCAGAACCTGGAAGGTACTGGCGTCGCCCACGGCGCTGAGATTGCCCCAGAACTGAGCGGAGATCCCCCGGTAGTTCGGGTTCTTGACCACGCCCTTGAGCTCACCGTTCTCGATCAACTGGCCCCATTCGCAGCCGAACTGGAACTTGTTGCGGGAATCATCAATGGACCAGGAGCGGTTGGTGCGCATCAGGATGCCGCGCTCGATGCCACCGACCAGTTGCGCCAGGCTCTGGTCACCCGGCTCGATGTTGAGGTTGGCCATGCGGTCGATCGGCGCGCGGTTCCAGCCGCAGGCACGACTGTTGGCAACGCCGTCCATGCCCGAGCGGAACTGCGACAGCGCGCCACCCAGCGGACGTAGCAGCAAGCCGTCGCGGATCAGGAACTGTTTGTCGGCCGCGGTGCCATCGTCGTCATGGCTGTAGCTGGCCAGCTCTTCGCCGATGGTCGGGTCAAAGGTCACGTTGAGCAATTTCGAGCCGTACTGCAAGGTGCCGAAGTCGCTGGTCTTGACGAAGCTGGTGCCCGCGTAATTGCGCTCGTCACCCAGGATGCGGTCCATTTCCAACGGGTGGCCGATGGACTCGTGGATCTGCAGCATCATCTGGTCGGGCATCAGCAGCAGGTCGCGCACGCCGCTCGGGGTATTGGGCGCGAGCAGCAATTGCAGGGCCTGGTCGGCAACCTTGGCTCCGGCACCCAGCAGGCCGCAACGCTCGATCACATCCATGCCGCCTTGTTGGCCGAAATTCTCCCGACCAAGGCTGCGGCTCTGGCTGTCCTGGCCGTCGAAGGCCGTGGCGCCGAAACCTGGGTAGATGAAGCGCTGGGCCTGACGCTGTTCGGCGCCGGCGGTATTGAGGTAGATCTGCTCGACGGTGCTGATGCCCAGGCTTGCTTGCCAGTTCACCAGGCGGATATCGGCGGGCACACTGGCCGATTCGCGGGCCAGCAAGGCGAAGCAGTCCGCCAGCGAGGCCACGGGTTGTTCAAGGTTGGGGGAGCAGTAGTCGGTGCGCCCGCTGGCGACCGGTTGCTCGCGCAGGTCGAGCAGGGCGCAGCTGGCAATCTGCCGGGCGAGCGCCTCGGCCTGTTCCAGGGCACGTTGCAGGCCTGATTGCGACAGGTCGGCGGTGGCCGCATAGGTTTCGACGCCGTTGACCCGGACCGTCAGCATCGCGCCTTCGTCACGGCTGAAGAATGGCGGTTCGGCAACGTTTTTGCGCACCGACAGGTGCTGCTGGGACTGTTGCACGTGCCGCAAGGAAAAGAATTCGGCAGTGCTGCGCAGAGCGGCGAAGCGCTGGCGCAGCAAAGCGGTCAACTCGAACATGAAGAACCTCCGTGGGTACGGTGGCTCCCCCTCAGAACCACTCGTCGTGCATGCCCTGGCACGTATCGTCGCGAGCTTCGAGCAATGCCAGCTCATTATGGCAGCCCGGCACTTCCCAGGTCAGGAAATAACGAGCGGCCTGCAATTTGCCCTTGTAGAAGTCGCGGTCGGCCGGTTCACCTCGTTCCAGGCCCTGCTCGGCGCGAATCGCTTGTTCCAGCCAGCGCCAACCGATCACGCAGTGACCGAAGGCCTTCAGGTACAGCGCCGAGTTGGCCAGGGCGCTGTTCACCTGGCCTTGAGCCAGATCGCCAAGCAGGCCCAGGGTGACGCTCTGCAGGCGAACCTGCAGTTGCTCAAGGGGCGTGCGCAGGTGATCAAGGCGGGGATACCCTCGCGCTCGTTCGCAGGTGCCGGCAATCAAGCGCACCAATTGCTTGAGGCCGGCACCGCCGTTTTGCGCCAGCTTGCGTCCGAGCAGGTCCAGTGACTGAATGCCATGAGTGCCCTCATGAATGGGGTTCAGGCGGTTGTCGCGGTAATACTGCTCGACCGGGTATTCGCGGGTATAGCCGTGGCCGCCGAGAATCTGGATCGCCAGTTCGTTGGCCTTGAGGCAGAACTCCGATGGCCAGGACTTGACGATCGGGGTCAGCAGGTCGAGCAGCTCGTGGGCTTGCTGGCGTTGGTTCTCGGTTTCGCCGCTCTGGGTGTCATCGAACAGCCGCGCCGCATACAGGCCAAGATCGAAAGCGCCTTCGACATAGGCCTTCTGGGTCAGCAACATGCGTTTCACATCGCTGTGACTGATGATCGGCACGGCGGCGGTAGCTGGGTCCTTGTTGTCCAGAGGGCGGCCCTGGGGGCGTTGGCGGGCGTAGTCCAGCGAGTACAGGTAGCCAGCATAGCCAAGCATGACTGCGCCCATGCCCACGCCGATGCGTGCCTCGTTCATCATCTGGAACATGCATGCCAGGCCCTGGTGCGGCTTGCCCACCAGGTAGCCCACGCATTGGCCATTGTCGCCGAAGTTCAGTGCCGTGGAGGTGGTGCCGCGCCAGCCCATCTTGTGGAACAGCCCGGCCAGCAGCACATCGTTGCGGGGTCCTAGGCTGCCATCGGCATTGACCAGGAATTTGGGCACGATGAACAGCGAAATGCCCTTCACCCCCGGCGGCGCATCCGGCAGTTTGGCCAGGACCATATGCACGATGTTTTCCGACAGCGGGTGGTCGCCCCCGGAGATGAAAATCTTGTTGCCGCGCAGCCGGTAGCTGCCGTCGTCGGAAGGTTCAGCGCGGGTGCGGATATCGGCCAGGGAGGAGCCCGCGTGTGGCTCGGTGAGGGCCATGGTGCCGAAGTAGCGCCCCTCGATCATCGGCTGCAGGAACAGGCGCTTTTGCTCATCGCTGCCAAAGCTCTCGATCAGGTTGGCCGCTCCCATGGTCAGGAACGGGTAGGCCGTGGTTCCGGCGTTGGCAGCCTGAAAATGGGCAAAGCAGGCCTGTGAAAGCAAGGTTGGCAGTTGCATACCGCCGGCCTCGAAGTCGCGGCTGGCATTGAGGAAGCCCGCTTCGAGGAACGCATCGACTGCTGGCTTGACCTCGGGAATCAGCACCGCCACGCCATTTTCATAGCGCGGCTCGTTCTCGTCGCCCTTGCGGTTGTGCGGGGCGAAGTATTTTTCGGCAATGGTGCGCGCCGTGCCCAACGCGGCATCGAAGGTTTCGCGGTTGTGCTCGGCAAAGCGCGGGCGAAGGGTGAGGGCCTCGGCATCCAGCACTTCGTAGAGTTCGAAGGCCAGGTTGCGGGCGCTGAGCAAGGTCTCGGACATGGCGGCATTCCTGAACGGGGATGGGCCGAGTCTAGGCAGGTGCGCACACGATGCACAGGGAAATAGGTGGGGGTGATGGTGGGTTAGAAGGTAAAGCATCGCGGGGCAAGCTCGCTCCTACAGATTGCCCGTAGGAGCGGGCTTGCCCCGCGATGGAGACGACGCGAACGATCAGCCGATGGTCATCAGGCTCGCGTTACCGCCGGCAGCGGCAGTGTTGACGCTCAGCGCACGCTCGATCACCAGACGCTCCAGGGCAATCGAGGTTTCACCCGACGACAGGCCATGCACGCCTACGATGGCGCCGGCACGCTTGGCCACCTGTTCGCACACGGCGCGCAGCTGGTCGGAGTGGCCGTGATGCAGGACCGCGTCGAAGACGACGTCGTCCTTGGTCCAGTCGCCCACCAGCTTGATGCGTGCCTGGACATCCTTCGGCAGTCGGTTGCGCAGGGTCTTGGTCAGCTCACCCTCCGGCCACACAGCCGAGCTGCCCACGGCCAGGACGGCAGCCAGTTGGGTCAGCAGGTCGGCTTCGACCTCGGCCAGGCACAGTACGTGCTCGCGCGGCAGGATGGTGTAGCTGTTGCGCTCGCCAGTCGGGCCGGCCAGCAGACGGCTGATACCGCTCTGCGATTGCTGGGCAAACTGGTCGCACAGACTGCCCAGGTCGGTCAGCTGGTTGCTGGTGGCCCAGGTCTTGAGTGCTTGCAGTGGCTTGGACATTGCGTCGCGCAGGCGAGTGTCCGGGGTGTTTTCACCGTCGGTACGCTTGAACGACTGCTCGATGGCATCGGCCGGGCGGGTCGACAGCAGGCGGTACAGGTAAAGCGGGCCACCGGCTTTCGGGCCGGTGCCGGACAGGCCCTCGCCACCGAAAGGCTGCACACCCACCACGGCACCGACGATGTTGCGGTTGACGTAGACGTTACCGGCGTTGACGTTGTCGATGACCTTGGCGATGGTTTCGTCGATCCGGGTGTGTACACCCAGGGTCAGGCCGTAACCGGAGGCGTTGATCTGCTCGATCAACTGGTCGAGGTTCTTGCGGTTGTAGCGCACCACGTGCAGGACCGGGCCGAAGATCTCGCGCTGCAGCTCATCGAAACTGTCCAGCTCGATCAGTGTCGGCATCACGAAGGTGCCGCGCTTGATTTCCTCGCCATCGGCGATAGCCACCTGGTACACGGTGCGGCCTTTGTCGCGCATGCCCTGGATGTGCTTCTCGATGCCAGCCTTGGCTTCGGCGTCGATCACCGGGCCAATGTCGACGGCCAGGCGCTCAGGATTGCCCAATCGGCTTTCGGCCATGGCGCCCTTGAGCATTTCGATCACGCGGTCGGCGGAGTCTTCCTGCAGGCACAGCACACGCAGTGCCGAGCAACGCTGGCCGGCGCTGTCGAAGGCCGAGGAGACCACGTCGATGACCACTTGCTCGGTAAGGGCCGAGGAGTCGACGATCATCGCGTTCTGGCCACCGGTCTCGGCGATCAGCGGAATCGGACGACCCTGGGCATCCAGGCGGCCGGCGATGTTGCGCTGAAGCAGGCGAGCCACTTCGGTGGAGCCGGTGAACATCACGCCTTTGACGCGCTCGTCGCCGACCAGACGGGCACCGACGGTTTCGCCGCGCCCTGGCAGCAGTTGCACCACGCCCTCGGGAATGCCGGCTTCGAGCAGCAGGCGCACGGCCTGGGCCGCTACCAGCGGGGTTTGTTCGGCAGGCTTGGCCAGTACCGGGTTGCCTGCGGCCAATGCAGCAGCCACTTGGCCGCTGAAGATGGCCAGCGGGAAGTTCCACGGGCTGATGCAGACCACCGGGCCCAATGGGCGGTGGGCGTCGTTGCTGAAATCGTTGCGCGCCTGCACGGCGTAGTAGCGCAGGAAGTCGACGGCTTCACGGACTTCGGCGATGGCGTTGGCGAAGGTCTTGCCGGCTTCGCGGGCCAGCAGGCCCATCAGCGGCTGGATCTCTGCTTCCATCAGGTCGGCAGCGCGTTCCAGGATGGCCGCGCGCTCGGCGGGCGGGGTGGCCTGCCAGATCGGTGCAGCATTGAGTGCGCATTGGATGGCGTTGTCGACGTCGGCAACCGTCGCTTCTTGTACGTGACCGACCACATCGCGATGGTCGGACGGGTTCAGTACCGGTGCCGCCGCTTCGTCGCTGGCGTCGCAACCGAGCATCGGTGCGGCTTTCCAGTTGTTGTGGGCGGTGGCCAGCAAGGCGCAAGACAGCGACGCCAGGCGGTGTTCGTTGGCCATGTCGATACCGGCGGAGTTGGCGCGCTCGGTACCGTACAGGTCACGCGGCAGCGGAATGCGCGGGTGCGGCAGGCCGAAGCTGCCTTCCTGGGTTGCCATGCGCTCGATGGTCGCAACCGGGTCGGCGACCAGTTCCTGGATCGAGATCGACTGGTCGGCAATGCGGTTGACGAACGAGGTGTTGGCGCCATTTTCCAGCAGGCGGCGAACCAGGTAGGCCAGCAGCGTTTCATGGGTGCCGACGGGCGCGTACACGCGGCACGGACGGTTCAGCTTACCGTCGGCAACCTTGCCGACCACTTGCTCGTACAGCGGCTCGCCCATGCCATGCAGGCACTGGAACTCATACTGGCCCGGGTAGTAGTTCTGCCCGGCGATATGGTAGATGGCCGACAGGGTGTGGGCGTTGTGGGTGGCGAACTGCGGGTAGATGACTTCCGGTACCGACAACAGCTTGCGGGCGCAGGCAATGTAGGACACGTCGGTGTACACCTTGCGGGTGTAGACCGGATAGCCTTCCAGGCCTTCGACCTGGGCGCGCTTGATCTCGCTGTCCCAGTAGGCGCCTTTCACCAGGCGGATCATCAGGCGATGACGGCTGCGGCGTGCCAGGTCGATCACGTAGTCGATCACATATGGGCAACGCTTCTGGTAGGCCTGGATCACGAAGCCGATACCGTTCCAGCCGGTCAGCTGCGGTTCAAAGCACAGGCGCTCGAGCAGGTCCAGCGACAGCTCCAGGCGATCGGCTTCTTCGGCATCGATGTTCAGGCCGATGTCATATTGCTTGGCCAGCAGGGTCAGCGACAGCAGACGCGGGTACAGCTCTTCCATCACGCGCTCGTACTGGGCGCGGCTGTAGCGTGGGTGCAGGGCCGACAGCTTGATCGAGATGCCCGGGCCTTCATAGATGCCACGGCCGTGCGAGGCTTTGCCGATCGAGTGGATCGCCTGCTCGTAGGACGCCAGGTATTTCTGCGCATCGTGCTCGGTCAGGGCTGCTTCGCCGAGCATGTCGTAGGAGTAGCGGAAGCCCTTGGCTTCGAACTTGCTGGCATTGGCCAGGGCTTCGGCGATGGTCTCGCCGGTGACGAACTGCTCGCCCATCAGGCGCATGGCCATGTCGACGCCCTTGCGGATCATCGGCTCGCCGCTCTTGCCGATGATGCGGCTGAGCGAAGAGGTAAGGCCGGATTCGTTGTGGGTCGAGACCAGCTTGCCGGTCAGCAGCAGGCCCCAGGTCGCGGCGTTGACGAACAGCGACGGGCTGTTGCCCAGGTGCGGCTGCCAGTTGCCGGTGCTGATCTTGTCGCGGATCAGGGCGTCACGGGTGCCTTTGTCGGGGATACGCAGCAGGGCTTCAGCCAGGCACATCAGTGCCACGCCTTCCTGGGACGACAGGGAGAATTCCTGCAGCAGACCCTGGACGATACCGGCACGGCCACCGGCGCTTTTCTGGTTGCGCAGCTTTTCAGCAATGCCGGCAGCCAGCTTGTTGGTGGCCTCGGCCATGTCAGCCGGCAGGCGTGCCTGCTCCAGGAGCATCGGCACAACTTCCGGTTCCGGACGACGGTAGGCTGCGGTGATGGCCGAGCGCAGGACCGATTGCGGCAGGATGCTTTCGGCGAACTCGAGGAAGCACTGGTGGGCATGATCGCCCGGGACTTCACCGGCTTCGTCGCCGTTGCTGCTGGCCTGACCGTTGAGTTCGGTCAGCGTGGCGCCACCCTCGAGCTTTTCCAGGTAGTTGAAGATTGCCTGTTTAATCAACCAATGCGGCGTGCGGTCGATGGACTGCGCAGCTGCTTTGAGTCGCTCACGGGTCGGGTCGTCGAGTTTGACCCCAAGGGTGGTCGTCGCCATTTCTTATCCTCATTATTGCCACGATGCTGTGGCTAAAGCTGCGCCAAGATTAGCCGTGCGCGATTTTGGGTGCAACCTAGTGCAACCCAAAATGTGTAGGAAAAAAGTGCAACTCGTCAGATGGGTAAAACCACACAGCGAAAATGGCTGTTTCTGGTGCGTTTTGCTTATGAAAATGGCCTTTTTTGCTTCAAAAAGGAGCAAGAATGGGTTTTAGTCTGAAATTTCCGACGAGGTGCAACTTGAATTAAAAAATTGGTTGCACCTACTTTGCGTTGTTGCATAGCATTCACGGCCTGGGTGCAACCTCTTCGAGGCTGTCACTACATAAAAACAAACGCCAGGGCGCAACAATGAGTGTAAGCAATCCAACCTTGATCACGTTCGTGATCTATATCGCGGCAATGGTGCTGATCGGCCTGATGGCCTATCGCTCCACCAACAACCTCTCCGACTACATTCTTGGTGGCCGCAGTCTCGGCAGCGTCGTGACCGCGCTTTCGGCCGGTGCCTCGGACATGAGCGGCTGGCTGTTGATGGGCCTGCCGGGCGCCATCTACATGTCGGGTCTGTCGGAGAGCTGGATCGCCATCGGCCTGATCGTCGGTGCCTACCTGAACTGGCTGTTCGTTGCCGGCCGTCTGCGTGTGCAGACTGAGCACAACGGCGATGCCCTGACGCTGCCGGACTACTTCTCCAGCCGTTTCGAAGACAATAGCGGGCTGCTGCGGATCATCTCTGCCGTAGTGATCCTGGTGTTCTTCACCATCTATTGCGCCTCTGGCATTGTTGCCGGTGCCCGCTTGTTCGAAAGCACCTTCGGCATGTCCTACGAGACTGCGCTGTGGGCCGGTGCCGCCGCAACCATCGCCTACACCTTCATTGGTGGCTTCCTGGCCGTGAGCTGGACCGATACCGTCCAGGCTACGCTGATGATCTTTGCCCTGATCCTGACGCCGATCATCGTGCTGATCGCCACGGGTGGTGTCGACACCACCTTCGCGGCCATCGAGCTCAAGGATGCCTCGAACTTCGACATGCTCAAAGGCACCACCTTCATCGGCATCATTTCGCTGATGGGCTGGGGTCTGGGCTACTTCGGTCAGCCGCACATCCTGGCGCGCTTCATGGCTGCCGATTCGGTCAAGTCGATCGCCAAAGCCCGTCGCATTTCCATGACCTGGATGATCCTCTGCCTGGTCGGTACCTGCGCAGTGGGCTTCTTCGGTATCGCCTACTTCTCCGCGCACCCTGACGTTGCAGGCCCTGTGGCCGAGAACCCTGAGCGTGTGTTCATCGAGCTGGCCAAGCTCCTCTTCAACCCATGGATTGCCGGTGTGCTGCTGTCTGCCATCCTGGCCGCCGTGATGAGTACCCTGAGCTGCCAGCTGCTGGTGTGCTCCAGTGCCCTGACCGAAGACTTCTACAAGGCGTTCCTGCGCAAGGGTGCCTCGCAGATGGAGCTGGTCTGGGTCGGTCGTGCCATGGTGCTGCTGGTTGCTGTGGTCGCCATCCTGATCGCCTCCAATCCGGAGAACCGCGTACTGGGTCTGGTCAGCTACGCCTGGGCCGGCTTCGGTGCTGCCTTCGGTCCGGTTGTACTGATCTCGGTACTGTGGAAAGGCATGACCCGTAACGGTGCCCTGGCCGGTATCCTGGTCGGTGCCATCACCGTGGTGGTGTGGAAGCACTTCTCCATCTGGGGGCTGTACGAAATCATCCCTGGCTTCATCCTGGGTGCCCTGGCGATCTACTTCGTCAGCAAGGCCGGTAGTCCGTCGGCTGCCATGGTTTCGCGCTTCGAAGCTGCAGACAAGGCGTTCAAGGTCGGTCATTGATCGGCACTTGACCCCTTGTAGACAACGGCCCGGCCTCGAAAGAGTCCGGGCCGTTGTCGTTTCGGCCGGCGCTCCTGACGCCGGCTGAATCACAAGGTAAACTGCGCGGTCTTGCAGGAGTTGCCATGAACTATCGTCACGCCTTCCACGCCGGCAACCACGCCGACGTCTTCAAACACCTTGTCTTGACCCGCCTTATTGCGCTTATGGAGCGCAAGGAGCAGCCGTTCGCCTACCTTGATACCCACGCCGGCCTCGGCCTGTATGACCTGCAGGGCGACCAGGCGACGCGCACCGGCGAGTGGGTTGAAGGGATCGGGCGGCTTTGGGGGCGGGATGACCTGCCGGAAGTGACCGCCGACTACCTGCGCATCCTGCGCAAGATGAATCCCGATGGCGAGCTGCGCTACTACCCGGGTTCGCCTGAGCTGGCCCGGCGCCTGGCCCGTCAGCAGGATCGCGTGCTGCTCAACGAGAAGCACCCGGAAGACGGGCGCATGCTCAAGGACAACATGAAGAAGGATCCGCGCGTCGCCGTGCATCTGGGTGAAGGCTGGCATGTGCCACGCGCCTTGCTGCCGGTGCAGGAAAAGCGAGCGGTGATGTTGATTGATCCGCCGTTCGAGCAGGCCGATGAGCTCAAGCGCTGCACTCAGGCGATGAAAGAGACCATTGGCCGCATGCGCCAGACGGTCGCGGCAATCTGGTACCCGATCAAGGATCAGCGCCAGTTGGTGCGTTTCTACCAGGACCTGACCAGTACCGGCGCGCCGAAGCTGCTGCGCGTCGAGCTGTACGTGCATCCGCAGGACAGCCCGCAGGGCCTGAACGGCTCGGGCCTGGCCATTGCCAATCCGCCGTGGGGGCTTGAAGAAGAACTGCGCGCGTTGTTGCCCTGGCTTTCCCAGGTGCTGGCGCAGACCCAGGGCAGTTGGCGGATGGACTGGCTGATCGCTGAATAACTGCTGCAGGAGGGGGCTTGACCCGCGATGCGGTGTAACTGACTGCATGCAATCGCTGGGCAAGCCCGCGCCTAAGCTTTGCGTTATAATCCCGCTCTTTCGTTGCCGCTCGCCCCACGGGGCCAGGGCGCATTTTTACAGATTGAAGAGGCTAGACCCTTGGCATTGACGATTCTTGGCCTGTCCGGCGCCCTTAGCCATGATCCTTCCGCGGCCCTGTACATCGACGGCAAGCTGATTGCCGCCGCTGAAGAAGAGCGCTTCGTGCGCGACAAACATGCAAAGAACCGCATGCCCTACGAATCGGCGAAGTTCTGCCTGGAGCAGGCCGGCATCAAGCCTTCCGACGTTGACGTGGTGGCGATCCCATTCGCCCCGATCAGCCTGTTCGGCAAGGCCCGCTGGCACTACGCCAAGCGTTATTGGTACGCCCCGGATCGCGCCCTTGATGCGATCCTGATGGGCAACCGTCGCTACAAGCGCTACCGCAAGAAGATCGTCTGGTGCCTGGAGCAACTGGGCTTCGACCCCAAGAAGGTCAAGATCGAGCCGGTCGAGCACCACCTGGCTCACGCCTCCAGTGCCTACCACTGCTCGGGCTTCAAGGAAAAAACCGCGATCCTCGGTATCGACGGTAAAGGCGAGTACGCCACTACCTTCTTTGGCTATGGCGAAAACGGCAAGATCCATAAGATCAAGGAATTCTTCGATCCGGACTCCCTCGGTGGCCTGTACGGCGCGATCACCGAATTCCTCGGCTTCGAGATGCTCGATGGCGAGTTCAAGGTCATGGGCATGGCGCCTTATGGCGATGCCAGCAAGTACGATTTCTCGCGCCTGGCCTCTTTCGAGAACGGTGAGCTGGTGATCAACACCGACTACGCCAACGTCATCGGCCTGCGTCGCTACAAAGAGAAGGGCAAGGGCTTCTACTTCTCGCCAAAACTCATCGAGTGGCTGGGTCCAAAGCGCGAAGGCGACATCGCCGACGAGCCGTATATCCATTACGCCGCCAGCATGCAGGCGCTGTTCGAGAAGATCGCCCTGCAGATGATCGACCACTACCTGGGCGACATCCTCAAGGAAACCGGCAAGCTGGCCTTCGCCGGCGGTTGCGCGCTGAACGTCAAGCTCAACCAGAAGATCATTGCCCGTCCTGACCTCAAGGAACTGTTCGTGCAGCCGGCCTCCGGCGACGCCGGTACCGCGGTCGGTGCTGCGGCCTATGTGTCCCACGCCCGTGGCGTGCCGGTCGAGAAGATGGAGCACGTCTACCTCGGCCCTGCGTACTCCAACGAAGACGTGATCGCAGCCTGCGCCCGTCACCCGAGCCAGCCGAAATGGCGCAAGCTCGAGAACATGCCGGAGCAGATCGCCAAGATCATGGTCGACGGTAACCCGGTTGCCTGGTTCCAGGGGCGTATGGAGTTCGGTCCCCGTGCCCTGGGCGGTCGTTCGATCATCGGTTGCCCAAGCGTTGCTGGCGTCGCCGACCGCATCAACCACCAGATCAAGTTCCGCGAGCGCTGGAGGCCTTTCTGCCCGTCGATGCTCGACACCGTCGCCCCGCAGATGATCAAGATCGATCACCCGGCGCCGTTCATGACCTTCACCTTCGAAGTGGCGGAAGAATGGAAGACCCGCGTGCCGGAAGTCGTCCATGAAGACGGCACCTCGCGGGCCCAGGTGCTCAAGCGCGAGTACAACCCGCGCTACTACGACATGATGAAGGCGCTGGAAAACCTGACCGGCAACGGCGTGTCGCTCAACACATCGCTCAACCGTCGCGGCGAGCCGATGATCTGCTCGCCGACCGACGCCCTGAACATGTTCTTCGGCTCGGACCTGCAGTACCTGATCATGGAAGACATCCTGGTAGTCAAGGACGGCGCGAACACTTATGACGTCCAGGGCTGAAAAGCGCGTCCTGCAGTTCTGCCACGGCTATGACGGTCCGTTCCTGGACTGCGCGCGTCAGTACGCCAGCTTGTTCAGCGGCAGCGGTTACAAGGTCACCACGGTGTTCCTGACCGGTGCTGCCGACCCTGAGGTGGCGGCCGGCTGCGCGTCTGACGAAGTGCTGTTCCTTGAGTTCAGCTCCAAGGCCATTCGTGGTCTCAAGCTGGGGGCGATCCGGGCATTGCGCCGGATCGTCGCCACGCGCAACTTCAGTTTCTGCATCGCCCACCGCTTCAAACCTATCTACATCGCCTTGCTCGGCAGCCGTCTGCCGGTCATCGGCGTGCACCATGCATTTGGTGATTACCAGCGCAGCAGCCGGCAATTGTTTGCCAACCTGTTCCGCCAGCGTTTGAGCCTGCTCGGGGTGTCTGATGCGGTGCGCGACGATATGCGCAAGTGCCTGGTCAAGTGGCCTGCCGAGCGTATTCAAACCCTTTACAACCGTATCGACATCCAGGCGCTGCAAGCGATTCAAGTGCCGGTTGACGAGGCCCGTCAGGCTCTTGGGCTGGACCGGCAGGCGTGGATTGTCGGTAACGTCGGTCGCCTGCACCCGGACAAGGACCAGGCCACCCTGCTGCGCGGTTTTGCCCTGGCACTGCCTGGCCTGCCAGCCGGTGCGCGCTTGGCCATTCTGGGCAAGGGGCGCCTGGAGCAGTCGCTCAAGGCTTTGGCGGCCGAACTGGGTATCGCCGGGCAGGTGGATTTTCTTGGTCAGGTACCTGACGCTCGCTGCTACTTCAAGGCGTTCGATGCTTTTGCCCTGAGTTCGGATCACGAGCCGTTCGGCATGGTGCTGCTCGAAGCCATGGTCGCCGGTGTACCGGTGCTGGCCACGGCGTGTGGCGGTGCTCTGGAAGTAGTCGAAGGGATCGGTATTCTGTTCCCGCTTGGCGATGCCGAGCGCCTGGGTCAGGGCCTTCAGCACTTGGCCGTGCTGGACGAGGGTCAGCGCCAGGAGTGTGCCGAACGCATGCTGCAGCGTTTGCATGAGCGTTTTTCCGATAGCGCCGTGCGCGATACTTTCTGGCAACTGCCGCACGTTCGCGCGCTGACTGCGGAGGCTTGATGCTTAATCATATTCAAGGCTGGCGCGAACGCGGCTGGTCCGTGATCGATGCTGCTACTTACGCTCAGGCCTGGCAGCGTTTTGGTGGCAGCGTCGCCACCCACCCCCTGGTGATTGAACAGCTGGCGGAACTGGCGCAGATTCCGGTGCGCTACCTGGGCTGGGAACACAATGGAGAGATCAAGGCAGCGATCCCGACCTGGGGGCGCTACCTTGCCCTGTCCAAGGACGTGCTCAAGCGCCAAGGCAAGAAGGGCCTGTACGACCTGGGCAATGCCGAGCTGATCCTGCCGGCGGCTGCCGATGCACAGGCACCGCTGCGCCACGCCGGGCGTTATTTGTCCGAGCTCAATCAGGGACGTTTTGCCAATCTCAAGCCCCAGGCCGAGCAACTGGCTATGGCGCGTACGCCGGAAGACCTGTCGAAGAAATTTCGCTACAACCAGCGCCGCGAACTGAGGCTGCTGGAAGAAGCGGGTGGCCAGGTACGGCCGGTCACCGACTTCAGCAGCACCGAGCTGGCGGCGATCTATTGCGATCTGTTCAAGCGTCGCTGGGATTTTCCAGCAACGGGTGCCGAACGCATGGCCGATGTCATCGAACGCCTGCGGGCGCTGCTGATCGGCTCGGTACTGTTTCTCGACGACGCGCCGATTGCCATTCAACTGGTATACCGCGTCGAGGCGCCGGCGTGGATCAGCGTCGAGTACATCAACGGTGGCGTAGACCCGCACACCAAGGCCTTCAGCCCTGGCAGCGTATTGAGCTTTCTCAATACCCAGGCGGCCTGGGAAGATGCCCGGGCACGCAACAAGCCGCTGCGTTTCTCGTTCGGTCGCGCCGATCGTGAATACAAGGATCGTTGGTGCAACCCCGTGCCGGTGTTTCAGGTGTGAGCCGCAAACAGCAGCTGCTCAAGCAGCACCGGCGTAACAAGCGGCTGGGGCTGCTGGTCGGCCTGGTGCTGCTCGTCGCGCTGGGTGTTTTTGTCCAGTGGTGGTTGCCGCTGCTGCTGTTGCCATTGCTGTGGGTCGCCCACGAGGCCTGGTTTGCCGACCACCTGTTCTACTCGCCTGGCGAAGATTATCAATACGCCTTCCCTGCCGACTGCGTCGCCCAGCCGGTTGAGCTGGTTGACGGTGCTGTACGTCTGCAGTCGCCCCTGGATCTTGCCGGGGATGCAACCCTGGTGTTGCAACTGCGACTGAAGTGCCGTTGGATTGGGCGTTTTCTGGATCCCGCCGTGGTGCTGGGTAATGAAGATTGCCAGACCTTCGAACGTGGCGTCGCCGGGGTGCGTTACCTCAACCTCACAGGCTTGGCCGGTTCGTTGAGCGCCGGCCAATTGCGTTTGCGCGGTCGGCACTGTCGCTTGCCGACTGAAGCGACGCTTTGGCTTGTTCCCACTCAAGACTTGCGCCAGAAGCGGGTCATGGTCATTGCTCCGCATGCCGACGATGCCGAACTTGCGGCCTACGGCTTGTACAGCCAGGCGCAGGAAGCCTGGGTGGTAACGTTGACGGCCGGTGAAATCGAAGCCGAACACTATCAACAGATGGGCCTGGACAAGGCTGAGGCAGCTCGTCTGAAGGGGCGGTTGCGTGCCTGGGACAGTATTGCCGTTCCACGTTGGGCGGGTGTTCCCGAGGCGCGCTGTGTGCAGCTGGGCTATTTCTGCCTGCAGTTGCCGGCAATGCAGGCGTCCCCTGACCAACCGGTTGCCTCGCGCGAAGCCGAGCTTGCCGATACCCGCCTATTCCGCCAGTTCAATCCGATGACATTGCCGGGTGATCAGGACGGTGAGCCGACCTGGAACAACTTGCTCGCGGACTTGCGCGCGTTGTTGCTGCAGGCGCGTCCGCAGGTGTTGGTGATGCCGCACCCGACGCTCGACCCCCACCCAGACCACATCTGCGCCCAGGCGGCAGTGCTTGAAGCCTTGCATGGCCTGGTGTGGCAGCCAGAGATCGTGCTGGGTTACGCCAATCATCTGCACGATAACGACCGCTGGCCCATGGGTGAAAGTGGCACAGGCGTGACTTTGCCGCCACGGCTGGAAGGTGGAGAAAGCTGGGCGCCCTACAGCATGTTGTTGGACCTGCCCACTCAGCGTGACAAGGCCATGGCGCTTGGCATGATGCATGACCTGCAACCGCCGTCTCCGTTCAAGCGTCGACTACGCCGCCTGCTTCAGCGCTGGCTGGCAGGGCGACGTCCTTCGCCCTACGGCGAGAACGAGTTTTTCCGCAAGGCTGTACGTCGACATGAATTGTTCTGGCGCCGTGATCTCTGATCGCGGTGCATGACTGTTAGCGGCCAAGCAAAGGCCGCAAGGAAGACAATGAAAGTTCTATTTCTGGTGCAGAAGGAACAACGGGCAATCCTCGATCGTCTCTACGACGGTGTGGCTGCTCATTGCGAATGCGATCTGCGCTGGCTCAGCAGTGCCGATCAGCGCAACTTGCGCAGTTATTTCCGTCGTGAAGTCGACGTCGAGAAATATGATCGGATCGTTTTTTTTCTGCGCTTCAAGCAAGAGATCCGCCAGGTCGGTTTCATTCGCACGGTGCCCAACCTGGTCATCCTCGAACATGATGCCTACCAGAACTATATCCCTTGCAAGTACACCGGCAAGTTCAGTGCGCATTATCGCCAGCTGCCCTGGGCGCGCGTGATCAGCTCCGGGTACATGGTCAGTGAGCGCTTGCGCCAGGAAGGCTTCGATGCCGAGTTCGTGCCCAAGGGCTACGACCAGCAGTTGCTTGCCGACCAGGGGCGTGAACGGGACATCGAGCTGGCCTTTGTCGGTAGCACCAACAGCGTGGCCTACAGCGGGCGCAAGGCGTTGCTTGACGAATTGGCACAGGTGGAAAACCTGCTGGTGACCCGGACAAAATCCGGTGAAGAGTACTGTGACACACTCAATCGCATACGTTTTTTCGTCAGTGCCGACGTGGGCATGGGCGAGTACATGATCAAGAATTTCGAGGCCATGGCCTGCGGCTGTGTGCTGCTGGCATATGACCAGGGCGCAGAAGAAAATCGCGCCCTGGGTCTGACAGACATGCATAACGTGGTGCTGTATAACAGCATCGCGCAGTTGCAAGAGAAGCTCAATGTGCTGCGCGCCGACCCTGTGCTGGCCGAGGAAATCGGTCGCAACGGTCGTGATCTGGCGGTTGCGCAATTCAGCTTCGCTCAAGTGGGTCGTAGCATCGTTGAGAAAATGCAGCCACCTCTGCGTCCCCGTCCAGCCCTGACCGGCTGGCAGCGTTTGCGTTTGAGACTGGGCCTATGAGCCGGCTGTCCTGCGTCATGGTCTCGAACAACCGAATACAGAAGATGGGGAGGGAATCCGGTGCGATTCAGTGAAGAGAGTGATGTAACCCTGGTGGTTACCAGCTGCGGGCGTTTCGACCTGCTCAAGCTTACGCTGGAGAGTTTCGACCGTTTCAATACTGCGCCGATACGCGAGGTGTTCATTACCGAAGACTCCGGGGATGACGCGGTGCATGGAGCGCTCCCGGAACACTGGAAGCCCCATACCACGGTATTCGTCAACCGCCCCAAGCTCGGTCAGCTGGCCTCGATCGATCTTGCCTACGGGCAAGTGAAGACGCCTTATATCTTCCACTGCGAGGATGACTGGGAATTCTACCGCCCCGGGTTTGTCGAAGACTCCCGGAGCATTCTGGAGGTCAGCCCGCACCTGCTCCAGGTGTGGTTGCGCAGCTATGCCCATGACCTGAAGTTGCACAGTCCGTACATCCACCTGGGTGAGCGACAGTTCATCAATGGAGTGCCTTGCTACCCGCTGTTATCGAGCAAGCCGGAGTGGCAAAGCTTCTCGCTGAACCCGGGTTTGCGCCGGTTGAGCGATTATCAACGCTGCGCGCCATTTGCCGCCTATGCTGGTGAAAAGGCACTGTCAAAGCGTTATGCCGAGTTGAACCTGACCGGGGTGACCCTGGAGGGCGACGCGGTGTTGCATACCGGGTTCGGCTCGCATGTGAGTCTTCCCGAAGAGCGCCGGCGCAAGGATCGACGTCGTCAGCGTGACCGGGTCAAGCTGGCCGTGATTTTGATCGTCGGAATTGCATTAGGAGTGGGGGTTGGCTTTTTTGCGCATTGATTCGGCCTATATGTTTGTTGTCCATTCCGATGCAGGGGGTGCTACCCCGTGAATATCGTCAACATCATGTGGGCCGGCGGCGCACCCTATGTCTCGGTGCACAAGGTGCACCAGCAAATCCTTTCCCAGGCAGGGCCGGATGCGACGATCAGCAGTTGGTTGCTGCAAGGCCAGGGCTCTTGTTGCAGCGCCGGGGAGACGCGCGAATGGCAGCTGTCCCAGCGCCTGCTCAAAGGCCGGCATTTCTGGAAGCTGCTGCATCCCTGGATGCGCGGCCGATTTCGCGAAGCGTTGAAGCAGGCCGGTACCGAGGTCGTATTGCTAGACGGCCTGGGGGTATCCCGGTTGGTGCTGCCGGTGATGCGCCAGTTACCCGAGGTGCGAGCGGCGGTTGTCTTTCATGGCAAGACTCGCTTGCATCGTGGCGATATCAGCCTGCTGCGCAGCTTCGAGCCCTCCCAGGTGACACTGGTGGCCGTCTCCCAGACACTTGCCAGTGCCCTTGAGCAGGATCTCGGTGTGCCTGTGCAGGTACTTCGCTCGGCCCTTGAGCCCACCAGTTTTCGCCAGGCGTTGCTGGATCGGGGGGCGGCCCGGCAGACAATGGGTTTGCCGCTCGATGGCGGGCCGGTACTGGGAGCAGTGGGGCGGCTGGTCGATAGCAAGGGTTTCGACTACTTGCTCGACGCGTTTGCGCTAGCCCGCCAGCAACAGCCAGATCTGCGTCTGGTATTTCTGGGTGAAGGCAACGAACGGGCATTGCTCGAGTCACGCATCAAGGCGCTGGGCCTTGGCGAATTTGTTTCCCTGCAAGGCCACTGCAACAGCCTGGCTCACCTGTATCGGGCATTCGATTGGGTGCTGATACCCTCACGCTCCGAGGGCCTTGGCCTGGTGCTGCAAGAGGCCGTGATGGCGGATGTGCCGGTCTTGTGCAGCGACCTGTCGGTGTTTCACGAGCAGTTGGGCGATGCTGGTCGCTATGCCGCGGTGGGGGATATCGAAGCCTGGGGACGGGCGATCATCGAGAGTGTGGCATCTGATCGTGATCAAGTGGCCCAGGCCCAATACCAGGCACTTGCACCCGAGCAGGTCTGGCAGCGCTTCAGCCAGACCTCCAGCGACCTGCTTCGAACTTCCTGAAATTCAGCCCAGCAGGGCGCGCTCCAGTTCGGCAAGGGGAAACTGCTCTTCAAGCCGCTCACGGGCGATGTAGCGGGCAAAATGCTGCACGTTGCGCCGAATCATGCGACTGGAAAGCGGTGCCCGCATGAAACGCATATCCGCGACATCAATCAGCCCCATCTCCTGGTCAGGGGTTACGACAATGTTGCCCAGGTGCAATGACCGAAAATAGATCCCCGACGTGTGTAGTTTGCGTACCAGTGCCACAAGCTCCGGCAGGCGCTCCTGCCAGCTGAACCCTTCTTTGCGAGACAGTTGGCTCAAGGTTTCACCGGGCAGGGGTTGATACAGTACTGCCGTCATTCCTGGTGCATCCAGCTTGTAGTACTTCAACACCTTTAGTGTAGGAATCCCCCTTTTCTCCAAACGCATCGCGTTGTCGATGAAGCGAACGGAGTAAGGTCGCAGCAGTGCAGATGAAATTAACCGCTTGCGCCTGAACAGCTTGAGGATGTTGCCATCGTTTAGCAGGTACACTTTGGCGCCGTAGCTATCAGCTTCCAGCACCTTGGCACCGAGGATGAGCTGGTTGAAGTCGACCTGGGGTAGCCGGGAACATTGCATGAATAGGCCTTCAACGGGCTAGCGAAAAGACCGGCCATAATGCCGAAAAGTTTACCGATGCACCATGCCGGTGTTGTTCAAACGATGGGGATACGCATGATGTACGCAAGGCGCTGGGCACAGACCTGGCTGGCGATTGGCTTTCTCTGGTTTCTGGTGGCCATTGCCCTGGCACCCAGCAACAAGATCTATCAGCAAGGCCTGGTGGCGTTCCTCTGGCTGCCGACATTGATGTTGTTGTGGTCGGCGCGTGGGGTGCTGGTCGAGGTCTGGAATGCTCAGCGTGCGCTGTGTGTTTCGGTGATTCTTCTGTTGGGCTGGTCGGCGTTGAGCCTGACCTGGGCAAGTACCGAAGACGCTGGGCGTGAGTTCAAGCGATTGCTGTACATATTGATCTTTCTGCTGTTTTTTCCTTTGCTGGCAAGTGTCGGAATATCTCGCGTAATTCAGCTGCTTCGTTGGGGCAGCATAGGTCTTGCAGCGGCAGCGGCTTACTCGATCATCCATTTCTACAGTCCGTCCTGGCAGCCATGGACCAGTCGGCTCGAAGGCGTAGGTGAAATTTCCCACCCGATCCTCGGAGCCTATGTCATTGGCGTTGCGCTGGTCTGCCTGTTGCATTGGCCGCCACAGCAGCGCTGGTTTCAAGTGCTCTGGGGGCTGGCAGTGCTTTGCCTCGGTGCCTTTGTGGTGTTGTGTCAAAGCCGGGGAGCGGCGCTGGGGTTGTTGTTGTCACTAGTGGCCATGCCCGTTTGGTGCCGTGACCGCAGAAGTTTTCTCATTGCCGGGGCAGCGATCATCGCGGCGGCGGCAGGCTTCGTGCTGATGCATGCACTGATACTGGAGCGTGGTGCGTCATACCGGCCGGAGATCTTCCATGCCAGCATGCAACTGATTGCAGAGCACCCCTGGACAGGGCTTGGCTTGGGGAGTTTCTATGTCATCCAGGCATCGGGGATTCAATTCGACCACACCCACAACATGTTCACTCATATCGCCATCGAGCTGGGTATTCCAGGCATGTTGCTGTGGATCGCTGTCTGGCTCTGCGTTTTGCGCGAAAGCTGGCGCGCCCGCTCGACGGATTTCGGCAAGGGCATGATGGGGCTGTGGCTGTTTTCCACCCTGGCCATGCAGTTCGATGCTGCTAGCCTCACTGGAACGCCGCGGGCCGAGTGGTTCATCAGCTGGTTGCCGGTGGGGTTGGCTTTCGCACTGGTGTGGGTGCATGCTCGCCGTCCGGGCTGTGATAAAATTTCCGGTTCAATCTGAACAGCGAGCTCGACGATGGCCGAAACACCGCTAAAGGCGGAGCAGCAGAGCAGCTCCAGCCTGAAAATCTACTTCCGGCTGCTGAGCTATGTGAAACCGTACATCGGCATTTTCATGCTGAGTATCGTCGGTTTCGTGATCTTCGCCTCGACCCAGCCGATGCTGGCCGGGATCCTCAAGTATTTCGTCGATGGCTTGAGCAACCCCCAGGCTGTGCTGTTTCCCACCGTTCCTTACCTCAAGGACCTGCAATTGCTGCAGGCCGTACCGCTGCTGATCGTGCTGATCGCGGCCTGGCAGGGGCTGGGGTCGTTCCTGGGTAACTACTTCCTGGCCAAGGTCTCGCTGGGCCTGGTCCACGACCTGCGGGTCGAGTTGTTCAACAAGCTGTTGGTGCTGCCCAACCGCTATTTCGACAACCACAACTCCGGCCACCTGATCTCCCGAATCACCTTCAACGTCACCATGGTCACCGGCGCGGCTACCGATGCAATCAAGGTAGTGATCCGTGAAGGCCTGACCGTGGTGTTCCTGTTCATCTACCTGCTGTGGATGAACTGGAAGCTGACCCTGGTGATGCTGGCGATCCTGCCGATCATTGCCGTGATGGTGGGGAGCGCAAGCAAGAAATTCCGCAAGCAGAGCAAGAAGATCCAGGTGGCGATGGGTGACGTGACCCATGTGGCTTCCGAAACCATTCAAGGCTACCGCGTGGTGCGCAGCTTTGGCGGCGAAAGCTATGAGCAGAAGCGTTTTGCCGACGCCAGCCAGAGCAACACCGACAAGCAACTGCGCATGACCAAGACGGGGGCCGTATACAC
The DNA here is from genome assembly GCF_040438935.1 of Pseudomonas vranovensis. Taxonomy (NCBI): domain Bacteria; kingdom Pseudomonadati; phylum Pseudomonadota; class Gammaproteobacteria; order Pseudomonadales; family Pseudomonadaceae; genus Pseudomonas; species Pseudomonas vranovensis. Next base: position 4,389,892 of record NZ_CP159259.1, on the reverse strand, counting down.
CCCGATGCTGCAACTGGTGATCTACACCGCCATGGCCGCCTTGATGTTCCTGGTGCTGTTCCTGCGCGGTGATGCCACTGCGGGTGACCTGGTCGCCTACATCACTGCCGCGGGCCTGCTGCCCAAGCCGATCCGTCAGCTCTCGGAAGTCAGCTCGACCATCCAGAAAGGCCTGGCTGGCGCTGAAAGCATCTTCGAGCAACTGGACGAGGCTCCCGAGGTCGACAATGGTACCGTCGAGCTGGACCGCGTGGTCGGGCGCCTTGAAGTACGCAACCTGAGCTTCACGTACCCCGGTACTGAGCGTCAGGTGCTGTCGGACATCTCCTTCACGGCAGAGCCGGGGCAGATGATTGCCCTGGTGGGGCGTTCAGGTAGCGGCAAGTCGACCCTGGCGGGCCTGATTCCGCGGTTCTATCACCATGACCAAGGGCAGATCCTGCTCGACGGCGTGGAAATCGAGAACTACCGCTTGCGCAACCTGCGCCGCCATGTGGCCCAGGTTACCCAGCATGTCACCCTGTTCAACGATACCGTGGCCAACAACATCGCTTATGGCGACTTGGCCGGCGCGCCGCGCGCTGAAATCGAAGCCGCCGCCGCTGATGCCTATGCCAAGGATTTCGTCGAGCAGTTGCCACAGGGCTTCGATACCCAGGTCGGTGAGAACGGCGTGCTGTTGTCCGGTGGCCAGCGCCAGCGCCTGGCGATTGCCCGGGCGTTGCTCAAGAATGCTCCGCTGTTGATTCTCGACGAGGCCACCTCGGCCCTGGACACCGAATCCGAGCGGCATATCCAGGCGGCCTTGGACCATGTGATGAAAGGCCGTACCACGCTAGTGATCGCCCACCGCCTGTCGACCATCGAGAAGGCCGACATGATCCTGGTCATGGACCAGGGCAAGCTGGTCGAGCGGGGTACCCACGCCGAGCTGCTGGCCGCCAATGGCTATTACGCCAGGCTGCATGCCATGGGCCTGGACGAGCCGGCCAAGGCCGACATCACCTGACCCTGTCTGCGGGGCCCGTCCTGGGCCCCGTTTGCATTTCTGTGGATAGCTGCAGGCAAGGCGGTAAACAAGCCACCCACTTGCCTGTGCTAATATCCTGCCCCTGTTAATTTTGTATATATGGGTTGCCCATGAAGTTGTCCATGCCGCGTTTCGATCAAGCCCCGGTACTGGTGGTGGGCGATGTCATGCTCGACCGCTACTGGCATGGCGGTACCTCACGGATCTCGCCTGAAGCCCCGGTACCGGTGGTCAAGGTCGAGCAGATCGAGGACCGTCCCGGCGGTGCGGCCAACGTCGCCTTGAACATCGCCGCGCTGGGTGCCCCGGCATCTCTGGTCGGGGTCACCGGCCAGGATGAAGCTGCCGACAGCCTGGCCAACAGCCTGCAGGCCGCGGGTGTGCGCTCGATCTTCCAACGCATCGCGCACCAGCCGACCATCGTCAAGTTGCGCGTGATGAGCCGTCACCAGCAATTGCTGCGTATCGACTTCGAAGAGCCCTTCGCCACTGACCCGCTGTCGCTGGGTGCCGAAGTCGACACCCTGCTCGAAGGCGTCAAGGTGCTGGTGTTGTCCGACTATGGCAAAGGCGCCTTGAAAAACCACCAGAGCCTCATCCAGGCGGCGCGGGCCAAGGGAATTCCTGTACTGGCCGACCCCAAGGGCAAGGATTTCTCGATCTACCGTGGCGCCAGCCTGATCACCCCGAACCTCAGCGAGTTTGAAACCATCGTCGGTCGTTGCGCCGACGAAGCTGAGCTGGTGGCCAAGGGCGGTCAGTTGATGCGCGAGCTTGAGCTGGGTGCCTTGTTGGTGACCCGTGGCGAGCACGGCATGACCTTGCTGCGTCCGGAGCATCCGGCGCTGCACCTGCCAGCCCGTGCTCGTGAAGTCTTTGATGTCACCGGTGCCGGTGACACGGTGATTTCCACCCTGGCGGCAGCGATCGCTGCAGGGGAAGACCTGCCTCATGCCGTGGGCCTTGCCAACCTGGCCGCCGGCATCGTGGTGGGCAAGCTGGGTACCGCCGCCATCAGCGCGCCAGAGCTGCGTCGCGCCATTCAGCGCGAGGAAGGTTCGGAGCGCGGCGTGCTGAGCCTGGATCAGCTGTTGCTGGCCATCGACGACGCCCGTGCCCATAACGAGAAAATCGTCTTTACCAACGGTTGCTTCGACATCCTCCATGCCGGTCACGTGACCTACCTGGAGCAGGCGCGTGCCCAGGGTGATCGCCTGATTGTTGCGGTCAACGACGATGCGTCGGTCAGCCGCCTCAAAGGCCCGGGCCGTCCGATCAACAGCGTTGACCGGCGCATGGCGGTATTGGCGGGTCTTGGTGCGGTGGACTGGGTTATCAGCTTCCCGGAAGGCACGCCGGAAAACCTGCTCAGCCAGGTCAAGCCGGATGTGCTAGTCAAGGGTGGGGACTACGGGATCGACCAAGTGGTCGGCGCAGACATCGTCAAGGCCTATGGCGGTACCGTGAAGGTGTTGGGGCTGGTTGAGAACAGCTCGACCACTGCGATCGTCGAGAAGATTCGTAAGAACTGATGTATCGCGGGGCAAGCCGGCTCCTACCTGTCCGGTGGGAGCGGGCTTGCCCCGCGATCGTTCTACTTGCGCAACCCCCCCCGTGCCATCTGCAACAACTCCCGAGCCTTACCCGTCAGCCGCCGCAATCCGGAATCCGGCTTGGGTGCCGCCAACCCTTGCTCACGGACCCAATCCTTCCAGCGAATCCGCTCATCCCTCACCAGCCAACCGTCCTGCCGGGCAAAGCTTTCGGCCAGATACAGGCCGCGGGTGCTTGCGGGTACCAGGCGATCCTTCTTCAGGGTGTACAGCTCGGGTCGTGGACGGCCGTCTTCAAGTGGCATGAGGTAAAGGTCAGGACGACTGCGGTTGAGCCGGGCCACCAACTGATCGCCTTCCAGCCGCTCATCGACATGAAACAGGCTCAGGGATTTGGCTTCACGCGGCACTTGCAGACGCAGGTCGTAGATCAACTGAAGTGACGCAGTGGGCAGGTGTACATAGGCGCGCGGGCGTTCGAGCAATTGCAGGTTGGCACAGCGTACTGGCCGTGCGGCGCCAGACTGTGGGGTAAGAACAAAAGGCAGGGCTTCTCGGTAGTGCAGGGCGTCAGCGTAGGGTGCTGGTAGCCAGGTGTCGTTGAAACGCCCGCCGAGCCAGCCTTCCGGGGTTTCCAGCAGGCACTCTTCGGCTACCTCCTGGATGGCAGTGTGCAGCGGCAGGTTGAGCTCCTGGGCCGGCACGTAGCCTGAAATCAGTTTCAGTACCACATCGCCTCGGTCCTGGCGGCGCTGGCGGACCAGCACCCAATAGTCGCGATTCTGCCAATGCAGGGTCAGACGTACCGACACCCCCAGGTTGGCCAGCTCGACGGCAAAGCGTTGGCTGTCGGCCAATTGAATCTGCTTGCGCCGTTGCTGGGTCTGGGCAAAATTCAGCGGCATGCCGATGCTCTGGTAGCACAGCCCCTCGGGGCTGGCTTCGACGTGCAGGGGCAGCGTCTTGAAGTTGCTCGGGTTCTTGCGGATCAGCGTTCGCGGCATGTCGGCTCCTTCTTGCGTTGGGGTCGGCCGCGACGGCGGCGCAAGCGTCAGCTATTGAATATGGCGGCAACGGTGGCCACGTTGTGGGCCAGGTGTACAGGATTGATGGTCCCGACAATAGCACTGCTCACCCCAGGGTGACCGAACAGCAGCTCGAAGCTCGCGCGTACCGGGTCTACGCCAGGGCTCAGGCAGACATGTCCACTGGCCAGGGCTTTTTTCACCAGAATCGCCTTGCCATGGTCGGCGGCATAATCGAGTACCGGGCGTTCTGCCTGCTCGTTCAGATTGTAGGTGACCATGGCGCAATCGCCGCGCTCCAGCGCTTTCAAGCCACCGGCTGCAGTTTTGCCTGAAAGGCCGAAGCCGCCGATCTTGCCTTCCTGCTTCAGGGCCTCAAGGGTCTGGTAGACCTCTTCGTGTTCGAGGATGTACAAGTCATTGCCATCGGAATGCACCAGCATCAGGTCGATGTGGTCGGTCTCCAGGCGCTTGAGGCTGCGTTCGATGGAAAAACGCGTGTGAGCGGCGCTGAAGTCGAAGCGAGACTGGCCGCTGTCGAACTCTTCGCCCACCTTGCTGACAATCACCCATTGTTCGCGCTGGCCACGTAGCAATGGGCCGAGACGTTCTTCGCTTCGGCCGTAGGCGGGTGCGGTGTCGATCAGGTTGATGCCCAGCTCGCGCGCTTGCTGGAGCAGCATGCGCGCCTGGTCATCGTCGGGGATGGTAAAGCCGTTGGGGTACTTGACCCCTTGGTCGCGGCCCAGCTTGACCGTGCCCAGGCCCAGCGGCGAAACCCGCAGGCCGGTGCTACCCAAAGGGCGGTGAAGGTCGTGAAGGGTTGGCAGGCTCATGGCAACAGTTGCTCCCATACCGGCACCGCCATCGGGGGTTTCGGCAGGTCAGGCAAGGCGGCGGTATTGGCGGGCTTGATGCCGTCACGCTCAAGGTTGGCCAGTACACGGTCGGCGAAGTCTGGCGCGAGGGCCAGCTTGGTTGGCCAGCCCACCAGCAGGCGATCCTGTTCGGCGAGAAAGGCGTTGTCGGGTCGCACCAGGCCAGACTGTGCAGGTTCAGCGCGGTCGATGCGTGCGGTCGCCCAACGCACCTGGCTCAGGTCGATCCAGGGCAGCAGGCTGGCGACTTCTTTTTTCGCCGCTGCAATTTGTGCTTCCGGTTCGCGGGCCACGCCGTCGGCTTCGGCCAGGTCGCCACCCAGGTACCAGACCCACTGGCCATCGGCAGCCGGATGGCTGGTAACGGTAATGCGCGGCTTGGGGCCACCACCCAGGCAGTGGGCATACAGCGGCTTGAGGCTGGGTCCTTTAGCCATGACCATGTGCAGCGGCCGGCGCTGCATGGCGGGCTGCTTGAGGCCAAGGGTTTCGAGCAAACCGGCATTGCCAGCGCCGGCGCTGAGCACGATGCGCTGGGCGCGGACCTCACGGCCATCGACGCGCAAGCCGGCCAGTTCCCCGCCTTCTTGCAGCGGTTCGATCTGCTCGCCGGCCAGCAAGCTGTCGCCGGCCAGTTCCGCCAGGCGGGTCAGCAGGCTCGGCACATCAATGACCAGTTCCGCCAGGCGATAGACCTTGCCCTTGAAGGCACGGTCCTGCAAGGCAGGAGGCAGTTGCTCGCCCTTGACCTGATCGACCCGCCCACGCACCGCCTTGCTGGCGAAAAAGCTGGTGAGGTTGCCGGCCAGGGTGCCGGGTGACCACAGGTAATGGGCTTCAGACAGCAGGCGCACGCCGCACAGGTCCAGTTCGCCATTGCCGGCCAGGGCTTCGCGCCAGCGTCGCGGCATGTCGGCGATCGCTTCGGAGGCACCGGTCAGGGCGCCATGCAGGGCGTACTTGGCGCCGCCATGAATGATGCCTTGGGATTTGAGGGTTTGCTCGCCACCGAGGCTGGCGCGTTCCACCACCACCGTCGAGTAACCCAGGCGACGCAGGCGAGCATTGAGCCAGAGGCCTGCGACCCCTGCGCCGACGATCAGGACGTCGGTGGAAATAACGGATGGCATGCATGTACCTCACAAGCTTGGACAGACGCCCAGTATACAGCCTGTGAAGCGGATCAATGGCCGGCGGTTTTCGAGAACACCTGGATCACCACCACGCCACCGACAATCATGGCCATGCCGAGCATCGCCGGGAGGTCCAGTTTTTGCCCGTAGATCACCAATGCCGCAATGCTGATCAACACGATACCCAACCCTGACCAGATGGCGTAGGCAATACCCACCGGAATGCTGCGCACCACCAGGGTCAGCATCCAGAACGCCACGGCATAGCCGCAGACCATCAGCAGCAAGGGCAAGGGGGTGCTCAGGCCCTTCACGGCCTTCATCGAGGCGGTGGCAATGACTTCGGCGCAGATGGCAATGGCCAGGTAGGTATAGGCATTCATGGGGGCGGTCCTCTGTTCTGGCTGGGCATTCTAGAGCAAGCCTGGATGGGGTAAAGTCATTACCTATCTTTTATGGAGATAGGTTGTATGGCCGAACAATGGAGTCTGGAGCAACTTCGCCTGTTTGTGAGGGTGGCCGAGCAGCGTTCGTTCTCCGCTGTCGCCCGCACCCAGCGCAAGGCCCAGTCAGCAGTGAGCAATGCCATTGCGCTACTTGAAGCTGACCTGGGCGTCACCTTGTTCGAGCGCAGCAGTGGTCGCCAGCCGCGGCTGACCGAGGCCGGCGCTGCCTTGCTGGAGGATGCCCGCGAGTTGTTGCGCCAATGCGAGCGGCTCGATGGCCGGGCGCTGGCGCTGATGCGGGGGCAGGAGGCGCAGTTGCGAGTGGCCCAGGACGAGGCCATGCCTTATCAGCCGGTGATCGACAGCCTGGATCAACTGGCGCAGCAGTTCCCCTCGCTGGAAGTGCAACTTGCCAGCGGTGCCCAGGGTGATGTGGCGCGCAAGCTGGTGGAGCGCCGCGCAGACCTGGGCTTGCTGTTCCACCATGAACACATGCCGCCTGCGCTTGAGCGCCGGACCCTGGGGCAGGTGGAAATGGTCACGGTCTGCGCTGTAAACCATCCCTTGGCCGAGTTGTCGCGGGTCAACCGCCAGCAACTGGCCCGGCACCGGCAATTGCTGATTACGCCTCAGGCTAGCGGTTATCCGGGAGGCGAACCCATTAGCCCGCAGATCTGGCGCGCAGACAGCTTCTATGCGATCGCTGAGTTGTTGATGCGTGGCCTGGGCTGGGCGTGGCTGCCCCGGCATGTGGTGCAGTACCCGACCTACCATGCGCAAATGGTCGAGTTGAGCAGCGAGTGGACGCCGCCGCCGCTGGTGGTCGAGCTGGTGTGGCGGCGCGACGAACCCCTCGGGCCAGCCGCGCAGTGGTTGGCCGAGCGCTTCGCAGTGCACTTGCGCGCCATTGGCTAGTACACTTTGGCGCCATGAACAGAACTCTTTATTCCTTGCTGTTTCACCTGGGCCTGCCGCTGGTTGCGCTGCGCCTGTTCCTGCGTTCACGCAAGGCGCCGGCTTATGCCCAGCGCGTCGGCGAGCGCTTTGCCGTGAACCTGCCAGCCATGGCCAAGGGCGGGATCTGGGTACATGCCGTGTCGGTGGGCGAGAGCATTGCCGCAGCGCCGATGATCCGCGCGCTGCTCAAGGCTTATCCACAACTGCCGATCACCATCACCTGCATGACCCCGACCGGCTCCGAGCGCGTGCGGGCGATGTTCGCCGACGAACCGCGGATTCAACATTGCTACCTGCCCTATGACTTACCCTGGGCGGCCGGGCGCTTCCTTGAACATATCCAGCCCCGGCTTGCAGTGATCATGGAGACCGAGCTCTGGCCCAACCATATCCATCAATGCGCCAAGCGCGGTATTCCGGTCGCCCTGGCCAATGCACGATTGTCCGAGCGTTCGGCCCGTGGCTATGCCCGCTTTGCCGGGCTGACCCGGCCGATGCTGGCCGAGATGAATTTCATTGCCGTGCAGACCGAGGCCGAGGCCGAGCGCTTCCGCCAACTGGGCGCACGTGCGCAATGCGTGCAGGTGACCGGTTCGATCAAGTTTGATTTGCGCATCGACGAGCAACTGCTGCCCCGGGCGCGCGACCTGCGCGCTCAGTGGCAGGCCAGCCAGCGCCCGGTGTGGATCGCTGCCAGCACCCATGAAGGCGAAGACGCAGTGATTCTCGCCGCACATCGCCAGTTGCTCGCGCAACATGCCGACGCCCTGTTGATCCTGGTGCCGCGGCACCCGGAGCGGTTCAACACGGTGTTCGAGTTGTGCTGTGCGCAGTTCCCGACCATCCGCCGTTCCAGTGCCGAGCCGGTGAGTGCAGAAACAGCGGTATTGCTGGGCGACACAATGGGTGAGCTGCTGTTCCTCTATGCGCTGGCCGATATCGCATTCGTCGGCGGTAGTCTGGTACCCAATGGCGGGCACAACCTGCTGGAGCCGGCGGCCTTGTCTTTGCCTGTGCTCAGTGGTCCGCACCTGTTCAACTTCCTGGAAATCGCGGCGATGTTGCGCGAGGCAGGGGCGTTGCAGGAGGTGGAGGATGCCCAGGGGTTGAAGGCACAGGTTCAGCGCTTGATCGAGTTGCCGCAGGATGCGCAGCGCATGGGTAAGGCGGGGCGGGCGGTGATGCAGGCCAACCAGGGCGCGCTGCAGCGTTTGCTGGAAGGTTTGGGGCGCTTGATGCAGCGCTGAATCACGCGGCAAGCCCGCTCCTACGGTTGCGGTAGGAGCGGGCCTGCCCCGCGATGCACGTCAAGGCCTGGCGTCGAAATTCGCCTTGGCCGCAGCCGCCAGGTCAGGCGGCAGGAAGTCCTTGTCCGGGTTGTAGTCCGGCTTCAGGTACCGGGCCAGGTCTGTCAGATCCTGCGGGCTCAAGGTGCCCGCTGCCTGCTTCAGGCGCAGGTTGTCGAGAATGTAGTCGTAGCGGGTGTTGTTGTAGTCGCGCACCGAGGTGTACAGCTGGCGCTGGGCATCAAGCACGTCGACGATGTTGCGGGTACCGACCTGGTAGCCGATTTCCGTGGCTTCCAGCGCGCTCTGGTTGGAAATGATCGACTGCTTGCGCGCCTGTACTTGCTCGACGTCAGTGTTGACCGCACGGTGCAGGTTGCGGGTGTTTTCCACCACCTGGCGGCGCAGGCTTTCGCGCTGCTGTTCGCTCTGGTTCAAGCGCTGGTACGCCTCGCGCACCTGCGAGCTGATCAGGCCGCCGCTGTAGATCGGGATGTTCAATTGCAGGCCGATGCTGGTCTGCTCGACATCACCGCTGTAGTTCTGTCCGGTCAGGTTGGGGTTGGCAAAGCCCAGGCTATCGTTGTCGCCTTTCTGGTAGCGCGCTACCGCGTCTACCGTTGGCGCGTGACCGGCCTTGCGCTGGCGCAGGGTTTCTTCAGCTGCATCGACCGCGTAGTTGGTCGCCAGGAGGTTGAGGTTCTGCTTGCCGGCGGTTTCGACCCAGGCCTTGGCGTCGTTGGGGATCGGCACCTGCACCGGCAGGGTGTGGACGATGCCCTGTACCGAGTTGTAGTAGCGGTTTGTGAGGGTGATCAGCGCCTCGAAGGCGTCATCGACCTGGCGCTGGGCAACGATGCGGTTGGCCCGCGCGGTGTCGTAGCTGGCCTGGGATTGCAGTACGTCGGTCTTGTCGGAAAGGCCCACGTCGAAGCGTTCGTTGGACTGATCGAGCTGGCGCTTGAAGGCTGCTTCTTCGGCCTTGGTCGAGGCCAGGGTGTCCTGGGCGCGCAGCACCGCGAAGTAGTTTTCTGCGGTCTGCAGGATCAGGTTCTGCTCGGTTGCCGACAGCTCCAGTGCCGCCTGCTCGTTGACCGCTTCGGCCGCTTGCAATTGGAACCAGCGATCGGCTCGGAACACCGGCTGCGCCAATGTGGCCTGCCAGGAGTTGCCGCTGCGGTTGGCGGTGATCGAGGGCGTGTCGATCTTGGTGCGGGTGTTCATCATCTCGGCACCGGCCGAGAGATTCGGCAGCAGGCCGGCGCGGGCCTGGGGTACCACTTCCTTGCGGGCGCCATAGTCGGCGCGGGCTGCGGCGAGATCGGCGTTGTTGTTCACAGCCTCCTGGTAGACGCTCACCAGGTCGGTCTTTGCCGACAAGGGCACATCTGCTGCCCAGGCCATTCCGTTGGTAGCACAAGACACGGCAAGGGCCAGTGAAAGTTTGCGCAGCATAGGGCGATCCTTGAACAATTGAGTGTTTCTGAACCGGTGAGTGTAGATGCGCGGACACTTTGCAACAATCTGCCATTTGCGCCATTTATCGTGCCCGTGCTTGTACTGTTGGCTTTGCGGGTGAGTCCAGTCTAGACTGGACACGTTCTTGTCGGGGTGCCTTGCGTTGAGGCTGAGATCGGATAATCCGGATCCCGTTGAACCTGATCAGGTTAGCGCCTGCGTAGGGAACAAGATTTCTCGCTTTCCCGGCGAGTCTCTTGTGCCAGGTCCGGGAATGTCGAGTCAGCCGTTGCAGCTGCAGGCATCACCGCGCATTTGGCACAGCACCGTCCTTGGTGCGTCCGTGCCTTTCAGGTTCTCCCCCGACATTCCACTGCTAGGAAGCCGTCTGGAGAGCCTGTGATGAGTAAACAAGAAAAATACATTACCAATCTGAGTGAGTCGGCCCAGGTCGATCAACAGTCCGTACAGCCGTTCACCCGCTCGCGCAAAATCTATGTCGAAGGCTCGCGCCCGGACATCCGCGTGCCCATGCGTGAAATCAGCCTGGACGATACCCCCACCGACTTCGGTGGCGAGCCCAATGCCCCGGTGCTGGTCTACGACACTTCCGGCCCCTACACCGATCCTTCGGTCATCATCGATGTGCGCAAAGGCCTGGGCGATGTGCGCTCGGCCTGGATCGACGCCCGTGGTGACACCGAGCGCCTGCAAGGCCTGTCGTCGAACTTCGGTCAACAGCGCCTGGCCGATGCCGAGCTGACCAAGCTGCGCTTCGCCCATGTACGCAACCCGCGCCGGGCCAAGGCCGGCGCCAACGTCAGCCAGATGCACTACGCGCGCCAGGGCATCATTACCGCCGAGATGGAATACGTCGCCATCCGCGAGAACATGAAGCTGCAGGAAGCCCGCGCTGCTGGTCTGCTCAAGCAACAGCACGCCGGGCACAGCTTCGGTGCCAGCATCCCGAAAGAAATCACCGCCGAATTCGTCCGTGAGGAGATCGCCCGCGGTCGTGCGATCATCCCGGCAAACATCAACCACGTGGAGCTGGAGCCGATGATCATCGGCCGCAACTTCCTGGTGAAGATCAACGGCAACATCGGCAACAGCGCCCTGGGCTCGTCCATCGAAGAAGAAGTGGCCAAGCTCACCTGGGGTATCCGCTGGGGTTCGGACACAGTGATGGACTTGTCCACCGGCAAGCACATCCATGAAACCCGCGAGTGGATCATTCGCAACTCGCCGGTACCGATTGGCACCGTACCCATCTACCAGGCGCTGGAGAAGGTCAACGGCGTGGCCGAAGACCTGACCTGGGAGCTGTTCCGCGACACCCTGATCGAGCAGGCCGAGCAAGGCGTGGACTATTTCACCATTCACGCCGGCGTGCTGCTGCGCTATGTGCCGCTGACCGCCAAACGTGTCACCGGCATTGTCAGTCGTGGTGGTTCGATCATGGCCAAGTGGTGCCTGGCGCACCACAAAGAGAACTTCCTCTACACCCACTTCGACGAAATCTGCGAAATCATGAAGGCCTACGACGTCAGCTTCTCGCTGGGCGATGGCCTGCGTCCGGGTTCGATTGCCGACGCCAACGATGAAGCGCAGTTCGGTGAGCTGGAGACGCTCGGTGAGCTGACCAAGATCGCCTGGAAGCACGACGTGCAGTGCATGATCGAAGGCCCGGGCCACGTGCCGATGCAGCTGATCAAGGAGAACATGGACAAGCAGCTGGAGTGCTGCGACGAAGCGCCGTTCTACACCCTTGGCCCGCTGACCACCGACATCGCCCCGGGTTACGACCACATAACCTCCGGTATCGGTGCGGCGATGATCGGCTGGTTCGGTTGCGCCATGCTCTGTTACGTCACGCCCAAGGAGCACCTGGGCCTGCCGAACAAGGATGACGTCAAGACCGGCATCATCACCTACAAGATCGCTGCCCATGCCGCCGACCTTGCCAAGGGCCACCCGGGCGCGCAAATCCGCGACAACGCCTTGTCCAAGGCGCGCTTCGAGTTCCGTTGGGAAGACCAGTTCAACCTCGGCCTCGACCCGGATACCGCGCGGTCGTTCCATGACGAGACACTGCCCAAGGACTCGGCCAAGGTCGCCCACTTCTGTTCGATGTGCGGGCCGAAGTTCTGTTCGATGAAAATCACCCAGGAAGTGCGTGAGTACGCCGCCAACCAGCGCATTGAGGCGGTGGATGTAGCGGTCGAGGATGGCATGCGCGAGCAGGCCGAGCGGTTCCGCCAGGAAGGCAGCCAGTTGTACAAGAAGGTCTGACCGGGCTGTTCAAGCGGTGTGCAGTGCACACCGCATCGCCGGCAAGGCCGGCTCCCACAAAAGCGTGCACGCCATGCCCTTGTGGGAGCCGGCCTTGCCGGCGAAAGGGCCCGAAAGAACAATAATTTTCTCCCTGTCGAGACAACTCTTTGTGAGCACACCCAGCCAATTCTCCCCGGATCACCCGGTCACCACCCAGCAGCGCGTCCTCAGCGGCCGCGATCTCTGTTCCCTCTGGTTCTCCCTCGGCATCGGCCTGATGGTCCTGCAGACTGGCGCCTTGCTCGGCCCCGGCCTTGGCCTGGCCAACGCTGTGCTGGCAATTATCATCGGTACGTCCGTGGGCGTTCTGCTGCTGGCGGCCGTCGGCGTCATCGGCAGCGACACGGGGCTCTCGTCCATGGCCGCGCTGCGTCGTAGCCTGGGTCGCGATGGCGCGCGCCTGCCGGCCCTGCTCAACCTGTTGCAACTGATCGGTTGGGGCTCATTCGAAATCATTGTCATGCGTGATGCCGCAAGCCTTTTGGGCGCACGCGCCTTCGGCGAAGACAGCGCGCTGACCAACCCGTTGCTGTGGACCCTGTGCTTCGGTGCTCTGGCAACCCTGCTGGCCGTCAGCGGGCCGTTGACCTTCGTACGCAAGATCTTGCGCAAGTGGGGCATCTGGCTGTTGCTGGGCGCTTGCCTGTGGCTGACCTGGAACCTGTTCGCCAAGGCGGATCTGGCCGCCTTGTGGGCGCGTGCCGGTGATGGCTCGATGTCGCTCGCCGTGGGTGTCGACATCGCCATCGCCATGCCGCTGTCGTGGCTGCCGCTGATTGCCGACTATTCACGCTTCAGCCGCCATGCCAGTCGTGTGTTCATCGGCACGGCACTGGGCTACTTCGTGGGCAACGTGTGGATGATGAGCCTGGGTGTGGCTTATACCTTGGCCTTTGCTCCGGCAGGGGAGGTCAATACCTTGCTCCTGGCGCTGGCTGGCGCCGGCCTGGGTATTCCGCTGCTGCTGATCCTGCTCGACGAATCGGAAAAGGCCTTTGCCGATATCCATTCGGCGGCGGTTTCCACCGGCCTGCTGATTCGCCTGAAGGTCGAACACCTGGCCTTGGCCATCGGCGTGCTGTGTACCCTGATCGCCTGCTTTGCACCCATGGCGCAGTACCAGAACTTCCTGCTGCTGATCGGCTCGGTGTTTGCCCCGCTGTTCGGCGTGGTGCTGGTCGATCATTTCATCGTGCGTCGCCGTCGCAGCGATGCCAGCCCGATCCATAGCCTGCATTGGCGTGCGCTGTTCGCATGGGGCTGCGGCGTTGCCACTTATCACCTGCTGGCACACTACGCCGCGGATGTCGGCTCGACCCTGCCGGCCTTGCTGCTGGCAGGGTGCGTGTACTGGATGGCGGCGCCGTCCGTCAGCCTCGACCGGGAAACAACGCCGGCTTGATGATGCCGTTCAGGCGCGGGTAGGGGATCTTGAGTTCGATGTGGCCCATGGAATAGGGGGCGATGGCATACACTTCGTACTTGAGCACCACCGCGCCGTACGTCAGGGCAATGTGCGGGGTCTGGCGGAAAGGCCAGGTCTTGACGAACTCGGCGTCCTTGTCCATGCCAGTGCTGATCAGCCAGCCCTTGTGGGCTTCCTCGGCAGTCTTCCAGAACGTCGCTTCCTGGCCCGGCACCAGCATGTCCTGCAGGGTCAGGACCTTGTCCTGCTGGCGCGAATAGTTGATGAAGCCGCGCCCGGGCATGCCATGGGCGCCGCCGGTGTCCAGGTAACTCGACAGCTCGATGATCACCAGTCCGTCATGCTGCTCGCGTACCTTGGCTTGCAGGTAGCTGCTGTGGCGGCTTTCGGCGCTGGCCATGAACGTGTCTTCATAAGCCTTGAGCGAAGTCGGAAGGGCATCGCGCTCGTTATCCTGGGTCATCTGGAGCAGACGTTTCTCGACGATCGCGTCCAGCTTGGGGTTGGCCGGGAAGTGAATGGTGTCGATATTGACCAGGGGGCAGTCAGCCGTATTGCAACCGGGCTTGATGTGCTCCCAACGATCGCGCTTGACCTCCAGTGGCGTGCGCATATTGGGCTGGAACAAGCTTTGACAGGCGCCCAGGGCCAGGGCCAGCACGGCCACGGTAGTCAGTTTCACAAGCGTCATGATGATCCTTGTAAGGCAAAGGTAATCGGGCTTGGACCGTCGGCATGGCCTTCAGTTCGCCACTAAGCTCAATACATCAGCAGGCTGCCTATCCTCGCAGCCAGGGCGCTATCTTTAAAGGGGTGAAACGCGACGGTGCGCAGGTTAGGATGGCGCGATGCAGTACACGAGGTTATGAGGATTCCCATGTCAGACACGCTGAACACTGTGCCCAAGGACGTCGAGATCGTCGAGCGGCTGAACTGCTTCAAGGGCTTCTACCAGCTCGATCGGGTGCGCCTGCGCCATGAGCTGTTCGCTGGGGGCATGGGCCGGGAGATCAGCCGTGAATTGTTCGTGCGCCATGATGCGGTGTGTGTGCTGCCCTACGATGCCCAGCGCGACGAAGTCGTGCTGATCGAGCAGTTTCGCGTCGGCGCCATGGGCAAGACGGCCAACCCCTGGTTGATCGAACTGGTCGCTGGTCTGATCGATAAAGATGAAGCGCCGGAAGAAGTTGCACACCGTGAAGCGCAGGAGGAAGCTGGGCTGAACATTCAGACGCTGTGGCCGATGACGCGGTATTTCCCGTCCCCCGGCGGCAGTGATGAATACGTGCACTTGTACCTGGGGCGTTGCGACAGCGCTGGGGCGGGCGGTCTGCACGGACTGGAAGAAGAGGGCGAAGATATTCGCGTGAAGGTCTGGGCGTTCGAGGATGCGCTGCAGGCAGTGCGCGATGGGCTGATCGCCAATGCGGCAACCATTATTGCCTTGCAGTGGCTGGCCTTGAACCGTGATGAAGTCAGGGGGCTATGGTCGTGAATCTGTTGCGCGAGCGCTACCGGGTCGATCTGGTCGGGTTGCAGGCAGCCTGCGAGGCCAACTATGCGCGTCTGATGCGCCTGTTGCCGGATATGCGCAGCGCCCAGAGCTCGCGTCGCATCGGCATGACCCAGGGCGACCAGATGCTCGGTGTGCTGGTCCTGGATGTGGTGCTCGCCTGCCCGTACACCACCACCCTGCGTGTGCGCCAGGAACACAGCCTGCCCTGGTTGCCGGTGCCGCAACTGGAAGTGCAGGTGTACCACGATGCGCGCATGGCCGAAGTGGTGAGCGCCGAGCATGCCCGGCGTTTTCGCAGCATTTATCCCTATCCGAATGCGGCGATGCACCAGCCCGATGAAAAAGCCCAGCTCAATCTGTTCCTCGGTGAATGGTTGAGCCATTGCCTTGCGTGCGGACATGAACTGGCTGTCGTTCGCTGAAATGTGATGCCGGTTGTTTTCGAGTATTTGCTCAAGCCCTGGCAAACGCCATAATCGCGCTGAATCCGCCCAAGGAGTCGGCCCTTGCCGCAACCATCTACCCCTCATGACCACGCGCCGGTGTACCTGGTGCAGCTGACCGACAGCCACCTGTTTGCCGACGCGGACCGTACATTGCTGGGCATGAACACCTGCGAAAGCCTGCAACGGGTCATCGAGCGCGTGCGCGACGAGCAGCCGCGTATCGACTTGCTACTGGCGACGGGCGACTTGTCGCAGGATGGCACGCAAGCATCCTATGCCCGTTTTCGCGACCTGACGTCGAGCCTCCAGGCGCCGTCCCGCTGGCTCGCCGGCAACCACGACGAACCGCTGTCCATGGAGCAGGCTGCACAGGGTTCGCAGGCGCTGGAGCCGGTGGTGGATATTGGCAACTGGCGTATCCTGATGCTCAACTCGGCCGTGCCAGGCGCCGTGCCAGGGGTACTGGATGAGCGCGAGTTGAAGTTGCTTGATCAAGCCTTGGCCGAGGCGCCCGGGCGCCATCACCTGATCTGTTTCCACCATCAGCCTGTGCCGATCGATTGTGCCTGGATGGCGCCGATCGGCTTGCGCAATGCAGACGCACTGTTTGCAGTGCTGGATCGTTATCCACAGGTGCGTGCCTTGTTGTGGGGGCATATCCACCAGGAGTGGGATCAGATGCGCAATGGGGTGCGGCTGTTGGCCTCTCCTTCCACCTGCATCCAGTTCGAGCCAGGCAGTGAGGACTTCAAGGTCGGCGAACAAGCGCCGGGCTATCGCTGGCTTCGCTTGCACCCTGATGGCGCCGTCGACACCGGCGTGTCGCGGGTGAGCGATTTCGAGTTCACCATCGACTACGAAGACGGCTATTAAATGTTGCTGAATGGCTGAAACCGCTCAATCCATGGTCGAACAGGCTAAAATGCGCGTTTTTCAGCCTGGCATGCCAGGTCAGACAGGTGCATCGGGGGCGGTATGTCGGGATCGATTCTCTATATTCACGGGTTCAACAGTGCGCCCTCGTCAAAGAAGGCCTGTCAGCTGGTCGAGGTGATGCAGCAAGTCGGCCTGGCCGGGCAGCTGCGGGTGCCGGCCTTGCATCACCACCCTCGCCAGGCCATTGCCCAGCTCGAGGCCGACATCGCTGAGCTCGAATCGCCATTACTGGTCGGCAGCTCGCTCGGCGGCTACTATGCCACCCACCTGGCCGAGCGCCACGGGCTCAAGGCGCTGCTGATCAACCCCGCAGTCAACCCGCACCACCTGTTCGACGGGTACCTGGGAACCCAGACCAATCATTACACCGGTGAAACCTGGGAGCTGACCCACGACCACGTGCAGGCCCTGGCCGAACTTGAGGTCGCCGCGCCCACCGATGGCGCGCGCTATCAAGTCTGGCTGCAAACTGCCGATGAGACCCTGGACTATCGCCGGGCCGAGCAGTTCTACCGCGCCTGCGCCCTGCGTATCCAGGCCGGCGGCGATCACAGTTTCCAGGGGTTTGCCGAGCGCCTGCCGGCCTTGCTGAGCTTTGCCGGCATCGACCCGCTGCAGTACCAATCGCTCGATTTTTCTGTATTTTGATGACTTATTTTCACCCACGACTGACGACGAGAACCCATGGCCATTCCCAGCGCTAGTGCCTATAACGCAGACGCCATCGAAGTCCTCTCGGGCCTTGACCCGGTGCGCAAGCGCCCGGGCATGTACACCGACACCAGCCGGCCAAACCATCTGGCCCAGGAAGTCATCGACAACAGTGTCGACGAAGCCCTGGCAGGTCACGCCAAATCGGTGCAGGTGATCCTTCACGCCGACCATTCGCTGGAAGTGTCCGACGACGGGCGCGGCATGCCGGTAGACATTCACCCTGAAGAGGGGGTGTCGGGGGTCGAGCTGATCCTCACCAAGCTGCATGCCGGCGGTAAGTTTTCCAACAAGAACTACCAGTTCTCCGGCGGTCTGCACGGGGTGGGTATTTCTGTGGTCAACGCCTTGTCCAGCCAAGTGCGGGTCAAGGTCAAGCGTGATGGCAACGAATACCAGATGACCTTCGCCGATGGCTACAAGGCCAGCGAGCTGGAAGTGGTCGGCACGGTCGGCAAGCGCAACACCGGTACCAGCGTGTACTTTGCGCCGGACCCCAAGTACTTCGATTCCGCCAAATTCTCCATCAGCCGCCTCAAGCATGTACTCAAGGCCAAGGCGGTCCTGTGCCCGGGGCTGCTGGTCAGCTTTGAAGACAAGGGCAGCGGCGAGAAGGTCGAATGGCACTACGAGGACGGCCTGCGTTCCTACCTGGTCGACTCGGTCAACGAGTTCCTGCGCCTGCCCGATGAACCGTTCTGTGGCAGCCTGGCCGGTAACAAGGAAGCCGTCGACTGGGCCCTGCTGTGGTTGCCGGAAGGCGGCGACAGCGTCCAGGAAAGCTACGTCAACCTGATCCCCACCGCCCAGGGCGGCACCCATGTCAACGGCCTGCGCCAGGGCCTGCTCGATGCCATGCGCGAATTCTGCGAGTTCCGCAACCTGTTGCCGCGTGGGGTCAAGCTGGCCCCGGAGGACGTCTGGGAGCGCATCACCTTCGTGCTCTCGATGAAAATGCAGGAGCCGCAGTTCTCTGGCCAGACCAAGGAGCGCCTGTCGTCCCGCGAGGCGGCCGCGTTTGTTTCCGGCGTGGTCAAGGATGCCTTCAGCCTGTGGCTCAACGCCCATCCAGAGTTGGGCATGCAACTGGCCGAGCTGGCCATCAACAACGCCGGACGCCGTCTCAAGGCCAGCAAGAAGGTCGAGCGCAAGCGTGTCACCCAAGGGCCGGCACTGCCGGGCAAGCTGGCGGACTGCGCCGGCCAGGACCCGATGCGCGCCGAACTGTTCCTGGTCGAGGGTGACTCGGCCGGTGGCTCGGCCAAGCAGGCGCGTGACAAGGAATTCCAGGCGATCCTGCCGCTGCGCGGCAAGATCCTCAATACCTGGGAAGTCGACGGTGGCGAGGTCCTGGCCAGTCAGGAAGTACACAATATTGCCGTGGCCATTGGTGTCGACCCGGGTGCGGCCGACATGAGCCAACTGCGCTACGGCAAGATCTGCATCCTCGCCGACGCCGACTCCGACGGCCTGCACATCGCCACGCTGCTGTGTGCGTTGTTCGTCCAGCATTTCCGTCCGCTGGTCGAAGCCGGCCACGTCTATGTGGCCATGCCGCCGCTGTACCGGATCGACCTGGGCAAGGAGATCTACTACGCCCTGGACGAGGCCGAGCGCGATGGCATTCTGGATCGCCTGGTCGCCGAGAAAAAGCGCGGCAAGCCACAGGTCACCCGCTTCAAGGGGCTGGGTGAAATGAACCCGCCGCAGCTGCGTGAAACCACCATGGACCCGAACACCCGTCGCCTGGTGCAACTGACACTGGATGACCTGGACGGCACCCGCGAGATCATGGACATGCTGCTGGCCAAGAAGCGTGCCGGCGATCGCAAGACGTGGCTGGAGTCCAAAGGCAACCTGGCCGAGGTACTGGCTTGATTCGTCTGCTACTGGCAGCGGCACTTGGTGTGTTTGCCCTGTCATTGCAGGCGGCGCCCTGGCCTGAGCTCAAGCTGGTGAGCGAACATCCGGTCGAGGGCATGCGTGGCGGCAACCTCTCGGGCCTGGCCCTGTGCAAGGGCGAACTGTGGGCGGTATCCGACCGCGACGACGACCTCTTGTACCGGATGGATACCCAGGCCACGGTGTGGCAGGCCGTGTCGATACCGCTGGCTGCTCCCCCGGTGCCGGAAAGCGGCTTGCCCTGGGGTTTGCGCTCACGCACGTGGGCCGCTGGCAAGGTGCGTGGTGGCGACCTGGATTTCGAGGCCATCACCTGTGATGCCGCCGGCAATCGCTATGTGGTCAGTGAAGCCCACGCCGCCGTGTTGCAAGTGCCAGTCGACGGTGAGCCGAATTGGTTGAAGATCGATCCGAGCATGGTTCGTCAGGCCCGGGCCAGCGGCATGCTGCTGCATTTCAATGCCTTGTTCGAAGGCCTGGCGGTAAACCCGGCTGGTGATCGCCTGTGGTTGGCGGCAGAGCGCGAACGTCGCGGCTTGCTGTTGATCAATCGCCAGCAAACGGTGTGGAGCTGCGCCGGCGGCTGTGTGTTGCTGAGCGAGGCGGGGGTCGAGATGCAACCCCTGCAGATGCCCGAGGCGCGTGCGCTGCCGAGGGACTTTGCCGACCTCGCCCTGTTCAACAACAAACTTTTCACCCTGGAACGCAATGCCCACCGGATATGCCGTCGTGATGCAGGCAGCGCGAAAATCGAGCGTTGCTGGTCGTTCGCCGCCGATGCGCTGGCCGAGACGCGGCTGTACACCCAGCCGTTCGGCTTGGCCGAAGCCCTGGTGATCGATGCCAAAGGCGCCTGGGTCGGTGTGGACAACAACGGTGCAACGCGTAACGACGGTGAGTCGCGGCCGGTGGTCTGGCGATTTGCTGCCCCTGAAGGCGGCTGGAGCGCCAAGCCGTGAGCCAGCCACCGGGAAAGCGTGCTGGCAGGGTGTTGCTGGTGTTGGCCTGGTCGGCTGGCTTGTTCCTGGCTACACGCTATTTCGGCGATTGGGAGCAGCGTCAGGCCAACCCCAATACCCAGATCAGTTCGCAGCACGGTGAAGGTTTTATCGAAGTGCAGTTGGCGGGCAACGGCCAGGGGCACTTCGTCGCCGATGGCCAGATCAATGGCCAGGCGGTACATTTTCTGCTCGATACCGGTGCCACCGATGTGGCGATTCCCGAAAGGCTGGCTGGCAAGCTTGATCTCGAGCGTGGTGCTCCTGTGACGCTCAGTACCGCCAATGGACGCACCCAGGGCTATCGCACGCGCCTGGACACGCTGCAACTGGGCGATATCCAGTTGCGCGATCTGCGTGCCCTGGTGGTGCCGGGACTGGAGGGCGACCAGGTCTTGCTGGGCATGAGTGCCCTGAAACAACTCGAATTTACCCAGCGTGGTGGCACCTTGCTGCTGCGCCAGAACCTGAAATGATGAGGCCCGCATGAGCGACTCCCTTGATCTCAGCCTCGATGGCGTAGAGCGCCGGTCACTGGCTGACTTCACCGAACAGGCCTACCTCAACTACTCCATGTACGTGATCATGGACCGCGCCTTGCCGCATATCGGCGACGGCTTGAAGCCGGTGCAGCGACGCATCGTCTATGCCATGAGCGAGCTGGGCCTGGACGCCGACTCCAAGCACAAGAAGTCGGCGCGTACCGTCGGTGACGTGCTCGGCAAATTCCACCCCCACGGGGACTCGGCCTGCTACGAAGCCATGGTGTTGATGGCGCAGCCCTTCAGCTATC
The DNA here is from genome assembly GCF_040438935.1 of Pseudomonas vranovensis. Lineage (NCBI taxonomy): Bacteria > Pseudomonadati > Pseudomonadota > Gammaproteobacteria > Pseudomonadales > Pseudomonadaceae > Pseudomonas > Pseudomonas vranovensis. The sequence continues at coordinate 4,369,064 of NZ_CP159259.1, read as the reverse complement.
GCTACACCCTGGTCGACGGCCAGGGCAACTGGGGTGCTCCGGACGATCCGAAGTCCTTCGCTGCCATGCGTTACACCGAGGCCCGGCTGTCGCGCTACTCCGAAGTGCTGCTCAGCGAACTGGGCCAGGGTACTGCCGACTGGGTGCCCAACTTCGACGGTACCCTGGACGAACCGGCGGTACTGCCGGCACGCCTGCCGAACATCCTGCTCAATGGCACCACCGGTATTGCCGTGGGCATGGCCACCGACGTGCCACCCCACAACCTGCGTGAAGTTGCCAGCGCCTGCGTGCGCTTGCTGGATGAGCCCAAGGCCACAGTCGAGCAATTGTGCGAGCACATTCAGGGGCCGGACTACCCGACCGAAGCCGAGATCATCACGCCGCGCTCGGAGTTGCTGAAAATCTACGAAAGCGGCCGTGGCTCGGTGCGCATGCGTGCGGTCTACCGCATCGAAGACGGGGACATCGTTGTCACCGCATTGCCACACCAGGTCTCCGGGGCCAAGGTACTGGAGCAGATCGCTGCCCAGATGCAGGCCAAGAAACTGCCGATGGTCGCTGACCTGCGCGATGAGTCAGACCACGAGAACCCTTGCCGGATCGTGATCATTGCCCGTTCCAATCGGGTCGACCTCGACGAGCTGATGCAGCACCTGTTCGCCACCACTGACCTGGAGTCCAGTTACCGGGTCAACGTCAATATCATCGGCCTGGATGGTCGCCCGCAGCTGAAAAACCTGCGCGCGTTGCTGGTCGAGTGGCTGGAATTCCGTGTGCAGACGGTGCGCCGCCGACTGAAGTTCCGCCTGGACAAGGTCGAGCGCCGCCTGCATCTGCTCGAAGGCTTGCTGGTTGCCTTCCTCAACCTGGATGAAGTGATCCATATCATCCGCACCGAAGAGCAGCCAAAGGCCGCGCTTATTGCCCGCTTCGACCTGACCGAAACCCAGGCCGAATACATCCTCGAAACCCGCCTGCGCCAGTTGGCGCGGCTGGAAGAGATGAAGATCCGCAACGAACAGGATGAGCTCGCCAAGGAGCAAGCCAAGCTGACTGCCCTGCTGGGTAGCGAAAGCAAGCTGCGCAAGCTGGTACGTGCCGAGCTGATCAAGGACGCCGAAACCTACGGCGATGACCGTCGCTCGCCAATTGTCGAGCGCGCTGAAGCCAAGGCGCTGTCGGAAAACGAGCTGATGCCCACCGAACCTGTCACCGTCGTTCTGTCGGAAAAGGGTTGGGTGCGCTGCGCCAAGGGGCATGACATTGATGCCACGGGCCTGTCGTACAAGGCTGGTGATGGTTTCAAGACTGCTGCGGCCGGGCGTTCCAACCAGTTTGCCGTGTTTATCGACTCCACAGGTCGCAGTTATTCGGTTGCCGCCCATACCTTGCCGTCGGCCCGTGGCCAGGGCGAACCTTTGACCGGCCGTCTGACGCCACCACCAGGTGCCGGCTTCGAGTGCGTGCTGCTGCCTGAAGACGATGCCTTGTATGTCATTGCCTCCGATGCTGGCTACGGCTTCGTGGTCAAGGGCGAAGACTTGCAGGCCAAGAACAAGGCCGGCAAGGCCCTGCTCAGTTTGCCAAACGGGGCCAAGGTCATTGCCCCGCGTGCGGTGGCCGACCGAGAGCAGAACTGGCTTGCCGCGGTGACCACCGAAGGTCGCCTGCTGATTTTCAAAATCAGCGATCTGCCACAGCTTGGTAAAGGAAAGGGCAATAAAATCATTGGTATTCCCGGTGACCGGGTAGCCAGCCGTGAGGAATATGTCACTGATTTGGCGGTGATTCCCGACGGTGCGACGCTTGTGTTGCAGGCTGGTAAGCGTACCCTGTCGTTGAAGGCTGATGACCTGGAGCACTACAAGGGCGAACGCGGTCGTCGAGGCAACAAACTGCCGCGAGGCTTCCAGCGGGTAGACGCTTTGTTGGTCGAGAACGTCGGATAAGCCGGTCTAGAGACCCCGAATGGGTATTTTCGCGCCCGTTCGGGGTTGAAACACTGGAGTCGAACCGCTATTTCGCGGATGATAGGCCCCTTGCGGCATCAGCGTGGCTGTGTGCCCGGACGAATCTATATGAGTATCACTGCGGTTTGCCTTGTGGCGGCCGCCTGGATGGGATGATGAAATTTCTGCGCCTTCCGTTTGTTCTGCTGGTCGGTGTACTCGGACTGACTGGTTGCAGCATGCACCAGCCGGTATCCCTGTATCAGCTCGACAGTGGCGAGCCTGCCCAGCCCAAGCAAAGTGCGGGCATGGCTGTCGTGCTCGGCCCGGTGTCGGTTGCCGATTACCTGCAGCGCGAAACCCTGCTCCAGCGTCAAGCCGATGGTAGCCTGACCGCGGCGACCGATGGCCGTTGGGCTGGCAGCCTGTCGGCAGACATCGATCAGTTGCTGGTACGTCAGTTGGCCTGGCGCCTGGACAGCCAGCGCGTCGTGCTGGCGCCGGGCAACACGGGCTTCACACCGGATGTACAGGTCCTGCTGTCGATCACTCGCCTGGACTCCGGCGTCAACCAGCCTGCGGTGCTTGACGCCCAGTGGCGCCTGCTTGATCGCCGTGGACAGGTCCGTGACAATCGCATTGTCCACCTGGAGCAACAGCACGAGGGCAGCGCGGCAGCGCAGGTGCAGGCCCAGGGCCAGTTGCTGCAGAAGCTGGCCGAACAACTGAGCGTTGCGCTCAAGCCGCTGGCCAACCAGCCGCCGATCGCTGAAGAGCAACCGAAGAAGGCCGCGCCGGTGCAAGTGCGCAAAGAACCGGAGAAGCCAAAGATTCCATTGGCTACGCCGATTCGCACCGATATGGAAGTGTTCCGCTTCTAGGTGAACAGATACAAGAAAGCCCGCAGCGATGCGGGCTTTTTTATTGGGCCTTGTGGGAACAGGTGAAAGCCGTCCACGTCCACTGTGCGCCCGATAACAGGCTGTACCAGCAGCTACAGAACCAGATGCAACAGGTAGCCGCTGCCGAGGTACGAGGCTGCGATCGACTGCGCAGCAGTCGCCATGCAGTCACTCAAGCAGACTTGCCCGCGCTGGGGATCAGCTCTTGACCCGACGCTCGTGCATCCGCGCCAGTTGACGTTCCAGCATCGACGGGTAGGGCTCCATCAGGCGTTCCACGCAGCAGGCACCCTCGGGGCTTGCGATAGGACGGATACGGGCACGTTGGCGGATCAGGGCGTCGTCGCTGATCTTGCGCTCCACCAGCAGCAGGTTGCGGCTGTGTTGCGACAACGCCAGGGCATCTTGGGCCTTTTCGGTCAGCAGCAGGTCGATCTGGCTCATGCCGTCCAGGCCTTCACCCAGTGCCAGGCCCAGCTGCAGTTGCAAGGTGATGCCACTGTCGGCCACCTCGATCTGCAGGGCGTGGCCCAGCGCGCGCAGCAGTTCGCCGCAGCAGATGGCATTGGTGAGGTAATCCTCGCCGCTGTCCTGCTTGTGGAACAGCATCAGGGTGCTGCCGTCGTTGAGGGTATGTACTTCGCTTTCGTACAGTGATGCGGCCTGGTCGAGGCAATCGCGATAGCGCTCCAGCAGCTCGGTCAGGCGCGCCCGGGGCAGGCGGCGCAGTTGTTCCTGGGAGCCCAGTTGTACCGCCAGCACAGCGCTGGCCTGAGGCTCACGCTTGACAGGCGGAGCAGCAGGTTGCGGGGCATCGTCGTGTTCTTCGTCAAGCAGGTCGGCAAACGCGTCGTCGTTTTCATCGTCCTCCGCTACCGGCTTGTTCACCTTGTTCACCGTAGGCGCTTCGTCGAAGCTTGGGTCGCGCAGATTGCGAACCTTGAATTCAGGCTCATCGTCGTCGAGGTGGTCTTCTTCGACGTCATCTTCCGGTTCGATTTCCCGTGGTGGAGGTGCCAGGCGTGCGTGCAGCTGGCGCGCCAGGTCGCCGATTTCGTCCTGGCGCTCGATCGCCGGGGTGAATTCATTGATGTCGCGCAGCCAGACCCGCAGTTGCAGCAAGGGCGTGGAGATGAAGCGTCCCAGGCGCAGGCTCATGGCCAGGGCCAGGGCCAGCAGAATACCGGCAAGGATGCCCATGCTCTGCAGGCTGATGGTCAGCGGTTGCTGGAACTGGCTCATGTCCAGGCTGATGCGCAGTTGGCCTGCGGTCACATCCTGAAAGGTAATCTTGGTCTGGTACAGGCCTTCGGCCTCGCCCAGCAGGCCGTTTTTCGGGCGCTGGCCGGCTTCGGCAAGGATCCGGTTGTCGACGCTATAGATGGCCGCATGGGCGACCAGCGGGTTTTTCACCAGATTGCCCAGCAGCACATTGAGGCTGAGGATGTCGTTGGACACCAGCAGCTCTGTCGCCGAGGTTGCGGTCTGCGTGGTCAGGCTCTGCCCCAGGGCGTCGGCCTGTTCATGCATGGCCTGCTTGAACTGCAAGCCCATCACGCAGGCATAGATCACCAGGGCCAGTGCTACCAGGAACACGTTATGGCAGGCGATCCGCAGCGCAAGCGGCACACGGCGTTGGCGCAGCGCATGAAAAATCAGCAGGAAGAAGTTGTCGGTCTTAACGGGCGTGGGCCGGTTCACAGAGCGCGGCTCTTTATGTCGGAGAAGTTGCTGCGCAGTATAGCGAGCGCTCAAGGGGCGGCAAAGTATCGGCTGCGCCCGATGGTCTGTGAAAATCGGTAGAATGCGCTTTTTTCTACGAGTCGGAGCCCGTCTTGCGCGAAATCGTTCTGATTAACATCACCGGTGAGGACCGCCCTGGTCTCACTGCGGCCATCACCGGCGTTCTGGCCCAGGGTGGTGTGAACATCCTCGACATCGGTCAGGCGGTGATTCATGACACCCTGTCTTTTGGCATCCTGGTGGAAATCCCGGATACCGAGAAGGCCTCCTCGGTGTTGAAAAACATCCTGTTCGCGGGCTACGAACTCGATCAGCAGGTCCGTTTCACGCCAGTTTCCGAAGCGGATTACCAGAGCTGGGTCGAAGGTCAGGGCAAAGCCCGTCACATCGTCACCCTGTTGACTCGCAAGGTGACTGCCGAGCAGTTGCAGCGTGTCAGCTCGATCACCGCCAAGTACGGCTTGAACATCGACCACATCGACCGACTGTCGGGGCGTGTGGCGCTGGATACGCCGGTTGACCAGGGCAAGGGTTGCATCGAGTTCTCGGTGCGTGGGGAGCCTGCCGACCCGCAAGCGCTGCGTGCCGAGTTCCTGAGCGTGGCCCAGGAACTGAATGTCGATATCGCCTTCCAGCAGGATTCGCTGTTCCGTCGCAACCGTCGCCTGGCGGTGTTCGACATGGACTCGACGCTGATCGAGGCCGAGGTGATTGACGAGCTGGCCAAGGCTGCCGGCGTTGGAGAGCAGGTTTCGGAAATCACCGAGCGGGCCATGCGTGGCGAGCTGGATTTCCGTGCCAGCTTCAAGGAGCGCCTGGCCTTGCTCAAGGGGCTGGATGTCGGAGTGCTGGACGAGATCGGTGCGTCGCTGCGCCTGACCGAAGGCGCCGAGACCCTGTTCGCCGAACTCAAACGTCTGGGCTACAAGACGGCAATTCTGTCCGGTGGCTTCACCTACTTCGCCAAGCAACTGCAGGCCAAGCTAGGCATCGACTATGTCTTTGCCAACGAGTTGGAGGTGGTTGACGGCAAGGTGACCGGTGTTGCGGTCGAGCCGATTGTCGACGCCCAGCGCAAGGCCGACCTGCTTGGAGAGCTGGCGCGCAAGGAAGGCTTGCAGATGGAGCAGACCATCGCCGTAGGTGATGGCGCCAACGACCTGCCGATGCTGGCCATTGCCGGCCTGGGCGTAGCGTTCCGTGCCAAGCCGCTGGTCAAGCAGTCGGCCAAGCAGGCGATTTCGACCCTGGGGCTGGACGGTGTGCTATACCTGTTGGGCTTCCGGGATCGTGACGGTCGCGTCTGACCGCTGGGGCTGACTTGCCAGCGATGCGGCCAATGCAGTTGAGTGTGGGCCGGTTTACGGCCGCTACGCGGCCGATCGCGGGCAAGCCCGCTCCCACAGCGCCTATGCAAGACAGTGTTTCCAACAGTGCGCCAAGACAAGCCAATTAAAAAGCCCGCATCGCTGCGGGCTTTTTTATGCTCAAGCCTGGGCAGGCATCGCCAGGCCTTGGCCCATGCTCACCGCAGACCCTGCGCCGAGCGTTTCAGCCCATTTGACCTGATCCGGGCCGAACAGTACGACGGCAGTCGAGCCCAATTTGAAGCGACCCAGCTCCGCACCTTTTTCCAGGTGGATCGGCGCCCGGCTGGCTTCGTCGTAACGGAAGGTCTTGAGCTCACGCTTGGGTGGCGTCACCAAGCCAGCCCAGACGGTTTCGATCGACGCGACGATCATTGCGCCCACCAGCACCACGGCCATCGGGCCGCGCTCGGTGTCGAACAGGCAAACCACGCGCTCGTTGCGGGCAAACAGCTCTGGCACGTTTTCGGCGGTGGTCTGGTTGACCGAGAACAGGCGGCCCGGGACGTAGATCATTTCGCGCAGGGTGCCGGCCAGCGGCATGTGTACGCGGTGGTAATCCTTGGGCGACAGGTAGATGGTGGCGAACTCACCGCCCATGAACGGCGCAGCGTTGGCTGGATCGCCACCCAGCAGCTCCAGGGCGCTGAAGCTGTGACCCTTGGCCTGGAAAATGCGGCCGTGTTCGATCGGGCCGAGCTGGCTGACGGCACCGTCGGCCGGGCAGAGAATGGCCCCCGGGGTTTCATCCAGCGGGCGCGCGCCGGGTTTCAGGGCGCGGGTGAAGAAGGCATTGAAGTGTTCATATGCGGTGATGTCTTCGACCAGGGCCTGGGACATGTCGACCTGGTAGCGCTTGGCGAACCAGTTGGTGAAAGCATTCTTGAACCAGCGCACGCGGCACTCGGCAATGCAGCCGGCCAGGCGCGACAACAGGTGATGCGGCAGCAAATACTGGCTGATGATAAACAAGCGGGATTTCATTGGGTTTCCTTGATTCTTCAATGTTCTACAGGCGTGTCCGGGTGGTTGCCCCACTCGCCCCAGGAGCCGGCGTAGGCCTTGACTCGCGGGTAGCCCAGGGCCTTGGCTACCAGGTAGGTAAAGCCGGAACGATGATGTGTCTGGCAGTGGGTGACCACTTCCTTGTCTTTGCTGATGCCCAGCTGTTCGAGGATTTCGGGCATGTCTTTGCGGATGCGCAGGTGATCGTTCAGGTCCATGCCGGCAGTCCACTCGAAGTTGACCGCGCCGGGAATGTGGCCACCTTTGGCGGCCAGGACTTTTTCACCCCGATATTCCCCCGGGCTACGCGCATCCCAGATGGCCAGGTCGGCAGCGCCGAGGCGGCTTTGCAAGTATTCGCGGGTGGCAGTGGGCTCTTCGTGCAGGACGAGGCTCACCGGACCGCCAGCACTGGCGGGTACTTCGGTGCTGAGGTTATTCGCCGGCCATGCCTGTGCGCCACCATTCAGGTAGTGATAGCGCTTGTGGCCGATCACATCGAGCAGCCAGATAAAGCGCCCGGCCCAGCCACCGCCTTCGTCGTCATACACTACGTACACGGCGTTGGCATTGTGCCCCAGCTCACCGAACAGCTTTTCCAGGTCGGCCTTGGCCGGCAGCAAGCCCGGTGCCGGAGGTTGACCCAGCTGGGTGCGCTTGGGCTCGACGAAGCGTGCCCCGGGAATATGACCACTGCCGTAGCGATTGGCGCTGGTCAGGTCAACCAGGATCAACTCTGGCGCATCAAGCCGGGCTTGCAGGTCTACCGGCTCAATTACCAGGGGCAAGCCAGAAAAATCAGTCATCCAGAGTCTCCATGTCAGGGCAGGGGGAGCGATTGTAGCGCATGGGTCAGGCGCTGCGGTGGCTGAAGGTGGTCAGGGCCCGTTCGATGCACTGCGCGGTTTTGCCGAAGGCCTGCACACTGACGTCGGCCAGCGGTTTGCCGCTCTGGTCAGCCACCAGCAGCATCACGACTCGGCCATTGCTGGACAGTGAACGAAGCAACAGGTGTTCGCTGCGAAACAGTGCCTGCAGGGCCGGCGGAAGCAGTGGCGAGAACTGCGCCTGGTTCTCGGGTGTCAGGCGCAGTTGCGCAGCTTTGCTCATCAAACGCTGCAACAACTTGTTGTGTTCGACAGGTAGCACCAGGCCGGCAGCCTCGCGTGGCAGCCCGGCCAGTTGATGGACCCGCAACAAAGACTGCTGATTGTCGGTCATCAACAGCATCACCCGCTGCATACCACAGGCCACAAGGGCGTCACGGGCTTGGGTGGTCAAGTGAAGGGCGTTGGTGAAGGGGCTGGGCTCGGCCAGCAACTGCGCACAGCGCTTGCGCCAGGTACCCAGGGCCTGGGCCGAGGGCGGTGATGGCGCAACCTGGCCGGGGTGCAGGCGCTGCTGATTCCAGGGCCAGAGCAGCGCTTCGGCCGGATGGAGCAACTGGGTGCAGGGATGTTTGCGAGCGCTGATGGCTGCTTGCTGATGAACCAACTGCTGGACGTCGTCCAGGGAAGTCTGCAGGTACAAGCTGCAGAGCATCTGCCAGCGCGCTACGTGGCCGTTGGTCCAGCCCACTTGTGCGGCGAGTGCCAGCCCATTGGCCAATAGCACGGTATTGGAAGGTTGGTTGAACCAGCGTCGCAATGCCGGCTGCGCGTCCAGCCGCTGTTGTTGGCGCAGGCTATTCTGGTCGCGGGCGATGAGCAGGGCCTTGGCCAATAGTCGGCGTTCATCCTGGAGCAGGTGATAGCCGCGGGTAACCCACTCCGGCAGGCACCAATGCTCGGCCAGTGCCTTGCACAGGCTCAACACGCGCACACCAAACAACTCTTGTTCCACCCGCAGCGCCGACTCGCCCTTGTGCACCACCCGCAGCTCCCAGTCCTCGAGCAGCTTGGGGTGAGTCAAGGCCAGTGGCCACAGGGGCGACAGAAACAGCAGGCTGCCCCAGTGGATTTCTTGCCAAAGCCGCGCCAGGCGACTGGCGAACAGGCCGCTGGCCTGCTGACTGGCGTGCTGGCTGACCAACTGCAACTGCCGCAGTGTCGGGGCGATCTGGTGCTCGGGAAGTACAGGCAGGCGCTCCAGCAGCGCTGTTGTGCGCGCGAGCCCCAGTCGGTTGAGGGCAACCTCCAGGCTTTCAGCGGGTTCGCCGAGGCTGGTGTTGGTGTGGTGGTTGGCCTCGCGCATCACGCTGAGCACCAGGGCCGGGCTTCCTTGCATCAATTCGGCGATGTCGCGCAACGAGCGGCGGCTGTCGGCCATCGCCGCTTTTACCCGCTCGTAGCTGGCCTGCGGAATCGGCAGGCGAACGCTGTCGAGCAGTTTGACCCAGGCATCGAGTGATTGTGGTGTTTGACTTGGCACAGTGGTTTCAATAGGCATGCTGGAGGGGCCGAACTGGCTTTTCGCCTTGACTGACTATAGTCTGGCGCAGATCTGCCGATAAGTAGAAGAAGAGTTTTATTAACGTCCGCTCACGACCCTGACCACGACTGTAAGTGCTTTCTACCTATGGCTAAAATTATCGGCATCATCGTCGTATTCGCGAGCGTGCTCGGCGGATATGTTCTCTCTCACGGCAAGATTGCAGCGCTGATCCAGCCTTTTGAAGTGCTGATCATTGGCGGTGCGGCTTTTGGTGCGTTCCTCCAGGCCAACCCGGGTTACATGACCATGCATGTAATCAAGAAGTCCCTGAAGATGTTCGGTACGCGCTTTACCCACACCTTCTATATAGAAGTGCTGGGGCTGGTCTACGAGATTCTCAACAAGAGTCGGCGCGAAGGCATGATGGCGATCGAAGCCGATATCGAAGACGCCGCTGCCAGTCCCATTTTTGCCAAATACCCGGCTGTACTGGGCGATGACCGCATGACCGCATACATTTGCGATTACCTGCGCATCATGTCCACCGGCAACATGGCACCGCACGAACTCGAAGGCCTGTTCGACATGGAACTGCTGAGCATGAAAGAAGAGCTCGAGCACCCGTCCCATGCGGTGACCGGCATCGCCGATGGCATGCCAGGTTTCGGTATCGTTGCAGCCGTGCTGGGTATCGTGGTGACCATGGCCTCGCTGGGTGATGGCGATCAACAGTCCATCGGCCTGCACGTAGGTGCTGCGTTGGTCGGTACCTTCTTCGGTATTCTCGCCGCATATGGCTTCTTCGGCCCGCTGGCAACGGCCCTGCGCCAGGATGCCAAGGAAGAGCTGAATGTCTATGAAGCGATCAAGGCGTCACTGGTGGCCTCGGCTTCCGGCATGCCGCCGTCGCTGGCCGTAGAGTTCGGTCGCAAGGTGCTGTACCCGGCCCACCGTCCTAGCTTCTCCGAGCTGGAACAAGCGGTTCGCGGACGCTGAGTCATGGAGAACAATCAGCCCATTATCGTCAAGCGCATCAAGCGCTTCGGCGACGGCCATCACGGTGGCGCCTGGAAGATCGCCTTCGCTGACTTTGCCACGGCGATGATGGCGTTCTTCCTGGTGCTCTGGTTGCTGTCCACGGCCACGCCGGAACAGAAGATCGCCATTGCCGGCTACTTCAAAGACCCGATCGGGTTCTCCGAGAGTGGCACGCCTTATGTGATCGACCTGGGTGGCTCGCCCAAGCTCGCGCCGGAAAAAACCATCAACCCGGAAGAAAAGTCCGAGCACACGCCCGACACCAGTATCCAGTTGGACAAGGAACAGGTCGAGAGCATGGCCGAACAGGTCGAGCGTGAGCGACTTGAGCTGTTGCTGCAGGAGCTGCAGAACAAGGTCGAGGAAAACCCGCAGCTGCAGAAATTCAAGGACCAGATTCTCTTCGAAATTACCCAGGATGGCCTGCGTATCCAGATCATGGATGCCGAGAATCGGCCGATGTTCGATCTGGGCAGCGCACATTTGCAGCCTTACTTTGAAGACATCCTGCTGGCCATGGCCGATACCATCAAGGCGGTGCCCAACAAGATCAGCATCAGCGGCCATACCGATGCCAAGCCTTACGCGGGTACAGGCGAGTACGGCAACTGGGAGCTTTCGGCCAACCGTGCCAATGCGGCGCGTCGTGCACTGGTTGCCGGTGGCTACCCTGATAGCCAGGTAGCACGTGTAGTCGGCTATGCTTCTTCGTCGTTGTTTGACCGAGCGAACCCGCTCAATCCGGTAAACCGGCGCATTGATATCATCGTGCTGACCAAGAAGGCCCAGCGCACCATCGAAGGTGAGCAGCCCCAGCCAGCAGCGCCTGAAAACAATCCGCCGGCTCCTGTCACGCCTGCGCCTGCAGCGCCATCGCAAACAGTTCCCGAAGCCGAGCCGATGCAGCCGCGTGAGTTGCGCGAGAAGCTGAATATCTTCGAAGACGGTGTATTGAAGATGGATCAGAGCAAGGAGTGATTCCGCTTCATGATCGAAACGCCCGTGTGCAGTGATGTCCACGGGCTTTTTGCTTTAGGGGGATAGGTCAGAAGCCACGACGGATCTTGGCCTTGAGGTCGGCATGGAAAAAGTCCGCATTGGCGCGATTGGTGGCCTGGGCGTCAGGGTCTTCACGGGTGATCGAACGCTTGAAGGTCCGTTCATCGTGATAGGCATGCACAAACAGGTCGATATGCTCGCGTGTGGTCATGATCGGCCATTTCTCCAGGTAACCCGATGGCGCGCTGCCTGCGTATTGGTACAACGACATGCGCCTGTTGGTCAGGGTGCCAGCGCCCAGTTGGAAGGGTAGCCACCACGCATGGGGCGTGTCTTGCGATAGCACCACGATCAAATGGCTGCAGCTACTGACATGACGCGTGATGAGGCCGCAGATAGCGTCAGTGGTCTGTTGATCATCGTTGTCGAACAGGTCCAGCTGAGTGGCGATGCCTTCGAGTTTCAGGCGTTCGTTGATAGTGAAGGCGTCAAGCCGATCACTGTGGCGGTAGCTGATAAAAACAGGCATCAGAAGCACCCTCCGGGCAAGGTGCAGAGGCAGCGGATGGGCAAGGGTTGGATTGTCATAGTTGATTCCTTTCATGCACAGGGCATGGGGTGGCTCGCTTGGTGATGGCGAATCTGAAAGGTGACAATCTGCGAAAGTATTTCTGGCAGCAAGGGACCACGGCGAATAAGGAATTACCCCGCAATAGCCGGTAATTTCCCCTACAAAAATGCCGCTGTTTTGAGAGGTGAGGCTCGTTGCGAGCCTCACGCGGCGACTGAAAGTTTCAGTATGTGTCTTGAGGCAGGCTGGCGATGATCGAGCGGTAGCTGTTCATGCGCTGTTGTTGCACGCGACCATCCTCCAGGGCCTTGAGCAACGCGCAACCGGGTTCGCGGTCGTGCTTGCAATCGCGAAAGCGGCACGTGCCAATCAGGTCGTTGAACTCGATGAACCCGGCCTCGACATCGGCCCGACTGACATGGCCCAGGCCAAATTCGCGGATGCCGGGGGAGTCGATCAGCTCGCCGCCGCCAGGAAAGTGGTACAGGCGCGCGGTGGTGGTGGTGTGGGTACCTTGGCCGGACCACTCGGACAAATCGCCGACCCGGGTCTGCACTTCGGGCAGCAGGCTGTTGACCAGCGACGATTTGCCGACGCCCGACTGGCCAACGAACACGCTGATATGGCCATCCAGGCGTGCTTGCAGCTGCTGCATGCCGTCGCCGTGGTGGGCCGAAACTTCCAGTATCGGGTAGCCCAGTTGACGATACACCGCCAACAGCGCGTTGAGCGCCGGGGCGTTCTCTTCGTTGATCAGGTCGGCCTTGTTCAGCAGCAACAACGGATGAATGCCGGCATGTTCGGCTGCGACCAGGTAGCGATCGATCAGGTTGGCGTGAGGTTCGGGGGCCGGGGCAAAGACGATCACGATCAGGTCGACGTTGGCCGCCACCGGCTTGAGTTGGCCGCGACTGTCGGGCCGGCACAGCTCGGTGCTGCGTGGCATCTGCGCAACGATTACGCCGATACCCTGGTTGCCGGCGCGCCAGACGACACGGTCGCCAGTGACCAGCGCTGGCAGGTTGGCGCGCAAGTGACAACGAAATACCTGGCCGGCACCCTCGCCATCCTGGGCCTCGACCTCGACCTGTACGCCAAAGTGGGCGATGACCAGGCCGAGTTGCTCCGGCCCCAGGTCGCCGCCTTCGAGTTCCTTCAGGGTCTGTTGTTCGCGTTTGGCGGCGCGGGCAGCGCGTTCACCCTGGATTTTTTCGATCCGCCAGTTTTGGCGGCGATTGAGCTGGCGTTTGGCCATGAAGGTTCCGTGTTCGGCATGCATTATTAAACGGCGAGGAGTTTAGCACGCTCCACTAGGCTAAACTGCGCACCTACCGAGGAGCAGAATCATGCAGAACCCACAGAACCTGATCTGGATCGATCTGGAAATGACCGGCCTGGATCCGGACCATGACGTCATCATCGAGATGGCCACCATTGTCACCGACAGCGACCTGAACACCCTGGCCGAAGGCCCGGTGATTGCCATTCATCACAGCGATGAAGTGCTGGCGCGCATGGACGACTGGAATACCCGTACCCACGGTGCCTCGGGCCTGACCCAGCGGGTCAAGGACAGCAAGGTCAGCATGGCAGAAGCCGAAGCCCAGACCATTGCCTTCCTCGAACAGTGGGTGCCCAAGGGCAAGTCGCCGATCTGCGGCAACAGCATCTGCCAGGATCGACGCTTCCTGTATCGCCATATGCGCAGCCTGGAAAACTACTTCCACTACCGCAACCTTGATGTCTCTACCCTCAAGGAGCTGGCTGCACGCTGGGCGCCAGAGGTTCGCGACAGTTTCAAGAAGGGTGGAACCCACCTGGCGCTGGACGATATCCGCGAGTCGATCAACGAACTGCGCCATTATCGCGAGCACTTCATCAAGTTCTGACGGCTTCGGCGCAGGGTTGTACAGACAATCCATGCTGCGCCCCCTTTTGGTGCCTGTGGCAACTGGTTAGACTGCGCGCCCCCTTGCACGGATCTGCGCCATGTTGTTGATGCTCTACCTCATTGCAATCACCGCCGAAGCCATGACGGGCGCGTTGTCTGCGGGACGACGCGGCATGGACTGGTTCGGCGTGGTGTTGATCGCCTGCATCACCGCCCTGGGCGGCGGCTCGGTGCGCGATGTGCTATTGGGGCACTACCCGCTGACCTGGGTAAAACACCCGGAGTACCTGGTACTGACCAGCTTTGCCGCGTTGATGACCATCTTCATTGCGCCACTGATGCGGCATTTGCGCTCATTGTTCCTGGTACTCGATGCACTGGGGCTGGTGGCCTTTACTCTGATTGGCTGCATGACGGCGCTGGAGATGGGCCAGGGTATGCTGGTGGCATCGATCAGTGGGGTGATCACCGGGGTGTTTGGCGGCATCCTGCGGGATATTTTCTGTAACGATATTCCGTTGATCTTCCGCCGCGAACTCTACGCCAGTGTTTCCTTTGCGGCGGCCTGGTTCTACCTGGGGTGCGTCTATTTCAAGGTCCCGGGCGAGCAGGCCATCCTGCTCACGCTATTTGGCGGGTTCCTTCTGCGCCTGTTGGCCATCCGGTTCCATTGGGAAATGCCGAAGTTTCATTACAACGACGAGCATTGATTATCACGGAGCAGGTGCGGGCTTGCCCCGCGCGGCGTGTTGTTCGAGCGCCCATTGCACGTGCTCACGCACCAGCTCCGACGGATAATCCTGTCGCGCCTTGAGCGCCTCCAGCACCGGAATGGTCGAAGGCGCATTCCCCAGCCCGACCGCCAGGTTGCGTAACCAGCGCTCATAGCCGGCGCGGCGCAATGGCGAGCCTTCGGTGTTGCTGAGGAACGTGGCTTCGTCCCACAGAAACAACTCGGCAAGCCCGGCGTTATCCAGGTTGTGCCGCGGTTTGAAGTCATTCTCGCTGGTGGGCCGGGCGAAGCGGTTCCAGGGGCAGACGATCTGACAGTCATCGCAGCCGAATACGCGGTTGCCGATCAATGCCCGCAGCTCTTCGGGGATGGCGCTTTTCAGCTCGATGGTCAGGTAGGAGATGCACCGGCGCGCGTCCAGTACATACGGACCGACAAATGCCTGGGTCGGGCAGATATCCAGGCAGGCACTGCAGCGGCCGCAATGTTCGCTGGCCTGCGGTGGGTCGACAGGTAGCGGCAGATCGACGAACAACTCGCTGAGAAAGAAGTAGCTGCCGGCCTTGCGGTTGAGCAGCAAGGTATTCTTGCCGATCCAGCCCAGACCGGCCTGCTCGGCAATGGCTTTCTCCAGTACCGGGGCGCTATCGACGAACGCGCGGAAGCCAAACGGGCCGATCTCTGTCTGGATGCGTTCGGCCAGGTGTTGCACGCGCTTGCGGATCAGCTTGTGATAATCGCGGCCCAAAGCGTAACGGGAGATGTAGGCCTTCTCTGGATGAGCCAGTTGCTGGGCCATGCGGGTGTCCCCCGGCAGGTAGTCCATGCGCAGCGACACCACGCGCAGGGTGCCTGGCACCAGTTCGTCGGGGTGCGAGCGCTTGCTGCCATGGGCGCCCATGTAGTCCATCTCACCGTGGTAGCCCGCGTGCAGCCAGCGTTCCAGGTGTTGCTCGTGCTCGGCCAGATCCACCCCGGCGATGCCGACATGGGCAAAGCCGAGTTCTTTGCCCCAATCCTTGATCGATTGGGCCAGTGCGGGAAGATCGGGGATGGCAGCAGACATGGGAAATAAGGCAACGCAGACTCAGGTGCGTATAATTCTGCCAGACATCGGAGCCTTTGACCCATGCCTCAGACCAAACACCCTCCTGGCCAGCTGGAACTACTGACCAGTATCGGCCTCGCGCCACTACCACCCCGCGCGCTTGCGGCCCAGAAAGGTGACTTCGGCCACGTGCTGGTGGTAGGTGGCGACCGAGGTACCGGCGGTGCCGTCCTGCTCAGCGCCGAAGCAGCATTGCGCTGCGGGGCCGGGCTGGTATCGCTGGCCACCCGCAGTGAGCAGGTACCCGCTGCCCTGGCGCGCTTGCCGGAGGTGATGGCCCTGGGCGTTCATTCTGCCAACCAGCTGATGACACCCATCGAGCGCGCATCGGTACTGGTGGTAGGGCCGGGCCTGGGGCAGGCCGCCTGGGGGCGTAGCCTGTTGTCGGCAGTCGCTAATGCCAAGGTGCCGCAAGTATGGGACGCCGATGCCTTGAACCTGCTGGCCCGAGCACCATTGCCGCTGCCCGCGGGTTCCCTGATCACGCCGCACCCGGGGGAGGCAGCCCGGTTGCTGGGGATCTCCACCGAGGCGGTCCAGGCGGACCGTCCCGGGGCTGCGCGCAAACTGGCGCGCAAATATGCGGTCGTGTGTGTACTCAAGGGTGCTGGCACCCTGATTGCGGACCCGGTCGGGAGCGTGGCGCTGTGCAAGCGCGGGCATCCCGCCATGGCGGGCGCGGGCCTGGGGGATGTATTGAGTGGGGTATTGGCCGCCCTGTTGGCCCAGAAGATGTCGAGCTGGGACGCAGCGTGCCTGGGTGTCTGGCTTCACGCCTGTGCCGGCGAGCGGCTGGGCGCGCAAGGCCGCGGGCTGGCGGCCAGTGATCTGGTCCCGGCGATTCGTCATTTATTGGAGGAGCATTCAGCGTGTCAGGCGTAACCCTGTTTTTGGCCGACGAAGAGGCCATGGTCCGCTTCGGCGCCCGCATTGCCGAGGTGACCAGAGGTCACGGCGTGATATTTCTTGAAGGGGACCTGGGGGCGGGCAAGACCACCCTGTCGCGGGGCATCATTCGTGGCCTCGGGCACACTGGCGCAGTCAAAAGCCCGACCTTCACGGTGGTAGAACCCTACGAAATCGGTGAGGTTCGCGCCTTCCATTTCGACCTCTATCGCCTGGTCGATCCAGAAGAGCTGGAGTTCATGGGCATCCGTGACTATTTCGAAGGTGATGCCCTGTGCCTGTTTGAATGGCCCCAAAACGGGGCGGGTGTTTTGCCAAAGCCCGACCTGACCATTACCATAAGCCCCCAGGCGAGCGGACGTTCGCTGAACCTGTCGCCGCAGGGGGCACGTGGCGAAGCCTGGTGTGCCGCTCTGGCCTTGGAATTCAAATAGAAAATGGGGATAGGTATGCGCTTTCGCGCACTGGTTGCGGTCGTAGGATTGCTGCTTACGGCGGTAACTGTTGATGCACTGGCCGTCACGCAAGTCAAAAGTATGCGTTTGTGGCGAGCGCCGGATAACACACGGCTGGTGTTCGACCTTTCCGGGCCTGTGCAGCACAGCGTATTTACGCTGACGGCACCCGATCGCCTGGTCATCGACATCAACGGTGCGACCCTGGCCGCGCCCCTGACGGTCTCGACCTCCAATACGCCGATCACGAGCGTGCGCTCGGCCCAGCGTACGCCTACCGACCTGCGCGTAGTGATCGACCTGAACAAATCGGTCACCCCCAAGAGTTTTACCCTCGCGCCCAACGCCCAGTATGGCAATCGCCTGGTCGTCGACCTGTTCGACCAGGCGGCCGACGCCGTCTCGCCGCCGCCCACCCCTCCGGTCGCTACCACCCCGGCCGTACCTGTGACGCCTACGCAGCCGGCGATCAAGCTGACCCCCGTGCCCAATGGCAAGCGTGACATCGTGATCGCCATCGATGCCGGCCACGGCGGTGAAGATCCGGGGGCTTCAGGGTCTCGGGGGCAGCATGAGAAAGACATCGTGCTGTCGATTGCCAAGGAGCTGCAGCGTCAGATCAACGGCGAAAAAGGTTATCGCGCCGAGCTGACCCGTACCGGCGACTACTTCATCCCGCTGCGCAAGCGCACCGAGATTGCCCGCAAGAAGGGCGCCGACCTGTTTATCTCGATCCATGCCGACGCCGCGCCCTCCAAGGCCGCTTTCGGTGCCTCGGTGTTTGCCCTGTCTGACCGTGGTGCTACCTCGGAAACCGCGCGGTGGCTGGCTGACAGCGAAAACCGCTCGGACCTGATCGGGGGCGCTGGCAACGTCAGCCTGGATGACAAGGACCGCATGCTCGCCGGCGTGCTCCTTGACTTGTCGATGACGGCCTCGCTGAGTTCGAGCCTGAACGTCGGACAGAAAGTGCTGGGGAACATGGGCCGGGTCACGCCGCTGCACAAGCGCCGCGTCGAACAAGCAGGCTTCATGGTGCTCAAGTCCCCGGATATCCCGTCGATCCTGGTAGAAACCGGCTTTATCTCCAACGCCAATGAGGCAGCCAAGCTGGCCACGTCGAGCCACCAGCAATCCCTGGCTCGCTCGATCCATAGTGGCGTGCGGCAGTTTTTCCAGCAGAACCCGCCACCAGGCACCTATATCGCGTTCCTGCGTGACAGTGGCAAGATCGCCCAGGGGCCACGCGAACATAGCGTGCGCCCTGGCGAAACCCTGGCCATGATCGCGGTGCGCTATCAGGTCAGCGTAGGCAGCCTGCGCAGCGCCAACAACCTCAAGAGCGATGAGCTCAAGGTTGGACAGGCCCTGAACATTCCGACCACTGCCCTGGCGGCTCAGCAATGACCGACAGCGCCCGGATCGAACTGCTCAGCCCACGGCTGGCGAACCAGATTGCCGCCGGCGAGGTGGTCGAGCGTCCGGCATCGGTCATCAAGGAGCTGCTGGAAAACAGCCTGGACTCCGGTGCCCGGCGCATTGATGTGGAAGTGGAGCAGGGCGGCGTCAAGCTGCTGCGGGTACGCGACGACGGCAGCGGCATCGCTGCCGATGACCTGCCGCTGGCTTTGGCCCGGCACGCCACCAGCAAAATTCGCGATCTTGAGGATCTTGAGCGGGTCATGAGCCTGGGGTTCCGGGGTGAAGCCCTGGCTTCGATCAGCTCGGTGGCGCGCCTGACCCTCACCTCGCGCACCCGCGAAGCCGAGCAGGCCTGGCAGGTGGAAACCGAAGGCCGCGACATGGCTCCGCGGGTGCAGCCGGCGGCCCACCCAGTAGGGACTTCGGTGGAAGTGCGCGACCTGTTTTTCAACACCCCTGCTCGTCGCAAGTTTCTCAAGACTGAAAAAACCGAATTCGACCACTTGCAGGAAGTGATCCGGCGCCTGGCGCTGGCGCGTTTCGATGTGGGTTTTCACCTGCGTCACAACGGCAAGAGCATACTCAGCCTGCACGACGCCCATGACGACACGGCCCGCGCCCGGCGCGTGGCGGCAATCTGCGGCCCGGGCTTCCTTGAACAGGCCTTGCCGATCGAAGTCGAGCGCAATGGCTTGCACCTCTGGGGTTGGGTAGGGTTGCCGACGTTTTCACGTAGCCAGGCCGATCTGCAGTACTTCTTCGTCAATGGCCGTGCCGTGCGCGACAAGCTGGTCGCCCATGCTGTGCGCCAGGCCTACCGTGACGTGTTGTTCAACGGTCGGCATCCCACCTTTGTGCTGTTTTTCGAGGTCGACCCCACCGGGGTCGATGTCAACGTTCACCCCACCAAGCACGAAGTCCGCTTTCGTGACGGGCGCATGGTCCATGATTTTCTCTACGGCACCCTGCACCGTGCCTTGGCCGATGTGCGCCCTGAAGACCAGTTGGCAGCGCCCGCGGCGACCAGCGAGATCATTCGTCCCAGCGGCATCCAGGCAGGTGAGTTCGGCCCCCAGGGCGAAATGCGCCTGGCTGCCAACCTGCTCGAGCAGCCGGTGGCTGAACCGGGCATGCGCCCAGCGACCGGCAGCGCTGCTGGTGGAGCGGGTGCAGGCTATCAATACCAATACTCTCCGCGCCCGGCTCAGGCCGTCCCGGCTGCCGAGGCGCGGAGTGCCTATCGCGAGTTCTTTGCCCCGCTCAGTGACGCCACGCCGGCCGCTTTGCCTGAGGGCCAGGGAGACATTCCGCCGCTGGGCTATGCCCTGGCCCAGCTCAAGGGTATCTATATCCTGGCCGAAAACGCCGTGGGTCTGGTGCTGGTAGACATGCATGCGGCCCACGAGCGCATCATGTACGAGCGCCTCAAGGTGGCCATGGCCAGCGAAGGCCTCAGTGGCCAGCCGCTGCTGGTACCCGAGTCCCTTGCCTTGAGCCAGCGTGAGGCCGATTGCGCCGAAGAGCACGCGGAGTGGTTCCAGCGCCTGGGCTTCGAACTGCAACGCCTGGGCCCGGAAAGCCTGGCGATCCGACAGATCCCGGCACTCCTCAAGCAGGCCGAGGCCAATCGCCTGGTTCAGGATGTACTGGCCGACCTGATGGAGTACGGTACCAGTGACCGTATCCAGGCCCACCTGAACGAACTGCTTGGCACCATGGCGTGCCACGGCGCCATTCGCGCCAACCGACGCCTGGCCGTAGCCGAGATGAACGGACTGCTGCGCGACATGGAAAACACCGAGCGCAGCGGCCAATGCAACCATGGTCGACCAACCTGGACCCAACTGGGCCTGGACGATCTGGACAAACTGTTCCTGCGCGGTCGATAAGATGAGTGGTAAACCTCCCGCAATATTTCTGATGGGCCCGACTGCGGCGGGCAAAACCGATCTGGCTATCGAACTGACGAAGGTGCTGCCTTGCGAGTTGATCAGTGTCGACTCGGCGCTGGTCTATCGCGGCATGGATATTGGTACGGCCAAGCCCTCCAAAGAGGTGCTGGCCGCTCATCCACACCGGTTGATCGACATCCTCGACCCGGCCCAGAGCTATTCCGCTGCCGACTTTCGTCGTGACGCCCTTGAGGCAATGGCTGACATCACCGCACGGGGCAAGATTCCGCTGCTGGTCGGCGGCACCATGCTTTATTACAAGGCGCTGCTTGACGGCCTGGCTGATATGCCGGCGGCTGATCCACAGGTGCGTGCGCAGCTTGAAGAAGAGGCGGCGCGCCTCGGGTTGCAGGCTTTGCACCAGCAATTGGCGGCAGTCGATCCTGAATCGGCGGCGAGGATTCATCCCAACGACCCCCAGCGCCTGATTCGCGCGCTCGAAGTTTACCGGGTCAGTGGCATGAGTATGACGTCACATCGCCAGCGTCAATCCGCTGAAAGTAGCGCAGCAGGCGCTTCGGGGGCGGGACATTTGCCCTATACTGTCGCCAGCCTGGCCATTGCGCCAAACGATCGTCATGTGTTGCACGAGCGGATTGCGTTACGATTCGGGCAAATGCTGGAACAGGGCTTCGTTGACGAGGTCCGATTGCTGCGAGCCAGAAGTGACTTGCACGCGGGGCTGCCGTCTATACGGGCGGTTGGTTATCGCCAGGTCTGGGATCACCTTGATGGCAAGTTGACATCGCTGGAGATGAAGGAGCGCGGCATTATTGCTACTCGCCAATTGGCGAAACGGCAATTCACCTGGTTGCGTAGTTGGGCTGACCTGCATTGGCTGGATAGCCTGGCTTGCGACAATCTGTCTCGCACCTTGAAATACCTTGGATCGGTCTCCATATTGAGCTGAGTCTTTGTAATTGCCGTCTATCCTTGGGGGTGGGGCGGCTTGAGCCATCAGTTTTTCTTTGATTTTTTTACTATTGATCCTTACAGGAGTGCGGCATATGTCAAAAGGGCATTCGCTACAAGACCCTTACTTGAATACTTTGAGAAAAGAAAAAGTTGGGGTTTCGATTTATCTGGTCAACGGTATCAAGCTGCAAGGCACGATCGAATCTTTCGACCAGTTCGTGATCCTGCTGAAAAACACCGTCAGCCAGATGGTTTACAAGCACGCCATCTCGACAGTTGTTCCTGTGCGTCCGATCCGTCTGCCAAGTGCATCCGAATCCGAGCATGGCGACGCTGAGCCAGGTAACGCCTGATAGGAGTCTGCTTTGTTCTTTGAGCGCCACGGTGGTGGTGAACGAGCGGTCCTCGTTCACTTGGAAGGTCAGAACCCTGAGGCGCGCGAAGATCCGCAGGAGTTTCAGGAGCTGGCATTGTCGGCTGGGGCCGATATTGTCGCGTTCGCCAATGTGGCGCGACATCAGCCCACCGCCAAATACCTGATTGGCAGCGGCAAGGTCGAGGAATTGCGCGACCTGGTCCATGCCGAACAGGTAGATCTGGTGATTTTCAATCACACCCTCACACCCAGTCAGGAACGTAACCTCGAACGCATCTTCGAGTGTCGCGTGCTTGATCGTACCGGTCTGATTCTCGATATCTTCGCCCAGCGGGCGCGTACCCATGAAGGCAAGCTGCAGGTCGAGCTGGCCCAGCTTGAGCATATGAGCACGCGGCTGGTTCGAGGCTGGACGCACCTTGAACGGCAGAAAGGTGGTATCGGTCTGCGCGGCCCGGGTGAGACCCAGCTGGAAACCGACCGGCGACTGCTGCGTGTTCGCCTGCGTCAGATCAAGGCTCGCCTTGAGAAGGTGCGCAGCCAGCGCGAGCAGGCACGTCGGGGTCGCAAGCGGGCAGATATTCCTTCAGTTTCCCTGGTCGGCTATACCAACGCCGGCAAATCGACCCTGTTCAATGCCCTGACCCAATCCGAGGTCTATGCGGCCGACCAGCTGTTCGCCACCCTCGACCCGACCTTGCGCCGGCTCGAGATCGACGACGTCGGGCCGATCGTGCTGGCAGACACCGTAGGCTTCATTCGCCACCTGCCGCACAAGCTGGTCGAAGCTTTTCGGGCTACGCTCGAAGAGTCGAGCAACTCCGACCTGCTGCTGCACGTGATCGACGCCCATGAGCCTGATCGCATGGAGCAGATCGAGCAGGTGATGGCGGTACTGGGGGAGATTGGTGCAGAAGGCTTGCCGATCCTCGAGGTCTATAACAAACTCGACCTGCTTGAGGGCGTCGAGCCGCAGATTCAGCGCGATGCCGACGGCAAGCCGCAGCGGGTCTGGGTTTCAGCGCGTGATGGACGCGGCCTGGAGTTGGTGGGGCAGGCGGTAGCCGAGTTGCTGGGGGATGACCTGTTTATCGGAACCTTGCGCCTTGAACAGCGTTTTGCGCGGTTGCGTGCGCAGTTCTTTGAACTGGGCGCGGTGCAGAGCGAGGAGCATGACGATGAAGGCAGCAGCCTGTTGGCGGTGCGTTTGTCCCGGGTCGAACTCAATCGCCTGGTCAGTCGCGCGGGCCTGAAGCCGTTGGAGTTCATCGAGCAACATACTTTGCAATAAATGCCCGGCGACGCGGTCGGGCAGCCGTGACAGGCATTCTGTAGCATTGGTCGGCGCGCCGTGGGTGCGTCTTTGCTTTATCAGATGGAGAGCGCTATGGCTTGGAATGAGCCGGGTGGCAACTCGAATAATCAGGATCCTTGGGGTGGGCGCCGTGGTGGCGGCGACAAGAAAGGGCCACCGGATCTCGACGAGGCCTTCCGCAAGCTGCAGGACAGCCTGAACGGCATGTTCGGCAGTGGCAAAAAACGCGGTGGTAACGGCGGTATCGGCAAGGGCGGTGGCTTCGGCCTGCTCGGCGTCGGCCTGGCCGTGCTGGCAGCTATCTGGCTGTACAGCGCCGTGTATGTGGTCGATGAACAGGAGCAGGCAGTGGTGCTGCGCTTCGGCAAGTACTACGAAACCGTAGGGCCGGGCCTGAACATCTACTTCCCGCCGATCGATCGCAAGTACATGGAAAACGTCACGCGTGAGCGTGCCTATACCAAGCAGGGGCAGATGCTCACCGAAGACGAGAACATCGTCGAGGTTCCGCTGACCGTGCAGTACAAGATCACCAACCTGCAGGATTTCGTGCTGAACGTCGATCAGCCTGAAGTCAGTCTGCAGCACGCGACCGACAGTGCTCTGCGCCATGTGGTGGGCTCCACCGCCATGGACAAGGTACTGACCGAAGGTCGTGAGCAGATGGCTGTGGAAATCAAGGAGCGCCTGCAGCGTTTCCTCGACACCTACCGTACCGGTATCACCGTCACCCAGGTCAACGTACAGAGCGCAGCAGCCCCGCGTGAAGTGCAGGAAGCCTTCGACGACGTGATCCGTGCCCGTGAAGACGAGCAGCGTGCCCGCAACCAGGCCGAGTCCTACGCCAATGGCGTGGTGCCGGAAGCCCGCGGTCAGGCCCAGCGGATCATCGAGGACGCCAACGGTTATCGTGACGAAGTCGTCTCCCGCGCCAAGGGTGAGGCCGACCGCTTCACTAAGCTGGTAGCCGAGTACCGCAAGGCACCTGAAGTGACCCGTCAGCGCCTGTACCTGGACACCATGCAGGAAGTCTACAGCAACACCAGCAAGGTCCTGGTTTCCGGCAAGGATGGCCAGAGCAATCTGCTTTACCTGCCGCTGGACAAGATGGTCGAAGGTAGCCGCGCCAGCAGCACCCCGGTCAGCAGCGCGCCGGTATCGGCCAACGATGCGGCCAATCGTGCGGCGGCGGAGCTGCAACAGCAGCAACAGCAGTTGCGTTCTAGGGAGAGCCGCTGATGAGCAATAAATCGCTGATCGCCCTGATTGTTGGCGTCGTGCTGGCGATCGTGGCCTGGAACAGCTTCTACATCGTGGCCCAGACCGAGCGTGCGGTACTGCTGCAATTCGGTCGTGTGGTCCAGGCCGATGTCCAGCCTGGCCTGCATGTGAAGGTTCCTTACGTCAACCAGGTGCGCAAGTTCGACGCTCGCCTGATGACCCTGGATGCCCCGACACAGCGCTTCCTGACCCTGGAAAAGAAAGCGGTCATGGTCGATGCCTACGCCAAATGGCGGGTCAAGGATGCCGAGCGCTTCTACACCGCGACCTCGGGCCTCAAACAGATTGCCGACGAACGTCTGTCGCGTCGTCTGGAAAGCGGCCTGCGTGACCAGTTTGGTAAGCGTACCCTGCACGAAGTGGTCTCCGGTGAACGTGACGCGCTGATGGCTGACATCACTGCATCGCTGAACCGCATGGCCAGCAAGGAGCTGGGTATCGAAGTGGTCGACGTTCGCGTCAAGGCCATCGACCTGCCCAAGGAAGTCAACCGCAGCGTCTTCGAGCGGATGAGCACCGAGCGTGAGCGTGAAGCTCGCGAGCACCGCGCCAAGGGTAACGAGCTGGCCGAAGGTATTCGTGCCGACGCCGACCGCCAGCGCCGTGTACTGCTGGCTGAAGCCTATCGTGAGTCGGAAGAGACCCGCGGTGACGGCGATGCTGAGGCTGCGTCGATCTATGCCAAGGCCTACGGCCAGGACCAGGAGTTCTACGCGTTCTATCGTAGCCTCAAGGCCTACCGTGAGAGCTTCGCGAACAAGAGCGACGTGCTGGTGCTTGACCCGAGCAGCGAGTTCTTCCGCTTCATGGACAAACCAAAGCCGTAAGGATGCACACCCCGCCGGGCGGCTAAAATGCCTGGCGGGGTGATCCCGCGAGAAAACGGGTGTATGATGCGGCAGCCGGGAAATTCCCGGCTTTTTTGCGTCTGCGAGATCGAACGGCCGCTAGCGGTCCCCGGTCTACAGAGCAGCCCAAGGTATTCGAGGGTATTGGCACGGCGGTCGCGCTGGAATCAGTGCTGCGCGCTATTGTTTGCCGATACCTGCTCCACTCAAGGCTCGCCCGTGGGCAGGCCGCCCGGACCATAGGGGAAATGGCGTAATGGCAACGGTAGACCGCTGGCTGCTGCCAGATGGCATCGAAGAAGTACTGCCACCTGAGGCGGCGCGCATCGAGATCGCGCGTCGTCAGGTGTTGGATCTGTTCCAGAGCTGGGGTTACGAGTTCGTCGTTACCCCGCATATCGAGTACCTGGAATCGCTGCTCACCGGTGCCGGCCAGGACCTGGATCTGCGCACCTTCAAGGTCATTGACCCTCAGTCGGGCCGGCAGATGGGCTTTCGTGCCGATATCACCCCGCAGGTTGCGCGCATAGATGCGCACACACTGCGCCGTGAAGGCCCGAGCCGCCTGTGCTATGCCGGCAGCGTGCTGCATGCCTTGCCACGTGCACTGTCGACCTCGCGCAGTCCGATCCAGTTGGGTGCCGAATTGTACGGCGACGCCAGCCCGGTCAGTGATGTCGAGGTGATCAGCCTGATGCTGGCCATGCTGCAACTGGCCGATGTGCCGGACGTGCACATGGACCTTGGGCACGTCGGTATTTACCGTGGCCTGGCCCGTGCGGCCGGCCTGTCTGGCGCGGTCGAGCAGCAGTTGTTCGACGCCCTGCAGCGCAAGGCCATCGATGAGGTGATCGAGCTGACTGCCAACCTCCCAGCGGACATCGCCGGCATGCTGCGTTCGTTGACCGAGTTGTGCGGCGGTCGTGAAGTGCTGGCCGAGGCGCGCGTGCGCCTGGGGCGTGCGCCGGCTGCGGTTCTGGCTGCCCTGGACGACCTGATGGCCATCGCCGAACGGCTGGCTACGCGTTATCCCGAGCTGCCACTGTATTTCGACCTGGGGGAGCTTCGCGGTTACCACTACCACACCGGTGTAGTGTTTGCCGTGTTTGTCCCGGGTGTTGGTCAATCGATCGCTCAGGGCGGTCGTTACGACGACATCGGAGCGGACTTTGGCCGGGCACGCCCGGCCACGGGTTTCTCCACGGATTTGAAGACCCTGGTCACACTGGGGCGGGCCGAGGTGGTATTGCCGTCTGGCGGGATCTGGATGCCCGACAGCAGCGATGCGGCACTCTGGCAGTTGGTCTGCCAATTGCGCAGTGAAGGTCAGCGGGTGGTCCAGGCCTTGCCTGGCCAGCCACTGACGGCCGCCGTCGAGGCGGATTGCGATCGGCAATTGATTCAGCAAAACGGGCTTTGGCAGGTTCTGCCGCTGGCCATTTGAGTTTTCCCGCCGGTACGAACCGGCGCCAAGTTTGCGCGAATGAGGACAAGTGTTATGGGTAAGAATGTCGTAGTCCTGGGCACCCAGTGGGGTGATGAGGGCAAAGGCAAGATCGTCGATCTGCTGACCGAACATGCTGCCGCCGTAGTGCGCTACCAAGGTGGCCACAACGCGGGCCACACCTTGGTGATCGACGGTGAAAAGACCGTGCTGCACCTGATCCCGTCGGGCGTTCTGCGCGAAGGCGTGCAGTGCCTGATCGGCAACGGCGTGGTGGTTGCACCCGACGCTCTGCTGCGTGAGATCAACAAGCTGGAAGAGAAGGGTGTACCGGTGCGCGAGCGCCTGCGTATCAGCCCATCCTGCCCGCTGATCCTGTCCTACCACGTTGCCCTGGACCAGGCTCGCGAAAAAGCCCGTGGCGAACAGAAGATCGGTACCACCGGTCGCGGTATCGGCCCGGCTTACGAAGACAAAGTGGCTCGTCGTGGCCTGCGCATCGGTGACCTGTTCCATCGCGAACGTTTCGCTGCCAAGCTCGGCGAACTGCTGGACTACCACAACTTCGTGCTGGTCAATTACTACAAAGAGCCTGCAATCGACTTCCAGAAGACCCTGGACGAGTGCATGGAATACGCCGAGCTGCTCAAGCCGATGATGCTCGACGTCACCGCAGAGCTGCACAACCTGCGTCGCGCCGGCAAGGACATCATGTTCGAGGGTGCCCAGGGCTCGCTGCTGGACATCGACCACGGTACCTACCCGTACGTGACCAGCTCCAACACCACCGCTGGCGGCATCGCCACCGGTTCCGGCGTTGGCCCGATGTACCTGGACTACATTCTGGGTATCACCAAGGCCTACACCACTCGCGTGGGTTCGGGCCCGTTCCCGACTGAGCTGTTCGACGACGTCGGTGCCTTCCTGGCCAAGCGTGGCCACGAGTTCGGTGCTACCACCGGTCGTGCCCGTCGTTGCGGCTGGTTCGATGCTGTCATCCTGCG
Source organism: Pseudomonas vranovensis (assembly GCF_040438935.1). Classification (NCBI taxonomy): domain Bacteria; kingdom Pseudomonadati; phylum Pseudomonadota; class Gammaproteobacteria; order Pseudomonadales; family Pseudomonadaceae; genus Pseudomonas; species Pseudomonas vranovensis. The sequence continues at coordinate 4,341,464 of NZ_CP159259.1, read as the reverse complement.
TCGCGCCATCGATGTCAACAGCATCTCGGGCCTGTGCCTGACCAAGCTGGACGTGCTCGACGGCCTGGAAACCATCCGTATCTGCGTTGGCTACAAAAACGAGAACGGTGCTGTTATCGACGCCCCGACCGACGCCGACAGCTACATCGGCCTGGAGCCGGTGTACGAAGAAATGCCGGGTTGGACCGAATCGACTCTGGGTGCCAAGACCCTGGAAGAGCTGCCGGCCAACGCCCGTGCCTACATCAAGCGTGTAGAAGAGCTGGTCGGCGCGCCGATCGACATCATCTCCACCGGCCCGGACCGCAACGAGACTATCGTTCTGCGTCACCCGTTCGCCTAAGCTGCGCTGATGTGAACACAAAGGCCCCTTCATAGGGGCCTTTGTCGTTTCTGGCTGCTGTTCGGCACAACCTTTGCTGTAAGAATCGCTCCAGGGTAGCCATCATTTTAATGGCCCCAGAAGTAGAGGGTTCTTTTGTGTCTGCCGTTCTCTCACTGTTACGAAGCCGCCTGTTGCGGCCGGTCTTTGTTGCCCTTGGTATCGCTCTTTTGGTGCAAGTGCTGGTCGCGGTTGCGCTGACGCGGAGCACAGTCACCGCGCTTGAAGCGGATTTGGGCAAGCGCCTGGGGGCGGACAGCCAGAAATTGTCCGCCGAGCTCGAGCAGGCCGGGCAGGAAGTCAGCTCGGGTCTGCAAAGCCTCTCCGCCAGCACCCGCCAGCGATTGACCGCCGGTCTGTCGACTCGCCTGCAGGGCGAGCAGGCCCAGTTGCGGGAAGCCCTGGAGAAAAACCTCAAAGACTCGGCCAACGATATGGCGCAACTGCTGGCCTCCGTGGCGCCGCGAGCGATGTGGGACAACGATGTGCCCACCCTGTCCGAATTCTCCCGGCGCGCCCAGCGCAATCCCAATGTGCTGTTTGTGGTCTACGACGATGCTCAGGGCCAGCACCTGACCCGTTACCTGAACCGGCAAAACCCGATCAACCAGGCGCTGCTGGAAAAGGGCCAGGGCGAGCGGGCGCTGGACAAGGTGCTGGATGCAGCTCGTAACGACCCGTCGGTGTACTTCATCGAGGCACCGATCAGCCCCAATGGAGTGGAGATCGGCAAGGTCCTGATGGGGGTTTCCACCGCTTCAGTGGATGCCGAGCTGGTGGCCCTCGACAAACGGTTCTCGGCACTGATCGCCAGTGGCGATCAGCTCGTGGGCGACAGCCTGGTTGGCGCTGCTGCCGACAGCAACAAGGCCTTGCGTGCCCGTCTGGAAGCGGCGCAGGCCAGTGCCGCGGGTATGCAGGCCGGAACCTCGCAGAGCGTCCAGGAGGCAGCGACGACCTTGCGTTGGAACATCGGCCTGGGCCTGGCCCTGGTCGGTCTTGGCGTACTGCTGGTGGTGGCGGTGGTGCTGGGGCGTCGGGTGGTCAGTAAGCTGCGCTTGCTTATTGCTGCGCTGAATGATCTGGCGGCGGGTGAGGGCGACCTGACCAAGCGCGTGCCCATCGACAGTCGTGATGAGATCGGCGACATGGCGGCGGCGGTCAACCAGTTCGTCGACAAGCTCCAGCCGATCGTGCGTGAGGCCGGGGAAGTGGCTCAGCGTACCGGTATCGAGATCGGTGTCATGGCCCAGCGCAATACCGGTGCGGATGCCGCTGCCGAGTTGCAGCGTGATGAGGTAGCGGCCAGCCTGCGTGATCTGTCGACCATGGCCGACGAGGCGCAGGCGGAAAGCCAGGCCATGCAGTCGGCCTTGCAGCAGGTAGTGGATATTCGGCAGGCCACCGATGAAAACACGCGTACGTCGACTCAAGTGGCCAAGTTGATCGAGGACCTGGCCGGGCAGGTGGAGACCGGTTCGAAGGTGATCGAGCGGCTGGCCCAGCAGAGCGAGCAGATCGAAGTGGTGTTGACGGTGATTCACGGCATCGCCGAGCAAACCAACCTGCTGGCGCTCAACGCGGCCATCGAGGCGGCGCGGGCGGGTGAGACCGGGCGCGGTTTCGCCGTGGTCGCCGATGAGGTGAGGGCTCTGGCCAGCAAGACCCAGAGCTCGACGGGTGACATTCAGGCGCATATCGGTGCATTGCAGCAGGGCGCGAAGGAAGCGGTGGCGGCAATCAGTCAGGCGGGGCGTCAGGCCAGCGAAGGCTTGCTGGTATTGCGTGATAACGCACGCTTGCAGCAGTCCGTTCAGGCGTCGGTGGAGCAGGTGCATGCGGCAATCGGGTTGGCGACGCGTGCGGCCGAACAGCAAGCCCAGGGGGCGCAGGCAGTGCGTGGGCGCGTGCAGACCATTCATGCCCAGGCTGAACGGGCTGCCGAGGTGGTGATGCAGACGACTGCCAGCAGCAAAGTGCTCGACAACCTGGCCGACCAGCTCAAAGCCAGCCTCGGGCAGTTCAGGGCCTGAGCATGATCGCGGAGCAAGCCCGATCCTGTGGTAGGAGCGGGCTTGCCCCGCGATGTTCCTACAGCTTCAGGCGCGGTTCAAATACATCCGCGTCGTCAGCAAATACACCGGCAACCCCGACACCACGATCAACAGTGCTGCGTAGGGCGCCGCCGCGGCGAACTCGACATTGGCGGTGTGTGCCCAGACTTCCGTCGCCAGGGTAGTCATGCCAGTCGGGCTGAGCAGCAGGGTTGCCGTCAGTTCCTTCATGGCGTCCAGGAACACCAGGGCGAACGCCGCGGCCAGTGCAGGGAAGATGATCGGCAGCGTTACCCGGCAAAACGCCTTGAACGGCGTTGCGCCCAAGGTGCGTGCGGCTTCTTCGAGTTGCGGCGCGGCCTTGTTCAGGGCGGTGCGAACCGGTGCTTGTGCCAGTGGCAGAAACAGGAGGGCGTAGGCCAGCAGCAACAAGCCGGTGGTCTGGTAAAGCGCCGGAACGTAGTGCAGCGCGAAGTACACCAGTGTCAGGGCAATCACTAGGCCGGGCAGGGCGTGCAGCAGATACGGCAGGCGCTCGGCCCAGATCGCCAATCGGCCCTTGTAGCGCACTACGAGAAAGCTCACCGGCAGCGCCAGTAACAGGCTCAGCCCCGCGCCGCCGAGTGAAAGCGACAGCGAGGAAAACAGCGCCCGGCTGATGTCTGCGACCGGGAAGGCTGCGGAGGAGCCAACGCTCAACCAGTAGCCGAGCATGCCCAGAGGAATGCCGCTGCCCAGCAAGGCCAGCACCAGGCAGAACGCCTGGCCCATCGGCATCCAGCCGCGCAGTCGAATCGGTGCTGCTCGACGTGCCACGCCCTGGCCGATACGGATATGGCGTGCCTTGCCGCGCACGCGCAGTTCCAGCCAGAGCATCAACAGGCACATGAACAGCAGCACCGCTGACAGCATCGCCGCATTGGCGTTGCTGAATTCCAGCTCGAACTGCTGATAGATCGCCGTGGTGAAGGTCTGCAGGCCCAGGATCGACAGCGCGCCGAACTCCACCAGCATATGCAGGGCAATCAGCAGGCTGCCGCCGAGAATCGAGGGCCAGAGCAGCGGCAGGGTAATTCTGAAGAACACGCCCCAGCGATTCTGCCCCAGCGTGCGGGCCGACTCTTCGAGCGAGGTGTCGAGGTTGCGTAGGGTGGCGGCCACTGGCAGGAACACCAGCGGGTACTTTGACAGGCTCATCACCAGGATCGCGCCGCCCAGGCCCTCGAAGCGAGGGCTCAGGGATACCCAGGTAAAGCCACTGACAAACGCCGGTACGGCAAATGGCAGGCACAAGATCACCCCCCACAGTCGCCGCCCTGGCAGGTCGCTGCGCTCCAGCAGCCAGGCCAGGGCCAGGCCGAGCACGGCACAGGCCAACGTAACGCCCACCATCAGCATCAGCGTGTTGCGCATCAGGCCCCAGACGAATGGGCGCCAGAGCAGGCGAAAGGCTTCATGCCAGCCGGCTTGCCAGGCCTTGAGGCCGACATAGGCCAGCGGCAGCAGGCTCAGGCCCACCAGCAGCAGCACAGGCAGCACCACCCAGATCGACGGGCGTTTGCGCCGTGGCACAAAGCGACCAATCAGTGGTTCGGGCAGGGCGGCACTCATCAGAGCAGGCCGACTTCGCGTTCAAGCTCCAGGGCCTCTTCGGCATTGCCCAGGTCGGCCGGGGTGATCTTCGGCGGACGCAGGTCTTCGAATGGCTTCAGGCCCTGGTCGGAGACCATGCCTTTGTGCAACGGGTATTCGGCGGTGGTCTGGGTGATCAGGCGCTGTCCTTCTTCGCTGGCCATCCAGGCGAGCAGGTCTTGAGCCTCTTTCGGGTGCTTGCTGGCCTTGACCGCTGCTGCGCTGGAGATGGTCACCAGGCCGCCGGCGTCACCGTCGGCGAGGTAATAGAGTTTCGAGTCGAGCTGGCCGCGCTCTTTCTTCAGTGCATACCAGTAGTAGTTGTTGACCAGTACGGCAGCCACTTCACCGTTTTCCACGGCTTTGAGGGCAACCATGTTGTTGGTGTAGGTCTTACCGAACGCCTTGAGGCCAGTCAGCCATTCTTCGGTAGCTTCGCGGCCGTGCAGCTTGAGGATGGCCACGGCCTGTTCCTGGAAGGCGCCGCTGGTGGGTACGAAGCCGATCTTGCCTTCCCACTCCGGATTGGCGAAGTCCATGACGGAGGGCGGCAGGTCTTTCTCGTCAATCACCTTGGGGTTGAACGCAACGACCCGTGTGCGAGCGGTGACGCCCATCCAGGTACCGTTGGCCGCCACGTATTCCTTGGGCAATACCTGCAGGGTGGAGTCATCGATCTTCGCCAGCAGGCCCAGCTCCCCCAAGTTGTTCAGTGGGGGCGATTCTTCGGTGTAGATGACATCGGCAGGCGAGCGATCGCCTTCTTCGATGATCTGGCTGGCGAGTTGGTTACTGCTACCCTTGCGGATATTGATGTGAATACCGGTCTTGGCCTCGTAGGCCTTGGCGATGGCTTCACCGATTTCCTTGTGCTGCCCGTTGTACAGGGTCAGTGACACCGGGTCGGCTGCCAGGGCGGCTGGCGTGCCCAGCACCAGGGCAAAAAAGGAGACGGCCAGGCCGCGCAACAGGGGGTTATTGCGGAACGTCATGCGGGTACTTCCTCGCTTGCGGCTACATATCTGGAAACAATGATAATCGATATTGTTTCTCAGATGCGCTTGCTCCCAAAAATTAATGAGCAGGCTATCTTTCTGTGCTCTCCAGGAAGGTCGTTTTAACGGCTGGCTCTTCAGGCGACAACCTTTCAATTGCCCAGCTGGAGAAGGTTGAAGCAGACACCTCTCGATCAAGGGCCAGCACCGGCTGATTCAACATGCGGAAACAGCCAAAATCGTGAACGTTCCGGGCTGAGCGTGCAAAGAGAGGAGATGCTGCTAAGGCATCGAGCGGCGCTATACGACACCGAAGGGAATATTGCGCTTTTTGAGCAAGAACAGGCTGGTCAGCAGGTCGCTGCGAGTGATTCGCTACGCAGCGCATCCCTATCAAGAATTTGGCTTGGGGCGCGGCAAGGTAGTCGGTCTTACGAAAAGTCCTAATGCGTCCTCAGAACTACCCCGCCACGTTGTCAGTGCGATCGGGATTGTTGTGCCGTCATCAGAGTTCTACCATCGAGTAACAGTCTTACTTGATGTTCAGAATGGCCTTTACCGTCAGGCATTTTATTGTAGGTGTATATTGAGAAAGGTGCGCGGCGGTTATATGCATGGGCAGCTGAACCTATTCTTCGGTGGTTTCGGTAATAGGCTGGCAGTTGTCTCGGGATGGGGCGGGTCAGGGTGATTATTTAAATCATAATGTGAAATTGTATCAAGTCAATGTTGCACCTTGCTTAATAGTGCGCCGGGAATTCAGACGCCCGTTTTCAAAAGATATTAAGGGCCAAATCAAGAAGCTGTACCTGTATGGCAACTACCATGGCCCTCTCGCCTTGCTGCAGAACTTGTTCTGGATCAGTCTGGCAATTTATCTTGGAGAGGCCAGTCCCATGGCTAATGCCCCTGGCGACGCTGCTGATCGGTTCATGGCAGCGGGCGTTGGCCACGTTGCTACATGAGGCGGCACGGGGCTTTGTGTCGTAGTAAACGGCTGGGAAAGTTTCTCGGCACCTGGTGCTCCGGATACCTGGTCTTCCAGGGTTGGGTCGGCTACAAGTGCTCGCATACGGTGGATCACCACCACAAGTTGGGTGACCAAGATCGCGACCCTGACTACCGGTACTATCGACAGTCTGGAGTGTTCGAGGCACGTTCGACGCTCGGATTCATGTTCGCACATCTGATAAAACCGTTGTTCTTCTTGAGTGCACCGGAAAGCCTGAGGTATCTGTTGGTTAACCGACTGATGCTCAGTCCCAAAAAGGAGAGTTACTTTCAGTGCTGGCTTGTCAGGGCCTGCTCGCGTTGTGTTTGACGCTGGTGTTAGGGGTAAAAGGTTACCTCTATTGGCTGTTGCCGTACCTCACCACCTTTCAAGCTTTAACTTGGTTCATCGAGCTTGCCGAGCATCCTCGAATTTTGTACCGTCGATGTGGGCTGATATTTTATCGAACGACAAAGCAGCGACAGAGGCCGTCATAACTGCAAGCCAACTTCAGAAAAGGCATCATTTTTGCAGCTCTCTGCTGCTGCGCTGAACGCAACAATCGGTGTGCTCAGTAAAGTGCTCATGAGCAATGGTTTTACAGCCAGTAGTGTTGTCGTTATCAAGACTATCCTGGGTTGCCTGTTACTTTCGGTCTTGTTGCTGTTTCTCAGGCGCCAAGCGACGGCAGCCAAATGGACCCGTGCGGCGATCTGCGCGTTCCTCGGCATCTTCGTATTGTTCCATTTTGAGACCTCAGCCTATCGGCATTATGCGGCGGCGGGCGTAGTGGTGGTGCTGATGGCGAGTGCTTCCATCTCGTCAATCCTGCTTGGGCGAATATTCCTTAAAGATGCCATCACCGCGAATGCAACCGTGGGTGCCACACTGGCTATTGCCGGGATTGCGGTGATTTTCGGCGCAGATTTGCAGCAGGGGTTCACCCTGCAAGGCGCGACACTTGCTTCCATTGCTGGATGCGGTTACGGGGCATTTTCAGTCGCGATGAAGCGGATGGGGGTGTCCGGGGGGGGGGGGGGGGCTGCACTTCACCCGCCAGTTACTGTTCTTCGGAAGCCTCTATTTGCTGATGCCTGCCGCAGCCGATGGTTTCGTGATTGGTGAGCTGTCGCTGATGGCAATTGCTGCACTCTTGGCGCTGGCCGCGCTGCCGACCATCCTCGGCTTCTTTTGCACCACCAAGGCAATCGAGTATCTCAAGCCATCTCAGGTGCAGGCGTTGGAGTTGACCGAGCCATTGTTCGCTGCGCTGCTGGCGTTCATGGTACTCAATGAGGTGCGGCCAGAAAGCCTGTACGCGGGGGCAGCACTGATCATTGTCGGGTTGTGCTTTTCCAATGAGCTGATTTGCTTGAGCAGGAAGGCGCCAGTCGCCTCGAGCGAGTGAAGTGCTGGCGGAGTTCTGGGCCTGTGATTTAAGGATGGTCTGATATCGCCGGGTCTTTTCCGGCTATCAGCGGTCAGCACTTCAAAAAAAGCGGCTGTTGGCGCGTTGAGCGAGGCGGACCTAGTCGAGGTCAGTCGCTTCTGGGATTGGCTGGTGCGAAAATCCAATCGCCAGAAACGAAAAAACCCGCTTTCGCGGGTTTGATCTGAAATATGGTGCCCAGAAGAAGACTCGAACTTCCACGACCGTAAGGTCACCAGCACCTGAAGCTGGCGTGTCTACCAATTTCACCATCTGGGCAGAATGAAGCGGTGTAGCTTGTAACGAAAACAGTGTAGCGTGTTGCAGTAAACCTTAGGAGCGCGGGGCGATTCTAAGATTTGAAATTGGTGCCCAGAAGAAGACTCGAACTTCCACGACCGTAAGGTCACCAGCACCTGAAGCTGGCGTGTCTACCAATTTCACCATCTGGGCATTTCGCTAAGGTCACATGATGCTTCACATCACGTTACATCTCAACTATAACGACGGTGTCCGTCGTTGTGGTGCGCACTATACGGATGCCTCTGATAGCTGTAAAGCCCCGTTCAGAAAAAATCTTAAAAAATTCAAGTCGTTGTTCCTTATGATGGTTTTGGCGCTATCCAGGGGGCTCTGACAGGGCTGTCCAAGCCTGAAATTTCCGGTTTCAATACGCCTATGCCAAACTAACCCTTATATAGACAAGGTGAACCCCTCCTAATGGCCGATTGGCAGACCCTCGATCCCGAGGCCGCTCGTGAAGCGGAAAAATACGAAAACCCTATTCCTAGCCGTGAGCTGATCCTGCAGCGCCTGGACGAGCGCGGCTCGCCGGCTGCGCGCGAGCAGTTGGTCGAAGAGTTCGGCCTGACCACCGAAGACCAGATCGAAGCCCTGCGCCGCCGTTTGCGCGCAATGGAGCGTGACGGCCAGCTGATCTATACCCGGCGCGGCACTTATGCCCCGGTAGACAAGCTGGACCTGATCCTGGGCCGCATTTCCGGGCATCGCGACGGTTTCGGCTTCCTGATCCCTGACGATGGCAGCGACGACCTGTTCCTGAGCCCGGCGCAGATGCGCCTGGTGTTCGATGGTGACCGGGCCCTGGCTCGCGTATCGGGTCTGGATCGCCGCGGCCGCCGCGAAGGCGTTATTGTCGAAGTGATCTCCCGTGCCCACGAGACCATCGTTGGCCGTTACTTCGAAGAAGGCGGTATCGGCTTCGTCACCCCGGACAACCCCAAGGTCCAGCAGGAAGTGCTGGTTACCCCGGGCCGCAACGGCGGTGCCAAGATCGGCCAGTTCGTCGAGGTGAAGATCACCCACTGGCCGACCCCGCGCTTCCAGCCCCAGGGCGATGTCACTGAAGTGATCGGCAACTACATGGCCCCAGGCATGGAAATCGACGTTGCCCTGCGCAGCTACGACATTCCGCATGTCTGGCCGGAAGCCGTGATCAAGGAAGCTCGCAAGCTCAAGCCGGAAGTCGAAGATAAAGACAAAGAGCACCGTATCGACCTGCGGCACCTGCCGTTCGTCACGATCGACGGTGAAGATGCACGCGATTTCGACGATGCGGTCTACTGCGAGAGCCTGGGCAAGTTGCGCCTGTTCTCCGGTGGCTGGCGCCTGTACGTGGCGATCGCCGACGTTTCCAGCTATGTGCGCCTGGGCTCTGCCCTGGATAACGAAGCCCAGGTACGTGGCAACTCGGTGTACTTCCCCGAGCGTGTCGTACCGATGCTGCCTGAAGAACTCTCCAATGGTCTGTGCTCGCTGAACCCGCACGTCGACCGTCTGGCGATGGTCTGCGAAATGACCATCAACAAGTCAGGGCAGATGGTCGATTACCAGTTCTACGAAGCGGTGATCCACTCCCACGCCCGCCTGACCTACAACAAGGTCAGCAGCATGCTCGAGCACGCCCGCACCCGCGAAGGCAAGGCCTTGCGCGAGCAGTACAGCGAAGTGGTGCCGGATCTCAAGCAGCTCTATGCCCTGTACAAGGTGCTGCTGGCGGCTCGTCATACCCGAGGTGCGATCGACTTCGAAACCCAGGAAACCCGGATCATCTTCGGTTCTGAGCGCAAGATCGCCGAAATTCGGCCAACCGTGCGCAACGATGCCCACAAGCTGATCGAGGAGTGCATGCTGGCGGCCAACGTGGCCACCGCCGAGTTCCTCAAGAAGCATGAAATTCCGGCCCTGTACCGTGTTCACGATGGTCCGCCGCCTGAGCGCCTGGAAAAACTGCGCGCCTTCCTCGGCGAGCTGGGCCTGTCGCTGCACAAGGGCAAGGACGGTCCGTCGCCCAAGGATTATCAGGCGCTGTTGGCGAGCATCGCCGACCGTCCGGACTTCCACCTGATCCAGACCGTAATGCTGCGCTCCCTGAGCCAGGCGGTGTACAGCGCCGACAATAATGGCCACTTCGGCCTGAATTACGAGGCGTACACCCACTTCACCTCGCCGATCCGTCGCTACCCGGACCTGCTGACCCATCGGGCGATCCGCAGCGTGATCCGTTCGAAGCAGGAAACACCACACGTCAAGCGTGCCGGTGCGATGAGCATTCCCAAGGCGCGCATCTATCCATACGACGAAGCGACCCTGGAGCAGCTCGGCGAACAGTGCTCGATGAGCGAGCGGCGTGCCGACGAGGCCACCCGCGACGTGGTCAACTGGCTCAAGTGCGAGTACATGAAGGACCGCGTGGGCGAGAGCTTCCCGGGTGTGATCACCGCGGTGACCGGCTTTGGCCTGTTCGTCGAGCTGACCGACATCTACGTCGAAGGCATGGTTCACGTCAGTGCCTTGCCGGGTGACTACTACCACTTCGACCCGGTGCACCATCGCCTGGCGGGTGAGCGTACCGGTCGCAGCTTCCGCCTGGGCGACACGGTCGAAGTGCGCGTGATGCGCGTAGACCTCGAGCAGCGCAAGATCGACTTCGAGATGGCCGAGAACACCCTGAAGGCGCCGATTGGCCGCAAACAGCGTTCCGAAGGTGTACGTCCCCAGGACGGCAAGCCTGTACCGGTGCTCGACAAGTCCGAAACGGCAGCCAAGGCTGAGCCTGCGCGTCGCAGCAAAAAGAGTGAAGCCGCCGAAGCGTACTTCCCGTCCCACGCCGCGGCCAAAAACGCCGAAGTGCGCAAAAGCCGGGAAATGAAGAAGGCGCTGATGTCGGATGCCAAGCATTCCAGCAGCAAGCCTGCCTCCAAGTCGGGCAAGTCGTCGGAGAAACCGAGCAAGCATCGCAAGGGGCCGCCGAAAGCGAGCTCTGGATCACGTAAACCCAAGGCCAAGTCATGAGTCAGTTGGAAAAAATCTACGGCGTTCACGCCGTAGAAGCCCTGTTGCGTCACCACCCGAAGCGGGTCAAGCAGATCTGGCTGTCGGAAGGCCGCAGCGAGCCGCGGCTTCAGCCTCTGCTGGAGCTGGCCGCGCAAAATCGCGTGGCCGTCGGCCAGGCAGAGCGCCGCGAGATGGATGCCTGGGTCGAGGGCGTGCACCAGGGCGTCGTGGCTGAAGTCAGCCCGAGCCAGGTCTGGGGCGAGGCAATGCTTGAAGAACTGCTCGACCGCACCGAAGGCGCTCCGTTGATCCTGGTGCTCGACGGTGTTACCGACCCGCACAACCTTGGCGCCTGCCTGCGTACTGCCGATGCGGCTGGCGCGCTGGCGGTGATCGTGCCCAAGGACAAGTCGGCAACTCTGACCCCGGCGGTGCGCAAGGTAGCTTGCGGTGCCGCCGAGGTGATCCCGCTGGTGGCAGTCACCAACCTGGCGCGTACCCTGGAGAAACTCCAGCAGCGTGGCCTGTGGATTGTCGGTACCGCTGGCGAGGCCGAGCAAGAGCTGTATCAGCAAGACCTGACCGGACCGACCATCCTGATCATGGGTGCTGAAGGCAAGGGCATGCGCCGCCTGACCCGTGAGCACTGTGACTTCCTGGTCAAGTTGCCGATGGCGGGCAGCGTCAGCAGCCTGAACGTGTCGGTGGCCACCGGCGTGTGCCTGTTCGAGGCTGTTCGCCAGCGTAACGCCAAGCAGAAGGCTTGAGGTGCTCGCGGGGCAAGCTCGCTCTCACATGATCGGTGGGAGCGGGCTTGCCCCGCGATGTTCTCCAGCTGTTCAAATATTCACCAATTCCCTTGCTTGTCCCACGGCGCTTCTCTACAATTGCGCCCCTTGCCATCTTGGTAGGCGCTCACGCGCCTTTTCCCAGGGCAAGACTTATAAGTGTCATTCACTCCTTGTCTGACCACCCTGGTGGCAGACTACAACCCGTAAGGAGCATTCATGCGTCATTACGAAATCATCTTTCTGGTCCACCCTGACCAGAGCGAGCAAGTCGGCGGCATGGTTGAGCGTTACACCAAGCTGATCGAAGAAGACGGCGGCAAGATCCACCGTCTGGAAGACTGGGGCCGTCGTCAACTGGCCTATGCAATCAACAATGTTCACAAGGCTCACTACGTGATGCTGAACGTTGAGTGCACCGGCAAGGCCCTGGCCGAGCTGGAAGACAACTTCCGCTACAACGATGCCGTGATCCGTAACCTGGTCATCCGTCGCGACGAAGCCGTTACCGGTCAGTCCGAGATGCTCAAGGCTGAAGAAAACCGCAGTGAGCGCCGTGAGCGTCGCGACCGTCCTGAGCATGCTGACAACGCCGAAGGCGATGACAGCAATGACAGCGACAACAGCGATAACGCTGACGAGTAATCCACGGACCTTTTGAGGAGCCTATTACATGGCACGTTTCTTCCGTCGTCGTAAATTCTGCCGCTTCACTGCTGAAGACGTGAAAGAGATCGATTACAAAGATCTCAACACCCTGAAAGCTTACGTATCCGAAACCGGCAAAATTGTTCCAAGCCGTATCACCGGTACCAAAGCCCGTTATCAGCGTCAGCTGGCTACCGCTATCAAGCGCGCCCGCTTCCTGGCCCTGCTGCCCTACACCGACAGCCACGGCCGCTGAGACCGGGTCGTCGACACGTAGCAAAGGATAGATCGCATGCGCGCCTTGGCTGATTTCATCATGCGCGGTCGCGTGCAAGCCGCCCTCGTGGTGGTGGGTTGTGTGGCATTGCCGCTGTTGTACTGGTTGGGTGCCGCCGCCGGGAGCCTGGTGTTCCTGCGGCGTGGTTTCAAGGACGCCTCCGGGATCCTCGCCTGGGCATTGTTGCCGGCGCTGGCCTGGTGGTTCTTCGGCGAGCCGCGCCCATTACTGGTGTTGCTGGGTACGCTGGGACTGGCTGCGCTTCTGCGCGCTGGACACTCCTGGAACCGGGTGCTGTTGTTCAGCATCCCCTTGGGCCTGGTGTATGGCGTAGCCCTGGCGTCGGCGTTCCGCGAACCGATCGAAGCTCTGGCTGGAGCGCTTGAAAAAGCCCTGCCGCAGATGCTCGACGGTCTCTACCAACAGTTATCGGTAGAGGAGCGGGCCCGCCTGGGTGGCCTGATTGCACCGGTGCTCAACGGCCTGATAGCGGCCTTGTTGCAAGCCGTCAGTGTGCTGGCCCTGATGTTGGGTCGTTACTGGCAGGCAGTGTTGTATAACCCGGGTGGGTTTGGTCGCGAGTTTCAAGCGGTCAGGCTGCCCCTGGTGCCGGCGCTGGTGCTGGTGGTGCTCATGCTGGTGGGGCCGAATTTCGGTCCTGAACTGGCGATGTTGACGCCACTGTGCAGCGTACCGCTGATGTTTGCAGGGCTTGCCCTGATGCATGGGCTGGTGGCGCAAGGACGACTGGGCAAGTTCTGGTTGGTCGGGATGTACGTGACACTGCTGCTGTTCATGCAGCTGATTTATCCGTTGCTCGTGGTTTTGGCCATTGTCGACAGCCTGATTGATTTTCGCGGTCGCAAGGCACCCAAAGGTGCCGACAACGATTCCGCGAACGGTGAAGGTTAAAAGTTAGAGGATTTTCATATGCAACTGATCCTTCTGGAAAAAATCGCCAACCTGGGCAACCTGGGCGATAAGGTAAATGTTAAGGCTGGTTACGGCCGTAACTACCTGCTGCCATTCGGCAAGGCCACCGCTGCTACCGCCGCCAACCTGGCTGCGTTCGAAGAGCGTCGTGCTGAGCTGGAAAAACTGGCTGCAGAGAAAAAAGCTTCGGCTGAAACCCGCGCTGCCCAACTGGCCGAGCTGGAAGTGACCATCACTGCCACCGCCGGTGACGAAGGCAAGCTGTTCGGCTCGATCGGCACCCACGACATCGCTGACGCCCTGACCGCCTCCGGCGTTGAAGTGGCCAAAGCTGAAGTTCGTCTGCCGAACGGCACCATCCGTAACGTCGGCGAATACGACGTTGCCGTGCACCTGCACAGCGACGTTGAAGCCACCGTTCGCGTGGTTGTTGTCGCAGCCTAAGCTGTACCGATCGGCTGGCACCTTGAGTGTCAGCCGGTTAACATCGGGCACGATCCTGCTTTGCAGGTCGTGCCCTTTGTCTTTTTCAACACCCTGATTCCTGCGTGGCCATGAACGAGATAACCACTCCCGAGCAATATGATCTGCAAACCGCTGCCCTGAAGGTGCCGCCGCATTCCATCGAGGCCGAACAGGCCGTGCTCGGTGGCTTGATGCTGGACAACAACGCCTGGGAGCGAGTGCTCGATCAAGTCTCCGATGGCGACTTCTACCGTCATGACCACCGCCTGATCTTCCGCGCGATCCACAAGCTGGCCGACCAGAACGCCCCGTTCGACGTCGTGACCCTGCACGAACAGCTGGACAAGGAAGGCCTGAGCTCCCAAGTGGGTGGCCTGGGCTACCTGGGCGAACTGGCCAAGAACACCCCGTCGGTTGCCAACATCAAGGCCTATGCCGGGATCATCCGCGAGCGGGCGACCTTGCGCCAGCTGATCAGCATCAGCAACGAGATTGCCGACAGTGCCTTCAACCCCCAGGGCCGCAATGCCGCAGAGATCCTTGACGAAGCCGAACGGCAAATCTTCCAGATCGCCGAAGCGCGTCCCAAGACCGGCGGTCCGGTGGGCGTCAACGAGCTGTTGACCAAGGCCATCGACCGTATCGACACGCTGTTCAACACCGACAGCGCGATTACCGGCCTGTCCACCGGCTACACCGACCTCGACGAGAAGACCAGCGGCCTGCAACCGGCCGACCTGGTCATCGTCGCCGGCCGTCCGTCGATGGGTAAGACCACTTTCGCCATGAACCTGGTGGAAAACGCCGTGTTGCGCAGCGACAAGGCGGTGCTGGTGTACTCCCTCGAGATGCCAGGCGAATCGCTGATCATGCGTATGCTGTCGTCCCTGGGTCGTATCGACCAGACCAAGGTGCGTTCCGGCCAGCTGGAAGACGACGACTGGCCGCGCCTGACCTCGGCAGTCAACCTGCTCAACGATCGCAAGCTGTTCATCGACGACACTGCCGGCATCAGCCCGTCGGAAATGCGCGCCCGTACCCGCCGCCTGGTGCGCGAGCACGGTGACATCGCCCTGATCATGATCGACTACCTGCAACTGATGCAGATCCCGGGCTCCAGCGGCGACAACCGTACCAACGAGATTTCCGAGATCTCCCGCTCGCTCAAGGCGCTGGCCAAGGAATTCAACTGCCCGGTAGTGGCCCTGTCGCAGCTCAACCGTTCCCTCGAACAACGTCCCAACAAGCGTCCGGTGAACTCCGACTTACGTGAATCGGGTGCGATCGAGCAGGACGCCGACGTGATCATGTTCGTCTACCGGGACGAGGTGTACCACCCGGAGACCGAGCACAAAGGCATTGCCGAAATCATCATCGGCAAGCAGCGGAACGGCCCGATCGGCTTTATCCGCCTGGCGTTCATCGGCAAGTACACGCGCTTCGAGAACCTTGCGCCAGGCAGTTACAACTTCGACGACGACGAGTAATGCGCTGCTGGACGGGTCGGCACACTACTGCACCCGTCCATCCTCAAACCGGATCACTCGATCAAACCTTGAAAGTGCTTCCTGATCATGGGTAACGCAGATCAGGCCTCGTCCTTTGAAGGCTTCAAACAATACATCCCACGTTTGACTGGCCGATTTCCGGTCCAGGCCTCTGGTCGGCTCGTCGAACAGGTTGTAGTCCCCTGGACGGTTCAAGAGGCGCCGCAGTGAAAGGCGTCTTGCCTCACCGCCAGACACGCATTCGCCTCTTCCATCCAGCTCACGCTCATACCACTCGCCACCCAGCCCAAGTTGAGCCAGCCAGTGTTCGATCTGAGCTCTGTCGTGCTCGTGGTCGAAGAGCACTGACCTTGGCAGGGGGCCGGGAATGAAGCGGTCCCCTTGAGGGGATAGTCGCAGCCTTCTGAACTGGCATGGGGCGTCCAGCTTTTCGACGGTCTGGCCGTCGAGATGAAGATGTTGGCGCAAGGGGTGGAGCGTGCCGGCGAGGGCATGCAGCAGCGTGGACTTGCCTGCGCCGCTCGGGCCAACGAGCGCCACTCGTTCGTCTTTCCTGATGATCAGGGGGCTGTCCAGGTGCAGTCGTATCTCGCTACCCTCGTTCAGGCTGCAAGGTTGTAGTGTCAGGCGGGCTACGGCCTTGAGTGGAGCGCTTTCTGTCGGGGCGCCAGCACCAAAGTCAGGCAGTCGTAGCCAGTGTTCGAGGCTTTGCTTGTCGACCCTAAACTGGTCCAGCATGCGTCAGGCTTCGGCGAGTTGTGCGATTCCACCAAGAAATCCGCCGACCAGTGTGAACAGTGCCACCAGTTCGCCCAGGCTGAGTGAGGGTGCTTCACGCGCCTGATCCAGCATTCCCCACGCCAGCATCCCGCCGCTGCCAAGCCCGATGAACAGAATTTTCAGCGCTTGCAACCAACCACCGGAGGTTGCGACGCAAACGGCAGCATCCGCATAGCGCCCAAGTGTTTCGTTGACAGGTTTCATGGCTGCGGCTTCAGCACTCTCAAGCTTTAACGCCGCCGCGCTGGCAAAGGTATCCTCTCATTGTTCGGCCAGTTCATCCTCGCGGGAATTGACCGCTTCTATATGAGGCCGGCGCCAGTGGATGAGCCGGCTGTTGATAGCAAGATAGGCAGCACTGAGCACCGCAAGCCCGATCAGCACCGGGCTCGCCCCGAGGAAGATGAATAAGGCAGCCAGCACTGCTGCTTCCGCGAATACCGGCCAGGCAGAGCTGATCAGAAATCCCAGCCAACGCTCCTGGGCAGTGATTCCTCGGTCCAGCACCTTCACCAGGACGCCGCCCTGCAACTGCCCGAAGGCTTCAAATCGCTTCTCGAGCAACGTTCGGCACCACCCGATCGATAGCTGTCGCACACGGTCCTGGCAGAGGCGGGCAAGGCACCAGGCTTGTAGAGGGGTAAAAAGTGCCTGACTGGCAATCAGGCTGAGAAATATGGCCAGCAATGTCAAAGGGGGTGGGTGGGAGCTCGAGAGGTTGTCGATGATGTCCGCCAGTATCAGCGCAGGTATCACGGTGGCGACCTTCAGCAGTAACGTCATGCCCAAGGCAGCGAGAACACGTCTATAGGTAGGCATTTTTTTCTCTCAAGCCTTGGGAAAGCGTGCTTTGTGGCACGACGGGAATTCCCGAGCGAATGAGGTGAAAGCGCTCCAGGCCCGGTATGTAGGCTTGAACCACACATGCCACCCCCGGTTTATTGAACAACGTGCGATAGAAGACCGCGCGGCCATGTGCGTGCAGGTTTTCAGCGGCGTGCTGAATCTGTGCTCGCATGCCTTTAGTCGGCGTTTGCCAATTAAGCGGTTCAGTTGGGTAATCTACTGTGGGGGTTAGAAGATTACTGAGGCGTCTTGAGGAACCAAGCATGCAAGCCGTGCGTTGGTCTTCTTGTATTTCCTTTAGGCTGCGCAATCTAGAACATTGAAGTTGCTCACTGACTGCACGATAGAGTGCAACGGCTGGGTCGGCAGAGCATCCGGATCCGACAACGGAAAGTGAACAGTCAACATCGCGCGCTGCAATGGCAATACAAAAAAGACGCCGTAAGATTCGTCGGTCAAATATAAGGTCAAGCGTTCGGCATGAGCCCGCATTGTGTTGTTAGTGCAGCATGCATCTTCCAGGAGTGAGGCAGGGGGTGTTTTTAACTTGAGTGCGGGCATGAGTTCGCCTACCGACATGTAATAAACCGAAAGTGCATGGCGTTCAATACACTCATTGATGGCGTGCAGGAGCGCTTCATTCTCTGTGCACCCCAGCGCCATTCCAGAATTGCTGGAGTACTTGGTCAAAAACGAAGCCTCGGTTTCAAGAATTTCCGCTACGTACCCAGAGGTAGGGTTCAAGAGCACTGCTGGTACGTAAATACTGTCCTCGCCCTGCAGGGCATTCAGTCGAAAGGCGGGAATGTCAAGGCTGGCCGGTATGCTTTTAAGAAGCCAGTCGTCATGAACGTGAGGGCATGCGTGAATGTGTTGCCCTGAAATGACCTTGGGTTCATCCCCAATGCACTGCTCCAGAAAATGATGTTCCAAGCTTTCTGCGACTGCTCCCAGTTCACAGTACCGGCCTTTTCCGGCACCTGAAGAAATCTCTTCTCCGGAAGGAGAGTACACGCTGAAAATGGCAACTAAGTTGTCGTTATCCACACATTGTATGTTCGGATTTAGGTGCAGTAGTCGACATAGATTTTTAAGTCGGTGACTTGCTTCGGATGTGCTCATTTCACGTTCGGCGATCATTGTGACGTCCTCGAAGTCGGCGAGAAAGGCTCGGGCCTTCCTCGCCGGTTACCTACAGGTTGCTGAAGAACTCGATTTCCGAATGGGTGAGTGGATAGTTCAATGTATACGATGTGCTGATCTCGCTACGGCGTCGTCCCATGATGGGCGCTCCTTTATTTGTTTGATGTGCGTCGGTTGACGCCAGTACTTTGTATCACTGCTTTTTGATAATGCTCAACAGGGGGAGGAGTGATTTACAGGTGTGTTTATGTAGGAGGGGTCTTCAGGGGGCAGAAGTTTCTTCCTAAGAATTGTTGCTGATTTTGCGGTTGTGTTTTTATATCAATTAGTTGGTGTAATGAATGGGTAGGGGAGGGATAACATCTTGTAAAAAAATCTGTGCGCGAAGTACATCTGGAGCGAGGTTCTATCGTCCTGTGAAAAAGCGACTGCGCTACCAGGGTGGTGGCGTAACGCCTGCACCGAAGCCAAATCCGACCATTACCGTCGGATGTGATCAAAATTTGTGCTATATTCCGCGCCCGCGATTTTTCATCGATTAGCCACCGGTCACTGACATGCAAGCAGCCAAACCACTTTTCGACTATCCCAAGTACTGGGCCGAATGCTTCGGACCAGCGCCATTCCTGCCAATGAGCAGGGAGGAGATGGATCAGCTCGGCTGGGATTCCTGCGACATCATCATCGTGACCGGTGATGCCTACGTCGACCATCCGTCGTTCGGCATGGCGATCATCGGTCGTCTGCTCGAGGCCCAGGGCTTTCGCGTGGGCATCATTGCCCAGCCGAACTGGCAGTCCAAAGACGATTTCATGAAGCTGGGTGAGCCGAACCTGTTTTTCGGCGTCGCGGCCGGCAATATGGACTCGATGATCAACCGCTATACCGCGGACAAGAAGATCCGCTCCGACGACGCCTACACCCCGGGCGGTCTGGCCGGCAAGCGTCCCGACCGCGCCAGCCTGGTCTACAGCCAGCGCTGCAAGGAAGCCTACAAGCATGTGCCGATCGTGCTCGGCGGCATCGAGGCTTCCCTGCGCCGTATCGCGCACTACGACTACTGGCAGGACAAGGTCCGCCATTCGATCCTGATCGACGCCTGCGCCGATATCCTGCTGTACGGCAACGCGGAGCGGGCCATCGTCGAAGTGGCCCAGCGCCTGGCGTTTGGTGAAAAGATCGAGAACATCACCGACATCCGTGGCACGGCTTTCGTGCGTCGTGACACCCCGCAAGGCTGGTACGAAGTCGATTCCACGCGTATCGATCGTCCGGGCAAGATCGACAAGATCATCAACCCGTACGTGAACACCCAGGACACCCAGGCCTGTGCCATCGAGCAGGAAAAGGGCCCGGACGAAGACCCGAACGAAGCCAAGGTCGTGCAGATCCTGGCCAGCCCGCGCATGACCCGTGACAAGACGGTCATTCGCCTGCCTTCGTTCGAGAAGGTCCGCGGCGATGCCGTGCTCTATGCCCACGCCAACCGCGTGCTGCACCTGGAGACCAACCCGGGTAACGCCCGGGCCCTGGTGCAAAAGCACGGCGAAGTGGACGTATGGTTCAACCCACCACCCATTCCGATGACCACCGAAGAAATGGACTACGTGTTCGGTATGCCCTATGCGCGCATTCCGCACCCGGCGTACGGCAAGGAGAAAATCCCGGCCTACGACATGATCCGCTTTTCGGTGAACATCATGCGCGGCTGCTTTGGGGGCTGTACCTTCTGCTCGATCACCGAGCATGAAGGCCGCATCATCCAGAACCGCTCACACGATTCGATCATTCGCGAGATCGAAGAGATTCGCGACAAGGTGCCAGGTTTTACCGGCGTCATTTCCGACCTCGGTGGCCCGACCGCGAACATGTACCGCATTGCCTGCAAGAGCCCCGAGATCGAATCGGCGTGCCGCAAGCCGTCGTGCGTGTTCCCGGGTATCTGCCCGAACCTGAACACCGACCATTCGTCGCTGATCAAGCTGTACCGCAGTGCCCGAGCACTGCCGGGTGTGAAGAAGATCCTGATCGCCTCGGGCCTGCGCTACGACCTGGCTGTGGAATCGCCGGAGTACGTCAAGGAGCTGGTCACCCACCACGTGGGCGGCTATCTGAAGATCGCTCCGGAGCACACCGAGGAAGGCCCGCTCAATCAGATGATGAAGCCGGGTATCGGTAGCTACGACCGCTTCAAGCGCATGTTCGAGAAGTACTCGAAAGAGGCGGGCAAGGAGCAATACCTGATCCCGTACTTCATCGCCGCGCACCCGGGGACCACCGACGAAGACATGATGAACCTGGCCCTGTGGCTCAAGGGCAACGGCTTCCGTGCCGACCAGGTACAGGCCTTCTACCCCTCGCCGATGGCGTCGGCCACAGCCATGTACCACTCGGGAAAGAATCCGCTGCGCAAGGTTACTTACAAGAGCGACCCGGTGACCATCGTCAAGAGCGAGCAGCAGCGTCGCTTGCACAAGGCCTTCCTGCGTTATCACGACCCGAAGGGCTGGCCGATGCTGCGTGAAGCCCTGGAACGCATGGGCCGTGCCGACCTGATCGGCCCGGGCAAGCACCAGTTGATCCCGCTGCATCAGCCGACCACCGACACCTACCAGAGTGCCCGTCGCAAGAACTCGACCCCGGCAGGCAGCCATAAGGTGGGCAAGGAGCAGAAGATCCTCACCCAGCACAGCGGCTTGCCGCCACGTGCCAGTGATGGCTCCAAGCCGTGGGACAAGCGCGAAGAGGCCAAGGCCGCAGCGTTCGCCCGCAACCAGGAAGCGGCCAAGGCGCGCAAGGATGCCGCCAAGGGTGGCAAGGGCAAGAAGAAGCCCGCCCGCCAGCCGGTCATCCCGCGCTAATAAAACGCCAGCCCTCGGGCTGGCGTTTTTGTTTCTGCCATTGCGCCGCCGTGCCGGCGATGGACGGACGACCGCGAATCTTCCTGGCAAAGCTTCAAATCTGTGCAAGGCTTGCACGGCAGCTTCGTCACGGTGCGCTTTTGGTGCGCCGGCATGGGCTGTACGCAGGGATTCGCTGGCCTGGCCGCATGGCACAAGTCTTGCGCGGTTCCGCTACCGTCCAGGCTCGCAGGAGGCCCGCCGTGTCGATCCATGTCGCGTTGCACCATGTCACCGAGTACCGCTATGACCGTGCCATCGAACTGGGTCCGCAAATCGTGCGCCTGCGTCCGGCTGCCCATAGCCGTACGCGGATTCTTTCCTATGCCTTGAAAGTGCAGCCGACCGGGCATTTCATCAACTGGCAGCAGGATCCCCAGGGTAATTACCTGGCCCGCCTGGTGTTTCCGGAAAAAACCGACAACCTGCGGGTGGAAGTGGACCTGGTCGCCGAAATGGCCGTGTTCAATCCCTTCGACTTTTTCCTTGAACCGTACGCCGAGCAGATTCCCTTCAGCTATGGCCGCGATGAGCGTCACGAACTCACGCCCTACCTCGAAACGCTGCCGTTGACGCCGCTGCTCGCCAGTTACCTGAGCAGCATCGAACGCACGCCCCAGGCCAGCGTAGACTTCCTGGTCGCACTGAACCAGCGCCTGAGCCAGGACATCCGTTACCTGATCCGTCTGGAGCCCGGTGTACAAACGCCGGAGCAAACCTTGGAAAACCGTTCGGGCTCCTGCCGGGACTCGGCCTGGCTGCTGGTGCAACTGCTGCGTCACCTGGGGCTGGCGGCACGATTTGTTTCCGGTTACCTGATTCAACTCAAGGCCGACGTCAAAGCGTTGGACGGGCCGTCGGGCAGCGATGAGGATTTCACCGACCTGCACGCCTGGTGCGAGGTCTACTTGCCGGGCGCTGGCTGGATTGGCCTGGACGCGACTTCAGGCCTGTTTGCCGGGGAAGGGCATATCCCGCTGGCCTGCAGCCCTGATCCAACGTCCGCAGCACCGATCAGTGGCCTGGTCGAGCCTTGTGGATGCGACTTTTCCCATGAAATGAGTGTGGAGCGGCTGTGGGAATCGCCCCGGGTGACCTTGCCTTACAGCGACGAACAATGGCAGGCCATCGTCGCCCTGGGCCGCCAGGTCGACAGCGAACTCAAAGCGGCAGACGTGCGCCTGACCATGGGCGGCGAGCCGACCTTCGTCGCCATCGACGATCCAGATGGCGCCGAATGGAATACCACAGCACTGGGGGCGAACAAGCGACGCCTGGCGACTGAGCTGTTCCAGCGCCTGCGCAGGCATTACGCGCCCAAGGGGCTGGTGCATTTCGGGCAGGGCAAGTGGTATCCGGGCGAGCAGTTGCCGCGCTGGTCGCTGAACTGCTTCTGGCGCCGTGATGGCGAACCTGTGTGGAACAACCCGGCGCTGATCGCTGACGAGACGCAGAATCATGGCGCCGACAGCCACCTGGCCGGGCGTTTTCTCGCCAGTGTGGCCGAGCGGCTCAAGTTGCCGGTGCGGTATGTGTTTCCAGCCTGCGAGGATGCGCTGTATTACCTGTGGCGCGAGGGCGGTTTGCCCTCCAACGTACGTATCGACGACGCGCGCCTGGGTGATGAAATGGAGCGTGCGCGTTTGCGCAAGGTGTTCGGCCAGGGGCTGGACCAGGTCATAGGCCAGGTGCTGCCGCTGGCGCGTAGCGCCGATGAGCAGCGCTGGCAGAGTGGGCGCTGGTACTTGCGTGACCAACACTGCCGTTTGGTGCCGGGTGACTCTCCGCTGGGGTACCGCTTGCCGCTGGCAGCGCAGCCCTGGGTGAGCGCGGCGGAATATCCGTACGTACATCCAACCGATCCCAACCAGCCGCTGGCCGACCTGCCGGATCGCGATTCGCTAGCCAATGCCAGTGCCAACGATGCGGTAGATGAGCAAGAGCAGCAAGCCCCCGGGGTAGATGCCTCGGCCGACGGGTTGACCCGTACGGCCTTGTGCGCCGAGCCCCGGGATGGTCGGCTGTATGTGTTCATGCCACCGCTGTCGCGGCTGGAGGATTATCTGGAGCTGGTGGCGGTCATCGAGGCCACCGCCCAGGAGCTGCATTGCCCGGTGTTGCTTGAAGGCTATGAGCCGCCTGCCGATCCGCGTCTGGTCAATTTCAAGGTGACCCCGGACCCGGGTGTTATCGAGATCAATGTGCAGCCGTCGGCCAATTGGGACGAACTGGTCGAGCGTACCGAGTTCCTCTACGAGCAGGCGCGCCAGACGCGACTGATCAGCGAGAAATTCATGATCGATGGGCGGCACACCGGCACTGGCGGTGGCAATCACTTCGTACTCGGCGGCGCCACGCCTGCCGACTCGCCGTTCCTGCGCAGGCCTGACCTGTTGCGCAGCCTGATCAGCTATTGGCACAACCACCCGTCACTGTCGTACTTGTTCTCCGGCCTGTTCATTGGCCCTACCTCCCAGGCGCCCCGCATCGACGAGGCGCGCAATGACTCACTGTACGAGCTGGAAATCGCCTTCGCGCAGATGCCGGCACCGGGCGAGGCGTGTGTACCGTGGCTGGTTGACCGTCTGCTGCGCAACTTGTTGATCGACGTGACCGGCAACACCCACCGCGCCGAATTCTGCATCGATAAACTCTATTCGCCGGATGGCCCTGCCGGACGCCTGGGCCTGCTGGAACTGCGCGCCTTTGAAATGCCGCCGCACGCGCGCATGAGTCTGGTGCAGCAATTGCTGCTGCGGGCGCTGGTGGCGCGGTTCTGGCGCGAGCCCTATGCACCCGAATGCCTGACACGCTGGGGCACGGCGCTGCATGACCGCTTCATGCTGGCGCACTTTATCGAGCAGGATTTTGCCGACGTTCTGGTCGAGCTCAACGCCGCGGGCTTCGCCCTGCGTGCCGAGTGGTTTGCCGCGCACCTGGAGTTTCGTTTCCCCAAAGTGGGCGATTACGCAGTCAACGGTATTGAACTGGAGCTGCGCCAGGCCCTTGAGCCCTGGCATGTGCTGGGCGAGGAGGGCGCTGGCGGTGGCAATGTGCGTTACGTCGATTCGTCTCTGGAGCGCTTGCAGGTCAAGGTCAGTGGCATGAGTGCCGAGCGCTATCGGCTGACCTGCAATGGAATCGCCGTGCCGCTGCAGCCCACCGGGCGAGTGGGCGAGTATGTAGCGGCGGTGCGCTACCGTGCCTGGCAGCCGGCCAACTGCCTGCAGCCGACCATCGGGGTGCATGCGCCATTGGTGTTCGACCTGCTCGATACCTGGATGGGACGTTCGCTGGGGGGCTGCCAGTACCATGTGGCGCATCCGGGGGGGCGCAGCTACGACAGTTTTCCGGTCAATGCCAATGAAGCCCAGAGCCGACGTCAGGCGCGCTTCTTCCGTATCGGCCACAGCCCGGGCGCCTTGCCGGTGCCGGACGTGCGCATCGATCCCGAGCTGCCCTTTACCCTGGATTTGCGCCGCTACTGAGCGCTACTCTGAAATTACCCGTGGTCCTCGAGCACTGCCATGCCTGATCTGTTTGATGCCTACCCGCTCAACCCGGGGGCTTACCATGAAATGCTCGAAGCCGACGGCAAGGTGCGCAGGCATTGGCAACCGCTGTGCGATTACCTGCAGCGCAGCGGTGCGGCGCAATTGGCGCAGCGTCAGGCTTCCCTGACCCGGCAACTGCAGGAGAACGGTGTTACCTACAACATCTATGCCGATCCCAAGGGGGCCGATCGCCCGTGGGAGCTGGACCTGCTGCCCAATCTGGTACCTGCAGACGAATGGCAGCAACTGGCTGAGGGCGTTGCCCAGCGGGCACGCCTGCTCAATGCAGTGCTGGCGGATATCTATGGCCCGCAGCAGTTGATCGGGGAGGGGCTGTTGCCGGCCGAGCTGGTCTATGGGCACAACAACTTTCTCTGGCCCTGCCAGGGTATTCGGCCACCCGACGGGACCTTTCTGCACGTCTATGCCGTGGACCTGGCACGGGCGCCGGATGGCCGCTGGTGGGTGACCGCCGACCGCACGCAGGCGCCCTCCGGTGCCGGTTATGCCCTGGAAAATCGCGTCATCGTTTCCCGCGCTTTGCCCGAGTTGTACCGCGACCTGAAGGTGCAGCATCTGGCCGGTTTCTTCCGCACCTTGCAACACACCCTCATCCGCCTTGCGCCGCGTGACAACGAGGCGCCACTGGTGGTCCTGCTGACACCGGGGCGCTTCAACGAGAGCTATTTCGAGCACCTGTACCTGGCGCGCCAGCTGGGCTATCCATTGGTGGAAGGCGGCGACCTGACCGTGCGCGATGCCACGGTGTACCTCAAGACCCTCAGTGGCCTGCGCCGCGTACACGCCATCATGCGCCGCCTGGACGACGACTTCTGCGATCCATTGGAGCTGCGCACCGACTCGGCCCTGGGTGTACCGGGGTTGCTCGACGCGGTGCGTCAGGGTCGGGTGCTGGTGGCCAAT
This sequence comes from Pseudomonas vranovensis, assembly GCF_040438935.1. Classification (NCBI taxonomy): domain Bacteria; kingdom Pseudomonadati; phylum Pseudomonadota; class Gammaproteobacteria; order Pseudomonadales; family Pseudomonadaceae; genus Pseudomonas; species Pseudomonas vranovensis. The sequence goes on along the minus strand of NZ_CP159259.1, from coordinate 4,315,918 downwards.
GCCCTGGGCAGCGGTGTGCTGGAGTCGCCCGGTTTGCTGGGTTTTTTACCGGCGATCAATCAACGCCTGTTTGGCCAGGACCTGAGTTTGCCGTCGATTGCCACCTGGTGGTGTGGCGAACAACCGGTCATGGCCCGAGCGCTGGAGCAGTTACCGCAATTGCTGGTCAAGCCGGCGTTTCCTTCGCAGAGTTTCAGCCCGGTGTTCGGACGGGACCTGGATGCCGCCCAGCGCCAGGCCCTGGCCGAGCGAATCCAGGCCCGGCCGTACGCCTATGTTGCCCAGGAGCTGGCGCAGTTGTCGCAGGCGCCGGTGTGGCAACCGGAGCAAGGCCAGTTGCAGTCGCGGGCGGTCGGCATGCGGGTGTATGCCGTCGCATCGCAGGATGGCTACCGGATACTGCCCGGCGGCCTGACCCGGGTTGCGGCGCAGGCCGACGCCGAGGTGGTGTCGATGCAGCGCGGAGGGGCCAGCAAAGACACTTGGGTATTGGGTGAGGCTGCACCGGTTGGCGACCAGTGGCGGGCAAGCCGCAACCTGGGTGTGGCCGACCTGATCCGTCAGGATCCGTACCTGCCCTCGCGGGTGGTGGAAAACCTGTTCTGGTTCGGGCGCTACTGCGAGCGTTGCGATACCAGTGCTCGGTTGCTGCGGATCATCCTCACCCGTTACCTGGACGGCGACGACCCGTTGGCCCTGCACGCGGCAGTCAACCTGGCGGACGAGCTTTCGCTGCTGCCGGAAGAGGGGACGCTGCCCGAGCGCTTGCGTGCAGCCCTGGCCGATGACGACTGGGCTTTCAGCCTGCAGGCCAACCTGCAGCGCTTGCAGTGGGCCGCGTCGCAGGTGCGCGGCAAACTCTCGCGGGAAAACTGGCTGGCGCTGGTGGAACTGCAGCGCGAAGCCCGGAGCCTGGACGATGAGGCGGCGGACTTTGGTGAGCGGGTGGACTTTCTCAATCGCCTGGTGATGTCCCTGGCGGCGCTCTCGGGCTTTGCCCTGGACGACATGACCCGCGACGATGGGTGGCGCTTCTTGATGATCGGCCGGCGTATCGAACGCCTGCAATCACTATGCAGCAGCCTGGCGGCCTTTCTGCGTGGCCCGGCGGTGTTCGATCAGGCCGGGCTCGAATGGTTGCTGGAACTGGGCAACAGCAGCATCACCTACCGCTCGCGCTACTTGGCCGTGGCGCAGTTGATCCCCGTGCTGGACCTGATGCTGCTCGATGAGCAGAACCCTCATGCAGTGCTGTTCCAGCTCAAGTTGCTGGTGCGTGCCTACGAACGCCTGGGCCAGGAGTTCAGCAGCGCCCGCGACCCCGCCCTTGCGCTGCTGGCAGAGCAGCTCAGGCATTTTGACTTGCGCAGCCTGGAGGACTCGCTGTTCGGCAGCCCGAGTGTCCACGCGGTGCTGGCTGGTCTTGCCGATCTGCTGCAGTCGATCGCCCGGGCCTGCGGTGAAATCTCCGAGCGTCTGGCCTTGCGTCATTTCGCCCATGTCGATGATGTCAGCCAGCAAACGGTATCGGTGTGATGAGCGCGCATTACCAGGTAATCCACGATACCCATTACCACTACGACAGCCCTGTGTCCCTGGCCCAGCAACTGGCTCACCTGTGGCCACGACCTTGCGCCTGGCAGCGTTGCAGCGCCCAGGTGCTGCAGGTCAGCCCCGAGCCCTCCCAGCGCCGCGATGAGTGGGATGTATTCGGCAACCCGGTGACGCGCCTGGCCTTCGAGCGTCCGCATGAGCAACTGCGGGTGGTCGCGCGATTGCAGATCGAAGTGATGGCGCGTGCAGAGCCGGATTTGAGCATTTCGCCTGCCTGGGAGCAGGTGCGCGATGGGCTGTCGTATGCCAGCCACCCATTGTCGGTTGAATGCCTGGAAGCCTGCCGCTATCGGTTCGAGTCACCGTATGTACGCTTGAAGCAACGCTTCGTGGCCTTCAGCGAGTCGTGTTTTGCGCCGGGGCAGTCGCTGTTGCTGGGGGCTCAGGCGTTGATGGAAAAGATATTCAGCGAGTTTACCTTCGATGCCGAGGCCACCCAGGTTGCCACCCCTCTGGTCGAAGTGCTGGCGCGGCGCCGAGGCGTCTGCCAGGATTTTGCCCACCTGATGCTGGCCTGTCTGCGCTCGCGGGGCCTGGCAGCACGCTATGTCAGTGGTTACCTGCTGACCCGGCCGCCACCCGGTCAGCCGCGTCTGGTCGGGGCGGATGCATCCCATGCCTGGGTGTCGGTGTTCTGCCCGGTGCAAGGTTGGGTCGATTTCGATCCCACCAATAACCTGCGGCCCGCGCTGGAACACATAACCCTGGCCTGGGGCCGGGATTTTTCCGATGTATCGCCCTTGCGCGGGGTGATTCTGGGAGGGGGGAGCCATGACCCGGAGGTACAGGTCACGGTCATGCCACTGGATAGAGCGTAGCGGCTGGCGATAGCCTGCGATCGGCCGCGCAGCGGTCGTATTTCAATCAGGTTTTTTATCCACCCACTTGGGCAGTACCGGCGCCTCGAAGTCTTCCATGGCGTCCAGCAGTTCATCCGGGGTTACGGCCAGCTTGAGCATGGCGCGGTGCTGCGGGCGCACGAAGCCTTCTTCCACCACATGGTCGAGAAAGCTGCCCAGCTTGGTGTAGAAGCCGTTGACGTCCAGCAGGCCCAACGGCTTGGCATGGTAGCCCAGTTGCCCCCAGGTCCAGACCTCGAACAATTCTTCCAGCGTACCCAGGCCACCCGGCAAGGCCACAAAGGCATCGCTCAGCTCTGCCATGCGCGCCTTGCGTGCGTGCATGCCATCGACCACTTCCAGACGGGTCAGGCCGGTGTGGCCGATCTCGGCGCTTTTCAGGGCTTGGGGGATGATCCCGATCACTTCACCGCCAGCGGCCATGGCCGCGTCCGCAACGATTCCCATCAGGCCGACCGCGCCGCCGCCATACACCAGCGTCAGGCCGCGTTGGGCAATGGCCTCGCCGAGGGCAATGGCCGCCTCGCGATAAGCCGGGTTGACGCCAGTGCTGGCGCCACAGAACACACAAACGGAACGTACAGGCATCATTCATCTCCGGTTACAAACGCACACAGAGTAAGGCTCAAGCCAGTAGCTTCCAAGTCTGCAATGTGGCATCAATACTGGCCGTTTGAGCTCACTCGGGTCGTGCGAATTCGCACGTGGCACCGCTGGCGCCGCAGGCATAGGCCGCGAGGAGACTGCGCATAAGACTATTGAGGGACATGACGTTTACGCCTAAATGAGAGGTTGTCTCATCGTCGCGCAAAGGTGCATGATGGGCACTTAGATTTCGTGTATACAATCCATAGAACAAATTCACTGCCTGGCTCACTGCCAGCGCTTGACCCACATCATGGGCCCGCCTTGCGGATTCAGGCAGTCTTCAAGCTGATAAAAAACCCTGCCATGGAGATTCACGATGTTTGCCAAAGTTGTTGCAGTATCCTTGCTGACCCTCGCCAGCACTCAGGTATTCGCCGCTGAGTGCAAGGTCACGGTCGACTCTACCGACCAGATGTCCTTCAACACCAAGGCCATCGAAATCGACAAGAGCTGCAAAACCTTTACCGTTGAACTGACTCACTCCGGTGCCTTGCCGAAGAACGTCATGGGGCACAACCTGGTGATCAGCAAAGAAGCTGACATGCAGCCGATTGCCACCGATGGCCTGAGCGCAGGCATCGACAAGAACTACCTGAAGGACGGTGACGAGCGCGTTATCGCCCACACCAAAGTGATCGGCGCCAAGGAAACCGACTCGGTGACCTTCGACGTTTCCAAGCTGAAGGCTGACGAGAAGTACGGCTTCTTCTGCTCGTTCCCAGGCCACATCTCGATGATGAAAGGCACTGTTACTCTGAAGTAATTCGGGTGACCTGTCGCGGGGCAAGCCCGCTCCTACAGTAGGAGCGGGCTTGCCCCGCGATTTTTTTACGGCGCAAATGGCATCTCGCGTTTGTGCTGGGTCTTCTCGTACGTTCCCTTGATGATCTGAAACGCTTCCTCGCTTACCGGTTCACCGTGCAGGAAGGCATCGATCTGGGCGTAGGTCACACCATGGGAGGCTTCGTCCGGCTTGCCCGGGGCCAGGTCTTCCAGGTCCGCCGTCGGCACTTTTTCCACCAATGATTCGGGCGCGCCAAAGCTGCGTGCGATCGCCCGTACCTGGTTTTTCACCAGCCCGCTCAAGGGTGCCAGGTCGCAGGAACCATCACCGAACTTGGTAAAGAAGCCCATCACCGCTTCGGCAGCGTGGTCGGTGCCGATCACCAGGCCCTGGCGGGCCCCCGCGATGGTGTACTGGGCAACCATGCGCATGCGCGCCTTGGTGTTACCGACCACGAAGTCGACCATCGCCGGCGCGCCGTTCTCCAGTGCCTTGACCTCGACAGCCAGGGCGCGTACGGCCGGGGCGATGTCTACGGTGTGTACTTCGTCGGCCTTGATGACGTCCAGGCACGCCTGGGCGTCATGCTCGTCATGCTGCACCTGGTAGGGCAGGCGCACGGCGATGAAACGGTAGTCCGGATTGCCCGTCTCGCTGCGCAGCTCGTTGATTGCCCGTTGCGCCATCAGTGCTGCAGCCAGCGAATCGACGCCACCACTGATACCCAGCACCAGGGTCTTGAGCCGGGCATTGTTCAGGCACTGCTTGATGAACGCCACACGACGGGCCACGTCGGCATCGAGCGCGGCGCGGTCGGCGAAGGGCGGCTGGACCTTGAGCGCTTGCGCAATCTCTCGCTGGACGGCTTGCATGAATTACTCCTTGGGCACTTTGAACACGTGGCGCAGGTAGGCGACGAAGTTTTCGTCGCGGCATTGGGTCTTGGCTGCCTCGTCGGAAATCTTCGCGACAGGCTGGCCGTTGCAGTCGGTCATTTTAAGCACGATGCTCATCGGCGCCACCCCGGGAATGTCGCAGGTCAGGTTGGTGCCGATGCCGAAGCTGACGTTGATCCGACCCCGCAGGGCACGGAAGATCTCCAGCGATTTGGTCAGGTTCAGGCCATCGGAGAACACCAGGGTCTTGGTCATCGGGTCGATCCCCAGCTTCTGGTAGTGGACGATGGCTTTCTCGGCCCATTGCACCGGGTCGCCCGAGTCATGGCGCAGGCCATCGAACAGCTTGGCAAAGTACAGGTCGAAGTCACCCAGAAAGGCATCCATAGTGATGCAGTCGGTCAGGGCGATGCCGAGCAGGCCGCGGTATTCGCGAACCCAGCAGTCCAGCGCGGCGATCTGGCTGTCGATCAGGCGCGGGCCCAGTTGCTGGTGGGCCATGATCCATTCATGGGCCATGGTGCCCAGGGGCTTGATATCCAGTTTCCGTGCCAGGTGTACGTTGCTGGTGCCGACGAAGCGCGCTGGGAAGTCCTCTTTGAGCACTCGCACCACGTCTTCCTGGACCTTGTAGGAGAAGCGTCGGCGAGTTCCGAAGTCGGCCACCTGCAATTCCGCCAGTTCGTCACTGCTGGCGTGTGCCCTGAGCCAGTCGAACTTGCGGTAGAGCTGGTCACGGGCGTCGCTCAGCTTGACCTGTGGATAACGATGGCGGTTGCGCACTTCGCTGATGATTGCCAGCAATGGCACTTCAAACAGAATCACATGCAGCCAGGGGCCGCGCAGGCGCAAATACAGCTGGTCGTTCTCGATGCCCAATTGCAGGTAGCGCAAATTGAAGCGAAACAGCCCGAGGAAGCGCAGGAAGTCGGGCTTCAAGAAACTGATCTGCTCCAGGAAACCCAGCTGGCCATTACCCAGGTTCAGCTCACACAACTGTTCGATCTGTTCGCGGATCTGCGCCAGATAGGGGCGCAGGTCTTCGCCATTGCGGCAGCGGAACTCCCATTCGACGTCGACGTTGGGGTAGTTGTGCAGCACCGCCTGCATCATCGTCAGCTTGTAGAAGTCGGTGTCGAGCAGGTTCTGCACGATGCGATCGGCGAAGGCGCTCTCGCTCATAAGGGGCTCCGTAGGGGGCGCGCGCCATCAATTGCCAGCAACGACGCACAGACCTTGCCATTGTGCCAGCCTTTTTAGGCAGGTGGGCGGCCTGCCGCGGGTACATCGGTAGCAGCTACATGTCGCAGCAGTTTCCCGTCCCAACGTCTAGCCTGTAATGGTGCCCGCTGTAGCAGTCGCGCACCAAGGATGTGCAGTTCGGTTACGCATCTTGTTACAGGCTGGTTGCACGTAAACACTTGCCGGGGTTGCAATGATGGCACATGGCGGTTGCTCTTTTTGTTTGGCGGTAGTGGCGCTCGGCGTGAGGCAGAGGGTTGCACAGCCAGTAAAAAAAGGACGCGACCAGGGCTCCGGCAACTTCTTAACGAGTTTTCCCAGAATAAAAAACCAATGGCACGGCCCTTGCTCTGAGCAATTGCTGAAAGTTGTAGTGCCAACCAAAAAAAACTCCAGGAGCACCACCTCATGTCGCAGACGTTTTACAAGAAAGGCTTTCTTGCCCTTGCCGTAGCTACGGCGCTGGGTGTTTCTTCGTATGTTCAGGCCGACATCAAGATCGGTGTAGCAGGCCCGATGACCGGTGCCAACGCAGCGTTTGGCGAGCAGTACATGAAAGGTGCGCAGGCGGCGGCCGATGCCGTCAACGCCGCGGGTGGGGTCAACGGCGAGAAGATTGTCCTGGTCAAGGGCGACGACGCGTGCGAGCCGAAGCAGGCCGTGGCCGTGGCCAACCGCCTGGTTGACCAGGACAAGGTTGCCGGTGTGGTCGGGCACTTCTGCTCCTCCAACACCATTCCGGCTTCGGAGGTGTACGACGAAGCCGGTGTCATTGCCATCACCCCGGGCTCGACCAACCCTCAGGTGACCGAGCGCGGCCTGACCGCCATGTTCCGCATGTGCGGGCGTGACGACCAGCAGGGCATCGTTGCCGGCGACTACATCGTCGACGTGCTCAAGGGCAAGAAAGTCGTGGTGCTGCACGACAAGGACACCTACGGTCAGGGCCTGGCCGATGCCACCAAGGCACAGTTGGCCAAGCGTGGCGTGACCCCGGTGCTGTACGAGGGCCTGACCCGCGGCGAGAAGGACTTCAGCGCCGTGGTCACCAAGATCCGCGCGGCCGGCGCCGACGTCGTCTACTTCGGCGGCCTGCACCCGGAAGCTGGCCCGCTGGTTCGCCAGATGCGCGAGCAGGGCCTGAAGGACGTCAAGTTCATGTCCGACGACGGTGTGGTGACCGACGAGCTGGTGACCACCGCCGGTGGCGCGCAGTACGTCGATGGCGTGTACATGACCTTCGGTGCCGACCCACGCCTGCTGCCCGAGAGCAAGGCGGTAGTGGATGCCTTCCGCAAGGCTGGTACCGAGCCTGAGGGCTACACCCTGTATGCCTACGCTTCGGTCCAGGCCCTGGCTGCGGCCTTCAACGGCGCCAAGTCCAACAAGGGCGAGGACGCCGCCAAGTGGCTCAAGGCCAATCCGGTGAAAACCGTGATGGGCGAGAAGAAGTGGGACGCCAAGGGCGACCTGACCGTTTCCGACTACGTGGTCTACCAGTGGGACAAAGACGGCAAGTACCACCAACTGGAAAAACAAAAATAACAACGGTATCCGACCCGGGCCTGTGCCCGGGTCGCTACCCGGTTCTGCGCCGTACCTGTCTTTTCTCGTAGATCTGCACAACCCTGCGCTGCGAGGGCCGCTTCATCCGGGGCTCACCGTAGTCGGCGCTTGTGCAATCTCAAATACGTGAGATTGCGTTATGGATGGTATTTTTCTGCAGCAACTGATCAATGGACTGACCCTGGGGTCTGTCTATGGTCTGATCGCCATCGGCTACACAATGGTCTATGGCATTATCGGCATGATCAACTTCGCGCACGGCGAGGTGTATATGATCTCCGCTTACCTGGCGGCGATCAGTCTGGCATTGCTGGCGTATTTCGGTATCGAATCCTTCCCGCTGCTGATGCTCGGGACGCTGATCTTCACCATCGTGGTCACAGGCGTGTATGGCTGGACCATCGAGCGCATCGCCTACAAACCGCTGCGAAACTCTACCCGGCTGGCTCCCCTGATCAGTGCGATCGGCATTTCGCTGATCCTGCAGAACTACGCACAGATCAGCCAAGGCGCTCGCCAGCAAGGCGTACCCACGCTGCTTGAAGGCGCCTGGCGCCTGGAAGTGGGCACCGGTTTCGTCCAGTTGACCTACACCAAGATCTTCATCCTGGTCGCCGCATTCGTCGGCATGGCCGCGCTCACCTACATCATCAAGTTCACCAAGCTGGGCCGCATGTGCCGTGCGACGCAGCAAGATCGCAAGATGGCGTCGATCCTCGGTATCAACACCGACCGGGTGATCTCCTACGTGTTCGTCATCGGTGCCGTGATGGCCGCGCTGGCAGGCGTGCTGATCACCATGAACTACGGCACCTTCGACTTCTATGCAGGCTTCATCATCGGCATCAAGGCCTTCACCGCGGCGGTACTGGGCGGCATCGGCTCGCTACCGGGCGCCATGCTCGGGGGGATCATCCTCGGTATCTCCGAGTCGTTGTTCTCCGGGCTGATCAACTCCGACTACAAAGACGTGTTCAGTTTCTCGCTGCTGGTTCTGATTCTGATCTTCCGTCCCCAAGGCCTGCTGGGTCGCCCACTCGTGGCGAAGGTGTAAGTATGTCTGCTGCCAAATCCGCTTCATTCGATATCAAGCGCAGCCTGATCGATGCGATTCTCGCCGGGCTGATTTCCCTGATCGTGTTCGGGCCCATCGTCGGCGTGGTGCTCGACGGCTACAGCTTCAACATGGAACCGACCCGCGTCGCCTGGCTGGTGGCCGGGGTGATGGTCGGGCGCTTCGTTCTCAGCCTGTTCCTGCAGACCCCCAAGGGCCAGTCGATCCTGCAGGGCTTCGAGGGCAGTGGCTCGGGTGTGCATGTGCTGGCACCTGACTACAAGTCGCGGCTGCGCTGGATCATTCCGGCACTGATCGTGATTGCCATCGTGTTCCCGTTCTTTGCCAACAAGTACCTGTTGACGGTGGTGATCCTCGGCCTGATCTACGTGCTGCTGGGGCTGGGCCTGAACATCGTGGTGGGCCTGGCCGGCCTGCTCGACCTGGGCTACGTGGCGTTCTACGCCATCGGCGCCTACGGCCTGGCGCTGGGTTACCAGTACCTGGGCCTGGGGTTCTGGACCGTGCTGCCGCTGGCGGCCATTGCAGCGGCGCTGGCTGGATGCATATTGGGCTTTCCGGTGCTGCGGATGCACGGTGACTACCTGGCCATCGTGACCCTTGGCTTTGGTGAGATCATCCGCTTGGTGCTCAACAATTGGCTGTCGTTCACCGGCGGGCCCAACGGCATGCCGGTGCCATCGCCGACCTTCATGGGCCTGGAGTTCGGTCGCAGGGCCAAGGACGGTGGCGTGCCGTTCCATGAGTTCTTCGGCATCGACTACAACCCCAACGTGAAATTCCTGTTCATCTACATCGTCCTGTTCCTGGTCGTGCTGGCGGTGCTGTACATCAAGCACCGGCTGACCCGCATGCCCGTCGGCCGTGCCTGGGAAGCACTGCGTGAAGACGAGATTGCCTGCCGCTCCATGGGCCTGAACCATGTACTGGTCAAGCTCTCGGCGTTCACCCTGGGTGCCTCCACGGCGGGTCTGGCGGGGGTGTTCTTCGCCAGCTACCAGGGCTTCGTCAACCCGTCCTCGTTCACCTTCTTCGAGTCGGCATTGATCCTGGCGATCGTGGTGCTCGGCGGCATGGGTTCGACGGTCGGCGTGGTGATCGCGGCCTTTGTGCTGACCGTGGCGCCGGAGTTGCTGCGCAGCTTCTCCGAGTACCGGGTGCTGCTGTTTGGTGTGCTCATGGTGCTGATGATGATCTGGAGACCGCGCGGCCTGATTCGCATCAGCCGTACCGGTGTAGTCCCGCGTAAAGGAGTGGCGCCATGAGCGATGACGTGATTCTCTCGGTCGAAAACCTGATGATGCATTTCGGTGGCATCAAGGCGCTCAGCGATGTCAGCCTCAAGGTCAAGCGCAACCAGATCTTCGCCCTGATCGGTCCCAATGGCGCAGGGAAGACCACCGTGTTCAACTGCCTGACCGGCTTCTACAAGGCCAGTGGCGGCAAGATCGAACTGAACCTGCGCGGTACTCGCACCAACGTCATCCAACTGCTCGGCGAGCGCTTCCAGCTCGGCGATTTCGTTTCCCCCAAGCGCTTCATCAACCGCGTGCACTACAAGATGTTCGGCGGCACCCACCTGGTCAACCGCGCAGGCCTTGCGCGAACCTTCCAGAACATTCGCCTGTTCAAGGAAATGTCAGTGGTGGAGAACCTGCTGGTGGCGCAGCACATGTGGGTAAATCGCAGCCTGCTGGCGGGGGTGCTCAATACCAAGGGCTACCGCAAGGCTGAAAGCGATGCCCTGGACCACGCTTTCTACTGGCTGGAGGTAGTCGACCTGGTCGACTGCGCCAACCGCCTGGCCGGCGAGCTGTCGTATGGTCAGCAGCGCCGCCTGGAGATTGCCCGGGCCATGTGTACGCGCCCGCAGATCATCTGCCTGGACGAACCGGCAGCGGGCCTCAACCCGCAGGAAACCGAAGCGCTGAGCAAGATGATCCGGGTACTGCGCGATGAGCACGACCTGACCGTGGTGCTGATCGAGCACGACATGGGCATGGTCATGAGCATCTCGGACCATATCGTGGTGCTGGACCATGGCAACGTGATCGCCGAGGGCGCCCCCCAGGACATCCGCAACAACCCGACCGTGATCGCTGCCTACCTGGGTGCCGACGAAGAGGAGCTGGTATGACTGCACCCATTCTCGAACTCAAGGAGCTGGACGTTTTCTACGGGCCGATCCAGGCCCTGAAAAAAGTCTCGATGCATATCGACGAAGGCGAGACGGTCAGCCTGATCGGGTCCAACGGGGCCGGCAAGTCGACGCTGCTGATGTCGATCTTCGGCCAGCCGCGTGCGGCAGGCGGGCAGATCATCTATCGCGGCACCGACATCACCCACAAGTCGTCCCACTACATCGCCTCCAACGGCATTGCCCAGTCGCCGGAGGGGCGTCGGGTGTTCCCCGACATGTCGGTGGAAGAGAACCTGATGATGGGCACCATTCCCATCGGCGACAAGTTTGCCAGCGAAGACATGCAGCGCATGTTCGAGCTGTTCCCGAGGCTCAAGGAGCGGCGCAACCAGCGGGCCATGACCATGTCCGGTGGCGAGCAGCAGATGCTCGCCATTGCCCGGGCATTGATGAGCCGGCCCAAGTTGTTGCTGCTCGACGAGCCATCCCTGGGGCTGGCGCCGATCGTGGTCAAGCAGATTTTCGCCACCCTGCGGGAGCTCGCCAAGACCGGCATGACCATCTTCCTGGTGGAGCAGAACGCCAACCATGCGCTCAAACTCTCGGACCGCGCCTATGTGATGGTCAACGGCCAGATCCGCCTGACCGGCACCGGGCAAGAGCTGTTGGTCAACGAGGAGGTGCGTAACGCTTACCTGGGGGGGCACTGATTCCAACGGTGGGAAAACGCCCTGCCATGCAGGGCGTTTTTTTGTCCAGCGTTTTGTGGACAACCTTACGAGCACTTTCTTTTAGCCGCGACACAAAGTCGCTGCAAGCGGCTGTTTTTTGTAGGGTTTGAGTTGTCCACCATTGGTGTGGAAGCGGCTGTGGGTAACTTGGTGGCACCTTGCTGAAGCCCTTGTAATACAAGGCCTGCAGGATTGTGGTTGTTTTTTGATCAGGTTTCTTTGCAAAGATTCCTGACGCAAATGTCAAGACTTTTATACCCGGTAAAACCTGCCCTCAAATCACTGTGCTGCCTGTGGATAAGTCTGTGGGCAAGCCTTGGAAAGAATGCCGAAAGTACCGCCTGCACGGGCCCTGGGCCATTACGTAAAATGCTCCAGGGGCAGGCGAGTACTGGCTGAGGTCAATTCACCCCCGCATGGTCAAGGAAAATACTTGTCGTTGCAGGCGTTACGGCCGATTCTCGGGGGGAGGAGTTGCCCCCGGATTTTGTGCAAGAGCCTGTGGATAAGGTGGGCAAAGCTTGCTCGAGCCCATGTGGATCAAGGCTTTGGCACTTATGGTTGTTTTTTGTACAGCATGGCTGTACTTGCTGGTGGCGTTGCCTGCGGGCATGCTGCTGACCCGTTTTTTGGACCTTGCAAGGAGTTGAGCATGACCTCTACCGTTTTCATCACTGGCGCAACCTCTGGCTTCGGTGAAGCCTGTGCCCGTCGATTTGCCGAGGCCGGCTGGTCGCTGGTGCTGACCGGTCGCCGTCAGGAGCGCCTGGATGCGCTGTGCCAAGAGCTGTCGGAAAAGACCGAAGTACACGGGCTGGTGCTGGATGTACGTGACCGCAAGGCCATGGAGGCGGCGATTGAAAGCCTGCCGCCGACGTTCGCCACGCTGCGTGGCCTGATCAACAACGCAGGTCTTGCGTTGGGCGCCGACCCTGCGCCCAAGTGCGACCTGGATGACTGGGACACCATGGTCGACACCAATATCAAGGGCCTGATGTACAGCACTCGTTTGCTGCTGCCTCGGCTGATCGCCCACGGGCGCGGCGCGACCATCCTCAACGTCGGATCGGCGGCCGGTAACTACCCGTATCCGGGGAGCCATGTGTATGGCGGCACCAAGGCCTTTGTCAGTCAGTTTTCCCTGAGCCTGCGTTGCGACCTGGCGGGTACTGGTGTACGGGTCAGCAACATCGAGCCTGGCTTGTGCGAAAGCGAGTTTTCCCTGGTGCGCTTCGGTGGCGACCAGGCGCGCTACGACGCCACCTATTCCGGTGCCGAGGCGATCCAGCCGCAGGAAATCGCCGAAACCATCTTCTGGATTCTCAACCAGCCGGCACACATCAACATCAACAGCCTTGAGCTGATGCCGGTAAGCCAGGTGTGGGCCGGCTTTTCGATTGATCGGTCAGGGAAGGCTTGAGAGGCCTTCGCGGAACAAGCCCGCTCCTACAGCGTGGGCGCGGGCTTGTTCCGCGATAGCTGCAACCCTTGCAGGCAGGTCGCCAGATGATAAGGCGTGGTCGACGGCATATCGCTGCGGCTGACCGCGCCATGGGCGTCACGGCACTCGTACCATCCATCGGCATGCAGGAAGTGCTGCTGCAGCGCTTGCAACTGTTCAAGGACCCTGGCCGCACTGCCAGGGCGCAACGCCAGTGCCCGCAGGTATTCAGCCTGTGCCCAGATACGCTGGGTGGCATCGCGGACGCTGCCATCAGCCTCGAGCATGGCCAGCACCGCTGTCTCTTCGACGCCATGCTCCTCGGCATAGCTGAAGGCTTTGTCCAGGGAGGCATGCAGGGCGCCACCGCGTAGCAGCGCCGAGGTGTCGAGGAGGAAGAACCACTCGAACTGGTGGCCCGGCTCAAACCAGTTATCCACAGCCCCGCGCGGCTTCTCCAGCATCACGCCGTGTTCGTTATCGACGAAGTACTGCTGCATGGCTTCGGTCAGCGCCAGCAGGGCGGCTTTCACCTGGGCATCGTCACGTACGGCGTGGGTTGCCAGGAAAGCTTCGGCCAAGTGCATCAGCGGGTTCTGCAACGGCCCGCTGTCCAGGCCCGACCAGTCTTCATCGAGGCTGGCCTCATACAAGCCGTCATCACGGGAAAAACGATCGGCTACCACGCTAAGCGCAGCATTCAGGGTCGATTCGACCAACTGCTCGCGCACCTGCCCCCAGTAGTGGGCGCAGGCAAAGATGATGAAGGCGTGGGTGTACAGGTCCTTGCGGCGATCCAGTGGCTTGCCCTGGGCGTCGATGCTGTAGAACCAGCCACCATGCTCGGCGTCGTGGAAGTGCCGTTGCAGCGAGCGGAACAGCGCCGCTGCCCGTTCGCGGGCGCCCGGTTGCTCGATGCGGCTGCTGAACAGATACAACTGGCGGGCGCAGGCCATGGCCCGATAGCGCTGTACTGGCAGCGGCTGGGCGTGGGCGTCCAGGGCTTCATAGGGCAGGCCCATGTCGGCATTCCAGCCCGGACCCAGCCAGAGCGGCACGATGCGCTGATCGAAGTGAGCCTGGGCCCGGTCGAGCAGGGCAGGCAGTTCAGGCTGGGCGGTATGGAGGTCGGGCATGGAAAAGGTATCGTCATGATCGCTGCGTTTGCGCGCATGTTAGCAGGAAACGTAGCCACCGTAGCCGCTGCCGCCAGGCCGCGAGGGGGCGCGTAAGGGCCACACTCGGACAGATGCAGCGGCCGTTGCGACTGCTACGCAGTCGATCGAGCGGCTACAGGGTACTCAGGCCTTGCCAGTGCTTGGCACCGACGAAGATGAAGCGCAGTTGCTGGGTAATCTTGTCCTGGGCGCTGAGCGGCTGGGTTGCGCCGTCGACCGGTTCGTCAATCAATTCCGGCAGGGTGGCGAACACGGTTTTCACCACCAGGTCGGCGATGACCGCCAAGGCGGCACTGTCCAGGTGCTGCCAGCGCGGCATGCGTGCAAGGTCGGTGGCAAGGTCGGAGCTGATGCCCTGGCGCAGGGTGGCGATTGCCTGGCGCACGGGCTGCGAGCCGCCATATTGCTCGCGGGCCAGGAACAGGAACTGCTGGCGATTGGCCGTGACCACGTCGAGGAAGATCCGTACCGAAGCATCGGTGATGCCGCCCAGTTCGAACTCATTCTGTCGCACCAGGCGAATGGTATGGCGGAAGGTCTCCCCCACTTCATTGACCAGGGCCAGGCCCAGTTGGTCCATGTCGGAGAAGTGGCGATAAAAGCCCGTCGGTACGATGCCGGCGCTCTTGCTCACTTCACGCAGGCTGATGCTGCCGAAACCTCGGCCACTTTCCATCAGGTGGCGGGCGGCATCCAGCAGGGCTTGGCGGGTCTGTTGCTTTTGTTCGGCGCGCGGCAGCATGGCGAATATCGGCTGGCAGTGAAACAGCCCTGCACTCTAATAGCCTGCGCGTGGAAAAACAAAGCCCGGTCAATGGACCGGGCTGGGAGGGGAGCAGCTACAGCGCTGGGTGTTCTTGTTGTCTGGCATCGGCATCAGCCCACCCGTTGGTTTTTTTCGATCAGGCGATCAGAGCCACCTTCGGCAACACGGTTGCGTTCCAGCAGGCGGTCAGAACCACCTTCGGCTACGCGGTTGCGTTCCAGCAGGCGGTCAGAACCACCTTCGGCTACGCGGTTGCGTTCCAGCAGGCGGTCAGAACCACCTTCGGCTACGCGGTTGCGTTCCAGCAGGCGGTCAGAACCACCTTCGGCCACACGGTTGCGTTCCAGCAGGCGGTCAGAACCACCTTCGGCTACGCGGTTACGCTCCAGCAGGCGATCCGAGCCACCTTCGGCCAGAGGGTTCAGGGGCTGTGAAATCTCCGTGGAGCTGGAGCGCGACTCAGCGGTCAGGCTTTGTTCGCTGGCTGGAATGGCGAAGGCATTGGCGGCCAGGATGGACAGGGACAGGCTCAGCAGTAATTGGCGTTTCATGGTTCGGTGCTCCTCGGCGGGGCTGGAAAGTGAGTACGGAGCCAATGCTACGCTTGGGAGCGGGAGATAAAAGTTCATAAGGCTAATGGTGACAATCGATGGGATTGATGCTTTGCCGCGAGGGCTCTAGCACAATGGTTGCAGCGGCTATCAGGGAGCATTGTCGGGAGGAAGGAGCCAACAAAACCCCGCTATCATGCATCCGCGGTTAAACCCCTGAGGCTTTCATCAGTCCGATGATTAAGTGCCATCAATACGCCCACTCTTGCCGTGTGGTCGTCAGGAGAATCATGCAATGACGCGCCCCGCCAGAATCCTCACCTGGACCCTCGCCAGCCTGCTGCTGGTTCTGACGCTACTGATCATCCTCATCGCCACCTTCGACTGGAACCGGGTCAAGCCGACCCTCAACGCCAAAGTCTCCGAAGCCCTGCACAGGCCTTTCGCCATCAATGGCAACCTCGCTGTGCAGTGGCGCCGCGAGCCGGAGCAGGGCGGCTGGCGTGCCTGGGTACCGTGGCCGCATTTCATCGCCGAAGACCTCACCCTGGGTAACCCGGACTGGCTCAAGGCGCCGCAGATGGTCGGCCTCAAGCGCGTGGAATTTCGCCTTGCACCCCTGCCGTTGCTGTTCCAGCAGATCGTCATTCCCCGCATCGACCTCAACCAGCCCACCGCCAGCCTCAAGCGTCTGGCCGATGGCCGGGCCAACTGGACATTCGATTTCGGTCCCAAGGATGAGCAGAGCGAGCCGTCGAACTGGACGCTCGACATCGGCGCCATCGGCTTTGACAAAGGCCAGGTCAGCGTCGACGACCAGGCTCTGAAAACCACGCTGGATGTGCAGATCGACCCGCTGGGCAAACCGATCCCCTTCGGAGACATCGTCGGCAAGGCCTCGGCGCAGAAGGCCGGAGGGGCGCAGGACTATGCCTTCGGGCTCAAGGTGAAAGGCCGCTACAAGGGCCAGGCGCTGTCTGGCGACGGCAAGATCGGCGGCCTGCTGGCGCTGCAGGATGCTACCCAGCCGTTTCCCTTGCAGGCCGACGTGAAGATTGCCGATACCCGGATCGCATTGGCCGGCACCCTGACCGACCCGCGCAACCTCGGCGCGCTGGATCTGCGCCTGCGCTTGTCGGGCGCGAGCCTGAGCAACCTGTATCCGCTGACCGGCGTGACCTTGCCGGACTCACCGCCTTACGCCACGGACGGCCACCTGGTGGCCAAGCTGCATAAGCCGGGTGGTGCGCTGTTTCGCTACGAAGGCTTCAACGGCAAGATCGGCAACAGCGATATTCATGGCGACCTGACCTTCGTTTCCACTCAGCCGCGCCCCAAGCTCAGCGGTAACCTGGTGTCCAATCAGTTGCTGTTCAAGGACCTTGCGCCACTGATTGGCGCCGACTCCAATGCCGAACAGAAGGCCCGGGGCGGCGCCAGTAAACAACCCGCCGGCAAGGTGCTGCCGGTGGAGGCGTTTCGCACCGAGCGCTGGCGCACCATGGATGCCGACGTGACCTTCAGCGGCAAGCGCATCGTTCACAGCGAGGCGTTGCCGTTCAACGACCTTTCCGCCCACTTCGTCCTCGACGACGGTGTGCTGCGCCTGGAACCGCTGCGCTTTGGTGTAGCAGGCGGCAAGCTCGATGCCCAGATCCGCCTGGATGGTCGCACGGTGCCGTTGCAAGGCCGTGCCCAGCTCAGTGCGCGGGGGTTCAAGCTCAAGCAGTTGTTTCCGACATTCGAGCCGATGAAAACCAGTTTCGGCCAGCTCAATGGCGATGCGGACCTAAGTGGTCGTGGCAACTCGGTGGCCGCCTTGCTGGCAACGGCCAACGGCGACCTGAAGATGCTGATCAACGATGGCGCGATCAGCCGCGGACTGATGGAAATCGCCGGGCTCAATGTGGGTAACTACGTGGTGGGCCAGCTGTTTGGCGACAAGGAAGTGAAGATCAACTGCGCCGCTGCCGACTTCGGCATCAAGGACGGGTTGGCGACGACCCGGTTGTTCGTGTTCGATACCGAGAACGCGATCATCTACATCAATGGCACTGCCAACTTTGCCACCGAGCAACTGGATTTGAAGATCAACCCTGAATCCAAGGGGCTGCGACTGTTCTCGCTGCGTTCACCGCTGTATGTACGTGGCCCCTTCGCCAAGCCAAGCGCCGGTGTGCAAGCCGTGCCGTTGGCGTTGCGTGGGGCGGGGATGGTGGCGCTGGGGGTAGTGATCGGCCCGGCGGCGGGCTTGCTGGCGCTGGTGGCGCCGGGTGGGGATGTGCCTAATCAATGCACGCCGTTGTTGGAGCAGATGAAATCAGGCAAGGCGCCGCGCACGGTCAAGGCGGGTTGAACGCGGGGCAAGGCCAGACTTGCCCCGCGATCCGGTCCTAAAGCCCCTTCAACAGGTCCGCCATATCATCGGCGTGCTCTTCTTCCTGTGCCAGGATGTCTTCGAAGATGCGCCGGGTGGTCGGGTCGCTCTCACCGATGTACTGGATGATCTCGCGGTAGCTGTCGATGGCGATCCGCTCGGCCACCAGGTCTTCGAGCACCATGTCCTTGAGGTTCTTGCCGGCCACGTACTGGGCATGGGAGTTCTTGCTCAGGTTGTCCGGATTGAGGTCCGGTTCGCCACCCAACTGCACGATGCGCTCGGCCAGTTTGTCGGCATGCTCTAGCTCCTGGGTGGCATGTTCGAGAAACTCCTCGGCCGCAACGCTGGCCTTGATACCGCTGGCCATGTAGTAGTGGCGCTTGTAGCGCAGGGCGCACACCCACTCGGTGGCCAACGACTCATTGAGCAGGCGCAGGATAGTCTCCCGGTCGGCGTTGTAGCCTTCGGTCACGGCGCCTTGCTCCACATGCTGGCGGGCACGTGCGCGCAGGGTTTTCACATCGGTCAGTTCAACGGTGCTCATTGTCATCTCCAGGCTGCTAACGGGATGTTTTCGGGGCTAGACGCCGGCCTTGGCCTTGGCTTTCTCGACGGCAGCGTCGTCTTCCTGGCGTTGCTCACAGGTCTTGAAGCCCTTGTCGTCGACATGGCCGGTGGCGTCGAAGCGCACGTAGTAGGGCTGCTGGTGACCGTCGCGGTTGAGGATGTAGTTGTTGCAGGTACCACCATGAGGCAGGTCGATGGCCGTGGACGGGTTGCCGCCGATGGCGATCACTCGCTGCATGGTCATGCCGTTCTCTACTTGCTTGACCAGCGGTTCGTCGCGATAGGTGACGTAATCCACCGGGTTCTCTGGACGGCTGCCGCAGGCGGCCAGGGCGGTGGTGGCCAGGAGGATTGCCAGGGTCTGCTTGTACATGGTCCAGCTCCTTGCTGAGGGTCTACAGGGTTGGAACCGCAGCGCGCGCCGGGAGTTCGATTGCGATTGCAATCGAAGTGCCTGTAGGGTTGGCCGACTGTCCACGGAACGGGGGAATGCAGCCATGGCGCAAGCGCTTGCCACACGTTATCCACTGGTGCTGGTGCCGGGCATGCTCGGCTTTGTCCGCCTGCTGCTCTATCCCTACTGGTTCGGCATCGTGTCGGCCCTGCGCCGGGGCGGGGCCCAGGTGTTTGCCATTCAGGTATCGCCGATCAACTCCACCGAGGTGCGTGGCGAGCAGTTGCTGCGGATCATCGAAGACCTCCGCGCCCACCACGGCATCGACAAGGTCAACCTGCTCGGCCACAGCCAGGGCGCCCTGACGGCCCGTTATGCCGCTGCCCGGCGTCCGGAATGGGTGGCCTCGGTGACGTCCGTCGCCGGCCCCAACCACGGCTCGGAACTGGCCGATTACCTGCACGAGAAATACCCCGCCGACTCTGCCCGCGGACGCGTGCTCAAGGCGGTTTTGCATGGCCTGGGGGTGTTGATGGGGTGGTTGGAAACCGGCTGGCGGGGGCCGAAACTGCCCATCGATGTACACGCCTCGCACCATTCGCTGACCCGTGCCGGTGTTGCCCTGTTCAATCAGGCTTATCCACAGGGCCTGCCTACCACCTGGGGCGGGGAAGGGCCGGCCGAGGTCAATGGCGTACGCTACTACTCTTGGTCGGGCACCTTGCAGCCGGGGCTGACCGACACCGGCCTGAACCGCCTGGACGGCAGCAACCGCTTTTGCCGCTTGTTTGCCCGCACCTTCGTCCATGAGGTCGGGCAGTGCGACGGCATGGTCGGGCGCTACAGCTCGCACTTGGGCCAGGTGATCGGTGATGACTACCCGCTCGACCACCTGGATATCGTCAATCAGTCACTCGGCGCGGTCGGCAAGGGCGCTGATCCAGTGCGCCTGTTCACCGAGCACGCCGAGCGACTCAAGGCTGCGGGGCTGTAGCGTGGGCAGGACGCACCGGGGTTTTCCAGCGTTCGGCAAGGATCACCCCGGCCAGCGTCAGCAGGCCGCCGAACAGGTGATACAGGGCCAGTTGCTCATCGAGTGCAACCGCAGCGATCACCGCGGTAACCGCAGGCAGCAAGTTGAAGAACAGCGTGGTGCGGCTGGGGCCCAGGCGGCTGACGGCCTGCATCCACACCAGCGGCGCGACCATCGAGGCGAGCACGCAGGCGTACAGCACCAGGCCGATGTTGCCCGTGCCAAGGCCGGTCTTGTCCGAGAACAGAAACAGTGGAAACAGCACGATGATCGCCACCAGTACCTGCAGGTAAAGCAGCAGCAAGGGCGGCAGGCGCAGTTGCCATTTCTTCAGCAAGGTGCTGTATAGCGCATAGGCCAGGGTGGCAATCAGCATCAGCGCATCGCCGCCATTGAGGCCGTGTTGCACCAGCACGCCCAGGTCACCCGCCGATACCACCACCAGCACGCCGACCAACGAGACCAGCGCGCCGATCAGCGCACCGTAGGTCAGGCGCTGGCCCAGGCTGATGATGGCCATGGCCAGCGACATCAACGGCATCAGCGAGAGGATGATGCCCATGTTGGTGGCGCTGGTGATCGCCGCCGCGAAGTACGCCAGGCTTTGATACACCGCCATGCCCAGCACGCCGAGAATGAAGATCTTGCCGAGGTTGGGGCGGATCTGGGCCCAGTTTCGCAGCATCGGCCGCAGCAGGAACGGGGTGAACAGCAGCCCGGCCAGCAGCCAGCGATAGAAGCCGATCTCGGCGGGAAAGATCGCGCCGGCCGACATCTTGGTGACCACGGTATTGCCGGCCCAGATCAGAATGGCCAGCAGGGGAAACGCATAATTCATGAAGCAGGAACTCTTGAGGGTACAGGGAGCTATTATCCGCCTGTCTGTCTTGTTGCTTATACTTGCATCCAGACAACCGGCCCATCGATCCAGACACCATGGCACGTAAATACGTCAACATCCCGCAATTCGACGCCTTGCCGGCGCCGGTGTACTTCCGCTACGACGAGTTCGGCGCCGATACCCACAGCGCCGCGCACCGGCACGGCTGGGGCCAGCTCAACTATGCGGCCCACGGCATCATGCACCTGGAGATCGGTGGGCAGCGCTTCGTCTCGCCGCCCCACTACGCGGTGTGGGTGCCACCCGACACCGAGCACAGTTGCTACAACCCTCAGGCCATTGTTTACCGTTCGGTGTATCTGGACCGCGCCTTGTGCCAAACGCTCCCGGCGCAGCCCTGCACCCTGGTGATCAGTGAAATCCTCAAGGCAATCCTGGGCGACTTTGCCCGGCGCGACGTGAAAGTCCCGGTAGACGAGGCCGACCGGCGGCTGGCCCAGGTATTGGTAGACCAGCTGCGCCTCGCCCCGACTCAGACGTGTTTCTTGCCCTATGCCCGCAGCGCCGGCCTGCACGCCGTACTGCAGGCCCTGCACGACGAACCTGGGGACAATCGGCCGCTGGCCGACTGGGCAGCTTCGGTGCATGTCAGTGAACGGACCCTGGCCCGCCAGTTCGCGCGCGAATTGGGCATGAGCTTTGGCGAGTGGCGCCTGCGCCTGCGGTTTTTGCGTGCTATCGAGGGGCTGGAGCAGAACCTGCCGATCCAGCAGATCGCCTTCGAGCTGGGCTACAGCAGCCCATCGGCTTTTATCGCCATGTTCCAGCGTCATGCCCACTGCACGCCCGAGCAATATCGGCGCCAGGCCCGGGCCGGGGGGGTGTAAGGATTGTTGTCTACACTCAGGGCGATGCTGCGCGACGGGCGCTGCGACAAGGAGAGACACTATGAAGTGGGTGCGTGTACCGCTGCTGTTGCTGGGCGTATTGATGTGTTCACAGGGCTTCGCCGCCACCGCTCAACAGGAAAAAATGAAAACCTGCAACGCTGACGCCACCGCCAAGGCCCTCAAGGGCGATGAGCGCCAGGCCTTCATGAGCGGGTGCCTCAAGGCCAAGCCCGCCACCCAGCAGGAAAAAATGAAAACCTGTAATGCCGATGCCACCACCAAGGCGCTCAAGGGCGACGAACGCAAGGCGTTCATGAGCGACTGCCTGAAGAAAAAATGAGCCGCTGGGCCTGACCCGGGTCAGCCGCTGCCAACGCAGCGGCCGCGGCACTATGCCTGCCCGGCGAAGGCTGGCAGACTGCGCCTTTTCCTGCAGTTGCCCCCTTGAGGTTGTATGACCTTCACTCCGCGCCAGATCAAACTGGCCAGTTGGATCATTGTGTTCGCCGGCCTGTTGCTGGCGCTGCCGCTCAAGCTGTTGCCGAGCCTGTTGGCAGGCTTGCTGGTGTTCGAGCTGGTCAACATGCTTACCCCCAAGCTGCAGCACCTGATTGCCGGGGAGCGGGCGCGCTGGCTGGCGGTGGCCCTGCTCGGTACGCTGGTGGTCAGCACGCTGACCTTGCTGTTTGCCGGTGCCATCAGTTTCCTGTTGCACGAGGCCGAGAACCCCGGCGCCTCGCTGGACAAGTTCATGCTTCTGGTGGATCAGGCCCGCGGCCAGCTGCCGCCCTTCGTCGACGCCTACCTGCCGGCCAGCGCTGCCGAGTTCAAGGTGGCCATCGGCGAATGGCTCAAGACCCACCTGGGCGAGCTGCAACTGGTGGGCAAGGGCGCGGCGCACATGTTCGTCACCCTGCTGATCGGCATGATCCTGGGGGCCATCGTTGCCCTGCAGCGCATCCCCGACATTTCCCGACGCAAGCCGTTGGCGGCAGCGCTGTTCAACCGCCTGGCGCTGTTGGTGCAGGCATTTCGCAACATCGTCTTCGCCCAGATCAAGATTTCGCTGCTCAATACCTTTTTCACCGGGATTTTCCTGGCGGTGGTACTGCCGATGTTCGGCGTCCACCTGCCGCTGACCAAGACCCTGATCGTGCTGACCTTCCTGCTGGGGTTGTTGCCGGTCATTGGCAATTTGATGTCCAACACCCTGATCACCATCGTCGGCCTGTCACTGTCGATCTGGGTGGCCATGGCGGCGCTGGGCTATTTGATTGTTATCCACAAGGTCGAGTACTTCCTCAACGCGCGGATTGTCGGCGGGCAGATCAGTGCCAAGTCGTGGGAACTGCTGTTGGCAATGTTGGTGTGCGAGGCGGCATTTGGCTTGCCGGGGGTGGTGGCAGGGCCGATCTACTATGCGTACCTGAAGAGTGAGCTGAGGCAGGCTGAGCTGGTTTGACAGCATCGCGGGGCAACGTCTCGACTTGCCCCGCGATCGGTGTTCAGCCGTACCGCTTGCGCGCTTCGATCGCCAACCCGCTACCAATACTGCCAAAGATGTTGCCCTCGACGTGCCGGGCCTTGGGCAGCATCGCCGCCACGCTCTGGCGCAACGCCGGAATACCGCTCGAACCACCGGTGAAGAACACCGTATCCACCTGCTCGACACCCACCCCGGCCTTGGCCAGCAGTTCGCTGACGCTGCCGCGCACACGTTCGAGCAGGCTGTCGATGGAGGCCTCGAACAACGCCCGGGTCAATTCCACGCTCAGGCCCGGCTCGACGCGCTTGAGGTCGACCAGGCGGCTGTCGGTGTGGGTGAGCTCGATCTTGGTCTCTTCCACTTCCATCGCCAACCAGTGCCCGGCGCGCTGTTCGATCAGCTTGAACAGGCGGTCGATGCCATTGGTGTCTTCGATGTCGTAGCGCATGCTGCCCAGGGCCAGCTGGGACTTTTGCGAGTACACCGAGTTGATGGTATGCCAGGTCGCCAGGTTCATGTGGTGGCTGGTCGGCATGAAGGCGCCGCTTTTCATCCGGCTGCCATAGCCGAACATCGGCATGACGCCCTGCAGGCTCAGTTGTTTGTCGAAGTCGGTACCGCCGATGTGTACACCACCGGTGGCGAGGATGTCTTCATGGCGGTCGTCGAGCATGTGCCGCTCAGGTGCCAGGCGCACCAGGGAGAAGTCCGAGGTACCCCCGCCGATGTCGACGATCAGCACCAGTTCCTCGCCCTGGATGTTCGACTCGTAGTCGAAGGCCGCGGCAATCGGCTCGTACTGGAAGGAGACTTCCTTGAAACCGATCTTCTTCGCCACCTCTGCCAGCGTGTCTTCGGCTTCCTGGTCGGCGGCCTGGTCGTCATCGACAAAGTGTACCGGACGGCCCAGCACCACTTCATCGAACGCGCGGCCGGCGTTGGCTTCGGCGCGCTTTTTCAGCTCGCCGATAAACATGCCCAACAGGTCCTTGAACGGCAGGGCGGTGCCCAGCACGCTGGTGTCGTGCTTGATCAGCTTGGAGCCCAGCAGGCTCTTGAGCGAGCGCATCAGCCGGCCTTCGTAGCCTTCGAGGTATTCGTGCAGGGCGAGGCGGCCGTACACCGGGCGGCGCTCCTCGATGTTGAAGAACACCACCGACGGCAGGGTGATCTTGCCGTCTTCCAGGGCGATCAACGACTCGATGCCGGGGCGATGCCAGCCGACGGTGGAGTTGGAGGTGCCGAAGTCGATGCCGCAGGCACGGGCCGGGGATGCGTCACTCATGGGATGTACTGTCCGGGGGAAAAACGGCCGCGCAGTTTATGCCAGTTGTCAGCAGAATCAAGACCGAATATCTGCTTTGCATCAAACCCAGGGACGCCTTGTAAAGGCTATGCTTGACCCCCATCTACAGCAGCATCAAATTTACTCATGGTGGTTCCTTAGATGGACTTCAAAGACTACTACAAGATACTTGGCGTAGAGCCCACGGCGGACGACAAGGCGATCAAGACCGCCTACCGCAAGCTTGCGCGCAAGTATCACCCCGACGTCAGCAAAGAGCGTGACGCCGAAGAAAAATTCAAGGAGGCCAACGAGGCCTACGAGGCCTTGAGCAGCCCGGAAAAACGCGCCGAATACGACGAACTGCGTAAATATGGCCAGCATGGCCGGCCGTTCCAGGGCCCGCCTGGCTGGGAAAGTCGCAGCAGCGGCGGGTTTGAGGGCGGTGATTTTTCCGATTTCTTCAGCTCGATCTTTGGCGCTCGCAGTGGCAATGGCAACGGCAATCCCTTTGGTCGCGGCCAGCAACGCAGCACCGGTCGGCGAGGGCAGGATGTGGAAATGGAACTGGCGATTTTCCTCGAGGAAACCCTGTCCACCGAGTCGAAACAGATCAGCTTCCAGGTGCCGCAGTACAACGGCAGCGGCCAGCGCACCGGCTTCACCACCAAGACCCTGAACGTGAAGATTCCAGCCGGCGTCAGCGATGGCGAGAAGATCCGCCTCAAGGGCCAGGGCGCACCGGGGATTGGCGGCGGCGCCAACGGTGACCTGTTCCTGACCATTCGCATGGCACCGCACCCGCTGTTCGATGTCGAAGGTCATGATCTGATCATCACCGTGCCCCTGGCGCCATGGGAAGCTGCCCTGGGTACCAAGGTGGCGGTGCCGACCCTGACCGGCAAGATCAACCTGACCATTCGCCCAGACAGCCAGAGCGGTCAACGCCTG
This sequence comes from Pseudomonas vranovensis, assembly GCF_040438935.1. Classification (NCBI taxonomy): domain Bacteria; kingdom Pseudomonadati; phylum Pseudomonadota; class Gammaproteobacteria; order Pseudomonadales; family Pseudomonadaceae; genus Pseudomonas; species Pseudomonas vranovensis. Next base: position 4,290,599 of record NZ_CP159259.1, on the reverse strand, counting down.
CGGGTCAAGGGCATGGGCCTGGCCAACAAGCAGGGCCAGCGCGGTGACCTGTATGCGCAGCTGAAGGTGGTGATGCCGAGCCACAACGACGATGCGACGCGCGAGTTGTGGAGCAAGCTGGCAGAGAAGGCGGCGTTCAATCCGAGGACACAATGGAGTAGCTGATCATGAGCAGTACCCTGGTCGTTCAACTGGACATGCAGACCCTGTGCCGGGAAGCCGATCTACCGGCGGCCTACGTGATCGAAATCGTCGAACATGGCATTGTCGAACCTTCTGGGCGAACGCCGGAAGAGTGGCTGTTTGACGATCAGGCCGCGGTGCTGGCCAAGCGCGCCGCCAAGCTGCAGCGTGACCTTGAGCTGGAGTGGGAAGGGGTGGCGCTGGCGCTGGAACTGCTGGAGGAAGTGCAGCAGTTGCGTAGCGAGAACTCAATGCTCAAGCAGCGCTTGGGCAGGTTCTTGCAGGGGTAAAGCCGATCGTTCGTAGCTGCTGCCGCAGGCTGCGATCGACTGCGTAGCAGTCGCCATATTGGTGTGTACGACCGTTTTGCGGCCGATCGCAGCCTGGCGGCAGCGGCTACAGTAATTTGAAATACAGGGCCGTCGCCTGATACATCCCGTCCGGCCCACAGGCATACTGCGGAATCTCGCCTGCCTTGCTATACCCCAGCGTCCGATAGAAGCCCTCTGCGCCTGACCCTGCCTCGGTATCCAGGTACAACAGCCCCCGCTGTTGCTGGCGTGCCGCAGCCTCCAGTGCCTGCATCAACTGCTGCCCCAGCCCGTGCTGGCGCACTTCGCTATGCACCAGCAGCTTCTGCACTTCAGCCCGGTTCAAACCATTGGGCTTCTGGCACAACCCCAGCTGCACACTGCCCAGTACTTGCTTGTCCTTGCTCACTACCCACAGCATCAGCTCACCGCTGGCCACGCGCTGCTTGACCTCGTCGAAGTAGCTGTTGGCCTGCTGTGTATCGATACCTTCCATGAAACCGACCGAGGCGCCGTGGCGCACGGCATCGATCAACAACGCCACCAGGCCGTCACGGTAGTGGGCAAAGCTTTCGTGAGTCACGCGGTTGAGTTGCGCAGCATTCATCGGGCATCACTCCGTCGAGCGTGGGGGCATACCGGGGTTGAGGATCAGTTGCATGAAGGTCAGGTCAAGCCAGCGGCCGAACTTCACGCCAACCTGGGGCATTTGCCCGTTGAGCGTGAAGCCCAGGCGTTCATGCAGGCGGATCGAGGCGGTGTTGCCGCTTTCGATGGCGGCGACCATCACATGCTTGTGGCAGGCACGGGCACGCTCGATCAGGGCCTGCATCAGCATAGGTCCCAGGCCGTTGCCGCGTTGGTCGCTGCGGATGTACACCGAGTGCTCGATGGTATGACGAAAGCCTTCAAACGGCCGCCAGTCACCGAAAGAGGCGTAGCCCAGCACGTCGCCGCTATCATCCACCGCCACCAGGATCGGGTAGCGCTGGGCCTCGCGGGCATCGAACCAGGCCTGGCGGTTGGCCAGGTCCACGGGTTGTTCATTCCAGATCGCCGTGGTGTTGAGCACGGCGTCGTTGTAAATGTCGCGAATGCCCGGCAGGTCGGCAGTTACGGCATCACGCAGCAGGTAGGTCATGGCAGCTTCTCGAACAGGTAGGCAGTGGCGCTCAGGTTAAATGGTTACCAGACCGCGCACACCTTCGGCCTCCATGTTTTCACCGCGTCCGGCCTGAACGATCTCGCCCCGGGACATCACCAGGTACTGGTCGGCAAGTTCGGCGGCAAAGTCGTAGAACTGCTCCACCAGCAGGATGGCCATATCGCCGCGGGCGGCCAGCGTGGCGATCACGGCGCCGATTTCCTTGATCACGGATGGCTGGATGCCCTCGGTCGGTTCATCGAGGATCAGCAGGCGTGGCTGGCTTGCCAGCGCGCGGCCGATGGCCAGTTGCTGTTGCTGGCCGCCGGAAAGATCACCGCCGCGGCGGTGCTTCATTTGCAGCAGCACCGGGAAGAGCTCGTAGATGAACGGCGGCACGCTTTTGGCCTGGCTGGCGCTGAAGCGGGAGAGGCCCATCAACAGGTTTTCCTCGACACTCAGGCGCGGGAAGATTTCCCGGCCCTGGGGCACGTAGGCAATACCGGCCTGTACCCGTTGATGCGGCTTGAATGCGGTGATCGGCTGGCCCTCCCAGAGTACGCTGCCTTCGCGGGTAGGCAGCAGGCCCATCAGGCAGCGCAGCAGGGTGGTCTTGCCGACGCCGTTGCGGCCGAGCAGGCAGGTGACTTCACCGACCTTGGCCTCGAAGGAGAGGCCACGCAGGATATGGCTGCCGCCGTAGTATTGGTGCAGGGAGTCGATTTTCAGCATGGTTTTTATCCTTGGTTGGCAATCGCGGGGCAAGTCGAGACGTCAAAAGTCACCGTCCGAGATAAACCTCGATCACCCGGTCGTCGGCCTGCACCTGCTCAAGCGATCCCTCGGCCAGCACACTGCCCTGGTGCAACACAGTGACGTGGTCGGCGATGCTGCCGACAAAGCCCATGTCATGCTCCACCACCATCAGCGAGTGCTTGCCCGCCAGCCCCTTGAACAACTCGGCGGTAAACTCGGTCTCGGCGTCGGTCATACCGGCCACCGGCTCGTCGAGCAGCAACAGTTGCGGGTCCTGCATCAACAGCATGCCGATCTCCAGGAACTGCTTCTGGCCGTGGGACAGCAACCCGGCCGGGCGCTGGGCCGAGGTTGTCAGGCGAATGGTGTGCAGGACTTCGTCGATGCGGTCGCGCTGTTCGCCGTTCAGGCGCGCTACCAGGCTGGCCAGCACCGACTTGTCGGCCTTCTGTGCCAGCTCCAGGTTCTCGTAAACACTCAATGCCTCGAACACCGTGGGCTTCTGGAATTTTCGCCCGATGCCGGCCTGGGCGATCTGCACCTCGCTCATGCGGGTCAGGTCCAGGGTGTCGCCGAACCAGGCCTTGCCTGTGATGGGGCGGGCCTTGCCGGTGATCACGTCCATCAGGGTGGTCTTGCCGGCACCATTGGGGCCGATGATGCAGCGCAACTCGCCGACGCCGATGTACAGGTTCAGGGCATTCAGGGCCTTGAAACCGTCGAAGCTGACGCTGATGTCCTCAAGGGTCAGCACGGTGCCGTGGCGCACATCCAGCCCCTGGCCGCGGGCCTGGCCCAGGCCGATGGCGTCGCGGCCGCTGCCGCCATCAAGGATCGGTTCGAGCATGAATTCCGGGTGTACCGGTGGCAGTGGTATGGCGCTCATTGTTCACCCCTTTTCTTCAACAGACCGACCACGCCCTTGGGCAGGTACAGGGTCACCAGAATGAACAGCGCTCCCAGGCAGAACAGCCAGTATTCGGGAAAGGCTACGGTGAACCAGCTCTTCATGCCGTTGACCAGGCCTGCGCCGAGCAGCGGGCCGATCAGTGTGCCGCGTCCACCCAGGGCTACCCACACGGCGGCTTCGATGGAGTTGGTCGGCGACATTTCACTGGGGTTGATGATGCCCACCTGCGGCACATACAGCGCCCCGGCCAGGCCGCAGAGCACGGCGCTCAGTACCCACACGAACAGCTTGAAGCCGCGTGGGTCGTAGCCACAGAACATCAGGCGGTTCTCGGCATCGCGCAGGGCAGTCAGCACTCGGCCGAACTTGCTGCGGGCCAGGCGCCAGCCCAGGTACAGGCTGGCCAGCAACAATGCCACGGTAAGCAGGAACAACACCGCCCGGGTGCTTTGTGCGGTGATTTCGAAGCCCAGGATGCTGCGAAAGTTGGTAAAGCCGTTGTTGCCGCCGAAGCCGGTTTCGTTGCGAAAGAACAGCAACATGCCAGCGAAGGTCAGGGCCTGGGTCATGATCGAGAAGTACACGCCCTTGATGCGTGAACGAAAGGCGAAAAAGCCGAACACCAGCGCCAGCAGTCCCGGCGCCAGCACCACCAGGCACAGGGCCCAGGCAAAGTGCTGGGTGCCGGCCCAGTACCAGGGCAGTTCGGTCCACGACAGGAAGGTCATGAAGGCGGGGAAGCCATCGCCGGCGGCTTCGCGCATCAGGTACATGCCCATGGCATAACCGCCCAGCGCAAAGAACAGGCCATGGCCCAGCGACAGCAGCCCGGCATAGCCCCAGACCAGGTCCAGTGCCAGGGCAACAATGGCATAGCAAAGGATCTTGCCGACCAGGGTCAGGGTATAGGCCGAGACCTGCAGGCCGTGGCCGTCGGGCAACAGCGACAGCAGCGGCAGGGCCAGCAGCACCAGCAGGGCAGCGGCGCCGACGGCCAGCGTCCAGCGCGGGCCGACCTTCTGGGTGGCGGTAACAAGCAGAGGCTGGTTCATCAGTCGATTACCCGTCCCTTGAGCGCAAAGAGGCCTTGCGGGCGCTTCTGGATGAACAGAATGATCAGCGCAAGGATGAGGATCTTGCCGAGTACCGCACCGATCTGCGGCTCCAGCAGTTTGTTGGCGATGCCCAGGCCGAAGGCTGCCCAGAGGCTCCCGGCGAGTTGGCCGACACCGCCGAGCACCACCACCAGGAACGAGTCGATGATGTAGCTCTGGCCGAGGTCCGGGCCGACGTTGCCGATCTGGCTCAGGGCAACCCCGCCCAGGCCTGCGATGCCCGAGCCCAGGCCAAAGGCGAGCATGTCCACGCGCCCGGTGGGTACGCCGCAGCAGGCGGCCATGTTGCGGTTCTGGGTGACGGCGCGCACGTTCAGGCCCAGGCGGGTGCGGTTGAGCAGCAGCCAGGTGAGCAGCACCACGAACAGGGCAAAGCCGATGATCACGATCCGGCTATAGGGCAGCACCAGGTTGGGCAGCACCTGGATGCCGCCGGAGAGCCAGGCCGGGTTGGCCACTTCCACGTTCTGGGCACCGAACAGCAGGCGGATGGCCTGGATCAGGATCAGGCTGATGCCCCAGGTGGCCAGCAGGGTTTCCAGCGGACGGCCGTACAGGTGGCGGATCACCGTGCGCTCCAGCAGCATGCCGACCCCGGCGCTGACCGCGAACGCTGCCGGCAGGGCTACCAGCGGATAGAACTCGAGGGCGCCAGGTGCGTAACGCTGCATGAGGATCTGCACCCCATAGGTGGCATAGGCACCGAGCATCAGCATCTCGCCGTGGGCCATGTTGATGACCCCCAGCAGACCGAAAGTGATTGCCAGGCCCAGGGCCGCGAGCAGCAGGATAGAACCCAGCGACAGGCCGCTGAAAGCCTGGCCAAGCAGCTCGCCCATCAGCAGCTTGCGCTTGACCTGGGCCAGGCTGGTCTCGGCGGCGGTACGCACGTTGGCATTCGCTTCTACGCCCGGTTCGAGCAGCGCCTCAAGGCGTGTGCGGGCCATGGGGTCGCCGGTTTCACCGAGCAGCCGCACCGCTGCCAGGCGTACTGCAGGATCCTCGGCAACCAGCTGCAGGTTGGCCAGGGCCAGGCCAAGTGCTGCGTGTACGGCAGCGTCCGGCTCGGAGGCGTAGCGCCGGTCGAGGAAGGCAACCTGCGCCGGTTGTGCGCTTTTCTGCAGTTGCTGGGCCGCGGCCAGGCGCACCTGGGCGTCATTGCCGAGCAGTTGATGGCTGGCCAGAGCGTTGTCGACCAGCCCGCGCAGGCGGTTGTTCAAGCGCAGCTTGCGGGTGTCGCCGGGGGCGATGCGACCTTGCTGCAGGGCGGTCAGCAGTTCAAGTCGAGCCGGGTCGGGTTGCGCCGCCCAGGCCTGGAGCAGGCGGGCCTGCTCGTTGGCCTTGGCGGCAATGAAGTAGTCGGCGTCGCTTGCCTGGGCGGCCAGGGGCAGCAGCAGGAGCAGGCCGAGGAGGAGGCGGTGGAGGGCCTTGGGCATAGCGCAGTTCCGTCGCGATTGATTGATGGGGCCTCTTCGCGGGGCAAGCCCGCGCCTACACCGGTAGGAGTGAGCTTGCCCCGCGAAGACCTCAGTTACCCTTCACCGCATAGTCCGGCCGCTTGTCGTTGCCGGGTATGAACGGGCTCCACGGCTGGGCGCGCAACGGCTGCTCGGTTTCCCAGACCACGTTGAACTGCCCGTCGTCCTGGATCTCGCCGATCATCACCGGCTTGTGCAGGTGGTGGTTGGCCTTGTCCATGGTCAGGGTGTAGCCCGACGGGGCCTTGAAACTTTGCCCGGCCAGGGCTTCACGGACCTTGTCGACATCGGTGGACTTGGCTTTTTCCACCGCCTGGGCCCACAGGTGGATGCCCACGTAGGTGGCTTCCATCGGGTCGTTGGTCACCGCCTTGTCGGCGCCCGGCAGGTTCTTGGCCTTGGCGTAGGCTTTCCAGTCGGCCACGAACTGGGAGTTGACCGGGTTCTCCACCGATTCGAAGTAGTTCCACGCTGCCAGGTGTCCTACCAGTGGCTTGGTGTCGATGCCGCGCAGTTCTTCTTCGCCTACCGAGAAGGCCACCACCGGTACGTCGGTGGCCTTCAGGCCCTGGTTGGCCAGCTCTTTGTAGAAGGGCACGTTGGAGTCGCCGTTGACGGTAGAGATCACCGCAGTCTTGCCGCCGGCAGAGAACTTCTTGATGTTGGCGACAATGGTCTGGTAATCACTGTGGCCGAAGGGGGTGTAGACCTCTTCGATGTCCTTGTCGGCCACGCCCTTGCTGTGCAGGAAGGCGCGCAGGATCTTGTTGGTGGTGCGCGGGTAGACGTAGTCGGTGCCGAGCAGGAAGTAACGCTTGGCCGCGCCGCCTTCTTCACTCATCAGGTACTCCACAGCCGGAATGGCCTGCTGGTTCGGCGCGGCGCCGGTGTAGAAAACGTTGGGCGACATTTCCTCACCCTCGTACTGCACCGGGTAGAACAACAGGCCGTTGAGCTCTTCGAACACCGGCAACACCGATTTGCGCGACACCGAAGTCCAGCAGCCGAACACCACAGCAACCTTGTCCTGGGTCAGGAGCTGGCGGCCCTTCTCGGCGAACAGCGGCCAGTTGGAGGCCGGGTCGACCACCACCGGTTCCAGCAGCTTGCCGTTGACCCCGCCCTTGGCATTGATCTGTTCGATGGTCATCAGGGCCATGTCCTTGAGCGACGTCTCAGAGATCGCCATGGTCCCGGACAGCGAATGCAGGATGCCGACCTTGATGGTCTCGGCGGCCTGGAGGGTCCAGCTCAGGCCCATCGCGGCGATGGACGCACTGAGGGTAAAGGCCTTGATCAGACTGCGACGCTTCATAGTGCTCTCTCCGTTGAGTTCGAATGTGCGGGTAAGGCAGATGGCGACTTCGGGAGAGAGCTTTAGCAAAGGCTGTGCCGAGTCAGTGAAAGGCTCTGGCACGGGCTTTCGGGCGGAACAAGAGGGAAGGTTGCACCGGCCTGGGGCCAGGGTTGGCAGGCGGTGCAGCCGGTTGCGCCGTACTGGTGCGCAACCGTTTGGGGGGCAGTGAACTTTTTGGCACCCCCGGCTACTTGAGTACCTTGCCGCACGCAGTAGTTTCTGCGGTGCGGGATTGGCGTCCCGATTACAGAAGAGAAGAAAGCACTAGCGTATACAGCGCTGTGCTCTGCATGGCTGCACCTGTTATGGGCGGAGCCGTGTGTGGGAGCCTTCGGGCTCACCGGTTCTCTTCTGTCCGGCACGCCAACCCGCACGGCTCCGTCCACCCATTCTGGCGTATGGGCTCGGAGAAATACTTCAGAAGAGTTGCAAGGAATAGCACCCTGCTCAAGAAGATCGTCCCTGATCCGCCGTCGACGCTGATGGACGTCCATAACCCCCGTCCCGTAACGGCCAGCACGCATTTTGGTACCTGCCATGAGGCCCATGCCGCCCTGTTCTCGTGCACGGTGGTGTCAATTGCGCGGATGCGTTGGTGTGCGCCGTGGCGGCATTGAAGGCGGCCTACGAGACCAACGCCCTGGCGCTGGACAAAGCGCAGGAACCGCTGCGCAGTTTGCCGACCGCCACAGAAAATTCGCTAGAGAAAGGGTTGGCGATGGCTGACGCTGTACTCGTCGGGATGGAACGAGGCTAAACCTCAGGTAAAAGGGCCGCAGAGGCGGCCCTTTTTGTAGGCGGGGACTTTGTGCTTCAAGGTCGCGGGTGCTGCTTGTTACGCACGAACAGCCAGGTTACCGCCAGCAGCAGAAACCACAGCGGCGTGACGATCAGTGCCTGGCGGGTATCGCTCTCAAGGCTGAGCAGCACCAGGATGAAGGCGAAGAACACCAGGCATACCACCGACATGAAACGCCCGCCGGGCATCTTGTACTTCGACGCCTGGTGCAGTGCTGCGCGGCGCTTGCGGTAGCTCAGGTACGACAGCAGGATGAGGGTCCAGACGAACATGAACAGGATCGCCGACACCGTGGTCACCAGGGTGAAGGCTTCGATCAGGTCGGGGACCACATACATCAGCGCTGCGCCGAGCAGTAGGCAGGTGCAGGAAAAGTACAAGCCATTGGCCGGCACCTTGCGGCTTGAGAGGTGTTCGAAGCTGCGTGGTGCATCACCTTGCTGGGCCAGGCCGAAGAGCATGCGGCTGGTGGAGAACACGCCGCTGTTGGCCGAGGAGGCGGCCGAGGTCAGTACCACGAAGTTGATGATGCTCGCCGCTGCCGGCAGGCCGGCGAGCACGAACAGTTCTACAAACGGGCTCTTGCCCGGCACCACGTCACGCCACGGCGTCACCACCATGATGGTGATCAGGGCCAGCACATAGAAAATGATGATCCGCACCGGGATCGAGTTGATCGCCCGCGGCAGAGTGCGCTCGGGGTTCTTGGCTTCGGCGGCGGTGGTGCCCACCAGTTCGATTCCGACAAAGGCGAACACGGCAATCTGGAAGCCGGCGAAAAAGCCCATCAGGCCATGGGGGAACATGCCCCCGTCGTTCCACAGGTTGGCCAGGTCCGCCGTACGGCCCGACGGCGACTGGAAGCCGACCAGTACCATGTACAGGCCGGTACCGACCAGGGCGAGGATGGCGACGATCTTGATCATCGCGAACCAAAACTCGATCTCGCCGAACATTTTCACGGTAATCAGGTTCAGTGACAGCAGCAGGCCGACACAGGCCAGCGCCGGCGCCCACTGGGGCAGGTCAGGGAACCAGAACTGTGAATAGGCCGATATCGCGATCACATCGGCGATGCCGGTGATGATCCAGCAGAACCAGTAGGTCCAGCCGGTGAAGTAACCCGCCCACGGGCCGAGCAGGTCGGCGGAAAAATCGATGAACGACTTGTACTCGAGGTTCGACAGCAGCAGCTCGCCCATGGCGCGCATGACGAAGAACAGCATGAAGCCGATGATCATGTAGACGAAGATGATCGAGGGACCGGCCAGGCTGATGGTTTTGCCCGAGCCCATGAACAGCCCGGTACCGATGGCGCCGCCGATGGCGATCAGCTGGATATGGCGGTTGGACAGGCTGCGCTGCAGGTGTTCGTGTTCGTCGGGCGAGGTGTGTTGCGGGGACAGGTTCGCGGTCATAGGCTGGAGCATTCCGTTCAATACAATTTCTTGTGCGCGCTAGGCTAACACGCGCATTCCGGGCACAACCGCGACAATACGTCTCAAGACCAATGACGGCTTGACGGTGTTTATCGCTTGCGCATCAGGCCGATAAAAAACAGACCGCCAATGGCGGCTGTGGCGATGCCGATAGGCAGGTCTTCGGGTGAAATCAGGGTGCGGGCGGCCACGTCTACCCAGATCAGGAACAGGCTGCCCAGCAGCAGGCACACCGGCAGCAACCGGGTATGTTCGGCACCGACCAGGCGCCGGGCAATGTGCGGCACCATCAGGCCGACGAAGCCGATCGAGCCACTGATGGCCACCAGCACCCCGGTCAGCAACGAGCAGATCAGGAACGCCGCGAGCCTTACGGAGCGGGCATTGAGGCCCAGGGTCACGGCGGTCTGTTCGCCGGCCATCAGCGCATTGAGCGCACGGGCCATGCCCAGCAACAGGGTCAGCCCCAGCAGCACGCTGATGGCCGGGATCGGCAGCAGCTCCCAGCGTGCCAGGCCCAGGCCGCCGAGCATCCAGAACATCACCGCCGAGCTTGCCCGGTGATCGCCCATGAACAACAGCAGGTTGGCTGCTGCCATCATTACAAAGGCCACCGCCACGCCGCACAGCAACAAGCGGTCGCTGTCCAGCCGGCCATGACGGCTGGCGATGGCCAGCACCAGCAGCATGCTGCACAGGGCACCCATGAACGCGGCCAGGGGCAAGGTCAGCACGCCGAGCAGTTCACCGATATGCAGCACCACCAGCACCGCGCCCAGGGTGGCACCCGAGGTGACGCCGAGCAGGTGCGGGTCGGCCAGCGGGTTGCGGGTGACGGCCTGCAGCACCGCCCCGATCATCGCCAGGCCGCCGCCGACCAGGGCGGCAAGCAGCATACGCGGCACCCGGATCAACCAGACGATATGTTCCTGGCCGGTGGTCCAGGCGGGCGTTTCGGGAGCGATACCGAACAGCTTGAACAGCAGCACCCGCCACACCACCTCGACCGGCACCGGTGCAGCACCAAAACCCAGCGACACCACGCAAGAGACCAGCAGCAGGCCGACCAGGGCGAGCAACAGCAGGCGATAGCGGTTCATGCGCCGTGCAAGCCTGTGGCAATGGCCTCGATGGCTTCGACGTTCTCAAGGCTCGGCGTGGCCGCCACGTAGGGGATCACCACAAAACGCTTGTCACGGATTGCCGACACCGACTGCAAGGCCGGATGTTGTTCGAGGAAGGCCTGCTTCTGCGCGGCACTGACTTCGCCGTAGTCGACGATGACAATCACCTCGGGGTTGCGTTCCACCACGCTCTCCCAGTTCACCCGGGTCCAGCTGGCCTCGATATCGTCGAGCACGTTGCGCCCGCCTGCCGCCTCGATCAGGGCCTGGGGCATGCCCAGGCGGCCGGACGTCATGGCGCGGTCTTCACCGCTGTCATAGAGGAACACCCGAGGGCGCTGCGCGGGCACGCGCTGTTGCACGACGGCGACCCGTTGTTGCATCTGGTCGATCAATTGCTCGGCGCGATCCTGCACATCGAAGATCCGGCCCAGGTTGCGCAGATCGGTGTAGGTGTCGTCCAGGCTTGCGGCCGGGCGCTTCATCACGAAGGCGCAGGACTCGGTCAATTCATACACGGCAATGCCCAATGGAGCGAGGCTTTGCGGTGTCAGGTCGCCACCCACGCGCATGCCGTAGTCCCAGCCGGCAAAAGAAATCGACGTTGGCGTTGAGCAGGGTTTCCACCGACGGGTACTTGCTGGCCAGCTCCGGCAGACCGTCGAGCTCCTTGCGCAGTTCGGGGGTGACGGCCTTCCAGCCGCTCACGCCGCTGTAGCCGACCATACGTGAACGCAGGCCCAGGGCGAGCATCATCTGGGTCATGTTGATGTCGTGGCTGAGGGCGTGCTCGGGTGGCTTGTTGAACGTCACTTGGCGGTTGCAGCTTTGCACGTTCACGGGGTACTGGGTGGCCTGGGCAATGGCGCCGGCGCTGGCGAGCAGGCCCAGGACGAGTAGCAGGGTGGCTCGAATCATCGCTGGGTTATCCAGGTTAGACGTGGGTGGTCGGCCAGGGGGTGGCGGTCGATAAGGGCGTGTACGCCGAAAACATCGTGCAGCAGAGCGCTGGTCAGCACCTCGTCGGGCGTGCCGCTGGCGACGATATGTCCGTGGTCGAGCACATACAGGCGATCACAGAAGGCGGCGGCCAGGTTCAGGTCATGGATGCTCGCCAGGGTTCCGATGCCCAGCCGGCGCACCTGCGCCAGCAATTCCAGTTGATAGCGTGGGTCGAGGTGGTTGGTCGGCTCGTCGAGGATCAGCACCCGGGGCTGCTGGACCAAGGCCCGAGCGAGGATCACCCGCTGCTTTTCGCCACCCGAGAGGCTGGCGAACTCATGGTCATCGAAGCCCACCAGGCCCACGGTCTGCAAGGCGTTCCTGACCTGCTGGCGGTCGTCTTGCGTGTCGCCATCGAACAAGCCCTTGTGCGGGGTGCGGCCCATGGCGACCACCTCCTCGACATTCAGGCCGAAGGCATCGGGAAACTCCTGTAGCACCACGGCGATGCGCTGGGCACACCAGCGGGGTGACTGGCGCCACAGGTCATGCTCGTCGAGTTTCACCTGGCCGCGTTCGGGCTTGTTGAAGCGGTAGGCGCAGCGCAGCAGGCTGGTCTTGCCGCTGCCGTTGGGGCCGATCAGCCCGACGAATTCGCCGGGCTTGACCTGCAGGTCGACCGCGCGCAGTTGGAACTGATGATGACAATGGCCGTGGCCCAGGGGCGACCAGTGCAGGTCGCTGATACTCAGGGTGCTCATGTCAGTCCTGTTGAAAACGGGCCGCCATGTTAGCGGATTTGCACCACACCCGCAGACCCTGCTCATACCGTAGCCGCTGCCGCAGGCGGCGATGGGACCGGCAGGGCCCCGGCAATCAGGGGCTCTTGCGCCTGCGGTAGCGGCTACAGCCCCACTTGTGTCTTGGGTTTGACGCGTGCCATGCCCACCCGGTCCGCCAGCCATACCAGCAGCATCGAGGTACCCACCAGCGGGAAGACGACGCCCAAGATCAGCATGATCACCGTCGCGGCTTTCCAGCGTGGCAGGTCGTGACGCAACGGCGGTACGCCCAGGCCGCCCTCGGGCCGGCGCTTCCACCACATCACCAGGCCACTCACCGAACCGAGCAGGATCATCAGGCACACTAGCAAAATGATCAGCTGGTTCAACGGGCCGAACATCTTGCCTTCATGCAGCATCACGCCCAGTTCGGTGGCGCGGGCGACGATGTTGTAGTCCTGCCAGCGCACATCCACCAGGACCTTGCCAGTGTACTGGTCGACATGCAGGGTGGCATCGTTGCGCGGGTCGTCGGCAAACACGGCGATGGTGTACACGCCTTCGGCGCTGGTTGGCAGGGTAATGCTGTAGCCAGGGGCGACCTTGCGGGTGCTGGCCAGCTCCTGGACCTGCTGCAGGCTGGTCTGCGCTGCAGCCGGTGCGCTCGACGCCATGCTGTGGCCGGCGTGTTCGGCGTGGGCACCCGACTGTGGCATCGGCGTATTTTCCATGGCCCAGGGCACGGTCTGGCGGGTGGCCGTGTTGAGCTCGCGGGCCTGTTGATCGGAGGTGGGCACGTCGTTCCACATGGCTGCCGGGAAACGGTTCCACACATCGGCGTACTGCTTGCCCCAGAACCCGGTCCAGGTCATACCGCTGAGCAGCATCAACAGCAGCAGGGCCGAACCCCAGAACCCGGTGACGGCATGCAGGTCGCGCCACAGCAGACGCCCACGGGCATTCAGGCGCGGCCAGAGTACGCCGCCCGTGCGCTGGCCACGTGGCCACCAGAGGTACAGGCCCGACACGACCAGCACCACGCCCCAGCCTGCCGCCAGTTCAACCAGACGGTCGCCGAGTGTGCCGACCATCAACTCGCCATGCAGGGCCCGGGCGACGGCCTGCAGGTTGTTTTTCGCGTCCTGCTCGCCCAACACGTTGCCGTTGTAGGGGTTGATGAATACGTTGAGCTCGCGGCCGGCGTCCTGTACCACGAACTGGGCGCTGCGGTCGCTGGCAGCGGCGGGCAGGTATTGGCTGACCTGGCCCTTGGGATACGCCTGATGAACCTGCTGCAGGAGGCTGTCGGCGGTCTGAGTGTGATGGCCGGCTTCGACCACCATCAACTGGCGATAGAGCAAAGGATCGAGCTGGGGCTTGAACAGGTAGATGATCCCGGTGATTGCCAGCAGGATCATGAAGGGCGCAACGAACAGCCCGGCATAGAAGTGCCAGCGCCAGGCCAGGTTGTAGAAAGAAGGGGTCGGTTTGCTCATGGAGCGCTCCCGTATAGTGCCTGGGGTGAGGCGCGATCGAGGATCGCGCCCTGGTCGGGGATCAGAAACTAAGGTCGACCTTGGTCCAGAGCGTCCGCCCCGGCTCGTTGATCGCCTGCGGGTCACTGGCGGGGTAGCCGAAGCCTGCGTTACCCGCCAGGTTCAGGTGTTCGGCATAGGCCTTGTCGAACAGGTTGTCGACCCCCGCACTGAGCTTCAGGTGCTTGCTGAGCTTGTAGCTGCCGTTCAACGAGAACACCCCGAAGCCCGCACTCTTTTCATAGTCCTTGCCCACCACATTGCCGTAGTCCTCGGCAATGCGGTTCTGTGCCGCCACCACCCGCCACAGGGCACCGGCACTCCAGTCGTCGCGGCTGTAGGTAAGGCCCAGACGGCTCTCGAGGGGAGGCATCTGTGGAAGCGCCTTGCCATCACTGCTGTTCTTGCCCCAAGCGTAGGCCAGGGTAGCGTCGGCTTTCCAGTTGGAGGTCAACTTATAGGTCGCACCCAACTCGCCGCCCATGATCCGCGCATCGATGTTTTCGGCGCGGGAACTGGCCATGCCCATCATCCCCGAGCGGTAGTCGAACAGGATGTAGTCGCGGATCTGCCCGACATAGCCCGAGGCCCAGGCCTGCAGGTCTTCGGTCTGGTACTGGATGCCGACGTCGAGCTGGGTGGTTTTCTCCGGCTTGATGCTGTCGAAAGCATTGACCGAACCTGCGGGGCCCGACTTGGGCGAAAACAGCTCCCAATAGTCGGGGAAGCGCTGGGCATGGCCCAGGCCGACATAGGTGGTGGCAGGCAGGTCGAGCAGGTCGTGCTCGTAGCGGACAAAGCCGCTGGGCAGGGTGTCGGCACGGGTATCGCCGTTGGTAGCGCTGGTGGCGCGGTAGTCCTTGGCCGAGGCACGGTCCAGGCGGGCGCCGGTGATTACCCGGTCCTGGTCGGCGGCGAACCAGGTCAGCTCGCCAAAGGCACCGTAGTTGTGGAAGTCGGCGTCCTTGGTCCACGGCATGCCCTTGTGTGCATCGATACCCATGCCGCCACGCTGGCGGTGCTCGTTGGTCTGCGCGTCGACGCCAGCGATCAGTTGCAGGTCGCTCCAGCGCCAGGTGCCCTTGAGCCGGCCACCCAGGGTACGCCGGTCGACGTTGCTGACCAATGGCATGCCCATCATCCCCGACCCCGAGGGCGTACGCAGGCTGTAATTGTCCATCACGTGGTCGGCGTAGTTGTAGTAGACCTGGGCTTCGAGCTTGTCGAACACATCGCCGATGTCGGACTTCTCGAACCGCAGGCCCAGGCTCTCGCGCTTGAACTGTGAACCGTCCATGCCGCGCCCGGCATAACGGGCTTCGCCATCACCCTTGCCGGCAGTGAGCTCCACCAGGGTGTCGGCATCCGGGGTCCAGCCCAGGGCCACATCACCGTTCCATTTGTCCCAGCCTGACGGCACGGTATCGCCATTGCCGTCTTCGTAGTCGTCGGAGTGCGACTGATTGCCCACAAAGCGCACGTAGCCCAGGCGGTTGCCGGCGGCGCTGTCCAGGACCTTGTCGAAGCGGCCGTTGGAACCGGCCAGCAGGCTGGCGTTTACGCGGCTGCCCAGTTCGCCGAATTTCTCTGGCTCGCGGTCGAAGAGGATGGTGCCTGCCGAGGCGCCCGGGCCCCAGACTACGCTTTGCGGACCTTTGATCACCGTCAGGCGGTCGTAGGTCTCGGGCGAGATGTACGACGTGGGGGCGTCCATGCGATTGGGACAGGCACCGAGCATCACGCCGCCGTTGGTGAGGATGTTCAGGCGCGAGCCGAACATGCCGCGCAGCACCGGGTCGCCATTGGTGCCGCCGGCGCGGATGGCCGAGAAGCCGGGGATGGTCTTGAGG
Organism: Pseudomonas vranovensis; assembly: GCF_040438935.1. Classification (NCBI taxonomy): domain Bacteria; kingdom Pseudomonadati; phylum Pseudomonadota; class Gammaproteobacteria; order Pseudomonadales; family Pseudomonadaceae; genus Pseudomonas; species Pseudomonas vranovensis. The sequence goes on along the minus strand of NZ_CP159259.1, from coordinate 4,274,874 downwards.
TAGTCGGCACCGTCGCTGGCCGGCACCGGTTGGCGCGGGTCCTTGGGATTGGTGACGATGGTCAGTGGCGAGCTTGGGGCGACGGCGGTGATCACCGTCGGGCTCAGTTCGTTGTGCGCATGGGCATGCTCATCGCCCTGGGGCGTCGCGGCCAGGGCCAACGGAGCGAGCAGGGTGCCGCAGATCACGGCGATGGTGCCTTGCAGGGACAGATTAAAAGCAGCAGTGCAGCTGGACATAATGATTCCAACATCGATCAGTCATGGGGGCGCGCACGGTCAACGGCCAAGTGCCGGACCTGTGAGCGCAACAGTGGCTTCAGACGACGATGAAGGCAGGTGGCGCGCGGCTGCGGGCGCCGGGGAACACGGTTTGCCGGGCATGCCCCTGACGTGGCTGGACGACCAGGGTGCTGCTGGCGGGTGTGGCTTCGGTGTTGAGCAGGCTCAGGGCCTGGGGCAGGGCGGGGCAATGGAAGAACAGGCTGCAGTAGCCGCACTTCTCCCAGATCACATGCAGCGAAGCGTCGCTGCCAGGGTGATCGCCGGCGTGGCAATCGGCAGCGCTGTCCATGGGCATGCTCATGTTCATGCCTTGCGGCATGGCACGGTGATCCATCGGCATCGACTGGGAAACCAGTGGGCCGATAAAGATCATCAACATGGCGAACAGGCTCAGCCAGCTGCCACGCGCCCTCTTGGTGTCAGGGCGGGCGGTGCGGGCGAAGCGGCTGCGGGCGAAGCTCATGGCGAGCAGCGTTCAGCGATCAATGCGTGTGGGCGGTGCCTTCCGGGGGTTGCTTCTGCACGGCGACTTCGACGGTGACATCACCTGCGTTCTTGAAATGCAGGGTCAGCGGGAAGCGCTTGCCGTCACTCAACAGGCTGCGATCCTTGGGCTGCATCAGCATCACGTGATAGGCGCCGGGAGCAAACACCAGGTCCTTGCCGGCGGGTACCTCGACATTCTGCACTTGCTGCATTTTCATCAGCCCGTCCTTGTGCACATGTTCGTGCAACTGGGCGTCGTCGCTGATCGGGCTATCGACACCCAGCAGCGTGTCGGCGGTTGCGCCGTTGTTGTGGACGACGAAATAGGCCGCGACGTTGGGGGCGTTGGGCGGCAGCTCCTGCGACCACGGGTGGGCGATATGCAGGTCGCCCTTGGTGTATTCGTGGGCGTTGGCAAAGGTCGCCGGCAGCATCAGCGCAGCCAGCAGCAGGGCGTTCTTGAACATGGTGATTCTCCAGTCGATTCAGGTTCGCAGCAGGTAGCGTAGTGAAATCAGACCAGAGGGGAGGCGCGGGGATTGAGCGATGGCCAGAGTTGGCGCGGGGTGGGCTGGAATGTTGCGAGCAGCGGTTCGCGGGCAACGGGCACCGCCAGCGGATGGTTCAGTTGCAGTGCGTGCCCCGGTAGCGCCAGCAGCGGCGCCGCGCCGGAACAGCACCAGCAATGTTGCATGCTGGCCTTGGCATCGCCTTGCTCGCCAAGGTCGAGCTTGCCCAGGGCCATGACTTCAGGCGTGAGCTTGCTGCCGACACTCGAACAGAAAGCCCCCCACAGCAGTTGTTCGGCCGGGCCCCTTGGGGCGGCGGACGCCAACGGCATGGCCAGCAGATTGAACAGCACTGCAAAGCAGGCAATCCAGGCAATGGCGGGCCGATGTGCGGGCATGGAGGGATCCGGTCAGGAATCAAGTGGTGGCTATTGTAACGCCCAGTATAGGAAAAATTGCCGGGGGTGCGGTGAAGTGCCGCACTCCCGGCAGCCAGTGCTCAGACGGGCTTGTTGCGGCCCATCAGGCCACGCACGGTTTCCTGCAGGTCGGCAGGCAGTACAACGACCTTGGCGTTGTTGCTGCGGGCCAGGTTTTCCATGGCGCCGATATAGCGCTCACCCAACAGGTACATGGCCGGGGTGATCTCGGTGCCCACCGCGTCCCTGACCAGGGTGATCGAACGGGCCGAGGCCTCGGCGAGGTTGATCTGCGCTTCGGCGTCGAGCTTTGCCGCCTGCTGGCGGGCTTCGGCTTCGAGGATCGCGGCCTGCTTGGCGCCCTCGGCGCGGGTGACGTCGGCTTTACGTTCACGCTCGGCGGCGGCCTGGCGTTCCATGGCGGCCTGCATGTTTTCCGAGGGCTTGATGTCCTGGATTTCAACCGAGCGTACGGTCACGCCCCAGTCTTCGGTCTGCTCGGACATGGCCTCGCGCAGGCGGGCCTTTATCTGTTCGCGGCTGGACAGTGCTTCGTCCAGGTCCATGGCACCGACGATGGCGCGCAGGGAAGTCATGGTCAGGCTGGTCACGGCAAAAGAGAAATCCTGCACGCCGTAGGCCGCTTTCTGCGGGTCGACAACCTTGGCGAAGCACAGGGCATTGGCGACGATCACCGCGTTGTCACGGGTGATGATTTCCTGCTGCTGCACGTCGAGGATGATGTCTTTGGTCGGCAGACGGTAGGCAACCACGTCGACGTAAGGGATGACGATGTTCAGGCCAGGCTTGAGGGTGCTGTGGTAGCGGCCCAGACGCTCGACGATCCACTCCTCGCCCTGAGGCACGATGCGTACCCCCTTGAACAGGGTGACGAACAGGAACGCGGCGAGCGTGGCGACGACGATGAGGCTGGTCATGGTTCAAGGTTTCCTTTTGATCAGGCCCGGGTAACACGGGCGGTATTGCCTTCGATGGCGGTGATGCGTACGCGCTCGCCGGGAAGAATCTCGGTATCGGCGACGCAGATCCACTCCTCATTGCCGAGGATCGGCTTCTGGAAGCGCACACGACCCTTGTGGAACTCGGAGACCGTGGCAGTGAGCAGGCCGACTTCGCCAATCACGCTGGCGGCCGTCCAGCGGTTATCCGGTTTTTTGCGGAACACCTTGAACCACAGGGCGGTGGTAATGGATGAGAAGATCACCCAGAGCAGGACCTGCATGTCGAGTTGCAGGCTGGGTGCGAGGTAAGCGATGAGCGACACCAGCACGGCGCCAATGCCGAACCAGAGGATGAAGAACGTCGGCAGCATGAGTTCGAGCACGACCAGCGCGAAGCCGAACACCAGCCAGATCCACCATTGCATTTCCATATGGGCGAATTCTTTTGCGGGAGAAAGGGTGCAGTGTAGGGCAGAGAGATGGCGATGGGCTATTGGGGAAGATCTGTGAAAGTTGTAAGGACTATCCCTCAGGAAAACTTGGACGCGGTGAAAGCCGCGTCCAAGCTTAAATGTGTAAACCATGTCTGCGGTTTACTGTGTAAAGGATGTCTCCGGTTCTACCCCCGCGATCAACGCCGCCAATAATTGTCCAGGACTGAAGAACTGTCTGTCGACTTCCGGCAAAACCGGCCGCTTCAGAATCAGCACCGGCACGCCTCGTTCACGGGCAACCTCCAGCTTGGGCTCCGTAGCCCCACTGCCACTGTTCTTGCTGATCAGCACATCGATCTGCCTGCGCTCGAACAGCTCGCGCTCGCCCTCCAGGTAGAACGGCCCGCGCGCACCGATTACTTCGCATCGCTCATTGCCACGGCAGGCTTCCAGGGCGCGCAAGGTCCAGAACTGTTCGGGCGGGATTTCATCCAGGTGCTGCAATGGCTCGCGGCCCAGCGTAAACAGCGGTCGCTTGAACGGCTTCAGGGCCTGGATCAGCGCTGCCCAGTCCGCCACTTCGCGCCAATCATCACCCGGCTGTGGCTGCCAGGCAGGACGGCGCAGGGCCCAGCAGGGAATCGCGGCCAGCTGAGCAGCCTGGGCGGCATTGCGGCTGATCTGCGCCGCGTAGGGGTGGGTGGCGTCGATCAACAGGTCGATGGACTCGCTGCGCAGGTAAGCCGCCAGACCCTCGGCACCGCCAAAGCCACCGACTCGCACCTGGCAGTTCAGGTCGCTCGGCACCCGGCCGATACCAGCCAGGCTATAGACGTGTTCAGGGCCCAGAGTGCGGGCAATGGCCAGGGCCTCGGTGACGCCGCCCAGCAGCAGGATATGTTTCATGCAAACGCTCCCGCATGGCCGACGATGCCGCCTTGCCGGTCGATGGCAAACACCTCCACCTGTACCTGCGCCGGCACCACGCTACGGGCAAAGGCCAGGGCGTGGGCGCACACGGCATCACCCAGGGCAATGCCGGCGGCACTGGCCAGGGCCAGGGCTTGCTGGCTGGTGTTGGCCTGGCGGATGGCGTCTTGCAGGTCGCTGTCGGCGCCGATGGCCGCAGCCCATTCAGCCAGTTGCGGCAGGTCGATGCTGGAGTGACGGCTATGCAGGTCCATATGCCCGGCGGCCAGCTTGCTGATTTTGCCAAAGCCGCCACACAGGCTGAGCTTATCCACAGGCACCTTGCGCAGGTGCTTGAGCACGGCGCCGACAAAGTCGCCCATTTCGATCAGGGCGATTTCCGGCAGGTTGTACACCCGGCGCATGGTGTCTTCGCTAGCGTTGCCGGTACAGGCGGCGATGTGTAGGTAGCCATTGGTCCTGGCAACGTCGATGCCCTGGTGGATGGACGCAATGTAGGCCGAACAGGAGAAGGGCCGGACGATACCGCTGGTGCCGAGGATCGACAGGCCGCCGAGGATACCCAGGCGCGGGTTCATGGTTTTCAGCGCCAGGTTCTCGCCGTCCTCCACGTTCACCGTGACTTCGAAGCCGCCACCGTAGCCGCACTCCGCGGCCAGCTGTTGCAGGTGTTCGGTCATCATTCGCCGCGGCACCGGATTGATCGCCGGTTCGCCCACCTGCAGTACCAGGCCGGGACGGGTCACGGTGCCGACACCATTGCCCGCCACAAAGCGCACACCGGGCTCGGCTTGCAGGCGTACGCGGCTATAGAGCAGGGCGCCGTGGGTGACGTCCGGGTCGTCGCCGGCATCCTTGAGGGTACCGGCCTCGGCCCCATCGTCATGCATGCGGCAGAACTCCAGGCGCATCTGCACCTGCTTGCCCTTGGGCAGGGTGATCTGCACCGCGTCGTCGTGCATGCCCGTCAGCAGCAGTCGCGCCGCCGCAAGGCTGGTGGCGGTGGCGCAGCTGCCGGTGGTCAGGCCGCTGCGCAGAGGGGCGGGTTGTTCCTGGGTCTCGTCACGCATCGAGGGGCTTGACCGCTTCTAGCAAGGTGATCGGCAGGGCCTGGCGCCAGGTGTCGAATTCACCCAGGGGTTGGGCCTGGGCAATGTGGATGCGGGTCAGCTCGCCGCCATGCTGCTCGCGCCAGTTGACCAGCGCCAGCTCGCTTTGCAGGGTCACGGCATTGGCCACCAGCCGCCCGCCAGGGCGCAGTTGTGCCCAGCAGTGTTGCAGCACGCCTTCGCGGGTCACGCCGCCGCCGATGAAGACGGCATCCGGTTGCTCCAGCCCTTCGAGCGCCTGCGGGGCACGGCCGCGAATCAGTTGCAGGCCGGGCACGCCCAAGGCGTCGCGGTTGTGTTCGATCAACTGCTGGCGGCCGTTATCGGACTCGATGGCCAGCGCCCGGCAACTGGGGTGGGCGCGCATCCACTCGATGCCGATCGAGCCGCTGCCGGCGCCGACATCCCACAGCAGTTCGCCCGGCTGGGGGGCCAGGCGGGCGAGGGTGATGGCACGCACGTCGCGCTTGGTGATCTGGCCATCGTGCCGGAAGGCGTTGTCTGGCAGGCCGGCCAAGGGCGACAGGCGCAGCGCATCGGGCGCGGCACGGCACTCGATGGCGACCAGGTTCAAGGCGGCAATGTCGTGGTGTTGCCACTGCTGGGCGGTTCCTTCAAGACTGCGTTCGGCGCTGCCACCCAGGTGCTCGAAGACGCGCATGCGGCTCGGCCCGAAACCACGTTCGCACAGCAGTGCGGCGATGGCGGCAGGACTACTGCCGTCGTTGCTCAGCACCAGCAGGCGCACGCCGCTGTACAGATGGGCATTGAGGGCGCCGAGCGGGCGGGCCACCGCCGACAGCGTCGTCACCTCCTGCAGGGGCCAGCCCAGGCGGGCGGCGGCAAGGGCACAGGAGGACGGCATCGGCAGCACGTTCATTTCATCGGCATCGAGCTGGCGGGCAAGGCTGGCTCCCACGCCATAGAACATCGGGTCACCGCTGGCCAGTACGCACACCGGTTCGCCGCGCAGGGCCAGCAGTGGCGCCAATGAGAAGGGGCTGGGCCACAGCAGGCGCTCGCCACTGATGCAGTGAGGCAGCAGATCCAGCTGGCGCTGGCCGCCAAACACTTTCACTGCACCCAACAGCACGCGCCGGGCGTTCTTGCCCAGGCCACTGAAACCGTCTTCACCGATGCCTACTACTGTCAGCCAGGGCGACATGCATTTTCCTCAATACCAGCAATCCGACCGGCAGGCTTTTCATGCCTTCGGACAAAGCAGGCATAATACCGCGCCTTCTACACTGAAGTGCCTTTTCACGATTGTCGGGTGACCCTTTGAACGAGCCTTTCCCGGCCCGCCAGCCCCATGTTGCGCTCCGCCCCTCGGCTTGCCCGGGGTTGTTGCGTATCGTCCAGGCACTGGACGGCGGCATCTGCCGGATCAAGCTGGCCGGCGGCGCGCTGACAGCCGATCAGGCCGATGCGGTGGCCACGGCAGCCGAGCGCTACGCCAGCGGCGTCATCGAAGCAACCAACCGCGGCAACTTGCAGATTCGCGGCATCAAGGCTGATCGGGCCGGGATGATCGAGCTGCTGTTGGCAGCGGGCCTGGGCCCGCGCGATGCCGCTGGTGACGATGTACGCAACCTGATGCTCAGCCCCGGCGCCGGGCTGGACCGGCACATGCTGTTGGATGCCCGGCCGTTGGCTGACCGGGTGCTGCAGGCGCTGGAAACGACACCGCGCTTTCATCAGCTGTCGGCCAAGTTCGCCTTGCAACTGGACGCCGGGGAAGCCCTGGCGATGCTCGAGCATCCCCATGACTTGTGGCTGTCGGCCCTGATGCTGGATGACGAACCCTGGTTCGCGTTCGGCCTGGCAGGCAGCCCTGGCCTGGGTTCGCCGCTCGGTGCAGTGCCGGCGGCACAAGGGTTCGACTTGGTGATTGCAGTACTCAATCGCTTTCTTGACCTGGCCGGGCCTGACCAGTCACGCATGCGCCATCTGCTTGGCGACGTCGGTCCGCAGGCTTTCATTGACGGGCTGGGCCTGCCGGTGCGCCGTGATGCTGCGGTACTGCAATGGTGTCGTCCGCTGACCCCGTGCAGCCACCTGGGCATTTATCCACAGCGCCAGAGCGGCCTCGGTGCGTTCGGTGCTGCGCCGCCCCTCGGTCGGTTGACCTCGACAATGCTGCGTGGCGTGGCCCAGCTGGCCAGGGAACAGGGCGATGGCAACTTGCGCATGACCCCCTGGCAAAGCCTGTTGTTGCCCAACATTGCACAGCCGCAGCTGACAAGCGTGGCTGCCAGCTGCGCCCGGCTGGGCTTGCTGTGTTCCGCTGCCGAGCCGCTGGCGCGCATGGCCGCCTGTACCGGTTCGGCGGGTTGCGCCAAGGGCCTGGCCGACACCAAGGGCGATGCCGTTCACCTGGCCACCTTGCTGGCCTCGGGCGCCTCGGCCAGTGTTCACCTGAGCGGTTGTTCCCGTTCCTGCGCCGTGGCCCACGTTGCCCCGGCGACTCTGCTGGCCCGAGCCCCGGGCCGTTATGACCTTTATTTGCGCGACGCGCGCCAGGCGGGTTTCGGTGCCCTGCGCGCGTGCGACCTCACACTAGAAGAAGCGGGCGCACTGCTCGATGTCCGCTCACGGAGCACCCTTGATGATTGATTACATCCGCGATGGTCAGGAGATCTATCGCAATTCCTTCGCGATCATTCGTGAGGAAGCGCGGCTCGATCGTATTCCTGCCGACCTTGAGAAACTCGCGGTTCGGGTGATTCATGCCTGCGGCATGGTCGATGCCATCGACGGCCTGCAGTTCTCGGAAGGCGCAGGCACGGCCGGTCGCCAGGCACTGGCCAACGGCGCGCCGATCCTCTGCGATGCACGCATGGTGGCCGAAGGCATCACCCGTGCTCGCCTGCCTGCCAATAACCAGGTGATCTGCACCCTGCGCGACGAGCAGGTGCCGGAGCTGGCCCGTGAACTGGGCAACACCCGCTCGGCGGTGGCGCTGGAGCTGTGGCGCCCGTACCTGGAGGGCAGCGTGGTGGTCATCGGTAATGCGCCAACGGCGTTGTTCTACCTGCTGGAGATGATCGATGCTGGCGCACCCAAGCCTGCGTTGATCCTCGGCTTCCCGGTGGGCTTTGTGGGTGCGGCCGAATCCAAGGCGATGCTCGCGGCCGATAGCCGCGGCGTGCCGTTCGTGATCATGCAGGGTCGTCTGGGCGGCAGCGCCATGGCGGCCGCTGCGGTCAATGCCCTGGCCACGGAGGTCGAATGATGCAGGCTCGTGGACGTTTGCTTGGCCTGGGCGTCGGCCCTGGCGATCCGGAACTGATCACGGTCAAGGCCTTGCGCCTGCTGCGTGAGTCGCCGGTGGTTGCCTATTTCGTGGCCAAGGGTAAGCGCGGCAATGCCTTCGGTATCATCGAAGGCCACCTGCAGGAGGCGCAGACTTTGCTGCCGCTGGTGTATCCGGTGACTACCGAAGCGTTGCCGGCACCGCTCTCCTATGAACAAGTGATCAGCGACTTCTACGACGAGGCCAGCCTCGAGGTCGCCGCGCACCTGGATGCCGGTCGCGATGTCGCGGTGATCTGCGAAGGTGACCCGTTCTTCTATGGCTCCTACATGTACCTGCATGATCGCCTGGCCGAGCGTTACGAGGCCCTGGTGATTCCGGGTGTCTGCTCGATGCTCGGCGGCGCCTCGGTACTGGGCGCGCCACTGGTCTATCGCAACCAGAGCCTGTCGGTACTCTCGGGCGTGTTGCCCGCTGATGAACTCAAGCGGCGCCTGGCCGATGCCGATGCGGCAGTGATCATGAAGCTTGGGCGCAACTTTCCCAAGGTGCGCCAGGTGCTGGGCGAACTGGGGCTTGCCGAGCGTGCGCTGTATGTCGAGCGCGCGACCATGGCCAACCAGAAGATCGTCGCCCTGGATGATGTCGATCCGCAGTCCTCGCCGTACTTCTCGCTGATCATCGTTCCCGGTGAAAGGTGGCAAGGTTGATGACCCGTAAAGCACCGGCCATTGTCATCCTTGGCAAAGGCAGCCTGGCCACTGCCCGCAAGATCCAGCAGCTGTATCCCGACGCGTTGGTCCATGGCCTGGCAGGTCGGGTCGAAGACGTCGACTGCAGCTACCGGGAGTTTGGCGCGACCCTGCGTCAGCTCTATCAGCAAGACACGCCGATCATTGCCCTGTGTGCGGCCGGGATCGTCATCCGCACGCTTGCCAGCGAGTTGCTGGAGAAGGGCGTCGAGCCGCCGGTGCTGGCGGTGGCCGAAGACGGCAGCGCCGTGGTGCCACTGTTGGGTGGCCTGGGCGGGGTCAATGTCATGGCGCGGGAAATTGCTGCAGGCCTTGGGGTGGCAGCGGCCATCACCACCAGCGGCGAATTGCGATTCGGCACCTGCCTGCTCAATCCACCCAGCGGCTATGCCCTGGCGGACCTGGAACTGGGCAAGCGTTTTGTCAGCGACCTGCTGGCCGGTGAAACGGTGCGCATCGACGGCGAGGCGCCCTGGCTGGCCCAGGCACAGCTGCCGCAGAGCGAGCAGGCGCAGTTGGCCATCCATGTTGGCTGTGACGCACGCGCGGTCTCTGACAATGAACTGGTGATCTATCCGCGTTGTGTCATGGTGGCGATCACTGCAGTTTCGGCGCAGTTGGCAACGACAGTGCGTGAGGCGCTGGCCAGCGCGCAGATCGCCGAGCCGGCCCTGGCGTGTTTGCTGGCGAGCGAATCGCTGATGGCGGACCCTGCGTTGCACGCTGCAGCGGCCGAGCTGGGCGTTGCGTTGCGGTTTGCCGTGGATGCCAAGAGCGCCAGCGCACTGGCGGCACAGGCAATGCCACAGTTGTTACCGCCGCAAGCACTCACCGAAAACCTGGCCATCGTGGTCTCCAGCCAACCGATCGATCCCGTGCAGATAGGCCGTGCCCGCGGTCGACTTGCCGTGATCGGCCTGGGGCCTGGTGCGGCCGAGTTCATGGTACCGGCCGTCAAGGCCGAGCTCGCCCGGGCAAACGATATTCTTGGCTACGAAACCTACGTGCGCATGGCCGGACCGTTCCGCGCGGACCAGGTCATGCACTGCACCGACAACCGCGAAGAGATGCAGCGCGCCCGCCATGCCTTCGAGCTGGCTGCCCAAGGGCGTTCAGTGGTGGTGGTGTCGTCTGGCGATCCTGGCGTATTCGCCATGGCCGCTGCCGTGCTTGAGGCCTTGCACGAGTCGACCAACCCGCGCTGGCATGCCGTCGACCTGCAGATGCTGCCCGGTGTTTCCGCATCGCTGGCCACCGCTGCCCAGGCCGGTGCGCCGCTGGGGCATGACTTCTGTGTGTTGTCGCTGTCGGACAACCTCAAGCCCTGGTCGATCATCGAGAAGCGCCTGGACCTCGCCTGCCAGGCGGACCTGGCGCTGGCTTTCTACAACCCGATCTCGCGTTCGCGACCCTGGCAGTTGGGGCGGGCCCTGGAAATCGTTCGCCAGCACCGTACCGCTCAAACGCCTGTCGTGCTTGGCCGCGATATTGGCAGGCCAGGGCAGACGCTCAGGGTGGTCACGCTCGGCGACTTGCATCCTGAAATGGTCGATATGCGCACGATGGTGCTGGTGGGTTCGTCCACCACCTGTCAATTTGCGCGGGCACATGCCGAGCCTTGGGTCTACACCCCTCGGTGGTACCCGGTACAGGACTGAACCTGGCGGGGAAAGCTTTCGATCCTGACTCAGGCACGCCTCTCGAATAGTGTGAAGCCCCCGTCGATGACGTGCGGGCTTTTTCACGAGAAGGATATTCGAGATGACAGCAACCCCTGAAATTATGAGCAACAATACAGCGGCTATCGTCGATCAATCGCTGATGGCGTTTGGCGCGGGCATGTCGTTGCAAAGCCGTACCGACGTAAAAAACGCCTATCACTTCGCTTCGCTGGTAGCGAGCAAACGCTTTGATCAGGAAGGGCAGGGCGAGGAGTGGTTCAAGGCGTTTCTCAAGGTCATGCACGATTGCGGCTGGGTGACTGCACGTCGTTGCTATGAACAGGTGAGTGAAGGCTCGCAGTCCCTCAAGGTCGGTGCCATCGCTGCCAAGGCGGTGAGCAGTATCGGCACTGCATTTCTAGGCGGGCCGGTGGGCGCTGCCCTGAACAAACTGGCCGAAAGTGCGCTTGAAAAGCTTGGCATGGTCAATGAAGCCCAGCAACTGCTCAAGCGCAACCTCACAAACAAGGCCAATGCCTCGGTCGGCCTGGCCTCCTGCATCGAAACCCAAAGTGGCGAAGTGGTCCTGGTCATGAGCGCGGTGCAAGTCGCCGCCGCGACTCACGACCTGGACCTGGCTGTATTCGAATGGAACAGCAGTGCCTTGACGTCCTATACAGGCTCCGCGGCGTTGTCGTTCAACAAGTCCCTGTACGACCATGTCCGCCCCACTATCGAGCTCAAGTTGGGCGAGCGGGCCATCAATAACGTACTCGACTACGACATCTGAAATTACGGGATGGCGCGTTCCTCGCGTCATCTCGTGGTTCTTGAGCACGTCATGTTGGCAGTGGATACGGCGCCAGGAGGCTCCCATGAACAAGCCACAGGCAGCAGTCATCGGCGCGGGGCTGATGTCTTTTTCGTCGGGACTGACACCGGGCCAGCAAGCATCCGTGAAACTGGCGGCCTTGATCGCTGAACGAGACACCCGTGATGCCCTGGATAACCATCTGATCCAGGATTGGTACAGCTACTACAAGCGCAAGCTGATGTTCTACGGGTGGGATGCATTACCGGCCAGTGAGGTGCATTGGCCAGGTCAGGAGAGGCCGGATATTGTTGATAGCGCCCTGCGCACGATATCGGCAACCGCTGGCAGTGAATACGCGACGACAATGGGGCTGGCAATGGCTCGGCTCAAGCTCGCCCCTGCAGCGCTGGCGCATTTCGAGCAGCGAACGAAAGACACCGGGGTTTTCCAGTTGCTGCCCTGTTTGCCTGCTCGCAACGGTTGCATCGACATGGTGCTTTACCATGAGACGTTGGCGCGAGTGGATGTCACTGCCGGCTTTTTATATCGTCAGCGGCGCCAGCTGACCGTCAAGGCTGAACTGGTACGCTTCAATACGCGCCTGTTCGATCAAAAGTTTCGTCAGCGGGTCGAGGCCAATCTGCAGGCGGTAGCCCTGCGCGAAATTCACCAGCTGGTGCTCTAGGGCACCAGATAGCCCTTGATCCCGGTAAGGATGATTTGCGCAGCCAGGGCGCAGACGAACAATCCCATCAACCGGCTGACGATCTGCAGGCCCTGGTCGCCAAGAATCCGCTCGATTCGGTGGGAGAGGTACAGCACCAGCCCGACGGTGAAGCTGGCCAGGGTGATACTGACAATGGCCAGCAACTTGTCGTCCCAATGCGGCTGGCCGACCCCCATCACCAGCAGGGCACCGATGGTGCCGGGGCCGACGGTCAGGGGAATGGTCAGGGGCACGATGGTGACGTCCTGCTGGACGTTGTCGGTCTGCACGGCCGACTTGCCCTGGGCCATGCCCAGCGCTGAGATGAACAGCACGCTGCCGGCACCGATGCGAAAGGCATCGGAGGTGATGCCGAACACGCCGAAGATGACCCGGCCAAACAGGTACAGCAGCACGCTGGAGATCAGTACGGCGATGGCCACTTTCCACGCCAGGTGCTTGCGCTCCTTGCTGGAGTAGCCGCGGGTCAGGCTGATGAAGCAGGAAAGCACGAAGAACGGGCTGTAGAGCACGAGCATTTTCAGGTAGACGCTGAATAACTCATGGAGCATGGTCGGGGCTCGCGACGGCAGGGGAACGTGAAGGAAGTGTATCAGGCGTGCGCGGGTTTACGGGGTGGACACCTGGGTGGACTCGGCCTCGCGACGGGCAACCCAGTGTTCGATCAACTCACGCAGTTGTGACAACTCGACGGGCTTGGCCATGTGGCCGTCCATGCCGGCAAGGCGCGCGCGCTCCTTGTGCTCGGCCAGGATATGCGCGGTCAGGGCGACGACCGGGGTACGCTTGCGGTGGTTGGCAACTTCCCAGATGCGCAGCTGTTGGGTGGCCGAGAAACCATCGAGCACTGGCATTTCACAGTCCATCAGTACCAGGTCGTAGTGGTGGGTCTTCATCGCCTGCAGGGCTTCTTCACCATTGCTTGCGGTATCCGGTTCCAGGCTGAGCTTGCCGAGCATGCCGCGAATGACCTTGGTCGAGATGCTGTTGTCTTCGGCTACCAGGATGCGGAAGTCGCTCGGCAGGTTCAGCGGTGTCGCCAGGCTTACCGGTGCCGGCATGACGGGCTGGCCCTTGCTGCGCTGCGCCAGCTCTTCGGCGAGGGTGGTCTTGAGGGTATAGCCGGCCACGGGCTTGGCCAGGATTCGCTTAACCCCGGCATTGCGCGCGATGACTTTGCTCGGTGCGTTGCTGATGCCGGTGAGCATGACCAGCAGAATGTCATGGTTGAGGCTTGGGTCTTCCTTGATCTTGGCCGCCAGTTGCATGCCGGTCATGCCCGGCATGTTCTGGTCGAGCAGGACCGCATCGAAATAGTCGCGCAGATGTGCCTTGGTGCGCAGCAGGGCCAGTGCCTCCTTGCCCGAAGGCACGGCACTGACGTTCATGCCCCAGGCACTGCATTGCTGTACCAGCACTTTGCGGCATGTGTCATTGTCATCCACCACCAGCACACGGGCGCCGCGCAGCGGGCCATCGAGGTCGGCCGGGGGTTGTTCCAGGCGTTGCGGGTCGAGGGGCAGGGTGAGCCACAGGGTGTTGCCCATGCCATGGCTGGTCTTGATGCCGAACTCGCCTTGCATCAGGCTGATCAGTTGCTTGGCGATCACCAGGCCCAGGTGACCGCCCAGCTTGTTGCTGGAGAGGAAGTGCTTGCTGTGCAGCTCGGCCTGCAGCAGGGCTTCGCGCTCACCCGGGGAAATGGCTTCGCCACTGTCCTGCACGGCGATGCGCAGGCGCGGCGCGCTGCCACGCTGGTCGACCGCCACCACCAGCAGTATTTCTCCCTGCTCGGTGTTTTTCAGGGCGTTTTCCAGCAGGCTCAGCAGTGCCTGGCGCAGGCGTGTGGGGTCGCCACTGATTACCCGCGGCACCTGAGGCTGGGTGAAGCTGATCAGCTCGATGTTCTGCTGCTCGGCCTTGGCGCGGAAAATACTCAGGCAGTCCTCGATCAGGGCATTGAGGTCGAACTGCACATCGTCCAGCTCGATTTGCCCGGACTCGAGCTTTGAAATGTCGAGAATCTCGTTGATCAGCGTCAGCAGTTCATTGCCGGCACTGTGGATCGTCTGAACATAGTCGCGCTGCTTGACCGACAGCGGTGTGCCGAGCAGCAATTCGGTCATGCCCAGCACGCCGTTCATGGGGGTGCGGATTTCGTGGCTGATCTTCGCCAGGAACTCGGCCTTGGCGTTGATCTCGGCATTGCTGGCCGCCAGTTCGCGGCTGGCACTGAAACGTTCCTCACTGATGCGGCGCAGGCGCTCGCTGACGGCAAGGTTGAGCAGCAGGCCGCTGAAGCTGGCCATGCCCAGCAGAATGAACAGCAGCCATTGGGTTGGCGTGCGAGTCAGCCCGAGCAGGGCGGGCAGCACCACCAGGCAACCGATATTGAACGCCAGCATCGACAAGGCAAACAGACGCGCCGGTTCATAGCCCTTGTACCAGTGGTAGCTGGCCGTCAGCAGCATGGTGAGGCTACCAACGGCGAACAGGACGTAGGTCATCAGGTTGAGCGGCAAGGTATCGACGAACAGCAGCAGCAAGCCGCTGAGCCCGACCACGATCATTTCTACCTGTAGCACGCGCGCCAGGCGTGGCTGGCCGCAGGGGCGGAAAAACCGCAGGGTGAAGGTCAGGCCGGCAAGGCTGGCGAGCAAGGCGGTCAGGTAGGCGGCAGGCGTCTGTGCCGAATGCCACATGCTCCACCATGGGCCGCTGAGATTGAGCAGGATCAGCGCACTGAGCAGCATCAGCCCGTGATAGGCCGCCAGGCTCAGGCTGGTGGAGGAACGCGAATAAGCGAAGCGGATCAGGTTGTGCAGCATCAGCATCAGCAGGCAGCCGAACAGCAGGCCGAACAACAATGCCTGGCGCTGGTCGGCGGCTACGTTGACGGCCGGCTCGAGGCTGATGGCCGGGCGTAGTTGATGCTCGGAGACCAGCCGCAGGTAGATATCCAGGGTGTGGGCACTGTTGGGCAGGGCCAGGATGTGATCACTGCTGCGCACGCTGGGAAAGCCGTTTTCCGAGGGGCGGCCGTTGTGCATCTGTTTGACCAACTGGTCGCCATCGAGGGCGTACAGGTCAAGACGGGAGAGGTCGGGCGCGAAGATCCGCAGCAGTTGTTCGTGCTGCCCGGGTTCCAGGCGGTAATGCAACCACAGCGCCTGGTCTGGCGTTGCGGCATTGAGTTGGTCCAGTTCGAGGGGGCTGAACTGGTTGCGGTAGCGTTCGGAACGTACGTCGCTAAGCTGCAGGCTGGCTTGTTCGTCGAGCAAAACTGCCCACCCACTGCCGTGGTCCGCCGAAACCGGGAACAGGCAGAGCAGGGTCAGCAGGCTGACGGTGAGGCCTATGGCGATCCTGAGCCAACGCACGACGAGATCCCTTCTTAGCAAAAGTGCCGAATGTTAACTATGCGCGGCGCGCCAAGGCGAAGGCAAGGCCCAGACGGGCCCTGTCGACGAGCCGGAGGCAGCGCGCCGATGGCGTCGCTGCTTGCGGGCGCTTTATTACTCTTGATGCTCGCCACGT
This sequence comes from Pseudomonas vranovensis, assembly GCF_040438935.1. Taxonomy (NCBI): domain Bacteria; kingdom Pseudomonadati; phylum Pseudomonadota; class Gammaproteobacteria; order Pseudomonadales; family Pseudomonadaceae; genus Pseudomonas; species Pseudomonas vranovensis. Next base: position 4,258,994 of record NZ_CP159259.1, on the reverse strand, counting down.
TCACGGGCAATGGCGCGGTAGCCGATGTCCGTACGGTAGAAACTGCCTTCCCAGTTGATTTCGGCAGCCAGGCGATAGGCTTGCTGCTGAGCGGCCTCGACGGTTTCACCCAGGGCAGTGGCGCACAGCACCCGACCACCGGTGGCAACCACGTGGCCGTCCTTGAGGGCGGTACCGGCATGGAACACCTTGCCGGTCAGCTTGGCCGCAGCGTCCAGGCCGTTGATGGCCGCGCCCTTGCTGTAGTCACCAGGGTAGCCGCCTGCCGCCAGGACCACGCCCAGGCTTGGTTGCGGGTTCCACTGGGCTTCGACTTTATCCAGGGCCTTGGCGAAGGCGGCCTCGATCAGCAGGACCAGGCTCGACTCCAGGCGCAGCATGACTGGCTGGGTTTCCGGGTCGCCGAAGCGGCAGTTGAATTCGATCACTTTCGGGTTGCCGGCTTTGTCGATCATCAGGCCTGCGTACAGGAAACCGGTGTAGACGTTGCCTTCTTCGGCCATGCCGCGCACGGTCGGCCAGATCACCTGGTCCATGACACGCTGGTGTACCTCGGCAGTCACCACAGGCGCCGGGGAGTAGGCGCCCATGCCGCCGGTGTTGGGGCCGGTATCGCCGTCGCCGACGCGCTTGTGGTCCTGGCTGGTGGCCATGGGCAGCACGTTCTGACCGTCGACCATGACGATGAAGCTGGCTTCTTCGCCGTCGAGGAACTCTTCGATGACCACGCGCGAACCGGCTTCACCAAAGGCATTGCCAGCGAGCATGTCGCGGACGGCATCTTCGGCTTCACCCAGGGTCATGGCAACGATCACGCCCTTGCCCGCGGCCAGGCCGTCGGCCTTGATCACGATGGGAGCACCTTTTTCGCGCAGGTAAGCCAGGGCCGGCTCGATCTCGGTGAAATTCTGGTAGTCGGCCGTCGGGATCTTGTGGCGAGCCAGGAAGTCCTTGGTGAACGCCTTGGAGCCTTCCAGCTGGGCAGCGCCCTTGGTCGGACCAAAGCAGTCCAGGCCGCGACTGCGGAACAGGTCGACAACACCGGCGACCAGCGGTCCTTCAGGGCCGACGATGGTCAGGGCAACGTTCTGTTCGGCGAAGTCGGCCAGTTGCTCCAGGGCAGTGACGTCGATGTCGACGTTCTCGCACTTGGCTTCGGTGGCGGTACCGGCGTTGCCCGGGGCTACGAAGACTTTCTCGACCCGCGGGTCCTGAGCGACTTTCCAGGCCAGGGCGTGTTCACGACCGCCGCTACCGATAATCAAAACTTTCATGTCAAAACCTCGATGACGCTAATTCGGAGGGCGCGGCTCTTTGTGGGAGCGGGCTTGGCCCGCGATGCGCTGCAATGGATAAAGCGCGATCGCGGGGCAAGCCCGCTTCTACATCAAGCCTGCGCGTATCAGTGGCGGAAGTGGCGCATGCCGGTGAAGACCATGGCGATGCCGGCCTCGTCGGCTGCGGCAATCACTTCGGCGTCACGCATCGAGCCGCCTGGCTGGATGACGGCAGTGATACCCACTTTAGCTGCATTGTCGATACCGTCACGGAACGGGAAGAATGCGTCCGATGCCATGACCGCACCCTGTACCTGCAGGCCCGCATGCTCGGCCTTGATTGCAGCAATGCGAGCAGAGTTCACGCGGCTCATCTGGCCGGCGCCGACACCGATGGTCTGGCGGTTCTTGGCGTAGACGATGGCGTTGGACTTGACGTACTTGGCCACTTTCCAGGCGAAGATCAGGTCGTGGATCTCTTGCTCGGTCGGAGCACGCTGGGTGACCACTTTCAGGTCGCCTTCGGTGATCATGCCAATGTCGCGGCTCTGTACCAGCAGGCCGCCGGTGACGCGCTTGTAGTCCCAGGCAGCGGCACGTTCGGCCGACCACTGGCCGCAGGCCAGCAGGCGCACGTTGGCCTTGGCGGCAACCACGGCGCGGGCTTCTTCGCTGACGCTAGGGGCGATGATCACTTCGACGAACTGGCGCTCGACGATGGCCTTGGCGGTTTCGGCATCCAGCTCGCGGTTGAAGGCGATGATGCCGCCGAAGGCCGACTCGGTGTCGGTGGCGTAGGCCAGTTCGTAAGCCTGGCGGATACCGCCTTCGGCATCCGGGCTTACCGCCACGCCGCACGGGTTGGCGTGCTTGACGATGACGCAGGCCGGCTTGACGAAGCTCTTCACGCATTCCAGCGCAGCGTCGGTGTCGGCCACGTTGTTGTACGACAGTTCCTTGCCCTGCAGTTGGACTGCAGTGGCGATGCCGGCTTCGGCAGGCTTGGACTCGACATAGAACGCCGCGCTCTGGTGCGGGTTCTCGCCGTAGCGCATTTCCTGGGCCTTGACGAACTGGCTGTTGAAGGTGCGCGGGAACTCGCTGCGGCCGGAAGTCGACAGGGTTTCAGCGGCTTGGTTCACGGTGCCCATGTAGTTGGCGATCATGCCGTCGTAGGCGGCGGTGTGCTCGAACGCCTTGAGCATCAGGTCAAAGCGCTGGGCGTAGGTCAGGCCACCGGCCTTGAGGCTTTCCAGCACTTGGCCGTAGTCGCTGGCGTTGACCACGATAGCGACGTCTTTGTGGTTCTTGGCGGCCGAGCGGACCATGGTCGGGCCACCGATGTCGATGTTCTCGATGGCGGTCGGCAGGTCACAGCCTGGCTTGGAGATGGTCGCTTCGAAGGGGTACAGGTTGACGGCAACCAGGTCGATCGGCTTGATGCCGTGCTCGGCCATGATGGCGTCATCAGTGCCACGGCGGCCGAGGATGCCACCGTGGATCTTCGGGTGCAGGGTTTTGACCCGGCCATCCATCATTTCGGCGAAGCCGGTGTAATCGGCAACTTCCACCGCGGCAACGCCATTGTCCTGGAGCAACTTGAAGGTGCCGCCGGTGGACAGGATCTCGACGCCGAGCTGTTGCAGCTCACGGGCGAATTCAAGGATCCCGGTCTTGTCGGAGACGCTGATCAAGGCGCGGCGGATCGGCAGGCGGGTAGTCTGGTCGGTCATTTCAGATTCCATAACGCGGTGGAGTCAGCAAAAAAGGCGACCTCATCGAATGGGAGCCGCCTTTTCTGGTTTGGATGCTGGCTTACAACAAATCGTACTGCTTGAGTTTCTTGCGCAAGGTGCCGCGGTTGAGCCCGAGCAGCTCGCTGGCCTTGGTCTGGTTGCCCTTGACGTAATTCATCACGCTTTCGAGCAACGGCGCCTCGACTTCCGAGAGCACCAGGTTGTACACGTCCGTGACGGCCGCGCCCTCCAGATGGGCGAAATAGTTGTGCAGCGCCTTTTCCACACTGCCGCGAAGGGTCTGACCTTCTTCGCTCGGTGTATTCAGGTGCTGTTTCAAGTTGACGTTGTCGCTCACGGGCGTTGTTCCACTCACTAAAGTCTCGGTCATCATCGTCATGCGGCCACCCCTTGTCCGTCCTCTGTCTCAAGGCTCTGTTCACGTTCGCGGAAAAAACCACGAACGTTGGCGCACTGCGCTTGCGTATCTTCCAAACGATTGAACTGGGCGCGAAACTCCCTGGCGCCCGGAAGCGTTGCCAAGTACCAGCCGACATGCTTGCGGGCAATGCGTACACCCATCACATCGCCATAGAAGGCGTGCAGGGCGGCCAGGTGCTCAAGCAGAATGCGTTCCACTTCTTCCAGCTGTGGCACCGGCAATTGCTCGCCGGTGCGCAGGTAATGCTCGATCTCGCGAAAGATCCAGGGCCGCCCCTGGGCAGCCCGGCCAACCAGCAAGCCGTCGGCTCCAGTCGCCTGGAGTACGGCCCGGGCCTTTTCTGGCGATGTGATATCGCCGTTGGCAAAAACCGGAATCGACACCGCCTGCTTGATCGCAGCGATGGTGTCGTACTCGGCTTCGCCGGTGTACAGGTCGGCGCGGGTTCGTCCATGGACCGCCAGCGCCTGGATGCCCGCCTGTTCGGCAATCTTCGCCACCGTCAGGCCGTTCTTGTTCGCCCGGTCCCAACCCGTGCGGATCTTCAGCGTGACCGGTACGTCCACGGCGGCAACCACCGCGTGGAGGATCTCGCTGACCAAGGCTTCATCTTTCAATAAAGCAGAGCCTGCAGCCTTGTTGCAGACTTTTTTTGCCGGGCAGCCCATGTTGATGTCGATGATCTGGGCGCCCGCCTCGACATTGGCCCGGGCCGCCGCTGCGAGCATCTGCGCGTCACCACCGGCGATCTGTACCGAGCGTGGCTCGGGATCACCTTCGTGAATCATGCGCAGGCGCGACTTGCGGCTGTTCCACAGGCTCATGTCGCTGCTGACCATCTCCGACACCACCAGGCCTGCACCCATTCGTCGGCAGAGCTGACGGAATGGCTGGTCCGTGACCCCGGCCATCGGCGCGAGGATCAGGTTGTTCTGCAGTGTGTATGGGCCGATGCGTACCGCCGACATAGGAGTTCCCTGTTGTGGGGCCGGATCATTAGAGTTCGAAAAAGGGTTGGCATGATACCCGCTCTCGGTGACCGGATAAAGATGGATTTGGATAAAATCTGAACAGCTGCGGCGTTATGCCCGCCAGTTTGGTGGGACGGGCATGCGTGCTCGGGACTATTCGGGGGAGCGGAAGCTGAGGCTGTAGTTAACGGCCTTGGGGCCCGGGTCGAGGATGTCCAGGGCGATGTGGATCGGCACCTGGCTGGGCATTTCACCCTTGCCGGCCAGTTCGCCGCTCAGGTATTCGGCGGGTTTGAAGCGCCGGCTGGCGATCAGTTGGCCGTTGAGGTCGGCAAAGCGCAATTCCAGCAGCGGGAACGGCTGGGTGAACGGTGCCCGGTTGTAGATGATCGCATCGACGATCAGGGCGCCGTTGAAGTCCGGATGGCTGCGGACCACCAGGTTGCTGCTTTTGATGCGGTCGATGTCGACCCGGGACGGGACCTTGCAGCCCACTTGCGGGCACAGCTGCTGGAACCACGGGCGGTACTGGTCCTGGCGGGCGAGTTCGTCGAAGTGGTACCAGATGTACTGGCCGGCCAGGGCCGCGGCGGCCAGCAGCACCAGCAATATCCACAGCAGACGCTTGCCCCAGTGGGCCTTGGGTTTCTGCCAGTCCAGTTGCAGTGGGTCGTCGACCAGATCGAGCAGGGGCTCTTTGCGTGCGGGGCGGCTGGAGGTCGGGCCCAGTCCGGGTTCACGGCGGTCGTCGTCCGCTTGCGGGGCGTCGAAGTCGTCTTCGGGCTCCTTGGCCGACAGGCGCTCCCCTGGTGGCTCATCGAGCTCGACGGCTGCTGGGCGCGTGGCTTGCGCGGGTTCATCGAGGTCTGCGTCCAGCGACTGCAGAGACAGCGAAGGCTCGGTGCGTTCGCCTGGGGCGGGGGCAAGATCCAGCGGCTCTTGCTCGATCAATGGCGGCAAAGGCTCATCCAGCACCTCGCCAGGGGCTTCGCGCTCGTTGGCAGGGGTGCTGAACAGGCTGTCAGGCCAATGCTGGTCGTCGGTTTCCGGTTCGTCGCGGTGAGCGCTGAGGCTGTCCTCGCGGGCGGCACCCGCCTTGAACTCGGTGGTCGGCTGGATTTCGCGCTGCTCGAGCCGAGCCAATTCCTGATCCAGGTCGAGCTGGTCGAGATCAAGCTCGGCAGCGCTCCACTCGCGTTGGCTGGCAGGCGCCGGTTGTAAGGGAGCGGGGGGTTCAACGACCGCAGGCTGGCTGACCGGATTTTGCGCCGCACTTTGTTCCAACAGCTGCTTGGCGGCGTTGAATACCTGGAGGCAAGCGCCGCAACGCACCACGCCGCGGGCCACGCTCAACTGATTGTGGTTGACGCGAAAGCTGGTCTGGCAATGCGGGCACTGGGTGACGAAACTGTCGGTCATGCGGCGGTCCGGGTTGTGCAGAAGGTTATTCTAGGCCCACTTAACGGCGGCGACCACTGATGCGTACCCAGCCGTCACGGACGGTGATCGGGTCCAGGTCGAAGTCCTTGGCATAGGCTGCGGCCACTTCTTCGCCCTGTTCGGCGAGGATGCCCGACAGTGCCAGCAAGCCGCCCGGGCGAACCAGGGTGGACAGTTGCGGGGCGAGGGCTACCAGCGGACCGGCCAGAATGTTGGCCACCAGCACATCGGCCTGCATCGCCGGCATGTGTTCGGGCAGGTACAGGGCAAAGTGCTCGTCGGCGATGCCGTTGCGTCCGGCGTTGTCGCGGGAGGCTTCCAGCGCTTGCACGTCGATGTCGGTGCCGACCGCTTCGCGGGCGCCGAGCAGCAGGGCAGCGATTGCCAGGATGCCCGAGCCGCAACCGAAGTCGAGCACCTGGGCGTCGTTCAGGTCCTGGCCGTCCAGCCATTCCAGGCACAGGGCGGTGGTGGGGTGGGTGCCGGTACCAAAGGCCAGGCCCGGGTCGAGCAGCAGGTTGACTGCCTCAGGCTCGGGCGCGGCGTGCCAGCTCGGCACGATCCACAGGCGTTGGCCAAAACGCATTGGCTGGAAGTTGTCCATCCAACTGCGTTCCCAGTCCTGGTCTTCGATGACTTCGGCCTGGTGTTCCGGCAGCTCGGCGCCGGTCAGCAGTTGCAGGTGGGCGAACACGGCGGCGGCATCGGTATCGGCCTCGAACAGCGCCAGCAGGTGGGTGTGCGACCACAGCGGGGTGGTATTGAGGTCCGGTTCGAAAATCGGTTGGTCTTCGGCGTCCATGAAGGTGACCGAAACCGCGCCTACTTCGAGCAGGGCATCTTCATAGGTTTCGGCTTGATCCGGGCTGATGGCCAGACGTACTTGCAGCCAAGGCATGGTGGGCACCTTTGGGAAAATCTACAGGGGCAGCCCAGGGCTGCGAGAAGCCCGCCAGTTTACTTGAGTGCGAGGGGTTTGTGGGAATGGTTCGTGGGGGCTTTGGGGATGCATCTCGGGTGCGGCCCGCTCCTGCGGGGAGCAAAAAAAGACCCCGGCATTGGCCGGGGTCTTTTTGCATCACTGTGGAATCACTCCTGGTTGGCCAGTTTGTGTTCCAGATAGTGAATGTTGACGCCACCTTTGCAGAAACCTTCATCACGCACCAGGTCACGGTGCAGCGGGATGTTGGTCTTGATACCGTCGACGACGATTTCGTCCAGGGCATTGCGCATGCGCGCCATGGCTTCGTCACGGTCCTTGCCGTAGGTGATCAGCTTGCCGATCAGCGAGTCGTAGTTCGGTGGAACCGCGTAACCGCTGTACAGGTGCGAGTCGACGCGAACGCCGTTGCCACCCGGGGCGTGGAAGTGCTTGACCGTGCCTGGGCTCGGAATGAACTTCTTCGGGTCTTCGGCGTTGATCCGGCACTCCAGCGAGTGACCGCGGATCACGACGTCATCCTGGGTGAACGACAACTTGTTGCCAGCGGCGATGCTGAGCATCTCCTTGACGATGTCGATACCGGTGACCATCTCCGAAACAGGGTGCTCCACCTGAACACGGGTGTTCATTTCGATGAAGTAGAAGCGACCGTTTTCGTAGAGGAACTCGAAGGTGCCAGCGCCACGGTAGCCGATCTCGATGCAGGCATCGACACAGCGCTTGAAGACTTCCTGGCGGGCTTTTTCATCGATGCCCGGGGCCGGCGCTTCTTCCAGTACCTTCTGGTGGCGGCGCTGCAGCGAGCAGTCGCGGTCACCCAGGTGGATGGCGTTGCCCTGGCCGTCGGACAGTACCTGGACTTCCACATGGCGTGGGTTGGTCAGGAACTTCTCGAGGTAGACCATCGGGTTGCCGAACGCAGCACCGGCTTCGGTACGGGTCAGCTTGGCCGAGGAGATCAGGTCTTCTTCCTTGTGCACAACGCGCATACCGCGACCACCACCGCCACCGGCGGCCTTGATGATCACCGGGTAGCCGACTTCGCGAGCAATCGCCAGGGCGGTTTCTTCGTCTTCAGGCAGCGGGCCGTCAGAACCCGGTACGGTCGGTACGCCGGTCTTGATCATCGCGTCCTTGGCCGAAACCTTGTCGCCCATCAGGCGAATGGTGTCGGCTTTCGGGCCGATGAAGGCAAAGCCGGAGTTCTCCACCTGCTCGGCGAAGTCGGCGTTTTCAGCGAGGAAGCCGTAGCCTGGGTGAATGGCGGTAGCGCCGGTCACTTCGGCAGCGGCAATGATCGCCGGGATGTGCAGGTAGGAATCCTTGGACGAAGCAGGACCAATGCAGACCGACTCGTCTGCCAGGCCCAGGTGCATCAGTTCGCGGTCTGCCGTGGAGTGCACGGCGACGGTCTTGATGCCCAGCTCTTTGCAGGCACGCAGGATCCGCAGGGCAATTTCCCCGCGGTTGGCGATCAGGACTTTTTCCAGCTTCGCAGACATCGTTGGCTCTCCGCGGTTCAAACGATGGTGAACAGCGGCTGGTCGAACTCAACCGGCTGGCCGTCTTCTACCAGGATGGATTCGATCACACCGCTGGCTTCAGCTTCGATGTGGTTCATCATCTTCATGGCTTCGACGATGCACAGGGTGTCGCCTTTCTTCACGGTCTGGCCGACTTCAACGAAGGCTGGGGAGGAGGGCGAGGCCTTGCGGTAGAAGGTGCCGACCATTGGCGAGCGGGCAACGGTGCCGTTCAGTTTCGGTGCGGCGGCTTCGGCAGCAGGTGCGGCTGCAGCGGCGGCAGGCGCCGGGGCTGCGACAGGAGCGGCGACTGGAGCCGGAGCGTAGTACTGCTGGGCTGGGGTCTTGCTGTGACGGCTGATCCGTACGGATTCCTCGCCTTCCTTGATCTCCAGCTCGTCGATGCCAGATTCTTCCAGCAGTTCGATCAGTTTCTTGACTTTACGGATATCCATTAATCATCAACTCCCAAGGTTCGGTCAGGGGCGTAAATATAAAAACGTGTTTTCTAACGTTTCTTGTGAGCCCCGGCCTGCTGGCCAGGTGCTCGGTATCAGGGTTTGGCGTTGGCAGCCAGGTGTTCCAGGGCAGACTCCAGGGCCAGGCGGTAGCCGCTGGCACCCAGGCCGCAAATCACCCCTACAGCGACATCGGAAAAGTAGGAGTGATGGCGAAACGGCTCACGCTTGTGCACGTTCGACAGGTGCACTTCGATGAATGGGATGCTCACTGCCAGCAATGCGTCACGTAATGCGACGGATGTGTGTGTGAAAGCGGCCGGATTGATCAGGATGAAGTCGACGCCTTCGCTGCGCGCGGCATGGATGCGATCGATCAATTCGTACTCGGCGTTGCTTTGCAGGTACTGCAGGTGATGGCCGGCGGCGCGAGCGCGCTGTTCCAGGTCCTGGTTGATCTGGGCCAGGGTGACGGCGCCATAGACGCCCGGTTCGCGGGTACCGAGCAGGTTCAGGTTGGGGCCGTGCAGCACCAGTAGCGTTGCCATCTGTGGTTCCTTTTATCGTTAGGCACAAACGTTGCGCGGCGACTATGCCGTAAACCGGCGGGCAGTGTCCAGTTGCCGACAATAGCCAGCACGATGACCGAGATTCACGCCAAATATGTGACTAATTTATTAATTTCGGTCATCGATAATGACTTTTTGGCGGGCAGAAGAAGTTATAGACCCAGATCGGCGCGAATGCGCGTCAGATGCTCGGCAAATTCGCCGGCGTTTGTCTCGCCAACCACCCGGGCGCTGGCTTTTTCGCTGCCGTTCGCGGCAAAGAACAAGAGCGCAGGAGGACCAAACAGTTGATAGCGGTCGAGCAGGGCGCGCTGTTCGGCATTGCTTTGGGTGATGTCGAAACGCAGCAGCTTGTAGCCAACCAGCTGGCTTTTGACCGCAGGCGCAGCCAGCACTTCGTGCTCAATGACCTTGCAACTGATGCACCAGTCGGCATACCAGTCCAGCACCACAGGTTGCCCGGCGGCCTTGGCCTGGGCCAGGGCGCTGTCGAGGGCGGCCGGGGTGGTGATGGTTTGCCAGTCGCTTTGTGTCGCGCTCACGGGCTGGGCGCCAGAGGTTGGCGGCGGCAGGGGACGCAGCGCGTCGCTCTGGCCGCTCAGTGCGCCGTACCAGCAGGCCAGGGCATAGACCAGCAGGGCCAGGCCAAGCAGTTGCGCCAGGCGTTGCAGCGGAGTTTTCACCGTGAACTCCAGGGTGCCGAGGAACAACGCCACGCCGGCGCTCAACAATCCGACCAACAGCAGGGTCACCGGCCCTGGTAGTACCCGGCTGAGCAGGCCGATGGCCAGGCCCAGCAACAAAACGCCAATGGCATTCTTGACGGTGACCAGCCAGGGGCCGCTTTTTGGCAGCCAGGCCGCGCCGCCGGTGGCGACCAGCAACAGCGGGGCACCCATGCCCAGGCCCAGGGCAAACAGCTTCAAGGCCCCGCCCACGGCATCACCGCTGGCGCTGATATACAGCAGTGCGCCGGCCAAGGGTGCAGATACGCAAGGCGAGACCAGAAGGCTGGAGAACACCCCCAGGATCGCTGCGCCAATCAGCGAGCCGCCCTTGGTCCGGCCCACCAGCCGCTCCAGGCGCTGGCTGATGGCGTGGGGCAGTTTCAGCTCGAACAGGCCGAACATGGCCAGGGCGAAAACCACGAAAAACAATGAGAACGGTACCAGTACCCAGGCGGATTGCAGCCGCGCCTGCAGGTTCATGCCTGCACCAAACAGGCCCATCAGCGCACCCAGCAGAGCGAAACAGGCGGCCATCGGCAGGACATAGGCCAGCGACAGGGCAAAACCACGTAGCCCACCGACCTGGCCACGCAGCACCACACCGGAGAGGATCGGCAGCATCGGCAGAACGCAAGGGGTAAAAGTCAGGCCGACACCTGCGAGGAAGAACAGCAGCAGTTGTTTCCAGGTCCACCCCTGTGGGGCTGCAGGTGTATTGGCATCCGCCGCCGCAGCGCTGCCGTCGATGCTCAGGCGTACCGTTTCTGGCGGGTAGCACAGGCCTTTGTCGGCGCAGCCCTGATAACCCACGACCAGGGTAAACGCTCGGGGGTCGTTGGCTGGACGGGGGATATCGATATCGACAATGCCGTGATAGACCTCGACGTCGCCGAAGAACTCATCATGCTTGGCTTCGCCCGGCGGAATCTGCGCAGCGCCCAGGGCAATGTCGGCAGGTTCGGCGCGGAACTGGAAGCGGTGGCGATACAGGTAATAGCCGTCGGTAGCGACGAAGCGCAGCTTGAGGGTCTGGGCGTCGCTTTGTACCAGGCTCAGCTTGAAGGCTTCGTGTACGGGCAGGAAGTCTGCACTGTTGTTCAGTGAAGGCGCGCCCAGGGTGGCGCTGGGACGGTTGTCGAGCAGGCCGGCGCTGGCGGCGGGCAAGGCCAGAAGCAGGAACAGAAGGCAAAGCAGGCGGCGCATGGCGGTCTCGCAGTACAGATGTGGCTGCATGATAGCGGACTTTATGGCCATCGCGGGGCTGACGGGCATAACTGCCGTAGCCGCTGCCGCGAGGCTGCGATCGACTGCAAAGCAGTCGCCATGCCCCCTCCACGAGGGCTATGCGCCGATCGCCGCCGGGCGGCAGCGTCTACGGAGCGATGGGCTTCAAAGCCGAAACGCCCGTACTGCGGTGTTCAGCGCGCCTCCCAGCCTGAGTAACTGCTCGCCCTGTTCGCGGCCTTCGCCAATGCGCTGGAGGTTGTCTTCCCCCAGGTCATGAATCCGCTCGCTGTGATCGCGAATCTCGCTCACCGCACCACTCTGCTGGGCCGTCACATCGGCAATGCGCACGGCGGTGGCCGAGATGGTCTGGATCGCCGCAACGATCTCATCCAGCGCGCCGTCGGCGGCCTGTGCCTTGTCGGCGGTGGCTTCGGCATGTTCAAGCTGGGCGCGCATGCCTTCCACCGATTCGCGGGCGGCCTGCTGCAGGCGCCCGATCAGGGTCTGGATCTCGCCGGTGGCACCGGTAGTGCGCTGGGCCAGGGAACGCACCTCTTCGGCGACCACGGCGAACCCGCGGCCCATTTCGCCAGCGCGGGCCGCTTCGATCGCGGCGTTGAGGGCCAGCAGGTTGGTCTGTTCGGCAATCGAGCGGATCACCGTGAGCACGCCTCCGATGGTGGCTGACTCTTCGGCCAGTTGCTCAATCATCTGGGCATTGCCCTGGACTTCATCGACCAGTGTGCGCAGGCCGGTCAGGCTCTGGCCGATCACCGCCTGCCCCTGTTCCACGGCGCGACCGGCGTCGCGGCTGGCATCGGCGGCCTGGCTGGCATCGCCGGCCACCTGCTGGATTGTGGCCTCCAGCTCACCCAGGGCATCGCGGATCTGTGCGGTGTCGCCTGCCTGGCGTTCGGCGCCGTCGTGCAGGGCGCTGCTCATGCCAGCCAGGGCATGGCTGCTGCCTGCCACCTGTTCGGCATTGTTGCGGATGGTCCCCACCAGCTCCACCAGATAGCGTCGCAGACGATTGAGCGAATCCTGGATGTCGTGCATTTCGCGGTTGCTCTTGCCCAGCGAGATGGCTTCGGCGAAATCGCCCTCGGCCCAGCGCGACAAGGCCGGTGCCAGGTTGGTCAGCACCCGGGCGAGGCGGCGTTGCAAGGTGTCGATTAGCAGGGCGATCAGCAGGATCAGACCGATCATCAGGCCCTGGAGAATCCGCACCTCGCCCTGGATGGTCGCGTGCTGGCTGCGCACCGCCGGTTCCAGGGCGGCAATGGCCTGTTGCACGGCGTCGATCTGCTGGTGGGTGCTGTCGGCCAGTTCGCTGCGACGCTGGATCTGCTCACGGGTGCGTTGCAACTCGGCGGGATAGCGATTGAGCAGGCTGTTGAGCTCGCGTTTGAGGGCGATCCCGGTGTCTTCTACAGCCTGGCTGGCTTGGGTCTCGAGGCCCATGAGGGCGGCAAAGTCGTCGGCATTGGATTCGCGGGCAGCCGTTACGCCGAGCAGGGGCAGGCCATCGAGTACCTTGGCCTGGTCGACGATCAGTTGCAGTTCGCGCTCCACCTCATCGGCCAGCGCGCTGCGTCCGCTGCTGACCAGTTTGTCGCGGGCCAGGGAAAGCCGTGACAGGTGCAGTGCCGCCTTGAACAGCACAAGGCTATAGCGGTCGGCCTCCGGGTTGCCGCTGGCCTGGGCGTAATTGGCCAGTTGCTCCAGGCTTGCGCCCAGTTCACGCTCGGCCTGCAGCAGCAGTGCCTGTGGGTCGCCGGCCGACTTGCCGGCTGCCAGCAGTTCATTGCCGGCAAAGCGTTGCAGGTTGTCCAGGCTGGGGCGCAGGGGCGCGGCAAGCTCATCAGGCAGTTGTTTGAGGGCCTCCTGCAAAGTCGCCGTCGCCTGCACCGCGGTGGCATGGCGCAATGCGTCGCCGCTGCTGAGGTAGTCGCCGATATTGCGTGCCGCCTGGTTCTGGAACTGCTGCGACAGCGACAGGTAGCGCTCCATCATTTGATAGGGACGCTCCAGCGCACGCTGCGACCACCACAGGGTGGCGCCCAGTGCGATGCAGACGGTTACCAGCAACAAGGTATTGAAATTGGTGAGCAGCTTCAGGCGCATGTGCAGGGTCTACCAACGGCCGAACGGTAAGCGCCTGAAGTTATTGCGTTTTTATGACCGGGTTATGACGAGGGAGGTCGTCCTGTCAAAAAAAGTGGCACTTTGCCTTGATCAGTCGGCGCGCAGCACACAGTTGCGTCCCGCGCCCTTGGCCCGGTACAGCGCGACGTCTGCGGCGGTGGCCATGCTCAAGGCGTCAAGCCCATCCTTGAGTTGCACCACGCCGGCACTGAAGGTGCAGAACAAGTCCCGGGGCTGGGCGGGGTAGTGGATTTCAGCGAAGCGGCGGCGAATTTCATCCAGCACTTTTTGCGCGGCGCCAAGGTCAGTGTTGGGCATGACGATGGCGAACTCTTCTCCACCGTAGCGGCCAATGAAGTCGGTCTTGCGCAGGCGTTGCTTGAGAAACAGGGCCAGGCTCTTGATCACCCGGTCGCCCATGGGGTGGCCGTGGCTGTCGTTGACTTTCTTGAAGTGGTCGATGTCGAGCATGGCAAAGCTCAGCGGCTGTTCTTCGCGCCGTGCGCGAAAGCTGCAGTCCTCGAGCAGTTGCAGGATGTGGGTGTGGTTGTACAGCCCGGTCAGGCTGTCGCGCACCATCCGCGCCTTGAGATTGCGGGCGCGGGCAGCGCGGTTGCGCACGGTGGTGATGAGGTGGCGCGAGCGGATCGGCTTGGTCAGGAAGTCATCGCCGCCTTCGCTCATGGCGTCGAGTTGTTTGTCCAGGTCGTCTTCGGCCGACAGGTAGATGATCGGCACGCTGACGTAGCGATCGTTGTGGCGGATGACCTTGGCAAGCTCAGTGCCGGTGCAGTCAGGCATGTACATGTCGAGGATGATCAGGTCGGGCTGGAAATCCGCAAGCTCGGCCATGGTGCGGATCGGGTCGGTCAGGGTTCGGGTAACGATACCGGCACTGTTGAGCAGGCGCTCGGTGTGCATGGCCTGGGCCCGGGAGTCATCGATGATCAGCACTTTGAACGGCTCGTACTGGGTGACGCTGGTCAGCAGCTCGACCTTTTCCAGCAGGCTGGAGGCTTCCAGGGTGCCGGTGAGGAACTCCAGGCCGCCGGCGCGCACTGCGGCCAGGCGTGTTGGCGTGTCGGTTTCATCGAGGCTGAAGAACAACAGCGGTACCCGCTGCTCAAGGCCTTGCTGGGCCTGGGCCGCCAGATGCAAGCCGACACCCGTGCCGGTGAAATCGACATCCATGACGATGGCCGACGGCAGCCGTTCGATCATCGAGGCGCGAAAGGCATCGGCGCTGTACAAGGCTTGTACACCCAGGCCGAAGAACTCCAGCTGCTGGGCCAGGCGCTCGGCCCGATCGTGATCCTGGAGCATGATATACACGGGTTTGCGCAGCGGCGGCAAAGGCACTTGCTCAAGCTGGTCGCCCTGGCGCAGGCCCGTGCGTGACAGGCGCTGCATCAGGCGATTGAGTTCGCTGATCAGCGGGCTGCTCAGGCGCGCGCTATTGGCTTCGACCGCTGCCAGGGTCTGGCCGATGGCTTCAGCCAGCAGGCTGTGCTCCGGTTGCTCGAAACGCTCGGCATAGCGCTGCAGGCGCAGGTTGGCTTCGCACAGTTCACCCAGGTCACTCGTCGACCACTCGCTGCGCTGCAGGCGTTGCCAGATCTCGAGTATCTGCCGAGCCTGATGAATGACCCGCTGGGCAAAGTGTTGCTTGAGGCGCTCACGATTGGGGTCTTCTGGCTCGGTCATGTCCTGACTACTTATAAGAGGGTGAGGCAGTTCGAGTGATGGCTCTATGCTAGCACCACTTGCTGGACAATCGAGTGCCTTGTATCAATTTACTGTACAAGTCTGTTTATTCAGTTGCCGACCCGCTAGTCGCTTATGCGAACCGGCGCGCTTGATTTATAGTGCTGCGATACTTGCCCACCCCGGCAGGCGGCGCGCTGCACAAAGCTCGCATAGCGCTGGCACGAAGCCCGGGGGTTGCGGTCGAACCCCTTGAACCGACGTGACATAAAGGACAACGCCATGCTGGACTGGAAAAACCGTACAGGCAAAGCCGAGGCGCGCGAGCGGGTCGAACCCCGCGGTGCCGCTACCCGCAGCTATTTCGGCGGGTTGTTTTTCAGCCGCGCCCTGGGCTCGCTGATCGGCATCTACCTGCTGGTGTGCGTGGGCCTGGGGTGGTACTGGAGTGCAGAGCCTGACCTGTTCCCGGTCCAGCAGAACGCGCAGATCGCCGCCGAACAGACCGGCAAACAGATGGTAGTGGGCTACACCACCGTCGAAACCCTCAAGACCGTTGCCGGCACCCTGCTGCACAAGCCGGGCGGCTACATTTCCAACGACCGCTTCCCGCCGGGCCTGTGGATGGACAACATGCCCAGTTGGGAATACGGCGTGCTGGTCCAGGTGCGCGACCTGAGCCGTGCCATGCGCAAGGACTTCGCTCGCTCGCAGTCGCAGTCCACTGAAGACGCCGACCTGGCCAAGGCCGAGCCGCGCTTCAACTTCGACAACAAGAGCTGGATCCTGCCATCGAGCGAGTCCGAGTTTCAGGAAGGCATCAACTCCCTGACCCGCTACCAGAACCGCCTGGCCGCACCGGACCAGCCGGGTGCGCTGTTCTATACCCGGGCCGACAACCTCAACAACTGGCTGGGCGATGTCGCCACCCGTCTGGGTTCGCTGTCGCAGCGCCTGTCGGCCAGCGTTGGCCGGGTCAAGCTCAACAGCACCCTGAAAACCGAAGTCGTGGTTGCAGGCCAGGCGCCGCAGCTGGACGAGGAAGTGGTCGAAACGCCATGGCTGCAGATCGACAACGTCTTCTATGAAGCCCGCGGCCAGGCCTGGGCCCTGTCGCACCTGCTGCGTGCCATTGAAGTGGACTTCGCCGACGTGCTGGCCAAGAAGAACGCCACTGTCAGCGTGCGCCAGATCATTCGTGAACTGGAAGCGTCCCAGGAGCCGCTGTGGAGCCCTATGGTGCTCAATGGCAGCGGCTTTGGCATGTGGGCCAACCACTCGCTGGTCATGGCCAACTACATTTCTCGCGCCAACGCTGCAGTGATCGACCTGCGCCAGCTGCTGTCCCAGGGCTGATTGATGGCCATCTCCAAGCAAGAGGCGGCGCATCGCGCTGCCTCCGACGCCGAACTGATCGCCTGGGTAGACGAACACGACCAGCCGCTGGGGGCCTTGCCCCGGGTCGAGTTGCGCGAGAAGGGCCTTATCGGTCGCGGGACCTACATCCTGTTATTCAATCCGGTCGGTGAGCTGTGCGTACACCGGCGCACGGAAAGCAAGGCGATCTATCCGGGTTATTGGGACGTAGCCGCCGGCGGCATGGTGCAGGCCGACGAGAGCTTTGCCGAGTCGGCTGCCCGGGAGCTGGAGGAGGAGCTGGGCGTGGCCGGGGTCGAACTGACCTTCCATGAGCGGTTCTTCTTCGACCAGCCTGGCAACCGACTCTGGTGCGCGGTGTTCTCGGCCGTCTGGGACGGCCCTTTGCGCCTGCAGCCAGAGGAGGTCAGCGAAGCGCGCTTCCTGCCGCTCGAACAGGCCCTGGCCGACAGCCGGCAGCAGCCGTATTGCCCCGATTCGCTGGCTGCCCTGCAGCGCTACATCGACCGTCAAGCCTGACGTCGCTAAACCTGTGCAAAATGGCGCAGTTTTGTACTTAGCAATCGCGGCATTTATCGTTACACTGCGCGGCCTTTTAAGGCTGCCGCACCCTGGTGTGGCAGTTGCGCTGCCCCTGCCAGAGTGGGGCTTCGCGGTCGGTACCCTGCCCGGGGCGTCGACCAGTTTTTGTCCTCACCTTACGAGGATCAAAAGTGGCCAAGAAAGCCGCATCATTCGCCGCCCTCGGTGGCCTGGTGTTCTCCACTGATGCAGGTCGGCATTGTCCGGACTGCAGCAAACCCATAGATGCCTGCATCTGCAAACAGACGCTCATCCCCGAAGGCGATGGCATTGCTCGCGTGCGCCGCGAAAGCAAAGGCCGTGGCGGCAAGACGGTGACGACCATCAGCGGTGTTCCGCTGCCCCTGGAACAGCTCAAGGACCTGGCCAGCACGCTCAAGCGCCGCTGCGGTACCGGCGGCGCGTTGAAAGACGGGGTCATCGAAATCCAGGGCGATCACGTCGAGCTATTGTTGGCAGAGCTGATCAAGCAAGGCTTCAAAGCGAAAAAGTCCGGCGGCTAGAGACCGCATCGCGATTTTTTGCAATTCGCTTTCTAAACTCGTTCCCGTAGGAAGGGTCTATCCCTGAACACGGAAAATCGTCATTTCCAGGTTTTACACTGCGCCCGCCGATTGCTGGCCGGTGTTTTTCGACTTTTTATATAGGGGACTTCAATGTCCGTACGACGCACACGCAAAGACGATGGCAGCCAATGGACAGTTGCGGACAGCCGCAGTGTTTACGGGATTCGCCATTGGGGGGCCGGTTACTTCGCAATCAACGAGGCCGGCCGCGTCGAAGTTCGCCCCAACGGGCCAGGCAGTGCGCCGATCGATCTGTTCGAGCAGGTCGACGAGCTGCGCAAGAGCGGCCTGTCGCTGCCGCTGCTGGTGCGTTTCCCGGACATCCTGCAAGACCGCGTGCGCCAGCTGACCGGCGCCTTCGATGCCAACATCGCGCGCCTTGAGTACCAGAACGTGTACACCGCCCTGTACCCGATCAAGGTCAACCAGCAAGAAGCGGTGGTGGAAAACATCATCGCCACCCAGAACGTGTCTATCGGCCTTGAGGCCGGCTCCAAGCCCGAGCTGCTGGCCGTACTGGCCCTGGCACCCAAGGGCGGCACCATCGTCTGCAACGGTTACAAGGACCGTGAGTTCATTCGCCTGGCGCTGATGGGCCAGAAGCTGGGTCACAACGTATTCATCGTCATTGAGAAAGAGTCGGAAGTGGCGCTGGTGATCGAAGAAGCGGCCGAGCTGAAGGTCAAGCCGCAGGTCGGCCTGCGCGTGCGCCTGTCGTCGCTGGCGTCGAGCAAGTGGGCCGACACGGGTGGCGAGAAGTCCAAGTTCGGCCTGTCGGCTGCGCAGCTCATCTCGGTCGTGCAGCGCTTCCGTGATGCCGGCCTGGACCAGGGCATTCGCCTGCTGCACTTCCACATGGGCTCGCAGATCGCCAACCTTGCCGACTACCAGCACGGCTTCAAGGAAGCGATCCGTTACTACGGTGAGCTGCGTGCCTTGAACTTGCCGGTCGATCACATCGACGTCGGTGGCGGCCTGGGTGTCGACTACGACGGTACCCATTCGCGCAACGCCAGCTCCATCAACTACGACATGGACGACTACGCCGGTGTCGTGGTCGGCATGCTCAAGGAGTTCTGCGATGCCCAGGGCCTGCCACATCCGCACATCTTCTCGGAAAGCGGCCGCTCGCTGACTGCCCACCACGCCATGCTGGTGGTGCAGGTGACCGACGTCGAGAAGCACAACGACGAAGTGCCGGTGATCGAAAACAAGGAAAGCCTGCCGGAAACTGTGCAGTGGCTGGCTGACCTGCTGGGCCCGACCGACATCGAGATGGTCACCGAGACTTACTGGCGCGCCACCCACTACATGAGCGACGTGGCAGCCCAGTATGCCGACGGCAAGATCACCCTGGCCGAAAAAGCCCTGGCCGAGCAGTGCTACTTCGCGGTCTGCCGCCGCCTGCACAACTCGCTCAAGGCCCGCCAGCGTTCGCACCGCCAGGTGCTGGATGAGCTCAACGACAAACTGGCCGACAAGTACATCTGCAACTTCTCGGTGTTCCAGAGCCTGCCGGATACCTGGGCCATCGGCCAGGTACTGCCGATCCTGCCGCTGCACCGCCTGGACGAAGAGCCCATGCGCCGCGCCGTGCTGCAGGACCTGACCTGTGACTCGGACGGCAAGATCAACCAGTACGTCGACGAGCAGAGCATCGAGACCAGCCTGCCGGTCCACGGGATCAATGAGGGTGAGGACTACCTGCTGGGGATCTTCCTGGTGGGTGCCTACCAGGAGATCCTGGGCGACATGCACAACCTGTTCGGTGATACCGACTCGGTGAACATCTACCAGAACCCCAACGGCAGTGTTTACCACGCAGGCATCGAGACCCACGATACCATCGAGGACATGCTGCGCTACGTGCACCTGTCGCCGGAGGAGTTGATGACGCACTACCGCGACAAGTGCGCCAGCGCCAAGATCACTGCGCGTGAGAAGACTCAGTTCCTGGATGCGTTGCGCCTTGGGCTGACCCGCTCGTCCTACCTGTCGAGCTGATGTGATCGGGGCTGGTGGGCATCTCCATTTTTGTGGTGATGCCACTGGCCATCGCGGGGCAAGCCCGCTTCCACCGAGGATGGATAGATTCGGTGGAAGCGGGCTTGCCCCGCGATGCTTTTCAGCGCTTCACAAACCACCCATCGATCCGCTGCAGCCGCCACCCCATCAGCGCCAGTGTCACTGCCCTCAGCGCCATGAACAGCAAGAATGCCATCCACAGCCCATGGTTGCCCAACCCCGTGGCCAGCCAGGCGAACGGCAAGGCGATGGTCACGCTGATCAGCATGCCGTTGCGCATTTCCCGCGCCCGTGTCGCGCCAATGAACAAACCATCGAGCAAGTAGCTCCAGACCGCCACCAATGGCAACAGCGCCAGGTACGGCAGGTACTGGTACGCCGTTTCGCGCACGCTGGCGATATCGGTCTGCATATTGATGAACAGGTGTCCGCCAAACAGGAACAGTACGGCAAAGCCGCTGCTGGCCAGCAACGACCAGCCGCAGGCCACGGTCAATGAGCGACGCAATGCCTGGCGATCCCCGGCGCCGATGGCGTGACCGCACAAGGCCTCGACCGCATGGGCCAGGCCATCGAGGGCATAGGCGGTGAGCAGCAGGCCATTGAGCAGCAGTGCATTGGCCGCAACCGTGGATTCGCCCAGCCGCGCACCTTGCACGGTGATTAGGAAGAACACCGCTTGCAGGGCCAGGCTGCGAATGAAGATGTCGCGGTTGACCGCCAGCAACGGCCGCCAGCTCTGCCAGCGAGTCAGCAGGGCCCAGGCGATGTGACCGGGGTAGGCGCGCAGGGCTGGGCGGGTGAGGGCCAGGCCCAGCAGGGCAGCGCTCCATTCGGCGATCACCGAGGCACGGGCCGAGCCCAGGACGCCCCAGTCCAGGCCCAGCACGAACCATAGGTTCAGGGCGATGTTGAGCAGGTTGGTGGTCAGCAGTATGGCCAAGGGGGCCCGGGCATTCTGGGTACCGAGGAACCAGCCCACCAGGGCGAAGCTGGCAAGCGCTGCCGGCAGGCCCAGCAGGCGGGTCTGGAAGAAGTCCTGGGTGGATTGCTCCAGCGCCGCCGACGGTTGCATCAATTGCAGCGCCAGGTGGCTGAAGGGCACGGCCAACAAACCCAGCAGCAAGGCGAACAGCATCGCCAGGATCAAGCCCTGCACCAGCACCTGACGCAATGCAGCGCCATCGGAGCGCCCGGCCGCCTGGGCGGCGAAGCCGGTGGAACCCATACGCAGAAAACCCATCACCCAGGCCAGGAAGGTGTACAGGCTGGCGCCCACGGCCACCGCCCCAAGCTGGTGGGCATGGGGCAAGTGGCCGATGACGGCGCTGTCGACCAGGGCCACCAGCGGTACGGAAATATTCGAAAGAATCATTGGCGCGGCCAGGGCCCAGACCTTGGTGTGGGTCGGGCGGTCGCGCCAGTCGCTCAGCAATCGGGACATGTCGGCTCCAGGCAAGCCGCACATTGTAGCCGCTACGGGCACCAAATCATCGGATTGCGGTCTGAGCCGGGTTGCCACGCTCGGATGCGGCGTGGGTGATATATAGTTCTTCCTTCAGATCTGCTGCCAAAGAGTGATTTCCATGCTCAACAAAGGATTGTTGCTGGCCTGCGCGCTGGCCTTGCTCAGTGCCTGCGACTCGTCTGCGCCGGACAAGCCCGCCACTGCGCCAACGCCCACCCTGACCCAGGAGGCCGCACCGGCACCCAAGCCTGCGCG
Source organism: Pseudomonas vranovensis (assembly GCF_040438935.1). NCBI lineage: Bacteria > Pseudomonadati > Pseudomonadota > Gammaproteobacteria > Pseudomonadales > Pseudomonadaceae > Pseudomonas > Pseudomonas vranovensis. The sequence continues at coordinate 4,237,558 of NZ_CP159259.1, read as the reverse complement.
GGAAAGCGCCGAAACCCTGGCCAAGCGTTATGCCGGTCGTGAGTTGAGCGTGGTGGATGTTTCCGAAGTCCAGGTCGATGGTGCCAGTGCATTGTCTCTGACCTTCTCGGTGCCGCTGGATGCCGAGCAGAATTTTGCCGACCGAGTGCACCTGGTCGACACCGTCAAAGGCAAGGTCGATGGCGCCTGGGAACTCTCCGACAACGGCATGGAACTGCGCCTGCGCCACCTTGAGCCGCAACGCAAGCTGGTGCTGACGGTCGATGCCGGCCTGCAGGCCGTCAACGGCAATCGCTTGGCGGCAGAATCGGTGAGCCGTCTGGAAACCCGTGACATGCAGGCCACCATCGGTTTTGCCAGCCGTGGCTCGCTGCTGCCGACCCGCCTGGCCGAAGGCCTGCCGGTAATCGCGCTGAACGTCGACAAGGTCGATGTCGAGTTCTTCCGCATCAAGCCAGAATCGCTCGCCACCTTTCTCAGCGCCTGGGGCCGCAACAGCAGCCTGTACTACTACCAGTCGAAAGAAACCCTGGACATGGCCGAGCTGGTCTACAGTGGCCGTTTTGACCTCAACCCCGCTCGCAACACCCGCGAAACCGTGTTGCTGCCGATCGCCGGCATCAAGCCGCTGCAGGAGCCGGGGGTGTACCTGGCAGTGATGCGCGCCTCCGGCACTTATGACTATTCGCAACCGGCGACCCTGTTCACCTTGAGCGACATCGGCGTGTCGGCCCACCGCTACCACAACCGGATGGATGTGTTCACCCAAGGCCTGGAAGGTGGCAAAGCCCTGAGCGGCGTTTCCCTGGAACTGCTCGATGCCGAAGGCCGGGTACTCGGCCAGGGCCAGACCGACAGCGACGGCCATGCGCAATTGCCGATGCCACCCAAGGCCGACGTATTGCTGGCCCATCAAGGCGTACACACCACGATGTTGCGCCTGAACAATGCGGCACTGGACCTGGCCGAATTCGACATCACCGGCCCCCAGGCCAATCCCCTGCAGTTCTTTGTGTTCGGCCCGCGCGACCTCTACCGTCCGGGTGAAACCGTGCTGCTCAATGGTTTGCTGCGCGACCAGGATGGCCGTCCGCTCAAGCCACAGCCGGTGACTGTGGAAGTGCGCCGACCGGATGAGCAGATCAGCCGCAAGTTTGTCTGGGAACCAGGCAGCAACGGCCTGTATCAATACCCGCTGCAATTGGCCAGCGAAGCCCCGACTGGCCGCTGGCAGCTGCTGTTCGACCTGGGCGGTGGCAAGAAGCAGATCTATGAGTTTCTGGTCGAAGACTTTCTGCCCGAGCGCCTGGCGCTGGAGCTCAAGGGCAGCGATGCACCTCTTGGACCGGAGCAGGCCGCTGAAATCGAAGTGAATGGCCGCTACCTCTATGGCGCCCCGGCCTCGGGCAACCGCTTGAGCGGCCAGGCCTATCTGCGTCCGCTGCGTGAGGCGGTGCCGGCGCTGCCGGGCTATCAGTTCGGCTCGATCACCGAGCAGGAGCTGAGCCAGGACCTGGAGCTGGAAGAAATCACCCTGGATGCCGAAGGCAAGACCACGCTGAGCATCGAGAGCAAATGGGCCGAGGCCCGCTCGCCGCTGCAACTGACCGTGCAGGCCAGCTTGCAGGAGTCCGGCGGCCGCCCGATCACTCGGCGCCTGGAGCAGCCGATCTGGCCAGCCGAGCGCCTGCCGGGGGTGCGCGGGTTGTTCGATGGAGAAGAAACCGACAGCGATGGTCCGGTGGAATTCGAAGTGCTGGTCGCCGATCGCGACGGCAACAAACTGGCTGCCGACAACCTCAAGGTGCGCCTGATTCGCGAGCGCCGTGATTACTACTGGAACTACTCCCAGAGCGACGGCTGGAGCTACAACTTCAACGAAAAATTCCTCACCCAGAGCGAAGAGACCGTCAGCGTCAAGGCGGGCGGCACCGCACGGCTCAACTTCCAGGTCGAGTGGGGGCCGTACCGCGTCGAGGTCGAAGACCCGCAGACGGGCCTGGTATCCAGCGCCCGCTTCTGGGCCGGCTACCGCGCCCAGGACAACGCAGACGGGGGGGCGGTACGGCCGGACCAGGTCAAACTGGCGCTGGACAAACCCTCCTATGCCGATGGCGCAACGGCCACTATCACCGTGACCCCACCTGCGGCCGGCACGGGCTATCTGATGGTCGAGTCCAGCGATGGGCCGCTGTGGTGGCAGGAAATCGACGTGCCGGCCGAGGGCAAGACCTTTGCCGTGAAGCTCGACCCGAAATGGGCTCGCCATGACCTGTATGTGAGTGCCCTGGTGATTCGCCCGGGCGAGCGCAAGGTCAATGCCACACCCAAGCGCGCCGTGGGCGTTCTGCACCTGCCGCTGGACCGCGCCGAACGCAAGCTGGCCGTGACGCTTGCCGCGCCGGAAAAAATGCGACCCAAGCAGCCGCTGACCGTCAAGGTACAGGCGCGCAATGCCGACGGCAGCGTGCCCAAAGAGGTCCATGTGCTGCTGGCGGCGGTGGACGTGGGTATCCTCAATATCACCGAATACCCGACCCCGGACCCGTTCACCGGCTTGTTCGGGCGCAAGGCCTATGGTGCCGACCAATTGGACATTTATGGCCAGTTGATCGAAGCCGGGCAGGGCCGTCTGGCCAGCCTGGCATTTGGTGGCGATGCGGCCATGGCCAAGGGCGGCAAGCGTCCCAATACCAGTGTCACCATCGTTGCCCAGCAGAGTGCCCCAGTGACACTCAACGAAAATGGCGAGGGTGAAGCCACTGTCGACATTCCCGACTTCAACGGTGAGCTGCGTCTGATGGCCCAGGCCTGGACCGATGAGCGCTATGGCGTTGCCGAAGGCAAGACGGTAGTTGCCGCCCCGCTGATTGCCGAACTGTCGGCGCCGCGCTTCCTCGCCGGTGGCGACCGCACCACCCTGGCGCTGGACCTGTCGAACCTCTCGGGGCAGGCGCAGAAACTCACTGTGCGCGTAAGCACCGAAGGCCAACTGAGCCTGTTGGGCGCCGCCGAGCAGAGCCTGGATCTGACCCAGGGCCAGCGCGTCACAGTGCTGGTACCCGTGCAGGCCAATGGAGGCCTGGGGCAGGGCAAGGTCAAGGTCGAGGTCCTGGGCCTGCAACTGCCGGGCGAGCAGGCCGCAGCCTTCAGCCGTGACTGGACCCTGGGCGTGCGTCCGGCCTATCCGGCGATGCTCAAGCAGTACCGGGTAGCGCTCAAGGATCAGCCCTGGAGCCTGCCCGAGGGCGATCTGGCCGCGTTCGAGCCGCAAGGTCTTGAAGCCATGCTGGCGTTGTCGAGTCGGCCACCGCTGAACCTGGCCGAGCAGATCCGCGCCCTGGAAGCCTATCCGTATGGCTGCCTGGAGCAGACCGCCAGCGGCCTGTACCCCTCGCTCTACGCCGATGCTGCAACGCTCAAGCGCCTGGGCATCACCGGCGAGCCGGCCGAGGTGCGCAAACGCAAGATCGAAATGGGCATCGAGCACTTGCTGGGCATGCAGCGCTACAACGGCAGCTTCGGCCTGTGGAGTTCGGATGACGAGGAAGAGTATTGGCTGACGGCCTATGTCACGGACTTCCTGCTGCGTGCCCGCGAGCAGGGGTATGCCGTGCCGGCCGATGCCTTGAAAAAAGCCAGCGAGCGTCTGCTGCGCTACCTGCAGGAGCGCAACCTGATCGAGGTCAGCTACAGCAAGAATGCCGAGCACAGCCGCTTTGCCGTGCAGGCCTATGCCGCACTGGTGCTGGCGCGCACGCAACAGGCGCCGCTGGGTGCGCTGCGCAGCCTGTTCGAGCGGCGCAGCGATGCCCGTTCCGGCTTGCCGCTGGTACAACTGGCCATCGCCCTGGACAAGATGGGCGACAAGCCACGGGCCGAACAGGCCTTGCAGGCGGGCCTGGCGGTCAGCCGCAGCAGCGACGACTGGCTGGGAGACTATGGCAGCCCGGTGCGTGACCAGGCGTTGATCCTGGCCTTGCTCGAAGAGAACAACCTGGCCAGCAATACCCTCGATGCGCGGTTGTTCGAACTGTCGGATGAGCTGGCGGCCAATCGCTGGCTGTCGACCCAGGAGCGCAACGCGCTGTTCCTTGCCGGCCGTGGCCTGCTGGGGAAGCCGGAGGGTAAATGGACGGCACGCCTGGATAGCGCGGGTGAAGTGCGGGAACTGGATGCGGCGCAATCGGGATTGAAACTCGAAGGCCCGCTGCTGGCCTCGCCGCTGACCGTGCAGAACCAGGGCAGCGACACACTGTTCCAGCAACTGACCGTGTCTGGCTACCCGCGTCAAGCGCCGGCGGCCAGCAGCAACGGTATGACCATCCGCCGTGAATTCCTGGGCATGAATGGACAGGCGCTGGACCTGCGTACTCTCAACAGCGGTGACCTGGTGCTGGTGCATCTGGCATTGACGTCGACAACGCGGGTGCCGGATGCCCTGGTGGTCGACTTGTTGCCGGCGGGCCTGGAGCTGGAAAACCAGAACCTGGCGCAAAGCGCGGCCAGCCTTGAGAACGCCAGCAGCGCCGTGAAGCAGTGGCGTGAATCGATGCAGAACGCCAACGTGGTGCATCAGGAGTTTCGTGATGACCGCTACGTGGCGGCGCTGAACCTTGAAGGCTATGGCACCACGCACCTGCTGTACCTGGCGCGAGCCGTTACGCCGGGCACCTACCGGGTGCCGCCGCCGCAGGTGGAGTCGATGTACCGACCGAATGTGCAGGCGGTGGGTGAGACAGCGGGAGAGTTGGTGGTCAAGGCCCGCTAGCGCGATATAGCTGCTGCCGTCAGGCTGCGATCGGTCGCGAAGCGACCGCAAATGGCGACTGCTATGCAGTCGATCGCAGCCTTGGGCAGCGGCTACGGGTAGTCAGTCGTTCCCGGCGATCAGTGAATGATCCAGCTCAACACCCACAACCCCAGCAGCAACCAGATAATGCCGAGGATGATCGAGGCGCGCATGAAGGCACGGATGGCCGAATACAGCAGCATCAGGCCGATGATCAGGGCGATGATGCTGACCAGTGAGGTGTCCATGCCCAAGGTCTGCGCCAGGCCATCGATGAAGTTGCCCCCGGCGTTGGCCAGCAGGTTGAACAACCCGCTAAGACCATCGACGACAAAGCGGATCAGCGCCCCCAGTGCCTGGCCAAGCCACTCGAAAAAACCTTCTACATGCATAGTTGCTTCCTGATGATCGATTCGGCGAGTCTGCCGTTGCCAAGCCTTTGGCCATTCACTGGCCAGGTCAGTTCCCTGTTCACTGTCAGTCACAGGGTTGCCCGATGCACATCTTAGCTTGCCCGCGCAGTCCGATGGCAAAACGGCTGAGTGCTGTGGCAGGTGCCGTGTTGCTGGTGTGTGCCGTGCTGTGGGGCGCTGATCGCCTGTGGCCATTGCCCCTGCCGGCTGATGATCTGGCGCGGGTGGTGCTCGCGGAGGACGGCACGCCCCTCTGGCGTTTTGCCGATGCCGAAGGCGTGTGGCGTTACCCAGTGAGCAGCGATCAGGTGTCGCCGTATTACTTGCAGGCGCTGCTCACCTACGAGGATCGCTGGTTCTATCACCACCCCGGGGTCAATCCCCTGGCCCTGGGCCGGGCAGCCTGGCAGAACGTGCGCGGTGGACGCGTGGTGTCGGGGGGCAGCACGCTGTCGATGCAAGTGGCGCGCTTGCTCGATCCGCACTCGCGTACCTTGCCCGGCAAACTGCGCCAGTTGTGGCGCACCGCGCAGCTGGAATGGCACCTGTCAAAGGCGCAGATTCTGGAGATCTACCTCAATCGCGCGCCTTTTGGCGGTACCTTGCAGGGCGTGGCTGCCGCCAGTTGGGCCTACCTGGGCAAGTCGCCGCTGCACCTGACCCCGGCAGAGGCAGCGTTGCTCGCGGTGTTGCCCCAGGCACCGAGCCGCTTGCGTCCTGATCGCCATCCGGCGCGCGCGCAAGTGGCCCGCGACAAGGTGCTGCAACGTCTGCTCGACTACCAGGTGTGGCCACAGCAACGGGTGGCCGAGGCGCTGGAGGAACCCTTGCTGCTGGCGCCCAGGCAAGAGCCGGCTCTCGCCCCCTTGCTGGCCCGGCGCCTGAACAGACCACACAGCCCACCGCTGATCCGCACCACCCTCGATGCTTCGTTGCAGCGCCGCCTGGAGGACCTGCTGCTGGGCTGGCGGGCGCGCCTGCCGGAACGCACCTCGGCGGCGATCCTGGTGGTGGAGGCACAGAACATGGCGGTGCGAGCGTACCTGGGTTCGGTCGATTTGAATGACGAGCGCCGCTTTGGCCATGTCGACATGATTACTGCACTGCGTTCGCCGGGCTCCACGCTCAAGCCCTTCCTTTACGGCATGGCCATGGACGATGGCCTGATCCACTCCGAATCCCTGCTCCAGGATGTGCCCCGACGCTATGGGGATTACCGGCCAGGAAATTTCTCCATGGGGTTCAGTGGCCCGGTGGCGGCCAGCTCGGCCTTGGCGCTGTCATTGAACCTGCCGGCGGTGCAGTTGCTTGAAGCCTATGGGCCCAAGCGCTTCGCCGCGCAGATGCGCAGCGGTGGTGTACCTCTGATCCTGCCGCCCCTTGCCGAGCCCAACCTGTCGCTGATTCTCGGTGGTGCCGGCAGCCGCCTTGAAGAATTGGTAGCCGGTTACGGTGCCTTGTCGCGGGGCGGCCTGAGTGCGCCGATCCGGTTGCAGCCGGGCGCGCCATTGGCCGAGCGCCGATTGTTGTCAGCAGGCAGTGCCTGGATCATCCGGCGCATTCTCAGTGGTCAGGCGCGGCCGGATCGCGACCCCCATGCCGAGCTGGTGCAGCGCCCGTTGCTGGCGTGGAAGACCGGCACCAGTTATGGCTTCAGGGATGCCTGGTCGATTGGTGTCGGGCCGCGTTACCTGATCGGTATCTGGATCGGCCGGCCCGACGGCACGCCGGTGCCCGGGCAGTTCGGCCTGGCTTCTGCGGCGCCGCTGATGCTGCAGGTTCACGACGTGTTGAGTAACCGCGACAGCCAGCGCGGCATTGCCGCTCCGGTGGCGGCGGTACCGGCCAATGTCGGCGTGGCGGCGATCTGCTGGCCGTTGGGGCAACCGCTGGCGCGGCAGGACACCAATTGCCGGCGCCAACGCTTTGCCTGGACCCTGGATGGCACCACGCCGCCCACCCTGCAGGCGGCCGATCAGCCCCTGAGCGTTGGCCTGCGTGAAACGGTCTGGGTCAACGCCCAGGGGCTGCGGGTCGATGCCAGTTGTGCAGGTGCCGCGGCCCGGGAGATTGCCCTGTGGCCCGCGCCACTGGAGCCCTGGTTGCCACGGGTGGAACGGCGTGAAGTGCGCCTGCCCAGGGTCGATCCCGCTTGCCCACCGCACGTGCCGGCCAGTGCGCCACCGTTGTCGATAGTCGGCGTTCGCCAGGGCGATGAACTGCGCCGTCCAGCCACCAGCAGCGAGCCGCTGCGTCTGGAGGTGTCGGCACTGGGGGGCAGCGGCAGGCGCTGGTGGTTCCTCAATGGCGCGCCGCTGGGTGAATCGGTTGGTCAGGAGCGCCTGAGTGCGCGTTTCGAGCAGGCCGGTCGGGTCGAGTTGAGTGCGCTGGACGAGAGCGGGCAAACCGCCCGGGTCGAGTTCCAGATCAATGAATAAGGGGCCTGATGCCCCTTCAATTAGTGATAGCGCCAAAGTGGAGTGTGCCTGGATGCTGCCTTTCGGCTCACCCAAGTCATTGATTGGATGGCCGATATTTTTACCGGCTAAAGGTATAGAAGGGGTTAATACCAAGTTCTGGATTGTTTGCCGTCGGTGCCCGCGCTCAGATGTTCGTAACGGAGAATGGCGCTGCGTGTGTCGTTCTCTTACAACGAGCAGCGGCAACGGAGTCGCCCATGAAATCTCAAGCGTGGAAAGCAAGTACAGCCCTGGTCCTGGCCCTGGCGGTCAGTCTTGGTGGCTGTAGCAGCGGCGGCGGTGGCTCCAAGAGCCATGTCGACAGCTCGACACCCACCGAAGCCGGCACCGACGCTGGAACCGGGGGCAGCGGTGATGGCAGCGCAGGTGGCGGCACGGGCGGCACGGGCGGCACCGGGGATGGCGGCCTAGCGGGTGGCGGCGCGGGTTCAGGCGGAACCGGCGGTACGGGAGGCACTGGAGGTACAGGTGGGACGGGAGGGACAGGTGGCACCGGCGGCGGCGAGGGTGGCACCGATCCGGGCACCGGAAACCCCGGCACCGGCAATCCCGGCGGTGGCGATCCGGGCAGCGGTGCGACCACACCTCTGGTCACCGGCCAGGTGGTCGATCAGGTGGGTAACGCCGTGGCTGGTGTCGGCACTGGCGTTGCAGGCGTAGGGACGGCCGTCGATACCCTGCCCGTAGTGGGCAGCACTGGTGCCGGAGGCCTGGTGACCTCGACAGGCAACGCGGTGAACAGCATCGGCACCGGGGTGAGCGCCGGCCTGGGCCAGTTGGGTACCGGCAACAATGCCCTCGGCACCACGGTGGCCGGTGTTGGCAACGGTGTGTCCGACCTTGGCGGCGGCGTCCAGCAATTGGGCGGCAGCGACTTGATTGAACACATTCCGGTGGTGAACACCGTGGTAGGAAATGTCGGGCAGGCCGTGACCATGCTCGGCGATACCCTGAGCACCCAGAGCACCACCGGCCCCTTGGGCAGTCTCAACGACAAGTTGAGTAACCAGGTATTGGTACCGGTGGTCTCGCTGGTAGAGACCACTACCGGCAATCTCGGCAACCAGACCAAGCTTGGTGGCCCGCTGGATTCAGTACTTGGCAAGGTGGGCGGCACACTCGATGGCGTGGGTGACAAGGTCGCCGGCGCTGGCGGTGGCAATCCGTTGACCACTGCGGTAGGTGGACTGGTCAGCAATGTCGGTGGCGCGGTCGACACGTCCGGCGGCCTGGTGAACGGTCCTGGCGGCAAGCCGGGCCTTCTGGAAACGGTGGGCGGCGCGGTGGCTGGTGTCGGCACTGGCCTTGATGCAGGCAGCAACAATGCCTTGCTCGGCACCACGGGCGGTGCTGCGGTGGCGGTGGGCAACACCGTGGCCTCAGTGGGCACGCTCGTGGGTGGCAACGGCGTAGCCAGTGCCGGCGCGGCTGTGCCGACAGCGGCACTGACCACCAACGTAGGCGCTGCGGTCACGCCTGTGGTGAGCAGCGTCGCCAGCGTTACCGGTCAAGTCGGCGCGGCCACCGGTATCGGTGCGCCGGTCGACAACCTGGTGAGCAAGGTGGGTGGGGCGGTGAGCGGCCTGGGTACCCAGGTGGATGCGGCCAGCAGCAACCCGGTGGTCAGCACCGTGGGGGCTACCGTCAACGAAGTCGGTAAGACAGTCGATCAGGTGGGCGGCTTGCTCACCCCAGGTGGGCAGCAGGGCGGAGGCCTGGGCGGAGCACTCAATGGATTGGTTGGCGGCCTCAAGAATGGACTGACCGGGGCGCAACCTTGAAGCACCCGCCTTCATTAGACGATTGTTCGGGCAACACCTACGCTTGAGTCTGACGAGGGAACCACTTGGGTTCCCTCGTATTTTCGGGATCATGGAGCGTCCAATGCGTCCATTGGTGGTTGCGATTCTGGGGTTGTCCTGGGCAAGCGTGCTAAGTGCCGAACCCCTGCCAAGCTTCCTCAACAGCAACGATGTCGAACGCAGCCTGCCGGCGCCCAACCTGCCCGCCGATGCCTTTCGGCCCTCGACGCCTGACCTGCAAACGCCAGCGCCCGTGCCCCAGCAGCAACCGTTGCTGATGAGTACCCGGGTGATGGTGCGCAAAGTGCGCATCGAGGGCGGTACGATCTACCCCTTGAGTGACCTGCGTGACAACTACCGGGACCTGGTCAACCGCGAAGTCACCCTGGCCGAACTGATCGAGGCGACCCGCCGTCTGACGCAACGTTACCAGCACGATGGCTACCTGCTTTCGTATGCCTACCTGCCCCCTCAGGATTTTGCCGATGGACGTGTGCGGGTGGTGCTGGTCGAAGGCTATATTCGTGACTTCGAACTGCGCGGCGATATCGGCCCGGCATCGGCGTACCTGGACAAACTGTTCAGCAAGCTCAAGGCCGAGCGCCCCCTCACGCGCCAGTCGTTCGAGCGCTACACCTCGTTGATGAGCCGGGTACCGGGCATCACCTTCCAGGCGCAAGTGCCGCCGCCGGCAACCACCGATGGCGCGACCAAACTGGTTGCCCAGGCTTCACGCAAGCCGTTCACTTCGACCCTTAACCTGACCGACGGCAGCCGCGAGGACATTCAGGCGCTGCTGGGGGTGAGCAGCAACGCCCAGACCTCACTGGCCGAGCAGGTGAGTTTCAGTGCCCTGTTCCCGCCGGGAGATGATCACGAACACTACTATCGCCTGGACTACGCCCAGTACCTGGACAGCGAGGGCAGCCAGTTGACCCTGTCGGCCTCGCAGTACCGCAGCGACCCCAGTGCCCTGGTGCGCCTGAACAACGGCATCAACCTGAAGCAGCACCGCGAGAACGATCGCTATTCGATTGGCCTTGGCCAAACACTGATTGCCTCGCCCAACGAATGGCTCAGCGTTGCTGCACGCTTGTATGCCGTCAATGACAACACCGATTACCGAGTCGTCGGCTTCCCGCTCAAGATCAGCAGCCGCACCGACTTGAGGGCCCTGGCCTTCGAGGGGGACTGGCGCGTGGCGGATGCCCGGCAACTGCGCATCGTCAGTGTCGGAGCCTATCAGGGGCTGGATTACCTGGGGGCCAAGACCGACAGCGACATCGACCTGGATTTTTTGCGCCTGCGCCTGTCGGGGGTGCAGAGTGACCGGTTTTTTGACAACTGGCAGGGCGTGGCCTCGGCAGCGTTGTACTGGAGCGGCGACAGCCTGCCGGACAGCGAGCGGGCAGTGTTCGGTGGGCAGAGTTTTGGTCGTGGATATCCCAGTGACCAGGCGTCGGGCGACAAGGGCTGGGGGGCAGCCTATGAGGTCAACTACAGCTTCAAGCGTGAGGGCGACTGGCTGAAGATCCTGCAGCCTTATGTGGTGCTGGATGCGGCGCGCAGCTGGTTCAACGAGCTTGAGGTGCGCGATTCGAAGCTGTCGTCGGCGGCGCTGGGGTTGAGGTTTGGTGATGCCCGTTACTACAACATCTCGCTGGAGGCGGCCAAGCCGATGTCGGACATTGCACTGGACAGCTTCAACCGCCGGCCGCGGTATACCTTGAGTTTCAGTTACCAGCTGTAATTGCGATAGGGATCACGACCGCTGCGCGGCCGATCGCAGGCTATCGCCAGCGGCTACAGGGCCTGCAACCTGTAGCCGTCATCAAGGCAGAACTGGCCAACGCGGGGCAAGCCCGCTCGTGCCGGGGAGGGGGACCCGGTAGGAGCAGGCTTGTCCCGCGATGAAGGCTTGGTCAGTTCACCAGGTGCAGGCGTGGTTGAGGGAAGAGGTTGTCGAGGGTTTCCAGCAGGCGGGTGTGGTAGATGGGCTTGCGGAACAGGTCCAGCACCTGCAGGCGCAGCAGGTCGCTGATGTCGTCCATGTCGGCATGCCCTGAGGTGACGATCACCGGCAGGTGCTGGCGGGCAGTGTGCTCGCGCAGGCGCTTGATCAGTGAAATGCCACTCTCTTCGGGCATGCGCAGGTCGGTGATCACCAGTGCCACGTCCGGGTGGCGGGTGAGTTGTTGCAGGGCGAGTTTCACCGAGGTAGCCGTGTAGCAGCAAAAACCCTCGCCCTCCAACAGTTCGGCCAGTTCCAGCAAGGCATCCTGTTCGTCATCCACCAAGAGTATCTGTTGACGTGACATTGACATGGTCATTCCTTTGGCGGTGGTGGATGTGGTTAACACAGCCTCATCGTACGATTACGCACCACCACTAGGAGCAGGAGTAGGCTTGAGAGATGTTTCGATTGTTTCGAACGTCGTTTTGACATGTCCGGAGATATCCCCAACGAACCCCGCCAATACCACCGCAACCATCGCTGCAATGATGGCGTACTCGATACCGGACGCCCCGTCCTTGCGATAGAAGAATTCTTTGCAGCTCTTGAGAATCCGGGATACACGCATGGCACTTCTCCTTGCGCACAAGGGCGCAGATGGCAGGGGCGGGTCGATGATTCCCCTTTGCCATCACAGCATCGTCAACCGCTGAAAAACCAGCAAATGTAAGAAGGCATTAATACGAAAGTGATAGTGCGGAAACTGACGCCAGTAAGTCGTTGATTCAGAGGGTTGTCAGTATTACGACGGAAAAAATTCTGGCGGGTAATGGCGTTTTGTCTTCGCTGCGCTACCTTCAAATAGCGAAATAGTTGCTTTCAGGGCAACGCTGTTGGCCGGTTCAAAGGCGGTTGCAAGGGACGGGCAGTGCAAAAGGAGTACCGGCATGGGCAGTCGCTTAACCATCATTCTTGCGGGACTCTTTTTGCTCGGCGCTTTGCTGGCAGGCTATTGGGGGCTGGAACTCAGCCGTCCTGCCCAAGCCCCTGTCGCAGCCCCCGTTACGGCCCCTGTGGTGCAACAGGTCGTCACCAGCGCCACGGACGAAATGCGTCAACCCGTGGTGGTCCTGCGTCGCGATGTGGCGCCCTATACCCCACTCACTGCCGACGACCTGCTGCTGGAGCGCTTGCAGGTAGCACCAGCGGGCAGCTTCCAGACTTTCGAGCAAGTGCTGGGGCGCAGCAGTTGGCGGGCCCTGCCAGCCGGTACCTGGCTGGAGGCGGGCAGCTTCGAGGCCGGCGGCCCGCTGGCCCGCATGATCCACCCGCATGAACGTGCGCTGGCCGTGGCGGTTGACGAGGTGGTCGGTGCCGCCGGCCAGTTGAGCCCGGGCGATTACGTCGATGTACTGCTCTATCTGCGCGAAGCGGAACATAATCCCCAGGCCACCGCCCAGGTGGTACTGCCCGCCCTGCGCCTGCTCAGCGTCGGCACACAATTGGGGTTGGCCAATGACGGCAAGCCGGTCAATCCACCGGTCGATGAAAAGGCGCGCCAGGAGCAACAACGCAGCGCCGCCCGCACCGTGGTCCTGGCCGTACCCGAAGCATTGGCCAGCCGTTTGATGCTCGCCGCGCAGACTGGCAGCTTGCGCCTGGCGGTACGCAGCGCCGAAGAAAAACTGCTGGCGCGCTACGGGTCCGATCCACAAAGCCGCGTGGCGGAGATGGACAAAGCCAACCGCGAACTCTACCGCTTCAGTCAGTTGGCCCAGGCACCGGTGCCTCAGGCTGTTGCCGGTACCTCGGCGCGTCGCGGCATGGAAATCATCCGAGGCAATCAATCCGGCCAACCTACTCCCTGACTCAACCAGCTAGGATGCCCTTCAATGAGCAGTCGTTCCGTGCGGGTAACTCAACAAGTGCTGTGCGTGTGGCTGTGTGCCGCCGCGCTGGTTTCTCAGGCCCGGGCGGCCAACACCGGGTGTGCAGCGATCGAGCGGCTGCCGGCAGCGATCGAGATCGACCAGGGCCTGCAACAAGAGGTGCGGGTGCCGGTGCATATCACTCGGGTGGCCGTGGGTGATTCGAAAATCGCTGATGTACAGGCCAGTGGCGACGACGCTGTTCTGTTGACGGCGCTCAACCCCGGTGCCACCAGTCTCATGCTCTGGACCGCCTGTTCGAAGGCCCCGCGCCAGGCCATGGTGTTCGTCAAGGGCGTGGCCACCGCCGACATGGCCGAGAGCGCCTTGCCGCCGTCGCAAGACCCTGCATTGCCCAGTCAGGTGCAAGCGGATATCCGCTTTGTCGAAGTCAATCGCACCAAGTTCAAGGAAGCGGGGGCGCGACTGTTTTTCAAAGGCTCCAATAATGCCCTGTTCGGCTCGCCGGGCACGGTGCCCAATACCTTCGTCAGGCCCGACCATGTGCCGGGGGTAATGACCGCACCTGGCCAGTACGCCGACATACGCCCGGGTATCCCGCTGGACAACGATGTATTCAACATTGTCTTTGGCGGCGGCAGCAGCCGATTTCTCGCCGCCATCAATGCCCTGGAAAACAGCGGCTTTGCCTACACCCTGGCGCGTCCCAGCCTGGTAGTGCTCAGCGGTATGACCGCAAGCTTTCTGGCCGGCGGCGAAATACCCATTCCGGTGCCCAGCAGTGGCAGTGACAGCGTGTCGATCGAGTACAAGGAATTTGGTATTCGCCTGGCCTTGTCGCCCACGGTGATCAGCCGCGACCGTATCACCCTCAAGGTGGCGCCAGAAGTAAGCGAGCTGGATTACGGCAAGGCAGTCAACATTGCCGGCACCCTGGTGCCGGGGCTTACGGTACGACGCACCGACACCAGTATTTCCCTGGCTGATGGCGAAAGCTTCGTGATCAGCGGCCTGATCAGCAGCACTACGCGCTCGGCGGTCGACAAGTTCCCGGGACTGGGCAACCTGCCGATCATCGGGGCGCTGTTTCGTCAGTCGTCTGTGGCGCGCGATGAAACCGAATTGCTGATGATCGTCACCCCGCACCTGGTTCAGCCCCTGGCGGCCAATGCCCAATTGCCGTCGTTGCCGGGCGAAGGGCTGCGCAATTACGACCCGAGCTGGGGCCGGCTGTTCTTTCTGGAAAACGGCGACTTTGAAGGTCGCAGCGGGTTATCCCAATGAGCGAAAGCCTGAGCCAGACGTTTATTGCCATCACGCGAAACGACGAAGACCTGCAGTGGTTGCAAGGCGCCCTGGCGCCGCTGGGGCAGGTGGTCGGTACCGGCCGTGGCAGCCTCGATGAGCTGTTGGCGCTGATCGACGTCACCTTCGCCAACCTGATCTTCGTGGGCCTGGACCGCGAGCAGGTGGTCAATCAGTGCGCCTTGATCGAAGGGGTGCTGGAAGCCAAGCCGATGCTGGCGATCGTCGCTCTGGGCGATGGCATGGACAATCAACTGGTGCTCAACGCCATGCGCGCCGGCGCCCGGGACTTTGTCGCCTACGGCTCGCGCTCAAGCGAAGTGGCCGGGCTGGTGCGGCGCCTGAGCAAGCGCTTGCCGGCGGTTGCCAGCAACCCGAGCCTGGGTGGCTTGACCGTCCTGTATGGCAGCCAATGTGCCTCCGACGGTGCCTTGCTCACCACCCACTTGGCGCGGGTGGTGCAGGGCAGCGGCCAGCAGACCTTGCTGCTCGACCTGGGCTTGCCCCGGGGCGACAGCCTGGCCCTGCTGGGACTTGAAGCCTCGTTTCATTTTGGCGATGCGTTGCGGCATTTGCGGCGCCTGGACAACACCCTGATCGACAGTGCCTTCACCCGGGAGAGCTCGGGCCTGCGCCTCCTGGCCTACGGCGAAACCGACGAACCGCTTGAGCGCACCAGCGCCGCCGAGCTGTACATGTTGCTCAGTGCCTTGCGCCAGCATTTTCAGCACATTGTGGTGAACCTCACCGGCCAGTCCGATTGCGAGGCCCTACGTACCTTTGTCAGTCATTGCGACAAGCTGGTCTGGTACACCGACCAGAATGTCATGGAGTGCAGGCGCAACCTTGATGTGCTGACCCTGTGGCGGGAAAAAGGCATGAAGCTTGAACATGCAAGCTTGCTGGTGGACCGCTACCTCAAGGGTGTGGCCCCGGATTCCGAAGCCTTGAGCAAGCGCTATGGCCTGCCGCTGCTGGTGGTGTTGCCCTACAGCCCCGAGGTGCGCCTGAATGCCAAGAACCAGGGCCTGACCCTGTTCGAACTGGCCCCGCGGGAAAGCCTTACCCACCACCTCAAGGCCCTGGGTGAGCGGCTGGCCCGGCGCTCGGAGCACAGCAAACCACCCTCGGGGAGCTGGCTCAACAGACTCTGGGGGCAAAAATGAGCACGGCTGATGAGCTGTTCGGTGGCGCCCGGCATAACCTGGGCAATGACCCTCAGGGGCTCAAGCGCGCCTTGCACCGCTTCATCATCGATGCCATCGAAGACAGCGGACGCAATCTGCTGGAAGGGTCGCGCCCGGCGCTGGCGCAGTTTGTGGTGGAGCAGGTGGGTGACTACATCGCCCGGCTGCACCTGGCGCTGTCACGCTACGAGATGGAGCGCCTGGCTGAAGAAATCGTCGATGAGCTGACCGGCTTCGGTCCGCTTGAGGTGCTGCTGCGCGATGCCAGCGTCACCGAAATTCTGGTCAACGGTCCGCACCGGGTGTTTATCGAGCGGGCCGGGGTGCTGCAGCAGACGGACCTGCGTTTTATCGATGCCCACCATGTGGAGCGGGTGATGCAGCGCATTCTTGCGCCCCTGGGGCGGCGCCTGGATGAGTCCTCGCCGATGGTCGATGCACGCATGCCCGACGGCAGCCGGGTCAACGCGATCATCCCGCCGGTAGCGCTGGACGGGCCTTGCCTGTCGATTCGCAAATTCCGCAAGGACATGCTCAAGAGCGCCGACCTGATCGCTACCCGCACCATCGATGCAGACATCCTCGACTTCATTCAACTGGCGGTGTCCAAGCGCTGCAATATTCTGGTCAGCGGCGGCACCGGCACCGGCAAGACCACCCTGCTCAACATACTCAGCCAGTTGATCACCCCCAATGAGCGGTTGGTGACCATCGAGGATGTCGCCGAGCTGCAGCTGGACCATCCCCATGTGGTACGCCTGGAAACCCGCCCACCCAATGCCGAGGGGCATGGCGAGATCAAGGCCAGCGAACTGATCCGCAACGCCCTGAGGATGCGTCCCGACCGTATCCTGCTGGGTGAGATCCGCGGCGTCGAAGTGCTCGATGTGCTGACGGCGATGAACACCGGTCATGACGGCTCGATGAGCACCGTGCATGCCAACTCCGCTCAGGATGCCCTGTTGCGCCTGGAGACGCTGGTGGGCCTGACGGGTCGCCAGGTGGCCGAGAAAACCCTGCGCCAGATGATCTGCGCAGCCCTGGATGTGGTGATCCAGCTGACCCGGCTCGCCGATGGCCGTCGCTGTGTCAGCGAGGTGCTGGAAGTGGTCGGGGTGCGCGACGATGTGTACGTCACCAACACCTTGTTCCGCTTTGACCGGCGCACCGGCGAAGGTTTTGTTCGTGAGGCACCGAACCCGGCCAGCGCCAAACTGCGGCGCGAATTTTCGGAGCCTCATCCGTGATCGCACTGGTGCTGGCTTTGATCTGCCTGGCCTTGCTGGGGGTATCGGTTCGTTTGTTCTACGCCGGTATGCGCAAGTCGGCGACCGAGCGCATCCTGCAACGGCTTGGCCAGGCACAGGATGTGTCGTCTGCGGTGACGGCGCCTCGGCGCGACTGGCTCGACAGCCTGCTGCAACGCGCCGGTCTCGAGCGGCACAACGAGCGACTGTTATCGTGGCTGGCGATCTGGGCGCTGCTATCGCTGATGGCGGGCCTGGCACTGAGCTGGGTGGCGGGAGTGGGGTTGCTGCTGCTCGGGCCGCTGCTGTTTCGCCTGTACCTGGGCTGGCGCTATCACCGTCGGCGCCAGCGCATGATCGAACAGCTGCCGCAGTTGCTCGACCATAGCGTGCGCAGCCTCAAAGCCGGTCGCACCCTGAGCGATGCTGTGCTGGGGGCGATAGATGCCGCCAGGCAACCCTTGCAGGGTGTCATGCAACGGGTTCGGCGCAACGTGCAAATGGGCGTGGGCCTGGACGACGCCGTGCAGGACTTGGCCGAGCTGTACGACCAGGACGAACTGCGTTTGTTTGCCCTGGGCCTTCGGATCAACCACCGCTATGGCGGCAATGCCAGCGAGCTTTTGGAAAACCTCATCAAGACCATCCGCGAGCGCGAGCAGGGCGCCCGGCAATTGCGCGCCATGACCGGAGAAACGCGCATGACTGCCGTGGTGCTCGGGGCGTTGCCGGTGAGCATGGCGGCCTACTTTCTGTTCAGTAATCCCAAGTACCTGTTGAGCATGTGGCAAGACAGCAGTGGCCAGATCATGTTGATCAGCGCCTTTGCCTTGCAGGTGTTCGGCTGCCTGGCGCTGTGGCGCATGTTGCGGAGTCAATGAGATGGCCTTGATGCTCTGCGCCGTGCTGTTCTTCGCCGCCTTCGTGCTGTTGTGCGGGCACCTGCTGCGCCAGCAACGCCGGCAACGCCTGGTGGCGCAGCGGCTGCAGGGGCAGTTGGCCCGGGACAATCGTCTGGACAACTGGCTGCATCAACTGGGTAGCAGTCACCTCGCGCAACGGCTGCAGACCCTGGACGGCGAAACCCGGCAATTGCTCGATCGCATCGGCTGGCGTCGCAGCCGCCAGCGGGCGGTGTTCGCCGCCTGCCAGGTGGGCGTGCCGTTGCTGGCGCTGGGCATTGCCGTGGTGGTCGAAGAAACCTTGTACCGCGACAGCCCCACGGCCTGGCTGGTGATGCCGATATTTGCACTGGGTATCGGCTACCTGTTGCCCAAACGGTTGTTGGCATGGGCGGCGTCCAGGCGCCAGCAACAGGTTGCCCGCGAGGTGTCCACGTTTATCTCCTTGCTGCGCATCCTCTTTGAATCGGGCCTTGCGGTAGAGCAAGCGCTGCGGGTGCTGAGCCAGGAAGGCCGGCAATTGCTGCCGGCGCTCAGTGAAGAATTGCGCGGCGTTTTACTGCGGGTCGACTCGGGCCTGGCCCTGGTGCCGGAGCTTGAGAAAACCTCGCAGCTGCTGGCGGTGGATGAGTTCAGCGACACCTGCGTGATCCTCAAGCAGTTGCTCACCCAAGGTGGCGGGGCAATGAAGTCGCTGCTGGCACTCAAGCAACTGCTCGATGATCGGCGCCTGACGGGGATGCAGGAACGTGTCTCGAAGATGTCCGGGAAAATGTCGGTGGTGATGATGGTGTTCTTGTTTCCGGCCTTGCTGATTGTGCTCGCCGGTCCCGGTCTTACGGCATTGGCCAAGGCCTTGGCTTCGTCATGAAGGGAGATGCATGCATGAAAGCAGTCGTGGTGATCATCAGCCTGATGGTGCTCGGCGGTTGCGCCACGGCCGGCCGCGCGCCCTGGTCGGCCCTTGCCGGGAACACGGCCAGTTGTGCCAAGCTCGATTCGAGCCAGGAGCTGGCATTGAGTATGGCCGACGAGATGCTCGGCGAAGGCCGGCCCCATGCCAGCCTGGCGCATCTTGAGGCCTTGCCCGCGGACATGGCCCAGGTGCGTCTGCGCAAGGCCAAGGTGTGGCGTCTGCTCGGTCGTAGCGAGGCCGAGCCCTTGTACCGCAGCTTGCTGGGCAGTTGCCTGGCAGCCGAAGGCGAGCATGGCCTGGGTCAGCTGGCTTCGGCACGCGGTGACAACGTCCAGGCTGAGCGTCATTTGCTGCGGGCGGTACGTCTGGCACCGACCGATGAGAAAATGCGCAACGACCTGGGGGTGGTCTACCTTGACCTTGGCAACGTCGAACAGGCCCGCTTCGAGTTCCTGACTGCCATCGAGCTCAAGGACAACAACTCCCTGGCGGCGGTCAACCTGGTCAGCCTGCTGCTGTACCAGGACAAGTGGCAGCAGGCTGCAGACCTGGTCTCGCGCTTCAAGTTGAGCCCGGCGCAGTTCAGCGAGGCGAAGTATCGTGCCGAGCAGCTCAAAAAGCCAAACACGTCAGCGCCGGCCAGGATCGATCAGGTCGCGGCGGTACAACAGTGAGGTGGGTATGAAACCTGGATGGATACTACTGCTGGCATTGATCAACCTGCCCTTGGTTGCACAGGCCATCGAAGAAGGACCGTCGTCGCAGGCGCAGAAGGGGACTGAAACCTGGCTGCAACTGCAGGCGCGCAATCAACAGGCATCGAAGATACCGCAGACGGCAACACCCAAGGAGCGCGAGCGCAGCATGCAGCGCTGGCTCGACAGCTACAAGTATGAAATTCCAGAACACTTTGACTACGACAGCATAGGCGCGGGCGACAAATAGCGGCGCGTGTCAGTGTGCCGTCAGCCGCTGGTGCTGCGGCGCATTGCCCGGCGAAAGGGCCAGCGCCAGCTGGGTGCGGTTGCGCATGTGGGTCAAGCGCAGCACCTGGGACACATAGAGCTTGACGGTGTTTTCGGTGATACCCAGTTCACAGGCGACCTGGTAATTGGTCTTGCCCTTGCCGACCAGGCGCGCCACGTCCAGCTGGCGTGGCGACAGCTGCTCGAAGATTACTGGAATGGGGTCATTGTCGAGCTCGCCGTCGAAGTCTGTGGCGCGACGCAGCACGCCGTGCCCTCGGGCCTTGCCCAGGTCCTGGCAGAGGTCGTCGATGGACTCGGCCAGGTACTGCAGCTTCTGGTTCAGGTGACCCAGGTGCTGGTAGTTTTCCCGACGTATCTGCAACGCCGCTTCCTGGCGTTGAATGCCTTCAAGCAACTCGTTGAGATCGACCGGTTTCTGGTAGTAATCGGCAAAGCCTTCTCGCAGCGCCTTGATCACGTCCTGCTTGTCGGCGCGCCCGGTGAGCATGATGGCCTCGAAGAGCCGCTGCTGTCCGGCAATGATCTTCAGCGCCCTGACCAGTTCGATGCCGTCACGCTCTGGCATGGACAGGTCACACAGCACCAGGCCAATGGCCGGGTCGGCGGCAAAGCGCTCGATCGCCTGGGTGCTGGACTGGCAGGGGACGCAGCGGTAACCGCTGCTTTCGAGAAATTCGCACAACTCTTCCACGATCAGTGGCTGGTCATCGACGACCAGCACCTTCACTTCGCTCACAGGCTTGTTCACGCGCGACTCCCTGCTTGAAGTGCCCTTGCTTCCGAGGTTTGGACGGCCTGGGCATCGACCGACAACACTGTAGAAAGTAGTCGTACTTGAGCACGATGTACAAGGTTTGTACGCCCGGAAAAGGCACTCAGGCGACTAGTGGACCCATACAGCCGCAAGTAGAAAGCCGGCCAATATGAAGGGGGCAAAGGGTTGTTTTTTTGACGATTCTTCCAGTACTTGCTTGAGTCGGCTCTTAACCTTTTGACTTAGCAGGGACCACAGCCAGCGCCGTGTCGACAGCCACACCAGCACGGCAATACCGGCGCCGATAAAGGTTCCCAGGACGTACATTCGGTCAGTGGCCAGCGCCAGCGCAGCAAGCAGCTTGACGTCACCTGCACCGAAGCGCCCCAGCATGTAGCCGGGCAAGGTCAGCAGCATGACGATGGCCAGCGCCCAGCCACCTTCACTGGCGTCGGCGCCGATCCAGGTGTGTCCGGTCATGAACAGGTAGACCAGCGCGCAGGCTGCGGCGCCGAGGGTCAGGGTATTGGCAATCTGGCGCTCACGCACATCTTGTTCAGCGCATAAGGCAAGCCACAACAACAGGACAATGCTTTGCATCGTGAAATGCATCCCTTTGTGGTGAATGATTCTATGCTGTCAGACAGGTGTCACTGTCAGGGTAGACGCGATCATGAAAGCAAGCCTGTGCAATCGGCAAAAAGGCGCTGCGGCGCTGGAGTTCGTGGCGGTATTCGTGATCTTCTTCGCAGTGTTCTATGGTGTGGTCAGTTATGCCCTGCCCATGCTCATGTTGCAGTCCTTCAACCAGGCCAGCAGCGAAGCGGTGCGTCGTTGCGTGGCACTGGACCCCACCAGCAAGACCTACGGTGCCGACGTCGACACGCTGGCCAGGCAAGTGCTGAACCAGCAGCTGGCGTGGATGCCCAATTCCCTCGGTTTCGAGGCCAGCGACGCCACGGTGACGCTGTCGCCAACCCATCTGTTGACCGTAAAAATAGATTACGCCCGAGACAAACTGACCTCCGTGATACCGGTACTCAACCTGCCGGTGATCGGCCAGGTACCGCGATTGCCGACCAGCCTCAAGGCTGAAGCGAGCCTGCAACTGTGAGTGTGGGGCAGCGCTTGTTGGCGCTTTGGGGCGGGCGTGCCGCCACCCCCCCGGAGGCGGAGCCAGAACCCTTGGCTGTACCCGTCTCGGGGTTGCAGGTGTGGCTGGATGACAACGCCCGGGTGCTGCGCCTGGCCGGTCCCTTGCGCTCGGCCCTGGCTTTGCCTGCGCAAGCCCAGGGGCGCCTGCAGGATTATGTGCAGCCCTGCAGCCTGCTGGTACTCGAAGGTGAGCCCATGGACTGGCAGGGCCAGCCCCTGGACCTGGACTTCAAGGCCGCCGGTGGCACTACCTTGCATACCCGTGGCTGGCTGCAGCAGCACGCCGGGCAATGGTTGCTGCAGGTGTTCGATGTCGGCGACCTGTTGCAGCATCGCCAGCAATCACTCATCGCCGAGCGACAGCGTCACCTGACCAGCCACCTGGCCTGTGCGGTGCGTGACTGCAGCATCGAATGCCTGGAGGCGGTGGCAAAGGAGCAACTGCAATGGCTGGCGCGGCATTGGCAGGCCTCAGCCGTACAGGTTTTGCTGCAGGGGGCCGAGGGGTGGCAAACCTATGTCGCCAGCGGCGAGATCGTACACGGGATTGCTGACTCGGTACTGAGCCCGCTGCTCGACCACATGGCGCCGGGCCAGGTGTATTCAAGTGCCGCGCATCCGGACTTGCACCTGCTGTTTGCAGCCAGGCCAGCGTCGTTTGTGCCCTATGCCTCCGGGCTGCAGGTCAAGGCCTGGCTGTTATGTGGCGGGCCCGGTGCGCCGCTGGTGGGGGCCGAGGCATTGAGCATTTTTGGCGCTTACGCCGAGCCGCTGGTGAGCCGGCTGGTGGCGTTCGAGCTGGAACAGCAGAGCGAGCGTCTGGACAGTCTGCAAGTACAGTTGCGCGCCGGGTGGTGGCAGTGGCGATTGATTACCCCCAACTTGCAGTTGGACCCAGGATTGGCCCAGCGTCTTGGCGTGCCTGCGCAATTGACCCTTAGCCAGTGGCTGAGCCGGGTACACCCCGCTGATCGCGAGGCAGCGCAATTGGCCCTTGGGCAATTGCAGTGCGAGGGGCGTGACCTGGAGCTGACCCTGCGCTTGCTCGACAACAATTTGCAAGCCAACCCGCGTTGGTATCGGTTGTGCGGGCAAGTGCGCGGCAACGGGCCACAGCGTCGCCTGCAAGGGTTGATGCTCGACATCAGCGACAGCAAGGCACAGCAACTTCAGGCCGCTGCCGCCCAGGCCCGGCTGGAGAACCTGATCGCCAGTTCTCCCGCCGTGATCTACATCCAGCGCTACAGTGAGGGCGCGCTGTACGCCGAGTTCTTCAGTGCCAGCCTGCAGCCGATGCTGGGTTGGGAGACCCCACAAGAAGGTGTGTTGCAGCCTGGGCAATGGGTCCACCCGCAGGATCAGTCGCTGTGGCTGGAGCGCACCCGCACCTTGTTGCGCGAGGGGCAGGTGCGCAGCCGCTACCGTTTGCGTGACCGCCAGGGCGACTACCACTGGGTGCTCGATGAAGCTCGACTACTGCGTGATGACCTGGGTTTGCCGGTGGAAGTGGTGGGTATCTGGCTGGATGTCAGCGAGGCCACTGAAGCCGCTGAAAAAATGCGTGAGAGCGAGGAGCGCTACCGGGTGCTGGTGGAGGATTCCCCGGCGATGATCTGCCGCTACACCCCCTCGCTGGAGCTGGTATTCGGTAACCAGCCGCTGGCCGATTACCTGGAGTGCAGCCCGGCACAATTGCCTGGCATCAACCTTGGGCAATGGATGTCGCAGACTCAACGTGTGGCGTTTGTCGAGCGCCTGGCCAGCCTTACGCCAGAGCAACCCGTAAGCACGGCCGAGATCTGCCTGCAGCTACCTGGCCGCGAGCATGCGTGGTGGGTGTGGTCCGACCGCGGTTTGTTCGATGAGCACGGCAAGTTGCTGGAAATCCAGGCGGTGGGGCGCGACAACACCCAGGTACGGCGTACCCGTCAGCAACTGGTGCAGAGCGCGAAAATGGCTACCCTCGGCGAGATGGCCACCGGACTTGCCCATGAGATCAACCAACCCCTGAACGTGATGCGCATGGCCGTGGTCAACGCTCTGAAACGCCTGGAAAATGGCGAGGCGCAGGTGGACTACCTGCAGGAAAAGCTCACCCGCATCGATGCCCAGGTGCAGCGTGCTTCGCGGGTGGTGGAACACATGCGTGTGTTTGGCCGCCGCTCGGAGGTCGATCAGCAATTGTTCGCGCCGTGGCAGGCGGTGGAGGGTGCCTTGTCGCTACTTGCCGACGGCTTGCGTGGCAAGGGCGTGGACCTGCGCGTCGATGCCCCGCAGGAGCTGCTGCAGGTCAGCGGTCATCAGGATCAATTGGAGCAGGTGCTGATCAACCTGCTGGTCAATGCCCGTGATGCCTTGTTGGCGCGTCGTGAGGGCGGGTTGCTGGAGCCCTGGATCGCATTGCGCCTCGAGCAGGATGAGCGCCAGGTTCGCCTGCTGGTCGAAGACAATGGCGGCGGTATCGACCCTCGCCTGCTGGAACGGATTTTCGAGCCGTTCTTCACCACAAAGCCGGTGGGCGTCGGCACGGGCCTGGGCTTGTCGGTGAGCTACGGGATCGTGGACGCCATGGGCGGTTGCCTGAGCGTGGAGAATGCCGCCGAAGGGGCGCGCTTCTGCATCGAACTGCCGGTTCACAGCACCAGTTGAGCGCGGGTGCTGGAGCAGGTCAGGTTGGCGCTGACTTCGGTGGTGTTGAGGTCGATGCCCAGGACTTTGAGGAGTGAGTTGATCAGGGGGTCGACCAAGGGGCTGAGCAGGTTTTTGATCATCGGTTTGAGAATCTTGGTTACGTCGGCCAATACGCTTGCAGCGACGTCTAGCACGCCCCCCAGAATGTCGCCGTTCTGAGGCTTGTAGACGTGAAGGGGTAAGGTGTCGATGGTGGTATTCAGGCTCGCGATGATGTTGTTGGGTTGCATGGCGAGGTAGGGCGAGGACTTTCCGACCTCCAGCAGGTTGGCGCCCTGGAAAAGCATGTCTTCGTGGCGCGCCAGTACTACCAGTGGATCAGGTTTGATACCCACGCCTCCGCCAACGAAGGGGACGCGGGTGCCACAGGTTTTGCCAAGTCCCAGAAGGCTGCTGCAAATATTGGTGCCGATATCGATCAGTGGAATCGGGTTGATTGCGCCGGTGCCGTCATTGAGAAATGCGTTCGGCGAGTCGATTTTGCCAATGGATATCTGCGCGCCTGCGCTGTCAGTTGCAGCGGTCAGTTGTCTGTCGGGCGTACACCTGAAATCGCTGACTCTGCTGGTCGCCTTGACGGTACTGACACTGATAGTGAATTCCGCCGCTTGGTCGAGCGCTTTGATATCGCTGACTTTGCAGGGTACGCCGAGTGCACAGAGCAATGAGTCGACGGTCCCTTTGAGGTTCAGGTGCAGGAGGTTGTTCAGGATATTGGTCAGTGGCTCCGCCAGTTCTGCTACGGCATTGACGATACCGGCCAGGCTTTTGATCACCGGCGAATTGACCGACACCATGGTCCTGATCTGCGCCGTTTGCACGCTGATGTCGTCGGTCTGAGGGTTACCTATAGCAGAGACTTTCGGCGGCTCGATGACCTTGATCTGAATCTTTCCATTGACCAGGCCCAAGAGCTTGATCGGCAACTCGACCACCGCCGCATTCTCCTTGTTCGACAGCAATATCACCCCTTGCACCAATTGCAGCAGCTGCAGGCTGGTGTCCAGCCCGGCCTTGGGCGTACCCGCATTCACCTGAAGGATATCGGCAAGCTTGAGCACTCGGTCGTCGTCGGTCGCAACGGTGAGTTTGGCCAGGTTGCTGGCGACATCCAGGACTTTGTTGCTGCCGTTCTTCATGACCTCGGCTGCCGCCTCGATCAGGTCGGTTGCCGAGACGTTGGTGTTCAACAGCTCATCGTAATTGCCGGCCTGCACGCCGACCTCGATCGCCAGTTGATCCAGGTATTCAAGCAGGTTGATGTCGGTATTGGCCAAGCCTCGCCATCCCAGTACATCCAGATTTATCCGGGCACCCAAGGGGTCGGCCAGCGCATTGAGCAAGGCGGATTTTTGCGAGTCGATGGTTGCCAGTGTGGTGCGGATCCTCAGCATGGCCAGCGGCGGCCTGGGTGTTGCCGCCACGGCTGTGGCAGTGAGGGTGACGGTGGTGGGCAAGTCGTTGCCTTTGGCCAGGGCCAGCACGCCGGCTGCAACGCTGGTGGCCACATCGCGGTGGACGATCACTCGGATGGCTTCATTGCGGGTGGCATCGACACTGAAGCGGCGCAGGCTGTTGGCGCCGGTCTGCAAGGTGCCGCAGGCGGTCTCAAGACGCCCGGCCGCATCGAGCCCGTTGCGTTTTGCCCCCAACTTGGCCAGTGCATCGGCCGACGGCCCGACGCCATTGCAGGTGCCCAACTGCCCCGCGGCTTCCAGCGCCGACATATCGGCGACCCGTTGCAGCTTTCGCTGCTCCAGATACAGCCTGCCGCTGTCGACCACCATCAACAGAAACAGCAGCCCCATGCCCAGGGTCAAGGCCGCCATCAGTCCGATTGCACCGCGTTGCCGTGCGGGAAAGCGTGAAGACACGAGCACTCCTTTGCTGCCCATGGCCACGCAGGGCAACAGCTGCAAGAAGTGTAGACAAGATAATGGCCAGTCGCCTTCAAGGCGACCGGCCATGGCAGGGATCAGTGTGGCGGGTAGTTGGCCAGCACTTTGGCCACGGTGTTGCGGATCGCCGTGTTGCGCTCTTCCGGGCTTGGCGGGTAGTTGTTCATGATTTGTTCGGCACTGCCGCGCCATACCAGCTTGCCGTCGCGGCTGTCGAACAGGTCGACCTGGATGGTTGCCACCTTGTAGTCGACACTGCGGGTTTCGTTGTACATCGGCCCGCCCCAGTAGTTGCCCCAGTAACCGCCCCAGGCACCACCATAGTTGGTGGTGATCTGCTGCTGGCGGTTTTCGACGATCAGGTAGGTCTGCACTTTCAAGTCAGCCGGGGTGTTGCCCTGAGCCGGGCGCAGGCCGCGTTGATCGAGCTGCCCGGCCACGGCCTGGCGAATGCGCTGTTCAGTCAGGTCGCTCTTGATCCGCGGATCATCCGGGCGGTATTGCAGCGCCGGCTCCTGCCACACCCAGCTGCGGTAGCCGGCAAAGTCGCGGCTGGCATCGAAGTCCTGGGTCGCGTTGTTGCTTGAGCAGGCGCCCAGCAACACCACCATTGAGAGTACAGCGAGACGGCGCAACATGATGGATCTCCAATTGCCTTTAGCTGGGAGGATAGCCGTTGAGGGCTTTTTTAACGGATTCGCGCAGGGCATCTTCGCGCTCGCCCTGGGAGCCCTGGCTACTGGTCTCGGCGCTGGCGCTCCACACCGGTTGGCCGTCGCGGGCGTCATACAGGTCGACCTGTACCACCATCACCTCGACTTCATAGGTGCGTATCAGCGGCACGCTGGCGTACGCCCCGTAGCCGTTGCGGTAACCGCCCACGCCGCCATAGGCGCCATAGCCTCCATAGGGATAGCCGCCATAGGGGTAAGCGCCGTAGGGGTAGTAGTCTTCGCGCACCTGGCGCAAGCGACGCTCCAGGCTGAGGTTGGCAGTGACCAGCAGATCGCCCTGGCCATTGCGCGCCGGTCGCAGGCCGCGCTGGTCCAGGGCGTTGCTGACTGCATCGGCCAGCTGTGCAGGTTCGGTCAGGGCGACACCCGACGGCAACTGACCGTCGCGCCAGGTCCAGCTGCGGTAGCGTCCATAGTCGCGAGGCGGTGCCGGGTAGGCGCTGGCGTCGAACGTAGTCGCCGCCTGGGGCGGCGCCGGTGGCAGCGGGAGGGAGCTGGCGACATACGGGTTCGGGCTTTGGCACGCCGCCAGGCTCAGGCACAGCAGGCCCAGGGTCAAACGGTACGGCATGTCACCCTCCAGGCAGGTGTCAGCGGGGTCGGCAGATCCAGTGCAGGTAGCGCCCAAGGCCGGCAAAGGCTGGATGACGCCGATGGGCCAGCTCCATTTCCAGCAGGTCGAGCAGCTCGGCCCTGGCCTGGAACTCACTGGGCATGTAGTCGTGGAAAACGCGCACGCCGCTCTCTGTTTCGACCTGCCACAGATCTTCAAGTTGCGCCCTGAGCGTGCGCGGATCAAGTGGTTTTTGCGGGGTCAGGCTCTGCTTTTCGCCGGCCATGTCGTTGCGCCGCAATTTGCGGAAATGGCCCTTGAGCAGGTTGCGGTAAACCAGTGCATCGCGATTGTAGAAGGCCAGTGACAGCAGGCCATCGCTGCGGGTCAGCTGGTGCAGCACAGGCAGGATGGTTTCAGGTTCGGCCAGCCATTCCAGCACGGCGTGGCACAGCACCAGGTCGTAGGGCTCGGTCAGCTGCCCGAGCAGTTCCTGCCAGGGCGCCTGGATGAAGATCGCTGGCTGACCGGCCTGGGCGAAGCGCTCGCGGGCACCGGCGAGCATGGGCTCGGCAGGTTCGGCCAGCGTCACCTGATGCCCGCGTTCGGCCAGCCACAGGGCCATGTGGCCCAGGCCGGCGCCGATATCCAGGACCCGCAGGGGACGGTCGGGAAGGGCTTCGGCGAGGTCCGCCTGCAGGACCGCGAGGCGGATGGCACCCTTGGCGCCGCCGTAGATCTTTTCTGCGAAGCGGGTGGCCAGGGCATCGAAGTGACGGTCGTTCATCGGGCAAACCGCCGTTCATTGTCGGCCAGCTTGCTGCGTACCACCTGCTCCATGTCCAGGCCCAACTCACTGCACAGCAGCAACAGGTACAGCACCACGTCACCGACTTCCTGGCCGGCGTGCTCCAGTTGCTCGGGGGCAAGCGTGCGCGATTGGTCTTCGCTCAGCCACTGGAAGATCTCGACCAGCTCGGCCATTTCCACACTGGCGGCCATGGCCAGGTTCTTTGGACTGTGGAAGCCACGCCAATCGTTGTTGTCACGGATGCGGTGCATGCGTTGGGTCAGTTCGTGCAGGTTCATCAAGACTCTCCTCAAGTCGCATAGCTTCAGGCGGGCGCCGTCGCAACGCAAGAGGGCCTTGTCAGTCCAGCCGCCGCCAGGTTCCGCGCATGTGCTGCAGGTCACCGTGGCCGTCCAGTTGCAGCTGTCCTTCGGCTGCAGTCGGGCTTGCGTTGAGGATGACTTCACTGGGCAGGCGCACGGGTTTGAGGAAGTCCACGGCAATCTCGTAGCCGCTGACCGGCAAGTGCCCGCGCAATGCGGCCAGGGTCATGGCTTTGCTCCACATGCCATGGGCGATAGCTGTAGGGAAGCCGAACAGTTTTGCGCTGGTGGCGCTGAGGTGGATGGGGTTGTAGTCGCCGCACACCTTGGCGTAGTGCCGGCCGATATCGCTGTCGGCGTACCAGCGGGTCAGTTCGCTCAAGGAAGGAGTGGCAGGTTCGACATCCGCTTCGGGCTCGCCCGTCAGTTTCAGCCCGCGGCACAGCATGCGGCTGGTCTCGGCCCAGATCAGCCCCAGGCCGTCCGAGGCTTCGGTGACCAGATCGAAAGTGCCCCCCTTTTCATGGGGCTGCAGGTTCTGCACATGTACGCTGAAGCGCAAATGGCTGATACCGCCCAGCGGCCGCACCACACGGATGCTGTTGTGCAGGTGGACGAGGCCAAGCAAGGGGAAGGGGAAATCCTTGTCGGTCAGCAGTTGCAACTGCAGGGCGAACGCCATCACATGGGGGAAGGTGGGCGGCAGGCGCCCATCGTCACTGAAGTGACAGAGCTTGCGGTAGTCCTCGAGTTGCTTGGGGTTGACCTCAAGGTAACTGCGCAAGCCCTGTTCGGGCAGCGTATCGCCGGTGATCTTGCGTTTGCGTGCCGCGCGCAGGTACAGGCCGGACAACGCAGCGGTGCTACTCAGATCGTGCCACTGTCGTGTCATGTTCAAGCCCCCATCACGGCCTGGCCACATACCCGCAGCACCTGGCCATTGACTGCACCGGTACCGGGTTGTGCCAGCCATGCCACGGCTTCGGCGACATCCTGGGGCAAGCCACCCTGGCCCAGGGAGCTCATGCGCCGCCCGGCTTCGCGCAGGGCAAAGGGAATGGCGGCGGTCATGCGCGTCTCGATGAAACCGGGGGCCACGGCGTTGACGCTGCCGCCGCGTTCGGCCAGCTTCGGTGCCCAGGCCTGAGCCAGGCCAATCAGCCCGGCCTTGCTGGCGGCATAGTTGGACTGCCCGCGGTTGCCGGCGATGCCGCTGATCGAGGCCAGCAACACAATGCGCGCGTTGTCGTGCAGGGCGCCGCTGTCGAACAGGGCCTGGGTCAGGAGCTGGGGGGCCTTGAGGTTGACCGCCAGGACCGAATCCCAGTATTCCGGGGTCATGTTCGCCAGAGTCTTGTCGCGGGTGATGCCGGCGTTATGGACCACGATGTCGATGCCATCGGGCAGCCCTTCGATCAGTTGCGCCGGGGCATCGGCGGCGCAGATGTCCAGGGCCAGGCTGCGACCGCCCAGGCGCGCGGCCAGGGCTTCGAGGTCGGCCTTGGCCTGGGGTACATCGAGCAACACCACCTCGGCACCGTCGCGGGTCAGGGTTTCGGCAATAGCCGCACCAATGCCACGGGCGGCGCCCGTGACCAGGGCCTTGCGTCCGGCCAAGGGGCGGGTCCAGTCCTGGACGCTGCTGGCGCACGCGCCAAGGCGCAGCACTTGCCCGGAGATAAAGGCGCTCTTGGGCGACAGGAAAAACCGCAGGGCGCCTTCGAGCTGGTCTTCGCCGGTGTCGCTGATGTACAGCAACTGCAGGGTGGCGCCCGCTCGCAGTTCTTTGGCCAGGGAGCGGCTGAAACCTTCGAGGGCGCGTTGGGTCACCTGGGCCAGCGGGTCATCGAGCTGTTCCGGTGGCCGTCCAAGAATCACCACATGGGCGCTGGGTGCCAGGCTGCGCAGGAGCGGCTGGAAGAACTCGCGTAATTGCTTGAGCTGGTCGGTGTCTTCCAGTTCGCTGGCATCGAACACCACGGCCTTGAGTTTGGGGCCAAGCCCGGCAACCCATTCGGTCGCGCCCAGCTCGGGACTGGCGAAGCTGTAGACGTCGTCGGTCAGGCGCTGCGCGAATGCCTCGACCCTGTTCGCCAAAGGCCCGCCTCCGAGCAGCAGGGCGCCGTCCACAGGCCGCAGGCGACCGGCCTCCCAGCGTTCCAGGCGCGCTGGGCTGGGCAGGCCCACGGCCCCCACCAGGCGCCGGCCGAGGTCGGAGTTGGCGAAGTCGATATAGCGGTCGCTCATGTGCGCGTCTCCCTGAAATAAGCTTCAAAGTGTGGACCATGATTGGCCGTTGGTCGTTCGACCGCGCAAAAAACACCTACGCTGTAGCGGACTGTTTGCTGATAAAGAGGACATTACGCATGCGTTCATTGCGCCGGGTCGCGATCATTGGCGGCAATCGGATTCCCTTCGCCCGTTCCAACGGCGCCTACGCCACTGCCAGTGACCAGGCGATGCTTACCGCAGCCCTCGAAGGGCTGATCGAACGCTATGGCCTGCACGGCCTGCAACTGGGCGAGGTGGCGGCCGGGGCTGTGCTCAAGCACTCCCGGGACATGAACCTCACCCGTGAATGCGTGCTCGGCTCGCGTCTGTCGGCGCAAACGCCCGCCTACGACCTGCAACAGGCTTGCGGCACAGGGCTTGAGACGGCGATACAGGTGGCCAACAAGATCGCCCTGGGGCAGATCGACAGCGGGATTGCCGGTGGTGTCGACACCACTTCAGATGCGCCCATCGCCGTCAACGAGGGCTTGCGTCGCATTCTGCTCCAGGCCAATCGCGGCAAGACCACGGCCGACAAGCTCAAGGCCTTTCTCAAGCTGCGCCCGGGTCACCTCAAGCCCGAACTGCCACGCAACGGCGAACCGCGCACTGGGCTGTCGATGGGGCAGCATTGCGAGCTGATGGCGCAGACCTGGCAGATTCCCCGCAACGAGCAGGACGCACTGGCGCTGCTCAGTCACCAGCACCTGACGGCCGCCTATGCCGAAGGCTGGCATGATGACCTGCTCACCCCGTTCCAGGGCCTGACCCGCGACAACAACCTGCGCGCCGACCTGTCCCTGGAGAAACTCGTCAGCCTCAAGCCAGCGTTTGAGCGCAGCGAAAAAGGCACCCTGACGGCGGGCAACTCCACGCCGCTGACCGATGGTGCCTCGGTGGTGTTGCTGGGCAGCGAAGACTGGGCTCGTGAGCACAATCTTGAGGTGCTGGCGTATCTGGTCGATGGCGAAACTGCGGCGGTGGATTTCCTCAAAGGTCAGGAGGGGCTGTTGATGGCGCCGGCCTACGCGGTCCCCAGGTTGCTGGCGCGCAATGGCTTGAGCCTGCAGGATTTCGACTACTACGAGATCCACGAAGCCTTCGCTGCCCAGGTGCTGTGTACCCTCAAGGCTTGGGAAGACCCCGACTACTGCCAGCGCAAGCTGGGCCTGAGCGAGCCACTGGGGGCCATTGATCGCAGCAAACTCAACGTCAAGGGCAGCTCACTGGCAGCCGGGCATCCGTTCGCTGCCACCGGCGGGCGCATCCTGGCCAATATGGCCAAGCTGCTGGCCACTGCAGGCAAGGGCCGTGGTCTGATTTCTATCTGCGCCGCCGGTGGTCAGGGCGTTACGGCGATCATCGAGCGCTGACCAGCGCTGGCTCTTCGACCGTGGCCGGGCGATTGGCATAGTGCTCGGCCATGATCGAGCAGACGATCAGTTGCAGCGGGTGGTAGATCATGATCGGCAGCAGGATCAGGCCCAGGCCCGGGTGGGCACCGAAGATCAGCGCAGCCATCGGCGCACCGGCGGCCAGGGACTTCTTGCTGGCACAGAACACCGCGGCCACTTCGTCGGCCGGGCTCAAGCGCAGGGCTCGCGCGGTGCGGGTGGTCATCCACAGAATCAAGGCCAGCAGCATGGCGCTGCCCACGAACGCCGTGACCAGCACCCCGTTGCCTTGCTGCTGCCACATGCCCGACACCATCGAGTTGCAGAACGCGGCATACACCAGTAGCAGGATCACCAGCTTGTCCATGATATTGGTGTAGCGCTTGTGCCGAGCGAAGAAGCGGCCCAGCCACGGGCGCAGCAGCTGGCCTAGCAGTAGCGGCAACAGCAGCAGGGCGCAGAGGTCGAGCAGGGTGGCGGCCAGGTCGATGCCGCCGCTGCCGCTGCCCACTACCAGGCTGACCAGCCAGGGGGTGATGAAAATGCCGAGGACGCTGGACAGGCTGGCATTGAGAATCGCCGCCGGCACATTGCCGCCTGCGCTGCCGGTAAGGGCCACCGAGGATGAGATGGTCGAGGGCAGGGCACACAGGTAGAAAAAGCCCAGCATCAACAGCGCTGGGACCTGGCTGCCGAGTACGCGGTCGGCCAGCCACCAGATCAACGGAAAGATCACGAAGGTGAAACCCTGCACCATCAGGTGTAGGCGCCCGTTCCGTAGACCATGGCGAACCTGTTCGCTGGAGAGGTTGATACCGTGCAGGAAGAACACCAGGAATACGCCGGTATTGATGACGTACTCGGCATGCATCGCGCCGCCGCTGCTGCCGAAACTTGGGAACAGCCAGGCCAGGAAAGTGGCGAGGAACATGCCGCATAGGAACCAGTCGGTAACCACGCGTTTGAGGTGCTTGAGCGCTTGCATGGGCGGGCCTTTGAATCATTTTGCAACCAATGAGGCATGAGGCTACCCTGCCCGGAATAATGCCGTCTTGCGATATAAGGCCAACCGATGCCGACAAACGGACAAAGACAGGGCCCTCGTCCGATCCCCGCCCTGACGCAACTACCCAGGCCTGTGTACGCACGGGCCGAAAGCTTGAGCGCCGGTTCCTGGACCACCCGCCACCAGCATGATTGGGTGCAGTTTTCCTATGCGATCAGCGGGGTGCTTGGGGTACGCACTGCCGAAGGCAGCTATTTCGCCCCACCACAATGGGGGGTGTGGATACCGGCGGGCGCCGAGCATGAGGTGGAAACCTCGATGCGGGCCGAGATGCGCAGCCTGTATGTTCACCGCGACGCTTGCCGTTGGGCGCCGGAGCAGTGCCGGGTACTGGAAGTCACCCCACTTGCTCGCGAGCTGATCAAGCAGTTTTGCCTGTTGCCGGTGGACTATCCCGAAGACGACAGCCCCGAGGCGCGGCTGGTCGGCGTATTGCTTGATCAGTTGCAGGCGTTGCCGCAAGTGGGCTTTTCCTTGCCCCTGCCGCAAAACCCGCGCTTGCTGGGGCTGTGCAACGAATTGCTCGCGCATCCCGAGGAGGGGCAAACCCTCGGCCAGTGGGCGCAGCAGCTGAATACCTCGGAAAAGACCCTGATGCGCCTGTTCCAGCGAGAAACCGGCCTGAGCTTTCGTGGCTGGCGCCAGCGCATGCGCCTGTTATCGTCGCTCACTGCCCTCGAAGCGGGACAAAGCGTTACCGACGCCGCGCTGGGCTGTGGCTATGACTCGACATCGGCCTATATCGCCGCCTTCAAGAGCCTGTTCGGCATGACCCCGGGGGGCCTGCGCCTGTGAGTGGCAACGTATTCTGATGATTTTTGTGAACGATTGTGCTCCGAGAGATACAAAAACAATGGCAAGTCGGACGGTTTGTCGTTACAACGCAGAGCGGTCTTGATACAGCGACAATCCGGTGCAGCACCGGTGACCTACAAAAATCCATGTGTCTGGCAGAACAGGACCCCCGACAAAAGCCGATGAAGACTCCAAAACGCATTGAACCACTGGTTGAAGATGGACTGGTCGACGAAGTACTGCGACCACTGATGAGTGGCAAGGAGGCCGCCGTGTACGTGGTGCGCTGCGGTCAGGAACTGCGTTGTGCCAAGGTCTACAAAGAGGCCAACAAACGCAGCTTCCGCCAGGCCGCCGAGTACCAGGAAGGGCGCAAGGTGCGCAACAGCCGCCAGGCCCGGGCCATGGCCAAGGGTTCCAAGTACGGGAAAAAGGAAGCCGAAGACGCCTGGCAGAACGCCGAGGTTGCCGCCCTGTTCCGCCTGGCCAACGCCGGTGTACGAGTGCCGCGGCCCTACGACTTCCTTGACGGTGTGCTGCTGATGGAACTGGTGGCCGACGAGTACGGCGATGCCGCGCCACGGCTCAACGATGTCCACCTGGAGCCAGAGCAGGCGCGCGAATACCACGCCTTTGTGATCCGCCAGATCGTGCTGATGCTCTGCACCGGCCTGGTGCATGGCGACCTGTCGGAATTCAACGTGCTGCTAGGCCCCGACGGTCCGGTGATCATCGACCTGCCACAGGCAGTGGATGCGGCGGGCAACAACCACGCCTTCAGCATGCTGGAGCGAGATGTCGGCAACATGGCGGCCTATTTCGGCCGCTTTGCCCCGGAACTCAAGCAGACCCGCTATGCCCGGGAAATGTGGGCCCTGTACCAGGCTGGCGAGCTGCTGCCAGAGACCGAGCTCAGCGGCCAGTACCAGGACGATGAGCACACCGCCGATGTCGACGGGGTCATGCGCGAGATTGATGCCGCCCGTCTGGATGAGGCCCGCCGGCGTGCCGCCAGGGACGACGCCGAACGGGGCCCCAGCAAGGAAGAGGAGCCCGCGCCGCCCTGGCTGCAGTAATGCTTCAGTGACAGCAACTGCTGCCGGCTGCCAGGTCCTTGAGGATCGGGCAGTCAGGGCGGTCGTCGCCCTGGCAGTGGGCGACCAGCTCGCTCAAGGTATCGCGCAGACTCACCAATTCTTCAATTCGCCGGTTCAAGTCATCAATGTGCTGGCTGGCCAGGGCCTTGACGTCGGCACTGGCACGCTGACGGTCTTGCCACAGGGTCAGCAGCCTGGCGACTTCCTCCAGAGAAAAGCCCAGATCACGCGAGCGCTTGATGAATGCCAGGCTGTGCAGGTCGTCTTCCGAGTACAGGCGATAGCCGCTGTCGCTGCGCAGGGGCGGCTTTAGCAGGCCGATGGACTCGTAGTAGCGGATCATCTTGGCGCTCAAGCCGGAACGGCGAGCGGCTTGTCCGATATTCATGGGGTGTCGTCCTGTGGCGGGGTTTCGGGTTTCCAGGTTTTGAGCATCAGGGCGTTACTGACCACACTGACACTCGAC
This sequence comes from Pseudomonas vranovensis, assembly GCF_040438935.1. Taxonomy (NCBI): domain Bacteria; kingdom Pseudomonadati; phylum Pseudomonadota; class Gammaproteobacteria; order Pseudomonadales; family Pseudomonadaceae; genus Pseudomonas; species Pseudomonas vranovensis. The sequence continues at coordinate 4,201,695 of NZ_CP159259.1, read as the reverse complement.
AGGGCCATCGCCGCACCAGCCAGTACCGGGCTGAGCAGTCCGAAGGCGGCCAGGGGAATGCCGATCAGGTTGTAGATGAACGCCCAGAACAGGTTCTGGCGGATCTTCGCATAGGTCTTGCGACTGATCTCAAGTGCGGCCGGTACCAGGCGTGGATCTCCGCGCATCAGGGTGATACCGGCAGCCTGCATGGCCACGTCGGTACCTCCGCCCATGGCGATGCCGATATCGGCGGCGGCCAGGGCCGGGGCATCGTTGATACCGTCGCCGACCATCGCTACCACTCCCGATTGCTTGAGCTCGGCGACTTTCGCCGACTTGTCGCCGGGCAGCACCTCGGCATGCACGTCGGTAATACCCAGGGCCAGGGCCACTACCTTGGCGCTGCCGCGGTTGTCACCGGTCAGCAGGTGGCTGCTGATGCCCCGGTCGGCCAGTTGACGCACGGCCTGGCCGGCACCTGGCTTGAGGCTGTCGCCAAAAGCGAACAGGCCCAGTACACGCGGTTGCGGGCTGCGCTCGATCAGCCAGGACAAGGTCCGGCCTTCGGCTTCCCAGGCATTGGCATCGGCTGCCAGCCCGCCCGGTTGCAGGCCGCTCTCGTCGAGCATCCGACGGTTGCCCAGCGCCAGGTCGCGACCGTCCAGGGTGCCGGCGATGCCGCGACCGGTAAGCGACTGGCTGTTGCTGATGTCGGCCACGGCCAGGCCTTGTTCTTCACAGGCATCCAGCACCGCCTTGGCCAGCGGGTGTTCGCTGCCGCGCTGCAAGGCGCCGGCCAACTGCAACAGTTGGGCCTGTTCACCGACCGCCGCTTTGCTATGGACAATGCGCGGGCTGCCGGAAGTGAGGGTGCCGGTCTTGTCGAATACCACGCGGTTGACGGCGTGGGCGCGTTCCAGGGCCTCGGCGTCTTTGATCAGGATGCCGTGGCGGGCGGCGACACCGGTACCTGCCATGATTGCCGTCGGTGTGGCCAGGCCCAGTGCGCAAGGACACGCGATGACCAGCACGGCGACCGCGTTGATCAGGGCAGTTTCGATCGGCGCACCGGCCAGCCACCAACCCACCAGGGTAATCAGCGCTATCACCAGCACCGCCGGGACGAACACCTGGCTGACCCGGTCCACCAGCTTCTGGATCGGCGCTTTGGCGGCCTGGGCGTCTTCGACCAGGCGGATGATGCGCGCGAGTACTGTTTCAGTCCCCAGTGCCAGGGTACGTACCAGCAGGCGGCCTTCACCGTTGATGGCGCCGCCGGTGACCTTGTCGCCCGGTTGCTTTGGCACCGGCAGGCTTTCACCGCTGATCAGCGCTTCGTCGGCATGGCTCTGGCCTTCTATCACTTCACCGTCGACGGGGAGGCGCTCACCGGGCTTGACCACCACCAGGTCATGCAGGCGCAGTTCGCTGATGGCCACGTCACGCTCCTGGCCATCGACCAGCAGCAGCGCGCGTTCAGGGCGCAGGGCCTCGAGGGCGCGGATTGCGCTGGCGGTCTGGCGCTTGGCGCGGCTTTCCAGGTATTTGCCCAGCAGCACCAGGGCGATCACGACGGCAGACGCTTCAAAGTACAGGTGCGGCGTAACGCCGGGCGCCGCCTGGGCCCATTCATAGAGGCTCAGGCCATACCCGGCGCTCGTGCCGATGGCTACCAGCAGGTCCATGTTGCCGGCACCGGCGCGCACGGCTTTCCAGGCAGCCACATAAAAGCGTGCACCGAGGATGAACTGCACCGGTGTGGCGAGCACGAACTGGGCCCAGGCCGGCAACATCCAGTGGATACCGAATGGCTGCAGCACCATCGGCAGTACCAATGGCAAGGCCAGCAATACGGCCAGCGCCACCGACCAGCGCTCCTTGCGCAGGCGGCGTTCGGCATCGTCCTGGTTGACCTTGGCGCTTTGCGGCAGGGTGGCCGAGTAACCGGCATGGGTGACGGCATCGATCAGCACGCTGCTGTCGACAGCACCGAGCACTTGCACATGGGCGCGCTCGTTGGCGAGGTTGACGCTGACGGTCTGCACCCCCGGCACTTTGCCCAGGGCACGCTCGACACGGCCTGCGCATGAGGCGCAAGTCATGCCGCCGATCTGAAGTTCCAGCGACTGGCTGGGAACACTGTAGCCGGCCTGTTCAACCGCCTCGACGAGGGCCGGCAGGCTATCGGCCGGGGCCTGGATGCGGGCTTGTTCGGTGGCCAGGTTGACGCTGACCTGTTCGGCACCGCTGACCTTGCGCAGGGCGCGCTCGACGCGGCCAGCACAGCTGGCGCAGGTCATGCCGGCAATTGGCAGATCGAACGTGGTAGATGCAGACATGGGCACTCCTCCTTGGACAGGCCATTAGCATCAACCTTGCCATGCGGGTAAGGTCAATAGCCCAGGCCGGCCCTGATCAACGTGAGGCCATTCTGATCGACTGCAATGCGGTATTTATTGATCTGGCCAGCCGCAAGCTGCAAACGAGTGCTGCGCTGGTTCTCGATACCTGGCTGGCAGCCCGGCACTTGTCCGGGCAGGTAGCGCAGGCGCACATCGAGTTCGCCCGGCGGCAAGTTGAACGAGGTGGATTGCTCCTGGAACAGCCGGCCTGCCAGTTGATCATTGATGTACACGCCGATCTCGCACGAAGTCGCCACTTCAAGGCGCTCACGCGAGATGATCAGAATGCTGTAGTCGCTCGGCCCTGCGGCGTGGGCCTGGGGAAGCAGGCCGACAATACCCAACAAGCCAAAAAGGCCGAAAGCTGCCCTGCGCATGAAATGAAACTCCTGCATCGTCAATCATCAGGCTCGCAGCTTGGCCGACACGGTGAATGATTTCCAGCCCGGCAGCGTGGCGAAAGTCTTGACCTTGTCCCGATGGCAAGCTTGAAACTGCGTTCAAACCCACAGGAGGCAAGCACCATGCAAGTGTTCAACGTTCAAGGAATGACCTGCGGCCATTGCGTCAAGGCCGTTACCCGTGCGGTACAGGCTCAGGATCAAGACGCGATTGTGGAGGTCGACCTGGCCCAGAAGCAGGTGAAGGTACAGAGCTCGCTGCAAGCCCCGCAGATTCTTGAGCTGATTCGCGAAGAGGGCTATCAGGCCGAAGCGGCCTGACCCGGTGGCCCGCGCCATGAATGAAGTTTCGTGCGCGGGCCAACTCTTCGCAGCGCAACCCTGGCAGGGCGGTTAGACTAGCAGACTTGCTTAGCCTGCTATGGATTTCCGATGAACCTGCGAACCATCCTGATTCTGGGCGCCCTCAGTGCGTTCGGGCCCCTGGCAATCGACTTCTACCTGCCAGGTTTTCCGGCCATGGCGTTGGCCTTTGGTACCGATGAAAAACACATCCAGACCACCCTGGCCGCCTATTTCCTGGGCTTGTCCATCGGGCAACTGGCCTACGGTCCGGTAGCCGACCGTTTTGGCCGCAGGATTCCGCTGCTGGTGGGGGTTACCCTGTTTACCCTGGCTTCGGTGGCCTGTGCCTTTGCCCCCAATCTCGATGCGCTGATCGTGGCACGCTTCGTCCAGGCCCTGGGCGGCTGCGCCGGTATGGTGTTGTCGCGGGCGATTGTCAGTGACAAATGCGATGCGGTGGCCTCGGCCAAGGTGTTCTCGCAGTTGATGCTGGTGATGGGCCTGGCGCCGATCCTGGCGCCGATGCTCGGTGGGGTAATGGTCAACCTGTATGGCTGGCAGTCGATCTTCCTGGCGCTGACCGTGTTCAGTGCGCTGTGTACCCTGGCGGTCGCCATGGGCCTGCCGGAAAGCCTGCCGGCCAACCAGCCGCGCCAGCCACTGTCCGGCGCGCTGCGCCAGTACGGGCGCTTGCTCAAAGACCGGATTTTCGTCGGCCATGCGTTGACCGGCGGCATTGCCATTGCCGGCATGTTTGCCTATATCGCCGGCTCGCCGTTTGTCTTCATCAAGCTGTACGGCGTGCCCGCCGAACATTACGGTTGGCTGTTCGGCAGCAACGCGGCGGGGTTCATCCTGGTGGCGCAGGTCAATGCGCGGTTGCTGGCCAAGCGCGGGCCGGCGTTCCTTCTGGCACGTACGGTTTGGGTCTATCTGGGGGCGGGGCTGGCGCTACTGGCGGTGACGGCACTGCATCCGGCGGTGCTCTGGCCGTTGTTGATTCCGCTGTTCATTTGTGTGGCGAGCCTGGGCTGCATCATCCCCAATGCCTCGGCCTGCGCCATGAGTGGTCAGGGCGCCCGCGCAGGCAGCGCCTCGGCACTGCTGGGCTGTATACAATTCAGTATTGCCGCCGGTGCGGCGGCTCTGGTGGGGGTGCTGCACGATGGCAGCGCCGTGCCGATGGCCCTGGTCATCAGCCTGTGTGGCCTGGGAGCGGCGGCGGTGGCCATGGGCACGCGTCGCTTGCAGCTCAGCCGGCCCGTTTGAGTGGGTGCGGCGCCTGCAGACGGGTTTGCAAGGTGTTGACGAAGGCGCGGGCTTCGGCCTCGCTACGGAAACTCACCACATGTTGGTCCAGTCGAACCTGCCACGGGCAGCCTGGTTTCTGGCCTGATGCACTGACTTGAATGATCATCGCTGCATACCTGCGATTGGCGTTGGCTGAAGAATTGTAGCGCTGCCTGCCAGCAGGGAAATGACCTGCGTCAGTTGTCGGACTGACGGTCACGCCCACCCCGAAATTGGAGTGGGCGTTTTATTTCAGAACCCTTCAAGGACAATCTTGCCCTTGGCTGCACCGCTTTCCAGCAGGGCGTGAGCACGGCGCAGGTTGGTCGCGTTGATGGTGCCGAAGTGCTCACCCAGGGTGGTCTTGAGGGTCCCGGCGTCGATCAGTTCGGCGACTCGATTGAGCAGCTTGTGCTGCTCGATCATGTCGGCGGTTTCAAACAGCGAGCGGGTGTACATGAACTCCCAGTGCAGTGACAGGCTCTTGCGTTTGAGCAGGCCGACGTCCAGCTGTTTGGGGTCGTCGATGAGGGCCAACTTGCCCTGCGGGGCTAGCGCCTCGACCAGTTGCGCGAGGTGCTGGTCGGTCTGGGTCAGGCTGGCCACATGGGTGACCTGATCGATGCCTTGCGCCCTGAGCGCCTGGGCCAGCGGTTGGCTGTGGTCGACCACATGGTCGGCGCCCAACTGGCGCACCCACGCCTGGGTCTGCTCGCGTGAGGCGGTACCAATCACCATCAGGCCTGTCAGTTGGCTGGCCAACTGGGTGAGGATAGAACCCACACCGCCGGCGGCGCCGACGATCAACAGGCGTTGGCCCAGGTTGTCTTGGCCTTGCACAACCTGCAGCCGTTCGAACAGCAACTCCCAGGCCGTGATAGCCGTCAGTGGCAGGGCAGCGGCCTCGGCAAAGCTCAGGGACTTGGGCATGTGGCCGACGATGCGCTCATCGACGACGTGCAGTTCGCTGTTGCCCCCGGCACGGGCGATCGAGCCGGCGTAGTACACCTTGTCGCCTGGCTGGAACAGGCTGACGTCACTGCCCACTGCCTTGACGATACCGGCGACATCCCAGCCCAGCACCTTGGCTGCGCCCGCCTCCGGCTGGGAGTTCTGGCGCACCTTGGTATCCACCGGGTTTACCGAAATGGCACGGACCTCTACCAGCAGGTCCCGCGCACCCGGCTCGGGGGCAGGCAGCTCGATGTCTTGCAGGGAGGCCGGGTCGGTGATGGGCAGGGAGTGATAGTAGGCAATAGCTTTCATGACGGTCGTCCTCAGGGAGAATGGATGGACGCCATGATTGGTGCTTTCACTCTTGGTTAAAAGCCGATAAAACCACAGATACTTTCAATATTTTTTTGTTAATGGGGGCCGCGGTGCGACTTGATGACGTGCTGTTGTTTGTCCGTGCAGCGGAGCTGGGCAGTTTGTCGGCGGCGGCACGTTTGCTCGACCTGTCTCCGGCAGTGGCCAGTGCAGCGCTCAAGCGCCTGGAGGCGCAATTGGGCGCCCGGTTATTGGCGCGGTCCACCCGCAACCTGCGCCTGACGGCCGATGGCGAAGGCTTTCTTGGGCACGCCCGTGCCGCCCTGGCAAGCCTGGAGGAGGGGCAGCGCCTGCTTGCCCAGGGCCAGGACCAAGTGAGCGGGGTGCTGCAGTTGTCTGCACCGTCGGATTTCGGTCGCAATGTATTGCTGCCCTGGCTCGACGAGTTGCAGCGTGAGCACCCGCAACTGTCGGTCCGCCTGCTGTTGGGGGATCGCAATGCCGACCTGTTTCGCCAGGCCGCCGATGTTGCCGTGCGCTATGGCGCACCGGAAGACTCCAGCCTGGTGGCGCTGCCGATATGTTCCGACAATCGCCGGGTTCTTTGCGCTTCGCCCGCCTACCTGGCGCGTCATGGCGAGCCAAGGGAAGTGGCGCACCTGGCGCAGCACAATTGCCTGCTGTACCAACTGGGTTCTCGGGTGCATGACCACTGGTGTTTTGGTCAGGGCTCAAGCGAAGTAGGCCTGACCGTTCGCGGCGATCGCTTCTGCGACGATGCAGACGTGGTTCGCCGCTGGGCCCTGGCCGGCCAGGGCATCGCCTACAAGTCATGGCTGGATGTGGCGATGGATATCCAGGAGGGACGGTTGAAACTGTTGCTGGGGCATTTGCCGGGTGAGCCCGCGCCCTTCAACCTGATGTGTACGCATCGCGCTCAGTTGGGTAAGCCGGTCCAGCTGCTGCGCAACATGCTTCGGGTGCGTTGCCAGGCCCTGCTTGAACAACGTGCGCGGGCAGTGTGATTGAGGGTGCGGAACTTGCTATTTAGTGTGTGGCTTGTAGTTAAGTTCGTTGTAGGTTTTATCGCTTATTTTTTGATACCAATTATTGGGTGCGCGAAGAATAGATATAGCCGGCGCGGCTCGAGACAGTTTTTTCAGATTAAACATTTTGTGGCCTCGAAGATCAGGGTGTCCGAGGTTTGCAATAACAGGCTTTGTTTGACGTCCCCGGCGTCGGCGGGCTCGATAATCGCACACGTAAAGCGGCTTATAATCGCTGCAGCAGTCATTTCCAGCGAGAGACACTTCCATGCCAAAGGTCGGTAAGTAACGCTACTCACTCGAATACTGTCTGAGCTGCAATACGGGCTGCTTGTTTGGCCAACCGTTCGATTGCTGCACGCGCAGCCGGCGTCTGTAACTTCAACTTCCTGCTGGCATTGGGCACCTCGCAGTAAGTGCTGCTGGCATGGTTATTCAATCGACATCTGTCGTGATCTCTCAGGGAGTTGAGATATGAAACCTGTAACAAGCATCAGCCAGATCGCCAGCCTGCTCGCCGACCCCAAACGCAGCGCAATGCTCTGGGCCTTGATCGACGGCATGGCGCGGCCGTCCGACGAGCTGGCGAACCTGGCCGGACTGACCCCCTCTTCGGCGTGCGCTCACCTGGCCCGACTGTCAGCCAGCGGTCTACTAAAGCTCGAACCTCGGGGGCGAAAGCGTTACTTCAGGCTGGCCGGTCCGGAAGTCGGCGCTGCTGTGGAGGCCCTGGCCAGTGTTCAGGTGACTTCACGGGAGGCCAGCCTGGAGCAGGGCGTGACCGGCATACCGCTGTCCATGCGCAGGGCACGATTGTGCGGCGATCATCTTGGGGGAGAGCTGGCCGCGGACCTTTACCTGCGGTTGTTCGAGGCCGGGTGGCTGGAGGGGCTGGAACAGCAGATCGAGGTGACACTGGAGGGGCGGGCCCAGTTTGCCCGCTACGGCATCTACATCGAGGCGCTGGCCCAGCATCAACGCCGAAGCTTCAGCAGTTGCCGTTGTTGCAGCGAGTGGAACGATCACCGTCCGCACCTGGGCGGTGCGCTGGGCAGCAGCTTGTTGAAGCTGTTCATGCAATCGAGCTGGATTCGCGAGAGCGAAACTTCGCGCATGCTGCACATTACTGCGATCGGCTTGCACCAGATCAACCGGATCGCCGAACCGAGGGCGCTCAAAACCGCCGGCTGAAACCCGCAGGAGCGGGCTTGCCCCGCGATGCGACTATTGCATCGCGGGGCAGGCCCGCTCCTGAATTGGGGTCTACGGTTTGACCAAGCGCGCATCCAGGCTGTTCTGGGCCAGGCGTCGGGCCTGGTCCTGGGTCATGCCCAGATGGGTATGCAAGGCATGGAAGTTCTCGGTGACGTAGCCACCGAAGTAAGCCGGGTCATCGGAGTTCACCGTCACCTTCACGCCGCGCTCGAGCATGTCGAGGATGTTGTGCTGGCTCATGTGGTCGAACACGCACAGCTTGGTGTTGGACAACGGGCACACGGTCAATGGAATTTGCTCGTCGATGATGCGCTGCATCAGACGCTCATCTTCGATGGCGCGGACGCCATGATCGATGCGCTGAATCTTGAGCAGGTCGATGGCTTCCCAGATGTACTCGGGCGGGCCTTCTTCACCGGCGTGGGCAACGGTCAGGAAGCCTTCGCTGCGGGCGCGGTCGAACACGCGCTGGAACTTGCTCGGCGGGTGTCCCATCTCCGAGCTGTCCAGGCCGACGGCGATGAAGGCGTCGCGAAACGGCAGGGCCTGGTCGAGGGTCTGGTGTGCTTCATCTTCGCTCAGGTGGCGCAGGAAGCTCAGGATCAGGCCGCTGCTGATGCCCAGTTGCTGCTGGCCGTCCTTGAGGGCGCGGCTGATGCCGTTGAGCACGACTTCGAAGGGGATGCCACGGTCGGTGTGGGTCTGCGGGTCGAAGAACGGCTCGGTATGTATCACGTTCTGCGCCTTGCAGCGCTGCAGGTAGGCCCATGTCAGGTCATAGAAGTCCTGCTCGGTGCGCAACACGTCGGCACCCTGGTAATACAGGTCGAGAAACTCCTGCAGATTGTTGAACGCATACGCCGCGCGCAGGGCTTCGACGTCGTTCCAGGGCAGGGCGATCTTGTTGCGTTCAGCCAGGGCGAACAGCAGTTCGGGCTCCAGCGATCCTTCCAGGTGCAGGTGCAATTCTGCCTTGGGCAGCGCGTTCAGCCAGTCGTACATAAAGTCTGTTTCTCATCAGGTGCGGATGGCGCCATTCTACAGGGTTGCCGGGAACTGGCGCACAAAGCAGACCAGCCGGACCGGCGCCGAAACCTTCTACAGTGACTACAGTCTCCTAGCCTCTAGCCAATGGATGCAACCTGCCGATGCTTGCCCTGATCAACCAGGAAAAACCCCTGTTGCTCGCATTGCTGCTGGCGATTGTGGCCTGGCCGCTGCAGGCGCAACTGCTGGGCCATGGCCATGCGGTGGCGCTGTTGTCGGGCATGGTGCTGGTGGCGGCGATCATCTGTGCGTCGATGCGGGTGGCCCAGCATGCCGAGCAACTGGCGGAAAAGGTTGGCGACCCCTACGGCACCATGATCCTGACCCTGTCGGCGGTGATGGTCGAGGTGCTGGTGCTGGCCATCATGATGAGCAACCAGCCGTCGCCCACGCTGGTGCGTGACACCATCTATTCGGCGGTCATGCTCGATATCAACGGTATTCTCGGGCTGGCTGCCTTGATGGGCGGCCTCAAGCACGGCGAGCAGCCGTACAACGATGACTCGGCGCGCACCTACAGCGTGATGATCATGACGGCCATGGGCGTGTCGATGGTGGTGCCGGAGTTCATCCCGCGCGCCGACTGGAAGCTATATTCGGCCTTCACCATTGCTGCGATGTTGCTGCTGTATGCCTTGTTCCTGCGTATGCAGGTTGGCCCCCACAGCTATTTTTTCAGTTACAGCTATCCGCAGAAAAAACGCCGCAATCCCTTGTTGGTGCCGGTGAGCAAGTTCCGCTCGATCTTCATTCTGGTGGCCGGGGTGGTGATTATCGGGGTACTGGCCGAAACCATGTCGCATCCACTGGGGTACGGACTGGAGGGCAGTGGCGCGCCACCGGTATTGATGGCGATTGTGGTGGCGGCGATTTCTGCCGCACCGGAGATTCTCACTGCGTTGCGTGCGGCGCTGGCAAACCGCATGCAGTCGGTGGTCAATATCGCCCTGGGAGCGTCGCTGTCGACGGTGATATTGACCGTCCCGCTGATGGAGGCAATGGCGTTGTACACCGGCCAGCCCTTTCAGATGGCCATGACGCCGGTGCAAACGGTGATGATCTTCATCACCCTGATCGTCAGCGCCATCAACCTCAACGATGGCGAAACCAATGCCATCGAGGGGATGACGCATTTTGTCCTGTTCGCCACTTTCATCATGCTGGCGGTGCTGGGCCTGTGAGGGCTTTACCAGATCAGCGTTTCGCCCTTGTAGTTGATGAACGCCAGGCCACCTTTCCCGGCTTGGGCCTTGACCTGTTCGAGCATGCCGCGGGTGCTGGTGGCCACATCAATGTCGGCGCCGTCGCCGCCCATGTCGGTTTTCACCCAGCCCGGGTGCATGGCCAGTACCGTGAGATCAGTTTCGCCAAGTTGCACGACAAAACTGTTGATCATTGAGTTGAGCGCCGCCTTGCTGGCTTTGTACAGGGCCATTTCCGGGGCATCGGGGATAGTGATGCTGCCCAGTACCGAACTCATGAAGGCGATCACGCCGCCCACCGGATTCACCTGCGAAGCAAAGCGCTGGGCAACACGAATCGGCGCCACGCTGTTGGTCATGAACAGGTCGCCGACATCGGCCAACTGTGCATTTTCAGGGTTTTGATCATTCGGGCCCTTGACCCCGGCGTTGACGAACAGCAGGTCGAAGGTCTGGCCGGCGAGTTGCTGTTGCAGAGTGTCGAGTTGTTCGGTGCTGTTCATTTCCAGTGTCTTGACCTCGACCCCTGGCACTGCCGCCAGTGCGGGTGCTTTTGCCGGATCGCGGACCGTGGCCACGACATCCCACCCGTCGTCGCGCAGGCGTTGCACCAGTCCAAGCCCGAGGCCGCGTGAGGCGCCGATGATCAGGGCGGTTTTGTTCGAGGGCATGGGGGAACTCCTTTCAGTGGGTGACTCATTGATCAAAGAATAACCAGTCTAGCCAAGCCGTGGCCGAATGGGGCGCTGGCACAGGGGTGCACGGCTTATCCACAACTTGCTCCACAGTTATTGTGAGCAAGCGTTGGGTGTGGATATAAACACTGGAGGGTTACTTTTCGCGGGCTATGAATGGGGATAACTGACTGATTTTCGGGCAGTTCGAGCGCTGTCATCAAATCTTGATCAAAATATGATCGTTTGCCTGGAACCCACGGATTCAAAGGCGTGCAGGCGAATGCCCAGAGCTTATCCACAGCCGGGCCCACAGTGAATGTGGGCAATTGATCAGCGCCGCTCCAGCAGGATCCGCCCACGGCTCAGATCGGCCAACTGCCGTTGCAGCGGCTCGATCTGTTCTTCACCCAGGGCCAGGCGTAAATCGACGCCATTGGCGGTGAAGTCTTCCGCCAACACCAGGCCATCGGCTTCGGCTACCCGAAGCTTGAGCAGGGCCAGTTCACTGAAGCTGCAACTGCAACTGATCTCGGTGCGGCTGACCAGCAGGCGTTTTTCCGCCTGCTGCAGGCATTTGTTGGCGCCGCCGCCATAGGCGCGGGCAAGCCCACCGGTACCCAATTGAATTCCGCCATACCAGCGAATCACCAACACCACGACCTGATCGCAATCCTGGGCCTCGATGGCCGCCAGAATGGGTCGCCCGGCGGTACCGCCAGGCTCGCCGTCGTCACTGCTGCGGTACTGCGCGCCGATCTTCCAGGCCCAGCAGTTGTGGGTGGCAGCCAGGTCGCTGTGCCGGTCGATGAAGTCCATGGCCTCGGCGGGGCTGTTGATTGGCGCCGCCAGGGTGATGAAGCGGCTCTTGCGAATCTCTTCGCGAAACTCGCAGGTGTCGAGCAGGGTAAAAGGCATAAACGCAGGTTCAGTCGGGAAGTTTCAGGCCACAGCCTTTGAGAATGATGTGGATAAGATTGTTGCTGGCATCTTCCATGTCTTGCTTGGTCAGGCGGCTACGGCCGGTGACCTGGCAGATCTGGGTGGCGAAGTCGGCGTAGTGCTGAGTGCTGCCCCAGAGCAGGAAAATCAGGTGCACCGGCTCGACCGGGTCCATCTTGCCGGCGTTGATCCAGGCCTGGAATACGGCGGCGCGGCCCTTGAACCAGTCGCGGTAGTCCTGGCTGAAGTAATCGCTCAGGCACTGGCCACCGCTGATGACCTCCATGGCGAAGATCCGCGAGGCCTGGGGGTTGCGCCGGGAGAACTCCATCTTGGTGCGGATGTAGCTGCTCAAGGCCAGGGCTGGGTCGTCCTCGACGCTCAAGGCGTTGAAGGTGCTGTCCCACAACTCGATGATGTTGCTCAGTACCGCTACGTACAAGCCAAGCTTGTTGGTGAAGTAGTAGTGCAGGTTGGCTTTGGGCAGCCCGGCCTTGAGGGCGATGGTGTTCATGCTGGTGCCCTTGAAACCGTGCCGGGCGAACTCGTCTTCGGCGGCCTGGATGATGGCTTGTTCGTTCTTCTGACGAATGCGGCCGGCGGGCTTGCCCGGGGCGTTGAGGCGATGCGCAGGGACTTCAAGGGACATGGACGGTTCCAGACAAGGCAATGGGTATCACTTGTGACTGGCTAACCTACCAGCATTAGTGCTCAGCGAGTAGCCGCCAGGGCTTCGAGAAAACTCTCCAGCACCAGATGCGGGCGGCGACCCTTGCGCGTAACCCAGCACAGACTCAGGTCGTAGAAACGCTGCGCGGGCTTTAGCGCGCGCAACCGGCCCTGTTGTACCCAGAAACTGGCGTAGTGGTCGGGCAGGTAGCCGATGTAGCGACCGGTCAGGATCAAAAAGGCCATGCCCTCGCGGTCCGAGGCACTCGCGGTACAGTTCAAGGCCTGGTAGTGGGCCTGGACATCGGCCGGCAAGCGGAAGGTCGGGGCGATGGCGTCCTGGGTATTGAGGCGTTCATCGTCGAGTTGGCGATCGTCGGCATAGAACAAGGGGTGGCCGACAGCGCAATAAAGCAGCGAGCGTTCGCTGTACAACGGTTGGTACTCCAGCCCCGACAGTGGGCTGGTCTGCGGTACCACGCCAACGTGCAGGCTGCCGTCGAGCACGCCTTGTTCGACCTGGCTGGGGGCGATCATGCGGATCTGGATGCGCACATCCGGGCCACGGTCCTTGAGCTGGGCCAGGGCGTGGGTGATGCGCATGTGCGGGAGGGTCACCAGGTTGTCGGTCAGACCGATGTTCAGCTCGCCCCGCAGATGCTGGTGCAGGCCGTTGACCTCGGTGCGAAAACTCTCGATGGCACTGAGCAGTTGCAAGGCCGAGTGATACACCTCGCGGCCTTCCTCGGTGAGCGAGAACCCGGCGCGCCCCCGTTGGCACAGGCGCAAGCCCAGGCGTTGCTCCAGGTCGCTCATTTGCTGGCTGATGGCTGAACGGCCAATACCCAGGACGTTTTCCGCCGCCGAGAAGCCGCCACACTCCACCACGCTGCGGTAAATCTTCAAAAGGCGGATGTCAAAATCGCTGACTTGGGCCAGGGGATCGGGACGACGGCTCATAGTTTAGTGATCGCCTATCTGAAGATTAGAAAAGTTGAGTTTTCCAGACTTTATCGCCGTGACAACTTAAGCACAACAACAACGGTTGCTGCTCAATTGCCACGCGAGGACTTGTCCGATGAATCTGCCTGAAAACGCTCCTGTCGGTCTGGCCAGCCAGCTCAAGCTGGACGCCCACTGGATGCCTTACACCGCCAACCGCAATTTTCAGCGCGATCCACGGCTGATCGTCGCCGCCGAAGGCAGCTACCTGACCGATGACAAAGGTCGCAAGATTTATGACGCACTGTCTGGCCTGTGGACCTGCGGCGCGGGCCACACCCGCAAGCAGATCCAGGAAGCGGTGTCGCGTCAGCTCGGCGTGCTCGATTACTCGCCAGCCTTCCAGTTCGGTCACCCGCTGTCGTTCCAGCTGGCCGAGAAGATCACCGACATGACGCCGGGCAACCTCAATCACGTCTTCTATACCAACTCCGGTTCCGAGTGTGCCGACACCGCGGTGAAGATGGTTCGTGCCTACTGGCGCCTGAAAGGCCAGGCCACCAAGACCAAGCTGATCGGTCGTGCCCGTGGCTATCACGGTGTGAACATCGCCGGTACCAGCCTGGGCGGCGTCAACGGCAACCGCAAAATGTTCGGCCAACTGCTCGACGTCGACCATATCCCGCACACCCTGCTGGCCAGCAATGCGTTCACCAAGGGCATGCCGGAGGAGGGGGGTATTGCCCTGGCCGATGAAATGCTCAAGTTAATCGAACTGCACGATGCCTCGAACATCGCCGCATTGATCGTTGAACCGCTGGCAGGCTCGGCAGGTGTGCTGCCACCGCCGAAGGGTTATCTGAAGCGTCTGCGCGAAATTTGCGACCAGCACAACATCCTGCTGATTTTCGATGAAGTGATCACCGGCTTCGGCCGCATGGGCTCGATGTTCGGTGCCGACGCGTTCGGTGTGACCCCTGACCTGATGTGCATCGCCAAGCAGGTTACCAACGGTGCCATCCCGATGGGGGCCGTGATTGCCAGCAGCGAGATCTACCAGACCTTCATGAACCAGCCGACGCCTGAGTACGCCGTGGAATTCCCGCACGGCTACACCTACTCGGCTCACCCGGTTGCCTGTGCTGCGGGTATCGCCGCGCTGGATCTGCTGGAGAAGGAAAACCTGGTGCAGGCCGCCGCGGAACTGTCGCCGCACTTCGAGAAAGTGCTGCACGGAGTCAAGGGCGCGAAGAACATCATCGACATTCGCAACTACGGCCTGGCCGGTGCGATCCAGATTGCTGCCCGTGACGGCGACGCCATCGTGCGTCCGTACGAGATCGCCATGAAGCTGTGGCAAAAGGGCTTCTACGTGCGCTTTGGTGGCGACACCCTGCAGTTTGGCCCGACCTTCAACAGCCAGCCGCAGGAACTTGACCGCCTGTTCGACGCTGTCGGCGAAGCCATCAACCAGGTCGTTTGATTCCTACCTATATATAAGCAGCGGACGCGAGGGCTCTTGCGTCCGTGTACAACCTCTTACTGGAGTTCTGCATGAGCACTGTTCAACACCTGATCAACGGCGAGTTGATCGCTGCCGACGCACGCACTGCCGATGTCTTCAACCCGTCGACCGGGCAGGCCATCCACAAGGTCGCACTGGCCAGCAAGCAAACCGTGCAACAGGCCATCGACTCGGCCAAGGCTGCATTCCCGGCCTGGCGCAATACACCACCGGCCAAGCGCGCCCAGGTGATGTTCCGCTTCAAGCAACTGCTGGAGCAGAACGAAGCACGTATCTCCCAGCTGATCAGCGAAGAGCATGGCAAGACCGTCGAAGATGCTGCCGGTGAGCTCAAGCGCGGTATCGAGAACGTCGAATTCGCCTGTGCTGCGCCAGAAGTGCTCAAGGGCGAGTACAGCCGCAATGTCGGCCCGAATATTGATGCCTGGTCCGACTTCCAGCCGCTGGGCGTGGTTGCCGGTATCACCCCGTTCAACTTCCCGGCCATGGTGCCGTTGTGGATGTACCCACTGGCCATCGCTTGCGGTAACTGCTTCATTCTCAAGCCGTCGGAGCGTGACCCGAGCTCCACCTTGCTGATTGCCCAGCTGTTGCACGAGGCCGGCCTGCCCAAGGGCGTGCTGAACGTGGTTCACGGTGACAAGGAAGCCGTGGACGCGCTGATTGAGGCGCCAGAGGTGAAAGCGTTGAGCTTCGTGGGTTCGACTCCGATTGCCGAATACATCTATGCCGAAGGCACCAAGCGCGGCAAGCGCGTTCAGGCCCTGGGCGGCGCGAAGAACCATGCGGTATTGATGCCTGACGCTGACCTGGACAACGCAGTAAGCGCACTGATGGGCGCGGCCTATGGTTCGTGCGGCGAGCGTTGCATGGCCATCTCGGTTGCCGTGTGTGTGGGCGACCAGGTTGCCGACGCGATGATTGCCAAGATCGAACCTCAGATCAAGGCGCTGAAAATTGGTGCCGGTACTTCCTGCGGCCTGGACATGGGTCCTCTGGTTACCGCAGCTGCGCGTGACAAAGTGGTCGGCTACATCGACGACGGCGTTGCCGCAGGTGCGAAACTGGTGGTGGACGGCCGTGGCTACCGTGTCGCCGGTAACGAGGATGGCTACTTTGTCGGTGGCACCCTGTTCGATCGCGTGACCCCGGAAATGCGCATCTATAAAGAAGAGATCTTCGGGCCGGTACTGTGTGTTGTTCGGGTCAACAGCCTGGAAGAGGCCATGCAGCTGATCAACGATCACGAATACGGCAACGGCACCTGCATCTTCACTCGTGATGGTGAAGCCGCGCGTCTGTTCTGTGATGAGATCGAAGTGGGCATGGTTGGTGTCAACGTACCGCTGCCGGTACCTGTTGCCTACCACAGCTTTGGTGGCTGGAAGCGTTCTTTGTTCGGCGACCTGCATGCCTATGGTCCGGATGGTGTGCGCTTCTACACCCGTCGCAAGGCAATCACCCAGCGCTGGCCGCAACGCGCCAGCCATGAAGCCTCGCAGTTCGCCTTCCCGAGTCTGTAAGGGCGGTAGCGGCAAGCTATAAGCTGCAAGAAGCAGGGGGCGCGTAGCGCCCCCTGCTTTTTCTTGCCGTTTGAAGCTTGCTGCTTATAGCCAAATTGCTTCTTCTGAAACAAAGTTGAAATAAGTCCTTGACGCCCCTGTGGATCTGTCTATAATTCGCCCCACTTCCGGCGTAGTCGGAACCGAAAACTCCTTGAGTTTCAAAGAGTTAGCGGTTTCAGGTGGTGCTGGAAGTGCTTCGGTCGAAAGATCGGCAGCGGTGAAAAAGGTGGTTGACAGCGAATTGAAACGCTGTAGAATTCGCCTCCCGCTGACGAGAGATCGCAGCGAGTTAAGCGGTTGAAGTTGAAAGAGAAATTCTGAAAAACTTCAAAATAAACGCTTGACACACTCTGAGGAAAGCGTAGAATGCGCGCCTCGGTTGAAGCGAAAGACTTCAGCCAACGCTCTTTAACAATCGAATCAAGCAATTCGTGTGGGTGCTTGTGAGCTCAGACTGATAGTCAAAAAGATTATCAGCATCACAAGTGACTGCACGAGAAGTCGAAAGACTTCGAATAAGTCATTTGAGATTGCTGAGCCAAGTTTAGGGTTTTCTCAAAACCCAAGCAGTATTGAACTGAAGAGTTTGATCATGGCTCAGATTGAACGCTGGCGGCAGGCCTAACACATGCAAGTCGAGCGGATGAGAAGAGCTTGCTCTTCGATTCAGCGGCGGACGGGTGAGTAATACCTAGGAATCTGCCTGGTAGTGGGGGACAACGTTTCGAAAGGAACGCTAATACCGCATACGCCCTACGGGGGAAAGCAGGGGACCTTCGGGCCTTGCGCTATCAGATGAGCCTAGGTCGGATTAGCTAGTTGGTGAGGTAATGGCTCACCAAGGCGACGATCCGTAACTGGTCTGAGAGGATGATCAGTCACACTGGAACTGAGACACGGTCCAGACTCCTACGGGAGGCAGCAGTGGGGAATATTGGACAATGGGCGAAAGCCTGATCCAGCCATGCCGCGTGTGTGAAGAAGGTCTTCGGATTGTAAAGCACTTTAAGTTGGGAGGAAGGGCATTAACCTAATACGTTAGTGTTTTGACGTTACCGACAGAATAAGCACCGGCTAACTCTGTGCCAGCAGCCGCGGTAATACAGAGGGTGCAAGCGTTAATCGGAATTACTGGGCGTAAAGCGCGCGTAGGTGGTTCGTTAAGTTGGATGTGAAATCCCCGGGCTCAACCTGGGAACTGCATCCAAAACTGGCGAGCTAGAGTAGGGCAGAGGGTGGTGGAATTTCCTGTGTAGCGGTGAAATGCGTAGATATAGGAAGGAACACCAGTGGCGAAGGCGACCACCTGGGCTCATACTGACACTGAGGTGCGAAAGCGTGGGGAGCAAACAGGATTAGATACCCTGGTAGTCCACGCCGTAAACGATGTCAACTAGCCGTTGGAATCCTTGAGATTTTAGTGGCGCAGCTAACGCATTAAGTTGACCGCCTGGGGAGTACGGCCGCAAGGTTAAAACTCAAATGAATTGACGGGGGCCCGCACAAGCGGTGGAGCATGTGGTTTAATTCGAAGCAACGCGAAGAACCTTACCAGGCCTTGACATGCAGAGAACTTTCCAGAGATGGATTGGTGCCTTCGGGAACTCTGACACAGGTGCTGCATGGCTGTCGTCAGCTCGTGTCGTGAGATGTTGGGTTAAGTCCCGTAACGAGCGCAACCCTTGTCCTTAGTTACCAGCACGTTATGGTGGGCACTCTAAGGAGACTGCCGGTGACAAACCGGAGGAAGGTGGGGATGACGTCAAGTCATCATGGCCCTTACGGCCTGGGCTACACACGTGCTACAATGGTCGGTACAGAGGGTCGCCAAGCCGCGAGGTGGAGCTAATCTCACAAAACCGATCGTAGTCCGGATCGCAGTCTGCAACTCGACTGCGTGAAGTCGGAATCGCTAGTAATCGCGAATCAGAATGTCGCGGTGAATACGTTCCCGGGCCTTGTACACACCGCCCGTCACACCATGGGAGTGGGTTGCACCAGAAGTAGCTAGTCTAACCTTCGGGAGGACGGTTACCACGGTGTGATTCATGACTGGGGTGAAGTCGTAACAAGGTAGCCGTAGGGGAACCTGCGGCTGGATCACCTCCTTAATCGACAGACATCAGCTGTCTCATGAGCTCCCACACGAATTGCTTGATTCATTGAAGAAGACGATATCGGTAACAGCTCTTAACTGGGTCTGTAGCTCAGTTGGTTAGAGCGCACCCCTGATAAGGGTGAGGTCGGCAGTTCGAATCTGCCCAGACCCACCAGTTTCTTGTTGGGGCCATAGCTCAGCTGGGAGAGCGCCTGCCTTGCACGCAGGAGGTCAGCGGTTCGATCCCGCTTGGCTCCACCACCCCCTTGCTACCGTGTCAAAGCTTAGAAATGAATATTCGGCTCGAATATTGATTTCTGAACTTTTTCAGAATCGTTCTTTAAAAATTTGGGTATGTGATAGAAAGATAGACTGGACAGCACTTTCACTGGTGCCTGTTCAGGCTAAGGTAAAATTTGTGAGTGACTCTTAAGAGTTTTGCGAATTTTCGGCGAATGTCGTCTTCACAGTATAACCAGATTGCTTGGGGTTATATGGTCAAGTGAAGAAGCGCATACGGTGGATGCCTTGGCAGTCAGAGGCGATGAAAGACGTGGTAGCCTGCGATAAGCTTCGGGGAGTCGGCAAACAGACTTTGATCCGGAGATCTCTGAATGGGGGAACCCACTCAGCACAAGCTGAGTATCTTGTACTGAATACATAGGTGCAAGAGGCGAACCAGGGGAACTGAAACATCTAAGTACCCTGAGGAAAAGAAATCAACCGAGATTCCCTTAGTAGTGGCGAGCGAACGGGGACTAGCCCTTAAGTGGCTTTGAGATTAGCGGAACGCTCTGGAAAGTGCGGCCATAGTGGGTGATAGCCCTGTACGCGAAAATCTCTTAGTCATGAAATCGAGTAGGACGGAGCACGAGAAACTTTGTCTGAATATGGGGGGACCATCCTCCAAGGCTAAATACTACTGACTGACCGATAGTGAACCAGTACCGTGAGGGAAAGGCGAAAAGAACCCCGGAGAGGGGAGTGAAATAGATCCTGAAACCGTATGCGTACAAGCAGTGGGAGCCTACTTTGTTAGGTGACTGCGTACCTTTTGTATAATGGGTCAGCGACTTATATTCAGTGGCGAGCTTAACCGAATAGGGGAGGCGTAGCGAAAGCGAGTCTTAATAGGGCGTTTAGTCGCTGGGTATAGACCCGAAACCGGGCGATCTATCCATGGGCAGGTTGAAGGTTAGGTAACACTGACTGGAGGACCGAACCGACTACCGTTGAAAAGTTAGCGGATGACCTGTGGATCGGAGTGAAAGGCTAATCAAGCTCGGAGATAGCTGGTTCTCCTCGAAAGCTATTTAGGTAGCGCCTCATGTATCACTGTAGGGGGTAGAGCACTGTTTCGGCTAGGGGGTCATCCCGACTTACCAAACCGATGCAAACTCCGAATACCTACAAGTGCCGAGCATGGGAGACACACGGCGGGTGCTAACGTCCGTCGTGAAAAGGGAAACAACCCAGACCGTCAGCTAAGGTCCCAAAGTCATGGTTAAGTGGGAAACGATGTGGGAAGGCTTAGACAGCTAGGAGGTTGGCTTAGAAGCAGCCACCCTTTAAAGAAAGCGTAATAGCTCACTAGTCGAGTCGGCCTGCGCGGAAGATGTAACGGGGCTCAAACCATGCACCGAAGCTACGGGTATCACTTAGGTGATGCGGTAGAGGAGCGTTCTGTAAGCCTGTGAAGGTGAGTTGAGAAGCTTGCTGGAGGTATCAGAAGTGCGAATGCTGACATGAGTAACGACAATGGGAGTGAAAAACTCCCACGCCGAAAGACCAAGGTTTCCTGCGCAACGTTAATCGACGCAGGGTTAGTCGGTCCCTAAGGCGAGGCTGAAAAGCGTAGTCGATGGAAAACAGGTTAATATTCCTGTACTTCTAGTTATTGCGATGGAGGGACGGAGAAGGCTAGGCCAGCTTGGCGTTGGTTGTCCAAGTTTAAGGTGGTAGGCTGAGATCTTAGGTAAATCCGGGATCTTAAGGCCGAGAGCTGATGACGAGTTGCCTTTAGGCGACGAAGTGGTTGATGCCATGCTTCCAAGAAAAGCTTCTAAGCTTCAGATAACTAGGAACCGTACCCCAAACCGACACAGGTGGTTGGGTAGAGAATACCAAGGCGCTTGAGAGAACTCGGGTGAAGGAACTAGGCAAAATGGCACCGTAACTTCGGGAGAAGGTGCGCCGGTGAGGGTGAAGGACTTGCTCCGTAAGCTCATGCCGGTCGAAGATACCAGGCCGCTGCGACTGTTTATTAAAAACACAGCACTCTGCAAACACGAAAGTGGACGTATAGGGTGTGACGCCTGCCCGGTGCCGGAAGGTTAATTGATGGGGTTAGCTAACGCGAAGCTCTTGATCGAAGCCCCGGTAAACGGCGGCCGTAACTATAACGGTCCTAAGGTAGCGAAATTCCTTGTCGGGTAAGTTCCGACCTGCACGAATGGCGTAACGATGGCGGCGCTGTCTCCACCCGAGACTCAGTGAAATTGAAATCGCTGTGAAGATGCAGTGTATCCGCGGCTAGACGGAAAGACCCCGTGAACCTTTACTATAGCTTTGCACTGGACTTTGAATTTGCTTGTGTAGGATAGGTGGGAGGCTTTGAAGCGTGGACGCCAGTTCGCGTGGAGCCATCCTTGAAATACCACCCTGGCAACTTTGAGGTTCTAACTCAGGTCCGTTATCCGGATCGAGGACAGTGTATGGTGGGTAGTTTGACTGGGGCGGTCTCCTCCTAAAGAGTAACGGAGGAGTACGAAGGTGCGCTCAGACCGGTCGGAAATCGGTCGTAGAGTATAAAGGCAAAAGCGCGCTTGACTGCGAGACAGACACGTCGAGCAGGTACGAAAGTAGGTCTTAGTGATCCGGTGGTTCTGTATGGAAGGGCCATCGCTCAACGGATAAAAGGTACTCCGGGGATAACAGGCTGATACCGCCCAAGAGTTCATATCGACGGCGGTGTTTGGCACCTCGATGTCGGCTCATCACATCCTGGGGCTGAAGCCGGTCCCAAGGGTATGGCTGTTCGCCATTTAAAGTGGTACGCGAGCTGGGTTTAGAACGTCGTGAGACAGTTCGGTCCCTATCTGCCGTGGACGTTTGAGATTTGAGAGGGGCTGCTCCTAGTACGAGAGGACCGGAGTGGACGAACCTCTGGTGTTCCGGTTGTCACGCCAGTGGCATTGCCGGGTAGCTATGTTCGGAAGAGATAACCGCTGAAAGCATCTAAGCGGGAAACTTGCCTCAAGATGAGATCTCACTGGAGCCTTGAGCTCCCTGAAGGGCCGTCGAAGACTACGACGTTGATAGGTTGGGTGTGTAAGCGCTGTGAGGCGTTGAGCTAACCAATACTAATTGCCCGTGAGGCTTGACCATATAACACCCAAGCAATTTGCGTCGAATGACCAGATTGCGGTGTTGTGAAGACGAAACGAACCGAAAGTTTGCAGCTCACAATCATCACATACCCGATTTGCTGGAGTGTCGAAAGACGGTCCGGTACACAGAATTTCTTGACGACCATAGAGCATTGGAACCACCTGATCCCATCCCGAACTCAGCAGTGAAACGATGCATCGCCGATGGTAGTGTGGGGTTTCCCCATGTGAGAGTAGGTCATCGTCAAGATTAAATTCCGAAACCCCTATCTGCACACGCAGGTAGGGGTTTTGTCTTTTATGGCCCTGCAGCCGCAGCGCCGCTCCCTCATGATA
Organism: Pseudomonas vranovensis; assembly: GCF_040438935.1. NCBI lineage: Bacteria > Pseudomonadati > Pseudomonadota > Gammaproteobacteria > Pseudomonadales > Pseudomonadaceae > Pseudomonas > Pseudomonas vranovensis. The sequence continues at coordinate 4,179,356 of NZ_CP159259.1, read as the reverse complement.
TCGTTTCCCCCTGCCCGCACGCTCAAGGATGTCCAATGCCGCACGTAAATCCATTGCTTCCAGGATTCATGGTGGTCCACGGCAATCGCCTGGACGAATTGCGCAGTCTGGTTGTCAGTTGGATGCGGCGCTACCCTCTCAAGCCGCTGGAAAACGAGATTGCCCTGGTGCAGAGCAACGGCATTGCCCAGTGGCTGAAACTGGCCCTGGCTGAAGATCCCGAAGACGATGATTCAGGCGGCTGCGGTATTGCGGCAGCCATCGAAGTGCAACTGCCTGGTAGCTTCATGTGGCAGTTGTACCGCCGAGTGCTGGGGCGCGACGAGATCCCGGAAGTTTCCCTGCTCGACAAAGCCCCCCTGACCTGGCGCCTGATGCGCCTGCTGCCGGAAGTCATCGACAAGCCGCATTTTGAACCCCTGCAGCGCTTCCTCAATGACGACACCGATCTGCGCAAGCGCTATCAGTTGGCCGAGCGCCTGGCCGACCTGTTCGACCAATACCAGGTCTACCGGGCCGACTGGCTGAAGGATTGGGCTGCTGGCCGGCATGTGCTCAATACCGCCCGGGGCGAGGCCAAGCCACTGCCTCTCGCCAACTGCTGGCAAGCCGAGCTTTGGCGAGCACTGTTGGTGGATGTCGGGGAAGAGGGTATGGCCCAGAGCCGTGCCGGGGTACACCAACGGTTTGTCGAACGCATCAACAGCCTCGAAACAGCCCCGCCAGGGCTTCCTTCACGGGTGATCGTCTTTGGGATTTCATCGCTGCCGGCACAAGCGCTGGAAGCGCTGGCTGGCCTGGCCCGTTTCAGCCAGGTGCTGCTCTGCGTGCATAACCCCTGCCGTCACCACTGGGCCGACATCGTTGCCGACAAAGACCTGCTCCGCCACCAGTACAAACGCCAGCAGCGCAAGCAAGGCATGCCCAACCTGATCGACGCCCAATCCCTGCACCAGCATGCTCACCCGCTGCTGGCCGCCTGGGGCAAGCAAGGGCGCGACTACATCAACTTGCTCGACAGCTATGACGACCCCGGCAGCTACCGCGCAGCTTTCAGCGAAGGTCGCATCGACCTGTTCAGCGACAGCGACCCCAAGACCCTGCTCAATGAGTTGCAGGACGACATCCTGGAGCTACGTCCGCTGGCCGAAACCCGCGAGCGCTGGCCAGACGTCGATCCTGCCAAGGATCGCTCGGTACGCTTCCACATCGCCCATAGCCCGCAGCGCGAGGTCGAGATTCTTCACGACCAGCTGTTGGCTCGCTTCAGCGCCGACCCGCACCTGCGGCCTCGCGATGTCATCGTCATGCTGCCGGACATCAACACCTACGCGCCGCACATCCGCGCCGTGTTCGGCCAGCTGGAGCGTGATGACGCCCGCTACATTCCTTACACCCTGACTGACCAGGGCCAGCGCGGGCGCGATCCGTTGCTGATTGCCCTGGAGCACCTGCTCAAGTTGCCGGACAGCCGCTTCTCGGTCAGCGAAGTGCTCGACCTGCTCGACGTCCCCGCCTTGCGGGCTCGGTTCGCCATCAAGGAAAGCGATCTGCCGACCCTGCATCGCTGGATCGAAGGGGCCGGCATCCGCTGGGGGCTCAATGCCGAGCAGCGGGCAAGCCTTGGCCTGCCTTCGGACCTGGAACAGAACAGCTGGCGATTTGGCTTGCGCCGCATGTTGCTGGGCTATGCCGTCGGTGTTGGCGAAGCCTGTGACGGTATCGAGCCCTACGATGAAATCGGCGGTCTGGATGCGGCATTGATCGGCCCGCTGGTGGCCTTGCTCGATGCCCTTGAAGTGGCCTACCAACAGCTCTCTGTACCGGCCACAGCCAGCCAGTGGGGCGAGCGCCTGCATGCCCTGTTGCAAGTGTTCTTCCTCGCCGAGAATGAACACGACGACTACCTGCTGGTGCAGCTGCACACCCTGCGCGAAACCTGGTTGCAGACCTGCGAGTCGGTTGCACTGCAAGACCAGTTGCCGCTGACAGTCGTGCGGGAAGCCTGGCTGGCCGGGCTGGATCAAGGACGCTTGTCCCAGCGTTTCCTGGCCGGCTCGGTCAACTTCTGCACGTTGATGCCGATGCGGGCGATTCCGTTCAAGGTGGTGTGCCTGCTGGGCATGAACGATGGCGATTACCCGCGCGCGCAACCGCCGCTGGACTTCGACCTGATGGGCAGCGATTACCGCCCTGGTGACCGCTCGCGCCGCGAGGACGATCGCTACTTGCTGCTCGAAGCGTTGCTCTCGGCGCGTGAGCAGCTGTATGTCAGTTGGGTCGGACGCAGCATTCGTGATAACAGCGAGCGACCGGCTTCCGTGTTGATCGGGCAGTTGCGCGACCACCTGGCAGCCGGTTGGCGTCTGGCCCGTGCCGATGCCAGCAGCAAACTCGATGCGGGTGAGCAACTGCTCCACGCACTGACCGTCGAACATCCACTGCAGCCCTTCAGCAGCCGCTACTACCTCAAGGGCAGCAACCTGTTCAGCTATGCGCGCGAATGGCATTCACTGCACCAGCCTGGCGAGGACAAGGTGAAGCCGGAAGATGAGCTGCCGCCTTATGTCGGTGACGAGGCGTTGAGCCTGAACCTGCTGCAGGACTTTCTGCGTCGTCCGGTGCAGCACTTCTTCAGCCAGCGCCTGAAAGTCTTCTTTGAATCGGCCCAGGCCCCGCTACCCGACGAAGAACCTTTCGTGCTTGATTCCCTCGAGCGCTACAGCCTCAGCGCAAGCCTGCTCGATGCCGCACTGGCAGCACCGGACGATGCAGCTCAGGCGTTGCACGCCCAGGCTCGCCGCTTGCAGGGTAGCGGCATGCTGCCTCTGGCAGGTTTCGGTGAGTGCCTGCAGGCAGAGTTGATCGAGCCCCTGCCAGACCTGCTGCAGCGCCACCAACAGTTGTTGCGCCAATGGCCCACGCCGTTGGACAGCGCCTTGCCGATTCGCTTCGAGCACCGCCAGCTTACGCTTGAGGGGTGGCTTGGCCGGGTATACCAGGGGGACGATCAGTCCTTGTTGAGTATTACCACCGTTCCCAACACCATCAGCAGCGGCCGGACCCGCAAGTGGCATCGGCTGACGGCCACCTGGGTGACACACCTGGCTGCCTGCGCCGTGGGCCTGCCACTGCATAGCGCCGTAGTGGCGACCGACGTCACCTTGCTGCTTCCCCCTCTCGAGCAATCGCAGGCCGCCGAATTGCTGGGTTACTTGCTGTTGGCCCGCCAGACCGGGATGTGCGCGCCGTTACCGGTGGCGGTCAAGACGGCCTTCGCCTGGCTGGCCCAGAGTGATCCCGACAAAGCGCAGGCGGCAGCGCTCAAGCAATACGAAGGCGATGGTCGCAACAGCGCCGGCGAGCGTAGCGAAAGTACTGCGCTGGCCCGTCAGTTCCCCGATTTTGCCGCCCTGAGCGCCAGCGAAGAGTTCGAAGGCTGGTGTGAGGCGTTGTACCGTCCGATGTTCGATGCGCCCTGGCAGACCTTGGGCAATGAGGAGGCCGGCCAATGAGTCGCGCAGCACCCCTGGCACTGACCTTTCCCCTGCATGGCAGCCAGTTGATCGAAGCCAGCGCCGGTACCGGCAAGACCTTCACCATCTCTGCCCTGTACCTGCGGCTGGTGCTCGGCCATGGCGGCGAACAGGGCTTTGGTCGTGAGTTATTGCCGCCGCAGATTCTGGTGGTGACCTTCACTGATGCCGCGACCAAGGAGCTGCGCGAGCGTATCCGCACCCGCCTTGCCGAAGCGGCGCGGTACTTTCGCGGCGAGTTGTCGGAAGCCGATCCGCTGCTCCAGCAACTGCGCGACGATTATTCACCCGAGCTCTGGAGTGCCTGCGCCAATCGACTGGACGTGGCGGCCCAATGGATGGATGAAGCCGCCGTATCGACCATTCACAGTTGGTGCCAGCGCATGCTGCGCGAACATGCGTTCGACAGCGGCAGCCTGTTCACCCAGCGTCTGGAAACCGACCACAGCGAGTTGCTCGGGCAGGTCATGCGCGATTACTGGCGCCGGTTCTGCTACGGCATGCAAGGTGAGGCACTGGCCTGGGTTCGCGCCCACTGGGTCAGCCCCCAGGACTTGCTGCCGCGAGTGCGTGCGCTGTTCGGCCGCCAGCGCGTCCTGAGCAACGATGAAGAACCCCAGGCCTTGATCGAAGCGGTCTTGCAGCAACGTGCGGAGCAACTGCGCGCGCTCAAGGCACCCTGGGCCAAATGGTCGGATGAGTTGCTGCAGATTTGCCGTGACGGCGTGGCCACCAAGCAGGTCGATGGCCGCAAGATGCAGGCACGCTTCTTCGAGCCCTGGTGCGAAAAACTGGCGACCTGGGCAACGGATGAGCAAGCGCTGGATCTGGACCTGGGCACAGGCTTCACCCGCCTGACCCGCGCCGGTATGGCCGAGGCCTGGAAGGGCGGGCCGCCCGAGCACCCGGCATTGCAGGCGATGGAAGGCCTTGCCCAGCAACTCCAGGGCTTGCCAACGGCAGACGCCTGCCTGCTCGAACATGCGGCGGTCTGGGTCGGTGCGCGCTTTGAAGCGGAAAAGCGTCGGCGCGCCGAAATGGGCTTCGATGACATGCTGCTGCGCCTGGATCACGCCCTGCACAGCGACACCGGTGAGCGCCTGGCAGGCTTGATTCGCGAGCAGTTCCCGGTGGCCCTGATCGATGAATTCCAGGACACCGACCCGGTGCAGTACCGGATTTTCCAGCGTATCTATCGCATCGAGGAAAACCTACACGACACCGGCCTGTTCATGATCGGTGACCCCAAGCAGGCGATCTACGCCTTCCGTGGCGCCGATATCTTCACTTACCTGGGCGCTCGCCGCGCCACCGCCGGGCGCCTTCACAGCCTGGACACCAACTACCGTTCCAGCCAGGCCATGGTCACGGCCGTCAATCACGTGTTCATGCAGGCCGAGGCCCGGGCGCTTGGGCGTGGCGCATTTCTGTTCCGGGAGGGGGATGACAACCCGGTACCCTTTGTCGAAGTCAAGGCCAAAGGCCGTAGCGAGCACTTGCAGATCGACGGGCAACCGGTCGCGGCGTTGAATCTCTGGCAGCTGGCAAGCGAAGAGCCGGTGTCCGGTGCGGTCTACCGACAACAGCTGGCCGCCAGCTGTGCCAGTCAGATCGTTGCCTTGCTCAATGGCGGGCAGCAGGGCCGCAGCGGTTTTGTTCAGGCCGATCAGACCGTGCGTGGTTGCCTGCCGTCGGACATCGCCATTCTGGTGCGCGATGGTCATGAAGCGCAGTTGATTCGAGCCGAACTGGCGGCGCGCGACGTGCGCAGTGTGTACCTCTCGGACAAGGACTCGGTGTTCGCCGCCCAGGAAGCCAGGGACCTGTTGAGCTGGCTCAAGGCCTGTGCCGAGCCGGATGCCGAGCGCCTGCTCAAGGCCGCGCTTGCCAGCGTCACCCTCGACTTGCCGCTGACCGCCCTGGAGCAACTGAATCAGGATGAGCGGGTCTGGGAGCGCTGGGTCATGCAGTTTCGCCAGTACCGGATGATCTGGCGCAGCCAGGGTGTGTTGCCGATGTTGCGCCACCTGCTTCACGATTTCGACCTGCCTCAGGTGCTCATGGCTCACAGCGACGGTGAGCGTGTGCTGACCAACCTGCTGCACCTGGCCGAACTGCTGCAGCAGGCAGCCACCGAGCTTGATGGCGAGCAGGCATTGATCCGTCACCTGGGCGAACACCTGGCCAACGCAGGTCAGGCAGGTGAAGAGCAGATTTTGCGCCTTGAAAGCGATGAGCAGTTGGTCAAGGTAGTGACCATCCATAAGTCCAAGGGCCTGGAATACCCGCTGGTGTTCCTGCCATTCATCTGTTCCAGCAAGCCGGTGGATGGCCAGCGCTTGCCCCTGGGCTGGCATGACAGTGACGGCCAGGCACACCTGACCCTTACCCCGGATGCCGAACAGATCGCCCTGTCCGATGACGAGCGTCTGGCTGAAGATCTGCGCCTGCTCTATGTCGCCCTGACCCGTGCCCAGCACGCCTGCTGGCTGGGCGTGGCCGACCTCAAGCGCGGCAACGTAAAAGGCTCGGTGCTGCACCGCTCGGCTCTGGGCTATCTGCTCGGAGGGGGCGCGCCACTGGCGTCCTCGGAGCAGTTGAGTGACTGGCTGAAAACCTTGCAAGCCAATTGCCCGGCCATCGCCAGCAACGTCATGCCCGATGCGGATGACCACGTCTTCTGCGCCACGGCCAATACGGCTGAGTTGCTGCCTGTACGCCAGCCGAAACGCCGGGCCGCCGAAAACTGGTGGATCGCCTCCTACAGTGCGTTGCGTATCGGTGAAGAGTCACTGCCGCTGACCGCCGACAGCTCCCAGGCGCAGCACCTGCTCGACGACGAGCGGCCTGACCCGCAACAGCTGCGCGAAGTGGCGCCTGGCAGTGGTGATATCCACCGATTCCCTCGCGGCCCGAATCCCGGGACCTTTCTGCACGGCCTGCTTGAATGGGCGGGGCACGAAGGTTTCGACCCGGTGACGGCCGACCCGGAAAAACTGCAGCGCACCGTCGGCCAACGCTGTAACCGCCGAGACTGGACAGGCTGGATCAATACCTTGACCTCATGGCTGCAGGCGCTGTTGGTGCAGCCCATGAGCCTGGCGCCGGACAGTCCGCCAGCGGCCCTGAATCAATTGTCCGAGTACCAGATCGAAATGGAGTTCTGGTTCGCCAGCCACAAGGTCGATGTAGGCCAGTTGGACCGATTGGTCTGCGAGTTCACTCATCAGGGCATGAGTCGGGTCGCTGCTCAACCGGCCCAGCTCAATGGCATGTTCAAAGGCTTCATCGACCTGGCCTTCGAGCATGACGGGCGCTATTACGTGGCCGACTACAAGTCCAACTGGCTAGGGCCGGATGACCTGGCCTACAGCGAGCAGGCGATGGAAGCGGCGATCCTCGCCCACCGCTACGACCTGCAATATGTGTTGTACCTGCTGGCCCTGCACCGCCAGTTGCGGGCGCGCCTTCCGGACTACGATTACGACCTGCATGTAGGCGGGGCACTGTTCGTGTTTCTGCGCGGCGTGCATGCGGCGTCGGGCGGCCTGTACTTCGTCAAGCCGCCACGGGAGTTGATCGAACGCCTCGATGACCTGTTCCGCGGCGCGAGCACCTTGCAACAACACGACCTGTTCCTGGGAGATGCATCATGAGTCGTACCCTCGACGACCTGCTGCCTACACCGTTGGATGCCCGGCATCTGGCGGCGCTCGAGCCGTTGAGCAACAGTGCCGACCTGCTGTCCCTGCTCGATCGATGGGTCGAGCGAGGTTGGTTGCGGGCACTGGACCGCGCGTTTGTCGGCTTCTTGCAGGAGCGCGAGCCGGGCAGTGATTCGCTGGTACTGCTGGCCGCTGCCCTGGCCAGCCATCAGTTGGGCCATGGGCATGTATGCCTGGACTTGGGAGAAACCCTGGCCGAGCCGGATTTTGCCCTGTCCTTGCCGCCGGAAGGCGATGCCCTGGCCGGCCCGTTGCTGCTGCCCTCGCAGTTGCTCGAACGCCTGGTGCTGGGCACCTGGTTGCAACGGTTGGCCAACAGCGGCCTGGTAGCCGACGCGGATCACCCCACACAGGCCTCGAGGCCCCTGGTGCTCAGCGGCCAGCGCCTGTATCTGCGTCGCTACTGGGCCTACGAGCGCAGTATCGACCAGGCCCTGCATCAACGCCTGGAGCAGGTCGAACCCAGTCCGGCGGACTTGCCGGTGCGCCTGGCGCAATTGTTTGCAGGTGGCGGCCCGGCGGGGCAGGTGGACTGGCAGAAGCTCGCCTGTGCCCTGGCGACCCGGGGGGCGTTCAGCATCATTACCGGCGGGCCCGGGACCGGCAAGACCACCACCGTGGTGCGCTTGCTGGCCTTGCTGCAGGCCCCGGCCGTGGAGGCCGGGCGTCCTTTGCGCATTCGCCTGGCGGCACCCACCGGCAAGGCGGCGGCGCGCTTGACCGAGTCCATCGGCCAGCAGGTGGAACGCCTGGCGGTTGACACTCAAGTGCGCGAAAACATTCCTACCGATGTGTCCACTGTTCACCGTTTGCTCGGCAGCCGCCCGGGTTCACGGCATTTTCGTCACCATGCCGGCAATCCATTGCCCCTGGATGTGCTGGTGGTCGACGAAGCGTCGATGATTGACCTGGAGATGATGGCCAACCTGCTGGCAGCGCTACCGCCCCATGCGCGCCTGGTGCTGCTGGGTGACAAGGACCAGTTGGCGTCGGTGGAGGCCGGCGCGGTACTGGGCGATCTGTGCCGGGATGCCGAGGCCGGGCGCTACAGTGCGCAGACCCAGGCGTGGCTGGAGCAGGTCAGCGGCGAAACCTTGACCGGTAGCGGGCTCGAAGCGGGTACGGCCGAGCAATACCCGTTGGCCCAGCAAGTGGTGATGTTGCGGTTTTCCCGGCGTTTCGGTGAAACCAGCGGTATCGGTCGGCTGGCGCGCCTGGTCAACCAGCAAGATGCCGAGCAGGCGCGGGCTTTGCTCAAGGACAAACTGGACGATGTGTTCGGCTTGAGCCTGCGCGGCGAGCAGGATCGCGCCCTGGATCGCCTGCTGCTGGAAGGGTTGGGCCGTGGGGAGCAGGGTCCTCAGGGCTATCGAAGCTACCTGCAGATCATCGGTCGGCAGCGCCCGCCCGTGGGTACTGCTGCCGATGATCCACGCTGGGAAGCCTGGGCCATGGCGGTGCTGCAGGGCTTCGAGACCTTCCAGCTGCTGTGCGCGGTGCGCAAGGGGCCGTGGGGGGTCGAAGGGCTTAACGCGCGGGTCGGCCGGGTGTTGGCGGCGGCCGGCTTGATTCCGGCTGACCAGCCCTGGTACGAAGGCCGTCCGGTGCTGATGACACGCAACGACTATGGCCTGGGGCTGATGAACGGCGATATTGGCATCGCCCTGCGCCTGCCGGACGAGCAGCATCCCGGGCACACTGTGCTGCGCGTCGCCTTTGCCCGCAACGATGGTCGTGGTGGCGTGCGCTTTGTACTGCCGAGCCGGCTCAACGAGGTGGAAACGGTGTATGCCATGACCGTGCACAAATCCCAGGGCTCGGAGTTCACCCATACCGCGCTGGTACTGCCCGATGCGTTGAATCCGGTGCTGACCAAAGAGCTGATCTACACCGGAATCACCCGTGCCAAGACCTGCTTCACGTTGATCGAGCCACGCCAGGGTGTGTTTGAAGACGCTGTGCGGCGCAAGGTCAAGCGGATCTCAGGGTTGATGCTCAAGCAGGTATAAGCGTGGCGGTCCGGTAAATGACCGGACCGCCCCCGGCTTGCCCCCTCGCTGGCAAATCGCCCATTGTGCTATCGTTGCGACAGTATCCTGCAGTACTCCAAGAGATTTCCTTCATGAAAGTGGCCGCCCCGACATCGGGACGTGTGACGAACCGGGGGCGTTCGCTGCTGGTCGCGTTGCCGTTGATGTTCGGAGCGCTGGCCCATGCCGGGACGGATTCAGCCTCGACCCTGGCAGAGCAACGCGCCAAAGCCGTGACCGAAGTGGTACTCGGCATCCTCAGTTATGCGCGTTGGCCGGTGGAGCCCGAGCAACTGCGCCTGTGCCTGGTCGGCCCTACCGAATACGCCGACGACCTGGTTAAGGGCACCACCCAGGCCAGCGGACGCCCGGTGGCAGTGCGCCGACTGCTGGCCAACGACCCACGAATCGTCACCGAGTGCGACGCCATGTACCTGGGGCAACTGAGCCAGGATGAACGTACACAGCTGTTCAGCGCTGTGACGGGCCACCCGGTGTTGAGCATCAGTGAGGCCAATGATCCCTGTACGGTCGGTAGCGTGTTCTGCTTGCGGGTCAGCGACCAGCAGGTGGCCTTTGAGGTCAACCTCGATTCGGTGGCGCGCAGCGGCGTGCGCATTCACCCCAGCGTGCTGCAGTTGTCGCGGCGTCGGGCGGCGCAGCCATGATGGGCCTTAAATGGGTGCGCCAGCGCCCCACCCTGCGATCTGTCCTGGGCCGCCGACACTTGAGCGTGGCGCTGTTGGCGGTGGGTCTGGCCGGCATCTCGCTGACCGTACTCGGCGTACTGGCGCTGCGGGTGTATGCCAACCACAACTTGCACCTGATCGCCCGATCGATCAACTACACCGTCGAAGCCGCCGTGGTGTTCAATGACAGCAGCGCCGCCAATGAAGCCCTGGCAATGATTGCCTCGACCGAAGAGGTGGCCGACGCCAAGGTATTCAACCACCGTAATCAACTGCTGGCCCGCTGGCAGCGCAGCGAAGACACCTTGATGGCTCAGATCGAGCAACAGGTAGCCCGAGCACTGTTGGAAGAGCCGATCATCCTGCCGGTATTGCACCAGGACCGACAGGTCGGGCGCATCGAGTTGGTGGGGCAGGGCGGCAGTCTGTTGCGCTTCATGCTCAGTGGTCTGGCCGGCATCATGCTTTCCACGGTGTTGAGTGCGTTGGGGGCGTTGTACCTGTCGCGGCGCCTGTTCGGCGATATTGTCGGGCCGTTGCGCAGCCTGGCCACCGTGGCCCATGCGGCACGCCGCGAGCGCAGTTTTGACCGGCGCGTGCCACCCGCACAGATCGCCGAGCTCAATGAACTGGGCAACGACTTCAATGCCTTGCTCGACGAACTTGAAAGCTGGCAGAACCACCTGCAGAGCGAGAACGAGAGCCTCGCCCACCAGGCCAGCCACGACAGCCTCACCGGGCTGCCCAACCGGGCCTACTTCGAAGGTCGGCTCAACCGCTCCGTGCGCAACGCCAACAAGCACCAGGAGCACCTGGCGCTTTTGTTCCTCGACAGCGACAACTTCAAGGACATCAACGACAACTACGGGCATGCGGCCGGCGATGAAGTGCTGGTCAGCGTCGCCGCGCGGGTGCGTTCGCAACTGCGCGAAAACGACCTGGTCGCGCGTCTGGGCGGTGACGAATTCGCTGTATTGCTGGCTCCCCTGCACAGCCGCGAGGATGCCCAGCGCATCGCCGAGAAGATCATCATCAGCATGCGCCAGCCCATCGGCTTGGCCGAGGGCAAGAGCATCGTCACCTCATTGAGCGTCGGCATCGCCTACTTCCCGGATGACGGCCGCAATCCCGCCGATTTACTCAATGCCGCCGATGCGGCGATGTACCAGGCCAAGCGCACTGCGCGCGGCCAGTGGCAAACGGCAGAGACGGAGTGCTCTGCCCATCAAAAAAACAGGAGCTGAACCGTGACACACTTGAGTCGATACCTGCGTTTTCACTTTACCTTCCTGGTCTTGGCGTTGTTGGCCTTGACCGGTTGCCAGAGTGTGCCGCCCAAAGGACTGACGGCTGAGCAGATTGCCGTACTCAAACAGGAAGGCTTTCGTCTGACCGACGAGGGCTGGGAATTCGGCCTGTCCGGCAAGGTGCTGTTCGGCAGCGACCTGGACTCGCTCAACAGCCAGAGCCAGGCCATTGTCGAACGCATTGGCAAGTCGCTGTTGTCGGTGGATATCCAGCGCGTACGGATCGACGGTCACACTGACTCCACCGGCAAGGCAGCCTACAACGAGCAACTGTCGCTGCGCCGGGCCAACAGCGTGGCCAAGGTCCTGACCTTGGTTGGCATGCGCCCGGAAAATGTCGAAACCCGAGGCCTGGGCAGCAGTGAGCCGGTGGCCAGCAACGCCAGCCGTGCCGGGCGCATGGAAAACCGACGGGTGGCCATCGTCGTCGCCTCCGACTAATCGGCAAAACTCATCGAGCGCGACGTGCCCATCAACAGGGGCGCGTTGCGCTCGGTGACGTTGCGGATGTAATCCCACAACAGGGTGATCCGCTTCAACTTGCGCAAGTCCTCGCGGCAGTACATCCAGAACTGCCGGGTAATCTCCACTTCCTCCGGCAATATCGCCACCAGGCGTGGATCCTGCGCGGCCAGAAAACACGGCAGAATCGCCAGGCCACGTCCCTGCTGAGCCGCCACGTACTGGGCGATCACGCTGGTGCTGCGCAGGTTGGCGCTGGCTGCCGGTATCACATTGGCCAGGTACAGCAGTTCGGAGCTGAAGGCCAGGTCGTCGACATAACTGATGAACTGATGTTGGGCCAGGTCGCTGCTGCGAGTGATCGGCTCGTGGTTGTCCAGGTAGTCCTGGGTGGCGTAAAGCCGCAGGCGGTAGTCGCACAGTTTGCAGCACACATAGGGCCCGTGTTCCGGACGCTCCAGGGCGATGACGATGTCGGCTTCGCGCTTGGACAGGCTGATGAAGTGCGGCAGCGGCAGGATATCCACCGAGATGGCCGGGTAGGCATCGACGAAGTGGCTCAACTGCGGAGTGACGAAAAAGCTGCCAAAGCCCTCGGTACAGCCCATGCGTACATGCCCGGACAACGCCACGCCAGACCCCGACACCTGCTCGCACGCCATGTGCAGGGTGCTTTCGATGGACTCGGCATAACTGAGCAAACGCTGGCCCTCGGCGGTCAGGACAAAGCCGTTGGTCCGTGATTTTTCAAACAGCAACGTTCCCAGCGACACTTCCAGTGAACTGATGCGACGCGACACTGTGGTGTAGTCCACGCCCAGGCGCTTGGCGGCTGCGCTGGCCTTGCGGGTACGGGCCACTTCGAGGAAAAACTTGAGGTCGTCCCAGTTCAGCGACCCCAGCGAGGTGATGTTTTTTTGCATGTTGGTCCGGTTTTTATGTGCGTTCTTATTGGATCTTTGCACATCTATACTCCAAAACAAGCCCCAGACCCAAGCGTCCGTCGTGGCAAACCCGGCGGCGTTCTCTTCCTAACAACAATTTCAGGAGAGCCCACATGAACGCATCCCTCACTCCCGGCCAGACCAAGGTCGAGCAGGTCAAGCTGCTGATCGACGGTCAGTGGGTCGAATCGAAAACCAGTGAATGGCGCGACGTGGTCAACCCGGCGACCCAGCAAGTGCTGGCCCGTGTACCGTTCGCCACCGCCGAAGAAGTCGATGCCGCTATCGCCGCCGGCCAGCGTGCGTTCAAGACCTGGCGCGACACCCCGATCGGCGCCCGCATGCGCATCATGCTCAAGCTCCAGGCCCTGATCCGTGAACACTCCAAACGCATCGCCGTGGTGCTCAGCGCCGAGCAGGGCAAGACCATTGCCGACGCTGAAGGTGACATTTTCCGTGGCCTGGAAGTGGTCGAGCACGCCTGCAGCATCGGCAGCCTGCAAATGGGCGAGTTCGCCGAGAACGTCGCAGGCGGTGTCGACACCTACACCCTGCGCCAGCCTATCGGCGTGTGCGCGGGCATCACCCCGTTCAACTTCCCGGCGATGATTCCGCTGTGGATGTTCCCGATGGCCATCGTCTGCGGCAACACCTTCGTGCTCAAGCCGTCGGAGCAGGACCCGCTGTCGACCATGATGCTCGTCGAGCTGGCCCTGGAAGCCGGTGTGCCAGGCCGGCGTGCTCAACGTGGTACACGGCGGCAAGCAGGTGGTCGATGCCCTGTGTACCCACACCGACATCAAGGCGATCTCGTTCGTCGGCTCCACCGAAGTAGGCACCCACGTCTACAACCTGGCCGGCCAGCACGGCAAGCGCGTGCAGTCGATGATGGGCGCCAAGAACCACGCGGTGGTGCTGCCTGATGCCAACCGTACCCAGACCCTCAACGCCCTGGTTGGAGCAGGCTTCGGCGCGGCTGGCCAGCGCTGCATGGCGACCTCGGTAGCAGTGCTGGTGGGCAAGGCCCGCGAGTGGCTGCCAGAACTCAAGGAGCTGGCCTCCAAGCTCAAGGTCAACGCAGGCAGCGAGCCCGGCACCGACGTCGGTCCGCTGATTTCCAAGCGTGCCAAGGAGCGTGTCCTGGGCCTGATCGAGAGCGGCATCAAGGAAGGCGCCACGCTTGAGCTCGACGGTCGCGAGGTGAGCGTGCCGGGTTATGAGCAAGGCAACTTCGTTGGTCCGACCCTGTTCTCCGGGGTGACCACCGACATGCAGATCTACACCCAGGAAATCTTTGGCCCGGTGCTGGTGGTACTGGAAGTCGACACCCTCGATGAAGCCATCGCCCTGGTCAACCGCAACCCCTTCGGTAATGGCACTGGCCTGTTCACCCAGAGCGGCGCGGCGGCGCGCAAGTTCCAGAACGAGATCGACGTCGGCCAGGTCGGTATCAACATCCCGATCCCGGTACCGGTTCCTTACTTCAGCTTCACCGGTTCGCGCGGCTCCAAGCTTGGCGACCTGGGGCCGTACGGCAAGCAAGTGGTGCAGTTCTACACTCAGACCAAGACCGTCACCAGTCGCTGGTTCGATGACGACAGCGTCAACGACGGTGTGAACACCACCATCAGCCTGCGCTAAGGAGCTCAACATGCGTATTGCATTCATCGGCCTGGGCAACATGGGCGCGCCCATGGCGCGCAACCTGATCAAGGCCGGGCATCAACTGAACCTGTTCGACCTGAACAAGACCGTTTTGGCCGAGCTTGCCGAACTGGGCGGGCAGATCAGCAGCTCGCCACGCGATGCCGCGCAGCAGAGCGACATGGTCATCACCATGCTGCCGGCCGCCGCTCATGTGCGTGGTGTGTACCTGAGCGAAGACGGTGTGTTGGCTGGTGTGCGCAAAGGCACGCCGGTGGTGGACTGCAGCACCATTGACCCACAGACCGCCCGCGATGTATCGGTAGCAGCGGCCAAGCAAGGTGTCGACCTGGCCGATGCGCCGGTATCCGGTGGCACCGGTGGTGCAGCGGCCGGCACCCTGACTTTCATGGTCGGCGCCAGTGACGAGCTGTTCGCCACCCTGCAGCCGGTGCTGGCGCAGATGGGCCGCAATATCGTCCATTGTGGTGCGGTAGGTACCGGGCAGATCGCCAAGATCTGCAATAACTTGCTGCTGGGCATCTCGATGGTCGGAGTGTCTGAAGCCATGGCCCTGGGTAACGCCCTGGGCATCGACACCAAGGTACTGGCCGGGATCATCAACAGCTCGACCGGCCGCTGCTGGAGTTCGGACACCTACAACCCGTGGCCGGGCATTATCGAGACGGCACCGGCCTCACGCGGCTACACCGGCGGCTTTGGTGCCGAGCTGATGCTCAAGGACCTGGGGCTGGCGACCGAAGCGGCGCGTCAGGCGCACCAGCCAGTGATCATGGGCGCCGTGGCCCAGCAGCTGTACCAGGCGATGAGCCTGCGCGGTGACGGCGGCAAGGACTTCTCGGCGATTGTCGAGGGCTATCGCAAGCCGGAGTAACACCGCATCGCGGGGCCAGCCCGCTCCTACCGCAGGAGCAGGCTTGCCCCGCGATCAACTCACTCAAGCAAAGACAAAATACTTGCGTACCGTCTCCACCACCTCCCAGGTCCCCTTCATCCCCGGTTCGATCACGAACACATCCCCCGCCTTCAGATGCACCGGCTGCTCACCTTCAGGGGTGATCACGCAGTAGCCGTCGAGAAAGTGGCAGTACTCCCATTTTTCATAATTGACCTCGAACTTGCCTGGCGTGCAGATCCAGGTGCCCATGATCTTGCTACCGTCTTCGGACAGGTAGGCGTTGAGGTTCACGGTGTGCGGGTCGCCACCGATGCGTTTCCACTGGGTCGCGTTCAGCACGGGGGTTGGGCAGGTGTCTCGCAGCACGGTGATGAAATCAGACATGTGAACTCCATGGGATCGGCTCAAAGGTCCGTCACCATAGGCCCGATCTACGGGGTGGAGTTGTCTGGGTTCGACGTCGAGCGCTCGATCTGCGCCTTGCAGTGGTACACAAAAGCGCTAACCTGCTCGAGATCATCAGCCAGGCTGTTTTCGACATGGCCAAGGTAGGCATCGCGCGCCTGTCTCAATACGGCCTGTTGCTCTGGAGGCAGGCGCTCCAGCACCCAGGTCGCGGCCACGTCCTTGGGCGCAATGGCGCCAGTCTCCATGCTGTACCAGATACGCGCCAACGCCAGAACCACAGTCAGTTCATCACCCCGCCAGTCGTCGGGTGTCTGCCATTGCGCAAGCGTATCGGCGAAGGCCTGGGCCAGGTCTGCCTTTGGTACAGGCTCGAACCAGGCCGCCGCCGCCACTCCCAGCAGGCAGAAGCTGTGCTGTCGGGCCTTGGTCAGCAGGATTGCCAGGTCCGGGTCGAGCTGGGCGGGCTCGATCTGGCCGGCCAGCACCTGGTCGCGCAGCCATTCGCCAAACTGCAGTTCGCGCCGTGGCGGGTAGTGCCAGGGCCGCACATCAACCTTGGCCACAACCGTCACTTCCAGGGCGCGTACCGGGCCACCGGGTGGCGCCGAAACTGCGAGCAAGGCAGACATCAACGTCCGCCTGAGTGGCTCGGGCAGCGGCGCACTTACGGTAACCAGCAGGTCAAGATCGCTGGCCGGCTTGAGCCCGCCAACGGTAGCCGAGCCGTACAAGTGAACGGCTTGCAGGGTATCGCCGAGGTGGCGTTCGAGTACAGCGCAGGCCGCTGCCAACTGCTCTGCAACAGCGCTGGAAAGGCTGGCTGGGAAGGTGAAGTCCACTGTCGTTCTCCTAAGGGCGCAGGTGTTGCACCAACGCCAGGCCATGGCCCGGCAAGGTGCTGAAGTCGCGGGCGCACAACAGCAGTTGGCGCTGGCCCCAGGGTTCCTTGAGGGCCACGTTGTGCAAGGCCAGCACGCCCTGCCAGCGGTGTACCGCTGCCAAGGGCACCACGCCCAGCCCGGCGCCATGGGCGACCATGCGGATCATGCCGTCGAAGCCTTCGGCCCGTACCCGGATCTGCAAGCGCCGCCCCAGGTGCAGGGCTTGTTCTTCCAAGTGCAGGGTCAGGGCACTGTCGCTCGACAAGCCGACAAAACCATAGTCCAGGGTGTCTGCGAAGCGCAGGTCGGTGCGCGTCGCCAGTGGGTGCGCTGGCGGCATGATCAGCACCAGCGGGTCGTCGTGAAAGGGCAGGGTCTGCAGGTGCTCGCTGGTGACAGCGGTGGAGATGATGCCGATGTCCGCCGCGCCCTGGGTGATGGCCTGGACGATGCGCAGGCTGGGCAGCTCCTGGATGTCGAGGGTGATAGCCGGGTAGTTGGCGAGGAAACCTGCCAGCCGTTCGGGCAGGTATTCACTGAGGGCTGCGGTGTTGCACAACAACCGCACCTGGCCTTGCAGGCCCTGGGCATGCTGGGCCAGGTCGAACTGCAAGCGTTCGACCTGCTGGCCGATCAGGCGTGCATGCTGCAGCAACGCCTGGCCGGCCGGAGTTGCCTGCACCCCGCGGCGGTTACGTTCGAGCAGGGGCGTGCCGAGCGATGCTTCCATGGCGCGGATACGCGCGCTGGCGGCGGGCAGCGAGAGGTGGCTGCGCTGGGCGCCGGCGGTGATATTGCCGCACTCCAGGGTGTGCTTGAACAGTCGCAGGTCGATCAGATCAAAATGCATGAGCCTCTGCCTGGGCAATAGTCTGGCTCAGTATATGGCAGATTTTCAGCCACCCGCATTGCAGGCAGCATGGGCCCATGACGACCTTACTCGGCTTTTATCAGGATATCGGTCCGGCGCTGACGCTGCTGG
Source organism: Pseudomonas vranovensis (assembly GCF_040438935.1). Taxonomy (NCBI): domain Bacteria; kingdom Pseudomonadati; phylum Pseudomonadota; class Gammaproteobacteria; order Pseudomonadales; family Pseudomonadaceae; genus Pseudomonas; species Pseudomonas vranovensis. Next base: position 4,161,829 of record NZ_CP159259.1, on the reverse strand, counting down.
TGGTGTTCACCTTTTTGCTGGCGGGGGCGGTGAAGGGCGTGATTGGCCTGGGCCTGCCGACCATCGCCATGGGCCTGCTCGGGCTGGCTATGGCCCCGGCGCAGGCTGCAGCGCTGCTGATTGTGCCTTCCACCCTGACCAACCTCTGGCAACTGGCGGCCGGCGGGCACTTGCTGGCCTTGTTGCGACGGTTGTGGCCGATGTTGGTGATGATCTTCGCTGGCACCTTGCTGGGCAGCGTGTGGCTTGGGATCGACAGCGGTCAGTGGGCGGCACATGCCTTGGGTGGCGCGCTGCTGGTGTATGCCGTCTACGGACTGTGCGGGCCTGGGCTGCGACTGGCGCCGGGCCGGGAGTCCTGGCTCGGGCCGTTGTGTGGGCTGGTCACCGGGGTGGTGACGGCGGCCACCGGAGTGTTCGTGATCCCGGCGGTGCCCTATCTGCAGAGCCTGGGCCTGAACCGTGACGAAATGGTCCAGGCCTTGGGCCTGTCGTTCACGGTCTCGACCCTGGCCCTGGCGGTCGGCCTGGCCGGTCAGGATGCGCTTGGCGCCGAGGCGCTGGGGGCATCACTGCTGGTGCTGGCGCCGGCGCTGTTGGGCATGCTGTGCGGCCAGTGGCTGCGTCAGCGCATCAGTGCGGTGCTGTTCAAACGCTGCTTCTTTATCGGCCTGGCGGTGCTCGGTGCGCACTTGTTGCTCAACGGCTAGCCGAGGACGGGCTGAGCATCTCGACCAACTGGATGTCGAAGTCGCGCTCCAGGTACTCCATGCGCGTTTCGAAAAACTGCTGCATATGGGGCAGGGCCGAGTGTATGTCCAGTGCGGCCTTGCTGGCCCAGATTTCGTAGAACACGAACAGGCTCGGGTCTTCCTTGTCGCGCAGCATGTGGTATTCGATGCAGCCGGGTTCGGCACGGCTAGGCTCGACATAGGCACGAAACAGCGCCTCGAACGCTTCGGCTTTTTCCGGGCGGGTCTTGGCTTTGAGAATGAAGCCGTAGGGTTCGCTCATGAGGTGGACCTCTGGTAGGGAAGCCTGATTTTATTTCAATAATGAGTGCTAGATTCGTGCTTTTTAGTCAAAAGCCTTTTGCCTGCGAGGTGGTTTTTCCAACGCTCGCGAACCCCTAATCTGCCGCCATCCAAATTCACCCGATCCCAGCCGCCATGAGACAGCAACGGATCGAACGACAGATGAGGCAAGTGATGAAAAAGGTCCTGTTGCTCAACGGCGGTAAAAAATTCGCCCACTCCGACGGTCGCCTGAACGAGACCCTGCACGAGGCCGCACTGGCGTTCCTCGACCGTGCAGGCTTCGACGTCAAGACCACCTATATCGACGGTGGCTACGACAATGCCGAAGAAGTGCAGAAATTCCTCTGGGCCGATGTGATCATCTACCAGATGCCCGGCTGGTGGATGGGCGCGCCCTGGACCGTCAAGCAGTACCTGGACGAAGTCTTCACCGCCGGCCACGGCAGCCTGTACGCCAACGATGGCCGCACCCGTTCCGATGCCTCGCAAAAGTATGGCAGCGGCGGCCTGATCCACGGTAAGCAGTACATGCTGTCGCTGACCTGGAACGCGCCGCAGCAAGCCTTTGACGACCCCAGCGATTTCTTCGAGGGCAAGGGTGTGGATGCGGTGTACTTCCCGTTCCACAAGGCCAACCAGTTCCTCGGTATGAGCGGTTTGCCTACCTACCTGGCAGTGGATGTAATGAAGCGCCCGAACGTCGAGGCCGCCGTGGCCGCCTACGAGCAGCACCTGGCCCGGGTTTTCCAGACACCGGCCTGATGAGTCCTTGCGTTGGCCGCGCCAAGCGGCTATCTATCACGGCTGTTGCTCACCCCAAGGTACAGCCGTGAAAGCCAGGTCCGATGAATTGCAGGTGTTCGTCTCGGTGATCGAGTGCGGCTCGATCTCCGCTGCCGCCGAGCAGGGCGGGCAGACGCCTTCGGCAATCAGCCGGACCCTGTCGCGCCTGGAGACCAAGCTGGGCACCACGCTGATCAACCGCACCACCCGGCGCATGGACCTGACCGAAGAGGGACGGTTTTTCTTCGAACGGGCCAAGTCGATCCTGCAGCAGATGGACGAACTCGAAGAGCACCTCTCGGTGCACCACCAGACACCTTCCGGCCGCCTGCGCATCAATGCTGCCTTGCCTTTCATGCTGCACGCCATTGTGCCCTGGGTGGGCGAGTTCCGTGCGCTGTATCCGCAGATCCAGCTGGAGCTCAACACCAGCGACCTGATCATCGACCTGATCGAGCAGAGCACCGACGTCGCCATTCGTATCGGCGAGCTGGCCGACTCCAGCCTGCATGCCCGCTCGCTGGGATGCAGCCCGTTGAATGTGCTGGCCAGCCCCGCCTACCTGGCGCACCATGGCACACCCGAGCGGGTCGAAGACCTGCAGGCGCATGCGCTGCTTGGTTTCACCCAGACCGAAACCCTCAACCACTGGCCGCTGCGCCATGCCGAAGGTGACCGCTTGCTGATACGCCCGAGCCTGTCGGCGTCCAGCGGCGAGACCCTGCGCGAACTGGCCCTGGCCGGTGAGGGCATCGCTTGCCTGTCGCACTTCATGACCCATGAAGACATTCGCGCCGGCGGCCTCCAGGTGGTGCTCGGCGAGTACAACAGCGGCTATCGCCAGCCGATCAATGCGGTGTACTACCGCAACTCGCAGTTGGCGCTGCGCATCCAGTGCTTTCTCGATTTCATCCAGCACAAACTGGCGGTCTACGCCTGCTGACTACTCCGGCTGCGACAAAACCTGCCTGCCTGCGGCGCATTTTCTTGCGGTGTTTGATTAGTTTTCGGACATAAGCCTTAATGGCTGTTCAACGAAAACAACACCAAGGAAGCTCTCATGCGCGTTGTGATGTTCCGAACCCTGGGCCTGAGTGCCGCGATAATCGCCAGTTCATCGGCTTACGCCGTGACGCTGGAAGGTGGCGCGGTAGCCGCACCTGATCAATATGGTGCACAGGTGGCCGCCGAAATCCTGAAAAAAGGTGGCAACGCGGTCGATGCCGCTGTAGCCACCGCGTTCACCCTGGCCGTGACCTATCCCGAAGCCGGCAACATCGGCGGCGGCGGTTTCATGACCTTGTACATGGACGGCAAGCCGTACTTCCTCGACTACCGCGAAGTGGCGCCAAAAGCCGCCAGCCGCAACATGTACCTGGACGAAAAAGGCGAGATCATCGAGAACCTGAGCCTGGTCGGCGCCCGCGCCGCCGGTGTACCGGGTACAGTGATGGGCTTGTGGGAGGCGCATCAGAAGTTCGGCAAGTTGCCCTGGGCCGAGCTGATCACCCCGGCGGTGGGCTACGCGAAGAACGGCTTCAAGATCGCTGAAAAGCAGTACCAGTACCGCGAAGATGCCCTGGGCCTGTTCAAGGACAGCACCAACTTCAACGACTACTTCGGCAACATGAAAGTCGGCGAGACCTTCAAGCAGCCGGAGCTGGCGCAAACCCTGGAGCGCATTGCCGACAAAGGTGTTAGCGAGTTCTACCAGGGCAAGACCGCCGACCTGCTGGTGGCGCAGATGCAGGCTGACAAAGGCCTGATCAGCAAGGAAGACCTGAAGGACTACAAAGCGGTATGGCGTGACCCGATGGGTATCGAGTGGCGTGGCAACGTGGTCTACACCGCACCGCTGCCAAGCTCTGGCGGCGTGGCCCTGGCCCAACTGCTGGGTATCAAGGAAAACCGTGCGGCCGACTTCAAGGGCGTTGACCTGAACTCGGCGCGCTACATCCACTTGCTGGCCGAAATCGAAAAGCGCGTGTTCGCCGACCGTGCCGACTACCTGGGCGACCCGGCATTCTCCAAGGTGCCTGTGGATAAGTTGATCGCCAAGGATTACCTGGCCAAGCGTGCCCAGGAGGTCAACCCGACAGCCATTTCCGAAACCGAGAAAGTCCGCCCGGGCCTTGAACCACACCAGACCACCCACTTCTCCATCGTCGACAAGCAGGGTAACGCGGTCAGCAACACCTACACCCTGAACTGGGACTACGGCAGTGGCGTGGTGGTCAAGGGCGCAGGCTTCTTGCTCAACGACGAGATGGACGACTTCAGCTCCAAGCCAGGTGTCGCCAATGCCTTTGGTGTGGTGGGCGGTGATGCCAACGCCATCGAGCCGGGCAAGCGCATGCTCTCATCCATGGCCCCGACCCTGGTCACCCGTGACGGCAAGGTCACCCTGGTGCTGGGGACGCCGGGTGGTTCGCGGATCTTCACCTCGATCTTCCAGGTGCTGAACAACCTGTACGACTACAACCTGCCACTGGAGAAAGCCGTGGCGGCGCAGCGGGTTCATCACCAGTTGCTGCCTAAAGACACTATCTACTTCGATGCCTATGCACCGCTCACCGGCAAGGTGGCGGACGAGCTGAAAAAGATGGGCTACACCCTGGAAGACCAGGGTTGGGAGATGGGTGACATCCAGGCGATCCGGGTCAATGGCACGGCGCTGGAGACGGCATCCGACCCGCGTGGGCGGGGAGTGGGACACGTCGTTAAATAAACACTGGCGGTTGATCGCGGGGCAAGTCGCACCGCCGCTCCACAGGTTTTGTGTAGGAGCGGCGGTGCGACGTCTCGACTTGCCCCGCGATGCGTTTACACCCGGAAGTGGCTGACCATGGTCTGCAGCTGGTTGCCCAACCGGGCCAGCTCGACACTGGAGGCCGCAGTTTCGTCACTGGCCGCCGCGGTCTGTTCCGACACATCGCGCACGTTGAGGATGCTGCGGCTGATTTGTTCGGCCACTGCGCTCTGCTGTTCGGCCGCAGCGGCAATCTGCTGATTCATCGACTGAATGTTCGAAACCGTGCGAGTGATGCTTTCCAGCGAGGCGCCAGCCTTGCGGGTCAGTTCGACGCTGCTGTCGGTCAGGTTGCGGCTGCCGAGCATCACATTGGCCACTTGCTGGGTACCGCTCTGCAGGCCGGCCACCAATTCTTCGATCTCTTCGGTGGACTTTTGCGTGCGCTGAGCCAAGCCCCGGACCTCGTCGGCCACCACGGCAAAACCGCGTCCGGCTTCACCGGCCCGGGCCGCTTCGATGGCCGCGTTCAGGGCCAGCAGGTTGGTTTGCTCGGCCACTGACTTGATCACGTCCATGACGCTGCCGATCTTCTGGCTTTCTTGCTGCAGCAGCCCCATGGCCTCGGTCGAACGGTGTACTTCTTCGGCCAGGCGTTCGATCTGGCTGATGGCTTCGGCGACGACCTGATCACCGGCACGGGCTTGCGAGTCGGCATCGGTGGCGGCGGCCGAGGCATGTTCGGCGTTGCGCGCCACTTCCTGCACGGTGGCGGCCATTTCGTGCATGGCGGTGGCGACCTGGTCGGTCTCGACTTTCTGGCTGTTGACCCCGGCGCTGGTTTCTTCGGTCACGGCCGAGAGTTCTTCGGCGGCGCTGGCGATCTGGGTGACGCCGTCGCGGATGCCGCTGATCAGGTCACGCAGGGTCTCGCCCATGCGCTGGATGCCTTGCTGCAATACGCCCAGTTCGTCGCGGCGAGTAACGCGCAGGTTGTGGGTGAGGTCGCCGGCGGCGATTTTTTCCACCACGGCCAGGGTCTCGCGCAGCGGACGGGTGATCTGGCGGGTGATGACCACCGCAGCCAATACACCCACCAACAGTGCCAGCAGGGTGGCGGTCAATTGCAGGGTACGGGCCTGGGCGCTTTCGCTGTCGCGGCGTTCGAGCTGGATCTTGTACAAGGCGTCGCTGATCTTGACGATGGTGGCGCCTTGTACGGTCATTTCCTGGCGGGCCACGGCAACGTCGGCGGTGGCATCGCGGAACTGACGCACGGCATCGCGGTAGGCCAGCACTGCGCTTTCAAACTGCTGGATGCGAGCGGCTTCGTGCGGCATCTGGCGGTTCAGGCTGGCAATTTCGGCCAGGGCGCCATCGAGCTGGCGCAGGGCCAGTTGCTCGGCTTCGCTGCTGATGTCGGCAATGTAGCTGCGCACGGCCAGGCGCACCTGGAACAGCTGCTCCTTGGCCTGGGTGATGGTGCGGAATTGCTCCAGACGGCTGGCGTCGCCTTCGGGCAGGGCAAGGATGTCGCGGTTGATCGCCTCGACCAGGTCGATGGCGCGCGCGGCGGCCAGGTTCATCGCATCACGGGCGGCCAGGCTGGTTTTGTAACCGGCGCGCATCTTGTTGATCGACACCTGGTATTCGCTGATGGTCTGGCCCAGTTCCTGAAGCAGCTTGACGTTTTCCGGGCTCTTGAAGTTCTTGAGCAGCTTTTGCTGTTGTTCGCTGAAGGCATTGAGCTTGACCTGCACGGTGCCAGCGGTGGCATCGTCGCCGTTGGTCAGCATGTATTGCAGGCGCGTGATGCGCAGGTTGGTCAGGTCGCTGTTGAGCTGGGTGATGTCGCTCATCCAGTTGCTGCGGTCGATCAGCCCACCCATGCTGTTCCAGCCGGTCAGGGCCAGCAGGCTGGTGAGCAGCAGCACCAGGCCGAAGCCCAGGCCGAGTTTCAGGTTGACGCTGATGTTGGCAAACCAGCTATTCATGCAATCCCTCCAGGAACGTTGTGCGTCTTGATCCGTATCGCTGGAAGGTTGTTGTTGTAGCCAGTCGATGTACTTGAGCACGGGTTATCGGCGGCTCGGCGCGGAGCTGAAACGCTTTTTCGGCAAAAATGACCGGCGGTCGTAACCAGGTATGTAAACGGCAGCCTGAAGGGGCTGCCGTGCATCAGGGACGAGTGTTCAGAGGGCGCGGCTGGTAAAGGTATCGCACTGGTTGATGTCGCCCTTGGCGAAGCCGGTCTTGAACCAGCGCACGCGCTGTTGCGAGGTGCCGTGGGTGAAGGAGTCCGGCACCACCCGGCCTTGGCCTTTCTGCTGCAGCCGATCATCGCCGATGGCATTGGCAGCGTTCAGGGCCTCTTCAATGTCTCCCGGCTCCAGCCAGTTCAGGCGTTGTTGCGCCTGGTAGGCCCAGACGCCGGCCAGGCAATCGGCCTGCAGTTCCTGGCGTACCAGCAAGCCATTGTCGCCTTCCATGCGTTCGCCCCGCTGGCGTGCCGCCTGGACCTTGGCCGACACGCCGAGCAGGGTCTGCACATGGTGGCCGACTTCGTGGGCAATCACGTAGGCCTGGGCGAAGTCGCCGGCGGCGGCGAAGCGCTGCTCCATTTCACGAAAGAAGCTCATGTCCAGGTAGACCTTCTGGTCGGCTGGGCAATAGAACGGCCCGACCGCCGAGGAGGCGAAGCCGCAGGCCGAATTGATCTGGCCGCTGAACAGGGTCAGGGTCGGGTCTTTGTATTGGCGGCCGGCCTGGGCAAAGATCGCCCGCCAGGTGTCTTCGGTATCGCCGAGGATCGAGGCAACGAACTCGGCCTGCTCATCGTTGGCCGGAGGTGCCTTGGCAGGGCCCGTGCTGACCGGAGCACTTTGCTGGTCCATCTGCCCGGCCAGTTGGCCGAGAATCTGCAAAGGATCTTGCCCGGTGATCCAGCCGATACCGACGATCAGCAGGATCGCACCGATGCTCAGGCCCTTGCCACCGCCGAAGCGCATGCCGCCACCGCCCTCGCCTCGGGCATCGACCACATTGTCGCTACGCCTGCCTTTTCGCCATTGCATGAGTGCTCTCCCGAGCTTGGAAACATGAGCTCAAAGATTAGTTCACCGGGCCTCGCTCTGTCAGATTCCTGATGCTCACATAACCATATGGTTATGATTGTGAGGGCTCTTTTCAATATCGCCGATGCCGGACATGCCGGAAACTGCAAGCTCGCCTGCCACGCCCAGGTGTTCCAATAATTCCAAGACAGGAGAACGGCATGTCTGCACAAGACAACAGTCGCTTCGCTATCCGTGATCGCAACTGGCACCCCAAGGCCTTGACCCCGGACTACAAAACCTCCATTGCCCGTTCGCCGCGCCAGGCACTGGTGAGCATTCCCCAGTCGATCAGTGAAAGCACCGGACCGGACTTCTCGCACCTGAAATTCGGCGAGCATGACCACGACCTGCTGCTCAATTTCAACAATGGCGGCCTGCCGATCGGAGAGCGGATCATCCTTGCCGGCCGTGTGTGCGACCAGTACGGCAAGCCGATCCCGCATACGCTGGTGGAGATCTGGCAGGCCAACGCCGGTGGCCGCTACCGCCACAAGAACGACCGCTACCTCGCCCCGCTGGACCCCAACTTCGGTGGTGTCGGCCGTGCTTTGACCGATAGCGATGGCTACTACAGCTTCCGCACCATCAAGCCGGGCCCGTACCCATGGCGCAACGGCCCCAACGACTGGCGGCCAGCGCATATTCACGTGTCGATCAGCGGCCCGTCGATTGCCACGCGGTTGATCACCCAGCTGTATTTTGAAGGCGATCCGTTGATTCCGATGTGCCCGATCGTCAAGTCGATCGCCAATCCCGAGGCGGTGCAGAGCCTGATTGCCCGGTTGGACATGAGCAACGCCAACCCGATGGACAGCCTGGCCTATCGCTTCGACATCGTGTTGCGCGGCCAGCGCAAGACCCACTTCGAAAACCGCTGAGGAGGTGACTATGCCCATTCAATTGCTGCCGGAAACCCCTTCGCAGACGGCCGGCCCGTATGTTCACATCGGCCTGGCCCTTGAAGCTGCCGGCAACCCGACCCGTGACCAGGAAATCTGGAATCGCATGGCCCGCCCGGATGCGCCGGGTGAGCACATCCTGGTGTTTGGCAACGTCTACGACGGCAATGGCCACCTGGTGCGCGACTCGTTCCTGGAGTTCTGGCAGGCCGATCACAATGGCCAGTACCAGGGCGACTTCGACCTGGAGCAGCCATTCAACAGCTTTGGCCGTACGGCCACCACCTTCGATGCCGGTGAGTGGACGTTGAACACCATCAAGCCTGGCGTAGTGTGCAACGCGGCCGGTGTGCCGATGGCGCCGCACATCAATGTCAGTCTGTTTGCGCGGGGGATCAACATTCACCTGCAGACGCGGCTGTACTTCGATGACGAGGCGCAGGCCAATGCGCAGTGCCCGGTGCTCAACCTGATCGAGCAACCGCAGCGTCGCGAGACGTTGGTGGCGACACGGTGTGAGGTGGATGGGAAGCTGGCCTATCGCTTTGATATCCGGATTCAGGGGGAAGGCGAGACGGTGTTCTTCGATTTCTGAGTTGATGCACTCTTGCTCTTGGTAGGAGCGGGGCAAGTCGAGACGTCGCACCGCCGCTCCTACAGCCATCATTCGTATTCGGTAACTCCCGCAATATGCCGTCCGGCGATGTAGCCGAAGGTCGCCGCCGGGCCCAAGTTGATCCCCCCCGCCGGGTAGTACCCACCCATGATGCTGGCCATGTCGGTACCCGCCGCGTACAACCCGGCAATGGGCTGGCTCTGGTTGTCGAGCACTTGCGCATGCTCGTTGGTCTTGAGCCCTGCAAAGGTGCCAAAGCATCCCGGCTCCACCTTCACTGCATAGAAAGGCCTCTGTTCGATGGGTGCAACGCAAGGGTTCGGCCCATGCAGGGCATCGCCCTGTTTGCGGTTGTACGGCGTTGAGCCGCGGCCGAACGCCGGGTCTTCGCCCAGGCGGGCGTGGCGGTTGTATTCGGCCACGGTGTCGCTCAAGCCCTGCGGGTCGATTCCACACGCTTGGGCCAGGGCTTCGAGGGTGTTGCCGACCTTCAAGTAGCCCGAGTCGATAGAAGGTTGCAGCGGCAGCGGGAAGGGCCGGGAAATGCCCAATCCATAACGACGCTGGAAGACATGGCTGCAGATCAGCCACGAGGCCACCTGCTCGCCCGGCGCCTGGGCGACCATGGCACTGACGTAGTCGTAGTACCCGTCGGCTTCGTTGACGAAGCGTTTGCCGCTGGCCAGCACGCCGATGATGCCGGGCTTGCCACGTTCGATGATGTGCGGGAAATGCCCGAAGGTGCCGTCCTTGTACGGCACCCGCGACACCGGCGCCCAGGCCACCGGGCTGTGCAGGTCGTCCGCCACCTGGCCGCCGACGCTTTCGCCCAGGCGCAGGCCATCGCCGTTGGCGCCCAATGGCGGCAAGGCCAAGTGTTCATGCCCGGTGGGCGTGCGTGGAAACAGCGCCTTGCGCCGCTCGATGTCGTTGGCAAAGCCACCGGCCGCCAGCACCACCGCCTTGCGGGCATGAATGGTGACCGGGCCGCGGACAGTGTCGACCACGGCGCCACTGACCCGGCCCTGTTCATGCACCAATGATTTGGCCGGGGCCGACTCCCACAGCAGTACGCCCAGGTCTTCTGCCGACTTGGCCAGGCGTGCTACCAGCGCTACGCCATTGACCAGCTGCAGGGCGCGGCCATGCACGGCCAGGTCGAGCAGGTGACGGCTGACGCGTTTACCCACATGCCACAGTGAGCGCCACGAGCGGGTGAGGGTGAGGAAGGCGCCGAGGTCTTTGCCTGCCATGATCGGCATGCCGACAAAGGACGTTTCGCGCAGGGTCTTGCGCAACCGCTTGATCAGCTTGCCCACCTGGCGGCCGTCATAGGGCGCGGCGATCACCGAGCGTCCGCCGGTGCCGGCACCCGGTGTCTGCCCATGGATGTCGGCGATAGCGTTGCCGTCGGCAAACTGCAGGGCGGTGTGGCGCTCGAAGAACGACACCATGCGCGGCGCGGCGTCGAGAAAGGCGTCGATCATCGGTGCGTCGAAACGCTTGCCCAGTTCGTGTTCAAGGTAGGTGCGCGGTTGCGAGCGGTCTTCGATGATGCCGGCCCGTTGCGCCAGCGGGTTGCACGGCACCCACATCCAGCCGCCCGACCAGGCGGTGGCGCCACCGAACACGGCCTCCTTTTCCACTACGATGACCTTCTGCCCATGCCAGGCGGCGGTTACCGCCGCCGACAAACCGGCAGCACCGGAACCGATGACCAGTACGTCGCACTCCACGCGGAAGGACGTGGGGGGGGTGGGCAGCCATGGCAGTGTCTCCTCGAACAATGGGTTTTGTTATATTCTGGAACTTGATTCTATATTCTATGATTCGAGGTCGCTCGTGGCCAAGGGGTCGGGCAGACAAAGTGGGCGAAGATCGGACAGTGATTTGCGCTTTGCCCGTGGCTCTTTAGAATCGGCACAATTTTCAGGGACCGTGACCATGGCCGGCAGTCAGATCGAACGCGCGTTCAGCCTTGTTGAACGCCTTACCAGCGAACCCCGCGGCCTGCCGTTGCAGACCCTGGCCGACGAGCTGGCTATCCCCAAAAGCGCTACCCACCGCATGCTCGCCGAGCTGATGCGCCTGGGCTATGTGCGCCAGAACCCGGAGAGCAGCCGCTATCACCTGAGCACGCGGCTGGTGGCCATGGGCTTTCGCTACTTGGCCAGCAGCGGTGCCGACGTCGTTCAGCCGATCCTTGATCAGTTGGCGCAACAGACCGGTGAACTGGTGCGCCTGGGGGTGATCGACGGTGACCGTCAGACCTGGATCGCCAAGGCCCAGGGCGCCCGTTCGGGCCTGCGCTACGACCCGGACATGGGCCGTGATGCGCCGCTGTTCTATACCGCCTCCGGGCATGCCTGGTTGTCGAGCCTGAGCGATGCCCAGGCCCTGGTGCTGGTGGAGCGCCAGGGCATTGCCCGGCGTGAAGACTTCGGCCCCAACGCCCCAGCCTCCAATGCCGAATTGCTCGAACGCCTGCGTTTGGCGCGTGAGCACGGTTATGCCTGGGTGGTGGAAAGTTCGGCGGTGGGTACTTCGGCATTGGCAGCAGTGGTGCGCAACCCCGTCGATGGCCATGCGGTAGGCGTGCTCAGCGTGGCCGGGCCCAGCGCGCGGATGAGCGAGGCGCGCATGCATGAGCTGGCGCCGGTGCTGCTGGCGGCGGCGGCGGAGTTGTCGGCGGCGAGTCCTGCTTCCGAGTTGTTTGTTTGATTGTCTCGACGTGCTCGGCGATGCTTTTTATTTTTCTTGCATTAAAAATGGAACTTGGTTCTAAATAATCAAAACCCATTCTGCGAGATAACAACAATGAGTCAACGCGTGATGTCCCTGGCTGCCCTGACAGTGCTGGAGCTGTCACCCGACGCAATGGTCGAGGTCGCCGCCCGGGCCGGCTACAGCCATGTGGGCCTGCGCCTGGAGCCCGCTACCCCTGAGGAGCATCACTTTCCGCTGGTGGCCGACGCCGGCCTGCGACGCCGCACCGCCGCCCGCTTGCGCGACACCGGCATCCAGGTGCTGGACGTGGAAATCCTGCGGCTCACGCCAGACACCTGTGTAGCCGATTTTGAAGCCTTGCTGACCGTTGGCGCCGAGTTCGGTGCCAGCGAATTGCTGGTGGCCGGCAACGACCCTGACGAGCGACGCCTGACGGATAACTTCGCCGCCCTGTGCGACCTGGCCTTGCAGTACGGCTTGCATCCGCACCTGGAATTCATGCCCTGGACCGACGCGAAGAACCTTGCCCAGGCCCTGCGCATCGTCGAGCAGGCCGGGCGTGACAACGGCTGTGTGCTGGTCGATGCCTTTCACTTCGACCGCTCGGCGTCGTCGCTGGATGAGTTGCGTCGGGTCGCGCCTGCGCGTCTGCGATATGCTCAGCTGTGCGATGTCGCCGGCCCGCGGCCTGACGACATGACCGAGATCTTGCGTCAGGCCCGCAACGAGCGGCGCTTTCCGGGCGACGGTGATTGCGACCTGGGTGAGCTGCTGAACAGCCTGCCGGCGTCGATCCCCTTGAGCCTGGAGATCCCCACCCGGCAGTTGTATGAACAGGGCGTGAGCGCCCTGCAACGGGCACAGATGGCCCTGGACAAGACCCGTCAGCTGCTTGTGCAGCACTAACCTGCGAGCCGATTACATGCCCCGTCCCACCGCGCTTACCGATGCCAGCCAGCCATTGCGGGGCATTTTGCTGGTGGTGCTGGCCACCTTCCTGTTTGCCAGCCACGACGCCCTGTCCAAGTACCTGGCCGGGTTCTATCCGATTCTCTGGGTGGTCTGGGCACGGTACCTGGTGCACACCCTGTTGATGATGGCGATCTTCCTGCCGCAGTCGGGGCTGCGGGTGTTGCGCACCCGCCGACCAGGGCTGCAGGCGCTGCGGGCGTTGTGCCTGCTAGGTACGAGCCTGCTGTTCACCACCGCGCTGCAATTCATCCCGCTGGCCGAAGCCACGGCGGTGAACTTTCTCGCGCCTTTGCTGGTGACGGCACTGTCGCTGCCGCTGCTGGGCGAAAAGGTCACCCGCGGGCAGTGGGTGGCGGTGCTGGTGAGTTTTGTCGGCGTCACGGTGATCATCCATCCAGGCGGTGCGTTGTTCACCCCGGCGGTGCTGCTGCCGTTCGGTTCGGCGTTGTGCTTCTGCTTCTACCAACTGCTGACCCGCAAGCTCAGCGGTATCGACAGCCCGACCACCAGCAACTTCTTCACCGGCGTGCTCAACACGCTGATCATGAGTGCCATCGTGCCGATGTTCTGGCAGACCCCGACCCTGGTCCACGGCCTGATGGCCGTGGCGCTGGGCACCTGCGGAATGACCGCACACCTGTTCTTGACCCAGGCCTTCCGCCATGCGCCGCCGGCGATGCTGGCGCCATTCAGCTACTGCCAGATCGTGTTTGCCGGGGTGCTTGGCCTGGTGCTGTTCGGACACAGCCCGGACATGGCCGGGCTGGTGGGGATTGCGCTGATCTGCCTGAGCGGGCTGGGCGCTGCCTGGTTGCAGCGCAAGCCTTAGGCTTCGACCTTGGGCACTTTGCAGGGGGCCATCAGGTACATCCAGACCAGGGCGATGAAGTACATGGCCGGAATCATGGTGAACAGCAGGGTGTAGTTGTTGTTGGTGGTGGTCAGGATGTAGCCCACCAGCTGGGTCATGAACATCCCGCCGATGGCCGCGCACATGCCGCCAAAACCGAACACCGTGCTCATCATGTGCTTGGGCGTGTAGTCCATCACCAGGCTCCAGATGTTGGCGGTCCAGGCCTGGTGAGCCGCGATGGCCAGCGAGATGGCCAGAACCGCGACCCACAGGCTGCTGGCACCGGCAGCGAAGATCACGCTGACGATGGTGGCGGCGAACAGCAGCATCGACAGCAGGCGCGCCTTGACCGGGGCCATGCCACGGCCGATCAGGAACGAAGAGAGAATGCCGCCGCCGACGCTGCCGAAGTCAGCGCTCAGGTAAATGACGATCAGCGGGATGCCCATCTGGGTGACACTGATACCGAGGTTGTACTGCTGGTTGAGGAACGGCGGCAGCCAGTACAGGTAGAACCAGAACACCGGTGCGGTGATTGAGTAGGCCAGGGCGAAGGCCCAGGTGCCACGCATGCGCAGGATCCGCGAGAACGGCATGCGGGCCTGCTCCGGTTCCACTTCACTTTGCACATACGCCAGCTCTTCCTTGCTGACGCTTGGATGGCTCTCGGGGTTGTAGTACTTCAGTCCCCAGAACACTACCCACACCAGGCCCAGTGCCGCCATGCCCATGAAGGCCGCCTGCCAGCCCCACACGGTGAGGATCAGCGGCAGCAGCATCGGGGTGAACATCGCGCCAACGTTGGTTCCGGCGTTGAAGATGCCGGTGGCCACCGCTCGTTCTCCGGCCGGGAACCACAGGCGTGTGGTCTTGACGCAGGCGGGGTAGTTGGCCGCTTCGGTCAGGCCGAGGATGAACCGGCAGACCATAAAGCCCACCGCCGAAGTCGCCAGGCCATGGGCGCCGGTGGCCAGGCTCCAGAGCAATACGGCGCAGAAAAACACGCGCTTGACGCCGATACGGTCGATCAGCCGGCCCTGGAGGACGAAGCCGATGGCGTAGCCCACCTGGAACCAGAAGTTGATGTTGGCGTAATCCATCGCCGTCCAGCTCATTTCCTTGGCCAGGATCGGCTGCATCACGCCCAGGGCGGCGCGGTCGATGTAGTTCAGGGTGGTGGCGAAGAACACCAGGGCAAGCATGACCCAACGGGTCTTGCCCACCGCCATGGCGCCACGGATCTTGTCGCCGATGCCGGCGTGCGGGGTGTTGGCCAGCGGCTGGGCCATGCGGGTGCTTTGTGAATGGATCATGGGAGGGTTACCCGTATTTTTATGTTTATGGGTCAAGCCTTGGGTCACGCAACACTACGGTCGCCGGGGTGCTCGGCGGTCGATTCAGCGGCAGGGGTCGATGGGCTTTTGGCCGGAGCAACACTGCCTGGTGTCGAAATGGTGCGCCTGTGGTCAAAAAAGGGTCAATTCGTAGAACGCTATTATGGGCGATAATCGAACACAAAACTAACCGGTTCGTACATATTGCGTTGAGCATTTTTTGTTCACCGCCAATACTTGCAGCATCCGGGTTTTGCCTGCCCATCGGAGCGAATAAAAATGCAGCGTTCGATTGCCACTGTGTCCTTGAGCGGTACCTTGCCTGAAAAACTCGAAGCCATAGCCGCCGCGGGTTTCGACGGGGTCGAGATCTTCGAGAATGACTTGCTGTACTACGCCGGCAGCCCGCGGGAAATCCGCCAGCGCTGTGCCGACCTGGGCCTGGCAATCACCCTGTTCCAGCCGTTCCGCGACTTCGAGGGCTGCCGCCGTGACCGCCTGGCCCGCAACCTGGACCGCGCCGAGCGCAAGTTCGACCTGATGCAGGAGCTGGGCACCGATCTGGTGCTGGTGTGCAGCAACGTTGCCGCCGACTCCCTGGGCGAGCGCCAGGTATTGGTCGACGACCTGCGCCTGCTGGCCGAACGGGCCGGGGCACGGGATCTGCGCATTGGTTACGAGGCGCTGGCCTGGGGTCGTCATGTGAACACCTGGGAGCAGGTCTGGGATATCGTCAAGGCGGGCGATCATCCAAGCCTGGGCATGATTCTCGACAGTTTCCACACCTTGTCGATCAAAGGTGATCCGCGCGGTATCGCCCAGGTTCCGGGCGACAAGATCTTTTTCGTGCAAATGGCCGATGCACCCGTGCTGGCCATGGATGTGCTGGAGTGGAGTCGGCACTTCCGTTGCTTCCCCGGGCAAGGCGAATTCGACTTGGCCGGGTTCCTGGCGCCGATCCTGGCCAGTGGTTATCGCGGGCCGTTGTCGCTGGAGATCTTCAATGACGGCTTTCGCGCTGCGCCGCCACGGGCCAATGCCGCCGATGGCCTGCGCTCGTTGTTGTACCTGGAAGAGAAGACCCGCCAGCGTCTTGAACTGGATACCCCGCAGCCGCTGGACGACCTGCTGTTCGCCCCACCGGCCGCCAGCGCCTACGACGGCATCGAGTTCCTTGAGTTCGCCGTGGACGACGCCCTGGGCGCCAAGCTGGGCAACTGGTTGGAGCGCCTCGGTTTTACCCGCGCCGGTGCGCACCGCTCGAAGAACGTCAGCTTGCTGCGCCAGGGGGATATCAACCTGATCCTCAATGCCGAGCCCTATTCGTTCGCCCATAACTTCTTTGAAAGCCATGGACCGTCGCTGTGTGCCACGGCTATACGGGTCAAGGACAGCGCCCAGGCCCTGGCCCGGGCAGTGGCCTATCACGGCCAGCCGTATCGCGGCCTGGTCGGGCCCAACGAACGTGAATTGGCCGCCGTGCGTGCGCCGGATGGCAGCCTGATCTACCTGGTCGATCAGGACGCCGAAGGCCGCACCATCTATGACACCGACTTCAGCCAATTGCAGCCGTCGGGCAACAGTCTGGGGCTCAAGCGTATCGACCACATGGCCCTGGCGCTGCCGGCCGATGGCCTGGACAGCTGGGCGCTGTTCTACAAGAGCCTGCTGGACTTCACCGCAGACGACGAAGTGGTGCTGCCCGACCCTTACGGCCTGGTGAAAAGCCGTGCACTGCGCAGCCGTTGCAGCTCGATCCGGCTGCCGCTGAACATCTCGGAAAACCGCAATACCGCCATTGCCCACGCGCTGTCGCACTATCGTGGCTCGGGTGTGCATCACATTGCGTTCGACTGCGACGACATCTTCGCGGCGGTCAAGCAGGCCAAGGAGGCGGGCGTGGCGTTGCTCGACATCCCGCTCAACTACTACGACGACCTGGCCGCGCGGTTCGACTTCGATGACGAATTCCTCAGCGAACTGGCCTACTACAATGTGCTCTACGACCGTGATGCCCAGGGCGGCGAGCTGTTTCACGTGTACACCGAGCCGTTCGAGGAGCGCTTTTTCTTCGAGGTGCTGCAGCGTCGCAATGGCTACAGTGGCTACGGCGCGGCCAACGTGGCCGTGCGTCTGGCCGCCATGGCCAAGGCGCGGGCAGGAGCGCCGGCGCAGGCGCGTTTGTAGGCAGGCTTTCTTCCTTATCCCCCGGGGCTCATAATCACCGGGTTAACCGTTGGCCACGAGTCCCGTATGACGACTACCTCAGCACTTTTCGCAGCCCCGGAACCGGCGGTGCGCAAAGGCCGCAAGAACAACCCGGAAAAAACCCGCGAGAACATTCTTCAGGCGGCGATCAGCGAGTTCGTCCAGCAGGGGCTGGCCGGGGCGCGGGTCGATGCGATCGCCGAGCGCACCCAGACCTCCAAGCGCATGATCTACTACTACTTCAACAGCAAGGAGCAGTTGTACGTCGAGGTGCTTGAGAAGCTCTACGGAGATATCCGCAACACTGAAAGCAGCCTGAACCTGGCGGAGCTGGAGCCGCGCCAGGGCATTCGCCGGTTGGTGGAGTTCACCTTCGATCACCATGATCGCAATGTCGATTTCGTGCGCATTGTCTGCAACGAGAACATGCACCACGGCGAGTACGTGAAGTGCTCCTCGACCATCCGCTCGATGAACAAGACGGTGCTTACCGCGCTGGACGAGATCCTCCACCGCGGCGCCGAGCAGGGCCTGTTCCGCCAGGGTCTGCAGGCGCTGGACGTGCATTTGTTGATCAGTTCGTTCTGTTTTTACCGGGTATCGAACCGGCACACCTTTGGTGAGCTGTTCCAGGTCGATTTCGAGGACGAGGCGATCAAGGATCGCCATCGCGAGATGATCTGCGAGTCGGTGTTGCGGTACCTGCAGGCCTGATCGCGGGGCAAGCCCGCTCCTGCAGGATTTTTGCCAATCTGTGGGAGCGGGCTTGCCCCGCGATGCTTTCAGCCGCCCAGGCTGTTGAAGTGCGCGATCATCCGTGAAGCGTCCGGTGTTACCCCGCTGAACAACTCGAACGCCTTCACCGCCTGGAACACCGCCATGTTCGACCCATCCAGGGTCCTGCACCCCAACGCCCGTGCCTCGCGTAGCAGCTCGGTTTCCAGCGGGAAATAAACAATCTCCGCCACCCACAACGCAGGGCGCAGCAATGCCTTGGGTACCGGCATGCCCGGAAGCTTGGCCATGCCCATTGGCGTGGTGTTGACCAGCCCGTCGGTGGCGGCGAGGGCACTTTCCAGGTCATGGCCGACGCGGGCGCGGCTACCGTTGAAATGCTGATTGAGGTTATCCACCAGTGCCTGCGCTCGGGCTGTTTCGACGTCGAACACCGTCAGTTGTTCAACGCCTTCGGCCAGCAGTGCGTGGGCTACCGCAGCGCCTGCACCACCGGCGCCCATCTGTACCACCTCGGCACGCGGCGCATCGGCCAGGCCCCGGCGAAAGCCTTCGGCAAAACCCAGGCAGTCGGTGTTGTGGCCGATGCGCTTGCCGTCCTTGAGCACCACGGTATTGACTGCACCAATGCCCCGCGCTTCAGCCGAGAGATCGTCCAGCAACGGCAGGATCGCCTGCTTGCACGGGAAGGTAATGTTCAGGCCGGTGTAACCCATCGACTCGGCTGCGGTGAGCAGTTGCTCCAGCGCGGTGCTGTCCAGTTGCAGGCTGTCCAGGTCGATCAGCCGGTACAGGTAATTCAAGCCTTGGGCACGGCCTTCGTGCTCATGCAGCGCAGGGGTGCGCGAGGCCTGGATGCCTGCGCCGATCAGGCCGGCGAGAATACCGCCGGAGGTGGCCGGATTCATGGGGGGACTCCATTGTTGTTCTTGGAAATGGCGTTCAGTGAAAATGTACCGTTTGGTTAACAAGGTCAATTGTCGGAACCGAAGCCCCGTGCTTTTCTGTGCGCTGATCGCACAGCCTGTGCTACACCTGTTGTTTTGACCTGCCTGCGGAGGGAGACATGGCAATGCCGTTCAACGACTCACAGTTGATGGGTGAAACCTGGCCGGGGCTGGCCAGCCTCACTCAGTCGATCTTCGCGGGCCTGGGTGGACAGGGCTTTCGCAACAGCTTTCACCTCGACCGCTCGCAGGCTGCCTGCCTGCTGCTGATCGACGGCCTGGGCTGGAACCTGTTGCAGGCACATGCCCGCCACGCTCCGTTTCTGGCTTCACTGGCGCAGCCGGACTCCCGATTTCGCGTTGGCTTTCCCGCGACCACCGCAACCAGTCTGGCATCGGTCACTTCAGGGTTGGGCAGTGGTGCCCATGGCATTGTCGGTTGCAGCTTTGCCCTTGATGAACACAGCGAGCTTTCGCCGCTGCAGTGGGCCACCGCTGCACTGCAGCCCGGCGCGCAGCCTTGTGAGGCCCCGGCGCCCGGGTCGTTCATCGTGCCACCCGATGCCTGGAGCCTGGCCGCTGAACAGGGTATCGCCATCAGCACGGTGATGCTCGGGCGCTTTGCCAATTCGGCGTTCAGCCAGGCGATCTACAAGGCCGGGCAGATATTGCCTGCGCCGGCCTATGACGCCTATCCCGCGCTGGTAAACGCGGCGCTGGACGCACCGGGGCCGGCGTTCTGCTTTGCTTATTTTGGCGACCTGGATTTTGCCGGGCACTTGTTCGGTCCGGGGTCGGACGGCTGGATCAATCAGCTGCAGATTGCCGATCAACTGGCCCAGGCCATTGCTCGCAGGTTACCGGAACGCGCCCAACTGATGATCATCGCCGACCACGGCATGCTGGCGCTGGACAGCGAGCAGGTGCGGGACTTCGATCTCGAACCTGCCTTGCAGGAAGGTGTACGCGCCATCGCAGGCGATATCCGGGCGCGCTACCTCTACACCCACGAGCACCAGCAGGACCGCGTGCATGAACGCTGGCAGAACCGCCTTGGCGACGACTACCGGGTATTGAGCAAGGCCCAGGCGATTGCCAAAGGGTTGTTTGGGGATGTAATGCTGAGCCAGGCCGAGGCGCGGATCGGCGACCTGATCGTGGTGCCGAACGGGGCAGGGGGGATTATTCGCAGCGAGGTGGAGAAGCATGCCAGCCAGTGGCGTGGGCACCATGGGGCGTTGACCGATGAGGATCAGTTGGTGCCGTTGTTGATGTACAAGTGAAGCTGTTGCCGGTGTAGCCGTTGCCGCCAGGCTGCGATCGACTGCGCAGCAGACGCCTTGGCTTTTTACGACCGCTTCGCGGCCGATCGCAGCCTGGCGGCAGCGGCTACACCGATGGTTTCAGCGCCGGACCAGCAACACCCCACTCTCCATGTGATGCGTGTACGGGAACTGGTCGAACAATGCACACCGCTCGATACGGTGGGTGTCGTGCAACTGGGCGATGTTGGCTGCCAGCGTTTCCGGGTTGCAGGAGATATACAGGATGTTGTCGAAGCGCCGGGTCAGTTCGCAGGTGTCCGGATCCATGCCGGCGCGCGGCGGGTCGACGAACACGCTACCGAATTCATAGCTCTTCAGGTCGATGCCTTCCAGACGGCGGAACGGACGCACTTCGTTCAGCGCCTCGGTCAGCTCTTCGGCAGACAAGCGAACCAGGCGCACGTTATCCACACCGTTGTCATCGAGGTTGTGCAGTGCGGCATTGACCGAAGTCTTGCTGATCTCGGTGGCCAGCACCTTGCGCACCCGGGTTGCCAGCGGCAGAGTGAAGTTGCCGTTGCCGCAGTACAGCTCCAGCAGGTCGTCCTGGCGCTCGCCAAGGGCCTCGTAGGCCCAGTTGAGCATCTTCTGGTTCACCGTGCCGTTGGGCTGGGTGAAGGCGCCTTCCGGCTGGCGGTAGCGGAAGCTGCGTCCAGCAACCTGCAGCTCTTCGACCGCGTAGTCGCGACCGATCACCACGCGCTTGCCCTTGGAGCGGCCAATGATGCTCACGCCCAGGTCGCTGGCCAGTTGTTGCGCAGCCGCCTCCCAGTGCTCGTCCAGGGGACGGTGGTAGCACAGGGTGATCATCGCGTCGCCCGCCAGGGTGGTGAGGAACTCCACCTGGAACAGCTTGAAGCTCAGGGCTGAGCTCGCCATCCAGGCGGCCTTGAGGCGTGGCATCAGTTCATTGATGCGCAGGCTGGCGATGGGGAAGTCTTCGATCAGGATCGGCGTGTGCTTTTCGCCCGGCGCGAACATGGCGTAGAAGCGCTGCTCGTTCTCGCGCCACAGGCGAAACTCGGCGCGCAGGCGATAGTGCTCGCGCGGCGAGTCGAACACCGCAGGTTCCGGGGCATCGAACGGCGCCAGCAGCTCACGCAGGCGGGCAGCCTTGGCGTCGAGCTGCTGGGTATAGGACGAAGGATCGAGGACAGCACTCATGCGTTGAACCAGCCCAGCTTGATGACGAACAGGATCGAGAGGATCACCAGTGCCGGGTTCAGGTCACCACGACGGCCGGAGATCAGCTTGATCGCGGTCCAGGAAATGAAACCGAAGGCGATGCCGTTGGCGATCGAGTAGGTAAGCGGCATGGCCAGGGCAGTGATAACCACCGGTGCGGCTTCGGTGACGTCGTCCCAGTTTATTTCTGCCAGGCCCGAGGCCATCAGCACGGCGACGAACAGCAGCGCCGGGGCCGTGGCGAAGGCCGGCACGCTACCGGCCAGCGGGGCGAAGAACAGCGCCAGCAGGAACAGGATAGCCACCACGATGGCGGTAAGGCCGGTGCGCCCGCCCGCACTCACGCCGGCTGCCGACTCGATGTAGCTGGTGGTGGTCGAGGTACCCAGCAGGGAACCGGCCATGGCCGCGGTACTGTCGGCGATCAGGGCGCGGCCCATTTTCGGCATGTGGCCATCCTTGCGCATCAAGCCGGCGCGTTTGGCAACGCCGATCAGGGTGCCGGAGTTGTCGAACAGGTCGACGAACAGGAAGGCGAAGATCACGCTGATCAGGCCCACATCCAGCGCACCCTTGATGTCCAGCTGCAGGAAGGTTGGCGCCAGCGATGGCGGCATCGAGACCACGCCGGCGAACGGAGTGAAGCCCAGCACGATAGAGGTCACGGTCACGGCCAGGATGCCGATCAGTACCGCACCACGGACCTTCAGGGCCTCCAGCGCGACGATCAGGAAGAAGCCCAGGGTGGCGAGGATGGGTGCCGGTTGCTTGAGATCGCCCAGGCCCACCAGGGTCGCCGGGTTGTCGACCACGATACCGGCATTGTGCAGGGCGATCAGCGCCAGGAACAGGCCGATACCGGCAGCAATGGCCGAACGCAGCGGCAGGGGGATGCTGTTGACGATCCACTCACGAATTCGAAAGATCGACAGCAGGAAGAACAGCACCGCCGAGATGAACACCGCCCCCAGTGCCACCTGCCAGGTATGCCCCATGTGCAGGACCACGGTGTAAGTGAAGAAGGCGTTCAGGCCCATGCCCGGCGCCAAGGCGATCGGGTAGTTGGCGATCAGGCCCATGGTGGTCGAACCGATGGCCGCTGCCAGGCAGGTGGCAACGAACAGCGCGCCCTTGTCCATGCCGGTCTCGCCGAGAATGCTCGGGTTGACGAACAAGATGTAGGCCATGGCCAGGAAGGTGGTGACGCCCGCGAGAATCTCGGTACGCACAGTGGTGTTGTGTGCTTTTAGTTGAAACAGCCTTTCCAGCATGCCTGCTCCCCGTGGCGCGCCCCGGCGCCGTGAATGTATCGACCCCATCAGCAAAGCACAGACCGTACCGGGTGGTGTGTGCAATTTGAATGAGCCGGAAAAAAGCCGCGCATCATACCAGCATGCTCGCCGAGCGGTAATTAATGTGTGGATACACTGCAGATGTACGCAGTTTCAGGGCGTTTTTCCGATCAACTACGCTTGAAAGATACTCACAGGAGAACGCCCATGAGCCATAGAGCCCTGATCGTTGTTGCCGAAGGCGTTGACGACCTGCAGTGCGTGACCTTGATCGATGTCTTGCGCCGGGCCGAGGTAGAAGTGGTGGTAGCCAGTATCGAGGGCAGGCGGATGTTGACCTGTGCCCGGGGTACACGCCTGACCGCCGACGGCATGTTGGTGGACATCCTCGCCCAGCCCTTCGACCTGATCGTGTTGCCAGGGGGCGAGAAGGGCGCGCAGCATATGGCGGCGCATCAACCGCTGGAGCAGCAGGTTAAGGACCAGGCCAAGGCCGGAAAGTTTTTTGCCGCTATCGCCGAGGCTCCCGCGCTGGCCCTGCAGGCATTCGGTGTTTTGCGCCAGCGCCGCATGACCTGCCATGTCGATGTCAGTCAACAGCTTTCCGGTTGTACGTTTGTCGACCAGCCGGTGGTGGTGGACGGCAATTGCATCACGGCGCAAGGGTCGGGTGCGGCATTGGAATTTGCCCTGGTGCTGGTCGAGCAGGTGGTGGGCAGGGCCGCTCGCAAGCGAGTGGCGGGGCAGTTGGGCGTCTAGGTATCGCGGGGCAAGTCGAGACGCCGGTGCGACGTCTCGACTTGCCCCGCGAAGAACGCTCAAGACCGATGCATATGATCCCGGCCCGCCAGCGTCGGAAACAGCTTGATCCACACCCCGGTCACCACCAGCGTACCTACCCCGCCCAGCACCACCGCCGGCACCGTACCGAACCAGTGCGCCGTCACCCCGGATTCGAATTCCCCCAACTGATTCGAAGCACCGATGAACAACCCGTTCACCGCGCTCACCCGCCCGCGCATTTCATCCGGGGTTTCCAGCTGCACGAAGGCACCGCGGATCACCATGCTGATCATGTCGGCCGCACCGAGCACGGCCAGTACCGCCAATGAGAACCAGAACGAAGTCGACAGGCCAAACGCGATGGTGGCCACGCCAAAGACACCGACCGCGGTAAACATCACCCGGCCCACTTTGCGCTCCACCGGAAAGCGCGCCAGCCACAGTGACATCAGCAATGCGCCCACCGCGGGCGCCGAACGCAACAAGCCCAGGCCCCAGGGGCCGGTGAGCAGAATGTCCTTGGCGAATACCGGCAGCAGTGCCGTGGCGCCGCCCAGCAATACGGCGAACAAGTCCAGCGAGATGGCGCCAAGGATGTCCGGGCGGCTGCGGATAAAGCGAATGCCGGCCAGTAGCGAGTCCAGGCTGGCGCGGCCGGTCTGTGGCACTTGCGGCCGGACGCTGAGGCTCAGGGTCAGCAGGCAGGCGGTCACGTACAGCAGGACCGTCGGACCATAGACCCAGACACTGCCAAAGGCATAGAGAAAGCCACCCACCGCCGGCGCGACGATGGTCGCCGACTGCATTGCCGAGGCCGAGGCGGCCACGGCACGGGGGAACAGCCCCGGTGGCACGACGTTAGGCAGCAGCGCCTGGGTGGCGGGCATTTCAAAGGAGCGGGTGGCGCCCAGCAAGAAGGCCAGGATAAAGATCATCTCGCGGCTGACGTTGTCGGTGCTGCTGCCGATCACCAGTGCCACCGCGATCAACGCCTGGATGCTCTGGCACAGCGCGGCGACCCGGCGGCGGTCATAGCGGTCGGCGACGTGGCCGGTGTGCAGCATGAACAACACCCGTGGCGCGAACTCCACCAGGCCGACCAGGCCCAGGTCGAGCACGTTGCCGGTCAATTGGTACAGGTGCCAGCCGATGGCCACGGTGAGCATCTGGAAGCCGCTGGCGGTACACACCCGGGCCAGCCAGAACTTGAGGAAGGGACGGTGGTGGCGCAACAGCTGCGGTTGGTCTGACATCGGCGAAACAGAGCCTCGGCGAGGGGAGCGGGGGAGCAGATTATCATCAGTTTGTAACAACAGGTTGCAGGGATGGCGGCTGTTGGGCGGTCAGCGCACCGTTTGGGAGCGTCGTAAAGGGGGTGAGACAACCGGTCACGCGGCAATCAACCACACAACTGCGCAGGGCTTTCAGGACTATCCTTTCTGGCAACCGTTGATCTGGATCAATAGTTTCATTTGCAACGGTTGGGCCGTACGGCCGAATTCCCTGCGATGTGATGTTTTTAGAACAATTCCAACCAGCCGCACTCAACTACCGTGGGGGCAGTTGGCGCCAAGGCGCGTTGCCTGACGCCGGATTACCTGACAGAGGAAGCACTATGTTCGGATTAGAGGCTCTAGATCTCGCCCGAATTCAGTTCGCGTTTACCGTGTCGTTTCACATCCTGTTTCCGGCCATCACTATTGGCCTGGCGAGCTACCTGGCGGTACTTGAAGGGCTGTGGCTCAAGACCAACAACAGTGTCTACCGTGACCTTTATCACTTCTGGTCGAAGATCTTTGCCGTCAACTTCGGCATGGGGGTGGTGTCCGGTCTGGTCATGGCGTACCAGTTCGGCACCAACTGGAGCAAGTTCTCCGACTTTGCCGGCTCCATCACCGGCCCGTTGCTGACCTATGAAGTACTCACCGCCTTCTTCCTCGAGGCCGGTTTCCTCGGCGTCATGCTCTTTGGCTGGAACCGTGTAGGCCGTGGCCTGCACTTCTTCGCGACAGTCATGGTGGCCATTGGCACCATCATTTCCACCTTCTGGATTCTTGCCTCCAACAGCTGGATGCAAACCCCGCAGGGCTACGAGATCGTCAATGGCGTGGTAATCCCGGTGGACTGGTTCGCCGTGATCTTCAACCCGTCGTTCCCTTACCGCCTGGCACACATGGCCACTGCCGCGTTCGTGGCCACCGCGTTCTTCGTGGGTGCTTCTGCGGCCTGGCATTTGCTGCGCGGGCGTGACAACCCGGCCATTCGCAAGATGCTTTCGATGGCCATGTGGATGGCCTTGATCGTTGCCCCTATCCAGGCGGTGATCGGCGACTTCCACGGCTTGAACACCCTCAAGCACCAGCCGGTGAAAATTGCCGCGATCGAAGGGCACTGGGAAAACGTCCCGGGCGAGGCGACGCCGCTGATCCTCTTCGGCATTCCCGACATGGAAGCCGAGACCACCCGCTTCAAGCTGGAAATCCCGGCCCTGGGCAGCCTGATCCTGACCCACAGCCTGGACAAGCAAGTGCCGGCGATGAAGGAGTTCCCGAAGGAAGACCGGCCAAACTCCACCGTGGTGTTCTGGTCGTTCCGGGTCATGGTCGGACTGGGGATGCTGATGATCTTCGTCGGCTTGTGGAGCCTGTGGCTGCGCAAGAGCGACAAGCTCTACAGCTCGCGCCCCTTCTTGTACCTGACCTTGTGGATGGGCCCCTCCGGCCTGATCGCGATCCTGGCCGGCTGGTTCACCACCGAGATCGGTCGTCAGCCGTGGGTAGTCTATGGCCTGATGCGCACCGCCGATGGCGTCTCGAACCATAGCTACACCCAGCTGGGCGTGACCCTGGTGATGTTCGTGGTGGTTTATTTCGCCCTGTTTGGCGCGGGCCTTGGCTACATGATGCGCCTGGTACGCAAAGGGCCGAAAACCGGCGAGGGTGACGAAACCAACCCCGGTGGTCCTGGCCAGAAACGTACGCCTGCACGGCCGCTGTCGGCTGCCGGTGACGATCATGACGATGGCGAGCACGCCAGCCTGAGCAAGGGGAACTGAATCATGGGTATTGATCTTCCACTGATCTGGGCCGTGATCATCATCTTCGGCATCATGATGTACGTGGTCATGGATGGCTTTGACCTGGGCATCGGCATTCTCTTTCCCTTCGTCAAGGCCGAGCAGGACCGCGACGTGATGATGAACACCGTCGCGCCGGTCTGGGACGGTAACGAGACCTGGCTGGTGCTGGGGGGCGCGGCCTTGTTCGGCGCCTTCCCGCTCGCCTATGCCGTGGTGTTGTCGGCGCTCTACCTGCCGCTGATGCTGATGCTGATCGGCTTGATCTTCCGGGGCGTGGCCTTCGAATTCCGTTTCAAGGCCAAGGCCGACAAGCGTCACCTCTGGGACAAGGCCTTCATCGGCGGCTCGCTGGCAGCCACTTTCTTCCAGGGTGTGGCCCTGGGCGCCTTCATCGAAGGCTTCAAAGTGGTTGACCGCAGCTATGCAGGCGGCTCCCTGGACTGGCTGACACCGTTCAGCCTGTTCTGTGGCGTGGGACTGATCGTGGCTTATGCGCTGCTCGGCTGCACGTGGCTGATCATGAAAACCGAAGGCAAGCTGCAACTGCAGATGCACGACCTGGCCCGCCCGCTGGCGCTGGTGCTGCTGGCGGTGACCGGTATCGTGAGCATCTGGACGCCGCTGGCGCACCCGGACATCGCCACCCGCTGGTTCAGCCTGCCTAACCTGTTCTGGTTCCTGCCGGTGCCGATCCTGGTACTGGTGACCCTGTACGGTCTGCTCAAGGCTGTGGCCCGCAATGCCCACTACACCCCGTTCCTGCTGACCCTGGTACTGATCTTCCTTGGCTATAGCGGCCTGGGCATCAGCCTGTGGCCGAACATCATCCCGCCGTCGATCTCGATCTGGGACGCTGCCGCACCCCCGCAGAGCCAGGGCTTCATGCTGGTGGGGACGCTGTTCATCATTCCGTTCATCCTTGGCTACACCTTCTGGAGCTACTACGTGTTCCGCGGCAAGGTGACCCATGAGGACGGCTATCACTAGGAGCCCTGGCGATGACTGGCAAGCACACGTATGACGAAGAGAAAAAGCCGCTCTGGCAACGGCTGGGCTGGCTGGCGGTGATCTGGGCCGGCAGCGTGGCGGCCCTGGGCATCGTGGCCTGGCTGATGCGCATGTTCATGGCGGCAGCCGGCCTGAGCACCCACTGACTGACATTCCCATCCCGCCTCGCGGCGGATTCTGCGCCCTTCGCAACCTCGGTCGCGAAGGGTTTTTTTTTGCCTGTGGAGGAGCGGCGGTACGACGTCTCGACGTGCCCCGCGAAAGCGTTCTGTCAGCCACGCCGCATCCTGGGGCAAGCCCGCTCCTATTGTGTGGCGGCTATTTACGGGCCTTGAGCACCACGAACTTGGGGGTGGCCGCCACTTGCTCGACGCCCCGGAACAGGCGCGCCAGCTTGCTGTGGTAACCCAGGTGGCGGTTGCCGACGATGTACAGCGAACCCCCCACCACCAACGCCTCACGGGCCTGCTGGAACATGCGCCAGGCGAGGAAGTCGCCCACCACTTGCTGCTGGTGGAAAGGCGGATTGCACAACACCACATCCAGCGATTGCGCCGGTTGTCCGGCCAGGCCATCGTCGGCACGCACCGTCATTTCACGATCCCCCAGTGCCGCCTGCCAGTTTTCCAGGGCCGACTGGGTGGCCATGTAGGATTCATCCACCAAGGTGTAGTGCGCCTGCGGGTTGTTCAGGGCGCTGGCAATGGCCAGCACGCCGTTGCCGCAGCCAAGGTCGGCGACCCGGGCCGTGCCCAGGTTGGTTGGCAGGTGGGGCAGGAAGGCGCGGGTGCCGATATCCAGGCCTTCGCGGCAGAACACGTTGACGTGGTTGACCAGCTCCAGGCGCGGCGCCTCCAGCAGGTAGCGGGTTGGGTACGGGGAGGTGAAGGTGCCTTTGTCCTGGACGGTGGCAATCAACAGACGGGCCTTCTTCCGGGCCAGCGAGGCTTGCACCGGGCCGATGTATTTCTCCAGCAAGTCGCCGGCGGCGCGTGGCAGGTGCTTGATCATCGCCCCGGCGATGACCTGGGCACCTGGGGCCAGGTGTCCCTGCAGGCGGATCAATTGCTCTTCGAGCAGGGCCAGGGTCTTGGGTACACGTACCAGCACTCGGTCGAATGGGCCCTGCCATGGGCTGTTGGCCGGAATGAAGGGTACTGCGTCGAACGGCTGGCCGTTGCGCACCAGGTTCTTCTCCAGCGCCAGGTGAGCCAGGTGCGAGTCACCGCTGCTATGGAGCGGGAAGTGCCGGTTCAGGCTGATCGCCAAGGCCCCGAAACTGTCATTGAGTACCAACACCCGGGTCGAGGCAGCCGCTGCCTGCTCGGCCAGGTGTTCCAGCAAGTATTCGTCGGCGGCGTCGAACGCTTGCAAGGGATCGTTGGCTTGCTCGGGCTGGCGTAGCAGGTCGAGTTCGGCAAAAGGGCTGGTCAGCAAGGGCATGGTGTAAGGCTCTGGGGCAATGGCGCGCCGTGCATTCGACGGCGAGTGACAGGGTGGCAATTCTACAAGGGTTTTGCCGGCCAGGGGATGTCACTACAATCCTGCGGTGTTTATCCGGGCCTGTTTGCGCGACACTGGGCACATCTGTTCTATGGAGTAAGTCATGACTGCCAGCGCTGAAAAGTTCACTCGCCAGACGTTGCTCGACGTCCAGCCGCTGACCCCCAGCCTGTTCAGCCTGCGTACCAGTCGCGATTCGGGGTTTCGCTTCCGGTCCGGCCAGTTCGCCCGCCTGGGTGTGACCAAAGCCGACGGCAGCGTGGTCTGGCGCGCCTATTCAATGGTTTCGGCGCCCCATGACGAGCATCTGGATTTCTTTTCCATCGTGGTACCGGGCGGTGAATTCACCAGCGAGCTGAGTCGACTGCGCGAGGGCGATAGCCTGCTGATCGATCGCCAGGCGTTCGGCTTCCTGACCCTGGATCGCTTTGTCGATGGTCGTGACCTGTGGTTGCTGGCCACCGGTACCGGCATTGCACCGTTCATGTCGATCCTGCAGGACTTCGAGGCGTGGGAGCGTTTCGAGTCGATCAAACTGGTGTACTCGGTGCGTGAAGCCAATGAGCTGGCCTACCTGGACCTGATCGCAGGCCTTGAGCAGCGCGACTACCTGGCCGAGTACGCGGGCAAGTTGCAGTTCATTCCGGTGGTCACCCGCGAGCAGCACCCGGGAGCCCTCAACGAACGCATCACGACCCTGATCGAGAACGGCGAGCTGGAGCGGGCGGCTGGGCTGGAACTGACACCGGAGCATTCGCGGGTGATGCTGTGTGGCAACCCACAGATGATCGACGACACGCGTCAGGCGCTCAAGCAGCGGGGTTTGAACTTGAGCTTGAGCCGCCGGCCGGGGCAAGTGGCGGTAGAAAACTACTGGTAGATCTGGCTTTGTGGGCGCTACCGCTACACCGCGAAGCGGGCGTCATACGGCTAGGGCGACTGCTATGCAGTCGATCGCAGCCTGGCGGCAGCGGCTACAAAAACGGCGCCCATTGGCGCCGTTTTTTTGTTCCGAATTCAGGGCTGCCGATTCTGTGTCTTGAGCAGGTCGCGGATCTCGGTGAGCAGTTCTTCTTCCTTGGTGGGGACCGGTGGCAGGCTGGGAGCCTCGGCTTCTTCACGTTTGAGACGGTTGATTGCCTTGACGCCCATGAAGATTGCGAACGCGACGATGATGAAGTCCAGCACGGTCTGGATGAACTTGCCGTACGCCAGCACCACGGCCGGGATGTCACCTTCGGCCGCCTTGAGGGTGATCGCCAGGTCACTGAAGTCCACGCCACCGATCAGCATACCGATTGGCGGCATCACCACATCGCCTACAAAGGATGAAACGATTTTGCCGAAGGCTGCGCCGATGATGATACCGACGGCCATGTCGACCACGTTGCCTTTGACCGCGAAGGCCTTGAATTCGTTGAGCACGCCCATGGTTTATTCCTTGTAACAGATGAGGTTGGTGAGCGAAGTGTAAATCAGCTAGGCGCTTCATGCTCCGCGCTGCTGCAACAGACTGCAGTTATATCCAATAGTTTTGTCGATTTCTGTGGCGATCCAGGTCACCCCGGTCGGCTATCATGGTCCCTTTTCCAGAGGACCGTCCCCATGGCCAAGGCCAAGCGCATGTACGGCTGCACTGAGTGCGGCGCCACCTTTCCCAAATGGGCCGGGCAATGTGGCGAATGCGGGGCCTGGAACACCCTGGTCGAGACCGTGCTGGAAAGCGGCGCAGCCGCGGCGCCCAGCGGTCGTACCGGCTGGGCCGGGCAGCAGGCGCAGATCAAGACCCTGGCCGAGGTCAGCATCGAGGAAATTCCGCGCTTCAGCACCGCCAGCGCCGAGCTCGACCGGGTGCTCGGCGGTGGCCTGGTGGACGGTTCGGTGGTATTGATCGGCGGTGACCCAGGCATCGGCAAGTCGACGATCCTGCTCCAGACCCTGTGTGCCATCGCCACGCGGATGCCGGCACTGTACGTCACCGGCGAGGAATCCCAGCAGCAGGTGGCCATGCGCGCACGGCGCCTGGGGCTGCCCCAGGACCAGTTGCGGGTCATGACTGAAACCTGCATTGAAACCATCATTGCCACGGCACGCGTGGAAAAGCCCAAGGTCATGGTGATCGACTCGATCCAGACCATCTTTACCGAGCAGCTGCAGTCGGCGCCGGGCGGGGTTTCCCAGGTGCGGGAAAGCGCGGCCTTGCTGGTGCGCTATGCCAAGCAGAGTGGCACGGCGATCTTCCTCGTCGGCCACGTGACCAAGGAAGGCGCGCTGGCTGGCCCACGAGTGCTGGAGCACATGGTCGACACCGTGCTGTATTTCGAGGGCGAATCCGATGGCCGCCTGCGGTTGCTGCGGGCGGTGAAAAACCGCTTCGGCGCGGTCAATGAACTGGGCGTGTTCGGCATGACCGACCGTGGCCTCAAGGAAGTTTCCAACCCTTCGGCGATCTTCCTCACTCGCGCCCAGGAGGAAGTCCCCGGCAGCGTGGTCATGGCCACCTGGGAAGGCACCCGACCGATGCTGGTAGAAGTCCAGGCGCTGGTCGACGACAGTCATTTGTCCAACCCCCGGCGCGTCACCCTTGGCCTGGACCAGAATCGCCTGGCCATGCTGCTGGCGGTATTGCACCGCCACGGCGGCATTCCGACCCATGACCAGGATGTGTTCCTCAACGTGGTGGGCGGGGTCAAGGTGCTGGAGACCGCCTCGGACCTGGCGTTGATGGCGGCGATCATGTCCAGCTTGCGCAACCGTCCGTTGGACAACGGCCTGCTGGTGTTTGGAGAGGTGGGCTTGTCTGGCGAGGTGCGCCCGGTGCCCAGTGGCCAGGAACGCTTGAAAGAAGCGGCCAAGCACGGCTTCAAGCGGGCCATCGTGCCCAAGGGCAACGCTCCCAAGGAGGCCCCGGCCGGTCTTCAGGTGATTGCCGTGACCCGACTAGAGCAGGCCCTCGACGCGCTGTTTGAATAGTCGCTTGTATCGCATGAACAAAAAGGGCCGGTGATGCGCACCGGCCCAGCTTCAACGGCCTTGGGAAAGATCAGTGTTCCGAGATGGCCTCTCGGCGCACAGGTGGCTCCCCGTGCTCTCCTTCACCCATCACAGGCACTTCCTTGCCTTCGGCATTGAACAGCTTGCCATCCTCGAAGTAGTCACCATCGCGCAGGGCGGAGATGTCCGAGTAATGAATGGTGCGTTCGTAGGCAGCGGCGAACACCGATTGCTGATCCGAGTTGCCGGCCGTGAAGTGGTTGAACACCAGGTTCAGGACAATGGCCATGATGGCTGCCGAGCTGATACCGGAGTGGAAGATGGTCTCGAACCAGTTGGGGAACTGCGCGTAGAAGTTCGGTGCGGCGATCGGGATCATGCCGAAACCCAGGGAGGCGGCGACGATGATCAGGTTGACGTTGTTCTTGTAGCTGACCTTGGACAAGGTACGGATACCACTGGCAGCCACGGTGCCGAACAGGACGATACCGGCACCACCGAGTACCGAAGTGGGTACCGCGGCAATCACCCGGCCCATGATCGGCAGCAGGCCGAGCACCACCAGGATCACACCCCCGGTGGCGACCACGTAGCGGCTCTTGACCCCGGTCACGGCGACCAGGCCGACGTTCTGGGCGAAGGCGCTCTGGGTGAAGGAGCCGAAGATCGGAGCCAGGATGCTGGACGCCATGTCGGCACGCAGGCCGTTGCCCAGGCGCTTGGAGTCGACCTTGGTGTCGATGATTTCACCAACGGCGAGAATGTCGGCCGAGGTTTCCACCAGGGTGACCATGATCACGATGCACATCGACAGGATCGCGGCGATGTGGAAGGTCGGCATGCCGAAGTGGAATGGGGTCGGGAAGGCTACCAGCGGGCCTTCGAGCACCTTGCTGAAGTCCGCCATGCCCAGCGACCAGGCGATCAGGGTACCGATGACCATGGCCAGCAGGATCGACAGGCGCGAGATGGTCGCACTACCCAGTTTGCTCAGCACCAGGACGATGACGAAGGTCAGCGCCGCCAGGCCGATGTTGGCCATGCTGCCGAAGTCCGGAGCGTTGCTGTTGCCACCCATCACCCAGCGTGCGGCGACGGGCATCAGGGTCAGGCCGATGGTGGTGATGACGATACCGGTCACCAGCGGTGGGAAGTACTTGGTGATTCGTGAGAACACCGGCGTGATCAAAAACCCGAGGAAGGATGCTGCCATCACCGCACCCAGTACGCCGGGCAGGCCGCCACCGCCTTCACTGCTGAGAATCGCACCCATGGTCGCCACACCGGCGAACGAGACCCCTTGCACCAGCGGTAGCTGACAACCGAAGAAAGGCAGGCCGAGGGTTTGCAACAGGGTTGCCAGACCACCGGCAAACAGCGATGCGGCGATCAGCAGGCCGATTTCCGCCGGTGTCAGGCCTGCGGCCTGTCCGAGGATCAGGGGTACGGCAACGATGCCGCCATACATGGTCAGAACGTGTTGCAGGCCGTACGCCAGGTTTGCACCTAGGCCCAAGTTTTCGTCTTCGGGACGTGGGGCTGAAGACGTGCTAGGGGAGGACGTATTCATGGGGCAGGGTCTCTGTGTTTTATTTTTGTGGGGCTACTGTAGACATTTCCTACATCCGAAAGCCAGCCTAATTGTATACAATTTTTAGATTGGCGTAGGAACAGTAAGGCTATCCGTTTGGGTCCATTACTGAATGCAGGTATCGTTCCAACGCCCGCACGCAAGCTTCGCAAGGTTGCGTGAAAGGTGACATTCGGTGGAAAAAAGCTGTCCAGGTGGACAGAAAAACAAAGAAACCTGCCAGGAGGGAAAGTAAGTAGCAGGCTAATAGATTCTAAACTTCGATCAATTCTCGCAGTTCACGCATCATTTCGGTGCTGTCGGCCAGGTTCAATTCCACCAGACGGTGCAAGTGGGTCATCGAATCTATGTCGATGTGCAGGCAGATGAAACCGAGCTGATCCGACTCTTCATGGCGCAGTTCAACCTGCATGCGCACCTTTTCCAGGTCGCCCAGATGAACAATGGCCTCGAAATCCTGGGTCAGGTCGGCATCCCAGGGCTCGGGGCGCTCAACCAGCATGCCCTTGAGCGAAAGGTCGATCAGGGTCACGGGCCAGCAGCGCTCGCCCTGGCACAATTCGGTGGGCGCATCGAAGGCCACACGCTGGAAACGTCGACGTTCTTGGTGGTCGCTCATGATCAGGCACTCCGGGGTTCTTCCTGACTATAGCTCAGGCCTTGCCAAGGCCTGTGCATGGGCGCATAACAACAGCTTCCCGTACCGCGTTGAGGGCTCTAGACCAACGTGGGGGCTGGCCTTTCCTGCCAGTATCGCTAGACTCCAATGGCTGTCTTTTATCCACCAGTGGAAGCAAACCATGAACAACAATAATAGCCTGCTACGCCACATTCCGTGGCTGGCGCTGGCAGTCATAGGAGCCTGTGCGCTGGGTGTGGTCGCCCTGCGCCGTGGCGAGGCCATCAACGCCTTGTGGATCGTGGTTGCGTCGGTCGCCATCTACCTGGTCGCCTATCGCTACTACAGCCTGTTCATCGCCACCAAGGTGATGCAGCTGGACCCGCGTCGGGCCACCCCGGCGGTGCTCAACAACGATGGTCTGGACTATGTCCCGACCAACAAGCACATTCTTTTCGGTCACCACTTTGCCGCCATCGCTGGCGCCGGCCCCCTGGTCGGTCCGGTCCTGGCTGCGCAAATGGGCTACCTGCCCGGCACGCTCTGGCTGATTGCCGGCGTGGTGCTGGCCGGTGCGGTACAGGATTTCATGATCCTGTTCCTCTCCACCCGCCGCAACGGTCGCTCCCTGGGTGACATGGTGCGTGAGGAAATGGGCCGTATCCCGGGCACCATCGCCCTGTTCGGCTGCTTCCTGATCATGATCATCATCCTCGCGGTGCTGGCGCTGATCGTGGTCAAGGCCCTGGCCGAGAGCCCGTGGGGCATGTTCACGGTCATGGCGACCATCCCGATCGCGATGTTCATGGGCATTTATATGCGCTACATCCGCCCGGGCCGGATCGGTGAGATCTCGATCATGGGCGTGGTGCTGCTGTTGCTGTCGATCTGGCTGGGGGGCCAGGTTGCCGCCGATCCGGTCTGGGGCCCGGCATTCACCTTCACCGGTGTGCAGATTACCTGGATGCTGGTGGGCTACGGCTTTGTTGCCGCTGTACTGCCGGTATGGCTGGTACTGGCGCCGCGCGACTACCTGTCGACCTTCCTCAAGATCGGCACCATCGTCGGCCTGGCCATCGGTATCCTGATCATCGCACCCGAGCTGAAAATGCCGGCGCTGACTCAGTTCACCGACGGCACCGGACCGGTCTGGAAGGGCACCCTGTTCCCGTTCCTGTTCATCACCATTGCCTGCGGCGCGGTGTCGGGCTTCCACGCGCTGATCTCCTCGGGCACCACGCCCAAGCTGCTGGATAACGAAACCAACGCCCGCTACATCGGTTACGGCGGCATGCTGATGGAGTCGTTCGTTGCCATCATGGCCATGGTTGCCGCGTCGGTGATCGAGCCAGGCGTGTACTTCGCCATGAACAGCCCGGCTGCGGTCGTCGGTTCCGATGTGGTCACAGTGGCCCAGACGGTCAGCAGTTGGGGCTTCGCCATCACCCCGGACGCCCTTGAGGCGGTCGCCAGGGACATCGGCGAGCACACCATCCTGGCCCGTGCCGGTGGTGCACCGACCCTGGCGGTGGGTATCGCGCAGATCCTGCACCAGGTGCTGCCGGGTGAAAACACCATGGCGTTCTGGTACCACTTCGCGATCCTGTTCGAGGCGTTGTTCATTCTTACCGCCGTGGACGCCGGTACCCGTGCCGGGCGCTTCATGCTCCAGGACCTGCTGGGCAGCTTCGTCCCAGCCCTCAAGCGTACCGAGTCGTGGGGGGCCAACCTGCTCGCTACCGCAGGTTGCGTGACCCTCTGGGGCTACCTGCTGTACCAGGGCGTGATCGACCCGCTGGGGGGTATCAACACCTTGTGGCCGCTGTTCGGTATTTCCAACCAGATGCTGGCCGGTATCGCGTTGATGCTAGGTACCGTGGTCCTGATCAAGATGAAGCGCCAGCGCTACATGTGGGTCACCCTGCTGCCGGCGGTATGGCTGCTGATCTGCACCACCACGGCGGGCTTCATCAAGCTGTTCGACCCGAACCCGGCCGTCGGCTTCCTGGCCCTGGCCAACAAGTACAGCACCGCGCTCGACGCCGGTCAGGTTCTGGCTCCGGCCAAGGACATCGGCCAGATGCAGCACGTGATCTTCAACGCGTACACCAACGCAGCCCTGACCGGCCTGTTCCTGCTCGTGGTCTTCAGCATTCTGTTCTTTGCCCTCAAGGTCGGCATCGCCGCCCTGAACAAAAAAGAGCGGACTGACAAAGAGTCCCCGTTCCAGGCCCTGCCGGATGCGTAACCTTCGAGGAATGCAGTGATGTTCAACGATCTCGGTCGACTGGGTAAGTACCTGGGGCAGGCAGCCCGCCTGATGGTCGGTATGCCCGACTACGACAACTACGTCGAGCATATGCAGACCAAGCACCCGGACAAGCCGGTGATGAGCTACGAGGCGTTCTTCCGCGAGCGCCAGGAAGCCCGTTACGGCGGCAAGGGTGGGCCCAAGTGCTGTTGAACCACAGCCACTGACGGCGCTACACCCTGTGGGAGCCCGGCTTGCCGGGCTCCCACAGTCATTTTCAGTTCAGGAGATTTTCCGTTTGCACGCGCCCATACCCGTAACAGTACTCAGCGGTTTTCTGGGGGCCGGCAAGACCACCTTGCTGCGCCATCTGCTCAAGGCCGAGCACGGCCTGAAGATCGCCGTGATCGAGAACGAATTCAGTGACGCCGGTATCGATACCCAGTTGCTGGGCGACGAGCCGGTGCAGGTGATGACCCTGGCCAACGGTTGCGTGTGCTGCAGCATCCACAGCGACTTGACCAAGGCGCTGGTGCTGCTGCTCGAACGCCTGGACAGCGGCGAGATCGCCTTCGACCGCCTGGTGATCGAATGCACCGGCCTGGCCGACCCTGCGCCTGTGGCGCAAACCTTCTTCATCGACGAGGAACTGCGTGATCGCTACATCCTCGACGGCATCATTACCCTGGTCGATGCCGCCCACGCCGAGCAGCACCTGGCCCAGGCCATCGCCCAGGCGCAGGTGGGGTTCGCCGACCGCCTGCTGGTGAGCAAGACCGACCTGGTCGATGCCGACAGCTTCCAGGCATTGAGCGAGCGCCTCGGGCGGATCAACCGCCGGGCACCGATCCGGGTGGTCGAGCACGGTCGCATTGATCTGGCCGAACTGTTGGACGTGCGCGGTTTCAACCTCAACGCGGACCTGGGCGGTGGCTTGAGCTTGCGTCCGGTTTCGCAGCCTGCGACCCCGGATCGTATCTCCAGCCTGGTGCTGCGCACCGAGACGCCGCTGGACATCGACCAGCTCAGCAACTTCATGAACCAGTTGCTGGAAGACCATGGCAAGCAACTGCTGCGCTACAAGGGCGTACTCAACATTGCTGGCGAGGACCGTCGCCTGGTGTTCCAGGGTGTGCTCAAGCTCTATGGCTTTGACTGGGATACCGAGTGGGCAGAAGGGGAAGCGCGCGAGAGCGTGATGGTATTTATTGCCGACGAGCTGCCGGAAGAAAAGATCCGCGCGGGGTTCGAGGCATTGACCCTGTAGGAGCGGCGGGGCGACGTCTTGGCTTGCCCCGCGACAGCGATAGTGGCCGTACCATCGGTTCGCGGGGCAAGCCCGCTCCTACAGAAGGCACAAAAAAGCCCGGCTATTGAGCCGGGCTTTTTCACATCAGGCCTGCAATCAGTTGCCGTAGACCGGCAGCTTGGCGCAGATGGCCTTGACCTTCTCACGAACGGCATCGATCACCGCTTCGTTGTTCAGGTCGGCCAGGATGTCGCAGATCCAGCCAGCCAGTTCCTTGCACTCTGCTTCCTTGAAGCCGCGAGTGGTCACTGCCGGGGTGCCGAAGCGCAGGCCGGAGGTGACGAACGGGGAGCGAGGGTCGTTAGGCACCGAGTTCTTGTTGACGGTGATGAAGGCGCGACCCAGGGCGGCGTCGGCGTCTTTGCCGGAGATTTCCTGCTTGATCAGCGACAGCAGGAACAGGTGGTTCTGAGTACCACCGGACACCACGTCGAAACCGCGCTCGATGAACACGCCGGCCATGGCCTGGGCGTTCTTCACCACTTGCTGCTGGTAAGCCTTGAACTCAGGCTGCAGTGCTTCCTTGAAGCAGATGGCCTTGGCGGCAATCACGTGCTCCAGCGGGCCGCCCTGGGCGCCTGGGAAAACGGCGGAGTTCAGCTTCTTCTCGATGTCGGCGTTGGCGCGCGCCAGGATCAGGCCACCACGTGGACCGCGCAGGGTCTTGTGGGTGGTGGTGGTGACCACATCGGCGAATGGCACCGGGTTCGGGTACACGCCTGCAGCGACCAGACCGGCAACGTGGGCCATGTCGACGAACAGGTAGGCACCGACCTTGTCGGCGATTGCGCGGAAGCGCGGGAAGTCCAGGATCTGCGAGTAGGCAGAGAAACCGGCAACGATCATCTTTGGCTTGTGCTCGACAGCCAGGCGCTCGACTTCGTCGTAGTCGATCAGGCCGTTGGCATCGATACCGTACTGGACAGCGTTGTACAGTTTGCCCGAGGAGCTGACGTTGGCACCGTGGGTCAGGTGACCACCGTGAGCCAGGCTCATGCCCAGGATGGTGTCACCGGCCGACAGCAGGGCCAGGTAGACAGCGGCGTTGGCCTGGGAACCGGCGTGTGGCTGGACGTTGGCGTAGTCGGCGCCGAACAGTTCCTTGGCACGGTCGATGGCCAGTTGCTCGACCACGTCGACGTATTCGCAACCGCCGTAGTAGCGCTTGCCTGGGTAACCTTCGGCGTACTTGTTGGTCAGCACCGAGCCCTGGGCTTCCATGACAGCCGGGCTGGTGTAGTTTTCCGAAGCGATCAGCTCGATGTGCTCTTCCTGGCGCTGAGCTTCTTGCTCCATGGCGGCAAAGAGATCGGCGTCGTACTTGGCAATGGTCAAATCACGGCTGAACATGGCGGTCCTCAAGGATCGTGCTGAAATAGGCGGGCATTCTACCCCATCAGAAATTGTCTGGCATATGAAAGGGCATCATGTCGCAGACAAATGGGGCTCATGAGCGACAAGCTGCAAACTTCAAGCGGCAAGAGGGGCGTAAATTGTTGAGCGCCCCGGTGCTGTCGCCAGCAGTTGCTACTCGAACATGAAGAGCGTTTCGTTGCTGAACTGCGCCTCGAACTGGTTGGCCGGCATGGGCCTGCCGAACAGGTAACCCTGCACTTCGTCGCAGTCGTGCTCACGCAGGAATTCAAGCTGTTCATGGGTTTCCACGCCCTCGGCGATCACCGCCAGGTTCAGGCTGTGAGCCATGGCGATGATGGCCCGGGCGATCTGAGCGTCCTGTTCGCCTTCGGGCAGGCCGTCGACGAAGGTGCGGTCGATCTTCAGTACGTCGATGGGGAACTGCTTGAGGTAGTTGAGCGACGAGTAGCCAGTGCCGAAGTCGTCGACCGCGATGCTCAGGCCGAGGTTCTTGAGGCTGTCGAGAATTACCATCGCCTCGTTCACCTCGCGCATCAGGATGCTCTCGGTCAGCTCCAGCTCCAGGCACGCCGGCGGCAGGCCGGTGTCTTTGAGGATGGTGGCGATCCGCGTGCCCAACTGGCCATCGGAGAATTGCCTGGCGGAAATGTTCACCGACACCTTGGGCACCCGCACCTTGTCCTGGTGCCAGGCCTTGAGCTGGCGGCAGGCCTCCTTGATGACCCAGTCGCCGACATCCACCACCAGGCCCAACTCTTCGATGACCGGGATGAAGTCACCCGGCGGCACCAGCCCGCGCCGCGGGTGGCGCCAGCGCAGCAAGGCCTCGGCACCGGTCAGGCGCTTGCCGTCGCCGCTGAACTGCGGTTGGTAATAGAGGATGAACTCGTTCTGCTCCAGCGCGTGGCGCAGGTCACTTTCCAGTTCCAGGCGCTCCAGTGCGCTGGCGTTCATGTCGGCCTGGTAGAACTGGAAGTTGTTCTTGCCGCGTTCCTTGGCGTGGTACATGGCCGTGTCGGCGTTTTTCATCAGTTGGCTGAGTTCGCTGCCGTCCTGCGGGCTCAGGGCGATGCCGATACTGGCCGTCACGAAGAACTCGCGGTTTTCCAGCACGAACGGTCGCACCAGGCTGGCGAGAATTTGCTCGGCTACATGGATGGCGCGATTGAGTGCCATCTCGCGGGAGGACCGTGGTTGCAGCAGCAGGGTGAATTCGTCACCGCCCATGCGTGCCACGGTGTCGTCATTGTCGACGCAGTCGAGCAGGCGCTCGGCCATGTCCTTGAGCATACGATCACCGGCGGCATGGCCGAGGGAGTCGTTGATCGGCTTGAAGCGGTCCAGGTCCAGGAACATCAGCACCACCCAGGCCTTTTGCCGCTCGGCCTGTTGCAGGGCCGTGTGCAGGCGGTCCTGGAACAGGGTGCGGTTGGGCAGGTGGGTCAGGGCGTCGTAGTAGGCCAGGCGGTGGATGCGCTGTTCGCTGGCCTTGCGCTCGCTGATGTCGGTAAAGAAGCACACATAGCTGGCCAGGTCGCCTTCATCGTCGAGCACGGCAGTGATGCCGACCCAGGCCGGGTAGTGCTCGCCGCTACGGCGCTTGAGCCACACTTCGCCTTCCCAGGTGCCGCGCTGGTTGAGTTGCTTGAGCACGTAGCGCAGGTGCGCTTCCTGGTGCTCATCGACGGTCAACATGCCGGGCAACTGGTCGAGCACATCGGCCACGGCATGGCCGCTGACCCGGCTGAACGCCTCGTTGGCCTGGACAATATAGCCGGCCGGATCGGTGATCAGGATCGCCGAAGTCGAGTGCTCGAACACCGTGGCCGCCATGCGCAGGTCTTTTTCGGCGCGGCGTTGCTGGCTGATATCGCGGCCGACGCCGAGGATGCCCTCGAAGCGTTCCTGGTCGTCCCACACCAGCACCAGGCGCAGTTCGATCGGGATCTTGCGGCCATCGGCGCGCAGGCAGTCGAACAGGAACAGTTGGGTCGGTAACTGGGTGCGCAACTGTTCGAGCTGCGCGGGGTCGCCCAGGGCGCGGTTGACCCGTTCGACCAGGCTGTAGATGCCGGTCAATTGTGCGGGGTTGGCGATGGTCGACTGCCAGCCGTTGTCGAAGATCCACTGTACGTCGTAGCCGAGTACGGCGTGTACCGACGGGCTGACATAGTTGAGCTGCAGCTGGTTGTCGGTAGAGAAGATCACGTCGCTGATGCTTTCGGCCAGCATGCGGTAGCGCTGCTCGCTGTCGCGCAGGGATTCGCTGGCTTCGATCTGGTCGGTGACGTCCTTGCCCACGCCGATGATGCGGGTCACCTGGCCCGCGCTGTTGCGGGTCAGGGCCTGTTCGCGGATATCGAAGCGCCGCCAGCTGTTGTCGTGATGACGGAAGCGCAACTGGCAGTGCAGTTGCTGGACGTAGCCGGATTCTCGTTGTTGCTGGCGCATCTTCAGGTACAACTGGGCATCATCGGCGTGCAGCAAGCGCTCCCAGAACTGCTCGCCCAGCTGAGCCAGCTCGGCACGGTTGTAGCCCAGGGTCTGGCCCAGGTTGCGGTTGCTGAAGATCATCCGCTGGCTGCTTACATCCTGCACATAGAGTTGGTCAGGTACGGTACGCACCACGTCCGACCAGAAGCTTTCGCGCTCCAGCAACGACAGCTCGACCTGCTTGCGGCTGGTGATATCGCTGATGCTGAGGATCACCGCTTGGTAGTCGCGACGGTCCTCGGGGAAGCGCACCATCAACCACAAGTGCATCACCTGGCCATCGACCAGCGGCAGACGGACTTCCAGCTCCAGCTGCTGCTGGTTGTCCAGCACCGCTTCAAGCAGTTGCACACCGATACTCTCGACGCCGTTCCCGGTGCCTTCGATCAATCGATGCCAGGCGCCGTTGCTGCACTGCACGCCCAGCAGTTGCAGGGCGACCTGGTTCACTTCGGTGACTTTCAGCTCCTGCAGCAGCATTCGGCGCAGCGGCAGGTCGAAGCCCAGGCGTTGGGCAAGCGCCTGGCGGCTGGGCAGGCGGTGGCGCTCCAGCATCCCGGGCAGGCCGGAGAGATCGAGCACGCACAGGGCAACCCCGGTGCCTTCGAAGATGTCGTGATAGCGCCGACGGCTTTCCTGCAGCATGCGATGGCGCCGGCGCATGTTGATCAGCGCCAGCAGCGGGATCAGAGCGCAAAACAGGCCCAGTACACATTTGCCGATCAGTGCCGGCAGCAGTTGCTGGCGGGCAAGGCCCGCATCGAACAGGCCGCGCAGTTGCCAGGTACTGTTGTCGAGAAACGCCAGCATCACGCTTTGCA
Organism: Pseudomonas vranovensis; assembly: GCF_040438935.1. NCBI lineage: Bacteria > Pseudomonadati > Pseudomonadota > Gammaproteobacteria > Pseudomonadales > Pseudomonadaceae > Pseudomonas > Pseudomonas vranovensis. The sequence goes on along the minus strand of NZ_CP159259.1, from coordinate 4,119,223 downwards.
GCGGTTTGTCACTGCCGGGTGTTGGCGGGTGGCGGTTGATGATGTTGCCGGTGCGGCTGTTTTCCAGCAGCCACAATGGATGGTTGGGTCGGTCCAGGTGTGAGGTCAGATCGCTGTAGAAAGTTGAATCCAGGCGCAGCAGCCAGTACCCAGGCACATCGCCTTGTTGGTGAAGCAGCAAGTAGATGAGTTGGTTGTCTGGGGTGTTGCTGTAGTAATAAGGGCGGCCCTGGTTCAGTTGCCAGAGGGCCAGCAGGGCATCCCGGTCGGGTGTATCGCCAAGGCTGTCGGTCAGCACTGCGCCGCTTGCATCGATCCAGGCCAGGCTTTGCAGGGCGGGTAGCCGGGATTGCAACTGCGCGAGCGTTTCGGGCAGATGTTTGGCATCAATCGACGAGCGGTAAGGCTGTACCAGATTCAGGGCCTGCTGGGCCTTGAGCGACATGTTCAGGGACAGGTGATCGGCAAGCTCGGCACTGGCATTCAGGCTGTGCTGGTGCTGGTCGGCCTGGGTGTGGCGGTATTGGTCGACCAGTTGCCAGAGCAGCAGGCCAAGCAACAGGAATACCAGCAGGGCCAGGGCGCTCTTCAAGGAACCGCGCAATGGTGAGCCGGACGCGCTGGACGGTATGCGCAAGGATGTCGGCTGAGTGAGATTGGTCAAACGATGATCCTGCGGTATGGCTGGATGGCAGGTTTAGAGCTGCTGGGGGGCAAGCACCGCGGTCCTGGCGGCTACTCCGGTTTCGCACTATAAGCCCGACGCCCGAAGGGCGGTTAGCATGCCCGCAAACGTGGCAAAGTGCCAGCCCTGTTCGTCGGCGGTTTGCCCAACCTGGCGCATTACGGTAGCTTTGGCCCTTTCCTGGGGGCTGCGGCTCCCTTCATCTGTTTCGCGCTTATTTTTTCGTCTCTGACGCTAGGTTTTTCCATGGCTCAATACGTCTATACCATGCATCGGCTGGGCAAAGTTGTCCCGCCGAAGCGGGAAATCTTGAAGAACATCTCCCTGTCGTTTTTCCCAGGCGCCAAGATCGGCGTGCTTGGCCTGAACGGCTCGGGTAAATCCACCCTGCTCAAGATCATGGCCGGTGTCGACAAAGAGTTCGACGGCGAAGCCCGGCCGATGCCCGACCTGAACATCGGCTACTTGCCGCAGGAACCGCAACTGGACCCGACCAAGACCGTACGTGAAGTGGTCGAGGAAGCAGTCAGCGTGATCAAGGACGCCCAGGCGCGTCTGGACGAAGTCTACGCCGCCTACGCCGAGCCGGATGCCGACTTCGACAAGCTGGCCGCCGAACAGGCCAAGCTTGAAGCCATCCTGCAGGCCAGCGACGGCCACAACCTGGAGCGCCAGTTGGAAGTGGCGGCCGACGCCCTGCGCTTGCCGGCCTGGGACGCCAAGGTCGAGCACCTGTCCGGTGGTGAAAAGCGTCGTGTGGCCCTGTGCCGCCTGCTGCTGTCGGCTCCTGACATGCTACTGCTCGACGAACCGACCAACCACCTGGACGCCGACTCCGTCGCCTGGCTGGAACACTTCCTCCACGACTTCCCGGGTACTGTGGTCGCGATTACCCACGACCGTTACTTCCTGGACAACGTTGCCGGCTGGATCCTCGAACTCGACCGCGGCGCCGGTATTCCATACGAAGGCAACTACTCGGGCTGGCTTGAAGCCAAATCCGATCGTCTGGCCCAGGAATCCAAGCAGCAATCGGCTCATGAAAAGGCCATGAAGGAAGAACTGGAGTGGGTGCGCAAGGGCGCCAAGGCACGTCAGTCCAAGTCCAAGGCCCGTCTGCAACGCTTTGAAGAAATGCAGTCGCAGGAATTCCAGAAGCGCAGCGAAACCAACGAGATCTACATCCCGGCCGGTCCTCGCCTGGGTGACAAGGTTATCGAGTTCAAGAACGTCACCAAGGGCTATGGCGATCGCGTCCTGATCGACAACCTGTCGTTCAGCATGCCCAAAGGCGCCATTGTCGGTGTGATCGGTGGTAACGGTGCCGGTAAATCGACTCTGTTCCGCATGCTCATGGGCAAGGAGCAGCCAGACTCGGGCAGCATCGAAATCGGTGAAACCGTGCAACTGGCTTGCGTCGACCAGAGCCGCGAGGACCTGGACGGCAGCAAGACCGTGTTCCAGCAGATCTCCGATGGTTCCGACCAACTGCGCATCGGTACCTACGAGATTCCGTCGCGGACCTACGTGGGGCGCTTCAACTTCAAGGGTGGCGACCAGCAGAAGTTCGTCAAGGACCTCTCCGGTGGTGAGCGTGGCCGTCTGCACCTGGCCCTGACCCTCAAGGAAGGCGGCAACGTCCTGCTGCTCGACGAACCGTCCAACGACCTCGACGTTGAAACCCTGCGTTCGCTGGAGGAAGCCCTGCTGGACTTCCCGGGCGCCGCCATCGTGATCTCTCACGATCGCTGGTTCCTTGACCGTGTGGCCACCCACATCCTGGCGTACGAAGACGACTCGCAAGCCGTGTTCTTCGAAGGCAACTACACCGAGTACGAAGCCGATCGCAAGAAGCGTCTTGGCGAAGCTGCCGCCCAGCCGCATCGGGTACGGCACAAAAAACTGGCATAACCTTACCGGTTTGCACAAAAACGGGGCCTTCGGGCCCCGTTTCTGTTCGGGGGGAAAGCCCCTGTACGAGCGGGCTTGCCCGGCGACAAAACTGTATACACTTATACAAACGCACCATTTAATTTCATAAAAACGACATTTCGCCCTGTTGCGGTGCGAGTGGTTCTTGGTAAAGTTCTGAAAAAACTAATAAGTCCCACACTATCTGGTGAAATGTCTCATGTCTGAATCCGTCGAAGACTTCCTCGCTCGTCTAAAACAACGCGACCCAGCCCAGCCTGAATTCCACCAAGCCGTGGAAGAAGTGTTGCGCAGCCTCTGGCCCTTCCTTGAGGCCAACCCCCACTACCTGCAGGCCGGCATTCTCGAGCGTATGGTCGAGCCTGAGCGGGCGATCCTGTTCCGTGTCTCGTGGGTCGATGATGCGGGCAAGGTCCAGGTCAACCGCGGCTACCGTATCCAGATGAGCAGCGCCATCGGCCCGTACAAGGGCGGCCTGCGCTTCCACCCGTCGGTGAACCTGGGCGTGCTCAAGTTCCTGGCTTTCGAGCAGGTATTCAAGAACTCCCTCACCTCGCTGCCCATGGGCGGCGGCAAAGGCGGCTCGGACTTCGATCCGAAGGGCAAGAGCGACGCTGAAGTCATGCGTTTCTGCCAGGCCTTCATGAGCGAGCTGTATCGCCACATCGGCGCGGACCTCGACGTACCAGCCGGTGACATCGGTGTGGGCGCCCGCGAGATCGGCTTCATGTTCGGCCAGTACAAGCGCCTGGCCAACCAGTTCACCTCGGTACTGACCGGCAAGGGCATGACCTACGGCGGTAGCCTGATCCGCCCTGAAGCCACCGGCTACGGCTGCGTGTACTTCGCCGAAGAAATGCTCAAGCGCCAGGACCTGCGCATCGACGGTCGTCGCGTGGCGATCTCCGGTTCCGGCAACGTGGCCCAGTACGCTGCACGCAAGGTCATGGACCTGGGCGGCAAGGTGATCTCGCTGTCGGACTCCGAGGGCACCCTGTACTGCGAAGCCGGCATGACCGACGCGCAGTGGGATGCACTGATGGAGCTCAAGAACGTCAAGCGTGGCCGTATCAGCGAGCTGGCCGAGCGTTTCGGCCTGGAGTTCCGCAAGGGCCAGACGCCCTGGAGCCTGCCGTGCGATATCGCCCTGCCGTGCGCCACCCAGAACGAACTCAATGGCGAAGACGCCCGCACCCTGCTGCGCAATGGCTGCATCTGCGTGGCTGAAGGCGCCAACATGCCCACTACCCTCGACGCTGTGGATATCTTCATCGAGGCCGGCATCCTCTTCGCACCGGGCAAGGCATCGAACGCCGGCGGCGTTGCGGTCAGTGGCCTGGAGATGTCGCAGAACGCCATGCGCCTGCTGTGGACCGCCGGTGAGGTGGACAGCAAGCTGCACGCGATCATGCAGTCGATTCACCACGCCTGCGTACACTACGGTGAAGAGAACGGCCGCATCAACTACGTCAAGGGCGCCAACATCGCCGGCTTCGTCAAGGTTGCCGACGCCATGCTGGCCCAGGGCGTGGTCTAAGGCTCGGGTGTGATGGCGACGATCTCGATCTGCTGATCCCCTGCCGGTCGTCGCCACAACACTTCATCACCGGGGGCTGCACCCAGCAGCGCCCGGCCCAGTGGTGAACCCCAGTTGATCAGGCCATGGGCGGCATCGGCCTGGTCTTCACCGACCAACTGCACCTGGTGCTGCTGGGCGTGTTCATCGACGTAAGTCACCCGACTCCCTATCTGCACTTTGTCTTCAGCGGTTGCCTTGGGCACCACCTGAGCGCTCTGTACGCGAGCGTTGAAGTAGCGCAGGTCGCGCTCGGTATCGGCCAGGCGTTGTTTATCAGCGTGCTCGCCCTGGGCCTGCAGTTCGCTGCGCAGGGCCTTGAGTTCGCCGAGCCGTTGCTGCAGCTGGGCCAGGCCCCGGGCGGTGACATAGTTGGGTTGCTCACTGACGCGGCGCTCTACCGGCTGGTCGGCCTGGGTGGCAGCCTGGTCCTCGTTGACGAATGCTCGGCTCATGATTGCCTCCTTTCAGAGGAGACCATGCTGACAGGTTGGCGGTTTCATTGGCTGTCTGTTTGCGACCTACTGGCGTCGGCAGGCACGTGCGGCGTCGCGGTCTTTCTGATGACTAGCTGCTATCGATTGAAGTCGAACCGTGGTAGCCGCTGGCGCCAACCTGTGATCGGCCGCGCAGCGGCCGTGGGACTCAATAGTGATACCACTTCAATTCAAGCATCACCTCGTTCTGCGCCGTCGACAGCTGGCTGAATTCACGCTTGGCACTCAGGCGCAGCCCCAGGTTCTGTGACAGCTCCCATTGCTGGTTCAGGCTCAGGGTGCGGCGTACCTCGCCGTTGGTGAAGTAGTCACCCTTGGCTTCGAGCGTCATGTTCCCCAGCGGATTGCGCCACAGCAGGCCGGTGTTGAAACCGGCCGCCGGGGCGATGAACTGGGCGAAGTCGTTGTTGTGCTCCACCCGCACGGTGCCCAGGGCAAAGCCAAGCATGCCGTCGGCCAGTTGCCAGGTGCCGCCGGCGCCGCCATTGATGTGGCTGACCAGTACATCGTCCTCATGTTTGCCCAATACACGCTCAAGGCCCCCGGTGACTTGCCACGACCAGGGTTGCAGCAAGGTATTGCGTGGCGTCAGCGATCGGATCGTCGCCAGGTCCAGGCGCTGCACCTGCCAGTCGTTGTTCTCGTACTGGCGCAGCTTGAGCTGAAGGATCTCGATCTGTGCGCCCAGGGGAAAGCCATAGGCATTGTCGTTGAGGTCGTGGTAGGCCATGCGCAGGCCGTACTCGGCGAAGGCTCGGTCTTCTCGGGTGCCCACGCCGAGCTGCCAGGTGCGTGATTCGTGGCCGTCTTCAGGCAGGCCGGGGCGCGCGATGTCCAGCTCTGGCGCCGGATTGCGGTTGATTGCCCGCAGCAGCTCGAAGCTGCGTTTGGTGCGCGCCGGATCACGCTCCTGGCCGTTGGCGCGGTAGCGCTCCAGCCGGTACGCCGCGTCCTGGATCAACGCCTGGCGCTCGCGGGGCAGGGCGGTGAATTCGGCGCTCTGCAGTAGGCCGGTGTCGGCGCTGACCGCCAGCACTTGCTGTTGTTCATCGGCATCCAGCGGCTTGGCCCGCTCCAGCAGCTCTCGTTCGCGGGAGGGACGATAGTCGATTCGCTCCACCAGGCCCGACTGCTTGACAGCCTTGACGGTGTCGGTAGGGATCGCCGTCAGCGGGAACTGCGACGTGAGGTCCAGGCCCGGGCGTGCCACTTGCAGCAGTTCAAGCAGGCGGTAGGAACAGTTCTCGTCGAAGAAGAAGTAATCGAACTGGATCTGCTTGAGTTCCCAGATGTGCTCGACCATGCGCCCGGTTTCCTCGGGCGTCAGGTTCAGCCGGTATTCCCACAGGTCGCGGTTTTCCAGGCTGCGGTACTCGGAGAGCTTTTCCTGATAGGGCACCAGGGCGAACAGGCCGGGGTAGCCACCCATCAGGCCCTTCCAGGCATAGAGAATGCTGTTGTCGTTGCCTTCGATGTAGGCGCCGAAGTTGATCGCGTAGCTGAGCAGGGCCGTCTCGTTGCTCTGCACGTCGGCCTGGTCGATGCGCAGTAGGGTATGGCCGAACATCGAGGAGGGGCTGTTGAGGTAGGCGGCGGGGAAGATCATCACTGCGCTGTGCGGCGACACATCCTTGAACCACTGGGTGTACTCCTTGCATTCCGGCGCCGGCAGGTCATCGAGCTGGAGCTGCTCGCGCAGCCAGCGGGTGCGTGCCGGGAATACACACTGCGCATGCTTGTCGCCGCGGTTGGCCGGTGCGTAGAGCGCCTGCACCGTGGCGCGCAGTTCCTGGTCCGGATGGTGGGCGCCGTCCTCGGCCAGGAAGAAACGACGGTCGTCGACGTAGCTGCGCCAGCCGCCGAGCTTGGCGGTTTCGTAGTGGCCCAGGGCGATCCAGTAACGGTCTGCAGCCAGTTGCGCAAGGCGCGCGTCATCGAACGAAGGGGCAGCATGCAGCGGGGCGCAGGCACAGAGCGCCAGGTAGGCAAGGCGTTTGAGCATGTCGGGCAACTAAGTCTGAATGATGCCGATAGAGGCGGAAAACAACCCGCCCCGGTAAAGGGGCGGGTGGCCGAGCTTAAGCCTGGGTCGCGTATTTGGCCAGGCGTGGATCGCTTTTGAGAATGGCCAGCGTGTTGGTGTGGACATCTTCGGCGGTTACATCCGCGGTCTTGAAGATTTCCTGGAAGTGCTGGTGGGTGACTGCCGCGAAGTGGGCGCGGTCTTCCGGGGCGACACCGAGTACCACGGCATAGGTGGTCAGCGCTTCGCCCTGGCCCTTGGCCATGTCTTCGGAGAGCTCGTTCATCATGCCGTTCATGGCGAACCAGGATTTGCCGCCATAGGTCAGAGCAGCGTTGGTCGAGCAGCCGTTGGTGCCCGAGGTCATGCCGAAGGTGGCGTTGCCGGAAGTGCCGTTGGTGGTGGAAGCGAGGAAGTGGGCCGGTGTGCCGCGTTGGCCCTCGAACAGCATGTTACCCCAGCCGCAGTCCGGTCCGCCTGGCGCCTGGGCCATTGCATTGAGGGAAACCGCGGTGAACAAAGTACCCAGAAGAATCCGTTTCATAGCGTTGTTCTCGTTCTAGTCGTACATACCAAAGGTCAGGGTTGTCTGGCATGGCTTTGGGAGCGGTAGCCAGGGGCGGGTCGGTTGTTTACCCAGCCGCGCAGTTATGGAGTTTAGGCACGATCTAAGGGTTCCGTGATTTATTGCGAATAATTGGCTTGAAACATTGACGTAGCACGGGTTTTCGACCCTGCGACATATTGTGCCGATGAGCCTTGCAAGGCGCGGGCAGGCGGCGCCAGAATGCCGTCATCTGCCCCGCCGAAGTAAGGAAGCCCGATGCCCGATCCTGTCGCTGCGAGTCTGCGTCTTGCGCCTGAAGCCCTGACCCGGCCGTTTTCCGCCGAACAGTTCGCTTTTTCCACCACCAATGATCTGGAGCCTTTTCGCGGTGTGCTAGGCCAGGAACGTGCCGTCGAAGCCTTGCAGTTCGGCGTCGCCATGCCACGTCCCGGCTACAACGTGTTTGTCATGGGTGAGCCCGGCACCGGGCGTTTCTCTTTCGTGAAGCGTTACCTCAAGGCCGAAGGCAAGCGCCTGCACACGCCGTCGGACTGGGTCTATGTCAATAATTTCGACGAGCCCCGCGAGCCGCGGGCCCTGGAGCTGCCGGCCGGCAGTGCCGGTGCGTTCATCAGCGATATTGGTGGCCTGATCGACAACCTGCTGGCCACCTTCCCGGCGGTCTTCGAGCACCCGTCCTACCAACAGAAAAAAAGCGCCATCGACCGCGGTTTCAACCAGCGCTACGACCGTGCCCTGGATGTGATTGAACGTGCCTCGCTGGAAAAGGACGTGGCCCTTTACCGCGACAGCAGCAACGTCGCCTTTACGCCCATGGCCGACGGCAAGGCGCTGGACGAGGCGGAGTTTGCCCAGTTGCCGGAAGCCGAGCGCGAACGCTTCCATGACGATATCTCCGCCCTGGAAGAGCGCCTCAACGAGGAACTGGCGAGCCTTCCGCAGTGGAAGCGAGAGTCGAACAATCAGCTGCGTCAGCTCAATGAGGAGACCATCACCCTGGCGCTTCAACCCCTGTTGGCGCCGTTGTCGGAGAAGTACGCGGAAAATGCGGCCGTGTGTGCCTACCTGCAGGCCATGCAGGTGTACCTGTTGCGCACGGTGGTCGAGCAACTGGTCGACGACAGCAAGAGCGATGCCCAGGCGCGCAAGCTGCTTGAAGAACAGTACGCACCGAGCCTGGTCGTCGGTCACCACGCCAGTGGCGGCGCACCAGTGGTATTCGAGCCGCACCCAACCTACGACAACCTGTTCGGCCGTATCGAATACAGCACCGACCAGGGCGCGCTGTACACCACCTATCGGCAGCTGCGCCCGGGTGCCTTGCACCGTGCCAATGGCGGTTTCCTGATTCTGGAAGCCGAGAAGATGCTCGGCGAGCCCTTCGTCTGGGATGCACTCAAGCGCGCGCTGCAGTCGCGCAAGCTGAAGATGGAGTCGCCGCTGGGTGAATATGGTCGCCTGGCCACCGTCACTCTCAATCCGCAGATGATCCCGTTGAACATCAAGGTGGTGATCATCGGTTCGCGCCAGTTGTACTACGCACTTCAGGACCATGATCCGGACTTCCAGGAAATGTTCCGGGTGCTGGTGGACTTCGACGAAGACATTCCCATGGTCGACGAGAGCCTGGAACAGTTCGCCCAGTTGCTAAAGACCCGTACCAGCGAGGAGGGCATGGCGCCGCTGAGCGCCGATGCGGTCGCCCGACTGGCTACCTACAGTGCCCGCCTGGCCGAACACCAAGGGCGCCTGTCGGCACGTATCGGTGATCTGTTCCAACTGGTCAGCGAGGCGGACTTCATCCGCCACCTGGCCAACGATGAGATGACCGATGCCGGGCACATCGAACGGGCACTCAAGGCCAAGGCCACGCGAACCGGCCGGGTGTCGGCGCGAATCCTCGACGACATGCTGGCCGGCATCATCCTGATCGACACCGAAGGCGCAGCAGTCGGCAAGTGCAACGGCCTGACCGTGCTGGAAGTGGGCGACTCGGCCTTCGGTATACCGGCGCGGATTTCTGCCACGGTCTATCCCGGTGGCAGCGGCATCGTCGATATCGAGCGTGAGGTAAACCTCGGCCAGCCGATCCACTCCAAGGGCGTGATGATCCTTACCGGTTACCTGGGCAGTCGCTACGCCCAGGAATTCCCCCTGGCGATCTCGGCAAGTATCGCCCTGGAGCAATCCTACGGTTACGTGGATGGTGACAGTGCGTCGCTGGGAGAGGCCTGCACATTGATCTCGGCCTTGTCGAAAACCCCGCTCAAGCAGTGTTTCGCCATCACCGGATCGATCAACCAGTTCGGTGAAGTGCAGGCAGTGGGCGGGGTCAACGAGAAGATCGAAGGCTTCTTCCGCTTGTGCGAGGCACGCGGCCTGACCGGTGAGCAGGGCGCGATCATCCCCAAGGCCAACGTCGCCACGCTGATGCTCGACGAGCGGGTGCTGCAGGCGGTGCGTGCGGGCATGTTCCACGTCTATGCGGTCAGCCAGGCCGATGAGGCGCTGAGCCTGTTGGTAGGGGAGCCGGCCGGTGAGCCCGATGCCGAGGGCGAGTTCCCCGAGGGCAGCGTCAACGCCCGGGTGGTGGAGCGCCTGCGGGTGATCGCCGAAATGATCAGCGAGGAGGACCTCAAGGAAGCCGAGAAGGAGCAGGCCGAGCAAGCCCTGGCCCAGGTCAAACCGTCCTGAGTCAAATAATCGGCGCCGCAGCGGGTCTGACCGCTGGGCGCCGGTTTTTCCACGCACTATCGGAATTCTTCTATCCTGATAAACAGGGAGTGTAGTCGCTAAAGGATCGAAACAGCCTTGCCCGCAAGGCTGAACAAGGGTTTACCGAGGGACGTCGCCATGCCGCGCAACCTCAGCCTCACCCGCCAATGCCTGGGCCTGGTGACCCGCATTGAATGCAGTATCCGCCCACTGGCCGGCGACAACGGCATGTGGACCCTCCTGTTTGCCGCCGGCATGGCTGGCGAGCAACCTTCGGCCATCAAGGCCCAGGGGCCGTTTCATGGGCCCTTCGTGGCCGAGTCGGTCCTCAGTGCCATTGTCGACAGCCTCACCCTGCACGGTTATCAAGTGGCCGACGATCCACAGATCTGGTGCGTGCACCTGCAAGCCCAGCTACGCCGGATCAATGGTGAACGGGTCCATCACGTCGGCGACTTCCAGTTCCATCCGGAAACCTGAGCCGTCTGGGCGTCACGCCTGTGGCAGCGTGCCACGGGCTTTTTCTGTCATGGCTGGCTGTTATACTCGCGCTCGCTTTTTGGCCACCTGACGAGTTTTCAATGGAACGTATTATCGAAAATGCGATGTATGCCTCGCGCTGGCTGCTCGCCCCGATTTATTTTGGTCTGTCGTTGGGCCTGCTGGCGCTGGCGTTGAAGTTCTTCCAGGAGATCTTCCACGTCCTGCCCAATGTCTTCGCCCTGGCCGAAGCAGACCTGATCCTGGTGCTGCTGTCGCTGATCGACATGGCACTGGTGGGTGGCCTGTTGGTGATGGTGATGATCTCGGGTTACGAGAACTTCGTCTCGCAGCTGGACATCGACGAAGACAAGGAAAAGCTCAACTGGCTGGGCAAGATGGACTCTTCTTCGCTGAAGATGAAAGTTGCAGCCTCCATCGTGGCGATTTCCTCGATTCACTTGCTGCGGGTGTTCATGGACGCGCGCAATATAGAGACCCAGTACCTGATGTGGTACGTGATCATCCACATGACCTTCGTGGTATCGGCCTTCGCCATGGGTTATCTGGATAAGCTGACCAAGCACTGATTCAGAGGCTTGGCGCAGTTCCAGACCGCCCGTCCGTTGCAAAACGGACGGGCGGTTGCGTTTTTACCTTGTGCTTTGCCTCGTGCTGTACGAAAAATGAACGGTCACTCGAAGTGCCAGTCACGAGGTATCGCAATGAACCTTCTACAACTGAACACCGAGGCCAGGGCTGGTCATGTCGAAGAGCTCAACCTGATCGCCATCGAAGGCGGTGATTACATTCTCGAAGCTCGCGTAAAAGGCCATGCGCATCCCCTGTCGGATACCCGCGGCGAGCGCCTTAAAGTCCATTCGGTAGTCGATGCGCAGCGCCTGCTCAATGGTTTGCCGGCCGTGCCGTTGCACCTGGTGCATTGGTCGATGGACGACGAGATGTGCGGGGGAGACGTCACCGGTGACGGCGACCTGAAAATACCGATGCCCCGCCGTTCCGCCTGGTAGCTGATCTGCTTTGCCGCAGTGTGCTAGGCTGCTCGCCCTTTTCATAAAGGGCGCGGTTGTCGTGCGCCCTGCTGCGGAGCAAACAAATGTCCGAAATCAACCTGTCTACCGACGAAACCCGCGTCAGCTACGGCATCGGCCGTCAACTGGGTGGTCAACTGCGTGACAACCCGCCACCGGGCGTGAGCCTGGAAGCCATCCTCGCCGGTCTGACCGACGCCTTCAACGGCCAGGACAGCCGCGTCAGCGAAGCCGACCTGTCTGCCAGCTTCAAGGTCATTCGTGAAATCATGCAGGCCGAAGCCGCCGCCAAAGCCGAAGCGGCTGCTGGCGAAGGCAAAGCTTTCCTGGCCGAGAACGCCAAGCGTGACGGCATCACCACCCTGGCATCGGGCCTGCAGTTCGAAGTGCTGACCGCTGGTGAAGGCGCCAAGCCAAGCCGCGACGACAGCGTTCGCACCCACTACCACGGTACCCTGATCGACGGCACTGTATTCGACAGCTCCTACGAGCGCGGCCAGCCAGCCGAGTTCCCGGTCAGCGGCGTGATTGCCGGCTGGACCGAAGCCTTGCAACTGATGAACGCCGGCAGCAAATGGCGCCTGTACGTTCCGAGCGAGCTGGCCTACGGTGCTCAGGGCGTTGGCAGCATTCCGCCGCACAGCGTTCTGGTATTCGACGTCGAGTTGCTGGACGTCCTGTAATACCTGATCGCGGGGCAAATTCGCTCCTACCTGTAGGAGCGGGTTTGCCCCGCGGTTTTTGTATCAGTTCCACTCGGTCCCACCTCCTGGGCGCAACGCCCGGGCATAGCAGAACAGGAACAGGTTCCTCACCAGCTCCTTGAGCACGATTGGCTCACTCGAATTCAAGCCGTTGAGATCCAGGTCGCCCTGGTCGCGAAGTTCGTCCAGTGCTTCTTCTTCAAGCACGGCACAGACCTCGCCGGTTTCCCGGTGCAGGATGCGCAGGTATGGATGGGGGCGGTCAAGCCAGGCGTCTATCAGATAAGTCATGGCTATTCTCCTTGGAAGCGCCCAATGAGAATAATTCTTATTATCAAAATAGCAAGTGCCTATTGGCAGAAAATTGCCGCCGTGTGCTTGCGCGGCGCTTCGAGGCTGGAGGCCAGCCCCGAAACCATTGGGGTTCAGACCTTGCGGACGAACTCCGACTTGAGCTTCATCGGGCCGATGCCATCGATCTTGCAGTCGATGTCATGGTCGCCATCGCACAGGCGGATGTTCTTGACCTTGGTGCCGACCTTGACTACCAGCGACGTGCCCTTGACCTTCAGGTCCTTGATCACGGTGATGGTGTCGCCGTCCTGCAGGACATTGCCCACCGAATCCTTCTTGACCGCTTCGTCGCTCACTGCTTCGGCGTCACCGGCGGCAGACCACTCGTGGGCGCATTCGGGGCAGATCAGCTGGGTGCCGTCTTCGTAGGTGTATTCGGAGTTGCATTTAGGGCAGGGTGGCAAAGTGCTCACTAGGGTTCCTCAAGACGTACAGGTACAAAGCCTACATTGTATAGGGTTTTGTCCGTCAGAGGTTAGTCGGGCCCATCGAGCGATGGGCCACAGGGCAGGCTCAGTGGGTACGGGCGACAGCGAATTCGCTCAATTCCACCAGGGCGTCGCGGTATTCGCTGGCTGGCAGCACGTCCAGGCAAGCGATGGCACGGGCCACGTAGTCGCGTGCCAGTTGCGCGGTGTAGTCCAGGGAGCCCGAAGCTTCAACCGCAGCGCGGATGCTTTCCAGGTCTTCGATACCACCTTTCTGGATCGCCTGGCGAACCAGGGCGGCCTGTTCGGCAGTACCTTCACGCATGGTGTAGATCAGCGGAAGGGTCGGCTTGCCCTCGGCCAGGTCGTCGCCGACGTTCTTGCCCAGGGTCTGTGCATCGCCCTTGTAGTCGAGCAGGTCGTCGACCAGCTGGAAGGCCACGCCAAGGTGGTCGCCGAACGTGCGCAGGGCTTCGCTCTGCTCAGTTGTGGCCTGGGCCAGGGCAGCGGCGCTGTGGGTCGAGGCCTCGAACAGCATCGCGGTCTTGCCGCGGATGACGTCCATGTAGACTTCTTCGGTGGTGCTGGCGTCGCGGACCTTGGACAGCTGCAGGACTTCACCTTCAGCGATGACCCGGGTGGCCTTGGAGAGGATCTGCATGACCGGCATCGAGCCCAGTTCGACCATCATCTCGAACGAACGCGAATAGAGGAAATCACCGACCAGTACGCTCGGCGCATTGCCCCACAGGGCATTGGCGGTGGAGCGACCACGGCGCATGCCCGACATGTCGACCACGTCGTCGTGCAGCAGGGTGGCAGTGTGCAGGAATTCGATGGTGGCGGCCAGCAGGCGCAGGTCATCGCCTTCGCGGCCCAGTGCCTTGCCGCACAGCAGCACCAGCAGAGGGCGCAGGCGCTTGCCGCCAGCCGAAGTAATGTAGTCGCCGATTTTCGATACCAGCGGTACACGCGAAGTCAGCTGTTTCTTGATAATCTCGTCAACGGCGCTGAAGTCGTCCGCTACCGCGCGGTAGAAAGCTTGGGGTTGCATCGGCCACAGGTGCTCCATAAAGGTTGCGCGGCATGCTAGGTCGCGGGTCCCGGCCTGTCAAGGCGCGGTCCCGGCGGGCCGGGGGCGGGACTTGCAAGGGGCGGGCGGCTTGCGTACAATCGCGCACCCTGAACTTCCTGGGCAGCACCTGCCTTACGCAATTGCACTGGGCCGTTCCAGCCCTATGCAGCCATGCCAGCCAATACTCTTCCTATAAAGAGCTGGGTGAGCAGGATTATCGGAGAAATACCATGTACGCAGTAATTGTTACCGGTGGCAAGCAGTACAAAGTCGCCGAAGGTGAATACCTGAAAATCGAAAAACTGGAAATCGCCACTGGCGAATCCGTGACTTTCGACCGCGTTCTGTTGGTTGCCAATGGCGACGACGTGAACATCGGCGCTCCAGTCGTTGCTGGTGCCAAGGTTGTTGCTGAAGTGATCTCGCAAGGTCGTCACGACAAAGTGCGCATCATCAAGTTCCGCCGCCGTAAGCACCACATGAAGCGTATGGGCCACCGCCAGTGGTTCACCGAAATCAAGATCACCGGTATTTCGGCGTAATCGCCTAAATCCCATTTCTGGAGAATTGAACCATGGCACACAAAAAAGCTGGTGGTAGTACCCGTAACGGTCGCGACTCAGAAGCCAAACGCCTTGGCGTGAAGATGTATGGCGGCCAGGCTATCATTCCTGGCAACATCATCGTCCGTCAGCGCGGCACCCAATTCCACGCTGGCTACGGCGTTGGCATGGGCAAGGATCACACCCTGTTCGCCAAGATCGCGGGTAAGATCAAGTTTGAAGTAAAAGGCGCCTTCGGTCGTCGTTACGTGAGCGTTGTCGCCGAGTAATCGCGCGAACGCTGGAAAAGCCCTGTCTCGCGACGGGGCTTTTTCGTTTGTGGGGTGAGTCTCTTGCAAAGCTGTTTGTATGGGCTGCCGGCGCTGGTGTTTCG
The DNA here is from genome assembly GCF_040438935.1 of Pseudomonas vranovensis. NCBI lineage: Bacteria > Pseudomonadati > Pseudomonadota > Gammaproteobacteria > Pseudomonadales > Pseudomonadaceae > Pseudomonas > Pseudomonas vranovensis. Next base: position 4,104,198 of record NZ_CP159259.1, on the reverse strand, counting down.
GTCGTTGACGGGGGCCGCCGCGCTCACTTTTGCAAGAGCCTTATGTCTTTGTGTCACTCAGCTCGTCCAGCTGACGAGAGGCGGTTTTTATGAAGTTTGTTGACGAAGTATCGATCCGGGTCAAAGCCGGTGACGGCGGTAACGGTTGCATGAGCTTCCGCCGCGAAAAATTCATCGAGAACGGCGGTCCCAACGGCGGTGACGGTGGCGACGGCGGCTCGGTGTTCATGGTCGCCGATGAAAACCTCAACACCCTGGTCGACTACCGCTACACCCGACATTTCGAGGCCCAGCGCGGCTCCAATGGCGGCAGCACCGACTGCACCGGCAAAAAAGGCGACGACCTGATCCTGCGCGTGCCAGTCGGCACCACCGTGATCGACTCCGCCACCCAGGAAGTCATCGGCGACTTGGTCAAGCCAGGCCAGAAGCTGATGGTGGTCCAGGGCGGCTGGCACGGCCTGGGCAACACCCGTTTCAAATCCAGTACCAACCGTGCGCCACGCCAGACCACCCCGGGCAAACCCGGCGAGCAGCGTGACCTGAAGCTGGAAATGAAAGTACTGGCCGACGTTGGCCTGCTGGGCTTGCCGAACGCCGGCAAGAGTACCTTCATCCGCTCGGTATCGGCCGCCAAGCCGAAAGTCGCCGACTACCCGTTCACCACCCTGGTGCCGAACCTGGGCGTGGTCAGTGTCGATCGCTGGAAAAGCTTCGTCATCGCCGACATCCCCGGCCTGATCGAAGGCGCTTCCGACGGTGCCGGCCTGGGTATCCGCTTCCTCAAGCACCTGGCCCGTACCCGCCTGTTGCTGCACCTCGTCGACCTCGCGCCGCTGGATGAAAGCAGCAGCGCCGACGCGGCTGAAGTGATCGTCAACGAGCTGACCCGCTTCAGCCCGTCGCTGGCCGAACGTGATCGCTGGCTGGTACTGAACAAGACCGACATGCTGATGGACGACGAGCGTGACGAGCGCGTCAAGGAAGTGGTCGAGCGTCTGCAGTGGGAAGGTCCGGTCTATGTGATTTCGGCCATCTCCAAGCAGGGTACCGAGCAGCTCAGCCGCGACATCATGCGCTACCTCGAAGACCGCGCCGACCGCCTGGCCAACGACCCGGCCTACGCCGAAGAGCTGGCCGACCTGGATCAGCGCATCGAAGACGAGGCCCGTGCCCAGCTGCAAGCCCTGGACGATGCCCGTGCCCTGCGCCGCAGTGGCGTCAAGAGCGTTCACGACATCGGCGACGACGATGACGACTGGGATGACGACGACGAAGACGGTCCGGAAATCATTTACGTGCGCGACTGATTCGTTGCAGTACACTAAACGCCGCTCTCTGGAGCGGCGTTTTAGTATCTAAAGATCTCTATAGGTTGGAAGAAGATGCGGAGCAAGGTGACGGGTGCGCAGCGCTGGGTGGTGAAGATCGGCAGTGCCCTGCTGACAGCAGATGGCAAGGGGCTCGATCGTACGGCCATGGGCGTCTGGGTCGAGCAGATGGTGGCGTTGCATGAGGCGGGTGTCGAGTTGGTACTGGTATCGTCCGGGGCGGTTGCCGCCGGGATGAGCCGCCTGGGTTGGTCCAAGCGACCGAGTGCCATGAATGAGCTGCAAGCGGCAGCCTCGATTGGCCAGATGGGCCTGGTGCAAGCCTGGGAGTCGAGTTTCGCCGAGCATGACAAGCACACCGCGCAGATTCTCCTGACCCACGACGACCTGTCGGATCGCAAGCGCTACCTCAACGCGCGCAGTACCCTGCGCACGCTGGTGGAGCTGGGCGTGGTGCCGGTGATCAACGAGAACGACACCGTGGTGACCGACGAGATCCGTTTCGGCGACAACGACACCCTGGCTGCCCTGGTGGCCAACCTGGTCGAAGCCGACCTGCTGGTGATCCTCACCGACCGCGATGGCATGTTCGACGCTGACCCGCGTAACAATCCCGATGCCCAACTGATCTATGAAGCCCGTGCCGACGATCCGAGCCTGGATGCGGTGGCGGGCGGTACCGGTGGCGCACTGGGCCGTGGCGGCATGCAGACCAAACTGCGTGCTGCGCGTCTGGCGGCCCGGTCCGGTGCCCATACCATCATCGTCGGTGGTCGCCTGGAGCGCGTACTCGATCGCCTCAAGGCTGGCGAGCGCCTGGGTACCTTGCTGTCGCCCGAGCGCGGCATGTTGGCCGCGCGCAAGCAGTGGCTGGCCGGGCACCTGCAGACCCGCGGCACCCTGGTGCTCGACGCCGGTGCCGTGCAGGCCTTGCGTCAGGCCAACAAGAGCCTGCTGCCGGTCGGCGTCAAAACCGTGCAGGGCAGCTTTCGCCGTGGCGAAATGGTCGTTTGTGTCGGCCCGGATGGCCTGGAAGTCGCCCGTGGCCTGGCCAACTACAGCGCCCTTGAAGCGCAGAAGATCATCGGCCAGTCCTCCGAGGCCATCGAAAGCCTGCTGGGCTACATCGCCGAGCCTGAGCTGGTTCACCGCGACAACCTGATTCTGGTCTGAGGAAACAACCGTGTTCAAAGGGATGATTGCAGCGGCGCTGCTGGCATTGCCGGCAGTGGCTGCGGCCGAGGAAATCGGTCAGGTGTCGACCGTGTTCAAGTTCGTCGGGCCAAACGACCGCATCGTGGTCGAGGCGTTCGACGATCCGAAAGTCGAGGGTGTGACCTGCTACCTGTCCCGTGCCAAGACGGGCGGAGTGAAGGGCGGCCTGGGCTTGGCCGAAGACCGTGCCGAAGCCTCCATTGCCTGTCGCCAGGTAGGGCCAATTCGCTTCAAGGAGCAGCTCAAGGACGGTGACGAGGTGTTCAAGGAGCGCACCTCGCTGGTGTTCAAGACCATGCAGGTGGTGCGCTTCCTGGACAAGAAGCGCAACACCCTGGTCTACCTGGTGTACTCGGACCGGCTGATCGAAGGCAGCCCGCAGAACGCGGTGACGGCGATTCCGATCCTGCCCTGGCCGCAGCAATAATCATCGCGGGGCAAGCCCGCTCCTACTGGTGTAGGAACGGGCTTGCCCCGCGATTGCGTTAGACCGAAGCCGCTTCCTCTTCCTCGCGCACCACCGCCTTCACCTCATCCAACCGGCTGATGAACTTCCAGTCGGCCTCGTCGATGTAGATGCCGTTCGGCCCGCTACCGCCTTCCAGGTCGATGGCGACATGCGCCGAGACCTGCGGCTTCACACTCGCCAGAATCGGCACGAAGCCCAACTGCAAGCTGGTTTCCAGCAGGGCGGCCTGGTTGCGTTCGTCGATGTCTGCCGCTTCGTCCAGGTAGTACGGCAGGCGCACGCGACCGGCGAGGTCGCGGTCCATCAGGTGCAGCAACAGGTACATGTTGGTCAGCGCCTTGATGGTCATGGTGGTGCCGTTGGACGCCGCACCGTCGATGTCGGTGTGGATCACCGGCTGACCGTTGACCTTGGTGATCTCGAAGGCCAGCTCGAACAGGTCCTTGAGGCCCAACTGGTTGTGGTTGGCCGCTACCAGTCGCGCCAGGTACTCCTTGGCTTCCTCGTTCTTGTTGTCCTGCTCGGCACTGGCGCTCAGGTCGAACACCGACAGGGTCTCGCCTTCTTCGTACTGTCCGGCGCTGTGGATGATCTGGTCGATGTGCTTGAGGGCTTCCTTGTTCGGTGCCAGCACGATGCGGAAGCTCTCGAGGTTGGACACCTGGCGCTTGTTGATCTCGCGGTTGAACAGCGCCAGCTGGTGCTCGAGGCTGTCGTAGTCGCTGCGGATGTTGCGCAGGGTCCGGGCGATGTCGGTGACCGCCGCACGGCGCGCCTTGCCCAGGGTCAGGGCTTCGTCGGTGCGGTGCGCGTAGGCGTTGATCAGCAGCTGCAGGCGGCGCTCCATGTCGTCTTCGCTGTCGAACTTGGCCACGCCCTTGAGGCGAACCTGGGCGTACAGCGCCTCGATCTGGCCATCGACCCGCAGCAGGCCCTGCCAGCTGTCCTGGTAGTCGTTGAGCAGGGGCAACAGGTTGTCCATGGAGTCGTCCACCGGCTCCATGAACGGCGTACCGAACGGCAGGTCGGCCGGCAGCAGCTGGCGGCGGCGCAGGGCGTCGTCGAGGGTGCGCTGCTTGGCTTCCATGTCGGCGATCTGGCGGCCAACCAGTTGCAGCTTGGCCGACAGTTGCTGGACGCGTTCGGTGAAGGCATCGCTGGAACGCTTGAGCTCGTCCTGGGCGGCTTCCATCTGTGCCAGCTGTTCGAGCTTGTCGCCTTCTTCGGCAGACAGTGTCTGGGTGCGACGGAAGTCTTCCAGGGCCTTTTGCGCGTCCAGTACCTGTTGGTACAGGGTTTCGGTCTGGGTCTTGCTCGCGGCGCGGTCGGCGACCACGGCCTGCTGGGTCTTGAGCTGCTTGAGCTCCTTTTCCAGGCGCTCCTTCTGGTCGCGCAGGGCGGCGCGGTCGGCCAGGGCCTGCAGCGCTGGCGGCTCGATGTGCGAGAGATCGATCGACAGCCCCGGAGCCTCGAAACGCTCGCCCTTGAAGCCGTCGAGCACGGCCTCCAGGGATTTGACCCACAGGTCGCTGTCGTCCAGCTCGATGCCGCGCTCACCCAGCGGCAGGCTGAACAGCGCGCCGTTGAACAGGCGCATCAGGCGCTCGACATCCTGCTGGGAGAATTCTTCGCGCAGGCGGGCATAGCTGTTGTTGTCAGCATGGTCGAGCTGCTGCTTGACCGACTTGAGGCGTTTCTCCAGGTCGCGCAGGCGCTCTTCGAGGTCTTCGGCGCTGAACTGGCGAGACTGCGCCAGGGCACCGGCCAGTTCGTCGTGGGCATCCTTGGCGGCCAGCAGTTGCTGCTCCAGCACCTTGACGTCATCGACCAGGGCGAAGCGGTGCTTGAGTACCGACAGCTCGCCGAGCCAGCGCTGGATACCAGTGATTTCGCGCTCCAGGCGCATCAGCTCCTGGGTGCCGCCACGCTGGTCGTTCTGCAGGCTGTCCTGTTCGTTCTTGTAGTGCTCGGCCTGGATTACCAGCTCTTCCTTGCGGGCGCTGGCGTAGTCCTGCCAGGTGCCCAGCAGCGAGTCGAGCAGCGGCGACAGGCGATGCAGCTTGCCGCGCAGGATGTCGCGCTGGGCCACGCCGTTGGCCAGGGCCTCGACCAGCGGGCCGGCAGCGACCAGGGAGTTGTAGTCCTGCTCCATGCGGCGCACGTCGCGGAAGGCCTCCTCGCAGGCGGCGATGTAGTCGACGCTGCCCGAGCGCAGGCTGTGCTCGAAGGCATCGAGGAACAACTGCTTGAGCTTGGCCGCGGTGATCTCGCGCATGTGCAGCAGGTTGATGAACAGTGCGCGGAAGGTCTTCAGGCTCTGCTCGCTGGTGGAGCGCAGCGGGATCAGGGTCAGGTCCAGCGGGATCGAGGTGTGGCCACCGACCAGCAGGCGACGCAGCTCGTCAGGTTTGAGTTCGTAGGCCTTGAGGCCGTTGCGCTCCAGGTTGCTGAACAGCTCTTTCTGGCGCAGGCAGGTGTCGTTCTTCTGGTAATGGGCCAGGTCCAGTTCGCCGGCATAGGCGAAGAACTGGTGGCCGAAGCCGCCACCCGGGCCGCGGCCGACCACGCCGATCACGTGCGGGCCGTGGGGCAGGTTGACCTCGCAGAGGATGTAGCTGGTGTCGCTGGCAAAGTAGAAGCGCCGGGACTGTTCCAGGCTGTACTTGCCGAAGCTCATGTCCGACATGCGCGCCAGGATCGGGAACTGCAGGGCGTTGATCGAGGCGGATTTACCCAGGTTGTTGGCGCCGTAGACCGACAGCGGGTGTTCCAGCGGGAACAGGCCCAGGCTGTAGCCGGCGGTGTTGAGCAGTGCAAAGCGGCGAATGCCGTAGCGTTCCTGGCTCATGCATCAATCTCCTGTTGCTCTTCGGCGATGGCGCGGGCCAAGGCGTCTTCTTCACTTTCCTCGAACGGGCTCAGGTCGAGCGGGTCGTCGGTCCGGTTCAGCACTTCGGGGCTTTCTTCTTCGACCAGTACTGGCGTTGGCAGCGGCAGGGTGCTGTGCAGGCTGGCGGCGAGGTCGCGGTCCTGCTGCACCGACAGGCACACGTCGAGGAAGCGGTGCATTGGGGGCAGGAAACGGTAGATACCGTTCTCTTCGTGGGCAAAGCCCAGCTGGGTCATGCGGCGCATGATCTTTTCTTCCAGCTCGTCCGGGGTCTGCACCTCGGCCTGGATGAACAGGTCGCGGTACTTTTCCAGCATCGAGGGCAGCTCGTCACGGCCCAGGCTGCCACCGTCGAGCACCGACATCGGGTCGCGGCCCTGGTCGGCCAGGTGCTCCACCAGGATGAAGGTGAACAGCGACAGGCGCTGGGCTGTCTTGTTGACCTGGGCGGCGGCCTGGTCGGGAACGAAGTAGTAGAAGCCGCGGGTGTCGCACACCAGCTCAAAGCCCAGGGCCTTGAACAGGCCGCGGTACTGGTCCTGGAAGTTCGACAGCTGGCCGTACAGTTCCGGGTCGCGGCGACTGATGTGAAAGCCCTTGAACAGCTCGCGGAAGATCGGTGCGAGCTGGGACAGTTCGGAAAGATCAAGATGCATGGGCAGGGCTCGCAGTTGGTTCAGGCGATGGTTCGCGGCTGGATGTCAGGGCGAAGGAACGCAGGCTGACCAGGTGTTCGCGGGTGGTGTATTCGCGGCGCTCGAGGCGTTCGCGGGTAAAGCGTTTTTCCCGCGACAGGCGCGAGAACCAGTACAGCAATTCGTCGGTGGCGCCGTCGGGCTCCTGGTCCAGCAGCCAGACCATCAGGTCGGGCAGTGGCAGGGCGCTTTCGCAGCGCTGGAGCATTTCCTTGACCGTGCGCGGCGCTTTCGGGCTGTCGCCACGGTTGCTCTTGTGGGCCTTGGGGAACTGCGCAGGCTTGGGCTCGAAGCGGGCCAGTGCATAGACGTAGGCCTCGACCTGGCTGGCGCTGCCCAGGAACGTGCTTTGCGGGCGGGTGAACATTGGCATGGCCGCTTGCGGTACGGCGTCCAGGCCCTTGCGGCGGATCACCGACAGGGCCAGGGCGGCGCCACGGGTCACGGCGTTGTGGCGGCGGGCTTCTTCACGCAGCGGCAGCAGCAGTTCACGGGCATGGCGCAAGGTCAGCTGGGCGCTGGTCTGCATTTCAAGGATGCGCGCGTGGGTGCGCAGGAGCATGTCGTCGTCGACCAGATGGCCCAGGCGCGCCTGTTCGCCCAGCAGGCGCAGCAGCACGGTCTCGACCTTGCGCACGCCTTGCTCGAAGGCGCCGTCGGCGTTCACCAGTTGGATCATCGGTTCGACGTACTCGTCCCAGGTCGCCAGTACTTCGGCATAGCGCTGGCGCAACGGAATCTGCCGGTCGCTGGTCTTGGCCCGTTCGGCCACGGCGACCAGGGCCTGTTCGTCGTTGTCGAGTTTTTTCAGCACGTCGCGCACGCGCATGTCGAGCAAGCGCAGCTGGCGGGCCAGGTCGTTGCTGTCACGAATCTCGAAGGCGTCCTGGATATGCCCGGCCAAACGCTCCAGGTGGCGCAGGTAGGCTTCGATCTCAAGGCACAGGCCCAGGCGGTGTTCGCGGCGCAGGTAGGCGAGGAAGTCGTGGATCTGCGCATTGAGCTCGAATCGGTTGGGGCTCTTGGCCACCGGCACCAGGATATCGAGGCGAATCCAGACGTCGAGCAGGCTGGTGATGTCCTGGGGCGTGCTCTCCAACTGCTGGTTGGCCAGTTGCTGGCGCAGTTCGCCGAGGCTCAGGGTGCCTCCGTCGAAGCGCTCGCACAACGGCTCAAGCAAGGCCCAGTGTTCGGCTAGGGCGCGCAGGACGCGCTTGGGTTCGATCATTGGCGGGTCGACTCGTTGCCAAATAAAAGCGCCGATTGTACTGCATCAAGTGCCTGTCGATTCACCCCCTGATCGATTCGCGCGGCATCCCGGCGGATTTGTGCCGATCAACAGCGGCGCAGCGCGGCGAACAACGTTAGAATGTCGCCCCTGACTTATCCACAGATGGCCGACCCTTCTTGTTAATCGAGTCCCGCCGCCGCGCTTACCTCAACGCCATGCAAGTGGTGCACTGGCTGCCACGTGCCGAACTGCCGTTCGCCGCACCGTCGCGTCTGGAGCTGTTGCAGCCGGTGGCGCCGCTGGACGAGCCGGCGCTCGAGCCGCAGGTGCAGGTGCCCGCTGCGCAGGTCGCAGTGCCCAGCGCACCGGCAGCACGCACGGGCGAGCGACCGAAGATCGAGATTCCGCGCCCTGGCACCACGCCCAAACTGGCCGGCAAACCGGTGGAGGAGGCCGAAAAGGCACCCGCTCCAGCGCGTCCGGCCCCGGTACCGCCACCGCGATTCGCACTGCAGCTGCTGCGTGCCGGCAACTGCCTGCTGCTGGTGGAACTCGCCACCGGCGAGCCATTTCAGAGCCGCGACCCGTCGTACCTCCTGCTCAAGGACATGCTGCGCGCCGCCGGGTTGCCCGACAGCCCGCAGATCATCGGAGAGCCGGTGCGTTGGCCGTTGCTGGTGCGTGGCAACCTCGACCAGGGGCCCCAGGCGGCCACCGATTTCGTCCAGGGCTTTATCCAGGCCCGGCTCGAAGAGTCGCCCTGTGTCTGCCTGTGGCTGGTCGGCCTGCCTGCCGTGCGTTTTGCCGGCGAGGCGGATGCCGAAAGTTATTACCGCGAGCTGCCGGTCGAGGGCCTGGGCACTGCCTGGGCCTTGCCTGGCCTCGAACTGTTGATGGACGAGCCGCAACGCAAGGCGGACGTCTGGCAAGCCATGCGCCGGCTGATGGCGCGCTGGAAACCAAGCGATGAGTGACACAATCAGCTTCCGCCGGATGACCGAGGCGGATCTGGATGCCGTACTGAAGATCGAATACGCCGCCTTCAGCCACCCCTGGACTCGCGGGATTTTCCTCGACGGGCTCAAGTCCTATGAAATCTGGCTGATGTTCGAGGGCGAGCAACAGGTAGGCCACGGCGTGATCAACGTGATCATCGACGAAGCCCATCTGCTCAACATCACCGTCAAGCCCGAAAGCCAGGGCCGTGGCCTGGGCTTGCGCCTGCTCGAAGAGTTGATGAGGCGTGCCTACGCGCTCAACGGCCGCGAGTGCTTCCTCGAGGTGCGGGCCAGCAACCAGTCCGCCTATCGCCTGTACGAGCGCTACGGCTTCAACGAGATTGGTCGTCGCCGCGACTACTACCCGATTGCCGGTGGCCGTGAAGACGCACTGGTCATGGCCTGCACCCTGTTCGAATAACGCCTTAGCGCTCGGGCTTGCCGTCCAGCGGGTCGCGCCGGGCAAGCTCGGCTTCATCCAAGCCGTTGCCGCCGCCAATGTCGTCTTCATCGACCAGGCTCAGGTCCCAGTCGGCGGGGTTGTCTTCGCCGGCTTCAGTGGCCGAGCGGGCCCCGTCTTGGTGAATCAGGGTCTCCGGGCTCAGGTCATCGTCGGTGGGTGCGTGGTCATCGCTTGATGCGCCGGTCATGCCGGCTTCGCGTACGCGCTCGGCGGGCATCAAGTGCTCGCGCTCCTGATCGGGAATCAGGTCGCCGATTTTTTCGCTGGGCGTATCATCGTCGAAGTCCAGGCTTTCCATTGAACCCATGCGGTCTTCGTTGGTGTCGATGGGCGCGGGTTCCGGGGCGTGGGGTGGGCGTCTTGATTCGTTCATGGGGGCTATTCTCCTGCGGGTGCCTGTCTTTCGGTGGACCGGGCCCCGGCGGGAAGATTCAAAGGCGTGACCCGGACGGGGCCATGCCTGTCACAAGATGCGCATCAACCATGAGGCTTGAACATGCACGACCTACAAGAACTGATTGATAACAACGCGCGTTGGGCTGATGCAATCAAGCAGGAAGACCCGGATTTCTTCGCCAAGCTTGCCCGCCAGCAAACCCCTGAATTCCTCTGGATCGGCTGCTCCGATGCCCGTGTACCGGCCAACGAGATCGTCGGCATGTTGCCCGGTGATCTGTTTGTCCATCGCAACGTGGCCAACGTGGTGCTGCACACCGACCTCAATTGCCTGTCGGTGATCCAGTACGCGGTGGACGTCCTCAAGGTGAAACACATCCTGGTGACCGGCCACTACGGCTGCGGCGGGGTGCGGGCATCGATGCAGGACCGTCAGCTGGGCCTGATCGATGGTTGGCTGCGCTCGATTCGTGACTTGTATTACGAAAACCGGGTAGAGCTGGGCAAGCTGCCCACCGAAGAGGAACGTGTCGACCGCTTGTGCGAGCTCAATGTGATCCAGCAGGTGGCGAACGTCGGTCACACCACCATCGTCCAGAATGCCTGGCACCGTGGCCAGAGCCTGTCGATCCACGGGTGCATCTACGGCATCAAGGATGGTCGCTGGAAAAGCCTCAACGCGACCATCAGCGGCCTGGACCAGTTGCCCCCGCAATACCGCCTGCGTCCGCAAGACTGACCCGTAGCCGCAGCCTGACGGCAGCGGCTACGATGTCATGAGGACAAGGGGGGAAGGGATGATGAACCTGTGGAGCAAGGTCGGACTCGGCACTGGCGTATTATTGGCTGGGCTGTGCAGCGCCCATGCCGACCCGCGCGATCTGTACATGTTCGCGCAATGGGCCGGCGACCATGAAACCCGCGCCTTTCGCGAAATGCTGGTGGATGCACGCCTGTACGGGGTGGTGCCGATCTACCAGTTGCTGCGCTCGGCCAGCGACTGGCGGCTGTGTCGCGCCGAGCCCTTTGCCGTGGCCCCCGCGAGCCAGTGGCCAGCGGTGCGCTCCACGGTGCAATTGCTCAAGACCCTGGGGGATCAGGGTATCTTGCGCCAGTTCGAGGTGGTCTCGGCCTATCGCGACCCGCAGCTCAATCGCTGTGCTGGTGGTGCGCTGGCCAGCGCCCATACCCGGGCCTTCGCCGTGGATGTACTGCTGCCGCGCTGGACCGATCCCACGCCGCTGTGCACTTTCTGGCAAGCCCACGGCAAGGCCTGGAACATGGGCCTGGGGCGCTATCCGTCGGGCCGCATTCACATCGACACGGCGGGGTTTCGCACCTGGGGCGGGGACTTCAGTGCCAACTCTTCGTTCTGCGCCTTGCCGGTGGCGGGCAAGCCTCAGAGCAAGTGAGCCAGGCAGGCCTGCGCTTCTGCGCTGACCCACTGGGCAAAGCGCCGGCAGGTGTCGTCGGCCAGGATCGGTCGCGGGCACAACAGGACGTAGCCCGATTGATCCTGCACAAAGCTGCGCGGTGCCTGCAGCTGGCCGCTGTCGATTTCATCCTGGACCATCAGGAACGAGGCCATGGCCACGCCCAATCCTGCCACGGCCGCCTGGATGCACAGGTAGAAGTGTTCGTAGTCGGTGCGGCTGGCGCCATTGGCCGACTCGCCACTCAGACGCAGCCAGGTGTTCCACGCCCCCGGGCGTGAGGCGCTGTGCAGCAGGCGCTGCCCGTCGAGGCTGGTGTCGGGCAGGGGCAGGTTGACGCTGCACACCGCCCCCACCCATTCATCGCAGATCTTCAGGCTGTGCAGGTCGGCATCCCAGCGAAAGTCATCGCGGCGCAAGGCCAGGTCGACGCCGCTGCGCGAAAAGTCGATGGGCCCGCCAGCCGCCACCAGGTGCAGGTGAATATCGGGATGTGCGGCATGAAAGGCCGGCAGGCGCGGAATCAGCCATTTCATGGCGATGGTCGGTTCGCACGACAGCACCAGCACGTTCTCCCGCGCTTGTTGCTGCAAGCGGTACACCGTGCCTTCCAACTGCTCGAAAATCGACTGGGTGGTGCCGTGCAGGGTGCGCCCGGCTGCCGTCAGGAAGATCGCCCGGTTGCGCCGTTCGAACAGTTGCACGCCCAGTGATTCTTCCAGCAGGCGCACCTGGCGGCTGACCGCACCGTGAGTGACGTTGAGCAGTTCGGCAGTGCGCACGAAGCTCTGGGTCTGGGCGGCGACGTCGAAGTAACGAAAAGCGGTGAGTGCAGGCAGTTTCATATCTGTGAGAAAAACTAGCGGATTTCCTACACTATAAATCGCTTTTGGCCAGCCACTGAGCTTTCGATAATGGGCATGCACGGTGCTATCTGTGCAATTGCCTAGCAGATCGAGGAGCTTTTCGTGAATGAACTCATAGCCGTTGCCCTGTTCACCATCCTGGCGGTGATCAGCCCCGGCGCCGACTTTGCCATGGTCACCCGCAGCAGCTACGCCTTCGGCCGCCGCGCCGGGCTGTCGGCCGCGCTGGGCATTGCCCTGGGCGTGCAGGTCCATGTGCTGTACACCGTGTTTGGCATCGCCGTGATCATCAGCCAGACACCGGCGTTGTTCATGGCGATGAAGGTGCTGGGGGCAGGGTATCTGGTCTACCTGGGCTACAAATCGCTGACCAACACCACGCGAATCTCGCTCGATGACAACGATGGCTCAAGCCGGCTGGGGGTAGTGGCGGCCTTTCGTTCGGGCTTTTTGACCAACGCCATGAACCCCAAGACTATGTTGTTCGTGGTCAGTGCCTACACGCAGGTGGTGCAGCCCGGCAGCTCGCTGGCCAGCAGCCTGGGCTACGGCCTGTTCATGTCGTTGGCGCATGGGGTGTGGTTCAGCCTGGTGGCGATCTTCTTCTCGTCGCACGGTTTGCGCCGGATCATGCTCGAGCGTCAGATCCTGGTCGACCGGGTGATCGGCGTGGCGCTGATCGGTTTGGGCCTGGCGGTGGTGATGGCGAGCGTGCGCTAAGCGTTTCGCGGGGCAGGCCCGCTCCCACTGTATTGAGGTGGGAGCGGGCTTGCCCCGCGAAAAATCAACGCATAAAAAAAGGGCCTACCTTTCGGTAAGCCCTTTTTCAGTACTTGGTGGCTACACAGGGACTTGAACCCCGGACCCCAGCATTATGAATGCTATGCTCTAACCAACTGAGCTATGTAGCCAAGTGGCGCGCATTATTCGCTCGAAACGAAGTTGTGTCAACACCTCTTTCAAAAAATTTTACGCATGATCAACCGCTTAGCCGATTACCGGGTCAGAAGTCGTATTTGAACGTGGTCATCAGGTTACGCGGCGCGCCGTAGTTACCGTATGACGAGGCCATGGAGAAGTACTCGCGGTCAAAGGCATTGTTCAGGTTGACGGTGGCGCTGAGGTTTTTGCTGATGTCGTAGCGCGCCATCAGGTTGACCAGCGCGTAGCTGCCTTGATCGAAGCTGTGCAGGTCCTGCCCCACTTTGCTCTGCCAGTTCACCCCGCCGCCTACGGTCACCTTGTCGAGCATGCCCGGCAGGCGATAGCTGGTGAAGGTCTTGAGGCTGTGGCGCGGCACCACGGTGGCGATGCGCTCATCCTGGTTGTCGGTGGTCAGGGTGTAGGTGTAGCCCGCCGATGCCTGCCAGCCTTCGGCCAGTTCGCCATTGAGCTCCATCTCCAGGCCCTTGGAGGTGGTGTCCTGCTTGGCTTCGTACACGTTGTCATGCAGCCAGATCGCCAGGTTGTCCTGTTCGAGCTTGAACAGCGCCAGGCTCGAGTTCAGCGTGCCGTCGAAGTGACTGCCCTTGACGCCGACTTCATAACCCACGCCCTCCATCGGATCGAGCGGCTGGTTGTTGGCATCGGTGACCCACGAAGCCTGCGGGTTGAAGATCTTGGTGTAGCTGGCATAGAGCGCCCAGGTCTCGTCCAGGTCATAGACCACGCCGGCATAAGGGATGAAGACGCCAGTCTCCTTGCGATTGACTTCGGTGGTGGCCCCACCGTAAGGGCGATCTTCGGTGTCGCGTTTCCAGTCGATCACCCGGCTGCCGAGGATCAGGTTCAGGTCGTCGGTCAGGTGCAGGCGTGAGGTGAGGTAGGCCGCGTACTGGGTTTCCTCCATCGAGGACTTGCCACTGATGGTCCAGTCCGGCTCGGGCTGTCTGCCGTTCCAGTCGAAAATGTTCTCGACCGATGCCCCTGGCGTAGCATTGTAGTCGTAGCGCCAGCCGCCCCAACTCGGCACGTTTTCGTTGTATCTGGACAGGGTTACGCCGCCGATCAACTCGTGTTCACGATTGAACAGGCTGAACGGCCCGGTCACGTACACATCGAGGTTGTCCTGGCGCGGGGTGCCGGAGAAACGCACCGGCAGTTGGCTCAGGCCACTGCCATCGGGCTGCAGGTCACCCATGAGAAAGCCGAACACTTCGTCGAACTGGTTCTCGGAATGGCTGTACTCGACCTTGCCGCTCCAGCCGTTGCCCAGTTGCTGCTCGATGGAGGTGAAGAAGCTGGTCTGCTCGTGGTCGTTGTACGACCAGGTCGGCGCCATGTTGATCGAGCGCTTGAGGTCGGAACGTTCGCCTGTGCTGAAGCGGGTGGGCAAGCCGGTACGCAGGGGCGAGTCGACATCGGTGCGCTGGTAGCTGAAGCCCAGGGTCAGCAGCGTGTCTTCGCTCAGGTCGAATTCGCTGATGCCGTAAAGCAACTGGCTTTCCATCTTGTAGCGGTCGACCCAGGCGCCTTCGGTCTTGTAGTCGGCGACCAGGCGGCCGCGGATGTTGCCGGTTTCGGTCAGCGGCCCGGACACATCAAAGCCGGTGCCGTAGCGGTCCCAGGTGCCGGCCGAGCCGCTGACACTGGCCTGGGCGTCGGCGGTGGGACGCTTGCGGATCAGGTTGATGGTCGCCGACGGGTTGCCCATGCCGCTGATCAGGCCGCTGGCGCCGCGCACGATCTCGATGCGGTCATACATCGCCATGCTCTGGGTGTAGTTGTCCATGCGCGAGACGGTCGGCACACCATCGATCTCGTAGTTTTGGATTACGAAGCCGCGCGAGTAGTAGGTGTCGGTTTCCGCGCCCAGGCCGTCGCGCACCACGATCACGCCCGGCGTCGCTTCCAGGGCATCGCTGAGGTTGGTCAGGCGCTGGTCGTCCAGACGTTGGCGGGTCATCACCGTCAGCGACTGCGGGGTTTCCTGGGGTGTCAGGTTAAGGCGCGTCGAGCTGCTGGAGGAGTAAGTGGTGTACAGCCCGGTGCCTTCGGTGGTGGAACCCGGCGCCTTGCCGGAAATACTCAGGACATCCAGTTGCAGTGCGCCGCCCCGTTCGATGGGCAGATCGATCACGAAGCTGCTGGCATTGGGTTGGCTGAGGTGCGCATTGCTACCGGCGATCAGGGCCCGGAGTGCCTCTGCCGGGTTCAGCTTGCCCTGCACGCCGGGCGAGCTGTGGCCGGCCAGCTGGCTGGCGTCGTAGATCACCTGCAAGCCGCTCTGGGCGCTGAACTGGTCCAGGGCATCGGCCAGTGGCTGGGCCTTGATGTTGAAGTCCAGGCGCTGGGCCTGGCTTTGCGCGGCGGCAGGTTGGGCCGCCTGGGTCGCCAACGGCAGTGCCGAGAGCAAGGTGGTTGCAAGAATGGCGCTGGCCAGTGGCAAGCGGGCAAAGCCGAAATCGCGTGGGTACTGCATGTGTCCTCCCCCAGAAAGTGCAAATGCTAATGCTTCTTATCCGAGGTGTGACGCAACAGCGCTTGAAATTACCGCAGGCCGCGTAAATTATTTACCAGGCCCTCAGCGTACGATGATCAACTGCCCGGCCAGATTGTTGATGCTCAGGTTCTGGCTCTGGGCCAGGGCATCGAGCGCGCTGTCGGCC
This sequence comes from Pseudomonas vranovensis, assembly GCF_040438935.1. Lineage (NCBI taxonomy): Bacteria > Pseudomonadati > Pseudomonadota > Gammaproteobacteria > Pseudomonadales > Pseudomonadaceae > Pseudomonas > Pseudomonas vranovensis. Next base: position 4,088,603 of record NZ_CP159259.1, on the reverse strand, counting down.
TTGTCGAGGTTGAAGCTGCCACTCACCAACCGGCGTCCGAGCTGCTCGTCGAGCAGTACCAGGCGAGCGCCGTGATAACCCGCCAGTTGTTCGAGCACCTGGCGCAGTGGCACTTCGCGAACGCGCAACTGTCCATCGCGCCAGGCGGTCAGGCGTTCGGCATCGACAGCCTGGACCGCGTCCAGGCGCTGGCCGCTGAAGGTCACGCGCTGACCGGGGTCGAGCATGCGCTTCTGGCCATTGTTGCTGACTTCGACCTTGCCCTTGAGCAACACCACTTCGTCATGATCCTTGGTCCGGCTGACCGAGAAGCGCGTACCCAGCACCTGGACCTGTGCGTCATCGACATCGACGACAAACGGCCGGCCATCGTGGGTCACGTCGAGGAACAACTGCCCCTGAACCAGGCGGACCTTGCGCACAGGCCCCCGCAGGTCGACATCCACGGCGCTGGCGCTGTCGAGCACCATTAGCGTGTCATCGGCCAGGCGCAGGTGGCGGCGTTCGCCGGCCGAGGTGGCGTAGTCACTGTTCAGGCGCTCCAATACGGGCAATTGCAGTACCAGCAGGCCACTGACCAGCATGACGCACGCGGCCACCGCCAAACGCCGCCAAGGGCGTCTGGCTGGTCGGTGTTCAGCGCGGCGCACCCGGCGCGCCGGCAGTTCCACCTGTTGCCAGAGCAGTTCGATTTCGGCAAAGGTCCGGGCGTTTGCCGGCGCCAGGCGCCACTGCGCAAAGGCGTGCTGCTCGGCGGCGCTCAGGTCGTGGGCGCGCAGGCGGGTGAACCAGTCCAGGGCTTGTTGTTCCCGGTCGCCCGGTTCGATCGATGAGGTTGTTTCAGGCGATGGGTTCATGGCGAGACATCTTTGTGTTGGGCATGAAGTGCTGCCGCGGCGCAATGGCTCAGGGCTTTGTTCAGGTGACGCTCGACGGCGCGCGGGTCCAGCCCCAGGCGCGCGGCGATGTCCTTGTAGCTCAGCTGTTCGACCCGGGCCAGCAGGAACACCTCGCGGGTAGGCGAGGGCAGGCCGTCGATCAGGCGCTCGAGATGGTCGAGGGTATTGCCGGCCACCGCGCTGCGCTCCGGCGAGGTTTCGTTGAGCAGAAGCCCCAGCGCCTGTTCGTCGTTGACGCCACGTACCTGGGTGCGACGGGCATGGTCGATGCTCAGGTTGTTGGCGATGCGGTAAAGGAAGGCACGCAGGTTGCCCACCTCGCCACGCTCGCTGTGCATCAGGCGGACAAAGGCATCCTGGAGCAGATCGAGCGCGGTCTCCCGGCAACGCACCCGACGTGTGAGGAACGCCAGCAGTTCGCTGCGATGACGCTGGTAGAGCAGCGACAGGTTGCGTTGATCCTGGTTGTCGGGCATGGCGTGTGCGGCCTCTAAACAGGCGGGCAGTGGGGTTACATGTTTTGGCGATGCTAACGTTATTGAGAATTATTAACAAGTACGCCTGTCGGTTGCCGTGGAAAAGAGATAGTGCGCTTGCTAACGAATTCTGGATAATTGGATCCCGCCTACCGGATGGATGTTTTTGTCATGGCTGTGAGCAGTGCCTCGTCGACTTCCCCCGCCAGCACCGCGACTGCCCAGAGCAGCCCGTTGGTCATGCGCATCATTGCCGCCTGCGCCCTGGCGCACCTGATCAACGACTTGATTCAGGCGGTATTGCCGTCGATCTACCCGTTGCTCAAGGCCAACTACGGGCTGAGCTTCGCCCAGGTGGGCCTGATCACCCTGACCTTCCAGATCACTGCCTCGCTGCTGCAACCCTGGGTGGGGTTCTACACCGACCGCAAACCGATGCCGAACCTGCTACCCCTGGGCACCCTTTGCACGCTGGTGGGGATCGTCATGCTGGCCTATGTCGGCAGCTTCCCGATGATCCTGCTGGCGGCGGCGCTGGTGGGGATTGGTTCCTCGACCTTCCACCCCGAGACTTCACGCATTGCGCGCCTGGCCTCGGGCGGTCGCTTCGGGCTTGCACAATCGACCTTCCAGGTGGGTGGTAACGCCGGCTCGGCGTTCGGTCCGTTGCTGGCGGCGGCGATCATTATTCCCTTCGGCCAGGGCAACGTGGTGTGGTTCGGCCTGTTCGCAATCTTCGCCGTGCTGGTGACCTACGGTCTGAGCCGCTGGTACAAGGAGCACCTGAACCTGTTCAAGGCCAAGCAGGGCCAGCGCGCCACCCACGGCCTGTCGCGCCAGCGAGTGATCGGAGCGCTGGTGGTACTGGGCCTGCTGGTGTTCTCCAAGTACTTCTACATGGCCAGCTTCACCAGCTATTTCACCTTTTACCTGATCGAGAAGTTCGACCTGTCGGTGGGCAGCTCGCAGCTGCATCTGTTCCTGTTCCTCGGCGCAGTGGCGGCCGGCACCTTTTTCGGTGGGCCGATCGGTGACCGGATCGGCCGCAAGGCGGTGATCTGGTTCTCGATCCTGGGCGTGGCGCCGTTCACCTTGTTACTGCCTTATGTGGACCTGTTTTGGACCAGCGTCCTGAGTGTGATCATCGGCTTTATCCTGGCCTCGGCGTTCTCGGCCATCGTGGTGTATGCCCAGGAGCTGGTGCCGGGCAATGTCGGCATGATCGCGGGAATTTTCTTCGGACTGATGTTCGGTTTTGGCGGTATCGGTGCGGCGCTGCTCGGCTACCTGGCCGACTTCAAGGGCATCGAGTACGTCTACAGCCTGTGTTCCTACCTGCCATTGTTCGGCTTGCTGGCGGTCCTGCTGCCGTCTACCGGCAAGCGCTGAAGGCTCAAGCACGGGCTATTGACGGGTGGCATGGGTTCTCCTAGAGTGCCGCCCGTCCTTTACTGCGTAGCCGACGAATGAATCGCTCCAGCCTCCCTTGCCAGTACTGCCAGCCGGTTATCCTGACCCGCTGCTGCGATTGGCCGAGCGATACCGTCCTCAAGCGTCGGCGCAGCGTGCTGTTCGCCTTTACCTTCTCCCCTCCCCGTCACACCCTCTGACAAGGCCGTTGCACGCCCGGCGCCTTGCCGTGGCCCGGCCTTGATGCACCTGAATATTTTATCGGTCGTGTAGACCCGGCCCGGGGCGCGAAGTCGCGTCTGCGCCGGGAGTGGAGTTGTGATGAACAAGCGTTTTCTGGCGGGCCTGTTGTTCGCCGTGTCGGTGGTCGGTTTCAGCCTTGGTGCGAGCCTGCCACTGGTGTCCCTGCGTCTGCTCGAAGCGGGCGCCAGTACCCTGCAGATCGGCGTGCTTTCGGCCATTCCGGCGGCGGGCATGATGCTCTCGGCATTCATGGTCGATGCCTGCTGCCGGCACCTGACCCGGCGCACCATTTACCTGCTGTGCTTTGGTTTGTGCACCTTGAGCATCGGCCTGCTGGAATGGGCGTTCTCTTCGATCTACCTGCTGGGTCTGTTGCGCCTGGGGCTGGGGATCGGCATGGGCATCGCCATCATCCTGGGTGAGTCGTGGGTCAACGAACTGAGCCCGGAGCACAACCGCGGCAAGATCATGGCGCTGTACGCCACGGCCTTCACTGGCTTCCAGATGCTCGGCCCGGCGATGCTGGCGTTGGTCGGCGCGCAGAGCACATCGGTGACCGCCGTGGTCACGGCCTGCTATGGCCTGGCGCTATTGTGCATCCTGCTGACGGTGCCCAACGATCATGTGGAGCATGGTGAAGAGGGCGAAAAGAGCTTCTCGCTGGCGGGCTTTTTCCGCGTCGCGCCGGCGCTGTGCATGGGCGTGTTGTTCTTCTCCTTCTTCGATGCGGTGATCCTTTCGTTGATGCCGGTGTATGCCTCCAGTCACGGGTTTGCCGTGGGGGTGGCCGCGTTGATGGTCACCGTGATCCTGACCGGCGACATGCTGTTCCAGCTGCCGCTGGGCTGGCTGGCGGACCGCAGTGAGCGCACCCTGGTGCATCTGGTGTGTGGTGTGGTGGCGATGCTGATCGGCATCGCCTTGCCCTGGCTGCTGCAGGTGCAGTGGTTGCTGTGGCCGGCACTGGTGTTGCTCGGCGCGGTGGCGGGCGGGGTGTATACCCTGGCGCTGGTGCTGATCGGGCAGCAGTTCAAGGGGCAGGACCTGGTGACCGCCAATGCCAGTGTCGGCTTGCTGTGGGGCGTGGGTAGCCTGGTGGGGCCGTTGGTCAGTGGTGCGGCGATGGATGTGGCGCCGCATGGCCTGCCCATGGCGCTGGCGGTGATGGCGGCGCTGTTCGTGTGCTTTGCGCGCAACGCTAATCGCAAGGCGTACCGAGTCAGGGCAGAGGCGCCGTAGCCACTGCCGTGAGGCTGCGATTGGCCGCGAAGCGGCCAGCGCTTCTGATGCATGTGATCGTACAACTGATTGCGCTATGATCCGGGTTAAAGAATATTCGGGACAGATGTTCGATATGAAAGACCAGAGCGCACTGCCACGTGCCCGCAGAAAGCCCCGTAGCCTGGCCCAGGAGCTGGTGACCGTGCTCACCGAGCGTATCCGTGATGGCCACTTGAAGCGCGGCGACAAGCTGCCGACCGAGTCGGCAATCATGGAAGAGCAGGGCGTCAGCCGCACCGTGGTGCGCGAGGCGATCTCGCGCCTGCAGGCGGCCGGGCAGGTGGAAACCCGGCATGGCATCGGCACCTTTGTGCTGGATACACCGAGCCCGAGTGGTTTTCGTATTGATCCGGCGACCATCGTCACCTTGCGAGAGGTGCTGGCGGTACTGGAGCTGCGTATCAGCCTGGAGACGGAGTCGGCAGGGCTTGCTGCGCTGCGCCGCAGCCCGGAGCAACTGGCGGCGATGCGTGAGGCGCTGGATGCGTTGAACGAAAGCGTGGCCCATGCCAGTGATGCGGTGGCTTCGGACTTTCAGTTCCACTTGCAGATTGCCATGGCGACGGGCAATCGCTACTTCACCGACATCATGACCCACCTGGGTACCAGCATCATCCCGCGTACTCGGTTGAACTCCGCCCGGTTGGCGCACGATGATCAGCAGCATTACATGAGCCGCCTGAGTCATGAGCACGAGGCGATTTATGAGGCTATTGCGCGTCAGGATGCCGAGGCGGCGCGGGCGGCGATGCGCCTGCACCTGACCAACAGCCGGGAGCGGTTGCGGCTGGCCCATGAAGAGGCCGAGGCGCAAGGGAACAAAACCAACTGACGGCGGGGCTCTGTGGGAGCGGGCTTGCCCCGCGATGCGATCTGCCTGACGGTACGTTTTCGCGCGGCAAGCCCGCTCCTACAGAAATCCGCTATGCCCTGCGATCTTTGCCGATCAGCCAATCGATTCAACCGACCACTCGCCATTGACCAGGCGCTTCAACCCCAGCGGGTTGCTGTTGCGCAAGGCCTCGGGCAGCAATGCCTCGGGGTAGTTCTGGTAGCACACCGGCCGCAGGAAGCGGTCAATCGCCAAGGTGCCCACCGAGGTTCCACGGGCATCGGAGGTCGCAGGATAAGGCCCGCCATGAACCATGGCATCGCACACTTCCACACCGGTCGGGTAACCGTTGACCAGGATACGGCCCACCTTCTGCTCCAGCACCGGTACCAGCCACTGATACCCCTGCAGGTCTCCCGGCTCGCCAATCAGGGTGGCGGTCAGTTGGCCGCGCAATCCCTGCAATGCTGCCTTGAGCTCGGCATCGTCGCGGGCTTCGACGACGATGGTGGTTGGGCCGAAAACTTCTTCCTGCAGCAGATCGTCGCCGTTCAGCAGCAGCTCGACATCGGCCTTGAACAGTTGCGGTCGGGCCTGGTTGCCTTCCTGCGGCTGGCCGGCCAGGTGGCTGATGCCAGGATGGCTGTGCAGGTGCTCCAGCCCTTTGCTGTAGCTGCGCAGGCCCCCGGCATTGAGCATGGTCTGTGGCGCCTGGGCAGCCATTTGCTCCTGCAGGTGCGCCTGGAAGGCGGCGAAGGCTGGCGAACGGATGCCCAGCACCAGGCCAGGGTTGGTGCAGAACTGGCCGCAGCCCATCACCACGGAAGCGGCCAGTTCGCGGGCTACGGTTTCACCTCTGGCGGCCAACGCCTCAGGCAACAGGATGACCGGGTTGATGCTCGACATTTCGGCAAACACCGGGATCGGCTGCGCCCGCTCGGCCGCCATCTTGCACAGGGCATTGCCACCGCTGAGCGAGCCGGTAAAGCCTACCGCCTGGATCGCCGGGTGCTTGACCAGCCATTCGCCGACGCCAGCGCCGAAGATCATGTTGAACACACCTTTGGGCATGCCGGTACGTTCGGCGGCGCGAACAATGGCGCAGCCGACCAGGTCGGCGGTGGCCATATGGCCGCTATGGGCCTTGAACACTACCGGGCAACCGGCCGCCAGGGCCGCAGCGGTATCGCCGCCGGCGGTGGAGAAGGCCAGCGGGAAGTTGCTGGCGCCAAACACTGCCACCGGGCCGACGCCAATACGCATCTGGCGCAGGTCGACACGCGGCAATGGCTTGCGCTCAGGCAGCGCCAGGTCGATGCGCGCACCGACAAAATCCCCGCGCTGCAAGACTTGGGCAAACAAGCGCATCTGTCCGCTGGTACGCGCACGCTCTCCCTGGATGCGGGCCGCGGGCAGGGCGGTTTCCTGGCAGACGATGGCGACGAAATCATCGCCCAGGGCATCCAGTTCATCGGCAATGGCCAGCAGGAATTCGCTACGGCGTTGCGGGCTCAGCTGGCGAAACTCGATGAACGCTGCTTCGGCCGCACGGGCGGCGCTGTCCACTTCGCTTTCGGTGGCCTGGATGAAGCTGTACGGCAGGGCTTCACCGGTACTGGCATCGAGGCTTTTCAAAGTCTGGCTGCCTGCGGCGCTGCGCGCACCGGCAATGAAGTTGTGACCCAGAACGGTTGGCATGGGGAGCTCCTGGTTCGAGTTTAAGGATGAAGGACGTCGGATGACTTGAAAGGCAGTAACGCAATCACCTCCAACACCGCGTCGGGTGCGGGAGGTGACGACGCTCAGGTAATGGGTGCAGGGTTGAACAGGGTGATGTCGTTGTGCAGCCTGTAGCGTTCGGCCCAGGTCTGCTTGCGGCCGCTGGCTACGTCCAGGTAGTAGTGGAACAGTTCCCAGCCCAGCTCTTCGATGCTGGCGCGGCCGGTGGCAATGCGCCCCGCGTCGATGTCGATCAGGTCGGGCCAGCGTTCGGCAAGCTCGGTGCGGGTCGACACCTTGACCACCGGCGCCATGGCCAGGCCATAGGGCGTGCCGCGCCCGGTGGTGAATACATGCAGGTTCATGCCGGCCGCCAGTTGCAGGGTACCGCAGACAAAATCGCTGGCCGGCGTGGCGCAGAACACCAGGCCCTTGCTGGCAACGCGCTCGCCAGGGCCGAGCACGCCATTGATGGCGCTGCTGCCGGACTTGACGATCGACCCAAGGGACTTCTCGACAATGTTGGACAACCCGCCTTTCTTGTTGCCCGGCGTGGTGTTGGCACTGCGGTCGGCCTCGCCGCGTTGCAGGTACTGGTCGTACCAGTCCATCTCGCGCACCAGGGCCTGGGCCACTTCCGGGGTTTCGGCGCGGGAGGTGAGCATGTAGATGGCGTCACGCACTTCGGTGACTTCCGAGAACATGACCGTGGCACCTGCGCGAATCAATAGGTCCGATGCATAGCCCAGCGCCGGGTTGGCGGTGATGCCGGAAAACGCATCGCTGCCACCGCACTGCATGCCCAGGATCAGTTCCGAGGCCGGTACGGTTTCGCGGCGGCGCTGGTCGAGTTTTTTCAGGCGTGTTTCAGCCAGTTCCATGATCTGCTCGACCATTTCGGCAAAGCCGTGGCTGGCATCCTGCAGGCGGTAGAGCCAGGGCTCGCTCAGGTCGACCGAGGCGTCGCCCTCGTGCATCACCTGGCCTGCCTGCAGCTTTTCGCAGCCCAGGCTGATGACCAGTGCTTCGCCGCCCAGGTTGGGGTTGCGGGCCAGGTTACGCACGGTACGGATCGGAATATAGGCGTCGCGGGCGTTGATCGCTACACCGCAGCCATAGCTGTGGGTCAGGGCCACCACGTCATCGACGTTGGGGTACTTGGGCAGCAACTCGTCGCGGATGCGTTTTACCGCATGGTCAAGCACCCCGGTCACGCACTGTACGGTGGTGGTGATGCCCAGTATGTTGCGGGTGCCGACTGTGCCGTCGGCGTTGCGATAGCCCTCGAAGGTGTAGCCTTCAAGCGGCGGCAGCGCGGCGGGCACGGCGTCCGACATCGGCAGGCTGTCCAGTGGCGGTGCCGACGGCATGGCCAGTTGAGTTTCCTTGACCCAACTGCCCTGGGGCAGGTCTTGCAGCGCGTAGCCGATGATCTGGCCGTAGCGCACTACCTGCTCACCCTTGGCGATGTTCACCAGGGCCACCTTGTGGCTCTGTGGAATGCCTTCGGTCACCGTCAGGCCATCGGCAAAGCGGCTGCCTTCGGCAACACCCTGATCATTCACCACGACAACGACGTTGTCCTGTTCATGCAGGCGCACGTAGCGGGGTGAGTCGGCGTGTTCGATCATGTGCATGGGTTGGCCCTTCTTGTACTGTATTCAGGCTGATCAACACGCCTGCGGCCAGGGCCGCAGGCGCTTCACTCAACGACGGGTTTCGGCCAGCGCGCCCGCAGTTGGCTGCGTTTGGGTGTTGCCGTTCTTGCTCGGGTCTTCACGCAATTCGATCCGCTTGATCGGGCCGACGATCACCAGGTAGCTGAACACCGCCACCAGAGCGTTGGCACCCACATACACCAGGGCCCACTTGAACGAGCCGGTGGCGCTGATGATGTAGCCGATGATGATCGGCGTGGTGATCGAGGCGATGTTGCCGAAGGTATTGAACATGCCGCCGGACAGCCCGGCGATCTGCTTGGGCGAGGTGTCGGACACCACCGCCCAGCCCAGCGCACCCAGGCCCTTGCCGAAGAATGCCAAGGCCATGATGCCTACCACCATCCACTCGGCATCGACGTAGTTGCAGATGATCATCGAGGTCGACAGCAGCAGGCCGATGACGATGGGCGCCTTGCGGGCGAAGGTCAGCGAGTTGCCACGGCGCAGCAGGTGATCGGAGATGATCCCGCCCAGCACGCCGCCGATAAACCCGCAGATTGCTGGCAACGAGGCGATGAAACCGGCCTTGAGGATCGACATGCCACGCTCCTGCACCAGGTACACCGGGAACCAGGTCAGGAAGAAATAGGTAATGGCGTTGATGCAGTACTGGCCCAGGTAGATGCCGAGCATCATGCGGCTGCTGAGCAGCTGTTTGATGTAGCCCCATTTCGGCCCGCTCTTGCCGGCCTGCCTGGGTTTGTCCATGTCCACCAGACCGCCGTTCTGCTCGATGTGCTCAAGCTCGGCAACGCTGATCATCGGGTGTTCCTTGGGGTTGTAGATCAGCTTCATCCAGGCAACCGAGAACAGGATGCCCAGCACGCCCATGACGATGAACACATGCTCCCAGCCCCAGGAATGGACGATCCAGCCCATCAGCGGTGCGAACAGCACAGTGGCGAAGTACTGCGCCGAGTTGAAGATGGCAGAGGCCGTGCCACGCTCGGCCGTCGGGAACCAGGCCGCGACGATACGGGCGTTGCCAGGAAAGGAGGGCGCTTCGGCAAAGCCGACCAGAAAGCGCAGCATGAACAGGGCGATGATCGCGTTGGCCACTGGCAGGTAGCCGACAAAACCTTGCAGCACGGTGAATGCCGACCAGGTGAAGATGCTCAGGGCGTAGACCTTCTTGGAGCCGAAGCGGTCGAGCAGCCAGCCGCCAGGGATCTGCCCCAGCACATACGCCCAGCCAAACGCCGAGAAGATGTAGCCGAGGGTGACGGCGTCGATGCCCAGGTCCTTCTGCAGGCTTGAGCCGGCAATGGAAATGGTGGCGCGGTCGGCATAGTTGATCGTGGTCACGATGAACAGCATGAACAGGATCAGATAGCGCACATGCGTCTTTTTAGTCGCTTGCATGCAGGTGTACTCCCACTAATTATTTTTGTGCGGGGTTCTGTTTATTGTGGAGCCGAAGGGGTCAGGCTTCGGCTCCGGCGACCTGCGGTCGTCAGGTGTTACTGCGCACCCTGTTTGTCCATCAGCGCGGCGAGCATTTCGTATTCTTCAGCGGTCAGGTCAGTGAGCGGCGTGCGCACCGGGCCTGCGTCGTAACCGGCGATCTTGGCACCGGCCTTTACGATGCTCACGGCATAGCCGGCCTTGCGGTTACGGATGTCCAGGTATGGCAGGAAGAAGTCGTCGATGATCTTGGCCACGGTGGCGTGATCGTCCCGGGAGATCGCGTGGTAGAACTCCATCGCGGTTTTCGGGATGAAGTTGAACACCGCCGAGGAATACACCGGTACGCCCAGGGCCTTGTAGGCCGCCGCGTAGACTTCGGCAGTCGGCAGGCCGCCGAGGTAGGTGAAGCGCTCGCCCAGGCGACGGCGGATCGACACCATCAGCTCGATATCACCCAGGCCGTCCTTGTAGCCGATCAGGTTCGGGCAGCGTTCGGCCAGCTGTTCCAGTTGCACGGCATTTAGACGGCAGACGTTGCGGTTGTAAACCACCACACCGATATCCACCGACTTGCACACTGCCTCGACGTGGGCGGCAACGCCGTCCTGGCTGGCTTCGGTCAGGTAGTGCGGCAGCAGCAGCAAGCCTTTGGCGCCCAGGCGCTCGGCCTCTTGCGCGTATTCAATGGCCTGGCGGGTCGAACCGCCGACACCGGCCAGGATCGGCACGCTGGTGGCACAGGTGTCGACGGCGGTCTTGATGATTTCCGAGTATTCACTGGCCGCCAGCGAAAAGAACTCACCGGTGCCACCGGCGGCGAACAGGGCGCTGGCGCCGTACGGGGCCAGCCATTCCAGGCGTTTGATGTAGCCAGCGCGGTTAAAGTCGCCCTGGGCGTTGAAGTCGGTGACCGGGAAAGACAACAGGCCGCTGGAGAGGATGGTTTTCAGTTCTTGTGGATTCATTGTTGTAGAACACCCTGTAAGACACATGGAAAGACGCAGTGGTACTCGAGTAGAGATACGTTATCGTACAACTTAAAAAGTGAATAGCCCCACCGGTCCTCTTTTTTCGCGAACCCCGCCCAACCGGCCACCCACTCCACGTGGGTGGGGGCTTGCTGCCTGTTGGCACACTAGGCTGCATACGTCGTCAAGCACTGGCCTGCCCGGTGCGCGAATTGCCCGAATTGAAGAGGTACGCGTTGTGAACCGGAGTATTTCCACGCTCTCCAGCGGCAGCCGCACGCTCGATGGCGGCGTCATGTTTGGCGCTACCCCACGAAAAGACTGGGCAGCGTTGATAAAACCCGACCACGAAAACCTGGTGCAGTTGCCCTCACGCGCCCTGCTGGTGCAGCAGGGCGACAAGAACATCCTGGTACTGGCCGGCACTGATGCGCTGCTGGCGCCATTGCCGCGCACCTGTCGCTGCCAGAAGCACACCCACGGCCTGCTCGACAGCCTGGCCCGCCACGGCCTGGGCGAACATGACATCCACGCGGTGGTGCTCACCCACCTGCAAGCCCTGGTGTCGGCCGAGCTGCGCCACGCCATCGAGGATGGCGACACCCCGCGTCTGCTGTTTCCCACCGCGCGCTATCTCACCGGCAGGCGCCATTGGCTGCGGGCATTGCGGCCGCATCCGCGCGATCGTGCGTTGTTCATCAGCCCGATCCTGGGCCAATTGCAAGTCAGCGAGCGCCTGGAACTGCTCGATGAGACCAGCGAAGACGTGCTGGGCAGTGGCTGGCGCTTTCATTTCAGTGATGGCCATACCCCCGGCCAGTTGTTGCCTGAAATCGACCTTCCCGGCGGTTGTGTGGTGTTTGCCGGCGATTTGATTCCCGGTACCCACTGGCTGAGCCTGGATGCGGGCAGTGGCTTTGATCGCAACCCTGAATGCCTGGCCGACGAGAAGGAGCGTCTGCTCGATCACCTAGTGGCCAAGCGCGGCCGACTGGTGCTGGCGCGTGATCCTGCCGTGGCGATGATCAAGGTGATGCGTGATCGCAAGGCACGCTACGCCCCCTATGACCAGTACGCGCGCTTGCGGTCCTTCGACAACTGACCTCTGTGGCCGCCTTCCGGGTAGCCGCGGGCTTGCTCCAAGATAAACCAGGCCCGCCCACTCGCTACGGGTGGGGTGCCCCGGCCATGCGCTCTGTTCTACTCGCACCCTCAAAAGCCCTGCCCGATACGAGTATTGAGCCATGAGTGAATACACCGCGCCGCTGCGCGACATGCAGTTCGTCCTCAACGAACTCGGCCATCTTGACCACGTCCGCCGCCTGCCTGGCTGCGAAGAGCTGGGCAGCGACCTGGTCGACGCCATCCTCAACGAAGCCGGCAAGTACGCCCAGGGCGTGCTCTCGCCACTCAACGTCAGCGGTGACCGCGAAGGCGCGCGCTGGGTCGATGGCCAGGTGATCACCCCCAAGGGTTGGCGCGAAGCTTACGAACAGTTCGTCGAGGGCGGCTGGAATGCGCTGTCCTGTGATACCACGTTCGGCGGCCAGGGTTTACCACGGTTGATCTCGGCCCTGGTCGAGGAAATGTGGAACGGCGCCAACGTCTCGTTCGGCCTGTGCCCCATGCTCACCCGTGGCGCCATCGAGGCCATCGAACTGCGCGGCGGCGACCTGCTCAAGCACACCTACCTCGCCAAGATGATCAGCGGCGAGTGGACCGGCACCATGAACCTCACCGAGCCCCAGGCCGGCTCGGACCTCGCCGCCGTGCGCAGCCGCGCCGAGCCCCGGGACGATGGCACTTACCGGGTGTTCGGGCAGAAGATTTTCATCACCTATGGCGAGCACGACCTGACCGACAACATCGTCCACCTGGTACTGGCCCGGGTGCCCGGCGCACCGGAAGGGGTCAAGGGCATCTCGCTGTTCGTGGTGCCCAAGTTCCTGGTCGAAGCCGACGGCAGCCTGGGTGAGCGCAACGATGTGCGCTGCGTGTCCATCGAGCACAAGCTGGGCATCCATGCCAGCCCCACGGCGGTGCTGGCCTTTGGCGACAAGCAAGGGGCCACCGGCTGGCTGGTGGGCGAAGAAAACCGTGGCCTGGAATACATGTTCATCATGATGAACGCGGCGCGCTTCTCGGTTGGCATTGAAGGCGTCGGCCTGTCCGAGCGCGCCTACCAGCGGGCCCGCAGCTATGCCCGCGACCGGGTCCAGGGCACTGAAGTCGGGGTAAAGAGCCGCGACAAGGTGGCCATCATCCGTCACCCCGACGTGCGACGCATGCTCCTGTCGATGAAGGCCCGCACCGAAGCCATGCGCGCCCTGGCCTGTACCGTGGCCGCGGCGATGGACAGCGCCGAGCGCAACAGCGACCGGCAACAGCGCGAGCTCGACCAGGCGTTCGTGGACCTCATGATCCCGGTGGTCAAAGGCTGGAGCACCGAGCAATCGGTGGACATCGCCTCCCTTGGCGTGCAGGTCCACGGTGGCATGGGTTTCATCGAAGAAACCGGCGCCGCCCAGCACCTGCGTGATGCGCGCATCACCACCATCTATGAAGGCACCACCGGTATCCAGGCCGCCGACCTGATCGGCCGCAAGATCGCCCGTGACCAAGGGCGAGCCATCGGTTGGGTAATCGAACAGATGCGCCAGGTGACCCATCAACTGTTGGCCGCCGACGACCCGTCGCTGACCGCCATCGCCGCTTCCCTGGGGCAGGGTGTCAGGGCCCTGGAACAAGCGGTCGCGTTCATCGTTTCGAACTACGACAGTCGGGTAGCGGCGGTATCGGTCGGGGCAGTACCGATGCTGGAGCTGTTTGGCACCGTGGTCGGGGGCTGGCAACTGGCACGCTCGGCGCTGGTGGCGCAGCAGTGCTTGAAGGCTGCCAGCTTTGAGCAGGACTTCTACAGCGCCAAGCTTGTAACCGCACGCTTCTACGCCGACCACGTGCTGTCCCGCGCCCCGGGCCTTGCCCACACGTTGATTCAGGGCGGTGATTCGGCCCTGGCGCTTGGCGACGATCAGTTCTAGAACTCGCTGCGTGCTGATCGGGTCAGCACGCGGCAGTGACGCAGTGTCGGTGACGGTGGGTTCGTCGGCCTGCGCCCTTTGGGCTGTCCAAGTGACGGCCCTTTTTTATCTGTTAGCGCGGGCTTGTCCCGCGATACGATGGCGGCGTCACTATCGCTAACGCGGGACAAGTCGAGACGTCGCAGCGCCGCTCCCACCAGGCGGCGGTATGCGCGAACAGGAGTCATAGGTCATGAATCAGGAACGCCAATCACTGAACTACCCCTGTGGCCCCGCGCCGATGCCAGGCACCGCGGTTGAGGTTGCCCCGGGAGTGTTGTGGCTGCGCATGTCGCTGCCGATATCGCTCGATCACATCAACCTGTGGGCGGTACGCGACGGTCAGGGCTGGGCGATCTTCGATACCGGCATGCATACCCCGGACACCCTCGATGCCTGGCAGGCCTTGCTCGCCAGCGACGGGCCGCTGGGGGGGCTGGGTATTACCCGGGTGTTCGCCACCCATATGCACCCCGACCACATCGGCATGGCCGGCTGGTTGACCGAGACCCTGGGGTGCGCGTTGTGGATGACGTTTGGCGAGTACATGAATTGCCGAGTGTTGGTGGCCGATTGTGGGCGCGCAGCACCCGCGCAGGGCGTCAACTTCTATCGACGTGCCGGATGGGATGCCAAGGCCATCGAGAACTATCGCGTGCGCTTTGGTGGTTATGGCCGCTATATCTCGCCACTGCCCCAGGGTTATCGGCGCCTGCGTGATGGCGACAGTTTGCGCATTGGTGAGCATGACTGGCAGGTGGTGGTGGGCGAGGGGCATTCGCCGGAGCATGCATGCTTTCATTGCCCGGCGCTGCAGTTGCTGATTTCTGGCGACCAGGTGCTGCCGCGTATTTCTTCCAACGTGTCGGTGTTTCCTACCGAGCCTTATGCCGACCCGCTGGCACTGTGGCTGGCATCGCTGGAGAAACTCAAGCGCCAGATCCCCGATGATGTGCTGGTGTTGCCGTCGCATAACGAGCCGTTCAAGCCATTGCATGCCAGGCTCGATCAGTTGCATGACAGCCAGCACCGCGCGGTCGAGCGGCTGCAACAGGCATTGCTGGATGGGCCCAGGCGGGCGGTGGACCTGTTCAGTGTGTTGTTCAAGCGCACCATTGATGATGGGCTGCTGACCATGGCGACCGGGGAGTGTCTGGCCAATCTCAATTACCTGCTGCACCGGGGGGTGGTGCGGGTGACTGAGGATGATGAGGGTGTGGCGTGGTATTGCAGTGCCTGATGTTTGGGGTTGATCCGTTATCTTGGTTGACGCTGCCGGCCCCTTCCGCCTTTACGGCAGGCTACTTTTCCCAAGAGAAAAGCAGGCCGCCGTAAGGGCGGAAGGGGCCGGCAGCATCACCACCACGACTGGATAGGCTCACCCAGGCGCCCAACCACCCACCGCCCATCTCTCAGTTGGCCTCTTTCACCGCACTCAGAAACGCCCGCGTCCGCTCCTGCTGCGGATTCTCGAAGATCTGCTTGGGCGTACCCTGTTCATGAATCTGCCCCTTGTAGAAAAAGCACACCCGATCAGCAAACTCGCGGGCAAAGCCCATCTGGTGGGTAACCATGAGCATGGTCAGGTTGTGCTCGCTGCCAAGCGTGCGGATCACATTGAGCACTTCGCCGCACAACTCCGGGTCCAGCGCCGAGGTGACCTCGTCAAACAGCATGACCTTTGGCCGCATGGCCAGCGCCCGGGCGATGGCCACCCGTTGCTGTTGCCCACCCGACAACTGCGAAGGGTAGTGATCGAACTTGCTGCCCAGGCCCACCAGTTCCAGCAATTGCGCGGCGCGCTCGCGGGCCTCGGCAGGCTTGACCCCCAGTACCTGCACCGGCGCTTCGATCACGTTCTGCAGGGCGGTCATGTGCGGGAACAGGTTGAAGCTCTGGAACACCATGCCGATCTTGGCGCGCACCTTGCGCACGTGACGGTCGTTGGCCGGCACCAGGATGCCGTTGCGGTTGCGCATGTGGGTCAGGGAGTCGTTGTCGACCTCGATCATGCCTTCATCGATGCCTTCAAGGGTCATCAGGACCCGCAGCAGGGTCGATTTGCCCGAGCCGCTGGGGCCGATGATGGCGACTTTCTCCCCCGGCGCAACACTGAGGTTGAGGCGGTCCAGTACAGTGAAGCTGCCATAGCGCTTGGTCACGTCGTTGAAACTGACGATCGACTGGGCACTGTCCACGGCAGGCGTTGCTACCTGCTGCAGCGGGTTGGTGTTGACGGCAAGGGTCGAGACGGGCGCGATCATTAGCGTAACTCCAGGCGCACTTCGAGGCGCCGAACCAGGTAAGCCAGAGCAACGCTCAGGGCCAGGAAGAACAGGCCGACCAGGGTGATCGGCTCCAGGTAACGGAAGCTCTCGGAGCCCACGTTTTTGGCTTGCTGCATGATTTCCACCACGGTGATCGCCGACAGCACGGGGGTGTCTTTGAGCATGGCGATCAGGTAGTTGCCCAGCGGCGGCAGGATTGGCCGGATCGCCTGGGGCAGGATGATGGCGCGGTAGGCGGTCCAGGGCGCGAAGTTCAGGGCGATGACCGCTTCCCACTGGCTGCGCGCCACCGAGTCCAGGCCGCCGCGATACACCTCGGCGATGTAGCAGGCGTAGTGCAGGCCGATGCCGAGGATCCCCGCCTGCATGGCCGTGAGATTGACGCCGTAGTTGGGCAGTACGTAGTAGAGGAAGTACACCTGGATCAGCAGCGGCGTGCTGCGGATGAACTCGATCAGCAGGGTCACAGGCCACGACAGCCAGACCTTGCGGCTACGCCGGCCGATGGCCAGAAACAGCCCCAGGACGATGGCGATCATGAAGCCCACCAGGGTGATACCCAGGGTGTTGAGCGAGGCACGCAGCAGTTCGGGAAGAATCTGCCAGACGTAGTTCCAGTCCCACAGGTTCATGACAGACCTCCACGCAGACGACCACGGCTCAAGCGGCGTTCAAAGCCACGCATGGTGAAGTTGATGACCTGGGCCAGGACGAAGTACATCACCAGGGCCAGGCTGAAGATCTCCAGGGTCTGGAAGGTTGCCTGGTCCAGTTGGCGGGCCCGGAAGCTCAAGTCCGACAGGGTGATCAGCGACACCAGCGAAGTATTCTTGAGCAGCTCGATCAGCAGGTTGGTGCCCGGTGCAATGGCCGCGAGCAGCGCCTGGGGCAGGATGATCCGCCGAAAGCGCGTACGCGATGGCATGTTCAGGGCGATGGAGGCTTCGTACTGGCCCTTGCCGACCGAACTGATGGCGCCGCGCATCACCTCGGCACCGTAGGCGCCGATGTGCAGGCCCAGGCCGACGATGGCCACGGTGTAGGAGCTCAACTCGATGTTGAAGGGCGGCAGGGGCAAGACGAAGAACAGCCAGAACAACTGCACCAGCAATGAGGTGCCACGAAACAGTTCGATGTAGGCCACGCAGAACCAGCGTAGCGGCCGCCAGCTGGAGAGGCGCCCGAGGGCTGCGAGGATCGCGGCCACCACGGCCAGGATCGAGCCGAAGAAAGTGACCTGGATGGTGATCCAGGCCCCCTGCAGTAACAACGGTATCAATTCACCCATGGTTCGACCTGACTATTCAGACTACGCAGGGAACGGCATGGCAGGCGCCATGCCACCTCGACTCACTGGGCGCAGAGCTCGGCAGCGGTCTTTTTGGTCACGTTGGACTTGTCGAAGCCAAAGGGCTCGACGGCCTTGAGATGCTCTTCGCTGCCCAGCCACTTCTGCAGCTCGGCGTTGACCGCATCACGCAGGTCCTTGTCTTCAGGGCGGAAGGCCAGGGCGCCGTAGCCGGTGTGCGACGGGTCGTCGGTGAAATCGCTGATGGCCTCGACCTTTTCACCGCCTTTCTTGGCCAGGCCCTTCATGGTCAGCTGGGTGCCGACGGCGGCGTCGGCGCGACCGGCGCGTACGGCCTGCAGTTGTGCGGTGGTGTCGGGCACCTGGAGGATCTGCGCCTCTTTGACCCCGGAATCGCGGGCATAGGCCAGATTCACCGTGCCGGCCATGATCGCCAGTTTCACGTCGGGATTCTTGGCGACATCGGCGTAGCTGTGCAGGTTTTTCGGGTTGCCTTTGGCCACCAGCAGGGTATCGGGCAACTGGTATTGCGGGTCGGTGAAGATCACCTGCTTGCAGCGCGCCGGGGTGATGTACATGCCCGCGGCAATCACGTCGAAGCGTCCCGCACGCAGGCCCGGGATCAGCGAGCCCCACTCGGTGAGCACGCCATCGACTTTCTTGATGCCCATTTTCTCGAAGATGATCTTGGCGATTTCCGGCGACTCGCCGGTAACCCGGCCGTCGGTTTCGGTAAAGGCGAAGGGGGTTTCGTTGGCATAGCCGATGCGGATGCTGTTGTTCTGCTTGATCGTTTCCAGCGTGGTTGCCGCCTGGGCGCTGGCCATCAGGCCGAAGGCTGCGCAGGCAAGCAACAGTTGCTTGAACGGTGTTGCTGCGTTCTTGAACGTTGGGCTCATCGTTGAAATCTCCTGTTTGTTATACGTCCGTCGTTGACGGCACTGTGTTAGGAGGCAGTGGAGCAAGAACTTCAAACGTGCAGGGCCGTTCCATTTTGGAGCGGGCAAACGGTGGATCCGTTCCGGCACCGGTCGAGTTGGCTATTGTTGACGCCGGCGAACCGGGCGAATGATCGACCTTGGACCGAGCATACAAAAGCTGCGCCAGCGATTGCATTGCACTAGGACAATTGCCTGCAATCACTTCCCGGGCGATGCTGTGCATCCCGTCAGTACTAGCGGTGCGATCACTATGGAAAGCTGGAAAACGGCCCTCGGCGCGGCGCGTATCGGCGAGTCGAAGTACAAGATTCTGGTGCAGGCCATCACCCGCGAAATAGAGCAGGGCGACCTGGTCAACGATCAGCGCCTGCCTCCCCAGCGCCAGGTCGCCGATGCCCTGGGCATCAGTGTGCAGACCGTCACCAATGCCTATAAGGAGCTGGAGCGCCAGGGCCTGGTGCGCTGCGAGATCGGCCGTGGCAGCTTTGTCACCCGGCGCATGAGCGACCGTGTGGCCAACGACATTCTGGATACGCCTGAACGGGCTCTGGTGGACTTCTCCATCACCCGCATCCTGCACACCCAGGAGCATGAACGGATCTGGCGCGACACCTGTGCCGAGTTGAGCGTTGAAGAAGACCAACCGTGGATTCATGCCTTTCGGCCCATCGCGGGCTTCGAGGCACACCGCGAGGCAGCCGCGCAGTGGGTGCGCGGCCTGGGGCTTGATGTGGCGCGCGAGGATGTGTTGATCACCAACGGCGCCGCCCACGGGATTTTCCTGGCGCTGGCCTCGCTGGCCGGCCCTGATGATGTGGTGTTGTGCGAAGGCCTGACCGACCACGGCGTGATTGGCAATTCCCAGGTGTTGGGCTTCACCCTCAAAGGCCTGGAACTGGATCGCGACGGGATTGATCCGGAGCATTTCGAAGACATGTGCAGCAACGAGCGCATCACCGCGCTGGTGTGTACGCCGAACCTGAATAACCCCACCACCAGCCTGATGCCCGATGCCCGTCGTCGCGAAATTGCCGCGATTGCCCGGCGCTTTGGCGTGCATATCATCGAGGATGATGTGTACGGGCCGTTGCTGGGCGAGCGCCACGCACCACCGCTGAGCCATTACGCGCCGGAGCTGTCGTTCTATTGCACCAGCATGACCAAGTCGGTGCTCACGGGCCTGCGCGTGGGTTACCTGGCAATGCCCAAGCGCCTGGCGCTGCGCACCGAAAGCATCTTGCGGGTCAACAGCTGGATGGCCACGCCCATGGTCTCGGAGATCGCCAGCCGCTGGATCCGCGACGGGCGAGCCGAGACCCTGGTGCAGTTGCAGCGCAAGTTGCTGGGCGCGCGTCAGGCCATGGTGCGCGAGTACCTTGATGAGTATCTGCTGGGGCACCACCCTCAGGCACTCAGTGCCTGGCTGGGCATTCCTGCGCACTGGGAGGTGGACAGCCTGGTGCGGGCACTGCGCCACCGGCACATTGCCGTGACACCACCCGAACCGTTCCTGGTACGGGGCACACCACGTCCGCGTGCAGTGCGCTTGTGTGTGGGCGCCGAGTGCAGCGACAGGGAAATGCGCCAGGCGTTGGCCGGCATGCGCGAGCTGTTCGGGCAGTATCCGCAGATACACGACTTCTGATTGCACAGCGAAAATAAAAATCCCGGCAAATTGACCTAGTACATTCATCACGACAATTTGCCGCTCTTACACTCCGCCCAACACCAGACCTTCTGTTGGGATTCGGATATGTCAGCGCTTTCGCTAAACGCTATCTACCTCGCCCGCCAGCGTATCGCCGGCCTCGTGCGTACAACGCCGATGGAGCATTCGCCGAGCTTGTCGAAGCTCATGGGCGTGGCGGTCTACCTCAAGCTCGACTCCCAGCAGATTACCGGCAGCTTCAAGCTGCGCGGTGCCAGCAATGCCATTGCTCAACTCGATACCGACAAGAAGGCCCGGGGCGTGGTGGCCGCGTCTACCGGCAATCATGGCCGGGCGCTGGCTTACGCCGCTGCGCAGTTGGGGGTTCGGGCCACGATCTGCCTGTCGCAGTTGGTGCCGGCCAATAAGGTTCAGGCGATTCGCGATTTGGGCGCCGAGGTGTGCATCGTCGGCCATTCCCAGGATGACGCCCAGTGCGAAGCCGAGCGTATCGCCGCCGAGCAGGGCGCCACCTTGCTGCCGCCGTTCGATCACCCCGAGATCATTGCCGGCCAGGGCACCCTGGGCCTGGAGATTCTGGAGCAACTTCCACAGGTCGCCCAGGTGCTGGTGCCGCTGTCGGGCGGTGGCCTGTTTGCCGGCGTGGCGCTGGCACTCAAGAGCACCAACCCGGCCATCACCCTGCACGGCATCAGCATGCGTCGTGGTGCGGCCATGCACGCCAGCCTGTTCGCCGGCCAGCCGGTGGACGTGCAGGAGCTGCCCACCCTGGCCGACTCCCTGGGTGGCGGCATCGGCCTGGACAACCAGTACACCTATTCCATGACCCGCGAGCTGTGCGACCAGGTACACCTGCTCGATGAAGCCTCGATTGCCGCCGGCATGCGCCACGCCTATCGCCAGGAGCGGCAGGTGGTGGAGGGCGCGGGCGCGGTGGGCATCGCGGCCCTGCTCGACGGGCTGATCCCGGCGCGGGGTCCGATCGTGGTGGTGGTCAGTGGCCGCAATGTCGACATCGAACAGCACCTGCGGGTGATGAACGGCGCCGAAGCCTGAGACGGTTTCCAACGGAGGATATGTGATGCCTGCTACTACCTTGCTCAGCGAAGCCGACCTACGTGCCTGCGTCAGCCTTGACCCGGCGGCGGTCGATGCCATCGAGCATGCCTTTGTATTGCTGGCGACGGCGGCGGTGGCCATGCCACCGATCCTGCGCCTGGATGTGCCGGAGCATAACGGCGAGGTCGACGTAAAGACTGCCTACCTGCCAGGTCTCGAGCGTTTTGCAATCAAGGTCAGCCCGGGTTTTTTCGACAACCCCGCGCTGGGCTTGCCCAGCCTCAACGGCATGATGATGCTGCTGTCGGCTCGTACCGGCCTGCTCGAAGCCTTGCTGCTCGACAACGGCTACCTGACCGCGCTGCGCACTGCCGCTGCCGGCGCTGTGGCTGCCCGCTGGCTGTCCCGTGAAGACAGCCGCAGTGTGGCCCTGATCGGCACGGGCGAACAGGCGCGCCTGCAGCTGCAGGCCTTGCGCCTGGTGCGTCCGATCGAGGCGGTGCGAGTGTGGGGGCGGGACGCCGAAAAGGTCGCGGTCCTGTGTGACGAGCTGGGCTGTGATGGCCGCCTGCAGGTGCTGGCCTGCAGCTCGGTCGATGAGGCCATGCACGGGGTGGACATCGCCGTCACCACGACGCCGAGCCGTGAGCCATTGATCGAGGTACGCCACCTTCAGCCGGGCCTGCACATCACCGCCATGGGCTCGGATGCCGAGCACAAGAATGAAATCGCCCCGGCCGCGCTGGCCGCGCTGGCCGCGGTGGACTGTTATGTGGCCGACCGCCTGAGCCAGACCCGCGTGCTGGGCGAGATGCATCACGCACTCAAGGCTGGCCTGGTCAGCGAAGAAAGCGGTTTCAGCGAGCTGGGCCAGGTGATTGCTGGCCAGCGTCCGGGGCGCAGGGACGCCCGCGATATCACCCTGTGCGACCTGACTGGCACCGGCGCCCAGGACACCGCCATTGCCAACCTGGCCTTCGAGCGTGCGCTCAAGGCGGGCAAGGGATTGCAGTTCAACAGCTGATCACTCCGATTACTCACCCAACGAGGGTATTTGCATGTCTGAGGTCGTCGTCAATCTGCCGTTCAGTCGGCAGGAGTATGCGCAGCGCCTGGCCAAGACCCGCGCCGCGATGCAAGCGCAAGGCATCGAGTTGCTGCTGGTTACCGACCCGTCGAACATGGCGTGGCTGACGGGCTATGACGGTTGGTCGTTCTATGTGCACCAGTGTGTGTTGCTGGCGCTGGACGGCGAGCCGGTGTGGTATGGCCGCGGCCAGGACGCCAATGGCGCCAAGCGCACGGTGTTCATGCGCCACGAGAACATCGTCGGTTACCCGGACATCTACGTGCAGTCGCGCGAGCGTCATCCCATGGATTATCTCTGCCAGGAGGTGATCGCCGCCCGGGGCTGGAGCACGCTGAGCATCGGCGTTGAAATGGACAACTACTATTTCAGCGCCGCCGCCTTCCTGTCGCTGCAAAAGCATTTGCCCAAGGCACGCTTCAGCGATGCAGCAGGGCTGGTGAACTGGCAGCGGGCGAACAAGTCGAGCCAGGAAATCGAGTACATGCGTATTGCTGCGCGCATTGTCGAGAACATGCATGCACGGATTCTGGAGCGCATCGAGCCGGGCATGCGCAAGAACGAGCTGGTGGCCGAGATCTACAGCAGCGGCATCCTCGGTGCCGACGGTCATGGCGGCGACTACCCGGCCATCGTGCCCTTGCTGCCTACCGGTGCCGACGCCAGTGCCCCGCACCTGACCTGGGACGACACCCCGTTCGAGAAAGGCGCCGGCACCTTCTTCGAGATCGCCGGCTGCTACAAGCGCTATCACTGCCCATTGTCGCGCACGGTGTACCTGGGCAAACCGCCGCAGCACTTTCTCGATGGCGAGAAGGCCGTGGTCGAAGGCATTGCCGCTGGCCTGGAGGCGGCACGTCCCGGCAACACTACCGGTGACGTGGCCAAGGCCTTTTTCAAGGTGCTGGAGAAGTTCGGCATCCACAAGGACAGCCGCTGCGGCTACCCGATCGGTATCAGCTATCCGCCAGATTGGGGCGAGCGCACCATGAGCCTGCGTCCAAGCGACACCAGTGTGTTGCAACCGGGCATGACGTTTCACTTCATGCCGGGCCTATGGATGGACGACTGGGGCCTGGAGATCACCGAAAGCATTCTGATTACCGACACCGGCGTCGAAACGTTATGCAACGTACCGCGCCAACTGTTCGTGAAGGATTGAGCCATGAACGCACCTCTGCCTGAAGCCACGCTGGCGGTGAACCCGATCAGCAGCACGGTCGACTTCGAACGCGACGGTGTACAGCACGGTTTTCTCAAATTGCCCTATTCGCGGGACGACTCGGCCTGGGGCGCGGTGATGATCCCGATCACCGTGGTGAAGAATGGTACAGGCCCCACGGCGTTGCTCACCGGCGGCAACCACGGTGACGAGTACGAGGGGCCGGTGGCCTTGAGCAAGCTGGCGCAACGGCTTGAGGCCGGCCAGGTAAGCGGGCGGGTGATCATCGTGCCGTTCATGAACACCCCGGCGTTCCATGCCGGTCAGCGCACCTCGCCGATCGACAAGGGCAACATGAACCGCAGCTTTCCCGGCAAGCCCGACGGCACCGTGACGCAGAAGATCGCTGATTACTTCCGGCGCACGCTGCTGCCACTGGCCGACATCGTACTGGATATCCATTCCGGTGGCCGCACCCTGGACTTCCTGCCGTTTGCCGCCTGTCACGTGTTGCCCGACAAAGCCCAGCAAGCGCGCTGCGAGGCCGCCATGCGGGCCTTTGCCGCGCCCTACAGCATGCGCATGCTCGAACTGGATGCGCAGGCCATGTACGACACCGCCGCCGAGAGCCAGGGCAAGGTGTTCGTGACCACCGAACTGGGGGGCGGCGGCTCGTCCACCGCCCGGAGCGTGGCCGTGGCCGAGCGCGGAGTGCGTAACGTGCTGGTACACACGGGAATCCTTGAAGGCGAAGTACTGCCCGGCGACTCGATCATGCTCGACATGCCGGGTGACGACTGCTTCGTGGCCAGTGAGCACGACGGTCTGCTGGAGATGTGCCGCGACCTGGGCGAGCGGGTCGAGCAGGGCGAGGTGATCGCCCGTATCCACGATATCAAGCGCAGCGGTGCCACGCCGGTCGAGTACCGCGCCCGGCGCAGCGGGTTGCTGGCTGCGCGGCATTTTCCGGGGCTGGTGCAGTGTGGCGATACCCTCGCGGTAGTCGCCGAGGTCCTGCAGTAGCGCATTACCCACACGGTTTGGAGAACTCGATATGCCACACAAGCATGCGCTGACGTTCAAGACCCTCTGTCATGTGGACGGCCAATGGCTGCACAGCGCCTCGGGCAACAGCATTGCCGTGCACAACCCAGCCACCCGCCAGGTCATTGGCCATGTGCCAATGCTTGAGCACGAACAGATCGTTGCTGCCGTCGACGCCGCCCAGCGTGCTTTCGGAGCGTGGCGCGCCCGGAGCCTGGAAGAGCGGGCGACGCTGCTGCGCCGTTGGGCCGAGCTGATCCTGGATCATCAGGAAGAGCTGGCGCGGATCCTCAGTGAAGAGCAGGGCAAGTCTCTGGTCGAGGCACGGGGCGAGATCGCCTACGCGGCCAGCTTTATCCCCTGGTTCGCCGAAGAGGCGCGGCGCCTGTACGGCCAGACCATCCCCAGCCATATCCCAGGTGCTCACCTGGGGACGGTGAAGGAACCGGTGGGCGTCTGCGCCTTGCTTACACCGTGGAACTTCCCCAGCGCGATGATTACCCGCAAAGCCGCTGCCGCGCTGGCCGCTGGCTGTACCGTGGTGGTCAAGCCCGCCCATGAAACACCGTTCTCGGCCCTGGCCCTGGCCCAGTTGGCAGAAGAGGCAGGTTTTCCCGCCGGTGTCTTCAACGTGGTGATCGGCGAACCACAGATGACCATGGAAACCCTGGTGCGTGATTCCCGGGTACGCTCGGTCAGCTTCACCGGCTCCACCCGGGTGGGCAAGCTGGTGCTGCAGGCCGCCGCGCAGGACGTGAAGAAAGTAGCCCTGGAATTGGGTGGCAATGCCCCCTTTATCGTCTGCGCCGATGCCGACCTGGAGCTGGCGGTGAAGGTCGCGGTGGCGGCCAAGTTCCAGACCTCGGGGCAGGATTGCTGCGCCGCCAACCGGATCATGGTGCAACGACCGCTATACCCGGCCTTCGTCGCCCGCTTCGCCGAAGCGGTGCGGGCGTTGCGTGTGGGGCCGGCGATGGTGGGCGGCGAAGAGATGCCGGTGGATGTCGGCCCACTGATGCACCAGGGCGCGTTCGATGCCACCTGCACCCGGGTCGAGGACGCCATTCACAAAGGTGCCCGTTGCCTGGTGGGCGGTGAAGGGCACGCACTGGGCGGCTGGTTCTATCAGCCCACCGTGCTGGTCGATGTGAGCCCGCAGATGCGCATTTACCAGGAAGAAAACTTCGCCCCGATTGCCGGCGTCATGCCGTTCGACACCCTCGATGAGGCGGTCGCCATGGCCAATGACACCGAGTACGGGCTGGCGGCCTATATCTGCTCCAACCGCCTTGACCAGGTGTACCCGCTGATCCGGCGGCTGGACCACGCAATGGTCGCGGTCAACGGCGTGAAATTCACTGGCCACCCGATCCCCTTCGGCGGCATGAAGGCTTCGGGCCTGGGCCGCGAGGGCGGTAGCGAAGGCTTTGAGCCCTTTATCGAAACCAAGTACTTCTGCCTGCACCACCAAGGTCAACTTTAAGGAGCGTTGCCATGAGCCAAGATTTCAGCCAACTGTTCGAACAAGACCGTGCCCATTTCATGCATCCGTCAACCCACGCCCATGATCACGCCAGCGGTGCGCTCAAGGGCCGAATCATCACCGGCGCCGAAGGTATCCGCCTGCGCGACCACGAGGGCCGCGAGCTGATCGACGCCTTTGCCGGCCTCTACTGCGTGAACATCGGCTACGGCCGCACCGAAGTAGCCGAGGCGATCTACAAGCAGGCCAAGGAGCTGGCGTACTACCACACCTATGTGGGCCACTCGACCGAGGCGATCATCGAGCTTTCCAGCCGCATCATCGACTGGGCGCCCGAGGGCATGAAAAAGGTCTACTACGGGCTCTCCGGTTCCGATGCCAACGAAACCCAGATCAAGCTGGTGCGTTACTACAACAACATCCTGGGCCGCCCGCAGAAAAAGAAAATCATCTCCCGCGACCGCGGCTACCACGGTTCGGGGATCATGACCGGCAGCCTCACCGGCCTTGCCAGTTTCCACCAGAATTTCGACTTGCCGGCCGAAGGCATCAAGCACACTGTCTGCCCGCACTGGTACCGCAAGGCCCCGGCCGGGATGGATGAAACCGCGTTCGTGCAGTACTGCGCCAACGAGTTGGAAAAGATGATCCTGGCCGAAGGTCCCGACACCGTGGCGGCGTTCATTGGCGAGCCGCTGATGGGGACCGGCGGCATCATCGTGCCGCCCAAGGGCTACTGGGCGGCGATCCAGGCGGTGCTGAACAAGTACGACGTGCTGCTGATCGCTGATGAAGTGGTGTGTGCGTTCGGTCGCCTGGGTTCGAAAATGGGCAGCCAGCGCTATGGCATGAAGCCCGACCTGATCACCACCGCCAAGGGCCTGACCAGCGCCTACGCGCCATTGTCGGCGGTGATTGTCGGTGAGAAAGTGTGGAGCGTGATCGACCAGGGCTCGCAGAAAGAGGGCGCCATGGGCCACGGCTGGACCTACTCCGGGCACCCGGTATGCGCCGCGGCGGCACTGGCCAACCTGGACATCCTGGAACGAGAAAACCTCACCGAGAATGCCGAGGTGGTGGGGGCCTACCTCAACCGCGCACTGCGCGAAGCGCTGGAAGGTCACCCGCTGGTGGGCGAAGTGCGCGGCGACGGCATGCTCGCGGCGGTGGAGTTCATGGCCGACCGTGAAGCACGCACGCCATTCGACCCGAGCTTCAAGATCGGTCCGCAAGTGTCCGCTGCCTGTCTTGAGCGTGGCATGGTCGCCCGGGCGATGCCTCATGGTGACATCCTGGGCTTCGCACCGCCGCTGGTGCTGACCCGCGAGGATGCCGACCTGATCGTCGCCATCACCAAGGATGCGGTCGACGAGGTAGCAGGCAAAGTGCTGGGCTAAACCTGCCGGCGTCCCCTGAAAAGGCAAAACCCCGTCTCGGCAACCGAAGACGGGGTTTTGTATTCATGGCGCTGGTCAGAAGCGTTGGGGAATCTTCCGGAACGGGTAGTCGATGCTCTTGTACTGGCCGATCTTGCCGCGCTTGGGCAGCTTGATCTTCTCGTCCTGGGTGATGTCCTTGTAGGGAATCTGCTTGAGCAGATGGCTGATGATGTTTAGCCGCACCCGCCGTTTGTCTTCGGAAGGTGCCATGTACCACGGGGCCCAGGAGGAGTCGGAGGCGGCGAACATCTCGTCGCGGGCGCGGGTGTAGTCGTCCCAGCGATTGAACGACTTGAGATCCATGGGCGAGAGCTTCCAGATCTTGCGGCCATCGGTGATGCGCTCTTCCAACCGGCGCTGTTGCTCTTCGGGGCTGACCTCAAGCCAGTACTTGATGACAATGATGCCGGACTCCACCAGCATCCGTTCGAACAGCGGTACGACGTCGAGGAATTTCTTCGCCTGGTCTTCAGTACAGAAGCCCATGACCCGTTCGACGCCGGCGCGGTTGTACCAGCTGCGGTCGAAGATCACTACCTCGCCTGCCGCAGGCATGTGCTCAAGGTAGCGTTGGGAATACATCTGGCTCTTTTCCCGCTCGGTCGGCGCCGGTAGCGCCACAACGCGGAACACCCGCGGGCTGACCCGTTCGGTGATGGCCTTGATGGTCCCGCCCTTGCCGGCGCCGTCACGGCCTTCAAAAATGACGCAGACCTTCAGGCCCTTGGTCACGACCCACTGCTGGAGCTTGACCAGCTCGACGTGCAGGTTCTTGAGTTCCTTTTCGTAGTCCTTGCGAGGTAGTCGTTCTGCGTCACGGGCCTTGTCTTTTTTCTTGCTCATGGAGGTTGCCTGGTCAGTGAAAGTGGAATTGAGTATAGGCAGGGCTGTGCCGCGCGCACTGACCAGGGGCAATGGAAAAGCAGCGGGCGTCAGCACGATGACGCGCTACAAACCTTGCCTAATACGATTAGTCCGGTCCCGTCACTTGGACTGTGCCCATGGCTTCGAGAACAGTTACGTTCAACAACGCATGTAATTGAAGCCGGCGGGAGTGCCTTGCTCAGGGCTGACACATCAGCCGCTGGCGTTCATAGTTCAATGCCTTGTCCCGCTCAGGTAAGCTGTAAGTCGCGCTGCACTGGCGCTCACCCCACTTCACCGTCAGGCTGCCTTGGTCTTCTTCAAGTAGCACCAGCGCCTTGCCGTTGGGGTCGGAAATCGCCAGCTGCTTACCGCTGGCATCTTCCAGCGAGGCGCCGAACGGGATCATCCCACCCTGTTCATCGAACAATTCGAACTGCACCCGCCGCCCGCTCTTGCCGGTGTAGCGGGCCACCACTACGGCGCCGCGGCGCGGCACCAATTGCTGGGTGGCGTTGTCGATCTCGATATCGCCGCCCAGCTCGCGGGTGTCCAGGCTAATCCAGTTGACCCGGTAAGGCTGAGCGTTGGGGATTACCGCGTAGCCGTTGCGCCCGGTTTCGACGCCGCTGTAGCTGCTGATCTTGGCGCCTTTAACGCCTGGTACCTGGGCCAAGGCGAAGGTTTCGCTGACGGTCTGGCCAAGGTTGATGCCGCCTTCGTGGGCGACCACCGAGCCCGACACGTTGAGGTTCTGCGAATCGTAGCCGCGGCCCTGACTGTAGCCCAGGGTGATCTCGGCCACCGAGGTGCGGGTGCTGAGGTTGGCCGAGGCGGAGTTGCCGCCGGAGCTACTATTGCCACCCTGGATCGAATAGAAGGTGTCGCTGGTCTCCGACAGGTAGCCGTTGACGCCAAGCTGGGTGCTGTCGCCGCCTTTTTGCGTGCTAGTGGTGATGAATGCACGTGGCGCGCGGACACGACTGCCCAGCGGCAAGGACAGCGACAGGTTGAACTGTGTATCGCTGCTGGAGCCGCCGTAGCCGTCTCCCAGGTCCTTGGTACGGGTGGCACCAATGTTGTAGCTGACTTCGCCCCAGTTGTTGCTATAGCCGGCCGAAAAGCTCTGCGAGCCGCCGCGGTTCCAGTAGCGCTGATCGCTGGCGTTGACGTACAGGCTGCCGAGCTCGCGATTTCGGCCCATGCTCTGGTTGATGGTCAGGTCGGTGCGGGTCTTGGAGTTGCCCGGGCGTTGCTCCGGGTTGCGGCTCAAGTCCTGGACATGGTCAGTCAGGCTGCGAAAACCTTCGGTGGAGTAGCGGTACGCGGCCAGGGTGAAGTTGGTGTCGGTACCGGTGAAGGTCTTGGCGTACAGGGCGCGTGCACTATTACCCTGGGAGGTTTGGCCCTGTGCGCGGCTGCTCGAATGGGTGACGTCGAACGACACGGCGCCCAGCGAAGTGTTCCTGCCGGCACCCAGCGACAGCGCTTTGTAGTTGTCGCTGGCCTGGACGCCGATGATGCCGGTAAGGTTGCTGCTGATGCCGTAGGCCAGGGTGCTGCTGAGTATGTTCGGCGTAGCCATGCCGTCGGTGTTGCTGTTGTACTGGCCGGCCGAAGCGCTGTATTTGATCTGACCTTCACGGACCATGATCGGCAGGCTGGAGAATGCTTGGGTGGTAACCCGGCGACGGCCGTCAGCCTCGATGATAGTGATTTCCAGGTCGCCGTTAGAGCCGGAAGGGTAGATGTCGCTGATCTCGAATGGCCCCGGCGGCACACTGGCGGTGTACAGAATGTAGTTGTTCTGACGGATCTCTACAGTAGCGTTGGTCTGCGCTACGCCGCGGATGACCGGCGCATAGCCACGCTCGCTGTCGGCGCGCATGCCTTCATCGGAAGCCAGTTTGACCCCGCGATAGCGCACGCTGTCGAACAAGTCGGTGTCGCTAAAGATATCACCGGCGCTGAACTGGCCCTTGATAGCAGTGACGTCATGTTGCAGGTAGCTGCGGTTGCTTTTGAAGGTGCTTGGGCGACCGGTGCTGCTGGTGAAGTTCGACTCGTTGCGAAAGCGCCAGCCGCCAATGTTGATGCCGTTGCGCAGGCCCAGGTTTTTGGCAATGCGCGTCTCGGCATCGCCGGCGCTGCGGCTGCTGTTGAATTGGTAATTGATAAACGCCGCCGGCACGCCGTCATCCCACAAGGCAGAGTCGACATAACCACGGATGCCTCGCTGCATCGCTACTTGCGGCACACTGGCCGCCAACTGCAGGCGCGCGGCGTCGTAGCGCAGGCTGGCCTGGTCGATCAGCGTCGAAAGGTCGTAGCAACTTTGCGGGGCGTTCGGGTCGAACTTGCCTTGGGCCTGCAGTTTGTTCAGGTCGATGCCCAGTTGTTGCAGCAGTCCCAGGGTCATGCACGGTTCGACGCGGCCGGTGGCCGGGTTGCGGTTGAAGTGGATGTCCCGCCGACCTACCAGCACTTCGTTGCTGTACAGGTCGACCCGATAGTTGCCTGGCAACACGCTGTTGGCGGACAGCAACAGTTGCAGGTCAACGGACGAGGACGCGCCGTGCAGGAAAGTGGTGTTGAAGGCTTCCCGTTGTTGCCCTTCAATGGCGTCCTGCTCGGCCAGGGCCGGTAGCGCGGCAAACACGGCCAGCGACAGGGCGCTAAACTTTAACAGGCTGGCAGTTGCAGTGTGAGTGCGCACGTGTTGACCGGTGCAATGAGTTGGCCTGTTACCGGAAGAAAAAGACATGCGAAGGAACCTGTATCATCCCGAATAACGACTGGATGCGGCGAGGGCGTAATCACACGCGGAGTTAACCTTGTGGCATTAACCGTTATTGTTTATTCGGCGCTTCGGTGGCGGTGCTTGTTTGGCCACTGGACAGTGTCGTGGTGTACTTGTTTTGCGCACCGTAATCATTGATGCTGAAGAAACTCAGGCGCACGTTGTTGTCGGCCCCCAGGGTTTTAATCGGGAATGTTTTTACTTCACCAGGCGCTACCATGGTCGAGTCCACTGCCAGTTCACTTTGTTTAGCCGTCTCAAGTTTTATATCGGCCATCGAAACGTGATACAGGCTCGGGTTCTTGACCTGCAACAGGGGCCTCCCGCTTTGCTGCAGGAGTTGCCATTGCAGTTCGGTCGGCGCCATCAGGGCATTGCCCGGCAAGCCGGCAGGGCGGAAGAAAATCTTGATGCGCTGGCGCACGGCCAGTTGCAAGGTATTGGCGGCGGCCGCAGCCTGGGGGATTTCCTGGACGTTGAGCCAGACCATCGATTCTTTGTCGACAGGCACGCCAGCACCCTCGTACAGCACCCGCAGCAACTGCTGCTCACGGGCGAACACCCGTGCAAGCGCCGGGGTGACGGCAAAAGGTATGCTGCGCTGGGCATCGCTGTGGTCGACCCAGGATTGAATCAGCACATCCTGGTTGCCATTGCGCACGGTGACGTTGGCTTCCTTGTGATTGCCATCAAAGACAATTCGCGTGGCACTTAGAGAAATACTGGACATGGCCTGGCCGGCCATGAGCATGCCGAGCACCCCCAGACATGCGGGAATAGAGCGACGCAACATGGTGTGTACCGTTTAGGGGATTTACTACAGAGTCAATGGCGAGGCCTGG
Source organism: Pseudomonas vranovensis (assembly GCF_040438935.1). Lineage (NCBI taxonomy): Bacteria > Pseudomonadati > Pseudomonadota > Gammaproteobacteria > Pseudomonadales > Pseudomonadaceae > Pseudomonas > Pseudomonas vranovensis. Next base: position 4,056,580 of record NZ_CP159259.1, on the reverse strand, counting down.
CGGCCTCGCACAACGCAACTAAGGTGCTACGAGTTATTCGTACTGCAGGATGAACGGCAGGGTGGCGTCACCGCGACCGGCAGTGGCGGTGCCCGCAGCGCCAGTGGTGACGTAGGCGGCGGAGAAGTTCAGGATCGCGTCACCACCGGCAGCGCCGGTACCGTGCATGTCGCTCTGGATCTTGGCGGTGCTTTTCGAGCTCAGGTCGATCAGCGCGCCGTTGCTGTCGAGCAGGGCGATACCGACGTTGGCCGCAGTGCCGGTGCCTTTGGTCAGGGCCAAGACTTTCTTGCCGGTGACCAGGCCCGAACCGCCACTGGCAGCGTCAAAGATCATCGAGACTTTGGTGCCCAGGTTGCAGTTGACGTTGAGGTTGAATTCTTTACCGGTTACACGGCCCGAAGAGGGGCTTTCAGCGGTGCCCATATCCTTGATCGACACAGTGCCCATGTCCACGGAGATCACGCGGTCAGCGTTGGCGCCGTCTACCGAGCAGGCGTCGTTGTTGATTACACCGGTGAATGTGATCTTGCCGCTGCCACCTTGAACGGGCGTCGGATCCTCAGCCAGGGCATTGCCGGAAGCGGCAATGACGGACAGGGCGATAAGGGCCAGTGAGAACTTCTTCATGGTGATGTCCATTTGTATTGGTTGGAAAGTGCTGCATGAAAAATGCAACTCACAATAGGACGCGGCGTGGTTGCCGAACATCAGACGATTCTTATAAGGTCTGTGCGCAACAAAGGGCGGGAGATTGTGCAGTAAAGCCACGATCGGCGAATGATTCTTTTGTCACACGGCTTAGTTGAAAATACTGCGTTCCAGGCAATAAGCCAATAAGTCCTGGTCGCTAGTAACATTAAGTTTTCGCATTGCCGATATCTTTTGTGCGCTGATGGTCTTGGCACTGCGGTTCTGGCTGCGGGCAATATCACTGACACTTTTTCCGGCGATAAACAGTCGCAGTATTTCAAACTCCTTGGGTGACAGGGTGGCGAATCGATCTTCGATGCCCGCGGTGGTTTCGACGACCGAAGTTTTCGCCGGTTCCAAGCTTCGATATTGGTCGCGTTGGGCTACCGCCTTGAGCGCCAGCTGGATTTCGGTGTGCAACTGGCTCTTCTGGATCACCCCGACCACGCCCAGTTCATGTAGGCGAGTAAGAATCAAATGGTTGGAGATCATCGTCAGGATCAGAAGCTGCAAGTGCGGAAAGTGCCGCTTCAGGTAATCGACCAGCTTCAGGCCGTCACCATAGGGCGAATCGGCCGGCATGTTGTAATCGGTGATTACCAAGTCCACTGGTTGTTGCTCAAGCAGCTCGACCAGCCCTTTCGAACACACGGCCTCGCCGACCACGCAAAAACGTTTGTCACGTTCTACCAGTTCGCGCACGCCGAGAATCACGATAGGGTGATCGTCCGCAATGATGACTTTGAGTTTGTCCATAGAGGCTGTCCGTAGCGCCGGTATAGAGGGTAAAGGTGTGTCCATACGGCCGCAGGTTAGCCTGATTTGTTATTGCTCGAGCGCATCCACAACAGCGGCAAGTCGGCTCAGTATCTGCTGCACTTCAAGGCGCAGGGAAGCATCGACATCTCCGCCTGCCAGACGCCACTCAAGCGCCGTACAGTGCTCGGCCAGGTCGATGGCCTGTACCGCGCTCAGGGCGCCGGCGATGCAGTGCAGCCTTTGGGCGACGATTCTACCCTCACTTTGCTCCAGCGCAGAGCAGATCAGTTGAAGGTCGTCACGCATGGTGCTGATGAACAGCGGGCGTATTTTCTCTGAAAGCTGGAGGTTGTCCGTGGCTTGGGTGGCAGCGGCAGCGTTGAGGGTGTCTGGCTCGACCCGCACTGCTACGCTTTGCAAGGCCGGGTGGCAGAGCTTGAGCAGGTGGCCACGCAGGGTTTGCAGGTTCAACGGCTTGACGATCCAGGCGTTCATGCCCGCGGCAATACAGCGCATGCCTTCTTCGTACATAGCGTTGGCAGTAACACCAACTATCGGCAGTTGAGGGTCACACTCGCGCAGCGCGTGAGCTAACTCATAACCGTTCATGATTGGCATGTTGACGTCGGTCAACACAAGGTCAAACACCTCGGGCTGCCATAGTTGCAGAGCTTGCTCACCATTCTTGGTAACCACTGCAGTACAGCCCAAAGCCTCAAGTTGTTCCTTGATGATGGCTTGGTTGATCGGATTGTCCTCTGCCACCAAGATGCGCAACTGCAGATTGCCTGCTTGTAGTTCCAGTCCCTTCGGGGAAGCTTTTGATCGTCCGTCTAGGGCCATGCCAACCGCATGGGCGATTGCCCGAACATTGTGTAAATCGACCTCCCATCCTGTCGGTGTATCCTGCGCGGGCGTAAAACCACCCGGGGTACACAAAACCCGCGGACCCGCCCAGGTGAGGCTACCGCTTCCAGGCAGCGCCTCGACAAGCACTGTTAGCGGCTGCATGGCTTCCTGTAATGGCGGTGCTAGAACAGCATTTATACCTAGGCGTACTAGCCAGTCGATCAGCGATTGAGCTAACTCATACTCAGGGGCGCGGACGTAAACCACTGGCGCGGCAGCGATGCTTGCCTTGCTTGCGGGTAGCGGACTCATCGACACCGGCAGAGTTAATTTCAGAGTAAATTTACTACCTAAGCTAGGCTCGCTTATCACGCTTAGGTCCCCGCCCATTTTTTCACTGAGCCGCCAGCATATCGACAGGCCTAACCCAGCCCCACCTTGACCACAAACATCCTGAACTTGGTAGAAACGTTCGAACAGCTTGGCCTGCTGCGCCGCCGAGATGCCGATACCGGTGTCGGTGACCTGCCACTCCAGGCTTATCGTATCGTCCTCGCGCGACAGCACCCGGGTGCGCAGGACCACACGCCCGATGTCAGTGAACTTGATGGCGTTGCTCAACAGATTATTGAGAATCTGGCGAATGCGCATCGGGTCGCCGAGCAGTCGTTCGGGCAGGGCTGCGTCAGTGCAAGCGTAGAGCTGCAGGCCCTTGCGCTGTGCGAAGGCGGCATAGGTATGCAGGGTGTCTTCGATCAGATCCAGGGGGCAGAACTCGATGCACTCGATGGCCATTTGTCCGGACTCGATTTTGGACACGTCGAGCACGTCGGTGATCAGCTGGAACAGCGTTGCCGATGAACGCTGGATGGTTTGCAGGTATTCGTGCTGGCGCGTCTCCAGGCGGGTTAGGCCAAGCAGTTCGAGGGTGCCGAGGACACCGTACAGCGGGGTGCGGATTTCATGGCTCATGGTGGCCAAAAACAAGGTCTTGGCTTCGTTGGCGGCATCGGCAGCGCGCCGTGCTTCTTCCAGTGCCGCGGCATCCTCGATGTGCCGGGTGACGTCGTTGAAGGCATACAGCCGCACATCCTGTCCCTGGTAACGGGTCGAGACAAAGCCCACCTGTAGGTGCCGGCCGTCGATTTCGAGGTAGGTCTCACCGCTCTGGCCCTGGTCAGTGCGGCACTCCAGGGCATTGATCAACTTAGCGCTGCCCAGCGATTGCTGGGCTCTCTGGTTTTCCATCAACACCTGGTTATCGACGCGGCGCACCACGCACAGGCCCGTGGGCGCAGTATCGATCACGACGCGGCTGAACGCCTCGCTCTCAGCGATACTGGCATGGGCCTCGCGGGCCGGCAGGATCACCTGACGGCGGTACCAGCGATTGGCGCCCCAGCCCATGGTAATGACCCCGAAGAGCAAAGCGCCAAGGCTTGCCAGCGGCCACAGGGCATAGCGGAACAAGCTGCGGTAGTTGATGGCATAGACTGCCGTCCACGCCGGGCCATGGTGGTTGACCAGCTTGAACACCAGGCCTTCGGACTTGAAATTGATCCCTTCATGCAACGGCGATTCAGGCCACAGAGCGCCGACCAGCACCTGGCCGGAAGGCGCGACCAGGGTGAAACTATCGTAGATCGACCATTTCATTGTGCGTTCGTAATCATTTGCTCGCGACAGGTCCAACAGGGTGGCTACCATTACTTGAGCGTGGGCATCCTGAATTAATGGATTTTCAGTGGTAAGCTGAATCTCTATCAATGCCAACAGGTATCCTAGATTGGAGCTTTCGGCCATAGGCTCAACAAGATGTTGCCATTGGACCTGGCGGTTGTTTACTGTGCCATCTTCGCGGCGCTGACTTTGAGCCACAGCATTTACCATGTCAGTAAACGCTCCATTTTTCAGAACGGTTCTGTCCCATGAAAGCCCAGACGCTGGCACGGCCACGTCGAACTTTCCTTGTCGCTCGAAAAGAAACACATAGGGCGATTGATAATGCGATGTTGACCAAAAAACACTGTAATAGGTCGCTAGGTGCGCACCGTATGAGAAGATTTTAACATATTCGCTTTCTGCTATTTTGCGAGGGTCTACTTTTGCACTAAACGGCATCGAGTAGGGTGATTCTTGGCCTTGATAAATATTGGTTCCGGCCTCTGGAAGTTCTATTAATGAGCTAAGGCCAATACTGTTGCCTTGAAGTAGCCTTCCAACGTTGGCTTGCTTGGCTAAATCCAACAAAAAACATTCTTGCTCACGCATATTCTCATTGAGGCGAGCGAAATGAAAATGCACGCTGCCGTATTGCTCGTCAATTAAGCGCTGAAGTGACCAATAACTAACGCCTATCATTATTAGCGCCAGCCCCGATGTGGCGAAAACTCCTTGGTTTAACAGCGAAGAGGTGCGTGATAGTCGTTCGAAAATAGCGCTCTTGTATTTCATCGGCTTGCTGGCGTAGTTGATGGTTGTGAGAGGGTGTTATATAGCTCTAATTTTAAATTTGCAAGTACCGTAACCGTTGACATGCAACGCCGCTTAACTATATTCAAGACGGTTCGGCTCTTCGCGGGTCGGTACGATTCCTGATGCTCTATTACAGCCTAGGATGCCTATCGGCTAGCTAAGTAGGTTGAGCGCTTGCGGCTAGGCTATATCGCTGTAGCAGGCGGTCATCCAATACCCCCTGTGCATTGGGCGTCGAAAGCGCGACACACATCTGAGTCGGCCTGATTAGTTCAGCCCCTTGGTTGCGCAAATTTATAACTGCACATGCTTCTAGGATTGCGCTGTCGAACCCAGTCCATTAGAAATACTGCAATTGAGGCCGCCTGAAAATACCGTCGTCATTTTTACGGTCATTCGTAAGTAATAATATATGTAACACTGCTGTTGGCTTTACCGGCTCTGATCGATTCAGGGCTACGATAGTAACGGGCCTTGAGCGAGATTGTGAATTGACCGGTGCTTTGCTGGGTGCCCATGTCTAAGGGCTTTCCGTAAGCTACTGGGGTTTCGTTTGACAGGACTTGAATCTTGACACCTTGAGCCGTATCGATTGAGGCGGAATCTGAGAGGTTGAGCAAACCATTTGCATTATCGTAAACACCGGCACTTCCTGGTTTAAGAGTTAATTTAACTTTGGTTCCTGTATCACAACTAAGTGGTATGGAAAACGCTTGCTCAGCAGCGGTATTTCCCGTGACGTCTAGTTCTTCCATGCCTACATCACCTAGCGGCACATTAATTTGCGCACTATTGACAAAGCAGCCGTGAGTGATGACGGTGAAGGCAGACGAGCTAACCCTTGGTTCTGGATGCTGCCAGGTGTTTTTGTTAGTCCGTAATGCGAAGCTTCCAACTTGTTGGCTTTGTCGCTTTCCAGGAGTGATTGTCCCTATTTTGTAAAACACCAACTTCATTGCGCCTTGGATAGGTTGTCCTGAAAATACTCCATTGATCGAGCACAACCTCTGCGCATCTTTACCGCCAATTGGACTAGTACCGGCAACCGGGCGAAACCCTCGACACGTTCCTACAGACTCTCCGTATACGGCGTAGCCAATGCCGGAGTCGTCGGAACCCAGTTTATAAATATTTATGCCATTAATTTGCGCGGCAGCTTGCCCCGCGCCTTTTACGAAAAACTCTTGGAAGGTGAATCCCTGGGTGCAAGCAAAAGTGTTGATTGGTGAAGTGATAATGGAAGTACCAATTTCGCTGCCAATAGCAGCGTCATTCCGAAGCGTTAAGGTAGGAATGTTAATTAGAGTATCCGCTGTGGCGGTTTCGCAGGAGGGGGCGGCGCCGATGACTGATGAGGTATAGAGTAGGGCACACGCGCAAAGGGTTATGAAAGCGCCGTTTGGATAATTGAGGAAGGCCTTCATAGAGATTGGATCCCCATGAATACCCGATGATAATCGGGGTGTTGAGGTTCTAGCTTTTCATAAGTTTTAATGCGTGGTGGATTAATGTTATTTCTATGTGGTGGCAACATGATGGCGCATACGCAGATTGAAGTTAATGTGCTTTCAAATAATGCGAACTTGGCAATATAAAGGCCTGTTTGCCTGGCGCTAATTTCAGTTTTTTATCTTCATAATTCATTGCAAGATTCATGCGGGCTGAAGGGAATCTTTGAAACTACCTTTTGCTTCACCCAATCGACATCAGACGATTCTCATTTTGGCCACAAAAGTAAGCTGGACGATCATCTGCGGCGGTTGAAAGTGCATGGGCAGACGCTGAATGACAGCGGTGAGCAGGGTTTGCATGAGGGGTTCAGTACATTGCTCGAGCCGTTGCGTGGGCTGGACAAGGAAGGGCGCCAGCGGCTGGAAAAAATCATGGTCGTGACCGCGGGCCAGCACCGCACAGCCGCACAGCCGCGCAGCATGTCGCCTTGGCGCAGGACCAGCATGTGCAGGCCTTGTGGGCCGAGCAGGCGAATACACTGCGCTCCCAGCATGAGGCCTACCTGCAGTCATTGGCTGAACTCCACCGGAGTCAGCAGGCGCAACAGGCCTGCACGGAGGCGTTGAAGTCTCAGTTGGAGGCCAGCCACAAGCAGCTCAAGCGTGTGCTGTACGGTTGCGCGGGGATGGTGTTCGCAGGTGTTTGCGCCGCGATGTATCTGATATTGCTCGCTCGATAGCGCTACCCGAATCCTGATGGAAAAGAAAAAACCCTTGAGGCCTAAATCCTCAAGGGGTTTTCTGTGCAGCGGAAGCGGCTTAGACGTTGAAGCGGAAGTGCATCACGTCACCGTCCTTGACGATGTAGTCCTTGCCTTCCAGGCGCCATTTGCCGGCTTCTTTCGCGCCGCCTTCACCCTTGTACTGGATGAAGTCGTCATAGGCGACCACTTCGGCACGGATAAAGCCTTTCTCGAAGTCGGTGTGGATCACACCGGCCGCCTGTGGCGCGGTAGCGCCGACGCGTACGGTCCAGGCGCGTACTTCCTGAACGCCGGCGGTGAAGTAGGTCTGCAGGTTGAGCAGGCCGTAACCGGCGCGGATCACGCGGTTCAGGCCTGGTTCTTCCAGGCCCAGGGCCTCTAGGAACATGTCCTTTTCTTCGCCTTCGTCGAGCTCGGCGATTTCCGCTTCGATCTTGTTGCACACCGGCACGACCACTGCGCCTTCTTCTTCGGCAATGGCACGCACGACGTCCAGGTGCGGGTTGTTGTCGAAGCCGTCTTCAGCAACGTTGGCGATGTACATCACCGGCTTGCTGGTCAGCAGGTGGAAGCCGCGGATCAGTGCCTTCTCGTCGTCTGCCATGTCCTTCATCAGGCTGCGCGCAGGCTTGCCTTCGGTGAAGTGCGGGATCAGTTTCTCGAGGATGGCTTTCTGCGCCAGGGCGTCTTTGTCACCGCCCTTGGCGTTGCGCGCAACCTTTTGCAGTTGCTTCTCGCAGCTGTCGAGGTCGGCGAAGATCAGTTCCAGGTCGATGATCTCGATGTCACGCTTGGGGTCGACGCTGTTGGAGACGTGAATCACGTTCTCGTCTTCGAAGCAGCGCACCACGTGGGCGATGGCGTCGGTCTCGCGGATGTTGGCAAGGAACTTGTTGCCCAGGCCTTCACCTTTGGAGGCGCCGGCGACCAGGCCTGCGATGTCGACGAATTCCATGGTGGTCGGCAGCACGCGGTTTGGCTTGACGATGGCGGCCAGGGCATCCAGGCGTGCATCAGGCATTGGCACGATGCCGCTGTTCGGCTCGATGGTGCAGAAGGGGAAGTTCTCTGCCGCGATGCCGGATTTGGTCAAGGCGTTGAACAGGGTGGACTTGCCGACGTTGGGCAAACCGACGATGCCGCAATTGAAACCCATGGTGAATCCCTCTTCGTGGAGTCAGGCCTTCTGGCTGTGCAGCTCTCTCATCGCACGCGTCCAGTCGCCGGCGAGGATGTCCGGCAGCACGCCGAGGGCAAAATCGATACTGGCATCCAGTTTTTCCTGTTCGGCGCGTGGCGCCTTGCCCAGGACAAAGCCGGAGACCCTGCTGCTGTCACCCGGGTGGCCGATGCCAAGCCGCAGACGGTGAAAGTCGTTGTTGTTGCCGAGTTGCGCAATGATGTCGCGCAAGCCGTTGTGCCCACCATGGCCGCCGCCCTTTTTGAGCTTGGCGACGCCTGGGGGCAGGTCGAGTTCGTCGTGGGCCACCAGGATGGCATCTGGCGGGATGCGGAAAAAATTCGCCAGTGCAGCAACGGCCTGGCCGCTGCGATTCATGTAGGTGGTGGGGATCAACAGACGGACGTCGTTGCCCTGATGGCTGAATTTAGCCGTCAGGCCGAAATACTTGCGATCAGCAGTCAGGTTGACACGCTGGGCGCTGGCAATGCGTTCTACGAAAAGAGCCCCTGCGTTATGCCGGGTCTGTTCGTATTCGGGGCCGGGGTTTCCCAGGCCGACGATCAGTTGGATGGCGGTCACGTCAGGGGCTCTTCCTTGGAGTTGGGGGCTACAGTGCGGGGCACTGTAACCCGATCAACGCCGGCGTGCCGAGTGGATTACTCAGCAGCGCCTTCTGCAGCTTCAGGCGCAACACGCGGAGCGTGAACGTTGGCAACAGCTTTGTCATCACCGTGGGCCAGAGCTACGAACTCTACGCCTTTAGGCGCTTTGAGGTCCGACAGGTGGATGATGGTGCCGACTTCAGCCTTGGCCAGGTCAACTTCAATGAACTCAGGCAGGTCTTTGGCTTCGCAGGAAACTTCGATCTCGGCCACTACGTGGGAGATTTCGCCGCCTTTCTTGACCGGTGCTTCTTCGTTGATGAAGTGCACAGGAACAACAGCGGTCAGTTTCTGGCCAGCTACAACGCGGACGAAGTCAGCGTGCATGATGAACTGCTTGGACGGGTGACGTTGCAGAGCCTTGACGATAACGTTCTGCTTGGTGCCGTCGACGTTCAGTTCGATAACGTGGCTGAAGGCAGCTTCGTTGTCGAACAGCTTGGTGATTTCCTTGGCCAGGATGGTTACGGATTCAGCGGCTTTGCCACCACCGTAAACAACAGCAGGAGTGTTGGCGGAGTGACGCAGGCGGCGGCTCGCACCTTTCCCCAGGTCAGTACGCGCTTGAGCGTTCAGAGTGAAATCAGTCATTTTGTATCTCCAAAATAGCCATTCCCGAGTGGCGTTTGCGACCAGCGCCAAAGCGGGATGGGCAAAAAAGCCCCGCCCCAACAACAAGTGTTGGGGCGGGGCGCTTTACGTCAACGTGATGTTCGCGAGGGCAGGGCCCTCAGCGGAACATTGCGCTGATCGATTCTTCGTTGCTGATGCGGCGAACCGCTTCAGCGACCACCGGTGCGATATCCAGTTGGCGGATACGCGCACAGGCTTGTGCAGCAGCGGACAGCGGGATGGTATTGGTAACCACCAGTTCGTCCAGCACGGAGTTCTCGATATTCTCGATCGCCCGACCCGACAGGACAGGGTGCGTGCAGTAGGCGTAAACCTTGGCAGCGCCGTGTTCTTTCAGGGCTTTGGCCGCGTGGCACAGGGTGCCGGCGGTATCGACCATGTCGTCGACGAGAATACAGGTACGTCCTTCGACGTCGCCGATGATATGCATCACTTCGGAGTGATTGGCCTTTTCACGGCGTTTGTCGATGATACCCAGATCGACACCCAGCGACTTGGCAACAGCACGTGCACGCACGACGCCGCCAATGTCCGGGGACACGATCATGAGGTTCTCGAAACGCTGGTCTTCGATGTCATCCACCAGAACGGGGGAGCCGTAGATGTTATCTACCGGAATATCGAAGAAACCCTGGATCTGGTCAGCGTGCAGGTCGACGGTGAGAACACGGTCGATACCAACGACGGTGAGCATGTCAGCGACGACTTTGGCGCTGATAGCTACACGCGCCGAACGCGGACGGCGATCCTGACGGGCATATCCGAAGTAAGGAATCACGGCAGTGATTCGGGACGCTGAGGAGCGGCGGAAGGCATCGGCCATCACTACCAGTTCCATCAGATTATCGTTGGTTGGCGCGCAAGTCGGCTGAATGATGAAAACGTCTTTACCGCGGACATTTTCATTAATCTCAGTGCTGATTTCGCCGTCGGAGAATTTACCGACAGAAACATCACCCAGTGGGATATGCAGCTGACGTACGACACGCCGAGCCAGATCGGGGTTGGCGTTCCCCGTAAAGACCATCATCTTGGACACGCGCAGTACCTGAAGGCTGAGGGTATACCTGGATGAGTATAAGGAAAATGGCAGGGGCGGCTGGATTCGAACCAACGCATGGCAGGATCAAAACCTGCTGCCTTACCGCTTGGCGACGCCCCTGTATCTGTTGCTGCGAGTACCTTGTACTCGATTCCTAGTGCAGACTTTGCAACGTTCGGTGCAACATTGAGATGTTGCTGCCTTTGGCTACAAATCCTGTTTGGGTATCTGCAAGAAGGGCCAAAACTTTATCAGCTTCAGCTTTGCTTGGGAAGGCCCCAAACACACAACTTCCAGTTCCGGTGAGTCTTGCTTCAGTGAATTTGCTTAGCAAATTCAGTGAGTTACGTACTTCTGGGTAACTCTGCTCAACTACCGCTTGACAGTCATTACGACTGTTTCCCTTGGGAACGGGGCGCATCTTAAGGGGCAAAGAATCACGTGTCAACTGCGGGTGTGAAAAAATTTCTGCTGTACTAACAAATACTTGTGGAACGAGCACCAGGTACCAAGGCTCTTCGGGGTCGACCGGGGTCAGCTTCTCGCCCACGCCCTCGGCAAATGCTGCGTGGCCACGCACGAAAACCGGTACGTCGGCGCCCAGGCTCAGGCCCAGTTCAGCGAGTTGATCTTCACCGCAGTCCAGCTTCCACAGATGGTTCAAGCCCAGCAGGGTAGTAGCGGCATCCGAGCTGCCGCCGCCGATGCCGCCGCCCATGGGCAGGATTTTTTTCAGCCAGATGTCGGCGCCCAGCGTGCAGCCGGTGAGTTGCTGCAATTTGCGCGCGGCCTTGACGATCAGGTTGCTGTCGTGGGGGACCTCCTGGAGGTCGCTGTGCAGGTGGATCTGGCCATCATCGCGTACGGCGAATTCGAGTTCGTCGGCATAGTCGAGGAACTGGAACAGCGTCTGCAACTCGTGATAGCCGTCGGGGCGACGGCCGAGAATGTGCAGCATCAGGTTGAGCTTGGCGGGCGCTGGCAGGGTCAACCGGGTCATGTCAGTGCCCCAGCTGGCGTGGCTGCCAGTCCTTGACCACTACCGTCACATCAATATTCTGGCCGTGCAGCTTGAAGCGCTCGGGCAACCAGTAGCCGTTCTGTTCGGTGTAGCTCAAGTACTGCACGTCCCAACCATCCTGCTTGAGGCTGGCCAGGCGGCTGTCGCTGCCAAGGGTCAGCTGGCTCTTGCTGTCGGGGGCAGGCAAGCCGCGCACCCACCAGACCAGGTGCGAAACCGGCAGTTCCCAGCCAAGTTGTTCTGCCAGCAGGGCCTCGGGGTTCTTGGCTTCGTAGCGGCCCTGGTTGGCCACTTCCAGCACCACGCCACCGGGGCGACCGGTCAGTCGGGCTGCACCACGACCCAGCGGGCCCGACAGGCGAATGTCGTAGTAGTCCTGGCGCTGCAGCCAGAACAGGGTGCCGCTGCCGGAGTCTTTGGGTGCGCGAATACCGACCTTGCCGTTGATCTGCCAGCCGTCCAGGGTGCTGAGTTGCTGTTTGTGTTCACGCCACAGTTGCGGGCTGCCTTGGCCCTGGAGGGCCTCGCGGGAGCCGAAGCCGGCGCAACCGGCAAGCAGGGCGATCAGGCTGAAGGTGATGCAGTGGCGCAAAAACATAGGCTTAAAGAGTCTCGGATCCGGTCAGGCGCAGAACAGTCTTGCGCAGGATGGGGCTGTCGGGTTGGGTCTCGAAGGCCTTGGCCCAGGTTTGTCGGGCCTCGCGGCGCTTGCCGTTGGCCCACAGCACTTCACCCAGGTGCGCGGCGACTTCGTGGTCGGGAAAGCGCTCGAGCGCCTGGCGCAGCAGGCGCTCGGCTTCGTCGAGGTTGCCCATCCGGTAGTTGACCCAGCCGAGGCTGTCGAGCACGGCGGGGTCGTCCGGGGTGATCTGGTGGGCTTTCTCGATCAGGGCCTTGGCTTCGGCATAGCGTGTGGTGCGATCGGCCAGGGTGTAGCCCAGGGCATTGAGGGCCATGGCGTTCTCCGGCTCGCGGGCGATGATGCTGCGCAAGTCCTTTTCCATCTGGCCCAGGTCATTGCGCTTTTCGGCCAGCATGGCGCGGGTATAGAGCAGGTTGTTGTCGTCCGGATACTGCTTGAGCGCTGTTTCGAGCACGCCCAGGGCCTGGGCATCCTTGTCGTTGTTGCCCAGGGCCTCGGCTTCGATCAGGTACAGCTGGATGGCATAGTCGGGCTGGACATCGCGGGCCATGGCCAGGCGACGCGAGGCTTCGGCACTGCGGCCGTTGGCCACGAGTATGTCGGCCTGGCGCAACTGCGCCGGCAGGTAGTCATTGCCCGGGCCTACCAGGCCGTACTCGTTCAGGGCTTCTTCGAGCTGGTTGCGCTCTTCATGAATGCGGCCCAGGTTCAGGTGCGCGGCATCCACATGGCTGTCGCGCTCGATCAACTCTTGCAGGTAGCCGGCGGCTTCGTCCCAGTTCTTGGTTTCCAGGCAAATGAGTGCCAGGGAATAGCGCAGCTCATCGTCGTCCGGGTATTGCTGGACCAGGCTCGAGAACTCGACCTTGGCGTCGTCCAGGCGATCCTGTTCGACCAGTGTGCGCGCGTAGGTCAGGCGCAGGCGCTTGTCGTCCGGGTATTGGCGGATGGTTTTTTGCAGCAGCGGCAGGGCCTCTTCGCCGCGACCCACGCTTTGCAGCAGGCGGGCGCGCAACAGCACCGGGGCAATTTCACCATCGTCGGCCGGGTGCTCTTCAAGCAGGTTCAGGGCGGCTTCGGCGTTGCCGTCCTGCTGAAGCAGCAGGGCCTTGCCGAATACCAGTTGGCCGTTGTCCGGGTATTTTTTCAGCAGGCGGTCAAAGCTGTTCTGCAGGCCGTCGCGGGTGTCCTGGTCGGTTTCAGCGGCCGACAGGGCAAGAAAATCGAAATGCGTGTCGCCCTGGCCTTGCAGCACCTTCTCCATGTAGACCATCGAGTCGTCATAGCGGCCACTGCGAGCCAGCTGGATGGCGGCGGCGCGTTGGGCATCGAGGCTGTCGGGGGCGTTCTTGGCCCAGATCAGGGCGGTGTCCAGGGCGGGCTGGTCGGCGCCCAGGTATTCGGCGATGCGATAGGCCCGCTCGGAAATCCCGGCGTCCTGGGTCTTGATGGCTTCGCTGACGTAGTTGTCGAGGGCGATGTCGAAACGGTTGCGCTGGCCGGCCAGCTCTGCGGCCAGCAGGTTGTAGACGGTGTCCTGGCTGAACGATCCATAGACCACGGGTTTGTCTGGCTGCTGTTGCACGGCATCGAGGGCAGGCGCCTGGGCATCGGTGGAGTCCAGGGTCTGACAGCCCTGGAGCAGGGCCAAGGCAAGGAGCAACGCGTAGGATCTATTCATAATGAGGATTTGGGCGGCTTACCAGCGGTCGGATCATCATGACACAAGCGCCGGGGCAAACCCATAAGCGAAGGTCTCGGTAGGGGTAGTCTATAGAGACAATAGCGAGCGGTGGTTGTTCTGAAACCTGCGAAGTAGGACAATTATCGGCTTCTCGTCATAATCAGCGACCTTGCATGGCCTTTCTTGCCCTCGGTATCAACCATAAGACTGCCTCGGTAGACGTACGCGAGCGCGTGGCGTTTACCCCTGAGCAGCTGGTGGACGCCTTGCAGCAGCTCTGCCGACTGACCGCCAGCCGCGAGGCTGCGATCCTTTCGACCTGTAACCGCAGTGAGCTCTATATAGAGCAGGACCACCTGGGCGCAGAAAGCGTTCTGCGCTGGCTGGCCGAATATCATCAGCTGAGTCTCGATGAATTGCGCGCGAGCGCTTATATCCACGAAGATCATGACGCCGTGCGGCATATGATGCGCGTGGCTTCCGGGCTTGACTCGCTGGTGCTTGGCGAGCCGCAGATCCTTGGGCAGATGAAGTCGGCCTATGCGGTTGCCCGCGAGGCCGGGACCATCGGTCCGCTGCTCGGTCGCTTGTTCCAGGCCACCTTCAGCGCTGCCAAGCAGGTGCGCACCGATACCGCCATCGGCGAAAACCCGGTGTCGGTGGCCTTTGCCGCTGTCAGCCTGGCCAAGCAGATCTTCAGCGACCTGGGGCGCAGCCAGGCACTTTTGATCGGCGCGGGTGAAACCATCACCCTGGTCGCCCGCCACCTGCACGAGCAGGGGGTGCGACGGATTGTGGTAGCCAACCGGACCCTGGAGCGGGCCAGTACCCTGGCTGAGCAGTTCGGTGCCCATGCGGTGCTGCTGGCCGATATTCCCCAGGAGCTGGTCAACAGCGACATTGTGATCAGTTCCACCGCCAGCCAACTGCCAATCCTGGGCAAGGGCGCGGTGGAAAGTGCCTTGAAGCAACGTCGGCACAAACCGATCTTCATGGTCGATATCGCCGTGCCGCGCGACATCGAGCCCGAGGTCGGCGAGCTCGACGACGTCTACCTCTACACGGTCGATGACCTGCACGATGTGGTCGCCGAGAACCTCAAGAGCCGGCAGGGTGCAGCCCAGGCCGCCGAAGAGCTGGTGACCGTCGGCGCCGAGGATTTCATGGTGCGCCTGCGCGAGCTGGCTGCGGTGGACGTGCTCAAGGCGTATCGTCAGCAGAGCGAACGCCTGCGCGACGAAGAACTGCAAAAGGCCCAGCGCTTGCTGGCCAACGGTGCCAGCGCCGATGAGGTGCTGGTGCAGCTGGCGCGCGGGCTGACCAACAAATTGCTGCATGCGCCCAGTGTGCAACTGAAAAAGCTCTCTGCCGAAGGCCGCCTCGATGCGTTGGCCATGGCTCAGGAACTCTTTGCCCTCAATGAGGGTTCGACGGATAAAACCCCGCAATGAAAGCGTCGCTGCTCAATAAGCTGGATACTCTCCAGGACCGTTTCGAGGAATTGACCGCCCTGCTGGGCGATGCCGAAGTCATCTCCGATCAGACGCGTTTTCGCGCCTATTCGCGTGAGTATGCCGAGGTCGAGCCGGTTGCGGCGACCTATGCCCAGTGGCGCAAGGTCCAGGATGATCTGGCCGGCGCCCAGGCGCTGCTCAAGGACAGCGATCCCGATCTTCGCGAAATGGCCGTCGAGGAAGTGCGCGAGGCCAAGGAGCAATTGGCCGCGCTGGAAGGCCAACTGCAGCGCATGCTGCTGCCCAAGGACCCTAACGACGGGCGCAACGTATTCCTGGAAATCCGCGCCGGTACCGGCGGTGACGAAGCGGCGATCTTCTCCGGCGACCTGTTCCGCATGTATTCGCGCTACGCCGAGCGCCGTGGCTGGCGCCTGGAGATTCTCTCGGAGAATGAAGGCGAGCATGGCGGTTACAAGGAGATCATTGCCCGGGTCGAGGGTGACAGCGTCTACGGCAAGCTGAAGTTCGAGTCTGGCGCCCACCGCGTGCAGCGAGTGCCGGAAACAGAATCCCAGGGCCGTATCCACACCTCGGCCTGCACCGTGGCGGTGCTGCCCGAGCCGGATGAGCAAGTGGCGATCGAGATCAACCCGGCCGACTTGCGCGTGGACACTTACCGTGCCTCGGGCGCGGGTGGCCAGCACGTCAACAAGACCGACTCGGCGATCCGCATCACCCACTTGCCGACCGGTATCGTCGTCGAGTGCCAGGAAGAGCGTTCCCAGCACAAGAACCGCGCTCGGGCGATGTCCTGGCTGTCGGCCAAGCTCAACGACATGCAGACCAGCGCGGCACAGAATGCCATCGCCAGCGAGCGCAAGCTGCTGGTGGGCTCGGGCGACCGCTCCGAACGAATTCGTACCTACAACTATCCACAGGGCCGGGTGACGGATCACCGTATCAACCTGACCCTGTATTCGCTGGATGAAGTGTTGGCCGGTGGGGTGGACGCGGTGATCGAACCGCTTCTGGCCGAGTATCAGGCTGACCAACTGGCTGCACTGGGTGAGTAAATGACGATTATCGCCAGCCTGCTTCGCGCTGCGGAGCTGCCGGATTCGCCAACGGCGCGTCTGGATGTGGAACTGCTGTTGGCCGCGGCCATCGGCAAGTCGCGAAGCTACCTGCATACCTGGCCCGAGCGGATTGTCAGCAGCGAAGCGGCGCTGACGTTCGCCCAGTACCTGCAGCGCCGCCGCAGCGGCGAGCCGGTGGCCTACATTCTGGGCCAGCAAGGGTTCTGGAACCTGGACCTTGAAGTGGCGCCGCATACCCTGATCCCACGTCCGGACACCGAGTTGCTGGTCGAGACTGCCCTTGAATTGCTGCCGCCCACGCCTGTGCGGGTGCTGGACCTGGGCACGGGCACTGGTGCCATCGCCCTGGCCCTGGCCAGCGAGCGGCCCCAGTGGCAGGTCACGGCCGTGGACCGCGTGCTTGAGGCCGTGGCCCTGGCCGAGCGCAATCGCCAGCGCTTGCAACTGAACAATGTCCAGGTGCGCAGCAGCCACTGGTTCGATGCCCTGCAAGGCGAGCGCTATGAGCTGATCATCAGCAACCCGCCCTACATTGCCAGCGAAGACCCGCACCTGGTTGCTGGCGATGTGCGTTTCGAGCCGAGCAGTGCCCTGGTGGCCGGTGTCGATGGCCTGGACGACCTGCGCACGATCATCAGCCAGGCCCCGGCGCACCTGCAGCCCGGCGGCTGGTTGTTGCTCGAACATGGTTACGATCAGGGCGCAGCGGTACGTGAACTGCTGGCGCGCCACGATTTTGAACAGATCGAAAGCCGCATCGACCTGGGCGGCAATGAACGTATCAGCCTGGGGCGACTGTCGTGCTAAGTGATCAGGAACTATTGCGCTATAGCCGGCAGATCCTCCTGGCTCAGGTCGATATCGACGGCCAGATGCGCCTGAAGAACAGCCGCGCACTGATTGTCGGGCTCGGCGGCCTGGGCTCGCCGGTGGCCTTGTACCTGGCAGCTGCCGGTGTCGGAGAGCTGCACCTGGCCGATTTCGACACGGTTGATGTAACCAACCTGCAACGTCAGGTGCTGCACGACTCCGCCTCGGTTGGCCTGAGCAAGGTCGATTCGGCGTTGGCCCGCTTGCAGGCGATCAACTCCGAGATTCGTCTGGTTGCTCACCGCAGTGCGCTGGATGAAGACTCCCTGGCCGCTGCGGTCCAGGCAGTGGACCTGGTGCTGGATTGTTCCGATAACTTCTCCACCCGCGAGGCGGTCAATGCTGCCTGCGTGGCCCAGGGCACACCCTTGGTCAGTGGTGCGGCAATCCGCCTGGAAGGGCAGCTGTCGGTGTTCGACCCACGCCGCCCCGAAAGCCCTTGCTACCACTGCCTTTATGGACATGGCAGCGAGGCCGAGCTGACCTGTAGCGAAGCCGGGGTGATCGGTCCATTGGTTGGCCTGGTGGGCAGCCTGCAGGCATTGGAAGCGCTCAAGCTGCTGGCCGGATTCGGCGAGCCGTTGGTAGGGCGCCTGTTGCTGATCGATGCCTTGGGCAGCCGCTTCCGGGAATTGCGGGTCAAGCGCGACCCCGGCTGCAGCGTCTGTGGCGCGGACCATGGCTGATCAGGCCTCGGCGCCCGTCGGCGTCTTTGACTCGGGCGTGGGTGGCCTGTCGGTGCTGGCAGAAATCCAGCGTCTGCTGCCCAACGAATCGCTGCTTTATGTGGCCGACTGCGGGCATATTCCCTACGGCGAAAAATCCCCTGAGTTCATTCGCGAGCGCTGCCGCCTGGTGGCCGAGTTCTTTCGCGAACGGGGCGCCAAGGCCATGGTGCTGGCCTGCAACACTGCCACCGTGGCAGCCGTGGCCGATCTGCGCGAGCAGTACCCGCACTGGCCGCTGGTGGGTATGGAGCCTGCGGTCAAGCCCGCTGCGGCAGCAACCCGCAGTGGCGTGGTCGGTGTGCTGGCTACGACTGGCACCCTGCAGAGCGCCAAGTTCGCCGCCTTGCTCGACCGCTTCGCCAGCGATGTGCGGGTTGTCACTCAGCCTTGCCCGGGCCTGGTCGAATGCATCGAGGCGGGTGACCTGAACAGCCCCGCACTGCGTAATCTGCTACAGGGCTACCTGCGTCCCTTGCTCGATGCCGGTTGCGACACCCTGATTCTGGGCTGCACCCATTACCCCTTCCTCAAGCCATTGCTGGCGCAAATGGTGCCGGCTTCCACCGCCATTATCGACACCGGCGCCGCGGTTGCCCGCCAATTGCAACGCCTGCTCGGTGAGCGTCACTTGTTGTCGACAGGGCCCGCCCGTGACGCGCAGTTCTGGACCAGCGCGAGTCCAGAACATTTGCGAAAGATCCTTCCAATGTTGTGGAATAAATCTGACAGTGTGCGAAGCTTCACAATGTAAAAAAAGTGTGAAAAGCACTGAACATTGGCTGAACTAACGCAACGCCGACGATTTCTAAAAATTTGTCCAGCGAGACAAAAGAACCAACTACAGCATTAGGAAAAGGACGTTTCTCATGAAGAAACTGCTTTGTTTGGCTGCTGTTGCAGCCGTTACCCTGGGGCAATCGTTAACCACGCAAGCAGCTGATATCTCGTTTGCAGTTGGGCAAACCGGCGAGTCGACCATGACCTACCGCCTGGGTCTGGAATCGAACTGGGATGCCAGTTGGTGGCAAACTAGCGTAGGTCGGCTTACTGGTTACTGGGATGGCGCCTACACCTATTGGGATGGTGATAAGACGGCAAGTAACCACAGTCTTTCCTTCTCGCCGGTGTTTGTTTACGAGTTCGCCGGTGAGTCGGTCAAACCTTACGTCGAGGTAGGTGTTGGCGTAGCGGCGTTCTCCAGTACCGAGATTGAAAACAACGAACTGGGCACCTCGTTCCAGTTTGAAGACCGTATCGGTTTTGGCCTGCGCTTTACCGGCGGACAGGAAGTCGGCGTGCGTGCCATCCACTATTCCAATGCCGGGATAAAAACGCCTAACGATGGCGTGGAAAGCTACGCCCTGCACTACCGTATGCCGCTGTAGTCCCGCGCTGGCCCTGCGTTGATCGCAGGGCCAGGCGTGTTCAAGGTTCGAAGCCTGGGTGCTGGCGTGCGGCGAGGCTCTTGAACGCCTCCAATGCACGTTGACGACTGCTGCCCAGATCCACGATAGGTGGCGGGTAGTCGTTGCTCGTAAACAGCCCGCCATCCGGTAGCGGGTTATGCACGTATTTCTCGTCGGCATTGGCCAGTTCAGGCAGCCACTGTTTGATAAAACTCCCCCGGCTGTCAAAGCGCCTGGACTGATTGATCGGGTTGAAGATACGAAAGTAAGGCGCAGCATCGGTGCCCGTCGATGCGCTCCACTGCCAGCCGCCGTTGTTGGCCGCGAGATCACCGTCGATCAGGTGACGCATGAAAAACCGCTCGCCTTCACGCCAGTCGATCAACAGGTTCTTGGTCAGGAACATCGCCACGATCATGCGCAGGCGGTTATGCATCCAGCCGGTCGCCAACAACTGGCGCATGGCCGCATCGATGATCGGGATGCCGGTACGGCCTTCTTGCCAAGCCTTCAATTCTTCAGGGGCATGGCGCCACGGCAGGGCTTCGGTGTCCTGGCGGAAGGCACGGTGGCGGGACACTCTGGGGTAGCCGACCAATATGTGCTTGTAGAACTCGCGCCACAGCAACTCGTTGAGCCAGGTTTGCACCCCGCGGTTGCCACTGTCGATCTCGCCCTGATTGTGCGCCAGTGCCTGGTGCAGGCACTGCCTGGGTGAGATCACCCCGGCTGCGAGGTAGGCTGACAGTTGACTGGTACCGGCAACGGCAGGAATGTCTCGCTGGACCTGATAGGCGTCGACAGCGTCCTCGACGAATCGTTGCAGGCGCCGATGGGCTTCTGGTTCGCCAGCAGGCCAGAGGTCACGAAGGCTGTCGGGGGGCGAGGGAAAGCCTGCAACGGCCTCGGGGACCGGATCACTGGCAACGGTCCCCAGGGCCTGGCGCTCTATGGTTCTCTGCAGCGCGGGCAGGCCCAGGTGCAGGCGCTCCAGGCAGACTTTGCGAAACTGGCTGAACACCTGGAAGTAACCGCCATTGCGGGTCAGGATGCTGCCAGGCTTGAACAGCAACTGGTCCAGGTACCGATGCAGCGCAATGCCGGCCTGCGCAAGTACTTGGCCGACAGCCTGGTCTCGGCGAGTTTCGTTGACGCCATACTCTTCGTTCAGGTGCAGTGCCTGTACCCCGTGCTCGCGACATACCTGCAGCAGCACCGCCGGCGCCTGCGCCCAGTGATCGGCCTTGCGGATCAGCAAGGGAATATTCAGTTCAGCCAGCCGCTCGCTCACTTCGTGCACATTGCGTAGCCAGAAGTCTACCTTGCAGGGCGCATCATCATGGGCGTGCCATTGTTGCGGGCTGTACAGCCAGATGGCCAGTGTCGGGCCATGCGCGCAGGCGCGGGCGAGGGCGGTGTTGTCATGTACGCGCAGGTCGCTGCGCAACCAGATCAATTGCATGGTGGTCCTTGGTCAACTGCCTTTGTCGCGGGGCATCAGATGCCGTTGTGCAAGCTCAGGTCCTGGGGGGGCGGTTGCAGGTAGACCTGCTGCAGCACATAGGGATCGGGGTGGCTGCGCAAATGGTGTTTGAGCAGGGTCAGAGGCACCACCAGGGGGATGATGCCGGCGTGGTACTGGTTGATCAGTTGGCGTATTTCCTGCCGATCATCCTGGCTGAGTGCATTGCGCAGGTAGCCACTCAGGTGCTGCAGCACATTGCTGTGGTTGCCGCGGCTGGCGCAGCGGCTCAATGCCTGCATCAGTTGGCTGAAGTAGCGGGGGCCGAGTACCTCGGGGTCGTCGTCGCGAGTCATGCTACCCAGCAGTTTGCCCAACACCTTGTATTGCTGTGGGTGGTTGGCCATCAGTTGGTATTTGTAGCGAGCATGGAAAGCGATCAGCACGCCGCGACTCAGGCCCTCGGCCCGCAACCGCTGCCAGTCGTCATAGGCGTAGACGCGGGTGATGAAGTTTTCGCGCAGTACCGGGTCGCACAAGCGGCCGTCTTCCTCCACCGGCAGATCGGGGCGCCGTGCACAAAAGGCAGCCGCGTACAGGCCGCGTGCCCCTTCGTGTGCCGGGTATCCGTTGGCCTGGTACACCTTGACCCGCTGAAGACCACAGGAAGGCGACTTGTGCATGAAGATATAGCCGCAGATGTCATCCAGTTCGTCGGCCATCTGTTCGCCGTAAGCCTTCAGCGGGCCGGACAGGTCCAGGGTGGGATCACGACGAGTGACAGCGTGCGGGTCATGCGGGTCGCCGACCAGACGAATGGGCTCGCGGGGTACACCCAGGCCAATGGCGACTTCAGGGCAGACTTGTACAAGTTCAAAATGTTCGGCCAGTGTTTCATTGCACAGGCGAGAGGCTTTGTGTCCACCGTTATAGCGCACTGAAGTGCCTGCCAGGCAGGCGCTGACTGCGATTCTGGGTTTGCTGGCAAACGGTGGCGCCTTCATGGCTACGTCCTGAGAAATTGTACAAATTTTATTATTTGTACAAATAACCCCATCATAGAGGCAGACGTGTGCAAGTCAATTGGCGTGCACGGCTTTCGTGCAGGGTGGCCGCAAGGCAGCGGGGCAGCGCAGGTGGCAGCCCCGTGAAGAGGTCATTCCATGTGTTCGAGTAGCCGTCGTGCCGCTTCCTGGCCACTGAGCCAGGCGCCTTCCACACGGCCAGACAAGCACCAGTCGCCGCAGGCATACAGGCCCAGGTCGGCATCGGCCAGGGCGCCCCACTCATGGTTGCCGGCCGGGCGGGCGTACAACCAGCGATGGGCGAGGGAAAAGCTGGGGGCCGGCACAACGCAGCCGACCAATTCGGCGAAATCCCCCCAGAGTTGTTCGATTACATCCTCCTTGCTCAGGTCGATGTGCTGCTTGCTCCAGCTGGAGGTGGCGTGCAGGACCCAGGTGTCCATGTGGGTGTCACGCCCGGGCTTGCTGCGGTTGCAGGCCAGCCAGTCAAGGGAGCTGTCCTGCACGAAGCAACCCTGCATTGGTGTATCGAGCGGGGTATCGAAGCCCATGGCAATGGCCCAGGTCGGGTCCATCTGCACGCCGGCTGCAGTGGCGGCGAGCTTTGGCGTGGCCGCCAGCAGTTGGGTGGCCTGGGGAGCGGGGACCGCAACGATCACCCGGCTGAACGGGCCGTGGCTGCAGCCTTCGGTGTCTTGCAGGTGCCAGTAGTGCTTGCCGCGGAACACTTCGGCGATACGGCAGGTAAAGTTGACGGTCAGGTCCTTGAGCAAGCCGCGGGTAATGGCGCTCATGCGGGGTACGCCGACCCAGCGGGTCTGTTCGTCCGGTGAGGGGCTCAGCACGCCATTGTGGTAGTTGTAGAGCTGGGGCTTCCACTCTGCCACCCAGCCAGCGGCAACCCATTGCTGGACCTGGTCGACGAAGCGTCGATCGCGAGCTGTGAAGTACTGGGCGCCCAGGTCAAGGGCACCGGCATCGCTGCGCTTGCTGGCCATGCGACCACCACTGCCGTGCCCCTTGTCGAACAAGTGGACGGTCTGTCCTGCTTTTTGAAGAGCCTGGGCCGCTGACAGTCCGGCGATACCGGCACCGATAATGGCAATAGGTACACTCATAATGGCCTCTCGAACCTGATGGTTGGACTACGCTGCCGGACAAACCTGTACCGCTCAAGAACCCTGCGCGAGGTGGTTCCGCTCGTTGCGACAGGTTGTCCTATGTTTATCCGAGAGCGATCGGTCAAAAAAGTGCCTTGTTCTTAAAAATAGACCACTGGCGCGCCAAGTGAGGACACAGCCATGCATATATTGCTGACCGGCGGTACGGGGTTGATAGGCCAACAGCTTTGTCAGCACTGGTTGGCCCAAGGGCATCAGCTGACGGTGTGGAGTCGACGCCCCGAACAGGTGGGTAGATTGTGCGGTACCGGTGTGCGCGGCATCGCCCGACTGGATGAATTGGGCGAGGATGAATCGCTGGATGCGGTGATCAATCTGGCTGGTGCGCCCATTGCCGACCGGCCCTGGACGGCACGGCGGCGGGGGCTATTGTGGGGAAGTCGGATCACCCTCACCGAACAGTTGCTGGCCTGGCTTGCGCAGCGACAGCAGCGCCCCGAGGTGCTGATATCGGGCTCTGCGGTGGGCTGGTACGGCGACGCTGGCGAACGTGAGCTGACCGAGGCCTCGCAGCCGGTCAAGGAAGATTTCGCCAGCCAGCTGTGCATTGCCTGGGAAGAAACC
Organism: Pseudomonas vranovensis; assembly: GCF_040438935.1. NCBI lineage: Bacteria > Pseudomonadati > Pseudomonadota > Gammaproteobacteria > Pseudomonadales > Pseudomonadaceae > Pseudomonas > Pseudomonas vranovensis. Next base: position 4,032,931 of record NZ_CP159259.1, on the reverse strand, counting down.
GCGCAACGCGCCCAGGCCCTGGGCATACGTGTGGTGCTGGTGCGCACCGGGCTGGTGCTGTCGAGCGAAGGCGGCTTTTTGTCGCGCCTGCGCACACCGTTCAAACTGGGGCTGGGCGGGCCGATCGGGGATGGTCGCCAATGGATGCCGTGGGTCCATATACACGACCAGATCGCCCTGATTGATTTTCTCTTGCAGCAAAAGGACGCCAGCGGTCCTTATAATGCGTGCGCCCCGGAGCCGGTGCGCAACCGTGAGTTCGCCAAGCGTTTGGGGCGAACACTGCATCGGCCGGCAATCCTGCCGCTGCCGGCGCTGGTGCTCAAGGCCGGGTTGGGTGAGTTGTCGACCCTGCTGCTGGGCGGACAGCGGGCGCGACCGGTGCGTTTGCTCGCAGCCGGCTTCACCTTCCGCTTCAATGATTTGCAATCGGCCCTGGATGAGTTGTCCAGTCGCCTCTGAAATAGGACGTTGCATGACGGATCACGCTCTGCTGCTGGTCAACCTGGGGTCGCCGGCCTCCACCTCGGTGGCCGATGTGCGCCGCTACCTCAATCAGTTCCTGATGGATCCCTACGTCATCGACCTGCCGTGGCCCGTGCGGCGCCTGCTGGTGTCGCTGATCCTGATCAAGCGCCCTGAGCAATCGGCCCATGCCTATGCCTCGATCTGGTGGGATGAAGGTTCACCGTTGGTGGTACTGACCCGCCGCCTGCAGGAGGCCATGCGCGAGCAGTGGAACCATGGCCCGGTGGAAATGGCCATGCGTTACGGCGAGCCTTCGTTGCCGACCGTCCTGGCGCGCCTGGCTGCACAGGGCGTGAAGCAGGTCACCCTGGCACCGCTCTACCCACAATTTGCCGACAGCACCGTGACCACGGTGGTCGAGCAGGCGCGCCAGGTGATCGCAGAACAGAAACTGCCGCTGCAAATGCGTGTGCTGCAGCCGTTCTACGACCGCCCGGCGTACATCGATGCGTTGGTGGCCAGTGCCAAACCTTACCTTGAGCAGGACTACGACCATCTGCTGCTGAGCTTCCACGGCCTGCCCGAGCGGCACCTGAAGAAACTCGACCCTACCGGCAGCCACCGCTTCCAGGACCCGGACTGCTGTCGCGATTCCTCGCCTGAGATGCTCGCGGTGTGCTATCGCGGCCAGTGCATCCGTACTGCCCAGGCATTCGCCCGGCAGATGGGGATCCCGGATGGCAAGTGGTCGGTGTCGTTCCAGTCGCGCCTGGGGCGGGCCAAGTGGATCGAACCCTACACCGAGACCCGCCTGGACGAACTGGGCAAGGCGGGCGTGAAGAAGCTCCTGGTGATGTGCCCGGCCTTTGTCGCCGACTGTATCGAGACGCTGGAGGAGATTGGCGATCGCGGTCGCGAGCAGTTTATCGAGGCGGGCGGGGAGGAGTTGGTGCTTGTGCCGTGCCTGAATGATCACCCGCAATGGGTACAGGCGTTGAAGGGGATGTGCGAGCAGGCTTGATGAAATGATCGCGGGGCAAGTCGAGACGTTGCCCCGCGATGCTGTTCAGTCCTGAACCTTGTTCTTCCAGCCGTCATTCCCCGGCAGCAGCAGGTTCAGCGCAATGGCGACCACCGCACACAGGGCAATACCCTTGAGGCCCCAATCATCAGGGCCGGTGCCGGTACCCACCAGCACGCCACCAATACCAAACACCAGCGTTACCGAGACGATCACCAGGTTGCGAGCTTCGCCCAGGTCGATCTTGTGGCGGATCATGGTGTTCATGCCTACCGCCGCGATCGAGCCGAACAGCAGGCACAGGATGCCGCCCATCACCGGCACCGGAATGCTTTGCAGCAGCGCGCCGAACTTGCCGATGAAGGCCAGGGTGATGGCGAAAATCGCCGCCCAGGTCATGATCTTCGGGTTGTAGTTCTTGGTCAGCATCACCGCGCCCGTGACTTCGGCGTAGGTGGTGTTGGGCGGACCGCCGAACAGGCCGGCAGTGGTGGTGGCGATACCGTCGCCAAGCAGGGTGCGATGCAGGCCGGGCTTCTTCAGGTAGTCGCGACCGGTCACGCTACCCACGGCAATGACGCCGCCGATATGCTCGATGGCGGGCGCCAGGGCAACCGGCACGATGAACAGGATTGCCTGCCAGTTGAACGCCGGCGCCGTGAAGTTCGGCAGCGCCAGCCAAGGCGCAGCGGCGATCTTGGCGGTGTCGACGACGCCAAAGTAGAACGACAGACCAAAGCCTACCAGGACACCAGCGATGATCGGCACCAGGCGGAAGATGCCCTTGCCGAACACGGCGACGATCAACGTGGTCAGCAGGGCTGGCATGGAGATCATCATGGCCGTGCTGTAAGGCAGCAGCTCGGTGCCGTCTCCGGCCTTGCCCATGGCCATGTTGGCGGCGATCGGCGCCATGGCCAGGCCAATGGAAATGATCACCGGGCCAATCACCACGGGCGGCAGCAGGCGATCAATAAAGCCTGTGCCCTTGATCTTCACCGCCAGGCCCAAAAAGGTATAGACGAAACCTGCGGCCATGATCCCGCCCATGGTCTCGGCCAGGCCGAACTGGCCTTTGGCGAGAATGATCGGGGTGATGAAGGCAAAGCTTGAAGCCAGGAAGACCGGAACCTGACGGCCGGTCACCACCTGAAACAGCAGAGTTCCCAGGCCCGCAGTGAACAGCGCGACGTTAGGGTCGAGGCCGGTGATCAGCGGCATCAGCACCAAGGCACCAAAGGCGACGAACAGCATCTGCGCGCCAGAGAGGACCTGGCGCCAAAGCGGGTCGTTGAACTCCTGCTGCATGTTCAGGCGTCCTTCTGCTTAGTGCCGAAGATCTTGTCACCGGCATCGCCCAGGCCCGGGATGATGTAGCCGTGTTCATTCAGGCACTCGTCGATCGAGGCGGTGTAGATCTGCACGTCCGGGTGGGCGTTCTCGACCACGGCAATGCCTTCGGGGGCGGCAACCAGCACCATCGCGCGGATGTCCTTGCAGCCGGCTTTCTTCAGCAGGTCGATGGTGGCAACCATCGAGGCGCCGGTGGCCAGCATCGGGTCGATGATCAGGGCCAGGCGCTCGTCGATTTCCGGGGCGAGCTTTTCCAGGTAGGTGTGTGCTTCCAGGGTTTCCTCGTTGCGGGCAACGCCCACGGCGCTGACCTTGGCACCCGGGATCAGGCTGAGCACGCCGTCGAGCATGCCGATGCCGGCACGCAGGATCGGTACTACAGTAATCTTCTTGCCGGCGATTTTCTCGACCTGGACCTTGCCGCACCAACCGTCGATTTCGTAGGTTTCCAGTGGCAGGTCTTTGGTCGCTTCGTAGGTCAGGAGCGTGCCGACTTCCTGGGCGAGTTCGCGAAAGTTCTTGGTGCTGATATCGGCACGGCGCATCAGGCCGAGCTTGTGACGGATCAGCGGGTGGCGGATCTCACGGGTAGGCATAGGGAAAGGCTCCGGGGGGCGGGCAAAAAAACGGCGGTAGATTAATCTATTCAGCCACCTGTGTCCTATAGGCATTCTGGACGTTAGTCCATAAATGCTTGATCTGACGCCCCTGGATGCGTACCTTTGCCCGCTTTTCTCAATTGCTGCCCCTTGGAGAGCGCCATGTCCGCTGATCTCGAGCATATCCGTCAAGTCATGCGAGAGGCTGACTGCCTTTACACCGAAGCCGAAGTCGAGGCCGCCATTGCCCGCGTTGGCGCGCAGATCAGCGACGTGCTCGCCGAGCGCAACCCGGTGGTGTTCTGTGTGATGAACGGTGGCCTGATCTTCGCCGGCAAACTGCTCACTCATTTGCAGTTCCCGCTCGAGTCCTCCTACCTGCACGCCACCCGCTACCGCAATCAGACCAGCGGTGGTGATCTGTTCTGGAAAGCCAAGCCGGAAGTTTCGTTCATCGACCGCGACGTACTGATCATCGATGACATTCTTGACGAGGGTCATACCCTCAGTGCCATTATCGACTTCTGCAAGCATGCTGGTGCCCGCGCCGTGCATACCGCCGTACTGATCGACAAGGACCACGACCGCAAGGCCAGCGCCCAACTCAAGGCCGACTTCTGCGGCCTGAGCTGCGTCGACCGCTATGTGTTCGGCTATGGCATGGACTACAAGGGTTACTGGCGCAACGCCAACGGTATCTTTGCCGTAAAAGGACTCTGACTCATGCGCCAGCCCGGTTTTCTCGATCAATCGTTGTTTTCCGAGCTGGCAGCCGATTCGGCGGCCAACCCCCGTGGTCGCCAGCATCACAACTTCCACGAGATGGAAGAGCCTTGCCACCGCATGGCGGTGGGGCTGCAGCCTTCCACCTACATCCCGCCGCATCGGCACCTGTCGGCCGACAAGGCCGAGTGCCTGATCGTGCTGCGCGGCAAGCTGGGCCTGTTGATCTTCGATGAGCAGGGTGCGGTGCTCGACAAGCGGGTGCTCGAGGCCGGTGGCGATTGCCTGGGTGTCGACTTGGCGCCGGGTACCTTTCATGGCCTGGTGGTGCTGGAAGCGGACAGCGTGATGTTCGAGTGCAAGTCCGGCCCTTATCGCCCCGTCGGCGACGGTGAACTGGCCGGTTGGGCGCCTCGTGAAGGTGAACCGGGCGTGGCCGAGTACCAGGCCTGGATGCGCGCGCAGTTCGCCTGAGATCACTGCAGGAGCGGCGGTGCGACGGCTCGACATGCTCGCGACTGTGGTCTATCAGCCACATCGCATCGCGGGGCAAGCCCGCTCCCACAATCTGCTAAAGTGCCAGGCCGCCCCAAGGAGCCTGCCATGCGTGCGATTGCCCCTCTTCTTCTGCTGTTGAGCATGCCTCTGGCTGCTGCCCCCCTGCACAATCAGTTCCTGCCGCCGGATGACTTGTCCCTGCGCCAGGAAGCCGCCGAGACCCAGCAACTGCTGCAAGTCACCAGTTACTCGGTAGTGGTCGGCAACCAGCGCCAGTCCAACCAGCAACCCATTCCGGTGACAGCGCCGTTGACGCTGCGCCTCAAGGGCAAGCCGTTGAGCAAGGGGGCCACCCTGAGCCAGGTGTTGATCAGCTTCGACGGCGAAAGCAAAAGCCTGAAAAAGCCGGTGTTCGACGAAAAGAGCAAAGTCCTGAACCTGAACTACCCACTCAGCCAGTACCAGGTGATCCTCGACTTGCTGCGCAACGACACCGTCTATGTACAGTTCCTCAGCTATTCCAATGGCCATGTCTGGGCCGATCTGCACACCGGGGCCGTACGTGCGCGTTGAGCGCCGGGGCTAGGCAGGGGTAAACTGCCGGCCCGTGAAAATGTCCGTGATGGTTCAGTTGGAGTCGGTAATGCGTAAAGACAAAAAGCAAGTGATTGGGGATGAGATCAGCGACGAGTACGTCAAATCCTTCCTGCAGTACGAGCCGGCTGATGCGACTTCGCCTTCGCTGCACAAGCTGGTCAAGGCCTATCGTGGTCTGCGCATCGATGACTTCGAGCGCTTTGTCGGCTTCTTCGTCGAGGCCGGGCTGGACCTGGACCTGGACGGCAAGGACGAGCACGGCCAGACCTTCGTCGATCAGATCCGCGACCAGCGCAATGGCGCCGAGTACATCGAGATCATCGGCAAAGCCCGTGGTTGATTGAACCGCGCCCATAAAAAAACGCCCCGAAGGGCGTTTTTTTATGCCGGTGCGTTACGCGTAGTTTTGCGCAGGGCTGTTTTCGACCAGGCCCAGGACCTCGTCGTTGTGCGCGCTGATCTTGTGGTACAGCGCAGCATCGGCGGCCAGGACCTTTTCCCGGGCCGGGAAAATTTCCTTGAGCTTGGCAGCCCAGGCACCCTTGGTTTGCTCAGGGAAGCAGCGCTCGATCAGGTCCAGCATGATCGACACCGTTACCGAGGCGCCCGGGGAGGCACCGAGCAGGGCGGCGAGGGTACCGTCCTTGGCGGCCACCAGTTCGGTACCGAACTGCAGGATGCCACCTTTCTTCGGGTCTTTCTTGATGATCTGCACACGCTGACCGGCCACTTCCAGGCGCCAGTCCTCGGCTTTGGCCTCGGGGTAGAAGCGACGCAGCGAATCAAGACGCTGTTCCATCGACTGCATCACTTCGCTCACCAGGTATTTGGTCAGGTCCATGTTGTCGCGGGCCACAGCCAGCATCGGGCCGATGTTGCCCATGCGTACCGACAGCGGCAGGTCGAGGAACGAGCCGTGCTTGAGGAACTTGGTGGTGAAGCCTGCGTAAGGACCGAACAGCAGGGAGGTCTTGCCGTCGACGACGCGGGTGTCCAGGTGTGGCACCGACATCGGCGGCGAGCCGACGGCTGCCTGACTGTAGACCTTGGCCTGGTGCTTCTTGACCACTTCCGGGTTGTCGCAACGCAGCCACTGGCCGCTGACCGGGAAGCCGCCGAAGCCTTTGCTTTCTTCGATACCCGAGGCTTGCAGCAGCGGCAGTGCCGCGCCACCGGCGCCGAGGAACACGAAGCGGGCGTCGACTTCACGGCTGCTGCCGCTGTTGACGTCCTTGATGCTGACAGTCCAGCCGCTGCCGTTTCGGCGCAGGCCGGTAACACGCTTGCAGTACTTGACCTGGGCATCCGGCGCGTTGGCCAGGTGCTTGAGCAGCTTGTTGGTCAAGGCGCCGAAGTTGACGTCGGTGCCTTTCATGACGCGGGTGGCGGCGATTTTCTGGTCGGCAGGGCGACCCGGCATCATCAGCGGCATCCACTCGCTCATCAGCGCTTTGTCTTCGGTGTACTCCATCTCGGAGAAGGCATGGTGCTGTTTGAGCAGCTCGAAGCGCTTCTTCAGGAAGCTCACGCCTTTGTCACCTTCGACGTAGCTCAGGTGCGGCACAGGGTTGATGAACGCCCGTGGCGAGCTGAATGCGCCTTTCTTGCTCAGGTAGGCCCAGAACTGCCGGGAAACCTCGAACTGGGTGTTGATGTGCACCGCTTTCTTGATGTCGATGCTGCCGTCGGCGGCCTGCGGCGTGTAGTTCAGTTCACACAGCCCGGCATGGCCGGTCCCGGCGTTGTTCCACGGGTTGGAACTTTCCGCGGCACCCGAATCCATCAACTCGACGACTTCCAGCTTGATTGCCGGGTCGAGTTCCTTGAGCAGTACGGCCAGGGTGGCACTCATGATGCCTGCCCCTACCAGTACTACATCGACTGCTTCGTTCTGCGCCATTAACGCGTCTCCAAAATCTACAGCACCAAATTGACAGCATAGGATCCTTGGCTTTGCCAGGATCGCCATGTCCGATTCTTCGCAGTTTTTGCAACTTCAGCGGACACCGCCAACCGGGCTTTGCGTTGCCTATGAACGCATTTTAAGGCCGGTGCGGCAATTCGACTTATGGTCAAGGTGTCCGTCGTGCGTTATGGACCGGCCTCAGGCACTCATCCTGGATGAGCACGTTTGCCAGCTGTTCAGGGCTGTTCGGGACACTTTAGGTGCTTTTGCACATGCCAGACTGTTCATTGCTCGCCACACTCTCGTGAAGTTGTGAAAACCCGTTTTTTCACGCTCTTTTGGAGTCGTGAACCTCAAAAGGGACTGCGCGATGGCAGGCCCGGCAGGTTCAGGCAGAGCAGAGGGCCAAATGACGCAGGCACACTGGCTGGTGCAAGACCTGTGTGGAAGGCTCTCTGTGGGCGGTGCGGAGGATGCGCAATGATGAACATTGGCGGTGCTGCGAGGCCCGATCAGGAGACGTCCTTATAATCGGGGGGAGATTATAACGATGTCGCGGGCAGAAATGATCTTTATTAGCGACTTTTATTGAAGCAACCGTCAGGCGGCCAGGCTGCGTTGCACCCAGTTGCCGCGCGCAGGCGTGCAAACCCGTGCGCTGGCGGGCAGGGGGCGGTTGAGCCAGGCCAGGCGAATTTCGTCGATTTCCACCCATTCGGCGCCACCAGGTGGCACCGCGCACTGCTTGAACGCCAGGCAACGGCCCTGATTATCGAGACGGGCGAAGCTGCGCATATGTGGGCGGCCAAACAGGGAAGTCCAGAACCGGGACATGGCGTAATTCCTCGTTGAGTGTTCTGGGCGCCAGCATAGCCGCGGGGTGATGAAGCGATTGTGACAGCGAACCGCTGGCTTGAATGGCGGTCCTAATCGCCAGTGGCACGCTGATAGCTGGGCTGCGCCGTGCTGGTTATACTGGCGGCCTTTGCTGCCTATCCTGGAGAAATGAGCATGTTGCAACGTTTGTTGTTCGGTTTGATCGCGGTGACCAGTCTGACCCTGGTCGGTTGTGCCCACAGCCCGCAACAGCTCAGTCCGCAACCTAAGCTGACCGCCCAGCTCGCCCCGGTCGGCCACGGCCAGCCGGTAGTGGTCAAGGTTGTTGATGGCCGTGGTACCCAAACCCTGGGCACCCGCGGTGGCCTGTACCCTGAAACCAGCGCCATCACCGTGACCGGCAATGACATCCTGCCCAAGCTGCAGGCCCAGGCCGAAGCCGCTGTACGCCTGCTCGGCTTCACCCCGACGCCCAATGCCTACAACGCACCGCAGTTGACCGTGACCCTGGCCGAGCTCAAGTACCAGTCGCCCAAGGAGGGCATGTACGTGACCGAAGCCACCATTGGCGCCACTTTCAAGGCTGACGTCTCCAATGCCAACCGTCGCTACAGCGGCCGCTACGGCGCCTCCCTGGACCAGCGCTTCGGCATGGCGCCGAACCAGGAAACCAATACCAAGCTGGTCAGCGACGTACTCAGCGACGCCCTGACTCGCCTGTTCAAGGACCAGGCCATCGGCCAGATCCTGGGCGAGTAAACCCGACGCATAAAAAAGCCCGATGGCTGCACCGCAGGCATCGGGCTTTTTTTGTGCGCGCAGGTTCAGGCCGCCTCGACGTAGAAGTCCAGCACACTGATGCCAGTCTGGCCGTCGACCTCGGGCAGGTCGTCGTGGGCGTGGCCACCCAAGGCGCAATACACCAACCATTGGCGGTCCTGGACGTTGAAGGCCAAACCGTCGATCAACGCTTGCTGTTCTTCACTTGGGGCGATCAGGTAGAGGCGGTCCTGGTTTTCGGCGTGCAACATCACAAGCTCCATTTGGTCACGAGGGTCGGTATGTTCGCGCGTGTGGATGACGATCGTATGACGCAGCTTGTCGTTGGTCGAAAAGCACAGGACTTGTACGCAGGCTTGGTTAGAATGCCCGCCGACGTATGACTTCGAGGTTGTGTAATGTCGTTGCAAATGCTCTGGGCGCTGATTGCCGCCCATCCGGCCAAGCTGATCAACGTGCTGGCGCTGCTGATTACCTGCCCTGGCGGCCTGCTGCTGCACAGTGCCCGGCGTCGCGAGGCCCAGGCCCTTGCGGGCGCTGTGAGCGATGAGGCGGTGGTCGATGGCATGACCCTGCGTATCAACCGCTTCTACTACATTCTGGGCTTTGCCTTCCTGGCGCTGGCCCTGCTGCTGTCCTGGTTCAGTACCTGGGTATGAAACTTCGCGGGGCAAGTCGAGACCTCGCCCCGCGATCGCGCTACAGCCCCAAGCCCGCCTTGACCCGATACTGATTGCGCACCGGCATCGCATACTGCAACACCAGGTACGGCCGGTGCTCGGCCGGGCAGGCGTCCAGGCGGCGCTGCCATTCGGCCTGGGCACGGGCCAGTTCATCGGCCGGGAACAGCTTGTCGGCCTTGGGCACCTCCAGTGCCGGATCGGCATCGGCCCACTGTGCATACGCCAGGTAGTGCACCGGGAACAGCCGGTAGCCACCCAGGATCTGCCGATCGATCTCTACCGCCAATTGCTTGGTGTCCTCGAAGAACGCGGTCACTGGCGGGGCGAAGTTGATGTGTACCCGGCCTTTGTAGCCGGTAATGCCCTGGGCAATGCTCAGGTCATCCTCACCCGGTGCCTTGCTGTAGGTGCCGGTGGTGGCGCGAATGAACAGCTCCCGGGCCTTGGCCTGGTCACACGGGTCGTATTCGTAGCTGATCGACACCGGGCTCAGGTTCAGTGACTGGATCACTGTGCCGAACGGCTCGTCCTTGCGGCTCATGTGGAACATTTTGAGGATCGCCGAATCAGTGCGATCGTCGCCGTCCTTGGCCCGCCCTTCAGCCTGGGCGATCCAGATCGATTGGCCGTCGTTGCGGATCGAATGATTGATATACGCCGACAACAGCTGGTAGGCAGCGAGCTTTTCCCGGCGGCCGGTAATGGAGCGGTGAACGATAAAGCTCTTGTTCAGACGCATCATGTCGCTGACGAACGGCTTCTGCAGCAGGTTGTCGCCGATGGCGATCCGTGGCGTGGGCAGGCCGGCGTGATATACCGCATAGTTGACGAACGCCGGGTCCATGACGATGTCGCGATGGTTGGCCAGGAACAGGTAAGCGGTGCCGGACTTGAGCAGTTCGACGCCGGTGTAGGTCACCCCGTCGGTGGCGCGCTCAATGGTGTGGTCGACGTAGTACTCAACCTTGTCCTGCAGGGTCGAGACGCAGCTGACCCCGGCGAACTCTTTGCGCAGGCGCCGGGCGATCAGCGGCTTGAGCAGCCAACCGAAGGCACCGGCCATGCGCGGGAAGCGGAAGTGGGTGAGGATATCGAGAAATGCCGGGTCGCTGAGCAGGCGTGCCAGAACGGCAGGGACCTCAGCGTCGTCGTACGGTCGGATGGCATCGAATTCGCCCATCATGCTCTCTTGTTGGAAACGGCTAGGGTAATAGGTAGGGCCGGGGCTCGAAAAACGGTTCGAGCACGCGCAGGTCCTGTAAATAGACCGGCAATTATACGCACAAGTCACTGTGGAGGCCGCGATGCTCGAAGCTGCGTTCTACGATTGTCCTTATTGCGGTGAAGAAGTCGAGACGACAGTGGACCTGTCCGGTGGTGACCAGGAGTACATCGAGGACTGCCAGGTGTGCTGCAAGCCCATCCGCTTTGTATTACAAGTGCATGGTGACGAATGGATGCTTGATGTCTACGGTGAGAATGACTGATGCAACGAATCTATGAGCCGGAAAGCCTGCTGGAAGCGCAAATGCTGATGGGGATGCTAGACAGTGAGGGGGTCACGGTTCACCTGGTGGGGCGCGACCTGATCGGCGCCATGGGGGACCTGCCGATGCAGGGGTTGTTGGGGCTGGCAGTGGCGGATGACCAGGCCGATTACGCACGCCAGTTGATCGCCGCGTACAATGCTGCCCAGCCACTGGTTGGCGACGAGCCGGAGAGTGTTCCCGGAACCCTGATTTGCTAGGTCTCTATCCCTCATGTGTGGACGTTATGCGCTGTTTCGCTGGTCTCCTGCCTTTGCTGCATTGCCGGGGTTCCCGACCGACCAGCAGGCGCAATGGAACATTTCCCCGGGTAACTCGGTACTGATCCAGCGCCAGCTCGACGGCCAGCCGGCGCTTGCACGAGCGCGCTGGGGATTGACCCCGGCCTGGCTCACTGACCTTTCGCGCACGCCCGCCCATGCCCGGGCCGAGACCCTGGCCGAGCAGCCGATGTTTCGCGAGGCTTTTCGGGTGCGCCGTTGCCTGATGCCGGCCAATGGTTTCTACGAGTGGCGCGGTACCCAGCGCAAGCGACCGTACTGGTTGACACCGGGAGAGGGCTCTTCGCTGTTCTTTGCGGCGATCTGGGAGGCGTACCCGGTGCAGGACCAGGTCTGGTTGAGCACGGCGGTGGTGACCCAGGCTGCAGTGAATCAGCGTCGCCCGCTGATCCTCGATGCTGCAGGGCAAGCGATGTGGCTGGATCCCGAGACACCCTCGGCGCGGCTGTTTGAATTGCTGGCCAGCACCCAGGCACCCTTGCGTGAGCGGGTGCTGGCCAATTTTGTGAATGATCCGAAGCTCAATGGGCCGGAGTGTTTGACTCCGGCTTGACGGCGCTTTCGCGGGGCAAGCCCGCTCCCGCGGCGGCGATGAATTCAAACCCTGAACTGATTGATCAAGCGTCGCTGTTGCTCGGCCAGCTTGGTCAATTCGGCACTGGCGGTACTCGACTCATCCGCGCCACCGGCCACTTCATTGGCCACCTGTCCGATATTGATCACATTGCGGTTGATGTCCTCGGCCACCGCGCTCTGCTCTTCTGCCGCACTGGCGATCTGGGTGTTCATGTCGTTGATCACCGACACCGCCTGGGTGATGCTTTCCAGCGCCTGGGCAGCGCGTGCGGCCTGTTGCACGCTGTCGTCGGTCTTGCCCTGGCTGTCTTCCATCACCCGTACCACATCGCGAGTGCCTTGCTGCAGTTGCTGGATCATCTGCTGGATTTCTTCGGTGGCCTGCTGGGTTTTCTGCGCCAGGTTGCGCACCTCGTCGGCCACCACCGCAAAGCCACGGCCTTGTTCACCGGCACGCGCTGCCTCGATGGCCGCGTTCAGGGCCAGCAGGTTGGTCTGCTCGGCAATGGCGCGGATGGCGGTGAGGATGGCGTTGATGTTCTCGCTGTCGCGGGCCAGGGTCTGCACCACGCTTACCGCCCGGCCAATCTCGTCGGCCAGGGCGCTGATCGAGTGGGAGGTATCACGCACAATCTGCAGGCCCTGGTGGGCGGCCTGGTCGGCGTTGCTGGCGGCCTGGGCGGCATGAGTGGCGTTACGTGCCACATCCTGGGCGGTGGCGGTCATTTCGTGTACGGCGGTGGCCACCAGGTCGATCTCGGCCATTTGCTTGTGTACGCCCTGGTTGGTGCGGATGGCGATGTCGGCGGTGTGCTCCGAGGAGTCGCTGACCTTCTGCACCGAGGCCACCACCTGGCTGATCATCGCCTGCAGCTTGCTCAGGAAGGTATTGAAACCTTTGGCGATCGAGCCCAGTTCATCGGCGCGGTCGCTGCTCAGGCGCCGGGTCAGGTCGCCTTCGCCCTGGGCGATGTCATCGAGCATGGCGACCATCTGGCGCAGTGGGCGGGCGATGCCGTGGGCCAGCAGCCAGATCACCAGCAGGCCCAGGGCCGCAATACCCAGGCCCACCACGGTCATGCCGGTGAGGTCGGTGCGGCGTTGGGCGCTGAGTTCATCCTGCAGTTTATTGATGTCGGCCATTACCGCACTCAGCGGCAACTCCAGCAGCAGAGTCCAGCGAGCGTCGGTGTTGCCGATCTTGAAGGGCAGGTACAGCTCGATGCGATTGGCGCCCTGATTGACCTGGTAGCGCAGGGTTTCACCGCTGAGCTGGCTCAGTGTGGCAGCGGCGCCCGCGTCGAGGGCCTCGCTGGCTTTTGCACCGAACTTGCCCGGGTCTTTGGTGAACGCCACCAGGCGGCCGTTGCCAGACACCAGTGCCAGCTCGCCGGCACCGTCATACAGTTGCTGATCCGCCGTATTGAGCAGTTCCTGGATGAAGTTCACCGACAGGTCGGCACCGGCGATGCCCTGGAACTTGCCATCGATCATGATGGGCTCGACGAATGACGCGAGCATCACCACCTTGTTGCCGACCTCGTAAGGCGCCGGGTCGATCACGCAGGCCTTCTTCGACTCCCGCGGGCACAGGTAGTACTCACTGGCGCGCACACCCGTGGCCAGGATGGTCTGGTCGTTGACGTCGGCCAGCTTGTCCAGGCCCAGGCTGCCGTCATCATTGCGGAACCACCAGGGCAGGAAGCGGCCGGTGACGCTGTCGATGCCGGTGATGGAGGTGCCGACGAAACGGTTGTCGTCGTTGTCCAGGGCGCCGGCTTCCCAGCCAAGATAGGTGCCCAGGATCAGCGGATTGGTCACGGCGGTCTGCTTGAGCAGCGCGATCAGTTGCGGGCGTTCGATGACCAGTTGGGGATTGCCGCTGGCATCCTTCATGCCCAGCATGGCGTTAGTGGTGGCCAGGCCGCGAGCGATCAGCAGGGGCGCTTCCAGGCCGCGCTGGATTTCACTCACCTGGGTGCGGGCCAGGGCGGTCAGGCGCTGCTCGATCACCGCCTCGAACTGCTGCTGGGTGCGGGTTTGCACCAGCTCTTGGGTACGCTGGCCGGAATACACGGCGTAGAGCACCAGGGCGGCGACAATGCTCAAGACAATGGCACCGGCGAGGGCGGCGACGGAAAACTGGATCGACCTGAACTTCATGAAAGGCTCCACGCGCAAGAAAATTCGTCTGCCTTGCGTTATCGGCCCGTGCAGGTCAAAGCATGAGTGCCGTCTGGAGAATTCTTCGTCGGGGGTGTAGCGGGCTCAATCGAGTCGGCCTAGGATACGCGGCATGTTCGAATGGAGTGTTTTCATGCGTAAGTCTTTTGTCATTGGCGCCCTGAGTGCCAGCGTACTGCTTGCTGGATGCCAGGCAGTGAACACCACCAGCGGCGGCGCCGTGGGTGTCGAGCGTAAGCAATACATGTTCAGCATGCTGTCGACCGACGAGGTCAATCAGATGTATGCACAGTCTTACCAGCAGACCTTGAGCGAGGCCTCCAACCAGGGCGCCGTCGACAAGACCAGCGCCACGGCCAAGCGTGTGCAGGTGATCGCCGACCGCCTGATTGCCCAGGCGCCCAAGTTCCGCCCGGATGCGGCGCAATGGAGCTGGGAGGTCAATCTGATCAAGAGCGACGAGCTCAACGCCAACTGCGGGCCGGGCGGCAAGATCTTTTTCTACACCGGCCTGATCGACAAGCTCAAGCTGACCGATGACGAGATCGCCGCGGTCATGGGCCATGAAATCGCCCACGCCTTGCGTGAACATGGCCGTGAAGCCATGTCCAAGGCCTACGGCATCCAGATGGCGCGCTCCGGCGCCGGGGCCTTGCTGGGCCTGGGCCAGGACAGCCTGGCGCTTGCCGACACCGTGGTGCAGTACAGCATGACCCTGCCCAACAGTCGCGCCAACGAGAACGAAGCCGACCTGATCGGCCTGGAACTGGCGGCCCGTGCTGGCTACAACCCGAATGCTGCCATCACCCTGTGGGACAAGATGGCCGCCGCTTCCGGTGGCTCGCAGCCTGAGTTCATGAGCACTCACCCGGCCTCTGACAGCCGCCAGACTTCGCTGCGGGCGGCGATTCCTAAAGTGATGCCGTTGTATGAGCAGGCAAAGAAGTAACTGAAAGCATGGCGGGGCAACCCCGCTCCCAAAAAACAGTGGGAGCGGGGTTGTCCCGCGATCAATTACCCAAACCAGCCACTGACCTGCATCGCCGAATACACCGCCACGCCCGCCAGTACGAAGAAGGCGGCCGACGCCAGGCGACGGATCAGGGTCAGCGGCAGTTTCTCGGCGGCGAAGTTGCCCGCCAATACCACCGGTACGTTGGCAATCAGCATGCCCAGGGTGGTTCCGATAATGACCATGATCAGGTGCGGATACTGGGCTGCCAGCATGACCGTGGCTACCTGGGTCTTGTCACCGATTTCAGCGATGAAGAACGCAATCAGGGTTGTCAGGAACGGACCGAAGCGACGGGCCGTGCTGGCTTCGTCATCGTCCATTTTGTCGGGAATCAATGTCCACAGCGCAGTGGCAGCAAAGCTGGCAGCAAGGATCCAGTGCAGGGTGGCGGCGGAGAAGAAGGTGCTGACCCAGGCGCCAACGGCACCCGCTGCGGCATGGTTGGCCAGGGTGGCGGCGATGATACCGGCGATGATCGGCCAGGGCTTGCGAAAGCGGGCGGCGAGGATGAGCGCGAGCAGTTGGGTCTTGTCGCCAATTTCGGCGAGGGCCACGATCGCGGTCGGTACGAGCAATGATTCCAGCATCAGGATTCCTACGGGGGCGGGTCGACACGGCTATGACACGTACAGCCTTCCCGCCCCGGGTAAGGTGTGCGTGTCATAGGTCTTGTCAAACCCTGGGTCCGTCTGTGCGGACCGTGGGTCGTACGCGCCATGGTCTGTGGACCAAGTATGTTGACGCGTACCGGGCGAGCAGGGCGCTCGCGGGAGACTACTCCCCTAGGACGGAGCGGATTCTGCCTAGGCAAATCCGTTTCGGCAAGCGCTGTTTTTATCCCCGTGTTGCCTGGTAGATCTTGAAGCCTTGCCCTTCGGCACGTACCTGGCAGTTGCCAAGCGCGCCTTCGATCAGCGGCTGGTAGCGCAGGAAGCTATTGGCAACAAGGCGAAGTTCGCCACCTTTTTGCAGATGATCGGCTGATTTTTTCAGCAGGGTTTCCGATGCCTGGTAATTGGTATGAACACCGGTATGGAACGGTGGATTGCTCAGGATCACATCCAGGCCACGGGGGGCGGCGTCGATGCCATCACCGCAGATCACCTCGGCGTCCAGGCCATTGGCCGCCAGGGTCAGGCGACTGCTGGCCACGGCAAAGGCGTCGACATCCAGCATCGTCACCTGGCTTTGCGGGTAGCGGCGCTTGAGGGTAGCGCCGAGCACACCTGCGCCACAGCCGAAATCGAGCACCTTGCCGACCGGCAGGTGGTCCAGGTGCTCCAGCAGCAGCGCGGTGCCCCGGTCCAGGCGGCCGTGGCTGAACACACCCGGCAGGGTGACGATCTGCAATGCACCATCGACCAGCGGCAACTGGAAGTACTCAGCCAGGCTTTCCAGTGGCCTGGCCTCAGGGGCGTGTTCGACCGTGACCTGCCACAGTTGGCAATGACGGGCGCTGTCGAGCTTGCGCGGCTTGCCGAAGGCGTGCAGTTGCTTGGCTGCGCCTTCGATCCCCCCGCGTTTTTCGCCGACCAGGTACAGTTCGCGCCCGGCCAGGCGCGAGGCGAGGGCATTGAGCAGGTAGTTGGCCAGGTCGCGGGACTTGGGCAGAAACAGCACGGCGGCGTCGAAGCCATGGGCCGGTGCTTCTACGCCAAAGTGGCTACGACCGCCGAAGCGGGCATCGAGCGCAGCCTGATCCCCGGCATGCCAGCACCAGCCACCGGCGGCCGGCAGCTTGCCGAGCAGATCGTCGGCGGGCAGGCCAGCCAGCAGCAGCGAGCCCTGGAAAAGTTCGGCCTGACGAAGCAACACTTCACTGCGCGGGTCCATGGACGGCGGCTCCTGAAAAAGTGGCGCAGTTTACCAGAGCTGGCGCTGGCTTAGCCGACCTGTCGGCGCGGGTTGCCGGCAAAAAAGGCCTCGGCGTTCTCGCTCAGTTGCTCGACGATGCGCTGGCGCGACTCCACCGCGCCCCAGGCGCTGTGCGGCGTGACGATCAGGCGGGGGATGTCATGCGCTAACAGCGGGTTGCCATCGACCGGTGGCTCGACCGTCAGCACATCGGTGGCCGCGCCGCCGAGGTGCCCGGCGCGCAACGTGTCGGCCAGTGCCTGTTCGTCGATCAGGCCGCCGCGCGCCGTGTTGATGACAAAGGCGCCCGGCTTGAGCAACGCCAGTTCGCGGGCGCCGATGAGGTTGCGGGTGTGTTCATTGAGAGGGCAGTGCAGGGTCAGGGCATCGATTTGTGGCAGCAGCTCATCCAGCGCCAGGCGGTCTTCCCGTGGCGGGCGCCCTGGCAGTTGGCCGAGCAGCACACGCATGCCGAAGGCCTCGGCCAGGCGCGCTACTGCGCCACCCAGTTCGCCATGACCGAGCAGGCCGAGGGTCTTGCCTTCCAGTTCGACGATAGGGAAGTCCAGCAGGCAGAACTGCTTGGCCTGGCCCCATTGACCTGCCGCCACGGCTTTTTGATAGTCCGGCAGGCGCGTGGCCAGGGCCAGCAGCAGGGCCAGGGTGTGCTGGGCGACCGACGGGGTGCCATAGCCCTGACAATTGCTGACCATGACGCCCTGGGCGCGGGCGGCCTGCAGGTCGACATTGTTGGTACCGGTGGCGGCTACCAGAATCAGCTTGAGATCAGGGCAGGCGGCCAGGGTGGCGGCATTGATCATCACCTTGTTGCTGATGGCCACGGTTGCACCTTGCAAGCGCTCGGCAACGTGATCGGGCGGGGTGGCCGGGAACAGCTGCAGCTCGTCGAAGCAACTGCGTAGGCGCGCCAGGCTCAGGTCGCCAAGGTCCAGGGAAAGGTGGTCGAGGAATACGGCGCGGCGAGGGGCGGACATGGGCGGCTCCAATGATTGACGAGGGGCTCAGGTGGGATAGGTGATGCAGTCGTAGCGGGTCTGTTCGAGGCGGATGATCGGGCCGAACGTTAACGTCTTTTGCGGCCTGATTCCACAGAAGCCCAGGGCGGTACGGCGCATTTGTTGCAGCCCCGGCATCCGGTGCGGGCATTGGTGGCATAGGCAGTGCTCAAGGCGGCGCAAAAGCTTTGGCGTGAAGGATGGCCGAGAATGACCCGTACACGTTTGCTCATCGAAGGTGGGAGCATCCTGAAAAGCGATGAGGCCAGGGGTTGCCCCCGAGGGGAGAGTCAAGCGACCTGAGTGGCGAGCGCTGCGCCGTCGATCGCAGCCTCGTTCCTCGGCAGCGGCTACAGGTGGCAAGGCAAACCGGGGTAGCCGCTGGCGACAGCCTTCGATCGACCGCGTAGCGGTCGTGGTTCAAGACCGTTGCTCCTGCAAAGGTTGTTACTTTGTGTGTCCAAGGCGTAATGTACTTTTCTTTTTCATCCCTCAGCGCAAGGAGCCCCCATGTATTGGGCTGAATTTCTCACTGTTGCCTTGATTCACCTGCTGGCCGTGGCCAGCCCCGGTCCCGATTTTGCCGTGGTGGTACGCGAGAGCGTGACCCACGGCCGTCGCGCCGGCACCTGGACGGCCTTTGGCGTGGGCATGGCGATTTTCCTGCATGTGGGTTACTCGCTGCTGGGTATCGGCCTGATCGTGTCGCAGTCGATCGTGCTGTTCAACGCACTCAAGTGGCTGGCTGCCGCCTACCTGCTGTACATCGGCTTCAAGGCGCTGCGTGCGGGCTCAGCCGCACCGGGCAGCGAGGCGATCCAGGCCTCGACCGTCGAACGCACACCGCGCGCCGCCTTTGTCGCCGGCTTCATGACCAACGGCCTGAACCCCAAGGCCACGCTGTTCTTCCTGTCGCTGTTCACCGTGGTGATCAATCCGCACACCCCGCTGGCCATTCAGGCCGGTTACGGCGTGTACCTGGCTGCAGCCACCGGCCTGTGGTTCTGCCTGGTGGCCATGCTGTTCAGCCAGCAGCGCGTGCGTGCCAGCTTTGCCCGCATGGGGCACTGGTTCGACCGCACCATGGGCGCGGTGCTGATTGCCCTGGGTGTGAAAATCGCCTTGACCGAGATGCACTGATGGCGATTTGCCGCTAACCCTTTGCCGGTCAAATCATACCTTTGGCTGATTTGGCCGGCGTTGCGGCGTTCTAGAGTGGGTTATGTCTTGCCCCGCTTGTGCACTCTAGAAAAGGGACTCTTATGTTGCAGACTCGTGTCATTCCTCCCGCCGAGGGCGCCTATCAGTATCCGCTGCTGATCAAGCGTTTGTTGCTGTCCGGCAGCCGCTACGAGAAAACCCGCGAAATCGTCTACCGCGACCGGTTGCGCTACAACTACCTGACCCTCAACGAGCGCATCGCCCGTCTGGCCAACGTACTCACCGAGGCCGGGGTCAAGGCCGGTGACACCGTGGCGGTGATGGACTGGGACAGCCATCGTTACCTGGAGTGCATGTTTGCCATCCCGATGATTGGCGCGGTGGTTCACACCATCAACGTGCGCCTGTCACCCGAGCAGATCCTCTACACCATGAATCACGCCGACGACCGCTTCGTGCTGGTCAACAGCGACTTCGTCGGCCTCTACCAGGCGATTGCCGGGCAGCTGACCACGGTGGAGAAAACCCTTCTGCTGACCGATGGCGATGCCAAGACTGCCGACCTGCCGAACCTGGTGGGGGAGTACGAGCAGTTGCTGGCAGCGGCTAGCCCGGTCTACGACTTCCCGGATTTCGACGAGAACTCGGTGGCCACCACCTTCTACACCACCGGCACCACCGGTAACCCCAAGGGGGTGTACTTCACTCACCGCCAACTGGTGCTGCACACCCTGGCCGCCGCCGCTGTCACCGGCAGTATCGACAGCGTGCGCCTGCTGGGCAGCGATGATGTGTACATGCCCATCACCCCGATGTTCCATGTTCACGCCTGGGGCATTCCCTATGTGGCGACCATGCTCGGGATCAAGCAGGTGTATCCGGGGCGCTACGAGCCGGAAATGATGTGCGAGCTGTGGCGCAACGAGAAGGTCACCTTTTCCCACTGCGTGCCGACCATCCTGCAGATGCTGCTCAATGCCAAGGGTGCGCAGGGCCAGGATTTCGGCGGCTGGAAGATCATCATTGGCGGCAGTTCGCTCAACCGCGCCCTGTATGAGGCCGCCAAGGCCCGAGGCATCCAGCTGACCGCGGCCTACGGCATGTCGGAGACGTGCCCCTTGGTGTCTGCCGCCCACCTCAACGACGAACTGTTGGCGGGCAGCGAAGACGAATGCATTACCTACCGGATCAAGGCCGGGGTACCGGTACCGATGGTGGAGGCGGCGATTGTCGATGGCGAAGGCAACTTCCTCCCGGCCGATGGTGAAACCCAGGGCGAGCTGGTGTTGCGTGCGCCCTGGCTGACCATGGGCTACTTCCGCGAAGCGGAAAAAGGTCGCGAACTGTGGGAAGGCGGCTGGTTGCACACAGGCGATGTGGCCACCCTCGACAGCATGGGTGTGATCGATATCCGCGACCGCATCAAGGATGTGATCAAGACCGGTGGCGAGTGGATCTCGTCCCTTGAGCTTGAAGACCTGATCAGCCGACACCCCGCCATTCGCGAAGTGGCCGTGGTCGGCGTGGCCGATCCGCAGTGGGGCGAACGCCCGTTTGCCCTGTTGGTGGTACACGAAGGCCAGAGCGTCGACGCCAAGCTGCTCAAGGAACACCTCAAGCCGTTCGTGGAGCTGGGACATATCAACAAGTGGGCGATTCCCAGCCAGATTGCCCTTGTTACCGAAATTCCCAAGACCAGTGTCGGCAAGCTCGACAAGAAGCGTATCCGCCTGGACATCACCCAGTGGCAGGCAAGTAACAGTACATTTCTGTCCACCCTCTGAATGCAAGCGGGTCACGCCCGATAGGGCGTGACCCGCAGGCTAGACACATGACGGCCTTGTCAAACGAGATTTTTCAGCCATCCTTCCCGAGGTTGTGCCGCGGTGGGGCATAGCGACCGCATCGAAGGGGCAAGCATGCAAATCACACTTTAGAGGGATCAAGCGCCAGTACCTGCTGGCTATAGTCGGGTCAGGGGATTTTCAGGAACGGGGGGTGCACATGCATGTGCCAAAGCCACTCGCGCGGCCATTCGGTGAGCTCACACCAGGTCGAACGGGTCGTTTCTGCAAAGGACTCACTGCCATAAAAATAAAAGTACATGGAGTAGCGTCGATGACATCAGTAAATCTGTTCTGGCGCCGGGCAAAACTGCCACTGGCCGTCAGCCTCGCTTCTACGCTCGCCGGTCCTGCATTCGGCGTCAGCTTCAACATCGGTGAAATCGAAGGTCAATTCGACTCGTCGCTATCCGTGGGCGCCAGCTGGTCGACCGCCAAGCCGAACGAGAACCTGATCGGCGTCAACAACGGCGGCAAGGGCCTGTCCCAGACCTCCGACGATGGCCACCTGAACTTCAAGCGCGGTGAAACCTTCTCGAAGATCTTCAAGGGCATCCACGACCTGGAGCTCAAGTACGGTGATACCGGTGTGTTTGTCCGGGGCAAGTACTGGTACGACTTCGAGCTCAAGGATGAACACCGCGAGTTCAAGGACATCAGCGACGACAACCGCAAAGAGGGCGCCCAGTCCTCCGGCGGCCAGATCCTCGACGCCTTCGTCTACCACAACTACTCGATCGCCGATCAGCCAGGCTCGGTGCGCCTGGGCAAGCAGGTGGTCAGCTGGGGTGAAAGTACCTTTATCCAGAACGGTATCAACTCGATCAACCCGGTCGACGTGGCCGCCTTTCGACGTCCCGGCGCCGAGGTCAAGGAAGGCCTGATCCCGGTCAACATGTTCTATGTTTCCCAGAGCCTGACCGACACGCTCTCGGCCGAAGCCTTCTACCAGATCGAATGGGACCAGACGGTCGTCGACAACTGCGGCACCTTCTTCTCCCAGCCGGACATCATCGCCGACGGCTGTACCGACAACCTGCGCGTGCTCAACAGCAGCCGCACCGTGCCGGCAGCGGCCCAGCAGTTCCTCGCCAGCCGTGGCGTGAACATCAACGAAGAAGGCGTGATGGTGCGCCGCGGCGCTGACCGTGATGCCCGTGACAGCGGCCAGTTCGGCGTGGCCCTGCGCTATATGTTCGAACCGCTGGATACCGAGTTCGGCGCCTACTTCATGAACTATCACAGCCGCGCGCCGATCTTCAGTGCCCACGGCGCCGACCCGTCGGTGTACGCAAGCCTCGCCAGCCTGCCTGCGCAGTTGCGCCCACTGGCTCCGTTGATCGTGGCAGGCAACTCCGAGTACTTCGTCGAATACCCTGAAGACATTCGCCTGTACGGCCTGAGTTTCTCCACCACCTTACCTACCGGCACGGCGTGGAGCGGTGAAATCAGCTATCGTCCGAACGCGCCGGTACAGCTCAACACCACCGACATCCTGTTCGCCGGTGTGCGTCCGATTGGCGGTGCGGTGGCCAACGCCTCCCTGCTCAACGGTGTACCGGGCCAGGACCTGAACGGCTACCGCCGCAAGGAAGTGACCCAGTTCCAGACCACCCTGACGCACTTCTTCGACCAGGTCATGGGCGCCAGCCGTCTGACCCTGGTAGGTGAAGTGGGCGTGACCCATGTCGGCGGCCTGGAGAACGCCCATGAAGTCCGTTATGGCCGTGACCCGGTCTACGGTCCAGGTCCGTTGCCGGCCACTGGAGGCCAGGACACCTGCGTTGCGCTCAACACCAGCACCATCGCCGGTGCCGGCCCAGGCGCCTCGACCGCCAACCTCAGCCGCAAGTGCGAGAACGACGGCTACACCACCAGCACTTCCTGGGGCTACCGTGCCCGGGCGATCTGGGACTACCCGGACGTCTTCGCCGGGGTCAACCTCAAGCCCAACGTGGCCTGGTCCCACGACGTTTCCGGCTACTCCCCGGGCCCTGGCGGCAACTTCGAGGAAGGGCGCAAGGCAATCAGCCTGGGCCTGGACGCCGAGTACCAGAACACCTACACCACCAGCCTGTCGTACACCAACTTCTTCGACGGTAAGTACACCACTGTGGATGATCGCGATTTCATCGCCCTCAGCTTCGGCGTGAACTTCTAAGAACACGGATTCAGGACGAGCATGAATATGAAAATGACCAAGAATCTGCTGCAAGCCGGTGTATTGGGTTTGTCGCTGCTGGCCACCAGCGTCATGGCGGCGGTGTCCGCCGACGAGGCGGCCAAGCTGGGTAGCACGCTGACCCCGATGGGTGCTGAAAAGGCCGGTAACGCCGATGGTTCGATCAGCGCCTGGAAACCGCTGGGCAAGACGGCGGGCGCGGTCGATGCCAAGGGCTTCCTGGCTGACCCCTATGCCAACGAGAAGCCGCTGTACACCATCACGGCGCAGAACGTCGACCAGTACAAGGACAAACTGTCCCCTGGCCAGGTCGCGATGTTCAAGCGCTACCCGGACACCTACAAGATCCCGGTGTACCCGACCCATCGTGGCTCCACAGTGCCGGATGAAGTGTTCGCCGCGATCAAGAAGAACGCCACCACCACCAAGCTGGTAGCCGGTGGCAACGGCCTGGAGAACTTCGACACTGCCGTGCCGTTCCCGATTCCCAAGGACGGTGTCGAGGTGATCTGGAACCACATCACCCGTTACCGCGGCGGCAGCGTGACCCGCCTGGTGACCCAGGCCACGCCACAGCAGAACGGCTCGTTCAGCCTGGTGTACTTCCAGGACCAGTTCGTCTTCCGTGACCGCATCAAGGGCTACGACCCGGCCAACCCTGGCAACGTGCTGTTCTACTTCAAGCAGAAGGTGACGGCGCCAGCGCGCCTGGCCGGTACCGTACTGCTGGTCCACGAGACCCTCGACCAGGTCAAGGAACCGCGCAAGGCGTGGGTCTACAACGCCGGCCAGCGTCGTGTACGCCAGGCCCCGCAAGTGTCCTACGATGGTCCGGGTACCGCGGCCGACGGCCTGCGTACCTCCGACAACCTGGACATGTTCAACGGCGCGCCAGACCGTTACGACTGGAAACTGGAAGGCAAGAAGGAGATGTACATCGCCTCCAACAGCTACAAGCTCGACGATCCAAAGCTCAAGTATGCGGACATCATCAAGCCCGGTCACATCAACCAGGACCTGAGCCGCTACGAGCTGCGCCGTGTCTGGCACGTGGTAGCAACCCTCAAGCCAGGCCAGCGTCATATCTACGCCAAGCGTGACTTCTACATCGACGAAGACACCTGGCAGGCTGCAGTGATCGACCAGTATGACGGTCGCAACCAACTGTGGCGCGTTTCCGAGGCCCACTCCCAGGACTATTACAACGTCCAGGTGCCGTGGTACACCCTGGAAGCCATCTACGACCTGCAGTCGGGTCGCTACTTGGCACTGGGCATGAAGAACGAGGAAAAACGGGCGTATGACTTCGGTTTCACGGCCACCCTCAGTGACTTCCAGCCCGCAGCGCTTCGCCAGGAAGGTGTGCGCTAAGCTTCAAACCTCCGTGTGATCTCCCAGAACGCCCCGGCTTGCCGGGGCGTTTCTGTTTGTGTCACATGCTGAAATAAACAATGTCGTTCGTTGATGTAGTCTTTTTTCTGCAATGAGGGGCAATCATCTTCAAATGCGTCGTTATAACCGCTAGTCTGCCCTGACCCGTACTGCCGAAGATTCCCTAACTAAAACGAGCCGGCGATGACTGATCTGTCCCGTACGCAAGGGTTCTCCAGCCAGGCCATGAGTGCCCTGGAAGGGCGTTTCTATCGCCCGCCACTGCCTGACGGGCATGTGCCGCGGGCGCGATTGTGCCAGCGTCTGCAGTCCGGGCTGGGCGGGCGGCTGTTGCTGGTCAATGCGCCGGCCGGTTTCGGCAAGAGCTCGCTGGCGGTGGAGTTCTGCCAGGGCCTGCCCAACCACTGGAGCAGCCTGTGGCTGGGCCTGAGCCGGCGGGACAGCGATCCGGGGCGTTTCCTCGAACGGTTGCTCGAAGGCCTTCAGCAGTATTGCCCGGCGGTGGGCAATCAGGCCCTGGGCCTGCTCAAGATGCGCCAGCGCCACCAACCCTTCGCCTTCGAGGAGTGGCTCGACGGCCTGCTCGACGAACTGGCCCGCCACCTGCAACCGCACAATCCCTTGCTGTTGGTACTGGACGACTATCACCTGGCCCAGGGCCCGGTGCTTGATCGCTGCCTGCAGTTTTTTCTCAATCACCTGCCGCCGGGCCTGGTGTTGCTGGTCACCAGCCGCCAGCGCCCGGACTGGCACCTGGCCCGCTTGCGCCTGTCGCGCCAACTGCTGGAGCTCAACGAACAAGACCTGCGCCTGACCCCGGACGAGTCGTTGGCGGTGCTCGGTCAACAACCCACGGCCCTGCGCGGCCAGGCGCTGGACAACCTGATCCAGCGCAGCGATGGCTGGGTGGCCGGCTTGCGCTTCTGGCAACTGGCGACCAGCGAATCGGGGGCCGACAGCGCATTGCCCCAGGCACTGCATGGCGGTGAAGGACTGATTCGCGACTACCTGCTCGAAGAGGTGATCGACATCCTGCCACCCGAAGTCCAGGGCTTCCTGAACGACACCGCCTGCCAGGAGCGCTTCTGCAGCGAGCTGTGTGATGCCCTGCGCGAAAGCCATGACAGCGCCGAGATCATTCGTTACCTGCAAGCGCACCAAGTGTTCCTGGTGCCGCTGGACGAGCATGGGCGCTGGTTCCGCTATCACCACCTGTTTTCCGATCTGCTGCGCAGTCGCCAGACCAGCCTGCCGTTGTCGAGCCTGCACCTGCGCGCCTGCCGCTGGTTCCATGGCCAGGGTTTGCTCGATGAAGCAGTAGAGCAGGCCCTGCGGGCGGGGCACTTGGATGTTGCCGCCAACCTGGTGCAGAACCTGTCCGAGGAGCAACTGCTGGCCGAGCAGAACGTGGGCATGCTGCTGCGCTGGAAGATGGACCTGCCCGACAGCCTGCTGATCAGCACACCGCGCCTGATCGTCCTGTACAGCTGGGCCCTGGGCCTGGCCGGGCAACTGGATGCTGCCGAAGAGCTGGCCAGCCATCTGAGCCGGTTCCTGCCGGCGCCGTCGGCGACGGCACAAAAATCCATGCTGGCGCAGTGGCTGGCGCTCAGTGGCGTGATTGCCCGTGGGCGCGGCGATCGCGAGGCCACCCTGGCCTATTGCAGCGAAGCGCTGCACAGCCTGCCGCATAAGCGTTATGGCCAGCGACTGGTGTGCCTGTCGACGCTGTCCAACCTGGCCATTGCCGATGGTGATTTCTGGCGTGCCAGGGGCTGGAACCGCGAGGCCCTGGAGCTGGCACAGCGCGTTGGCAACCCGCTGTTCGAGGCCCTGGCCCATTACGACCGGGCGCGGGTGCTGCACGCCCGTGGCGAGGTAGTGCGCGCCCAGGATGAAGTGCGCCAGGGCCTGCAGCGCTTGCAGGGGCTGTCGGCGCAACGCCTGTATGCGGTGCGGGCGCGACTGACCTTGTACGAGGGCTACCTGCTGGCCGCCCGCCTGCAACCGGAGGCCGGGCGCAACCGCCTGCGCGCCGGCCTGGTCGAGGCGCGGGCCTGCCGCGACATCAGTGTGCTGATCGGCCACTGCGTGATCGCCTCGCTGGACGGGCGTGAAGGGCGCTTTGCCGAAGCGTTCGCCGAACTGGCCGAGGCCGAGCGGCTGATGCACATCTGGGATGTGCCGCCAGTGTTCTATCTGGCGATGATTACCCTGGTCAAATGTGAGCTCTGGCTGGCCCAGGGCCGTACCGACCTCGCCGAGTCCTGGCTGCTGCGCCTGGGCCAGACCTACGGCGGCCAGCAAGCGGCTTCGGCGCCGGAGTTCCATCCGTTGCTGCCCTTGCACATCGAACTGCAGCAAGCCCTGCTTGAGCGCACTCAGGGGCGTCTGGAGCCATCCGGGCGACGTTTGCAGGCGCTGGTGGAACGCGGTCAGGCCAGTGGCGGACAGTTGCTGTGCGTCACCGCCTTGTGCCAGTGGATCGGGCTGCTGCTGGCAAACAACAGCGAAGACCAGGCCCGCGACCTGCTGGTATTGAGCCTCGACGCGGCACGTGGCGGCGTCCTGCAACCCTTCCAGCGCTTGCTGCACGAACACCCGCTGTGGCTGCGCGAGCAACTGTTGGCGCAACCTGCCAGTGCGGCGCAGGCCGGCTTGCTCGCCTTGCTGCCGGCCCTGCAGGCCGCGGAAACCGCCACGACTGCCACCTGCGAGGCCTTGAGCGCCCGGGAAACGGCGGTGCTGGAACTTATCGCCCAGGGTTGCTCGAACCAGGAAATCAGCGAGCGCCTGTTCATCTCGCTGCACACCGTCAAAACCCACGCCAGCCATATCAACAGCAAGCTGGGGGTCGAACGGCGCACCCAGGCCGTGGCCCGTGCCAAGGCCTTGGGCCTGTTGAGCTGACGGCTAACCGGCACCTGCCCTGTGGATATCTGCTGTACTCTCTGGCAGATATTTCCCTGATGGAGGCTTTGCCCATGTTGGCCACACGCACCTCGGTGCTGTTGATCGGTTTGTTGTCGGCCGCGGCGGCCTTGGCGGCGGACGGACCTTCGTTCTCCTGCGACAAGGCCCAGGGCATGGAACTGAAGGTGTGCCAGAGCCCGGAACTGAGCAAGCTGGACCGCGACCTGGCAGTCGTCTTCAAAAAAGCCCTGGGTCAGGCCGACAGTGATTCGCAAAAGCTGCTCAAGGCCACCCAGCGCGGCTGGATCAAGGGCCGTGACGAATGCTGGAAAGCCACCAATGCCGAAGCCTGTGTGCGCGAGGAGTACCAGACGCGGCTGGTCGAGTTGCAGATCAAGTCCGGATCGGTGCAGGTACCGGCGGCGGTCGAGTTCGAGTGCGATGACAACGACAAGCCCTTTACCGCCGTGTTCTACAACCAGCTCGATCCGCAGGCCGCCGTACTGACCTACGGCGACGACCAGACCATCGCCATTGCCCAGCGCGCGGCCAGCGGCAGCAAGTATGCCCGTGAAGGCGTCGAGTTCTGGGAGCACCAGGGCGAAGCCAAGGTGAAGTGGTATGGCCAGGAGCTGACCTGCCGGGCTGCGCAGTGAATGCGCAGCCTGCGAGGCTCAATTGCCTGAAATATCGATACTGAAGTACTTCTTGCGGATGCTGTCATACGTGCCATTGGCCTTGATCGCCGCCAGGGCATCGTTCAGGCGTTGCCCCAAGGGGTCGTTCTTGCGCACGGCCATGCCGGCACCGTAGCCGAAGTAACGCTCTTCGCTGTAGTCGGGGCCGACAAAATGGAACGCCGCGCCCTCGGCCTGTTTGAACAGCCCTTCTTCAATGGCCACCATGCCTGCAAGCGAGGCATCCAGTCGCCCGGCCAGCAAGTCGAGGAATACTTCGTTCTGGGTGCCATAGCGCACGATTTCGGCACCCAACGGGGCAAATTGCTCAGTGGCATAACGATCGAAGTTGGTCCCGCGTTGTACGCCTACCCGTTTGCCGTTCAGTTGTTGCGGGATTTGCTCGATACCGTTGCCCTGACGCGTTACCAGTTTGGCCGGGATGCGGTAATAGCTGTGGGTGAAGTCCACCGAGCGCTTGCGCTCATCGGTGATCGAGACCGAGGAGATCGCCGCATCGATCTTGCGTACTTTGAGCGACGGGATCAGGCCGTCGAATTCGATTTCCTTCCACTGGCAACTGACCTTCATTTGCGCACACAGCGCCTCGCCGATGTCGTAGTCAAAACCTTGTAGTTCATTGTTCTGAGACTTGTAGGCAAACGGCGGATAAGACGCCTCGATACCCAGGCGCAGGCTTTCTTGCTCGGCATGGGCTGCGAGCGATAGCCCCAGCAGGGTGGAGAGGGCCAGACGGGTGAGCAGTGTTGTTGTTTTCATGATCAGCTCCAGCATCAGGTAAAGGAGTAGCCGTTCAGGCCTGGCATGCGGCGGTGGCGATCAGTTCCAGACGAATGGCGGGGTCGTCGAACACCACCTGGCCCGTGGCGCGGGCGGGGGCCGCAGCACCGTTCAGCCAGTCGGTCCATACCGTATTCATCGTGGCGAAGTCGGCTTTCATGTCGCTCATCCACAGTTGCACGCTGAGCAGGCGCTCACGGCTGCTGCCGACATCGGCGAGCAACTGATCGAGGCGTTGCAGGATCTGGCGGGTCTGGCCTTCGATGCACTGGCTGCAATCGGCCGCGACGATGCCACTGAGCCAGGCCAGGTCGTTGTGCACCACCACTCGGCTCAGGCGTGGGTTGCTGTCGAAATGTTCAAGGGTACTCATGGTGCCTCCAGGCGATGGGTATGTGGTGTTTCACTGGCCAATTGCGCCAGCGTGATGGGCTTGAGCGGCGGGCGGATACGGTAGTAACCCACGTGTTCCGGCGTTACCCGGCGTTCGCTGGCGATCAGTTCGGTGACGCTCAAACCGCACATCCGGCCTTGGCAAGGGCCCATGCCGCAGCGGCTGAACGCCTTGGTCTGGTTGGGCCCAAGACAGCCCAGGGCGACCATGGCGCGGATGTCTTTGGCGCGTACCTCTTCGCAGCGGCAGATGATCACGTCGTCGTTGGGCGCCCGGCATTGCGGGCTTGGTGGGTACAGGCTGTCGAGCAGCGGACGAAGGGCCAGATGCCGGGCCAGACGCTTGCGGCAATCGCGTTCACGTTCTGTCCACTGCTGGGGTTCGATCGAGTCTGTCTGGCGGGCGATGGCCAGGGCGGCCAGACGACCTTGTTGCTGGGCCGCCAACGCACCGCCGATGCGGCTCCCGTCGCCGGCGATGAACACACCTGCCAGGCTGGTTTCGCCCCAGCGGTTACGCCGGGCTGTCCAGCAGTGCTGGGCTTTGTCCCAGTCGTGGTCCAGTCTCAGGGCGCTACTGATCTGGGTGTTGGGTACTACGCCCTGGTGCAGCAATATCAGTGTGGCGGGTACGCGGTGCAGGTGGCCGTTACGGGTAAAGCACAAGGCCCGGGCCTGGGATTCACCTTCGATGTACAGGTCGCGGGCAGCGCGATAGTGCGGAATCTGCAGGCGCCGTAACGTGCCAAGCAAGTCCAGGCCTTTGCCCAGGTCCCGCCATCCCCGCAGGATCCCTGGCAGATGAGCCGCGCCACGCAGCAGGTCGCTGTAGCCGCTGGTATCGACCACGGCCGCTGGACGGATGCCGGCTTGCAGGTACTGGACCGCCAGCAGGTACAGCAGCGGGCCGCAGCCGGCCAGCACCACGGGGCCATTGGGCAGGAGTGCAGCGCTTTTGAGCAAGATCTGCCCGGCACCTGCGGTCATCACGCCGGGTAGCGTCCAGCCCGGGATGGGCGTGGGGCGCTCATAGGCGCCGGTGGCCAACAGCAGGGCGCGGCCCTGTATCACCTTGGCCTCGCCTTTGTTGAGAAAGTGCACGGCTTTTTCGGCGCTCACCTGCCACACGGCTGCTTCGGCAATGTAGTGGGCGGGGCTGGCCAGAAAGGCGTCAACCAATGCCTGCCCGGCCATGTAGTCCGGACCGAGAATGGCGGCACGCTGTGCATCGGTGTGCAGAACGTTGCGATAGATCTGTCCACCGGGGCTGGCCTGCTCGTCCAGCACGGCCACGCGCAAGCCATGGCTGCAGGCTTCGATGGCAGCAGCCATGCCGGCGGGGCCTGCGCCGATGATCACCAGGTCGTAGCACTCAGCGTCCATGCTCGTCTCCCTGTGGGTCGGCACGACGCGCACCCCGTTGGCTATACACCTGCATACCGGGGCGTACCGGCGTCAGGCAGGCTTGGCAGTTGGGAGCGCCATCGATCTGGACCAGGCATTCAAAGCACACCCCCATCATGCAGAACGGCGCTCGCGCACTGCCGCTGATCGGTGTGCTGCGGCTTTGGCGTACCCCGCTGGCGAGCAGCGCAGCAGCCAGCGATACCCCGGCCGGTACCTGCAGCGGTTGGTCATCGAAGCAGATTTGTACGGTGGCTATGTCCACAGACAAAGGCCGGAACAACGGTTCAGTGGGCATAGTTGAATTCGCTTTGCTGATCGAAGCGCTGCAAGGAGAACGGTGCCAGTTCGGCAGTGGGTGACTGCTCCGCTATATGGCGTGCCAGGCTCAAGGCGTGGGCGGCGGCCAGGGTCACCCCGCTGTGGCAGGACACCACCCAGGCGCCAGGTGCGCAGCCCAAGGCTTCATAAATGGGCGCGCCATCTGGCGTCAGTACCCGCAGGGCGCCCCATGCGCGCACCAGGCGCACATTGGCCAGGCATGGAAACGACTGCACGGCGCGCCGGGCGATGTCGGCCATTACCGGCACGCTGGTGCTGTCGTTCAGCCCCACGGACTCGGCGGAGTCGCCCAATTGCACGGTACCTTCGTCGGTCTGGCGCACGGTGCTGGTGGGAAAATGCAGAAACGGCTGCAACCGTTCGCTAACGAGTATCTGGCCGCGTGTTGTACCCAGGGGAACCTCATGACCCAGTTGCGCCCCCAGTGTTCGATTGCCCAGGCCTGCCGCCAGCACCAACTGCTTGCAGCGCCAGCGCTGGCCGCCGGCGGCCAACTCGAAACCGCCGCTGTGCTGGCCGATGGCATCGATCCGGCAACCATTGCTCACTTTCACGCCCCGTTGCTGGCAGGCCACATGCAAGGCATGCAGTAGCTTGAGCGGATTGACGTGGCCATCCAATGGCGAGTAGCAGGCGCCTACCACCGCATCGCCAACGCCAGGCAAGCGCTGACGCAACTGTGCCCCTTCCAGGCATTCAAAGGGGTAGTCACCCTGTTGGGCATCACGCAGCCATTCCAGTCGTGCCAGCTCCTGTTTGAGCTCGTCAGTGGAAAGGCACAACTGAAAACCACCAGGCTGGCGAAGTTGCACGTCGATGCCGCTATCGACCGCCAGCATCCGCGCAAACTCGGGCCATAACGCTGCTGAACGACGGGTCCATCGGGCATAGGGAAGCATGCGAAAACCTTTGCTTTGTACCCACAACAGGCCGAAGTTGCCACGCGAGGCACGAAAGGCCTGGTCGCCTTCATCCAGGACGGTCACCGCATGCCCTTGCCGTGCGAGGCCATAGGCCACGGCCATGCCTACGAGGCCGGCGCCAAGAACGATGGTTTGTGAGCTTTGCATAGTGTGATGCCCTGCCCAGATCCGCTGCGTGGTGGTCTGAATCACCAATGAAAATGGGCTTATGATTGATATGGAGCCGATGCTAGGCTGGTGGCTCAGGCTTTAAAAATGCTTTGTTTTCTGTCATCCATGTTTTTTGGTTATGGTTTTTTCCATGAATCTTCGCCACCTCGAAGCCTTCCGCGCCGTGATGCTTGGCCAGACCGTTACCCGCGCCGCCGAGATGCTGCACATCTCCCAACCGGCAGCCACACGTTTGATTGCAGCGCTGGAGGAGGACATCGGGCTGACCTTGTTCGATCGGGTCAAGGGACGCTTGCACCCGACTGCCGAGGCGCATGTGTTGTTCGAGGAAGTGCAGCGCTCGTTGCTGGGCGTGGAGCGTATCGCCCGCACTGCAAAGGAGATCGTGGGCCTCAAGCGCGGCTCGCTGCATATCGCCTGTGCGCCAGCCCTGGGTCTTTCCTTTCTGCCACGGGCCATCTGTGCATTTCTGGCCGAGCACGAACAGGTGCAGATCACGCTTGAAGTGCTGGCCTCCCGGGAGGTGGTCGACCGCTTGATGGGGCAGCGCTGCGACCTGGGCATGATCGCCGAACCCGATAGTTACCTGGGGCCCCGGGGAGAGCGTTTGTTCCGCTCGCCGCTGTTGTGTGCGCTGCCGGCGGGGCACCGATTGCAGGAACAATCGAAGGTGGTTCCCGAAGACCTGGAAGGCGAGGCGTTTGTGTCGTATCCGAGCAATATCGCCTCGCGCCAATACATCGATGCCATTTTCGCCGCCCATGGCGTGACCCGTGACTTGCGCGTGGAAACCCAACTCTCGCTGCCGATGTGCAACTTTGTCGCCAATGGGCAAGGCGTGGCCCTGATCGATGCCATCAGTGCATTGGAGTTCGCCGGGGCCGGTGTAGTGTTCCTGCCGTTTGAGCCCACAGTAGAAATGGATTTCACGTTACTGCTGCCTGCGCAGGTTCCTTCGTCGCGGTTGCTTGCACGTTTCATTGAGCACTTGCACGACTTTGTCGAGCAGCAGGTGCCAGCGGCCTATCGGTTGTAGGCACACAGCCGCGATACGCGGTGATTGCAGCTTTCCCACCCTTGACGTAAAAGGAAAGGCAACCGCTAGCCCACCGACGCATTGTTGGTGTGGTACTTGCTTATATCGGGACACCGAGCGGGAGCCGCCGATGAGCACACTAAAAACAACAACAAATGCATTGCCGCCCAGCACGCGCCTGGCCCGGGAAATGCTCTCGGTAGACGGACAGGTACCCGAAGGGGTGCTGCGGGCCGAAATCGATGCGTCGTGGCGACGCAGCCTCGACCATGGAGTGGGCGTGCACAGCCGCAACGAGGTCAGCCTCGCTTCTGCGGCCAGCCTCGACCTGCTGCTGGCCCGCAACCGGCTGCTGCTCGATGCCGCCACTGCCGAGCTCGACTACCTGCGCGGCCGCCAGGGCGACGATGGCCTGATCATCCTGGCCAACGCCGACGCCACCATTCTCGCCGTCGAAGGCACGGCAGACACCCTGCGCACCAGCAGCCAGGCGGGCATTGCCCCCGGCACCTGCTGGAGCGAAGCCGAGCGCGGTACCAATGCGCTGGGCACCGCGCTGGTGGAAGCGCGCACGGTGCAGATCGATTGCGGTGAACACTTCCTCGAACGCCTCGCGGACTACTCTTGCACCTCAGTACCGATCCACTGCCCGCAGGGTGAGCTGTTCGGTGTGCTCGACCTTACCCGCGAGGGACCGCTTGGCCGCCTGCACGACCGTACTGCGCTGCTGGCCCTGGCGGTGAGCCAGATCGAAGGCAAGCTGTTCAACAACAGCTACCCCGAACAGATCGTGCTGGCCTTCCACAGCCGCCGGCACTACCTCGATTCACCGTGGCAGGGCCTGCTGGCGCTGGGCATGGACGGGCGCATCGTGGCGGCCAGCAACCAGGCCTGCCAGTTGCTGGCAAGCCCTCGCGACAACCTCATCGGCCAACGTTGCGACGGCCTGCTCGGCATGCGCCTGGAGCAATGGCTGGCGCGCCTGCAGCAGGGCAAGGTCGAGCATGTCGAGACCGCCAAAGGTGGCTTTTTCTACAAAACCCTGCAGGTGCCGCAGCGGCCCCTGAGCGTCAGTGTTCCTGCGCTACAGTCCTCGCGGGCGCTCACTCAGCATCCGGACCTTGAGCGCCTCGGTGCCGGCAACAGCCGCCATGCGCGCGCCCTGCGCATGGCCCGCCAGGGCTTGGCCAACGGCCTGCCGGTGGTGTTGCTGGGTGAGACCGGCAGCGGCAAGGAAGTCGTCGCCCGTGCCCTGCATCAAGACAGCGCCCGTGCCAGCAAACCCTTCGTCGCAGTGAACTGTGCGGCGATTCCCGAAGGCCTGATCGAGTCCGAGCTGTTCGGCTACCGCGAAGGCGCCTTCACCGGCTCGCGCCGCGGCGGCATGGTCGGACGCCTGCAGCAGGCCCACGGCGGCACGCTGTTTCTCGACGAAGTCGGCGATATGCCGCTGGCGCTGCAAGCCCGTCTGTTGCGGGTGCTGCAGGAGCGCAAAGTAGCGCCGCTGGGCGCCGGCCAGGAGCAGGATCTGGACATCGCCTTGATCTGTGCCACTCACCGTGACCTCAAGGCCCAGGTCCAGTCCCAGCAGTTTCGCGAGGACCTTTACTACCGCATCCACGGCATCAGCGTGCAATTGCCAGCCCTGCGCGAGCGCGAAGATCTGCCGGCCTTGATCCGCAGCCTGCTGGACCGCCTGGGCGGTGAGGGCGTGCAGGTATCAAGCGAGCTGAGCAGCGTGTTTGCCGCCTATCACTGGCCGGGCAACATCCGCCAACTGGAGATGACCTTGCGCCTGCTGCTGGCCATGCGTGAACCCGGCGAGCAGGAGCTGGACCTGATGCATTTGCCCGATAACCTGCTTGACGAGCTGCGCGGCAGCATGCCGCCCAGTGGCGGAGGACGCATGCGTGATTCGCAGTTGGCGCTGATCCGCCAGGCCATGGAGCGCCATGGCGGCAATGTCAGCGCGGCGGCCCAGGCGCTGGGTGTCAGCCGCGCAACCCTGTACCGCAAACTCAAGCAGGTGCAGCCTTGATCCAGCGCCTGCTTGCCCGGCTGATCGATCACCCGGACCCACCAGCGCTGGATGCAGCGCTGCGCTGGTTGTACGGTTTCATCCGCCCGCAGCGCCTGGCCATCGCCGGGCTGCTGGGGTTGTCACTGTGCGCGACCTTGCTGGTGCTGGTGCAGCCCTGGTTGACCAAGCTGCTGATCGATGACGGCCTGCTGGCGCGCAACTTTCCGACCCTGGCGCTGATCGCCGGGCTGATGGTGCTGGCCGGTATTCTCGGCACGCTGCTGTCGGGCCTGAACCGCTACCTGCATACGCGCCTGTCCGGGCGTATCCTGTTTGCCCTGCGCGACGAGATCTACCGTCACCTGCAGGGCCTGTCTCCGACCTTCTATGGCAAGCGCCGCATCGGTGACCTGATGTCGCGGCTCGATGGCGATGTCGCCGAGATCCAGCGCTTTGCCGTCGACTCGCTGTTCTCCGCCGTTTCCAGTGTGATCGGCCTGGTGTGCGCCCTGGCGATGCTCCTGGCGTTGTCGTGGAAGCTGTCGCTACTGGCGCTGGTGCTGATTCCGCTGGATGTGCTGTGGCTGCGCTGGATGCGCCGCAAGGTCGAGCGCGAAGTGCGGCAACTGCGCGAGAAGTCGGCGGATGTGTCGTCGTTCCTGGTCGAGACGCTGCCGGCGATGAAGTTCATCCAGTCCGCCGGCCAGCAGCAGCGTGAGGCACGGCGCCTGGACGGCCTGGGCCAGGGCTACATGAACCAGTTGCTACGGGTGCAGGTCACCGAGTTTTTCACCCAGGCGGTGCCTGGCACCCTGACCTCGCTGTCACGCGCCTGTGCCTTTCTGGTCGGCGGCTATTGGGTGGTGCAGGGCACCTGGCAACTGGGCGCCCTGATCGCGTTCTCGACCTACCTGGGCATGGCCGTGGGGCCAGTGCAGAGCCTGCTGGGCCTGTATGTGGCGATGCAACGCATGAGTGTCAGCCTGGGGCGGGTCATGGAGCTGCGTGGTGAGTTGCCGGAGGTGACCAGCCCTGTGCAGTCGCAGCCGATGCCTTCCATGGGGGACTTGCAGTTGCAGGGCGTGAGCTTTGCGCATCCGGGGCGCCCGGCGCTGTTGTGCGAGGTACAGGCGAGCATTCCCCACGGTTGCAAGGTGGCCTTGAGTGGCGCCTCGGGGGTGGGCAAGTCGACCCTGATCGACTTGCTGCAACGTTTCTACGACCCCCAGGCCGGGCGCATCCTGCTCGGTGGCGTCGACCTGCGCGAACTGGATCTGTTTGAACTGCGCCGGCGTGTGGCGGTGGTCAGCCAGGATATCGTGCTGTTTCGCGGCAGCCTGGCCGACAACCTGGCCTACAGCGCGCCCGACGCCACGCGCGAAGCGATAACCGCAGTGGCCCGCCTGGCACAGCTGGACAGCCTGATCGCATCGTTGCCCGAAGGCCTGGACAGTCCGCTGGGCGAGCGGGGCCAGCAGTTGTCGGGCGGGCAGAAGCAACGCATTGCCATTGCCCGGGCGCTGCTCCAGGACCCGCTCATTCTGGTGCTCGATGAAGCCACCTCGGCGGTGGACGAACGCACCGAACGGGAAGTCATCGCCGCCATCGACGTGCTGTTCAGCACCCGCACCCGCATCTTGATCAGTCATCGGCCCTCGACTCTGGCCGATGCCGACCTGCGCCTGGCGTTGCACGACGGGAAGTTGCGCGAGCGATGGGAGCAGCCCCATGAAGCCTGAGCTGCGCATTGGTATGGTCGACAGCGGCCATGGCCTGGCGCCTGGGCAGGTTGCATCAGCGTGCAGGTTTGAGCTGGCAGGCCTTGGCGTACAACAAGGTGAGTTGCTCGAGGATGCCCTGGGGCATGGCTCGGCGGTGGCCGAGGCGATCACCTCGCGGGCGGGTGAAGCGCGCTTGTGTGTTGCCCAGGTATTCGACCAGCGCGGGGTCACCACTGCCTTGCAGGTGGCGGCGGCGATTGATTGGCTGCTCGGCTGCGAGGTGCGCGTGATCAATCTCAGCCTGGGGCTGCGCGAAGACCGCCCGGCACTGAGCCAGGCGTGTCAGGCGGCGGTCGAGGCCGGGGTGCTGGTCTGTGCCTCAAGCCCGGCCCAGGGGGCGCCGGTGTATCCGGCCGCCTATCCTGGCGTGCTGGCAGTGACCGGTGATGCCCGCTGCGACGCCGGGCAGTGGACATGGCTGGACTCGCCCCAGGCGTGTTTTGCTGCCTGTGTGCGCAGCGCCGATGCGCGACTTTCCGGTGCCAGCCTTGGTTGCGCGGCACTCAGCGGGCATCTCGCGGCGTACCTGCAGCAGCAGCCGACGGCAAGCAATGCCGAGGTGCTCGTTTGGCTTCAGGAAAACGCCCATTACCGGGGTGTCGAACGCAGGCGCGGGCCATGAGCCAGGTCGTGATTCTGGGCGCGGGTCCAGCGGGGGCGGCGGTGGCGCTGGGTTTGCGCAAGCTGGGCCATGACGTGTGCATCGTCAGTGAGTGGCGGCGCTTCGCGGCCTTGGAAGGGGTGTCGCAGCGGGTGCTTGAAGGCTTGCGCGCTGCTGGCCTGGAAAAGGCGTTGCGATGCGCCAGCGAACCTTCATTGCGGCAGGTGAACTGGAACGGCGACAGTGCTGCGCGCAATCATGAGTTTTTGCTCGACCGACCCACCTTCGATCAAGGGCTGCGCGATGACCTGCACACCGCAGGCGTCGCCCTGATCGAGGCGCGGGTGCTGGCGGTCCAGCGCGACGCCCAGCGCTCCTTCGTGGCGCTGGAAGGGGCTCCTGACCTGGTCGCGGACTTTATCATCGAGGCTCGTGGCCGGCAGGCGCCCCTACGTGATGGTGCGTTGCCCGGCAAGGCCTGGCGCGGCCCGGAAACCCTCAGTTTGCTCAATCGTTGGCAAGGCCAACCCGGGCCTGCCGCCAGCGCGGTCGAAAGCCTTGCCGATGGCTGGGTATGGATGGCTCGCCAGGCCGATGGCCGCTGCTACTGGCAGATGACCCTGGACGTGGCCAGCACCCTGTTGCCCGATAAAGCCGGTTTGATCGACTACTGCCGGGGGCGACGCCAGGCGTCTGAGATGGCGCAGCGCTTTTTTGCCAGTGACCAGGAGCACGACCTGCAACTGCACGCGCGCAGCAGCACGGCGATCCTGTCGCGGCACAGCTGTGGCGATGGCTGGATCAGGGTGGGGGATGCGGCGATGGCGGTCGATCCGCTGTCGGGCAATGGGATTTTCCAATCGCTGTCGTCTGCTCTGCAGGCGCCGGCCGTGATCAATACCGTGCTCAACCTGCCCGAGCGTACGGCGCTGGCCCAACAGTTTCATCAGCAGCGCGTCGAGCAACTGTTCTGGCGCTTTGCGCGTATCGGCCGGGACTTCTACGCACAGGAACAGCGCTGGACCGAGCAGCCGTTCTGGCAGGCACGGAGCACCTGGCCCGATGCCCGGCCCCTGCACCCCGCCCCGGACTTCGGCGCCCTTCAGGTGCAGTGGGCTCCGGTGTTGCGCGACGGCCTGGTAGACCGCGCGCAGGTGGTCACCAGCCCCGACCAGCCCCTGGGTATCTGGCACGTGCAGGGCATCGAGCTGGCGCCGTTGGTGAGCCGGCTGCGCCATGAGCCGGCGCAGCAGGTGCTGGCAGACCTGGCGCCCGAGCAAGCGCTGCAGGTGCGGCGCTGGCTGCTCAGTCAGGGCTACCGGCCTTGACCTTCAGAGCTTGATCAATACCGACTTGAGCTCGGTGTAGTGCTCGATGGCCGCTGCGCCCATCTCGCGTCCGACCCCCGACATCTTGTAGCCGCCAAAGGGCAGCGCCGGGTCCAGGGCACTGTGGCAGTTGACCCACACCGAGCCTGAGCGGATGCGCGGAATCATGCGGTGAACCGCTGCCAGGTTGTTCGACCAGATGCTCGCCCCCAGCCCGTAGGGGCTGTCGTTGGCCATGCGCAGCGCATCGGCTTCGTCGTCGAAGGGAATGGCCACCAACACCGGGCCGAAGATCTCTTCCTGCACCAGTGGATGGCGTTGGTCGACATCGACAATCACCGTCGGCTTGACGAAGTAGCCGGGGCCGAACTGCTCGCCACCACAGGCAATGGTCGCGCCGCTGTTGCGGCCTTGCTCGATGTAGTCGTACACGCGCTTTTGCTGGCGTGCGGAAATCAGCGGGCCCATCTCGACGCTGGGGTCCAGGCCGTTGCCCAGTTTCATGGCATTGGCGATGCCGGCGATATCGGCGACCACATTGTCGAAGTGCTTGCGCTGAACATACAGCCGCGAGCCTGCACAGCACACTTGGCCCTGATTGAAGAAGATCGCGCTGGCGGCCCCTGCAGCAGCGGTGGCGAGGTCGGCGTCGGCCATGACGATGGTCGGCGATTTGCCACCCAGTTCAAGGGTGACCCGGGTCATGGAGTCCATGGCGATCTTGCCAATGGTCTGGCCCACGGCGGTGGAACCGGTGAAGGTCAGTTTGTCGACCTGGGGGTTGCGGGTCAGCGCATCGCCGGCGACCAGGCCGGTGCCGGTTACCACGTTGAACACCCCTGTGGGGTAGCCCGCTTCGAGTACCAGCTCGGCAAGTTTCAGGGCGCTGAGCGGGGTTTCGTCGGCAGGCTTGAGGACCACGGTGCAGCCGGTGGCCAGGGCCGGGCCAAGTTTCCAGCAGGCCAGCAACAAGGGGAAGTTCCAGGCGACGATGGCGCCGACCACGCCAACGGCTTCGCGACGTACAAAACCGTGGAACTGGTCATGGGGCATCAGCGGCATGGACACCTCGACGGTGCTGCCTTCGACCTTGGTGGCCCAGCCGGCCATGTAGCGCAAAAAGTCTATGGCCAGTTGCACGTCCATGGCGCGGGCGACTGCGGCGCTCTTGCCGTTGTTCAGGCATTCGAGCTGGGCGAGGATTTCGCCATCGCGTTCGAGCAGATCGGCCAGGCGCCACAGCAGGTTCTGGCGCTCGCGGGGGCGGGTGCGGCTCCAGGCAGAGTCGTCGAAGGCCTGGCGTGCGGCCTGGACGGCGCGGTCGACATCGGTCGGGGTCGCAGCCGGGACCTGGCAGAGGGTTTCGCCGTTGGCCGGGTTGCGCAGGGTTAGGGTCGCGCCATCGCTGGCGGCAACCCAGTCGGCGCCGACGAGCATGCTGGGGCTGCGTTGGATGAAGGCTTCGACGGCTGGGTGCAGGGGGGCAGGGGCGGACATGGCGAACCTCGTTGTTGTTGAGTGATGCGGGGTGTTCGCAACGCTTGTGCCAATGTCTTGGGAGCCCGGTTTTGCGAGGCTGGCCGGGAATTACCGGGGTGAGGGGTGTCTCAGTCTGAGACAGGGGTGAGACGGCCATTTCGCGGGGCAAGTCGAGACGTCGCACCGCCGCTCCTACAGGGTGAGAGCGGGCTTGCCCCGCGATACACCCAATGCCATGCATTTCAGTCTCAGGGTGTTACAGCTGTCGCGAAATTGAACGCTTCGGGCTGGCAAGCACGGCGCCAAACCCCATGGAATCGCGTGTTCCAGTGGTTGGCACACATTATGTATTGATCTGCCTAGCTGCTTTCGGCGCCCGTGCATTGCCTGATCTTTCCCGGCCGGCGCCAAAGACCAATAAGAACAGCGACACCAATAACGATAAGAACAATGTCCCGTGGGAGGTCAGTGATTGATGAACAAAAGACTCAGGTTCGCCAGTGCCGGTGGCCTGCTGGCCCTGGTTGCAGGTCTGGCCTTGCAGCCACAGGTAGGCCAGGCGCGTGAAGCCCAGGCGATTCTCAAGGAAACCTGCCAG
This sequence comes from Pseudomonas vranovensis, assembly GCF_040438935.1. Classification (NCBI taxonomy): domain Bacteria; kingdom Pseudomonadati; phylum Pseudomonadota; class Gammaproteobacteria; order Pseudomonadales; family Pseudomonadaceae; genus Pseudomonas; species Pseudomonas vranovensis. Next base: position 3,991,947 of record NZ_CP159259.1, on the reverse strand, counting down.
GGCTGCCATTTGCCCGAAGGTGACAATGCATTGAGCCGTATCAGCCATCAGCGCAAGACGCCCGAAGGCTGGTTGATGAGTATTGCGCGGATGCAGACGATGCATCAGTTGCAGATCAGCGATGAAGACCGCCGCACGCTGGTCAAGTACCTGGCCGATACCCAGGGCCTGGCCCCGAGCGAAACCGAGGGAGTGCGCTATGCCCTGGAGCGAAGGCTGAACACGGTCGAGCAGTTCGACGATCAGACCCAGCAGATGTGCGGCCGCTGTCACTCCGGCGCGCGGGTTGCCCTGCAGCGCCGTCCGGCCCAAGAGTGGGAGCGCTTGGTGAACTTCCACCTGGGCCAATGGCCGTCGCTGGAATACCAGGCCCTGTCGCGCGACCGCGACTGGTTTGACCTGGCCCGCAAGGAGATGGTGCCGCTGCTCGCTTCGCGCTATCCGCTGGACAATCCGGCTTGGCGCGAGTGGCAAAAAACCATGCCCAAGGCCCAGGCCCTGGCCGGTGACTGGAGCTTCAGCGGCCACTTGCCAGGCAAGGGCGAGCTGGCTGGGGTGATGAGCGTAAAAGCTCAGCCCAATGATCAGTTCGCCGTCTCCATCGACGGCCATTACGCCGACGGCTCACCGTTCAAGGGACAGGGCAGTGCGGTGCTCTACAGCGGCTATGAATGGCGCGCCAGCGTGACCGTGGACGGTGTCGCGATGCGTCAGGTGTTTGCCGTCAAGAAGGGTGAAATGAAAGGCCGGATGTTCGACAAGGTCCATGACGAACGCGGCCTGGATTTTGTCGCCGCTCGGCAAGATCAGCCACGCCTGCTGGCAGTACAGCCAGGCTACCTCAAGGCGGGCAGCGAAGCGCAGATCAGCTTGATCGGCAGCGGCCTGTCCGGTAAGCCGGACTTCGGGCCGGGTGTCGAGGTGCTGCAGGTGCTGGAGCAGACGCCACAACGCATCAAGGTCCGGGTGAAGGTCGCAGGCAACGCCACTTTGGGAGTGCAGCCGGTGAGCGTCGGCAAGCTCAATGGCGGTGAGCTGGCAGTCTATCGGGACATCGCCGAGGTCAAGGTGGTGCCGGCATTCTCGGTGGCGCGCATCGGTGATGGCGGCGGCTCCACACCCAAGGTCCAGGGGCGTTTCGATGCCGAAGCCTGGGGCAAAAGCGCCGACGGCAAGCCTTATCGCATCGGCCTGTTCCCGGCCACCTGGAGTGTCGCACCGTTCGATGAGCAGGCCCGCGAGGACGAAGACGTCAAGTTCGCCGGCACCATGCAGGCCGACAGCGGCGTGTTCACCCCGGGTGATGCCGGGCCGAACCCGGCGCGCAAGATGTCGACCAATAACGCCGGCAACCTCAAGGTCATTGCGGCCGTGAACGATGGCGGCAAGGCCCACACCGGTGAAGGCCAGATGATCGTGACCGTGCAGCGCTGGAACAACCCGCCCATCCCGTAAGGGGGTGGTTTGACCAGGCCATGAGCGAGAATTCGAGGAGGTTGCGATGGGCGTTATTCTGAATCTGGTTGAGCGAAACCTGCATGAAGTGCAGGTCGATGCAGCCCGTATGTTGTTCCACATTCCCAGCAGCTCGCTGTTCGCCAGCGATGCCCTGACCGGGGAGATCATCGATGCCTTGCGCCGCGAGGGCTGTTCCAGTGAAGACTTGGTGCAGCGCCTGGGCGCGCGCTTCGATGGCACGCAAGTCAATGAAACCCTGCGTGAGCTGATCGCTTTGGAGCTGGTCAGCGACGGCTCGCCCCTGAGCCCCGAGGTGGCGCTCAAGCGGGTCGAGCGGACCGCGCTCAATACCGTGGTGCTCAACGTCAACACCGGCTGCAACCTCAGTTGCACCTACTGCTACAAGGAAGACCTGGACAAGCCTTCTGCCGGCAAGCGCATGGAGGTCGAGACTGCCGTGGCGTCGGTGGAGATGCTGCTCAAGGAGTCGCCGGACGAGTCGGTCTACACCGTGGTGTTCTTCGGTGGCGAGCCGCTGAGCAACCGCAAGCTGATCGAGTACATGGTCGATTACTGCGAGCAGCGCTTCGGTGAGCTTGGCAAGCGGGTGGAGTTCGTCATGACCACCAACGCCACCCTGCTTACCGAAGAGATCGTCGACTACCTCAATGCCCACCGCTTCGGCTTGTCGGTGAGCATCGACGGGCCCAAGACCGTACACGACCGCAACCGCATTACCGTTGGCGGGCAGGGCACCTATGACGTGGTGCGGCGCAAGGCCGACATGCTGCTGTCACGCTACGACAGCCGTCCGGTAGGGGCGCGGGTGACCCTGACCCGTGGGGTGACCGACGTCGAGACCATCTGGGACCATCTGTTCAATGAAATGGGTTTTGCCGAGGTCGGTTTTGCCCCGGTCACCAGCGGCGATATCAGCACCTACAACCTCAGCGCCGAGGAGCTGATCGAGGTCTTCGCCAACATGAAAGCGCTCGGCCGGCGCTACCTGGAAGCAGCGCTGGAGCATCGCAACATCGGCTTTTCCAACCTGCACCAGCTGATCACCGACATTCACGAAGGCCACAAGAAAGCCCTGCCGTGTGGTGCCGGGCTGAAGATGCTGGCGGTCGACCACAAGGGTGAGTTGAACCTTTGCCATCGCTTTACCGGCTCGCAGTTGCCGACATTCGGCAACGTCCACAGTGGCGTCAAGCAGGTGGAGCTCAACGACTTTCTGTCCCAGCGCCTGGACCGTACCAACACCGGCTGCGACAGCTGCCGTATCCGCAACCTGTGTTCCGGCGGCTGCTACCACGAGAGTTATGCCCGCTATGGCGACCCGGCCCACCCGACCTACCACTATTGCGAACTGATGCGTGACTGGGTGGACTTCGGTATCGAGGTCTACAGCCGGATCATGGCCGTCAACCCGGCGTTCATCAGCCGCTACATCACACCGCGCAAGGTTCACTGACATGAAGCATCTCAAGCCGATCAACAATAAAGCACTCAAGCTCGAACAGGCTGCCGACGAGAACCGCATCGAAGAAGTGTTGGCGATGAACTCGGTGGCGGGTTGCGCCTCGACCACCGACCCGGGCTGGGAAATCGACGCCTTTGGTGGCGTCTCGTCGTTGTGCCAGCCGATGGAGGCCGACCTGTATGGCTGCTCCGACCCTTGCTGGTGGCCGGCCCAGGTGCCGGACATGATGAGCACCTACCCGGACTGGAACAAGGACGCCCAGGCGTCCAACGACAACTGGCGCAACCTGGGCACGGTATTCCCGGACGACAAATGAGCCCCGAGCCCAACAAGAGGGATATTCGCATGCTTCAGATTGCAACCCGCGGCGTGGCCGCGCTGGCCCTGTGTGCCGCCAGTTCCGGTGTCGTCCTTGCCGATGCCGGCAAGGCCCTGAACCCTGGGCAGGAGTACCTGGTCGCCGTCAACTACCCCAACAACCTGCACGTTCTGGAGCTGGCCAGTGACAGCCTGTACAAGACCTGCCCACTGCCCGACGCCTTTGGCCCGGGCACCGTGCAGCTGTCGCCGGACCGGCGTATCGCTTATGTGCTGAACAACCATTACGCCGATATCTATGGCGTCGAGCTGGACAGCTGCAAACAGGTGTTCCACGCCAGCATTACACAGCTTCCGGGCGAGAAAGCACGTTCGATGTTCTCCTTCACCGTCAGTCACGACGGCAAGGAGATCTACACCGTCGCCAATCCCACGCGCATGCTTAACGACCGCTACGAGGTGCAGCCGCCGCGCCTGGACGTGTACGCCAGCAATGCCGGGCTCGATGCAAAGCCTGTGCGCAGCTTCCCCGCACCGCGCCAGCTGACCATCATGCAGAGCGGCAACGATGGCACGCTGTACGTGGCAGGCGCGGACATCTACAAGGTGGATGTGCAAACCGGCAAGTTCGAGGTGATCATCCCCAGCCGCAACTGGCAACGGCCGTTGTACAGCGCGCCGGATGTGCTCTACATCTGGAACCAGCAGACTTACCGGAACGACTTTTCGCTGCTCTACACCACGGCGAAATTCAAGGATGAAAAACGCGATCCGGCCACGGCCGAGAACCTTTATGGTTTCTTCAATATCGACCTTGCCACCGGCAAGACGCAAACCGTCGACTTCGGTCCACTGACCCAAATCTACTTCAGCGGCATGCGTTCGCCCACTGACCCGAACCTGGTGTATGGCGTGCTCAATCGCCTGGCCAAGTACGACATCAAGGAGAAAAAGCTGCTCAAATCAGCCACGCTCGATCACAGCTACTACTGCATTGCCTTCAACAAGGCCGGCACCAAGATCTACCTCGCCGGCACCTACAACGAAGTAGCGATTTTCGACGCCGACAGCCTGGAGCCCATCGGCAAGATCAAGCTGCCGGGCGGCGACATGGCCATTACCACGGCGCAGATCTTCACCCGTTGAGTGTCACCCTGCGCCGCTGCCTTGCCTGGGGCAGCGGCGCTTTACGATCCACTGGGGTTGAACGAAGATGGCGCAACGCCATCAATCGCCGTACCACTGCCCCGGCTGTCATCCGCCTTTGACAGCGCTCTGGCTCAAGCTATTGCCCTGTGCGGCCGATACTGTGCGAGTACGACGAAAACGTTCGTCCCGCGAAGCCAGCCCAGGATTGCACAGGTCTGTGCATCCTTTTTTTATTTGCCATGTCAGGTCTCATGGATGCAGGTCTACAGCAACAAGAGCTTTCTGATCGTCGATGACTATTCCGACTTCCGCAGTTCGGCCCGCTCGATGCTGCGCGAGTTGGGCGTGCGCGATGTCGACACCGCCGACAGTGGCGAACAGGCCCTGCGCATGTGCGGGCAGAAGCGCTACGACTTCATTCTTCAGGACTTCCACCTGGGCGACGGCAAGAAAAACGGCCAGCAGGTGCTCGAAGACCTGATCCTCGACAAATTGATCAGCCATGAGTGTGTGTTCCTCATGGTCACCGCCGAAAGCAGCCAGGCCATTGTGCTCAGTGCCCTTGAGCATGAGCCGGACGCCTATCTGACGAAGCCCTTCAACCGGATCGGCCTGGCCCAGCGCCTGGAAAAACTGGTGCAGCGCAAGACTCTGCTCAAACCGATCCTGCAGGCCCTGGACCGTGGACGTCCGGCTGAAGTGCTGGCGGCCTGCGCGGCGCTGTGCAAACGTGACCCGCGTTTTGCGCCGCTGTGCCTGCGCTATCGCGCCGACGCACTGCGGGACTTGAACCGCTTTGAAGAGCTGGGCAAGTTTCTCAAGGCCATCATTGCCAGCCGCGCCACGCCCTGGGCCTATGCAGCGTTGGGCAGCATGCTGTTCAAGCGCAACCAGATCGCCCAGGCCCAGGGGGTGTACGAGCAAGCGCTAAAGGCCTTCCCGATGATGCCTGGGCTCTACGACGGCCTCGCCGATGTACTGATGGCGCAGGGTGAAAACAAACGTGCCCAGGGAGTGCTGGAGGAGGCGGTGCGCCTTTCGCCGCTGGCGGTACGCCGGCAGATGATGCTGGGCAAGCTGGCCATGGCCAACCAGGATTTCGAGGCGTCTGCCAAGGCCTATCGGCACGCCGTGAGCCAGGGCAAGACCTCCCGCTACAAGGATCCGGAAAGCAACCTGGGCCTGGTCCAGGCCTTGATGAGCAAGAACGCCGGCAATGGCCTGGATGCTCGCACCCGGGTCGAGATCAACACCGTGCTCAGTGACGTTGCCAAGGAAAACGTCGAGGACCAGGGCCTGCAGGTACGGGCACGCTTGATGAAAGCCGCGAGCCTGCTGCAGGCCGGTGATGCCGAAACCGCTGGCAAGCTGACCGAGCAGGCCTTGGTGCGGCTCGACAAGATGGAGCAGTTTTTCTCGGTGGACGCGGCCCTGGTGGTTGCGGCGCAACTGCAGAAACTCGACCAGCATGGGGCGAGTATCGCGATCCTGAAGAGCTGCGTGGAAACCTACGGCGATGACCCCAAGGTGATGCAGAGCGTATCGCAACTGACCGACGACCCCACGGTGCTCAACGCGATCACCGAAGCCGTCGACGTCAACCGCAAAGGCGTGCGCAGCTACCAGGCCGGTCAACTCGACGAGGCGCTGGGCATGTTCCGTCGCGCCCTGACGCTACAGCCTAAAAACATCAGTATCGCCCTGAACACCGCACAGGCGCTGATGCGCATGGGCGGCGAAACGCCCGGGCCGGCCGTGATGGAAGAGTGCCGTGCCTGCCTGACCTGTGTGGCTGGCATTCCGCCGAGTGACAGCCGCTATGACCGTTACCGCAAACTGCATATCCGAGCGTTTGGCGCATGAACCAGAACGACCAGGGGCTGGACTTTTCCACGGTGATCGCCTCCACCGTACACGACATGAAGAACTCCCTGGCAGCGCTCACCCAGGCCCATAGCCAATGGCTGTCGCGCTTGCCCGAAGGGCAGCGCGAGGGCAGTGAGCAAGGGGTGATGGAGCACGAGTTCACCCACCTCAATGGCATGCTGGTGCAACTGCTGGGGCTGTACAAGCTGGGTGTGAATCAGCTGCCCCTGTGCCCGGACTACCACGAGCTGGACGACTTTATCGAGGCCCAGCTAGCGGCCCAGCAGAACCTGCTGCAGCACCGCGACATACTCGCCAGCTGGCGCATCGACACCGCCAGCCCCTTGGGCTTTTTCGACCGTGAGCTGGTCGGCTCGGTGATTGCCAACATCCTCAACAATGCCATTCGCTATGCCGGCCACGCCCTGTTGATCACCGTCAGTGATGAAGGCGAACAACTGGTGCTGAGCATCAACGATGATGGCCCGGGCTTTTCCCAGCACATGCTCGAACGGCAGCAAGACTATGCCCAGGGCATCGATGCGCAAAGTGGCAGCACCGGGTTGGGGCTGTACTTTGCTGCGCGCATTGCAGCGCTGCACGAACGCGACGGCGTGAAGGGGCGGATCGAAATTGCCAATGGCGGGGCGTTGGGAGGCGGGGTGTTCAACCTGTATCTGCCGTGAAATGCTGCAGGGGCAGCACCGAAGACGGCGCCGCCCCTGCAGGACGCTACATGCCCAACATGTTCGGCAATACCAGCGAGATCCACGGTACGTAGGTCACCAGGATCAGGAACAGTACCAGCAACGACAGCCACGGCATGGCTGCCCGCACGGTGGCGGTCAGTGGCATTCCCGTTACCGCCGAGGTGACGAACAGGTTCAGCCCCACCGGCGGTGTGATCAGGCCGATTTCAAGGTTGACCACCATGATGATCCCCAGGTGAATTGGGTCGATACCCAGTTTCATGGCGATCGGGAACAGGATCGGTGCCAGGATCAGGATGATCGCCGATGGCTCCATGAAGGCGCCGGCCACCAGCAGCACGATGTTCACCACCAGCAGGAAGGTCACCGGGGTCAGGCCGGCGTCGATCACCCAGGCGGTAATCTGCTGGGGCAGCTGTTCAGTGGTCAGTACGTGGGCAAAGAGCATGGCGTTGGCGATGATGAACATCAGCATGATGCTCAGCTTGGCCGACTCCAGCAGCACCTTGGGTGCTTCCCGGAAGGTCATGTCCTTGTACACGAACAGTGCAATGAAGGCTGAATACACCGCAGCCACCGCTGCTGCCTCGGTGGGGGTGAACATGCCGCTGTAGATACCGCCGAGGATGATCACCATCAGCAGCAGGCCCCAGACCGCCTTGCGGGCGGCGCTGAGCCATTCCCTGAAAGTGGCGCGAGGCAGGGCGGGCAGGTTCTTCTTCACCGCCACGATGTAGATGGCGATCATCAGGATCAGGCCCAGCATCAGGCCCGGTACCACGCCGGCCATGAACAGCTTTCCCACCGAAGTCTCGGTGGCGGCGGCGTACACCACCATCACGATCGACGGCGGGATCAGGATGCCCAGGGTCCCGGCGTTGCAGATGATGCCAGCGCCGAAGGCCTGTGGATAACCCGAGCGGACCATGCCGGCAATGGCAATCGAACCCACAGCCGCCACCGTCGCCGGGCTTGAGCCGGAGAGCGCCGCGAACAGTACGCACGCCAGTACCGCGGCAATGGCAAGCCCGCCGCGGATATGCCCCACGCAAGTGTTGGCGAAGTCGATCAGGCGCTTGGCCACGCCTCCGGTGGTCATGAACGCGCCGGCCAACAGGAAGAATGGGATCGCCAGCAGGGTGTAGTGCTCGGAGGTCTCGAACAGCTTGATGGCCAGCGAGCGCACCGAGTCCTGACTGAACAGCATGATGGTCAGCGAGCCGGACAGTCCCAGGGAAATGGCAATGGGTACCCCGATGAACATCAATACGAACAGGGTGACGAACAGAAAGAGGATGGTCATTTCTTGTCGTCCTCCTGGTCGGCCAGTTTGAGCGCGTCTGCCGCTTCGTCAGCCAGCCCGAGGCCGGTCTGGCGGTGAGTCAGAATGCGTACGAAGATCTCGGCAAAGCGGATGAACACCAGGGCAAAGCCCACCGGCACGATCAGGCCGATGTGCCATTGCATGATGCCGAAGTGCCCCAGGTCTTCGGCGCCGATGCTGGCGACGAACAAGGTGTGAATCCACTCGAAACTGGCGATGCTCAGGAGGCCCGCGTAACCCAGGCAGCACAGGCAGGCGATCAGGCCGAGCAGGCGTTGGGTGGATTTACTGGTGAGGTTGACCAGCGCATCGACGCCGATATGACCGGCCACGCGCACACCATAGGACAGCCCGAAAAAGATCAGCCAGCCAAACAGCGCCTTGGTCAGGGCGTTGCTCCAGGTCATGGACTGGGCGGCGTCCATCACATGGTCGCCGATGCCATTGAACAGATCGGCGGTAGCGGTCCAGCGTTCGGCCAGGCTGTAGAAGACGGTGTAGAGGTTGTTGAGGATAACGTAGACGAAGGTCACCAGGGTCATGGCGGCCAGGAGGAAGACAATGAATCCCTCCTCGAAATGTTCCCAGATACGCCGCAAGGCATTCATGCGTATTCTCCGATGCGTGACGGTAGCGGGCGCCGCCTCGTGGGCAGCGCCCGCCTGCGGGCTTACTGCGCCTGGTTGGCCGCCTCGGCCGCCTTGATCAGGTCGGGGCCGATATCACCTTCGAACTTCTTCCACACTGGTTTCATCGCCGTGCGCCATTGTTCCCGTTCCTCGGGCGTCAGGGTGATGATCTCGGTGGTCTTGGCTGCCAGGATGCGTTCCTTGTCGCCCTGGTTCAGCGCCTCGGCTTCCTGGTTCACGTGCTGGGTGACCTCGGTAATGATCTTCTCGAGCTCAGGCTTCACGTCGGCCGGCAGGCCATTCCAGAACTTGGTGTTGGTGATCAGCATGTAGTCGAGCACGCCGTGGTTGGACTCGGTGATGTACTTCTGCACCTCGTGCATCTTCTGGCTGTAGATGTTCGAGTAGGGGTTCTCGGCACCGTTGACCACGCCGGTCTGCAGGCCCTGGTACACCTCGGCGAAACTCATCTTGCGCGGGTTGGCCCGGACCGCCTTGAACTGCTCTTCCAGTACCGCCGAGGCCTGTACGCGGAACTTCAATCCGCGTGCATCGGCGGGTACGCGCAGCGGCTTGTTGGCCGACAGCTGCTTCATGCCGTTGTGCCAATAGGCCAGGCCGGTGATGTTCTTGTCTTCCATCGACTTGAGCAGGGCTTGCCCGTCGGGGCTGAGCTGGAAGCGGTTGACGGCGTCGATGTCGTTGAACAGAAAGGGCAGGTCGAACAGTTGCACCTTCTTGGTGTACTGCTCGAACTTGGCCAGCGACGGCGCGATGATCTGTACGTCGCCCAGCAGCAGCGCTTCCATTTCCTTGCCGTCGCCGAACAGCGACGAGTTCGGGTAGACGTCTACCTTGACCTTGCCGGGCAGGCGTTCTTCCACCAGTTTCTTGAACATGATCGCGCCCTGGCCTTTGGGCGTGGAATCGGCGACGACATGGGAAAACTTGATGGTGATCGGATCGGCTGCTTGTGCCCAGCCAGTAGCGGAAATCGCGAGTGCGCAGACAAGCGCCTTGAGTTTGGGAATAGACATCCAGGTACTTCCTCTTGTTGTTGTGGTGCAGCTGCTCCTTGCGCAGGCGCGCGCAGGCAGGTTTGACCCCAGCAAGTCTAGGCGGCAATTGCAGACTTGCTTTGTGCGAGATCAATGAGACGCGTTGTAAGGCTCGTTGTGCCTGGGTTTCGTCAGACTGGGCTGGTCAGAATGCGAAATTGCGGTTATGAAGGGGGATCGTTTCAGGCATGACCCTCACTTCACTGGATTTCCCATGCACGTTGCACAGCCTCAGCTCATCCGCGAAACCTTCCCCGTCGGCCCTTTGCAGTGCAACTGCACCATCATTGGCGACCCGATCAGCAAAAAGGCCATCGTTGTCGACCCGGGCGGCAACCATGAACAGATCCTTGCCCGCCTGGAGGCCCATGGCCTGAAGCTGGTGAGCATCATTCACACTCATGCGCATCTGGACCACTTCCTGGCCTCGGGCCTGTTGAAGGAGAAGACCGGCGCCACCCTGCACCTGCACAAGGAAGACCAGTTCCTCTGGGACAATCTGGAAATGCAGTGCCAGATGTTCGGCGTGCCCTACACCCCGGTGCCTTCGCCGGATCACTGGCTGGCCGATGACGAGGAGCTGGCCTGTGGTTGCGGCGTGGCCTTGCACACGCCGGGGCACACGCCAGGGTCGATGAGCTTCTGGTTTGCCGATGCCAAATTGCTGATTGCCGGCGACACGCTGTTCAAGCGCGGAATCGGCCGCACCGATTTGTGGGGCGGCGACCAGGCGACTATCGTTCGCTCGATCAAACAGCGCCTGTACAGCCTCGATGAAGATGCCACGGTGGTGACCGGCCACGGGCCGGATACCCGCCTGGGCGACGAGATGCGCCAGAATCCTTTTGTCCGGGCCTGATTTTTCAGGGAATTTTTCTGATGTTTGCCACTCCAAGGCTGGCACCGATACGTCAATCGGTCCGCTGCACTTTCGAATTACAGTAGGAGCTTGTCCATGTTCACCATGCGTCGTTTGATTATCGTCGCTACCGCTGCCGTCCTGATGACCGGTTGTGCCAGCCCCAACCCGTACGACAGCCAGGGGCAGGCGCAGCAAGGCTCCACCGGGATGAGCAAAACCGCCAAGTATGGCGGCCTGGGTGCATTGGCCGGTGCCATCGCTGGTGCTGCCATCGACCATGACAACCGTGGCAAGGGTGCGCTGATCGGCGCTGCAGCCGTGGGCGCCGCTGCAGCCGGTTACGGCTATTACGCCGACAAGCAGGAAGCTGCCCTGCGCGCGAGCATGGCCAACACTGGCGTTGAAGTTCAGCGTCAGGGTGACCAGATCAAGCTGATCATGCCGGGCAACATCACCTTCGCCACCGACTCGGCGAACATCGCGCCAAGCTTCTACTCGCCGCTGAACAACCTGGCCAACTCCTTCAAGCAGTTCAACCAGAACACCATTGAAGTGGTCGGCTACACCGACAGCACCGGCAGCCGCCAGCACAACATGGACCTGTCCCAGCGTCGTGCCCAGTCGGTCGTGACCTACCTGACCTCCCAGGGTGTGGATGGTAGCCGCGTGACGGCTCGTGGTCTGGGCCCGGACCAACCGATTGCCAGCAACGCCGACGCCAATGGTCGTGCGCAGAATCGTCGCGTAGAGGTCAACCTCAAGCCAATTCCTGGCCAGCAGTACCAGTAAGTACTTGTGACGTGAAAAAGGGGAGCCAGGCTCCCCTTTTTTTATGAGTGGAATGGTGTGGAGTGGGAGCAACTGTCTTGAGCCACGACCGCTGTGCGGTCAATCGCAGGCTGTCGCCAGCGGCTACACCGGCACTCTGTAGCCGCTGCCGAGGAACGAGGTTGCGATCGGCTGCGTAGCGGCCGTATTCCAGGCATCTCCAGTTGTGCTGGATGTAAGGGCCTTTCGCGGGGCAAGCCCGCTCCGACTCATGCGTGGTGGTTTCTAGTGCTTGGTAGTGATCTTCAGCAAGTCGGTGAAGACCATGTCCACCGTCTGCCCGACCTTCAGGTTTTTCATCCGCTCTTGCAGCTGCGGATCTTCAACCTTCACCACCTTCTGCGGGCCGTCAGGCGGCAACAGGGTCACTTCGTGGGTCTTGAGGTCGATCTTGGTAATTTTCGAGGTGACTTTCACCTGACGGAACGCTTCGCCACCGGGGTTGGGGTTTTCTTTGGTGGCACGAATCACTCCGGCCTCCTTGCTCACGCCAGGCTCACCGCCCACCGTGGTGTCCAGGACCGTCGCCACGGAGCGATTGACCTTGATGTTCACCTGGTCCCCAACCTTGAGGTTATGCAAGTCCTTGGCGTTCTCGCTCAACTGGATCGGTACCTGGGAATCATCCGGGCCGGCGACGGTGACGAGACGCTTGTCGACATCGACAGCCAGTACCTTGGTATCCACGATATTTTCACTGGCAATCCCGTTGATCAAAATGTCTTCTGCCTGCACCGTGAAACTGGCTGCAGACAGGAGTGAAGCAAGAGCGATAGCGTGGGTGAAGGTGCGCAGCGGTTTCATAGGCTTACATTCCGTGTGTTGGCTATTGAGAAACTGAAGGTGCGAAATAGCGTGGGGGAGAGCATAGATGCTCGGAGCGAGTTCGGGGGCGGCGGGGCGATTTTCTGTTGATCTGCCTCAAGCCCAGGGGCAAGAAAACTTCCCGCCTGGGCATAGGGCGATAGGCTTCAGTTGCGTTTCAGGCGGTCGAGCAGGGCGTCCTTGTCTTCCCACAACTGGTTGATCCACTGCTGGAAGGCCAGGCGATAGGCTTCATCCTGGTCGTAGTTCTTGCCAAGGAACTCGGGCGGAATCATCACTTCCTCGAACTGCACCACGATGTGCTTCACCCGACCGCACAACAGGTCCCAGAACCCTGGCGCGCCAGACGGGTAGTGGATGGTGACGTTGACGATCGACTGCAACTGTTCGCCCATGGCATCGAGCACAAAGGCGATGCCGCCGGCCTTGGGTTTGAGCAAGTGCCTATAGGGCGACTGCTGCTGGCGGTGCTTGGCCGGGGTGAAGCGGGTGCCTTCGGCAAAGTTGAAGATGGCTGTGGGTTTACCGCGAAACTTGGCGCAGGTGCGTCGGGTGGTTTCCAGGTCTTTGCCGGCCTTCTCAGGGTGCTTGGCCAGGTAGGCCTTGGAGTAGCGTTTCATGAACGGAAAACCGAGGGCCCACCAGGCCAGGCCAATCACCGGCACCCAGATCAGCACTTGCTTGAGGAAGAACTTCAGCGGGCGGATGCGGCGGTTGAGCACGTACTGCAGCACCAGGATGTCGACCCAGCTCTGGTGATTGCTGGTGATCAGGTAGCTGTGCTGGTAGTCCAGCCCGGCCAAGCCTTCGACCTGCCAGCGCGCCTTGCCCAACAGGTTGATCCAGGCGTTGTTGTTGCTGATCCAGGCCTCGTGGATATGCCGCATCAGTTCGTCGGTCACCCGCTGCGCCGCCGTGAACGGCAGGCACAGTTTGAACAGGCTGACGATGAACAACGGGGTACAGCAGACAATGGTGTTGAGCCCCAGCAGCAGCGAGGCGATCACCCCGCGCAGTGGCGCGGGTAGAAGTCCGAGCATGTTCAGCTATCCAGTGAGCGGTTGGCCTGAATCGCGGTCAGGGCAATGGTGTAGACGATATCGTCGACCTGGGCGCCGCGCGGGAGGTCGTTGACCGGTTTGCGCAGGCCTTGCAGCATCGGCCCCAGGCTGACGCAGTCGGCACTGCGTTGCACGGCCTTGTGGGTGGTGTTGCCGGTGTTGAGGTCGGGGAACACGAAGACCGTCGCGCGACCGGCTACCTGGCTATTGGGTGCCAGTTGCCGGGCGATTTCGAGATTGGCCGCGGTGTCGTACTGCAACGGGCCGTCGATCTGCAGGCTGCGTTGGGTTTCCTGGGCCAGTTGGGTGGCTTCGCGGACCTTTTCCACTTCTTCGCCACTGGCCGAATCGCCACTGGAATAGCTGATCATTGCTACCCGTGGAGCGATGCCGAAAGCCTCGGCGGAGTCGGCGCTCTGCAGGGCGATTTCCGCCAGCTCGCTGGCGCTGGGGTGCGGGTTCATGACGCAGTCGCCGTACACCAGCACCTGCTCGGGGAACAGCATGAAGAACACCGACGACACCAGGCTGCAGCCCGGTGCGGTCTTGATCAGTTGCAAGGCCGGGCGGATGGTATTGGCGGTGGAGTGGACGAGCCCGGATACCAGGCCGTCTACCTCATCCAGGGCCAGCATCATGGTGCCGATCACCACTGGGTCTTCCAGTTGCTGTTCGGCCATGGGGGCGTTGAGGCTCTTGCTCTTGCGCAGGCTGACCATCGGTTCTACGTAGCGACCCCGGATCAGGTCGGGGTCGAGGATTTCCAGGCCTTCGGGCAGGCTGATGCCCTGGGCCCGGGCCACCGCCTGGACATCGTCGGGCTTGGCCAGCAGCACGCAGCGGGCGATGCCTCGGGCCTGGCAGATGGCGGCGGCCTGCACGGTCATGGGTTCGGCGCCTTCGGGCAGGACGATGCGTTTATTGGCCTGCTGGGCACGCTGGATCAGTTGGTAGCGGAACACAGCGGGGGACAGGCGCAATTCGCGCGGGGTACCGCAGCGCTGGTGCAGCCAGTCGGCATCCAGGTAGCTGGCAACGAAGTCGGTGATGATTTCCGCACGTTCGCGGTCATCGACCGGGATTTCCTTGTTCAACTGATTCAACTGGTTGGCGGTGTCGTAGGAGCCGGTGCTCACCGACAGAATCGGCAGGCCGGCCAGCAGCGCGCCCTGGCACAGTTCGAGGATGCGTGGGTCGGGCTTGCTGTCGCTGGTCAGCAGCAGGCCGGCCAGCGGCACGCCATTGATGGCGGCCAGGCTTACCGCAAGGATGATGTCGTCGCGGTCGCCCGGGGTTACCACCAGGGTACCGGGCTTGAGCAGTGGCACGGTGTTGGCCACGGTGCGCGCGCAGATGATGATCTTGTTCATCCGCCGCTGCTCGTAGTCACCGGCGTTGAGCACCTGGGCGCCCAGCAGCTCGGCCACATCGCGGGTGCGCGGGGCGTTGAGGTCGGCCTGGTAGGGAATGCAGCCGAGCAGGCGGAACTCCCCGCCGCGCAGCAGGGGCGAGTGCTCCTTCAGGCGTTCGGCGAAGGCGTCCATGCTCTCGTCGGTGCGGACCTTGTTGAGGATCACGCCGAGCACTTTCGGATCTTTCGGCCCGCCAAACAATTGTGCCTGCAGCTCCACCCGGCCAGACAACTCGGTGAGCACTTCGTTTTCCGGCGCCGAGACCAGGATCACCTCGGCATCCAGGCTCTTGGCCAGGTGCAGGTTGACGCGTGCGGCGTAACTGGCGTGACGGGTCGGGACCATGCCTTCGACCACGACCACGTCCTTGCCCACGCAGGCTTGCTGGTACAGGGTGATGATTTCTTCGAGCAGCTCATCGAGCTGGCCATCGCCGAGCATGCGCTCGACATGGGCCAGGCTCAGCGGCTGCGGCGGCTTGAGGCCGTGGGTGCGGGCCACCAGTTCCGTGGAGCGTTCAGGGCCGGTGTCGCCGGGGTGCGGTTGGGCGATGGGCTTGAAAAAACCGACTTTCAGCCCGGCGCGTTCCAGGGTGCGAACCAGGCCCAGGCTGATGGAGGTCAGGCCGACACCAAAGTCAGTCGGCGCGATGAAAAATGTCTGCATGCGAGCTTCTCGAAGTGAGCTGTGCAAAAGATTCAATTGCCAAGGGTATCGCTTCTGTAGCCGCTGCCGCCAGGCTGCGATCGACCGCGAAGCGGTCGTAGACGTTCACTGGCGACTGCGTTGCAGTCGATTGCAGCCTGGCGGCAGCGGCTACGATCCTGGCTGCGTTGCCGGGGGGAGCGGGCCCGTTTGTCCGGGTTGCGTTCGCTTTCAGGCGATGCGTTGGTTACACTTGTGCGCTCTACATTCTTATGCAAAAGGTCTCGCCCCATGCTGATCGCCGCCAACAAGGCTGTCTCCATCGACTATACCCTGACCAACGACGCTGGTGAGGTCATCGACAGCTCCGCCGGCGGCGCTCCGCTGGTCTACCTGCATGGCGCAGGCAACATCATTCCAGGCCTGGAAAAAGCCCTGGAAGGCAAAACCGCCGGTGACGAGCTGGAAGTTGCCATCGAGCCGGAAGACGCCTACGGCGAATACCTGGCCGAGCTGGTCAGCACCCTGAACCGCAGCATGTTCGAAGGCGTCGACCAACTTGAAGTGGGCATGCAGTTCCACGCTTCCGCTCCCGATGGCCAGATGCAGATCGTGACCATCCGTGACCTGGACGGCGACGACGTGACCGTCGATGGCAACCACCCACTGGCTGGCCAGCGCCTGAACTTCAAGGTCAAGGTCGTCAACATCCGTGACGCCAGCGAAGAAGAAGTAGCCCATGGCCACGTCCATGGCGAAGGTGGCCATCACCACTGATTTTCTGCGCTAAGCTCAGAGAGTCGCGAAGGCGCCCGGGCAAGTCCGTCGCACTCCAGCAGGGGAAGACGGCTTGGCAGGGCGCTTTTTTAATGGGCTGGTGTTACTGATTGCAGCCCGCAGCGGCAACCGGGACCTGGAAAGGGGAGTACCTCATGAGTGCATTTCACGACCTGAAGTTGCAGGCGCTCAATGGCCAGGAGTTGCCTCTTGCGCCATTCAAGGGCCAGGTGGTGCTGGTGGTCAATGTCGCCTCCAAGTGTGGCCTGACCCCGCAGTACGCAGCACTGGAAAACCTTTATCAGCAATACAAAGGACAAGGCTTCAGCGTCCTGGGCCTGCCGTGCAACCAGTTTGCCGGCCAGGAACCGGGCAGCGAGAGCGAGATCGCCGAGTTTTGCAGCCTGAACTACGGGGTGAGTTTCCCCCTGGGCAGCAAGCTCGAAGTCAACGGGGCGCAGCGGCATTCGCTGTACCGCTTGTTGGCAGGCGAAGGGGCGGAGTTCCCCGGCGACATCACCTGGAATTTCGAAAAATTCCTGGTGGGCAAGGATGGCCGTGTATTGGCGCGTTTCTCGCCACGTACCGCGCCCGATGATGCAACTGTCGTGCAGGCCATCGAAAAAGCCCTGGCCTGATTGGCCCTGTCGCGGGGCAAGGCCGCTCCCACAGCACCTGTAGGAGCGGCGGTGCGACGTTTCGCCTTGCCCCGCGATTGCCGTCAAATCACTCCCATCAATAGTGCTGGGCCAGCCCAACTTCTCCCCCTATCCTCAGGCGCATTCCCACCCCATTGGAGCGCCGCATGTCCGCCACCGCACTGTTTACTCCCGTCCAATTGGGCGCCCTCGAGCTGGCAAGCCGTGTGGTCATGGCACCGATGACACGTACCTTCTGCCCGGGCGGCGTACCCCACGCCCAAGTGGTCGAGTACTACCGTCGCCGTGCTGCTGCAGGCGTTGGCCTGATCATCACCGAGGGCACCACCGTCGGCCACAAGGCCGCCAACGGCTACCCGAACGTGCCGCGCTTCTACGGTGAAGATGCCCTGGCTGGCTGGAAAAAGGTCGTGGAGGCAGTACACGCCGAGGGCGGCCGGATCGTTCCGCAGCTCTGGCACGTGGGCAGTGTGCGCCGCCTGGGCGTGGAGCCGGACGCCAGCGTGCCGGGGCATGGCCCAAGCGAGAAGGTAAAAGACGGCCAGGTGCTGGTCCATGGCATGAGCCAGGACGACATCCGCGAGGTCATCGAAGCCTTCGCCCAGGCCGCCCGCGACGCCCAGGCCATTGGCATGGACGGTGTCGAGATCCACGGCGCCTATGGCTACCTGATCGACCAGTTCTTCTGGGCGGCGAGCAACCAGCGCACTGATGAATACGGTGGCGACCTGGCCGCGCGTTCGCGGTTTGCCATCGAGTTGATCCAGGCCGTGCGCGCCGCCGTGGGCCCGGATTTCCCGATCATCTTCCGCTTCTCGCAGTGGAAGCAGCAGGACTACACCGCACGCCTGGTCGAAAGCGCCGAGGCGCTGGGGGCGTTCCTGCAGCCGCTGAGTGAGGCCGGCGTGGATATCTTCCACTGCTCCACCCGTCGCTTCTGGGAACCGGAGTTCCCCGGCTCGGACCTGAACCTGGCGGGCTGGACCCGCCAGCTCACCGGTAAACCGACCATTACTGTCGGTAGCGTGGGCCTGGATGGCGAGTTCCTGCAATTCATGGTCGCCACCGACAAGGTGGCGCAACCGGCCAGCCTGGAAAACCTGCTGACCCGGCTGGACAACGACGAGTTCGATCTGGTGGCGGTGGGCCGCGCACTGCTGGTGGACCCGGACTGGGCCGCCAAGGTCCGCGATGGCCGCGAGCAGGATATTCTGCCGTTCAGCCGCGAGGCGCTGACGACCCTGGTTTGATCGCCAGTGTTGCTGCAGGCTGGGGCGTGATTGCGCCTTGGCCCTGGCGGCAGGCGGCGCTCAAGAGGCTTTCAAACTGCTCGACAATCGCTGGCCAGCACTGACGACTGGCGTGTTGGCGGGCATTGAGGCGTACCCGGCGCAAGGTTTCCGGGTCTTCCAGCAGCCAGTTGCAGGCATCGATAAAAGCGTCGGTATCACCCGGCATGGCCAGCGCGCCGCTATGGCCATGGCGGATATGCTGGGCTGCGGCAGCTTGGTCGTAGGCCACCACGCCAAGGCCCGAGGCCAGGGCTTCGAGCACCACATTGCCGAAGGTTTCGGTGAGGCTGGGGAACAGGAAGATATCCCCCGAGGCGTAGTGTTCGGCCAGCGCGTCGCCGCGTTGGGCACCGCAGAACACGGCGTCGGGCAGTTGTTGCTCCAGGGTGCTGCGCTGCGGGCCGTCACCCACCACGATCAACTTGATGTGCTGCTGTGGATAGTTGCGCCGTGCAGCGTCCAGGCATAGCTGCAGCACACCGAGGTTCTTCTCCGGGGCCAGGCGTCCGACATGGATCAGGGCGATGTCATCGCTGCCCAGTCCCCACTGTGTTCGCAACGCCTCACGGCGCCTGCCCGGGTTGAACAGCTGGCTGTCGACACCTCGGGCCATCAGGGTCAGGTTGTCAAACCCGCGGCGTTCCAGCTCCAGGCGCTGGCTCAGGCTGGGCACCAGGGTGGTGTGGGTGCGGTGGTGGAACCAGCGCAGGTAGTGCGTCAGCAGCCGGGCCAGCAGGCCCAGGCCGTATTCGCTGGAATACTGGTGGAAGTTGGTGTGAAAGCCACTGACCACGGCAATGCCCAGGCGCCGCGCCGCACGCAAGGCGCTCAAGCCCAGCGGGCCTTCGGTGGCGATATACAGCACATCGGGACGGTGCCGGCGCCAGCGGCGGATCAGCTTGTGCATCGACACCTGGCCCCATTGCAGCCCTGGGTAGCCGGGCAACGGCCAGCCGCGGCACAGTAGCTGCAAGTCATCGCCAGGCCCGGCGGGATCACCGCCCTGGCGCGGGCGCACCAGCTCGACCTGATGGCCACGCTGGCGCAAGCCTTCGCTCAGCCGACCAAGGGTATTGGCCACGCCGTTGATCTCCGGTGGGAAGGTTTCGCTGATCAGGGTGACATGCAGGGGCGGTGTGCTCATGAATACCAGTTTGCGCGGCCTCGATTGCGTCGCCATGAAACATTTGTGACGGATACGTGACGCCCGATTTCCGGCGCTTTGGCCTGCAAAATATTTCCCACGCGGGCACTCAAGATTGTTGCGCAATCAGCCGATGCAGACTCATCCGGATGACCGATTTCGCTCCAGGAGAGCGTTGATGTTCAACAGCAAACTGAAAAAAGAAAACCTGCAGCTGCGTGAAGACCTGCTGTCCATCGAGCAGGTCAAAAGCAGCCTCGACAGCGAGATGCTGGTCCTGCAACTCGACCCTCAGGGACGGATCGAGTCGGTCAACGGCAATTTCGAGAAAGAAATGCTGTACAGCAGCCATCAGTTGCTCGGTCGAAACATCGAAGAGATCATACCGGCGCACGTCAAGCAGCTGGATTTCTACCAGCGCATGCGCAATGCCATTACCCGTGGCGAACACCTGAACGGCGCCTTCCGCCTGTTGCGCGGCAACGGTGAAGAGGCCTGGTTGCGTTCGATCCTGCAGCCGGTGAAAAGCAGCGATGGGCGGCTCAAATATTTCACGCTGCACTCCAGTGACCTGACCCGCACCATCGAGACCTCCCGCGAGCACGAAAGCCTGATCAAGGCGCTTATGCGCTCTACTGCGGTCATCGAGTTCAACCTGCAAGGTGAAGTGCTGACCGCCAACGACCGCTTCCTGCAGACCATGGGCTACCGCCTGGAGCAGGTGGTAGGCAAGCACCACCGTATGTTCTGCGAGCCGAATGAGTACAACTCCAAGGCGTATCAGGCGTTCTGGGACCAGTTGCGCCGGGGGGAGTTCATTGCCGAGCGCTTCAAGCGGATGGACGCCCACGGGCGGGTGGTCTGGCTGGAGGCGTCGTATAACCCGATCATCGATGCCCACGACGTGCTCTACAAAGTGGTCAAGTTCGCTACCGTCATCACAGAGCAGGTCAACCAGGAAATCGCCGTGGCCGAGGCAGCGGATATCGCCTACAGCACCTCGGTCGAGACCGACGCCAGCGCTCGCAAGGCCACCGACGTAGTGACCCAGACCGTCGAGGTGATGCGGGGTCTTGAAGCCTGCATGCAAGAGGCCGCCAACGGTATCGAAGCGCTGGACAAGCAGTCCCAGGTCATTGGCTCGATCATCAAGACTATCAGCGACATTGCCGGGCAGACCAATCTGCTGGCGCTCAACGCGGCGATCGAGGCGGCTCGCGCCGGTGAGCAGGGCCGCGGCTTTGCCGTGGTTGCCGACGAAGTGCGGCAACTGGCATCACGCACCAGTACCGCCACCGAGGAGATTGCCCGGGTGGTTCAGCAGAACGAGCAGTTGGCCAAGGCGGCAGTGGATATCATCGACAGCAGCAAGCGCCAGGCCGAACAGGGCCTTAGCCTGGCCGGGCAGACCGGCACGGTGATTGTCGAGATTCAGGACGGGGCCAAGAAAGTGGTCAATGCGGTGGGGCAGTTCTCCAGCCAGCTGTCGGGCTGATGAACGCCGACCACCGCGGGTGCCTCAGCGTGGTTGATTGAAGAACGCCGTGAGCGTCGCGGTGACCGCGCGTGCGCCTGTCGCAATGGCCGGCAGTTCGACGACAAAGCCTGGGGTGTGGTTCATCGCTGCCGGCAGTTGCTTTTTCTCGACCATGTTCTTGTAGACGTCGGGTTTGCCCGAGCCCACTTCAAGGAACAGCACTTTGGTGTCGGGGTAAGGGCTGGCGAGCATGTGGAAGTCCTCCGAGCCCATCAGCGGCGGCACGCCCGGCAACACCTTGTCGGCACCCAGTTGCTGCACCAGAGCGGCCTGGGCCACTTCGGTCTGCTCCTTGCCGTTGAACACCGGGGTGGCATAACCCTTCATGGTGTACTGAGCCTGGTAGTCGGGCGGCATGTCATTCATGACCAACACACCACGGGTGACCGCCTTGATCCCGGCGATCATTCGTTCACGCACCTTTTCGTCGTACCAGCGCAAATTGAGCTTGAGCGTGGCGCTGACCGGGATGATGTTGTTGTTTACCCCGGCCTGGAAGGCACCGACCGTGAGCACGGCAGGCTTTGACTGGTCGAGCATGCGGCTGATGATGGTCTGGTAGCCCATGACCGCCATGGCGCCCATCACCACCGGGTCCTTGGTGACGTGAGGCGTGGAGCCGTGGCCACCGACACCGGGCAGCACCACGTCGATCTGGTCGGTACCGGCCAGGCGCGGCCCTTCGCGAAGGCCGACGCTGTCGGCCGGGTACACCGGTGACACATGGGCCGCCACCAGCACATCGGGTTTGGGCGCAAAGTCATAAAGCCCGTTGTTGACCATGGCGGAGGCGCCTTCGAGCAGCTCCTCGGCCGGTTGCGCTACCAGCACCAGCGTGCCGGACCACTGATCCTTGAGCTGGACCATGACCTTGGCCACTTCCATCAACCAGGTGGTGTGGGCGTCGTGACCGCAGGCGTGCATCACCGGCTGAGCGGGGTTGTCGAGCCAGGGGGTGACTTTGCTGCTCTGGTAGGGCAGGCCGGTCGCTTCCTTGATTGGCAGGGCATCCATGTCGGCGCGGTACATTACCACCGGTCCCGGGCCATTGCGCAAAATGCCGACCACGCCCGTGGTGCCGATGGCGCTCTTGACCTCAAAACCCTGGGCTTTGAGAGCCTTGGCGACCTGGGCAGCGGTTTCTTTCTCCTGGAAGGCCAGTTCGGGATTGCGGTGCAGTTGCTTGAACTGCTCGATCATCTGCGGTTCGTCCTGTTTGACCAGGGTGTCGATGCGCGTGTTCAGGTCGGTGGCGTGTGCCGAAAAGGCGGCGACGCAGGCAAGGGCAAGCAGGCTCTGCTGGGGACGCGAGGGCATGGCGTAATTCCTTGTACTTGTAGGATTTGTTGCGAGGCCGGGTAAGTCTGTGTATCTATGCCTGGTGCGTCCAATGCAAAAGTAGGTGGGGATTAATGCAGTGGCTGACTCAATCGATGTGAAGCGAATCCGCCATCTGGTGCTGCTCAGTGAAGAGCTGCACTTCTCCCGGGCGGCGGAGCGCGCCAACCTTTCGCAGACCGCATTCAGCCGCAGTATCCAGACGCTGGAGGCTGATCTAGGGGTGCGTTTGTTCGATCGCGACACCCGTTCCGTCACGCTCACCGCTGCCGGGCGTCAGTTGCTGGCCCGGGGCCGGGAGTTGCTGGGCAGTGCCGGACGGTTGGTCGCCGAGGCTAACCACATTGCCAAGGCCGACGGTGGGGAGCTGAAGTTCGGTGCGGGCATGATGGCGGCCAATCTGTACCTGGCCGATACCCTGACGACACTGCGCAGGCGCATTCCGAAGCTCATGATGAAGGTCGAAGTCAATCACTGGCATCACCTGATCCACCAGTTGGAGCAGGAGCAGATCGAGTTCTTTGTTGCCTATACCTGCGACCCCGGACGTCTGTCCGACCCCCGTTTTGCAATCACACTGTTGCCGGCCAAACCCACCTCGATTTTCTGCCGCGGCGATCACCCACTGGTACAGCAGCAGGCACCGGTGACCCGCGAGCAACTGCTGGACTATCCGTGGAGTTCAGTGTTGTTTGACGAGGTGGCGCCCGCGCGGTTGCGTGACTTGCTGGATTTGCCCGAAGGGACGAGCGCGCCGTTGGCACTGGGCTGTAATGACTTGCAGTTGCTGCGCAGCACAACCCTGGGCAGTGACTCGTTGCTGTTCACCTGGCGCGCCTGGCTCGAAGATGACCTGCGCAGCGGCGCGCTCCGTGATGTGGGGGCCTTGCTGCAGCCGGGGTTTCCCGGGGGTGGCTGCAACATTGCCAGTGCGATTGTCTGCCATGCCGGGCGGACCTTGTCGCCGATCGCACGCCAGGCCATCGAGCTGATTAGCGCAAGCGCAGGCTTGCCCCTGCCCCCTGGATGAGCGGCTACGGGTTGCAGGTCAGGCCTCTGTAGCCGCTGGCGATAGCCTGCGATCGACCGCGCAGCGGTCGTGGTTCTCGCGGTTATGTGCGTTCGCGCACCCAGAACAGCGTAGCCCCGGCCACGGCCGCCGGCATCATCAGGATATTGACGAAGGGGATCATCAGCGCCAGGTAGGTGATGCCGCCAAAGCCCAGGCTCTGCCAGCGCTTTTCGCGCAGCCAGGCAAGCATGTCCTGCCAGCTCATCTTGTGGTTGTCGGCCGGGTAGTCGATGTACTGGATGGCCATCATCCAGATACCGAACAGCAGCCACAGCGGGGCGGCAATGATGTTGACCACCGGGATCAACGAGAGGATGAACAGGCCGATTGCCCGGGGCAGGAAGTAACCCAGCTTGCGCATTTCACGGCCCAGGGTGCGCGGCACCATGGCCATCAGTTCGGCCCAGCTGAACGCCGGGAAGTCGTCGGTGCCACGCACCACCACTTCGACTTTTTCCGCGAGAAAGCCATTGAATGGCGCGGCAATGACGTTGGCCAGCATGGTGAAAGTGAAGAACACCATCAACGCCACCAGCACCACGAACAAGGGCCACAGGACGTAGCTGAGAAAGCTCAGCCAGTTCGGCAGGCTGGGCATCAGAGAATCGACCCAGAGGCTGAATTGATGGCCGGCAACGTAGATCAGACCGACGAACAGCAGCAGGTTGACCGCCAGGGGCAGCAACACAAAAAGGCGCAGGCTCGGGCTCAGGACCAGTTTCAGTCCTTCGCGCAGGTACTGTGGGCCAGAGAGGACAGGGGCTTGCATAGAGGGCTCCGGGTAAAGGAAAACGCGCTGACCTTACCGAGTTTGAGCGGTCGACGAAAGCGCAGCGCAAAGCGGGACACGGGCCGTAACAAATCCTCGGCGACAGCCCTTGTAGGCTTGATAGACAAACAGCTGTAGCTTTTAGCGATGAATAGAGCCGGCCTATAAGGTGGATTGTCTAAGGATATTTCCTTAATCTCTGCGGCCTCGCTAAAGTGCGCACAACTTTTCAACGCCTTCGAATTCAAACTTTCAAGGAGTTTTCATGAGCATTCTGGTCAACAAGCAAGCCCCTGATTTCGATGCGGCGGCAGTATTGGGCGACGGTTCGATCGTCGACAGCTTCACGCTTTCTTCCCTGCGCGGCAAATACGTCGTGTTGTTCTTCTGGCCGCTGGACTTCACCTTTGTCTGCCCGTCGGAAATCATTGCCCACAATAATCGCATGGATAAATTCCGTGAGTTGGGTGTCGAGGTGGTTGGTGTGTCCATCGACTCGCAGTTCACCCACTACGCCTGGCGCAACACGCCGGTAGAGAAGGGCGGTATCGGCGAAGTCGAGTTCACCATGGTGGCCGACGTAACCCACGAAATCACCCGCGCCTACGGTATTGAACACGAAGCGGGCGTGGCCCTGCGTGCCTCGTTCCTGATCGACCAGCAAGGCGTGGTTCAGCACCAGGTGGTGAACAACCTGCCACTGGGGCGTGAAGTCGACGAGATGATCCGTCTGGTCGAAGCCCTGCAGTTCACCGAGCAGCACGGCGAAGTCTGCCCAGCCGGCTGGCGTCCAGGCCAGAAAGGCATGAAGGCTGACGCCAAGGGCGTTGCCGACTACCTGGCCGAGAACGCCAACAGCCTGTAAGGCTACTGCGATTCAACGTTTTTCAGGACCTGCGACCCAAAGCCTTCCCCAAGTGCTTCGCAGGTTCTTTTTTATTCCAGAAGCGGGCAAGCCATCGCCCGCCTCGACAGGAGAGCGTCATGTCTGAAGTACGTCATTCGCGAGTGATTATCCTCGGCTCCGGCCCTGCCGGTTACAGCGCCGCGGTCTACGCCGCCCGTGCCAACCTCAAGCCACTGCTGATCACCGGCATGCAGGCTGGCGGTCAACTGACCACCACCACCGAAGTCGACAACTGGCCGGGCGACCCCCATGGCCTGACCGGCCCGGCGCTGATGCAGCGTATGCAGGAGCACGCCGAGCGTTTCGAGACTGAGATTGTGTTCGATCACATCAACGCTGTGGACCTGGCCAGCAAACCGTACACCCTCAAGGGTGACAGTGGCTCCTACACCTGCGACGCACTGATCATCGCCACCGGTGCCAGTGCGCGCTACCTGGGGCTGCCGTCGGAAGAAACGTTCATGGGCAAGGGCGTTTCCGCCTGCGCGACCTGCGACGGCTTCTTCTACCGCAACAAGCCTGTGGCTGTTGTTGGTGGCGGCAACACCGCTGTCGAAGAAGCCCTGTACCTGGCCAACATCGCGAGCAAGGTCACTCTGGTTCACCGCCGCGAGACCTTCCGCGCCGAGAAGATCCTGGTCGACAAGCTCAACGCCCGTGTGGCCGAAGGCAAGATCGAACTCAAGCTCAACGCCAACCTGGACGAAGTCCTGGGTGACAACATGGGTGTGACCGGTGCGCGCCTGAAGAACAACGATGGCAGCTTCGACGAAATCAAGGTCGACGGCGTGTTCATCGCCATTGGCCACACCCCGAACACCTCGCTGTTCGAAGGCCAGCTGACCCTCAAGGACGGCTACCTGGTGGTCAACGGCGGCCGTGACGGCAACGCCACCGCTACCAACGTTGAAGGTGTATTCGCCGCAGGCGACGTGGCTGACCACGTGTACCGCCAGGCGATCACCTCGGCGGGTGCTGGCTGCATGGCAGCACTGGATGTCGAGCGTTACCTGGATGGTCTGCAGAACGCTTCGCTGTAATTGAAATGATCGCGGGGCAAGCCCGCTCCCACCTTTGTGTAGGAGCGGGCTTGCCCCGCGATGTTTCCGGTGTCTGACGCCTCAAAGGCTCAGGCGCATGGACAGGTCCACTGCCTTCACATCCTTGGTCATGGCACCAATCGAGATGTAGTCCACACCCGTTTCGGCAATCACCCGCAGGGTGCTTTCATTCACGCCGCCGCTGGCCTCAAGCTTGGCCTTGCCGGCATTCAGGCGTACCGCTTCGCGCATGTCGTCCAGGCTCAGTTCGTCGAGCATGACGATATCGGCACCGGCCTCCAGGGCTTCTTTCAATTCCTCCAGGCTTTCCACTTCTACTTCCACCGGCTTGCCCGGGGCAATCCGCCGTGCGGCGCTGATCGCCTGGGCGATACCGCCGCTGGCCGCGATGTGGTTTTCCTTGATCAGGAAGGCATCGAACAGACCGATGCGGTGGTTGTGGCAGCCGCCGCACGTCACTGCGTACTTCTGCGCCAGGCGCAGGCCCGGCAGGGTCTTGCGGGTGTCGAGCAGCTTGACCTGGGTATCGGCCACCTTGTCGGCAAAAAACTGGGCGTGAGTCGCCACGCCCGAGAGCAATTGCAGGAAGTTCAGCGCGCTGCGCTCGCCGGTCAACAACGAACGAGCCGGGCCTTCGAGGTGAAACAGCGGCTGGTTGGCCCTGGCCCGCTCACCATCCTTGACTTGCCAATGCACTGCCACCCGCGGATCGAGCTGGCGAAACACCGCATCGACCCAAGCGGTGCCAGCGATCACGCAATCATCGCGCGTAATAATGGTGGCCTTGGCCAGGCGCTCAGCCGGGATCAGTTGGGCGGTGATATCGCCACTGCCCACGTCTTCAAGCAACGCACGGCGCACGTTGGCTTCGATTTCGGCGGTCAGGTCGGCGAGACGTAAATTCGGCATGGCGGGCTCCACAAGCTAAGTGCCCGGGATTATAGGGCAGGGCGGGGCGCGCTTGCAGCAAGCACGGCACGCTTGACCTCTGGTCAGTCCAAATGAGCTTTTTACTGATTGCCCGGTCTATCTCCACTCGTGCCAGCGAAGACGCTGCCCAACTGGCGAGTGTCCGGTTTTTGCCAGATAATGCGACTTGTATTTGGCGCCATAGCTTTGACGATTTATCGATTCATTTCACACTTTACCCAGCAAGGAGTCCGGGATGCACAAAGACGGCAAGGTGGTGCCAATCACGGCTTCCATCGAACAGGCGCATTCTGCGCCGCTTGCTCGTCTGCCCGTGGTACTCCTGCAAGTGCGTGACAAGGCAGCCCTGCAACTGCGCCAGGGCTTGCAGGCGTTGTTCGACAACGCCGATGACACCCTGTTCGAGATGGCCGACAAGGCTGCCAGCAACAGTGAGCAGAACTACCTGTTCGAAGCCATGCGCGACCTGCGCCTCAAGCGCAAGCATATCGAGCGCGGCTACCTTGACCGCTTCTACCAGGCATTCGCGCGCCTCGGCCAGACCGACCCGATGCCGTTGGCCACACCCTGTGGCGGCTATGACAAGCTGACGCTGGTGGCCAACGATGAACTGGAGCGAACGGTGGCCCTGGACGCCATGGTTGCGCGGGTGCTGGCCCGCGAAGGTTTTGCTCTCAACCAGTTGACCTTGCGTTTCTCCGCCCTGACCGGGCTGGCGCTGGATGACCGCAGCAATCCCCTGGGGCCGGCCATGCTCTGCGAGTATTTTCTCCAGGCCGGGCGCAACCTGGGGGTTGGCATCAAGGTCAAGCTGATCATCCTCAAGTTGTTCGAGCACTATGTACTGCAAGATGCCGATCAGTTGTATGGCGAGGCCAACCAGTTATTGGTGGCCACCGGCATTCTGCCTGAACTCAAGTCGGTGCCCCGCCGTCGGATCCAGGATCGCAGCGCCCCCAACCGCAGCGATCCGACCAACCACGCCGGTGACGAACGCCTGGGCGCCACCCTGGATGCCAACGAGCAAGCCGTGTTCAGTGCCTTGCAATCCTTGCTGGCGCGGGTGCGCGGTCGAGTCGCACCGCGGCTGGAGGCGGGTGGCACGGTGCAGCCGATCAGCACCCGCGACCTGCTGCGCTTGCTCTCGCACCTGCAGCACTATGTGCCGCCAACCTCGCAGGTCGATGATTTCGACCTGCACCATCAGCTTGAGCAGTTACTGACGCGGGTCAGCGTCAAGAGCGGTACCTACCGCAAGGTCGAAGGCGTGGATGAGGATGTGATCAACCTGATCGCCATGCTCTTCGAATTCATCCAGGCTGATCACAACCTGCCGCATTCGCTGCGGATGCTGATCGGTCGCCTGCAGATTCCCATGCTCAAGGTCGCCGTGCTCGACAAGCGCTTTTTCAGCCGCAGCAGTCACCCGGCCCGACGCCTGCTCAACGAGATCGCAAACGCGGCAATGGGCTGGGGCGCCGGTGACGACTGTCAGCGCGATGCCCTGTACCCGCGCGTGGAGAAGATCGTCCAGCGGTTGCTCAGTGACTTTGTCGACGACCCGGCGATTTTTTCCGACCTGCTGGCCGAGTTCCTCGCCTTCAACAGTGATGAGCGACGACGCAACGAGCTGCTCGAACAACGCACCCGTGATGCCGAAGAGGGTCGTGCCCGCGCCCAGCTGGCTCGCCAGCGGGTGCAGCAGGAACTCAACCGACGCCTGCTTGGCAAGACCCTGCCACGGGTGGTGGTGAGTTTGCTTGAAGAAGCCTGGAGCCAGGTGTTGCTGCTGGCCTGTCTGAAACATGGCGACAATTCGGCGCAGTGGGTGGGGGGGCTGGAGACCATGGACACCTTGATCTGGAGCGTCGAGCCGCATGACGAGGCAGATGCGGGCCCGCGCCTGCTGGAGGTTGTGCCCGGCTTGCTCAAGGCCTTGCGCGATGGCCTGGCCAGTGCTGCCTTCGATCCGTTTGCTACCCGTGAATTCTTCGCCCAACTTGAAGCCTTGCACGTTCAGGCGCTCGACGCTCCGTTCGCAAGCCATGCCCAAGCCTGCGAGCGGGTACTGGTACTCGACGAAATTGTTCTCGCCAGCCCGGAACATCCCGGGCCCGTGCATGGCCTGGTACACCTGGCGGATGATGATCCGGCCTTGCTGCAAGTGCAGCGATTGCGAATCGGCAACTGGGTCGAGTTGAGCGAAGAGGGGGACGTGCAGCGTTGCAAGCTGATCGCCCAGATCGCCAGCACCGACAGGTTCATCTTCGTCAATCGTACCGGCATGAAGGTGCGTGACTACTCGCGCATGGCGCTGGCGGTTGCCCTGGACCGTGGCGATGTGCGCTCGCTGGATGACACGCTGCTGTTTGATCGCGCGCTGGACTCGGTGCTCGGTAAACTGCGCCTGGCCCAGGCGCGCTAGTGCGAATGTGTTTTAACGATGCATCCCGCAACGCCTCGGGGCATACTGGGGCAGTGCTCTCGTGCCTCAGGATTTTCTATGCAACTGGACCGCGCTACAGGCTGGTTCGCCGGTGTCACCCATTGCCCCTCGCCGAACTTCAACGCCCGCCCCGAGGGTGAAGTCATTTCCCTGCTGGTGATTCACAACATCAGCCTGCCGCCTGCGCAGTTCGCCACCGGCAAGGTCCAGGCGTTCTTCCAGAACCGCCTGGACCCCAACGAGCATCCCTACTTCGATGGCATCAAGGACCTGCGAGTGTCGGCGCACTTCTTGATCGAGCGTGACGGCAAGGTCACTCAGTTTGTCTCCTGCCTGGACCGTGCCTGGCATGCCGGGGTCTCGTGCTTCGATGGGCGTGAGGGGTGCAACGACTTCTCCATCGGTATAGAGCTTGAAGGCACCGACGAGTTGCCCTTTACCGATGCCCAATACCAGGCGCTTGAACGGCTGACCCGGCAGATCCGGGCGGCCTGGCCCGCTATTGACGACCAGCGGATTCAAGGCCACAGCGACATTGCCCCGGGACGCAAGACCGACCCTGGCCAGGCATTCGACTGGCCGCGCTACCGTGCGGCCCTCAAGGATAACGAGGACAGATCATGACTTTTCTGGTGTTGTTACTGGTGCTCTGGTTCGAGAAGTTCTCGGCCCTGCGCCAGCGACTGCAGCGTGATGGTTTCTTTCGCAGCGAACTGGCTCGCCTGGAGCGCAACGGCAAAAGCCACCCCTGGTGGGTATTGGCGATCCTGGTGCTGCTGCCGGTCGCGTTGCTGGCCCTGCTCACGCACGTACTTGAACCGGTGGCCTACGGGTTGCTGGCGCTGCCGGTGCATTTGCTGGTGCTGATCTACAGCCTGGGGCGTGGCGATGTGAAGGCTTCCCTGGGACCGTTTCGCGATGCCTGGCGGCGCGGTGACGAACAGGCGGCAGTGCATGTGGCCGAACGCGACCTGGGTGTGACCGGCGATAGCGCGCAATCCTTGCTCGAACGGGTCCAGGGGCATCTGTTGTGGCAGGCCTACCAGAGCTTTTTTGCGGTTATTTTCTGGTATGTGCTGCTGGGGCCCGCCGCTGCGCTGGCCTATCGCCTGCTGGCCCTGACAGCCGAACATGCCCGTCACCCGGCACTGCAGGAACGTGCCCAGCAATTGCGCCATGCCTTCGACTGGGCACCGGTGCGAGTGCTGGGCGTGAGCTTCGCCCTGGTGGGCAACTTTTTGGCCGTGAGTCGGGTGATGCTGCATGAACTGCTCAACTGGAACATCACCGCCGCTCGCTTGATTGCTACGGTAGGCCAAGTGGCGGGGGAGATGCCCGCCAGCGCGGCGGCAGGCCCCGAGGGCCTGGTCGGGCTGGACTCGCTGTGGGAGCTGCTGCTGCGCTCGGCGGTGCTCTGGTATGCCTGTTTTGCCCTGTGGACCGTACTGGGCTGAGGCATTGCGCGGGGCGGCCATTGGTCCGCCCCGCTGACGGTTTACCTTAAGTTACAAAACCCCCTTCCGATATACGTTATACAGGTGCCGGCGAAGACCATCGGTGGCCTAGTGCCATTGTGTGCGCAAAAACAATAAGAATCGGAGGGTACACCCTTGAAGAGCCTGTTGTATCCGGCCATCGCGCTGATGAATCGGCTGAGCTTCGGGATGAAGTTCAGCCTGATCAGTATTCTGTTTTTCCTGCCCATGCTGGTGACCAACTATTACCTGGTCCGTGACTCCTACCGACAGTTCCACGCCACCCAGGTCGAGCTGCAGAGCCTTGAGTTGCTAGGCAGCAGCCTGGCCTTGCGCGGCAACCTGGAAACCCTGGGCAACCTGGTGCAGATTAATGCGGTGCTCGGGCAGTCGGGCAAGGCCGAAAATGTCGAAACGCAGATCGCCAGTCTCGAACAACAGGTGATGAGCCGCTTATCAGGGCTTTCGGCCGTTATCGCCGACGAGGACCAGGCCCGGGATCTTCACGCCAGGCGCGACGAGATGCTTGCCCAGTTGAAGGCTGCCCAGGCGGAGTCGTCGCTGCAAAGCAAGGTCGCCATGCTGGACAAGTTGCTGGGCCAGGCCCAGGTGCTGAGCAAGATGATTGCCAGCCAGGCCGGGCTGAACCAGGACAGCGACTCTGCCATTCGCCAACTCAGCGAGCTGATGACCACGGTCACCCCGGAAGTGACCCAGGTGTTGGGCGAAGGTCGAGCCATGGGCGCGTACTCACTGGGGCAGGGCTTTCTCAATTCGGCGGTCAGTACCCGTTTTGAAGACTTGCTGCAGCGCCTGGATAAACTGGGCGCCGACTATGCCCTGAAACTCCAGGACGCCCTGGCCACCGAGCCCGGTGCCCATGCCAAGCTGAGCACCCTGGCCCAGCGCAGCCAGGCATCGCTCAAGCAAGCCGGCGAGTTGTTCGAGGAACAGGTAGTGGTTGCCGATACCCTGGATGCTCCTTGGCCGGCGTTCTACCAGCAAGTCAGCGACCTGATGGCACAGACCTACGCGTTGAACACGGCGACTGGCGAATTCCTCGACCAGTTATTGCAGCAGCGTCTGGCCGAGCACCGCCTGCACATGATCGTGCTGGTGTCGGCGCTGGCCGGCGTGTTCTTGTTGATCGTCTACCTCTACGGCGGCTTTTATGCCTCGACCCGCCATACGCTCAAGTCCCTCGGTGCGGTAATGGACAAGGTGGCCGCGGGCGACATGACGGTTAATTTCCAGCTCAGCAGTCGCGACGAGCTGGGGGAGCTGGGGCAAGTGTTCAATGGCACCGTGCAGCGCATTCATGACTTGATCGAGCAGGTCGGCCACACCGTGGTTGAAGTCGAGCGCCAGGCTGAACAAGTGCATGCGGTGTCGGCGCGCAGTAACCAGGCGGTCAGCGGTCAGCGCGGGCAGATCGAGCAAGTGACCACGGCCATGAACCAGATGTCGGCCACTGCCCAGGAAGTGGCGCGCAGCGCTGCAGCGGCGGTCAACAGCGCCCACAGCGTCAACCAGGAGACGGTCAGCGGGCGCGGCCTGGTGGAGTCTCAGCAGGGCAATATTGCCCGGCTGGCAGGGGAAATCGACCAGTCGGTGGCGGTCATCCACCAGTTGGCCGGTGACAGCCAGGCGATCAGCCGGGTGCTGGAAGTGATCAAGAGCATTGCCGAGCAGACCAACTTGCTGGCCCTCAATGCTGCCATCGAGGCAGCCCGGGCGGGAGAACAGGGACGTGGATTTGCGGTGGTGGCCGACGAGGTTCGCACCCTGGCCAAGCGTACCCAGCAGTCGACCGAGGAAATCGAGCAGATGATCTCGCGGCTGCACGGCGGCGTCGGTGCGGCGGTCAAGGCGATGGACGCCAGCCATCAGGTGGCGGCCGGTACGGTCGGGCAGTCGCAACAGGTGCAACAGGCGCTGGAGAACATACTCGCAGCGGTGGGCAGCATCGTCGACCAGAACCAGCAGATTGCCGCTGCGGTGGAACAACAGACGGCAGTGGCCCAGGACATCGACCAGAACATCGTCGAGATCAACCGGGCGGCGGAACACACCACCCAGGGGGCGCACCAGACCGAGGACGCCAGCCGTCAGTTGTCGGCCCAGGTGATGGAGCTCAAGCGCTTGATCGGTGCATTCAGGGTCTGAGTGATGTTGCTGAACTTTTCCACGCTGTGACAAAGTAGCGCCCTGAGGGATTCCAGGGAGCCGGATGTGTCGGCAACGCCGCGGGTGTAGTCTCACCCTCACAGCAACGGAACCTCGAGTCCCCGCGATTCGGCTCCCTCAGCAAATTCACTGACGAGGTACAGACATTGGCCATCATCCATCCTAAAGTTCGCGGTTTTATCTGCACCACTACGCACCCGACCGGTTGCGAGCTAAATGTACGTGATCAGATCGAAGCCACCCGCAAGCAGGGCGTGCGCAAGGATGGTCCGAAGAAGGTCCTGGTCATCGGTGCATCCAGCGGCTACGGCCTGGCGGCCCGCATCACCGCAGCCTTCGGTTTTGGCGCCGATACCCTGGGCGTGTTTTTCGAGAAGCCGGGCACCGAGACCAAGCCAGGCACCGCCGGCTGGTACAATGCCGCCGCTTTCGACAAATTCGCCAAGGCCGAAGGCCTGTACAGCAAGTCGATCAACGGTGATGCCTTCTCCGATGAAGCTCGTGCCAAAGTGATCGAACTGATCAAGAACGAAATGGGCGGCCAGGTCGACCTGGTGGTCTACTCGCTGGCATCGCCTGTGCGCAAGCTGCCGCAAACCGGTGAGCTGGTGCGTTCGGCCTTGAAGCCAATCGGCCAGCCGTACAAGTCGACTGCTATCGACACCAACAAAGACACCATCATCGAAGCATCCATCGAGCCTGCCACCGAGCAGGAAATCGCCGATACCGTGACCGTGATGGGCGGCCAGGACTGGCAGCTGTGGATCGACGCCCTGGACACTGCCGGCGTGTTGGCACCCCAGGCGCGCACCGTGGCCTTCAGCTACATCGGTACCGAAATCACCTGGCCGATCTACTGGCATGGCGCCCTGGGCAAGGCCAAGCAAGACCTGGACGAAACCGCCAAGCGCCTGAACAGCAAGGTCGGTGGTGGCGCCAACGTCGCTGTGCTCAAGTCGGTGGTGACCCAGGCCAGCTCGGCCATCCCGGTGATGCCGCTGTACCTGTCGATGGTCTTCAAGATCATGAAGGAGAAGGGTGTTCACGAAGGCACCATCGAGCAACTGGACCGCTTGTTCCGCGACCGTCTGTACCGTGCCGATGGCGCGCCGGCGGCGCTGGACGAAGAGGGCCGCCTGCGTCTGGACGACTGGGAGCTGCGCGATGACGTGCAGGACGCCTGCAAGGCCCTGTGGCCAACCGTGACCACCGAAAACCTGTTCACGGCGACCGACTACAAGGATTACAAGCGCGAGTTCCTCAAACTGTTCGGTTTCGAGCGCCCGGATGTGGACTACGACGCCGATGTCGCCACCGACGTGAAGTTCGACTGCATCGACCTGTAAGGTCATCTTCATCGCCGCCCCTGCCTGAGCCGGGGCGGCGTTTTGCTTGAGGTTCGTGAAATGAGCAGCCTCGAAAGTTTTCCACCCCTGCCTGTCTCCCGCAACACCGCACACGCCTTTCGCGAACGTGCTGCCGATGGCTACACCCTCGGTGGTTTCAGTTGGCGCCACGCCGTACCGGACCGCAATCGCCCGGTGGTGATCATCAACGCGGCCACCTCCGTGCGCTGCAGCTACTACGCCCGTTTTGCCCAATACCTGTTCAGCCATGGTTTCGATGTCATGACTTATGACTATCGCGGCATCGGCGAGTCGCGCCCGGCTGCCATGCGGCACTTCAAGGCCAGTTGGACCGATTGGGGGGCTCTGGATTTCGAAGCCATGCTGCAACGCGCCGCCCGCGAGTTTCCGGGGCAACCGATCGATGTGGTCGGACATAGTTTTGGGGGGTGTGCGGCGGGGCTGGCGGCGTCGGCCGATCGCTTGCGCAGGTTGGTCACGGTCGGTGCGCAATTTGCCTACTGGCGTGATTACGCCCAGGACAGCCGCTGGCAGCTGTTCGGCAAGTGGCATGTGGTGATGCCGTTGCTGACACGGGTGTTCGGCTATTTTCCCGGCAAGCGCCTGGGTTGGCTGGAAGACACCCCGGCCGGGGTGGTGAAGGACTGGAGCACGATGACGCCAGCCTATGAGCGCCGTCCCAGTGGCAGGGCGCATGGGCAGTTGCCATTTGCCAGGGTCAGGGCGCAAACGCTGGCCATCAGCCTGACCGACGATCCGTTCGGCACCATGGCGGCCATCGAGCGGCTACTGGGGTATTTCGAGTCCAGCACACGAAGCCATTTGCGCATCGCCCCTGCAGACATCGACGAAACGCAGATCGGCCACTTCGCTTTTTTCCACAAACGCTTTGAAGCCAGGCTTTGGCCAATTGCCCTGCAGTGGCTGCAGCAGGGGCAACTGGCCGACGATACGCCAGGCCGCGTGGTGACGCTTAGCGTGCCTTGAGTGGCTGGGCGTCGAACTTCACCCCGGCCAGTCCGTGCTGGATCAGCGCGCGGATGTTGGCGTGATCGCTGCCCTCAGGCGTTGCCAGCACCGAGCGGTAGTGCTCGCCGAACGCCAGTAACGCTTCCTGATCGCTCAGGCCTTCAAGCACGGCCAGGCCCAAGGTCTTGCAGGAGCCTTCGTTCTGTCCGGCGGCGTTTTCGACACCACCGTTGTTGAAGGCCTGTGGCTGGTAGTCGTAGTGCGCAGCGATGAATGCCAAGGTGTCGGCGAAGAGATGCTCGCCGCTGTTCAGGCGTTGGCGCAGGGTGTCGAGATCAATCATTCTTTTACAGCTCCTTGTTAACCAATATTAGCGTTGTCAATGATAGCCTGCCGCAACTGCGCTTCATCAGAGACGTTATACTCAGCGGCACCAACAGATGAGCAATATATAGCCAACGCGATAGTTGCTAACCAGGCGAGTTTGCTCCCTGACGGCAGCATAATACCCGCCCCCTCTTGGGCTTTTCGGGTCGAGTTTAAAAACGTCACCCGGGTGATTTCCCGGCCCTGGCACCGCCTAGGCAAATGACATTTACCATGATGCTGGCCTCTGCAAAAATAAAACGTTGCACCTGGTTTTATTAAAGCAGAACTGAATGTAGCCACCGCGATTTTAGAAGTGCAGGTAGGGCGAATTTAAACCGGAAAACTTCGAAAGACGCCGGCAACTTGAAACGACATAAAAAAGTAAATAGCAATTACTCGTAGGCACTCACCATTAGCTATGAACGCCAACAACGATGGCGATCCGGAATCAACTATCACACTTACTGCGAATATCATTGTCAGCGATCCATCTTTCTTGCAGCAGGTCAATAAGGCCTTGCTTATCGATAGTGGGATTTTCCAGCTGGGCACGGCGAGCGCGGGCTCAAATCCAGGCGTAAATCTAACCCTGTCCGGCGGACCACTGCGCTTTAGCGGCAACATTTCGATTGGCGCCGCAGGACCGACCAACAATAGCAATGCGGGTGGCAGCTTTGTCCATTCGAATGGCAGTGTCACGAATCTGGGTTCGATCCAAGGCGGTGCTGGTGGCAATACCAGTACGGCCGCTAATGCGGGTCGCGGCGGTGTGGGCATGAACCTGACGAACACAGTACTCGTCAATTCCTCCACCGGCACCATCGTCGGCGGCGCCGGCGGTTCTAACAACGCTAACAGCACTACGTCAAATTCCACACGCCGCGGTGGGGCAGGGGATGCAGGCATCCGAATATCGAGCGGTGTGCTGGACAATCAGGGATCGATCCGAGGGGGGCGAGGTGGTAGCGTCATCAATATCGGAACAGGAAACGGTGCTGATAACAAATTCGGTGGCGCAGGAGGGGCTGGCGCCATCTTGCTGGAGGGCACTCATAGCAATAGTGGCTTGATCACGGGGGGCATGGGCGGGGCGGGGCGTAATTTTGGTTTCAACGGTAGCGGAGGAGGCGGTGCTGGATTGGAGCTGCGCAACGGAGCGGTACTTACCAACGCCCCAAGCGGCACGATTGTCGGTGCAAACGGCCACCCCGGCGTCGAAGGCGCCCCCACCGTTGGAGGCATTGCTGGAGCGGGTGCATTGGTAGTTGGCAGTACGCTGGTGAATCTGGGGGTCATCAGCGGAGGGAGTGCCGACCCGGCTGTTACTAGTGGGGGGCAGGCGGGGCGGGGCGTTACAGGCAATACCATATACCTCGTCAATGCAGGCTCCATTAATGCCGGTATGGGACTCAGCGGCGCGCCCGGTGTTGCTGTCCAGTTCGACAGTGGTATCAACACCCTCGAACTTCGCTCGGGCTTCAGTTTCAATGGCTCTGTTATCGCAAATGGCTCCGATAGATTCGCCTTGGGCGGTGCAGGCAACGGTACGTTCAACGTTTTTGATATCGGACCCACTCAGGTGTTCCAAGGGTTCGAGACCTTCACGAAAATAGGCGCTTCCACATGGATACTGACGGGGGCAACAAGCCAGCTCACCTCATGGTCCATCCAGGAAGGAGTACTTCAGATTTCGTCCGACCAGAGCCTTGGTGACCCGGCCGCAGGTCTGTCGTTCGATGGCGCCGGTTTAGGCACGCTTCAGGCTACCAGCGATATCTCCATGGCGCGCGCCGTCGTACTCGATGCGAACGGCACCTTGCTGACTGAACCGGGCACAACATTGACCATGACGGGTGTGCTTGCCGGGCCAGGCCGTCTCACCAAGGATGGGGATGGCAGCCTCCTGCTGTCGGCGGCGAATAATTACAGCGGCGGTACGGCATTAAAAGCGGGTCAAATCATAGTAGGCCACAACACGGCATTGGGCAGCGGACCCTTGGCTATGGATGAGGGCACTACGTTGGGATTTTCGGTCGGCGATTTGAACGTGGCGAATGCCATCGAACTCACCGGAACCACCGATCCGGTTATCGATACCGGTAGTTTCACTGAAACATTGTCCGGTGCAATCACCGGCAGCGGAACACTGACTAAGCAGGGCGATGGCACGCTGTTACTGGCTGGGGCCAATACCTACTCCGGCGCGACCCAATTGACAGCAGGGACCTTGCTCGCGGCGGGGCCAAATACCTTCAGTGCCGCCTCGGTGCATGCGGTTGCCTCGGGCACAGTACTCGATACAGGCGGCTTCGATCAGCAGGTCGCCGGGTTGAGTAATAGCGGCCGAGTCAGCCTGGTCGGCAGCAGTGGCAGTAGCACGCTGACGGTCGCCGGACCCTATATCGGTAACGACGGTGTATTGGCATTGAGCACTAGCGTGGCAGGCGGTACCAGCGTGAGCGATCGGATGGTCTTGGATGGGCCGGTCAATGCGAGCGGTCACACCACGATCGAGATCACCGATATAGGTGGGCTCGGTGCCTTGACCAGCGGCAACGGCATTGAGGTCATCGGCGCGATCAATGGAACCACCACCACCGCCCAGAGCACAAAGAACGCGTTCAGCCTCTCGGGTGAGCATGTGGATGCGGGAGCTTTTGAGTACCACTTGTTCGCTGCCAATGCCGATGGCACAGGGGAAAGCTGGTATTTGCGTTCGAGTTTGCCAGCTACACCGGTTGTGCCGACCATACCACCGACACCGACACCGACACCGACACCGACACCGACACCGACACCGACACCGACACCGACACCGACACCGACACCGACACCGATAGGAGACGATGAAGGGAACATAGTGGATGACCAGCCGATTTACCGAAGTGAAGTGCCGCTTCTGGTCGCCCTGCCGTCGCAGGTCAGGCAGGTAGATCTGGCTATGGTGGGTAACCTGCATCGGCGAATGGGTGATGAAGTACCCTCAGGTAGCCGCTCGACCATGCGTGTCAGCGATGACGCAGTTGACCTGCGCGAATCCTGGATACGGGCTGTGTATACCGATATGAACCTTTCGCAATCCGGCCCTGGCCAGGCCCAGAGCGACGGGCATGTGGCTGGCCTGCAAGTGGGCACCGATCTCTGGGCCAATGCCAATTGGCACACCGGTATCTATGTTGGTTACCTGGGGGGTGATATCGACGTCTCCGGGGATGCCAGCGCGCGCAACGGACGTGTCGGCAGCAATGACCTGAGCTCTAACTACCTGGGGGCGTACGCGACCTGGCGGGACAATCAGGGCTGGT
Organism: Pseudomonas vranovensis; assembly: GCF_040438935.1. Taxonomy (NCBI): domain Bacteria; kingdom Pseudomonadati; phylum Pseudomonadota; class Gammaproteobacteria; order Pseudomonadales; family Pseudomonadaceae; genus Pseudomonas; species Pseudomonas vranovensis. The sequence continues at coordinate 3,952,715 of NZ_CP159259.1, read as the reverse complement.
ACGTCGACAGCGTGCTGCAGAGCGGTCGTCATCATTACGATATCAATCCTGACACTAGCCCCAGCCAGTCGGGCAAGGCGACAAGCTATGTCGCGTCGGTGGAAACGGGTAAGGCTTATCCGCTCAATGATCAATGGGTCATCGAGCCACAGGTTCAGCTGATCTTTCAGCACAGCGATTTTGACGACGAGACGCTGTCCGGTGCCCGGGTTGAACAAGATGCCGGCAATGGCTGGATCGGCCGTGTGGGGGTGCGGATAAAAGGTGATGTGATCGTCGACAAAGTTGGACACGTGCAACCCTATGCTCGCCTCAACGTCTACCGTGCCCACCTCGATGATGATGAAGCTACATTCGTCGGGCCCGGCGGGTCGGCAGTGCTTAGCAACGACGGGGGATACACCTCGGGTGAAGTGGCTGCGGGCGGTACCGTGGCGCTGACTTCCAGCATGGACCTCTACGGTGAGGTCGGCCATATGTGGGACATCAGCGGCGATACCCGCGTGGAGGCTGATGTACAAGCTTCGCTCGGGTTGAAAGTGCGCTGGTAAGTGCGAACCTCATCGCCTATGAGGTTCGCCCGCTAGCGCCTATTCCTTGGGCGTTCCTTTGGCAAATGCCGCCTGTTGCTCGGCGCTGGCTTCTTTCTGGTATTGGGCTTTCCATTCGGCATACGGCATGCCGTAGACCACTTCGCGGGCCTCATCCATGCTCAGGTCGATCTGACGCTCGTCGGCGGCGGCCTTGTACCACTTGGACAGGCAGTTGCGGCAGAAGCCGGAGAGGTTCATCAGGTCGATGTTCTGCACATCCTTGCGGCTGTCCAGGTGGGCAACCAGCCGGCGGAAGGCGGCGGCTTCGAGTTCAAGCTTTTGTTGATCGTTCATGGTCGTTCTCGTGACAAGGGCAATTCAGTCTGTTGCGATGCGGTTCTTCAGGTGGCGACCACCGTTGATCACCACGTTGCTGCCGGTGCTGTACTGGCTGTCGAGCAGGAAACGCACTGCCTCGATCAGCGGCTGGGCGCCGGGTTCGAATTCCAGCAGGGCCTTTTTCAGCGTCTGTCGGCGGTAGGCCTCGTCGCTGTTCTCCTTGAGGATCAACAGCCCGGGCAGGATCGCGTTGACCCTCACCACCGGTGCGTATTTCTCGGCAAACGACAGCACCATGTTCTGCAACGCGGCCTTGGTGGCGGCATAGCCGATGTGGCTCTTGCTGCCGCGCGAGGAGGTCTCGTCGCAGATGTGGATGATGTCGGCCTTGTCCAGCTTCAGCAGTTGCTCGCCCAGCGCCAGGTTCAGGTGATAGGGCGCCTCGACGTGCAGCTTGAACATGGTGTTGAGGTTGGCCAGGTCGTCGTCGAGCCACAACGAGGCGTTGTGGATGATCGCCCGCAGGCCATCGTAGTTGCTCTTCAGGTGATCGATCAGGGCCAGGCGGTCCTGTTCCAGGCACAGGTCGGCCTGGAACTGGATGATGTTGGGGTGGGCCGCTTCGGGGCTTTTGCTGCGGCTGGCGCTGACCACGGTATGGCCGGCCTGCGCCAGGTTCAGGGCCAGCGCCAGCCCGACTCGCTGGCTGGCTCCGGTGACAAGAATTGGGCTTTTCATGGTGGGGGCGGTCAACTTTTACTGGTTCGCTTGGATAACCCCCAGCATACCCGAACTAGGCTGGATTGCGCGCGCCCTGCGGCCTGGCACTGCGGGCCGGGGCATTGAGCCAGTTGGCCAGCAGACGGGTCGACAACGGAATGAACAGGTACACCATCAAAGGCGTCAGGCCCAGGGTGCTGAGCAAGATGCGCGGCACCAGGTCCAGGGCGCCGAGCCAGTGGCCGAACAGCACGTTGAACAGCAGTGAGACCGGGAAGAACGCCAGCCAGATCGCTACGGCCTGTTTCCAGCGCGGCGGGCGCTGCACCGGATGGGTGCCAAACCAGCCGTCCAGGCCGCTGGCGCGCAGTTCCTGGGGTTGTTCGAACAGGCCGTTGCCGCGGGTCAGCCAGGCCTTGCGCGAGGCGGAGTGTTCCCACGCCTGCATGGTCTGCTCGTTGGTGAAGCGGAAGATGATCTGGAACTCGTCGCCCTGCGGGGGCGGCGCCAGTACGCCGGAGCCCAGGTAACCGGTAAAGTCGGTGGCCAGTTGTTCGCCTTCGTGCAGCCAGGCCATCAGGTCCTGGTAGCGGCCTTGGGCAACGCGGCGCGTCACCATCAGGGTTACGGGTGGGGTAGACATCGTGTATCTCCTGGCAACTGGGCGTGGCGGGTGGCCTGCCCATGAAATGCCGCCTGGGGTGGTAGGCGACATCTGGCTGCATGCAAAAAACGGGCGCGGATTATTGCCGAAATAATCTGACCCGTCAGTGCTGGCAGACAAACCGTACCGGCCTAAATGCCAATGGTCGTGTTTCCGCCCCCGGAGTAGAATGCCCGTCGGCCCCTGAATCGTGGTTTTCCCGGCAATGATCGAACCTGCCCAGCCTTCGTTGAACCCCGGCGATCTCGACCACGAGGAGCTGTTCCCGATCCGTGAAGTGTCGCGCCTGACGGGCATCAATCCGGTGACCTTGCGGGCCTGGGAGCGCCGTTATGGGCTGATCCAGCCCACACGCACCGAAAGTGGGCACCGCTTGTACTCCCAGGCCGATATTGACGAGGTGCGCACTATCCTCGGCTGGATCGAACGGGGTGTGGCAGTCAGCAAAGTCGGCAAGATCCTTGCTCGCAGTCACAGCCTCAAGGCCCAGGCTGAGCCACTGCACAATCCTGCGTCCCAGAATGACTTCAAGCAATGGCAGCTACAGCTGCGCCAGGTCGTGCGCGCTTTCGATGAGCAGCGTCTGGGGCAGGTCTATGGCCAGGTATTCAGCGGTTATCCCCTGCTGGTGGCATTCCAGGAGATCCTCATGCCGGTTTGGCAGGCGCTGCGCAGCACCCGCGAAGCCTTCGGCCAGACCAGCGAGTGGCTGTTCCTTGATGGTTTTTTGCGGGGGCGAGTTTTGCAGCGCTTGCAACTGGCCGAAGAGCAGCAGGAGGTGCGGGTTGTGCTGGCGGCCATCCCCGATCATTGCCGGGAACTGGAACTGCTGGTGGCAGCCCTGCTGCTGGGCAGCAGCGAAATTGCCGTGACGGTGTTGAGCCTGGGGCAACCGCTGGAGGAGTTGGCGTTGGTCTGCGAGCACATGGCGCCTCATGCCCTGGTGTTGTTCTCCAACCGCCCGCCGGCGCCGGACATGCCCAAGCGCCTGGCGCGCCTGGCCCTGACACTGGAGTGCCCGTTGTTACTGGCGGGGGAGGCAGCGGACCTGGCCCAGGACAGTCTGGTCGGTTCGCAAGTAGCGTGTCTTGGCAGCGAGGCGCGCCTGATGCGCCGCCGGTTGCAGCAATACCTGGACGGTCACCTGGACAGTTGAGGGTGAAGCTCTGGATGGGCCTGACGATGGGCCTGGAGGATGTACTCGCGAAGCCGTTCGATTTCCTGCGGTTGGCTGGGGCTCAGGTTATAGGCCGCCAGGCTGTCGCCGGTGCGCCGTTGCAGCACACCCTGCAACGCAATCGGCGGGCAGTGGGCGGGCGTGAACCAGAGATTGAAGGAATTCGGCGGCTCGGGTTGATCACGAATTTCGATCAGAACACCCTTGAATGAAATTTCCCGTACCCACAGGCCAGCGCTGAGGCCCAGCTCATCTTCCAGCGCGACCGGTTCATCAAGCGTCAACCGCCATGGCCGGACCATGGGGCCTTCTTCATAGATGTTCGGCGCACCCAACTGAAGGTGCAGGGAATGGAACTCGTCTTCGACCAGTTGCAGGGGGAAGGTCATTTGCTGGTTGTCGAACTGCGCCTGCAAGGTGACTTGTTCCTGGGCAATGAGCCGGGTCAGCAGGTCTTTGATCTCGCTGCCGCCATTGACCAGCAGGCGCGACGCCGGCTCAGCCATCGAGGGCTGCGACGTGTGCTGCATGGACCTGATGAAATCCAGCTCATCCTGAGTCAGGAGGGCATCTGCTTGCATGATCGAACTCGAAAATGTCAGTCGTGAATGCATTTCTTCACCGGGATTGACAGCCAAACGGTGGTTTAGTTTTTTACCGTTGGTCGCTTTCCAGTTCGGCAATGCGTGCCCGTGCCTGTGAAAGCTCACGTTCCAGTTCAATCACCCGCTGTTCGGCCTCGACCTGGCGGCTGACATCCTTCTGGATGCCAATGAAGTACTTGAGCTGGTCGGCTTCGTTATACACCGGGGTAATCGACAGCTCATTCCAGAAGGCGCTGCCGTCCTTGCGGTAGTTACGCAGAATTTCCCGGCACGGCTGGCCGCTCTTGATGGCCTCGCGGATTAGGCTGCGAGGGGCCTGGTCGCGGTCGTCGTTCTGCAGGAAGCGGCAGTCGCGGTAGAGGATGTCGTTGGCGTCGTAGCCGGTCAGGCGCTCGAACGCCGGATTCACGTAGATCAGGATAGTGTCGTCGTCGCCTTCCTGTTCGGCGACCACGATGCCATCGTTTGAGGCGTCAATCATGCGTTGCAGCAGTTTGGCATTGATCATCGAAAGATTCGCAAGGTCATTGGAGCGGGCACGGCGGCTGATTCTAGTTTATTGGTGCGGGGCTCACACCTGGAGAGTGAGGCCTTTTGCCAGTGTCGGATGTTAGTATCCTACGCTTTTACTCAGTTTCGGAATCCACTATGAAAGTCGCCATCCTTTCCGGTTCGGTCTACGGCACGGCCGAAGAAGTCGCACGGCATGCCGAATCCCTGCTCAAGGCCGCAGGTTTCGAGGCCTGGCATGCAGCCCGTGCCACCTTGCAAGACCTCCAGGGCTATGCCCCGGACGCCTTTCTGGCCGTGACTTCGACCACCGGCATGGGCGAGTTGCCCGATAACCTCATGCCGCTGTTCAGCGAAATTCGCGATGTGCTGCCTGCCGCCTGGCGCGGCCTGCCCGGTGCGGTGATCGGCCTGGGTGATTCGAGCTACGGCGATACCTTCTGTGGCGGTGGCGAACAGATGCGCGAGCTGTTCGCCGAACTGGGCGTCAATGAAGTGCAGCCGATGCTGCGCCTGGATGCCAGCGAAACCGTGACGCCTGAAACCGATGCCGAGCCCTGGCTGGCCGAGCTCGTCGCCAAGCTGCGCGGCTGATCACGATGGCTGCGGTTGCTCGCGCAGCAGCTGCAGCCAGGCCTGGGCCGCGCGCGACAGGTAGGCGCCCTGGCGCCAGATGAAGGCGATGTCCCAGCGCAGGTCGGTGGGCTCGCTCAACGCCAGGCGAACCACGCCGGGGCGTTCCAGCCCCCTTGCCACCACGCTGGGCAGCAACACCACACCCTGGCCGGCCGCCACCAGTGCGGCGAGAAAATCGGCCTGGCCGCTGCGTCCTCCCTCCTTGGGAGTAAACCCCAGTTGCTGACATGCACTGAGCAAACGGTCGTTGAGCACGAAACTGCGCTGGTACAGCAGAAACGGCGTGTCGGCCAGTTGCGCCAGGCTGACACGTCCGGCGTTGGCCAGGGGATGGTCGACAGGCAACAGCGCATCGAGCGGTTCGTTGCAGAACGGCTGATAGGCAAAGGCCGGGTCATTGGGAGTGAGGCTGCCTCCCAACTCCAGTTCGCCGCTTTGTACCGCCTGTTCGACGCTGCGGCTGCCGCCTTCTAGCAGATGAATGGTGATGTTCGGGTAACGCCGACGGTATTCGGCAAACAACCCGGCAAACAGCGCATCGCTGCCCAGCAGCGGCAGGCCAAGGCGCAGTTCGCCGCGGCCCAGCTGGCTCAGGTCGTCGAGTTCGCTCTGCAACTCCTGGCGCAGGCGCAGCATGGCTTCGCCGCGCTCGAGGACAATCCTGCCGGCAGCTGTCAGGTGCAGGTGTGAACCCTGGCGTTCGAGCAGCGGCGTACCCAGGTCCTGCTCCAGTTGGGCGACTTGCTTGCTGACCGCCGACTGACTGATATGCAGGGTGTGGGCCGCCTGTGTGAAGCCACCGCGGTGGACCACTTCGATAAAACTGCGCAGTTGTTTGAATTCCATGATCGCAATTCCATTGTGGAATGGAGGCAAGTCTAACAATTCGCTTTTGGCGTGTGGGGCAGGCTTTTAGAATGAAGGCCTGAAGAGGTCCCCTGCGATGAAACCCGCGTCTATCAAACGATTCCTGCGCTTGCTCGCCGAGCTTGCGATCTTCCTTGGCCTTTATCTGTTCGGTGGCCAGCTGGCGGTCTGGCTGGGTTGGCCGATCCCGGGTGGGGTCATGGGCCTGGCCTTGCTGTTGCTGCTGTTTGCCCTGGGCTGGTTGAAGCCTGCCTCGCTGCAATTGGGCGCGGGCCTGCTGATGGCCGAGATGCTGCTGTTCTTCATTCCCGCGCTGATGAGCCTGCTCGACTATGGCAGCCTGATGCGTGACGAAGGCTGGCGAATCCTGCTGGTGATCGGCGTCAGTACCTTGATGGTCATGGTCATGACGGCGGTGACGGTGGAATGGGTGTGCCGCTGGAGGATGCGCCATGACGCTTGAGCCGATGCCACTGTTCTGGCTGGCCCTGACCTTGCTCGCCTACCTGGGCAGCCGCTGGTTGTACCGGCGAACCGGGCGCTACCTGCTGTCTCCGCTAATTCTGGTGCCCGCGCTGCTGTTGTCGGTCGCGGTGCCCTTGCACACGGCCTATGCCGAGTACTCGCGCAATACCCATTGGCTGATGTCGGTGCTGGGCCCGGTGACGGTGGCCTTTGCCGTGCCGATCTGGCAGCAACGCAAATTGCTGGCCCGGCACTGGCCGGCGTTATCGCTGGGCATGCTGGTGGGTAGTGCGGCGTCGATCAGCAGTTCCTGGGGGTTGGCGCACCTGCTGGCGTTGGACCATTCGGTGAGCTTGTCGTTGCTGCCGCGCTCGATCACCACACCTTTTGCCATGCCCCTGGCCCGTGACCTGGGCGGGGTTCCGGAGCTGACGGCCGTGTTCGTGATGTTCACCGGGGTGCTTGGGGCCCTGTTCGGCGGGGTGCTGCTCAAATTTCTGCCACTGCGCACGGCATTGGCCCGTGGTGCGCTGTTCGGGGTGGGTGCCCATGGCGCTGGCGTCAGTCGCGCTCATGAGGTGGGCGGTGAAGAAGGCTCTGTCGCGGGGCTGGTGATGGTCCTTACTGGATTGCTCAACCTGTTTGCCGCGCCACTGCTCACGGTACTGTTGTGACGCGCCTCTCTATTTGCGCGGCTGACTCACAGGGTCAATAAGCTGGCTGCCAATGCAACTTTCCTCCGGATCGGTACTCGCTAGACTGGATCCAATAGAGCACACGAATGTGCCGAGGTGATTGCAATGATCGCAGCCGCTGCCTTGCTCAACACTCCGCTCCACTACCAACCGGGACTGCACTGATGCCTTTGGCCGAGATTCCATTGTGCGTCTGGCGTACCCGGGGCCTGAGTTTTTCGTTCCGGGGCCAGGACATTCGATACTGGACGGCAGGGCAAGGTGATCCCCTGCTGCTTATCCACGGATTTCCCACCGCGAGCTGGGATTGGCACTACCTGTGGGCGCCACTGGCCCAGCGCTTTCGGGTCATTGCCTGCGACATGCTCGGTTTTGGTGACTCGGCAAAGCCGCTGCATCACCCCTACAGCCTTATGGAACAGGCCGATCTGCAGCAGGCGTTGCTCAGCCATCTGCAGATCGATCAGCCGGTACATTTGCTGGCCCATGACTATGGCGCCAGTGTTTCCCAGGAGCTGTTGGCGCGTCGCCACGAGGGGCGGGCGAAGGTCGCCAGTTGCGTGTTCCTCAATGGTGGCCTGTTCCCCGAGCGGCACCGGGCATTGCTGATCCAGAAATTGCTGCTCAGCCGCTTGGGGTGGCTGGTGGGGCGTTCGTTTGGCCGCGATGACCTGGTGCGCCATGTTTCCCAGATCTACGGGCCCTGCACTCGCCCCAGTGAAAGCGCACTGGACGACTACTGGAGCCTGATTGCCACGAATCGCGGTACGCGGATCCTGCACAAGCTGGTGGCCTATGTACCGGAGCGCTCGACCTACCGCGAGCGCTGGGTCGGGGCCCTGATGAGCCAACAGGTGCCGCTGCGCTTTATCAATGGCGCCGTCGATCCTGTTTCCGGGGCACACATGCTTGAGCGCTACAAGGAGTTGGTGCCCAATCCCGATACCGTGTCGCTGCATGGCATCGGCCACTATCCCCATACCGAAGCACCGGTACAGGTGCTGCGCCATTATCTTGATTTTCGTGAACAGCCACTGGCGTACCTTCCCCAGAAGGTCGCCTGGTCCTGATGGACCAGGTGCAACCCCATCATCGTCTGACCTTATCGCCTGCCATTCACCCCGCGCCCGCTTCGTTGTATGCGGGCCGGTGCTGATCGACACTCGGGCATCCCTTGCCGAATTCCTGGAGTGTTGAGCATGAACGATTCGCTGCGCCTGGACGATAAAGTGGTCATTGTCACTGGGGCCGGTGGTGGCCTGGGGCAGGCACATGCCTTGCTGTTTGCCCGTCATGGCGCCCGGGTGGTGGTCAACGACCTGGGCGGCTCGACCCATGGTGAAGGGGCCAGCACCTCAGCTGCCGACCGGGTAGTGGCGCAGATTCGCGAGGCCGGTGGCACAGCGGTGGCCAACCATGACTCGGTCAGCGACGGTCAGCGGATCGTCGAGCAAGCGCTGGATACCTTCGGGCGGGTCGATGTGCTGGTCAACAATGCCGGCATCCTGCGCGACAAGACATTCCACAAGATGGAAGACAGCGACTGGGAGCAGGTTTACCAGGTGCATGTCGCAGGCGCCTATAAGGTTACCCGTGCTGCCTGGCCGCACCTGCGCGAGCAGAACGCAGGACGGGTGATTTTCACCTCATCGACCTCGGGCATCTACGGCAACTTTGGCCAGGCCAACTACGGCATGGCCAAGCTTGGCCTGTACGGCTTGACCCGGACCCTGGCCATCGAAGGGCGCAAGCACGGCATCCTGGTCAATGCCATTGCCCCTACCGGCGGCACACGCATGACCGAAGGGCTGTTGCCGCCCCAAGTGTTCGAGCAGCTCAAGCCAGAACTGGTCAGCCCATTGGTGGTGTATCTGGGAAGCGAGCAGTGCCAGGACAGCGGCGGCCTGTATGAAGTGGGTGGAGGCTGGGTCGGCAAGGTGCGTTGGGAACGCAGCCTGGGCGTGGGATTCAACCCCCATGAAGGCTTTTCAGCGGAGGATGTGGCTGCCAACTGGGAACGCATCAGTGATTTTGCCGACGCGGTACATCCCCGTGACAGCTTGGAGGCCTTGCAACAGATGATGGCCAACTTGCAGAAGTATCAATAGGCACGATCACCTGTGGTTGTGGTCGCCGGATGAAGTTGCCTATGCTGGACGGCCACGTTCGTTACAGGAGTACAGGGGATGTACGAGTCCAAAAGCGACGCCGTCATTTCGCCCCGCCAGTTTCGCTGGCGCCTGATCTGGCATGCCCTGGCGGCCTGCCTGTTGCTGATCGGCTCGATCTTGTTCGGGGTGGTGGGGCACCTGTACTTCGAGCCGCACATCCCTCTGCATGACGCCATCTTCAACGCCACCTTGCTGCTGGGTGGGGTGGGGCCGGTGATCTTGCCGGAGAGTATCGGTGGCAAGCTGTTCTTTGCCGGTTACGGTCTGTACGTAGGGCTGGTGTTCGTTGCCAGTATCGGCCTGATCCTGGCGCCCATCGCTCACCGGTTACTGCACCGCTTTCATTTCGACGACAGCGATGACGACTGACTGCTCGGCATAAAAAAGGCCGCTACAAACGTAGCGGCCAAGTAAGACGCAGATCAAGGAGCTTCAAAATCAACGTCGGTGAACCTGCTGCCGGAAGAGCGGGGTGTACACGCCTCGAATGTCCGGTCTAGAGGGCTTTCTGCTGCAGCGTCGTCCTCGTGCAAACAGAATAAGTCGCTGACCCTCAAGGAAAAATAGCGGTTGCTGACATTCACTGTTACACGCTTGGCAACAGTGTCGTGCCGCTCACGTTATCCCAGGCACCTGTTAATGACTGTGATCCTTTGTAATGAGTTCACGGGGTTTCTTCGTAGCCCATGCGCCAGCTGATTTGCCTGGCTGCTGCCAGCAATTGCTGTGCGGCCGGGCCTTGCTCGTCGGCATGAAAGATCGAGGTCGGGCCAACCACGGTGAGCACTGCGGCAATCTTGCCGACTGCATTGAACACGGGAGCCGAGAGTGCATCGACACCCGGCATCAACAAACCGTGGACATGGTGCAGGCCCCGTTCACGAATGCTGGCGAACAACGCCTCGTATTCGCTGGCGTTGTGGCCGAGGGCAGACAGCTCCTGATCACGCAACTCGATGGTTTCGCGCTCCGGCAGGTAGGCGCCGAACACCAGCCCGGTGGATGAACTGAGCAGCGGCAGCACCGAGCCGATCTGGGTTACCACGGTCACTGCGCGTACAGCAGGCTCGATATTCACCACGGTGGCACCCTGGTTACCCCAAACCGCGATAAAGCAGCTTTCGTTCAAGTCGTCGCGCAGTTGCGACAGTGGCATCGCCGCGACCTTCAGCACATCCATCCCACCCAGGGCTGCAAGCCCAACGCGAAGGGCTTCGCGGCCCAGGCCGTAGTGGTTGGTGGCCGGGTTCTGTTCGGCAAAGCCACTGGCGATCAAGGCCTGCAGGTAGCGATGGACCTTGCTGGCCGGCATGTCGACATGCTCGGCCAAGCGTGAAAGGGAGGTGGAAGGCGACAACTGGGCCAGGGCCTTGAGAATGTCGGTGCCGACTTCGGCCGAGCGTACCTTCTGTTTGCCGGCGCTGTCGGCGGGGGAGCTGGCTTTGGCCATGGTGCATTCGATCCGGGTTGTCCAGGTGGGCGTCTTTATAGCTTGACGGTCTTCGTCAATCAAATTACGTTATGCGTAATTTAATTACGATAAAAATAACGCAGAAGCGCTGCCACGCTGACCGACTCGCAGCCAACTGCCATCAACCGGCCTGCATTGGGCCCGGAGGCTCGATGAACCTCGATAGCACCCCCGTCCTCGACTACCTGAGTGGATTTGGCAACGAATTCGCCAGCGAAGCTTTGCCTGGCGCCTTGCCAGTGGGGCAGAACTCGCCGCAAAAAGCACCCTATGGCCTGTATGCCGAGCTGTTCTCCGGTACCGCCTTCACCATGACCCGCAGCGAAATGCGCCGCACCTGGATGTACCGCATCCGGCCGTCAGCCCTGCATCCGCGCTTCGAGCGCCTGGAGCGTCAGCTGGCCGGTGGCCCGCTGGGGCAGGTAACGCCTAACCGCTTGCGCTGGAACCCGCAGGAACTGCCGAACGCGCCGACCGACTTCCTCGACGGCTGGGTGGCCATGGCCGCGAATTCGGCGAGCGAGAAGCCTGCCGGTATCAGTATCTATACCTACAGTGCCAACCGCTCCATGGAGCGTGTGTTCTTCAACGCCGACGGCGAACTGTTGCTGGTACCGGAGCTGGGCCGCCTGCGTATCGTCACCGAATTGGGCGTACTGGACGTCGAACCGCTGGAAATCGCCGTGCTTGCGCGGGGCCTGAAGTTCCGCGTTGAGTTGCTCGACAAACAGGCCCGTGGTTACCTCGCCGAGAACCATGGCGCGCCGCTGCGCATTCCGGACCTGGGCCCGATCGGCAGCAATGGCTTGGCCAACCCGCGTGATTTCCTCGCGCCGGTGGCGCACTATGAGGACCATCAGGGCCCGGTGCAGCTGGTGCAGAAGTTTCTGGGCGAACTGTGGGGTTGCCAGCTCAACCATTCGCCGCTGGATGTGGTGGCCTGGCACGGCAACAATGTGCCGTACAAGTATGACCTGCGTCGTTTCAATACCATCGGCACGGTCAGCTTCGACCACCCGGACCCGTCGATTTTCACCGTGCTCACGTCGCCGACCAGCGTGCCGGGCATGGCCAACCTCGATTTCGTCATCTTCCCGCCGCGCTGGATGGTGGCCGAGAACACCTTCCGTCCACCGTGGTTCCACCGCAACCTGATGAACGAGTTCATGGGCCTGATCCAGGGCGCCTACGATGCCAAGGCCGAAGGCTTCCTGCCCGGCGGCGCGTCCCTGCACAGTTGTATGAGCGCCCATGGCCCGGACGCCGAGACCTGCGCCAAGGCCATCGCCGTCGACCTTGCACCGAGCAAGATCGACAACACCATGGCCTTCATGTTCGAGACCAGCCAGGTGCTGCGTCCGAGCCGCCATGCTCTTGAATGCCCGCAATTGCAGGCCGACTACGATAGTTGCTGGGCAACGTTGCCGAGCACCTTCACCCCGAATCGGAGATAACCCATGAATCAGTCCGCCATTGCCCGCAGTTGGGTCGAACACGCCAACGGGCATCGCGATTTTCCGCTGCAGAACCTGCCGCTGGGGATCTTCACTCACAAGGATCAGGCCAAACGCTGCGGCGTGGCCATTGGCGATGCCATTCTTGACCTGGAAGGCGCTCTGGCTGCCGGCCTGTTCGAGGGCCAGGCCCGCGCCGCGGTCGAAGCGACCCGTGGTGGTTCGCTGAACGCCTTCTTCGCCCTGGGCCGTGGTGCCCGTGTGGCCCTGCGCGAGCGACTGCTGGAACTGCTGGGTGAGCACAGCGACGATCAGGTCGCGCTCAAGCCACTGTTGCTGGCAAGCGCCGATTGCCAGTTGCACCTGCCGGCGCAGATCGGTGACTACACCGATTTTTATGTGGGTATCGAGCACGCCAAGAACGTCGGCAAGTTGTTCCGTCCCGACAACCCGCTGCTGCCCAACTACAAGTACGTGCCAATCGGCTATCACGGTCGCGCCTCGACCATTCGCCCGTCGGGCACCGACGTTCGCCGCCCCAAAGGCCAGACCCTGCCGGCCGGACAGAACGAGCCGAGCTTCGGACCGTGCGCGCGCCTGGACTATGAGTTGGAGCTGGGTATCTGGATTGGCCAGGGCAACGAGATGGGCGAGTCGATTCCGGTGTCGGAGGCCGCCGAGCATATCGCCGGTTTCTGCCTGCTCAACGACTGGTCGGCCCGTGACATCCAGGCTTGGGAATACCAGCCCCTGGGTCCATTCCTGTCCAAGAGCTTCATCTCGACCATTTCCCCTTGGGTGGTCACGGCCGAAGCGCTGGCGCCATTTCGTTGCGCCCAGCCTGCGCGCCCGGCAGGCGACCCGCCGCCGCTGTCGTACCTGCTGGACAAGCGTGACCAGGCTGGCGGCGCCTTTGACATCGAACTGGAAGTGCTGCTGCTGACCGAGCGTATGCGCGAGCAAAACCTGCCAGCTCATCGCCTGACCTTGAGCAATACTCTAAGCATGTACTGGACGGTGGCGCAGATGGTTGCCCACCACAGTGTCAACGGTTGCCAACTGCAGCCGGGCGATCTGTTCGGTTCGGGTACGCTCTCGGGTGCCCAGCCTGGCCAGTTCGGCAGCCTGCTGGAGATCACCCAGGGCGGCAAGGAGCCTGTGCAATTGGCGTCTGGCGAGGTGCGCAAGTTCCTCGAAGACGGCGACGAGATCATTTTGCGTGCCCGTTGCGTGCGCGACGGCGTGGCGTCGATCGGTTTCGGTGAATGCCGCGGCAAGATCCTTCCGGCACATTGAGAGGGCAGGGCCATGGATCTGTTCAACTATTACCGCTCGACCTCGTCCTACCGGGTGCGCATTGCCCTGGCACTCAAGCAGCTTGAGTACCAGTACGTGCCGGTCAACCTGCTCAAGGGGGAGCAAGGGCAGCCCGACTTCCTGGCACTCAACCCCCAGGGGCGGGTACCGGCGCTGCGGATCGATTCCGGTGAGCTGCTGGTGCAGTCGCCAGCAATCATCGAGTACCTGGAAGAGGTTTATCCACAGCCGGCGCTGCTGCCCGAGGATCACGTGTTGCGTGCCCAGGTGAGGGGCGTGGCAGCGTTGATCGGTTGCGATGTGCATCCATTGCATAACGTCAGCGTGCTCAAGCAACTGCGCGGACTGGGCCACGATGAAGACCAGGTCAACCAGTGGATTGCCCACTGGATCAGCCAGGGCCTGGCGGCGGTGGAAGGGTTGATCGGCGACGAAGGCTTCTGCTTTGGCGAGGAGCCAGGGCTGGCGGATGTCTACCTGGTTCCTCAGCTGTATGCGGCCGAGCGCTTCAACATCGGCCTGGGTGACTATCCTCGGATTCGCCGAGTGGCGGCGCTGGCCGAACAACACTCGGCGTTCGTCCAGGCGCATCCCTCCCGCCAACCTGATAACCCCTGAGCTAATGCAGTGACGGTGTCAGCGGCGGCAGTTGTCCCAGGCGCTCGGTCAGGCGCAGGCGCTGGATCGGGTCGTCACTAAGCAGCAGGGCGTACTCCAGGTCGAAACGTTCGGCCTGGGGGCATTCCAGATGCTGGTACAGGGTGGCGCGGGCCAGGTAGTCGCTGGCAGTGGCGGGGCCCAGTTGCAGGACGCGCTCGGCATCCTTGAGGGCGGCCAGGTCATCGTCGTGGGTCGTATGCAACTGGCGCAGGTTGCGTGACAGGCGTTGCAGCATCTGTTGCGGGGTGGCGGTGAGCAAATGCTCGGCACTGAGCTGCAACTGCGGGCCGAACTGTCGGCCGAGGAGTTCGCGGCAATCGGTCGGGTACAGCCTGCGTCCACCGCAAGGGTCGAGCAGGTGATCGGCACCGGGTACGCGCAGCAGGAAGTGTCCGGGAAAATTCACCCCTTCCAAGGGGATCGACAGGCCCCGGGCCAGTTCCAGGGTCAGCAGCGCCAGCGCCAGCGGTTGCCCGCGGCGACGCTCCAGTACTTTATCGAGAAGGGCTGCCTGCGGGCGCAGCGGGTGATACTCATCCTGCTGGAAGCCCATTGCATTGAGCTCGCGCAGCAAGGGCTGTGCAAGCTCGCCAAGCGGCAACATGGGCAGGTGGTTGCTGACGTCAATCTGCAGGTCGCGAACCTTGCGCAGTTGCTGGGCGGGGTCGACGCCGCCATCGTGTTCGGCAGCGATCCACAACGCCGCTTCCAACAAGGCGACGGGGTCACGTTCGAGGCAGGCCATACAGGCTTGGCGTGGGGTCATGACAATCTCCGCTCAAGCTTCTGTTGTAGCGCTGGCCAACGCGTTCGTCCAGTGGTCCGGGCATTGTCATCATTCGGCAAACGGCGACCTATACTGGGAACAGCACCTCACTGAGGAGCCCGCTGATGTTCGCACTCATGCAAAGCACTCGTACGCAATCGCTGCACCTGTGCATTGACCCGCCGACAGGTCTGAAGGCTGTGGTCGCCATTCACAGCGAACACCTGGGGCCGGCGATGGGCGGGTGTCGTTACCTGGCCTATCCGGATGACGACAGCGCCATGGTCGATGCGATTCGCCTGGCTCAGGGCATGAGCTACAAGGCGGCGCTGGCCGGCCTGCCGCTTGGGGGCGGCAAGGCCGTGATCATTCGCAACCCGCATGTGGAAAACCGCGCGGCGCTGTTCGAAGCGTTCGGTCGCTTCGTCGAAACCCTGCAAGGGCGCTTCATCACTGCGGTGGACAGCGGTACTTCGACCCTGGACATGGACTGCATCGCCCAGACTACCCAGCACGTCACCAGCACCACGTCAGCGGGCGATCCTTCGCCCCATGCGGCCATGGGTGTGTTCGCCGGTATTCGCGCCACGTCCATGGCCCGCCTGGGCAGCGACAATCTGGAAGGTTTGCGGGTGGCGGTGCAGGGGTTGGGTAATGTCGGCTATGCACTGGCCGAACAACTGCATGCCGCCGGTGCCGAGCTGTTGGTCAGCGACCATGACCCGGGACGGGTGCAGTTGGCAATCGAACAGTTCAATGCGCGGCCGGTGGCCAACGAGATGTTGATCAGCACCCCGTGCGACATTTTCGCGCCGTGCGGGGTAGGGCCGGTGCTCAATGGCCAGAGTGTGATGCAGTTGCGGTGTGCCGCCGTGGCGGGGGCAGCGAACAACCAGCTGACCACCTTGCAGGTGGCCGATCAGTTGGAGAGCCGCGGGATACTCTATGCACCCGACTATGTGATCAATGCGGGTGGCCTGATCTACGTGGCGCTCAAGCACCGTGGCGAAGACCTGGGTACCATCACCGGCCATCTGGCGCGCATACCCTCGCGCCTGACCGAAGTGTTCGCCCATGCCCAGGCGGAAAAACGCTCGCCGGCGCGGGTGGCACAAATGCTGGCCGAACGTTTGATCTACGGCTGAGCGTTATTCGGCTGGGGTGTCCGACAGCAGCTCGGCCAGGGCATCGGGCTGGCTCTTGAACGCCTTGGCAAAGACGTCGCGATTCTTTGCCATATAGATGCCGGCATCCTCGACCTGCTGTTCGCTGAGCGACGGCACGGCTTTTTTCAGGACCTCGGCCAGCAGCTCGGCCAGTTCGAGCATCTTGTCGTGACGGTCTGCTTCGGCTTTATCCATGAACAAGCGCTCCAGATCGCGGCTGCTGCGGTATACCACTTCGACGGCCATTCATCACCTCACATGCCTTTTGAATAACGGTGTGCGTAACACTGTGTTTTTGTACAGTGTTAATGATAGGGTAATCCTCAGGACTAAGATAGTGGCAATTCAGCCGTCTGCCGTGCGGGACGAGTCGCGTCGGTTTATCCAGCCCTGGCGCGGCACTTTTACTGCTCTCAATGGTCTTGTCCTGCGTGTAGAATTCCGGAGCAGACCACCCGTTATCCAGTCAATCAAGGATTTGCAATGAACGATCAAACATCGCGCCTGAACCGGGAACGGCGCTTTCTGGTACTGCTGGGTGTGATTTGCCTGGCGCTTATCGGCGGTGCCTTGTACATGCAGATCGTTCTCGGTGAGGCGCCATGCCCTCTGTGTATCCTGCAGCGTTATGCGTTGTTGCTGATTGCCTTGTTTGCCTTTATCGGTGCCGCGATGCCGGGGCGCCGCAGCCTCACGATCCTCGAGGGCCTGGTTGTGCTCAGTGCCATGGGTGGCATGGCCGCGGCGGGCAACCACGTCTATATCCTCGCCAACCCTGCTGTCAGTTGCGGTATCGACACGCTGCAGCCGATCGTCGATGGTCTGCCGTTGGCAACGGTGTTGCCGCTGGTGTTCCAGGTCGATGGATTCTGCTCCACGCCGTACCCGCCCGTACTGGGTCTTTCACTGGCGCAGTGGGCATTGCTGGCGTTCACCTTGACCGCCATTCTGGTGCCCTTCGGGATCTACCGGAACCGTCGCAAGGCTTAGACAAAAGTCATGTATTGACGCAAGTCTGTTGGGCAATGAAATTTTCACATTGTGTCGCACCCCAGTTGATCTGAATCAAGCACCAAGCCTTGTAGATAGGGCGTTACAGGGCTATTGGAAGGGGTGCGACAAACTGTCGCGAAACTGATTTGTAACGCCCGATTGTTGCAGGATCGGTAAAGGACTGTTGCTCAATTAGTCATAGTCATTGATTGCCTACCTATCTACAATCGCCCCCAATTTCCGTTCGGCACCGCTTGCGAGTCGCAGGAACAAAGGAGCTTAAGCCTTCTTTTTGCTGACTCTGACGAGCATCGCCTGCGGCGATGCCGGGCTGACCCCCCTCCGTGATTTCCCGCACCAAATGGAATTGGTCTGAACACAGGCCTGTTGCCTACGAAGTCAAAATAATAAGCACCGTAATACCCGGTCGATACCGAGCCGCCGCAGCTGGCATCACGGTATGACCGTATTCGATCCCATAAATGCTGACGCTTGGCAGGACGAAGTGTTGGCGACCAAAACACAAATTGCATTGAAGCAAGCTGCTCTAGAGGTCGTGAGATGAGTAAAAAGCGTTACCCCAGACTGTTTGGCATTCTGCCCTTTTTAGGCATGCTTTTACTCAGTGGGTGCAACTGGACCCTGCTCGACCCGAAGGGCCAGGTCGGCATTGAGCAAAAGAACCTTATCCTGATCGCTACCGGTTTGATGTTGCTGGTGGTGATTCCTGTCATTTTCATGACCATCGCGTTCGCCTGGAAGTATCGTGCTTCCAACAAGGCGGCGACCTACACCCCTGACTGGTCGCACTCGACCAAGATCGAAGTGGCGATCTGGACCATCCCGGTACTGATCATCATTGCCCTGGGCTATGTGACCTACAAGACCACCCACGAGCTGGACCCTTATCGTCCGCTGGTTTCCGATGTGAAGCCGGTGCAGATCGACGTGGTCGCCCTGGACTGGAAATGGCTGTTCATCTACCCGGAACAAGGCATTGCCACGGTCAACAAGATCGTCTTCCCGGCCAACACTCCGGTCAACTTCCGCGTGACTTCCGACTCGGTGATGAACTCGTTCTTCATTCCGGGCCTGGGCGGCCAGATCTACGCGATGGCAGGCATGACCACCAAGCTGCACTTGATCGCCAACGAGAATGGCGAGTTCGACGGTATCTCGGCGAACTACAGCGGTGCAGGTTTCACCGGTATGAAGTTCAAGGCAATCGCCACCTCCCAGGCCGATTTCGAGGCATGGGTGAACGAAGTCAAGCAATCGCCTAAACAGCTGGATCCGGCTGAATACGCGGCATTGGCCAAACCTAGCGAAAACAATCCAGTCGCGCTGTACAGCGTGGCCCCGTCTGACACGTTCCAGGACATCGTAGACAAATACGAAGGCATGAACCGTGGCAAGCCGGTGGTTCACGAAGTGCAGACCAAAGCAGCGGCCGGTACCGAAGGGATGGACGTGAGTATGCATTCAGCTGCTGGGGCAGAGGAGTAAGAGATGTTCGGTAAACTAAGTCTGGAGTCGATTCCGTATCACGAGCCGATAGTCATGGTGACGATTGCCATGATTGCGCTCGGCGGTCTCGCGCTCGTTGGTGCTATCACCTATTTCCGCAAGTGGACCTACTTGTGGACCGAGTGGCTGACTTCGGTCGACCACAAAAAGATCGGGGTGATGTACATCATCGTCGCGATGGTCATGCTGCTGCGCGGCTTTGCCGACGCCATCATGATGCGCTCGCAACTGGCCATGGCCACTGCCGGCTCCGAAGGCTACCTGCCGCCTGAACACTATGACCAGATCTTCACCGCCCACGGTGTGATCATGATCATCTTCATGGCGATGCCATTCTTCACCGGCCTGATGAACCTGGCGCTGCCTCTGCAGATCGGCGCACGTGACGTTGCCTTCCCATTCCTGAACTCCCTGAGCTTCTGGCTGCTGGTGTCCGGCGTTGCGCTGGTCAACATCTCCCTGGGCGTTGGTGAATTCGCCAAGACCGGCTGGGTGGCCTATCCGCCACTGGCAGGTATCCAGTACAGCCCTGGGGTCGGTGTCGACTACTACATCTGGGCGCTACAGATATCCGGTCTGGGTACAACACTGACAGGCGTCAACTTCCTTGCCACCGTGCTGAAAATGCGCGCCCCTGGCATGAAGCTGATGGACATGCCGATCTTCACCTGGACCTGCACCTGGGCAAACGTCCTGATCGTGGCTTCGTTCCCGATCCTGACCGCTACCCTGGCACTGCTGACGCTTGACCGTTACATGGATTTCCACATTTTCACCAACGAACTTGGTGGCAATCCGATGATGTACGTCAACCTGTTCTGGGCTTGGGGTCACCCTGAGGTCTACATTCTGATCCTGCCGGCCTTCGGTGTGTTCTCGGAAGTTACCTCGACCTTCACCGGCAAACGCCTGTTCGGCCACAAGTCGATGATCTACGCCTCGGGCGCGATCGCGGTACTGGGCTTTGCGGTATGGCTGCACCACTTCTTCACCATGGGTTCGGGCGCAAGCGTCAACACCTTCTTCGGGTTGGCAACCATGCTGATTTCGATCCCGACCGGTGTGAAGTTGTTCAACTGGCTGTTCACGATCTACCAGGGCCGTCTGCGCTTCACCGCGCCGATCATGTGGACCCTGGGCTTCATGGTTACCTTCTCGATCGGTGGTATGACCGGCGTTCTGCTGGCTGTTCCAGGTGCTGACTTCGTTCTGCACAACAGCCTGTTCGTAATCGCCCACTTCCACAACGTGATCATCGGCGGTGCGGTGTTCGGCTACATCGCCGGCTTCGCCTTCTGGTTCCCGAAAGCCTTCGGTTTCACCCTGAACGAGAAGTGGGGCAAAGCTGCCTTCTGGTTCTGGATCTCCGGTTTCTACGTGGCTTTCATGCCGCTGTACGCACTGGGCTTCATGGGTATGACCCGTCGTCTGAACCACTCCGACAACCCTGCCTGGGAACCGTACCTGTACGTTGCCATGGTTGGTGCTGTGCTGATCCTGTTCGGTATCGCCTGCCAGCTGATCCAGCTGTACGTTTCGATCCGTGACCGCAAGGACAACATGGACGTGACCGGTGACCCATGGAACGGCCGTACCCTGGAATGGTCGACCTCGTCGCCACCTCCGTTCTACAACTTCGCCACCATGCCAGAGAAAGTCGGCCTGGACGCCTGGCACGAAGCCAAGGAAGCGGGTGTTGCCTACAAGGCTCCGGCCAAGTACGCACCGATCCACATGCCTAACAACACTGCCACCGGCGTGTACATGGGCGCACTGATCACCGTCTTCGGCTTTGCCTTCGTCTGGCACATCTGGTGGTTGGTCGCGGCCAGCCTGGTCGGCACCATCGCTGTCTTCGTTGCTCACGCTGCGCGTGACGACCAGGGCTACATGGTTCCTGCCGAGGAAGTGGCGCGCATCGAAGGTGAGCGCATGAAGGCCCTGGGCCTGGCTACCGGTTCTCCGGTTGGCGCACGTGTCGAATCGTTTGAACGGGTTTAATCAATGTCCAGTCATGTAATCAACGCTGATACTCATGCTCATGGTCACGACCATGGGCACGATGACCACCACCACGACTCGGGCCAGATGACCGTCTACGGTTTCTGGCTGTACCTGATGACCGACTGCATCCTGTTTGCGTCGCTCTTCGCAGCTTACGCGGTGCTGTCCGGCAACTTTGCCGGCGGCCCGTCGGGTCACGACATCTTCGAGCTGAACTTCGTACTGGCCGAGACCGCGCTGCTGCTGTTCTCCAGTATCACCTTCGGCTTCGCCATGCTGCAGATGTACAAAGGCAACAAGGGCGGCGTACTGGGCTGGTTGGCGGTGACCTTCCTGCTCGGTGCAGGCTTCATCGCGATGGAAATCTATGAGTTCCATCACCTGATCGCTGCGGGTTTCGGCCCACAGCGCAGCGGCTTCCTGTCGGGCTTCTTCGCCCTGGTCGGCACCCACGGTCTGCACGTGACCGCCGGTCTGATCTGGATGGCTGTGATGATGTACCAGATCAACAAGCACGGTATCACCGGTACCGCCAAGACCCGCATGAGCTGCCTGAGTCTGTTCTGGCACTTCCTGGACGTGGTCTGGATCTGCGTGTTCACCGTTGTGTATCTGCTGGGGGTTCTGTAAATGGCTAACGCACATAACAGCCACGCCGAGGGCAACCACGGTAGCGTGAAGTCCTACGCAATCGGCTTCATCCTGTCGGTGATCCTGACTGCCATTCCTTTCGGCCTGGTGATGTTCCCAAGCCTGCCGAAAGACATGACCGTGCTGATCGTGGTGGCTTTCGCCGCGATCCAGATCGTGGTGCACCTGTACTACTTCCTGCACCTGGACCGTTCGAAAGAGCAACGTGAAAACGTCAGCGCCTTCCTGTTCACGGCAATGGTCATTGCACTGTTGGTTGGCCTGTCGCTGTGGATCATGTTCAGCATCCACACCAGCATGATGGCGAAGTGAGGTAAAACGGCATGTCCATTAAGCACTTTATCCAAATCACCAAACCGGGGATCATTTTCGGTAACGTGCTTTCTGTGGCAGGCGGTTTTTTCCTTGCCGCGCAAGGGCATGTCGACTTCATGCTGTTCCTGGCCACGGTGATTGGCACTTCGCTGGTGGTGGCGTCCGGTTGCGTGTTCAACAACTGCATCGACCGTGACATCGACATCAAGATGGAGCGCACCAAGAACCGTGCAATGGTTCAGGGCCAGATCTCGCTGAAAGTCGCACTGGCCTACGCCACCCTGCTCGGGGTGGCCGGGCTTGGCCTGCTGTATGTGCAGGCCAATGCCCTGGCTGCGCTGTTCGGCCTGATCGGCTTCGTCATCTACGTGGGTTTCTACAGCCTGTACCTGAAGCGCAAATCGGTGCACGGCACCCTGGTTGGCAGCCTGTCCGGTGCCATGCCTCCGGTGATCGGCTATTGCGCCGTGAGCAACACCTTCGACCTGGCTGCATTGACCCTGCTGGTGATGTTCAGCCTCTGGCAGATGCCGCATTCCTATGCCATTGCGATCTTCCGCTTCAATGACTACCTGGCTGCCTCGATTCCGGTCCTGCCGGTCAAGCGTGGCATCCTGGTCGCCAAGAAGCACATCCTCTGGTACATCGTGGCATTCCTGGCGGCAACCCTGATGCTCACCATCGGTGGTTACGCCGGCATGAGCTACATGGCCGTCGCTGCCGCCATGGGCATGTACTGGTTGTACATGGCCTGGACCGGCTACAAGGCCGTGGATGACCGGCTCTGGGCGCGCAAGCTGTTCGTGTTCTCGATCTTCACTATCACTGCCCTGAGCGTGATGATGTCGCTGGATACCAAGGTGCCGACCGAGCTGCTGCTGACCTACGCGCACTGATCTCATTGCGGGTAATCAAGAACGCCCCGTGCTGCAAAGTACGGGGCGTTTTTGTTTGTGGCGGTATGGCTGCCCTCTGATCCCGACGGGGATTGCCGATTAGCGTGACCTTCCATTCAACTGTGAGGGTTCGCACCGTGAGTACCTTGACTGTCTATTTCTGCGGCACTGGTTCGCACCGCTTCGACACCGCCAACCCCAGTTTCTGGAACGGCGAGTTGGTATCCACACTGGCCAGCAATGAACAAGGCCGCGAGTTTGCCCAGTGGGTGGCTATCGACGGGCCGGGCAGCGGCAACCTGCAGGCCGATGAGCTGTTCGTCAAGACCGAGTTGTACGGCCCCACGGGCACGCTGTTTGGCAGTGGCTGGGAAGAGAACGTCGACCATGCCCTGCACATCATCAGGGGCCGCTGTGGCTGGCAGCGCAAGGCGCTGAGCCAGCAGCAGTACCAGCAGCTCAAGGCTGCGGGGATACCGATCGAAGAGGTAGGGGAGACCGGCTCCTGGTTCTGGCGAACCTACGACTTCGGCGAGCGCCTGCTGACACCCCAGCAACTGCAGGAACAGATCATCAAGACGTTTCGAGTGGGTGGTCCGATTCCCAGCCAGGTCAACATCGTCGGCTGGAGCCGGGGAGGCGTGAGTTGCCACATGCTGGCCAATGCCATGCTCGAGGACAGCGCGCTCGAACAAATCCCGGTCAACATCTTTGCTATCGATCCGGTGCCAGGGTTGCTGAATTTCCAGGCCCACCGGGTCCAGCTTGGGGAAAACGTCAAACAGTACGTGGGGTTTTATTCGCGCGACGAGCGCTCCAGGGGGTTCGATTGCGTGATACCCAAGACCCACCCCAGCACGCGCTGCCATCTCTATCCGCTGCCGGGGCGCCACGCGACCCTGGTGGGCAATGCATCGCTCGACGGTGCGAGCGAGGGTAATGCGCTAATGGAGCCCGGCCTGATCGTGCGTCACTTTGCCGAGGTCTGCCTGACGCGCTGGGGCGCCAAGCTGGATAAAAGGCTCAATCTCAGCGATAGCAAACTGCAGGCCTACCATCACGCGATGGCCAGGGATGACGACGAGTACCAGAACATGCGGGATTACTCCTACACCGTTCTGTACGCGTCCAGGGAGGGAGAGCGTTGTGTGTCACTGGGAGATGAGGGAACGGCATTTTCCAGGGTGACGGGGGCGATGTTCCAGCCTGACAGTGGCCTTGCCGCCCCTGTCAGGTGGGATTCAAACGCTTACAAGGCGATCCGCTGAAGCTTCACTCAGAAGTCATAGCGGGCGCTGACGCTCAGGTTGCGTGGGTCGCCGTAGTAGTACGAGTTGTAGAAGCCGACGTTGGTGAAGTACTTCTTGTCGAACAGGTTGTTCAGGTTGACTTGCCCGGAGAGGTTGTCGGTGAACTGGTACCTGGTCATCAGGTCTACCAGCCAGTAGGCCTCCTGGGTGTAGTCTTCCTGGCCGCGCACCGGGTTGCTCACCGATTGCCAGGACTTGCCCTGCCAGCGCGCGCCGCCACCGACGGTCATACGCTCCAGGGCTCCCGGCAACTTGTAGCTGGTGAACAGGCTGACCTGGTCTTCGGGCTCCCAGGTCGAGACCTTGTTGTCGTTCTCGTCGCGAATCACCTTGTGGGTGTAGCCGGCCTGCAGCTCCCAGCCGGGTGTCAGCTCACCGGAGATTTCTGCTTCATAGCCTTTGGATTTGGCCGTGATGGCCATGTAGGGGCTGAGCACCAGCGACGGCTGGCCGCTCAGGTCCAGTTCGGCGCGGTTGTCTTCATGGGTCTCGAAGTAGGCCAGGCTGGCATTGAGGCGACCCTCGAACCACTCGCCCTTGATACCCACCTCGTAGTTGTCACCTTCGTTCGGGTCCAGGGTCTTGCCGAAGCGGTCCTGGTTGGACTGCGGGTTGAAAATACTGGTGTAGCTGGCATACACGGCATAGTTGGGGTTGAGGTCATAGACCACGCCAACATACGGCACTGGCCGGCCGGATTCTCTCTGGTCATTGTCGCCTGAGCGGCTGAAGTTGGCGAAGCGGCTGCCCAGAATCAGTGCCAGGTCGTCAGTGGGTTTGAAGCGCGCGGTAATGTAGGTCGCGGTCTGGCGCGTGGTCTCGTCATTGGTGCCCCACTGGCTCCACTCGGGTTTTGGCACCTTGCCATTCCAGGCGTAGAAACTCTCGACGTTGCCGTTGTAGCTGGCGACGGGGGAGTAGCCCTTGCCGTCCCACTTGGCCTGCGAGTAGCTGGCCCCGACCACCAGCTCATGCTGGCGACCTAACAGTTCAAAAGGCCCGGTAGCGTAAAGTTCGGCAGTGTTGGTCTTGGTTTCACCGGTGTATTTACCCAGGTACATGCTGGTGCCCGCCCCGGTGTCAGGGTTGGGGTTGCCGCCGCTGACCGAGCCCAGTTCGGCGTCGTAGCCGTTGATCTTGTGGCTCAGTTCGAGCTTGCTGACCCAGCCGCCGGCGAAATTGTGTTCAAGGCTGGCGAACACGGTACGGGTGTACTGCTCCCAGCTGCTCCATTGGGTGCCGGGGTTGAACGAGCGCGACACCTTGTTGAGCTCGCCTTTGCTGTTGAACAGGGGAATGGCGGCCCAGCTGGAGCCTTCCGGATCGCTGTCCTGATAGTCGGCGCCGAAGGTCAACAGGGTGTCTGCATCCAGGTCCATTTCCAGGATTCCGTAGTAGACGTTGGTCTGGCGCTCGTAGTGGTCCTGGAATGAGTGCTTGTCCTGAAGGGCCGCGACGGCGCGACCGCGCACCGTACCGGATTCGTTGAGCGGGCCGGAAACGTCGACTTCGGAGCGATAGTTGTCCCAGGAGCCTGCGCTGCCGGTGACATGGCCACTGAACTCGGAGGTGGGTTTCTTACGGATAAAGTTCAGCGCTGCACCAGGGGCACCGGCGCCAGAGAGCAGCCCGTTGGCGCCCTTGATCACTTCGATGCGGTCGTAGATGGCGGTGTCGCTGAGGTTGTTGCCGGCGGCGTAGGCGCCGTCCTGTAAGGTCGGAATGCCGTCGTACTGGTAGTTCTGGATCGGGTACCCGCGGGAATAGTAGGTGGACCGCTCGCTGTCCAGCGTCGAGACCGTGATGCCAGGAGTATGGCGCATCACGTCGTCGATGGCGTTGAGGTTGAAGTCGTCCATGAACTGGCGGGTTACCACAGAGATCGACTGAGGGGTTTCCTTGGGCGTAAGCACCAGCCGCGTCGCGGTGGCGATGGTGCCGGGTGTGTAGGAGCCGCTGCCTTCGGTGATGGTGCCCAACTGGTTGCTGGTGACCTCGGTGGTACCCAGTTCCAGCACTTGCGGAGCGTGCTCGGGAGCGGCCGGTTTGTCTGGCTCGGCGGCCTGCAGGCCGGCGCTGGCGGCGCACAGGGCCAGGGCGAGGAGGCTTGGGGTGCCGGGCGAGCGGGGGCGGGGCGGGGTGGACAACGTTGGCATTGCAGCTCCTGTCGGTAAACAAAATCTTAATATTATTGTTAATGGTTATCATTAGTTTGACAGAGCACTTACCTGGAGAGAAGTTGCTGCATTCAAATTTGTCCTCGCTCGCTGGACAGCCGCCCCACCCAGGCTCTATTGTTCGCTCCGGCCACCGCAGTGGCCAACGTCGCTCGGACGGTTCCGGGCGCTTACGTCTTCGAGGAAGCCATGGCTGACCAAGGTTCGCCGCGCCGCTTTGCGCGCATTGATCGTCTCCCCCCCTACGTCTTCAACATCACCGCCGAACTCAAGATGGCCGCACGCCGTCGTGGCGAGGACATCATCGACCTGAGCATGGGCAACCCCGACGGGGCCACGCCGCCGCACATCGTTGAAAAGCTGGTGCAAGTCGCCCAGCGTGAAGACACCCACGGCTACTCGACCTCCCGCGGTATTCCACGCCTGCGCCGGGCGATTTCGCGCTGGTACAAGGATCGCTACGAGGTCGAGATCGACCCGGAAAGCGAAGCCATCGTCACCATCGGCTCCAAGGAAGGCCTGGCGCACCTGATGCTCGCCACCCTGGACCATGGCGACACGGTGCTGGTGCCCAATCCCAGCTACCCGATTCATATCTACGGCGCAGTGATTGCCGGGGCCCAGGTGCGTTCGGTGCCGTTGGTACCGGGTGTGGATTTCTTCAATGAACTGGAGCGGGCGATCCGCGAGTCGATCCCCAAGCCGAAGATGATGATCCTGGGCTTCCCTTCCAACCCGACCGCGCAGTGCGTGGAACTGGACTTCTTCGAGCGGGTGGTGGCCCTGGCCAAGCAGTACGATGTGCTGGTGATCCACGACCTGGCCTATGCCGACATCGTCTACGACGGCTGGAAGGCGCCTTCGATCATGCAGGTGCCGGGCGCCAAGGACATCGCGGTGGAGTTCTTCACCTTGTCCAAGAGTTACAACATGGCTGGCTGGCGTATCGGCTTCATGGTTGGCAACCCTGAACTGGTCAGCGCCCTGGCGCGGATCAAGAGCTACCACGACTACGGCACCTTCACCCCGCTGCAGGTGGCTGCCATTGCCGCCCTCGAAGGCGACCAGCAGTGTGTGCGCGATATCGCCGAGCAGTACCGCCAGCGTCGCAACGTGCTGGTCAAGGGCTTGCACGAGCTGGGCTGGATGGTCGAGAACCCCAAGGCGTCCATGTATGTCTGGGCGAAGATCCCCGAGCAGTATGCCCACCTGGGCTCGCTGGAGTTTTCCAAGAAACTGCTGGCCGAAGCCAAGGTCTGTGTGTCGCCGGGCATCGGCTTTGGTGACTACGGTGACGATCACGTGCGCTTTGCCCTGATCGAGAACCAGGACCGTATCCGCCAGGCGGTGCGGGGTATTCGGCAGATGTTCCGCAAACAGCAGTCGTAAAAAATCGCGGGGCAAGCCCGCTCCCACAAGGCGTGTGGGAACGGGCTTGCCCCGCGATCCGTTCAACCGGCTTCAACCGCCTGTCAGAAGCCAATTATTTCTGCTTAACCCCCCTTCTCAAAGCGTTGCCGAAGCATAGAATGGCGGCGGGTTTCCTCCCAATAACGATAATCTGCCCCCCGTCTTTTTCTCATCATGTCCGATAATCCTTGCTTGAACTGCGGCGCCTGCTGCGGGTATTTCCGTGTGTCTTTCTTCTGGGGCGAGTGTGAGTCGGCAGGTGGTGTGGTGCCCGACGACCTGGTGGTCCAGATCAACCCCACCCGTGTGGCGATGATCGGTACCGACAGCAAACCCTGCCGCTGTATCGGCCTTGAAGGCGAAATTGGTAAAGGGGTGAGTTGCTCCCTTTACGAGAAGCGCTCCACGCCTTGCCGTGAGTTCGAGGCTGCCTGGGTCGATGGCAATGCCAACCCCAGTTGCGATGCGGCACGTGCGGCCTATGGCCTGCCGCCGCTGGAAGCCAACGAACCGATCTGGCCGGATGAAGGGGCCGAGGTCGCCTGAGGGGCGTATCACATTAAGGGTGAGGTAGACTGTGCGGCTTTTCGGCAAGAACAGGAGTTCTACCCGTGTCGCACCCCTATGCCTTTGCTCAGGACCTCAGCCTGCTGACTCCGCGTTTGCAGTTGCGCCCCATGGGCAGCGACGATGCCGCGGCCTGGTTTGCGATCATGGCCGATCCGCAGGTCATGCGGTTCTGGAATCACGCCCCCTGGCGTGAGCTGGCCGAAGCCCAGGCGGCCTTGGCTGTCGATCGCCAGGCTTATGCCGAGGGGCAATTGTTCAAGCTCGGGATTTACCGTCGTGACAGCGACGAGCTGATAGGTATGTGTCAGTGCTATCACATTGAAGCCGAGTCGCGCCGTGGCGAAATCGGCTACTGCCTGGCCAGTAATGCCCAGGGCCAGGGCTTCATGGGCGAGGCGCTGGAGCACTTCGTCCGGTACCTGGGGCAGGGCTTGAACATGCGCCGCCTCGAGGCCGAGATCGATCCGCGCAACCAGGCTTCGGCCCGCACCCTTGAACGGTTGGGCTTTGTGCTGGAAGGCACCCTGCGTGAACGCTGGTGCGTGGGCGGGGAGTTGTCCGATTCGGGGCTCTACGGGCTGTTGCTTGAGCGGACGGTGTGATGATTGCACGCCGCTACATCTCGATCACGCTGCTGCTGTTTTTGGCTTGCCTGAGCTTCAACGCCCTGTACCTCAGTGGCGGGGGTCGCTTGCATGCGTTGCAAGCGTTGTTGTACGGCCCTTGGGGCATCGTGTTCGGTATGTATGGCTGGTTCGCCAACCCGCTGCTGGGGTTGGCAATCCTGTTGCACCGGCGCTGGCGCTGGTTTTCGTTGCTGCTTGGGCTCTGCGCTCTGGGGCTGGGCTTAAGCAGTCTTGGCATCGAGCGGGTACCAGACAACCGCAGTTATGACTTCCTGAACCTTGAGCATTTCGCTCCAGGCTTCTATTTGTGGCTGTTGTCGATCCTCGGGTTTTGCCTGGGGCAGGCCTGGTGGTGTCAAAAGGCGCGTCAAGGCCTGGCGGTACCTGGCTGGCACTGGCCGGACGCTGCCCTGGCGGTGGTGCTTGGGCTGGTGGTCCATTTCGCCCTACAGGCGCCCAGCCTCAGGTTCGAAATCGACCGGGCGCTGGCGCCGCCACCCTATGTTCAACCCTCGACCCCCAACGCCATCTAGCGGGACGTCGAGGTCCCCCACTGCACCACCAGCATGCCCACCACGATCAGGCCGACACCTGCCAGGCGCAGGCCGTTCACCGGCCGCTCCGGCAGGCCCATCAGCCCCCACTGATCGATCAGCAACGAAGACAATACCTGGCCTGCGATCACGCAGACGATAAAGCCTGCAGCGCCCAGGCGCGGCGTCAGTACCAGCGCGGCGGTGATGTAGGCCACACCGGCCACGCCGCCCAGCCATGCCCACCACGGCGCCTGGGCCAGCGCGCCGACCTGCGGCAGGGGGGCACGTAGCACCAATAATGCCGGGATCACCATCAACACACTGACCCCAAGCGACACCAGCGACGCCCACAAGGGGTGCCCCAGCAGGCGGCCCAGTGCTGCGTTACTGCCCGCCTGAAACGGCACGGCGGCACCCGCCAGCAAGGCAATGACCAGGGGGAGCAAGGCAGCAGGGGCGAAAGACAGGTTCATGGCAAGACTCCTTGTTGGTGGCTTGGTAAAGTCTTCGGTATTCGCTTTGGTAATGGAAATTCAAATGCTGCACAGGAGCTATTCGCCTGATGGATGATCTGCGCCGTATTGATTTGAACCTGCTGCTGACCCTGCATGCCCTGCTGGTTGAACAGCATGTGTCGAGGGCCGCTATTCGCCTGCACCGCAGCCAGCCGGCGGTCAGCCATGCGCTGGCGCAATTGCGTGAATTGTTCGGCGACCCGTTGCTGGTGCGTCGGGGTGGACGATTGCAGGCCACGGCCCGCGCCCAGGCACTGATCGAGCCTTTGCAGCAGGCGCTGGCGCAGCTCGACGGGTTGATCGCCAGCCCAGGTTTCGACCCGGGCAAGGCACGGCGAACCTTTCGCCTGGCGATGTCGGACTATGGGGCCCGGGTGGTGTTGCCGGGGCTGATGAAAGTGCTCAGGCAAGAGGCTCCGGGGATCGACCTGGTGGTCATCCAGGGCAGTCGGGAAGCGATGCTGGGGCATTTGTTCGATGGCGAGGCGGACCTTGCGCTGGGTGTGTTCCCGCAATTGTCGGCCGAGCTTCGGGTCGAGACCTTGTTCGAGGAACGTTTCACCTGTGTAGCTGACCGCAGCGTATTGCCTGCGCGTGGCGGCCTGGGGCTGGAGGACTGGCTGGCGCGGCCGCATGTGCTGGTGGCGGTACGTCCAGGCATCGACAACGAGATCGACCTGGCCCTGGAGGGCATCGGCGCCCGCCGCCGGGTTGCCTTGGCGCTTCCGCATTGGGCGGCTGCCCAGGAAGTGGTCGCCGGCACCGACCTGATTCTCACGGTGGCGCGGCGTAGCCTGGACAGCGGCAAGCTGGACCCGCGCCTGCGCCGCTTCGAGCCGCCGTTGCCGATCAAGGCATTCGCCTTCCAGCAGGCCTGGCATCAACGCCGGAACGGCGATGCCGCCCACCAATGGCTGCGCCAAGCCTGTAGGAGCGGCGGTGCGACGTCTCGACTTGCCCCGCGATAGTGACTTTGCAGGCACACCGCATCGCGGGGCATGCCCGCTCCTGCAGGGGGAATTCGGTTATTGTGGCGGGCCCATTCGTTTACAAGGAGTTCACCTGATGAAGCCTCTGCTGGCCATCGCCCTGCTCAGCGTCATAGCGCCTTTGGCCACTGCCAACGACGCCTTCAGCCAATGCATGAGCAGCGCCCAGACAACCCTGGCCATGAATGACTGCAACGGCGCCGAGATCAAGCGTCAGGACACCCGCCTGAACGCCGCCTACAAAGCCGCGATGGCGGGTCTTGAAGCAGAGCAGCAAGGCAAGCTGCGTGAGGCCCAGCGGCAATGGATCAAGTACCGTGACGCCAATTGCGGCCTGTACTTCAGCCTTACCGGCGGCACCATCGATCAGCTCAATGGCGCAGGCTGTGTGCTGAACATGACCAAGGCCCGGGCAGACGAATTGCAGAACCTGCGCGAGCCTTGAGGGCGGGTTAATCAGCGACGGGCGGCGCGGGCACGCAGGTACTCGCGCACCTCGGTGTGGTTGCCGGAGAACTCGATGCGTCCGGCCTTGCTGTCGCGGTGGTAGGCGTACATCGGGTCGTAGTACTCGCTGAGCAGCCCGCTGATCCAGGCACGGTGCAAGGCCACGTCGCCGTTGCGCTGCTGCTCGTCGAGCGCCTGTTGCAGCAATGCCGACAGGCGCTGATAACGCTCGCCGCCCAGGCGCTTGAGGATGTTGTTCATGCTCTGGTTCAGGCGTTCGGCAAACAGCGGGAAGCCTTGCTCGTCACCGTGCAGGGCCACGAACTCGGCGCACAGGTTGATCACGTAGTCGCCCAGAATCCGCTCGACGCGGTTGTCGAAACTGTCTTCCAGCCACACCAGTGGGTACTGCTGCATGCCCTGATACAGCTCAAGAGGCAGTGAACAACTGCCGACGATGCGACCTTCGTCCTCAAGCACGAACTGCTCGATGCCCCGGGCGCGTTTTTTCAGCACGTCGATGGCCAGGCGGTTTTCGAAGTCGATCTGCGCGGGTTGCGCGGTAGCACGTTTACCGAAGCTGGAACCACGGTGGTTGGCATGGCCCTCCAGGTCGATGGCGTTGTCCAGCAGTTGCAGTACTTCAGTCTTGCCGGTGCCGGTCAGGCCGCCGATCAGCACGAAGTCGCATTCGGCCACGGCGCCCTGGGTGGTCTCGAACAGGAAGTTACGCATGGCCTTGTAGCCGCCAACTACCTTGGGGTAGGCGATGCCGGCTTCTTCCTTGAGCCATTGCTGGGCAATCTGCGAGCGCAGGCCGCCACGAAAACAGTAGAGGTAACCGTGCGGGTTGGCCCGGGCGAACGCGGCCCAGGCGGCAATGCGTTCGTCCTTTAGCTGGCCGTCGACCAGTTGATGGCCAAGGGTAATCGCGGCTTGCTGGCCGTGCTGCTTGTAGCAGGTGCCGACCTTCTGCCGCTCCAGGTCGTTCATCAGCGGCAGGTTGATCACATTGGGGAACGCGCCCTTGCCGAATTCGACCGGGGCGCGCATGTCCATCATCGCTACATCGTTCAAAAACAGTTGGCGGTAGTCGGTGGTGTTGTCACGCATTACAGCACCTCAACTGCATGGCTCTGTCGCTCGACCAACTCGCCGATCGGGGCCAGGTTCAGGCCCAGTTCGGTGGCGACGGCAAGGAACTCGGCTTCACCTTCAGGCGTTACCGCCACCAGCAGGCCACCGCTGGTTTGCGGGTCGCACAGCAGGTGCTTCTGATCATCGCTCAGGGGCGCGATCTTCTCGCCGTAGCTGTCGAAGTTGCGCAAGGTGCCGCCAGGTACACAACCTTCGGCCAGGTAGTGCTCGACGCTCGGCAGGCGCGGCACGGTGCTGTAGGTCAGGCGCGCGCTCAAGCCGCTGCCGTCGGCCAGTTCCACCAGGTGACCGAGCAGGCCAAAGCCGGTGACGTCGGTCATGGCCTTGACACCATCGAGCTTGCCGAAGCGGCTGCCGGGGGTATTGAGGGTGCACATCCAGTCGCGAGCCAGGCCCTTGTCCTGATCGCGCAGCTTGGCTTTTTTCTCGGCGGTGGTGAGGATGCCGATGCCCAGCGGCTTGGTCAGGTACAGGCGGCAACCCACGGTGGCGGTGTCGTTGCGCTTCATGTGGCGCTTTTGCACGACGCCGGTCACGGCCAGGCCGAAGATCGGCTCGGGGGCATCGATGGAGTGTCCGCCGGCCAGGGGAATACCCGCTTCGGCGCACACGGCGCGACCGCCACGAATCACTTCGCGGGCGACTTCCGGGGCCAGTACATTGATCGGCCAGCCAAGAATGGCGATGGCCATCAGCGGGTCGCCACCCATGGCGTAGATGTCGCTGATGGCATTGGTGGCGGCGATGCGACCAAAGTCATAGGGGTCGTCGACAATGGGCATGAAGAAATCGGTGGTCGAAACTACACCGCGCTCTTCGTCCAGCGCGTAGACTGCCGCGTCGTCGCGCGAGGCGTTGCCCACCCAGAGGTTCGGGTCCAGCGCCTGGGTACCGCTTTCGGCAAGAATCACTTCCAGCATCTTCGGAGAGATCTTGCAGCCACAACCGGCACCATGGCTGTACTGGGTCAGACGAATCGGCTCGCTCATACGCACCTCGAAAAATCGTGAGGGCCGATTGTAGCAAAGCTGGTCTTTGCGCCGATGACTCTTATAATTCCGGAGCTGGCCTGATGCCGGCTCATTCCCCGCTATTGAACCGGAGAACCCCCATGCTCAAACGTCCCCTGGCGCTGTTCGCCGGCCTCGTGCTGTCTTGCACGTCCTATCTGGCCCAGGCAGCCGACACCCTGCGTGTCAGTGCCATCCCTGATGAAGCCCCCACTGAACTGCTGCGCAAGTTCAAGCCGCTGGGCGAATACCTGGAACAGCAACTGGGCATGAAGGTGCAGTTCGTACCGGTGGCCGACTATCCGGCCGTGGTCGAGGCGCTGGCGACCGACCGTCTGGACATGGCCTGGCTGGGCGGCTTCACCTTCGTCCAGGTTCACCTGAAGAGCCCGACCGCGACCCCGCTGGTACAGCGTGAGCAAGATGCGAAGTTCACCAGCAAGTTCATCACCGCCAACCCCGACATCAAGAGCCTGGCGGATCTCAAGGGCAAGACCTTTGCCTTCGGTTCGATCTCGTCGACCTCCGGCAGCCTGATGCCGCGCTACTTCATGCTCAAGGACGACAACATCAAGCCTGAAAGCTACTTCAGCCGCGTTGCCTATTCCGGTGCCCACGATGCCACTGCCGCCTGGGTGCAGGCGGGCAAAGTCGATGCCGGTGTGCTCAACGCCAGCGTCTGGGACAAACTGGTCGCCTCGGGCAAGGTCGATACCAACAAGGTCAAGGTGTTCGCCACCACCCCGAGCTACTACGACTACAACTGGACCGTGCGCGGCAGCCTCGACCCAGCCCTGAAAGAGAAGATCAAGCAAGCCTTCCTCGCCCTCGATCCTGCCAAGGCGCAAGACAAGGCGATCCTCGACCTGCAGGCGGCCAGCCGTTTCATTGAAACCAGCCCGGACAACTACAAGGGCATCGAGGAGGCTGCTCGCGCTGCTGAGCTGCTCAAGTGACCATTGCGCTTAAAAGCGCCAGCCTGCGCCATGGCCAGGTCCAGGCGCTGAATGAAATCGACGTGCAGATCGGCACCGGCGAGCGGGTGGCGATCATCGGCCCGTCGGGTGCCGGCAAATCCAGTTTGTTGCAGTTGCTGGCCAGCGCCATCGCACCCAGTACCGGCAACGTCGAACTGCTCGGCGAGGCGCCCTGGCGGTTGTCGGCCTCGGCTCGCCAGCGCCTGCGCGCGCGTATCGCCCTGGTACACCAGGCGCCGCCGTTGCCCCCGCGCCAACGGGTGGTGACAGCGGTACTGGCAGGGCGGTTGGGGCAGTGGAGCACACTGCGTGGCTTGCTCAACCTGCTGCACCCCTCGGACATTCCCGGGGTGCGCGAGGTGCTGAGCAGCCTTGGCATGGCCGACAAGATCTTCGCCCAATGCGGGCAGCTCTCCGGAGGGCAGCTACAGCGGGTCGGCATCGCCCGGGCGCTGTACCAGCAGCCGGAACTGCTGCTGGCGGACGAACCGGTGTCGGCCATGGACCCGGTACTGGCCGACCACAGCCTTAAAGTCCTCAACAGCCATGCGCAGTCTCGCAATGTGACCCTGGTGGCCAGCCTGCACGCCGTGGACCTGGCGCTGGCGCATTTTCCCCGGGTGATCGGCATCCGCGAAGGGCAGGTGGCATTTGACCGGCCTGCTGCCGAAGTCTCAAGCGAGATGCTCGATGCCTTGTACGCCAACGAGCACCTGGCCTCGCCGGTGTTGCCGCTACCGACCTTGAACCTGCAGATTCCACGATGCTGAAGGCCGCCGCCAATCGCGATCCGGCAGCGCTGCCACGGTTGCTGCTGACCCTGCTGGCGATTGCCGTGCTGTGGCCGGGTATCAACCTCAGCGAGCTCAATCCAGGCGTGTTGCTGCAGGCCGACAACCGTCGTGAGATGGGCAATTTTGTCAGCGCCTTCTGGCCGCCGGCCCACGATGCGGCATTTCTGGAACTGCTGCTGGAGGCCACGCTGCAGACCCTGGCAGTTGCCACGGCCGGCATGGCCCTGGCTTTGTTGCTGGCGATCCCGGCGAGTCTGCTGGCCAGTCGCGCGTTGTCGATGGGCGCCGCCTCCCGTGGCGGACGCCTGGGGTTCTGGTCCCGGACGGTGCGCCTGCCGGTGCGCGGTCTGCTGATCTTTTTGCGCAGCGTGCCGGAGATCGTCTGGGCGTTGCTGTTCGTCCGCGCGGTAGGCCTGGGCCCCACCGCCGGGGTGCTGGCCATCGCCATTACCTACAGCGGCATGCTCGGCAAGGTGTATGCGGAGATCTTCGAGTCGGTCAACCAACGCCCGGCCCATGCTCTGTTGCAGGCCGGCAGCAGCCGCTTGAGTGCGTTCTTCTACGGCATCCTGCCCGATGCGGCCGCGGAGCTGGTGTCGTACACGGTGTACCGCTGGGAATGCGCAATACGCGCTTCGGTGGTGATGGGCTTTGTGGGGGCGGGTGGCTTGGGCCAGCAGATCGACCTGTCGATGCGCATGTTTGCCGGCGCCGAGGTCGCGAGCATGCTGCTGGCGTTCCTGGTGCTGGTGTGGCTGGCTGATCAGCTCAGCCGATTGTTGCGCGGGAGGCTGGCATGAAACGGTTGATCAACGCCTCGCTGGTGCTCGCACTGGTGGCTGCAGTGCTGGCGTCGTTCGCCTACTTGAGCCTTGATCTGCAGGCTTTGTTTGGCAATGGCGGCCTGGGCCAGATGGGCGCCTATGCCGTACGATTTCTCAGCCCGGACCTGAGCTCGGAGCACCTGCGTGCGGTCGGCAAGGGCGCACTGGAGACCCTGGCCATGTCCGGCCTCGGCACCTTGCTCGCGGTGGTGCTGGGCATGCTGCTGGCCTTGCCGGCTGCGGGGCGCTTCGGCTGGCCGCTGCAGGGGGCTGCGCGTTTGCTGCTCAATGGCTTGCGGGCGATCCCCGAGCTGGTCTGGGCGGCGCTTACTGTACTGGCGGCTGGCCTTGGCCCGAATGCAGGCACCCTGGCACTGGCCTTGCACACCTCGGGCGTGCTGGGCCGGTTGTTTGCCGAAGCCCTGGAAAACGCCCCGCCCGAACCCGCCGCCGCCATCCGTTTGCAAGGTGGCAGCCAGGTGACTGCGTTCTGCTTTGGCACCTTGCCCAACCTCTGGCCGCAGTTGCTGGCCTACAGCCTGTACCGCTGGGAGAACAATATCCGCATGGCCAGTGTGCTGGGCTTCGTCGGGGCGGGCGGCCTGGGGCAGATGCTCTACACCACCCTGAGCCTGTTCCAGGAAGCCCAGGCCAGCACCGTGATCATCGCCATGCTGGTGCTGGTGTTGCTGGTGGATGCCTTGAGTGATCTGCTCCGGCAGCGCTTCGTCCGCGCGTAGGCCCGGGCGCACCGCGAAGTGTTCTAGCCGGGCTTCAAATCATGACAAGCCCATTCCAGGTAGCGAACCAGCCGTCCCTTATGCTGCCTGTACTCGCTGACCATCATCAGCAACATCACAAACAACAGCAGCGCAAGCAGAGCCAGTACCATCGCCAGGTCACCGTTCTGGAACTGCCATAAGCGCGTCAGCTTGGTTTTCTCCACCGCGAGGGCGGCCAGGAACGTCATCAGCCATACAAACAGCGTGTTCTGCATCAGGTTCAGCGGCTTGTACGGATGGCCTGAAATTTTTCCGAATTCAACCATGCGGGCGATCTGGTCCACGTCTGTACCGGTGCGTTTGAGTGCATCGAGAAAATGCGCGTAGTGCAGATAGCTGTCGCGTTGCAGGAAGGGTTGATCGGCGATGGCGTGGCGTTGGTAGTGGTCGAAAAAGTGCTGGCCGGCAAAATACTCCCGAGCAAGAAACAGCGCCCAGGTGTACAGGCCGGTGCAGGCCATCAGCGCGAAGGCCCCCCACGGATGACCGTACACCGAATCGGCCGCAAGGGGAATCAACCCGCCTAACAGCACCGCCGCCCAGGCAGGCAGCAAATGCAGGGCAAATGGATTGCTACAGATGGCGCGCCAGTATTTGGGTCTGCTGCTTTTGTAGAGCTGCAGCATTTCGCTCCATTGCTTGAACATCAAAACCTCGCGGTAAAGTGGCTTACTCAAGGTTAACGGCCGAAATCGCAATGCCTGTAGGACCGGGCTTGCCCCGCGATAGCGATCCATTCGACCCATCGCATCGCAGGGCAAGTCGCACCGCCGCTCCTGCAGCAAAGCCTGGTCAGAACGCGCCGCGCACTGTCAGCATGAAGTTGCGCGGTTCGCCGTAGTAGTTGCCGTACTCCGAGGTGCCCACCGTGGCGTAGTAACGACGGTCGAACAGGTTGTTGCCGTTGACGGCCACGGTCCAGTTTTCATCGACCTTGTACTCGACCATGGCATCGTAGACGGCATAGCCGCTCTGGGTGAAGTCGTAGGGCTTCTCGTTGATCACGTTGCCTGCGGCGTCGAAGTTGTAGGCCGTGCCTTTGACGTAGTTGCTGCTCTGGATGTTCACGCCACCCCCCATCCGCCAGGCCGACCAGTTGTCCGGCAGGGTGTAGACCGACCAGAGTTTGAACAGGTGCTTGGGCGTAATGCTGGTGTAGTCGCTTTCTTCGGTGCGGTTGTCCATCAGGTTCAACGTGTAGCCGGCGATCACCTCCAGCCCCGGAAGCACCTCGCCCGTGGCCTCAATGTCGATACCTTTGCTGATCACCTCGCCCTGGCCGATGAAACAGCATGAGCCGCTGTAGCTGAAGGGGGCCTGAGGGTAGGCCGGGTCTTGCATCGCTTCGTGTTCGCGCTTGGTATAGAACAGGGCGGTGGTCAGGTTCAGCGCGCCGCCGAACAGTTCACCCTTGACACCCGTCTCGTAGGTCTTGCCGGTCATGGCCTCGACCGCCGAGCTGTTGCCTACCGGGCCTTCGAGCTTCTGGGCCTGGGGCTTGAATACTTCGGCATAGCTGGCGTAGGCCGACCATTCATCGTTGAGGGCGTAGATCAGGCCACCGTAGGGCACCACCTTGGTCGGTTCGCGATGGTTGATCTCCGACTGGTAGGTCCACACGTCGTTGGCCTTGGTCTGGTAGGCCTGCTCGTATTTATAGCGCTGGGCGCGGGCACCGATGATCAGTTTCAGCGGGTCGCTGATCTGCAGGCGCAAGGTCGAGTACAGGCCATACTGCTCGCGGGTGTTGGGGCTGTAGTCGCGCCAGTAGTCATGATCGGAGGCGTCCGAGGTCAGTGGTGTCGACTGCGGGTCCCAGAGGTTGATCAGGCCGCCTTTGCCGACCATGCCCCGGGCCGCTCGCCAGCGGCTGGTGACCTTCTGGTAGTCGGCGCCCAGCAGCAGCTGATGCTCGCGGCCGAAGGCCTCGAACGTACCCGAGAGGTTGACGTCGAACACTGACTGCTTGCTCCACGACGAGACATAGCTGCCCCACCAGTACGGGCCGGTATTGGTGGTCTCGTCCACCGAGCCGTAGGGAATCACGCCTTCGGTGTCGGCATTGTCGTAAGAGTAGGTGTAGGAGGTGTTGAGTCTCCAGAACTCATTGAACTGATGGTCGATCTTGGCGAACAGTTCCTTGGCATAGCCGTCCATGTAGGCCTGGTTGGTGGTGTACCAGGTGTGGCGTGGCAGCTTGACGTCGCCACCGGTGCTGTAGCGCGGGAGGCCGTCGCCGGTGCCGTTCTCGTGGGTTTTTTCGTAACTGCCACCGACGGTGATCATCGTGGCGTCGGTCAGGTCTGCTTCGAGAATGCCGTAGATGAACGGCTTTTCGGTGCTGCGGTTATCCATGAAGTACTGGCGGTCGGTGTAGGCGGCGACCATGCGCCCGCGCAGCTTGCCGTCAAAGGCCAGCGGGCCGGTGACGTCGACCTCGCTGCGGTAATTGTCCCAGGAGCCTGCCGAGGTATTGAGCTTGAGCTGGTACTGATCCATCGGACGCTTGCGTACCATGTTGATGATGCCGCCCGGGTCACCGGTACCGCCCAGCAGGCCGGACGAGCCGCGCAGTACCTCGACGTGGTCGAACTCGGCCAGGTCGTAGATCTTGTCGCCGTAGAAGGTACCGATGCCCGAGCCGATGTCCATCGGCGCGGCGCCGTCGATCTGGATGTTGTCGATGCCAAAGCCGCGCGAGGCGAACTTGGGCAGGCGGAAGTTACCGTTTTTCACGGTAATACCAGGCGTGCGTTTCATGGCATCGGACAGGTTGGTCATGCGCAGGTCTTCGATGGCCTGCTGGCTGATCACCGAGATCGACTGCGGGGTGTCCTTGATGCTGATCGGGGTCTTGGAGCCGACGCTGGTCAAGCCGGTGGTGTAGGAGCCTGAGTTCTCGGTGGCCTCACCCATGCCTTGGCCCTGGATGGTGGTCGCGCCGAGTTCCAGCGCGGTGCCGATGGTGACGTGGGGCACCAGCAGGTAGCTGCCGTCGGCTTGTTGTTCGGCGCTGTAGCCACTGCCGGCAAGGACGTGGGCCAGGCCTTCGGCGACTCCATAGTGCCCCTGCAGGCCTGAACTGACCTTGCCAGCGGTGAGCCGGGCGTCGGTGGACAAGGCGATACCTGCCTGGCGACCGAACTGGCCGAGCACCTGGTCCAGGGGCCCGGCTGCGATGCTGAAGTTCGTCCCCGCTTGCTGTTGTACTTCGCCGGCCTGTGCCGCTGGCGTCACCAGACAACTCAAGCTCAACCCGCCGATCAAGGCCAGGCTTAGCCGGGAGGCACGGGTGATGGCGATGGCGCGGGCCAGCGGGTGGGGACGCAGGATCATGACAAGTTTCCGTGTTCAGAGGAGTGGGCCGCACGTAGAGGGCGGGATTTCCTCTAAGCCAAACGAGAATGAGAAACCTGCCGATTTATTTCATATATTTTTTGCTGCCGTTTCAGGCGCGTGTGGTCACCGTGATCCAGTACGGGGTGCGCCGTTGCAACTGCACCGGCAAGCTCTTTTCCAGCAGGGCAAAGATCTGTTCGATGTTGTTCAACGGGAAGGAGCCGGTCAGGTAGAGATTGGCGACGGCCGGGTCGCAGCGCAGTATCCCGACGTGATAGCGCGATAGCTCGGTAATGAAGTCGCCCAGGCGCATGCGCTGGGCGACGATAAACCCGTCGATCCAGGCCGTTGTGCTTTGATCGAGCGGATGGGGTGGGGCGACGCCGTACTGATCGATACGGGTTTGCTGGCCGCTCGGGATCAGTTGCTCGATACCGGCGGCAACAGGCCTGGCAGCGACCTGGCCGCTGCTGACAGCCACGAACGTACCACGGCCGGTGGGTTCGCTGCGCACGTTGAAACGGGTGCCCAGCGCTCGCAGCCGCGCTTCGGCGGTGTCCACAATCAAGGGACGATTGTCGTTGCGGCTCGCACTCAGAACATCCAGTTCGCCTTGATGCAGTATCAGCAGGCGCTGGCTGGCGCTGTAGCGCACATCCAGTGCCGTACGGGTGTTGAGCCAGACCTGCGTGCCATCGGCCAGGGTGTGGTGGCGGCGCTCGCCGGTGCCGGTGTGATAGTCAGCCAGCGCACCTTGCAGCCACAGGCTGTCACGCGACTCCCAGGCCGTGGCGCCGATCAGGCCGAAGCCAACGAAGGCCTTGAGCAATTGGCGGCGATTGGCATTCAGGGTGCGGGTTTGCTGCAGGGCGGTGCGGGCCACCGGGGTGCTCAATTGCCGGGCGCGTTGTTGCAACTGCAAGGGGATGCCCGCCAGGCGTTGCCAGGCACGCTCGTGATCAGGGGCGGCCTGGCGCCACAACTGCAGCTCGAGATGTTCGTCGGTCGTCATATCGCCCGATTGGGCCAGTGTGAACCAGGCAATCGCCTGGTCACGGACGGCGGGTGCAATCGGTGATTGATCGGGCCGGGGGAGTGACATGGCGCTCACTCGTACTGACTGGCGTAGCACAAGGCAAAAGCCTTGCTCATGGACTTCTGCACCTGGTCGATACTCAGCCCCAGCTGCACGGCAATTTGCTTGTAGGTCAGGCCGTCGAGCTGCGACAACAGGAAAATCTCCCGCGCCCTGGGGCCCAGGCCGTGCAGCAGCGCATCGACTTCCACCAGGGTTTCAATCAGCAGGTACTGGTCCTCGGCAGACAATGCCAGGGCTTCGGGCTGCGCCGCCAGCGCCTCGGCATAGGCGCGCTCCACGGCCTGGCGCCGCCAGCGGTTGACCAGCAGACCATTGGCGATGGTGGCCAGGTAGGCCAGG
Source organism: Pseudomonas vranovensis (assembly GCF_040438935.1). Taxonomy (NCBI): domain Bacteria; kingdom Pseudomonadati; phylum Pseudomonadota; class Gammaproteobacteria; order Pseudomonadales; family Pseudomonadaceae; genus Pseudomonas; species Pseudomonas vranovensis. The sequence continues at coordinate 3,911,211 of NZ_CP159259.1, read as the reverse complement.
GGCTGGCGCAACTCGCTGATCGGCTGGCGCGAACGCATCACCCGCACGAAGGTGTCCTGGGCCAGATCGTCGGCATCGGCACTTTCGCCCAGGCGCTTGCGCAGCCAGTTGCGCAACCAGCCGTTGTATTCGAGATACAGGTGTTCGACATCCCGCGGCAAAGACTTGGGCATTTCCATGAAAGTGCAAGCGCCAGTATGTTACTGATAATTGTTCTCAATGCTACTGGAGGCTGCAGGAAAGATGCAATGGCTGCCAGGAAAGGACTTGTACGGCTACAAGACTAGCTCTCCACTCTGGGCATCACGCTGCATCGACTCCAGGTTCCGCTCGATCGTTTCACAGATCGCATCCATCTGGATCTGATGTTCACTGAGGCGAAACGGACTCTGCAGGTCGGTACCGATTCGCTCGATTGCCAACAGCATGAAACCCACCACAGTCGAGGCCAGAGGGGTAAACCAGCCCAGCGATTCGACCAGCCCGATCGGCACGATCAGGCAGAACAGCGAAATGAACAGCCGTGGAAAATACACGTAGGGGTAGGGGAGCGGGGTGTTGGCAATACGCTCCATACCGCCCTGGCTGTTGGACAGGTCCACCAGGGTCGATTCCAGCCGTGCCAGGCGAATGCTGTCCAGGCGCCCCGCCTTGTACTCACGGGCCAACAAGGTCGCGGAGCCGGTGAGGATGTCGTTGGCGAAGTTGTTCGAGCGACTGCGACGTTCGAACTCGTCGGGCGGGATGAAGGCCATCAGTTCATCCGGACACGGCTCGCCGCGCAGGTGGGCGGCCAGGCAATTCACATAGGCAATATGCCGTCGCAGCAATGTTGCCTTGATCGGATTGACCCCATCGCGCTCATCGTCGATCAGGGTCAGCACTTGGCGAGCGAAGCTGCGGGAGCTGTTCACCAGGCCTCCCCACAAGGTCCTTGCCTCCCACCAGCGGCTATAGGCACTGCTGTTACGAAAACTTACCAGCACCACCAGCGCCGAGCCCAGCAGGGTCAGTGGCATCAGCGGCAGGGTGAACTTGCTGTTGAAGAACAGCATGAAGTCGATGGTGACCAGCACGTCCCAGATAAGCAGCCAGAACAGCGACCAGCCGACGTAGCCAAGCGTCTTGACGATCAAGCGGTATTTGCGGGCGATGGCGTTTTTCACTGGAGAACCTTGAGCGGCGAATGCACAGGATCGGACGCCGATGCGCGCTCAAGGTTCGCTGCAGTTCATCGATGCGCTACAGCACTTGCTTCATCTGCACCAGCGCAACCCGCGTGCTATCAGGGCCCTGGCGTTCCTCGATGGCAAAGGGCACGAATCCCAGTTGAGGGTAGAGCAACAGCCCGGCGGTATTGTGGTTGAAACATGACACCCAGAGTTCGCGGGCCTCGAACTGGCTACGGGCAAGATCGATCATGCACTGCACCAGGTAACGCGCCACGCCATGACCACGGGCAGCAGGCGCCACCACCACATTGCCCAGGGCACAGATACCGCCGACTTCTGCCTTGTAGAAGTTGGCAAAGGCCAGGACCGTGCCGTCCCCCTCCACCACGGTGGACCCGCTGCGCTGGGCGATGGCCTCGCTCAGTTGCGCCGGTGTCAGCGGATACCGGGCCTTGGGGAACATGTAGAACAATTCGTCCGGGCCTTGTGGAAGGCAGCAGAGGGCGGGGATGTCCTGGGCCTGGACGGGGCGATGGCTCAGTTGCATAAGGCGACTCGTTCAAGGAGGGGCGTAACGGGGATCGTAAACACAATCCCTGATCCACCTTCAACCCTAGACGGCCGAGCGAATCCTTGCTGGCTGCCCGTGCTGGCGAGTCAGCACGATGCCGAGGAGGGAAATGGCCAGTGCCAGACCAATGGTGGTGGTTACCTCCGCGCGATGTTCCGGCGTCACCAGCATCACACCGAGCGCTGCGATAATAAAGACGATGACCGCGTAGGTAAGCCAGGGGAACAGCCACATCTGGAATTCGAGCCGTACATTCTGCCGGCGCAATATCCTGCGCATCCTCAGTTGGGAGACGGCAATGACCAGGTACACCAGCAAGGCAATGGCGCCGGAGCTGGCCAAGAGGAACTGGAACAGCCCGGCAGGGGCGAAGTAGCTGACTACGGTGATGACCGCACCCAGCACCGTGCTGGCGATGACCGCTGTCCGCGGAACACCGGCAGACGAGGTGACTTTTACACGTTTTGGCGCCTCGCCGCGCTTACCCAGTGAGTACAGCATGCGCGAAGCAATGTAGATCGAGGAGTTCATGCAACTGGCCACGGCGACCAACACCACTACATCCATCATGAACTTGGCGTGGGGAATATTCATCAACTCCAGGGCGCGTTGGTAAGACCCTACTTCCGCCAGTAGCGGGTCATTCCAGGGCACGATGGAAATAATCACGGCGATCGACAGCAAGTAGAACACGCCGATACGCCAGATCACCGAACGGGTGGCCTTGGCAATGTTCTTGGCCGGGCTCCGGGATTCGGCAGCGGCAATGGTTACCGCCTCTGTGCCGATAAAGCTGAACATCACGGTAATAAACGCGCCAACGACTGCAGAGAGGCCATTCGGTGCAAAGCCGCCTTGTTCATCCAGCAGTCGGCTGAGGCCGCTTACTTCTCGTTCGGGCACCCAGCCCATCAGCACCGCAAAGCCCAGGCTGATAAAGGCGATGATTGCGATGACCTTGAACATGGCGAACCAGAACTCGAACTCTCCGTACTTCGACACACTGAAAAGATTGGTTGCGGCCAGGACAACGATCGACAGCAAGGCAAATAACCAGGTGTCGATTTGGGGGAACCAGTGGTTGAGTACATGGCCGGCAGCCAGTGCTTCGATGGGAATGACCAGCACCCAGAACCACCAATACATCCAGCCAATGGTAAATCCGGCCCAAGGTCCGATTGCCTGGTCGGCATAGGTGGAAAACGAACCGGTGTCGGGCTTGGCAACGGCCATTTCGCCGAGCATGCGCATGACCAGAATGACAAGGATGCCCGAAAATACATACGCCAGAATGGCCGCAGGCCCGGCGGCGGCGATGGCGTGCCCGGACCCGACGAACAAGCCGGCACCAATGATGCCGGCAATCGAAAGCATGGTGACGTGACGCGGCTTGAACCCTTGCGCCAGCTGACCTTTCGTATCTTCGGAGCCCGGACTGATCATTGTGCTTATTCTCTTTGTTGTTTGATCTTGGGACGTGCTGACTGACGATTAGGCGAACATCACTCCTTCCCAAAGGCCAGGCCACATTACCTAGGTGTATTAACTGGCCGGTTTGTCGAGCGCGCCCCAATCGGGTCCGATCGCGACATGGAGAAAGTTGAAGTTGCGGGGGGGAGGGCAAGTCGCGCAGTTGCAGCGCTGAAGCACAACGTGGACAGTCCGGGAGGTACAAACGATTGATTTGTGTATAATCGCGCCGCTTCCATTAAGGGGGCGCTTCATAAATTAAAGGATTTTTGTATGAAAAAGCTGTTCAAGGTAGCGGTCGCTACTGCCATGGTTTCTGGTGTTGCTCTGCTGTCCGGCTGCACTGGCCAGGTGTACAACCAGCAAAAGAATTGCTCTTACGACTACCTGTTCCACCCTTCGGTTTCGGTATCTAAAGTTATTGGTGGCTGCGGTCCTATCGATAAGCTGCCACAACAGCAGTAATTTTAGAGCGGTACTGACTGGACCCTTTTCGGTTTAGTCCAAGGCCCCCTGCTACGGAAGTAGCAGGGGGTTTTTGTTTATGGCCGAACAGCGCGTGCGCCGGCGGCTCGGAAAATGGAACCCGCAGGGTTGGTCGGGCTCCACAGGAAAGGTGGGACGCTTGGGTTCCACGGCCAGACAATGGAGCTCTACCATGAAAGTACTTTGTTTCACGGCCTTGATGATCGCTGCAGGCGTCGCGCAGGCCCAGACAGTGGAAATCGCCCTGGTGAACGCCGATGGAAGCGCCAAGCCTATAGGCGCTATCACCCTTGAGCAAAGTCGCTATGGCACATTGTTGACACCTGACCTGCGCGACCTGCCGCCGGGTGTGCATGGCTTTCATCTTCATGAAAAACCATCCTGCGAGCCGGCGCTGGTCGATGGCAAGAGCACGCCAGCCGGTGGGGCGGCAGGGCACTGGGACCCTGACAAGACCAAGGCGCACAAAGGGCCCTATGACGACAGCGGTCATAAAGGCGACCTGCCTGCCCTCTACGTGGGTGGCGATGGCAAGGCAACTAACCAGGTACTGGCGCCACGACTCAAAATGGATGAGTTCGAGGGCCACGCGTTGATGGTACATGCCGGGAGTGATAACCATAGTGATCACCCTCAGGAACTGGGTGGCGGCGGGGCGCGAATTGCGTGCGGGGTAGTGCGCTGATGGGTTCGTGAGCGACAAATCGCACCCACAAAAAAGCCGACGTTGAAGTCGGCTTTTTCATGCGTTTGGTGCCCCGAGGGAGACTCGAACTCCCACTCCTTTCGAAAACGGATTTTGAATCCGCCGCGTCTACCAATTCCGCCATCAGGGCTTGTGGCGGCGGAGTATAAAGAGGTGCCTACCGTTGGTCAATCAGGTTTCATAGTCAATTTTTGTCTTTTCGGCTAAACTTTGCGGCCCTGTCGAACCGAACACCATCATGCGCGTCGCCGATTTTTCCTTTGAGCTCCCTGATTCCCTGATCGCTCGCCATCCGCTGGCGCAGCGCCATAGCAGCCGGCTGTTGACCCTGGACGGGCCGAGCGGGGCACTGGCTCATCGCCAGTTCACCGACCTGCTCGAGCACCTGCGCCCGGGCGACCTGATGGTGTTCAACAATACCCGGGTGATTCCCGCGCGCCTGTTCGGCCAGAAGGCCAGTGGCGGCAAGCTGGAAATCCTGGTCGAGCGTGTGCTGGACAGCCATCGGGTGCTGGCCCATGTGCGTTCGAGCAAGTCGCCCAAGCCGGGTACGCAGATCCTCATCGATGGTGGTGGCGAGGCTGAGATGGTTGCCCGTCACGACACGTTGTTCGAACTGCGCTTTGCCGAAGACGTGCTGCCGCTGCTCGACCGTGTCGGGCATATGCCGCTGCCACCTTATATCGACCGCCCCGACGAGGGCGCCGATCGCGAGCGCTATCAGACGGTCTATGCGCAACGCGCCGGTGCCGTAGCCGCGCCCACCGCCGGGCTGCACTTCGATGAAGAATTGATGGCGAAGATCACCGCCAAGGGCGTGGAAACCGCCTTTGTCACCTTGCACGTCGGCGCTGGCACCTTCCAGCCGGTGCGGGTCGAGCGCATCGAAGACCACCACATGCATAAAGAGTGGCTCGAGGTCGGCCAGGACGTGGTCGACGCCGTGGCCGCCTGCCGTGCCCGCGGTGGGCGGGTGATTGCCGTGGGCACCACCAGCGTGCGTTCGTTGGAAAGCGCAGCCCGCGAAGGTGTGCTCAAGGCGTTCAGCGGTGATACCGACATCTTTATCTTCCCGGGCCGGCCGTTTCATGTGGTCGATGCCCTGGTCACCAACTTCCACCTGCCTGAATCCACGCTGCTGATGCTGGTTTCGGCCTTCGCCGGTTACCCCGAGACCATGGCTGCCTACGCGGCGGCAGTCGAAAACGGGTACCGCTTCTTCAGTTACGGTGATGCCATGTTCATCACCCGCAATCCGGCGCCGCGTGGCCCCGAGGATCAAGCATGAGTCGCACCTGTCGTATGTCCTTCGAGTTGCTGGCCACCGACGGCAAGGCCCGTCGTGGTCGCCTGACGTTCCCCCGTGGTGTGGTCGAGACCCCGGCGTTCATGCCGGTGGGTACCTATGGCACGGTCAAGGGCATGCTGCCCCGGGACATCGAGGCCATCGGCGCGCACATGATCCTGGGCAATACCTTCCACCTGTGGCTGCGCCCGGGCACCGAGGTAATCAAGGCCCACGGCGACCTGCACGATTTCATGAAGTGGCAAGGCCCGATCCTCACCGACTCCGGTGGCTTCCAGGTGTTCAGCCTGGGCGCCATGCGCAAGATCAAGGAGGAGGGCGTGACCTTCGCCTCGCCGGTCGATGGCTCCAAGGTGTTCATGGGCCCCGAGGAGTCGATGCAGGTCCAGCGTGACCTGGGTTCGGACGTGGTGATGATCTTCGACGAATGCACCCCGTACCCGGCCGATGAAGACGTTGCCCGTGTCTCGATGGAGTTGTCGCTGCGCTGGGCCCAGCGCTCGAAGAGCGCCCACGGCGACAGCACTGCGGCGCTGTTCGGTATCGTTCAGGGCGGCATGCACCAGAACCTGCGCATGCGTTCGCTCGAAGGTCTGGAGAAGATCGGCTTCGATGGGCTGGCCATTGGTGGCCTGTCGGTGGGCGAGCCCAAGCACGAGATGATCAAGGTGCTGGATTACCTGCCGGGCATGATGCCGGCTGACAAACCTCGTTACCTTATGGGGGTAGGCAAGCCGGAAGATCTCGTTGAGGGTGTGCGCCGCGGCGTCGACATGTTCGATTGCGTGATGCCTACGCGCAACGCGCGCAACGGCCATCTGTTTGTCGATACCGGCGTGCTGAAAATCCGTAACGCGTTCCATCGCCATGATGATTCGCCACTGGACCCAACCTGTGACTGCTACACCTGCCAGAACTTCTCCCGTGCTTATCTGCATCACCTGGACAAGTGCGGCGAAATGTTGGGCAGTATGTTGAATACGATCCATAACTTGCGCCATTACCAGCGTTTGATGGCTGGTTTACGCGAGGCTATTCAACAAGGTACATTGGCCGCCTTTGTCGATGCCTTTTACGCCAAGCGCGGGCTGCCTGTGCCGCCCTTGGACTGATGTTCTGTCGATCCCTAACAAGTACTGAATGCAACTGGAGTGCTAAATGAGCTTTCTGATCCCCGCCGCTTACGCGGACGCCGCTGCCCCAGCCGCTGCCGCCGGCCCTGCCGGTACTGGCTTCGAGTGGATTTTCCTGGTCGGTTTCCTGGTCATCTTCTACCTGATGATCTGGCGTCCACAGGCCAAACGCGCCAAAGAGCAGAAGAACCTGCTGAGCAACCTGCAAAAAGGTGATGAAGTGGTCACCAACGGCGGCATCGCCGGCAAGATCGTCAAAGTGGCCGACGACTTCGTGGTACTGGAAGTATCCGACAACGTCGAACTGAAGTTCCAGAAGGGCGCCGTTGCCGCGACCCTGCCTAAAGGTACGCTCAAAGCGATCTAAGTTTCAGTTTTTTACCAATCGACGGGGCGCGCAAGGCGCCCCGCGTCTTGAACGGGCGGCGTGATGCTGAACAAATACCCTCTGTGGAAATACCTATTGATCGTGGCGGTACTGGCGATCGGTTTTATTTATTCCGCTCCCAACCTTTATCCTGATGATCCGGCCGTTCAGGTCAGTGGTGCCAGCACGGCGCTGCAGGTCACTCAGGCGGATCTGGACCGCGCGAGCAAGGCGCTCGTCGACGCCGGTATCCAGGTCAAGGCTGCAAGCCTGGGCGAAAAGGGCAGGGGTGCACTGCTGCGCCTGACCAAGCAGGAAGACCAACTGCCAGCCAAGGATGTCGTGCGCAAGGCGCTGGGTGATGACTACGTTGTAGCGTTGAACCTGGCCCCGACCACCCCGCAATGGCTGCGCAACCTGGGTGCAAGCCCGATGAAGCTGGGTCTGGATCTTTCCGGTGGTGTGCACTTCCTGCTGGAAGTGGACATGGACAAGGCCATGTCGGCCCGCCTGAAAGTCTACGAAGGCGAAGTCAAAAGCCTGTTGCGTAAAGAGCGTGTGCGTTATCGCAGCCTGCCGCAGCAAGATGGCGACATTCAGTTGGGCTTCTCCGATGAAGCCTCCCGCGAACAGGCTCGCAGCCTGATCCGCAAGAATTTCAATGATTTCGAGCTGACCACCACCGAGCGCAATGGCCTGTCGGTGCTGCGTCTGGCGATTACCCCGGCCAAGGTCGCGGAAATCCGTGAATACTCGATCAAGCAGAACTTGACCACAGTCCGTAACCGGGTCAACGAGCTGGGTGTTGCCGAGCCGCTGGTACAGCGCCAGGGTGCCAACCGCATCGTGGTGGAGCTGCCAGGCGTGCAGGACACTGCCGAAGCCAAGCGTATCCTGGGCAAGACCGCCAACCTGGAGTTCCGTCTGGGTGCCGAGCCGGGCGCTTCCAAAGCCACTACCGAAACCTTCGAGTTCCGTGAGGGCGGTCGTTCGGCCGCTGTCGAGCGTGGCCTGATCATCACCGGTGACCAGGTTACCGACGCCCAGGCAAGCTTCGACGAGCAGGGTCGCCCGCAAGTGAACATCCGCCTGGATGGCCACGGTGGCGAACTGATGAGTCGCGCAACGCGCAGCAACGTCGGTCGCAGCATGGCGGTGATCTTTATCGAGCAGCGCCCGACTACTCGCTATGTGAAGCAGATGGTCGATGGTGTCGAGAAGGACGTCGCTGTCCAGACCTTCACTGAAGAAAAACGCATCATCAGCCTGGCAACCATCCAGTCGCCACTGGGCAGCCAGTTCCGCATCACCGGCCTGAACGGGCAGGGTGAGTCCTCAGAGCTGGCCCTGCTGCTGCGTGCCGGTGGCCTCGCTGCCCCGATGTACTTCGCTGAAGAGCGCACCATTGGTCCGAGCCTGGGTGCCGACAACATCACCAAGGGTATCGATGCTTCCCTGTGGGGCATGCTGTTCGTCTCCCTGTTCATCATGGCTATCTACCGTTTCTTTGGTCTGATCGCCACTATTGCCCTGGCCGGTAACATGGTCATGCTGCTGGCGCTGATGTCGCTGCTGGGGGCAACCCTGACCCTGCCGGGTATCGCCGGTATCGTTCTGACCATGGGTATGGCGGTCGACGCCAACGTGCTGATCTTCTCGCGGATTCGCGAAGAGCTGGCCAATGGCATGTCGGTGCAGCGCGCTATCCACGAAGGCTTCAACCGTGCCTACACCGCGATTGTCGACGCCAACCTGACCACCCTGCTGGTGGGCGGCATCCTGTTCGCCATGGGTACCGGTCCGGTCAAAGGCTTCGCAGTTACCATGTCCCTCGGGATTTTCACCTCGATGTTCACGGCCGTCATGGTTACCCGCGCAATGGTCAACCTGACCTGCGGTGGGCGTGATATCAAGAAGTTGTGGGTTTAAGGGGCTGCCATGTTACGTACCATTAACTTCATGGGTGTGCGCAACTTTGCGTTCGGCGTCACCCTGCTTCTTACCGTACTGGCGCTGTTCAGCTGGTTCTATAAAGGGCTCAATTTTGGCCTGGACTTTACCGGCGGTACGCTCATCGAGCTGACCTACGAGCGTCCGGCCAACCTCGGCCAGGTGCGTGAGGAGTTGGTCAAGGCCGGCTTCAAGGACGCTGTGGTGCAGAGCTTCGGTGCAACCACCGACCTGCTGGTGCGTATGCCGGGCGATGACCCGATGCTGGGCAACCGCGTTTCCGAAGCCCTGCAGAAGGTTAGTACCGACAACCCGGCCGTGGTCAAGCGTGTCGAGTTCGTGGGGCCCCAGGTCGGCGAGGAGCTGCGTGACCAGGGTGGCCTGGGCATGCTGCTGGCTCTGGGCGGCATCATGCTGTACCTGGCCTTCCGCTTTCAGTGGAAATTCGCCTTGGGTGCGATTCTCTCGCTGGTCCACGACGTGGTCGTGACCCTGGGTATCCTGTCGTTCTTCCAGATCACCTTCGACCTGACGGTGCTGGCAGCGGTGCTGGCGATCATCGGCTACTCGCTCAACGACACCATCGTCGTGTTCGATCGGGTGCGCGAGAACTTCCGTGTATTGCGCAAGGCTTCGCTGATCGAGAACATCAACATCTCGACCACCCAGACCCTGCTGCGTACCGTGGCAACCTCGGTCTCCACCTTGCTGGCCATCGCTGCGCTGCTGTTCTTCGGGGGTGACAACCTGTGGGGCTTCTCGCTGGCGCTGTTCATTGGTGTCATGGCGGGTACCTACTCGTCGATCTACATCGCCAACGTAGTGCTGATCTGGCTGAACCTGAGCAGCGAAGACCTGATTCCACCGGTCAAGGCAGAAGGTGTGGACGACCGCCCGTAAGGGCTTTTCCCACGCTGTTTGTCGTAGAAGAAGGCGCGAGCATTGAACTCGCGCCTTTTTTTATGCTCCAAGGCAGGGAGAAGGCGGGCTATGTCCCGCGGGTACGATCAGGAGGTTCACGTGAACAAGTCAATGCTGGTGGGTGCGGTTCTGGGTGCTGTCGGTGTTACCGCCGGAGGTGCTGTGGCCACCTACAGCCTGGTCAAAAGCGGGCCGGAGTACGCCGAGGTTGTGGCTGTGCAGCCGATCAAGCAGACCGTCAAGACGCCACGCGAAGTCTGCAAGGATGTCACTGTCACGCGTCAGGCGCCGGTGAAGGATCAGCATCAGATTGCCGGTACTGTGCTGGGGGCAGTGGCAGGTGGTTTGCTGGGTAACCAGATTGGTGGCGGCACGGGCAAGAAAATTGCCACGGTGGCCGGCGCGGTCGGTGGCGGCTATGCCGGTAACAAGGTGCAGGAAGGCATGCAGGAGCGTGATACCTACACCACCACTCAGACCCGCTGCAACACGGTCAACGACCTGAGCGAGAAGGTGGTGGGTTATGACGTGAAGTATTCGATTGGCGACAAGATTGGCCAGGTTCGTATGGACCGTGACCCAGGTTCGCAGATCCCGCTGGATAAAGAGGGCAAGCTGGTGTTGAGCCAGGCGGAGTCCGGGCAGTAATCTCCCTGTTCCAGGGATGGAGTCCACAAAAAAGCACCCCGAAGGGTGCTTTTTTTGTGCCCGGTCGAAGCTTAACGCTTGATCGAGGCAGGCAGGTGCGGCTGGATAGCAGTCAGGACGGCCTTGAAGCACTTGGTGTTGCCGGCGACGATGTGGCCCTTCTCGAGGAAGTCATGACCGCCGGTGAAGTCGCTCACCAGGCCGCCAGCTTCCTGAATCAGCAGGGCGCCTGCGGCCATGTCCCATTCCGACAGGCCCGATTCCCAGAAGGCATCGAAGCGACCGGCGGCGACGTAAGCCAGGTCCAGGCTGGCAGCGCCGGCGCGGCGGATGCCGGCGGTCTGGCCAACCAGGGCGCGGAACATGCCCAGGTAGTTGTCCAGGTCAGCCATCTGGTTGTCGCGGAACGGGAAGCCGGTGCCCAGCAGTGCGCCTTCCAGGCTGGTGCGTGGGCTGACGCGCAGGCGGCGGCCGTTCAGCTGGGCGCCACGGCCACGGCTGGCGGTGAATTCTTCCTGGCGGACAGGGTCCAGTACCACGGCGTGCTCAAGGCGGCCACGGTATTTGCAGGCGATGCTGACAGCGAAGTGCGGAACGCCACGCAGGAAGTTGGTGGTGCCGTCCAGAGGATCGATGATCCACAGGTAGTCCTTGCCTTCTTCGCCGCTGCCAGCGTGCAGGCCGGTCTCTTCGCCGTAGATGGAGTGGTTCGGGTAGGCCTTGCGCAGAGCGTTGATGATGCTTTGCTCGGCAGCACGGTCGACTTCGGACACGTAATCCTTGGCGTCTTTTTCATCAACCTTGATGCTATCCAGGCGCTCGATGGAGCGGAAAATCAGTTCACTGGCGCTGCGGGCGGCGCGCAGCGCGATATTCAGCATGGGCTGCATGGACGTTTCACCTGGGTCGTTAAAGAAAGCCGAACATTCTAGCAGAAAACTTCGCGCGAAGAAGTGTGTCATTTGCTTTCGTAGCGTAATGTTGGTCGGTTCTGTAAGATTTGCTCCCTTATTTCCATGTCTGTGAGCGCTCGCCTTGCTGCAAAATATTCGTGTTGTTCTGGTCAATACCAGCCACCCCGGCAATATCGGCGGCGCTGCGCGTGCCATGAAAAACATGGGCTTGTCGCGCCTGGTGCTGGTCGACCCGCTGGATTTCCCGTCCCATGAGGCGGATGCCCGAGCCTCGGGCGCCGATGACGTGCTTGCGGGAGCGCAAGTGGTCGCGACCCTCGAAGAGGCGTTGGCCGGCTGCAACCTGGTGCTCGGTACCAGCGCCCGGGATCGGCGTATCCCGTGGCCGTTGGTCGATCCGCGCGAGTGCGGCAGCAAAACCATCGAGCACGCAGCCCAGGGTCAGGAAATTGCGTTGGTGTTCGGGCGTGAATACGCCGGCCTGACCAACGAAGAGCTGCAGCGCTGTCATTTCCATGTGCATATCCCCTCCAATCCGGATTTCAGCTCGCTGAACCTGGCGGCGGCCGTGCAGGTGCTGGCTTATGAGGTGCGCATGGCCTGGCTGGCAGCCGAAGGCCAGCCGTCCAAGGTGGAAAAATTCGAAGTGACGTCGGTGCGCAGCAGCGAGCTGGCGACCATGGATGAAATGGAGTTGTTCTATGAACACCTGGAGAAAACCCTGGTGGACATCGGCTTCCTCGACCCCGAAAAGCCCAAGCACCTGATGCCGCGTTTACGTCGCCTGTATGGGCGCAGCTCGGTCAATCGTTCGGAAATGAGTATTTTGCGCGGCATCCTCACCGAAACCCAGAAAGTGGCCCGGGGCGAGCCGCATAAACGCAAGGATCAATAGATGTTCGAGCGTCTGCGTGAAGATATCCAGAGCGTTTTCCACCGTGACCCGGCGGCGCGCAATGCCTTTGAAGTGCTGACCTGCTACCCGGGCATGCATGCGATCTGGCTGCATCGGGCGGCGCATTCGCTGTAGAAGCGCGATTGGAAGTGGCTGGCGCGGCTGGTATCGAACTTCGGGCGCTGGATGACCGGTATCGAGATTCATCCCGGTGCCAAGGTCGGGCGGCGTTTTTTCATCGACCACGGCATGGGAATTGTCATCGGTGAAACCGCCGAGATCGGTGACGACGTCACGCTTTACCAGGGCGTGACCCTGGGCGGCACCAGCTGGAACAAAGGCAAGCGTCACCCGACGCTTGAAGATGGTGTCGTCGTCGGTGCCGGCGCGAAGGTGCTGGGCCCGTTCACCGTGGGTGCCGGGGCCAAGATCGGCTCCAACGCCGTGGTCACCAAGGCGGTGCCGGCAGGCGCCACTGCGGTAGGTATTCCGGGGCGGATCATCGTCAAGACCGACGCCGAAGTCGAAGCCAAGCGCAAGGCAATGGCCGAGAAGATTGGTTTTGATGCCTATGGCGTCAGTGAAGACATGCCTGACCCGGTGGCGCGCGCCATCGGTCAGTTGCTTGATCACCTGCAGGCGGTGGACGGGCGGCTGGAAGACATGTGCGGTGCGCTGAAGAACCTTGGCAGTGACTACTGTGCCAAGGAGCTGCCGGCCCTGCGTCAAGAGGACTTCGCCGAGGTCAAGGGCGAGGCGCGCAGCGACACGCCGACGCATTGACAGAAGGGCGTGCGCATACGCCCTTTCGTTTGCTATGATTCCGCCGCCTTCCCGCGGCAATCCCGACTAAAGCACTAGGTCTTATAGTTGACTTAAATGCTCGGGAATAGCATACTCGCTCCCATTCCGTAACCCCGTGGTACCTACTAGCCATGCGACTGACTACAAAAGGCCGATACGCCGTGACCGCCATGCTTGATCTGGCGTTGCACGCGCAGCATGGGCCGGTGTCTCTGGCCGACATTTCCGAGCGCCAAGGCATCTCCCTTTCTTATCTGGAGCAGCTTTTTGCAAAGCTGCGCCGCAGCAGCCTGGTTTCCAGTGTGCGCGGCCCTGGCGGCGGCTATCAGCTGTCGCGAAGCATGGAGAGCATTCAGGTCGCACAGGTCATCGATGCGGTTAACGAATCGGTCGACGCAACACGCTGTCAGGGCCTGGGTGATTGCCACGCCGGCGACACCTGCCTTACCCACCACTTGTGGTGTGACCTGAGCCAGCAGATTCACGAATTCCTCAGCGGTATCAGCCTGGCTGACCTTGTTACTCGCCGTGAGGTGCAAGAAGTCGCCCAGCGCCAGGACCTGCGACGTATCGCAAGCCGGGCACCGCAGCTGGACAAGATTGAGACGTCAGCCGTCGAATGACCGTTTCGACGCGCGGCGCGACCGCCTGATAGGAGATATTCAATGAAGTTGCCGATCTACCTCGATTACTCCGCGACCACTCCGGTCGACCCACGCGTTGCCCAGAAGATGAGCGACTGCCTGCTGGTCGACGGGAACTTCGGTAACCCGGCGTCGCGCTCCCACGTCTTTGGCTGGAAAGCCGAAGAAGCGGTTGAGAACGCTCGCCGCCAGGTCGCTGACCTGGTCAACGCCGATCCGCGTGAAATTGTCTGGACCAGCGGTGCAACCGAGTCCGACAACCTGGCAATCAAGGGCGTTGCGCACTTCTACGGCACCAAGGGCAAGCACCTGATCACCTCCAAGATCGAGCACAAGGCTGTCCTCGACAGCACACGCCAGCTGGAGCGTGAAGGCTTCGAGGTTACCTACATCGAGCCGGGCGCCGATGGCCTGATCACCCCGGCCATGGTTGAAGCTGCCCTGCGTGATGACACCATCCTGGTGTCGATCATGCATGTGAACAACGAAATCGGCACCATCAACGACATCGCTGCCATCGGCGAGCTGACCCGCGCTCGCGGCGTCATGTTCCACGTCGACGCTGCTCAGTCCACCGGCAAGGTCGAAATCGACCTGCAGAAGCTGAAAGTCGACCTGATGTCCTTCTCCGCACACAAAACCTACGGCCCTAAAGGCATCGGCGCGCTGTACGTCAGCCGCAAGCCTCGCGTGCGTCTGGAAGCCACCATGCACGGCGGCGGTCACGAGCGCGGCATGCGTTCGGGCACCCTGGCGACCCACCAGATCGTCGGCATGGGAGAAGCGTTCGCCATCGCCAAAGAGCAGATGGCCAGCGAGAACGTCCGTATCAAGGCCCTGAGCGACCGCTTCTACAAGCAGGTCGAAGGTCTTGAAGAGCTGTACATCAACGGCAGCATGACCGCGCGTATCCCGCACAACCTGAACCTGAGCTTCAACTACGTTGAAGGCGAATCGCTGATCATGGCCCTCAAGGACCTGGCAGTGTCGTCCGGTTCGGCGTGTACCTCGGCTTCGCTTGAGCCGTCCTACGTACTGCGCGCTCTGGGCCGTAACGACGAGCTGGCTCACAGCTCGATCCGCTTCACCTTCGGTCGTTTCACCACCGAAGAAGAAATCGACTACGCCGCGCAGAAAGTTTGCGAGGCCGTGACCAAGCTGCGCGAATTGTCGCCGCTGTGGGATATGTACAAAGACGGCGTCGACATCTCCAAGATCGAGTGGGCTGCGCACTAAGTAGTCGCCGGCAAGAGCGGCTCTCTGATGAGGAAGGAATTGCACCATGGCATACAGTGAAAAGGTCATCGACCATTACGAAAACCCACGCAACGTCGGCAAGATGAATGCCGAGGATCCGGATGTCGGGACCGGCATGGTCGGCGCTCCAGCGTGCGGCGACGTGATGCGCCTGCAAATCAAGGTCAACGAGCAGGGTGTCATCGAAGACGCCAAGTTCAAGACTTACGGCTGTGGTTCGGCCATTGCCTCCAGCTCCCTGGCCACCGAGTGGATGAAGGGCAAGACCCTGGACGAAGCCGAAACCATCAAGAACACCCAGCTGGCCGAAGAACTGGCGTTGCCGCCGGTCAAAATCCACTGCTCGGTACTCGCCGAAGACGCCATCAAGGCGGCTGTACGCGATTACAAGCAGAAGAAAGGTTTGCTCTAAGTTCGCCTGTTGCAGGTAAGGAGTCTCGATGGCTATCAGCATGACAGAAGCCGCCGCCAACCACGTGCGGCGCTCTCTCGACGGACGCGGCAAGGGTCTTGGCATTCGCTTGGGCGTTCGTACCACCGGCTGCTCGGGTCTGGCCTATGTGCTGGAGTTCGTTGATCAGCCAGACGCCGAAGACCAGGTCTTCGAAAGCCACGGCGAGAAGGTGATCATTGATCCCAAGAGCCTGGCCTACCTCGACGGTACCGAGCTCGATTTCGTCAAGGAAGGGTTGAACGAAGGCTTCAAGTTCAACAACCCCAACGTGCGCGGTGAGTGTGGCTGCGGCGAAAGCTTCAACGTCTGAGGCTGCGCGTGGGTACTCCTTGTCATTTCGCCCTGTTTGACCTGCAACCTGGCTTCCGTCTGGACCTTGATAAACTGGCCGTTCGCTATCGCGAGCTGGCCCGTGAGGTCCACCCGGATCGCTTCGCCGATGCCTCCGAACGTGAACAGCGCATAGCGCTCGAACGTTCGGCTGCGCTGAACGAGGCCTACCAGACGCTAAAGAGCGCGCCCCGGCGTGCCCGCTACCTGTTGGCGATCGGCGGCCATGAAGTGCCGCAGGAAGTCACCGTCCATGATCCCGAGTTCCTGCTGCAGCAGATGCAATTGCGCGAAGAGCTCGAAGACCTCCAGGACAGTGCCGACCTCGATGGTGTCGCCGTGTTCAAGCGTCGCTTGAAAACCGCCCAGGAAGCGCTCAACGAGGATTTCGCCGCCTGCTGGAACGATCCTGCGCAGCGCGAACAGGCCGAGCGCCTGATGCGCCGCATGCAGTTTCTCGACAAGCTCGCCTACGAAGTGCGCCAGCTGGAAGAGCGCCTCGACGATTAACTCGGCGCTGCTCCTGGCGGCGCCCCTGGTATTCAGATAAGCATGGCCCTACTGCAGATCGCCGAACCCGGTCAGAGCCCTCAACCGCACCAGCGTCGCCTGGCGGTGGGGATTGACCTTGGCACCACCAACTCCCTGGTCGCAGCATTGCGCAGCGGCCGCAGCGAGCCCCTGCCCGACGCTCAAGGTCGGGTCATCCTGCCTTCGGCCGTGCGTTACCATGCCGACCACATCGATGTCGGTCAGGTAGCGCGTGACGCCGCATCCAGCGACCCACTCAATACCGTGCTGTCGGTCAAGCGCCTGATGGGCCGTGGCCTGGCAGACGTCAAGCAACTGGGTGAGCAACTGCCGTACCGCTTTGTCGGCGGTGAGTCGCACATGCCGTTCATCGACACCGTGCAGGGCCCGAAAAGCCCGGTGGAAGTCTCGGCCGATATCCTCAAGGTGCTGCGTCAGCGCGCTGAAGAAACCCTGGGTGGCGAGTTGGTGGGCGCGGTAATCACCGTGCCGGCCTATTTCGACGACGCCCAGCGCCAGGCTACCAAGGATGCGGCGCGTCTGGCCGGGTTGAACGTGCTGCGCCTGCTCAACGAGCCGACTGCTGCAGCCGTGGCCTATGGCCTTGACCAGAACGCTGAAGGCCTGGTGGCCATTTACGACCTGGGCGGCGGTACCTTCGATATTTCCATCCTGCGCTTGACCGGCGGCGTGTTTGAAGTGCTTGCCACCGGTGGCGACAGCGCCCTGGGCGGCGATGATTTCGACCATGCCATCGCCAGCTGGATTGTCGAGCAGGCCGGTCTGTCTTCGGATCTTGATCCGGGAGCCCAGCGCCAGCTGTTGCAAGCCGCTTGCGCCGCCAAGGAAGCCCTGACCGACGCTGACGCGGTCACTGTCGCTTACGGCGACTGGCAGGCCGAGCTGACCCGCACTGCATTCGATGCCCTGATCGAACCATTGGTAGCCCGCAGTCTCAAGGCCTGCCGTCGCGCCGTGCGTGACAGCGGTGTCGAGCTCGAAGAAGTTGCGGCAGTGGTCATGGTCGGTGGTTCGACCCGTGTGCCGCGTGTACGTGAGGCCGTAGGCGCCCTGTTTGGCCGTACGCCGCTGACCGATATCGACCCCGATCAGGTGGTTGCCATTGGCGCGGCAATCCAGGCCGATACCCTGGCCGGCAATCGCCGCGATGGTGGCGAACTGCTGCTGCTCGACGTGATCCCCCTGTCCCTTGGGCTTGAGACCATGGGTGGGCTGATGGAGAAGGTGATTCCGCGTAACACCACCATACCGGTTGCCCGCGCCCAGGAGTTCACCACTTACAAGGATGGCCAGTCGGCCATGATGATTCATGTGCTGCAGGGTGAGCGCGAGCTGATCAGCGATTGCCGCTCCCTGGCGCGCTTCGAGCTGCGTGGCATCCCTGCGATGGTCGCCGGTGCCGCGAAGATCCGTGTCACCTTCCAGGTCGATGCCGATGGTCTGCTCAGCGTTTCGGCGCGCGAGCTGGGGTCGGGCGTCGAGTCGAGTATTCAGGTCAAGCCTTCCTACGGCCTGACCGACGGCGAAATTACCCGCATGCTCAAGGATTCTTTCGAGCACGCAGGTTTTGACAAGGTGGCGCGCCAGTTGCGCGAGCACCAGGTCGACGCCGAGCGCCTGCTTGAAGCTGTGCAGGGCGCGCTGGACGCCGATGGCGACCGGCTGCTGGACGCCGAAGAGCGCCTGGCTATCGAACAACAAATGCAAGACTTGCGTGATTTGATCAACGGCACCGATGGCGCAGCCATCGAGCAACAGACCAAGCGTCTGTCGCAGGTGACCGATGCCTTTGCCGCCCGTCGCCTTGATTCGACGGTAAAAGCCGCGTTGGCCGGGCGCAACCTGAATGAGATCGAGGAATAACTGATGCCGCAGGTGATTTTTCTGCCCCACGAGAAGTTCTGCCCGGATGGCATGGTGGTGGAGGCTGAGACAGGTAAGTCCATTCTTGAAGTGGCGCACGATAACCACATCGAGATCGAAAGCGCCTGCGGTGGTGTCTGCGCTTGCACCACGTGCCACTGCGTGATTCGCGAAGGCTTCAACTCGCTCAATGAAGCCGACGAGCTGGAAGAGGACTACCTGGACCGCGCCTGGGGCCTGGAGCCTACCTCGCGCCTGACCTGCCAGGCCAAGGTCGGAACCGAAGACATCACTGTCGAGATTCCGAAGTATTCGCTCAACCACGCAGCCGAAGCGCCGCATTGATCCTGGAGCCGACATGAGCCTGAAATGGGTTGATGTACTTGAAATTGCAATCCAGCTTGCCGAAAGCAAGCCGGAAGTCGATCCTCGTTATGTGAACTTCGTCGATCTGCACCAGTGGGTGCTGGCATTGCCGGAATTCAGTGACGATCCGCAGCGTGGCGGCGAGAAGGTTCTCGAAGCCATCCAGGCGGCCTGGATCGAAGAAGCCGACTGAGCGCGCTCGGCAGGTTAGGCAATCCCCCGGAACCCGCGTATAATTCGCGGGTTTAATTTTTCGCTTCACTCAACGTTTCTGGAGTTACACCATGGCTGTTCAACGTACTTTCTCCATCATCAAGCCTGACGCCGTTGCCAAGAACGTGATCGGCAAGATCACCACTCGCTTCGAAGACGCTGGCCTGCGCATCGTTGCTTCGAAAATCAAGCAACTGTCCAAAGCCGAAGCTGAAGGCTTCTACGCTGAGCACAAAGAGCGCGGTTTCTTCGGTGACCTGGTTGCTTTCATGACCTCCGGTCCAGTTGTTGTTCAGGTTCTGGAAGGCGAAAACGCCATCGCTCTGAACCGTGAGCTGATGGGCGCTACCAACCCTAAAGAAGCTGCTCCAGGCACCATCCGTGCCGACTTCGCCGAGTCGATCGACGCCAACGCCGTTCACGGTTCGGACTCCGAAGCTGCCGCTGCTCGCGAAATCGCTTACTTCTTCGCAGCTACCGAGGTAACCACTCGCTAAGCGAAAGCTTACGGGTGAGGGTGAATCCATGACGACATCGACTGGCAAAACTAACCTGTTGGGGCTGACCCAGCCGGAAATGGAAAAATTCTTCGACTCTATCGGGGAGAAGCGTTTCCGTGCCGGTCAGGTAATGAAATGGATTCACCACTTTGGCGTCGATGATTTCGACGCCATGACCAACGTCGGCAAGGCCTTGCGTGAAAAGCTCAAGGAAGTTGCCGAGGTTCGCGGTCCGGAAGTGGTCAGCGAGGACATCTCCACCGACGGCACCCGTAAATGGGTGGTGCGCGTGGCGTCCGGCAGTTGCGTCGAGACCGTGTACATCCCCCAGGGCAAGCGTGGCACGTTGTGTGTCTCGTCCCAGGCCGGTTGCGCCCTGGACTGCAGTTTCTGCTCCACCGGCAAGCAAGGATTCAACAGCAACCTCACCGCCGCCGAAGTCATCGGCCAGGTGTGGATTGCCAACAAGTCGTTCGGCACTGTGCCTGCCAAGATCGACCGTGCCATCACCAACGTGGTGATGATGGGCATGGGCGAGCCGCTGCTGAACTTCGACAACGTGGTCGCAGCCATGCACCTGATGATGGACGACCTCGGCTATGGCATTTCCAAGCGCCGGGTGACCCTGTCCACTTCCGGCGTGGTGCCGATGATCGAAGAGCTGGCCAAGCACATCGACGTTTCCCTGGCCCTGTCGCTGCACGCGCCGAACGATGCGCTGCGCAACGAACTGGTGCCGATCAACAAGAAGTACCCGCTCAAGGTATTGCTTGCAGCGTGCATGAACTACATGTCGCAGCTGGGCGAAAAGCGCGTACTGACCATCGAGTACACCTTGCTCAAGGACGTCAACGACAAGCTCGAACACGCCGTGGAAATGGCCGAGCTGCTCAAGGACGTTCCGTGCAAGATCAACCTGATCCCGTTCAACCCGTTCCCGCATTCCGGTTACGAGCGTCCGAGCAACAACGCCATCCGCCGTTTCCAGGATCACTTGCATCACGCCGGTTACAACGTGACGGTGCGCACCACCCGTGGTGAAGACATCGACGCGGCGTGCGGCCAACTGGTAGGTCAGGTGATGGACCGCACCCGTCGCAGCGAACGCCTACTCGCCGTGCGTCAGCTGAACGCTGACGGCGATGTGCAAGAAAGCGCTGTACGGAACTGAAGAGAGGACCTCCATGACCTTGCGCGCCGCGCTGTCGATCCTGTCGCTCGCCCTGCTTGCAGGCTGCGTGTCCGGCGGGAGTTCGGACACGCTGGCCAGTCGCGAGGGCAGGGTCCATGCAGGACAGGCCTATGTGCAGCTCGGGCTGGGTTATTTGCAACAAGGTTTGACCGAACAGGCCAAGGGGCCACTGAAAAAAGCGCTTGATCTCAATAGCCAGGATGCCGCCGCCAACGCTGCCCTGGCTTTGGTGTATCAGGCTGAAGATGAGCCAGAACTGGCTGAGACACACTATCGCAAGGCGCTGGTCAGTCGCCCGGACGATACGCGGATCCGTAATAACTACGGCAGTTTCCTTTATGCTCGGGGCCAATACGCGCAGGCGCAGCAGATGTTTGCCCAAGCAGCGGCCGATACGCTGTATCCTGAGCGTTCCCGGGTGTTCGAGAGCCTTGGCCTGACCGCCTTGAGGCTCGGCCAGCGTGATCAGGCGCAGCAACACCTGGTAAAAGCTTTGCGACTCAACCAGCAGCAACCGCGTGCGTTGCTCGAAATGGCTGAGTTGTCTTACGAAGACAGGCATTATGTGCCAGCCCGTGACTACTACGATCGTTTCAGCCAGCTGAGCGACCACAGTGCCCGCAGCCTGTTGCTGGGCAGTCGCCTGGCCAACGTCTTCGAAGAACGGAACAAGGCCGCCGATCTGGGCCTGCAATTACAACGACTTTATCCCGGTACGCCGGAATATCAGCAATACCTGTCGGAGCAATGATGAAAGCGGCGCATCCCGAAGTAGCAGCAGCGACTCGCGAGAATCCAGGTGAGACTTTGCGTCAGGCCCGCGAGAGCAAGGACTGGTCGCAGGCCGAAGTGGCCCGCAAACTCAACCTGACCGTGAGTTCCCTGAACAATCTTGAATCCGGCGCCTTCGACAAGCTACCCGGGCACACCTTTGCCCGTGGCTACATCCGCGCTTATGCCAAATTGCTGGACATGGACCAGGCCGCCCTGGTGCTGGCCTTCGACCAGTGTACTGGCACCCACGCCCAGGGGAGCGACGTGCATGCCCTTGGCCGTATCGAAGAACCTGTACGCCTTTCCCATAACATCCTGCGTATTGTCAGCCTATTGATGCTGGTAGTGGTGATCGGTGGCGGCTTCTTCTGGTGGCAGGATCAAAGCAGCCAGCGCAGCAAGGACCTGGTCAACATGGCCCTTGAGCATGTCGAAGTCGAAAGCGCCGACGGTACTACCCAGATCCACCCCCTGGATGAGCCTGAGGATCAGGCTGTCAATGCCGGCCAGGAGCCGGAAACCACTCCGCTGAACCTGGACCAGGCTGCCACGCCGGCCGATCAAGCCGCTCAGGCGCCTGCGCCTGAAGCTGCCGGCAGCCCGGCAGTACCTGTACCCTCTGCTCCGGCTGCCGTGGTTCCTGCACCCGCTCAAGCGCCTGCGCCCGTTCCTGCGACACCGGTAGCGCCTGCAGTGGTTGCCAGCGCTCCCGCCGCAACTCCGGCGCCTGCCGCCGCAGCCCCGGTCGCTGCCGGCAGCGGCCAGGTACACATGCAATTCATCGCCGATTGCTGGACTTCGGTCACCGACGGCAATGGCAAGGTGCTGTTCAGCGCCATCAAGCGCAAGGGCGACAGCCTGCAGCTGAGCGGCAAACCGCCGTTCGCGGTACGCCTGGGCTTTGCCCGGGGCGTGCAGCTCAGCTACAACGGTCAGGCCGTCGACCTTGCGCCGTTCACCAGTGGCGAGACTGCTCGCCTGAAGTTGGGGCAATAAGTCATGCACGGCGAATCTCCGATCAAGCGTCGCGAATCCCGGAAAATCTGGGTTGGAAATGTGCCTGTCGGCGGCGATGCACCCATCGCGGTCCAGAGCATGACCAACACCGACACCAATGACGTCGCCGCTACCGTGGCGCAGATCAACCGCCTGGTCGATGCCGGCGTCGACATCGTGCGCGTCTCGGTGCCGGACATGGACGCCGCCGAAGCCTTCGGCCGCATCAAGCAGCAGGTCAGCGTTCCGCTGGTTGCCGACATCCACTTCGATTACCGCATCGCCTTGCGTGTGGCTGAGCTGGGTGTCGACTGCCTGCGCATCAATCCGGGCAACATCGGTCGTGAAGACCGCGTTCGCGCGGTGGTCGATGCCGCCCGCGACCGTGGCATTCCGATCCGCATCGGCGTCAACGCCGGTTCCCTGGAAAAAGACCTGCAGAAAAAGTATGGCGAGCCGACCCCGGCAGCATTGGTCGAGTCGGCCATGCGCCACGTCGAGCACCTCGATCGCCTGGATTTCCAGGACTTCAAGGTCAGCGTAAAGGCCTCCGACGTGTTCATGGCCGTCGAAGCCTACCGCCTGCTGGCCAAGCAGATCATCCAGCCGCTGCACCTGGGCATCACCGAAGCCGGTGGCCTGCGTTCTGGCACGGTGAAATCCGCGGTCGGCCTCGGTATGCTGCTTGCCGAAGGGATTGGCGATACTATTCGCATCTCCCTGGCGGCAGACCCGGTCGAAGAGGTCAAGGTCGGTTACGACATCCTCAAGTCCCTGCACTTGCGTTCGCGTGGTATCAACTTCATCGCCTGCCCGAGCTGCTCGCGGCAGAACTTCGATGTGGTCAAGACCATGAACGAGCTTGAAGGTCGCCTGGAAGACCTGCTGGTTCCGCTGGACGTGGCCGTGATCGGCTGTGTGGTCAATGGCCCCGGTGAAGCCAAGGAAGCCCATGTGGGGCTGACCGGCGGCACGCCGAACCTGATCTACATCGATGGCAAACCATCGCAGAAGCTGAGCAATGACAACCTGGTCGATGAGCTGGAAAAGCTCATCCGCCAGAAAGCGGCCGAAAAGGCCGAAGCCGACGCGGCCTTGATCGCCCGTGGCTGACACCCAGATTCGTAAGGATTTTTCGTGAGCAAATCGCTGCAAGCCATCCGTGGCATGAATGACATCCTGCCCGAGCAGACGCCGCTGTGGCGCTATTTCGAAAGCACCGTGGCAGGCCTGCTGGATTCCTATGGCTACCGCCAGATCCGCACGCCTATCGTCGAGTTCACCGAACTGTTCAAACGCTCGATTGGTGAAGTCACCGACATCGTCGAAAAAGAGATGTACACCTTTACCGACCGTAACGGCGACTCCCTGACCCTGCGTCCGGAAGGTACCGCGGCCTGTGTGCGCGCCGTGCTCGAACACGGTATCAGTGGCGGCGGCCAGGTGCAGAAGCTCTGGTACATCGGCCAGATGTTCCGCCATGAGCGTCCGCAGAAAGGCCGTTATCGCCAGTTCCACCAGATCGGCCTCGAGGTGTTCAACCTCGACGGTCCGGACATCGACGCCGAGCTGATCGTACTGACCTGGCGCCTGTGGAAACTGCTGGGAATCCGTGATGCGGTCAAGCTCGAACTCAACAGCCTGGGCACCAGCGAAGCCCGGGCCCGCTACCGTGATGCGCTGGTCGAGTTCCTCTCGGCGCGTCTGGACCAGCTGGACGAAGACAGCCAGCGTCGCCTGAAGACCAACCCGCTGCGCATCCTCGATACCAAGGACGCCAATACCCAGGCGGTGCTGGTCGATGCGCCGAAACTCGAAGACTACCTGGACGAAGAGTCCCGTGTTCACTTCGAAGGCCTGAAGGCGCGTCTGGATGCGGCCGGCATTCCATTCGTGATCAATACCAAGCTGGTACGTGGCCTGGACTATTACAGCAAGACCGTATTCGAGTGGGTCACCGACAAGCTTGGCTCCCAGGGCACTGTCTGTGCCGGCGGGCGCTACGATGGCCTGGTCGAGCAAATGGGCGGCAAGCCGACCCCGGGCGTTGGCTTCGCCATGGGTATCGAGCGTCTGATCCTGCTGCTTGAAACCCTGGGGCAGATTCCCGAGTCGATCAACCGCCAGGTCGATGTCTACCTGTGCGCCTTCGGCGAGCAGGCGGAGCTGGCTGGCCTGGCCCTGGCCGAGCGTCTGCGTGATCGCTTGCCGAACCTGCGCCTGCAGGTCAATGCCGGTGGTGGCAGCTTCAAGAGCCAGTTCAAGAAGGCCGACAAGAGCGCAGCTCTGTTCGCCTTGATCCTGGGGGACGACGAACTGGCGCAACAAGTGGTAGGTTTCAAACCCCTGCGTGGCCAGGGCGAACAACAAAACATTACCTGGGATGCTCTGGCAGAGCACCTGGAAGCTTCCCTCGCGCAGGCGTGAAGCGGGTCAACAGCCGATTTGGTGAAAAGGAGTATTGGGGTGTCGAGTACCGATGATGAACAGCTGGCGGCATTCAAGGACTGGTGGCAGCGTAACGGCAAGCCACTGGTAACCGGCGGCCTGCTGGCACTGGTAATAGTGTTTGGCTGGCAAGCCTTCCAGAAGTACCAGGGCAACCAGTCGCAAGGCGCCTCGAACCTCTATCAGGCCCTGCTGGAAACCACCTTGACGCCAAGCGGCGAGCCGGATGCGGCCAAGGTTGCCGAGTTGTCGGGCAAGCTCAAGAACGAGTTTGGCGGCAGCGCTTATGCCCAGTACGGCAGCCTGTTCGTGGCCAAGGTCGCGGTCGAGGCCGGCAAGCTGGACGATGCCGCAGCCGAACTCAAGTCGGTGATGGACAAACCGGCCGATGCCACCCTGGGTGAAATCGCCCGTCAGCGCCTGGCCCGTGTCCTGGCTGCCCAGAACAAGGTCGACGAAGCCCTGAAACTGCTTGAAGGCGACGCTGACAAGGCGTTCCTGGCCAGCCGCGAAGAGCTCAAGGGCGATCTGCTGGTGCAACTGGGTCGTGCTGCCGATGCGCATGCCGCTTACGAAAAAGCCAAGGCCGCGCTGTCTGACGACGCTGCGATCGGTGGCCTGCAACTCAAGCTCGACGACCTGGCCAAAGGGGATGCGTAAGTGATCGGTTGGAAACATGCAGCAGTGCTGACCCTGGCCCTTCTGGCCGTGGGTTGCAGCAGCAACAGCAAAAAGGAATTGCCTCCGGCTGAGCTCACCAGTTTCACCGAAGAGGTGGTCCTGAAGAAGCAGTGGAGCCGCTCGATCGGTGACGGTCAGGGCGAAACCTTCAACATGCTGGTCCCGGCGATCGAGAACGACCGCATCTACGCCGCCGATGTCACTGGCGTGGTAATGGCCCTTGATCGCAATACCGGCGACGTGGTCTGGAAGAAAGAGCTCGAGTTGCCTGTTTCCGGCGCTGTTGGCGTAGGTTATGGCATGGTCATGCTCGGCACCCTCAAGGGTGAAGTCATTGCCCTGGATGCCACCACCGGTGAACAGCGCTGGCGTTCGCGGGTGACCAGTGAAGTACTGGCTCCGCCTGCCACCAACGGTGACGTGGTGGTGGTACAGACCCAGGATGACCGCGTAATTGGCCTGGACGCCAGCACCGGTGACCGTCGCTGGATCTACGAAAGCACCCCGGCAGTACTGACCCTGCGTGGTACTGGTGCGCCGATCGTGACCAATCGCCTGGCCATCGCTGGCCTGTCGACTGGCAAGGTCGTCGCACTGGACACCCAGAACGGCGTGCCCGTGTGGGAACAACGCGTTGCCATCCCGCAAGGTCGCTCGGAGCTTGATCGCGTTGTCGATATCGACGGCGGTCTGTTGCTGTCTGGCGGCACCCTGTATGTAGCCAGCTACCAGGGCCGTGTTGCCGGCCTTGACCTGGAAAGCGGCCGTGTGATGTGGCAGCGTGATGCTTCCAGCTACACCGGTGTGGCCCAGGGCTTTGGCAATGTCTACGTGAGCCTGGCTTCGGGCACCGTGGAAGGCATCGACGAGCGTTCGTCCAGCGCGCTGTGGAGCAACGATTCGCTGGCTCGTCGCCAGCTGTCGGCGCCGGAAGTGTTCTCAAGCTATGTTGCAGTAGGTGACCTGGAAGGCTACCTGCACCTGCTCAGCCAGGTCGACGGTCGCTTCGTCGGTCGTGAGCGTATCGACAGCGATGGCCTGCGCGCCCGTCCGCTGGTGGTGGGTGACACCATCTATGTGTACGGCAACAGCGGCAAGCTCGAGGCGCTGACCATCCGCTGAGGCTATGCTTGAGGCCTTGCAGGCCTCGGGCTGCGGCACTTCGGGTGCCGCCCGAACTCCGGCCGCTGCAGTGCAGCGGCCTTTGTATTTTTTGAATTTATGAAGTGGAGAGCCGCATGGTTCCCGTAATCGCCCTGGTGGGCCGACCGAACGTCGGTAAATCCACCATGTTCAACCGCCTGACCAGGACCCGCGACGCTATCGTCGGCGACCTGTCCGGGCTGACCCGTGACCGTCAGTACGGTGAAGCGCGCTGGCAAGGCCGTTCTTACATCCTGGTCGACACCGGTGGTATTTCCGGTGATGAGCACGGCATGGACGAAAAAATGGCCGAGCAGTCGCTGCTGGCCATCGAAGAAGCCGATGTGGTGCTGTTCCTGGTGGACGCGCGTGCCGGCCTGACTGCCGCTGACCAGATGATTTCCGAGCACTTGCGCAAGCGCAACAAGCGCTCGTTCCTGGTGGCCAACAAGATCGACAACATCGATCCGCAGATGGCCATCGCCGAGTTCTCGCCGCTGGGCATGGGCAACGCCATTGGCGTCGCCGGTGCCCAGGGCCGTGGCGTCAACAACCTGCTTGAAGCGGTGTTGAGCGAGTTCCCGCGCGACAAGGAAGAGGAAGAGATCGACACCAACGTCGCCGAAGGCGAAGAAGCGGTGCGTATCCCTGGCCCGAGCGAGAAAGATGGCATCAAGATCGCCATCATCGGCCGCCCGAACGTTGGCAAGTCGACCCTGGTCAACCGCATGCTCGGTGAAGACCGGGTGATCGTCTATGACCAGCCGGGTACTACCCGCGACAGTATCTACATTCCCTTCGAGCGTAACGAAGAGAAGTACACGCTGATCGACACCGCTGGTGTGCGCAAGCGCGGCAAGATCCACGAGGAAGTCGAAAAGTTCTCGGTGGTGAAAACCCTGCAGGCGATCAAGGACGCCAACGTGGTGATCTTCGTCATGGACGCCCGCGAAGGTGTGGTTGACCATGACTTGAACCTGCTTGGCTTTGCCCTGGAAGCCGGTCGCGCCATTGTCATCGCCCTGAACAAGTGGGACGGCATGCAGCCGAGCGAGCGCGACTACGTGAAGACCGAGCTTGAGCGCCGGTTGTTCTTCGTAGACTTCGCCGACATTCACTTCATCTCGGCGCTGCATGGCACTGGCGTGGGCAACCTGTACCAGTCGGTTCAGAACTCGTTCAAGTCGGCGGTTACCCGCTGGCCAACCAGCCGCCTGACGCAGATCCTCGAAGACGCAGTCAGCGAGCACCAGCCACCGATGGTCAACAGCCGCCGGATCAAGCTGCGCTACGCCCACCTGGGCGGGGCGAACCCGCCGATCATCGTGATTCACGGCAACCAGGTCGAGAAGGTACCCAAGTCCTACTCGCGTTACCTGGAAAACACCTATCGCCGAGTGCTCAAGCTGGTCGGTACGCCGATCCGCATCGAGTACAAGGGCAGCGACAACCCGTACGAAGGCAACAAGAACACCTTGACCGACCGCCAGGTCAACAAGAAGCGTCGCTTGATGTCGCACCACAAGAAAGCCGAGAAGAAGCGTAAAGACAAACGCTGACCTGGCTTTCGGGCCTCATTCGCTGGCAAGCCAGCTCCCACAGGTTTGATGTTTACCGACCTGTGGGAGCTGGCTTGCCAGCGATGGGCTGCCGGGAAGGCCTGCGACTGTTACAACCTTTTTCCTGACCACTCAATCCGCTATGCTCGGTCTCTGACCGCGCCGCCTCGAGCCGGAAGATTGCAGGAAAGAGGGCTCCATGATCAGCAGCAAGTTGCCGAACGTCGGCACGACCATCTTTACCACCATGTCCCAGCTCGCCGCGCAAACCGGCGCCT
Organism: Pseudomonas vranovensis; assembly: GCF_040438935.1. Classification (NCBI taxonomy): domain Bacteria; kingdom Pseudomonadati; phylum Pseudomonadota; class Gammaproteobacteria; order Pseudomonadales; family Pseudomonadaceae; genus Pseudomonas; species Pseudomonas vranovensis. The sequence continues at coordinate 3,882,618 of NZ_CP159259.1, read as the reverse complement.
TGAACCTGTCCCAGGGTTTTCCCGATTTCAACGGCCCCCAGGCCCTGCTCGATGCGGCAGGCCGGGCGATCAGTGCCGGCCACAATCAATATTGCCCGATGACCGGCTTGCCTGCCCTGCGCCAGCAGGTGGCGACCAAGATCGCCCGCAGCTATGGCGTCAGTGTCGATGCCGACCATGAAATTACTATCACCCCCGGTGCTACCGAAGCGATCTTCTGTGCCATCCATGCAGTCATTCGCGCCGGTGACGAAGTCATTGTTTTCGACCCCAGCTACGACAGCTACGAGCCATCGGTTGAACTGGCCGGTGGCCGCTGCATCCATGTGCAGCTCAGCGACGGTGACTTCAAGATCGATTGGCAGAAGCTCACCGACGCCCTGAGCCCGCGCACGCGGATGATCATCCTCAACTCGCCGCACAACCCCAGCGGTGCGCTGATCAGCCGGGACGACCTGGAAAAGCTGGCGCTGTTGATCTCCGATCGGGATATCTACCTGATCAGCGACGAGGTGTACGAGCACTTGGTGTTCGACGGCGTGCAGCACGCCAGCGTGCTGGCCATCGAGGCGCTGTACCAACGTGCCTTTGTAGTGAGTTCGTTCGGCAAGACCTATCACGTTACCGGCTGGAAGACTGGCTATGTGGTAGCGCCGCCAGCCCTGAGCGCCGAGCTGCGCAAGGTCCACCAGTACGTCAACTTCTGTGGCGTGACCCCGTTGCAATGGGCGTTGGCCGACTTCATGGCCGCGCACCCAGAGCATGTCGAGGAGTTGCCGGCGTTCTACCAGGCCAAGCGCGATCTGTTCTGCGACTTGCTGGAGCCTTCGCGCTTCACCTTCACCCGTACCGCCGGAACCTATTTTCAGCTGGTCGACTATTCAGCCATTCGCCCGGACCTGAACGACGTCGAGATGTCGCTGTGGCTGACCCGTGAACACGGTGTCGCCACTATCCCGGTGTCGGTGTTCTACCAGCAACCCATCCCCGAGCAGCGCCTTGTGCGCCTGTGTTTTGCAAAACGCGAGGAGACGCTGCGTCAGGCAGCGGAGAAGCTATGCGCGATCTGAGTGAACTGCCCAACCTGAAAGTGGCCCTGGTGCAGACAACCCTGGCCTGGCAGGACCGCCTGGCCAACTACGAACATTTCGAGAGTTTGCTGGAGCAGGCTCGTGGTGCCGACCTGATCATCCTGCCGGAGATGTTCACCACCGGATTTTCCATGGATTCAGAGGCGCTGGCCGAACCGGAAAACGGTCCGACCTACAAATGGCTCAAGAGCCAGGCCAAGAAGCTCGATGCGGTGGTCACCGGCAGCGTGATCATCCAGGCCGCCGACGGCAGCCATCGCAACCGCCTGCTGTGGGCGCGTCCTGACGGCGAGATCCTGTTCTACGACAAGCGGCACCTGTTCCGCATGGCCGGCGAGCACAAGCATTACACCCCGGGCGAGCGCCAGGTGCAGTTTGAAATCAAGGGCTGGCGGGTGCGTCCGCTGATCTGTTACGACCTGCGCTTCCCGGTGTGGAGCCGTGATGCCCAAGACACCGACTTGCTGCTGTATACCGCCAATTGGCCTGCAGCCCGTCGCCAGCACTGGAATCGTCTGCTGCCGGCGCGCGGTATCGAAAACCTGTGTTATGTGGCGGCGGTAAACCGGGTGGGCACGGACGGCAAGGGCTTTGCCTATACCGGCGACAGCCAGGTGCTGGATTTCCAGGGGGAGAGCCTGCTCAGTGCAGGGGAAGCGGATGGGGTGTTCACGGCCGTGCTGAGCGCCGCTGACCTGGCTGCGTACCGCACGCGGTTCCCGGCCAACCTGGATGCTGATACTTTCGATCTGCATTGAGCGTTTCGCGGGGCAAGCCCGCTCCTACACACCGTAGGAGCGGGCTTGCCCCGCGAAGGCTTCAATAAACATCCCGCCGATATCGCCCACGCTCGATCAAACGTTCCACTTCCGCGGCCCCGAGTACTTCGTTCAGCACCTCGTCCACCCCACTGGCCATGCCCTGCAGGCTGCCGCAGATGTAGATCGAGGCACCCTCATCGAGCCAGCGGCGCAAGTCGCTGGCCTGCTCACGCAAGCGGTCCTGAACATACACCTTGTGCGCCTGATCCCGTGAGAACGCCAGGTCCAGTTGGGCCAGATCACCACTGCGTAACCAACGCTCCAGCTCGTCGCCACACAAGTAGTCGTGGGCCTGGTTGCGCTCACCAAACAGCAGCCAGTTGCGTTGCTCGCTCGCCGTAATCCGACCCTTGAGCAGGCTGCGCAACCCGGCAATACCGGTGCCATTGCCAATCAGGATCATCGGCGTTGTCGGCGCCGGCAGGTGGAAGCCACTGTTGCGACGCAGGCGCAGGCTGACGCTGTTGCCCAGCGCCAGATGCTCGGTCAGCCAACCGGAGCCAAGCCCCAGGCTGCCATCGGGATGACATTCCTGGCGCACGATCAGCTCCAGCACGCCATCGCTGGCGATGGAGGCAATCGAGTATTCCCGTGCCGCCAGTGGAATCAGCGCATCAACCAGCGCCTGGGCATGCAGGCCGACCAGGTGCCCGCGGTTTTTGGGCAACTGACGGCTGCCCAGTGCCTGAACCAGCGTTTCCTGCAGCCCTTCGACCTCGACCGGCGCGTTGCCGTCCAGGCCCAGCCCGCGCAGGAACAGGTCCAGGCTGTCAGGGCTGTTGCGTGGCAGGATCTCTACCAGGTCACCCGCATCCCAGCGCTCTGGCTGCTCGGGCTTGAGCCCCAGCAGGTACACAGCCGAGCCTTGGCTGCCCGGGTTCATCAGCGCGCGGCTCACCAGGGTCCAGTTGGCAAACTCCGGGGCTTTCCACGTGGCTGGCGGCTTGCTGCCAGTCAGTTGGGCCAGGTGCTGTTGCCATTGCTGCAGGGCGGCCGGGTCGGCGCTGTCGACTTCCACCGAGGCGAAGGCGCTGGTGGCGCCACGTTCGGCAAGCCAGGCCTGCAAGCGGCGGGCGAAGCCGCAGAAGTGCGGGTACTGGCGATCGCCCAGGGCGAGCAGGGCGTAGTTGAGGTTGTCCAGGGCCCAGGGCTGCCCGAGCACCTTGCGCTCGAAGCCGCGGGCGCTGTCCGGCGCTTCGCCGTCACCGAAGGTGCTGACCACGAACACCGCGCGTTCAGCCCGGTTGAGGTCGTTTTCAGTCAGCTCGGCCAACGGCCGCACCTGCACCGGCAAGCCGGCCGCCTGCAATTGGCCGGCGCTTTGCCAGGCCAGTTGTTCGGCAAAGCCACTTTGGCTGGCGAAGCCAACCAGCCAGCCTTTATCCGAGCCATTCGAGGCGACCAGGCCGCTGCGCGCAGCCCGCACCTGGCGTTTCTTGCGCCGACGGTCGAGGTACAACAGCCAGCCGGTGATGAAGAACAGCGGCATGGTCAGGCTGGCAATGGAGACAATGATTCGGCCGGTCAGGCCGAAGTAACTGCCGACGTGCAGGGCGTAGACGCTGGCCAGCAGTTGAGCCTTGAACGACTTGTCGGTGTAGCGATCATGCTTGCTCACCTGGCCGTTGGCAGGGTCAAGGGTCAGGGTGTTGAAGGCACGTTCATGCTCGGCACTGTCGAGCAGGTAGAACAGCGTTGCTGGTTGCCCACCGGCTGGCGGCAGGCGCAGGTTGTAGGTCACAAGGCCCGGCCCTGCAGCGGCTTGCAGGCTGGTCCAGATCGCGTCGTAGTCGACCACCAGCGGCTTGGAATCCTTGGCCGGTACGCCGCCAGGGCGTCCGCGGCCTTCGCCACGCTTGTGCTGCTGTCCTGCGGCAGGTTGATCGGCCAGCAGTTTGTTCAGGCCCTCGCGGTACCACTCGTACGACCAGAACAGGCCGGTGAGGGCAAACAATAGATAGAACAGCAGGCACCAGGTACCGGCCACCGCATGCAGGTCCCAGTTGAAGGCGCGCCCTTTCTTGGCCCAGTCCAGGGTCAGCCAGGTACGCCAGTTCAGCACCTTGCGCGGCCAGCGAAGGTACAGGCCCGAGAGGCAGAAGAAAATCAGCATCAGCGTACAGGCGCCAGTGATCTGCCGACCGGTGTCGCCCATGGCCAGGAAACGGTGCAGTCGCAGCATCAGGTCGAAGAAACCCTGGCCCGCGACATCGCCTTGCAGCTTGCCTGTGTAAGGGTCGGCGTAGCGCATCAGGCCACGACGTTCGCCGGGCGGTGGGGTAAAGAACACCCGCGCAGCGTTGTCGTTGCGCACATCGACCCAGAGCATGGCGACTTTGTCCCCTTGCTCGTTCTCGATCCTGCGCACCAGCTCTGCCGGCGGCAGTACGCCTTCCTGGCGTACTTCGACCTTGAGTACATCCGGATTGACCAGGCGCAGCAGTTCGTCCTGAAACGACCAGATGGCCCCGGTAATGCCCATCAGGGCCAGCACCAGGCCTGCCGTGATCCCGAAGAACCAGTGCAGTTGGAACAGGGATTTTTTCACCACATCAATCACCTTGTCTTGTCGCAAATGCGAATGCGACGCGCATTATGCCTTGATATACGAAAGCCCCGATCACCTAAGTGAACGGGGCTTGCCGATCAGCGTGCTTAGAAGTGAACGCTGGTGGTCAGCAGGGCAGTGCGCCCGGCAGCCTGGTTGGCAAAGTGCGCACCGTAGGCCTTGTCGTAGTAGGTTTCGTCGGTCAGATTCTGCACGTTGAGCTGCAGGTCGACGTTTTTGGTCAGCTTGTAGCTGGCCATGGCGTCGTAGCGTACATAGGACGGTACGTAGACCGTGTTGTTCAGGTCACCCCAGACATCGTCGACATAGAAGGCGCCGCCTCCCAGGGTGAGCTTGTCGGTCACATTGTAGGTCGACCACAGGGTGAAGCTGTTCTTCGGTGTGTTCGGCAACTCATTTCCTTTGGCCGGATTCGGGCCGCCGGTCAGCTGGGCGTTGCGGTTACCCGCTTCACCCGGGTCAACGGCTTCGCTCTTGAGGTAGCTGTAGCCTGCAAACACTTGCCACTTGTCAGTCAGTTTGCCGCTGGCACCCAGTTCGATACCGTCCACTCGTGTGGTTCCTGAGTTCTCATAGGTGTTGTTGGCAACCAGGACGCGGGTGTTCTCTTTCTCAGTGCGGAAGATCGCCGCGGTCAACGACAGGCGCTCGTGGAACAGGTCCCATTTGGTGCCCAGTTCGTAGTTCTTGGTGGTTTCCGGCTCCAGGTCGCTGACCAGAGTGCTGTTGCCTGGCGTGTTCGGGTTGCTGTCGACGCCATCAGTCACGCCACCGGGTGGGGTTGCCGATGTGGCGAAGGAGGCATAGATACTGCCGTTGTCGGCCGGTTTCCAGACCAGGCCAGCCTGCCAGCTCCAGAAGTGCGAGTTGTTGCTGGCTTCGCCTGTGGTGGAGCTATCGGCCTCAGTCTTGAACGAGTCATAACGGGTGCCCAGGTTCAGCAGCCACTGCGGGTCGAGTTCGATCGTGTCAAAGACATAGGCTGCCCGGGTGGTGGACTCGGTGTCGGTCACGCTGGCGTAGTTGCGCGCCACCGAACCGGTCCACGGATCGTTCGGGTTCGGATTGGACAGCGAGGTGCACGTCGGTGCGGTGCCAGGGTTGCAGGTCAGCTTGCTGTTCGGCGTGACGGTGTAGCCGCTCACCATTGTGTCTTCACGGCTGTATTCAACACCAGTCGAGTAGCTGTGTTTGAAACCCAGTGCCTGGAACTCTCCAAACAGATCGGTCTGGTTGGTGGTGGTGGAGGTGTTGCTGATACGGGAGTTGGCACGGCGCCAAACGGTACCGAACTGGCTGACGTTGTGGGCGCTGTCGTCAGGTTGGGTCAGGACGTAGTCCTGGCTGGTGCTGCCGTGGCGGAGGGTGTTCTTGATGGTCATCGAGTCATTGAGGTCATGCTCGATGGAGAAGGTGCTGATATCCGCACGGGTCTTGCGGAAGTCGCGATCCTTCAGGCCATAGAAATTGCTGCTGTCGCCGCCGTCGGTCGGCTTGTCGTGATCGTGGGCAGCGTTGGCGCCTGGCAGCTTGTAGCCATATGGAATGCCCGAATCCGGCAAGTCGTTACTTTCCATGTGGTAGTAGTTCAGGTTGACCCGGGTTGGCGTTCCCAAGCCGAAGGTCAACGAGGGGGCAACACCCCAACGGTCGTAGTTGATCGCATCACGACCGGCAACGTTCTGCTCATGACTCATCAGGTTCAGGCGGAACGCGGCGCTGTCGAGGAACTGGCGGTTGACATCCAGGGTGTAGCGACGGGTCTGGTCGGAGCCATAGGTAAAGCCGCCGTTGAGAAAGTCGCCTTGTTTCGGCGCTTTGCTCACGAGGTTGAGGCTACCGCCTGCCGCACCACGACCACCCATTGCGGAGTTCGGCCCTTTACTGACTTCGATGGACTCTACGGCGAAGATTTCGCGGGTTTGTGCGCCGGTGTCGCGTACGCCATCGAGGAAGGTATCGCCTTGGGCATCGAAGCCACGAATGAACGGACGGTCACCTTGAGGGTTGCCGCCTTCGCCTGCGCCGAACGTGACGCCAGGGACAGTACGCAGGGCGTCCTGCAACGAAACAGCGCCGGTGTCCTTGAGCACTTGCTGCGGGATGACGGTGATCGAGCGAGGGGTGTCTACCAGTGGCGCGGTGTACTTCTGTGACGACGCGCGTTCAACCTTGTAGTCGGTGCTCTCTTGCGCTTCACCGGTAACGCTGGTTGCGTCCAGGGCGATGGCGCCGTTCTTGGCGGGCGCTTCTTCGGCGGCGTAGGCCATGTGGGCGGCCGAAGTGGCGGTGAGTGCCACGCCAATGGCGGAGGCGAGCAAGCGTGGTGAACTGACAGCGGTTGGCACATAGTGACGCGGCATTGGTAGTCCCCTTCCCCAGGAAATTCAGGCCGCGAAATATAATGTAAACAAATATGAGTAACAATTGAGAAGCATTGCCAATTGCGCCGGATTTACAATCTTTACAATTTGTATCTAACTGTTTCTACGTGCTGAAACGTCCCCGCTGCCGAAAGGGCTTGTAGTCAGTCAATGGGAATCAATATCATTGACGTCTTTTCCGCCTTCAGGTGCCTGCGCCATGCTGCTACATATTTCCGGGTTGTTTACTACCGAGGAAGTCACGCGTATCCGCGAGGCGCTGGAGCAGACCGAATGGGCAGACGGTAAGATCACCGCCGGCTACCAGTCGGCCAAGGCCAAGCACAACCTGCAATTGCCCGAAGGCCACCCGCTGGCCAAGGAAGTCGGCACCGCCCTGATCGAGCGCCTGTGGCAGCACCCGCAGTTCATGTCGGCGGCGCTGCCGCACAAGGTCTTCCCGCCGTTGATCAATTGCTACCGAGAAGGCGGCAACTTCGGCTTTCACATCGACAATGCGCTGCGCCAGCCTCGGGGCAGCCACGAGCGGGTGCGCACCGACTTGTCGTCGACGCTGTTCTTGAGCAACCCCGAGGACTATGACGGCGGCGAATTGGTTATCCAGGACACCTACGGCGTGCAGCAGGTCAAACTGGCGGCAGGCGATCTGGTGCTGTACCCGGGCACCAGCCTGCACAAGGTCAACCCCGTCACCCGTGGCGAGCGCTATGCCGCGTTCTTCTGGACCCAGAGCCTGGTGCGCGAGGACAGCCAGCGTGCCCTGCTGTTCGAAATGGACAATGCCATCCAGCAGCTCGGCACTGACATGCCCGATCATCCGGCGTTGATCCAGCTCACCGGCACCTACCACAACCTGTTGCGTCGCTGGGTCGAGGTCTGAGTCATGCCGTTCGAGTTGCGCAACCGCCAGGAACTGGACAGCGACCAATTCGCCCAGATGCTCGAGCACAGCCCCGCCAAGGCGGCGCAGGCCTTGCTGGCGGCAGCCGGGCAGGGGATCGTTGAAGCCCAGGTGTTGCTGGGGCAGATCCTGCTGGACGGACGCGGTATCGAAAAAGACCCGGCCCTGGCGCGGCGCTGGTTCGCCATCGCGGCCAATGGCGGCAGTGCCATGGCCACCAACATGCTGGGGCGCTGCCTTGAGCATGGCTGGGGCGGAGGCGTCGACCAGGCCGAGGCTGCGCGTCATTATCGTCAGGCGGCCCAGGCTGGTCTGGATTGGGGCCTGTACAACTACGCCAACCTGCTGGCGACCGGGCGCGGGGTGGCCAGGGACAACCTGGCAGCGCTGGCCTGTTATCGGCAGGCGGCCGAACTGGGGCATGCCAAGTCAATGAACCTGCTGGGGCGTTATCTGGAAGAAGGCCAGCATTGCCCGCTCGATGTGGCGGGTGCGCAGCGCTGGTACCAGCGTTCGGCCGAAGCCGGGGATTTTCGCGGGCAGTTCAGTCACGCCGGCGTGCTGGCCGCACAAGGGCGAACGCACGACGCGCTGGCATGGCTGCAGCGGGCACTGGCAGCCGGCAACGTGAATTTCCTGAGGGTGGCGGGCCCGGCGCTGGAGCAGGCCGGAGAGCCCGAGATCCGTGCCCTGGCAGTGGACTACCGGGCGCGGCTGGCGCGGCTCGAAGCGCTCGCCTGAATGCAAGAGGGGCCAACGGTTACCTGAAACCTTCTTCAGGTAACCGTTGGCCCCGCGTCGGGCTGCAAGGCAGCCCGGTACAGCCCTTACAGGTAGTAGGCTTTCAGCGGCGGGAAGCCATTGAATTCCACGGCGCTGTAGCTGGTGGTATAGGCACCGGTCGACAGCCAGTACAGGCGGTCACCGATGGCCAGGTTCAGCGGCAGGCCGTATTTGTAGTGCTCGTACATGATGTCGGCGCTGTCGCAGGTCGGGCCTGCAATCACCACTTCCTCCATCTCGCCTTTCTTCTCGGTCCAGATCGGGAACTTGATCGATTCGTCCATGGTTTCGATCAGGCCCGAGAACTTGCCCACGTCGGTGTAGACCCAGCGCTCGACAGCGGTGCGCGACTTGCGCGCCACCAGCACCACTTCACTGACCAGGATGCCGGCGTTGGCGATCAGCGAGCGGCCCGGCTCAAGGATGATTTCCGGCAGGTCGTCACCGAAGTCTTCCTTGAGGAAGCGGATGATTTCTTCAGCGTAGGTTTCCAGGCTGTTGGTGCGGGTGATGTAGTTGGCCGGGAAGCCCCCACCCATGTTGATCAGCTTGAGTTCGATGCCGTCTTCTTCTTTCAGGCGCTCGAAGATCACCTTGACCTTGGCGATGGCTGCGTCCCAGACGCTGATATCGCGCTGCTGGGAGCCAACGTGGAAGGAAATGCCGTAAGGCACCAGGCCCAGGTCACGGGCCAGGATCAGCAGGTCCATGGCCATGTCGGTCTGGCAGCCGAACTTGCGCGACAGTGGCCAGTCGGCAGTGGTCGAGCCTTCGGTGAGGATACGCACGTAGACTTTCGAACCCGGTGCGGCCTTGGCAATGTTGCGCAGGTCGGCTTCGGAGTCGGTGGCATACAGGCGCACGCCCTTCTCGTAGAAGTAGCGGATGTCCTTGGATTTCTTGATGGTGTTGCCGTAGCTGATGCGGTCGGCGCTCACACCACGGTCCATGACCTTGTCCAGTTCGTAGATCGAGGCGATGTCGAAGCTCGAGCCCTTTTCCTTGAGCAGGTCGATGATCTCCACGGCAGGGTTGGCCTTGACCGCGTAGTAGACCTTGGCGAATTCAAAACCCGCGCGCAGGTCGTCGTAGGCCTGGCTGATCATCTGGGTGTCGATGAGTACGAACGGGGTTTCTTGCTTGTCGGCGAAGGCTTTCATTTTTTGAAAGGTATCGCGCGCGAAGTAGTCTTCGACCTGAATCGACATGCTTAGGGACTCCATGGGCAAACTGAAAAAATAAGTGGCTGCAACTGAACGCCCTCCGTATCCCCACTTTGGTTCGCCTACTTCCCAAGGCATGTCGCCGAAAGCAAAAAGGTCAACCGTGCCTGTTGAAGCGAGCTACGGGTGACCTTGCTGTCTCGTCGTCAGTACTTGAGCCGGATGGATCGTTTCCAGCATGGACGTTCGGCGCGAACTTTAGGACCTGAGGGGCTCAAGATCAACAAAAAATGTCGCGATTTTGCACACGTCTGTCGCCGCGTTTCGGCCAGTCACTTTGCTACCGACCCAGGTAAACAGTAGATGTTCAATTTGATGACAAAAGCGTTAAAAATACCCGTATGCGCGGGGATTTTGTGGTTAGTCTGCTCACGGGTCCATGAGCCACATGATCGACGAAGTTAGCCGCCAAAGGGCCTCGGAAAAACGCATTTTGGCACCTGTCTGCTTGATGTCGAAAATCCCCGGCCGTTCATATTTTTTTTCGGCCTGACAGCTGCAACGAGATGCGCCAGCCTCACTCATTTTTACGCGTTCACACTTCGTCGGCGGTCAAGATCTTCGATTGCTGCGCTTAATAAGAAACATTACTATTCGCGCCTTCCCCCATTGCCTGGCGTAACTCCCGCATCGTGTCGCGACACAAAGGCTTTCTCGACCACTACCATGAACTGATCGGCACCTGGACGCGCAAGTTGCGCAATCGCCAGCAAGCCGAGGATCTGGCTCATGATGCCTTTGTCCGGGTGCTGGAAAATGACCAGGCCGGGGTCGAGCAGCCACGCGCCTACCTGCACCAGACAGCGCGCAACATTGCCGTCGATGGCTACCGCCGTGAAGACCGGCGCCAGGCCCTGGAGCAGGACACCTTCGCGCCTGGCGCCGACGCCCATGGCGACCCGGAGGCCTATATGCATGCCATTGAGCTGGCCGACAGCGTGGAGCGCGCCCTGGCGCAACTGCCGCTCAATTGCCGTCGGGTGTTCGTCTGGCAGAAGCTCGAAGGCCTGACCCAGGCGGAGATCGCCGACCGCATGGGCTTGACCAAGAACATGGTCGAAAAGTATATGATCCGCACGCTCCGGCATCTGCGTGAGCACCTGGATGTGTCAACGAGATGAATCAGGCGAATGTTTTCATGAATCAGCAGGCGTGCCCGTGTGGCATCGAGGCCGTGCGCGAGCAGGCGGCGCAGTGGTTTGCCCGCAGTTGTGACGGCGCACTGGCCCAGGACCAGCAGGCGCTACTGGCGACCTGGCTGGCGCAGCACCCCCAGCACCGATATGAATACGATCAGCTCACCAAGCTCTGGAGCGCCGCCGACGTGATTCCGCGTGGGCGTCTCGAGGTGTTGTGCCAGGCTGATCCGGTGCGCGCGATGCCGCGCCGGCGTTTTCTCCATCAGGCGCTGGCCGCATGTGTCGCGGTTGCTGCCGTGGGGCTTGGCTGGTTCGGCTGGCAGCACCATCAGCTCAATTTCCAGGACCAGTTGCACACAGCCCTGGGCGAGCGCCGCCAGTTGAGCCTGCCGGACGGTTCGGAACTGGAACTCAACGGACGCACCGAACTGAAGGTCGATTTCAGCGCCGGTGTTCGGCGCATCGAACTCACGGCAGGCGAGGTGATGTTCAACGTCGCCCACGACACCGATCGGCCTTTCGTGGTGAGCGCCGGCAACGGTACGGTGACCGTCACCGGTACGCGCTTTGATGTGCGCCTGGACCCGACCCGCACCCGTGTGGCTGTGGAGCAGGGCTCGGTCAAGGTCCAGGGTCGCGACGCCAGTCACGCGCTGCTGACAGCCGGGCTCGGTTCACAGGTCGACGCCCAGGGCAAGGTCGCCGAGCCTTACGCCGTGGACGCTGCCGCGCTTACGGCCTGGCGCAAGGGCAAGCTGGTGTTCAACGATGCACCCTTGAGTGAAGTGGTCGAAGAGGTGTCCCGTTACCGGGCCCAGCCGCTGCGCGTTGCGCCGGGCAAAGTTGCTGCCCTGCGCCTGAGCAGCACCTTCAGCAGTGACGACACCGACGCCCTGCTGCGCGCCTTGCCGAGCATCCTGCCGGTGGCCATCAAGACCCTCGCCGACGGCTCCAGCGAAATAATCGCAAAATAAATTCAGGTTTTTTTCCAGTTGTTCGTCTTCCTGGCCAACTGCAACTGCCAAGCATTTCCATTTGCATGCAGATGGCACTTATCCGGACCTTCAGGATTACTCGACGACGTGAACAACAACAAGTTTTCCCCGCGTTCTGCCTCCCGTTCCCGCTGGTTGCCGCTGGCCCTGGCCCTGGCCGTCAGCGGCGGTATCGCCAGTAGCTATGCCGACCAGCCAGTGACCAGCATCCAGATCCAGGCCCAGCCGCTGGCGTCGGCCCTGAGCCAGTTGGGGCAGCAGACCTCGCTGCAGTTGTTCTTCAGCCCGGAACGGGTGGCCGGCAAGCAGGCGCCGGCAGTGTCTGGCAATCTGGCACCGGAGCAGGCCCTGGAAACCTTGCTGCAAGGGAGCGGACTGACCTACGAGATGTCCCAGGGCACCGTGGTGCTCAAGCCTGTACAAAGCGCAGGCACCCTCAACACCGGTAGCCTCGAACTGGCCCCGACCGACGTCAAGGTGGTCGGTGACTGGCTCGGCAATGCTGACGAAACTGTGGTGCAGAACCACCCGGGGGCCCGAACCGTGGTGCGGCGCGAGGCGATGGTCGAGCAGGGTGCGATGAACGTGCGTGATGTGCTGCGTGGCATTCCTGGCGTGCAGGTGCAGGACTCCAACGGCACCGGCGGCAGTGATATCGCCCTGAACGTCGGTGTGCGCGGCCTGACCTCGCGCCTGTCGCCACGCTCCACCGTGCTCATCGACGGTATCCCGGCAGCCTTCGCCCCCTACGGTCAGCCGCAACTGTCGATGGCGCCGATTTCGTCGGGCAACCTCGACAGCATCGACGTGGTGCGTGGGGCCGGCTCGGTACGTTACGGGCCGCAGAACGTGGGCGGTGTGATCAACTTCGTGACCCGGGCGATTCCAGAAAAAGCCACTGGCGAGCTTTCCACTACGATGGAAACCTCCCGTCACGGTGGCTGGAAGCACATCGAGTCGGCGTTCCTCGGCGGCACTGCAGACAACGGCCTGGGCGCGGCGCTGTTGTATTCCGGCGTGAACGGCAACGGCTATCGCAGCAGCAACAACGGCAACGACATCGATGACGTGCTGCTCAAGACCCATTGGGCGGTCACCGACAGTGACGAGTTCTGGCTGAATTTTCACTACTACGACGCCAAGGCCGATATGCCCGGCGGCCTGACCCAGGCGCAGTTCGATGACGATCCGTACCAGTCCGACCGCGACTACGACGACTTCAGCGGCCGCCGCAAGGACGTCTCGTTCAAGTACCTGCGCCAGATCGACGACGTGACCCAGTTCGAGGTCCAGACCTACTACACCGACAGCTTCCGTGGCAGCACCATTGCTGCCCGCGACCAGAAGACCCTATCGTCCTACCCGCGTACCTACCACGTGTTCGCCATCGAGCCGCGCCTGTCGCGGATCTTCTTCGCCGGCCCGACCACCCAGGAAGTCAGCGTCGGCTATCGCTACCTGAAAGAAGCGATGCACGAGCAGTCGACCCGCCTGGCGCTGATCGACAACGTGCCGACCGTGACACCGACTTCAGACGGCCACGTGTTCCAGGACCGTACCGGCGGTACCGAGGCCAGCGCCTACTACATCGATGACAAGATCGACGTCGGCAACTGGACCATCACCCCGGGCATCCGGTTCGAGCACATCAACACCGACTGGCGCGATCGCCCGGTACTGGGTGCCAACGGTGTACCTGTGCAGGAGAAGAACCGCAGTATCACCAGCAACGAACCGCTGCCGGCGCTGAGCGTGATGTATCACCTGTCGGATGAGTGGAAGCTGTTCGCCAACTACGAAACCTCGTTCGGCAGCCTGCAGTATTTCCAGCTGGGCCAGGGCGGTACAGGCGACCAGACCGCCAATGGCCTGGAACCGGAAAAAGCCAAGACCTACGAAGTGGGGACCCGTTACAACAACGGCACCTGGGGTGGCGAGCTGACGGCGTTCTACATCGACTTTGATGACGAGCTGCAATACATCAGCAACGACATTGGCTGGACCAACCTGGGCGCTACCAAGCACCAGGGTATTGAAGCCTCCATGCACTACGACTTGTCGGGTCTCGATCCGCGCTTGCAGGGGCTGAGCGCCAATGCCGGGTTCACTTATACCCGCGCCACCTATGAGGGCGAGATTCCGGGCTTCAAGGGACGTGACCTGCCGTTCTATTCACGCCAGGTCGTCAACGCCGGGCTGCGTTATGAAATCAACCGCTGGACCTGGAACCTGGACGCCTACGCCCAATCCAAGCAGCGCGCTCCGGGTACCGGGATGAATGCCGATGGCAGCTTCAATGGCAACTACATCACCGAACCGAGTGCCGATGGCCAGTACGGCGACATTCCGGGTTATGTCACCTGGGCGGCGCGGGGCGGCTATGACTTCGGCAAGGAACTGTCGAACCTGAAGCTGGCGGCGGGGGTGAAGAACATCTTCGACAAGCAGTACTACACCCGTTCCAGCGACAACAACGCGGGGTTGTACCTGGGCGAACCGCGCACCTTCTATGTGCAGGCCAGTGTAGGGTTCTGAACCAGATCGCGGGGCAAGCCCGCTCCTAGTGCGTAGGAGCGGGCTTGCCCCGCAATGGCTTCCGGATCAGGCGACGGCTTCAGCCGGTGACACGATGCTGGTCTTGCCCCCGCGCGAGCGTCCGGAACTCAGGTAGGCGGCAATCGACTCCTGCGTTACCTCCCCCAGAAACACCTGTTCGGCATCGAGCACCGGCAACCACGAACGGTTGAACTCGTACATCCGCGACAGCAGGATACGCAAGTGCTCATCGTGCGAAGCCGTGGCATTGAAGGTGCGCAGGAAGTCGGCACAGGTGCCCTGCTGACGGTGCAGGTCACGACGGCGCACATACCCCAGGGCCTTGTTCTGTCCGTCAGTGACCACGACGTTGCGGCGGTCGCTTTCGTCCATCAGTTCCAGCGCTTCAGCCACCGGTGTGGAGGGGCTCACCGACGGCGCATTGTCGGCGGCATCTTCGGCGCGTACCAGCAACAGGCGCTTGAGGGTGCTGTCCTGGCCAACGAAGTTGCTGACAAAGTCATCGGCCGGGTGGGCCAGCAGGGTGTCGGGGTGGTCGAGCTGGATCAATTTGCCAGCGCGGAAAATCGCGATCTTGTCGCCCAGCTTGATGGCCTCGTCGATGTCGTGGCTGACCATGATCACTGTCTTGTTCAACGCTCGCTGCATTTCAAAGAATTCGTTCTGGATCATCTCGCGGTTGATCGGGTCGACCGCGCCGAAGGGTTCGTCCATCAGCAGCAGCGGTGCTTCGGCCGCCAGGGCGCGGATCACGCCGATGCGCTGTTGCTGGCCGCCGGAGAGTTCCCGTGGGTAGCGTTGCAGGTACTGCTTGGGTTCGAGCTTGATCATGCTCATCAACTCGCGGGCGCGGTCATGGCACTTCTGCTTGTCCCAGCCCAGCAGGCGCGGGACCACCGTGATGTTTTCCTCGATGGTCATGTTGGGGAACAGGCCGATCTGCTGGATCACATAGCCGATACGTCGACGCAGGGTCACTTCATCCAGGCCGGTGGTGTCTTCGCCATTGATCAGCACCTTGCCGGAAGTTGGCGCGATCAGGCGGTTGATCATTTTAAGCGTGGTGCTCTTGCCGCAGCCGGACGGGCCGAGGAACACACAGATCTCGCCTTCGTTGACGGTCAGGCTTACGGAGTCGACGGCTTTGACGTCTTTGCCATTGGCGTGAAAGGTCTTGCTCAGGTTCTGGAGTTCGATCATTTGCGCAGTCCTTCTGGAGTCAGGGCACGTTGCAGGATTTGCAGCAGCAGGTCGGCGATGATGGCCAGCAGGCTCACCAGTACGGCGCCGACCAGCAGCATCGACATGTCGCTGCGGCTGATGGAAGTAAGGATGAGGACGCCCAGGCCACCGGCACCGATGGTCGCGGCGATGGTCATGACGCCGATGTTCATCACCACGGCGGTGCGAACGCCGGCGAGAATCACCGGTACCGCGATGGGCAGTTCGACCATGCGCAGGCGCTGGCCGAAGGTCATGCCGATGCCGCGCGCGGCCTCACGGATACCGGGCTCGACGTTGGTCAGCGCCAGGTAGGTGTTGCGCAGGATCGGCAGCAGTGAATAAAGGAACACCGCGGTAATCGCCGGCAAGGGGCCAAGCCCCTGGCCAAACTTGGAATAGAACGGCAGCAGCAGGCCGAACAGGGCGATCGAGGGGATGGTCAACAGCACCGTGGCGCTGGCCTGCAGGGGGCCGGCCAGGGCCGGGAAACGGGTCATCAGGATGCCCAATGGCACACCGATCAGAATGGCCAGGCTGACCGCGATGCCGACCAGAGTGATGTGCTGCCAGGTCAGGTGCAGGACCTGGGCCCAGTCCAGGTGAACGAAGGTATCGAGCATATTCATGGCTGCTCCTGTGCAGGTGGGTGCTGGCGCAGGTATTCGTCGGCAACCTTGCCGGGGCTCTGGTGCTCGACGTCGACCTTGGCGTTGAGCTGGCGCATGGTTTCATCGTCCAGTTGCTCGGCCAGCGGCTTGAGCAGGGTGGCCAATTGCGGGTGGGCGTCCAGCACTTCCTTGCGTACCACCGGTGCTGCGGTGTAGTCGGGGAAGTAGTGCTTGTCGTCGTCGAGCAGTTTGAGGTCGAAGGCGCTGAGGCGGCCGTCTGTGGTGTAGACCAGGCCGCTGAACACCTGGCCGTTGCGCAGCGCGGTGTAGACCAGGCCGGCGTCCATCTGGCGAATGTTGCGGCGGGTCAGTTGCAGGTCATAGGTTTCGGTGAGGCCGACCAGGCCATCGGGGCGGTTGGCGAACTCGGTGTCCAGGGCCACCACATGGTTGCGTTCGCGCTCATCGCGCAGCACCTGGTTCAACTGGCTGATGTTGGTCACCTGGGGGTACTGCTCGGCGACGTTGCGTGGCAGGGCCAGGGCGTAGGTGTTGCTGAACTTCGAGGGTGCCAGCCAGATCAGGTCTTTCTTCGCATCCAGTTCCTTGACCTTGGCGTAAGTAGCCGCAGCGCTGGGCATGCGCTCTTCAATGTGGTTGTAGGACACCAGCGAAACCCCGGTGTATTCCCAGACCATATCCAACTGGCCGGTTTCATGGGCACTGCGGGCCAGGTTGCTGCCCAGGCCGCCGGTGATGCGTACATCAAAACCGTTCTGGTTGAGGTACCGCGCGGTGATTTCCGCCAGCACAGTCTGTTCGGTGAACACCCGCGCGCCGAGGCGAATCACAGGTTTTGTGGCGGCCTGGGCAAATCCCGAGAACAGCAGGGCCGCGCCCAGTAACAAGGCGATTCTTTTCATTGGAGTTCCTTCGCTTAGTGGGCCAGGCCGCGTTCGAGCCAACGCCGGCTGCCTTGGGCCACCAGGGCGTCAAGCAACAGGGCAAGCAGGGCGGTGCAGGCAGCGCCCAGCAGCAATTGCGGCTGATTGTTCAGGGCAATGCCGGGGAAGATCAGGCTGCCGAGGCTGTTGGCACCGATCAGGAACGACAGTGGCGCGGTGCCGACGTTGATCGCCAGGGCTACTCGTACACCGCCGACGATGATTGGCACGGCGTTGGGCAGCTCGACACGCCATAGGCACTGACGGGGCGTCATGCCGATACCGGTGGCAGCTTCCTTGAGCGAGGCGGGAACGTTTTTAAGGCCTTCGTAAGTGTTGCGCACGATAGGCAGGAGGGAGGCGAGGAATAACGCGAAGATCGCAGGGCCTGCGCCAATGCCCAGGAAACTCAGGGCAATGGCCAGAACGGCCAGGGGGGGGATGGTGTTGCCAATGTTGAAAAACTGCATGAAACGTTCGGCGCGGTCGACCCTGTGCGGTCGACTCAAGGCAATGCCAGCGGGTATACCCACGGCCAAGGCCGCCACCATCGAGAGCAACACCAGCATCAGGTGTGCTTGCAGGTAGAACCATAGATCGGCGCGATAGTGCGCGATCGTATCAATGCCGATCCAGTGGATCAGCAGGGCCAGGATGACGAGCACAAAGGCACATCCCATCAGCCCCTTGCCATAGCTTTTAGCCACAGGCGGACTCCTTTTGTTGTCGGCGAGCACACTCCCGTGGCGGCCACCATTCCAGGCGGCAGGCAGTGTGATCGCGATAAGCAGCGCGCTGTCCGAGAGCGGAGCGAAACACGCCATAAGCGAAGCCTCGTCAGGCTCGTGTTGCCGGTGAAACTACCCCTGACGAATGGTAAAAACCGATTGCGAATCAGGGGAGTGGACGCCTCCACAGCCGTAAAGGTTCCCATCTGAAGCGGCATTTGGCCAGTGTTCATTGCCCAGAAGAACTGCAGTGAGGCAGAAAATGCCGACGAAACGTTCAGGGGCATCGTGCGCAAAGCCCCGGTATTTGGCGCTTCGGTGATGTATTGATCGGAGCCGGATGAGTGGCGAAAAAATATTCTCTTCAGGGGATAGTCTCTTAAGGGTATGTTCATGCAAAGCGTCAATGTTCATGTGCCAGGAGAGTAAAGCAATGGGCAAGTCACTTGATCAGGTGATGAATTCGCTCCCACAAGGGCGTAGACAGAAGATCGAACAGCGCGGCCATGAAGTGATCCAGCACCACATGACTCTGCAAGCCTTGCGCAAAGAGTTGCATCTCACTCAAGAGGCCATGGCCGATCTTCTCGAGATCAAGCAGGCAAATGTGTCCAAGGTCGAGAAGCGCACCGATATGCTCATTTCCACCTTGCGTGGCTACATCGAAGCCATGGGGGGGACACTGGAGCTTGTTGCGCGGATACCTGGTCGTGAGCCTGTCCTGCTCCAGGGTTTTCGCGACCTCGAACCAGAGTGATAGTCGTCATTCCGATCAGCTTGCCGTGCAAAGCCTATTGAACGACCGTCCGGAGCACGGACTTTGGTCCCGGTGCGACTTCGGGTATGATACTGGCCCTTTTTGAATCACCTGCCAGGCGATTTCCCATGACCAACCAGGCCGCCGAAGTCGCGAAACGCCGCACCTTCGCCATCATTTCCCACCCCGATGCGGGTAAGACCACCATCACCGAAAAGCTCCTGCTGATGGGCAAGGCCATTGCCGTCGCCGGTACGGTGAAATCGCGAAAGTCCGACCGCCATGCCACCTCCGACTGGATGGAAATGGAGAAGCAGCGTGGTATCTCCATCACTACCTCGGTGATGCAGTTCCCCTATCGCGAGCACATGATCAACCTGCTCGACACCCCGGGCCACGAAGACTTCTCTGAAGATACCTACCGCACCCTGACCGCGGTCGACTCGGCACTGATGGTGCTCGACGGCGGTAAAGGGGTCGAGCCACGGACCATCGCCCTGATGGACGTGTGCCGTCTGCGTGATACGCCGATCGTCAGCTTCATCAACAAACTCGACCGTGACATCCGCGACCCGATCGAGCTGCTCGACGAAATCGAAGCAGTCCTGAAGATCAAGGCCGCGCCGATCACCTGGCCGATTGGTTGCTACCGCGATTTCAAGGGTGTTTACCACCTCTCTGGCGATTACATCATCGTCTACACCCCGGGCCACGGCCACGAGCGTACCGAGGTGAAGATCATCGAGAAGCTCGACTCCGACGAAGCCCGCGCCCACCTGGGTGATGAGTACGATCGCTTCCTCGAGCAACTGGAACTGGTACAGGGCGCCTGCCACGAATTCGACCAGGGCGAGTTCATGCGCGGCGAGCTGACGCCGGTGTTCTTCGGTACCGCCCTGGGCAACTTCGGTGTCGATCATGTACTCGATGCCGTGGTCGACTGGGCACCACGGCCACTGCCACGGGTTGCCAACGAGCGCAGCGTCGAGCCGACCGAAGAGAAGTTCAGCGGCTTCGTGTTCAAGATCCAGGCGAACATGGACCCCAAGCACCGCGACCGTATCGCCTTCATGCGTATCTGTTCCGGCCGCTACGAAAAGGGCATGAAGATGCGCCACGTGCGCACCGGCAAGGACCTGCGCATCGGCGACGCGTTGACGTTCTTCTCCTCCGAGCGTGAGCAGCTGGAAGAAGCCTGGGCGGGCGACATCATCGGTCTGCACAACCACGGCACCATCCAGATCGGCGACACCTTCACCGAAGGCGAAGCCCTGGGCTTCACCGGTATCCCGCACTTTGCGCCGGAACTGTTCCGCCGCGTGCGCCTGAAGGATCCGCTCAAGTCCAAGCAATTGCGCCAGGGCCTGCAGCAGTTGGCCGAAGAGGGTGCGACCCAGGTGTTCTTCCCCGAGCGCAGCAACGACATTATCCTCGGCGCCGTCGGTGTGCTGCAGTTCGATGTGGTCGCCAGCCGCCTGAAGGAAGAATACAAGGTCGAATGCGCCTACGAGCCGATCACGGTCTGGTCCGCGCGCTGGATCAGCTGTGACGACAAGAAGAAGCTTGAGGAATTCAAGAACAAGGCCGTGGAAAACCTGGCCATCGACGGCGGTGGTCACCTGACCTACCTGGCCCCGACCCGGGTCAACCTGGCGCTGATGGAAGAGCGCTGGCCGGATGTGAAGTTCCGCGCCACTCGCGAACATCACTAAGTTGTAAGCATCGCGGGGCAAGTCGAGACGTCGCACCGCCGCTCCTACGGTAGGAGCGGCGGTGCGACGTCTCGACTTGCCCCGCGATCATTTCAGTTCCCTGCCTTGATACTGGTCCAGAGTCGCGTGCGAATGCGGTCGATCTTAGCCGGCATTGCCTCCAGCGCATACAGCTTGCCGAGCATTTCGTCGCTCGGGTAGATCATGGTGTTGGCCTTCAGGGCCGGGTCCACGAGGGTGTCAGCCTTGAGGTTGCCGTTGGCGTACTGCACATGGTTGCTGATGTTGGCCATCACCTCTGGCTGCAGCAGGTAATTCATGTAGGCGTAACCCGCTTTCTCGTTCGGTGCGTCGGCCGGCATGGCAACCATGTCGAACCACATCGGTGCGCCTTCCTTGGGAATCGAGTAACCCACGTTCACGCCGTTCTTGGCTTCTTCTGCACGGTTCTTGGCCTGCAGAACGTCGCCGGAGAAACCCACCACCACACAGATATCGCCATTGGCCAGGTCACCCGTGTACTTGGACGAATGGAAGTAGCTGATGTACGGGCGCACCTTCATCAGCAGTTCCTTGGCTTTTTCGTAGTCCTTCGGGTCCTGGCTGTGGTGCGGCAGGCCCAGGTAGTGCAGGGCAATCGGCAGCAGTTCGGGGCCGTTGTCCAGCACCGCGACGCCGCAGCTCTTGAGCTTGCTGATGTACTCGGGCTTGAAGATCAGGTCCCAGGAATCCACCGGTGCATTGTCGCCCAGCACCGCCTTGACCTTGTCGATGTTGTAGCCGATGCCGGTACTGCCCCACAGGTACGGGAAGCCGTACTGGTTGCCCGGGTCGTTCACTTCCAGGGCCTTGAGCAGCACCGGGTTGAGGTTCTGCCAGTTGGGCAGTTGGCTCTTGTCG
Organism: Pseudomonas vranovensis; assembly: GCF_040438935.1. Classification (NCBI taxonomy): domain Bacteria; kingdom Pseudomonadati; phylum Pseudomonadota; class Gammaproteobacteria; order Pseudomonadales; family Pseudomonadaceae; genus Pseudomonas; species Pseudomonas vranovensis. The sequence goes on along the minus strand of NZ_CP159259.1, from coordinate 3,861,283 downwards.
AGCTTTTTCAGCGCTTTGCCCTGGATTTGCCGGGCCATGAAGTGGTTGGAGGGAAACACCACGTCGTAACCGGAGTTGCCGGTCATCAGCTTGCCGTCGAGGGTTTCGTTGCTGTCGAACACGTCGTAGGTCGGCACGATGCCGCTGGCTTGCTGGAAGTTCTTCAAGGTGTCCGGGGCAATGTAGCTGGACCAGTTGTAGATTTTCACCGAATCGGCCGCCTGGGCGAAGGACGCCGCCAGCAAGAGGGGTGCGAAGAGCAATGGGCGCATGTCTGGATTCCTTGCTTTGTCTGTTTTTATCGAAGGAGGCAGGCGATCGAATGATCAGAAAATCAGTACATAGGTTTTGCGCACGGTTTCTTCGATGTCCCAGATCCCGGTGCTGTTTGCCGGCAGCATGACAGCGTCGCCGGCTTCGATGGTCAGCGGTTCACCACCGTCAGGGGTGAAGGTGCAGCGGCCTTTGATGAAGTGACAGAACTCCTGCTGGACGATCTGCCGGCGCCAGCGGCCCGGGGTGCATTCCCAGATGCCGGTTTCGACGCCATCGCTGCGCTCGACGGCGGTCACCGAGGCAATCGACACCGGCTCGCCGAGCGGCACGGCAACCGGATTGGATTCTTGCAGCACGGCAGTGTCGGTGTTCTTGAACTGGGTAATGCTCATACCAGTGGTCCTGTTCAGGGGGAACGAAAAGTCAGTGCATGAAACCTTCCATGAAGTCCGCCACGCCGCTGGCCAGGCGCCGGCGCCAAGGAGCGCTGGCAGGGTTGGCGAGGGTCTGGTCCTCATGGACGAAACTCTTGATGATGGCGTTGTAGCCCAGCCAGCGACAGGGCTCGGGCTCCCAGCCCTTGAGGCTGGACAGGGTGCTGTCGGGGTGAACCCAGGGTTGCTCGGTCAACTCGCTGCGCCGCTCCAGAATCAGCTCGGCCAGGGTGCGCCCACCCAGTGCGCTGGCGCCTACGCCTTCGCCACCGTAGCCACCGGCCAGGGCGATGCCTTGCTTGCGGTCACAGAGCATGTGCGGCTGGAAGCGCCGGGCCATGCCCAGGTTGCCACCCCAGGCGTGGGTAATGGCGATGTCCTTGAGCTGCGGGAACAGCTCGCCGAACAAGTAGCGACGCAGCTCGATTTCGCTTTCGGTCAGGTCGAAGTTTTCCCGCAGCCGGCCAGCAAAGCGGTAGCCGCCACGGGCGCCGAACACCAGGCGGTTGTCGGCGCTGCGCTGGCCGTAGGTGACCTGGCGGCTGTTTTCACTGAACGCCTGGCCCTGGTTCAGGCCTATCTTTTCCCAGACGTGTTCTGGCAGCGGTTCGGTGGCCACCAGCAGGCTCTGCACCGGCATCTGGTAATGCCCAAGTGGCGGCAGGTTGACCGAGTAGCCTTCGACCGCCGGTACCAGCCATTGGCATTTGATGCGTGCCTGTGCGGTGCGCACCTCGCCAGCGCGCCAGTCGGTCACCGGGCTGTTTTCGTACAGGCGCACGCCCATGCGTTCCACGGTGCGGGCCAGGCCACGCACCAGTTTGGCCGGCTGGATGGTGGCGACATTGGGATTGAAAATGGCGCCGTAGGGTTTGCTGATACGCAGCTGGGCGGCCAGTTGCGCCGGGCTCATCCAGCGGTAGTCGGCTTCGGTCAAGCCTTGCTTGTAGAGTTTGTCGAGGTAGCTGCGCAGGGTGGTTTCCTGCTCAGGGTAGCGTGCCGCGCAATACAGCACGCCGCCTTTGCGGTAGTCGCAGTCGATGCCTTCGAGCGTCAGTACACGCTGCACTTCATCGGGAATGCCATGTAGCAGGTCGTAGGAGGCGCGCCGCTGCAAGGGGGAACTGGCGGCCAGCAAGCGGTCTTCACCGAGCATATTGCCCATCAGCCAGCCGCCATTGCGACCGGAGGCGCCAAAGCCTGCGATGTTGGCCTCGACAATGGCGATGTCCAGGTGCGGGGCGTGCAGCTTGAGGTAGTAGGCGGTCCACAGCCCGGTGTAGCCGGCGCCGATGATGCAGACATCCACGTCCAGGTCCTGGTGCAAGGCCGGACGCGTGCTCAGTGTCTCATCCAGCTGGTCCATCCAAAGGCTGATCTTGCGCCAGGGCTGCATTGTGTTCGGCTCCACATCCGTTACGGTCTGTGGCGATCCTAGAAGCTGGCGGGGGGTGTTGTCTTAGCTGCGTGCACGCAGAGAATTCTGCTTCACCCAGGCCTTGGGCGAGAGCCCGGTGTGCTGGCGAAAACACTTGTAGAACGCCGAGAGCGAATTGAAACCGGCGGCAAAGGCCAAGTCGTCGATCTTGCTGGTGGCGGGCGCTTGCTCCAGGCCGTTGAGCAAGTGATGCAGGCGTGCCTGGTTGACGTAGCGGTAGAAGCTCTGGCCCAGCACCTGGTTGAGCAGGTAGGAAATCTGGTTGCGGCTGTAGCCACTCTCGCGGGCGACGCGTTGCAGGTCGAGTTCGGGGTCGAGGTAGGGTTGCTGGCGCTGGAAGTACTGCTCCAGGTCCTGGGCCATGGAGCTCAGTTGCCGGGGTGACAGCCCCAGGCGGCTCATGGTCGGGCGCGCATCGCCCGGGCTGGATTCTGGCTTGGCTTCGCGCACCAGCGAGGCGTATTCGTTGACCCGCCAGACCAGGCCGTCGCGCACGGTGATGGCCTCGCTGGACTGGAAGGCGACCAGCCCCTCGCCGCCGCGCAGGGTGACCTGGTACTGGATGAATGCGGTGCAGCCATCGACGCGGATGCGGTCGCTGTGGACGATATCCTCATCGACTTCGCGCGGCATGCTCACGCGTACATATTCACGCAACTCATCGAAGTGCAGTACGCGGTTCTGGAAGTAGTCGTTGTACTGGATATCGGGGTGATACAAGGCCATTACCCCGTCCAGGTCGCGATGCTTCCAGCACAGGTGATAACGCAGCACGGTGGTGGCTGTTTCCGGTGTCTGTTCCGGGCCGTCGGAGATAGGGTCGGGGATCATGTATCGATAGTGATGGGCGGTGGTTCGCCGGTCAAGTGGGGAGCAGTGGGAGCGAGCCTTGCCCCGCGATAGCGGTGTGTCAGTGACATCGCTCTCGCGGGGCAAGGCCCGCTTCTACAGGAACTGCTCGGCGTAGTGGCAGGCAACTTGCCGCGTGCCTACCTGTCGGAACGCCGGCTCCTCGGCCGAACAGCGCTCGGTGGCATACGGGCAGCGCTTGTGGAAGGCGCAACCCGGCGGCGGGTCCAGCGGGTTGGGCAGCTCACCGGCGATCTTGATCTTCGGCTTGAGCGGGTCGGGGTGGATGGTCGGGGTGGCCGACAGCAGCGCCTGGGTGTACGGGTGCAGGGGCTTGTTGTAGATGTCCTCCTTGGGCCCCATCTCGGCCGGCCGACCCAGGTACATCACCAGCACCTGGTCGGCCACATGGCGCACTACTGCCAGGTTGTGGGAGATGAACACATAGGCGGTGTTGAACTCCTTCTGCAGGTCCATGAACAGGTTCAGCACCTGGGCCTGGATCGATACGTCCAGCGCCGAGGTCGGTTCATCGGCCACCAGTACCTTGGGCTGCAGCATCATCGCCCGCGCCAGGGCGATGCGCTGGCGCTGCCCCCCGGAGAACATGTGCGGGTAGCGCTGGTAGTGCTCCGGGCGCAGGCCGACCTGTTGCATCATGGCCTGGACCTTTTCGCGGCGCTCGGCCTTGGACAGCGTGGTGTTGATCAGCAGCGGTTCTGCCAGCTGGTCGCCGATCTTCTGCCGCGGGTTGAGCGAGGCATAGGGGCTCTGGAAGACCATCTGCACATCCTTGCGCAGTTGCTTGCGCTCGGCCTTGTTGGCCCCGGCCACTTCCTGCCCGGCAATTTTCAGCGAGCCCGAGGAGGGCTCCTCGATCAGGGTCAGGGCACGGGCCAGGGTCGACTTGCCACAGCCGGACTCGCCGACCACGGCCAGGGTCTTGCCAGCCTCAAGCTCGAACGACACGCCGTTGAGTGCGCGCACCAGGGCATGACCCTTGAACAGGCCACGGGAGACTTCGTAGTGACGTGTCAGTTCACGGGCGGTAAGAACGACGGTCATTACGCCACCTCCTGGTTCAGCGGGTAGAAACAACGGACCTGGCTATAGGCCTGGGGATCGAGACTCGGGCGTTGCCGGCGGCAGTTGTCCTGTACATATGGGCAACGCGGCGACAGCAGGCAGCCTTGCGGGCGGTCGTAGCGGCCCGGGACGATACCGGGCAGGGTGGCCAGGCGTTCGGCGCCTTCGCTGTGCTCGGGGATCGCTGCCAGCAGCGCTTCGCTGTAGGGGTGGGCGGGTACATCGAACAGCTCCGGCACCTGGCCGACTTCCACGGCCTGGCCTGCATACATCACGCAGACCCGCTTGGCGGTCTCGGCAACCACGGCCAGGTCATGGGTGATCAGGATCAGGGCCATGTTCTGTTCTTTTTGCAGGTTGAGCAGCAGCTCCATGATCTGCGCCTGGATAGTCACGTCCAGGGCGGTAGTCGGTTCATCGGCGATCAGTAGCTTGGGCTCGCCGGCGATGGCCATGGCAATGGCCACGCGCTGGCTCATGCCACCGGAGAGTTGGTGGGGGTAGGCATCCAGGCGGCTTTCGGCTGCCGGGATCTCGACTTTCTTGAGCAGCTCCAGGGCGCGCTGGCGAGCCGCCTTGCCGCGCAGGCCCAGGTGCTGGCGCAGGACTTCCTCGATCTGGAAGCCCACGGTGTAGCTGGGGTTGAGGGCGGTCATCGGGTCCTGGAAGACCATGGCCATATCCTTGCCCACCACCTTGCGCCGCTGGCGGCCGCTGAGGGTAAGCATGTTGGTGCCGTCGAACGTCAGGGCGTCGGCGGTGATGCGCCCGGGAGCATCGATCAGGCCCATCAGCGCCATCATGGTCACCGATTTGCCCGAGCCCGATTCGCCGACGATGGCCAGGACCTCGCCCTCGTCGACGCTCAGGTCCAGCCCATCGACCACTGGCACCGCGTTGGCGTCGCCAAAGCGCACATTGAGGTTCTTGATTTGCAGAAGTGACATGGCGATCTCCTCAGGCGGCATTCTTGAGTTTCGGGTCCAGCGCATCGCGCAGTCCGTCGCCCATCAGGTTGATTGCCAGCACGCTGAGCAAAATGGTCAGGCCAGGCAGGCTCACTACCCACCAGGCGCGTTCGATGTAGTCGCGGGCCGAGGCCAGCATGGTGCCCCACTCAGGGGTCGGCGGCTGCACGCCCAGGCCGAGGAAGCCCAGGGCCGCAGCATCGAGGATCGCCGAGGAGAAGCTCAAGGTGGCCTGGACGATCAGCGGCGCCATGCAGTTGGGCAGCACGGTGACGAACATCAGGCGTGGCAGGCTGGCACCGGCCAGGCGTGCGGCGGTGACGTAGTCACGGTTCAGTTCGCCCATTACCGCGGCGCGAGTCAGGCGCACATAGGAGGGCAACGAGACGATGGCGATGGCGATCACGGTGTTGATCAGGCCAGGGCCGAGGATGGCGACGATGGCCACCGCCAGCAGCAGCGAGGGCAGGGCCAGCATCACGTCCATCAGGCGCATGATCGAAGGACCGAGGATACGCGGGAAGAACCCGGCCAACAGGCCCAGGAAGATCCCCGGAATCAGTGAGATCACCACCGAAGACAGGCCGATCAGCAGCGACAGGCGCGAACCCTGGATCAACCGTGAGAGCAGGTCGCGGCCCAGCTCGTCGGTACCCAGGATGAACTGCCAGTTGCCGCCTTCGAGCCATACCGGCGGGGTCAGCAGGAAGTCGCGGTATTGCTCGCTGGGATTGTGCGGTGCCACCCAGGGTGCAAACAGCGCGCAGAACACGATCAGGCTCATGAACATCAGCCCGGCCACGGCGCCCTTGTTGCGCGAGAACGCGTGCCAGAACTCCTTGTACGGCGAGGGATAGAGCAGGCTCTGGTCGACGGCGGTGGCGGACGTGGTAACGGATTTTGCAAGTGGGGTAGTCATGACATGGCCCTCAGCGCTGATGACGGATGCGTGGGTTGGCCAGGCCGTAGAGGATGTCCACGACGAAGTTGACCAGGATCACCAGGCAGGCAATCAACAGGATGCCGTTCTGTACCACGGGGTAGTCACGAGCGCCGATGGCTTCGATCAGCCATTTGCCGATGCCCGGCCAGGAGAAGATGGTTTCGGTAAGTACCGCGCCCGCCAGCAAGGTACCGACCTGCAGGCCGAATACCGTGAGCACCGGGATCAGCGCATTGCGCAGGCCATGCACGAATACCACGCGGGCAGGCGACAGGCCCTTGGCCCTGGCCGTACGAATATAGTCTTCGCGCAACACTTCGAGCATCGAGGAGCGGGTCATCCGGGCGATCACTGCCAGCGGGATAGTACCGAGCACGATGGCCGGCAGGATCAAGTGCATGACGGCATCCTTGAAGGCGCCTTCTTCATCGCTGAGCAGAGTATCGATGAGCATGAAGCCGGTTTTCGGCTCGATGTCGTAAAGCAGGTCGATGCGCCCGGAAACCGGGGTCCAGCCCAGGCTCACCGAGAAGAACATGATCAGGATCAGGCCCCACCAGAAGATCGGCATCGAGTAGCCGGCCAGGGATATCCCCATGACCCCGTGATCGAACAGCGAGCCACGCTTGAGGGCGGCAATCACCCCGGCCAGCAGGCCGACGATACCCGCGAAGAACAGTGCCGCCAGGGCCAGTTCCAAAGTAGCCGGGAACAGGGCGAGGAACTCGTGCCAGACGCTTTCGCGGGTACGCAGCGACTCACCCAGGTCGCCCTGTGCCAGTTTGCCGATGTAGTCCAGGTACTGCTCGGGCAGCGGTTTGTTCAAGCCAAGGCGTTCCATGGCCTGGGCGTGCATTTCGGGGTCGACCCGGCGCTCACCCATCATCACTTCTACCGGGTCTCCCGGTATCAGGCGTATGAGCGCAAAGGTCAGCAAGGTGATGCCGAAAAAGGTCGGGATCAAGAGTCCCAGGCGCCGGGCAATAAAACTAAACATCTTCTGGTGTACCTCATCAGCCTGTCAGGCAAGCCCGCCAGCAACCGGGTAGGGGCTGGCGGTCGTTCTTGTTCTACTTCACCTGGGTGGTGGCGAAGTTGTTATTGGTGAGGGGGTTGATGTGGTAGCCCTCAACGTTGTTGCGCATGGCGGTGAACATCTTCGGATGCGCCATGCTGATCCACGGTTGGTCTTCATCGTACACCGCCAGCGCCTTTACATAGAGCGCTGCGCGCTCGTCCGTGTCGGTCACGGTGCGGGCTTTGTCGATCAACGCCTGGAATGCCTGATTGCACCAGCGTGCATAGTTCTCCCCGCTTTTTACGGCATCACAACTGAGCAGCGGGGTAAGGAAGTTGTCCGGGTCACCGTTGTCGCCGGCCCAGCCTGCCGACACCATGTCGGCTTCGCCGTTCTTGGCGCGGCGCAGCATTTCGGCCCATTCCATCACGCGGATGTCGACCTTCAAGCCGATTTTGGCCAGGTCCGCCTGGAGCATTTCGGCGCTCAGGCGCGGGTTGGGGTTGGTCGGGCCGCCGCCGTTGCGGGTGAACAGGGTCAGTACCGTACCTTCCGGCACGCCGGCCTCCTTGAGCAGGGCGCGGGCTTTGTCCAGGTCGCGCGGCGGGTTCTGGTTGGCGGTGTTGTAGCCCATCAGGGTGGGTGGGTAAGGGTTGACGCCCACCAGCGCATTGCCTTTGCCGAACAGCTGTTCGACGTGAACCTTGCGGTCGAAGGCCATGTTGATGGCTTTGCGCACGCGCACGTCGCTCAGGTACTGGTGCTGGGTGTTGAGCGAGATATAGCCGGTGGTCAGCGCTTCCATCTCGGCCACTTTCAATTTGGGGTCGGCCTTGATGCTGGGGATGTCGTCAGGCTTGGGGTAGAGCGCCACCTGGCATTCGTTGGCCTTGAGCTTCTGCAGGCGCACGTTGTTGTCGCTGGCGATGGCGAAGATCAGCGCATCGGCCGGCGGCTTGCCGCGAAAGTAGTCGGGGTTGGGCTTGTAGCGGACCTGGGCGTCCTTGTTGTAGCGCTGGAAGATGAACGGGCCGGTGCCAATGGGCTTGCTGTTGAGGTCGGCGGTCTTGCCGGCCCTGAGTAACTGGTCGCCGTACTCGGCGGAGTAGATCGAAGTAAAGGCCATGGCCAGGTCAGGCAGGAACGGCGCCTCGGGGCGGGTGAGGGTGAATACCACGGTATGATCGTCGGTTTTCTCGACGCTCTTGAGCAGTGCCTTGAAGCCCATGCTCTCGAAGTAGGGGAAGCCGACGCTGGTCTTGTTGTGCCACGGATGGTTCGGGTCCAGCTGACGCCGGAAACTCCACAGCACATCGTCGGCATTCATTGCCCGGGTAGGGGTGAAGTAGTCGGTGGTATGGAACTTCACCCCTTCACGCAAGTGGAAGGTGTAGGTCAGCCCGTCCGGGCTGATGTCCCAGCGCTCGGCCAGGGCTGGCTGGATCTCGGTGGTGCCGGGCTTGAAGTCGACCAGGCGGTTGAAGACGGTTTCGGCCGAGGCGTCGGCCGTCACGGCCGTTGTGTACTGGACGATGTCGAAGCCTTCCGGACTGGCCTCGGTACACACCACCAGCGGCTTGGCCGAAAGCCCCGCCGCAGTGCTCAACAGGACGGCTGCCAGGGCAGCCTGTAGCGGTAGCAGTTTCATGAAACCTCCCGGCTATCAATTTAGCCAGCGTAGTCGCCATGGCCGGTTCGGTGAACCGGCCATGGCCAGCCGTCAGAGAATGTTGAAGGGAATGGTGGTCACGATCCGCAGCTCGTCCAGGCTACCGTCGGCCTGGGCCTTGCTGGCCCGGTGGGCGGTGTAGGTGGCGCGGATGGTGGTGTCCTTGAGCGCACCGCTCTGCACGGCATAGCTGGTGCCGATACCCCACTCGTAGTGCGTTTCGCCATCCTGGCCTTGCACGTCGTAGCCAGTACCGCGGTAGTGGGTGCCATCAATGCCCCAGCCGCGGGCGTTGTACAGGTTGAACTTGAGACCCGGCACGCCGTACTGGGCCATGTTCAAGCCATAGGCGATCTGCATGGATTTCTCGTTCGGGCCGTTGAAGTCCGAGAGCAGGGAGTTGGCCAGGAAGATGGCGTTGGTTTCATGCAGGTAGTCGAAGTACTCGTTGCCGTTCACCTGCTGGTACGAGAAGGACAGGCTGTGCGCCTGATGGGTCAGGCCCAGCGACAGGCTGTAGGTGTCGTTGTCGATTTCACCGAGTTCGCTTCGGCCTTCATCCTTGGTCTTGTAGTAGTTGAGGCCGGTGGTCAGGCTCAACACTGCGCTGTCGCCCAGTTCATGGTTGGCGCCGAAGTAGTACTGGTTCCAGAAGTCTTCGACCTTGGAGGCGTACAGGCTGGTTTTCAGGCTGCGCAGTGGCTGATAGTTGAGGCCGATCATGCTGATGCGATCGGTTTCTGAGCCGTTGGCGGCGTACTCGGAGCGGAACTTGCTCAGGCTCTGCTCGGTTCGCGGTGATACGCGGTCAAAGGTCCCGGCGTCGAACGACAGGTTGTCGAATTCTTCACTGTGAACGCTCACCCCTTGGAAACTCGAGGGCAGGGCGCGGTTGCCGATGTAGGCGATGACCGGTGTATCCATCGACTGGCGGCCGGCGGTCAGGGTGGTGTTGGACACTCGCGCCTTGACGTTGGCCAGGCCCATCTTGCTCCACTGGCCGATGACATCGCCGTCGCTGTGGGTGAGGGTGCGGTTGTTGGGCCGGCGACGGCCGCGCGCCCCTGTTCCAGCGCAATGGCGTTGTAGGCAGCGACTTCGGTGGCGAAACCGATGGCGCCTTCGGTAAAGCCCGAGCTGTAGTTGAGGATGGTGCCCTGGACCCAGTTGTCGCGGCTGTGGGTGTCGTGGCGCGTGCCGTCACTTTTGTAGTACTTCCACAGTGGCGCACGGGTGGCGCGTTCGCGGGCGTACCAGTTGCGGGTAGTACCGGACAGGCTCTGGCCTTCGATAAAGCCGCTGGCCTGACTCTGGGCACTGGTGTCTTTGACACTGACCGGGACAAAGTCCTGGCTGGCGGGTTCAGCCTGGGCCATGACGGACAGGCCTGTGAGGGACAAGGCGAGAACTGCAGTGGTAGATCGTCTCAAGGTAAAGCTCCCTTTCTTCTTCTTTTTTTTGTGAGCGCCTGGCCTTGTGGGTTGGGCGCTTTTGCGGTGGAACAGGGGTTGCAAACGTTTGCCCGATCGCCATCGGGCAGATCCAGGCTGCACAGGGCCGAAGGCGTGGATCGCACGCCTTTGGCCATGGCAGGGATTAGTGGATGCTGACGCCGGAAAAGACGTTGCGCCCGAATGGGCTTACCTTGAAGTCCTCGACCTTGGCACTGAGCGGTTGATTGACCGTCGAGTGCGCGATCGGGGTGATGGGCACCTGCTGCTTGAGGCGCTGCTGAGCCTGTCGATAGAGCACAGTGCGTTGCTCGCGGTCGGTGATGGTCTTGGCTTGCTTGACCAGTGCGTCGTACTGCGGGTCGCACCACATGGAATAGTTGTTACTGCCGATCGCGTCACAGCTGTACAGGGTGCCCAGCCAGTTGTCCGGGTCGCCGTTGTCGCCGGTCCAGCCGATCAGCGAGATATCGTGCTCACCGTCCTTGGTGCGCTTGAGGTATTCGCCCCACTCGTAGCTGACAATCTTGACCTTCAGGCCGACCTTGCCCCAGTCGGCCTGGAGCATTTCGGCCATCAACTTGGCATTCGGATTGTAGGGCCGTTGTACAGGCATGGCCCACAGGGTGATTTCGGTACCTTCCTTGACCCCGGCTGCCCGGAGCAGTTCGCGGGCCTTGTCCGGGTTGTAGCCGGCATCCTCGATGCTGTCGTCATACGACCACTGGGTGGGTGGCATGCTGCCGACAGCCAGTTGCCCGGCATGCTGGTAGACCGCCTGGACAATGGCCGGTTTGTTCACCGCCATGTCCATGGCCTGGCGTACCTGCAATTGGTCGAAGGGTTTGTGTTGCACGTTGTAGGCGATGTAGCCCAGGTTGAAGCCGGGCTTTTCGATGACCTGGAGCTTCTGGTCGGCCTTGAGTGCCTCCAGGTCAGCCGGGCGTGGATGCACGGTGACCTGGCATTCGTTCTTGCGCAGCTTCTGGATGCGCACCGACGGGTCGGTGTTGATCGAGAAAATCAGCTGGTCGAGCTTTACCTGGTCGGGGTTCCAATAGTCCTTGTTGCCGCGATAGCGGATCTGCGAGTCCTTCTGGTAGCGCTGGAACACGAACGGGCCGGTGCCGATCGGTTTCTGGTTGATGTCGCTGGGGCGTCCGGAGGTCATCAGGTAGTCGGCATACTCGGCCGAGAGGATGGCGGCAAAACTCATCGCCAGGTTCTGTACAAAGGCGGCATCGACGCTGTTGAGGGTGAATTCCACGGTCATCGGGCCGGTCTTCTCGACCCGGGCAATGTTCTTGTCCAGGCTCATGCCGACGAAGTAGGGAAACTCGGTGGGGTAGGCCTTGCGAAACGGGTGCTCTCGATCAAGCATCCGACTGAAGGTGAACAGCACGTCGTCGGCGTTGAGTTCACGCGTGGGCTTGAAGTCCTTGTTGCTGTGGAACCTCACGCCTTCGCGCAATTGGAAGGTGTAGGTCAGCCCGTCGGGTGACACTTCCCAGCTTTTGGCCAAGGCCGGTTTGACGGCCGTGGCGCCTCGCTCGAATTCCACCAGGCGGTTGTAGATCGGCTCGGCGGCATCGTTGTCGGTGGAGCTGGTGTATTGGGCGGTGTCGAAGCCGGCGGGGCTGCCTTCGGAGCAGAACACCAGGTTCCTGGCCTGGCTCATGGGTGCCTGGGTGAGCAGGCCCAGGCCCAGCAGTGCTGCAAAAAACGGGGTATGGCGCATGACGATCCCTTATCTCTTGTTGTTTTTGAGCGGTCCGGGGCGCACGTCCTCGGGCGGCACATACGGCAATGCCGCGACGCCAAATGGCATCGAAGCGTTGCTGCAAAGGGGGTTACGCGAGGGCGTACAGGAGGTCCGCGCAAAGCGGCACCGACGTTCCCGCGTCGATGCGCTTGCGCTTGACCTGCCAGGCCAGCATCAGGCCGTTGCGCACACCGGAAGGTGCTGCACAGCGGCCGCCAGTGGCTGCTACTTGGACACGCTGACGCCGTAGAAGGAGTTCAAGGCAAACGGGCTGATCTTGAAGTCCTCCACGTTTTTGCGCATGGGCTGATACACCGTGGAGTGAGCGATCGGCGTGATCGGCACTTGGGTCTTGAGGCGCTGCTGGGCTTGTTTGTACAGCTCGGTACGCTTGGCCTGGTCAGAGGTGGCCTTGGCTTGCTTGATCAGCTTGTCGTACTCGGGGTCGCACCATTTGGAGAAGTTGTTGCCGTTGATCGCATCACAGCCATACAGGGTACCCAGCCAGTTGTCCGGGTCACCGTTGTCACCGCTCCAGCCGATCAGCATGGCGCCGTTCTCACCACCCTTGGAGCGCTTGATGTACTCGCCCCACTCGTAGCTGACAATCTTGGCCTTGATGCCGATCTTGGCCCAGTCGGACTGCAGCATTTCTGCCATCAACTTGGCATTGGGGTTGTAGGGGCGTTGCACCGGCATGGCCCAGAGCGTGATCTCGGTGCCTTCCTTGACGCCAGCTTCCTTGAGCAACTGCTTGGCTTTCTCCGGATCGTACTGGGTGTCCTTGATGGTGGTGTCGTACGACCATTGGGTTGGCGGCATGGCGTTGACGGCCAGTTGGCCGGCGCCCTGGTATACCGAATTGATGATCTGCTGCTTGTTCACCGCCATGTCCAGCGCCTGGCGGACTTTGAGCTGGGCCATGGGGTTGGGCTCATTGCTGCCTTTGATCTTGTCCATCACGTTGTAGGCGATGTAGCCCAGGTTGAAGCCGGGCTGGTCAGGCATCTTCAGGTTTGGGTCTGCCTTGAGCGATTCGATGTCGGCCGGGCGCGGGAAGAGGGTGACCTGACACTCATTCTTCTTGAGCTTTTGCATGCGTACCGAGGCGTCGGTGGTGATGGCGAAAATCAGGTTGTCGATCTTCACGTCCTCGGGTTGCCAGTATTCCTTGTTGCCCTTGAAGCGGATCTGCGCGTCTTTCTGGTACTTGCTGAACACGAACGGGCCGGTACCGATCGGCTTCTGGTTGATATCGGCGGCCTTGCCCTGCTTGAGCAACTGGTCGGCGTACTCGGCCGACTGGATCGAGGCGAAGCTCATGGCCATGTTCTGGATGAACGCGGCATCGACTTCATTGAGGGTGAACTTGACGGTGTGGTCGTCGAGCTTCTCCACCTTGGCAATGTTCTTGTCCATGCCCATGTCGGTGAAGTAAGGGAACTCGGTGGGGTAGGCCTTGCGGAACGGCATGTCCTTGTCGAGCATGCGGTTGAAGGTGAACAGGACGTCGTCGGCGTTGAATTCGCGCGTCGGCTTGAAGAAGTCGGTGGTGTGGAACTTGACGCCTTCACGCAGGTGGAAGGTGTAGGTCAGGCCATCGTCGGAGATGTCCCAGCGGGTCGCAAGGCCCGGGATGACCGCAGTGCCGCCACGTTCGAACTGGCTCAGGCGGTTGAAGACTGTCTCGGCTGAGGCATCGAAGTCGGTTCCGGTGGTGTATTGGCCGGGATCGAATCCGGCCGGGCTGCCTTCTGAGCAAAACACCAGGTTAGTCGCCGCGAGGGCTGAGGGTGCGCCGGCAAGCAAGCCTGCGCCGACCAGGAACGGAATGACCGCGTGTTTGAGCATGGTGGCCTCATTTGTTGTCATTTTTGATTTTGAGGGGGCCTTGTGAGCCGTACTGCGGATACTTATGCAGGCCCTGTACCCAATGCAACAGTCAAAAGGATGTATGACAACAAAGAGTGGGACGGACGTACAGGAATGTCGCATCCGTGTAAATTTTACGGAGTTGATCGTTTGCGAGTGGGTATTTCAGATTGTTTCGAAGACGTTGTGCGCAGATTGATTCACGCCAAGCACCAGGATGGTGCGCGTGTTGTCGGGTGTGGCCATCGCGGCAGCCGAAACTGCCGCGGTAGAGCATAGGCGTGGCTCAGGGCATTTGAACTTCGATGGTGCCGTCGGCGCTCAGGCTGACCTGGCTGGTGCCCGCCTCGATGTCCGGGCTTGGCGCGGCGCCTTCGGCATCCATGCTGGCTTTCATCATCATTGGGGCGCTGCGGGCATAGGGATGCGGGTAGCCGCTGCTGTTGAGGTTCAAGTTGACCACTTTGTAGCCCTTGCCGCCCAGGGCCTCGGTGGCCAGTTGAGCGCGGGTCTTGAAGGCATTGACCGCGTCCTTGAGCAGCTCGTCCTCACTGGATTTGCGTGTGGCTGGCGCGATGGAGAAGTCCATGCCACCCATTTTTAGTTGTTGCAGCAGCTCGCCGGTCAGTTTGGACAGGGCAGGGAAGTCGGCGCTTTCCAGGCGCAGTTCGGCACGCTCGCGCCAGCCGGTGATTTTCTGCCCCTTGTTGTCGTAGATCGGGTAGCTGTTGCGGCTGCCCTGGCTGATCTTCACTTCCTTGACTTCACGGGCCTGCTTCACCGCCTTGTTCATGGTCTCGGTAATTTCGTTGGCCAGCTTGCCCGGGTCGGTGTTCTGCGCTTCGCTGTACAGGGTCACGATCATCAGGTCGCGAGCCACTTCCTTGCTGACTTCGGCGCGCAGCGAGATCTGGTTGTAACGGGGCGCCTCGGCCAGTGCCGGAAGGCTGGCGAGCATGCTGGTGGCCATCACGAGGGCGGCGCTACGACGAGGGTTGAGCATGTATGACTCCTTGAAAAAAGGCGTGGGCGCTGGGAGCTCCATTCCACGCATGGCCCATGAGACTGGCAAGAGTGCAGTGAGGTTCAAAAAGGCCATCATTGTTGTGTAAAAAAGTGTGGCGCTTTGCCGCATGTCAGCAGCCGCGCCTGCAGCTTCGGTATACTCGCCACGATTCGCCCTGGAGCACTCATCAGGAGAGCTCATGCTCGCCCCCGTACAAATGTTGTCCGCCACTCGCCAGAACCTCTGGCGCCTGACCTTCATCCGCATCCTGGTGCTGGCCGCCCAGGCAGGCTCAGTAGGTGTTGCCTACTGGACCGACCTGCTGCCGCTGCCCTGGTTGTCGCTGGTAATCACCCTGGGTCTGTCGTCACTACTGTGTGCCTTCACGGCATTGCGCCTGCGCCTGTCGTTGCCGGTCACGGAGCTCGAGTACGCCTTCCAGCTGGCCTGCGACCTGCTGATTCACAGTGCCTTGCTCTACTACTCGGGTGGCTCCACCAACCCCTTCGTCTCCTATTACCTGGTGCCGCTGGCGATTGCTGCGGTGACGTTGCCCTGGGTCTATTCGCTGATTCTTTCCGGTATTGCCCTGGCTGCCTACAGCCTGTTGCTGGTGCAGTTCTATCCGTTGGAAACCTTCCCCATGGCACGGGAAAAGATGCAGGTCTACGGCATGTGGCTGAGCATCGCCCTGGCCGCTGCGGTGATCACCTTTTTCGCAGCCAAGATGGCCGAAGAGCTGCGCCGCCAGGAGCAACTGCGCGCCGAGCGACGTGAGGAGGGCCTGCGTGACGAGCAACTGCTGGCCGTGGCGACCCAGGCTGCCGGTGCCGCCCACGAGCTGGGTACACCCCTGGCAACCATGAGCGTGCTGATCAAGGAAATGCGCCAGGACCACCACGACCCACTGCTGCAGGAAGACCTGGCGGTGCTTCAGGACCAGGTCAAGCTGTGCAAGGAAACCCTGCAGAACCTGGTGCGTGCCGCTGAAGCCAATCGGCGCATGGCCGTCGAGGACCAGGAAGTGACCGCCTGGCTGGATGAAGCCCTCAACCGCTGGCACCTGATGCGCCCCGAGGCCAGTTATCGCTTCCAGCGCCTGGGCCAGGGCAGTGTGCCGCGCCTGGCGCCGCCACCCGACCTCACCCAGGCGTTGCTGAACCTGCTGAACAATGCAGCCGATGCCTGCCCCGACGAGCTTGAAGTGCGCCTGGACTGGGATGCCCAGGACATGGTCATCAGCATCCGTGACCACGGCCCGGGCGTGCCGGTGGCCATTGCCGAGTCCATCGGCAAACCCTTCTTTACCACCAAGGGCAAGGGCTTCGGCCTTGGCCTGTTCTTGAGCAAGGCCAGCGTGACCCGTGCTGGCGGCTCGGTAAAACTCTATAGTCATGAAGAGGGCGGTACGCTCACCGAGCTGCGCCTGCCGCGTGACGCGCGAGGAGATGTGTGATGAGTGATGAAATTCAGGTTGAAGGCGAAGAGCTGCCACACCTGTTGCTGGTAGATGACGACGCCACCTTTACCCGGGTCATGGCCCGGGCCATGAGTCGCCGCGGCTTTCGCGTGAGTACGGCCAGTTCCGCCGAAGAAGGGTTGGTACTGGCCCAGCAGGATGTGCCTGACTACGCCACCCTGGACCTGAAGATGGACGGCGACTCGGGTCTGGTGTTGCTGCCCAAGCTCCTGGAGCTCGATCCGGAAATGCGCGTGGTGATCCTCACCGGTTACTCGAGCATCGCCACGGCCGTCGAGGCCATCAAGCGCGGTGCCTGCAACTACCTGTGCAAACCAGCCGATGCCGATGATGTGCTGGCGGCATTGCTGTCCGAGCATGCCGATCTGGACAGCCTGGTGCCGGAAAACCCGATGTCGGTCGACCGCCTGCAGTGGGAGCACATCCAGCGCGTGCTGACCGAGCACGAGGGCAATATCTCCGCCACCGCCCGGGCCCTGGGCATGCACCGGCGTACCTTGCAGCGCAAACTGCAGAAGCGGCCGGTTCGGCGTTAACCCCTGAAATCGCGGGGCAAGCCCCACCTGGCGGCTGCTGCTCAGTCGATTGCAGTCTCGTTCCTCGGCAGCGGCTACAGATCGCCGGTGTAGCCGCTGCCGACAGCCTGTGATCGAGCGTGCAGCGAGCTCGCCCCGCAATCGATTTATCCGGCGGCGCAGGCGTATCATTAGCCCCCTAACGACAGCCACCGGGACCGCCCTGCATGCTCGCCCTCTTTCTCCAGACGCTGAACATCACGGCGCCGGTCTTTGCCATGTTGTTCATGGGCGTGCTGCTCAAGCGCATCAATGCCATCAACGACGGCTTCATCCACACGGCTTCGGCCCTGGTCTTCAATGTCTGCATGCCGGCATTGTTGTTCCTGGGGATCTACCACGCTGACCTGACCACTGCAGTCCAGCCTGGGTTGTTGATCTACTTTGCCCTTGCCACCCTGATCGGATTCGGCCTGGCATGGGGCCTGGCGATCTGGCGCTGCCCCCGTGCAGACCGTGGCATCTACACCCAGGGCGCATTCCGTGGCAATAACGGGGTCATCGGCCTGGCGCTGGCGGCGAGTATGTATGGCGATTACGGCATTTCGCTGGGCGCGGTCCTCGCGGGCCTGGTGATCCTGCTCTACAACTCCCTTTCGGTGGTGGTATTGGCGGTGTACAGCCCGAGCGCCAAGTCCGATCCATGGAGCATCTGCAAGAGCATCCTGCGTAATCCACTGATCATCAGTGTGCTGCTGGCGGCGGTGCTGGCTTATGGGCAGGTGGCCCTGCCGAACTGGTTGCTGACCTCCGGTGACTATCTGGCGCAGATGACGCTGCCCCTGGCACTGATCTGTATCGGCGGTACCCTGTCGCTGGCGTCATTGCGTCAAAGCGGGGGGCTGGCGGTCAGTGTCAGCCTGTTGAAGATGGTGTGGTTGCCCCTGTTGGCTACCCTGGGTGCCTGGCTGTGGGGGTTTCGTGGAGCGGAGCTGGGCATCTTGTTCCTGTACTTCGGCAGCCCTACGGCGGCGGCCAGCTATGTAATGGCGAGGTCGACCAATGGCAACCACGAGCTGGCGGCGGCAATCATCGTCATAACCACCCTGATGGCCGCCATTACCACCAATATCGGCATCTTTTTCTTGCAGTGGGGCGGTTGGATCTAGATTCTGTAAGAAAATAATTCCAACACTGCCTCCCCCTCAGAGGACACTTCATGCAAGACGAGATCACCCCAGAGCGGTTGCACCGCGGGTTGAAGAATCGCCATATCCAGTTGATCGCACTCGGTGGTGCCATCGGTACAGGCCTGTTCCTGGGGATTGCCCAGACCATCCAGCTGGCGGGCCCTTCGGTGCTGCTGGGCTATGCGATTGCCGGCCTGATCGCTTTTTTCATCATGCGCCAGCTGGGTGAGATGGTGGTCGAGGAGCCGGTGTCCGGCACCTTCAGTCACTTTGCCCATCGCTACTGGAGCGAGTTCGCCGGGTTCATGTCGGGCTGGAACTACTGGGTGCTGTATGTGCTGGTGGGCATGGCCGAACTGACGGCCGTGGGGATCTACATCCAGTACTGGTGGCCGGGTTTTCCGACGTGGGCCACGGCGGCGATCTTCTTTGTCGTGATCAACTTGATCAACCTCAGCCAGGTGAAAGTCTACGGCGAGATGGAGTTCTGGTTCGCCCTGATCAAGGTGGTGGCCATCGTCAGCATGATTGCCTTTGGTGGCTATCTGTTGATCAGCGGCAACGGCGGCCCGGATGCCAGCGTTGCCAACCTCTGGCAGTTCGGCGGCTTCTTCCCCAACGGCGTCAGTGGCCTGATGATGGCCCTGGCCGTGATCATGTTTTCCTTTGGCGGCCTGGAACTGGTGGGGATTACCGCCGCCGAGGCCGACAACCCCAAGTACAGCATTCCGCGCGCCACCAACCAGGTGATCTACCGCATCCTGATTTTCTACATCGGCGCGCTGGCCGTGCTGCTGTCGCTGTACCCGTGGCAGAAGGTAGTGCAGGGGGGCAGCCCCTTCGTGATGATCTTTCATGCGCTGGACAGCAACCTGGTCGCGACGATCCTCAACCTGGTCGTGCTGACGGCGGCCCTGTCGGTCTACAACAGCTGCGTGTACTGCAACAGCCGCATGCTGTTCGGCCTTGCGGTGCAGGGCGATGCGCCCAAGAGCCTGCTCAAGGTCAACGCTCGTGGTGTGCCCCTGGCGGCCCTGGGGATCTCGGCGCTGGCGACGGGATTGTGTGTGGTGATCAACTACCTGATGCCGGCTGAAGCGTTCGGCTTGCTGATGGCGCTGGTGGTGTCGTCGCTGGTGATCAACTGGGGGATCATCAGCATCACCCACCTGAAGTTCCGCCGCGCCAAGCAGGCAGCTGGCGAAACCACGTTCTACAAGAGCTGGGGCTACCCGCTGACCAACTATGTGTGCCTGGCCTTCCTGGCCCTGATCCTGGTGATCATGTACCTGACTCCCGGCATCCGCATTTCGGTGCTGCTGATTCCAGTATGGCTGGTGGTACTGGGCGTGGCCTTCTGGCTGAAGAAGAAGGGCCACAAGGCCGCCGTCGCTGCCGACTGACGGCCCGGGCGCGGGGTGATCGATCAGCCTTGCTGGTAGCTGTCGATCACCTCCTGGGCGGCGCGAAACGCGTCGATGGCCGCCGGGCACGCCGGCGTACACCGCGCAGTGCAGCAGCGCTTCACGAATCTCTTCGACGGTGCAACCGTTGTTCAGGGCGCCGCGCACGTGGCCCTTGAGTTCTTGCGGGCACTTGAGCGCGGTCAAGGCAGCCAGGGTGATCAGGCTGCGGGTTTTCAGCGGCAGCCCTTCACGGCTCCAGACGCTGCCCCAGGCGTGTTCGTTGACGAAGTCCTGCAGCGGCTGGGTGAAGTCGGTGGCATTGCCCAGCGCACGATCGACGAAGGCATCGCCCATGACCTGGCGGCGGACTTGTTCACCGGTTTTGTTGTTGTCGCCCATGTTGTTTTCCTTAGTGTTGGCGGCGCCAGGCGCGCAGGGTCGTGTACAGCAAGCAGGCTCCCAGCGCTGGCAGTGCATAGAACAGCATCAGTTTTTCCAGGCGGGTGGCCAACGGCATGCCCGTGGTGAAGGCCACCACGTGCAGTCCATAGGCCAGGTACAAACCGAGAAACACCAGACCTTCGGCGCGGGTGACCCGGTAACCCGAGTAGAACACCGGGAGGCTCAAGGCGGCGACGCCAAGCATCACCGGCAGGTCGAAATCCAGGGCATTGGGCGAAATGGACAAGGGCTCGGGCGCAATCAGGGCCGTCAGGCCGAGCACCGCCAGCAGGTTGAAGAGGTTGCTGCCGATCACGTTGCCCACGGCGATCTCCCGTTCACCCCGCAGGGCCGCGATCAGCGATGTCGCCAGCTCCGGTAGCGAGGTGCAGACCGCCACGACCGTCAGGCCGATCACCCGCTCCGACAGTCCAAGGTCCACCGCCACTTCCACGGCGGCCTCCAGCAACAGGTGCCCGGCAAGGCTGAGCAAGCCCAGGCCCGTGAGCATCATCAGAAGGCTGGTGATCCAGAACCCGCCACCTTGCTGCGGCCGTGGGCCGGGGGCAGGGTAGGTACGAGCATAGTGACGCGACTGATGCCAGAGGATTGCCAGGTAGCCCACCAGGCCTGCCAGTAGCAGCGCACCTTCCAGGCGTCCGAGCAGTTCGTTGAGGGCCAGCAGATAGACCAGCAGGCTGGCGCCGATCATCAGGGGGATGTCCAGGCGCACCAGTTGGCGCGAGACGCGCAGCGGAATGATCAGCGCAGCCAGGCCCAGGGTGACGAGGATGTTGAAGATGTTGCTGCCGACCACGCTGCCCACCGCCACATCCGGTGCGCCGGTATAGGCGGCCTGGAGGCTGACGGTCAGTTGCGGTGCGCTGCTGCCGAAGGCCACCAGGCTCAAGCCGATGATCAACGGGCGTACCTGCAGGCTGGCGGCCAGGCGCAAGGCGGCGCGCACCAGCAGTTCGGCACCGGCGATCAGCAACAGCAGGCCGAAGCTCAGTTGCAGCAGGCTGAAGGTGGGTAAAGCGGCCAGGTCGAAAATAGTCGTACTCCGTTACAGGATCAGTCGCTGAGACTTTGTACCCGTACACGCGCCGTTCCGCTACGGATCATGCCCAGTTTTTCTGCGGCGGCCTGAGACAGGTCAATCAACCGGCCACGGGTGTGCGGGCCGCGGTCATTGATGCGTACCACGACCGTGCGATCGTTTTTCAGGTTGGTGACCTTGACCCGGGTGCCGAAGGGCAGGCTGCGGTGGGCAGCGGTCAAGGCATTCTTGTTGAAGGGCTCGCCACTGGCAGTGCGTTTACCGTGGTGTCGGGAACCGTAATAGGAGGCGGTGCCGGTCTTGTCGTAACCGCGGGGATCGATATCGTGGCTGGCGCAGCCGGCCAGCAGGGCAAAGAGCGCGAGTGCGCTGAGGGGACGCCACATGTATGCAAGTGCTCCGGGGGTGTGGCCATCGCGGGCAAGCCCACTCCTACAGGTAGGAGCGGGCTTGCCCGCGATCAGCAATTAACCTTCGAGCTTGCTCTTGAGCAATTGGTTCACTTGCTGCGGGTTGGCCTTGCCTTTGGAGGCCTTCATGGCCTGGCCGACGAAGAAGCCGAACATCTTGCCGCGCTTGGCCTCATCGGCGGCGCGGTACTGCTCGACCTGCTCGGCATTGGCCGCCAGCACTTCGTCCAGGACCTTCTCGATTGCACCGCTGTCGGTGACCTGCTTGAGGCCTTCGGCTTCGATGATCTGGTCGGCATCGCCTTCACCGGCGGCCATCTTCTCGAACACGACCTTGGCGATCTTGCCGCTGATGGTGTTGTCGAGGATGCGCTTGAGCATACCGCCCAGATGTTCGGCACTGACCGGCGCCTGGTCGATCTCGAGACCGAGCTTGTTGAGCAGGCTGCCCAGCTCGACCATGACCCAGTTGGCGGCAAGCTTGGCATCGCCGCACACGCTGACCACCTGCTCGAAGTAGTCGGCTTGCTCGCGGCTGGAGGCCAGCACGTTGGCATCGTAGGCAGAGAGGCCGAACTGGCTCTGGAAACGCTCGCGCTTTTGCGGTGGCAGTTCCGGCAGGGTGGCGCGGATGGTGTCGAGGTAGGCGCCTTCGATCACGACCGGCAGCAGGTCCGGGTCGGGGAAGTAACGGTAGTCGTTGGCTTCTTCCTTGCTGCGCATGGAACGGGTTTCGTCTTTGTTCGGGTCGTACAGGCGGGTTTCCTGGGTGACCTTGCCGCCGTCTTCGATCAGTTCGATCTGGCGCTGGATCTCGCTGTTGATCGCGCGCTCGATGAAGCGGAACGAGTTGACGTTCTTGATCTCGCAGCGGGTGCCGAACTCGACCTGGCCTTTTGGTCGGATCGAGACGTTGCAGTCGCAACGCAGCGAGCCTTCGGCCATGTTGCCGTCGCAGATGCCCAGGTAACGCACCAGGGCGTGGATGGCCTTGACGTAGGCCACGGCTTCCTTGGCGCTACGCATCTCGGGCTCGGAGACGATTTCCAGCAGCGGAGTGCCGGCACGGTTCAGGTCGATACCGGTCGAACCGCTGAAGTCTTCGTGCAGGCTCTTGCCGGCATCCTCTTCGAGGTGCGCACGGGTAATGCCGATGCGCTTGACGGTACCGTCTTCCAGGGCGATGTCCAGGTGGCCCTTGCCGACGATCGGCAGCTCCATCTGGCTGATCTGGTAGCCCTTGGGCAGGTCGGGGTAGAAGTAGTTCTTGCGCGCAAACACGTTGTGATGGCCGATCTCGGCGTCAATCGCCAGACCGAACATGCAGGCCATGCGCACTGCTTCCTGGTTGAGCACCGGCAGTACGCCGGGCATGCCCAGGTCGATCAGGCTGGCCTGGGTGTTGGGCTCGGAGCCGAACGTGGTGGCGCTGCCGGAGAAAATCTTCGACTGGGTGGCGAGCTGGGTATGAATCTCCAACCCGATGACAACTTCCCATTGCATGTGGTGATCCCTCAGAAGCCGTTAGGTGCGCGAGTGTGCCAGTCAGTGACTTGCTGATAGCGGTGCGCGACGTTGAGCAGGCGGCCTTCCTGGAAATACGGGGCCAGCAGTTGCACGCCAACCGGCAGGCCATCGACAAAACCGGCTGGCATCGACAGGCCCGGCAGGCCCGCGAGGTTGGCGGTGATGGTGTAGATGTCTTCCAGGTACGCGGCGACCGGATCGTTGTTCTTGGCGCCAATTTTCCAGGCCAGGTTTGGCGTGGTCGGGCCCATGATCACGTCGACGTCTTCAAAGGCGGCCATGAAGTCGTTCTTGATCAGGCGGCGGATCTTCTGTGCCTTCAGGTAGTAGGCGTCGTAGTAGCCAGCCGACAGGGCGTAGGTACCGACCATGATCCGGCGTTGCACTTCGCTGCCGAAACCCTCGCCACGGGAGCGTTTGTACAGGTCGGTCAGGTCGGCCGGATTCTCGCAGCGGTAGCCGAAGCGCACGCCGTCGAAACGCGACAGGTTGGAGGAGGCTTCGGCCGGGGCGATCACATAGTACGCGGCGATGGCGTGCTGCATGTTCGGCAGGCTGATTTCCTTGATCACGGCACCCTGGTTTTCCAGCGCCTTGACGCTGGCCTGGACCAGCTCGGCGATGCGCGGGTCCAGGCCTGCGCCGAAGTATTCCTTCGGCAGGCCGATGCGCAGGCCTTGCAGCGAGCTATTCAGGCTGGCGCTGTAGTCCGGGACGGGCTCGTCGATGCTGGTGGAGTCCTTGGCGTCGAAGCCGGCCATCGCTTGCAGCATCAATGCGCAGTCTTCGGCCGTGCGGGCCATCGGGCCGCCCTGGTCGAGGCTGGAGGCGTAGGCGATCATGCCCCAGCGCGAAACCCGACCGTACGTCGGTTTCAGGCCAGTGAGGTTGGTCAGGGCGGCGGGCTGGCGAATGGAACCGCCAGTGTCGGTGCCGGTGGCAGCTGGCAGCAGGCGCGCTGCGACGGCCGCAGCCGAACCACCGGACGAACCGCCGGGAACGTGCTCGAGGTTCCACGGGTTCTTGACCGCGCCGTAGTGGCTCGACTCGTTGGCCGAGCCCATGGCGAACTCGTCCATGTTGGTCTTGCCCAGGGTCACGGTGCCGGCTTCGGCCAGCTTGGCAACCACGGTGGCGTCGTAGGGCGCCGTGAAGTTGTCGAGCATCTTCGAGCCGCAACTGGTGCGTACGCCCTCGGTGCAGAACAGGTCCTTGTGCGCCAGCGGGGCGCCGAGCAGGGCACCGGTTTCACCGGCGGCGCGACGGGCGTCGGCAGCACGGGCCTGGCTCAGGGCCAGTTCGTCGGTGACACTGATGAAGCTGTTCAGCTGCGGATCGAGCTGCTTGATCCGCGCCAGCAGGCTCTGGGTCAGCTCTTCGGAAGAGAATTTCTTGTCGGCGAGTCCGCGGGCGATCTCGGCCAGGGTCAGTTGATGCATGGCAGGCTCTATTCCCTTACTCGATGACTTTCGGAACCAGGTACAGGCCGTTTTCGGTCGCCGGGGCGATGGCCTGGTAGGATTCGCGCTGGTTACTTTCTGTTACCACATCGGCGCGCAGGCGCTGACTGGCTTCAAGTGGGTGGGCCAATGGCTCGATGCCAGTGGTGTCGACCGCTTGCATCTGGTCGACCAGTCCCAGAATACTGTTCAGGGCATCGGTAGTGCGTGGCAAATCGCCTTCATTGAGGCCCAATCGGGCCAGATGAGCGATCTTTTCCACGTCGCAGCGTTCAAGCGCCATGGGGATCTCCTGGGGAAACAAAAACGGAATTGGTCCGCGATGAGGAACATGCTGACAGATTTACGGTCATAAGGCCGCGATCGTGTGCTGGCTTGCTCGGAAAAACTGCCAATTTAACATATTGGCGCCTTGCCCAAAATCCCCGCCGTTGTTAGAGTTTGCCGCACTTTTTTACCCACGCGTTGCCTAGGGTCACTTTCCCATGTTCAAGAAACTGCGTGGCATGTTTTCCAGCGATCTTTCCATCGACCTGGGCACTGCCAACACCCTTATTTACGTGCGTGAGCGCGGTATCGTCCTGAATGAGCCATCGGTTGTGGCCATTCGTACTCACGGCAACCAGAAAAGTGTCGTCGCTGTCGGTACTGAAGCCAAGCGCATGTTGGGCCGTACACCTGGCAACATTGCTGCCATTCGTCCGATGAAGGACGGCGTGATCGCCGACTTCAGCGTCTGCGAAAAAATGCTGCAGTATTTTATCAACAAGGTTCACGAGAACAGCTTCCTGCAGCCTAGCCCTCGGGTGCTGATCTGCGTGCCGTGCAAATCGACCCAGGTCGAGCGTCGTGCCATTCGTGAGTCGGCGCTGGGCGCCGGCGCCCGCGAAGTGTTCCTGATCGAAGAGCCAATGGCCGCCGCCATCGGTGCCGGCCTGCCGGTCGAGGAAGCCCGCGGTTCGATGGTCGTCGATATCGGTGGCGGCACCACTGAAATTGCGCTGATCTCCCTGAATGGTGTGGTCTATGCCGAATCCGTACGGGTGGGCGGCGACCGTTTCGACGAAGCGATCGTGACCTACGTGCGCCGCAACTACGGCAGCCTGATCGGCGAATCCACCGCCGAGCGTATCAAGCAGGAAATCGGTACTGCCTATCCGGGTGGCGAAGTCCGTGAAGTCGATGTTCGCGGCCGTAACCTCGCCGAGGGTGTGCCACGTGCCTTCACCCTGAACTCCAACGAAGTGCTCGAAGCCCTGCAAGAGTCGCTGGCAACTATCGTCCAGGCGGTCAAGAGCGCCCTGGAGCAGTCGCCGCCGGAACTCGCCTCGGACATCGCCGAGCGTGGCCTGGTGCTGACCGGTGGTGGCGCACTGCTGCGCGACCTGGACAAGCTGCTGGCCCAGGAAACCGGCCTGCCGGTCATCGTTGCCGAAGACCCGCTGACCTGTGTCGCCCGTGGCGGCGGTCGCGCCCTGGAAATGATGGACAAACACACCATGGACCTGCTCTCCAGCGAATAAGCTGGCTGCAGCAAACATGCCGCCCCGGTTTACAGGTAGTGCCCACAGTGCTACCTGTATGTGCTGGGCTGACGTCCGTGTGGGCGTCATTTTCCGTCAATCCACAAGCAGGCCGGTGCATTGCCGTATGAATGACCTCTTGAATAGTCGTCCACGAGGAGCGGCCCATTAAACCGCTTTTCGCCAAGGGCCCTTCGCTGGGCGTACGCCTGCTGGTGCTGGTTGTGCTGTCGATCACCCTGATGGTGGTCGATGCGCGCTTCACCCTGCTCAAACCGGTGCGCAGCCAGATGGGACTGGTCCTGATGGAGTCGTACCACATCACCGACTTGCCGCAGAGCCTGTGGCAGGGTATCGCCGGCCAGTTCGGCAGCCGTACCGAGCTGATCGCCGAGAACGAAAAACTAAAGACCGAAGCCTTGCTGATGCAAGGGCGCGTGCAGAAGCTCGCGGCCTTGACCGAGCAGAACGTGCGCCTGCGCGAGTTGCTCAACTCCTCGGCATTGGTCAATGAGAAGGTCGAGGTCGCCGAGTTGATCGGTGTCGACCCCAACCCGTTCACCCACCGTATCCTGATCAACAAGGGCGAGCGTGACGGCGTGGTCCTGGGCCAGCCGGTGCTCGATGCCCGTGGCCTGATGGGGCAGGTGGTGGAGCTGATGCCCTATACCGCTCGCGTCCTGCTGCTGACCGATACCACCCACAGTATTCCTGTGCAGGTCAATCGCAACGGTTTGCGGGCCATCGCCAGTGGTACCGGTAATCCCGAGCGCCTGGAACTGCGCCATGTCGCCGACACCGCCGACATCAAGGAAGGCGACCTGTTGGTCAGTTCTGGCCTGGGGCAGCGTTTTCCGGCCGGTTATCCGGTGGCCACGGTCAAGGAAGTGATCCACGACTCCGGGCAGCCGTTCGCCATTGTCCGGGCCATCCCCACCGCTGCACTCAATCGCAGCCGCTACCTGTTGCTGGTGTTCACCGACAGCCGCACCCCCGAGCAGCGCGCGAGCGATGCCGCGATGGCCCAGGAAGCCGCAGATCGACAAGGTCTGCCCGGGGCCACCGAGCCGGTTGCGCCCGGCGCGACTCCAACTGCACCTGCACCCGCGGCCACTAGCACCCCGGCAACGCCTGCCAACGTGGCACCGACAGCGGCGCCTGCAACGGCAGCGCCCGCAGCAACGCCGGCAGCGGCCAGCGGCACTGCGGCACCCCCTTCCCGGGAGAGAAACTGATGGTAAGTACTCGCAGCCGAAACGGCTGGGTGGTCTGGCTGACCTTTGTCGTTGGCCTGCTGCTCAGCGTTTCGCCGTTGCCGCAGTTCATGGAGGTGTTCCGGCCGATGTGGCTGGCGCTGCTGTTGGCCTTCTGGACCCTGGCCCTGCCACATAAAGTCGGCATGACCACTGCATTTGTCCTGGGCCTTGCCGAGGACGTGTTGTACGGCACCTTGCTGGGGCAGAACGCCCTGGTCCTGACCTTGATTACCTTCCTGGTGCTGTCGTTGCAGCAACGCCTGCGGATGTTCCCGATGTGGCAGCAAAGCCTGGTGATCCTGGTGATCTTCGGTCTGGCACAGCTGGTGCAACTGTGGCTTAGCGCCCTGACCGGCAATCGTCTGCCGACCCTGGCGCTGATCTGGTCGGCGGTCATCAGCGCTTTGCTCTGGCCGTGGGTCAGTTATGGCCTGCGCGGACTGCGATTGCGCCTGGGTATCAACTGAGCCCGCTACCCGACGTTGACAGGGAGAAGTCACGATGACCCTGCTGTACCTGGCCTCTGGTTCACCCCGCCGCCGTGAGTTGCTGACCCAGATCGGCATTCCATTTACTGCGTTGAGCGCTTCGATCGACGAAAGCCCTTTGTCGGGCGAAGCCGCGCCTGCCTATGTCGAACGCCTGGCGCGGGACAAGGCCGCAGCCGGCATGGCCTCCTTGGCAGGCCCGGCCACGGACGGAACGTTTGCCGTCCTGGGCGCCGACACCGCAGTGGTATTGGACGGACGCATTCTGGGCAAGCCCGCCGACCGTGAGGATGCTCTGGCCATGCTGGCGGCCTTGTCCGGCCGCGAACATCAGGTACTGACCGCCGTGGCGGTTGCCGACCGGGAGCGTTGCCTGAGTGTCTGCGTTGCCAGCCAGGTTCGGTTTCGTCACATTACCCAACAAGAAGCACAGGCCTACTGGGACAGCGGCGAGCCGCTGGACAAGGCAGGCAGCTACGCGATTCAGGGTCTGGGCGCGGTGTTCGTGCAGCGAATCGAAGGCAGTTATTCAGCGGTGGTCGGTTTACCCTTGAGTGAAACTGCCGAGCTGCTCAGCCAATTCGCCATTCCTTGCTGGCAACCGTTGTCGGCCCGTTGAGCGAGGACACACCGGACAGCTGCTAGCCAGTCGCCTGCGAGCGATCCATCATTACTGAAGTCCTTTGACGAGAGCCTGCCATGAGTGAAGAGATTCTGATCAATATCACACCGATGGAATCACGCGTGGCGGTGGTGGAGAACGGTGTTCTTCAGGAAGTGCATGTAGAGCGTACCCAGCGGCGCGGCATTGTCGGCAACATCTACAAGGGCAAGGTGGTTCGTGTGCTGCCTGGAATGCAGGCTGCATTTGTCGACATCGGTCTGGACCGCGCCGCCTTCATCCACGCCTCGGAAATTTCCCAGCGCGAAGGCTCGGCCGTGGAGAGCATCAGTGCCCTGGTGCATGAAGGCCAGAGCCTGGTGGTGCAGGTCACCAAGGATCCGATTGGCTCCAAAGGCGCGCGGCTGACCACGCAACTGTCGATTCCCTCGCGTTACCTGGTGTATATGCCGCGCACCAGCCACGTTGGTATTTCCCTGAAGATCGAAGACGAAGCCGAACGGGAACGCCTCAAGCAGGTGGTTACCGACTGCGTGGCCCAGGAGAACATCCAGGACGCAGGGGGCTTTATCTTGCGGACTGCGGCCGAAGGTGCCGGTGCCGACGAGATCCTGATGGATATCCGCTACCTGCGCAGGCTCTGGGACCAGATCGGCGCCCAGATCAAGACCGTCGGCGCGCCAACGGAAATCTACGAAGACCTGGGCCTGGCCCTGCGCACGTTGCGCGACCTGGTCAACCCGAAGATCGAGAAAATCCGCATCGACTCCCGGGAAACCTTCCAGAAGACCACGCAGTTCGTCGCCGAACTGATGCCGGAAATCGCCGATCGCCTGGAGCACTATCCGGGCGAGCGGCCGATCTTCGATCTCTATGGTGTGGAAGACGAGATCCAGCGCGCCCTGGAGCGCAAGGTACCGCTCAAATCCGGCGGCTACCTGGTGGTCGATCCGGCTGAAGCGATGACCACCATCGACGTCAACACCGGCGCTTTTGTCGGGCACCGCAACCTTGAAGAGACCATCTTCAAGACCAACCTGGAAGCGGCCACCGCCATCGCCCGGCAGCTTCGCCTGCGCAACATCGGCGGGATCATCATCATCGACTTCATCGACATGGAAGATGAGGAGCACCAGCGCCAGGTGCTGCGCACCCTGGAAAAGCAGCTGGAACGCGATCACGCCAAGACCAACATCATCGGCATCACCGAGCTGGGCCTGGTGCAGATGACGCGCAAGCGCACCCGTGAAAGCCTGGAGCAGGTGTTGTGTGAGCCGTGCCTGTGCTGCCAGGGTCGCGGCAAGCTGAAAACTCCCGAGACAGTTTGTTACGAGATTTTCCGCGAAATCCTTCGCGAAGCCCGTGCCTACCAGGCCGAAGGCTATAGAGTGCTGGCCAATCAAAAGGTGGTGGATCGCCTGCTGGATGAGGAGTCGGGGAACGTCGCCGAGCTTGAAACCTTCATCGGACGAACCATCCGCTTTCAGGTCGAGTCCATGTATTCCCAGGAACAATACGATGTGGTGCTGCTCTGACGCAGTCTGATTGCACCTGGCCGCAAGGCCGGGTGGCAAAGCGCCCGGTTGCGGCCATAGTTAAGGCACGACTTGGAGGGCCATTGCCATGGAACGTCTGATGCGCGTTCTAGGCGCCATGACCCGCTGGGGCCTGGGGATCTGTGCCTTGCTGGCTGTGCTGGTGGCGCTGTATGTCAGCCTTGGCCGACAGCTGGTGCCCCTGGTAGCCGAATACCGCGCTGAAGTTGAAGACAAGGCCGAGCAGGCCTTGGGCTTGCCCGTGCACATCGGCAGCCTGGAAGGGCGCTGGAGTGGCTTGGCACCGGTGCTGCTGGTCAATGACATCCAGGTTGGCGAGGGCACAACGGCGTTGCGCCTGGACGGCGTCAAAGTGGTTCCAAACTTGTGGGCCAGCCTGACCGAGCGTCAGGTGCGCCTGGCCAATCTCGAAGTCGGTGGCTTGCACCTGAGCCTGCACGAAGATGAAAACGGCGCCTGGGCACTTGATGGTCTGCCGAAAACCGATGACCAGCCTCTGGACCCTGAGCAACTGCTGCAGCGTATGCAGGTGGTGTCGAAGGTCACGATCGTCGACAGCCAGGTCACCCTCGAGCCGTTCCAGCGCGACCCCATGACCCTCACCTATGTCAACGTTGGCCTGCAGACCGGCAGCGTACGCCAGCGTCTGGACGCACGCCTGACCTTGCCTGACGGCCAACCCGTGGCGATGAGTCTGCGCAGTCGTGTCCGTGCAGCCCACTGGCGTGACGGTGAAGTCGAAGCCTACCTCAGCCTGCCCCAGAGCGATTGGGCGCGCTGGGTGCCGCCCCGTTTGCTGGGTCAATGGCAAGCCAAGGAGCTCAAGGCCGGCGGCGAGTTCTGGCTGAACTGGGGCAAGGGGCAACTGCAAAACGCCACGGTACGTCTAAACGCGCCGCAGTTGCGGGGTGCTTATACCGGCCGCGAAGAGGCCAAGGTGGAAAACGTAGCGCTCAATGGCTGGTTCCAGCGCCAGGCACGCGGTTTCGATGTGAAACTCGACTCCCTGGCCATGAGCCTGGGCAAAACGCGCTGGGAGTCGCACCTGCAATTGAATCAGGTCGCCGCGAGTGAGGGCGTCGAGGAAACCTGGAAAATCCAGGCAGACCGCCTGAACCTGACCCCGCTCACACCCCTGGTCGAATCTCTGGCACCTTTGCCGGAACGGGCCATGGCCGTGGTCCAGGGGCTGAAAGTCACCGGGAGTTTGCGCAATGTGCTGGTAGATGTTCGCCCCAAGGCTGCTGGCGATCAGCGCTTGAATTTTGCCGCCAATCTGGAGCGAATCGGCTTCAACGCCTACCACGGTGCCCCGGCGGCGGGGAATGTCAGCGGCAGTGTCAGCGGTGACCTGGGGCATGGCGAACTGCGCCTGGATACCGATGCCTTCATGCTGCACCTGTATCCGATCTTCGCCAAACCTTGGCAATACCAGAAAGCCAACGCGCGCCTGACCTGGCGCCTGGATCAGGACGGCTTCACCCTGATCGCGCCCTACCTGAAGGTACTGGGCGAAGAGGGCAAGATTGCCGGTGATTTTCTCATTCGCCTGCTGTTTGAAGAGGGGCAGGAAGACTACATGGACCTGCGCGTCGGCCTGGTCGAGGGTGATGGGCGATACACCGCCAAGTACCTGCCGGAGGTACTGAGCCCGGCCCTTGATGAATGGTTGCGCACCGCCATTCTCAAAGGCGCGGTCGATGAGGGTTATTTCCAGTATCAAGGTTCGCTCAATCATGGTGCCGCGGAGCAGGCGCGCAGTATCAGCCTGTTCTTCAAGGTGCATGATGCCGCGCTGGACTTCCAGCCAGGTTGGCCACAGGTCCAGAAGGTCGATGGTGACGTGTATATCGACGACAATGGCGTGAGGATCACTGCCAAGCGTGGCCAACTGCTCGATACCCAAGTGAATGACGTGCAGGTCAACATCCCCCATGTTCCCAGCGGCCAGAACAGCCACATGTATCTGGATGGGGGCTTCGATGGAGGCCTGGGCGATGGCTTGAAAATCCTCCAGGAGGCACCGATCGGTACCGCGGCGATGTTTGCGGGCTGGGAGGGGCAGGGCGGCCTCAAGGGCAAGCTGAAGCTGGATATTCCCCTGGCCAAGGGCGAGCACCCTAAGGTGGTCGTGGATTTCGACACCAACGATGCCCGCCTGAAAATTGCGGCTCCGGTGCTTGAGTTGAAACAGCTCAAGGGTGCCTTCCGCTTCGATTACAACAAGGGGCTCAGCGGTCAGAACATCAGTGCCCGAGTGTTCGACAAACCGATGACCGCGCAGATTTTTGCCGAAGGTAAGCCAGGCGAGATACAAAGCCGCATAGAAGCCAAGGGTCAGGTTGCACTCAAGGCGCTGACCGAC
The DNA here is from genome assembly GCF_040438935.1 of Pseudomonas vranovensis. NCBI lineage: Bacteria > Pseudomonadati > Pseudomonadota > Gammaproteobacteria > Pseudomonadales > Pseudomonadaceae > Pseudomonas > Pseudomonas vranovensis. Next base: position 3,829,212 of record NZ_CP159259.1, on the reverse strand, counting down.
TGGCTGAAGGTCACGCAGACCTTGCCGATAGCCGGCGATCTGCCCTACCAACTGCAGCTGAAGCTGGGGAGCCGCGACAATGAGCTGAAGGTCGACTCCAGCCTCAAGGGCCTGGCAATCAATCTGCCTGCGCCCATTGGCAAAACGGCAGATGAAACCCGAGACAGCCAGTTCACCATGACCTTGCAAGGGGCCGAGCGGCGATTTGGCGCCAGTTACGCCAATGTTGCCAGCCTGATTTACGCCGCTCCCATGGACAAACTCGACCAAGGGCGCGGCGAACTGCTGTTCGGTGGCGGCAATCCACAACTGCCGTCCGGCCAGGGAGTGAGCGTCCGTGGACGGCTGGCCGAGCTTGACCTCAAGCCTTGGCAGCAACAGCTGGGCGGACTGGCCGGCAATGATCCGAGCGGTAATGCCCGCCAGTTGCTACGCGGTGCTGACCTGAGCATCGGCAAGCTGCAAGGTGGCGGGCTGACCTTGAACCAGGCCGTGGTACGCCTGGACCGCAACAGCAACAACTGGGCGCTGCGCCTGGACAGTAGAGAGGTTATCGGCAACGCACGTATTCCCGACGCCAAGGGTGCTCCGATGGTGGTCAACCTGCAGACCATCCACCTGCCAGCCGCTGATCCTGCCGAAATTGCTTCGCCCAACGCCCCCGATCCGATGGCCGATATCGACCCGCGTAAAATCCCCTCCATCGACCTGACCATCGACAAGCTGTTTCGCGGAGATGACCTGCTGGGCAGTGTTGCCCTGAAGGTGCGTTCCACGGCCAAGGGGATTGCCCTGAACGATCTGGACTTGAGCCTCAAGGGCCTGATCATTGATGGCAATGCGGGCTGGGAGGGCGCCCCGGGTGCAAGCAGCAGCTGGTACAAGGGCCGTCTGGAAGGTAAGAACCTGGCCGACGTGCTCAAGGCCTGGAATTTCGCCCCGACCGTTACCAGTCGCGATTTTCGTCTGGATGTCGACGGCCGCTGGCCGGGTTCACCCGCCTGGGTGGGGCTGGGTCGATTCTCCGGCAGTCTCGATGCGGCGTTGCGCAAGGGGCAGTTCGTCGAGGTCGAGGGCGGCGCCCAGGCGCTGCGGGTGTTTGGCCTGCTCAACTTCAACTCGATCGGCCGGCGCCTGCGGCTGGACTTCTCCGACCTGGTCGACAAAGGCTTGAGCTATGACCGGGTCAAAGGGCTGCTGGTGGCCAGCGAAGGGGTGTACGTGACCCGCGAGCCCATTACCCTGACCGGTCCATCGAGCAACCTTGAGCTCGATGGCACGCTCGACATGGTCCGCGACCGGGTCGATGCCAATCTGCAGGTCACGCTGCCGGTGACCAATAACTTGCCGTTGGCTGCCCTGATTGTCGGCGCGCCGGCGGTCGGTGGTGCGCTGTTTCTCGTTGACCGCCTGCTTGGCGACCGCGTAGCCCGCTATGCCAGCGTTCACTATCGCATCGAAGGTCCGTGGAAAGAGCCTAAAATCAGCTTTGTGAAGCCTTTCGAGAAGTGAAGCCAGGAGCGTGCATGAAGTCAGCGGTGATCCAGATGGTCAGCCAGAGCGATGTTCAGGCCAACCTGGTACACGCCAGGCATTTGCTTGAACACGCCGCGGCAGGTGGCGCCCGGCTGGCCGTGTTGCCGGAGAATTTTGCCGCCATGGGGCGTCGCGACAGCGCCGCCATCGGGCGCGCCGAAGCCACGGGAGAAGGGCCGATCCTGCCCTGGTTGAAACAGACCGCCCGCGACCTCAAGTTATGGGTGGTGGCCGGTACCATTCCTTTGCCGCCTGTCGGTCAGCCTGAAGCCAAGTCCCATGCCTGTTCACTGTTGATCGACGAACATGGCGACACCGTGGCCCGATACGACAAGCTGCACTTGTTCGATGTCGATGTGGCCGACAACCGTGGCCGCTATCGGGAGTCTGATGACTATGCCCATGGCAGTCAGGTGGTGGTGGCTGACACCCCCGTGGGGCGGCTGGGCTTGAGCGTGTGCTACGACCTGCGCTTCCCGGAGCTGTACAGTGTCTTGCGCCAGGCCGGTGCCGAGCTGATCAGCGCGCCTGCGGCGTTTACCGCAGTGACCGGGGCGGCGCACTGGGAAGTGTTGATACGTGCCCGGGCGATCGAAACCCAATGCTATGTGCTGGCCGCTGCCCAGGGCGGAACACACCCGGGACCACGGGAAACTTATGGTCATGCCGCCATCGTCGATCCCTGGGGGCGGATCGTCGCCGAACAGGACAGCGGCGAAGCGGTGCTGCTGGGTGAACGCGACAGCAGCGAACAGGCGTCCATTCGGGCGCGGATGCCGGTGGCCTTGCACCGGCGCTTTTTCTCGCAGGACGCTTTGCGGCCTGCGCACACCTCGGAGTGACTATGAGCGAGATGTTATCCACTGTCAGCGAGCACCTGCTGGCGCCAGGGGGATTGACCCTCGACAGCCTGCAGTCGGTACTGGGCGAGTTGGCCGGGCCGGGCATCGATGCGGCCGACCTGTATTTCCAGGGGCAGATTTCCGAGTCCTGGGCACTCGAAGACGGGATTGTCAAAGAAGGCAGTTTCAATCTCGACCAGGGCGTGGGCGTACGGGCCCAGTCAGGCGAGAAAACCGGTTTTGCCTACAGCAACGCCATCAACCTCGAAGCCCTGACCTCGGCAGCCCGTGCGGCGCGCTCGATCTCCCGTGCGGGGCAGAATGGCAGTGTCCAGGCGTTCAAGAGCCAGGACGTCACGCAACTCTATGGCGCCGATAACCCGCTCGAAGTGATCAGCCGTGCCGAAAAAGTCGAGCTGCTCAAGCGTGTCGACGCAGCCACCCGTGCGCTGGACCCGCGTATCCAGCAGGTCACTGTGAGCATGGCCGGGGTCTGGGAACGCATCCTGATTGCCGCCGCCGATGGCAGCCTGGCTGCCGATGTGCGTCCTCTGGTGCGTTTCAACGTCAGCGTGATCGTCGAGCAGAATGGCCGGCGGGAGCGCGGCGGCCACGGGGGGGGCGGCCGTACCGACTACCGCTATTTCACCGATGAACGGGTCATGGGCTTTGCCCGTGAAGCGTTGCGCCAGGCTCTGGTCAACCTCGAAGCCATTCCAGCGCCGGCAGGCACCCTGCCTGTGGTACTGGGGTCAGGCTGGTCTGGCGTGCTGTTGCATGAGGCCGTCGGCCACGGCCTTGAAGGTGACTTCAATCGCAAGGGCAGTTCGGCCTACAGTGGCCATATGGGCGAGAAGGTTGCGTCCAGCCTGTGCACCATCGTTGATGACGGCACCCTGGAGGGTCGCCGCGGTTCGTTGAGCGTGGATGACGAGGGCACCCCGACTGAATGCACCACCCTGATCGAGAACGGCATCCTCAAGGGCTACATGCAGGACAAGCTCAATGCTCGCCTGATGGGCATGGCCGTCACCGGCAACGGGCGTCGTGAGTCTTATGCGCACCTGCCAATGCCGCGCATGACCAACACCTACATGCGCGCAGGCGACAGCGATCCGGCGGAAATCATCGCCTCGGTGAAAAAAGGCATCTACTGCGCCAACCTCGGCGGTGGCCAGGTGGATATCACCAGCGGCAAGTTCGTGTTCTCCACCAGCGAGGCCTACCTGATCGAAGACGGCAAGATTACCGCTCCCGTCAAGGGCGCGACCCTGATCGGCAACGGTCCGGAAGCCATGAGTCGGGTGTCGATGGTCGGTAATGACCTGTCCCTGGACAGCGGTGTGGGTACCTGCGGCAAGGACGGTCAGTCGGTACCGGTTGGCGTTGGCCAGCCGACCCTGAAGATCGATGCGATCACCGTGGGTGGCACGGGCGCATGAAAATGACACCGGGCGGGCAGGGCGCCTGCCCGGTTGCGAAGATCAACGCAGGCCGCGTTGGGTTTCGTCGAGTTCGCGGATGTATTTGAAGATCTTGCGGCTGGCGGTAGGCGTCTTGTTGGTCTTCAGCTCGTGCTGGGCCTGCCGGATCAGCGAGCGCAGTTGCTGTCGATCCGCCTCGGCGTACTCCTGGACAAATTTCTCCAGGACTTCGTCGGTGCCATCGATCAGCCGGTCGCGCCAGCGTTCGAGGTTGTGGAAACGCTCGTTGTACTGGCGGGAGGACGCGTCGAGTTGGTCAAGAAGCGCAGTGATGGCCTCGATGTCCTGGTCGCGCATCAGCTTGCCGATGAACGACCGATGTCGCCGTTTGGCCTCGTTTGCCGTGTGCTTCTTGTGCTCTTCAAGTGCCGAGCGCAGTTCGTCGGTCAAGGGCAGTTTGGCCAGGGTGTCGGGCTTGAGCGTAGTGAGACGCTCGCCCATATCGACCAGCGCCTGCATCTCGCGCTTGACCTGGGTTTTGCTTTTTTCGCCATCAAAGGCGTTGTCGTAAGAATCAACCATGGGGGCAGTCCGCTGAGAATCGCCGCCATGATAACCAGTCGGGGGCCGCTTGTCCGGCCCGGTCGTAGCAAGACCCTCGCCGAACGCAGAATTTGAGTGGAGAAAACCATGAGTGCAGACCAGAGCGTAGGTCCACAGGCCCTGCCGGCGTTGCAGGAACAGGTCGAACAGATCATCGCCGAAGCCAGGCGCCAGGGCGCCAGCGCCTGTGAAGTGGCGGTGTCGCTGGAGCAGGGGCTGTCGACCTCGGTGCGCCAGCGCGAAGTGGAAACCGTCGAGTTCAACCGCGACCAGGGGTTCGGCATCACCTTGTATGTGGGCCAGCGCAAAGGCTCGGCCAGTACCTCGGCCAGCGGCGCCGAGGCGATTCGCGAGACGGTCGCTGCAGCGTTGGCAATCGCCAAGCACACGTCTGAAGACGAATGCGCGGGGCTTGCCGACCCTGCCCTGATGGCGCGGGACTTGCCGGATTTCGACTTGTATCACGCCTGGGACATTACTCCCGAGCAAGCAATCGAGAAGGCCCTGGCCTGTGAGGCGGCAGCCTTCGAGGCCGATGCCCGGATCAAGAACGCCGATGGCACAACCCTCAATACCCACCAGGGCTGCCGGGTTTACGGCAACAGCCATGGCTTCGTCGGCGGCTATGCCTCCACCCGTCACAGCCTGAGCTGTGTGATGATTGCTGAGGCTGACGGGCAGATGCAGCGCGACTACTGGTACGACGTCAATCGCCAGGGCGAATTGCTGGCCGACCCGCGCGGCATCGGCCAGCGCGCCGCACAACGGGCGGCCAGCCGCCTGGGCGCGCGCCCGGTTCCCACTTGCGAGGTGCCCGTGCTGTTTTCGGCTGAACTTGCCGGCGGCCTGTTCGGTAGCTTTCTGTCGGCGATCTCGGGCGGCAACCTGTATCGCAAGTCCTCGTTCCTCGATGGGGCCATGGGGCAGCGCCTGTTTCCCAGCTGGTTGACCCTCGACGAGCGTCCACACCTGCAGCGTGCATTGGGCAGTGCGGCATTCGATGGTGACGGCCTGGCGACCTATGCCAAGCCGTTCGTCGAAAAAGGTGAGTTGGTGTCCTATGTGCTGGGTACCTATTCCGGCCGCAAGTTGGGCCTGCCGAGCACCGCCAACGCCGGTGGTGTGCACAACCTGTATGTGACTCATGGCGTGGAAGACCAGGCAGCATTGATTCGACGCATGGGCCGCGGTTTGTTGGTGACCGAGTTGATGGGACACGGTTTGAACATGGTGACCGGCGATTATTCTCGTGGCGCGGCGGGGTATTGGGTTGAGAACGGCGAGATCCAGTTTGCAGTCCAGGAGGTAACGATCGCCGGGAATATGAAGGACATGTTCCAGCAGATTGTCGCGATCGGTAATGATCTTGAAACCCGCAGCAACATTCATACGGGTTCCGTTCTGATCGAACGGATGACCGTTGCCGGTAGCTGACCGAAGGTAGGAGAGGCTTGCCTCGCGATGCGATGTCGCTGACGAGATGTGATGGTGGGTCAAGCCCACTCCTGCAGGAAATATCAATTTGAGGCCCGACCCATGCGTCGGGCTTTTTTGTTTTTCTTTTTCGCCAACCTTGAATTGATTCTGATTATCACTTAATAATGAATATCATTATCTAGGCGATGATGTTCATGAAACCCGTCCTTCACGAATTGCCCTACCTCGAAAACTGGCGCTGGCTCAGTCGTCGTATCCGTTGCGCGATGGAGCCGGACGAACCGCGCTTGATCGAACACTACCTGGCCGAGGGTCGATATCTGGTGTGTTGCACCGACACCTCTGCCTGGACCGTCGCCTTGACCTCTTTCCGCCTGCTCCTGGATACCGCCTGCGATCGCATGCTGCCTTGGCATTGGCGCTGCCTGTGCCTGGACCAGGCCTGGAAGCCGCTATTGCAGCTGCGCAAGCTCGATGGTTGCGAGCATGGCCAGCGCTGGCAGCCTTACGCATTGCAATTGGCGAACTGCACGCTGCTGCCTTCTGTTTCTTTCGCTGAACTGATGCAAGGACTTGATGATGAGTAATACCCGAATCGAGCGTGACAGCATGGGTGAACTGCAGGTGCCGGCCGAGGCCCTGTACGGTGCCCAGACCCAGCGCGCGGTGAACAACTTCCCGATCAGCCAGCAGCGCATGCCCACGCAGTTCATTCGCGCCCTGCTGCTGGCCAAGGCCGCCGCAGCCAAGGCCAACATCGAACTCAAGCAACTGGAAGAAGGGCAGGGCACGGCCATCGTCAAGGCGGTGGAACAGCTGTTGGCTGGCGACTTCATCCAGCACTTCCCGGTGGATATCTACCAGACCGGTTCCGGCACCAGCTCGAACATGAACGCCAACGAAGTGATTGCCACACTGGCCACCCGGATTCTGGGCGACAAGGTCAACCCGAACGACCACGTCAATTGTGGCCAGAGCAGCAACGACATCATTCCGACCACTATCCATGTCAGCGCCGCACTGGCCCTGCACGAACAATTGCTGCCGGCGCTCAAGCACCTGGTACAGGTGATCGAGCAAAAGGCCGAGGCCGTGCATCCGTTCATCAAGACTGGCCGCACCCACCTGATGGACGCCATGCCGGTACGCATGAGCCAGGTGCTGGGCGGTTGGGCCGCCCAGATCAACGGCGCCATCGGCCACATCGAGGCCACCCTGCCGGCCTTGCAGTCCCTGGCCCAGGGCGGCACGGCGGTGGGTACCGGTATCAACGCCCATCCAGAGTTTGCTGCGCGCTTCAGTCAGCAGCTCAGCGGCCTGGCCAAGGTACCGTTCACACCCGGGCAGAACCTGTTCGCCCTGATCGGCTCCCAGGACACCGCCGTGGCACTTTCCGGTCAGCTTAAAACCACTGCGGTGGCGCTGATGAAGATCGCCAACGACCTGCGCTGGATGAACTCGGGGCCATTGGCGGGCCTGGGCGAGATCGAGCTTGAAGGCTTGCAGCCCGGCTCCTCGATCATGCCGGGCAAGGTCAATCCGGTGATTCCGGAGGCCACTGCCATGGTTGCCGCCCAGGTTATCGGCAACGACGCGACCATCGCCGTTGCCGGCCAGTCGGGCAACTTCGAACTCAATGTGATGCTGCCGATCATTGCCCAGAACCTGCTCAGCAGCATCGAGTTGATGGCCAACGTCAGCCGCCTGTTGGCCGACAAGGCGATTGCCAGCTTCAAGGTCAACGAACCCAAGCTCAAGGAAGCCCTGGCGCGCAACCCGATCCTGGTGACTGCGTTGAACCCGATCATCGGCTACCAGAAGGCTGCCGAGATTGCCAAGACCGCCTACAAGCAGGGGCGGCCGATCATCGAGGTCGCCCTGGAGCACACCGACCTGCCGCGCAGCCAGCTGGAAGTGCTGCTGGACCCGGAAAAACTCACTGCTGGCGGTATCTGATACCGCACTGGAGGTTTGTCATGCAGCACTGGAAGCGCACCACCGAAATCGCCAATCGCCTGTTCGATCAGGGCGAGCTGGTTGATGCCCGCGAGTTGTATCTGCAGGCCCTGGCCCTGGCCCAGGTGTTGTTCGAGCGCTGGCATGACGCCGATGAAGCGGTGGCCGTGTGCGTCATCGCTCATCACAACCTGGCGGACCTGCACTTGCGCCTGAACCAACCTCAGGAAAGCGCGGAGTACCTCTGCGCGATCCATCAGCGGTTGTTGCAGGCCATGCAGGACCAACGCCTGGCACCGGCGCTGCGCGAAGCGGCGCTACGTCACAGCAGCAAGACTTACACCGAGCTTTTGAACTTCATCAGCGAGTACGGCCAGTACCCGCGTACCGAACGCCTGCTCCATAGCCATGGCCCGCAGCCGGTGGTTATGGCCGGTCAGGAAAGTGCCGGGTCGTCGGCTCACCACTACGGAATCCATTGAACATGCCTTATACCTTGCCTGCCTTGCCTTACGCCTACGATGCGCTTGAGCCGCACATCGACACCCAGACCATGCAGATTCACCACAGCAAGCACCACCAGACCTACATCAACAATCTGAACGCAGCTGTCGAAGGCACCGAGTGGGCCGAGTGGCCAGTAGAAAAACTGGTAGCGGCAGTCAAGCAGTTGCCGCAACCGCTGCAGGCGGCTGTGATCAACCAGGGTGGCGGGCATGCCAACCATTCGTTGTTCTGGACGATCATGTCGCCCAAAGGCGGTGGTCTGCCGCAGGGTGCGGTGGCCAAGGCCATTGATGAACAGCTGGGCGGTTTCGAGGCCTTCAAGGATGCTTTCACCAAGGCAGCCCTGACCCGTTTTGGCAGCGGTTGGGCCTGGCTCAGCGTGACACCTGAGAAAAAGCTCATGGTGGAAAGCAGCGGCAACCAGGACAGCCCGTTGATGAATGGAAACACACCGATCCTTGGGTTGGACGTGTGGGAACATGCCTACTACTTGCTGTACCAGAATCGCCGACCTGAATACATCAATGCCTTCTACAGCGTGATCGACTGGTCCGAAGTCGAACGTCGCTACGTAGCCGCCCTGGTGTGAGTCGTACCGGTATGCCTACGGATGTGATGTCCATCAGTGGCGTGCGCCTGTTTCGCCTGGCCCTCGGTACGCTGCTGTTGCTGGTCGGTTGTGCCTTGCTTATGGCGCAGGGAATCGCCTGGCTGGACCTTGAGCCGCGCATGATGCGCGCGCTCGAGGGTGGTGCCCTGTGCGCGCTGGGTACGGCGCTGGGTGCAGTGCCGGTGCTGGTGATCCGCAGCATGGCGGTTGCCCTGGCCGATACCTTGTTGGGTTTCGGTGCCGGTGTAATGCTGGCGGCCACGGCCTTCTCGCTGATCATTCCAGGGCTGGATGCGGCCCAGGCTATCGGGTTGAACAAGTGGGGAGCGGGCGGGCTGATCAGCTTCGGCCTGCTGTTTGGCGCATTTTGCCTGTACCTGGTTGATCTCAAGGTTTCCGGCGGGTCGCCGGAAGCCCTGGTGGGAAGTGCTCAGCAACCGGTGATAGCTGCACGGATCTGGGTATTCGTCATTGCCATCATTGCCCACAACATTCCCGAAGGCATGGCTATTGGCGTGTCAGCTGGCGGTGGTATGCCAGATGCCGACAGCCTGGCCATGGGTATTGCACTGCAGGATGTGCCTGAAGGCCTGGTCATCGCCCTGGTGCTCGCCGGGGCGGGAATGGGGCGGTTCAAGGCGTTTTTGATCGGCGCGGCGTCCGGGCTGGTCGAGCCGGTGGCGGCTCTGTTGTGCGCCTGGCTGGTAACGGTGGCAGAGCTCTTGCTGCCATTGGGGCTGGCGTGTGCCGCCGGAGCAATGTTGCTGGTGGTGACTCAGGAGATCATCCCTGAATCACGCAGCAACGGCCATCATCGCCTGGCAAGCCTGGGACTGTGCATTGGCTTCTGCCTGATGATGGTGATGGACACGGCGTTGTCTTGAACGAAAACGAGGGCGATCACTCGCCCTCGTCAAAATAGTTGTTGATCAGCTCGACCAGTGCTGTGAGTGCTGCGTCCTCGTCTTCGCCTTCGGTATGTAGATGCACCTGGGTACCTTTTCCAGCCGCCAACATCATTACGGCCATGATGCTTTTGCCATCGATCAGTTTGTCGGGCGCACGACCTACACGCACCGTGCAGGGGAAGCGTCCAGCCACGCCAACGAATTTTGCAGCAGCCCGGGCATGCAGCCCCAGCTTGTTGATGATGGTGATCTCACGAGCAGGCATCGCGGCGGTAGTCCTGTGGGCTAGAGGTCGCGGTGGCGGACCTGGACGTTCTTCAAGGATTGTTGCAACAACTGGCCCAGGCGCTCGGTCAGGTAAACCGAGCGGTGGTGTCCACCGGTGCAGCCAATGGCAATGGTGACATAGGCGCGATTGCTGGCAGCAAAGCGCGGCAGCCATTTGAGCAGGTAGCTGGAGATATCCTGGAACATCTCCTCGACATCGGGCTGGGCCGCGAGATAGTCGATGACCGGTTGCTCCAGACCCGAGTGCTCGCGCAGCTCCGGCTTCCAGTAGGGATTGGGCAGGCAGCGCACGTCGAACACCAGGTCGGCGTCAATCGGCATGCCCCGCTTGAAACCGAAGGATTCGACGAGGAAGGCAGTCCCGGGTTCCGGCTGGTTGAGCAGGCGCAGCTTGATCGAATCACGCAGCTGATACAGGTTCAGGTTGGTGGTGTCGATTTTAAGGTCGGCGAGGTCGGCGATAGGGCCCAGCAGCTCGGTTTCGTCCTTGATGGCTTCGGCCAGGGAACGGTTGGCGTTGGTCAACGGGTGACGGCGGCGGGTTTCCGAGAAGCGCTTGAGCAGTGTGTCTTCGTCGGCATCCAGGTACAGCACATCACACTGGATATGACGACCGCGCGCCTCTTCCAGTAATTCCGGGAAGCGCGACAGGTGGCTGGGCAGGTTGCGGGCATCGATCGATACGGCCACCTTGGGCTGCATCAGCTCGGTATTGATCAGGGCGTTCTCGGCCAGTTGGGGCAACAACCCGGCGGGCAGGTTGTCGATACAGTAGTAGCCGTTGTCCTCAAGGACAGCGAGGGCAGTACTCTTGCCGGAGCCAGACCGGCCGCTGACGATGATCAAGCGCATATATCAATGCTCGTTCTGTGCGTCCAGTACGACCTGGTACAGGGCTTCGCTGCTGTTGGCGGCGCGTAGCCGGTCACGTACGTCCTTGCGGTCGAGCATGCTTGCGATCTGGCGCAGCAATTCCAGGTGCGCATCGGTAGCCGCCTCCGGAACCAGCAGGACAAACAGCAAGTCGACTGGCGCGCCATCAATGGCGTCGTAGTCGATCGGTGCTTCCAGGTGTATCAGGGCGCTGATAGGCGATGAGCAGCCTTTGAGGCGGCAGTGTGGAATGGCAATGCCATTGCCAAACCCGGTTGACCCGAGTTTCTCCCGGGCAAACAGGCTTTCAAATACGTCCTGCATCTCCAGGTCGGCAACTTCCCGGTCGATCAGGGTGGCGATTTCCTGGAGGACGCGCTTTTTACTGCCGCCCGGCACGTTCACAAGGGAACGGCCGGGGGTCAGGATGGTTTCAAGTCGGATCATGGATGAGGGGGATCAGCGGGCCGCTGCACCTTGCAGCAGGCTTTGCTGTTTTTCCTTGTGTTTTTTCAGTTGGCGGTCGAGCTTGTCAGTCAAGGCATCGATCGCTGCATACATGTCTGTGTGTTCGGCATTTGCAACAACTTCGCCGCCGGGAATAAACAGCGTTGCTTCGATTTTCTGCTGCAGCTTCTCGACCTTCATGATTACCGTCACATTGGTAATCTTGTCGAAGTGCCCCTCCAGTCGCTTCAGTTTCTGTTCGACATACTCACGCAGGGGCTGAGTGACTTCTACATGCTGTCCACTGATATTGACTTGCATACAGCTTCTCCTTTGTTGCCGGTGCATAAGAGGCAGGTGTTGCGCCTGCCACTGAACTGCGATGGCACACCTCAGGGGCCGTTACATCAATCGCTTGCGCTCGCTCGACGGTGCAATGCCGAGGGACTCGCGGTACTTGGCGACGGTGCGACGGGCTACCTGGATGCCTTGTGCCTCCAGTAAACCAGCGATCTTGCTGTCACTCAATGGCTTTTTCTGATTTTCAGCTGCAACCAGTTTTTTGATGATCGCGCGGATGGCTGTGGACGAGCATTCGCCGCCTTCGGAGGTACTCACGTGGCTGGAGAAAAAGTACTTCAGCTCGTAAATGCCCCGTGGGGTATGCATGTATTTCTGGGTGGTTACCCGGGAAATCGTCGACTCGTGCATGCCTACCGCTTCGGCGATGTCGTGCAGCACCAGCGGCTTCATCGCTTCGTCGCCGTGGTCGAGAAAGCCCCGTTGATGCTCGACGATCTGGGTGGCGACCTTCATCAGGGTCTCGTTGCGGCTCTGCAGGCTCTTGATGAACCAGCGGGCTTCCTGCAACTGATTGCGCATGAAGGTGTTGTCGGCACTGGTGTCGGCGCGACGGACGAAGCCTGCGTACTGCGGGTTGACCCGCAGGCGCGGGACGGCTTCCTGGTTCAGCTCGACCAGCCAGCGTTCGTTGTCCTTGCGTACGATCACGTCCGGGACAACGTACTCGGGCTCGCTGGACTCGATCTGCGAACCGGGGCGCGGGTTGAGGCTCTGGACCAGTTCGATCACCTGGCGCAACTCGTCTTCCTTGAGCTTCATGCGGCGCATCAGCTGGCTGTAGTCGCGGCTGCCGAGCAGGTCGATATAGTCGCTGACCAGGCGCTGCGCCTCGGCCATCCACGGCGTCGTGGCAGGCAGTTGGCGCAGTTGCAACAGCAGGCATTCGCCGAGGTTGCGCGCGCCGATGCCGGCGGGCTCGAATTGCTGGATGCGATGCAGTACGGCCTCGACTTCATCGAGCTCGATATCCAGCTCGGGATCGAAGGATTCGCAGACTTCTTCGAGTGTCTCGTCCAGGTAGCCCTGGTTGTTGATGCAGTCGATCAGCGTCACGGCGATCAACCGGTCGGTGTCGGACATCGGCGCCAGGTTCAACTGCCAGAGCAGGTGGCTCTGCAGGCTTTCACCGACCGAAGTACGGGTGGTGAAGTCCCACTCGTCATCGTCATTGCTGGGCAGGCTGCTGGCGCTGGTCTGGTAGATGTCTTCCCAGGCCGTGTCGACTGGCAGTTCATTGGGGATGCGCTCGCTCCACTCGCCCTCTTCGAGGTTGTCCACTGTTTGCGTGGTTTCCTGGAAGCTGGTGTCCTGGGTTTCGGCGACAGGCTTGCTTTCGGCGTTATCGGCCATCGGGTCGCTGTTGTCGAAATCGTCGCCTTCTTCCTGGCGTTCGAGCATCGGGTTCGACTCCAGCGCTTCCTGGATCTCCTGCTGGAGATCAAGGGTAGATAGCTGGAGCAGACGGATGGCCTGTTGCAACTGCGGGGTCATCGTCAGTTGCTGGCCCATTCTTAGGACGAGCGATGGTTTCATGGCAGGGGCTTAACACCTTATTTGCCGGCGCACATGCGCCATCCACTACAAGGGCACCGAAGCGCCAACTTTAAGCAAATTATATGCCTGAAGTTGAAGCGTTTGCCTAGGGTGCGGTAACAAATATGCCGCATTTCGCCGGTTCAGCGGCCCATGGCAAACGCTGTGCTGCTTCGAACTTACAAGCGGAACTCGTGGCCCAGGTAGACCTCTTTAACCAGATCGTTGGCCAGGATGGTCTGCGCATCGCCTTCGGCGATCAGTTGGCCATCATTGACGATGTAGGCGGTTTCGCAGATATCCAGAGTTTCCCGAACGTTATGGTCGGTGATCAGCACGCCAATGCCTTTGGCCTTGAGGTGGTGGATGATCTGCTTGATGTCGCCGACCGAAATCGGGTCGACACCGGCAAAGGGTTCGTCGAGCAGGATGAACTTCGGGGCCGTGGCCAGTGCCCGGGCGATTTCCACGCGTCGCCGCTCGCCCCCGGAAAGGCTCATGCCGAGGTTGTCGCGAATATGGCTGATGTGGAATTCCTGCAGCAGGCTTTCCAGCTCCTTGCGGCGTCCGGCGGCATCGAGCTCCTTGCGGGTTTCGAGGATCGCCATGATGTTGTCGGCCACCGACAGCTTGCGAAAGATCGATGCCTCCTGGGGCAGGTAGCCGATGCCGGCACGGGCACGCCCGTGCATCGGCTGGTGGCTGACATCCAGGTCGTCGATCAGGACGCGTCCCTGGTCGGCCTGGACCAGTCCGACGATCATGTAGAAGCAGGTGGTCTTGCCGGCGCCGTTAGGGCCGAGCAGGCCGACGATCTGGCCGCTGTCGATAGACAGGCTGACGTCACGTACTACCTGACGGCTTTTGTAGCTCTTGGCCAGGTGCTGGGCTTTGAGGGTTGCCATTTACTCGGCCTTCTTCTTCGGCTGGATCACCATGTCGATGCGTTGGCGTGGCGTGGTGACGTTGCTGCCACGGCCGGCGGTCGCTACCTGGGACTTGGTGTTGTAGACGATCTTCTCTCCTTCGGTGGTGTTGCCTTCGTTTTCCACCTTGGCGCGATCGGTCAGTACAACCAGTTCTTTTTGCGACTGGTACTGGATAGTGACGGCCCAGCCTTTCATCTTGTCCGGCTTGTCGGCGCTCTGCTGTTGCTCGAAGTAGGCGAGGTTGCCCACCGAAGTCACGACGTCGATGTCGCCGGAGTCGGCGCGGGTGATGGTCACGGTGTTGCCTTTGATCATCATCGAGCCCTGGGTGATGATGACGTCTCCGGTATAGGTGGCGACGCCTTTCTTGTCGTCCAGGTGCGCGTTGTCGGCCTGGATGCGAATTGGCTGGTCACGGTCGGTCGGCAGGGCCCAGGCGCTCGCGCTTCCCAGTGCTGCGCTCAGGCTGAGCAAAAAGGGGAGGGTTTTAACGAGCCTCATACTGTCCTCTTACGTTGGACAGCAGGTCCATCCTGCCGTCTTTCAAATACGCTTTCATTCCGTTACCCGTAGTCACGCCACCGGCGCCGTCGATTCTAACGGCTTGCTCGGTTTGCGCATATTGCTTCTGTGGGAACACGGTCATGCGCGTGGTGGTAATAATGGTCGTGCGATTCTTTTCGTCGGTGCGGGCAATCCGTACCGAGTCGATCAGTTCTACTTCGCTGCCGTCCGGGTTCACTTCGCCTTTCTCGCTCTGAACGTGCCAGGGGAATGTGGTACCACGGTACATCTGCAGGTCCGGCTTGGTCAGCAAGGTCACTTCGCTGACCTTGAGGTGTTCGACCTTGTCGGCCGTCATTTCATATTGCAGCTTGCCGTCAGGCAGGAACTGCACGCTGTGGGCGTTGGTTGCGTAGTAGTCGATGGCGTTTTCATCGACAGTGGCCACCGGTTTGTCGAGAAAGCTCTCGGGGCCGATGTTCCAGTAGCCGACGGCTACCAGCAACGCGGCAATCACACTGAACAGCGCAATGGTGCGGATTTTTTTGAACATTTGTCGCTCTACAGGTAATGGGCGTTGGCGGCGTCAAGATTGCCCTGGGCTTGCAGGATCAGCTCGCAGAATTCACGGGCAGCGCCTTCACCGCCGCGGGCAAGGGTGACACCGTGGGCGTGTTCGCGAACGAACGCTGCGGCGTTGGCTACTGCCATGCCCAGGCCGACGCGACGGATCACCGGCAGGTCGGGCAGGTCGTCACCCAGATAGGCCACTTGCTCATAGCTTAGGTTGAGCTGGCCGAGAAGCTCGTCCAAAACCACCAATTTATCTTCCCGTCCCTGATACAGGTGAGGGATGCCGAGGTTCTTGGCGCGTCGCTCCACCACCGGAGTCTTGCGTCCGCTGATGATTGCCGTGGTCACGCCCGACGCCATGAGCATCTTGATGCCGTGGCCGTCGAGGGTGTTGAAGGTCTTGAATTCGCTGCCGTCCTCGAGGAAATACAGGCGGCCATCGGTCAGTACGCCGTCAACGTCGAAAACAGCCAGCTTGATGGCCTTGCCGCGGTGCATCAGGTCGTTGGTCATCTACATCACTCCAGCGCGCAGCAAGTCATGCATGTTGAGCGCGCCGATAGGGCGTTCGTCGTTGTCGACCACCACCAGGGCGTTGATCTTGTGGTCTTCCATGATCTTCAGGGCTTCGGCGGCAAGCATTTCTGCGCGAGCCGTCTTGCCGTGGAGGGTCATGACCTCGTCGATCAAGGTCTTGTGTACGTCGATGTTGCGATCGAGGCTGCGGCGAAGGTCGCCGTCAGTGAAAATACCGGCAAGCCGTCCGTCGGGTTCAACGACGACGGTCATGCCCAAACCTTTGCGAGACATTTCAAGTAGCGCGTCCTTGAGCAGGATGCCGCGCGCTACCTTGGGCAGTTCATCGCCCGCGTGCATGACGTTCTCGACCTTGAGCAGCAGGCGGCGGCCCAGGG
Source organism: Pseudomonas vranovensis (assembly GCF_040438935.1). Classification (NCBI taxonomy): domain Bacteria; kingdom Pseudomonadati; phylum Pseudomonadota; class Gammaproteobacteria; order Pseudomonadales; family Pseudomonadaceae; genus Pseudomonas; species Pseudomonas vranovensis. The sequence goes on along the minus strand of NZ_CP159259.1, from coordinate 3,812,965 downwards.
CGCCACCGGGGTGCGAAAACGCGAAGTCTTCGGCGGTGAATCCACGGGCTTCAAGCAGGGCGATCGCCAGTGCGTCCCCCAGTACCAGTGCCGCGGTGGTCGAAGACGTGGGCGCCAGGTTCAGCGGGCAGGCTTCCTGCTCGACACGGGCGTCCAGATTCACTTCGGCGGCCTTGGCCAGTGCTGAATCAGGGTTGCCGGTCATGCTGATGAGCTGGATGCCCAGGCGCTTGATCAGCGGCAGCAAGGTAACGATTTCGGCGGTGGAGCCCGAGTTGGACAGCGCCAGGATCACGTCTTCGCGGGTGATCATGCCCATGTCACCATGGCTGGCTTCGGCCGGGTGGACGAAAAACGATGGCGTGCCGGTGCTGGCGAGGGTGGCGGCAATTTTTCTGCCGATATGACCGGACTTGCCCATTCCAACCACGACGACGCGCCCCTTGCAGGCCTGGATCAGCTCGCAGGCTTTGACGAAATCGGCGTCGATGTGGGCCAGCAGGCCCTCTACCGCCTTTACTTCAAGGCGGATAGTGCGCTGCGCGGATTGAATCAGCTCGCTGGATTGGCTCATGGCGGAAAACGATTGCCTGATGAAAGGCGCCGATTATAGCGACAATGCGCAAAACCCTCACCTTGTGATTGTCAAACAGACCGCGATCTAGCTTAACCATAGCTGAACGAGCGCTGCGGCGGCCTTGGGGCGCTGCTATCAGCGGTGCTATAGTTCGCCGCCTGTTCGGCCCGCTTGGGACGTGCGTGCCTCCATGAAGGGGGCGCGCGTCTGAGTGAGAAGGCTGCATCGCAAGGAGTCTAGATGAGCGTTGATAACGCCTACGCGGTCGAGTTGAAGGGCGTGTCCTTCAAGCGCGGTACGCGCAGCATCTTCAATAATGTCGATATACGCATTCCGCGGGGCAAGGTTACCGGGATCATGGGGCCTTCGGGGTGTGGCAAGACCACATTGCTGCGTCTGATGGGGGCCCAGTTGCGGCCTGCCAGCGGCGAGGTCTGGGTCGGCGGGCAGAACCTGCCCACGTTATCGCGTGGCGACTTGTTCGATGCGCGCAAGCAAATGGGTGTGTTGTTCCAGAGCGGCGCGTTGTTCACCGATCTCGATGTGTTCGAGAACGTGGCGTTCCCGTTGCGGGTGCATACCCAGCTGTCCGACGAGATGATCCGTGACATCGTACTGATGAAGCTGCAGGCCGTTGGCCTGCGCGGTGCCATCGAGCTGATGCCGGACGAACTCTCAGGTGGCATGAAGCGCCGTGTCGCGCTGGCCCGGGCCATTGCCCTGGACCCGCAGATCCTCATGTACGACGAGCCTTTTGTGGGGCAGGACCCTATTGCCATGGGGGTTCTGGTGCGCCTGATCCGCCTGCTCAATGACGCCTTGGGTATCACCAGCATCGTGGTGTCCCACGATCTGGCCGAGACCGCCAGTATTGCCGACTACATTTACGTCGTTGGTGACGGGCAGGTACTGGGCCAGGGCACGCCGGACGAGCTGATGGGCTCCGATAACCCGCGCATTCGCCAGTTCATGAAGGGCGATCCGGATGGCCCTGTGCCCTTTCACTTTCCTGCGCCTGATTACCGCGCCGATCTTCTGGGGAAGCGTTGATGCGCAGAAAATCCTTGCTCGAACGCATTCGTCGATTCGGCCGTTCGGCCATCGACGTGCTGGCCGTACTCGGCCGTTCCTGCCTGTTCCTGGTGCATGCACTGGTGGGGCGCGGTGGGATCGGTGGCGGCTTTCAATTATTGGTCAAGCAACTCTATTCGGTCGGCGTGCTGTCGCTGGCGATCATTGTCGTCTCAGGGGTATTCATCGGGATGGTGCTGGCCTTGCAGGGGTTCAGCATCCTGGCCAAGTACGGCTCGGAGCAGGCCGTGGGGCAGATGGTTGCGCTGACCTTGCTGCGCGAGCTGGGGCCGGTCGTCACAGCGCTGCTGTTCGCCGGTCGAGCAGGTTCGGCACTGACCGCCGAAATCGGCAACATGAAGTCGACCGAACAACTTTCCAGCCTGGAAATGATCGGCGTCGACCCACTCAAGTACATCGTTGCCCCGCGCCTGTGGGCTGGTTTCATCTCGTTGCCGTTGCTGGCGCTGATTTTCAGCGTGGTCGGTATCTGGGGTGGTTCCTGGGTGGCGGTTGACTGGCTGGGCGTCTATGACGGCTCGTTCTGGGCCAACATGCAAAACAGCGTGTCGTTCACCGATGACGTACTCAACGGTGTCATCAAAAGCCTGGTTTTTGCCTTTGTCGTCACCTGGATTGCCGTATTCCAGGGCTATGACTGTGAGCCCACCTCAGAGGGGATCAGTCGTGCCACCACCAAGACCGTGGTCTATGCCTCATTGGCAGTCCTGGGTCTGGACTTTATTCTGACCGCCTTGATGTTTGGAGATTTCTGATGCAAAACCGCACCCTGGAAATCGGTGTTGGCCTGTTCCTCCTGGCCGGGATCCTGGCGCTGCTGTTGTTGGCATTGCGCGTCAGCGGCCTGTCTGCCAGTCCGAGCAGCGACACCTATAAAGTTTATGCCTACTTCGACAATATCGCCGGTTTGACGGTCAGAGCTAAAGTGACCATGGCTGGTGTGACCATCGGCAAGGTCACGGCCATCGATCTGGACCGTGATACCTATACCGGTCGGGTGACGTTGCAACTGGAAAAACGTGTAGACAACCTGCCTACCGATTCCACTGCCTCTATCCTCACCGCGGGTTTGCTCGGCGAGAAGTACATCGGTATCAGCGTTGGCGGCGATGACGCGGTGCTCAAGGATGGTGCAACTATCCACGACACCCAGTCGGCGCTGGTACTGGAAGATCTGATTGGCAAGTTCCTGCTCAATACTGTTGGCAAAGAAGCTAAATAAGGAGTTTCCATGATCTCTATCCTGCGACGCGGCTTGCTGGTTCTGCTGGCGGCGCTGCCATTGATGGCGGTGGCCGCACAGTCGCCCAAAGAAGTGATACAGGGTACGACTACCCAATTGCTGGCTGACCTGAAGGCCAACAAGGAGCAATACAAGTCCAATCCAAGCGCGTTCTACGACGCGCTCAATGCCAACCTGGGGCCTGTGGTCGATGCCGACGGCATCTCTCGCAGCATCATGACGGTCAAGTACTCGCGAAAAGCCACTCCGGAGCAGATGCAGCGCTTCCAGGAGAACTTCAAGCGCAGCCTGATGCAGTTCTATGGCAATGCCTTGCTTGAGTACAACAACCAGGGCATCACCGTAGGCGCGGAGAAAATGGACGGCAACGACCGTGCCAGCGTCGACATGACCGTCAAGGGCAACAATGGTGCCATCTATCCGGTTTCCTACACGCTGACCAAGCTCGACGGCGAGTGGAAAGTGCGTAACGTGATCGTCAACGGCATCAACATCGGCAAGCTGTTCCGCGATCAGTTCGCCGATGCCATGCAGCGCAACGGCAATAACCTGGACAAGACCATCGACGGCTGGGCCGGCGAAGTGGCCAAGGCCAAGGAAACTGCCGAGCAAGAAACCGAGAAGCAAACGCAATGATCGATAGCACCATCACCCTGAGCGAGGACGGTGTACTCGGCCTCGCTGGCGTACTGGACTACCGTACGGGGCCGGCGTTGCGCAAGCAGGGCAAGGCGCTGATCGCGTCGAGCAAGGGTGCGACGCTGGTGCTCGATTGCTCCAAGGTCGAGAAGTCCAGCAGTGTCGGGTTGTCCCTGCTGCTGGCGTTCATGCGTGATGCCAAGGCGGCCGGCAAGGCCGTCGAGGTGCGCGCGATGCCTCAGGACATGCGTGAAATCGCCGAGGTTTACGACCTCGATGAAGTACTGGCGGGGCAGTGACTGCCCGATGATGATGGCCCCTCTGTCAGAGTCCTCGATTACGGGGTTCGCAGGCGAGGGGCTTTTTTGTATCATGGCCGACCCGCGCGCACTGGGCGCCGATTGAGGTTGAGCATGCAGGCCGTAGAAGTTAAGAACTTCCTTGAAGAAAAGTTGCCGGGAACCCGGGTCGAAGTTGAAGGCGAAGGCTGCAACTTCCAGTTGAACGTGATCAGCGACGAATTGGCGGCCTTGAGCCCGGTCAAGCGTCAGCAGCAGATCTATGCTCATCTTAATCCGTGGATCACTGATGGCAGCATCCATGCGGTAACCATGAAATTTTTCAGCAGCGCAGCCTGGGCTGAGCGCAACTGAGCCTAAATTGGCGGCGAGACAGAAATGGACAAACTGATTATTACTGGCGGCGTTCGTCTTGATGGCGAGATCCGCATTTCCGGTGCCAAGAACGCGGCGCTGCCGATTCTCTCGGCAACCCTGCTCTGCGATGGCCCGGTAACGGTCGGCAACCTGCCGCACCTGCACGACATCACCACCATGATCGAGTTGTTCGGGCGCATGGGCATCGAGCCTGTGATCGACGAAAAACTCTCGGTGGAAATCGACCCTCGTACCATCAAGACCCTGGTCGCGCCGTACGAGCTGGTGAAAACCATGCGTGCCTCGATCCTGGTGCTGGGCCCGATGGTTGCCCGCTTTGGCGAGGCTGAAGTTGCCCTGCCTGGCGGTTGCGCCATTGGTTCGCGTCCGGTCGACCTGCACATCCGTGGCCTGGAAGCCATGGGCGCGAAGATCGAAGTCGAAGGCGGCTACATCAAGGCGAAGGCCCCTGAAGGCGGCCTGCGCGGTGCGCACTTCTTCTTCGATACCGTCAGCGTGACCGGTACCGAGAACATCATGATGGCCGCTGCCCTGGCCAAGGGCCGCAGCGTACTGCAGAACGCCGCGCGCGAGCCGGAAGTGGTCGACCTGGCCAACTTCCTGATCGCCATGGGTGCCAAGATCCAGGGCGCCGGTACCGACACCATCACCATCGACGGCGTCGAGCGCCTGGGTTCGGCAACCTACCGCGTCATGCCTGACCGTATCGAGACCGGTACCTACCTGGTTGCGGCAGCGGTCACCGGTGGCCGGGTCAAGGTCAAGGACACCGATCCGACCATCCTTGAAGCTGTCCTTGAAAAGCTCAAGGAAGCCGGCGCCGAAATCACCACCGGTGAAGACTGGATCGAGCTCGACATGCACGGCAAGCGGCCAAAGGCCGTTAACCTGCGTACCGCTCCGTACCCGGCGTTCCCGACCGACATGCAGGCGCAGTTCATCTCGCTCAATGCCATTGCTGAAGGCACGGGCGCTGTGATCGAGACGATCTTCGAAAACCGTTTCATGCACGTGTACGAAATGCACCGCATGGGCGCGCTGATCCAGGTCGAAGGCAACACTGCCATCGTCACCGGTACCAAGACCCTCAAGGGTGCGCCAGTGATGGCCACCGACCTGCGGGCCTCGGCCAGCCTGGTACTGTCGGCACTGGTTGCCGAAGGCGATACCCTGATCGATCGTATCTACCACATCGACCGTGGTTACGAATGCATCGAGGAAAAACTGCAGATGCTGGGCGCCAAGATCCGTCGCGTACCGGGCTAGTCTGTAGTCGGCGCAGGGACGCGCCAGCCAATTGCTGCACCGAATTGAACGCGGTCGGGCCCCTGGGTCCGACCGGCTGTAGCCGCATAAGGACCGACGTTTCCCATGTTGACCATCGCGCTATCCAAGGGTCGGATTCTCGACGATACCCTGCCGTTGCTGGCTGAGGCCGGTATCGTGCCGACCGAGAACCCGGACAAGAGCCGCAAACTGATCATCCCGACGACCCAGGACGATGTGCGCCTGCTGATCGTGCGGGCTACCGATGTGCCGACCTATGTCGAGCATGGCGCCGCCGATCTGGGTGTGGCTGGCAAGGACGTGTTGATGGAGTACGGCGGCCAGGGCCTGTACGAGCCCCTGGACCTGCAGATCGCCCAGTGCAAGCTCATGACTGCCGGTGCCATCGGCGCGGCCGAGCCCAAGGGGCGCCTGCGCGTTGCGACTAAGTTCGTCAACGTCGCCAAGCGCTACTATGCCGAGCAGGGTCGTCAAGTCGACATCATCAAGCTCTACGGCTCGATGGAGCTGGCGCCACTGATTGGCCTGGCCGACAAGATCATCGACGTTGTCGATACCGGCAACACCCTGCGTGCCAACGGCCTGGAACCCCAGGAGCTGATTGCCACCATCAGCTCCCGGCTGGTGGTCAACAAGGCTTCGATGAAGATGCAGCACGCCCGCATCCAGAGCCTGATCGACACCCTGCGCCAGGCTGTCGAATCGCGACACCGCGGCTGACTTCTGCGCGCGACCTTCGCTGTCGCGCCCGTCTATCCGCGTCATAGCCAATTTTCTCAGGTGCCCGCGCGGATCGACTGGTAGCCTAGGGTGCCTGAGCATTCGCCATTAATTGAGGCCCTCGCTATGACCGCGTCCACTGCAATTGCCCGACTCAATGCCGCCGACCCGGATTTCGCCCGACATCTGGATCATCTGCTGAGCTGGGAAAGCGTGTCTGACGACGCGGTCAACCAGCGTGTGCTGGACATCATCAAGGCCGTGCGCGAGCGCGGTGATGTTGCATTGGTGGAGTTCACCCAGCGTTTCGACGGGGTTGACGCCAAGTCCATTGACGACCTGATCCTGGGGCGCGAGCGCCTGGAGCTGGCGTTGACTCGCATCACCCCGGCCCAGCGCGAAGCCCTGGAAAAAGCCGCCGATCGCGTGCGCAGCTACCACGAGCGCCAGAAGCAGGATTCCTGGACCTACACGGAAGCCGACGGCACGGTGCTGGGCCAGAAAGTCACCCCGCTGGACCGTGCTGGCCTGTACGTGCCGGGGGGCAAGGCCTCCTATCCGTCGTCGGTGCTGATGAACGCCATTCCGGCCAAGGTGGCCGGCGTGGGTGAAGTTGTGATGGTGGTGCCGACCCCGCGGGGCGAGATCAACGAGCTGGTACTCGCCGCGGCGTGCATCGCCGGGGTCGATCGCGTCTTTACCATCGGTGGCGCCCAGGCGGTGGCCGCTCTGGCCTATGGCACCGAAAGCGTGCCGCAGGTCGACAAGGTGGTCGGGCCGGGCAACATCTACGTCGCCACTGCCAAGCGCCATGTGTTTGGTCAGGTGGGTATCGACATGATCGCCGGTCCTTCGGAAATCCTTGTGGTGTGTGACGGCCAGACCGACCCGGACTGGATCGCCATGGACCTGTTCTCCCAGGCCGAACACGACGAAGATGCCCAGGCGATCCTGGTCAGCCCGGATGTCGCGTTCCTCGACAAGGTTGCGGCCAGCATCGACAAACTGCTGCCGACCATGGAACGTGCCGAGATCATCAAGACTTCGATCAATGGCCGTGGCGCGCTGATCCAGGTGCGCGACATGCAGCAGGCAATGGAGGTGGCCAACCGTATCGCGCCAGAGCACCTGGAGCTATCGGTGGCTGACCCACAGGCCTGGCTGCCGCAGATCCGCCACGCCGGCGCGATCTTCATGGGTCGCCACACCAGCGAAGCCCTGGGCGACTACTGCGCCGGTCCAAACCACGTGCTGCCCACCTCGGGGACCGCACGCTTCTCGTCACCACTGGGGGTCTATGACTTCCAGAAGCGCTCTTCGATCATCTTCTGCTCCGAGCAGGGGGCTTCCGAACTGGGGCGCACCGCGTCGGTTCTGGCCCGTGGTGAATCGCTCACCGCCCACGCCCGCAGCGCTGAATACCGCATCGTTGCTGACAAGAAGGGGAACTGAACATGAGTAAATTCTGGAGCCCCTTCGTCAAGGACCTGGTGCCTTACGTGCCGGGCGAGCAGCCCAAGCTGGCCAAACTGGTCAAGCTCAACACCAACGAGAACCCCTATGGCCCCTCACCCAAGGCGCTGGAGGCCATGCGTGGCGAGCTGAACGATAACCTGCGCCTGTACCCGGACCCGAACAGCGACCTGCTCAAGCAGGCGGTGGCGGACTACTACGGGGTCAAAGGGAACCAGGTATTCCTGGGCAACGGCTCGGACGAGGTGCTGGCGCACATTTTCCACGGCCTGTTCCAGCACGGTGCGCCGTTGTTGTTCCCGGACATCAGCTACAGCTTCTATCCGGTTTACTGCGGTCTGTATGGCATCCCTTTCGAGCAGGTGGCGCTGGACGAGCAGTTCCAGATCCGCGTCGAAGACTACGCCAGGCCCAATGGTGGCATCATCTTTCCCAACCCCAACGCACCGACCGGCTGCCTGTTGGCGCTGGAGGCCATCGAGCAACTGCTCAAGGCCAGCCCGGAGTCGGTCGTGGTGGTCGATGAGGCTTATATCGACTTCGGTGGGCAGACGGCGATCAGCCTGGCGGATCGCTATGACAACCTGCTGGTGACCCAGACACTGTCCAAGTCGCGCTCGCTGGCCGGGCTGCGGGTTGGTCTGGCAGTCGGGCACCCGGACCTGATCGAGGCGCTGGAGCGGATCAAGAACAGCTTCAACTCCTACCCGCTCGATCGCATGGCGATTGTCGGTGCGGCGGCGGCCTTCCAGGATCGCGCCTACTTTGAAGACACCTGCCGCAAGGTGATCGACAGCCGTGATGCGCTGGTTGGCGAGTTGACCGCACGTGGCTTTGAAGTGCTGCCTTCGGCGGCCAACTTCATTTTCACGCGTCACCCGCAACACGATGCGGGTGAACTGGCAGCCAAACTGCGCGAGCAAGGCGTGATCGTGCGCCATTTCAAGCAGGCGCGCATTGCCCAGTTCCTGCGTATCACCATCGGTACGCCGGAGCAGAACCAAGCGTTGCTTGATGCATTGAACTGACTGATCGCGGGACAAGCCCGCTCCCACACAGCCACTGTGGGGGCGGGGTTGTCCCGCGATTGTATTTCCAGATAATTCATCCGATGATTGGATGTCATGACATTACTCAGCAAACGATCCCTGGTCGAACAAGCCGTCGACCAATTACGCGAACGCATCGCCCATGGCGCCTGGGCCGTTGGCCAGCGCCTGCCTACCGAACCTGAATTGGCAACCGAGCTTGGCATCAGCCGCAACACTGTTCGCGAAGCCATGCGGGTGCTGGCGTTCAGTGGTCTGGTCGAGGTGCGCCAGGGTGACGGTAGCTACCTGCGTACTGCGGTTGATCCGTTGCGGGCGCTGCAGGCACTGTCGCGCTGCGACCTGGCACAGGCCCGTGAGGCGCGGCATATCCTTGAAGCCGAAGCTATCGGCCTTGCCGCCCTGCGCCGTACAGACGAAGACCTCAAAGGCCTGCGTGAGGCCCTTGAACATAGCAGCGCGCACTATCACGACGATCTGGAGCGCTACATCAGCTGCGACCTGGTGTTTCACCAGCGCATGGTGGATGCCGCACACAACCCGGCCTTGAGCGAGTTGTACCGCTATTTTTCCGGAGTGGTGGCGGCCACCTTGCACCACAACCTTTCCCACGCGCCGCGCTGTCAGTCGGTCTTCGACCTGCATGGGCAGATTCTCGACGCTATCGAACAACGCGATTCGGACACGGCCAAGGCCCTGAGCCGAACCCTGATCAACGAATCCTGACTTTGCGAGACTGCCATGGCCCATGACACTTCCCGAAATGTTCCACCGACCCAGGGACCGGAGCTTGAAGAACTGCTGATCGACGCCGAGGCCGACGATGAACAGGTACAACACCAGCCGGTGCTGCTCAAGCGCCCTTGGCTGTTGCTGGTGGGTTTGGTGCTGGTGGCGCTGAACCTGCGCCCGGCGCTGTCGAGCATGGCACCGTTGCTCAACCAGGTCTCCGAGAGCCTTGGGCTGAGTGCTTCTGCGGCCGGCTTGCTGACCACCTTGCCGGTACTGTGCCTGGGACTGTTCGCGCCATTGGCGCCGGTACTGGCGCGTCGTTTTGGTAGTGAGCGGGTGGTCCTCGGCATTCTTCTGGTACTGGCGCTCGGGATTGCGGTGCGCAGTGCCTTTGGCAGTACCGGGTTGTTCCTCGGCACCATCATGGCCGGGGCCAGTATCGGCGTGGTAGGCGTATTGCTGCCAGGGATCGTCAAGCGCGATTTCCCGCAGCACGCTGGCACCCTCACGGGCGTCTACACCATGGCATTGTGCCTGGGGGCAGCGCTTGCCGCTGGCGCTACCGTGCCGCTGAGCCAGCACCTGGGCGACAGCTGGTCCCTGGGGTTGGGTTTCTGGTTGATTCCGGCGCTGCTGGCCGCCTTGATCTGGTTGCCCCAGGCGCGTGAAGGGCACGGCGCACACCATGTCGCCTATCGGGTGCGTGGCCTGTTGCGCGATCCGCTGGCCTGGCAGGTGACGCTGTACATGGGCCTGCAGTCGTCGCTGGCCTACATTGTGTTTGGCTGGCTGCCATCGATCCTGATCGGCCGCGGCCTGACCCCGACCCAGGCTGGCCTGGTGCTGTCAGGTTCAGTGATTGTGCAATTGATCAGCTCGCTGGCTGCCCCCTGGTTGGCAACCCGTGGCAAGGATCAGCGCATCGCCATCGTCGGCGTTATGGTGTTGGTGCTGGCGGGCCTGTTCGGTTGCCTGTATGCACCACTCGAGGGTCTGTGGGGTTGGGCAATCATTCTAGGGCTGGGGCAGGGTGGCAGTTTCGCCCTGGCCTTGACCTTGATTGTGCTGCGCTCAAAGGACGCGCATGTCGCTGCCAACCTGTCGAGCATGGCCCAGGGCGTGGGCTACACCCTGGCTTCCCTGGGGCCGTTCGCGGTCGGCCTGGTGCATGACCTGACCGGCGGCTGGGAAGCCGTTGGCTGGATTTTCGCGCTGGTGGGTATCGGTGCTATCGCCTTCGGCTTGAAGGCCGGGCGCAGTCTGCACGTGCAGGTGGTCAGCGAGCGCGTCTGACCTGCCAGATGCTATTGTGCGGGTCTGTTCCCTCGGTAATGGACCCGCCTCATGAGCGATGCCAACAACGCCCTGATCACGCGTTTTTACCAGGCCTTCCAACGCCTCGACGCCGAGGCCATGGTGGCCTGCTACAGCGATGACATCGTCTTCAGTGATCCAGCCTTCGGAACCTTGCGTGGCAAGGATGCCGGCGATATGTGGCGCATGCTCACCACTCGCGCCAAGGACTTCTCCCTGACCTTCGACGCCGTGCGTGCCGATGAGCGAACCGGCAGCGCCCACTGGGTCGCCACCTACCTGTTCAGTCAGACTGGCCGAGTTGTGATCAACGATATCCAGGCGCGATTTGTCGTTCGTGACGGCAGGATCTGTGAGCATCACGACCGCTTTGACCTGTGGCGCTGGTCGCGACAGGCACTGGGTATCAAGGGACTATTACTGGGCTGGACACCGCTGGTACAAGGCAAGGTCCGCCAGCAGGCATTGAAAGGCTTGCGTGCGTTTCAGGCCGGGCGCTGAACGGGTAAGCTGTCGGCTTTGCCGTTCACTAGACAGCACCGTGACCCAAGCCACTGCCGATTCACCTGCAAAATCCTGGTACCTCTATCTGGTACGGGCCGCCAATGGCTCGCTCTATTGTGGTATCAGCGATGATCCGCAACGACGTTTCATCGCCCATCAAAAGGGGCAGGGGGCGCGCTATTTCAGTACCAGCCCGGCCGTGGCGCTGGTGTATATCGAAGCCTGGCCCAGCAAGGCCGAAGCCTTGCGCCAGGAACGCTTGGTGAAGAAGTTGCGCAAAGGTGCCAAGGAAGCCCTGGTGGCCTCCTACAACTCGATCAGTCCTTGCGACGCTTGAGCTGATCGGTCAGCTGTGTCGGCAAGCCCTTGATGATTAACGTGCCGGCTTCTTCGTCGTATTCGATTTTCGAGCCCAGCAGGTGTGCTTCAAAGCTGATCGACAGTCCCTCGGCACGGCCGGTGAAGCGGCGGAACTGGTTCAGGGTGCGTTTGTCGGCCGGGATTTCCGGCGACAGGCCGTAGTCCTTGTTGCGGATGTGCTCGTAGAAGGCGCGTGGACGGTCTTCATCGATCAGCCCCGAGAGCTCTTCAAGGGTCACTGGCTCACCGGCCTTTGTCTGGCTGGTGGCATAATCGACCAGGGTCTGGGTTTTCTCCCGGGCGGCCTCTTCGGGCAGGTCTTCACTTTCGACGAAGTCGCTGAAGGCCTTGAGCAAGGTGCGTGTTTCGCCGGGGCCGTCGACGCCTTCCTGGCAGCCGATGAAGTCACGGAAGTACTCCGAGACCTTCTTGCCGTTCTTGCCCTTGATAAAGGAGATGTACTGCTTGGAGGCCTTGTTGTTCTGCCATTCGGACAGGTTGATGCGGGCCGCCAGGTGCAACTGGCCCAGGTCCAGGTGACGGGACGGCGTGACGTCCAGTTCGGCGTTTACCGCTACCCCTTCGCTGTGGTGCAGCAGGGCGATGGCCAGGTACTCGGTCATGCCTTGCTGATAGTGGGCGAACAAGACATGGCCGCCGACCGACAGGTTGGATTCTTCCATCAGTTTTTGCAGGTGCTCGACGGCGACCCGGCTGAAGGCAGTGAAGGTGCTGCCTGCATCCAGGTACTCCTTGAGCCAGCCGCTGAACGGGTGGGCACCCGATTCTGCGTGGAAGAAGCCCCAGGCTTTGCCTTGCTTGGCGTTGTAGCTGTCGTTGAGGTCGGCCAGGAGGTTTTCGATGGCGCTGGACTCGGTCAGTTCCGAGTCGCGTGCGTGCAGCACAGCGGGGCTGCCATCGGGCTTCTTGTCGATCAGGTGGACGATGCAATGACGGATCGGCATGGGATTCTCGGTTGAAAATGGGCGGTGCAGGCCGCGTTGCAAAGCTGCCAAGTGTACCTCAGCCCAAGGGTGATTCTGCGGCCAGTTGTTGGCAGAAATGGCGGTTGTTCGTTTTTTGTTCAATTTTTTGCGTTTTTTCGCGCAAACCCCCGAAAAACCTGCACATTTGCCCTGCCAGAGGCGGATATTTATCTATTCCTGTGGTAGTTTTGCCCGGTCTTGCGCCCCGTGTGTGGCGCATTGCTGGCAGACCGCTTGCGTCGCGTCGAACCAAACGCCGTTTTGCGTATCTACATACGCGATTGACGTGGCTGTAACACCGGACCGCCGGTTCCCCCGCAGGTCTGGCTCGATGACTGACGTAGCACTCTGCATACTCACTGAATTTGATAGGGAAGGAACACCACCATGGCATTGACCAAAGACCAACTGATCGCCGACATCGCCGAAGCTATCGACGCGCCGAAAACCACCGCGCGTAACGCTCTGGAGCAACTGGGTCAGATCGTTGCTGATCAACTGGAAAATGGCAGCGAAATCACCCTGCCAGGCATTGGTAAACTGAAAATCACCGAGCGTCCTGCCCGTACCGGCCGCAACCCTTCGACTGGCGCTGCCATCGAAATCGCTGCCAAGAAAGTCGTCAAGTTCGTGCCAGCCAAAGTGCTGACCGACGCTGTAAACAAGTAATTGTAAGCAGCTACAAAAAACCGCGTCCGGTTCATCCGGACGCGGTTTTTTTTGCCCGCTCCTACCGGGGTGTCCAGCGGGTTTCGCGCCATGTGTGGCGGGACGCTTGATCCTGGAAGGTCCAGGCCACCATACGGCTCTGCTTCTGCCCCTGGCCCATCTCGACGATACGCACCACCTGCGCACCCGCCTTCTTCAGGACGGCCTGGATGCCAGGTAGGTTGGACGCTTTGGACACCAACGAGGTGAACCACAGCACCTGCTGGCCCAAGGTCGCGCTCTCTGTCACCAGTTGGCTGACGAAGCGGATCTCGCCGCCTTCGCACCAAAGCTCGTTGTTCTGCCCGCCAAAGTTCAGCACCGGCAGCTTGCGCTTGGGGTCGGCCTTGCCCAGGGCACGCCACTTGCGCTGGCTACCACGCGTGGCTTCCTCGCGGGAGGCATGGAAGGGCGGGTTGCACAAGGTCAGGTCGTAGCGCTCGTCGTCTTTGAGCAGGCCTAGCAGGATGTGTTTGCGATTACCTTGCTGGCGCAGGCTGATGGCCTTGTCCAGGCCGTTGGCCTGGACGATGGCCTTGGCGGCGGCGAGGGCCGTGGGGTCGATATCGGAGCCCAGGAAGCGCCAGCGGTAGTCGCTGTGGCCCAGCAGTGGGTAGATGCAGTTGGCGCCTACGCCGATATCCAGTGCCCGCACCTGGGAGCCTCGTGGTATTTCACCGCCGTTTTCTTCGGCCAGCAGGTCGGCCAGCACATGGATGTAGTCGGCGCGCCCGGGAATGGGCGGGCACAGGTAGTCGGCCGGAATGTCCCAGTGCTGAATGCCGTACTGGGCCTTGAGCAAGGCACGGTTGAATACCCGTACGGCTTCGGGGTTGGCAAAGTCGATGCTGGGCTTGCCGTGGGGGTTGGTGATCATGAACTGGCCCAGTTCGGGGCTGCTCTTGATCAGCTCGGGAAAGTTGTAGCGGCCCTGGTGGCGGTTGCGCGGATGCAGGGTCGGTTTGTCGGGTGTGGTCATCGTGGTGTCCGGTGGAAAGCATCGCGGGTCAAGCCCGCTCCTGCTGGTGCAGGAGCGGGCTTGACCCGCGATGGCATCACTGAGATCAGCGATCGTTACAGCGCAGCGATCCGCGCATGCTGCTCGGTGAAGTTGGCCAGGGCCTGTTCGGCCTCAGCCAGCTTGGCGCGTTCCTTGTCAATCACCGCCGGCGGAGCCTTGTCGACGAAAGCGGCGTTGGACAGCTTGCCGCCCACGCGCTGGACTTCGCCCTGCAGGCGCTGGATTTCCTTGTTCAGGCGTGCCAGCTCCGCGTCCTTGTCGATCAGGCCGGCCATCGGCACCAGCACTTGCAGGTCGCCAACCAGTGCGGTGGCGCTCAGCGGTGCTTCGTCCTGCTCGCCCAGCACGGTGAAGGACTCGATCTTCGCCAGCTTCTTGAGCAGCGCTTCGTTCTCCTGCAGGCGACGCTGGTCTTCGGCACTGGCGTTCTTGAGGAACAGTTGCAGGGGCTTGCCCGGGCCGATGTTCATCTCGCCGCGAATGTTGCGCACGCCGAGCATCAGTTCCTTGAGCCATTCGATATCGCCTTCGGCAGCGGCATCGATGCGGCTTTCATTGGCCACCGGCCATGGCTGCAGCATGATGGTCTTGCCTTCGGCACCGGCCAGCGGCGCCAGGCGCTGCCAGATTTCTTCGGTGATGAACGGCATGAACGGGTGCGCCAGGCGCAGGGCCACTTCCAGTACGCGTACCAGGGTGCGGCGGGTGCCACGGGCGCGCTCGACCGGGGCGTTCTCGTCCCACAGTACCGGCTTGGATAGCTCCAGGTACCAGTCGCAGTACTGGTTCCAGATGAACTCGTAGAGCGCCTGGGCGGCCAGGTCGAAGCGGAACTGTTCCAACTGGCGGGTCACCTCGGCTTCGGTGCGCTGCAGTTGGGAGATGATCCAGCGATCAGCCAGCGACAGCTCGTAGGCTTCGCCGTTCTGGCCGCAGTCTTCACCTTTGTCCAGGACGTAGCGGGCGGCGTTCCAGATCTTGTTGCAGAAGTTGCGGTAGCCCTCGACACGGCCCATGTCGAACTTGATGTCGCGCCCGGTGGAGGCGAGGGAGCAGAAGGTAAAGCGCAGGGCGTCGGTGCCGTAGCTGGCAATGCCTTCGGGGAACTCGGCCTTGGTCTGCTTGGCGATTTTCTCGGCGAGCTTGGGCTGCATCAGGCCACTGGTGCGTTTTTCCAGCAGCTCGTCCAGGGTAATGCCGTCGACGATGTCCAGCGGGTCAAGGACGTTGCCCTTGGACTTGGACATCTTCTGGCCCTGGCCGTCGCGGACCAGGCCGTGAACGTACACGGTCTTGAACGGAACCTGCGGGGTGCCGTCTTCATTCTTCACCAGGTGCATGGTGAGCATGATCATCCGGGCGACCCAGAAGAAAATGATATCGAAACCGGTGACTAGCACGTCGGTGGAGTGGAAGGTCTTGAGGAACTCGGTCTGCTGTGGCCAGCCCAGGGTCGAGAAGGTCCACAGGCCCGAGCTGAACCAGGTGTCGAGAACGTCGTTGTCCTGGTTCAGGACCACGTCGGCACCCAGGTTGTGCTTGGCGCGGACTTCTTCTTCGCTGCGCCCGACATAGACCTTGCCCGACTCGTCGTACCAGGCCGGAATGCGGTGGCCCCACCACAGCTGGCGGCTGATGCACCAGTCCTGGATATCGCGCATCCAGGAGAAGTACATGTTCTCGTACTGTTTAGGCACGAACTGGATACGACCGTCTTCAACGGCGGCGATGGCAGGCTCGGCCAGCGGTTTGGTCGACACGTACCACTGGTCGGTCAGCCAAGGCTCGATGACGGTGCCGGAGCGGTCGCCCTTCGGTACCTTCAGGGCGTGGTCGTCGACGCTGACCAGCAGGCCCGCGGCGTCGAAGTCGGCAACGATCTGCTTGCGCGCGACGAAGCGGTCCAGGCCTGCATACTGCGCGGGCAGGGTGGCGTCGACGCTTTCGTTGACGCTACCGTCGAGGTTGAACACCTGGGCTGCCGGCAGCACGAAGGCGTTCTTGTCGAAGATGTTCAGCAGCGGCAGGTTGTGACGCTTGCCGACTTCATAGTCATTGAAGTCGTGGGCCGGGGTAATCTTCACGCAGCCGGTGCCGAACTCGGGGTCGCAGTAGTCGTCGCCGATGATCGGGATGCGGCGGCCAACCAGCGGCAGCTCGACGAACTTGCCGATCAGCGCCTTGTAGCGCTCGTCTTCGGGATTCACAGCCACCGCTGCGTCGCCGAGCATGGTTTCCGGGCGGGTAGTGGCAACGATCAGGTAGTCTTTGCCGTCGGCGGTCTTGGCGCCGTCAGCCAGCGGGTAGCGCAGGTTCCACAGGTGGCCTTTTTCGTCGTGGTTTTCCACTTCGAGGTCGGAAATCGCCGTGTGCAGCTTGGTGTCCCAGTTGACCAGGCGCTTGCCGCGGTAGATCAGGCCGTCTTCATGCAGGCGCACGAAGGCTTCCTTGACAGCTTCAGACAGGCCATCGTCCATGGTGAAGCGCTCGCGGCTCCAGTCGACCGACGAGCCCAGGCGGCGGATCTGGCGGCTGATGTTGCCACCCGACTGATCCTTCCACTCCCAGACCTTTTCCAGGAATTTTTCGCGACCCAGGTCGTGGCGGTTCTGGCCTTTGGCTTCGAGCTGACGCTCGACCAGCATCTGGGTGGCGATACCGGCGTGGTCGGTACCTGGCTGCCACAGGGTGTTGCGACCCTGCATGCGGCGGAAACGGATCAGGGCGTCCATGATCGCGTTGTTGAAACCATGACCCATGTGCAGGCTGCCGGTGACGTTCGGCGGCGGAATCATGATGGTGTAGGAATCGCCCGCGCCTTGCGGGGCGAAATAATTCTCGGACTCCCAGGTGTTGTACCAGGAAGTTTCAATTGCGTGCGGCTGGTAGGTCTTATCCATGCGCGGCGGGACCCTTAGGCATTTATTCAGGAAAGCCGGTAAGTATAACGGGGATAAGGGCCGGGGCGTAGAGCGAGGTGATGGCAGGAGGCAAAAACATCGCGGGGCAAGGCCGCTCCTACCGGGCAGGAGCGGCCTTGCCCCGCGATTCACTCTGGAAGCTGGCCGAGCAGCCGCTCCAGGCGAGCATCGAGACGACGCTTGATTTCGTTCTCGATGTGCGGGGTAAAGTCGTTGATCACATCTTGCATGATCAACTGCGCGGCGGCACGCAACTCGGTGTCCAGGTGCAGCAGGGTTTCCTGGCGGCGAGCCTGTGGGTCGTCAGCCACTACCGGGGCAGAAGCAGGAGCTGGCGGCACGATGGCTTCTTCGAGCAACAGCGGGATTTGCTCCTCGACGGTATCGGTCAGCAGCGGTGGCTCAAGGGATTCGTCGCCCAGCAACTGGCGAATCGACTCGAGGTCGTCCAGCAGGTGTGCGGATTGGGGCAGGGCAGTGGGTTTATCCATCGTCTCAGAGTCGCTGTAAGCGGTGATTCTGCAGAGCATAGCCCTGTTCGCGGTAGAAACGGTAACTCTCTCGGGCAGCCAGACGAATCGTCGGCTCCTCGACCACGATCTCGGCAATACGGGCAAAGCGCGCGGCGAACGGCGGTACCTTCAGGTCCAGGTTGATCAACAGGTCCTGATGGCTGCCGGCGTCGTCGCCAAGGCCGAGGGCCACACTGCCTTGCGGGTCGTCTTCGGCCGGGCTGTGGGGCACGAAGGCCTCGCCCTTGAAGGCCCACAGGCGCGCGTCCAGTTCATCGCGCTGGGCGGCATCGCTGCAGTGCAGGTAAACCCTGTGGCCAAGGCGCCAGGCCTTGTCGCAGAGCTTGCAGGCGAAATCCAGGCGCGCCGAGGGCGCGTCGCTGGGCAGAATATAGAAATCGACTTTGCTCATGGTCAGCCTGCCGGGCGATTACGTCCGAAGACGCAACCGCCCGGCTGTCACTCAGGCGTTGGCGCGATCGAGCAGGTACTGGGTCAGCAGCGGGACCGGACGGCCAGTGGCGCCCTTGTCCTTGCCGCCGCTGATCCAGGCCGTGCCGGCGATGTCCAGGTGGGCCCAGTTGTAGGCCTTGGCGAACCGTGACAGGAAGCAGCCGGCAGTGATGGTGCCGGCCTTTGGCCCACCGATGTTGGCGATGTCGGCGAACGGGCTGTCGAGCTGTTCCTGGTACTCGTCGAACAGCGGCAGCTGCCAGGCGCGGTCGTCGGCACGCTTGCCGGCGTCGAGCAGTTGGCCGACCAGCTCATCGTTGTTGCCCATCAGGCCCGACGTGTGGCTGCCCAGGGCGACAATGCAGGCACCGGTCAGGGTGGCGATGTCGATCACGGCCTGGGGCTTGAAGCGCTCGGCGTAGGTGAGGGTGTCGCACAGTACCAGGCGGCCTTCGGCGTCGGTGTTGAGGATTTCGACGGTCTGGCCGCTCATGGTGGTGACGATGTCGCCTGGACGGGTGGCGCCGCCGCTCGGCATGTTCTCGGCACAGGCCAGCAGGCACACCAGGTTGATCGGCAGTTGCAGTTCGAGCACGGCGCGCAGGGTGCCGAAGACGCTGGCGGCACCGCCCATGTCGTACTTCATCTCATCCATGCCGGCGCCGGGCTTGAGGCTGATGCCGCCGGTGTCGAAGGTGATGCCCTTGCCCACCAGTACGAACGGTTTCTCGGACTTCTTGCCGCCCTGGTGGCTCATCACGATCAGGCGTGGTGGCTGGTCGCTGCCCTGGCCAACGGCGTAGAACGCGCCCATGCCCAGTTCCTTGATTTTCTTCTCGTCCAGCACTTCGACCTTCAGGCCCTTGTAGGCCTTGCCCAGGCCCTTGGCCTGTTCGGCCAGGTAGCTTGGGTGGCAGACGTTCGGGGGCAGGTTGCCCAGGTCGCGGGTGAAGCGCATGCCAGCGGCAATGGCGCGGGCATGCTTGAGGGCACGTTCGACTTCGCCGGCACCGGCCTTGTCGGCCAGCAGGGTGATTTTCTTCAGGGCACGGGGTTCGGCTTTCTGGCTCTTGAACTGATCGAAGACATATTCACCGTCGAGCAGGCTCTCGGCCAGCAGGCGCGTCTTGCCATAGAAGGCATCGCGGCCAGTGACGGCGACGTCATCGAGGGCCAGTACCGCGTCGCTGCCGTTCAGGCCCTTGAGCACCGCCAGCACGCTGGATACCACTTTGCGCCAGCTGCGATCACCCAGTTCGGCTTCTTTGCCGACACCCACCAGCAGCACGCGTTCGGCCTTGAGGTTGGCCAGGCCTTGCAGCAGCAGGGTCTGACCAACCTTGCCGGCCAGGTCGCCGCGCTTGAGTACGGCACTCAGGGCACCGGCACTGGCTTCGTCCACAGCTTTGGCGGTGGCGCCGAGCTTGCGGCCTTCACCGACAGTGAGCACCAGCGTTGCGGTTTTCAAGGATGCAGCGGCTACGCTCTTTACAACCAGTTCCATGTCAGGGTCCCCGAATGATCTGTCTATGCGCGCTGTCTGTGCAGGCGCAGTAAGCGAGCTGGCCGCGTGGTCGCGTGCCAGTGATAAAGCTGCCAGTTTGAGCCTGCATGGACTGCCCTGACAACCCCGATATGAAGCATTGCAAGCCGCCAAGTGACAGGCACGGCCAATCACAGGATAATGCGCCAACTTTTATCCAGGTTCGCATTGGCGAGCCGGTAACTATCTTGGCAGTTATGTATTCCTTGTTCGGCTGTCCGAGCCTGACAACCCAGGAGTGTCTGGTTTGATCGTCTTCCGTTATCTGTCCCGTGAGGTCCTGGTGACCCTGAGTGCCGTCAGCGCCGTGCTGTTGGTCATCATCATGAGCGGGCGCTTCATCAAGTACCTGGCCCAGGCGGCCCAGGGCATCCTCGATCCGGGTGTGCTGTTCCTGATCATGGGGTATCGCCTGCCGGGCTTCCTTCAATTGATCCTGCCGCTGGGGCTGTTCCTCGGGATTCTCCTGGCCTATGGCCGGCTCTACCTGGAAAGCGAGATGACCGTGCTCTCGGCGACCGGCATGAGCCAGCAGCGCCTGCTGCGCATGACCATGGCGCCTGCGGCACTGGTGGCTTTGCTGGTGGCTTGGCTGAGCCTGGGCCTGGCGCCTCAGGGCGTGACCAAGGTCGCCCAGATCATCAACCAGCAGGATGCCTTGACCGAATTCGACACCCTGGTGCCAGGGCGATTCCAGACCTTGCGCGACGGCACGCGGGTCACCTACACCGAGCAGTTGTCCGAAGACCGCGGCAACCTGGGCGGCGTGTTCATTTCCGAGAAGCGCTTCTCCGAAGACAAGACCAAGGAGCGTGCGCCCTCGGTACTGGTCGCCGAGAAGGGCCGGCAAGAAGTCGGTGCCGACGGCAATCGCTACCTGATCCTGGAAAACGGCTACCGCTACGATGGCAACCCCGGCCAGGCCGACTACCGCGCGATCAAGTACGACACCTATGGCGTGTTGCTGCCCAAGCCTGAGGTCAGCGAAGAAATCACTGACCGCGAGGCGATCCCGACTTCCGATCTGATCGGCCACGACGGCCTGCGCGAGCGTGCCGAGCTGCAATGGCGCCTGTCGCTGCCGCTGCTGGTGTTCATCGTGACCCTGATGGCAGTGCCGCTGTCGCGGGTCAACCCGCGCCAGGGCCGCTTCCTCAAGCTGCTGCCGGCGATTCTTCTGTATATGGCGTACCTGACAATGCTGATTGCCGTGCGTGGCGCCCTGGAGAAAGGCAAGCTGCCGATCGGCCTGGGTATCTGGTGGGTCCACGGGCTGTTCCTGTTCATCGGCCTGGGCTTGATGTACTGGGAGCCGATGCGCCTCAAGCGTGCCGCTCGCCGTGCGGAGGTGGCCCATGGTTAAGCTCGACCGCTACATCGGCAAGAGCGTCCTGGTGGCCATTCTTGCCGTGCTCGGGATCATCCTGGGCCTGGCCTCGCTGTTCGCCTTCATCGACGAAATGGGCGACATCAGCGACAGCTACACCCTGATGGATGCCGGCAATTTTGTCTTGCTGACGGCACCGCGCCGGCTCTACGACATGCTGCCGATGGCGGCGTTGATCGGCTGCCTGATCGGCCTGGGCAGCCTGGCCAGCAGCAGCGAGTTGACCATCATGCGCGCTGCCGGTGTGTCCATCGGGCGGATCGTCTGGGCGGTCATGAAGCCGATGCTGGTGCTGATGCTGGCTGGTATCCTGATCGGCGAATACGTAGCCCCTGTGACCGAGAACAAGGCCCAGGCCGATCGTTCGCTGGCCCAGGGCAGTGGTGAGGCACAGAGTTCCAAGCGTGGCATGTGGCACCGCCAGGGCGAGGAGTTCGTACACATCAACTCCGTGCAGCCCAATGGCCTGCTGTATGGCGTCACCCGCTATCGCTTCGATAACGAGCGTCACCTGGTCACCTCCAGCTTTGCCCGCCGGGCGCAGTACCAGGACGACCATTGGCAGCTGAGCGACGTGACCACCACCCACTTCCGTGGCGATCACACCGAAGTGGTCAAGGCACCGGCAGAGCGCTGGGATGTAACCGTCACGCCGCAACTGCTCAATACCGTGGTGCTGGCGCCTGAGTCGCTGTCGATCACGGGCCTGTGGGACTACATCCACTACCTGTCCGACCAGGGCCTGAACAATGCCCGCTATTGGCTGGCGTTCTGGACCAAGGTCCTGCAGCCGATGGTGACGGCGGCGCTGGTGTTGATGGCCATCTCTTTCATCTTCGGCCCGTTGCGTTCGGTAACCCTGGGCCAGCGTGTGTTCACCGGCGTGCTGGTGGGCTTTGTATTCCGCATCGCCCAGGACCTGCTGGGGCCATCGAGCCAGGTGTTCGGCTTCCCGCCGCTGCTGGCAGTGGTGATCCCGGCGGCAATCTGCGCCGGCGCCGGCTGGTGGATGTTGAGACGCGCTGGATAGCACAAAAAAGCCGACCCAAGGGTCGGCTTTTTTGTGCCCGTTGGTGCGGGCTTGCCCCGCGATAGCGGAATATCAGGAAGATCGCTATCGCGGGGCACGCCCGTTCCTACAGTGGTTATTTGGTGCGTTTGGGGACGCGTACCAGTTGGGTGTCGGAGTAGATGTCATGCCAGCTGCGCTGGCGCTTGTCGAACAACGACCAGATAAAACCCAGCCCCAGGCACAACCACGAGGCAATCGCGACCACAAAGCGCAACAGGGCTTGCCACAAGCTGATGGCGCTGCCATCGGCATTCTGCACGCGGATGCCCCACACCTGCATGCCCAGGGTCTGGCCACCGTGGGTCCAGAACTTGGCGAAGAAGCCGAACAGGACGAACACCAGCACCGTCGACAGCAACGGGTCGCCATCCAGGGCGCCGGCGTCGGTCATGGCACGCATGCGCGTTTCGCCGATGATTGCCATCTGGATCATCTTGTAGATGCCAGCGGTCACGATCAGCAGTGCGGTACACAGCAGGAAGTCATAGAACATGGCCGCCAGGCGCCGACCGAGGCCAACGGCGGGGAAGTCGCCCTGGGGCTGTAACAACGGCTTGGGCATACGCGGGGCCCTCCTTGCGCAAAACGCCCATTCTACGGAATTGCGCGCACAAAAAAGCCCCTGCTGTTACCAGCAGGGGCTTTTTATATCGGGAATCAGGCTTCCGCGATAACTTCGTCAGCCTGCATGCCTTTCTGGCCCTGCACGGCGATGAAGGTGACTTTCTGGCCTTCTTTCAGGCTCTTGAAGCCGTTACCCTGGATAGCGCGGAAGTGTACGAACAGATCCGGACCGCTTTCTGGAGTGATGAAACCAAAACCTTTCTCGTCGTTAAACCACTTGACGGTACCGCTCTGACGTTGGGACATTGTCTTATTTCCTTTGAAACTTAGAATTAGTAACAGCTTCTTCCAAATGAAAGAGTACTGGGCTGGGTTGCAGGAAAGTAAGAGACGTCGAACGGGTTGTAGCAATCTCAGCGCTACTGCCCAGGTCACGAACCATAGCGACCCATGCAAACACAGTGCAGTGACTCTACGCTAACTCTGTCGGCAAAAACAAGCCCTCAAAGCCGCTCCCGCTCTACCTTTTAGCGTCCGTTCGGTCGATTTTTTCCGGCTCATTCCAGACCATGCCGCGATGCTTTTCGAAAGTTATAAAACGCGTTCGAATTCGAAAACCCGAACGCACTATGACACAAAGTTTCAACTAACGATTCAGCCGCGGTAGTAGCGCTGCGCAACGAATGGCATCTTGCTGACTTTCATTGCAACACGCTTGCCACGCACGATGGCCCATACCGGGGTATCGACTGCGGTATATGCGCTATCGACATAGCCCATTGCCACGGGGCCTGCCAATGTCGGGCCAAAACCACCGCTGCATACTTTGCCGATAACAGTACCGGCCTCATCGACAATCTCGGCCTCTTCACGCACCGGCGTACGTTCCTGTGGCAGCAGGCCGACGCGTTTGCGTGCAACGCCATTTTGCTGTTGGGCGAAGATCTGCTCGGCACCCGGGAAGCCACCGGCACGGCCACCATCGGCGCGTCGCACCTTGGAGATGGCCCACAACAGGCTCGCCTCGATTGGGGTGGTCTGCGCGTTCATGTCATGGCCGTAGAGGCACAGGCCGGCTTCCAGGCGCAGGGAGTCGCGAGCCCCCAGACCAATGGCTGCCACTTCCGGTTCGGCCAGCAGGCGACGGGCAAGTGCTTCGGCCTGGTCGGCCGGTACCGAAATCTCGAAACCGTCTTCGCCGGTGTAGCCCGAGCGGCTGACAAAGCAGTCCGCACCCAGCAGTTGCACGGGCTGGAACTGCATGAAGGTCATCTTCGCAACCGCGGGCGCCAGGCGCTCCAGCACCTTCACCGCCGCCGGGCCTTGCAAGGCCAGCAGGGCGCGTTCCTCGAACAGTGGCACGATCTGGCAGTGCTCGCCGATGTACTTTTGCAGGTGCGCCAGGTCCTGGTGCTTGCAGGCGGCGTTGACCACCAGGAACAATTCGTCGTTGCCCAGGTTGGCAACCATCAGGTCATCGAGGATGCCACCGTGTTCATTGGTGAACATCGCGTAGCGCTGCATGCCCACGGGCAGATCGATGATGTCCACCGGTACCAGGGTTTCCAGGGCCTTGGCGGCGCCGGCACCCAGAAGGCGGATCTGGCCCATGTGAGAGACATCGAACAACCCGGCCTGTTCACGGGTATGCAGGTGTTCCTTCATGACCCCAAGCGGGTACTGCACCGGCATGTCGTAGCCGGCGAACGGCACCATGCGCGCGCCCAGTTCAAGGTGCAGGGCGTGCAGCGGGGTCTTTTGCAGTGTTTCGGTGGACATTGATGACTCCTTGGTGCGTGAGAGGGTGTCAGCATTCGATGATGTTGACGGCCAGACCGCCGCGGGCGGTCTCCTTGTATTTGCTTTTCATGTCGGCGCCGGTCTGGCGCATGGTACGAATGACCTTGTCGAGGGAGACGAAGTGCTGGCCGTCTCCCCGCAGCGCCATGCGCACCGCATTGATGGCCTTGACCGAACCCATGGCGTTGCGCTCGATGCAGGGCACCTGGACCAACCCGCCAATCGGGTCGCAGGTCAGGCCCAGGTTGTGTTCCATGCCGATTTCGGCGGCGTTCTCGACCTGCTGCACCGTGCCGCCCATGACCTCGCACAGGGCGCCGGCGGCCATCGAACAAGCCACGCCCACTTCGCCCTGGCAGCCGACTTCGGCACCGGAGATCGAGGCGTTTTCTTTGTAGAGAATGCCGATGGCGGCCGCGGTGAGGAGAAAGCGCACCACGCCATCTTCATTGGCTCCGGTGATAAAGCGCATGTAGTAGTGCAACACGGCCGGAACGATGCCGGCGGCGCCGTTGGTGGGCGCAGTGACCACGCGCCCGCCAAAGGCGTTCTCTTCGTTCACCGCCAGGGCGTACAGGTTGACCCAGTCCAGCACCGAGAGAGCATCGCGCAGGCTGGCTTCCGGGTTGCTGCACAACTGGCGATACAACGCTGCCGCTCGACGTTTGACCTTGAGCCCGCCCGGCAGGATGCCTTCGTTGCGACAGCCGGCGGCGACGCAGTCCTGCATCACTTGCCAGATGTGCAACAGGCCGCTGCGGGTTTCGCTCTCCGGTCGCCAGGCCGCCTCGTTGGCCAGCATCACCTGGCTGATTGCAAGGTTCTGTGCGGCGCAATGGCCGAGCAGTTCCTTGGCGGTCTTGAACGGGTAGGGCAGTACGGTGCTGTCTTCGACAATGCGGTCGGCACCGGCGGCGTCTTCATCGACGACAAAGCCTCCGCCCACCGAATAGTACTCGCGGCTACGAATCTGCAAGCCCGCGGTGTCAAAGGCGCGAAAGATCATGCCGTTGGGGTGGTAGGCCAGGGGTTTGCGAATCATCGCCAGGTGCTGCTTCTCGATGAATTCGATCTCGTGTTCACCCAGCAACCTGAGCCTTCCACTACTGCGGATAGCCTGCAGGTGGGCAGGAATGCTTTCGGTGTCGACGCTGTCGGGATGTTCGCCCTCAAGCCCGAGCAGCACGGCCTTGTCGCTGCCGTGGCCCTTGCCGGTGGCGCCGAGTGAGCCGTACAGCTCGGCCTTGACGCTGACCGTAGCCTTGAGCAGATCGTCGCGGCGCAGCCCTTCGGCAAAGCGCGCGGCGGCACGCATGGGGCCGACGGTATGGGAGCTGGAGGGGCCGATGCCGATCTTGAACAGGTCGAAAACGCTCAGTGACATGGTCGTACCCTCGTGTTGGGTGGGAAGCCATCGCGGGGCGAGCCTGCTCCTACCGGGTAGGAGCGGGCTTGCCCCGCTATCAGGACTCAGACGTCCTGATAGCTCTCGATCGACGGGCAGGCGCAGACCAGGTTACGGTCGCCGAAGACGTTGTCGACACGACCGACCGGTGGCCAGTACTTGCCTTCAACCAGGGTGGCCAGCGGGTACACCGCTTGTTCGCGGCTGTACGGGTGGCTCCACTCGCCGGCGATTTCAGCGGCGGTGTGTGGTGCGTTCTTCAGCGGGTTGTCGTCCTTGTCCAGGCTGCCGTTTTCCACTGCGCGAATTTCTTCGCGGATGCGGATCATCGCGTCGCAGAAACGGTCCAGTTCTTCCTTGGACTCACTTTCGGTCGGTTCGATCATCAGCGTACCGGCCACCGGGAATGACATGGTCGGGGCGTGGAAACCGAAGTCGATCAGGCGCTTGGCCACGTCGTCGACGCTGATGCCGCTGCTGTCCTTGAGTGGACGCAGGTCGAGGATGCACTCGTGTGCGACCAGGCCGTTGCTGCCGGTGTACAACACAGGATAGTGCTCTTCCAGGCGGCGGGCGATGTAGTTGGCGTTGAGGATCGCCATTTGCGAGGCGCGCTTGAGGCCGGCACCGCCCATCATGCGGATGTACATCCAGGTAATCGGCAGGATGCTGGCGCTGCCGAATGGCGCTGCGCAGACCGCGCCCTGTTTGTTCTCCATATGACCGTGGCCTGGCAGGAACGGTGCCAGGTGCGACTTGACGCCGATCGGGCCGACACCCGGGCCGCCACCGCCGTGGGGAATGCAGAAGGTCTTGTGCAGGTTCAGGTGCGAGACGTCGCCACCGAACTTGCCAGGGGCGCACAGGCCGACCATGGCGTTCATGTTGGCGCCGTCGATGTACACCTGGCCGCCGTTGTCGTGGATGATCGCGCAGATCTCGCCGATGGCTTCCTCAAACACGCCGTGGGTCGATGGGTAGGTGATCATCAGCGCGGCGAGGTGTTCACGGTGCTCGATGGCTTTGGCGCGCAGGTCGTCGATATCGACGTTGCCGCGGGCGTCACAGGCGGTCACCACTACACGCATGCCAGCCATGTGGGCGGTGGCCGGGTTGGTACCGTGGGCCGAGGATGGGATCAGGCAGATGTCGCGGCGGGCATCGCCACGGCTCTGGTGATAGGCGCGGATGGCCAGCAGGCCGGCGTATTCACCCTGGGAGCCGGCGTTGGGCTGCAGCGACACGGCGTCGTAGCCGGTGGCGGCGCAGAGCATGGCTTCCAGCTCGTTGGTCAGTTGCTGGTAGCCCTGGCTTTGCTCGGCAGGTGCGAACGGGTGCAGATTGCCGAACTCGGCCCAGGTCACCGGGATCATTTCGCTGGCGGCGTTGAGCTTCATGGTGCACGAACCCAGCGGGATCATGGTGCGGTCCAGGGCCAGGTCCTTGTCGGCCAGTTTGCGCAGGTAGCGCATCAGTTCGGTTTCGCTGTGGTAGCGGTTGAACACCGGGTGTCCGAGGATGGCCGACTGGCGCAGCAGGGCGGCAGGCAACCGGGCCTGGACGCCGTTGGCCAGGTCGCTGAAATCCGGGGCAGTCTGGCCGTCGGCGAACAGTTGCCACAGGGCCTCGACGTCAGCCTGGGTGCTGGTTTCATCCAGTGACAGACCCAGGCGCTGGGCATCGATCTGGCGCAGGTTCAGGCGCTGGGTGCGGGCCTTGTCGTGCAGGGCGGCGGTGGCGTCGCCCGTGGCCAGGGTCAGGGTATCGAAGAAGGCTTCTACTTCGACGTCGACGCCCAGTTGCTCGAGACCGGCCTTGAGAATGGCGGTCAGGGCATGGGTGCGCTGGGCGATCTGCTTCAGGCCCTGCGGGCCGTGGTACACGGCGTACATGCTGGCGATGTTGGCCAGCAGCACCTGCGCGGTGCAGATGTTGCTGGTGGCCTTTTCGCGGCGGATGTGTTGTTCGCGGGTCTGCATGGCCAGGCGCAGGGCCGTCTTGCCGAAGCGGTCGATGGACACGCCGACCAGGCGGCCCGGCATGTCGCGCTTGAACGCATCGCGGGTAGAGAAGTAGGCCGCGTGCGGACCACCAAAGCCCAGCGGTACACCGAAGCGCTGGGCGCTGCCGATGGCGACGTCTGCACCGAACTCGCCTGGTGGGGTCAGCAGGGTCAGGGCCAGCAGGTCGGCGGCGACCGCCACCAGGGCGTTGGCGCCGTGGAAGCGCTCGACCAGCTCGCGGTAGTCGAAGACTTCGCCGCTGCTGGCCGGGTACTGCAGCAGTGCGCCGAAGAATGCGCTGACATCGTCCAGCTCGCGCTCGTCACCCACGACCACTTCGATACCCAGTGGCTCGGCACGGGTACGCAGCACGTCCAGGGTTTGCGGGTGGCAATGCACCGAGGCGAAGAAGGCGTGGCTGCCCTTGTTCTTGCTCAGGCGCTTGCAGAAGGTCATGGCTTCGGCAGCGGCGGTGGCCTCGTCGAGCAGGGAGGCGTTGGCGATCGGCAGGCCGGTGAGGTCGCTGATCAGGGTCTGGAAGTTGAGCAGCGCTTCCAGGCGGCCCTGGGAAATTTCAGGCTGGTACGGGGTGTAGGCGGTATACCAGGCCGGGTTTTCCAGCAGGTTGCGCAGGATCGGCGCCGGGGTATGGCAGTTGTAGTAACCCTGGCCAATGAAGCTCTTGAACAGTTGGTTATTGCCGGCGATGGCCTTGAGCGAGGCCAGGGCATCGGCTTCGCTCTGGCCAGCGCCGAGCTCCAGCACGCTGGTGCCCTTGATGCTGTCAGGGATGACGGCGGCGCTCATGGCTTCCAGGGAGTCAAAGCCCAGGGTGGCGAGCATGTGTTGCTCGTCGGCCTGGCGCGGGCCGATGTGACGAGCAATGAATTCGTTGGCAGTGCCGAGGTAGATGGTCATGGCGAGTCCTCAGGCGTCAGCGTTGGCTTTGATCAGGCGGTCGTAGGCGTCCTGGTCGAGCAGTTGCTCGACGGCGCCGGCTTGGGCCGGGATGAAACGGAAGAACCAGCCTTCTCCCAGCGGGTCTTCGTTGACCAGCTCAGGGTTGGCTTCGAGCTGTTCATTGACAGCCACTACTTCACCGCTCAGGGGCATGTACACGCCGCTCGCGGCCTTTACCGACTCGACGGTGGAGGCTTCGGCGCCCTGGTCGTAGTTTTGCAGCTCCGGCAGTTGCACATAGACCACATCACCCAGGGCATTCTGGGCGAAGGCGGTAATTCCGACGGTGACGCTGCCGTCGGCTTCCGTACGCAGCCATTCGTGATCTTCGGTAAAACGCAACTCGCTCATGGAAACTCCTCGGGGCCGCAGGGGGCGGCAGTGGACATGGCTCAGGAACGGCGCTGAGCACTGGAATGAGTAATCCATTAGCAATAACGCGGCCATTTATAAAATATCGTTATAAATCAGCTAGTTATAAAATATCGTGAACGCAAGAAATCCCAGTCTGTAACGAAATCGCTACAGCCTGGGGTGATAAAAAAAGCTTAAAGGGATCAAACCCTTGCACTACGGCGTTGAAACTCGACTGTATTGATATCGTTACGCTGTATCGTTTTCAGTACGGTCGACCTGCGTATTCAGGATCGGGTCGGGATGCCGTACTTGCGCAGGCGATGGGCGATGGCGGTGTGGGAGGTTTGCAGCCTGCTGGCCAGCTGGCGGGTGGACGGGTAGCGGGTGTAGAGCTTCTGCAGCAGGCTGCGTTCGTAGTCTTCCATTGCCTGCTCGAGGCTATCGACCTCGCCGTCGTGTTCACGGGCTACCGAGGTGCCGGCGATGTCCAGGTCGCCGATGTCCACCAGGTTGCCTTCACAGATCGCGGCAGCACGGAAAATCACGTTCTGCAGCTGGCGCACATTGCCCGGCCAGCGGTTGCCCAGCAGTGCCGGGTAGGTGCCCGCCGTCAGGCGGCACAGTGGTCGCTGGATCTGGGTGCAGGCCTGCTGCATGAAGTAGCCGGCCAGCAGGAGGATGTCCTGGCCGCGCTCACGCAGGGGCGGCACTTGCAGGTTGAGCACGTTGAGGCGGTAGAACAGGTCTTCGCGGAAGGAGCCCTCGGCGACCATTTTTTCCAGGTCGCGATGAGTGGCGCTGAGGATACGAACGTTGACCTTGACCTCGCGATCGCCTCCCACCCGGCGAAAGCTGCCGTCGTTGAGAAAGCGCAGCAGCTTGGCTTGCAGGTAGGGCGACATTTCGCCGATCTCGTCTAGAAACACGGTGCCCTGGTTGGCCAGTTCCATCAGCCCCGGCTTGCCGCCACGCTGAGCGCCGGTGAAGGCACCGGGTGCGTAGCCGAACAGCTCGCTTTCGGCGAGGTTCTCCGGCAGCGCCGCGCAGTTCAGCGCCAGGAATGGCGCGCTGTGACGGCTACTGATGGCGTGGCAGGCGCGGGCCACCAGTTCCTTGCCGGTGCCGGTCTCGCCATGAATCAGCAACGGCGCATCCAGGGCTGCGACGCGCAGGGCGCGGGCCTTGAGGGTGCGGATCGGTGGTGAGTCGCCAAGCAGGGCATCAAAACCCTCAGCGTGATCGTGGTGCAGGGCCGAGAGCCGCTCGCCGATACGGTTGGGCTGGTACAGCGTCAGCAGGCCACCGGCGTTGGTGATGGGGGTGGCGTCGAGCAACAGCGTCTGGCCATTGAGCACCACTTCGCGCATGGGCAGGCGAAACCCTTGCTCGATCAGCGCTTCGAGCAGGCCAGGGTCGTCGAACAGGTCGACCACCGAGCGATCGGAGGGCTCCTGGCCGCACAGGTCTACCAGCGCCGGGTTGGCCAGCAGCACGTGGCCGGCGCTGTCCAGTGCCAGCACCGGGTCGCTCATGGCGGCGAGCAGGGCATCGAGCTGCAGGTGGCGGCGTTGGCCAGGGAGAATGTCCACGACCCGTACAGACTGCACGCCATGCACGTTCAACAAGGCGTCGTGCAGCTCTTCAAGTACATGGGGGCTGAGGGTCGGGGCGTCGATATAGACATTGGGTGGGACCATCTCCACCGCGTCCAGGTTGAGGTTGCGGGCGCCGAGCAGGGCCAGCACTTCCTGGGTGATGCCAACGCGGTCGATGAAGCTGACGTGGATGCGCATGGGGGAGGGGTCAAGGCTTACGAAGGCGGGGAGTATGCTGTGCAGACGAATCGCGGGGCAAGCCCGCTCCTACACTGTAGGAGCGGGCTTGCCCCGCGACGAATTCGCAAACTTACTCGAAATGTTCCGGTTTGATCGGATCGCCGGATTTCATGTTCAGCTGTACGCGGACGTCCTCGAACATGGCGTCGTAGTGCTTGTGTACCGAGCCAATGCTGCTATAGGCCTTGGGGATGCCGTACTTCTCGGCAATCTTGGTCACGTTGCTGGCGAAGTTGTATGCCTGCTCCTTGGGCAGGAAGAACGACTCACTCATGTCCTTGCCCTGGATCGAGCCGTGCATTTTGAACTGCATGCCCTTGCCTTCCTTGGGGTCGGTGGCAACTTCGTAGTCGATGTTCAGGTCGTAGCTGACGTCGTCCTTGGTCAGGGCATGACGCTCGATATGCAGGTGACCGGGGGTGAACTGGGCCATGGCGGGCTCCTCTGGAAGGTTGAAACGGGCGGACCTTCAGTCCGCCCAACTGCATCAACGGTAGCTTATTCCAGGTTTGGCCGTGCTGACACGGGTACCGGCAGTACCTTTGACGATATCTTCGATGTCAGCCAGCGAGCCAATCACCGCGACCTTGCCGGTGTTGCGGGCAAACTCGCAGGCGGCCTGGACTTTCGGGCCCATGGAACCAGCGGCAAAGCCCAGGCGTTCCAATTCGTCAGGGTGAGCCTCGGCGACGGCCTTCTGGGTGGGTTTGCCCCAGTCGATATAAGCCGCATTGACGTCGGTGGCGATCACCAGCAGATCGGACTTGAGCTCCTGGGCCAGCAAGGACGAGCACAGGTCTTTGTCGATCACCGCTTCCACGCCGCTGAGCTTCTTGCCGCTCTCGTCGTACATGGTCGGGATACCACCACCGCCGGCGCAGATCACCACGGTTTTCTTTTCCAGCAGCCAGGTGATCGGACGGATTTCAAAAATGCGTTTTGGACGTGGGCTGGCGACCACTCGGCGGTACTTGTCACCGTCGGGTTTGACGACCCAGCCCTTTTCCTTGGCCAGGCGCTCGGCGTCTTCCTTGCTGTAGACCGGGCCGATGAACTTGGTCGGGTCCTGAAAGGCCGGGTCCTTGCCATCGACTTCAACCTGGGTCAGGAGCGTTGCGAACGGCACTTCGAACTCGAGCAGGTTGCCCAGTTCCTGTTCGATGATGTAGCCAATCATGCCTTCGGTTTCAGCACCGAGCACGTCCAGTGGATAGGCTTCGTCCGGCTTGTAGGATTGCGCTTGCAGCGACAGCAGGCCGACTTGCGGGCCGTTGCCGTGGGCAATGACCAGTTCGTTGCCCGGATGGATCTTGGCGATCTGCTCGGCGGCGATGCGGATATTGGCGCGCTGATTGTCCGCAGTCATGGGTTCGCCACGGCGCAGCAGGGCGTTACCGCCCAATGCAACAACGATACGCATGATGGATTCCTTCTAGCAAAGGGGGGTGTAGGAGCGGGCGTGCCCCGCGATAAAGCTTTCGCGGGGCACGCCCGCTCCCACAGGATTACAAGTCAGCGAGGGTCGAAACCAGAATCGCCTTGATGGTGTGCATGCGGTTCTCCGCTTGCTCGAAGGCGATGCAGGCTGGGGACTCGAACACGTCGTCGGTGACTTCGATACCGTTGGCCAGGTTCGGGTACTGCTCGGCGATCTGCTTGCCGACCTTGGTGTCGGAGTTGTGGAACGCAGGCAGGCAGTGCATGAACTTGGTCCGTGGGTTGCCGGTGGCTTTCATCAGCTCGGCGTTGACCTGGTAGGGCAGCAGTTGCTGGATACGCTCGGCCCAGGCTTCAACCGGCTCGCCCATCGATACCCAGACGTCGGTGTGGATGAAGTCGACCCCCTTGACCGCGGCTTTCGGGTCTTCGGTCAGGGTGATGCGTGCGCCACTTTCTTCCGCGTATTTCTTGCAACGTGCGACCAGGTCGTCATGGGGCCACAGGGCTTTGGGGGCGCAGATACGCACGTCCATGCCCAGCTTGGAACCGACCAGCAGCAGCGAGTTGCCCATGTTGTTGCGGGCGTCGCCCAAGTAGACGTAGCTGATCTCGTGGATTGGCTTGTCGGCGTGCTCACGCATGGTCAGCACGTCGGCGATCATCTGGGTCGGGTGGTATTCGTCGGTCAGTCCGTTGAATACGGGAACGCCTGCGAACTTGGCCAGCTCTTCGACGATTTCCTGCTTGAAGCCACGGTATTCGATGGCGTCGTACATGCGGCCCAGGACACGGGCGGTGTCCTTCATGCTTTCTTTGTGGCCGATCTGCGAGGAGTTGGGGTCGATGTAGGTGACGTTGGCGCCCTGGTCGTAGGCGGCCACTTCAAAGGCGCAACGGGTGCGGGTCGAGGTTTTCTCGAAAATCAGCGCAATGTTGTTGCCTTTGAGGTGCTGCTGCTCGGTGCCGGTGTACTTGGCACGTTTCAGGTCGCGGGACAGGTCCAGCAGGTAGCGCAACTCGCGAGGGGTGTGGTGTTCCAGGCTCAGCAGGTTACGGTTGTGGATGTTGAACGCCATGATGATTCTCCTTGGATGCGGTGATCGGCCCGGCCGGCACCGGGTAGGTGCGGCCGGGTTGATGGTCGTTTAGTAGTCGATAGGGTCACGAACGATTGGGCAGGTCATGCAGTGACCGCCGCCCCGGCCCCGGCCCAGTTCGCCGGCGCTGATGGTGATGACCTCGATACCGGCCTTGCGCAGCAGGGTGTTGGTGTAGGTGTTGCGGTCGTAACCGATGACCACGCCAGGCTCCACGGCCACCACGTTGTTGCCGTCATCCCACTGCTCGCGTTCGGCGGCAAAGCTGTTGCCACCGGTTTCGACGACGCGCAGTTTCTTCAGGTTGAGGGACTCGGCCACCACTTCGATGAAGGTTTTGTTTTCGCGACGCACGTCCATGCCATACGGCTTGCTGCTGTCTGGACGGATGACGAACGGTACGATTTCCTTGACCACTTCAGGGAAGACAGTGACCAGGTCGCGATCGCAGAAGCTGAATACGGTGTCCAGGTGCATCGCTGCACGGGACTTCGGCAGGCCGGCGACGACGACTTTCTCGACAGCGCCTTTGGCGAACAGCGATTGCGCCAGTTGGCCGATGGCCTGGCGCGAGGTGCGCTCACCCATACCGATCAGTACCACGCCGTTGCCGATCGGCATGACGTCGCCGCCTTCGAGAGTGGCCTTGCCGTGGTCCTGGTCAGGGTCGCCGTACCAGACTTCAAAGTCGGCACCGGTGAACTCGGGGTGGAACTTGTAGATGGCGGTGGTCAGCAGGGTTTCCTGACGTCGCGCCGGCCAGTACATCGGGTTGAGCGTTACGCCGCCGTAGATCCAGCACGTGGTGTCGCGAGTGAACTGGGTGTTGGGCAGCGGGTCCAGCAGGAAGCTGGAATGGCCCAGGTAGTCGCGGTACATCTTGATGACACCGGAGCCTTCGCTCTCCGGCAGGTCTTCACCGGCCACGCCGCCGATCAGGAACTCGGCCAGATGACGTGGTTCCAGGCCTTCGAGCCAGCTGCGCACTTCGTTGGTCAGGCCGACACCGACGGTGTCCGAAGTGATCTTGCGGTCCAGGATCCATTTCAGTGCTTCAGGTTGCGCGACGATGTCGGTCAGCAGGTTGTGCATCTCCAGCACTTCGATGCCGCGCTCGCGCATTTTGGTGACGAAATCGAAGTGGTCGCGCTTGGCCTGGTTGACCCAGATGACGTCGTCGAACAGCAGCTCGTCGCAGTTGCTCGGCGTCAGGCGCTGGTGCGCCAGGCCAGGGGAGCAGACCATTACTTTGCGCAGTTTGCCGGCTTCGGAATGTACGCCGTACTTAACTTTTTCCGTGGACATGGTTCATTTCCTCCAAGTTTCGAATACGGGGGTTACAGAGTCAGGAAGCCGTCGTAGAGACCATAGGCAGCCACCAGGGCGCCTACTACCACGGCGGCGAAAAGCAGTTTCTCCACGTTGGTAAAGATGGGTTGGCCGATCTCGCGCTTGGCCTTGGCGAACAGGATCACGCCAGGGGCATAGAGCAGGGCCGAGAGCAGCAGGTATTTGACGCCACCGGCGTACAGCAGCCAGATCGCGTAGACCAGGGCGATGCCGCCGATGATCAGGTCTTTCTTGCGTTCGGCCAGGGCTTGTTCATAGGTTTCGCTACGCCATGCCAGCAGGAAGGCATAGGCCGCCGACCAGAGGTAAGGCACCAGGATCATCGAGGTGGCGAGGTAGATCAGCGACAGGTAGGTACTGGCCGAGAACAGGGTGATGACCAGGAAGATCTGCACCATGGCGTTGGTCAGCCACAGGGCGTTGGCCGGCACATGGTTGGCGTTCTCGCGGCGCAGGAACTCCGGCATGGTGTGGTCTTTGGCAGCGGCGAACATGATCTCGGCGCACAACAGTACCCAGGAGAGCAGGGCACCGAGCAGCGAGATGATCAGGCCGACGCTGATCAGCACTGCACCCCAGTGGCCGACCACGTGCTCAAGCACGGCTGCCATCGAAGGGTTCTGCAGTTTGGCCAGCTCAGGCTGAGTCATGATGCCCAGCGACAGCACGTTCACCAGTACCAGGAACAGCAGCACGGTGATAAAGCCGATCACGGTGGCCTTGCCCACGTCCGAGCGTTTTTCGGCCCGTGCCGAGAAGATGCTCGCGCCTTCGATGCCGATGAACACCCAGACGGTGACCAGCATCATGTTGCGCACCTGGTTCATCACGCTGCCCAGGTCCGGGTTCATGGTGCCCCAGATGTCAGCGGTGAAGATGTCCAGTTTGAAGGCGAACAGGGCGATCAGGATGAACAGTGCCAGTGGCACGACCTTGGCCACGGTGGTGACCAGGTTGATGAAGGCCGCCTCCTTGATGCCGCGCAGTACCAGGAAGTGTACGGCCCACAGCAATACCGAGGCGCCGATGATGGCCGCCGGGGTGTTGCCCTCGCCAAAGATCGGGAAGAAGTACCCCAGGGTACTGAACAACAGGACGAAGTAGCCCACGTTGCCCAGCCAGGCACTGATCCAGTAGCCCCAGGCCGAGGAGAAGCCCATGTAATCGCCAAAGCCGGCCTTGGCGTAGGCATACACCCCGCCATCAAGGTCCGGCTTTCGGTTGGCCAGGGTCTGGAACACAAATGCCAGGGTCAGCATGCCGATGGCGGTGATACCCCAGCCGATCAGAACAGCGCCGACATCGGCACTGGCAGCCATATTTTGTGGCAGCGAAAAGATACCGCCGCCGATCATCGAGCCGACGACAAGTGCAACCAGGGCACCGAGTCGTAGTTTTCCGGGAGCGTCTGACATTGAATAACTCCGTACCGGGAGAAGAGATGACGCTAGAGTAAATCCAGCGGCGAAGTCATAAGCTGATTCAGGTCAGTTCATGGGGACATTCCATTGCAGTTCATCGACTGAAAGAGCCTCCCGGAGTATGCCGACGGCAATACTGCAAGCCTTGCGCACTGGCACCTCCATGGTGATTTAGAGCATTCGCTCTGACAGGCTGCGAGATTTGAAGCTAGTCCGTTTCACAGGTTTAGCAAATTTTTAGCGAGAATTTTTCTTATTACCTTGAAGCGGTGGAGATAGTGCACAAAACTCACCAAATAGTTCGTCTGGCATAGACGTCATAGTTATGAGCGCTATAGTCTTAAAGGCCAATAACATATAAACGCGAACGTACCTGCTTTATTTAACTCAGGGTGCCGCCCTGAGGTTACAAAGACGAGACAGAGAGGGGATCTGCATGTCCGAATCAGGACAAAAACTGCGCCTTGGCGCGTTGATCGCGCTGGTGGTCGGCTCGATGATCGGCGGCGGGATTTTTTCCCTGCCGCAGAACATGGCTGCCCGCGCTGACGTTGGCGCTGTATTGATCGGTTGGGGGATCACGGCGGTCGGTATGCTGGCCCTGGCATTTGTGTTCCAGACCCTGGCCAACCGCAAGCCGGAGCTCGACTCGGGGGTCTACGCCTACGCCAAGGCCGGTTTTGGCGACTACATGGGATTTTCATCTGCCTGGGGCTACTGGATCAGCGCCTGGCTGGGCAACGTGGGTTACTTCGTGCTGCTGTTCAGCACCCTGGGCTTTTACTTTCCGGTGTTTGGCGAGGGCAACACGCCGATCGCCATTGCCTGTGCTTCATTGCTGCTGTGGGCAGTGCATTTTCTGGTGCTGCGTGGCATCAAGGAAGCAGCGTTCATCAACCAGGTGACCACCGTGGCCAAGATCGTGCCGCTGGTGATGTTCATCGTGATTGCCGCCGTGGCCTTTCGCGCCGATATCTTCACCCGTGACATCTGGGGCTTGAGCAACCCGAAATTCGGCAGCGTGCTCGATCAGGTGCGCAATATGATGCTGGTGACGGTATTCGTGTTCATCGGTATCGAAGGTGCCAGCGTGTACTCGGGGCGTGCGCAGAAGCGCTCGGACGTGGGCAAGGCCACGGTGATCGGCTTCATCGGCGTGCTGGCCTTGCTGGTGATGGTCAACGTCCTGTCGCTGGGCGTCATGACCCAGCCAGAGCTGGCGGCATTGCAGAACCCGTCGCTGGCGTCGGTGCTGGAGCACATCGTCGGGCCGTGGGGGGCATTGCTGATCAGCATCGGCCTGGCGATTTCGTTGCTCGGGGCATTGTTGTCGTGGGCATTGCTGTGTGCCGAGATCCTGTTTGCCACGGCTCGTGACCAGACCATGCCGCGTTTTCTGGCCCATGAAAACGCCAACCATGTGCCGTCCAATGCGCTGTGGCTGACCAACATCATGATTCAGCTGTTCCTGCTGATCACACTGTTTTCGGCGGGCACCTACACCAGCCTTATTTACCTGGCTTCCTCGATGATCCTGGTGCCGTACCTGTGGTCGGCCGCGTATGCCGTGCTGCTGGCGGTGCGGGGAGAGTCGTATGGAGGGAACCCTGGCGCACGGCGCAAGGACCTGGTGATTGCCGCCATCGCCCTGGTGTATGCGGTCTGGCTGCTTTACGCCGGGGGCTTGAAGTACTTGCTGTTGTCGGCACTGTTGTATGCGCCGGGCGTGATCCTGTTTGCCCGGGCCAAGCACGAGCAGGGACAGTCGCTGTTCACCCACTGGGAGAAAGTGATTTTTGCTGCAGTGCTGGCGGGGGCTGTGTTGGCGGCGTATTCGCTCTATAGCGGAATGCTCACCCTGTAGAAATGGATTCGCCGAGTTACGACCGCTTTGCGGTCGATCGCCGGCAAATCCGCCTCCCACAAAGTCTGGGCAACACCGTCACTTTTAGCACTGTTCAGGGGCTGCTTCGGGTCGCGACCAGATCCACAGGTTGCCCAGGGCCATGCCGCCAATGGCCAGGAATACCGGCCAACCGTGGTCCAGGAACACCAGCATCACTGTTGCACACAGCACCATGCTGGCGGTGGCGCTGAGCTTGGCGCGTCGCTGGATGACCTTGCCGTTGCGCCAGTTATGCAGGATCGGGCCGAACAACCGGTGGTTCTCCAGCCAGGCGCTCAGGCGCGGAGAACTGCGGGTGGCAGCCCAGGCGGCAAGCAGGATGAACTCGGTGGTGGGCAGTCCGGGCACGACGATGGCGACCAGGCCGATGGCCAGGCTGACGTAGGCCAGAAGGCCAAACAGCAGGCGCGAGAGTTTGGAGGCGGCAGGGCGGGTCATGGGCTTTTCAGGTGCACGGGCAAGGCCCGGTTACCACGAGGGTAACCGGGTACGGTGCATCAGGCCAGTTCGGCTTTAGGCGCAGTCGCGTAGGCATGTTTGAGCAACTCGGTGAAGCGCTCGAAGGCAGCCACGGCGCCTTGTTCGGCCTTGGCTTCTTCTTCCGGGCTCAGTTCCAGGCCGTCGAGGATGCGGGTGAATTGTTTCCAGCCTTCGGCACGGCCACCGGCCGGTTCGCCCAGGTGACGAGCGCCGAAAGTATCCGACAGGCCCAGTCCAACTGCACGCTTGATCAGGAAGGCGGCGCCGAGCTTGGAGCCTTCGGAGACGAAGATCCAGCCCATGGCTTCACCCAGGCTCGGGCTTTGCACCGCACCCGGGAAGGCGTCAGGAATGACGGTGTCCAGGTCGGCCAGGTCGAGGGCAGCCTGTTCGGCACGGCAGCGTTCGGCCAGGTCGGGGACGATGGCGGTCAACTCAGGGTTGGTGTACAGCGCCTTGAGTTCGTTCTGGAACAGGTACTGGGCCACCACGAAACGGGCGAAGCTTTCGCGGGTCTCGAATGGGGCATGGGATTTGACCAGTGCATCCAGCTCGGTATGCGGGGCATGGGTCAGCTGGTTGAGGCGTTGCGAACGCAGGCTGGCGCGTTCGGTGGTGGTTGCGGCGGTCATGGTGATTCCTTGCGAAGTGGGCGTGCCTAGTGACTAGACGAAACAGAAGACGCGCGACAGTAAAAAAACCTCACCCCTAGGGAGGCCTGTCTTGAACCACGACCGCTGCGCGGTCGATCGCAGGCTGTCGCCAGCGGCTACATCGGTAAATCTGTAGCCGCTGGCGAGAAACGAGGCTGCGATCGGCCGCGCAGCGGCCGTATTCCAGGCACCATCAGGATTGCTGGATGCACTGGTCTGCGAAACCTCTACTAAATGTCCCAGACCAGGTTGATGGCGAAATTGCGCCCTGGCATGGTCAGGCGATCCAGGTTGGCCGGCGAGGTCACCGCCGCTTCACCCAGGCCGTCGTAGCCGCGCACGTCATCCCACTGCCAGTATTTTTTGTCGGTCAGGTTGTACAGGCCGGCGTTGACGGTGATGTCGTCGGTGACCTTGTAGAAGCCGGCAAGGTCGAGCACGCCGTAGCCGGGAGTGCGGAACTGCTGGCTGGCACCGTCGGGGGCGAAGAAGGTGGTGTCGTCGACACGGTCCTTGCGCTTGACCAGGGTCCAGCTCAGCAACGCGCCGTACTGCTCCTGCTCGTAGCCCAGGCCCATCACGGCGGTCAGCGGGTTGACGCTGTTGAGCGGTTGGCCGGTGTCGTCGTTGCGACCACGGGCGTAGGCGATCGAGCCCTGGGTATAGAGACCTTGCGCGGCACCGAAGTGGTCCAGGTTCAGGCGGCCCTTGAACTCGGCACCCTTGATGGTGGCGTGCTTGATGTTGTTGGCCTCGAAGGTCTGGCCCAGGTTGCTGCCCTGCACGGCGTCTTCGTTGATGAAGTCGCGATACTTGTTATAGAACACCGCCACGTCGAAATTGCCGGCGTCGAAGTTGCCGCGCAGGCCGGTCTCGTAGCTCTTGCTCTTTTCCGGCTCAAGGTCGGAATTGCCGCGCACGCTGTAGCCCAGGCCCGGGTTCTCAAAGCGGCCATACAGCGACTTCGCGGTGGGGGTGCGGAAACCTTCGGCGTACTGGCCATACCAGGTGTAGTTGTCGTCGAAGGCGTAGGTTACGCCGAACTTGGGCGATACCCGGTTCCAGGTTTTCTCGTCATCGTCCACCGGGTCAGTGCTCGACGCACCGATACCGCGCAGGAATTCGTCGGTCATGTGCGGCTTGAGCTGGGTGTAGTCGTAGCGCACACCCGGCAGGAAGGTCCATTGGTTCCAGCGTATCTCGTCCTGGGCAAACAGGCTGTAGGTGTTGACGGTCGGGTCCGGGAAGTCGCTGACCAGTGCCTGGCTGTCGTTGACGCTGATCTGGCCGATGGCGCGGCACGCACCACCGACGTTCAGGCAGGTGCCGGTGCCGCTGCGCGAGCCCGTGACCTTTTCGTTCTTCAGGGTGGTGCCGTAGGTCAGCAAGTGCTCGGTTTCACCGACGCTGAAGGCTTTGTCCAGCTGTGCGTCGAAGACCCACTGGCGGTCCTTGTAGGTGGTCTTGCGGTCACGGGCTACCTGGCGGCCGGAGGCAAAGTAGATTTCATCGGTGCGCTGGTCGGTCTTGCCGATCTGGTAGTTCAGGCTCCACTTCACATTGTCGGCCAGCAGGCTGCCCAGGGCGAACTCATGGTTGATGCCGAAGCGCTCGCGGGTCACCACGTCGTTGCCGGTGCGGTCGCGGTATGAGTTCATGGCACCGAAGCCCGGGATGAACGGCCCGCCGACGGCGCTCTTCTGCTCCAGGTCGCGGTCATCCTTGTACTTTTCATAGGTGAACGCCAGGCGCGAATCGTCGGCGTAGTTCCAGCCGGCCTTGGCCAGGATGTTGGTGGTGCGCACATCTTCGGGGTTGGCTTCGGTGCGCTCGAGGCCGGTACCGCCGTGGCCACCGTAGGACTCGGTCTCATGGCCATTGCGCTGGCTCAGGTGCAGCAGGCCGTCGAAGTCGCCCTGGCGGCCGGCGACGGTGGCTGAATTCAACCAGCTTTCGTCGGCCGAGCTGTAGCCGGTCTTCAGGCGTGCGCCGACATCCTTGCCGGGCTTGATGATGTCGTCGGGGTCGAGGGTGAAGTAGCTCACAGCACCGCCGATGGCGTTGCTGCCGTACAGCACCGAGGCCGGGCCACGAAGAATTTCCACGCGCTTGACGATTTCGGGGTCGACGTAGTTGCGCTGGGTCTGGGCGTAGGGGCCGAAGAAGAAGCTGTCGGGGATCGACACGCCGTCGATCTGGGTCAGTACTCGCTCACCGTCGATACCGCGGATGTTGTAGCCGTTCAGGCCACTGCGCTGGCCGGTGCCACTGACCGAGACGCCCGGTTCGTAGCGCACCAGTTCCTTGATGTCGTTGACGTTCTGGCGGTCCAGTTGTTCGCGGGTATGTACGCTGACGGTGCTCGGTACCTGGCTGATGTCCTGGGCGCTACGGGTGGCGCTGACCGTGATCTGCTGCAGGGCGATGACGTTGGAGGTGCTGCGCTCGATCACCACGTTGCCGCTGCCCAGGGTGCGATAGTTCAGGCCGGTGCCGGCCAGCAGTCGCTTGAGCGCAGCCTCGGGCTTGAGAGAGCCCTGAACGCCTGGCGATGCTACGCCTTCGGCCAGTTCGGCAGACAGGCCGACCTGCCAGCCGGTAACGGTGGTAAAGGCATTGAGGGCCGATACCAGCGGTTGCTGGGCAATGGCAAAGCGGTAGTCACCCATGCGCGGCGCAGTTGCCTGGGCAGGTTCGGCGGCCAGGGCCGGAAGCTGCAGGCGCCGCTGGTGAGCAACGCCAGGGTCAACAGGGAGAGCGTGCAACGCTGCAGGCCGGGTTTACGAGAAGTGTCTGAAGACCGACGAGTAGAACCAGTGGACATCGAAAGCGCTCCCTGTCGCGCGAAGTATAGGTATGGCCGATTCAAAAATAAGAATCAGTTGCATTGGCTATAACGAGACGTTTCGGTTCAGGGAATCGCGTAAAAATAATTGCAGATCAGTTGAGAATGACCACGGCGGGGAACTCGTGCAACTGGGCCGACGTGATGTGGGCCAGGGCGCGCAAGGTCTCGATCGGTTGATCCAGGCGGTAGTTGCCGGTGACCGCGACCTGCTCCAGGCGCTCGTTGCGCGAGATGATCATGCCTGGGTAATAGCGGCGGATTTCAGCCAGCACCTGCTCAAGTGGGCAGTTTTCGAAAATCAGCCGGCCGTGGACCCAGGCCAGGTCTTTTTGCGGATCGACCCGCTCGCGCTGGCCAAAGCCGTTGGGACCGATGCGGATGCTGTCGCCGCTGGACAGGCGGATGTGCTGGTCGCTGCTGGCGCGCAGGTCGATATCGCCACGCTGCACGCGGACCTGGGCCTCGCCGTTGAGGTAGCGCACGGCAAAGTCGCTGTCGCGCACGCTGGCACGCAAGGGGCCGGCTTGCAGTTCAAACGGTTGGGCCATGCCGGCGGGTACCTCGAAGAACGCCTCGCCCTGGTAGAGGCGGGCGACGCGCTGGCGATTGTCGATATCGCTGGAGAAAGCCGAGTTGGTGTTGAGCAAC
Source organism: Pseudomonas vranovensis (assembly GCF_040438935.1). Classification (NCBI taxonomy): domain Bacteria; kingdom Pseudomonadati; phylum Pseudomonadota; class Gammaproteobacteria; order Pseudomonadales; family Pseudomonadaceae; genus Pseudomonas; species Pseudomonas vranovensis. Next base: position 3,769,928 of record NZ_CP159259.1, on the reverse strand, counting down.
ACCTTCGAGCCGTCTTCGAGTTGCAGTCGCTGGCGCTCGCCGACCACGGTCAGGTGATCGGCTTGCAGGCGCATCGGTACATTGCCCACGGTGAAAACCCCGACCAGCAACACAGCGGCAGCTGCCAGCGGCTTCCAGTGCGGACGCAGGCGGGCCAGGCGCGAAGGGCGATTGGCCTGGGCAATCTGGGCAGCGGCCTGGCGTAGCGTGTCGCCCTGCCATAGGGCTTCGGCTTCGACATAAGCCTGGGCATTGGCCGGGTCGGCCTCGAGCCAGGCTTCAAAGGCGAGGGTGTCTTCAGGCGTGGCGCATTGCAGGCGGATCAACCAGTCCAGGGCCTGGTCCATGGCACTGTCGCAGGCAGCCGAGTCTGGCGGCGAAGGGCGATGAGGGGCGCTATCGGTCACGGAGAGTCCTGGAAGGTCTTGTCGTTGTATTTATGATCAAGCGTTATGGCAGCGCTGGCAACCCACCGTCAGTCGCGGTTCAGGCGATTGGCGACACCTACACAGATGGCCATGATCAGTTTCAGTTCCTTCTGGACTGTACTGGCGGAAACGTTGAGCTGCTCGGCGATCTCCAGGTAACTGGCGCCGTGCAATCGGCTGAGAATGAAAATACGCTGCTGGCGTGGGGTCAACTGGCCGAGGCTGACACTCAGGCGCTTGAGCAGTTGTTCGGCGTGGGCGGCGTCTTCGGCGCTGCTGCTGGGGGCGGCGACGTTGTGCAGAATTTGTTCGGGCACATCATCGACCAGGTTGCGAGCCTGGGCGCGGCGCGCGCGCAAATGGTCCAGCGCCAGGTTGCGGGCGGTCTGGAAAACAAAAGGCTCAAGGTGCTCGATGGGGCGCTCGCCGAGGGCACGGGTGACGCGCAGGTAGGTCTCTTGCAGCAGGTCTTCGGCGGTGCTCGGGTTATCAACCATGCGTTGCAGGGTGCGCAGCAGGCTGACTCGCTGGGCGAGAAATACAGTGTTGAACTGGGACTGGCTCACAGTGATACCCGAGCAATGCGAAGCGAATGATAATGCTTATCATCTTTGCATAGGTCAAGTCTGTAATGCCTGCAGGAGCGGACTTGCCCCGCGAGGGGCCATTCCAGCCACCGAATCCGTGTGGTCTGGAAGGGTGGGCCGCGGGCAAGCCCGCTCCTGCCGCGCGCCTGTTCTATCGGGCGCTGCACAGCGCCAGGCAGTTATCCAGCATGCGGTTGGAGAAACCCCATTCGTTGTCATACCAGGCCAGCACCTTGAGCATGCGGCCGCTGGTGCGGGTGTGGTTGGCGTCGAAAATCGACGACAGCGGGTTGTGGTTGAAGTCGCACGACACCAGCGGCAGGCTGTTGTAGCCCAGCACCCTGGAGTGTCGGCTGGCCTCCTTGAACAGGGCGTTGACCTCGTCGGCAGTGGTCTCGCGCGCAAGGTTCACGGTCAGGTCCACCAGCGATACGTTGATCACCGGTACGCGCACTGCCATGCCCGTCAGTTTGCCCGCCAGTTCCGGCAGCACCAGCCCCACGGCCTCGGCCGCACCGGTCTTGCTCGGAATCATCGACTGGGTGGCCGAGCGCGCACGGAACGGGTCGCTGTGGTAGACGTCGGTCAGGCTCTGGTCATTGGTGTAGGCATGAATGGTGGTCATCAACCCTTGCTCGATGCCCAGTTCGCGGTGCAGCACCTGAGCCAGGGGCGCCAGGCAGTTGGTGGTGCAAGAGGCAGCCGAGATGATCTGGTGGCCGGCCCGCAAGATATCGTGGTTGACGCCATACACAATGGTCGCATCGGCACCCTTGGCCGGTGCCGAGATAATGACTTTGCCCGCCCCGGCAGTAAGATGGGCGGCTGCCTTGGCGCGATCGGTGAATAGCCCGGTGCACTCGAATACCACATCAATGGCTTCGGCTTTCCACGGCAGTTCCGCCGGGTTGCGGATGGCACTGACAGCAATGCGGTCGCCATTGACGGTCAGGCTTTCATGATCGGATTCGACGTCGGCAGCAAAGATGCCATGGACGCTGTCGTACTTGAGCAGATGGGCATTGATCGCGCTGTCACCCAGGTCATTGATCGCGACGACCTGCAGGTCCTGGCGGTAGCCTTGGGTATAGAGTGCGCGGAGGATGTTGCGGCCAATGCGGCCAAAGCCATTGATTGCGATGCGAAGGGTCATGGAGCTACCTCTGGCAGACCGGGTTAAGCCCGTGGCAAATGAAGAATTGCTTCACTGCATCTGATTTTGTTGTTGGAATTACAAGATTATTCGTAAAAAAATAGAAAACAAGCCTTTTTGCTGGCAGTATTTTGTTCAATCTACAACGAGCGATCGGCCAAGCCGTCCCTCCCTCGACACTCGCCCCTGCCTTTGAGCCTAGGTGGCGATTGCGGATAAGGGAAACGGCCGCAGAGGTCGCAATCACCGATAGCCTGGAGTCCAGTACATGCATCCGCGCATTCTTGAGGTCACCCAACGGCTGATCGACCGCAGTCGTCCCACCCGCGAACGCTACTTGCAGTTGATTCGCGGCGCTGCCAGCGACGGGCCGATGCGCGCCAAGCTGCAATGCGCCAATTTCGCCCACGGTGTGGCGGGCTGTGGCACCCAGGACAAAAACAGCCTGCGGATGATGAATGCGGCCAACGTCGCCATCGTCTCGGCCTACAACGATATGCTCTCGGCCCACCAGCCCTACGAGCACTACCCCGAACAGATCAAGCAGGCACTGCGCGACATTGGTTCGGTTGGCCAGTTCGCCGGCGGTGTGCCGGCCATGTGCGACGGCGTCACGCAGGGCGAACCGGGCATGGAGCTGGGTATCGCCAGCCGCGAAGTGATCGCCATGTCCACCGCCATCGCCCTGTCGCACAACATGTTCGATGCCGCATTGATGCTGGGCATCTGCGACAAGATTGTGCCCGGCCTGTTGATGGGCGCGCTGCGCTTTGGTCACCTGCCGACGATTTTCGTGCCGGGCGGGCCGATGCCCTCGGGTATTTCCAATAAGCAGAAGGCCGATGTGCGCCAGCGCTATGCCGAGGGCAAGGCCAGCCGCGAGGAGTTGCTGGAGTCGGAAATGAAGTCCTACCACAGCCCTGGCACCTGTACCTTTTATGGCACCGCCAACACCAACCAGTTGTTGATGGAAGTGATGGGCCTGCACCTGCCGGGTGCCTCGTTCGTCAACCCGTACACGCCGCTGCGCGATGCCCTGACCATCGAGGCGGCGCAACAGGTCACGCGCATGACCAAGGCCAGCGGCGACTTCATGCCGCTGGGCGAGATTGTCGACGAGAAGTCCCTGGTCAACTCCATCGTCGCCCTGCACGCCACGGGTGGTTCGACCAACCACACCCTGCACATGCCGGCGATTGCTCAGGCAGCCGGGATCCAGCTCACCTGGCAGGACATGGCCGAGCTGTCAGAGGTGGTGCCGACCCTGTCCCATGTGTATCCAAACGGCAAGGCCGACATCAACCACTTCCAGGCGGCGGGCGGCATGGCGTTTCTGATTCGCGAACTGCTCGACGCCGGGTTGCTGCACGAAGACGTCAACACCGTGGCCGGTCATGGCCTGCGTCGTTATACCCAGGAGCCGTTCCTGCAGGAGGGCAAGCTGGTGTGGCGCGAAGGTCCGCAGGCGAGCCTGGATGAAGCCATTCTGCGTCCGGTCGCGCGACCGTTCTCGCCTGAAGGCGGTCTGCGGGTGATGGAAGGCAACCTGGGCCGTGGTGTGATGAAAGTCTCCGCCGTGGCCCCTGAACACCAGGTTGTCGAAGCGCCGGCGCGCGTATTCCACGACCAGCAGGCACTGGCCGATGCCTTCCAGGCGGGTGAACTGGAATGTGATTTTGTTGCGGTGATGCGCTTTCAAGGCCCACGCTGCAACGGCATGCCCGAACTGCACAAGATGACTCCGTTCCTGGGCGTGCTGCAGGACCGCGGCTTCAAGGTGGCGTTGGTGACCGATGGGCGTATGTCGGGTGCTTCGGGGAAAATCCCGGCGGCCATACATGTGTGCCCCGAAGCCTTTGACGGCGGGCCGCTGGCGCGGGTACGCGATGGCGATATCGTACGGGTCGACGGCGTTGCCGGCACCCTGACGGTGAAACTCGACGCCGCGACCCTCGCCGACCGGGAAATTTCCGCGGCGCCCAGCGGTAACGACCTGGGCTGTGGCCGTGAACTGTTCGGCTTCCTGCGCATGGCCCTGAGCCCGGCCGAGCAAGGCGCCAGCGCCTTCACCTCGGCGCTGGAGACGCTCAAATGAAGCGCGCCCTGGTCGGTGATATCGGCGGTACCAACGCACGCTTCGCCCTCTGGGAAAACAACGCCATGCATTCGGTGCAGGTGTTTGCCACCGCCGACTACACCAGCCCGGAGCAGGCCATTGGCGCCTACCTGGCGGCCCAGGGCCTGGCCAGGGGCGAGCTCGAGGCCGTCTGCCTGGCGGTGGCCGGGCCTGTGAGCGGTGATGAGTTTCGCTTCACCAACAACCACTGGCGGCTCAGTCGCCAGGCGTTCTGCAGGGCCCTGCAGGTCAAACAACTGCTACTGATCAACGACTTCACCGCCATGGCCCTGGGCATGACCCGGTTGCAGGCCGACGAGTGCCGCGAGGTATGTGCGGGTGTTGCCGATGCCGGGCGCCCGGCGGTGGTGATCGGCCCGGGTACGGGGCTGGGCGTGGGCACTTTGCTGGCCCTGGGTGACGGCCGCTGGATGGCCTTGCCCGGGGAGGGCGGGCATGTCGATCTGCCGGTGAGTACCCCGCGTGAGGCGCAGATCCACCAGCAGATTGCCCTCGAGACAGGGCACGTCAGTGCCGAGACTGTGCTCAGTGGCGGTGGCCTGTTGCGCTTGTACCAGGCTGTCTGCGCGCTGGACGGGCAGCAGGCAACACTGCAGAGTCCGGCGGCGATTACCGATGCGGCCCTCGCGGGCGATCCCGTGGCGTTGGCGGTTATCGAGCAGTTCTGCCGCTTTCTGGGGCGTGTGGCGGGCAATAATGTACTTACCTTGGGTGGGCGTGGCGGTGTCTACATTGTTGGTGGTGTGATCCCGCGATTCGCCGAGCTGTTCTTGCGCAGCGGGTTTGCCGAAAGCTTTGCCGACAAGGGCTGCATGAGCGGTTACTTCAAGAACGTGCCGGTGTGGCTGGTGACGGCGGAATTCTCCGGATTGCTCGGCGCAGGCGTGGCTCTGGAAGGAGTCAACGCGTGAGTAAGTCGATACTGATGGTCGACGACGATCAGGAGATTCGCGAGCTGTTGCACACTTACCTCAGCCGTGCCGGTTTCCAGGTCACTGCCGCCTCCGACGGTCGCGGTTTTCGCCAGGCCCTGGATAGCGGCGAGTGGGACCTGGTGATTCTCGACGTCATGCTGCCCGATGAAGACGGCTTCAGCCTGTGTCGCTGGGTGCGCCAGCATGGGCGTCTGGCCCAGGTGCCGATCATTATGTTGACCGCCAGCTCCGATGAGGCCGACCGGGTGATCGGCCTGGAGTTGGGCGCCGATGACTACCTGGGCAAACCCTTCAGCCCACGCGAATTGCTGGCGCGCATCAAGGCCTTGCTGCGCCGGGCCGGGTTCGGCCAGGAGCGCAACGGGGGCGATGTATTGGCCTTTGACGAGTGGCGCCTGGATACGATCAGCCACCGCTTGTTTCATCGCGACGGCGAGGAGGTAATTCTCTCTGGTGCCGACTTCGCCTTGCTCAAACTGTTTCTCGATAACCCGCAACAGATCCTCGACCGCGACACCATCGGCAACGCCACCCGCGGGCGCGAACCCATGCCCCTGGACCGTATCGTCGACATGGCTGTCAGCCGCCTGCGCCAGCGCCTGCGCGACACTGACAAGCCGCCGCGGCTGATACGCACCATTCGCGGCAGCGGTTACCTGCTGGCGGCCAGCATTGCGCCCGCGCACTGAGCGGCGCCGGCGCCTGCCACTGCCGCGCTCGCTGCTGGGGCGCATGCTGCTGTTGACCTTGCTGGTGGTGCTGCTGGCCCAGGGCCTGTCGAGCCTGATCTGGCTGTCGCAATTGCGCGCCAGCCAACTGGAAGGACTGGTGGCCAGTGCCCGCAGCCTGGCCCACTCGATGAGCGCCAGTGTCAGCTATTTTCGCTCGCTGCCGGTGGCCTACCGGCCCATGGTGCTGGACCAGTTGCGCAACATGGGCGGCACCCGTTTTGTGGTCTCGCTCAATGACAAACCCCTGGAGATGCAGGAGCTACCTTCGACTGTGCGCAAACAGGCGGTGATCACCGCCGTCGATGAGGTGCTGCACCAGCGACTGGGCCAGCAACTGGAAATCTCGGTGAAGTTTGTCAGTCCTCAGGATCTGCGTATCTTCAACAGCGGCCTGAAACTCGATGAACTGCCGCGCTCCTGGGCGCACTATGCCTTGACCCTGGAGCCGATCAATCCGCCGGTGCTGGTGATGCAGATTCACCTGGGCGAAGGCGAGTGGCTGTACATCGCCTCGCTGCTGCCTGAACCCTACACCAGCCTTGAGGAGCAGGAACTGCCAGCCCAGCAGGTCTGGTTCATTCTCCTGACCAGCTTCTTCCTGCTGTTGTTCATCGGCTTGCTGGTGCATTGGCAGAGCCGCCCGCTCAAGCGTCTGGCCCTGGCTGCGCGGGAGATGTCGCTGGGGGCGGATGTCGAGCCGGTCACCGAAGGTGGCGGCAGCGAGGTAGAGGAGGTGGGGCGTGCCTTCAATGCCATGCGCGAGCGTATCAGTCGCTACCTGACCGAGCGCAGTCAGTTGTTCAGTGCTATCTCCCATGACTTGCGTACGCCAATCACCCGCCTGCGCCTGCGCGTCGAGTTGCTCGATGACGAGGCCGTGCAGGCCAAGTTCAGCCGCGACCTAGATGAACTGGAAATGCTGGTCAAGGGTGCGCTGCAATGTGTGAAAGACACCGACATCCACGAGAACATCGAGCGCATCGACCTGAACCAGGTGCTGGAGTGCCTGGTCGAGCCGTACCTGAGCAGCGGCAGGATCACCCTGGAAGGACGAGCGATGGCGCCCTATCCGGGCAAGCCGCTGGCGCTCAAGCGCTGCATGGGCAACCTGATCGACAACGCCTTGAAGTATGGTGAGCGTGCGCACCTGCGGGTGATCGACAGCGGCAGTGGGTTCGTTCTGCAGGTCGACGATGAAGGCCCTGGAGTGCCCGAGCAACGCCTGGAGCAAGTGTTCGAACCGCATTTTCGTCTGGCGGGCCAGCAACAGGGCTACGGCCTGGGCCTGGGTATCGCGCGCAATATCGCTCACAGCCATGGCGGTGAGGTGAGCATGCGCAACCTGCGCGAAGGCGGCTTGCGCGTGACCTTGAGCTTGCCGCGCAGCGGTGACTGAGCCGCTGGCCAGGCGAATGTCACCAGTTGGTGACATTCGCGCATCCCTTCGTTACGTCCCCTCGATCAACCTCTGTTTAGACTCCGATGCAAGCGCAAGCAGCATGACTTGCACCTGCATAACAACAAGAAAAGGTTTGCCCTCAATGAATGCGATCAATCGTCTCGCCGCTGTCATTTCCCTTGCCTCCTTGTTGCCCCTGAGCGCTGTTGCCGCCGATGCCGGTACGGTTGAAGTGCTGCATTGGTGGACCTCCGGCGGCGAAGCCAAAGCCGTCGAAACGCTCAAGGCGCAGGTGCAGAAAGACGGCTTCGTGTGGAAGGACAACGCCGTGGCCGGTGGCGGCGGGGCCGCTGCCATGACCGTGCTCAAGACGCGCGCGATCTCCGGCAATCCACCGGCCGCCGCACAGATCAAAGGCCCGGATATCCAGGAGTGGGGCGCACTGGGTTTGCTGACTGAACTCGATGACGTCTCCAAGGCCAACAACTGGGATGCGCTGCTGCCCCGGAAGGTGGCCGAGATCATGAAGTACGACGGTCACTACGTGGCCGTGCCGGTAAACATCCACCGAGTCAACTGGCTGTGGATCAACCCCCAGGTGTTTGCAAAGGCCGGTGCCAAGGTGCCCACCACCCTTGACGAACTCTTCGCCGCCGCCGACAAGCTCAAGGCTGCCGGTTTCACTCCCCTGGCCCATGGCGGGCAGCCCTGGCAGGACAGCACCGTGTTCGAGGACCTGGCCTTGAGCATCCTGGGGCCGAAGGATTATCACGCCGCCTTTGTCGAACTGGACGAAAGCACCCTGACCGGCGAGAAGATGGTCGAGGTGTTCAAGACCTTGCAACGCCTGGGCACCTACATGGACCCCAACCGGGCCGGGCGTGACTGGAACATTGCCGCTGCCGAGGTCATCAGCGGCAAGGCCGGCATGCAGATCATGGGCGACTGGGCCAAGAGCGAGTGGACCGCTGCCGGCAAGGTGGCGGGCAAGGATTACGAGTGCGTGGCCTTTCCCGGCACCCAGGGCAGTTTTGCCTACAACATCGACTCGCTGGCGATGTTCAAACTCAAGAACGAGAACGACATCAGGGCCCAGAACGACCTGGCCAAGGTCGCCCTGGAGCCGCAGTTCCAGACCGTGTTCAACCAGAACAAGGGCTCGCTGCCGGTACGCCAGGACATGGACATGAGCCAATTCGATGCCTGTACCCAGAAGTCGGCGCAGGACTTCAAGGAGGCCGAGAAGGGCGATGGCCTGCAGCCGAGCATGGCCCACAACATGGCGACTTCCCTGGCAGTGCAGGGGGCGATCTTCGATGTGGTGACCAACTTCCTCAATGACCCGAAAGCGGACCCCGCAACGGCGGTCAAACAACTGAATTCGGCGATCAAGTCGGCCAAGTGAATCTGGCCTGATCGCGGCGCAAGCCCTGCTCCCACACTTCTTTGTAGGAGCGGGCTTGCCCCGCGAAACACCCCATACGAGATACTTCCGATGAGCACTGTTGCCACAATCAACAAGGCCTCCCCCCTCGACGCCCTGCAGCGCTGGCTACCGAAACTGGTGCTGGCGCCGAGCATGCTGATCGTTCTGGTGGGCTTCTACGGCTACATCCTCTGGACCTTCATCCTGTCGTTCACCAACTCGAGCTTCATGCCCAGCTACAAGTGGGTGGGTCTGGCGCAGTATGCGCGCCTGATGGAGAACGACCGCTGGTGGGTGGCGAGCAAGAACCTGCTGGTGTTCGGCGGCCTGTTCATCGTCATCAGCCTGGTGATCGGCGTGCTGCTGGCGGTGTTGCTCGACCAGCGCATCCGCCGCGAAGGGTTTATCCGCACCGTGTACTTGTACCCGATGGCGCTGTCGATGATTGTCACCGGCACCGCCTGGAAGTGGTTGCTCAATCCAGGCCTGGGCCTGGACAAGATGCTGCGCGACTGGGGTTGGGAGGGCTTTCGCCTGGACTGGCTGGTGGACCCTGATCGGGTCGTCTACTGCCTGGTTATCGCTGCAGTGTGGCAGGCCTCGGGCTTTGTCATGGCACTGTTCCTGGCGGGGTTGCGCAGTGTCGATCAGTCGATCATCCGCGCCGCGCAGGTCGATGGTGCGAGCCTGCCGAGCATCTACCTGCGCATTGTGCTGCCGAGCCTGCGCCCGGTGTTCTTCAGTGCGCTGATGATTCTTGCGCATATCGCCATCAAGAGTTTCGACCTGGTCGCGGCGATGACCGCAGGTGGCCCGGGTTATGCCTCGGACCTGCCGGCAATGTTCATGTATTCCTTCACCTTCAGCCGTGGGCAGATGGGCATGGGCTCGGCCAGCGCGATCCTGATGCTCGGCGCAATCCTGTCGATCCTGGTGCCTTACCTGTATTCGGAACTGAGGAACAAGCGCCATGACTAGATCCCTGGCTCCTCGCTCGCTTTCCTTCAGCCGCCTGGCGATCTACTCGACGCTGCTGCTGGCCTGCGCGCTGTACCTGGTTCCGCTGATTGTCATGCTGCTGACCAGCTTCAAGTCACCAGAGGACATCCGCACCGGCAACCTGCTGAGCTGGCCCGAGATGATCACCGGGATTGGCTGGATCAAGGCCTGGGACATCGTCGGTGGCTACTTCTGGAACTCGGTGAAGATTACCGTGCCAGCCGTGGTGATCTCGACCCTGCTGGGCGCCTTGAATGGCTATGTGCTGTCGATGTGGCGCTTTCGCGGTTCGCAACTGTTCTTCGGGTTGTTGCTGTTCGGTTGTTTCCTGCCGTTCCAGACCGTGCTGCTGCCGGCCTCGTTCACTCTCGGCAAGCTGGGGCTGGCCAGCACCACCACGGGCCTTGTGCTGGTACACATCGTCTATGGCCTGGCCTTTACCACGCTGTTTTTCCGCAACTACTACTGCAGCGTCCCGGATGCCCTGGTGCGGGCGGCGCGGCTGGATGGGGCAGGGTTCTTCACCATTTTCGGGCGGATCCTGCTGCCGATGTCGGTGCCGATCATCATGGTCTGCCTGATCTGGCAGTTCACCCAGATCTGGAACGATTTTCTCTTCGGTGTGGTCTTCGCCAGTGGCGATGCCCAGCCGATCACCGTGGCCCTGAACAACCTGGTCAACACCAGCACCGGGGTCAAGGAATACAACGTCGACATGGCGGCGGCGATGATCGCCGGGTTACCGACCCTGTTGGTCTATGTGCTGGCTGGCAAGTATTTCCTGCGCGGGCTCACGGCCGGCGCGGTCAAGGGGTGAATCACTATGGCAACGCTTGAGCTGCGCAACGTCAACAAGACCTACGGCAGTGGTCTGCCGGATACCTTGAAGCATATCGACCTGTCGATCGATGCGGGAGAGTTCCTGATCCTCGTGGGGCCTTCCGGTTGCGGCAAATCGACCCTGATGAACTGTATCGCAGGGCTCGAACAGATCACGGGTGGAGCGATCCTGGTGGACGACGCCGACATCAGCGGCATGAGCCCCAAGGACCGCGACATAGCCATGGTGTTCCAGTCGTATGCGCTGTACCCGACCATGAACGTGCGTGACAACATCGCCTTCGGCCTGAAGATGCGCAAGATGCCGGCGGCAGCCATCGACGAAGAGGTGGCGCGGGTGGCGAAGCTGCTGCAGATCGAGCACCTGCTCATGCGCAAGCCCGGCCAGCTCTCCGGTGGCCAGCAACAGCGGGTGGCCATGGGCCGGGCGCTGGCGCGGCGGCCGAAGATCTACCTGTTCGACGAGCCGCTGTCCAACCTCGACGCCAAGCTGCGAGTGGAGATGCGCACCGAGATCAAGCTGATGCACCAGCGCCTCAAGACCACCACGGTGTACGTCACCCACGACCAGATCGAGGCCATGACCCTGGGTGACAAGGTGGCGGTGATGAAGGATGGCCTGATCCAGCAGTTCGGAACGCCGCAACAGATCTACAACGATCCGGCCAACCTGTTTGTCGCAAGCTTCATCGGCTCGCCGCCGATGAACTTCATTCCCCTGCGACTGCAACGCAAGGATGGCCGCCTGCAGGCCTTGCTCGACAGTGGCCAGGCCCGATGCGAACTACCCTTGGGGATCAGTGATGCGGGCCTTGAGGAACGTGACGTGATCCTTGGCATTCGTCCCGAGCAGATCGCCCTGGCGCCGGCCCAGGCCAATGGCTTGCCGGGTATTCGTGCCCAGGTGCAGATCACCGAGCCTACCGGCCCCGACCTGCTGGTGTTCGTCACGCTCAACCAGACCAAGGTGTGCTGCCGTCTGGCGCCGGATGTACCGACCCGGGTTGGTGACACCTTGAACCTGCAGTTCGATCCGGCGCGGGTGCTGTTGTTCGATGCCGCCACGGGTGAGCGCCTGGGGGTGAGGGCCGAGCCGCAGCAGGCAGGCAAAGGCAACGTGGCCCAGTTCAAGGGCCGCTGAATTCGTAGTAGAGCGTAAACCCATCGAGAACAATAAAACGAGGAAACAAGGGATGGATCACTTCAAACACATCTTGCCGCTGGGTTCCTTGACCCTGCTGGCAGCGCTGGGGGCAAGCGGTGGCGCGCAGGCTGCCGGTGCCTTTGCACCGGAGTCGAAATGGATGAGCGGCGACTGGGGCGGTACGCGTACCGAGCTTCTGGAGAAGGGTTACGACTTCACCCTGGACTACGTCGGTGAAGTGGCCGGCAACCTCGATGGTGGCTACAACGACGACAAGACAGCGCGCTACAGCGACCAGTTCGCCCTCGGCGCGCACCTGGACCTGGAGAAGATCCTTGGTTGGCATGATGCCGAATTCAAGTTGGCGATCACCGAGCGCAGCGGGCGCAACCTGTCCAATGACCGCATCAGTGACCCACGCGCCGGCCAGTTCAGTTCGGTGCAGGAGGTGTGGGGGCGCGGCCAGACCTGGCGCCTGACCCAGATGTGGATCAAGCAGCAGTACTTCGATGGTGCGCTGGATGTCAAATTCGGCCGTTTCGGCGAGGGCGAGGACTTCAACAGCTTTCCCTGCGACTTCCAGAACCTGGCGTTCTGTGGCTCCCAGGTGGGCAACTGGGTGGGCGGCATCTGGTACAACTGGCCGGTGAGTCAATGGGCGCTGCGGGTCAAATACAACATCACCCCCGAGTTCTTCGCCCAGGTTGGCGTGTACGAGCAGAACCCTTCCAACCTTGAGACCGGCAATGGTTTCAAACTCAGCGGCAGCGGCACCAAGGGCATGATCCTGCCGGTGGAGCTGGTGTGGTCGCCCAAGGTCAACGAACTGCCGGGCGAGTACCGCCTGGGCTACTACTACAGCACCGCCAAGGCCGACGATGTGTACGAGGACGTGAACGGCCAGCCCCAGGCTATTACCGGCAACGACTTCAAGTCCCATTCCAGCAAGCACGGCTGGTGGGTCGTGGCCCAGCAGCAGGTCACCGCGCACAACGGCGACGCCAGCCGTGGCCTGAGTCTGTTTGCCAACTTCACCGTGCACGACAAGGCCACCAACGTGGTCGACAACTACCAGCAGGTGGGCTTGGTCTACAAAGGTGCGTTTGATTCGCGGCCCAAGGATGACATCGGCTTTGGCGTGGCACGCATTCATGTCAACGATGATGTGAAAGACCGGGCCGAACTGCTCAATCAGCAGAGCGGTATCAGCGATTACGACAACCCCAATTTTGTCCCGATCCAGGAAACCGAATACAACGCCGAGCTCTATTACGGTTTCCATGTGACTAACTGGCTGACCGTGCGGCCGAACCTGCAGTACGTCAAGCGCCCGGGTGGCGTGGATGAGGTGGACAACGCGCTGGTCGCGGGATTGAAGATTCAGTCGTCGTTCTGAGGCAATATGTTGTAAATTTACGCCATATTGCGGCCGCATCGCGGGGCAAGCCCGCTCCTACGGTAGGAGGGGGCTTGCCCCTGCGACGAGGCCCTCACTAACAACAAGAGTTTCCACGCCATGCCCGAGCACCCGCTCCATCGCTTCTTTACCTCGCAACGGCCCAGGCCGACCTTCGTGTGGGAGCGTTACCAGCAGCGCGATGTGCTGATCATCGATCACCCCCGGTGCCAGGCGGCTTTTAGTCGCCAGGGTGCGCAGTTGTTGCACTTCCAGCCAACCGGCGAGCGTCCGTGGCTCTGGTGTGCGGCGCAGTGGCCCCAGGTTGGCGCCATCCGCGGCGGTGTGCCGGTGTGCTGGCCCTGGTATGGCCGTCACCCCAGCGAAGACATGTGGCCGGCCCACGGTTGGGCGCGTTTGCTCGACTGGAAGCTGATCGACAGCAGCGAAGATGAGGAGGGCGTGACCCTCAACTGGCGCCTGCAGTTGTGGGACTGGCAGGTGAACCTCTCGGCGCGCCTGGGTCAGCGCATGGAATTGCAACTCAGTACCGAACATCAAGACAGCCAGCCTTGTCAGTTGAGTCATGCTCTGCTGGCTTACTGGCGTATTAGTGACGTTTCTGAGATAGCGCTATCTGGGCTAGAGAACATTGAGGGTTACGACCGTTTGAACCGCCAGGCCTGTCGCCAGAAAGGCGCGTTGAAGGTACACGGCGGCTGTCAGCGAGTGTTTCCCAATGCGGCCACCGTGCAACTGCACGACCCGGCCTGGCAGCGTCAATTGTGTATCGACACCGGGGACAGCGAAGACACCGTGGTCTGGCATCCGGGCAGCCGGCCCTTGATGGGCGTCAGCGGCAGTGAAACCTTGGGGTTCGTCTGTGTCGAGGCGGCCAGCGGCAGCAGTGACAGCCTGAGCCTGGCGCCGGGTGAACAGGCGCACCTGCGGTTGCAGGCGCACCTGCTCAGTTGAGTTCGTCGTCGATCGGGTAGCGGCTGGCGTTGAGGCTTTCCTTGATCTTGCGCAGGTGCGGCTGGAAGTCCACGCCGCGGCGCAGGGTCATGCCGGTGGCCAATACGTCGAGCACGGTCAGTTGAATGATGCGCGACGTCATCGGCATATAGATGTCGGTGTCTTCGGGTAGTGGGATGTTCAGGCTCAGGCTGCAGGCTTTGGCCAGGGGTGAGTCGGCAGCGGTCAGGCCGAGTACCGAGGCACCGTTTTCCCGGGCCAGGCGCGCCACTTCCACCAGCTCGCGGGTGCGGCCGGTGTAGGAGATGATCACGAACAGCTCGCCGGTATGGGCTACCGAGGCCAGCATGCGCTGCATCAGCACATCGGCGTGGGCGGAGACGGCGAGATTGAAGCGGAAGAATTTATGCTGGGCATCCAGGGCTACCGGGGCCGAGGCGCCGAGGCCGAAGAAATGGATCTGGCGGGCCTGGATCAGCATGTCGACGGCACGGCTGATCAACTGCGGATCGAGTTGCTGGCAGGCGCTGTCCAACGAGGCGATGGCGCTGCCGAAGATCTTCTGGGTGTAGGAGGCCGGATCATCGTCGGCTTCCACAGCCCGGCTGACATAGGCCGCGCCGCTGGCCAGGCTCTGTGCCAGCTGCAGCTTCAGCTCGGGGTAGCCGCTGACGCCGAACGAGCGGCAAAAACGGTTGACGGTCGGCTCGCTGACCTTGGCGGCCTGGGCCAGCGCGGCAATGCTGAAGCGGGTGGCTTGCTGGGGGTTGAGCAGGATGACTTCGGCGACTTTGCGTTCGGCTTTGTTCAGTTCTTCGAGGCGGCCCTGGATCTGCTCCAGGAGGTTTCGCACACGGTCCATGGGTATATGTCCTTGGGTCGATAAGGCAGCCGGCTGGTGATGGCAGCGGGCTTTTGACACGGTGGCCTATCGTACTGATGGCATGGAAGGCACACCACTTGAATCTGTCCACTGGGCAAAATGTTGTGGTTTTTACTACATTACCCCTTGAAAACTGGGGTTGGAAACGGTATTTCTACGTCAACTTGATAAAAGAACATACATCATGGCTGCGATCAGCGTTGAACCTTGCACCTTTGCCCTGTTTGGCGCCCTGGGCGACCTGGCCTTGCGCAAGCTGTTTCCGGCGCTCTACCAGCTCGACCGTGCCGACTTGCTGCACGCCGACACCCGCGTGCTGGCGCTGGCCCGCGAACCGGGCGGCGCTGAACAACACCTGGCCTCGATCGAGTCGCACCTGAAGGCGTTCGTGCCGGCCGGGCAGATCGAATTTCCCGTCCTGCAGCGTTTTCTGTCGCGCCTTAGCTATGTGCATGTGGACTTTCTCAAGGCCGAGGACTACCAGGCGCTGGCCGAGCAGGTCGATGCCGACACCCAGTTGATCGCTTATTTCGCAACGCCGGCAGCGGTGTACGGCGGTATTTGCGAGAACCTCCACAAGGCGGGCCTCACCGACCGCACCCGGGTGGTACTGGAAAAGCCCATTGGCCATGACCTTGAGTCGTCGCGCCGGGTCAACGATGCGGTTGCCCAGTATTTTCCCGAGAATCGCGTTTATCGCATAGACCATTACCTGGGCAAAGAGACGGTGCAGAACCTGATCGCCCTGCGCTTTGCCAACAGCCTGTTCGAAACCCAGTGGAACCAGAACTCCATCTCCCACGTTGAGATTACCGTGGCCGAGAAGGTTGGTATCGAGGGGCGCTGGGGCTATTTCGACAAGGCCGGGCAACTGCGCGACATGATCCAGAACCACCTGCTGCAGCTGTTGTGTCTGATCGCGATGGACCCGCCCAGCGACCTGTCGGCCGACAGCATCCGCAACGAGAAAGTCAAGGTTCTCAAGGCCCTGGCACCGATCACGGGTGAAGGCTTGAGCACCCGTGTAGTGCGCGGCCAGTACATTGCCGGCTACAGCGAAGGCAAGTCGGTGCCCGGTTACCTGGAAGAAGACAACGCCAATGCCCAGAGCGACACCGAGACGTTCGTCGCCCTGCGCGCCGATATCCGCAACTGGCGCTGGGCCGGTGTGCCGTTCTACCTGCGCACCGGCAAGCGCATGCCGCAGAAGCTGTCGCAGATCGTTATCCATTTCAAGGAAACACCGCACTACATCTTCGCCCCGGAACAGCGTTTGCAGATCGGTAACAAGTTGATTATCCGCCTGCAGCCGGACGAAGGTATTTCCCTGCGGGTGATGACCAAGGAGCAGGGCCTGGATAAAGGCATGCAACTACGCAGCGGGCCTTTGCAATTGAATTTTTCCGACACCTGGCGCAGCGCACGGATCCCCGATGCCTATGAGCGCCTGTTGCTGGAAGTGATGCGTGGCAACCAGAACCTGTTTGTACGCAAGGATGAAATCGAATACGCGTGGAAGTGGTGCGATCAGCTGATCGCCGGTTGGAAAGCCGCCGGCGATGCGCCCAAACCCTATGCCGCCGGCTCCTGGGGGCCGATGAGCTCGATTGCATTGATTACCCGTGACGGGAGGTCGTGGTATGGCGATATCTGAACTGAAGCTGCCGGCAACTGTGACGGTGCATGAATTCAACGCAGCGCCGGCGCTGGCCGCAGGGCTTGCCAAGGTCGTTGCCGAGCAGCTGCGTGCAGCCATTGCCCGTCAGGGTGAAGCGACACTCGTGGTGTCGGGCGGACGTAGTCCGGTGGCGTTCTTCGAGGCGCTGGGCAAGCAACCGCTGGAGTGGTCCAAGGTGCTGATCACGCTGGCCGACGAGCGCTGGGTACCCGTCGAACATGCCGACAGCAATGCTGGCCTGCTCAAGCGCCACCTGCTGGTTGGCAAGGTGGCCAGCGCCCGATTCCTCGGTCTTTACCGTGCTGCTGAAAGCCTTGAGGCGGCTGCGCAGGAAGCCGATCAGGCGCTTGCCGCGCTGCGGGGTATCGACGTGCTGGTGCTGGGCATGGGTGACGATGGCCATACCGCCTCGCTGTTCCCTGGCAGCCCCAACCTGACCGAAGGCCTGGACCTGCACGGCAAGCGTCGCTGCCTGCCAATGCTGGCACCGAGCGTGCCGCATCAGCGCCTGAGCATGACCCGTTCGCTGCTTGCCCGTGCCGGCTTCACTGCACTGTCCGTGCAAGGCCCGGGCAAACTCGCTACCCTGCGCGCCGCGCTGGATGGCACTGATTTGGCCGAGATGCCGATACGTGCGTTTTTACACGACCCTCTGGAAATTTACTGGTGCCCATGAGCCAAGGACCTGCCGTCATGACCACGCTTGAACTGAAACAGCCGGGAGATTCCATGGCCGACAAAATTGCCCGGATCGATCAGATCTGCACCCAGGCGCGCATCCTGCCGGTGATCACCATTGCCCGCGAGGCAGACATCCTGCCCTTGGCGGACGCCCTGGCGGCCGGTGGTATCAAGACCCTGGAAGTGACCCTGCGTTCGCAACACGGTCTCAAGGCTATCGAGGTGTTGCGCGAGCAGCGCCCGGAACTGTGCGTGGGTGCCGGTACCGTGCTGGACCGCAAGATGTTCGCCGCCGTTGAAGCGGCGGGCGCGCAATTCGTGGTCACCCCGGGCATCACCCCGGACATTCTGGACGCGGGCGTGCAGAGCCGGCTGCCCTTGCTCCCGGGGATCAGTACGCCCTCGGAGCTGATGATGGGCTATGCCCTGGGTTATCGGCGCTTCAAGCTGTTCCCGGCGGAGATCAGCGGCGGCGTGGCGGCGATCAAGGCATTCGCCGGGCCGTTCGGCGATGTGCGCTTCTGCCCGACCGGTGGGGTCAACCCGAGCAATGTGCGCAACTACATGGCCTTGGCCAATGTGATGTGCGTGGGCGGAACCTGGATGCTCGACAGCGGCTGGATCAAGAATGGCGACTGGGCAAGGATCGAAGCCTGCAGCGCTGAGGCATTGGCGCTGCTGGACTGAACTGAATCGTTGTGTGCTACACGGCTTTACGGTGCGCTTGGTCGGCGCACCGTTTTTTTTGGCCTGCAGAAACGGTCGCGGGGCAAGCCCGCTCCTGCTAGCAGGAGCGGGCTTGCCCCGCGATTACGTTAGTCAAGGTCAGGCGGCTTTGGCAGCCTGCTGGCTCAACGAGCGGTTCAGGGCGCTGAACAGTGCCTTGAAGCTGGCGGTGGTGATGTTTTCATCGATGCCCACACCATGCACCGGACGACCACCGGCCACACGCAGTTCGATGTAGGCCGCCGCCTTGGCGTTGGTGCCCGCGCCGATGGCATGCTCGTTGTAGTCCATGATTTCCACGGCAACCGGCAGGCCGGCGACCAGGGCTTCGAGGGCACCATTGCCCTTGCCGCGCCAGTGCAGGGTGGTCTCGCCTTCGCTCGACACTTCCACTTCGACCTTGCTGTTGCCGTTCTCTTCCTGCAGGCGATGGCTGACCAGCGCGTACGGGGCGTTGGCCTGCAAGTACTCGCGGTGCAGCAAGTTGTAGATCTGCTGGGCAGTCATCTCCAGGCCCAGGCGGTCGGTTTCACCCTGCACCACCTGGCTGAATTCGATCTGCATGCGGCGCGGCAGGCTGATGCCGTATTCCTGTTCGAGCAGGTAGGTGATACCGCCCTTGCCCGACTGGCTGTTGACGCGGATCACTGCCTCGTAGCTGCGGCCGATGTCGGCCGGGTCGATCGGCAAGTACGGCACTTCCCACTTGGTGTCTTCTTTTTGCTGGGTGAAGCCCTTGCGGATGGCGTCCTGGTGCGAGCCGGAGAACGCGGTGTGGACCAGGTCACCGACATACGGATGACGTGGGTGCACCGGAATCTGGTTGCATTCCTCGACCACTTTGCGCACGCCGTCGATGTCGGAGAAGTCCAGCTCAGGGTTCACACCCTGGGTGTAGAGGTTCAACGCCAGGGTCACCAGGTCGACATTGCCGGTACGTTCGCCGTTGCCGAACAGGCAGCCTTCGACGCGGTCGGCGCCGGCCATCAGGCCCAGCTCGGTGGCGGCTACGCCGGTGCCACGATCGTTGTGGGTGTGCAGGCTGATGATCACGCTGTCGCGGCGGCTGACGTTGCGGCCGAACCACTCGATCTGGTCGGCGTAGATGTTCGGCGTCGAGACTTCGACGGTGGCCGGCAGGTTGAGGATGATCTTGTGCTCGGGCGTCGGGTTCCACACCTCGATCACGGCGTCGCAGACTTCCTTGGCGAACTCCAGTTCGGTGGCGCTGAAGGTTTCAGGCGAGTACTGGAAAGTCCACTGTGTTTCAGGCTGCTGGGCGGCATATTTGACGAACAATTTGGCCGCGTTCACCGCGATGTCCTTCACGCCTTGTTTGTCCTGGTTGAAGACAATGCGGCGGAACGACGGGCTGGTGGCGTTGTACAGGTGGACGATGGCCTTTTTGGCACCGCGCAGGGACTCGAAGGTGCGGGCGATGAGGTCTTCACGGGCCTGGGTCAACACCTGGATGGTGGTGTCGTCAGGGATGTGACCGTCTTCGATCAGGGTGCGCACGAAGTCGAAATCGGTTTGCGAGGCCGATGGGAACGAGGCTTCGATTTCTTTCACGCCGACGCTGACCAGGGTTTTCCAGAAACGCAGCTTCTTTACCGCATCCATCGGCTCGATCAGCGACTGGTTACCGTCGCGCAGGTCGGAGCTGCACCAGATTGGCGCCTGGGTGATGGTCTTCGATGGCCAGGTACGGTCAGGCAAGTTGACGGTAGGGAAGGCGCTGTATTTTTTCGAAGGGTCTTTGAGCATGGTCATGAAAGCAATCCTTGAATGTGCGGCCTGGAAAGGGGCCCGCCGAATGAAATCGAGATGAAAGGGCGAGGCGACGCGATTCAGCTTGGTAGTCGTGCACTGACCAGGCAGAGGCTGCGATGTTGACGAAGCAGGATGAGGGTTTGAAAGGTCTTCATGGCTTCAACCCTAACCAGTGGACCTGAAGATGACAAGCCTTGAAAAAAAATTGAGAGAAATGCTTAAAAAGCAGAATTTATCGAGATTTTATGGCTGGCTTTAAATAAAAAGACCGCGCCAGTTGCGCGGTCTTTTTGAATGGCGCAAGCCAGGTGTCAGGGCTGGAAGGCGCCGATGAAAATTGCCGGGTCTACCCGCGCATCGTTGAGGCTGACGTTCCAGTGCATGTGCGGGCCTGTGGCGCGCCCGGTGGAGCCGACCTTGCCGACCACGGCGCCACGGCTGAGCAGCTGCCCTGGTTTAACGTCGATCTTCGACATATGGCAGAACATGCTGATAAAGCCCTGGCCATGGTCGACGAACACGGTGTTGCCGTTGAAGAAGTAATTGCCGACCAGGATCACCTTGCCGTTGGCCGGCGTCTTGATCGGGGTGCCGGCCGGCACGGCGAAGTCCAGGCCGGCATGGGGGTTGCGTTCCTCGCCATTGAAGAAGCGGCGCACGCCGAACTTGCTCGACAGCGGACCACTGACCGGCTTGTCGAGGATCAGGTTGCTCGGCAGGTTGGGGCTGAAACTGCGGTAGGCCTTGAGCTGCTCGGCAAGCTCGACTTCGATGCGCTTGAGGTCGGCCGGGTCGGGGTTGACCTGGCGCTTGTTCTTCAAGGTGATGCGCTGCTCGGGGTACTTCTTGCTGCCGACCGTGAAGCTCAGGGTCCGTGCGCCCTCGGTGAGCTGCGCCGGGCCAGGCTTCTGGGTCAGGGGCAGGCCGACGATGGCCAGCCAGGTGTCCTGTTCCTTGACCACCAGCACCGGCTTGCCATCAAAGCGCGCACTGGGCGCCTGGGTGGCCGGCCCGAGGTTGATGACCGCAACGCCACCGGGTACGGGCTTGTTCAGTTGGCGGGTGATGTAGCTGGCTTGGGCGCTGCCGACGAACATCAGGCACAGCAGTAACAGCGGGGCAAACAGACGGGGCATGGTTCAATCCAGGAGAGAGAGCGTGACCGGGGTCAGGTGATTGTCTTCGACCCGCACCTGCAGCTCGCCATCGCCCAGGCGGGCGGTCAGGCGTTGGCCGTTGCGGGTCTGCTCGGCGTTGCGAATGGCCTGGCCGCGCTCGTCGAGCAGGATGCTGTAGCCGCGACCGAGGGTTGCCAGCGGGCTTACCACGTGCAGGGTCTGGACCTGGGCCTGCAGGCGCTGGCGGCGATCCTTGAGCGTTTCGCGCATGGCCCGTGGCAGGCGTTCGGCCAGGCTGTCGAGGCGCTGCTTGAGCAGGGCCAGGGTGCGTCCGGGATGCTGGGCGGCCAGGCGCGTATCGAGACGGGCCAGGCGCTCGCGGCGCTGGTTCAGGCGTTGCTCGAAGGCCCGGCGCAGGCGCATGTCCAGGTCGTCCAGGCGCTGGGCCTGTTGGCGCAGCCGTTCACCTGGGTGACGCAGGCGTCGGGTGAGGCTGTCCAGGCGCAGGCGGTCATGGGCCAGGCGGCTCTGGATGCGCAGCAGCAGGCGACGCTTGAGGCTGTCGATACGACGCTGCAGGTCGCTGCTGTCGGGGGCCAGCAATTCGGCCGCGGCCGAAGGCGTAGGGGCGCGAACGTCGGCGACAAAATCACTGATCGATACATCGGTTTCATGGCCCACGGCGCTGACGATGGGCGTGACGCAGGCAGCAATGGCCCGGGCCACGGCTTCCTCGTTGAAGCACCAGAGGTCTTCCAGCGAGCCGCCGCCACGGGCCAGGATCAGCGCGTCGAAGCCGCGGCTGTCGGCCAGTTGCAAGGCGCGAACGATCTGGTTGATCGCTTCGCGGCCCTGGACGGCCGTGGGGATCAGGGTGAGTTCGACCTGTGGCGCGCGGCGGCGGAACACACTGATGATGTCGCGGATCACCGCGCCCGTGGGCGAACTGACGATGCCGATGCGCTGTGGATGGGCGGGCAGGGCTACCTTGTTTTCAGCGCTGAACAAACCTTCGGCGCCAAGCTTTTCCTTCAGCGCCTCAAAGGCCAGGCGCAGCGCGCCATCACCCGCAGGCTCGACGGTGTCGAGAATCAACTGGTAGTCGCCGCGACCTTCAAACAACGACACCTTGCCGCGCACCTTGACCGCCAGGCCATCGCGCAGGGCCTGACGAACCCGCGCGGCATTCTGGCGGAACAGTGCACAGCGCACCTGGGCACCGCTGTCCTTGAGGGTGAAATAGACGTGGCCGGAGGCCGGGCGGGCGAGGTTGGAGATCTCGCCTTCGACCCAGACATTGCGGAATACGTCCTCGAGCAGCACCCGGGCGCGGCCGTTGAGTTGGCTGACGGTGAGGACATCGCGGTCCAGACCGAGTCTTTCGAAGGGGTCTTTGATCATGGGCGGCATCATAAAGTGTAGGAGCGGGCTTGTCCCGCGATGCGATGTGACTCACCGAGCGTGAACGCGGGGCAAGCCCGCGCCTACCCGTTGTGCATATGGCTCAAGAAGCCTTGCACCAGCGCTCCGGCATCCCGCCGATAGGCCAGCGCCACCGTGCTGCTGCAATCCTCATCGGCCAGCGCCACGAACCTCACAGCCGCCGGCGCAATGTCCTGCATGCAGCGCGGCAGCAGTGCCACTCCGAATCCGGCCTGGATCAGTTGCAGTTGCGTGGTTTTGCGCGACACCACTCGCGCCGCCCTGGGGAAGAATCCCTCGCGCATGCACAGCTCGGCAGACAGGTAGCTCAACCCGCCGCGCTGACGATGAGGGATGGAAATGAAGGCCTCTTCACGCAACTGTGCCAGGCACACGCTGCGTTCCCCGGCAAGCGGATGATTCTCGGCCACTGCCAACAATAACGGCTCCTCGAACAGCGGTTGCACACACAAGCCTTCGTGCTGGCGCAGCACCGGCAAGCGCAGCAGGCCAATCTCCAGGCGGCCTTCGGCCAGCGCTTCAAGTTGCCCTTCCGAGGACTGCTGGGCAATCTCCATGCTGACCCCGGGGTTGTCGTGCAGATAGCTGCCGAGCCTGGCAAGCAATCGACCACTGAGGGGCACCGTGCTGGAGTGGTTCAGGCGCAGGCTGCCACGCATGCCCTGGCCGATCTCCCGGGCCAGGCGCTCGGCCTTTTCCAGATCGCTCAGCAAGCTGCGTGCCCGTGGCAGGAACGCCTGGCCCGCGGCGGTCAGGCGTGGCTGGCGGGCGGTGCGCTCGAACAGCAGGGTGTCGAGCTGCGTTTCCAGTTCCTTGATCTGTCGGCTCAGGGCGGACTGAGCGATATACAGGCGCTCGGCGGCGGCGCTGAAACTGCCGCATTCGGCGATTTCGACGAAGTAACGCAGTTGGCGGGTAGTGGTCATCTGAGCTATGCCGTTTCAAGATGTCTAGTGAGGATATTGCATATTGGTCGGCATGGCTTGTGGATGGCTAAAGTGACCTGGAATTGATCAAGGACTGAACCTGCCATGTTTTCGACCTTACTGGCGCAATTGCCGTTTAGCACGTTTGACTGGGTGTTCATCGCGTTAGGGACAGGCGCGGCCTACATTGTTTTTGGTATTGCAGGATTCGGTACGGCATTGGTTGCCGGCCCTGTGCTGATCCATTTCATGCCCTTGTCTCAGATCATTCCACTGCTGGTGCTGCTGGATTTCGTGGCCGCCTTCGGCAAATGGTTGCCCTCGCGCAACGCGGTGGTGCGCGCCGAGCTGCTGCGCTTGCTGCCCTGCATGGCGATTGGTTGCAGCCTGGGAGTGGTGTTCCTGCTTCGGCTCAAGTCAGATGTGCTGCTGCTATTGATGGGTGTGTTCGTCAGCGCTTATGCACTCTATAGCCTGGCGGTAAAGGCTCGGCCCAAGCGCCTGCCGGCGGGCTGGTCGGTGCCGGCCGGTGTGGCGGGTGGGTTGTTCGGAGCCTTGTTCGGCAGCGGCGGCTTTCTCTATGCGCTTTATCTCAATGCCCGTGTGGCGTCGGTCGAGCAGGCGCGGGCGACCCAGAGTGCGCTGATCAGTTGCAGTACCGTGGTTCGCCTGGGCTTGTTCCTGCTGGCTGGCGTGTATGCCGATGGTGCCGTGTTACTGCTGGCATTGATGCTGGTGCCGATGATGGCGGCAGGGCTGTGGCTGGCGCGTCGCCTGACCCTGGACATGCCTCGCGAAACCTTTGTGCGCCTGGTGACCTGGTTGGTGCTGTGCAGTGGCATTGCCCTGATCGGTCGCTACCTGAGTGAGGTAAACTGGCGGCTTTGAGCATGTTTGGCTGCCGTCATGATTACCCAGAGCATCATTGTCCCGAAGATCTCCACCGTTCCTGTGCATGAGCCCCGCGCCCGGGCGATCCTGCGCTGGCTGGTGCGCGAGAAGGTCATCGAGGAGCAACTGAGCACCTGCGGCAGTACCGGCAGTCGCATGGCATATGCGATTGCCGACGGTGCGCGCAAGGTGGTGGAGCGCCCGGAACTGCTGCCGTTCGGTCAGCCGATCAATGGTCTTGAGGTCATCACCAAGCGCTGCATCTATACGCCACTTGAAGGCTTTCTCGAAGAAGCCGGCTGCGCCGAATGCCGCAAGGAAGTAGGCGTGGCGCTGTTTGAAAGCCTCGAGGAGTGGATGCCCGGGCAGACCGACAACTTCATCTGCCCGTTGTGCGGTCATGAGGACGACATCAACGGTTTTCTGTTCCTGCAGCCCTGCGCCTTTTCCAACCTGGGATTCATCTTCAACAACTGGAGCGCGGCAGGTTTCAAGCAGGCTTTTCTCGACGACTTCGCCGACTGGCTGGACCAGCCGGTGGCCGTGGTGCAGGTAGCGCGCGCAGGCAACTGACCGAAGGGCCATCTTTGCATTGAGCGAAGGGCTCTGGATGAGTATAATGGCGCGCTTCCATTTTCCCGCCCGGGAGCCCCCGCGATGCTGCGTATCAGCCAAGAAGCCCTGACCTTCGACGACATTCTCCTAGTGCCTGGTTATTCAGAGGTGCTACCCAATGAAGTCAGTCTCAAGACCCGTTTGACCCGTGGCATCGAGCTGAACATTCCGTTGGTTTCCGCCGCCATGGATACCGTGACCGAAGCCCGTCTGGCCATTGCCATGGCCCAGGAAGGCGGCATCGGCATTATCCACAAGAACATGACCATCGAGCAGCAAGCTGCCGAAGTGCGCAAGGTCAAGAAGTTCGAAGCCGGCGTGGTCAAGGACCCGATCACCATCGAGGCCGACGCCACCGTTCGTGACCTGTTCGAACTGACCAGCCAGAACAACATCTCTGGCGTACCGGTGCTGCACAACGGCGACCTGGTCGGTATCGTCACCTCTCGCGACGTACGTTTCGAAAGCCGCCTGGACGCCAGCGTCCGTGAAGTGATGACGCCTAAAGAGCGCCTGGTCACGGTCATGGAAGGCGCCGACAAGAACGAAGCTCGCGAGCTGCTGCACAAGCACCGCATCGAGCGCGTCCTGATCGTCGACGACAAGTTCGCCCTCAAGGGCATGATGACCGTCAACGACATCGAAAAAGCCAAGGCCTACCCGCTGGCCAGCAAGGACGATCAAGGTCGTCTGCGCGTCGGCGCTGCCGTCGGTACCGGTAAAGACACCGCTGACCGCGTTTCGGCCCTGGTTGCCGCCGGTGTTGACGTGGTGGTGGTCGACACCGCCCACGGTCACTCCAAGGGTGTGATCGACCGCGTTCGCTGGGTCAAGGAGAACTTCCCGCAGGTTCAGGTCATCGGCGGCAACATCGCCACCGGCGCCGCTGCCAAGGCCCTGGCCGAAGCCGGCGCCGACGCGGTCAAGGTCGGTATCGGCCCAGGCTCGATCTGCACCACCCGTATCGTCGCCGGTGTCGGCGTTCCGCAGATCAGCGCCATCGCCAATGTTGCCGCGGCACTCGAAGGCACGGGCATCCCGCTGATCGCCGACGGTGGCATTCGTTTCTCCGGTGACCTGTCCAAGGCCATCGTTGCCGGTGCCTCGGCCGTGATGATGGGCTCGATGTTCGCCGGTACCGAAGAAGCGCCGGGCGAGATCGAACTGTTCCAGGGCCGTTCGTACAAGGCTTATCGCGGCATGGGTTCGCTGGGCGCGATGTCCCAGGCCCAGGGATCTTCGGACCGTTACTTCCAGGACTCCTCGGCCGGTGCCGAGAAACTGGTGCCGGAAGGTATCGAAGGCCGTGTGCCGTACAAGGGCACCCTGACCGCGATCATCCACCAACTGATGGGTGGCCTGCGTTCCTCGATGGGTTACACCGGCAGCGCCAACATCGAAGAGATGCGTACCAAGCCTGAATTCGTGCGTATTACTGGTGCCGGCATGGCCGAGTCCCACGTACATGACGTACAGATCACCAAAGAAGCGCCAAACTACCGCGTAGGTTGATGCTTCAGGCAACACTTGCTAGCGGGGCTGTTATCGACAGCCCCGCGTCGTTTCCGATTTCCACTGACGAGATTGAGTCATGGCCCTCGACATTCACGCTCACCGAATCCTGATCCTCGACTTCGGTTCCCAGTACACCCAGCTGATTGCCCGCCGCGTGCGCGAGATCGGCGTGTACTGCGAACTGCACCCGTTTGACATGGACGACGAAGCGATTCGCGAATTTGCTCCGCGCGGCATCATCCTCGCCGGCGGCCCCGAGTCCGTGCACGAAGCCAACAGCCCACGTGCCCCGCAGGCCGTCTGGGACCTGGGCGTACCGGTATTCGGCATTTGCTACGGCATGCAGACCATGGCCGAGCAACTGGGCGGCAAGGTAGAAGGCTCCGAGTTGCGCGAATTCGGCTATGCCCGCGTTGACGTAGTCGGCAAGAGCCGCCTGCTGGACGGTATCGAAGACCACGTCGACGCCGACGGCGTCCTCGGCCTTGACGTGTGGATGAGCCACGGTGACAAGGTCACCCGCATCCCCGAAGATTTCCACATCCTGGCCAGCACTCCGAGCTGCCCGATCGCCGGCATGGCCGACGACACCCGTGGCTACTACGGCGTGCAGTTCCACCCGGAAGTGACCCACACCAAGCAGGGTGGTCGCATCCTCTCGCGCTTCATCCTCGACATCTGCGGCTGCGAAGCCCTGTGGACCCCGTCGCACATCGCTGAAGACGCCATTGCCCAGATCCGCGCCCAGGTCGGCACCGACAACGTACTGCTGGGCCTGTCCGGCGGCGTTGACTCCTCGGTGGTTGCAGCCCTGCTGCACAAGGCCATCGGCGACCAGTTGACCTGTGTCTTTGTCGACAACGGCCTGCTGCGCTTGCACGAAGGCGAGCAAGTGATGGCCATGTTCGCCGAGAACATGGGCGTCAAGGTGATCCGTGCCAACGCCGAAGAGCAGTTCCTGAACAACCTGGCCGGCGAAGCCGACCCAGAGAAGAAGCGCAAGATCATCGGTCGCACTTTCATCGACGTGTTCGATGCCGAGTCGAACAAGCTCGAGAACATCAAGTACCTGGCCCAGGGCACCATCTACCCTGACGTGATCGAGTCGGCTGGCGCCAAGAGCGGCAAGGCTCACGTGATCAAGTCGCACCACAACGTCGGTGGCCTGCCGGAAGAGATGAACCTCAAGCTGGTCGAGCCGCTGCGCGAGCTGTTCAAGGACGAGGTCCGCCGCCTTGGTCTGGAGCTGGGCCTGCCGTACGACATGGTCTACCGTCACCCGTTCCCGGGCCCGGGCCTGGGTGTACGTATCCTTGGTGAAGTGAAGAAGGAATACGCCGACCTGCTGCGTCGCGCCGACCACATCTTCATCGAAGAACTGCGCAAGGCCGACTGGTACCACAAGGTCAGCCAGGCGTTTGTGGTGTTCCAGCCGGTGAAATCGGTGGGCGTGGTCGGTGACGGCCGTCGCTACGCCTGGGTCGTGGCCCTGCGTGCGGTAGAAACCATCGACTTCATGACCGCACGTTGGGCGCACCTGCCTTACGAGCTGCTGGAAACCGTCAGCGGCCGGATCATCAACGAAATCGAAGGCATCTCTCGCGTCACCTACGACGTGTCGAGCAAGCCGCCAGCGACCATCGAGTGGGAATGATCCCGCCCGCCGGTTGAGAAACGCCATGTCCCTTCGGGGGCATGGCGTTTTTTTTGCTGCAGTCCCCGTCCGCGCAGCCAGTGCCTGCGGCAACTCTTCACTTAATCTTTCTCAATTGCAGGTGTATCGTATTCGCCCTTCATCGCCGGCCGCACGAGTGCCGGCATGTTGTTCCTGGCATTACGAGGTACCTGCTGCATGTCTTTTACCCGGCGACAAATTCTCGGAGGCCTGAGCGGCCTGGTGGCGATCGGCCTGGGCGCTGGAGGCGCGGCTCGCTACTGGCTGGGTCGTCCCGATCCGAATGCCGGGCACGACTACGAGTTGATCGCCGCGCCGTTGGATGTGGAGCTGGTGCCGGGTTTCAACACCGAAGCCTGGGCCTTTGGTCCGTCGGCACCGGGGACTGAGCTGCGGGCACGGCAAGGTGACTGGCTGCGGGTACGCTTCATCAACCACCTGCCGGTAGCGACCACGATTCACTGGCACGGCATCCGCCTGCCGCTGGAGATGGACGGGGTGCCGTATGTTTCGCAACTGCCGGTGCTGCCGGGTGAGTATTTCGACTACAAATTCCGCGTGCCTGACGCTGGCAGCTATTGGTACCACCCTCATGTGAACAGTTCCGAGGAGCTGGGCCGTGGGTTGGTGGGGCCGCTGATCGTCGAGGAGCGCGAGCCCACCGGCTTCAAGCACGAGCGCACCCTGAGCCTGAAGAACTGGCACGTGGACGAGCAGGGCAATTACCTGCCGTTCAGTATTCCCCGCGAGGCAGCACGCGGCGGCACGGCCGGGCGACTGATCACCATCAATGGCCAACCCAATGCGGTGGTCGATATGCCGGCCGGGCAGATCGTGCGGGTGCGCCTGCTCAATCTGGACAACACCCTGACCTACCGGATCAACCTCAAGGGCAACTTCGAGGCCAAGGTGTATGCGCTCGATGGCAACCCTGTGACCCCGCGCCCCCTCGGCAAGGCCTACTGGCTGGGTCCGGGCATGCGAATCTGCCTGGCAATCAAGATGCCGCCTGCGGGTGAGGAAATCTCCCTGCGCGATGGCTCCGTGCGCCTGGGCACCCTGCGTTCGGTGGCCAGCAACGAAGCCCCGGGTGACTGGCCGCCAGCGCTGCCGGCCAACCCGGTGGCCGAGCCGGACCTGGCCAATGCCGAGAAGCTCAATTTCAATTTCGAGTGGGTGGGGTCGGTGTCGGTGAACACCGACAACGGTGCGCCACCGAGCCTGTGGCAGATCAACGGCAAGGCCTGGGACATCACCGACAAGACCTGCGCCGACCGCCCGATCGCCACGCTCAAGAAGGGCAAGAGCTATATCTTCGAACTGAAGAACATGACCCAGTACCAGCATCCGATCCACCTGCATGGCATGAGTTTCAAGGTGATCGCCTCCAATCGGCACAAAATCGAAGAGCCGTGGTTCACCGACACCTATCTGCTGGGCAAGAACGAGCGTGCCCAGGTCGCGCTGGTGGCGGATAACCCGGGCACCTGGATGTTCCATTGCCACGTGATCGACCACATGGAAACCGGCCTGATGGCTGCGATCGAGGTGGTGTGATGCGTCAGCCGCTCATCATTGATCGCAGCCGCGATCAGGAATTCATGCGCCTGGCCCTGGACCTGGCTGCCCAAGGGGCTGCCATGGGCGAGGTGCCCGTGGGGGCTGTGCTGGTGCAGCATGGCCAGGTCGTCGGTCGCGGCTTCAACTGCCCGATCAGCGGCAGCGATCCCAGCGCCCATGCCGAAATGGTCGCCATTCGGGCTGCAGCCCAGGCGGCCAGCAACTACCGGCTGCCGGGTAGCACCCTCTACGTCACCCTGGAGCCCTGCAGCATGTGTGCCGGGCTGATCGTTCACTCGCGCATCGCTCGGGTGGTCTACGGTGCCCTGGAGCCCAAGGCGGGCGTGATACAGAGCCAGGGACAGTTCTTCACCCAGGGGTTTCTCAACCACCGGGTGATGTTCGAGGGGGGAGTACTGGCCGAGGAGTGTGGGGCGATTCTGTCGGAGTTCTTCAGGGCGCGTCGGGCAAAGTCCTGAATGGGTAGGGATCGGTTGTTTGAATCGCGACCGCTTTGCGGTCGATCGCTGGCTATCGCCAGCGGCTACGGGTCAGGCTTTACAATTTGTAGCCGCTGCCGAGGAACGAGGCTGAGATCGGCCGCGCAGCGGTCGTGACTTTTTCCTAAAGCGGCGGGGAGGGCTCTGGTGGCTTGGTCTTGTCGACGCCTGGCATGTGCAGGCTACCTTCGGCCACCTGGCTGCCTTCAAGCTGAGGTTGGGTCACCCAGGTGAGGATGTCGTAGTAACGACGAATGTTGGCCACGAAATGCACCGGCTCGCCGCCCCGGGCGTAGCCGTAGCGGGTCTTGGTGTACCACTGCTTCTGTGACAGGCGCGGCAGCATTTTCTTCACGTCCAGCCACTTGTTCGGGTTCAGGCCTTCACGCTTGGCCAGCTTGCGGGCATCGTCCAGGTGTCCACCACCCACGTTATAAGCTGCCAGGGCAAACCAGGTGCGGTCAGGTTCCTTGATATCGTCGTCGAGCAGGGATTTGACGTACATGAAGTACTTGGCCCCGCCACGAATGCTTTGCACCGGGTCCAGTCGGTTGGAAACGCCCATGGCCTGGGCGGTGCGCTGGGTCAGCATCATCAGGCCACGTACGCCGGTCTTGGAGGTGACTTCAGCCTGCCACATCGATTCCTGGTAGCCGATGGCGGCCAGCAGGCGCCAGTCGACCTGTTCTTTCTTGGCGTATTCCTTGAAGTGCTTCTCGTAGCGGGGCAGGCGTTGCTGCAAGTGCTGGGCGAAGGTGTAGGCGCCCACATAACCCAGCACATCGACATGGCCGTAGTAGCGGTCTTTGAGGCGCTGCAGGGTGCCATTTTTCTGCACCTTGTCGAGAAATTCGTTGATCTCGTTGAGCAGGCTGTTGTCTTCCCCGGCAGCCACTGCCCAGCGTTGGTCGCGGGCATCACCCAGGTCGAAGGCCACCCGCACCTTGGGGAAATACACCTGGTTCATCGCCAGCTCGTTGGAGTCGACCAGGGTCAGGTCGATCTGGCCTTCATCGACCATGCGCAGCAGGTCGACTACTTCAACGGCATCGGACTCTTCGTATTCCAGGGCGGGATATTGCTTTTTGAGTTCCGCCAGTTGCTCGGCGTGGGTACTGCCCTTGAGCACCATGATCTTCTTGCCGATCAGGTCCTTGGCGTCGGTGGGGCGTGAGCGGCCGTTGCGGTAGATGATCTGTGGGGTTACTTCCAGGTAAGGGTGGGAGAAGCGTACCTGGGACTTGCGCTGTTCGCTGCTGACCAGGCCCGCTGCTGCCAGGACCGGGCCGGACGGCTTGCCGAGCTGGTCGAACAGCTCGTCGAGGTTGTCGGCGGTCTCGACTTTCAGTTCCACGCCAAGGTCATCGGCAAAGCGCTTGACCAGCTCGTACTCGAAGCCGGTTTCACCGTTGCGATCCTGGAAGTAGGTGGCGGGGCTGTTGCGGGTGATCACGCGCAGCACGCCGTCCTCCTTGACGCGCTCCAGCGTGCTTGGTTTTTCAACACAAGCACCGAGCATCAGGAAGAGTCCGGTTGCGATGAGCCATCTGGCGCAGCGCTGGCGCAAAGCGGTATGGGCGAACATAGCTTGCAGTATACGCAAAGGACCGGCCCCGCCATATCTCGACAACCGATAGCTTGTCTGCTAGCGGTCTTTACGATAGTGGGTGGCAGGTTACTACGTTTGCGTGGTTTTTTTGACCCCCAAGTCCGGTTTGTTCCGCCGACATGCGGCCGCGTCAGAATGCTGTGTTCCGGGTGCCGGAATCATCGGATTTAGGCTAGAATGCACGGCCTCTAAGCACACCCCCTTCCTGAGGCTGTCCCGACGATGTTGATCCTGCGCGGCGCTCCTGCCCTTTCTGCCTTTCGCCACGGTAAATTACTCGAGCAATTGAGCCAGAAAGTCCCCGCTGTTAGTGGTTTGTATGCTGAATTCGCTCATTTCGCCGAGGTTGACGGCGAGCTGACCGCCGACCAACAGCACGTGCTTGCGCGCTTGCTCAAGTACGGCCCAAGCGTACCGGTACAGGAGCCGACCGGGCGTCTGTTCCTGGTTATGCCGCGATTCGGCACCATCTCGCCCTGGTCGAGCAAGGCCAGCGACATCGCCCACAACTGCGGCCTGGAAAATATCCGTCGTCTGGAACGCGGTATTGCGTTCTATGTCACCGGCCAACTGAGCGACGCCGATGCAGCCAACGTCACCGACGTATTGCACGACCGCATGACCCAGATGGTGCTGACCAAGCTTGAAGACGCCGCCGGCCTGTTCAGCCATGCCCAGCCCAAGCCGATGACCTCCGTGGACATCCTTGGCGGCGGTCGCGCCGCACTGGAAAAGGCCAACGTCGACTTGGGCCTGGCCCTGGCCGAAGACGAGATCGACTACCTGGTCGCCGCCTTCCAGGGGCTCAAGCGCAACCCCAACGACATCGAGCTGATGATGTTCGCCCAGGCCAACTCCGAGCACTGCCGTCACAAGATCTTCAACGCCAGTTGGGATATCGACGGCCAGAGCCAGGAAAAAAGCCTGTTTGGCATGATCAAGAACACCTACCAGATGCACAGCGAAGGTGTGCTGTCCGCTTACAAGGACAACGCTTCGGTGATCGTCGGTAACGTCGCCGGGCGCTTCTTCCCGAACCCTGAGACCCGCCAGTACGGTGCGGTGCAGGAGCCGGTGCATATCCTGATGAAGGTCGAGACCCACAACCACCCGACCGCCATCTCGCCGTTCTCCGGCGCGTCCACCGGTTCGGGTGGCGAAATCCGCGACGAAGGTGCAACCGGCCGTGGCGCCAAGCCGAAAGCCGGCTGACCGGCTTCACCGTCTCCAACCTGAACATCCCGGGCTTCGAACAGCCATGGGAACAGGCCTACGGCAAGCCTGACCGCATCGTCAACGCCCTGGATATCATGATCGAAGGTCCGCTCGGCGGCGCGGCGTTCAACAACGAGTTCGGACGTCCGGCGCTGACCGGCTACTTCCGTACCTTCGAACAGTCGATCAACACTCCCCACGGCGAAGAAGTGCGCGGCTACCACAAGCCGATCATGCTCGCTGGCGGCATGGGCAACATCCGTGAAGATCACGTCCAGAAGGCCGAGATCACCGTCGGCGCCAAGCTGATCGTCCTCGGTGGCCCGGCCATGCTGATCGGCCTGGGTGGCGGTGCGGCCTCGTCGGTAGACACCGGCGCCAGCTCCGCTGACCTGGACTTCGCCTCGGTGCAGCGCGAGAACCCGGAAATGGAGCGCCGCTGCCAGGAGGTCATCGACCGTTGCTGGCAGTTGGGCGACAACAACCCGATCGCCTTCATCCACGACGTCGGCGCGGGCGGTATCTCCAACGCTTTCCCTGAGCTGGTCAACGACGGTGGCCGCGGTGGCCGCTTCGAGCTGCGCAACGTACCCAACGACGAGCCGGGCATGGCCCCGCACGAGATATGGAGCAACGAATCCCAGGAGCGTTACGTCCTGGCGGTCGACGCGGCCGACTTCGAGCGCTTCCAGGCCATCTGCGAGCGCGAACGCTGCCCGTTTGCTGTCGTTGGCGAAGCGACTGCCGAGCCACACCTGACCGTTACCGACAGCCACTTCGGCAACAGCCCGGTGGACATGCCGCTTGACGTACTGTTGGGCAAGCCGCCGCGCATGCACCGTTCGGTTACCCGCGAAGCGGAGCTGGGCGACGATTTCGACCCAAGCACCCTGGAGCTGCAAGACTCCGTCGAGCGCGTGCTGCGTCACCCGGCAGTTGCCAGCAAGAGCTTCCTGATCACCATCGGCGACCGCAGCATCACCGGCCTGGTTGCCCGCGACCAGATGGTCGGCCCTTGGCAGGTGCCTGTGGCTGATGTCGCCGTCACCGCCACCAGTTTCGACGTCTACACCGGTGAAGCCATGGCCATGGGCGAGCGTACCCCGCTGGCCTTGCTCGACGCCCCGGCTTCGGGCCGCATGGCCATCGGCGAGACGCTGACCAACATGGCCGCCTCGCATATCGAAAAACTGTCCGACATCAAGCTGTCGGCCAACTGGATGTCCGCTGCCGGTCACCCGGGCGAAGACGCGCGTCTGTACGACACCGTCAAGGCCGTGGGCATGGAACTGTGCCCCGAGCTGGGCCTGACCATTCCGGTGGGCAAGGACTCCATGTCGATGAAGACCCGCTGGAGCGAAGAGGGCGCGGAAAAATCCGTCACCTCGCCGCTGTCGCTGATCGTCACCGGCTTCGCACCGGTCACCGACATCCGCAAGACCCTGACCCCTGAGCTGCGCATGGACAAGGGCGAGACCGATCTGATCCTGATCGACCTTGGCCGCGGCAAGAACCGCATGGGCGCCTCGATCCTGGCCCAGACCCATGGCAAGCTCGGCAGCCAGGCGCCGGACGTCGACGACGCCGAAGACCTCAAGGCCTTCTTCGCCGTTATCCAGGGCCTGAATGCCGACGGTCACCTGCTGGCCTACCACGACCGTTCCGACGGTGGCCTGATGACCACCGTGCTGGAAATGGCCTTTGCCGGTCATTGTGGTCTGGAGCTGGAGCTCGACACCCTGACCAGCAAGCGCGAGAAAATCGCTGCCATTCTCTTCAACGAAGAGCTGGGTGCAGTGATCCAGGTGCGCCAGGACGCTACCCCGGACGTCCTGGCACAGTTCAGCGCTGCCGGCCTTGGTGAAGACTGCGTCGCAGTGATCGGCCAGCCGATCAATAACGGCGAAGTGCTGATCAAGCTGGCCGGTGAGGAGCTGTTCAAGGGCGACCGTCGTCTGCTGCAGCGCCAGTGGGCTGAAACCAGCTACAAGATCCAGCGCCTGCGCGACAACGCCGAATGCGCCGATCAGGAATTCGACGTCCTGCTCGAAGAAGACAACCCGGGCCTGTCGGTCAAGCTTGGCTTCGACGTCAACGACAATATCGCGGCGCCGTACATCAAGAAGGGCGTGCGTCCCCAGGTGGCGGTACTGCGTGAGCAGGGTGTCAACGGTCAGGTCGAAATGGCAGCCGCCTTCGACCGCGCCGGTTTCAACGCCATCGACGTACACATGAGCGATATTCTCGCCGGTCGCGTTGACCTCAACGCGTTCAAGGGCCTGGTGGCCTGCGGTGGCTTCTCGTACGGCGACGTACTGGGTGCCGGTGAAGGCTGGGCCAAGTCTGCGCTGTTCAACAGCCGTGCCCGCGACGCCTTCCAGGGCTTCTTCGAGCGTACCGACAGCTTCACCCTGGGTGTGTGCAATGGTTGCCAGATGATGTCCAACCTGCACGAGCTGGTTCCCGGCAGCGAGTTCTGGCCGCACTTCGTGCGCAACCGTTCCGAGCAGTTCGAAGCCCGTGTGGCCATGGTCGAGGTGCAGAAGTCGAACTCGATCTTCCTGCAGGGCATGGCCGGTTCACGCATGCCGATCGCTATCGCCCACGGTGAAGGCCATGCCGAGTTCGCCAGCCAGGAAGCCCTGCTTGAAGCCGACCTGTCCGGTTGCGTGGCCCTGCGCTTCGTCGACAATCACGGCAAGGTTACCGAGACCTACCCGGCCAACCCGAACGGTTCGCCGCGCGGGATCACCGGTCTTACCAGCCGCGACGGCCGCGTCACCATCATGATGCCGCACCCTGAGCGGGTCTTCCGTGCCGTGCAGAACTCCTGGCGTCCGGATGACTGGAACGAAGACGCGGCGTGGATGCGCATGTTCCGCAACGCGCGGGTCTGGGTGAACTAAGGGTGTACAAGCTCGCCTTCTTCGTCCCGCCCAGCCATGTGGAGGAGGTCAAGGCCTCTGTGTTCGCCGCTGGCGGCGGACGCATCGGCGACTACGATTGCTGCGCCTGGCAGGTGTTGGGCCAGGGTCAGTTCCGCCCGTTGGACGGCAGCCAGCCATTCATCGGGCAAGCCGGCATGGTCGAGCAGGTCGAAGAGTGGCGGGTGGAGCTGGTGGTGGCCGACGCATTGATTGCGTCGGTGGTCGCTGCGCTCAAGCAGAGCCATCCTTACGAGACTCCGGCTTATGAGGTCTGGCTACTCGCAGACTTCTGAAGCCACTGAAAAAGCCGTGACCGGTGTTGAGCCGGTCGCGGCTTTTTTGTGCCTGTGGATTATTGGCGATTGCCAGGCTGGTGGATGCTCGATGTCACGGTTGTGGTGCGGTCGTGGCCACTAGTACGAACCAGTCCCAGGTCAACCGGCGTTTCGTCGCTGGTGCTGCTGTTGCCGGGCTTGTAGGCTTCGATCAAGCCGGTGACCAGGTCCACCGGCGCGTTGGAGGCGTTGATGCCCACGTCGCGTCGGTGGTCACGGCCGGTGAGCGTTCGTTGGGTGACTGGGCTTGAACCCAGCTCAACCTTACCCTTGGCTGTCTGAAGCCGGGCGCCGGACAGTTCGGTGGCGCCTGCGACGTTCAGGTTGATGCCATCGTGACCACTGAGCGTACTTTGGCTGGCCACCGATTCGATCTGGGTGTTTTCAAGCTTGAAGGTCAATGTGGGCGACAGGCCCGGATCGACTTTCTGCGCCGTCGGTCCGACGGCATTCTCAACTTTGCCGCCGAGCGGGCCGGCAAAGGCTTTGGTGGCATTTAGGTAGCCCTGTGGATTTTTCTCCTTGCTAAGGCGGGCGTCGAGCCCCACCTTCACGGTATTGATCCGGTCCTGAACGCTGGCCACGCGCAGGTCTGCACCTATATCGCCATCAATCATTCCCGCCTCCATGCGTACGCCTTCCAGGCGTGTGTCGGCGAGGCTGTTGAGCGTGATCTGTTGAGCGCGCCATTGGCTGTTCTGGTACGCAAGGTTGTCACGCTGATCGATAAGTCCCTGGAAGCGGCCGTACAGGCCTCGTTTGTCTTCGTCTTTCGTGGCACCCGGCATGGCGTTGAAACCAGCGCCTGCCGTCAAGTCGAGGTTGTTGTAGTGCTCAGTGCTGCTGGAGGCCTCGATCGCGATGCCGCCGTTGACGGCATTAATGAGCACCTTGTCTGCGGTGACGTTCACGCCCTGCAGATGCACGGCATCGTCCTGGTGGTCGCTACTGGTGATGGCCATTTTATTGGTGGCAAACCATTGGGCGCCGGTAGCGGAAGTGCTGGTCTCGTCGATGCGTCCTGCACCGATATGACCTCCCAAGCCACCGCCCTTGCCGTCAGCAGAAGTTTTACCAAGCAGCTCCAAACCACCTCCCAGGCTGTTGCCCTGGGCTCGATGGGTGTCGGTGGCCGCCCTGACCAGCAGGGGACCACCGGCGTCCAGCGTAATACTGCCTATTTTGTGGGTCCTGCTGCCGATGTTGGTGCCGATCAGCTCCAGGGTGCGGCCGGACTTGAGCAGTACATCGCCCTTGGCATCGATTTGCGCCGCCCGGCCCTGGGTGTCAGCACGGTCGCTCGCTTTCTGGTCCAGGTAGCCGCGAAATTCCATTCCCTTGCCTGCAGGGCTGTTACCGCCCTTGGCCCAGGCGTCGCCTTTGAGCTCGTTCAGGTGCGCAAGTTGTTGGTCCTGGGCCTGGGTCAAGCGCAAGTCGCCTGCGGCCTCCAGCTTCAATGAGCCGTCACCGGCATTCAGGGGGGTGCCTTCGTAGAAACCGTCACTGCCAAGCTGTACCTGGATGCCGGTCTTCCCGTAGAGGCTCCCCGGTCGCGCCGTTTGAGTGTTCTCATCAGTCCGCAGGCGCCCACCTTTACCTGCAAGGCGCAGGTTGATGTCGCTGCCAGTGCTGGTTTCGACCCGCATACCCGCCTCGACATCCAGTCGATCAAGACTGCTGTGGCTGCTGTCATAGGCAGCGGCCAGGTGATGGGATTGCGCCTCGATTGACAGCGCGTCTTTCTCCGCCCTGTAGTGGGTACCGGTATCTGCAATGGTGGTGGCCTTGATCTTGACGGCACCGCCAGTCAGCTCGGTCACTTGGGCGGTGGTGGTTTGATGGACCTCTTCGCGGTTCAGATGCTTCGCATCAATATCGGTGCCCAGGGTAGGCGGGGCCAGTGAATCCTCGACACCTGCCTGCTGGAAGCGATTGCCTTCCTCACCTTTGGCGAGCTTTTCAATCGGCCGGGTAATGTCACGATAAACAACGCTCGCCCCCAGGCTTGCCTGCCAGTTCTTGTCGGTCAGTTTGCTGCTGAGAGTATCGGCCTGTGCGCGGTTCTCAATGTTGCCGGCGTTCACTATCAAGCTTTGATCGGCTTTGATCTTGGCGGCTTCAGTGACCAACTTGCCGGTGTTGATCTTCACGTTTTGGCTGGAGGCAAGGCTGCTGGCCTGGGGCTGGGTGCGTGTCTCTTCCTTGACCTGTTGCTTGTGATAGCCCTCAAAGGCGCTGCCCACCGCATCCATGCCGCCAGTGAGCCTAAGCCCGCCCCCGCTGTGCGTGGTGCTGGTCGTATTGGATTGCTCGTTGTGGGCAGCCGTCAGGTTCAGGTTCTTGGCGTCGATCTCTACGTCATCGGCATTGGCAGAGACCTGGGAGCCGTTGACGGATACATCGTTTTGGCTGATGAGTTGCACCTGACCACCGCTGAGCTTGCTGGCGACGTGTGTTCTGTTGGATTTTTGAGTGTCGTCCGTGCTGACGTTGTAGCCTACCGAAGCGTTGTACTGGTGGGAGTCAGGTTTGCCGTCAACCGCATCCTGGGTCTGGTTGGCACTGGCGGTGAAGCCTCTGTCTTGTTGCTTGGAATGTACGGATTCTTGCTGTTCGGCGGCGCTGATGGTGATGTCTTTCTGCGCCTTGAGCTGCAATTGCTTGCCGGCTTCGAGTTTTGAGCCAATCACACGAATTTCGTCGGCACTGGCCAGGCGCACGTTGCTGTCGGAAGACACATCGCTGATCAGCACATCCTTGCGTTGTTCCTGGCGCTCCGTGGTGCGGCCTATCAGGCCGAATAGTTTTTTATCGTCTTCGCGTTGGCTGAGGCTGGCCTCGTTGCTGGCCGTTTCAATCGACAGTTGGGCCTTTTCGCTGACCAACAGGGCGTCGCCCTTGCTCTTGACCTTCGAACCCCTGATTTGCACGTCATCTGCCTCCACGGTCAATGCCCTGTCGGCCTGAATCGCACTGCCACTGGCTTTGTTGCCCTTGCCCTCGGTCTTGCCGTTCTTGCCAAAGAAGGTGCCGGACACCAGGTCGCCCCGGTAGTCTTTGCTGGCCTGGCTACTCTTGAGGGCGACTTCGGCCACCTCCAGGCTGCTGGCCTTGAGTGTGACATCCCCCGGGCTGATGACCTTGCTACCCAGTATTCGCGTAGCGCCGCCCGACTCGAGGGCAATTTTCCTACCGGTCAAGCTGCTGGCCTTGGCGCTTTCTTCATAGCTGCTGCTGTCCTTGTCGCCGCGCCAGAGGTACTTGCGATGGCGGATCTTCTCATCGACCTGACGGCTTTCGATGCCAGCTGTGAGGGTCAGTGAGTTGTCGGCCTTGACCTT
This sequence comes from Pseudomonas vranovensis, assembly GCF_040438935.1. Taxonomy (NCBI): domain Bacteria; kingdom Pseudomonadati; phylum Pseudomonadota; class Gammaproteobacteria; order Pseudomonadales; family Pseudomonadaceae; genus Pseudomonas; species Pseudomonas vranovensis. Next base: position 3,730,367 of record NZ_CP159259.1, on the reverse strand, counting down.
GAGTTCACCGTCGGTATTCACCTTTGCGGCTACCAGGTTCATGTTCTGTCCGGCTTCCAGGGCAATGCCCTGGCTTGCGTGTAGTTCGACGCCGGTCTGTTTGCGATCGGTGCGCGTGGTGTCGCGGTTATAGGTTTCGGTAGTGACGAACCACCATTTTTTTGCATATTTGTCGTTGTCTTTCTTCAGGCTTTCCCGGGTCTGGGCATCAAGGTTCAGGTTCTTGCCGGCCTTGGCCTGGATCTGCTGCGCCTTGACGTTCACGGCGTTCAGGCCAAGATCCTGTGCGGCGGTCAGGGTCACGGCACCGTGTTCGGCGCTGAGCAGGCCGGGTTGTGTGGCGTTGCCGAGGAGCTGCAGGGCGCCCGCCGAATGGATCTCGATACCGTCACGGCCGATGACCTGGCGCGAGCCCACGTTGACGCCGGCGCCCTCGGCCGTGCTGACGATGCGGATACGGCCGGCCTGCATGGCACCTAGCAGACGGGCATCGATGCTGCCATCGGGGGACGCCAGGTGTTCGAGCAGTCGTTGATCGCTGTTGCGAATCAGGTTGCGTCCCGCCGTCAGGTGCAGCGTATCGCGGGCAGTGAGCGGTCCTTTGGTCTCGATGCGTGGGGCAATCAGGTCGAGGGCGCCCTCCAAGTTGCGCTGGCCGCCCTCGAGAACCTGCAGGCTGCCGTTGGCGTTGCGGGTGTCGAGCAGTTTGATGCTTTGCCCATCGATTACGACATTGCCGACCAGGAACCCCGCCCGGGTAGTGTTGATAAAGCTGCCGCCGTTGAGGGTGATGCCATTGGGGTTGGCCAGGATGTAGTCGGCGGGTCGACCGAAGATCTCCTGGGGCCCCTCGATGCGCGAGGCGTTCCTACTGATGACTTCGGCAAGAATGGTCGAGGCCGCCTGGCCCTGGAATTGCGAGTTGGCCGCCAGGGCGCCGGCCAGTTGCGACTGCCCGGCCTGGAGGGCGTTGTTGAGCACCACGCCGGGTGTGTTGACGTTGTAGTCCAGGAACTGGTTGTGCGACAGGCCACTTCCGTTGGGGGGCACGATGTCGATGACTGGTACACCATGGCCGTTTGAGATCACGGGGCTACCGCCTGGGCCGGCAGTGGCCTGCAGGCCGTTATCGGCAAGGGTCATGTAGGGAGCAAGGAGGCTGACGGCAATCATCCAGCGCAGATGATTGGGCGTCAGCCACGCAGGGGCTGGAGGGGTGGGTGTGGTGTACATCATGGTCTCTCTTTTTTTGGTTGTGACATCAGATGTTCAGGACCCACTCCAGCAGCCAGAAACCGGGTTCTAGGCCTTGGCGACGTTGCCCGCTGGCATGGAGTGCGCGTTGGTAGTCGAGTTTGAGCTGGCTGCCCGGCACGCTCAGTTCAAGGCCTGCGTAGGCGCCGGCCAGTCGTTGTGATGTGCTGCCGTGGTCGTATTTGCCCCAGCCCAGGTCAACGCCAAGGGCAGGACGAAGCACCAGGCCGTGGGGCAGGTCCAGCGGCAACGGCTGGCTCAGGCTGTTGCGCCAGACGGCGGCGCTGGCACCGGCGACCACCTGTTGGCGAAAGCCGCGCACGGCAGTGTGGTCAGTCACTTGTTGTTGTTCGACGGCAGGCAAGGAGTCGGGGCTGTATTGCAGGTTCAGCTCGCTCTGCCAGCGCCAGGGCCAGTCGGGATCGAGGCCTTGCCGCAGGTGCAGCAGGTTGGCGCGGTACTTGCGAAACTGCGGCTGGGGGCTATTGCGCAAGCGCTGGGTACGGTCGGCGCCGAGCCAGTCCAGGCCTTGGGAAAGACCCAGGTAGGCGGTCCACAGACCGTCATCCAGCCATAGCAGGTTCAGGCCGGCCTCCAGGCTGGTGAGGGTCGGGCTCTGCAGGGGCAGGCGATAGTCGGCCAGGCGATTGTCCAGGCGCTTGTGCTCAAGGCGCCAACTGGTGCTGAGCAAGCCTTGCTGGTTGCGCCACAGGTTTCGCTCCAGCCCCAGGCTGAAAAACGCACTCTGGCCGCTGCTGTACAGGCGCTTGCCAGGCAATTGCGCCTGGTACTGCAGCTGATTGAGGCTCAGGGCGTAGTGCCAGGGGCCGTAGGGAATGCTGTAGTACAGACCGTAGCCGCGGCTGTAGCTTGAGCCGGTCTTGAGCGTGGAGTTGACTGACAGCTGCATGAAGTCGTTGAGTTCAAGCGGGCTGTCCAGGCCCACGCCCAGGCCCAGGCGCTGGCGTCCGGTCGCTTTGCTGCCCCTGTTGTCGATGTTGCTGCCCAGGTGCCAGCGGTTACCGAGCTGGCGCGGCGTGATCAGTACCCGGGTCGCGCCTTCGACGCTGCCGGGCAGTAGGTCGGCGACCAGGTCGAAGGCCTTGAGCCGATTGAGCTGGTCCATGCCCTGTTCCAGTTCGTCCAGGCGCAGCGGCTGGCCGAGCAGGGACGGGAAGGCGCTGCGCAGCGACAGCGGCAAGTCGGGGTTGCTCAGCTCGATGGACTCGACGAAGCCTTCGACGATGACGATGTCCAGCGTGCCGCCCGCTTGCGGGCGGCTGTTCAGGTAGGGTCGGCTGGTGAGGTAACCGGCATCTACATAGCGCTGGGTGATGGCCTTGAGCAATCGATTGACCTGTGCCGGACTCATGCAGGGTTCGATCAGCGGTTGCAGGGCAGGGGCGAGATCCGCCAATGACAGTTGCTGATTGCCCGCCAGGCGTATCCCGCTCAGCGGCCAGCAGGCGCCAGGGGCTTGCTCGATGGACGGTGCGGTGTGTGGCTGTGTGGGGGCGTCGTCGGTCCGCAGCAGTGTGCGCAGGCGCTGAAACTGCTCCAGTTGTTCCTGTTGCAGGCGCTGCTCACGCAGGTGCTGCATGACCGGTATGCCATCTGCCGCAGCCGATTGATCGACCCACAACAGGGCGCCCGCCATGACCAGGGCAAAGGTTCGAAACGGGATGCGGCGTGAGCGGGGCATAGGCTGGCGTCCAGGCGTGGCGGGTTATCCGGCCAGCTGGATGTTAAGGACGCTGCTATTTGTCTGGATGCACTCCCGCGCCGGATGGCGGGTAGGTGGGAAGATAGGCTTTTGTGAGGAGCTTCCGGCGCAATGCGCCGGAATGTAGGACGTTCTGTCAGGGGCGAATTTCGATCATCGTGCCGTCCGGCACCATGTTCCACACTTCGCGCATGTCGCGGTTGGTCATGGCGATGCAGCCTTCAGTCCAGTCCAGGGTGTGGAATACCTCTTCGGGGTACTCTTCATCGAGTGGCGTGCCATGGATCATGATCATGCCACCGGGTGGCACGCCTTCGCGTCGGGCCCGCGCCGAATCGCTGATGTTCGGGTAGGACACGTGCATCGCCAGGTTGTAGCGGTCGCTCTCCTTGCGCCAGTCGATCCAGTAGAAACCTTCTGGCGTGCGCTTGTCGCCTTCGCGCAACTTGGGCCCCTTGGGCTGCTTGCCCAAGGAGATGCGATAGGTCTTGAGCGGGGCGCCGCCACTGATCAGTTGCAGGCGACGCTCGGACTTGAGCACCAGGATCTTGTCGATCTGCGCAGTGGTTGCGGGTTTTAGTTGGAGAGGCGAGGGCGCGACCTTTTCAATAGGCTTGGTCACGATGGTTTCGGTAAACGCTGCCTGGGACACCGAAGCCACACTGAGGCAGAAAAGGGCAAACAACCAGCGCATGAAACGATATCCCTGAAAACTAGGTGTTGAGTGACGAAATGAGCAATGGCGACAGACATTCGTTGCCAATCGGATAGCGCTGCTCGATGCGGTCACGATAATAGCATTCTAGGGTACGACTCACGGTCCTGAAAGCCAGCTCGTCCCACGGAATCTCACTTTCATCGAAAAGTCGCACTTCCAGGCTCTCGACCCCGACGGCAAAGTCCAGGTCGGCAAGTTCGGCGCGAAAGAACACGTGCACCTGGTTGATGTGCGGCAGGTCGAACAGTTGGTAGAGGCACATCGACCCGACTCGTGCACAGGCTTCCTCGACGGTTTCGCGACGGGCGGCTTGCTCCACGGTTTCGCCGTTCTCCATGAACCCGGCGGGCAGGGTCCAGTAACCCCGGCGCGGCTCGATGGCGCGGCGGCACAGCAGCACCCGGCTGCCATGGGTCGGCAGCACGCCGGCAACGATGTTGGGGTTCTGGTAATGGATGGTCTGGCAGTGATCGCAGACATAGCGCAGGCGGGTGTCGCCCTCGGGAATGCGCTGAATCACCGGTTTGCCGCACGCACTGCAGAATTTCATGCTTTTATTCCTGTAGGTTGCGCCTATCTTGGCGCCACTGTCACCGTGGCTGCAAGCCGGATCACCTCGGGGCTTGGGCGGTTCGCGGCTTTGGTGCATCATGCAGGACAGGCTTTGGAATCGAGAGAGAGCAATGCTGGACGAGCTACTTCGCCGTGTGAGCAGTCATAGGCCCGACACCCTGGAAACCGATCGTCGTTTTCCCGAGGCCGCCGTCTTATTGCCCATTACCCGCAGCGAAGAGCCTGAATTGGTATTGACCCTGCGCGCCAAGGGCCTGTCGACCCATGGTGGCGAAGTCGCCTTCCCCGGTGGGCGCCGCGATCCGGAAGACCCTGACCTGGTGTTTACCGCCCTGCGCGAGGCCGAGGAAGAGATTGGCCTGCCGCCAGGATTGGTGGAAATCATAGGCCCCTTGAGCCCGCTGATCTCGCTGCATGGGCTTAAAGTCACACCTTTTGTCGGCCTGATTCCCGATTTTGTCGAGTACCAGGCCAACGATGCCGAAATCGCCGCGGTCTTTACCGTGCCGCTGGAGTTCTTCCGCCAGGACCCGCGTGACCACACCCATCGCATCGATTACCAGGGCCGCAGCTGGTATGTGCCCAGCTACCGTTATGGTGAGTACAAGATCTGGGGGTTGTCGGCGATCATGATCGTCGAGCTGGTCAACTTGCTTTACGATGCCCGCATCAACCTGCACCAACCGCCTGAACGCTTCATTCCAATTTGAGCGGGCACACCCGCCACCATTGCCGCACCGTGAGGAACCACGCATGAAATACCGTCTGGGCGACCTGTGCGTCGAAACCCATCCCAACAGCTGGGTGGCACCCAATGCCACGCTGATCGGCAAGGTGCGCCTGCAGGCGGGGGCCAGTGTCTGGTTTGGCGCGGTGCTGCGCGGCGACAACGAACTGATCGACATCGGTGAGAACAGCAACGTACAGGACGGCACAGTGATGCACACCGACATGGGCGTGCCGCTGACGCTGGGCAAGAGTGTCACTGTTGGTCACAACGCCATGCTCCACGGCTGCACCGTGGGCGACTACAGCCTGGTCGGCATCAATGCAGTCGTCCTCAATGGCGCCCGAATCGGCAAGTACTGCATTATCGGCGCGAATGCGCTGATTCCCGAAGGCAAGGAGATTCCCGACGGTTCGCTGGTAATGGGCTCGCCAGGCAAGGTGGTACGCGAACTGACTGAAGCGCAAAAGAAAATGCTCGAGGCCAGCGCTGCGCATTACGTACACAACGCCGAGCGCTACGCGCGCGACCTGGCCCTGCAGGAGGATTGATGAGCAGTCTCGAACGCCCGGTCGCCTCACCCTGCGTACACATCTGCGCCCTGGACGAGGACGACATCTGCACCGGCTGTCAGCGCAGCGCGGCTGAAATCACCCGTTGGGGGCGGATGGACAATAGCGAGCGCCGTCAGGTGTTGAAACTGTGCCACGAGCGCGCGGTGGCCGCCGGACTGATCCTCAACGTTGGCAGCGCCTGATCCGGTACTTGGCCGCAGGCAGCCGCTCAAGTACCCTGTAGCGCTTGCCAAACGGTCGACCCCATGCCCTTTCTGATTGCCTATATCAGCAGCGTTGTGCTGATCAACTACGCCTTTTCCAGCGCCCCGCACCTGGACGTCATCTGGTCCGCCTGGGGCGGGCTGGTGTTCATCCTGCGCGACATGGTGCAAACCCGCTTCGGCCACGGCGCGTTGGTCGCCATGCTGGTTGCCCTGGTGCTCTCGTATATCACTTCCGAGCCTGCCATTGCCTTGGCCAGCGCAACGGCCTTCGCCGTCTCGGAACTGATCGACTGGCTGGTGTTCAGTATCACCAAGCGGCCACTGCACGACCGTCTGTGGTTGAGCTCGGCACTGAGCATCCCCATCGACACCTTTATTTTCTTCGGCATGATCGGTGCCTTGACCCCGGCTGTGGTCGGCACCGCCCTGGCGTCCAAGTTTGCCGGCGTGACCGCCGTCTGGCTGATCATGGCCTGGCGCTTGCGCAAGCGTGCCATCGCCGGCTGAGGCCCCGGGGCCCGGTTCATGTAAAATGGCGCTCCTTTTCACCAGGTTGCACCGAATACGGGGCAGCCTGGAATCCTTCCCTCTGAGGACCTGAGATGACTCGTATCGGAACCCCATTGTCGCCGACCGCGACCCGTGTACTGCTCTGTGGCTGTGGCGAGCTGGGCAAGGAAGTGGTGATCGAGCTGCAACGCCTGGGTGTCGAAGTGATTGCCGTGGACCGTTACGCCGATGCCCCGGCCATGCAGGTCGCCCATCGCAGCCACGTGATCAACATGCTCGACGGCGCCGCGCTGCGTGCGGTCATCGAGGCTGAAAAGCCGCACTTCATCGTCCCGGAAATCGAAGCCATCGCCACCGCAACCCTGGTGGAGCTGGAAAACGAAGGCTTCAACGTGGTGCCGACGGCCCGCGCCACGCAACTGACCATGAATCGCGAAGGCATTCGTCGCCTGGCCGCTGAAGAGCTGGAGCTGCCGACCTCGCCGTACCATTTCGCCGATACCTTCGAGGACTACGCGAAGGCGGTCGAAGACCTCGGTTTCCCTTGTGTGGTCAAGCCGGTGATGAGCTCATCGGGCAAGGGCCAGAGCCTGCTCAAGAATGCCGATGACGTGCAGAAGGCCTGGGACTATGCCCAGGAAGGCGGTCGCGCTGGCAAGGGCCGGGTGATCATCGAAGGTTTTATCGATTTCGACTACGAAATCACCCTGCTGACCGTGCGCCATGTTGGCGGCACTACCTTCTGCGCGCCGGTCGGGCATCGCCAGGAGAAGGGCGACTATCAAGAGTCGTGGCAGCCCCAGGCCATGAGCACGGGGGCCCTGGCCGAGTCCGAGCGCGTGGCCAAGGCGGTCACCGAGGCCCTGGGTGGTCGTGGCCTGTTTGGCGTGGAGTTGTTCATCAAGGGTGATCAGGTGTGGTTCAGCGAAGTTTCACCGCGCCCCCACGACACCGGCCTGGTGACCCTGATCTCGCAGGACCTGTCGCAGTTCGCCCTGCATGCGAGGGCGATCCTGGGCCTGCCGATTCCGCTGATTCGCCAGTTCGGCCCGTCGGCTTCGGCAGTTATCCTGGTGGAAGGTCAGTCGCAACAGACCGCCTTCGCCAACCTGGGTGTTGCCCTGAGCGAGCCGGACACGGCCATTCGCTTGTTCGGCAAACCCGAGGTCAATGGCCAGCGTCGCATGGGCGTGTGCCTGGCGCGTGACGAGTCGATCGAGGCGGCACGGGCCAAGGCGACCCGTGCTTCGCAGGCTGTTCAGGTAGAGCTTTAAACCCATCGCGGGGCAACGTCTTGACTTGCCCCGCGATCATTTCAGAGCTCCGAATGCCGCGTTTCTTTAAGGCACAGTACAGCGATCAGGCTCAATACAGCCGCCGCCGACACGTAGCCCCCCACCCAGCTCAACCCCCCCATCGCTACCAGCTTCTGGGCAAAGAACGGTGCCGCCGAGGCCCCGACAATGCCGCCCAGGTTATAGGCCGCTGACGCCCCGGTGTAACGAACATGGGTCGGAAACAGCTCGGGCAGCAACGCGCCCATCGGCGCAAATGTCACGCCCATCAGGAACAGCTCGATGGCCAGGAACAGCGCCACACCCGCGGTGGAGCCCGAGGTCAGCAGTGGTTGCATGGTAAAGCCCGAGAGTATCGCCAGTACCGCACCGACGATCAGCACCGGCTTGCGCCCGTAGCGGTCGCTGAGCCAGGCCGACAATGGCGTTGCCAGGGCCATGAACAGCACGGCAAAGCACAACAGGCCCAGGAAGGTTTCGCGACTGTAGCCCAGGGTCGAGACGCCATAGCTGAGCGAGAACACGGTGGAGATGTAGAACAGCGCGTAGCACACCACCATGGCCGAAGCGCCCAGCAGCACCGGCATCCAGTACTGTGAGAAGAGCTCGACCACCGGCATTTTCACTCGCTCGTGACGGGCCACGGCCTTGGCGAATACCGGGGTTTCTTCAAGCTTCAGGCGCACATACAGGCCGACAATGACCAGCGCAGCGCTGAGCAGGAACGGGATCCGCCAGCCCCACTCGCGAAACTGTTCGTCGGTCAGCACCATGGCCAGGGTCAGGAACAGGCCGTTGGCCGCCAGGAAACCGATCGAAGGCCCCAGCTGCGGGAACATGCCGAACCAGGCGCGTTTGCCCTTGGGCGCGTTTTCAGTCGCCAGCAGCGCGGCGCCGCCCCATTCCCCGCCCAGGCCCAGGCCCTGGCCGAAGCGCAGCACGCAAAGCAGGATCGGCGCCCAGGCTCCGATGCTGTCGTAGCCGGGCAGCACACCGATCAGCGTGGTACACACCCCCATCAGCAGCAGCGAGGCCACCAGAGTGGACTTGCGCCCGATGCGGTCACCGAAGTGGCCGAACAATGCCGAGCCCAGAGGCCTGGCCAGAAAGGCGATGCCGAAGGTGAGGAAAGCCGAGAGCATCTGCGCGGTACCCGAGGTCTGCGGGAAGAATACCGGGCCGATGACCAGGGCAGCAGCGGTGGCATAGACGTAGAAGTCATAGAACTCGATGGCGGTGCCGATGAAGCTGGCGGTCGCCACCCGGGCCGGCGAGTTGCCGGGGCTGGCCTGTTCCGTTTCGGAGTAGGTGCTACTGGTTGTCATGCGATTATCCCTGACAGTCGAGTGCTCCGTAGGCGTTACCACCGGCAGGGTGGGTAGGCGTTGGCAGCGGCAACGAAGCGAATTGTTGTTGGTCGCGTGACTGAGCATACGCCCGTGGGGGATAGGGGCGGGCGCGGGCACTGTTCGGGGTGTGAAGCAGTGCAGGTTTTGCGCGCGGTATTCAGTCGTGCGGACTGGCCGAGAGACGCCGGATGCGGGTAGCGGGCGAGACGGCTGGGCTGGGTAAGCGTAGCGGGAGTATAGCTAGCGAGTCACGGTCCAGGCCAGTATGCGGCTGGCGCAATTGTCTTCGGTTTCAAGAATTTCCAGGCGATAACGGCCGATCTTCAGGCACACCGCGCTTTCCGGAATGCTTTCCAGCGCTTCGGTGACCAGGCCGTTGAGAGTCTTGGGGCCGTCGCTTGGCAAGTGCCAGCCCAGGTTGCGGTTCAGCTCACGGATCGACACGTTGCCTTCGATCACATAGCGCCCGTCTGCCTGCGGGTGGATGTGCGGGTTGTCCAGGCCGTGTTCGTCTTCGAATTCGCCGACAATTTCTTCGAGAATGTCTTCCAGGGTAACGATGCCCTGTACCTCGCCGTATTCATCGACGACAACGCCCAGGCGCCGCTGCTGCTTGTGAAAGTTGAGCAGTTGCAGCTGCAAGGGGGTGCTTTCCGGCACGAAATAGGGTTCGTAGCAGGCTGCATGCAGGGTTTCGCGGGTCAGCTCGGCCTTGGGCAGCAGGTGGCTGATCAGCTTGGTATTGAGGATGGCTTCGACTTGATTGATGTCGCTGTGATAGACCGGCAGGCGGGTGTGGCGGCTGATGATCAGTTGCTCGATGATCTGCTCGATCGAGTCGTCGAGGTTCACACCATCGACATCGTTGCGCGGTACCAGGATGTCGTTGACGGTGATCTTGTCCAGGGCCAGCAGGCTTTCGGGCAGGTTCAGGCGATGATCTGCCTGGGGGTCTTCATCGAGGTCGTCGTCGCTGTCCTGCTCGTGCAGCGCAACGGCATGGGGCTGGACCCGGAACGGACGCAACACCACCCGCGCGCAGCCATCGAGTAGCCAGGCCACAGGCTGGAGCAGCGTGAGCGGGACCTTGAGCAGGGTGTTGCCCAGGGTGATGAAGGCGGGTGGATTGCGTCGGGCCAATTGTCGCGGCAGGTATTCGGCGAACACCAGCAGCAATGTGGTGGCGCCAAGGCCGGCGAGCCAGAAACCGTGCTCGCCGTTGTAGCGCTGCCCCAGCAGGCAGGCCAGGGCCAGTACCAGCAGTTTGCCCAGGGTGGAGCAGAGTACCAGGGCCTGGGGGGCGACCTTGAGTTCGGGGTGCGCGTCGGTCTGGCCGTTGCGCCGAGCACCATTGAGGGACTGCTGGGCAGCATCCACGGCGGTAAACAGGGCCGACCAGAGCAGTGCCAGTGCCAGTACGCCGAGTAACGGTGCTAACGGCAGATCGTCCATTTACCCGTGCCCGTCAGATATGCAGGATGAATTCGCGTACCAGCTTGCTGCCGAAGTAGGCCAGCATCAGCAGGCAGAAGCCGGCCAGGGTCCAGCGGATTGCCTTGTGGCCGCGCCAGCCCAGGCGGGTACGGCCCCACAGCAGGACGCTGAAGACGATCCAGGCCACGCAGGCAAGCAGGGTTTTGTGCACCAGGTGTTGGGCGAACAAGTTGTCGAGGAACAGCCAGCCGGAAATCAGCGACAGCGACAGCAGGCCCCAACCTGTCCAGAGGAAGCCGAACAGGAGGCTCTCCATGGTTTGCAGGGGCGGGAAGTTGCGGATCAGGCCCGAGGGGTGCTTGTGTTTGAGTTGGTGATCCTGCACCAGCAGCAGCAAGGCCTGGAACACGGCAATGGTGAACATCCCGTACGCCAGGATCGACAGCAGGATATGCGCGAGAATGCCGGGCTCTTCGTTGATCAGCGGCACGGTGCCCGAAGGGGCGAACTGCGCGATCAGGGCCGTGGCCATGCCCAGCGGGAATAGCAGCAACAGCAGGTTTTCCACCGGGATGCGCAGGCAGGCCAGCAGGGTCAGGGCAATGACGGCCGTGGCGATCAGGCTGGCAGCGCTGAAGAAGTCCAGGCTCAGGCCCAGTGGCGTCAGCAGCTGCCAGAACAGCGCGGTACCCTGGGCGATGACCGCCAGTGCGCCGAGCAGCCCGAGCAGGCGCTTGTCGGCCTTGGCGCCTTGCGCCAGGCGGGAGCCATGATAGAAGGTCGCGGCGGCATACAGGCAGGCGGCGATCAGATTGGGAAGCAAGCTGGGTGACAAAGGGAGCATAAGTCCTGTTAGGCAAGCCCGAAAGAGGATGAGTTTGGCATACAACGCGCCTGCCAAGGAAGACCGCGAGCCGACGTAAGGTGCGCGCTGGCCCGAGTCTTGGTTATAATCGCCGACCTGCCCCTGCCCAAGGCCCGCCCAAATGCCAGAGGCAGCTGATAAACCTCGGTTCTGAAGAGCCTGAAAGGATCACCATGTTTGAAAACCTGACCGACCGTCTGTCACAGACGCTGCGCCATGTCACCGGCAAGGCCAAGCTGACCGAAGACAACATCAAAGACACCCTGCGCGAAGTGCGCATGGCGTTGCTCGAGGCTGACGTCGCCCTGCCGGTGGTCAAGGATTTCGTCAACAAGGTCAAGGAACGTGCAGTCGGCACTGAGGTGTCGCGCAGCCTGACCCCGGGCCAGGCGTTCGTGAAGATCGTCCAGGCTGAACTCGAAGGCCTGATGGGCGCCGCCAACGAAGACCTGGCGCTCAATACCGCACCGCCGGCCGTGGTCCTGATGGCCGGTCTGCAGGGTGCGGGCAAGACCACTACCGCCGGCAAGCTGGCGCGCTTCCTCAAGGAGCGCAAGAAGAAGTCGGTGATGGTAGTGTCGGCCGACGTGTACCGTCCGGCGGCCATCAAACAGCTCGAAACCCTGGCGGGCGACATCGGCGTTACCTTCTTCCCGTCCGATATCAGCCAGAAGCCAGTAGCCATCGCTGAAGCGGCGATCCGTGAAGCCAAGCTCAAGTTCATCGACGTGGTCATCGTCGATACCGCCGGTCGTCTGCACATCGACGCCGAGATGATGAACGAGATCAAGGACCTGCACGCCGCGGTCAAGCCGATCGAGACGCTGTTCGTGGTCGACGCCATGACCGGCCAGGATGCCGCCAACACCGCCAAGGCGTTTGGCGAGGCACTGCCGCTGACCGGCGTGATCCTGACCAAGGTCGACGGCGACGCCCGTGGCGGTGCCGCACTGTCGGTGCGTGCCATCACCGGCAAGCCGATCAAGTTCATCGGTATGGGTGAAAAGAGCGAGGCCCTCGAGCCGTTCCATCCCGACCGTATCGCTTCGCGCATCCTGGGCATGGGCGACGTACTTAGCCTGATCGAGCAGGCCGAACAGACCCTCGACAAGGAAAAGGCCGACAAACTGGCCAAGAAGCTGAAGAAGGGCAAGGGCTTCGACCTCGAAGACTTCCGTGACCAGCTGCAGCAGATGAAGAACATGGGCGGCCTCGGTGGCCTGATGGACAAGCTGCCAAGCATCGGTGGGGTCAACCTTGCACAGATGGGCAATGCCCAGGGCGCCGCCGAGAAGCAGTTCAAGCAGATGGAAGCGATCATCAACTCCATGACTCCGGCCGAGCGTCGTGACCCTGAACTGATCAGTGGTTCGCGCAAGCGCCGAATCGCCATGGGTTCCGGCACCCAGGTGCAGGACATCGGTCGCTTGATCAAGCAGCACAAGCAGATGCAGAAGATGATGAAGAAGTTTTCTGCCAAGGGCGGCATGGCCAAAATGATGCGCGGCCTGGGTGGCATGATGCCCGGCGGCGGCATGCCCAAGCTGTAAACCCATTCAGGTCGTTGGCATATAAAAGTGCCGACGACCGGATCCCCGCTTCGGCGGGACCACTGCTGCCTTATATATGAGGCAGCGCAAACCGCAGATCAGCAGGCAGGCGTTTTTACCGTGCGTAAAAAGGCATTTGCAAATGTCCGTGTATTCCTTGAGAATATGCGGCCTTTCGGGCACCCGTGTGCCCGCTGTGCATTATGATTTGCAGCACCGACTACAGGAACGATGTTCAATGCTAACCATCCGTCTTGCCCGTGGCGGCTCCAAAAAGCGCCCATTTTACACCCTGACCGTGACTGACTCGCGTAACCCAGTTACCGGTTCGCACATCGAGCAGGTTGGTTTCTTCAACCCTATCGCTCGTGGCCAGGAAGTTCGTCTGTCCGTTAAGCAAGACCGCGTTGCTCACTGGCTGAGCGTTGGCGCACAGCCATCCGAGCGCGTTGCAAAACTGCTGAAAGATGCTGCCAAGGCTGCTGCCTGAACAGTATGAACGCGACGCCAGAAAAAGCTGACGACCTGATCGTTGTCGGCAAGATTTTTTCGGTTCACGGCGTTCGCGGCGAGGTGAAGGTCTTTTCCTTTACCGATCCGATTGAAAACCTGTTGGATTACCGTCACTGGACGCTTCGGCACGAAGGGAAGGTAAAACAGGTAGAGCTGGTCAGTGGCCGATCCACTCAAAAGGACCTGGTCGCCAAGCTCAAAGGCCTTGATGATCGTGATGAAGCTCGTCTTCTGAGCGGTTATGAGATTTGTATCTCGCGAAGCCTTTTGCCCAACCTGCCTAGCGACGAGTACTACTGGTACCAGTTGGTAGGTCTGAACGTCATCAACCAGGACGAACAGCTGTTCGGCAAGGTTGATCACCTGTTGGAGACCGGCGCGAACGATGTAATGGTGGTAAAGCCCTGCGCGGGTAGTCTGGATGATCGAGAGCGCCTGTTGCCCTATACAGAGCAATGCGTGTTGAAGATCGACCTGGCTGCAGGCGAGATGAGGGTGGAATGGGACGCGGACTTCTAAGCAATGGCTAGCCTGCGCGTAGACGTCATTACGTTGTTCCCCGAGATGTTCTCGGCCATCAGTGAGTACGGCATTACCAGCCGTGCGGTAAAGCAGGGGTTGTTGCAACTGACCTGCTGGAACCCGCGGGACTACACCACAGATCGTCACCACACGGTGGATGATCGGCCGTTTGGCGGTGGTCCGGGCATGGTGATGAAGATCAAGCCTCTGGAAGATGCACTGGTTGACGCCAGGCAGGCAACCGGGGGAAAGGCGAAGGTTATTTACCTCTCGCCGCAAGGCCGCAAGCTGGATCAGTCGGCGGTCAAAGACCTGGTGAAGCATGAATCGTTGATTCTGATAGCCGGTCGTTATGAAGGCATCGACGAGCGTTTTATCGAGGCTCATGTCGATGAAGAGTGGTCGATTGGGGACTATGTATTGTCTGGCGGCGAGCTGCCGGCGATGGTTCTGATTGATGCGGTTACGCGACTGCTGCCCGGAGCTTTAGGGCATGCGGACTCGGCGGAGGAAGACTCCTTTACCGATGGTCTGCTCGATTGCCCGCACTACACCCGACCGGAGGTGTATGCGGATCAGCGTGTTCCCGACGTGTTGCTTAGTGGCAACCATGCACACATCCGGCGATGGCGTTTACAGCAGTCCCTTGGGCGGACCTATGAACGACGCGCCGATCTTCTGGAAAGTCGCTCACTTTCTGGAGAAGAGAAGAAGCTGCTCGCGGAGTACCTCCGGGAGCGGGACGATAGTTAACGTATCGATGGTAGATCCGACGATTTACCTTAGGAGCACAGCATGACCAACAAAATCATTCAGCAGATCGAAGCTGAGCAGATGTCCAAAGAGATCCCGACCTTTGCCCCGGGCGACACCATCGTCGTTCAGGTGAAAGTGAAGGAAGGCGATCGTTCGCGTCTGCAGGCTTTCGAAGGCGTTGTAATCGCCAAGCGTAACCGTGGTCTGAACAGTGCTTTCACTGTTCGCAAGATCTCCAACGGTGTTGGCGTTGAGCGTACTTTCCAGACCTACAGCCCGCAAATCGACAGCCTGGCCGTGAAACGTCGTGGTGACGTGCGTAAAGCCAAGCTGTACTACCTGCGCGACCTGTCCGGTAAAGCCGCTCGCATCAAGGAAAAACTGTCCTGATGACAGTTTGACCGGTGGCTACGGCCACCATGCGAAAAAAGCAGCCTTCGGGCTGCTTTTTTGTTGTCTGCACTTTTGTTTTTGATGTGAGTTTATGAGTTCCAGAGAGCAAGAAATCGAACGCCGTACCGAATTGTCGGTAACCCGCGTGACCAAGGCAGTGTTCCCGTCCACCACCAATCACCACAACACCCTGTTCGGCGGCACCGCCCTGGCCTGGATGGACGAAGTGTCGTTCATCGCCGCTACGCGTTTTTGCCGGTTGCCACTGGTAACCGTGTCGACCGATCGGATCGACTTCAAGCACCCGATTGCCGCCGGCTCGATTGTCGAGCTGGTCGGCCGGGTGGCTGCCGTGGGCAACACCAGCCTCAAGGTCGAGGTTGAGGTCTATGTCGAGAGCATGAGCTGCGACAGCCGCGAGAAGGCCATCCATGGCCTGTTCAGCTTTGTCGCGATTGATGAAGACAAGCGTCCAGTGCCGGTGTTGCCAGGCTTCTGAACTGTGTAGGAGCGGCGGTGCGACGTCTCGACTTGCCCCACTATGCGCATCCAGCTGTTACATCGCATCGTGGGGCAAGCCCGCTCCTGCAGTGATCATTCGTTCGCAGGCTCGATCAACGCCACCACCGTCCATCCCGCCTCGGGCTTGAGCACGCTGTCAGGCCCGAATACATGCACCCAGCCACTGCTGTCGCGGGCAAACAGCAACGTCGCCCGGTCATCGTGCAGGGCCTGGTAGTCCTCCCAGCCAAACCCCTCGGTCAGGTGGGTGCTGTACAGCTCGGCGCCCTTGGTCAGCAGGTTGGCCAGTTGGGTATAGGTCAGTGCCTGGCTACCCAGCACGTGCCCGCGGTGCTCGTCACTGGCCCGATGCTTGTCGCTGCGCCTGGCTTCCAGCCCGCTGGCCAGCACGAACAGCCTGCCATGGCCAAAGTCATGACGAAAACGTGCGCAAGCCAGCGTGTTCAGTTCGCCGGACGGCGATAGCCCGAGCAAGTGCCCAAGCCCGACGAGGTCCAGGTGGGCGTCGGCATGCTGTGAGGCCGGGTTGCCAAAATAGGTCGGCAGGCCCTCCATGCGCGCCGCGCGGATGTTTTCCCAACTCGAATCGGTCAGCAGCACCCGACAGTCCAATTGCTGCAGGGCCTTGCCGATGGCACGGGCCGGCGGGTTGGCGCCCACGATCAGAAAGCCGCTGGGCGCAGGTTCCGCCACCTTCAGGAGGCGTGCCAGTGGCCGGGCCGTGGCGCTTTGCAGTACCACGGTGCCGATGATCACGGCGAAGGTCAGCGGTACCAGCAGCAGGGCACCTTCGTGGCCGGCCTCATGCAGGCGGATGGCGAAGATCGCCGACACCGCGGCCGCAACGATTCCGCGGGGGGCGATCCAGCTCAGCAGGGCGCGTTCACGCCAGTTCAGGTTCGACCCCCAGGTCGAGAGGGCGACGTTCAGTGGCCGGGCGATCAGCTGGATCACCAGGAGCAGAGCCAGCACCGCCGGGCCAAGGCCGATCAGGGCATTCAGGTCCAGGCGCGCAGCCAGGAGGATGAACAGCCCGGAAATCAGCAGCACGCTGAGGTTTTCCTTGAAGTGCAGGATCTGTCGTACATCCACGCCCTTCATATTGGCCAGCCACATGCCCATGATGGTCACCGCCAGCAGCCCGGATTCGTGGGTGACCTGGTTGGAGGCGATGAAAATGCCCAGCACCGCTGCCAGGGACGCCAGGTTATGCAGGTATTCGGGCAGCCATTGCTCGCGCATCACCTGGCCCAGGATCCAGCCGCCGGCAGCGCCGAACGCACTACCGCACAGAATTACTCCGGCAAAGGTCATCAGGCTCTGGCTCAGGCCGTTGCCGGCGGCGCTGGCGATGATGAAGCTGTACACCACCACCGCCAGCAACGCGCCGATCGGATCGATGACGATGCCTTCCCAGCGCAGGATGTTGGCGATGGTCGATTTGGGTCGCACCACCCGCAACATCGGCACGATCACGGTGGGGCCCGTGACCAGGGTCAGGGTGCCGAACAGGGTTGCCAGCATCCAGTCGAAGCCCAGCAGCCAGTGAGTGGCCAGGGTGATGATCACCCAGGTCGACAGTGCGCCGATGGTCACCATGCGATGGACCACCGTTCCAATTTCGCGCCACTGCGACAGGTGCAGGGTGAGGCTGCCTTCAAACAGGATAAGCGCCACCGCCAGCGACACCAGGGGCATCAGCAGTGGTCCGAACATGTGTTGAGGGTCGAGCCAGCCCAGGATGGGGCCTGCCAATATGCCGCTCAGCAGCAGGAATAGAATCGCCGGCAGCTTCAGGCGCCAGGCCAGCCATTGGCAGGCAAGGGCGGCGGCGCCGATGCCACCGAAAGTCAGCAATATCTGTTG
This sequence comes from Pseudomonas vranovensis, assembly GCF_040438935.1. Lineage (NCBI taxonomy): Bacteria > Pseudomonadati > Pseudomonadota > Gammaproteobacteria > Pseudomonadales > Pseudomonadaceae > Pseudomonas > Pseudomonas vranovensis. The sequence goes on along the minus strand of NZ_CP159259.1, from coordinate 3,713,016 downwards.
TTCGTTCATTCGGGCTCCCTATGCCTTCCATGTTGTGGAAGACTAGCGGCAATTCATTATTTTTGTCTGCTGCCCACCGAGTTGTCATGCCCGCACTAGAGCATCCCCTGATCGACCAGTTCCTCGATGCCCTGTGGCTGGAAAAAGGCCTGGCCGACAACACCCGCGAGTCTTATCGCAGCGACCTGGCTTTGTTCAACGGCTGGTTGCAGGAACGTGCCGTCCATTTGCCCGACGCCGGGCGCGACCTGATCCTCGATCACCTGGCCTGGCGCCTGGAGCAGGGTTACAAGCCTCGCTCCACTGCGCGCTTTCTCTCCGGGGTGCGTGGCTTTTACCGCTATCTGCTGCGCGAAAAGCTGATTGCCGTCGATCCCACCCTGCAGGTCGAGATGCCGCAACTGGGGCGGCCTTTGCCCAAGTCGTTGTCCGAGGAGGATGTCGAAGCCCTGTTGCAAGCACCCGATCTGGGCGAGCCGATCGGCCAGCGCGACCGCGCCATGCTTGAGGTGCTGTACGCCTGCGGCCTGCGGGTGACCGAACTGGTAAGCCTGACCCTGGATCAGGTCAACTTGCGCCAGGGCGTGCTGCGGGTGATGGGCAAGGGCAGCAAGGAGCGCCTGGTACCCATGGGCGAGGAAGCCGTGGTGTGGTTGGAGCGCTACCTGCGCGACGGGCGCAACGACATGCTCGGCGGGCGCCCCAGCGACGTGCTGTTTCCCAGTCAGCGCGGCGAGCAGATGACCCGCCAGACCTTCTGGCACCGGATCAAGCACCAGGCCCAGGTCGCCGGAATCGATAAAAGCCTGTCGCCGCATACCTTGCGTCACGCCTTCGCTACCCATCTGCTCAATCACGGTGCCGACCTGCGGGTGGTGCAAATGCTGCTGGGTCATAGCGACCTTTCCACCACGCAGATCTACACCCACGTGGCCCGGGCGCGGCTGCAGGAACTGCACGCAAAACATCACCCGCGTGGTTGATGGTGCTTGCGTCGCCGGGGGCGCTTGGCGCGGACATGATGTGGTAGGCTTGACCGGTTTGCATCGAGGCTCGCCCGAACGCCGTTTTTTCAGGACGTGTGTTCCATTGCGGCCCCTTGCCCGCCTTCAGGAGTTCCCATGCGCGTGACCCAGTTTATCGCCACCGCCACCCTGGCGCTGGTCAGCACTTTTGCCGCCGCTGCCGACACCGCCGAGCAGACCATCCGCAAGACCTTGCAATCGCTTGAGCTGGGTGTACCGGTTGCAAGCGTTGCCTCAAGTCCGTTGAATGGCCTGTATGAGGTCAAGCTCGAAGGCGGTCGTGTTCTGTATGCAAGCGCCGACGGCCAGTTCGTGGTGCAGGGCTATCTGTTCCAGATCCAGGACGGCAAACCGGTCAACCTGACTGAAAAAGCCGAACGTCAGGCTATCGCCAAGAGCATCAACGCTATTCCAGCTGCCGAGATGGTGGTTTATCCTGCCAAGGGCGAAACCAAATCGCACATCACCGTGTTTACCGACACGACCTGCCCGTACTGCCACAAGCTGCATGCCGAAGTTCCTGAGCTAAACCGCCGCGGTATCGAAGTGCGCTACGTTGCCTTCCCGCGCCAGGGCCTCGGCTCCCCGGGTGATGAACAGTTGCAAGCCGTCTGGTGCTCCAGCGACCGCAAGGCCGCCCTGGACAAAATGATCGACGGCAAGGAAATCAAGGCTGCCAAGTGCGCCAACCCGGTCAGCAAGCAATTCCAGCTGGGCCAGTCGATCGGTGTCAACGGTACCCCGGCCATCGTCCTCGAGGACGGCCAGGTGATCCCGGGTTATCAACCGGCGCCACAAGTGGCCAAGCTGGCACTGGCCGGCAATAAATAATTCAACAAGCCAGCCGTCACCATGGGGAGACGGCTGATTTCACGAACGGCCGCGCGTCGTTCGTTCAATGGGGAGTTCACAGTGAAACCGGTCAAAGTAGGCATCTGTGGGTTGGGGACCGTCGGTGGCGGTACCTTCAATGTACTTCAGCGTAACGCCGAGGAGATCGCCCGCCGTGCCGGGCGTGGTATCGAAGTGGCACAGATTGCCATGCGTTCGCCAAACCCGAATTGCCAGATTACCGGTACCCCCATTACCGCTGATGTATTCGAGGTCGCAACGAACCCGGAAATCGACATTGTCATCGAGCTGATCGGCGGCTACACCATTGCCCGCGAGCTGGTGCTCAAGGCCATCGACAACGGCAAGCACGTGGTCACCGCCAACAAGGCGCTGATTGCGGTGCATGGCAACGAGATTTTCGCCAAGGCCCGCGAGAAGGGCGTCATCGTCGCCTTCGAAGCGGCCGTGGCCGGCGGCATCCCGGTGATCAAGGCGATCCGCGAAGGCCTGTCGGCCAACCGAATCAACTGGGTGGCGGGGATCATCAACGGTACCGGCAACTTCATCCTCACCGAAATGCGTGAAAAAGGCCGAGCCTTCCCCGATGTCCTGGCCGAAGCCCAGGCCCTGGGTTATGCCGAAGCCGATCCGACCTTCGACGTCGAAGGTATCGATGCCGCGCACAAGCTGACCATCCTGGCCTCCATCGCCTTTGGTATTCCGCTGCAGTTCGACAAGGCCTACACCGAAGGCATCACGCAGCTGACCACCGCCGACGTGAACTACGCCGAGGCGCTGGGCTACCGCATCAAGCACCTGGGCGTGGCCCGCAGTACCGCCAATGGCATCGAGCTGCGCGTCCATCCGACGCTGATCCCGGCCGACCGCCTGATCGCCAACGTCAACGGTGTGATGAATGCCGTCATGGTCAACGGCGATGCCGCAGGCTCCACGCTGTTCTACGGTGCTGGCGCCGGTATGGAACCGACCGCGTCCTCGGTGGTTGCCGACCTGGTGGACGTGGTGCGTGCCATGACCTCCGACCCGGAGAACCGCGTGCCGCACCTGGCCTTCCAGCCAGATTCGCTGTCAGCCCACCCGATCCTGCCGATCGACGCCTGCGAAACCGCCTACTACCTGCGGATCCAGGCCAAGGATCACCCGGGCGTGCTGGCCCAGGTGGCGAGCATCCTCTCGGAGCGCGGTATCAATATCGAATCGATCATGCAGAAAGAAGTCGAAGAGCAAGACGGCCTGGTACCGATGATCCTGCTGACCCATCGCGTGCTCGAGCAGCGCATGAACGATGCCATCACCGCCTTGGAAGCCCTGCAGGATGTGGTCGGCAACGTGGTGCGTATCCGCGTCGAACAACTGAATTGACAATAGTTGCAAGTGGTAAGCGCCAAGCTGCAAGTCAAAACCGGATCGCGGTGACGTGCAGCTTGTAGCTTGTAGCTTGTAGCTCAAACCGAAGGTTTGTACCCATGCGATATATCAGTACTCGTGGCCAGGCTCCGGCCCTGAATTTCGAAGATGTGCTGCTGGCAGGCCTTGCCAGCGACGGCGGTTTGTACGTGCCGGAAAACCTGCCGCGTTTCACCCAGGAAGAGATCGCTTCCTGGGCTGGCCTGCCGTATCACGAGCTGGCTTTCCGGGTGATGCGCCCGTTTGTCACCGGCAGCATTGCCGATGCCGACTTCAAGAAAATCCTCGAAGAAACCTACGGCGAGTTCGCCCACGCTGCGGTCGCACCGCTGCGTCAGTTGAACAGCAACGAATGGGTGCTGGAGCTGTTCCACGGCCCGACCCTGGCGTTCAAGGACTTTGCCCTGCAGCTGCTCGGTCGCCTGCTCGACCACGTGCTGGCGAAGCGCGGCGAGCGCGTGGTGATCATCGGTGCCACCAGCGGTGATACCGGTTCGGCTGCCATCGAGGGTTGCCGCCGTTGCGACAACGTCGACATCTTCATTCTGCACCCGCACCAGCGTGTATCGGAAGTTCAGCGCCGCCAGATGACCACCATCTTCGGCGAGAACATCCACAACATCGCCATCGAAGGCAACTTCGACGACTGCCAGGAAATGGTCAAGGCCAGCTTTGCCGACCAGGGCTTCCTCAAGGGCACTCGCCTGGTGGCAGTGAACTCGATCAACTGGGCGCGGATCATGGCCCAGATCGTCTACTACTTCCATGCAGCCCTGCAGCTGGGTGGCCCGGCGCGTTCGGTGGCGTTCTCGGTACCGACCGGCAACTTCGGCGATATTTTCGCCGGTTACCTGGCGCGCAACATGGGCTTGCCGATCAGCCAACTGATCGTTGCCACCAACCGCAACGACATCCTGCACCGCTTCATGAGCGGCAACCAGTACGTCAAGGAAACCCTGCACGCGACCCTGTCGCCGTCGATGGACATCATGGTCTCGTCGAACTTCGAGCGCCTGCTGTTCGACCTGCACGGTCGCAACGGCGCGGCAATCGCCGGGCTGATGGACAATTTCAAGCAGGGCGGCGGCTTCAGCGTCGAGCAGGACCGCTGGACCGAAGCACGCAAGCTGTTCGATTCGCTGGCCGTCGATGACGCACAAACCTGCGAGACCATCGCCGAAGTCTTCGCCCAGACCGGCGAAGTGCTCGACCCGCATACCGCCATCGGCGTCAAGGCCGCGCGCGAATGTCGCCGCAGCCTCGACACGCCAATGGTAGTGCTGGGTACCGCCCACCCGGTCAAGTTCCCGGAAGCGGTGGAAAAAGCGGCGTCGACAAGGCTCTGGAGCTGCCTGCCCACCTGAGCGACCTGTTCACCCGGGAAGAGAAATGCACGGTGCTGGCCAACGACCTCAAGGCCGTACAAGCCTTCGTCAGCCAGCACGGCAACCGCGGCAAACCGCTGTAACAGACCGATAGGCCTTCGAAAAAGCCCGTCTCAGACGGGCTTTTTCGTTTCTACACTGGCTTAGGCCGGCCGCAATGGATCAGGAGTATCAATGAGTACAGGACGTCATGCCGTGGGGCTTTTGCTGGGTTGCTTGCTGTGGCTATGCGTGGGCAGTTGGGTCCATGCTGCACAGAGCCTGCCCTTTACCCTGGTGCCGCCCTTCACCGACCTTGAGCCGATGCAGCTGACCCCTGCGCAGCAGCAATGGCTGGGCCCTGAGCGAACCTTGCGGGTCGGTATTTCCTTTGCCGATTACGAGCCGGTCGACATCACCATCGACCGCAATCGCTACCAGGGGATCAGTGCCGACTACCTCAGCCTGGTTGCCCGGCGCCTGGGCGTGACGACACAGGTGCTGGCGTTCGCCAGGCGTGAGGAGGCAATCCAGGCCTTGCACAATGGTGTGATCGATGTGCTGACCAGCGCCAATGGCTTTGAACGTAGCGTGGCGGGCCTGGCGTTCACCGAGGACTACATCCCTGACCGCTCCATGGTGGTGGTGCGCGGCGGTGCTTCCATGCCACCGACCTCGCTGGCCGGGTTGAAGATCGTGTTGCTTGACGGCTATGCCGATACCCGGGTGATGCATCGCGTCTATCCCGAAAGCCAGGTGATTCTTGCACCCACGCTCAGCAGCGCCCTGGAGGCGCTCAACCAGGGGGAGGTCGACGCCTTTATCGGCAACGAGATCATCGTGCGGGCCTACAATGCGCTGCGTCCGTTCCTGGGGCTGCAAGTCGTTGGCCCCAGTGCCTTGCCGCCGATCGGATTCGCATTCGCCGTGCGGGCTGACGATCAGCCGTTGAAGGCGATGTTGAACCAGGCGCTGGCCAGTCTCGATGCGCCGGTGCGGCGCGAGATCCTCGGGCGCTGGACCTCGGGCCTGGGTTCGGATGTGGCTCACCAGCGTGTCGAGCTGACGGCTGAGGAGCGTGACTGGATCGCGCGGCATCCAACGGTCACGGTGGTGGGCAGTCAGTACCCACCCTACCTGTTTCGAAATCGCCAGGGCGCGTGGGTGGGCCTGAACAGTGATGTCCTGGCAACCGTTGCGCAACTGACCGGGCTACAGTTCGTGTATGCGCCGTCCTCGTCGATCGCCCAGAGCCTGGACCTGCTCAGGAGCGGCCACGCGGACATGAGTACCACATTGAGTGAAACCCCGGAGCGACGGGAGTTCCTGGACTTCACCCATTCCCTGGGAGGACAGAGCTGGGTGTTCGTCGTGCGGCAGTCGCACCTGGGGCTGGCGTCGCTGGGCGAATTGGCTGGGCAGACACTGGCGCTCCCTGCCCAGCACGCGCTGGAAAGCAGTATCCGAGAGGAGTATCCCGAGGTTCGACTGCTGCGGGTGGACTCCCTGGAGCAGGCGCGAGAGAAAGTACGCAATGGCGAAGCGGTGGCGACCATCGACAGTGAGGTCGGGGCGTACAGCATTCTGGGCAATGACCCGGTCCTGAAGGTTGGGCGCGGGGTCGATGGCAAGTGGGCACCAGACCGATTTTCGGTACGGCGCAGCGCGCCGGAGCTCGAGAGCATCCTCAACAAGGCCCTGGAAGCCTTCCCTGTCGCCGAACTGCGCGCCATGCGCATGAAGTGGCTGGGGGCACTGGCCCCACCGGCACCGGCCTGGCAACGCATTGCGCCCTGGGTCTACTGGGCCGTGGCCGCGGCGCTGTTGTTTGCACTTGTTTCGCTGATCTGGAGCAGCCGTCTGCGCGCCCAGATCAGTCAGCGCGAGAGGGCCGAGGAGGCACTCAACGATCAGTTGGCCTTCAAACGCGCCTTGCTCGACGGCATTCCCAATCCGATCTATGTCAGGGACCTGGAAGGGCGCCTGATCACCTGCAACAAGAGCTATGAACAGGCTTTTTCGTTGCACCTGGCGGACGTCAAGGGGCGGCGCCTGACCGACATCGACGTGATCCCGCCAGAGCTGGCTGTTCAACTGCATGCCGACTACTTGGGCCTGCTGAAAGACCCCAAGCCGGTGTTTGCCGACCGCCGCATCGAGTATCACGGGCAGCGCATCGATGCCTACCAGTGGACCGTGCCGTTCTACCGCGCCGACGGCCAGTTGCAGGGGTTGCTCGGCGGCTGGATCGACATCACTGAACGCAAGCAGTTGGAAGCAGACCTGGTGGAGGCCCGTCAGCAGGCCGAGCAGGCCAACCTGGCGAAAAGTGCGTTCCTGACCACCATGAGCCATGAGATACGCACACCGATGGCAGTGATTATCGGCTTGCTGGAGCTTGAGCGCGAAACCGCACTGGCCAACGGTGCCGCACCTTCGCCGGGGCTTGAGACTGCTCACCAGTCGGCCAGCGAACTGATCGCCCTGATCGGCGACAGTCTGGACCTTGCGCGGATCGAGGCCGGTAGCCTGCAACTGGCGCAGCAGGCCACGGCGTTGCGGCCGTTCGTGGAGCGTGTCATCGCGCTGTTTCGCGCCCAGGCTCAGGCACAAGGGCTGGACCTGCGGCTACAGGTGGCGGATGACGCCCAGGGGACGTATTGGTTCGATCCGTTGCGCTTGCGCCAGGTGCTGGTCAATGTGCTGGGCAACGCATTGAAGTTTACCCATGAAGGACACGTCATCCTGCAGGTCACGCGAACCAGCGCGCTGCTGCCACAAGGCGTCGGCGTGTGCCTGAGCGTGCGCGACAGCGGTATCGGCATCAGCGCGCAGCAACAGACCGAGTTGTTCACACCGTTTGTCCAGGCCAGCGCACAGTCTGCCGCGCAGTACGGCGGTTCGGGCCTGGGCTTGAGTATCTGTCGGCAACTGGTGGAGCTGATGGGGGGCACTATCACCTTGCACAGTGTGCCCGGCGAAGGGACCGAGGTCAGGGTCATGCTGGTCCTCGAGCCTGTGGCCGAGGCACAGAATGCATCGGCGGCGGTGCAGGTTCAGCGTCAGGCAGGGCCGGCGCGAAGTATACTGGTCGTCGACGACCTCTCTGCCAGCCGCATGGTCCTCAGCCAGCAGCTTGAGTTTCTCGGCCACCGGGTGCTGGCAGTCGACTCTGGCCAGGCTGCACTGGAGGCTTGGCAGGCCGAACGCTTCGACGTGTTGTTGAGCGATTGCAACATGCCCGGAATGAGTGGTTGTGCATTGACTCGCACCATACGGCAACGGGAAGCCCAGCTACTGCGACCGCCCATTCCGATCGTTGGCTGCACTGCCAACGCGATGAAAGAAGAACGCGCACGTTGCCTGGATGCCGGTATGGATGAGCTGCTGGTCAAGCCGGTCTCGCTGGACCGCTTGTCTGCGTTGATCGACGCGCTAGCACCGCCTTGCAGCTTCCGGATCGAAGCGCTGCAGCAGATGACCCAGGCCAACAACGCGGTAATGCTGCGCATGCTTGAAGAGTTGCAAAAGAACCTTCAAGACGAGCAAGGGCAACTCGCCGAGGCGGTTGCGCACCTGGACTGGGAACGTATCAGGGCATCGCTGCATCGGCTCGAAGGGGTCGCCTGCCTGGTCGATGCATTGGGCCTGGCCCGTGCCTGTTCCGATCTGGGGATGGCCCGACACGGGCAACAGCCCGAGGCAACGCAGCAAGCCTGGTCGACATTGCAGCGCGTGCTACTCCAGCTTCAGGGTGACGTGGGGGCTGAATTGTTTAGGATTCGACCCGCGCTTTAGGACTTATCTGATGGGTCGCCGAACGCTCTTTGGCTAGAGTAGCCCGTGCTATCGCACATGTCGGCTACTGCGGGGAAGGGTACATGCGATCTTTGAAAGTCTTGATTCTGGAGGACCATCCATTTCAGTTGATGGCCCTGCATCAGATGCTCAATGCCATCGGTATTTTCGATGTGCTGACGGCCGAGTCGGTGGAGGATGCCACCCAGGCCCTGGCGCGTCGTGGCCCGGTCGACATCGCCATCTGTGACTTGCAGCTCGAGGGCGCCGATGGCTTGGCCATGATCCGGCACCTGGCGGACAACAAGCTGGCCACTGCTTTGATCATTCATAGCAGCGCCGAACAATGCGTGATCGACAGCGTCGGTGACCTGGCGCGGCAATTGGGCCTGAACGTACTGGGGTGCTTCCAGAAAATGGCCAGCAACGTCGTGCTGCATCAAGTGCTGCTGCGTTATGTGGAGCATGGCAGCGAACCACCCAAGGTCACCCCGGTGGCACAGTTCCCCGAGTTGCAGGCATTGTCGGAGACCGAACTGGCCCGCAGCCAGGACCAATGGATCGCGCATTATCAACCCAAGGTCAGTTTCGATGGCCAGGTGGTCGGCGTTGAAGCCTTGGTTCGCTGGCACCATCCCGTCCTTGGGGTGCTTTCTCCGGCCCAGTTCTTTCCGGCGATCGAGCGGGCCGATCTGCTCGACACCTTGAGCCTGCATGTACTGGAACAGGCACTGGCGCTCAGTGCTCGACACCGTTCAAGAACTGGCCAGGCCTTGCCGGTGGCGGTGAACATCGCACCGCAGCTGCTGGCGCGTGAAGACTTCGGCGCACTGGTTGCCGTCGCGCTGGAGTGTCATGGCGTACCGGCCAGCGCATTGACCCTGGAAATTGTCGAGACCCACAGCTGCGCGCTGGATTACCAGCAGCTCGAAGAGCTGCTGCACCTGCGCATTCTCGGTTGCCAACTGTCCATTGATGATTTTGGTACCGGTGTTTCCAACCTGCAGCGTCTGCTGGAGCTACCGTTCAGTGAGTTGAAACTCCCCAGCGAATTTGTCCGCGGCATGGCCCAGGACGGCAAGAAGGCCGCCGTGGTGGCTGGTGCTCTGATGATGGCCCGGCGCATGGAATTGAGTGTGGTGGTCGAAGGCGTGGAGACGGTCGATGATCTACTGGCGATCAAGGCGCTGGGGCGTCCGGTCATGCAAGGCTACTTCTTTGCCCGACCGATGCCGGAGGCCGAGCTTGAGCAATGGATGAATGATCGCAACCGTACTGGCACGCCCCTGAGCGGCCCGGCACAGCCCGCCGGTCAGCTCAAGCCCTGCGCCTGAAGGTAGAGAAACAACGCCGCGTCGTTGGCTATACCCAGCTTGCGCATGGCATTGATCTTCTGCGTGCTGACGGTTTTCTTGCTGCGATTGAGCAGGACGGCGATCTCGTTCACGGTGTGGCCGGCGGCGAGCAGGCGGGAGACTTCCAGCTCCTTGGGTGACAGGGCCTGGGGGGCGCCGATACGGTCGCCTTCCTGCAACAGCAATTGCTCGACCGAGGTTGCCAGGTACGTCGTGCCCCGTGGTATGCCTCGAATGGCCTGAGGCAGTTCCTGGGCGAGGCTCGCCTTGCTCAGCAGCCCCTTTACCCCCAGGGCGAGCATGGCGCGAAACAGGCCGGCATTGTTGAGCATGGTCACCACCAGGATGGGCAACTGCGGAAAGTGTCGGCGAATCTGCTCCAACAGTTTCAGTCCGTCGTTCTGCTGTTCGACCGGCATCATGAAGTCAGTGACCAGCAAATCGCACGCCATATGCTGCAGATGCTCCATCAGTTGCTGGGGGCTGCCAGCTTCAGCAACCACCTGCACGCCAGGTATCTGTTCCAGCACAGCCCGCAAGCCAATGCGAAAGATCGGATGATCGTCCGCAAGGATTATGCGCAGGTCACGGGTGGGGGATGTACTCAAAGTTGGCTCCGCTCGATGTTCTTTGCCAAGTGAAGCACTGCTGCGCCACGAGGTCACGCCGGATATGCAGATACCCCTGTCGGCGTGGCAACTGACAAGGCTCAAGGCTGATCGTTGAAAAACTGCTGGCTGTCCTGCAGGTAGTGCTCGCGCAGGTCAGGGTCCAGCCACTGGGCATAAAGCCTGGGCAGGACAGTGCGACGCAGAGGCTGCAGGAGTTGATCGATATGGGTGACGGCTTCACGACCCAGCGGTGTATCGGAGCATCCTACATGGATGAACTGATAGGGGGCCGCGCCCTTGAGCGGATAGAACCGATAGTCATCTGCCGACCAACCTTGTTGCGCAAGCATGTAGCGGACCTCGGGCCAATAGCCGAGCAATAGCTGCAGGCGTCCGCGCTGTTGCATTTGCAGCAGGTTGGTGGCCGCATCATTGCCGTAATGGCGACTGAGCGTATTGCTGGGCAGCGTCTTGAGCAGGGCATCGACCGGGGGGCTGTAGCTGCGTTCGGCGACGACACCCAGCTTGAGTGAGGTGCTGCTGAGTACCGCTTGCAGGTCTATCTGCTGATCCTTGATGAAGGGCGCCAATAGTGCCTGATCGTGCTGGCGAGCGACCAGGCCGCTGCTGAGCATGCCCAGGCTAGGCACAGAATAGTACACGTAGCGGGCACGGTCGGCCGTCCACAGCAGGGTTGGATCACAGGTGAAACTGCGCTCCTGCAGCATCTGTATGCCGCGTGCGCGGTTGACCCGGACGATGCTGTGATCGTATTCGGGCATGTTCTCGATCAGCATGGGCAGCAGTTGGTCGATCACGCCCTGGCCTTTGCGCTCGCCTTCGTAAATGGTCAGCGGGGGCAGGTCGCGCAGTAGCCATATCAACCGTTCCTTGGCCCAGACAACGCCCGGAAGGCTACTGCCCAGCAGGCTGCACAGCAGCATCGCCATTAAGGTGCGGTGCCTGCACTTGATCATTTGCGAGTCTCCGCCGTCGAGCCGGGAGCAGGGTTGAGCACGGTGGTCTAGACAGCCCCTTGTTCACGCAAGCGAGCGATTCGCGGGGCGTCGTAGCCCAATTCACCGAGCAGCTGCTCGGTATGGGCGCCAAGCTCCGGCCCCACCCACTCGCTGGAACCTGGCGTCTGCGACAGCTTGGGTACGATGCCAGGCATCTTGAAGGGCTTGCCGTCCGGCAGTTTGGCCTGCAGGAACATTTCGCGGGCAAGGAACTGCGGGTCGCTGAACATGTCTTCGGCGCTGTAGATACGGCTGGCCGGCACCTGGGCGTCGTTGAGCACTTGCATCAGGTCATCCAGCGGCAGGGTGTGGGCCCAGCGGTCGATCACCCCGTACAACTCGTCGCGGCGCAAGTCGCGACCATCGTTGCTGGCCAGTTGCGGATCGTCCGCCAGGTCCGGGCGGCCAATGGCCTGCATGAAACGCTTGAAGATTGCATCGCCGTTGGCGCCGATCTGCACGTGCTTGCCATCGGCACTGGTATGGATCGAGGAGGGCGTGATCCCGGGCATGATATTGCCAGTGCGCTCGCGGATAAAGCCGAACACGTCGAACTCCGGCACCATGCTCTCCATCATGGCGAAGATCGCCTCGTACAAGGCGACATCCACCACCTGGCCTTCACCGCCGTTGACCTCTCGATGACGCAAGGCCATCAACGCACCAATCACGCCCCACAGCGCTGCAATCGAGTCGCCGATGGAGATCCCCGTGCGTACCGGCGGGCGATCCTCGAAACCGGTGATGTAGCGCAGCCCGCCCATGGACTCGCCTACGGCACCAAAGCCGGGCTGGTCCTTCATCGGGCCGGTCTGGCCGAAACCCGACAGGCGTACCATCACCAGTTTCGGGTTCAGCGCGTGCAGGGTCTCCCAGCCCAGGCCGAGTTTTTCCAGCACGCCGGGACGAAAGTTCTCGATCAGGATATCGGCGTCGGCCAACAGCTTCTTGAGGATCTCGATCCCTTCAGGGTGCTTGAGGTTGAGCGTCAATGACTGCTTGTTGCGGGCCTGGACGAACCACCACAGCGATGTGCCCTCATACAGCTTGCGCCATTTTCGCAACGGGTCGCCGCCGTCGGGGGACTCGATCTTGATCACCTGGGCACCGAATTCGGCGCAGATGCGCGAGGCGAACGGACCGGCGATCAGGGTGCCGAGTTCGATGACTTTGAGGCCGGCGAGAGGTTTGCTGGGCGTAGACATGGGGCATCCGTGGCGGCAGGTCAGAGCCCCCGTTTTTATCATACGCAGGCGCGCTCAGATACTGCTGCGGGGCAAGGATTGCCAGGATCGGTTAGACTGGGCGACTTTTCTTGCCGCAAGATGCTCACCATGGCCCAGCCGTCCACGACCTACAAATTTGAACTGAACCTCACCGATCTCGATCGCGGTGTGTACGAAAGCGTCAAGCAAACCATTGCCCGCCATCCTTCGGAAACCGAAGAGCGCATGGCCGTACGCTTGTTGGCTTACGCCCTGTGGTACAACGAGCAGCTGTCGTTCGGACGTGGTCTGTCGGATGTGGACGAGGCTGCACTGTGGGAAAAGAGCCTGGACGACCGCATCCTGCACTGGATCGAGGTCGGTCAACCCGATGCCGAGCGCTTGACCTGGTGCTCGCGCCGCACCGAGCGCACCAGCCTGCTCGCCTACGGCAGCCTGCGGGTGTGGGAGACCAAGGTGGTCGGTGCGGTCAAGGGCCTGAAGAACCTTAATATCGCCGCCGTGCCCCAGGACGTCCTCGAGACCCTGGCCACCGACATGCCACGTTCGATCAAGTGGGATGTGATGATCAGTGAAGGCACGATCTTCGTCACCGATGATCGCGGCCAGCACGAAGTCCAGCTCGAATGGCTCCTGGGTGATCGCGGCTAAGGCCGCCTCGCACACAGCCGTCCACTCCTGATTCACGAGAAGCCCCTTCGCCCCATGCGCATCGAACCCCGCCCGCTGCCCTCCACCTTGCCGTTTCTTGGTGATCTGCCGCCCTTGCTGACTCGCCTGTATGCCGCGCGCGGCGTGCAATCGGCCGATGAACTGGACAAGAGCCTGGCGCGCCTGCTGCCTTACCAGCAGCTCAAGGGTATCGAGGTGGCGGTCGACCTGCTGATCGAGGCGCTGACGCAGCGCCAGCGCATCCTGATCGTCGGTGACTTCGATGCCGATGGCGCGACGGCCAGCACCGTTGGCGTGCTGGGCTTGCGCCTGCTGGGCGCTGCCCATGTCGATTACCTGGTTCCCAATCGTTTCGAGTACGGCTACGGCCTGACCCCGGAAATCGTTCAGGTGGCCCTGGAGCGCCAGCCACAGCTGTTGATTACCGTGGATAACGGTATCTCCAGCGTCGAAGGCGTGGCCGCAGCCAAGGCCGCCGGGCTCAAGGTGTTGGTGACCGATCACCATTTGCCTGGCAACGAGCTGCCTGCCGCCGATGCCATCGTCAACCCCAACCAGCCGGGCTGTACCTTTGCCAGCAAGGCCCTGGCCGGAGTGGGGGTGATCTTCTACGTGCTGATGGCGTTGCGCGCACGCTTGCGCAGCCTGGGTCACTACGACAGCCGGCCGCAGCCGAACATCGGTGAGTTGCTCGACCTGGTGGCCCTGGGCAGTGTGGCCGACGTGGTACCACTGGATGCCAACAACCGCATCCTGGTGCATCAGGGGCTGGAGCGGATCCGTGCCGGGCGCGCCCGTCCAGGGCTCAAGGCGATCCTGGAAGTGGCGCGGCGCGATCATGCCCGCATCACCTCCACGGACCTTGGCTTTATCCTCGGCCCCCGCCTCAACGCCGCCGGGCGTCTGGATGACATGAGCCTGGGTATCGAATGCCTGCTCAGCGACGACCCTGGCCTGGCCCGGGAAATGGCCGGGCAACTGGACGATCTCAATCAGGATCGCAAGTCTATCGAGCAGGGCATGCAACGCGAGGCGCTGGCCCAGCTCAAGGACCTGCCGCTGGAGTCGATGCCGTTTGGCTTGTGCCTGTTCGAGCCGGACTGGCACCAGGGAGTGATCGGTATCCTGGCCTCGCGCCTCAAGGAGCGCTATCACCGGCCTACCATCGCTTTTGCCGACGCAGGCGAGGGCATGCTCAAGGGGTCGGCGCGTTCGGTGCCCGGTTTTCATATTCGCGACGCACTGGATGCGGTGGCGGCGCGTTATCCGCAGTTGATCAGCAAGTTCGGCGGCCACGCCATGGCCGCCGGGTTGTCACTGCCCGCCGACAACTTTCCGGCATTCGCCCAGGCGTTCGATGAAGAAGTTCGTCGCCAACTACAAGAAGATGACCTGACCGGGCGTCTGCTGTCGGACGGCACCCTGGCCGTCGAAGAGTTTCACCTGGAGTTGGCCCGCGCCCTGCGTCATGCCGGCCCTTGGGGCCAGCACTTCCCTGAGCCGCTGTTTCATGGCGTGTTCCAGCTGGTCGAACAGCGAGTGGTGGGTGAGCGACACTTGAAGGTGGTGCTCAAGAGCGAGTGCGGCTCGGTCCGTCTCGATGGCATCGCCTTTGGTGTGGATCGTGATGTCTGGCCTAACCCGACGGTTCGTTGGGTGGAGCTTGCCTACAAGCTCGACGTCAACGAATTCCGCGGCCAGGAAAGCGTGCAACTGATGATCGCGCACATGGAGCCGCGCTGAGGCCAGGGGCAAAGTGGTCTAGGCTCAGTAGGATTGGTCGAAGAACCTGCGGGGAAGATTCTGTAGTCGGCCGGTCAACCATCTGGAGCCTTACCACTTGATTTGAGAGGTGCCCCATGAGCCTGCTGCTTGAGCCCTACACCCTGCGCCATCTGACCCTGCCCAACCGAATCGCCGTTTCACCCATGTGCCAGTATTCCAGTGTCGATGGCCTGGCCAATGACTGGCACCTGGTTCACTTGGGTAGCCGCGCGGTCGGGGGCGCCGGGTTGATCTTCACCGAAGCCACGGCGGTGACTGCCGACGGACGGATCACTGCCCAGGACTTGGGCCTGTGGGACGACGCCCAAATTCCGGCGCTGCAACGCATTACCCGCTTCATTACGGCCCAGGGTGCCGTGCCTGGCATTCAACTGGCCCATGCCGGGCGCAAGGCCAGTACCTATCGACCCTGGTTGGGCAAGCAGGGCAGCGTCAAGCCGGAAGAGGGTGGCTGGGTTCCGATCGGGCCATCGAAAATTGCCTTCGATCCGCAGCACACCGCACCTGTCGAGATGACCAAGGCGCAGATCGACGAGGTGATCCAGGCCTTCGTCGATGCGGCGCATCGCGCGTTGAAAGCTGGCTTCAAAGTGGTCGAGGTGCATGCGGCGCATGGCTATCTACTGCATCAGTTTCTTTCGCCGCTGAGCAACCAGCGCCGTGACGAGTACGGCAGCTGCTTTGACAATCGTATTCGCCTGACCTTGCAGGTGACCGAGGCTGTGCGTGAGGTCTGGCCGGAAGAGTTGCCGGTGTTCGTGCGGCTGTCGGCCACTGATTGGGTCGAGGATGGCTGGAATCCGGACGAAACCGTCGAGCTGGCCAAGCGCTTGAGAAAGCTGGGTGTGGACTTGATCGATGTATCGTCCGGCGGGACGTCGGTGAATGCCGAAATTCCCACGGGGCCTGGGTACCAGACCCAGTTTGCGGCGAAGGTGCGGGAGGAGTCGGGGATCGCCACCGGCACGGTTGGGATGATCACCGACCCGATGCAGGCCGAAACCATCTTGCGTACGGCCCAGGCCGATATCATCTTCCTGGCTCGGGAACTGCTGCGTGACCCGTACTGGCCCTTGCATGCCGATGACGACCTGGGGGGCAACAAAGCCACCTGGCCGGCCCAATACCAGCGGGCGACCAGCCGGGCCAACCCGATTCACGAGTCTGACCTGCGCGATTGAAGGGGTTGGACACCTGTGGGCGGCAGCTTGCCAGCGATGAGGGCCAGGATTACATACGGCCGCTCTGCGGCTGATCGAGGGCAAGCCCGCTCCCACAGGTTCTATGCAAGGCAGTTGATTCCGTACTACGCCAGCTCACCTACCGCGCGCCAGGCTTCGTCAATGGCCGCATGGGCATACGCACTCCAGGCCGCATCGGAGTTGGCGATGCTCACCTTGCCCACGGGCTTGCGCGCCAGTTCCATCCATTGTTCGGTCTGCTCGGGGTCGTCATAGAGGGTGTTGGTGAAGCAGGCATAGCCGTGTGGCCAACGGTTGACGGTGATTGCCAGGATGTCCTGTTGGTGGTCGAAACCGCCAGGTCCCAGCATGCGCTGCAACTGCTCGCGCAGTTGGCTCTCCAGGGTTTCAAATGGGGTGCCGTACAACCGTGCACGCCCGGCGCGTGCCTGGTCGCGACCGTTCATCTTGCTGTCGGGGCTGGTGGGTACGTAGACCATGTGCAGGCCAATGGGCTGCGCCGGATCGCGGGGGTGCTCATAGCCACCCATGCTTACCGGGTAATCCAGCTTGATGCGGCTATAGGGCTGGGTCGCGGCATAGATCTCGTGTACACGAAGCTTCTTGAAGGCCTGCCAGTTGCGCACGATCACCTTGGTGTACACCAGCGGGAACTTCACGTTCTGGCTCAAGGCATGGGCCTGTTCAACCGACAGGTCGCGAAGCAGGTAGGGGATCATCATGTTGTAGCAGGCCAGGATGCAGTGCTTGCCGCGGACCTGGGTCAGTTTTCCGCCCTGGCTGTAGCCGACATTCACCGCGCCGTCCTGATTGCGCACGCTGACTGCGGTGCTGTTCAGGCGCAGGCGTACTGGCTGGCCTGCGCGGTCGAGTTGGCTGTAGTCGAAGTTGGCCAGGACAATGTCTTCCATGCCGGTGCCCGGCGCGACACCAGGTATCAGGTTGCGCACCAGCAGGCGCGCCAGTGAGGCGTTGCCATCCGGGAAGTGATAGATGTAGGGCTCTTCCATTTCGGCCCTGGCTTCTTCGCTGATCGGCTCCAGGTCCATGGCGGCAAAGCCTGGGAAGCCAACGTAATAGGCATCGGCGGCGGCGACGGTATCGATGCTCAGGGCCATGAAATCGTTGGTGCGCCCCTGGAAGTACTTTACCGCCACGGGCGACAGGCCGACGTCCTTGAGCAGGAAGTCCTGGTAGCTGGTGCGCTCCAGGTAGGCGGTCTTTTCGTCCTGGGACTTGCCGGCGAGGTAGTCCCGGGGCGCTTCGTGCAGGTCGACCAGAGCCTTGCGGTCGCTGTCGGACAAGGGAAAGTCGTTGATGAAGTCGCGCACCGTGCGGGCATTGAGCTGCTCGGGGGCTATATCGTCGGCGACCATGGGGGTTGGGTCACCGGTCACCAGTTTGTCTTCGCCAAAATGCTCCTTGTCGAAAAACACCCCGCGCGAAAGTCCAAGGTCCGGGTAGAAGCTGCGATCGAAGGCGGTTTCAAAGCGCTTGATGTCTACCCCAAGGTCTTTGAGCAGGCCATTGACCTCGGCGCTGTACAGGTGGTTGGGTGACTGGAAGGCTTCACTGCCGCCATAGCCGATGATCATCCGTCCGCCGGCAGTGAACTCGTTGCGCTTGGCATGGCCACCGAAGTCGTCGTGGTTTTCCAGGATCAGAATCTTTGCCTGGGGGTGCTTCTGGCGATAGAAATACGCCGCCGACAGCCCACTGATGCCGCCGCCGACCACCACCAGGTCATAGGTCTCGCTGATCGGCAGGGCATCGGTGGCGAAGGCTTTTTTCTCCCAGCCCATCTGGTGCGCGACTTCAAAGGCGCCGACGTGGCTACCACGCAAGCCGGTCAGCGCCGGAGGATAGTAGCGCCCGCCCTGGGCAGCCTGGAGCAGTTGCAGCGGGGTCAGGCCCGCTGCAATGCCGATGGCGACTCCATTGATGAAGTCGCGCCGGGTAATTTCCATGGGTTTCCTTACCTTAGTGTTTGAACATCACATGCCGAATGCAGGTGTAGTCTTCCAGTCCGTACATGGACATGTCTTTGCCGTAGCCAGACAGTTTCTGACCGCCGTGGGGCATTTCGCTGACCAGCATAAAATGCGTATTGACCCAGGTACAACCGTATTGCAGGCGTGCCGAAACACGATGGGCGCGTCCGACATCCGCCGTCCACAGTGACGAGGCCAGGCCGTAGTCGGAGTCGTTCGCCCAGGCCAGGGCCTGCGCTTCATCATCGAAGCGGGTAACCGAGACCACCGGGCCGAAGACCTCGCGCCGCACGATCTCGTCATCCTGCTGGGCATCGGCCAGCACCGTCGGCTCGAAGAAGTAACCGTCGCCCGGCACTGCTTTGCCACCAGTCACCAGGCGGATATGCGGTTGGGCGATGGCGCGCTCGACCATGGCGGCAACCCGGTCGCGATGTTGCGCGGTTATCAATGGGCCCAGCTCGGTGTCAGGGTCGTTCTGCAGGCCGTGCTTGAGGCTGGCGACAGCCTTGCCCAGCTTTTCCACGAACTGCTCGTAGATGCCGCTTTGGACGTAGAGGCGGCAGGCCGCGGTGCAATCTTGCCCGGCGTTGTAGAAGCCAAAGGTGCGAATGCCTTCGACGGCCGCATCGATATCGGCATCGTCGAAGATGATCACCGGCGCCTTGCCGCCCAGTTCCATGTGCATGCGTTTCACACTGTCGGCGGTGCTGGCGATGATGTTGGCCCCGGTCGGGATGGAGCCGGTCAGCGAGACCATGCGCACTTTCGGGTGGGTAACCAGCGGGGTGCCCACGCTCGGGCCGCGGCCGAAGAGGATGTTGAGCACCCCCGGGGGAAATATGTCGGTAGCCAGTTCGGCCAGGCGCAGCGCGGTCAGCGGCGTTTGCTCCGAAGGTTTGAGCACCACCGTGTTGCCAGCGGCCAGCGCCGGGGCGATTTTCCAGGCGACCATCATCAACGGGTAGTTCCAGGGGGCAATCGAGGCGATCACGCCCAGCGGGTCGCGACGGATCATCGAGGTATGGCCCGGCAGGTATTCACCGGCCGCCGAGCCGCTCAGGCAGCGTGTGGCGCCGGCGAAGAAACGGAACACGTCGGCGATGGCCGGGATCTCGTCCTTGAGCGCCGCAGCGTAGGGCTTGCCGCAGTTGTCCGACTCCAGGCGCGCCAGTTCCTCAGCGTGAGCCTCGATGGCGTCCGCCAGTTTCAGCAATAACAATGAGCGGTCCCTGGGTGTGGTCTGCGACCAGGTTTCAAATGCGTGGTCGGCGGTGCGCACGGCCGCGTCGACCTGGGCCTCGCTGGCTTCGTTGATGTCCACCAGCACGCTGCCCAGGGCCGGGTTCAGTACCGACAAGGCCGGGCCATCGCCAGCCACCAGTTGGCCATTGATCAGCAGTCGGGTTTGCATCGTTGAGTCCTCCAGGCGTTATTTGCCGCTGCCGGCAACGCTTTCGCCGCCGCGGGTCAGGTAATAGGCGCCCAGAATGGGCAGCATGGTCACCAGCATCACCAGCATGGCCACCACATTGGTCACCGGCACATCCCGTGGGCGGCTGAGCTGGTTGAGCAACCAGATCGGCAAGGTTCGTTCGTGGCCGGCGGTGAAGGTGGTGACAATGATTTCATCGAACGACAGGGCAAAGGCCAGCATGCCACCCGCCAGCAGGGCCGAACCGAGGTTGGGCAGGATGATGTAGCGAAAGGTCTGCCAGCCGTCGGCACCGAGGTCCATCGACGCTTCGATCAAGTTCTGGGAGGTACGGCGCAGGCGGGCGATGACGTTGTTGTAGACGATCACCACGCAGAAGGTGGCGTGGCCGACCACGATGGTGAAGATGCCAGGCTCGACTCCCAGGGTCTTGAAGGCCGATAGCAGGGCGATACCGGTGATGATGCCGGGCAGGGCGATGGGCAGGATCAGCATCAGCGAGATGCTTTCCTTGCCGAAGAAGTTGCGCCGGTACAAGGCAGCCGAGGCCAGGGTGCCGAGCACCAGGGCGATCAGCGTGGCCAGGCAGGCCACTTGCAGCGACAGTTTGATCGACTCCAGCACATCGGGCCGGGAGAACGCCACGCCGAACCACTTCAAGGTGAAGCCCTGGGGCGGGAAGCTGAAGGCGGCATCTTCGGTGTTGAAGGCATAGAGGAAGATGATCAGGATCGGGAAGTGCAGGAACACCAGCCCGCCCCAGGCCGCCAGGCGCAGCCCCATTGACGCGCGTTCAGAGTGCATCGAAGGCCCCCAGGCGTTTGACGATGGACAGGTAGATGGCAATCAGCACGATCGGTACCAGGGTGAACGCGGCGGCCATCGGCATGTTGCCGATGGCGCCTTGCTGGGCGTAGACCATGCTGCCGATGAAGTAACCGGGGGGGCCGACCAGCTGCGGCACGATGAAATCGCCCAGGGTCAGGGAGAAGGTGAAGATGGAGCCCGCGGCAATTCCCGGCACCGACAGCGGCAGGATCACCTGCACGAAGGTTTGCCGTGGCTTGGCGCCCAGGTCCGCCGAGGCTTGCAACAGCGAGGGCGGCAAGCGTTCCAGGGAGGCCTGGATCGGCAGGATCATGAATGGCAGCCAGATGTAGACGAACACCAGGAAGCGCCCCAGGTGCGAGGTCGACAAGGTGCTGCCGCCCACTCCCGGAATACCGAGGATGAACAACAGCACCGAATCCAGGTGCATGTGCTGGACGAACCACTGGGCCACGCCGCCCTTGGCCAGTAGCAGTGTCCAGGCATAGGCCTTGACGATGTAGCTGGCCCACATCGGCATCATCACCGCGATATAGAAAAACGCCTTGGTCTTGCCGCTGGTGTAGCGGGCCATGTAGTAGGCAATGGGGAAGGCCAGGATGGCGCTGGCGATGGACACGGCGATGGCCATGCTCAGGGTGCGCAGGATGATGTCGAAGTTCGAGGGGTTGAACAGCGCGGCGAAGTTGGCCAGGGTCAGTTCCGGGCTGACCGCCATGGTGAAGTCGTCGAAGGTGTAGAAACCTTGCCACAGCAGGCTCAGCAGCGAGCCCAGGTAAATCGCGCCGAACCAGATCAGCGGCGGAATCAACAGCAGCGCCAGGTACAGATTGGGGCGCCGGTACAGCAGGTTGGAGAAGCGCCGCAGTGGCGATGTGGCCTGGGCGCTGGTGTCCGGGCTCATGTCACGGCCCCTCCTGCAGCACGGTTTCCTGCAGTGCTGTCATGGCCTGGCGCGCCCAGCTGGCCTTCAGTTGCTGGCCGGTCTGCCAGGGAGCGGTCTGCGCCTGCCATTGGTTATTGGCCTGGCTGACGCAAAGCAATTGGCCGCTGTCCAGTTTCAGTTCGTAGCGGGTGGCACTGCCCTGGTACTGGATGTCGTGCAGCAGGCCACTGACCTGGATGTCATCGCTGGTCGCAGGTTGTTCGCCCAGGCGTATGTGTTCGGGGCGAATCGAGAAAGGCTGCGGGCTACCGCTCAACTGCACGGCCAGCTCGCCGCGCAGCACGTTGGAGGTGCCGACGAATTCGGCGACGAAGGTGGTGGCCGGCTTCATGTAGAGGTTGCGCGGCGTATCGACCTGCTCGATGCGGCCACGGTTGAACACGGCAACCCGGTCGGACATCGACAAGGCTTCGGTCTGGTCGTGGGTGACGAAGATGAAGGTAATGCCGAGCTGGCGCTGCAGTTTTTTCAACTCGCCCTGCATCTGTTCGCGCAATTTCAAATCGAGGGCACCGAGAGGTTCGTCGAGCAGCAATACCCGTGGGCGATTGACCAGCGCCCGGGCCAGGGCCACACGCTGGCGCTGGCCGCCGGACAACTGCACCGGCTTGCGCTGGCCGTAGCCATCCAGGGCGACCATGGCCAGGGCCTCCTCGGCGCGGGCCAAGCGCTCCTGCTTGGCGACGCCCTTGACCTTCAGGCCATAGGCGACGTTGTCGCGCACGTTCATGTGCGGGAACAGGGCGTAATCCTGGAACACCGTATTGACGTCGCGCTGATAGGGCGGCAGGCCGGCGGCCTCGGCGCCGTGAATGCGAATGGAGCCTGCGCTGGGCTGCTCGAAGCCTGCGATCAGGCGCAGGCAGGTGGTCTTGCCTGAGCCTGAGGGGCCGAGCATCGAGAAGAACTCGCCGTCTTCTATGTCGATGGATACCCGGTCAACGGCCTTCACCTCGCCGAAGTGGCGTGATACCTCGGTGAACTGGACTGCAAGGGTCATAGCGTGCTCCGAAAAGTTGCGCGTTTTCGCGGGGCGATGTCTCGACTTGCCCGGCGATAGGGGCTTAACGGCCACCCATGATCGCAATGTAGTCCTGGGTCCAGCGACTATAGGGCACGAACTTGCCACCCTCGGCCTGTGGTGTCTTCCAGAAGGCGATCTTGTCGAAGTTGTCAAAACCATTGGTCTTGCAGCCCTCTGCCCCCAGCAACTCACTGCCGGTACACGCTGCCGGTACCGCTGGCAGCGAGCCGAACCAGGCAGCCACATCGCCCTGGACCTTGGGTTGCAGCGACCAGTCCATCCACTTGTAGGCGCAATTGGGGTGTTTGGCATCGGCATGCAGCATGGTGGTGTCGGCCCAGCCGGTGGCGCCTTCCTTGGGAATGGTCGAACTCACCGGCTGCTTGTCGGCCTTGAGGGTATTGACCATGTAGCCCCAGGAGCTGGTGGCCACCACCCCTTCGTTCTTCACGTCGCTCATCTGGACCGTCGCATCGTGCCAATAGCGGTGGACCAGCGGTTGCTGCTGACGCAACAGGTCAAGCACCGCCTTGTACTGGGTCTCGTTGAGTTCGTAGGGGTTCTGGATGCCCAGCTCGGGCTTGGCCGATTTCAGGTAGAGCGCCGCATCGGCAATGTAGATCGGGCCGTCATAGGCCTGTACGCGGCCCTTGTTCGGCTTGCCGTCGGGCAGGTTCTGCGGCTCGAACACCACGCCCCAACTGGTGGGTGCTTCCTTGAAGACGTTGGTGTTGTAGAGCAGTACGTTGGGGCCCCACTGGTACGGGGTGCCATAGGCCTGCTTGTTCACCACGTACCAGGCCCCGTTGGCCAGGCGTGGGTCGAGGTTCTTCCAATTGGGAATCAGGGCCGTGTTGATCGGTTGTACCCGCTTGCCGGCGATCAGACGCAGCGAGGCGTCGCCTGATGCAGTCACCAGGTCGTAGCCACCCTTGGTCATCAGGCTGACCATTTCGTCCGAAGTGGCGGCAGTCTTGACGCTGACCTTGCAGCCGGTGTCCTTCTCGAAGCCGCTGACCCAGTCATAGGCCTTGTCGCTTTCACCGCGCTCGATGTAGCCGGGCCAGGCGACGATATCCAACTGGCCTTCGCCGGCCCCCACGGCTTTGAGCGGTTCTGCAGCCTGCACGCTGGCGCTCGCCAGCAGGGCGGTGCCCAAGGCACAGAATGTGGCGGTCTTGTTCACGAACATGGTGTTCCCTCTTGTTCAAATTATGATCGAGGCAGTCATGGCGGCAGTGACACATCCCCATAAGCGTAGTGCCGATATTCGGGTCCATCCCGGGGGCGTATCCGGGCATGTCGTTTTTTGACTGCTTCGAGCAACATCTGGAAGCAAATGCATTCAGCTTCGCTTCAGCCAGCGGCAGTACTCTTGGGGTTTCTTTCCTCCCCATGGAGATGCTCGATGAACACCCGTGGCTTGCTCGATCAGTTGCTCAAATCCGGCCAGGACATGCTGCAGAACCAGTCAGGCAAAACCCCTGCCGGCAAATCCGGCGCAGCCGGCGGGCTCGGCGACCTGCTGGGCGGTAAAGGTGGCAGCGGTGGCCTGGGCAGCCTGCTGTCAGGCGCCGGCGGTGGCGCACTGGCTGCCGGCGTAATGGGCTTGCTGATGGGCAACAAGAAAGCCCGCAAGTATGGCGGCAAGGCCCTGACCTATGGTGGCCTGGCGGCACTCGGCGCACTGGCCTACAAGGCCTATGGCAACTGGCAGGCCAAGCAGGGCGCTACCAGCCAGGTCGAACCGCAAACGCTGGATCGCCTGCCGCCTGCCCAGGTCGAGCAGCACAGTCAGGCGATCCTCAAGGCACTGGTGGCCGCCGCCAAGTCCGACGGGCATGTCGACGAGCGCGAGCGGGCACTGATCGAGGGCGAGTTCGTCAAGCTCTCCAGCGACCAGGAGCTGCAGCACTGGCTGCACGACGAGCTCAACAAACCGCTGGACCCAGCCGATGTGGCTCGTGCTGCCAGAACCCCGGAGATGGCTGCCGAGATGTACATCGCCAGCGTGATGCTGGTGGATGAGGAACACTTCATGGAGCGCGCCTATCTCGATGAACTGGCTCGCCAGCTCAAGCTTGATCCAGCGCTTAAAACCGAGCTTGAAAATCAGGTGAAACTGGCCGCCAACCAATGATTCCGGGCTAATGGCCACCAGGGCGACCTGGTGGCTGGTACCTGTGCGAATGTCGCCCGCAAAACCGCGTAACACCTGGGCTATACTCTGCCCATTTTTCTGCGCGCGTAGAATATTTGAGGGCTGACTGTGAAAAACTGGACCTTGCGCCAACGGATCCTGGCAAGTTTCGCCGTGATAATCGCCATCATGCTGTTGATGGTGGTTGCCGCTTATTCGCGCCTCGAGGCGATCGAGACCGACGAGGAAGCGGTTCGCACCGACAGCATCCCGGGCGTCTACTACAGCTCGATGATCCGCAGCGCCTGGGTCGACAGTTATGTGTTGACCCAACAGTTGGTGGGGCTCAGTGGCGACCGCGAGCTCACTGCAGCCGACAAGCTGCAGTACAAGGAATTCGACGATCGCCTAAAACAGCACATGGCCAGCTACCAGGCAACCATCCAGGACCCGAGCGACCAGGCCAGCTTCGATGAGTTCGGACGTCTGGAAAGCGCCTATGACAAGTCCATCGACGCAGTGCTGGACGCATACGCACGCAAGGACTTCGCCCAAGCCCGCCTGTTGATCGACAATGAGCTGACCCCGGCCTGGATCGCGGGCCGCAAACACTTGAACGGCGTGATCGAGCACAACCGCAAGTCGGCCGAAATGGCGGCCGAATCCATTGTCAGTGCGGTGATCACCGCCAAGTTCAGCATGATCATTTCCCTCGTCCTGGCGATCATCGCAGCCGCCATCTGCGGCCTTTTGCTGATGCGCGCCATCACCGCACCGATGCAGCGCATCGTGCATGCCCTGGACAAGCTCAGCAGCGGCGACCTCAGCGTGCGCATGAAGCTGGACCGCAAGGACGAGTTCGGTGCCGTGGAAACCGGCTTCAACGACATGATGGGCGAACTGACCAACCTGGTTTCCCAGGCCCAGCGTTCCTCGGTGCAGGTCACCACCTCGGTGACCGAGATCGCCGCCACTTCCAAGCAGCAGCAGGCCACCGCCACCGAGACCGCCGCCACCACCACGGAAATCGGCGCCACCTCGCGTGAAATTGCCGCCACTTCCCGGGACCTGGTACGGACCATGACCGAGGTTACCTCGGCCGCCGACCAGGCCTCGATCCTGGCCGGTTCCGGCCAGCAGGGCCTGGCACGCATGGAAGAGACCATGCACCAGGTGATGGGCGCAGCCGACCTGGTCAACAACAAGCTGGCGATCCTCAACGAGAAGGCCGGCAACATCAACCAGGTGGTGGTGACCATCGTCAAGGTTGCCGACCAGACCAACCTGCTGTCGCTCAACGCCGCCATCGAGGCGGAAAAGGCCGGCGAATATGGCCGTGGATTTGCCGTGGTCGCGACCGAAGTGCGCCGCCTGGCCGACCAGACCGCCGTGGCCACCTACGACATCGAACAAATGGTCCGCGAGATCCAGTCGGCGGTTTCCGCCGGGGTCATGGGCATGGACAAGTTCTCCGAAGAAGTGCGCCGCGGCATGTTCGAAGTGCAGCAGGTGGGCGAACAACTGACCCAGATCATCCATCA
Organism: Pseudomonas vranovensis; assembly: GCF_040438935.1. Taxonomy (NCBI): domain Bacteria; kingdom Pseudomonadati; phylum Pseudomonadota; class Gammaproteobacteria; order Pseudomonadales; family Pseudomonadaceae; genus Pseudomonas; species Pseudomonas vranovensis. The sequence continues at coordinate 3,686,792 of NZ_CP159259.1, read as the reverse complement.
GGTCCAGGCCCTGGCACCCCGCGTGCTGATGGTCAACGAAGGCATGCAGGCCCAGGCCACCGGTGCCGAGCAGATCAATCACGCCCTGGTACAACTGGGTGATGCCAGTAGCCAGACCGTGGAGTCGCTGCGTCAGGCCAGCTTTGCCATCGACGAGCTGAGCCAGGTGGCGACCGGGCTGCGTGGCGGCGTTTCGCGGTTCAAAGTCTGACCGCCGATGGACGACCTTAACGTTCACCGCCGCCAGGATGCGGCCAGCAACGCAACGCTGCACCTGTTGTTCCGGGTCGGCGACCAGCGTTTTGCCATCGATGCCCATGAAGTCGCCGAAGTGTTGCCACGCTTGCCGCTCAAGCCGATCGCCCAGACGCCTGCCTGGGTGGCCGGGGTGTTGACCCATCGTGGCGCAGTGGTGCCGGTGATTGATGTAGGTGCCTTGAGTTTCGGCCAGCCGGCCCGGTGCGTACCAGTACCCGCCTGGTGCTGGTGCACTACCGGGTCGACCCGCAGCGCCCGGAGTTACTGCTGGGGTTGATTCTGGAACAGGCCACCGACACGTTGCGTTGTCGCACCGAGGAGTTCCAGCCCTATGGGCTGGACAATCATCAGGCGCCTTATCTGGGGCCGGTGCGCGAGGATGCCCGGGGGCTGGTGCAGCGCATCAGTGTCCAGGACCTGCTCAACGACGAGGTGCGTGCGTTGCTGTTTCCGCTGCCCGACTCCCAGGCCCCTGACGCGTGGGAGCCTCGATGAGCAGCGAGCAGCGCTTCTTCCGTTTCCTGCAGGACCGTATCGGCCTGGATGTCGCCTCGGTTGGCGCACCAATGATCGAGCGTGCCTTGCGCCAGCGCTGCACGGCGCTCAATGCCCGTGACCTGGATGATTACTGGCTGCAGTTGCAGCAATCGCGGGACGAGCAGCAGGCATTGATCGAGGCGGTGATCGTTCCGGAAACCTGGTTTTTCCGCTACCCGGAATCGTTCACCGCACTGGCAGGCCTCGCCAGCAAACGCCTGGCGGAGTTGGCTGGAACGCGCCCGTTGCGCATTCTCAGTCTGCCATGCTCCACGGGCGAGGAGCCTTACTCCATTGCCATGGCCCTGCTCGATGCGGGAATCCCCGGGCAGGCCTTTCAGGTCGACGGGATAGACATCAGTCCCAACTCGATCGCCCGTGCCGAGCACGCCCTGTATGGGCGCAACTCGTTTCGCGGCTCGCACCTGGATTTCCGCCAGCGGCATTTCGATGAGTCCGGCGACGGCCAACGCCTGCACGAACGGGTTCGCCTGCAGGTCAATCTGCAGGTGGGCAATGTGCTCGATACTGCGTTGAAGTCCCGTGAAGGCGCCTACGATTTTGTCTTCTGCCGCAACCTGCTGATCTATTTCGACGTGCCCACCCAGCAGCGGGTGTTCGAGGTGCTCAAGGGCCTGATCCATGAGCACGGTGTGCTGTTCATCGGCCCGGCCGAGGGCAGTCTGCTGGCGCGCATGGGTATGCGGCCGCTGGGGATCGCCCAGTCGTTCGCCTACGTTCGCCAAGCGCCCGTCGAGCCGCTGGTCGTCAGCAAGCCGGTTGTTGCGCCGCCGGCTGTCAGCCTTTCCCGGCCGTTGCCGCCACCTCTGCGCAGGGCCACCAGCGCCCCAGCGAAACCGCTTTCCCGTCCTGCGCCTGTCGATACGGGCGCCGATCTGTTGGTAGAAATCGCCCGGTTGGCCAACGCCGGCAGCAGTGCTGAGGCCACCGCAGCCTGCGCACGCTACCTGCAGCTCTATCCGCCCAATGCCCAGGTGTTCTATTGGCTGGGCCTGCTCAGCGATACCGCCGGTGAGAGCGCGCAGGCGTTGAATCATTACCGCAAGGCGTTGTACCTCGATCCACAGCATCATGAGGCGCTGGTGCACCTGGCCGCGTTATTGGCCTCCCAGGGCGACAGCGCCGGTGCCAGGCGCCTGCAGGAGCGCGCCGCACGCCGGGCCGATCGGGAGTCTGAACAATGATGGGAGAGCATGATGTGCAGTTGGTTGCCTCCGATGCCGCCGCCATCGACGATTGCTGGAACCGTATCGGCGTGCAGGGCGACAAGAGCTGCCCTTTGCTGGTCGAACATGTCCACTGCCGTAACTGCGCCGTATACGCGACCGCTGCAACCCGGTTGTTGGATCGCTACTCACTCAGCCAGACCGTGCATGAGCAGGTCCATGTGCAGGAGGAGGGTGTTGGCCGCTCGATGCTTCTGTTTCGTCTGGGCGAGGAGTGGCTGGCGCTGGCCACCCGTTGCCTGGTCGAAGTGGCGCCGCTGCAGCCGGTGCATTCGTTGCCGCACCAGCGCGCACGCATGCTGCAAGGCGTGGCTAATGTACGCGGCTCCCTGGTGCCGTGTTTGTCGCTGGCAGACCTGCTTGGCCTGGAGGTGCTCGGCGACGGCGTCACCTCGGCCCGGGTCATGCCACGCATGTTGATCATCGCGGCAGCCGGAGGCTCGGTGGTGGTACGGGTGGATGAAGTGGATGGAATCCATGGCCTGGACCCGGCGCGGGTGGTGCACGAGCAGGGTGAAGCACGCTTTACCGCAGCGGTCCTGCAATGGCGCGGACGCAGCGTTCGGGTACTGGACGAAGAACAAGTGCTGTCTGCCGTGAACCGGAGCCTTTCATGACACCAGAGCAAATGCGCGATGCCTCCTTGCTCGAGCTGTTCAGCCTGGAGGCCGAGGCCCAGACCCAGGTGCTCAGTGCCGGGCTGCTGGCCTTGGAGCGTAATCCGACCCAGGCCGATCAGCTTGAAGCCTGCATGCGCGCAGCCCACTCGCTCAAGGGGGCGGCGCGCATCGTCGGTGTCGATGCCGGTGTCAGCGTCGCCCATGTAATGGAAGATTGCCTGGTGGGTGCCCAGGAAGGTCGACTGCTGTTGCGCCCCGAGCATATCGATGCCTTGTTGCAGGGCACCGATCTGTTGATGCGTGTCGCCACCCCTGGGGACCCTACCCTCGATTCGGCGGTACAGGCCTTTCTGGTGCAGATGGCGGGCTTGCTCGATCCTGCTGGAATGGCCGCCGCAGCGGTGCCCGCACCGCTGCAGGCGCCGCCGCCTGCTCCGTTGCCGCCAATGACCGACGCTCTGTTCGTGCCGCCGCTTGAAACCGAGCCCGAACCTGAGCCTGTGGCTGCGCCCAAGGGCATGCGTGGCGGTGAAGGGGGCGAGCGGGTGCTGCGGGTCACGGCCGAGCGCCTGAACAGCCTGCTCGATCTGTCGAGCAAGTCGCTGGTCGAAACCCAGCGGCTCAAGCCCTACCTCGCCACCCTGCAGCGCCTCAAGCGCATGCATGGCCAGAGCATTCGCGCCCTGGACGGGCTCAAAAGCCAGCTTGAGGCCAGCGGCCACAGCTCGGAAGTTCGGGAGGCATTGGCCCAGGCCCAGCAACTGTTGGGCGAAACCCAACAGATGTTGCTGCAGCAGGCTGCCGATCTTGATGAGTTCGGTTGGCAGGCCAGCCAACGGGCGCAGTTGCTCTACGACACGGCCCTGGCCTGCCGCATGCGTCCGTTTGCCGATGTGCTGACGGGTCAGAGCCGCATGGTTCGTGACCTGGGGCGTTCGCTGGGCAAGCAGGTGCGGCTGGACATCGAAGGCGAAAAGACCCAGGTCGACCGCGATGTACTGGAAAAACTTGAAGCGCCGTTGACGCACCTGCTGCGCAACGCGGTCGATCATGGTATCGAACTGCCGGAGCGGCGGCTGTTGGCCGGAAAGCCGCTGGAAGGGCAGATCCGCCTGCGTGCCTCGCACCAGGCCGGCCTGCTGGTGCTGGAGTTGAGCGACGACGGTGGAGGCGTTGACCTTGAGCGTCTACGCCGCAGCATTGTCGAACGCCAGCTGTCACCGGCCGAAACCGTGGCGCAGATGAGTGAAGCCGAATTGCTGACGTTCTTGTTCCTGCCGGGCTTCAGCCTGCGCGACCAGGTCACCGAGGTCTCGGGGCGTGGCGTCGGCCTGGATGCTGTGCAGCACATGGTGCGTCAGCTGCGTGGCTCCATCGAGCTGACCCAGACCACAGGCCAGGGCAGTTGTTTTCACCTCGAAGTGCCGCTGACGCTCTCGGTGGTGCGCAGCCTGGTGGTGGAAGTCGGCGGTGAGGCCTACGCTTTCCCCCTGGCCCATATCGAGCGCACCCTGGAGCTGCCGGCCGAGGCCATCGTGCAGATCGAGGGGCGTCAGCATTTCTGGCATGACGGGCGTCATATCGGCCTGGTTGCTGCCAGCCAGTTGCTCAACCGTCCGTCCAGCCAGACGGATGGCCAGACCATCAAGGTGGTGGTCATTCGCGAGCGCGAGATGCTCTATGGCGTAGCGGTCGAGCGCCTGATCGGCGAGCGGGTGCTGGTGGTGATGCCGTTGGATGCGCGACTCGGCAAGATTCAGGACATTTCTGCCGGCGCCTTGCTGGATGACGGCTCGGTGGTACTGATCATCGATGTCGAAGACTTGCTGCGTTCGGTGGACAAACTGCTCAGCACCGGTCGCCTGGAGCGAATCGAGCGCGGTCAGCGCAATACCCGCGAGGCGGCGCGCAAGCGCGTGCTGGTCGTCGACGACTCGCTCACCGTGCGCGAGCTGCAGCGCAAGCTGCTGAGCAACAAAGGTTACGACGTCGCCGTGGCGGTCGATGGCATGGACGGCTGGAATGCCTTGCGCAGCGAGGATTTCGACCTGCTGATCACCGACATCGACATGCCGCGCATGGACGGTATTGAACTGGTGACCTTGTTGCGCCGCGACAGTCGCCTGCAGTCACTACCGGTCATGGTGGTTTCCTACAAAGACAGAGAAGAAGATCGTCGTCGTGGACTGGACGCTGGAGCCGACTACTATTTGGCAAAGGCCAGTTTCCACGATGATGCCTTGCTAGATGCAGTGGTCGAGTTGATCGGGGGAGCCCAGGGATGAAGATCGCTATCGTCAACGACATGCCCATGGCCGTGGAGGCCTTGCGCCGTGCGTTGGCGTTTGAACCGGCACACCAGGTCATCTGGGTAGCCAGCGACGGGGCCGAGGCAGTGAGGCTATGCACCGAGCAGTTGCCGGACCTGATTCTGATGGACCTTATCATGCCGGTCATGGATGGCGTCGAGGCGACTCGACGGATCATGGCCGAGACGCCCTGTCCCATCGTGATTGTCACGGTAGACCGCAAGCAGAACGTGCACCGGGTGTTCGAGGCCATGGGGCACGGCGCTCTGGATGTGGTCGATACCCCGGCCCTGGGTGCCGGCGATCCGAAGGAAGCGGCCGCGCCGCTGTTGCGCAAAATCCTCAACATCGGCTGGTTGATCGGCCAGCAGCGCAACAACACCCCGCGGCCATTGGCCGCGCCGTTGCGTGAGTCTGCGCAGCGCCAGGGCCTGGTTGCCATTGGCTCGTCGGCCGGCGGCCCGGCCGCGCTGGAAATATTGCTCAAGGGGCTGCCCCGTGACTTTTCTGCCGCCATCGTGTTGGTCCAGCATGTTGACCAGGTGTTCGCCGCCGGTATGGCTGACTGGCTGAGCAGCGCCTCGGGCCTGTCGGTTCGCCTGGCGTGCGAAGGCGAGCCACCACAGCCGGGGCAGGTGTTGCTGGCCGGCACCAATCACCATATTCGCTTGTTGAAAAACGGCACCCTGGCCTACACCGCAGAGCCGGTCAATGAAATCTACCGGCCTTCGATCGACGTATTTTTTGAAAGCGTGGCCCGCTATTGGCGTGGCGACGCAGTGGGCGTGCTGCTGACCGGCATGGGGCGCGATGGCGCCCAGGGCTTGAAGCTGATGCGCCAACAAGGCTACCTGACCATTGCTCAGGACCAACACAGCAGCGCCGTCTACGGCATGCCAAAAGCCGCGGCCGCGATAGACGCTGCGGTGGAGATACGCCCACTGGAGCGGATCGCTGCACGATTGATGGAAATTTTTCCGAAATGACGATATGTATTGAGCCACGCCGGCCTGCCGGCAGTGACCAGGTGACAGCGCATGAATGATTTACCGCTCGACGGTTTTCCGACCATGAACGAAAACTCGGCCATGGTCCTGTTGGTCGACGATCAGGCGATGATTGGGGAGGCGGTGCGCCGTGGCCTGGCTCACGAAGAAAACATCGACTTCCACTTCTGTGCCGACCCGCACCAGGCGGTGGCGCAGGCGATGCGGATCAAGCCCACGGTGATTCTCCAGGACTTGATCATGCCTGGCCTGGACGGCCTGAGCCTGGTGCGCGAGTACCGCAACAACCCGGCCACCCAGGACATTCCGATCATCGTCCTGTCGACCAAGGAAGACCCGCTGGTCAAAAGCGCCGCCTTTGCCGCGGGCGCCAACGATTACCTGGTCAAGTTGCCGGACAACATCGAACTGGTGGCGCGCATCCGTTACCACTCACGTTCGTACATGACCCTGCTGCAGCGCGACGAGGCGTATCGTGCCCTGCGTGTCAGCCAGCAACAGCTGCTCGACACCAATCTGGTACTGCAGCGCCTGATGAACTCCGACGGCTTGACCGGGCTTTCCAACCGGCGTCATTTCGATGAGTACCTGGAACTGGAGTGGCGGCGTGCCATGCGTGAGCAGGCCCAGCTGTCTTTGCTGATGATCGACGTCGACTACTTCAAGTCGTTCAACGACAACTTCGGCCACCTGGCCGGTGACGAAGCCCTGCGCAAGGTGGCCGAGGCCATCCGCAACTCCTGTGCTCGCCCAAGCGACCTGCCGGCCCGCTACGGCGGTGAAGAGTTCGCCCTGGTGCTGCCGAACACGTCGCCGGGTGGTGCGCGCCTGGTGGCTGAAAAGCTGCGCCAGAGCGTCGAGGCGATGCAGATTCCCCACAACATGCCCGATGCAGGCTCCAGCCTGACCGTGAGCATCGGCCTGGCCACTTACACCCCGAGCATCGGCAGCCATTGCCGGCAGCTGATTTCGGCGGCAGACAAAGGCCTGTACCTGGCCAAGAACAACGGCCGCAACCAGGTGGGCGTAGCCTGACCCGTGGGGGCGGCGATCTGCCGCCCGACGGGCTGCCGTGCCGATACATACTCGGTTATACTCTGCGGCTTTTCTACAGAATACGCACGAGAGCTGCCGACCATGGAAATCAACCCGATCCTGAATACCATCAAGGACCTGACCGAGCGTTCCGAATCAATTCGGGGGTATCTTTGACTACGATCAAAAGCATGAGCGCCTGATCGAAGTCAACCGCGAGCTTGAAGATCCAAACGTCTGGAACAAGCCCGAATACGCCCAGGAACTGGGCCGCGAACGTTCTGCGCTGGCACAGATCGTCGAGACCCTGGACGAGATGTCCAGCGGCCTGACCGATGCGCGCGAACTGCTCGACATGGCCGTTGAAGAGGACGACGAAAGCGCCGTCAACGATGTTGTCGAGATGCTCGAAGGCCTTGAGGCCTCGCTCGCCAAGCTGGAATTCCGTCGCATGTTCAGCGGCGAAATGGACATGAACAACGCCTACCTGGACATCCAGGCCGGTTCCGGCGGCACCGAGGCACAGGACTGGGCCAACATCCTGCTGCGCATGTACCTGCGCTGGGCGGCCAAGCGTGGCTTCGACGCCACCATCATGGAACTGTCCGAAGGCGAAGTCGCCGGCATCAAGGGCGCCACGGTACACATCAAGGGCGAGTACGCCTTCGGTTGGCTGCGTACCGAGATCGGCGTGCACCGGTTGGTGCGCAAGAGCCCGTTCGACTCCGGCGCCCGCCGCCACACCTCGTTCTCGGCTGTGTTCGTATCGCCCGAGATCGATGACAAGGTCGAGATCGAGATCAACCCGTCTGACCTGCGCATCGACACCTACCGCTCCTCGGGCGCCGGTGGCCAGCACGTGAACACCACCGACTCGGCGGTACGTATCACCCACGTGCCGACCAACACCGTGGTCAGCTGCCAGAACGAACGCTCCCAGCACGCCAACAAGGACACCGCCATGAAAATGCTGCGGGCCAAGTTGTACGAGCTGGAAATGCAGAAACGCAGTGCCGCGTCCCAGGCCCTGGAAGACAGCAAGTCGGACATCGGCTGGGGTCACCAGATCCGTTCGTACGTGCTCGACGCCTCGCGGATCAAGGACCTGCGCACCAACATCGAGCGCAGCGACTGCGACAAGGTGCTCGACGGCGATATCGACGAATACCTGGAAGCCAGCCTCAAGCAGGGGCTGTAACCGCGACAAAGATGCCGCGGGCAGTCTGCTCCTGCGTAGGAGCGGGCTTGCCCCGCGATCCCGGCCCCGGCCTGGGACAATGAACCCGTGATGGAAAATGTGACGACATGAGCGACCTCAAACTCGATCCGCAAGACCTGCAACAGGAAGAAAACACCCTGATCGCGCTGCGCAAGGAAAAGCTTGCAGCCGAGCGTGCCAAGGGCAATGCCTTCCCCAACGACTTCCGCCGTGACAGCTACTGCAACGACCTGCAGAAACAGTATGTCGACAAGACCAAGGAAGAGCTGGAAGCTGCAGCGATTCCGGTCAAGGTTGCCGGCCGCATCATGCTCAACCGTGGCTCGTTCATGGTGATCCAGGACATGACCGGCCGCATCCAGGTCTACGTCAACCGCAAGACCCTGCCAGAAGAAACCCTGGCCGCGGTCAAGACCTGGGACCTGGGCGACATCATCGCCGCCGAAGGTACCCTGGCCCGTTCCGGCAAGGGTGACCTGTACGTCGAGATGACTAACGTGCGCCTGCTGACCAAGTCGCTGCGCCCGCTGCCCGACAAGCACCACGGCCTGACCGACACCGAGCAGCGCTACCGCCAGCGCTACGTCGACCTGATGGTCAACGAAGAAGTGCGCGACACCTTCCGCGTGCGCTCGCAGGTCATCAACCATATCCGCAACTTCCTGATCAAGCGTGACTTCCTGGAAGTGGAAACGCCGATGCTGCAGACCATCCCCGGTGGTGCCGCAGCCAAGCCGTTCGAGACTCACCACAACGCCCTGGACATGGCCATGTTCCTGCGTATCGCGCCGGAGCTCTACCTCAAGCGCCTGGTGGTCGGTGGTTTCGAGAAAGTTTTCGAGATCAACCGCAACTTTCGTAACGAAGGTGTTTCGACCCGGCACAACCCCGAGTTCACCATGCTCGAGTTCTACCAGGCCTACGCCGACTACGAAGACAACATGGACCTGACCGAAGAGCTGTTCCGCGAACTCGCTCAGTTGGTCCTGGGCAGCACCGACGTGCCGTATGGCGACAAGGTGTTCCACTTCGGCGAGCCATTCGTGCGCCTGTCGGTGTTCGACTCGATTCTCAAGTACAACCCCGAACTGACCGCTGACGATCTCAACGACATCGACAAGGCCCGCGAAATCGCCAAGAAAGCCGGTGCCAAGGTCCTCGGCTTCGAAGGCCTGGGCAAGCTGCAGGTGATGATTTTCGAAGAGTTGGTCGAGCACAAGCTGGAGCAGCCGCACTTCATTACCCAGTACCCGTTCGAGGTGTCGCCACTGGCCCGTCGCAATGACGAGAACCCGAACGTAACCGACCGCTTCGAACTGTTCATCGGTGGCCGCGAGATCGCCAACGCCTACTCCGAGCTCAACGACGCGGAAGATCAGGCCGAGCGCTTCATGGCCCAGGTGGCCGACAAGGACGCCGGTGACGACGAAGCCATGCACTACGACGCCGACTTCGTCCGTGCGCTGGAGTACGGCATGCCGCCGACCGCCGGTGAAGGTATCGGTATCGACCGCCTGGTGATGCTGCTGACCAACTCGCCGTCGATCCGCGACGTGATCCTGTTCCCGCACATGCGTCCTCAGGCCTGAGCGTTCTGAACAAGCCGCCTCACGAGGCGGCTTTTTCATGCCTGTAGAAAACGCAGCCATCGGATCCAATTCATGGGGAGAGAACCAGCAGTGACTCCTGCAATGGCTCAACAAGGTGCGGCCGACGTTGCCACGGCGGTCGCCGAAAGCGTGCAGTACCAAGGGCGCAAGGCCAGTCGCCTGGGCAGTGAACAGCGTCGCCAGGACATCCTCGACGCGGCCATGCGGATTGTCGTGCGCGATGGTGTGCGAGGGGTGCGCCACCGTGCGGTGGCAGCCGAGGCGGGCGTGCCGTTGTCGGCCACCACCTATTATTTCAAGGACATCGAAGACCTGCTCACCGACACCTTCGCCCAGTACGTGGAGCGCAGTGCGGCGTACATGGCCAAGCTATGGGAAAACACCGAGGTGGTGCTGCGTCAGCTCTTGTCCCAGGGGGACGGTAGCCCGCAGTGGCGGGCACGGCTGGCCGATGAGGTGGCGAAGATGACCGCCGATTATGTGCAGCGCCAGTTGCACAACCGGCGCGACTTCCTCATGGCAGAGCAGGCGTTTCGCCAAGAGGCCCTGTTGTGCCCGCGCCTGGCCGAACTGGTCAAGCTGCACGAGCAGATTCTGTTGCGTGGCACCTGCCAACTGCTTCAGGTCGGGGGCTCGCGCCAGCCACAACAGGATGCGCTGGTGTTGACGGCGATTATCGAGCAGATGGAATATCAGGGCCTGCTCGACGGCTCACGCGCCGATGCGCAAGCGCAGATGCTCGCTATCCTTACCCGGTACATGCACCTGGTGCTGGCCGACGTGTGAGGCGCAGCCCCATTTCAAGGAGAACCCGATGAAAGCCAGAAGTCTGCTGTTGGCGCTGTCGTTCCTGCTGCTTGGCGGTTGTCTGGTGACCTTCAACGAGCCGATGCCGGCCAATGAAGCGGCGCCCAAGGTTTTGCTCGGCAAATGGTCGAGCAAGGACGCCTGGGGCGAACCCCTGACCCTGCAGATCAGCCGTAGCGGTGGCAATGCTTATAAAGCAGTGGCCATCGGCAAGGATAAAAAACGCGATGAATACGCCTTTACCGTCTCCAGGCACGGCAACCGCTGGTACCTCTCGGCAGGCGTTCCCAAGCGTCTGGGCGGCAACTTCCTGATCGGCGGGTTCGAGGTCATCGACGGCAAGGAACTGGTGCTCTACAACCTCGATGTCGAACAGGTCAACCAGGCCGTAGAGAAGAAAGAACTCAGCGGCCGCACCTACGAGGTGCCCGAGGACAACGGCGAGGGCGTGCTGATCGACAGCCCGGCCGAGCGTGTCCTGGCTTATCTGGACGACCCGGCCAACTCCGACCTGTTTATCGAAGTGGCGCGGTTCCAGCGGGCCGGCAAGTAATCAAGATCATTCAAGGAGAGTAGGGTGGACGAGTACCAGCAGACGATACGTGCCCTGTCTGACCGCATTGTCCTGGCACAAACCCCGATTCGCGTACTCGATGCGGTGAAGTGGGACGACAATATCCGCCAGGGCTTTCTCAAGGCCAAGGGCAAGGAGATGCCGGCAGTGGACCGTGCCTATTACCAGGGGCGGCCACTCTCGTTCGATTCCAGTGCGGTCAAGCTCGAGTTCCAGAACATCGAACGCGATATCACCCGCCAACTGGGGCAGTTCAATCCGGTCGGGCAGATCATGCGGCGCATGTGCAAGGAGTACCGCATGGTGGTGCGTATGCTCGAAGCGCGCGGCACCGAGGATTTCGGCCTGATTTCCCAGGAGTTGTACGGGGCGGCGTCCGATGCCTTCCATGCCGGTGATCCGACCCTGGCTGACCTGGGCCTGATGCTCTCGGATTATCTGAACAACATCGACGGCCGTGGCGACCTGAAGGACGAACCCAAGGACCTTACTGCCAAGCAGGCCGTGGAGATGCTTCAGGGGCGCCTGAACAAGGTGTTCAACGAGGCCGAGGACACCATCCGGGTGTTCGAGTCCGACGGTATCGTCGCCGATGCCGCCGCAGGCGCCGACTACATCAAGATCCGCGCCGATGCCATGTTCAACAGCCGTGACGTGCGCGCCCTCGAAGTCCATGAGGGGCTAGTGCATGTGGGCACCACCCTCAACGGCCTGAACCAGCCGATCTGCACCTTCCTGGCCAAGGGCCCGCCCTCGTCGACCGTGACTCAGGAAGGCCTGGCAATCCTGATGGAGGTGATTGCCTTTGCTTCCTACCCCAGCCGCCTGCGCAAGCTGACCAATCGTACCCGGGCCATCCATATGGTCGAGGAAGGTGCCGACTTCATGCAGGTGTACGAGTTCTTCCGCGCCCAGGGCTTCGGCATGCCGGAAAGCTACGGCAATGCCAGCCGGGTCTTCCGTGGGTCGGTGCCCAACGGGCTACCGTTCACCAAAGACTTGTCCTACCTCAAGGGCTTCATCATGGTTTACAACTATATTCAGTTGGCCGTGCGCAAGGGCAAGCTTGAACAGATCCCTTTGCTGTTCTGCGGCAAGACCACGCTGGAAGACATGCGCACGCTGCGCCAACTGGTCGATGAAGGCCTGGTGGAACCGCCCAAGTACCTGCCGGAGCAGTTTCGCGACCTCAATGCGCTGTCGGCCTGGATGTGTTTCTCCAACTTCCTCAACCACCTGAGCCTGGACCGGATTGAAGCCGACTACTCGAACATTCTCTGAAGCATGGCGCAGGCCCTTGGGCATGCTGCTGGTGATGCTGAGTCTGGGCGGCTGCAGTTCGCTGCTGTTCTATCCGGAGCCGGGCCAGCCGTTCACACCTGAGAAAGCCAAGCTTGAATACCGCGACGTCACCCTGACGGCGGCCGATGGCACGCGCCTGCACGGCTGGTGGTTGCCTGCCAAGCCGGGCGTGGAAGTGAAGGGCACAGTGCTGCATTTGCATGGCAACGGCGGCAACCTGGCCTGGCACTTGGGCGGCAGTTGGTGGTTGCCCAAGCAGGGCTATCAGGTACTGATGGTGGACTACCGCGGTTATGGCCTGTCCCAGGGCGAACCGGCGTTGCCCGAGGTCTACCAGGACATTGCCGCCGCGCTGGACTGGCTGGACAAAGCCCCCGAAGTGCAAGGCAAGCCCCAGGTGCTGCTCGGGCAAAGCCTGGGCGGCGCCATGGCCATTCATTACCTGGCCCAGCATCCTCAGCAGGCCCGTCGCTTCAAGGCTATGGTCTTCGACGGCGTACCGGCCAGTTACCGTCAGGTCGGGCGCTTTGCACTGAGCACCTCGTGGTTGACCTGGCCATTGCAGGTGCCGCTGTCATGGTTGGTGCCGGATGGCGACAGCGCGATTCGTTCGATTGCCCGGATCAAGACACCGCCCAAACTGTTCTTCCACAGCATCGACGACCCTATTGTTCCACTGGTCAACGGCATCCAGTTGTATCAGGCTGCGCCACCACCACGGGTGCTGCAGTTGACTCGAGGCGGCCATGTACAGACCTTTTCCGACCGCACCTGGCGCCAGGTGATGGTGCGGTTTCTCGACGACCCCGAACACTTCAATGGATTGCGGCGCCTGGCCGAGGTCCCCAATTACCCTGACGAGACGTCACAATGAGTGAAGAACGTAACGCGATTCCCCTGATCATTACTGGTGTATGCAGCATCATCGGTACTGTCTGCGCCTTGTGGTATTACGGGTACCTGCACTTTGCCAAGCCTGAGGATGCACTGCTATTGAGTGACTTCACCATGCTCAAGACCGTGCCAGGGGAGGACTACAAGATCTCGCTCAAGCCGGCCAACCAGGTCGCGCAGTGTGTGGATGGCGTGTTGGTATTGTTTGATATGTCGCAGAAAGGCCTGACGGGTGTGCTGGTAGACAGCAAGAAGCAGGCGGTGCGGTGCATGGGGCAGGAAACACCGCAACAACAACAGTAGGAGCGGGCTTGTCCCGCGATGCGTTGTTTATGACACACCGCCATCGCGGGAAAGCTCACCCCACTGCGCCGTCAATGCGCCTGGCTTACCGAACGTGGTGCCACCGGCTGGTTGTCATTGGAAATCGTCACTTCCACCCGACGATTCTGCGCCCGGCCCGAGTTGCTCGCGTTGTCGGCCACCGGGAACTCCTTGCCATAACCCTGGGACACGATGCGCGCCGGATCGACGCCGGCGCGGACCAGTGCGGTGCGCACAGCGGCAGCGCGGCGTTCGGATAGCGACTGGTTATAGCTGGCGCTGCCCTTGCTGTCGGTATAGCCCTCGACAATTACTTTGCGGTCGGGGTTCTCCTGAAGGAACTGAGCAAGTTTGGTGACGTTGGGCAAGGCACTGCTCTTGAGGTTTGCCTTGTCGAAGTCGAACAGTACGTCGCCAAAGGTCACCAGGGTACCCCGGTCAGTCTGCTTGGCGTTGAGGCTGTCCTGCAGCTTTTTGATCTGCGCATCGCGGGCATCGAGTCTTGCCTGAGCGCGCTTGTCGGAGGCGTCGTTGAGGTTGGCCTCGGCCGTGCGCAGGGCAATGGTCTGCTTCGCCACCTCGATACGCTGGTTGGTCAGGTAGGCGAGCTGATCGACCTTCTTCTCGTCCTCCTTGTCCATGTAGGCCTTGTCGGCCTGGTTCAGCGAGTCCTGGGCCTCTTTGGTTTCCAGGGCGGCGACTTTGCTCGACTGCGGGTTGCTCTGCAGGGTCGAGAAGTTGGTCCGGGCCGATTCCAGGTTGGCGTTCGGCTGCGTGGAGCAGGCGGCCAGGCCAACGCTAATGGCCAGAAGGGCGGGGATAAAGATGTGTTTACGCATAGTGTTCGTCCTTTGATCGATTAGCAGATGCACGGGTCGACAGCGCAGCCTCACTGGGTGCTGCGCATACCTTCCTCACGCAAGTCCTGAACGCCCTCGTGGGCATCTTTCACAGCCTTCTCGGCCTTGGCGGCCTGGGCCTTGCGCTCGGCGACACGGGCGTCCCACTCGGCCTGCTCGGCGAGCATCTTGGCGTCGTCGTACTTTTTGTCGTGCATGGCGATTTCGGCTTGCTTGAGCTTGTCCTGAGCGGCTTTCATTTCCACGGCGGCAAACTCGGTACCGCCGGAGCTCACCGCAGAATTGACCGCCGATTGGGTCACGGCGAACTGCTCAGTAGGCGGGTTGCCGGCACAACCGGCCAGGACCAGGCTGCTGCCCAGTGCCAGCGCGGCCAGTTTGAGCCCGCGCAAAGGGGAGGATGAGGTGTTAGCGGTGCGGGTCTTCATAGTGGTCAACTCCATTGGATCACTCCTGATGAACAACGAATTCCGTAACATTCCATTGGCGCGACCCGCCGGTCTCGAGACAGCCATCAACCCGAGTCCTGGAGGGTTTTGCCATGATGGTTACTGGGTGTGACCGAGGCGTTTTTTCAATAGTTCAGAAAAAATTCCCGCACGATCGCGGTTTTTACTGACTGATCGGTCAGCCGGTTTTTCTCGAAACTTTGCAGGCAGGCAGCGGTACGCGGGCGCCTGCGCGGCGCCCGATACCAGCAAACAGGCGGGGGAAATCAGTGGGTTGATTCGTCCTTGCGGCTGCTCATGTCGTGTAGATAACGGCGTGACAGAGCGAGAAAACGCGGCGTTGGGCCGATGTCTTCATACAGTGGGTCGCCTTCTTCATCGGTGGCGATCACCTGGTGACCCTGCACGTACGGAAAGCTCGCTTCCAGTTCTTCAAGGGCTGCGCCCAGCAGTTCGCCCAGCAGCTCTTCAGGGCGGCGCTTGGGGTACATCTCGGTGAGGGCGGCCAGGCGTGCCGCGGACTCCACATCCAGATGCAGGACGTGACCGGTGGGGCTCAGGCGGCCTTTGGCGTTCTGTTCCCAGTGCTGGGCAAGCTCGCGGATTTTCATGATCACCTCATCAACGCTATGTACCTGATTTGAGCGTAGCTACTGTGCAGGCTTTGGTCTGCCTTGAAAGCACGACCGGTAGTGGGGCACTCTGAACCTAGAGCGGTTTTCCAGGAATGCCGGAGACAAGGCTGATGACTGATATCGATGTGCGCTTGCGTGAAGATGTTCATTTGTTGGGTGAGTTGTTGGGGGACACCGTGCGCGAGCAGTACGGTGAAGCGTTCCTGCAAAAGATCGAGGACATTCGCCGCAGTGCCAAGGCTGACCGCAGTGGTAGCGCCGAGCAGTTGAGCTCGACGCTCGATGACTTGGCTGAAGACGAACTGCTGCCGGTGGCACGCGCCTTCAACCAGTTTCTCAACCTGGCCAATATCGCTGAGCAATACCAGTTGATACGCCGCCGCGATGCCGGCCAGGCCGAGCCCTTCGAGGATCGGGTGCTGCCCGAACTGCTGGCGCGGCTCAAGGCCGAGGGGCACAGCGACGATGCCCTGGCGCGTCAGTTGGGCAAATTGAACATCGAGCTGGTACTGACTGCGCACCCTACCGAAGTGGCACGCCGTACGCTGATCCAGAAGTACGATGCCATCGCCGCTCAATTGGCTGCCCAGGACCACCGCGACCTGATTCCGGCCGAGCGCGAACAGATCCGCGAACGCCTGCAACGGCTGATCGCCGAAGCCTGGCACACTGAAGAAATCCGCCGTACCCGACCGACGCCGGTGGACGAAGCCAAATGGGGCTTCGCAGTGATCGAGCATTCGCTCTGGCAAGCCATTCCTCATCACCTGCGCAAGGTCGACAAGGCCCTGCATACCGCCACCGGGCTGCACTTGCCACTGGAGGCCGCACCGATTCGCTTCGCTTCCTGGATGGGCGGTGATCGCGACGGCAACCCCAATGTCACCGCACCTGTCACCCGAGAGGTGCTGCTGCTGGCGCGCTGGATGGCCGCCGACCTGTTCCTGCGCGACATCGACGCCCTGGCCGCCGAGCTGTCCATGCAGCAGGCCAGCGAGGCGCTGCGGGCCAGGGTAGGCGAGTGTGCCGAACCGTACCGGGTGCTGCTCAAGCTATTGCGTGATCGGTTGCGCGAAACCCGGGCCTGGGCACACAGTGCCCTGAAAGCGCCACAAGCACCGTCTGCTCAGGTGCTGCACGACAACCACGACCTGTTCGAGCCCCTGCACCTGTGTTTCGAGTCGCTGCATGCCTGTGGCATGGGGGTGATCGCCAACGGGCCGCTGCTCGACTGCTTGCGCCGGGCGGTGACCTTTGGCCTGTTCCTGGTGCGCCTTGACGTGCGCCAGGATGCAGCGCGCCACACCGCCGCGCTGAGCGAAATCACCGACTACCTCGGGCTGGGCCGCTATGGCGACTGGGACGAGGAGGCGCGCATTGCCTTTCTCCAGCAGGAACTCAACAGCCGCCGCCCACTGCTGCCCAGCTACTTCAAACCCCAGGCCGACACCGCCGAAGTGCTAGCCACCTGCCGCGAGATCGCAGCGGCGCCAGCGGCGTCGTTGGGCTCGTATGTCATCTCCATGGCGGGTGCCGCCTCCGATGTGCTGGCAGTGCAATTGCTGCTCAAGGAAGCCGGCGTGCTGCGCCCCATGCGCGTGGTACCGCTGTTCGAGACCCTGGCTGACCTGGACAACGCCGGCCCGGTAATGGAGCGCCTGCTTGGCCTGCCAGGTTATCGCAGTGCGTTGCATGGCCCGCAGGAAGTGATGATCGGCTACTCCGATTCGGCCAAGGATGCGGGTACTACGGCCGCTGCCTGGGCCCAGTACCGCGCCCAGGAGACGCTGGTGCGCATCTGTCGCGAGCAACAGGTCGAGTTGCTGCTGTTCCACGGCCGTGGCGGTACCGTCGGACGAGGCGGCGGCCCGGCCCATGCGGCGATCCTGTCGCAACCACCAGGCTCGGTGGCCGGACGCTTCCGCACCACGGAACAGGGTGAAATGATCCGCTTCAAGTTCGGCTTGCCGGACATTGCCGAGCAGAACCTCAACCTGTACCTGGCTGCCGTGCTCGAGGCGACCTTGTTGCCGCCGCCACCGCCACAACCGGCCTGGCGCGAGCTGATGGACCAACTGGCCGCCGACGGAGTCAAGGCCTACCGTGGCGTGGTCCGCGACAACCCCGAGTTCGTCGAGTACTTTCGCCAGTCCACCCCGGAGCAAGAGCTGGGCCGCCTGCCGCTGGGCAGTCGCCCGGCCAAGCGACGTGCCGGGGGCATCGAAAGCCTGCGGGCAATCCCGTGGATTTTCGGCTGGACCCAGACCCGCCTGATGCTGCCGGCCTGGCTAGGCTGGGAGGCGGCACTGAGCAACGCCCTGGCGCGGGGCCAGGGCGAGCTGCTGGCGCAAATGCGTGAGCAGTGGCCGTTCTTCCGCACGCGCATCGACATGCTGGAAATGGTCCTGGCCAAGGCCGATGCCGACATTGCCCGCTCCTACGACGAACGTCTGGTGCAACCACAACTGCGACCTTTAGGTGCACATTTGCGCGACCTATTGTCGCAGGCGTGCCAAGTGGTGCTGGGCCTGACCGGGCAGCCGGTGCTACTGGCGCACAGCCCCGAGACCCTGGAATTCATCCGTTTGCGCAATACCTACCTGGACCCGCTACATCTATTGCAGGCGGAGTTGCTGGCCCGCTCCCGAGTGCGCGAAGCCGCTCTGGATAGCCCGCTGGAACAGGCCTTGCTGGTCACGGTGGCGGGTATCGCAGCGGGTTTGCGCAATACCGGTTGAAGAGGGCCGCAAGGTCGCCGATGGGTGATAGAAGGAGGGGAGATTGCTTGCAAAGCAATAGGTTGCGCTCGGCGCAACCTGTGCTTTGTGCGGCCGATGTGTGTGGTTTTTTCCGACTTTCGACCGCTTGTGTGGCTTGAAGGCGCTGTGTATCTTGAGCAGCCTTTTGACCGATTTGTGGTCATTACCCAAATTCCGGACTTGGCCCTCTGCGCCGACTCCATTGATTTGCTTACAAAAATGAGGAGCACAAGATGCGCGTGATTCTGCTGGGAGCTCCCGGGGCCGGTAAAGGTACTCAGGCAAAGTTCATCACCGAAAAATTCGGCATTCCACAAATCTCCACTGGCGACATGCTGCGCGCCGCTGTCAAGGCCGGCACCCCGCTGGGCCTGGAAGCCAAGGCGATCATGGACGCTGGCAAGCTGGTTTCCGACGAGTTGATCATCAACCTGGTCAAGGACCGCATCGCCCAGCCTGACTGCGCGAACGGCTTCCTGTTCGACGGTTTCCCGCGCACCATTCCTCAGGCTGAAGCCCTGGTAACCAATGGCGTCGAGCTGGATGCCGTGGTCGAAATCGCCGTCGAAGACGAAGAAATCGTCCAGCGTATCGCTGGCCGCCGCGTTCACGAAGGTTCGGGCCGCGTCTACCACGTGGTCTACAACCCGCCGAAAGTGGAAGGCAAGGACGACGTCACCGGCGAAGCGCTGGTTCAGCGTAAAGACGACACCGAAGAAACCGTGCGTCATCGCCTGGCGGTCTACCACGAGCAAACCAAGCCACTGGTGGACTTCTACCAGAAGCTGTCGGCTGCCAATGGCGGCAAACCTGCCTACGCACACATCGAAGGCGTTGGTTCGGTCGAAGCCATCACCGCCAAGGTGCTGGCTGCATTGAGCTGATTGACGCTCGGTAGTGCAGACAACGGCCCGCTTGCGGGCCGTTGTTGTTTATAATGCCGCTCTTTTTTCTTACGCCTGGATACACCGATGACCACCTTGTTGGCCCTGGATACCGCCACTGAAGCCTGCTCTGTCGCCTTGCTGCATGACGGCAAGGTTTCCAGCCACTACGAGGTGATCCCGCGCCTGCACGCGCAAAAGCTGCTGCCGATGATCCAGCAACTGCTGGCAGATGCCGGCACTACGCTGGCTGCGGTCGATGCCATTGCCTTTGGCCGTGGGCCAGGCGCCTTTACCGGTGTGCGTATCGCCATTGGCGTGGTCCAGGGCCTGGCCTTTGCGCTCGAGCGTCCGGTGGTGCCGGTGTCCAACCTGGCCGTGTTGGCCCAGCGGGCCCTGCGCGAGCAAGGTGTGCATCAGGTGGCCGCTGCCATTGATGCGCGAATGGATGAGGTGTACTGGGGCTGCTATCAGGATGTTGGCGGTGAAATGCGCCTGGTGGGCAGCGAAGCGGTACTGCCTCCGGAGCAAGCCGTTTTGCCAGCTGACGCCAAAGGCGACTGGTTCGGTGCCGGCACCGGCTGGGGTTACGCCGAACGTATCCCGGTGGCGCTGAGCGGCCAGGATGCAAGCCTCCTGCCCCATGCCCAGGACCTGCTGGCCCTGGCCACCTTCGCCTGGCAGCGTGGCGAAGCCATCCCCGCCGACCAAGCGCAGCCTGTGTACCTGCGCGACAACGTAGCTACGCCCAAGGCACGTTGAGTGCATCTCGTCGGTTATTCCCAGGGTAAATAAAACCTTTTGCCTAGATTGTGGTCCAGTTATCAGTCGGGCATTAGCGAAGGATCTCTGATGCTGCTAAATTGCCATCAATGGTCCTGAGTAGATCGCCATGCGTATCGACGGTTTTTCCTCGCAGTCCTATCCAATCAAGCGTACCGCGCGCAAAGCGCCGGCTCGCAGCGATGACGTGGACGAGGATCTGCCCGGCGAGTACGAGGTACAACCCCAGGCCAGTACTGGCCAGGCGCGCACCGGTGGATTGCCGGCCCGCCCGCAGGACATGATCTTCCCCCGTGCCTGCAACAAGCGCACAGCCCAGGCCCTGACCAGCTACCTGACGACTGCAGGCTTCGTGGATTGGGAGATGGAAGTGCTGGGGCTGGACCTGTACATTTGATGGATGAGTCTGTCCACGCTTCCCTATTTTCTTGGTTGCCCGTCCTGGAGTGAAAACGCCTGGCGCGAGTACCTGTATCCCGCTGACGCTAAAAGCGGCGATTTTCTAAGCCTCTACAGCCAGGTGTTCAACGCCGTAGAAGGCAACACTACCTTTTATGCCCGTCCGGCCCCGGCGACCCTCGAGCGTTGGGCTCAAATAATGCCCGCGCACTTTCGCTTCACCGCCAAGTTTCCCGGCGATATCAGCCATGGCGGCGACCTGCACGGGCAATTGGCTGCGGCGCAGGCCTTCATCGAGCTGCTCAAGCCCCTGGGGGCACGGGTTGCCCCCTATTGGCTGCAACTGCCGGCGACCTTCGGGCCGGCGCGCCTGGGCGAACTGGTGACGTTTCTCGATGAAATCACCGTGCCCATCGCCGTCGAGGTGCGCAACCAGGCGTTTTTTGCCAAGGGCAATGAGGAGCGGTTGCTCAACCGGCTGCTGCTTGACCGTGGTGTGGAGCGTATCTGCCTGGACCCACGGGCACTGTTCAGTTGCACATCCCGTGATCCGGGTGTGCTCCATGCCCAGTCGAAAAAGCCCCGTGTTCCTCCGCGTCCCACCGCCTTCAGCCAACACCCTCAGGTGCGCTTCATCGGCCACCCGGAACTGGCGGCCAATGAATCCTTTCTACTGCCTTGGCTGGACAAGGTTGCTGCCTGGATCGAGGAAGGGCGCAGCCCCTATGTTTTCCTGCATACTGCTGACAACCGCCTGGCCGCAGCGCTGGCGCAGCGTTTTCATCGAGGTTTGATGGAGCGCCTGCCGGGGCTTGCGGCCTTGCCTGAACTGGACAGGACGCCTGAGGCCGAACAACTCGGCTTGCTTTGAACACGTCCTGCCGCCTGCCCGGGAGCCGTGATCATGGATGTACAAACCCTGCGTGCCGAAGCCTTCAAAGCCCTGCATGAGCGTGACACCGCCTTCGTCATCCCCAACCCCTGGGATGCCGGCTCCGCCAAGCTGCTGGCGAGCCTGGGCTTCGAGGCGCTGGCGACCACCAGTGCAGGCCTGGCGTTCTCGTTGGGGCGGCCGGATGCCGAAGGGGCGATGAACCTGGGTGAAACCCTGGACAATGCGCGCGCCATTGTCGATGCCACCGCCTTGCCGGTGGCCGCTGACCTTGAGAACGGCTTCAGTGATGACCCCAAAGGTTGCGCCGAGACGATTCTTCAAGCGGCACAGGCCGGCCTGGTGGGGGGGGCTATCGAGGATGCCAGCGGCAATCCCGATGAGCCCATCTACAGCTTCCATCATGCAGTTGAGCGAGTTGAAGCCGCCGTGGCCGCGGCCCGCAGCCTGGACTTCCCTTTCATGCTCTGTGCCCGCGCCGAGAACCTGCTGCACGGGCGCTTGGACCTGGACGACACTATCGCCCGCCTGCAGGCCTTCGCCGAAGCTGGGGCCGACGTGCTCTATGCCCCGGGCCTGCGCACGGCCGAAGAAATTCGAGCGGTGGTCCAGGCGGTGGCGCCCAGGCCTGTGAACGTGCTGATGGGGCTCAGCGGCGTGCAGTTGAGCGTCAACCAATTGCAGGACCTGGGCGTGCGGCGCATCAGTGTCGGTTCTTCCATGGCGCGGGCCGCCTACGGGGCGTTCTACCGCGCAGCGCAAGAGATCCAGGATCAGGGCAGCTTCACCTTTTGCGAGCAGGCGCTGCCGTTTGACCAGTTGAACCAGTTGTTCAGGCGCTGACCTGCCGTGGGCAAGGGCCTGCTGCTGTGTCTGTTGCTGGTGGCGGCAGGTGTAGTTGCCTGGTACCAGGGTGTGCGTGTGCCGGACGCCTGGAACCCGTGGGCGGTGCTCGACGTACGCCAACCCCCCAATCTGCTGACGGCGTACAAGCTTGGGCGTTTGCAGGATGACCCACAACGCTGCGCGCAAGCGTTGGCCACTTCGGGTCTACGTTATCGCCAGCAGGCCGACAGCCCGGCGCAGGCGCCCTGTCCGCTGGAAAATGTGCTGCGTGTGGAAGGCAGTGCGGTGCGCCTGAGTAGCAGTTTTCTGGCCAGTTGCCCGCTGGCGGTGGCCTATGCACTGTTCGAGCACCATGCCTTGCAGCCGGCGGCACAGCGCGCGTTCGCCCAGCCGGTGGTGCAGGTCGATCACCTGGGCAGCTTTGCCTGTCGCAACGTCTACAACCGCAAGGACGGTCGGCTCAGCCAGCACGCGACGGCCAATGCCCTAGATATCGCCGGGTTTCGGCTGGCGGATGGGCAGCGGATCACACTGTTGAAGGACTGGGGCGGCGAGGGCGCCAAGGCGCAGTTTTTACGTGAGGTGCATGCGCGGGCTTGCGACAGCTTCAATACGGTGTTGGGGCCGGACTATAACGCCGCCCACCATAACCACTTCCATCTGGACATGGGCTTCTGGCAGGTGTGCCGCTGACTCAGGCGGCGATGCGCACGTTGTTCAGCACTACGGGGCGCGCCCAGCGGTTGTCGAAGTCCAGGGCTGATTGCTGGGCCGCCAGGGTCGGTTCGTCAAAGGGCTCGGGGGCCTTGTCCAGCAGGTCCAGCTCGAACTCGGCGATCGGCAAGTACAGCGGCTTTGGCGTGGGGCCTGGGCTCGGTTCTGCAATCGGATGCCCCTGGCTCATGACCACCGGGCGCACCCAGGTGTTGCTGATATCCAGTTGGCGCTGCTGCTCGATCAGTTCGGCATCGCTATAGGGTGGGGCGAGCTTTTCCAGCAGTTCCGGCTCGAATTCGGCAATCGGCAGGAACAGAGGCTCGGGCGGAGCGATTTCGGTGTCCAGCACGTTGCACAGGCGCTGGCTGTGAATGTGTGCCAGTACCTGGCTACCACCCAGTGGCTCGCCTGTTGCCTTGTCGTACTGTTCGAGGGTGAGGTTGCCGGTTTTGCCGTCTTCACCCTGTTGCTCGGCCAGGGCACGGGCGAAGAAGTCCTGCCACAGGTGGCTGACGCCACCCAATGCCTGGGTGTTATGCCGCCCGTAGTTGCCGACGGGCGATAAATAACCTGAGCTGAGCTGAAGAATATCGGTCATGGCAGTCGCAGGCGCTGAAGGTCTGGCAAAATAGCGAATACTTCGTATATCGGCCGTGGCCGACGATCATTTAATTTTTTTGAGTACAGGATGTGATGGTGGAGCTACTGGCGGACGGCGGCATCCGGGTCGAGGCACTGACGGCCGACTATCAGGCCCAGGCCAATGAGTGGGCGCAGCGCCTGGAGCTGCCGCTGGCGGACGATAACGCAGGCTTTGCCGTGCAGGTTGGTGCCAGCGGGCTGCAGATCCAGCAGTTGGGCCCACAGGCGCCGGGCCCGGTGCGGGTCGACTTCGTCGAAGGCGCGGCGGCGCACCGGCGGGTGTTCGGCGGCGGCAGCGGGCAGATGATCGCCAAGGCGGTGGGCATTGCCCAGGGCATTCGCCCGCAAGTGCTCGACTGCACGGCGGGGCTGGGCAAGGATGCGTTCGTGCTGGCCAGCCTGGGTTGCCGGATGACCCTGATCGAGCGCCAGCCGCTGGTTGCCGCGCTGCTGCAGGATGGCCTGGCCCGGGCGGCCAGCGATGCCGAAGTCGGCCCGATTGTCGCGCGGATGCAGCTGCTTGTCGGCAATGCCATCGAGCACCTGCGCAACTGGCAGGGCGAGCCGCCGCAGGTGATCTACCTCGACCCGATGTTTCCCCATCGCGACAAGAGCGCCCTGGTGAAAAAGGAAATGCGCGTATTCCGCCCGCTGGTCGGTGACGACCTGGATGCACCGGCCCTGCTCGAAGCGGCGCTGGCCCTGGCCAGCCACCGGGTGGTGGTCAAGCGCCCGCGCAAGGCGCCGATCATCGAAGGGCCCAAGCCAAGCCACAGCCTGGAAGGCAAGTCCAGCCGCTATGACATCTACCCGAAAAAGGCCCTCAAGGCCTGATCAGGGCCGATAGGCGTTCAGGAACATCCTCACCACTTCTTCGACATGGGCCTGCGTGGCCTCGGCGTCCAGGGCCGGGGCGTAGCCGAGCAGCAGGCGATAGTTCGGCGCGCCCTTGAGCAGGCAGAAGAAGTGTTCTGCTGCTTTGTCCGGATGCTCGATGCGCAGCAGTCCGCGCTGATCGACGCGTCGCAGCAAGGCTTCCATCTCCCGCAACACCCGCAATGGGCCGGCCTCAAAGAAAATCTGGCTGAGCTTGGGGTCCTGAGTGCCCAGGGTCATGATCAGGCGTGTCAGTTGCACTGACTGCTCACTGCTGATCAGCGCCTGGAAGCCGCAGCCGATATTGAGCAATACCTGCTCCAGCGGCGCACCGTCAGGCAGCTCGAAGATCAACTCCGGCAATTGTGCCGTGCAGGTTGCCGAGATGGCTGCGGTAAACAGCGTCTCCTTGTCGGTGAAGTGGCTGTAGACCGTGAGTTTTGAAACACCTGCCGCTGTCGCGACCGCATCCATGCTGGTGCTGGCATAGCCAAGGGTCAGAAACAGCTGCTTCGCCGCCTCGAGTATGGCCTGGCGCTTGACCAGGTCTTTGGGCCGGCCGGGGCCGACGGGAGCGGTGAGATCGTTGGGCATGAGTACGTGTACAGGTTCCGGTTGGTGCACATGGTACATCGCCGACCTGTCCGTGGCTGGCAGATATCGTCATAAAGGAATCGCGTTAATACGATTTTTCTCTTGGGCCGCGGCTTCCCGGCTGTGGTTCCCTGATTTAATATACCCGCCAGTATAAATATTCAAAGTGTCACTCGCGAAAGGTCATTCACCATGTTGCGCCATGCCTTGCCCCTCGCTCTGCCCATCGGCCTTGCCGTGCTGCTCTCTGCCTGCGGGCAGGAGAGTGCACCGCAGACTTCCCTGCGTCCTGCCATGGTCGTGCAGCCGCAACCGGCCAGCGCCGCTGCCGACAGCTACCCGGGCGAGGTGCGTGCGCGCTTTGAGCCGGAGCTGGCGTTCCGCATCGGGGGCAAGGTCAGCAAGCGCCTGGTCGAAGAGGGGCAGCGGGTCAAGGCCGAGCAGCCGCTGGCACAGCTCGACCCGCAGGATGTACGCCTGCAACTGGAGGCCAGTCGCGCCCAACTGGCCGCCGCTGAAGCCAACCTGACCTTGGTCAAGGCCGAGCGCGACCGCTACAAGACCCTGCTTGACCGTCAGATGGTCAGCCATTCCCAGTATGACAATGCCGAAAACCTCTATCGCGCCGGTCTGGCCCGGCTCAAGCAGGTGCGTGCCGAATACGACGTGGCTGGCAACCAGGCCGAATACGCCGTGTTGCGCGCCTCTCAGGACGGTGTGATCGCCAAGCGCCAGGTCGAGGTCGGGCAGGTGGTATCCGCCGGCCAGACCGTATTTACCCTGGCCACCGATGGCGAACGCGAAGTGCTGATCGGTTTGCCGGAACAGCAGTTCGGCCGCTTCAAAGTCGGTCAGCCGGTGTCGGTTGAGCTCTGGTCGCAACCCGATGAACGCTTTACCGGACGCATTCGTGAGCTGTCGCCCTCGGCAGACCCGCGCTCGCGGACCTTTGCCGCGCGCATTGCCTTCACCGCGGGCAAGGTGCCCGCAGAGCTGGGCCAGAGTGCCCGGGTGTACATCCAGCACGATGAGCAGGTGCCGTTGGCGGTGCCGCTGTCGGCCCTGACCGCCGAAAACGGTCAGACCTACGTATGGCGTGTGGACGCCAACAACACCCTCAAGCGTGTGCCAGTACGGGTGGGCGCCTATGGCGAGAACAGTGTGCCAGTGCTTGAAGGGCTCAATGCCTCGGACTGGGTAGTGGCGGCCGGCGTGCATGTGCTCCAGGAGGGGCAACAGGTGCGTCCGGTGGATCGTTCCAATCGTGTGGTGAATCTGGCGGCCAAGGAGTAAGTCCCGATGGGTTTCAACCTTTCCGCCTGGGCCCTGCGCAATCGGCAGATCGTGCTGTTCCTGATGATTCTCCTGGCGCTGGTCGGCGCGCTGTCCTACACCAAGTTGGGGCAGAGCGAAGACCCGCCATTCACCTTCAAAGCCATGGTGATCCGCACTATCTGGCCCGGCGCCAGCGCCGAGGAAGTCTCGCGCCAAGTCACCGAGCGCATCGAAAAGAAGCTGATGGAGACCGGCGAGTACGAGAAAATCGTGTCGTTCTCGCGCCCGGGTGAATCGCAGGTCACCTTCGTGGCCCGCGACTCGATGCATTCGGCCGATATCCCCGAGCTGTGGTACCAGATCCGCAAGAAGGTCGCCGACATCCGGCATACCTTGCCGCCTGGTATTCACGGGCCGTTCTTCAACGATGAGTTCGGCACTACCTTTGGCAACATCTATGCACTGACCGGCGAAGGCTTCGATTACGCCGTGCTCAAGGATTACGCCGACCGCGTGCAGATTCAGCTGCAGCGCGTCAAGGACGTGGGCAAGGTCGAGCTGCTGGGGCTGCAGGACGAAAAGATCTGGATCGAGCTGTCCAACGTCAAGCTGGCAACCCTCGGCTTGCCCCTGGCGGCTGTTCAGCAGGCCCTGGAGGAACAGAACGCCGTCAGCACCGCCGGCTTCTTCGAGACCCCCAGCGAGCGCTTGCAACTGCGGGTGAGCGGCCGCTTCGATACTGTCGAGCAGATCGAGCAGTTCCCCATTCGTGTTGGCGACCGCACTTTCCGTATCGGTGATGTGGCCCAGGTCCGCCGTGGGTTCAACGATCCTCCCGCGCCACGCATGCGCTTCATGGGCCAGGATGCCATCGGCCTTGCGGTGTCGATGAAAGCCGGTGGCGACATCCTGGTGCTGGGCAAGGCCCTGGAAACCGAGTTCGAGCGTATCTCCCACAACCTGCCGGCCGGCATGGAGCTGCGCAAGGTGTCGGACCAGCCTGCGGCAGTGAAAACCGGGGTGGGCGAGTTCGTTCAGGTGCTGGTCGAGGCCCTGGCTATCGTGTTGCTGGTGAGCTTCTTTTCCCTCGGTGTGCGCACCGGGCTGGTGGTGGCCCTGGCCATTCCGCTGGTGCTGGCCATGACTTTCGCCACCATGTACTACCTGGGCATCGGCCTGCACAAGATTTCGCTGGGTGCGCTGGTGCTGGCCCTGGGGTTGTTGGTGGATGATGCGATCATTGCCGTCGAGATGATGGCGATCAAGATGGAACAGGGCTTCGACCGCATCAAGGCCGCCAGCTACGCCTGGACCAGCACGGCCTTCCCGATGCTCACCGGTACCCTGATCACCGCCGCAGGCTTTTTGCCGATTGCCACGGCGCAGTCCAGCACCGGCGAGTACACCCGATCGATCTTCCAGGTGGTCACCATTGCCTTGATCGCCTCCTGGATTGCCGCCGTGGTGTTCGTGCCGTACCTGGGCGAACGCCTGTTGCCTGACTTGGCCAAGCTGCATGCCGCCAAGCATGGCACCCCCGAAGGCGGGCCGGACCCCTATGGCACGCCGTTCTACCAGCGTGTGCGGCGAGTGGTGGGCTGGTGCGTCGAGCGGCGCAAAACCGTTATCATCGCAACCATCGCGCTGTTCATTGGCAGCATCTTGTTGTTCCGTTTCGTTCCCCAGCAGTTCTTCCCGGCTTCCGGCCGACTGGAGCTGATGGTCGACCTGAAGCTGGCTGAAGGTGCCTCGCTGAGCAATACCGCTGAACAGGTCAAGCGCCTGGAGGCCATGCTCAAGGACCGTGCGGGTATCGACAACTACGTGGCCTATGTCGGCACGGGTTCACCACGCTTCTACCTGCCGTTGGACCAGCAATTGCCGGCGGCAAGCTTTGCCCAGTTCGTGGTGCTGGCCAATACCATCGAAGAACGTGAAGCCCTGCGCAGTTGGTTGATCGCCACCCTCGACGAGCAGTTCCCGGACCTGCGCTCGCGCGTTACCCGCCTGGAGAACGGCCCACCCGTGGGCTATCCGGTGCAGTTCCGGGTGACTGGCGAGCATATCGAGCAGGTGCGTGCCCTGGCACGCAAGGTCGCGATCAAGGTGCGCGAGAACCCCCATGTGGTCAACGTCCACCTCGACTGGGAAGAGCCGAGCAAGGTGGTGTACCTGAACATCGACCAGGACCGTGCCCGGGCCCTGGGCGTGAGTACCGCCAACCTAGCCAAGTTCCTGCAAAGCTCGCTCACAGGGTCGGCGGTCAGTCAGTTCCGTGAAGACAACGAACTGATCGAAATCCTCCTGCGCGGTACCCAGCAGGAGCGAACCGAGCTTGCCAACCTGCCGAGCCTGGCAGTACCGACCGACAACGGCCGGAGTGTGGCCCTGTCGCAGGTAGCAACACTCGAATACGGCTTCGAGGAAGGGATCATCTGGCACCGCAACCGTCTGCCCAGCGTCACCGTTCGTGCCGATATCTATGGCAAGGAACAGCCGGTGACTCTGGTCAAGCAGATCCTGCCGACCCTTGACCCGGTGCGTGCCGAATTGCCCGATGGCTACCTGCTGGAAGTCGGTGGCACGGTGGAAGACTCTACCCGCGGACAGAAGTCGGTGAACGCTGGCGTGCCGCTGTTCATCGTGGTGGTGTTGACCTTGCTGATGCTGCAACTGCGCAGCTTCTCGCGCACGGTGATGGTGTTCCTCACCGCGCCCCTGGGGTTGATCGGGGTGACCTTGTTCCTGCTGGTGTTCCGCCAGCCATTCGGCTTCGTGGCGATGCTCGGGACGATCGCGCTGTCGGGGATGATCATGCGTAACTCGGTGATCCTGGTGGATCAGATCGAGCAGGACATTGCGGCGGGGCTGGATCGTTGGCAGGCGATTATCGAGGCGACCGTGCGACGTTTCCGGCCGATTGTACTGACCGCGCTGGCGGCGGTACTGGCGATGATCCCGCTGTCGCGCAGCGTGTTCTTCGGGCCGATGGCGGTGGCGATCATGGGTGGCTTGATCGTGGCCACTGCGTTGACGCTGTTGTTCTTGCCGGCGTTGTATGCAGCGTGGTTCAGAGTGAAGAAGGCTTGAGGTTGATCGCGGGGCACGTCGAGACGTCGCCCCGCGATGCCTTTACAAGGCCCCGAATACCTTCTTGGCCACACTGGTTGCTGCCGCGGCAGGATTCTGGCGAATGCTTTCTTCCTGCTTGGCAATCATTTCAAACAACCCGTTGAGCGCCTGCTCGGTCACATAACCTTCCACGTTGGCGCTCTTGGCATCCACTACGCCCAACGCCGCTGCCTGCCCGGCAAAGCTGTTGTACTGCTGGACCAGGCCCACCTGGTCGGTGGCCTGCTTGACGATCGGCAGGAACTTGGCGCGGATCTGCTCACGGCTGGTCTTGCTCAGGTACTGGGTGGCCGAGTCGTTGCCGCCGGCGAGGATGCCCTTGGCATCGTCGACGGTCATTTTCTTCACGGCATCGACCAGCAGGGCCTGGGCCTGGGGAACGGCCGCTTCGGCCGCCTTGTTCATGCTGGTCTCTAGCTGCTCGACCTCGGCACCCATGCCGAACTTCTTCATGGTCTTGGCAGCCTTGCCCAGTTTCCCAGGCAGTTCAATGCGTACCTCGGGGTTAGTACTGAAGCCACCGGGCGTGCCCAACTGCTTGACTGCAACTTGCGCACCTTGGGTCAGGGCATCCTTGAGGCCGACGGAGGCGTCTTTCTGCGTGAGATCACCCAGCGACAGTGCCAGGGCACTGGCCGAGAACAGCAGGCCGGCGCACAGGCCGGTGAAGGTGAGGGCAGGGCGTAACATGGGAGCATCCTTATCCAAAAGCGGGCAATCAATCAACGAACGGCATCAACCTTGATGCGTACCGATTGCGGGTCGGTGCCATCGAGTTGCACGCCGTGGTGTTCGGTGTTGATGAACAACAGCTTGCCGTCGAGTTCGATCCGCGCGCTGACGGCGTAGCGGTGGCCAGGCTTGACCTGGGCTGGGTCGTAGCTCAGATGAAAGGGCAGCGGCACCTGGCCTTTGACTGGGCCGCTCTGTCTGGCGAGGGTGACCGCCGGAGCGTCCATCAGCGAGACATCCTGCAGGCTGACGCTAAGGGTCGCGGCCGGTGGCAGGGCAATGCGCTGCAGGTAGAACACCTCACCGTCGAGGCTGGCTTTGGAAGCGGGCGGGGTACTGCTGCAGGCGGCGAGCAGGCTGCCAAGCAGGATCAGGGACAGTTTTTTCATCAGTAGCTCCTTGTGGGTGGAGCCGCCAAGGCGGCGACCAACCCAGGTTAAGTCGTGTTGCTCCAGGGCACAGGCCAGTAGGGACTATGCCGGTACTTCGGGGTGCTCTTCGCTGCGGTGCAGGGCAACCTGGCGAATCGACAGGCGGATTTCGGCCGACAATACGCGCTTGGCCGCACCTTCGGCCAGTTCACTGAGTTTTTCGTGGTAACCCAGCTTGCCGTGGGTGTCCGGGCGCAGGACGCCTTGTTCGATCTGGGTCTGGATGAAATGGCGGAACAGGGTCTTGTCGAAGAACTCCGGGGCGTTGAGGCCATGCAGGATCGACAGGCGCTGGGCCATGACCACGCACAGGTCTTCCAGCTCTTCGGCGCTGAGGGTGTGTTGGCCGCTGTTGAGCAATAGCGCGGTGGCCATGTAGAAACGCTGCAGCGTCTGGGTGATGGCCCGGGCCAGCAAGGTCAGCAGCACGAACTGGCGTGAGCTGGGTGCCGGGCGCAGGTACACGTCGTTCTCGAAGCGCAGCAGGCCATGGTCGACGAAGGCCTGCAGCCACTGGTCGATCACGCCGTCGAGTTCGTCCAGCTCCCAGCGAATGAACAGCTCCGATTGCAGGTACGGGTACAACGCCCGGGTGTATTGCAGGATCAGCTCGCGGCTCATGCGCGAGCTGCTCTGGAAGAAGCTTGCCAGTAGCGCCGGCAGGGCGAAGATGTGCAGGACGTTGTTGCGGTAGTAGGTCATCAGCACCGCGTTCTGTTCGTCCAGGTACAGGATCCTGCCCAGCGCATCGCTCTGCTCGGCCAGCAGGCCCATGCCCTTGACGTGGCTGATCAATGCCAGGCCGTCACCTTCGGGCAGGGTGGTGTGCGGTGAGTAGGGCACCTGGCGCAACAAGGCCAGGTACAGGTCCAGCACACGCGCCAGGGCACGCTCGTCCAGGGCCAGCCGGCTGGTGGAGAGCAGGGCCAGGGCAGCGAGATTGACCGGGTTTATGGCTGCGGCCTCGTTGAGGTGGCGGGCGACCTTTTCACCCAGGCGCGAGGTGGTTTCGTTCAACCAGGCTGGGCGGAACTGGGGCGCATGGGCCTGCTCGCGCCAGCCCGGTTGCTGCTGGTCGAGGAAGGCGCCCAGGCGAATCGGTTCGCCAAAGTTGACCGCCACCTGGCCGAAGCGCTGCTTGAGGGCGCCCAGGACCTTGAAGATGTCAAAGATCGACTCCTTCTTTTTGCTCGCGCCGCGCAGCTCACCCAGATAGGTACGGCCTTCAAGCACGCGCTCGTAGCCGATGTACACCGGCACAAAGACGATTGGCGTGCGCGAGGAACGCAGGTAGCTGCGCAAGGTAATGGCCAGCATGCCGGTCTTTGGCTGCAGCATGCGTCCAGTGCGCGAACGGCCACCCTCGACGAAGTACTCCACCGGGAAGCCCTTGGTGAACAGGGTATGCAGGTATTCATTGAACACCGCCGTGTACAGCGGGTTGCCCTTGAACGTGCGGCGCATGAAGAACGCCCCGCCACGGCGCAGCAGGCCGCCGATCACGGGCATGTTCAGGTTGATGCCGGCGGCGATGTGCGGTGGTGTCAGGCCGTTGCGAAACAGCAGGTAGGACAGCAGCAAATAGTCGATGTGGCTACGATGGCAAGGTACGTAGATCACCTCGTGACCCGGAGCGATGCCCTGCACCTGCTCGATGTGATTGACCTTGATGCCGTCGTAGATCTTGTTCCAGAACCAGCTGAGCACCACTTCGAGAAAACGGATGGCGGTGTAGGTGTAGTCCGAGGCAATCTCGTTGCCATAGCGCAGGGCCTGGGCCTCGGCCTTGGCCAGGGGAATGCTCTGGCGTTCGGCTTCGTCGGCGATGGCTTGGCGAACCAGTGGATCGTGGACCAGGCCTTTGACCAGGTTGCGTCGGTGCGAGATGTCCGGGCCGATGACTGCAGTCTTGAGGTTGCGAAAGTGTACCCGCAGCATGCGCTGGGCCATGCGCACCGTGCGTTCGTGGCCTTTGTTGTGCTGCACCAGCTCACGCAGGTGGATCGGCTCGGAAAACTGCACGCGGGTCTTGCGGCCCAGGATCAGCACGGTCAGCAGTCGCCGCAAGCGGCCGGTGACGGCCCAGCTGTCGGCGAACAGCAGCTTCCAGGGGCTGGACTCGCTGGCCGGTGACTGGCCCCAGAACACGCTGACCGGAATGATCTGTGCGTCTTCCTCGGCATGCTGGCTGATGGCATTGACCAGACGGGCGAGGGTCGGCGGTGCGCCACGCTTGTCCTGGCGGCCAAGCCAGTCGGGCTCGGGTGTGAGGTAGAAGAACGCGGCAGGCTCGTGCAGGGTGCCCACCGACACCGGCAGTACCGGGCGCGGAAGCCCCGCTTTGGTGCACTCGCGGTCGAGCACGGCCAGGTCGGTCAGGGAGGGCGATTGCAGGGCATAGAACACCGGACGGCTGCGGTCCAGGTTCAGGGTGAAGGCTGACTGGTTGATGGTCTCGGAGCGAACCCACAGGTACAACAGGCGACGCAGGGCGCCAAAGATCAGGCGGCGCAGGGGGGAACGGGTCATACGGTGTGTGCTCTGGATGAGATTTTCGAGTGATTGCTCAGTCGGTTAGTGTGCCGTATCTGCGCAAGTTCAGCAAAAAGCACTCCGGTCATGAAATTTAATTTAAGTGTGTCTTATACTCGGTCCGCCGCTTGCAGGAGTTTTCTGCAAGCTGCGTCGGTGGAGGGTGGTGACCCCTCTGCAAGCAAGGCGATTCCAAAATAAAAATTCGGAGTAGTTCAGATGTCGTCTCGTGAAACTGGAAGTGTGAAGTGGTTCAATGACGCCAAGGGTTATGGCTTCATTCAGCGTGAAGGTGGCGCGGACGTGTTCGTTCACTACCGTGCCATTCGTGGTGAGGGGCATCGCACCCTCATCGAGGGGCAACAGGTCGAATACAGTCTGACTCAGGGCCAGAAAGGCCTGCAGGCGGAAGATGTAATCGGGCTGTAAGCACCGGGTCACAAGCCTTGAGCCTGGGCCCACCAGCGAAAAGGCCCGCCGCCGGACGACCGGGGCGGGCCTTTTCGTAGAAGCCGGCTCAGCTGGTACGCCAGGTGATTTCCTCTTCACCGTCGGCGCTGATGCGGATCCAGCGATCGGCATCGTCCTCACCTTCTTCCTCGACCCAGGTACCCGGCGCACAGCGTACTTCGACGTTCAGTGCGGCAAAGGCGGCGCGGGCGCAGGCGATGTCATCGTCCCACGGGGTCTGGTCACTTTCCAGGTAGAGACTGTTCCATTTGCCTACAGCCTTCGGTAACCAGGTAACTGGAATGTTACCGGCCGTGCATTTCCAGGTCTGGCCTTTTTGCTGCCATTCGCTGCAAGGGCCCAATGCCTGGGTCAGCCAGTCAGCGATCTGCTTGTGGTCGACGTCGGCGTCTTTGAGGTAAATCTCGATATCGGGTTGGCGCATGGGGGCTCCGGGTGTGCTCAGTCTTGGCGCACAAAGTAATCGTAACGCATCGATACCGTGACCTCGAAAGGTTCGGCCTGTTCGATGACGCCGGCTCGTTTTTCCGCGCTGGCGCGCCAGCCATGAGGGGTCATGGCCAGCAGGTCGGCGCGGGACTTGCCATCGACAAGGCTCAGGCGGAATCTCAGGGTTTCACTGTGGGCATGCTGCATGCCTGCCGGGACCAGCGCCAGGTGCTTGTCGTCGGCGTAGTCGCGCACTTCATCGTAGAGCTTGTGGCGCAACTCGATCAGGTGCTCGTTGGTCGGGCCGACCCGCATCAGGCCGCCGCCAGGGGCGAGCAGGCGCAGCGCCTCCTGCCAGTCCAGGGGGCTGAACACGCTGGCCAGGAACTGGCAGCTGGCATCGGCCAGGGGCACCCGCGCCATGCTTGCTACCAGCCAGGTCAGTGCCGGGTTGCGCCGGCAGGCACGCTTGACCGCCTCGCGGGAGATGTCCAGCGCGTAGCCGTCGGCCTCGGGCAGCGCCTCGGCGATCTGGGCGGTGTAGTAACCCTCGCCGCAGCCGATATCCAGCCAGCGCTCAGGCGCACGCTGTGCGGCAAGCTCCGCCAGCCGGCGGGCCACCGGGGCGTAGTGCCCGGCGTTGAGAAAGTCGCGGCGGGCTTCGACCATGGCCTGGTTGTCGCCGGGGTCGCGACTGTTCTTGTGCTGCACCGGCAACAGGTTCAGGTAACCCTGACGGGCACGGTCGAAACGATGCCCGGCCGGGCAGGCCACACCGTTGTCGAGAGTGCTCAGCGGAGCGCTGCAGATAGGGCAGGTGAGCATCAGGCAAGCAACCGGGTCAGGGTCTGGTAGTAGATCTCGGTCAGCACATCCAGGTCGCTGGCCAGGATCCGCTCGTTGACCTGGTGGATGGTCGCGTTGACCGGGCCCAGTTCAACCACCTGGGTACCGAGGGTGGCAATGAAGCGCCCGTCGGAAGTGCCACCACTGGTCGAGGCTTGGGTTTCACGGCCGGTCACGGCCTTGATGCTGGCCGAGACGGCATCGAGCAGGTCACCGGGCTCGGTCAGGAACGGCAGGCCCGACAGCGCCCAGTCCACATGCCAGTCCAGCTGGTGGTTGTCGAGGATTGCGGCGACACGCTGCTGCAGGCCTTCGACCGTCGACTCGGTCGAGAAGCGGAAGTTGAACAGCGCGGTGAGCTCGCCCGGCACCACGTTGGTGGCACCGGTGCCGGAATTGAGGTTTGAGATCTGGAAGCTGGTCGGCGGGAAGAATGCGTTGCCTTCGTCCCAGTGCTCGGCCGCCAGTTCCGCCAGGGCCGGGGCGGCCAGGTGGATCGGGTTCTTGGCCAGGTGCGGGTAGGCCACATGCCCCTGCACACCGCGTACGGTCAGCTTGGCGCCGAGGGAGCCGCGACGGCCGTTCTTGACCACGTCACCCACCAGGCTGGTGCTCGACGGCTCGCCGACGATGCACCAGTCCAGGCGTTCCTTGCGCGCGGCCAGGCGCTCGATGACCGCCTTGGTACCGTGGTGGGCCGGGCCTTCTTCGTCGCTGGTGATGAGGAAGGCGACCTTGCCGCGGTGGTCGGGGTAGTCGGCGACGAAGCGCTCGGTGGCCACTACCATGGCCGCCAGGCTGCCTTTCATGTCGGCGGCGCCGCGGCCACAGAGCATGCCGTCGGCATCGATCAGGGCGTCGAACGGATCGTTCTGCCAGGCCTGCACCGGGCCGGTCGGCACTACATCGGTGTGACCGGCAAAGCACAGCACCGGACCATCCTGGGTACCGTGGGTGGCCCAGAAGTTATCGACGTCTTCGATGCGCATCGGCTCGAGCATGAAGCCGGCATCGCCCAGGCGCTGCATCATTTGTTTCTGGCAATCGGCGTCCACTGGGGTCACCGAGGGGCGACGGATCAGGTCGCAGGCCAGTTCAAGGGTAGGCGAGAGGTCGGCTGGGGCCGTCATTGAAGGAACTCCGGGGGCAAGGCAGGGCACGAATTCGAGGGGCGTTATCTTATAGCAAAACTACTGGAGCGACGATCTGTAGCCGCTGCCGTCGGGCTGCGATCGACTGCATAGCAGTCGCCATTCAATCTTGGCGGCCACATTGTGGCCGATCGCAGCCTGGCGGCCGCGGCTACAAAAGACCGGTCAAGATGCCTGGGCAGGTTGGACGGCATCCACGGGTTTTGGCAGCGACGACAGCATCGCCATGATCAAGGCCGCCAGGTACGGCAGCGATTGCACCAGCAGCATGGTCACCCAGAAGCGCATGTCATTGCTCGGCAGGCCCTGGACCAGGTAGATCCCGGCCGCAGCGCCCCACAGCAAGACCATGATGAACAGCTCTTCGCGGGCCTCGGAAATAGCCACCAGCAGACCATGGCTATCGGCATGCTTGGGAGTGCGAATGAACGGAATGCTGCTGGTAAAGAACCCGTACAGCACCGCCTTGGCAATGGTGTGCGACAGCGCAAGGCCCGCCAGGGCCGCGGCGAAGGCGTCCTTGAGGTTGACCCCGACCGCGCGGCGGTACAAGAACACGATCTTGCCGACCTTGAAGACGAACAGCGCCAGCGGCGGAATGGCGAAGATCAGCAGCGGCGGGTCGACCCGTTGCGGCACGATGATCATCGCTGCCGACCAGAGCAGGGCGCCCACGGTGAAGAAAATGTTCATGCCGTCGGCGATCCAAGGTAGCCAGCCGGCCAGGAAGTGATAGCGCTGGCCACGGGTGAGTTCCGAATCTTTGCCGCGCAGCAGCGCCGCGGAATGGCGCTTGATGATCTGGATGGCGCCATAGGCCCAGCGGAAGCGCTGCTTCTTGAAGTCGATGAAGGTGTCGGGCATCAGGCCCTTGCCATAGCTCTCATGGGAGTACGCCGCCGAGTAACCTTTCTCGAACACCCGCAGGCCCAGTTCGGCGTCTTCACAGATGCACCAGTCGGCCCAGCCCAGTTCTTCGAGCACCGAGCGGCGGGTCATGGTCATGGTGCCGTGCTGGATGATCGCGTCGCGGTCGTTGCGAGTCACCATGCCGATATGGAAGAAGCCCTTGTACTCGCTGTAGCACAGCTTCTTGAAGGTGCTTTCGTTCTGGTCGCGATAGTCCTGCGGCGATTGCACCACGGCGATTTTCGGGTCGGCAAAGTGCGGCACCATGTGCTTGAGCCAGTTGCGGTCCACGCAGTAGTCCGAGTCGATCACTGCGATTACCTCGGCGTCCTTGGCCGTATGCGGGATCAGGTAGTTCAGCGCACCGCCCTTGAACCCGGCAAGGGGCGAGACATGGAAGAACTTGAAGCGCTCGCCGAGCATCTCGCAGTGGGCCTTGATCGGCTCCCAGACGGCCGGGTCCTTGGTGTTGTTGTCGATGATCAGGACTTCGTAGTCCGGGTAATCGAGGGCGGCGAGGGCATTGAGGGTCTGTTTGACCATCTCCGGCGGCTCGTTGTAGCACGGCACATGCACCGACACTTTCGGCCGGTAGGCGCTGTCGGCCTGCACCGGCAGGAATTCCCGGCGACGCTTGTGAATCCATACTGCCTCGGCCAGTTCATGGGCTTCGGTCAACAGCACGATGAATACCCCAAGGGCACCCAGGGCGAGCAGAAAGCCTACGGTCAAGCTGAACCAGGTGCTGTATTGCTGGCTGTAGTCATAGCCGATCCACACCAGTACCGAGCCGCAGAGAAAGGCGATGAAGGTCAGGAAGGTGCGGCCGCGCTGGCGCAGGGCCGAGCCGTCGATCAGCAGCAGGGTCAGCGACAGCATCGCCAGCACCACTGAACCTACCGCGAGTACGCGCCATTGTGGGATGGCCACGACCGGCCCTTCAAAATTGAATTTCTGCTGGCGAGCGGCATTGAACACGCCCCAGTAGGCACCCACCGAACCTTCGTCGCTGGCTTTCCAGGGTTGATCGTAGGCCTCGATGACGAAGTAGTTGTAGCCCTGGCGGTTGAGGGTATTGACCAAGGTGCGCAAGTAGATTGCCTGGTCGGCCTGGGTGGCGTCGGCGCCTCCGCGCATGCGGCCATTGCTGGGCCAGCCGACCTCGGAAAGCAGCAGCGACTTGCGCGGGAAGAGCTGTTTGAGGTCGCGGGCACGGTCGAGCACGAACTGACCGGCTTCTTTCATCGGGATGAACTCCCAGTACGGCAGAATGTGAGCTGCAATCAGGTCGACGTGCTTGGCCAACTCGGGGTGTTCCTTCCAGATGTGCCACTGTTCGCTGGTGGTCACCGGTACTTTCACGGCGGCCCGGACCCGGTCCAGGTACTGGATCAACGCCTCGGGGGTGATTTCTTCGCGGAACAGGGCCTCGTTACCGACCATCACGCGCACGACGCTGCGCGAGCTGTTGGCCAGTTCGATGGCTTTCTGGATTTCCCGTTCGTTGCGTTCGAGGTCCGGACTGATCCATACCCCGAGCGTCACCCGCAGGCCGAACTCCTCGGCCAGGCGCGGTATCTCGGCCTGGGTACCTTCGACGGTGTAGATACGAATGCTGTCGGTGAGCTTGCTCAACTGCTCCAGGTCTTGGCGCAACTCGTCTTCGTTGGGGTACTGGCCCTTCTGCGGGCTTTCGCCTAGACGAAACGGCGAGTAGGAGAAGCCGGAAATCTGCTCCGGCCAGTCGGGTGCAGATACGGGGCGGTTGATCAGTGCCCAGAACCCGGTGAATAGTGCGGCAATCGCCATGACTATCACCAGGTTGATACCAAATTTACGCGATGACATAGATAGTTCGGGTTCCGAAGGGTGGAACGGGCGAGCGCCACACGGCGCGGATCCTGCTCTTAGCCCGCCTATGCTGTGTAGGAACAGGTTGGCGGCTGTAGGTTAGATAGACTCCACGTATTGAAGTTCTTGGGCCCGTGCTGTTGTCGTCCAAGACTGAAGATTGCATCGGACATTAAAGCAGGATTAGCGCCGACTTTACCAACTCCGGCGTGGCGTCCGGTCTGAAGCGGGATGGCATCGGGCCGCAAGAGGCCTATAATGCGCGCCGGTTTTTTCGGGGTATGGCCATGAGTACAGATGATCCACGCTTTGCCGGTGTTGCAAGGTTGTATGGCGATAACGGCCTGCAGCGCCTGCGCGAAGCCCATGTGGCAATCGTCGGCATCGGCGGCGTCGGTTCGTGGGCGGCCGAGGCGATGGCCCGTAGTGGCGTCGGTGAAATCTCGCTGTTTGACCTGGACGATGTCTGCGTCAGCAACACCAACCGCCAGTTGCATGCGATGGAAGGCACTATCGGTCGCGCCAAGGCCGAGGTCATGGCCGAACGCCTGCGGGCGATCAATCCTGCGTGCAAGGTGCATGCGGTGGTGGACTTCGTGACCAAGGAAACCCTGCCCGAATACATCGGCAAGGACATCGACTGTGTGATCGACTGCATCGACAGTGTCATGGCCAAGGCGGCGTTGATCGGCTGGTGCAAGCGGCACAAGGTCACCATCATCACCACCGGCGGCGCCGGTGGGCAGATCGATCCGACCCAGATCCAGGTGGCCGACCTGAACAAGACCTTCAACGACCCGCTGGCCTCTCGCGTGCGTTCGACCTTGCGCCGGGACTACAACTTTTCGCGTACGGTCACCCGCAACTACAGCGTGCCGTGCGTGTTTTCCACTGAGCAGCTGCGCTACCCCAAGGGGGACGGCAGTGTTTGCCTGCAGAAGAGTTTTGTCGGCGAGGGCGTCAAGCTCGATTGCTCCGGCGGCTTCGGCGCGGTGATGATGGTGACGGCGACCTTCGGCATGGTCGCCGCCAGCAAGGCGGTGGAAAAGCTGGTAGCGGGTGCCCGTCGCCCCTCCGAGCGCAACAAGGCTCAGGCGTCGGCGGCGAGCTGAGCCATGCGCTGCAGCACGGCGTTCAGGCCGTTGCTGCGCGAGGGGGAGAGCTGGCGGCCCAGGCCCAGCTGAAGGAACCAGGCGGGCAGGTCGAGCTGCACAAGTTCAGCGCTGGACAGGCCCTCGACCCGCACCAGCAGCAGTGCCAGCAGGCCGCGAATGATCCGTGCATCGCTGGCACCCTTGAATCGCCATTGGCCATCGTGTTGTTCGGCGACCAGCCACACCTGGCTTTCGCAGCCATGAACCCGGTTGGCCTCGGATCTTTCCTCGTCACTCAACGGTGCCAAGCGCTCACCCCATTGCATCAGCAGGCGGGCCCGTTGTTCCCAGCCGGCCGCCTGCTCAAAGCTGGCAAGGGCTTCTTGTGCGCTATCGGGCAGGCTCATCGCAGCAGCTCCAGGGCTTGATCC
Organism: Pseudomonas vranovensis; assembly: GCF_040438935.1. NCBI lineage: Bacteria > Pseudomonadati > Pseudomonadota > Gammaproteobacteria > Pseudomonadales > Pseudomonadaceae > Pseudomonas > Pseudomonas vranovensis. Next base: position 3,646,429 of record NZ_CP159259.1, on the reverse strand, counting down.
AGTGCCTCGAAGAAGCGCTGCAGGTCGGCGGAGTCGTTGTACAGGGCAAGGGAAACGCGGATGGCACCGTCCAGGCCGAGGCTTTTGAGCAGCGGCATGGCGCAGTGATGTCCGGCGCGTACAGCAATGCCTTGTTCGGTCAGCATATGCGCGAGGTCAGCGTTGTGGACGCCTTCGACCACGAAACTGGCCAGGGCCAGCTGCGGCTGACCCAGCAGGCGGATGCCTTCGCGATCATTGAGGCCGCGCAACAGATGGCGATGCAAGCCGGCTTCGTGTTCGATCACAGCGCTCGGGTCGAGCCCGGCCAGGTAATCGAGGCTGGCCCCCAGGCCGATGACGCTCGCAATAGGCGGTGTGCCAGCCTCGAAACCCAGGGGCGCCGGACGAAAGCTTGCGCTCTGGTAGTCGGCGATCTGGACCATTTCGCCGCCGAACTGCCAATGGCGCAGGCGTGCCAGGGCTTCGCTGCCGCCGTAAAGCACGCCGACGCCGTCGGGGCCATAGAGTTTGTGGCTGGAAAACACATAGAAGTCGCAGCCCAGTTGCTGCATGTCCTGACGACCATGCACCACCCCTTGGGCGCCGTCGACAACGGTCAGCGCGCCTTGGGCGCGGGCGTGGTCCAGCAGCGGTGCGAGGGGCTGCCAGGCGCCCAGAACATTGGACAGCTGGCTCACCGCCAGCAAGCGGGTGCGCGGGCCAATCAGCTGGAGTGCAGTTTCAAGGTCGATCAGGCCGCGGCCATCCAGGGGCAGGATCACCAGCTTGAGGCCGCGACGATGGGCCAGCTGTTGCCAGGGTAGAAGGTTGGCGTGGTGTTCCAGGGCGCTGATGACGATTTCGTCACCGGCCTCGAACTGTCCTTCAAGGCCATAGGCCAGCAGGTTGAGTGCCGACGTGGCGCCATGGGTGAAGATGATGCTCTGGGTGTCACCGGCATTCAGCCAGCTGGCAACCTTTTCCCGGCTACGCTCGAAAGCCTGGGTAGCCAAGGCGCCGGGGAGGTGTTGGGCACGATGCACATTGGCGGCGCCGTGGCCGTAATAATGGCTCAGGGCATCGAGCAGGATTTGTGGCTTTTGCGTGGTGGCAGCGCTGTCCAGGTAGGTCTGGTGCTGGCGTTGCAGGGCGGCGATGGCTGGGAAGTCAGTACGCCACGGGGAGGGCTGGAACATGATGATCGGACCTGAATATCGGGCCTGGCGTTAGGCCAGGCCCGATGGTACCACTTAGTTGTGGGCGTGCAGCGCTTCGTTCAGTTCGATCGCCGACTTGTGCGTCTTGCACTCTACTGCGCCGGTTACCGAGTTACGACGGAACAGCAGGTCGGTCTGGCCCGCCAGATCGCGCGCCTTGACCACTTTGACCAACTGGTTCTGCTCGTCGAGCAGTGCCACTTTGGTGCCTGCAGTGATGTACAGGCCGGCTTCGACGGTGTTGCGGTCACCCAGCGGGATGCCGATACCGGCGTTGGCGCCGATCAGGCAGCCTTCGCCGACCTTGATGATGATGTTGCCGCCGCCCGACAGGGTGCCCATGGTCGAGCAGCCGCCGCCCAGGTCCGAGCCCTTGCCGACGAACACGCCCGCCGAAACGCGGCCTTCGATCATGCCTGGGCCTTCTGTGCCGGCGTTAAAGTTGACGAAGCCTTCGTGCATGACGGTGGTGCCTTCACCAATGTAGGCACCCAGGCGTACGCGGGCGCTGTCGGCAATGCGCACGCCTGCAGGTACTACGTAGTCGGTCATTTTCGGGAACTTGTCGACCGAGAACACTTCGAGCAGTTCGCCCTTCAGGCGTGCTTCGAGCTGCTGTTCGGCCAGTTCGGCCAGGTCGACGGCACCCTGGCTGGTCCAGGCCACGTTCGGCAGCAACGGGAAGATGCCGGCCAGGCTCAGGCCGTGCGGCTTGACCAGGCGGTGCGAGAGCAGGTGCAGCTTGAGGTAGGCCTCCGGGGTGGAGGTCAGGGCGGCGTCTTCGGCCAGCAGGGTGGCAACCAGCGGCTTGTTGCTTTCGGCCAGGCGGGTCAGCAGGGCGGCCTGAGCGGCGTCGACACCCTTGAGGGCATCGGCCAGCTGTGCGGCCTGGGTGTTGCTGAAGGCGATGGCCTGGTTGCCACCTTCATAACCCAGTACGGGCGAGATGGCGGCAACCAGTTCGGCACTCGGATTGATCAGTGGCTGTGCGTAGAAGACTTCCAGCCAGGCGCCCTGACGGTTTTGGGTGCCGACACCGAAGGCCAGGCTGAACAGGGAAGTGGACATGCAGTTACCTCTTGCGAATTTGAATGAAAGCTTGGCGCCGCGTTATTTAAGGGCGGCTGCGTACAGGTCGGGCTTGAAGCCCACCAGGGTCCGCGCGCCGAGGTCGAGCACCGGGCGCTTGATCATCGACGGTTGGGCCAGCATCAGTTCGATGGCCTTGGCCTGGTCGAGGTCGGCCTTCTGAGCGTCGTCGAGCTTGCGGAAGGTAGTGCCGGCACGGTTGAGGACGGTTTCCCAGCCGTGTTCGTTACACCAGCGGGTCAGGCTGTCACGGTCAATGCCTTGGGTCTTGTAGTCGTGAAAGTCGTAGCCCAGGCCTTTGTCTTCCAGCCAGGTACGGGCTTTCTTCATGGTGTCACAGGCCTTGATTCCATAAAGGTGCAATGGCTTGTCGCGGTTGATCATGTCTTGCCCCTCCTGGGAAAAAATGGTGAAGGATTATGCCACGGTCAACCGGTTTGGGTTGGCCTTGCCTAGGCACTTTGTAGCATTGTGTTACAGGTTTCGGCAGCCTCTGCGACTTTTGTGCAGCGGTGTGCCAGCAGCCTGAACGGCTACTATGTCGTTTCAATGGCAAGCCCTGCCCGGGCCATGTATGCCGTTGATTGCGCATGAATTGAACAGGAACACGCCGTATGCAATCAGCCTACACCGTTCTCATCCTGCTGATGCTGGTGAGTGTCTCCAAGCTCGTGGGGCGGGTAATTCCACTGCCGCTGCCGCTGGTACAGATCGGCGCCGGCGCCTTGCTGGCATGGCCGACCCTGGGGTTGCACGTGGCCCTGGACCCAGAACTTTTCCTCTTTCTGTTCCTGCCGCCTTTGCTGTTTGCCGATGGTTGGCGCATGCCCAAGCGTGACCTGTGGCGCTTGCGGGGTCCGATCCTGACACTGGCTGTTGGCCTGGTGCTGTTCACTGTGGTGGGGGCCGGCTATTTCATTCACTGGATCTTGCCGAGCATTCCGCTGCCGGTGGCTTTTGCCCTGGCGGCTGTATTGTCGCCGACCGACGCCGTAGCGGTATCGGCCATTGCCCAGGATCGCTTGCCAACCCCGCTGATGCACATGCTTCAGGGCGAAGCCTTGATGAACGATGCCACCGGCCTGGTGACCTTCAAGTTCGCCCTGGTGGCGGCGATTACCGGGGCGTTCTCGCTGGCGCAGGCCAGTCTTACCTTCGTTCTGGTGGCGGTGGGTGGCCTGGCGATTGGTGTTGCGCTGAGTTGGTTGGTAGGGCGCTTGCGCGCCTGGATGATCGCGCGCGGTTGGGATGATCCGGCCACCCACGTAGTGTTCATGTTGCTGCTGCCGTTTGCCGCCTATGTGCTGGCCGAGCGCCTTGGCGCCTCCGGGATTCTCTCGGCGGTGGCGGCGGGGATGATGCAGAGCTGGCTCGACCTGCTGCCGCGCCAGACCAGCACCCGGTTGCTCAACCGCAGTGTCTGGTCGCTGCTGGAGTTCAGTTTCAACGGCTTGATCTTCCTGCTGCTGGGCCTGCAATTGCCGGACATCATCAAGGCCGTCACCAGCCATGAGGCGTCGCTGTGGCCGACCCTGTTGTGGCGCTGCCTGGATGTGGTGGCGATCTTTGCGGTGCTGGTGGTGCTGCGTTTTGTCTGGGTGCAGGGCGTGTGGCGCCTGATCGGCATGGTCCGCCGCTGGCGCGGCAAGAAGGACTTGGTGGAGGTACCCAATGCACGTTCCTGCTGGCTGCTGACCATTGGCGGTGTACGCGGGGCCGTGACGCTGGCCGGTGTCATGTCGGTGCCGCTGCTGATCAGCGCCGGCACTGCATTCCCGGAAAGGGACCTGCTGATCTTCATCGCCGCGGGGGTCATTTTGCTGTCGCTGGTCTCGGCCTGTATCGCCTTGCCGATTTTGTTGCGTGGGGTGCCCAAGAGTCCGGATGACACGTTGCGTCAGGAAGCCAAGGATGCCTGGCGGCGCACGGCTGAAGCTGCAATCCATGCCCTGGAAGCCGAAGAGCTGGCCGAGCCCGGGTCCCCGCAGGATGCGGCTCAGGCAGCGCTGGCGGCAGAACTCAAGGCGCGTTTGATGGCCGAGTACCGGCATCAACTGGACACCTTCAATGACAATGCCGAGGCCCAGGCCCTGGCCGAACAGATGGACCAGTTGGAGCGGCGCTTGCGGTTGCGTGCGCTGCGGGCGCAGCGGCTGGAGCTGTACAGGCTGCACCGGCATCACCAGGTGGGTGATGATGTAGTGCGCGAAGTGCTGGGGGAGCTGGACTTGAGCGAGGCGAACCTGGGGGCAGTTAAATGATTCGCTTGGCAAACCCGCTCCTACGGTAGGAGCGGGCGTACCCCGCGATAACTTACTTCTTCAAGAAGTCGCGAATCCGCTCAGCGGCTTCCACGCATTCGGCCAGCGACGCAACCAGCGCCATGCGCACGCGGCCGGCCCCTGGGTTGATGCCATTCACTTCACGGGACAGGTAAGAGCCAGGTACGACGGTCACGTGCTGGGTCTTGTACAGGTCGCGGCAGAACTCGGCATCGTCACCCGGCACCCTGGCCCAGAGATAGAAGCCGCCGTCCGGGCGCTGCACGTCGAGCACCGGCGCCAGAATTTCCAATACCGCATCGAACTTCTCGCGATACAGGTCGCGGTTGGCCAGTACGTGCTCCTCATCGTTCCAGGCCGCAATGCTCGCCAGTTGGGTCTGGATGGGCATGGCGCAGCCATGGTAGGTGCGGTACAGCAGGAACGGCTTGATGATCTCGGCGTCACCGGCGACGAAGCCCGAGCGCAGGCCCGGCAGGTTGGAACGCTTGGACAGGCTGTGGAATACCACGCAACGCTTGAAGTCGCTGCGACCCAGCTCGACGCAGGCGCTGAGCAGGCCAGGCGGCGGAGTTTGCTCATCGAAGTACAGTTCGCTGTAGCACTCATCGGCAGCAATCACGAAATCGTGCTCATCAGCCAGGGCAATGAGCTTTTTCAGGGTTTCCATCGGCACCAGGGCGCCGGTGGGGTTGCCGGGCGAGCACAGGAACAGGATCTGGCAGCGTTTCCATGTTTGCGCCGAGACGGCGTCGAAGTCCGGGTTGAAACCGTTGCTGTCGAGGCAGGGCAGGTAGTGCGGGGTGGCGCCGGCCAGCAGGGCCGCACCTTCGTAGATCTGGTAGAACGGGTTGGGGCTGATCACCAGGCCGTCTGCGTCACGGTTGACCACGGCCTGGGTGAAGGCGAACAGGGCTTCACGGGTGCCGTTGACCGGCAGCACGTGTTTGTCGGCATCCAACCAGCCGCTGGGCACCTTGAAGCGACGCTCGCACCAGCGGGTGATGGCCTGGCGCAGGGCTGGAAGGCCAGCAGTCGTGGGGTAGACGGCCATCTGCTGCAGGTTGTCGGCCAGTGCCTGGGCGACGAAGGCCGGCGATTCATGCTTGGGCTCACCGATCGACAGGGCAATGGCGCGTTTGTCGGCGGCTGGCTGAACGCTGCCGAGCAATGCACGCAGTTTCTCGAACGGGTAAGGCTGAAGCTGAAGCAAATCGGTGTTCATCGGCGCAAGGTCTCGTCAAACGTTAAATGGTCAGGCGGGAAATCGGTGCCGCGGCGGCCTGGTCGACGCGCAATTGCTCGACAATGGCATCCTGCAGGCGGCTGCACAGCTGGGGGTCGGACAGCGGCTGGTTGTCGGCGTCGGTAATGAAGAAAACGTCTTCGACCCGTTCACCGAGGGTGGCAATCTTGGCATTTTGCAGCGACAGGTCGAACTCCAGGAAGATCTTGCCGATCCGCGCGAGCAGGCCCGGGCGGTCGGGGGCGCTGAGCTCGAGGATGGTGACCGGCCGCTGGGCGTCGTTGTGGATGGTGACCTGCGGCGCAAAGGTGAAGTGCTTGAGCTGGCGCGGTACGCGACGCTTGATGATGGTCGGGTAATCATCCGGGTTGCGCAGGGCGTCGGTCAGGCCGTCGCGAATCTCCTTGACCCGCTGCGGATTGTCGCCGATCGAGCCACCATCGTTGTCGAGCACAATATAGGTGTCGAGGGTGAACTGGCTGCTGGAGGTGATGATGCGGGCGTCGTGGATGTTCAGGTTGAGCTGGTCCATGGCCGCTACGGTCACGGCGAAGAAATCGTGCTGGTCGGGGGCATAGATGAAGATCTGCGTGCCGCCTTCGAACTCGCGCTGGGTGGTTTCCTTGATCAGCACCAGCGGGCCGCCGTCGGCTGGCTGCTGCAGGATCGCGTCGCTGTGCCAGGCCACGTCGGCGGCGGTATGGCGCAGGAAGTAGTCGTCACCCAGTTGCGCCCAGAGCTGCTCGACGTCGTCCGGGTCGGTGCCCTCGCGGATGAGAATGTCCAGGGCGGCACTCTGGGTCTGGCGGATCTGCTCTTCGCGGTCCAGTGGGTTCTCAAGGCCGCGGCGCAAGGCGCGCTTGGTCTCGGTGTAGAGCTGGCGCAAGAGGCTTGCACGCCATGAGTTCCACAGGCTCGGGTTGGTGGCGTTGATATCGGCCACGGTCAGCACGTAGAGGTAATCCAGGCGGGTTTCGTCACCCACCAGTTGTGCAAAATCGTGGATCACCTGTGGATCGGAGAGGTCCTTGCGCTGGGCGGTGGTCGACATCACCAGGTGATGCTGCACCAGCCAGACGATCAGGCGGCTGTCCCACACCGGCAACTGGTGGCGTACGCAAAAGGCCTGGGCGTCGACGGCGCCAAGCTCGGAGTGGTCGCCCTGGCGCCCCTTGCCGATGTCGTGATAGAGCCCGGCCAGGTAGATCAGTTCAGGCTTGGGCAGTCGGCCCATGAGCTTGCTGGCCAGCGGGAATTTCTCGGACACCGGGGTGTACTGCAGTTTGCGCAGGTGCTTGATCAGGTTCAGGGTGTGGGCGTCGACCGTATAGATGTGGAACAGGTCGTGCTGCATCTGCCCGACGATCAGGCCGAACTCCGGCAGGTAACGGCCGAGGATGCCGTAGCGGTTCATGCGCCGCAGGTTGCGGTGAATGCCGATCTCGCACTTGAACAGCTCGATGAACAGGCTGGTGTTGCGAATGTCGTTGCGAAAGTCGTCGTCGATCAGGTGCCGGTGTTCGCGCAGCAGGCGAATGGTGTCGGCACGCACACCTTTGATTTCCGGGTGTTGCGCCATCAGCACGAAGATTTCCAGCATGGCGAATGGCGTACGCTTGAACACGTTCGGCCTGACCGCCTCGATGTAGCCGTCATGCAGGCGGAAGCGAGCGTTCAGTGGCTGGGTATTGCCACTGTCGTCGTCGAGGATGACCTCCTCGAAGTGCTGGATGATCAGGTCGCTGAGCTCGGCGATGCTCATGACCACCCGGTAGTATTGCTGCATGAACTGCTCGATGGCCCGCTTGGGGTTCTCATCGGTAAAACCCAGCAAGCTGGCAATACTGCGCTGGTGGTCGAACAGCAAGCGGTCCTCGGCGCGGCCCGCCAGCATGTGCAAGGCGTAGCGCACTTTCCACAGGAACTCCTGGGAGGAGGCCAGCAGGGCATTCTCGCTTTCCAGCAGGAAGCCTTCACCGGCCAGGGCGTGCAGGTTGAGGGTGCCGTATTGGCGACGGGCGATCCAAAGCACGGTCTGGATGTCGCGCAGCCCGCCTGGTGAGCCCTTCACGTTGGGCTCAAGGTTGTATTCGGTGTCGTTGTACTTGTGGTGCCGGGCCTTCTGTTCCGCGCGTTTGGCCAGGAAGAACTCCTTGCTCGGCCACATGTGCGCGGTGCTGGTGACCTCGAGCATGCGCTGGCGCAAGTGCTCGGGGCCGGCGATGGTGCGACTTTCCATGAGGTTGGTGACCACGGTCAGGTCGGCACGCGCTTGCTCTGCACATTCCTCGACCGAGCGCACGCTCTGGCCCACTTCCAGGCCGATGTCCCAGAGTAGGGTCAGGAAGCGTTCGATCGAGTCGCGAAACACTTCATGGTCGGCACTGTCGAGCAGGATCAGCAGGTCGATGTCGGAGTGCGGGTGCAGTTCGCCGCGCCCGTAGCCACCGGTGGCAATCAGGGCGATATCGGCGTCTTCGCTCCAGGTGAACTGGTTCCAGGCCTGCTGCAGGATGTTGTCGACGAACCAGGCGCGGTCCTCGATCAGCCGGCGGATCTCGCGGTTGTCGCGAAAGCGCTTGTCGAGCACTTCGCCCGCCTGGCGGATGGCCTTCTTGAAGGCAGCGATGGGGCTAGCCTTGAGGGCCAGTTCCGCCTGGAACTGGCCGCGATCGAACAGCTCGGGATCCACCTGGGGCATCGAGTCACTTTCCTGTTTGAATCAGGCCGACGTGCGGGGAATGGTGTCGTCTTTACGCAGGGTGAAGATCTCGTAGCCAGTGGCAGTCACCACCAGGGTGTGTTCCCACTGCGCCGAGAGCTTGCGGTCCTTGGTGATGGCGGTCCAGCCGTCGCCCAATACCTTGGTGTCGGCGCGGCCCTGGTTGATCATCGGCTCGATGGTGAAGGTCATGCCTTCCTTGAGCTCCATGCCGGTGCCGGCACGGCCATAGTGCAGGATCTGCGGCTCTTCGTGGAACACCTTGCCGATACCGTGACCGCAGAACTCGCGAACCACCGAGAAGCCGTTCTTTTCAGCGTGCTTCTGGATCACTTCGCCGATGTCGCCCAGGCGGCAGCCCGGCTTGACCAGCTCGATGGCCTTGTACATGCATTCCTGGGTGACCTGGGACAGGCGCTCGGCCCAGACCGGCACGTTGCCGACGTGGAACATGCGGCTGGTGTCGCCGTGGTAGCCATCCTTGATGACGGTCACGTCGATGTTCAGCGTGTCACCGTCCTTGAGCGGCTTGTCGCCGGGGATGCCGTGGCATACCACGTGGTTGACCGAGGTGCAGATCGACTTGGGAAAGCCCTTGTAGTTCAGCGGCGCCGGGATGGCCTTCTGGACGTTGACGATATAGTCGTGGCACAGGCGGTCGAGCGCTTCGGTGGTGACACCGGGCTTGACGTGCTCTTCGATCATCTCCAGGACTTCGGCGGCCAGGCGGCCGGCGATACGCATCTTTTCGATGTCTTCGGCGGTTTTGATGGTTACGGTCATTGCAGGCTCTCTACGGCGCTGGGATGCGCGAATAAACTGAGGAAAGGCCGGATTCTACCAGAGCACTGCCCACTCAGGCGGCTATGGCGCTGATACAGCCTTTATATAGAGGCATTCTGGCGCGATTGTGGCGCCGGTGCAAAAGGCGCTGACGACCGATGTTATTTCGGGTTCCGTTTGCCCTGCTTCTGTGATATAAAATGCGCCGCTTTGCGGGGATAGCCCCGAAAGCTTAAACCCACACACGTGTCGACACGATGACCTGGGTGCTTCGGATCACAGGTCCGGGGTTGGTCATTGGGATACGTGGAGGCCCAACCCGACTTATCAAGGAACTATCATGTCCCAAGTCAACATGCGCGATATGCTGAAGGCCGGTGTGCACTTCGGTCACCAAACCCGTTACTGGAATCCGAAAATGGGCAAGTACATTTTCGGCGCGCGCAACAAGATTCACATCATCAACCTTGAAAAAACCCTGCCAATGTTCAACGACGCACTGACTTTCGTCGAGCGTCTGGCCCAGGGCAAAAACAAGATTCTGTTCGTCGGCACCAAGCGTTCCGCTGGCAAGATCGTTGCTGAAGAAGCAGCACGTTGCGGTTCGCCGTACGTCGATCACCGCTGGTTGGGCGGCATGCTGACCAACTACAAGACCATCCGTGCTTCGATCAAGCGTCTGCGCGACCTGGAAACCCAGGCCGAAGATGGCACTTTCGCCAAGCTGACCAAGAAAGAAGCCCTGATGCGCACCCGTGATCTGGAAAAACTGGATCGCAGCCTGGGCGGTATCAAGGACATGGGCGGCCTGCCTGATGCGCTGTTCGTGATCGACGTTGACCACGAGCGCATCGCTATCACCGAAGCCAACAAGCTGGGCATCCCGGTCATCGGCGTTGTCGATACCAACAGCAGCCCAGAAGGCGTTGACTACATCATCCCAGGTAACGATGACGCCATCCGCGCTATCCAGCTGTACATGGGTTCGATGGCTGACGCCGTTATCCGTGGTCGTAACAATGTTGCCGGCGGCACCGAAGTTTACGCGGAAGAAGCAGCACCAGCTGCTGAGTAATTGACGCCTGGCGTCTACTCGGCACGCAAAAAGGGGGCTAGGCCCCCTTTTTGCCACCTTGAAATCCTCTTGTCAGCATCGCCGTTGCAACCTTGTCAGGGCATGAGTGCTGGTGAGTGGATTTACAGAATTGAACGCCCGTCAAGTATCGGGTGGAATGGTTGAAAACCTATCCAAGAGGAATTTGAAATGGCAGCAATTACTGCAGCGCTGGTCAAAGAACTGCGTGAGCGTACTGGCGAAGGCATGATGGATTGCAAGAAGGCCCTGGAAAAGGCCGGCGGCGACATCGAAAAAGCCATTGACGACATGCGCGCTTCGGGCGCCATCAAGGCCGCTAAAAAGGCTGGCAACGTTGCCGCTGAAGGCGCTATCGCCATCAAGGCCGACGACAAGGCCGCTGTCCTGCTGGAAGTCAACTCGCAGACCGACTTCCTGGCCCTGCAAGACGACTTCAAGAACTTCGTCGCTGAAAGCGTTGAACAAGCTTTCGCCGAGAAGCTGACCGATGCCGCTCCGCTGATCGCTGCTCGCGAATCGGCTCGTGAAGCACTGGTCGCCAAAGTAGGCGAGAACGTCAACATCCGTCGCCTGGTGCGCGTTGAGGGTGACGTTGTCGGTACCTACCTGCACGGCAACAAGATCGGTGTTGCTGTTGTCCTGAAGGGTGGCGACGTCCAGCTGGCCAAAGAAATCGCCATGCACGTAGCGGCAAGCAACCCAGAGTTCCTGCTGCCATCGGAAGTCTCGGCTGAGGCGATCGAGCGTGAGAAGAACGTCTTCCTGACCCTGAACGAAGAGAAGATCAAGGGCAAGCCTGAGAACATCGTCGAGAACATGGTCAAAGGCCGTATCTCGAAGTTCCTGGCCGAAGCCAGCCTGGTCGAGCAAGCGTTCGTCATGAACCCGGAAATCAAGGTCGGTGAACTGGCCAAGAAAGCCGGCGCTGAAATCGTTTCCTTCACCTACTTCAAAGTAGGCGAAGGCATCGAGAAGCCAGTCGACAACTTCGCTGAAGAAGTTGCTGCTCAACTGGCTGCTGCCAAGCAGTAAGACAGAGTCAAATCTGTCGCCCCGAAGAGGCTGCCCGCTCACGCGCGCAGCCTCTTTGTCAAAGCGGGAGTGGTTTACGAGACCGCCTTTCGCTGGCGCAGTCGCTGCGCCACGCTTAGAGTTACGCGCGGGCTGAGAACAGCCCGCAAGATTTTTACAAACGCCGCAGGAGAGATTCGCAATGGCTCAGCAGGGCAGTGGTTATCAAGCTCGCTATAAACGCATTCTACTCAAACTGAGCGGCGAGGCCCTGATGGGCTCGGAAGAATTCGGGATCGACCCCAAGGTCCTGGATCGCATGGCGCTGGAAGTCGGCCAGCTGGTCGGCATCGGTGTTCAAGTAGGCCTGGTGATCGGTGGTGGCAACCTGTTCCGTGGCGCGGCGCTCAGTGCAGCCGGCATGGATCGCGTCACTGGCGACCACATGGGTATGCTGGCCACCGTCATGAACGGTCTTGCCATGCGTGATGCGCTGGAACGCGCGAACATCACCGCTATCGTCATGTCGGCAATTTCCATGGTAGGCGTGACCGATCACTACGATCGCCGCAAAGCCATGCGCCACCTGAACGCCAAAGAAGTTGTAATCTTCGCTGCCGGCACCGGCAACCCGTTCTTTACCACTGACTCCGCCGCTTGCCTGCGCGCCATCGAAATCGATGCCGACGTGGTATTGAAGGCAACCAAGGTCGATGGTGTATACACTGCAGATCCATTCAAAGACCCGCATGCCGAGAAGTTCGATCATCTGACCTACGATGAAGTGCTGGATCGCAAGCTGGGCGTGATGGACCTGACGGCAATCTGCCTGTGCCGCGACCACAAGATGCCGCTGCGCGTCTTCAACATGAACAAGCCTGGCGCCCTGCTGAACATCGTGCATGGCGGCGCTGAAGGAACTCTGATCGAGGAAGTTCAAAAATGATCAACGAAATCAAGAAAGACGCCCAAGAGCGTATGCAGAAATCGCTGGAGTCCCTGGCGCAGGCCTTCAGCCGTATTCGTACCGGCGCGGCCAACCCACAGATCCTGGCTGGCGTCCAGGTGCCTTACTACGGTGCCGACACCCCGATCAATCAGGTTGCCAACGTCACTGTAAAGGACGCCCGCACGCTGCAAGTGGTCGCTTTCGAGCGCAACATGCTGGCCGCAGTAGAGAAAGCCATCCTCAATTCGGGCCTGGGTTTCAACCCGACCAACCTGGGTGAGCTGCTGCTGATCTCGATGCCGGCACTGACTGAAGAAACCCGCAAGGGTTTCACCAAGCAGGCCCGTGACGCAGCCGAAGATGGCCGCATTGCCGTGCGTAACATTCGTCGTGACGCGTTGAGCCAGCTCAAAGACCTGGTCAAAGAGAAAGAAATCAGCGAAGACGAAGAACGTCGCGCCGCCGATGACATCCAGAAGCTGACCGACAAGTTCGTGGCTGACATCGAAGTTGCTGTGAAGCAGAAAGAAAAGGACCTGATGGCCGTTTAAGGGTCGGGACTTTTTTGATGGAAAAGACCAAGCAGGGTGTATCCCCATCGGTGCCGCGCCATGTCGCGATCATCATGGATGGGAATAATCGCTGGGCGAAAAAGCGCCTGTTGCCCGGTGTAGCCGGGCACAAGGCAGGCGTTGATGCGGTGCGCGCGGTCATCGAGGTGTGCGCCGAGGCCAAGGTCGAGGTACTGACCCTGTTCGCCTTCTCCAGCGAAAACTGGCAACGACCGGCCGACGAGGTCGGTGCGTTGATGGAGCTGTTCTTCTCGGCCTTGCGCCGGGAAGCCAAGCGCCTCAACGACAACAACATCTGCCTGCGTATCATTGGTGATCGCTCACGCTTTCATCCCGAGCTGCAGGCTGCCATGCGTGAGGCCGAGGCGCTGACCGCAGGCAACAACCGCTTTATCCTGCAAATCGCCGCCAACTACGGCGGACAATGGGATATTGCCCAGGCCGCCCAGCGCCTGGCGCGCGAAGTTCAGGCCGGTCACCTGCGTCCTGACGACATCACCCCGGAACTGTTGCAAACCTGTCTGGCGACTGGCGACCTGCCGTTGCCTGACCTGTGCATCCGTACTGGTGGCGAGCATCGCATCAGCAACTTCCTGTTGTGGCAGCTGGCCTACGCCGAGCTGTACTTCTCCGACCTGTTCTGGCCGGACTTCAAACACGAGGCCATGCGCAAAGCGCTGGCCGATTATGCTTCGCGCCAGCGCCGCTTCGGTAAAACCAGCGAGCAGGTCGAGGCTGGAGCCCGTGCTTAATGCTTAAACAACGCATCATCACTGCGCTGATCCTGCTACCGATTGCCCTGGGCGGCTTCTTTCTCCTCGATGGGGGGGACTTTGCCCTGTTCATCGGGTTGGTGGTGAGTCTTGGTGCCTGGGAGTGGGCGCGTCTGGCAGGCCTGGCAGCTCAAGCGTTTCGTGTCGCCTACGCCGCCGTGGTGGCCGGCTTGCTCATGCTGCTTTACCTGATGCCAGACCTTGCTCCCTGGGTGCTGGGTGCTTCGGTGCTGTGGTGGGGTGGGGCGACCTGGCTGGTGCTGACCTATCCGCGAACCAGCGAGCTTTGGTCCAGTGTTGCCTGCCGCCTGCTGATCGGCTTGTTGATCCTGTTGCCGGCCTGGCAAGGCCTGGTGCTGCTCAAGCACTGGCCGTTGGGTAACTGGCTGATCATGGCGGTCATGGTGCTGGTCTGGGGTGCTGACATTGGCGCCTACTTCTCCGGCCGGGCCTTCGGCAAGCGCAAGCTGGCGCCACAGGTCAGCCCGGGCAAAAGCTGGGAGGGTGTCTACGGCGGCCTCGCGCTGAGCCTGGTGATCACCGCAGTCGTAGGTGTGAGCCGCGACTGGAGTTTCGGTGAGCTGCTGCTTGGCCTGCTGGGTGCTGCTGTCGTGGTGTTGGTGTCGGTGGTCGGTGACCTGACCGAAAGCATGTTCAAGCGTCGCTCCGGGATCAAGGACAGTAGCAACCTGCTGCCGGGTCATGGTGGCGTTCTGGATCGTATCGACAGCCTGACCGCGGCCATTCCGCTGTTTGCGGTGCTGCTGTGGGCAGCCAACTGGGGCGTGATGTGAGCAGCGTGCAGCGTATTACCGTACTTGGGGCTACCGGCTCCATCGGCATGAGCACCCTGGATGTCATTGGTCGTCATCCCGAGCGCTATCAGGTGTTCGCGCTGAGTGGTTACTCACGGCTCCAGGAGCTGCTTGCGCTCTGCCTGCGGCATGCGCCGAGCTTTGCCGTGGTGCCCGGCGCCGAGGCGGCGCAGCAGTTGCGCGCAGGCCTGGCGGCGGCCGGGTCGGCCACCGAAGTGCTCGAAGGCGAAGCCGGGTTGTGCCAGGTCGCCTCGGCACCTGAGGTCGATACGGTGATGGCGGCCATTGTGGGGGCAGCGGGCTTGCGTCCGACCTTGGCGGCAGTCGAGGCTGGCAAGAAGGTCTTGCTGGCCAACAAGGAAGCATTGGTGATGTCCGGTGCGCTGTTCATGCAGGCAGTGCAGCGCAGTGGCGCCGTACTCCTGCCCATCGACAGTGAGCACAACGCGATTTTCCAGTGTTTGCCAAGCGACTATGCGCGCGGTCTGTCCCAGGTCGGTGTGCGGCGCATCCTGCTGACCGCCTCGGGCGGGCCGTTTCGCGAAACGCCATTGTCGGCCCTGGCCGAGGTCAGTCCGGAGCAGGCCTGTGCCCACCCTAACTGGTCGATGGGCCGCAAAATTTCGGTCGATTCGGCCAGCATGATGAACAAGGGGCTGGAGCTGATCGAGGCCTGCTGGCTGTTCGATGCGCGGCCGAGCCAGGTTGAAGTGGTGGTACATCCCCAGAGTGTCATTCACTCGCTGGTTGACTACGTCGACGGTTCGGTGCTGGCCCAGTTGGGTAACCCGGACATGCGCACGCCAATTGCCAATGCGCTGGCCTGGCCGCAGCGGATCGATTCCGGTGTCGCGCCGCTGGACCTGTTCGCCATCGCGCGCCTGGATTTCCAGGCCCCCGATGAGCAGCGGTTTCCGTGCTTGCGCCTGGCGCGCCAGGCCGCTGAAGCGGGCAACAGTGCGCCGGCGATGCTCAATGCCGCCAACGAAGTGGCGGTGGAGGCATTTCTCCAGCGGCGCATCCGCTTCCCGGAGATCGCGAGTATGATCGAACAAGTGCTTGATCAGGAGCCGGTCGTGGCGGTGCAGACGCTCGACGCGGTGTTTGCCGCCGACCAGCGTGCGCGGCAACTGGCCGGGCAATGGTTGAGTCATCACGGGCGCTGAGGCCAGGCGCACTGCGTCAGGCCCGGCTGCGCTGAACGTCATTCGGAGAAAGACATGAGTGCGCTCTACATGATTATCGGCACCCTGGTGGCATTGGGTGTGCTGGTCACCTTTCACGAATTCGGTCACTTCTGGGTGGCCCGGCGTTGTGGTGTCAAGGTCCTGCGTTTTTCCGTCGGTTTCGGCATGCCGTTGCTGCGCTGGCATGACCGCCACGGCACCGAGTTCGTGGTGGCGGCCATTCCCTTGGGTGGCTACGTCAAGATGCTCGATGAGCGTGAAGGTGACGTACCGCCAGGCCAGGCAGAGCAGTCCTTCAATCGCAAATCGGTACGCCAGCGCATCGCGATCGTCGCGGCTGGGCCTATCGCCAACTTTCTCCTCGCCATTGTGTTCTTCTGGGTGCTGGCAATGCTGGGCACCCAGCAGGAGCGCCCGGTCATTGGTGGGGTTGAGCCGGGCAGTGTGGCTGAAGTGGCGGGCCTGAAGGCGGGCCAGGAAATCATGTCCATCGATGGTAAGCCGACCAGTGGCTGGGCTGCCGTCAACCTGCAGCTGATTCGCCGCCTGGGTGAGAGTGGCCAGTTGCACATCAATGTGCGTGAGGAGGGCGCGACCGTCGACAGCGCCCATGTACTGACGCTCGATAACTGGCTCAAGGGTGCCGATGAGCCCGACCCGATCCGCTCTTTGGGGCTGCGCCTCTGGCGCCCGGCGTTGCCCCCGGTGCTGGCGGAGCTCGATCCTAAAGGCCCTGCCAAGGCAGCTGGCCTGAAAACCGGCGACCGCTTGCTGAGCCTGGATGGAAAAGCCTTGAGCGACTGGCAGCAGGTGGTCGATACCGTGCGCAGCCGTGCCGGCAGCAAGATCGTGCTGCAGGTCGAGCGTGACGGCGCCAGCCTGGACATACCGGTTACCCTGGCCACCCGTGGCGAAGGTAAATCGGCCAGTGGCTACCTGGGAGCAGGGGTGAAGCCGGTGAAGTGGCCAGATGCCATGCTTCGCGAGGTCAGCTATGGGCCGTTGGAGGCTGTTGGCGAGGGGGTTTCGAGGACCTGGAGCATGAGCGTCCTGACCCTCGAATCCTTGAAGAAAATGCTGTTCGGCGAGCTCTCGGTAAAAAACTTGAGCGGACCGATAACCATTGCTAAAGTGGCGGGCGCTTCGGCCCAGTCGGGTGTTGGAGATTTCCTGAATTTCCTCGCCTACTTGAGCATTAGCCTGGGGGTTCTTAATTTGCTGCCCATTCCTGTACTGGATGGGGGGCATTTGCTGTTCTACCTGATCGAGTGGGCGCGTGGTCGCCCGCTTTCGGATCGGGTGCAAGGTTGGGGGATCCAGATCGGTATCAGTTTGGTAGTCGGGGTGATGTTGCTTGCCCTGATAAACGATTTGGGTCGACTGTAAAGCTTCGCTCAATTGCGAACCTGCCGCGTCCCGCGGCGGGTCGTTTATTGCCAGTTGGAATAAGAAAGGACTTCATGAAACGTCTGCTGCTAACTGCGGTTCTCGCCGTACTGATGATCGCTGAAGTTCACGCCGAGTCCTTCACCATCTCCGATATTCGTGTCAATGGTCTGCAGCGGGTTTCCGCGGGCAGCGTTTTCGGCGCTTTGCCATTGAACGTCGGGGATGAGGCCGATGACCGTCGCCTGGTGGAATCCACCCGCGCGTTGTTCAAGACCGGTTTCTTCCAGGATATCCAACTGGGCCGTGACGGTAACGTCCTGATCATTACCGTGGTCGAGCGTCCTTCGGTGTCCAGCATCGAGATCGAAGGCAACAAGGCCATCAGCACTGAAGACCTTATGAAAGGTCTGAAACAGTCGGGCCTGTCCGAAGGCGAAATTTTCCAGCGCGCCACCCTCGAGGGTGTGCGTAACGAACTGCAGCGCCAGTACGTTGCCCAGGGCCGCTACTCGGCCGAGGTCGAGACCGAAGTGGTGCCGCAACCGCGCAACCGCGTCGGCCTGAAGATCAAGATCAACGAAGGCACCGTCGCTGCCATCCAGCACATCAACGTGGTCGGCAATACCGTCTTCCCGGACGAAGACCTGATCGGCCTGTTCGAGCTCAAGACCACCAACTGGCTGTCGTTCTTCAAGAACGATGACAAGTACGCCCGCGAAAAACTCTCCGGCGACCTTGAGCGCCTGCGTTCCTACTACCTGGACCGCGGCTATATCAACATGGACATCGCCTCTACCCAGGTATCCATCACCCCGGACAAGAAGCACGTCTACATCACTGTCAACGTCAACGAAGGCGAGAAGTACACCGTTCGTGACGTCAAGCTCTCTGGTGACCTCAAGGTGCCGGAAGACCAGGTCAAGTCGCTGATGCTGGTGCAGCCAGGCCAGGTATTCTCGCGCAAGGTGATGACCACGACCTCCGAGCTGATCACCCGCCGCCTGGGTAACGAGGGCTACACCTTCGCCAACGTCAACGGCGTACCTCAGCCAAACGACCAGGATCACACTGTCGATATTACCTTCGTGGTCGATCCGGGCAAACGTGCCTACGTCAACCGTATCAACTTCCGTGGCAACACCAAGTCCGAAGACGAAGTGCTGCGCCGCGAAATGCGCCAGATGGAAGGCGGCTGGGCTTCGACCTACCTGATCGACCAGTCCAAGACCCGTCTGGAGCGCCTGGGCTTCTTCAAGGAAGTCAACGTCGAGACCCCGGCTGTTCCAGGGACCGACGACCAGGTCGACGTCAACTACAGCGTCGAGGAGCAGGCTTCCGGTTCGATCACCGCCAGCGTTGGTTTCGCCCAGAGCGCGGGCCTGATCCTCGGTGGCTCGATCAGCCAGACCAACTTCCTGGGTACCGGTAACAAAGTGTCCATCGGCCTGACTCGAAGCGAATACCAGAGCCGCTACAACTTCGGCTTCGTCGACCCCTACTGGACTGCCGATGGCGTCAGCCTGGGTTACAACGCCTTCTATCGCACCACCGACTACGATGACCTCGACGTCGACGTGGCCAGCTATGCGGTAGACAGCCTTGGTGCCGGTGTCAGCGTTGGCTACCCGATCAGCGAAACTTCGCGCCTGACCTTCGGTCTGACCGTGCAGCAGGACGAAATCAAGACGGGTAAGTACACCGTTGACGAGATCTTCGACTTCGTCAACGAAGAGGGTGACAAGTACCTGAACTTCAAGGCTTCGGCCGGCTGGTCCGAGTCGACCCTGAACAAGGGTGTGCTGGCGACCCGTGGTCACTCCCAGAGCCTGGTGCTCGAAGCGACCACGCCGGGCAGCGACCTGTCGTTCTTCAAGCTCGACTACCGTGGCCAACTGTTCAAGCCGATCACCAACGACTACACCCTGCGACTGCACACCGAGCTGGGCTATGGTGATGGTTTCGGTGGTACATCGGGCCTGCCGTTCTACGAGAACTACTATGCCGGTGGTTTCAACTCGGTCCGTGGTTTCAAGGACAGCAGCCTGGGCCCACGCAGTACCCCAAGCAACGGTCACAACCCGGGCACCATTGCCGACCCGGACCAGGATCCACTGCCGTTCGGTGGTAACGTCCTCGTGCAGGGCGGTGTAGAGCTGCTGTTCCCGCTGCCGTTCGTCAAGGATCAGCGTTCGCTGCGTACCTCGGTCTTCTGGGATGTGGGTAACGTGTTCGACACCAACTGCGGTTCCAAGCCTGATTGCGAAGATGTCGGCCTGTCGGGTCTGGCCAGCTCCGTCGGCCTGGGCGTTACCTGGATCACTGCGCTGGGCCCGTTGAGCTTCAGCCTGGCCATGCCGGTCAAGAAGCCGGACGAAGCCGATACCCAGGTGTTCCAATTCTCTCTGGGCCAGACCTTCTAAGGTCTGCCCCTTGCTAACAACGGATTCTGTAGGAGTGCATCGTGCGTAAGTTGACCCAACTGGCAGTACTGGCTGCGGCCCTGGTCGCAACCCCGGCTTTCGCCGAAATGAAAATTGCCGTGCTGAACTATCAGATGGCCCTGCTTGAATCGGACGCGGCCAAGAAATACGCCGTCGATGCCGAGAAAAAATTCGGCCCGCAATTGACCAAGCTGAAAAACCTGGAAAGCAGTGCCAAGGGCATCGCCGACCGCATTCGTGCCGGTGGCGACAAGATGGCCCAGCCAGAGCGTGAGCGTCTGGAGCTTGAATACAAGCAGAAAGCCCGTGACTTCCAGTTCCAGTCCAAGGAATTGAACGAGTCCAAGGCCGTGGCTGACCGCGAAATGCTCAAGCAGCTGAAGCCGAAGCTCGATGGCGCTGTTGAAGAAGTCATCAAGAAAGGCGGTTTTGATCTGGTTCTCGAGCGTGGCGCGGTCATTGATGTCAAGCCTCAGTATGACATCACCCGCCAGGTCATCGAGCGCATGAATCAGTCCCGTTGAGTATGACTGTGACTATGAAACTCGGTCAGTTGGCCGAGTTCCTCGGGGCTACCTTGAGTGGCCCCGCGGAGCTGGAAATCACCGGCCTGGCAACCCTTCAGGAAGCTGGGCCGGGTCAGTTGAGCTTCCTCGCCAATCCGCAGTACCGCAAGTACCTCGGTGATAGCCATGCGGCCGCCGTGCTGCTCAAGGCTGCCGATGCCGAAGGCTTTGCCGGTCATGCACTGATTGTCGCCGACCCGTACCTTGCCTACGCGCGCATCTCCCACCTGTTCGATCCAAAGCCCAGGGCTGTAGCGGGAATTCATCCCAGCGCCGTGGTTGCCAGTGATGCTCAGGTAGATGCCAGCGCCAGCGTTGGTGCCTTTGCGGTAATCGAGAGTGGTGCGCAGATCGGTCCGGGGGTATCCATCGGTGCCCAGTGTTTCATCGGCGCGCGCTGCGTGATCGGAGAGGGTGGCTGGTTGGCGCCGCGAGTAACCCTGTACCACGATGTGCGCATTGGCAAACGCGTGGTGATCCAGTCGGGCGCGGTGATCGGTGGTGAAGGCTTTGGCTTTGCCAACGATAAAGGCGTCTGGCAGAAGATCGCCCAAATTGGCGGCGTGAGCATCGGTGACGATGTCGAGATCGGCGTGAACACCGCGGTAGACCGTGGCGCCCTGGCCGACACCCGGATCGGAGACGGGGTCAAGCTCGACAACCAGATCCAGATCGCCCATAACGTACAGATCGGTGATCACACGGCAATGGCTGCGTGCGTCGGTATTTCCGGCAGTACCAAGATCGGCAAGCATTGCACCATCGCCGGCGGTGTCGGCATGGTGGGGCATATCGATGTCTGTGATGGCGTATTCGTATCCGGCATGACCATGGTCACTCGCTCCATTACCGAGCCAGGAGCCTATTCTTCCGGTACGGCGATGCAGACACTGGGCGAGTGGCGTAAAAGTGCCGCCCGGATTCGTCAACTCGACGAGATGGCCAAACGGCTCCAACAGCTGGAAAAGCGTGTCGAGGCCGTGACCTCAGGCAGCCAGCCTTCATCTGAAGGCTGATACCATTTCCTGATCGAGAGTGAATAGCCGCAGGCTGACTCTTTGATTTTGCAAAAGGAGCGCCTGGCGAATACGGGCGCTCCCTATCTTTACTACAGGCTTCCCCCCGAAATGATGGACATCAACGAGATTCGCGAATACCTGCCTCACCGTTACCCGTTCCTGCTGGTGGACCGTGTAGCGGAGCTGGACGTCGAGGCCAAGCGCATTCGTGCCTACAAGAATGTCAGCATCAACGAACCTTTCTTTAATGGTCACTTCCCGGCGCACCCGATCATGCCGGGCGTGCTGATCATCGAAGCCATGGCTCAGGCAGCCGGTATCCTTGGCTTCAAGATGCTCGATGTGAAACCGGCCGATGGCACTCTTTACTACTTCGTTGGCTCCGACAAGCTACGCTTTCGTCAGCCTGTATTGCCGGGTGACCAGCTGATCCTCGAAGCCAAGTTCATCAGTTGCAAGCGCCAGATCTGGAAGTTCGAGTGCCAGGCGTCGGTCGACGGCAAGCCGGTATGCTCGGCCGAGATCATCTGCGCGGAACGTAAACTATGAGTTTGATTGACCCTCGGGCAATCATCGATCCATCGGCGAAGCTCGCCGACGGCGTCGAGGTCGGCCCTTGGTCTATCATCGGTGCCGGGGTTGAGATCGGCGAGGGGACCATCATCGGTCCGCACGTGATACTCAAAGGCCCGACCCGTATTGGTAAGCACAACCGCATCTACCAGTTCTCCTCGGTAGGTGAAGACACCCCTGACCTCAAGTACAAGGGTGAAGCCACGCGCCTGGTGATCGGTGATCACAATGTGATTCGCGAAGGCGTGACGATCCACCGTGGCACCGTGCAAGACCGCTCGGAGACCACGCTGGGTGATCACAACCTGATCATGGCTTATGCCCATATCGGTCACGACAGCGTCATTGGCAATCATTGCATCCTGGTCAACAACACGGCGCTGGCAGGTCATGTACACGTCGACGACTGGGCGATCCTGTCCGGTTTCACCCTGGTCCATCAGTTCTGCCATATCGGTGCGCACAGCTTTTCCGGCATGGGAACGGCGATCGGCAAGGATGTTCCGGCCTATGTCACGGTGTTCGGCAACCCGGCCGAAGCTCGCAGCATGAACTTCGAGGGCATGCGTCGCAGGGGTTTCAGCGAAGATGCCATTCATGCCCTGCGTCGCGCGTACAAGGTGGTTTACCGCCAGGGCCTGACGGTCGAGCAAGCGATTGCCGAACTGGCGGAGCCTGCGACCCAATTCCCTGAAGTCGACGTGTTCCTCAAGTCGATCCAGAACTCCACCCGCGGCATCACCCGCTGATATGGCTGAACTCTGTGTAGCGCTGGTGGCGGGTGAGGCCAGCGGTGACATCCTCGGTGCCGGGTTGATGCGCGCGCTCAAGGCGCGCCATCCTCAGGTGCGCTTCATTGGCGTCGGCGGCCCGCTGATGCAGGCCGAAGGCCTGGTCTCCTACTTTCCCATGGAGCGTCTGGCGGTCATGGGCCTGGTCGAAGTGCTCGGGCGCCTGCGCGAGTTGCTCAAGCGGCGCAAGGCGCTGATCCAGACGCTGATCGAGGCACGACCGGATGTGTTCATCGGCATCGACGCCCCGGATTTTACCCTCAACATCGAATTGAACCTGCGCAAGGCCGGGATCAAGACCGTGCATTACGTCAGCCCCTCGGTTTGGGCCTGGCGGCAGAAACGCGTGTTGAAAATCCGTGAAGGCTGCGACCTGGTGCTGACACTGTTCCCCTACGAGGCCAGGTTCTACGAAGAGAAGGGTGTGCCGGTGCGTTTTGTCGGTCATCCGCTGGCCGACAGCATTCCACTGCAGGCCGACCGAGCTCAGGCTCGTGAGCAGCTTGGCCTGGGCGATGGGCCCCTGGTGGCCTTGATGCCAGGCAGTCGTGGCGGAGAAGTGGGGCGTCTGGGAACATTGTTTCTCGATGCTGCGCATCGCTTGCAGGCGCTGGTTCCCGGTGTTCGCTTCGTTTCGCCGTGCGCCAATGCCGAGCGTCGCGCGCAGCTTGAGCAGATGATGGTAGGCCGCGATTTGCCCCTGACCCTGCTCGATGGCCGCTCCCACCAGGCGCTGGCGGCCTGTGACGCGGTGCTGATCGCCTCGGGTACTGCCACCCTGGAAGCCTTGCTGTTCAAGCGCCCGATGGTGGTCGCCTACCGCATGGCGCCGCTGACTTACTGGATTCTCAAACGACTGGTCAAAAGCCCTTACGTCTCCCTGCCCAACCTGCTGGCACAGCGCATGCTAGTGCCTGAGCTGCTGCAGGAAGCCGCCACCGCCGAAGTCCTGGCCCAGACCCTGGCGCCATTGGTAGAAGGTGGCGAACAGCAGACCGAAAGTTTTGACCAGATTCACCGTACCCTGCGCCGCGATGCCTCCAACCAGGCAGCTGACGCGGTGCTGGCCTTGCTGGAAGCCCGATAGATGCAAATGGGACTGGACTTCACCCTGGTCGAAGACCTGGTGGCCGGGGTTGACGAAGTCGGCCGTGGGCCGTTGTGCGGTGCGGTGGTGACTGCCGCCGTGATTCTCGATCCGCAGCGGCCGATTCTTGGCCTGAACGACTCGAAGAAGCTCACCGAGGCCCGTCGCGAGAGGCTGTTCGACGAAATCTGCGAAAAAGCCCTGAGCTTCTGTATTGCTCGTGCCGAAGTCGAAGAAATCGATGAACTGAATATTCTGCATGCCACTATGCTGGCCATGCAGCGGGCAGTCGAAGGCCTGAGCATTACGCCAAAACTGGCCCTGATCGACGGCAATCGCTGTCCCAAGCTGTCGATTCCGGCCGAGCCGGTGATCAAGGGCGATAGCCAGGTGCCGGCAATCGCTGCCGCGTCGATTCTGGCCAAGGTCACCCGAGACCGTGAAATGGCCGCCTTTGAGTTGATTTACCCAGGCTACGGCATCGGCGGACACAAGGGGTATCCGACGCCGGTGCATCTCGAAGCCTTGGCGCGCCTGGGGCCGACGCCTATTCATCGGCGCTCCTTCGCGCCAGTGCGCGCCGCTTATGAAGCTCGAGAGGCCCTGGGTAGCGAGTTCGTCGGGGCCTGATGGCTTCGGACAGGTATCAGCAGCCCTGCGCTGGCTGATGTTTTGATCAAGGCCCGGTACAATCCGGGCCTTGTTGTTTTGTGCTGCTATAGGATCATCATGTCGGCTTCTTTCGTTCATCTTCGCCTGCACACCGAATACTCGCTGGTCGATGGCCTGGTGCGGATCAAGCCGCTGGCCAAGGCGCTGGCCGCGATGAACATGCCGGCCGTAGCGGTCACCGACCAGAGCAACATGTGTTCGCTGGTCAAGTTCTACAAGAACGCCATGGGCGCCGGCATCAAGCCGATCTGTGGTGCCGACCTGTGGTTGAGTAACGGCGACCCGGATGTTCCGCTGGCGCGCATTTGCTTCCTGGCCATGGACCCGAAGGGCTATCGCAACCTGACCGAGTTGATCTCGCGGGGCTGGGTTGACGGGCAGCGCAACGGCTTGGTGATTATCGAGCGTGACTGGATTGCCCCGGCCAGCGAGGGCCTGATCGCCCTGTCGGCCGCCAAGGAGGGTGATATCGGCCTCGCCCTGCTCAACGGCAACCCTGATGAAGCCGAGGCCTTGCTGCGCGACTGGATGGCGATGTTCCCCGATCGCTTCTATGTCGAAGTACAGCGCACCAACCGCGCAGGCGACGAAGAGTACTTGCATGCGGCAGTGGCGCTTGCCGACAAGCTGGGTGCGCCGCTGGTGGCGACCAACGATGTGCGCTTCATCAAACAGTCGGACTACGACGCCCACGAGACCCGGGTATGCATCGGTGAAGGCCGCGCCCTGGATGACCCGCGGCGCTCACGCAACTACAGCGACCAGCAGTACCTCAAAAGCCCGGAGGAAATGGCCGAGCTGTTCAGCGACCTGCCCGATGCGGTGGAAAACACCGTCGAGATTGCCAAGCGCTGCAATATCCAGGTTCAGCTGGGCAAGCACTTCCTGCCGGACTTCCCCACGCCCAACGGCATGGGCATCGACGATTACCTGCGGCATGTCTCCCACGAGGGCCTCGAAGAGCGCCTCGCGGTGCTTTGGCCGAAGGACACCACGCCCAACTATGAAGAGAAGCGCCAGGTCTACCTCGACCGCCTGAAGTTCGAGCTGGATATCATCATCCAGATGGGCTTCCCGGGTTACTTCCTGATCGTTATGGACTTCATCAAGTGGGCCAAGAACAACGGCGTGCCGGTGGGCCCGGGCCGGGGATCGGGTGCAGGCTCGCTGGTGGCCTATGTACTGAAGATTACCGACCTCGACCCGCTGGCTTATGACCTACTGTTCGAGCGTTTCCTCAACCCCGAGCGGGTTTCGATGCCCGACTTCGACGTCGACTTCTGCATGGACGGTCGCGACCGGGTGATCGAGTACGTGGCAGACGCGTACGGCCGTAACGCGGTCAGCCAGATTATTACGTTCGGCACCATGGCCGCCAAGGCGGTGGTGCGTGACGTTGCGCGGGTCCAGGGCAAGTCCTACGGCCTGGCCGATCGCCTGTCGAAGATGATCCCGTTTGAAGTCGGCATGACCTTGGAGAAGGCTTACGAGCAAGAGGAAATGCTCCGCGACTTCCTCAAGACCGACGAGGACGCCAAAGAAATCTGGGACATGGCGCTCAAGCTCGAGGGTGTCTGTCGGGGTACCGGCAAGCACGCCGGTGGCGTGGTTATCGCGCCGACCAAACTGACCGACTTCTCGCCTATCGCCTGTGATGAAGAGGGCGGTGGCCTGGTAACCCAGTTCGACAAGGATGACGTCGAGGCGGCGGGCCTGGTGAAGTTCGACTTCCTCGGCTTGCGCACGCTGACCATCATCAAGTGGGCGATGGAGACCATCAACCGCGAACAGGCCAAGAAAGGCCTGGATGACCTGAACATCGACTTCATCCCGCTGGATGACAAGAAAACCTACGACCTGCTGCAAAAAGCCGAAACCACGGCGGTATTCCAGCTTGAATCGCGAGGCATGAAGGAGCTGATCAAAAAGCTCAAGCCCGACTGCCTGGAAGACCTCATTGCACTGGTGGCACTGTTCCGTCCGGGCCCTTTGCAGTCCGGCATGGTGGATGACTTCATCAACCGCAAGCACGGCCGCGCAGAGCTGGCCTATCCGCACTCGGACTACCAGTACGAAGGCCTCAAGCCCGTATTGGCACCGACCTACGGCATCATCCTGTATCAGGAACAGGTGATGCAGATCGCCCAGGTCATGGCCGGCTATACCCTCGGTGGCGCAGACATGCTGCGCCGGGCAATGGGTAAGAAAAAGCCCGAGGAGATGGCCAAGCAGCGGGGCGGTTTCATCGAGGGTTGTGCGTCCAACAATATCGACCCCGACCTGGCCGGTAACATCTTTGACCTGGTAGAGAAATTCGCCGGCTACGGCTTCAACAAATCCCACTCCGCCGCCTATGGCCTGGTCTCGTACCAGACCGCCTGGTTGAAAACCCACCATCCGGCGCCATTCATGGCTGCGGTGCTGTCGGCGGATATGCACAACACCGACAAGGTCGTGACCTTGATCGAGGAAGTGCGCAGCATGAAGCTGCGCCTCGATGCGCCGGATGTGAATACCTCCGACTTCAAGTTCACGGTCAATGATGACGGTCGGATCGTCTATGGACTGGGTGCGATCAAGGGCGTGGGCGAGGGGCCGGTCGAGGCGATCGTCGAGGCGCGGATGGCCGGGCCGTTCAAGGATCTGTTCGATTTCTGCGAACGAGTCGACCTCAAGCGCATCAACAAACGTACCCTCGATGCCCTGATCCGCAGCGGCGCGCTGGATCGCCTGGGGCCGTATTTCCATGACGAGCTCAAGGCCTACCAGGCCAATATCGACCGCAATCGCGCGGTGCTGCTTGCAGCGATGGAAGAGGCGATCAAGGCGGCCGAACAAACCGCGCGTACCGCCGACAGCGGTCATGCCGACCTGTTTGGCGGGTTGTTCGTCGAAGCAGATGCCGATGTCTATGCCAATCACCGCAAGGCCCGCGAACTGACGCTCAAAGAGCGCCTGCGCGGCGAAAAGGACACGCTGGGCCTGTACCTCACCGGTCACCCGATCGACGAGTACGAAGGCGAGATCCGTCGGTTTGCCCGTCAGCGCATCATTGATCTGAAGCCGGCCCGCGATACCCAGACGGTGGCCGGCATGATCATCGCCCTGCGGGTGATGAAGAACAAAAAGGGTGACAAGATGGGTTTTGTCACCCTCGACGACCGCTCCGGGCGTATCGAGGCTTCACTGTTCGCCGACGCTTTCATGGCGGCCCAGGCGCTGTTGCAGACCGACGCGATGGTGGTGGTCGAGGGCGAGGTCAGCAACGATGACTTCTCCGGCGGCCTGCGACTGCGGGTCAAGCGGGTGATGAGCATGGAAGATGCCCGCACCAACCTTGCCGAAAGCCTGCGCCTGAAGGTGCACAGCGATGCCCTCAAGGGCGATCGCTTGAACTGGCTGGGCGAGTTGTTCAAGCGCCATCGTGGCGCGTGCCCGATCACCATGGAGTACACCGGCAGTGATGCGAAGGCCATGCTGCAGTTCGGCGAAGGTTGGCGAATCGACCCGGCCGATGGCCTGATTCAGGCACTGCGTGACCAGTTCGGACGTGAGAACGTCTTTTTGCAATATCGATGAATTTTTAATCTCGACCTGAATGCGCCTGATCCCTTAAGGTAGGGCGCCAAACGGATCAACCGGCCGGCCGCCTGGCCGTAGACCCAAGACGGATGCCTATGAACCCGAATTTCCTGGATTTCGAACAGCCGATTGCTGACCTGCAAGCCAAGATCGAAGAGCTGCGCCTGGTGGGCAATGACAACTCGCTGAACATCGGCGATGAGATCGCCCGTCTGCAAGACAAGAGCAGCACCCTGACCGAAAGCATCTTCGGCAACCTGACCAGTTGGCAGATCGCCCGCCTGGCCCGTCACCCCCGTCGTCCGTACACCCTGGACTACATCGACCATATTTTCACCGAATTCGACGAGCTGCACGGCGACCGGCATTTTTCCGACGATGCCGCGATCGTTGGCGGTATCGCCCGTCTGGATGACAAACCGGTGATGGTGATCGGTCACCAGAAAGGCCGTGAGGTCCGCGAGAAGGTGCGTCGCAACTTCGGCATGCCGCGTCCGGAAGGCTACCGCAAGGCTTGTCGCCTGATGGAAATGGCCGAACGCTTCAAGATGCCGATCCTGACCTTCATCGACACCCCAGGTGCTTACCCCGGCATCGACGCTGAAGAACGCAACCAGAGTGAAGCCATTGCCTGGAACCTGCGTGTCATGGCGCGCCTTAAAACCCCGATCATCGCCACTGTCATCGGTGAGGGCGGCTCTGGCGGCGCATTGGCCATTGGTGTGTGCGACCAGCTGAACATGCTGCAGTACTCCACTTACTCGGTGATCTCGCCGGAAGGCTGTGCCTCGATCCTGTGGAAGACCGCCGACAAGGCGTCCGATGCTGCTGAAGCCATGGGTATCACTGCCGAGCGCCTCAAGGGCCTGGGTATTGTCGACAAGGTGATTTCCGAGCCACTGGGCGGTGCGCACCGCGACCCGGCGAAAATGTCGGAAAGCATCCGTGGCGAACTGGTCGAGCAGTTGGCCATGCTCAAGAAGTTCGACAACGACGCGCTGCTCAAGCGCCGTTATGATCGCCTGATGAGCTACGGGCTCTGATCTCGAGCCCGCTCCCACACCCTGTAGGAGCGGGCTTGCCCCGCGATCGCCAATGATCGACATCACCCGCCAACTATCCCCCTGGCTTCAAGCCCCTTCCTGGTGCGTCGCCCTCTCCGGCGGCCTGGACTCCACCGTCCTCCTGCACGTGCTCGTCCACGCCTCGCATCACCAGCCACTCCCGCCCATTCGAGCGATTCACATCCATCATGGCCTGCAAGCCAGCGCTGACAGCTGGCCGGCGCATTGCCAGCGCCTGTGCGACGCCTTGGGTGTCAGGCTGCAGGTCGTCAATGTCAAGGTCGCCCCAGGGGCGAGCCTCGAGCAAGGCGCGCGTGATGCCCGCTATGCGGCCTTCGCGCAATCCTTGCAGGCAGGTGAGGTCTTGCTGACTGGCCAGCACCGCGAAGACCAGGCGGAAACCCTGCTGTTCCGGTTGCTCCGTGGTGCAGGAGTCCGTGGCCTGGCGGGCATGCCACAGGTCCGTGCGCTGGGGCAGGGGGTGTTGCTGCGGCCATTGCTCGATGTACCACGTCAGGTTCTTGAAGCTTATGGTCGCGAGCAGCAGTTGCAGTGGGTGGAGGACCCGTCCAACAGCGACACCCGGTTTTCCCGCAACTACCTGCGTCATGCAGTGTTCCCCGTACTACAGCAACGCTGGCCCCAGGTGGCGCAAAACCTGGCGCGAAGCGCCGAGCACCTGGGCGAGGCGCAAGGGTTGCTCGATGAACTGGCCGTTCAAGATCTTGCCCGGGCCTCGACCCCAGGTGGGATTGACTGGCTGATCCTGGCTTCGCTGGACTTGACCGTGCTGCGCGGGCTTTCGCCGGCGCGCCAGCGCAATGCACTGCAGTACTGGCTGGCCCCGCGCACGCGCTTGCCCGATGCGCGACACTGGGCTGGTTGGGAAAGCCTGCGCGACGCAGTGGGGGATGGGCAGCCCTGCTGGCAACTGACCGACGGCGAACTGCATCGCAGTCACAGCCGTATCTGGTGGTTGGCCGACGACTGGCTGAAGACGCCACAGGTGCAAAGCTGGGATTGCCCGGGTCAGGCGCTGGAGTTGGCCGACAATGGCCGTGTGCAGTTGAGCGGCATCTTGCCGCAGGGGCCGCTGCACATTGCCTACCGCCAGGGTGGCGAGGTCTTGCAGGTTGCGGGTCGCGGTCGCCGAGACCTCAAGCGCTTGCTCAACGAGCACCAGATGCCGCCGTTCGTCCGCTCGCGCCTGCCGCTGCTCTATCGTGGCGAGCAGTTGCTGGCCGTGGCCAACCTGCCCGGCTTGAGCCAGGGCGAATGGCAATTGCATTGGTGTGTACCGACGAGCGAGCAAGGTTTGAGATGAAAGGCACATTCGGGTAGACTACGCTCCCTTCTTGATACAGCTTCTGTGGCTTCCCCGAAATCACAGCAGTTGCCGATTACCAAGCAGTTTTTTGCTGGGCGATTCTAAAAATGTTTAGCGAGCTCCTAACCGGGATTCCAACCCCTGGTGTGTCCAGACGCGGCAGTTTTTTAAGATGCACTGTGATTGACGCAGGTGATCGGGGGCTTCGGCCTTCCTTCGCTTTCCCCGGCGGCACTGACCGCTTTAACGCAGACTTCTAGGGTTTTTCATGACGCGCTACATATTCGTCACGGGCGGTGTTGTTTCTTCATTGGGGAAAGGCATTGCCTCGGCTTCATTGGCGGCCATCCTGGAGGCGCGGGGGCTCAAGGTCACCATGCTCAAGCTGGACCCGTACATCAACGTCGACCCGGGCACCATGAGCCCGTTCCAGCACGGTGAAGTGTTCGTCACCCACGACGGCGCCGAGACCGACCTGGACCTGGGCCACTACGAGCGGTTCATCCGCACGACCATGACCCAGAACAACAACTTCACCACCGGCCGTATCTACGAGCACGTGCTGCGCAAGGAGCGCCGTGGTGATTACCTGGGCGCGACCATCCAGGTCATTCCGCACATCACCGACGAGATCAAGCGCCGCATCATTAAGGGCGCCGGCGATGCCGACGTGGCCCTGGTGGAGATCGGTGGCACCGTGGGTGACATCGAGTCGCAACCGTTCCTCGAGGCGATTCGCCAGTTGCGCGTTGAAGTGGGTTCCAAGCGCGCCATGCTGATGCACTTGACCCTGGTGCCGTACATCGCCACCGCTGGCGAGACCAAGACCAAGCCAACCCAGCACTCGGTCAAGGAGCTGCGCTCCATCGGCCTGCAGCCTGATGTGCTGATCTGCCGTTCCGACCATCCGGTCGACGTCTCCTCGCGTCGCAAGATTGCCCTGTTCACCAACGTCGAAGAGCGTGCGGTGATCTCCCTGGAAGACGTCGATACCATCTACAAGATCCCGGCCGTGCTGCACGCCCAGGGCCTCGATGACTTCGTCGTCGAGCGTTTCGGCCTGCAGTGCAATGGCGCCGACCTGTCCGAGTGGGAAAAGGTCGTCGATGCCAAGCTCAATCCAGAGCACGAAGTGACCATCGCCATGGTCGGCAAGTACATGGAACTGCTGGACGCCTACAAATCGTTGATCGAAGCGATGAGCCATGCCGGCATCCAGAATCGTACCAAGGTCAACCTGCGCTACATCGACTCCGAAGACATCGAGAACCAGGGCACCAGCCTGCTCGAAGGCGCCGATGCCATCCTGGTACCGGGCGGCTTCGGTCTGCGCGGTGTCGAAGGCAAGATCACTGCCGTGCAGTACGCTCGCGAGAACAAGGTCCCTTACCTGGGTATCTGCCTGGGCATGCAAGTGGCGGTCATCGAGTTCGCTCGTAACGTCATGGGCTGGAAAGACGCCAACTCCACCGAGTTCGATCGCAACAGTGGTCACCCGGTCGTTGGTCTGATCACCGAGTGGGAAGATGCCACTGGCGCGGTCGAGACCCGCACCGAAGCGTCCGACCTGGGCGGCACCATGCGTCTGGGTGCCCAGGAGTGCCAGCTGGAAAGCGGCTCCAAGGTCCATGACTGCTACGCCAAGGATGTGATCGTCGAACGTCATCGTCACCGCTACGAAGTGAACAACAAGTTGCTGCCACAGCTGGTCGAAGCCGGCCTCAAGGTTTCCGGTCGCTCCGGTGACGGCGCGCTGGTTGAAGTGGTCGAGTCCCAGGATCATCCATGGTTCGTCGCTTGCCAGTTCCACCCTGAGTTC
This sequence comes from Pseudomonas vranovensis, assembly GCF_040438935.1. Taxonomy (NCBI): domain Bacteria; kingdom Pseudomonadati; phylum Pseudomonadota; class Gammaproteobacteria; order Pseudomonadales; family Pseudomonadaceae; genus Pseudomonas; species Pseudomonas vranovensis. The sequence continues at coordinate 3,614,375 of NZ_CP159259.1, read as the reverse complement.
ACCTCGACCCCGCGTGACGGCCATCCGCTGTTCAGCGGCTTCGTCAAGGCGGCACTGGCTCAAAAGAACAAGGCCTGATCCATGACCCAGAAGATCATCCGCGTCGGTAACATCGAGATCGCCAACGACAAGCCGTTCGTCCTGTTCGGCGGCATGAACGTGCTGGAGTCTCGTGACCTGGCCATGCAGATCTGCGAAGAGTACGTAAGGGTTACGGAGAAGCTCGGTATCCCCTACGTGTTCAAGGCAAGCTTCGACAAGGCCAACCGTTCGTCGAGCCACTCTTACCGCGGCCCCGGCCTGGAAGAGGGGCTGAAGATCTTCGAAGAGATCAAGCAGACCTTCAAGGTTCCGGTGATCACCGATGTCCACGAGCCGCATCAGGCGCAAGCCGTTGCGGACGTCTGCGATATCATCCAGTTGCCGGCGTTTCTGTCGCGCCAGACTGACCTGGTCGTGGCCATGGCCAGGACCGGTGCGGTGATCAACATCAAGAAGGCTCAGTTCCTCGCACCCCAGGAGATGAAACACATCCTGTCCAAGTGCGAGGAAAACGGTAACGATCAATTGATCCTGTGCGAGCGTGGTTCCAGCTTCGGGTATAACAACCTGGTGGTGGACATGCTCGGTTTCGGGATCATGAAGCAGTTCGAGTACCCGGTGTTTTTCGACGTGACCCACGCCCTGCAAATGCCGGGCGGTCGTGCCGACTCCGCCGGTGGCCGCCGCGCCCAGGTTACCGACCTGGCCAAGGCCGGCCTGAGTCAAGGGCTGGCGGGGCTGTTCCTCGAGTCCCACCCCGACCCGGACAACGCCAAGTGTGACGGTCCATGCGCCCTGCGCCTGGACAAACTGGAGCCATTCCTGGCCCAGCTCAAGCAACTGGACGATCTGGTGAAAAGTTTTCCGACGGTAGAAACCGCGTAAAGCTCATTTCTCCGGTAAAGTACCGCCCGTTCAACCCCTGACCCGTGGGTCAGGGGTTTGCCATCGTCAGGCCTGCCCACTATCAACAGCCAGGCGAGCGGCAAGGATTTTTCTCAGCTGCGTTGTTTTCGTCAATTCTGGAGTGCTTACAACAATGGCAAAAATCGTCGACATCAAAGGTCGTGAAGTTCTCGATTCGCGTGGTAACCCCACCGTAGAAGCGGACGTACTGCTCGACAACGGCATCATCGGCAGCGCTTGCGCGCCGTCCGGTGCTTCCACTGGCTCGCGCGAAGCGCTGGAGCTGCGTGATGGCGACAAGAGCCGTTACATGGGCAAGGGCGTCCTGAAGGCCGTTGCCAACATCAACGGCCCGATCCGCGACCTGCTGCTGGGCAAGGATCCACTTGACCAGAAAGCCCTGGACCGCGCCATGATCGAACTGGACGGTACCGAGAACAAGGCCAAGCTGGGTGCCAACGCCATCCTCGCCGTGTCCCTGGCTGCCGCCAAGGCCGCTGCCCAGGACCAGGACCTGCCGCTGTACGCGCACATCGCCAACCTCAACGGTACCCCTGGCCAGTACTCCATGCCTGTCCCGATGATGAACATCATCAACGGCGGCGAGCACGCCGACAACAACGTCGACATCCAGGAGTTCATGGTTCAGCCGGTAGGCGCCAAGACCTTCTCCGACGCGCTGCGCATGGGCACCGAGATTTTCCATCACCTCAAGGCTGTACTGAAGGCTCGTGGCCTGAACACCGCCGTGGGTGACGAAGGTGGTTTCGCTCCTAACCTGGCATCCAACGAAGACGCCCTGTCGGCCATTGCCGAAGCCATTGCCAACGCTGGCTACAAGCTGGGTACCGACGTGACCCTGGCCCTGGACTGCGCGGCCAGCGAGTTCTACGAAGATGGCAAGTACAACCTGTCCGGCGAAGGCAAGTCGTTCGACGCTGCCGGTTTTGCCGACTACCTCAAAGGCCTGACCGAGCGCTTCCCGATCATCTCGATCGAAGACGGTCTGGACGAGTCCGACTGGGCTGGTTGGAAGATCCTCACCGACAAGATCGGCGACAAGGTACAGCTGGTCGGTGACGACCTGTTCGTGACCAACACCAAGATCCTCAAAGAAGGTATCGACAAGCAGATCGGCAACTCGATCCTGATCAAGTTCAACCAGATCGGCTCGTTGACCGAAACCCTGGAAGCCATCCAGATGGCCAAGGCTGCCGGTTACACCGCGGTGATCTCGCACCGTTCGGGCGAAACCGAGGATTCGACCATTGCCGACCTGGCCGTGGGTACCGCTGCTGGCCAGATCAAGACCGGTTCGCTGTGCCGTTCCGACCGCGTTTCCAAGTACAACCAGCTGCTGCGTATCGAAGAGCAACTGGGCAGCAAGGCTGTGTACCGTGGTCGTGCCGAGTTTCGCGGCTAAGCAAGAGATGGTAAAAAGACAGCAGCCCAAGCGCGCCGAGCAGTCATACTGACTGTTCAGCCGCTTTTTGCCGCAGGTCTGTGAACACAAAGCCTGGCTTCGGCCAGGCTTCGTGCCATCAGCGCCCTGCACAAGTGGCGGTCTTTTTCCACTGGATACCCTGATGCGCAGTCCCTATTGGTTGTTCCTCGTCTTGCTTCTGCTGCTCGGTGGCCTGCAGTATCGTTTGTGGGTGGGCAATGGCAGCCTGGCCCATGTCACCGAACTCCAGCAGCAGATTGCCGACCAGCACGCCGAGAATGAGCGCTTGCTGGAACGTAATCGTGTGCTTGATGCAGAAGTACTGGAGTTGAAGAAAGGTATGGAAACCGTCGAAGAACGGGCACGCCATGAATTGGGTATGGTCAAGGAGGGTGAAACCCTCTACCAGTTGGCCCAATGAGCCAGAACTTGCCGGCCTTCTGGGCCGTGATTCCCGCCGCGGGCGTTGGTGCCCGCATGGCTGCCGACCGCCCCAAGCAATATTTGCAACTGGGCGGGCAGACCATTCTCGAGCATAGCCTCGACTGTTTTCTCGACCATCCTTGTGTAAAAGGGGTGGTTGTCAGCGTTGCTGCTGACGATCCTTACTGGCCCGGCCTGCGTTGCGCCCATGATCCGCGCATCCAGCATGCAGCTGGCGGTCAGGAACGCGCCGACTCCGTGCTCAATGCCCTGCTGTTGCTGCATGCCCAAGGCGCCGCCGACAGTGACTGGGTGCTGGTTCACGATGCGGCGCGGCCAAACCTGGCGCGCAGCGATCTGGATCGCTTGTTGGCCGAACTTGCCGACGATCCGGTCGGAGGCCTGCTGGCCGTGCCTGCACGTGACACCCTGAAACGCGCCGATGCCAAGGGTCGGGTCAGTGCAACCATTGACCGTAGCACTGTGTGGCAGGCTTACACGCCGCAGATGTTTCGTCTCGGTGCCTTGCATCGGGCGTTGGCCGACAGCCTGGTGGCCGATGTGGCCATCACCGATGAGTCTTCGGCTATCGAGTGGGCTGGGCAGGCGCCTCGTTTGATTGAAGGGCGCAGTGACAACATCAAGGTGACCCGGCCGGAAGACCTGGAGTGGTTGCGCCAACGCTGGGCCAAGCGCTGACGTGAAACCTGCACTGTAGGGGCGGGCTTGCCCCGTGATGCTGGGCTAAGCACCTCGGTACTCCGGTAACGTCGCCAACCCCTCTCGTAAAAAGTCCACTAGTTTGCGCACCTTGGGTGACAGATGCCGCTGCTGCGGATACAGCGCCCACACCGCGGTGTTGGGCGGCTGGTGGGTTTCCAGCAGCGATACCAGGGCACCGCTCTTGAGGTGTTCCAGAACGTAGTAATCCGGCAACTGGCACAAGCCTATCCCTTGCAGTGCGGCATCCAGCACCGCCTGGCCACTGTTGCAGCGCCAGTTGCCCTGTACCCGCAGGCCGTATTCGCGGCCATCCTGCTGCAGTGGCCAGGTATCCGTGCTGCCGATCAGGCAGTTGTGTCGCGCCAGTTCCGACAGGCTGTGCGGTCGACCATAGCGCTTCACGTAGGCCGGTGAGGCGCACAGGTACATGCGCCTGGGCGCCAGGCGGGTGGCCACCAACCGCGAGTCCTGCAGGCGGCCCAGGCGAATGGCCAGGTCCAGTCCTTCATGCAACAGGTCCAAGGTGCGATTGCTCAACTCGATGTCGACCCGCAACTGCGGGTATAACGCCATGAAGCGGGTCACCAGTGGAACGATAAAGCGCTCGCCATACGCCACTGCACATGTCATGCGCAGCAAGCCCTTGGGCTCGCTGGTGAGGTCGCCCATCGCGCGCAGGGCTTCTTCGCGGCCATCTTGCAGGCGCTGACAATGTTGCAGGAACGTCTGCCCGGCTTCGCTCAACGTAACCTTGCGGGTACTGCGGTAGAGCAGGCGTGTTTGCAGGCGGTCTTCCAGGCGCGCGATCTGGCGGCTGATGTGGGATGAAGAAACGCCCAGGCGCTCGGCGGCGGCAGTGAACTGACCCGATTCGGCGACAGCGACGAACTCGTCGATGCCTTCCCAGCGGCTGATCATTGATTATCCCTGTATGGCAATAATGTTTTGTCTTCGGCCGGATTATTCATCAAATACGGATGAATTACACTGCGGACTTGAACTGACCCCTTGTTGGAGAAGATTGATGATCAAGTCCCGTGCCGCCGTTGCTTTCGAGGCCAAGAAACCGCTGGAGATCGTCGAGGTCGACGTGGCCATGCCCAAGGCAGGTGAAGTGCTGCTTCGCGTGGTCGCCAGTGGCGTCTGCCACACCGATGCCTACACGCTCTCCGGTGCAGACCCTGAAGGCATCTTCCCATCGATCCTCGGCCATGAAGGCGGTGCGGTCGTCGAAGCGGTGGGCGAGGGCGTCACGTCGGTCGCAGTCGGCGATCATGTGATCCCGCTGTACACCCCCGAATGCGGCCAGTGCAAATTCTGCCGCTCCGGCAAGACCAACCTGTGCCAGGCCATTCGCGCCACCCAGGGCAAAGGGCTGATGCCTGATGGCACCACGCGCTTCTCCTACAAAAGTCAGCAGCTGTTCCACTACATGGGCACCTCGACGTTCTCCGAGTACACCGTGCTCCCGGAAATCTCCGTGGCCAAGATCCAGAAAGAAGCCCCCCTGGAGAAAGTCTGCCTGCTCGGTTGTGGCGTCACGACGGGCATCGGCGCCGTGCTTAACACCGCCAAGGTCAAGCCGGGCGATACGGTGGCCATCTTTGGCCTGGGTGGCATCGGCTTGTCGGCGATCATTGGCGCGGTAAAAGCCAAGGCTTCGCGAATCATTGCCGTTGACATCAACCCGGGCAAGTTCGAGATTGCCAAGCAGCTGGGCGCTACCGATTGCGTCAACCCGAAAGACTACGATCGCCCGATCCAGGAGGTCATCGTCGACCTTACCGACGGTGGCGTGGACTTCTCCTTTGAATGCGTGGGTAACGTGCAACTGATGCGAGCAGCGCTGGAGTGTTGCCACAAGGGCTGGGGTGAGTCGGTGATCATTGGAGTGGCCGGTGCCGGCCAGGAAATCTCTACGCGTCCGTTCCAGTTGGTGACCGGTCGTGTCTGGCGTGGTTCGGCCTTTGGTGGCGTGCGTGGCCGCAGCGAGCTGCCAAGCTACGTCGAAATGTCGGAAAAAGGCGAGATCCCGCTGGATACCTTCATCACTCACACCATGGGTCTGGAAGACATCAACAAAGCGTTCGACCTCATGCATGAAGGCAAGAGTATCCGTAGCGTCATTCATTTCTGAGGTTTGCCATGAGCCTGGAAAACATCTCTTGCCAGAAAAGCTTCGGCGGCTGGCACAAGCGCTACCGACACCGTTCCCAGGTGCTCGGTTGCGACATGGTCTTTGCGGTCTACCTGCCACCACAGGCCGAGCAGGGCGAAAAACTGCCGGTGCTGTATTGGCTCAGCGGCCTGACCTGCACGGATGAAAACTTCATGCAGAAGGCCGGGGCACACAAGCTTGCCGCGGAGCTCGGGTTGATCATCGTCGCCCCCGATACCAGTCCGCGCGGGCCTCAGGTCCCGGGCGACCCGGAGGGTGCCTGGGACTTCGGGCTGGGAGCCGGTTTCTACCTCAATGCCAGCGAGCAGCCCTGGTCCCAGCACTACCGTATGCATGACTACGTGGTACAGGAGCTGCCTGCGCTGGTCGAGGCGCATTTCCCGGCGTCTGATCGTCGCGGTATCAGCGGCCACTCCATGGGCGGGCATGGTGCGTTGGTGTGCGCGCTGCGCAATCCCGGGCGCTACCGTTCGGTGTCGGCCTTTGCGCCGATCAGCAATCCGATGGACTGTCCCTGGGGCCAGAAGGCCTTCACCCGTTACCTGGGGGAAGACCGGGCGCGCTGGCGCGAATGGGACGCCACGGTGTTGATGGCCGAGGCACAGGAGCGTCTGCCGTTGTTGGTGGATCAGGGCGATCGCGACGATTTTCTCGACAATCAGCTCAAGCCCCAGGCATTGATCCAGGCGGCCAAGGCGGCCGGTCATCCGCTGGAGCTGCGTTTGCAGCCAGGCTATGACCACAGCTATTACTTTATCGCCAGCTTCATTGATGAGCACTTGCGCCACCATGGCGTGGCCCTGGGTTTGTTGTAGGCGCTGCCCTACAAATAAGCCCAAGGCCCGGCAAAGCAGGTAGAATCACGCCCTGACTCAATCAGGGCGTTTTTTTATGCGTATTGGCCACGGCTACGATGTGCACCGCTTCGCGGAAGGCGATTTCATCACCTTGGGTGGGGTGCGCATTGCGCACAAGTTCGGGCTGCTGGCCCATTCCGATGGCGACGTCGTGCTGCATGCCTTGAGCGATGCCTTGCTGGGCGCCGCTGCGCTTGGGGACATCGGCAAGCATTTCCCCGATACCGATCCGCAGTTCAAGGGCGCTGACAGCCGCGTACTGTTGCGCCACGTAGTGAAGATCGTCCAGGCCAAGGGCTGGAAGGTCGGTAACGTCGACGCCACCATCGTGGCCCAGGCGCCGAAGATGGCACCGCATATCGAAACCATGCGCCAACTGATCGCCCAGGACCTTCAGGTCGAGCTCGACCAGGTCAACGTCAAGGCGACGACCACTGAGAAGCTTGGTTTCACAGGTCGTGAAGAAGGCATTGCCGTCCACGCCGTGGCGATGTTGTTGTCAGCATGACCGAACTGGAACTTCTGGGCCCGCGCGCATCGGGCCAGGCGCTGGGCAGCGCGATTCTCAAGGCTACTGCCGAAGACTTCCAGGTGGACGAAGTCCTGGATATTCCGCTCTCGGGCAATGGTGAACACTTGTGGCTGTGGGTCGAAAAACGCGACCTGAACACCGAAGAGGCGGCACGCCGCCTGGCTCGGGCAGCAGGCGTACCGCTGCGCAGCATCAGCTATGCCGGCCTCAAGGACCGTCAGGCGCTGACCCGCCAGTGGTTCAGCCTGCACTTGCCCGGCAAGGCCGATCCTGACTTCGGCGCAGCCGAGAACGAGACCCTCAGCATCCTCAAGCGCACCCGGCACTCACGCAAACTGCAGCGCGGCGCGCATTCGGCCAATGGCTTCACCCTGCGCCTGACAGGCCTGGTCGCCGACCAGGCGGCCCTGGATGCGCGACTTGAACTGCTGCGTTGTCAGGGCGTGCCGAACTATTTCGGCACCCAGCGCTTCGGTCACGCCGGCGGCAACGTTCATGATGCCCGGGATTGGGCTTCCCGCCAGGCATTGCCGGAGCAACGCAACGTGCGTTCACGGCTGCTCTCCAGTGCCCGCAGTTATTTGTTCAACCAGGTGTTGGCAGCGCGTGTTGCCGACGGCAGCTGGCAAACGGCCCAGGTCGGTGACCTGCTGGCGTTCACCGACAGTCGCAGCTTTTTCCCGGCCGGCGAAGCGGAGTGTTCCGATCCTCGCCTGGCCATTCTGGACCTGCACCCCACCGGCCCGCTGTGGGGCGAAGGAGCACCGGGCACCGGTGGTGCTACCGGCGAGCTCGAGCAGGGCATTGGCGAGCAACACGCTTCGTTGTGCCAATGGTTGGCGCGAGCAGGCCTGAATCAGGAGCGTCGTATCCTGCGACTGCCCATTGGCGGCCTGACGTGGCATTATCCCGAGCCTGATATTCTGCAACTGGAATTCGTCCTTCCGGCCGGATGCTTTGCCACCGTCGTGGTGCGCGAGCTTGTTGATCTGGTGGCGGCAGGGCAGACGGATAGCCCATGCGTATTCTGATTTCGAACGACGACGGCGTCACCGCACCCGGACTTGCAGCGCTGCATGCTGCGCTGGCGGATTATGCTGATTGTGTGGTCATCGCCCCGGACCAAGACAAAAGCGGTGCCAGCAGTTCGCTGACGCTCGATCGGCCGCTGTGCCCGCAAACCTTGGCCAACGGCTACATCAGCCTCAACGGTACACCGACCGACTGCGTGCACCTGGGGCTCAACGGGTTGTTGGAGCAAACGCCGGACATGGTGGTGTCGGGGATCAACCTGGGTGCCAACCTGGGCGATGATGTGCTGTACTCCGGGACAGTGGCAGCAGCATTGGAGGGGCGCTTCCTGGGTGGCACCTCCTTTGCCTTTTCGCTGCTTTCACGTTTGCCTGACAACCTGCCGACGGCTGCCTATATTGCACGCAAGCTGGTTGAAGCTCACGAGAGCCTGGCATTGCCACCTCGTACGGTGTTGAACGTCAACATCCCCAACCTGCCGCTTGAGCATATCCGGGGTATCCAGCTGACTCGCCTGGGGCATCGTGCACGCGCCGCGGCACCGACCAAGGTGGTCAATCCCAGGGGCAAGGAGGGTTATTGGATTGCCGTGGCCGGGGATGCCGAGGATGGCGGACCAGGCACGGATTTTCATGCGGTGATGCAGGGCTATGTATCGATCACTCCATTACAGTTGGACCGCACCTTCAATGACGCTTTCGAGCGCCTGGATGGCTGGCTGGAGGGGTTGCTCTGATGCGAGAACAGGAGGATCTGATGCGCCACGGTATCGGTTTTACCTCGCAGCGAACCCGTGAACGGCTGATTCAACGTTTGATCGAAGAAGGTGTATCCAACCCCCAGGTGCTCGATGTGCTGCGGCGCACGCCACGTCACCTGTTTGTCGACGAGGCGTTGGCTCATCGCGCCTACGAAGATACCGCGCTGCCTATCGGCAACAACCAGACCATCTCCCAGCCGTTCATGGTTGCGCACATGAGCGAACTGCTGCTCAAGGCCGGCCCATTGGACAAGGTGCTGGAGATTGGTACCGGCTCCGGTTATCAAACAGCCATCCTTGCTCAACTGGTAGAGCGGGTTTTTTCCGTGGAGCGCATCAAGGTCTTGCAGGATCGCGCCAAGGAGCGCCTGACCGAACTCAACCTGCGCAATGTGGTGTTTCGCTGGGGTGATGGCTGTGAAGGGTGGCCGGCGCTGGCACCGTATAACGGCATCATTGTCACCGCCGTGGCGCCCGAAGTTCCCCAGGCCTTGCTCGACCAGCTTGCGCCTGGCGGGCGCATGGTCATTCCGGTGGGGTCGACCGGGGAGTCGCAGCAGCTGATGCTCATCGTGCGTGAAGAACAAGGGTTCTCGCGGCGGGTAATGGGCTCCGTGCGCTTTGTGCCCCTGCTCAGCGGCCCGCTGGCCTGATCGAATCTATTTTTTTGCCGCGGCAGAATTTCACCGACATTGCCCTGTCTATCTGGCGGGCTATCTTGGTTTGTCGGGTGTCACATTTTGCGTATGCCTGTGATCCGCAAGGTGTAGGTGCTCGGGTATAATTGCAACAATATTGCATTTTCACAGCAGTCACCATCAGAGGGAGCGGCGGGTGGGTCACACAATCAGTCGGCAGCGCAGGGACTTTTCGAGCTACAAGCTTCTGGTGATTGCACTTGCCCTGGGTACGCTGATTTCCGGTTGTTCAAGCACGTCCTCCAATAGTGCGCGAGTTGTCGATCGCAATGCGCCTGTAGCCAAGCGCCCTGCAGTTACCAGTGGCCAGTACGTCGTGCGTCCGGGCGATACCTTGTACTCCATCGCGTTCCGTTATGGCTGGGACTACAAAGACCTGGCCGCGCGCAATGGCATCACGGCGCCCTATACCATTCGCGTCGGGCAGGCGATCCGTTTCGACGGTCGCTCCGGTGCGCCTGCCGGGGGAACGACGACCGTTGTCACCAGTTCGTCCTCGCCGTCGAGCAAGACCACCGTCACCACCCGGCCTGCCGGTACGCCTGCCAAGGCGGCGACCCCGGCGCCCCCTGTGCCCCCTCCGGTTGCTACGCCTGCCACACCTGCAGCGCCCGCCCAGGTACCTGCTGCAGAGCGTTCGGTGGGCGGCTGGGCCTGGCCGGCCAATGGCGTGTTGATTGGAAAATTCGCTTCAAACGGTAGTTTGAATAAAGGCATTGATATCGCCGGTGATTTGGGACAGCCTGTTTTTGCTGCGTCTGATGGTTCAGTTGTCTACGCCGGGAGTGGCTTGCGGGGCTACGGCGAGTTGGTAATCATCAAGCACAGCGATACCTACGTCAGCGCCTACGGTCACAACCGCAGGCTATTGGTTCGGGAGGGACAGCAGGTCAAAGTTGGGCAGACAATTGCCGAAATGGGTTCCACGGGCACGGACCGGGTGAAGCTGCATTTTGAGATTCGCCGCCAGGGCAAACCTGTTGATCCGCTGCAATTCCTGCCGCGTCGTTGATTGCTAGACCCGGCCTGTTCCTCGCGTAGAGGGGACAGGCTCCAGCGTTGCCAGGGATATAGGCGTCGCTTGAGTCTGAGTTCGAACTCAGCAAAGGACTATAACAATGGCTCTCAACAAAGAAGTGCCGGAGTTTGACATCGACGATGAAGTGCTCCTGATGGAGACGGGCATCGTTTTGGAAACGGATGTGGTGTCAGACGAACCTGCTGTATCTTCGGTTCGGACAAGGGCCAAGCAAGGCTCTTCGCTAAAGCAACACAAGTACATCGATTACACTCGGGCACTTGACGCAACCCAGCTTTACCTCAATGAAATCGGTTTCTCGCCTCTTCTCTCGCCAGAGGAAGAAGTCCATTTTGCACGGCTGTCGCAAAGTGGCGACCCAGCCGGTCGCAAGCGGATGATCGAAAGCAACTTGCGCCTGGTAGTGAAAATCGCCCGACGCTATGTGAATCGGGGGCTTTCACTGCTGGACCTGATCGAAGAGGGCAACCTTGGGTTGATTCGCGCGGTCGAGAAGTTTGACCCTGAGCGTGGTTTCCGATTCTCTACCTATGCTACCTGGTGGATTCGGCAAACCATCGAACGGGCGATCATGAACCAGACCCGTACCATTCGCTTGCCCATTCACGTGGTCAAGGAACTGAACGTCTACCTGCGCGCCGCACGGGAACTCACCCAGAAGCTCGATCACGAACCGTCCCCGGAAGAGATTGCCAGTCTGCTGGAAAAACCAGTGGGTGAAGTCAAGCGCATGCTTGGGCTGAACGAGCGGGTGTCGTCGGTTGATGTGTCCCTGGGCCCGGATTCTGACAAGACGCTACTCGATACCCTCACCGATGACCGCCCAACCGACCCTTGCGAGCTGCTTCAGGATGATGACCTGTCCCAGAGCATCGACCAGTGGTTGAGCGAGCTCACCGACAAGCAGCGTGAAGTGGTGATTCGCCGCTTCGGCCTCAGGGGGCATGAGAGCAGCACCCTGGAGGATGTAGGTTTGGAGATTGGCCTGACGCGTGAGCGGGTTCGCCAGATCCAGGTCGAGGGCCTCAAGCGCCTGCGTGAGATCCTCGAGAAAAACGGTTTGTCCAGCGAGTCGCTGTTCCAGTAACAACGCCTTGCAGCAAAGAACGCCTCGACTTTGTCGGGGCGTTTTTGTATGTGACTTCACCGCTTGAAGGGGAAACCTCTCCTGCTGTTGCAGCGGAAACATCCGGTTCTGGATAAAAGCGTCCTCACGCCGTTGGTACTGTTCTTGTTTGTGTAAGACTTAGCTTACGCATCATGTAAGCCATTGCTGTGAGTTTAAGTAAATGGTTGTCGTTTTTAGTGTGGTCTTTTATTTAAGCTATTGATTTAAAATGCATTTTTTAAATGCAGCCACTAAGTTCAAGCTACATCGCCAGCGTTGGGTGCTATTGCTTGTAACGCTGCAGGCGCTAGTATTTGAACTGTGTCTACGGACTGACACAGGCTTTCAAGGATGAAGGTCAGGACATCGCAGGATGCGATTCATCAGGATGATGAAAGGGATCAAAGGGACTACGGAAAAAATGTGGGCGGGTCAAACCGCCCCTTTTTTTGCCCGGCCCAAACATGAAAAAAAGGCCCCTAGGGGCCTTTTTTTGATCTTCAAACGCCTAGCGTTCCAGATCGGCGATCTTGCCTGGCTTGCCGTCCCACTCTTCGGCATCTGGCAGAGCGTCTTTGCGCTCGGTGATGTTCGGCCAGATTTCCGCAAGCTCGGCATTGAGCTCAATGAAGTTCTCCATGCCACTTGGCACTTCATCTTCCGAGAAAATGGCTTGGGCGGGGCATTCAGGCTCGCACAGTGCACAATCGATGCACTCATCCGGGTGAATGACCAGGAAGTTCGGGCCTTCGTAGAAGCAGTCCACCGGACAGACTTCTACGCAGTCGGTGTACTTGCACTTGATGCAGTTGTCGGTGACGACGAAGGTCATTTCTAATTCTCTCCTCAGGCGACGGCAGCGATACCCTTCCAGACAGGGTCGCGCGGTTTGGTCGTTCGGCTGCAGGCCAGGCTAGTAACCTGCAGCATCGCCAAACCGCGCGGGATTCTATCAGCTTGTGCGGGCGCGCGTTATAACAGAGTCTTCAGTGTATAGAGCATTTCGATAGCTTGGCGTGGCGTCATATTGTCCAGGTCCAGCTTCCCGAGCTTCTCGATGGCTGGGTGTGGCAGGCTGGCAAACAGGTCGCTCTGGTGCGGGATATCTGCCGCACCCTTGGTCAAGACAGGTGTTTCATGGGGTAGGCTGGCCGTTTCGAGGCGCCCCAGATGCTCACGGGCACGCTGGATAACCGGAGTCGGCACACCGGCCAACTGGGCAACGGCCAGGCCGTAGCTCTGGCTGGCAGGCCCGGGAAGTACGTGGTGCAGGAATACGATCCGCTCATTGTGCTCGGTAGCGTTCAGGTGGACGTTCGCCACCAGCGGCTCGTTTTCCGGCAGTACGGTCAATTCAAAGTAATGCGTGGCGAACAGCGTGTAGGCGCGCAACTGGGCCAGGCGCTCGGCTGCCGCCCAGGCCAGCGACAGGCCGTCGAAGGTGCTGGTGCCGCGGCCCACTTCGTCCATCAGCACCAGGCTGCGGTCGGTGGCGTTGTGCAGGATGTTGGCGGTTTCGCTCATCTCGACCATGAACGTCGAGCGTCCGCCCGCCAGGTCATCGCTGGAGCCGATTCGGGTGAAGATTCGATCGACCAGCGACAGCTCACAGCTGGCGGCCGGCACGAAGCTGCCGATATGTGCCATCAGGACAATGAGGGCAGTCTGACGCATGTAGGTGGATTTACCGCCCATGTTCGGACCGGTGATCACCAGCATACGAGTGTTGTCGTCCAGCGACAGGTCGTTGGCCACAAACGGAGTGGTCAGCACTTGCTCGACCACAGGATGGCGACCCTGGTTGATGCGCATGCACGGCTCGTCGACGAAGGTCGGGCAGTTCAGGTCCAGGTTCAGCGCACGTTCGGCCAGGTTGCTCAGCACATCCAGTTCGGCCAGGGCGGCGGCGGTGTCTTGCAGCGGTGCCAGATGGCTGATCAGGGTTTCGAGCAGCGCGTCATAGAGCATCTTCTCTCGAGCCAGGGCGCGGCTTTTGGCCGACAGTGCCTTGTCTTCGAAGGTTTTCAGCTCCGGAGTGATAAAGCGCTCGGCGCCTTTTAGGGTCTGGCGCCGGATATAGTCGGCAGGTGCCTGCTCGGCTTGTTTGCTCGGCAGTTCGATGAAATAACCGTGAACACGGTTGTAACCGACCTTGAGATTGGCAAGGCCGGTACGCGCTTTTTCCCGGGCTTCCAGGTCGATGAGGAACTGGCCGGCGTTCTCGCTCATGGCCAGCAGCTCGTCCAGCTCTCCGTCGTAGCCGGTCTTGAGCACGCCGCCGTCACGAATTACCGCGGGTGGACTATCGACGATGGCTTTTTCCAGCAGATCGGCCAGCTCCGGGTAGGTACCGGCGATGGCTGCCAGGCGGGCGAGATGCGGCGCCTCAAGTTCGGCCATGGCATTTTGCAACTCAGGCAGGGCGCCGAGGGCATCTCGCAGGCGGGCCAGGTCCCGTGGGCGAGCATTGCGCAGGCCGATACGGGCGAGAATCCGCTCGATGTCGCCGATTTCCTTGAGTTGTGGTTGCAGCTTCTCGAAGCGGTAGCCGTCGAGCAGGCAGCGAATCGACCCCTGGCGAGCCTGAAGCACTTTCAGGTCACGCAGCGGACGGTTCAGCCAGCGGGTCAGCAAACGGCTGCCCATGGCGGTCTGGCAGCGGTCGATGACCGACTGCAGGGTATTGTCGCGCCCACCGGCCAGGTTGACGTCCAGCTCCAGGTTGCGACGGCTGGCGCCGTCGAGCACCACTGTGTCGTCCAGGCGCTCATGCTTGAGGCTGCGCAAATGGGGCAGGGCGGTGCGCTGGGTTTCCTTGGCGTAGCCGAGCAGGCAGCCCGCAGCGCCAATGGCCAGGGTCAACTTTTCACAGCCAAAACCCTTGAGGTCCTGGGTTGCGAACTGCTGGCACAGGCTCTTGCGTGCCGAGTCACGGTCGAAGTCCCAAGGCGCGCGACGACGGGCGCCACGGCGCTTCTCGGCCGGCAGGCCTTGAGGCCAGTCGTCCGGAATCAACAGCTCCACCGGATTGATACGTTCGAGCTCGGCCAGCAGGTTTTCCCAGCCTTTTATCTCCAGCACGGTGAAGTTGCCGCTGGTGATGTCCAGCACTGCCAGGCCGAACAGGCGTTCGTCTCCCAGCACGGCAGCGATCAGGTTGTCGCGGCGCTCATCGAGCAGCGCTTCATCACTGACGGTGCCCGGCGTGATAATCCGCACCACCTGGCGCTCGACCGGCCCTTTGCTGGTGGCCGGGTCGCCGATCTGCTCGCAGATCACCACCGACTCGCCCAGCTTTACCAGCTTGGCCAGGTACCCTTCGGCTGCGTGGAAGGGGATACCACACATGGGGATCGACTGGCCCGCCGACTGCCCGCGGGCAGTCAGGGTAATATCCAGGAGTTTTGCGGCTTTCTTCGCATCTTCATAGAAGATCTCGTAGAAGTCGCCCATGCGGTAGAACATCAGCTGGTCCGGGTGCTGGTTTTTCAGCTTCCAGTACTGCTGCATCATCGGAGTGTGTGCGGAAAGATCGCTCATTACAGAAACTTGGCTCGCAGTGTCGTTTAGACCAAAGGCAAGCGGGCAATGGTACAGGGATTTTGCCCTGGATGCCGAGGCCATCGGCCGCGCCGCGACCTTTTGTCCATGCACTTTCGTGCATTGGAGCAATTGCAATTTGCCCAATCGCTCTGCATTATGCAGTTTATGCAAAAACGCAACGTAGCATCCGTCCTCAGAGCACTGCTCGACCGCCACGGTATCTCCCCCACGGAGCTTCACCGGCGTACCGGCGTGCCGCAATCCACCTTGTCGCGCATCCTCAGCGAGAAAATCGTCGATCCGTCCGATAAGCATGTGTCAAAAATCGCCGAGTACTTCGGGGTAAGTACCGATCAACTGCGTGGTCGTGTCGACCTGGGCGAGAGCCGCGAGGCGGTGCCAGCCCGCAGCCATGCCGAGTTGCACGACATCAGCCTGTGGGATGACGACACCCCGATCGAGGACGACGAGGTGTCCATTCCGTTTCTTCGCGAGGTCGAATTGGCAGCAGGATCAGGACGATTCGTCATCGAGGAAAGCGAGAAGGCCAGCCTGCGCTTCGGCAAGCGCAGCCTGCGCCACAACGGCGTGCAATTCGACCAGGCCAAATGCGTCACCGTACGTGGCAACAGCATGCTGCCGGTGCTGCGCGATGGCGCCACGGTGGGGGTCAATGCCGGCAAGAGCGGCATTGGCGACATCGTCGACGGTGATCTCTATGCCATCAATCACAATGGTCAGCTGCGCGTGAAGCAGCTCTATCGCCTACCTACCGGCATCCGCCTGCGCAGCTTCAACCGCGACGAGCATCCGGATGAAGACTACAGCTTCCAGCAGATGCAGGAAGAGCAGATCAGCATCCTCGGCCACGTCTTCTGGTGGGGCATGTACGCCCGCTGAAGTGTCTACGCGATGTGAAAAACCCGCCTTGGCGGGTTTTTTTTCGCCTGCTGAAAACCCGTAAGCCCTTACCAGGCAAGGCTCCAATGCATATGCGCATATCGGCGCGCATAAATATTTCCACAAATGCATTGACTGCATATGCATCAATGCATAATCTTTGTCTCAAGCCGGCCGACACCGGTAGCAGAAAAGGCAGCGATGGATCGGCCTCAACGATTCAGAGGGTTGGCAACTGGCCCGGGTGTGCAGCGTAAAGCACCACAAGCAGTTATCCGGCGGGCAGGCGGCCGCGGTCGGAGGAACAATTTGAAGCGCAGTTGCACAGGGCACCAGACGTGGCTGGCAACTGAACAACGCATTACTGAAAAGCCTGGGCAGCCCCGGGCTTTTTGGAATGCCGAGTGACCGGCTCTACAACAGACGCCGCAGGCAACCTGCCGAGCGGACTTACCAAAGGAGACAGGACAGTGACAAGCGAGCAACAGACGTTGCTGGAAATGCCGATCTGGCTGGTGATCGTCCTGGCTTTGCTGGGCGGCTTGAGCGGCGAAATGTGGCGTGCAGACAAGGAGGGCGCCCGTGGCTGGGCACTGGTCCGGCGCCTGCTGCTGCGCTCGGGGGCCTGCATGGTCTGCGGTGTGTCCACGGTAATGCTGTTGTATGCCAGCGGCATGTCGATCTGGAGCGCCAGTGCCTTTGGCTGCCTGACGGCCATGGCCGGGGCTGATATGGCGATCGGCCTTTATGAGCGGTGGGCGGCGAGGCGGTTGGGTATGGAAATGCAACGGCCGGATATTCACCACCGGGGTCATAAAAAGAGGGAGTGATCATGTGCGAACTGACGACCTTGCACCAGGCTATCACCGCGACCATCAAGACAGCCATGCCAGAACTGGCAACGGTCGATGCCTATGGGGGCGCCGATAGCAGCACGGCCATGCCGGCGCTGTTTCATTCCATTACCGCCTTGAGGCCCGCTGTCGACCCTGGCGATGGTCGCTCATGCATCCTGGCGACCATCGAGGCACGGATCCTTGTGGATGTCGGCGATACCCAGGCGCCCCTGCGCGCTGTCACGCTGGCTACCCAGTTGGCGGTGCTCTTGCGCAAGCAGTTCTGGGGGGTCGACTTCGTTGAAGAAGCGAACAACGTTCGAGCGGTACCGGTTGTAGCCGACCCGGTCTTACCAGCCCCAGTCACCTGGCAAGTGAAGTGGGAGCAGGTTCTACGCCTTGGCACCATGCAATGGCCCTGGCCTGATGAGCCAGGCCCGGTGGCTTTTGCCTTCAGCCCAGACACCGGCCCCGGCCATGAAGCCGATTACCAGTCGCCGGAGGACCTCTCATGAGTTATGCCAGTGCCATGCACGACCGCATGCTCGCCGGCCTGGTCATCCCCTGCTACGTGGTGGCGGTGGACCTGGCAGCCGCCAGGGTGCGTGTATCTGATGGTGCCGGCTGGACCAGTGCCTGGTTACGCTGGCACAGCCTGGGTGCGGGCAAGGCGCGGCACTGGCGTGCCCCCAGTCTCGGCGAGCAGGGCGTGCTGATCAGTGCCAGTGGCGAGCCAGGCCCAGGGTACCTTTGTGCCGGGCCTGTACGGCAACGCCGGTGATCCGCCGGACAACCGTGACCACGTCGAGGTCTGGCGCTTTGAGGATGGTGGCTCGCTGATCTACGACTGGCAGTCCAGCAGCTACAGCATCGACCTGCCCAGCGGCACGGTCACTCTTCGGGTCGGCAGCAGTTCGGCAGTGATCAGCGCCGATGCCATTCAAGCAACCGCAGCCACAGTTACCGTAACCGGCGAGGTGCAGATCAACGGCTCCCTACGAGTCACCGGCGACATTTTTGGCGCCGCCAGGATCATCGACACCGGCGGCAATACTGCCAACCACAAACACTGAAACCAGCCCGCCACCTGCGGGCTTTTTTATGCCTGGAGGCATCATGGGTACTTCGAAAAAAAATACGGACGCGTCAGCGGGCATCCCTGCCGTGGCGTGCCTGTACAAGCAACCGGACCTCAATCCAATGGAGTAGCGCCATGATCGGAATGGATCGCCGGACCGGCGCGCCGATTTCAGCTTCCGCGCATTTGCGCCAATCCATCGAAGACATATTGACCACGCCGCTGGGCAGTCGGCGCATGCGGCCGGACTACGGCAGCAAGTTGCGCCGATTTGTCGATTTGCCGGTGAGTGAAGGGTGGAAAAGTGCGGTGCAGGGGGAGGTGGCAAGGTCCCTGTTGCGGTGGGAACCGCGTCTGAAACTTGAACGAGTCCGGGTGCTGGCTGTGGTGGGTGGTCAGATCACCTTGCAACTCACCGGACAGTATCTGGGCGATAGCCAGACACTGGAGGTAACGGCATGAGCAGTGTGGATTTGTCGGCGCTGCCCGCGCCTCTGGTGCTGGAGGAACTCGATTTTGAAGACATCTTCCAGGCAGACCTGGCGACTTTCAGGTCGCATATGGGCGACAGCTGGGATGCGGCTCTGGAGAGCGATCCGGTCATAAAACTGTTGGAGGTTGGGGCCTATCAAATCGAAGACTGGGCCCGGTGAGGCCGATGCAGGAGTGCCGCCGCACAAGGTGAAGGATGCTCCGGCACCACCCGAGTCAACGCCCGCCGAAGCAGCGCGACCTGCACGACCTGCGCGAGCCGTTGGTCGAACAATGCTGGGCGCAGCTCCTTTGGCATTGCTCGAGTCTGGAATCAAGGTGGTTGATACCTTCATGACAGCCGAGACCCGGGAGCAAAAAGCCGAAGGTTATGGTGGTGCTATTGGAGGACTGGGCGGGGCGCTGTTGGGCGCTGCGGTGGGCTCGGTCATTCCGGTGATCGGTCCGCCGGTGGGGGCTGCCATTGGTGCGCTGCTATTCGGGATGGCAGGCGATAAACTCGGCAGCAACCTGGCCAAGCGCTGGTTTGCAGGTTCCGATCAGCAAAAGCCTGCAGCAGGCAGGACGAACGAGACAGCAAAGGCCGACAGGGTGGAGCCGGGTGCGCTTGTGCGGGCCCAGGCACCCATGGCGCCTGTACCGAGGCTGATGCCCCTGCTGACGCGAATGGGTTCGATGGCTCCGCCTGCCACGGCGGGTAACGCATTGCCTTCCCCTGCCACAGCCCAGGCCAGTGTTCCGCCCCCGCCGATCAATCAGCAGTTCAACTTCACTTCGAACATGCCCATCACCGTACAAGGCTGCATGACAGACCCTGTCCAACTTGCCCAGACCATCGAACCCATGGTCCGTCGTCAATTCGAAGCGCTGATCCGCCAGGCAACCAGCCGACAGTTGTATGACGTACCACACGTAGCTTAAGGAGCAATCCATGACGTACATGGACCAGCTGCAAGCCGCACTCAAGTCCCTGGTCGCGGCCGGGGAGGCGGGCCGGCACAGTGTCGAGCAGATGCTGGCGCCGGTGAGTGGCGCCCTGGAGGATATCCGTGAAGCCGCATCGGCGCTGGAGGGCCTGCCATACATTGGCCCGGCCATTGGCGCCAGGCTGCAACGGACCCTGCGCGCGATCACTTCGGCGCAGGCAACCGCCGGCAACGTATTGGCACAGTACGATCGAGCGGTGGCGGTCGTGGCACGGGTGCAAACGCGCATAAGCGAGGTACGCACTCAGGTGGCCAGGGCCAGCGCCGCGATAAACCGGGTGGCAGGCAGGGTCAACCCAGCCTTGGGCGATATTCTGCCGGCCCGTATTTTTGCCTTCGAGGCGTCACCAGCGGGTAACGCGGTGAAGCCGTTTCCTCACCTGTTGATCCTCCAGCCACTGGCGCCACAGGCCCCGGCGTTTTACTTCAATCTCGATACGGCAGCTTTCGATACGTTGCGCCGTGAGAGTCGCTTCCGCTGGGCAGCACAGGAGCGGCTGGCACGAAGTACGGCGCAGCAGGCCGTGGGGCTGGGGGACGAGACGATCAGCATCAAAGGGGCGATTTTTCCGATATTCAAAGGTGGACTTGGTCAATTGCAGGCGTTGCGCAGTATCGGGCGGCAACTCCAGCCGATGACACTGACCACCGGCTACGGCGAGGTGCTGGGGACCTGGTGCCTTACCCGCATCGAGGAAGACCAGAGCCGTTTCCTGGCCGGTGGTATACCGCGAAAACAAGCCTTTTCACTGGAGTTTGCAAGTTATGGCAACGATATGCAGGACGTCTGACGGGGATCTGCTCGACACCTTGTGCCAGCACTATTACGGCCACTTGAACGGCAGCGTCGAGGCTGTGCTCGATGCCAACCAGGGGTTGTCCGATGAGCCGCAACCCTTTCGTGCCGGTGTGTTGATCGCGTTGCCTGCGTTGCCCCCCGCGGCAGAGGCCACGGTGCAGCTGTGGGACTGATCTCCGGCAATTCAAATTACGACCAGACCCCGCCACGTGCGGGGTCTGCCTTTTCAGGAGCGTGAGTCATGCAACCTGTGTTTCGCCTTGTCGCGGATGGCAAGGACATCACCAGCCTGATCAATGACCGGCTGCTGCTGTTACGCACTACGGACAAACCCGGCATGGAGTCCGATGAGTTCGAACTGCGTATCGATGATCGCGACGGGGCCGTGGTGTTGCCCGCTCGCGGCGCCACGATCGAGGTGCATCTGGGGTACTCGGGGCAGACGTTGACGCGGCTGGGGCGCTACACCGTGGATGAGGTCGAGCTGGCGGGTCCGCCGGACAGTATTGTTATCCGGGGCAAGGCCAGTGACATGCGTGGCACGGGCAAGGCGATACGCAGTGGCAGCTGGGAGGGCGTGACCTTGCAGCAGATCGTGCGTGACATCGCCGCACGCAATGGTTGGCAACCGTTGTGTCCGGTCATTACGCCCGTGTCGCGGGTCGATCAGTTGAATGAATCGGACTTCAATTTCATCACTCGCCTGGCCAGGCAGTTCGACTGCACCGCGAAGATCGGAGATGGCAGCCTGTTGGTTCTCCCGCGTCAAGGCGGGCACAGCGGCAGCGGCAAAACGCTTGGCATCGTCACCCTGGAGCGTGGTGACGTGAGCCTTTGGCACATTCACCTGGCTGACAAGGGGGCCTACAAGGCTGTGCGAACTCGCTATCAGGACGCCGGCAGCGGCCAGGTGAGGGCCATAGACCTGAGCAATGGCGCCTCTCCCGATGGCCTGCAGCCGGTGCATATCGACCGGCATCTTTACCCGAACAAGACAGCCGCGGAGCAGGCGGCCCGGGCACGTCTGGCCGCATTCAACCGAAGTACCGCCCAGGTACGCCTGGAAATGGCCGGGCGCACAGACTTGTTCGTTGAACGGATCATCAATACCCAAGGGTTCAAGAACGGCCTGGATGGCGAGTTTCTGATCGAGTCGGTGGCGCATACGTTCACCGCATCCGGCTGGAGCACCATCGTCGAGTGCAACGGCGGCAAGCAGGGCAAGGCCCGGGCCAAGGGCAGTCAAGCCAGCCGGGCAGCGTCATTGAAGGCAGAGCAACGTTGATCGCCATACCTGGACATGGAGGATGTATATGACATTGGAACAACTTGCTGCCGTGTTCCCGAGCGCCCGCCTGAACGCGGGCGTTTTCTTACCGGCATTGAATCAGGCCATGACTCGCTGGGAGATCAACACTCCTCGGCGGGTCGCAGCCTTCCTGGCCCAGGTGGGGCACGAATCCGGCCAGCTGCGCTACGTCAAGGAACTGGGGAGTGAGCGCTACCTGGCGCGGTACGACACCGGCAACCTGGCATTGCGCCTGGGCAACACCGTCGAAGCCGATGGTGATGGCCAGTTGTACTGTGGGCGAGGACTGATCCAGATCACCGGGCGCAACAACTACCGGGCCTGCAGCGTGGCGCTGTTCGGCGATGATCGCCTGCTGGGTCAACCGCAGTTGCTTGAGCAGCCGCAATGGGCCGCGGAGTCTGCCGCGTGGTTCTGGCATTCGCGGGGGTTGAACCCGTTGGCTGATCGCGGCGAGTTCAACCGCATTACCCGGCACATCAATGGCGGGCTCAATGGCCTCGAAGAGCGGTTGAAGCTTTTGGCGCGGGCCCGTGAGGTGTTGGGTTGAGCCGCGTGCAACTGGGTGGAGTGCTGGCGTTGATGCTGCTGG
Organism: Pseudomonas vranovensis; assembly: GCF_040438935.1. Taxonomy (NCBI): domain Bacteria; kingdom Pseudomonadati; phylum Pseudomonadota; class Gammaproteobacteria; order Pseudomonadales; family Pseudomonadaceae; genus Pseudomonas; species Pseudomonas vranovensis. The sequence continues at coordinate 3,592,097 of NZ_CP159259.1, read as the reverse complement.
CTTGTGCGCTGACCTGGCAGGTTCAGGGCTGGCACCTGGAGCGGCAGTTGGCGCAGCAGGCACATGCCTGCGCGCGGCAGCGGCAGGCCCAGGCCGAGTCCGCCAGTGCGCAACTGCTTGCCGAGCGCCAGCAACGCGTGGGGCTTGAGCAGCAGATGCAGGCCAGTGATCAACTTCATTATCAGGAGCTTGTCGATGCTCGCGAATATCAGGCGCGTTTGCGTGACCGTCTGGCTACTGCTGATCTGCGGCTGTCGGTCGTGGTCGAGCGTAACGCTGCCGGTTGCACCACTTTGCCCTCCGCCGCCAGCGCCGGCCGCCTGGATCATGATGCCGTACGCGCCCGACTTGAGCCGGCGCATGCTCGACGAATTATCGCCATCACCGATCGGGGCGACCAGGGATTGATCGCCTTGCGCGCGTGCCAGGCCTATGTGCGGGCATTGGCGCATTGAGGATGTGTGGCCGGGCGGAGCTGGTGTAGGGTAGGCGGCAGTCTTTCAAGGAGCTTGCCATGGACCCGATCACAGCGCTTTCTGCCCGGCTGGGTGAGCACATGCGCCGTTTCAACGCCCACGTCACCACGGCCGAATCCTGCACTGGCGGCGGTATTGCAGAAGCCATTACCCGGATTCCGGGTAGCTCGGCCTGGTTCGAGGCTGGTTACGTGACCTATTCCAACCAGCAGAAAACCCGTCAGTTGGCTGTTCCCGAGGCCTTGTTTGCCAAGGTGGGAGCGGTCAGCCAGGAGGTGGTCGAGGCCATGGTGCGTGGCGCCCAGTCTGCCAGTGGCGCACGATTTGCCGTGGCGGTCAGTGGCGTGGCCGGCCCCGATGGCGGCTCGCCGGCAAAACCGGTGGGCACCGTGTGGCTGGCCTGGGCCGATGGCAGCCATGTAAGCAGCGAGCGCCGGCACTTCGATGGCGACCGCGACGAGGTGCGCCGACAAACGGTAATCGCCGCGCTAGAGGGCTTGTTACACCTTGGCGCGGAGTAAATCGCAATTCGGGGGTAGGCGGAAAGAAAACCCTGTGGAATAATACTGGCTACTTATACAGGTGTTCTGGCCGTCAGGCCCTATCGATTACGTGAGGACTTCAATGGACGACAACAAGAAGCGCGCCTTGGCTGCGGCCCTGGGGCAAATCGAACGTCAATTCGGTAAAGGCGCGGTCATGCGCATGGGCGACCACGAGCGCCAGGCAATCCCGGCCATTTCCACCGGTTCCCTGGGCCTGGACATCGCCCTGGGCATTGGCGGCCTGCCAAAAGGCCGTATCGTCGAGATCTACGGTCCTGAATCCTCGGGTAAAACCACCCTGACTCTGTCGGTTATCGCCCAGGCTCAGAAAATGGGCGCTACCTGTGCCTTCGTCGACGCCGAGCACGCGCTCGACCCCGAGTACGCTGGCAAGCTGGGCGTCAATGTCGACGACCTGCTGGTTTCGCAGCCTGACACCGGTGAACAGGCCCTGGAAATCACCGACATGCTGGTGCGCTCCAACGCTGTTGACGTGATCATCGTCGACTCCGTCGCCGCCCTGGTACCGAAGGCCGAGATCGAAGGCGAGATGGGCGACATGCACGTGGGCCTTCAGGCCCGTCTGATGTCCCAGGCGCTGCGTAAGATCACCGGTAACATCAAGAACGCCAACTGTCTGGTGATCTTCATCAACCAGATCCGCATGAAGATCGGCGTGATGTTCGGTAGCCCTGAAACCACTACCGGTGGTAATGCGCTGAAGTTCTATGCCTCGGTTCGTCTCGACATCCGCCGTACCGGCGCGGTGAAGGAAGGCGACGAAGTGGTCGGTAGCGAAACCCGCGTCAAGATCGTCAAGAACAAGGTGGCGCCACCTTTCCGTCAAGCTGAGTTCCAGATCCTCTACGGCAAGGGTATCTACCGCAACGGCGAAATCATCGACCTGGGCGTGCTGCACGGCTTCCTGGAGAAATCGGGCGCCTGGTACAGCTACCAGGGCAGCAAGATTGGCCAGGGCAAGGCCAACTCTGCCAAGTTCCTCCAGGAAAACCCGGAGATCGCCGCGACCCTCGAGAAGCAGATCCGCGACAAGCTGCTCAATGCCGGTGCTGTCCAGGCTGCTGGCAAGGCTGCAGAGGCCAACGCCGAGCCTGAAGACGATCTGGCAGACGCCGAAGCCGGTTACTGATCCCTCCCATGTCCGTCGTACTCGACACCCCCGTCGCCGTAAGGCGGACAGCAATGGACCTGCTCGCACGCCGCGAGCATGGTCGAGTCGAGCTGACGCGCAAGTTGCGTCAGCGCGGCGCTCCCCCCGAATTGATTGACCAGGAGCTCGACCGTCTGACGGAAGAGGGCCTGCTCAGTGAATCCCGTTACCTGGAAAGCTTCATCAGCTATCGCTCGCGCTCTGGCTACGGCCCGGCACGTATACGCGAAGAGCTGGGCCAGCGCGGCTTGCAACGTGGTGATATCGATCAGGCTCTGCGTGAATGCGGGGTGGACTGGGCGGCTCAGTTGCAGGATGTCTGGCAGCGCAAGTTTTCGGGGCAACGCCCCGTCGATCCGCGCGCCCGCGCACAGCAAACCCGTTTCCTGGTCTACCGTGGCTTCTCCATGGAGATGATCGGCCGCCTGCTGAGCGGCCGAGGCTTCGACGACTAGCTACGCGTGGGTCTCAGGTGACCTTCAGTGCTTCGCGGGCGCGTTGTGTGGTGTGCATCGGCTCTGGCTTGGCCCAATTTTCCGACAAGTTGATGAAGTCCACCAGTTCGCGTAGACGCCCCTGGTCACGACCGTTGAAGGCGAACGTCAGGCGGGTCAGGTGACTGAACCGGGCTTCGTCGTGGTGTTCGCCGGCATAAGCGTGCTGGTGATAGTGGCCGCTCAGGCGCAGATCGGCGAAGCCTTCCTGCAAGTCGAAGAGCGCAGCTTCGCTTAGTGGGTGATGCATACGAATCACGAACTGGTTCTTTAGCCAGCGGCTTGAATGATAGTTGCTGTAGAACTGGTTGATCTCTTCCACCGCCTCTTCGGCGCTGTACACCAGGCGCAGGAGCTTCATGTCGCTGGGCAGGATGTAGCGGTTTTCTTCCAGTTGCCGAGTAATGAAGTTCAGGGCCTCCTGCCAGAAGTTGCCACCCGGTGAATCCAGCAGCACCACAGGCACCAGCGGGCTTTTGCCGGTCTGGATCAGGGTGAGTACTTCCAGCGCCTCGTCCAGGGTGCCGAAGCCACCAGGACAGAGCACCAGTGCATCGGCCTCCTTGACGAAGAACAGCTTGCGAATGAAGAAAAAGTGGAAGGGCAGCAGCTTGTCCGTGCCGTCCACCGTGGCATTGGCGTGCTGCTCGAACGGCAGGGTGATGTTGAACCCCAGACTGTGATCAACCCCTGCACCTTCGTGAGCTGCGGCCATGATCCCGCCGCCAGCGCCGGTGATGACCATCAGGTTGGAGCGTGCGAGTGCCGCGCCAAGCTCCCTGGCCAAGGCATACATGGGGTGTTCGATCGGGGTACGGGCCGAGCCGAAGACAGTGACCTTGCGCCGCCCCTTGTACTGTTCCAGGGTACGAAACGCATGGTCCAGTTCGCGCAGGGCCTGCAGGGTGATCTTCGCGTTCCAGCGGTTGCTATCGTCATGGGCCATGCGCAAAACGGTCAGCATCATGTCGCGGTAAAGCGGCAGGTTGGGGCTATCGGGGGCAACCTGCGTCAGTTGTTCTTCCAGTTTGCTCAGGTCAATTCCGTTGTTCTTGAAGTGACTCGAGAGTAATTCATTCGGTTGATAAGGCATTCAACGTCTCCTTCTGCAGCAAAACCTCTGACCGGAAACAATGTGTTGTCCGGCCGCGACACTGCATGTGTCGCTGGCTGCCGTGGCTCGAGTGTGCGCCCCGAGCATTGCAGTAGACCTGCAAGGTCTCAATGCAGTGATGATGAGTGTTCAGTCGTTATTATTCGGTAATGCAGATACGGCCCGTCGGCAGTCGTCCCCCCTCCGTTGCGTGCCTGGAAAGCAGCTGGCACCTGCTATCAATCTAGACCCTGCGGGGTGTTTGTGCCTAAAGGTTATCCTGGATGACAGGCAGGGTTGGCGGGGCGCGGAGCACCATTCGTCAGCCGGGATCCAACCTGGGCGAGGGTCTGGTTAACTGGAGTTCACAGCGACTGTAGCGGTGCGGGAGGCATGGCACATGCAACGGCTGAATCTGGAGCTGGAACCACAGTTGTTCGAGTTGCTCGAACGTGCGGCGCACGCCAACAACCTGAGTATTGAAGAGGAGTGCCTGCGTCGCCTGGGGGGAGGGGATCGGCACTCACGTTACATCCAGGCCCTGGTGGCAGAGCTGCGCGCCGATGAAAAACAGCGGCGCGATAGTGAGCAAGTGGCCTAGGCCTACTTGGTTGTCTTGATACCGCAGCTGGCGGCATTGAAGGCCTGCTCGCTGACCGGGCGATTGGTCTTGTACTCGGTAAAGCGATAGGTCAGCACTGCACCTTTGGCGAGCAACTGGCGAAAGCCGGTGTTCTTGCACACGCTGTCACCCAGTTGGCTGCGTACCCGATTCGGGTCGGCCTTCATCTTCTCGGCGTGGCTGGGAAGCACGCTCAAGTGGTTGATCAGTTGTTTGCCCTCGACGGTATAACCCTGGTCGAGGATGTCTTCATTGATCGCTCGCGGCGTGCCCACGCTGCTTTCCGTAGCTACTTTTTGCAGCATCTTGCTCAGTTCGTACTCCTGCTTGGAGGCAGCATTGGCCGCCAGGGGCAGGGCGAGCAACAGGCTCAAGGACGGGGCGATGAAACGCAGCATGAATTTCTCCTGGTTCGGTAACTGGCGTTTGGACCGGCAACTGCGCTCGGTGTTCCGTCACGGCGTAGTGGCGGTGCCAGTGGGTAGCGACAGGACGTGGATTATAGGGGAGTCAGCACTGTCGCTGCACGGCAATTACCGTCTGCCTGTAGGCAGGCTCTGATAAACTAGTCCGGTTTTTCTGTCTTGCTGAGTCTGTGCAGTGCCATCCGTTTCCTACCTATGTAGTCCGCTGTCATGAGCCATGCCGTATCCCGACTGCGCGCCGAGCGCCTGGCGCGCAGCGTCAAACCTTTTCTAGCTCGCGGTTCACGGGCGCCACGCTGCCCGCACTGCCGGGTGGTGTTCAGCCACTGCCTGTGTGCCTGGCGGCCTCGTGTACCGGCCGATTCAGCCATGTGCCTGCTGATGCATGACACCGAGCCTTTGAAGCCAAGCAACACTGGCTGGTTGATCGCTGACCTGATTGCCGATACGTCGGCATTCGGCTGGCAGCGCACCTCGGTGGACGAGGCGCTGCTGGCGCTGCTGGAGCAGCCCCATTGGCAGCCCTACATTGTGTTCCCCGGCGAATTTGTCGCACCAGAGCGGGTCGTCAGTGAAGTGGTGCGTGAGCCTGGCAAGCGGCCGTTGTTCATCTTGCTGGATGCCACCTGGACCGAGGCGCGCAAGATGTTTCGCAAGAGCCCTTACCTGGAGCGATTCCCGGTGCTCAGCCTGCAACCCGAGCAGATCTCGCGTTATCGCCTGCGTCGCTCCAAGCGCGACGATCACTTCTGCACCGCCGAAGTCGCCGCCATGTGCCTGGAGCTGGCCGGTGACCAGCGCGCCGCCGAAGCGCTGGATGCCTACCTGGATGTGTTCAGCACCCACTACCTCAGTGCCAAGCACCAATGGGCCATTGATGAAGGGGATGCAGTGCATCAGCGCTTGCATACCTTCCTATAGTACAAGGGGCAGGTGCTGCTCATTGGGTCATAATAGGCAGGCATGGCGTCCAGACGTGCCTGCCATGACCGGGCAATCAACTTGACCACCCGGTCGTGGCTGGGCATTCTTGGCGCCGATTCAGGCCGGTACAAGGTTTGAAACACTGTTTTCCCGACCTTGAGATGCCTTTTGGGTGCGCGGTAGTGCCGCCAGCACCTTGAGTTGCCCGCCAGGCGCCTATTCTTCCTCCCTGCGCCTGCACAGAACAGGATCATTAGATCGATGGCCACGTACGAAATCCTGATTGCCGATGACCACCCACTGTTTCGCAGCGCTCTGCGCCAGGCTGTAACCCTGGGCCTGGGGCCTGATGTACGCCTGGTTGAGGTGGCGAGCATCGCCGAACTGGAAACGCGCCTCACCGAGAAGTCCGACTGGGACCTGGTGTTGCTGGACCTCAACATGCCTGGCGCCTACGGTTTTTCCGGGCTGGTGCTGTTGCGCGGCCAGTACCCGCAGATTCCGGTGGTGATGGTGTCGGCTCAGGAAGAAGCCTCGGTGGTGGTCAAGTCCCGCGAGTTTGGTGCCAGTGGATTCATTCCCAAATCCAGTCCGCTGGAAGACATTCAGGATGCGGTGCGAAAAGTGCTGGATGGCGAGGTCTGGTGGCCGCCACAGGCATTTGAAAAGGTGGATGTGTCTGCCGAAGCCAAGGCCGCCAGTGAGGGCTTGGCCAGCTTGACGCCCCAGCAGTTCCGGGTGCTGACCATGGTCTGTGAAGGCCTGCTGAACAAACAGATCGCCTATGAGCTGAGTGTGTCGGAAGCCACGATCAAGGCGCACGTCACTGCGATATTCCGCAAGCTGGGCGTACGAACCCGGACCCAGGCGGCCTTGCTGCTGCAACAATTGGAATCGGTTTCCTCAAGTTGAGGCCAATGGCCTTCACGCTTTTTTTACTCGGCTTCCCGTAGGCTTCAGCGCTTTTCAGTGGACGAACTAACTCTCTATGTCATCGCCTTTCAAGGGCCAGACCGGCCTCAAGCGTATCCTCAATGCTGCCGGCTATTCGTTTGACGGCTTGCGTGCCGCGTTTACCGGCGAAGCGGCGTTTCGCCAGCTTGTACTGCTCAACGTCATACTGATTCCGGTGGCCTTCTGGCTGGATGTCAGTCGTGCTGAGCGCGCGATCCTGATTGCCGTGTGCCTGTTGGGATTGATCGTCGAGCTGTTGAACTCGGCCGTAGAAGCGGCGATCGACCGGATTTCCCTCGACCGCCACCCGTTGTCCAAGAATGCCAAGGACATGGGCAGTGCCGCCCAGTTCGTGGCCCTCACCATGGTGGGACTGGTCTGGGCGGTGATCCTGCTCTAGGCAATAGTCGGCAGGACGATTTCATCGCTGCGCTGTACCCCGGCGGTGAAGCTGCGGCACAGCTCGAGAAACTCGCGCATGGCAGAAGTCTGGTACTTCTGTTTGTGCCAGATGAAGTAGAACTGCCGGGCCAGGTCCAGGTCCGGTGTTTCCACTGCCACCAGGCTGCCGCGACGAAAAGCATCGCGCAGGGCCAGCCGCGAGATGCAGCCGATGCCCAGCCCGGACTCCACTGCGCGCTTGATCGCTTCGGTGTGTTCCAGTTCAAGGCGGATGTTCAGGTTGGAGCGGTGATGACGCATGGCCTGGTCGAAGGTCAGGCGGGTACCGGAGCCTTGTTCGCGCAGGATCCAGGCTTCGCGGGTCAGTTCCTCCATGCTCGCCTGGCCTCGACTGGCCAACGGGTGCTGCGGCGCGCAGAACACCACCAGTTCATCTTCGACCCAGGGTTGCACTTCCAGGTCCGGGTGGTTGCAGTCGCCTTCGATTAGACCCAGATCAATTTCATAGTGGGCAACCTGTTGCACGATATGCGCAGTGTTCTGCACATGCAGCTTGACCTGACTTTCCGGGTGGACCTGCATAAAGCTGCCAATCAGCAGCGTGGCCAGGTAGTTGCCGATTGTCAGGGTGGCGCCGACCGCCAGCGAGCCAAAGCCGGATTTGCCGTTGAGCAGGTCTTCGATTTCCTTGGCCTGGTCGAGCAAGGCCACGGCCTGGGGCAGCAGTTGGTGGCCCAGGGCGTTGAGGCTCAGGCGCTTGCCAGCGCGATCGAACAGCTGGCAACTGGACTGGCGCTCAAGTTCGGTGATCGATGTACTGGCGGCCGACTGCGATAGCGCCAGTATGCCCGCAGCGCGTGAGACGCTTTGGTACTGGGCTACGGCGACGAACACCTGGAGCTGACGAAGGGTAAATCGCATATCTATATAACCGATAAGACATATCTTGATAATTCATTTAACAGATATTGTCGCTCGCACTAAACTATCGCGCAATCGCGCTCTAGGTTAGCGCTGCGTTTTATTTCAGGAGCCCGTACATGAGCAACATGAACCACGAACGTGTCCTCAGTGTTCACCACTGGAACGACACCCTGTTCAGCTTCAAGTGCACCCGCGATCCGGGCCTGCGCTTCGAGAACGGTCAGTTCGTGATGATCGGTCTGCAACAGGACAACGGTCGACCGCTCATGCGTGCCTACTCGATCGCAAGCCCGAATTGGGAAGAGCATCTGGAGTTCTTCAGCATCAAGGTGCCGGACGGCCCGCTGACCTCGCAGCTGCAGCACCTGAAGGAAGGCGATGAGATCATCATCTCCAAGAAGCCTACCGGTACCCTGGTACTCGATGACCTGAACCCGGGCAAGCATCTGTACCTGCTGAGCACCGGCACAGGCCTGGCGCCCTTCATGAGCGTCATCCAGGATCCGGAAACCTACGAGCGCTTTGAAAAAGTGATCCTGGTTCACGGTGTTCGCTACGTCAACGAAGTCGCTTACCGTGAATTCATCACCGAGCACCTGCCGCAGAACGAGTTCTTCGGCGAAGCGCTGCGTGAAAAGCTGATCTATTACCCAACCGTGACCCGTGAACCGTTTGAGAATCAGGGGCGTCTTACCGACCTGATGCGCAGCGGTAAGTTGTTCAGCGACATCGGCCTGCCACCGATCAATCCGCAGGACGACCGTGCGATGATCTGCGGTAGCCCAAGCATGCTCGACGAAACCAGCGAAGTGCTCGACAGCTTCGGCCTGAAAATCTCGGCCCGTATGCGTGAGCCGGGTGACTACCTGATCGAGCGTGCGTTCGTTGAGAAGTAATCGACGCTGAAGCAAAAAAGCAGGCCCAGGCCTGCTTTTTTTGTGCCCATCGGTAGGCGCGGCGGTGCGACGTCTCCTACAGCACTACTTCCAGTACGGTGATCTGGTCGGGTTGCGGGTAGTGCCAGCGCACCTGCACATCCCACAGCTTGACGCCGTACACGCGCTCGGGTGGTGGGAGCTGGTAGGCCGGGCGTGGGTCTTGTGCCAGGCATTGTTCGATCAGTTCCACCAGCGGTTCGCCAAGGCGAAGGGCATGCTCATGGGCCTGGAGCAGGGCGTTGTCGCGCCACGTCACTGAAATTGGCTCAGGAGACGCACTGGCCATCTGGTTGGTCGCCGTGGCGACCGCGTCGGCGTAGGGCACATAGGGCTTGATGTCGATGACCGGTGTACCGTCGAGCAAATCGATGCCCGACAGCAGCAGTCGACCGGCTTCGACTTTTTCCAGGCGCACCACGGACTGGCCAATGCCGTTGGGGCGATGCGTCGCGCGCGTGGCGAACACGCCCATGGAGATGTTGCCGCCCAGGCGCGGCGGGCGCACCTTGAGCCGGGGCTTGTCTTCCAGGACCTGGTGGAACAGAAACAGCAACCAGACATGGCTGACCTGCTCAAGCCCCGCCACGGCGTCACCGCTGTTGAAGGGCGGTACCAACTCCAGTACGCCACGCGCGGCGGGTGCCAGTTGCGGCTGGCGCGGGATGGCGAACTTTTCCTTGAAGCAGGAGCGGACGAAGCCGACCGGTGCGACGCTGTAGTTCATCGTTGGCTCAGCCACGGACTCGCAGGGTCAGCCCCTTGAGGAAATTGCGCAGCAACTGGTCGCCGCAGGGGCGGTAGTTGTTGTGGCCGACCTTGCGGAACAGGGCGCTCAGCTCCGGCTTGGACACCGGGAAGTCGGCCGCCTTGAGGATCGCATGCAGGTCGTCTTCCTTCAGTTCAAAAGCCACCCGCAGCTTCTTCATGATGATGTTGTTGGTTACTGGCAGTTCGACCGGCAGCGGCGGGCGACTGTCGTCCTTGCCACGCTTGAAGATCACCAGGCCATCGAGGAAGTGTGCGATGACTTCGTCAGGGCAGCGTACGAAGCCTTCTTCATCTTCCTTCTTGAGGTAGGAGGCGATGTCGTCGATGGCGACTTCGTAGCCGCTCAGCTTGATGATATCGGTCAGCTTGGCGTCGTTGACTTCGAGCAGGTAGCGCAGGCTGCGCAGTACATCGTTGTGAATCATGGTGACAATCCTGTTCGGGGCGCCGCCCGGGTGGCGGCGCCTTGTTGCTTAGAATTTTTCGGTGCTCGCCAGGTAGCGCCACTGGCCCAGGGGCAGCTTGCTCATGGCGACGCCGCCCAGGCGAATTCGTCGCATGCTCACCGGGGTGACGCCGACACTGCTGCACAGCAGGGCGATCAGGCCGGGTTGCGGGTTTTTCAGGACCATGCGCAGGCGCGTTTCGTTCTGCCAGCTGGCCTTGATCTTCGGCAGCTCGTTGCCTTTCCAGTTGAACCCGCGGTTGAGTCGCTCCAGGCCGTGGGCGATCATCTGGCCACTGACTTCGACGATGTATTCCTGCTCGAGCTTGGCCAGGTCGGTGCTGAGCTTGCGGGTGACTCGCCAGTCCTGGGTAAACACCTGCAGGCCGCTGGCACCTTGTTGCAAGGGGGCCACGCAGCTCAGGCGGGCAAAGTGGCCCTTGAGCGGGCGCCGGCCATCACGATGGGCTTCAGACAGGCTGTCGGCACTGATGCTGTTGCAGGCGCTGTCGATATCGAGATCGGTGGGCTGGTTGAGCAGCAGGGTGACCGGCTCCAGGGCTTCGGCACGGGCGCCGGCCTGCAGTTCAACCTTTTGCCCGGCTACTTTGAATTGCGGCTCGTCGACCACCGTACCATCCACGGTGACCCAGCCGCCTTCGATGTACAGCTCGGCCTCCCGTCGGGAGCAGCCGACCAGTTCAATGAGGCGTTTGGAAAGGCGAATGGGTTCAGACATGACGATAGCCGTAGGCGCAGGGAAAGGCGCCCATTGTAACCGCCTGGGCAGGGCCTGGGCCGGCTACATTCGCCCATCGGGCCATTAATCTGCGATTTCGCAGCATTTCAGAAAAGTATGACGTCTTCTGTCAGCCAATCTGCGCCGTCTTTGTCTGAATTAGCCTCAGATGCAGCAAGGGGTAAGGTTGACCCATGCCGTCCGTTTCCGAGCGTCCGACAACCTCGAATCCTTGATGTAAGTAGAAACCTACTGCCTGGGTGTTCTGTTCGTTGACGTCGAGTTGAACGGCGTTGAGTTCGTCGATGGCATAGCGCAACAAACGCTTGCCCAGGCCCTGGCCGCGCATCGCCGGATCGACGAAAAGCATTTCCACGCGCCCGGCGGCAACTCCGGCAAAGCCGGTGATCCGTTGGCGGGCATCGCGACAACAGATCAACATCACCGCGTCCAGGTACTGGTTGAGCAGCAGCTCGCGTAACAGGCAGATGTAACTGTCGGGAATAAAATCGTGGGTAGCGCGAACGGACGCTTCCCAGACCCGAGCCAGCTCCGGATAGTCATCAAACCTGGGGGTATGGATGCCATTGTGCCTGTACATCGCGTGCTCTCCTTGGGCAACAGACAGAACGATAGTTGCAAAAAAAAGCCCCGCCAGGGACGACGGGGCTATTTTTCAGCGGCGCGGCCTCAGACGGGTTCTGCCCACAAGTCATACTCGTCGGCATCGACGACTTTGCAACGGACCTTGTCGCCGGGCTTGAAGCCGTGGTCACCGTCGATGAACACGTTGCCATCGATTTCAGGTGCATCGAAGAAGCTGCGGCCTACCGAACCTTGCTCTTCGACTTCGTCGATCAGCACTTCGATTTCCCGGCCGATACGCAGTTGCAGGCGAGCGCTGCTGATGGCCTGCTGGTGGGCCATGAAGCGGTCCCAGCGATCCTGCTTGATGTCGTCCGGTACTTCGTCCAGGCCCAGGTCATTGGCCGGAGCTCCTTCCACTGGCGAATACTGGAAGCAGCCGACGCGGTCGAGCTGGGCTTCGGTCAGCCAGTCGAGCAGGTACTGGAAGTCTTCCTCGGTCTCGCCTGGGAAACCGACAATGAAGGTGGAGCGAATGATCAGGTCCGGGCACTGTTCGCGCCATTTCTTGATGCGCGCCAGGGTGCGGTCTTCGAAGGCTGGGCGCTTCATCGACTTGAGCACCTTGGGGCTGGCGTGCTGGAACGGGATATCCAGGTACGGCAGAATCTTGCCGGCCGCCATCAGCGGGATCACATCGTCGACGTTCGGATAAGGGTAGACGTAGTGCAGGCGCACCCAGGCACCCAGGCTGCTCAAGGCTTCACACAGCTCGAGCATGCGGGTCTTGACCGGGCGACCGTTCCAGAAGTCGGTCTTGTACTTGACATCCACGCCATAGGCGCTGGTGTCCTGGGAGATTACCAGGATTTCCTTGACCCCAGCCTTGACCAGGCGCTCGGCTTCGCTGAGCACTTCTCCGACCGGACGACTGACCAGCTTGCCGCGCATCGACGGGATGATGCAGAAGCTGCAGCTGTGGTTGCAGCCTTCGGATATCTTCAGGTAGGCGTAGTGGCGCGGAGTCAGCTTGACGCCCTGTGGTGGCACCAGGTCGATCAGCGGATTGTGGTCCTTGCGCGGCGGTACCACTTCGTGGACGGCATTGACCACTTGCTCGTACTGCTGCGGGCCGGTGACAGCCAATACACTTGGGTGTACGTCGCGGATATTGCCTTCTTCGACACCCATGCAGCCGGTGACGATGACCTTGCCGTTCTCCTTGATGGCTTCGCCGATCACTTCCAGGGACTCTGCCTTGGCGCTGTCGATGAAGCCGCAGGTGTTGACCACCACCACATCGGCATCCTGATAGGTGGGCACGACTTCATAGCCTTCCATGCGCAGCTGGGTCAGGATGCGTTCGGAATCGACCAGGGCCTTGGGGCAACCCAGGGATACGAAGCCGACCTTGGGCGTGGTGGGCGTAGGGGTGGTGGACATGACTAACCTCGGTATTGAAGAGCTTGCAGGCCACAGGGCCGAGCAACCTTTGGCGGGCGTTTGGGGCGCCTCTGATCAAAAAGTGCGCAATTCTAGCGAGCGCAAAGTCACTTGACCAGCAGAAATGCGACGAACGCTCAGCTATGCTTCGCGGCGATGGGCCTGTGTTTGTCTCAAGAGTCTAGATTGCAGGAGTAATGGATGGTTCAGGCAAGCAATCAGGCAGAATCCGCGCAATCGGTGGCAAAGCCGATTGGCCTGCTGGTGGCTGCGGTGGGGGTAGTTTACGGCGATATCGGCACCAGCCCCTTGTACACCCTCAAGGAAGTGTTCTCCGGTGACTACGGTGTACCGGTGAACCACGACGGTGTGCTGGGCATCCTGGCCCTGATCTTCTGGTCACTGGTCTGGGTGGTCTCGATCAAGTACATGGTCTTCATCCTGCGCGCCGACAACCAGGGCGAGGGGGGCACCATGGCGCTCACGGCCCTGGCCAGGCGTGCCTCGGCGCCTTATCCCAAGCTGCGCGCGGTCATGGTGGTGTGCGGCTTGATCGGCGCGGCGCTGTTTTATGGCGACAGCATGATTACTCCGGCCATTTCGGTACTGTCGGCCGTGGAGGGGATGGAGCTGGCGTTCGATGGCATCGATCACTGGGTGGTGCCGGTGGCCTTGATCGTGCTGGTGGGCCTGTTTCTGATCCAGAAGCACGGCACAGCACGCATCGGTATTTTTTTCGGGCCTGTGATGGTTACCTGGTTCGTGGTCCTGGGGGCCCTGGGCGTACATGGCATCCTCCAGAGCCCTGAAGTGCTCAAGGCGCTCAATCCGATGTGGGCCGTGCGCTTCTTTATTGTCCATCCGGGCATGGGGGTGACGATCCTGGGTGCTGTCGTCCTGGCCCTGACCGGCGCCGAGGCACTGTACGCCGACATGGGCCATTTTGGCCGCAAGCCGATTGCCCGGGCGTGGTTCATCCTGGTATTGCCAGCCCTGGTGCTCAACTATTTCGGTCAGGGTGCCTTGCTGTTGCAGAACCCGGAAGCGGCGCGCAATCCCTTCTATCTATTGGCGCCAGGCTGGGCGTTGATACCGCTGGTCGGCCTTTCCACCCTGGCCACGGTGATCGCCTCCCAGGCAGTGATCTCCGGCGCCTTCTCCCTGACCCGCCAGGCGATCCAGCTTGGCTACGTGCCGCGCATGCAGATCCAGCACACCTCCAGTGACGAGCAGGGGCAGATCTACATCGGGGCGGTAAACTGGGCGCTGATGGTCGGCGTGGTCTTGCTGGTACTGGGCTTCGAGTCGTCAGGGGCGCTCGCCTCGGCCTACGGGGTGGCGGTGACTGGCACCATGTTGATGACGACGATTCTGGTGTCCACAGTCATGCTGTTGCTGTGGAAGTGGCCACCGGTGCTGGCGGTGCCCGTTTTGCTCGGCTTCTTGTTCGTCGACGGCCTGTTCTTTGCTGCGAACGTTCCGAAAGTGGTGCAGGGCGGGGCGTTTCCGGTGTTGGCGGGGCTAGCGTTGTTCGTGCTGATGACCACCTGGAAGCGCGGCAAGCAAATCCTGGTCGAACGTCTGGATGAAGGCAGTCTGCCGCTGCCACTGTTTATCGGCAGCATTCGCGTGCAGCCGCCGCACCGAGTCGAGGGCACTGCAGTGTTCCTCACGGCGCGCCCGGATGCCGTCCCCCACGCCTTGTTGCACAACATGCTGCACAACCAGGTCTTGCACAATCAGGTGGTGCTGCTGACGGTGGTCAGCGAAGACATGCCGCGGGTGCCGGCGCAGCAGCGTTTCGAGGTCGAGGCGTATGGTGAAGGGTTCTACCGGGTGCTTCTGCACTTTGGCTTCATGGACGAGCCCGATGTCCCAGCGGCGTTGAAGCTGTGCCATTTGGAGGGGCTGGATTTCAGTCCGATGCGAACCACGTTCTTCCTGAGTCGCGAGACGGTCATCCCTTCGCGTCTGGTCGGCATGTCCCATTGGCGGGCGATGCTGTTTGCGTTCCTGTTGAAGAATGCCAACGGCAACCTGCGTTTCTTCAACCTGCCGTTGAACCGGGTGATCGAGCTGGGCACCCAGGTCGAAATCTGATCGCAGAGGCGGGCTTGACCCGCGATGAGGCCTTCAAAGCCAATTCATCATCGCGGAGCAAGCCCGCTTCTACGTGAAGGTCAGTTTTGTGTGGCAACGCTGGTTTTGCCCTGGCGGTTCTCGATGTCGCCGATCAGGCGTTTGGCCAGGGCCGGGTAGTTTTCGTCGAAGTGATGCCCACCCGGCAGCTTCAGGCGCTCGCCGACAGCCGTGTGGTCGGTGCAGCCGCTTTCATCGGCTTCTTCCTCGCCATAGATACACACCACCTTGGAAGCTGGCAGCTTGGCCATTTCCGGTCCTGTAGGGGCCTCTTTGCCGGCATTGCCCAGCCAGCCCTCGACTTCAATCTCGAAGCTGCCACTGCGGGCAAAAGCCAGCAGGATCACCGCGTCGATACGCTGCTGGTCTTCGGCCGGCAGGCGATTGTAGATGGCCGGCAACACGTCGGCTCCGAAGGAGTAGCCGGTCAGCACAAAGCGCTTGGTGCCCCATTTTTGCCGGTAGTGCTGCATCAGCTCCGACAGGTCGATTGCGCTCTGCTCAGGCGTCTTGTGTTGCCAGTAGTAGCGCAGGGTGTCGATACCGACCACCGGGTAACCCAGCTTGGCCATTTCGCCTGCCACGTCGCGGTCAAGGTCTCGCCAGCCACCATCACCTGACAAGAACAGGGTGACCGTGTCGGTGGTCTGGCCGGCTGGGACCTCCACCACCGGGATGCTCATGGCGTTGCCGTCTTCACCCACCAGCGCCTGGGTCAATTGTGCCTTGAGAACCTGCGGCAGGTGAATGTCGTAGTCGCTGATACTGGTTTCGGCATTGGGCTGGTCGCGTACGAAGGCGGCACTGGCGTCATCCGGGTTGTCGTTCCAGGCCACGCTCCAGTGACCATGGGCGGCCGACTTGGGCAGAGGGGAGGTACAACCGGGGCGTTCGACGTTGAAATCCACCGAGATGGCCTGGGCCTTGTCGTTACTCTGGTTTGCCAGCCAGCTCCAGGCTTGTGCCGCACCCGGGCCGATACCTGCTACCAGGGTCGCAGGGCCATTGAGCTGTTGCAGGGCTTGCTGCAGGGCGGTTTGCTGCAAGGCGCAATCGGCTGGGGGCAGAATGACCTGGACCATCTGCGCTTCGCCACTCTGGCTGAGATTCAGCAGTTGTTTGTCCGTGAGGGCCTGGTCCTGTGGAACGGCAATGGCGACGAGGGCCTTGGCACGCGAGCCAGGGCTGACCCGGGTCAGGCCGCTGCCATCACTCAAGGCCAGGTGCTCAAGACTGGGCTCGGGCGCCGGGCGCGTCCATAACCAGAAGACCAGGGCGGAAGCGAGCAGACCCAGGGTCAGAATTACCAGAAGGTACAGCCAGTAGCGTCGAATCATCAGCGTTTCACCAATCCGGTCAGGCCGCCTGCGATCAGGGCGGCAGTATCGGCCAGTGCCACCAGTGGATCGAGTCCGGCAGGCACGGCCATGTAGCGGGGTTCCCAGTCGGGCTGGAATTTGTCCTTGAAGCGGCGCAGGCCCTGAAAGTTGTAGAGCTGTTCGCCTCGCTGGAACACCATCGAGCCCAGGCGTTGGGTCAGCGGGGCGCCACGGCGTGGTTGCAGGCCCGACAGGGGCACCATGCCCAGGCTGAAACGGGCATAGCCCAGGGTCTTATAGTGTTGGATCAGGCCGACCATCATGAACTCCATGGTCAGCTTCGGAGCCTGAGGGTGGGCGCGCATCAGGTCGAGGCTGGCCAGCTCCCGGCTGTGGGTTTCCAGCAGGTTGGCAAAGGCCACCGGGCGTCCCTCGAAGCGGATCAGTGCGATGCGAAAGTGCTGTAGGTACTCGGGGCTGAAGCGGCCGAGGGAAAAGCCTTTCTCGCGTACGTTCTTGCCGCTCAGCCAGGCATCGGAGATCGCCTTGAGTTCTTCGAGCGGTGCTTGCCCCGGCTCATGTACTTCAAGGCTCAGGCCGTCGCGCCCGCCGCGATTCCAGGTGTAGCGCAAGTCCTTCATCTCCTTGCCCTTGGCTTCCAGGTCAAAACGGTTGAGGTCGACCCGGGCTTCCTCCCCCAACTTGATCGCGGTCAGGCCGATGTCCATGTAGAACGGCAAGTTTTCGGCGCGCACCTGATAGAACACGGGGCGGGCATGGTGGACGTCGCACAGGTCGCGAAACTGCCAGATCATTTCGGCGCGTTTGTGGGGCGGGCCGATCGGGTCGTACAGGGCGACCAGGCTGCGGCCGCGCCGGGCATACATCAGGAAGGCATCGTCATCGGGGTGGAACAGCAGGGCCTTGTCGCCTGTCAGGGCCAGGCCGCCGTCGGGCTGGTCCGAGGCCTGCAGAATACGGCTGGCCCGTTGCAGCTCATCGACATTTGGCAAGTGGATCACCGGGCGTGCGGTACGCAGCAACCAGGTCAGTGCAACCACCACCAGCAGTACCGCGCTCCCCAGCGCCGAGCGCAGCCCGCGTGGCGCGTCGGCATCCAGGGTGAATTGCCACCACAGTTGATGACTGTAGGGCACGTCCTGATAAGCGAACAACAATAGCCAGATCGAGGCGCCAATGACACACGCGCTGGCGGCCAGGTAAACCGGTGAGAACGGCAGCTCCAGCAGGCGGCTGGGACGATAGAAAGAACGGCGAAACAAGGCCAGCAGGCACGCCGTGAATGTGAGGATGGTGGCTTCTTCCCAGTCGAACCCCTTGAGCAGCGAGAGCAGGGCGCCCACCAGCAGCAAGATGGTGGTCAGTATCCAGGCGGCAGACAGGCGTCGGCGCAGGCCTTGGGCCAGCAGGAGGCATAGCACGCCAATCAGGCTGGCGCCAAAGTGCGAGGCGTCAATCAGCCGGTGGGGGATAAGAAAGCCCAGGTGCTCCAGGCGCCCGTCGATTTCCGGCGTGGCGCCGGAAAACAGCAGGACCACGCCGGAGAGAAACACCAGCACCGCCAGCACTGGCGCCGCCAATCCGGAAGCAGCCTTGATGGCCTGGCGAGCAGCGATAAAGCGCTGGGCTTCATTCACCAGCAGTACTACGCAGGCCAACAGCAATGGCATGACCACGTAGATCAAGCGGTACAGCAACAATGCGGCAGCCAGCGGCGCTGCGCCAAGCTGATCGGCGAAGGCGGCCAGAAGGATCGCTTCAAACACCCCGACGCCCCCTGGAACATGGCTGAGCACGCCAGCGGCCAGAGCCAGCAGGTACACCAGCAAGAAGGCACCGAAGGGCGGCGCTTCAGGCAACAGCAGGTACAGCACGGTCGCGGCAGCGGCAACGTCCAGGGCAGTGATGAGTAGTTGCAAGAAGGTCAGGCGGGTGCCTGGCAGGCTCAAGGTGCGTCGCCCAACGCGTATCAGCAGGCTGTCTGCCCGAGGTTGTTCCGGCAGGCGCCGGCGATAGAGGCCGTAAACCAACAGTGCTGCCAGGCCCAGGACCGACAGTGCAATGCTGGCCAGCAGGGGCTGGGGGACGTGCAGTGCGATAGAAGCCGCGGGCAGGTTGCTCAACGTCGCCAGGGCGGCCAGTGGTGGTAGCGCGCAGCCCAGAGACAAGCTGGCGAACAGGGTCATGCGCGCAACCTCGGTCGCACCGACACCTTGGCGGGCGTACAGCCGATAGCGCACCGAGCCACCTGAGAGCAGGGACAAGCCAATGGCGTTACCAATGGCAAAGGCGCTGAAACCGCCCATGATCAGTGTTCGAGTGGGTAGATCGACAGCGGCGTAGCGGCTGGCCGACCACTCATAACCCAGCAGGATAATGAAGCCAACGAACGTTGCCAGCACTGCCCCGGCCAGGGCAGTGGAGGGGACGCTGAGCAGCGAGTCATGCAGGGCGTAAATGTCCAGCTCGCTGAGCAGGTGACGGCAGGCGATAAGCGCAATGGTGAACAGCAACAAGGTGACCGCCAGGCCAATGGGTTGCCGGTAGCGGCTCAAGCGGTCGAGCCAGCGCAGGTGCTGGATGGCATTAGGCAATGCAGTGGTGACGGGGGCTTCTGTTTCAGGCGTTTGGGTGCGCATCAATCACCTCGTGGGTGGTGAGCGCCAGGATGAACGTATCCAGCCAAGGTACCAATCCCTATGGAAAGTAGTGGCCGCTATGATCGGGCCGCTGCCTGCATTGAGGATAGTTAAAGAATATTTATGTTGTCGCTGGAAAGGGGCTGAATCGCAGATGCAAAAAAGGCCACTTTTTTCAAAGTGGCCTTTTCTTTTGTTTGGTTGCGGGAGCCGGATTTGAACCGACGACCTTCGGGTTATGAGCCCGACGAGCTACCAGACTGCTCCATCCCGCGTCTGATGTGGCGGATTCTACAGCGTTTGGCAAAGCTGTCAACGCTTAATTGTTGATTTACAATAATTTTATGCCTGGGCACTTTCTTCAGGCAAAGAAAAAGGCCACTCGTTAGAGTGGCCTTTCTTTGAATCTGGTTGCGGGAGCCGGATTTGAACCGACGACCTTCGGGTTATGAGCCCGACGAGCTACCAGGCTGCTCCATCCCGCGCCTGTGAGATGAGATTCTACAGTTATTCGCTGGGGTGTCAAGCACTGATTCAAAGAAATCCTTTTTTCTTCAAATGCTTAGCGCTGTCTCTGGGTGCTGGAGGGCAGCTGCGCCGTGGCTTGCAGAGTGAAAATATGTATGTTTATCCAGTGCCTGTGGTGCGTTGGGCGTATCGGAGTGAGATACTGCCTACATAACCTTCTAACTGTGCCTACGATAGACGATGTCCCAGCGCAAGATCATCCACATAGATTGCGACTGCTTCTATGCCGCCATTGAAATGCGCGACGACCCGCGTCTGGCCGGGCGTCCGTTGGCAGTGGGGGGATCGGCTGAGCGGCGTGGGGTCATTGCTACCTGCAACTATGAAGCGCGTGCCTATGGCGTGCGTTCAGCGATGTCGTCCCGGCATGCTCTCAATCTTTGCCCTGACCTGTTGATCGTCAAACCGCGCATGGATGCCTATAAAGAAGCATCCCGCGAGATCCACACGATTTTCCGCGACTACACCGACTTGATCGAGCCCTTGTCGCTGGATGAGGCCTATCTGGATGTGTCGGACAGTTCATGGTTTGCCGGTAGTGCAACACGCATTGCGACCGACATCCGTCGCCGGGTGGCCCAGCAACTGCACATTACTGTCTCGGCCGGTGTGGCGCCGAACAAGTTCCTGGCCAAGATCGCCAGTGACTGGCGAAAACCCAATGGCTTGTTTGTGGTTACACCGGATCAAGTAGAAGACTTTGTTGCCGCATTGCCGGTCAGCAAACTGCATGGCGTGGGCAAAGTCACTGCGGACAAGCTTGGGCGCCTCGGAATTGTCAGTTGCCTGGATCTGCGGGACTGGACTCGTCTGGCCCTGGCCCGTGAATTTGGCAGTTTCGGCGAGCGGTTGTGGGGGCTAGCGCGAGGAGTCGATGATCGCCCGGTGCACAACGACAGTCGTCGGCAGTCGGTGAGTGTCGAGAACACCTACGACACAGACTTGCCCGACCTGGCCAGTTGCCTGGAGAAATTGCCTGAGCTGTTGGAAACCCTGGCAGGGCGCATGGCCCGTATCGACGACAGTTACCGCCCGGGCAAGCCGTTCGTCAAAGTGAAGTTTCACGATTTCACTCAGACCACCCTCGAGCAAGCCGGGGCAGGGCGGGACCTCGGCAGTTACCAATTATTGCTGAGCCAGGCGTTTGCCCGGGGTAGTAAGCCGGTACGGCTGTTGGGGATCGGCGTGCGCTTGCAGGATTTGCGTGGCGCTCATGAGCAACTGGAGTTGTTTGGCCGCGATTGAATAAAAAAACGCCAGCAAGCTGGCGTTTTTCAAGGTTGGGGTAACTCAGTGTACGCCTGGGTCGGCGACCAGGCGGCCGGCATCCTTGGTCAGGGACTGCAGAAACTCCTGCTGCAGTTCAGGATCGTTGCGCGTCAGCTCGATCAGGCTCTGCTCCAGTTCACTGGCTTCTTCTTCAAGGCCCAGTTCCGACAGTCGCTTGACCCGATGCACCCACTGGCTGACTTCATCGTCTTCCAGATCGTCGAAGATCAGGTCATGAGCTTCAACCAGCTTGCCGCGCAAAGCGCTGCTGATCAGCAGGCTGGAGTCACCGCGCACGTTATTGTCTTCATCGGCCACTTGCAGGTGCAGGGTGCCAATATGGGTCAGGTTCTGCTCGGTGAATGGACTGTCGAGCAAGTTCAGGTGCAGCACGCCATTGCGGTCGGTGGTCAGCGTATGGCTGACCTTGCCAGCCTTGACTTCGACCGGGCGGTCGCTCCACGGCAGGCTGGTGTATTCCTGGCGTTTGTCCTTCTGCACCTCGGTGATCCCGGCAAGGTTCTGCTGGGCGCGCCCGTTGGACTGGGTATTCATGAGCGGGTTAAGCCCGTCGACGCCATAGCTCAACCAGTCATGCGTCACGCTTTCAGGCAGGTTGCCCAAGGCGAAGATGTTGACCACGTTGGCGCCTACACCGGCGACCACGGCCACCGCGCCCAGGGGGATCTCGTAGACTTCCCGCCAGGGCTGGTAAGGCGTGTAGCGATCATAGCGACGCGTCACTTCGAACTCGGTAACTTCGAAGTTTTTCTGTTCGTTGATGCGCACACGCCGTTGCGGTAGCTCGAGTACCTTGGGGTCCCCGACATCGATCTGCAGGCTGTGTTCGAGCAGCTTGCGCTCGATGCGTTCCTCATGCTCGCTGCGCTGGGACATCTGGTTGGCGCAGCCGCTGAGCAACAGGGCGCCGCACAGTGCGGCGCCCCCCAGGGTAAAGGTACTTCGCTTGAACATGATTACTCTTGCGTTAGCTTAGCGGCGGATTCGGGCTTGCAGGAAGGACAGCACCTCGGCCAGTGGCAGCGGTTGCGCGTCACGCTCCTTGCGGTGCTTGTATTCCAGGTTGCCTTCGGCCAGGCCGCGATCGCTGATCACGATCCGATGTGGAATGCCGATCAGTTCCATGTCGGCAAACTTGATCCCTGGGCTGGTTTTCTTGTCGCGGTCGTCCAGCAGTACTTCGAAACCGGCGGCGGTCAGCTCGGCATAGAGCGTATCGGTGGCTTCGCGAACCTGTTCGGTTTCGTAGCGCAGCGGAACCAGGGCGATCTGGAACGGCGCCAGAGTGTCACTCCAGATGATGCCGTTCTCGTCGTAGTTCTGCTCGATGGCGGCAGCCACCACGCGGGATACGCCAATACCATAGCAGCCCATGCTCAGGGTTACCGGCTTGCCGTTCTCGCCCAGTACCTGGCACTTGAGTGCTTCGCTGTACTTGGTGCCCAGCTGGAAGATATGCCCGACTTCAATGCCGCGCTTGATCACCAGGGTGCCCTTGCCGTCCGGGCTTGGGTCGCCTTCAACGACATTGCGCAGGTCGGCAACTTCAGGAACGGGCAGGTCGCGCTCCCAGTTGACGCCAAAATAGTGCTTGTCGTCGATGTTGGCGCCGATACCGAAATCGCTCATCAGTGCTACGGAGCGGTCGATAATGCAAGGCAGTGGCAGGTTCAGCGGGCCGAGGGAGCCTGCGCCGGCGCCAATGGCGGTACGCAGCTCTTCGTCGGTGGCCATGACCAGCGGGCTGGCAACCTGTGGCAGGTTGGCGGCCTTGATTTCGTTCAGTTCGTGGTCGCCACGGACGATCAGGGCAATCAGCTTGCCTTCTTCAGCCGCGCGGACGATCAGGGTCTTGACGGTCTTCTCGACCGGCAGACCGTAATTTTCCACCAACTGGGCGATGGTCTTGGCATCGGGGGTATCGACCAGGCGTAGTTCTTCGGTCGGCGCAGGGCGCACGGTTTCCCGAGGGATCGCTTCGGCTTTCTCGATATTGGCGGCGTAGTCGGAGCTGTCGCTGAAGATCACATCGTCTTCACCGGACTCGGCCAATACATGGAATTCGTGGGAGTAGCTGCCACCGATGGAGCCGGTGTCTGCTTGCACCGGGCGGAAATCCAGGCCCAGGCGGGTGAAGACATTGCTGTAGGCCTGGTGCATGCGGTCGTAGGTTTCCTGCAGGGAAGCCTGGTCGGCATGGAAGGAGTAGGCGTCCTTCATGATGAACTCGCGGCCACGCATCAAGCCAAAGCGTGGACGGATTTCGTCGCGGAATTTGGTCTGGATCTGGTACATGTTCAACGGCAGCTGTTTATAGCTGTTGAGCTCGTTGCGGGCCAGATCGGTAATCACCTCTTCGTGGGTCGGGCCCACGCAGAAGTCGCGACCGTGACGGTCTTTCAGGCGCAGCAACTCAGGACCGTACTGCTCCCAGCGGCCAGACTCCTGCCACAGCTCGGCAGGCTGGATGCTGGGCATCAACACTTCCAGTGCACCGGCGGCGTTCATTTCCTCGCGCACCACCGTTTCGACCTTGCGCATCACCCGAAGGCCCATCGGCAGCCAGGTATAAAGGCCGGAGGCGAGTTTGCGGATCATGCCGGCGCGCAGCATGAGCTGGTGGCTGATCACCACCGCGTCGGACGGGGTTTCTTTCTGGGTAGCGAGCAAATATTGACTGGTGCGCATGGTAGGCCGTTGTCGGTTGCTTAGACTTTAAATGACCCCGCATTGTACGGGGGCGATTCGGTGGCGTACAGGATGCCGGAGCACGAAGGTGTTGTCAGCCCGAATCGAGACAAGAAAAAGCCCGGCGGTGCCGGGCTTCTTCGTACTGAGGATACAGAAAGCCCAGGGCTTACAGGATGCTCAGTGGGTACTCGACGATCAGACGCAGTTCGTCGATGGACGGCGAGCCGTAGTAAACGCCGTCTGCGGAGCGGTAGGTAGCCTGACGGACGCGGAAGCTCAGGTCCTTGGCTGGGCCTTCTTGCAGGACGTACTTGGCCTCGATGTCGCGTTCCCATTCCTTGCCGTTGGTGGTGCCTTCGACGTTGGCGCCTTCACCGGTAACGTAACGGGCCATGAAGCTCAGGCCTGGTACGCCGTAGCTGGCCATGTTCAGGTCGTAGCGAGCCTGCCAGGATTTTTCGTCTTCGGCGTTGAAGTCGGAGCGGGCCACGGAGTTGGCCAGGAAGATGGTGCCGCCACCATCCACGCCGTAGGCGTAGTCGCCGTCACCGGTAATTTGCTGGTGGGCAATGGTGAAGGTGTGGGCGCCGATGTTGTAGGCAGCCGAGAGGCTGTACGCCTGGTTGTCCAGCTCGGTTTCACCGTCAAAGGTGCGAACCTTGCCATCACCGTCGCTCTTGGTGTCATAGAAGTTGACGTCGAAGACCAGGCCTTGATCATCGCTGATAGGCAGTGCCCAGTTGATGTTGGCGTAGTACTTGCGCCAGTAGTCTTCTACTTTCGAGTAGTAGAGGCTGGTGCTCAGGTTGTCGGTGAAGGCGTAGGTACCGCCGAACACGTCAGCCTTGGTCAGGTGCAGGCTGTCGCGGAAGGTCTGGGCTTGAGCGTTCAGGCCGGTGAAGTGACCAGCGTGCAGGGTCAGGCCTTTGATCTCATCCATGGTGATGAGTGCGCCTTCGGCAACTTCTGGCAGCAAGCGGCTGTCGTCAGTGGCCAGGACCGGCAGGGCGGTGAATTGGTTACCGACTTTCAGGACGGTGTCGGAGATGCGCAGTTTGACCGCGCCGCCACCCTCGGAGTAGTCATCTTGCGAGCGACCGTCGGAGCCTTCAGGGAACAGGCCGGTGCCGGCGCGACCCTTGCCGCTGTCCAGTTTCAGGCCCAGCATGCCGATGGCGTCGACACCGAAGCCGACGACGCCTTGGGTGAAGCCCGACTCGTAGGTGCCGAGGAAGCCTAGGCCGGTTTCTTCTACGCGGCTTTGCGAACCGTTAGGAACGTTGCGGAAGTCACGGCTGAAATACAGCATGCGGGTTTTGACATTGAGCTTGCTGTCTTCGATAAAACCTTTGGACTCATCCTGAGAGGAGGCCACAGCCATCTGCGAGGTGCCTGCTGCAACAGCCAGGGCGATAATGCTCCACTTCATCACGCGCATCGTGATTTGCTCCTTTGGTTTTTAGGAAGAGTACTGCCGTCGCCGATTGGTTTTTTTATGCGGCGCGGCTCTTTCTTTTTGTGTCGGCGGAAATGTATATCACGCAGACTGTTGTTTGCGATATGGGGAGAAAGATCCTTTCGGTAACTTTACGGTCATGTCGCTAACTGTTATGTCCCTGTCGCAAATTACGTCCCGAGTTTACGGGTCGTACAACTCCAGCGCTGTTCCGGACGGCATAGGGGTAGGCCAGAACACGCTATCCCCCGATTCCCGAACTCCCTGGCTCACCCATGCAGCTGTTGTTATTTGTCGCGCTCCACCGCAGCGATGCAGGTGTCGTGCCGACTGTGGCGGATGAGAAAGCAATAACCGTGCTCAAAACGTGGGGTGGTTCACGAAATTTTCACTTCGATCGCGCAGGTGGTCGGAGAACCCCCGTAAAACCGGGGGCTAAGAACCTTTGGTTCGATCGGAGGGTCAGCGCTGGAATAAGCGAAAAAGTTGCCTTGAAGGTCAAAGCGTTACCGGGGTGGGTGGGGGCTGAGTAGTTTGCGGATGCTTTGCAAGCTTGATGGTGCCGATCGGCTTCATTTTGGTGCGAAAAGTAGCGCTTCGTAACCGGCTGGGTCGTTACCCTGCTCTTTGGAGGCGGAAAGAGAAGGGCTGGGCGTGTGAACCAAAGCAGTGCAGTGCATTTTCAATGGCAGGTCGGCAATGCTCTGGCGAGCGATCGGAGGTATCCTGCAGCTAGCGGTCTGCAGCACAGGTCAGGTGCGAGTGGGCAAGGTATTAAACAGTTGTAGGAGATTTATCTGTGTTTGTTATGGATCCGCGTCTGCAGGAAGACACCTTCGTTCTGGGGGACTTTCCCCTTAGTCGTCTATTGCTGAGCAAGGACGCCAACTATCCATGGTTTATTCTGGTGCCGCGTCGCGCTGACATCAGTGAATTGTTTCAACTTGATGACCACGACCAGCGACAACTCTGGAGCGAAACTACTGCCTTGGCCGAAACCCTCAAGGACAGTTTTGCTGCCGATAAGATGAACGTCGCAACACTGGGTAATGTCGTCAGCCAATTGCATATGCACGTTATTGTGCGTCGACGTAATGATCCGGCCTGGCCCGCACCTGTGTGGGGAAACAAGCCGGCGATTGCTTACACCGCCCAGCAGGTCGCGGACATTCGCCAGCGTCTGAAAACGGTGCTGGATGATGACTTCACGTTTGCCGAGGAGTGAATCATGACGCTTGAAACGCGGATAACCGAGCTGGAAAGCCGTCTGGCCTTTCAGGACGATACGCTGCAGGCTCTCAATGATGTTCTGGTCGACCAGCAGCGAGTGGTGGAGCGCCTGCAATTGCAGATGGCGGCACTGCTCAAGCGCTACGAGGAAATGGTCGGGCAGTACCAGAGCAGCGAAGAAGAGGCGCCGCCGCCTCATTATTAAGAGGGGGAGAGGCAAGTACAAAAAAACCGCGGTCGCTCAGGCGCCGCGGTTTTTTGTTTGCTGCGGATCAGCGCCTCGGGGCGGCGATTACATCTTCGGCTTGCAGGCCCTTGTCACGGTTCATGACCGAGAACTCCACGCGCTGGCCTTCGACCAGGACGCGGTGGCCCTCGCCACGAATGGCGCGGAAGTGAACGAAGATGTCATCGCCCGAATCGCGGGAGATGAAGCCAAAGCCCTTGGATGTGTTGAACCACTTCACCGTGCCGGTATCGCGGTTGCTCATGTCGTACTGGGTGTGTTGATTGCGGGCAGTGCCGGTTTTGATGAATGCAGCGGCCAAGTGGAGTAATACCGCAAGTACGGTGCAGGCAAGCGCTGGCAGGTTGCCCAGTTCCGGGCGGGCCAGCAGGGTCAGGGTCTGCAGGACGACAGCGATGACCAGCAGGGCGCTGGAAAGGCGTTGCAGGTGCAGGCGGGCGCCTTTGTAGTGCTGGGGGACAACGGGGGCAAGCACCAGGTTGAGCAGGCCGAAAAGTGCCAGGTAGACAGCTTCCGGTTGCTGTAGGAGTGTTACGGCATCAGCTCTGAGGCTGGGTATGAAGGACAGCAGCAATGCTGCAGCGCCCGTCAACAGGTGGACGATCTTGAACATGTTGGTTGGCTCACATTGATAAGGCAGATCACAGGAAGAGCTGACGTCACGGCGCGCGTTGGGTGTAAGAAGCGCAAAAACGTGAGAAGAAGGCCAGCCTATGCGCCCCTGCACTGACAATCCTCAGGGGCGGCACGTTGCCTATTTAACAGCAAAGGCCAAGGCTTCTCAAATGATCGGCAAGCCGCGTGTCGCTTGGCCTTGGCCGGAGTGTCGGCAACCTGCTGCACTGTGACGCAGGTGGGAGGCTGCAGGGGGTGGCTAGTCTTGATACAGTGGGGGCACCTGCTTGATGATCAAGCATCATGGAAAGGGGAATGATATGGCAATTGATATCGGTATAAGCGAAGAAGATCGCAAGTCCATCGTCGATGGCTTGTCGCGACTGTTGTCGGATACTTATGTTCTTTATCTGAAAACCCATAACTTCCACTGGAACGTGACCGGGCCTGCGTTTCGTACATTGCACTTGATGTTCGAAGAACAATATAACGAGTTGGCGCTGGCTGTGGACTCCATTGCCGAGCGCATCCGTGCCCTGGGCTTTCCGGCGCCAGGCGCCTATTCGATCTACGCGCGCTTGTCTTCCATCAAAGAGGAAGAAGGTGTGCCGGCTGCCAATGAGATGATCAAGCAACTGGTGGACGGTCAGGAGGCCGTAACCCGTACGGCCCGCAGCATTTTCCCGCTGCTCGACAAAGTCAGTGACGAACCCACCGCCGACTTGCTGACCCAGCGCATGCAGGTGCATGAAAAAACAGCCTGGATGTTGCGCTCGTTGCTCGAAGACAAGTAATAGAAGCACGTTGTTGAAAAAGCGCCCGGACCGAACATCAGGTTCGGGCGTTTGACAGTGAAGGGGAAGGGTTTCTGCAGTTTCATTATTCCCGCTGTCTTGCTGAGTAATCCTACGGCGAGAGTGAGCAGGTCTGCTGGAATCAAACAGTGCGGCGGCGCTTTATTAGGGCGAACTCCTGAGTGGATGGATGTACTCGGGATGGTTTCCCTGTCAATCAAAGCGCGTGGTGCCAGCTATGTCTGAATGGATGAATCGTAACAAGCGTGTGGGTGGAGCCGGCGAGGAAGGTGTCGATCCGTTCGATGCAGGCTTCAACATGAGCCTGGCGCAGCCACTGTCCCGCTCGGTGCGCTTGAATGGGTTTTCCACCTGCCTGCGCCTCGAACAAGTCTACTGGCGGATCCTGGAGCGCATCGCCGAAGCCAACCAGTGCTCGGTCAGCGCCGTGCTGTCCTACGTGGATCGGGAGGTGCACCTGCGTCATGGCGGGGTAAAAAATTTCAGCGGCCTGATCCGAGTGGTCTGCGTGGCCCATCTGCTGGGGGCGCAAGTGACACGCTAGTCAGTGCCGGGCTGCACAGCACTCCTTAACCATATATAATCCCGCGCTTTACTGCCTGAACCAGCCTGTGCTGTGGTTAACGAGACGCGCCTATGCCCATGTACGACTATCAATGTGCTTCCTGTGACCACCATATGGAAGTCCTCCAGAAGATCAGCGCCGCGCCGTTGACCGATTGCCCGGCGTGCCAGAAGCCCGAGCTCAAGAAGCTGATTTCTGCCCCGGGTTTTCGCCTGGGGGGTACAGGTTGGTACGAAACCGATTTCAAGACCGGTGCCAAGAAGAACCTCGCAGGCGGCGACAAGGCTGACTGAGTTGAATTGCACCGGCAGGGTCTTGCACTATTAGCCCTTTGTGGCGCCAAGGCCTCCACTGAACATACGAATGACGAGAAGCGAAACCACCATCATGATGCGCAGCCATTATTGCGGCCAACTGAACGAGAGCCTGGAAGGTCAGGAAATTACCCTTTGCGGATGGGTCCACCGTCGCCGCGACCACGGCGGGGTGATTTTCCTCGATATCCGTGATCGCGAAGGCATGGCCCAGGTCGTCTTCGATCCGGACCGCGCAGACAGCTTCGCCGCTGCCGACCGCGTGCGCAGCGAGTACGTGGTGCAGATTACCGGCAAGGTGCGTCCGCGTCCGGCGGGTGCGGTGAACGCCAACATGGCTTCCGGTGCCATCGAAGTGCTGGGCTACGAACTGACCGTGCTGAACGAGGCGGAAACCCCGCCGTTCCCGCTCAACGAGTACTCCGATGTCGGCGAAGAGACCCGCCTGCGCTATCGCTTCATCGATCTGCGTCGTCCGGAAATGGCCGAGAAGCTGCGTCTGCGCTCGCGGATCACTTCCAGCATCCGTCGCTACCTCGACGAAAACGGCTTCCTGGACGTCGAAACGCCGATCCTCACCCGTGCTACCCCTGAAGGTGCGCGTGACTACCTGGTGCCTAGTCGTACCCACGCCGGCAGCTTCTTTGCCCTGCCGCAATCGCCGCAGCTGTTCAAGCAGTTGCTGATGGTCGCCGGCTTTGATCGCTACTACCAGATCGCCAAGTGCTTCCGTGACGAAGATCTGCGTGCCGACCGTCAGCCGGAATTCACCCAGATCGACATCGAGACCAGCTTCCTCGATGAGTCGGAGATCATGGGCCTGACCGAAAACATGATCCGCAAGCTGTTCAAGGAAGTCCTGGACCTGGAGTTCGGCGAGTTCCCGCACATGACCTTCGAAGAAGCCATGCGCCGCTACGGTTCCGACAAGCCAGACCTGCGCATTCCGCTGGAGCTGGTCGACGTTGCCGATCAACTCAAGGATGTCGAGTTCAAGGTCTTCAGTGGCCCGGCCAACGATCCGAAATGCCGCGTTGCCGCCCTGCGTGTGCCTGGCGCTGCCAGCATGCCGCGCAGCCGCATCGACGAGTACACCAAGTTCGTCGGCATCTACGGTGCCAAGGGTCTGGCGTACATCAAGGTCAACGAGCGTGCCAAGGGCGTCGAGGGCCTGCAGTCGCCAATCGTCAAGAACATCCCTGAAGCCAACCTCAATGTGATCCTCGATCGTGTTGGCGCGGTCGATGGCGACATCGTGTTCTTCGGTGCCGACAAGGCCAAGATCGTCAGCGAGGCGCTGGGCGCCCTGCGGATCAAGGTCGGCAACGACTTCAACCTGCACACTTGCGAGTGGGCACCGATGTGGGTTGTCGATTTCCCGATGTTCGAAGAGAACGACGACGGCAGCTTCACCGCATTGCACCACCCGTTCACGGCGCCGAAGTGCAGCCCCGAAGAGCTGGAGGCCAATCCGGCCACCGCCCTGTCGCGTGCCTACGATATGGTCCTCA
The DNA here is from genome assembly GCF_040438935.1 of Pseudomonas vranovensis. Classification (NCBI taxonomy): domain Bacteria; kingdom Pseudomonadati; phylum Pseudomonadota; class Gammaproteobacteria; order Pseudomonadales; family Pseudomonadaceae; genus Pseudomonas; species Pseudomonas vranovensis. Next base: position 3,561,769 of record NZ_CP159259.1, on the reverse strand, counting down.
ACGGTACCGAGCTCGGTGGCGGTTCGATCCGTATCCATCGCAAGGAAATGCAACAGGCGGTGTTCCGCCTGCTGGGCATCGAAGCGGCCGAACAGGAAGAGAAGTTCGGCTTCCTGCTCGACGCACTGAAGTTCGGTGCACCACCTCACGGTGGTCTGGCCTTCGGCCTGGATCGCCTGGTCATGCTGATGACCGGCGCGCAGTCGATTCGTGAAGTCATCGCCTTCCCGAAAACCCAGAGTGCTGCCTGTGTCATGACCCAGGCCCCAGGCCTGGTCGATGCCAAGGCTCTGCGTGAGTTGCACATCCGTCTGCGCGAACAGCCCAAGGCTGAATAAGCGGACCCCGGGCGCATCCACATGGATGCGCCTTTGCGTTCAGCTGTACAGATTTCATGGTTCCTGCCCGGCGTCATGTCGAGCAGGTGCGTAGCATTGTTTCAAAGGATTCGGAGTGCGTTATGGCTGGTCATTCCAAATGGGCAAACATCAAGCACCGCAAGGAGCGTCAAGACGCCAAGCGGGGCAAGATCTTCACCAAGTGGATTCGTGAGCTGACCGTCGCCGCCAAGCAGGGCGGTGGCGACCCAACCTCCAACCCGCGGCTGCGCCTGGCCCTGGACAAGGCCTTGGGTGCCAACATGAGCCGCGACATCATCGACCGGGCGGTTGCCCGTGGTGCTGGCGCGACCGAAGCCGACAACGTCGAAGAACTCAGCTACGAGGGCTACGGCCCAGGTGGTGTGGCGATCATGGTCGAGGCCATGACCGACAACCGCAACCGTACGGCTGCTGCCGTGCGTCATGCGTTCAGCAAGTGCGGTGGCAACCTGGGGACGGATGGCTCCGTGGCTTACCTGTTCGAGCGCAAGGGGCAGATATCCTTTGCCGCTGGCATCGATGAAGACGCGCTGATGGAAGCGGCCATGGAAGCCGATGCCGATGACGTGGTCAGTAATGATGACGGCTCGTTCGATGTCTTCACCTCGTTTGCCAGTTTCTATGCCGTGCGCAATGCACTGGAAGAAGCCGGTTTCAAGGCGGCGGACGCGGAGATCGTGATGCAGCCGACTACCAGTGCCGAACTGGACCTGGACGGCGCGCAGAAGGTGCTCAAGCTGATCGACATGCTTGAGGACCTCGACGATGTGCAGAACGTCTACTCCAACGCCGAGATTCCCGACGAAGTGATGGAAAAACTCGGCTAAGGTACAGCCCTGGCTGGTTGGAAGCCGGGCCCGCCTGCAGTTGCGATGCGACTGCAAGCGGGTCCGGCTTCTGTCTTTGGAACGACGCCTACAGGCGTCAATGGATACGCAGGCGATATGACTCTGATTCTTGGCATCGACCCCGGCTCGCGCATCACCGGTTACGGTGTGGTGCGCCAGGGGGCGCGGGGCTGCGAATACGTGGCTTCCGGATGCATTCGGACCGGCAGCGGCGAGTTGCCCGAGCGCTTGCAGATCGTGTTTCGCGGCGTGCGCGAAATCATTCACCAGTACGGCCCGGTGACCATGGGCATCGAACGCGTGTTCATGGCGCGCAACGCCGACTCGGCGCTCAAGCTCGGCCAGGCCCGCGGCGCGGCGATCGTCGCGGCTGTCGAAGAAGGGCTGGAGATTGCCGAATACAGTGCGACACAGGTCAAGCAAGCGGTTGCCGGCACTGGTGGGGCCAACAAGGAACAAGTGCAAATGATGGTCATGCACCTGCTGAAACTGACCCAGAAGCCGCAAATTGATGCTTCCGATGCCCTGGCCATTGCCCTGTGCCATGCACACACACGCTCCAGCCTGGTGCCGCATGGCCTGGGCACTGCTCGTAGCCGCGGCGGACGCTTGCGGCTCTGATAGCATCATGCGTTGAAACAAATTTTGACCGGGCAATGCCTTCGGCCATTGCATTTGCTGTTAGGGTTGACCGGTTGTTTGCCGGCGCCCATGAGGAAGGACTGCAACGTGATTGGACGTTTGCGCGGAACACTGGCTGAAAAGCAGCCGCCGCACCTGATTGTCGATGTCAACGGCCTGGGCTATGAGCTCGAAGTGCCGATGACCACCCTGTATCGCCTGCCCAAGGTCGGTGAGGCGGTGACCTTGCATACCCACCTGGTGGTGCGCGAGGATGCCCACTTGCTCTATGGCTTCCATGAGAAGCGCGAGCGAGAGCTGTTCCGTGAGCTTATCCGGCTCAATGGCGTTGGCCCCAAGCTGGCCCTGGCGCTGATGTCGGGGCTGGATGTCGATGAGCTGGTACGCTGTGTCCAGGCACAGGACGCCTCGGCCCTGGTCAAGGTGCCAGGCGTCGGCAAGAAAACCGCAGAGCGCCTGCTGGTTGAGCTCAAGGACCGATTCAAGGCCTGGGAAACTTCACCGGCGATGTTCGCCCTGGTGCCGAACGGCCCCTCGCCGATTGCCACCGTATCCAGTGCCGAAGCCGATGCAGTGAGCGCCCTGATCTCGCTGGGCTACAAGCCCCAGGAGGCCAGCAAGGCGGTTGCCGCCGTTGACGCCAAGGGCTTGAGCAGCGAAGAGCTGATCCGTCGCAGCCTGAAGGGAATGATCTAAGTGATTGAAGCCGACCGACTGATAGCCGCCACCGGGCGTGACCGCGAAGAGGTCCAGGACCGGGCGATTCGTCCCCTGCGCCTGGCCGAGTACATCGGCCAGCCGGTGGTGCGCGAGCAGATGGCCTTGTTTATCCAGGCCGCCCGCGGGCGCAGCGAATCGCTGGATCACACCTTGATCTTCGGCCCGCCGGGGCTTGGCAAGACCACCCTGGCCAACATCATTGCCCAGGAAATGGGCGTCTCCATCAAAAGTACCTCGGGGCCGATTCTCGAGCGCCCGGGTGACCTGGCTGCCTTGCTGACCAATCTTGAACCCCATGATGTGCTATTTATCGACGAAATCCACCGGTTGTCACCGATCGTCGAGGAAGTGCTGTACCCGGCCATGGAGGATTTCCAGCTCGACATCATGATCGGCGAAGGCCCGGCAGCCCGCTCGATCAAGCTCGACCTGCCCCCCTTTACCTTGGTCGGCGCCACCACACGTGCAGGCATGTTGACCAACCCCCTGCGCGACCGCTTTGGCATCGTCCAGCGTCTTGAGTTCTATAACACCGAAGACCTGGCCACCATTGTCAGTCGCTCGGGCGGCATTCTTGGCTTGCCGATCGAAGATGATGGAGCTTTCGAGATCGCCCGGCGTGCGCGGGGTACGCCGCGAATTGCCAACCGCCTGCTGCGCCGTGTGCGTGATTTTGCCGAAGTACGTGGCAAGGGCCATATCACCAAGCCCATCGCCGACATGGCGCTCAACTTGCTGGATGTCGACGAACGTGGCTTCGATCATCAGGACAGGCGCTTGCTGCTGACCATGATCGAGAAGTTCGACGGCGGTCCGGTGGGCGTCGACAGCCTGGCGGCGGCCATCAGCGAGGAGCGCCACACCATCGAGGACGTGCTCGAGCCCTACCTGATCCAGCAGGGCTACATCATGCGTACGCCACGAGGGCGAGTTGTTACCCGCCATGCCTACCTGCATTTTGGTTTGAACATCCCCAATCGACTGGGCGAGTCGAGCAGCAGCGAAGGTTTTTCCGCCCAGACCGATGAATGACAGATTTATCCAGTGATTTTGTGGTCCTATCGGCTGGCATGGAAGGACCACGCTGGCAATACGACATAATCGATGAAAAAACAGTTGTCGGGGCGGATTGGCAAGCTGAGGAGTTAGCACTAGAGTATGCGCGCGCAAAATGGGCTTGAGCCGTTCGCACACCGTTGTCGGGTCTACTACGAAGATACCGATGCGGGCGGCGTGGTGTATTACGTCAACTACCTGAAATTCATGGAGCGTGCCCGCACCGAGCGGTTACGCGCACTGGGTTTTGCCCAGTCGGCATTGGCGCAGGAGAACCTGCTGTTCGTGGTCCACTCCAGCGAGGCGCGCTATCACGCGCCTGCGCGACTGGACGACGAATTGCGGGTCACCGCGCAAGTGCTTGAATTGAACCGGGCCAGTCTGCGTTTCGTACAGCAGGTCTGGCGCGAAAAAGATGCAACGCTGCTCTGCGAAGGGCAGTTCCTGGTGGCCTGTGTGCGCGCCGATACTTTCAAACCCCGGGCCATTCCCCCAGCGCTACGTACGGCATTTGCCGAGGCGGGCGATCCGGGTACTCATTCAAATGCAGGAGATTAAGCGTGGAAGCTAACGTCGTCGACCATACCTCCATGTGGAGCCTGGTCAGCAATGCCAGCATCGTGGTACAGCTGGTCATGCTGATTCTGGTTGCCGCATCGGTAACGTCATGGATCATGATTTTTCAGCGCAGCACCATGTTGCGCGCCGGTCGTCGAGCCCTGGACAGCTTCGAAGAGCGCTTCTGGTCGGGGATCGACCTGTCCAAGCTGTACCGTCAGGCCGGCAGCAACCCGGACCCGGACTCGGGTGTCGAGCAGGTCTTCCGCGCAGGCTTCAAGGAGTTTTCCCGTCTGCGCCAGCAACCAGGCGTCGATCCAGATGCGGTGATGGAAGGTGTTGGTCGCGCCATGCGCGTTGCCATCTCCCGCGAAGAAGAGAAGCTTGAGCAAAGCCTGCCATTCCTGGCCACCGTAGGTTCCACCAGCCCGTACATCGGTCTGTTCGGTACCGTGTGGGGCATCATGAACTCCTTCCGCGGCCTGGCCAGCGCCCAGCAGGCCACTCTGGCCACCGTGGCACCGGGTATCGCCGAAGCGCTGATCGCCACCGCCATCGGCCTGTTCGCCGCGATTCCAGCGGTTATTGCCTACAACCGTTTCGCTGCTCGCAGTGAAGTCTTGATCGGCCGTTACTACACGTTCGCCGACGAGTTCCAGGCCATCCTGCACCGTAAAGTGCACACCAGCGAAGAGTGATCAGGTAAAAGCCCATGGCCCGAGTTCGCCACAAACGCAAGCCGGTCGCCGAGATGAACGTGGTGCCATACATCGACGTGATGTTGGTACTGCTGGTCATTTTCATGGTGACCGCACCGATGCTCAACCAGGGCGTGAAGGTCGACCTGCCCAAGGTTTCCAGCGAAGCCTTGCCGCAGGACAACAACGTCCAGGTCCTGACCATTTCGATCAAGGCTGACAAGACCTACTTCTGGAACCTTGGCAGCGAAGTCGATACCGAAAAGCAGATGGACAAGGCCATGACCTTGCCGCAAATGACCGACGCCGTAACCAAGATCATTGCCGCCGGACGCGACCAGGGCAAACAGACCCAGGTTTTCATTCGTGGCGACAAGTCCGTTGACTACGGCGCGGTCATGGGTGCCATGGGCGGGTTGCAGAAGGCAGGTGTCGGTAACGTTGGCCTGATTACCGAGGCGCCCTGATGCAACAGCGAGAGCCATCCGCCTCGGAAAGCTATTTCTGGCCCAGTGTCTGGGCCATTGCGCTGCACGTCCTGGTGTTCGGCATGCTGTTCGTCAGCTTTGCCATGACCCCGGAGCTGCCGCCGGCCAAGCCTATTGTCCAGGCAACCCTGTACCAGCTGAAATCTAAAAGTCAGGCGACCACCCAGACCAATCAGAAGATTGCCGGGGAGGCCAAGAAGACGGCTTCGCGCCAGACCGAAGAAGAGCAGATGGAGCAGAAGAAGGTCGAGCAGCAGGCTGTGAAAGCTGCGGAACAAAAGAAGGAAGAGGCTGCTCAAAAGGCCGAAGAGGCCCGTGAGGCTGCCGAAGCGAAGAAAGCCGAGGAAGCGAAGAAGGTCGACGAGGCGAAGAAAACCGCCGAGGCCAAAAAAGCCGAAGAGGCGAAGAAGGCTGCTGAAAAGCAGCAGGCTGATATCGCCAAGAAAAAGGCCGAGGAAGAAGCCAAGAAAAAGGCTGACGAAGAGGCCAAGAAACAAGCGGCTGAAGAAGCCAAGAAGAAAGCTGCCGAGGACGCCAAGAAGAAGGCGGCCGAGGATGCCAAGAAAAAAACGGCGGCTGAAGAGGCGAAGAAGAAAGCCGCTGAGGACGCCAAGAAGAAAGCTGCAGCTGATGCGGCCAAGAAGAAGGCACAGGATGCAGCCCGCAAGGCGGCTGAAGACAAGAAGGCCCAGGCCCTGGCCGAGCTTCTGTCGGACACCACCGAGCGGCAGCAGGCACTGGCTGACGAGCAGGGCGACCAGGTGGCCGGCGACTTCGACGACCTGATCCGTGCACGTGCAGCCGAAGGCTGGGCACGTCCACCTTCTGCGCGCAAGAACATGACGGTGGTTCTGCAAATCGGCATGTTGCCCGATGGCACCATTACCTCGGTGAGCGTAGCCCGCTCCAGTGGCGATGGTCCGTTCGACAGCTCGGCCGTTGCCGCGGTCAAGAACATTGGCCGTCTAACCGAAATGCAGGGCTTGAAACCGAGCGAGTTCAATCCCTATCGTTCATTCAAGATGACTTTCACACCTGAGGATCTAGCCTTGTGATTAAACTTCTTCGAGGACTGCTGGTCGTTCTCTGCTGCGCAGCAGGGTTCGCCATGGCAGAGGAAAAGAACATTCTGGTCACCAGTGGCAGTGACCGGGCAACGCCTATTGCGGTCGTGCCGTTCGGTCTGCAGGGCGGTAGCGTGCTGCCGGAGGACATGGCGGATATCATCGGTAATGACCTGCGCAACTCCGGTTATTACTCGCCGATCCCGCGCCAGAACATGATCAGCCAGCCTAGCCAGGCCAGCGAAGTGATCTTCCGCGACTGGAAAGCCCTGGGCGCCCAGTACGTCATGGTCGGCAGCATCGTGCCAGCGGGCGGCCGCCTGCAGGTGCAGTACGCGCTGTTCAACGTCGCCACCGAGCAGCAAGTGCTGACCGGCAGCGTTTCGGGCAGCGTCGATCAATTGCGCGACATGTCGCACTACATCGCCGACCAGTCGTTCGAGAAGCTCACCGGCATCAAGGGTGCATTCTCCACCCGCATGCTGTACGTGACTGCCGAGCGCTTCTCCACCAACAACACTCGCTACACCCTGCAGCGTTCGGACTATGACGGCGCACGCGCCGTGACCCTGCTGCAATCGCGCGAGCCGATCCTGTCGCCACGTTTTGCCCCCGATGGCAAGCGTATCGCCTATGTGTCGTTCGAGCAGAAGCGTCCGCGCATCTTCGTTCAGCACATCGACACTGGCCGTCGCGAGCAGATCACCAACTTCGAAGGCCTCAACGGTGCGCCAGCCTGGTCGCCGGATGGTTCGCGCCTGGCGTTCGTGCTGTCCAAGGACGGCAACCCGGACATCTATGTGATGAACATGGGCTCGCGTCAGCTGTCGCGTGTCACTGCAGGTCCTGGCATCAACACCGAACCGTTCTGGGGTAAGGATGGCTCGACCATTTACTTCACTTCTGATCGCGGTGGCAAACCACAGATCTATAAAACCAATGTTTCGGGCGGCGGTGCCGAGCGTGTAACTTTCGTTGGTAACTACAACGCCAACCCTAAACTGTCGGCGGACGAAAAGACCCTGGTGATGATTCATCGTCAACAAGGTTTCACCAACTTCAAAGTGGCTGCGCAAGATTTGCAACGCGGCAGTGTAAAGATTCTCTCTGAAACAAGTCTTGATGAGTCCCCCACTGTTGCGCCTAACGGCACCATGCTAATCTACGCCACCCGCCAGCAGGGCCGGGGAGTCTTGATGCTCGTCTCTCTCAACGGACGCGTGAGGCTCCCGCTTCCTACCGCTCAAGGCGAAGTCAGAGAACCGTCCTGGTCCCCTTACCTGAACTGACGCGGCGCTTTACGTTTTACTTAACACATTGGGGTTCATTAGGAGTTTCACGATGGAAATGCTGAAGTTTGGTAAGTTTGCTGCGCTGGCTCTGGCCATGGCCGTAGCCGTAGGTTGCTCTTCCAAAGGCGGCGACGACGCTGGTCAAGGCGCTGTTGATCCTAACGCTGGTTACGGTGCCAACACTGGCGCTGTTGACGGCAGCCTGAGCGAAGAAGCTGCTCTGCGCGCAATCACCACCTTCTACTTCGAATACGACAGCTCGGACCTGAAGCCAGAAGCCATGCGCGCTCTGGACGTTCATGCCAAGGACCTGAAAGGCAACGGCGCTCGCGTCGTGCTGGAAGGTAACACCGACGAGCGTGGTACTCGCGAATACAACATGGCTCTGGGCGAGCGTCGTGCGAAAGCCGTTCAGCGCTACCTGGTCCTGCAAGGCGTTTCTCCTGCCCAACTGGAACTGGTTTCCTACGGCGAAGAGCGTCCAGTTGCCACCGGCAACGACGAGCAGTCCTGGGCTCAGAACCGTCGCGTCGAACTGCGTAAGTAATTCGATATGCGAATGTGCCGCCGTGCTGTAACCGTCCTGGCGCTCAGCCTGCCACTCGTGGCATTGGCTGAGGTTCCTGTTGTTGATGACAACGCAGGCTATAGCGGCGCTAGCAGCTATCCACCTGCGGGTTATGGTACGAACGGCGCCTACGCCGGGGGAGGGGTTACGGCCCCTGCCTCGGCGCAGGGTCAGCTGTTCATGCAACTGCAGCAGATGCAGGATCAGCTGTCGCGTCAACAAGGCATCATCGAAGAGCTGCAAAACGATGTTGCGCGCATGAAGCAGGAAAGCCTGGAGCGATACCAGGACCTGGATCGGCGTATTGGAACTGGCGGTGCTCCTGCCGCAGCTCCCGAGAATTCCGCAACCGGTGGCGCTGCCGCCGGTGCCGCTGCAGGTGCTGCCGCCGCGCAACAACCTGCAGCCAGTAGCGAACCTGGTGATCCGGCCAAAGAGAAGCTCTACTACGATGCGGCTTTTGACCTGATCAAGGCCAAGGACTTCGACAAGGCCAGCCAGGCGTTCAATGCCTTTCTGCGCAAGTATCCGAATAGCCAGTACGCCGGCAATGCCCAGTACTGGCTTGGTGAAGTCAACCTGGCCAAAGGTGATCTGCAAGCCGCCGGACAAGCCTTCGCCAAGGTCAGCCAAGTGTATCCCAAGCACAACAAGGTGCCGGATTCACTGTACAAGCTGGCCGACGTAGAGCGCCGCCTGGGGCACACTGACCGGGTCAAAGGCATTTTGCAGCAGGTCATTACCCAATATCCGGGAACCTCTGCTGCACAACTGGCCCAGCGCGACCTGCAAAAGCTCTAAACCGGTCGCTTTAAAAGAAACCCGCGCTAGTCGCGGGTTTTTTCGTTAGAATCTCAGCCCTTTTATTGATCTACGCTGCTGTGAACTACGCGATGACGGGTTTTCAGCGGTGCCTGACGGAGGCGGACAGCCTGTTTAGCTGTTACGCCCGTGGCGATTATGCAAGACACATTACGTATCACCGAAGTTTTTTACTCTTTGCAGGGTGAAACGCGTACCGCTGGCCTGCCCACGGTATTTGTCCGTCTCACCGGGTGCCCGTTGCGCTGCCAGTATTGCGACAGCGAATACGCATTCAGTGGCGGCACCGTTCGCACACTTGATTCGATCCTTGAGCAGGTAGCAGCTTTCAAGCCGCGCTACGTCTGCGTCACCGGTGGCGAGCCGTTGGCCCAGCCCAATGCCATCCCTTTGCTGGAAAAGCTCTGCGACGCCGGTTACGAGGTGTCGCTCGAGACCAGCGGCGCCCTGGATATTTCCAAGGTCGACCCGCGGGTAAGTCGCGTGCTCGACCTCAAGACCCCGGGTTCCAAGGAAGCCGCTCGCAATCGCTACGAGAACATTGAGCTGCTGACCGACAACGACCAGGTCAAGTTCGTCCTCTGTTCGCGGGAAGACTATGACTGGGCGGTGTCCAAGCTGATCCAGTATGGACTGGACCAGCGAGCGGGCGAGGTGCTGTTTTCGCCAAGCCATCACGAGCTGCGGGCAACCGACCTTGCCGACTGGATCGTGGCTGACAACCTACCGGTGCGCTTGCAGATGCAGTTGCACAAATTGCTCTGGAATGACGAGCCCGGCCGCTGAAAGGAGTGAATGCAATGACTGAGAAACGCGCGGTAATCCTGCTGTCCGGTGGCCTTGATTCGGCCACCGTGGTCGCCATGGCGAAGGCCGAGGGCTACAGCTGCTACACCATGAGCTTCGACTACGGCCAGCGCCATCGTGCTGAGCTCAATGCCGCTGCGCGAGTTGCCCGCGACCTGGGCGTGGTCGAGCACAAGGTCATCGGCCTGAACCTGGACGGTATCGGTGGTTCGGCCCTGACCGACAGCAGCATCGATGTGCCTGAAGCGCCAAGTGAAGGCATTCCGGTTACCTACGTGCCGGCCCGCAACACCGTGTTCCTGTCGCTGGCACTGGGCTGGGCTGAAGTACTGAATGCACGGGATATCTTCATTGGCGTCAACGCTGTGGACTATTCCGGTTACCCGGATTGCCGCCCCGAGTTTGTCGAGGCTTTCCAGCGCATGGCGAACCTGGCTACCAAGGCCGGTGTCGAAGGGCAGGGCTTCCGTATCCAGGCGCCGCTGCAGAACCTGAGCAAGGCGCAGATCGTTCTGGCCGGGATAGCCCGTGGTGTGGATTACAGCCTTACTGTTTCCTGCTACCAGGCCGACGATGAAGGCCGTGCCTGTGGCAAATGTGACAGCTGCCGCCTGCGCGCCGACGGCTTCAAGGCGGCGGGTGTAGAGGACCCGACACGATATTTTTAAATTATTTTGCGATGGGGTGTTGATTTCCTGTTAGAAATCAGTATTATACGCGCCATCCAACGGGTCGTTAGCTCAGTTGGTAGAGCAGTTGGCTTTTAACCAATTGGTCGTAGGTTCGAATCCTACACGACCCACCAGACGCTGTAAGAGAAAGCCCGCTACCTGAAAAGGTCGCGGGCTTTTTCGTTTTCGGGATAAAAGCATTGCGGGGCAAGCCCGCTCCCACAGCATCTGCAGGAGCGGGCTTGCCCCGCGATCACACGTTAGAACGCGTACGTGGCCGAAAGAATGGCCGACCGCGCATCCCCATACTCAATGGCCGACGAACGGGCATCCGTACCGTTCTGCTGGCGCACCCGCTCCACATAGTCCTCGTCGAACAGGTTGTTGACGTTCAGCTGCAGGTCCAGCTGTTCGTTGACCCGGTAGGCAACCATGGCGTTGTGTACCCAGTAGGCATCAAGCTTGGCGGTGGTACTGGAGGTCACGTTGCGCTCGCTGACGTAGCGCGCGCCATAGCCGACCGTCCAGTCGGCCGGCAGTTTGTATGTCGTCCACAGGTTGAGCGAGCGCGGCGGAGTGTTGCCCAGCGCCTGGCCTTCACGGGCGATGCCGGCGGCAGTATCGGCGGCATCGAGCGTTTCGCTGTCGAGGAAGGTGTAGTTGGCGAACACGTCCCACTGCTCGGTGATGTGGCCGGTCACGCCTACTTCAAGCCCCTGTACCCGCTGCTTGCCCGCCAATTGGGTGGAGCCATCGGCCATGGTTTCGCGCGCGTTGGTCTTCTCTACACGAAACAACGCTGCATCGAGCTCCAGGCGCTTGTCCAGCAACTCCCATTTGGTGCCCAGTTCCCAGGTTTCGTTCTTCTCGGGCGACAAGTCTGCAGTGGCAGTGGTCAAGCCGCCGCCGGTGGAGGCCAGGCTTTCGGCCGAGGGGTTGAAGGAGTTGCCCCAGGCGACATAGATGCGACCGTTCTCGGTGGGCTTGTAGACCAGGCCTGCGCGGCCGCTGAGTTTTTCATCGGTAGAGTCGACGTCAGAGGTTTTCACGTGATCGGCGCCGTAGCCTTGGGCTTCGCCTTTGAACTTGTCGTAGCGCAGGCCCAGGTTCAGGTCCCACTGCTCGTGCAGGGCGATGGTGTCGAAGACATAGAGGGCCTGGTTGGTCAGTTCGGTCTCGGTATAGCCGCTGGTGGCCTTGTTGCTCGGCCCGGTCCATTTCCCGGGCGGGTTGCTCAGGTCGTAGCCATCGGTGGGGTACAGGGCGTTGCCCAGGCCATGTCCGTAGGTTTTCAGGTCCAGGGTTTCACGCGAGACCTCAACGCCGGTGACCAGGTCGTGGCGCATGCCCAGCAGGTTGAAATTGCTCACCAGGTTCGTCTGGTTGATCCACATTTCGGTTGTCGCGTCTCGGCCGTAGCCTTGCGGGCCGGCAGGGCGGTAGCGGCCAGCCGGCACGCCGGTTGTGTTGACATGCGAAGCAGACACAATGGTGTCGCGGGCAATGTGGCTGTAGCGGGTGAGGTTCTGCAGGCGCAGGTTGTCGTTGAAATCGTGCTCGAAGTTGGCGGTGAAGGAGCTTTGCTCGACCTCCTCCTTGTCCAGGTTCTTCCAGCCGAAATAATCTTCACGGCTGACCCCGCCCAGCTTCTTGCCATCCAGGGCCGGTACGCCGTAGTCGGGCAGATTGTCGTCCACCTGGTGGAAGGCGCTCAGGGTCAGGCGTGTGGACTCGCTGAAACCCAGGCGCAAGGAAGGCGCAAGCCCCCAGCGTTCGCGGTCGATCTCTTCGCGCCCGGCCACATCGTTCTGGTGGCCCATGAGGTTGACCCGGAACGCGCTGTTCTCGCCTACGCCTTCGAGCGGCTGGTTGCTGTCCAGGGTCATGCGGTAGTAGTTGTCGGTACCGACACTGCCCCCCAGGCGAGTAAACGCCCGGTCCTGTGGCTGCTTGCTGATGATGTTGATGCTGCCGCCGGTGGTGCCTGCACCACCGAACACCGAGTTGGGTCCTTTGATGACTTCGACTTGCTCGATGTTGAAGGTGTCGGTGCGGTTGGTCTGGGCGCTGTCGCGCAGGCCGTCGATCTGGATGTTGCTGTTGGCCGAGAAGCCGCGGATGTTGATGCTGTCGCCAGAGCCGCCACCCCCTTCACCGGCGTTGAAGGTGATGCCCGAGACGTTTGACAGCACCTGGCGCAAGCTCAGCGCTTGTTGCTCCTGAATGACCTGGGCAGGGACCACAGTGATGGTCTGCGGCATATCGAGCAGGGGCTTGGCCAATTTGCTGGAGGCCGAGTGCTCGGTTTTGTAGGGGCTGCCGGACTGGGCGTCGACGTTGATATTGTCCAGTTGCAGGGCTTTTTGTCCGGCCTGTTCGGCAATGGCGTAACCACTTGAGGAAGCAACGGCAAGACCCAGTGCACAGGCCTTGAAAGGGCGGGGGGAGCGGGTGGAGGCGTTGGAGCTTGTCATGGGCAAGGAAACCTGAGAAGGCAGAAGTTACATTTGTTATTGAGAAGCATTAACAAGTGTACGCCTGAGGCACCTCGGGTGAGAATGATTTACAGAAACTGTATGTGTGAGCAAATATTGCAGAGATTATTGCCACATTCACAGATACGAAAAGCGTCGTAATCCGTGATGCACAATGCCGTGCGAAGCGTCTGACTGCTTTATAGTAGCGGCCTTCAAAATGGCGCCTGCGGGAAAGGAAGTGGTGTGTTTTTCAGGTTAATTCTGATCGCCTTCGTGTTGGCGATATCGGCGTGCAGTTCCCACTCCCCCAGCCCGGGCCCAGCGGCCAATAAAGTGGTCAGCGGCGTATACAAGGTCAAGCGCGGCGACACCCTGTATTCGATTGCCACGCGCCACGGCTGGAACTTCAAGGCGTTGGCACGCTACAACGGCATCAGCGCGCCTTATGCGGTGAATGTCGGCCAGACCATTCGCTTTGGTGGCTCGAAAGCTTCCAACCGCACGACCACCACGACTGCCAGCAAGGGCAAGCCCGTGGCCCCGTCCACCAAGGTTACCCTGCGTGGCTGGGCGTGGCCGCTGGAGGGCGCGGTGATCGGCCGCTACTCATCGGCCGACAAACTCAACAAGGGCATCCGCATCGCCGCCACCCGGGGCCAGCCGGTTTACGCCAGCCTGGGCGGCAAGGTGGCGTTCGCGGTGAACATCCGCGGCTACGGCAACCTGATCATCCTCCAGCATGGTCCTTCGCATGCCAGCGTTTATGGCCACAACAGCAAGTTGCTGGTCAAGGAAGGGCAAACGGTCAGCAAGGGCCAGAAGATTGCCGAGGCAGGCGACCTGGATACTGACCGCGTGCAGCTCTACTTCGAGATCCGCCAGAACGGCAAGCCCATCGACCCGTTGAGCGTACTGCCCGCAGCCAGCTGAAGTCAGCCACGATTGGCCGGCCTTGGCTGCAGCAACGGATCGTGCGGGTTGATCTGGCGCAGTGCTTCCAGCACCTTGTTGGCCTCGCCGGGTTGCTGGTTCTGTTGCAGGTAATGGATCAGGGCCAGGCGCAGATCACGGTTGTACGGTTGCTGTTGCAGATTGCGCCAGAGCTGTTCGCGGGCTTTCTCTCGCTGGCCTTGATCATGCAACGCTACGGCCAGCACATAGCCGTAGCCGGTATTTTCCGGCTCCAACTGCACCGCCTTCTGCAATGCTTTTAGCGCCGCTTCGCGTTGCCCCTCGCGGATCAGGGCCAGCCCATTGGCCTGGTGCAGCAAGGCGGCTTCGGGATGTTCTGCCAGTGCCTGAGTCAGTTCGCTGCGGGCTTCGCTACCGCGGCCATGGCGGCCGAGCCACTGCACTAGCGCTACCCGTGCCGGGAGAAAATCGGCATCGCGCTTGATCGCGGTGCGCAGGTATTTCTCCACCTCGGCGTCGCGGCCGTTGGCCTGATACAGCAGCGCCAGGTTGAGGTTGGCTTCGGCGCGCTCCAGCAGGCTCATCTGCACATGTTCGTATTCGCCAATCGCTTTGTTGAAGGCCGCCTCATCGTTGCCAAGCCCGACTGCACCTACCGGCAACAGGGCGTAGGCGGCTGCGATGCGCACAGCCAGCGCCGGGTCGCGCAGCAGGGGCGCCAGCAGGCGTTGGCGTTGTTCCGGTGGCAGCAGCGCGGCGACAGCTTCCAGGGCGCTCAGGCGCACTTGCGCGTCCTTGTGCTTGAGGTCGCGGGTGGCGGCATTGAACGTCTGTTCGCTCGGGTAGTTGGCCAGTTCAGCCAGCAGGGTGGCGCGGCGAATGGCGGGCAATGCGTTGCCCTGCAGTTGTTCGAGCAACGATTGCACCGCGCCGGGCTTGCCACCACGCAGCAGGTCCAGGCTGGAGGCATAGGTGCTGTCGCCGTCCTGGCCATACCAGAGGCGGAACTGATCGGCGATCTGTTGCCCCTTGGTGGATTGGTGGCAGCTCAGGCAGGCATCGGGT
Source organism: Pseudomonas vranovensis (assembly GCF_040438935.1). Classification (NCBI taxonomy): domain Bacteria; kingdom Pseudomonadati; phylum Pseudomonadota; class Gammaproteobacteria; order Pseudomonadales; family Pseudomonadaceae; genus Pseudomonas; species Pseudomonas vranovensis. The sequence continues at coordinate 3,546,701 of NZ_CP159259.1, read as the reverse complement.
GTACCCAGCTGCAACGCCTGGGCCGGTGCAGGAATGCTGAAGCCGTGGTCGTGACGCCAGTCGTTGACCATGTAGAACTTGCCCGGCATGTGGCAATCCACACACTGCGAGCCGGGTTGGCCAGGGGTGTGCCGATGATGCTCGGTCGAGGTGTAGTCCTTGGCCTTGAGGCCCGCGCCATCGACACCGGCAATGGTGATCTTGCCGGCGGTGTTGTGACATTGCAGGCATACACCATCACCGGGGGCCTTGAGCTGGGTGCTGTGCGGGTCGTGGCAATTGCTGCAGCGCACACCCTTGGCGAACATCTTGCTCTGGGTGAAGGCGCCGTATTCGAACACCTCGTCCTTGATCTTGCCGTCGAGTGCATACAGCTCGCGGGTCAGGCGGCTTGGCAGGTAGTCATCCATCAGACGACGATCATTGTGAAAGCCATCACCCAGCGGAGCACGGCGGGCATGGCAACGGGCGCAGGTCTCCACTTCGCTGAGGTTGTCGCTCTGGTGCGCGCTTCGACTGAAGCCTACATTGGCTTGCTTGCCCGGTTTGGCGGCCCATTGCAGATGGTTGGACGCCGGCCCATGGCAGGCCTGGCAACCTACGCCCAGGCTGTTCCACTGGCTGTCGAACGCGCCGCTTTCGGCGTCGAAATTTCGCTTGAATCCGGTGGTATGGCATTCCACGCACATGAAGTTGGCGTTCTGCTGTGGCTTGCTCCAGTGCAGCGGGTCTTTGAAGTCCACGCCCTGGCCCGGGTAGAGGTGAAACCATTGTTTTTTCTGGGTATCCCAGGCAACGCCCAGGGCTTGCAAGTGGCCCTCGCCGGTATCGATCAGGTACTGCTGCAGGGGCTCCACACCAAAGGCATAGGCCACGCGAAAATCCTTGTTCTTGCCGTCGGCACCAACGGTGTTGACCCAGAACTGCTCGCCCTGGCGGAAGAACCGGGTGGTCTCGTTCTCAGCCTTGAACTGGCGGTCGGCGAAATCGCCGAGCACTGATTGTTCGCTGGCATCCTGCATGGCCAGTTGGTGGTGTGAGCCTTTCCAGTGGTCGGTCTGGGCCTTGTGGCAGCCTTGGCACTGGGCTTCATCGACCAGTGTTGCAGGAGGTGCCGGGGGCGCGGCGACCGGAGCAGGGGGCGCAGCGGTCGTGGTCACGGCGGTGATGGGGGTTGACTGGTCGACCAGCACCCAGGCAATCACGCTCAACAGCAGTGCCAGGCCGGCCAGTACAGGCCAGAACCATTGGCGGGTGGGGGCGGCAGGTGTGGCGGTATCGGTACGCTTGCGATGAGGCTTGGACATGCAGACTTCCGTGATCCGATGAACTGAGGGCAGCTTGGGTGAGGCAATGATTGGCTGTCAAAGGTTTCAGGGCATGCCGAGGAACCAGCGCAAGTAAGGATTCTGGCCGTCGTCACGAGCCACTTCGCGCACTTGCCGGGCCCAGGTTTCGCGTTGGCCCCGGTAGGCCGTCAGGCCAACCTGATAGAACCGCAGCAAGCGCTGGCGCTGCTCGTTCAGTCGCAGGCGGAACAGGCTGTCATCGCCCTGAAGCGGCGGTGGGCTGTACAAGGCCAGCAACTCGGGCAGCACTCGAATGATTTCATCGCTGCGCACCCAGGGTGCGTATTCGATGCGTGGCTGGTCATCAGTGACTGCCGGGGTAGTGCCTGCGTAACGCTCAAGGCCTGCACGGTCGGTCACCCAGGTGGCCAAAAGGCTTGCCGGTGAATCGATGCCCACCGCGCTCAGGGTGCTGAGGACGTCAGGTTGCTGAAGACGCTGGCTGATGCGCGCCAAATCCAGCTGCACCGGTTGCTGAGAGCCCACCAGCAGCATTTCGTGGAACTCGGTGGTCCACAGCGAGGCATGCGGGAATACGTCGAGAAAGCTTTGCACCAGCGCGCGGCTGTCATCGTTGTTCTGCGTAGGCAGCGGCAGCCATTGGGCGACCAGACCCTGAGGATTCAGGCGGCTTGAAGCCAATTGATAGAAATCACGGGAGTACAGGTTGACCACGCCGGCTGCCGAAGGGGGTGGCGGCTCCAGGGTAATCAGGTCGTAGGTTTGCGGGTTGCCGAGCAGTTCGCGGCGACCATCGCGCAGGCGCACCTGCAGGCGCGGATCGCTGGCGGCGTTGTAGTTGCCCTGGAACAGCGCCGAGGCGCTGACCACCCCGGGCAGCAGTTCGGCGACCACCCGATGCTCAAGCCCCGGATAGCGCAACAAGGCCCCGGCGGTAATCCCGGTGCCCAGGCCGATGACCAGTGCCGAGCGCGGCTCGCCATTGTGGATCAGCAGGGGCAGCAAGGCCTGCAGGCGCATGTAGCGTAGCGATGGCATGGCATCGCCGGTGTTGGACACACCCTGGATGTACAAGCGGCGAAAATTGCCCTGGCGCTTGTGTTGCTCGACCACGGCCACCGTGCCGCCTCGGCCTTCCTGGTAGAACACCAGGTCGCTGCCGCGTGCGCCAGGCAGCAACTTTGCCAGGCGATCGGCAGGGGTGAGCAGGGCCACGGCGAGGCTCGCGATGCCCAGGGCGATCACCGCCCGGCGTTTGCCAATGGCGACCTGCTCGCCGCGCAGCACCGCCAGCAACGCGACCAGCGCCGCCAGTACGGCTAGCACACCCAGCGTTCGAACCAGGCCCAATTGAGGCACCAGCACGAAGCCGCAGAGCATCACCCCGACGATACCGCCCAACGTGTTGAAGGCCACCACCGAACCGACATCACGGCCCACATGCCCTTGTTCGCTGACCAACCGCAAGGCCAGCGGGAATGCCGCTCCCAGCAAGGTGGTGGGCAAAAATACAATGCTCAGGGCCACTACGGCAAAGCGTGCGCACATGCCTGCCAGGGCACTGCCGCCCATTGCCAGCACAGCAGCTTCGGCCTGGGTCTGCAGTTGAATCAGCCAGCGACCCAGGCCGGCAATTTCCAGCAGGGCCAGCAACCCTGCGCCGGCAATCAGCAGGGCGAAGGCGCCCCACGGATCGCTGATCCGGTCGGCACGCCGGGCATACAACGCGCTGCCCAGTACCAGCCCGCCCAGGTAGGTGGCCAATACCACGGCGAAGGCGAAGGTGCGGGTACTCATGAATTGAACGATGGCCTGGGACCAGACCACTTCGTAACCCAGGGCGATACCGCCGGCGATGGCATACAACACCAGCGCCAGGTAGGCCGCACCTTTACGTGATTGAACGGTGGCCACAGGCGCGTCGCTGGCAGGGCTGCCCTGGGCCAGCCAGAAGGCGCCGCCAGCAGCCACCAGGTTGAGCACGGCAGCGGCGCAGGCACTGCCAAAGATACCCAGCGCCGGAATCAAAAGGAAAGCGGCGAGCAGGGTGCCGACAATGGCGCCTGCGGTGTTGGCTGCATACAACTGGCCCCCGGCACGACCGATGCTTTCGACGTCGCGGGTTACCGCACGCACCAGCACCGGCAAGGTGCCGCCCATCAATACGGCCGGTACCCCGACCAGGGCAAAGGGCAGAACCCACGCCAGCAAACCGATGCTGTTTTCCATCCGCGCGAAGGGGCCGGCGGCCATGCCCAGTGCCCAGGTGGCGGCGACCCCGACTACTGCCACGGCCAGTTCAAGCACGGCGTAGAAACGCATGGGTCGCTGCAGGCGGTCAGCCCGTCGTCCCAGCCACAAGCCACCCAGGGCCAGGCCGGAAAAAAAAGCGCTGATGCCCGCGGTAATGGCGTACACCTCGACACCCACCACCAGTGATAGCTGCTTGATCCACAACACCTGGTAGATCAGCGCTGCAGCGCCGGAAGCCACTAGCAGCAGGGCTGCCAGGGTGACGCTGGACCGCGATTGGGACGTGGATCGGGTGGTGGCTTTGCTGCGTCGGGAGGTACTGGCTACCGGCATCGGGCGAAGGCCTTGTATTGGTCTGCGAAACATTCTGTATAGCGCATTGCGCGTGCTTGAGCCTAGCAGCTCAAGTGCCAACTAGAGCGCCAGATACGCTGGCCCAGCCATAAAAAAGCCCGCCCGCAACCTGAGGGTCGCGGGCGGGCGGGGGTGGAGTTACTGCTTGTTCTGCTTCATCTTCTCTTCGATCTTCGCATCCACATCGGCGCGGATCTGGTCGATGCTGAAGCTTGCCGGACGCTGGCTTGGTGGGTACTCGACGAAGGTCTGCAGGAATGCAGCGGACTTCATCACGGCCACTTCGGTCAGGTAAACGTTCTTGGTGGTCCAGTCGTAGTACTGGTCGGACACCACGTCAGCACGCTCGTACGGGTCCATGCGCAGGTTGAAGATCTTCGGTACCCGCAGGCACACGAAGGGCTCGCTCCACACCTTGAAACCGCCCGGTGCGCGTTGTTCGCAGAACACGGCTTTCCAGTTGTCGTAACGCATGGAAACCAGCACGCCGTCGTCGTTGAAGTAGTAGAACTCCTTGCGCTCGCCTTTAGGCTGCTGACCGGTCAGGTATGGCAGTTGGTTGTAGCCGTCCAGGTGTACTTTGAAGTTGGTGCCACCAGAGACCGGCGCCCAACCCTTGAGCAGCTTGTTTTTCACATCGGCATCGCCAGCGGCCGCCAACAGCGTTGGGAACCAGTCCAGGCCCGAGAACATCTCGTTGGAGATTTCGCCCGGTTTGATCTTGCCTGGCCAGCGAACCATGGCCGGTACGCGGTAGGCGCCTTCCCAGTTGGAGTTCTTCTCGTTGCGGAACGGCGTGGTCGCCGCATCCGGCCAGGAGAACTGGTTCGGGCCGTTGTCGGTGGTGTAGACGACAATGGTGTTGTCGGCGATCTTCAGGTCGTCCAGGGTCTTGAGCAGTTTGCCGACGTCTCCGTCGTGCTCAAGCATGCCGTCTGCGTACTCGTTGCCAGACATTCCGCTCTGGCCCTTCATCGAGTCACGCACGTGGGTGAACAAGTGCATGCGGGTGGTGTTCATCCAGACGAAGAATGGCTTGTCGGCCTTGACCTGCTTCTCGATGAATGCTTGCGCCGCTGCTGTGGTTTCGTCGTCGATGGTTTCCATGCGCTTGGTATTCAGCGCGCCGGTGTCTTCGATCTTGCCATCGGCGAAGCTGTGGATCACGCCACGCGGAGTGAAGGCCTTGGTGAATTCCGGGTTGTCCTTGGGCCAGTTTTCACGTTCCGGCTCTTCCTCGGCATTGAGGTGATAAAGGTTGCCGAAGAACTCGTCGAAACCGTGGGCGGTCGGTAAGTACTCGTCGCGGTCGCCCAGGTGGTTCTTGCCGAACTGCCCGGTGGCGTAGCCCATCGACTTGAGTGCCTGGGCGATGGTGATGTCGCGCTTTTGCAAACCGACGGTTGCGCCGGGCAAACCCACTTTTGACAGGCCAGTACGCAGTACCGTCTGGCCGGTGATGAACGAGGAGCGCCCTGCAGTGCAACTGTTCTCCGCGTAGTAATCGGTGAACATCATGCCTTCCTTGGCGATTCGGTCGATGTTCGGGGTCTTGTAGCCGACCACGCCCAGCGCATAGGCACTGATATTGGTCTGGCCGATATCATCACCGAAGATCACCAGGATATTGGGCTTTTCAGCAGCGCTGACCGCGCCTGCGGTAATACCTATCACCGACGCCGCGACCATCGCGAGCTTCGGTATCCATCTGCGTTTGCCAGTCATTCGACTTGCCTCCCTTTCACGATCAAGACCGCCACTCGACGATCAATGAGTTGCTCACTGCGTTGCTCTTTCACCACTTCACTGTGCATGCTCATTTCGAGGCGCTCTCGAAAGGGAATACTCGTGCCCAGTCCTTAGCCATATCCACAGTAGTCCAGTCCTGCTTTTTGGCCTCATCCAGGGCCTTGTCCAGACGTCCAATTTTTGATCCCCGGTCATAAGCCCACTCGCGCTCGGCATCGGTGTGGTGTACCAGGCCCATGAAGCGCGCGCCTTTGCCGGCGGCGGTCCACTGCAGCATTTGCAAGTCGCCATCGGAGTTGCCGAAGGCCAGGATGGGGCGACGGCCGATGATGGCGTCGATGCTTTCCGGCTTGCCGGGGCCATCGTCGTTGTGGGCAAGTTTTGGCGTGCGCAGAATTGACGGCTGGCCGTCGATGATCTGGAACTGGCTGACGAACGAGGTGCCGATCACCTGTTCCGGCGGGATGCCGTAGACCTCCTGGGCGAAGGTGCGCATGAAAGCGGTTTCGCCACCGGATACGATGTAGGTCTTGAAGCCCTGGCTGCGCAGGTAGTCGAGCAGCTCGAGCATCGGCTGGTAGACCATTTCGGTGAACGGTCTGTCGGTCTTGGGGTGCCTGGCCTTGGCCAGCCAGGCCTCGGCGTTGGCCATGAACGCCTCGGTGGTGATACCGGTATGGGTGGCACCGACGATTTTCATCAGGCCCTCCATGCCGCTCGCTGCCAGGGTCTTCTGGTCGTCTTCCAGCACGGCCTTGAAGGGTTGCTGGTCTTTCCATTCGGGATGCTCAGGGGCCATGCGCTTGACTTCAGCGAGGGCGAACAACAGTTGGAAGTAGGCCGGTTGCTCGCTCCACAGGGTGCCGTCGTTGTCGAATACGGCAATACGTTCATCGACTGGCACGTAGGTTTTCGAACCCTGGGTCGTCACTTGCTCGACGAAGTTCAACACGGCCGTTCGGGTCGCTCCCTCACGCCAGCTCGGCAATGGCTCGGCGGCTTGCAACGGCAGTGACCAGTGCAGCAAGAGCAACAGCACCAGCCACAGTGGCTGACGAAACTTGGCGATCATGGCAACTCCTTGTCGTGTCCAGGGTTCAGCGGGCGCAAGCTGTGGGGCCGGGGGGCGCCACGGGCCTGCCTGACGGTTTCATGGTGCAGGGTAGTGAGGCGGGGCAGGAGCGCCTCCGGCGACGCGTCAGCCTGTGCGTTGGCGCTGTAGCACTGGCGCAGCACATCCGGATCGGCGCCGGCCAGACGCAGGCTGCCTCGGCTGCGGCGCCACCATTGGTACAACGCCGTGAGCTGTGGCGGGCGTTGCCTGAGCTGGCCCGGTACCTGCTGCCAGGCGTAGTCGGCCGATGCTTCGCGGCGAGCCTTGCGGGTGGCTTGCCAATGCTGCCAGGACGTTCGCCATTGCGCGCCAAAGCGGCGTAGCAGCAATCCCAGCAGCACCAGCACGGCCAGGATCAGCCCGGCCGTCAGCCAATGGCGAGACAGGTGCAGGCGGGTCTGCTGGCCGAGCCGCTGGAGGTCCTCGGTCACTGAAAAGGGGGGCTGGTAGGCCGGGTTGGCGCTGGCCGTGAAGCTGATGGCCGGTAGCGTGGCGCTGTGCAGGGTTTTGTCCTGGGTGCTCCACCATTGCACCTGCAGGGCGGGCAACTGGTACTTGCCGGGCTTTTCGATGCGATAGGAAGCGGCGTCGATGCGTTGCCCGCCGAGGGTGTAGCCGCGACCGTTGTCGAGGGTCTTGACCTGCGGGGTCTTGAGGTAACGGCTCAGGCCGTCCACATCGCCCAGCGGGGTGACCGGCAGCATCAGGCTCATGGCACCTTCGGCCTTGAGGGTCACAGTACGGGTCAGGCTGTCGCCCACCTTGAGCGCCGCGGGATCGGGGCTGGTCTGCTGGGTCAGGCTGAGCTGGCGGGCCACCAGCACCCGCTGGCCGGCGGGAACACCTGCCGGCAGTTGGGCATGAAGGGTCAGTGGCTGGCTGGTGGCGCTCAGCGGCGCCTGGGCCGTGCCTGGCGTTGCGCTCACCGTCAATGCCGGGATCTGCAGGTCACCGGTCTGTTGCGGGGTGATCTGGAACAGGTAGCGCATGCCGTAGAAGTTCGTGCCGTCCAGGCGTTGGGTCAGGTGCTGGGCCTGGTCGCCAGGGGGCGTGACCACGGCGCCGGGTAGGGTCAAGTCGGGAAGCTTAGGTGCGCTGCTGAACCAGGTGTCCGTATACAGGTCCAGTTGCAGTTGCACGGTTTCGCCGACCACCGCCGTGTCGCCGGGCACCAGTGTTGCCTGTACGCGCAGTTGCGGGTCGGCCGCCAGAAGGGAGGTACTGAACAGGGCGAGTACGAGCGCGAGTAGTTTCATGGTGCCCCCTGCACAGTCTGGTCCTGCAGACTGAATTTGCGTCGCAGGAAATCGGCGGGCGAGGTGGTGAGGTTCTGCAGCCACAGTTCATCGGAACCGGCCTGGGCCTTCTCCACCGGCTTGCTCTTGCCTTTGCCGGCCGGCTTGTCGAAGACCACCTTGTCGGGTTTGACCTCGGGGGTGTTGTCCTGGGCCGAGTCGTAGTCCTTGGCCAGTGCCTGGGCCAATGCCAGGTTGGCCTTTGCTTCAGCAAAGTCTGGCTGCAGTTTCAATGCCTGGGTGTAGGCGGCGATGGCCTGGTCGAACTTGAAGCGCCGGGTGTAGATATTGCCCAGGTAGAAATAGGCCTGTGCGGTATCGAGCTGGGCAAAGCTGGCCAACGCCAGGTCGTAGTCGGCGGCGTTGTAGGCGGCAATGCCTTTCCAGTAAGGATCGGTAAAGTGCGCTGCCGCTGCCGGGTAATGCTGGTGCTCGAAGGCCCAGCGGCCTTGCTGGTCGGGTGTCATGAAGGCATCGACCAGGGCATTGGCACGGGCATCGTCCACCGGCAGCAACAAGCCCAGTAGCAGGCAGGCGCTCCAGTTCAGGCTCCAGCCACGACGGATACACAGGAAGGCGATCAGCAGCAGCGGCCAGCACAGCCAGTAGCCGGCGTCCTTCCAGTGCAGGGGCTGATTGTCCTGATTGGCGCTTTCGAAGTGCTGCTGGGCATGGGCTTCGATCCAGTCCAGGTCATCGTCATTGAGGGTCAGGCTGCCCAGCGGGGCATCCAGCGCCGAAGCCAGTTGCTTGAGACCGTCCTTGTCGAAACGTCCCAGCTGTGGTCGACCCTGGCTGTCGATCAACGGTTGGCCGTCGGCGCCTTTGATCATCCCGCCATCGGTATTGCCTACGGCCAGCACCAGCACTTGCAGGCGGCTGCCATCGAGCACCTTGTCCAGCTGCGACAGCTGTGATTTGTCGGCGCCATCACTGACCAGCACCACTGTAGCGGGTGTGCCCTCGGCGGCGACCAGGGTCTTGGCCTGCTCTACCACCGCCAGGGCGTTCTTGCCGGGTTTCTGGATCAGGGTGCTGGACAGGGCTTGCAGGAAGCCGTCCAGCAGGGCCGGGTCGCGTGTTGGGGGGAGTACCAGGTGAGCGCTGCCGGCATAGGCGATCAGGCCGGTGGCGGCGCCCTGGCGACGCTGGATCAGGCTGTGCAGCTTGTGCTTGGCTGCTTCCAGGCGAGTGGGGGCGATGTCGCTGGCGTCCATGGAACTGGACAGGTCCAGGGCCAGAATCAGTGGCGCACGGTTGTCGAGGAAGGCCGGGCGGTCCTGCTCCCAGGTGGGGCCGGCAACAGCGACGGCACCGAGGATCAACAGCGCACTGGCCAGGTGAACGGGGCGCAGGCGGTGCTGGTCTTCACCGTCCAGGCGCAGGTGTGCCAGCAGATGGGGGGCAATATTATTGCTCCAGCTGCGCAGTTGCTGGCGACGATGACGCCAGATCCACGGCAGCAGCACACCGGGCACCAGCAGCCAGAGCCAGGCCGGGCGCAGAAAGTGAAACGCCTGCAGGTCAATGTCCATGTTCGGCGACCTCCACTGGCGTGCTGCGCGGCCGGTAAGACAGCGCCAATACGAGCAGGTGATAGCCGCCATACAGCAGCAGGGCAGCGCCCAGCGCCATCCAGAACAGGTCGCGTTTGGGTTGGTGGGTGAGGGTCTTGACCTGGTGCGGGGTCAGCTTGTCGAGGGTGGCATAGACCTGCTGCAACGCGTCGCGGTCGGCGGCGCGGAAGAACTGGCCGCCGGTCTGTTCGGCGATCTGCTGCAGGCTCTTGAGGTCGACCTTGGCCTCGGCTTCGGCCTGCGGGTCGCCAATACCGATGGTGTGGATCACTACGCCTCGATCTGCGGCCATGGCGGCGGCCCGGGCGGGCGTGATGGCGCTGCTGGTGTCGTTGCCGTCGGTGAGCAGAATCACCACTTTTTCTGGTTCCTTGGCTTGCTCCAGCAGTTTCAGGCTCAGGCCGATGGCATCGCCGATGGCGGTATTGGGGCCGGCCATACCGACGTCGGTTTGCTGGAGCAGTATCGACAGGCTGGCGTGGTCGAGGGTCAAGGGTGCCTGGGGGTAGGCGGCACTGCCGAACACCACCAGGCCCAGGCGGTCTTTCGGGCGTTGGCGGATAAAGTCCTGGACCACCGCCTTGACCGCGCTCATGCGCGACACCGGGTTGCCGTCGGCGCCCTTGAGGTCGACCGTCTGCATGGATTGGGAAATGTCGATGGCCAGCATCAGGTCGCGCACCGGCTCTTCATGCTGCTGCGGTGGCTCGACCAGTACCGGGCGGGCGATGGCCACCACCAGCAATGCCCACACCAGCCAGTGCAGGATCAACTGCCAGGTGTTGTGACGTGTGCCGGGTACGCCGGGCTCTTGACCGCTGACACGGCTGATGGCTTCGAAGAATGGCACGCGGATGGCACTGCGCGCCTCGATGTAGGGTGGCAGCCAGCGGTAGCCCAGCACGGGCAGCGGCAGCAGGATCAGCAACCAGGGATAGTCAAACTGCCACATGATGATGCTCCACCCAGGTTCTGCACTGTTGTACCAGCGCCTGTGCATCGACCGCCGCCAGGGTGCGCTCGGGGGCGTAAGCGAGATGCGCCAGTTGCTCGGCGAAGTCTGCTGGCAACGGGGTGCGGCTGTGGGCACTGAGAAAGGCTTGCCAGTCACTGTTGTGCAAGGTCGCGACCGCAGGGCGTGCAGGCATCGACAGCGCCACGCGCTTGAGCAGTTCCGGCAATGCGCGCAGGGCTGCAAGGCGTTGGTGCGGGTCGGTCAGAGCAGCCTCCAGCGTCGCCAGCTGCTGCAATGCTTCGCGCCGGTAGCGGTTCAACTGCCAGCGTCGGTAGCGCCAGGCACCATAGAGCACCACGGCCAGTACCAATACGACGCCCAATGCGGCCCAGCCCCAGGTCTGTGGCAGGTAGCTGGGCGCAGGCGGCAAGGCCAGTTCCTTGAGTTGGTCGATATTGGGCACATGGGCAGTCATGGGTGGTACCCCTGACGCTTGCCCAGTTCCAGGCGCAGTTGCTCGGCGGCGGGCAGGGCGGTGCTGAACATCATCAGGGGCACCTGACTGCGGCGCAGCAGCACGGCGACCTCCTGCAAACGGCCCTTGAGAAAATCGCTCAGGGGCGTGTGTACCTGGCGGCGCTCCACGGCGAGCTCCACCTGCAACTGGCCCTGGCTGACCATGATCCGGCCTTCGCGCGGCAGCTCCAGGGCCAGGGGGTCGTAGACCTGAAGGGCGATGACGTCGTTGTGCGCGCGCAGTTGGCGCAACTGGTGCAGGGTGCGTTCAGTTGCCCCGGCAAAATCGCTGATGATGCAGATCAAGTGATCGTGGGCAGCCACGCTCAGGCAGCGTTGCAACACGTTATCCAGGCTGCTGGTCGAGTCGCTTTCTTCAGCCCTGGCATCCAGCGCCTGGTTGAAGCGGGCGATCGCCGCGCAAATGGCCTGGACCCGGCTACGGCTGCGCAAGGGGGAGATGCTTTCAATACGACTGTCGTCGAACACCAGCGCGCCGACCCGGTCGCCGCCCTTGAGGGCCATCCACGCGGCCAGGGCTGCCAGTTCTGCGGCCAGGGCGGATTTGAAGCTGCGCTGGCTGCCGAAGAACATCGACATGCGCTGGTCGATCACCATCAGCGCCGGGCGGTCCCGCTCCTCGGTATAGGTGCGCACGATCGGCGTGCCACTGCGCAGCGAGGCCTTGGTGTCCAGGTGGCGCAGGTCGTCCCCCGGCTGGTAGCGGCGCAACTCGTCGAAGTTCAGGCCGCGCCCACGCACCCGCGAAGCATGGCTGCCGGCAAGCACGCTGGCACGTGGTTGCCGGGCCAGAAAACTCAAGCCCTGGGCATCGGCCTCAAGGGCCATGAGCTGGGCCAGCGAGACGTACACCAGCCCGTCAGGTGCCTGCGCCTTCAATGCCATGCTCTGTTCCTCATGCCGGGATGGCGACCTTGTCCAGCAGCCGGTCGAGGATCTGCTGGCTGCCGACACCATCGGCCACCGCGTCGTAGCTGGGTTGCAGGCGATGGCGCAGCACCGGGTGGACCATCGCGCGGACGTTGTCGGGCGAAACGAAATCCTGCCCTTGCAACCAGGCGTCGGCACGCGCGCAGCGATCCAGGCTGATGCCGCCGCGCGGACTTGAGCCCAATTGCAGCCAGCGGGCGAGGTCTTCGTCGTAGTCGGCGGGGTGGCGGGTGGCGTTGATCAGGTCGATCATGTAGCGGTCGATGGCAGGTGAAACGTGGATCGCCGCGATCTCCTGGCGGGCCTGGAACACCACGTCCTGGGTCAGGCTGAACGTGCTGGCTGCCGCGTGGGCGGTGCTGTTCTGTTCTTCTTCGCGCAGCAGCTGCAACACACGGGTTTCGTTGTCGGGGGCCGGATAGTCGAGCAGCACCTTCATCAAGAAGCGGTCCATCTGTGCTTCGGGCAGGGGGTAGGTGCCTTCCTGCTCGATGGGGTTCTGGGTGGCGATGACCATGAACAGGTCAGGCAGTTTGTGGCTGTTGCCGGCCACGGTAATCTGCCGCTCTTCCATGGCTTCGAGCAGTGCTGCCTGGACCTTGGCCGGGGCCCGGTTGATTTCATCGGCCAGAATCAGGTTGCCGAACAACGGCCCGGCCTGGAACTGCACCTGGTGCTGGCCGTTGACCTGTTGCAGCACTTCGGCACCCGTGATGTCCGAAGGCAGCAGGTCGGGGGTGAACTGGATACGGCTCATGTCGGCATCCAGGTGCCGGGCCAGGGCCTTGACCGTGCGGGTCTTGGCCAGGCCCGGGAGACTTTCCAGCAGCACATGCCCGTTGGCCAGCAGGCCTACCAGGATTTGCCGGATCACCTCGTCCTGATCCAACACCGTTTCGGCAATGGCGGCGTGCAAGGCCTTGATATCTGTCAGTGCGCTCATCCTTTCCCCCTACCACGCATAGTTAAGGCGCAACGTCCAGGTGTTGACGTCTGGTGACTTGTTGCGCTCGGACACGGTGTCGCTGTAAGCGATCAAGCCGCCGAACTGGGGCGAAAGCATGAAGCCCATGCTGGCGCCGAGCATTACGTTCTCTTGCTTGTTGTCCTGGCCCACACCGTCGATCTTGGTTTCGCCGCCGGCGCTGTAAGTGGCATCGAGCGAGGCCCACAGCGCACGGTTGAAGGTGTAGCTGTAATGGCCTTCGACGGCGTAGAGCGGGTCTTGCTCCAGCTTGCCGCTGCCCTGGTAGTCGTCGTTATCGCCAAACAGCGAGACCCAGGTATTGATCTCCAGCCAGGTCGGGCCGAAGGGGGTGCCAAAGCCGATTTCCGGTTTGACCACCCAGCGGTTGGCGCCGATGTTGATCACCCGGTCCTTGTCGTAGTCGCCGTTGGGAATGGTCAGCCAGACCGCACCGGTCATGAAGGTTTCCGGTGTCCAGTTGGCGTATTCCTCGGTGGTGAGTGCCGGGCCACCGAAGAAGTTGTGGGCGAACACGATCTGCGTGTCGCCCATGCCGCCGTTGTGTTTGGTGCCACTGAAAAAGCGCGCATCGTCGAACGAGGCCGAGACGTCGGCATAGGTCTGCAGCAACTGGATACCGCTGCTGCGCCCGTCGATACCGAAGGTGCGGGCATAGCGGAACAGGTACAGGTCGGCATCCAGCGACAGGCCGTCGATCGGCAGCGAGGTGTCGATAGGGGTGTTGGCGTCGATACGGTTGTAGTAGCCAAAGACCATGTTCAGGTCGGTTGGGATGTTCTGCCAGTCGCGGGCGTTGTCGGCCTGCGCCATCAAGGGCGTCAGGGCCAGCAGTGCTGTGGCGGTTGTGTGCATCCTCATGCTGAGGCTCCTGGGGCCGACATCTGGTTATTTCGCCACTGGCGTGAGCAATGGCAGTTTCCACTGACCGCTGGCCACTTGCGGGCCAGGCATGTACAGGCGCAGTACGCCGTAGAACGGCCCGTTGGGTGCCGGCAGCCAGTTGCTCTCACGGGCTTTGCCGGGGGAGTCATGCTGCAGGTAAAGGGTCAGGCCGCCGTCGGCGTCGCGCTTCAATTGATTGAGCATCCGCGAGTTGATCAGGTAGCGGTCCAGTGGGTTGTCGACCAAAAGGCGGGTTTTGCCGTCGTACATTGTCAGCGACCAGAACGCTCGAGCTGGAGGTAACTGGCCCTTGTCGAAGTGCAGGGTGTAGTTCTGCTTGCCGGCATCGACCGGCCTGCCGCTGCTGTCGGTGAAATAGCCCATGTAGTTGGCTTCTTCGGCAGAGTTGCCAAAAATTCCGAGCCTGGCTCCGGCATAGCGGTACAGGTAGTTGTTGTTCAAGTGTTCCCGGGTACCGAACAGGTCACCGCTGCTGATCTTGTGGCTATCGATGTCGGACTTTTTGAACGCGGCGAACTCGGCCTTGCCATCTTCAATGCCGGCTTGCAGGGCTTGGCGTTGTTCGGCGTTCAGCACGCTTTCTTCGAACGGCTTGTTGGGGTCGATGCCGATTTTCCTGAAACGCTGCAGCAACTCGCTTTCGCTTTCCACCGGCGGGGCGAAGGCCATCATGAAATTCAGGTAGCGAAACAGCGCGGGTGTCTCGGTCATGTCCGGTTGAGGTTTGAGCCAGGCCACGGCCGGCAGGACCGGAGGTGGCGACTGACCGAGAAAGGCGCTCAGCGGCTGGACCTTGTAGCCCAGCTGGATGGCTTTGACGTTGTCCAGGTCTGCCTCGTTGAACAACTGGGTGCGGTACAGGGCGTAGACAACCTGGGTTTCGCTGTGGATGACCTTGTCGATGCCTTCCGGGGCAGGCCCTTGCCAGCCAGGGCCGGCTATCAGGAAATTGCCGCCCTTGTTGCCGGTGCTGCGGGTGCCCAGGTAGTCGAAGTTCTGGGTGTAGATGTCGATCAACTGGGTCGAGTAGTAGCGATCTTCTCCGATGGCTGGCAGGGTCAGAACCAACGGTTCGCTGCGCAGGTCCATCCACACGAACGAGTAGGGCGTGTCGGAGTTGGGGGTGATGAAAGCGGTGTCTTTGGGTGTGAAGACCTTGGTGCTGTTGCCGATCTGGTTGAAGGGCGCCTTGTAGTCAGGGCTACCGCTGTCTACCGCCTGGGTGTAGAGGGTCTTGTACATCTCCACCACCGGAAAGCCGTACAGATAGGCTTCTTTGGCAATCTGCCGGGCTTCGTCGAGGCTGGCGTTGAACTCGGCCTGAGCGGCCTGGCTGAGTAGCAAGACACAGGGAAAGATGACGTGAGCAGCAGTAATCCGTTGCATAGCAATAACGCCTGATCAATAAATCAATGCACTAGCGGTACTTGATAACGATGCCTTTGAGCTTGCGCCCTTCAATGGTGCGGATGTCCCGGTCCCAGAGCGGCCCGCTGACATAGGCCGAAACCGGCGCGATGCGGTCGTAGACCACGACCACCGCATCACCGCCGATCTTCGCTGCCTCCTCGCGCAGTTTCTGTTCGACCTCGGCAATCGGTGGCGCCGGCTCGACACTGGCGTCGACCACGATCTCGCCGAGGCGATCATGGGCGCGCAGTGGCTCGCGACGGAGCACTTCGACATTGGCGGCGCTGCTGGGCGCAGCATGGGGGGCACCAACATATTCGGTGGTGCGGGCGTCGATACTGCTGCAGCCAGCCAGGGCCAGCAGCAGTGTGCCAAGCAGCCAGGTCCCTGGGCGGTACAACATCTGAACTGCAGCCATGCTCCGATTCCCTCCGAGGCCAGTCATACGCTGAAACAAAGACTTAACTGAAAGTAGCTGCAAATCCGTCTGTCGCAAGTTGGCAAATCGAATTACCTACCGCTGTCACCCCAGCACTTCGCGCAGCCGGTACCACATCATGCCCAGTGCCAGCAGCGGCGAGCGCAACGCCTTGCCGCCCGGAAAGGTCATGTGCGGCACGGCGCTGAACACATCCATGCCCTGGCTGTGGCCAGCATCGATGGCTTCCGCCAGCAGGCGGGCAGTCCAGTGGGTGACGTTCAGGCCGTGGCCGGAATAGCCCTGGGCGTAGTACACGTTGGGGTGCTGGGACAGGCGCCCGACCTGCGGGAAGCGGTTGGCAGTGATACCGATCTTGCCGCCCCACTGGAACGCGATGCGGGTGTCGGCCAGTTGCGGGAACACCTTGAGCATCTTCGGTCGCATGTAGGCGGCGATATCCAGCGGGTCGCGTCCGGAGTAGTGACAGGCGCCGCCAAACAGCAGGCGGTTGTCTGCCGTGAGCCGGTAGTAGTCCAGGCCGACTTTCTGGTCGCACAGTGCCAGGTTCTGCGGGATCAGCGCCTTGGCTTGTGCGGCACTCAACGGCTCGGTGGTAATGATGTAGCTGCCGGCGGGCAGCACCTTGCCGCTCAGGCGTGGCTCCAGCTCGTCCAGATGGGCGTTGCAGCCCAGCACCAGGCTGCCGGCTCGCACGCTGCCGTGGGCACAGCGTACTTGCACGGTCGCGCCGTGGTTGATCTCCAGCACCGGGCTGTGTTCGAAGATGCGTACGCCAAGGGAGGCGGCCACCCGGGCCTCGCCCAGCACCAGGTTGAGTGGATGCAGATGGCCCGAGCCACGATCGATCAACCCGCCGGCATACGCCGAGGACGCCACGACCTCGTGCATCCGCTCGGGGCCGATCAGTTGGGTTTCATGGCGATAGTCCAGCGCTGCCAGGCTCTCTTGCTCGCTGCGAAAGGCGGCGAACTGCGCCGGAGTGTTGGCCAGTTCGCAAAAGCCCCAGCGCAGGTCGCAATCGATGTTGTGCGCGCGGATTCGATCGGCCACTACCTCGACCGATTCGATTCCGGCCCGCTGCAGGTACTTGACTCCCTCCTGGCCAACATAGCGGGCAAAGCCCTCGACCTCGTGGCCAATGCCACGGATCAACTGGCCGCCGTTGCGACCGCTGGCTCCCCAGCCGATGCGCCGGCCTTCGAGCAGGATCACCGAGAGGCCGCGCTGGGCCAGTTCGATGGCGGTGTTGACGCCGGTGAAGCCGCCGCCGATGACACACACATCGGCGCTCAGTTCTCCAATCAGTGCTGGGTGTTCAGGCATCGGTCCGACCGATGCCCGGTAGTAGGAGCTGGCATGTTGCGCAGCAGGATTCATAGAGGCTCCCTGGCTCATTTGTTCGACTTCACTTTGCTCCAGGAGCGGGTCATCACCCGCATGATCTGCGGGGTCGGGGTGTTGGAAACGTAAAGCTTGTCCAGCACCGCCTGCGGTGGATACACCTCGGGGTTCTTGACCAGGTCGGCGTCCATGTACTGCTGGGACGCTGGAATGGCGTTGGCATAACCGACGGAGGTGCTGACCTTGGCAATCACTTTTGGATCGAGCAGGTTGTTGACGAAGGCATAGGCTTCTTTCGGGTTGCTGGCGTCAGCGGGAATGGCCAGCAGGTCGAACCACAGGTTGGCGCCTTCCTTGGGAATGGCATAGGCGATATTGACGCCGTTGTTGGCTTCCTTGGCGCGGTTGGCCGCCTGGAACACGTCGCCGGAGTAACCGAAGGCCACGCAGATGTCGCCGTTGGCGAGGTCCGAGACGTACTTGGATGAATGGAAGTAGGTGATGTACGGGCGCAGGGTCAGCAGCTTGGCCTCGGCTTTTTTATAGTCTTCGACACTGTTGCTGCGGGGGTCCATGCCCATGTAGTTGAGGACTGCGGGGAACAGCTCATCGGCCGAGTCCATGAACGACACGCCGCACTTGCTGAGTTTCTTGAGGTTCTCAGGCTCGAACATCACCGCCCATGAGTCGATGTGATCGACGCCCAGTACCTGCTTGACCTTGTCGACGTTGTAGCCGATGCCGTTGGTGCCCCACAGGTAGGGCACCGAATGCTGGTTGCCGGCGTCGTTCTCTTGCAGGGCCTTGAGCAGCACCGGGTCCAGGTTCTTCCAGTTCGGCAGTTGCTCGCGGTCCAACTTCAGGAACGCGCCGGCTTTTACCTGGCGGGCGAGAAAGTGGTTGGAAGGCACCACCACGTCGTAGCCGGTACGACCGGCCAGCAACTTGCCTTCCAGGGTTTCGTTGGAGTCGAACACGTCATAGATGACCTTGATACCGGTGCTGCCCTGAAAGTCCGCCAGGGTGGTATCACCGATGTAGTCGGTCCAGTTGTACACGCTGACACTGGGCTGGGCCTGGGCCGCGGCGCTGACCAGCAGCGCCAGGGTTGCACTTGCAACTGTTTTCAATGAACGCATGTCGACACCTCTTCGAATTGTTTTTTTCGATGTTTGCTACGGGGCTCAGACGCTGAGCAGCAGGAACTCGCGCTCCCACGAACTGATCACCCGCTTGAAGTTCTCATGTTCGGCACGCTTGACCGCCACGTAGCCGCGAATGAACTTGCTGCCCAGGTGCTGCTCGATGCTCGGGCAGTCTTCCATGTTTGCCAAGGCATCCTCGATGGTGATCGGCAGCCGCAGGTTGCGACGCTCGTAGGCACGGCCCTGCACTGGGGCGCTGGGGTTGATCTTCTCGACCATGCCCAGGTAGCCGCACAACAGGCTGGCGGCAATGGCCAGGTAGGGGTTGGCGTCGGCGCCGGGCAGGCGGTTTTCAACGCGCATGGCCTCGGGGCTGGACGTCGGTACGCGCAGGCCCACGGTGCGGTTCTCCTCGCCCCACTCGACGTTCACCGGTGCCGAGGTATCGGGCAGGAAGCGGCGGAACGAGTTGACGTTGGGGGCGAACATCGGCAACACCTTGGGGATGTACTTCTGCAGGCCGCCGATGTGGTGCAGGAACAGTTCGCTCATCTGCCCATCTTCGTTGACGAAGATCGGCTTGCCGGTGGCGATGTCGATCACGCTCTGGTGCAGGTGCATGGCGCTGCCTGGCTCATCGCCCACCGGCTTGGCCATGAAGGTGGCGGTGACGTTGTGCTTGAGCGCAGCCTCACGCATGGTGCGTTTGAACACGGTGATCTGGTCCGCCAGGTCCAGCGCGTCGCCGTGACGGAAGTTGATTTCCATCTGTGCCGGGCCGTCTTCGTGGATCAGCGTATCCAGGTCCAGGCCCTGGGCTTCGCACCAGTCGTAGACGTCTTCGAACAGTGGGTCGAATTCGTTGGCAGCATCGATGGAGAACGACTGCCGGCCACTTTCGGCGCGGCCCGAACGGCCCAGCGGCGCTTGCAGCGGCAGGTCAGGGTCGTCGCAGCGCTGGGTCAGGTAGAACTCCATCTCGGGGGCGACGATGGGTTGCCAGCCTTTGTCTGCGTAAAGCTTGAGGACCTTTTTAAGCACGTTGCGCGGCGACAACTCGATGGGGTTGCCTTGTTTGTCGAAGGTGTCGTGGATAACGATGGCGGTGGGTTCCAGAGCCCACGGCACCATGTACACCGCCGAGGAGTCCGGGCGGCAGACCATGTCGATGTCGGCGGGATCGAGCAGGTCGTAGTAGATATCGTCGTCGACAAAATCCCCGGTTACCGTCTGCAACAACACACTTTCCGGCAGGCGCATGCCTCGCTCATGCAGGAACTTGTTGGTGGGTGCAATTTTGCCGCGGGCGATACCGGTCAGGTCACTGACCACGCACTCGACTTCGGTAATCTTGTGTTCTTTCAGCCACGCAGACAGCTGATCGAAAGGGGCATTCATAAAGACCTCGTTATTGGTTTTATTACGCGCCAGGACCAGCGATCAAGGCTGGTATGCCGTCTGGACGACTTCCCCTGCAGCGCGTTGAGGGCTATCTTGGGTGACGCTTGCGCATTCGATCTATCCACTTTTCGCAGAATAAAATGCACCAAAAGAGTGCATAAAGAGCAGCTCATGACAGTGCCAAATCCGTTTCAGGTCCAGGCTTTCAGCACCGCCACCGTGATTGAGCAAGAGCGCGCGTCGCCGAACTGGACCGTGCATTACCAGCAGATGTCGCCAGGGCATTTCGCCGGCCGCATCCGTTGCCTGGAACTTGAAGGCGTGGAGATCTACGAAGAATCCATGAACACACGGGTAGAGCAGAGCTTTCGTGCCCCGCCCGGCGCCCTGACATTCTGCTTCGACCGCACGGACAACAGCCTGTACCTGCTCAATGGCGAAAGCCGCAACATCTGGATCACCCCGGAGAACTACCAGGAAGTGGCCGTGGTGTTCGGGCCTGAGTTCGTTCAACGCCACCGGGTCGACATCGCGCGCCTGGAGGGGCTGTTCATGGCTCCGCTCAATTCCATGCAGAACGCACTGTTCAGCCGTTGGTTGAGCGGCACCCTGACGCGCCTGGGACAGGAGGTCGACCCGCCGAGCCGCGAAGGATTGGCCGAGCAGTTGCTTCAGGATTGCCTGTTCATTCTCGACAGCGCGAGTGTCTGCCTGGATCGCAGCGCCTTGTGGCGCCGTTCCGAAGAGCGCCTGATCATGCGTCGGATCGGCCAATGGGCCGGTGACTGCCCGGAAGAAACCCTCAACCTGCTGGAGCTGGCGCAGGTCGCCGAAGTCCCCCTGCGTCAATTGCAGCAAGCCTTCAAGACCTACACCGGGATGACCCCTGCCCACTGGCTGCGCCTGCGCCGCCTGAACAGCGCCCGGCGCGAGCTGTTGAGTTGCAAGGCGGGGGACAGTACGGTCGCCGAAGTCGCCATGCACTGGTCGTTCTGGCACCTCGGACGGTTCTCCAGCAGCTACCAGCAATTGTTCAAGGAATTGCCCAGCGAAACACTCAAACGAGCACATCGACACACCTGAGACACAAATAGCCATCTATCTGACCCTGTCGGGCAACCGGGCCGCAGTGGTATGTTCTCTCCAATAAATGAAGTCGATAGATTGGAAAGACCATGCCAAGAGCCTCCCACCAAGACCTGCGTCGCGCGTTTCGTAAACTCCTTGCTTCTCCTGCCTGCTACCACACGGCCTCCGTGTTCGACCCGATGTCGGCGCGTATCGCTGCCGACCTGGGTTTCGAAGTGGGCATCCTGGGTGGATCGGTCGCTTCCCTGCAGGTGCTTGCCGCACCTGATTTCGCCCTTATCACCTTGAGCGAGTTCGCCGAGCAGGCCACACGGATTGGCCGGGTGGCCCAGTTGCCGGTGATCGCCGACGCCGACCACGGCTATGGCAACGCATTGAACGTGATGCGCACGGTGACCGAGCTCGAGCGCGCCGGTATCGCCGCGCTGACGATCGAAGACACCCTGCTGCCAGCGCAATTCGGGCGCAAGTCCACCGACCTGATCAGCGTTGCCGAGGGCGTCGGCAAGATCCGCGCGGCCCTGGAGGCGCGTGTCGATCCGGAGCTTGCGATCATCGCCCGCACCAACGCCGCACTGATTCCGGTCGAAGAGGTGATCGCGCGTACCGTGGCCTACCAGAACGCTGGTGCCGACGCACTGTGCATGGTCGGCATCCGTGACTTCGAGCACCTTGAGCAAATCGCCTCGCACCTGAGCGTGCCGCTGATGCTGGTGACCTACGGCAACCCGCAACTGCACGATGATGCGCGCCTGGCGCAATTGGGTGTGCGCATTGCCGTGGACGGCCACGGAGCCTACTTTGCCGCGATCAAGGCCACCTACGACTGCCTGCGCGAACAACGCCGGATCACCAGCAGCGCCTCGGACCTCAGCGCTACCGAACTTACCCATACCTACACGGTGCCTGGCGACTACATCGTCTGGGCCCGCGAGTACATGGACGTCAACGAATAGGCCACAGGCCTTGCAGCAGCAATTCCCTACAAATGGACAAGCGAAATAATTCATGAAGAAAACAGTGGGTGTACTGTCAGGGCTCGTCGTCGCCGTGGCCGCAGTATGTACGGCAGGCGCCTGGTACACCGGCAAGCAATTGCCTGAGGTGCTCGACAATGCCATTGCCCAATCCAACGTCCAGCTCAAGCAGTCGATGGTTGGGGTCGGTGGCAGCGCAAACCTGGAGCTGATATCGCTGGAGTCGCATCTGTATTCGAGCACCGCTCGTTACCGGATCAAGGTCAACGACCTGATGGTCGGCGATGAGCCGCACAGTTTCGAGCTGGGCTTTGTCGATCGTATCGAGCATGGTCCGTTGCCCTGGACGCGGCTCAAGGCGTTGAAACTCATGCCGGTCATGGCTGCCAGCAACTACACCCTGGAAAAGGACGCCAGCAGCGCCGAGTTGTTCGTTGTCAGTGGTGGGGTGGCGCCGTTGCAGGGCCAGACCAGCCTGGGCTACGACGGTTCGACCGACAGCACGGTGACCATGCCGCCGATGCAATGGACAGACGCGGGCGGTTCGGTGCTGAAGTTCTCGGGGCTGGAGGTGCGTGCCACGGGTACCAAGGATGCCGGGCAGGTCACCTTCAATGGCCATTCCGCGAACGTGAGCCTGAATGTGCTGGAGCCGGGGCGCGCGCCGTGGAACGTGGAGGTCTCCGGGCTGAAACTGACGGGGGATATGAGCAAGACCGAATTTGGCTACTACGTCGGTACCAGCGCGCTGGGAGTGGCTGAGACGAAGGCGGTGCTGGGCGAGCAGCAGAAAGTGCTGGTGATCAAGCAACTTGAACAGAACGCCGCCTCCGAGATCAATGGCGATACCCTGACCGGAAAAGTGGCCTACAAGGTGGGCGATATCAATTTCGACGCCAAGCCGGTGGGGTCCAGCGAAATGCTCTTGAGCTTCAAGCGCATCGACGTGCCAGCCATGCAATCACTGATCGCCTGGTACCAGAAGCGCCTGCCGGAATTGCAGGCCGCCCAGGCCCGGGGCCAGGCAATGCCATCGGTGCCGATGACCGAGGCGGAGAAGGCCCAGGTCAGTGCCGATGTACAAAAGGTGCTGGCCGCCAAGCCGCAGTTCGCCCTGGAGAACCTGTCGTTCAAGACGGCCAACGGTGAAAGCCGCTTCAGCTTGAGCGTCGACCTGGACAAACCGGCTTCACTGGAACTGCCACAGGATGAGCTGTACCGGCAGATGATCACCCAGGTGCAGAGCAAGCTGCAGTTGTCCAAGCCGATGATCGGCGACCTGGCTGCCTTGCAGGCGCGTCTGCAGGGCCAGAGCGAGGCGCAGATCCAGGCCCAGCAAGTCGCCCAGACCGGCGAAATGGTCGGCATGATTGCACTGCAAAGCCAGATGGCCACGGTGCAGGGCAATGACATCCTGTCCAGCGTGCATTACGCCGATGGGATGGTGGACATGAACGGCCAGAAGATGACCGTCGAGCAATTCGCCCACCTGATCATGGCCAACCTCGGGGCGCTCCAGCCACGAGGCTGAAAAACAAGCCCCGGTGCGGCAGGTCTGTCGCACCGGGGCTTGTTTCACTAAAAAAACCTTTTGAATTCATCCGATTAACTGTAGCCTTCGGCATCCCATAAAAACCCGAGGCCGCAGAAGGTCTTTGGTTCTGCCTGCAGCGCCGTTCAGCGCCTTGCTCGCAGAGCCTGTAGCCGATTTGCCAGGGCTCGGTGATACACTCGACTTACGCGCACAGGCGCCTGCAGGTCCAGCGATCATGACCCAGATTTCCGAACGCCTTTTGGTCCAAGCCCACCTCGATGCCAAGCAGCCCAAGCCGCTGACACCCGAGCAAGAGGCCGACTACCGCGCCGCCATCGCCGCCGAACTCAAGGCGCAGAATGCGGTGCTGGTTGCCCATTACTACTGCGATCCTGTGATCCAGGCCCTGGCCGAGGAAACCGGCGGTTGCGTGTCCGATTCGCTGGAAATGGCCCGCTTTGGCAACAAGCACGAAGCCAGCACCGTGATCGTCGCCGGCGTGCGCTTCATGGGCGAAACCGCCAAGATCCTCAACCCTGAAAAGCGCGTGCTGATGCCAACCCTGGAAGCGACCTGCTCGCTTGACCTGGGTTGCCCGGTGGACGAGTTTTCGGCGTTCTGCGACCAGCACCCGGAGCGCACCGTGGTGGTCTATGCCAACACTTCCGCGGCGGTCAAGGCCCGGGCCGACTGGGTGGTGACTTCCAGTTGCGCGCTGGAAATCGTCGAGAGCCTGATGGACAACGGCGAGACCATCATCTGGGGGCCAGACCAGCACCTGGGTCGCTACATCCAGAAGCAGACCGGCGCCGACATGCTGCTGTGGGACGGTGCCTGCATCGTTCATGAAGAGTTCAAGTCGCGCCAGCTGGCCGACATGAAGGCGCTGTACCCCGATGCCGCGATCCTGGTACACCCGGAGTCGCCTGAGGCGGTGATTGATCTGGCAGATGCCGTGGGCTCGACCAGTCAGCTGATTGCCGCGGCGCAAACGCTGCCGAACAAGACCTTCATCGTGGCGACCGACCGCGGCATCTTCTACAAGATGCAGCAGCTGTGCCCGGACAAGATCTTCATCGAAGCGCCTACGGCCGGCAACGGTGCGGCCTGCCGCAGCTGCGCCCACTGCCCGTGGATGGCGATGAACACGCTGGAGCGCACCTTGCAGTGCTTGCGTGAAGGTAGCAATGAGATCTTCGTGGAACCTGCGCTGATTCCCCAGGCAATCAAGCCGCTCAAGCGCATGCTCGACTTTACCCAGGCGGCGCGGATGAAGTTGTCCGGTAACGCTTGATGCACAGATCGCGGGGCAAGCCCGCTCCTACCGGATCATGGTAGGAGCGGGCTTGCCCCGCGATGCATTTGAGGACCTCAGCGCATCATTTCCTTGACCATGCGCTGTTGCTCCATCAGTTCACGCTGACGCGCGTCGATCTTCTCCTTCAGCACCCTGTTGCCTGCCCGCTGCTTGGCGTAGTCGAGCTGCTGAACCGCCTGGTCGTAGTCACCCACCAGGGCAAAGTACTCGGCACGCGCCTGATGCAGGCCGACCGTGTTGCCGGCCAGTCCTCGCACTTCTGCCACGTCATACCAGACATCCGGGTCTTCCGGACGATTCTTGAGCAACGCATCCAGCGCCTTCTCCGCTTCGGCGGGGCGGTTCTGCTTGAGCAGCAGGTCGATCCGCGCCTGTTGCAGCGGGTAGTTGGCCGGGTACAGGGCGCGCATGCGATCAACCCGCTGCTGGGCATCGGCCAGTCGGTTGTTGGTAATCTCCAGGTCGATCTGCGCCAGGTTGTAGGTGATGTCGTTGGGGGCCTTGGCCAGCAGCGGCTTGAGGCTTTCGCGTGCTTCGTTGAGCTGGCCGCCCTTGATCAGGGCCAAGGCCAGGCCATAGCGGGCTGCATCCATGTTCGGGTTTTCGTCCAGCTGGGCACGGAAACGCTTGGCGGCCAGGCCCGGGGTGCCTTCATAGATCAGGGCAACGCGGGCGCGAATCAGTTGATAGCGCTGGCTGTCTTCGGTACCGCCTTTGGGTGCCTGCTCGGCGCGGTTGCGGGTATCGGCGATACGCGATTCGGTCACCGGGTGAGTGAGGAGGAACTCCGGCGGCTTGGCATCGTAGCGGTACTGACGCATCAGGCGTTCGAACATGCTGGGCATGTTGCGAGGGTCGTACCCGGCTTTTTCCAGGTTGAGGATACCGATGCGGTCGGCTTCCTGTTCGTTCTGTCGGGAAAAGCGCCGTTGTTCCTGGATGGCGGCAGCCTGGGTACCGGCAATCGCGGCAATACCCGCGTCGCCTGCGCCGGCTGCGGCAGCGACGATGCCCGCGAGCAGTGCCGCCATCATCGGCAGTTGCATACGCTGCTGGGCCTCGACCCCCCGGGCGAAGTGGCGTTGCGACAAGTGAGCCAGTTCGTGGGCCAGTACCGAGGCATATTCGCCTTCGGTCTGGGCGTTGAGGAACAGGCCGCCGTTGACCCCGACAATCCCGCCGGGGGCGGCGAAGGCGTTGAGTTCTCGGCTGTCGATAAGGATGAATTCGAGGCGGCGGTCCTGCAGCTGGCTGGTTTCGGCCAGGCGATAGACGCTGGTCTCGACATAATCCTTGAGCTGGGGGTCGTTCAGCTGATTGACGTTGCCCCGCAGCAAACTGAGCCAGGCGCGGCCCAGCTGGTGTTCTTGTTGGGGGGACACAATCGCAGAACTGGCGTCGCCGAGTGACGGCAGGTCGTCGGCATGGCTGGGTAGCGCCATCAAACAGGCCAGCGTCAGCAGGGTAGGGCGCAGTAAATTCATGCACGAAGCTCTGGTCGACAAAGAGCCTTACTGTAGCCCGCTCACACGTCGGCGACCAGTGGCGGTATTCTAGCGGGCTCGATTGAACGTGCCTGCCTGGAGAACCCCGATGAGCGATAACCCGACCTTTGATGCCGAACTCGACGCCAGCGGCCTGAACTGCCCGCTGCCGCTGCTCAAGGCGAAGATGGAGCTCAATCGCCTGGGCAGCGGCGCAGTGCTCAAGGTGGTGGCGACCGATGCAGGATCCCAGCGCGACTTCCGCACTTTTGCCAAATTGGCCGGTCATACGCTGCTGCTCGAAACAGCCGAGGGTGGCGTGTACACCTACTGGCTGCGCAAGGCCTGAGTTTTTCTCCCCTTAAGGATCGTCAATGTTCAAGGTGCTTCGCGACTGGATGCAACGCTACTTCTCTGACGAAGAAGCCGTGGTGCTGGCGGTCTTGCTGTTTCTGGCGTTTACCGCCGTCCTTACCCTGGGCGGCATGCTGGCGCCGGTGCTGGCGGGTATGGTCCTGGCGTTTCTCATGCAGGGCCTGGTCAATGCCCTGGAACGTCTGCGGGTGCCGACCCGCTACGCAGTCGGCCTAGTGTTCGCCCTGTTCATGGCGGCGCTTGGGGTCTTCCTGTTGGTGCTGGTGCCGTTGCTCTGGCATCAGTTGATTACCCTGCTCAATGAACTGCCAGGCATGCTCGGCAAATGGCAGTCGCTGTTGCTGTTGCTTCCTGAGCGCTATCCGCACCTGGTGTCTGATGAGCAGGTACTGCGGGCCATCGAGGCTATGCGCGGGGAGATAGGCAAGTTCGGCCAGTGGGCGTTGACCTTCTCGTTGTCCAGCCTGCCGTTGCTGGTCAACATCATGATCTACCTGGTGCTGGTGCCGATCCTGGTGTTCTTCTTCCTCAAGGACCGCGAGCTGATTGCCCGCTGGGTCAGTGGCTACCTGCCGCGCGAGCGTGCATTGATGACCCGGGTGGCCGAAGAAATGAACCGCCAGATCGCCAACTACATCCGTGGCAAGGGTATCGAGATTCTGATCTGCGGCGTAGCGACCTACATCGCCTTCATCACCCTGGGGCTCAACTACGCGGCATTGCTGGCCTTGCTGGTGGGGCTGTCGGTGGTGGTGCCGTATGTCGGCGCCGTGGTGGTGACGGTGCCGGTGACCTTGATCGCGCTGTTCCAGTGGGGCTGGGGCGACCAGTTCATCTACTTGATGGCGGTGTACGCAATCATTCAGGCGCTCGATGGCAACGTGCTGGTACCGCTGTTGTTCTCCGAGGCAGTGAGCCTGCACCCGGTGGCCATCATCTGTGCGGTGTTGTTGTTTGGTGGTTTGTGGGGCTTCTGGGGGATCTTCTTCGCGATTCCGCTGGCAACCTTGTTCAAGGCCGTGCTGGATGCCTGGCCAAGGCAGGAGCCGGTGGTAGCACCGTTGCTTTGAACAGGCATCGCGGGGCACGTCTCGACGTGCCCCGCGATCGGTCTACTTGTCGTTCAGCGCCTGCGCTTCAGCCAGCACGGCATCCACGTGCCCCGGCACCTTCACACCACGCCACGCCTTGCGCAGCACACCGTCCTTGTCGATCAGGAAGGTGCTGCGGTCCACGCCCAGGTATTCCTTGCCGTACAGCTTCTTCAGCTTGATTACGTCGAACAGCTGGCACAGGGTCTCGTCCTTGTCGCTGATCAGCTCGAAGGGGAAGGCCTGCTTGGCCTTGAAGTTCTCGTGCGACTTGATGCCGTCACGGGACACGCCGAACACCTCGGTGTTGGCCGCCTGGAAGGCTGCGTACTGGTCACGGAAACCCTGGCCTTCGGTGGTGCAGCCCGGAGTGCCGTCCTTGGGGTAGAAGTAGAGCACCACTTGCTTGCCCGCCAGGTTCGCCAGGCTGATGCTCTGGCCACTGGTGGCCTGGGCCTGGAAATCGGCGACGGGTTGGTCGAGTTCTACGGCCATGAGGGCTTCCTTACAATGGGTTTTGTGGGCGCCAAGGTTCGATCAGAGCGTCCAGGTTCAGGGCGTCGGCGAAGTCCAGGAACTGGTCGCGCAGCCAGCTGATCTGCGTGCCGGCCGGCAGGGTCACGGTGAAGGTGGCGTTGAGCATGGTGCCGCCGGTCTGTGGCGCCTGGTAGGTGTCGCAGGTCAGGTTCTCGAGTTCCACATGGTGGTCGATGAAGAACTGGCACAGCTCGTTGATGATGTCCGGGCGATAGGCGGCGCTGACATAGGCCACGTACGGCAGGGCCAGCGGGCGCACTTCAAGTTCGGCGCTGCGGACCACATTCACGGTGAAGGTGTGTTTCTTGGCCAGGCCCGGCAGGGCTGCCTCGAAACGCGCCAGGGCATCCCAACTGCCGGCAACCTGCAGGACCAGGGCGCTGCACTCGCCATGGCGGGTCAGGCGCGAGGTCACGACCGAGCAGCGATTATCGTTGCTGGCCCGGCACAGAATGTTGGTCAGCTCCATGGGATTGGCGCCCAGGGCACTGATGACAAGGAATTGTTCGCGAACGGTGGGGGTGGACATGCAGCATTCCTAAAGCGATGAGCGGTCGGTACCTGACGGGGCAAATCGGCGGGAGGGCGTGGTCCCGGGGCTCAGGATCGAGGCTTTGGGCACTGCCTGCGCAGGTTGTCGGCAGCCCGGCGGGCCGCTGTGTACCGATCAAAGAGAGAAGGGTAGCGAAAATGGCCGCCGAGGGGAATGCTCCGGCCTTCTGCTTCGCTTGTGCAAGCCCGGTGGCGCCAGTACCATTACCGCTCTCTTTTTCCGGCAGGAGCAGTTTCATGATTGCGGGCAGTATGGTGGCATTGGTCACACCCATGGATGCACAAGGGCGTCTGGACTGGGACAGCCTCAGCAAACTCGTGGACTTCCACCTGAAAAACGGCACCCATGCCATCGTTGCGGTCGGTACCACCGGCGAGTCGGCAACCCTGGATGTCGATGAGCACATTGAAGTCATCAAGGCCGTGGTCAAGCAGGTCGGCGGGCGTATCCCGGTGATCGCCGGTACCGGTGCCAACTCTACCAGCGAAGCGGTACACCTGACCCAGAACGCCAAGGACGCCGGCGCCGATGCCTGCCTTCTGGTCGTCCCGTACTACAACAAACCGACCCAGGAAGGCCTGTACCAGCACTTCAAGCACATTGCCGAAGCCGTCGACATCCCGCAGATCCTCTACAACGTTCCCGGCCGCACCTCCTGCGACATGCAGGCCGAGACCGTGATCCGCCTGTCCACCGTGCCGAACATCATCGGCATCAAGGAAGCTACCGGCGACCTGAAGCGCGCCAAGGCCATCCTCGACGGCGTGAGCAAGGACTTCATCGTACTGTCCGGCGATGATCCGACTGCCGTTGAGCTGATCCTGATGGGCGGCAAAGGCAACATCTCCGTCACCGCCAACGTCGCCCCGCGCGAAATGGCCGACCTGTGCGAAGCCGCGCTTGAAGGCGATGCCGAAAAAGCCCGCGCCATCAACGAAAAACTCATGCCTTTGCACAAAGACCTGTTCGTCGAAGCCAACCCGATTCCGGTGAAGTGGGCTTTGGTTGAAATGGGCCTGATGCACAAGGGCATCCGCCTGCCGCTGACCTGGCTGAGCGAATCCTGTCACGATACGGTACGCCAGGCCATGCGCCAGTGCGGCCTGCAGTTTTAATTGAGGACGTACACCGCATGAAGCGATTGGCTGGTCTTTCCGCCCTTGCCTTGATCATCTCCAGTACCAGTGGTTGTGGCTGGTTGTGGGGCGAAGAGGGTTACTTCCGTGACCGTGGCAGCGACTATCTGGAGGCCACTCAGAAGGCGCCGATGCAACTGCCACCTGACGTTGCCAACGTCAAGCGCCTGGACCCGCTGCTGCCGATCCCGCGTAACGTCGCCGACGACAACGTCAAGGGCGAGTTCGAAGTGCCACGCCCGCAGCCGCTGAGTGCCGGTGCCGATATCAGCGACTTCAGCCTGCAGAAAAGCGGCAGTGCCCGTTGGGTCCTGGCCCAGCGCTCGCCCGCCGAAGTCTGGCCGGTGGCCCGACAGTTCTTTGAAGACAACGGTTTCCGCATTGCCGAAGAGCGTCCGCAAACCGGTGAGTTCAACACTACCTGGCAGCGCTTCGACGAGCTTTCCGCCTCCATGGCCAAGCGCCTGGGCAGTGCCTCGAGCAGCAGCGACAACGAAGTGCGTACCCGTGTGCGTATCGAGCCGGGCGTCCAGCGCAACACCAGTGAAGTCTACATCGTGACCGTCGAGCGTCCGGCCGGCAGCACTGCCGAGCAAGCGTTCCCGGAGCGTTCGAACAACACCGGTGTCGACGCTATCCTGGTTGACGAAATGCTCGCCAGCATGACCCGCAGCGCCGAGAAGGGCGGTTCGGTGTCGCTGCTCGCTGCCCGCGACTTCGACGCCCCGAGCCGCGTCAGCCTGAGCGAAGACGGCAGCGGCAACCCGGTGCTCAACCTGGGTGCCGACCTCGATCGCGCCTGGTCCAGCGTTGGCCGTGCCCTGGAGCAGGGCGAATGGCGTGTCGAAGACATCAACCGCAGCCTGGGCCTGTACTACATCAACCTGGCCGAAAAAGCCGAGACCAAGGACCAGGAGCCTGGCTTCTTCAGTCGACTGTTCGGCAGTGCGCCGAGCAAGGAAGAGCGTGAAGCCCGTGCCGAGCGTTACCAGGTTCGCCTGAGCAAGGTCGGTGACAGCGTCCAAGTGACCGTCGAGAAGAACATCAACACCGTGGCCCCGGCTGACGTCGCTCGCCGCGTGCTGAGCGTGATTCAGGACAACCTGGGTTAAGTGCGCTTCGCCGTACTTGGAAGTGGAAGCCAGGGAAATGGCACGCTGATCGCCAGTGACAACACCCTTGTCCTGGTCGATTGCGGCTTTTCCCTGCGTGAAACCGAGCGGCGCCTGGCGCTGCTCGGCGTTTCTGCGCAGCAATTGAATGCCGTACTGGTCACCCATGAACATGCCGACCACGTGCATGGGGTCGGGTTGCTGGCGCGGCGCTACAATGTACCGGTCTACCTCAGTCGTGGCACCTTGCGCGGCATGCGCAAGCCGGTCGAGGCAGCGGGATTTCTGGCTGCAAACGACACACTGCAGATCGGTGGCTTGACCATCAGCGCTGTCGGGGTCACCCACGACGCACTGGAGCCGCTGCAGTATGTGTTTGACGACGGTAGCCGGCGCTTTGGCGTGCTGACAGACCTTGGCTCCTACGATTGCGCCTTGCTCGACAGCTACCAGGGCCTGGATGCCTTGATGATCGAGGCCAATCACTGTCGCGACCTGCTCGGACGCGGGCCTTACCCGATGTTCCTCAAGCAACGGGTGGGCGGCGACTACGGACATTTGAACAACCACCAGGCCGCGCGCCTGGTGTCGGAGCTGGGCTGGCAGAACCTGCAACACCTGGTGCTGGCCCACCTCAGCAGCAAGAACAACCAGCCACAGCTGGCCCGGCAATGTTTCGTCGACACCCTCGGGTGCGACCCGGACTGGCTGCAAGTGGCCAACCAGGATTGCGGGCTCGACTGGCGCGAAATCGCCTAGCCCATCTTATTTAGCAAGCGGAGCCCATCATGGAAAAACGTGAAGAACTCTACCGCGGCAAAGCCAAGTCGGTTTACAAGACCGACGACGCCGACCGCTTGATCCTGCTGTTTCGCAACGACACCTCGGCGTTCGACGGCAAGCGCATCGAACAACTCGACCGCAAGGGCATGGTGAACAACAAGTTCAACGCCTTCATCATGCAAAAGCTTGAAGAAGCCGGCATCCCGACCCAGTTCGACAAATTGCTGGGCGACAATGAATGCCTGGTCAAGAAGCTCGACATGATCCCGGTTGAATGCGTCGTGCGTAACTACGCCGCCGGCAGCCTGGTAAAACGCCTGGGTGTGGAAGAAGGCATCAAGCTTGAGCCTTCGACTTTCGAACTGTTCCTCAAGAACGACGAGAAGGGCGATCCGTTCATCAACGAATCCCACGTGGTCGCCTTCGGCTGGGGCACTGCCGAGCAACTGGCAAAAATGAAAGCCCTGTCGCTCAAGGTCAACGAAGTACTGAACAAGCTGTTCGACGACGCCGGCCTGCTGCTGGTCGACTTCAAGCTGGAGTTCGGTGTATTCCACGGCGAAATCGTCCTGGGCGACGAGTTCAGCCCGGATGGCTGCCGCCTGTGGGACAAAGAGACCCGCAAGAAGATGGACAAGGACCGCTTCCGCCAGGGTCTGGGCGACGTGATCGAAGCCTACGAAGAAGTTGCCAAACGCCTGGGCGTGCCGCTGTAAGCGGCAAGTTCACGCAAGCGCCTGATACCACGCGAATTTTTTTCGCAAACAGGCTTTGCCTTTAGGCAAACTGCTGGTATCATGCGCGCCACTGGAGAGATGCCGGAGTGGCCGAACGGGACGGATTCGAAATCCGTTGTACTGGCAACAGTACCTAGGGTTCAAATCCCTATCTCTCCGCCATATTTAGAAAAGCCTTATAAATCAATGATTTACGAGGTTGTAAAAATGGTGATTTGTAGCAAGGTTTTGTAGCAAAAACCTGACCTACAGATCGCCATTTTTTTTCGTCTGTCGTTTGCTCTTCCTGCCTCTGTGCTGCCCTATGACCTTGAAGCCTCTGTGGGGGCGTAGGAGCGGATTTGTGGATAATGCCCCGCCGTTGCCCGTAGTGGCTTGATCAAGACCCTTTGATGTGCTGCGGCTCTGCAGCAGTGCGTCGAAGGGTTAGATGGGTTCCCTGTCTATCCATACACCATGTTAGTATCACCGATTTTTAAGAAGCCGCTTTGAAACAGAGCGTTGCGAGGAGACAAAATGAGCCTATTCACGTCATTGGAAATGTGTGCCGGAGCTGGCGGGCAAGCTCTCGGCCTAGAAATGGCGGGCTTTGGGCACGAAGTATTGGTGGAAATTGAACCTCCTGCCTGTGCAACTCTCCGTTTAAACCGCCCTGAGTGGAACGTGCAAGAGCAGGATCTGCGTCAATTTAACGGTCTTCCTTATTTTGGGGTTGATTTGGTCGCCGGTGGGGTTCCTTGCCCTCCTTTTTCCAAAGCTGGTAAGCAGCTTGGGGCTGATGATGAACGTGACCTTTTCCCCGAAGCGTTACGTCTTGTTGATGAGTGCCGACCGAAAGCCGTGATGCTGGAAAACGTGCGAGGTCTTCTCGACGCTGTTTTCGATGACTACCGCAATAAGGTTGAGAAACAACTTAAAAAGCTTGGCTATGTGCCGGGCTGGCGGCTGTTGAATGCTTCCGATTTTGGCGTTACCCAGCTTCGGCCTCGTGTGGTTTTCGTTGGCATCAGGAAAGACCTTGCTGATGGTTTTTCATGGCCTGAGCCAAAGCTAATCACTCCACCGACTGTTGGTGAGCTTCTTCACGATCTAATGCAGGCCGATGGCTGGCGTGGTGCTGATGCATGGCGAGAGCAGGCGAACACAATCGCACCAACGCTCGTCGGCGGATCTAAAAAGCACGGTGGCCCGGATCTGGGGCCAACAAGAGCTAAGAAGGCTTGGGCTTCCATTGGTGTGTGTGGGATGGGTATTGCCAATGAACCTCCTACGGAGTTTTTTGAAGGGATGCCGAGGCTGACTACCCGCATGGCTGCACGTATTCAGGGGTTCCCTGATGACTGGCAATTTTATGGAAAGAAAACTGCAGCATATCGACAGATAGGGAACGCTTTTCCACCTCCTGTTGCGTGTGCAGTTGCGAAACAAATCTTCAAAGCTCTTTCTGTAAAACGCTTGGTACAGGTTGCCTAATGAATATTCCACCCGAGTTTCTACAAGCACGGAAAGAGTTCCATGCTTCGCTGCTCAAAACAACGCTGACCATCAATGATAAGGGTGTGCCAAGCAACGCCGACAGTAGCAATAGAAGCAGTATTGCCATTGCAAAAGGCATTGCGGAGTTATTGAAGGCTGAGACAATTGCAGAACGCCAAGCTGGTCAAACTTCTGGTAATGAGTTTGAGGGTATTTGTGCGGAGTATGTAAAAAATACTTTCTTGAAGCTGGGGCATCTTCGTCCCGGTGACTGGGACGTGCATCAGGTATCTGGGCGTAATCGTTTAGAGATTGCTAAATATGAGCAATATGCACATCTGATAGCATTGGATCGGGCTGCAAAAGCTGACCCTGAACTTGCCGCTGCTTTGGGAAGCGACTACACAATTACCCCTGATATTGTCGTGGTTAGGGGCTTAGAAAGTGACGAGAATATCAACCGTCATGAGTTTTTGGTTGATAGTTCTGTAAGCACTAGAGCCAGCTTGAGGGCTGCTGCCGGGGGCAAGCCGCTTCTGCATGCAAGCGTGTCATGTAAGTGGACTATCCGAAGTGATAGGGCACAGAACGCACGTTCCGAAGCTTTAAACCTGATGCGTAACCGGAAAGGCCACCTGCCTAATATCATGGTGGTGACTGCTGAGCCCACTCCTAGCAGATTAGCTTCAATCGCTCTAGGCACAGGCGATATTGATTGCGTTTATCATTTTGCCTTGTATGAGCTACAAGCAACATTGAAAGAACTAGGCATGGACGATTCGGCGGAGCTTTTAGCTATCATGGTTGATGGTCGTCGTTTGAAAGATATAAGCGATTTACCACTAGATTTGGCAACTTAAAATCATGCAGTTATAAGCAGAAGGCCGGTATCGGCCTTTTGTTTGTTCTGCTACATATATGGTGTGAAGAGGGTAAAGGTTGGGGGATGTATCCTTGAAGCTGAGCCTGCTAAGCCATGTAGCGAAAAAACGCTGCATGGATATATGTTTATGATATTGATGTTCGCATTTCTTGAATTTTTTGTCTCTTGTATTCATTTGCATCATCTTCAATTTTTTTCTTTGCATCGTTCCATAGTGACTTATACGTCTCGCTATATCGCTCTGTTAAAACCAGCACGATATCGTCAAGGTTTTGCTGTTTTATCTTGTTGCCGGGCTTCCCAAACTCCTTTATCAAAACATCGTTTGAGATTGATTTGCAGCCAGAGAATGCTGCTATTAGTTTTTTTGCAAGGCATGATGTCAGTTTCAAGTCTGGAAATTCTTCCATTTCTACCAGCTTTATGAATATTACTAAAAACTTTTGACGTTCTCTTCTTTTAAATCCACCAACTAGCCCGCCTATTTTTCCTGCTTGTTCTGCTTTGTTCATGTTATAACTCCTATGTTGTTATAATACAATTATCATAAGTTTTATGTAAGTCAATGCTTCAGGGTTATATCTCCGAACCTATAGATTTGCTTCGGGGATATACATTGTAAGAGTTTCGCCATTTTCATTTTTTGAACTTTCGATGTGACCAATACCTCACGTTTTTTTGTGAGATTAATTTGAGAGCGATTTTTTGAATTTTGTAGGTGCCATTTTTTCGCTGCTTTGTAGCAAAAGTGAACTAAGTAACTAATTTAGGGTTGAACCCTTTTTAACGGTTATGGTTGAACCTTATATTTATTTTCATTTTGCTCTTGACAAGATGTTTTGCAGTTTTTAAGCCATAATCCGATGGTTGGAAAAATCCATATATCAATAATTTGGTATAAATCCTTGAAATTTCTTTGGCGTATTTTTAGAGAAAAATGAGTTTCTCCAAATACCCTTTTTTCAGTGCTGGCCAAAATCTCTTTCGGGATATTTAGGCTCATTAGCCCAGTGAGGGATATTCACCGTTTTCGATGAATTTGAGAAAGTGTAAAAATTTCATCAGGAGAGTAAGTTGATATGTATGTATACATACATATAGGTTCAGGGATATATCTCCAAACCTATGGAAGTGAGGGGTTGGGTGGTTAACGCTATTTGGGTCTAGTTTTGATATAGGCTTTTGCACTTTGTGAGGTGTAACGCATTCGGCTATTTTAGGCGTGTAGTGGGGTGGCTTGGTGTCGTTGTATCAACGGAGTGGAAGAAGGCCGATTTTGACCAATTCCGTGCGTTATATCTCTATCGGTGGTGCGGTGTATGTATATGTGGGGGATGCGGGGAGGAAAGGGAGGGGTTGGGCGGGAAAGGACGAAGAAACACCCTCGCCGGGTGCTATTATCTGATATAGGCTATTTAGACAGATTATAATGTTACGGAGTCTCTCTCCAGTTGTATGCTGTCGCTCTGCTTACATTTAACTCCTTCATGACTTGCTGAATAGACGCCCCGGCTTCAAGCAAGATAATGCCTCGTTCTCTCTTGGTTTTACCTTTTGCTTTTCCGCCTTTCTTGCCTCGGATTGCTTGAATTTTGCTTGTGTGAGTTCTTGCGACATAATCGTCAAAGGTTCCACGGGTAAAGTTTCTATGTGTCCACTTCGCTACACTTTTAGCCGTGTGTTTAACTTCGGATATGTCCAAGGGTGTGGAAAAATTGACGTTGTAGCCAGTGGCACGGTCAAGGCAAGCGTTTAACCATTGATTGTAGTCGGGCCAACCTTGGCGGATTGCTTTGTATGCCCACTCTCTTAGTTGGTCGAAAAGCATACAGTTACGGCCAAGGCCATAATCCTCTACAGGCTTCTCTCTGGCCTTTTCTTGGGTTAGGTCGATGTAGTCGGCCAAGTCGTCCAGCGTGTATGGATCGGCCTGCCATTGGTGAACCATCCAGTGGGCATTGATCGGGTTTTTACAGATCAGGCCGCTGTAGCCTCTGTCTGCTCCAAGGCGACTACGCAAGCCCGCCTCAACGGCTGCAGCGTAGCGTAAAGGGGCGGTTTTGCCGTCCATAGCGGTTCGGACAGGGGTTTGTAGCAAGTAGAGTAAATGAGCGTGCCCATTGGCCGGATTTCGAGCTATTAGGTTTGGAGCTGGTGCCCCTACGCTATCCCAGTGCATACCTGCATCGGTTCGGTCTAAGTCAAAAACCATCCAATATCTATGCGTTGGGCCGTTCGGCTGTATAAGTCGTGCAAGTTTTGCTTTTTCTTTCTTGTTGATTTTTAAGCCGCTGATTAAATCATCGGTGTGATAAGGTCTCTTTGGTAAGTAGTCCTCAAATAGTTTTACGCATCCCATATATTCCTCTTATAATAAGTTATTTAGAAAAAGAAAACCTCGGAAAGTGACTTGACAATAATTTTTTTGATGATTAAATAATTGTGTTGATTTGAGATTTATTGTTGTATATCGAGCCACCTTGCAGGGTGGTTTTCTTTTTCTGCTGCTTTCAAATTGCCATACTTTCGAGGTTTGTCAAATTTGAATGGTAAAAAGCCCGCAATTAAGCGGGTTTTTTATTGAGTGGGTTTGG
Source organism: Pseudomonas vranovensis (assembly GCF_040438935.1). Lineage (NCBI taxonomy): Bacteria > Pseudomonadati > Pseudomonadota > Gammaproteobacteria > Pseudomonadales > Pseudomonadaceae > Pseudomonas > Pseudomonas vranovensis. The sequence continues at coordinate 3,509,318 of NZ_CP159259.1, read as the reverse complement.
CTATTGATAAGGGTCATAAGGGTCTTGAAATGGGCTTGGGGGCCTAGGTTTTAAAAGTCTTCTCCTTCTGGCCTGTTTTGCCTGCTCGGCTTCTTCCTTGTCAAATTCAACCACTTGCTTGTTAGTGAACGTGTCGGATGCCCATAATCTAAATTTATCAGCAATGCCTAGCTCCACCTTCGTGTGGTCTAGTCCTCGTTCTTTAAGCTGTTCCCTCGCATTAAAAAGGTAGTCCTTTCGTTTCTCTGAACCTAAGCGGCTTGCCATTTTATAGGTGTTTTCTCGTAGCCTTTTGTAGTATTGCTCTGGGTTTTCGTCCACTCTTCGGGCTTCAAGTATTTGATCCACTAGAATATCAAATCGTTTTATCAAGGGTTCAAGCTCTTCCTCGTAGACCTTAATGGCATTTTCTAACACTGATTTTCGTTTGGTGTCCTCCACTATCTTTCTCCTTAGGTCGTGTAGTTCCTTGGTCATTCTTTCTTTTGTGGCTTTGAAGTTTTCTCTTAATTCTTCGGTTTTGTTTGTCTTCTTGGTTATGTCTTCGGCAAGTAGTTGTCTGTGGTTATCGAGTTTTTCATTTTCTTTTTTCTGCTCCGTTGCATGAATTTCCAAGCTCTGGATTTTGTTTTGGTAGGTTGAAACAGTGTTTTGAAGGTCGGTTATAGTGGCTTTGAGCGTTACGACATTCGTATTTTGTTCGGCTAGTTCTTCCTTCTTTTCTATTAGCTCTTGTTCAAGTTTTTCTACTTGTCTTGTGTAATAGTTGTGGCTTCGCTCGCTTTTTGGTTTTTTTGCTTCTTGCTCGATTTTGCTTAAATACTCCTTTTTTTCTTTTGTCTTTGGTAGGAATTTGGCCTGTAAGTCATATGCAGCGGCTAATCCGTTAAAGTGTTCGTAAAAGGCCGCCTGCATTACTTTTGACTTCCATGACTCACGTTCTCGGATAAACCTATGGTTTTGCTTTTCTTCGCTACGGTTGGGAAGTTTGAAGCCTTCTAATGTTGGCGGCTCAGATATTTTTTCAAGGTGAGCTTTATTCCTCGCGTAATATTGTGATGCGAATTCAAATTCTTGAGCTGAAAAATCATACTTCCCCGTCTTCTCATTTTGAAGGTCAAGAAACGCATGAACGTGGTTTGTTGTCTCGTCCAAGTGGCTGAATGAAAAAAGCATCTTGTTGTTGGGGAAATTCTTTTGATAGAACTGGTGCATGGATTTCTGCAAAAGATCAGTGTATGCCTTTGTGATTGCCAGTTTATTAGGTTCGGGTATCACAAGGATGATTTCTTTTACCCTGTTGACCGTCCTTGATACCGCTCGATCTGGTTTGTTTTGCTCGATCTCTCGCTTCTTGGTGGTGTAGTTCTCTAAGAGGTCGATTCGCTGAGCTATACGGCTGATTTTGTGCTGATTGAGTAGGGCGGCGTAGTCTTGGACTACTAGCGGCCTTTCTCCTTCCATTACAGAGGTGATGTATTCTTTTATCTCAGTGGGTTCGGTTGCGTTGATAAATTTGACCAGCTTCGATTTTAGTTTTCGGAGCTTTTCTTTTTCTGCTGCTATCTCGTCAGTCGCTTCTGTTGCTTTGAGTTTGGTTTGTATTTGGTCGTTGAAGTCGGCCAGCAATTGCTCTGCCAACCCTCTTGTTAATACCTGTTCAACACCACCTACAATGGCGATATTTGGGTGGTCTGGATTGGGGTTGAATTCAAAGTCGTCATACTCGTTTTGGTCCAGTCTAAGCGAGTGTTTCAGCGAACTGTCCAGCCCCTTGAGGTTGGAATAGTTTCTGTCTCTTTTGGTCAGTGTGATTGTCTGCAAATTGGTGTCATTCATTTCATCCTCAGTGGTGGGTTTGTTTTTGCTCTTGGCTTTTGCTTCTGTCCTGCCGACTAGGCACCTGCGTTAACCGTCACATCTTTTGCGTAGCAAAAGTGGGATGGTTAACATAGCAGGTATGTTTCTAAGGGCTTCTTTGAAAACTTGAACCATATGCATATATTGAACCACATAAAAAATGTATATCAAGCATGATGGTGTAGGTGGTTTTGTATGGGGGTGTTGGTTGGGTATGTGCGTGCGGTGTAGTAATCTTTATTATTGTTATCTAATTTATATGTTATCTATATATTGATAACTAAAGACGTGTGTGGGTGCGTGCGTATACATGAGGCGTGTGCAGGGGAGTGCATTATGCGAGACGAATTTTAAAAAAGATACTCGTTTAGAAAAGGTCAAAAGCTCTTCTGGTGGGTAAGAGCTTCGAAGCCTTTGATTGTTGTTATGGGTTTTAATGTGTAACGCTTGCGGTTTTAGAGTTTTAGCTTGTATTTTAGTTTTGATATTGCATCGTATTTTTGCTTTGGGCTTGGTCCTGCACTATACACGTCAAATGTGATGGTTCCCGTCTCATGTCCAACGATTGACGCAATGAGTATTCCGGGCACGTCTGCACGTTGCAATTGAGTGATAACAGTCTTACGGAAGCTATGGAAAACGTATTGGCTATTATATTCAAGGGTGGTTTTTAATCGGCCAAACTGTTTGCTGAGTGCATCGGAACGGTTACCGTATTTGTTTCCTGCTGGTGAGCTAATCAAGAAACCGTCCTTTGAATTGCGGATCAATCTTTCCACTGTTTCTTTTATGGCTGGGTGTATCGGTGTATGTCGCTCACTGGCTGCGGTTTTCCCATCGTAGAAGTAGAAGCATTGAACGCCTTCCTCGGTGACTACATCTTGGGTTTGAAGCTGGCAAAGCTCTTCAATCCTTGCTCCAGTGTGAGAACCTAATAGTATAAGGTCAGTGAGTGTTTCACGGTTTTTTGTAGCTTTGGCTGCCTCATGCAGTCTTGTAACGTCTTCTGGTGTAAAAGCCTTTCTATCTGTTGAGCCGTCGCCCCTCTTGCTGCGATTTACTGGGAAATCATGCTTTTCGAAGGGGGATTGCTGGTCTCGGTGTAGCTTTTTAAAATTCTCGTCGTGCTTAATAGCCCATTTCCAAAAACTTGACCCGGCGAAGAGGTATTGTTTTTTAGTCTTAATGGAAAGGTTGAGCGTATCGAGATAGCTGGCAATGCTTTCTTGGTTGAGGTCGCGTTGCTCTGCTTCAAGCCAAGCATTCATCAATTTCAAACGATTTGCCTGCGTATCTACAGTCTTTTGAATAATCCCCTTGGTCTTAACTTGATACGCTTCAAATGACGTTATTCTGTTAGTTGTAATAGGAGATTTGATTTTGTAATTTTTTGGACTATCGAGGATTGATTTTACTTCGTCGATACTTTCGATACTGATTGGCTGACCAACTGTAATTAAATAATTGTGCATGACTTTATTTAATCGAATGAAGTCATTGAACCTTTCAATTTTCTGCTCAAGGGAAATTCCTTCGCCTCGCTCTGACCATTTTTCCTTAAAGGTCTCAAACTCAAGGTAGGGTCTTTCGCCACACGGGTCAAAATCGGATTCAAATGCCTCCTTTGGACTTTTCCATTTTTGAGCATTTGAAATTAGGTCAAAAGTTTCAATTTCGATGTGCTGGAATTTCTCTTGGCTGAACGTGAGGTCTAGCTCATCCGTCTGCGTGCTGGTGACGATGTTCATCAAGCCCGATTGCTGGCGTGTCTCGATCAGCTTTGAAATGTCATAGGACTTTTCTGACAGTTCGTCAGGGGTCGGCCCCGCAACGAGCCTCCTAGCGTTCGCTATCGCCTGTTTCCATGAATGTAGGAACGCCAACTTCTTTACCTGAGCTTCAGGCTTGCTCCCGGTCTTCAGCGACTCGGTGAACTCGGTTCGGTTGAGGATGTGCCTAACGTCCTTGGGGATGCTTAGGCGGACGTGCCAATTTCCTGACCGTAGAACTAGGTTGTCGCTTGCCATTTTCGTCCCTAAGCCTTGGGTGTTGATGCCGAAAAGGTAGCTGATTTTTTCTACGATTTGTAGCAAAAATTTGTAGCAAAATGGCCTGTTGTTCCTGTAACCATTGATTTCAAAGGGCTGAATGGTCGGATTCGGAAAGTCCCTATCTCTCCGCCATACATCGAGAAGCCCCGCAGACTAAGGTCTGCGGGGCTTTTTCGTTTCTGGATTGTACGTAACAATTTAGTCCTGAGACCCAACCCTACACGCCCTTCACCGGTATGTGCTTGAACTTGTAGTGGTCTAATGATTCCGGACACTCATTTAGGGAACCTCCAATCAACGTGCCGCACGGTGCGGCACGTTGATCGGAGGTTCCGTAGGCTGTCCTATTCCGTCTTGAACCCCTCATCTGGCGGAATTCGATCCAGTTTCGGCGACGGCGATGAAATGACGAGTTGGGCGCGATCACGGCGCCCTAAAACCGGCCCAACCGATATGCCTCGATCCCTTCGACAGCCCGCGCCTCCATCAGCCCCGCCACCATCTCCGCCGTCACCGCCGCCTGGGTCAGCCCCAGGTGTTGATGGCCGAAGGCAAGCAGCACGCGGCCATCACACACCCGGTCTATGATCGGCAATGAGTCCGGCAGCGAGGGCCGAAAGCCCATCCACGGCGTCGCCGCGTCGGCATTCAATTCGCGCTTGAACAGGCCCTGGCTCAGCCGCTGCAACTGCCAGGCCCGGGCCATGTTGGCCGGGCGCTGGAGCCCGGCGAATTCGACGGTTCCGGCCAGGCGCAGGCCGCCGGACATGGGGGTCATGATGAACTTGCGCTCCAGCGAGGTGACGGCGAACGGCAGCCGGTTGTGCTCGCGGGGCAGCATCAGGTGATAACCGCGCTCGGTGTCGAGCGGTACCCGCGTGCCGGTCAGCGCTTCGGTCAGGTGGGCCGAATGGGCGCCGCAGGCGATCAGCACGCGAGGCACCACCAGTTGGCCCTGATCGGTGCGCAACGCGACGCCGTCGGCCTTGAGCTGTCCACCCTGCACGTCACGCCGGGCAAACTGCACGCCCGCGGCCATGGCAGCGTCGAACAACGCCTCCACCGCCTGGTGCGGATCGAGGAAATGCCCGGTGGCCGGGAAGAACAGGCCGCCCAACACGTGCTCGCTCAGTTGTGGCGCGGCGGCGCGCACGGCGTCCGCTTGCCACAGTTCTACCTCGACATTCTGCTGGCGCATGCGCGCTTGCAGGGCGTCGATGGCCGGGCGTGATTCGGCGCGCTCGAAGACCAGCAGCGAACCGTCCTGCTTGAGCATTTCCGCCCGGCCAATGGAGTCCAGCAGACGCCGCCAGGCCGACAGGCTGCCTTCGTTGAGGGCGCGGATGCCGGCCGCGCTGCGGCGGAACGGTGCCGGGCGCAGGTTGAGCAGCAGGCGGGTAAACCACGGCAAGGCCCGCGGCAGGTATTTCCAGTCCAGGCGCAGCGGGCCCATGGGGTCCATGAGCATGGCCGGCAGGCGCTTGAGAATCGACAGGTCGGCGATGGGAAAGACTTGCTCGGTCGCCAGGTGGCCGGCGTTGCCGAACGAGGCGCCCATGCCCGGCGCCTGGCGGTCCACCAACAACACCCGCTGGCCCTGGCGGGCCAGTTGTAGCGCGCAGGCGACGCCGACGATGCCGGCGCCGACCACAGCGATGTCCACGTTGGGGGTAAAGGTCGTGGCCATCGATCAGGCTTCTCTCTGGCCGTCGAGCAGGCGCCGCAAGTGCAGCGGGTTGCCGTGTTGCAGCGCGGTGGGCAGCAGGTTGTCGGGGAAGTCCTGGTAGCACACCGGACGCAGGAAGCGCAGGATCGCCGCGGTCCCCACCGAGGTGCTGCGGGCATCCGAGGTGGCCGGGAAGGGGCCGCCATGAACCATCGCATCGCAGACTTCCACCCCGGTCGGCCAGCCATTGACCAGCAGGCGTCCGGCCTTGCGTTCCAGCGTCGGTAGCAGGGCGCGGGCGTTGTCCAGGTCGCCGTCGTCCAGGTGCAGGGTTGCGGTCAACTGGCCTTCTAGGTGTTCGGCCACCTGGCGGACCTGTTCGTCATCGGCGCAAGTCACCACCAGCGACGCGGAACCGAACACTTCCGCTTGCAGGCTCGGATCGGTGAGGAAGTCCCGCGCCTGGGTGACGAACAGGTGCGTCTGGCACTGGTTGGGGCCTTCCGCGGCGAGGCCGGCGGCGGCGGTGTCGGCCTTGGGGTTGCCGGCCAGGGCTTCGATGCCGTTGCGGTAGGCGCTGAAGATGCCCGGGGTGAGCATGGTCTGCGCCGGGCTCCGCAGAATTTGCTGGGCGGCGGTGGCGATAAAGCGGTCGAGGTCGGCACCCTGGCGGGCGATCACCAGGCCGGGGTTGGTGCAGAACTGCCCGGCGCCCTGGTTCAGCGAGGCGACGAAGCCCTGGGCCAGCGCTTCGGCGCGCGCCTGCAGGGCGCAGGGGAAGAGGAACACAGGGTTGATCGAGCTCATTTCCGCGTACACCGGAATCGGCTCGGCGCGCGCCGCGGCCGCCTGGCACAGGGCGATGCCGCCGCTGCGCGAGCCGGTGAAACCCACCGCCTTGATGCGCGGATCGCAGACTAGGGCGATGCCCACTTCACGGCCCGAGCCGTATAGCAGCGAGAACACCCCTGGCGGCAGGTCGCACGCTTTCACCGCGCGGGCCAGCGCCTGGCCGACCAGTTCGCTGGTGCCCGGATGGGCGCTGTGGGCCTTGACGATTACCGGGCAACCAGCGGCCAGGGCCGAGGCGGTATCGCCGCCGGCGACGGAGAAGGCCAGGGGGAAGTTGCTGGCGCCAAACACGGCCACCGGGCCTAGCGGTACCTGGCGCTGACGCAGGTCGGCGCGGGGCAGCGGCTGGCGTTGCGGTTGTGTGTTGTCGACGCGTACGTCGAGCCATTCACCGGCGCGTACGGTGCGGGCGAAGGTGCGCAATTGCCCGCAGGTACGTCCACGTTCGCCCTGGATCCGGGCGCGGGGCAGGCCGCTTTCGGCCACGGCGCGATCGATCAGTTCGTCGCCCAGCGCTTCGATCTCGCTGGCGATGCTTTCAAGAAAGTGCGCACGGGCTTCAAGCGAGGTTTCCCGGTAGCTGTCGAATGCCGACCAGGCCAGGGCGCAGGCCTGGTCCACCTGCTCGGTGGTGCCGCCCGGATAAGCGGGTTCGAGCACCAGGTTGGTGGCCGGATCGATCGCCCGGATGGCTTCGCGGCTGCCGGTTACGGTGTGCTGACCGATCAGCATGTTGCCTGTCAGGGTCATGTCGGCTCCTGAAATGAATTCGAGGGGGCCGGCTGCGTACAGCCGGCAAGAAACGGAAGCGGCGCACAAGGCGCCGCGTGGGATCAGGCGACGTTGTTGCTCGCCGACCAGGTGGCGAACCACTGGCGGAACAGCGTGTATTGCGTCTCGGCGTAGTTGCGCTGGGCCTCGCTGAGTACGTCGGTTTCGTTGAAGTGCAGGCTGTACTCGGTGTCGCCATTGAGCACCATCAGGTGCTTGTAATACAGCACCAGGTCACAGCCTTCATCGAAGCTCGACAGCACTTGCAGGGCGTCCGACAGCTCCAATGCCTGGCGGCGGGCGACGGCGTCACCCTTGGCGGCTTTCTTGCTCAGGTCGACCAGCAACAGCACTTCACGCGGCAGGGCGTTGCCGATACCAGTGATGGCACCGGTGGCGCCGCAGTTGACGAAACCGTGCACGACCTGGGTGTCGACGCCGGCCATGAGGATCACGTCCTGGTCCTGTGAGGTGATGTGCTCGGCGGCGTAGCGCATGTCGGCGGCACCGCCGAATTCCTTGAAGCCGATCAGGTTCGGGTACTGGCGGCGCAGTTTGAAGAACAGGTCGGCGCGGGTGGCGAAGCCGTAGTAAGGGCTGTTGTAGATAACCGCTGGCAGTTTCGGCGCGGCTTCAAGGATTGCCGCGAAGTGCGCTTCCTGGGCCGCCGGCGAGGCGCCACGGGACAATACGCGTGGAATCACCATCAGGCCATGGGCGCCGACCTTGGCGGCGTGCGCGGCGTGGGACACGGCTTCGCGGGAGTTGACCGCACCCGTGCCGACGATGGTTGGAATGCCGGCGGCCACCAGGCGTGCCACGCCTTCCTGGCGTTCGGCTTCGGTCAGCAGCGGCCAGTCACCCATGGAGCCGCAATAAACCACGGCGCTCATGCCGGCTTCGATCAGCTCGCGGCCTTTTTTTACCAGCGCGTCGAAATCCGGTTTGCGCTCCGGGGTGCAAGGGGTCATCAGGGCGGGGATGGTACCGGTGAAGATGTTGGTAGTCATGAGTCTTGTCCTTATCGGTTCAGTTAGAGGGTTGCCCTTGAGGGCCTCATCGCCGGCAAGCCAGCGACGCTTTTTCAGATGCCCCAGGCAAAGGGGTCGTTTTCGTCGATGAGCAGCGTGGCGTCGGCGGTCATGTAGGCGCGGCCGGTGATGAACGGGCGGATACGCTCGCCGTCCCATTCGTAGCGACCTTCGAAGCGGCTGTCGGTGATGCTCGCCTGCACCCAGCGTTCGCCCGCGGCCAGCTTGCCGTCAGCGGCCAGGCAGGCCAGCTTGGCGCTGGTGCCTGTGCCGCAGGGTGAGCGGTCGTAGGCCTTGCCCGGGCACATGACGAAGTTGCGGCTGTTGGCCTCGGTGTCGTCGGCGAACAGTTCGATATGGTCGATCAACGCGCCGTCTTCGCCGTGGATGCCCTGGTCTTCGAGGGCACGAAGCATCTTCCAGGTGAAGTCGGTGAGCAGCTCGACGTTGCTCAGGTGCAGTTCCTGGCCGTGCTCGGACACCAGGAAGAACCAGTTGCCGCCCCAGGCGATGTCGCCGAAGACGCGGCCGTAACCCGGCACGTCCACTGGCACCTGCTTGCGGTAGCGATAGGACGGCACGTTGGCCACGGTGACCGCGCCGTCGCCATGCAGGGTGGCGCTGACCTGGCCGACCGGGGTGTCGATCTTGTGCTCGCCGGGGGCGATCCTGCCCAGATGGTGCAGCGAGGCGACCAGGCCGATGGTGCCGTGGCCACACATGCCCAGGTAACCGGCGTTGTTGAAGAAGATCACGCCGCAGGTGGCGTCTTCCGACACCGGTGGGGTGTACAGCGCGCCCACCAGGACGTCGTTGCCGCGGGGTTCCAGCAGGCAGGCGCGGCGCCACTGGTCATGCTGCTGGCGCAGGGCATCGCGCTTTTGCGCCATGGTCTGGCCGACCGGTTGCGGAAAACCGTCCAGCACCAGGCGGGTGGGTTCGCCTTCGGTGTGGGAATCGATCACGCGGAGCTGTTTCATCAGTCTTTCCTTCAAGAATGCGTTGTTGTCAGGTCAGCAGGCCTTCGATATCGCGCAGCAGGCTGCGCTCCACCCAGACGCCCTCGGCCTGCGAGCGCTGGCGCGCAGTGAAGCGGCGTTGCGAGGGCAGGCGCGCGCCCTGGCCGGTGATGGCGTGGAACAATTGCTCGGCGCGCTGCTGACCCTGCTCGAAATCGTCTGCGCCAAAGCGCTGCGGATCGAACGCCAGCAGCAGCTCGCCATGGCACGGCGTGGCGCCGGCACCGGCGTCGAAGGTCAGGGACTCGGCGCTGGTGAGGTCGCCGATCAGCGCCCCGGCCAGCAACTCGATCATGGCCGCCAGTGCCGAGCCCTTGTGCCCGCCGAAGGTCTGCATGGCACCGTCCAGCGCGGCGCGGGCGTCGGTAGTCGGTACACCGTCGGCATCCAGGCCCCAGCCCAGCGGGATGGCTTTTTCCTGGCGGGCGTGCAGCTCGATGTCGCCGCGGGCGATGGCGCTGGTGGCGAAGTCGAAGACGAATGGCTCCTGTCCCGCCCGTGGCCAGGCGAAGGCCAGCGGGTTGGTGCCGAACACGCCCCGGTTGCCGCCTTCCGGCGCCACCCAGGCATGGCTCGGCGTCATCGCCATGCCCACCAGTCCGTGGGCGGCGATGGCTTCCACTTCCGGCCACAGCGCCGAGAAGTGGAAGCAGTTGCGGATCACCAGCGCCGCCACGCCCTGTTTGTGCGCCGCTTCAACCAGCCGCGGCAAGCCGTGTTGAAAGGCCAGCAGCGAGTAGCCGAAGTGCGCATCCACTTTGACGATGGACGGCGCGGGCTGGCTCAGGGTCGGTTGCGCCGCTGGATCTACCTTGCCCGAGCGCAGCGAGCGCACGCATACCAGCACCCGATAGAGGCCGTGGGAGTGACATTCGTCGCGCTGGCCCTGGGTGATCACCTCGGCGATCGCCCGGGCATGGTCGTCGGCCATGCCGTTGTGGGTCAGGGCGCGGTGGGCCAGGTCGAACACCTGGTCGAGGCTGAGGTTGATGCGCGTGCTCATGGCGGGTCTCCGTTGGCTCAGGACAGTTGGGTGCGGGCGCCGGCCGGGGCGAACTGGGTGCTGTGCTCGACGTCGCTTTCAGCGTCGTCGGCCTCCAGTTGCACCAGGTGCGCCGGTACGCCGGTGGCCGCGCCCCAGTAGTAGATGCCGAGGGCACACGCGGCCACGACCAGGGTGTCGAATGGATGAGCGATGACACCCATGCCGCCGAAACTGCCGAGCCAGGAGAGCAGGATGGTCACGGCGTAGAAACCGATCAGCCAGGCCGACGAGCGCACTTGCTGGGCCAGGCTCAGGTGCTCGGTCGGCACGAAGCGGCCGCACATCAGGTAGATCACGAACATCAGGATTTGCAGGCTGAGCAGCCACGACACGGTCTTCCAGCCGGACCAGTAGACGATCAGCGCGGCGATGATGAACGACAGCGGACCAAGCAGCGCCATGCGGCGGACGCGAAACGGACGCGGTAGGTCAGGGGCGTTGCGGCGCAGCGCGGCGACCGACACCGGGGCGACGGCGTAACTGAGGATCAGCGCGGCGGAAACCACGTTGATCAGCGCTTCCCAGGACGGGAATGGCAGGGTCCAGAACACCGACAGGCCGAAGGTCAGCCACAGCGCCGGGCGCGGGATGCCGGATTGTTCGTCGATGCGGGTGAACACCTTGAAGAAAGTGCCGGTCTTGGCCCAGCCGTAGACCACGCGCGGGGTGGCGTTCATGTAGATGTTGCCGCAGCCGCTTGGCGAGATCACCGCGTCGGCGACCACCAGGTACGCCAGCCAGCCCACGCCCAGTGCCAGGGCGATGTCGCGATATGGCAGGGCCAGTTCCTTGGCGATGCCGGACCAGCCGTTGGCCAGCATTTCGGTAGGAATGCCGCCGAGGAAGGCGATCTGCAGCAAGGCGTAGATGGCGGTGGACAGCAGCACCGAGAGTATCAGTGCGATCGGGATGGTGCGTTGCGGGTTCTTCACTTCCGAGGCCACCGAGATGATCGGGGTCAGGCCCAGGTAGGCGAAGATGATGCCGCCTGCGGACACCGCCATTTCCACTCCGGAAAGGCCGAACGGCATGAAGCCCTGCGACGTGAAGTTTTCCGGTTTGAAGAAGGTGAACAACACGCCGATTACCAGCAGCGGCACGATGAACTTGAACACGCTGATCAGGTTGTTGGACTTGGCGAAGGTCTTCACGCTGTAGTAGTTGAGGGCGAAGAACAGGCAGAGCAGGCCGAACTGCACCAGCCAGCCGAGCACGGTCGGGTCACTGGAGCCGACCTTGGTCAGCTCCGGGAACCAGGCCGCGGCGTACTGGCGCGCGGCGACCACTTCGATGGCCACCAGGCTGGAAAACGCGATCAGCGTGATGAAGCCCATCAGATAGCCCAGCAGCGGGCCGTGGGAATAGACCGGGTAACGCACCACGCCACCGGCGCGGGGCAGGGCAGCGCCCAGTTCGCAGTAGACGATGCCCAGCAGCAGAACGGCGAAGCCGCCCAGCAACCAGGAAAAGATCCCCGCGGGGCCGGCGATGGCGGACACATGGCTGGCGGCGAACAGCCAGCCGGAACCAAAGATGGCCCCCAGCCCGATAAAGGTGAGGTCCATCAATGAAAGTTGTTTTTTGAACTTGCCTTTGCCTGACATGGCGTCGCCTTCTTGTGGGTTATTGGATAGGCAGAAGTGATGTCACTTTGAATTCACTGTTTCGGGGATCCCCGATGCAATGTTTACGGTTGTGGGCAACCGCGCTCTTATAAGAAATCTGTATTCATGGCGTCACCGCGTTGTGGTAGCGAAGACACACTTCCTCGCTACCCCGCGCACGCTCGCCCATACATTCCAAGGCGCGGCTTTGGGTCTTGCCTGTACTTCGCCACAACGCTTTCGACGACTCAGGCAATGCCAATACAGTGGACGCATCGGCGCCCCGGCGCTTGATGGTTTTCTTCATGGGGAATGACGAAATCGGCATAGTCAGTAAATTTTCCTGTTCGTCTTCGGCAAACTGCTAAACCCTTACAGGCCACGCACTCTTTGGCGTCCATCGAGGCTCGACAGCTCGCAGAGGGTGCGGCAAAGTGTCCGCCTGGTGAGAGCCTGCTTGTGGATTTTTACCAACCGGTCAAGAACGAGAGCCCGGCCCATGACCCCCAGTGCATTTGCCATCCTTTGCCAGAACAACGATCAGTGCCGTCCTGAAAGCATTGAAGAGCTGTTATCCGGCATGGCGTTCTTATTGCCGTTGTTCGATGCCATTTCCAATGTGGCGATATTCATCAAGGATGTTCAGGCGCGTTATCTGTTGGCCAATCAGGCGTTGATACAGCGCTGTGGTTTCAAACAGTTGAAGCCATTGTTGGGTAAAACCAGCGCCGAGGTGTTTCCGGCGCAATTGGGCCCCGGATATACCGAACAGGATCGCCGGGTGCTGGAAGAAGGCCGGGTATTGGAAGATCAACTGGAGTTGCACTTGTATGGCTCGCGCGAACCGGGCTGGTGTTTGACCCACAAGCGCCCGTTATACAATCGGCGCGGTGAAATCATCGGCCTGGCCGGGGTGTCCGTGGACTTGCAGTCGGCCAGCGATTCACACCCCGCGTATCAGCGGCTGGCGGCAGTGGATGAGTACATCCGGGCGAATTTTCACCAGCCGGTGACCATGCGCGAGTTGACCCGTGTGGCGGGGATTTCCGTGGCGCAACTGGAACGCTACTGCAAGCGGGTGTTCCACCTGACGCCGCGGCAGATGATCCACAAAGTGCGGCTTGAGCATGCGCATCAGTTGTTGCATACGGCGTTGCCAATTACCGAGGTGGCGTTGCGCTGCGGGTATACGGACCATAGTGCGTTCACGCGGCAGTTCAAGGTGTTGACGGGGTTTACGCCGAGGCAGTATCGGCAGGCTACAGGGGGGATGGTGGGTTAGGGATACTCTGCAAGAAGCCCACGGCCAGATCTGCTACTATGCCGCCCCTCAGAAAAAGAGCCAGCGCAGCCTGGCCAATGCGAGCCCCGACCCTCGGCATCAATTGTCACTACACTGACCAGGCCGACGGCGTTGCTGAAACTGTGGGCGTCTCCCATCGTTACAGGCCATTCATATTGAAGAAGGCACTGGTCGTGCGTGCACGCCGGTTGCTTTACAGACTGAGCAGCGCCTTACCAAGGCCCTGCGCTTTACTTGGGAACATACGATGACAGCCGTGATCAACGCACTGAATACCTTCTTCTGGGGGTATGTCCTGATCTATGGCCTGCTGGCCGCAGGTATCTACTTCACTGTCCGTCTGGGCTTTCTGCAATTTCGCCATCTGCCCGAATTCTTTCGCTCGGTATTGCGCGCACCGGCCAAGGATGCCAGTGGTATTACGCCGTTCCAGGCGCTGTGCACCAGCCTGGCCTCCCGGGTAGGCACGGGTAACCTTGCCGGTGTGGCCGTGGCCATCACCCTCGGTGGACCGGGTGCGGTGTTCTGGATGTGGGTAGTGGCGTCACTGGGCATGGCCACGGCCTATGCCGAAAGCACCCTCGCTCAGTTGTACAAGGTACGCAACGACAAGGGTGAGTACCGCGGCGGCCCGGCGTTCTATATTGCCAAGGGCCTGAACGCACCCTGGGCAGCGGCGATTTTCTCAGTGTGCTTGATCATCGCCTTCGGCTTGGTATTTGGCGCCGTGCAGGCCAACTCCATTGCCGATGCCACCCAGGGCGCCTTCGGCGTGCCCAAGCTGACCACCGGTGTAGTGGTGGCGGTGCTGGCCGGCCTGGTGATCTTCGGCGGCATCAAGAAGATTGCCCGTTTCGCTGAATGGGTCGTGCCGTTCATGGCGGGCGCCTACCTGCTGGTAGCGGTCTATGTGATCCTCACCAACCTGGGTGAAGTCCCGGGCGTGCTGATGCTGATCATCAAGAGTGCCTTCGGCATCGAGTCGGCGGCAGGCGGTGTAGCCGGGGCCCTGCTCAATGGCGTGAAACGCGGGTTGTTCTCCAACGAGGCCGGCATGGGCTCGGCGCCGAATATCGCGGCCGTTGCGACTCCCAATCCCCACCACCCATCGTCGCAAGGTTTTGTGCAGGCGCTGGGTGTGTTCATTGATACCCTGCTGATCTGTACCGCCACCGCGATCATGATCCTGCTGTCGGGCGTGGTTCCTGGCCCCGACATGACCGGCACGCCGCTGACCCAGGCGGCCATGAACGAGCACATTGGCTCGGCAGGGCAGTACTTCATTGCCATTGCGATCTTCTTCTTTGCCTTTACCTCGATCATCGGCAACTACACCTATGCCGAAAACGCCATGGTGTACCTGAAGCTCAACACCCGCGTGGGCCTGACCGTGCTGCGTACCGCTGCCCTGCTGATGGTGGTGTGGGGCGCCTATGAAAGCGTTGCCACGGTGTTCGATGCGGCCGACGCAGCGATGGGCCTGATGGCGACTATCAACCTGATTGCCATCTGCCTGCTGTCGGGCGTGGTGGTCAAGCTGACCCGCGACTACTTCGCCCAACGGGCGGTGGGCACGCCGGAGTTCAATGCCAAGGACTATCCGGAGTTGTCGGGCAAGATCGATGCCGAGATCTGGGGGGCGGCCGATGGCGGGCGTGCCGATCCGGTCGAAGTGTTGAAGGAACGCTAGTCGCTTTGCGGGGCAAGCCCGCTCCTACGGTAGGAGCGGGCTTGCCCCGCGATAGGCCATAATGCCCCGACACCATCACCCGGGGCATTGCGATGATCGGTTTCACTTTCCGCCAGCTTGAGTATTTCGTCGCTGCCGCCGAGCAGGGCAGTGTCAGTGCGGCGGCGCGGGCCAAGCACATCTCCCAGCCTTCAGTGTCCCTGGCCCTGTCGCAGCTGGAGTCGATCCTCGGTGAAAAGCTCTTCCATCGCCAGGTCAGCCGAGGCCTGGAACTGACCCCGGCCGGGCGCAAGCTGTTGGAACAGGCGCGCGGTATCCTCGACATGGCAACCGCCATCACTGGCCCAGGCGAGCAGCAAACCAGCCTGCGCGGAGCCTTGAGCCTGATCTGCTTCCAGGATTTGGGGCCGTATTACGCACCACGGCTGTTGAGCGGCTTTCGCCAGCGTTATCCCGACGTCAGCATCACCTTGTTCGAGGCCGATCTTGCCGAGGTGAATCGCAGGTTGGGCGATGGCAAGGCAGAGCTTGCGCTGACGTACGACGTGGGGCTCGACTCACCGATAGAGAAACGCGTGCTGGCGCAACTGACGCCCTATGCACTGCTGCCGGCCGATCATCCCCTGGCCTTGCAGGACAAGGTGTCGCTGGTAGACCTGGCCGCCGAATGCCTGATCCTCGAAGACATCTCCAGGACCCGTGAGTACTTTCTCTCGTTGTTCTGGGCTCACGATCTGCAACCTGCCGCCCTGCAACTGACCCAGACCTTCGAGATGCAGCGCGGGCTGGTGGCCCATGGTTATGGCGTGGCGTTATCGTGTACGCGACCGGTGAGTGATTGCAGCTACGACGGCAAACCGTTGGCCTGCCGCCCGTTGCTGGAGACGGTAAGCCCGCAGCCGGTGGTACTGGCCCAGTCCAGTGCCATGCGCCCGTCGGCGGCAGCGCAGGCATTCCTGGACTGGGCCACGCAGCAGTTTCCTGCCTAGATCAGCCGTTGACCGGCCCAGGCGCCGCGACCAGCGCCTTGGGTTGGCGCGCCACGAATAACCAGTAGCCCAGAGACAGCAAGGCCAGCCAGCCAATGCCCACATACAGCGCCATGCGGGTGTCCGGGAACCAGGCCAGCACGCCGAAGATGAACAGCATGAAGATTGCCGCGCAAGCCGGGCCTACAGGCCACAAAGGCACCGGGAAATGCAGCTTGGCCACTTCTTCTCGGCTCATGCCACGGCGCATCACCATCTGCGACAGCAGGATCATCAGCCACACCCAGACAATCGAAAAAGTCACCACCGCGGCCAGGATCAGGAACAGGTTCTCTGGCGCCAGGTAGTTCAGTACTACACCGAACAGCAACGCCGCGCCCATCACCACCACGGTCATCCATGGCACCCCGAAGCGTGACAGGCGCGAGAAGCCTGAGGGTGCCTGGCCGTTCTGGGCCATGCCGTACATCATGCGGCCGGCAGCGAAGATATCGCTGTTGATCGCCGATACGGCGGCAGAGATCACCACGATGTTCAGCAAGGTGGCGGCAGAGCCGATGCCCAGGCCACTGAAGATCTGAACGAAGGGGCTGCCTTCGCTGCCGATGCGGGTCCAGGGGTAGATC
This sequence comes from Pseudomonas vranovensis, assembly GCF_040438935.1. Classification (NCBI taxonomy): domain Bacteria; kingdom Pseudomonadati; phylum Pseudomonadota; class Gammaproteobacteria; order Pseudomonadales; family Pseudomonadaceae; genus Pseudomonas; species Pseudomonas vranovensis. The sequence continues at coordinate 3,492,811 of NZ_CP159259.1, read as the reverse complement.
GACATCAGGATGAACAGGGTGAACACATAGAACAGCAGGATACGCAGCGGCACCGAGTTGATTGCTTTGGGGATCACCCGTTGTGGGTCCTTGGCCTCGCCTGCCGTAATGCCGATCATCTCGACGCCGCCGAAGGCGAACATCACCACCGCAAACGAGGCAATCATGCCGCTGACGCCGTTGGGGAAGAAGCCGCCATGAGTCCACAGGTTGCTGATTGTCGCCACCTGTTCGGCGGAACCGCCCAGCTGAATGCCGAACATCAGCACCGCCGCCCCGGCCAGGATCATCGACACGATGGCGGTGACCTTGAGCAGTGACAGCCAGAACTCCAGCTCGCCGAACACCTTGACGCTGCACAGGTTCAAGGCGCCGATGAAGAACACGATGCCCAGCACCCAGATCCAGCGCGGCGTCTCCGGGAACCAGAAGCTCATGTACACGCCGAAGGCGGTGACGTCCGCCAGGCACACCACCAGCATCGAAAAGGCATAGCTCCAACCGGTGAGAAAGCCCGGAAAGCGTCCCAGGTACTGGCTGGCGTACTGGCCGAAGGAGCCGGATACCGGGTTGCGCACGGCCATTTCACCCAGGGCGCGCATCATCATGTAAATGGCCGCGCCACCAATCAAGTACGCCAGCAATACAGACGGCCCGGCCAGCTTGATGGCCGAGGCCGAGCCATAGAACAGCCCGGTGCCGATGGCCGACCCGAGCGCCATGAAACGGATATGGCGGGTACTCAGACCTCGCCGCAAGGCGGTGTTGTTATCATTCATCCCAGGTAACTCCTCATTGTTCTTATTGTTCAGTGGCAAGGCGCCGAAGGAGACAGGCAGGGCTATTAACCGGCCAATTGGCGGGGGTGACAATAAGGCAGGCCATACAGAATGCTGATAGTGGCGAATAGGCAAAGTGTCGTTTACCGGCGGCGGGCACGGGTTCAATACTTTTGGCCATTACAACAAGAGAGGACTGCCCCCGATGAATGCCGATATCGAACAATTTCAACGCGACGGTGCAATCGTGCTGCGCGGTGTGTTTCGCGACTGGATCGAGCGCTTGCGCGAAGGGTTCGAGCAAAACCTGGCAGCCCCCAGCGCCTTTGCCATCGAGAACGTGGGCAGTGGCGAAGGCGGGCGCTTCTTCGAGGACTACTGCAACTGGCAGCGTATTCCGGCATTCACCGACTTTGTCCTGAATTCTCCGGCGGCGGGGATTGCCGGGGGGCTGATGCAGTCTCGGGAAGTACAGGTGTTCCATGAACACATCCTGGTCAAGGAGCCGGGTACCTCCAAGCCCACGCCCTGGCATCAGGATTTGCCCTATTACTGCGTGGACGGCCAGCAGACGGCCAGCTACTGGATTCCGCTGGACCCGGTCACTCGCCACAACACATTGAGTGTGGTGCTGGGGTCGCATCGCTGGCCGAAGCCGGTGCGCCCCAAGAGCTGGGCCAGCAACAAGGATTTTTACGGCGCAACCGATGCAGGCTCGGGTGAAAGCCTGTTCATGGATATGCCGGATGTGGAGAGCGGCGAATTTGAAATCCTCTCGCCCGAGCTTGAGCCGGGCGATGCAGTGGTGTTCGATTTTCGCACCGTGCATGGTGCTGCCGGGAACATTGGCGGCAACCGCCGGCGGGCGTTTTCGACCCGTTTCATGGGCGACGATGTGCGCTATGTCCAGCGCCCGGGGCGTACCTCGCCGCCGTTTCCCGGTATCAACCTGAAGACCGGCGATCGCATGCGCGAAGACTGGTTCCCGGTGGTCTGGTCGCGCAACTGACACCGACAACCGCGCAAACAAAAGCCCCGCAGCGAGCTGCGGGGCTTTCTACTGTTCGGCGGGGCGCTACGATTTTACGTGAGCGACGATTTCATCCTTGATCATCAGGCGTTTTTTGCGCAGTTGGGTGATCTGGTCGTCAGTGGCGCTGCTGCTCTCTGCCTTGAGCACCTCGGTGTCGATGGCGTTGTACTTCTCGTGCAGCTCGCTGAGCCTCTTGTCAGTGGTCTTCTTGGCGTCGAACGCCTCCTTGGTCATGTTCAAGTCTGCGAGCAAATCGTGCTTGACCGGCATTTCTTCACCTCTCCGGGGGTTTGGGGTGGAAGTCATGAACTTAGAGGATAGTCGTCTTTGCCAGGTTTCGGGGCTGCGGTAGTCTGTCGCATCATTTGCCCGCCAAGGATTCAGAGCAATGCCTCACCTGAACGTGGAATACAGCGACAACCTGCGTGACCTGGACGTCGACCGGCTGCTGCTGTGCCTGAACCATGCGCTGGTGGGCAGTGGCCAGTTCGCCGACGAGCTGGACATCAAGAGCCGCGCTGCCGCCTTTGCGGGCTTTCGAGTCGGTATTGCACCGACCGAGCGGGCGTTTGCCCATGCCAGGCTGTCGATCCTCAGTGGGCGCTCGCCCGAGGTCAAGCGCCAGTTGTCCGCCAGCTTGCTGGAGGTGCTCAAGGAAGCTATCCCGGCGCGCGCCGGACTAGATATCCAGCTGTGCGTCGAAGTGCTGGATATCGATCGGGGTTCCTATGCAAAGGTTCATGTGCCGGGTTACGTGCAAGTGACATAAGTAACGTGAAAAAAATGTCATGATAAAAAAGACGCCAATGCATTAAACGTTGGCGTCTTTTTCACGAAAAATTGAGGGTGTGCTACTTAAAGTTCTGATTGTTTCAAGGGGGTGCCGCAAGGGCACTGTTTCCGACGATCAATCAAGTGAAGCGCCATGTTCAAGGTCAAACCACTGCGGGCCGAATGGGTTACGTTGTGTGCCAGTCTTTATCTGCTTGTCGGCGTCAACTCGGTACTCTGGCACCATTTGTCCAGCGTTGTTCAGCCCGGTGTGGCGGGAATATTCCTGCGGCTGGCCTTTGGTGTACTGATCGTCTGTGCGTTCAACGTGATCTTGACCTTGCTCGCCTTCAAGGGTGTTTTAAAACCACTATTGATTACCTTGTTCATGGTCAGTGCCGGGACCGCTTACTTCATGAGCCAGTATGGCGTGTTGATGGATGTGGGTATGTTGAGAAATACCGCAGAAACCAATACTGCTGAAGTAATGGATTTGTTGTCGATTAAGTTATTTGCTTATCTTTTCATGGTGGGTGTGTTGCCGTCGGTGCTGCTTTACAACACGCCCATCCAGTACCGGACCTGGTACCGCGAGTTGTTGTTCAAGTTACTTGCTGGCGGCGCGTCGGTGGCATTGCTCGGTGTGGTGGCGCTGGCCAATTACCAGGGGCTCGCCTCGCTGTTTCGCAACCATCACGAGATCCGCCTGATGCTGGTACCCAGCAATGTGGTTGGCGCTTCGTTCGGCTATGTCGGCGAGCGCATCGGTACTGCGGCCAAGCCATTTGCCACAATAGGCGAGGACGCCCGGCGCGATCTGGCCTGGCAGCAGCATTCGCGCAAATCCCTGACCGTGCTGGTGGTGGGGGAGAGTGCGCGGGCTGCGAACTTCGGCTTGCTTGGCTACGACCGCGACACCACCCCGGAACTGAGCAAGGAAGCCGGGCTGATCGCCTTCAGCGATGTGCATTCCTGCGGGACCGAAACTGCCGTGTCGGTGCCGTGCATGTTCTCTAATCTCACTCGCAAGGGCTACCAGGCCACCCAGGCCAAGAACCAGGAAGGCCTGCTGGACATCCTGCAGCGCGCTGGCCTGGCGGTGCGCTGGCGTGATAATCAGTCCGGCTGCAAAGGCACCTGCGACCGGGTGCAGTTCGAGGATGTCAGCAACCTCAAGGACCCTGCGCTGTGCACCAGCAGCGAATGCCACGACGAGATCCTGCTCAAGGGCCTGGCCGAGATGATCGACAACCTGCAGCAGGACACCGTGGTGGTTTTGCACCAGATGGGCAGCCATGGCCCCGATTACTTCAAGCGTTATCCGATGCAGTACGAGCGCTTCACCCCGGTGTGCCCGAGCAACGCCTTGAACCAGTGCAGCGAGCAGAGCATCGTCAACGCTTATGACAACACGCTGGTCTATACCGACCATGTGCTGGCGTCGCTGATCGACATCCTGCGCAGCAAGCAGGACAAGGTCGACACCGCGATGCTCTACCTGTCCGATCATGGTGAATCCCTGGGCGAGTACAACCTGTTCCTGCATGGCACTCCGTACATGCTGGCGCCGGAACAGCAGAAGCACGTGCCGATGCTGGCCTGGTTTTCCGACCACTACCGCCAGGCATTCGGCGTCGACACAGACTGCTTGAACAGGAACCGCAACAAGCCGTTGAGCCAGGACAACCTGTTTCATTCCATGCTCGGCCTGCTGCAGGTGCATACCGCGGTCTATAAGCCGCAACTGGACCTGTTTGCCTCGTGCCGCCCGGCACTGGCCAGCCATTGAGAACCTGCGCAGGCGCGCAGGCCGTTGTAGCAGTCGAGTGGTTTCCCGGCAGTGGCCTGCGCCGTATATACTGCGCGCCATTGTTTGTGGGAGAGCCTTGTGGCCATCGATATTCACTGGATTTGCGACGACAGCAGCCTGGCTGAACACTGTCTGCAGTGGCGCAAGCTGCCCTTCGTGGCACTCGACACCGAGTTCATGCGGGTTGATACCTTTTATCCGATTGCCGGTTTGATCCAGGTCGGCGACGGGGCACGTGCCTACCTGATCGATCCGCTGCGCGTCAGCAACTGGCAGCCGCTGGCCGAGCTGCTCGAAGACAGCCAGGTGATCAAGGTGCTGCATGCCTGCAGCGAAGACCTCGAAGTGCTGTCGCGCCTGACCGGCAGCCTGCCGGCGCCGTTGTTCGACACCCAACTGGCCGCTGGCTACCTGAACCTGGGCTTCTCCATGGGCTACTCGCGCCTGGTCCACGAAGTGCTTGGCATCGAGCTGCCCAAGGGCGAAACCCGCTCCGACTGGCTGCAGCGTCCGTTGTCCGAGACCCAGGTCAGCTACGCCGCTGAAGACGCCGTACACCTGGCCGAGCTGTACGAGCGCCTGCGCCCGCAGTTGTCGGACGAAAAAAATGCCTGGGTGTTGGAAGATGGCGCCGAGCTGGTCGCCCAGCTGCGCCGCGAGACCGACCCCAACGAGTTGTACCGCGACGCCAAGCTGGCCTGGAAGCTGTCCCGCGCCCAGTTGGCGGTGCTGCGTGAACTGTGCGCCTGGCGCGAGCGCGAAGCCCGTGCCCGTGACCTGCCGCGCAACCGCATCCTGCGCGAAAACGCGCTGTGGCCCATGGCCAAGACCCAGCCGCAGACGTTGTCGGCGCTGGCGAAAATCGAAGACATGCACCCGCGTACCATCCGCCAGGACGGCGAGTTCCTGCTCAACCTGATCAAGCAGGCCGCCAGCCTGCCGGCCGAGCAGTGGCCAGCGGCCCTGCCCGAGCCGTTGCCGATCGAAGCCTCGGCGCTGCTCAAGCAGCTGCGCGCCATTGGCCAGGCCGAAGGCGAGCGCCTGAACATCGCCCCCGAGCTGATGCTGCGCAAGAAAATCCTCGAGTTTCTGCTCAAAAGCGGCTACCCCAACGGTCCTTATCAACTGCCCGATTCGCTGCGTGGCTGGCGCCGTGAGCGGATGGGGCAAGCGCTGCTCGATTGTCTGGCCGGCGCTGGAGAACAACCATGAAACGCATCTGCTCGATCTACAAGAGCCCACGCAAGAACGAAATGTACCTCTACGTGCTCAAGGCCGACGGCCTTGAGCGTGTTCCCGAAGGCCTGCTGCCGTTCTTTGGTACGCCGGTACATGCCTTTGACCTGGTGCTGACCCCTGAGCGCAAGCTGGCCCGCGAAGACATAGCCAAGGTGCTGGAAAACCTCGAGCAGCAGGGCTATCACCTGCAGATGCCGCCGCTTGAGGATGAGTACATTGAGCACCTGCCTGAAGAGCTGCTGCGCCGCAACGACCCGGTCTGAGCCCGCCTGCCTGATGTGATGCCGCCACGCCGGATGGCCTGGCGGCCTTCGAAGTTTCTGCCAAGGTTGTAACGAACATGCGCGTTTTGATCGCCGAACAGGACCATGCCCTCTACGCTCGCCTGCTGCGCGAGGCGGCACCGGACCTGAACGTCCTCACCAGTGGCGACTCGGCGGAACTGACCCGCCAGGCCGCCGATTGCGATGTGTGGCTGGGCCAGCCAGACCTGCTGGCAACGTTGCTGCGCCAGGGCCATCAGCCCCAGTGGTTGCAGTCGACCTGGGCCGGCATCACGCCGCTGCTGGCCGACGGCTTGCAGCGCGACTACCGCCTGACCCGCGCAGTGGGCATCTTCGGCCAGGTGATGGCCGAGTACGTGCTGACCTACATGCTCGGTCATGAGCGCGAGGTGATGGCGCGCCTGGTCAGCCAGGTCGAACGTAAATGGGATGATCGCCCCGGACGTACCCTGGAAGGGCGACGGGCGCTGATCGTCGGCACCGGTGATATCGGCCAGCGTGTCGCGGAGTTTCTCCTGCCCTTTGGCATCAAGCTCTACGGCATCGCCAGCGAGGCTCGTGAGCAATCGCCTTTCATCGAAGTGGCAGCCATCAGCGAGCTGGGGCGCCTGGTCGGCGAAGTCGACTACGTGATCAACCTGCTGCCCGACACCCCGGCCACCCACGACCTGTACGATGCTGCGCTATTTGCTCGCTTCAATCCCGAGGCGTTGTTCATCAACGCCGGTCGCGGTGTGGCGGTGGTCGATGGTGATCTGGTCGAAGCCTTGAAACAGGGGCATTTGGCCGGCGCGGTGATCGACGTTTGTCGTCAGGAGCCATTGCCGGCGCGTCATCCGTTCTGGACGGCCTGGGGGCTGCTGCTGACCGGACACAGCTCGGCGCCCACCTCACCGACGGCGATGGTGCGGTTGTTCGTCGAGAATCTGCGGGCGTATCAGGCGGGAGAGGCGTTGCGCGGGGAAGTGGATTTTGTGCGTGGCTATTGAGTAATGGAATCGCGGGGCACGCCTGCTCCTAGCGCTGTAGGAGCGGGCGTGCCCCGCGATTGATTACAGCGAGAAATCACCTTCAGCCGCCAGCTCGCTCAGCGAACGACGCGGGCTAGGCTCTTCGCGGGCCTGCAGGGCTTCTGCCAGGCTGGCCTTGTCACCCAGCTTGCCGATCGCCACCACGGCGTGCAGTGCGTAGCCCTCGGGAATCTTCAGCTCCTGGCGGGTCAGCTCTTGGTCGAAGCCGGCCATGCCGTGGGTATGCCAGCCGCTGATGCTCGCTTGCAGGGCCAGGTGGCCCCAGGCCGAACCGGTGTCGAAGGTGTGCCACAGGGCCGGTTTTTCTTCGCTGGAGCCCGGGGCGGCGAAGGTGGTCTTGGAGATCACGATCACCAGGGCCGAGGCGTGTTGCGCCCAGCTGCGGTTGAATTCGTTGAGCAGGCCCAGGTAGCGCTCCCAGTTCGGCGTGTCACGGCGGGCATAGAGGAAGCGCCATGGCTGCGAGTTGTAGGCCGACGGGGCCCAGCGCGCCGCTTCGAGGAAGCTCAGCAGGGTGGCTTCGCTGATCGGTTCGGCGGTGAAGGCGCGTGGCGACCAACGCTTGATGAACTGTTCGTCGATGGCATGTTCGGCAATGCGAGGATTAGCACTCATGGCGAGTTCCTGAAAGTAGGTGGGGACCGTCGGTAAAACTACTGTGTCGACTCGGCACTGACAAGCGGTCTGGCATTGCTGCAAGACTCGCCCTAGACTGGCGCCGCCGCACCGCGGCGCCTCTTTTGAACAGGACACCCGTTACATGATTGCCAGCGCCGACGCTTTCTGGAAGCGTAAGACCCTCGAACAGCTGGACCCCCAGGAATGGGAGTCGCTGTGTGACGGCTGTGGCCTGTGCTGCCTGCAAAAGCTTGAAGATGAAGACGACAACAGCGTCTATTACACGCGCATTGCCTGCAAGCTGCTGGACCTGAAGACCTGCCAGTGCAGCGACTATCCCAACCGGTTGAAGATCGTGCCTGACTGCATCCAGCTGACGCCGGGCAAGGCCGACCAGTTCAAATGGCTACCAACCACCTGTGGTTACCGCCTGATCAGCGAAGGCAAGGACCTGCCAAGCTGGCACCACCTGGTATGCGGTGACCGTCAACAGGTACACAAACAGCGAATTTCCCAGTCCGGGCGCATGCTCAGCGAAGAGAGCGTGGACGAGGATGACTGGGAAGATTATCTGATTTTCCGCGCCGGCTGAGCCGCCCGGGTTTGCCGGGTATCGCGTCTGGGGGAACAAGGAGTTTCTGTATGCGTGTGCGTTGCCATTGGTTGCTGGCCCTGAGTCTGTTGGCCTGTTCGCCGGCCTTTGCCAAGAAAGTCGACCTGGACTATCACGTTCGCCTGCTGCCCCAGAGTGAACAGGCCGAAGTACGCCTGACCCTGGCTGAAGGGGCGGCGGTGCGCAGCCTGGATTTCGACCTGGGCAAGGCGGGGGTCTACAGCGATTTCAAGGCCGACGGCCAATGGCTGCTGCGGGGCGACGGCCAGCGTGGGCATTGGCAGCCGGCAGCGGGCAAGAGCCAGCTGACGTACCGGGTGCGCTTGTCCCAACGGCTTAAAAACGGCAGTTACGAGACCCGCATGACGCCCCACTGGGCGCTGTTTCGCGGTGATGACCTGGTACCCCCGGCACGCCTCGACCAGCAGGACGGTACCGAACTGGTCGCCCGCCTGAGTTTTGAATTGCCCAGCGGCTGGAAGAGTGTCGAGACGCCCTGGCCGCGCATCGGCAAGCAGCGCTTTCGCATCGACAATGTCTCGCGCCTGTTCGATCGCCCGACCGGCTGGATGGTCGCGGGCACCATCGGCACCCGTCGTGCGCGCCTGGGCGAAACCGACCTCAGCGTGGCTGCGCCGCAAGGGCAAGGCATGCGTCGGCTGGATAACCTGACGTTGCTGACGTTCGTGTGGCCGCAGTTGCAAGCGGTGTTCCCGCGCAATCCGCCAAAGCTGTTACTGGTGGGGGCCAAGGATCAACTCTGGCGCGGTGCCCGAGCGGGGCACAATTCGATCTACCTGCACAGTAGCAGGCCGCTGGTCAGCGAGAACGGCTCAAGCCCGCTGTTGCGGGAGCTGGTACATGTCTTCGCACAGATCAACGACCGTCAGGCCAGTGACTGGATTGGCGAGTCCCTGGCCGATTACTACGCCATCGAATTGCTGCGACGTGCCGGGGGCATCACCGAGGATCGCTACCAGGCCGTGCTGGCCGGCCTTGAGCGTAACGGTGCCAAGGTCAGCAGCTTGCGCGGTGAACAGGTGGACAGCGCGACCACGGCCCGGGGTGTACTGCTGTTGCAGGCACTGGACCGGGAGATTCGCTTGCACAGCCATAACCAGCGTTCGCTGGACGACGTCACCCGCGCAATGATGCGGCTCAACAGCGTCAGCACCGAAGAGTTCGTCCAGCTCAGTGAAAGTGTGCTGGGGCGCGAATCCGAGGTGCTGGCGAGCAAGCTGCTGCGTTAGGGCTTGGGGTTAGTCAGCGAGTCGTTGCCGGTAACCGTGGCGCTGCGGGTAGCGGCGTCGGCGCTGGCCTTGAGAGCGCGCAGTTCGGCGCCGTTGCGCTCGATGGTCGAGCGCAGGTTGTCGAGGTCGCTGCGACCGCGCTCCATCAGGCTCTTCATCGAACTGTGACCGGTAATGCCACGGGCCAGGGCCACGCCGCCGATGGCCATCTGGATCAGGCCGAACAGCCCACCACGGCGCAAGCCCTTGCCCACCATGATCACACCGCCGGCCACGGAGCCGGCGCGTTCCCAGCCGTGCACGTTGTGTTCGGGCTTGTCTTGCAGGGCAGGGATCAACGTCTTGTTCTCGGACATGGTCATTCTCCAGTGGGGGCGATGATATGCAGCAGACCACCGCAGTCGACGGACTGTTCCTTCGGATTTACTTGAACTTGGGGCCAGAGCGAGTGTTCAGGCCTTTGGCCAGTCGGTCGTAGAGCACCACGTTGACCGTGGCGGCCAGGTTCATGCAGCCGTTGGTCGGGATGTAGATGGTCTCTTCGCACCAGGCCCGCACGCTTGGATCGAGGGAGCCGTCCTCGGGGCCGAAGATGTAGATGGCGCGGTCGGGGTGGGTGTACTCGGGCAGGGGGCGGGCGCCGTCGACCAACTCAACGGCCACGGGCGTGCAGCCCAGGGGAATGATTTTTTGCAGATCGTCGATGCCGATCAACGGGATGTCGTAATGCACGCGCTTGGTGTCTGTGACAAAGTCGCGGGCACGCTCATAGCGCTTGCCGGTGTAGAACACCGAGTTGACGCCGTAGCAACCCGCCGCGCGCATTACTGAACCGACGTTCTCCGCTGACTTGGGGTTGAACAGACCAATGCAGCTGTACCGTTTGTTCGCCACGTGCCGGGGCCCTTCGCAAAAAAGAACGCGATTATACGGGCTTGCCGGCGCGGGTGGGGCGCGGGTTTGCGCTCAGTCTTTTTTCAGCAGGCCCGCCAGTCCCGCAAACGGGTTGTGGGTGGCCTTGGCGATGCTCGGGCTGCTGGTCGAGCCTTCGCTGAAATATTGCTGGTCGGTGTAGCGGGAATGTTCGTTGTCGTGACAGTACAGGCACAGCAACTCCCAGTTCGAGCCATCCTGGGGGTTGTTGTCGTGGTTATGGTCACGGTGGTGCACGGTCAGTTCGCTCAGGCGCTTGCCGGAGAACTCCCGGGCGCAGCGACCGCAGACGTGCGGGTACATTTTCAGGGCTTTGTCGCGATAGCCCATTTCTTTGTCGCGCTTGGCGTCGGCGAGGATGCGGTCGAGCCGTGCGGTGGCGGAGGCAGTGGATGCCGAACTCATGGGATTACCTTTTCTCGGGCTTGTTACGGTTATGCCTTGAAGTTTAGCCCGATGGCGGGCGTTTCGGACAGGCTACGCTTGGGAGTAGGCTGTCGGGTCGTTACCAAGGAGCCTGCGTATGCGTTATTTGACCATCGCCGCCTTGATTCTGGTGTGTTTGCAATCGGCTGTGGCCGCCGAGCTGCAGCCGCGGCCCATTGCGCCGGTGCCAGGGGCACCAGGAACGGCGACGCCGACGCCGTATCCGCAGATTACCCCCAGTACGCCACCCCGGGCCGGTGATGCGACGCCCGGCTCACCGTTGTTGCCGTCGATTCCGGTGCCTTCGCCGCCAAGGGACCAGCCCTTGCCGGGGTTGACGCCGCAGCAGGAGAAGCCGAGGTCGGATTAGGGGGGCAGATCCACAACCTGCAGGAGCGGGCTTGCCCCGCGATACGCAATTCAGACAACCCAGGATGTGCAGGCTGTACTGGCCATCGCGGGGCAAGCCCGCTCCTGCAGGCGTGTTGTGTGTCAGGCATTCACACCCAGCACCTTGAACACAAACCCATACTCCAGCGCCACATCCCGCAGCCCTTGGTACCGCCCACTCATGCCGCCATGCCCGGCATCCATCTCGGTCTTGAGCAGCAGCAAGTTGCTGTCGGTCTTGGTCACACGCAGTTTGGCCACCCACTTGGCCGCTTCCCAGTACTGCACGCGGCTGTCGTTGTAGCCCGCCACCACCAGCAGCGCCGGGTAGGCCTGGGCCTTGACGTTCTCGTAAGGCGCGTAGGCCTTGATGCGCTCGTACACTTCAGGTTCTTCAGGGTTGCCCCACTCGTCGTACTCGGTGACGGTCAACGGCAGGTCGGGGTCGAGCATGGTATTGAGCACGTCGACGAACGGCACTTCGGCAATGGCCGCCTTGAACAACTCCGGGCGCTGGTTGAGCACCGCGCCAATCAGCAGGCCACCGGCGCTGCCGCCACTGATTGCCAGTTGGTCGGCGCGGGTCACGCCCTGGGCGATCAGGTGTTCAGCGCAGGCGATGAAGTCGTTGAAGGTGTTGGTCTTGTGCTCCTGTTTGCCAGCCCGGTACCAGGCTTCACCCAGCTCGCCACCGCCGCGCACATGGGCGATGGCAAAGGCCACGCCGCGCTCCAGCAGGCTCAGGCGGGCATGGGAGAACCATGGGTCGAGGCTTTCGCCGTAGGCGCCGTAGCCATAGAGGTACAGCGGTACCGGCTTGCCCAGGTCGGTGCGGCGTTGCACCAGGCTGATCGGCACTTGGGTACCGTCGCTGGCAGTGGCCCAGAGTCGCTGGCTCACGTACTCATCGGGGTCGAATGGGCCCAGCACCGGAGTCTCTTTAAGAACCTGCTGAGCACCACTGGCGAGCTCCAGCTGGCGCACCTGGGCCGGGCGATTGAGGGCCTGGTAGCGCAGGCGGATGCGCTGGCTTTCAAACTCGAGGCTGTCTTGCACATACAGGCTGTAGGCCGCATCCGGCAGCTCCACCCGGTACGGGGCAAGCCCTTGTGGGCGCACTTCGATGATCGGTAGGCCGCCTTCGCGCAGGCTCAGGCTCAGGGCGCTGGCGTTCAGGCTCAGGCCTTCGAGCATGACGGCGTCGCGGTGCGGCACCAGCAGTTGCCACTGCGCGCGGGTCGGAACCTGCTCACTGCCGGCGTGGTACAGGGCGAAGTTGATGCCGTCCTGGTTGGTGCGGATAAACCAGTGCCACTGCCCGTCGAGCTGGCCGTGGTCCGGGAAGTATTCATGGCCTTCGACCCGTGGCGCCAGGCAGGTGAAATCGCCGTCCGGCTGCTCGGCGTCCAGCACCCAGGCTTCGCTGGTGGTCTTGCTGTTGAGCAGCAGGATCAGTTGGCGCTCGGAGCTGGCGCGGTAGCAGTGCAGGAAGAATCGCCCGTCGGTCTCTTCGAAAATGGCCTGGCAACCTTCGCGGCCCAGGCGGTGGCGCAGCAGTTTGTGCGGCCGATGGGTGTCGTCCAGTTCGGCGAAGAACAGCGTCTGGCTGTCGTTGGCCCAGGTCATGCTGCCGTCGCACTGCTCGAACGGCAGTTGCTCTATGGCACCGCTGGCCAGTTCCTTGACATATAGGGTGTAGATTTCGTCGCCCGTGGTATCAAGGCTGTAGGCCAGGCGCTGGTGGTCGGGGCTGACGTTGAAGGCGCCCAGCGAGAGGAAGCCGCCATTGGCCAGCTGGTTGGGGTCCAGCAGCAGTTCTTCCCGGCTTTCATCGACTGTGTTGGAGTCGTCGGCCGGGCGCGGGCAGCGGTAGTGACGTGGGTACTCTTCGCCGGCGGTGGTGCGGCTGTAGTACAGGTACGGGCCCCAGGGCGAAGGCAGCGACAGGTCGGTTTCGAGGATGCGGCCCTTGATCTCTTCGAACAGCTGGTCGCGCAGTTCGGCCTGGTCGGCCAGTTGCGCCTCCTGGTAAGCGTTCTCGGCGTTCAGGTAGGCGATCACGTCGGGGCTGTCGCGCTCCTGCAGCCAGGCATAGGGATCGGCGCCTTCGGCCTTGCGGGCAATCGGGGCGCGGGGGGCGGTGACGTCTGCGGACATGCGGGGTTCTCTTGGCTGGGGGGCGCCTGCGCGCTCAAATGTGTTTATCATAAGCGTCTATTTGCCTAGCTTGCCACGGACACCATGACCGAGAACGACTATCTGCTCGCCTGGGGCCTCTACGCCCTGGCCGCCCTGGGGTGCCTGGCGGTGGGCTTTCGCCTGACCCGCTGGATGTGGCGCTGGCTGCGCGAACCGCTGCGGGTGCTGATGGCAGTACTGCTGCTGACCCCGACCATCATCGATCCCGTCAAAGACAAATTCGCCCCGGCTATCGCCATTGCTGCTCTCGACCTGCTGTTCAAGGTCGGCAACAACATGCTGCGCGCCGCGGCCGACCTTGCCATGTATGGCATGATCGCCTTCGCGCTCTACGGAGTGTTCGTGGTGCTGCGCTGGCCGCTCGAGAAACGCGCCAAGGCCCGTCGTGAGCAGGCCGAGGCCGCCGCCAAGCGCGATGCCGAAGAGGCCGTGGCCGATGCACCGATGGCCGCCGACAGCCGCGACCGTTATCGCAACCCGCCCGAAGCACCGTTGGGCGGGAGCCGTTCGCGGGTCGAGCCGCGCTTGTAGCCATTTGCCCGGGAGCAGCCAGAATGTGTGAACTGTTGGGCATGAGCGCCAATGTACCCACCGATATCGTCTTCAGTTTCACCGGGCTGATGCAGCGCGGTGGACGTACCGGCCCGCACCGCGACGGCTGGGGCATCGGATTCTACGAAGGCCGTGGCCTGCGTCTGTTCCAGGACCCGGCAGCCAGTTGCGAATCGGAAGTGGCCAATCTGGTCCAACGCTACCCGATCAAGAGCGAAGTGGTGATCGGCCATATTCGCCAGGCCAACGTCGGCAAGGTCTGCTTGTCCAATACCCATCCTTTTGTACGCGAGCTTTGGGGACGCAACTGGTGTTTCGCCCACAACGGCCAGTTGGGTGAATTCAAGGGCCAGGCCACGTTCTACCGCCCCATTGGCGACACCGACAGCGAAGCGGCCTTCTGCGACCTGCTCAACCGCATCCGCGAGGCGTTCCCGGAGCCGGTGGAGGCTGAAGTGTTGTTGCCGGTGCTGGTCGAGGCCTGCGCCGAATACCGTGGCAAGGGTGTGTTCAATTGCCTGCTCAGCGATGGCGACTGGCTGTTCTGCTTCTGCTCGACCAAGCTGGTGCATATCACCCGGCGCGCACCGTTCGGGCCGGCGCGGCTCAAGGATGTCGACATGATCGTCGACTTCCAGGCCGAGACCACCCCCAACGACGTGGTCACCGTGATCGCCACCGAAGCGCTGACCGAGAACGAGACGTGGCAGCGCTACGAGCCGGGCCAGTGGGCGCTGTGGCGCCGTGGTGAATGCATCGCCCAGGGACAACGCTAAGGGATAGCCCATGTTCAGAAGTTACCTGCGGTTGTTGCTGTTTACCTTCGGGTTGCTGGTGGGGGTGCAGGTACCTGGCCTGATCAACGACTACAGCCAGCGGGTCGAAGCGAAACTGCTTGAATCGCGCGAGGGTCTCAAGGGCTTCGAGGACACCGCCCGGCGCTTTTTCAATGGAGACCTGCAAGCGCTGGTGCGCCACTACCGCAGCAGTGACGACCCGGTGTTCAACAGCGACGCCAACAGCATCGACAGCCTGCTGATCCGCAATCGCCTGCTCGAACGGGAATGGCAAATCCTCCAGGGGCCATGGCTGGAGCGCACCTGGCATGTGCTGGTACAGGCCGACAGCCAGCTGCGCGAGGAAACCCTCAAGGGCTACAACTACCAGATCCTCCTGGCACCCGAAGCCCTGGCCTGGGGCCTGAGCTTCGCCTTGTTGCTGGCCCTGAGCATTGAAAGCCTCTTGCTGCTGTTCGGCTGGGTGGCCCTCGGCGGGCGGCGCAAAGCGGTGAAAGAGAGCTGGCGCTAAACCAGCTTGATGCGCTGGGGGCCAGCATCTGCGGCATAACGCTCCAGTACGTTGCGACACAGCGCCACCACTTCGTCTACCAGTTCGACCCCGGTCTGCCAGGCCACCACCAACTCCAGGCTCGGCGGTTGCTGCGCTAGCGGCAGCAGGGTCAGTTCCCCTCGCGCCAGTTCCTCGCTGACCAGCGCCGGGGGCAGGGCGCCGATGCCGAAGCCATCGCGCAGCAGACGGGTAATCGCCGCCACCGAGTTCACGCAGTTCAGCCGTGGCGCACTGACGCCTTCGGCCTGGAGCAGGCTGAGCACCTCCTGGTGTGGCCGGGAGTTTTTCGAGAAGGTCACGATGCGCTCGCGGGCAAGCTCGGCGAGGGAGGCATAGTCGCGGTTGTAGATCGACTGGCTGGCCACGATCCAGCCCATGGGGTAGCGCGCCAAGTCCAGGCTGCGGATCGATTCCTGGCGCAGAAGGTCGGTTTGCAGAATTACATCGAGAAAGCCTTTTTGCAGCTGTTCGCGCAAGTTGAGCGCAGTATCGGCGATCAACTCGATTTCAACCTGCGGGTAGCGCTCCATCAGTTCCGACACCAGCGGGCTCATCCAGGTATGGATAACCGTGTCCATTACACCCAGGCGAATCCTGCCGACCTTGGCCCGGTCGCTGTCCAGCGATTGCTTGAGCGCCTTGGCCGTGTCGAGCATCTGCTCGGCGTATTCGAGCACCTTGCTGCCTTCGGGCGTCAGGCTGACCCCACGGGAATCGCGCAGCAACAGCTTGACCCCAAGGTCGGCCTCCAGCGCAGCGATGCGGCTGGAGATCGAGGCCTGGGTGGTAAAGAGCTTTTCGGCGGTCAGGCGAAAGCTCTTGAGCCGGGCGACCCAGACGAAGGTTTCGAGGAACTTGAGGTTCATGGTGCGCTCACTGATCAAATTTTTCTTATGCCAGACCGCTGGTTTTTCTCGTTGGACGGCGATGCGCACCCATCGAAAAATGACAGTCAGGTTGCGACAAAGATCGTCGCCTTTAAAACAATACCAACAAGCTGAGGCAACCATGAACCCATCGGGCGTGCAGCAACAGGTCAAAACCAGATCGGTGGCGGGTCCCTTCGACTGGTACCGCAACATCAACAAGCAAGAACGACGGACCTTCTGGAGCTGCAAGATCGGCTACGGCCTCGATGGCATGGACACCCAGATGCTCAGCTTCGTCATCCCCACCCTGATCGCCCTGTGGGGCATCACCACCGCCGAGGCCGGGCTGATTCACACCAGCACTCTGATCGCTTCGGCGCTGGGCGGCTGGATCGCCGGCATCCTCTCCGACCGCATCGGCCGGGTACGCACCCTGCAATTGACCGTGCTGTGGTTTGCCTTTTTCACCTTCCTCTGCGGCTTTGCCCAAACCTACGACCAACTATTGATCGCCCGCACTCTGATGGGCTTCGGCTTCGGCGGCGAGTGGACTGCCGGCGCCGTGCTGATCGGTGAAGTCATCCGTGCCAAGGACCGCGGCAAGGCGGTGGGCATGGTGCAGTCCGGCTGGGCCATTGGCTGGGGCCTGACGGCGATTCTGTACGCGGTGCTGTTCACCTGGCTGCCGCCT
This sequence comes from Pseudomonas vranovensis, assembly GCF_040438935.1. Taxonomy (NCBI): domain Bacteria; kingdom Pseudomonadati; phylum Pseudomonadota; class Gammaproteobacteria; order Pseudomonadales; family Pseudomonadaceae; genus Pseudomonas; species Pseudomonas vranovensis. The sequence continues at coordinate 3,475,973 of NZ_CP159259.1, read as the reverse complement.
GAAGACGCCTGGCGCGCCCTGTTCCTGCTGGGTATCGTGCCGGCGGTGTTCGTGATTTTTGTCCGTCGCCTGGTCAAGGACCCGGAAGTTTATCGACTGGCCAAGGCGGCGGAAAAAACCGAAGCGCCGTCGCACTTCTATGAAATTTTCGCCCCTGGCATGCTCTTCACCACCGTCCGCGCCTCGCTGCTGACCACTGGCGCCTTGGGCGGTTACTACGCCATCACCTCCTGGCTGCCGACCTTCCTCACCAACGAACGTGGCCTGAGCGTATTGGGCACGGGCGGCTACCTGGCCATGGTGATCGTCGGCTCATACGTCGGCTACGTGATCAGTGCCTACCTCACCGACCTGTTGGGGCGCAAAAAGAACTTCATCCTATTCGCCGTGGGCTCGTTCATCATCGTGCTGCTCTACACCCAGATGCAGGTCAGCGATGGCGTGATGCTGTGGCTGGGCTTCCCGCTGGGCTTCTTCGCCTCGGGCATTTTCAGCGGCATGGGGGCATTCCTGACCGAGCTGTTCCCCACTCGTATTCGTGGTTCGGGGCAGGGCTTTTGCTACAACATCGGTCGCGCCGTGGCGGCACTCTTCCCGCTGCTGATCGGCATGCTCAGCCAGAAGGTCCCGTTGGGGCTGGGTATCGGCGGCTTTGCGGCAGTCAGTTACGGTGTGGTAATTCTGGCGGCACTGAGCCTGCCGGAAACCCGCGGCAAAGAACTTGAAGCCCAATAAGGCCGAGCCTGAAGGAGTGCCACACGTGAGCCGCCTGCTATTGAATTGCGACATGGGTGAAAGTTTCGGCAGCTGGACCATGGGCCTGGATGCCCAGGTCATGCCGTTTGTCGATTGCGCCAACATTGCCTGCGGTTTTCACGCAGGCGACCCTGGCATCATGCGTCACACTGTGGGCCTGGCCGTGGCCAGCAAGGTGCGCATCGGCGCGCACCCGGCGTATCAGGACCTGGTCGGTTTCGGCCGTCGTTCCATGGCCTGCAGCGCCGAAGAAATCCGCGACCTGCTGCACTACCAGATCGGCGCGCTGGACGGCATCTGCCGTACCCAGGGCACCCGCGTTACCTACGTCAAACCCCATGGCGCGTTGTACAACGACATGATGGCCGACCCGCAGAAGCTGCGTGCGGTGCTCCAGGCCGTGGCCGAGTACGACCGGCAACTGCCGCTGATGCTGATGGCCACCGCCGATAATAGTGCGGCCCAGACGCTGGGCGACGAGTACGGCGTGCCGCTGTGGTTCGAGGCCTTTGCCGACCGTGCCTACGACGCCGCCGGGCGCCTGGTGTCGCGGCGCCTGCCGGGTGCGGTACACCACGATCCGGCAACGATTGTCGACCAGGCCTTGCGCCTGGCCCGTGGCGAGCCCCTGGTCGCGGTCGATGGCAGCGAACTGCGCCTGCAAGCCCAGACCCTCTGCGTACACGGTGACAACGACAGTTCAGTGGCCGCGGTCCAGCAGATCCGCCAGGCCCTCGATGCGCAGGTGGCGTCATGACCTATCGCATTGAAACGGTGGCCATTGACTGCCTGATGGTGCGGCTGTTCGACGCCATCGATGAAACCAACATGCCGTGGATGCTTGCCGCCAGCCAGCGCCTGCGGGCGGTATTCGGCGAGTACCTGATCGACCTGGTGCCGTCGTATACCACGGCAATGGTGCATTTCAACCTGCTGCAGTTGTCGCCAGGGCAGGCCCGGGTGCTGGTTCGCGAGGCACTGGAAAACCTGCAGCCGGACAACGGCAGCGGCGGGCGCCAGCACGAGATCCCGGTATGGTACGACCCCAGCGTCGGGCCGGAGCTGAGCCTGCTGGCCGAGCGTTGCCACACTTCGGTGGCCGACATCGTGCGCCGCCACAGCGAGCGCGAGTACCAGGTGTTCGCCCTGGGCTTCGCCCCAGGCTTTGCCTTCATGGGCCTGGTCGAAGAGGCGTTGGCGGCGCCGCGCCTGGCCACGCCACGCAAGCGCGTTGCCGCCGGCAGTGTGGGCATCGCCGAGCGTCAGACGGCAGCCTACCCGGCGGTGTCGCCCGGTGGCTGGAACCTGATCGGCCGCACCCCGAGCAAACTGTTTGACCGCGAGCGTGACGGTTACAGCTTGCTGCAGCCGGGCGACCGGGTGCGCTTCGTGGCGGTGGATCGCGCCACCTTCATCAATCAGGGCGGCGACGATACGCCACTGGAGGCGCAGCCATGAGCCGCTTGATGATCGAGGCCAGCACGCCGCTGTGCCTGTTGCAGGACGCCGGGCGCTTTGGCGTGCGTCACCTGGGCGTGACCCAGGGCGGCGCGCTGGACTGGGTGTCGATGCGCTGGGCCAACTGGCTGCTGGGCAATGCCGCCGATGCCGCTGTGGTAGAGATAACCTTGGGTGGTTTCAGCCTGGTGGCGGAGCAGGACTGCTGCCTGGCCCTGGCCGGTGCCGACCTGGATGCACGCATCGACGGCGAGCCGCTCAAGCCCTGGTCCAGTTTCGTACTCGGCAAGGGCCAGCGCTTGCGCCTGAACCAGCCGTTGCAGGGCGCGCGGGCCTACCTGGCGGCGCCCGGTGGTTTTCACGCACCCCAGGTGCTGGGCAGTTGTGCCAGCGTGGTACGTGAGGAGCTGGGTGGGCTGGACGGCCTGGGTTCGACCCTGCTCAAGGGACAGCACCTGGCTTACAGCGGCCAGGCAGCCGGCGGGCGGGAAGTGCCCCAGGCAATGCGTGTGGACTTCACCCGCAACAGCCTGGACCTGGTGCTGGGTGCTCAGGCGGGTGATTTCAGCGGCATGAGCCTGTTCGAAGTGTTCAATCGCGACTGGACGTTGGACAGCCGCGCGGATCGCATGGGTATGCGCTTGCTGGGACCGGCCTTGCAGTATCAAGGGGCGCCGATGATTTCCGAGGGGATTCCGTTGGGCGCCGTGCAGGTGCCGCCGGACGGGCAGCCGATCGTGTTGCTCAATGATCGCCAGACCATTGGCGGGTATCCGCGGTTGGGGGCGTTGACGCCGCTGGCATTGGCGCGGCTGGCGCAGATGTTGCCGGGGAGCGTGGTGCGGTTTGTGCCAGTGGTTCAGGACCTGGCCTGGCAAGAACAACGGGCATTTTTGCAGCGCTTCGCAGAGTGATTGCGGGGCGGGCCCGCACCTTGTGGAACCACGACCGCTGTGCGGCCGATCGCAGGCTATTGCCAGCGGCTACATCGGTAATCTGTAGCCGCTTGCCGAGGTATGGGGCTGCGATCGACTGCGCAGCAGTCGCCATTGCCCGACGAGGCTACTTGGACAAGAACCGCATCCCTTCTTCCAGTCCGCGCAAGGTCAACGGGAACATCCGGTCCTCCACCAGTTCGCGCACGATGTTGGTCGAGGCGGTGTAGTTCCAGGTTTCCTTGGGGTACGGGTTGATCCAGATGAGCTTCTTGTACTTCTCCATGAAGCGCTGCATCCACACATAACCGGCTTCTTCGTTCCAGTGCTCGACGCTGCCGCCCGGCTGGGTGATTTCGTAGGGCGCCATGGCTGCGTCGCCGACGAAGACCACTTTGTAGTCGGCGCCGTACTTGTGCAGCAGGTCCATGGTCGAGGTACGTTCGGAGGTGCGGCGCAGGTTGTTCTTCCACACCGACTCGTAGACGAAGTTGTGGAAGTAGTAGTACTCCAGGTGTTTGAACTCGGTCTTGCAGGCCGAGAACAACTCTTCGCAGATCTTCACGTGGGCGTCCATCGAGCCGCCGATGTCGAACAGCAGCAGCAACTTGACGCTGTTGCGCCGCTCCGGTCGCATCTGGATGTTGAGCAGGCCGGCATCGCGGGCCGTGTGGTCGATGGTGCCGTCGATGTCCAGTTCTTCGGCCGCGCCCTGGCGGGCGAACTTGCGCAGGCGGCGCAGGGCCAGCTTTATGTTGCGTGTGCCCAGCTCGACCTGGTCGTCGAGGTTCTTGTACTCGCGCTGGTCCCAGACCTTGACCGCCTTGCCCTGGCGCTTGCCGGCATCGCCGACGCGAATGCCTTCGGGGTTGAAACCACCCGAACCGAACGGGCTGGTGCCGCCGGTGCCGATCCACTTGTTGCCACCGGCATGGCGTTCCTTCTGTTCTTCCAGGCGCTTCTTGAATTCTTCGATCAGCTTGTCCAGGCCACCCAGGGACTGGATCTGCGCGCGCTCCTCATCGGTCAGGGAGCGCTCGAATTCCTTGCGCAGCCAGTCTTCCGGAATCAGGGCCTCCAGGTGTTGGTTGAGGTTTTCCAGGCCCTTGAAGTAGGCCGAGAAAGCACGGTCGAACTTGTCGAAATGCCGCTCGTCCTTGACCAGGATCGCCCGTGACAAGTAGTAGAACTCGTCCATGTCGGCAAAGGTGACTCGCTGCTTGAGCGCATTGAGCAGATCAAGCAACTCGCGCACCGATACCGGCACCTTGGCGGCGCGCATTTCATTGAACAGATTGAGCAGCATGGCAATTGCCCCCAGGCTCAGCGGTTACCGCGACGGCTCATGAACGCCAGGCGTTCAAGCAGTTGCACATCCTGTTCGTTCTTCACCAAAGCGCCGGCCAGCGGCGGGATAGCCTTGGTTGGGTCGCGTTCACGCAGCACCGCTTCGCCGATGTTGTCGGCCATCAGCAGTTTGAGCCAGTCGACCAGCTCGGAGGTAGACGGCTTTTTCTTCAGGCCCGGTACCTTGCGCACGTCGAAGAACACGTCCAGCGCTTCACTGACCAGGTCTTTCTTGATGTTGGGGTAGTGGACATCGACGATTTTCTGCAGGGTGTCGCGGTCGGGAAAGGCGATGTAATGGAAGAAACAGCGGCGCAGGAAGGCGTCGGGCAGTTCTTTTTCGTTGTTGGAGGTAATGATGATGATCGGGCGCTGCTTGGCCTTGATCGTCTCGTCGGTCTCGTAAACGTAGAACTCCATCTTGTCCAGTTCCTGCAACAGGTCGTTGGGGAACTCGATGTCGGCCTTGTCGATTTCGTCGATCAGCAGGATGACCCGCTCCTCGGACTCGAACGCCTCCCAGAGCTTGCCTTTCTTCAGGTAGTTGCGCACGTCGTGGACTTTGTCCACGCCCAGCTGCGAGTCACGCAGGCGGCTGACCGCGTCGTACTCGTACAAGCCCTGGTGAGCCTTGGTGGTGGACTTGATGTGCCAGGTGATCAGCTTGGCGCCAAAGGACTCGGCCAGCTGTTCGGCGAGCATGGTCTTGCCGGTGCCCGGCTCGCCCTTGACCAGTAGCGGTCGCTCCAGGGTGATCGCCGCGTTGACTGCCAGTTTCAGGTCGTCTGTGGCGACGTATGCGCGGGTGCCTTCGAACTTCATGAACCGATCCTCTAACGTAGCGCCGGGGTACATGGCCCCTGGCGGAAAAATTGTCATGCACGACTATAACGCGGGCTCTGGCTGGCTGGGAACGCAGGCGCCTCATTCAGTCTCTGAATGAGGCGTCACGTCGTGACTCAGTCAGACTTGGGCGGCGGTTGTTCATAGCGTGCGTTGAATGCCTGGATGAAGCCGTTACGCAGGATCTGCAAAAACGCTTCGAAGGCGCTGATGTCGCTTTTATGCACGCTGCCACTCAATTCCACCCGGGTGGCGAACTGGTTCTTGCGCTGGTTCTTGAGGACGGTTTCGCTGCCGCCCACCAACGCCTCCCAGATCGACCGGAACAAGCCTTTGTCTTCCTCCTTGACGTCCTGCTGCCAGTTGAACACATCGACGTCGCGCAGCAAGGGCTTGATATAGCCGTTGAGCCGGCCTTTTTGTGCTTCGGCTTCGATAACCAGGTCACCGTGGCCGGCATTGAAGTCGAACTTGCCGTAGGCACTGGCAAAGTCGTTGAGTTGGCGCAGCTGTATACCGCTGGCGCGCAGGCGGAACTGGAAATCGTCGAAGTCGCTGAACGGGTCGAAAGTGGCGCTGCTTTGCACACTGGCATCGCCCAACACCCTGGCCTTGCCCTCGAAGCGGGCATCGCGCCGGCCCTTGTGGTCCTGGACGTTGGTCAGGTTGCGGATGCTGGCATCGAGCTGTGTGGCCTTGAGGTTGACCGGCGGCTTGGAATTGAAATTGCGAAAGGTCAGGGTACCGTTGTCGATACGCACTTCGTTGAGGGTGATGGGCACCAGCTTTTCCAACTGTTGGCGCCAGTCAGTGCCCTGGCCGGTCTGGGATGCCTGTTTGCTGGGGCCGTCGACGAAATTGAGTTCCGGGCGCATGAACGCCACCTCGGCGACCACTGCGTGGTCATACCATAGCGACCGCCAGCTCACCGACAAGTCGATCAAGGGGGCCTGGAGAAAGGGTACGGGTACCTTGCCCGTGGTCTTGACGATGGTCAGGCCGTTGATCTTGTATGCGCCGCGCCACCAGGCCAGGTCGACGTCGGTGACCTGGCCGCGGTAGTCGCCCATGTCGGCGAGCTTGTCGTTGAGGTAGTCGCGCACCAGCCAGGGCAGGGCGAAGTGCAGGCTGACCAGCAACAGCACAATGGCGAGCAGCCCCCACAAGGGCCAGCGATAGCGGCGTTTCATTGGCGGTATTTCCATGAGAGGTATAGATCGATTGACTCCTGTCGATCGCGTCGGTTCGTTGTATGTGGACGCACTGGCGCGGCGGGCTTACCCTTGAAGTTTTCCGTCCGCTGCATAATTAAGGACCCCTGCCATGAGCCGTATCTTCGCTGACAACGCGCACTCCATCGGCAATACGCCGCTGGTGCAGATCAATCGCATCGCCCCTCGTGGCGTGACCATCCTGGCTAAGATCGAGGGCCGTAACCCGGGCTACTCGGTCAAGTGCCGGATCGGCGCAAACATGATCTGGGATGCCGAAAGCAGCGGCAAACTCAAGCCAGGCATGACCATCGTCGAGCCGACCTCGGGCAACACCGGCATTGGCCTGGCCTTCGTCGCCGCCGCCCGTGGCTACAAGCTCCAGCTGACCATGCCGGCCTCGATGAGCATCGAGCGCCGCAAAGTGCTCAAGGCGCTGGGTGCCGACCTGGTGCTGACCGATCCGGCCAAGGGCATGAAAGGTGCCATCGAAAAGGCTGGCGAGATCGTCGCCAACGATCCGGCCAAGTACTTCATGCCTGCCCAGTTCGATAACCCGGCCAACCCGGCGATCCACGAGAAAACCACCGGCCCCGAGATCTGGAACGACACCGACGGCGCCGTGGATGTGCTGGTGGCCGGCGTCGGTACCGGTGGCACCATCACCGGTGTGTCGCGCTACATCAAGCAGACCCAGGGCAAGGCGATCCTGTCGGTGGCCGTGGAGCCGATCACGTCGCCGGTCATCACCCAGGCCCGCGCCGGTGAAGAGATCAAGCCCAGCCCGCACAAGATCCAGGGTATCGGTGCCGGTTTCGTGCCGAAAAACCTCGACCTGTCGCTGGTCGACCAGGTCGAGTTGGTCAGTGACGATGAGTCCAAGGCCATGGCCCTGCGCCTGATGCAGGAGGAGGGGATCCTTTGTGGTATCTCCAGTGGTGCGGCGATGGCAGCGGCCGTGCGCCTGGCGGAAAAACCCGAGATGCAGGGCAAGACCCTCGTGGTGATCCTGCCCGACTCGGGTGAGCGTTACTTGTCGAGCATGCTCTTCAGTGACCTGTTCACCGACCAGGAGAACCAGCAATAAAGCGCCTTGGCGCTGACTCGGGACAATAAGTGCCCCGCGTGCTTTGTTGCACAATCCTTAACACTGAATGCTGGCCCCGGTTATTTTTACCGGGGCTGGATCGGTTTATGATGCTCGATTAATCCGGCAGTGATGGCCTGATCGAAATTCCAAGGAGTGTTGCATGACTGTTTCCTTTGTCGCCAAGGCAGGTGTATTGCTGCTGTTTTTCGGCAGTACGCTGTATGTTCACCTGCGCGGCAAGGCGCGTTTGCCAATGTTGCGCCAATTCGTCAATCATTCGGCGCTGTTCGCCCCGTACAACGCCTTGATGTACCTGTTCTCCGGCGTACCGTCCAAGCCTTACCTGGACCGCACCCGCTTTCCCGAGCTCGATGTGCTCAAGGACAACTGGCAAGTGATCCGCGAAGAGGCCATGCACCTGTTCGACGAGGGTTACATCCGCGCTGCGGAGAAAGACAACGACGCAGGCTTTGGCTCGTTCTTCAAGAAGGGCTGGAAGCGCTTTTACCTCAAGTGGTACGACAAAGCGCTACCGTCGGCCGAGGCGTTGTGCCCCAGGACGGTCGAGCTGGTCAACAGCATCCCCAACGTCAAGGGTGCGATGTTTGCCTTGCTGCCGGGTGGCAGCCACCTGAACCCGCATCGTGATCCGTTTGCCGGCTCCCTGCGCTATCACCTGGGGCTTTCGACGCCCAACTCCGATCACTGCAGGATCTACGTCGACGGCCAGCCCTATGCCTGGCGCGACGGTGAAGACGTGATGTTCGATGAAACCTATGTTCACTGGGTGAAGAACGAAACCGAGACTACCCGGGTGATCCTGTTCTGTGACGTCGAACGCCCGCTCAGCAGCCCGCTGATGACCCGTATCAACCGCAAGGTCAGTGCTTTCCTGGGCCGTGCCACGGCGCCGCAGAACACCGACGATGAGCGCGTCGGCGGGATCAACCAGGCCTATGCCTGGAGCAAGCGCTTCAGCACTGTCATCAGCAGCCGGGTCAAGCAGTTCAAACGTGCCAATCCAAAGGCCTACCGGGTATTGCGTCCGGTGTTGGCGGTGGTGGTGGCCTACCTGCTGTATCACTGGTTGTTCTGATCGCATCGCGGGGCACGCCGTTCCCACTGTGGGAGCGGGCTTGCCCCGCAATGAAGTCGCCGTTATATTCAGACACAGTTCACCTCACCGAAGACCTGCCCATGCCAGCTTCCCCGCTCACCACTGTATTTGCCACCGCGCCCGACGCGGTTGTAGTCGTGCGTGGGAATCAGCAGCCGGCCATGATCAGCCACTACCCACCACCTGTCAGTAGCGTGGTAGTGCTGGGCTGAGCGGCCAATCGCTGCGTCCCATCACACCTGCATCCTCTACTGAACACGGTTGACTGCCCGTAGCGGGCAGCACCGTTCGGCTTTTCTGCCCGAATTACAGGTGGCACTCATGTTTGCTCTATCGAAAGAATCCGTGGCCTCGGCGGCCACCACCAGCCTGTTTGTCCTGCTCTGGAGTAGCGGGGCGATCGTTTCCAAGTTGGGCCTTGCCCATGCCAGTCCTTTTGCCTTTTTGTTGCTGCGTTCGGCCCTGGCCCTGTGTGGCCTGTTGCTGCTGGCGCCGTTGCTCAAACTGCGCTGGCCGCGCGGACGGGGCGGGGTGTTGCAGGCACTGGCCACCGGTGCCGTACTGCTGGGCGCCTACCAGATTTTCTACCTGCTGGCGCTGAACACCCAGGTGACCCCCGGCATCATGGCTACGGTCATGGGCGTGCAGCCGATCCTCACCGTGGTACTGATGGAGCGCCAGCGTTCCTGGAGCCGGCTGTTCGGCCTGGGTCTGGGATTGAGCGGGTTGATCATGGTGGTCTACCAGGGCATCGGCCTGGGCGGCATTTCCCTGGCCGGGATGCTGTTTGCCTTGTTGGCGCTGGTGAGCATGACGTTTGGCTCGATCATGCAGAAGCGCATCACCGACAACCCGATGGGCACCTTGCCGTTGCAATACATGGCCGGGTTGCTGATGTGTGCGTTGTTTGCACCCTTCCAGCCACTGCAGGTGGAAATGACGGCCGGCTTCATTGGCGCCTTGCTGTGGATGGGGCTGGTGGTGTCGTTGCTGGCGACCTTGCTGTTGTACCGGCTGATCGCCCGAGGCAACCTGGTCAATGTCACCAGCCTGTTCTACCTGGTACCGGCGGTGACGGCGGTGATGGACTACCTGATCTTCGGTAACCGCCTGGCGGCATTGAGCGTGCTGGGGATGGCGCTGATCGTGATCGGCTTGCTGTTTGTGTTTCGCAAGTCGGCGCTGAGTGCCGGGCAACTGCAGGCCGATTGAGCTGTTCGCGGGGCAGGTATCGACTTGCCCCGCGATCTTCATTTACTGGCTGGCTTGAGCACCAACCAAAGCGCCACCGCAATCAACAACCCACCCCACAGGTGTGCCATCGACAATGGTTCATCCAGCAACCACGCCCCCCACAACACACCAAAGGCCGGAATCATGAAGGTTACAGTGGTGGCCTTGACCGGACCAATCTCGCTGAGCAGGCGGAAGTACAGAATGTACGCAAACGCCGTGCAGACCAGCCCCAACCCCAGTAGCGATAGCCATACATCCCAGCCACCCCAGCTCGCAGGCGGGGCAGTCAGCACGCTGTAGCCAAACAACGGCAACAGCAGCAGGGTTGCGCCCAACATGCTGCCCAACGCCGACAGGCGACTGTCCAGGCCGCCCGCCTGGTCAAGCCAGCGCCGGGCCAGAAAGCCGGCAAAGCCATAACAGGTGGTCGCCGCCAGGCACGAGATCGCGCCTTGCAGCAAGCTTTGGTCAAATGCCACCGGCCCCGCGCCACTGAGAATGCCGACGCCGAACAGACCGAGGAAGATGCCGCAGAGTTTGGCCAGAGTCATGGGTTCACGAAAGAACAGCGCGCCAATCAACACGCCCATCAAGGGCGTCGTGGCATTGAAGATGGCCGAGTAACCGGCTGGCAGCACTTGCGCCGCGACGGAATACAGCGTGGCCGGAATCCCCGAATTGATCATGCCCAGCACCAGGCAGGCCTTGAGCTTGCCGTTGAAGTCCCAACGCACGCGCAGCAGGGCGAGGATCACCATCAACCCGGCGCAGGCGATGGACACGCGAAAGAAGGCCGTGGGCAGTGTGCCGAGCACGGGTGCGATGATGCGCATGAACAGGAAACTTGCGCCCCAGACAGCGGCAAGAATCAACAGGCGGGTAATGGCGATGGGGGTCATGGGCTATCCGGGTCCTTTTGGGCAGGGCGCGAGTTTACGCCAGAACCTTTGGCCGCCTCTCTCCCTTTCTTGCGCTTGAATTGCGCCGGGGAGAATTTGGCCGATACAGACGGGCCAACAGGCTTTCCCTGGCATCGGCGACTGGCTAAGCTCAGGCTTCGACATTCCCGCAGAGGTCTGATGTATGCCCCAGCAATGGCCGGCCGCCGATATCGCCCGGATGATCCTCGATGGCTTCGACGATTACCGTGAGCATTTTCGCCAGATCACCATCGGCGCCCGCGCCCGCTTCGAGCAGGCGCAGTGGCAGCAGATCCAGAGTGCTTCGGCCGCACGGATCAACCTCTACGAAGAAAAGGTCAGCGAGGTCAGTGGCTGGCTACGCCAGGCATTCGAGGCCGACGTGCTGCTGGACGTGTCGCTCTGGCCGCTGGTCAAGAGCGCCTACATCAGCCTCATCGACCCACGGTTGGACGATGAACTGTCGGAAACCTGGTACAACTCGATCTTCTGCAGCCTGTTCAGCCATGACCTGATCAGCGACGGCTGCATGTTCATCCACACCACTCGGCCGTCGCTGCGCAGTCACGAGCGCGCGGCGCAAACCCGCACTTACCGCCCCCAGGGCAGCCTGGGCAGCGTGCTGGGGCAGATCTTTGCCGACTACGGTTTCGATGTGCCCTACGGTGACTTGCAAGGCGATCTGGTCCGCCTCCAGGCGCAGCTGCGCGAAAGCCTGCCCGACTGGGTCTGCAAGGACCCGGCCCTGGCGGTGGAACTGTTTTCGCCGGTGCTTTACCGCAACAAGGGGGCCTACCTGGTGGGGCGGCTGTTCACCCAGGACGAGCAATGGCCACTGGTGATCCCGCTGCTGCACCGCGAAGGCCATGGGATCGAGATCGATGCGCTGATCACCGACGAAGCCGATGTGTCGATCATCTTCTCGTTCACCCGTTCCTATTTCATGGTCGATGTGCCGGTGCCGGCCGAGTTTGTCGGTTTTCTCAAGCGCATCCTGCCAGGCAAGCACATTGCCGAGCTGTACACCTCGATCGGTTTCTACAAGCATGGCAAGTCGGAGTTCTACCGGGCGCTGATCAATCACCTGGCTGGAACCGACGATCGCTTCATCATGGCCCCCGGAGTGCGTGGCATGGTGATGAGCGTGTTTACCCTGCCGGGTTTCAATACCGTGTTCAAGATCATCAAGGACCGATTCTCGCCGTCCAAGACCGTCGACCGAGCCACGGTGATCGAAAAGTACCGGTTGGTGAAAAGTGTCGACCGGGTCGGTCGCATGGCCGATACCCAGGAGTTCTCCGACTTTCGCTTCCCCTTGAGCAAGTTCGAGCCCGAATGCCTGGCCGAGTTGCTGGAGGTGGCGCCCTCGACGGTGGAAGTGCATGGCGACACGGTGCTGGTGCGACACTGCTGGACCGAGCGGCGCATGACGCCGCTGAACCTCTATCTGGAGAATGCCAACGATGCCCAGGTGCGCGAGGCCCTGGAAGACTACGGCCTGGCCATCAAGCAGTTGGCGGCGGCGAACATCTTTCCGGGCGACATGCTGCTGAAGAACTTCGGCGTTACCCGCCATGGTCGGGTGGTGTTCTACGACTACGACGAAATCTGTTTTCTTACCGAGGTCAACTTCCGCTACATCCCGCCGCCTCGCTATCCGGAGGACGAAATGTCCGGTGAGCCCTGGTATTCGATCGGGCCGCACGACGTGTTCCCCGAGGAGTTTCCGCCGTTCCTGTTTGCCGACGGCGGCCAGCGGCGGTTGTTCAGCCAGTTACATGGCGAACTGTACGACGCCGACTACTGGAAAAGCCTGCAGGACGCGATTCGCGGCGGCAAGGTGATCGACGTGTTCCCCTACCGGCGCAAGGCCCGGTAGGCGCTGGCTTACTGTAGGAGACGTCGCACCGCCGCTCCTGCAGCAAACCACCTCCCCAATCAGCCTTTCATGCACTTCAACTCACTGAAGTCCTTGCGCACCTGGTCCAGCTTTTGTTCCAGGTGCGTACGTTGCTGCTCGCTGCTCTGGGCCATCAGGTCCACAAGCAATTGCCGGGCAGCTTTTTCCGTGCGCTGGTAGGCCTGGCGGTATTCCGGTGTCCACAGGCTTTCCCGGTTCTTGAGCAGGCGTACCAACTGTGGCTCGAAGGCGTCAGTGTGGCGCTGGTCCATCGCGGCACTGAAGTGCGCCTGCCAGTTGGCCCGGTTGGCGATCCACTGGCGGTTCTGTTCACCCAGCCCCTGTGACCAGGTCATGATCCGCAGCCGCTGTTGTGAGCTGAGCTCGCCCAGCCATGGCGTGAGGCGTTTTTCCATGCGCTCGGCGCGTTGTTCGATCTGCCGCGCCAGGGGCGTTTTCACATACTTTGCCTGGCGCTCACTGATGTCTTCGGCAAAGGCCTGGCGCATCTCGTGGACCTGTTCATCGTCCATCGCCCGCAATAGCTGGGCTGCCGAAGGGGTGATCTGGTCGGCCACTTTGGCGATCGCCTGTTTCGCTTCCTGGGTGCGCAGTTGCAATTGCTGGTCGGTTACCTGGTTGTCGGCGACCATCTGTCGGACTTCGTCGATCCAGGTCAGGTAGCCCGGCAGCTGCGTGCGGCAATGCCACGCCAGGTGCTGCTTGAGGCGTTGGTTGAGCCAGGTTTTTTGCTGGCGGTTCATGTTCAGGTAGTCGTTCAGCGACCAGGGCACCAGCATATCGAGGTTGCGGTAGGCGAGGTCGATACGGCTGCAGGCCAGCACCAAGAGGGCCGGCAGGACCAGTAGCAGGAGGGTGCGCAAGTACTTGGGCAGGCAGGCGTACATGAGCGAATCCTTGCGAGGGCTTGCTTGAATTTATAGAACAGCGCGCGGCACCCCGGTTCCTTTTTACCGATGGGTAGCCAACGGCGACCGGGCGGTGTGGCCGGTTCGGGTGTAGAATGCCGGGCTCGCAACGAGGATTTCCGGAAATGGCTTTAGTTGGGCGTTACAACAGTTTGCAAATCGTGAAACACACGGACTTCGGCCTGTACCTGGACGGCGGCGCGGATGGTGAAATCCTTCTGCCCAACCGCTACATCCCCAAGGACACGCCCACCGAGGTCGAAGACTGGCTGAACGTTTTCGTGTACCTGGACAGCGAAGACAAGCTGATCGCGACCACCGAAAAGACCAAGCTGCAGGTCGGTGAGTTCGCCAGCCTCAAGGTCAAGGAAATCAACAGCATCGGTATCTTCCTGGATTGGGGCTTGCCCAAGGACCTGCTGATGCCGTACTCCGAAGAAAAACGCCAGATGCGCCAGGGCGAGTATTGCGTGGTGCATGCCTACCTGGACAAGCGCACCCGTCGGATCACCGCCACCGCGCGCCTGGACCGCTACCTGGACAAGGTGCCGGCCACCTACGCGCAAGGCCAGGAGGTTGATTTGCTGGTGGTCGAAGAAACCCCGATGGGTTTCAAGGCGATCATCAACAACAAGCACTGGGGCCTGATTCACAAGAACGAAGTGTTCAAGTTCCTGCGTTCGGGCAAGCAGGAGAAGGGCTACATCAAGGAGATGCGCAGCGACGGCAAGATTGCCTTGAGCCTGCAGCCCCTTGGCCAGGACCTGGCCAACAGCCTGCACGACAAGATCCTGGCCAAGCTCAAGGACGCCAATGGCGTGCTGCCGGTAAGCGACAAGAGCGATCCACAGGCGATCAGCGACTTGTTCGGGGTCAGCAAGGGCAACTTCAAGAAAGCCATCGGTGCCTTGTACAAAGATGGCCGTATCGTCATCCACGCCGACCGCATCGAGCTGGTTTGATCAGGCCTGGCGAAAGCCTGCAAAGTTCAGGTTCTCGCCGCCCGGACGCAGGTCCTGGAGCATCGAGTCGCGGTCTGCGCTCAGCGCCAGACTGATGGTGGAGCGCCGCTTGCCGGGGTGGCGCACTTCCATCTTCTCCAGATGGGCCTTCAAGAAATTCACCGGCACCTTCAGGTGCTGCAGTTCGTCGGTCTCGGGCGTGTGCAGCAGCAGGTTGACCCAGTCAGCCGCGTCTTTTTTCAGCACCAGCTTTACCGGCACATCGAACCACCACAGGCTGCGCTTGGTGTCGAGCACGGCAAACAGGGTGTTGTCGCTGGAAAGTACCGGTCTTTCCAGTTCCTGGTTGCGACGGGCAATGGCGGTGGGTTTGTCGAGTTTCATGCAGGTTCCTACGGGTGACGCTTGAAAGGTCGCTCATTGTGCTGGGATTGGCCTGAAACATAAAGCAGCCAGATGCGCCGCTTGCCAGCCTGGCAAGCGGCGCTCGCTCTGTTTCAGCGGTTGGCGTGGCCCACGGAAGCCGAGAGTGGCTGGCTCAAGGGCGAGGTGGCGCCATCGGCGCGGGTGACGGTTGCGGTGAAGGAGCCGAACGTCGTGCCTTGCTCCAGCACATAGTCGAACTGACCCTGGCCCTTGGCATCGGTGGCGACCAGGGACTCGCCCAGGTAGTGCTCGGCTTCAGCGCTCTGGGCCTGTTGATTGGCGAACACTTCTACCCGCAGCAGGCTGTCAGGTTCGCCGTTCACGGTGCCGCGGAGGCGATTGCCTTTGAGGGCGGTCAGCAGCGGAGCTGGCTGATTGTGATTGGGCATCGGCTGGCAGCCCTTCACCTGCGCCTCGTCGCTGCAGATGATTGCCCGGTTGTTGCCCGACTGATCGACCCCGATGCCGCGCGAACCCTCATAGAGGGCATGCTCGATGGCCGGAACACCGAAGACGATGGCGCCGGTCTGCTGCTTGGCCAGGCATGAACCTCCGGCCTGGCAGCGGCGGATGTCCAGGTTGTTGTTCCAGATCTGGTTGGCACTGAGACGGTTGCTGGTGGAGGTAGGCTCCGGGCGCAGGGCAACGCCGATGCGGTTGCCGTGGATCTGGTTGCCGTCGAGGATATTGCCCGCGCCGCTGACGCTCACGCCAATGGAGTTGCCGGTGAAGGTGTTGGCACCCAGGTAGTTGCGCTGTCCCCAGTTGATCTGCAAACCGTCGGAGTAGTTCTCGAAGCGGTTGCGCACCACGCTGTTGTCATTGCCCCAGAGAATCTCGATGCCCTGGGACGGCTCCGGGTTGGCGGCGGTGGAGCGGAACAGGTTGTCGGCCACCAGGTTGAACGCCGCGCCACGGGTCAACTCCAGGCCGTCGCCGTTGTCGATCAACTGGTTGCGCAGCACCTTGTTGTTATTGGTGGTGGTGGCGGTTGGATTGCCCTGGCCATCGTCGCCGGTGAGCATGATGCCGGCACCGCCCTTGTTGGCAAGGATGCGGTTGTCCTGAATCACGTTGTTGCTGGCGCGGTTGATCAGGATGCCGATGCAGAAATTGCGCACCTCAAGGCCTGAGATGCTCACGCCACGGGTATCACGCAGGACCAGGCCGGGACCGGTGGTGGTGCGCACGTTGGTGCCGAACTGGCCGGCCACTGCGCCAGGGCACGCCTGGGTACCGTCACCGATGATGTAGGCCGAACCGTCGATGGCAATGAATTGTCCCGTGCGCGGCCATGCGCTGCCCTCGATACTCACCGGCCCCTGGATTGCTGGCAACGGTGATGTCGGCTTGATTACATAGGGCGCCTTGCCCACTGGGCGGATCTCGATCCGGAACTGGCCGGGGTTCTGGTTGTTGCGCTCGATCGCCCAGCGCAGGCTGCCAGGTTGCAGGTCATCGACATAGCGATCCACCACCAGCGTGGTCAACGCCGGTGCCGGTGCGGCGGCAGTGGCGCTAAAGGGCAGGGCAGACAGGGGCAGCAGTAGGGCTGCCAACAAAGGCATGACACGCATCGTAGGACTTCCACAATCGGCTGTTGTTTTTATCGCAGCGGTACACAAGGCCTGCCGCGCTGTTGCGAATTCTAAGGGAAGCCCTCGCCAGTCGGCGGCAGGGTGCAGCGAATCGGGGCGGTATTCGCCCGCTGTTTGGCCGTCGGGCAAATAATTGAAACTCCCGAACAAGGCCACAGGTCCATTGACTGTCGACTCTGACAGCCCGTTTTTCCCCTTCAGGAGAACTCCTATGAGTGGCACCAAAGATAAAGTCAAAGGTATGGCCAACGAAGCGGTCGGTAATGTCAAACAAGGTATTGGCAAAGCCACTGACAATGAGCGCCTTCGCGCCGAAGGCGAGTTGCAGGAACGCAAGGGTGAAGCCCAGCAGGTGGTCGGCAAGGTCAAGGATGCGGTGAAGAAGCCTTGATCGATGCCAGTGACGAATCACGGCGGCCACCTGGAGTGGCCGTTGTGCTATCTGCAGCAATCAATCGCAACTTTGGCGCGATCGTCGTTTAGACTTTACTGCAGACTTTAGTGAGGAGCCTTTTCCATGACCCTCGAACGGCGAAAGGAGACGCTATGATTTTCCCCGACCTGCGCGGCTTGCCCTTGCACCGCGTGCTGGTGCGCACCGTCAAGGAGTTTCTCGATGACGAGATGTCCACCTATGCGTCGGCACTGGCCTACCAGATGCTGTTTTCGCTGTTCCCCTTCCTGCTGTTCCTGATCGCCCTGATCGGCTTTTTGCACTTGCCGGACTTCTTCTCCTGGCTGCGGCTGCAATCTGAGCTGGTATTGCCGCCCCAGGCGCTGGAGCAGGTGAACCCTGTGATCGACCAGTTGCAGCAGTCCAAGGGCGGCTTGCTTTCAGTAGGTATCGTGATCGCCCTGTGGACGGCCTCGGCCGGTGTGCGGCTGATGATGAGCGCAATGAACGCGGCCTACGACGTGATCGAAGGGCGCCCGGTCTGGAAGCGCATTCCCTTGTCGATCTTCTACACCGTGGGTATCGCCGGCATGTTGCTGGCAGCGGCGGCGCTGATGGTACTGGGCCCGCAGGTGATGGAGTGGATCGCTTCGCAGATCGGCATGCAGGAATTCATCGTCACCTTGTGGACGGTGTTGCGTTGGCCGGCAATTATCATTCTGATGATGGTGGCAGTGGCATTGATTTACTACGTGATGCCGGACGTGAAACAGGAGTTTCGTTTTATTACCCCGGGCTCGGTACTGGCCGTGGTGGTATGGATACTGGCGTCATTGGGGTTTGGTTATTACGTCAAGACGTTCGCCGACTACAACGCGATGTATGGCAGCATCGGTGCAATTATCGTGTTGCTGCTGTATTTCTATATTTCTGCCGCGGTTTTGTTGCTGGGGGCGGAAATGAATGCCGTGATCGAGCATCTGTCTGCCGAAGGCAAGAACCCCGGTGAAAAAGAGGCCGGTGAGGATGCCCATGAACATGATAAAAAGCATGTTTCCGGGTTGGGGCGTGATCATTCGCTTGACCACCCGGCCACGCCCGAAGGCGAACCCTTGAGTCGAACTTCCCATGATTCGTGACATTCTGAAAATGGGCGATGAGCGCTTGCTGCGCATCGCCCCGCCAGTGCCGGCGCAACTGATCGGCAGTGCCGAACTGGACCAGTTGATTGCCGACATGTTCGAGACCATGCGTCACGTGGGCGGCGTTGGCCTGGCCGCGCCGCAGATCGGGGTCGACCTGCAGCTGGTGATCTTCGGCTTCGAGCGCAGCGAGCGTTATCCGGATGCCGAACCTGTGCCGCAGACGATCCTGCTCAATCCGGTCATTACCCCGTTGGGTACTGAAGTGGAAGAGGGCTGGGAAGGCTGTCTGTCGGTGCCGGGCTTGCGCGGGGTGGTGCCGCGTTACCGACGCATCCATTATGCCGGGATCGACCCTCAGGGCCAGGTGATCGACCGCCTGGCCGAAGGCTTTCACGCACGGGTGGTGCAGCACGAGTGCGATCACTTGATCGGGCGGTTGTACCCCTCGCGTATCCACGACTTCAACAAGTTCGGCTATACCGACGTGCTGTTCCCCGGCCTGGACTCCGCCAGCGACGACTGATTGCGGGCCATCGCCAGCAACGGTTTGCTGCGCTGATAGCGGGCCAGGCGTTCGCCCAGCGCCGCCGGCAAGTGCATGCAAGGGGCGAAACCCAGGCGGTTGTAGAAGTGCTGCAGATCCGGGTGGCAGAACAGCCACACCGTCCCTTGAGCAGAGTGCAGCGCCGCCTCCAGCAGGTGGCGGGCGATCCGCTGTCCGCGCCAGGGCGTGGCCACCCATAAGCCGGTCAACCAGCGCCCTCCTGTGACAGGGCTCAGGCACAAGGCGGCAACGATATCATTGGCGCGGGCCACCCAGAGTTGTCCGTCGGTGGCTGCGCGCATGGGCGAATGCTGGCTTTTATAGAATTTGTTGAGCAGTGGCCGCTCGAGGCCAGTCAGCGGGCAGTAGCGAAGCGAAGGCACCGAAAATCTCCTGCGGGGGCTCTGGTCCGGGCTTGTACACTGGTGCAGTCAGGCTGTCGAGGGGCACCGCCCTTGCCATTGTTACGATTACGGTAACAGTGATTGTCTGGCGCAGGGCTTAAAGCCATCATCCCAAGTTGTAAACTACCCCTGTCCCACGCAGAACATAAACAGTGGGATCGGTACTTCGTGTTATGTCGTGTGTGATTGATATAACAACTTCTCCGCGCCCCTGTTGGCCAATGAAGTCAATCGATTAGTTTGATTGCTTTGCAGGCTTATACGATGAAAAGTTTAATGGTGCTTGCCCTGGTGGGGGTGTCTTCCTTTGCCATGGCTGATGAAATCAACACCGCAGCGGTACAACCGGCTGTCGAACAGTATGACTACACCCAGGACCTGGATATTGCCAAAGTTATCAACTTGTCGACCATTCCCAATGTCTGTGAAGTTGTGCCGGCGACCATGACCTATGAAGACCACCACGGTCAGCGTCACACCATAGAATACCGCGCCATGGGCAGTGGTTGCAGTAACGGTTGATTGATGGTGGCGCGAGCGTTAACCGCGTTATTGTCAAAACCACCTGCAATAACGAGACCTGACCCTGGTGTCTACGGAGCCTCACGCTCCAGCAACTGGCGCTTGCGTTCCACGCCCCAACGATAGCCCGACAAGTTGCCGTCACTGCGCACCACTCGGTGGCAGGGAATGGCAACGGCCAGGCTGTTGGCTGCACACGCCTGGGCTACGGCACGCACTGCCTTGGGAGCGCCGATACGCTGGGCGATTTCTGCGTAGCTGGCGGTAGTGCCAGGCGGAATCGTGCGCAATGCCTGCCACACGCGTTCCTGAAAAGCGGTGCCGCGCAAGTCCAGCGGCAGGTCCAGGCCGATGCCCGGAGTTTCGACCAGCCCCACCACCCTGGCCACCAGGGTTTCAAACGAAGCGTCTGCGCCCAGCAGGTTGGCCTTGGGGAATTTGTCCTGGAGGTCCTGCAGCAATGCTTGCGGGTCATCACCCAGCAGGATCGCGCAGATCCCTCGTTCACTTTGCGCCACCAATATCGCCCCCAACGAACACTGACCGATGGCAAAGCGGATATCGGTATTGACGCCGCCATCGCGGTAAGCCCCCGGCGTCATGCCCAGGCGCGCGTTGCTGGACTCGTAGAAGCGGCTATTGGAGTTGAAGCCGGCCTCGTACAGGGCGTCGGTGATCGTCGAAGACTGCTGCAACTGCTTGCGCACCTTGCGCGCCCGGTGGGCCGAGGCGTAGGCCTTGGGCGTGAGCCCGGTGACGGCTTTGAACACCCGGTGAAAATGAAACGGACTCATGGCCAGTTGCGCGGCCAGTTGGTTCAGGCTCGGAGCCGACTCGGCGCTTTCGATCAACTGGCAGGCACGGGTGATTTGGGTGCGGTGCTGTTCGGCCATTCGGGTCTGGTCTGCGCCCCGGCGTCTGCTCGGGCGATAACCGGCAGCTTCGGCTTGCGCCGGGGTGTCGAAAAACTCGACGTTTTCGATTCGCGGCAGCCGCGAGCTGCTGCTGGGGCGGCAGTACACACCGGTGGTACGCACCGCGTAGACAAAGTCCCGGTCGGCTGCCGGGTCGCGCGCCACGATGGCTTGCCAGCGTGGATCGGATTCGCTGATACGGGGTTTGCCCTGGTTCATGCCGATAGTCTCTTGGTGAGGGTCGATACGTTCAGGTTAGAGCGGACCGGTTGCAGAAAAACTCCGGGTCTTGCGTTCAAACTCGCGTGTTCGGCACGCGCCACAGGTACCAGGCGGCAACGGTGCGATAGGGCTGCCAGGCCTGCCCGAGCTCGATCATCTGCCGGCGGGTGGGCTGGGCATCGAGCCCCTGCAGCCGACGGTAGCCCTCGCGCACGCCAAAGTCATCTGCCGGGAGGATGTCCATGCGCTCCAGGGTGTAGATCAACAGCATCTCCACTGTCCAGCGACCGACGCCGCGCAGGCTGACCAGGCGTTCGATCAGTTGCTCATCCTCCAGAGCCATCGCCTGCTGGTGATCCGGTACCACACCGTCGATCCGGGCCCGGGCGATGCCCTGAATGGTCGCAAGCTTGCTGGCGGAAAAGCCACAGGCCCGCAGTTGTTCCGGGGTGGTCGCCATTACCTGTGCCGGACTTGGAAAATCGCACCCCGGATACAACGCAATGAACCTGCCCAGAATCGCGTCGCCGGCTTTGACATGCAACTGCTGGTAGGCGATAGCGCGCACCAGCGCCTGGTAGGGGTCGCGGTGCGGCAAAGGTTTATGCAGGCATGGGCCGATGGCCTGCACATGCAAAGCCCAGCGCGGGTCCAGTGCGGCGAGAAATGCCTCTGCCTGGCGATAGCAATCAGTCATTGCGTCTCCATGGCCTGCGCCACGCGCTCAAGGCCCTGTTTGAGTTCGGCGCGGCTGCTGGCTGCCGACAGGCTGATGCGAATGGCCGGCAGATCGTTCTGTTTTACCGCAAACACCTCGGCCGGTACCACTTCCACGGCGTTAGCCCTGCAACGTTGCACCAGTGTCTGTGCCGGTTGCGGGCAGCTCACCCATATATGCGGTGAAGGGTGTTGGCTGTAGAGCCGCTCACTGCCGAGGATCTTGCGCGCCAGGCGCCAGCGCTGTCCCATCTCTTCACGTTGCCAGGCCAGTCGTCGCGCCGTCGTGCCATCGGCGATCCAGCGACAGGCAATGTGCAGGTTGAGCGGCGAAACCTGCCAGTGGGTTGCCTGGGCATGGGGATCGACCTTGGCCAGCAGCGGCGGGTCGGCGACGATCCAGCCCAGGCGCAAGCCGGCACCCACCGTTTTGGACAGGCTGCTGACCAGGACGCTCTGCTGGCCGAGCAGTGCCCACAGCGGCGGCTGGTCGGTCAGCGCGCCGTACACATCATCCTCGATCAGCAGCAGGCCATGACGAAGCACCACTTGGGCAACAGCGTGCTGGCGCTCGAGCCCCATGCAGGCGCCGGTGGGATTCTGCAGGCTGGGCGTGAGCACCAGCACCCGGGCGCCGGTGGCACGCGCGACGCGGTCCAGGTCGTCCGGGAGGATGCCCTGGTGATCCTGAGCCACACCGTGCAACGGCAGGCGCAGCTGGCGGCAGGCGGCCTTGATGCCCGGTGCGGTGAGGGATTCAACCAATACCGGCTCGCCGGGTTGGCACAGCGACAGCAGCAGACTGAACAGCCCTTGCTGGGCTCCGCCACATAGCAACAGCTGATCGGCGTTCAATTGCAGGCCGCGATTGGCCAGCCAGGCGGCGCCTTGCACCCGGGCCAGCAGCAGCGCTTCGGCGCTCAGGTAACGGTCCAGGCTGCGCACCTCGCCGGCGTGCAGCAAGGCGTGCAAGGTGCGCTCGATATCGTTGTTGTCGGGGTCTATCACCGGGACGTTGGTCGACAGGTCGATCAAGCCCGGTTGCAGGTGACGTTGCTTGAGGTGAAACAGCGTGGCTTCCTTGCTGCCGGCCAGCACGTAGGTGCCGCGCCCCACCTCGCCGCTGACCAGGTGGCGGGCAGCAGCTTCGCGGTAGGCCTGCTGGGTGGTGCTGGGGTTGAGTCCCAGGTTCCACGCCAGGCGTCGTTGGGGTGGCAGGCGTTCGCCGACTTTCAGCTCACCCCCCTCGATGGCGGCAGCAATGGCCTCGACCAACGCCAGGTAACGCGGCTGGTCATTGTCGGGCAGGGTAGGAGTCCACATTTATTGTTGGCCATGCAATATAGGGTTTGGCCCATACAATGCGCCGGGGCTAGGATCAGGTCAAATCCACTGCTGCCGAGGTGTTCCATGTTCGACCTGCCTGCCCTGCGCGACGCTGCCCGCCTGGTTCACGCCAGTGTGCCCGCCACCCCCCAGTACGCCTGGCCACGGCTGGCCGAGCGGCTGGGTTGCCAGGTGTGGGTCAAGCACGAGAACCATGCACCCACCGGCGCCTTCAAGGTGCGCGGCGGCTTGCTTTATGTGCAGTGGTTGCTGGCGCACAAGCCAGGCGTTCGCGGGCTGGTCACCGCCACCCGTGGCAACCACGGCCAGAGCATGGCCCTGGCGGCGCACAATGCGGGCTTGCCGATCATCATCGTCGTACCCGAGGGCAACTCGCGGGAAAAGAACGCGGCGATGCGGGCCCTGGGCGCGGAGTTGATCGAACACGGCGCGGATTTTGACCAGTCCCGCGAAGAAGCGGCACGCCAGGCACAGCAGCACGGCTATGAAATGGTGCCGTCCTTCCATCCGCAGTTGGTACGAGGGGTGGCCACCTATGCGCTGGAACTGTTCGATGCTGTACAGGACCTGGATTGCGTGTACGTGCCCATCGGCATGGGCTCGGGCATCTGTGGGCTGATCCAGGCTCGCAACCTGCTGGGCCTGCGCACCGAAATTGTTGGCGTGGTCTCGACCGAGGCGGATGCCTTCGCCCAGAGCTTCGAGCAGGGCAACATCGTCACCACCGCCACGGCCAACACTTTCGCCGACGGCATGGCCTGTCGCATTCCGGTGCCAGAAGCTTTCGACCTGGTCCGTGAGCATGCCGCCCGCATTGTCCGGGTCAGCGATGAAGAAATCGCCCAGGCCATGCGCATTTATCACGAAGACACCCACAACACCGCCGAAGGCGCTGGCGCCGCCGGTTTGGCCGCGCTGCTTCAGGAGCGCGAGCGCCAGCAGGGGCGTAAGGTGGCGGTGATCCTCAGTGGGGCCAATGTCGATCGAGAGCGGTATGCGCAGGTGCTGACGGGCCAGAGCTAAGGCAATTTCTTCCAATACAGCCAAGGCAATTGCCGCTTTAATGGCGCCTGCCTTCAACGCTGTCTCTGGAACCCTCAATGCCTTTTTCCAATGGTTTTCTTCTCAGCTTGTCACTGTGCCTGGATATCGGCATCGCCAATATCGCCATGATCACCCTGGCCATGCAGCGCGGTTTTCTGCAGGGCTTCTGGTTGGGCCTTGGCACGTGCGTGGGCGATCTGGTGTACGCCGTGGCGGCGCTGGCGGGGATGACCGTGCTGCTGCAGTTCGAGACGGTCCGCTGGGTGTTGTGGCTGGGCGGCTCGGTGTTGCTGGTGTGGTTTGCGGTCAAGATGCTGCTGGCGGCCTGGCGTGGGGAAGGCCATGTGCAGGCGGGCGAGGTGGTGGTGGAGTCGGCCTGGCGCGAGTTCGTTCGCGGGATCTTCCTGGCCATGTCTTCGCCCAGCGCGATTCTTTGGTTTGCCGCGGTGGGGGGCGTGCTGATCTCCCGCTCCGCGGGTGGCGGGGTGATGGAAGCCGGGCTGTTTCTGTCCGGCTTTTTTGCCGCCGGTCTGCTCTGGTGCCTGTCGCTGTGCCTGATCGCAAGCCATGGCGGGCGACTGCTGGGTGATCGGCTGCTGACGTGGTCGTATCTGCTTTCGGCGGCGATTTTCTGCTACTTCGCCGTCTATGTGATTGTCTCGGGCTACCGCGAATTCATCCTCGCCGTGCCCGCCGCCACAGCAGGTCTATAATCAGTCGGGGCACCCGCGCGCAGGTGCCGTCCGGCCGGAGGATCTTCGAGATGAAAGGTCTTGATGCGAAAAAGATGGCCAAGAAAAAGCCCCTGAAAACGGCTGACGAAAAACGTGCCGCCAAACGTGCCAAGCGCTCGGCAGGCAGTGGTTTTCTTCCTTAGCAATGACCAGAGCCCCGTAAGGGGCTCTTTTGTTCAGGGGCGCCGGAACGCGGCTGAGTAGGCGGTCGGGGTGACGCCCATGACCCTGCCAAACGCATTGATGAAATGGCTCTGGTCGTAGAAGCCCAGGCCCAGCGCCACATCCCTGGGGTGTGCGCCTGTGCGCAGCTGCTGCCGCGCTTCGATCAGGCGCAGTTGCATGTGGTACTGCAGCGGCCCCAGGCCCCTGGCTTTTTTGAAGCAGCGCACGAAGTGAAATTTGCTCAGGCCCGCCGCGTGCGCCAGTTGTTCAAGCGTCAGGCGTTGATGCAGGTGGGCGCGCATCAGTGCCACGCTGCGTTCGATGGCCGGTGCCTGCTCACCAATGGCCGAAGGGGCCTGCTCAAACAGATTGGCCAGCAGCTGCAGCAAGGCTGCTTCTTGTTCGGCCGCTGTGTCAGCGCCGGCGAAGTCGATGATCGAACGGTACAACTCAGGTTGATGCAACACCCCTTGTGCAAAGGTCGGGCAACCGTGCCCAGGGCCGAGATTGTGCTCACGCATGATGCGTTGCAACGCGCTGATGTCCAGGTGCAGGCTGATGTACTCGACACCTTGCGGGCCGAACTCTGACGCCTGCACCGCCAGCGGGTTGTACAGCGTCACAGCACCGGCTGGCACCTCCAGGTGCTTGCCGTCGAGCCAGATCTGTTCGTGCCCGGCCAGGTTGGCGCCCAGCACCAGCTCATCATGGGTGTGCCGGGGAAAACTCGCGGCGCTGGCGCGCACCCATGACGATTCGACCAGGCCGCAGGCGTGCAGGGGTTCTGCGATCAGTGTCATGGGTTGATTCCGCATCGGAGCAATTGCGACTACGCTAGCGGACGACCCAGCTGCCCTGCAATGCCCGGGCAGGCCAACGATTCATTAAAGGAGGCAATGGACATGTCCATCCCGAATCACGTTGCAATCGAACCCGTGCGAATCGAAGAGGGCCAGGCCCTGGTCATCGCAGGCATGGGTGGACGTTTCACGCAGTCCACGACCCACACCATTCCTGAATTGTGGCAGCGCTTCGAGCCGCACATCGGCCGGGTGGCCGGGCAGATCGGCGCGTACACCTACGGCGTGTGCTGCAACGCCTACGGCAAAGGCCATTTCGACTACATCGCCGGGGTGCAAGTGGAGGACGCCGAGGTATTGCCGGCCGATTTCCAGCATGTGCAGCTCAAGCCGCAGCGCTATGCGGTGTTCGAGCACCATGGCAGCGTCGAGAATCTCAAGGCGACGTTCCAGGCTATCTGGAATGACTGGTTGCCCACCTCTGGCGAGCGAGTTGCCCAGGCACCGGAGTTCGAGCGCTATGGCAAGGATTTCGATCCGTTCGATCGCCGCAGCGTGATGGAAATCTGGCTGCCACTGGAGCGGCGCAACTAAAAAAGTGACCCGGTACTGTCGATTCCTCGCACCCTGATTCGACCACTTGTGAACGCGCCGAACTGTTCGGCGCCTGACACCTGTCGAATCGCAGAGGACACGACCATGAGCAGTGCCGCCGAAACCGAGATCCGCCAGCTGATAGAACGCTGGATCCCCGCCGTCCGTGCCCGAGACATTCCCGCCATCACCGCCCCATACGCCGACGATATCGTCGCCTTCGATGCCGTAAAGGAACTGCAGTTCAAGGGCAAGGCCGCCTATAAGGCCCATTGGCAGGCCTGCATGGAGCATTGCCCCGGCGAGATGGTCTTCGAGATGGAGCAATTGCAGATCCACGCTACCCCGGAACTGGCGTTTGCCCATTGGCTCAATCGCTGTGGCCCGGGTGGGGAAGAGGGCGGCGAGGACAAGAGCTGCTATATGCGTGTAACCGTCGGCTACCAGCGTATTGGCGGGCAGTGGAAGGTCATTCATGAACACTGGTCGGCACCGTTCGATATGGAGACGGGCGCCGCGCTGTTCACGCTCAAGCCTTGAACTGAAAACGTCAACGGTTATGCCAAATCGCGCTTTCTCCGGGAGCGCGGACTGCAGCCATAGTGAGCATCTGCTGTGGAGACGACGATGAAATACCTTTGCCTGGTCTACTGTGAAGAAGGTCTGCTGCACAGCCTGCCCGACAGCCCCGCCGATGCCGAGTGCATGGCCTATGCCGAGTCGATCCAGGGCAGCGGGCGGATGCTGGCCGCCGAAGCGCTCAAGCCTGTGCAGACGGCAACCACGGTGAGGATGCGCGGAGGGCGCATGAGCCTGACCGATGGGCCTTTTGCCGAGACCAAGGAGCAACTGGCCGGTTTCTATCTGGTCGATGCCCGTGACCTGAACGAAGCGTTGAATATTGCCAAGGGAATCCCTGCCGCCCGGGTCGGCAGTGTCGAAGTGAGGCCGATCCGCGAGCTCCAACCCTGAAACGAAGGAGAACAACAAGATGAGCCTTCATCCACCAGGAACAGCGCAGCACGAGCTGTCCCTCACCCGCCTGATCGATGCACCTCGTCGCAAGGTGTTCCAGGCATGGACCGAGCCCGAGCTGCTGGCGCAGTGGTGGGGGCCCAACGGCATGACCACGCCCCTGTGCGAGATGCAGTTGTGGGTCGGGGGGCTGTTTCGCACGGTGATGCAAGCGCCAGACGGTACGGAATACCCGAACCAGGGCGTATTCCTGGAGATTGTCGCGCCTGAGCGTATTGTCTTTACCGATGCTTTCGGGCCCGGCTGGGTGCCATCGAACAAGGCCTTCATGACGGCGGTGGTGACCTTTGAAGACGTGCGCGGCAAGACCCAGTACACCGCACGCGCCTGGCACTGGAACGCTGCCGATTGCCTGGCCCATGAAGAAATGGGTTTTCATCGCGGCTGGGGCGAGAGCCTGGACCGGCTGGTGGCGCTGGTGACTACCCAGATGCCGGACTGATGGCGACGCAGGCGTTGGTACGGGCCGAGGTCGAGTCGGTCTACAAGCGGGAGTCGCGGCGAATCCTGGCAACCCTGATTCGCTTGCTGGGGGATTTCGACCTGGCCGAGGAGGCCATGCACGAAGCGTTTTTCGTGGCGGTCGAGCGTTGGCAGCGCGATGGCATCCCGGCCAACCCCCGGGCCTGGCTGGTGTCCACCGGGCGCTTCAAGGCCATCGATGGGCTGCGTCGACGTGCGCGTTTCGACCGTTCCCAGGCGCAGTTGATGATGGCCCTGGAGGTGCAGGAGGACGATCAAGTGAATGTCGAGGAGCTGGAAGACGATCGTCTGCGCCTGATCTTCACCTGTTGCCACCCAGCGCTGGCCGCTGACGCCCAGGTACCGCTCACCTTGCGTGAGGTCTGCGACTTGACCACCGAGGAGATCGCCCGGGCCTTTCTGCAGAGCCCGGCCACCATTGCCCAGCGTATCGTACGGGCCAAGGCCAAGATTCGCGATGCGAAAATCCCTTATCAGGTGCCTACGCTGGCCGAGTTGCCCGAGCGACTCGATAGCGTCTTGCGGGTGATCTATCTGGTGTTCAACGAGGGCTATTCGGCGTCATCGGGCGACAACCTGATGCGCAATGACCTCAGCGATGAAGCAATCCGCCTGGGGCGGTTGCTGCAGCAATTGCTGCCTGACCCGGAAGTGCTGGGACTGTTGGCCTTGATGCTGCTACAGGCCTCGCGACAGGCGGCGCGCAGTGATGAGCAGGGCGAACTGATCGTGCTGGATGAGCAGGACCGCCGCTTGTGGAACCGCGCATTGATCGCCGAGGGCAGCCAACTTGTGCAGCAGGCGCTGCGCAGTCAGCAGTTCGGGGTGTACAGCCTGCAGGCGGCGATTGCCGCTGTACACGCTGAAGCCGCCAGTGCCGAGGAGACGGACTGGGAAGAGATTGTCGGTTTATACGATGCGCTGCTGCAGGGTTGGCCGTCGCCGGTAGTGGCGCTCAACCGTGCTGCGGCGCTGGCGCGGCGCGATGGTCCGGAAGTGGGATTGCAGGCGGTGGAGGCGATTCTGGCCAGCGGCCAGTTGCAGGACTATCACCTTGCCCATGCCGCCCGGGCCGAACTCTGTCGGCAACTGGGGCGGCTGGAGCAGGCGCGCGATGCGTACCAGACCGCCTTGGGCCTGACCCAACAAGGCGCCGAGCGGCGCTTCATCGAGCGCCGCCTGAGCGAGCTGTGAACCTTAGCCGATGGAGATCGGCGGCGGGCTTACCAGGTCGACGGTCTGCTGTTTGCGGGGGGCGAGGATCTGCGCTTCGCCATCGACCACCAGCTCTTCGTTCTGGTTGAACACGCGGGTAGCGATGCGCACTTTGAACTTGGGCAGCTTCTCGAGGATTTCCAGGCGCACGGTGAGGGTGTCACCAATCTTCACCGGCTTCTGGAAAGTCATCTGCTGACCCAGGTAGATGGTGCCAGGGCCGGGCAGCTCGCACGCGACGGCGGCGCTGATCAGCGCGCCACTGAACATGCCGTGGGCAATGCGTTCCTTGAACATGCTCTTGGCGGCGAACTCGGCGTCCAGGTGTACCGGGTTGTGGTCACCGGACATCGCTGCGAACAGCTGGATGTCACGTTCTTCGACGGTCTTGCTGAAACTGGCGGTCTGGCCGACTTCAAGGGCTTCGTAAGGCGTGTTGGTGACCTGGGTCATCGTTGGGGTTCCTGCATCTGGAAACGAGGTCGGCCGTCATTCGCTGCGGGCAGGGCGGCCAAGGGCCAACGCCTGCTCCAGCCAGTCGATGATCGCGGCCGTGACCTCGTCACGGTTGGTTTCATTGAGCAGTTCATGCCGTGCCTTGGGGTACAGCTGCAACTGGACATGCTGGTTGCCGGCCAGGCGCAAGGCACCGGCCAGATCTTTCAGACGCTTGCCGGCACTGACCGGATCACATTCGCCGCCCATCACCAGAATCGGCAGGTTCGGATCGATCTGCTTGAGGTTGGCTGGCTGGCTGATTTGCTCAAGGCCCATCAGCAAGTCAATCCACAGGCGGTTGGTGCAGCGAAAGCCACACAGTGGGTCGGCGACATAGCGGTCAACCTCGGCGTTATCGCGGCTGAGCCAGTCGAACGGCGTGCGGTTGGGTTTGAAGGCCTTGTTGAATGAACCGAACGACAGCCATTCGATCAATGCACTGTGCCCCAATGGCCCCTGTCGCCAGGCTTCGAAACGGGCGATCACGCAGGCGGCGCGGTACAGCGCCGGTGGCTGGAAGTTGGAGCCGCTGAGAATGGCGCCCTGCAGGCTGGCGCCGTGGTGCATCAGGTAGGCCTGGGCAATATAGCTGCCCATGCTGTGGCCGAAGATGAAGACCGGCGTGCCGGGGTACTGCTGGCCGATGTGCTGGCTGAGCAGGCCCAGGTCGTTGACCACCGCGCTCCAACCCTTGTGCGCGGCGAACAGGCCCAGGGTGCCGAGTTCGGCGCTACGGCCGTGGCCGCGTTGGTCATGGGCGATCAGGGCAAAACCTGCGGCGCTCAAGGCTTCGCCCAGGCGCTGGTAGCGTCCGGCATGCTCGGCCATGCCATGGGCCAGCAATACCACCGCCTTGATGGGCGTGCTCGGCAGCCATTGATAGACATACAAGCTGCAATGGTCGCTGGCCGGTAGCCAGAACGCGTCGTGATGCATGGCGGGTCCTTGTGCACGCAGATCGGTGGGGTGAGCACAGTGTATAACCCAAGCACAGAATTGAAGGGCGTCTACCAACAAGATTCACAATGTAAATGACAGCGCTTGGCATATTTGCCACCTGCGACATACCTGCTAACGTCGGCAAAGCACCTTCTTCGCCAAGCAGGCAAGGGGGCCGGAACGGCTCAGGTATGAGGACAAGAATAAATGCAAGCTGATTTCTGGAATGACAAGCGCCCCGAAGGCGTTCCTTCGCACATTGACATGAATGCTTACAAGTCTGTGGTCGAAGTATTCGAACGCTCTTGCAAGAAGTTTGCTGATCGCCCGGCGTTCAGCAACCTGGGGGTGACCCTGACCTATGCCGAACTCGAACGTCACTCTGCGGCCTTCGCCGCCTACCTGCAGCAGCACACCGACCTGGTGCCGGGCGACCGCATCGCCGTGCAGATGCCCAACGTGCTGCAGTATCCCATCGCCGTATTCGGTGCCTTGCGCGCCGGGCTGATCGTGGTCAACACCAACCCGCTGTACACCGCCCGCGAGATGCGCCACCAGTTCAAGGATTCCGGTGCGCGCGCGCTGGTGTACCTGAACATGTTCGGCAAGCTGGTGCAGGAAGTGCTGCCCGACACCGGCATCGAGTACCTGATCGAAGCGAAGATGGGCGACATGCTGCCAATGGCCAAGGGCTGGCTGGTCAACACCATCGTTGCCAAGGTCAAGAAGATGGTGCCCGACTACCAGTTGCCCCAGGCCGTGCGGTTCAAGGCTGCCTTGAGCCAGGGCCGAGGCCTGGTGCCAAAGCCGGTGGCCCTGAGTCTCGACGACATCGCCGTGCTGCAGTACACCGGCGGCACCACGGGCCTGGCCAAGGGCGCGATGCTCACCCACGGCAACCTGGTGGCCAACATGCTCCAGGTTCTGGCTTGCTTCTCCCAGCACGGGCCTGACGGCCAGCGGCTGATCAGGGAAGGGCAGGAGGTGATGATCGCGCCGCTGCCGCTCTATCACATCTATGCATTCACCGCGAATTGCATGTGCATGATGGTCACCGGCAATCACAACGTGCTGATTACCAACCCGCGGGATATCGGCGGTTTCATCAAGGAGCTGAAAAAGTGGAAGTTCTCGGGGCTGCTCGGGCTCAACACCTTGTTCGTGGCGCTGATGAATCACCCCGAGTTCAAGAACCTGGATTTCTCTGCCCTCAAGGTCACCAACTCGGGCGGCACCGCCCTGGTCAAGGCCACCGCTGAGCGCTGGGAAAGCATCACGGGCTGCCGCATCGTCGAAGGCTACGGGTTGACGGAAACCTCGCCGGTGGCCAGCACCAATCCCTACGGCCAACTGGCGCGCCTGGGCACGGTGGGCATTCCGGTGCCGGGCACGGGGTTCAAGGTGATCGACGATGAGGGCAACGAGCAGCCGCTGGGCGAGCGCGGCGAGCTGTGCATCAAGGGCCCGCAGGTCATGAAGGGCTACTGGCAGCACCCGGAGGCCACCGCCGAGGCCCTGGACAGCGATGGCTGGTTCAAGACCGGCGACATCGCCGTGATCGACCCCGATGGCTTTACCCGGATTGTCGACCGCAAGAAGGACATGATCATCGTCTCGGGTTTCAACGTGTACCCGAACGAGATCGAAGAAGTGGTCATGAGCCATCCAAAGGTGGCCAACTGCGCAGTGATCGGCATTCCGGACGAGCGCTCCGGCGAGGCGGTGAAGTTGTTCGTGGTCGCGCGTGAAGGCGGCGTGAGCCTTGAGGAACTGAAGACCTACTGCAAGGCCAACTTCACCGGCTACAAGGTGCCCAAGCACATTGTGCTGCGTGACTCCTTGCCGATGACGGCGGTGGGCAAGATCCTGCGCCGCGAGCTTCGCGACATTGCCTGACGGCACGTGGTAGGAGCGGGCTTTCCCCGCGATGAAGCCGATCAATTGGCCCATCGCGGGGCAAGCCCGCTCCTGCGATTGCAGGTCTTTAGGTTTTTTACTCTAAAAATGACTATTAAATAATCAAGAGTCATTTCCGTGACTGTTCGGGCTACTTTAGCTCTAGTCGACCCTTGGCAAAGCTGCTACTCTCGGCCCGCTTCCGATTACCTGGTTTGCAATAAACCGTAATCTCATATCAATAATAATCGCATCGACTGCGGTGAAGAATTCGCTGTTGCTGGAGGAGTGGGCTTCCATGATCGAAAATTTTTGGAAGGATAAGTACCCAGCCGGGGTTGCTGCGCAAATCAATCCCGACGAGTACCCGAATATCCAGGCAGTATTGAAACAGTCCTGCCAACGCTTTGCTGACAAACCCGCCTTTAGCAACCTGGGCAAAACCATCACATACGGCGAGTTGTATGAGTTGTCGGGCGCCTTTGCCGCTTACCTGCAGCAACATACCGACCTGCAACCCGGCGATCGTATCGCCGTGCAATTGCCCAACGTGCTGCAATACCCGGTCGCCGTGTTCGGGGCCCTGCGTGCAGGCCTGATCGTGGTCAACACCAACCCGTTGTATACCGCGCGGGAAATGGAGCACCAGTTCAACGACGCCGGTGCCAAGGCGCTGGTGTGCCTGGCCAACATGGCGCACCTGGCCGAGAAGGTGGTGCCCAAGACCCAGGTCAAGCACGTTATTGTCACCGAAGTGGCCGATATGCTGCCACCGGTAAAACGCCTGTTGATCAACAGCGTGATCAAGTACGTGAAGAAAATGGTGCCGGCCTACCACCTGCCCAAGGCCGTCAAGTTCAATGATGTGCTGAGCAAAGGCGCCGGCCAGCCGGTCAAGGAAGCCAACCCCGGCAGCAATGATGTGGCCGTGCTGCAGTACACCGGCGGCACCACAGGCGTAGCCAAGGGCGCGATGCTCACCCACCGCAACCTGGTGGCCAATATGCTGCAGTGCCGCGCGCTGATGGGCTCCAACCTCAATGAAGGTTGCGAGATCCTGATCACCCCGCTGCCGCTGTATCACATCTACGCCTTCACCTTTCACTGCATGGCGATGATGCTTATCGGCAACCACAACATCCTGATCAGCAACCCGCGCGACTTGCCGGCGATGGTCAAGGAGCTGTCGAAGTGGAAGTTCAGCGGTTTTGTCGGCCTGAACACCTTGTTCGTTGCCCTGTGCAACAACGAAAACTTCCGCAAGCTGGACTTCTCGGCACTGAAAATCACCTTGTCCGGTGGCATGGCCCTGCAGATGAGCGTGGCCGATCGCTGGAAGGCGGTCACCGGTTGCGCCATTTGCGAAGGCTACGGCATGACCGAGACCAGTCCGGTGGCAACGGTCAATCCGGCCCAGCACAACCAGGTCGGCACCATCGGCATTCCCGTGCCTTCGACCCTGTGCAAGATCGTCGATGACGCCGGTACCGAATTGCCGTTGGGTGAAGTTGGCGAACTGTGCGTCAAAGGCCCGCAGGTGATGAAAGGCTACTGGCAGCGCCAGGACGCCACCAACGAGATCCTCGACAGCGAAGGCTGGCTCAAGACCGGTGACATCGCGCTGATCCAGCCGGACGGCTACATGCGCATCGTCGACCGCAAGAAAGACATGATCCTGGTCTCCGGTTTCAACGTTTATCCCAACGAGCTCGAAGATGTCTTGGCCGCATTGCCTGGCGTGCTGCAATGCGCGGCCATCGGCGTACCGGACGAGAAATCCGGTGAAGTGATCAAGCTCTTCATCGTTGCACGGCCGGGTGTGACCCTGACCAAGGAACAAGTGATGGAGCACATGCGTGCCAACGTCACCGGCTACAAGGTGCCGCGGTTCATCGAGTTCCGCGAGGCGCTGCCGACCACCAACGTCGGCAAGATCCTGCGTCGTGAGCTGCGTGATGAAGAGTTGAAGAAGCTGGGGCTGAAGAAGATCGCCTGATCGCTTCTGTGCAGGACAGTCGCGGGGCAAGCCCGCTCCTACAAACGTTGTAGGAGCGGGCTTGCCCCGCGATGCTTTTGCGCTTAGCGCAGCTTCTCGAGCATCTGGTAATACCACATCCCCGCCGCCAACAACGGATTGCCCAGCACATCGCCCATGGGCACCTTGATGTGCTTGCAGCCGGCAAACGTATCGTATTTCTCCAGCGTGCCGGTCAGGGCCTCGGCCATGATCTCGCCCATGATATGGCTGGTGGCAATGCCGTGCCCCGAATAGCCCTGGCAGTACCAGACGTTGTCTGACAGCTTGCCCAACTGCGGAATGCGGTTGACCACGATGCCCATCGCGCAACTCCACTGGAACTCGATTGGCACACCCTTGAGCGCCGGGAAGGTACGTTCGATGCACGGGCGCAGTTCGCCGGCGATATCCCGCGAGTCACGCCCTGAGTAGTTGGCGCCGCCACCGAACAGCAGGCGGCCATCGGCGGTCAGGCGGTAGTAGTCGAGCACGAAACGGCAGTCGTACACCGCCAGGTCCTGGGGGTTGATCTGCGCAGCCAGCTCGCCCAGCGGTGCAGTGGTGACGATGCCGCCCATGGCCGGGAAGATCTTGCCCTTGAGCTGGCGGTTTTCCAGTTTGTGGTACACGTCGCCCGCCAGCAGGATCTGCTTGGCTTCGACCCGCCCCTGGGACGTGACGATGGCAGGGTGTTCGCCGTGGACGATATCCAGTACCTCGGAATTCTCGAAGATCAGCGCACCCAGGCTGTGGGCAGCGCGGGCTTCGCCCAGGCACAAATTGAGCGGATGCAGGTGCAGGTTGCGCAGGTTCTTCAGGGCGCCTAGGTACAGCGGGCTTTGCAGGTGTTCGGCCATGTCGGCGCGATCCAGCAGTTGCACCTGATCGCCCATGCCGCGGCGCCGCGCCTCGGCCTCGAAAGCCTGCAGTTCTGTCATGTGCGAGGGCTTCATCGCTGCATGCAAATGGCCGCGCTTGAGGTCGCAGGCAATGCCGTAGCGCTCTACCCGTTGCTCGATGATCTGGTGGCCGCGCCAGCGCAGGTGCCAGATAAAGTCGTCCACCTCGTTGCCCAGCCTGTCGCGCATCTGCTTGCGCATGGCTTCATCGCCCGACAGGCTGCCGGTGACCTGGCCACCGTTGCGCCCGCTGGCGCCCCAACCAATGCGGTTGGTTTCGACGATAGCGACCTTGAGCCCGCGTTCGGCCAGTTCCACGGCGCTGGCGACACCGGTAAAGCCGCCGCCGATAATCGCCACATCAACGTTTACCGTGCCCTTGAGGGTGGGGTACTGGGTAGCGTCGTTCAGGCTGGCGGTGTAGTAGGAAGCACTGCGCTGGGCGGTGCCGGTATTCACGGCTGCGTTCATAAAAAATCCTTGGCGCAAAAATAAAGGGATCAGGCCTGGGTCAGGTACCAGCGCCAGTCCTGTTCACCGACTTCGGCCATGAACTGACGGTACTCGGCGCGTTTGACCGCCAGGTAAACGCCGAGGAAGGCTTCACCGAACGCCTCGCGCGCCCAGCTTGAAGACTCCAGGGCCTTGAGCGAGGTCAGCCAGTCGGTGGGCAGCAGTTCCTTGGCCTGGGCATAGCCGTTGCCTTCGACCGGGGCGCCCGGGTCGAGCTGCTGGCGAATGCCGTGGTGGATGCTGGCGAGGATCGCCGCTGCGGCCAGGTACGGGTTGGCATCGGCTCCGCAGATGCGGTGTTCGATATGCCGACTGTTGGCCGGGCCGCCCGGTACGCGCAGGCTCACGGTACGGTTGTCGACGCCCCAGGTCGGCGCCAGCGGTGCATAGCTGTTGGCCTGGAAGCGCCGGTACGAGTTGGCGTTGGGGCAGAACAACAGCAGCGAGTCGAGCAAGTGCTCGAGCATGCCGGCCACCGACTGGCGCAGCAGCGGGGTGCCGGCCTTGTCGTCGCTGGCGTAGAGGTTGTTGCCTTCGGCATCGGCCAGGCTCACGTGCATGTGCATGCCGGTGCCGGCCAGGTCGTCGAACGGCTTGGCCATGAAGCACGCCTGCATGCCGTGCTTGTGCGCCACGCCTTTGACCAGGCGCTTGTAGCGCACCGCCTGGTCCATCGCCAGCAGTGCATCGCCGTGCTCCAGGGTGATTTCCACCTGGCCTGGGGCGTATTCGGAAATGGCGGTACGCGCCGGAATCCCTTGGGCCTTGCAGGCGGCATACAGGTCGGCGAGGAACGGCTCGATCTGTTCCAGTTCGCGCAGGCCATACACCTGGGTACCGCGAGGGCGCCCGCCGTCGCTGTCGAGTGCCGGTTGCGGCCGACCATGGGCGTCGCGCTTCTGATCGAGCAGGTAGAACTCCAGCTCGCACGCCATGACCGGGTGGTAGCCCTCGGCCTTGAGCGCATCGATCACCTTGACCAGCAGGTGGCGCGGGTCGGCGATGGTCGCCGGCATGCCTTCGCTGGGGTGCATGCTGACCTGCACTGCGGCCGTGGGGATCTGCCGCCAGGGCAGGCGCACCAGGCTGTTTTCCAGCGGGTAGGCGCGGCAGTCGATATCGCCCACGTCCCACACCAGCCCGGAGTTCTCGACATCATCGCCATTGAGGGTCAGCCCGAGGATGGTGCTGGGCAGCGGCCGGCCGCTTTCATACACCGCCAGCAGTTCTTCGCGGTGCAGCAGCTTGCCGCGGGGCACGCCGTTGGCATCGAGGATGAACAGCTCGATCATTTCGATATCGGGGTTTTGTGCCAGGAAACTTCGGGCCTGCTCAAGGGGGGCAAATTGCATCGGGTGCTCGCTCGCGCCATCAGGCGCACAGGACTGTATTCGCCATCAGGCGACAGCCATCGACAAGGAAAGTCGGCCAGGGGTTGGCCGCACGGTTCAGTGCAGAGCGAGGCGAGTATCGGGTGGGCGGGCATGGCGGCAGTGCCACAAGGCCCAGAAGGCGAGAATGATATGAACCAGCGGGTTTTCGCCAGAGCGAGCCCGCACCTTCGGGAACGAAGGGCGCAACAGCGGGCGGGGCATACACAGGGGCGAAGTCATGCCTGGATACTCCCACGCCAAGGAAGGTTCATTAAATCAGCCTTTGTATACCTTCAGATCATCAACGGCTAAACATACTGGTCGCCACCCGCAACCGTGCCGAGCGGGGGCAAATCTGCGACAATCGCAGCCCTTCCTATGCCAATCATGAAAAAGCAGGCTCACCTGCACAACTAAAAGCCCCCATGACTGACCACGCTATCGATCAACTGCTGAAAAACCTCGACCACGCCATGATTGCCGAGCGCCACCGCCTGCGCCGCCAATTGCATGAATTGCGCAAGCGCCCGGACGAGGCGAAGTTGGCCCAATGGGTGGAGAAGGTCCAGGCGTCCTGCGCCCAGGTCACCGCGCGCAAGGCCAGTGTGCCGAGCATCCGTTACGACGACAGCCTGCCGATTGCGGCCAAGCGGGACGAGATCAAGAAGGTCCTGGCCGAGCATCAGGTGTTGATCATTGCCGGGGAGACCGGCTCGGGCAAAACCACCCAGCTACCGAAAATCTGCCTGGAACTGGGCCGTGGCCAGCATGGCCTGATTGCCCACACCCAGCCACGGCGTATCGCGGCGCGCAGTGTGGCGACCCGGGTGGCCGAAGAACTCGGCACGCCGCTGGGGGCTTTGGTGGGCTATCAGGTGCGCTTTGAAGACCAGAGCGATGCCAACACCCTGGTCAAGCTGATGACCGACGGCATCCTGCTGGCTGAAAC
This sequence comes from Pseudomonas vranovensis, assembly GCF_040438935.1. NCBI lineage: Bacteria > Pseudomonadati > Pseudomonadota > Gammaproteobacteria > Pseudomonadales > Pseudomonadaceae > Pseudomonas > Pseudomonas vranovensis. The sequence goes on along the minus strand of NZ_CP159259.1, from coordinate 3,437,882 downwards.
CCAGCACGACCGTTTTCTCGAGCGCTACGACACCATCATTGTCGACGAAGCCCACGAGCGCAGCCTGAACATCGACTTCCTGCTCGGCTACCTGAAGACCCTGTTGCCGCGTCGCCCGGACCTCAAGGTGATCATTACCTCGGCGACCATCGACCTGGAGCGTTTTTCCAAGCACTTCAACGATGCGCCGATCATTGAAGTGTCCGGCCGCACCTACCCGGTGGAAACCTGGTACCGGCCGCTGACCAGCGAGCAGGATGAGGAGGGCAACCGGGTCGAAGACGACCTGACGGTGGACCAGGCCATCCTCGCCACCCTCGACGAAATTGCCGCCTTCGAGCGCAGCCAGGGCAAGGGGCCGGGCGATGTGCTGGTGTTCTTGCCAGGTGAGCGCGAGATTCGCGACGCCGCCGAAATGCTGCGCAAGGCCCAGCTGCGCCACACCGAAATCCTGCCGTTGTATGCGCGCCTGTCGCCGGCCGAGCAGCAGAAGATCTTCCAGTCCCATCCGGGCCGTCGCGTGGTACTGGCGACCAACGTTGCCGAGACCTCGCTGACAGTGCCGGGCATTCGCTACGTAATCGACAGCGGCACCGCACGCATCAGCCGCTACAGCTACCGCGCCAAGGTCCAGCGGCTGCCGATCGAGGCCGTGTCCCAGGCCAGCGCCAACCAGCGCAAGGGTCGCTGCGGGCGGGTGGAGCCGGGCATCTGCGTGCGCCTGTACAGCGAGGAAGACTTCAACGCCCGCCCGGCCTTCACCGACCCCGAGATCCTGCGCACCAACCTGGCTGCAGTCATCCTGCAAATGCTGCACCTGCGCCTGGGCGAGATCGACGCGTTCCCGTTCATCGAGCCGCCAGATGGCAAGGCTATCAGCGACGGCTTCAACCTGTTGCAGGAGCTATCGGCGGTCAACCGCGAGAACCAGCTGACGCCGCTGGGCCGGCAACTGGCGCGCCTGCCGGTCGACCCGCGCCTGGGCCGCATGCTGCTCGAAGGTGCCAAGCAGGGCAGCCTCAACGAGCTGTTGATCGTCGCCAGTGCCCTGTCGGTGCAAGACCCGCGCGAGCGTCCGCCCGAGCGTCAGCAGGCTGCCGACCAGGCCCATGCCCAATGGAAGGATGTCGACTCGGACTTCGCCGCCCTGGTCAATCTGTGGCGTGGCTTTGAAGAGCAGCGCCAGGCCTTGACCGCGAGCCCCTTGCGCAACTGGTGCCGCAAGAACTTCCTCAATTACCTGCGCCTGCGTGAATGGCGCGATGCCCACCGGCAGTTGAGCCTGATCTGCCGCGACCTGCAGTTGAGCATCAACAAAGAACCGGCCGACTACCCGAGACTGCACAAGGCAATCCTTTCGGGCCTGATCAGCCAGATCGGCCAGAAGACCGAGGACGGTGATTACCTCGGTGCGCGCCAGCGACGCTTCTGGGTGCATCCGTCGTCGGGGCTGGGGAAAAAGCGCCCGCAGTGGATCATGACCGCAGAGCTGGTGGAAACCACCAAGCTGTATGCGCGCATGGTGGCCAAGATCGAGCCGGACTGGATCGAGCCACTGGCAGGCCACCTGATCAAGAAGAACCACTTCGAGCCGCACTGGGAGAAGAAACGTGGCCAGGTGGTGGCCTTCGAGCAGGTCACGCTGTACGGCATGATCGTGGTCGGTCGGCGCCCGGTACACTTCGGGCCGATCGACCCGGTGATGTCCCGCGAGCTGTTTATCCGCGAGGCGCTGGTGGGTGGCGAGATCCAGTCCAGGGCCAGGTGTCTGGCGGCCAACCGGCAACTGCTCGAACAACTTGACGAGCTGGAGGCCAAGGCCCGTCGCCGCGACATCCTGGCCGACGAGGAAACCCTGTACGGCTTCTATGAAGCGCGCTTGCCGGCTGAAATCCACCAGACCGCCACCTTCGACAGCTGGTACCGGGTCAACAGCCAGAAAGACCCGCAGCTGTTGATAATGCGCGAGGAAGACGTGCTGGCTCGGGAGGCCAGTGAAGTGACGGCGGCGCAGTACCCCGACACCTTGCGCCTGGGCGAACTGAGCCTGGCCTTGAGTTATCACTTTGAGCCCAACCATCCACGCGACGGCGTTACGGTGCGGGTACCGGCGCCATTGCTGCCGAGTCTGCCGGGTGAGCGTCTGGAATGGTTGGTTCCGGGCTTGCTCGAAGCCAAGTGCATTGCCCTGGTGCGCAACCTGCCCAAGGCCTTGCGCAAGAACTTCGTGCCGGTGCCGGACTTCGTCAAGGCCGCCCTGCAGCGCATGACCTTTGCCGAAGGCTCGTTGCCCCAGGCGCTGGGGCGTGAACTGCTGCGCATGACCGGGGCGCGGGTCAGTGACGAGGCCTGGGCCGAAGCGGCAGGCCAAGTGGACAATCACCTGAAGATGAACCTGGAAGTGGTCGACGCCCGGGGCAAGTTCCTGGGTGAAGGTCGCGATCTTGCCGAGTTGACTGCACGCTTTGCCGCGGCAAGCCAGGCTGCGCTGGCGGTGCCGCAGACGGAAAAGAGTCAGCAACCGGTGCAGGCCAAGGCGTTTGCCCAGGTGGCCGAGACAGCGCAACAGAAGATTGCCGGCCTGTCGATGACGGTCTACCCAGCCTTGGTGGAAGAGAACGGCACGGTCAAGGAAGGGCGCTTCTCGACCCTGGCCGAGGCCGAGTTCCAGCACCGCCGCGCCTTGCAGCGGCTGTTGCTGCAGCAGTTGGCAGAGCCTGCCAAGTTCCTGCGCGGCAAGCTGCCGGGGCTCACTGAACTGGGCCTGCTGTACCGTGAACTGGGGCGCATCGAGGCGCTGGTCGAGGACATCCTGCTGGCCAGCCTCGACAGTTGCATCCTTGAAGGTGAAAGTACCCTGCCTCGCGATGGTGCGGGCCTGGCGACGCTGGCCGAGCGCAAGCGCGGCAGCTGGACCGAGCACGCCGAGCGCCTGGCACGCCTGACACTGGAGATCCTCAAGCTCTGGCACGGCCTGCAAAAGCGCTTCAAGGGCAAGATCGACCTGGCCCAGGCCGTGGCACTCAACGATATCAAGCAGCAACTGGGCAACCTGGTGTACCCGGGCTTTGTCCGCGAAACCCCGGGGGTGTGGCTCAAGGAGTTGCCGCGCTACCTGAAGGCCATCGAACTGCGCCTGGAGAAGCTTGGCAGCCAGGTGCAGAAGGACCGGGTGTGGAGCGGCGAACTGGGCAACCTGTGGACCCAATACAAGAGCCGCGCCGACAAGCATGCCCAGGAGGGCAAGCGCGATGAACAACTGACGTTGTACCGCTGGTGGCTTGAGGAATACCGGGTTTCACTGTTCGCCCAGCAGTTGGGTACCAAGGTGCCGGTTTCCGACAAACGACTGAGCAAGCAGTGGGGCCAGGTGGAAGCCTAACCCCGGCAGTTGTGGCACACTTGGACGATATCCGCCGCGTCCCCCGGATTTTTCAGGGGCTGCGCGGCGCCAGAATCAAGTACAGCGCAGTGATCCCTGAATGGGGTCATTGCCAGATCAACTTGGTACCTTGGTACCAATAAAAAACGACCGAACAGAGGAACGACCGTGCATAACGTCGTCATCAGCGGCACCGGCCTGTACACCCCGGCCAACAGCATCTCCAACGAAGAGCTGGTGGAATCCTTCAACGCCTATGTGCAGCAGTTCAACGCTGACAACGCCCAGGCCATCGAGCGCGGCGAAGTGCAGGCCCTGGCCGAGTCCAGCGCCGCGTTCATCGAAAAGGCTTCCGGCATCAAGAGCCGCTTTGTCATGGACAAGGCCGGTATCCTCGACCCGCAGCGCATGGCGCCACGCCTGCCCGAGCGTTCCAACGATGAACCTTCGATCCTTTGCCAGATGGCCGTGGCGGCTGCCGAACAGGCGCTGGAACGCGCCGGCCGCACTGCCGCCGATGTCGACGCGGTAATCGTTGCCTGCTCCAACCTGCAGCGCCCATACCCGGCTATCGCCATCGAAGTCCAGCAGGCCCTGGGCATCAACGGCTTCGGCTTCGACATGAACGTGGCATGCTCCTCGGCCACCTTCGGCATCCAGACTGCCTGCAACAGCGTGCAGCTGGGCCAGGCTCGCGCCGTGCTGGTGATCAGCCCGGAAATCTGCACCGGCCACCTCAACTTCCGTGACCGCGACAGTCATTTCATCTTTGGTGATGCAGCCACTGCGGTGCTGGTCGAGCGTGCCGACCTGGCGACGTCGGCGCACCCGTTCGACATCGTCAGCACCAAGCTGCTGACTCAGTTCTCCAACAACATCCGCAACAACTTCGGCTTCCTCAACCGGGCGGCCGAAGAGGGTATCGGTGCGCCCGACAAACTCTTCGTCCAGGAAGGCCGCAAGGTGTTCCGCGAGGTCTGCCCGATGGTCGCCGAGCTGATTGGCCAGCACCTGGCCGAGAACAACCTCAACGTCAGCGACGTCAAGCGCTTCTGGCTGCACCAGGCCAACCTGAGCATGAACCACCTGATCGTCAAGAAGCTGCTGGGCCGCGACGCCCTGGAAGAAGAAGCGCCGGTGATTCTCGATACCTACGCCAACACCAGTTCGGCCGGCTCAGTGATTGCACTGCACAAGCACCAGGACGATCTGCCCAAGGGCTCGCTGGGTGTACTCAGTTCCTTTGGTGCCGGCTACTCGATCGGCAGCGTGATTCTGCGCAAGCGTTGAGTGCGGCTGTAACAAACCGCGCGGTTCACCGTCCATTGGGCTCGTTCAGGAAGAGGTGGCGATGACGGTCGAGTCCGATGCACGCTTGCTTGAACGCCTGTTGCTCGGCGAGCAACAGGCGTTCAAGGAATTGGTGAGCACTTACCAGGGCGCCATGCGCGCCGTGGCTTATGCCATCCTCGGCAGCCGCCAGGCCGATGAAGCCGTGCAGGATGCCTGGCTGGCCGTGGTGCGCGGCTTGCCGGGCTTTCAGGGGCGCTCAAGCCTCAAGACCTGGCTGCTGACCATTACCGCCAACGCGGCCAAGAATCGCTACAAGCAGAATCGCCGCGAAGTGCTGCTTGATGATCTCCCGTCCCCCCACGGCAGCGTCGGCGATGACCGGTTCGCCAGTGACGGTCATTGGCTGCTGGCGCCTCATGCCTGGCACCAGGACTCTCCAGAAGCGCTGCTGAGCCAGGACCAGTTGCGCGAATGCCTGGAGCACACCTTGCTCAGCCTGTCGCAGCTGCAAAGCAGCGTGCTGGTTCTGCGCGAGCGCCAGGGACTGGAACTGGAGGAGATCTGTAATCTTCTCGACATCTCGCTCTCCAATGTCCGCGTGCTGTTGCACCGGGCGAGGCTGAAGGTCTTCGCCACCCTGGAACACTTCGAGGAAACCGGCCAATGCTGAGCTGCAAGGACCTGGTCGCCCGCTCAAGCGATTACCTGGATGGCCAACTGACCCTGGGCGAGAACCTGCTGGCACGCCAGCATCTGCTGTTCTGCAAGAACTGCCGGCGGTTCATCAAACAGATGCGCCTGGCCCAGGCGACGATCAAGGCACTGCCCGAAGCGCCGGTAGACGATGTCGATGAAATCGTCCAGCGCCTGACAGACGCCCGGCGCGAGCAAAAAAGCCGCTGAAAGCCCGCCCGGAGGCCCTGCAATGGGGCTTTCAGGCTTATTTCCTTTCGAAGTAAAAAAGTTCCGTTGTCATAAAACATTTATATAAAAGCCACTGATCTGACATAAGCCCCCGCCAAGATTCCTCCCCAGCACAAGTGGCCCAAGCCGCGTGTTTTTCCAACATTATCAAGACCATAAAGTAGGGGAGCTTCTTCGATGATCCGTAAGCACTTCGCAGGTTTCGCAGCCAGCGCCTTGGCAATGGCCGTTACCGCCCAGGCTTTCGCGGGTACCGTGACCACCGACGGCGCCGATATCGTAGTCAAGACCAAAGGTGGCCTCGAGGTCGCTACCACCGACAAGGAATTCAGCTTCAAGCTGGGCGGTCGTATCCAGGCTGACTACAGCCGTTTTGACGGTTTCTACACCAACAACGGCAACACCGCGGACGCCGGTTACTTCCGGCGCGCCTACCTGGAACTGGGCGGCGTGCTGTACACCGACTGGGCCTATGCGATCGCCTACGACTTCTCGCACAACTCCGGCGGTGACAACCGCTCCGAAGATGGTTATTTCGACGAAGCGTCGCTGGCCTACAACGGCTTCAAGCCGGTCTCGATCAAGGTTGGCCGTTTCGACCCTGAGTTTGGCCTGGAAAAAGCCACCAGCTCCAAGTGGGTCACCGCTCAAGAGCGTACCGCCGCGTACGACCTGGTCGACTGGACCAACTCGCACAACGGCGGCATGGGCCTGCAGGCCTCCGGCAACGCCGGTGACTCGCTGTACGGTTCGGTCGGTGTGTTCGCCAAGGACGCTACCAACCAAGACAAGGACGGCGACAGCACCAAGCAGTTCAACCTGCGCGGCGTCTTTGCCCCGATGCACGAAGCTGGCAACGTTCTGCACTTTGGCGTCAACTACGCCCAGCGTGACCTCTCCGACACCGCGTTCGACGGCCGTATCCGCAGCCGCCTGGGCATGCGTGGCGTGAGCACCGATGGTGGCCAGGATGCCGGCAGCAACGGTAACCGCCTGACCCTCGGTGGCGCCAACAACTCCCCGGTCGGTTCCTACGACACCGACAAGGCGTGGAACCTGGAAGCCGCCTGGGCCATGGGCCCGTTCTCGGTACAGGGTGAATACATCAAGCGTGAAGTCGAAGCCGACAGCGCTGCCTTCTCCGACATCAAGGCCGACGGCTACTACGGTCAACTGGCCTACACCATCACGGGTGAGTCCCGTGGCTACAAGCTGGGCAAATTCGACGCCATCAAACCGTCGAACAAGCAGATCGGTGCCTGGGAAGTCTTCTACCGCTACGACCACCTGAGCGTCGACGACGACAACGGTGCGTTCGCCAACATCGACGACGTCGAAGCCAAGGTCCACAACGTGGGTGTGAACTGGTACGCCAACGAATCGATCAAGCTCAGCGGCGTGTACGTCAAGGCTAATGTCGACAACGCCGAGAACGCTGCCGGCGACGACAGCGGCGACGGTTTTGTAATGCGCGCGCAGTACGTGTTCTAAGCAACATCGCTCCTCATCCGTTAGATCTTCAGCCCCGCTCTGGCGGGGCTTTTTTTCGTCCGCATGAAGAGGCAGACTGCGCCCATGCCCAACCTCATCCTGCCTCGCCTCGCCGACCTCACACCTGCCACCTGGGATGCCCTGGTGCCGGGGGAACAGCCATTTTTGCGCCATGCCTTCCTGAGCAGCCTGGAGGACAGCGGCAGCGTCAGCGGCCGTACCGGCTGGACGCCGGCTCATCGCCTGCTCACCGATGCCGCGGGACAGGTGCAGGCGGCCCTGCCGGCCTATGTGAAAACCCACTCCTTTGGCGAATATGTCTTCGACCACGGCTGGGCCGATGCCTGTGAGCGGGCCGGGATTGCCTATTACCCGAAGCTGCTGTGTGCCGTGCCGTTTTCACCGGTCACTGGCTCGCGCCTGTTGGGCGATGCCCACGCGTGTGGGACCTTGATCGATCTGCTCGGCGAGGCGCTGTTCGAGCAAGGGTTGTCTGGGGCGCATGTCAACTTCACCGATGAACAGGGTGATGCGGTGATGCGCAGCCGTGAAGGCTGGATGGAGCGCCTGGGCTGCCAGTTTCATTGGCGCAACCAGGGCTATCGGGATTTCCAGGACTTTCTCGACAGCCTCGCCTCCCGCAAGCGCAAGCAAATGCGCAAGGAGCGCGAGCAGGTGGCGGGGCAGGGGATCGAATTTCGCTGGATGCGGGGTGATGAACTCAGTGAGGTGCAGTGGGATTTTGTCTTTGCCTGTTATGCCAACACCTATGCCGTGCGGCGGCGCGCGCCGTACCTGACGCGCTCGTTCTTCAGCTTGCTGGCCGAGCGCATGCCCACAGCGATCCGGGTGGTCATGGCGCGCCAGGCCGGGCGTGATGTGGCCATGGCATTCAGCCTGGTCGGCGGCGACAGCCTGTATGGTCGGTACTGGGGCTGCCTGGATGAGTTCGACCGGCTGCATTTCGAGACCTGTTTCTACCAGGGCATGGACTTCGCCATTGCCGAGGGGTTGCAGCGCTTCGATGCCGGGGCCCAGGGCGAGCACAAGTTGATTCGCGGGTTCGAGCCGGTGATTACCCGGTCCTGGCATTACCTGTTGCATCCAGGCTTGAGGCGGGCGGTGGAGGCGTTCCTGGAACAGGAGCGGGCGGGGGTGATGGCGTATGCAGAGGATGCGCGTACGGCGTTGCCTTATCGGCAGGTGTGAGGGCATTATCGCGGGGCAAGCCCGCTCCCACAGGCGCTGCCTGGACAGGGCATTGTGGTAGCGGGCGTGCCAGCGATGAACGCACAGCAGATTTCAGTCGATGCCCACAAACCCACCGGTCTGGTGATGCCACAACCGCGCATACAAGCCCTGGTGAGCCAGCAACTCGGCATGGCTGCCCATCTCGGCAATGCGGCCCTTCTCGAGCACCACCAGGCGATCCATGCGGGCGATGGTCGACAGGCGGTGGGCAATGGCGATCACCGTCTTGCCTTGCATCAGGGTTTCCAGGCTCTCCTGGATCGCCGCCTCGACTTCCGAGTCCAGCGCCGAGGTCGCTTCGTCCATGATCAGGATCGGCGCGTTCTTGAGCAGTACCCGGGCAATGGCGATGCGCTGACGCTGGCCGCCCGACAATTTCACCCCACGCTCACCCACATGGGCATCGAAGCCGGTACGCCCCTGGGCGTCTGACAGCTGCGGGATGAACTCGTCGGCGCGGGCCCGGCGCACCGCCTCCCAGAGGTCTTCTTCACTGGCGTCCGGGCGACCGTACAGCAGGTTGTCGCGGATCGAGCGGTGCAGCAGGGAGGTGTCCTGGGTGATCATGCCGATCTGTGCACGCAGGCTGGCCTGGGTTACCTGGGCGATGTCCTGGCCGTCGATCAGGATGCGACCGCTCTCCAGGTCGTACAGGCGCAGCAGCAGGTTGACCAAGGTCGACTTGCCAGCACCCGACGGGCCGATCAGGCCGATCTTCTCGCCGGGACGGATCTCCAGGTTCAGGCCGTCGATGATCCGGCTGCCCTTGCCGTAGTGAAAGCCCACGTTCTCGAACTTCACTGCGCCGCGGTCGACCTTGAGGCTCGGGGCGTTGGGCGAGTCGGTCACGCTGACCGGCTGGGCGATGGTCTGCAGGCCGTCCTGGACCATGCCGATGTTCTCGAAGATGCCGTTGACCACCCACATGATCCAGCCCGACATGTTGACGATGCGGATCACCAGGCCGGTGGCCAGGGCAATGGCGCCGACACTGATCAGCGACTGGGTCCACAGCCACAGCGCAAGGCCCGTGGTGCCGACGATCAGCAGGCCGTTGAGGCTGGTAATGACCACGTCCATGCTGGTGACCACGCGGGCGGCCAACTGGGTTTTTTCGGTCTGCTCGCTGATGGCTTCGCGGGCGTACTGTTGTTCGTAGTCGGTATGGGCAAAGAGTTTGAGGGTGGCGATGTTGGTGTAGCCATCGACGATCCGGCCCATGAGCTTGGAGCGGGCGTCGGAGGAGACCACCGCCCGGGCCTTGACCCGTGGCACGAAGTAATAGAGCGCGCCGATATAGCAGAGGATCCAGGTGATCAGTGGCAGCATCAGGCGCCAGTCGGCCTCGGCAAACAGCACCAGCGAGCTGATGGCATAGATCAGTACATGCCAAAGGGCATCCACCGCCTGCACCGCCGAGTCGCGCAGCGAGTTGCCTGTCTGCATGATGCGTTGAGCGATACGCCCGGCGAAGTCGCTCTGGAAGAAGTTCAGGCTCTGATTGAGCACGTAAGTGTGGTTTTGCCAGCGAATCATGCTGGTCATGCCGGGGCTGATGGTCTGGTGGACCAGCAAATCGTGCAGGCCGACGAACACCGGCCGCAGGATCAGCGCCACCACCAGCATCCACAGCAGTTCACCGGCGTGCTCGCTGAAGAAATTGATGTTCGGAGTGCCCTGGGCCAGGTCGATGATCCGGCTCAGGTAGCTGAACAGCGCCACTTCGATCAGTGCGCCAACAAGACCGACCACCAGCAGGGCGGCAAAGCTTGGCCACACCTGGCGCAGGTAGTAGAGGTAGAACGGCAGCACCGTACTGGGCGGTGCTGCGCTGGGCGCTTCTCGGAAGATATCGATCAGCTTTTCGAAGCGGCGGAACAACATGAACGGGGTAACTCCTGTCTGGTCGACCCAAAGGCCTTGGTTCACGTCCCTGTGAAACCTTGGGATCAGTCGATGCGTTTGGCCGACTTGATGAATACCGGGTCAACCGGCACATCACGCATGCCTTTCTTGACGGTGGTTGGCGAGTTGACGATCTGGTCGACTACATCCATGCCCTTGACCACTTTGGCGAACACGGCATAACCGGCATCGCGGCCCGGGTCGAGGAAGGCGTTGTCGGCCACGTTGATAAAGAACTGGCTGGTGGCCGAATTCGGGTTGGAGGTACGCGCCATCGACAGCGTGCCACGGGTGTTGTGCAGGCCGTTGCTGGCTTCGTTACGGATCGGGTCCTTGGTGGGCTTTTGCACCATTTGCTCGGTAAAGCCGCCACCCTGGGCCATGAAGCCTGGAATCACCCGGTGGAAAATGGTGTTGTTGTAGAAGCCGCTGTCCACGTATTGGAGGAAGTTCTTGCTGCTGATCGGCGCCTTGACTGGGTCCAGTTCCACTTCGATCTGGCCGAAGCTGGTGTCGAGCAGTACGTGAGGCGCCTTGTCGGCAGCCATCAGGCTGGTGGCGAAGACGACCGAGCAGGTGGCGAGCAGGAGTTTTTTCAGCATGGGCTCAATGTTCCTTGAGGGGTGGTGGACGCTGCCAGAAACTGCAGCAGCGTCTGATTGAAAACCTGGGGTTGGTCCAGCGGCGTAGCGTGCCGCGAATCCTCGATGACCGCCAGTCGTGCCTGGGGAATCAGGCTGACATAGCGTTCTTTCAGTTGTACCGGGGTGTAATCCTGGTCGGCGCTGATGACCAGGGTAGGACAGCGGATCTGCCCGATGCGTTCGCTGACGCCCCAACCGACAATGGCGTCGAAGCTCGATAGATAAGCGCGTTTGTCGTTCTTAGCCCAGCGCTCGGCCATCGTGCGTCGCAGGCTTGCCTGCTCGGGTTTGGGGAACAGGCGGGCAGCCAGGGCCTTGCCAATGGTTTCAAGGCTCAGTGCGCGGGCCATGGCCCAGCGCTTGGCCCACCAGACCCAGTCGCTGCGGGTGCGGCGCTTGACCTCGGGGGCACTGTTGACGATGCACAGGCTGCGCAGCATTTCGGGGTGGTCGACCGCAAACTGGAACCCCACCATGCCACCCATGGACAAACCCACCAGATGCACCGGGCCGGTTTGCAGGTGTTCGAGCAGGGCCAGCAGGTCGGCACTGAAACTTGCGATGCTGTAGCGCTCGCGGGGCTTGTCGGAGCGCCCGTGGCCGCGGATATCCATCAGGATCACCCGGTAGTGCCGGGCAAGGGTTGGCACCTGCATTTCCCAGTCCTGGCAACTGGAGCCCAGGCCATGCAGCAGCACCAGTGGGTCGCCCTGGCCGTATTCCTCGTAGTGCAGCGAGCAACCTTCGTGTTCGAAATAGGCCATGGGCGTGATTCCTGTCAGGCTTGGGCGGGGGCGGCGAAGGGCACATCCAGCGGTGCGGTATCGAAGTTGCGCAGCAACTCGATGAGAATCTGTGTGGCCGGGCCCAGGGGTTTGTCCTTGTTGGAGTAAAGGTAGAACAGTGGATGACGGCTGCCACCCTGATCCAGCGACAAGGGCTTGAGGATGCCTTCGCGCAGCTCGCGCTCGATCAGGTGGCGCGGCAGCCAGGCAAAACCCAGGCCGCTGCTGACGAAGGTGGCGGCGGTGGCCAGGCTGCCGACCGTCCAGCGCTGTTCGGCACCGAGCCAGCCGACATCGCGCGGCTGGGCTCGTCCCGAGTCGCGGATCACGACCTGCAACTGGCTTTCCAGGTCCTGGAAGCTTAGCTCCCGTCCAAGGCGATGCAGGCTGTGGTCAGGGTGGGCGACGGCGACGAACTCCACCGAGCTCAACTCGGTGCCCAGGTAGCCGGAGATATTGAAGCCGCTGATGGCAAGGTCGGCGATGCCTTCATGCAGCACCTCCTCGACCCCGGACAGCACCTCTTCGCGCAGCCGCACCCGGCAGCCACGGCTTTGCGGCATGAACGCACTCAAGGCGCGGACCAGGCGGGCATTGGGGTAGGCGGCATCGACCACCAGGCGCACTTCGGCTTCCCAGCCCTGTTCCATGTGATGGGCCAGGTCTTCGAGTTGGCTGGCCTGCTTGACCAGTTGCCGGGAGCGGCGCAGCAACACATTGCCGGCTTCGGTCAGCACCGCCTTGCGTCCGTCGATGCGCAGCAACGGCACGCCCAGTTGATCCTGCATGCGGGCCACGGTGTAGCTCACCGAGGATTGCGAGCGGTGCAGGGCTTCGGCCGCCTGGGCAAAACCACCGTGGTCGACCACCGCCTGAAGGGTCCGCCACTGATCCAGGGTAACGCGCGGCGCTTTCATCTTCGGCTCCTGTTGTCCTAAGCTGGCGCTCTTTCATGGAGAGCGTCGTATGAAGAAATGTTGTGCTGTATTGCTGGCCCTGCTTCCGCTCACGGCGCTGGCTTACCCCATCGATGTGGACAAGCAGCTGGACGGCGTCAAGGTCGACTACACCACCTATGACACTGACTACGACATGGGTTCGATCACCCTGAACAACTACGGTGACGTGCCGGCCCAGTGCAAGGTCCGGTTCCAGAACGGCCCGGAGGCGCCTCGGGTGCGTCGGGTCCAGGTGCCGGCCAAGCAAAGCCGGGATGTCACCGCCAAATTCAATCGCAAGATCATCAAGCTGCGCATCACCCTGGACTGCAAACCTCAAGAGTGAAAGGCGGCTCACGCCGTTCTTGAGGGTAGAGCATTGGGCTAATAAAACAAATTAACTGATAGGTTGCACCCAGATTTTACGCTTTTTAATCGATCGGTCACCGATTAATCTTACCTCCATCGACTGACCGCATTCGCCGATGGAGGCAAACCCAATGTCCCGTGTACTTGTTATCGAAAGCAGCGCCCGCCAGCAGGACTCGATCTCCCGGCAACTGACCCGTGACTTTGTCAGCCAGTGGCAGGCGGCTAACCCGACCGACCCGATCACCCTGCGTGACCTGGCCGTGAACCCGGTGCCGCACCTGGATGCCAACCTGCTCGGTGGCTGGATGAAACCTGAAGACCAGCGCAATGGCGATGAACTGCAGGCCCTGGCCCGCTCCAACGAGCTGACCGATGAAGTGCTGGCTGCCGATGTGCTGGTGCTGGCTGCGCCAATGTACAACTTCACCATTCCGAGCACTTTGAAAGCCTGGCTGGACCATGTACTGCGTGCCGGTATCACCTTCAAGTACACCGAAACCGGCCCGCAGGGGCTGCTGACCGGCAAGAAGGCCTACATCCTCACGGCCCGTGGCGGCATCCATGCCGGCGCTTCCAGCGATCACCAGGAACCCTACCTGCGCCAGGTGATGGCATTCATCGGTATCCACGACGTGACCTTCATTCACGCCGAAGGCCTGAACCTGGGTGGCGACTTCCACGAGAAGGGCCTGAACCAGGCCAAGGCCCAGCTGGCTGCGGTGGCGTGAGCACACTGAATTTTCCCGCCTGACACCTGTTGCTCCTTTGGGTGTACCTGCCCGGTCTTTGACCGGGCTTTTTTGTGCCTGAAGAGGCGGGCTTGCTCAGCGACAGGCGAGCGGATAAGGTCGCCGCCTCTACAGCAAGGGGCAACCATGGGCTATTTATTGATCGTCGCGCTGATCCAGGCGTTTTCCTTCAGCCTGATCGGCGAGTACCTGGCCGGTCACGTCGACAGCTATTTCGCCGTGCTGGCGCGTGTGGTGCTGGCCGGGCTGGTGTTCCTGCCCCTGACCCGCTGGCGTCAGGTCGAGCCGCGCTTCATGCGCTCGATGCTGCTGATCGGCGCGCTGCAATACGGCATCACCTATGTGTGCCTGTACTTGAGTTTCAGGGTGCTGACGGTGCCCGAAGTGCTGCTGTTCACCATTCTCACGCCCCTGCACGTGACCCTGATCGAAGACGCCCTGAACCGGCGCTTCAACCCCTGGGCACTGGTGGCAGCGCTGGTCGCGGTTGGCGGTGCGGCAGTGATCCGTTTCGACAGTATCAGCCCGGATTTCTTCATCGGCTTCCTGCTGCTGCAACTGGCCAACTTCACCTACGCCGCCGGGCAGGTGCTGTACCGTCACTTGATCGCGCGCAACCCCAGCGACTTGCCGCATTACCGGCGCTTTGGCTATTTCTACCTGGGGGCATTGATGGTGGTGTTGCCGGCCTTCCTGGCTTTCGGCAACACCCAGCACCTGCCAAGCACCGATGTGCAGTGGCTGGTGCTGTTGTTCCTGGGGCTATGCCCGACGGCGCTGGGGCTGTACTGGTGGAACAAGGGCGCGTGCCTGGTGTCCGGCGCGACCCTTGCGGTGATGAACAACCTGCATGTGCCAGTGGGGCTGTTGCTCAACCTGCTGATCTGGAACCAACACGAGCCCCTGGGCAGGTTGTTCATCGGCGGTGCGGTGATCCTGGCCTCACTGTGGATCGGCCGTCTCGGCAGTCAGGGTGCGCTGCGGGCGGGGCAGGCTGGCCGGTAGCAGGCCGGCACGCAGATCGTTGCCGCTCGGCTGCTGGTACAGGCTCAGGCCGAATTCCGGCATCACCGACAGCAAGTAGTCGAAGATGTCACCCTGGATGCGCTCGTAGTCGGCCCACACCGTGGTGCGGGTAAAGCAGTAGATTTCCAGCGGCACGCCCTGGGCAGTGGTCTGCATCTGGCGGACCATGCAGGTCATGTTCGGCTGGATCTCGGGGTGGCTCTTCAGGTAGGCCAGGGCATAGGCGCGGAAGGTGCCGATGTTGGTCATGCGCCGGCGGTTGGCCGACATTTCGGCCACGTTGCCCTGGGCCTCGTTCCAGGCCCTGAGTTCACTGCGCTTGCGGCTCATGTAGTCGGTCAGCAGGTGGACCTGGCTCAGGCGATGTTCTTCTTCATCGGTCAAGAAACGTACGCCGCCGGCGTCGATGAACATGCTGCGCTTGATCCGGCGGCCGCCCGACTGCTGCATGCCTCGCCAGTTCTTGAACGACTCGGACATCAGGCGCCAGGTCGGAATGGAGACGATGGTCTTGTCGAAGTTCTGCACCTTGACCGTGTGCAGGGTGATGTCGACCACATCGCCATCGGCACCCACCTGGGGCATCTCGATCCAGTCGCCGACCCGCAGCATGTCGTTGCTGGTCAATTGCACGCTGGCCACGAACGACAGCAGGGTGTCTTTGTACACCAACAGGATGACCGCCGACATGGCACCCAGACCGGAAAGCAGCAACAGCGGCGAGCGGTCGATCAGGGTGGCGACGATGACGATGGCGCTGAACACGAACAAGACCATCTTGGCCAACTGCACGTAGCCCTTGATCGAGCGGGTGCGGGCGTGTTCGGTGCGGGCATAGATGTCCAGCAAGGCATCGAGCAGGGCCGAGATGGCCAGGGTCAGGAACAGGATGGTGAAGGCCAGCGCCACGTTGCCGAGAAAGTGCTGGCTGGTGGCATTGAGCTCGGGCACCAGTTTCAGGCCGAACTGCACCACCAGCGAGGGGGTGGTCTGGGCCAGGCGGTGGAAAACCTTGTTCTGGCGCAGGTCGTTGAGCCAGTGCAGCGGCGGTTGCCTGCCGAGCAGACGGGCGGCGTGCAGAATCAGAAAGCGCGCCACCCGGCCGAGCACCAGTGCGATGACCAGCAACACCGTCAGGCCCAGGCCCGCGTGCAATACAGGGTGTTGATCGAGGGTGCCCCACAGGTCCAGGGCGTTTTGCCACATCTGTTGAATATCCATTGCCGTAGTGAAATTTGTCCGCAAACGTGAAAAGGAGGGTCATTAGAGCGCGGATTGGCGACAAGTTGCCAAAAGAATTCGGCGGCGACGCCGGAAAACGTTACCCTATGCAACTGAATTTTTTGCACATGCCCGAGGTACACCCGTGTTTTCCCAATTCGCCCTGCACGAACGCCTGCTCAAAGCCGTGGACGAGCTGAAATTTGTCGAGCCGACCCCGGTGCAGGCAGCGGCCATTCCGCTGGCGTTGCAGGGACGGGACCTGCGGGTGACGGCGCAAACCGGTAGCGGCAAGACCGCAGCCTTCGTCCTGCCGATGCTCAATCGCCTGGTCGACCTCAAGCAGAAACGCGTCGAGATCCGCGCCCTGGTGCTGCTGCCAACCCGCGAGCTGGCCCAGCAGACTCTCAAGGAAGTCGAGCGCTTCGCGCAGTTCACCTTCATCAAGGCTGGCCTGATCACCGGTGGCGAAGACTTCAAAGAGCAAGCTGCCATGCTGCGCAAGGTGCCGGACGTGCTGATCGGCACTCCGGGTCGCCTGCTTGAGCAGCTCAATGCCGGCAACCTGCACCTGGAGCATGTTCAGGTCATCGTTCTGGACGAAGCCGACCGCATGCTCGACATGGGCTTCTCCGAAGACGTCGAGCGCCTGTGCAACGAGTGTCCGAACCGCGAGCAGACCATGCTGTTCTCCGCCACCACCGGCGGCGCCGGCCTGCGCGACATGATCGGCAAGGTATTGAAAGAGCCTGAGCACCTGATGCTCAACAGCGTCAGCCAGCTGGCCGAAGGTACTCGCCAGCAGATTATCACCGCCGACCACAACCAGCACAAAGAGCAGATCGTTCAGTGGTTGCTGCAGAACGAAACCTACGAAAAGGCGATCATCTTCACCAATACCCGGGTCATGGCCGACCGCATCTACGGTCACCTGGTGGCCAAGGACTACAAGGCGTTCGTCCTGCACGGTGACAAGGACCAGAAGGACCGCAAGCTGGCGATCGAGCGGCTGAAGCAGGGCGGTGCGAAGATTCTGGTTGCCACCGACGTGGCCGCCCGCGGCCTGGACGTCGACGGCCTGGACCTGGTGATCAACTTCGACATGCCACGCAGCGGCGACGAATACGTTCACCGTATCGGCCGTACCGGCCGCGCCGGTAACGAAGGCCTGGCGGTCTCGCTGATCTGCCATGGCGACTGGAACCTGATGTCGAGCATCGAGCGCTACCTCAAGCAGAGCTTCGAGCGCCGGGTCATCAAGGAAGTCAAAGGCACCTACACCGGGCCGAAGAAGGTCAAGGCCTCGGGCAAGGCGGCCGGGGTCAAGAAGAAAAAGACCGACAAGAAGGGCGACAAGAAAGTCGCGGCCAAGCGCAAGCCGACGGCCAAGCCGAAGCCCAATGCACCGCTGGCCAGTGCCGATGGCCTGGCACCGCTGAAGCGTCGCAAGCCGGCACCGGCTGCGGAGTGATGCAATGATCGCGGGGCAAGCCCGCTCCTACTGTAGGAGCGGGCTTGCCCCGCGATAACGTCAGACCTGCTTCTCTGCTGTCCTCAATTCCTGCAACCGCTTGTCGATCAGCTGGCATTTGTCGGGCAGGTCCTTGCTGGCGCTGTCTAGCTTCATGCCTTTCAATTCTTCGTTGATCTCCTTGGCCTTCTGCGGATTCTGCTCCGTCAGTCGCGTGACCTCCTTGGCCAGTTCCTCGCGTTTTTCCGTGGCTTCCTCAAGCGTGCAGGCCCAGCTGGGCAGGGCCAGCAGCAGGCTGGCAGCGGCAGCGATGTTCAACAGGGTCTTCATGGGCAGGGCTCCGTTGGCGTGCGTTATCCGGTTGAGGTGCCACAGGCGGGTAAAGTTCAGTCGAACCGCTGCCCCCCGCATCGGTCACAACCTTACACACCCTTGAGTGAGGCCATGCCGATGATCACCTACGACTGGGACCTGATCGAACGCCTGCTGCATGAAGTGCAGAACGGCGCCGGTCACAGTTTTACCCCGCGCCCCTATGCCGAACAGCACGCCGCCGCCCTGGCCGCCAAGGGCGAGCCGGTACCGGAGCTGGATCACCTCAAGACCCGTGCGTGCGAGTACGAAAAGCTGCTGTTCGATCGCAGCTTCATTGAAAGCCGGCCCGAAGATCAGGGCGGCAACGGTGAAAACTTTGTGCTCACCGAGCGTGGCGCTCGCTTGCTCAGCCTGATCGACAGCAGCATTCCGGGCAATGACCATCCGCGCCAGGTACTCGATGAACAGGAAGACGCACTGGAGCCGACCTTGTTTGACCAGGTGGCGTCGCGGCCTCAAATTGCCTGAGCACGACACAACGCTGGCATTGACCGTACAGCGGCGCTGATAATTGGCAACTGGATCCACAGCTGCCGAGACTCTGCCATGCCGTTCGCCAACAGCGGGTGCCCGCAATGAGCGCCACCCGCCGCAACACTGATGCCTTCGCCCTGCAAATCATGCTGGTGCTGTGCCTGATCTGGGGCATCCAGCAAGTGATGATCAAACTGGCGGCCCCCGATATTGCCCCGGTCATGCAACAAGCCTTGCGGTCGGGAATGGCGGCGGTGCTGGTGGGGCTGTTGATGTGCTTTCGCGGGGGCTGGGACCAGGTCTCTCATACCTGGCGCGGCGGCCTGTTGGCCGGTGCGCTGTTCGGGCTGGAGTTCCTGTTCATTGCCGAAGGCCTGAAGCTGACGTCGGCAGCGCATATGTCGGTATTCCTCTACACCGCCCCGGTGTTCACGGCCCTGGGTTTGCATTTTTTGCTGCCGAGCGAGCGCCTGAGGCCCCTGCAGTGGTTGGGCATCGTGCTGGCCTTTGGCGGTATCGCCTATGCCTTTGCCGGTGGGGTGTCATTCGCCGATATGGACAGCCGCGTGCTCCTGGGCGATGCCTTTGGCGTACTGGCAGGCCTGGCCTGGGGCGCGACCACGGTGGTTGTGCGAGGCTCACGGTTGTCCGAGGCGCCTGCGACCCTGACCTTGTTCTATCAACTGGCGGTCGGTTTCGTCGGCCTGCTGTTGATTGCCGCGCTCAGCGGCCAGGTCACCCAGGTGCATTTCACCCCGATGTCGATTGGCAGCCTGTTGTTCCAGGGATTGATCGTTTCGTTCTTCAGTTACCTGACCTGGTTCTGGTTGCTGCGTCGCTACCTGGCCTCGAACCTGGCGGTGTTCTCTTTCATTACCCCGTTGTTCGGCGTGACCTTTGGTGTGCTGTTGCTCGGTGAGCCGTTGAGCCTGAACTTCGTGCTCGGGGCGGTCATGGTGTTGCTCGGCGTAACGCTGGTCAGCGCTGAGCAGTGGGTGCGACGGCGCTTGCGCAGCCTGCTCGGTTAGGCGCAGGGCGCAACAGCAAGGCGCCAGCCAGCATCAGGCCGCTGCCGGCAACCACCAGCGCCGGCTGCAGGCTGGCGGCGAACTGAGTACTCAAGGCCGCCAGCAACGGGCCGCTGAGCTGGCCCAGGGCAAAGCAGGCGGTCAGCAAGCCGGTGTTGCGTTGGCTGGCCTGGGGCGATAGCTCTCGCAGCCGCTGCATCATCAACTGCATGCAGGCCAGAAACGGCATGCCACACAAGATCACTCCCAGGGCCAGGCTCGGCCCGCTGCCCAGCAGGCAGGCGAACACGCCGGCAGCTTGCAGCCACAGCGTTGCCATCAACCACTGTGAGGTGCTGCCCCAGTGTGGGCGGCGATAGCTGACCATCACCACACCCAGTGCCGCTGCCAGGCCGAACCCCGGCCAGAACAGGTCTGCCAGCCAATGCCCGTGAAACCGCGCGCTGGCCATCTGTGACATGAACGTGGCCGGGATGATGTAGCCGATACCGTACAGCGCATAGATCAGGCCCAGGCGGGCAATGCCCCGCGTCGGCGTGGCCACGCTGGTGCTGGCAGGTGCCAGGGCCTGTGGCCGAGGCAGGAACGGCAGCACGGCCAGCAACACCAGCAGCGCGGTAGCGGCGTAGATCAGCCACAACGGCGCTGAGCCCAGGCCGTAGAGGTTGGAAAACAGCGCCAGCAATCCTGTGAGCATGATCCCCACGCCGGGCCCGGCGAACACCAGTGCGCCCAGGCGTTGCCGGTTGCTGGCCACCGCCAGTTGCTGGGTCAGGCTGGTGAGCATCACCAACACCCAGGCGCTGGCCACTCCGGTGCCGAAGCGCAGCAGCAGGTGGCTCCAGAAGTCATGCGCCCACACAGAGGCCAGGGTCAGCGACACGCACAGCCACAAACCGCCGTGCAAGCGGGCGCGGACTTGCCCGGGGCGGCGGGCGAACATGGCGTCCAGCGCACCGAGCAGGTAACCCAGATAATTGGCGGCGGCAATCAGCCCGGCTGCGGTCAGGCTGATCTGCCCTTCGTTGAGCAGGTGCGGCAGCTGCGGGGTCAGGGCGAAGCGGCCGATGCCCATGGCCATCATCAGGGCGACAGCGCTGGCGAGCAGGCGAATGAACGGGGACATGGTCAGGTTCCTGAAACGGATTCGATGACCGTCAGGCTACGAGTGATTGACTTTCAGAAAAATTGAATAATTATGATGAACTTGTTCTGTTCTGGAGAATGTTTCGTGGAGCTCAGCCAACTGCGGATCTTTCAGGCAGTCGCCGAGGAAGGCTCGATCACCCGCGCTGCGGAGCGCTTGCACCGGGTGCCGTCGAACCTGTCCACGCGCTTGCGCCAACTCGAAGAGCAACTGGGCGTCGAGTTGTTTCGTCGCGAACGCCAGCGTTTGCAGTTGTCGCCGGCAGGCAAGGTGCTGCTCGACTATGCCGGGCGCATGCTGGCGCTGCATGATGAAGCCTGTGCGGCGGTGCAGGGCGGGCAGCCGGCAGGCGATTTCGCGCTGGGCACGATGTACAGCACCGCGGCGATTCATCTGCCAGCGTTGCTGGCGCGCTATCACAAGGCGTATCCGGCGGTGAATCTGCAGGTGCAAGCGGCGCCCAGTGGTGAGTTGCTCGAAGGCCTGATCAGTGGTCGCCTGGATGCGGCGCTGGTGGATGGCCCGCTGGCGCTGGCCGGGCTCGACGGTGTGCCGCTGTGCGATGAGACTCTGATACTGATCACGGAGCCGGATCATCCGCCGGTGCGCAGTGCTCAGGATGTCACTGGGCGGGCGGTGTTCACCTTTCGCCAGGGCTGTTCGTACCGCATGCGCCTGGAGGCCTGGTACGCACACGATCACGCGGCCATGGGCCGGGTGATGGAGATCGAGTCGTATCCGAGTATGTTGGCGTGCGTGATCGCCGGGGCGGGGGTGGCGCTGATGGCACAGTCGATGCTCGACAGCTTGCCCGGACGTGAACGGGTTGCGGTGCACCGCTTGCAGGTACCCTTTGATCAGGCCACCACCTGGCTGATGTGGCGCAAGGGTATGCGGGGGGCGAACCTGAGCGCCTGGATAGATCTGCAACAAGGGGAAACAGTTGCAGGGGCGGGCGAAGTGGCGGTCAGTGCTTGATCGAGATCAAACTAGCCCCAACTTGTAGACCATGAGCATGCGTAAAGTACGACATAGGACTATGATCTGTATGAAGCATCGCAGGATTGAATCGCCGTGCAGGCTGACCCGTAAGGGGGAGTTATGAGAAATAATCTGTTCAACTGGCTTCATGACCTGGCTGCGGCCCTGGGCTTGATTCCACCGCCGTTGCAGCCGGTGCCGATCCCCACCGATGAGGAGCAGCGCAAGCGCCAGCCTCGTCGCTAGCGCCTGGCTCGGGCCGCCGCATCAGCTTGATGCGACGGCCACCGCTGGCCTGATCAGGCCAGATTCACTGCACCCGCCGTCCGGCGGGACATCAGGCTTACCACCACAAAGCTCACCAGCGCGATCGCCAGGCTGTAGTAGATCGGCGTGTTGGCATCCATCCCATCCTTGACCATGAACACCAGGGCGGTGACAAAGCCCAGGGTCATGCTGGTGATGGCGCCGGCGGTGGTAGCACGTTTCCAGTAGATCGCACCGATCAGTGGCACCAGCATCCCGCCTACCAGCAGGTTGTAGGCCAGGGTCAGGGCGCTGATAACATCTTCCACCACCAGGGCGATTCCCAGCACGGCAATGCCGGTCAGCAGGGTGAACAGGCGGTTGATGCCCAGGCTCGATTGTTTGCCGCCGCGCAGTTTTGGCAGCAGGTCTTCGGTGAGCACGGTCGAGGCCGCCAGCAGGCCGGCACTGGCCGTGGACATCATCGCTGCCAGGGCTGCAGCAATCACCAGGCCGCGGATGCCGTCAGGCAGGGCGGATTTGACGATGGCGGCGAAGGCGTTGTTGGCATTGCCCAGGTCCGGCAGCAGCACATGGGCGGTCATACCGATCACCGCACACACCAGGCCATAGATCACGCAGTAGATGCCTGCAGTGGTACCGGCGCGCTTGGCGACTTTTTCGTCACGGGCAGTGAATACTCGCTGCCAGATGTCCTGACCGATCAGGATGCCGAAGAAGTAGATCAGGAAGTAGGTGATGATGGTGTCCCAGCCGATGGTGGTCAGGCTGAAGCTCGATGCCGGCAGCTTGGCCACCAGCTCATCCCAGCCGCCTACGCGGTAGAGGCAGATCGGCAGCAGGACAAACATCAGGCCTACGGTCTTGATCACGAACTGGACGATGTCGGTCAGGGTCAGCGACCACATGCCGCCGATGGTCGAGTACACCACCACCACGCCACCACCGAGCAGGATCGCAGCCCAGAATGGCATCTCGAACAGCACTTGCAGCACGGTGCCGATGGCCAGGGTCGAGGTCACGGCGATCATCAGTGCGTAAGCGAGCATGATCACGGCGCTGGCCTGGCGGGCCATGGGGTTGTAGCGCTGCTCCAGTACCTGGGTCACGGTGAAGATCTTCAGGCGCAGCAGGGGTTTGGCCAGGAACAGGTTCAGGGCAATGATGCCCAGGCCCAGGGCAGCGCACAGCCAGAAGCCCGAGAGGCCGTGAACGTAGCCCAGGCGTACAGTGCCAACAGTGGAGGCGCCGCCCAGTACCGTTGCTGCCATGGTGCCCATGTACAGGCTTGGGCCCAGGTTGCGCCCGGCCACCAGGTAATCTTCATGGGTTTTTGCCCGGCGCATGCCGTAATAGCCCAGCGCGAGCATGCCAGCCGCATAGATCAGAACAACGAATAGGTCCAAAGCCATGGGGGTGTCTCCGATTATCTTTATTATGGTGAGATCGATCCTGACGCCAGGCATGCCCGGCGCCGGTCATTCGTCTACGGCTCAGGCCGCGTGTGCGGCCCGGCTTTCATGGCTCCTGCCTGTGTAGCTTCCCTGGTGTTTGTCGGTCAGCGGCGCGCGACGCCCGGCAAGACACAGAGCATTTCGTACAGCAGGTTGGCACCCAGCAACGAGGTGTTGCCGGTGGTGTCGTAAGGGGGCGAGACTTCTACCAGATCGCAGCCGATCAGGTCCAGGCCCTGGCAGCCACGGATGATTTCCATGGCCTGGATGGTGGTCAGGCCACCGATTTCCGGGGTGCCGGTACCTGGCGCCCAGGCCGGATCGATACCGTCGATGTCGAAGCTCAGGTAGACCGGACCGCCGCCGACCTTTTCACGTACTTCAGCCATCAGCGGCTCGAGGGATTTGTGCCAGCACTCTTCGGCCTGGACCACACGGAAGCCCTGTTTGCGGCTCCAGTTGAAGTCTTCGGCGGTGTAGCCCTGGGCGCGCAGGCCGATCTGCACCACGCGGTCGCAGTCCAGCAGGCCTTCTTCCACGGCGCGGCGGAAGGTGGTGCCGTGGGCGATTTTCTCGCCGAACATGTGATCGTTGACGTCGGCGTGGGCATCGATGTGCACCAGGCCTACCTTGCCGTGCTTCTTGTGGATGGCACGCAGGATCGGCAGGGTGATGGTGTGGTCGCCACCCATGGTCATGGGGATGACGTTGTGTTCGAGGATTTCGTCGTAGGCTTCTTCGATGATGCGCACGGCTTCAAGCAGGTTGAAGGTGTTGATCGCAACGTCACCGATATCGGCCACCGACATCGAATCGAAGGGCGCAGCGCCGGTCGCCATGTTGTAGGGACGGATCATTACCGACTCGGCACGGATCTGCCGTGGGCCAAAGCGGGTGCCGGAACGCAGCGAAGTACCGATATCCAGCGGGATACCGATGAAGGCCGCGTCCAGGCCCTCGGCGCTTTGCAGGTGAGGAAGGCGGAGCATGGTGGCGATGCCGCCGAAACGCGGCATTTCGTTGCCGCCCAGTGGTTGGTGCAGAATCTTGTCCACGGTCGGGCCTCATCGATTCGATTGTTCTAGTTGTTGGAACCTGTCTGCCTGGGTTGGGAAAAACCCTGAAGCGCCGGCTGACAGGTGCATTGCGGCAGAGTCTGCAAAAGGTAGTGCTCGAAAAGAATCGCTACAGGCAAATACTTAGTTCATGTTTTTCTAAACTAATGCCGAGAATCTGGTTAGACTTTTGCCACTTGCCGCCTTTCGGACTCCGCTTTCCATGGCCTCTGCACTGCCTGACCTGAAACTCCTGCGTATCTTCGTCAGCGTGGTACGCCACCAGGGTTTCGCCAGCGCCCAGCGCGAACTGAACCTCTCGACCTCGGCCATCAGCACCTACATGAGCCAGCTCGAAGCGGCACTGGGCATCGTGCTGTGCCATCGAGGGCGAGGCGGCTTCAGCCTGACCAGCAAGGGCGAGCTGTTCCACCAGGAGACCTTGCGCCTGCTGGCGGAAATGGACGGCTTCGAGCAGTACGCGGCCGCCCTCAAGGGCGAGTTGCGCGGCACGCTGAACCTTGGGGTGATCGACTCCACCGTTGGTGACCGTGCCTTGCCCCTGGCCGAGGCCATCGGCGCCTACAGCCAGGAACACCCGGCTGTTCACCTGCACCTGTCGGTCTCGAGCCCCTACGAGTTGCAACTGGGCGTGCAGGACAACCGCCTGGACCTGGCCATCGGTGCCTTCTCCACTCGCATGAGCGGGCTGGTCTATCAGCCGCTGTACCGCGAACAGCACTGGCTGTACTGCAGCAATCGTCACCCGCTGTTCAACGAGCGGCGCATTCCCGAGCAGGTTATCACTCAACAGCGCATGGTCGGACGCGGCTACTGGAGCCAGGCCGAGCTTGCCCGCCACGGCTTCAAGCACAGTGCGGCCACGGTGGAGAGTATGGAGGCGCAGCTGATTCTGGTGCTGTCGGGCGCCTACATCGGCTATCTGCCGGAGCACTACGCCCAGGCCTGGGCCGACAAGGGTGACTTGCGCGTACTGTCGCCGGCAACCTTCGGCTACCAGGCGCCATTTTCCATGATCATCCGCCGTGGCCGCAGCCGCGAACCCTTGATCCAGACCTTTCGCGACCTGCTCAAGGCGCAGTTGACCCCCGCCTGAATGCAAGAGCCCCTGAAAATGTCAGAAGGGCCCTCGAAATTCCTGAAACTATTGGCAACACCGGTATGAAGGCTCTGCTAAACCTGTACCTGCTTTGATGAATGTCCCCATCGTCTTTCAAGCAGAGACCGCCCGATGCGCATGAATTTGCCCGTCACAGAACACGAAAGAACCTTCCCCGCCGATCAACGGCTTATTTCCACCACCGACCTCAACAGCCGCATCACCTATTGCAACGACGCTTTTGTCGCCATCAGCGGTTTTACCTACGACGAATTGCTTGGGCAACCACACAACCTGGTGCGTCACCCGGACATGCCGCCTGCGGTGTTCGGTCATATGTGGGAAACAATCAAACAGGGCAAGCCGTGGATGGGCGTGGTGAAGAACCGGGCCAAGAACGGTGATTATTACTGGGTCAGTGCTTATGTGACGGCCATCTACGAGAATGGTCGGGTCAGTGGCTACGAGTCGGTGCGCTCGGTGCCGAGCCGCGAGCAGGTCCGTCGCGCCACGGCGTTGTACGCGCGCCTGCGCCAGGGGCGGGCAGCCGTGTCCTGGGCTGCTCGCGCGGGTGAGGTGGTCGAACATGGCTGGCCCCTGCTGGGTGCCGGCGCGCTGTCGGCGGCCGGCTACCTGTGGCTGGCGCCCTATGCGGCCCTCGGAGTACTGATGAGCAGCCTGCTCAGTGCCTGGTACTTGATCGAGTCGCGTCAGAACCGGGTGATCAAACGCACACTGGCGGAACACCCCAAGGCGTTCACCAGCCCGTTGGTGGCCTTGACCTACAGCAGCAACAGCGGTTTGCAGGGGCAACTGGACCTGGCCATCCTGAGCGAGGAGGCGCGTTTGCAAACGGCCCTGACCCGCCTGGTGGATGCGGGAGTGGGGGTCAAGTCGCGTGCGGCGCAATCTTCGGACCTGTCTGGCGCGCAGGCGCAGATGCTGGACCGCCAGCGCAGCGAAACCGACCAGTCAGCCACCGCTATTGCGCAAATGGCGGCAACCATTCAGGAGGTTACCCACAACGTGCAGAGCACCGCCACGGCAGCGGCCGACGCCGATCAACTGGCCCAGCAGGGCAGTGACCTGGCCCAGCAGAGTCTGCGGGCCATGGGTAGCATGAGCGAGGCGGTCAGTGATATCGGCCAGGCGGTCAACGAACTGGCCGGCCAGACCCAGTCGATCGGCAGTGTGGTGGATGTGATTACCTCGATTGCCGAGCAGACCAACCTGCTTGCGCTCAATGCTGCCATCGAGGCGGCGCGGGCGGGGGAGCAAGGTCGCGGCTTTGCGGTGGTGGCCGACGAAGTTCGCTCCCTGGCCCAGCGCACTCGGGCGTCCACAGAAGAAATCCACCAGATCATCGCCTCACTGCGTGCCGGCGCGGATCGGGCGGTGTCGACGGCCAGTCGCGGCGAACAGATATCCCGCGACAGCGTGCAGCGGGTCGAAGCGGTGCAGTCGGCGCTGGTGGGTATCACCCAGGCGGTTAGCCGCATCACCGGCATGAGCCAGCAGATGGCCACGGCGTCCGAGCAACAGAGCCATGTGGCCGAAGACATCAACCAGCAGATCACCCGTATCGCCCAGCTGTGTGACCACAGCGCCGGGCAAGCCAAGCAGGGGGCCGAGATCAGCCAGGATCTGGAGCGCATGGCCGACTACCTGTACAGCCTGGCCGAACGCTTCAACCGCTGACCCTTTACATCCCTCCCACAGGGAAGTGGGCTTTTTACGGGACTGCTGTGGCACACTTTGCCCGCCCAGGAGAACCCGATGTCCAGAATCCAGTGCGAGCGCTGCCTGCGCCCACAAGCCCATTGCCTTTGTCCGCTGATCCCCTCCCTCGACAGCCGTACGCGCGTGCTCGTATTGCAGCACCCCAGCGAAGTTCGCCATGCTCTGAACACGGCAAAACTGGCTGCACTGGGGTTGCGCAATGCCGAATTGCGGGTGGGGGAGGTGTTTGAAGACCTGGCGGGGTTGATCGAGGTGCCGGGATATCGAAGTGCGTTGCTGTTTCCCGGTGACGATGCACAGCCCCTGGTGAGCTATGCCGACGGCGATGAACGCCCGTGGCTGCTGGTGGTACCCGACGGTACCTGGCGCAAGGCGAGCAAGCTGCTGCACCTGAACCCGCCGCTGGCGGCCTTGCCGCGGGTAACCCTGGCGCAGGTGTTGCCGTCACGCTACCGCTTGCGCAAGGCCCCGGCCGAAGGGGCGTTGTCGACCCTGGAGGCGGTGGTGCAGGCGTTGAATGTGTTGGAGGCACCCGTGAGTTTCGATACCTTGCTCACGCCGTTCGAGGCGTTGATCGAAGGGCAGATCGAGGCAATGGGCCGCGAGACCTACGAACGCAACCACGTAAGCGTGGGCTCAGTGGGAGCGGGCTTGCCCCGCGATGAGGGGTGACGGGTAGATCGCTTTCGCGGGGCAAGCCCGCTCCCACAAGTTGGGTTGCAGCGGAGGTATCAGCGTTCGCGCATGGCCTCGGTACGCGCCTTGAGCACGGGTTTGAGCAAGTAGTCGAGTACGCTTTTCTGTCCGGTGATGATGTCCACCGTGGCAGTCATGCCGGGGATGATCAGCAGCGGTTTGTTGTCGCCGCCGAGGTGATTCTTGTCGGTGCGCACCTGGATCAGGTAGAAGGAATTGCCCTTGTCGTCGGTCACGGTGTCGGCACTGATCAGTTCGAGCTTGGCCTTCAAGCCGCCATAAATGGTGTAGTCATAGGCGCTGAACTTGACCATCGCTGTCTGCCCCGGATGCAAGAACGCCACGTCCTGGGGGCGGACCTTGGCCTCGATCAGCAGGTTGTCCTCCAGCGGTACGATCTCCAACAGGTCACTGCCCGGCTGTACCACGCCGCCGATGGTGTTGACCTTGAGCAATTTGATGATGCCATGCACGGGTGAGACCACCGTGGTACGGGTGACGCGGTCATCGATGGCGATGCTCGAGGCGGTGATCTTCGACAGGTCGGTGCGTTTCTCGTTGAGCTCCTTGGCCGCCTCCGAGCGAAAGCCGGCTTCCGATTCTTCTATCTTGCTCTTGATCTCGGCCACTGCCGCCTCGGCGCGGGGAATGGCCAGGGTGGTGGCGTTCAGCGAGCCGCGGGCTTCTACGGTACTGCGCTTGAGTCGCAGGATCTCCACCGGCGAGATCGCCCCGGTGCCCACCAGCGGGGTCGACATGTTCAGTTCCTGCTGCAGCAGGGCCAAGGCCGAGCGGTATTGCTCGGCCTTGGAACGAAACTCGGCCAGCTCCTGGGTTTTCTGCCGCAGTTGTTCATTGAGGGTCTGTTTTTCGCTGGTAAGGCGCCGCAGGCGGGACTGGAACAGCGACAGCTCATCTTCGGCCACCTGGGGTGCCTTGCTGCGCACTTCCTCGGAGACCTGGAAAGGCCGGCCCTCGGCTTCGGCCGACAGGCGTTCGACCTGTGCGGTGAGGGCGTAGCGATCGGCCTCGCTTTCCCCCTTGTTGGACAAGAAACGCGTGTCGTCCAGGCGCAGCAGGGTATCGCCCTTGTTCACCATCTGGCCTTCGCGCACGAAGATCTCGGTAACGATGCCGCCTTCCAGGTTCTGGATCACTTGCACCTTGCTGGATGGGATCGCCTTGCCTTCACCCATGGTCACTTCGTCGAGCACCGCGAACCAGGCCCAGGCCACGGCGACCAGAATCAACGCTGCCGCCAGCCATACGGTGATGCGCGACAAACGCGGGGAATCCTGCAGGGTGGCGCCGGCCACATCGGGCATGTAGTCGCGTTCGGCAGTCTTGCCGAAACTCTGGAAGTAGCTGCGCGGGCCTTGGTTGCTGGACATGAGTCGCCCCCTTAGATGGCTGTACCGACACGACCTTTACGCAGTGCATCGATGACCGCTTCCTTCGGTCCGTCGGCGACCACCTTGCCGTTGTCCAGCACCAGCAGGCGGTCGACCAGGCTGAGCATCGAGGTACGGTGGGTGACCAGCAGCAGGGTCTTGCCCTGGACCCAGTCGTGCAGGCGATGACGCAACTGGTCTTCGCTGGCGTTATCCATGTGGCTGGTGGGTTCGTCGAGGATCATGATCGGTGGCTCCAGCAGCATCGCCCTGGCCAGTAGTACGGCCTGGCGTTGGCCGCCGGACAGCAGCTGGCCACGCTCGCCCACAGGACGGTCGAAGCCTTGCGGGTGCTGGCGGGCCAGTTCGCTGACACCGGTGAGCTCGGCCACTTCAAGCATGCGGGCATCGCTCACGTAGCGCGCGCCGAGGGTGAGGTTGTCGCGCAGGCTGCCGGCCAGCAAGGGCAGGTCGTGGGCCACGTAGCCGATCTGGTTGCGCAGGTCGGCGATGTCGAGTTGGCGCAGGTCGAGGTTGTCGAGGAGTATCTGGCCTTCGTCGGGGGCATAGAACCCCATCATCAGGCGGGCCAAGGTGCTTTTGCCCGAGCCGCTGCGACCGATGATGCCGATACGTTCGCCCGGCTTGACGCTGAAGCTCACGCCATTGAGCGCGGCGGCGTTCTGTCCGCCATAGCGAAAGGTGACATGGCTGACCTCGAGGGCGCCGTGCAGTTGTGTGCGCTCCAGCGGTTGCTGGCCAGCCTGGCGCTCCTGGGGCAGGGCCATAAGGGCGTCGGTGCTGCGCATGGTCAACTGCGCTTGCTGGTAGCGAGTGATCAACCCGGCGATCTGCCCCAGTGGGGCCAGTACCCGGCTGCCGAGCATATAACTGGCCACCAGGGCACCGACGCTGAGGTTGCCGGCGATGATGCTGTAGACGCCGGCAACGATGGTTGCCATGCCGCAGAACTGCTGGATGAACAGCGTGCCATTGGTGGCCAGGGCCGAGAGATTGCGGGCGTGGGCGTCGAGGCGGGTGAGGGCGCCGTGGGTGCTTTCCCACTGGTACTGGCGCTCGCTTTCAGCACTGCAGGCCTTGAGGGTTTCAAGGCCACCCAGGGTCTCGATCAACAGGGCCTGGCGCACGGCACCGAGCGCCAGGCTTTTCTGTACGGTGTCGCGCAGGCGCACCTGGATGAACAGCGCAAAGAGAATGGTCACCGGAAAGGCGACCAGCGGAATCACCACCAGCCAGCCACCGAGCAGGCCGATGACCAGGAGCATCAGCACCACGAAGGGCAGGTCGATGATGCTGGTCAGGGTCACGGCGGTGAGAAACTCGCGCAGCCCCTGGAAGTCATGGATGCTCTGGGCAAATCCGCCGATGGTGGCCGGGCGGGCTTTCATCGACATGCCGGTGATGCGTTCGAACAGGGTGGCGGAAAGAATCAGGTCGGTTTTTTTGCCGGCCTGATCGAGCAAGTGGGCGCGGACCACGCGCAGTATCAGTTCAAAGAGGGTGCCGATCAGCAGGCCGGCGACCAGGACCCACAAGGTCGAGAGGGCCTGGTTGGGCACCACCCGATCGTAGGTCTGCATGACGAACAGCGGCACCATCAGGCCGAGCAAGTTGATCAGCAGGCTGGCAAGAATGGCATCGCTGTACAGCCAGCGCGACAGCTTGAGCGTATCGCGAAACCAGGCATTGACCCGTGGCATCAGCGGTGCGCGCAAGTCTTCGAGTTCATGCCGGGGGCGAGCGAACAACGCCTCGCCACTGTAGGCCTGGTTCAGTTCCTCGCGGCTGACCCATTGCTCGCCGCCTTCGGCCTCGCTGGGCAGGATCAGCAGTCGGCCGTCATCGCCAAAGCGCCGCAACACGGCACATCGACCTTCCTTGAGCAGCAACAGCACCGGCAGGTTGAGCGCCGAGATGGCGCTCAATTCCCGGCGCAGCACCCGTGCCTGCAAGCCTGCGCGGGCGGCAGCCCGGGGCAGAAGCTCCAGGCCAAGGCGTTGCTGTGCCAAGGGCAGGCCGGCGCTGAGGCCAGCGCGCGTGACCGTGCAACCATGCAGCTTGCAGAGAATCAGCAGTCCATCGAGTAACGGGTCATCGAAACTGTGGCGCGGATCCGTCGCAGGGCTTGCAGGTTGCATGCTGGTCACAATGGCCTACTCCTGCTGCGTGGAGGGGGATCAGCGCATATCGGGCAAACGCGCCTCGCTCTTCACTTCGCTCTTGGCGATGGCCTCGGGCGGCAACGAGATACGTTGCTTGGTCAGCAGCTCACCCATGTTGGCCAGTACCCGGTACATCGAGAACTCCTCGGTGTAGCGCACTTCGGTGTAGCGGCGGTTGGCGTTGTACAACTCGTTCTCACTGTCGAGCAGGTCGAGCAGGGTTCGTTGCCCCAGGCCAAACTGATCCTGGTAGGCCGCGCGCACCCGGGTGGTGGTGTCGGCATATTCGCGGGCGGTCGGGGTTTGCAGGCGGGCGTTGGTCATGGCGTTCCACGACAGCGCCAGGTTCTCGTTGAGCGTACGCAGGGCGTTGTTGCGGATGTCCATGGCCTGGTTGATCTTGTGCGCATCGGATTGCAGGCGTGCCTTGTCGCTACCGCCGCGGAACAGGTTGTAGCTCAACTCGACACCCGCCTGCCAGTCGTTGTTGTCGTGGCCGACCTGGCCTGCGGTGTTGTTGTTGGCACCCGTGGCCAGCACGGCATCCAGGCGTGGGTAGAACGGCGACTTGGCCACCTCGTACTGCTGCTCGGCGGCTTGCACGTCCGCCTGGGCCGATTTCAGGTAGGGGTTGTTGTCCAGCATGCCCTGCCGAGCGTCGGGCAGGGTGGGGGGCATTTCACCCTTGATGGTGACCGGCGTTTCCAGTTCGTCGGCCTGGCGGCCGATAACGCTATAGAAGTTGGCTTCGGCGTCGGCCAGGTCCACTTCGGCGGTGTACAGGTTGTTCTCTGCCAGTGCGCGACGGGCAGTGGACTGGTCACGGTCGGCGTTACTGCCTACACCACGTTCGCTGCGCAGGCCGATCTGGTCATTGACGCGCAAGTGAGCCTGCAGGTTGTTCTTGGCCAAGGTGACCAGTTCGCGGCGCTTGAGTACCTCCAGGTACACCTCGATGGCGCGCAGGGCAATGCTCTCGGCAGTTGCCTGGGTGTAGTAGGCGCGGGAGTTGACCACGGCCTCGGTACGGCCCACCTCGTTGGGGGTGTTGAATCCGTCGAACAGCATCTGCCGCAGGCGCAGGTCAGACTGGGTGTAGGTCAAGGTTTCTTTGTTGTGGTTGCGCGAACCGTCGGCATTGAAGCCGCGGGTGTTGGTGTTGTCTGAGCGCTGGCGGCCATAACCACCGACCAGGTCGACGCTTGGAAAGTAGCCCCCTCTGGCTACCTTGACGTCTTCATCTGCCGAGAGCCGGCTGTTGCGGCTGGCGTTGATTTCCGGATGTTGGTCCACGGCGCTTTGCACAGCTTCCGTAATCGACATCGCCTGAGCATTGGCACATGCCATGGCCAAAAGAATTGCGCTGGTGATGGGGGTCAAAACGCGCATGGGGTACTTCTCCCTGATTTCTAATAAGGTATTGCTGTCGCCATAAATTTGACGGTTTTTTTAGCTCAAACCGTTTCAGGCTTGTAACAAGACAGCTAAGAACATTTATAAAGCCAGCTAAGAAGATTTTTTCATAAGGGTTATGCGAAAAAAAACTTATGCGATCTAAGGAAACCGCGACATTGTTGATATCAGGCGGTCCGGTTGAATCAACGCCAGTGTGTATTTTCGGGCGCCGGAGAAAGTTCAACGTACATTTGCAGCAAAGGGCACGGATGTAGCGGTGGGGAGGGAGGAAAAGCGCTAGCTGGCGACAATTTATTGGCAGATGCCAAAAGGCCAGACCACTTTTCCGCTAACCCGGGACACTGCCAGCGAAGCGTCGATTGCAGTGCAATCGACTTCGCTGGCCGCGCATTCCGGGTGTTGGCCCAGGACAGTCCTGACGGCCCTTCCACGCGAGTTCAAAGCACTTTCCTGTGAAACCGTTCTGCAACCCAGGAGAGCGCCCATGGCCAAATTAATCGGTGTCGTCAGCAAAGTTGTCGGAGAAGTCTTCGCGGTTGCCAGTGACGGGACACGCCGGGCGCTGGCTGAAGGCGATCGGCTGTTTGTAGGTGAACAATTGGACACAGGCCTTGCGGGTGCCGTGGCCGTTCATTTGCAAAATGGTGCCGAGCTGACCCTGGGGCGTGGTAGCAGCTTGCAGCTGTCGGCAGATCTACTGGCCAACCGCGTGCCTCATGTGGACACACCCGAGTCGTTGACGCCGAGTCAGGCGCAGCTGACCGATGTGGAAAAACTCCAGCAAGCCATTGCTGCCGGCACTGACCCGAGCCAGGAAGCTGAACCAACCGCAGCGGGGCCCGGCAGTGGCAGTGGGTCGGGGGCATTGGGCGGTGGCCACTCTTTCGTGTTGCTCAGTGAAGTAGCCGGGCGGGTGGATCCGGTGATCGGCTTTCCGACGGCGGGCTTTAACGGCTTTCCGGAACTGGCGGAACTGGATGTCGGTTTGATCAACAACAATGACGCCCCTCCAGCGTTAGTGGCGCCACCCGAGCCGCCAGCAGACAATCCGGTCAGCCTTGAAGGCCTGGCGGTAGGCGGTGGCGAGCTGAGCTTGAACGAGGCCAACCTGGCGCAGGGGTCGGCCAGCAACCCGGCTGCCTTGACCCAGGCCGGTAGCTTCACGGTGGTGGCACCAGACGGGGTGTTCAACCTCAATGTCGGTGGTATCAACGTGGTGACTGCTGGCGCGGTGACCGGCGTGGGGCAATCCATCACCACCGGGCTTGGTAATGTGCTGACCATCACCGGTTACGATGCGGCAACGGGTGTCGTCAGCTACAGCTACACCCTTGCAGGTGCCGAGGCGCATGCGGCCGGCGAGGGCGCCAATGGGCTGGGCGAAAGCTTTACAGTGCTGGTCAGCGACACCGATGGCGATGTGGCCAGTGGCTCCCTGGATGTCACCATCATTGACGATGTGCCCCGCGCAGTAGGCGACACCAACGCGGCTACCGCCACCGAAAACCAGCTGACCTTGACCGGCAACGTGCTGACCAATGATGTGCAGGGCGCCGATCGCGTGGCCTCCGGGCCCATCACCGCAGGCACCTTTACCGGTACTTACGGCACCCTGGTGCTGGCGGCAGACGGTACCTACACCTATACCCTGAACACTGCCGATCCGGACTTCATCAACCTGAAGGGGGGAGGCAATGGCATCGAGACCTTTACCTACACCCTGAAAGACGCCGATGGCGATACCAGCACGGCCAACCTGGTGCTTAACGTCAGCAACCTGAATGACCCGGTGGAAATCAACGGCCTGGGCATCAATGGCGGCGCACTGGTGTTGTTCGAGAAAAACCTGGCCGATGGCAGCAGCCCGGATATCGCTGCATTGACCCGCAGCGGATCGTTCACCATCAAGGCCGTCGATGGTCTGGACTCGCTGACTGTCGGCGGAATCAGCGTGATCAGTGGCGGGGTGGCCAATACTTTCCCGCAATCGCTTACCACAGGCCTGAACAACACTTGGACCATCACCGGTTTCAACCCGGCCACAGGAGAGGTGAGTTACAGCTACACCCTGCAGGGCACTGATGCTCATGCCGGTGGTGGCGGTGTCAACAACCTCACTGAAAGCTTCACGGTGGTAGGGACCGATAGCGATGGCAGCACAGCCAGCGTGAATTTCAGCGTCACGGTCGTTGATGACGTACCGACGGCGAATGCCGACAGTAATTCTGTGACCGCTACCGAAAACCAGCTGACCCTCACCGGCAACGTGCTGACCAACGACGTGCAGGGCGCCGACCGCGTGGCTGGCCCGATCACCGCCGGCACCTTCACCGGCACCTACGGCACCCTGGTGCTGGCGGCTGACGGCACCTACACCTACACCCTGAACACCGCCGATCCGGACTTCATCAACCTGCACGGTGGCGGCAACGGCGTCGAGACATTCACCTACACCCTCAACGATGCCGATGGCGATAGCACCACCGCGACCCTGACCCTGAACGTCAGCAACCTCAACGACCCGGTCGTCATCAACGGCCTGAATGTGAACGGAGGCGAGCTGACCGTTTTCGAGAAGAACCTGGGTGACGGCAGCGCCCCGAATCCCTCGGCACTGACCCAGACCGGCAGCTTCACCATCAGCGCACCGGACGGTGTGCAGAGCATGACGGTGCATGGCGTGAGCGTGATCACGGGTGGGGTGGCGAACAGCTTCCCGCAAGTCATCAACACCCCGTTGGGCAACACGCTGACCATCACCGGTTTTGATCCGGCAACGGGTGTGGTCACCTACAGCTACACCCTGGGCGACAACGAAGCCCATGCGGCAGGTGCAGGAACCAACAGCCTCGGCGAAAGCTTCGCGGTGGTGGTGACTGACACCGACGGCAGTACCGCCAGTGGCAACATCGATGTGAATATCGTCGATGACGTGCCGACCGCACATGCCGACAGCAATGCCGTGACGGCCACCGAGACCCAGCTGACCCTCACCGGCAACGTGCTGACCAACGACGTGCAGGGCGCCGACCGCGTGGCTGGCCCGATCACTGCGGGCACCTTCACCGGCACCTACGGCACCCTGGTGCTGGCGGCTGACGGCACCTATACCTACACCCTGAACACCGCCGACCCGGACTTCATCAACCTGCACGGTGGCGGCAACGGCGTCGAGACATTCACCTACACCCTCAACGATGCCGATGGCGATAGCACCACCGCGACCCTGACCCTGAACGTCAGCAACCTCAACGACCCGGTCGTCATCAACGGCCTGAATGTGAACGGAGGCGAGCTGACCGTTTTCGAGAAGAACCTGGGTGACGGCAGCGCCCCGAATCCCTCGGCACTGACCCAGACCGGCAGCTTCACCATCAGCGCACCGGACGGTGTGCAGAGCATGACGGTGCATGGCGTGAGCGTGATCACGGGTGGGGTGGCGAACAGCTTCCCGCAAGTCATCAACACCCCGCTGGGCAACACGCTGACCATCACCGGTTTTGATCCGGCAACGGGCGTGGTCACCTACAGCTACACCCTGGGCGACAACGAAGCCCATGCGGCAGGTGCAGGAACCAACAGCCTCGGCGAAAGCTTCGCGGTGGTGGTCACTGACACCGACGGCAGTACCGCCAGTGGCAACATCGATGTGAATATCGTCGATGACGTGCCGACCGCACATGCCGACAGCAATACCGTGACGGCCACCGAGACCCAGCTGACCCTCACCGGCAACGTGCTGACCAACGACGTGCAGGGCGCCGACCGCGTGGCTGGCCCGATCACCGCCGGCACCTATACCGGCAAATACGGAACCCTGGTGCTGGCTGCAGACGGTACCTACACCTACACGTTGAATACTGCCGATCCGGACTTCATCGACCTGCACGGCGGCGGAACGGGTACAGACACCTTTACCTATACCCTGACCGATGCCGATGGCGATGTCAGCACGGCCAACCTGGTGCTGAACGTCAGCAACCTGGACAACCCGGTCGTGATCAACGGCCTGGATGTAACCGGTGGCGAACACACCGTCTACGAGAAGAACCTCAGTGATGGCAGCAGCCCGGATGCGTCGGCGCTGACCCGCTCGGGAACCTTCACCGTGACGGCTCCCGATGGCCTGCAAACCCTGACCGTGGGCGGCATCAGTGTGGTCACCAATGGTGTGGTCAGCGGCTTTCCGCAAACGGGCACCACGCCGCTGGGTAATTCGTTGACCATCACCGGCTACAACCCGAGCACGGGGGTAGTCAGTTACACCTACACCTTGCTGGACAACGAAAGCCATCCGGATGCCGGTGGCGTCAACAACCTGTTCGACAGCATCACTGTCACGGCAACCGACAGCGACGGCAGTTCGGCCAACGCCAGCCTGGATGTGACCATCGTCGATGACGTGCCTGCGGTGGTGGGCGCCGAGCGTTCGATCACGCCGGGGCAAGTCGACTCCAACCTGCTGCTGATCATCGACGTGTCTGGCAGTATGACTAGCGCATCCGGGGTTAACGGGCTGACGCGTTTGCAACTGTCCAAGCAAGCGATCAATACCCTGCTCGACAAATACGATGAAATGGGCGATGTCAAAGTCCAGATTGTCACCTTCGGAACCAATGCGTCGGCCCCGATGACTGTCTGGCTGTCTGTTGCCGATGCCAAGGCTTATGTTGCAGGACTCAGTGCTGGTGGCAACACCAACTACGATGCGGCGGTCGCCGCCGCACAATCGGCCTTTGTGACCAGCGGCAAGATTGCCGGTGCGCAGAACGTGGGTTACTTCTTCTCTGATGGTGACCCGAACCCTAACGACCGGGGAATAAATGCGCAGGAAGAGGCGGACTGGAAAACGTTCCTGGACGACAACGGGATCAAGACCTACGCCATTGGCCTGGGTAATGGTGTCAATGTCAGTAACCTCAACCCGCTGGCCTACGATGGCAGCACCCACACCGACACCAATGCCGTGGTGGTCACCAACCTCAATGTCCTGAACCAGGTGTTGTCGGGTACGGTCCAGGGCGCACCGATCACCGGCAACCTGATGACCGATGGGCACTTCGGCGCCGATGGCGGCTTTATCAAGTCGTTGCTGATCGATGGCACCACCTACACCTACGACCCCAAGGCCAACAACGGGCAAGGCAGCTACACCGCCACGGGTACGGACCGGGGCACTTTCGATACGGTCACCAACACGTTCAACATCAAGACCGTGGCGGGCGGTACCTTGGTGGTGGACATGGACACCGGTGAATTCACCTATACGCCGCCCAAGGACGACGGTACGACGCGGATTGAGAATATCGGCTTCACCGCCAGCGACAACGATGGTGACCTGAGCAGCGCCAACCTCACGGTGAACGTCCACGGCAATACGGCGCCGGTAGCGGCGCCTGACCACATCATCACCAACGTGCTCTCCAGCAACATTGTGGTGCCGGCCGAAGCTTTGCTGGCCAACGACAGCGATGCCGACAATGATCGGCTGAACACAGGTACCGCTTTGTTCAACACGGGGTGGGAGGCCAAGGGCGCGGGCTTCACCGTGACCAACGCTGCAGCGCAACAGATTGATTTCAACGGTACCGGCAGCAGTTTGAGCAACCGGGAGAAGTCCCTGGACCGCAGTGCCTTCAGGGGCGCGGCCAATGTCACTACCGCTGCATTGATCGTCAATGGCTACCTGGGTGCCGTCTCCACGAGCAGCGCCAATGATGAAGACGTGTTGACCGTGACGTTGAAGAGGGGCGAGAAACTTACCCTCCAACATGACGTTGCCGAGGGGAACATCCTGTTGCAGTGGAAGGATGCCACGGGCAGCTATGACGACCTCCTCAACGGTGGCTCGTTTACGGCCAGCCACGATGGGGTCTACAGCATCCATGTGGTCAACCTGAGCAATACCTCCGGAAGCAATGCCAACGCGGCCGAGTTCTATAACCTGACCATGACCGTCGACTATTCCGGCACGCAGCCGGAGGTGTACAACGGTACCTACGCCGTCAGTGACGGTCATGGTGGCAGCAGTACCGGCAACGTCGATATCACCTACCACGCAGGCAGCACCCTCACCGGTACTGACGGTGGCGACACCTTGCTGGCGGGCGCGGGCAACGACACGCTCAATGCCGGAGCAGGCAACGACGTGCTGATCGGGGGGGACGGCGACGACACACTGCACGGGGGAGACGGCAACGATTTGCTGATTGGAGGTGCCGGAAACGACGTGCTCGATGGCGGCGCGGGTATTGATACCGCCAGTTATGCGGGGGCGGCCAGTGGGGTTACGGTCAGCCTGAATACCACGGGTGCACAGAATACCCTGGGTGCAGGTACCGATACGCTGACCGGTATCGAGAACCTGGTCGGCTCCGACCATAGCGACACCCTGACCGGCAATGACTTGGCCAACCTGCTCAAGGGCGGACTGGGCAACGACACCTTGCTCGGTGGCGGCGGTGACGATGTGCTGGTCGGTGGGCCTGGCAACAACACCCTCACAGGCGGTGCCGGTAGCGACACTTTCCTCTGGCAACAAGGCAACAACGGCCATGATCTGGTGACGGACTTCACGCCGGGGACCGACCGGCTCGACCTTTCACAACTGCTGCAGGGGGAGAATGCGACTTCCGCATCGCTGGATGATTACCTGCACTTCAAGGTGACGGGCAGTGGGACGGGGGTTGTGTCGACCATCGAGGTCAGTGCGGTGGCGGGTGCTGCGCCGGTACAGACGATAGACCTGGCGGGGGTCAACCTGGCTCAGCATTACGGCGTGACAGCGGGGGCTGGCGGGGTGATTGCGGCAGGGCAGGATACCGCGACCATCATCAATGGGATGCTCAATGATCATTCGTTGAAGGTGGATACGGTGTGAAACCATCGCGGGGCAAGCCCGCTCCTGCATCTGGTGGGAGCGAGCTTGCCCCGCGATGCTCATGAAGGGCGACGCAACGTCTTCTGCCGCAGGATGTAGATACTGACCAGCACTGCGCTGGTCAGCATGAATCCGCGCGCCCACACCAGCGGCACCAGGTAGCACGACAAGCCAATGCTCAGCCACATCAGGCCAATGGCGTAGACCTTGCCCTTGAGTGGAATACCTTCGCCACTCAAATAGTCACGAATCCAGGGGCCGAGGCGTGGGTGGTTGATCAACCAGTCATGAAAGCGAGGAGAACTGCGGGCAAAGCAGGCCGCGGCCAGGAGCAGAAACGGGGTGGTCGGCAATACCGGCAGGAAAATGCCAATCACCCCCAACGCGACGCTGAGCCAGCCGATGGCCAGCAGCAGGTAGCGCACCGACGCCAACTCAGTGGTGACGTGGTTTGAGCAGTGCTGGTTTTTCGTCCGGTGCGTGCAGCAGCAAGTACAGCGCAGTCAGCGCCTCGGGGATCTGCACGATCATGTCGTCCATCAGGTTGGCATCGCTGGCGATGTCGGCGAACTCGGGTTGTTCATCGAACAGGCCGGAGCCGACCATGATCGGCAGGAGCATTTCGCTGACTTCTTCCTCGGCCGACTCGAACCAGGCTTCTTCGCGCAGGAACACGCCTTCCATGAAACCGATGCACCAGCCGCGCAGGTCGGAATCATCCGGCTCTTCGCCCAGGTCCAGGTCGCAGGGCAGCTCGAACTCTTCGTCGCTGGCCAGTTGGCGGGCGATGTGGGCCTTGAGGGCGAGCAGGGTGGTTTCGATCTCTTCGCGCTGGGCGTCGTCCTTGTAATGCGGCTCTTCAGCGAACAGGGCGTCGATCCATTCGCGGTCTGGGACCTGCTCGGAGCAGATAGACAGCGCGGTCATGTAGCCGTGGGCGGCAACGTAGTCCAGCGCCTCTTCGTGCAGCTCGTCGGCGTCGAGGAAGGCTTGCAGGCGGGTCAATTGCTCGGCGAAGGACATTACGGGGCTACCTTGGGAATAAACGATACTGAATTCTAGCACCTTGCAGCGCAATCAAGGCAAAGGAAGACGTCTATCGCTGAGCATCCTGCGAAGCCGCAGGCTCCGGTATAATGCCCCGCTTTTACCCTAGGCCGTCCGTGTGGCAAGGCCCGGGTAAAAGCCGCTTACGCAATTTCGGGTGTAGCGGGGAAGGTTTTCATCCAGCCTGTGCCCAGGATGGTTTTGCGATTTTTGGAGTTTTTATGCTCGAACAGGCTCAGCGCGTCCTCAAGGACATCTTCGGCTATGACAGTTTTCGGGGTCGCCAGGGCGCGATCATCGAACGCGTGGCCAAGGGTGGCGATGCGCTGGTGCTGATGCCCACCGGGGGCGGCAAGTCCCTGTGCTTCCAGGTGCCGGCGCTGTTGAGACCTGGCCTGGCGGTGGTGGTGTCGCCCCTGATCGCGCTGATGGAAGACCAGGTGGCGACCCTCGACGAGCTGGGGGTGGCCGCCGCCTCCCTGAACTCCACCCTGAGTGCCGAACAGCAACGCGAGCTCGCCGCACGCATCCGCCGGGGCGAGGTAAAAATGCTTTACCTGGCGCCGGAGCGCCTGGTGCAGCCACGCATGCTGGACTTCCTGCGCACCCTGGATATCGCCCTGTTCGCCATCGACGAGGCCCACTGCGTTTCGCAATGGGGTCACGACTTCCGCCCTGAGTACCTGCAGCTGGGGCAACTGGCCGAGCTGTTCCCCGATGTGCCGCGTATTGCCCTGACCGCCACCGCAGACATGCGCACCCGCGAAGAAATCGTCACGCGCCTGCACCTGCAGAATGCCGAGCGCTTTCTCTCCAGCTTCGACCGCCCGAACATTTTCTACCGCATCGTGCCCAAGGAGCAGCCGCGCAAGCAGTTGCTGGCGTTCCTGGGTGAGCGCCGCGGCAACGCCGGTATCGTCTATTGTCTGTCGCGCAAGAAGGTCGACGACGTGGCCGCCTACCTGTGCGACCAGGGCTTTCCGGCACTGCCTTACCATGCCGGCCTGCCTGCCGAGACCCGTGCCGCCAACCAGCGACGCTTCCTCAACGAGGAAGGCCTGATCATGGTTGCTACCATTGCTTTCGGCATGGGCATCGACAAACCCAACGTGCGCTTCGTTGCCCACCTGGACCTGCCCAAGTCGCTGGAAGCCTACTATCAGGAAACCGGCCGGGCCGGCCGAGATGGCCTGCCCGCAGATGCCTGGATGGCCTATGGTCTGCAGGACATGGTGATGCTCAAGCAGATGTTGCAGAACTCCGAAGGGGACGAGCGCCACAAGCGTATCGAACAACACAAGCTCGACGCCATGCTCGCCTTGTGTGAAGAAACCCGTTGCCGCCGGCAGATCCTGCTCAACTACTTCGATGAAGAGCTGCTGCAACCGTGCGGGCACTGCGACAACTGCATCGATGGCGTGCAGACCTGGGACGCGACCGAGCCTGCACGCCAGGCATTGTCAGCGGTGTACCGCACCGGTCAGCGCTATGGCGTGGGCCATCTTGTGGATGTACTGCTGGGCCGCGACAACGAAAAAATCCGCAACTTCGGTCATGAAAAGCTGGCTGTGTACGGCGTCGGCAAGGACCGCTCCGAAGGCGAGTGGCGTTCATTGTTCCGCCAGCTGGTTGCCCGTGGGCTGGCCGATATCGACCTTGAAGGCTACGGCGGCCTGCGTCTGTCCGACACCTGCAGGCCGTTGCTGCGCGGTGAGATCAGCCTGGAACTGCGTCGCGACCTCAAGCCGCAAACCACCAGCAAGGGCAGCAGCATTGGCGGCAGCCCGGCCAGCCAGCTGGTGCGTGGCGAGGAGCGCGAGCAGTGGGAAGCCTTGCGTGCCTTGCGACGCAAGCTGGCCGAAGAGCATGGCGTGCCGCCGTACGTCATCTTCCCTGATTCGACCTTGCTGGAAATGCTGCGCAGCCAACCCGCCAGCCTCAGTGAAATGGCCCGGGTCAGCGGTGTGGGGGCGCGCAAGCTCGAGCGCTATGGCGAGGCCTTCCTCGAAGTGTTGGGGGGGGCGGCCGAGGCGCCACCGGTGGTGGCTGACCTGCGTCACGAACTCACCAGCCTCGCCCGTGCCGGCATGACGCCGGCGCAGATCGCCGGGCAGCTCAATTGCAGCGAAAAGAACGTCTACAGCATGCTGGCCGAGGCCATTGGCCGCCAGCAATTGTCGTTGGAGCAGGCCCTGGACCTGCCCGAAGACCTGCTGGCGGAAGTCCAGGATGCGTTCCTTGACGGCGAGGGCGAGCTACCACCTGTATCGGCCATCGCCGAGCAGTTTGGTACACGGGTGCCGGAGGGTGTGTTGTATTGCGTGCGTGCAGCATTGGCCGCTGAATTCGAAATGTAATGCAAGGTTTGTCATCATTTCTAACGATTACCGGGTAGCGGGCGGCTTTATGAGCCTTGCCTGTTACGCAGGGTCATGGTTAGCTGGCTAATAATTAGTTCTGATGATGAGTTTTTTATGCCGTTGACTGACCACCACCGCTTCGGAATGCAGATAGCCCAGATGTCCCGAGGCTGGCGTGCCGAGCTGGACCGTCGCCTGGCCGGGTTGAATCTGTCCCAGGCCCGCTGGCTGGTGTTGTTGCACCTGGCGCGTTTCGATGAGGCCCCCACCCAGCGCGAGCTGGCCCAGAGCGTCGGCGTTGAAGGTCCCACCTTGGCGCGCCTGCTCGACAGCCTTGAATCCCAGGGGCTGGTGCGCCGCCAGGCTGTCCTTGAAGACCGCCGCGCAAAGAAAATCCATTTGTGCCCGCCGGCCAAGCCGCTGATCGAGCAGATCGAAACCATCGCCAACGCCTTGCGCGCCGAGCTCTTTACCGGAGTCGACGAAGAAGAGTTGCGCGTGTGCATGAAGGTCCACGCGCGTATCCTCGCCAACCTCGAAAAGTCCTGACGTAGTTCAGAAGGTGTGACCCAGGTTCAGGTACAACGCCTTCTGATTCTCGCTGTTTGCCCCGTAGCTGAAGTTCAGCGGTCCCAGGGGCGTCTCGAACCCAACGAAGATGCTGGCTGCATTGATGTAGCCACTGTCGAACTCGTTGTCATTGTTCCAGGCCCTGCCTCGCTCGAGCGACCCGCCCAGGTACAGCGGGAAGTCCAGCGGCAGGTAGGCGCGTGGGGTCAGCCTGCGGTAATAGACCACGCGCATCAGGCTCATGTTCTGGCCGGACACCGAGTCCTGGCGAAAGCCTGAAAGCTGCCTGGCACCGCCGAACACAAAGCTTGAAGTGATCACATCGGCGTCATCCAGCGTGCGACCGTACTGGGTGCCCAGTACCCAGGTGTTGGGCCCGCTGCTCAAGGCCTTGTCCAGTTTGAAGTTCCACTGCCGGTAACGCTGGTCAGAGCCAAGGTCCGGCTCGAACTGCCGCAGGGTCAGGCTGATGTCTTCACCTTCGTGCGGGAAGTAAACGTTGTCCAGGGTGTCGAAGGAGTACTTCAGCTCGTAGAAGCCCTCGTTGAAGCTGAAATGCGGCAGGTCCTGGTCGCCGATGCGTACATCCGCCTTGCCCCAGGCCTGGCCGACACCAAAGCGTACTTCACCGCTGTTGCCTATCTGGCGGCCCAGGTTCAGGCCGAAGCCGTAGCGCTGCAGGCGGTATTCGGCTACCGGGTCGTCGTCCAGAGTGGCTTCGACATTCTGTGAGCCCAGGTCCAGGTAGGGGGCGACGAAGTAGCGCGAGCCGGCATCCAGTGGTTGATAGAACTCGCTGTAGAGTTCCTGCTGATCACCAATCTGCGCCCGGGTCAGCCATTCGGCGCCCAGCTCGTTGATGCCGTTGACCCGATAGCTTGCGCCAATGTTGAAGGCGCTGTCGCCGCGCATGTCATCCGACAGGTTCAGGCCCAGGCGCAGGTAGTCGGTACCGCCGCGTCGACCGCGGGCGTTGATCACCAGGGTGTTGTCGCTGCCCTTGTGGACAACCCGGTATTGGACCCGATCGAAGTAGTCCAGGCCATACAGGGTACCCATGTCGGTCTGCAGGCGACCCAGTTCCAGTGGCTCACCGATCGGCTGGCGAATATAGAAGCGGATCACGTCATCGCTGACCTTGGAGTCGTTCTCGATCCTGATAGCGGTGATCACCGGATTGCGCTGGCTTGGCGAGCGGGCGACATCCAGTTCGGCATCGATGTTTTCCGGACGCTTGAGCACCGCCAGGCGCGCGTCCAGGGCGCGGGCGGCCCGGTAGCCGGCATCGATCATTTCCTGGGCACGGCCAAAGTCGGTCACACCGAAGCTGGCCAGCGGCGGCTGGATCAGGATGTCGTCACG
Source organism: Pseudomonas vranovensis (assembly GCF_040438935.1). Classification (NCBI taxonomy): domain Bacteria; kingdom Pseudomonadati; phylum Pseudomonadota; class Gammaproteobacteria; order Pseudomonadales; family Pseudomonadaceae; genus Pseudomonas; species Pseudomonas vranovensis. The sequence continues at coordinate 3,392,884 of NZ_CP159259.1, read as the reverse complement.
GTGCAGGGCTGCCAACTGCTCTTCGGAGTTGCGACGGGTCATCAGGGTGATCGACTGATTGAGCACATCGACCACGGTTGCCAACTCTTTGCGGCTGCGCAACGGGGTGCCGATATCAACGACGATCGCCATGTCGACGCCCATCTCGCGGGCGACGTCCAGGGGAATGTTATCGACCATGCCGCCATCCACCAGCAGGCGGCCATCCAGTTCCACCGGGGCGAACACCGCCGGGATCGACATGCTGGCGCGAATTACCTGGGGCAGGTGACCACGGCGGAATACCACTTTCTCGCCGCTGGCGATGTCGGTGGCCACTGCGCGGAACGGAATTGGCAGTTTGTCGAAGTCACGGGTGTCACTGGTATGGGCAAGCATGCTTTCCAGCAGCAGGGCCAGGTTCTGTCCCTGGATCACCCCCAGCGGCAGGCCAAGGCTGCCATCGTCGCGAAAGCTCAGCTTCTGTTGGACCAGAAAGTCACGATCATCCTGCTTGCGCCGGAACGGGACGTCCTTGCGGGGCGGGGCGTCCGACAGCGCCTGTTGCCAGTCGATACCCAGGGCGAGCTTTTCCAGCTCTTCGACTTTGTAGCCGGAGGCGTACAGGCCGCCGACCACCGCGCCCATACTGGTGCCGGCGATGGCATCGACCTGGATACCTTGCTCCTCCAGGGCCTTGAGCACACCGATATGGGCCAGGCCACGAGCGGCACCGCCCGACAGCACCAGGCCGACTTTCGGTCGTGGTGGTTCGGCAGCCAGAAGTGGAAAGGAAACGACGAACAGCAGCAGGCTCAACAGCAGGCGGTGCATCATGGCTCTCGGAGCTAAGGCTAAAGACCGCTAGTATAAGCGCGCCCGCCTGTCAGGAGTCTTTCGTCCCATGAATGCGCACAAAGCTGAAATTGTCATCACCTATTGCACCCAGTGCCAGTGGCTGCTGCGTGCTGCCTGGCTTGCCCAGGAGCTGCTCAGCACCTTTGGTGAAGATCTGGCCCGTGTTGCCTTGGAGCCTGCCACCGGCGGCGCCTTCCGTATCACTTGCGACGGTGTGCTGATCTGGGAGCGCAAGGCCGATGGCGGCTTTCCCGAGGCCAAGGTGCTCAAGCAGCGCGTGCGCGACCAGATCGACCCACAGCGCGACCTGGGCCACAACGACCGCCCGTGAGCCTCAACCTTGCGCCGCAGCCGTCTTGACGGTCGTGTTGCTGGCCGCCAGGCGGCTGGAGATGACGATGGCCAGGATGATCAAGGCACCACCCAGCAACATGCGCAGCGTCGGGGTCTCGGCGAAGATCAGCCAGGCCATGGCAATGCCATAGACCGGTTCCAGGGCGAACACCACCGCTGCAGTGCGAGCCTTGATCACTGCCAGGCTTGCGACGAACAGGCTATGGGCAACACCGGTGCAGAACACCCCCAGCAACGCAATCCACAACCAGTCCATCGCGGGCACATCAGCCAGCGCGGGGGCCGCAGCCGGCAACAGGCACAGGGCGACCACGGCGTTCTGGCACAACGCTGCCTGCACGGCTGGGATACGTCCGTTGGACGCGCGGTTTGTCAGTGACAGCAATGAAAACAACAGGCCCGACAATAAGGCCCAGAGCAGACCGCCGGTGGCCTGGCTGGCCAGGTCGAAATCCGGGGTGACCAGGACCAGGCCGATGCTTACCAGCAGTACCAGGATGATTTCGTTGCTGCGGATCCGCTCGCGAAACAGCAGCCCTTCGAGTATCACGGTAAAGGCCGGGAAGCTGGCAAAGCCCAGGGTGGCGATGGCGACCCCGGCAACTTTGACGGCAATGAAAAAACTCACCCAGTGTCCGGCCAGCAAAATGCCGCCCAGCAGCAGGCGGCGCCAGTCCTGGCCTTGCAGCGGTTGCCAGCCCTTGCGCGCGCAACCGGCGAAAATCGCCAGCGCCAGCACGGCAAAGGCAGCACGGCCGAAGACGAGGATCGACGGTGCCGCCTGGGCCAACTTGCCGAAGACGCCGGTCAGGCCAAAGAACAGCGCGCCGATGTGCAGGGCGCCGAGGGCAGTGCGGTGGTTCATGGTGATCCTTTTGGTAGGCGGGACAGCCCGGCCAGTCTACGAGGCTGTGGCGGCGGCTGTCTGTCGCGTTCCTCGCGTCAGTTGTCGTCAGGCTCTCGTCGCATGTCCCGGGGCGCACGACCGAACGCCTTGAGCATGGCCGCCGAAAATGCGCTTTGTGAGCTGTACCCGACCCGGCTGGCAATTTCGCCGATGGCCAAGGAGGTTTCGACCAATAGTTTGCGCGCCTGCAGCAGCCGGCGCTGGCGGATGTAATCCATGGGCGTCATGGCCGCTTCGAGCATGAAGCGGGCATGCAGGCGGGCACTGGAGAGGCCGGCCAGGCGGGCCAAGTCGGCCACTTGCAGAGGATGGGCGGCGTGTTGGTCGATGTGGACATCAAAGGCGGCGTAGGGCAACAGCTTCTGCTCAACAACCGGAACCTGGACGCTGCAGAGGCTGGCAAGCAGCAATACGGCACCTTGCTGGGCTATCACCGGGTCGTCCACTGGGCTTGCCGCCAGCCAGTCGACCAGTTGCTGCTGGCGATTGTCCAGGTTCAACGGACCACGGTGTTCGACCAGGCGCTGGCTGGCCGAGGTATGTTCGCCAAGGCTTCGGGAAAGCCACGTATCACCTGGCACGTCGAGCACCAGGCAATGGCTGCCTGCTGCGCTGCCACAGGTGTGGTGGGCGCCTGCCGGCACTACCATCAAGCCTTGGCGATCAACCCGCGCGCCACGGCCATCGAGCTCGAAGTCCAGTTGCCCGCGCAGGCCGAACACCAACTGCGGGTGCTCATGGCTGTGGGCGATCAGGTCGTCGCGATAATGGCGCAGGGAAAGTAGCGAGCTGCCGCTCATTGCAGTGTCCTCCAGGCAGTGGCGGCAGTGTACAGGCTGGCGCGGGCAGCGGGTGTGTCATCAGATCGACGTGGTTTCGTCACCTTGGCTTCACTGCCCACTGGCACGCTCGACAAAACAGCCCCGGAGCCCGCTCATGAGCCATGCCGAGCTTGTCAGACCTTCACGCAAGCAGCGTGTGCGCACGTTGTGGATTTCCGACGTACACCTGGGCACCCGAGACTGTCAGGCCGAACACCTGTCGCACTTTCTCAAGGGGTTCCAGGCCGATCGGATCTACCTGGTGGGCGACATTATCGACGGCTGGAAGCTGCGTGGCGGCATGTATTGGCCCCAGGCACACACCAACGTGATCCGCCGCCTGCTGACCATGAGCAAGCGCGGCACCGAGGTGATCTATGTCACCGGCAACCATGATGAGTTTCTGCGGCGCTACTCCAAACTGGTGCTGGGCAATATCCAACTGGTCGATCAGGCCGAACACCTGACCGCCGACGGTCGTCGGTTGCTGGTTATCCATGGCGACCAGTTCGATGTCATTACCCGTTATCACCGCTGGCTGGCGTTCCTCGGGGACTCGGCCTATGAATTCACACTGACCTTGAATCGTTGGCTCAACCACTGGCGTGCTCGCTATGGCTACGGGTACTGGTCGTTGTCGGCGTACTTGAAGCACAAGGTCAAGTCGGCGGTCAGTTTCATCAGCGATTTTGAAGAGGCCATTGCCCATGAGTGCGTCAAGCGCGGGTTTCATGGGGTGGTGTGCGGGCATATCCACCATGCCGAGATTCGCAAGGTAGGCGGGGTCGACTATTTGAATTGCGGCGATTGGGTCGAGTCATGTACGGCCCTGATCGAACATTGGGACGGCAGTATAGAACTCTACCGCCTGGCCGACGCCCAGGCCCGCGAGGCGCGGCGCCTGGCCGGGCTGGAGCTGGTTTGACTCAGGCGTTTTCGCTCATCTGCTGCAATGCCGCCTTGTAGATCGACTGGCGTGGCTGGGCGAACAGGCGCTTGAGCATGGGCTCGAAGAAACTCAGCGGCAGATTGTCGTAGGCCGGGTCGAAGGCGGCGGCATCGTAGCGGGCGCAGAATTCGATGGTTTGCTGGTACTGCGGGTGGTGCTGGAACTGCTCGCGCAGGTGTCGATCCATCCCCAGATGGTGGAAAAAGTAGTAGCCCTGGAAGATCCCGTGCTTTTCGACCATCCACAGGTTTTCAGCGCTGACGAAGGGCTTGAGGATGGCGGCGGCAATGTCGGGGTGGTTGTAGCTGCCCAGGGTGTCGCCGATGTCGTGGAGCAGGGCGCAGATCACGTACTCTTCGTCGCGCCCATCACGCCATGCGCGGGTAGCGGTCTGCAGGGAATGACTGAGACGGTCGATGGGAAAGCCACCAAAGTCGCCGTCGAGCAAGCGCAGGTGCGCGAGGATCCGTTCAGCCAACTGGCTGGCATAGGCCCTGAAGTCACTGGCGATGATCGCCCAGTCCTGCTGGGTGCCGTCTTGCATATGGGTGAAACGGGCCTGCTGATTCATCGGCGCTCCAGGGGCGGTAGGGCAACCCACTGTAGCGCGACCGCCTGTCGGGACAGTGGCCAATGAAGACGGGTTTCTGACCTTGTGGGCCGAAATCAGAACGATACTTTTCCACGCAGCATGTCGCGGTACATGGCGAAATCGCCGATCAGGCTGTACAGCGGGTGCTTGAAGGTGGCTGGACGGTTCTTTTCATAAAAGAAGTGCCCGACCCAGGCAAAGCCATAACCGGCAAGGGGCACGGCAAGTAGCAGTAGCCAGGTGCCGCTGGCCATGGTGTAGGCGAGCAGGGCGATCACCAGCGTTGTGCCGACAAAGTGCAGGCGACGACAGGTGGGGTTGCTGTGCTCCTCCAGATAATAGGGATAGAACTCGGCAAAGCTGCGAAATTGCTGGGGGCTGTTCACGGCACTGCTCCCGGGACTGTCGATACTGACGAAGATACACGGCGTGGAGCCTGATCTGAGTCTAGAGTGACTAACACTACAGAGCAGTGACAATAGGCGCCAATTAAGTATCCTTTGAGTTCGCCGCAGGAGCGGTCAGTTCGAACATAAGAAGCCAGCCATGAGCGAGAGAACCACGTCAGCAAGCTGGGCATCAGGGATCGTCAAGGCACTCGAGCTCGAAGGGCTGGATTGTCGTGCCATGTTCAAAAAGCTCGGCCTGGACTTTGCCGCCCTGGATGACCCCGACGCCCGTTTCACCCAGGACTCCATGACCCGCCTCTGGCAACTGGCGGTCGACCTGTCCGGCAACCAGGCGATCGGGCTGAACATGGCCCGGGTAGTACGCCCGGCGTCTTTCCATGTGGTTGGCTATGCCCTGATGTCGAGCCGAACCCTGGCCGAGGGGTTCGAGCGCCTGGTGCGCTATCAGCGCATCATCGCCGAGAGCTCAGACCTGAGCTTCCGCCTGGAACCCGACGGCTATGCCTTGATCCTCACTGTCCACGGTGATCACCTGCCGCCTACCCGGCACAGTGCCGAAGCGTCACTGGCTTGCGCATTGTCGTTGTGCAGCTGGCTCAGTGGGCGAGTGATCCAGCCCCGGCGGGTGCTGATCCAGGGGCCACAGCCGGTTGATGTCACGCCCTACAAGGTAGCCTTTCATTCGCCGCTGTTGTTTGGCGCAGCCCATGATGCGCTGGTGTTCGAGCGTGCCGACATGGAGGCCCCCCTGCCCACCGCCAACGAGGCCATGGCCACCTTGCATGATCGCTTTGCCGGGGAGTACCTGGCGCGTTTTTCCGAAAGCCGCGTAACCCATCGTGCTCGCCAGGTGCTGTGCCGGGTATTGCCCCAGGGCGAGCCCAAGCGCGAGACGATTGCCCAGGCACTGCACTTGTCGCAGCGCACCCTGCAGCGGCGCTTGCAGGAAGAAGGCACCAGCTTCCAGACACTGCTTGACGATACCCGTCGCGAACTGGCGGAGCAGTACCTGGCGCAGCCAAACATGACTCTGTTGGAGACCGCCTACCTGTTGGGTTTTGCCGATCCGAGCAACTTTTTCCGGGCCTTTCGTCGCTGGTTTGATGTCACTCCCGGCGAATACCGGGCACGGATTGCTACCAGCACACCGGCGCCCGAACCGGACGCCGAAGCAGCGGTCAGTGACGCCAGAACGCCGGCATAAACAGCACCAGTACCGTAATGATCTCCAGGCGTCCCAGCAGCATGCCGAACGCCAGGATCCACTTGGCAGCATCCGGCAGGGTGGCGAAATTGCCGGCCGGGCCGATAGTTTCGCCAAGGCCAGGGCCGACCCCCGACACGGTGCTGGCGGCGCCGGTCAGCGCCGTCATCCAGTCGACCCCAAGCAGCGACAGCAGCAACGCGATCACGCAGATGGTGATGGCGAAGAAGAACGAGAACGTCAGGATCGAACGGACGATTTCTTCGTCGAGGCGGTGACCGTTGTACTTCTGCTTGATCACCGCGCGCGGGTGGATCAACTGATTGAGGTTGGCCTTGAGCAGGATATAGGCGACCTGGAAACGGAAGATCTTGATCCCGCCGGCGGTCGAGCCGGAGCATCCCCCGATAAAGCCCAGGTAGAAGAACAGCATCAGTGAAAAGTTGCCCCACAGGCTGTAGTCACCCAGGGCGAAGCCGGTGGTGGTGACCACCGAGGTGACGTTCAATGCCACATGGCGCAAGGCGTCTAGCCAGTGCAGATTGGTGGTGGCCCAGTACCAGGTGCCCAGTACCAGCCAGGTGACTACCAGCAGCGCCAGCAAGCCCTGGACCTGCTGGTCCTTGATCAGCGCCTTGCGATTGCCACGCAACGTGGATACATACAGGGCAAAGGGTAAGCTGCCGAGGATCATCACCACGACTGCGACCCAGTGCACTGCAGGCTGGGTCCACTTGGCCAGGGACTGGTCGGAGGTGGAGAACCCGCCAGTGGAAATCGCCGACATGGCGTGGTTGATTGCATCGAACACGTTCATGCCCGCCAGCCAGAAGGCCAGGCCGCCCAGTGCGGTGATGCCGACGTACACTGCCACGATCGACTTGGCGACCATGTGCGAGCGTGGCATGACCTTTTCGGAGCGGTCCGAGGACTCGGTCTGGAACAGGCGCATGCCACCGATGCGCAGCAACGGCAGGATCGCCACGGCCATGGCGATAAACCCGATGCCGCCGAGCCAGTGCAGCAGCGAGCGCCACATCAGGATGCCTGGCGACATGGTGTCCAGGCCACTGAGTACGGTGGCACCGGTGGCCGTGATGCCGGACATGCTCTCGAAGAAGGCGTCGGTATAGCTGATGTGCTGGGTCAGCAGGAACGGCAGGGCGGCAAAGATACACACCACCAGCCAACTGCTGACCGTCAGCAGGTACATGTCCCGTGGGCGCAGGTGAACGTGTTCCGGTCGGCCGGGGATCACCAGGGCGAGCCCGCCGATGAAGGTGATCATGCTGGCCCACAGGAACGACGGCAGATCGCCCGTGCGATCGAAGATCACCAGGGTGGCCATGGGCACGACCATGCTGATCGCCAGGGTGATCAGGAAGATGCCGATGATGAAACCAATGATCCTTAAGGTCGGCAACGCCATGTGATCTGCTCTGACTCGAAACGGAAGGGCGCCATTCTACCTATGGACCTTTTTAAGTAAACGCTAGAATAGCCGCACATTTCTCTTCAGGGGGTAGCCGATGGAGGCTCTCGACGCATTGCTCAACCGTGTTTCCGTTCCACGCCTGACGGAACCTGCGCCCAATGCCGCACAACGCGAGGCCCTGTTCCAGGCCGCCTTGCGGGCGCCGGACCACGGCCAACTGCGGCCTTGGCGCTTCTTGACGGTCGAAGGTGAGGGCCGCGAAAAACTCGGTGCCTTGCTGGCCGAGGCGGTGAAGCTCGAGGGCGACGCTACCGAAGCGGCCCTGGACAAGGCACGCGCCATGCCGTTGCGCGCCCCGCTGCTGGTGGTGGTGATTGCCCGGGTGCAGGATCACTTCAAGGTGCCCGCTTCGGAGCAACTGCTGGCAGCGGGTTGTGCGGCCCACGGAATTCTGCTGGCGGCCCATGCGCAGGGTATCGGCGCGGTGTGGCGTACCGGCGACCTGGCCTACAGCAAGCATGTGGCCAAGGGCCTGGGGTTGGCGGACAACGAAGAGATCGTTGCCTTCTTGTACCTGGGTACGCCGCTGAACGAGCCACGCACGGCACCGGTGCTGGCGACCGCTGATTTTGTGACTGCCTGGGGGCAGTAAGCACTTCGTACAGCACCACGGCCGCTGCGCGGCCGATCGCAGGCTGTCGCCAGCGGCTACAGGGGCTTGTCAGCCACCTGTAGCCACTATCCCGTCACCCAGGCGTTCCGGGGCCCGTCAATGGCAACTCGAGGCTCGCCACGAATCCACCCTGGGGATGATTGCTCAAGCTCAGGTTCCCGCCATGACGCTCTGCCGCCTTGCGTGCGATGGCCAGGCCAAGGCCATGCCCGGCTGCGCTCTGCCCAGGCGCACGGTAGAACGGCTCACCCAATTGTGACAGGTGCTCCTCGGCCACCCCTGGCCCATGATCACGCACGCTCAGCACGATCCGATCGCTGTCGCGTACCCCAGCGATCTCGATGGGTTGTCCCGGCGGGTTGAAGCGCAGGGCATTGCGTAGCAGGTTGTCCAGCGCTCGCTCGATCAGTGTCGGCCACCCCTGCAAGCGCAAACCGCTTTCATGCTGCAGCTGGATGTCCTGCTCCGGCGCGCTGTGCTGGGCATCCTTGTGGACGGTCTGCAACACGACATCCAGGTCCATCGGCTCGGCCCGCGTCTGTTCGGCATCGACCCGGGCCAGCACCAGAATCTCGCTGATCAGCGCTTCCAGGCGGTCGCACTCTCGGGTCAGGCGTGGCCACAAGGCTTCGCGCTGTGCCGGTTCGGCGCGTTCGGCCAGGGCCAGGGCGATGCGCAGGCGCGCCAGGGGGGACCGCAATTCGTGGGACACGTCTCGCAACAGCTGGCGCTGACTGCCAATCAGGCTCTGCAAGCGCGCGCCCATGCGGTTGAAGTCGTTGGCCAGCACGCCGAATTCATCGCGCCGATTGGCCAGGCGCGCCAGGCTGTTCTGTTGATAGGTGGTTTGCCCAAGGTCATGTACGGCCCCGCGCAGGCGGCTCAGCGGGCGGGTGATGGACAGGGTCACCAGCAGGCTGAACAAGGTCAGTACCACCAGGGCGATACCCAGCGCGCTGAGCGGCCAGAGCAGGCTGTCGCGGTGCCAGGCGTCAAGCTCGGGGTGCGGGATTCGGTAGATCAGCAGGTAGGTCTCGCCGCTGTCGGGGCTGGTGTACTCCTCGGTCAGGCGGCGCCAGGGCAGTCGGCGTTCATCGTTGTGGCGGCGGGCCTCGAACGCCGCTGCGCGACGCGGGAACGTGCCGGGGACCACAGCATCGCCGCTGTCGTTGAGCACCTGCACATCGATGTTGAAGCGGTGCTTGCGTCGCTCAAGAAATCGCTGGGCCGACTCCGGCCCTTGCTGTTCGTACAGTTGGGTCCACTTGGGTGCCAGCGTGTTGAGGCCAGGATGGCGACTGAGAATCCAGGCGTCCTGGTTGAGCATGTGCCCGAGCAGGATCGACAAGCCGGCGACCAGGGCGATGGCCAGCCAGAAACTGGCCAGGATGCGCCAGAACAATGAACGCAAGGGAGGCTCCTTCAACGGCAAAAAGCCCGGCCTGCACAGGGGCAGGCCGGGCGGGTGGCTGACAGCTTACTGGGCCTTGGTGGCTTTTTCAGCCTTCCAGGCCTTGAACTCGTTCCATTCGGCGCGACGTTGGTCCTGTTCTTTCTTCAGTTCATCGAACTTCTTTTGCTGGTCAGGCTTGAGCAGGGCGCGGATGTCGGACTGGGTCTTGTCCTTCTTGGCTTGCAGCTCGTCTTTCAGGGCTTTCTGGTCGGCTGCCGGGAGTTTTTCCAGGTAGCGCTTGGTGATTTCCTGGCGGCTCTTCATTTGCTCGCCCATCAGCTTGCCGATCTGCTGGCGCTGCTCGCGGCTCAGGTCCAGCTGGGCGAAAGGCGCTCCACCGCGGTGGTGATCGCCGTGGCGTGGGCCGCCTTCTGGCATGGCCATGGCGACGGTCGGCAGTGCGGCAGCGAACATCAGGGCGATAAGGGTCTTGCGCATGGTGTCTCTCCTTTCAAGGGCCGGTGATGACCGGATGTGCCCAGTTTAGGGAGATCAAGGTCAACGGCGGTCAGGCAAGGGTAAAGCTTGCGTAAAGATGCCCCGTTGCCTTGCTGACATTACAGGCTGTAGTAGTAACCGCGGCTGCGCAGGGCGACGATGCGCGGGCGCCCGTCAGGGTGGGGGCCGACCTTCTTGCGCAGGTTGCTGACATGCATGTCCAGACTGCGGTCGTACAGGGTGAGCTTGCGACCCAGGGCGATCTGCGCCAGCTCCTGCTTGTCCAGGGGCTCGCCAGGCTGGCGCAGCAGAGCTTCGAGGATGCGGCTCTCGGAAAGGGTCAGGGTCAGTTCCTGTTCGTCGACGCTGACCACGCCTCGGGCGGGGCTGAAGCACAGGTCGCCGACTTCGATCTGGCTGGGCGTTGCGCTGGGATGGCTACGGCGCAGTACGGCGCGCAGGCGGGCGGTGAGTTCGCGTGGATCGCATGGCTTGGCCAGGTAGTCATCGGCGCCCAGTTCAAGGCCAAGGATCCGGTCCAGCGGCTCGCCACGGGCCGAGAGCATCAGTACCGGCAAGTCGGCATGCTCGCTGCGCAGCTGCTTGAGCAGCTCCAGACCGCTGCCGTCGGGCAGCATGACATCCAGCACCACCGCAGCCGGTGCCTGCTCGGCCAGGGCCTTGCGGGCGCTCTGGCCGTCGTGGCACGCACGCACTACAAAGCCTTCCTGGGTCAGCCAGCTGCCTAGCAGCTCGCAGAGTTCCTGGTCATCATCAATCAGTAACAGCTCGCTCATGACTCACTCAATTCAACCATTGCCGACGCTTTCTGTGTCCGCCGCTGGCAAAGATACCGCAGAGTGCAGCCAACAGGGCAACTGCACCGCCAATCAGGAACCATTGTTGCTGATCGGTGATCAGTCGCTCAGCGGGTTTGGCCTGAAGTTCCTTGAGGGCCAGCTTCAATCGCTGGTTTTCCTGGCGCAGGCGGGTCAGTTGGGCGCTTTCGCGTTCGTTGTCGGCATTGTGCAGTTGCTGGGTCAGGGCCTCGCGCAGGCGTTCGCTTTCCTGCAGGCGCTGAGTAAGCTCGGTGATCTGGCTGCCGGCACTGAGCGACAGCGGGGTGCTGGTGGCGGGCTCTTCACCCTGGGCAAGCGGGCTCAGCAGCAACAGGCACAGCAGGGACAACGGACCTTGACGCATTGGAACTCCTGATTCTTGTCGGTTCAGCAGGTTGTCGGCTGTCGGGCGAGAATAATGAGCAGTTGCGTCGGCAAGAGGCGCAAGGCGGTGCGCACAGTGGCGCACCGCATGCAGGAGGTTACGGCAGGACTTGTTTGAACGGCTTGACCACGACCTTGTCGTAGACGCCGGCGGCAATGTACGGGTCGGCATCGGCCCAGGCCTGGGCGGCGGCCAGGGAGTCGAACTCGGCGACGATCAGGCTGCCGCTGAAACCGGCAGCACCCGGGTCGTTGCTGTCGATGGCCGGGTGTGGGCCGGCCAATACCACGCGGCCTTGTTCCTTGAGTTGCTGCAGGCGCTCGATGTGCGCAGGGCGAGCGGCCAGGCGTTTTTCCAGCGAATCGGCAACGTCACTGGCGATGATGGCGTAGAGCATGTCAATCCTCGTGCTTCGGAGTGGAAGGCGGGGTGGTGGGGTCGCTGTCGTGCAGGTGGCGTGACAGGTACACGCCCTGGGCCACCAGGAACAGTACGGTCATGCCGAGGCTGCCGAATACCTTGAAGTCGACCCAGATGTCCTGGAAGGTAAAGGCCACGAACAGGTTGGCCGCGCCGCAGAACAGGAAAAAACCGATCCAGGCCAGGTTCAGGCGCGACCAGACAGGCTCTGGCAGGTTGATGGCATGGCCCATGATGCGTTTGATCAGCACCCGGTCGCCGATGAAGTGGCTACCGGCGAAGGCCACGGCGAACAACCAGTTGACCACCGGGGCTTTCCACTTGAGGAAGGTTTCGCTGTGGAAGGCCAGGGTCAGGCCACCGAACACCAGGCAGGCGACCAGGGTCAGCCATTGGCCCTTTTCCAGCTTGCGCTGGCGGATGAACAAGGCGCCGTAGACCACTACGGAGCTCAGGATCAGCATCGCCGTGGCACTGAAGATGCCTCCAAGTTCGAAGCTGTGACCGGCGAATTCGACGGCACGAGGTTCAAGCTTGAAGACGATGAAGAACAGGAGCAGCGGGATGAAATCGATGAATTGTTTCACAGTGGCAGCCAGAAGCAGGATGTGACGGCATAATAACAAACATCAATGACAGCGAAAGCGCCACCTATGAATGTTGATCTGCACTGCCACAGTACGGCCTCCGACGGCGCCTTGTCGCCTACGGCACTGGTCGCCCGGGCCCATGAGCATGGCGTGCGGATGCTCTCGCTGACCGACCACGACACCCTCGAGGGCCAGGTCGAGGCACGCGTCGCCACCCAGGCCCTGGGTATACAGTGGGTCAGCGGGGTGGAACTGTCGTGTACCTGGGGCGGCGCGACCATCCATGTGCTGGGCTACAACTTTGCCCTCGACGCCGAGCCCCTGGTGGTGGCCATCGAGTCGTTGCACCGTGGGCGCTGGCTGCGCGCCGAAGAAATCGACCGACGGTTGGGCCTCAAGGGCATGCCCGGGGCGATGGACGGTGCGCGGGCCGTCCAGCAGGAGCTGGGCGACAGCGGTAATGCCCCGGCACGGCCGCACTTTGCCGAGTACCTGGTGCGAGCAGGCCATGTAAAAGACCGTGCTGAGGCGTTCCGCAAGTGGTTGGGGGCCGGCAAGCTGGGCGATGTCAAACTGCACTGGCCAACCCTGGAAGACACGGTCCAGACCCTGCGCCAGTCCGGTGCCTGGGTAAGCCTTGCGCATCCGATGCACTACGAATTAACCCGCAGCAAGCGCCGCCGGCTGATTGCCGACTATATTCAAGCAGGCGGCCAGGCACTGGAAGTGGTTAACGGGATGATGCCGGCCGAGCAGGTGGGCACCCTGTCCATCCTGACCCGTGAATTCGGCCTGCTGGCCAGTGCTGGCAGTGACTTCCATGGCCCCGGCACCTGGGGTGAGATCGGTGCCTACCGGCCATTGCCGGAGGACTTGCCGCCCTTGTGGCGTCGATTCAAACATGAGCAGCCTATCGCGGCCGTCTGAACAGGAAGAGAACGTGAGTCAGTTTTTCCAGATTCATGCGGAGAACCCGCAACCGCGCCTGATCAAACAGGCCGTTGAAATCATTCGCAAGGGCGGAGTTGTCGTCTATCCGACCGACTCGTCCTACGCCATGGGTTGCCAGATCGGCGACAAGAATGCCGTAGAGCGCGTTCGGCGCCTGCGTCAGCTGGACAAGAATCACAATTTCACCCTGATCTGTTGTGATCTCTCGCAGATGGGCCTGTTCGCCAAGATCGACACGTCGATCTTTCGTTTGCTCAAGGCGCATGTACCGGGACCGTACACCTTCATCCTCAACGCTACGCGCGAAGTCCCCCGCCTGTTGCTCCATGAAAAACGTCGCACCATCGGCTTGCGTGTACCGTCCAACCCGATTGCCCTGGCGCTGCTTGAAGAGCTGGGCGAGCCGTTGATGAGCGTCAGCCTGATCATGCCCGGCGAAACCGAGCCGATGACCGACCCCTACGAGATTCGCCAGGCCCTGGAGCACCATGTCGACCTGATCATTGACGGTGGTTTTGGCGATTTGAAGGCCTCCACCGTGATCAACCTGGCCGGCGACGAGCCCGAGGTGATCCGCGTTGGTTGCGGCGACCCGGCGCCCTTCATGGTCGAAGCGTGAGCCAGGCACCTACCACCGAGTCGATCCTCGATCCCCAAGCAGGTGCTCAGCAAGAGCTGCCACTGGTGCTGGTCTATGGCGAAGCCATGACCGAAATGCCGGTGGACCTGTACATCCCACCAGACGCCCTCGAGGTGTTTCTCGAAGCCTTTGAAGGCCCGCTGGACCTGCTGCTCTATCTGATCCGCAAGCAGAACGTCGACATCCTTGATATTCCCGTGGCGGAAATCACCCGCCAGTACATGGGCTATGTCGAGCTGATGAAAACCGTGCGCCTGGAGTTGGCCGCCGAGTACCTGGTCATGGCGGCGATGCTGGCCGAGATCAAGTCACGCATGTTGTTGCCGCGTTCGGTCGAGATCGAGGAGGAAGAGGGTGATCCGCGGGCCGAATTGATCCGTCGTCTGCAGGAATATGAACGCTTCAAAGCCGCGGCAGAAGGTATCGATGGGCTGAGTCGGGTGGGGCGCGAGATCATCGTGCCGCGACTGGAAGCGCCCCAGGCCAAGGTGCGCAAGTTGCTGCCAGACGTGAGCCTGGAAGAGCTGCTGGTGTCGATGGCCGAAGTGCTGCGCCGCGGCGACCTGTTCGAGAGCCATCAGGTCAGCCGTGAGGCATTGTCGACCCGCGAGCGCATGAGCGAGGTGCTCGAACGCCTCAAGGGCGGTGGCTTCGTGCCTTTCGTCGCGCTGTTCAGCGCCGAAGAAGGCAAGTTGGGGGTGGTGGTGACCTTCATGGCGATTCTTGAACTGGTGAAGGAATCCTTGATCGAACTGGTGCAAAATGAGCCCTTTGCGCCGATCCACGTCCGCGCCCGGGCCGAGTGACCACGAGCAACGCCATGAACCTGAACGATCCGCGCGACCTGGCGCCCCTGCTTGAAGCCTTTTTGCTGGCCTCGGGAAAACCGCAATCGATGGAGCGCTTGTTCGAGCTGTTCGAAGAAGCCGAGCGCCCTGAGCCTGCGGTGTTCAAGAAAGCCCTGGAGGTACTGCGCAAGTCCTGCAGTGGCCGCGCCTTCGAGCTCAAGGAGGTGGCCTCGGGCTATCGCCTGCAGATTCGCGAGGATTACGCTCCCTGGGTGGGTCGTTTGTGGGAGGAACGCCCGCAGCGGTATTCCCGGGCATTGCTTGAGACCATGGCGCTGATTGCCTACCGCCAGCCCATCACCCGTGGCGAAATCGAGGACGTACGGGGCGTGGCGGTCAACAGCAATATCATCAAGACTTTGCTTGAGCGTGAGTGGATCCGCATTGTCGGCTACCGCGAAGTGCCGGGTAAGCCGGCAATGTTCGCCACTACCAAGGCCTTCCTCGATCACTTCAACCTCAAGAATCTCGACGATCTTCCTGCCCTGGCCGAGCTGCGGGAAATGGAGCCTGAGCCGCTGCTTGAAGTCGATGACGCGCCGGTGCCCGCTCACCTGCAGGCCCTGGCCGACGAAAGTGCCGAGCCAGCAGACGGGAAGGAAGAAACCAGCTTCCGCAGCCTGCTGGTGGAGCTCGACTCGATGGAGGAAGGGCTCAAGACCGACTTTGACGACCTGGTCGATGACACGGCGGCGGTCGAAGACGCCGAAAACCTTGAGCCTGAGACGCCACGCGAGTGAACGGCGGCCTTCGGGCGGAAACAGACGGTGGCCTGGATAAATTCAGCTAGTCTCAGGTGCGCTCCACGCGTGATCAGCGTATGATTCGCGACCTTTTTGGCGCATGTTCGCCTTAATCAGTTTTCAATACCTACACCGGGAGGTGCCCAGATGAGTGATAAAGATCTGCAAGAAACCCAGCCGTTGCCGCCATCAGGCGAGAAGCTGCAAAAAGTGCTGGCGCGTATCGGCGTGGGCTCGCGCCGCGATGTCGAGGCCTGGATCAGCCAGGGCCGGATCAAGGTCAATGGCAAAGATGCCACCTTGGGCCAGCGCGTCGACCTGCATGACGCGATCTCCGTGGATGGCCGCGTGATCAAGCGTGAAGAGTCTGCCGAGACCGTGCGCCGGGTCATCATGTACAACAAGCCCGATGGCGAAATCTGCACCCGTGACGACCCGGAAGGCCGTCCGACCGTGTTCGACCGCCTGCCGCGGCCAAAAGAAGGCCGCTGGATCAACATCGGTCGCCTGGACATCAACACCACTGGCCTGCTGATGTTCACCACCGACGGTGAGCTGGCCAACCGCCTGATGCACCCTTCCTACGAGATGGACCGCGAGTACGCAGTGCGTGTGCGTGGGGAAGTGGACGAAGACATGATTGCCCGCCTCAAGGCCGGTGTCGTGCTTGAAGACGGTCCTGCGCGCTTTACCGATATCCAGGAAGCGCCAGGCGGCGAAGGTTTCAACCATTGGTACCACTGCGTGGTGATGGAAGGGCGTAACCGCGAAGTGCGTCGTCTGTGGGAATCCCAGGGCCTGGTGGTCAGCCGTCTGAAACGCGTGCGTTTCGGCCCGGTGTTCCTCAATTCCGACCTGCCGATGGGCCGCTGGCGCGAAATGAGCCAGCAGGAAGTCGATATCCTGGCGGCCGAAGTGGGCCTGACCCCGGTGGCCATGCCAACCTTGAACCACAAGTCCAAGGACAAGCTGGAGCGCCTGCAACGTAAGTCCACCCGTCCGCTGGGGCGTGGTGAGCGTGTGCGCACCTTGCGCCCCGCCCAGGACGCCGGTGCCGCCGAACGTCCTGCGCGCCAGCCGCGTGGTGAGGCCGAGCGTCCTGCGCGCCAACCGCGTGGTGAGGAGCGTCCAGCACGTCAGCCGCGCGGTGATGAGCGTCCAGCACGTCAGCCTCGTGGGGAAGCCCCGCGCAAGGACTCGGGCCGTGGCAGCGCCGTGGCCGAGCGTCCGAGCGATATGAACAAGCGCGGCAAGCCAGCACCGAAGCGTCCAGGCAGCACCCGCAACAAACCACGCCCGTAACGTATCGTGTGGGAAAAAAGCCAACCTTCGGGTTGGCTTTTTTTTGCCTTGAAAATCCGTGTCTTACAGAAATTTCGCTAAGGGGTGGAAAGTTTTTGAACCGGCTTGTAAATAAATCGTTACAAAGATTGGCGCCTTTACCTGGCCTGCCAGTGGCCGCTCGTCGCTGTAAACAGAACTTGCCGAAAACCCCGCGCTAAAGCGGTTTCCGCGAACGTCAACCGCTTGCCCCAAGGCTGCCGCAGGGTTGAGATGTGTGCCATTGCCGTGTGCAAAGCCAGGGCCGGAGAGCCGGGCATTCAATAAGAACAAATGGAGGCGCCATGTACGCCGATTACCCCCAAAGGCTTGAACCTTTCCTCAGGACCGGTGCGTTTTGTCATCAGACAGTCACGCAACGTGTTGACCCCTGCGCGTCTGCAGGGGTATACAATGCGCCGCGTTTTAACTGTGACCCCAATGCGTACCGCGCACTCTTGCTGACACCCGGCTGATTCGACCACGGCGTTTGCCCTGGATGGGCAGCAGTTGGCCAAGAACCCTCAAGGTAACCACCTTGTTAATTCCGCTGCGCCACGAGCGTGGTGGGTCCGATTCCGTCACAGATAAAAACAAGCAGGTGACTTCGTTCATGAGTGGACAAAACACGCATTCAGGCGAGCTGAAACGCGGCCTGAAAAATCGCCATATCCAATTGATCGCCCTGGGCGGTGCGATTGGTACCGGCCTGTTCCTGGGTTCGGCCGGGGTGATGAAGTCGGCGGGTCCGTCGATGATCCTCGGCTATGCGATCTGTGGCTTCATCGCCTTCATGATCATGCGCCAGCTCGGCGAGATGATCGTCGAAGAGCCGGTGGCCGGTTCGTTCAGTCACTTTGCCCACAAATACTGGGGCGGTTTCGCAGGCTTCCTGTCGGGCTGGAACTGCTGGGTGCTGTACATCCTGGTGGGCATGTCGGAGCTGACCGCTGTCGGTAAGTACATCCACTACTGGTGGCCGGAGATCCCGACCTGGGCTTCGGCGGCAGCTTTTTTCATCCTGATCAACGCCATCAACCTTGCCAACGTCAAAGTCTTTGGCGAGGCCGAGTTCTGGTTTGCGATCATCAAGGTACTGGCCATTGTCGGCATGATCGCCCTGGGCAGCTGGATGCTGACCACCGGTAGCGGCGGCCCGCAAGCCTCGGTCAGCAACCTGTGGGAGCACGGTGGGTTCTTCCCCAATGGCGTGAGCGGCCTGGTGATGGCGCTGGCGATCATCATGTTCTCCTTTGGCGGCCTGGAAATGCTCGGTTTCACCGCAGCCGAGGCCGACAAGCCGAAGACTGTAATCCCCAAAGCGATCAACCAGGTGATCTACCGCATCCTGATTTTCTACATCGGTGCCCTGGTCGTGCTGTTGTCGCTGACCCCGTGGGACAGCCTGGTCACCAGCCTCGATGCCGCCGGCGGCACCTATGGCGCCAGCCCGTTCGTACAGGTGTTCTCGCTGCTCGGTAGCGATGTGGCTGCTCACATCCTCAACTTCGTGGTACTGACGGCGGCGCTATCGGTTTACAACAGCGGTACCTATTGCAACGCCCGCATGCTCTACGGCATGGCCGCGCAAGGCGATGCCCCGGCCGGACTGGCCAAGATCGACAAGCGCGGTGTACCGGTGCGTTCGATCCTGGCCTCGGCTGCCGTGACCCTGGTCGCGGTGCTGCTCAACTACTTCATCCCGCAGCACGCGCTGGAGCTGCTGATGTCGCTGGTGGTTGCAGCCCTGGTGATCAACTGGGCGATGATCAGCTACTCGCACCTGAAGTTCCGCCAGCATTTGAACAAGACTGGCCAGACGCCGTTGTTCAAGTCCCTGTGGTACCCCTACGGCAACTACATCTGCCTGGCCTTCGTGGTGCTGATCCTGGGCATCATGCTGCAGATCCCGGGTATCCAGATCTCGGTCTATGCGATTCCGGTCTGGCTGCTGGTGATGGTTATCTGCTACAGCCTCAAGTCCAAGCGTGGTAAGCCTGTGGAAAGCGTCGCTGCCGAGGCGCTGAAGCACTGAGTCACCGCTGTTAGCTGAAACGCCCCGCATTGCGGGGCGTTTTGCGTTTACAGGTAAACGATTTCGAGGGTCGCCGAGCCATCCAGGGAGATGTCCTGGCGCAGGTCCAGGTCCAGCGTCGGGGCTATCACCGGTTTGATCTCGATGCTGGTGCTCAGGTTACGAAACGGCACCGGGCCCTTGGTGGTGTTGTCTTCATCGGTGAAGGCGAGCAGGGTCTTGCTGGTGATGCTGTTGCTCTGGGCGCTGGCATTGCTCCAATACGTCCCGCCGCCGGTGGAGTAGGTCAGGTAGGCCGCGGGCACTTGATCGGCGCTAATCAGTCTGGGGTCGAAGACCACTTCGAAAAGGCCGATGCGGTTGCTGGCGGCGTCCAGGCCCAGGCCATAGAACACCATGGAGTTGACCAATGCGGTGCCGTCGCGGTTGTCGTGCATGAGCAAGGCATAGCGTGCCGGGCTGTCGCAGCTGATGGTCAGGTTCAGGTGGCGTGATGGCAGCCGTGTACGCTTGTCGGGTTGCAGCGATTGCGCCGAAATCTTGCCGTAATCCACCACGCCGTTATTCGACAGCTGCGGTGTACAGGCAGCCGGCTGGATCTGCCAGTGCAGGTCAAGGTTGCTGGTGGCGCCACTGGCCGGTGCCTGCAACTGCCCGCTGGCGGTGGACTGGATCATCCCGTGGACCTGGAAGGCCGAAGCGGACAGCTCACCCTCTAGGGTCAAGGTCAGGCTCAGGCTGCGCCCACGCAGTGTCTGCCCCGCGCGAACCGGGGTCATGCCATGTTGCGGGCGCCAGTCCAGGCTGGCGGCGGCAGGTCCCGGGGCGGCGCCGGGGTGGCTGAGCAGGCCGAGCTCGACCGGTTCACCATCAACCACGGCATTGCCAGCCTTGATGCGCAAGTGACCGTTGTCGGTGAGTCGCCAGCGCTCGCTGTCCAGGAATTCGGCCTTGAAGAACAGGCTGAGGTCGACTGGGTGGGTACAACTGAGGTGGATCTGGGTGGTTTTTTCGGGCAGGGCCAAGGCCGGTTGCTGGGGGGTGAGCCGGGAGCGATCCAGGGTGCCGTAGTCAATCTGCTCGGGGCTGCTCAGCAGTCTGCATTCGTCGGCGTTGGCAGCCAGGAGGGGGAGTGCTCCGGCACAGGCCAGGGCCAGGGTCAGCAGTCGTTTCATGGAAATGTCCTTGGTCGGGTCGATTGCGAGAACGCGGCGGCGGTTCAACTACAGGTGCGTTGGACGCTGGTGTAGTAGGTCTTTTGCGGCGCATCTGCGGCGGCATCGAGGACCACCCGGCATTCACGGGCCTGCGGATCGCTGACAATCAAGTGGCTGATGGCTTCGCTGCTGTCGATAAACACCAGGCCACCGGGTTGGACCAGGCTGATGAAGCGGCCCCGGTCATCGAACACCGAAGCGCCGGCAGGCAAGGGCTGGCCGCGGCCGTCGGTGACGGTCAGGAGCATCCGCCGTACGCTCCATGCATTGAAGGTCAGCCGCGGCACAGCACCACGGCTGGCCTTGAGTACCGCGGCGCCTTCCTCGACATTGACGTTGATCGGCAGGCTCTGGTTGTCGACCTGTACGGCGCTGCGGCCATAGGGACTCAGCGCCGGGATCACCGCACGGCCGGCAAAGTCCGTCCATACCGGGCCGTTGGGCGTGCTGGCTTTGACGCCAGGGGTGTCGGTCACGGTGAGAATGGCAAAGGTGTCGCGAATCGGGTAGGGCGAGGGGGTGATGCCGGCGCCGTGCACTGCCAGGCCACCGCGCAGGCCGACGTTGTAATTGGCGTCGCGCCCGTCGCCAGCATAGTTCAGGTCTAGCTGGGTATAGCGCGGGATTGCCGAAAGGCCCGCACTGGCCAGGTTGTTGCTGTCTCCTGAGCGGTGTTCGGCGCCCAGGCGGTAGCCGAAACTGTCGGTGACCTGCTGCTGGTAGTTCACGGTACTGGTGGTGTCATTGTCGCGGTGACGTATGCTGCTGCGCACACGAGCGGTACTGCCCAGTGGCAGACTGACGCTGAGGTAGATCGCGTCGCCATTGTCGCCGTTGGTGTCGCCGACCGATTTTTCCACAGACGCCGAGACACTCACCCCGTTGTAACTGTTGCCCCAGGACAGGAACAGGCGTTGATTGCTGTCGTGCTGGTAGTAGGTGGTCTGGGTGTAGCCAAGGCTGAAACTGCCAATCACCGGGCTCCCCCAGCGCAGGCTGGTGCTGAGCTGGTCGCGGTAACTGGAGGTGTTGTCGCTCGCGTGGTAGGTGCTGTCGAGGAGCTCGCGGTAGCCTTGGCTACGATGATTTACGGCGACCAGGCTCGACCATTGTTCGTGCAGTTGCCAGTTCAACTGCCCGCCCAGTTGCAGTCCCTGGTGCTCCAGCGCCGTTGCCTGCGAGCCGATGGCAGATGCCTGGGCACTGAGCGAAGGGCTTAAGGCACCGTCGAGGCTGGCGCCTATGCTGCGATAGCCTTGGGCCAGGATCAGACCGCTGCTCAAACGCGAGGTCTGACCAATGGCGTCGGTCTGTCCCAGGCTCAGTACGGCCGGCTCGTCGGCTTCGTGGCTATAGCTGCGCACCCTGCCGGCACCGATACTGAAGCCTCGTTGAGCGGGCGCAGCAGCAGCCAGGTTGGCCGGTACGCGAAAACTGCGGCGCTCACCACTGGTTTCGATCACCGTCACTTCCAGGTCCGATTGGGAGGTGAGGCGAGGAATGTTGCTGATGCTGAACGGACCTGGCTGCACCACCGTGGCGTACAGCAAGGCACCGTTCTGGTGGATCTCCACCCGCGCCTGGCTGTTGGCGATGCCTTGCACACTGGCGTTGTCCAGTTGGGACAGCAAGCCATGTTCCGGGGTGAGCTGGGCGCCAATAATCTGCGCACCGTTGAGCGCAGGGTTGACCAGGCTGATCTCGCCGGCCTGGAAGATGCTGCGGCTCTGGACAAAGCTGCGTTGTGCATAGGTGTCGAGCATTTCACTGTGGACCCGGCCATCGGAACGGCTGTGTACCTGGCGGCTGCGCAGGATCCAGTTGTCAATGTTGATGCCGAATTCTGTGTTGGCGGCTGCATAGCGGCTCGATTCGCCACCATAGCGGTTGAAGGTGCCGAACAGGTCGTAGTTCAGAAGACCTGCAACGCCACCCTGGCTGAAGCCATCGACGTTGTGCGGACGTCGCTCCAGGGCTTGATCGGGGATCACCAGTCGCACCTGCTGCCGTCCCGGGTCGAGTTCCACCTGCATGTGCGGGTAGGCTTCGCGCAAGTCTCGGCAGTCAGGCGCCAGGGGTGCCTTTGGTTCATCAACTACCGTCGGCCAGTCGGCGGGTCTCGCTGCCCCGGCAAACTGCAGCAACGCGTCGTCAAAGCACAAGGCACCGCTGACGTCGAAGCGCGCGGCGGTCGAGCCCTTGTCATGACCGTTGACGTTCAGGCCGATGTGCTGCCTGCCAGGAGGGAAGCGTGCATGCTGGCTGAACAGCTGCGCCAACTGCGGGTCGATGCCGCGCAGGCGCAGGACCTCGTGGTCGAACACGGTAGGCGGCTCCGGGCTGTTCGAGGCGTGGGCAAGCTTGACGGATTCAAGGCTGATCAAACCTAGGCAAAGCCCAGCCAGCAGTTGATTCGGGCAGTTGAAACTGCTCTTGTTAGGGGGAGAGGCGATCACTGTATGGCGGCCTCGTAGGGGTCAGTGGCGTAACCGTATACCGTCGCCGGCTGGAAGCGCACGCTGGACGCGGCACCGATGGCGGTGGGTAGCTCAAGGCTGACGTGCTCGTTGGCCAGTACGTAGCTGCGGGGAAGGTCCACGCGCAATTGACCGGGGTTGAGCAACAATTCGCGGCCCAGGCGTACCACGTAGGGCGTGTTGTTCTCGACCCGCAACTGGTTGCCGTCAACGTGCCAGGTCAACCCCTCCCAGGGCGAACGATTTTTTGCCAGGCCCTTGGGGTGGAGGATCACCGGCAGGTTCTGGCGCACGCCGAAGCTGACGCGCATGCTGCCATTAGCGCCTGGGGCTTGCTCACGAATGCCTTCGAAGATCACCCGTTTCAGGCGCTGTTCCTTGAGCGGTTCAGTGCCGACGTAGTGGAACAGCACCTGTTGCTCGTGACCTGCCTCGACTCGGGTCACGGTGGGTTGCACCACCAGCAGGTTGTCCTGGTCTTCGGGCAGGTTTTCGATGAACACCGCCAGCAATGAGGCATGTGGGTCGGTATTGGTGACCAGGAAAGCGGTGCCGCTGGTATTGGCTTCCTCGAGAATCACCACCGAAGATTTGGGCACCATGCCGTCAGCCAGGGTGCTGGTTGCATGGGCAAGCAGTAAAGCTGCAGGCAGCAGGGAGCCGGTAATACAGTCGCGTAGGTATTTCATCGTATCGATTCATTGATGGCGTGCGGCGCAAGACCTTTGAGATGACTTCCTTGAGCTACTGGAAGGCGGTGCGCCGGCCGGGTGTGTCATGAAGGGCGAGCATCCGTTGTTCGCCATCTGAATGGGCTCAACGGTTCAGAGGTAGCGGACTTCGAAAGTTGTGCTGCCGTCGATCTGGACATCGCTGCTGTAGTCAATTCTTGAGTCCGCCCGACCTATTACCGTTAGGGTGGTACTCAGGTCCTTTGCCGGTGTGGGGCCGCTGGCGACGTCGCTTGGATCTCCGAAACCGAGCAGGAAGTCTGGTCTGAGTTGGGCACGTTCAAAGTCCTGAGTAGTTCCACCGACACGTACCCAGTTTTCCCCCCGATCTCGAGAGGTGATGGTGTGCCGCACTACACCATCCACCAAGGCCGTAGTGGCTTGTATAAACATGTAGCCAATGACTTCATCTTTATGCGTGCCGAGCCCAAAACGGTTGACAGCCCCTGTCGCGTTATCAATTCGGTTGTCGAAGTTGACAAGTGCGAACAGTGTGGCGACTTCGCACTTGATAGTCAGGTCCAGCTGTTTGACCGGCAGTTGGTAATGAACGGTAGCTCCAGTGTCGAGGTCGTCAACGAAAAGGGGACCATAGTCAATCACACCGCCATTGCTCAGTGCTGGCGTGCAGGCCGAAGGGGTGAGGGTGCCGGTGAGTGTAACGTCGCTGGTAGAGGCGATGACGTGTGTACTGGCAAGGGTCGCGAGGAGTGAAAAGGATGCTACGGAAATTCTCATTATTATTTCCTTGGTTAGGGAGTTCGGGGATTTAGCGATCCCTTCTTGTTTTAAATTCAGGTCGTGCTTGATCAGAGATAAACAATGTTGAACGTTGTACTGCCGTCGATCTGAATGTCTTCGTTGGCAGGCAATGCCTTGTAAATAAAACTATTGATATCGAGGTTTGCGCTCAGGCGAGTGGCGGGAACAGGGGTATTCAAGTCGCCGAAAGCCACGCGGTTATCGGGCATTTTTTGAGAGGGGGCGAAGTACTGAAAAATACCGGCGAACCAGGTGTTGCCGGCGTTGTACGACACCAGGGTATTGACTGGTATGCCATCCAGTTCAGGGGTGCTGAGGCCTATCCCCATGGTGCCGATTTGCTGCTGTTTGTGCATGCCCAGGCCATGGCTGACGGGACTGATGCCGGAACTTTCGTGGCGGTTGTCGGTGGTGGTCAGGGCGAACGAAGTTTCACTGGCACATTGGATGGTCAGGCTCAATTGCTTGGCCGGAAGTTTGTATAAAGTAGCGTTCTCGTCTTCGAGGTCCCCGGTGGATACATGGCCATAGTCGACCACGCCGCCGTTGCCCAGCATGGGTGTACAGGCCGAAGGGGTCAGGGTGCCCGTGAGGGTGATCTCAGCGGTTGATGCCAAGGCGTGATTGCTGGCGAGGGTCAAGAGAAGTGCCAGGGGCACAACGAACTTCTTCACTGTTATTTTCCTTGGTGGATGAGTGAGGGCTTCTGACGTCCCTCTTAATAGAATGTCTAGGCGATGAATCAGAGGTACTTGATCTCGATGGTGCTGCTGCCGTCGAGATCGATATCGTCGGTGAAGGGCAGGTCTTTATTGATCGAGCCCTGAATGCGCATGGTGGCGCTCAAGAGCGTTGTCGGTTGCGGAGTGGTGTTGCCAAACGCCAGCCTGAAGTCCTGGGCTGTCGTCGAGTCGCGCATCAAGACATTATTGCTGGCTTTCCAGGTGGCGCCACCGTCCAGAGATTCCAGTGCACCCCTCTGCTGACCATCGACCTGGGCGTTCTGGAACGCCATCGAATAGCGTCCGATGGGCATGGACTGGTAGGTTCCCATGCCGAAGTGGATGTCGCCGGTGGTGCTGGCGGTGCCGCTGCGGTTGTCTGTTGCAATCAGGGAGATGGGAGCTTCGGCCCCGCAACTGATGGACAGGGTCAGGGTTCTGTCTGGCAGTTGGAAGTTGTCGAGGGTCTGGGCATGGATCGGGCCGTAGTCGATGACCCCGTTGTTGCTTAGTGTTGGAGTGCACGCGTACGGCGTGATGGTGCCGGTGACAGTCATTTCGGTGGTGGAGGCGATCGCGTGAGTGCCAGCCAGGGAAGCGACAAGGGAGAGGGACAATACGGACTTCTTCACAGGTTTTTCCTTTATTGGTTCTTGTGTTAAGTGGTGCGGATGTCCCGTTTTTGAGCGCAGAAATGCGTCACTGGCCACGTGGGGCAATGTGCAGGTCTGCAGTCGACGGGATTCTGTAAGGCCGATCAGGCCATGTTCTTCTGGTAGGTGCTAGAGGTACTGGACCTCGACGGTCAGGTTGCCATCCATGAGCGACTGGTCGAAATGGATGATGTCGTTGCGAACCCAGCCGCTGACTTCCAGTTCCAGGCTCAGTTGCCGCGCGGGCGTCGGGCTGGTGCTGCCAGTAGAGGCAAAGCCGAACCTTGTATCGGGGCGGTCGCCCAGGTGCTTGAACAATGCGCTGGTCAAGGGCGTCCAGGTCTGGCCCTGGTCAGTGGAATAGAGGGTGTCCGCCGGAAGATTGTCGAGCAGGACAGTGCCGCCAGCCCAGCCCGCGGTATAGAATCCGATAGGCTCGCCTTTGGGCGTATTGCCCAGGCCGAAGGTACGGGCTTCGCCGGCGGAGTTGCTGTCGCGACGGTTGCCGGTCGCTACCAGGGCCAGCGGCGTCGGCTCACCACAGTTCACCAGCAGGGTCAGGTTACGCAGTGGCAGGGTCGAGTGCGTGGGATCGTCGGGGTCGATCGGCAGCTCAGGGATGCTGAGGTCTCCGTAATCCACCCGCCCACCCAAGGACAGCGACGGCGTGCAGGCGGACGGTGTGAGGGTACCGACCAGGCTGACATCCGTGGTACTGGCGTTGGCGCCGAGACTGAGGCAGGTTAGTAATGCTGCCAGGGTGCATGGCGTTGCGTTGCTCATGACTCGGTCCTTTGACTAAGGGAAGGAGCCTCCGCGCCGGTGCAGACACTGTTGAAGCATCGACGCCGGAAGGCACTTCGGGTCGCAACCTAACTCGGTTTTGCCCGTTACCAGAAACCGGTTTCTGGTCCTGTGTCATCCATGACGGTACTGCTGGTGCATAGGGTTGAGGGTGAGCGCTGTGAATGTGCTTTGCTTAAAATGGCCTGACCAAAACTGCAAAAGCGAGCTTGTCTGCGCTGTGAGGGTGCCGATTATGCCCAATAAAATGTTCCTGTAAAGAGGTGGTGATTGAAAATTTGTGCTTATGACGCAGTGCGATCAACAGAGTGCGGAGAGCGTTTGCGTCATGAGCGCACCCGCCTTGGGATGCGGCAGGATGATTTTTCCCGTCTGGGCGGCGTCAACCGCAATACCCAGGGAAGCTATGAAAAGGGCGAGCGCAATCCCGATGTCGCCTACCTGGCTGCGGTGGCACAGGCGGGGGTTGATGTGTGCTTCGTCATCACTGGAATGCGTACGGTTGAAGCCGCGCAGGGACTGACCGAACCGGAGCAGCGTCTACTGGCGCGCTACCGTTCGTTGGCCAATGCCGACCAGGAAATTGTGCATCGAGTGATTGGCGCAATGGCCAGTGCGATGAGTGATGTCGAATAGCGGTTGTTCACTCTTCCTACAAAATTATCAGACCGATTAAGGTCTATTTTAATACGATTCCCCGTAACGTCTTTCCTTTCAAAAATCCAAGGGAAGGATGGTCATGCCTACGTACAAAATTTGTTTCCCCGATCAGGCGTCCGGCATTCACCCTGACAGTCAGCTCAATGAATCGGAGTGCGATCTGGTCGTGTTGTTTCGACAGTTGTCCTCGGCCGATCAAGTTCGGGTCAGGCGAGTGATCGAGGTGTTGGCCCGGAGTACATCTGTCATGATCGACGAGGCCTCCTGAGGCGGGAGGGCAGCGTCGTTTTTTACTGTTTTGCAAGGGTAGGTGAAAGTGCAACTTTCAAACACGGTGCAATTGCCCGATGACGAAATCGAACTGACGGCCATCCGTGCCCAGGGGGCGGGCGGGCAGAACGTCAACAAGGTTTCCAGCGCCATGCACCTGCGCTTCGACAGCCAGGCATCGTCATTGCCGCCGTTCTACAAGGAGCGCTTGTTGGCCCTGCGCGACGGCCGTATCACCCGCGATGGGGTGATCATCATCAAGGCTCAGCAGTACCGCACCCAGGAGCAGAACCGCAATGATGCGCTGGAGCGCCTGCGCGAGTTGATTCTCTCGGCCATCAAGGTTGAGAAGACGCGACGCCCGACCCGACCGACCCTGGGTTCGAAAACCCGGCGGTTGGACACAAAAAGCAAGCGTGGAGCGATCAAGGCCGGACGCGGCAAGATCGATTATTGAGGCGGGGAAATGAGGCCGTTGCAGCGAGGGGATTCTTGACGGTGTGAAAACGTGTTGACGGGGTAGTCCCTGCATCAGCCGTTTTCACACAGTCTGATCGGTGCGCGATTATTCCTGGTCGGCGCTTGAGGTGTCGTCGCCGTCGTGGTCAGCCTGAGCTGGTTCGGCGCTGTGAGTGGCAGGAGTCTGCTCTTCTGGGTTCAGGCTTGGGAAGGGAAGATTCGGGATTTCATGCATCTCGTCGTTCCTCGCAAGTGTGTGGAAAGGCTGCGCAAGGCGCGCGTGGCTTTTGAAAGCCTGTGCAGGATACAGGAAGCTGAATGACAGTATGAATTTTCCTGCCGATTGGTGTTTGAACGCCTTGCGGGGCAAGCCCGCTCCCACCTGTCCGGTGGGAGCGGGCTTGCCCCGCGATGGTTCTACCGGCAGACGTCGGCTATCGCCGCCGCCAACGCCCCGAGCCGCGAGGCATCAGCCCCGGCGACATTCGCCCGGCCAGTGCCGACCATGTATACGCTGTGCCGGTCACGCAACTGCCTGACCTGCTCTGGCGACAAGCCTGTGTAGGAGAACATTCCGCGTTGCTCGGCGATGTGTGCAAAGCGTTCGCTCAAGCCATGCGGTGCAAGCGCTTCGACCAGTCCGACCCGCAGCTGGGCAATGCGCTGACGCATGGCCTCGACTTCTTCGATCCATAGGCGTTTCAAGTCGGCATCGCCAAGAATCTGCGCCACGACCGCAGCACCGTGATCCGGTGGCGTCGACCACAGGTTGCGGGCCAACCACGCCAGCTGACTGCGTACATCCACCAGCTTCTCGGCATCATGGCTGCACACCAGCAAGGCGCCGGTGCGGTCACGGTATAGGCCGAAGTTCTTTGAACATGAACTGGTGATCAACAGCTCAGGCAGTTCGGCGGCAAAGAGTCGGACTGCCCAGGCATCCTCTTCCAGGCCATCGCCGAACCCCTGGTAGGCAAAGTCGATCAGCGGCAGCAGCTCGCGACGGCGGACCACTTCAAGCACTGCGCGCCAGTCGTCCTGCGACAGGTCGAACCCGGTCGGGTTGTGGCAGCAGGCATGCAGGAGCACCACATCGCCTTTTGGCGCCGACTCCAGTGCAGCCAGCATCCCGGCCACGTTCAGGCAGTTGTCCGCACCGACATAGGGGTAGTGACTGACCTTGAGGCCAGCCCCGGCAAAAATGGTTTCGTGGATCGGCCAGGTAGGATCGCTCAGCCAGATGCCGCGGCCGGGCAGGCAGTGTTCGATGAACTCTGCCGCCAAGCGCAGGGCGCCGGTACCGCCCGGGGTCTGGGTGGCGCCGGCGCGCTTGTTGCTGAGCAACGACGAGTCACTGCCCAACACCAGTTCGCTGACCAAACGACCGAAGTCTGCGTCGCCATGACCGCCCACATAACTCTTGCTGGCCTGCTGCTCAAGCAGGCGCTGTTCGGCGTGCTTGACCGCCGCCGGAATTGGCGTCAGGCCCTGGGCATCCTTGAACACGCCGACGCCCAAGTCGAACTTGTTTGGATTGCTGTCTTTGGCATACGCCTCCATCAGCCCCAGGATCGGGTCGCCGGGTACGCGCTCGATCGCGCCAAAGTGCATTACTTGCGGCCTTCGGCGGTGTTGGCGACCTCGTCGGTGCGCGCGGCCATGATGAAGTCGTTGCGATGCAGGCCCTTGATCGAATGGCTCCACCAGGTCACGGTGACTTTGCCCCACTCGGTCAGCAGGCCAGGGTGATGGCCTTCGGCTTCGGAGATTTCGCCGACGGCATTGGTGAAGGCCAGGGCGTGTTTGAAATTCTTGAACAGGAAGATCTTTTCCAGCTGCATGATGCCGTCACGGACTTCGATGTTCCAATCCGGGATCTGCTTGATCAGTACCGGCAGTTCTTCGTCGCTGACCTGTGGGGCATCGGCACGGCAGGCTTCGCAGTGGGCTTGGTTCAAGGCGTTCATAAGGTTTTCCGCAAGTGGTTTGTTATTGGTTTGCAAGGTCGCTCAGGCAGCGACCTTGGGTGGAAATTTAGGTGCGTGCAGGCCCATCTTCATTGCAGTGTGGACCATGCCCATGATGTCTTCGTGGGCAAGATCGAACAGGCGCTTGAGGTTGGGCAAGGCAAAGTACAGCGGCTGCAGGATGTCGATGCGGTACGGGGTACGCATGGCTTCCAGCGGGTCGAAGGCCTGGTGCTCAGGCTCGTCGGACAGGCTGTAGACAGTTTCTTTTGGCGAGGAAAGAATGCCGCCGCCGTATATCTTCCGGCCCTGCGGGGTATCGACCAGGCCGAATTCGATGGTCATCCAGTACAGCCGCGCCAGGTACACGCGCTCTTCCTTGGTAGCCTGCAGGCCAAGTTTGCCGTAGGTATGAGTGAATTCGGCGAACCAGGGGTTGGTCAGCAGCGGGCAGTGGCCAAAAATCTCGTGGAAAATATCGGGCTCTTGCAGGTAGTCGAGCTCTTCTTCGGTACGAATGAAGGTCGCTACCGGAAAGCGCTTGCTGGCCAGCAGTTCAAAAAAGGTCTGGAAGGGGATCAGCGCAGGAACCCGGGCGACTTGCCAGCCGGTGGTGGCGCCCAGCACTTTGTTGATTTCGCCCAACTGCGGAATGCGGTCGTGCGGCAGGTTCAGCTGGTCGATGCCGTCCAGGTATTCCTGGCACGCGCGACCTTCGATCACCTTCAACTGACGGGTAATCAGGGTGTTCCACACCGCATGCTCTTGCTGCGGGTAGTCGATAAACCCTTGCGCATCGGGCTCGCGAGCCACGTATTGCGTCTGTTTCATACTGCTCTCCTGCTGAGGGCCTTTTTTGTTATGTGATCAAGCCGTTGCTTAAGTGATAACCCGCTGGGCGGCACTTTGCATCGGTCCCGGGCCCGCTGGCGGTGGTGGCTGCCCGCTCAAATCGTAACGATAACTTTACAAAAAAGACAAAAGGCCGAAAAATCGGAGGCGGCTGTGAGGATGATTCCCGGTTTTCGTCACGTAATCTTTACAAAAATTCTTCGGCGCTGATAAATAAATGCCTGTCGGGTAGGCGCCAAAGCTTGTTGTAGACCTACTAGTAGGACATTTCATGCGTATCAAAGTGCATTGCCAGAACCGCATCGGCATTCTGCGCGACATCCTCAACCTGCTGGTGGAGTACGGCATCAACGTTGCCCGTGGCGAGGTGGGTGGCGAGCATGGCAATGCCATCTACTTGCATTGTCCGAACCTGATCAATCTGCAGTTCCAGGCCCTGCGGCCCAAGTTCGAGTCGATTACCGGTGTATTCGGGGTCAAGCGGGTAGGGCTGATGCCCAGCGAGCGGCGCCACATGGAACTCAACGCCTTGCTCGGCGCCCTGGACTTTCCGGTGCTGTCGATCGATATGGGCGGCTCCATCGTTGCCGCCAACCGGGCGGCCGCACAATTGCTGGGAGTGCGGGTGGATGAAGTACCCGGCATTCCGCTGTCGCGCTATGCCGAAGACTTTGACCTGCCGGAGTTGGTGCGGGCCAACAAGTCGCGGATCAACGGGCTGCGGGTCAAGGTCAAGGGCGATGTGTTCCTGGCCGATATTGCTCCGCTGCAGTCGGAGCACGACGACAGCGAGGCTCTGGCGGGGGCAGTCTTGACCTTGCACCGTGCCGACCGCATAGGTGAGCGTATCTATAACGTGCGCAAGCAGGAATTGCGCGGTTTTGACAGCATCTTCCAGAGCTCGCGGGTAATGGCGGGGGTGGTGCGTGAAGCGCGCCGCATGGCGCCACTGGATGCGCCGCTGCTGATCGAGGGCGAGACGGGCACCGGCAAGGAGTTGCTGGCGCGCGCCTGCCACCTGGCCAGTCCTCGCGGTCAGGCACCCTTGATGGCACTCAACTGCGCCGGCCTGCCGGAGTCCATGGCCGAGACTGAACTGTTCGGTTACGGGCCGGGTGCTTTTGAAGGCGCGCGTGCCGAAGGCAAGCTCGGGTTGCTGGAACTGACGGCGGGCGGCACCTTGTTTCTCGACGGTGTCGGCGAGATGAGTCCGCGGCTGCAGGTCAAATTGCTGCGCTTTCTGCAGGACGGTTGTTTTCGCCGGGTCGGTAGTGACGAGGAGGTTTACCTGGACGTGCGGGTGATCTGTGCCACTCAGGTCGATCTCTCGGAATTGTGTGCCCGCGGCGAGTTTCGCCAGGACCTGTACCATCGCCTGAACGTGCTTTCGCTGCATATTCCGCCGCTGCGCGAGTGCCTCGATGGCTTGGCGCCGCTGGTGGAGCACTTCCTTGACCAGGCCAGCCGACAGATCGGTTGCCCCCTGCCACGCCTGGCGCCAGCGGCAATGGAGCGGTTGAGCCAGTATCACTGGCCGGGCAATGTGCGCCAGTTGGAGAACGTGTTGTTCCAGGCGGTATCGCTGTGTGATGGCGGGGTGGTGAAGAGTGAGCACATTCGCTTGCCGGATTATGGCGCTCGGCAACCCTTGGGCGAGTTTTCGTTGGAGGGGGAGCTGGGGGATATTGTCGGGCGTTTCGAGAAGGCAGTGCTGGAGCAACTGATCAATGAGTTTCCCAGTAGCCGGGCGTTGGGTAAACGCCTGGGGGTTTCACATACAACCATTGCCAACAAGTTGCGCGAACATGGACTAGGTAAATCAACTGAGTTAAGCGACGTTAAATAACAGCGTTGTCAGTATTTGGGGCGATTCACTATAAATCGCCCGCCCTGCCTCAGGGGCAGGGCGGGCGAAACAAGAGTGTTGTGATTAGCCGTTGGAGCAGCCGTCCCCCATCACGCGGTATTCGAGAATGTGCTGTTGGCCCTGGGAGTCTTCATAGGTCATGCGGACCGGGACCACTTCGCAAACGTGCGGGACTTCACTCATGGAGATGACCTTGGCGATGTCCAGGTGCTGCGAGTAACTGTACTGTTCAACCGGAATCTGCCCGGCAGAATCGTTTGCAACTTCAGCGGCCATCGCCGTGGTGCAAAGACTGCCAAGTACCAATACCAGTAACGCTTTCATTTTCATTTTACCTGTCTAAGGTCGAGAGGGGGCACGCAGCGCGCGTGGCGCCGCGTGTGCAACTTAAGTTCAACTATCACAGTTATCGCGGGATTAACGGCCTTCGTGGGGGTGTTACAAGAAGTTAATCTCGTTGCCGTTGCTGGCGAGGTGAATTTTAGGCAGGTGCGCCTGCCTTAAACAGATGACGTTTTGATAAACACTGTTGGCAAAAAACGTAACAATCGCCTTGCGGGTGCAATTGAAAATTATTTTTCCAGGCGCCGAGGCCCGGCCTTGAGCCCGCCGTCAATTGCAGGGGTGCAAAAAGAGCAGGGCGTTACTACCAACGTCGAATGGCCCGCCCGGTCTGGTACAGTTACAAACGAGGTCATACAAAAACAACTATTACACCGAGGTAGATAAAGATGAGTGCGGCTCCCCTGTACCCCGTTCGTCCCGAGGTTGCGGCCAACACGCTGACTGATGAGGCGACCTACAAGGCCATGTACCAGCAGTCGGTGATCAACCCGGACGGCTTCTGGCGTGAGCAGGCGCAGCGCCTGGACTGGATCAAGCCCTTTACCAAGGTCAAGCAGACTTCCTTCGACGATCACCATGTCGATATCAAATGGTTTGCCGACGGCACTCTGAACGTCTCCTACAACTGCCTGGACCGCCATCTGGCCGAGCGCGGCGATCAAGTCGCAATCATCTGGGAAGGTGACGATCCTTCCGAGCACCGCAACATCACCTACCGCGAACTGCACGAGCAGGTCTGTAAATTCGCCAACGCCCTGCGTGGCCAGGACGTGCACCGTGGTGACGTGGTTACCATCTACATGCCAATGATCCCCGAAGCCGTGGTCGCCATGCTGGCGTGCGCCCGCATTGGTGCGATTCACTCGGTGGTATTTGGTGGCTTCTCGCCAGAGGCGCTGGCCGGCCGCATCATCGACTGCAAATCAAAAGTGGTGATCACTGCCGACGAGGGGCTGCGTGGCGGCCGTCGCACCCCGCTCAAGGCCAATGTCGACCTGGCGCTGACCAACCCGGAAACCGCCAGCGTGCAGAAGATCATCGTGTGCAAGCGCACCGGTGGCGACATTGCCTGGCACCAGCATCGCGATATCTGGTTCGAAGACCTGATGAAGGTTGCCTCCAGCCATTGCGCGCCAAAAGAAATGGGCGCCGAAGAGGCGCTGTTCATCCTCTACACCTCCGGCTCCACCGGCAAGCCCAAGGGTGTGCTGCACACCACCGGCGGCTACATGGTCTATGCCGCTCTGACCCATGAGCGGGTGTTCGACTACCGTCCGGGCGAAGTCTACTGGTGTACCGCCGACGTCGGCTGGGTCACCGGCCACAGCTACATCGTCTACGGCCCGCTGGCCAATGGCGCGACCACCGTGCTGTTCGAAGGTGTGCCGAACTACCCGGATATCACCCGCGTGTCGAAGATCATCGACAAGCACAAGGTCAACATCCTCTACACCGCGCCTACCGCGATCCGCGCAATGATGGCCGAAGGTCAGGCTGCGGTCGCCGGTGCCGATGGCTCCAGCCTGCGCCTGCTAGGCTCGGTGGGCGAGCCGATCAACCCGGAAGCCTGGAACTGGTACTACCAGACGGTGGGCAAGGAGCGTTGCCCGATCGTCGATACCTGGTGGCAGACCGAGACCGGCGGCGTGCTGATCAGCCCGTTGCCAGGCGCCACGGCGCTCAAGCCGGGCTCGGCAACCCGTCCGTTCTTTGGTGTGGTGCCGGCCCTGGTGGACAACCTGGGCAACCTGATCGAAGGCGCTGCCGAGGGCAACCTGGTGATCCTCGACTCGTGGCCAGGCCAGTCGCGTTCGCTGTACGGCGATCACGACCGCTTCGTCGACACCTACTTCAAGACTTTCCGTGGCATGTACTTCACCGGCGACGGTGCCCGTCGCGACGAAGACGGCTACTACTGGATCACCGGCCGGGTCGATGACGTACTCAACGTCTCGGGTCACCGCATGGGGACCGCCGAGATCGAAAGCGCCATGGTTGCCCACCCGAAAGTCGCCGAGGCCGCCGTGGTTGGCGTACCGCACGACATCAAGGGCCAGGGCATCTATGTCTACGTCACCCTCAACGGTGGCGAAGAGCCAAACGAGGCGCTGCGCATGGAGCTGAAGAACTGGGTGCGTAAAGAGATTGGTCCGATTGCTTCGCCGGATGTCATCCAATGGGCACCGGGCCTGCCCAAGACCCGTTCGGGCAAGATCATGCGCCGTATCCTGCGCAAGATTGCCACGGCCGAGTATGACGCCCTGGGCGATATCTCCACCCTGGCCGACCCGAGTGTGGTGCAGCACCTGATTGATACGCACAAATCGATGAGCCTGGCTTCGGCCTGATAAACCCACCGCGGGACAAACCCCGCGATGAACGCCACAAAGCCCCGCTGCTCACCCAGCGGGGCTTTGTGCTTTCTGTTACTTCGACAATCATCGGTAACCTATGTGTCACCACGCTCGCGCACAAACGGGGCGAAGGGAAACGTTATCGCACCGTTTGAAGGCGTTTTCGGCAGCAATTCAAATGCACTGAAACGCTACGCTTGCCGGATTAGAAGGGTTTGCCAATAATAGGCCCGGTTATTGCTTCGTTGATAGGTTATTTGTCTTTTGCTTTTGCATATTTTGCCAAAGCTGTCAATATCTCCAGCCGCTACTTCCTGTGCTTCTGTAATTAGTTGTCGCATTGAGGAAATATCGGCTACGGAGCTGTCGTTAAAATGCCGATCACTCGCTCGTGGCGTTCGACCTTCGTCGACCCTGCGCGGCTCGCGTTGTACCCATTTGCATATGGGGCAGTTTCTACCCTGCCTTGTAGTGCCCTTTACCGATGGAGTTCCAGATGAAGAAACTCGCACTGCTTGGCGCCCTGGCGCTGTCTGTGTTTTCCCTGGCATCGCTGGCTGATGAGAAACCGTTGAAGATCGGGATCGAGGCCGCCTACCCGCCGTTCGCCTCCAAGGCGCCGGACGGCAGCATTGTTGGTTTCGACTACGACATCGGCAACGCCCTGTGCGCCGAGATGAAGGTCAAGTGCACCTGGGTCGAGCAAGAGTTCGACGGCCTGATCCCTGCGCTGAAAGTGCGCAAGATCGACGCCATCCTCTCGTCCATGTCGATCACTGAAGACCGCAAGAAGTCCGTTGACTTCACGGGCAAGTACTACCTGACCCCGGCTCGCCTGGTGATGAAGCAAGGCACTACTGTCAGCGACAGCCTGACTGAGCTCAAGGGCAAGAAAATTGGCGTGCAGCGTGGCTCTATCCACGATCGCTTCGCCAAGGAAGTCCTGGCTCCACAAGGCGCGACCATCGTGCCTTACGGCACTCAGAACGAAATCTACCTGGACGTCGCTGCCGGCCGCCTGGACGGTACCGTTGCCGATGCCACCCTGCTTGAAGACGGCTTCCTGAAGACTGATGCAGGCAAGGGCTACGCCTTTGTCGGCCCGTCGTTCACTGACGGGAAATACTTCGGCGACGGTATTGGTATTGCCGTGCGCAAAGGCGACAAGGCCAACCTGGATCGCTTGAATGCTGCCATTGCGGCCATCCGCGCCAATGGCGAGTACAAGAAAATCCAGGATAAGTATTTCAACTTCGACATCTACGGCCCTGAAGCCAAGTAAATCGTCGACGTTTCACCTGTGTAATGGTGCAAGCAGCAGAGACTCTGAGGTTTGCACCATTTTTTCATCCCTAAGGTCGAGGACCTCATCATGTTGAAAGGCTACGGGGCAGTCATCCTCGACGGCGTGTGGCTCACGCTGCAGCTCGCCTTGTCGTCCATGGCCCTGGCTATCGTACTCGGCCTTATCGGTGTGGCCCTGCGTCTGTCGCCGGTGCGCTGGCTGGCCTGGCTGGGTGACCTGTACTCCACGGTGATCCGCGGGATTCCCGATCTGGTACTGATCCTGCTGATTTTCTACGGCGGCCAGGATCTGCTCAACCGCGTCGCGCCGTTGCTCGGCTACGACGACTACATCGACCTCAATCCGCTGGTGGCGGGTATCGGTACCCTGGGTTTCATCTTTGGTGCCTACCTGTCGGAAACCTTCCGTGGCGCCTTCATGGCTATCCCCAAGGGGCAGGCTGAAGCCGGCATGGCCTATGGCATGAGCAACCTGCAGGTGTTCTTCCGGGTCATGGTGCCGCAGATGATCCGCCTGGCGATTCCAGGCTTCACCAACAATTGGCTGGTCTTGACCAAGGCGACGGCACTGATTTCGGTGGTCGGCCTGCAGGACATGATGTTCAAGGCCAAGCAGGCGGCCGATGCCACCCGCGAGCCTTTCACCTTCTTCCTGGCGGTCGCAGCCCTGTACCTGGTAATCACCAGTGTCTCGCTGCTGGCCCTGCGGTACCTCGAGAAGCGCTACTCGGTTGGCGTAAGGGCGGCTGATCTATGATTTTCGACTACAACGTGATCTGGGAAGCGCTGCCGCTGTACCTGGGTGGTTTGCTGACCACGCTCAAGCTGCTGGCGCTGTCGCTGTTCTTCGGTTTGCTCACGGCCATTCCGCTTGGCCTGATGCGGGTGTCCAAGCAGCCGCTGGTCAACCTGACCGCCTGGCTCTACACCTATGTGATCCGCGGCACGCCGATGCTGGTGCAGTTGTTCTTGATCTACTACGGCCTGGCCCAGTTCGAGGCGGTGCGCGAGAGTATCCTCTGGCCGTGGCTGTCGAGTGCGACCTTCTGTGCGTGCCTGGCCTTCGCCATCAACACCAGTGCCTACACTGCTGAAATCATTGCCGGCAGCCTCAAGGCCACGCCCCATGGTGAAATCGAGGCGGCCAAGGCCATGGGTATGTCGCGGGTCAAGATGTACCGCCGCATTCTGCTGCCATCGGCCCTGCGCCGGGCCCTGCCGCAGTACAGTAACGAAGTGATCATGATGCTGCAGACCACCAGCCTTGCCTCGATCGTGACCCTCATCGACATCACTGGTGCCGCGCGTACGGTCAACGCCCAGTATTACTTGCCGTTCGAGGCCTATATCACTGCCGGCGTGTTCTACCTGTGCCTGACGTTCATTCTGGTGCGCCTGTTCAAGTTGGCCGAACGCCGTTGGCTCGGCTACATGGCGCCGCGCAAGGCCTGAGGCCTGCGGTAACTAATTCGCCTGAGCGTTAGCTCAAACTGACTGCTTTGTGAGAACCGACAGCATGTACAAACTCGAAGTCCAAGACCTGCATAAACGCTACGGCAGTCACGAAGTGCTCAAGGGCGTGTCCCTGGCCGCCAAGGCGGGCGACGTGATCAGCATCATCGGCTCCAGTGGTTCGGGCAAGAGTACCTTCCTGCGCTGCATCAACCTGCTCGAGCAGCCGCATGCGGGCAAGATCCTGCTCAACAACGAAGAGCTCAAGCTTGTGGCCAACAAGGACGGCGCCCTCAAGGCCGCCGATCCCAAGCAGCTGCAGCGCATGCGTTCGCGCCTGTCGATGGTGTTCCAGCATTTCAACCTGTGGTCGCACATGACTGCGCTGGAAAACATCATCGAAGCGCCGGTACATGTGTTGGGCATGTCGAAAAAGGAGGCCCTGGAAAAAGCCGAGCACTATCTGGCCAAGGTCGGGGTTTCCCATCGTAAAGACGCCTATCCTGGGCATATGTCCGGTGGTGAGCAGCAGCGTGTGGCCATTGCCCGGGCGCTGGCGATGGAGCCGGAAGTGATGCTGTTCGACGAGCCGACCTCGGCGCTCGACCCGGAGCTGGTGGGCGATGTGCTCAAAGTCATGCAGTCGCTGGCCCAGGAAGGCCGGACCATGGTGGTGGTGACGCACGAAATGGGCTTTGCCCGCGAGGTGTCCAACCAGCTGGTGTTCCTGCACAAGGGGTTGGTGGAGGAGGCGGGCAACCCGCGTGAGGTGTTGGTCAATCCGCAGTCCGAGCGTTTGCAGCAGTTCTTGTCGGGCAGCTTGAAGTAAGATTGCCGCGTCGCACCAAAATGGGTCATGCTGCGTGCCTTGCGCAGCCTGACCGGCTCCATCCTCTTGACCTTTCTCAGGTTTCGGACCGCACCCAATGACCACCCAGCGAATCGGTTTTCTCATCTGGCCCAGCACCAAAGCCCTGACCCTGGCGCTGGCCGAAGAGGTTTTGCGGGTTGCCCAGAAAGTGCATCCGGAAGTGGTCTACGAACTGTTGTTCCTGCAGGCCGAGCCCGCAGCCGAAGGCGCCTGGCGTTTGCCGGGCGAGCCGTGGGCGGGGCGCCTGGAGGGCTGCCAGAAACTGTTCTTGCTGGCCGATGAGCCGCCCCATGCGGTGGCATCGGGGCTGGGCAGCGCGCTCAAGCAGCTGGCGCGCGCCGGATGTGTGATCGGCGGCCTGTCGGCCGGGGTATACCCACTGGCGCAGTTGGGTTTGCTCGATGGTTACCGGGCGGCGGTCCACTGGCGCTGGCAGGATGATTTTGCCGAGCGATTCCCCAAGGTCATCGCTACCAGTCACCTGTTCGACTGGGATCGTGATCGCCTGACCGCCTGCGGCGGTATGTCGGTGATCGACCTGCTGCTGGCGGTGCTGGCCCGTGATCATGGTGCCGAGCTTGCCGGTGCGGTGTCCGAGGAGCTGGTGGTCGAGCGGATTCGTGAGGGCGGGGAGCGTCAGCGTATTCCACTGCAGAATCGTCTGGGCTCGAGCCATCCGAAGCTGACCCAGGCGGTGTTGCTGATGGAAGCCAACATCGAGGAGCCGCTGACCACCGACGAGATCGCTCAGCACGTATGTGTCTCGCGGCGTCAGCTGGAGCGGATCTTCAAGCAATACCTCAATCGTGTACCGAGCCAGTATTACCTGGAGTTGCGCCTGAACAAGGCGCGCCAGATGCTGATGCAAACCAGCAAGTCGATCATCCAGATCGGTTTGTCGTGTGGCTTCTCCTCGGGGCCGCATTTCTCCAGTGCCTACCGCAACTTCTTCGGCGCAACGCCGCGGGAAGATCGTAATCAGCGACGAAGCAGCAGTCCGTTCGAGTTGTCGTCGGCACCCGCCGAGCGCGGCTGACACCGTGGGAGCGGGCTTGCGTCGCGATTCGATGTAGCGTCTAGATTGCCATCGCTCGGCAAGCCCGCTCCTACCACCCCACCTTCGCACCGTTTAAACTGCGCCTTTGCGACCCTATTTGTCGCATTGCCGAAAGCCTTGGTAAAACAGGGTTTGGCGCTATAAGAAGTTGTCGCTTGGCGGCAATGTCGGGCGCCGATCTGTCCTTACAATCCCCCCATCGCTCGCCAGTTCCAGGCAGGCGTTCCTTTTCAGGAGACTCCGATGTCCGCTCCGCAAGCTCCAGTGCAACGCGCCGATTTCGACCAGGTAATGGTCCCCAATTACGCACCGGCGGCCTTTATCCCCGTTCGTGGCGCGGGCTCCCGAGTCTGGGATCAGTCGGGCCGCGAGCTGATCGACTTCGCGGGCGGGATTGCCGTGAACGTTCTGGGGCATGCTCATCCGGCGCTGGTGGGCGCCCTGACCGAGCAGGCCAACAAACTGTGGCACGTGTCCAACGTCTTCACCAACGAGCCGGCCCTGCGCCTGGCCCACAAGCTGGTCGACGCGACCTTCGCCGAGCGGGCGTTCTTCTGCAACTCCGGCGCTGAAGCCAACGAGGCCGCCTTCAAGCTGGCCCGTCGTGTCGCCCACGATCGTTTCGGCCCTGAAAAACACGAGATCATCGCTACCGTCAACAGCTTCCACGGTCGCACCCTGTTCACCGTCAGTGTGGGCGGCCAGCCCAAGTACTCTGACGGTTTCGGCCCGAAGATCACCGGTATCAGCCATGTGCCGTACAACGATCTTGAGGCGCTCAAGGCACAGATTTCCGACAAGACCTGCGCGGTGGTGATCGAGCCGATCCAGGGCGAGAGCGGTGTGGTACCGGCCGACCTGGCCTACCTCAAAGGCGCTCGCGAGCTCTGCGACAAACACAACGCCCTGCTGATCTTCGACGAAGTGCAGACCGGCGTTGGCCGTACCGGCGAGCTGTTTGCCTACATGCACTACGGCGTCACCCCGGACATCCTCTCCAGCGCCAAGAGCCTGGGTGGCGGCTTCCCGATCGGTGCCATGCTGACCACCGAAGACCTGGCCAAGCACCTGGCTGTTGGCACCCACGGCACCACCTACGGTGGCAACCCACTGGCGTGCGCCGTGGCCAATGCCGTGCTGGATGTGGTCAATACCCCTGAAGTGCTGGCAGGCGTCAAGGCCAAGCACGCGCGCTTCAAGGCGCGTCTGGAGCAGATCGGCCAGCAGTACGGCTTGTTCACCCAAGTGCGTGGTGTGGGTCTGCTGATCGGTTGCGTATTGTCCGAGGCCTGGAAAGGCAAGGCCAAGGACGTCTTCAATGCGGCCGAGAAAGAAGGCCTGATGGTGCTCCAGGCCGGTCCCGATGTGGTGCGTTTCGCCCCGAGCCTAGTGGTCGAGGATGCCGACATCGATGAAGGCCTGGACCGTTTCGAGCGTGCCGCAGCCAAATTGACCCAGGCCTGATTTAGCCTGTGGTCCGTTCACCGGCCCAGTGGGGCCGGTGAATCCGAATTCCAGAGCGTGCGCCCTGTGGGCGCCTGCTGTTTTTTTCTGTGCCGGCAGACGCTGGCCTGTTTTCCCGAAAGGAGTGACACCATGCTGGTGATGCGCCCCGCGCAAATGGCTGATCTGGGCGAAGTACAGCGTCTGGCAGCGGACAGCCCCATTGGTGTCACGTCCTTGCCGGATGATACCGGGCGCCTGGGCGACAAGATTGCCGCCTCCGAGACGTCCTTTGCCGCCGAAGTCAGCTTCAACGGCGAAGAAAGCTACTTCTTCGTGCTCGAAGACAGCAGTAACGGCAAGCTGGTCGGCTGCTCGGCCATTGTCGCGTCGGCCGGCTACTCCGAGCCGTTCTACAGCTTTCGTAACGAGACGTTCGTCCACGCCTCGCGCGAGCTGAAGATCCACAACAAGATCCATGTGCTTTCGCAGTGCCACGACCTGACCGGCAACAGCCTGCTGACCAGTTTCTACGTACTGCCGGAGCTGGTGGGTACTGGCTGGTCGGAGCTCAACTCTCGCGGTCGCCTGCTGTTCATGGCTGCGCACCCTGAGCGCTTCGCCGACTCGGTAGTGACCGAAATCGTCGGCTACAGCGACGAGAACGGTGACTCGCCATTCTGGGACGCCATCGGCCGCAACTTTTTCGACCTCAACTATGCCGAGGCCGAACGCCTGTGTGGCCTCAAGAGCCGGACCTTTCTCGCCGAGCTGATGCCGCATTATCCGATCTACGTGCCGCTGCTGCCGGATGCCGCGCAAGAAGCCATGGGCCAGGTGCATCCACGTGCGCAGATCACCTTCGACATCCTGATGCGCGAAGGCTTCGAGACCGATCACTACATCGACATTTTCGACGGGGGTCCGACCCTGCATGCACGGGTGTCGAGCATTCGCTCGATCGCCCAGAGCCGAGTGGTTCCGGTCAAGCTGGACAGCACCATGGTCAAGGGTGGGCGCCCGTACCTGGTCTGCAATGGCCAGCTGCAGGACTACCGCGCCGTGCTGCTGGAGCTGGACTGGGTACCTGGCAAGCCGGTCACCTTGAGTCGTGAAGCCGCCGAGGCCCTTGGCGTTGGCGAAGGCGCCAGTGTGCGCCTGGTCGCGGTTTGATACCTGCGGTTCGATAACCGCGCACCCCAGGTCGAGTTTCGCGGCAGGCCACAGGCCGCCGCCCGAGGAGATAGCATGATCGTTCGTCCCGTACGCAGCAGTGATTTACCTGCGCTGATCGAGCTGGCGCGCAGCACCGGCACCGGCCTGACCACCTTGCCGGCCAATGAAGAGCGCCTGGCACACCGGGTCGGCTGGGCCGAGAAGACCTTCCGTGGCGAAGCCGAACGTGGCGATGCCGACTACCTGTTCGTACTGGAAAACGACGAAGGTGTGGTGGTCGGTATTTCCGCCATCGCCGGTGCCGTCGGCCTGCGTGAGCCCTGGTACAACTACCGGGTAGGCCTGACCGTCAGCGCTTCGCAAGAGCTGAACATCTACCGCGAAATTCCTACCCTGTTCCTGGCCAATGACCTTACCGGTAATTCCGAACTGTGCTCGCTGTTCCTGCGTGCCGATCACCGCAGTGGCCTCAACGGCCGTCTGTTGGCCAAGGCGCGGATGCTGTTCATTGCCGAGTTCCCGGAGCTGTTCGGCAACAAGATCATCGCCGAGATGCGCGGCATGTCGGATGAGCAGGGCCGTTCGCCGTTCTGGGAAAGCCTGGGCCGGCATTTCTTCAAGATGGAATTCAGCCAGGCCGATTACCTCACCGGCGTCGGCAACAAGGCGTTCATCGCTGAGTTGATGCCCAAGTTCCCGCTGTACACATGCTTCCTCTCCGAGGCAGCACGTAACGTGATCGGCCGCGTGCATATCGACACCGAACCTGCACTGGCGATGCTCAAGAGCGAAGGATTCAGCTACCAGGGATACGTCGATATCTTTGATGCGGGCCCTGCCGTGGAATGCGAGACCAGCAAGATCCGCGCGGTACACGACAGCCAGGCGCTGGTACTGGCGGTGGGTACGCCGGGCGACGACGCAACGCCTTTCATCATTCACAACCGCAAGCGTGAGGACTGCCGTATCACCGCGGCACCTGCGCGTCTGGCGGCCGGTACCCTGGTGGTCGATCCGCTGACCGCCAAACGCCTGCGCCTGAGCGCCGGCGACCAGGTGCGTGCCGTGCCGCTGTCTGCTGCCCGGGAGGCCAAATAATGACGACTCACTACATCGCTGGCACTTGGCAGGCAGGGCAGGGCGAGGCCTTGCAGTCGCTGAACCCGGTTACCCAGGAGATTGTCTGGGAAGGTCGCGGTGCTACCGCCGAGCACGTTGATGACGCCGTAAAGGCTTCGCGTCAGGCGTTCCCGGCGTGGGCGCTGCAGTCGTTGGAGGCGCGCATCAGTGTGCTGGAGGCGTTCGCCGCTGCCCTCAAGGCCAGGGCCGACGAACTCGCCCGCTGCATTGGTGAGGAAACCGGCAAGCCTTTGTGGGAGTCGGCGACCGAAGTCACCAGCATGATCAACAAAGTAGCGATTTCGGTGCAGAGCTACCGTGAGCGCACGGGCGAGAAGAGTGGCCCGCTGGCGGATGCCACCGCGGTGCTGCGCCACAAGCCACACGGTGTTGTCGCCGTTTTCGGCCCGTACAACTTCCCGGGGCATTTGCCTAACGGGCACATTGTTCCGGCGCTGCTGGCCGGCAACACCGTGGTGTTCAAGCCCAGCGAGCTGACCCCCAAAGTAGCCGAGCTGACGGTCAAGTGCTGGATCGAAGCCGGCTTGCCGGCGGGCGTGTTGAACCTGGTCCAGGGTGCCCGTGAAACCGGCGTGGCCCTGGCCGCCAACCCGGGTATCGACGGTTTGTTCTTCACTGGCTCCAGCCGCACCGGCAAC
Source organism: Pseudomonas vranovensis (assembly GCF_040438935.1). Classification (NCBI taxonomy): domain Bacteria; kingdom Pseudomonadati; phylum Pseudomonadota; class Gammaproteobacteria; order Pseudomonadales; family Pseudomonadaceae; genus Pseudomonas; species Pseudomonas vranovensis. Next base: position 3,348,818 of record NZ_CP159259.1, on the reverse strand, counting down.
CTGTTGCACCAGCAGTTCGCCGGGCGCCCGGACAAGATCCTGGCCCTGGAAATGGGGGGCAACAACCCGTTGGTGGTCGACGAGGTAAAAGACCTCGACGCGGCGGTCTACACCATCATCCAGTCTGCATTCATTTCTGCCGGCCAGCGCTGCACCTGCGCCCGTCGCCTGCTGGTACCGCAAGGCCCCTGGGGCGATGCGCTGCTCAAGCGTCTGGTCGAAGTCTGCAAGAACATCAGTGTTGGTGCTTTTGACCAGCAGCCAGCGCCTTTCATGGGCTCGGTGATCTCCCTGGAGGCGGCCAAGGCGCTGCTCGATGCCCAGGTGCAATTGCTGGCGGGTGGTGGTGTATCGCTGCTGGAAATGACCCAGCCACAAGCGTCGGCAGCCTTGCTCACGCCGGGCATCGTCGATGTCACGGCCGTTGCCGGCCGCCCCGACGAAGAGTTCTTCGGCCCGCTGCTGCAGGTGATCCGCTACAGCGATTTCGACGCAGCCATTGCCGAGGCCAACAACACCCAGTACGGCCTGGCTGCCGGCCTGTTGTCCGACTCCCGTGCGCGCTACCAGTATTTCTGGCTCAACAGCCGCGCCGGCATCGTCAACTGGAACAAGCAGCTGACCGGTGCCGCCAGCAGTGCGCCATTCGGCGGTGTGGGGGCCAGTGGCAACCACCGCGCCAGTGCCTACTACGCAGCCGATTACTGCGCCTACCCGGTAGCCTCGCTGGAGACCGCCAGCCTGACCCTGCCTGCCACATTGACGCCGGGCGTCTCCCTATAACAAAAGGTCTACGGAGCCTTGCCGATGAAATCGTTTGAAATGAATTTTGATGGTCTGGTGGGACCGACGCATAACTACGGCGGGCTGTCCTACGGCAACGTTGCTTCGCAAAGCAACAGCCAGCAGGCGTCCAACCCGCGTGAAGCGGCGCGCCAGGGCCTGGCAAAAATGAAAGCGCTGATGGAAATGGACTTTCAGCAGGGCGTGCTGGCTCCGCAGGAGCGTCCGGATGTCGCTGCGCTGCGTCGCCTGGGCTTTTCCGGTAGCGATGCCGAAGTGATCCAGCGTGCGGCCAAAGAAGCCATGCCGTTGCTGGTCGCCAGTTGCTCGGCGTCGAGCATGTGGGTGGCCAACGCTGCTACGGTCAGCCCAAGTGCCGACACGGCTGATGGCCGCGTGCATTTCACCGCGGCCAACCTCAACTGCAAGTATCACCGCAGCATCGAGCACCCGACTACCAGCCGTGTGCTGGGGGCGATGTTCGCCGACAGCAGGCACTTCGCCCACCATGCCGCCTTGCCGGCGGTGGCGCAGTTCGGTGATGAGGGGGCGGCCAACCACACACGTTTCTGCCGTAGTTACGGCGAGGCGGGGGTGGAGTTCTTTGTCTATGGCCGTAGTGCATTCGACAGCCGGGTTCCGGCGCCCCAAAAATACCCGGCACGCCAGACCCTTGAAGCCTCGCAAGCGGTTGCCCGCCTGCACGGCCTGAGCGAGGAAGGTGTGGTGTTCGGCCAGCAGAATCCGGCCGTGATCGATCACGGCGTGTTCCACAACGATGTGATCGCTGTGGGGAACGGCGAAGTACTGTTCTATCACGAGGATGCCTTCCTCGAGACCGAAGCGATGCTTGGCCAACTGCAGGCTAAACTGGCTAAACGGGGTGGCAACTTCAAGGCGATCTGTGTGCCGCGCTCGGCTGTCACGGTAGAAGATGCAGTGCGATCCTACTTGTTCAACAGCCAGTTGCTGACCCGTGCCGATGGTTCGATGTTACTGATCGTGCCGGAAGAATGCCGCAACAACGAGCGGGTCTGGGCGTATCTGTCGGCCCTGACGGCTTCGGGTGGCCCGGTTGCCGAGGTCAAGGTGTTCGACCTCAAGCAGAGCATGCAGAACGGTGGCGGCCCGGCGTGCCTGCGTTTGCGCGTGGCACTCAATGAAACGGAACTGGCGGCGGTCAATCCAGGGGTTATCATGACGGCGCCGCTGTACGACACCTTGACCCAGTGGGTCGACAAGCACTACCGCGATCGCCTGAGCGAAACCGATCTGGCCGATCCGCAGTTGTTGATTGAATGTCGTACGGCACTGGATGAACTGACCCAGATCCTCAAACTGGGTTCGGTCTATCCGTTCCAACTCCAACCTTGAGAGAGAATTCGACTATGTCCGACGCCCTGCAGCTGATCCTTGAAGATGACGATGGTACCCAGCTGGAAACTTCCTGCACCCGCTTTGCGGTGGTCTGGCAAGGCAAGGAGGTATGGATTCAGCAGGATGGCCGTGGTCAGCTGCTGATTGGCGTCGATGTCGAAGAAGACGACGCCGAGTACGCCAACCTGCTGCTGCGTCCGCTGGCCACCAACCTGGTCAGCCTGCAGCTGGAAATGGAACCGGCCGACGCCGGCGACGATGATGATCACGTTCATGGTCCCGATTGCGGCCACCATCACTAAGGAATAGCCCATGCTCGCCCTCGGCAAACTGCTCGACCTGACCCTGGCCGGTCGTGAACCGGCAGAGAAGACCCAGCTGACTGTCGAAGGCGTGCGTATGCGCTGGCTCGGCGAAGGCGCACTTGAAGTGCGCCCGGCCGAGGCGCGGGACAATGGTATGGACTTGCTGTTATCGGCCGGCATCCATGGCAATGAAACTGCACCGATCGAACTGCTCGACGAGCTGTTGCATGGCATTGCCCGGGCTGAAATCAAGCCGCGCGCCCGTATCCTGTTCCTGTTCGGCAACCCTGAAGCGATTCGCAAGGGAGAGCGGTATATCGAGCAGGACGTCAATCGCCTGTTCAATGGCCGGCACGAGTTGTCCAGCGGCAGTGAAGCCTTGCGGGCGGGACAGCTGGAGCAGTTTGCCAAGACCTTCTTCAGCGTGCCGGGGCGTACGCGCCTGCACTACGACCTGCACACCGCCATTCGTGGCTCGAAGATCGAACAGTTCGCACTGTATCCGTTCAAGGAAGGTCGCCAGCATTCGCGTCGCGAACTGGCGCGGTTGCGTGCGGCGGGCATGGAGGCCGTGCTGCTGCAGAGCAAGGCGTCGATTACCTTCACTGCCTTTACCTACGAGCAGCTGGATGCCGAGGCCTTTACCCTGGAGTTGGGCAAGGCGCGCCCCTTCGGGCAGAACGAGCAGGTCAATCTTGATCGGCTGGAGACCCGTCTCAAGCAGATCATCGAAGGCAATGAGCCAGAAGAGGCCGATGCGCTGGATGGTTTGCAGCTGTTCAGCGTGGCCCGTGAGATCATCAAGCACAGCGACAGCTTCCGCCTGCACTTGCCGGCAGATATCGAAAACTTCTCGGAGTTGTCCAAGGGCTATCTGCTGGCCGAAGACCTGGCCGAATCGCGCTGGATCGTCGAAGAGGAGGGGGCCCGTATCATCTTTCCCAACCCAAAGGTCAGGAATGGGCTGCGGGCCGGCATTCTGATCGTGCCCACCTCGCCCGACCAACTCGCCTGACCTGCAGGGGCGGGCTTGCCCCGCGATAGCGATCTACGTGTTACATCGCATCGCGGGGCAAGCCCGCTGCTGCATTCAGCCAGCCATTTTCTGTGGCGCGTCGATGCGGCGCAGGGCACGCAGCTTCTGCAGTGTATCGGCACAGGTCTTCGCCGCCTCGGCACCCTTGACCAGGAAATGCTCGAAATAGAAGTTCTGGTGTTCGTCACCGGCATGGAAGTGGTGCGGGGTCAGTACTGCCGAGAATACCGGTACTTCGGTTTCCAGCTGCACTTGCATCAGGCCGCTGATCACGGACTGGGCGACGAACTCGTGGCGGTACAGGCCGCCATCGACCACCAGGCCTGCTGCAACAATACCGGCATAGCGGCCGGTACGCGCCAACAGCTTGGCATGAAGCGGGATTTCGAATGCGCCACCGACTTCAAAAAAGTCGATATCGCTCGCTTGATAGCCTTGTTTTCCCATTTCCTCGACAAAAGCCTTGCGCGCCTGGTCGACAATATCCTTGTGCCAGCAGGCCTGGATAAACGCGATGCGCTCGTGGGATGGGTTCTTGCTATCGATTGCGGTAGGTTGCATTGAAACGGACTCCTGTTTGTATGAGAAACAGGGCATCTGGATCGAAGGGGATTCCGTCGCGCAGCTGCGCAACGACAGGCGCAGACGTGCCTATCCCGTTCTCTCTTTATCCGGACTATGACCGTCGGCCCCGGAATCACACCGGGTCTGCTGACCTTGCAGGGTGGCCTGCAAGCGCTCGCGGGCTATGCGCAATGGGCGCAATTACCGCCGGTGGGGAATTGCACCCCGCCCTGAGAACGTTGCCACCGGTCGCCGGCGGCGGGGAATTATTAGCACAACTCTCAGGCTAACGTATAGGCTGCTAACGGTTTTTTTGCCGATGAATGACATTTCATCCGGCAGGCCTTGCCAATTGCAATTGGTGACCGCAGTAATACCGTATCAGCAGAATCAGCCAGGTCTTGGTATTGCGGCCGTGTGCAGCGAAGGGGGTTTCCATCACTTTTGTCTGCCCGGGTCGTTGCAGAGCGTCCAATTGACGGTTTCTATAGCATAAACACACTGCACCCAAGCCGAAGGCCCGATATAATGCGGCCCTTTGCCGTCGTTTCGTCAATTTGACGCAAGCATTTGCCTTAAGGCCGCCGTTTCCGTGGAAGAACCTATGAAAAGCGCAGAAATCCGTGAAGCCTTCCTTCGCTTCTTCGAAGAGCAGGGACACACCCGAGTTGCCTCCAGCTCCTTGATTCCGGGCAACGACCCGACCCTGCTGTTCACCAACGCGGGGATGAACCAGTTCAAGGACTGCTTCCTTGGCCAGGAAAAGCGTGCCTACACCCGCGCAACCAGCAGCCAGAAGTGCGTGCGTGCCGGTGGCAAGAACAGCGACCTGGAAAACGTCGGCTATACCGCCCGTCACCACACCTTCTTTGAAATGCTGGGCAACTTCAGCTTCGGTGATTATTTCAAGAAGGACGCCATCACCTACGCCTGGACCTTCCTGACCAAAGTCCTGGGCCTGCCGGAAGAAAAGCTCTGGGTGACCGTCTATGCCAGCGACGATGAGGCATACGACATCTGGACCAAGGAAATCGGCGTTCCCGAAGAGCGCATGGTGCGCATCGGCGACAACAAGGGTGCCCCTTACGCCTCCGACAACTTCTGGACCATGGGTGATACCGGTCCGTGCGGCCCGTGCACCGAGATCTTCTATGACCACGGCCCGGACATCTGGGGCGGCCCACCCGGCTCGCCGGAAGAAGACGGTGACCGTTACATCGAGATCTGGAACAACGTTTTCATGCAGTTCAACCGTACTGCCGATGGCGTGCTGCACCCACTGCCAGCGCCCTCGGTGGATACCGGCATGGGCCTTGAACGCATCAGTGCGGTCATGCAGCACGTGCACTCGAACTATGAAATCGACCTGTTCCGCAGCCTGCTCGACGCTTCTGCCGTGGCCATCGGCTGCAAGAACGAAGATCAGTCGTCGCTCAAAGTGGTATCTGACCACATCCGTTCGTGCGGCTTCCTGATCGCCGACGGTGTACTGCCTTCCAACGAAGGCCGCGGCTACGTGCTGCGCCGCATCATTCGCCGCGCCTGCCGTCATGGCAACAAGCTGGGTGCCACCGGCAGCTTCTTCTACAAGATCGTGGCCGCACTGGCTGCCGAGATGGGTGAAGCCTTCCCGGAACTCAAGCAGCAGCAGGCCAACATCGAGCGCGTTCTCAAGGCTGAAGAAGAGCAGTTCGCCAAGACCCTGGAGCAGGGCCTGAAGATCCTCGAACAGGACCTCGCCGAGCTCAAGGGCAGCGTGGTTCCGGGTGACGTGGTGTTCAAGCTCTATGACACCTACGGCTTCCCGATGGACCTGACCGCCGACATCGCCCGCGAACGCGAGCTGACCATCGATGAAGAAGGTTTCGAGCGCGAGATGGAAGCGCAGCGTGAGCGTGCGCGTTCTGCCAGCGCCTTCGGCCTGGACTACAACACCCTCGTCAAGGTTGATGTGGCCACTGAGTTCACTGGCTACACCACCACAGAAGGCGAAGCCAGCATCGTTGCTATCTATAAGGATGGCAAGGTTGTCGAGCAACTGGGTGAAGGCGAGGAAGGTGTGGTCATTCTCGACCGTACGCCGTTCTACGCCGAGTCGGGTGGCCAGGTCGGCGATACTGGCTACCTGCAGGCGGGCGGCGTGCGCTTCGATGTGCGCGACACCACCAAGACCGGCGGCGCGTTCCTGCATCACGGCATCGTGGCCAGTGGTTCGCTGGTGGTCGGCGCCAAGGTTCAGGCCAAGGTCGATGCCGATGTTCAGCACGCCACCTCCTTGAACCACTCGGCGACTCACTTGCTGCATGCTGCACTGCGCCAGGTGCTGGGCGATCACGTGCAACAGAAAGGCTCGCTGGTGGATAGCCAGCGCCTGCGTTTCGACTTCAGTCACTTCGAGGCGGTCAAGCCAGAGCAGCTTAAGGCACTGGAAGACATCGTCAACCGTGAAGTGCGTAAGAACTCCGAGGTGCAAACCGAAGAGACCGACATCGAGACCGCCAAGCAGAAGGGCGCCATGGCGCTGTTCGGCGAGAAGTACGGCGACAACGTTCGGGTGCTGAGCATGGGCGGCGATTTCTCCGTCGAGCTGTGCGGTGGTATCCACGCCAAGCGTACCGGCGATATCGGCCTGCTCAAGATCATCAGCGAAGGTGGCGTGGCCTCCGGTGTGCGCCGTATCGAAGCGGTCACCGGGGCGGCGGCACTGGCTTACCTGAACGCTGCTGAAGATCAGCTCAAGGAAGCGGCGCAACTGGTCAAGGGCAGTCGCGACAACCTGATCGACAAGCTTTCGGCTGTGCTTGAGCGCAACCGTCAGCTGGAAAAACAGCTGGAGCAACTGCAGGCCAAGGCCGCCAGCGCTGCTGGTGACGATCTCTCCAACAGTGCTGTCGAGGTCAAGGGCGTCAAGGTCCTGGCCGCGCGCCTGGATGGCCAGGACGGCAAGGCGTTGCTGGCGCTGGTCGATCAGTTGAAGAACAAACTCGGCCGCGCAGTGATCCTGCTCGGCAGTGTCCATGAGGAAAAGGTCGTGCTGGTAGCCGGTGTGACCAAAGACCTGACTGGCCAACTCAAAGCCGGTGATTTGATGAAGCAAGCTGCTGCTGCCGTGGGCGGCAAGGGTGGCGGTCGTCCGGACATGGCGCAAGGCGGTGGCGTTGACACTGCTGCGCTGGACAACGCGCTGGCCCTGACCGTGCCATTCGTGGAGCAGGGCGTTTAAGACACCGCTTGGCCCGTCGTCTAGTGGCGGGCCATGGTGTCGTTTGAATGTTTATTGGGTGCCCTTCATGGGCTGAGGCGGCTTTGAAATGGCGTTGATCGTACAGAAATTTGGCGGCACTTCCGTTGGCACGGTCGAACGAATCGAACAGGTTGCCGACAAGGTCAAGAAATTCCGCGATGCCGGCGATGACCTGGTGGTTGTACTGTCGGCGATGAGCGGCGAAACCAATCGTCTTATCGACCTGGCCAAGAAGATCAGCGATCAGCCGGTTCCGCGTGAACTGGATGTGATCGTTTCCACCGGCGAGCAGGTCACCATCGCCTTGCTGGCCATGGCGTTGATCAAGCGTGGCATTCCGGCGGTGTCCTACACCGGTAACCAGGTGCGTATCCTCACCGACAGCGCGCACAACAAGGCGCGCATCCTGCAGATCGACGACCAGAAGATCCGTGCCGACATCAAGGCTGGGCGTGTGGTTGTTGTGGCAGGCTTCCAGGGTGTGGACGAGCACGGCAACATCACCACCCTCGGTCGTGGTGGCTCCGACACCACAGGTGTGGCCCTGGCGGCTGCGCTCAAGGCTGATGAGTGCCAGATCTACACCGATGTCGACGGTGTCTACACCACCGACCCGCGTGTGGTCTCGCAGGCCCAGCGGCTGGACAAGATTACCTTTGAAGAAATGCTGGAAATGGCCAGCCTTGGTTCCAAGGTGCTGCAGATTCGTGCCGTCGAGTTCGCCGGCAAGTACAACGTTCCGCTGCGCGTGCTGCACAGCTTCCAGGAGGGTCCGGGTACCCTCATTACTATTGATGAAGAGGAATCCATGGAACAGCCGATCATTTCCGGCATCGCCTTCAATCGCGATGAAGCCAAGCTGACCATCCGTGGCGTACCGGATACCCCGGGCGTTGCTTTCAAGATCCTCGGCCCGATCAGTGCCGCGAACATCGAAGTCGACATGATCGTGCAGAACGTTTCGCACGATAACACCACCGACTTCACCTTCACCGTACACCGCAATGACTACGACAAGGCGCACAAGGTGCTGGACACCACGGCGCTGGAGCTCAATGCCCGTGAAGTGGTTGGCGATACCAACATCGCCAAGGTCTCGATCGTGGGGGTCGGCATGCGTTCCCACGCCGGTGTTGCCAGCCGCATGTTCGAATCCCTGGCCAAAGAGAGCATCAACATCCAGATGATCTCTACCTCCGAGATCAAGGTTTCGGTTGTTATCGAAGAGAAGTACCTGGAACTGGCTGTGCGTGCCCTGCACACCGCGTTCGAACTGGATGCCCCCGCCCGACAGGGTGAGTAATGCAATGCCTCAAGGGCGCGGCTTAGCCGCGCCCTTCGTTTTTCTGGCTGGTGTGAGAAATCTGTCGTTTCGCTCGCGCTAGACAATACTTAGGCATAGGTCGGTAGCCGTCACGGGTTGCAGGCTGAAGCCCTTTTTTTTGCAGACTGTTGACCCTGAACTGAATTTCGTGAGGAGAAAGGTATGTTGATTCTGACTCGTCGGTGCGCCGAGAGCCTGATCATTGGCGACGGCGAAATCACCGTGACCGTGCTCGGCGTCAAAGGAAACCAGGTGCGAATCGGTGTAAACGCCCCTAAGGAAGTCGCCGTCCACCGTGAGGAAATCTACCTGCGGATCAAGAAAGAGAAGGACGAAGAACCAACCCATTAATTTTTATCGAGTTTTTTTCAAAAAAGAGTTTGCAAACGGGGAAGGGTCTGGTTATTATACGCCCCGTGTTGCGGAGAGGTGGCCGAGTGGCCGAAGGCGCTCCCCTGCTAAGGGAGTATACCTCACAAGGGTATCGGGGGTTCGAATCCCCCCTTCTCCGCCATTATTCATGTAGAGCGCTGTAATCAGCCTTGAATCGCTAAGTAGTTGAAATTAAACGAAAAAGTGGTTGGCAAAAAGATTTAGCGGTCTATAATGCGCGGTAACAAATGCACTCATAGCTCAGCTGGATAGAGTACTCGGCTACGAACCGAGCGGTCGGAGGTTCGAATCCTCCTGAGTGCACCATACGACGAAGCAGTTTTCACCTAGAAAGCAGCTTCAGCTTCAACCAGAGGTGATCTGGTCCATCAAGCGCCAACCCTGCACTCATAGCTCAGCTGGATAGAGTACTCGGCTACGAACCGAGCGGTCGGAGGTTCGAATCCTCCTGAGTGCACCATACGACGAAGCGGTTTTCATCTAGAAAGCAGCTTCAGCTTCAACCAGAGGTGATCTGGTCCATCAAGCGCCAACCCTGCACTCATAGCTCAGCTGGATAGAGTACTCGGCTACGAACCGAGCGGTCGGAGGTTCGAATCCTCCTGAGTGCACCATACAACAGAAAGCCCGCCTACCAAGGCGGGCTTTTTGCTTTTCTGCGTTTAAACTTTTTATACCCGCCATGTGTTTTTTTATGTGCAGCCGCCGTCGCACTGATGCGTGCATGGGGTGTCATGACTATGTCTCGCAAACGATTGTTCTAGCCACGATTTTTTCAGCACCCTGACAGCTCAAGCGGTGTATGATTGCGCCCGTCAGCCCCGCCGGGGCTTGTGGAATACCACCATGGACTTACCCAGTAGTTACTCAATAGCAAGTTTTGCCAATCAAGATCTGACTGATTGAATCTCCCGGCGTGCTCCGCTGCTGGGAGTGGAGTTCGCCTATGACTGAAAATGAAGTAAAAAAGACGCAAGAGAGCTTGCAGGATCGCCTTGCCCAGGTGGTCGAGCTGCTGCAGCGTCAACGCGTGGTCGAAGACCTGACCCATCGTCAGGAAGGTCATCACCATGACCTGGTAGAAAACCTCGTTCACCGCCAGAACCTTGTCGAGTTGCAACGCAAGCTCGACGATCTGCACTCTGCCGACGTCGCCTACATTCTCGAAGCCTTGCCCCTGGATGATCGTCTGACCGTCTGGCAGCTGGTCAAGGCCGAGCGCGACGGTGACATCCTCCTGGAAGTATCCGACTCGGTTCGTGAGACGCTGATCGCCGACATGGACGATCACGAGTTGCTCGCGGCTGCCAAGGAAATGGACGCCGACGAACTCGCCGACCTTGCGCCTGAGCTGCCGCGTGACGTTGTCCACGAGCTGATGGAAACCCTTGATGCCCAGCAGCGTGAGCGCGTGCGCTCGGCGTTGAGCTATGACGAGGAGCAAGTCGGTGCGCTGATGGACTTCGAGATGGTCACCATCCGCGAAGATGTCAGCCTGGAAGTGGTCCTGCGCTACCTGCGTCGGCTCAAGGAGTTGCCAGGGCATACCGACAAACTGTTCGTGGTCGATTACGACGGCATCCTCAAGGGTGTGCTGCCGATCAAGCGTTTGTTGGTCAACGATCCGGAAAAGAAAGTTGCCGACGTCATGGCCGACGACCCGGTGGTGTTCCAGCCCGAAGAAGACGCCTACGACGCTGCACAGGCCTTCGAGCGTTACGACCTGGTATCGGCTCCGGTGGTGGACAAGGGTGGTCGCCTGATCGGCCGTCTGACCATCGACGAAATGGTCGACCTGATTCGTGAGGAAAGCGAGACCGAAGTCCTGAACATGGCCGGTCTGCGCGAAGAGGAAGACATTTTCGCTTCGGTCTGGCGCTCGCTGCGCAACCGTTGGGCGTGGTTGGCAATCAACCTGATCACGGCATTCGTGGCCTCTCGTGTGATTGGCCTGTTCGAGGGGTCGATCGAGAAACTGGTGGCGCTGGCTGCCTTGATGCCGATCGTTGCAGGTATTGGCGGTAACTCCGGCAACCAGACCATCACCATGATCGTGCGCGCCATGGCGCTCGACCAGGTCAGCCCGGGCAACACATCGCGACTGATGCGCAAAGAGCTCGCGGTTGCCTTGATCAACGGCCTGGTGTGGGGTGGGGTAATCGGTGTGGTGGCGTACCTGCTGTATGGCAGTTGGTCGCTGGGTGTGGTGATGACCGCGGCCATGACCCTCAACTTGCTGCTTGCCGCGTTGATGGGTGTATTGATTCCAATGACCCTGGCGCGCCTGGGGCGCGATCCGGCGATGGGTGCCAGCGTGATGATCACCGCCATGACCGACAGTGGCGGGTTCTTTATCTTCCTGGGCTTGGCGACCATCTTCCTGCTCTAGCCAGCCTTCAAATCGCAGCGACAAAAAAGCCAGCTTTCGCTGGCTTTTTCAATTGCGGTGACCGGTATCAGGAAGCGTCAGCTGCCATTTCGACGTCGTGGGCAATCAGGGCCACCAGCGCATTCTGCTGGCGGTGGGAAAGTTGGCGGAAGCGTTGCAGCAACTCGCGTTCGTGCAGTGACAGCTCGGGGCTGTCCAGGCGCATGCTCAAGTCATCACCCAGGGCTCCTTCCTGGATCAGGCTCTGCTCCAGGCGGGCGATGATTTCCGAGTTCATGCTGCGGTGGTGGTTGCGCGCTACCTCGGCAATGCGCTCACGCATTCCGTCGGGCAGGCGGACGACGAATTTGTCAGCGGTGCGGCTTGAGTAAATAGCCTGTTTCATTGGGCGCATATAATTGACCGGTTTTAGTTCAGGGGGAAGCGGTTCTCGAAATTGGCCGCACGATGTCACTACGACCATCAGGGCAACAAAATGTTCAACCTGAATTGTGAATGAGGTGCGAATCATGCCTCATTGTCGCCGGTTCCTTGGCGTCAATTCTGTGACAAATCTTGATCCGGATAAAGGCGTTATGCCAGTACCAATTATCAGAAATGAGTACTGGTTTGAAAAGTTTTCATTTTGTTCGGTGCCAGTCCGTCGGCCCGCGCTCCATCCCTTCGCATCACAGGCGCAGGGGACCTGCAAAGCGTCTAGAATGCGCAGGTTTCCCTTCCAATGAGCATAGTGGCTATGCAGCATGACGCAAGCGCGGCCCCGCGTACAGTGATCCCTGGCCGCTTGATCTATCTGATGGGGCCATCCGGTGCCGGAAAGGACTCGCTGATCGATGCGGTGCGAGCAGTACTCGACAAAAGCCAGGTGGAAATTGCCCAGCGCGTCATCACCCGTTCGGCTGAGGCAAAGGGGGAGAAGGCGGTGGGTGTTTCAACCGAGCGCTTCGAGCAGCTGTGTGCCGAAGGCGCCTTTGCCTTGCATTGGCGAGCCAATGACCTGGCGTACGGGGTGCCCGTGGTAATCGACTCCTGGTTGGCAGGCGGGCGTGCGGTACTGGTCAATGGGTCGCGGGCGCACTTGGCCAAGGCCCGGGAGTGCTACCCGAATCTGCTGGCGATACTTGTCACGGTCGAACCCCGTGTGCTGCGCCAACGTTTGCTGGCCCGCGGGCGTGAAAACCTCGAGGAGATCGAGCGACGCCTGGCCCGAAGCCAGCAAGTGTCATTGCATGACCCCGCCATCCATTTGCTGGATAATTCCACCTCGCTGGAGGATGCCGCCAGGCGCTTGCTTGACCTGCTGCGAGAGCAGGGGCTGCTGGCGCGAGAGGGCGCGTCAGAAGGTGATGCGCCCAGTCCCCACGTTGCCTAGCGCACGCGGCTGTTCAGCGACGTTCGCGGCGGCCCTGTCGAATACTGCCACCTGTGCCCGCATGGCGGGTGCAGACCGAGCCTGCTCGAGCGCTGCAACGCTTTGCCCTTGTACAGCCAGGCCCACGACGGCGATCAGTGCCAGGGCATTGAGTAGAAGCAGGGTGCGGTTCATCGAGCGTGCTCCACAAAAATCGTTTTTATGAAGCGAGAAATGCACGTCGCATGCCATCCGATAATTCCAATATTTTCTTTTAAAAACAGTTGGTTGCATGCATTGTTGGGCGGCGTCTTCGTGCGCTTTGCAATGATGGCTCGACGCCTTGTTGCAAAATGCACGAATACCGACACAAACCGTAGGCAAAAAGCCCCACGGATGACATGACAAATGGTTGCATGGTAGTTAACATGCTCGCCGTCCTCTGCCGAGCAACGTCTGTTGCCGGCCTCAGTGTCTCAGTAGCTCAATTGGATAGAGCATCCCCCTCCTAAGGGGAAGGTTGGCAGTTCGAACCTGCCCTGGGACACCATTCAACGCTTGGCCACGCAGCCGCACGCGCCTTTTCCTGTCGACGAATTCGAGACTTTTCGCTGCCCTGCGAAGGTCATGCCTTGCCTCGGTATCTTGCGCTGGAAGCGGGTTTCGCGACCTGCCCCGGGTTCCGCTGGCCAATGGCTACGTACGTTCTAGAATCTACGTGTTTATGGCAAGGCAGGGACGACGTCGTCCGGGACAAGGGGGAGAGTCCATGAGTCAAGAGCCGGCAGCACCGAAGGTTCCGTCAATCGCGTTCGAGCGTGAGCAACTGCAAACTCTGCTGGACCTCATCAGCGATGGTATCTGGGATTGGAATGCCAACACCGGCTACGTCTATCGCAACCCGGGCTGGTACAAGATGCTCGGCTACGCCAGTCATTCTCTGGACAATTCGGTGTTCACCTGGGAGAGCGTCATCCATCCGGATGATTACTCGCGGGTAATGGCTCACTTCGAGGCTTACATCACGCAGCGTGCCGAACAATACCGGGTGGAATACCGCTGCCGATGTGCCGACGGCAGTTACCTGTGGATCGAGGACAGTGGGCATATCATCGAACGCAATCCTGACGGTTCGGTGGCGCGGATGCTCGGTGCGCATCGCGATATCGATGCCGGCAAGCGCCTGGTGGCGCATCTGGAACAACAGAACCACTCACTGGAAACGATGGTGGCTGATCGCACGCGGGAACTGTCCTGGGTCAATCAGCAGTTGCAACGCCAGTTGGATGAAAATCGTGATCTTGCCGAGCGTGATGCCTTGACCCTGGTCGCCAATCGCTACCTGTTGGAAAAAACGCTGCAGCAGGCTTGTGGCCGTGCGGGGCGTTTTCGTCAGCCGTTGGCGCTGGTCGCGATGGATGTGGACGACTTCAAGCCGATCAATGACCAGTACGGTCATGCGTGTGGCGACCGCGCCCTGGTCGATCTGGTGGAGCGGGTTCGAAACTGCCTGCGTGCCAAGGATCTGCTGGCCCGTTGGGGTGGCGATGAGTTTGTGGTGGTGATGGTCGACGCCTCCATCGACGATGCTCACACGCTGGCGCAGGCGATCCGCCAGGCATTGGCGCAGGCTCCGCGTATCGGTGAGCGTCAACTGACTATGAGCTATGGTGTGGTCCAGCGCCAGGATGACGAAGACCAGGCGCAAATGCTGAACCGGGCCGACCGGGCTTTGTACCGGGCCAAGGCGGCTGGCAAAGACAGGGTATGTGAATAAAAAAGCCCACCGCGATGCGCGCAGTGGGGGGGAGAAAGTGCCGAGTCGCTATTACCAGTGTTGCGCCAGAGGCTGCGGTCCTTCGTGGGAGGGAAACAAAGGCAGGACCTCTTCGCCCAGCTCCTGAATGATTTCCCCTGCCGGTCGTTGCGCCATGTGGATGCCCAGTGCCCCATGGTTCACCCCGGCATCACGCCATTCGCCGAGCAGTTCGATCAGGCCCTTGCGGCCGGTCTTGAGTACATAGCCACCGCGTAGCGGGGTACGAGGGCAGTCCGGGTTGTCGTCCAGGTCAATCCATTCGTTGGTGACGTGGGGGCGAAAACCGAGGTCGGGGATATGGCTGCGCCAGGCGCGGATTTTCTCTGCAAGTTGTCGTGGGCCCGCGGCAGTGTGCGTTGCATGCGGGTAGGTCAGCCAGCCATCGGCCTGCTCCCCCAGCCATTGCATCGACTGGCGCGACGAGCCGGTGACCAGCAGCGGAATGCTGCCGGTGGCCGGTCGGGGCAGCAACTGCGCGCCGCTCAGGTGCCCGAGGGATGAGTCGATGCTGCTATCAGTGCCTTGCAGCAGTCGACGGAAATAGTCCACCGCTGCGGCGAAGCGTTCACCGCGTTCGCTGTGCTCCAGGCCATACGCCGGAAATTCCACCGGTCGGTCGCCGGAGGCAATGCCCATGACCAGGCGTCCGCCCGACAGTTGATCGATGGTGGAAGCCGCTTTGGCCAGGTCGATCGGATGGCGCAGCGAGAAGATGGCGCTGCCGGTTGCCAGGGCGACTCGCCGGGTCCTGGCGGCGAGGTAGGCCAGGTAGGTAAAGGGGTCGAAGACCTGGCCAGCATCGCCAAAGTACGGATCGAACAGGGGAACGTCCCGAACCCAGGTCGCCGCAAAGCCGAGCCGATCGATTTCGCCGACCAGATCTGCCTGCCCGACCAGAACACTCATGTCGCCCTCATAGAAGCGCAGCGGTAAAAAAATCCCTAGCGTCAGTTGGTCTTGCGCGAACATCCGGTTGTAGCCTGGATGACTGGCAAAGCAGGGTGCGCTCGCGCCCTGTGTGCGAACGGGGGCGATGCGTGTCGTGGTGTCGTTCATGCCGGTTCTCCTCCAGGTGAATTTGTCAGGGACCCGTTGCAGGCTGGGGCAGGCGAATGCCGCGTTGCACGGCAGGACGCTGGTTGACGCGCTCGTACCAGTCGCTCAGGTGGCGGTAATGGCTGAAGTCGAACGCGACGATGCGCACGATGTGCATCCAGCCGAAGGTGGCGATATCGGCGATGCTGTATTCGCTGCCGGCCAGCCACTCGTTGTGCTCAAGACGCGTGTCCAGGGTGGCGAAGGCGACCTCGGTCAGGCGGCGAAAGCGCTTGGTGACCGTGTCGATGGCCGGGGTTTCGAACAGCTCGTAGTGCACGCGCTGACCGAGCAGGGGGCCCATGCTCGAGGCATGAAACATCAGCCAGGTGATGGCCGACCAACGCGATGCGCTGTCGCCGGGCAGCAGGCGGCCGGCTTTTTCAGCCAGGTACATCAGAATGGCTGCCGACTCGAACAGCGTGATGCCGGCACCTTCGTCAACCAGCACTGGAATGCGTCCATAGGGATTGAGGGTCAGAAACCCCGCCTGGCGATGTTCGCCCCGGTCAATCTGCACATGCTTGAGGGTGTACGGCAAGCCGAGTTCTTCAAGTGCGATGGTGATCTTGAATCCATTGGGGGAGCTGTCGGTATAGAGGATCAATTCAGGGGCTTTCATTTATCGTTTTCTACCTTAGGTCTGCTGCTTTCTAGGCAATGCCTTGATTGCTATCCTAGATAGGCTGGGCTTGATTGAGAAACGATGAATTCTCCATTGAGGCATTAGAATTTCTAAATAGAGGATGACCACATGGGAGCGGTTCTGCCGTTGCTTGCACTGCGTGCCTTTACCGAAACCGGGCGCCTTGGCAGCCTGAAGGCGGCGGCTGAGAGTCTCGGCGTTACGCCGGGGGCTGTCAGTCAGCAGATCCGACTGCTCGAAGATCGTATCGGTGTTGCGCTGTTTGTGCGCGGCCGCCATGGGGTTCATCTCACCGAAGCGGGCGCACGCGTTCACCCCGGACTGTTGCGCGGCTTTGATCAGATTGAGAAGTCACTCTCGACGCTGGAAAGCCTGGCGGTCGAAAAGACCCTCACCATCAGCACGGTGCCTTCGTTTGCCTCGGCTTGGCTGGTGCCGAGAATCGGTCGGTTCAGCGAGCTGCATCCGCAGATCGAGGTGCGGGTAGAGGCGTCGGCCAAGTTGGTCGACTTCAAGCGCGACAGAATTGACGTGGCCCTGCGTCATGGCTTGGGCCATTATCCCGGGCTGGAATCTATCCGGCTGATGGCGCCGGTGTTACTGCCGGTCGCAAGCCCCGGGTTGCTGGCCCAGGGGCCGACGATTCTGGAGCCGGCCGATTGCCTGCACTACCCGTTGTTGCAGGATGGTGACCGCGCCGACTGGGGGCTCTGGCTGCAAGCCCATGGCGTGCAGGTGGGTGATGAAGGACGGCGCGGGATGAGTTTTGAAGAAGACCTTTTGCTGTTGCGGGCGGCAGCAGCCGGGCAGGGCATCGCCCTGGTCCAGGATACCCATGTTCAGGAAGACATCGACTCGGGCAAGTTGGTCGTGGCCCTGGACAAGCCCTGGCCATCGCGCTTTGCCTATTACGTGGTCAGCCGTCCCGAGGCTATGCAGCGCCCCGAGGTGCAGGCATTTATCGATTGGATCCGGGCCGAGGCTGGCAGCCCTGTGCAGCTGCCAGCGTTGCAGGGCGAGGCTTGATTCATTCCTCCCTATGGGTGCTGACGATGCGCTGCTGCTGTTGCAGAGCGTCGTCCCAGCCGCCACCCAATGCCCGGATCAGGCGCACCGTCGAGCGCGCCTTGTCGCCATTGAGGCGCGCCGTTGCCAACTGCTGACTGAGCATCGTGCGGTCCGCGTCGATGGTATCGAGCTGGGTATGTGAGCCTTCGCGATACTGCAGGTGCGACAGTTGCGCCGCGCGCTCCGAGGCGGCCAGGGCGATCTGCTGGGCGCGGCTCTGTTCGGTCATGATGCGCAAAAGTGCAAGATTGTCTTCAACCTCTCCGAACGCCTTGAGCACTGTTTCTCGATACTCGGCCACATCCGCTTCGTATGCTGCGCGTGAGTAGTTCACGCTGGCCTGGCGACGTCCGCCGTCGAACAGGGGCAGAGTCATGGCGGCACCTGCCAGCGGACCGAGGAGAAAGGTGCGGCTCGACCACTCGAACACATTGCCCAGTTCGCTGGACTCGAAGCCGCCAGAGGCGGTGAGCGCAAGTTTTGGAAAGAACGCAGCTTTGGCAATGCCGATCCGCGCATTGGCCGCAGCCATGGCCCGTTCCGCCGCAGCAATGTCGGGGCGGCGTTCGAGCAGGGAGGACGGCAGGCCAGGCGGTATTGCGATGTCTGTGGCAACCAGCAATTGGGGTGCGAGGCTGAACTTCGCCGGGGGGACCCCAAGCAGGATTGCCAGGGCATGCTCTGCCAGGGCGCGATTGCGTTCCACCCCCAGCGCTTCGGCGCGAGCAGCTTCAAGTTCGCTGCGTGCGCGCACCAGGTCGAGCTCGCCGGCATCGCCGTTGTCGTGACGATGTTTGATCAGGCGATAGGTGTCATCGCGCAGCGCCAGGGTGCGCCGGTAGACGTACAAGTGTGTGTCCAACTCGCGTATCAGGAAGTAGTGTTCTGCAACGTCGGCCTGCAAGGCCAGCAACACCGTCCGATACAGCGCACCACTTTTCTCGAGCTCGGCAGTGGCTGCTTGCACTTGTGCGTCGATCCGGCCTGCCAGATCAACCTCATAACTGACCCCTAGTTCTGCGCGCCAGAGCGTAAAAGTGTTGGCCGGTGCGCTGTCGGGCAGGCCCAGGGAGGCGGGGGATTCGCGTTGACGCGACGGGCCGAATGCGGCGTCCACGCGGGGCATGCGGTCTGCTTGCGCGTCGCGTTGCAGTGCCCGTGCCTGCTTGAGGCGCGCCGCGGCTGCGTGCAGTCCCGGGTTGGCCAGTGCCGCTTGCTCTTCAAGTGCGTCGAGGCGCGGATCGTCAAACACCCGCCACCACTGGCCGCGCAGTTGCTCTTCAGCGGGCTGGGCCTGTTTCCAGGCGCCGGTCTGGTCTTGGGAGCCTTTCGGCGCCTCTTTGAAGACCCAGTATTGTGGTTCGCCCGGAGCGGCATACTCGGGTGTGAGCGAGCAGCCACCCAGCAATGCCAGGGCGAAGGGCAGGCCCAGGGTTTGCGGCAACCTGCTGCCGGTGAAGGGGGAGGTCTTTTCAAGGCTTCTCATTGGATATCCTTTTCGCTGAGCATTCCTGAGCGCGGCGCTCAGGTGTGGTCAGGCGCCACGTGCAACGGTTGTTTGGACGGTTCGGGTTGATGATTCGCCAATTGGCGGCCAAAGCGGGCGTATACCGCAGGCAGCACGAACAGCGTGAACAGCGTGCCGACCATCAAGCCGGCTACCAGCACTACGGCGATCGAGCGCTGGCTACCGGCGCCGGCGCCGCTTGCGAACAACAAGGGGAGCAGCCCGCCAATCATGGCGGCAGTGGTCATGAGAATGGGCCGGATACGGGTGCGAGCGGCGGCCCTCACCGCTTGCACCCTGTCCAGGTGTTGGTTGCGTTGCGCGGCATTGGCGAACTCCACAATCAGAATCCCGTGTTTGGCAATCAGGCCAATCAGCGTCACCAGGCCGATCTGGGTGTAGATATTCAGCGTGGCCAGGCCGAAGAACATGGCGGTCAACGCGCCGCATGCCGCCAGCGGTACCGTGGTGAGGATCAGCAAAGGGTCGCGAACGCTTTCAAACTGGGCCGCCAGCACCAGGAAAATGAACGCCAGCGCAAATGCAAAGGTGATGGCAAAACCGCCTTGTTCCTGCAGGAACTGGCGTGATTCGCCAAGAAAATCATGTTGGTAGTCTGCTGGCAGCTTTGCCGCTTCTTGCTGCAGGAAGAGAATGGCTTGGCCCAGGGTGACGTCGGGAGCCGGGATCGCTACCAGGGTGGCGCTATTGAGCTGGTTGAACTGCGTCAGTGCGTTGGCCTCGACGCCGCGCTCCAGGCTGATCACCGTGGAGAGCGGCACTTGTCCGCCGCTTGCCGTACGGATGTAGTAGCTCTCGAGAAGCGCCGGCGTCAGGCGCTGGTCTCGCGGGGCCTGTGGAATGACGTCGTAGGAGCGACCCTGGGCGCCAAAGCGGTTGACGTAGGATTCGCCCACCAGGCGAGCAAAGGTGTCACCGATTTCCTTCATGTCCAGGCCCAGGTCGTGGGCTTTGGAGCGGTCGATGCGAACCAGTACGGTTGGATTGGTAAAGGTCAGGTCGGAATCAATGAAAGCAAACAGTCCGCTGTCGCGAGCGGCAGCCTTGAGCTTCTCCATGTTTTCATAGACCTGTTCGTGCTCTGAGGCGGAAGTCACCACCAGTTGCACAGGAAAGCCGCCCACCGAGCCGGGTAACGGGGCAGGCAGGAAGGCGGACCCTGCGATGCCTTCCACGGAGGCCAGTCTGGTCTGCAGCTCGGCCATGATGTGCTCTGCCGAGCGCTCGCGCTCCTCCCAAGGTTTGAGCATGACGCCTGCCCAACCCTTGTTCAGCGAGGCGCCGGTGCCTGCCACCATGTAGACGGTGCCGGTTTCGGGAATCGACAGTAGCGTCGCTTCGACGCGTTTGGCCTGTTGCTCCAGAAACTCCAGGTTGCTTGCTTGTGGCGCCTTCATGTCGACGACGATCTCGCCCTGGTCTTCGGCGGGCGCCAGCTCCGATTGCAGGCCATTGAACAGCACGGGCAGGCTCGCCATGGCGCCCAGTCCAATCACCAGTGCCAGGCGAACGTCCTTGAGTACCTTCCCCAGCGCGCGGTCGTAGGCGTTCACCATCCGGTTGGTGGTGGATTCGACTGCGCGGGCAAAGCGGCCGGGCGAATCGTGATGCAACATTCTGGCGGCCACCGTCGGCGAGACGGTGAGGGCGACGACGGCCGAAACCGCGACGGCAGCCGCCAGGGTAAAGGCGAATTCACTGAATAGGGCGCCGGTCAGGCCGCCGATCAACCCCAGTGGCGCATACACGGCGATCAGGGTGGCTGCCATGGTCAGGACGGGGCAGGCGATTTCTCGAGCGCCGTTCCTGGCCGCCTCGAAAGAGGACTCACCTTCTTCCATGCGCCTGTGAACGTTCTCCACCACGACAATCGCGTCGTCGACCACCAGGCCAATCGCCAGGACCATGGCCAGTAGCGTGAGCAAGTTGAGGCTGAACCCCAGGGCCAGCATGATGGCGGCGGCGCCCAGCAGCGACAGGGGTATGCTCAGTACAGGTACGGCGACTGCGCGCATGGAGCCCAGGAACAGGAAGATCACCAGTACGACCTCAAGGCCGGCGATCACGAACTTGACCAGCACGTTGTCGATCGCCGCATCAATGAACACCGTGACATCGTAAGGGATCGCCATTTTCACCCCGGCGGGCAGGTTCAGCGTGTCGAGCACCTGCCTGGCCTGGCGTGAGATGGTCAGTGGGTTGCCCCCTGGCGTGGCCATGACCTCAAGGTAGACCGCTGCTTCGCCGTTCATGCCGGTGATCTGGTCACGGCTTTGTGTGCCGATCTCGACAGTGGCGATATCGTCTAGTCGAACCAGGTTCTCGCCCTTCTTCACCACCAGCCGCTTGAAGCCTTCGACGCTATCGAGGTGGGTGTCGATGCGCACATTGGCAACCACCAGGGCGCCTTTGATCTGGCCGGGCGCGGCCTGGTAGTTGTTCTGCTCGATGGCCCGGTCGACGTCGGCGGTGGTAATGCCGTGGGCAGCCATGCGCAGCGGGTCGAGCCAGATGCGCATCGACAGATTCTGCCCGCCCAGAACGTTGACGGCGGCTACGCCTTCGACCGTGGTCAACATGGGGCGGGCCACACGCATCAGGTAGTCGGTGATGCCCGTCAGGGGTTCGCCTTCGCCAGGGCTGAAACCGGCATAAATGACACCGATCGCTCCGGGTGCCTGGCGTACCACCACAGGGTCGTAGGCTTCCTCCGGAAGCAGATATCGCACCTCGTTGACCTTGGCCAGTACTTCGGTCAGGGCTGCATCGGAGTTGGCGTTCAGGTGCAGGTAGGCGGTGATTGTGCTCAATCCCTGTTCAGAGGATGAGCTCAGATATTCCACACCTTGGGTGGTGGCGACCGCTTGAGCCAGCGTGGTGGTCACAAAGCCCTGCATCAGTTCGGCTGGTGCGCCGGGGTATTCGGTGGTCACGGTGATCACGGCGCTTTCGATCTTCGGATACTGGCGCAAGGGCAAATCCATCAGTGCGCGAATGCCCACCAGAATGATCAGCAGGGCAAACGCCAGCGTCAGCACTGGTCGGCGAATGAACAGGTCGGTGAAAGCCATGTCGGTCTATTCCTTTTGGCCGGTAGGGGACCCGACAACCTCGGCTCCAGGCGTGAGAGCCTCAGGTGGGTGTGGTGCAACCAGTGCGCCGTCCTGCAAGTTGATCTGGCCGGCGACCACTACCAGGTCTCCTTCTTCGAGCGAGTCGCCCAGCACTTGTGTGCGGATGTCGGAGTGGGCGCCTGTGCGTACGGGAATGAGGTGCGCGCGCAGGGCGCCGTCGGTTTCGCGCAGGGCATAGACACGCTCGCCAGATAACGAAGTTTCCAACGCCACGGTGGGGATGGTGGTAACGGCGGGGCCGGGGCTGAGCTCAAGCGCCACGTGGGCAAATTTGCCCGGCCACAACGCGTTTTGCGCGTCATTGCGCAGGGTGGCGCGCACACGTATGGCGTGGTTTTCCTTGTCCACCTGCGGGTCGATCGCAGAGACCTGGCCGCGGAGCGTGGTGTCGCTTTCATCGTTGCTCTTGATCTGGACGTGCAGGCCTGTCTTGAGCGCTGCACGATGCCGTTCGGGCACGGTGAAGTCGATGTGCAGGACACGATTGTCGGTCAGTGTGGCAATCGGCGTGCCGGCTTCCACGTACTGCCCCAGGTTGATTCGCCGCAGGCCAAGCTCGCCGGCAAATGGCGCGCGTACCAGGCGCAGGGATATCTCTTCTTGCGATTGTTCAACCAGTGCCCGGGCTTCGTCATGGGCTGCAATGTGCTGCTCGTATTCGGCGCTGGACAGGGTCTGGCCGTGCAGGCGCCGGGCGCGGTCAAGGTGCGTTCCGGCGAGGCGCAGTGCAATACGGCGACGCTCCAGGTCGCTGCGCAGCGGGCCGTCGTTCAGTTGCACCAGCGGTGTGCCGGCGGCGATGGTCTGGCCACTGGTGAAGTGAATATGGGTGATGCGCCCGGCTACCTCGGCGGCGACCAGCACCTGCTGATCGGCAACCACTGTACCGATGGCATTGAGTGTGGCGGGCAGCACCTCGCTGCGAACTGCAGCCACTTGCACGGGGACAGGACCTGCTTCGCCGATCGCCAGTGCGGCCTGGGTGGCGGCTTGCTTGCGGTGGCTGTCGTAAAGGTAAAGCCCGCCAATCGAGCAGAGCAGGGCGAGGGTCGTCAGGGTCAGTGGCTTGGAGAGCGTGTGATTCATGATTGGCCTCGCGCCGCAGGCTTGTGCCATGAGAGAGGCTGAATCGAGCGCAAGGTGTGCAGGTGTTGAGGGCGTGCGTGTGCAGCGCAGGTTGCAGGCATGATTATCCCCGGCAGAAAGGTGAGAATTACTAAAGTCAAACAGGCTGTGTGGCCTGGATGGTATTTAGCTTTCTGCTTGAGGAGAAACGATAATAACTGGGGCTAGAAGTTAGCTTTTCTAAACTATGTGGGCCGTCGATGCAGCGCCTGTTGATTGCGCGGAGCTCAGCCAAAAAAATACCCGCTGCACAAGCGTGCAGCGGGTCAAATCGGCCTCAGCCGCTTCAGTGTCTTTTTTACAGGTGCAGGGCGTGGCCCAGTGCTCGCAATGCGGCTTCCTGCACCGCCTCGCCGAGGGTCGGGTGGGCATGGATGGTGCCGGCCACATCCTCAAGGCGTGCGCCCATTTCCAGTGACTGGGCAAATGCCGTGGACAGCTCCGAGACGCCTACGCCGACGGCTTGCCACCCCAGGATCAGGTGATTGTCGCGACGGGCGACCACCCGCACGAAACCGCTTTTGGATTCCAGTGTCATGGCCCGGCCGTTGGCGGCGAACGGGAACTGCGCAACGATGCAGTCCAGGCCATCCTGCTCGGCGTTCTCCGGCGTCTTGCCGACCACCACCAGCTCCGGATCGGTGAAGCACACGGCGGCAATGGCGCTGGGCTCGAAGCGGCGGGTCTTGCCGGCAATGATCTCGGCGACCATTTCGCCCTGGGCCATGGCCCGGTGGGCGAGCATCGGTTCACCGCTCAGGTCGCCGATGGCCCAGACGTTGCGCATGCTGGTCTGGCAGCGCTCGTCGATGGCCACCGCCGCGCCGTTCATCTTCAGGTCCAGACATTCCAGGTTGAAGCCCTGGATGCGTGGCTTGCGACCCACCGCCACCAGCACCTGGTCGGTGTCCAGTTGTAGCAGTTCACCGGCCGGGTCGCGTACCTGCAGGTGCTGCTTGTCGGCATCGAACCCTTCAACGCTGTGCTTGAGGTAGAGCGTGATGCCGAGCTTCTTGATCGACTCGGCCACCGGTGCCGTCAGTTCGCTGTCGTAGGTTGGCAGGATCCGCTCGCGGGCCTCGACCACGCTGACCTCGACGCCGAGCTTGCGGTAGGCGATGCCCAGCTCAAGGCCGATGTAACCACCCCCGACCACTGTCAGGTGCTTGGGCAGTGCCTTGGGCGCCAGGGCTTCGGTGGACGAGATGATCGCGCCACCCAGGGGCAACATCGGCAGTTCGACACTGCTGGAGCCGGTAGCCAGCAACAGATGCTCGCACTGGATGCGCTGGCCATCGACTTCGACGTTCTTGCCGTCGAGAATTTTCGCCCAGCCGTGGATCACCTTGACCCCATGCTTTTTCAGCAAGGCGGCGACGCCGCTGGTCAGGCGATCGACGATGCCGTCTTTCCAGGCCACGCTCTGGCCGATGTCCAGGCTCGGTGGCGACACTTTGATGCCCAGGCTCGACTGCTGGCTGTGATGGCGAGTTTGATGAAACTGCTCGGCCACATGAATCAGTGCCTTGGACGGAATGCAGCCGATGTTCAGGCAGGTGCCACCCAGGGCCTGACCCTCGACCAGTACGGTCGGGATGCCCAGTTGACCGGCACGGATGGCTGCGACATAACCGCCAGGGCCGCCACCGATGATCAGCAGGGTAGTGTTTTGAGTCTGCTGCATGGTCACTCCACAAACAGGCTGGCGGGTTGTTCGAGCAGGCCGCGGATGGCCTGGATGAAGAGCGCCGCATCCATGCCATCGACCACGCGATGATCAAAGGACGAGGACAGGTTCATCATCTTGCGGATAACGATCTGGCCGTTGATCACCATCGGCCGTTCGACCATGCGGTTGACCCCGACAATAGCGACCTCCGGCGTGTTGACTACCGGCGTCGAGACGATACCGCCCAGGGCACCGAGGCTGGTCAGGGTAATGGTCGAGCCCGTCAGTTCTTCACGGCTGGCCTTGTTGCTGCGGGCGGCATTGGCCAGGCGCACGATTTCGCTTGCGTTGCTCCACAGGCTACCGGCCTCGGCGTGACGCACCACCGGCACCATCAGGCCGTTGTCGCCCTGGGTGGCAATGCCGACATGCACCGCGCCGTGACGGGTGATGACCTGGGCTTCGTCGTCGTAGGTAGCGTTGATCTGCGGGAACTCACGCAATGCCACAACCATGGCGCGCACCAGGAACGGCAGCAGGGTCAGCTTGCCGCGGCTGTCACCCCACTTCTTGTTCAGGTGCAGGCGCAGCTCTTCCAGCGCGGTGACGTCGATCTCTTCGACATAGCTGAAGTGCGCCACGCGACGCTTGGCATCCTGCATGCGCTGGGCAATCTTGCGGCGCAGGCCGATCACCGGGATCTGCTCGCTGTCGCTGCGCTTGGCGTAGCCAGAGGCACTTTGGGTGTGGGTGGTCGGCTGGGTGAGGAAGGCATCCAGGTCTTCATGCAGGATGCGCCCGGCCGGGCCGCTGCCCTGTACGTAACGCAACTCGATGCCTGCATCCAGGGCGCGCTTGCGCACGGCCGGGGAGGCCAGGGGGCGCTCGCCGGCATCGCGCGGGACGATGGTGGCGGGTTGGTGGTTGGTGAGGGCGGGTGCCGCTGCCGCTGCCGCTGCAGGGGCGGGTTTGGCGGGCGCTTCTTCGCGGGGCAAGTCGAGACGTTGCACCGCCGCTCCCACAGGCGTTGGAGTGGGGGGCGGGGTGGAGGGCTCGCTGTGGTTGCCGGAGCCTTCGACTTCGATGCGGATCAGTTCGCTGCCCACGGCCATGACTTCGCCGGGCTGGCCACCCAGGGCCAGCACCTTGCCGCTGACTGGCGAAGGGATTTCCACGGTGGCCTTGTCGGTCATGACGTCAGCCACGACCTGGTCTTCAGTGACGGTATCGCCGACTTTGACGAACCACTCCACCAGTTCAACTTGTGCGATGCCTTCACCGATATCCGGCATCTTGATGACGTGCGTGCCCATTCAGACCTCCATGACCCGTTTCAATGCCGCGCCCACTCGCGAGGGGCCGGGGAAGTACGCCCATTCCTGCGCGTGCGGGTAGGGGGTATCCCAGCCGGTTACGCGCTCGATCGGCGCTTCGAGGTGATGGAAGCAGTGTTCCTGGACCAGCGAGATCAGCTCGGCGCCAAAACCGCAGGTACGGGTGGCTTCGTGAACCACTACGCAACGACCGGTCTTTTTCACCGAGTTGACGATGGTTTCCAGGTCCAGTGGCCACAGGCTGCGCAGGTCGATGACTTCGGCATCGACGCCGGTCTCTTCGGCGGCGACCTGGGACACGTATACGGTGGTGCCGTAGGTCAGCACGGTCACGTCATTGCCCGGGCGGGTGATGGCGGCCTTGTCCAGCGGCACGGTGTAGTAGCCGTCGGGTACGGCGCTGGCCGGGTGTTTCGACCACGGCGTTACCGGGCGGTCGTGGTGGCCGTCGAACGGGCCGTTGTACAGGCGCTTGGGCTCCAGGAAGATCACCGGGTCGTCGTTTTCGATCGAGGCGATCAGCAGGCCTTTGGCGTCGTAGGGGTTCGATGGCATCACGGTGCGCAGCCCGCACACCTGGGTGAACATCGCCTCCGGGCTCTGGCTGTGGGTCTGGCCGCCGTAGATGCCGCCGCCGCATGGCATGCGCAGGGTCAGCGGGGCCACGAACTCGCCGGCCGAGCGATAGCGCAGGCGGGCCATCTCGGAAACGATCTGGTCGGAGGCCGGGTAGAAGTAGTCGGCGAACTGGATCTCGACCACCGGACGCAGGCCGTAGGCACCCATGCCCACGGCGGTGCCGACGATGCCGCTTTCGGAGATCGGCGCGTCGAACACGCGCGACTTGCCGTACTTGGTCTGCAGGCCTTCGGTGCAGCGGAACACGCCGCCGAAATAGCCCACATCCTGGCCGTAGACGACCACGTTGTCATCGCGCTCAAGCATGATGTCCATGGCCGAGCGCAGGGCCTGGATCATGGTCATGGTGGTAGTCGCCATGGCGGTGTCCAACTGTATTGAAGTGTTGTGATCGTTCATGTCAGATCCCCAGTTCCTGGCGCTGCCGGCGCAGGTGCTCCGGCATCTCCTTGTAGACGTCCTCGAACATGGAGGCCGGGCTCGGCATCTGGCCACCGGCCAGGGTGCCGTACTGCTCGGCTTCTTTCTGCGCCTTGATGATCTCGGCCTCGAGCTCGGCGGTGACCGCCTGGTGCTCTTCTTCGGACCAATGACCGATGGCGATCAGGTGCTGTTTGAGGCGGGCGATCGGGTCGCCCAGGGGGAAGTGGCTCCAGTCGTCGGCAGGGCGGTACTTGGACGGATCGTCCGACGTCGAGTGCGGGCCGGCACGGTAGGTGACCCACTCGATAAGGCTCGGGCCCAGGCCGCGACGAGCGCGTTCGGCGGCCCAGCGCGAGGCGGCGTAGACGGCGATGAAGTCGTTGCCGTCGACCCGCAGCGAGGCGATACCGCACCCCACGCCACGACCGGCGAAAGTGGTCGACTCGCCTCCGGCAATGGCCTGGAAGGTGGAGATCGCCCATTGGTTGTTGACCACGTTGAGGATCACCGGCGCGCGGTACACGTGGGCGAAAGTCAGGGCGGTGTGGAAGTCGGACTCGGCAGTGGCGCCATCGCCGATCCAGGCCGAGGCAATTTTGGTGTCGCCCTTGATGGCCGAAGCCATGGCCCAGCCAACGGCCTGGACGAACTGGGTCGCCAGGTTGCCGCTGATGGTGAAGAAACCGGCTTCGCGCACCGAGTACATGATCGGCAGCTGGCGGCCCTTGAGCGGATCGCGCTCGTTGGACAGTAACTGGCAGATCATCTCGACCAGCGATACATCGCGGGCCATCAGGATGCTTTGCTGGCGGTAGGTGGGGAAACACATGTCGGTGCGGTTCAGGGCCATGGCCTGGCCGCTGCCGATGGCTTCTTCACCCAGGCTCTGCATATAGAAGGACATCTTCTTCTGCCGCTGGGCCACCACCATGCGGCTGTCGAACAGCCGGGTCTTGAGCATGGTGCGCATGCCCTGGCGCAGGATCTCGGGGCTGATGTCCTCGGCCCATGGGCCCAGGGCATTGCCTTTTTCGTCCAGCACCCGGATCAGGCTGTAGGCGATATCAGCGGTATCGGCAGCTTCTACATCGACGGGAGGTTTACGGACCTTACCGGCATCGTTCAGACGCAGGTAGGAAAAATCAGTCTGGCAGCCTGGCCGGCCGGTGGGCTCGGGCACATGCAGACGCAGGGGGGCGTACTCGTTCATGCTTTTTTACGCTCGCTCTGTCTTGTGTTTTTGTTGAGCTTTGAAGCGGTCGCTGCTGAATCCCTGGCTTGTGACTAGGGAGTCAGCCTTGTCCTACATGATATTCGGGCGCCTGAAGAATATTTCTCTCAAGTTCGTTGCCTTTGTTCTGGCTTGAGGATAAACATTCCTTACAAAGACAAAAAACAGGTGAAATTCTCTCATGCGCAAACTGGATCGTACGGATATCGGCATTCTCAACAGCCTCCAGGAAAACGCCCGGATCACCAACGCAGAGCTGGCGCGCTCGGTAAACCTGTCGCCCACACCTTGTTTCAATCGGGTCAAGGCCATGGAGGAGATGGGGGTGATCCGCCAGCAGGTGACCTTGCTGGCGCCGGAGGTGCTGGGGCTGGACGTCAATGTGTTCATCCATGTCAGCCTCGAAAAGCAGGTGGAGCAATCCCTGCATCGATTTGAAGAAGAAATTGCCGAGCGCCCGGAGGTCATGGAGTGCTACTTGATGACCGGCGACCCTGACTACTTGCTGCGTGTGTTGCTGCCGAGCATCCAGGCGCTGGAGCGGTTTCTCGATTACCTGACGCGCTTGCCGGGGGTGGCCAACATCCGTTCCAGCTTTGCCCTCAAGCAAGTGCGCTACAAGACGGCATTGCCGTTGCCGGCGAACGGCCTGACCTTGCCGCTGTGAACAGCCACAGGGCTTGTGTGCTCCCAGCAGGGCTGTAGAAAATTACGATCATATTCATCGGTGCTGCTTGAAATTTCGAACGCCCCGCGCCTATGTTGTAGCTGTCGCCGTTCCCGGCATGCGAAAACAAAAAGGATAGTGTCATGACGACCAGTGGCCAGCGTTCTCTCGCGGAGCGATTGACGGGCATTGATGAGATCGAGTGCGTCACGCCGGACCTCAACGGTGTGCCGCGCGGCAAGGTAATGACCGCTGAAGGGTTTCTCGAAGGCCGCCGTTTGCAGATGGCCCGTGGCGTGCTGTTGCAATGCATCATGGGCGGTTATCCACCGGCACGCTTCTACGGCAGTGATGATGGTGACCTGGCCCTGGTGGCCGATACCCAGCAGATCCACCGCCTGCCCTGGAGTGACGAACCCCGCGCGCTGGCCATCTGCGATGCCGTCGAGCTGAGCGGTGAAAGTTCTGGCCTGTCTTCTCGTGGGCTGCTCAAGTCAGTGATCGCCCGCTATGCCGCCCGTGGCCTGGCGCCGGTGGTGGCCACCGAGCTCGAGTTCTTCGTGTTCGCACCCAACAGCGACCCTTCCCAGCCGTTCCTGCCGCCACTGGGCAAGGATGGTCGCCGTGAAGAGGGATACTCGGCCTTCAGCGTCAGCTCCAACAATGGCCTGCGTCCGTTCTTCAATGAAGTCTACCGCTGCATGGAGGCGCTGGGCCTGCCACGCGATACTTTCATGCACGAGATGGGGGTCAGCCAGTTCGAAATCAACCTGCTGCACGGTGATCCGCTGCTGCTGGCCGACCAGACGCTGCTGTTCAAACACCTGCTCAAGGAAGTGGCGCTCAAGCACGGCCTGACCGTGGTGTGCATGGCCAAGCCGCTGGCGCATACGCCGGGCAGTTCCATGCACATTCACCAGAGCCTGGTCGAGATCGAAAGTGGGCGTAATGTGTTCAGTGATGCCGAGGGCAAGCCGACCGCGACCTTCCATCATTTCATCGGTGGCTTGCAGGCATGCATGGCCGACTTCACCGCGTTGTTCGCACCCAACGTCAACTCCTATCAGCGCCTGTGCCACCCCTATGCTTCGCCCAACAATGCCTGCTGGTCCGAAGACAATCGCGCTGCCGGGTTGCGCATTCCGGCCAGCTCGCCGGTGGCGCGACGGGTCGAGAACCGTTTGCCCGGTGCCGACACCAACCCGTACCTGGCCATTGCCGCAAGCCTTGCCGCCGGCCTCCACGGCATCGAGCAGCAGTTGGAGCCGACGTCGCCGATCCAGGGCGAGTTCGAGGTGCCGGATCATTTGAGCCTGCCTTGTACCTTGCATGCCGCCCTCGAGCGTCTGAAGCGAAGCGAGCTTGCGCGGGAACTGTTCGGCAAGGAGTTCATCGAAGGCTACATCGCCACCAAGACCATGGAGCTGACCAGCTTCTTCGATGAAATCACCCCGTGGGAGCGACGCGTGCTGGCCGCGCAGGCATAGCCATCGCCGTGCGTTGAGTTGTGATCGAAAAGCAGGTGGTAGACGTTCCTGATCGGAAGGTCACCGCCTGTTTTTTTTATCCCTGGCGCCTACAGCGCCGGTATTTTCACTTATGCTTTCAAGCAGTTTTTCCACCTGTTCAAGGGGCCGTTAGGGACGCTGATGCGACAGATCTGGAAGTCTTTTCGCGCGCTGTATTTCGCTGCGCTGATGATGTTGATCGGCTCCGGCTTGTTGAGTACCTACCTGACCTTGAGGCTGGCTGCCGATCACGTCGACAGTCTGTGGGTGGGTGCCTTGATGGCGGCCAACTATTTCGGCCTGGCCCTGGGCGGCAAGATTGGCCACCGGTTGATTGCCCGGGTGGGGCACATTCGCGCGTACGCCACCTGTGCCGGGATCGTCGGTGCGGCGGTACTGGGCCACGGCCTGGTCAGCTGGTTGCCCGCCTGGTTGTTTTTGCGGGTGATCGTGGGCCTGGGCATGATGTGCCAATACATGGTCATTGAAAGCTGGCTCAACGAGCAGGCCGATGCCAAGCAGCGGGGCGCGGTGTTCAGCGGCTACATGATCTTCTCTTACCTGGGCCTGGTGCTGGGTCAGCTGATTCTGGTTGCGCATCCGCAATTGGGGCTCGAGCTGCTGATGCTGGTCGCCATGTGCTTTGCCTTGTGCCTGGTGCCTGTCGCGCTGACCCGGCGCATTCACCCGGCGCCGTTGCGCCCGGCGCCGATGGAGCCGCGGTTCTTTATCAAGCGGGTGCCGCAATCATTGAGTACCGTGCTCGGGTCCGGTCTGATCGTCGGCTCCTTCTATGGCCTGGCGCCGTTGTACGCCGCCAAGCAGGGGCTCAGTACCGAGCAGATCGGCCTGTACATGGGCTGCTGTATTTTTCCGGCCTGCTGGTGCAATACCCGCTGGGTTGGTTGTCGGACCGTTATGACCGTGCCTTGTTGATTCGTTGTGTTGCCATCGGCCTGGTGGTGACTGCTTTGCCCTTGGCAATCATGCCGACGGTGCCGCTGGTGGTGTTGTTCGGTGCTGGTTTTGCCGTGTCCCTCCTGCAGTTCAGCCTGTACCCGTTGGCGGTGGCATTTTCCAACGACCATGTGGAAAGTGAGCGGCGGGTATCGCTGACCGCCATGCTGCTCGTGACCTACGGCGTGGGCGCCAGCATCGGGCCATTGGCGGCGGGTGTACTGATGAAGCTGTTCGGCACGCAGATGCTCTACGCGTTCTTTGTGTTCTTCGCGCTGGTGCTGGTGTGGCGGATTCGACCGAAGGCGGTCACCGGCTTGCATCAGGTCGACGATGCGCCGCTGCACCACGTGGCGATGCCGGCGGCAGGCTCGCCCTTGTCGGCAGCCCTTGACCCGCGGGTGGATGAACAGGTGGTACAGGATCAAATGCAGGCGCCGGTGGCGGCTGAAGATACCGAGGGGGAGGAAGGAGAGCCTGAGGCTCAGCCGGATAAGCCGGTGTGATGCAATCGCGGGGCAAGCCCGCTCCTACGGATGGTAGGAGCGGGCTTGCCCCGCGATGGTTTACCGATCAGTAATCGTCTTTATCGAAGCGCCGCGCCTCACGCTGCAGCTGATAGACGAAGGTCTCGACCTTGCGCTGCATCGGCCCGTTCAGGTTGTGAAAGCGTACCCCGGCAAAGGTCGCGTTCAGGCGCTCTTCGAAGTGCAGGTGGCGCAGCTCCACCTCAACCTGCGACAGCCCCAGCGGCGCTCCCGTAGCAAATTTCTCGTACACCTGGCCCAGTTGCAGGCGCTCTTCGATGTTGCCGTCAAAGCGCAGCTTGCAGCCGGTCGCCGAGATATCCAGCAGCTTGCCCTTGAGTTCGCCCTTGCCCTTGAGCTTGTCGCCGTCGAGCTTGACATCGACCAGTTGTGACAACTTCAGCGCCGCACGGAAGGCATTGCGGCGCTGGTGATAGGCGACCTCGGTGGGCAGTGCGCCGCGGTAGCAGCGGTGGCCATCGACCTCGCTGATGGTCAGCGGGGTGTTGCACTCCCAGGCAATGCGCACGCCATCGTGAAAGCCTTCGACGCGGAAAGGCTCGCCATTCTCAAGAAAGCGTTCGCCGTCGCGGGGGATCATTTCATCAAAGGCCAGGCGATTGCCTTCGCGGTCGACTTCGACCACGTAGCTCTGAAAGCGCTGGCTGCGTTCGTGAAAGGTGATGATCAGCGGGTCATGGCTCTCTAGCAGCGACCGCAGGTTGGCGGCAATTTCCAAAGGGGTGGTGAGCACCTTCGGAGGCTGCGGAGCTTCAGCTTCATTGAACACGGGTAATCAATCTCCAGGCAAAAACGACACACGCAAGTTACGGCATTTTGCCAGTATGTTCCGTGCCTTGATACAGAGGAATCAAGCCTGGCTCAGAGCCCGTGGCTTGGCGAGGGGCGAGGTCGAGCCGCGGCTGTCGTAGAGCGTCGGTGATTCGCCGCCCATGAGGATCCTGATCTGGTTGGCCGTGGTCTTTTGCTGGATCTGGATCGACAGGCCATTGCGTTCGTTGATGGCCTGGCAGTCTGCAAGCAGCTTGCCCAACAGGTCCAGTCGCTGCAGCAGGGTTTCACCCAGGTGAGACTGGGCGGCCAGTTGCTCGACGCCCTGGCGGTCCTGGCTCAGGCCCAGGCTTGCGAGCAACTCACTACGCCGCCGGCCTTGCTGATCGAGCAGGATCACCAGCGACTGCTTGCGTGCCAGGAGGTTTTCCAGCAGTGGCATGTCGCGACCGTGCAGTGCAATCGCCTCGGTCTGCAACAATTCGAGCAGTTGTTGCGCTGGAGCAATGTCGTCTTCGATCAGTTTCAGCAGAGTAGTGTCGTGCATGGCTGGCTCTTGGGTTCTAGCGTCCTGAAGTCAGCGCGCCAGGGGCTAGCGCTGGGCTTCGAAATTAAGCAGTTTGCTGGCGACGCGGTTGCTGTCGACCTGGTAGCTGCCGTCGGCGATGGCCTTTTTCAACTCGGCCACCCGGGCGCTGTTGACAACAGGTTGTTCGCGCAGCTGTTCGCTGACCTTTTGCAACTGCTGGGCCTCGTGGCTCAGGTGTACGGTTTCCCCGCTGGCGCTGGCTTGGGCCGCCGTGTCGGCCTTGGCCGGGGCGGCATTGGCGGCGCTTTCCTGGCTGTTGCCAGTGCGCCCGGCGGTGCCAACCGACGGGGAGTTATTCAAACGACTGAAGTCGATGACCATGATCAGAAAACCTCTGGGTATTTGGACGCTTGCCTTGTTTTCGGCCAACCCGAAAAAAACTTTAGGCGCAATTGCAGGGCAACGTGCGCGGCAGGTTCTTGGCACCCAATGGGACACAGTTTAGGAAAAGCGGTTCCCGACCGCCAGGGTTGTTCACTGTTCATGGGCCTACATAGCAACTTCCACCTGGCCTGGGCCTGTGACCCTGGCCTTGACCACGCGTTTGGAATTGAGATTGCGCACCCGAATCTGCTCGCTCAGGCTGCCCTTGACCAGGGCCTCGCCCGGCATGCGCACGCTGAGGGTGCCGCTGCGGGCGGTGATGACCACCTGGTCGCCCTTGCGGATCACCTCGGCCTGTTCAAGGTGTTGAGGTGTCAGTACCTGATCCATGACCGTTGGTCGGATAACTTTCAAGCCGACCGCCTGGTCCAGGCTGGTCAGGAAACCCTGGTTGAGCAGCCCTACGTCGCGTTCGCGCAGGCCGACATCCTGTTCGCCGACAATGCTTTCGCGCTTGAGCGGCCGCGCCACTGTCACCACCTCGCGAAAAAGACGTACCTGAGCCGGCACGAACACCGTCCACGGGGAGCTGCCATTGCAGCGAACCCGCACGGTGACGCGCCCCAGCGGCTGCGCAGGGCTCTCCAGATTGGCGTCCAGTTGCTGGTCGCACAGCGGCATGCGCAAGCGTGGATCGAGGGTGTTGACCTGGATTTCGTAGCGGCCTTCGGTCTGGCTGCTGGCCAGATAATCTTCAACGGTGAACTCAAGAAACCCTTGGGTGACACCGATAAGCTGTTCAGGCAAGGTGAAAGCGTCAGCCAGGGTTCGTCCACCTGGCGCCACCAGGCACAGCACAGCAAGGATGCCGGGCAGGTGGCGGGTCAGGCGTCGGGAAAATGTCGTTTTCATGTTCATGAAATTCAAATAGCAAAGCGCGTGCCGATTGGGTACGAGGCTCGAAGCGTAGGGTGAAGGAGTCTGGCATGGCAGGTGTAATGGATTCGGTGAACCAGCGCACGCAGCTGGTGGGGCAGAATCGCCTTGAGCTGCTGCTGTTTCGACTGAATGGGGATCAGCTCTACGGGATCAACGTGTTCAAGGTGCGGGAGGTGCTGCAATGCCCACCCCTCACGGTACTGCCCAAGTCAAACCCGGTGGTGCGCGGCGTTGCCAATATCCGTGGGGCAACCATTCCGATCCTCGATCTGGCGATGGCGACCGGCATGCCCGGCCTGCGGGAAGAAACCAGCAAGAGCTTCGTGATCATCACGGAGTACAACACCAAGACCCAAGGCTTTCTGGTGCACTCGGTGGAGCGCATCGTCAACATGAACTGGGAAGAGATTCATCCGCCACCCAAGGGCACTGGTCGCGATCATTACCTGACCGCCGTGACGCGGGTCGACAACAAGATGGTCGAGATCATCGACGTGGAGAAGGTCCTTGCCGAAGTGGCGCCGACCTCCGAGGCGATCTCTGCGGGCGTGGTCGATGCCGAGGTGCAGGACAAGGCGGTGATGTTGCGGGTGCTGACGGTCGATGATTCATCGGTGGCGCGCAAACAGGTCAGTCGTTGCCTGCAAACGGTGGGGGTCGAGGTGGTGGCGCTCAACGATGGTCGCCAGGCACTCGATTACCTGCGCAGGCTGGTGGATGAGGGCAAGCGTCCGGAAGAAGAGTTCCTGATGATGATCTCCGATATCGAGATGCCGGAAATGGACGGCTATACCCTGACCGCGGAGATCCGCAACGACCCGCGCATGCAAAAACTGCACATCATCCTGCATACTTCGCTTTCCGGGGTATTCAACCAGGCGATGGTCAAGAAGGTCGGGGCCGATGACTTTCTGGCCAAGTTCAAGCCCGACGACCTCGCTCAACGTGTCGTCGATCGCATCAAGGCTACGCACTAACGGCCAGGGCTTTGCCCCTGGCGGTTCACACGATTTAAGAGGCGGCATCATTGTCTACGGGTAATTTGGATTTCGAACAGTTCCGGGTCTTCCTGGAAAAAGCCTGTGGCATCCTGCTGGGCGAAAATAAGCAGTACCTGGTCTCCAGCCGTCTCAACAAGCTGATGGAGCAGCAGGGCATCAAGTCCCTGACCGAACTGGTGCAGCGCATTCAGAGCCAGCCGCGCAGTGGCTTGCGCGAGCAGGTGGTGGATGCCATGACCACCAACGAAACCCTGTGGTTTCGCGACACCTACCCGTTCGAAGTGCTCAAGAACAAAGTCCTGTCCGAGCAGATCAAGGCCAACCCCGGCCAGCGCCTGCGCATCTGGTCGGCGGCCTGCTCCTCGGGGCAGGAGCCGTACTCGATCTCCATGGCCATCGACGAGTTCGAGCGCAGCAACATCGGCCAGTTGAAGATGGGGGCGCAGATCGTGGCCACCGACTTGTCTGGAACCATGCTGAGCAACTGCAAGTCGGGCGAGTACGACAGCCTGGCGATTGCCCGTGGCTTGTCCCAGGAGCGGTTGCAGCGCTACTTCGACGTGAAGTCGCCGGGACGCTGGGCGGTGAAGGCGCCGATTCGCAGCCGTGTGGAGTTTCGCTCCTTCAACCTGCTCGACAGCTACGCAAGCCTGGGCAAGTTCGACATCGTGTTCTGTCGCAACGTGCTGATCTACTTCTCGGCCCAGGTCAAGAAAGACATCCTCTTGCGCATTCACAGCACCCTCAAGCCAGGTGGCTATCTGTTCCTGGGTGCGTCCGAAGCGCTGAACGGATTGCCGGAGCATTACCAGATGGTCCAGTGCAGCCCGGGGATCATCTACCAGGCCAAGTAACCTCGTGGGGGCAGCTGTCTTGCACTGGCTTGGCGGGCTTGCCCCGCGATAGCGATCCCACTGTCACGTCGCACTGCCGCCCCTACAGGCCGCCATCAAATTGCCGCTCCGGCGGAAAGCCTTTGCCGCTTTTCTGGCATTGCCGCTCTCAATACCCTCTCGAAACCCCGTATTTACGGGGTTTTGTTTTTTTGGCATGGCTCTTGCTCTAGCTCTGCCAACGATCTATCCGGTCAACCTTCGAAGGTTTCCCCGACATGAGCATCAGCTTCGAAAAAGCGCTCGGCATTCACGAAAAAGCACTGGGCTTTCGCGCCCAGCGTGCCGAAGTGCTGGCCAACAACATCGCCAACGCCGACACGCCCAACTACAAGGCGCGTGACCTGGACTTCGCCTCGGTGCTGGCCGCCGAAAGCCAGAAGACCAAGAGCGGCCACTTTGCCCTGGACCGGACCAACAGCCGGCACATCGAGGCCGAAGGCCTGAGCATGGGTGACGAAACCCTGCAGTACCGCACGCCCATGCAGCCGTCGATCGACCAGAACACCGTCGACGCCCAGCTCGAACAATCGAGCTATGCCGAAAACGCCGTGGGCTTCCAGGCCAGCTTCACGCTGCTCAACAGTAAATTCAAAGGGCTGGTATCGGCCCTGCGCGGAGAGTAAGTCATGTCCCTCGCCAGTGTTTTCAACATTGCCGGTAGCGGCATGAGTGCCCAGACCACGCGTCTGAACACCGTCGCTTCGAACATCGCCAACGCCGAGACCGTGTCCTCGAGCATCGACCAGACCTACCGTGCTCGTCACCCGGTATTCGCCACCACCTTCCAGCAGGCCCAGGGCGGCGTCAGCCAGTCGCTGTTCCAGGATCAGGGCGAGGCCGGCCAGGGCGTGCAGGTGCTCGGTGTAGTCGAAGACCAGAGCAATCTCGAGGCGCGCTACGAGCCCAATCATCCGGCGGCGAACAAGGACGGTTACGTGTATTACCCGAACGTCAACGTGGTCGAGGAAATGGCCGACATGATCTCTGCCAGTCGCTCGTTCCAGACCAATGCCGAGTTGATGAACACGGCCAAGACCATGATGCAGAAAGTACTGACCCTGGGTCAGTGATAGGAGCATCAGCATGAGCACAACCGATTCGGTCAACAACGTCAGCAACTCGGTGCTGCAGTCCCTGCAAAAGCAGGAGGGCAGCGGCAACAGTAAAACCGGCACCGCCGGCAGCGCCCTGGGCAAGGATGCATTCCTGCAGCTGCTAGTCACCCAGATGAAGCACCAGAACCCGCTGGATCCACAGGAAAACGGCGAGTTCGTCGCCCAGTTGGCGCAGTTCAGCAGCCTGGAAGGTATCGAGTCGCTCAACAGCTCGGTCAGTACCATTGGTGGTGCCTTCCTGTCGTCCATTGCCCTGCAGGCTTCCTCGCTGGTCGGGCGCAATGTGATGGTGCAGACCGACAAGTCGGTCGTCGATACCAGCAAGGACATGAAAGGCTCGGTCAACCTGACCTCGTCCAGCACCGTGACCACCGTCGGCATCTACGACAGTGACGGTGAGCTGGTGCGCACACTCGACCTGGGCAGCCAGAAGGGCGGCCAGGTGGACTTCACCTGGGACGGCAAAGACAGCCACGGCGAAGTGGCACCTGCGGGTACATACACCTTCAAGGCCTCCGGCACCATCGAGGGCGTCGCCACCACCATGACCACCAACCTGCCGGCGTCGGTCAGCAGCGTGACCATGGGCAGCAACGGTTCGGAAATGATGTTGAACCTGGCCGGTCTTGGCAGCATCGCGCTGTCGAAAATTCAATCGATTGGAATCTAGGGCCGATAACGCGGCAGGAGTGAGCATATGTCTTTCAATATCGGCCTTAGCGGGCTTTATGCGGCAAACAAGGCCCTGGGCGTTACCGGCAACAACATCGCCAACGTTGCCACTACCGGCTTCAAATCGTCGCGCGCAGAATTCGCCGACCAGTACGCCTCGTCCATCCGGGGCACCAGTGGCAAGACCGCCATGGGTAGCGGCGTGACCACTGCGGCAATCTCGCAGATGTTCACCCAGGGCAACTTCACCGGTACCGGCCAGAGCCTGGACCTGGCCATCGACGGCAGCGGCTTCTTCGCCATGAACGACAACGGCTCGCGGATCTACACCCGTGCCGGTGCGTTCTACAGCGACAAAGAGGGTTACGTCGTCAACGCCCAGGGTGCCAACCTGCAGGGTTATGGCGTGGATGCCGACGGCAAGATCATTCCGGGCGCACTCGTCGACCTGAAGATCGACACCTCGAACCTGTCGCCCAACCCGACCGGCCGCATCAACGAGACCCTCAACCTGAACTCCAGCTCCACCGAGCCGAAGATCACCCCGTTCTCGCCGACCGACGTGGGTAGCTACAACTACACCTTCAACACCGACGTATTCGACAGCCAGGGCAATGCGCACCAGCTGAACCAGTATTTCGTCAAGGATTCGGCCAGCAACTCCTGGACCATGTACACCACCGTCGATGGCCGCAATCCGGCCGACCCGTCGCTGGCCACGCCGCTGGTCAACAAGCTGCCGTTCAAGTCCGACGGTACCCTGGACACTGCAGCAATGGCCGCAGGCGCTGTTCCCGGTGGCCTGACCATCGCCGAGAACAAGACCTTCCAGCTCGATGGCTGGGTGCCGGCCGAGAAGAACGCCGCCGGCACCTGGGTTGCCAATGGCTCCGTTGCCAAGACCGGTGGCGTGACCCTGGATATGCTGGCGACCACCCAGTACAACGCTGCTTCCGCCACCTCGGCGAAAAGCCAGGATGGCTATGCCACTGGTGAGCTGGCGGGCCTGACCGTCGACCAGAGCGGCAACATGTTTGCCAACTTCACCAACGGCCAGGACAAGGTGATCGGCCAGGTGGCAATGGCCAACTTTGCCAACGCCCAGGGCCTGACGCCGGTAGGTGGCACGGCGTGGAAAGAGTCCTACGGCTCTGGCGTTCCGGTGGTGGGTGAGCCGAACACCGGCACCCTGGGCAAGATCTATGGTGGCTCCCTGGAAGACTCCAACGTCGACCTGACCGGCGAGCTGGTCAACCTGATCAAGGCGCAGAGCAACTACCAGGCGAATGCCAAGACCATCTCCACCGAAAGCACCATCATGCAGACCATCATTCAGATGACCTGATAGCTGGGATGTAGCCGCAGTCTGGCGGTAGCGGCTACGAGGGGTGTCAGGCTGGGAGGTGGAATGAAACGCTGGACCCTGATAACGGCACTGATACTCGCCGTCACCGCACAAGCAGCCCCCGCCTCCTGGTATCAGTGGCAGAGCAAGGCCACCGGCCGCTACATGTGCGCGCAAATCGATCCCGGCGATGCCTGGGTTCGTCACTCCGGCCCTTACAACAACGCCGGTTGCCGCCCTCGGTAGAGCACCCTTGCCGCAGGCGGCAACAGATCGCCGACAAACTGACGGCGCATCGCCATGTATAACGTCAAAAGCCCCGGAATACGGGGCTTTTGTCATTCTGGTTCGATAATTGCTTTAACGCTTGCCAAGGTGGCAGCGCGGCAAGGTTTCGCGCAGAGGAGATCCTGTGGACAAGATGCTTTATGTGGCCATGACCGGCGCCAGCCAGAACGCGCTGGCGCAGAAGGCCCATGCCAACAACCTGGCGAACATTTCTACCAGCGGTTTTCAGCGTGACCTGGAGCAGGCGCGCTCGATGCCGGTGTTCGGTGACAGCTTTCCGGCGCGCGCCTATGCCATGACCGAGCGCCCGGCAACCGACTTCACCCCGGGCTCACTGCTGGAAACCGGCCGTGACCTGGACGTTGCCGTGGGTGGCGACGGCTGGATTGCCGTGCAGGCCCCCGATGGCAGCGAAGCCTACGTGCGCACCGCGAGCATGAACATCGATGCCCTGGGCGTGCTGCGTGCCGGCAACGGTATGCCGGTCATGGGCAATGGCGGGCCGATTGCCGTGCCGCCGGAGCAGAAGATCGAGGTCGGTGAAGACGGCACCATCAGCATTCGCGCCCTGGGCGAGGGGCCGCAGGTGATGGCCGAAGTCGACCGGATCAAGATGGTCAATCCCGACCTCAAGTCCATGACCAAGGGGCTGGACGGTCTGATCCATACCACCACTGGCCAGCCGGCGGCGGCCGATGCCAACGTCAAGCTGGTGTCGGGTTTCCTTGAGAACAGCAACGTCAACGCCGTCGAAGAAATGACGTCGGTGCTGGCCCTGTCTCGTCAATTCGAACTGCACATCAAAATGATGACCGCGGCCAAGGAAGGCGATGAAGCCATGGCTCGTGTTTTGCAAATCGGCTAATTACACAGACGTAGCGCCGTAAAACAGGCGCACGAGGAGAACAGCATGCTTCCGGCTCTTTGGGTGAGTAAAACCGGTCTGTCCGCCCAGGACATGAACCTGACCACCATTTCCAACAACCTGGCCAACGTCTCGACCACCGGCTTCAAGCGTGATCGCGCCGAATTCCAGGACCTGCTCTACCAGACCCGCCGCCAGCCGGGTGCCCAGTCGACCCAGGACAGCGAGCTGCCTTCGGGCCTGCAACTGGGTACCGGTGTACGCATCGTCGGCACCCAGAAGAGCTTCACCGCCGGCAGCCTGCAGACCACCGAGAACCCGCTGGACATGGCCATCGATGGCCGCGGTTTCTTCCAGATCCTGCAGCCCGACGGCACGCTCTCCTATACCCGTGACGGTACCTTCCACCTGAACTCCGACGGCCAGATCGTCACTGCCAGCGGCTTCGCCCTGGAGCCGGCCATCGTCGTGCCGCCAGAAGCGCAAACCTTCACCGTGGGCCGTGACGGTACCGTCTCGATCACCACTGCCGGCAACCCGGCCGCCCAGGTGATCGGCAACATCCAGACCGCCGACTTCATCAACCCGGCCGGCTTGCAGGCGGTGGGTGGCAACCTGTTCCTGGAAACCGCTGCCAGCGGCGCGCCACAGGTCGGTACGCCGGGCCTGAACGGCATCGGTGTGGTCCAGCAGCAAACCCTGGAAAACTCCAACGTCAGCACCGTGGAAGAGCTGGTGAACATGATCACCACCCAGCGTGCGTATGAGATGAACTCCAAGGTCATTTCCACCGCCGACCAGATGCTCTCGTTCGTTACCCAGAACCTGTAAGTGAAGTCTTCGAGGTCGCTTGAACAGCGCTTGTTACACCGTGAGGTCAGCGTCATGAGTCGTTTGTTTTCCGTACTTGCCCTGAGTGGGATCACCGTCCTGGCCGGCTGCGTTGCGCCGCCGCCAAAGCCCAACGATCCGTACTACGCGCCGGTATTGCCGCGTACCCCCCTGCCGGCAGCGGCGAACAACGGCTCGATCTACCAGGCCGGTTTCGAGCAGAACCTGTACAGCGACCGCAAGGCGTTCCGGGTCGGTGACATCATCACCATTACCCTCAACGAGCGCACCCAGGCGAGCAAGAACGCCAACTCGCAGATCGCCAAGAACAGCAAGGCCGATATCGGCCTGACCTCGCTGTTCGGCTCGAGCGCGACCACCAACAACCCGTTCGGCAGTGGCGACCTGAGCCTGAGTGCCGGCTACAGCGGCGACCGTGCGACCAAGGGTGACAGCAAGGCGGGGCAGGGCAACAGCCTGACCGGCTCGATCACTGTGACCGTCGCCGACGTGCTGCCCAACGGCATCATTGCCGTGCGTGGCGAGAAGTGGCTGACGCTCAACACCGGTGATGAACTGGTGCGCATTGCCGGCATGATCCGCGCCGACGACATCGCCACCGACAACACCGTGCCATCGACCCGGGTAGCCGATGCGCGCATCACCTATTCGGGAACCGGCTCGTTTGCCGACGCCAGTCAGCCAGGTTGGCTCGACCGTTTCTTCATCAGCCCGCTCTGGCCTTTCTAGGTTCCGATGACCATGTTCAACTTCAAGCAGCTGATTGCCGCCGTGTTCCTGATGTCTGCCGCGTTTGCGGTGCAGGCTGAACGCCTGAAGGACATCGCCAGCATTTCCGGCGTGCGTACCAACCAGCTGATCGGCTACGGCCTGGTGGTCGGGCTCAATGGCACGGGTGACCAGACCACCCAGACGCCGTTCACCCTGCAGACCTTCAACAACATGCTCTCGCAGTTCGGCATCAAGGTACCGCCGGGATCGGGCAACGTGCAGCTGAAAAACGTCGCGGCGGTGTCGATCCATGCCGACTTGCCGGCGTTTGCCAAGCCGGGCCAGGTGGTGGACGTGACCGTGTCTTCGATCGGTAACTCCAAGAGCCTGCGCGGCGGTAGCCTGTTGATGACCCCGCTCAAGGGTATCGATGGCAACGTCTATGCCATCGCCCAGGGCAATCTGGTGGTGGGCGGCTTCGATGCCGAGGGTCGCGACGGCTCCAAGATCACCGTCAACGTGCCGTCGGCCGGTCGTATTCCCGGTGGTGCCAGCGTAGAGCGTGCCGTGCCCAGTGGCTTCAACCAGGGCAACAGCCTGACCCTCAACCTCAATCGCCCTGACTTCACCACCGCCAAGCGCATCGTCGACAAGGTCAACGAACTGCTTGGCCCGGGTGTGGCCCAGGCACTGGACGGCGGTTCGGTGCGTGTCAGTGCGCCGCTCGACCCCAGCCAGCGCGTGGATTACCTGTCGATCCTGGAGAACCTCGAAATCGATCCGGGTCAGGCGGTTGCCAAGGTCATCATCAATTCGCGTACCGGCACTATCGTCATCGGCCAGAACGTCAAGGTGTCGCCGGCAGCGGTGACCCACGGCAGCCTGACCGTGACCATCACCGAAGACCCGATCGTCAGTCAGCCGGGGGCGTTCTCCAATGGCCAGACGGCTGTGGTGCCGCGCTCGCGCGTGAACGCCGAGCAGGAAGCCAAACCGATGTTCAAGTTCGGCCCGGGCACCACGCTGGATGAAATCGTCCGTGCAGTGAACCAGGTGGGCGCAGCCCCCAGTGACTTGATGGCGATCCTCGAAGCCCTGAAACAGGCCGGCGCCTTGCAGGCCGACCTGATCGTGATTTGAGGGCCGGGCCATGGACATGCCGAAAGTTTCAGTCGCCGCTATGGCTGACAGCGGGGCCTACACCGACCTCAACCGCCTCAACTCGCTGAAGGTCGGTGACCGCGACAGCGAGGCCAACCTGCGCAAGGTGGCACAGGAATTCGAGTCGCTGTTCCTCAACGAGATGCTCAAGTCGATGCGTTCGGCCAGCGACGTCCTGGCCAAGGACAACCCGCTCAACACCGAGACCACCAAGCAGTACCAGCAGATGTACGACCAGCAGCTGGCGGTGAGCATGTCCCGCGAGGGCGGTGGTATCGGTTTGCAGGATGTACTGATGCGCCAGCTGGCCAAGCAG
This sequence comes from Pseudomonas vranovensis, assembly GCF_040438935.1. Classification (NCBI taxonomy): domain Bacteria; kingdom Pseudomonadati; phylum Pseudomonadota; class Gammaproteobacteria; order Pseudomonadales; family Pseudomonadaceae; genus Pseudomonas; species Pseudomonas vranovensis. The sequence continues at coordinate 3,304,816 of NZ_CP159259.1, read as the reverse complement.
AAAGCGGCATCGGTGAGCAGCAGCCCGTTCCCGCGCTTCGATATTCAGCCGCGTGCGCTGGGCGCCACCGCCGTTGGCGTGGCCGAGCGCTCGGGCGACGTCGCTGCGCGCAACGATGTGGCCGCGCTCAACTCGCGCCGCCTGGCCTTGCCGGGCAAGCTCACCGACCGCTTGCTGGCCGGGCTGGTGCCATCCGCTGGCGCCACCAATACCGCGCCGATTCCGGGGCGCACGAACCTGGTCGGCGATGCCGTGGCCAAGGGTGACTGGGAACCGGCGACCGCCTTTGCCGCACCGGGCGAGATGCGCATCTACGGCCGCGCCGTGGCCCAGCCGCCGCTGGCGCCCGCCAAGCGCGCGTTCAGCTCCTCGGATGAATTCGTCGCGACCATGCTGCCGATGGCCGAAGAGGCTGCCAAGCGCATTGGTATCGATCCGCGTTACCTGGTGGCCCAGGCCGCCCTGGAAACCGGCTGGGGCAAGTCGGTCATGCGCCAGGCCGATGGCTCCAGCAGCCACAACCTGTTCGGCATCAAGGCCACCGGCAATTGGCAGGGGGCAGAGGCGAGGGCGATCACCAGCGAGTTTCGTGATGGCCAGTTCGTCAAGGAGACGGCGGCGTTCCGCTCCTACGATTCGTACCAAGACAGCTTCCACGACCTGGTAAGCCTGTTGCAGAACAACAGTCGCTATAAAGATGCGGTCAGCGCTGCCGATAACCCGGAGCAGTTTGCCAAAGAGCTGCAAAAGGCCGGCTGACGCCACTGACCCTGACTACGCGCGCAAGATCATCAGCATTGCCCGGCAGTTGCAGCCAACCCAGCAATACGCCATGGCTGGCGGTACCACGAATCTATAAGGATTGAAGTATGTCGAATCTGATCTCGATCGGGCTGAGCGGCCTGAACGCCAGCCAGGCAGCGTTATCGGTCACCTCCAATAACATTGCCAACGCCGGGACCTCGGGCTACTCGCGTCAGCAAGCGGTGCAGACCACCGGCGGCATGCAGAACATTGGCGTCGGCTTTATCGGTACCGGCACCACGCTCTCGGATGTTCGACGTATCTATAACGGTTACCTGGACAACCAGCTGCAGACCGCCACTTCGTTGAACACCGACGCCGCCGCGTTCCAGGATCAGATCACCAGCGTCGACAAGCTGCTGGCCGACAGCAACACCGGTATCAGCTCGGTGCTCACGGCATTCTTCTCGGCCCTGCAGACCGCCTCGGCAACCCCGGGTGACGTCGCTTCGCGCCAGTTGCTGCTGACCCAGGCGCAGACCCTGAGCAACCGTTTCAACGCCATCTCCTCGCAGATGAGCCAACAGAACGACAGCATCAACTCCCAGCTCGAGACCTTGAGTGGCCAGGTCAACAAGCTCAGCTCCAATATCGCCGAGTACAACAAGCAGATCGCGCAGTTGTCGGCCTCGGGCAACACCCCCAACAACCTGATCGATGCGCGCAACGAAGCGGTACGCTCGCTCAATGAGCTGGTGGGGGTGACCGTGCAGGAGCGTGACGGCAACCTTGACGTTTACCTGGGCACCGGCCAGTCGCTGGTTACCGGTAATAGCGCCAACACCCTGTCGGTTGCCCCTGGCAGTACCGACAAGAGCCAGTACAGCCTGCAGATCAACTACCAGACCTTCAGCTCCGACGTCACCTCGGTGGTCACCGGCGGGCAGATCGGCGGCTTGCTGCGCTATCGCAACGACGTGCTCGCGCCGTCGATCAACGAGCTGGGGCGTGTGGCCCTGGTGGTTGCCGACAGCATCAACAGCCAGCTGGGCCAGGGCCTGGATGCCAACGGTCAGTTCGGCAGCGGCCTGTTCTCCAGCATCAACAGCATTACCGCAATCAGCCAGCGCAGCCTGGCGGCCTCGAGCAACAGCGCAGGCTCCGGCAACCTGGATGTGACCATCGCCGACAGCGGTGCCTTGACCACCTACGACTACGAGGTCAAGTTCACCAGCGACAAGCAATACACCGTGCGCCGCTCCGACGGCACCGAGATGGGCAACTTCGACCTGGATGCCGACCCAGCGCCGGTGATCGACGGCTTCAGCCTCAAGCTCAACGGTGGCGGCCTGGCCGCAGGCGACAGCTTCAAGGTGATCCCGACCCGCGCCGCCGCCGGCAGCATCAACACCGTACTGACCGACGCCAACAAGCTGGCCTTCGCCGGCCCCATCAGTGCCACCGCCGGTAGCGGCAACGGCGGTACCGGCACCATCACCCAGCCGAGCCTGGGCGAGCGCCTGGATATCTACGGCGGTGCCGAGCAGGCGCAACTGCAGGAGGCGATCAAGCACTCGATGCCCGTGCGAGTGGTGTTTGGCGAGGCCAGTGGTGGCACGCAAAGCTATAAGATCTTCGACGCGAAGGGCGGCGAGATTTCTGCCGGCAATATCGTGCCGGGCCAGGACAATGACCTGGCCATCAATGTGCCGATGCGCGATGCCGCCGGCAATCCAATGCTCGATGCCAGCGGCAATCCACGTACCTTCAAGGTAGAGACCACCATCGCTGGCAGCCCCTCGGCAAACGACAGCTTCACCCTGGGCTTCAACGCTGACGGTAAGTCCGACAACCGTAACGCCAAGGCGCTGTTGGGCCTGCAAACCCAGTCCACGGTCGGTACCGGCTCCGGTGGCGGCATCAGCTTTACCTCCGCCTATGCCTCGCTGGTCGAACGCGTCGGTGCCAAGGCCGCCCAGGCCAAGATCGACACCACCGCCAGCGGCGCCGTGCTCGATTCGGCCAAGGCTAGCCGCGCGTCGGTGTCCGGGGTCAACCTGGATGACGAGGCGGCCAGCCTGGTCAAGTTCCAGCACTACTACACCGCGTCGTCGCAGATCATCAAGACCGCGCAAGAAACCTTCAGCACCTTGATCAACGCCTTGTAAGGAGTAGCCGATCGTGCGTATTTCCACTGCTCAGTTCTATGAGACCAGCGCCACCAGCTACTCGAAGACCTTCTCCGATGCGGCCAAGACCCAGGAGCAGGTGTCGTCGGGTATCCGTATCCAGACGGCGGCAGATGATCCGGTGGGGGCTGCCCGCTTGTTGCTGCTGCAGCAGCAACAAGCGCTGCTGGGGCAGTACAGTGCCAACATGACCACGGTGAACAACGCGCTGTTGCAGGAAGAGAGCGTGCTCTCGACCATCAACGAAGCCATGCAGCGTGCCAGTGAGCTGGCCATTCGTGCCGGCGGCAGCAGCTTGAGCGATGCCGACCGCACTTCGATCAGCAGCGAGCTGAAGGAGATCGAGGCCAACGTATTTGGCCTGCTCAATTCCCGCGATGCCAACGGCAACTACATGTTTGGCGGCTCCAAGACCTCGTCGCCACCCTACGTGCGCAACAGCGATGGCACCTACAGCTATCATGGTGACCAGACCCAGCTCAGCCTGCAGGTTTCCGATACCTTGCACCTGGCCACCAATGACAGCGGCTACAGCGTGTTCGACCAGGCCATCAACAAGGCCCGTACCGAATCCACTTTGCAGGCGCCTGCGGTGGATGACGGTCGTGTTGGCGTGTCCCAGGGGCTGGTGAGCTCGGTCAACACCTACAACGACGGCGGCTTTGCCAGTGGCCAGCCCTACAAGCTGACCTTTACCAGCGCCACCCAGTACAGCATCACCGATGCCAACGGCAAGGACATCACCAGCGAGACGCCCACCAACGGTGTTTTCGACAGCAGCACCGAGGGCGGCAACCGCATCGCCCTGCGCGGAGTCGAGTTCGAGATCGACGTCAACCTCAAGGAGGGCGACGATCCCGACACCGCCGTGGCCGGGCACGTGTTCAGCCTGCAGGCGCGTCCCGACACGCTGACCACCACCCGCGGCGCCGGCAACCCGTCCACCGCGCAAGTCACCGGTAGCAGCATCAGTGATGCCGAGGCCTATCGCAGCACCTTCCCGAGCGACGGTGCCGTCATCAAGTTCACCAGCGACAGCGAATTTGCCCTGTACGCCCAGCCTTACAGCGCCGACAGCAAACCTATTGCCAAAGGTGCCGTCGCGGGTAATTCGCTGACCGTCGCCGGCGTCACCTACGAACTCGATGGTGCGCCAAAGGCGGGCGATCAGTTTGCGGTCACGGCCAACGCCCACAAGACCCAGAACGTTCTTGACACCCTGGGTCAGCTGCGCGCGGCACTGGACAAGCCGGTCACTGACAACGCGTCCGAATTCGCCCTCAAGCAAGCGGTAGCCTCGGGCATTGCCAACCTGGCCAGTGCGCGCGAGCGCATCGACATCACCCGTGGCTCGATCGGTGCGCGCGGCAACTCGTTGGAAATCCAGACCCAGGAAAACACCAGCCTGTCGCTGGCCAACAAGAGCACCCAGAGCGCGATCGGCAATACCGACATGTCCACGGCAGCCATCGCCCTGACCTTGCAGCAGGCCATGTTGGAGGCCTCGCAGCTGGCATTCTCGCGCCTGTCGTCGCTGAGCCTGTTCAACAAGCTCTGAGGCAGCCCCGACAACCCCGGCCGGCAGTCATGCCTGCCGGGGTTTTTTATGCCTGTTGTGATGAGCGTCGCTACCGCTTAGACAATTGAGTGTGACCAATGAGTCAAATCGGGCATCTTCCCTGTATTCTATCGGTGGCATTTGCAAGAATTTGTTGCCGTTTTTTTTGTGTGCAGGACCCGGCAACAACGCTGCCATGTGCCACCCAGGGGTGGTGCAACCCCGGTTTTTGGCGCCCTCAGTTCTGCGAGCGGCAGTCTTTGAAGTTTTGATTGGGAAGCCAGAATGATTGGCATAAAAAGTATCGCGAGTTACGTGCCCACCGCTGGCCTGGACAACTACGCCCAGGGTGCGAAATTCGGCAAGGATGAAGCGTTCATCTTCGGCAAGATCGGCTCGACCTTTCTGCCGCGCAAGGCAGACGAGCAAGAAACCTCCGACCTCTGTGTAGAGGCGGCCAAGGCCCTGTTTGCCAACAACCCCGGCCTTGATCCGCAGGCCATCGATGCGCTGATCGTGGTCACCCAGAATGGTGACGAAGAAGGCTTGCCCCACACGGCTGCCATCGTCCAGGACAAACTGGGCCTGTCGACCCGCGTGGCGGCCTTTGACGTGTCGCTGGGCTGCTCGGGCTACGTGTACGGCCTGTATGCGATCAAGGGCTTCATGGAGGCCGCAGGCCTGAAGAACGGCCTGCTGATCACCGCCGACCCGTACTCGAAGATCGTCGATCCGGAAGACCGCAACACCACCATGCTGTTCGGTGACGCCGCCACCGCCACCTGGATGGGCGAGGATGCTACCTGGCAACTGGGCCAGGCGCGTTTTGGTACCGACGGCTCCGGTGCGGCGCACCTGAAGATTACCGACGGCAACTTCTTCATGAACGGCCGCCAGGTGTTCAACTTCGCCCTGGTCAAGGTGCCCGCGCACCTGCACGAGCTGCTCGATGCCTCGGGGCTGAGCGCGGCGGACATCGACGCGTTCTGCATCCACCAGGGCAGTGCGGCCATCGTCGATGCCGTGGCCCGGCGCTTTGAAGAGGACCCGGAGTCGACGGTGAAGGACAAGTTCGTCAAGGACATGCTCGAAACCGGCAACACCGTGTCGTCCAGCGTGCCCCTGCTGCTGGAGAAGCACATGCTCGATGGCGCCTGGAAGCGCGTTGCCATCAGCGGCTTTGGTGTTGGCCTGTCGTGGGGTTCGGCGATTCTTTATCGCTCGTAACTTTTACGTAGTGCCGTACACAAAAACGCCCATGACCGAAACGTCATGGGCGTTTTTTATTGGCGTCAAAATTACCGCGAAAGCACGATTTTTACGGTGCCTAAGGCCTTGAATTGCAAGGGGGTGGCACGGTGCTAGTAAAAAATTTGAAAAAACCCCTCAAGCAACCTGCGTTCACGACGATAACCATTACGAAGGTTCTCTAGGCCACACCCGGCGGTTGCCAGGGCCGGAAGCCGCAGTATCCATCCAACGAGGATTTCGTCATGGCATTAACCGTAAACTCCAACATTGCGTCGATCACCACTCAGGGCAACCTGAACAAGGCTGGCAACGCTCTGGCAACCTCGATGCAGCGCCTGTCCTCCGGCCTGCGTATCAACAGCGCCAAAGACGACGCTGCCGGCCTGCAGATCTCCAACCGCCTGACCAGCCAGATCAACGGCCTGGGCCAAGCGGTCAAGAACGCCAACGACGGTATCTCCATTGCCCAGACCGCTGAAGGCGCAATGCAGGCGTCGACCGACATCCTGCAGAAAATGCGTACCCTGGCCCTGTCCTCGGCTACTGGCTCCCTGAGCGCCGAAGACCGCAAGTCGAACAACGACGAATACCAGGCGCTGACTGCCGAACTGACCCGTATCTCCCAGACCACCACCTTCGGTGGCCAGAAGCTGCTGGACGGTTCCTACGGCACCAAGGCCATTCAGGTTGGCGCGAACGCTAACGAAACCATCAACCTGACCCTGGACAACGTTGCTGCAAACAACATTGGTTCGCAGCAGGTCAAGAGCGTTGCGATCACCCCTACCGATAAAGGTGTAGCTGGTGGTGACATCGTCGTGACCGGTAACGGCCAGTCGGAAACTGTGACCATCAAAGAAGGTTCTTCGGCGAAGACCACCGCAGCTCTGCTGAACGGCGCCGTAGGTGGCCTTTCGGCAACTGCCAGCACTGAGGTCAAGTTCGAAGTAGATAGCACTGCAATTACTGGATCTACCACTAAGTCTGCAAACTTCACTTTGGAAGTAGGTGGTCAGAAAGTTGAGTTTGTTGGTGTCACCGATACCGCGGGCCTCGCTGATCAGTTGAAGTCTAACGCTGCCAAACTGGGTATCAGCGTCAACTACGACGAATCCAACGGCGGATCGCTGTCGGTTAAGTCCGATACCGGCGAAAACCTGAAATTCAGCGCTACCGATGCTGGTGCTCAAGCAGGCATTAAGGTTTCGGCTAAAGACGGCGACGGCGAATACCCAACTGCCGGCGGCACTGCATTGGCTACAACCGACCTGATCGTTACTGGTCAAGTGTCGCTGGATTCGGCTAAGGGTTACTCGCTGACTGGCGATGGCGTGAAGGGTCTGTTCGGTGATGCTACCGCCACTGCAGCCACCTCCAAGAAAACCACCATCGCTGACACCAACGTCACCGACGCCGCCCTGGCTCAGAACGCCCTGGCAGTTATCGACAAGGCCATCGGCTCGATCGACGACGTGCGTTCGAACCTGGGTGCTACCCAGAACCGTCTGACCACCACCGTCGACAACCTGCAGAACATCCAGAAGAACTCCACCGCTGCACGCTCCACCGTGCAGGACGTGGACTTCGCGGCTGAAACTGCCGAGCTGACCAAGCAACAGACCCTGCAGTCGGCTTCGACCTCGATCCTGTCGCAAGCCAACCAGCTGCCATCCGCTGTACTGAAGCTGCTTCAGTAATATCGGCGCCTGGTAAATAACGGAAGGGCGCGTTTACGTGCCCTTCCGTTTTTTCGTGATAAGGAGTCCGGACATGGACATGAGCGTCAAGTTGAACCTGACTTATCAGCCGGTCGTGCCCCAGAACGCTACGCCGAACAACGAACCGGCTGCGCGTGCCAAGGCCCTGGAGGCGGTAGCGCCTGTGGCGGAGCCCAAGCGCGACGAGCTGGAAAAAGCGGTGAAGGATATTCGCGAATTCGTCCAGGCCAGCCAGCGCAAGCTGGATTTCGCCCTCGATGATTCCACCGGCCGGGTTGTGGTCAAGGTCATCGCCACCGAGTCGGGTGACGTGATTCGCCAGATTCCGTCGGAAACCGCGCTGAAACTGGCGCAAAGCCTCAGCGAAGCCGGCAGCCTGTTGTTTACCGACAAGGCCTGAGCTGGCATGAATTTTGTTGCTGCCTGAACTTTGCGACGCCGTTCGTCAAGAAAGTGGCAGCCACTGAACAAGGAGCACAATGATGGCGGGTACAACAGTCAGCGGTATCGGTTCGGACATCGATACCCAGGCCATTGTGAAGTCCCTGGTTGACGCCGAGCGCGCGCCCAAGCAGGCACAGATCAATACCCAGACACTGAAGGCGACCACCACATTGTCTTCCATCGGCAAGATCCAGGCAGCCCTGGATGCCTTCCGAGGCGCGTTGGCGAGCATGGGTACGGATAACAGCTTCGCCGGCCTGAGCCTTACCTCTTCCGACGAAAAAGTAGCGACGTTCACCTCGGCAGCAGGTGCGTCGACGGGCAGCTTCACCTTGCTGGTCACTCAAATGGCCAGTGCTTCCAAGTTGTCCACCAAGGTATACGCCGGTGGTACCAGTTCGGTAGTCAATGCCGGGACGACCCCGACCACCCTGACCATTTCGCAGGCTGGTAAGCACTACGACCTGAGTGTGCCGCCGGGCGCGACCCTGCAGCAGGTGCGCGACAGCATCAACACTCAGTTCGGTACCTCGGGCCTGAGCGCCAACATCCTCACCGACGCCAATGGCTCGCGCCTGGTACTGACCTCGACCACCATGGGCGAGGGCTCTGACCTGACGATGTCGGGCAACTCGGGCATCGACACCGGTTACACCGTGGTCGATGAGCCGAAGAATGCCAAGTACAGCATCGACGGCATCGACATGGAGTCCAAGACCAATAACATCTCTGACGCTGTGAGTGGGCTGAATATCAAGTTGACCGGTGTATCCGGGAAAAACGCCACCACGGGTGAACTCAATCCGACGGTGCTGTCATTGAGTACCAGCCCCGCAGCGCTCAAGTCTGGCGTCAAAGGTTTTATCGATACCTACAACGCTCTGATAAAGGTCATCAACACTGAGACCAAGGTCACTATGGGGGCCGATGGTCAGCCTATTGCTGGCGCACTGACCGGCGATGCCACGATGCGTACCTTGATGTCCTCGATCCGGAGCGAACTCAATGTGCTCTCGGGCAATGGCACCATGAAGTCCCTGGCGGCATTCGGCGTCACGTCTTCGCAGGACGGCGGCTTGTTGAGCCTGGACGACAAGAAGTGGGACAAGGCCGTAGCGACCAATGCCGCAGATATCTCCAGTATCTTCAACGGCAAGGATGGTTTGCTGGCGCGCATGACCAAGGTCACTGACGATTACGCCAAGGCCACAACCGGCACGCTGGCCGAACGCAGCAAATCGCTGACCGAAAATCTGAACGACCTGAAGAAACAGCAAGACTCGTTGGACGAGCGCATGACCGCCTTGCAGAAGAGTCTGCAGGACAAGTACAACGCCATGGACTCGCTGGTCGCCCAGTTGCGCGCCCAGAGCAACAGCGTGATGACCACCCTCAACGCCCTGAACGCGCGCAGCAAGAACGAGTGATTCGGCGTAGCGACAAGCAAGCCCGGGTTGGCCTTTGTGCCACCCGGGCTTTGTGCTTGAACAGGGCGGGTAAAGTTTTGCCAGCGCCCGCCGATACGCTGGTTAATCCACCTAATGCAGTTTTGCCTGTTACGAGGTAGCAACATGAACCCCATGAGAGCCCTTCGTCAGTACCAGAAGGTCAATTCCCATGCTCAGATCTCCGAGGCCACGCCCCATCGCCTGGTGCAGATGCTGATGGAAGGCGGCCTGGACCGCATGGCCCAGGCCAAAGGCGCCATGGCCCGTGGTGACATCGCCGAGAAGGGTCTGATGCTGGGCAAGGCCATCGATATCATCATCGGCCTGCGCGATGGCCTCGATGCCAGCAAGAGCGATGACCCAGCCTACGTCGAGCGTCTGGACAGCCTGTACGTCTACATGACCAATCGCCTCATGCAGGCCAACGTCGACAACGATGCCGAAATCATCGATGAAGTGGCGCGCCTGCTGATCACCGTGAAAAGTGGCTGGGACGAGATCGCTGCCGCTGCCCCTGTTGAATAGGCCGGTCGGCCGAGGATGATGCCATGAGTCACGCACTGCAACGAATGGACGATACCCGCAACGCGCTGCTGAGCGCGCTGAGCGAGCGCAACTGGGAAGCCATCGGCAAACTGGACGAGACCTGCCGCTCGTGCATCGATGAGATGCTCAACGAGGAGGCGATGGACGAGGCGGTGGTGCGTGAAAAGCTGGAAGGGTTGCTGCAGGTCTACCGTGAATTGCTGGACGTGACCATCGGCGAGCGCCAGGCAATCGCCAATGAAATGACCCAGATCAATCAGTCCAGAAATGCTTCAAAAGTGTATCAACTATTCAGCTAATATTGCGCCGAGCTGAATTAGGGGCGCCATAAATTTGACTGTGCCCGCTTTTTTGACTTAACTAGTAGCTGTTTTCCAATATTCAGACGTCCGAAACTGACCGTTCAGTCGGAATGATGTCGAGCATGCCCAGAATAGGGCGCCGAAATGACTAGGGAAGTTGCTATTGCATGTGGCGTGAAACCAAAATCCTGCTGATCGATGACGATAGCGCCCGCCGCCGCGATCTAGCGGTGGTACTGAATTTTCTTGGGGAAGAAAATTTGTCCTGCTCCAGCCTTGATTGGCAGCAGGTGGTCGAGTCGTTGTCGTCCAGTCGTGAAGTACTCTGTGTCCTGATCGGGACCGTAAACGCTCCGGCAAGTCTGATGGGCTTGCTAAAGACAGTAGCAACCTGGGATGAGTTCCTTCCGGTTTTGCTAATTGGTGAAATTTCTTCTGTCGAGCTTCCAGACGACCTGCGTCGTCGCGTGCTGTCCAACCTCGAAATGCCGCCCAGCTACAGCAAATTGCTGGACTCGCTGCACCGTGCCCAGGTCTATCGCGAGATGTACGACCAGGCCCGCGAGCGCGGTCGCCAGCGCGAGCCGAACCTGTTCCGCAGCCTGGTCGGCACCAGCCGCGCCATTCAGCACGTGCGCCAGATGATGCAGCAAGTGGCCGACACCGATGCCAGCGTGCTGATCCTTGGCGAGTCGGGCACCGGCAAGGAAGTGGTCGCGCGCAACCTGCATTACCATTCCAAGCGCCGCGAAGCGCCGTTCGTGCCAGTCAATTGCGGCGCGATCCCGGCCGAGCTGCTGGAAAGCGAACTGTTCGGGCACGAGAAGGGCGCTTTTACCGGGGCCATCACCAGTCGTGCCGGGCGATTCGAGCTGGCCAACGGCGGTACCTTGTTCCTCGACGAAATCGGCGACATGCCGCTGCCGATGCAGGTCAAGCTGCTGCGCGTATTGCAGGAGCGTACCTTCGAGCGCGTAGGCAGCAACAAGACCCAGGGCATCGACGTGCGCATCATCGCCGCGACCCACAAAAACCTCGAGAGCATGATCGAGGCGGGGACCTTCCGCGAAGACTTGTACTACCGCCTCAACGTATTCCCGATCGAGATGGCCCCGCTGCGTGAGCGCGTCGAGGACATCCCGCTGCTGATGAACGAGCTGATCTCGCGCATGGAGCACGAGAAGCGTGGCTCGATCCGCTTCAACTCGGCGGCGATCATGTCGCTGTGCCGCCACGGTTGGCCGGGCAACGTCCGCGAGCTCGCCAACCTGGTCGAGCGCATGGCGATCATGCACCCGTACGGGGTGATCGGTGTGTCGGAGCTGCCGAAGAAATTCCGCTATGTGGATGATGAAGACGAGCAACTGGTCGACAGCCTGCGTTCGGACCTGGAAGAGCGCGTGGCCATCAACGGTGGTTCGCCAAGCTTTGCCACCCACGCCATGCTGCCGCCCGAAGGCCTGGACCTCAAGGACTACCTCGGTGGCCTGGAGCAGGGCTTGATCCAGCAGGCGCTGGACGATGCCAACGGTATCGTTGCCCGCGCCGCGGAACGCCTGCGCATTCGTCGTACCACCCTGGTGGAGAAGATGCGCAAGTACGGCATGAGTCGTCGAGACGGCGAGGAGCAGGCGGAGGATTGACGCCTGCTTGAACACAGCGGGGCGCTCAGGCGCCCCGTTTTGCGTTATATCCCTACCTTTTACAGGGCTGTAATGCCCGTCCTGCCTGCCTTTGGCCGGTTGCAACCGGGTGGGTTGCACCCGCTGGTCAAGTACCCGGCACGCCTATTGCTTTATCGCTGCCAACACACCGTTTTATGACGGTCAGTCACGCGAGAGAGCACGATGCCCCAGGCCGCCCCCATCTCCTGTGTCCCTGAAGTGAAGGGGCAGAACGCCGCCGAACAGGAAAGCCGCCTTGGCCTCGAGCAGGCCTTTGCCTTGTTCGATCAGGTCTCCAGTCAGTTGAGCGAGTCCTACAACCTGCTCGAAGCCCGGGTCACCGAACTCAAGGGCGAGTTGGCGGTGGTCAGTGCCCAGCGCATGGCCGAGCTTGCCGAGAAGGAGCGCCTGGCCAACCGCTTGCAGAACCTGCTTGACCTGCTGCCCGGTGGCGTCATTGTCATCGATGCCCAGGGGCGCGTGCGCGAGGCCAATCCTGCGGCCTGCGACTTGCTGGGCGAGCCGCTGGAAGGGGAGCTGTGGCGTGAAGTGATCGCCCGCAGTTTTGCCCCGCGCGATGACGACGGCCATGAAGTGTCGCTGCGTGACGGGCGCCGCCTGTCGATCGCCACGCGTTCGCTGGATGCCGAGCCCGGGCAGTTGGTGCTGCTCAACGACCTGACCGAAACCCGTCAGTTGCAAGGGCAGTTGGCCCGCCATGAGCGCCTGTCTTCGCTGGGGAAAATGGTCGCTTCACTGGCCCATCAAATTCGTACGCCGCTGTCGGCGGCCCTGCTGTATGCAAGCCACCTGGCCGAGCAGGCCCTGCCAGTGGAAACCCAGCAGCGTTTTGCCGGCAACCTCAAGGAGCGCCTGCACGAGCTTGAGCATCAGGTGCGCGACATGCTGGTGTTCGCCCGCGGCGAGCTGCCGCTGACCGACCGGCTCACGCCCAAGGCACTGTTCCAGGCCCTGCAGCAGGCCGCCCAGGCTCATGTGCAGGGTCATGAAGTGCGCTGGCAGTGCGACAGCCACCTGGGCGAGTTGCTGTGCAACCGCGACACCCTGGTCGGCGCCTTGCTCAACCTGATCGAAAACGCCCTGCAGGCCAGCACTGAGCCGGGCGCGCCTGAAGGTCCACCTGTACCGCCGTGGGCAGGTGCTGCGCCTGTGCATCAGCGATGCCGGGGCGGGCATCGACAGCGCCTTGCTGGCGCGACTGGGTGAGCCCTTCCTGACCACCAAGGCCACCGGTACCGGGCTTGGTCTGGCGGTGGTCAAGGCGGTGGCGCGAGCCCACCAGGGCGTTCTGCAACTTCGCTCGCGGCCTGGCCGCGGCACCTGTGCGCTGGTCACGTTGCCGTTGATCGATGCGCGGAACATGGAGAGCACGCAATGAAGGCAATCAAGGTGCTGCTGGTCGAAGACGATCGGGCACTGCGTCAGGCTCTGGGCGATACCCTGGAGCTGGGCGGCTTCGAGTACCGCGCTGTCGGTTCGGCCGAAGAGGCGCTGGAATCGGTGGCCGCCGAGGCGTTCAGCCTGGTGGTCAGCGACGTCAACATGCCGGGCATGGACGGGCACCAGTTGCTGGCCCTGTTGCGGGCGCGCCAGCCGCACCTGCCGGTGCTGTTGATGACCGCCCACGCGGCGGTCGAGCGCGCGGTCGAGGCCATGCGCCAGGGCGCTGTGGATTATCTGGTCAAGCCGTTCGAGCCACGGGCACTGCTGGACCTGGTGACGCGTCACGCCCTTGGCGTGGTGGCAGGGCAGGCCGATGAAGGTCCGGTGGCCTGTGAGCCCGGCCAGTGCGCAATTGCTGGAGCTGGCCGCGCGGGTGGCGCGCAGCGATTCCACGGTATTGATCTCCGGCGAGTCGGGCACCGGCAAGGAAGTGCTGGCGCGCTACATCCACCAGCAGTCCCGGCGTGCCAGCGAGCCGTTTGTGGCGATCAACTGTGCCGCGATCCCTGACAACATGCTCGAGGCGACCCTGTTCGGTCACGAGAAGGGCTCGTTCACCGGCGCCATTGCTGCCCAGGCGGGCAAGTTCGAGCAGGCCGACGGCGGCACCCTGTTGCTCGATGAAATTTCCGAAATGCCCCTGGGGCTGCAGGCCAAGCTGCTGCGCGTGTTGCAGGAGCGGGAAGTGGAGCGGGTGGGCGGGCGCAAGCCGATTGCGCTGGATATTCGCGTGGTAGCCACTACCAACCGTGACCTTGCGGGTGAAGTGGCAGCGGGGCGTTTCCGTGAAGATCTGTTCTATCGCCTGTCGGTGTTCCCGCTGGCATGGCGCCCGTTGCGCGAGCGCAGCGCCGATATTCTGCCGCTGGCCGAGCGCCTGCTGGCCAGGCACGTCAATAAAATGAAGCATGCCCCGGTGCGCCTTTCGCCCGAGGCCAAGACCTGCCTGCAGGGTTATGCCTGGCCCGGCAATGTGCGCGAGCTGGACAACGCTCTGCAGCGCGCCTTGATCCTGCAGCAGGGCGGGGTGATCGAGGCGGCGGATTTTTGTCTGGCCGGGGTCATGCCGATGTTCGCCACCGCCCCGGCTCCGGCCCTGCCGGTAGCGCCGCTTGAGCAGGCGGCCAGTGGCCTGGGCGATGACATGCGCCGCCATGAATTCCAGATGATCATCGATACCTTGCGCGCCGAACGCGGCCGGCGCAAGGAAGCGGCCGAGCGCCTGGGTATCAGCCCGCGCACCCTGCGCTACAAGCTGGCGCAGATGCGTGATGCCGGGATGGATGTCGAGGCCAGCCTCTACGCCACATAAGGGTCGGGTGCATTCGGGCTTTTGTCCGCTGTACGGACAGAGCTGGCACTCTTGTTGCTAAGTCCTGCCTATCCGCTGCGTGAGTGTCAAAAAAATGCGGGTCGTCGGAGAGAGAAGTCCATGAGCCAAGGTGTTGAATTTAATCGATTGATGTTGGACATGCGGGCCATGCAGATGGACGCCATGTCGATGCCCAAGGCGGCTGCTGCGCCTGAGCTCGGCTCAAGCAATTTTGCCGACATGCTGGGGCAGGCCATCAATAAGGTCAGCGACACCCAGCAGGCTTCCACGCAACTGGCCAATGCCTTTGAAATCGGCAAGAGCGGCGTGGACCTCACCGACGTGATGATCGCTTCGCAGAAAGCCAGCGTTTCCTTTCAGGCCTTGACCCAGGTGCGCAACAAGCTGGTCCAGGCCTATCAAGACATCATGCAGATGCCGGTATAAGGGCGAGATTGAGTCATGGCCGAAGCAGTCGTCGATAACATGCCCGCCAAAGGCAGCGCAGCCGCGTCCAAGCCGCCGCTGTTCGGCATGTCGTTCCTTGAGAACATCTCGCAGATGCCGATGCTGCGCCAGGTGGGCCTGCTGGTGGGCCTGGCGGCGAGCGTGGCGATCGGCTTTGCCGTGGTGCTCTGGTCGCAGCAGCCCGACTACCGGCCGTTGTACGGCAGCCTGGCCGGCATGGACACCAAGCAGGTCATGGAAACCCTGGCCGCCGCTGATATTCCTTACACCGTCGAACCCAATTCCGGCGCCTTGCTGGTCAAGTCCGAAGACATTTCCCGCGCGCGCCTGAAACTTGCCGCTGCCGGCGTGGCACCGGGCGATGGCAATGTCGGCTTTGAAATCCTCGATAAAGAACAAGGGCTGGGCACCAGCCAGTTCATGGAAGCCACTCGTTACCGCCGCGGCCTTGAGGGTGAGCTGGCGCGCACAGTGTCGAGCCTGAACAACGTCAAGGCTGCACGGGTACACCTGGCGATTCCGAAAAGCTCGGTGTTCGTGCGCGATGAGCGCAAGCCGAGCGCCTCGGTACTGGTCGAGCTGTATCCGGGCCGCGCCCTGGAGGCGGGCCAGGTGATGGCCATCGTCAACCTGGTGGCGACCAGCGTGCCGGAGCTCGGCAAGTCTGACGTGACCGTGGTCGACCAGAAGGGCAACCTGCTCTCCGACCAGGTACACAACTCCGAGCTGACCATGGCTGGCAAGCAGTTCGACTACAGTCGCCGCATGGAAGGCATGCTCACTCAGCGTGTACACAACATTCTGCAGCCGGTGCTGGGCAACGACCGCTACAAGGCCGAAGTGTCGGCTGATGTCGACTTCAGCGCCGTCGAGTCCACTTCCGAGCAGTTCAACCCTGATCAGCCGGCGCTGCGCAGCGAGCAGTCGGTCAATGAACAACGCTCCAGCAGCATGGGCCCGCAAGGCGTGCCCGGTGCCCTGAGCAACCAGCCGCCAGGCCCTGCCACCGCGCCGCAGACCACCGGCGGTGCCGCTGCTGCAACCGCTGCCGTGCAGCCCGGCCAGCCGCTGCTCGATGCCAACGGCCAACAGATCATGGACCCGGCCACCGGTCAGCCGATGCTCGCTCCGTACCCGGCCGACAAGCGCCAGCAGTCGACCAAGAACTTCGAACTTGACCGCTCCATCAGCCACGTCCGCCAGCAGCAGGGGCGCCTGAACCGCCTGTCGGTGGCAGTGGTGGTCGACGACCAGCTCAAGGTCGATCCGGCTACCGGCAACAGCACCCGTGCCCCCTGGGCTGCCGAAGACCTGGCGCGCTTCACCCGCCTGGTGCAGGACGCGGTGGGCTTCGACGCCAGCCGTGGCGACAGTGTCAGCGTAATCAACGTGCCGTTCGCCGCCGACCGTGGCGAGGTAATCGCCGAGATTCCGTTCTATTCCCAGCCCTGGTTCTGGGACATCATCAAGCAAGTGATGGGTGTGTTGTTCATCCTGGTACTGGTGTTTGGCGTGCTGCGCCCGGTACTCAACAACATCACCGGCCACGGCAAGCAACCCGCCGCGGCCGATGGCGACATGGAACTGGGCGGTATGCTCGGTCTGGATGGCGAGCTGGCCAACGACCGCGTCAGCCTGGGTGGTCCGCAAAGCATTCTGCTGCCGAGCCCGAGCGAGGGTTACGACGCACAGCTCAACGCAATCAAGAGCCTGGTGGCCGAAGACCCGGGTCGCGTGGCCCAGGTCGTGAAAGAGTGGATCAATGCCGATGAGTGATAACCGAGCCCTTACCGCCAAACTGTCCCGGGTCGACAAGGCAGCGATCCTGCTGTTGTCCCTGGGTGAGACCGACGCTGCCCAGGTGCTGCGGCACATGGGCCCCAAGGAAGTGCAGCGGGTCGGCGTGGCCATGGCGCAGATGGGCAACGTCCATCGCGAGCAGGTCGAGCAGGTGATGAGCGAGTTCGTCGAGATCGTCGGCGACCAGACCAGCCTGGGCGTCGGCTCCGACGGTTATATCCGCAAGATGCTCACCCAGGCCCTGGGCGAGGACAAGGCCAACGGCCTGATCGACCGCATCCTGCTCGGTGGCAACACCAGCGGCCTGGACAGCCTCAAGTGGATGGAGCCGCGTGCCGTGGCCGATGTCATCCGCTTCGAGCACCCGCAGATCCAGGCCATCGTGGTGGCCTACCTGGACCCGGACCAGGCCGGCGAGGTACTGGGCAACTTCGACCACAAGGTGCGCCTGGACATCATCCTGCGCGTGTCGTCGTTGAATACCGTGCAACCGGCGGCGCTCAAGGAACTCAACCAGATCCTCGAGAAGCAGTTCTCCGGCAACTCCAATGCCGCGCGTACCAACCTGGGTGGCATCAAGCGCGCTGCCGATATCATGAACTTCCTCGACAGTTCGGTGGAAGGCCAGCTGATGGACGCGATCCGCGACATCGACGGCGACCTCTCCGAGCAGATCGAAGACTTGATGTTCGTGTTCAACAACCTGGCCGACGTCGACGACCGCGGCATCCAGGCGCTGTTGCGCGAAGTGTCTTCGGATGTGCTGGTGGTGTCGCTCAAGGGCGCCGACGAGAAGGTCAAGGACAAGATCTTCAAGAACATGTCCAAGCGGGCCTCGGAACTGTTGCGCGACGACCTGGAGGCCAAGGGGCCGGTGCGGGTCAGCGACGTCGAGGCGGCGCAGAAGGAAATCCTCACCATCGCCCGCCGTATGGCCGAAGCCGGAGAGATCGTGCTCGGTGGCAAGGGCGGCGAAGAGATGATCTAAGCGATTTTTCGCGGGGCAAGCCCGCTCCCACCCTGCAATGTGGGAGCGGGCTTGCCCCGCGATCAGAATGAGTGCGTGCAATCATGTCAACCAACGAGCATCTGAGTGAGCTGATTCGCGCCAACGACGTCGAAGGTTTCGATCGCTGGGCGCTGCCCAGTTTCGACCCGGAACCCGAGCCTGAGCCCGAGCCAGAACCTGAAGTCGTTCAGGAAGAGGTCGAGGAAGTGCCGCTGGAAGAAGTCCAGCCGCTGACCCTCGAAGAGCTCGAAAGCATCCGCCAGGAGGCCTACAACGAAGGCTTCGCCACCGGCGAGCGCGAAGGGTTCCACAGCACCCAGCTCAAGGTCCGCCAGGAGGCTGAAACAGCCCTGGCTGCCAAGGTGTCGAGCCTTGAATGCTTGATGAACAACCTGCTTGAGCCGATCGCCGAACAGGACAACCAGATCGAGAAATCCCTGGTACACCTGGTCGCGCACATGGCCCGTGAAGTCATTGGTCGCGAGCTGCGCAGCGATTCCAGCCAGATCATCCAGGTACTGCGTGAAGCCTTGAAGTTGCTGCCCATGGGTGCGGACAACATACGCATCCATATCAACCCGCAGGACTTCGCCTTGGTCAAGGCGCTGCGCGAGCGTCATGAAGAGCGCTGGAAACTGCTCGAAGACGACACGCTGCTGCCCGGCGGTTGTCGTATCGAAACCGACCAGAGTCGCATCGACGCGAGCATGGAAACCCGAATCGAAAAAGCCCTGGCGCAACTGTTCGACCAGTTGCACGACCAGGGCCTGCATCCTGCAGCGCCCGACCTGCAGGTAGACCTGGGCAGCGCTGATGCGCCTTGACCGCACCAGCTTCGGCAAGCGCCTGGGTACCTACGCCGACACCATCAAGTTGCCTGTACAGCCAGTGGTCGAAGGCCGTCTGCTGCGCATGGTCGGCCTGACCCTGGAAGCCGAAGGCCTGCGTGCAGCTGTCGGCAGCCGATGCGTGGTGATTAACGACGACAGCTACCACCCGGTGCAGGTTGAAGCCGAAGTGATGGGTTTTTCCGGCGGCAAGGTGTTCCTGATGCCAGTCGGCAGCGTCGCCGGCATCGCGCCGGGCGCACGCGTTGTGCCGCTGGCCGACAACGGCCGCCTGCCCATGGGCATGAGCATGCTCGGACGGGTGCTCGATGGTGCCGGACGCGCGCTCGATGGCAAGGGCGGGATGAAGGCCGAAGACTGGGTGCCGATGGATGGCCCGACCATCAACCCGCTCAACCGTGACCCGATCAGTCAACCGCTGGACGTCGGTATCCGCAGTATCAACGGCCTGTTGACGGTGGGCCGCGGCCAGCGCCTGGGCCTGTTCGCCGGTACCGGCGTGGGCAAGAGTGTGCTGCTGGGCATGATGACCCGCTTCACTGAGGCCGACATCATCGTGGTCGGCCTGATCGGTGAGCGGGGCCGTGAGGTGAAGGAATTCATCGAGCACATCCTGGGCGCCGAGGGCCTGAAACGTTCGGTGGTGGTGGCCTCGCCAGCCGACGATGCGCCGCTGATGCGCTTGCGGGCGGCGATGTACTGCACCCGTATTGCCGAGTACTTTCGCGACAAAGGCAAGAACGTCCTGCTGCTCATGGATTCGCTGACCCGTTTCGCTCAGGCTCAGCGGGAAATCGCCCTGGCCATCGGTGAGCCGCCTGCCACCAAGGGTTATCCGCCTTCGGTATTTGCCAAGTTGCCCAAGCTGGTGGAGCGTGCCGGTAACGGCGAGGCCGGTGGCGGCTCGATCACTGCGTTCTATACCGTGTTGTCCGAGGGGGACGACCAGCAGGACCCGATTGCCGATTCGGCCCGGGGGGTGCTCGACGGCCACATCGTGCTGTCCCGGCGCCTGGCCGAAGAAGGGCACTACCCGGCCATCGATATCGAAGCCTCGATCAGCCGGGTCATGCCCCAGGTGGTCAGCCCGGCGCAGATGGGCCAGGCTCAGCAGTTCAAGCAGCTGTGGTCGAGGCTGTCCCAGAGCCGTGATCTGATCAGCGTCGGTGCCTACGTGGCCGGTGGCGATGCCGAGACGGACCTGGCCATCGCCTTGCAGCCGAAGTTGGTGCATTACCTGCGCCAGGGGCTGCACGACAATGTCAGCCTGGAGCAAAGCCGCGAGCATCTGGAAAGCGTCTTTGCCCAGCCCAATCCCGGCGCGGGGGGCTGATAGGCCATGGCCCAGCCTGGTCGTGCCGCGCGCCTGGCGCCGGTGGTGGAGATGGCCGAGAACGCCGAGCGCCAGGCCGCCCAGCGCCTGGGCCAGTTCCAGCAGCAGGTGAGCCTGGCCCAGGCCAAGCTTGCCGAACTCGACCGCTTTCGCGAAGACTATCAACTGCAATGGATCAACCGCGGTGGCCAGGGGGTCTCAGGCAGTTGGCTGGTGAACTACCAGCGCTTTCTCGGCCAGTTGGAAAGCGCCATGACCCAGCAGCGCCAGAGTCTGGCCTGGCACCAGAACAACCTCACCAATGCCCGTGGCACCTGGCAACAGGCCTATGCCCGGGTCGAAGGCCTGCGCAAGCTGGTGCAGCGCTACATCGACGAAGCCCGCCTGGTCGAGGACAAGCGCGAGCAGAAGCTGCTCGACGAACTGTCCCAGCGCCTGCCCCGCCACGATCGCTACTGATCCGGGCCTGGGGGCAAGAGTTGCCCCGCCGGAGCGGGGCTGCTACACCTTCTAGTTGTCTGTCATCGTCGTCTTCGAAGGAATCGCCTACATGGCCGTTGAAACCGTGGTCTCCCAGGATGGGAAAAAACTGACGATCAAAGTCAAAGGCCGCTTTGACTTTGGCAAGCACCAGGAATTTCGCGAGGCCTATGAGCGCAAGCCGGTACGGCCGGATTCAGTGGTGGTCGACCTGAAAGAGGCGACCTACCTCGACAGTTCGGCGCTGGGCATGCTGTTGATGCTGCGCGATCACGTGGGAGGCGATGAGTCGGAGGTCCAGGTGGTCAATACCAGTTCCGATGTGCGCAAGATTCTCGCCATCTCCAATTTCGACAAGCTGTTCGACATCAGTTGATCCAGGCCATGCCTGACTCGACCCTGACCGTGCTCATTGCCGAGGATGGGGCGGCCGATCGCCTGCTGCTGGCGCGCATCGTCAGCAAGCAGGGACATGCGGTGCTCACTGCCGAAAATGGCGAGCAAGCCGTGGCGCTGTTTGCCGAGCAGCGTCCGCAGGTGGTGCTGCTCGATGCGTTGATGCCGGTGATGGATGGTTTTGAAGCGGCGCGGCGGATCAAGGCCCTGGCAGGCGAAACGCTGGTGCCGATCATCTTCCTGACGTCGCTGAGTGAAGATGAAGCGTTGGTGCGCTGCCTGGAGGCCGGTGGCGACGATTTTCTGGCCAAGCCCTACTGCCCTGTGATCCTGGGCGCCAAAATTAAGGCAATGGACCGCCTGCGCCGCTTGCAGGCGACGGTGCTGGAGCAGCGCGACCAGATCACCCGTCACCATCATCATCTGCTCAACGAACAGCGCGTGGCCAAGGCGGTGTTCGACAAAGTGGCCCATGCCGGCTGCTTGAGCGCGCCCAATATCCGCTATTTGCAGTCACCCTACGCCTTGTTCAACGGTGACCTGTTGCTGGCGGCCTTCACTCCGTCCGGGGATATGCATGTGCTGCTGGGGGACTTCACCGGTCACGGCTTGCCGGCAGCGGTCGGTGCCATGCCGCTGGCAGAAGTGTTCTACGGCATGACGGCCAAGGGCTATGGCCTGGCTGAAACCCTGCGCGAGATGAATGCCAAGCTCAAGCGCATCCTGCCCGTGGATATGTTCTGTTGCGCAGTACTGCTCAACTTGAGTTTTCAGCGGCGTGTGGTCGAGGTGTGGAATGGCGGCATGCCGGATGGCTATCTGCTGCCGGCCGCCGGTGGTGAGCCCTTGGCGCTGGTGTCCCGGCACTTGCCGTTGGGCGTGTTGGCGCCGGAGCGCTTCGATGATTCGACCCAGGTGCTGCCGCTGGGCCTGGGCGAGCGGTTGTTCTTGCTGTCGGATGGGGTAGTCGACACCAGTGACGATCAGGGCCAGCTATTCGGGGTAGAGCGCCTGCGCCGGGTGCTCGTCGACAATCGCCAGCCTGCCTTGCTGTTCGAGGAAGTGCTGCATGCGCTGGACTCCTTTCGCGGGCGCTCCCGTGACGACGTCAGCCTGCTGGAAATCAGCATGGTGGAGCCCGAGGCGTTGTCGCCGCCACCTTTGATCTATTCTGACAGCGGCCAGAGCGCACCGCTGGATTGGTCGCTGCAGTTCGAGTTTCGCGCCCAGACGCTCAAGCGCTTCAACCCGCTGCCCTACCTGTTGCAGTTACTGCAGGAAGTACACGGTATGCGGGCCCAGAGCGGGGCGTTGCACAGTGTGTTGAGCGAGTTGTATTCCAACGCCCTGGAGCATGGGGTGCTGGGCCTCGATTCAGGGCTCAAGCGAGATGCCGCCGGCTTTGCCGAGTACTACCGCCAGCGCAGTGAGCGCTTGCAGGCTCTGAGTGCGGGCTATATTCGAGTAGGCCTGCGGGTTGAACCTCGGGGCCCGGGCGGGCGTCTGATCATTGAAGTGGACGATAGCGGCAAGGGTTTCAACGTAACCAGCGTGCTGGCACGACCGCTTATCGAGCAGGGCTTGAGCGGGCGAGGGCTGAACCTGATTCGCCGGCTGCAGCTGGCATGCCGAATGGACTGACCAGGGGTGCCGCGCATGCGTGGAGTTCACCTGGGACGCTCTGGCATAATCCAACTTGATCAAGGAGTGAGCAAGTGACTGATAACCACATCGATCGCAAGGTACTCAGCGACCTGCAGGAGGTCATGGACGATGGCTACCTGCATTTGCTGGAAACCTTTCTCGACGACTCCGAGAAACGCCTTAGCCAATTGCATGAGGCCAAGAATGCAACCGAGCTTGGGCATGCCGCACACAGCTTCAAGGGCAGTAGCAGCAACATGGGGGCGCTGGCCCTGGCCGAGTTGTGCAGGCAACTGGAAGAGCGTGTCAAACAACAGCCCTTGTATGGGATCGAAGACCTGATCAACCAGATCGACCGCGAGTACACGCTGGTTCGCCAGTTGTACAGCGATGAACACCAGCGTGTTTTGATCGGTTGATTGCCTGCAGGCAAAGCTGGCGCGACTTTTGCTGTACCTTCGCCATTGAACGTTTAAGATGCCCTGCAGCGGAGACGCTTACATGCCTGTTGCTTCCAACCCTTTGCTCCAGCCCG
The DNA here is from genome assembly GCF_040438935.1 of Pseudomonas vranovensis. Taxonomy (NCBI): domain Bacteria; kingdom Pseudomonadati; phylum Pseudomonadota; class Gammaproteobacteria; order Pseudomonadales; family Pseudomonadaceae; genus Pseudomonas; species Pseudomonas vranovensis. The sequence continues at coordinate 3,281,663 of NZ_CP159259.1, read as the reverse complement.
GTGTCGCGGCCAAGCCGACGCGGGCTGCGGCCAGCCAGCCGGACGCGTTGTTGCAGAACGCCAAAGACAAGTCGCAAGGCTTCTCCAAGGTCTATGCGCAGCAGTCCCGCAGCCCGGAGCAGGCCACTGCCGCCAGCGGCAAGGACAAGCAGGCAGTTGCCGACAGCGGCAAGAATTTGCCTGAAGACAAGGACGATGCTGTCGAAGACGCGGCGTCTGGCGTCGATCCGACCGCGCTCGACCCCAAGCTCGTCGCCGGCCAGGTAACCGATGCCCAGCCCGGGTCGCAGTTGATCCAGGCTCAGGCCGAGGCGGTGGCGCCGGTCGTGCAGGCGGCACAGTTGCAGGCCCAGGTGGGTGTGGCGCCCGAGGCAGGTGAAGCGCTGCCTTTCGACCCTGACGCCGATCCGCTGGCGGACATGCCAGCCTTGCGCATGGCCCTTGAGCAGAGCGCCCAGGCCCAGGGCACCACCTCGGCCCATGCCGCAGGCAAGGCGACGCAGGCCGATGCTTCCGCGCAGCCGGTCGCCAATGCCCTGGCGGCGCTGGTGGACGAGGCGGGCGCCGATGCCGAGCAGGGCGAGCCCGGCGACAAGGCCTTTTCTGCGCTGCTCGATGACGGCCTCAAAGACCTCAAGAGCTCTGCCAGCGATACCCGTGTGGATAACTTCGCCGAACGCTTGAGCGCCCTGAGCCAGGCCGCCACGGCAAAGCCCGCCAACCCTACCGTAGCGCCTGCGCCATTGCACCAACCCTTGGCGATGAACCAGGGCGGCTGGACCGAAGGGCTGGTCAACCGCGTCATGTACCTCTCCAGCCAAAGCCTCAAATCTGCCGATATCCAGCTTGAGCCCGCCGAGTTGGGGCGCCTGGATATCCGCGTACACCTGGCGCCCGAGCAGCAGGCGCAGATCACCTTTACCAGTGGTCATGTGGGGGTGCGTGAGGCCCTGGAAAACCAGGTGCATCGGCTCAAAGAGATGTTCGCCCAGCAAGGCTTGGGGCAACCGGACGTCAATGTCGCCGATCAGTCCCGTGGAGAGCAGCAGCAGGGCAATCCTGACTCGCCGCGCCTGAGTGGCGTGGCGGCGCGGCGTAATGAGGCGGGTGAAGTCGCCGCGGCGACCGCGCCGGTCGAGCAGCAAGTGGTCATCGGCTCGAGCGCCGTCGACTACTACGCCTGAAACCTACAGTCAGTTGGCATAACACTTGCTCAACCCACGCCATGTGACTGAATTCTCCGATGAATGACGGAATATTGGCATGGCGAAGAGCGACGCAGAGAAAGACCCCGCCGCAAAAGGCAAACTCAAGCTGATCCTGCTGCTGGTGCTGGCATTGCTGCTGGCCGTCGGGCTGTCGGTGGGGGCCACCTGGTTCTTCCTGAACAAGAGCCAGAGCGAGCCGCAAGCCGATCCCGCGCTAGCCGGCAATCTCAAGCCAGCAGCGATCTACGAGCCATTGACGCCAGCCTTCGTGGTCAACTTCAACCAGAACGGTCGCCAGCGCTACATGCAGGTGAGCATCACTCTGCAGGGCCGCGATCAGGCGGCCCTGGATGCGCTCAAGGTGCATATGCCGGTCATCCGCAACAACCTGGTGATGCTGTTCTCAGGCCAGGGATTCGACACCCTGGCCAGCCCCGTGGGCCAGGAAATGCTACGCCAGAAGGCGACCGTCAGCGTTCAGGAAGTGGCGCAGAAAGAAGTCGGCAAGCCGGTCGTGGACCAGCTGCTGTTCACCAATTTCGTATTGCAGTAGGAGCCCCCGATGGCCGTGCAGGACCTGCTGTCCCAGGATGAAATCGATGCCTTGTTGCATGGCGTCGACGATGGCTTGGTGCAAACCGAGACCAACGCTGAACCGGGTAGCGTCAAAAGTTATGACCTGACCAGCCAGGATCGCATCGTCCGCGGACGGATGCCGACCCTGGAGATGATCAACGAGCGTTTTGCCCGTTACACCCGCATCAGCATGTTCAACCTGCTGCGTCGCTCCGCCGACGTGGCGGTGGGTGGCGTGCAGGTGATGAAGTTCGGCGAGTACGTGCATTCGCTGTACGTGCCGACCAGCCTGAACCTGGTGAAAATCAAGCCGCTGCGTGGCACTTCGTTGTTCATCCTCGACGCCAAGCTGGTGTTCAAGCTGGTGGACAACTTCTTTGGTGGTGACGGACGTCACGCCAAGATCGAGGGCCGCGAGTTCACCCCGACCGAACTGCGCGTGGTGCGCATGGTGCTCGACCAGGCCTTCGTCGACCTCAAGGAGGCCTGGCAGGCGATCATGCCGGTGAACTTCGAGTACATGAACTCGGAGGTCAACCCGGCCATGGCCAACATTGTCGGCCCGAGCGAGGCGGTGGTGGTGTCGACCTTCCACATCGAGCTCGACGGCGGTGGCGGCGACCTGCACGTGACCATGCCGTACTCGATGATCGAACCGGTGCGCGAAATGCTCGACGCGGGCTTCCAGTCCGACCTGGATGACCAGGACGAACGCTGGATCAAGGCCCTGCGTGAAGACGTGCTGGACGTCAGCGTGCCGCTCAGCGCCACGGTCGCCCGGCGTCAGCTCAAACTGCGCGACATCCTGCACATGCAGCCCGGTGACGTGATTCCGGTCGAACTTCCCGACGAACTGGTGTTGCGGGCCAACGGCGTGCCGTCGTTCAAGGCCAAGCTGGGTTCGCACAAGGGCACCCTGGCCCTGCAGATCATCGATCCGATCGAGCGCCGCTGAGCGGCGCCTATGTTTCAAACTCCGAATTGATTGCCCGTCGAGGACAAAATGGCTAACGAAAACGACATCACCTCCGCGGAGGACCAGGCCCTGGCCGATGAGTGGGCTGCGGCCCTTGAAGAAACCGGCGACGCCGGCCAGGCCGATATCGATGCCTTGCTGGCCGCCGACAGCGCCAGCAGCGGCTCGGGTTCCAACCGCCTGCCCATGGAAGAATTCGGCAGCTCGCCGCGCAGCAACGAGCCGGTGAGCCTGGAAGGCCCGAACCTGGATGTGATCCTGGACATTCCGGTGAGCATCTCCATGGAAGTGGGCAGCACCGAGATCAATATCCGTAACCTGCTGCAGCTCAACCAGGGCTCGGTGATCGAGCTCGACCGCCTGGCCGGTGAGCCGCTCGATGTACTGGTCAACGGCACGCTGATCGCCCATGGCGAAGTGGTGGTGGTCAACGAAAAGTTCGGTATTCGCTTGACTGACGTGATCAGCCCAAGCGAACGCATCAAGAAGCTGCGCTGAGTGAAGGCCGTGATGCGGGCCGCGCTGGCCCTGGGGGCGGGTTTATACCTGAACGTCAGCCTGGCGGTGCAGCCACCGGCGGCGGCTGCGGCCACGGCGGGCGGTGGCAGTGTCGTCGGCCAGTTGGCACAGCTGGTGCTGGGGTTGTTGCTGGTGGTGGGGTTGATCCTGCTGCTGGCCTGGCTGTTGCGCCGGGTGCAGAACGCCGCGCCGGGCAGCCAGCAGGTCATCGAGGTGCTCGGCAGCCGCTCGCTGGGGCCGCGCGACCGCCTGGTGCTGGTGCAGGTGGGCAACGAGCAGATCCTGCTGGGCCACACCCCGGGTTCCATCGAGGCATTGCACGTACTCAAGGAGCCGGTAGCAGTGCCGGCCTCCGCCCGCCCGGCCACCCCCGAATTCGCCCAGCGCCTGCTGGAATTGATGGGCAAGGATCAGAAGGACAAGTCGTAATGGGTGCCTGGCGTATTGTATTGACCCTTGCGCTGATGCTGGCGGCGCCCCTGGCGTTGGCTGCCGATCCGTTGTCGATTCCGGCGATCACCCTGTCCAGCGGTGCCGACGGGCAGCAGGAATACTCGGTAAGCCTGCAGATCCTGCTGATCATGACGGCGCTGAGCTTCATTCCAGCATTCGTCATTCTGATGACCAGCTTCACCCGCATCATCATTGTCTTTTCTATCCTGCGTCAGGCCCTGGGCCTGCAGCAGACGCCGTCGAACCAGATTCTCACGGGCATGGCGCTGTTCCTGACCCTGTTCATCATGGCGCCGGTATTCGACCGCGTGAACAAGGACGCCCTGCAGCCCTACCTCAACGAGCAGATGGTGGCCCAGGAAGCGATCGCCAAGGCCCAGGTGCCACTCAAGGACTTCATGCTCGCGCAGACGCGCCAGAGCGACCTGGACCTGTTCATGCGCCTGTCCAAGCGCACCGACATCGCCAGCCCCGACCAGGCGCCGCTGACCATCCTGGTACCGGCCTTTGTCACCTCCGAGCTCAAGACTGCGTTCCAGATCGGTTTCATGATCTTCATTCCCTTCCTGATCATCGACCTGGTGGTGGCCAGTGTGCTGATGGCCATGGGCATGATGATGCTGTCGCCGCTGATCATCTCCCTGCCGTTCAAGATCATGCTGTTTGTGCTGGTGGACGGCTGGGCCTTGATCATGGGCACGCTGGCCGGCAGTTTCGGTGGCGTCTGACGCCTCTAGGAGAAGTAGCCCATGACCCCTGAAGTCGCCGTCGACCTGTTTCGCGATGCGCTCTGGCTGACCACCCTGATGGTCGCCGTGCTGGTAGTGCCGAGCCTGCTGGTTGGCCTGATCGTGGCGATGTTCCAGGCCGCCACCCAGATCAACGAACAGACCCTGAGCTTCCTGCCGCGCCTGTTGGTCATGCTGATCACCTTGATCGTGGCCGGGCCGTGGCTGGTGCAGAAGTTCATGGAATACATGCTGTCGCTATACGGCAGCATCCCGCAGCTGATCGGTTGAGCCGGGCATGCTGGAGCTGACCGACACGCAGATCGGCACCTGGGTGGCCAGTTTCATCCTGCCGTTGTTTCGCGTGGCCGCCGTGCTGATGACCATGCCGGTGTTCGGCACCACCTTGGTGTCGGCGCGGATTCGCCTGTACTTCGCCGTGGCCATCACGGTCGTTATCGTTCCCGCCTTGCCGCCGTTGCCTGAGGTACACGCCCTGGACCTCAGCGCGCTGTTGCTGGTTGCCGAGCAGGTGATCATCGGCGCGTTGCTGGGCATGTCGTTGCAGTTGCTGTTCCAGGTGTTCGTGGTGGCCGGGCAGATTGTCGCGATCCAGATGGGCATGGGCTTTGCCTCCATGGTCGACCCGGCCAACGGCGTCAACGTGGCGGTGATCAGCCAGTTCCTGACCATGCTGGTGACCCTGCTTTTCCTGGCCATGAACGGCCACCTGGTGGTGTTCGAAGTGCTGACCGAGAGCTTCACCACGTTGCCCATCGGTGGTGGTTTGCTGGTCAATCACTTCTGGGACCTGGCAGGGCGCCTGGGTTGGGTATTTGGCGCGGCCTTGCTGCTGGTGCTGCCGGTGATCACCGCCTTGCTGGTGGTCAACATCGCCTTCGGCGTCATGACCCGTGCCGCGCCGCAGTTGAACATTTTCTCCATCGGTTTCCCGCTGACCCTGGTCATGGGCATGGGTATTTTCTGGGTCGGCCTGGCCGACGTACTTCCTCACTACCAGGCGCTGGCCAGCGAAGCTTTGCAGTGGCTGCGTGAACTGGCACGGGCGCGCTGAGCATGGCAGAGAGCGAAAGCGGTCAGGACAAGACAGAAGACCCCACCGAGAAACGCAAGAAGGACTCGCGCGAGAAAGGTGAGATCGCCCGTTCCAAGGAACTCAACACCGTAGCCGTGACCCTGGCAGGCGCGGGTGGTCTGTTGGCGTTTGGCGCAGGCCTGGCGGAAACCCTGATGGAGCTCATGCGGATCAATTTCAGTCTCTCGCGGGAGGTGCTGATCGATGAGCGCTCGATGGGCATCTTCCTGATGGCCTCGGGGAAAATGGCCTTGCTGGCCACCCAGCCGGTGCTGCTGGTGTTGCTGCTGGCGGCGATCATCGGCCCTATCTCGCTGGGTGGCTGGCTGTTTGCCGGCGGCACCCTGGCGCCCAAGTTCAGTCGCATGAACCCGCTGGCCGGCATCAAGCGGATGTTCTCCATGCATGCCCTGGTCGAGCTGCTCAAGGCCCTGGCCAAGTTCTTCGTGATTCTGATCGTGGCGGTGGTGGTGCTGGCCTCTGATCGTGACGACCTGTTGTCCATCGCCAATGAGCCCATCGAGCAGGCGATTATCCACAGCGTGCAGGTGGTGGGCTGGAGTGCCCTGTGGATGGCAGCGGGGCTGTTGCTGATCGCCGCGGTGGATGCGCCGTTCCAATTGTGGCAGTCGCTGAAGAAACTGAAGATGACCAAGCAGGAAGTGCGCGACGAGTACAAGGACAGCGAGGGCAAGCCTGAAGTAAAACAGCGTATTCGCCAGTTGCAGCGCGAGATGTCGCAGCGCCGGATGATGGCGGCGGTGCCTGAGGCGGACGTGATCATTACCAACCCGACCCACTACGCCGTGGCGCTCAAATACGACCCGGAGAAGGGCGCAGCGCCACTGTTACTGGCCAAGGGCACGGATTTCCTGGCCCTGAAGATTCGCGAGATCGGCCAGGAGTACAACATCCAGTTGCTCGAATCGCCGGCGCTGGCGCGTTCGATCTACTACTCCACCGAACTTGAGCAGGAAATCCCTGCCGGCTTGTACCTGGCGGTGGCCCAGGTGCTGGCCTATGTCTACCAGATCCGCCAGTACCGGGCGGGCAAGGGCAAGCCGCCGGAGCCGCTCAAGGACCTGCCGATCCCGCCGGACCTGCGCCGCGATTCCTGATCTTTCGTGGTGATAGGAGCGCGACTGCTGCGCAGTCGATTGCGGCCTCGTTCCTCGGCAGCGGCTACAGATTGCAGGCTTGGCTCGCGTAGCCGCTGGCGGGAGCCTGTGATCGGCTGCGCAGCGGTCGCGGTCCAGCTCCTGGTGCATTAATCCCCGGTATTTCGAAAGTTGGAAAGCTTCTTGCAAAGGCAGCGCTGCGCGCGTCATTTCGCGTCAAAGTTTTGCTTGAGCTAACGAGGAATACCGGTGGATCGCTCTCAGTTAATCAACAGTGCCCGCAACAACCTGGCCGGCCTCGGCCGGGGCAATCTGGGTGTGCCGCTGTTGCTGCTGGTGATGCTGGCAATGATGATGTTGCCGATCCCGCCGTTCCTGCTCGACGTGTTTTTCACCTTCAACATCGCCCTGTCGATCGTGGTCCTGCTGGTCTGTGTCTACGCCCTGCGCCCGCTGGACTTCGCCGCCTTCCCGACCATCCTGCTGGTGGCCACCTTGCTGCGCCTGGCCCTGAACGTGGCGTCCACGCGCGTGGTGATGCTCCATGGCCACGACGGCCATGCCGCCGCCGGTAAGGTGATCCAGGCCTTTGGCGAGGTGGTGATCGGCGGCAACTATGTGGTCGGTATCGTGGTGTTCGCGATCCTGATGATCATCAACTTCGTGGTGGTGACCAAGGGTGCCGGGCGTATTTCCGAGGTGAGCGCACGCTTTACCCTCGATGCCATGCCAGGTAAGCAGATGGCCATCGACGCCGACCTCAACGCCGGCCTGATCGATCAGAACCAGGCCAAGGCGCGGCGTTCGGAAGTGGCTCAGGAGGCCGAGTTCTACGGTTCAATGGACGGTGCCAGCAAATTCGTGCGCGGTGATGCCATCGCCGGCCTGCTGATCCTGTTCATCAACCTGATTGGCGGCATGCTGGTCGGTATGTTCCAGCACGGCATGACGTTCGGCGACGCTGGCAAGGTCTATGCGCTGTTGACGATTGGTGACGGTTTGGTGGCGCAGTTGCCGTCGCTGTTGCTGTCTACCGCGGCTGCGATCATGGTGACCCGTGCCTCCGGCTCCGAGGACATGGGCAAGCAGATCAATCGGCAGATGTTCGATTCGCCCAAGGCGCTGGGTGTGTCGGCGGGCTTGATGATTGTCATGGGCCTGGTGCCGGGCATGCCGCATGTTGCCTTCCTCAGCCTGGGCCTGCTGGCCGCCGGCGGTGCCTACCTGGTGTGGCGCAAGCAGAACCAGGTCAAGCTCAAGGCCCAGGAAGAAGTGCAGCGCCAGCAAGACCTGTTGCCATCGCCACAGCGTGCCGCCGATACCAAGGAGTTGGGGTGGGATGATGTCACGCCCATCGACATGATCGGCCTGGAAGTGGGCTACCGGCTGATCCCCCTGGTGGATCGCAACCAGGGTGGGCAATTGCTGGCGCGGATCAAGGGCGTGCGCAAGAAGCTCTCCCAGGACCTGGGCTTTCTGATGCCCACGGTTCACATCCGCGACAACCTGGACCTGGCGCCCAGTGCCTATCGCCTGACCCTGATGGGGGTGATCCTGGCCGAAGCCGAGATCTACCCGGACCGTGAGCTTGCGATCAACCCGGGGCAGGTGTTCGGCACCCTCAACGGCATTGCCGCCCGCGACCCGGCCTTCGGCCTGGAGGCGGTGTGGATCGACGTCGGCCAACGCAGCCAGGCGCAGTCGCTGGGCTACACCGTGGTGGATGCCAGTACCGTGGTCGCCACCCACCTCAACCAGATTCTGCACAAGCACTGCCATGAGTTGATCGGCCACGAAGAGGTCCAGCAACTGTTGCAGGTGCTGGCCAAGGCATCGCCTAAACTTGCCGAGGAACTGGTGCCGGGTGTCATTTCATTGTCGGGTCTGCTCAAGGTGCTGCAGGCGCTGCTTGCCGAGCAGGTGCCGGTACGTGATATCCGCAGCATTGCCGAGGCCATCGCCAATAATGCCGGCAAGAGTCAAGATACCGCCGCGTTGGTGGCAGTGGTGCGCGTCGGATTGTGTCGCGCCATCGTGCAAAGCATTGTCGGCGTTGAGTCCGAGCTGCCTGTGATCACCCTGGAGCCAAGGTTGGAACAGATTTTGCTCAATAGTCTGCAAAGGGCCGGGCAAGGTCAGGAAGACGGTGTTCTTCTTGAGCCGAGCATGGCTGAAAAGCTTCAGCGTTCGTTGATCGAGGCTGCCCAGCGTCAAGAGATGCAGGGGCAGCCGGCGATCCTGCTGGTCGCAGGACCGGTACGTGCAATGCTGTCGCGCTTTGGTCGCCTGGCTGTACCGAATTTGCATGTTTTGGCGTATCAGGAAATACCTGACAACAAGCAAGTTACCATCGTTGCCACAGTAGGCCCCAACGGCTGAGGTAGTGGGTTATGCAAGTTAAGCGTTTTTTCGCTGCCGATATGCGTCAAGCCATGAAGCTGGTTCGAGATGAGCTGGGGGCTGATGCCGCCATCATCGGCAACCGACGGATTGCTGGCGGTGTCGAGCTGACGGCTGCGCTGGACTACAAGCTGTCTGCCCTGGCGCCACGGGTTCCGAATGTGGAACTGGAAGATGAACTGCGCAAGACGCAGTCGCGAATTGTCACGGCCCAGGCCGAGCTCAGTACCCGCAACGACAGCGACGATGCCAACCGCCAGCTGTTCGCCGGCCTGCCGCTGACCGCCTCCGAGCCGCTGGTCGACACGCACGTGGATGAGCCGGTCGCGCCGCAGGTACCTGCGCCGGCACCGGTCGACCCGCGCCTGTTCGATGCCATGCGCTCGGAACTCAATGGGTTGCGTGAATTGCTCGAAGTGCAGTTGGGTTCGCTTGCCTGGAGCCAGCTGCAGGGCAGCCAGCCACAGCAGGCCAACCTCTGGCGGCGCCTGCAGCGCATTGGCCTGACCGGCCCGATTGCTCGTGAGCTGCTCGACCAGATCGCCGGTATCGACGAACCGCGCCATGCCTGGCGCATGCTGCTGGCGCACCTGGCGCGGCGTATCCATGTGCCGGAAGTCGAGCCGATCGAAGAGGGCGGCGTCATTGCCATGGTCGGCCCGGCCGGCATGGGCAAGACCACCACTCTGGCCAAGCTGGCGGCGCGCTATGTGCTCAAGTACGGCGCGCAGAACATGGCCCTGGTGAGCATGGACAGTTTCCGTATTGGCGCGCAGGAGCAGCTCAAGACCCTGGGCCGCATCCTCAACGTCTCGGTAACCCACGTCGACCCCGGCCAATCGCTGGCCCAGGCGCTGGAGCCGCTGCTGCGCAAGCGAGTGATCCTGATTGACACCGCCGGCCTGCAGGCCAGTGACCCGGCCCTGCGCATGCAGCTTGAAACCCTTGCCGGACGCGGCATTGCGGCCAAGAATTACCTGGTGCTGGCGACGACCAGCCAGAAGCAGGTGCTCACTGCCGCCTATCACAGCTACAAGCGCTGTGGGCTGGCCGGGTGCATCCTGACCAAGCTTGATGAAACGGCCAGCCTCGGCGAAGTCCTGAGCCTGGCCATCAGTCATGAATTGCCAGTGGCCTATCTAACCGATGGGCCGCGCATTCCTGACGATCTGCACTTGCCGCGTCGCCACCAGCTGGTGAGCCGTGCGGTCAGCGTGCAGATGCAGGAGGAGCCCAGCGAAGAGGCGATGGCCGATATGTTCGCTGATCTCTACCACAGCCACGGCAAGCGTGTTGGCTGAGGTGATTGTGAAGACGTTGCAAAGTATCTGCATTGATGGTCTGCCATGCATTTTTCAGGTGTTGAAAGCGCAGCCGGCTATGTGGCCTCGGTCTAAGCAAGACAAGGTATTGAACAAACATGGGTAGCATGCATCCCGTACAGGTAATCGCCGTAACAGGCGGTAAAGGTGGCGTCGGCAAGACCAATGTGTCGGTGAACCTGTCGTTGGCGTTGGCAGAGCTTGGCCGTCGGGTCATGCTGCTGGACGCCGACCTGGGCCTGGCCAATGTCGACGTCCTGCTGGGGCTTACTCCCAAGCGGACCCTGGCTGACGTCATCGAAGGCCGCTGTGAATTGCGCGACGTGCTGTTGCAGGGGCCGGGCGGTGTGCGCATCGTACCGGCCGCCTCTGGCACACAGAGCATGGTGCACCTGGCACCGGCACAGCACGCAGGCCTGATCCAGGCGTTCAGCGAACTGGGTGACAACCTCGATGTGTTGGTGATCGACACCGCTGCGGGTATCGGTGACTCGGTGGTCAGTTTTGTCCGCGCCGCGCAGGAAGTGCTGCTGGTGGTGTGCGACGAGCCGACCTCGATCACCGACGCCTACGCGCTGATCAAGCTGCTCAATCGCGATTACGGCATGAACCGTTTCCGCGTGCTGGCCAATATGGCGCAGAGTCCGCAGGAAGGTCGCAACCTGTTCGCCAAGTTGACCAAGGTCACGGATCGCTTCCTGGACGTGGCCCTACAATACGTCGGCGCCGTTCCGTACGACGAATGCGTGCGCAAGGCGGTGCAAAAGCAGCGTGCGGTCTATGAAGCCTTCCCGCGTTCCAAGTGCGCGCTGGCATTCAAGGCCATTGCCCAGAAAGTCGACACCTGGCCGTTGCCGGCCAACCCGCGGGGTCACCTGGAGTTTTTCGTCGAGCGCCTGGTGCAGCCGACGAGCGCGGGCCCTGTGCTATGAGCGCCAGCGGATATCGGATGTACAGCAAGGCATCGCGAGATGCCCAGTATGAGTTGATCGAGCGTTATGCGCCGTTGGTCAAGCGCATCGCCTATCACCTGCTGGCGCGTCTGCCGGCCAGTGTGCAGGTGGAGGATCTGATCCAGGCCGGCATGATCGGCCTGCTCGAGGTGTCCAACAAGTACGACGCCAGTAAGGGTGCCAGTTTCGAGACCTACGCCGGCATCCGAATCCGCGGCGCAATGTTGGACGAAGTGCGTAAAGGGGACTGGGCGCCACGTTCGGTTCACCGCAACACCCGTATGGTCAGCGACGCGATTCGCGCAATTGAAGCAAAAACCGGTCGTGACGCTAAAGATCACGAGGTTGCTGCCGAACTTCAATTGAGTCTCGATGATTACTACGGGATCTTGAATGACACCCTGGGCAGTCGCCTGTTCAGTTTCGACGACCTGTTGCAGGACGGCGAACACGAAGGCCTGCACGAGGATGGCGCCAGTGCCCAGCTCGAGCCGTCGCGCGACCTGGAAGACGAGCGTTTCCAGGCAGCCTTGGCCGACGCCATCGCCAACCTGCCGGAACGTGAGCGTCTGGTCCTGGCCCTGTACTACGACGAAGAGCTGAACCTCAAGGAAATCGGTGAGGTCCTGGGGGTCAGCGAGTCACGTGTCAGCCAGTTGCACAGCCAGTGTGCAGCGCGTTTGCGCAGTCGCCTGGGAGAATGGCGAGCGCGTTGAACGCAGGTTCAATGCAGTCGCGAAATGTAGTGCCCGAATTGATTGAATGCGCGTTCTGCGCTGAGCGCGTTAAAGACTGCTTGGAGGTCTAATTGAACAAAGACATGAAAATCCTCATCGTCGACGATTTCTCGACGATGCGGCGGATCATCAAGAACCTGCTGCGTGACCTGGGCTTCACCAACACCCAGGAAGCTGACGACGGCAACACCGCATTGCCGATGCTCGAAAGCGGCCATTTCGACTTTCTCGTGACCGACTGGAACATGCCTGGCATGTCCGGCATCGACCTGCTGCGCAAAGTGCGCGCCGACGAGCGCCTCAAGCACCTGCCGGTGCTGATGGTCACCGCCGAGGCCAAGCGCGAGCAGATCATCGAAGCGGCCCAGGCCGGCGTCAACGGCTATGTGGTCAAGCCTTTCACGGCCCAGGTGCTGAAAGAAAAGATCGAGAAGATCTTCGAGCGCGTCAACAGCTGAAGACACGCCACGGGGGCGCTATGGAGCAAACACAAACATCCTTGGGCGAGTTCGAGTCCACGCTCAAGAAGCACGCCCAGGAGCTGGTCGACAGCCTCGAGCGAGGCAAGTTCGGCGACGCGGTACAACTGATCCATCAGCTGAACCAGACCCGTGACCGTGGCCTGTACCAGGAAGTCGGCAAGCTTACGCGCGAGCTGCACAGTGCGATCGTCAGCTTTCAGATCGACCCGCACATGCCGCAGGCCGAAGAAGTGTCGCAGATCACCGACGCGACCGAGCGCCTGTCCTACGTGGTCAAGCTGACCGAAGGCGCGGCCAACCGCACCATGGACCTGGTCGAAGCGAGTACCCCGGTACTCAATGAGCTGGGCGAAGAGGCGAGGGCGCTGAGCGTTGACTGGCAGCGCTTCATGCGTCGCGAAGTGGCGGCACCGGAGTTTCGTGAGCTGGCCAAGCGCGTCGACAGTTTCCTGACGCGCAGCGCCGAGGGCAACCGCAAGGTCGCCGGGCACCTCAACGACATTCTGCTGGCTCAGGACTACCAAGACCTGACCGGCCAGGTGATCAAGCGCGTTACTGCGCTGGTCACCGAAGTAGAAAGCAATCTGCTCAAGCTCGTGCTGATGGCCAGTCAGGTCGACCGCTTTGCCGGTATCGAACATGACCACCAGCAGCTGCGTGCTGAAAAAGATCAAGAAAAACATCCGGCCCGGGGTGAAGGTCCGCAGATTCATGCCGATAAACGTGAAGACGTTGTGTCCGGTCAGGACGATGTCGATGATCTGCTGTCCAGCCTGGGTTTTTAGGGAGCACGTTTAATGAGCTTCGGCGCCGATGAAGAAATCCTTCAGGATTTTCTGGTAGAAGCCGGCGAGATTCTTGAGCAACTGTCCGAGCAACTGGTCGAGCTGGAAAGCCGTCCGGATGATGCCGACCTGCTCAATGCGATCTTTCGCGGTTTTCACACTGTAAAAGGGGGCGCCGGCTTCCTCCAGCTCAACGAGCTGGTGGAGTGCTGCCACATCGCCGAAAACGTTTTCGACATCCTGCGCAAGGGTGAGCGGCGCGTCGATGCCGAGCTGATGGACGTGGTCCTGGAAGCCCTGGATACCGTCAACAGCATGTTCGGCCAAGTGCGTGAGCGCACCGATGTCACCCCGGCCACGCCTGAGCTGCTGGCGGCCTTGTCGCGCCTGGCCGAGCCGGCTGGCGCCGAGCAGGCACCGGCGTCGGCACCAGAGCCGGCGCCAGAAGCCCCGGTTGCTGCCGAAGCGGACATTACCGATACCGAGTTCGAACAACTGCTCGACTCGCTCAATGCCGTCAAGGCCGAGGCTGAAGCCCAGGCCCAGGCACCCGACGCCGCCAGCGATGAAATTACCGATGCCGAGTTCGAGTCGTTGCTCGACCAGTTGCACGGCAAAGGCCAGTTCGCCCCCGACAGCCTTGCGGCGCCCGCGGTGGCGGAACCGGTAGCGGCCCAGGGTGCCAGCGACGAAATCACCGATGACGAATTCGAAGCGTTGCTTGACCAATTGCATGGCAAGGGCACCTTTGCCGTCGATGCGTTGCCTGCTGCTGCGGCCCAGGCGTCTGCGCCGACATCCGAGCCAGCCGGCGATCACATCAGCGAACACGAATTCGAAGCCCTGCTCGATGAACTGCACGGCAAGGGCAAGTTCACCCCCGACAGCGTGGCCCCGGCCGCGTCGCCAACCGCGGCGGTAGCGGCCAAGCCTGCACCGGCCCCGACCCCGGTGGCGGCTGCCAAACCAACGGCCCCGGCTGCGCCTGCCAAGGCTGCCGCACCCGCACCGGCCCGACAGCCGTCGCCCACTGCCGAGAAGCACCCGGCCAGCGAAGCGGAAACCACCGTGCGGGTCGATACTGCACGCCTGGACGAGATCATGAACATGGTCGGCGAGCTGGTGCTGGTGCGTAACCGCCTGGTGCGCCTGGGTCTGAACAGCGGCGATGAAGCCATGTCCAAGGCGGTGTCGAACCTTGACGTGGTCACGGCCGACTTGCAGACCGCGGTGATGAAAACCCGCATGCAGCCGATCAAGAAGGTCTTCGGGCGCTTCCCGCGACTGGTGCGCGACCTGGCCAGGCAGTTGAAGAAAGAGATCAACCTCGAGCTGGTCGGTGAAGAAACCGACCTCGACAAGAACCTCGTCGAGGCGCTGGCCGACCCGTTGGTGCACTTGGTGCGCAACGCCGTCGACCACGGCATCGAAACTCCCGAAGAGCGCGAAGCCGCCGGCAAGACCCGCAGCGGCAAGGTGGTGCTGTCGGCCGAGCAGGAGGGCGATCACATCCTGTTGTCGATCTCCGATGACGGCAAGGGCATGGACGCCAACGTCCTGCGCGCCATTGCGGTCAAACGCGGGGTGATGGACAAGGATGCCGCCGAGCGCCTGAGCGACACCGAGTGCTACAACCTGATCTTCGCCCCGGGCTTCTCGACCAAGACCGAGATCTCGGACGTCTCCGGGCGTGGCGTGGGCATGGACGTGGTGAAAACCAAGATCGCCCAGCTCAACGGCTCGATCAATATCTACTCGACCAAGGGGCTGGGCTCGAAGATCGTCATCAAGGTCCCGCTGACCCTGGCGATCATGCCGACCCTGATGGTGATGCTGGGCAACCAGGCGTTCGCCTTCCCGCTGGTCAACGTCAACGAGATCTTCCATCTGGACCTGTCGCGCACAAACGTGGTCGACGGCCAGGAGGTCGTGATCGTGCGCGACAAAGCCTTGCCGCTGTTCTACCTCAAGCGCTGGCTGGTCAGTTCCGCCGCTCATGAAGAGCAACGCGAAGGGCACGTGGTGATCCTTTCGGTAGGCACCCAGCGGATCGGCTTCGTTGTCGATCAACTGGTGGGCCAGGAAGAAGTGGTCATCAAACCGCTGGGCAAGATGCTCCAGGGCACCCCGGGCATGTCGGGCGCCACCATTACTGGTGACGGGCGCATTGCGCTGATCCTCGATGTGCCGAGCATGCTCAAGCGTTACGCCGCCCGGCGTATTTGATTCTGGTGGCGCGGCGTCACGCCGCGCCCCCTAATGGAGTGTTTATGGCAGTCAAGGTCCTGGTGGTGGATGATTCCGGTTTCTTCCGCCGCCGTGTCTCGGAAATTCTTTCAGCGGACCCGACTATCCAGGTCGTGGGTACCGCGACCAACGGCAAGGAAGCGATCGACCAGGCACTGTCGCTCAAGCCCGATGTCATCACCATGGACTATGAAATGCCCATGATGGACGGCATCACCGCCGTGCGGCACATCATGCAGCGCTGCCCGACCCCGGTGTTGATGTTCTCCTCGCTGACCCACGAAGGCGCCCGGGTAACCCTCGATGCGCTGGATGCCGGTGCGGTCGACTACCTGCCCAAGAACTTCGAAGACATCTCGCGCAACCCCGAGAAGGTCAAGCAACTGCTGTGCGAAAAGGTCCACACCATTTCGCGCAGCAACCGTCGCTTCAGCGCCTTTGCCAGCCCCACGCCTGCCCCCCAGCCAGTGGCCCACGCCCAGCCAAGTGTCAGCAGCCTGGGCGCCAGCCCTGCGCCGCGCGCCGCTGCGCCGGTACGTGCCGCCACGACGTCGGCCGCGCCCAAGCGCAAGCCCTACAAGCTGGTGGCGATCGGTACGTCCACCGGTGGTCCGGTGGCACTGCAGCGGGTGCTGACCCAGCTACCGGCCAATTTCCCGGCGCCGATCGTGTTGGTCCAGCACATGCCGGCGGCGTTCACCAAGGCTTTTGCCGAACGCCTCGACAAGCTGTGCAAGATCAGCGTCAAGGAAGCCGAGGACGGCGACATGCTGCGCCCCGGCCTGGCCTTGCTGGCCCCGGGTGGCAAGCAGATGATGGTCGATGGGCGTGGTGCGGTGAAAATCCTCCCGGGCGATGAGCGCCTCAATTACAAACCCTGCGTAGACATCACCTTTGGTTCGGCCGCCAAGTCCTACGGGGACAAGGTGCTGTCGGTGGTGCTCACCGGCATGGGGGCCGATGGCCGTGAAGGCGCGCGCCTGCTCAAGCAGGGCGGCAGCACGGTGTGGGCCCAGGATGAGGCCAGCTGCGTGATCTATGGCATGCCCATGGCGATCGTCAAGGCCAACCTGGCCGACGCGGTGTACAACCTGGACGAGATCGGCAAGCACCTGGTCGAGGCCTGTGTCTGATGGATGTCTTGAGCCTGATCGGCATCATCCTGGCCTTTGTCGCCATTGTCGGCGGCAATTACCTCGAGGGAGGACACCTGTCGGCCCTGATCAACGGCCCGGCCGCGTTGATCGTACTGGGCGGTACCCTGGCGGCGGCATTGCTGCAGTCGCCCATGAGCGCCTTCAAGCGGGCGCTGCAAATTGTCCGTTGGATCATCTTCCCGCCGCGGGTCGACCTGGCCGGTGGCATCGACCGGGTCGTGAACTGGAGCCTGACCGCGCGCAAGGAAGGCCTGCTGGGCCTTGAAGGGGTGGCCGATGCCGAGCCCGATCCGTATGCGCGCAAGGGCCTGCAGTTGCTGGTCGATGGCGCCGAGCCCGAAGCCATTCGCAGCATTCTCGAAGTGGACTTCTACACCCAGGAAAGCCGCGACATCCAGGCCGCCAAGGTGTTCGAGTGCATGGGCGGCTACGCGCCGACCATCGGTATCATCGGTGCGGTCATGGGCTTGATCCATGTGATGGGCAACCTTGCCGACCCCTCGCAGTTGGGCACCGGCATTGCCGTGGCCTTCGTCGCCACCATCTACGGGGTGGCCAGCGCCAATCTGATCCTCCTGCCGGTGGCCAACAAGCTCAAGGCCCTCGCCCTGCGTCAGTCGCGCTACCGGGAAATGCTCCTGGAAGGGCTGCTGTCGATCGCCGAAGGCGAGAACCCGCGCTCGATCGAGTTGAAGCTTCAGGGCTTCATGGAGTAACGCATGGCGCGCCGCCGACAACCCGAAGAGCATGAAAACCACGAACGCTGGCTGGTGTCCTACGCGGACTTCATCACCTTGCTGTTTGCCTTCTTCGTGGTCATGTACTCGATCTCCTCGATCAACGAGGGCAAGTACAAGGTCGTTTCCGAGGCCCTGATCGGCGTGTTCAACGACCCCGAACGGAGCATGCGGCCGATCCCGATCGGCGACGAGCGCCCGCTCAGCGTCAGGCCCGCCGAGCCTCTGATCAAGGAAAGCGAGCAGATTGACGCAGGCCTTGCGGGGGCGAGCGTTGATCCGCTCAAGTCGATTGCCGACGATGTCCGCGATGCCTTTGGCGACTTGATCAAGTCCGACCAGATGACCGTGCGTGGCAATGAGCTGTGGGTGGAGATCGAACTCAACTCCTCGCTGTTGTTCGGCAGCGGCGATGCCATGCCCAGCGACATTGCCTTCAGCATCATCGAGAAGGTGGCCAAGATCCTCAAACCCTTTGCCAACCCCGTGCATGTCGAAGGTTTCACCGACGATCTGCCGATTCGCACCGCCCAGTACCCGACCAACTGGGAACTGTCATCGGCGCGGGCGGCCAGCATTGTCCGCTTGCTGGCCATGGACGGTGTCAATCCGGCGCGCATGGCCTCGGTGGGCTATGGCGAGTTCCAGCCAATTGCCGGTAACGACACGGCCGAGGGGCGCGCGCGCAATCGTCGGGTCGTGCTGGTGATTTCGCGCAACCTTGAAGTACGCCGCAGCCTGACCGCTTCGGGCAGCGCCAATGCCACGCCGGACGCCGCGTTGAAGCGTGCTGGCACACAAACTGCACCGCCAGCACAATCACCGTCGTCGGAGGGCAGTCGCGTCAATCCTCCGTCACCGAACTTATAACCGTTCCCGGCAGGGCCACCGCCGTACCGGGAGGAAGCAACGTAATGAGAGTCTGGGCAGTAGCCAATCAAAAAGGTGGCGTCGGCAAGACCACCACGTCCATCGCCCTGGCCGGTTTGCTGGCCGAGGCGGGCAAGCGTGTGGTCGTCGTCGACCTCGACCCCCATGGGTCCATGACCAGCTACTTCGGGCATAACCCGGACGTGCTGGAGCACAGTTGCTACGACCTGTTCCTGCACAAGGGCGCGGTGCCTGAAGGCTTGCCCGGGCAACTGCTGCTGCCAACCAGCGACCCGAATATTTCCCTGCTGCCCTCCAGTACTGCGCTGGCGGTGCTGGAGCGCCAGTCGCCCGGGCAAAGCGGCCTGGGCCTGGTAATCGCCAAGTCTCTGGCGCAGCTGTGGCAGGATTTCGACTACGCCATCATCGACAGCCCGCCGTTGCTCGGCGTGCTGATGGTCAATGCCCTGGCGGCCAGCCAGCAGTTGGTGATCCCGGTGCAAACCGAGTACCTGGCGGTCAAGGGCCTTGAACGTATGGTCAGCACCCTGGCGATGGTCAACCGCTCGCGCAAGCAGGCGTTGCCCTATCACATCGTGCCGACCCTGTTCGACCGTCGCACCCAGGCATCGATGGGCACCTTGCGCATGCTGCGTGACGCGTACCCGGAGACCATCTGGCAAGGCTACATCCCGGTGGATACCCGCCTGCGCGATGCCAGCCGGGCCGGGCAGACGCCCTCCCAGTTCGATGGCAAGAGTCGCGCAGTGGTGGCCTACCGGGCCCTGCTCAAGCATCTGCTGACGCAGAACCTAACCCAGCAGGTGGCCTGATGAATCGTCCGCTACAGCTGGCCTCCGGGCCGCAATTGGCCCTGCAGTCCTACCTGGACGGCTTGTTGTATGAGGCCACCGAGGCGCTTGAGCTTCCCGCGCCGGCAGTCGAGAGCGATGACTTCGAGGCTGCCGTGCTCGAAGAGCAGGTTCGCGATGCAAGGGGCGCCAGCTCGCAGATCGCCGTCGCGGCACAGGCGGACCCGCTGCCACTTCCCGAACCGGAATGTCCTGTGCTGCCAGCGCTCATGCCGGTGGCCGAGCCCATGCCGGCCACGGTCGAGCCGCTGGTGGAGGTACACCTGCCGGCCTCGATCAGCCAGCCTGCACAACCGGCGAGCGTTGACGGTCGCCCGGCATGGGCGGCCGAGCCCTTCGAGTGCCTGCTGTTCGATGTCGCCGGGTTGACCCTGGCGGTGCCGTTGGTATGCCTGGGCTCGATCTACTCGCTGGCAGGCCATGAGCTGACGCCGCTGTTCGGGCAGCCGGACTGGTTCCTGGGCATCCTGCCCAGCCAGGGCGGCAACCTGAAGGTGCTGGACACTGCGCGCTGGGTCATGCCAGACCGCTACCGCGACGATTTTCGCCAGGGCCTGCAGTACGTGATTTCGGTCCAGGGCCATGAGTGGGGGCTGGCGGTACACCAGGTCAGCCGTTCGCTGCGCCTGGACCCCAACGAGATCAAATGGCGCAGCCAGCGTGGCCAGCGGCCTTGGCTGGCCGGTACGGTCATCGAACACATGTGTGCATTGCTCGACGTCGCGGAACTGGCAGGGTTGATCGCCAGCGGCGCGGTCAGGCAAATGAACATCAGCCATAAATGATCGGTCGCACCGCGACCGCACTGAGCACACCGCCGATGGCGGATTTTGAGGGATAGGGGAATGAAAAAGTCGTCTGCACAAGGTTCCGAAGATCCGATCCTGCAGTGGGTTACCTTCAAGCTGGACAACGAGTCCTATGGCATCAATGTGATGCAGGTGCAGGAAGTCCTGCGCTACACCGAAATCGCCCCGGTCCCGGGTGCCCCGAGCTACGTGCTGGGCATCATCAACCTGCGCGGCAATGTGGTCACTGTGATCGACACCCGTCAGCGTTTCGGCCTGATGTCGAGTGAAATCACCGACAACAGCCGTATCGTCATCATCGAGGCCGACAAGCAAGTGGTCGGCATCCTGGTCGACAGCGTTGCCGAAGTGGTTTACCTGCGCCAGTCCGAGATCGAGACCGCACCGAATGTCGGTAACGAAGAATCGGCCAAGTTCATTCAGGGCGTGTGCAACAAGAACAACGAACTGCTGATCCTGGTCGAGCTGGACAAGATGATGACCGAGGAAGAGTGGTCCGAGCTGGAGAACATCTGAGTTGATCCTTGAGGTTGCAGTCATATTTCTGGCACTGCTCTGGGCGGTGAGCCTGTGGTTCTTCCTGAACTACAGCAAGCGCCAGCGTGAACTGGCCGCCCAGCAGGCCCAGGGTGATGCGTTGCGCGACCAGCGCATCAAGGACCTGGCCAAGCGCCTGGACGACTACCAGAACGGCAGCGTGCGCATGGGCGAGGCGCTGCACGAGCTGTGCACAGTCGTGGCGCCGTTGCCCGACAAACTGTTGCAACTGGAGCAGCGCGACCCCAACAGCCTGTCGTTTGCACAAGCGGCGCGGCTGGTGAGCATGGGGGCCAGTGTCGATGAACTGACCCAGACCTGTGGCCTGACCCAGGCCGAGGCCGAGTTGATGAGCAAGGTGCATCGCAATTGAAGGCCAGGCGACTGCTGCGCAGCTGATCGCAGCCTCGCTCCTAGCGGCTGCAGACGCCCGTGCAGCCGCTGGCGACAGCCTGCGATCGGCCGCGCAACGGTCGTGATCAGGTGCAGCGGCTCAAGGTGGGGTGATATCCCGCTCCTGCGGCTCCTGATCGACAAACCCCACCGGCACCTTGCCCTTGAGCTGCCAGGCAAAGGCGATGATTTCGGCAAGGGTCAGATACAGCGCCTCGGGTATCTGATCGCCCAGTTCCATGCGTGCCAATAGCCGCACCAGTTCGGCGTTTTCGTAGATCGGTACTTCATGTTCGCGGGCAATGGCCAGGATCGCTTCGGCCAGTTCGTCGTCACCCTTTGCGCTCAGGGTGGGCGCTTGTTGGCCGTCGTAGGTCAGGGCAATGGCTGTTTTCTCAGTCATGCGTATTTCCTTGTGGGGAGCGGCGGTGCGACGTCTCGACTTGCCCCGCGAAACGAAGTTCCGGTTGAAATACGTTCGCGGGCAAGCCCGTTCCCACAAAATTCATGCGGTTTCATCCACCCAGCGTTGTTCCAGGCGCGTGCGCGGCCCCTGGGGCGGTGTGCCGTGATGACAGCACAGTTCGGTTACGTTCAGGCCGCGGGCCAGCAGGCGCTCGCGCAGGTTGCCCAACTGACTGTCGATCAACTGTGCGGTGCGGGGCAGCTCGGCCCACAACTGGCTCGACAGGCTGCCCTGGCTGATCTGCGCCTGGACTTGCAGCGGTCCCAGCGGCTGCAGGTCGAACGACAGCTCGATGCGCCAGCGCATTTCCAGCGGATCGCGCTGTTCACGTTGTGGATCGTTTTGTTGCTCCGGCGTTTCTTCGCGTTGCAGTTTGAACTGCAGGGGGATGAAGTCCTGGCCGCTGCGCAGGGGGATTTCCAGTTGCCAGGTGGTTTGCAGGTTGCCCTCGGGCGTGGTGCCGGTCTGCTCCAAACTGGCCAATTGATGGCTCTGCAGGCGTGAGATGGCGGCGGCAGCCAGGCGCAGCAGGTGTTCAAGGTCGGCTTCGCCGTCCTGGCTCTTCAGTAGCCGCGAGGGCAGGGGGAAGCTGCCAGGGTGGGGGCGTGGGCTGACCTGGCCGAGCATCCCCAGGGCATTGCGGACCATGCCGGGCATCACCTGGGCCAGGGTGCTGGCGGCTGCGGCCGGGTTGAACGTGCTGGTGCCCGGCAGCCCCGGCAGCAACTGCGCCACCAGGCGCACGACCTGGGCCTTGAAGTCCGGCGCCAACTGTTGCCCCAGGCCGCCCAGCAGCTTGGCTTCCAGAAACGCACCGCTGTTGTTCAGCGCCTGGGCCAGGCCCTTGGGGTCGCTGAGCTGGCGGGCATCCGGCAGGCTGGCCAGCAGCTTGTCGACGCTGTTGCGCACCTCGCCGTTCTGGTTGCTGTCCTGGCGCAGTTGCTGCAATGCGCTGAGCAACCCCTGCAACGACGCCTGTCGGCTTTGCTGGGTGCCCAGTTGCTGGGTGATAGCCAGTTGATCCTGGCGTCCGCTCAGGGGGACGAATTGCAACGACTGGTCCCCTAGTACCCGCGCACTGAGCAGGCTGCCCACCGCCAACGGCCGCGGGCTGTCGAGGGTGAGTGTGGTGCCGGCTTGGGGGCCCAGCAAGCTCACCAGCGAACGGTACTGGGCCACCTGGCCGGCGGCCTGGGGCAACATCTGGCTGGTGACTACCTTGCCTTGCAACAGGCTGCCTACCGGCGTCTCACGGGTGTCGAGCCGGGTCAGGCTGGCCACGCTGCTGGCGAGCACTTGCTGCAGGCTGATGGAGAGATTGCTGGCGCTGCTCTGGCTCACCGCCAGCAGGCTGCCCTGGGGCAATGCCAGGTTACTGCTGGCCTGAACGTTGATCTGCTTGCCGTTTTCCTGGGTCAGTTTGAGCAGAAGCTGGAAGTCCTGCCCAACCTGGCGCAGGGCCAATACTTCGGCCTTTGCCGTTTCACCGGGGGCCAGCAGGGCCTGTTGGGGTTGCAGCAGGCGCAGCAGTTCACCCGTTGCCGACGAGCGCATCGAAGGGCCGGCTGGAGCCTGCGGGCCAAGGTTGTTAATTTCACCTGTCATCAGCTGGCAACCTGTTGAAATAGCCCTCTTTGCAGTAGGACATCACATGTATAATGCCGCCCGATCATTCGCGCTCAGCGCGCTCGGGCCTTGTATCCATTGCCACTATAACGGCAAGGTCAGGGCCGACTTGAGACAGGCATCCCAGCATAAGGCGAAACCGTGACCCCTCATCTCCAAGCCGTAGGCCTGGCCTGCGAGCGCGACTGGCGAATGCTCTTCGAAAATCTCGAGCTGCACCTGGCCGCCGGTGACATGTTGCAGATCAGCGGCCCCAACGGCAGCGGCAAAACCAGTTTGTTGCGCCTGTTGGCCGGCCTGATGCAGCCGACGGCCGGCGAGATCCGCCTGCACGGCAAGCCGTTGCTCGAACAGCGCCATGAACTTGCGAAAATCCTCCTGTGGATCGGCCACGCTGCCGGTATCAAGGATTTGCTCAGCCCTGAAGAAAACCTGGCCTGGCTCTGCGCATTGCATACCCCGGCCGACCCTGCAGCCATCTGGAAGGCCCTCGAAGCGGTCGGCCTGCGCGGTTTTGAAGATGTACCCTGCCATACCCTGTCGGCTGGCCAGCAGCGCCGTGTGGCCCTGGCCCGCTTGTACCTGGACAGCCCGCCGCTGTGGATTCTCGACGAACCCTTCACTGCCCTCGACAAGCAGGGCGTGGCCCAGCTTGAAGCGCACCTGGCCGCCCATTGCGAGCAGGGCGGCATGGTCGTGCTGACCACCCACCACACCCTGGAACGCAAGCCGTCCGGTTACCGTGAACTGAACCTGGGGCAGTGGGCCGCATGAGTGTGTTCGTTTTGTTGTTGCGCCGTGAAGCGCGCCTGCTGTGCCGCCGTCCTGCAGAGCTTGCCAACCCCCTGGTGTTTTTCGCTATTGTGATCGCGCTGTTCCCATTGGCGGTCGGTCCTGAGACTCAATTGTTGCAAACCTTGTCTCCGGGACTGGTCTGGGTGGCTGCACTTTTATCGGTTCTGCTCTCGCTGGACGGGCTTTTTCGCAGTGATTTCGAGGACGGATCGCTGGAACAGTGGGTCCTTTCGTCGCACCCCCTGCCTCTTCTGGTACTGGCGAAAGTGCTGGCACACTGGGCCTTTTCCGGTCTGGCACTGGTATTGTTGGCGCCCTTGCTGGCACTGATGCTGGGATTGCCTGCGGCGTGCCTGCCGGTATTGCTGGCATCGTTGTTGCTGGGTACCCCGGTGCTGAGCCTTCTGGGTGCAGTGGGAGCGGCGCTGACTGTTGGTTTGAAACGTGGCGGCCTTTTGTTGGCGCTACTTATTTTGCCGTTATATATCCCGGTGTTGATCTTGGGCAGTGGCGCCTTGCAGGCGGCATTGCAAGCTATGCCGGCGACCGGTTATCTGCTCTGGCTTGGCAGCCTGACCGCCTTGGCAGTAACTCTGGCACCCTTTGCAATAGCGGCTGGCCTGAAGATCAGCGTCGGCGAATAATGAGGTCTGGGCACTGCCCAGCAAAGACCCTGGATGTACCGTGATGAAGAGCAGCGTAATCAGCTGGACGTGGTTTCATAAACTGGGTTCGCCCAAGTGGTTCTATGCCATCAGTGGCCGCATGCTGCCCTGGCTTGCGGTTGCCGCGATCCTGTTGATTGGCATCGGCGTGATCTGGGGCCTGGCCTTTGCGCCCCAGGACTACCAGCAGGGCAACAGTTTTCGCATCATCTACATCCACGTGCCCGCTGCCATGCTGGCCCAGTCGTGCTATGTGATGCTGGCGGTGGCTGGCGTGGTCGGGCTGGTCTGGAAAATGAAAGTCGCCGACGTCGCCCTGCAGTGCGCCGCGCCCATCGGTGCCTGGATGACCGCCGTGGCGCTGGTTACCGGTGCCATCTGGGGCAAGCCGACCTGGGGCAGTTGGTGGGTCTGGGATGCACGCCTTACGTCGATGCTGATCCTGCTTTTTCTGTACTTCGGTCTTATTGCCCTGGGCCAGGCCATCAGCAATCGTGAGAGCGCGGCCAAGGCCTGCGCCGTGCTGGCCATTGTCGGGGTGATCAACATCCCGATCATCAAGTATTCGGTGGAGTGGTGGAACACCCTGCACCAGGGCGCCACCTTCACCCTGACCGAGAAGCCGGCGATGCCCGCCGAAATGTGGCTGCCGCTGCTGATGACTGTACTGGGCTTCTATTGCTTCTTCGGTGCGGTGCTGCTGTTGCGCATGCGCCTCGAAGTGCTCAAGCGCGAAGCTCGCGCCAGCTGGGTCAAGGAGGAGGTCATGAACTGCCTGGGTCGGGGGATGGCGCGATGAGTTTCGCCTCCTTCAGTGATTTTCTCGCCATGGGCCATCACGGCCTGTATGTCTGGTCGGCCTATGGCATCTGCCTGCTGGTGCTGGCCGTCAACGTTGCCTCGCCCTTGCTGGCACGGCGGCGTTACCTGCAAGAAGAGGCGCGCCGTCTGCGCCGGGAGAGCAACCAGTGAATCCGCAACGCAAGAAGCGTCTGTTCATCATTCTCGGCCTGCTGGCGGGCGTGGGTGTCGCCGTGGGCCTGGCCCTGAGTGCCTTGCAACAGAACATCAACCTGTTCTACACCCCCACCCAGATCGCCAACGGCGAAGCGCCGCTGGACACCCGAATTCGCGCTGGCGGCATGGTCGAAGCCGGCTCGCTGCAGCGCTCGGGCGATTCGCTCGACGTGCGTTTCGTGGTCACCGACTTCAACAAGTCGGTACCGATCACCTACCGCGGTATCCTCCCCGACCTGTTCCGTGAAGGGCAGGGCATCGTCGCCCTGGGCAAGCTCAATGCCGAGGGCGTGGTAGTGGCCGACGAAGTGCTGGCCAAGCATGACGAGAAGTACATGCCGCCTGAAGTGACCAAGGCCCTTCAGGAAAGCGGCCAGGCCGCGACCACCACCGGAGCCAAGCCATGAACGCGGCGCTGATCATTCCTGAACTCGGCCAGTTGGCCATGATCCTGGCGATCTGCTTTGCCGCCGTGCAGGCTTCCGTGCCGCTGCTGGGCGCCTGGCGTGGCGATAGCCTGTGGATGAGCCTGGCAAGGCCTGCGGCCTGGGGCCAGTTCGCCTTCCTGGCGTTTGCTTTCGCCTGCCTGACCCACGCCTTCATGACTGACAACTTCTCGGTCGCCTATGTGGCCAACAACTCCAACAGTGCCTTGCCCTGGTACTTCAAGTTCAGTGCCGTGTGGGGCGCCCACGAAGGTTCGTTGCTGCTGTGGGCGATGATCCTCGGCGGCTGGACCTTCGCCGTGTCGATCTTCTCGCGCCAGTTGCCGCAGGTGATGCTGGCCCGGGTACTGGCCGTGATGGGCATGATCAGCGTCGGCTTCCTGTCGTTCCTGATCGTCACCTCCAACCCCTTCAAGCGCCTGCTGCCACAAGTGCCTACCGATGGCGCCGACCTCAACCCATTGCTGCAGGACATCGGCCTGATCGTTCACCCGCCGATGTTGTACATGGGGTATGTGGGCTTCTCGGTCGCCTTCGCCTTTGCCATCGCCGCCTTGCTCGGGGGGCGCCTGGACGCCGCCTGGGCGCGCTGGTCGCGGCCCTGGACCCTGGTAGCCTGGGCGTTCCTGGGTATCGGTATCACCCTGGGCTCGTGGTGGGCCTACTACGAGCTTGGCTGGGGAGGCTGGTGGTTCTGGGACCCGGTGGAAAACGCCTCGTTCATGCCCTGGCTGGTGGGCACCGCACTGATCCACTCCCTGGCTGTCACTGAAAAACGTGGCGTGTTCAAGAGCTGGACGGTATTGCTGGCCATCGCCGCGTTCTCCCTGAGCCTGCTCGGTACCTTCCTCGTACGTTCCGGGGTGCTGACCTCGGTACATGCCTTTGCCTCGGACCCCGAGCGCGGCGTGTTCATCCTCATATTCCTGCTCTTTGTGGTGGGGGGCTCGCTGACGCTGTTCGCCCTGCGCGCACCGGTGGTCAAGAGCCAGGTCGGGTTTGCCCTGTGGTCCCGTGAAACCCTGCTGTTGGCCAACAACATCGTGCTGGTGGTCGCCGCCTCGATGATCCTGCTCGGCACGCTCTATCCGCTGTTCCTCGACGCGCTGACCGGGGCCAAGCTGTCGGTCGGCCCGCCGTACTTCGACGCGCTGTTCCTGCCGTTGATGGCCTTGCTGATGGTGGTCATGGCCATTGGCGTGATGGTGCGCTGGAAAGACACCCCCACCCAATGGCTGGTCAGCATGCTCACCCCGGTGTTGATCGCCAGTGCCGTGCTGGCCCCCGTCGGTGGCTTGCTGGTCGACGATTTTGACTGGGAAGTGCTGACCACCTTCGCCCTGGCGGCGTGGATCGTGCTGGCCGGCGCCCGCGACATCCTCGACAAGACTCGCCACAAGGGCCTGGTCAAGGGCCTGCGTGGCTTGAGCCGCAGCTACTGGGGCATGCACGTGGCGCACCTGGGCCTGGCGGTGTGCGCCCTGGGCGTGGTGCTGTCGAGCAACAACAGTGCCGAGCGCGACCTGCGCCTGGCACCGGGCGAGTCGGTGGAACTGGCCGGCTATCACTTCACCTTCGAAGGCGCCAAGCACTTCGAGGGGCCGAACTTCACCTCCGACAAAGGCACCGTGCGAGTGGTCAAGGACGGTCGCGAGATCAATGTGCTGCATCCGGAGAAACGCCTGTACACCGTGCAGCAGTCGATGATGACTGAAGCGGGTATCGATGCAGGCTTCACCCGTGACCTCTACGTCGCCCTGGGCGAGCCGCTGGAGAACGGCGCCTGGGCCGTGCGTGTACACGTCAAGCCTTTCGTGCGCTGGATCTGGCTGGGCGGTCTGCTGACCGGTCTTGGCGGGTTGTTGGCGGCAATGGACGGTCGTTATCGAGTCAAGGTCAAAGCCCGCGTGCGTGAAGTGCTGGGCATGTCTGGAGCAACTGCATGAAGCGTTGGATCATGGTGCTGCCGCTGGCGGTGTTTCTGCTGGTGGCGGTGTTTCTCTACCGGGGGCTTTTCCTGGACCCCACCGAGCTGCCGTCGGCAATGATCGGCAAGCCGTTCCCGGCCTTTGCCCTGGCCTCGGTACAGGATGGCAAGCCGCTGACCCAGGCCGACCTGATCGGCAAGCCAGCACTGGTGAACGTCTGGGCCACCTGGTGCCCCTCGTGCAAGGTCGAGCATCCGTACCTGAACAAGCTGGCCGAGCAGGGCGTGGTGATCCACGGGGTCAACTACAAGGACGACAACGCTGCCGCGCTCAAGTGGCTGGCCGAGTTCCACAACCCCTATCAGCTGGATATCCGCGACGAGCAGGGCAGCCTGGGCCTGGACCTTGGGGTGTATGGTGCGCCGGAAACCTTCGTTATCGACGCCAAGGGCATCATCCGCTACAAGCACGTCGGCGTGGTCGATGCCACGGTCTGGCGCGAGCAACTGGCACCGATCTACCAGGGCCTGATCGATGAGGCCAAGCCATGAAGCGCTGGCTGGCAGCTGCTGTACTGGGCCTGAGCCTGGCCGGCGTCACCCAGGCGGCCATCGACACCTATCAGTTTGCCGACGAGGCCGAGCGCGAGCGTTACCACGACCTGACCAAGGAACTGCGCTGCCCCAAGTGCCAGAACCAGGACATCGCCGATTCCAACGCACCGATTGCCGCCGACCTGCGCCGGGAAATCTTCCGCATGCTGGGCGAGGGCAAGAGCAATCAGCAGATCATCGACTTCATGGTCGACCGCTATGGCGACTTCGTTCGCTACAGGCCTGCGCTGACGTCGCGTACCTGGCTGTTGTGGTTCGGCCCGGGCGTGTTGCTGGTGGGCGGTTTCGGCCTGTTGGCCATGATCGTGCGCAAGCGTCGGGCGCAGAGCGCTGCAGAGGCTGTCGACCTTTCCCCCGAGGAGCGTGAGCGCCTCGCCAAATTGCTGGACAAAGAACAGACCCATGACTGATTTCTGGCTTGCTGCAGGCCTGCTGTTGCTGGTGGCCCTGAGCTTTTTGCTGATCCCGGTGTTGCGCGGCCGTCGTGCGCAACTGGAAGAAGACCGCACTGCGTTGAACGTTGCCCTGTACCAGGAACGGGTGGCAGAGCTGACGGCCCAGCAAGCGGCCGGCGTGCTCGATGACGCGCAGTTGGCCAAGGGGCGTGATGAAGCGGCCCGCGAGCTGCTGGACGATACCGAAAATGCCGAACCCCAGCGCCTGGGGCGCCTGGGCAAGCCATTGCCGTTGCTGGCCGCCGTGCTGGTGCCGCTGATGGGCCTGGGCCTGTACCTGCATTTTGGTGCCAGCGAGCAGGTCGAGCTGACCCAGCAATTCGCCAAGGCGCCGCAGTCGATGGAAGAGATGACCGCGCGCCTTGAGCGTGCCGTCGAGGCGCAGCCGGATTCAGCTGAAGGCCTGTACTTCCTCGGTCGCGCCTACATGGCCCAGGATCGCGCCGCCGATGCCGCCAAGGTGTTCGAGCGGGCCGCGACCCTGGCCGGGCGCCAGCCGGAACTGCTGGGGCAGTGGGCCCAGGCCCTGTACTTTGCCAACGACAAACAGTGGACCGAGCAACTGCAAGCGCTGACCGACGAAGCCCTCAAGGCGGACCCGAACGAAGTCACCAGCCTGGGCCTGCTCGGCATTGCCGCGTTCGAGCGCGAGCACTATCAGGAGGCCATCGACTACTGGAACCGCCTGCTGGTGCAACTGCCTGAAGGCGACACCTCGCGCGCAGCCCTGCAGGGCGGCATCGACCGTGCCCAGGACCGGCTGAAGGCGGGCGAGGGCAAAGCCGCATCGCCAGCACCGCAAGCTACGCCGGCCGTTGCCGCCACTGCGCGGCTCAAAGTGCGGGTAGAGCTGGCGGCGGCGCTCAAGGACAAGGTCAAGCCAGACGACACCGTGTTCATCTTTGCCCGCGCAAGTGCTGGTCCACCCATGCCGCTGGCGGCCAAGCGGGTGACAGTGGCCCAATTGCCGATCGAGGTAGAACTGAGTGACAGCGACGCAATGATGCCGAACATGAAACTGTCCAGCTTTCCCGAAGTCCAACTGGTTGCGCGCGTCTCGCGTGCTGGCCAGCCGACCCAGGGTGAGTGGATCGGTCGCAGCAGCCCGCTGGCCAGCAGCACGACTGCCGCACAGCACTTGACCATCGACAGCCCGGACCAGTAAGAGATCACTATGAACAGCATTGCACGCCTTGCCCTTCTTTCCCTGGCCGTTGGCCTGAGTGCGTGTACTGTTCATCAGCCCTCCGAACCCACTGCGCCCCCGATCGAAACCCTGCCCCCGGGGCCAAGCACCAAGCCGACACCGCCGCCCACCACCAAGCCGAGCAAGCCGGTGATCACTCCGGCACCCAAGCCGATGCCGCGCACCTCGGCAAGCTTTGCGCCACCGCCCGGTGGCGCCAGCCACTGGGACCCGCGCCTGGGTGTGTACGTGCTCGAAGGCCAGACCAACACCTTCTACCGCCAACGCACCTACTACCGCTGGAACAACGGCTGGAGCTGGTCGACCAACCTCAACGGCCCCTGGCAGGAAACCGATAGCAGTGGCGTGCCGGGTGGTTTGGGACGGGCTTTTGCCCAGTAACCGGAAGTCCGCATAATGCGCCCTCGCAAACAGTCGGGAGCATGGCATGACACAAACGGTACTGGTGCTGGTAGAAACGGTCGATGACTACCTGCCACTGTTGGAAGACAGCGGCTTTCACCTGATTCGCGCGCCGACCCCAGCCCTGCGCGCCGAAGCCATTGCCCGCCATGGCGGCAAGATCGATGCGGTGCTGACCCGCGGCCCCCTGGGCCTGCATGCCGACGAGATCGGCGCATTGCCCGCCTTGAAAATCATCTGCGTCATCGGCGCCGGCCACGAACAGGTCGACCTGGCCGCGGCGGCTGCTCGCGGCATCACCGTCACCAATGGTGCGGGCGCCAATGCCACGGCAGTGGCCGACCACGCCATGGCCCTGCTGCTGGCAGTGGTGCGCGACATTCCCCGCGCCGATGCCTCTACCCGACGCGGTGAGTGGAACCGGGTCATCAGCCCTTCGGTCAGCGGCAAGCGCCTGGGTATCCTGGGCCTCGGCGCAGTGGGGCTGGCGATCGCCAAGCGTGCGGCGCAAGGGTTCGACATGCACGTCAGCTACCACAACCGTAGCCCGCGCAGCGATGTACCCTACAGCTATTGCGACAGCCCGCTGGCGCTGGCCCAGGCCTCGGACTTTCTGGTCATTGCGACTCCCGGTGGGGCCCATACCCGTCAATTGATCGACAAGCCGGTGCTTGAAGCATTGGGCGCGGACGGCTTTCTGGTGAACATCGCCCGGGCCAGCGTGGTCAATACCATCGATATGGTCGAGGCCTTGCGCAATGGCGTGATCGCCGGCGCAGCACTGGATGTGTTCGACGATGAACCTGCAGTGCCGGATGCCCTGAAAGCCTTGCCCAACACCGTACTCACCCCTCACGTCGCCGGCCAGTCCCCGGATGCCGCGCGCGATACCGTGGCGTTGGTGCTCAAGAACCTGCAGGCCTTCTTCGCCGGCAAACCAGTGCTGACGCCAGTCACCCTGTAGGCGCGACGCTGCGACGTCTCGACTTGCCCCGCGATCGCGATGTGTCAGGCACATGCATCGCGGGGCAAGCCCGGTCCTACCGGTCTACACTTGGCGCCTCACTTCCTTGCGTGGAGCCTCGAACATGTCCTTCGAAAAACACGGAAGCTGCCTGTGTGGCGCCGTCAAACTCAGCGTCAACGTGGAAAAAGCCAGCGTCGATGCCTGCCACTGCAGCATGTGTCGCAAGTGGGCGGGAGGCCCGTTGTTGTCGGTGCATTGCTCGGAACCGGTCACGTTCACCGCCGGGCAACCGGTAATCTACGACTCCTCCGCATGGGCCGAACGCCTGTTTTGCGGGCAGTGCGGCACGCACCTGCTGTATCGGTTGAAGTCCGGCGACTTCGACTCGGTGTCGGTGGGCGTGCTGGACGGTGACACCGACTGGGTCTTCGATCTGCAGGTGTATATCGATGAAAAACCGAGTTACTACTGCTTTGCCAACGACACCAAGACCATGACCGCTGCCGAAGTCGAAGCCCTGTTCAGTTGAGCCCCAGCAGCCAGCCCTGGAACACCTGTGCGGCGGGTGAGCAGGGGGCCTGTTTGTCGTGCACCAGGTAGTCGGCCTGGCCTGTGTGCACGACAAGCGCCGATACCGGGTAGATATCGCCATTGTCGATGCGCTCGCGAACCATGAATTCCCAGCCCAATCCCACGCCCATTCCTTGCAGTACAGCCTCGAACACAAGATTCACCTGGTTGAAGGTCACCGCATCGGCGGGTGCCTTGTAGCGCACACCCTGGTGGGCGAACCAGTCTGGCCAGTCCAGGCAGTTCCAGGCCGAGGCGTCCAGTTGAATCAACGGCAGTGCCTGCAGTTCGCTCAATGAACTGACCGCCGGCAGGCTGCGTTTGACGCTGGCGATGGGGTAGATGGTTTCGTCGAACAGTTTATCGGCATTGAGTGAGCTCCAACGACCATGGCCATAGAGGATGCCGAAGTCGTAGTGGGCAATGTCGCTTTCGCTGATTTCGTTGCTGGCGTGAATATTCACGGTCAGTTCCGGGTGCAGTGCGTTGAAGCGCAGCAGCCGTGGGAACAGCCAGTACTGGGCCACCGCATGGGTGCAGATGACGCTGACATTGCGGCTGCTGTGGCCGGTTTTCAGGCGCAACACATTAGCCAGAAGGCTCTCCAGCATGGGTTCGACAATGCTGTTGAACCCTTCGCCGGCCGCAGTCAGGGCAATGCCTCGGGCGCGGCGCTCGAACAGCACCGCACCGAGGTGATCTTCAAGCACCTTGATCTGCTTGCTCACCGCGCTCTGGGTCAGGTACAGCTCGCTGGCGGCGCGAGTAAAACTGCCGGTGCGCACCACTGCTTCAAAGGCAATCAGGGTGTCCAGCGGGGGCAGGTGACGGGCAAAGCGACTCATGCTGAGGGTCCGGTCCAGGGAATGGCTGCATCATAGAGTCGATGCTTTCACGACGAAAGCCATTCCCCGAAGGAATGGCTGCATGCCGAATGATCTTTTGTCCTGTTTCAGGTCGAGCGGTAGCCTGCGCCCATCATTGAACAGGAGCAGGCAGCGTGAAACAGGGTGTGGCCTATGCCGGTGTAGCCGGGGCGATGTGGGGACTGGTGCTGATGGTGCCGCAATTGTTGCCAGAGTTCAGTCCGGTACTGCTCAGTTGCGCCCGCTTCGTATTGTTCGGGCTGGTGACCCTGGTGCTGGCCATCCCGATGCGCAAGGCCCTTGGCCGCCTGACCCTGCCGGATGTGTGGATGCTGGGACGCCTGGCGCTGATCGGCAACCTGCTGTACTTCATTTGCCTGGTGGCAGCGATCCAGCGGTTGGGTGTGGCGCCAGCGTCGTTGATCGTGGGGGTGCTGCCGTTGACCATTACGCTCTATGGTCGCCACGACAGCGGCGGGGTGGCACTCAAGCAACTGTTCGTGCCTTTGATGCTGATCCTTGCCGGTATGCTTTGCATCAACCTGCAAACCTTCGCCGTCGAGCAAGGGGCACTGGAAGACAAGATCGCCGGCGTGCTCTATGCCCTCGCAGCGCTGGCCTGTTGGACCTGGTACGCCGTACACAACAGCCGTTACCTCAAACAGTGCGGACATTTCGACAGCCACCAATGGTCGGTGCTGTGCGGGGTGATGACCGGTGTGTTCAGCCTGGTGCTGGTGGCCCTCCTTGCACTGTGGCAGCCCGCGCAACTGCAGGTGCAGGTATCGACCGAGCGCTGGTGGCTGTTCTGGGCATACAGCCTGGCCTGCGCGATTTTCGGCTCATGGTTGGCGGCGTTGCTGTGGAATGCCGCGTCCAAGCGTATGCCATTGACCTTAAGCGGCCAATTGATCGTGTTTGAAACCTTGTTCGCCCTGCTGTACGCCTTCATCTGGCGCCAAAGCGGCCCGAACCTGCTGGAAGGCGCAGCCATCGTCCTGGTGATCGGCGGCGTATGCCTGTCGATGCGCCGACACGGCCCGGGTAGGAGCGGCGGTGCGACGTCTCGCCTTGCCCCGCGATGCAATGTAACTTGAATTATCGTGATCGCGGGGCAAACCCGCTCCCACAGGTTTGAGCAAGACCGTTGCTCCCACAGCAAGCTCCACGGCGCTTGCAAACGCTGTTCATTCCTGCGAAAAGGCTGCCATGAAATACAGCGCTCGAACGAGGTAAACCATGAGCAGCGAACTGCAAATCATCGATATCCAGCTCGGCGACGGCAAGGAAGCGGTCAAGGGCGCCCTGATCACCACGCAGTACACAGGGTGGCTCGAAGACGGCACAAAATTCGACTCTTCCTATGATCGCGGCAAGCCATTCCAGTGTGTAATCGGCACTGGCCGTGTCATCAAGGGCTGGGACCAGGGCCTAATGGGCATGAAGGTCGGTGGCAAGCGCAAGCTCGTGGTACCTTCGCACCTGGCCTACGGCGAACGCAGCATGGGCGCGATCACGCCCCACTCGAACCTGACCTTCGAGATCGAGTTGCTGGAAGTCCTGACCCGCGACGATTGATGGCCGTTGGTCTTATTTGTGCAATATCAAGGTATTAAAGTCACTCGTGCTCAGGGTTGAGCGCTCAAGGATCGAACCAAACGGGCTTATCGCACTCTCAGTTAGCCCGCTCCACGGATGGAACGACAGACAGGGATCACCCGCGGCCTCGGCCGCGGTGTGTCACAGGCGGGTCCGCCACATCCCTTTTGCCGTAGAAGAGTTCGCTCCATGAAGTTGTCGATCCTGTTCAAGCGTCACCGCCACGCCGTGTGTTCCCTGGCCCTGCTCGGTGGTGTCACGCTGCTGGCCGTGGAAGCCGTCGAAAGCCGCGCCGAGCCTGTGGATGGCGTCCAGACCCTGGTGTTTCTGCGCCATGCCGAAAAGCCTGGCGAAGGCTTGGGGCAACTCAACTGCCAGGGACTCAATCGTGCGCTGGACCTGGCCACCGTGCTTCCGGAAAAGTTCGGCAAGGCCGACTACGTGTTCGCTGCCAACCCGTCCCGCCATGTGGAAGAGGGCAGCAAGGACGATGCCTACAGCTACATCCGCCCGCTGATGACCATCAGCCCCAGCGCCATCAAGCTCGGGCTGCCGGTGAACATTGACTTCGGTGCCAACGACACCGGTGCGCTTGCCGACGAACTGCTGCAAGACAAATACCGCAACGCCACCGTCTATACCGCCTGGTCCCACGGCTACCTGCCCGAGTTGATCAATACCGTGGCCGGCAAAGCCGTGGGCGAGAAACAGGTCATCACCGAGGACTGGGACGGTGGCGATTTCGACTCGCTCTACGTGCTGACCCTGACCTGGCACAACGGCAAGGCCAGCCTGCTCAGTCGCAACTACAAGCAGGGCCTGAACAACGGTGAGCAGAGCTGCCCGAGCTGATTGCCGGCAGGTTCAGGAACTTTGCAAGGCAGGGACTTTGGCGATCTGCTCGCGGGCGCGCTGGCCAAACAACTGCAGCAAGTCGTCCAGGGTGTGCGGATGGCTTTCATTGACGCGCGTGAGTGCGTACAGGGTGATTGGCAGGGGCGGATTCAACGGACGTACCAGGGTGTGTTTTGAGCCCAGGGCAGTGAACGGGTCGATCAATGCCAGCCCGGCGCCTGACTCGACCATGGCCCGGGCCAGTGAGTAGGTCTGCACGCGTATGCCAATGCGCGGCGCAGGTTCCAGATTCTTCAGGTAGCTGCCCACCTGCGCCGCCAGCGGGTCGCTGCTGCTCAAACCGATCAGCGGTGCGCCGGCCAGTGCTTCGACCGACAGCGGTACGCCCTGGCTTTCTTCGGCCCAGTAACCCTTTGGCGCCAGCGCCACCAGCACACCATGAGCCAACGCCTGGGCGTTTAGCCCCGGGTGTTCCGGGTGACGCAAGGTCAGGGCGACGTCGATCTCGCGCATCAGCAACTGCTGCACCAGCTCGCGACTGTGGTAGCTCGACAGCTCGCATTCGGACTGCGGATGACGTTCGGACCACAGGCTGATCACCGGTGGAAACAGCGACAAGGCCAGGGCCGGCGTCGCGCCGATACGCAAACTCATGCCCGGCTGGCGGCGCAGGCTGGCGGCCAGACGCCGAACCCCTTCGACGCTGTCGCTGACCTTGTCCACTTCGCGTTCCAGGGCCAAGGCCTCGGGCGTGATCTGCAACTTGCCACGCACTCGCAGGAACAGCGGGAATCCCAGCTGAGCCTCGGCGTGCTGGAGAATTTTCGACACTGCCGGCTGCGTCACGTGCAGCAACTGTGCCGCGCCGCTGATCGAGCCGGTCTGGCGGATGGCCTGGAATACTTCGATATGACGCAAGCGCATGGCAATAACCCATAACCTTTGTTTATGGCTGAGCCATTTTTATTCATTATCCAGCGGCTGTCACCGCCCCTAGTCTGAAGGCCTTCGGATTTGTGGATGCAGGCACATGGCACAGCGGGTAACAGTGATCGGCGGCGGCGTCATCGGCCTGGCAACGGCTTACGCCCTGGTACGCGAAGGTTTTGCAGTTGATCTGATCGAGGCGCGCAAGAGCCTGGCCGGTGGCACCAGCTACGCCAATGGCGGGCAATTGTCCTACCGCTACGTATCGCCGCTGGCCGATGCCGGGGTGCCGCTGCAGGCGCTGGGCTGGCTGTTGCGCAGCGACTCGCCGCTCAAGTTGCGTCCGCGCCTGGATCTGGCCCAATGGCGTTGGATGGGGGCGTTCATGGCCGCGTGCCGCAGCTCGGTCAACCGCACCAATGCCGCTCACCTGTTGCGCCTGGCCCTGCACAGCCAGGCCACTCTGGCTCACTGGCGTGAGGAAGACCAACTGGGCGGTTTCGCTTGGCGGCGCAATGGCAAGTTGGTGACTTTTCGCAACCCGGCCAGTTTTGCCCATGCCCGCCATCATCTGCTCGATCCCCAGGGGCAGCAGGTGCTCGATGCTGTCGGCATCGCCGCACTGGAACCGGCACTGGCCGATGCTCCCTTCATCGGCGGGGTGTACACCGCCGATGAAGAAGTCGCCGACTGTCATCGTTTTTGCCTGGCCCTGGCCGAACGCTTGCAGGCCTCAGGGCAGTGCCGCCTGCTGCTGGGCCAGAGCGTCAGTCGAATTCGTCATGCCGATGGTGTGGTCCAGGCGCTGGAGCTGGGCGACCAGGTGGTGCCGGTGGAGCGCCTGGTACTCTGTGCCGGGCACCGTAGCACCCGTCTCGGCCTGCCGGGCCTGCAGGTACCGATCTATCCGCTCAAGGGCTACAGCCTGACCGCGCCGATAAGGGCGGGGCAGCAGGCTCCGGCTGTCAGCATCACCGACTACGACCGCAAGATTGTCTATGCCCGTCTCGAAGACCAACTTCGCGTTGCGGCCATGGTCGATATCGTCGGCTTCGACGAATCGCTGGACCCTGCGCGGTTGGCCAGCATGCGCCAGCTGGCGGTCAGTACCTTGCCCCATGCCGCTGACTATGCGCATGCCCGGGAATGGGCCGGCATGCGCCCGGCAACGCCCAGTGGCGTGCCCCTGCTGGGGGCCACCCGCTACCGCAACCTCTGGCTCAATCTCGGCCATGGCGCCCTCGGCTTTACCCTGGCGTGTGCCAGTGGCGCATTACTGGCCGAACTGATCAGCGGCCGCGCGCCGTCGATCGACTTGCACGGCCTGTCCCCTCGGGCTGCCTGACCTGTAGAAAAACAACAATCGCAAGGAGTGTCCTGATGTCGATAACCCGTTTGCACAGTAACGAGCGCTTGAGCGCCGCCGCCCTGTTTGGGCAATTGGTGTTCCTCTCCGGCCAGGTACCCACCCAGGCCCGCGACATCCGCGAGCAGACCCAGGAGGTGCTGGACAAGATCGACGCCCTGCTCGCCGAGTCGGGCAGCGACAAGCGCCAGTTGCTCAGCGCCACCATTTACCTCAAGGACATTGCCACCGACTTCGAGGCGATGAACGATGTCTGGTCGGCCTGGCTCGCACCTGGTCATGTACCGACCCGCACCACCGTGCAGGCCGAACTGGCGCGCCCGAGTGTGCGCGTGGAAATTACTGTGACTGCCGTGCGCGGCTAGGAGGTCATCATGTTCAAACCTGCCCTGATTGCCCTGTCGCTGCTGTTTGCACATTCTGCGATGGCCGACACCCCACCCCTCACTGGCACAATGAAAAAAATCGCTGATTCCGGGCGCATCACCCTGGGCTATCGCGACTCATCCATTCCTTTTTCTTACATTGGCGACAACAGTGGCAAGCCCATGGGCTACTCGGTCGACCTGGCCGGTGAAATCGTCAAACACCTGCAGACCAAGCTGGCAGTGCCTGAATTGAAAGTGCGCTACAACCTGGTGACCTCGCAGACACGCATCCCATTGGTTCAGAACGGCACCGTCGACCTGGAGTGCGGTACCACCGGCGTTACCGCAGAGCGTGCCAAACAGGTGGATTTCTCCTACGGCTTCATCTTCGTCAAAGGCCAGTTGCTGACCAATAAAGACAGTGGCATCCACAGCCTGGACGACTTGAAGGGCAAGAACGTCGTGAGTACCGCAGGCACCACCAACGAAAAGTACCTGAAGAACTACAACCTCGAACACAAGCTGGGGGCTTCGGTCATCAGCGCCAAGGACCATGGCGAGGCGTTCAAGATGCTGGAGACCGGTCGCGCGGCTGCGTTCTACATGGACGATGCGTTGCTCTACGGTGAACGGGCCAAGGCGCGCAACCCGCATGACTGGGTAGTGGTGGGGGAGGCGCAGTCCCAGGAAATCTACAGTTGCATGGTGCGCAAGGGGGATACGCAGCTGCTGACACTGGTCAACGAAGCGCTGGCGGATGTATACCGCAGCGGCAAGATCGATGGCATCTACAAACGCTGGTTCGAGCAACCGATCCCGCCAAACGGGTTGAACCTGGAGTTCCCGATGACCAGTGAGCTCAAGGGGCTGATTGCCAAGCCGTCGAGTGAGCCGGTAGAAGCGGGCTCACGCCTCGATGCAATGTGACTGGCTGAGGCAATCGCGCAACACCTGGCGACCGCTGCGCAGTCGATCGAAACCATTGCAGCACAGGCCGGCGTAGCCGCTGGCGACAGCCTGCGATCGGTCGCGCAGCGGCCGTGGTTCGTGCCCCAAGGGGCTACGCCATCGGCGGCAACCGGCGCTTCACCGGCGTTTTCTTCACAATCGCCGTGTTGGTTTCGGCATGGCTGTTGAGCTTGTCGAGAACCGTGTCGAGTTCTTCCATCGAACGCACATGCAAGCGCGCGATAAAGCAGTCATCCCCGGTCACCTTGTCACATTCGGTGAACTCGGGGATGGCCATGATCTGGCGCTCTACTTCCTGCAACTGCCCCGGCAATGGTCGCACCCGGACGATGGCTTGCAGCTGGTAGCCAAAACAGCGCGGGTCGATTTCTACCGTGTAGCCTTTGAGCACGCCGCGCTCTTCCAGGCGACGCAGGCGTTCGCTGACGCTGGGTGATGACAGCCCGCTCAGTTGTGCCAGGGCCTTGAGCGAGCGCCGGGAGTCTTCCATCAGCGCTTTTATCAATACCTGGTCAATATCGTCGGTCATAGTGGCCTCGTTAGGCGGATTTAGAAATCTGCCTTGATAGTAAAGGTAGATTTTCAGCTTAGCCTGTTTTATCCACTGGAACCGCCCCGTCGCGCTGGTGATAATTTGCCCATCGTCAAGGAGGTGGGTGATGGACAGTTCAATACGCCGTGGGTCGTTCGAGATGGTCGCCGCGATGCTGATTTCGGGGACCATCGGCTGGTTTGTGCTGGTGTCCGGGCAACCGGTGCTGGATGTGGTGTTCTGGCGTTGCGTGTTCGGGGCCGGTACGTTGCTGTTGATCTGCCTGGCCATGGGTTTTCTCAAGCCGGGTATCCTGACCCGCGTCACCTTCGCCCTGGCGGTTCTCAGTGGGGTGGCGATCGTGGGCAACTGGGTGTTGTTGTTTGCCTCCTATTCTCGCGCATCGATCGCCATCGGCACGGCGGTGTACAACGTCCAGCCATTCATGCTGGTGGGGCTGGCGGCGGTGTTCCTCGGCGAGAAGATCACGCTGCAGAAGCTGTTCTGGCTGGCGTTGTCGTTTCTCGGGATGCTGGCGATCGTCAGTGCCCATGGCAGCCAGGGCGGCAGCGGCAATGAGTATTTGCTGGGCATTGGCCTGGCGCTTGGCGCAGCGTTTCTCTATGCCGTGGCGGCGTTGATCATCAAGCGCTTGAGCGGTACACCGCCACATCTGATTGCGCTGGTCCAGGTATGCACCGGCATCTTGCTGCTGGCGCCCTGGGCCAACACGTCGGGCCTGCCCAGCGAAGCCGGTGAGCTGGGCTCGTTGATCACGCTGGGGATTGTCCACACCGGGGTGATGTATGTGCTGCTGTACGGCGCAATCCAGAAGCTGCCGACCGCCTTGACCGGGGCCTTGTCGTTCATCTACCCGATCGCGGCGATCTTCGTCGACTGGTTCGCCTTTGGCCATCGCCTGGAGCCGCTGCAATGGCTGGGTGTGGCGGCGATCCTGCTGGCGGCGGCTGGCATGCAGCAGGGGTGGTGGTTCAAGCCAGCGGCCAAGGCGGCTGCGGTCAAGCCAGACTGAGTGCGGCGCGGTCGATCAGGGCGGCCACTTCGGCGGCCCTGGAGACCAGTGACGCATGGCTGGCCTCCAGGTTGAGTGTTTCTTTGGGCTTCGTGCGTTCAGCCATGAAGGCCTGGTTGTCGGGGTGAATCATGCGGTCGTGGGTCGAGCGCTGATACCAGCAAGGCTTGTGCTTCCACGCGGGGTTGCTGATGGTGTCGGCAAAGGTGCTGGCCAGCGGCGCCTTCTGGGTGACGCTCATGACCAGTCCTTCATCCTTGCTCAGGTCCTGGCAGAAGCTTTCGTGAAGTTTGTCGGGCTTGATCCACAGGTAGCCGTCGGTGTCCGGTTGCAGGTTGGCCGCCGCTTCAGGTGGATTGTTACCGGTGATGCTGCCCGGGCTTTCGCCGTCATCGGGGGCGAAAGCGGCGATGTACACAAGGCCGGCGACATTGGGCTGGTTGCCCATTTGGGTAATGACCGCGCCGCCATAGGAGTGGCCGACCAGCAGTACCGTGCCGGGAATCGAGGCGACCATCTTGCGCGTGCGTTCGGCATCGTCGGCCAGCGAGGTGAGGGGCATTTCCACGGCGTGCAGGTCGCGGTGACCCAGGCGTGACAGTTCGAGGATGACCTTGCTCCAGTGGTCGGCACCGCCCCAGAAGCCGTGAACCAGAACTATGGTGGGTTTCTCGCTCATGATCGTTGCCCGGCAAAAGTGGTGGGAGTGGTAGTTTAGGTGCATTTGCCAGACACCGACGGCTGGCGATCGACAGGGAGGTCATGATGTTTTCAAGGATCAGTCTCGACCAGTGGCGCGCGTTCGTGGCTACGGTGGAATGCGGGGGCTTTCAGCAGGCGGGCGAGCACTTGTTCAAGTCGCAGTCGGCGATCAGCCACGCGGTCAATCGTATGGAGGCGCTGCTCGATCAGGAACTGTTCATCATCGAAGGCCGCAAGGCGGTGTTGACGCCCCTGGGCGAGGCACTGCTGCCCCAGGCCAAGCACTTGCTGGGCGCTGCGCACAAGCTTGAGCAACTGGCCAACCAGTATCAGCCGGGCCTGTTTGCCGAACAGGGGGTGGCGGTGGATGTGCTGTTCCCGTTCGAATTGCTGCAGCAAGCGCTGCATGAGTTCTCTTCGACATTCGCCCATCACCGTATCCGCCTGTATGAAACAGCGTTGTCCGGGGCCGCTGAATTGCTGGAGGACGGCAAGGTGGAGCTGGGTGTCGCCAGCAGTTTGCCGGCGGGCTACGTTCAGGAATTCTTGATCAGCGTGCCGCTGATCTGCGTGGTGGCCGTCGGGCATCCGTTGGCGGCAGCGCAGGGTGAGGTGAGCCTGGACGCGATGAAGGCCCACCGGCAAGTGGTGATTCGTGACTCCGGCGCGCGCCACGTACAGAACAGCGGCTGGCTCGGCACCTCCCAGCGCTGGACCGTCAGCAGCCTGGCCGCAGCCAGTTCGTTGGTCGAGCGTGGCCTGGGGTTTGCCTGGCTACCCAGGCATGCCATTGCCCGGGAACTGGCTGAAGGGCGCTTACGCCCTGTGCCACTGCAGCATCAGCGTGAGCGCGAGGTGCCGATGTACCTGGGGTATGCCGACGTGTTCAGGCACAACCCCGAGGTGCAGGCGATGGTGCTGATCCTGCGTCAGTTGTGTGCCCAGCAGGCTGGTCGAGGTGCGAGCGAATCTGGGTGAGCGCTTGACGCAACTGCTCAACGCCCACGGCGCCGGCAATCACATACCGCTCGGCCACTACCAGCGAAGGTACCGAGCGGATATTCAGGCCTCGTCCAAGTTGCAGGTCGCGGTCGAGCAAGGCGGGTGCCTGATACTGCAGGCTGTGGTGGAACGCCTGGGGGGCGAAGCCAGCTTCAGCGGCAATGGCCACCACGGTGTCCGGGTCGCCGATGTTGCGACTGTGCACCAGGTGCGCCGCCTGCAATCGGTCGAACAGCAACCCATGGGCGCTGTTGCCACCCAACGCATGAGCGGCCTGGCAGGCCCGGGCGGCGAGCAGGCCGTTGGGGTACTCGAAACGTTGCTGGCGCATGCCTTCGATGTTGATGCGTTTTACATCCTCGGCTTCGGCACAGGATTGCCAGTGGCCGAGAATGGTCTGTTTGGCCTGGACCATCGAGCCGAAGCGCTCGATCATTTCGTCGCGGCTCGATTGCAGGATGAAGCTGCGGTGCTGGATATCCAGATCGAGTTCGCGCTGCAGTAGCTTGAGTTGCGGGGCAAGCACAAAGCACCAGCCACAGACAACGTCGTGGAAGAACTCGACTTTCAAGGAAGACATGGCAGTGACCCGTTGCTGAAGGGGAGGCGGGTACTATCGCCAGTGCCAGCGGTCGAAAAAAAGCGACAAAAATACGGGTTATCGGCGCACTTCTTTCATGGGTGAACGGGCAGGGTAGAATAGGCCGCTTTACGCCATCGACTTTGCCCATGACTTCTGTGATCGACACCCTCCAGCACCACCTGCTCGCGGCCCTTGACCCGGCGCCGACAGAAACCCGACGGCTGTTTCATGGCCGCGGCCGGTGCTGGCCGGGGCTTGAGCAGATCACCGTGGATTGGTTGCAGGGCGTGTTGCTGGTGTCGCTGTTTCGCGAGCCGCCCGAGGGGCAGTTGCAGGCGCTGGAGCAGATGCTGCTGGCACTGGCTGAAGCGCCTTGCTGGGCAGGGCAGGCGATCCTGATCCAGCACCGTTACCTGCCCGACAGCCCGGGCCACTGGTTGCTGGGCACGCCCAGCGAGCACTGGCTGATCGACGAAGATGGCCTTCGCTACCAGCTGGACCTGGGCGTCAAGCAGAACACCGGCCTGTTCCTCGACATGCGCTACGGCCGCCGCTGGGTGCGTGAGCGGGCGGCCGGCAAGCGGGTGCTCAACCTGTTCGCCTACACCTGCGGGTTTTCCGTGGCGGCGGTTGCCGGCGGTGCCGAGCACGTGGTCAACCTGGACATGGCGCGCTCGGCCCTGAGCCGGGGGCGGGACAACCATCGGCACAATGGCCATGATCTGTCGCGGGTGAGCTTTCTGGGGCATGAGCTGTTCAAGTCGTGGGGCAAGGTGCGCAAGTCCGGGCCTTATGACCTGATCATCATCGACCCGCCCACCTTTCAGAAAGGCAGCTTTGTGTTGACCCAGGACTACCGCAAGATCCTGCGCCGTTTACCGGAACTGTTGAGTGAGTCGGGGACGGTCCTGGCGTGTGTGAACGATCCGGGGATCGGGCCTGAGTTCCTGATCGAGGGCATGGCGCACGAGGCGCCGGCCCTGACTTTCGTGGAGCGCGTGGCCAATGCGCCGGAATTCCCGGACGTCGATCCGGCCGGCGGACTCAAGGCAATGGTTTTTGCAGGAGCGGCGGTGCGACGTCTCGATTTGCCCCACGATGTGACGTAACTTTCAGTTCGCTAGCGCCACCCTTGCGACGGCTGCGCAGTCGATCGCAGCCTCGTTCCTCGGCAGCGGCTACAGAATGCCCGGTAGCCGCTGGCGACAGCCTGCGATCGGCCGCGCAGCGGTGGGGTATTCAGGATACTCCTACCGCAGCCTGCGCCAGCCCAGCACGATACCGCTGACACTGATCACCAGCCCGCCGATGCTGAGCACTATCATCCACACATCCCAGAGTGGCCTTCGCTCCAGCAACGGCAGCCAGTCCCAGCTGTGCAGCAAGGCAAACAGCCAGCGTGACGCCCGCCTGGGCTGGTCCATCACCCCGAGCAGTTCGCCGGTGTACAGGTCCAGGTGCAGCCAGCTCTGCTGCGGGTCGTCAAACCGTACTCGCAGCACCGGCAAGCGTTTGTCCAGGTGCCCGAGCATGCTCTGTTCGGCCCGTGCGTAATAGTAGAAGTCGTAGGTGTCGAGTTGTTCGCTGTGCATTTTCACCGCCGGCAGCACCGCCTGGGCAGCACGATCCAGTACTGCCTTCGGCAAGCGCCCAAGCACTTCCCCGTCGGCTAGCAGCCGGGTGCGGCCGGCACCGTCATGCCCCACCAGATACCCCGTTCCCCCGATCAACCGCCACTCCAGCTCCCGTACTGCAAAGCCTTCATCGGCAAAGCGCGCGATCGCCTGCTGCGCCGACTCCGGGAAGGCTTCGGCCTTCAGTACCCCGCCTTGATAGGCAGCGGTATTCAGCGGCGCCGCGCTACTGAACACCCGCCACGGGTTCATCGACATCAAGCCGCTGAAGATCCAGGTGATCGCCAGCACGCCGAACAGCAAGCCACCGATATGATGCCAGCGGGCAAAGCCTCGGTAGGGCGAGCGCGAG
Organism: Pseudomonas vranovensis; assembly: GCF_040438935.1. Taxonomy (NCBI): domain Bacteria; kingdom Pseudomonadati; phylum Pseudomonadota; class Gammaproteobacteria; order Pseudomonadales; family Pseudomonadaceae; genus Pseudomonas; species Pseudomonas vranovensis. The sequence continues at coordinate 3,236,742 of NZ_CP159259.1, read as the reverse complement.
CCGCTGCGGTAGGGCTTGCGCAACCGCCAGCGCAACACGCCGATCACCGTGCCCAGCAGTGCCATGAAGGTAGCGCCCAGCGACAGGTAGATCACCAGGTTGCTCCACAGCCCGTCCAGGCCGATGCCGCGCAGCGGGTACAGCCAGTGCAGCCAGGCACCGACCAGGTTCCAGCCACGCTCTACGGCGCTGGCATCGCGCACCACTGCGCCGGTCTGACCGGAGACATAGAGCAGAGTGCCTTCGGCATCGTCGAGTTGCACGCGCTGTAGCGGACGATCGGCATCCAGGGCCCGGGAGTGCGTCCACAGGTCTTCCTGCACCAGGCCGCGGTAGCGCGCTGGCGCCAGTGGGTCGTATTGATGGGCGCTGGCCACGGCCTGGTTGTGATCGGTCGGCCCCAGGCGCCGGCCCGTGCGAGCATCCACGGCCACATTGCTGCCACCGCTGTAGCTGAGCAAGTAGCGCGGCGTACCAGCCACGGTGCTCAAACGGATGCTCGATGGGCTCCGGTCCGGGTCGGCGGCAGCCAGGGCGCTGCCCAGGTCGACACAGCAGCCCTGCAGGTCGAGCACCGGCAGGTGCGCGAGGTGTTCCCGGGGGGTCAGCTTGGGATAGCCGACATAAAGCATGACCACGCCCGAGAAGAACCACAGGGCCATGAACAGGCACAGTCCGATGCCGAGCCAACGGTGCCACAGGTACAGGTAGCGTTTCATCGCGGGCGTCCTAGAAGCGCGTCTGCACGGCCAGCTCCAGGGAGCGCGGGGCACCCAGGTAGAGCATGCTGGCGCTGGTCCAGCGGGCATAGACTTCGTCGGTCAGGTTGCGCACCCGGGCGGTGATGCGGGTGTCGGTGTCGACCTTGTAGCCGACAAAGGCACCAAACACCGTGTAGGACGGCGCATGCCGGGTGTTGGCTGCGTCGGCGTACACCGACGACACATAGCGACTGTCGCCACCCACTTGCCAGTTGGGGTCGATGTCGTAGGTCAGCCACAGGTTGGCCACGCGCTCGGGAATGTTGGTCGGGGTGTTGCCCTTGCGCGACACGCTGGTGCCACCGACGTTCTCGTTGAACTCATCGTACTGGGCATCGACGTAGGCGAGGTTGCCCTCGGCCAGCAGCTGCGGGGTCACGCGCAACGAGCCCGCAAGCTCGACGCCGCGCGACGACTGCTTGCCCACTGGCTGGGTGAAGCCAGGGTTGGCCGGGTCGGCTGTGGCGAGGTTCTTGCGCTCGATATGGTAGGCAGCAAGGGTGGCGGCGCCACGGCCGTCGAGAAAGTCGAACTTGCTGCCCACCTCGACCTGCTTGCCGGTACTCAGGTCGAAGTCGCGTACCTGGGCGAAGGTGGCGGTGGTGAGGATGCCGGCGGGTGGGTCGGCGGCGGTGCTGTACTGCACGTAGACGTTGGCGGCCGGGGTCAGTTGGTAGACCAGGCCGACTCGCCCGGTGGTGGGCTCGTAGGTCTGCTTGAAGTCCAGCGGGTTGTTGGCGTCGACAGTGCGGTAGTTGTGGACCTCAAGGTCGATATGGTCGTAGCGCAGGCCGGTCAGCAGCGACAGGCGCTCGGTCAGTTGCAGGCGGTTTTCCAGGAACGCCGCCCAGGTGTCCACGGTGTTCTGGCGGTTTTTCTGGTAGCCCGGGACCATGCCGTTGAGGTCGTAGAAGTGACCGGGGTCGAAGTGCGCAGGGTCGACGCTGTCGAACACCCCGGTGACTGAGCGCGGGTAGTTCATCTGCACGTTGTGGCTGTAGTCCAGCCCGGCTGACCACTGGCTGTTCATGCCCAGCAACTGGCCCTGGTGCAGCAGCTCGAAGCGGTTGCCGTTGAGCTCCTGGTCGTGGCGCTGCAGCAAGGCATTGGAGCGGTTCACGTGGCTGTTGTCGGCGGTGTAGGCATAGGTTTCAAGGTTTCGGAAGTTACGCTCGGTGTTGTAGTGGTAGAGGGTATTGCGCACCGAGGTGTCGTCGTTGAAGCGGTACTCGGTGATCGAGCGCAGCCAGCGCACCCGCTGCTCGTAGCGGCCATCCTCGACGTTGTAGTTCTCGAAGCGCCGGCTTTCGTCGACCTTCATTTCCCCGCCCAGTGGGTTGAGCACCGGGCTGCCCCAGTAGGGGCTGTCGACGGTCTCGTTCTGGTATTCCAGGGCCAGGGTGTGGGAGAGCTGATCGTTGATGTCGGTGAGCAGCGAGAACGCCATGCTCCAGGCATCGCGCTCCTCGCGGTCGACGTAGCCGTTGCTGTGGGTATGGCTGAAGTCCAGGCGCGCGTAGTTGCGGATGCCGTCGCCTTCGTTCAAGGCATGGTTGAAGCCGAACGAGGTTTCGCTGCTGTCGTAGGAACCGTACTTGATGCGGCCTTCGTTGAAGTTTTCGTCACGGCTGGCGAGCTTGGTGATGTAGTTGATCGAACCACCCACGGCACCGGCGCCGAACAGGAAGCTCGATGGGCCGCCAATGGCTTCGACACGGTCGTAGATCCAGCTGTCTACCGGGCGTGCGGCAATCGAGTCGTACTGCACGCTGATGCCGTTGAACAGCTGAGTGATCTGCGCCCCGGAAAAGCCCCGGTAGGCCACCGAGCCTGCAGAGCCGGGTGGCGAGGCGGCGGTCATGCCAGGCACGCCGTTGAGGGCGTCCTGGGTGGTCTGGGCGCCGCGTTGCTCGAGCTGATGTCGGTTGACGATGTTTACCGAGGCCGGGGTTTCCCGCGGGGTCAGGCCCAGGCGCGAACCGGTTTGTGAAGGGGTGTCGAGCAGTACGCCGTCTTCGCTGTCGGCGCGGCCTTCGATACGCACATCAGGCAGGGTCAGTTGGGCCTCGGCCGAGGCATTCATGGACAGCGCGCAGAGCAGCGCCGCGCAACCGGAAAGGCGATAGGAGTTGGGCATTTGTCGAACTCTGGAAATTGAGCCAGCGGCCAGCGGCACCTGTGGGTCAGGTACGGCAATGAGGCCGATTACAGGCAGCCGCACGGGCGGCCAGGTGGTTCAAGCCAGAAAGGGGGAGGCGCGGGGGTTGGCGGCAGGCCAGCAATAGCGGGGTGGCGCCTTGCTGCGCAGTTCACGGTGATAGCGGCGGATACGCGCGGCGGCCAGCAGCCAGCCGATGACCAGCACCAGGCCCAGGCACACCACAGCTGCAGCGCACACCGGGCAGGTTTGCAGGCTGTCCCAGCCGGCGACCGATTGATCGCCGAAATCGCTCTTGAAGGTTGGGCCCGCTGAGCCCATGGCCGAGCAGAAGGCGCCGCCGATGCCGTTGAGCTTGAGGCCCATCATTTGCCCATGACCGATACCGCAGGCGAACAGATTGAACAGGACACAGAAATACAGGGTCCAGGCAATCAGCGGGCGGTGGGCGCGGGTGGGGTTCATGGGCGCGACTTTATCACCGATGTCAGGGGCTAGAAAGATCAATCAGGCCTGTCCTTCGCCTCGGCCGGGCGGGGCTGGATAGTACTGAGCAAAGCTGACGTCATCGGTTTCGTCCACGCGCTTTTTCAGGCGTTCGTTGAAGGCCCGGTTGACCGCGTACTGGCCGCCGGAGCTGGTACGAAACTGCGCGGTAAGGGTGATGCCGTTGAGGTTCATGCTGTCGACCCCGAACACCTGCAGCGGCCCTTGCAGGCTGTGGCGCAGCATCGGGTCTTCGCTGATCGAGTGGCCCACTTCGCGGATCAGTTTCAAGGCGCTGTCGACGTTGGTGGCGTAGCTGAACTGTACGGAGAAAAACGCATAGGCGAACTGCCGCGACTGGTTGGTGACTGCCTTGATCTGGCCGAACGGCACCGAGTGTACGAAGCCCTTGCCGTCGCGCAGGCGCAGGGTGCGGATGGTCAGGCTTTCGACAGTGCCGGCGTGGCCGGAGTCGAGCACCACCCAGTCGCCGATGGCGATGGTGTCTTCGATGAGGATGAACAGGCCGGTGATCACATCCTGCACCAGTTGCTGGGAGCCGAAGCCGATGGCCAGGCCCACCACGCCGGCACCGGCCAGCAGCGGAGCGACGTTGATGCCCAGGTTGGCCATGGTGGTGATGGTGCAGATCACCACCAGGATGATTTTGATGGCGTTGCGCAGCATCGGCAGGATAGTGCGCACCCGGGTGCTGGGTTGGCGCGAGGCTCGGCGTCCGACGGTGGGCTTGAGCGCTTCCTGGATGGCGGTGTCGATCACTACCCACAGCAGCCAGGTCACCAGCAGGATCAGGCCAATGCTGCTCAACGAATCGCTGATGGCCCGGCCCAGGCGGTTGCGCAGGGCGAAATCGAGTACGGAGAAGCCCCAGATACGCCCCAGCAGCTCGATGAAGGCCACTGCCATGGCGATGCGCAGCAGTGCATAGGCCAGGTTGCGCAGCAGTTCCTTGTAGGGCCGCAGGCGCTGCCTGGCGTCCTGCTCCTGGTGGATGAACATGCGCTGCAGGACGGTGCTGAGGAACACTGTGCCGATCAGCAGGATCGAGGTCAGCAGGGCCTTTTGCAGGGCGCGCTGGCTTTCTTCGCCGGCGCCGATCAGGTGGATGGCCGAGACCAGAATCATCATCAGGATCGGCAGGAACCACAGTGCCGAGAAAATGCGCAGGGTTTCCTGTACCGCACGGTGTTCCAGGCGGTCGGGCAAGGCGCGGTTGCGGATCAGGTGCGCGACCGGGCGGCGCAGCTTGAGCACCAGCACTGCGAACGCCAGGGTTGCCAGCAGGCCGGTCACGGCGGCGATGCTGCTGGTGATGTTGCCGCCCAGTTGCCGGGCGATCTGCGGGCTGGTGAGCGCATCGCTCCAGGCCGCCAGGAAGCCGATCAGAAACAGTGGCCGTGGTGCCACCTGGTAGATGATGCGCACTGCAGTGCGCTTGTGCCCGGTGTCGAACAGGGTGATCAGGCAGAGAATGATCGAGGTTGAAAAGGTACCGCTGCTGGTGGCATAGGCCAGGCTCATGCCCAGTGCGCGACCGGCCGAAATAGCCAGAAAGTGGCTGACGTAGAGGGTGATGATCAGGCTGGCCAGGGCGGGCAGGGTGTAGACCAGCAGGTATTTGACCACCTGGCTCGGCCGCGGTCGCTTGCGCAGCAGGCGGGAGCGGCTGCTGCTGAGGGCCAGAAAACGCCCCAGCTGGGTGAGCACGACAAAGGCGATCAGCCAGGTGACGGTGAGAATGGCGAAATCGCGCCACAGTTCCAGGGAGCTCAACCCCGCCGGCTTGGTGACCAACTGATCGACTTCATCGGCGGCGCGGTCGGCGCGCAGGCGCCAGTTGTCGATCAGGTGGTTGTCGACATCCAGCTCCTGGCTGACGTCGTCCAGGCCATCGGCAATCGCGCCCAGCAGGCCACCCTGGACCACCGGTTCGGCGGGTTCAGTGGATTTGTCAGCCTTGGGCAGCAGGGGTACCGCGGCCGCCAACTGGATGCTTAGCAGGGCGCCGAGCAGCAGGGCGAGGAAAGATCGGGTCACTGGGTACTCCTTGAACCGTGGATCACGGAAAGGGTAGTCAATGAACGGATCGTTGGAGGAGCAATCGCGGAGCAGGAGCAACTGTCTTGAGGCACGACCGCTGCTCGGCCGATCGCAGGCTGTCGCCAGCGGCTACACGGGTAATCTGTAGCCGCTGCCGAGGGCCTGGTTACTGGCCGGTGTAGATCTGGTCGAACACACCACCGTCGTTGAAGTGGGTCTTCTGCACGGTGCGCCAGTCACCGAAGGTCTTCTCTACCGACAGGAAGTCGACTTTGGGGAAGCGGTCGGTGTACTTGGCCAGCACGGTTGCATCACGGGGGCGCAGGTAGTTGTTGGCGGCGATTTCCTGGGCCTCTGGCGACCACAGGTACTTCAGGTACGCCTCGGCAGTGGCGCGGGTGCCTTTCTTGTCGACCACTTTGTCGACCACGGTCACCGGTGGCTCGGCTTCGGCGGAGACGCTTGGGTAGATGACCTCGAACTGATCGCGGCCGAACTCGCGAGCGATCATCTCGGCTTCGTTCTCGAAAGTCACCAGCACATCGCCGATCTGGTTGGTCATGAACGTGGTGGTGGCGGCGCGACCGCCGGTGTCGAGCACTGGCGCCTGCTTGAACAGTTTGCCGACGAAGTCCTTGGCCTTGTTCTCGTCTCCGCCGTTCTTCAACACATAGCCCCAGGCCGAGAGGTAGGTGTAGCGGCCGTTACCCGAGGTCTTGGGGTTGGGCACGATGACCTGGACGCCGTCCTTGAGCAGGTCGGGCCAGTCTTTGAGGGCCTTGGGGTTGCCCTTGCGCACGATGAACACCGTGGCCGAGGTGAACGGCGCGCTGTTGTTCGGCAGGCGGGTCACCCAGTTGTCGGGCACCAGCTTGCCGTTGTCGGCCAGGGCGTTGATGTCGGTGGCCATGTTCATGGTGATGACGTCGGCCGGCAGGCCGTCGATGACCGAGCGCGCCTGCTTGCTCGAACCACCGAACGACATCTGCACGGTGAGTTTCTCTTTGTGCTCGGCTTCCCAGTGCTTCTGGAAGGCGGCGTTGTAGTCCTTGTAGAAGTCGCGCATCACGTCATAGGAGACGTTCAGCAGCGGCGGCGCTGCGTGGGCCAGGTTGCTCAGGGCGAGGCCTGCGGCCAGAAGCGAGGCACTGAAGAGTTTTTTCACTGCGCATTCCTTGTTCGAATTGGCATCAAAGGCATTTTGCCAGCGACTATAACGGTTCGGCTTTAGGCGCTAAAAGATTAAAAAGTGCTGTGCTTATTCCATTTTCTTAAACAACGCGTTGCCACAACGGGAGCAGAACGCTGCCCCATGTTCATGGTTGTTCTTGCGGCACACCGGACAGTCGTGCTGCAGCTGTTCGCCGCGCATGGCATTGGCCAGCTCGGCAGTGAAGATACCGGTCGGCACGGCAATGATCGAGTAGCCGGTGATCATCACCATCGAGGAAATCACCTGGCCCAGCGGCGTCTTGGGCACGATATCGCCAAAGCCCACGGTGGTCAGGGTGACGATGGCCCAGTAGATCCCCTTGGGGATACTGGTAAAGCCGTGCTCGGGGCCTTCGACCACATACATCAAGGTGCCGAACACCGTCACCAGGGTCGAGACGCTGACCAGGAAGACGATGATCTTCTGCTTGCTGCCCCGCAATGCCGCGAGCAGGTAATGCGCCTGCTTGAGGTAGGGGCTGAGCTTGAGCACGCGAAAGATGCGCAGCATCCGGATCACCCGGATGATCAGCAGGTACTGGGCATCGCTGTAGTACAGGGCGATGATCCCCGGCACGATCGCCAGCAGGTCGACCAGGCCATAAAAACTGAAGGCGTAGCGCAGGGGCTTGGGCGAGCAGTACAGGCGCACCACATATTCGGCCAGGAAGATCGCGGTGAAGCCCCACTCGATGCCGGCCAGCAAGCCGGCGTAGTTCTGGTGGACTTCATCGATGCTGTCGAGCACCACGGTGATCAAGCTGGCGAGGATGATCAGCAGCAGGAGGCTGTCAAAACGTCGGCCAGCGACGGTGTCGGTTTGAAAAACGACGACGTAGAGCCGCTCTCGCCAGCTCAAGGGGGTATCCATGTTCAGCTCCATTTCACAATGGAGCTGAGCCTAGGGGCAGCCCTTCAGCTATGCAAGCGGCCGGCACGGCGAACCAGCGGACGGCGCGTCAGGCGCTGGCCGATCAGCACCAGCCAGCAGGCCAGGATGAACGGTGCGGTAAGGCCTGGGACCGGCAGGTGCGCGACCACAGGTTGCAGGACGATCGCCAGGAGCATCGCCAGCAACGGCAGCCAGGGTTGCTGGCGGGTCTGGCTGAAGGCCAGGGCGGCGAGTGCGGCATTGAAACCGCAGAGGCCGGCGTAGGCCGCACTGGCTTCGCCACCGAGCAGGGCGACGCTGCCGCCCAGCGCTGCACCGAGCAACGCCCAGGCGGCGGCATAGCGGTTGGCGATCAACAGGCCGATGGCAATCAGCAGGCCGGCCAGCGGGTTGTCCAGGAGGAAGATCTGGCCCAGGCCGCGCGCCAGTGCGTAGAGCGCATTGTGCTCAAGTGGGGTTGCAGTGCTGGTAGCCGGTTCGCTGACCAGCAGCACCGCCCAGCCGATCAGCACGAAGGGCGCGGTGTAGGCCGGCAACAGCAGGTTGGAGCTGGCGCGCTTGAGCCACTGGTGTACGAGCATGCTGCTCAGGCCACCGGCGGCGATGATCAGCGGCGGCAGGATGGCCGACCAGGGCAGGGCGTAGCTCAGCAACAGGCCGAGCAGTACGCCGTTGTAGCTGTACAGGCCGGCCTGGCGATCGGTGCGGTTGTAGCCGCGGCGCTGGGCTGTGAGCAGCCCGGCGAGGGCGCCCAGCAAGGCGCCGCCGACCAGGTCGGGGGCGGTCAGTGTGATGGCCAGCAGGCAGAGCAGGCCGCACAGCGGGCTGCGCTGCAGCAGGACCTGGCTGAAGCCATTGAGCAAGGCCGTGGCCCAGTCGGGGCACGGGTTGACGAAATTCTTGGTGTACATGGGGGCAGTCTGGGTTGATGTGGAGTGGGGAGGCCTCTGTCGGGCCGGGTTTTCCCACATGAATTCTTTTTGCTGATCATCGCGGGGCAAGCCCGCTCCCACAGTATTGCCTGTAGGAACGGGCTTGCCCCGCGATGGGTTATTACCCTCAGATCAGTGTTTCGATCCGCAGCGTGTTAGTCGATCCTGGCTTGCCAAAAGGCACACCGGCAGTGATCAACAGCGTGTCGCCACGGCTGGCCATGCCCTGGGCCTGGGCGATTTCCAATGCGGTGGAGCAGATTTCATCAACCTGGCGCAGACGATCGTTGACTACCGAATGCACGCCCCAGGCCACGCTCAGGCGACGAGCAGTGGACAGGTTGGGGGTCAGGTTGAGGATCGGCGCCCGTGGCCGCTCGCGAGCGGCGCGCAGGGTCGAGGCACCCGATTCACTGTAGTTGACCAGCACGGCCACCGGCAGGATGCCGCTGATCCGACGGATCGCACAGCTGATGGCGTCCGACACGGTCGCTTCGGCCTTGGGACGACCGACGTCCAGTTGCGCCTGGTAGTCCGGGCCGTTCTCGACCTGGCGGATGATCTTGCTCATCATCTGCACGGCTTCGAGCGGGTAGTCGCCCGAGGCGGTCTCGGCCGACAGCATCACCGCATCGGCGCCTTCTGCCACGGCGTTGGCCACGTCGGTGACTTCAGCGCGGGTCGGGGCTGGGGAGAAGCGCATCGATTCGAGCATCTGGGTGGCGACGACCACCGGTTTGCCCAGCTCGCGGCAGGTGTTGATGATGCTTTTCTGGATCTGCGGCACGCTTTCGGCCGGCACTTCCACGCCCAGGTCGCCACGGGCAACCATGATCGCATCGCTCAGCTCGGCAATCGCACGCAGTTGGGTAACTGCCGAAGGCTTCTCGATCTTGGCCATCAGGTAGGCGCGGTCGCCAATCAACTGACGTGCTTCAACGATGTCTTCCGGGCGCTGCACGAACGACAGCGCCACCCAGTCCACACCCAGCTCCAGGCCGAAGGTCAGGTCGCGGCGGTCCTTGGCGGTCAGCGGGCTGAGGTCCAGAACGGCCTGGGGCACGTTGACGCCTTTGCGGTCCGACAGCTCGCCGCCGTTGAGCACTTCGGTCTCGATGGCATCGGCGTGCTTGGCGGTAACCCGCAGGCGCAGCTTGCCGTCATCGAGCAGCAGGTCCATGCCTGGCTCAAGCGCCGCGATGATTTCCGGGTGCGGCAGGTTGACCCGCGAGAGGGTGCCCGGGGTGGTGTCGAGGTCCAGGCGCAACGCCTGGCCGCGCTGCAGTTGCACCTTGCCGTCGGCGAAGCGGCCCACGCGCAGCTTGGGGCCTTGCAGGTCCATGAGGATGCCCAGCGGGTAGTTGAGCTGGCTCTCTACCTCGCGGATCCACTGGAAGCGCAGGGCGTGGTCTTCGTGTTCGCCGTGGCTGAAGTTGAGGCGAAAGATGTTCACCCCGGCTTCGACCAGTTGGCGGATGTCGTCGATGCCCTTGATGGCAGGGCCGAGGGTAGCGAGGATTTTGACTTTTTTGTCAGGCGTCATGGTTGGCACTCTCGAGGATCAGAATGGCGCGAAAATCGTTGACGTTGGTCCGCGTCGGCTCGGTGACGATCAAGGCATCGAGAGCGGCGAAGTAGCCATAGCCGTTGTTGTTGTCCAACTCGTCGCTGGCCGACAGGCCCAGGGCCGCGGCGCGCGCGTAGCTGTGCGGGGTCATCAGGGCGCCGGCGTTGTCTTCGGAACCGTCGATGCCATCGGTGTCACCGGCCAGGGCGTAGACGCCGGGCAAACCCTTCAGGCTTTCGGTCAGGCTCAGGAGGAACTCGGCGTTGCGTCCGCCGCGGCCATTGCCGCGCACGGTCACGGTGGTTTCGCCACCGGAAAGGATCACGCAGGGCGGCGACAGCGGTTGGCCGTGCAGCACGATCTGCCGGGCGATGCCGGCATGTACCTTGGCGACTTCCCGCGATTCGCCTTCCAGGTCACCCAGGATCAGCGGGCTGAAGCCGGCCTGACGGGCCTTGACCGCGGCCGCTTCCAGCGACTGCTGGGGACGGGCGATCAACTGGAAGTGGCTGCGCGCCAATGCCGGATCATCGGCCTTGACCGTCTCGGAGGCCGGGTTGTTCAGCCAGGCGGTGACGGCAGCAGGCGCTTCGATGTTGTAGCGCTTGAGGATCGCCAGGGCTTCGGCCGAGGTGCTCGGGTCGGCCACGGTGGGGCCGGAGGCGATCACGGTTGCCAAATCGCCCGGTACGTCGGAAATCGCATAGGTGTAGACGGTGGCCGGCCAGCAGGCCTTGGCCAGGCGGCCGCCCTTGATCGCCGAGAGGTGCTTGCGCACGCAGTTCATCTCGCCGATGGTGGCGCCGGATTTGAGCAGGGCTTTGTTGATCTGTTGCTTGTCGGCCAGGGTCAGGCCTTCGGCTGGCAGGGCCAGCAGGGCAGAGCCACCGCCAGACAGCAGGAAGATCACCCGGTCGTCGGCGCTGAGGTTGCTGACCATCTCCAGCACGCGCTTGGCCACGGCCAGGCCTGCGGCGTCGGGCACCGGGTGGGCGGCTTCGACCACCTCGATCTTGGAGCAGCTGGCGCCGTGACCGTAGCGGGTCACCACCAGGCCGGAAACCGGGCCTTTCCAGCTGCGCTCGACCACTTCGGCCATAGCCGCTGCGGCCTTGCCGGCGCCGATGACAATGACGCGACCGCTGCGGTCGCTGGGCAGGTGGGCTTCAAGGACCTGGCGAGGGTGCGCGGCATCGATGGCCGTGGCGAACAGCTCGCGCAGAAATTGTTGCGGATCGACCGACATGGCAGGCTCCAATCTTATTGTTCTTCAAAATCAAAAACGCCCCTGGGTTCGCCTCCGTGCAGGCAGACCCAGGGGCGGTGTTGCGCGTTGAACCGTGTAGCGTGCAGCGTTGTTTATTTCTCTTCGCGGATCGAGAAGTTGGCCATGTGCTCAAGGCCCTTGATCAGCGCGGAGTGGTCCCAGTTGGCGCCACCGATGGCCGCGCAGGTGCTGAACACTTGCTGGGCGTTGGCGGTGTTGGGCAAGTTGATGTTCAGTTCCTTGGCGCCTTGCAGGGCCAGGTTCAGGTCCTTCTGGTGCAGGCTGATGCGGAAGCCTGGATCGAAGGTGCCTTTGATCATGCGATCGCCGTGTACTTCCAGGATCTTGGAGGAGGCGAAGCCGCCCATCAGTGCTTCACGCACCTTGGCAGGATCGGCGCCGTTCTTGGCGGCGAACAACAGGGCTTCAGCCACGGCCTGGATGTTCAGGGCAACGATGATCTGGTTGGCAACCTTGGCAGTCTGGCCGTCGCCGCTGCCGCCGACACGGGTGATGTTCTTGCCCATGGCCTGGAACAGCGGCAGAGCGCGTTCGAAGGCATTCGGGCAACCGCCGACCATGATGCTCAGGGTCGCAGCTTTGGCGCCAACTTCACCGCCGGAGACCGGGGCGTCCAGGTAGGTAGCGCCGGTGGCCTTGATCTTCTCGGCGAAGGCTTTGGTGGCGGTAGGGGAGATCGAGCTCATGTCGATCACCACCTTGTTCGGGCCAACGCCCAGCGCCACGCCGTTCTCGCCGAACAGTACCGAGTCTACCTGTGGGGTATCGGGCACCATGACGATGATGAATTCAGCTTCCTGGGCCACTTCTTTCGGGTTGGCCAGGGCAACGGCGCCAGCGGCGATCAGGTCGGCCGGGGCGGCATCGTGGTGGGTGGACAGGAACAGGCTGTGACCGGCTTTTTGCAGGTTCTGCGCCATTGGGTGGCCCATGATGCCGGTGCCGATAAATCCGATTTTAGCCATGAGAAAAGCCTCTTGTAATTTTTGGATGCGGGTGCCGGTAGGAGCGGGGTTGTCCCGCGATAGCGCCACTGCGGTCGCTATCACATCGCGGGGCAAGCCCGCTCCCACAGAATCCTCAGATTGCGTTGTGCGATTTCAACCAGCCAAGGCCAGCTTCGGTGGTGGTCAGCGGCTTGTATTCACAGCCCACCCAGCCCTGGTAGCCGATGCGGTCCAGGTGTTCGAAGAGGAAGCGGTAGTTGATCTCGCCAGTACCCGGCTCGTTGCGGCCCGGGTTGTCGGCCAGCTGGATGTGGTTGATCTTGGCCAGGTTGCTTTCCATGGTGCGGGCCAGGTCGCCCTCCATGATTTGCATGTGGTAGATGTCGTACTGCAGGAACAGGTTGCTGCTACCGACTTCAGCCTGGATTTCCAGGGCTTGCTTGGTGTTGTTCAGGTAGAAGCCCGGAATGTCGCGGGTGTTGATCATTTCCATGACCAGCTTGATCCCGGCGGCTTCCAGTTTGTCGGCGGCAAATTTCAGGTTGTCGACGAAGGTCTTGCGCACAGTGGCGCAGTCCGGACCTTGTGGACGAATACCGGCCAGGCAGTTGACCTGGGTGTTGCCCAGTACCTTGGCGTAAGCGATGGCCAGGTCCACGCCTGCGCGGAACTGCTCGACGCGGGCCGGATCGCAAGCGATACCGCGATCGCCATTGGCCCAGTCACCGGCCGGCAGGTTGAACAGCACCTGGGTCAGGCCATGGGCATCGAGCTGCTGCTTGATTTCAGCCGAGCTGAAGTCGTACGGGAACAGGTACTCGACACCGCTGAAGCCTGCATCGGCGGCAGCCTTGAAACGGGCGAGGAAGTCCTGCTCGGTGAACAGCATGGACAAGTTGGCGGCAAAACGTGGCATGGATGTCTCCTTGCAAAAGTGGGCCCTGTGCATGACGCAGCAGGGCCGCTCAAGCGATCAGTCGAGCATGGAAATCGCGGTTGGCGCGTCGTTGCCGACCAGGGCCAGGTCTTCGAATTCGTTGACCGCGTTGATTTCGGTGCCCATGGAAATGTTGGTCACGCGCTCGAGGATAACCTCGACCACTACCGGTACCTTGAACTCTTCAGCCAGTTTCTGCGCCTTGAGCAGGGCCGGGGCGATTTCACCTGGCTCGGTCACGCGCAGGGCCTTGCAGCCCAGGCCTTCGACCACGGCGACGTGATCGACACCGTAACCGTTGAGTTCCGGTGCGTTGACGTTCTCGAACGCCAGCTGCACACAGTAGTCCATCTCGAAGCCACGCTGTGCCTGACGGATCAGGCCCAGGTAGGAGTTGTTCACCAGAACGTGGACGTACGGCAGGTTGAACTGCGCACCTACGGCCAGCTCTTCGATCATGAACTGGAAGTCATAGTCGCCCGACAGTGCAACGACCTTGCGGGTCGGGTCGGCCTTGACCACGCCCAGGGCTGCAGGGATGGTCCAGCCCAGTGGGCCGGCCTGGCCGCAGTTGATCCAGTGGCGAGGCTTGTACACGTGCAGGAACTGGGCGCCGGCGATCTGCGACAGACCGATGGTGCTGACGTAGCAGGTGTCTTTGCCGAATACCTGGTTCATTTCCTGGTAAACGCGCTGTGGCTTGACCGGCACGTTGTCGAAATGGGTCTTGCGCTGCAGGCTCGATTTGCGCTGCTGGCAGTCTTCCAGCCAGGCGCTGCGATCTTTCAGCTTGCCGGCGGCTTTCCACTCGCGGGCCACTTCCAGGAACACGTCCAGTGCGGCGCCAGCGTCGGACACGATACCCAGGTCCGGGGTGAACACGCGTCCGATCTGGGTCGGTTCGATGTCGACGTGGATGAAGCGACGACCTTCGGTGTAGACGTCGACGGAACCGGTGTGGCGGTTGGCCCAACGGTTACCGATACCCAGCACCACGTCGGACTTGAGCATGGTGGCGTTGCCGTAGCGGTGCGACGTCTGCAGGCCGACCATGCCGACCATCAGCGGGTGATCGTCAGGGATGATGCCCCAGCCCATCAGGGTCGGGATGACCGGAATACCGGTCAGTTCAGCGAACTCAACCAGCTTGTCGCACGCATCGGCGTTGATGATGCCGCCACCGGCCACCAGCAGTGGGCGCTCGGCGGTGTCGAGCATGGCCAGGGCTTTTTCGACCTGGACGCGGTTGGCGGCAGGCTTTTGTACAGGCAGTGGCTGGTAGGCGTCGATGTCGAATTCGATTTCAGCCATCTGCACGTCGAACGGCAGGTCGATCAGCACAGGCCCTGGACGGCCGGAGCGCATTTCGTAGAAGGCTTTCTGGAACGCGTACGGCACTTGGCCCGGCTCCAGAACGGTGGTCGCCCACTTGGTCACCGGCTTGACGATGCTGGTGATGTCGACGGCCTGGAAATCTTCCTTGTGCATGCGGGCACGCGGCGCTTGGCCGGTGATGCACAGGATCGGGATGGAGTCGGCGGAGGCGCTGTACAGGCCGGTGACCATGTCAGTGCCGGCAGGGCCGGAGGTGCCGATGCACACGCCGATGTTGCCGGCCTTGGTGCGGGTGTAGCCCTCGGCCATGTGCGAGGCGCCTTCAACGTGACGAGCGAGGACGTGATCGATACCGCCGACTTTCTTCAGGGCCGAGTACAGCGGGTTGATTGCAGCACCCGGAATACCAAACGCGGTATCAACACCTTCGCGGCGCATCACCAGAACGGCTGCATCAATTGCTCTCATTTTGCTCATGGTTTTGTGCCTCTTTGATTTTGTAATTGTATACAAATTGCTTTTCGTCAGAGTGTATTCACGCCAGGCGACTCTGGTCAATCCATTTTCATCAGCGATGGGTGCTTTCGTCGGGAAGCCCTCAAAAAAGGCTTTTCGTCAGAATTGGGTTATCGCGTTGAAAATATTGTATACAAAAAAATTCGCCATTGTGTTCTATTTGTTCTATTGATTTTTACACCTGCCCTCGGGCTCCTAACAACAAGAGGACCTTTCCATGAACGCATTGACCTTGAAAGTCGCCGTCAGCCTGGTGAACGCCGCGCTGGTAGCGGGCCGCAAGATCAACTCTGCTCCCCTGACCGTGGCCGTACTCGACAGCGGCGGCCACCTGCTGGCGCTGCAACGCGAAGACGGTGCCAGCCTGCTGCGCCCGCAAGTGGCGATGGGCAAGGCCTGGGGGGCGATCGCCCTGGGCAAGGGCTCGCGCCTGCTGGCGCTGGACGCGCAGCAGCGCCCGGCGTTCTTCGCCGCGCTCAATGGTCTGGGGCAGAGCCCTGTGGTGCCGGCGCCGGGTGGCGTGCTGATCCGTAATCAGCAGGGCGTGGTGGTGGGGGCGATCGGTATCAGTGGCGATACCTCGGACATCGACGAGCAGTGTGCGATCAGTGCGATCGAAGAGGCAGGCTTGACGGCGGATGCCGGTGTAGCGGCATAAAGCTTAACGCACGTAGCCGCTGCCGCCAGGCTGCGATCGGCCGCAAAGCGGCCGTAGAGGTTTCAAGGCGACTGCTGCGCAGTCGATCGCAGCCTGGCGGCAGCGGCAACGATGACAGTTATCTGCAGGGGATCAGGCGTCGGGCTCGCAGCCCTTGAGCACCAGGCGGATGATGGTCTGCGCTGCGGCTTCATAATCGCTGTCATCGAGCTTGGCCTTGCCGGTGACCACCGAAATCTGCCAGTCGAAATCAGCGTAGGTCTGGGTCGCTGCCCAGATGCTGAACATCAGGTGGTGCGGATCGATCGGGGCGATCTGGCCGCGGTCGATCCAGCCCTGGATACATTCGATGTTGTGCCGGGCCTGTTCGTTGAGCTGCTCCACCTGGCTCGGGCTCAGGTGCGGGGCACCGTGCATGATCTCGCTGGCAAATACCTTGGAAGCGAAGGGCAAGTCGCGGGAAATGCGTACCTTGGAGCGGATGTAGGCGCTCAACACCTCTTTGGCATCACCGTCGGCATTGAACGGGGTGGATGCCTGCATGATCGGTTCGATGATGCTTTCCAGGACCTCGCGGTAAAGGTTTTCCTTGGATTTGAAGTAGTAGTAGACGTTGGGCTTGGGCAACCCGGCCTTGGCGGCGATGTCGCTGGTCTTGGTGGCGGCAAAGCCCTTGTCGGCAAACTCCTCGCTGGCCGCGCGCAGGATCAGTTCTTTGTTGCGCTCGCGAATGCTGCTCATGGTTGACGCTGTTCCTCGTGTCGGGCCGCAGGCGGCACCGGGCCTGAAAGGGCGGTTGCGCATGGTAGCACCGCGCTCGCAAAGGGCTCAAGGTGGCGACTTTGGGCTATGCTGAGCACCTCTCAACCCGCTGGAATCAGGCAAACATGGCAGGAAGCAGTCTTCTGGTATTGATCGACGATATCGCCACGGTATTGGACGATGTCTCGGTAATGACCAAGGTCGCGGCGAAAAAGACCGCAGGGGTGCTGGGCGACGACCTGGCGCTCAATGCCCAGCAGGTCACCGGCGTGCGCGCCGAGCGGGAAATCCCGGTGGTCTGGGCGGTGGCCAAGGGCTCGTTCGTCAACAAGCTGATCCTGGTGCCGGCGGCGCTGTTGATCAGTGCGTTCATCCCCTGGGCGGTAACGCCGCTGCTGATGATCGGTGGTGCCTTCCTGTGTTTCGAGGGTTTTGAAAAGCTCGCCCACAAGTTCTTGCACAACAAGGCTGAAGACCAGGCCGAGCAGGAGGCGCTGATCGAGGCCGTGGCGGATCCAGCGGTCGATCTGGTCGCCCTGGAAAAGACCAAGATCAAGGGCGCGATTCGCACCGACTTCATCCTCTCTGCAGAAATCATCGCCATCACCCTGGGCGCGGTCGCCGACGCACCGCTGCCCCAACAGATCATCGTGCTGTCGGGCATTGCGATTGTCATGACCATCGGTGTGTATGGCCTGGTGGCGGGCATCGTCAAACTCGATGACCTGGGCCTGTGGCTGACCCAAAAGGCCTCCCGTGCCGCCCAGGGGCTGGGCAACGGCATCCTGAGCGCGGCACCGTACATGATGAAGAGCCTGTCGGTGATCGGTACGGCGGCGATGTTCCTGGTCGGCGGCGGGATTCTGGTACACGGCGTGGCGCCGTTGCATCACGCCATCGAGGCGTTCAGCGCAGGACGGGGCGGAGCGTGGATGGGGGCACTGCTCAATGGCGGGGTGGGGATTGTTGCCGGGGCTGCGGTGCTGGCGGTTGTGGCGGTTGTTGGCAAGGTGTGGCGGGCTGTGAAGGGCTGAGATTGATCGCGGGGCAAGCCCGCTCCTACCGGTGGAGTAGGAGCGGGCTTGCCCCGCGATTTCAATCAGAAATGAACCTTGACCAGGAAGCTGGCAGTGTTCTGGTCGGTATCGAAGGCGTCGCTGTCCTTGATGCCGTACTTGTTCTTCCAGTAGTCGTATTCAAAACCGACGTACAGCTGCTTCTCGCCCCAGTTCAACGCCTTGCCCAGGTCGTATTTGACCTGTGGGTTGAAGTGCAGGTTGGCGTGGTAGGTGCCACGGCGGCTGGTGGCATCGTTGTCGACGACCCAGTCCATGAAGCCATCGATGAGGATGTCGGACTTGCCCACCGGAATGGTATATGCCCATACCGGGGTGATCTGCCAAACGTTGTCACCGGCACGGCTGCCTTCGGTGTTGCGCTGGTAGAAGTTCAGCTGGAAGTAATCGAAGCCCGGGATTGCCAGGTCGAAACCAGGACCGATCAGGTAGGACTCGGTATCGCCCTCGCCAAATTCGTAGGTCATGGCCAGCAGCACGTCCTTGATCGGGCCGAACTCCAGCTTCTGGTCGAAAATCTTGCCGAACGACAGGCGCGGTTGAATCTCGCCGTAGTAGGTGTTCGGGCCGTTGTTGAAGTCCTTGTCGCCGTTATAAAAAATCTTGTCGACGAAGATGAAGTTGTCACCGTATTTCCAGGCGTCGGCGTGCTCGAAGGTCACGGTCTGCTGGATTTCCGGGTTGACGGCAAAGTTCTTGCCCCACAGATAGGTCAGGCTGTTGTTCTGCCATTGCAGCAGATCACCGGCGGTGGCGGCAGTACTGGCCGCCAGCAGGCCGCCGGCGAGAATCAGGCTATTGGTAATGCGCATCGCTGTGTTGCTCCCTTGATTGAATCTGTTGTCGGTACTCTGAGCGGCACCGTTGGGTTCGTTACTTGTCTTTCGAGTCAGTTTTTTTCGATTGGCCACAGCTATTTGGCAAGAGCTGCGCCAACTTTCCGGGTACGGCACAACAATCCTGCTCGACGTCTTTCTGAACAGTTGAAAAAGGGACATCAGGTTGGCATCACGCCTGCCAACCGCCCGAATTCATTGACTGAGCGGTCAGCAAACGCGGGCAGAATCCATCCTGCCCTATCGAGGGGGCGCGCAGATTACTGGCTTGCGCGCGGGTCCTCAAGTGCTCCGTCATGGAGCGAGTGCGGCTAAAACTGTGCGTTTGGTCAGGTTTTAGAAATGAACCTTGACCAGAGCACTGGTCACGCTCTGGTTGGTATCGAGTCGTCCGCTGTTCTCGATGCCGTATTTGTCTTTCCAGTAGCTGTACTCAACACCCACGTATAACTGCTTGGCGCCCAGGTTCAGGGCCTTGCCCAGGTCGTATTTGACCTGTGGGTTGAACTGCAGGTTGGCGTGGTAGGTGCCGCGGCGGCTTTCGTCGTTATCGACCACCCAGTCCATGTAGCCGTCGATGAGCACGTCGGATTTGCCCACTGGAACGGTGAAGGAGAAGGTCGGGGTAATCTGCCAGACGCCATCACCCGGGCGGCTTCCCTCGGTGTTGCGCTGCATGATGTTGAGGGTGAAGTAGTTGAAACCGGGAATCGCCAGGTCAAAGCCGGGGCCGATCAGGTAGGCCTCGTTGTCGCCCTCGCCAGACTCGTAGGTCATGGCGATCAGTACGTCCTTGATGGGGCCGAATTCGAATTTTCGCTCGAAGATCTTGCCGAACGACAGGCGTGGGCTGAACTCGCCGTAATAGGTGTTGTTGCCTTTGTTACGGTCGGTGCCGCCGTTGTAGAAGATCTTGTCGACGAAGAAGAAGGTATCGCCGTATTTCCACTTGTTGGCGTGTTCGAAGGTCACCGTCTGCTGGATCGCAGGGTTGACCTGGAAGTCCTTGCCGTAGAGATAGGTCAGGCTGTTGGTGTGCCAGAGCAGCAAGTCCCCTGCGGTGGCTGGCAAAGCGGCCAGCAGACTGCTGCCCAGCAGAAGGGAAGTGGTGATGCCTTTCATGTTGTGATTCCCGGCATTGTTATTGTTGGTTTTGGGTTTTTCGGCGCGAGGCGCCCCGGCCGACCCGCTCCTACGGGTCGACGGTCCTGCGTATTGCTCGGGTGAAACCGGGCGGCATGCGCCGCCCAAAGGCTCAGTGCTGGTGGGCGGCTTCGTTGTGCGCTGCGCGCTCGGCGCCGCCCAGGATGTTGAACAACAGGTTGAGGATCAGGGCGCTGACCGTGGCCATGGCAATACCGCTGTGGGTGATCGGTTCCATCCACTGGGGCATCTGCGAGAAGAACTCGGGACGCACCACCGGGATCAGGCCCATGCCGACGCTGACGGCTACCAGCAACTGGTTGCGACGGTCGGCGATGTCGGCTTCCTGGAGGATCTTGATACCGGTGGCCGCGACCATGCCGAACATCGCGATCGAGGCGCCGCCCAAGACTGCAGGGGGGATCGAGGCGATCAGGAAGGCGGCCTTGGGCAGCAGGCTGAGCAGGATCAGGAAACCACCGGCCACCACGGTTACATAGCGGCAACGCACGCCGGTCATTTGCACCAGGCCGATGTTCTGGGCGAACGAGGAGTGGGTGAAGGTGTTGAAGAAGCCGGCCACGAAGGAGGCGCCGGCGTCGCACATCAGGCCGCGGCGCAGCATGCCCGGGGTGACTTCACGGTCGGTGACCTTGCCCAGGGCGAGGAACATGCCGGTGGACTCGACAAAGATGATGACCACCACCAGGCACATCGACAGGATCGGCGCCAGGCTGAAGGTCGGCATGCCGAAGTGCAGCGGGGTCACCACTTGCACCCACGGCGCGTCGTCCAGGCCGGACAGGTCGACCATGCCGATGGAGCCGGCAAGGATGTAGCCCAGGCCCATGCCGATCAGCACCGAGACATTGACCCAGAAGCCACGCATGAAACGATTGACCAGCAGGATGGTGGCCAGCACCAGGGCTGCGACGGTCAGGTAGACAGGGGAGCCGAAGGTTTCGGCTTCGGCACCGCCACCGGCCCAGTTGACGGCAACCGGGAACAGCGACAGGCCGATCGAGGTGATGACCGTGCCGGTCACCAGCGGTGGGAAGAACCGCACCACCTTGGACATGAACGGGGCGATCAGCATGCCGAAGAAACCGGCGGCGATGGTCGCACCAAAGATACCTTGCAGGCCGACACCGGGCATCCCGGCCATGGCCACCATGCTGCCGACAGCAGCAAAGCTTGCACCCATCATGACTGGCATGCGGATGCCAACAGCACCAATGCCGAACGACTGGACGATGGTGGCGACACCAGCGACCAGCAGGTCGGCATTGATCAGGAAAGCGACTTCTTCACGAGAAAGGCCGGCGGCCTGGCCAATGATCAGTGGCACGGCGATCGCGCCTCCGTACATCAGCAAGACATGTTGTAGACCCACCAGGAACAGTTGGAGCATTGGCAGTGGCTGTCGTGGGGGCGCAACGGGGATGTACGCCTTGCGTGACTCGGACATGCAACACCTCGGTTTTGTTTTTATTCTTTAGCGCTGCAAGCTTCAAGCGCCAGGCTTCGGGTAGAAGCATCACGTGGCGCTTGGCTTGCAGCGTTCTTGCTTGTCACTTACAGCTTGAAGCGTGGCGCAACCTCAGTTGGTCGGCGCGCCTTTGGCGATCCAGGCACCAATCAGTTCACGTTCCTGCTGGGTCATCTGAGTGATGTTGCCCAGTGGCATGATCTGCGTGGTGACGGCCTGCGCCTGGATGCGCGCAGCCTGTTGCTGGATCTGTTGCGGGGTGTCGAGCATCACACCGGCAGGTGCGGCGCTGAACAGCGGGCTGGTCGGCTTGGCCGAATGGCACACGGCGCAACGTTCCTGGATGACGCTGTGGATCTTGTCGAAACCGGCGTCGTCGAGCTTGGCAACGGTGGCTGCCGGGGCTTCGGCTGGGGTAGCAGCCTGGGCCGGTTCGGCGGCTTTCTCTGCCGATTTTTCGGCGGCGGTCTTGCCACCCAGAGCGGTTTCCGGCAGCGGCTGGTACTCGACCTTGGCTGCGGCTTGCTCAGGGGCGGTTGGCATCGGCGCAGGGCCAGTGACGTAGGCCAGGCAGATCATCGACAGGGCACCGACTGGCAGGGTCCAGGCATACTTGTTGCTGTCATGACGGGTGTTGAAGTAGTGACGAACCAACACTGCAGCCACTGCGATACCGGCCAGGATCAGCCAGTTGTACTGGCTGCCGTACGTGCTCGGGAAGTGGTTGCTGATCATGATGAACAGCACCGGCAGGGTGAAGTAGTTGTTGTGCCGCGAGCGCAGCAGGCCCTTGGCCGGCAGTACCGGATCAGGCGTCTGGTTGGCTTCGATGGCGGCCACCAGCTGGCGCTGGGCTGGCATGATGGTGCGGAACACGTTACCGACCATGATGGTGCCGATGATTGCGCCGGTGTGCAGGTAGGCACCACGACCGCTGAACACCTGGCTGAAGCCGTAGCAGGCAGCAATGACCAGCACGAACAGCACCAGGCCCAGCAGGGCAGGGCGCTTGCCCAGGGGCGAGTCGCAGAGGAAGTCGTAGATGAACCAGCCAGCGATCAGCGAGCCAACGCCGATGGCGATGCCTTCACCACCCGAAAGGGTGCTGCCAGGGGCCAGCAGGTACAGGGTCGGGTTCCAGTAGAACACCAGGCACAGCAGGGCAATACCCGACATCCAGGTGAAATAGGCTTCCCATTTGAACCAGTGCAGGTTCTCCGGCATTTTTGGCGGAGCCAGCTTGTACTTCTCCAGGTGGTAGATCCCGCCACCGTGAATCGCCCAGAGATCACCGGAAAGTCCGTCGCGCGGATTGGCGCGGTTGAGGTTGTTCTCCAGCCAGACGAAATAGAACGACGCGCCAATCCAGGCCACGCCAGTGATCATGTGAACCCAACGCACGCTCAGGTTCAGCCATTCCAACAGATGTGCTTCCACAGTCTTTACCTCTACCCTGGCATCCTGTCGCCGGATGCTCAGGTCTTCTCTTATTGGTGGGGGGCGAGGATCAGTTGCTCATCCTCATTGAAAAAATGCTCATCGCAGTTGTTGCCAGTGCCACTGCGATCAACCACCAGGAAGTCATCCCGCTTTTCGATCGTCAGCACCGGATGGTGCCAGACGCCGCGATGGTAATTGATGCCCTGCCTTCCATTGCTGCGGAAGGCGCGGACAAGGCCCGATACAGGTGCATCGCCAACTGGCGCGACCACGATCAGAAAGGGGTTGCCGAGCAGCGGAATGAAAGCCTGGCTGCCCAGCGGATGGCGCTCCAGCATGCGAACGGTCAGTGGCATGTCCTGCGCGTCGGCGCGGAAAATGCTGATGATCGCGTTGTCCTCGGGCTGGGCGGTCTCGACCGTCGCCAGCTTGTGGAAGCGCATGGTCGAACCGTTGTTGATCATGAAGTGGTCGCTACCCTCGGTTTCGATCACGTCACCGAAAGGGGCGAAGGCTTCTTTGGTCAATGGCTCAATCACTAAAGTGCGCATGCGGATTCTCTTTATTCTGTGTTGTGGAGGGTGTCGCTTTAATTGCCGGGGCCCTGGGTACGCTCATGTCGCGCACTCGGGCCCACGGGCATCGGCGTCCCTTAAAGTTGCAGCAGGCGGAACAGGGCAATCAGGTTGATCTGTGCCAGCGCTTCCTTGAACTCGGCCTCGACCGAGTTGTGGATGCGTTTTTCGAACGCGGCGAGGATCTGGTGCCGGTTGCTGCCTTTAACTGCCATGATGAACGGGAACTTGAACTTTGCTTTGTAGGCGTCGTTGAGTTCGGTAAAGCGCTCGAACTCCTCGGCGGTGCACTGGTGGATACCAGCGCCAGCCTGTTCATTGGTGCTCGATTCGGTCAACTCACCCTGGATCGCGGCCTTGCCAGCGAGGTCCGGGTGAGCGTTGATCAGTGCCAGTTGGGCGTTATGCTCGGCGCTGAGCAGGATGTCGCTCATGCGCTGGTGCAGGGCTTCGATCTGGTCGACTTCCTGCAGCTGGCCCAGGTCGTAGGCCTTTTCGGCAACCCAGGGCGAGTGTTCGTAGATGTCGGCAAAGGCTTCGACAAACGCAGCGCGTTCCAGGGACGAAGGCTTGAGGGTCTTGAAAGCGGTCATTAGGCGTTCTCGGCTTTGTAGGGGTGGGTGGCATGCCAGTGACGGGCGATGTCCACGCGCCGGGCGAACCAGACCTGATCATGGCTCTTGGCGTATTCGACGAAGCGCTTGAGTGCAGCCAGGCGGGCCGGGCGGCCGACGAGGCGGCAGTGCAGGCCGATTGACAGCATCTTCGGTGCTTCGGCGCCTTCTTCGTACAGCACGTCGAAAGCGTCCTTGAGGTACTGGAAGAACTGCTCGCCGCAGTTGAAGCCCTGAACCTGGGTGAAGCGCATGTCGTTGGTGTCCAGGGTGTATGGGATCACCAGGTGCGGCTTGCCGGTCGGGTTGTTCGGTTCCCAGTAGGGCAGGTCGTCGTCGTAGGTGTCGCTGTCGTAGAGGAAGCCGCCTTCCTCCATCACCAGGCGACGGGTGTTCGGGCCGGTGCGGCCGGTGTACCAGCCTACTGGACGCTCGCCGGTGAGCTCGGTGAGGATGCGGATCGCTTCGAGCATGTGCTCGCGTTCCTGGGCCTCATCCATGTTCTGGTAGTCGATCCAGCGGTAGCCGTGGCTGCAGATTTCGTGGCCGGCTTCGGCCATGGCACGGATCACGTCGGGGTGACGCTGGGCGGCCATCGCAACGGCAAAGACGGTCAGCGGGACACCGGTGTCCTTGAACAGCTTGAGCAGGCGCCAGACGCCGGCGCGGCTGCCGTATTCGTAGAGCGATTCCATGCTCATGTTACGAGCGCCCTGCAGGGGCTGGGCGGCGACCATTTCCGAGAGAAAGGCTTCCGATTCCTTGTCTCCGTGAAGAATGTTGCGCTCGCCACCTTCTTCGTAATTGAGCACGAAAGACAAAGCGATGCGGGCATTCCCCGGCCAGCGCGGATGGGGTGGGGTATTGCCGTAACCGATCAGGTCGCGAGGATAATCAGCGCTCACTGCAGTCTTCCTTCTTATACGTGTCAACGGAGGGCGTGGCGCCCGAGGTAGGGTATCGGCCACGTCGATGAGGTGATTGTATACAACTTTGTTTGCGGTTTGTAAGTCTGTTTTTTCGTATTTCTTTGCCTTTTTACCCCGAAACCCCACTGGGAGAGCCCTGCAAGAAACCTGCCTGATCGGTCAGTTAATGACGTTGCCGTCGGCGATTGGCGTGGTTTTTCGACTGATGGCGTATTTACAGAGGGTGAGCGGTGTGCCGGTAAAGAATACAGAATTATTGTGTACAATTTTACAGAAAAATGTCTTAATAATCCGACAGCCGTAAGCTGCCATGCTTCTTCCTGGTGGCTTGCGGGTATTTTTTGCCCACAGATAGAACAGAGGCGAGCAAGCAATGGGACGTTTGACCACGCATGTACTGGATGCCGCTCATGGCTGCCCTGGCAGCTCGATCAAAGTCGAGCTGTACCGGGTCGAAGGCCAGCAGCTGGAACTGGTGAACACCACCCTGACCAACAGCGATGGCCGTTGCGACGCGCCGCTGCTGCAAGGCGACGACTACCGCAGCGGTGTGTACCAGCTGCAGTTCAGCGCCGGCGACTACTACCGTGCTCGTGGCGTGAAGTTGCCAGAGCCTGCATTTCTTGACGTGGTGGTACTGCGTTTTGGCATCAGCGCCGAGCAGGATCACTACCACGTGCCACTGTTGATCTCGCCGTACAGTTACTCGACCTATCGCGGAAGCTAGTTGGTCGCTAGATGAATCTTCGTAGGTCCTTGCCCGCTCACACTGGCGGGCTTTTTTTTGCCTGGAGTTTGAGGGCCCGATCGCGGGGTGAACTCGCCCGCGCCGGCAGGAGCAATTGCTTTGAACCACGACCGCTGTGCGGTCGATTGCAGGCTGTCGCCAGCGGCCACATGGCAATCTGTAGCCGCTGGCGAGGAACGGATTGGCCCGCGAGAGGCCCTCAGGCAATAAAAAAGCCCCACCCGAAGGTGAGGCTTTGGGGTGTTGCAGGCCGCGCGGTTACAGGAACACAAACTTGGCAATGAAGATCGCGGTCAGCACCCACAAGCTCGCCGAGATTTCGCTGAAGCGACCGGTACCGGCCTTGAGTACCACATAGGTAATAAAGCCCAGGGCAATGCCGTCGGCGACCGAGAAGGTCAGCGGCATCATGATCGCGGTGACGATCGCCGGGATGCTGTCAGTCGCCTCGTCCCAGTTGATGTGGGCCATGCTGCCCATCATCAGCATCGCAACGTAGATCAATGCACCTGCCGTCGCGTATGCCGGAATCATCCCGGCCAGCGGGGCGAAGAACATCGCGGCAACAAAGAACAGGCCCACCACGACCGCCGTCAGGCCCGTACGGCCACCCGCAGCAACACCGGCAGCACTCTCTACATAACTGGTGACCGGCGGTACACCCACCACTGCACCAAACACGCTGGACGCACTGTCAGCCTTCAGCGCCCGCGACAGGTTCTCGATGCGCCCGTCTGCATTCACCAGGTTGGCCCGTTGGGCCACGCCCATCAGCGTGCCGGCGGTGTCGAACATATGGACGAAGAGGAAGGCAAATACCACGGCGATCATGCTGACGTTGAACACCCCCGCCACGTCCATGGCCATCCAGGTCGGTGCCAGGCTCGGTGGCAGCGAGAACAGCCCGCCGTATTCCACCAGGCCCAGGCCCCAGCCAGCGAGAGTGACGCTGATGATGCTGATCAGGATCGCACCGAACACCCGGTGGTAGCTGAGCACGGCAATCATCAAGAAGCAGATGGCTGCCAGCAGTGGGCCAGGCTCATGCAGCGAACCCAGCTTGATCAGGGTGGCCGGGCTGTCGACGACAATACCCGCTGTTTTAAGACCGATCAGTCCGAGGAACAATCCGACGCCGGCACCCATTGCATGACGCAGGCTCACGGGAATGCTGTTGAGCAGCCATTCACGCACCCGCGACAAAGTCAGCAGCATGAACAACACCCCGGAGACGAACACTGCGCCCAGTGCAGCTTCCCAGGTGTAGCCCATGGTGCCGACCACGGTATAGGTAAAGAAGGCGTTGAGCCCCATGCCGGGTGCCAGGCCGACCGGCCAGTTGGCATACAGGCCCATCAACAGGCAGCCCAGGGCGGCGGCGATGCAGGTGGCGACGAACGCCGCTCCGTGATCGATGCCGGCATCGGCCATGATGTTGGGGTTGACGAAGATGATGTAGGCCATGGTGATGAACGTGGTGAGGCCCGCGATCATCTCGGTCTTGACGGTGGTGCCATGTAGCTTGAGTTTGAAAATCCGCTCCAGCCAGCTCGTTTCGAGCGGTGGGGCAAGATCCAGCGTAGGGGCTTCGGATTTGCGGCTTTCCACAGCGTGTACTCCTCAAGTCTTTTCTTGTTTTTCAGAGCCGGTCCTGCGCACGCACTAGGGGGTTCTGTGAGGCGGATGGGATGGCAAGCGACCGGACCGTTTGTTGACTTCTGGGTCAGGAAGTTGCACGGGTGGATTATGCGTTTGTATACAAAGAATGCAAATAATGTTTTTGTTGTTGTGCGCAGATAATTTCGCCGAGCAGCTATAAAGGCCATCATCCACTGCAGAAATCCCTGCGGCTGTGTACAATGTGCCCATACCTTAATCGTTTAATTTTCTTACCAAGACTTGCCATCGCCCCACTGGCTGCTATTAAAGTCAGGGTCCGACTGGCGGATCTCCGTGCTCGAGTGCCCATGAACGAACAGCTGCAACCTCTCAAGAAACCAGTGCGTACCGGCAAGGCCGGGCGCAGCGGAACCCAGGACGACATCGTCTACGCGCACATTTTCGAGGCCATTCTCGAACAGCGCCTGGCGCCGGGTACCAAGTTGAGCGAGGAAGCCCTGGGCGAGATCTTTGGCGTCAGTCGCACCATCATTCGTCGCGCCTTGTCGCGCCTGGCCCATGAAAGCGTGGTGCTGCTGCGGCCCAACCGCGGTGCGGTGGTGGCCAGCCCTACGGTCGAGGAAGCTCGCCAGGTGTTTTTCTCGCGCCGCATGGTCGAGCGTGCCATTACCGAGCTGGCCGTCGAGCACGCTACGGCCGAGCAGCTCAATGAACTGCGCC
Organism: Pseudomonas vranovensis; assembly: GCF_040438935.1. Lineage (NCBI taxonomy): Bacteria > Pseudomonadati > Pseudomonadota > Gammaproteobacteria > Pseudomonadales > Pseudomonadaceae > Pseudomonas > Pseudomonas vranovensis. The sequence continues at coordinate 3,209,040 of NZ_CP159259.1, read as the reverse complement.
AGATGGTGCGTGAAGAACGCGACAGTTTTTCGCGCGGTGATCGCGGCGCCGGCATCCGCCTCTCTGGCGAGTTCCACCTGAAGCTGGCCGAGGCGGCGGGCAATGCGCCCCTGATCAGCTTCCAGCGCAGCCTGGTGTCGCAAACCTCCTTGATCATCGCCCAGTACGAAAGCGGCAACCGCTCGCACTGCTCCTACGATGAACACATGCAACTGATCGACGCCATCGAGGCCCGTGATGTGAACCAGGCGGTCAGCCTGATGATGCATCACATGGATCACATCGACAGCAAGCTCAACCTCGACGAAGAAAGCGCCTCGGATGACCTGCATGCGGTGTTCTCGCACCTGCTGCAAACCAAGAAGCGCAGTTCGGTACCGGTCAAAGGCTGATTTGAATCGCGGGGCAAGCTCGCTCCTACAGCGTTCTGTGGGAGCGGGCTTGCCCCGCGATGCGTTTGACACCGCTGGCACTTCACCCAGCCTCTGCTAGATTCTCACCTGCTCCACACCGCAAACCTTCATCAAGCAGTTGGGCTTGCACGCGTTGCGTAGAACTTCAACTACTTGAGGACAGGTATATGTCGATGCCCCTGAGCAAACGCATGGGTGCTGAACTGATCGGGACGTTCTGGCTGGTATTGGGTGGTTGTGGCAGCGCGGTGCTGGCAGCGTCACTGCCTGCCGGCATCGGCCTGGTGGGGGTCGCAATGGCGTTCGGTCTCACCGTGCTGACGATGGCGTTCGCCATCGGCCATATCTCCGGTTGTCATCTCAACCCTGCCGTTTCGGTTGGCCTGGTGGTGGGCGGTCGATTCCCGGCCAAGGACCTGCTGCCCTACATCATCGCCCAGGTGATCGGCGCGATCCTCGCCGCTGCCGTGATCTATTTCATCGCCAGCGGCAAGGAAGGCTTCGATGTGGCCTCAGGCCTTGCCTCCAATGGCTATGCCGAGCATTCACCGGCCGGTTACTCACTGGCGGCAGGCTTTGCCAGTGAAGTGGTGATGACCGCGATGTTCATCCTGATCATCATGGGCGCCACCGACAGTCGAGCCCCGGCAGGTTTTGCACCGATTGCCATCGGCCTTGCCCTGACCCTGATCCACCTGATTTCCATTCCGGTCACCAACACCTCGGTCAACCCCGCGCGCAGCACCGGACCTGCGTTGTTCGTCGGCGGTTGGGCGCTGCAGCAGCTGTGGTTGTTCTGGGTGGCGCCGCTGATCGGGGCTGTGATCGGCGGCGCGGTGTACAAGGGGTTGTTCCGCGAACCTTAGCGTTGGTGAACGCAGCGACCGGCAGCGAAGGTCTGCTTGACGGTGCGGTCATCACCCAGGGTCATCAGCACGAACAGCGTCTCATCGATGCTGTTCGATTGCTGGATGCGGTAGTCCATCAATGGCGTGGCCTTGTAGTCCAGCACCACGAAGTCGGCATCGTTGCCAGGCTTGAGGCTGCCAATCCGGTCGTCCAGGCACAGCGCCTGGGCGCCGCCCAAGGTGGCCAGGTACAAGGACTTGAACGGGCTCAGGCGTGCGCCCTGCAGCTGCATGACCTTGTAGGCTTCGTTGAGGGTGTTGAGCAGCGAGAAGCTGGTACCGGCGCCCACGTCCGTCCCCAGGCCCACCTTGACCTTGAACTTCTCAGCCTGTGGCAGGTTGAACAGGCCGCTGCCCAGGAACAGGTTGGAGGTCGGGCAGAACGCTACGGCCGAGCCAGTTTCCGACAGACGCTGGCATTCTTCGTCGCACAGGTGTACGCCGTGGGCGAACACCGAGCGCTCGCCGAGCAGCTTGAAGTGGTCGTAGACGTCCAGGTAACCCTTGCGCTCCGGGAACAGCTCCTTGACCCAGTCGATCTCCTTGAGGTTTTCGCTCAGGTGGGTGTGCATGTACAGGTCGGGGAATTCCCCCAGCAATTGACCGGCCAGGGCCAGTTGTTCCGGGGTACTGGTGGGGGCGAAGCGTGGTGTTACTGCATAGTGCAGGCGACCCTTGCCATGCCAGCGCTCGATCAGCGCCTTGCTTTCGGTGTAGCCGGATTCGGCGGTGTCGGTCAGGTAGTCGGGGGCGTTGCGGTCCATCATGACCTTGCCGGCGATCATGCGCAGGTCCAGGCGTTGGGCCTCTTCAAAGAAGGCATTCACCGACTCGGGGTGAACACTGCCGAACACCAGGGCCGTGGTGGTGCCGTTGCGCAGCAGTTCCTCGACGAAGATCTTCGCAACCTTGTCGGCGTGGGCCTTGTCGGCGAACTGTTTTTCGCACGGGAAAGTGTAGGTGTTGAGCCAGTCCAGCAACTGCTCGCCGTACGAACCGATCATGCCGGTCTGTGGGAAGTGGATATGGGTATCGATAAAACCTGGGGTGATCAGTGCATCCTGGTAGTGCTCGACGTCGATATCGGCAGCGAGGGTCGGCAGCAGTTCACTGGCGTGCCCCAGGGCACTGATCTTGCCCTCGTCGATCACCAGCAGGCCGTCTTCAAAATACTGGTAGGAGGCTTCGATACCAACTTCGGCAGGGTCGGCGACGCTGTGCAGGATGGCGGCACGGTAGGCTTTGCGGGTTGCGCTCATAGGGCTCTCGTCATATGGCTTGGCTGCGCCGTGACGGCGGCAGCAATTGGGCAATCGGGCCGGCATTGGCAGCGGTGTCGTGCTGGCCGAAGCTGGCGTTGTAGGTGGCAATGATTTCTGCAGCGATGGACACGGCGATCTCGATCGGCAATTTGCCCTTGACCTCGGCCAGGCCCATCGGGCAACGCATGCGTTGCATGCGTTCTTCGCTGAAGCCGCGATCGCGCAGGCGATGCTCGAACTTGACCCGTTTGGTCTTCGAACCGATCAGGCCGAACCAGGAAAAATCATTGCGTTTGAGGATCGCAGCGGTCAGCTCAAGATCCAGCTGGTGGTTGTGGGTCATCACAATGCAGTAACTGCCGACGGGCAAGTCGTCGACCTCATCGACCGGCTCTTCGCTGACAATCTTGCTGACCCCTTGCGGGATGTACTCGGGAAACTCCTGCTCGCGCGAATCGATCCAGCGTACCCGGCAGGGCAGCGCGGCGAGCAAGGGTACCAGAGCGCGGCCGACATGACCTGCTCCGAATACCGCGATTTGCGCCTGCACCTGGCCCATCGGCTCGAACAGCAGCACGGTGGCGCCGCCGCAGCACTGCCCCAGGCTGGCGCCGAGGCTGAAGCGCTCCAGATGGGGAGATTCGCGGCGCTCCTCGAGCATCTGCCGGGCGATCTTCATCGCCTTGAATTCCAGGTGCCCGCCACCGATGGTGTCGAACAGCTGCGAGGCGCTGACCACCATCTTGGAGCCGGCATTGCGCGGGGTGGAGCCGCGCTCTTCGATGATGGTCACCAGTACGCAGGGTTCGCCGCGGGCTTGCAGGTCGGCGAGGGCGTTGATCCAGGTGTGCATATTCAGTTACCTGTGTGGTGCCTGTCTGGGCCTCATCGTTGAGCAAGCCCGCTCCTACCGGTAGGAGCGGGCTTGCCCCGCGATGGACGCCTACGGTGTCACGGTCTCGACTTCGGCAGCCGGCTGCTGCGCCGCTACCGCCTGGCGCATCTGCTCGCAACCCCAGAGCACTCGCTCCGGCGTAGAAGGCGCATCGATCTTCGGTTGCACGCGGTAGTCTGCAAGGCTCGCAACCGCGTCCTTGATCGCACACCAGGCGGCGATACCGAGCATGAACGGCGGTTCGCCCACGGCCTTGGAATGGAACACCGTGTCTTCCGGGTTCTTGCGGTTCTCCACCAGCTTGACCCGCAGGTCGATCGGCATATCGGCCACGGCCGGAATCTTGTAGCTGGCCGGGCCGTTGGTCATCAGCTTGCCCTTGGCGTTCCACACCAGTTCTTCGGTGGTCAGCCATCCCATGCCCTGGATGAAGCCACCCTCGACCTGGCCGATGTCGATGACCGGGTTCAGCGAGGCGCCGACGTCATGCAAGATGTCGGTGCGCAGCATCTTGTACTCGCCGGTCAGGGTGTCGACGATCACCTCGGCGCATGCCGCGCCAAAGGCAAAGTAGTAGAACGGCCGCCCGCGAGCCTGGCTGCGGTCGTAGTAGATCTTGGGCGTCTTGTAGAAGCCGGTGCTCGACAGTGACACCTGGGCGAAGTAAGCCTGCTGCACCAGCGACTCGAAGCTGAGGATTTCATCGCGCGCGCGCACATGACCGTTGCGGAATTCGACGTCTTCCTCGCTCACTTTGTACTGGCGGGCGGCAAATTCGGTCAGGCGCTTCTTGAGGATTTCAGCTGCGTTCTGGGCCGCCTTGCCGTTCAGGTCGGCGCCGCTGGACGCTGCAGTCGGCGAGGTGTTGGGCACCTTGTCGGTGTTGGTGGCGGTGATCTGGATGCGCGAAAAATCAACCTGGAACACTTCAGCCACCACTTGGGCAACCTTGGTGTTCAAGCCCTGGCCCATCTCGGTGCCGCCGTGGTTCAGGTGAATACTGCCGTCGGTGTAGATGTGCACCAAGGCGCCGGCCTGGTTGAGGAAGCTGGCGGTAAACGAAATGCCGAACTTGACCGGCGTCAGCGCCAGGCCTTTTTTAAGGATCGGGCTGTTGGCGTTGAAGCGGCGGATCGACTCGCGGCGTTGCTGGTAGTCACTGCTGGCTTCGAGCTCGGCCGTGATTTCCTCGAGCATGTTGTGCTCGACGGTCTGGTAGTAGTGGGTGACGTTGCGCTCGGTCTTGCCGTAGTAGTTGACCTTGCGCACCGCCAGCGGGTCCAGCACCAGGTGACGGGCAATGTGATCCATCACCTCTTCGATGGCAACCATGCCTTGCGGGCCGCCAAAGCCTCGGTAGGCGGTGTTGGAGGCCGTGTTGGTCTTGCAGCGGTGACCGTGGATGGTGGCGTCGCCCAGGTAGTAGGCGTTGTCGGAGTGGAACATCGCCCGGTCGACGATCGAGGCCGAGAGGTCTGGCGAGCAGCCGCAGTTGCCGGCCAGGTCGAAGTTGATCCCGTGCAGGCGGCCGCTGTCGTCGAAACCGACGTCGTACTCGATGTAGAACGGGTGGCGCTTGCCGGTCATCAGCATGTCTTCGACCCGCGGCAGGCGCATCTTGGTCGGCTGGCCGGTGAGGTGGGCAATCACTGCGCACAGGCAGGCAGGGCTGGCGGCCTGGGTTTCCTTGCCGCCAAAGCCGCCGCCCATGCGGCGCATGTCGACGACGATCTTGTTCATCGACACGTCGAGTACTTCGGCCACCAGTTTCTGCACTTCGGTGGGGTTCTGGGTGGAGCAGTAGACGATCATCCCGCCGTCTTCGGTGGGCATTACCGAAGAGATCTGGGTTTCCAGGTAGAAGTGCTCCTGGCCACCGATGTGCAGGGTGCCCTGCAGGCGGTGCGGGGCGCTGGCCAGGGCGCTGACCGAGTCACCGCGCTGGTGGGTATGGCTGTCGAGGACAAAGTGCTTCTTGCGCAGGGCCTCGACCACGTCCAGTACCGGCTCCAGGTCTTCGTACTCGATGATCGCAGCCATGGCGGCGCGGCGAGCGGTGTCCAGGTCACGGGCGGCAACCGCGACCACTGGCTGGCCGACGAACTCGACCTTGTCGATGGCCAGCAGCGGGTCACCGGGCAGCAGCGGGCCGATGTCTTTCAGGCCTGGCACGTCTTCGTGGGTAATAGCAATGCGCACACCTTCAAAGGCGTAGCAGGGGCTGGTGTCGATGCTCAGCACCCGGGCGTGGGCGCGGTCGGACAGGCGCGCATACACGTGCAACTGGTTGGGGAATTCCAGGCGGTCATCGATGTACACCGCTTCACCCGACACATGCTTGTCGGCACTGTCGTGCTTGATGCTGGCGCCTACACCGGTGGTCAGGCCCTGGCTGAACAGTTCGGCCATTTCGGCCTGGCTTTTGGGGGCGTGATGATTAGACATAAGCGGTCACCCGAGTCTCGATGTGCGGTGTTTGCAGTTCGATGAAGTATTTGCGCAGCAGGTTCTGGGCACCGAGCAGGCGGTACTCCTTGCTGGCGCGGAAGTCCGACAGCGGTGTGAAGTCTTCCGCCAGCGCCTGGCAGGCGCGTTCGATGCTGGCCTGGGTCCAGGGCTTGCCGACCAGGGCGGCTTCACAGGCGCGGGCCCGTTTCGGGATCGCCGCCATGCCGCCGAAGGCCATGCGTGCAGCCTCGACTACGCCGTTCTCGATGCGCAGGTTGAAGGCGGCGCACACCGCAGAAATGTCGTCATCCAGACGCTTTGACACTTTGTAGGCGCGGAATGTCCAATCGGCCTTGGCCCGGGGCACGATGATCTTCTCGATGAACTCGCTTTCCTGGCGCGCAGTGATGCGGTAGTCGATGAAGTAGTCTTCCAACGCCAGGGTGCGGGTGCTGTCGCCCTTGCGCAGGACGATCTGTGCATCGAGCGCAATCAGCAGGGGCGGGGAGTCGCCGATGGGCGAGGCGTTGCCGATGTTGCCGCCCAGGGTGCCCTGGTTGCGGATCTGCAGGGAAGCAAAACGGTGCAGCAGTTCGCCGAAGTCGGGGTACTCGCGGCTCAGGGCGTCGTAGCAGTCGGTCAGCGGGGTGGCTGAGCCGATCTCCAGGTGATCGTCCCGGGTTTCGATGCGCTTGAGTTCGGCGACGTTGCCGACATAGATCATCACTGGCAGGGTCTTGTGGAACTGGGTGACTTCCAGTGCCAGGTCGGTACCGCCGGCCAGCAGGCGTGCTTCAGGGTGAGAGCCATAAAGGTCGGCCAGATCGGCCACGGTCAGCGGCACCAGGCAGCGCTTGTCACCGCTGTTGAGTTCGCCGGTCTCGCTGGGTGCGATGGCTTTGAGCCGGGCGATGGTCTGGGCTTCGCCATTGTCGAACTGGTCAGGCTTGGCCTGGCAGCACGATTGCTCGGCGGCAGCGAGGATGGGGCGGTAGCCGGTGCAGCGGCAGAGGTTGCCAGCCAGGGCTTCCTGGGCCTTGTGCAGATCGGGTGCATCGCTGTTCTTTTGCAGGGCAAACAGCGACATGACGAAACCAGGGGTGCAGAAGCCGCACTGGGAGCCATGACAGTCGGCCATGGCCTGCTGCACACTGTGCAGTTCGCCCTGATGCTTGAGACCTTCGACGCTGATCAATTGCTTGCCGTGCAGCGACGAAACGAAGGTCAGGCACGAGTTGAGGCTACGGTAGCGAATGTGCTCGCGGCCATCATCGTCCTGGCTCAATTCGCCGACCACCACGGTACAGGCGCCGCAATCGCCGCTGGCGCAGCCTTCCTTGGTACCGGATTTGCCCAGATGCTCGCGCAGGTATTGGAGCACGGTCAGGTTGGGGTCCAGGGCATGCTCACTGCGCAGCTCCTGGTTGAGTAGAAACTGGATCACGGGAAGGCCTCACACGCGGTTTATTGTTGTTGAGCGGACTGTAAGCAGACTTGATTTTCAGGTCAACAATTTTCTGACCTTCGGGTCAGGAAATTTTCCACGCCATTGCCCACCTGCCACAAGCGCTCTTCTATAGAGCATAGTCCTTGTAGCCACGCCGAATCTTTTGCGCCATTCGTGCCAACTTCTACGCCCTGGCCCCTGCGCGGCGCTGGGGCAAGTGCGCTACAATTCGCCCCTTGTACACAGTTCAATGATTTTGAAGGAAAACCATGACGTTCAAGGCGCCGGACAGCCTCTCCGAGCAAATTGCCCATTACCTGGCCGAGCGGATCATTCGCGGCGAGCTCAAGCCTGCCGAGCGTATCCAGGAGCAAAAGGTCACCCAGGCGTTGAATGTCAGCCGTGGCTCCGTGCGCGAGGCTCTATTGATCCTCGAGCGGCGTCATCTGGTGACTATCCTGCCGCGTCGCGGCGCCCATGTGACCGAGCTCGACGAGCACAATGTGCGCAGTCTCTGCACCCTGATGGGCGAGCTCTATACCTTGCTGGGCAATTCCGTGGCGCAGAACTGGCGCACCGAAGGCGACCTGTCGCCCTTCCTCAAGATTCAGCAGCGCCTGACCACGGCCCTGGAGCGCCAGGACATCCGCGCCTTCGTCGAGGACAGTTTTGCGGTGATGCGCGCGGCATACCCGTTCGCCAACAACCCCTACTTGCAGGAAACCGTCGAGAATCTGCAACCGGCCATGAGCCGTGCCTATTTCCTCGCCCTGGACCAGCGCAAGGCCGAGATGAGTGATTTTCTGGCGCTGTTTGCCAACCTGCTCGAAGCGGTGGTCGCTCGCGACCAGGCGCGCATCCGCACCGTACTGGCGGAGTACTGCCAGCGCAGTTGCGAGCTGGTACTGGCGGCACTGGCGACTGCCTGAGCATGCGCCTCAAGTGCATTCGCCTGGCCGGGTTCAAGTCGTTCGTCGACCCCACCACGGTGAACTTCCCCAGCAACATGGCGGCGGTGGTCGGGCCCAACGGTTGTGGCAAGTCCAACATCATCGATGCCGTGCGCTGGGTGATGGGCGAAAGCTCGGCCAAGAACCTGCGTGGCGAGTCGATGACCGACGTCATCTTCAATGGCTCCACCAGTCGCAAGCCGGTAAGCCAGGCGAGCATTGAACTGGTCTTCGACAATTCCGACAGCACGCTGGTGGGCGAGTATGCCGCCTATGCGGAAATCTCCATTCGCCGCAAGGTGACCCGCGACGCCCAGAACACCTATTACCTCAACGGCACCAAATGCCGGCGCCGTGACATCACCGATATTTTCCTCGGCACGGGCCTGGGCCCGCGCAGCTACTCGATCATCGAGCAGGGGATGATCTCCAAGCTGATCGAGGCCAAGCCTGAAGACCTGCGCAACTTCATCGAAGAAGCCGCTGGCATCTCCAAATACAAGGAGCGTCGGCGCGAGACCGAGAACCGCATCCGCCGCACCCATGAAAACCTCGAGCGCCTGACTGACCTTCGCGAAGAACTCGAGCGCCAGCTGGAGCGGTTGCACCGCCAGGCCCAGGCCGCCGAGAAGTACAAGGAGTACAAGGCTGAGGAGCGCCAGCTCAGGGCGCAGTTGTCGGCGTTGCGCTGGCAGGCGCTGGATGAGCAGGTAGGGCAGCGCGAAGCAGTGATTGGTGACCAGGAAGTGGCCTTCGAGGCCCTGGTGGCCGAGCAGCGCAATGCCGATGCCAGCATCGAGCGCCTGCGTGACGGGCACCATGAGTTGTCCGAGCGTTTTGGCCAGGTTCAAGGTCGCTTCTATTCGGTCGGTGGCGATATCGCCCGGGTCGAGCAAAGTATTCAGCACGGCCAGCAACGCTTGCGCCAGTTGCAGGACGATCTGAAGGAAGCCGAGCGTACCCGCCAGGAGACCGAGTCGCACCTGGGCCACGACCGCACGATGCTCGCCACCTTGGGCGAAGAGCTGGAAATGCTCGAGCCCGAGCAGGAAATCACTTTGGCCGCCGCCGAGGAATCCGCCGCGACCCTTGAGGAAGCCGAAGCCACCATGCATGGCTGGCAGGAACAGTGGGACAGCTTCAACACCCGCTCGGCCGAGCCGCGGCGCCAGGCCGAAGTGCAGCAGGCGCGAATCCAGCAGCTGGACCAGGCCCTTGAGCGCCTGTTCGAGCGCCAGCGCAAGCTGGGCGAGGAACGCGACCAGCTCAATGCCGACCCTGAAGATGCTGCTTTGCTTGAGTTGGCCGAGCAAGTGGCCAGCAGCGAGCTGGTACTGGAAGACCTGCAGCTGCAAGAACTGCAAGTGGTCGAACAGCTTGAAACCCTGCGTGATCAGTTGCAGCAGGCCGTCCTGGCCCAGCAGCAGGCGCAAGGTGAGCTGCAGCGGCTGGGCGGACGCCTGGCGTCACTTGAGGCTTTGCAACAGGCGGCCCTGGACCCGGATTCCGGTACCGCGCAGTGGTTGCGCGACCAAGGTCTCGATCAGCGTCCGCGCCTGGCCGAAGGCCTGCGGGTGGAGCCTGGTTGGGAACTGGCGGTAGAAACCGTGCTGGGCGCCGACTTGCAGGCGGTGCTGGTGGATGATTTCACCGGGCTCGACCTCGCGGCGTTCAGCCAGGGCGATTTGCGTTTGCTTGATGCCTCTGCTGATGGCGCGCGCGTGCCAGGCAGCTTGCTGGACAAAGTTGAGGGGCGGGTTGATCTGGCCCCCTGGCTGGGGCAGGTCCGCCCGGTAGAAAACCTGGAGCAGGCATTGGCCCAGCGCAGCCACCTCGGTGCCGGTCAGAGCCTGGTCAGTCGTGATGGCTATTGGATAGGTCGGCATTTTTTGCGGGTCAACCGTGCCAGTGATGCACAAGGTGGCGTGCTGGCCCGTGGTCAGGAGCTCGAGCGTCTGGGGCTTGAGCGTGTGGAGCAAGAGGCTGCGCTTGAGCAGCTCGACCTCACGCTTGAGCAGTCGCGCGAACAGCAGCAGGCCCTTGAAGAGCGCCGCGAGCAGCTGCGCCGGCATGCTCAGGACGAAGCCAGGCAGCAAAGCGAGCTCAACGCCCGGCTGTCGGCCGGTAAGGCGCGGGCCGAGCAGGTGAGCCTGCGGCGTCGGCGTCTGGAGGAAGAGTTGCTCGAACTGAACGAGCAGCGTGCATTGGAAAGTGAAAACCTCGGTGAATCACGCCTGCAATTGCAGGAGGCCCTCGACCTGATGGCCCTGGACACCGAGCAACGTGAGTTGCTCCTGGCCCAGCGCGACAGCCTGCGGGAGCGCCTCGATCGGGTGCGTCAGGAGGCCCGTCAGCACAAGGATCATGGTCATCAGCTGGCCGTGCGGCTGGGATCGCTGCGGGCGCAGTACGACTCGACCCGCCAGGCCCTTGAGCGCTTGGAATTGCAGTCGGAGCGCCTGAGCGAAAAGCGCGAGCAACTCACGCTCAATCTGGAAGAGGGCGAGGCACCGCTTGAAGAGCTGCGCCTTAAACTTGAAGAGCTGCTGGAAAAGCGCATGAGCGTCGACGAAGAAATGCGTCAGGCGCGCCTGCACATGGATGAGGCCGACCGCGAACTGCGTGATGCGGAAAAACGCCGGACCCAGGCCGAGCAGCAGGCCCAACTGCTGCGTGGCCAATTGGAGCAGCACCGCCTGGAGTGGCAGGGCCTGAGCGTGCGTCGCAAGACCCTTCATGAGCAACTGCAGGCCGACGGATATGACCTGCAGGGTGTGCTGACGACTTTGGGCGAGGCAGCCAGTGAGCAGGAAGCCGAACAAGAGCTTGAGCGCATTGATGCGCGCATCCAGCGCCTCGGTGCGATCAACCTGGCAGCCATCGACGAATACCAGCAACAGTCCGAGCGCAAGCGCTACCTGGATGCGCAGGATGCCGATCTGGTCGAAGCGCTGGACACGCTGGAAAACGTCATTCGCAAGATCGACAAAGAAACCCGCAACCGCTTCAAGGATACCTTTGATCAGATAAATGCCGGATTACAGGCACTTTTCCCAAAAGTTTTCGGTGGTGGCAGCGCTTACTTGGAACTGACGGGCGAAGATCTACTCGATACAGGGGTGACAATCATGGCGCGGCCGCCGGGCAAGAAGAACAGCACCATTCATTTGCTCTCGGGTGGTGAAAAAGCGCTGACTGCCCTGGCCCTGGTTTTCGCCATTTTCAAACTCAACCCGGCACCGTTCTGCATGCTCGATGAAGTCGATGCACCACTGGACGATGCCAACGTCGGGCGATATGCCAAGCTGGTCAAGGAAATGAGTCAGACTGTGCAGTTCATCTACATCACCCACAACAAGATAGCCATGGAGATGGCTGACCAGTTGATGGGCGTGACCATGCATGAACCGGGTTGCTCACGTCTTGTTGCAGTTGATGTAGAAGAGGCAATGGCCATGGTCGACGCCTGATTTTGTGGGATACGGCGTGAACCTGCAGTAAATGGGCCTGTCAGTTGCGACAGACGGTGTAAAGTTATCTTTGGTCGTGCTAGCTTAATGTCACTTATCTTTTGCGTGGGTAAAACGCCTGTCAGAACATAGAGTTGGCGCCACGTTTTAAAGGGGTTTAAACCCTTTATTTTTCAGCATTTTTTACAGAGGCACGGGATTACATGGAAATCGGTCTGCGCGAGTGGCTGATCGTCATCGGCATCATTGTCATTGCCGGTATTCTTTTTGACGGCTGGCGCCGTATGCGCGGCGGCAAGGGCAAGCTGAAATTCCGTCTGGATCGCAGCTTTTCAAACCTGCCTGACGAAGAAAGTAGCGGCGGTGCAGAAGTGTTGGGCCCGCCACGGGTGCTGGACAACCATAAAGAACCCGAGCTGGATGAGCATGACCTGCCGTCCATGAGTGCGCCTGCCCGCGAGCGTGACAACAAGCCCAAGGCTTCCAAGCGCAAGCGTGGCAACGAACCCCAGCAGGGCGACCTGAACCTGGCCGCCGAACCGCGTGAGCGCGAGCCTGACCTGTTCGCCAGTGTTGACGACGATTTCCCGGATGAGACCCGTAGCAGCAACGGCTACGGTGCCAACGAAGCTCGCGACCTGCCGCCCGTCGAAGAAGTGCTGGTGATCAGTGTGATTTCCCGTGACGAAGGTGGCTTCAAGGGGCCGGCCCTGCTGCAGAACATCCTCGAAAGTGGCCTGCGCTTCGGCGAAATGGATATCTTCCACCGTCACGAGAGCATGGCCGGTAACGGCGAGGTGCTGTTCTCCATGGCCAACGCGGTCAAGCCCGGCGTATTCGACCTGGACGATATCGATCACTTCAGCACCCGTGCCGTGAGCTTCTTCCTCGGCCTGCCAGGGCCGCGCCATCCGAAGCAGGCCTTTGACGTGATGGTGGCTGCCGCACGCAAGCTGGCCCACGAGCTCAACGGCGAGCTCAAGGATGACCAGCGCAGCGTGATGACTGCCCAGACCATCGAGCATTACCGCCAGCGCATCGTTGAGTTCGAGCGTCGTGCGCTGACTCAGAAACGCTAAAATCATCACCCCCGGTGGGAGCGGGCTTGCCCCGCGATGAAGCCCCAAACGCAAGAGCAGCCCCGGCTGCTCTTTTGCTTTGCAAGAGAATACGAACATGACTGCCCAATCCCGAATCCTTGAGTTGCGTGCCGAGCTCGATCAGCACAACTACCGCTACTACGTGCTCGACGAACCCAGCGTGCCGGATGCCGAGTACGATCGTCTGTTCAACGAACTCAAGGCCCTGGAGGCCGAGCACCCGGAACTGGTGACCGCTGATTCGCCCACCCAACGCGTTGGCGGTGCAGCGTTGTCGGCATTCAGCCAGGTGCGTCACGAAGTGCCGATGCTGAGCCTCGGCAACGCCTTCGAGGAAGACGACCTGCGCGAGTTCGACCGTCGGGTGGTCGAGGGCCTGGATCTGCCGGCGGGAGATCTGTTTGGTGGCGGTGCGGCGGTCGATTACAGCTGCGAGCCCAAGCTCGACGGCCTGGCGGTCAGCTTGCTGTACCGCGACGGCCAACTGGTGCAAGGCGCAACCCGTGGCGACGGCACAACCGGTGAAGACATCAGTGTCAACGTGCGTACCGTGCGCAACATCCCACTCAAGCTGCAGGGTGAAGGCTGGCCAGCCGTGCTTGAGGTGCGCGGCGAGGTGTACATGTCCAAGGCCGGTTTCGAGCGCCTGAACCAGGCGCAGATCGAGATGGGCGGCAAAACCTTCGCCAACCCGCGCAACGCCGCTGCCGGCAGCCTGCGGCAACTGGACTCGAAAATTACCGCCAGCCGACCGCTGGAGTTCTGCTGCTACGGGTTGGGCCAGGTGTCGGCGCAGATCGCTGATACCCATATCGGCATCCTGGAGCAGCTCAAGGCCTGGGGCATGCCGATCAGCCGTGAGCTTCGTCATGCCGCGGGTATCGCCGAATGCCTGGAGTACTACCGTGACATTGGCCAGCGGCGCAATGACCTGCCGTACGAGATCGACGGCGTGGTGTTCAAGGTCAACAGCCTGGCCTCTCAGCGTGAACTGGGCTTTCGCGCCCGAGAGCCGCGTTGGGCCATCGCCCACAAGTTCCCGGCCATGGAAGAACTGACCGAAGTGCTGGATGTGGAATTCCAGGTCGGTCGTACGGGGGCGGTGACCCCTGTGGCCCGGCTCAAGCCTGTCAAGGTGGCCGGTGTCACGGTGTCCAATGCCACCTTGCACAACATGGACGAAGTGGCGCGCCTGGGCTTGATGATTGGCGACACCGTGATCATCCGCCGTGCCGGCGATGTGATCCCTCAGGTCATGCAGGTGGTCACCGAGCGTCGCCCGGCTGATGCCCGTCCAGTCCATATCCCTGGCGAATGTCCGGTGTGTGGCTCGCAGGTCGAGCGCACGCAACTGGTCAAGCGCAGCAAAGGCAAGGAAACCGTCAGCGAAGGCGCGGTGTACCGTTGCGTTGGCCGCCTGGCCTGCGCCGCACAGCTCAAGCAAGCCATCATTCACTACGTTTCGCGGCGGGCGATGGACATCGAAGGCCTGGGCGAGAAGAGCGTCGAGCAACTGGTGGACGAGGGGCTGATCCGCTCGCCGGCCGATCTTTATCAACTGACGTTCGAGCAGGTCGTCGACCTTGAAGGCTTCGCCGAGCTGTCGAGCAAGAACCTGCTGGCAGCCATCGAGGCCAGCAAGCGGCCTGGCCTGGCACGTTTCATCTATGCCTTGGGTATTCCTGATGTCGGCGAAGAGACGGCCAAGGTTTTGGCTCGATCACTGGGTTCGCTGCAGCGGGTCATGGCAGCGTTGCCGCAGGTGCTTACCTACCTGCCGGATATCGGTCTGGAAGTCGCCCACGAGATCCACAGCTTCTTTGAAGACGAGCACAACCGCACGGTCATCGCGCAACTGCTCGAGCGTGGCCTGGAGTTGCAGGATGAAGGCGAGCTGGCGGCCGAGTTTGCTGCCAGCACCACCCTGGCCGGGCTGATCGCCAAGCTGGACATCCCTTCGGTAGGCCCGACCGGCGCCGAGAAACTGGTGACCAAGCTCGATAGTCTGGAAAAGATTATCGCTGCCGATGGCATCGACTTGCGCCAGGCGCTGGCCGCCAAGCCGGCCGAGGCGGTGCGCACCTTCTTCCAGGTGCCTGCCAATGTGGAACTGGCACTGACAATCGAAGCGCAGTTGCGCGCGTTCGGCATGCACTGGTCGAGCGAGAAAAAGGTCGCGGCCGGGCTGCCGTTGGCTGGACAGACCTGGGTGTTGACCGGCTCGCTGGAACGCATGAGTCGCGATGTTGCCAAGGACAAGCTCGAGAGCCTCGGCGCCAAGGTTGCCGGGTCGGTTTCAGCCAAGACGCACTGCGTGGTGGCCGGGCCTGGTGCAGGATCGAAGCTTGTCAAGGCCAATGACCTTGGCGTGAAGGTGCTGGACGAGGATGCGTTCGTGGTGTTTCTCGGTGAACATGGCATCGAGGCCTGACAGCGATAAACACAACGTTACCCATGGTCTAGTCTTGGCGGGCAGCCAGGAGGATCAGCATGTATCGTTTTTTCGAGCAGTTGGGGGCCCGGATCGCGGCCCCTTTTGCCAGCCAGGCGCAGCGTCCGGACCGCGTCTGGCAGTGTCAGTGCGGCCAGTCGGTGTTCTTTCGCAACAGCCAGTGCCTGGCCTGTCAGTCGGCGCTCGGCTACTGGCCGCTGAGCAACCGGGTTGCGAGTCTGTTGCCGGGAGCGGAGGAGGGCGCCTGGCTGCTTGATGGAGAGTCGGAGCTCGGCCCCCTGCGTCGTTGCGCCAACCTCGATACTCCCGCAGCCTGCAACTGGCTGCTGGCGGCCGATGAGCCACACAGCCTGTGTCTGGCCTGCCGCCTGAATCGGACGATTCCCGATCTTTCCCTTGCTGAAAACCATCCGCGCTGGCGCAAGCTGGAAACCGCCAAGCGTCGTCTCGTTGCACAACTGTTGCACTTGGGCCTGCCAGTCGAGCCCAAGACCGAGGGCGAGGGCCCCGGGCTTGCCTTCGACTTCATCGGCATCGACCTTGAAGGCAACGCACCCATCACTGGCCATGCCAACGGCCTGATTACCCTGGATGTGCGTGAAGCCGATGACGACTGGCGCGAACGGGTGAGGGTGCAACTGCATGAGCCTTACCGAACGCTGCTTGGCCACCTGCGTCACGAAGTGGGGCATTACTACTGGGATCGGCTGGTTGCCAATAGTGAATGGCTCGACGGCTTTCGCCAATTGTTTGGCGACGAGCGCGAAAGCTACAGCGAGGCTCTTGAGCGGCATTACCAGCAGGGTGCGCCGAGCGACTGGGCACTGGCTCACGTGAGTGCCTACGCCACCATGCATCCCTGGGAAGACTGGGCTGAAACCTGGGCGCACTACCTGCACATGACCGATGCGCTGGACACCGCCCTGGCCCTGGGCATGAACGCCCGAAGCCTGGAACTGGATTATCCGCCTTACCAGGTGCAGGACCTGTTTCGGCCGGAAGATCCGGGCGCCAGGGATTTTCTTGCCTTCATCAACGCCTGGGTCGAGCTCTCGGCCATGCTCAACGAACTGTCGCGCAGCATGGGGCAGGTGGATTTCTACCCGTTCGTGCTGTCGTCGGCGGTGGTGGCGAAACTGCACTTCATCCACCTGTGCGTGACCGGAAACCCGCCAAGTCATTGAGTAGTGATGATTTTTTATCAACTAAAGGTTGTATCTTGGCCTCAGGCCGGTACAATGGCGCGGCTCGTCGCCAGATGAGCATGCGTTATGGTGGCCCCATCGGTCCCCCCGCAACGATCAACCGTGAACCCGGTCAGGCCTGGAAGGGAGCAGCCGCAGCGGTGACATTGTGTGCCGGGGTGTGGCTGGTGGGGCCGCCACCTATCTCTAAGTCCTTGATTATAAAGGGCTTATCTTGCTCAAAATCTCGAAGTGGAGCAGTGCTTAGGTGAACCTGAGTGGTGCATCTTACCGAGCATTCTAGCTTTCTCCGACCATCTCTCCAATATGCTTTCTCCATCGGGTTGATCCTGGTACTGGGCGTCCCTCGCGCATCTGCTGATTGTCGGTGTTTGGCCTAGAGTGATTTGCAATTGCCAGTACTGCGGGCTGCTACTAGGATGTGGCATCCGAGCGAGGAGCGAGATATGGAATTCGTAGAGCGACTGAACGCGTTATCAGCCAAAATCCGCCAGCAGGGTCCGGCAATCCAGACGGAAGAGGCGACCAAGATCGCTTTTGTCATGCCCTTCATCAACTCCGTCCTGGGCTACGATGTCTTCGACCCTTCTGAGGTGACGCCAGAGTACGTATGCGATGTGGGGACGAAGAAGGGCGAGAAGATTGACTACGCCATCATGAAGAATGGGGAAATCCAGATTCTGATCGAGTGTAAGAAGATTGGAGAGCCGCTGCACATCAATCACGCCAGCCAGCTCTTCCGGTATTTCCACGTAACCAGCGCTCGCATTTCGATCCTCACCAACGGTCAGGTATACCGCTTCTTCACTGACCTCGATGCTCCCAACAAGATGGATGAGAAACCCTTCTTGGAGCTGGACCTTCTGGACATCGATGAGCATGCTCTACCTGAACTTCAGAAGCTGACCAAGTCCGCATTCGACGTTGATTCGATCATCAGCGCTGCGGGCGAACTTAAGTACGTTGGGCAGATCAAGAAAGAGATGGCTACTCAGTTCAGTCAGCCTAGTGATGACTTTGTGAAGTTCTTCGCTACTCGTGTATACGATGGAATCATCACGCAAAAGGTCAGGGAGCAGTTCACTACCTTAACCCGGAAGGCGGCAATTCAGTTCCTGGGTGATCAAGTTAATGATCGCCTAAAGTCCGCAATGAGCGGGGCTGTTGAGCCCTCATATGCTATGGCTGCTGTCCAGCCTGCTGCGGAAAGCGAGTCGGTTGATGAGACTGGAGAAGATCGAGTCCAAACGACACTTGATGAGTTGGAGGGCTTCCATATCGTCAAGGCAATAGTCAGGGCGGTTGTGGATGCCAAGCGAATCGTTCATCGCGATACTCAAAGCTACTTCGGTGTTCTGCTAGATGACAACAACCGCAAGCCGATTTGCCGACTTCACTTCAATCGTAGTCAGAAGTACATAGGCATCTTCGATGCTGAGAAAAACGAGACACGCCATCCAATCGCTTCTGTGGATGATATCTACGGATTTACGGAGCAATTGAGGGGGACTATCTCGTTATACGAGTAGGCACTTGTTGCTCGCACTCTAGACTCTAAATCTAGGGTGCGAACCCTTTCAAAGCTGGTGTCGTTGTGGCTAGACAATCCGAGTTACGCTCTTCGGCTACCTACGGCAGCGCCAGCACCTTTGTTTCGATGTCGGTGAGTAAGCTAATGCGCTCCTGCCGCAATTTAAGTGCCACACGTCAATGGCAATCCCTGCTGCGATAAGTCACAGGCGTTTGACTTGCATTGTCCCATCGAAGGCTTTCGGAAGGGCGGTTGCTGCGTTGTGTCGCGCCAGCATGTCTGGGGCTGTAGGTTAGTGATCCGGCTGGCGAAAGGCGGGTATTGAATCTTCTCAGGCTGCAACTGAGGGTGGGTTGGCGGGCGAGCTTTTTCGACTGGCTGACTACCTCGAACTGGCTCGCAATGGTCCGATACAAGCCTTCAGTTCGCTTGAGATCCGGGTACAGGCGCTACAAAGCCTGCGCGCTGCACTGCAGATGCCGGCGCCGACACAGTTGCTTGGTTTTGCCCGGTCTCATCTCAATCTGCAGCGGTTGATTGATTATGTCAGCGAGCAGTTTGTGCTCCAGCCGGATCTGAGGATTCGTCATCGTGAAGTGATGTCGACACTACCGTGTGGCTCTGCATGAACGTCTGGCGTTGCCCGGGGTGCGTCAGCACCTCAGGCCAGATGGTTTTACCTTGACTGAGCAGCAGGTCAGCGCCGCTGAGTCATACCTACAGCAGCGCGCTCACCGGCAGCGGATGCGCGAGGCGCACTTGCCGGAGGCAGAGCGTGCACGCTGCGAGCAGGCGCGCCAGCAACAGCAGGCCGGTGATGAGCAGGCGTTGCTGATGCAACTCACCCGAGAAGCACTGGGCCTGCCTTTTGATCCTCTTACCGCGCCGCGTCGGGGAGTTTAACGCGCATGGCGAAGTAGCGGCAGCGATGGGCGGGGTGCAATTTTGCCCCCGCTCCGCTACGATTAGCGGTCTTCAGCTTGCCAGTCGCGACGGTTTTCGATGAGTTATCAGGTTCTTGCACGTAAATGGCGTCCGCGCTCGTTCCGCGAAATGGTCGGCCAGACCCATGTGCTCAAGGCCTTGATCAATGCGCTGGACAATCAACGCCTGCACCATGCCTACCTGTTCACCGGTACCCGCGGCGTGGGCAAGACGACCATTGCGCGGATTATCGCCAAGTGCTTGAACTGCGAGACCGGTATCACCTCTACCCCGTGTGGAACGTGCTCGGTGTGCCGGGAGATCGATGAGGGCCGCTTCGTCGACCTGATCGAAATCGACGCCGCCAGCCGCACCAAGGTCGAGGACACCCGCGAACTGCTCGACAACGTGCAGTACGCACCTAGCCGCGGGCGCTTCAAGGTCTACCTGATCGACGAAGTCCACATGCTCTCCAGTCACTCGTTCAACGCCCTGTTGAAAACGCTGGAAGAGCCGCCGCCCTACGTCAAGTTCATCCTGGCGACCACCGACCCGCAGAAGTTGCCGGCGACCATCCTGTCGCGCTGCCTGCAGTTTTCCCTGAAGAACATGACGCCGGAACGGGTGGTCGAGCACTTGAGCCATGTGCTGGGTGCCGAGAACGTTCCGTTCGAAGACGATGCCCTGTGGCTGCTCGGCCGTGCGGCCGATGGCTCCATGCGCGATGCCATGAGCCTGACCGACCAGGCCATTGCCTTCGGTGAAGGCAAGGTGCTGGCCGCCGATGTGCGGGCCATGCTCGGTACCCTGGATCACGGCCAGGTCTATGGTGTGCTGCAGGCACTGCTCGAAGGCGACGCCCGCGCACTGCTCGAAGCGGTAAGGCATCTGGCAGAGCAGGGTCCCGACTGGAATGGCGTGCTGGCCGAGATGCTCAATGTGCTGCACCGCGTGGCCATTGCCCAGGCGCTGCCCGAGGCGGTCGACAACGGTCAGGGTGACCGTGACCGCGTGTTGGCCCTGGCCCAGTCCCTTCCCGCTGAAGACGTACAGTTTTACTACCAGATGGGCCTGATCGGCCGTCGCGACCTGCCGTTGGCGCCAGACCCTCGCGGTGGTTTCGAGATGGTGTTGCTGCGCATGCTGGCATTCCGGCCTGCCGATACCGATGACGCACCGAAACCGGTACTAAAGCCGGTGGGGATCAGCCAGGCCACAGCTGATTCTGCAAGTACGGTGGCAGCGGCCACCGTGGCTGCGCTTGCGGTGATTGCTGCGCCGGTTGTCGAACCCGAGCCGGTTGCCCCGCCGCCAGTAGCAGAGTCGGAACCAGAGCCAGAGCCAGAGCCAGAGCCCACGTCGGTTGAGCCCCCGGTACAAGCGCCTGAGCCTGTGGTCGACCTGCCGTGGAACGACCCGGTAGAGACGCCGACTGCCGTTGAGCTCGAGCCAGAGCCTGAACCTGACGCCCCGGCGCCACAACCTGAACCGGTTGCGGCTGTCGTTCGCGAGGAAGCGCCGGCGCACGATGACAGCATCAGCTACAGCCCGGCCGGCATGGACCGCGACGACGAGCCGCCGCTGGATGAGGACTATTACGAACCGGAAATGGACCCGGCCAGCTACAGTTACCTGGATGAGCTGGCGATCGAGCATGTACACGAGGCTGCTCCTGTCGTGGAGCCCGAGCCGCTGCCAGCCGCCCAACCGGCCACCGGCCTGGCGCTGCAATGGCTGGAATTATTCCCACAGTTGCCGATCTCAGGGATGACCGGCAGTATCGCCGCCAACTGTACGTTGATGGCCGCCGAAGGCGATGACTGGCTGCTGCATCTGGACCCGGCCCATAGCGCCCTGTTCAACGCCACCCAGCAACGGCGCCTCAACGAGGCCCTGAACCAGCATTTCGGGCGTACGCTCAAGTTGTCCATCGAGCTGATTCGTCCCGAGCAGGAAACCCCGGCCCAGGCGGCATCGCGCAAGCGTGCCGAGCGCCAGGGCGAAGCTGAGGCGTCGATCCAGGCCGATCCGCTCATCCAGCAGATGATTCAGCAGTTTGGTGCCATGGTCCGACACGATACCATTGAGCCTGTAGACGCCCAGGTAGCACAGGGCGAATGACCGAATAACTAAAGCAGCCCGGGCCAGGCCCGCGCCGCACCCCGTAACTCTTATTTGAGGTGATCCCCATGATGAAAGGTGGCATGGCCGGCCTGATGAAGCAGGCCCAGCAGATGCAGGAAAAAATGGCCAAGATGCAGGAAGAGCTGGCCAACGCCGAAGTGACTGGCCAATCGGGCGCTGGCCTGGTCAGCGTGGTGATGACCGGTCGTCATGACGTCAAGCGCATCAGCCTGGATGACAGCCTGATGCAGGAAGACAAGGAAGTGCTCGAGGACCTGATCGCCGCGGCCGTCAACGATGCCGTGCGCAAGGTCGAGCAGAACAGCCAGGAGAAAATGGGCGGTATGACCGCTGGCATGCAACTGCCACCCGGTTTCAAAATGCCGTTCTAAGGCAACCCTTGTGGTACCCACGGTGGGAGCACAGCTGTGAAGCTGTCGCTCCCATCGTCGTTTTTCTCGTGCTTTATTGATATTCAGGCTAATTGACCATGAGCTTCAGCCCCCTGATTCGCCAACTGATCGATGCCTTGCGTACCTTGCCCGGTGTCGGCCAGAAAACCGCTCAGCGTATGGCGCTGCAGTTGCTTGAGCGCGACCGCAGCGGCGGCCTGCGCCTGGCCCAGGCCTTGAACCAGGCCATGGAAGGCGTCGGCCATTGCCGCCAGTGCCGGACCCTCACCGAGCAGGAACTGTGCCCCCAGTGTGCCGACACGCGCCGAGACGACACGCTGCTGTGCGTGGTCGAAGGGCCGATGGATGTGTATGCGGTCGAGCAGACCGGCTATCGCGGTCGCTATTTCGTACTCAAGGGGCACCTGTCGCCGCTGGATGGCCTTGGGCCTGAGGCGATCGGTATTCCGCAGTTGATGGCGCGTATTGAAGAGCAGGCCAGCTTCACCGAAGTGATCCTGGCCACCAACCCGACAGTGGAAGGTGAGGCGACGGCCCATTACATCGCCCAGTTACTGGCCGACAAAGGCCTGGTTGCCTCGCGCATTGCCCACGGGGTGCCGTTGGGCGGGGAGCTGGAACTGGTGGATGGCGGGACCCTGGCGCATTCTTTTGCCGGGCGCAAGCCGATCTCGTTGTGAATGCAATCGCGGGGCAAGCCCGCTCCTGCAGTAGGAGCGGGTTTGCCCCGCGATGTATTAGAGCTCGCTCAACGAAAACGCAGTCAGGCAAAAAGTCGGCACGCCCGCATCATTCAGCCGCTTCGACCCATCCAGCTCCGGCAGGTCGATGATCGCGGCAGCCTCGAACACTTCGGCGCCCATGCGCCGTACCAGCTTGGTGGCTGCCAGCAAGGTACCACCCGTGGCGATCAGGTCATCGAACACCAACACCGAGTCGCCTTCGCACAGGCTGTCGGTGTGTACTTCGAGGAAGGCTTCGCCGTATTCGGTCTGGTAGCCTTCGGCGATCACGTCGGCTGGCAGTTTGCCTTGCTTGCGAAACAGGATGAGGGGTTTGTTCAGTTGGTGGGCGATGATCGAGCCGATCAGGAAGCCGCGGGCGTCCATGGCACCGATGTGGCTGAATTCGGCCTCGACATAACGCTCGATGAAGGCGTCTGCCACATGGCGCAGGCCTCGTGGCGACTGGAACAGCGGAGTGATGTCGCGAAAGATCACGCCTGGTTTCGGGAAGTCCGGGACCGGGCGGATCAGGGCTTTGAGGTCGAAGGGTTCGCTGTGCATGAGGCGGGTATCCTGAAAAACGAATGCCCGCCAGTATACCCTTTATCCTGCTGGCTCAGCTGTCCAGCGAGCCACCGGCCAGCGCACACAGCTGGATCGGATCGAGGATATGGATTTCCTTGCCTTCGGCAGAAATCAGGCCATTTTGCTGGAAGCGGGTGAACACGCGGGAAACCGTTTCCACGGCCAGGCCCAGGTAGTTGCCGATCTCGTTGCGCGACATGCTCAGGCGGAACTGGTTGGCCGAGTAGCCACGGGCACGGAAGCGCGCCGAGAGGTTGACCAGGAAGGTGGCGATACGCTCGTCCGCGGTTTTTTTCGACAGCAGCAGCATCATTTGCTGGTCGTCCCGAATCTCGCGGCTCATCACTCGCATCAATTGCCGGCGCAGTTGAGGCAACTGGACCGACAGCTCGTCGAGGCGTTCGAACGGGATCTCGCAGACCGAGGTGGTTTCCTGGGCCTGGGCCGAGACCGGGTAAGCTTCGGTGTCCATGCCGGACAGGCCGACCAGCTCGCTGGGCAGGTGGAAGCCGGTGATCTGTTCTTCGCCGCCGTCGCTCAAGCTGAAGGTTTTCAGGGCGCCGGAGCGCACCGCGTAAACTGAGCCGAAGTTGTCACCCTGGCGGAACAGAAACTCGCCTTTCTTCAACGGTCGCCCGCGTTTGACGATTTCATCCAGTGCATCCATGTCTTCCATGTTCAACGACAATGGCAGGCATAGAGGCGCCAGGCTGCAATCCTTGCAGTGGGCCTGGTTGTGAGGGCGCAGTTTAACTGGCTCGGACATTTCTTCATTCCTTGTGGGAAAGCACACATAAGCCGTAAGGGTAACTCAGGGCATGGGGTTTCGGCCAGTCTGTGCCGGGTAAGGCGTGCTGGCAGAGGTGCGGTTTATCGTCCGACCTCACTAAACATAGTGTGCTTTACAAGGAATTCTGTAAATCAGATGACCCGTGAGAATCGCTGCTGGCTGTGCATGCCCAGGTAGGCGTCGAACGCCATGCAAACCGAGCGTACCAGCAGCCGTCCGGCAGGCAGCACCTCGATGCCCTTGGCACTGAGGTAGATCAGGCCGTCTTTGTGCATGGCTTGCAGTGCGGGCCACTCGTCCTTGAAGTAACCGCGAAAGTCGATGGTGAAGGCCTGTTCGATGGTGTCGAAATCCAGCTCGAAATGGCAGATCAGTTGCTGGATCACAGCACGGCGCAAGCGGTCGTCAGCGGTGCAGACCAGGCCACGACTGGTGGCCAGCTGGGCGCTGAGCAGCGAGTTCTGGTACGTGTTCAGGTCGCTGCTGTTCTGGCAGTAGAGGTCGCCGATCTGGCTGATGGCTGAAACGCCAAGGCCGATCAGGTCGCAATGGCCGTGGGTGGTGTAGCCCTGAAAGTTGCGTTGCAGTGTCGACTCTTCCTGGGCAATGGCCAGTTCGTCATCAGGGAGGGCGAAGTGGTCCATGCCGATGTAGCGGTAGCCGGCGGCAGTCAGTTGCTCGATGGTCCGCTGCAGCATTTCCAGTTTGGCGGCCGGTGCGGGAAGGTCGTTGCTGTCGATGCGTCGTTGGGGCATAAAGCGTTCCGGCAGGTGCGCATAGTTGAACACCGACAGGCGATCCGGTTGCAACTTGATGACTTCATCCACCGTGCGGGCGAACCCGTCGGGGGTTTGCTTGGGCAGGCCGTAGATCAGGTCGAGGTTGATCGAGCGGAACTGCAGGGTACGTGCAGCTTCAATGATCGCGCGTGTCTGCTCCAGGCTCTGCAGGCGATTGATCGCCCGTTGCACGACAGGGTCGAGGTCTTGCACGCCGAGGCTGACTCGGTTGAAACCCAGCTCGCGCAGCAGGCCCATGGTCGACCAGTCGGCTTCGCGAGGGTCGATTTCGATGCCATAGTCGCCGGAGTCGTCATCCAGCAGGTTGAAGTGCTGGCGCAGGTACGCCATCAGGCGCCGCAGTTCGACATGGCTGAGAAAGGTCGGGGTGCCACCGCCAAAATGCAGTTGCTCGACAGTTTGTTTAGGGTCCAGGTGGCAGGCGATCAGCTGGATCTCCTGCTCCAGGCGCTGCAAGTAGGGCAGGGCGCGGCCCCGGTCCTTGGTGATGACCTTGTTGCAGGCGCAGTAGTAGCAGATGTTGGCGCAGAACGGCACGTGTACATAGAGCGACAGCGGGCGCACGGCGCGGCGGCTGTCACGCAGGGCGTGCAGAAGGTCGAATGAGCCGACTTCGCTGTGCAGTTGCACGGCGGTTGGGTATGAGGTGTAGCGTGGACCTGCCAGGTCGTAACGACGGATCAGGTCAGAGTCCCAACGAAGTGCGTCGAGCATGTGGGCGGTCCCCGGATAAAGCAGCTAGTGTCCGGAGTCTAGGGAGTTGGGCACAATTGCGTGTTGATTTGTATCAACGCGGCTTCAGTGGCCCATAAGCCAGTGCTGGTGCGGCCCGGGCAGGGTCCAGAGGCCGAACAGGATCACCAGCAGTCCACCGGCAACCCGGACGCCGCGTTTGCGCAGCAGTGCGCTGGTGCGCTCGGCGGCAAGCCCTGTGGCCAGCAGCACCGGCCAGGTACCCAGGCCGAAGGCGAGCATCAGCAGGGCGCTGTCGACGGCATTGCCCTGGCTCGCCGCCCACAGCAGGGTGCTGTAGACCAGGCCGCAGGGCAGCCAGCCCCACAGCGCGCCCAGCAGCAGGGCGCGGGGCAGGCTCGACACGGGCAGCAGGCGGTTGGCCACAGGCTGGATGTGCCGCCACAGGCCGCGTCCCAGGGCTTCGATGCGGGTCAGGCCGCTCCACCAGCCGGCCAGGTACAGGCCCATGCAGATCAACAGCAGTGCTGCGACCACGCGCATGCCCAGGGCCACCGGGCTGTTGGCCACGGCCCAGCCAGCCAGGCCCAGCAGCAAGCCGGCCAGGGCGTAGCTGAGGATGCGTCCAAGGTTGTAGGCCAGCAGCAGACGAAACCGGCGACTGCGCTGTTCCTTGGGAATGGCCAGGGTCAGGGCGCCCATCAGGCCGCCGCACATGCCCAGGCAGTGACCGCCGCCCAACAGGCCCAGAATCAGCGCCGAGCTGAGCAGTGGGAGCAGTTCAAGCACGGGGTGGGGCGCCGTCGTCGGGTTTCTTGCCGTCGGCTTCGTCCATGGCGGCGGTATGCTGAGGGTCCTGGTCATCGAACAGGATGCTGTGGGCCGGGCCGTCGAGGTCGTCGTACTGGCCGCTGTCCACCGCCCAGAAAAAGATGTACACGGCGATGGCGACGATCAGCAGCGCGGCGGGAATCATGACGTAGAGCGCGGGCATGGTGACTCCTGATCAGGCCGTGGCAGGGTGTGAGGTGCTGGCCGGCGCACCCGTGGCGGCCTGGCCGCTGAGCCGGGTAAGGCGCAGGGCATTGAGCACCACGATCAGCGAGCTGACCGACATGCCGACCGCGGCCCAGACCGGTGTGATCCAGCCCAGGGCGGCGAAGGGCAACATGAGGCCATTATACAGCCCGGCCCAGAGCAGGTTCTCGATAATGATCCGCCGCGTGCGGCGCGCCAGGCTGAAGGCCTGGACGAGAGCATCGAGACGGTTGGACAGCAGCACCGCGTCGGCGCTGGTCTTGGCAAGGTCGGTCGCAGAGCCCATGGCAATGCTGATGTCGGCGGCGGCCAGCACCGGCACATCGTTGACCCCGTCGCCCAGCATCAACACCTTGCGGCCCTGTTGCTGCAACGCCTTGAGTTTTTCCAGCTTGTCATCCGGGCGCAGCCCACCAATGGCCTCGTCGATCGAAAGCTCCGCGGCCACGCTCTGTACCATCGGCGAGCTGTCGCCAGAGAGCAGCAGGGTGTGCCAGCCACGTGCGCGGCAGGCAGCGAGCAGGTCGGCGGCGTCGCTGCGCAAGCGGTCATCCAGCACCAACCATGCGAGCGGCCCCGAAGTATCACCCAGCAGCAGCCACTGGCCGGGCTCATCGGGCATGGAAGGCGCTGTGTCGCCACTCAGGGCGCAGACAAAGCCGGGCTCGCCAATGCGCAGGCGTTGGCTCTGTACCAGGCCCTCGAGACCCAGGCCAGGCTCGGCATGAACTTCTTCGGCGGGGATGCTGGCGCGGCCGAAGGCGCGCGCGATCGGGTGTTCGGAGCGGTTTTCAAGGGCGGCGGCGAGCATCAGGCACTGGTCGGCGTCCTGCTGGCCCAGCGGACGGATGCTGCGCAAGGTCAGGCGCCCTTCGGTCAGGGTGCCGGTCTTGTCGAAGATCACCGTGTCGATCTGGTTCAGGCCTTCCAGCACGTGGCCACGGGTCAGCAGCAGGCCGAGCTTGTGCAGGGTGCCCGTGGCGGCAGTGAGTGCGGTCGGAGTGGCCAGCGACAGCGCGCAAGGGCAGGTGGCGACCAGCATGGCCAGCACAATCCAGAATGCCCGTGACGGATCCAGCTGCCACCAGAGCAGGCCGATGGCAGCGGCGGCGACAAGGGAAAACAGCAGAAACCACTGCGAGGCGCGGTCGGCGATCTCGGCCAGTCGCGGCTTTTCCGACTGGGCGCGCTCCAGCAGGCGGACGATGGCCGACAGGCGGGTGTCCTGGCCCAGAGCCTGCACCTCGACGGTCAATGCACTCTCGACGTTCAGGGTTCCAGCGGTAACCGCATCGCCGGCGCGGCGCGGCTGTGGCAGGTATTCGCCGGTCAGCAGCGATTCGTCGACACTGGACTGGCCGCTGACGATACGACCGTCGGCCGGTACTACATGGCCCGGCTGAATCAACACGCAATCGCCCAGCTGGAGCTCACGCAGCAGGATGCGCTCGCTCTGACCGGCTGCGCCCAGGCGCAGGCAGGACGCCGGCAACAGGTTGACCAGCTGTGCCGTGGCGGCGGCGGTGCGCTCGCGGGCGCGGCGCTCAAGGTAGCGGCCAGCCAGCAGGAACAAAGCGAACATGCCCACGGCATCGAAATACAGCTCGCCACTGCCGGTGATCGCCGTCCAGATGCCAGCGCCATAGGCCAGGCCGATGGCCAGCGACACCGAGACATCCATGGTCAGGTGGCGGGTGCGCAAGTCGCGGGCCGCGCCGCGGAAAAACGGCGCACAGCTGTAGAACACGATAGGCGTGGTGAGGAACAGCGCGACCCAGCGCAGGATCGTGTGCAGCTCGGGGCTCAGGTCGATGTTGAATTCCGGCCAGGTGGCCATGGTCGCCATCATGGCCTGGAACCATAGCAGGCCGGCGACGCCCAATTGGCGCAGAGCGGTGCGGTTCTCGTTGGCCAGTTGTTCGGCGGCGCGGTCGGCCTGGTAGGGGTGGGCGGCGTAGCCGATGTGGCGCAGCTCGGCGAGCAACCGGGACAGCGGCAATTGGCTGTCGGCCCAGTTGACCTGCAGGCGGTGGTTGGACAGGTTCAGGCGCGCCTCGGCAACGCCGGGCAAATTGCGCAGGTGCTTTTCGATCAGCCAGCCGCAGGCGGCGCAGCTGATGCCTTCGATCAGCAGGGTGGTTTCAGCCAGTTCGCCACTGTGGCGCACAAAGGGCTTTTGCACGTCGGCGCGGTCATACAGGGCCAGTTCATCGACCAGTTGCTGGGGCAGGGCCTCGGGGTTGGCGCTGGCTTCGCTGCGGTGCTGGTAATAACTTTCCAGGTTGCCGGCGACAATGGCTTCGGCCACGGCCTGGCAGCCAGGGCAGCAGAACTGCCGGGGCTGGCCGAGTACCACGGCGGTGAAGTGGCTGCCGGCAGGAACGGGCAGGGCGCAGTGGTAGCAAGGCGTGGGCGAGGTCATGGTGGTCGGTCGTTTGTTTTTTGGAGGGAGGGATCGCGGGGCAAGCCCGCTCCTACCGGCGGGGCGTCCCTCAATTCTCGTGGTGTTCAGCCCCTTGCAAGGCTTCGTCGCCCAGCTGCAGGGTTACCCCGTGCGCGACTTTCTCTTCCTCGAACAAGCGCCATACCTGTTGGTTCTCGCTGCCCAGCAGTTCGACAAAACGACGACCATCAACTTGGTCGGTCAACTGGCCCAGGTAACGTCCGGCCTCGCTTTCGCTACGGGCCAGGATCACCCGGCGGTCTTTTTCCGGCTGGGTCGGCGAGATCAGGTTCAGTTCCAGGGTCTTTGGCTGGCTGTTGCCGGTCAGGCGCAGGTCGACTTCACCGGTCAGTTCGTCCAGGTGGATGCTGGCCTTGAGCTTGAGAGTCTGGGCCAGCAGTTCACGGTCCAGGGAGCGGTTGATGCCTTTGCCGGCCTCGTAGTAGTTGTCGTTGACCAGGTTGTCCGGGTTGTTCACCGCAATGGTCACCATGGTCAGGCTCAAGGTCACCGAGGTGGCCAGCACCCCGATGATAATCCAGGGCCAGAGGTGCTTGTACCAGGGGCTGGCGGCAGTTGCAGAAGGCATGGGCGCAATCTCTTATCGAATTTGTGGGCCGATGAAACGGCTCTTGGCTTCAACCTGGGTGGCGCTGTCGTCGGCGTCCTTGAGGATGAAGGTGACTTCGTTGGTGCTCGATGGCAATTTTTCCGGGGCCATCGACAGTTGTACCGGCAGGCTGACAATATCGCCGGCTGCCACGCGGATTTCCCGTGCGCCTTCCAGCTTGAGGTCCGGCAGGCCGGCGGCGTCGAGCACATAGACGTGGTCGCGCTGGTCCTTGTTCATCACTTTGAGGCTGTAGACGTTCTCGATCCGGCCCTGGGCGTTCTCGCGGTACAGGACCCGGTCCTTGCTGACATCGAAGCCCACCAGCGAACGCATGACGAAGGCGCTGGCGAGCAGGGCGATCATCGCCAGCAGCACCACTGCGTAGCCGATCAAGCGAGGGCGCAGCATATGGGTTTTCTGGCCCGAGAGGTTGTGCTCGGTGGTGTAGCTGATGAGGCCCTTGGGGTAGTTCATCTTGTCCATGATGGTGTCGCAGGCATCGATGCAGGCGGCGCAGCCGATGCATTCGATCTGCAGGCCATCGCGGATGTCGATACCGGTCGGACAGACTTGGACGCACATGGTGCAATCGATGCAGTCACCCAGGCCCTTGGCCTTGTAGTCGAGGTCTTTCTTGCGCGGGCCACGGGTTTCGCCGCGACGCGGATCGTAGGAGACGATCAGGGTGTCCTTGTCGAACATCACGCTCTGGAAACGTGCATACGGGCACATGTACACGCACACCTGCTCGCGCAGCCAGCCGGCGTTGCCGTAGGTGGCCAGGGTGAAGAAACCGACCCAGAAGTAGGCCCAGCCGTCGGCCTGGCCGGTGAAGAATTCCACCACCAGTTCGCGTATAGGGGAGAAGTAGCCGACGAAGGTCATGCCGGTGACAAAGCCGATCAGCAGCCACAGGCTGTGCTTGGCCAGCTTGCGCAGGAACTTGTTGCCGCTCATGGGGGCCTTGTCGAGCTTCATGCGCTGGTTGCGATCACCTTCAGTGACCTTTTCGCACCACATGAATATCCAGGTCCAGACGCTCTGCGGACAGGTATAGCCGCACCACACACGCCCGGCGAACACCGTGATGAAGAACAGGCCGAATGCGGCGACGATCAGCAGGCCCGAGAGCAGGATGAAGTCCTGGGGCCAGATGGTGGCGCCGAAGATGTAGAACTTGCGCTCCGGCAGGTTCCACCAGACCGCCTGGTGCTCACCCCAGTTCAGCCAGACCGTGCCGAAATACAACAGGAACAGGAAGGCGCCGCCGACCATGCGCAGGTTGCGGAAGATGCCGGTGAATGCCCGGGTGTAGATTTTTTCCCGCGAGGCGTAGAGGTCGACGCTGTCCTTGTCTTTGTTGGCAGGCGGGGTGACATCATGTACTGGAATCTGCTTGCTCATCATTGAGTCCCACGGCAGTGGAATAATGCCGCGATCAGTGCGTGCCGACCGCAGTCAGAAGTTTATGCTGCTCTGCGGCGAATGATACGCCTGTACTGGCCCCGTGGGGCACGGATGCGGCGTTTAGTCGCGTTGGGTTTGCCTGGCTATTGGTGTAGTGGGCGTGTCAATTGATCTGGGTCATGCACGGTGTGATGACCTCTCCTGGGTGCGGGCTTGCCGGGGGTGTAAAAAAGCCCCGGCAGTCTGCACTGACGGGGCTTCTTGTTACCGGGCGAATTACTTCGCGTCGGCGGTTTTCTCAGGCTGGTGCGACAGGCTGTAGACGTAGGCCGCCAGCAGGTGGACCTTGTCGTTGCCCTGGATCGCTTCCTGGGCAGGCATCTGGCCCTGGCGGCCGTAGCGGATGGTCTGCTGCAGTTGAGCGAAGCTCGAGCCGTAGATGAACGCCTGTGGGTGAGTCAGGTTCGGTGCGCCCATGGCTGGGGTGCCCTTGCCTTCAGGACCGTGGCAGGCTACGCAGTTGGCGGCGAAGAGCTTCTGGCCATTGGCCGGATCTGCCTTCGCGCCTTCCGGCAGCTTGCGGCCATCCAGGTTGGTCAGCACGAACGCGGCAACGTCGGCCACGCCTTGCTCGCCAATGACTTCGGCCCAGGCCGGCATGACACCATGACGACCCGCCATGATGGTGGTCTTGATGGTTTCAGGCTCGCCGCCCCAGCGCCAGTCGTTGTCGGTCAGGTTGGGGAAACCGTAGGAGCCCTTGGCGTCGGAGCCGTGGCATACCGAGCAGTTGGAGGCGAACAGGCGGCCGCCCATTTTCAGGGCTTGTGGGTCCTTGGCTACTTCTTCAATGGGCATCGAAGCAAATTTGGCGAAGATCGGACCGAACTTGGCGTCCGCACGGGCCATTTCCTTTTCCCACTCATGCACGCCGGTCCAGCCGGCCTGACCGTTGGCAAACTCGGTCTTCTTCTCGTTATCCAGGTACTGGTAGCCCGGCAGGATGCCTTTCCAGTTGCCCAGGCCCGGGTACAGCACGAGGTAGCCGAGTGCAAAGATGATGGTGCCGACAAACAGCATGAACCACCATTTTGGCAGCGGGTTGTCGTATTCCTCGATACCGTCGTAGGCATGGCCCACGGTTTCTTCGGTGGTTTCGCTGCGCTGGCCCTTGCGGGTGGACAGCAGCAGCCAGGTCAGGGCGAAGATGGTGCCCAGACTCAAAACGGTGACGTACAGACTCCAGAAGGTAGTCATTCGTTGTTACTCCTAGACGCTTTCGCTTGCGCTTGCTCGACGTGCTTGCTGGCTTCGGGATCATCCGCGAAGGGCAGCATGGTCGCTTCGTCGAACTCAGACTTGCGCCGAGAACTGAACACCCACAACGCCAGGCCAACAAAGGCCACCATCACAACGACGGTGCCCAGGCCACGAATCATCCCGATATCCATCAATGTCACCGTTTGCTTTTGATGATGGTGCCCAGGCCTTGCAGGTAGGCAACCAGGGCGTCCATTTCAGTCTTGCCCTTGACTGCGTCGCGGGCACCGGCGATGTCTGCGTCGGTGTACGGCGTGCCGAGGGTGCGCAAGACTTCCATCTTCTTGACCGTGTCCTTGCCGTCGAGCTTGTTCTCTACCAGCCATGGGTAGGCAGGCATCTTCGACTCGGGCACGACGTTGCGCGGGTTGTACAGGTGGGCACGGTGCCAGTCATCGGAGTAACGGCCGCCGACACGGGCCAGGTCCGGGCCAGTACGCTTGGAACCCCACAGGAACGGGTGGTCCCAGACGCTTTCACCGGCCACCGAGTAGTGGCCGTAGCGCTCGGTCTCGGCACGGAACGGACGAATCATCTGCGAGTGGCACTGCACACAGCCTTCGCGGATGTAGATGTCGCGGCCTTCGAGTTCCAGCGCGGTACGTGGCTTCATGCCTTCGACCGGTTTGTTGGTGACGTCCTGGAAAAACAGCGGGACGATCTGGGTCAGGCCGCCGATGCTCACGGCGATGACCATGAAGAAGGCCAGCAGGCCGATATTCTTCTCGACTACTTCATGCTTCATCAGTGAGCTCCAACTACAGCGATCTGAGCGGCGGCTTCAGCTTCGGCCGGCTTCGAAGCGCGCACGGTACGGTAGACGTTGTACGCCATCAGCAGCATGCCGGAAGCGAAGAACGCACCGCCCAGGGCACGGACGATATAGCCAGGGTGGCTGGCCTGCAGGGCTTCGACGAAGGAGTAGGTGAGGGTGCCGTCGTCGTTGATTGCACGCCACATCAGGCCCTGGGTGATGCCGTTGACCCACATCGAGGAGATGTAGAGCACGGTACCGATGGTTGCCAGCCAGAAGTGCGCGTTGATCAGGCCGATGCTGTGCATCTGCTCGCGGCCGTAGACTTTCGGGATCATGTGGTACAGGGCGCCGATAGAGATCATTGCTACCCAGCCCAGGGCGCCGGCGTGTACGTGGCCAACGGTCCAGTCGGTGTAGTGCGACAGCGAGTTGACGGTCTTGATGGCCATCATCGGGCCTTCGAAGGTCGACATGCCGTAGAACGCCAGTGAAACCACCAGGAAGCGCAGGATCGGGTCGGTGCGCAGCTTATGCCAGGCGCCCGACAGGGTCATCATGCCGTTGATCATGCCGCCCCAGCTTGGTGCCAGGAGAATGATCGACATCGCCATGCCCAGCGACTGCGCCCAGTCTGGCAGCGCGGTGTAGTGCAGGTGATGCGGACCGGCCCAGATGTACAGGGTGATCAGCGCCCAGAAGTGCACGATCGACAGGCGATAGGAGTAGATAGGGCGTTCGGCCTGTTTCGGCACGAAGTAGTACATCATGCCCAGGAAGCCGGTGGTCAGGAAGAAACCTACGGCGTTGTGGCCGTACCACCACTGGATCATGGCGTCGGTTGCACCCGAGTAGGCCGAGTACGACTTGAACAGGCTGACGGGCAGGGACGCGTGGTTGACGATGTGCAGCATCGCGGTCACCACGATGAAGGCACCGTAGAACCAGTTACCCACGTAGATGTGCTTGGTCTTGCGCTTGACGATGGTACCGAAGAACACCACGCCATAGGTCACCCAGACAATGGCCAGCAAAATGGCGATTGGCCATTCCAGCTCGGCGTATTCCTTGGTGGTGGTGTAACCCAGTGGCAGGGTAATGAGCGCACCGACGATCACCGCTTGCCAGCCCCAGAAGGTAAAGGCGGCGAGGCTGTCGGAAATCAGTCGCGTCTGGCAGGTTCGCTGCACGACATAATAAGAAGTGGCAAACAGTGCACAGCCACCGAAGGCGAAGATCACCAGGTTGGTGTGCAGTGGGCGCAGGCGGCCGAAGCTCGTCCATGGCAGGTCCAGGTTGAGCTGGGGCCATACCAGTTGCGAGGCGATGTAGACGCCAAGCCCCATGCCAAGGATCCCCCAGACCACCGTCATGATGGCGAACT
The DNA here is from genome assembly GCF_040438935.1 of Pseudomonas vranovensis. Lineage (NCBI taxonomy): Bacteria > Pseudomonadati > Pseudomonadota > Gammaproteobacteria > Pseudomonadales > Pseudomonadaceae > Pseudomonas > Pseudomonas vranovensis. The sequence continues at coordinate 3,174,946 of NZ_CP159259.1, read as the reverse complement.
GGCGGACGACCTTATAGTTATAAGCAGTCGGACTGATTGCTGTGCTCATTCTAAGGTTCCACGGTTTGGGTGTTTTTGTAGGTTAAAAAATCGGCGCAAGTATGTATAAACCGTGTGGTTATTGCAACGCGATGGCTCCCGCGCCGACCTTTGCCAAAGCCCGATCTACCGCTGTTTCGAGCATTGTTGGCGGACGAAGTGTACACAATTATCTGCTTGATATGTGTACCGTTATCCACAAATTCTTGTCCAATCGGTCAGGCTTGCTGTGACCATATTTCGTTTGCCCTGAAGGGGGACGAAGAGGTCGAGCCGATCCCATCTACCTTTGCACGCATTCTTCAACTGGCACCGCCGCCCGTGGGGTTCATCGGCCCTTCGGTTGCGGTCGCTGTGGCAACAAGCTTAGTTGTGTTCAAGGCGGGTGCAAGGCGGGGTGGCGGGGGAGGTGCGACACTTGGTCGCAAGCGGGAAAGGGGACCGCCGCATCCGGGTGGAGGCGGCGGTTTGAGTCAAGGCTCAGTTACGCGAAGATTTCACTTGGCAGTCAGGCTCTCGCCCTGGGCCGGTTCTTCCTGGGACAGGCTGTAGACATAGGCGGCCAGCAGGTGGACCTTGTCGTTGCCCTGGATCTCTTGCTGGGCAGGCATCTGGCCCTGGCGGCCGTAACGGATGGTCTGCTGCAGCTGGGCAAAGCTTGAACCGTAGATGAACGCCTGCGGGTGAGTCAGGTCTGGCGCGCCCATGGCCGGGGTGCCCTTGCCTTCAGGACCGTGGCAGGCCACGCAGTTGGCGGCGAACAGCTTCTGGCCATTGGCGATGTCGGCCTTGGTGCCTTCAGGCAACTTGCGCCCGTCGAGGTTGGTCAGCACGAAGCCGGCAACATCGGCCACACCTTGCTCGCCGATCACTTCCGCCCAGGCTGGCATCACGCCGTGGCGACCGCTCATGATCGACTGCTTGATGGTGTCCGGCTCGCCGCCCCAGCGCCAGTCCTTGTCGGTGAGGTTGGGGAAGCCGTAGGCACCCTTGGCGTCGGAGCCATGGCACACCGCGCAGTTGGAGGCGAACAGGCGGCCACCCATTTTCAGCGCTTGTGGGTCCTTGGCTACTTCCTCCACCGGCATGGCAGCGAACTTGGCGAAAATCGGGCCGAACTTGGCGTCCGCCTTGTCCATTTCCTTTTGCCATTCGTTGACCTGGGTCCAGCCATTCTCATAGCCGGGCAGGATGCCTTTCCAGTTGCCCAGGCCCGGGTAGAGGATCAAATAGCCGACCCCGAAAGCCAGGGTGCCCACGAACAGCCAGAACCACCACTTGGGCAGCGGGTTGTCGTACTCCTCGATGCCGTCGAAGCTGTGGCCCATAGTCTGGTCGCTGGTGCCGGGCTTCTCGCCCTTGCGCGTTGCCAGCAACAGCCAGGTCAGGCCGATCAGGCTGCCGATGGTCAGTACGCTGATGTACGTACTCCAGAAGGTGGTCATTGCCCGTTACTCCTCGATTCGGGTTCATTGGCAGGTGCCTGGCGGTCGTCGGCAAACGGCAGCAGGCTGGCTTCGGCAAATTCCCGGTCGCGCCGACCGTTGAACACCCACAGCGACAGGCCGATGAAGGCGATGGCCACCAGGAGGGTGCCCAGGCCGCGCAGTTGACCGATATCCAGTGTCAAGTCCATGGCCCTTACCTCTTGTTCTTGATCGCGGTGCCCAGCACCTGAAGGTAGGCAACCAGCGCATCCATCTCGGATTTGCCCTTGAGCGACTCAACCGCGCCGCTGATGTCGGCATCGGTGTATGGCACGCCCAGGGTGCGCATGGTGCGCAGCTTGGTCTCGGTGTGGCTGCTGTCGACCTGGCTTGCCACCAGCCACGGGTAGGCTGGCATCTTCGACTCGGGCACGACGTTGCGCGGGTTGTACAAGTGGGCACGGTGCCAGTCATCGGAGTAACGGCCGCCGACACGGGCCAGGTCCGGGCCGGTACGCTTGGAACCCCACAGGAACGGGTGGTCCCAGACGCTTTCACCGGCGACCGAGTAGTGGCCGTAGCGCTCGGTCTCGGCACGGAACGGACGAATCATCTGCGAGTGGCACTGCACACAGCCTTCGCGGATGTAGATGTCGCGGCCTTCGAGTTGCAGCGCGGTGTAGGGCTTCATGCCCTCGACCGGCTTGTTGGTGACGTCCTGGAAAAACAGCGGGACGATCTGGGTCAGGCCGCCGATGCTGACGGCAAACACCATCAACAGCACCAGCAGGAAGACGTTCTTCTCGATTACTTCGTGTTTCATCTCGGTCTCCTCAGGCCAGCTGCGCAGCGGCAGGGGCGGTCGTGGCCACCGGAGCACGCACGGTGCGCCAGGTGTTCCAGGCCATCAGCAGCATGCCGGTCAGGAAGATCGCCCCGCCGACGAAGCGCACGATGAAGCCAGGGTGGCTGGCCACCAGGGTTTCGACGAAGGAGTAGGTCAGCGTGCCGTCGGCGTTCACTGCACGCCACATCAGGCCCTGGGCGATGCCGTTGACCCACATCGAGGCGATGTAGAGCACGGTACCGATGGTGGCCAGCCAGAAGTGCGCGTTGATCAGGCCGATGCTGTGCATCTGCTCGCGACCGAAGACTTTCGGAATCATGTGGTACAGCGCGCCGATCGAAATCATCGCTACCCAACCCAGGGCGCCGGCGTGTACGTGGCCGATGGTCCAGTCGGTGTAGTGCGACAGGGCGTTGACGGTCTTGATGGCCATCATCGGGCCTTCGAAGGTCGACATGCCGTAGAACGCCAGCGAGACCACCAGGAAACGCAGGATCGGATCGCTGCGCAGCTTATGCCAGGCGCCGGAGAGGGTCATCATGCCGTTGATCATGCCGCCCCAGCTCGGGGCCAGGAGGATCAGCGACATGATCATGCCCAGCGACTGGGCCCAGTCGGGCAGCGCGGTGTAGTGCAGGTGGTGCGGACCGGCCCAGATGTACAGGGTGATCAGGGCCCAGAAGTGCACGATCGACAGGCGATAGGAGTACACAGGGCGTTCGGCCTGCTTGGGCACGAAGTAATACATCATGCCCAGGAAGCCTGCGGTCAGGAAGAAGCCCACGGCGTTGTGGCCGTACCACCATTGCACCATGGCGTCGGTGGCGCCGCTGTACAGCGAGTAGGACTTGGTCAGGCTGACCGGCAGTTCCAGGTTGTTGACGATGTGCAGGATGGCCACGGTGATGATGAATGCACCGAAGAACCAGTTACCCACATAGATGTGCTTGGTGGTGCGCTTCATCAGGGTGCCGAAGAACACCACGGCGTAGGCGACCCAGACGATGGTGATCAGGATGTCGATCGGCCACTCCAGTTCTGCGTACTCTTTGGAGCTGGTATAACCCAGCGGCAGCGTGATGGCAGCCAGCACGATTACCAGTTGCCATGACCAGAAGGTAAAGGCGGCAAGGCGTGGAGAGAACAGGGTGGTCTGGCAGGTACGCTGGACCGAGTAGTAGGAGGCGGCGAACAGTGCGCAACCGCCGAAGGCGAAGATCACCGCGTTGGTATGCAGTGGACGCAGGCGTCCAAAGCTGGTCCAGGGGAGGTCGAAGTTGAGCGAAGGCCAGACGAGTTGCGCGGCAAGAAAAACGCCGAGCCCCATCCCGACGATTCCCCACACCACCGTCATAATGGCGAATTGGCGGACCACCTTGTAGTTGTAGGCGGTACTGCTGGTTGTGTTCATGTATGGGTTCCCATCCACGGTTATAGGCAGACTAAACAGCGAGGCAAGCATGAGTAATGGGCAACTGGCCGGTATTGACGGGGATCAATGGGCACAGCTGGTCGAAACCCGCGGCTGGCGCTGGAATGCCCCGCAAAATCAGGGGGATGGCGCGCCTGTGCGGTGCCTGATCCTGGCCCATGGCGCAGGGGCGCCGATGGACAGCGGGTTCATGGACGACATCGCGCAAAGGCTGGCGGCGCAAGGGCTGGGGGTACTGCGCTTCGAGTTTCCGTATATGGCGCAACGGCGCCTCGATGGTGGCAAAAGGCCGCCGAATACGCAGGCCAAGCTGCTTGAGTGCTGGCGCGAGGTGTACGCGCAGGTGCGACCTTTGGTCACTGGGACGCTGGCCATTGGCGGCAAGTCCATGGGCGGGCGCATGGCCAGTCTGCTGGCTGACGAATTGGGCGCCGATGGGCTGGTGTGCCTGGGGTATCCGTTCTACGCGGCGGGTAAGCCGGAAAAGCCACGGGTAGCACACTTGGCGGAACTGAAGACGCCGACGCTGATCATTCAGGGCGAGCGAGATGCCCTGGGGAACCGCCAGGCAGTGGAGGAGTATGTGTTATCGCCGGCGATCGAAGTGTGCTGGTTGGAGGCGGGGGATCATGACCTGAAGCCGTTGAAGGCGTCGGGGTTCAGTCATGCAGATCATCTGGCAACTGCGGCGCAGAGGGTTGCAGCGTTTTTGCGATGATACCGAGGGTGGAAGCGGATGAATCCGCCCCCACCCGGTCAGTGCAGTACCCGGTTCAGCCGCGGTACTCACACAGGTAGGCAGTGTCCACCGCTACCTTGAGCTGGAACTTGCTGTTGGCAGGCACATTGAACTGGCTGCCGGCGCTGAAGGTTTCCCAGTTGTCGCTGTCAGGCAGCTTGACGGTCAGGGCGCCAGACACCACGTGCATGATTTCACGCTGGGCGGTGCCGAATTCGTACTCGCCGGGGGCCATTACGCCAACCGTGGCCGGGCCTTCGGCAGTGCCGAAAGCGATCGACTTGACCGTGCCATCAAAGTACTCGTTGACCTTAAACATGGGCGACTCCTGAAAAGGGGCTGAAAAGGCTGGCCAGTATGCCCAAGGCTCCTGGCGCCGTCATCCGCTTTCAGAAGCCGCCTGGCGGCAGGGTCAACGGCAGCAGGCGCGCCGTGTTGCGGGCGTCTTCCAGGGCCCGGTGCTGCTGGCCGCTGAACTGCAATCCGGCCAGCTGCAATGCACCGTTCAGGCCCAGTGGCCGTTGCAGGTGCCGAGCCTTGGCAAAGCGTTGCTTGAGGTTGATGTGGGGTGTGCTGGCCAGCAGGCTCTGGAGGTTGTGCAGTTGCCACTCCTGAACCAGTTGCTGTCGATCGTAATCACCCCAGCTGACCCAGGCTTCCAGATGCGCCTGATGATGGCCGATCCAGCGCTCGAATTGCCCCCACACCTCGCCGAACCCCGCCGCCGTGTCGACATTGGCCTGACTGATATGGGTCAGCTCTCGGCAGAAGGGGGTCAGCTGCGGCCGGCGCCGCGGTTTGATGAAACGCTGGAAATGATCTACCTCACGACCCTGGCGGTTGACCAGCGTCGCTCCGATTTCGATGACTTCCATATCCGTGACTGGCCAACCGCCGTCATCCGTGGTTGCTTCCAGGTCGATCACCAGCCAATGGCCCATAGTAGGCTCCCTTGCAAGACTCGCTAGAGCGTAGCCAAAGTCGGGCCTGTGGGGTATCCCCTGGCGAAATGCCGCTTGCTGGCCTTTTGGCACAATCGGCTGTTGTACCGCGCGCGGAAAACGCCTAGCTTAGATTCAATTCGGCTCTAACCCGCAAAGAGTGTGTTGCTTTGACTCCAACGCCCATGGCGCAGGCCAGATCCTTGCTGCTCATGTTCACCACCCTGTGGATGGTGATACCAGCCCAGGCACGCGAGGAAATCGAAGTCAAAATCGGCGCGGCGCATTTTCCTCCCTATACGGTGCGCCCGGAGAAAGGCGCCGACACCGGTTTGCTGCCGCAGTTGGTCGATGCCTTGAACGCTGCCCAGCAGCACTATCGGTTCGTCCTCGTGCCCACCTCGATCCCGCGGCGCTTTGGTGATTTCAAGCAAGGTCGCACCGACATGGCGATCTTCGAAAACCCCCAGTGGGACTGGCAGGAGATCCCCCACGTGGCGGTGGACATGGGGCTGGAAGATGCCGAGGTGTATGTCACCCAGCACTTGCCCGAGCGCGACGAAAGCTATTTTTCCGACCTCACGGGCAAGCGCCTGGCCCTGTACAGCGGCTATCACTACGCCTTCGCCGATTTCAAGTCCGACCCCAAGTACCTGGTCGAGCACTTCACGGCGACCCTGACTTATTCCCACGACAGCAACCTGTTGATGGTCGAGCGCGGGCGGGCGGATGTTGCCCTGGTCACCCGTTCCTACCTGAGTGATTTTCAGGCCCGCAATCCGCAGAGTGCCCAGGCGTTACGCGCTTCGGAACGGGTTGACCAGGTCTATCACCACTATGCACTGCTACGTCCCGGTGCACCGATCAGTGGCGAGGCGTTCGCCGGCCTGTTGCAGCAATTGCGTGACCAGGGCGAACTGCTGCGCATCTTCCAGCCGTATCAGATCATCGTTAGCCAGCCCCGGGCCGATTGAGCTCCGGCCTACTTCATTGCCGGCGTTCTGGGCGCCAGGGCGTGCGCTCAGGCTGTCAGCGTTTACCCAGGATCTTGCCGAGCATTTCTGGCCGTGGCGCACCTTGCTGGGTTTTCAGCTGTTGCTGCTCGTCGAGGTAGAAGATCGCCGGGGTGGCCGACAGGCCCAACTCTTCCATGGTGGCCAGGTTTGCGTCGAGCTTGGCCTGGACGTCGGCCGGGATCTTCTCCAGTGCCTTGAGGGTGCTGGCCTTGCCGGCCTTTTCGTGAGTGTGCAGGGCCTTGATCGGGTCTTTGCTGGCCAGCAGTGCGGCCGACTTGCCTGGGCTGTCTTCACGGATGATACCGACCATGATGTGGCGCAACTGCACCTTGCCCGACTCGACCCACGGCCGTGCCTGCTGCCAGAACATGTTGCAGTACGGGCAGTTCGGGTCGCTGAACAGGTAGACGATGCGTGGCGCGTCGGCCTTGCCGTCGGCAATCCAGGCGGTCTTTTCCATCTTCGCCCAGATCTCCTTGGCCATCGGGGCGTAGACCAGTTTCTCCAGGGGCGCTTCGCTCAGGTCCTTGCCCTGTTCATCGAACAGGCTGCCGACCAGTACGTGCTTGCCATCGGGCGTCAGGTAAAGGGCCATGCCGCGGCTCTGGTATTCACCGGCATAACCGCGCAGCCCATTGGGCGCGTCGAAGCTGCCTTTGATTTTTACCCCCTTGGCTTCCATCTGCTGGACCGCCTTGGGCAGGTCTTCGGCGATGACCGCCTGGCTGGCCAGCAGGCCGAGGGTGAACGTGAGGGGCAGTTTCAGCAAAGCGTGCATGTGTCATTCCTTGAAGTGTCGGAGACGGCGGGTGCGGCGGGGCGCTCGAAGGATTCCAGGGCGTGGCTGAGGCTGGCCCGCGACAGCTCGCCCAGGTGGCTGCCGACCAGTCGACCGTCGGCGTTGTAGAACAAGGTAGTGGGCAGGGCCATGGAGCCGACCTGCTGGGCCAGTTGGCCGCCGCTGTCGAACAGCACATGGGACAGGTTCAGGCCGGTGGTGGCGAGGAAGTTACTGACCGTTTGCGGCGATTCACCCTGGTTGACGAACAGGAAGGTGATGTCCGGGCGTTCATTCTGGCCTTGCTGCAAAACGGGCATTTCGCGCCGGCACGGCGGGCACCAGGTGGCCCATAGGTTGATCACCAGGGGCCGGCCACGGTAGGCGCTCAGCTGTACGGCCTGGCCGTCGGCCTTGCGCAGGCTGGTGTCGGGTAATTGCGTGCCTTGCTCATACAGGTGACTGCCCAGGCTGCCCAACAGCCAGAACAGCGCACCGCTGAACAGTCCCCAGCCCAAGGGGCGGCGCAGAGTGGGACGGCGAAAACCCTGCCACAAGGCGCCCACCGCCACGGCCAGCAGGCCGGGCCAGGGCAGAAAGCCGCCATCGCGCAGGTCGACAATTTGCAGGGGGTCATCGCGGTACATCGGCCAGTAGCTGAGCACAAAGCCCAGGCGGGCGGCGAGCAGGCCGAGCAGGAACAGGCTGAACAGCACGGACTCCGGGTTGTCGCCCCCGCGTTTGGCCACCCGCCAGCCGACCAGGGTGGCCAGCGTCAGCGCGCAGAGCAGCAGCAGGTGGTTCATGGCCATGTTCAACGGCCCGAGGTTTACGGTCAGCATCAGCCTTGACTCCGGGTCTGCGCCCATTGTTCGAGGAAACTCTTCGCGTCGATTTCACCCGTGATACGGCGCGCTCGACGCTCGTTGCCCTCCGGCCCGATCCAGATCAGGCTGGGTGGGCCCGGCACCTGGTAACGCTGCATCAGCTCGCGGCTCGGCGTGGCATCGGCGGTCACATCCAGGCGTATCAGGCGTACGCCGTCCAGTGCGGCCAGCACATCGGCGCGGGCGAATACCTGTTTTTCCATTACCTTGCACGACACGCACCAGTCGGCATAGTAGTCCAGCATCACCCATTGGCCCTGGGCTTTGGCCGCATCCAGTTCGCGCTGCAGCTCGACTGGCTGGGTCACGGTGGCGAAGGCGTCGGTGTGCGCCACGCTGGCGACCGTGCCGCTGCCGGCACGGAAAGGCTGTAGCGGTTGCCAGGGGTCGTCGCCACCGGCAGCGGCACCGATCACCAGCAGGCTGCCCCAGAAACCCAGTATCAAGGGTGCGGCACGCACAGCCCGCAGGTTATGCAGCGCCGGCCATGCCGCCCAGGCCAGGGCAATCAGCCAGGCACCGGCCAGGCCCAGCCACAGCGAAGGCTCGAGCACGGTGCGCAAGGTGTACAGCGCCATGGCCAGGAACACGAAGCCGAACAGGCCCTTGACCAGGTTCATCCACGGGCCGGGGCGCGGCAGGTAGCGATTGCCCAGGGTGACCAGCAACAGCAGTGGCAAGCCCATGCCCAGGCCCAGGGTGAAGAGCACCAGGGCGCCATGCACCGCGTTGCCACTCTGGGCGATGTAGAGCAGCGCGCCGGCCAACGGCGCGGTCATGCACGGCCCCATCAGCAGCCCCGACAGGGCGCCCAGCAACGCCGCGCCGTACAGGTTGCCGCCCTTGGTGCCATGCCCGGCGCGTTCCAGGCGGTCACGCAGCCAGACGGGTAACTGCAACTCGAAGGCGCCGAACATCGGCAAGGCCAGCAGTACGAACAACGCTGCCAGGGTGCCCAACAGCCAGGGTTGTTGCAGCCAGGCCTGCAGGCTGGCACCCAACAGCGCGGCAACCACGCCCAGGGCGGCATAGACCAGGGCCATGCTGAGTACATAGACGCTGGCCAGCGCCCAGCCACGGCGGGCGCTGACACCATTGCCCAGCACCAGCCCGGCGAGAATCGGCAGCATCGGCAGCGAGCACGGGGTAAAGGCCAGTAGTAGGCCAAGACCGAGGAACGCCAGCAGGCTCCAGGCCAGGCTCGACTGTTGCAAGCCGCCGGCCAGCGCCTGATCGCTGGCTTGCCCAGCCGCCTGCCCGTCGGCCGGCGTGTCGCTCAGGCTGACCAGGCTGGTTTGCGGCGGGTAGCACAGGCCGGCATCGGCACAGCCTTGCCAGCCCATGCGCAATTGGCCGCTTGCGTCGGCGGGCAGAATCAGCTCCAGCTCACCGCGATACACCAGGGTTTCACCGAAGTACTCGTCCTGGTGGGGCAGGGCCTCTGGCAGTGCAGGTTGCTGCTCGGCGGGCAGGCCGTCGAACTTCAGGCGCTTCTGGTAGAGGTAGTAGCCGTCGGTGATTTTCCAGTGCAGGCGCATTTCGCCGCTGGCCAGCCGTTCGCTGCTGAACACGAACGCCTCGTTGACCGGCAGGAATTCACTTTTGGCAAAGGGGTTGGCCTGGGTCAGGCCACTGAATACGAACATCAGGACAATCAGTAAAACGCGCATCTCGAAGCCTTGGCAGTGCGATGAGCGGTCGATGCTGGCCGGGTTCGATTAACCGAGTGTTAACCGCTCGGCATCGATTGTCGGCCCGACCGCGACGTTCCGGCCCTGGCACGGCATAATCCTGACTTAATGCGCCTGCGCTTCACTGCCCACTTTTAGCCCCGAGACCGACCATGCACGTACTGCTCTGCGAGGACGACGACCTGATTGCCAGTGGCATCGCCGCAGGGCTTGCCGCCCAGGGCATGACCGTGGATCGGGTGGCTACGGCCAGCGCTGCGCAGGCGCTGCTAGAGGCGGCAAGCTTTGATGTAATGGTCCTGGACCTGGGCCTGCCCGACGAAGACGGGCTCAAGCTGCTCCAGCGCCTGCGCCAGCAGGGCCACAGCCTGCCGGTGCTGGTGCTCACCGCCCGCGACGCTATCACCGACCGGGTCGACGGCCTGCAGGCCGGTGCCGACGATTACCTGTTGAAGCCCTTCGACCTGCGGGAACTGGCGGCGCGTTTGCACACCTTGTTGCGCCGGTCGGCAGGCAGGGCTGTCAACATCATCGAACATGGCCCGCTGAGCTACGACCCCAGCAGCCGGGAAACCTGCCTGGGCGGTGTCCCGGTGGATTTGTCGCGGCGTGAGCAGGCGCTGTTGCAGGCGCTGCTGCACAACCGTGGCCGGGTGCTGTCCAGCGAGCAACTCAAGGACAGCGTCTATGGTTTTGGCGACGAGGTCGAGAGCAACGCCTTGAACGTGCATATCCATCACCTGCGCCGCAAGCTGGGCAACGGCATTGTCGAAACCGTACGCGGCCTGGGTTATCGCCTGGGCCCTGCGCAACTGCCCGAGACCTCGCAATCATGAGCCTGCGTGTACGCCTGACCCTGATCCTGGGGGCTGCCTTCGTGGTGATCTGGGCACTGGCGGCGGCCTGGATGCTCCGCGATCTGCGCCATCAGATGATGTTCTCCCTGGACCAGCGCCTGGTGGCCTCGGCGCGTATGGTTGCAGGCCTGATCGACCAGATGCCGCAGCCGCTGGTGAGCAAGGGCGAGAGCACCAAAATCAGTGCCGACCAGCTCAGCGTGCCCGATGGCATGGCGTGCCAGGTCAGTTCGTTGCGCGGTGAAATCATCGCCCGCAACCACAGCAACGACCAGGTGTTGAACGATGATCGCAGCGGTTTTCGCGACCAGACCATCGATGATGCGCGCTGGCGCACCTTCACCTATTACCGTGGTGATGTACGCATTACCACGGCAGACCGTCATCAGGAGCGCGAGGCGCTGAACCGCTCGATTCTGCTGGCCGCCTCGGCGCCGGTACTGGTCGCCCTGCTCGGGAGCCTGGGGCTGCTGTGGATCGGTGTCGGCAAGGGCCTGGCGCCGCTCAACCGCATGCGCGATGCCCTGCGCAGGCGCAGCCCCGATGCCCTGGAGCCCTTGCAGGTGCGTGGCCTGCCCGGCGAATTGCAGCCGCTGCTCGATACCCAGAACCAGTTGTTCCAGCGCATCGCCCAGACCATCGAGCGTGAGCGCCGGCTGACCGACGATGCCGCCCATGAGCTGCGCACACCCCTGACCGCGATCAAGACCCACCTGCAGGTGGCACGGATGACCGATGGCGACATCCGCGAGCAGGCGCTTGAACACGCCGAACAGGGCGCCGACCGGTTGCACCGGACTTTGGAGCAATTGCTGTTGCTGGCGCGGGTGGAGGGCAGCCTGTCGTTCGAGGACGGCGTGCAGTGCAGCGCAGAGCAGGTGGCGCGCCAGGCCATTCAGGACACCGGGTTGGGTGATTCGCAGCGCATCGCGCTGCAGCTGGACCCAGGCGCCGCCCAGGTTTATCTGGGCATGCCGGCGCCGCTGGCAGTGACGGCCTTGCGCAACCTGTTGGACAACGCCCTGCGCCATACCCGGGGCACCGAGCCTGTGGAACTGGCCGTACACATGGACAAGGGCCGAGTGGCCTTCACCGTGCGCGATCACGGCCCCGGTATTGCCGAGCAGGACCTGGAGCACTTGACCGAGCGCTTCTGGCGTCATGGCCAGAGCGGCGGTTGCGGCCTGGGCCTGGCGATTGTCCAGGCCATTGTCCAGCGCTGTGCCGGTACCCTGCGCTTCGACAGTCGCAGCGACGGGTTGCGCGTGCTGCTGCAGGTGCCGCTGCGCACGGGTTGATCCGCTTCGGCACACTCAGGTGGGGCCTAGCGGGCCTGCCAACCGCCACCCAGTGCCTTGTACAGTGCCACGCTGCCTTGCAGCCGAGCCAGGCGCAGCTGTACTTGCAGGTCCTGGGCCTGGTACAGGGTGCGCTGGGTTTCAAGCACCGTCAGCAAGGTTTCGGCGCCGGCTCGGTAGCGGCGTTCAGACAGGGCGAAGGCAATGTGCGCCTGTTCGACTTCCTGGTCTTGCCACTGGCGCTGGTTGTCCACGCCGCTGATGCCGTTCAGCGCTTTTTCGACATCGGCAAAGCCGTCCATGATGCTGGCGCGATAACGCTCCAGTAGCTCCTGTTCCACAGCCCGGGCCTTGTCGCGCTCGGCGTTCAACCGACCATTGTTGAAGATCGGTGCCGCGAGCCCCGCACTCAGGGTGTAGTAGGGGCTGCGCAGGATGCGGGCGAATGTATCGGCCCCCGAGCCCAGATCCGCACCCAGGGTAAAGCTTGGCAACATCGCCGCGCGGGCCACGGCGACATCCGCCTGGGCCGCCGCCAGGCGTGCCTCGGCGGCGGCGATATCAGGCCTGCGGCTGAGCAGGTGGCTGGGCACGCCACTGCCGATGCCAGGCCAGCGCAGCCCATCGATGACCTCCTGGATCGGCGCCAGTTGTTGCACCGGCTCACCCAGCAAGGTCGCCAGCGTGACACGCGCTTCTTGCAGTTGCTGTTCGAACAATGGCACCTGGCGTGCTTGTCCGGCCACCAGGCTGCGTTGCTGGGCAAGCTCCAGGGCGGTCGCCGATCCCGAGTCGTAACGAGTCTGCACCAGGCGCAGCACGTCCTCGGCATTGGCCAGGTTGAGCCGGGCTATGCGTACCTGTTCGGCCAGGGCCAGGCTTTGCAGGTAGCTGTTGGCGACGCCGCTGAGCAGGGTCAGCTCGACGGTCTGGCGATCGAAGCGGCTGGCGTCCAGGTCATGCAGGGCACTGTCGCGGGCCGCGCGCTTGCCGCCCCAGAAGTCGATCTCGTAACTGGCGCTCAAGCGGGTGTTGAACGACGTACTGGTTCGCTCATAGTCGCTGGCATCGAGTTGGTCGAAGCCATCGCCGCGCAGCAGGCGCTGGCGGCTGGCGTCCAGGCCGAACGTGACCTCCGGCAGCAACGGCGCCCCGGCGATCACCGCCGAGGCCTGGGCCTGGCGAACGCGCGCTGCGGCGGCGGCCAGGTCGAAGCTGCCGAGGCGTGCCTGCTCGATCAGTTGATTGAGCGGTGCGCTGGCAAACGCTTGCCACCAATGGTCGCCAGGCAGCGGCTGGTCGGTGCTGGCGTCCAGACTTTGCCAGCTTGTCGGCGCTTGCAGTCCACTTTGTGGTGGCGTGGACGTGGCGCTGCAGGCGGCGATGAACAGGCTGATGGACAACAGGCTGAGACGGCTGGGCAGGTTCATGGATTATTCGCTGGTAAGGGCTTTGACCGGGTCGAGTCGGGCGGCTTTGCGCGCCGGCATGAAGCCGAACACCACCCCGGTAACCACCGCGCAGGCAAAGGCGCCGAGGACTGCAGTCAGGGAGAAGGCCACGGCGATGTTGGCCAGCAGCAGCACGCCGCCGATCAGAACGGCCAGGGCGATGCCGGTGAGGCCGCCGACCATCGACAGCAACACCGCTTCACTGAGGAACTGACGCAGGATGTCGCGCTGCCGCGCGCCGGTGGCCATGCGGATGCCGATTTCGCGGGTGCGCTCGCGCACGGTCATCAGCATGATGTTCATCACACCGATGCCGCCAACCAGCAACGAGATGGCGGCGATCGAGCCGAGCATCAGCGACAGCGTGTTCTGGGTACGTGCTTCGGCCTGGATCAGCGCCGCGTCGTTGCTCAGTTCAAAGTCGTGCTTGTCGTTGTGCAGTTTGCGCATCAGCGTGTCGATGGCCGCTTCCGTTTCGGCCACCCGTCGCGAGTCGGCGGCGGCGATGGTCACGTACTCTGGGTCGCGACTGCCGAACAGGCGGATGGCGGCGGCCGAGTAGGGCACCACGATGCGCTCGTCGCTGTCCTGGTCGCCAGAGCTGGCGCCCTTGCCCTCGAGTACACCGACCACCTGGAAGGGCACATTCTCCACCAGGATGTACTGGCCGATGGGGTCGACCTGATCGCCCATCAACTTTTCCCGGACCTTCTGGCCGATCACCGCCACGGCGGCCGCGGACTGTTCGTCGGCTTCGGTGAAGAAGCTGCCCTTGACCACGGGCCAGTTGAAAATCTCGGAGAAGAAGGTGTTGTTGCCGCCCACATAGAACGACTGGTTGTTGTTGCCGTAGCGCACCATCAGCGTGTTGCCGATCACTGGCATGATCATCTTCACCTGGGGCAGGCTGCCCACGGCGGCAACATCATCCAGGGTCACGACGCCCGCCGGCTCGCGCAGGGTTGGCGCACTGCCACTGAGATAGAGGATGTTCGAGCCGAACGCCGCCATCTGCGCCATGACCTGGCGCTTGCTGCCTTCGCCAACGGCGAGCATCACCACTACCGAGGCCACGCCGATGACGATGCCAAGCAAGGTCAGGGCGGTGCGAAAGCGGTTGATCCACATGATCCGCCAGGCCGCCTGCAGGGCCTCGAGCAGTTCGCCTTTCCAGGCGTCGCTCTGGGTAGCGCCCTGGTCCAGGCGCTGGCGCAGGTCTTCAGCCTGCAGGCCGGGGGCATGACCTTGCTCGATGGCGTGTTCGCGGGTCGAGTCATCGACAATCAGGCCGTCGCGGATCTCGATGACGCGCTTGGCCCGCGCTGCCACTTCGCGGTCATGGGTGATCAGGATGACCACGTGGCCTTGGCTGGCCAGCTCGTCGAGCAAGGCCATGACCTCGGTGCCACTCTGGCTGTCGAGAGCACCTGTGGGTTCGTCGGCGAGAATGATATGGCCACCGTTCATCAGTGCCCGGGCGATTGACACGCGTTGTTGCTGGCCGCCGGAGAGTTGATGGGGGCGATTGCCGGTACGGCTGGCGAGCCCCAGTCGATCAAGCAGGGCGGCAGCACGGGCATGGCGTTCGGCGGCCGGTGTGCCGGCATAAATCGCCGGCATCTCGACGTTCTCCTGGGCCGAGCCCGAGGCAATCAGGTGGTAGCCCTGGAATACGAAACCGAAGGCTTCACGGCGTAGCCAGGCCAGCTCGTCGCTGTCCAGGTCGGCCACGTTCTTGCCAGCGAACAGGTACTCACCCGACGTCGGGCGGTCCAGGCAGCCGAGGATGTTCATCAGGGTCGATTTGCCGGAACCGGAGGCGCCGACGATGGCCACGAACTCGCCGGGGTGGATGGCCAGGCTGATGCCGCGCACCACCTCGACCTTGGGCGTGTCGACCCCGCCATAGGATTTGCGAATGTCGCGCAGTTCGATCAGCGGTGTGCTCACCTCAACCTCCGCTGGCAACGGGTGCGCCGATCAAAAGCCGCTCACCTTCGGCCAGGCCATCGAGTACCTGTACCCGCAAGCGATCACTGAGCCCGGTGCGTACCCGGCGCTGCTCGACCTTGCCATTGGCGTCCAGCACCTGGGCGATACGCATGCCCTCGGCGTTGGCATCGTCATCCAGCGCGGCCACTGGCACGGTCAGCACCTTGCTGGCGCGTCCGGCGACGAAGAATACTTGGGTAGTCATCTCGGCCATCAGGGCGTTGTCGGGGTTGTCGACATCCAGCAGCACGGTGTACAGCACCACTTTGCCGCTGGCGCCGCTGCCACTGGTACTGGCCGGGTTGCCGCCACCCTGGCCGGAGGGGTCCAGCGGTTTTGGCGGTACCGGGAGGATCTGGCGTACTGTGCTGTTCCAGCGACGCTTGCCGCCGGCCAGGGTAGTGAAATAGGCCGCCATGCCAGGTTTGACATGACCGATGTCGGCTTCCGATACCTGGGCCCAGACGGTCATCGGTGACAGCTTGGCGATACGCAGGATCAAGGGGGTCTGTTGCTGGGCGTTTAGGGTCTGGCCCTCGCGGGCATCGACGGCCACCACAGTGCCCGACATCGGTGCGTAGATACGGGTGTACCCCAGTTCTGCTTCATCGCTGCGCAGGTTTGCCTGCGCCTGGCGGATCTGGGCGCGGTACATGTCGATGCGCGCCTGGGTAACCTTGAGCTGGGCCTGGGCACTTTGCACGTCTTCTTCGCGGGTAGCACCGCCAGTGGCCAGGTTGCGTTGGCGCTTGTACTGTTGCTCGGCCAGTTGGTACTGGGCCTGCTGTTCGGTGAGCTGGGCCTTGAGGTTGTCGATGGAGTAGCGTCCGGCATCGAGCCGGGCCTGCTGAGTCGAGGGATCGATTTCGACCAACAGTTGGCCGGCTTTGACCGGGTCACCCACCTCTACATGCAGCGTGCGGATCTGCCCGGAAGCCTGCGCGCCGACATCCACGTAGCGTCTGGGCTGCAAGGTGCCCAGTGCCGTGACACTGCTTTCGATATCATTGCGGGTGACGCTGACCGTACTCAACGGGTCGCCGCCGGCAGGCAGGGTCTTCCAGGCGAGCAGGGCGCTCAGGCTAAGCAGACCAAGGCCGCAAAGTAGCAGGCGGCGTTTGTTCAAAGGACGTCTCATGCAGGGTTCCAGCTGAAAAGGGTGCGGGGTACGGTCAACAGGTGATCAGGTGGCGCAACGTTCGGAGCGCGATAGATGCAAATGATTGTAATTTGTATTATTGCAAACTGCCATCATTCATATCTGCTCGATACGATCACTCGCTAGCAGAGTCAGGAAGATGCCGTCGTCGCGGCCAGGTGTTGTGTTGGAAAACTACTATCGAGAACTGGTGAGTTTCCTTTGTGCCCGCCTGGGTAACCGCCGGGCAGCCGAAGATGTTGTCCATGGCGCCTACACGCCCGCGCTGGAGCGAACAGGCAAGTCCGACATCGAACACCCCCGCGCCATCCTTTACCGTACGGCCTTGAACCTGGTCATTGACGGGCATTGCCGTGGCTTGTTGAGGCAGGTCGAGCCGCTGGAGGTGCTCGCCACCGATGAGCGTTTCTTTTCGCCGTCGCCGTCGCCGTCCCGGGACCTGGAACTGCGCCAGCGACTGGTACTGATGCCACGGGCGCTGGATGAGCTGAGCGCACCGTGTCGCGACAGCTTTCTGTTGCGAAAGCTCGAAGGCCTGTCCCATCCGGAGATTGCCGAGCGCCTGGGGATCTTTCGCAGCCTGGTGGAAAAGCACATCGTCAACGCCATGAAACATTGCCGTGTCGGCACGCGTCAGAAGGAGGGTTAGGGGCAAGAGCCAGGGGTACTGAAAATTCCGTCCTGGCTTTGCTTGATTTCTGGCCGATTCCCTACAACTATCAGTGAAGACCCTTTCACAGGCGGATTGCCCGCCTCCAGCCTGTAGTTGAAATATTGGCGCAGTATGGTCAAGGAACGTCACTAACGCTCTCAAGCCTTGGTCATAGACGATGCCAAACAAATCCATGCGGATTCTGATCGCCGACGAACACCCGATGCAGCTGATGCAACTGGAGAAGATGCTCAACGGCATGGGCTATTACCGCATTGCCCCCGTGGAGTGCTTCGAAGACCTGCAGCGTCTGGTGCAAAGTGCGTTGCAGCCATTCAACCTGTTGCTGGGCAATATCGACCTGGCCAACCATGTCGGTGTAGATCTTGAGCGTTTCTGCCGGGTCAATTCGCAGATCCAGCATGCCTTGCTGTACCAGTCCCAGCACCTGAAGGTGCCCGCTATACCGAACGCCCAGCGCCAGGCTGTGAACATCAGCCTGCCCAAAGTGCCCGACAACGAGACCCTGCAGACCTTCATGGGCATCATTGATGCGCCCAGGGTGCTGGGGCAATTGCCGGGTGTTGCGGAGCGCCTCCCGCATCCAGCCTATACACCACGACGGATGAGCTTTGGCGCGAGTGCGTTCTCCCGTCAGTCCTGAGCCGTGCTATCACTTGCGCACCCTTGGGGTGCGTTTTGTTATCCTCTTGCGCTTGCCCAGGCGCGCCGGCGTGCGCGTTGATTTGCCCACTGATTGATGGATGCCCCTATGACAGCCACCACGCCTGCGCCAGCGACTCGCTTGGGCCGCAGTGACCACAAGACCTTGAGCCTGGCGGCTTTGGGTGGCGCGCTGGAAATCTACGATTTCATCATCTTCGTGTTCTTCGCCCTGACCCTGAGCCAGCTGTTCTTCCCACCAGAGATGCCGGAGTGGCTGCGCTTGCTGCAGAGCTTTGGCATTTTTGTCACCGGCTACCTGGCCAGACCCCTGGGCGGCATCCTGATGGCGCATTTTGCCGATCACCTGGGGCGCAAGAAGGTCTTCAGCCTGAGCATCCTGATGATGGCCTTGCCGTGTTTGCTCATCGGCATCATGCCGACCTACGCCGACATCGGGTACTTCGCCCCATTGATCCTACTGGCCCTGCGCATTCTGCAGGGCGCGGCGGTGGGCGGCGAGGTACCCAGTGCCTGGGTGTTCGTCGCCGAACATGCCCCGGTGGGTCGCCGCGGTTATGCCCTGGGTTTCCTCCAGGCCGGCCTGACGTTTGGCTACTTGCTCGGCGCCTTGACAGCGACAGCTCTGGCGCAGTGGTTCACGGCCGAGGAGATTCTCGACTACGCCTGGCGCTACCCCTTCCTGCTGGGCGGTGTGTTCGGTGTGGTCGGGGTGTGGCTGCGTCGTTGGTTGAGCGAAACACCGGTATTCCTGGCCTTGCGCGAACGTCGTGAGCAACCGGTGGCCTTTCCGCTGCGCACCGTGCTGCGCGAGCATCGGCGGGCACTGGCGCCAGCGGTGCTGCTGACCTGCGTGCTGACCTCGGCGGTGGTGGTACTGGTGGTGATTACCCCGACCATCATGCAGCAGCGCTTTGGCATGGACGCCGGGCATACATTTGCCTTGAGCAGCATGGGCATCGTTTTTCTCAATATCGGCTGCGTGCTGGCGGGGTTGCTGGTTGACCGCATCGGTGCCTGGCGTGCGCTGATGTTCTACAGCGTGATGCTGCCGTTGGGTATTGGCACCTTGTACGCAAGCCTGGTGAGCGGTTGGGAATGGCCTGGCGTGGCCTATGCCCTGGCGGGTTTGGCGTGCGGTGTAGTGGGCGTGGTGCCGTCGGTGATGGTCGGTTTGTTCCCGGCGCCGATTCGTGTGTCGGGTATTTCCTTTACCTACAACATTGCCTACGCCCTGTGGGCCAGTACCACACCGCTGATGCTGATCGCGTTGATGCCGTGGAGCCCTTGGGTATGTGCGGGGTTTGCGCTGGTGATGGGGGTGGTGGGGTTATTGACGGCGATGTA
This sequence comes from Pseudomonas vranovensis, assembly GCF_040438935.1. Lineage (NCBI taxonomy): Bacteria > Pseudomonadati > Pseudomonadota > Gammaproteobacteria > Pseudomonadales > Pseudomonadaceae > Pseudomonas > Pseudomonas vranovensis. The sequence goes on along the minus strand of NZ_CP159259.1, from coordinate 3,155,709 downwards.
TTTCGGGGGGCGGGAAGTCGCAGCGTTCGAGGAAGATGTAGTGCGATGCTGAAGATTATCGCGGGGCAAGTCCACTCCCGCAGGTAGCGGTAGGAACGGTCTTGCCCCGCGAGCATTAAAAAGCCCCCTGGCCACGAGGCGAGGGGGCTTTTTTGTTGCCAACCGGCTTACATGTTCGGGTAAGTCGGACCACCGGCACCTTCCGGCGTGACCCAGGTGATGTTCTGCGAAGGGTCCTTGATGTCACAGGTCTTGCAGTGAACGCAGTTCTGGGCGTTGATCTGGAAGCGCTTGGCGCCGTCTTCCTGAGTGACGACCTCGTATACGCCTGCCGGGCAGTAGCGTTGAGCGGGCTCGTCGTACAGCGGCAGGTTGGTGCCGATCGGGATGCTCGCATCGGCAAGCTTGAGGTGGCACGGCTGCTCTTCTTCATGGTTGGTGCTTGAGAGGAACACCGAGCTGAGCTTGTCGAAGCTCAACTTGCCATCCGGTTTTGGATAGTCGATTTTCTTCGAGTCGGCAGCCAGCTTCAGGCAGGCGTAGTCTGGCTTGGTGTCGTGCAGGGTGAACGGCAGCTTGCCGCCGAACCAGTTCTGGTCGACGTAGTTGAACGCCGCACCGAGCATCGGGCCGAACTTGTGCATGGCCGGGCCGAAGTTGCGGCTGGCGAACAGTTCTTCATACAACCAACTGGCCTTGAACGCCTCCACGTAGGTGTTGAGCTGGTCGCCGCCTTCGCTACCGGCCAGTAGGGCGTCGGCCACTGCGTCGGCGGCGAGCATGCCGGACTTCATGGCGGTGTGGCTGCCCTTGATCTTGGCCACGTTCATGGTGCCCAGGTCGCAGCCGATCAGGGCGCCACCGGCGAAGACCATCTTCGGCAGCGAGTTCAAACCGCCCTTGGCCAGGGCGCGGGCGCCGTAGCTGATGCGCTTGCCGCCTTCGAGGTACTGGCTGATCACCGGGTGGTGCTTGAGGCGCTGGAACTCGTCGAATGGCGACAGGAATGGGTTGGCGTACGACAGGTCGACGATCAGGCCGACTACCACCTGGTTGTTCTCCAGGTGATACAGGAAGGAACCCCCGGTATTCTCCTTGGCCATCACATCCAGCGGCCAGCCGGCGGTGTGTACCACCAGGCCCTGCTCGTGCTTGGCCGGGTCGATTTCCCAGATTTCCTTGAGGCCAATGCCGTAGTGCTGGACGTCGGCGTCGCTGTCGAGGTTGAAGCGCTTGATCAGTTGCTTGCCGATATGACCACGGCAGCCTTCGGCAAACAGGGTGTACTTGCCACGCAGTTCCATGCCGGGGGTGTACAGGCCGTCTTTTGGGTTGCCTTCACGGTCGACGCCGAGGTCGCCGGTGATGATCCCGCGGACCACACCGTTCTCGTCGAACAGCGCTTCCTGGGCGGCGAAGCCTGGGTAGATTTCCACGCCCAGGTTCTCGGCCTGCTGGGCGAGCCAGCGGCACAGGTTGCCCAGCGAGATGATGTAGTTGCCTTCGTTGTGCATGGTCTTGGGCACGAACAGGTCAGGGACCTTGATCGAGCTGCCAGCATCCTTGAGCACATAGATGTCGTCGCGTTTGACGGCGGTGTTGAGCGGGGCGCCGAGCTCTTTCCAGTCCGGGAACAGTTCGTTCAGGGCGCGTGGTTCGAACACTGCGCCGGAGAGGATGTGGGCACCGACTTCAGAGCCTTTCTCAACCACGCAAACGCTGATTTCGTTACCGGCTTCGGCGGCCTTCTGCTTCAGTCGGCAGGCGGCGGACAGGCCCGCCGGGCCGGCGCCGACGATGACCACGTCGAATTCCATGTATTCGCGTTCCACAGGTTCTCTCCTACTCAAGGCTCATCGGTTTTTCTTTGTTGGCGGGTGTCAGGCGGTCATTTTGAGTGCGCTCGGGCTGTAGCTCGAGTGATGACGGACTACACCGCTTTCTCTTGGCCGCGCATTATATCTACACCACTCGCGGGGTCCAATACAAACGTTTGTTTGAATTTGCCGCAGGCCAGTAAAATCAAAGAAGCGCGGCTTGAAGCTGACCGGTTTGCCGTATTGACCGGATTGGGCGTTACGGTCAAGATACGAGCGGTTTTGCGCTCGCCGTAGGCTGACCGTCGGATGCAGGTGCACCCCTAAAAACCAGGCGAAAAGCAGGGCATTGAGGCCTTTACCCGCTTTGTAGTGGAGTTTACACACCACGACAGAAAATGAACCACGGGTTTTGCTCCTGCGAGGTCAAATTGAGACTGCTGGGTCAGGGTTGAATTCGACCGGCTGCAATCGTTTTTAGAGGTGCCCTTGTACCCACGCGCAATCGCCGGGTTTGCCCCAGGCGACATTCTTTTCACCGGAGAGTAACGAGGAATCCATGAAGGTTCTTGTAGCTGTCAAACGAGTGGTCGACTATAACGTCAAGGTTCGCGTCAAGGCGGACAACTCCGGCGTCGACCTTGCTAACGTCAAGATGTCCATGAACCCCTTCTGCGAAATCGCCGTAGAAGAAGCCGTACGCCTGAAAGAGAAGGGTGTTGCGAGCGAAATCGTGGTCGTTACCGTAGGCCCGGCCACTGCTCAGGAGCAGTTGCGTACTGCCCTGGCACTGGGTGCCGACCGTGCAGTGCTGGTTGAGTCTGCCGATGAGCTGACCTCCCTGGCCGTAGCCAAGCTGCTCAAGGCTGTGGTCGACAAAGAACAACCTCAGTTGGTGATCCTTGGCAAGCAAGCCATCGACAGCGACAACAACCAGACCGGCCAGATGCTGGCTGCGCTGACCGGTTTCGCTCAGGGTACCTTCGCCTCCAAGGTTGAAGTTGCTGGCGACAAGGTCAACGTCACCCGCGAAATCGACGGCGGCTTGCAGACTGTTGCGCTGAACCTGCCTGCGATCGTCACCACCGACCTGCGCCTGAACGAGCCACGCTACGCGTCGCTGCCGAACATCATGAAGGCCAAGAAGAAGCCGCTGGAGACCGTTACTCCAGACGCGCTGGGCGTTTCCACTGCCTCCACCAACAAGACCTTGAAAGTCGAAGCGCCGGCTGCTCGCAGCGCGGGTATCAAGGTCAAGTCGGTTGCTGAACTGGTCGAGAAACTGAAGAACGAGGCGAAGGTAATCTAAATGACTATCCTGGTTATCGCTGAACACGAAAACGGTGCCGTAGCCCCGGCCACCCTGAACACTGTTGCTGCTGCCGCTAAGATCGGTGGTGACATCCATGTGCTGGTCGCTGGCCAGAACGTAGGTGGTGTTGCCGAAGCTGCTGCGAAAATCGCTGGCGTTGCCAAGGTCCTGGTTGCCGATAACGCAGCTTATGCTCACCAGCTGCCAGAGAACGTTGCTCCGCTGGTCGCAGAGCTGGGCAAAGGCTACAGCCACGTGCTGGCCCCTGCCACTTCCAACGGCAAGAACATCCTGCCGCGCGTTGCCGCCCTGCTGGATGTCGACCAGATCTCCGAGATCATTGCGGTTGAATCGGCTGACACCTTCAAGCGCCCGATCTATGCCGGTAACGCCATCGCTACCGTGCAGTCCAACGCTGCCGTCAAGGTCATCACCGTTCGTGCCACCGGCTTCGATGCCGTTGCCGCTGAAGGTGGTTTGGCTGCGGTCGAAACCGTAGCTGCCGCCCACAACGCTGGTACTTCGGCTTTCGTTGGCGAAGAGCTGGCCAAGTCCGATCGTCCTGAGCTGACCGCTGCCAAAATCGTCGTTTCCGGCGGCCGCGGCATGCAGAACGGCGACAACTTCAAGCACCTGTACGCCCTGGCCGACAAGCTGGGCGCTGCCGTCGGCGCTTCGCGCGCTGCCGTCGACGCAGGTTTTGTACCCAACGATATGCAGGTCGGTCAGACCGGCAAGATCGTTGCGCCACAACTGTACATCGCCGTCGGTATCTCCGGCGCGATCCAGCACCTGGCCGGCATGAAAGATTCCAAAGTGATCGTTGCGATCAACAAGGACGAAGAAGCGCCGATCTTCCAGGTGGCCGACTACGGCCTGGTGGCTGATCTGTTCGAAGCCGTACCTGAGCTGGAGAAGCTGGTTTAATCCCGCTGCTTCACTTATAAAGGGCCCGGTCCGGGCGGGTTGCACAAGCCAGTCTTGCGCAACTTGTGGGACCGGGCTTTTTTATTGTGCAAGAAGGGTAAGGAGTCGGTTGCATGGGATGGCTTGGCCGGATCAATACGGCGCTGGTGCTCGCTGCGGTGTTGCTGCCGTCGCAGGCAATGGCTGTGGGCAAGTGCGAGCGCCTGGTGGCCACTGGCAGTCCTGACGCACCGCCTTATCTGTGGCGTGACCCTAAAGACCCCAGGCATCTGATCGGCGCCAACGCCGATCTGCTCAACCAGGTTGCGACGCAGCTTGGGGTGAAAGTCGAAATTCTCTACGCTGGCAGCCGCAGCGAGGCCCTTGAAGAAGTGCGCAGCGGACGGGTGGACATGCTGATCGATGCCCCCCTGGTGGTGGCAGAGCTGACGGCCTTGGACTATGTGCATCCGCCGCTGATGCACAACGAGTACCTGGTGTGGACACGTCACGATTCACCGCTGCTCTACGATGGCCTGGCCGATCTGCACGAGCGTCAGGGCAGTCTGTCGCAAAAGTCGCGACTGACGCCTGAATTCGAAGCCTTTGCCAAGTCCAATTTGAAGCTCTCATCGGCACAGAGCCTCACCCAGGCGTTCCAGCAGCTGTTGCTTGGCCAGGTGGAGTACGTGCTGGCCGGACGTTACTCCGGCATGGCCATGGCGCAATCACTGGGTATGGGCAATGAGCTGGTGGCGCGCGGCTTGCCTCTGGATCGCCCGGGGTTGTATGTGGCGCTGTCCCATAATTCAGCCTGTAATGACGCCTGGATACGCGGACAATTGGCAAAAAAGCTGACAGAATTGCCGGCCTCCGGCGTGTCTCAGGCGGTGCTGCAACGCAATATCGAGCGCTGGAAAGCGCAGATGCAGGCGCCGCTGGATGCCCCTAAACAGTAGGAAGATTGTGTGAGAATCCAACCACTATTCGCCGCCCTGGCGCTACTGGCCTTGGCCGGATGTGCCAACGACCCGGCACCCAATGAGCAGTTTCGCTTGTCTGAGCAGGCGCTGGAGCAGGCCAAGGCCGTCGGCGCGACCGATGATGTGGCCGAGCTGAAGCTGGCCGAAGACAAAATGGCCAGGGCTCGGGTCAATATGACCAGTGAGGCTTACCGCGACGCTCGCATGCGTGCCGAGCAGGCCGAGCTCGATGCGCGCCTGGCCGAAGCGCGGGTGTTGACCAGCAAGAGCAAAGATCAGCTGGACCTGCTGCAAACGCGCGTCAATCGCTTGCGCAAACAGTTGGGGGAGCAGCAGTGAGTTCGATCAAACCTATGGCGGCCCTGCTGCTGGTCGGCCTCGTGGGCCTGCAGGGGTGTGCCAGTCAGCGCAGCGAATCGGCGCTCGATGATGCGGCGGCCAAGTTCCAGACCGTCAAGGACGATTCCGATGTGTTGCGCAGTGCGCCTCGGGATGTAATTCGTGCCGGTGAGTCCCTGGCCCGTGCCGATCGTCTGTCCACTTACCTGGGTACCGGTGCCGATGTTCGCCACTACGCCTACCTGAGCGAGCGCTACAGCGATATCGCTCGCGAGCACACCAACCTGGTGCTCAATCAGGAGCGCCTGGCGAAGCTGGAGCTTGAGCGCCAGCGTCTCCAGTTGGCACTGCGCGAAGCCAAGCTTGCCAGCGTGCAGCAGCAGGGCAAGTGGGTGGAGGCGCAAATTGTCAGCCTGGCCACCAGCGAAGGTGATCGCGGCCTGGTGATGACTTTGGGGGATGTGCTGTTCGATACCGGGCGTGCAGAGTTGAAGAACTCGGCCAGCCGTACCGTGCTCAAGCTGGTGCAGTTCCTGCAGCTCAACCCCAAGCGTATCGTGCGTATCGAGGGCTACACCGACAGTACCGGCGCACCGGAAGACAACCTCAAGCTGTCTCGCGATCGGGCCCAGGCTGTTGCGGATATGCTGGTCGACCTGGGTGTCGACGAGAAACGTATCCAGGTTGAAGGCTATGGCGACCAGTACCCTGTCGAGGCCAATGCCTCGGAGCGGGGCAGGGCGCAGAATCGCCGGGTCGAGATTGTGTTCTCTGACGAAAAGGGCAAACTCGGCGCCGCACGCTGACGCAGTACTGCAAAAAACCCGACGAGTGACCTCGTCGGGTTTTTTTGTGGCCTGTGAAAGGGTCGACAGCAGGCGCTGTCACACAACTGTATTGTCTACTATTCTGCAATCTGTCCCAGTACACTTTGCAACTGTTCCGGTATTCTGGCTCGAGAATCGAGTCCTACAACAATAACTACATTGCCTGCGTGTCGAGAACCCATCATGACTAACTTGCTGCTCTATCAACGCATCGCCCAGCAACTGGCCGAAGATATCCGGCGCGGTGTGTATCAGCCGGGTGAGCGTGTGCCGTCGGTGCGCAAGATGAGTTCGCAGCTCAACGTCAGTCATGCCACGGTGCTGCAGGCCTATGCCAATCTCGAAGACCAGGGGCTGATTCGCGCCCGGCCGCAGTCCGGCTACTATGTGCACCAGACGCCAGCACTGACCGCGCAAACCCCGGACATCGCCAGGGTAGAGCGGCCAGGCCTGGTGACCCGCAGCAGTATCATCCAGCAGGTACTGGCCGAGGCTCGGCGTGACGGCGTGTTCCCGTTCGGTGCAGCGGTGCCGCATGTGGACTACCTGCCAGTGCGCGCGCTGCACCAGCAATTGGCCAAGGTCACACGCTTTCATAGTCCGCGGGCCTTCAGTTATATGTTCAGCCCGGGCTTTGAACCCTTGCGCCGACAGATCGCCATCCGCATGCGCGATGCCGGAGTGGTGGTCGATCCCAGTGAGGTGGTGGTCACTCATGGTTGCGTCGATGCCCTGCAAATGTCATTGAGGGTGTTGACCAAGCCTGGCGATCTGATTGCCGCGGAATCGCCTACTTATTATGGTCTGCTGCAACTGGCAGACCTGCTGGGGCTCAAGGTCATCGAGATTCCCAGCGATCCGTCGACTGGTATCAGCCTGGAGGCGTTGCAGCTGGCAGCCAACCAGTGGTCGATCAAGGCATTGGTGTTGACCGCGCGCCTGAGTAATCCGCTCGGCGGCACCATTCCCGAAGATCGCCAGAAGCAGTTGTTGCGCCTGGCCTCGGATTTTGACATTCAGATCGTCGAAGACGACATTTATGGCGAATTGATGTTCGAGCAGGGCAAGACTAAGGCACTCAAGGCGTTCGATCGTCTGGGGCGGGTGATCTACTGTTCGAGTTTCTCCAAGACCTTGTCGCCAGGTGTGCGCATCGGCTGGATGATCGCAGGCAAGTATCAGGCGGAAATCCAGCGCTTGCAGACCTTCACGACCCATTCAGCCTGCAGTGTGACCCAGATGGGGGTGGCCGCTTATCTTGAAAATGGCGGCTATGACCGGCACCTGCGCTACATCCGCCTGGAGTACCGGAAGAACCTCAGCGCCTATCAATTGGCGGTGCAGCAGCATTTTCCCGAGGGTACGCAAATGACTCGGCCGACCGGCGGGTTTATTCTCTGGGTGAGCTTGCCGGGCCGGGTCAACACCCAGGAGCTGCATGTGCGAGCATTGCAGCAGGGGATCAGCATTGCCCCGGGGTTGATCTTCAGCAACACAGAACAGTTCAACCACTGCATCCGCCTGAACTGCGGTATTCCGTGGAACCGCGAGGCGGAACGTGCCTTGATGACCTTGGGGATGTTGGCCAGTCAGCTGTGCCAGGAGACCGGTTCTGCCGGTTTCTTCTGACTTGCCAGTTTTCTCGGGAGCGCGGAGCATAGACACTTTACGGAATGTGCGTCGGTGTTTATGAAAGCGTTGCGTGGTGCGGGCCTGATCCTGTGTTTGCTGATCGTGTGGGTTGGCAGCGGCCCGGCAATGGTTCAGGCGGCGCCAGAGAGTGGTGCGTCGACGACGAAAAAAGTCCATCCGGCCGAAAAAGCCAAGCCGCCGGTGCGGCACGCGGCGACAAAGTCCTCCAAGCCTGCGCCCGAGCCTCTGCCCAGTGCCAGGGTTGATCTCAGCCTGCCGGTCGAGATGGTCAAGGAGCTAAAGCCTGCGTCCCAGGATACGGTGGCAACACCAAAGCCGTTGCTACCTTATCTATTTGGTGAAAAACCTCCCTCCGATAGCCCATTTCAGCTCAACGGCCGTTTATTGAGCAACGAGATGCAGCTGCAGCTGCGCAACGATGCCCGTCAGGAAATCGAAGGCGCCGCCATCGAGTTCGAGTTCAAGCAATAATCGAGATGACCCATCAGTCACCGGATGTCTGGTGATTTTTCGTTCCCCGAAGAATTTCAAACGCCTGTTTAAACGCGTACTATCCAGGTTCAATCATCATTTGTTACACCGAGGATTCTGTTGTCATGAATTGCCGTGAAGGCTGTGGCGCGTGCTGCATAGCGCCCTCCATCAGCTCCCCGATCCCCGGCATGCCCAAGGGCAAGCCGGCGGGGGAACGTTGCCTGCATCTGTCGGTTGCCAATCTCTGTGGTTTGTTCGGCAGGCCCGAGCGACCAGCGGTGTGCGGCGGGTTCAAGGCCGATGTGGAGGTGTGTGGCAGTGATCGCGACGAGGCGATCAGAATTCTTGGTTGGCTGGAGCAAATGACGGCAGCTTGAAACGCAGATCTTCGACAATAAGGAACAATAGAATGGGATCGTTTAAGCAAGTGGCAGTGGTCATCGGGTTGAGCGCAATGCTGGCGCCGCTAGCGCATGCCGATGACTGGAAAGTGGCCAAGGATGAAGACGGAATCAAGATTTCGCTGAGCGAAGTGGCCGGTTCCGAGTACAAGGCCTACCGCGGCGTCACCGTGATCAAGGCGCCGCTGGCCAGGGTCAAGGCGTTGCAGGAAGACGTGGTCGGCGCTTGCGCGTGGATCCATGAGTGCAAATCGCAAAAATTGCTCAAGCATGAAGGCGACCAGACCTGGACCTACACCCAGTTCAATACTCCATGGCCGGTTACAGCGCGGGATTCGGTTCTGCACGTCACCACTACTCAGGATGCCGATGGAAGCCTGACCCGCAAGCTTGAAGGGGTGCCCAAGTACCAGCCCGAGGAGAAGGGTTTTGTGCGGGTGTCCCAGGTCGAAGGTTTCTGGAAGTTGGTGCCCAAGGGCGATACCACTGAAGTGACCTACCAGGTGCATACCGAGCCGGGCGGCAGTGTGCCGTCGTGGCTGGCCAACAAATTTGTGGTGGATGCGCCGTTCAATACCTTGAAGGCGTTGAGGGCGAAGGCTGAGAAGCAGTAGGTATACAGTTTTAGAAAGTTGGGTCCTGGGCCCAACTGTGATCGCGGGGTCGGTGGGCGCGGGCTTTTCCCGCGATCAAGGTCCATAAAAAAAGGCTGCCCGAGGGCAGCCTTTTTTTGCGTTCGGCCCAAAGGCTTACTTGCGGTCTTCCAGCTTGGTGATGTCGCGCGACTCGTAGCCGGTGTACAGCTGGCGAGGGCGGCCGATCTTGTAAGGGCTGGAGAGCATTTCTTTCCAGTGGGAGATCCAGCCGACGGTCCGCGCCAGGGCGAAGATCACGGTGAACATGCTGGTCGGAATGCCGATCGCCTTGAGGATGATCCCCGAGTAGAAGTCGACGTTCGGGTACAGCGAGCGCTCGATGAAGTACGGATCGGTCAGGGCGATCTCTTCCAGGCGCATGGCCAGTTCCAGCTGCGGATCGTTCTTGATGCCCAGCTCGCGCAGGACTTCGTCGCAGGTCTGCTTCATCACGGTTGCGCGTGGGTCGCGGTTCTTGTAGACGCGGTGACCGAAGCCCATGAGCTTGAACGGATCGTTCTTGTCCTTGGCCTTGGCGATGAAGGTGTCGATGTTCGAGACATCGCCGATTTCATCGAGCATGGTCAGTACGGCTTCGTTGGCACCGCCGTGAGCGGGGCCCCAGAGTGCGGCGATACCGGCGGCGATGCAGGCGAACGGGTTGGCGCCCGAAGAGCCGGCCAGGCGGACGGTCGAGGTCGAGGCGTTCTGTTCGTGGTCGGCGTGGAGGATGAAGATCCGGTCCATTGCCTTGGCCAGTACCGGGCTGATCGGTTTGATCTCGCACGGGGTGTTGAACATCATGTGCAGGAAGTTTTCCGCGTACGACAGGTCGTTGCGCGGGTACATCATGGGCTGGCCCATGGAGTACTTGTACACCATCGCTGCCAGGGTCGGCATCTTGGCGACCAGGCGAACCGCGGAGATTTCGCGGTGCTGCGGGTTATTGATGTCCAGCGAGTCATGGTAGAACGCCGACAGGGCGCCGACCACGCCGCACATGACGGCCATCGGGTGGGCGTCGCGGCGGAAGCCGTTGAAGAACGACTTCAACTGCTCGTGCACCATGGTGTGGTTCTTTACGGTGCTGACGAACTGGGCCTTCTGCTCGGCATTTGGCAGTTCGCCATTGAGCAGCAGGTAGCAGGTCTCGAGATAATCGGATTTTTCGGCGAGCTGTTCGATCGGGTAGCCCCGATGCAGCAGGATGCCCTTGTCGCCGTCGATATAAGTGATCTTCGACTCGCAGGATGCGGTCGCCATGAAACCAGGGTCGAAAGTGAAGTGGCCCGTGGCCCCCAACCCTCTAACGTCGATAACATCGGGACCAACGGTGCCGGTTAAAATGGGCAGCTCGACGGGGGCTGCGCCCTCGATGACCAACTGCGCTTTTTTGTCAGCCATGTGGCCTCCTATTAATGCTTGAAATCATCAGACAGACCCCCCACGCAGGGCCCGCACCACTATAGTGAGATAAATCCGAATGTCAATTTGCCTAAAGCATGGTTGTATAGGGCTCTGAGCGATGTTTTTCCGCGAAATTGCCGCCCGTTTACGCCTTTTGTGCATTAAAGGCAATGCGCTATTTGGGCTAGGTCTTCGCGTTGTCATTAGTAGCCTAACTGTCTATAATCGGCCCCCGACCGCCAGGGGCTTGCAAGCCCGTGTTGCTGGGGTCGTCACTCCCTGGGTGGTGGGTACCTGACCAGTACACTTACCAACAACTTTGCCCTGCTTGCTAGGGGCTCTTCAGTGTGAAAAAAGCCGTGAAAAGCCAACGACCTGTAAACCTAGACCTAAGGACCATCAAACTCCCCATTACCGGCGTTACGTCATTTCTTCATCGTGTTTCCGGCATCATCCTCTTCCTGGGCCTTGGCATCATGCTTTATGCATTGGGCAAATCCCTGGGTTCGGAGGAAGGTTTCGCCGAGGTGAAGGCATGCTTGACCAGTCCGCTGGCCAAGTTCGTGGCATGGGGCCTCCTGTCCGCCTTGCTGTATCACTTGGTAGCCGGTGTGCGCCACTTGATCATGGACATGGGCATCGGTGAAACGCTGGAAGGCGGAAGACTGGGCTCGAAAATTATCATCGCCGTCTCTGTGGTGGTGATCGTGCTGGCAGGAGTTTGGATATGGTAACCAACGTCACGAACCTCTCGCGTTCGGGCCTCTATGACTGGATGGCGCAGCGCGTTTCTGCGGTCGTTCTCGCGGCTTATTTCATTTTCCTGATCGGATACCTGGTCGCGCACCCGGGCATCGAGTTTGCCCAGTGGCACGCTCTGTTCTCCAACAACGCGATGCGTATCTTCAGTCTGCTGGCACTGGTTGCCCTGGGCGCTCACGCCTGGGTCGGCATGTGGACCATTGCCACCGACTACCTGACGCCGATGGCGCTGGGCAAGTCGGCGACTGCCGTACGTTTCCTGTTCCAGGCGGTATGTGGTGTCGCGATGTTCGCGTACTTCGTCTGGGGTGTGCAGATTCTCTGGGGTATCTGATTCATGGCTAACATTCCAACGATTTCATTCGACGCCATCATCATCGGTGGCGGCGGTGCCGGCATGCGCGCTGCGCTGCAGCTGGCCCAGGGCGGTCACAAGACTGCCGTGATCACCAAGGTTTTCCCGACCCGTTCGCACACCGTATCGGCCCAGGGTGGCATCACCTGCGCCATCGCTTCGGCCGACCCGAACGATGACTGGCGCTGGCACATGTACGATACCGTCAAGGGTTCCGACTACATCGGTGACCAGGACGCTATCGAATATATGTGTCAAGAAGGCCCTGCAGCCGTATTCGAGCTGGACCACATGGGTCTGCCGTTCTCGCGTACCGAAACCGGCCGTATCTACCAGCGTCCATTCGGTGGTCAGTCCAAGGACTACGGTAAAGGTGGTCAGGCCGCCCGTACCTGTGCAGCTTCCGACCGTACCGGTCACGCGCTGCTGCACACCCTGTACCAGGGCAACCTGAAGGCAGGCACCACCTTCCTGAACGAGTACTACGCTGTTGACCTGGTGAAGAACCAGGAAGGCGCGTTCGTCGGTGTGATCGCCATCTGCATCGAAACCGGCGAAACCCTGTACATCAAGTCCAAGGCCACCGTACTGGCCACCGGCGGTGCAGGTCGTATCTACGCATCCACCACCAATGCCCTGATCAACACCGGTGACGGCGTCGGCATGGCGCTGCGTGCAGGCGTCCCGGTGCAAGACATCGAAATGTGGCAGTTCCACCCAACCGGCATCGCCGGCGCGGGTGTACTGGTTACCGAAGGTTGTCGTGGTGAGGGTGGTTACCTCATCAACAAGCACGGCGAGCGTTTCATGGAGCGCTATGCGCCTAACGCCAAGGACCTCGCGGGTCGTGACGTTGTGGCCCGCTCCATGGTTAAAGAGATCATTGCCGGCAACGGCTGTGGCCCTGATGGCGACCACGTGATGCTCAAGCTCGACCACTTGGGTGAAGAGGTACTGCACAGCCGCCTGCCAGGTATCTGTGAACTGTCCAAGACCTTCGCTCACGTCGACCCTGTCGTCGCCCCGGTGCCAGTCGTTCCAACCTGCCACTACATGATGGGCGGCGTTGCCACCAACATTCATGGCCAGGCAATGACCCAGGACGCCAATGGCGAAGACCAGATCATTCCAGGTCTGTTCGCGGTAGGTGAAGTGGCGTGCGTATCGGTTCACGGTGCCAACCGCCTGGGCGGCAACTCGCTGCTCGACCTGGTGGTCTTCGGTCGCGCTGCCGGCCTGCACCTGGAAAAGGCGCTGACCGACGGTATCGAATACCTCGACGCCAGCGACACCGACATCGATGTTGCCCTGAGCCGCCTGAACAAGCTCAACGAGCGCAACACCGGCGAAGACGTGGCTACCCTGCGTCGCGAGCTGCAAAGCTGCATGCAGAACTACTTCGGTGTATTCCGTACTGGCGAATACATGCAGAAGGGTATCGAGCAGCTGGCCCAGCTGCGCGAGCGTATCGCCAACGTCAAAATCAACGACAAGTCCCAGGCCTTCAACACCGCGCGTATCGAAGCGCTGGAGCTGCAGAACCTGCTGGAAGTCGCTGAAGCCACTGCAATTGCTGCAGAAGTCCGTAAAGAGTCCCGCGGTGCTCACGCCCGTGAAGACTTCGAAGACCGTGACGACGAAAACTGGCTGTGCCACACCCTGTACTTCCCGGGCGAGAAGCGGGTTGCCAAGCGCGCTGTCAACTTCGCGCCGAAAACCGTACCGGCTTTCGAGCCAAAAGTCCGGACTTACTAAGGGGTGGTCGCTATGTTGCAAGTCGAAGTCTATCGTTACAACCCCGATACCGACTCTGCGCCGAAAATGCAGACGTTCCAGGTCGATACCGGTGGCAAAGACCTGATGGTGCTGGATGTGTTGGCGCTGATCAAAGAACAGGATGAAGGTTTCTCGTATCGTCGTTCTTGCCGCGAAGGTGTTTGCGGTTCCGACGGTATGAACATCAACGGCAAGAACGGTCTGGCCTGCATCACGCCGCTGTCGGCAGTGGTCAAGCGCAACAAGCTGGTCATCCGTCCATTGCCTGGATTGCCGGTGATTCGTGACCTGGTCGTCGATATGAGCATCTTCTACAAGCAGTACGAGAAGGTGAAGCCATTCCTGCAGAACGACACGCCGGCTCCGGCCATCGAGCGTCTGCAGTCGCCTGAAGAGCGTGAGAAGCTGGACGGTCTGTACGAGTGCATCCTGTGTGCTTGCTGCTCGACGTCTTGCCCATCGTTCTGGTGGAACCCTGACAAGTTCCTGGGTCCAGCTGCACTGTTGCAGGCCTATCGCTTCCTGGCCGACAGCCGTGACACCAAGACCCAGGAGCGTCTGGCTTCGCTGGACGACCCGTTCAGCGTGTTCCGCTGCCGCGGAATCATGAACTGCGTAAACGTTTGCCCTAAAGGTCTGAACCCGACCAAGGCAATCGGTCACGTACGTAACATGCTGCTGCAAAGCGGTACCTGATTCAAAAGTGTTGTACCCGTAGCACGCCGAGGTGCGGGCCTTTGCCCGCACCAAGGTGAAACTCGAGCAAGGGCTCATAAAGCCCGAGCTTTTACCTATGAAGATATGAGACCAGCAGGGGCTTCCGGGCTGGTACCCGGAAAATCTGTGGGATCCTTGGTGGCTTGGTTCGGTCGCTGCATTAGGACTTTTCCAGGCTTGCTGTGGCTCTCGCCGATCCGTCCCCTAACCGAGGGTGACCAAGCATGCAAGAAAGCGTGATGCAGCGCATGTGGGAAAGCGCCCACCTTTCAGGTGGTAACGCTGCATATGTGGAAGAGCTCTACGAGCTCTACCTGCACGACCCTAACGCTGTGCCAGAAGAGTGGCGCACTTACTTCCAGAAGTTGCCCGCCGAAGGCAGCACCGCTACCGATGTATCGCACTCTACAATCCGCGACCATTTCGTACTGCTGGCAAAGAACCAGCGCCGCGCCCAACCGGTTTCCGCCGGGAGCGTGAGCAGTGAACACGAGAAGAAGCAGGTTGAAGTATTGCGTCTGATCCAGGCCTACCGTATGCGCGGCCACCAAGCCGCTAAGCTCGACCCCCTGGGGTTGTGGCAGCGCCCTGCGCCAGTAGACCTGTCGATCAATCACTACGGCTTGACCAATGCCGATCTTGATACGACCTTCCGTGCCGGCGACCTGTTCATCGGCAAAGAGGAAGCGAGCCTACGCGAAATCTTCGACGCTTTGCAGCAGACATATTGCCGCACCATTGGCGCCGAATTCACCCACATCGTCGACTCCGAGCAACGCAGCTGGTTCCAGCAGCGTCTGGAGAGCGTTCGTGGGCGCCCGGCTTTCTCGGCAGATATCCAGAGCCACCTGCTCGAGCGTGTGACCGCAGCAGAAGGCCTGGAGAAGTACCTGGGTACCAAATACCCGGGCACCAAGCGTTTCGGCCTGGAAGGCGGCGAAAGCCTGATTCCGATGCTGGACGAGCTGATTCAGCGTTCCGGTTCCTATGGCACCAAGGAAGTTGTGATCGGCATGGCCCACCGTGGCCGTCTGAACGTGCTGGTCAACACCTTCGGCAAGAACCCGCGCGACCTGTTCGACGAGTTCGAAGGTAAGAAGAAGGTCGAGCTGGGTTCCGGTGACGTTAAATATCACCAGGGCTTCTCGTCCAACGTGATGACTGCCGGCGGCGAAGTCCACCTGGCCATGGCGTTCAACCCTTCGCACCTGGAAATTGTCTCGCCAGTGGTAGAGGGTTCGGTACGTGCCCGTCAGGACCGTCGCAACGATTCCGTTGGTGACAAGGTGCTGCCGATCTCCATCCACGGTGACGCTGCATTCGCAGGTCAGGGCGTGGTGATGGAAACCTTCCAGATGTCGCAGACCCGCGGTTTCAAGACCGGCGGTACCGTGCACATCGTGATCAACAACCAGGTTGGTTTCACCATCAGCAACCCGCTGGACTCGCGCTCCACCGAGTACTGCACCGACGTCGCCAAGATGATCCAGGCGCCGATCCTGCACGTTAACGGTGACGACCCTGAGGCCGTTCTGTTCGTGACCCAGCTGGCCGTCGACTACCGCATGCAGTTCAAGCGTGACGTGGTTATCGACCTGGTCTGCTACCGTCGTCGCGGCCACAACGAGGCCGACGAGCCGAATGGCACCCAGCCGTTGATGTACCAGCAGATCTCCAAGCAGCGCACCACGCGCGAGCTGTACGCCGACAGCCTGATCCAGGCCGGCCGTCTTGATCTGGACCGCGTCCAGGCCAAGGTCGACGAGTACCGCAATGCGCTGGACAACGGCCTGCACGTAGTGAAGAGCCTGGTCAAAGAGCCGAACAAAGAGCTGTTCGTGGACTGGCGTCCGTACCTGGGTCATGCCTGGACCGCGCGTCATGACACCCGCTTCGACCTGAAGACCCTGCAGGAACTGTCGGCCAAGCTGCTGGAGTTGCCGGAAGGCTTCGTGGTTCAGCGTCAGGTCTCCAAGATCTACGAAGACCGCCAGAAGATGCAGGCCGGTGGCTTGCCGATCAACTGGGGTTACGCCGAAACCATGGCGTACGCCACCCTGGCATTCGAAGGTCACCCGATTCGTATGACGGGTCAGGATATCGGTCGCGGCACGTTCTCTCACCGCCATGCGGTGTTGCACAACCAGAAAGACGCCAGCACCTACATCCCGCTGCAGAACCTCTATAAAGGTCAGCCACGTTTCGACCTGTACGATTCGTTCCTGTCCGAAGAAGCGGTACTGGCATTCGAGTACGGTTACTCGACCACCCAGCCAAACGCGCTGGTGATCTGGGAAGCCCAGTTCGGCGACTTCGCCAACGGTGCCCAGGTGGTTGTCGACCAGTTCATCACCAGCGGTGAGCACAAGTGGGGCCGTCTGTGCGGTCTGACCATGCTGCTGCCACACGGTTATGAAGGGCAGGGGCCTGAGCACTCCTCGGCACGTCTGGAGCGTTACCTGCAGCTGTGCGCCGAGCACAACGTCCAGGTCTGCGTACCGACCACGCCGGCTCAGATCTACCACCTGTTGCGTCGCCAGGTCATCCGTCCGCTGCGTAAGCCGCTGATCGTACTGACACCGAAGTCGCTGCTGCGCCACAAGCTGGCCATCTCGACCCTGGAAGAACTGGCCGAAGGCTCGTTCCAGACCGTGATCCCGGAAATCGATACCCTCGATCCGAAAAAGGTCACTCGCCTGGTCCTGTGCAGCGGCAAGGTCTACTACGATCTGCTGGAAAAACGCCGTGCCGAAGGCCGCGAAGACATCGCCATCGTGCGTATCGAGCAGCTGTATCCATTCCCTGAGGACGATCTGGTCGAGATCCTCGCGCCGTACACCAATCTCAAGGATGTGGTGTGGTGCCAGGAAGAGCCGATGAACCAGGGCGCCTGGTACAGCAGCCAGCACCACATGCGCCGTATCCTGACCCGCCACAATAAAGAACTGGTTCTGGAGTACGCGGGCCGTGATGCCTCGGCAGCACCTGCTTGTGGCTACGCTTCGATGCACGCCGAGCAGCAGGAAAAACTGCTGCAAGATGCCTTCACTGTTTAATGCCATCGCGCACTAGAAACCGAATTTAAGGAACCACTGATAATGGCTATCGAGATCAAAGCCCCTACTTTCCCGGAATCGGTTGCCGATGGCACCGTTGCCACCTGGCACAAGCAACCGGGCGAAGCCGTCAAGCGTGACGAACTGATCGTCGACATCGAGACCGACAAGGTTGTCCTGGAAGTACTGGCTACCGCTGACGGCGTGCTGGGCGCAATCGTCAAGGGCGAGGGCGAAACTGTCCTGTCCGACGAAGTCCTGGGTTCGATCGAGGAGGGCGGTGTTGCTGCCGCCGCTCCAGCCGCTGCCGCCGCTCCGGCTGCCGCTGCTGCTCCAGCCGCTGCTGCTTCGGACGAAGACGCCATTGGCGCGCCAGCTGCCCGCAAGCTGGCTGAAGAGAACGGCATCGCCCTGAACAGCATCAAGGGCACCGGTAAAGACGGTCGCATCACCAAGGAAGACGTTGTAGCTGCCATCGAAGCGAAGAAATCCGCTCCGGCTGCCGCTCCAGCCGCCAAACCTACCGCTGCTGCCGCCGCTCCTGTTGTCGCCACTGGTGACCGCACCGAGAAGCGTGTACCGATGACTCGCGTACGTGCCACCGTTGCCAAGCGTCTGGTCGAAGCACAGTCGAACATGGCCATGTTGACCACCTTCAACGAAGTCGACATGACCGAAGTCATGGCCCTGCGTTCGAAGTACAAGGACCTGTTCGAGAAGACCCACAACGGCGTACGCCTGGGCTTCATGTCGTTCTTCGTCAAGGCGGCCACCGAAGCACTGAAGCGCTTCCCGGCTGTCAACGCCTCGATCGACGGTTCGGATATCGTCTACCACGGCTACGCGGACATCGGCGTTGCCGTTTCCAGCGACCGTGGTCTGGTCGTGCCTGTTCTGCGTAACGCCGAGCTGATGAGCCTGGCCGAAATCGAGAACGGCATCGCCACCTTCGGCAAGAAAGCCCGTGACGGCAAACTGTCGATCGACGAAATGACCGGCGGTACTTTCACCATCACCAACGGTGGTACCTTCGGTTCGATGATGTCGACCCCGATCGTCAACCCGCCACAGGCCGCTATCCTGGGCATGCACAACATCATCCAGCGCCCTATGGCCGTTAACGGTCAGGTCGTGATCCGCCCAATGATGTACCTGGCGCTGTCCTACGATCACCGTCTGATCGACGGTAAAGAGGCCGTGACCTTCCTGGTGACCATCAAGAACCTGCTGGAAGACCCGGCTCGTCTGCTGCTGGACATCTAAAAAACAGCTGCAAGCTGCAAGCGACAGGCTTCACCTCAGAAGCCGGTCGTCTTGCCGCTTGCAGCTTGTGGCTTGAAGCTAAAAGGAATCTTTTATGACCCAGAAATTCGACGTGGTAGTGATTGGCGCAGGTCCTGGCGGCTACGTAGCTGCTATCAAGGCTGCGCAGCTCGGTCTGAAGACTGCCTGTATCGAGAAGTATGTTGACGGCGAAGGCAAACTGGCCCTCGGCGGTACCTGCCTGAACGTGGGTTGCATTCCATCCAAGGCGCTGCTGGACAGCTCCTGGAAGTACAAGGAAGCCAAAGAGAGCTTCAACGTCCACGGTATCTCCACCGGCGAAGTCAAGATGGACGTCGCTGCGATGGTTGGCCGCAAGGCTGGTATCGTCAAGAATCTGACCGGCGGCGTTGCCACCCTGTTCAAGGCCAACGGCGTTACTTCGATCCAGGGCCACGGCAAACTGCTGGCTGGCAAGAAAGTCGAAGTCACCAAGGCTGACGGCACCACCGAAATCATCGAAGCCGAGAATGTGATTCTGGCTTCCGGCTCGCGTCCGATCGACATTCCTCCGGCTCCGGTCGACCAGAACGTCATCGTCGATTCCACAGGCGCCCTGGAATTCCAATCGGTACCTAAGCGCCTGGGCGTTATCGGTGCTGGCGTCATCGGTCTGGAACTGGGTTCGGTCTGGGCTCGCCTGGGTGCTGAAGTCACCGTTCTGGAAGCCCTGGACACCTTCCTGATGGCCGCTGACGCTGCTGTCTCCAAGGAAGCCCTGAAGACCCTGACCAAACAAGGTCTGGACATCAAGCTGGGCGCTCGCGTCACCGGTTCCAAGGTCAACGGCGCTGAAGTCGAAGTGACCTACACCGACGCCAACGGCGAACAGAAAATCACCTTCGACAAGCTGATCGTTGCGGTCGGCCGTCGTCCAGTGACCACTGATCTGCTGGCTGCCGACAGCGGCGTGACCATCGACGAGCGTGGCTTCATCTTCGTCGACGATCATTGCGCGACCAGCGTACCGGGCGTTTACGCCATCGGTGACGTGGTTCGTGGCATGATGCTGGCTCACAAGGCCTCGGAAGAGGGCATCATGGTCGTCGAGCGCATCAAGGGTCACAAAGCCCAGATGAACTACGACCTGATCCCATCGGTTATCTACACCCACCCAGAGATCGCGTGGGTCGGCAAAACCGAACAGACCTTGAAGGCTGAAGGCGTTGAGGTTAACGTGGGCACCTTCCCGTTCGCGGCCAGCGGCCGTGCGATGGCGGCCAACGACACCGGTGGTTTCGTCAAGGTCATCGCCGATGCCAAGACCGACCGCGTCCTGGGTGTACACGTGATTGGCCCATCGGCTGCAGAACTCGTGCAGCAGGGTGCAATCGCAATGGAATTCGGCACCAGCGCCGAAGACTTGGGCATGATGGTTTTCTCCCATCCGACCCTGTCCGAAGCGCTGCATGAAGCCGCGCTGGCTGTGAATGGCGGTGCCATCCACGTAGCCAACCGTAAGAAGCGTTAAACAATAAGAAACCACGGCGGGCAGCCCGTCGTGAGTCTTGCGTGCATGACTCACCGCGGAACGTCCGCCGGACTCGAACTCCCGGAGCATACCGGGGGCAAGTGGTCACAGGTGGCGCGGCACTCTGAAAGAGCGCAGCGCCGAAGCGCAGTACCTAACGAAGACGGTAAAAAGCATGAATCTTCACGAGTATCAGGGTAAGCAGCTGTTCGCTGAATACGGCCTGCCAGTATCCAAGGGTTTCGCAGTCGACACCCCTGAAGCTGCAGCAGAAGCCTGCGACAAGATCGGTGGCACCGAGTGGGTTGTCAAAGCCCAGGTTCACGCCGGTGGTCGCGGTAAAGCGGGCGGCGTCAAGCTGGTTCGCAGCAAGGAAGACGCCAAGGCGTTCGCTGCGCAGTGGTTGGGCAAGCGTCTGGTGACCTACCAGACTGACGCCAACGGTCAGCCAGTGACCAAGATCCTGGTCGAATCCTGCACTGACATCGCCAAAGAGCTGTACCTGGGCGCTGTAGTCGACCGTTCGAGCCGTCGCATCGTGTTCATGGCCTCCACCGAAGGTGGCGTGGACATCGAGAAAGTCGCTCACGACACTCCTGAGAAGATCATCAAGGCTACTATCGATCCACTGGTTGGCGCTCAGCCATTCCAGGGTCGTGAACTGGCTTTCCAGCTGGGTCTGGAAGGCAAGCAAGTTGCACAGTTCGCCAAGATTTTCGTAGGTCTGGCCAAGCTGTTCCAGGAACACGACCTGGCCCTGCTGGAAGTCAACCCGCTGGTCATCAAGGCCGACGGCGACCTGCACTGCCTCGATGCCAAGATCAACATCGACGCCAACGCAATGTACCGTCAGCCTAAGCTGAAAACCTTCCACGACCCGTCCCAGGACGATCCTCGTGAAGCCCACGCTGCCAGCTTCGAGCTGAACTACGTGGCCCTGGAAGGTAACATCGGCTGCATGGTCAACGGTGCTGGCCTGGCCATGGGTACCATGGACATCGTCAACCTGCACGGCGGCAAGCCAGCCAACTTCCTCGACGTAGGTGGTGGTGCTACCAAAGAGCGCGTTACCGAAGCCTTCAAGATCATCCTGTCCGACAGCAATGTTGCGGCCGTTCTGGTCAACATCTTCGGCGGCATCGTTCGCTGCGACATGATTGCCGAAGGCATCATCGGCGCTGTGAAAGAAGTCGGCGTTAAGGTACCGGTTGTTGTTCGCCTGGAAGGCAACAACGCTGAACTGGGTGCTAAAGTACTGGCAGAAAGCGGTTTGAACATCATTGCGGCAACCAGCCTGACCGACGCTGCTCAACAAGTTGTCAAAGCTGCGGAGGGCAAGTAATGAGCGTCCTGATCAATAAAGACACCAAAGTCATCTGCCAGGGCTTCACCGGCTCGCAGGGCACTTTCCACTCCGAACAAGCCATCGCCTACGGCACCAAGATGGTTGGCGGCGTGACCCCAGGCAAAGGCGGTACCACTCACCTGGGCCTGCCAGTGTTCAACACCGTCAAAGAAGCCGTTGCGGCTACCGGTGCTGACGCTTCGGTCATCTACGTTCCGGCTCCTTTCTGCAAAGACTCGATCCTGGAAGCTGCTTTCGGCGGTATCAAGCTGATCGTCTGCATCACCGAAGGCATTCCTACCCTGGACATGCTGGATGCCAAGGTCAAGTGCGACGAGCTGGGTGTTACCCTGATCGGCCCTAACTGCCCAGGCGTCATCACTCCGGGCGAGTGCAAGATCGGCATCATGCCAGGTCACATCCACTTGCCAGGCAAGGTCGGTATCGTTTCGCGTTCCGGCACCCTGACCTATGAAGCCGTCAAGCAGACCACTGACGCCGGTTTCGGTCAGTCCACCTGCGTTGGTATCGGCGGTGACCCAATTCCAGGCTCCAACTTCATCGACATCCTGAAGCTGTTCCAGGAAGACCCGAAGACCGAAGCGATCGTCATGATCGGTGAGATCGGCGGTTCGGCTGAAGAAGAAGCGGCTGCCTACATCAAAGCACACGTTACCAAGCCTGTGGTTTCCTACATCGCTGGTGTGACCGCTCCTGCGGGCAAGCGTATGGGCCACGCTGGTGCCATCATCTCCGGCGGCAAAGGCACTGCAGACGAGAAATTCGCTGCGCTGCAAGACGCTGGTGTGAAAACCGTGCGTTCGCTGGCAGACATCGGCAAGGCCCTGGCCGAGCTGACTGGCTGGGAAGTGAAGAAGTAAGCTTCGGCTGACACTTCGCTCCAGCCACAAAGGCCACCTTCGGGTGGCCTTTGTGCTTTCTGGATCGCTGATCGCGGGACAAGGCCGCTCCTTCCAGTGGTTGTACCAGGTAGTACCTTTTTGTCGTGTCACTTTCGCGACAATCACATGCGCACATCGGACACCTCGTCAGTCTGCGGTGCGTAGCCGGTGCAACTTGGTTACACTGTCTCCACTTTCGTGTCCGCACCCCAAAAGGGTTCGGGCATGCTTTAAAGGGCCGGTCTCATCGGACGGGCTACATTTTCCCTCACCCAAGGGGAAATCCCTCTCTAAATCCCGATTTCAGAAGTGTGGTATTTCCTTAATGAAAGTGTTGAAAGGCCAGGACATCCTGGCGCTTGGTTTTATGACGTTCGCGTTGTTCGTCGGTGCGGGCAATATCATCTTCCCGCCGATCGTCGGCCTGCAGTCCGGTCCTCATGTATGGATGGCGGCACTGGGCTTTCTGATCACGGCGGTAGGCCTGCCGGTCATCACCGTGGTCGCCCTGGCCAAGGTCGGCGGTGGCATGGACGCATTGAGCAGTCCTATCGGCAAAGTCGCTGGCGGCCTGTTGGCTGCAGTCTGCTATCTGTCGGTCGGCCCGTTGTTCGCCACCCCGCGCACGGCGACGGTCTCCTTTGAAGTAGGTGTGGCCCCACTGACGGGTGAAAGCCCGACAGCGCTGTTCCTCTACAGCCTGGTGTACTTCGTGATTGTGCTGGCGGTGTCGATGTACCCCGGCAAGCTGCTGGACACCGTGGGGCGTTTCCTGGCGCCGCTAAAGATCATTGCCCTGGCTGCGCTGGGCATTGCCGCCTTCATGCTGCCAGCCGGCACCAGCGGTGACGCTGAGCCGGCCTACCAGGCCTCGGCGTTCTCCCAAGGTTTCATCAATGGTTACCTGACCATGGACACCCTGGGTGCCCTGGTATTCGGCATCGTTATCGTCAACGCCATCCGTTCCCGCGGCGTCGAGTCGCCTAGGCTGATCACCCGCTATGCCATCATCGCCGGCCTGATCGCTGGTGTCGGCCTGGCACTGGTGTACATCAGCCTGTTCCGGCTGGGTGCCAGCAGCCATGAAATCGCCGCTGGCGCGACCAATGGTGCAGCGGTGTTGCATGCGTATGTACAGCACACCTTCGGCTCCCTGGGCAGCGGCTTTCTTGCGGTGCTGATTGCCCTGGCGTGCCTGGTCACGGCGGTTGGCCTGACCTGCGCCTGTGCCGAGTACTTCAGCCAGGTACTGCCGCTGTCGTACCGCACCCTGGTGGTGATCCTCTGCGGCTTTTCGCTGCTGATTTCCAACCTGGGCCTGACCAAGCTGATCATGTTCTCGATCCCGGTACTGACCGCGATTTACCCACCGTGCATCGTGGTAGTGGGCCTGAGCTTCTGCAAGGATCTGTGGAACTCCCAAGTCCGCATCCTGGCACCGGTCATGGCTGTCTCGCTGCTGTTCGGCATGATTGACGCCATCAAGGGCACCAGCCTTGCGTCCGTGCTGCCCGATGCGATGTCGCACCTGCCACTGAGCGAGCAAGGCCTGGCCTGGCTGGTCCCCTCGGTGGTGACCCTGGCCGTGGCCGTGGTCTGCGACCGTTTGCTGGGCAAGCCGGCCGAAGCGCTGGCCTGAGAATAGGCTTGGGCCCGGCGCAGGCCACAAGCCAAGCGCGCCGGGCAGGGTCGATTCCAGAGCCCCGCATCCGAAAGGGTGCGGGGCTTTTTCATTGCTGGCGTAAAGACGTGTCTTTTTTTGTGGATAAACGTCGAAAGGCGATCAATGCGCTTTACTGTGCACGAAACCTTTTACCGGAACCTTGAATGAGCTTCATACAAAGTAACCTGATCCATTTTCTGGCAGCCTGCTGGTTTGTGATTTGCTGGGGCGGCTATACCCGCTACGCCACCTGGAAGGGGCGCGACACGGCGTGCCTGGCCAGTGTGATGCACCTGTACCGTGAAGACTGGATGCGTCGCATGCTGATGCGCGACAACCGAATTGCCGATGCCAGTGTGATCGGCAACCTGGAGCGCAACGCCTCGTTCTTCGCCTCCAGCACCCTGATTATCCTGGCCGGTATTCTCACTGTACTGGGCGCATCGGATCGTGCGGTGTCGCTACTGGCAGACCTGCCGCTAGTGCAGCAGGCGTCCCAGGGCATGTCGGAAATCAAGCTGCTGTGCCTGGCGACCGTTTTTGTGTATGCCTTCTTCACCTTCAGCTGGTGCATGCGCCAGTACAACTTCGCCGCGGTACTGGTGGGCTCTGCGCCGATGATCGGTGAGCGCCATGTCAGTGAGCTGGAGCGCAAAGCGTTTGCCCAGCGCGGAGCGCGGGTTATTTCGATGGCGGCCAACCAGTTCAACTTCGGCCTGCGCTCTTATTACTTTGGCATGGCAATGCTCAGTTGGTTTATCAGCCCGTGGTTGTTCATGCTGATGAGTACCGGTGTGGTACTGGTGCTGTACCGTCGCGAGTTTCATTCCGATGTGCTGGAGGTGATGGTATTTACCCCCACCGAAGCACCCGTTGCCGAGACAGCAAAAGAGACAAGTGCGAACTGAATCGATTAATCCGGTTCCGGTGGCCATGAAAAAACCCGACTGAAGTCGGGTTTTTTCATTCTGGTGCGCGTGCTTATTTAGCAGGCTCAGCTGGCGCTGGAGTGGCCGGAGCAGCAGGAGCGGCTTCTTCAGCGGCTTTCTGTTGCGCTTCAGCACTGTCTTTGGCAGCTTCAGCGTTTTCTTTTGCAGCTTCGTTCACTTTATCCTGAGCTTCGTCCATCTTCTGCTGAGCGTTCTCGGTATGTTGCGCAGCATCCTGAGCCTTGTCTTCGCTGGCTTTATCGCAAGCAGCGAGACCCAGGGCGGCGGCCAGCATTACGGCAAAAGCAAAAGGTTTACGCATGGGGTGTTTCTCCTTGTGGGAATAAGTTGCTTGTTCCTTTGAGCGCAAGTAATCAAAAGAAGTTCCGTTCGTGTTAAAGATATATAACGTGTGGATATATATAGACTTTTTTTCAGCCTTGTGCGTTGCCTCAATCATCCTGAAGGCCTGATGAAATGAATGACAATCCATTGATGGCCATGGCGGAGCGTTTTCTTTCTGCCTTGCGTCATTGCCAGCTGTTGCAGATGCGTGTGCATCACGCTGACGCTCAGGGCATGACCCTGATACTACCTTACTCGGCCAACATTGTAGGCAATCCTCAGACCGGCGCCATTCATGGCGGCGCACTGACCACACTGATGGACACTACCTGCGGCATGGCTACCCTCTGTGCGTTGAAAGAGTTCGAGGTGTGTCCGACCCTGGACCTGCGCATCGACTACATGCACCCGGCCAAGGCCGGCCAGGATATCTACGGCTATGCCCAGTGCTACCGCGTGACCCGTGACGTGATCTTTACCCGTGGCATGGCGTATCAGGACGACCCCGAGCAACCGATTGCCCAGGTGGTAGGAACCTTCATGCGACTGGGCAAGGGCGTGAAGGGTGGCCTGAACTTCGGCAACCGTCTTAAGGGTGGTGCGCAATGATTCCGCCAGAAGTCCACCAGCAATTGCGCCAGGCTCATGCCGAAGGCAATTACCAGCCGCTGCTGCAACTGATTCCCTACGCCGGGTTGATCGGCATTCAATGCAGCCGCCAGGGCGATGACTTGCTGTTCTGCCTGCCTGCCAACAAGGACAACATTGGTAATCCACTGCTGCCGGCCATTCACGGAGGGGTGATCGCAGGCTTCATGGAATTGTCGGCAGCGTTGTACTTGCTGATCTACAGCGAAAGCGCCGCGATCCCGAAGATCATCGATTTTTCCATCGACTACCTGCGCGCCGGGTATTTTCGCGATACCTACGCCCAGTGCCAGCTTTGGCGCCAGGGGCGGCGGGTGACCAACGTGGCGATCACCGCCTGGCAGGGCAGCCAGGACGAACCGATCGCCACGGCCCGAGCACATTTCAAGGTCGAAGAAATGACCTCGCCCTTGAAATAGCGTCCCGTGCCCCCATCTGCAGGACATCCCGCCGTAAAAGCAGGCTTGGGCCATAGGGCTCGCCTGCCGAGCGACAACTGCCATCAGATTGGAGTGTTGAAGACCATGAGTGTGGAAACTCAAAAAGAAACCCTGGGCTTCCAGACCGAGGTGAAGCAACTGCTGCACCTCATGATCCATTCCCTGTATTCGAACAAGGAAATCTTCCTTCGCGAACTGATCTCCAACGCCTCCGATGCCGTCGACAAGCTGCGCTTCGAGGCCCTGGCCAAGCCTGAGCTGCTCGAAGGCGGCGCCGAGCTGAAAATCCGTGTCAGCTTCGACAAGGACGCGAACACCGTCATCCTCGAAGACAACGGCATCGGCATGAGCCGCGAGGACGTGATTACCCACCTGGGCACCATCGCTAAGTCCGGCACCGCCGACTTCATGAAGAACCTCAGCGGTGACCAGAAGAAGGATTCGCACCTGATCGGCCAGTTTGGCGTGGGCTTCTACTCGGCCTTCATCGTCGCCGACCAGGTTGATGTATTCAGCCGCCGTGCGGGCCAGCCCGCCGCCGAGGGCGTGCATTGGTCGTCCAAGGGCGAGGGCGAGTTCGAAGTCGCCACCATCGACAAGCCCGAGCGCGGTACCCGTATCGTCCTGCACCTGAAAAAGGGTGAGGAAGAGTTTGCTGACGGCTGGCGCCTGCGCAATATCATCAAGAAGTATTCCGACCACATCGCCCTGCCGATCGAGCTGCCAAAACAGGTCGAAGCCGCCGAAGGTGAAGAGAAACCAGCCGAAGAGTGGGAAACCGTCAACCGCGCCAGTGCCCTGTGGACCCGTCCGCGTACCGAGATCAAGGACGAGGAATACCAGGAGTTCTACAAGCACATCGGCCACGACTTCGAAAACCCGCTGGCCTGGAGCCACAACAAGGTCGAAGGCAAGCTTGAGTACAACTCGCTGCTGTACTTACCGGCCCGTGCGCCGTTCGACCTGTACCAGCGCGAAGCGCCACGCGGCTTGAAGCTCTACGTGCAGCGCGTGTTCGTCATGGACCAGGCCGAGTCGTTCCTGCCACTGTACCTGCGCTTCATCAAGGGTGTGGTCGATTCCAACGACCTGTCGTTGAACGTCTCGCGGGAAATCCTGCAGAAAGACCCGATCATCGACTCGATGAAGTCGGCCCTGACCAAGCGCGTTCTGGACATGCTCGAGAAGCTGGCCAAGAACGAGCCTGAGCAGTACAAGGGCTTCTGGAAAAACTTTGGCCAGGTCATGAAAGAAGGTCCGGCCGAAGACTTCGCCAACAAGGAGAAGATCGCCGGCCTGCTGCGCTTTGCCTCCACCAGCGATGACAGCGGCGAGCAGAGCGTGTCGCTGGCCGACTACCTGGCCCGTGCCAAGGAAGGCCAGGACAAGATCTACTTCCTCACCGGCGAGTCCTACGCGCAGGTCAAGAACAGCCCGCACCTGGAAGTCTTCCGCAAGAAAGGCATCGAAGTGCTGCTACTGACCGACCGTATCGACGAGTGGCTGATGAGCTACCTGAGCGAGTTCGACGGCAAGAGCTTTGTCGACGTAGCTCGCGGTGACCTGGACCTGGGCAAGCTGGACTCTGAAGAAGACAAGAAAGCCCAGGAGGAAGTCGCCAAGGAGAAAGAAGGCCTGGTGGAGCGCCTCAAGGCCGCGCTGGGCGAAAACGTCAGCGAAGTGCGTGTATCGCACCGCCTGACCGACTCGCCTGCAATCTTGGCGATCGGCGAACAGGACCTGGGCCTGCAGATGCGTCAGATTCTTGAGGCGAGCGGCCAGAAGGTACCGGATTCCAAGCCTATCTTTGAATTCAACCCCGGCCATCCGCTGATCGAGAAGCTGGACAACGAGCAGAGTGAAGACCGTTTCGCCGACTTCTCGCACATCCTCTTCGATCAGGCCGCCCTGGCGGCGGGTGACAGCTTGAAGGACCCGGCGGCGTACGTTCGTCGCCTGAACAAGCTGCTGGTCGAATTGTCGGCTTAAGTAGAGTCAGGAAAGCCCGCTTCGGCGGGCTTTTTTCATGGTGCAAGGAGAGGACTGCATGAGCAAAGTCACAATCGAGTCGCTGGTCTATCATGTTGCCGGCAAAGCCTATGAGAGTCGCCTGGTCTACACCCAGGGTGCCTCGGGACAACCCGGGCTGCTGATGGCGCCCAACTGGATGGGGATTGGCGAGGGCGCAGAGCGTATCGCCAAGGAGGTTGCCGCCCAGGGCTACGTGGTGTTGATCGCTGACCTCTATGGCCAGACGCTGCGCCCCTCGAACATGGATGAAGCCGGGGCGGCGATGACACCGCTCAAGGATGACCGTGTAGAGCTGCGCAAGCGCATGAAAGAGGCGCTGGACCAGTTGCTCGGTCAATCCAGGGCTGTGCTGGAACCCGGCAAGCTGGCGACATTCGGTTTCTGCTTCGGCGGTTGCTGCGCACTGGAACTGGCGCGCATGGACGAGCGCTTGCAGGCAGCCGTCTCGTTCCACGGCACCCTGGACACACCGCTGCCGGCACAGGAAGGCAAGGCCAAGGCGTCGATGCTGGTGCTGCATGGCGCTGCCGACCCGTTGGTGCCTAAAGCGCAACTGCCTGCCTTCGAGGCGGAGATGGATGCGGCAAAGGTCGACTGGCAACTGGTCAGCTATGGCGGTGCGGTGCACTCGTTCACCGACACGGCGGCCAACATCCCCGGCAAGATGAAGTACGACGCGCGCACGTCCAAACGGGCGTTCAGAGCGATGTTCAATTTGCTGGATGAAGTGTTCAAGGTATAAGCCGGATCGCGGCGCAAGCGCGCTCCCACAGCTATTTAGCCGTTGGTGGGAGCGGGCTTGCCCCGCCATCAACTCATCAGGGTAGCTCGATCCGCTCACGTTCCCCTGGCACAGTCGGCCAATCGCCCGCCGCCCAGCGCGCCCGGGCCTGATCGATCAAGGCCGGATCACTGGCCACAAAGTTCCAGTTCATCCGCCGCGGCCCGTCCAGCGGAGCGCCACCGAACAGCACCAGCCGGCTTTCGCTGTCGGCGTACAGGCTCATCTCTTCAGCCTCCGGCAGTATCACCAGGCTGTGCGGCTCAATCGGCTCCTCGTTCAGGCTCACATCCCCCTCCAGCACATACAGCGCGCGCTCGGCATGTTCAGTGGGAACGGTCAGGGTCGTGGCGGACTGCATCTGTACCAGGGCATACAGGGTGGGCGAGAGCACGGGCACCGGCGACTGCAGGCAGAAGCCACTACCGGCAATCATGCGGATGCTCACGCCCAGGCTGTCGCTGACCGGCAAGTTGGTGGCCGGGTGATGGCTGTAGTGGCTTTCGCCCTGTTCAGCCTCCTTGGGTGACGCCAGCCACACTTGCAGGCCATGCAGTCGCGAGCCACTTGCCAGCAGGTCGGCGGGGGTTCGCTCGACATGGGCGATGCCGCGCCCGGCAGTCATCCAGCTGACTTCCCCGGCCTTGACTCGTTGATCGGAGCCCAGGCTGTCCTTGTGCAGCAGCTCGCCTTCAAACAGGTAGGTGAGGGTAGACAGGCCGATATGCGGGTGCTGGCGAATGTTCACGCCGCTACCCGGGGCGTAGTCGGTTTCAAGCATGTGATCGAAGAAAACGAACGGCCCCACGCTGCGACGTTGCGCCGAAGGCAATGGGCGCAGGATAGGTTGTCCTTCGACGGATTCAGCGCGAGGACGGATGACCAGGGGAATGCTCACGGTGGGCTCCAGGCCGGGAATGATTGCCTGGATCATAGCCTGTTCGCAGCCACGGCTGAACTGTGCGGCGCCGCAGCCGGTCTACCCTGTCTGAATCGCCAGGAAGGAATGTGCAATGTTCGCCAAAGGGCTGGGCTGGGTGCTGTTGATGGGGTTGACCCTGCAAAACGTACAGGCGCGGGAATACCACTACAGTGATGCGCACCTGCACTACGTGGATTTTTTCCAGGAAAGCGAAGGCATGGATGCGTTGCTCAAGGCGATGGATGAGGCGCGTATCGACCAGTCGATGATTTCTGGCATTCCGGTGGCAAAAAAATGGCATGAGGATGAACCCAAGCGCCCGCGCTACTACGCAGGCGACGATGCCGATGCCTACTGGTACAGCGCTACCGATATCTATGTGGCCGCCGCCCTGCAAAAGCTCACGCCGGCCCAGCGTCAGCGATTTCATCCGTTTCTCACCGGCTTCAATCCGGTAGACAAGAACGCCGTGGCGCACATCGAGCGCATGCTCGAGTTGCATCCGGGATTGTGGCAGGGCATTGGTGAGGTGTTTACCCGTCATGACGACCTCACGGCCCTCACCAGCGGCGACACGCCCCGGGCCAACAACGAAGCCATGACCCGCATCTATCACCTGGCGGCCGAGCAGGACTTGCCGGTGCTGATCCACTCCAATATCACCTCCAAGCGCGAGCGCAATCCGCTGTACCTCGCGGAAATCGAAGAGCCGCTGCGCAATCATCCGCACACGCGCTTCATCTGGGCCCACGCCGGCACCAGCATGGAGATCCATCGCCACCAGACGCAGCTGGATTTTCTCCTGCCAACCTTGTCGCGCATGCTCCAGGACTATCCCAACCTGTACATAGACCTGTCCTGGAGCGTGCTGCAGCCTTACCTGCTGGACGACAAGGGCAAGCCCCGTGAGCAGTGGCTCAGGTTGGTCGAACGCTTCCCGGAGCGCTTCATGCTCGGTTCCGACGTGGTGGGGAAGTTCGGTAGCCTGGGCGAGCAGATGCACGGCTTTGATGTGTTCCTTGATGCTTTGCCTGAAGACGTGGGGCGCAAGGTGGCGCGGGACAACTTTCTTGCCGTACTGCCCAGGCCGCGTGAGTGACGTGTTTGTCATCAGTCTGTCATGACCGTGTCATAGCCTGCCGCCATCAACCCTGATGGAGTGCATCATGTTTTTCAGTCGTTTCAGCGCTGTGTGCGGGCTTTTGCTGGTCAGTGGCCTGACCAGTGCCGAGGTTCGCGTCCAGGGCCCTATTGAGTACGGTCTGTTTGAAACCCGACACCAGAACTTCCAGCCCGGCGAGCGGGTGCTGACCATGAGCAACCAGACCATCCAGCAAACCGAAGAGATTCCGGCGCGCCTGGGCAGCAAGTTCGGCATGCGCTATCGCCTGGAGGGCAAGGTCGCCGAAGACACGCCGCTGATCCTGCTGTACCTCACCCCAGGCGTACGCACCCCCGACGGCAAGCGCCATGACAAATTCGAAGTGGTGCAAAAGCTGGTGCCTGGCGCTGCCCAGGATGTGATGGCCTATGAGTTCACTGAAAACCACGAAGTGGTACCGGGCCAATGGCATTTCATGGTGTTCCAGGGCGATCGCCTGCTGGCCGAGCAGCGCTTTACCGTGCGCTGAGCCAGGGCGCAGTTGGCAGTGTGATGATAAGGCACTTTGATATCAATTTTTCGTCTTACGCAAATTCTCCACTGGCCGATACCTTCTAGAAGCAAGGACTGCTGCATCGCATTGCGGCGCTTTCGGAAGGAGCCAGTGTATGAGTTTGAGAAACATGAATATCGCGCCCAGGGCTGGCCTCGGTTTTGGCCTGGTCGCGCTACTGGTGGTTGCCTTGGGTGGGTTTGCCTTGCTGCAAATGACCAGCATGCGCCAGCAGTCCGAGCAGGTCGACAGCAACTGGCTACCCAGTGTGATTGCAGTAGGGCAGATGGCTCAGGACACCATGCGCATCCGGGCCTTGACCTTGCGCCTGTTGATCAATCGTGATCCCCAGGCGCTGCAGCAGAACAAGGAGCGTGTCGAAGAGATCAAGGCCGGCCTTGGCAAGGCACAGCAGCAGTACCAGGCGCTGATCGTCCTGCCTGAGGAGCAGGCCCTGTTTGATCGCTACCTGAATCTTGAGCGCCAGTACTTCGGTTTGCAGGCCCAGGTGACGCAGCTCTCGGCGCAAAACCAGGTCGAGGCGGCCATTGCCCGGGTCAACGGTGAAATGAACCAGCTGGCCGACCAATTGACCGCCACGCTCAACGAGTTGATTGCTCTCAACCACCACCACGCCAACACCGCCACCGACCTTGCCGAGGCGGTGTTCCAGAGTGCCCGGGTATGGGTGGTTGCATTGCTGGTGGCGGCGCTGGTGCTGACGGTGATTCTTGCCCTGACCTTGACCCGCAGCATCGTTCGGCCTCTGGGCCAGTCGTTGCAAGTGGCCGAGGTGGTCGCCACCGGTGACCTGACCCCGCAGATTTCTGTACAGGGCAAGGACGAGCCGGCGCGCTTGCTGGCAGCGCTCAAGCAGATGCAGCAGAGCTTGCGCGACACCATCGGGCGAATCTCCGACTCGTCCAATCAGTTGGCCTCTGCCTCCGAAGAGCTGAGCGCAGTGACCGATGACGCTACCCGCGGCTTGATGCAGCAAAGTCAGGAAATCGAGCAGGCTGCCACGGCCGTCAACCAGATGACCACGGCGGTGGAGGAAGTGGCGAGCAACGCCGTGGCCACCTCAGAGGCATCTCGAGAGTCGGACCGGATTGCCCGGCAAGGTCGTGAGCAAGTGCGCCTGACTGTTGCTTCGATCGAATCGCTGGCGGCGGGTGTCACCTCCAATGCCGAGGAGGTGGAGCAGCTGGCGCAGCAGGTGCATGGCATCACCAAGGTGCTGGATGTGATCGGCGCCATTGCCGAGCAGACCAACCTGTTGGCACTCAATGCTGCCATCGAGGCTGCCCGCGCCGGTGATGCCGGGCGCGGCTTTGCCGTGGTGGCCGATGAGGTGCGGGCGCTGGCGCATCGTACCCAGCAGTCGACCCGGGAAATCGAGCAGATGATCGATGGCATCCAGCAGGGTACCGACCGTGCGGTGTCGGGGATGCAACAGAGCAACGAGCGCGCCCGTATCACCCTGGACGGTGCGCACGCGGCTGGGGTTGCGCTGGATGAGATCACCACGGCCATCAGCCAGATCAATGAGCGCAACCTGGTGATTGCCAGTGCGTCCGAGCAGCAGGCGCAGGTAGCGCGGGAGGTGGATCGCAACCTGACCAACATTCGCGATCTGGCGCTGCAGACGTCGGCGGGGGCTAACCAGACCAATGCGGCGAGCCAGGCATTGTCGCAGTTGGCGATCGAATTGAATGGGCTGGTCGGGAGGTTTTCAGTGTAGGCGCGGTGGTGCGGCGTTTCGACTTGCCCCGCGATGGCGACACAAACAAAAACGCCCCGAACCAGTCGGGGCGTTTTCACATAAGGGGCTGGCCCTTATTTACCTTCCCAGCGCTTGAGCACCAGGGTGGCGTTGGTGCCGCCGAAACCGAAGCTGTTGCTCATCACGGTATCGATCTTGGCGTTTTCCTGGGTCTTGGTCAGGATCGGCATGTCGGCAACCGCAGGGTCCAGTTCGTCGATGTTGGCGGAGCCGGCGATGAAGTTACCTTCCATCATCAGCATGCAGTAGATCGCTTCGTGAACGCCGGCGGCGCCCAGGGAGTGACCGGACAGGCTCTTGGTCGAGCTGATGGCCGGGGCCTTGTCGCCGAATACTTCACGAACGCCCTTGATTTCGGCAACGTCACCGACCGGGGTCGAGGTGCCGTGGGTGTTCAGGTAGTCGATCGGGCTGTCGACGGTGGACATGGCCATCTGCATGCAGCGGATGGCGCCTTCGCCGCTTGGGGCGACCATGTCGTAGCCGTCGGAGGTAGCACCGTAGCCGACGATTTCGGCGTAGATCTTGGCGCCACGAGCCAGGGCGTGTTCCAACTCTTCAACCACGACCATGCCACCGCCGCCGGCGATAACGAAGCCGTCACGGTCGTTGTCGTAGGCGCGGGAGGCCAGTTCCGGCGTGTCGTTACGCTTGCTGGACAGAGCGCCCATGGCGTCGAACAGGAACGACTGGCTCCAATGTTCTTCTTCACCGCCACCGGCGAAGACGATGTCTTGCTTGCCCATCTGGATCTGTTCCATCGCGGTACCGATGCAGTGTGCGCTGGTGGCGCATGCCGAGGCGATGGAGTAGTTCAGACCCTTGATCTTGAACGGGGTGGCCAGGCACGCCGAGACGGTGCTGCTCATGGTCCGGGTGACGCGGTACGGGCCGACGCGCTTGACGCCTTTTTCGCGCAGGATGTCCAGCGCTTCCATCTGGTTCAGGGTCGATGCGCCGCCGGAGCCTGCGATCAGGCCGGTACGCGGGTTGGACACCTGTTCTTCGGTCAGGCCCGAGTCCTTGATCGCGTCGGCCATTGCCAGGTAGGCATAGGCAGCGGCGTGACCCACGAAACGGAAGACTTTGCGGTCGATCAGTTCTTCGAGGTTGAGGTCAATGGAGCCGGAAACCTGGCTACGCAGACCCATTTCGGCATATTCCGGGTTGAATCGGATGCCAGGGCGGCTTGCACGCAGGTTGGCGGAGACGGTCTCTTTGTCATTGCCCAGGCACGAAACGATGCCCAGACCAGTGATAACGACGCGGCGCATGCGGATAACCCTTAGAAGTTGTCAGTGGAGGTGAATACGCCGACCCGGAGGCCTTCGGCGGTGTAGATCTCGCGACCGTCGACGCTGACCGAACCATCGGCGATGGCCATGTTCAGCTTGCCCTTGAGGACGCGCTTGATATGAATGTTGTAGGTGACTTTCTGGGCGGTCGGCAGGACCTGGCCAAAGAATTTCACTTCACCCGAACCCAGGGCGCGACCGCGGCCTGGCAGGCCTTGCCAGCCGAGGAAGAAACCGACCAGTTGCCACATGGCGTCCAGGCCCAGGCAGCCTGGCATCACCGGATCACCTTCGAAGTGGCAGGCGAAGAACCACAGGTCCGGATTGATATCCAGCTCGGCGACCAATTCACCTTTGCCGTACTTGCCGCCTTCCTGGCTGATGTGGGTAATGCGATCCACCATCAGCATGTTCGGGGCGGGCAGTTGCGCGTTACCTGGGCCGAACAGCTCACCGCGACTGCAGCGCAGCAGGTCTTCCCGAGTAAAGGCGTTTTGTTTGGTCATGCGAGCTCCTCAATAGTCCCCGTGCGGCAGGGGGCAAATCTTCCCGGCCGACCCAAAACGCTTGTGCTTGGGGCGGCAGCCTACACATAGACTATTGCGTTGTAGTGAAAGTCACAGCGCACGGGGCAAAGAAGTACACTTGTGCACTGAAATTTTATTTTCAGGCCTTTCGAGGGGCCTGTCCAGTCCATAAGACTGCCGCAATTTCAGATTAATCGCCAGTCGCAGCTGACTGATCGGGCAGCCATCGCAGAAGAATCTGCTGCAGATCAGTCCGTTTGAATGGCTTGGCCAGGTAATCGTTCATGCCCGCGTTGAGGCAGCGTTCACGATCGCCCTGCAGGGCATTGGCCGTCAGGGCGATGATCGGCATGGCAGCGGCCTGGGGCAGCTGGCGAATGCGCCGGGTGGCTTCATAGCCGTCGAGAATCGGCAACCGGCAATCCATGAGGGTGGCGGCAAAGCGCTGGCGGGCGACCTGGGTCACTGCCTGGGCGCCGTCCACGGCCACGCACACCTCGAATCCCAGGCTGCGCAACATGGCTTCTATCACGGTCTGGTTCACCGGGTTGTCCTCCACCAGCAGGATGCGTCGGCCCTGACCTTCGTCTTCAGGGTCGCCGAGCAGGCTGGGTACGTGGGCCGAGGGCTTGTCTGCCAGTGCCAGCGGCATCTCCAGGGTGAAGGTCGAACCCAGGCCTTCACGGCTTTCGCCGCGCAAGGTACCGCCCATCCGTTCGGCCAGGGTACGGGCAATCGACAGGCCCAGGCCCGTGCCGCCATAGCGGCGGGAGATCGAGCTGTCTGCCTGCTGGAAGGCAACGAACATGGTTTCCAGGCGTTTGCTGTCGATCCCGATACCGGTGTCGTGTACCGCACAGCCGAACCAGATCAACTGGCGGTCGAGTACCTGCCAGCGCGGCTCGATGCGCACACTGCCGTGCTCGGTGAACTTCAGTGCATTGCCGACCAGGTTGAGCAGGATCTGCCGGATGCGTGTCGGGTCGCCCACCACATGAAGCTGCTCCATGCCAGGTGGCAGCAGCAGGACGAGGTCCAGGCCGCGCTGGGCTGCCAGGTGCTGGAAAGACTGCACGCTGCTGCCGATCAGTTCGCCCAGATTGAAGTTGATGTGTTCAAGCTCAAGGTTGGTACGCTCGATCCGCGAGAAGTCGAGAATGTCGTTGATCACTTTGAGCAGATGGCCGGTCGACTCGCTGGCCACCTCGGTGTACTCGGCCTGTTCTTCGCTCAAGGCCGTGGTTTCCAGCAATTGCAGCATGCCCAGTACGCCGTTCATGGGCGTGCGCAACTCATGGCTCATCATGGCCAGGAAATCGGACTTGGCCTTGTTCGCCTGTTCAGCCTCTTCGCGGGCCTGGATCAGTTGTGACATCGCCTGCTGCTGCTCATGGCTGGCCTGGGCCAGGGCGCAGGCGAGGTTGTTGATGTGCTGGGCCAGATGCCCCAGTTCACTGTCATCGACCACAGGCAGAGGGGCGTTGAAATCGCCTTGCTGGATGGCCTTGACCGCATGCCCCATCTCGCTGATCGGCTTAGCCAGGCTCATGGCCAGGCGCCTGGCCAACAGAAAGGTAAAGAGCAGGGCGAACAAGGCAAGGATCGCGGCTTTGATCACGATCTCCTGCTGGCGCTGGCTGAAGGCGTCATTGGACATGCCGACGATTACCCGGCCCAGGTAGTCGTCACCGATGTTCTTCACCGGTGGTTTGCTGTTGTGCAGAAAGTCGTTGTCCAGGCGAATCTGCTGCAGGCGGATGGGGGCCTGGAACACCTCGACCTGCTGGGCGCGATTGGCGTGTTCATCCGGCTGCTCGACATACACCAGGATATGGTTGCTGCTGTCCTGGACCTCGAGAAAACGTACGTGTGGGATGCTCAAGGTGGCGCGCATCAGGCTTTCGAGCACTTCATCGTTTCCGGCGATCACACCATACTCGGAGGCCGGCGCCAGTTGGTTGGCAATCAGTTGGCCCGTGTGGTTGAGCTCCTGGCGCAGGTCCTGAATGCGCACGAAGGTGAAAAAGCTGATCAGCAGCAAGGTCAGCAACAGGGCTGGGCCCAGGCTGATGATCTGCGTGCGGGTGTGGATGTCCCAGCTCAGGCGTCGCCTCATGGTCTGCGTTCTCCTTCGGCCAGGGCCAGGGCCTGCGCGGCGGCCAGCGGATCAATGGTTTCAACCCCCAGGGCACGGGCGACCTGCTGGTTGCCGACGACGTGGAAGTGCGTCGGGTACTGGGCTCGGGGCCATTTGCCGGGTGATTGGTCGAGCAGGCGGTCAAGCACCGCCAACCAGTCGTCCTGGTCGCTCAAGGTACTGGCCAGGCTACCGGCACGGACAAACCCGGCCGTGGGGCCGATCAGTGCCATTTGCCGGGCGTAGCTGCTGAGTAACAGATTCTTGGCCGTCTTGGGGCTGTACAGCTGGGGGTCGTCGATGCCCAGCAGTACATCGCTGTTTTGCAGCAGGGTTTGCAAAGGGCGACTGTCGCGCAAGTCTGGCCAGGCCTGGGCGACGATCTCCAGGCCCATGGGCTGGGCGGCGCGGCGTAACTCTTCGAGCAAGAACTGGCTGTGTTGGCCATACAGCACGCCAATGCGGCGGGCTTGGGGCAGCAGGTAGCGGGTCAGGCGCAATTGGCGATCCAGTGGCGGGTCGCTCCAGAGCAGGCTCAGGTAAGCCGGACGCAGTTTGCCCAGGCGTTTTTCCGCTTGCACTCGGCTTACGCGCAAGGCAAGGGCCGGTGGCCCGGGGTTTTCGCTCAGGCGCCACTCGAGACTGGCACTGTCGAGCAGAATCAGGCGGATGGTTGGGTCGAGCTTGGCCGGGCGGCCAAGTTCATCGACCGGCACGAAGCGGACGATGTCGGCGGGTCGGCGTTCGCGCAGCGCTTGTACAAATTGCTCGACGCTGGGGCCGTCCTGGCTCGCGGTGAGCAGGATTTCACTGGCCCACGGTCCGCCCAGAGGCCACAAGCAGATGAGCAACAGCCAGCGCCGCACAAGGTGCATCAGAACGTCAACTCCGCACTGAAGTACAGCACGTGACGGCTGTCGTAGTAGTTATCGACGTTGCTGGTGGGCTCATCGTCCAGGCGCTGCTGCAGCATGCCCGCCAACTCGAGCTGGGTGCGATCCCATGTGATTTGCCTGGCAACGCGCAGGTCCACCCGCTCGAAGCGGTACTGGTTGAGCGCGTCGTCACCGTAATAGAAGAGGGCGCTGGACCAGCCTCGGCCCCAGTTGCGCAGCCAGCCGGCCGAACCACTGTTGTGTGCGCTCATTTGCCGGTCGGCAGCGTTGCTGGCCCAGGCATCGACGTGAGCGTAGGTCAGGCGAAAGCGATCGGCCAGGCTCAGGTGCCAGTCCATCTGTGCCTCGGTTCCGCTGAAGCGGGCTTTGTTGCTGTTGCTGGCAATGTATTGGTTGTTGCGCAGCGGCTCACTGATCATGCCGGTGATTTCGTCGTAGAACAGCTTGAGGTCGACGCTGATATCGGCGTCGGCGAAGTAACCGTTATAGCCCAGTTCTCGCGAGCGCATGTGCTCCTGGTCGAGGTCGCCCGGCCCACGGGTCCTGACGAAGTAGCGCGCGCTGTTCTGGCCGAAGGCTGCGGGGCTCAGGTTATTGACCTGGTAGCTCCAGTTGACGTTGTTCTCGAACATGTCGGGTGAGCGTACCGCCTCGGAGTACACCGCACGCAAGCCATGGCGCGGTGTGATCAGGTAGTTGACTGCCACGCGCGGCGTCAGCGAACTGCCGGACAGCCGGGCATCTTCGAACATTGCTCCGCCCTGGAGGATCCAGTGCTCGCTGGCACGCCACTCAAGGTGGCCGAACAAGCGCCAGGTGCTGTCGTCCAGGCTGCCATTGAAGAAAGTCTGCGAATCGGCCCGGTCATAGCGGTAATTGACACCGCTGACCAGGCGCAGGCTGTCGGACAGGCTCAGGGTGTCCTGCAGCTCAAGGTCCATGCGGGTTTCCCGGGTGCTCTGGTCGATGTCGCCACACACCTGTTCAGAGCCATCGTTGCGCCATTGTTGCTGGGCCTCGCTTGCCAGGGCGTACTTTTCAGGGCTGGCAGGGGGTAGCGGGGCGAGGATGTTGCGCGCCACCTGCTCGGCGTAGTTCGGGTCGAGCTGCCACAGGCGGGTCAACTGCGGGCTGAACGACAACGCGGCATCACAGGCGCGCCATACCTGCTTGCGCTCCCAGTGCTGGGTCGTGCCTTGCACGTACAGGCTGTGCTCCGGATTCAGATCGATGTTCCAGCGCACCGAGCCTGCATAGTTCTTGGCGTTGGCATCGGAATTGTCACCATTTTCGGTGACACCATAGAACACCGGCTGATAGGTGTAGGGGCGCTGGTTGCTGCCTTCTTTGACCGCCAGTTGCCAATCCAGGCTCTGGTTGCTCGCCAAGGCATGACTGACACTGAGGTTAAGTCGATTGAGCCGGCGGCTGTCACGGTAGTCATTGCCGTGGCGGTCTTCGTCGAAGCCGTCGTCCTGCATGCCGGAGAGCGACAGGCGCAGGTCGCCATCTTCCCAGCCTGTTCCCTGGCTTGCGTACCAGTCGTTGATCCCGCGCTGACCGCGGGTGACTTTCAGGCGCGTGCCGTGGCTGTCGGCCGGTTTGCGGGTAAGGATGTTGACCACCGCCATCAGCGCATTGGCGCCGTAGCTGACGGTGTTGGGGCCACGAAACACCTCGATGCGCTCGATGTCTTCCATGGCCAGGGGGATGTCGCTCCAGTCGACCGTGGCCAGGCCCGCGCGGTATACCGAGCGACCGTCGATCAACACCTGCATGCGCCTGGCGTCGTTGACGTTGCTGCCGTGGTAATTGACCGTCGGCTGGTTGGCGGCGCCGTAGCCGATCATCATCCCCGGCACCAGGCGCAACAATTCAGGGACATCGCGGGCGCCGCTGGCGCGAATCAAGGTGCTGTCGAGCACGGTCATGCTGCCGGGTACGGCTGCCGGCGACTGTTTGAGCCGGGTGGCAGTCAGTACCTGGGGCACGGCCTGGGTGTCTACGAACAGGTCGTCGGCTACCGCAGGGGCGCTCAACAAGGCGGTCAACAGTACAGCTGGGCGAGAGGAGGGCGGGCCAAATGACACGGCGTGGCCTTGGTATCGGGTTAAAGCCGGGCATGTTAACCGAGTGGCCAGTATTTTTCAGTCGCGGGCAGGGCAATGTACGCGTCAATTTGCTGATGTGGCGCTGGTCCTGGCCTTGTCGCTCCGTATAATGCGAGGGTCGCCACTATTATTGGTTTTAACGGATTGGATATGACTGAACAGCAGCCGGTTGGAGTTCTGGGAGGCGGGAGTTTCGGTACCGCCGTGGCGAATCTGCTGGCGCAAAACGGCATCGCGGTACGCCAATGGATGCGCGACTCCGAACAGGCCCAGGCCATGCGCGACAACCGGGAAAACCCGCGCTACCTCAAGGGGGTGAAGATCCACCCGGGTGTCGAGCCGGTCAATGACCTGCTGGCCACGTTGAACGATTGCGAACTGATCTTCGTCGCCTTGCCCTCCAGCGCCTTGCGCAGCGTGCTGGCACCGCATGCGCAGCTGCTAACGGGCAAGATGCTGGTCAGCCTGACCAAGGGCATCGAGGCACAAAGCTTCAAGCTGATGAGCCAGATTCTCGAAGAAATCGCGCCACAAGCACGCATCGGCGTGCTGTCGGGGCCCAACCTGGCTCGCGAAGTGGCCGAGCATGCCCTCACCGCCACCGTGGTGGCCAGTGAAGACGAAGCGCTTTGCCAGCGCGTGCAGGCCGTACTGCACGGGCGCACCTTCCGCGTGTACGCCAGTAGCGACCGCTTTGGCGTCGAGCTGGGCGGAGCACTCAAGAACGTCTACGCGATCATTGCCGGCATGGCCGTGGCTCTGGGCATGGGCGAGAACACCAAGAGCATGCTGATTACCCGCGCGCTGGCCGAGATGACCCGCTTTGCGGTAAGCCAGGGCGCCAACCCCATGACCTTCCTCGGGCTGGCCGGTGTCGGTGACCTGATCGTGACCTGCTCCTCGCCCAAGAGCCGCAACTACCAGGTAGGCTACGCCCTGGGGCAAGGCTTGAGCCTGGAAGAGGCGGTCAATCGCCTGGGCGAAGTCGCCGAAGGGGTCAATACCCTCAAGGTGCTGAAGGTAAAGGCGCAACAGGTGCAGGTGTACATGCCCCTGGTGGCGGGCTTGCATGCGATCCTGTTTGAAGGTCGCACCCTGACCCAGGTCATCGAGCTGCTGATGCGCGCCGAGCCGAAAACCGATGTCGACTTCATCTCCACCAGCGGTTTCAACTGAGTACAGGAGCAACACATGAACGAATCCCCCAACCAGGCCCGGCGCGAGTCGATCATATTGCGCGTGCTGTGGATGCTGGTGTTTTTGCTGGTGTGGCAAGTGGCGCAAACCCTGCTGGGCGGCCTGGTGCTGGTGCAGTTGATCTACCGTCTGATTTACGGCGCACCCAGTGCCAGCCTGATGAACTTCGGCGACAGCCTCAGCCAGTTCCTGGCACAGATCGGCCGCTTCGGCACGTTTCATACCGACCAGAAACCCTGGCCGTTTGCCGACTGGCCGGCGCCTCGCGCTCCAGAGGGTGAAGCGGCCCATAGCGTGCCGTCGGCAGCGCACCCGGCGCGTGACGAGGAACCCAAGCTGTGAAGCTCTGGGTATTGCGCCACGGCGAAGCCGAACCCCGCGCACGTAGCGATGCCGAGCGCAACCTCACGGCCCACGGTCGTGAGCAAGTGGTGCGCAGCGCGGCCCAGCTGTTGGGCCAGCCGTTGCAGGCAATCCTGGCCAGCCCCTATGTGCGGGCGCAGCAAACTGCGGCATTGGTCCACGAGGCCCTGGGCTTCGGCAAGCCGGTGGTAACAGTGCCCTGGCTCACGCCAGACACCGATCCGGGCCAGGTCATTGCCGCGCTCGATAACCTGGGCCTCGAGCATGTATTGCTGGTCAGCCATCAACCGCTGGTAGGGAACCTGGTCGGCATCCTTCAACACGGCCATGCCCGTGCCACCGAAGGCATGAGCACCGCGAGCCTGGCTCAACTCGAAGGCGACTGGCCGCTGGCCGGCTTGATGACCCTGCGTAGCATGACCCACGCCTGACGGCTGCCCCTCGGGGCACCCGGGTTACAGGGCCTGGCGCTATTGACCGGAGTGCCGTCGCCGATGGCTGTTACGGTCATTGCCCGGCCCTGGTCAGTTGCGGACAATTGAGACCTGTTTTTCCTACGGATAGCCGGGTATGTCGCAACAGGTCTTTTTCGCTCACGCCAACGGCTTTCCTTCGGCCACCTACGGCAAGCTCTTTGCCGGCCTGGGTCCGGACTACACCGTGAGCCATTTGTCACAGCATGCCCACGACCCGCGCTTTCCGGTGGACGACAACTGGCAGACACTGGTCGACGAGCTGATCCACCACCTCGAACAACTTCCCGAACCTGTGTGGGGCGTGGGGCACTCCCTGGGCGGGGTGCTGCACCTGCACGCCGCATTGCGTTGTCCGGAGCGCTACCGAGGGGTGGTGATGCTCGACTCGCCCGTACTGACCCAGGCCGAGCGCTGGTTCCTGCAATTGGCCAAGTGCTGGGGGTTTATCGACAGGATCACCCCGGCCGGTCGAACACTCGGGCGCCGGGAAGCGTTCAACGACCTGGACCAGGCGCGGGCCTACTTTGCCAGCAAGACCCTGTTCCGCGGTTTCGACCCCGAGTGCCTGGAGGCCTATTTGCAGCATGGGCTGCGCCAGGAGGGCGAGTCGCTGCGCTTGTGTTTCGACCCTGCCACAGAAATCAGCATCTACCGCAGCATTCCTCACACTCGGCCCGGACGCGCCCAGCAATTGCAGGTGCCGCTGGCAATGGTGCGCGGGAGCCACAGCCGGGTGGTGAAGCAGCACCATGCCCGCGAAGTACGACGCTTGCCCCTGGGGGAATACCACAGTCTGCCGGGCGGGCACATGTTTCCGCTGGAACGGCCCGATGACACCGCCCACCTGATCAGGCGACTGCTGGGGCGTTGGCAGGAGCGACAAGCATGAGTCATGACGTGGAAGAGGTGCGGTTGAACTTGGGGCACATCGAACTGGCGGCTCATCTGTTCGGCCCAGCCGATGGGCAACCGGTCATCGCATTGCATGGCTGGCTGGACAACGCCAACAGCTTTGCCCGGCTGGCACCCAAGCTGGCGGGGCTGCGCATTGTCGCACTGGACCTGGCCGGGCACGGTTACTCCGAACATCGTCCCGCGGGCGCGGGTTACGCCCTGTGGGACTATGCCCATGATGTGCTGCGCGTTGCCGAGCAGTTGGGCTGGGAACGCTTTGCCCTGTTGGGGCATTCGCTCGGTGCGATCGTTTCGGTGGTACTGGCCGGCTCGCTACCCGAACGCGTGACACGGCTTGCGCTGATCGACGGGGTAGTCCCGCCCACCAGTGGCCCCGAGAATGCCGCCGAACGCCTGGGCATGGCGCTGGATGCGCAACTGCGCCTGGACGGCAAGCGCAAGGCCGTGCATCCGACGCTGGAGCGGGCGGTGGAGGCAAGGATGCGCGGACAGGTGGCGGTCAGTCGAGAAGCCGCCGAACTGCTGGCCCAGCGCGGCGTGATGCCCGTGCCGGGAGGCTATTCCTGGCGCAGCGACAGCCGGCTGACCCTGCCATCACCCACGCGCCTGAGTCAGGCCCAGGCACTCAGCTTTGTTCAGCGTATTGCCTGCCCGGCTCAATTGGTGGTCGCCGCCGACGGCATGTTGACCCGTCATCCCGAGTTGCTTGAACAGTTGCCCTTTGCCTGGGAGCCGTTGCCGGGCGGTCACCACCTGCACTTGAACGACGAGTCGGGTGCAAGGCTTGTTGCAGACTGTTTCAATCAGTTTTTTGGCATTTCTTGACTTGCGGCGGGCAACTGTCGAGGCTTGGCGGGTTGAACAGGGAGACAACCATGAACAAGCACGACAACGTTTCACCCATATTCAGCCTTGGCGCCCCGTGCGGCGTGGCCAGCCAATGAGTATCACACGCTACAGACAAGCCGTGGCGGCGGGTAT
The DNA here is from genome assembly GCF_040438935.1 of Pseudomonas vranovensis. Taxonomy (NCBI): domain Bacteria; kingdom Pseudomonadati; phylum Pseudomonadota; class Gammaproteobacteria; order Pseudomonadales; family Pseudomonadaceae; genus Pseudomonas; species Pseudomonas vranovensis. The sequence goes on along the minus strand of NZ_CP159259.1, from coordinate 3,111,153 downwards.
CGCCGTGCTGTTCAGTGCGCCACTGCTGGCCGAGGGGCTACCGGTGCCGGTCGACGCCAAGGTGGTGGTCGAGCGCAGCGCTGCCGACCAGGAGCGGATCTACCCGCTTGGCTCCTTGCGCAAGATCAGCGGCCAACTGCGGGCCGAAGGCAAGATCGAAAGCCGGGGCCAGGTCAGTTCGGTCACCTACGAGCTGCCGCCTGAGCGCAGCGCCAACGAAGCCTTTACCTCCGCCCGTGAAGCCTTGCAGAAAGAGGGTGGCTATCCGCTGTTCTGGTGCCAGGCCCGCGATTGTGGCGAAAACAGCCTGTGGGCCAACGAGGTGTTCAAGAATTCGCGCCTCGGTGGCGCCGACGATCAACAGGCCTTCATCCTGCTGCGCCGCTCCGCCGAGCAGAGCAACACGTTGGTAGCCCTCTACAGCATCACCCGTGGCAACAAGCGCGCCTACCTTCACGTAGAAGAATTCGTTGCCGACGCCCCGCTGGGTGAAGTGCTGCCGACCCCGGCAACGGTACTGCGCGAACTGCGCGACACCGGCAAGCTCGACTACCCTGATCTGGGTGAGCCTCAACCGGCCTGGGTCACGCTGCTGGGGCGCAGCCTGAACCTGGACAGCACCTTGCGTGTCACCCTGAGCGGCGTCCAGGCCGAAGCCTGGCGCGAGCAGTTGGGCAAGGCCGGGGTACGCATGGCCAGGCTTGAAGTGGGTGATGCCAAGACTGACGGTTTTCACGTCGAACTGATTCGTTGAGCGAGAAGCGCATGCCCAACAATGATCGCCTGCTGGTACAGATCATCCTGCTTGGCCTGCTCGGTGCGGGCCTGTGGGTGATGGCTCCGTTCATGTCGGCGCTGCTCTGGGGCGCCATCCTGGCCTATGCCAGCTGGCCGCTGATGCGCCTGCTGACTCGTGTGCTGGGCGGGCGCGAAACCCTGGCGGCCGGCCTGCTGACCACGTTATGGATACTGCTGGTGGCCTTGCCGCTGGTGTGGCTGGGGTTCAACCTGGCCGACCATATCCGCGATGCCACCGCCTTCGTTCGCGATGTCCAGGTCGATGGCCTGCCGGATGCGCCGAGCTGGCTGGGCAGCGTGCCATTGGTGGGGCCACGGCTGGTGGCGATGTGGGACACCATCGATCAACAGGGCGCCGCCTTGCTGACCACGGTCAAGCCATACCTGGGGCAGGTCGGCAACTGGCTGCTGGCGCGCAGCGCGCAGATCGGCAGCGGTATCCTCGAGCTGACCCTGAGCCTGGTGTTCGTGTTCTTCTTCTACCGCGACGGGCCGCGCCTTGCAGCTTTTGTCCTGCGCCTTCTGGAGCGACTGATCGGCGAGCGTGCCGAATATTACCTGGGGCTGGTTGCTGGCACGGTGCAGCGGGTGGTCAACGGGGTGATCGGGACAGCAGCAGCCCAGGCAATCCTGGCCCTGATCGGCTTTTTGATTGCCGGTGTTCCCGGTGCGCTGGTGTTGGCGATTGTTACCTTCATGCTCAGTCTGATTCCCATGGGGCCACCGCTGGCCTGGGTGCCGGCCACGGCCTGGCTGGCCTGGCAGGGCGAGTATGGCATGGCGGTGTTTCTCGGGATCTGGGGTACGTTCATCATCAGCGGCGTGGACAACGTACTCAAGCCGTACCTGATCAGCCGCGGCGGCAACCTGCCGCTGGTGATCGTGCTGCTGGGGGTGTTTGGCGGCTTGCTGGCCTTTGGTTTCATCGGCCTGTTCATTGGCCCGACCTTGCTGGCCGTGGCCTACAGCCTGTTGCTGGACTGGTCGCGCAGCGAGCAGCAAGTGCCGCCACGCGCCTGAGTCAAGGAGCGTTCAGAGCTGCGGGGCGGTGTTTTTCACCACTGCCAGCTCTGGATGTGCCACCAGTTTGTCGATATGCAGTTCGTCGTTGTTCATCCAGGTTTCGGTCAGCACACGGTAATGCTCCATGTCGCGGCAACGCATGCGCAGGCTGTAGTCGAAATGGCCACTGATCAACTGGCAATCGAATACCTGCGGGCAGGCCCGCACGCACGCCTCGAAGGCCTTCTGCGCGCTGCGCCCGCTCTGGTTCGACAAGGCCACCAGCACCAGCAACGACAGCCCCGGCGAAACCATCTGCACATCAATGATCGCGCCATAGCCGCGAATCACTCCCCGTCTTTCCAGCTTGCGCACCCGCTCCAGACAAGGTCGGGGGGTGAGGTGTACCAGTGACGAAAGCTTTTCGTAGGTGATGCGTCCGTTATGGCGCAGCACATCGATGATCGCTTCGTCGATCCGGTCCAGGGGCGGCGCGGCGTGTGGGCTGTTGACCTTGGTATCCATGCAGGTTCGGCTTCACTTCAAACGGTTGGAAAGAAATTGCTGCAGGCGTTCGCTCTGCGGCTGGTCAAGTATCTCGGCGCTTCCTTGTTCCTCGACCCGGCCCTGATGCAAGAACAACACCTGGCTCGACACCTGACGGGCAAAGCCCATCTCGTGGGTGACCATGAGCATGGTACGACCTTCCTCGGCCAGCGTCTGTATCACTTTGAGTACTTCGCCCACCAGCTCGGGGTCGAGCGCCGAGGTGGGCTCGTCGAACAGAATGATCTCCGGTTCCATGGCCAGGGCCCGGGCGATGGCCACCCGTTGCTGCTGACCGCCGGACAGGAAGGCCGGGTACTGGTCGGCGGCGCGGGCCGGCAGGCCGACCTTGTCCAGGTACTTGCGCGCCCGCGCGTGGGCTTCTTCGGCGCTGACGCCCAGTACTCGGCGGGGCGCCAGGCAGATGTTCTCCAGTACCGTCATGTGGCTCCACAGGTTGAAGTGCTGAAACACCATCGCCAGCCGCGTGCGCAAATCCTGCAGCTGTGCGGGGTGTGGCGCCCGGCTGCCGGTACGGCCCTGGCGCATTTCAATGCGCTGGTCATCGAGGGTGATGACGCCGGCATCGGGTTGTTCGAGGAAGTTGATGCAACGCAGCATGGTGCTTTTGCCCGAGCCGCTGGCACCGATCAGGCTGATCACGTCGCCCTTGCGGGCATTGAGGGATACACCCTTGAGCACCTGGTGTTCACCGTAGCTTTTATGCAGTTCCTGGACGCTGAGTTTGACGGAGGCGTCCTGGGCCACGGCAGCGATACGCGGGCTGGGGCGGAGGGCTGGCGTCGCGGCGGTCGACAAGGCGGTTGCGGTGGTAGTCATGGATTAGCCTCGGGCAGGAACAAGAAAACGCATCCAGCGTCGTTCGGCCAGGCGAAAGCCGCCGACCAGTGCAAACGACAGCAACATGTACAGCAACGCCGCGATTCCAAAGGCCTGGAAGGTCAGAAAGGTGGCAGCGTTGGCATCGCGGGCCACCTTGAGGATGTCGGCGATGGTGGCGGTAAAGGCCAGGGAGGTGGCGTGCAGCATCAGGATCAGCTCGTTGCTGTAGGCCGGCAGCGAACGGCGCAGGGCGGCCGGCAGTATCACAAACAGATTCAGGCGCCAGCCGTGCAGGCCGTAGGCGTGGGCCGCTTCGATCTCGCCGTGGGGGATGTTGCGAATGGCCCCGGCGAAGATTTCCACGGTGTAGGCACAGGTGTTGAGCACAAAGGCCAGCAGGGTGCAGTTCAAGGCATTGCGGAAAAACTGGTCGAGCAGGGCGTTGTCTCGCACCACTTCAAGGCCGTACAAGCCGGTGTAGCAGATCAGCAACTGGATATACAACGGGGTGCCGCGAAACACGAAGGTGTAGGCCTCCACCGGCCAGCGCAGCCACCGGGTGTGTGAAACGCGTGCCAGGGCAAGTGGCAGCGACAGCACGAAACCCAGCACCATGGTGACGATGAACAGCCACAACGTCATGGCCAGTCCCGAGAGCCCGGTGCCATCACTGAAGAGATAGGCCAGGCCGTATTCCTGAATCAGTTCGATCATCGCGCCAGCTCCTTGATGCCGGTGTTGTAGCGCCGCTCAAGGTGCTTGAACAGGCGGTTGGAAAGGGTGGTGATGAGCAGGTAGACCAACCCGGCGATGATCAGGAAGTACAGGGTGTTGTTGGTAGTCTTGCCGGCGTTCTGCGCTGCCTTCACAAGGTCGGCCAGGCCGATGATCGACACCAGGGCGGTGGACTTGAGCAGCACTAGCCAGTTGTTGCCCAGGCCCGGCAGGGCAAAACGCATCAGTTGCGGGAACAGCACCAGGCGAAAACGTTGCGCACGGCTCAGGCCATAGGCGGTCGCCGCCTCCAGTTGCCCGGCTGGCACGCTGAGGATCGCGCTGCGAAAGTTTTCGGTGAAATAGGCGCCGTAGATAAAGCCCAGCGTAATGACCCCAGCCGTGAAGGGGTCGATCTCGAAGTAGTCCCAGCCCAGCAGCTCGGTCAGGTCGTTGAGCCATAGTTGCAGGGTGTAGAAGATCAGCAGGATCAGTACCAGGTCCGGCACGCTGCGGATCAGGGTGGTATAGAGGGTGGCCGGCACGCGCAGCGCACGCAGGCGTGACAGCTTGGCGCTGGCGCCCAGCAGGCCCAGACCTAGGCTCAGGGCCAATGACAACAGGGCAAGTTTCACGGTCATCCAGGTACCTTGCAGCAGCAGCGGGCCGAAGCCCTGCAAGCTCAAGGCATGCAAGCCGGTAGAGTGGAAAAAGTTGTTCACTTTGAAGGCTCTCGTCAGCACACAAGACAAGGCGCAGCGCCGGCCAGGTCAACCCTGGCCGGTGGCGTGCGAATCAATCGTTGTAGATATCCAGGTCGCCCACGTACTTCTTCTGGATCGCGGCAAAGGTGCCGTCGGCGTGGACGGCGGCGATGCCCTTGTCGAGCAAGGCCTTGAGCTCGGTGTCGTTCTTGCGCAGGCCCATGGCGATGTCCAGGGGCAGGGTAGGGTCCTTGACCGCCGGGCCGCTCTGGAAGTCGGCGCCTTCAGGCCGGGACAGGAAGTTGAGCTGGGCTTCGAGCTTGTCGGTGAGGGTGGCGTCCAGGCGGCCGTTGATCAGGTCGGCGTAGTTCTGGTCCTGGGCCTGGTAGGCCTTGACCTGGGCACCCAGTGGCGCCAGCTTGGCACGGGCGTAGGCTTCCTGTAGCGAACCCTGCAGCACACCGACCTGCTTGCCCTTGAGCGATTCGGGCGTGTCACCGAAGTCGGCGCCCTTGCGCACGATCACCGAGGTGGGGCTGAGGAACAGCCGGGCGCTGAAGTCGATCTGCTTGAGGCGTGCAGGGGTCACGGCCATCGACGACATGATGGCGTCGAACTTGCGTGCCCGCAGGGCCGGGATCATGCCGTCGAACTCGTTGTGTACCCAGGTGCACTTGACCTGCAGCTTGGCGCAGATGGCATTGCCCAGTTCGATGTCGAAGCCTTGCAGGCTGCCATCAGCGGCAACGGACTCAAAGGGAGGGTATTCGGGGTAGACGCCGAAGCGGATTTCAGTCCATTCCTTGGCCTGGACACTGTTTACGCACAAAGGAAGGAGCAGCACGCCGAGGAGCTTGCGCAGCGAAGTCATGGTGGTAATCCCTGAGTTTTATAATTGATGTAGGGCAGTGGAGCGCTTCGGTCAGTCAGTGACTGATTGGTCGGGCCAAGAATGCGCGATGGCGACGATTTTTTTGTGTCGTTTCAACCGGCGTCGGCTGCCGGATTCTGCTGTTGAACGTGTAATTGCAGCCGGATCGGCTGCGCCACCTCCTGTTTGGGTTTGAGTGACAGCGGTTACGGTTGCGCCGTGCGTTGGCGCGGCGCAACCGAGGGGCCTCAGGCGCGCTTTTTCTGGGCGCTGGTCAGCGGCTGGCGCAGCAAGGCGAAGAGGTCCTTGGGGTTGTCCAGCTCGGGCACCAGGGCAATGTCGTGACCGATGTCCAGGGCCGTGGCTACATCCAGTACGTAGCGCAGGGCCGAATAGTCCTCAAGGGCGAAGCCGACCGAGTCGAAGAGGGTGACTTGCTCGTCGCTCTCGCGACCCGGCACCTGGCCGTTGACCACCTGCCAGAACTCGGTGGTGGGCGAATCGGAGGGCATCTGCTGGATTTCGCCTTCGATACGGCTTTGCGGTTCGTATTCGACGATTACCCGGGCGCGTTCGACGATGTCGCGGTGCAGTTCGGTCTTGCCCGGGCAGTCGCCACCCACGGCGTTGAGGTGCATGCCGGGTACGATCATATCCGGGGTGAGGATGGTGGCGTAGGCCTTGTCGGCGGTCACCGTAGTGACGATGTCGGCGCCGCGTACTGCCTCGGCCACAGAGCCTGCGATGCTCACCTTGAGCTGAGGGAAGGTGCTGAGGTTGGCCACCAGCTTGGCGCTGGCCGCAGGGTCCAGGTCGTACAGGCGGATCTCGTCGATACCCAGCAGGGTGTGGAAAGCCAGGGCCTGGAATTCGCTCTGCGAGCCATTGCCGATCAGGGCCATGCGTCGGCTGCCCGGGCGCGCCAGGTAGCGTGCGGCCAGGGCCGAGGTGGCGGCGGTGCGGATCGCGGTGGTCAGGGTCATCTCACTGAGCAGCACCGGTGCGCCGGTATCGACATCGCCCAGGGCGCCGAACGCCATGACAGTGAGCATGCCGCGTTGAGTGTTCCTGGGGTGGCCGTTGACGTACTTGAAGGCATAGAGGTTGGCATCGGACACCGGCATCAACTCGATCACGCCATCGGGTGAGTGGTTGGCCAGGCGCGCGCATTTTTCAAAGTCGTGCCAGCGCAGGTAGTCCTCACGAATGTACTCGGCCATCTCGCTGATGCAGGTGCCAAGGCCCTTGCGCGCCACCAGGTGGCTGAGATCGGTAATGTCGATATAGCGGGTCATGATGAACTCCTTTGTTGTAATCAGTGGCGCACCGGCAGGTGCACTTCGGCGAGCATGCAGCGGGCACTGCCGCCGCCGATGCGTTCGATATGGTCGATGTTTACCACCACCGGGTGGCTGTGCTGCTCGACCTGGCGGCGTTGCTCGACCGACAGCGAGCGCCAGGCGCTGCGCGACATCACCAGCAGCGGCTGGCCTTGCTTGTCGTGGACTTCGAGCATGTTGCCGGCAAAGCCTTCGAGCTGGTCGAAGTCCAGGGCCAGGATGTCCTTGCCGGTGTCGCGCAATGAGTGCTCCAGGGCGCGGCGCTCGTTGGCGTCGGGAAGGGCTTGCAGGCAGACCACCGAGAGCCCGCGGCCCACGCTCATCATCACGTTGCTGTGATAGATCGGCGCCTGGTGCCGGTCGACGGCGTGGAACACGCACAGGCGGTAGTCGAGTTGTTCGGCAAACAGGCGCAGGGCCTGGGTGTGAGTGCGACCGGAATGGCAGGCGTAGCTGATCCGGTGCTGGCGATCCAGGACCATGCTGCCAGTCCCTTCCAGGTACATACTCTGCTGTTCCAGCGGGCTCAGATCGATGGTCTGACGAACGGCGAAGCGTTCTTCAAGCACCTTGAGTACGCCTTTGTTGCGCTCCAGCCGGCGGTTCTGGCCTTCCATCGGATAGAGCACCAGGCTGCCATCGGCGTGGCTGCTCCACCAGTTATTGGGGAAGATCGAGTCGGGGGTGTGGGGTGCCGGGGTGTCCTGCACCACCAGCACTTCGACGCCATGCTGGCGCAGGGTATCGACATAGTCATCGAACTCTTCCAGCGCTTTCTGCTGTGCCCGGTCCGGGTCGAGCAGTGCTTGCTGGAAGCGGTTGTTGAGGGCGGTGTCCGGGTTGAAGGCGAACCGCGCCGGGCGGATCATCAAGACTGTATTTGTTGTTTGCATCGAGGCACGCATCCGGGGTTGGCGGTATGGCTATTGTCGATGCGACGGGGGATAAATCCCGGCTGAAGCACAGCGGGCGCTCAGCCGGTAAAGCTGAAATCCAGGGTGTTACAGCAGAATCGGCTGCGCGCCAGCCCGGTGGGAAATGTTGTCGATCAACCGACTATTTGGCCCTGGTCGCGCAGGCGCTTGTAGAGGGTGGTGCGGCTGATTCCCAGGTCTCGGGCCAGGGCCGATACGTTGCCGTTGAGTGTCCGCAGGCGCAGGCTCAGGTCCTCTTCGGCTGCATTGCGCCCGACACACGGAGGGGCCACCGTTTCGGCCAGGAAACTGTCCGGCAAATGCTCCACGGCAATGGGCTGGCCGTCGGCCAGGGCCAGGGCTACCTGCAGGGTGCTGCTCAACTGGCGCAGGTTGCCTGGCCAAGGGTGTTGCAACAGGTGCTGCAGGATGTTGCTGTCGAGCTGCCCGGGCGCATCGGGGGCGCGGTGCTGCTGGTGGATCTGCCTGATCAGGGCCAGGCGGTCGCTGCGCTCGCGCAAAGGCGGCAAGGTCAGGCTCATGCCGGCGATGCGGTAGTAGAGATCCTGGCGGAAACGACCTTGGCGTACCAGTGCGGGCAGGTCCTGGTGGATGGCAGAGACCACTCGGATATCCACCGCTACCGGCTCGCCACTGCCCAGTGGCTGGATGCTGCGTTGCTGAAGAAAGCGTAACAACCGCGCTTGGGTCGACAGCGGCATGTCGCCGATTTCGTCGAGAAAGACGATACCGTGGTCGGCTTTGCGGATCAGCCCCGGGTTGCCCTTGTGGTGGGCGCCTGTGAAAGCGCCTTTTTCATAGCCGAACAGTTCCGACTCTACCAGTTCTGCCGGGATTGAAGCGCAGTTGACGGCAATCAGCGGCTGGTGACGACGGCTGCTGGCGGCGTGCAGGGCGTTGACGAACACTTCCTTGCCGACCCCGGTTTCGCCCTGGATCAACACCGGGATGTCTTTTTCCAGCAGCAGGCCGGCCTGTTGCAGGGCCTTGCCGATCCGTGGGTCGCCTTCATGTGCAGGTGGCTTGACGGCGAACGGAGCGGGACGTTGCAGCGGCTCATGCAATAAACAATGAAAGCGGTTGCGGCCGGTCACCTGCACGGCAAAGGGCTCACCGGGTGCGTGCTTGAGCAGCTCCGTCAGCGGTGTCTGGAAGACTTGCTCAAGACGCTGCTGCAGGGGCGACTGGCCGAGCAGGCTGTCGGCCCGTCGATTCGCGGCAAGGATGCGTCCCAGGTCATCGAACAGCAGCAGGCCGGCCCATTGGCTGTCGAGGTTGTTCGAGCCTGAGTTGAAGCTCAGTTGCCGGCAGTGCCCGGCATAGCGGGCCATGATCAGGCGGTTTTCCAGGCTCTGGCTCATCATCCGCACCAGGCCCAGGGTTTGCGAGGCGGGCAGGTAGCTGTCGCTGGATACATCGAGCACGCCGATCAGGCGGCGCTCGGCATCGATCAGCGGCGCAGCGGCGCTGGCCATGTAGCGGTTGAGTTTGAGGAAGTGTTCATCCTGGCCCACATGCACAGCCTGGGCGCAGGCCAGCGCGGTGCCAATGGCGTTGGTGCCCACGCCCTGTTCCAGCCAGCGGGCACCGGCGACAAAACCGTGCTGCTGATGCGGGTCGATGAAGCGCCGGGTGCCCCAGGTGTCCAGCAGGCGACCTTGCTCATCGCTGAGCATGATCAGGTAGCTGGAGTTGCCCAACAGGTGACTGAACTGCGGCATGACCTCGTCGCGGGTGGTGCGCAACAGCACCTGCTGGCGCTCGAGCAGCTCGCCAAGGTGAGTGCCGGACAACTGATCGAAGTCGGGTGTGTTTTGCGGTGTCAGGCCGTACTCGCGACAGCGCGCCCAGGACGCCTGGATCAGTTGGGCATGGGTGGGGGCGGATACGGCCATGGGCCTTCCCTCTGCCGGGGCAGTGCTGTTGTTTTTGTGTGATCCAGTGTTGTTCAGTCCTGTTCATTGTCAATGCGTGGGTTGTTCAAGTGTTCAACGCTTGCTGTTCAATCGTGTTCAACGGCGAACAGGCATTGGCCGGGGTTCCCGGAAAAATACCGCGTTGACAATGGCTTAGCTGAAGCGCCCGGTACTGGCACGGATCTGGCTTTGTGGCCAATGCCTGTCTGATAACAACAACCAGGGCCGCCCATGTCGCTAACGCTGGAACATGTCAGCCGCACCGTCGATAACCAGCCGTGGATTGTCGATGCCAGCCTCAGTTTTGAGCCGGGCTCGTTCAATGTTCTGCTCGGTCGCACGTTGTCGGGCAAGACCAGCCTGATGCGCCTGATGGCCGGGCTCGATCGTCCCGACCACGGCCGGGTGCTGATGAACGGGGTGGATGTCACGGGCCAGCCGGTGCGCCAGCGCAATGTCTCGATGGTCTACCAGCAGTTCATCAATTACCCGACCCTGAGCGTGTTCGAAAACATTGCCTCGCCGTTGCGCCAGGCACGGGTGAGCGACGAAGAGATTCGCCACAAGGTGTACCAGACCGCGCAGATGCTGCGTATCGAGCCGTTTCTCACGCGTATGCCCCTGGAGCTGTCGGGCGGGCAGCAACAGCGCACGGCCATGGCTCGGGCGCTGGTCAAGGATGCCGAGCTGATCCTGTTCGACGAGCCCTTGGTGAACCTGGACTACAAGTTGCGCGAAGAGCTGCGTCAGGAGATGCGCGCGCTGTTTGCCCAGCGTCACTGCATTGCCGTGTACGCCACCACCGAACCCAATGAGGCGCTGGCCCTGGGTGGCACCACCACCGTTCTGCATGAGGGACGCATCGTGCAGAGCGGCCCCACCGCAAAGGTCTATCACCAGCCGCGCACGGTGTTGGCGGCGGAGCTGTTTTCCGAGCCGCCGATCAACCTGATTCCCGGGCGCATCAATGGCAACGAAGTGAGTTTCGCCGGTGCCGTGCATTTTGCGATGAACGCTGACCTGCGCCGTATCGGCGACGGCGAATACCGCTTTGGTGTGCGCCCCAGCCATATCAGCCTGGTGCCTTCCAACGACGACGACCTGGAGCTGGCGGTGCTGGTGGAATTGGCAGAAATCAGCGGTTCGGAAACCTTCCTGCATGTGCGCAACGAGCACTTTCGCATCATCCTGCACTTGCCCGGCGTGCATGAGTACAACGTCGATGCGTCGATCCGGGTGTTCATTCCCACGCATAAATTGTTCGTGTTCGACAGCGTGGGCAAGCTGGTGCAGGCGCCGGGCGTCCGTGAAGCAAGGGGTGTCTGATGGCCGAGATCCGCTTGCAGCACCTGGCCCACAGCTACAGCCGCACACCCGGTAGCGCTGACGACTACGCCTTGCGTGAGCTGGAACACGTGTGGGAGCAGGGCGGTGCCTACGCCTTGCTCGGGCCTTCGGGCTGCGGCAAGTCGACCTTGCTCAATATCATTTCCGGCCTGCTCAGCCCGTTGCAGGGCCAGGTACTGTTCGATGGCAAGGTGGTCAATGACCTCTCGCCCCAGGCGCGCAACATTGCCCAGGTATTCCAGTTCCCGGTGGTGTACGACACCATGACCGTGTTCGACAATCTGGCCTTTCCGCTGCGCAACCAGGGCATGGATGAGGCGCGGGTGCGCAGCAAGGTGGCGGAAATCGCCGAAGTGCTGGACCTGGGCCCGGCACTGAAAAGAAAAGCTCGCAACCTCACTGCCGACGAAAAGCAGAAAGTCTCGATGGGGCGCGGCCTGGTGCGTGACGACGTCTCGGCAATCCTCTTCGATGAGCCGCTGACAGTGATCGACCCGCACCTGAAGTGGAAGCTGCGACGCAAGCTCAAGCAGATCCACGAGCAGTTCAACATCACCATGATCTACGTCACCCACGACCAGTTGGAGGCCTCGACCTTCGCGGACAAGATCGCGGTGATGTATGGCGGCCAGATCGTTCAGTTCGGCACCCCGCGCGAACTTTTCGAGCGGCCGCGCCATACCTTCGTCGGCTACTTCATCGGAAGCCCGGGCATGAACCTGATCGAGGTGCAGGTCGCGGCGGGCGGCGTGCGCTTTGGTGCCGTGGTGCTGCCCTTGCCGGCATCGCTGCGCGAGCGCCTGGAACAGCTGCCCACTGCACGCTTGCAGGTCGGTATCCGCCCGGAGTTCGTCCAGGTGCGGGAGGCCCCCTTCGATGATGCCTTCAAGGCTCGCGTAGTGGATATCGAAGACTTGGGCACCTACCGGATCCTGACCCTGAAGCTTGAGGGTGTGGCGCTGAAGGTACGCCTGGGTGAAGACCGCGCAGTGCCGGAGGGGCATGCCTGGATCAGTTTTCCATCCCAGTGGCTGATGCTCTATGCCAACGATGTGCTGGTGGAGGCCATGCCATGAACAAGGTACCCAACAACAAGGCCTGGTGGCTGGTGCTGCCGGTGTTCCTGCTGGTGGCGTTCAGCGCTGTGGTGCCGATGATGACGGTGGTCAATTACTCGGTGCAGGACATCTTCGATCAGTCCAGTCGCTACTTTGTCGGCGCCGACTGGTACCGCCAGGTGCTGCAGGACCCGCGCCTGCACGACTCGTTGCTGCGCCAGTTCATCTACTCGGGTTGTGTGCTACTGATCGAGATTCCGCTGGGGATCGCCATCGCGTTGACCATGCCGACCAAGGGGCGTTGGTCGTCGCTGTGCCTGATCGTCATGGCCATTCCGTTACTGATTCCGTGGAACGTGGTGGGCACAATCTGGCAGATCTTTGGCCGTGCCGACATCGGTTTGCTGGGTGCCTCGCTCAACCAGCTGGGGATCAACTACAACTACGCGGCCAATACCATGGACGCCTGGGTGACGGTGCTGGTGATGGACGTATGGCACTGGACCTCGCTAGTGGCGCTACTGTGCTACTCGGGGCTGCGGGCGATCCCGGATGTGTACTACCAGGCGGCGCGCATCGACCGCGCCTCGGCCTGGGCGGTGTTCCGGCATATCCAGTTGCCGAAGATGAAGAACGTGCTGCTGATCGCGGTGATGCTGCGCTTCATGGACAGCTTCATGATCTACACCGAGCCGTTCGTGCTCACCGGTGGCGGGCCGGGCAATGCCACCACCTTCCTTAGCCAGACCCTCACGCAAATGGCGGTGGGGCAGTTCGACCTGGGGCCGGCGGCGGCATTCTCGCTGGTGTACTTCCTGATCATCCTGCTGGTGTCGTGGCTGTTCTACACCGCCATGACCCATGCCGACAACGACTAGGAGGCGGCCCGCATGAACCCGCGCAAGACGCTGCCCTTGTTGCTGTACATCCTGTTCCTGCTGGTGCCGATCTACTGGCTGCTGAACATGTCGTTCAAAAGCAACACCGAGATTCTCGGCGGCCTGACCTTGTGGCCGCAGGCGTTTACCCTCGACAACTATCGGGTCATTTTCACTGACCCGAGCTGGTACAGCGGCTACATCAATTCGCTCTACTACGTGTGCCTGAACACGGTGATATCGCTGGGCGTGGCTTTGCCGGCGGCCTATGCCTTTTCGCGCTACCGCTTTCTCGGTGACAAGCACTTGTTCTTCTGGCTCCTGACCAACCGCATGGCTCCGCCGGCGGTGTTCTTGCTGCCGTTCTTTCAGCTGTATTCCTCCATCGGCCTGTTCGATACCCACATTGCGGTGGCCCTGGCCCACTGCCTGTTCAACGTGCCACTGGCGGTGTGGATCCTTGAAGGCTTCATGTCTGGCGTGCCGAAGGAAATCGACGAGACCGCCTATATCGACGGCTACAGCTTTCCACGCTTTTTCGTGAAGATCTTCGTGCCGCTGATTGGCTCGGGCATCGGCGTGACGGCGTTTTTCTGCTTCATGTTTTCCTGGGTCGAGCTGCTGCTGGCGCGCACGCTGACTTCGGTGAACGCCAAGCCGATCGCGGCGGTGATGACCCGCACGGTGTCGGCCTCGGGTATCGACTGGGGCGTGCTGGCGGCGGCCGGGGTGTTGACGATTCTGCCGGGCATGCTGGTGATCTGGTTTGTCCGCAACCACGTGGCCAAGGGCTTTGCCCTGGGCCGGGTCTGAGGAGGCGTGCGATGGAGTGGATGGCCTGGACCTTGCCGACGGCGCTGTTTTTTAGCGCGATCGGCTGTTTGCTGCTGGGCATGACCCTGCTCGAGTTGCGCAAGCCCTGCGTGGAACGCCGGGGTTTCCTGCCGATTGCCACCACCCGTGGCGATCGGTTGTTCATCGGCCTCCTGGTCAGCGCTTACCTGCACCTGCTGGTGATCGGGGGCGGCGACTGGAATATCTGGGTGGCCTCGCTGCTGTCACTGGTGTGGCTGTTGGTGGTGATGCGTTGGGGCTGACCGGACAGGTTCGGCCAGGCTCCGTGGGAATACACAATCGGGAGATCACGATGTTCGACAACAACAAGAACCGGCGACATTTGACCCTGGCTGCATTGCTCGTACTGGGCAGCTTCAACGCCAGCGCCTGGGCAGACGCCTATGAAGATGCAGCAAAGAAATGGATCGGCAGCGAGTTCAAGCCTTCGACCCTGACCCCGGAGCAACAGCTTGAGGAGCTCAAGTGGTTCATCAAGGCGTCCGAGCCGTTTCGCGGCATGAAAATCAACGTGGTGTCGGAAACCATTGCCACCCATGAATATGAATCAAAGGTGTTGGCCAAAGCCTTCAGCGAAATCACCGGCATCAAGTTGACCCACGACCTGCTGCAGGAAGGCGACGTGGTGGAAAAACTGCAGACCCAGATGCAGTCGGACAAGAACATCTATGACGGCTGGGTCAACGACTCGGACTTGATCGGCACGCATTTTCGCTATGGCAAGACCGAGTCCATCACTGACCTTATGGCCAACGAAGGCAAGGACTACACCTCGCCAACGCTGGACCTGAAGGACTTTATCGGCATCTCGTTCACCACCGCGCCTGATGGCAAGATCTACCAGTTGCCGGACCAGCAGTTCGCCAACCTCTACTGGTTCCGTGCCGACTGGTTCGATCGCCCGGACCTCAAGGCCAGGTTCAAGGAAAAGTACGGCTATGAACTCGGCGTGCCGGTGAACTGGTCAGCCTATGAAGACATCGCCAAGTTCTTCAGCGAAGACGTGAAAGAGATCGACGGCAAGCGTGTCTACGGGCACATGGACTACGGCAAGAAAGACCCGTCGCTGGGCTGGCGCTTCACTGATGCCTGGTTCTCCATGGCCGGTGGTGGCGACAAGGGGCTGCCCAATGGCTTGCCTGTGGATGAGTGGGGCATTCGTGTGGAGGACTGCCACCCGGTCGGCTCCAGCGTCACCCGCGGCGGCGACACCAATGGCCCGGCGGCGGTGTATGCGACCCAGAAATACGTCGATTGGATGCGTGCCTACGCGCCACCGGAAGCCCAGGGCATGACCTTTTCGGAATCCGGGCCGGTACCGTCCCAGGGCAACATCGCTCAACAGATATTCTGGTACACCGCCTTTACCGCCGACATGACCAAGCCTGGCCTGCCGGTGATGAACGCCGACGGCACACCGAAATGGCGCATGGCGCCGTCACCCAAGGGGCCGTATTGGGAGGAGGGGATGAAACTTGGTTACCAGGATGCCGGTTCCTGGACCTTCCTCAAGTCGACGCCGGAGAAGCAGCGCCTGGCGGCCTGGCTGTATGCTCAGTTCGTGACCTCCAAGACCGTGTCGCTGAAGAAAACCATCGTCGGCCTGACGCCGATCCGCGAGTCGGACATCAACTCCCAGGCCATGACTGACCTGGCGCCTAAGCTCGGTGGGCTGGTGGAGTTCTATCGCAGCCCGGCGCGGGTGCAATGGACGCCCACTGGCACCAACGTGCCGGATTACCCACGCCTGGCCCAGTTGTGGTGGAGTCATATCGCCGAAGCGGCCAGCGGTGAAAAGACCCCGCAACAAGCCCTGGATGGCCTGGCCCGCGACCAGGACAAAATCCTCGAACGGCTCGAGCGCTCCAAGGCCCAGGCCACCTGTGCGCCCAAGCTGAACCCGGAGCGGGATGCCCAGTACTGGTTTGACCAGCCGGGCGCGCCCAAGTCCAAACTCGCCAACGAGAAGCCAAAAGGCGAGACCGTCAGCTACAGCGAACTGCTCAAGTCCTGGGATGCGGCACGCAAATAAGCCATTGCGGGCACAAAAAAACGGCATCTTCACAGATGCCGTTTTTTCACTACCCGCTCCACACCTTACTTATGCAGTTCTTCCGCTGCATACAAAGTGTTCTCCAGCAGGCAGGCCCGGGTCATCGGCCCGACGCCACCCGGCACCGGCGTGATCCAGCCGGCGCGGGGCAGGGCGGTCTCGTAGACCACATCGCCCACCAGCTTGCCATCGTCCTGACGGTTGATGCCGACGTCGATGACAATGGCGCCTTCCTTGATCCACTCACCCTTGACCAGGCCCGGCTTGCCAGCGGCAACCACCACCAGGTCGGCGCGGCCGACATGGCCGGCCAGGTCTTTGGTGAAGCGGTGGGTAACGGTCACGGTGCAGCCGGCCAGCAGCAGCTCCATGGCCATCGGGCGACCGACGATGTTCGAGGCGCCGACGACAACGGCATTCATGCCGTACAGGTCCTGACCGGTGCTTTCGAGCAAGGTCATGATGCCTTTGGGGGTGCATGGACGCAGCAGCGGGATCCGCTGGGCCAGGCGGCCGACGTTATAAGGATGGAAACCATCGACGTCTTTATCTGGACGGATACGCTCGAGCAGCAGCGAAGCATCCAGGTGGGCAGGCAATGGCAGCTGCAGCAGGATACCGTCGATGTTCGCGTCATCATTGAGGCGATCGATCAGGTCGGTCAGCGCTTGCTGGGAGGTCTCGCTGGGCAGGTCGAACGCCTGGGAGATAAAGCCGACCTCTTCACAATCTTTACGCTTGTGCGAGACATAGACTTGAGAGGCGGGGTCGGTGCCGACCAGGATCACCGCCAGGCCAGGCGTACGCAGGCCTTGCTGGCGACGCTCCACGACACGTTGGGCGATCTGCTGGCGCAGGCTGGCGGCGATCGCCTTGCCGTCGATAAGGTGTGCAGTCATGACGCGTGATTAACCATCGAGAGGGAATAAAAAGAGCGCGCATTCTCGCATGAAGGGGCCCGAGGGCAAAGGCGCTTGGTCCGGCAATTCCCCTAAGCCCTTAAATAAAATGAATTTTTTTCAAAAAAGAGTTGACGACCTAACCACTCGTCTATAACATTCGTCGCACTTGTCGGGCAGAGCCTAGCACTGGTTAGCAAGGTCAGGCAGAATGAGCGGATTTGGTAGCTTGTTCGGTACGGCTAAAAGTTAATTTGTAATCGTAACAGAAAGCAGATTAAATATGCGCCCGTAGCTCAGCTGGATAGAGCATCCGCCTTCTAAGCGGATGGTCGCAGGTTCGAGTCCTGCCGGGTGCGCCAATAGGCAGCTTAGGCACAAGTAAAGCGGTAAATGCAATATGGTGGGCGTAGCTCAGTTGGTAGAGCACAGGATTGTGACTCCTGTTGTCGTGGGTTCGATCCCCATCGTCCACCCCATATTCCAGAAAGGCGCCTGATGAAAATCTGGCGCCTTTGCTTTAAAAGCTTCACGCGGACGTGGTGAAATTGGTAGACACACTGGATTTAGGTTCCAGCGGCGCAAGCTGTAAGAGTTCGAGTCTCTTCGTCCGCACCACCTTGTAAATCAAGTAGTTACCAGCTTTAGAGCAACCTCCGCTCGACCCGCTGGAGTTTCAGTGTAGCGAGATTGTGACATTGGCTTGTCGAGCACACTGACCGCATCTCGCACCCTGGCCGGTGCGAGATGCGCATATTTCTCGGTCATCTGCACCGTAGAATGTCCCAACAAATCCCTCACTTCGATCAACGGCACCCCGGCACTCACCAGCCAGGCCGCACACGTGTGTCTCAAATCGTGTATGCGGAAGTCCTTGATGCTCGCCTTCTTGCAAGCCTTCTCGAATCCATCCGATAGATCGATCACCTTTTCTCCGCTCCTGCGCGAGAAAACCCAGGGTGAGCCCGGGCAATATTCCGCCCGAAACGCCATTCTTCCCTTCAGCGCCGACAGCGCCCCTTCATTCAGCGGAATGCTTCGACGCTTCCCCGCCTTCGTGTGCTCGCCCTCCAGGTAGACCAACCGGTTCACCAGGTCGACGCGGCGCCACTCCAGCCCGATCATCTCTTCCTTCCTGCACCCCGTGTTCACAGCCAGCCGGATGAAGTCTTCCAGCAGATCACCAAATCGTTGCGTACGCGCCGACCGGCACAGCGAGTCAACCTCAGCCCGGGTAATCCAGCGCACCCGGCTTTCGGCTTCGCGTAGCGTCCGGCCCTTCACAGGGTTGGGGATCTTCCATTCCAGCTCGACAGCACACCAGTTGATTGCCGCCGACAATGCCGCCAGCTCTCTATTAATAGTGGCCGGCGACTTCCCGGCTTTCGCTCGGAGCGATGAGTACTCCCGAATTTCCTTGCCGGACAGGTCGTTCATGATCCGCCCGGCGAAGAACTCGCGCAGCGCCTTCACCCGATGTTGCGTGGTGTCGAAGCTACGCTGCGTCTGGGCGGCCTGGCCCAGGTACTCGATCATCACTTCCTCGAACGTGCGCTGCCGGTCGAAGCCCATCTCCTTTTCACGCCACGCCTGGCTCCGCTGCTCCTGCTCTAGAGCCTTGGCTGCGGCATAGTCCTTGGTGCCAGAAGAGCGTCTAACGTACGTTCCGTCTGACGCGGTGTAGCTAATCCACCAAGTTTCGCCTCTTTTGTACGGCATATCCTCTCCTCGGATACGACGCCCGCGGCGGCGAGGGTAGCAGGGATGCCGGCCTCGATCATCTCAACGAGCTTTTGATAGTGAACGCGCAGCGGGCCGAAGCCACGCACGCAAGGGATCTTTCCGTCCTTCGCAAGGCGATAGGCGGTTGAGCGACCGATGCCCAGCATCTCGGCCGCCTGGGTGACCGAGATCAGCCGCAGGGTCATGCAGGTCTCCACGCCGCGCATGGCGGCAGAGGTGGGGAGGGGGTTAGGCGATCGCTTCGAAAAGATCGATCTGCGGTACCGGGGTGTCTCGGACGGTGATGGCGTCAGACATGCGCTGTTGCGCGGTACCGAAATGGTCCTGGTCTTGCTCGATGCCGATGAACTGCCGGCCAAGCTGAATGCATGCGACACCGGTTGTGCCGCTGCCCATTGTGTTGTCGAGCACCACTTGACCCGGGTTGGTGTAGGTGGCGACCAGAAACCGCATCCAGCTGACAGGCTTCTGGGTGGGGTGATAGTTCGCCGTTTGCTTGTCGCTCGAGAAGAACTGCACCGATCTTGGGTACCGCTCTGTTGAGTCGTACTCGGTGAGCGAAAGTGCCTTGCCGTAGCACTCTGAGTTGACTGTCTTGCGCTTCGCCGTTCGTCGCTCGTGGCCGCTGGTCATCTGCGGGTTGTACACGGGCTGGCGCCGGTAGAAGACCTGGGCGCTTTCGTGGGCGCGCAGTGGCTGCTTCTTGGCGTTGAGGAAGCCGGTGGCGTTGCCTTTCTCCCAGATCCATTCGTAGCGGTAGTCGGCAGGGTTACTGGCGACGACCATCGATGCGAACGGCTGGGCCGCGCAGAGCACGATGGCTGCCTCCGGCTTGGCGATCCTCAAGTACTGCTCCCACAGCGGGTCAAATGGAATGATCACATCCCAAGCGCACTGGGTGGTGCCGTAAGGGAGGTCAGCCAGCACCAGGTCCACGCTGGCACTGGGGATCGACTTCATTACCTCCAGGCAGTCGCCGTGGTAAAGGCTGATTTCGGACATAGGCCATCCTCGCCCGCCTACCGGCAGGCTTGAGTTGTTGTAGGGGGAGGGGTTAGGCGCGGCGCTTCATGAATGTGATCCAATGAGTCTTTTCGCGCTTGCCGGACTTGTGGCCAAACAGAGGCTTTTCGTCGGTCAGGGCAAGCAGCTCGCTCACCAGTACCTGGGTTTCGTTCCACTTGAAGATAAGGATGCCTTCGGGCTCCAGCACCCTGAAGCATTCGGCGAAGCCTTGGCGGATGTCTTCTCGCCAGTCGGATGTGAGCACCCCGTACTTGGCCCGCATCCAGCTGTCGACGCCGGCGTGGGTCAGGTGTGGAGGGTCGAACACCACCAGGCGGAAGGTCGAGGCCTCGAACGGCAACTGCCGGAAGTCCATGAGCACATCCGGCTCGACCTTCAGCACCCGCCCATCGCAGAGCGGGTGCTCTTCGTCCCGGATGTCTCCGAACAGGGCGCGCTGGTCTTCCTTGTCGAACCACATCATGCGGCTGGCGCTGCAGGGGTCGAGAACCTTGGCTGCAGCGCTCACGGCCTCGGCCCCCTCCAGATGAGCCAGGCCATGTAGAGCGGGGCAGCGATTGGTAGGAGGATCATGGCGTCACCTCGCGGCGCGCCCACCAACACACAGGGCCGTCGTCGGTGTCGTGGATGGCCAGACAAAACCAGTCGCCACCGAACGGCCGTTCTGGCTCCCAATAGCTGCAATCCGGGTCATGACTTTCAAAGTACCGGTTAGCTACCGCTTCGTCGGCGTACTCCAGGCTGACCATGGTGACCTGCAAGCCTTGCTCAGCGATCCAGGCCTTGCACTTGTCGCCATCGCCTTCATCGAAGTCAGGCAGGTCGGGGTGCTGGAACATTCCGTTTTCATCGCGCACTACCGGCGATCGCTGGATCAGTTTGACTTCTTCAGGCATGACTTCGTCCTTGCCGCCATATAGCGGCTGTTCAATAGAGGGGAGAGGGGGCGGAGTACAAATGTACTCCTTGGGTCAAACTTGAGCCTTGGCCACGAGCACGCCCTTGTGGGTGCTGGTACCGTCGATGGCCATCGAGGTCACGAAGTAGTGGTTCTTCTGCCGGTTGTAGACGATCTCTTCGCGCGGCGTACCTGGGTTGATGATCAGCCGGGCCTGCGCGCAGATGAAACCGCCGGCTACCGTGAAGCTGAGCCAGTCGCCTTCCTTGATCTGGCCTGGCGCTGTGATCGGCTGCCATGGGCCGCGCTCAACCGGCGCGCTCGGCTCTGCGCTGGCGGTCGTCAAAGCATCGATGTATTCAACTACATCCACATTGTCCTCAAACACAGTCCGCACCGCGTTGATGGTGGCCCGGAGATTGGCGCACTGGTTCTCCCGCTCGGCCAGCTTGGCGCGCAACTCTTCAACTTCCGGATCACGCGCAGCGAAGGCCTTGGCACCCTGGTCGGCTATGTCACCGGCGCTGAAGCCGTCGGAGGTTGGCGGGTGGCGGTAGACGGGAGCCAGCTCGATGCCTTCCGCCCTAAGGTCATGCGCGTGATCTTGGCAGGCGGTGTATTCCTTCCCGTCTTCGTAGGTCCAACCCACCGGCTCGCCTTGGTGCTGGGCGGATCGCTTCGCCTCAACTTCGGCGCAGGTCTGACACGGAACCCCTTTAGGTTGCTCGGTAAAGCAGCCGCGACAAATGGCGGTAGCGACCTCGGCGTGGTGCTGTGCGGCTGGCTGGGAAACCAGATCCTGCAAAAGCAGTACGTGTTTGTCGCATGTGAAGCGCACCAGGTTTGCATCACGTAGGCATTTCTCCAGCGCGCCCATCGGCACGCTGACCATCTGTTCGGTGTTGCTGGATCGGTTTTCTGTGGGCATGGGGATACCTCGCCGCGTATCATTCGCGACCGAAAAGGAGGGGGATATGCTCAACGATTATGGGAAAAGCTTGTTCAAACCATGGTGCTCGGTGCCGAACGCTGTGTGGTGTCTTGCGTTGCTTTATCTGGCTTGGTTGACGATCAGAATTTACGATCTCAAAAGCTCTGATATTGCCAGCTGGGTCCAGGCATTTGGCTCAATAGCTGCAATTCTAGGGGCTTTTGCAATCAGTAATCGGCAGGCGACATTGCAGCGAGAGAGCGTAGCGGCTGATGAACTTAGACGGAAAAATAGATTCAAATCAATTATGTTGCTCTTAGCATATAAGCATTTGGATGATATACGGCGGCTGAAAAAAGCTGTTCAGGAAGCTAATTATGGTTCAGAGCCTTCTAAGGCATTCGGGCCTTATATTAAAGGTGGATACTCCTTAAAGTGGCCTAGCCATCTTGAGGCTTTAAAGAGTATCGACATAAATGAGCTTGATGCCAATCACTTAAGTGCACTCATGGATATGCAGGTGGCTGCTCAGTTTTCGCTGGCGCTCTGTGGGCGACTTAAAGATTGGGAGTCTTATGGGGACGAGGAAGAGGAAGCCATGGAGCGCCTTGAACGCTTTAGCGACGAAGTTCAAGACAACATCCGGTATATCGAAAATGAGCCGTGGCACCACGATTAATATTCAGTCCCCACAGAAGCAGTCGATAGCTTCGTCGGCCTCAGCGAACAGGTCGAACTGAATCTCGGCGTAATCCATCATCTGCTGGTAGCTGGGCCGGTCCTTGCGGAAGCGCGCCCCGTCTCCGGCGAACTGGCCGGTTGATTCGGTCGATCGCTCCTGGCGTGCCCACCAGTCACCGCGGCTGCGGTCGCTGGCGATGATCGAATAGACCTGGTTCAGCGGCTTAAGGAAGCACAGGTCGCAGTTGCCCTCCAGCGTCCGGCCGTTGACGGTGGACAGCATCAAGTCGAATGGCTGGGCGGCCCAAAAGGCACCTAGCTGGTGGACTGAGACGCCGGCATCAGCCAGCGGCATGAGCATGTGCTCTTTGGGCGTTTCTGTACTGGTGCCGCGCTTGCGGATCTTCGACACCCGGCGCTGCTCGTCTGCCCGGATGCCGACCATCTGATCCCACTCACCTTCATCGTTGGTCCAGCCAATCGACTTCAGGTAGCGGTGCATGGTCCTGATTTTCAGCTCGACAGTGCAGAACCTGGTCACCGGGTTGGGCAGATACTTGCGCTTGCGGATGACCGCCTCGAACGGCTCTCCATCCCGGCTGCAGGTGTCGAAGTCCACCACGGCAAAGCCCTGCTCATCGTCGCGATACTCCAGCCAAGTGATCGGTACAGCCCAGCGCTCTGCGCACTCGCGGACGAATTCCAAGGTGGCGGGGTGTTCCTTGCCGGTGTTGGCGAAAAGTACGAGCAAGGCGCTCAGGTCGTCGTTGTGGTCGAGCACCTGGCGCAGCATGTAGGCACTGGTGCGGCCGCCTGAAAAGCTCAGGACAGTCTTGCCGCGCAGGCGGTACGGAGACATAGGCGTTCCTCGCCGGGGTGGCGTGATTCGTTGAAGTGGGAGTGGTGTTAGCGGACAGGCGGACTTGGTGTATATGGCGAATAATCTACCCTTGAAGGGCAGTTCCCATATTCCAAGGAGGTCAACATGTCCAAAGGTAGCGGCGGTAAAGGTTCTGGTAGTTCTGGCGGCTCCGGCAAAGGTTCTGGCAGTTCTTCGCGCGGACCTTCAAGTCACCCAGGGCCAGGTGGTAACTGGCCAAGTACTACAGGAAAAGTCTCGGGTGGTGACCGAGGTAATGCCCCGTCCGGTAAGAAAGGCTGACGGAAAGTTTCATCGCTGCCCGTTTGCGACTGATTGCAGGCGGGCAGCGCCGGAGGGTCAGGCTGAGACTCGCTCACCGATGACCTTGGTGCTAAAGGTGACCTCGTAGTTGAGGGTCAGCTCGAACTGGCCATCGCATACTTCGCAGGTCATGGTTTTGTCGCCGTAGTGCTCGGTTTCGATGTGGATGGCCGAGGCGCAGTGCGGACATTTGCACTCGTCCTGATACTCGAAGTCCGAGTCGTCGTATTCCGCTTCGGCGAACTTGGCCAGGGCCTCTGCTTTGGCAGCAGCGTCGAGACGCTCCTGGCAAGGCTTGCAGTTGAACCCATCTCGCGTACCCCAAGGGATATCTGTCAACTGAGAGCGGTGGGTTCCGCAACAGCTGCAGACGTTGTGCGCGTCGCAGACGATGTAGCTCCACTTGCCTACCTCGCCGTTACATTTGTTGCAGCCTGATATCCAGTACCAGGCGCCGTCGATACGCTCGGCGTACAGCCCCTTTTCTGGCGGCTCAAGCCTCACTTCCGGCAGGCCGTTCCGGTGCGGTCGGTCGTGATTTTTACCGTTCCATATGTTCGTGTGGCCGGAGCGGGTTCGCTCTGTCCATTCGCCCGGGATCTCGGTGATGAGGATCTTTGTGTCCTTATCCATGGCTTTCTCCATGCATGCGCCGCCCTCCGTGGCCGGATGCGGCATGGTGGCAATTTAGGATTGGATGTTGTTTGATGTGCGGTCGCACACAATAGGCATTGGAGGCTTTATGGGATTTTTCAGGGCGGCGCAGTGTTTCGCTACTGCGGTGGACACTCTTGACGCATGGAATGAGATCGGCAGAGAAAAAGCTGTCGAGGCTGCATTGCTTGAGTGCAACGAAGGACTTTCAAGCATTTCCCGAGACAAGCTGAGTGCACCTGCGGACGCTTGGGTTGCAGAGCTTGATTTGTTTCTTGATCCTTCAGGCGTTGTCGTTGCCCCAGGGCAAGGGCAGATTGCCGCTAAAGCCGCAACACTCACTGCAGAAGATGTGGGCCGAGTTGCTGAGCTAGCGAAAAGCCTTCAACAGTGGTTCAGCGCCGAAAATCGTAAGGGGCTGTAATCTCGTCGCCGGGATCCTGCTGAATCATCAGCATGCTCTTCCGGTCAAAGGCCAGGGCCAAGCTTGGCGATATGCTGATCTCGTGCCGCGGCGGGGTGAGAAACTTCGCCGCGTGCAGCCTGCCCAGGGCGTGGATGCCGTGGATCAGCGCCTCGATCATCTGGCTGTATGTGGCGTCAGCCCAGCCGCAAATGGCTCGCAGGTGCTGGCCGGTTCGCTTCCTGGCTGACAGCCTCAGCGGCTCAGTCCGCGCTACAGTTCGATGAGCCTCGATTTCGTGGCGCGCGATCATGAACAGTGCGTGATGCCCGAGCGCTTCGATGTGATGAATCATCAGCGTCATCGCCTCGCCCTGTTCCTCGATCCCGGCCCAGGCCATCAGATCCAGAAGGGCCTGCTTAGTTCCTGGTCGAACCTTCAAGCGCAGATCTTCTTCCTGCACCTTCGCGGACTTCTCGCGCCTGCGCCGGTCGCGCTCGGCCTGGTCCATCGCCATATGACGCCTCCTTTAAACCGCTGGGCGGCAAGTGAACATGCAGCTGCCGGCGGCGCTGCTGGGTGATCTTCTGGATGCGTCTCATGGGTGGCACACCTCAATTGGCTTCTTGTTCGTAGAGCCAGAGGGCATGACCACTAGTAGACGCTTGTTTCCGCGATACACGCCCCAGGGCCGACCAGTGGACGCGGCCATGGCCGCCGCGTACTTAGCGGCGGGGATGGGCTGGGCGATTGTGGCGATCATGGTTACGCCCCGGCCAGGTGATGCAGCGGGGCGAAGGGGATGTCGTCGTCGAAGCTGTCGTAGTCGGGCCCCGGGGCGCCTTGCTGGTTCTGCTGTTGCGCCTGCGGACGGCTCTGCTGGCGCTGCTGCTGGGGCCGAGGCTGTTGCTGCTGGCTTCCTTGCTGCACCTGCTGCGGCGGGCTGCCGGCGAACTTGATGATGATCACGCGGCCGGTGAGCTTCACTCCCTGGGAGTGATCGGCCTTGGTGTAGGTCTCGACGTGGGCGTCGTCGATGGTGAAGTGCAGTTGCTGGCCCTTGAGCAGGTAGGGCGCCATGGCTTCGGCCTGCTTGCCCCAGAGCGTGGCGTCGACCCACTGAGTGGGGCGCTTGCCATCTTGGCCTTTGCGGCCGTATTCGCAAGCCAGGGCCAGACTGCAAACGGCATCGCCTCCGGAGGTGTAGCGCAGTTCAGCGTCGCGGCCCAGGCGGCCGATTTCAGTAAGAGTAGGCATCGTGATTCCTTGGTTATGCGGCCAGGCCGAGCACCTTGTTCATGCGCTCGTCGAGGATTTCGTAGAAGGTCTTTACCCGTTCGGTGAGCTTGCGGATCATGGCTTCGTCGCGGTACACGCGCTTGACGAAGAGCGGCATGCCCGGCCAGTAGCTGATGAAGTCCAGCCACTCGCGCTCCGACACCCACAGGCCGCCTTGGCACTGGGCGACGTGCTCCTTTGGAACATCGCCGGCCAAAATTACGCCGACCTGAAACTTGGGCAGCTTGGTCTTGATCTCGGTGAGGCCGTCGTTGCCGACTAGCGCGTCAGGCGAGTAGCCGATGCCGTGGTTCAGGATGATCCCAACTGAGCGAGTCTTGAGGCTTTCGCGGTCCTCGTAGAGCCCGCGCGCGACACCCTCAAGCTCATGGCCACGTATCGTTGCTTTGGTCTGGAAAGGGATCTCGGCGGCCTCTTCAGTGATGCGCTCGCCGATCAGCTGGTCCATGTAGGTGAAGGCGGCCACGCCGAAGCCTGCTTCGCCCTTACCGCTTACCAGCAGGCAATCCAGCTCCGAGCAGGTGATGATGCCCAGGCGCAGGGCCAGCCACTCCGGCGTGCCTTGCTCGATGTCAGTGACTATCCGCATTTGCAGCCTCCGAGGCCTTGATGGCCTTGTTCAACTGAGCTACCAGGCGATCATGCGCCCCCTTCGGCACAACCTCGGCAGAGCCGTATTCGCCGATGAACCAATCGCGAGTTTTTTCCGTGCAGCGCTCCAGCAGCGCGTTAATTCCTGCCGCCTGAATGGTGGTCACATTGGCCGTTGGCACGGCCGCATGGCCGTCATCGTCTTCACCGCGAGTGGTGAGGTTGAGTAGAGCGCTCATGACATAGCGTTTTCCGTAGCTGACCGACGAACCGACCGCCTGGACTGCGTTCTTGCTGCCACTGGTGTCGAGGGGCAGCAACATGGAGGTACTCTCGCGATGCCCGGCCCGATGCATCAGGATCCCGGTGACGCTCATGCCGCCCGGCGTGTTCTCGACTTTGAAGGTGATGGCAAAGCCGTGGGTTTGCATGATCGGCTTGATCACGTCGTTGATGTCTTCGAAGGTGGCGTAGTCGCTGCGCTTCTGCCCGTTCACAACGATGGCGCCGCGCTCCGCAATACTGGGGATGTCGCTCTGCATTGCGGCCATGGCCGCGTTGAACTGTGTTTCGGCGTCCCGGGCCTGCATGCGTTCATGCATCACCATCAGGCGCTCAAACTTGTCCATATCGCAGGACGGGTCGGAGGCTACGCGGCTGATGACAGCCAGGATGCTGCTGTCGGCAGGTGCTGCAGCGGCAACCTGGCGGCGCTGCTCCGGCACGACGATTGGACTGGTCATGGTGGGGCCTCAGAAGTTGATGGTGATGTTCGGGACTTCGCCGCGGGCGATCTTGAGCACAATGGCCTTGGCCAGTTCCTCGGTGATGTTCATCGACATCAAGGCCTCTTTCGCGGCGCCCATGACCTTGGATTTGTGGGCCTTGTCGGCTTCCCGGGCCTGCTGCTGACGGAGGATCTCGGCGGCGGCTGCATCGGCGCGGCGGCGCTCGTCCAGGCGGGCTTGCTCGGCAGCCTCTTCGGCGCGGCGGGCGGCGGCCTGGCGCTCTTGCTCGGCGCGCTGCTCAACCGCGACCCGATCGGCTTCAGCCTGGGCCCTGGCGCGTTCGGCTTGCTCGGCCTGCAGTTTCAACTCCAGCTCGCGGCGGTCGGCGGCGGCCTTGGCTTCGAGCTCGCGGCGCTGGGTGGCTTCGCGCTCGGCCTGAGCCTTCTGCTCGGCTTCAATCCGGGCGCGCTCGGCGGCTTCCCGAGCGATGCGCTCTTCGCGCTCTTTCTGCTCGCGGGCTTCAGTCTCGGCGCGCAGGCGGGCCAGTTCGGCCTGTTCCGCTTCGTACTGCTGGCGGGCGGCGAGGGCGGCGCGCAGCAGCTTCAACGAATCGTCCTTGGCCCGGGCAGCTTCGGCTTCAAACTCTTGCCACTGTTCGCCCAGGGCGACGGTCTCAACCTTGGCGATGCGATCAGCCAGATCTTCGGCGGTAATGCCTTCCAGCGCTTCGGCGTGGAGCTTCAGGTGGGCAATGGCGTTGTTGTGTCCGTCTACCCGAGCATCCTCGGCTGCCTGCCAGTCGTTCAGCGGCTGACGTACCTGGTCGCGCAAAGCGTCTGCCTCTTTCACGAACTCTCGCAGTTCTGCCTCAATAACCTTTGGCAGTTCTTTGATCTTGCGGAGATAGTCACGCCCCGGCTTCTCGACAGCCGCCTTTCTCTTGCTCACTGTCGCTGCCAGGCTAGCGATGCGTTCTCGACCCTTGCGTGTGGTGAGGTCTGGAACCTCGCCGCAGACCTCATCCTTGATCATTTGCAGAAACGGCTTGAGGCCGTTCTGGACATAGACGACTGGGGCGGTTTCTTCGCTGATGTGGTCGATGGTGATCAGCTGCGTTTGTGCGGCCATACGTATCTCCCGCGCCATCCCTGCGGTGGGCGCTGATGAAGGGTTACTGAGTGATGGAGCCGGCCAGTGAGATGGCGAGCATGAAGGCAGTGCAGGCGAGAAGGGTGAGGGCGGATCCGCGCCAGTAGGCGATGCGCTTGGCGCGCTGGTAGGCGGTCATGGCGAGCACATCGACAGGGAGCTGTAGCAGTAGTAGCGCTGCTCGTTGCCGTCGTCGTAGTTCACCTCGCCAGCCGCTCCGCAGCCGCATGTTGCGACTTCTGGCTCGTCATTTTCTGGCTGATCTTCGCGCTGGCAGTTTTGGCCGCCGCAGTGCGGGCATTCGGTGTGGGTGAGGTTGCTGAGCGGTCCAATCCAGTGGATTCCGGTCTTGCCGCAGCGGTCGCAGATCATGTCCATTGCTGGCGCACCTCGTAACCCACCGTCCACTCTCCGCAAATGCAGGCCCGGCACTTCCAGGCGGCTGGGTTCTCGATGCTGGCAAGCTCAGCCTCATGCACTGCCGCGGCAAAGGTCGGCCCCTTGAACAGCATCAAAACACGGCCAGGCGGCAGGCATTGGCTAGATGGCAGCTCGGCTACTTGCTCGTCAATCAGCGACTGAATCAGTGGTGTGCTCATGCTACCTCCCTGCGCCCAGCGATGATCGCGTTCAGGCGCTTGCAGTAGTGGTTGAACTCTTCGATGGTGATTCGCTCATCAGTCAGCATTTCGGTGAGGAGCTTCTGGACCATGACGCTCCAGCTCAGGTCTGTGCTGGGATGCGCCATAGCATCGAGCTCGTTGTCGAGCAGGACGTGAGGGCTCATAGCGCGGCATCCTCTGCATCCGCCTCAACCCCGGCCTGTGCATACTGCTCAAGCATCGACTCGGCGATTTCGTAGAGCTTGCCGCGGCTGTGATCGCTCTGGCCGACGACTTCCCCGACCATGTTCTTCACGGCGCCGCCTGTTTCCGCTTGAAGCAGGAGGAGGGCCAGGGCATTGAGGTCGTCTTGCTCGGCCTCCTGCAGCGCCCTGAGGTGCTCGGCGACCTTGGCAACGAACTGGTCTTGCCGGATACCAACCGGTGGGCCAAAGCGCTGGCGGACCAAGACGTCAGCACCGTGGACCAACTGCTCAGCCTTGTCTTCGATCCAAGCCTGGATCGCTTCTTGACGCGCTGAGTCATCTTCAGGCTCAGCATGGTCATACCGCCATTGTGCTGCTCGAAGTGCGCCCATGGTCGCCTCCAGTTACGGTTGGGATGCTCGATAGCGCCGCATGAGGCCATCCGTCAGGCGCTTCATGATTCGCGGGTATCGGTCAGGGTGGTGAAGGTTGCAGGGCAGGTCGCAGTGATGGCCCTGCCCATCTTCGAAGTGGTCGCACTGGCAGTGCTGCTTGAGCAGGGCCCTTGCCTCAGCTGCGCATGCAGCGCGCAGGGTGAACCAGCGACGACCGCCGCCACGGAAGACAGCGGCTGTCTCGACTGTGACGGCCATGGTCGCCTCCAGGTGGTGGGTTACTCGGTGGGTGGACTGAGATGTGGCTGCCAGTGCGTAACGCGGTGCTCGAAACGTGAGCCATCGCTGTAACGCCAGTCGATGCCTTTCCAGTAGAGGAAGCGGGCGCCGTTGAAAGCGCTCTGTGCTTTGCGTGCTGGTGTGTAGGCGATTACCCAGGCCTTACCGCCGCCCTTCGGCAGCTCGGGCAGCCTGTCGCTGCACTTTATCCAGCCGCTCATGCGACCTCCGGGTACTTCTCACCGCAGAACATGCAGTAGCTGCCGATCATGGACAGATCTTGCTTGACGGTCTTGAAGCCACCCCCGCGCTTGGAGGCCTGGTACTCAACGTGCAGGTTGAGCTTGTTCTTGGTCTCCAGTGTCTTGCCGAGAATCATCGCCATACCCTGAAGCTCAACGGTGAGAGACTGGGCGCCGTCAGGCAGCTGCGTGGCGATCTTTTCCTTTGCTTTGGCTTCAACTTCAGATGCGCAGTTGCACATGGGGAGTTCCTCGGTATGACCGCATTGGTCAGATGCCAGGCGCAGTGACCAAACTGGGCGTGAAAAGCCAGCCTGGCACCTGCCAATACGGTCGATTTGAAGGGAAGGGGATGCAGGCGCCCGGCGCTGCCCGGGAAGCATCTGGTCTGGCCGGGTAGGCCCCGGATTCGCCTGCGTGTATGTCGATTAATGTTTGCTGCGGTGAGCCTTAACTTGCGTAAGGGTCACGGTGATGCGCTTTAAATCGATGAAAACTGCATCGGTGATCCACATTCCGGGGCAAACCGGGTGACCGGACGCCTCACCAAAGGGCGAGACGCTACCCAGGCTCACAATTCGCGGCGATCAACTCGCGTTCAATGTGGATCACCGATACAGCCTTCGATGGGGATCAGGGCATCGGGCAGTTAACGACAGGCTGTCGTGGCGCTGGTTGTCTACGGAAGTGGTTTCGCAAGAGCCAAGCGATCGAAGTACTGAGCGCGATATTTGTCCCATTGCGAACGGATACTCGGGCGATCCGCGTAGCCTTTCGAGAGGGCGAACAGCTCGCGTTGCTCTTGAATCCAGGCCTGAATGTTCACGCAGACGCCGCGAGCGCGACGGGAACGGAACTGCTCAGTGGTTTCGCCTGGCTTGCGGAACTGGTTGATGTTGCGCATCGTCTTGCCCTCCAGGGCGGTTGATTTCCCGGATGCCACTCGTTGAATGGCGCCTGGTGAAATCCCGGCCTCGCTACTGGCGACAGGCCGGGGTATTGCGTCAGCGATGTTTGACCAGTTGCCCGCTGCTGATTGCAGGGTTGGCCGATCTTCGTCGGTGTGGGCTTCGAGCTTCCTCCGCGCGGCGTCAAACAGCGCTTCTTCGCCGCGGATCACAGGTCCTTACAACATGCACGCTACAGCGCTATGTGCCCGGTTGAGTGGGGCAGGGTGCATGAGGTCCGGCACCCCTCATCGCCAAAGCTCAGGGTGCTAATTCAAATCGGTGTCTCTCCCATCTACCGCTGGGATTCGCGGGGCGCATTGCTTGCCAGGTCATTCGCACGGTTTAGGCATTTCGCCTTCGTCAGCCGTACAGGGTGGTCCCTGTCGTGGGCAGCCTTTCGGGGCTGTCTGGCGCCGGTCGCCGGTAGAGGCAATGCGGTCTGTTGGTTGTTGCGCTGGTTGTTAAAGAGCGGGTGAGGCTTGAGGGCCTCCCGAGGGGCTGTGCAGCGCCTCGGTGAACATAAATTAGCAACCGCTAAATTTATCGTCAATAGCAAATGCTAAATTAATTTTTCGCACGTACTCCTCCCGGTCCGAGCCAGGGGCTAAACATGTCGCGCATCAGGGGTTTTACATTCTGCTAATTCTGGGTATGCTTTTCGTAAATACTGTACATATATACAGCAATAAAGGAGTGAACGATGGCTCGCCCACAAAAACAGAAGCAGCAAGAACGCAAGCCAATGTCAGGAATTGAAAGGCTCAACCTAAGGGTGTCGAGCATGATCAATCACCCAATCGCTCAAGATCAGCGCTGGGTAACGATTCACCGGTTGGATACAGACGGTGATCGAGAGTGGGAGGAGGTAATGACCGTGCTTTCGGAAACTGACGGGATCGAAATGACGATCAACGACGAGGACGAGTCGGTGACGCTGAGGTGGGAGGCGCCATCTGACGAAGACCCCAGAGTAGAGTTGATCGACGAATTCTTGGCCGTTGAAGAGCCAGCGCCGTTCTAATGGCCCACAAAAAAAGCCCGCTCAGCGGCGGGCCCGCATCCCCGACTGAACCAGCCTGGCTATACCTTCCTTTACCGAGAAAGTGCTATCGGAGACAGATATGAACTGCGACGAGAGAGATCGAGCGTTGTCGGCCTGGAGCGAACTATTCAGAGAGCCAGAAGCTCGGATGGATGCAGCAGAGCAGTACGATGAGCTGGTGAGGCTGGCGGACAAATTTCAGCGCCAGGGCCTGCTCACACTTAAGGAGAGGAGTGCTTTGATCTTGGAGGCTACCGACCATTACGCGGCTGCTGTACAGAAGCTGAGGCTGAGTGCTTAAGGTTCAGTCGGCGGGCAAAGAAAAGCCCGCAGGGGTGCGCGGGCTGAAGGTGTCACTAGGAGCAACACGACTATGAACCGTCGACCGTGAAAAGAATGTGAAGGGCCGCCTGCTGATGAAAAGCCCGCACAAAGGCGGGCTGCTTTTCCACACGGGGTGCTGGTCCTTCAGCTGACCTAAGTGTAACGTGGTGATGGCATATAGCCAGAAAGCGACCTGATGCGCTCTTGGAGGGCGGCGGGCTCAATCCTCTGGTTCAACCTGATTTTCCGGCTTCCACCTGGCAATCAAGTCGACCAACAGCTCGGCAATGGCATCGCTGTTTTCTAATAGCACTTCCAGGTGCTCATTGATGCGATGGTATGTCTCAGTAGAGCCTCGCTGATCGATCCAAATTCCAATTTCCTCGATAGCAGAACCCAGGGCATTGATGTTCTGGTTCAAACGGCTGAGCAGGGCCGGGGTCGGGTCGTCAGGAAGGGCGGCCATAGCGTTTCCTCTGATTGATGAGGAAAGCGTAGCAGGCAACAAAAAGCCCGCGGGGAGGACGGGCTAAGAGAAGTACGGATGAGTTGTAACCACGGCAATGGCACGGTGAAAATTTCGTGAAGGCATGAAAAAGCCCGCGGAGGCGGGATTGTTGTCAGGCTGGTTCGGTCCCTCTAGCTCGCTGAGAGTCTCGCTTGAACAGTGTTTTCAGATCCCACATCCCTACTGCAAGTAAAGCGATGCCAGCCATGAAAAATGCAATGCTGGAATCAGCAAGCTTCGGCACATACGTGCTGTCGACAGTGCAAAGTAGGAATGCAATACCATTGGGAAGGGCACTCCAAGTAGCTGCGCGTGCAACACCATCGATAAGAGAGCTATCCTGGCTGCGCTTTACCCAGCACGACACAAAGAACGCAATGACGCCAGTAATCATAGTGATTGCTGGTAGCTTGGCGAAATACCACACGGAGAACTCAAGCATGCCGGCGTGCTCCCGAGCGATCAGAAATGATTTTCCCCAGCACAAACCCGAGCAGAGCCGCCGGTATTGCAAACTCTTTCGGGGTAGAAGAGGCGGAGAAAAGGCTCCACGCTACGCTCATCGCTGAGCCCGTGAAGCAGCCAAGTCCTACCATGATCGCCAAGTCATGAATACTCAGATCCAAAAATCTAGTCATGTAATCAGCCCTCCGGTTGGCTTGAATGCATGCTGGACGTGTGACCACGATGACGGGATCCACCACGTCCACATTTATGATTCTACCAAAAACAGGAACGTCCCCAGTGGAATCTCCAGCTATTGAGCGAAATCTCATAGCGTTTTCAGACTTCACTGCGCTGGATCGGTGAGTGGTTACCGTTGAAAAAACGTCAACGCGCATCGTGAGAGCAACTGCCATGTCACTTTTCCAAAATTTTCGATGCCACGAAGGGTGCATGAAAGAAAATAGTATGCCCGCAGTTTAGGCAGGACGCTGAATAAAGCCACATCCCCAAACCCTTGACGTGCGGAACTGGCGTTGAGACAAGGGGGGCGCATTCGCCACTCGGATCGGATGCTATTCCATAGTCGCCATGCTTACAGAACGAGCAGGTGGCATCTTCGTTTTTGGAGTTAAGGTAGTCCAGAAGCATTGCCGGCGTGACCGATCGCTCCTTTGGCTTGGGCTTCGTTTCGACCTGTGGAGCACCGGAATTCCGTTGTCCGTGCTTGTTTGTTGCCATTCCCTTCTCCGCTAATATTTTGATCGTGCAGCATATTTACTGCCATCACCGCTCTTGATTTTCTGTCGCTGACAGAGGTTATGCCACAGAGATGTCTGGACCCAATTGGTGGCTCAAACTAAGTGCGCATTCCATACCAGCAGCACCCGGGCCTGGATTTAGGTACCTTCCCGTCGAACTATCGTGTCCGCCGGATCTATTCCTTCGCCCGAATGATCCGTCCCGCCTTCACCTCATCCCCATACCCCTCCAACCGATCTTCCCCAGTCCGCTTCGCTGCAAAGATCAAACGCCCGCGCATCATTTGGCGCTGCGCTTCTGGGGTGTATCGATCCCATCAGCCAGCCTGGCACTGAATGACCTGACAGGCACACCGCTAATATTCTGGAACGCTATCGCTATGGATTTGGTGAGTGGTCGGCTTCCATTCAGAAAGCTATTCACCGTAGTGGGGCTCACGCCCATTGCGTTTGCCAGCTTACGCCGAGTAATCCGATCGGCCCGAGGCGCCGCATCGTTGAAGTCCTTGAGCGCTTTGCGCAACGCTTCGCACTCGATCTCTTCCCATACCCACAAATTTTCACTGTTCATGGAATTCAAGGCCTCCACTCCAGCACTCCGATTGCCTTGAATCTCCGCGTCCTTACGTCACGGTTTCAGTTCTTGGTTGATAGCCTCGTCCCGGAGGCTGGCCGCATGTGCCTGCAGACGATCTTCTCCAGCATGCATTACCTGGCAGATCCTGAGGACTGCTTGAGCATCTGCTTCATGCCCGGCGAGGCTCAAACGCTCAGCGATTCTCGTCAGCTCGACAGCCGACCATTTCAGGTCGGAGGCTAGGCCCTGGAGGTCGCGACGGAGTTCTTGGTTGGGCTTGGTTAGGGGCATGGCTACGCTTTCCTGGCGTTCCAGATGAGTAGCACTTTCGCGTGAATGGTCACGTCGTCGATCCGCGCTGTCTGGTTCTCGTAGTGCTGGTTGTCGGAGATCAGACGATAGTGCTCTTCGTCTAGGCGCATCATCCGCTTTATGTACAGATCCTGATGCCAGGTCATTACGTATATACCCTCACCAATGAAGTCCTTCACACCCTTGTCGACGATGACCAAGTCCTTGTCGTTGATCGTTCCTTCCATGCTCTGACCCCATCCGGTGATCATCGCCAGAGATGCTGCAGAGGTGTAGGTAACGCCTTTCTCGCGCAATAGCTCCTCTCGCACAACCAGGTTGCGCACGGCCTCGTTGTATTCAGGCGGGAGCTGGCCGTCACCCATTGCAGCGCGAATGTCGTACTGAGGGATCAGGATCTCTTCATTCGTTGGACGAAGGCTGGCCAGATTCGCAGGAAGGTAGTCGGTCGACTGACACTCTGGCTCTTCGGCCGCTGCGACTATCCGATCTCGCGCTTCGCTGGAAAACCCCTTCACCTTGGCGAGAGAGAGCTTCAACTGTTCGATAGCCGACAGCCCAGCTTTGGGTGAAGTGCTTTTTTCAAGCGCAGCAGGATTGACCAGGCTGCCGGAAGGCAAGCCAATCTTCTCTTCCAAATTCGCCGCAGCTTTTTCACCGAGGTTTCTGTGCCCATTGAGGATCTGGGACAGATACGAGGCATCGAGCCCGTGCTGATTGGCGAAGTCTTTCTGGGATGCCCCGGCCATCACGGCTTTCAGGGCATTCACTCTCTGTTGGTTTATATCCATTTGCCAATAATCGCGCCCTGTTAGCAATCAGTAAATTACAGTCTGCTATTGCTTGCCGTATTAGCAGTTGCTAATCTGGCGACAATAGGAGGTGCACTATGACTCTGCACGACTACATCAAGCCGTTCGACAAGCAAGAGCTGGACAGTTTCGCTGCCAGGTGCGGAACCACAGCGGGCCAGTTGAAGCAGGTTGCATATGGCTATCGCCGCCCAGGTGCAGCACTGGCCATCAGCATCGAGCGCGAATCCTCGCGCGCGGTTACCTGCGAAGAAATGCGCCCGGATATCGACTGGGCATATCTGCGTAGCACCGACCCCACTAAAGCCGCTGCCTAACTATTTCAACCGCAAGGAGCAATACCGCATGGCATATCACGACCAAAGTCACCTGAAAGACCGGGAGATTAAGTCGCGTTACGACGAGGAAACCTACGAGGCGCTGAAGGCCGTGGCGCGACTCCACAAGCTGCAGCTGGCTGTGTTCGTTCGCATGTGCGTCGAGGAAAAGCTGGAAAGCATCATCGAGAGCGATGTTACCGATAAAAGCCAGATGGCCTGAAGGCCCGGAAGGAGGCCTACGTGCCCGAAACCACGATCTGCCATGGGATCGATGGACGCCTCTACGAGAAGCTTGAGCGGTTGGCAAAGAAGGCGGGTATGTCGCCCGAACAGTACGCCGCACAACTTGGAGCAGAGCGTTTCTTCGAGAAGACCAGGCCAAAAGGCGCCGGAAAAATCCGGAATCTACCGGTACCGAAGAGAGGTACGGACTCAATAGTCCCTGAAAAAGGCGGGACTGATGAAGACCTCAGCTGAATCCCCAAATCGCAGGCACAAAAAAACCGACGGGCAAGGTCGGCTTTTTCAACTGCATATGTAACAACACTGTGAGGTCGATTATGCACACCCATCACATTGATGTACAGGCCCTCAAAAATCCCGCGCCACGAAACGCGAACCACGAAAACGTGGCGCGCACGATGAGCAGCATCGAGCTGAGAGATCTCATCAACGATGCGCGCTTTACCGCTGGCGAGCCAAAAGTCAGGAATGACCAGTTCCTTTCTCGGGTTGAGGACGAGCTGGGCGATGAGCTTGAGGGGGTGCAAAAATATTACACCCCTGTTCACGGCAACCAAGTAGCCACCTACAGCCTGACGCTGGATCAATGCATGTTGGTTGGCATGCGTGAGTCGAAGGCTGTCCGTCGAAGCGTCCTGGCCAAGCTCAAGTCCTTCGAAGCGCCACGCGTCATTGCAACACTGCCGGACTTCTCCAATCCAGTGGCAGCTGCACGCGCCTGGGCCGATGAGATGGAGCAGAAGCAGGTCGCCCAGCAGGCCCTGGCCATTGCCGCCCCCAAGGTTGAGTTCGTCGACAAGTACGTTGAAGCCACAGGCCTGAAGGGCTTCCGCCAAACGGCCAAGCTCCTGCGTGCTAATGAGGCTCGATTCCGCGAGTTCCTCCTGGACAAAAAGATCATGTACCGCATGGGCGGGGAGTGGCAGGCCTATCAGCAGCACATCGACGCAGGTCGTTTCGATATCAAGACCGGTACCACCGATGGCGGTCACGCATTCAATCAAACGAAATTTACCCCGAAGGGCGTCACTTGGGTGGC
The DNA here is from genome assembly GCF_040438935.1 of Pseudomonas vranovensis. Lineage (NCBI taxonomy): Bacteria > Pseudomonadati > Pseudomonadota > Gammaproteobacteria > Pseudomonadales > Pseudomonadaceae > Pseudomonas > Pseudomonas vranovensis. The sequence continues at coordinate 3,074,052 of NZ_CP159259.1, read as the reverse complement.
CGGCCTGTGGGCTCAGTACAACCTGAGCGAGATCTGACATGCAATTCACCGTGACGATCAACCAGGCGAAGGCACTTGAGTGGGGGTTGAACTCCCAGCAAGCGCTGCTGTTCGCGTTCGTCTACGGCTGCCCGAGCTGGGCAAAAGCGTTGAAGACTGATGACGGGATCTTCTTTGCACTGAGCAAGGCCAAGATCGTGGAAGAGTTGCCTTTGCTGACCGACAAGCCCGACACGGCCTATCGGATGCTTAAGGCCTTGGAAGAAGCCGGTTTGATCGAGCTTTCCAGCACTTCGAACATCACCCTTTTTCGCCTGACCGACAAGGCAGCTGAGTGGAACAAGAAACAGGATGGGTCGGAAAAATATCCGACCCCACCACAAACCAAGGGTCGGAAAAAAATCCGATCTACCTCGGAAAAATCTCCGAGCAAGGTCGGAAAAAAATCCGAGCCAGGGTCGGAAAAATCTCCGACAAATCAGGATACCAGTAATCAGGATACCAATCAGGGTACCAGTCACAGCTTGCAGGACGGCTCGGACAAGCCGAACCAGTCCCGCGGTCTGGTGCTGGTTGTTGATCGCTCCGACACCCCCCGGGTTGAAATCCCCGCTGACATGCCGGGCCCCAAAGACCAGACCTGCAAAACCTTCAAGGTCTGGGCGAACTACGCCATGGCTTATCGCAAGCGCTACAGCACTTGGCCGGTTTGGAACGCCAAGGTTGGTGGCCAACTTGGACAACTCGTTGACCGCCTCGGCGCTGATGTCGCCCACCACGTCGCCGCCCACTTCCTGAAAACCAGCGATGCTGCTGTCCTTCGCAAGTGTCACAGCCTCAACGAGCTGCTGGTGAATGCTGAGAGTTACCACACTCAGTGGGTGACCGGTCAGCGTATCAACGGCACCACGGCCCGCCAGATGGAGCGTACCGAAGCAAACCTGTCAGCAGCGGAGCAGGCCGCTCAACTTGTTCTGGCCAAGCGCCAGGCGGGAGAGCGCAATGAGTACCTGTGAGATGAATGATGCCCAGGTCGCAGGACTGGCTGCTGCCATCTGCGCGACGGCTGAAGCCATGGGGCAGGAAATGAACCCGGGTACCGCCGCGATGATGGCAGAGGACCTCTGTGCTTACCCAGTGGTTGCTGTTCGCTCCGCCCTGAAGTCCTGCCGCCTCGAAGTGAAGGGCAAGCTCGCGATGGCCGACATCCTGCAGCGAGTGCAGGCCGCTGACGGTCGCCCTGGCAAGGATGAGGCGTGGTCCATTGCTTTGACTGCCAGTGACGAGAGCGAAACCGTGGTGATGACGGCCGAGATTCAGCAGGCCATGGCCGCCGCACAACCGGTGCTTGCGCTGGGCGACAAGGTCGGCGCCCGGATGGCGTTCATGAGCGCCTACGAACGATTGGTTGCCGGAGCGCGGGCTGAGGCGAAGCCCGCTGCCTGGAGTGTTTCCCTCGGTTTCGATCCGGTTCGCCGAGTGACTGCCATCGAGTCGGCTGTGCGCATGCAGCTGATCACCCATGAGTCGGGCGCCCAGCACCTGGCCGAACTGCGCATCGCACCGATCACCGAAGACGGCCAGGCCATTGCCGGGCTTCTCACGGGTACCTTCGTACAGGCATCCCCAAAGCTGCGGGAAAAGCTCGCTGAGGTGCGCTCGATAGTTGAGGCAGCCAAGGCCCGGCAGGACCGCGAGAGGCGCAAGAAAGCCCAGGCTGATCGGGTCAATACGTATCTGCGCAAGCGCAAGGCTCGCGAGGCCATCGCAGCAACGCAACTGAAGGAAGGAATCTGATGAATATCGACAAAGCAAAGCTGCATCCCCTGCTGTGGGCAGTGGTAGGTGCATGGAAGACCGGCGACCAAGGCCTGCAACTGCACACCGATGCACTTGATCAGTTCCTCGGTGAGCACACGGTAGAGCAGGTGGCTCTGCAGCTGCTGGCGGAGCTCGACCTTGCAGACGAGGCGCGAGACGCTTATGCCGCCGACAAGAAGAGTCTGGCATTTGCGCTGAATGATGCGAGAGCAGAGGCCGAGGCGCTGCGCAAGGATGCCGAGCGGTATCGCTTCGTTCGTAACCCGATTGGGACCAGTTCACCCCTAGCGATCTGGAACGAGGGGAAGATGCCCTTGTTCAGCGGCATTGCGGATGCTGTCGTTGACGAGTTCATGACCAGGGAGGCATCCCATGGCTGACCTTATGCTCCGCACCGAGCAAGACCGCGCCCGCCTGATTGGATACCTCACCGGTCTGGACCTGGCCAAGCCGCGCCGCCTGACCATCGTCGAGGTGCGCAACAAGCGCAGCGATGCCCAGAACCGCCTGCTGTGGATGTGGAACGGCCTGATCCAGGAGCACCTGCGCGATTCCTACGGCCAGGCAGCGAGCAGTGAGGAGTGGCACGAGATTCTGGTGGCCAAGCTCTGGCCGGCCGAGGTTCATCCGGTGCAACTGCCCGACGGCACCCGGTATCGCGTTGGCCGGGCCAAGACCCGCAAGTTCAACACCCAGCAGATGACTCAGTACTTGGAGCTGCTGGACGCCTACTGCGCAGAGCACCTGCAGTTGCTCCTGCCGCACCCAGAGGATCTGATGATGGCGATCTACGGCGAGCGCAGGGGGAGGGCCGCATGAATAGCGCGTACGGAGCGATCACAGCATTGCTTGGTGGAGTGCTGGCGGCAGAGCTGGCCGCGATCGGGGTGTACATGAACAGTCCTGGCTTCTGGATGATCTTTGGCACTGCGCTCGCCATGGGCGGTGTGTTTTACAAGTGGGGCGACGAGATATGAGGACAGCTCTCAAGGAAGTGAAGCAGAAGACCTGCAAGGCCTGTGGCGGGAAGTTCCGGCCGAGCTTCAACAGCACGCAGGTGGTGTGCAGCGTCAAGTGCGCTCAGGCCCATGCCCCGGTCAACCAGCAGAAGGCCCGCAAGGCCATCGACCAGCGCGAGCGCCGCGAAATCAAAGTGCGCAAGGAGAAACTGAAGAGCAGGGCGGATCACCTCAAGGAGGCGCAGGTGGTGGTCAATCAGTACGTCCGCCTGCGTGACGCTGACCTGCCGTGCGTGAGTTGCGGCCGTTTCCATGACGGCCAATGGCACGCAGGGCATTTCAGATCGGCCGGCGGACACCCGGAGTTGCGTTTCGAGCCGCTCAACATCTGGCGCCAGTGCGCCCCATGCAATACCCACAAGTCAGGCGACCTGGTGAATTACCGGGCCGAGTTGGTGCGCCGCATAGGGGCTGAAAAGGTCGAGTGGTTGGAAGGGCCTCATGAGGCCAAGCGCTACACCATCGACGACCTCAAGGCCATCAAGGCCGAGTACCGGGCAAAGATCAAACAGCTCAAGGAGGCAGCAGCATGAGCACAGCATGGGCGTTTTTCTTGTTGGCCGCGATGCTCGTAGCGTCCGGCGGCGCGCTGGCCTGGGGATCGGCCTTGGCGCGCAAACGCAGCTACGAAGAATTCATTTTGAAGAAGTCCAAGCGGGCAGGGGGTGAGCAATGATCTATCGCGACGTTATCTCCGCAGTAATTCGTGCTCTGGCATCCGAGACGATCAACAGCGCTGGCGGCTGCGATTACACGCCAAAAATCCAGGCCAGCAAGCTCAAAGGCGAGATCGTGGGCAAAGAGGCGGCTTTTCTCACCGATTGCTGGGTGTTTGGCAGGCTTCACTCTTGCCTGGAGCCTAAGCACTGGATGGCCTTGAACGCTTGCTACTCAACGCACATGGCATCGAAGGTCGGCGCTATCGGGCGGATCGTATCGCACGTGTCTTCGCCTGCTCCGCGCCTGTTCCTCACCAAAGCAGTTACAGCGTGGGCATATCCGCAGCTGGGTGGCGCTGAACGGGCTCCTGCGGAGAAGGTAACGCTTGAGGTGGATGAAGATGCTCCGGCCTGGAGAAAGGCGGCTGTGGCGAAATCCCAGAAGGCTATCAACGCCAAGCTCAAGCAGCGTCAGGAGGCACCATGTGAAGGCGTCATCATCCTGCCAGCCCATAACTACGACATGAACACCTGGGACGTCGACGGCACGCCGGAGCGCACCAGGCGTGACTGGCGCAGGAAGATATTCAAGGGGTTGGATACGCTGGTGAATCAGGCGCTCCTTGAGGCTGGGGAGATCCTGACCAAGGAGGGGGTATTTTTCGATGAGCAAGATGTTGCATAGAGGGCCTTGACAGGGCCTGCCGGTTCGCCGAATATTCACCCATCCTGTCATTCCTGCGCGTTTAGGAGTGACCACAAAGAACCCGGCCAAGTGCCGGGTTTTTTATTGCCCAAAGAGGGCCTCAAGAGTCCCGGCCACTGCGCCGGGTTTTTTGTGCCTGCAAGAAAATTCACTGCAGCCAGGGCAGCCTTCGGGAAGGCCTGGACACTGATTAGCCGGTAGTACAGTGCTACGGAAAAACACCGGCAGCCCGCGCACTCATGCCCTGTACGCTTCATGGGTGGCGCGAGACCGGATCGGCGAGACTGGTGCAGTAGGGTGCCAGCGCTGGGATGGTCTTTGGCGGACGGCGGGAAAGACCGCATACCTATTCAGGGCCTCGACATTGATCGGGGCCTTTCTGTTTTCGGCTCCACTACACCCATTGCTCCGAGCTGGGAGTGCTGCTGGAGTCGAATCTAATTCGCTCCCCGAAAGGGAGGAACCCGGATGAACCATATGCCAGACAAACCAGACACCTGGCTCATCGTGCTTGCCTGGCTCAGTCAGCACGCACCCGCTTTCTACGCGGCCGGCCTGGCGGTGTCGATCTCTGCGCTGCGAATCATTTATGGCGGCGGCACCAAGAAGGCGGCCTTCCTCGAAAGTCTGCTTTGTGGCTGCATCACCCTGGCCATGCTCTCGGGGCTTGAGCTGCTGGGAATTCCCCAGTCGGCTGCCGGAATCGTTGGCGGGATGATCGGTCTGCTCGGCGTGGACAAGATTCGCGCCTATGCCGATCGATTCACTGGATTCAAGTTGCCCGGGCGCAATCCTGAGCCGTAATTCGCGCCACGCTTTCGAGGCTCATGGGTTTGCGGTGCGTCAACAAGTTCGCGGGCGGGGAAAGAGTTCGTCGGGGTTGAGGCACTCCAGGTTCATCTTCACACATGCTGTTTCTGCCAATGCCCTGGTTAAGTAGCTTGGCTTGAGTCGCAGCTTTTCCTGATTGTCGTAGATGTCAAAGCCACCGGATATGGTGGTTGAGCAATGACGGATACCCTGTCGGAAGGCTTCTTGCTCTATTGGTAACGCCGGAACGATAACGAATCTTAGCTGCATTTTCGTGACTCCCCAGGCAGATCAAGACTTTAGTATTGGTCGTATGCACTGACTTGGGGCGAGAGTTTCGGCTTTTCGCGACCAATGGCAAATTGCCACTTCACTGGCGTCATGATTATGTTTTTACCGCCTCGACGTGATTGTGGCGCCACAAACTCAAGGTGCGCCGTTTCGTGGCGCGACAACTCCAGAGGAATCACCTATGGAAAACCAGCACAAGAAGATCACCGGCTATCGCGACCTCACCCAGAGCGAGATCGACGGTATGAACTCGATCAAGGCCCTGGAGGCTGATGCCGGCAAGCTGTTCAAACAGATCGGCCAGATCGAAGGTGTGGACCAGCGCACCTTGGCCTTGGCCAAGACCAACCTGCAGCAGGGCTTCATGTGGTTCGTGCGCTCGATCGCCAAGCCGGCCGACCCTTTCAGCTGAGGTTGATTTGTCAGAGACTTGCCTCCATGTCAGTCATGGCATTTCGCCGCATGGAGAGCTTTATGGACAACCTACAGCTGCTGATCCTCAAGAACCAATACGAGATTCTGTCTTCGTTGGAGCCCAAAAATCGCGAATACCAGAACGCGATTACAGCCATCGACAGTGGCTTCATGCTCGAGATCGAACAGCTGATTGAGCAAGCGGTGGTTGAGCCTGTCTCTGTTGCTGTCTGCAAGGAGGTTCGGAACATTCTGGACATGTTCCGCAACATGCAGACCAGCCTTCGAGAATGCGAAGCTGATGAAGATCTTATGGAGGCAATCCTGTTCCCCGGCTTCGATGGCAACGAAGAAAGTGCCCATTATTCGTACGCTTTGTACCTCCTTGAAGACCGGGGGTTATGGCAAGGCCTTGAGAACTGCGAGCAAACCTGGAACTCGCACCGCCCCATGTTGCATACCTATCGAATGATGCTCGACGAGTACAGCCGCTTGAAAGGATTCCCATATTCGGAAGAAGACGTTGCGCGAGTCCTCGAAGCCAAACTGGAGTACTGATTCGACATGACAGCAAAGCAACCCGACTGGGAGGCGATCTACAGCCGTTTTGCCGAAGCCGGCATTCCTGGGGTCGTGTACCACCACCTCAATAGAGATGGCGAGGCGTTCCTGTCGGGCGTCTTTCGCAGTCTCCTCGCGGCCAGCAATGCGCATCTGAAGATTTTCGATGGGCGGGTGCCGGAGATCATCGAGGCGATTCCTGAGTTCAATGTTCCGCGCGGGCGTATCGACTACCTGCTGATCCATATCGATGGCTCCATAACGGTGTGCGAGCTTAAGGACGGAGCAAAGGGCAGGCAGCATGTATTGTCTGGGCTTGGGCAGTGCATCGCTTACGCGGTGCAGGTCGGTATGGCTCGAGCTGGCATTCCACTTATTCGCAAGGCTCTGGTGTTCTCCTCTTGGGGGAGGGCAGACGAGGAGCTTCTAGTAATCGACGCGTGTCGATCCGCAGGCGTTATCGCGGTGCCCATGGGCTCTGAGGAGGCGCACCGAGATTCGGCCATGCGCTTCATTGAAGGGTACATCGGCAATGGCGGCGAGAAAGTCCATTGACTGGGAGGCAGTAGAGGCATCGTATCGCGCAGGTTCGCCGTCAGTTCGAGCGCTGGCGGATGCGCACGGCCTCACAGAGGGTGCGATACGCAAGCGCGCCGTAAAGGAAGGCTGGGCAAGGGATCTAACCGAAAAGGTCAGAATCGCCACCAAAGAGAAGTTGGTACGCACTCAAGTACGCACCGAAAGTACGCAGCGTACCGATGCGGAAATTATCGATGATGAGTCTGAGCAGCGCGCTGGCCTGGTATTGGCGCACAGGACTGGCCTGGCTCAGTGGCGCTCAATCGCAGACAAGCTATCTGTCGCCCTGGCAGAGATGGACGTGAACGAAGATAACCTGGGCGACTTCTCGCGGGCACTGAATGCCGGCGTCGATGCCCAGCTGAAGGTTATCAAGGGAGAGCGTCAGGCGTATGGCCTGGATAGCGAAGAGGGCAACAAGGCCGTCGACGAACTGGCCGGCCTAATGGATGAACTATCGAAGGAAGCCTGACCATGAAGCCCGAGCACATGAAACTGCTCCGGGACCGGTTCTGGCGGCTGAACAACCTGTACTTCATCACCGATAAGCAGGGGAAGAAGGTCCGCTTCCGCATGACGCAGGAGCAGATCGATTACTTCCAGAGGATGCACACCCGCAACATCATCCTCAAGGCCAGGCAGCTGGGCTTCACCACGCTCGTCTGCATCGTCCAGTTGGACGCCGCGCTGTTCGAGGCCGCCAAGTGCGCCCTGATCGCCCACACCCTGAACGACGCCAAGCGCCTGTTTCGCGAGAAGGTTAAGTATGCGTATGACCACCTTCCCAAGGAGATACGCGCTGCTAACCCTGCTCGCAACGATGCTGCTGGTGAGCTTGTGTTCAGCAAAGGCGGATCGCTCTACGTGTCCACATCCTTTCGGGGCGGGACTTTACGGTATCTGCACGTATCCGAGTTTGGGAAGATCTGTGCCAAGTTTCCCCACAAGGCACGAGAGATCGTCACCGGCGCCTTTGAGGCTGTCGCCGCAGAGTGTTTCGTCACGATCGAGTCGACGGCGGAGGGGCGAGCGGGCTACTTCTTCGATTACTCGCAGAGCGCAGAGAAGCAGCAGCTTGCCGGCGTGCCCCTGGGCTTGCTGGACTGGAAGTTCTTCTTCTTCAGCTGGTGGCGGAACCCGCTGTACTGGCTGGACCCGACCGATGTCGTCATACCGGACCGGCTGACAAAGTATTTCGATGAGCTGAGCGCCAAGTACGGCATCGTCACCAACCCAGGCCAGCGCGCCTGGTACAGCGCTAAGGAAAAGACCCTCGGCGACGACATGAAACGGGAGTACCCGTCGATCCCTGTCGAGGCATTCCAGCAGACGATCGAGGGAGCCTATTACGCCAAGCAGTTCACCAAGCTCTACGCCGCCCAGCGCATCGGCAAGCTGCCTGATAACAGCCACCTGCCCGTGCACACGTTCTGGGACATCGGTGTGGGCGACTCCACGGCCATCTGGTTCGTCCGGATCGTCGGCGAGGAATACCACGTCATCGACTTCTACCAGAACAGCGGCGAGGGCCTGCGGCACTACATGAAGGTGCTGAAGGATCGCGGATACACCTACGGCGAGCACTGGGGCCCACACGACATCGATAACCGCGAGTTTGGTAGCGACGGCAAGACCCGGCGCGAACTCGCGCGCGAGGGCTACGAGATCGACGGTGAGAAGTACCGCATGACCTTCCAAGTGGTGCCCAAGCTCGGCGTTGATGAAGGCATCGAGCAGGCGCGCGAGATCCTGCCCAACTGCGCCTTCGACGAGGCCAAGTGCGGTGAGGGGATCACGGCTCTGGAAAGCTACCGCAAGGAGTGGGACGACAAGCGTGGGTGCTGGAAGGACAAACCGCTTCACGACTGGTCCTCGCACCCGGCTGACGGGTTCCGCTATTTCGCCGTTGCCATGGCGCGACGTAAACGCACAGGCGGTGTCCGCCGCATCGGAGGTTTGGCGTAATGCCTGTTCAATCCACCAACCCAGACTACGACGCTCACATTGAAGAGTGGCGGATGATGGACGACGCCCTAGAAGGCGAGGGCGCTATCAAGCGCAGCCCGCGCAACCTGCCCAAGCCGAGCGGCATGACCGAGGCTGAGAAGCTGGACGGCGCGGGCAATGCCTACCTTTACCGGAACTACACCGACCGGGCCCAGTACGAACACTGGGTTCGAGATTCGCTGCGCTCGATGATGGGCCTGGTCTCCCGGCTGATCCCTGAGGTGAAGCTACCCTCGGGACTGAAGGGCTTGGAGGACAACGCCACGGCTGATGGCTTCGGCCTGACCCAGCTGTTCCTCCGGATCGTGCGCCAGGCCATTTCGCATGGCCGGGTACCGCTGGTGGTCAACATCGACGACACGGGGCAGCCGTACTTCGCCACGTACGCGGTCCGCAACGCCATCAACTGGGACACTGCCGACCAAGGTGGCCGTCAGGACCTGGTGTTGTCCGTGTTCCGCGAGTTCAGGCGCAAGGAGCAGGATCGCTACAGCCACGAATGCGAGACAGTCTTCCGCGAGTTCTACATGGACGGCGCGGTCTGCCGCACCGGCGTGCGAAACGAGGCCGGCGAGCTGATCGAGGACGACCGCCCTCTGGGCACTGTCGACGGCAGCAACAACCTGGTGCGTGGTCTGGACTACATCCCGGTCATCTACTGCGGCTCCACTGACAACTCGCCGGACGTCGACGAGATCCCGCTACTGACCATGGCCCGGGCAGCCTTGAAGTCCTACCAGCTCAGCGCCGACTACTTCACCGCGCTACACCAGACCAGCCATCCTCAACCGTGGGTGTCCGGCCTGGACGAAAGCGTGGAGCTCAGCGTAACCGGGCCGTCTGCTGCTTGGGACCTCGGCCCGAATGGCCAATGCGGCTACTTGGAGTTTCAGGGCGCCGGCATCCAGGCCGTCCGCACGGCAATGGAAGACCAGAAGAGCGCGGCCCTTGAAGCTGGCGCCAAGGTCATGGACGTCTCCGGCACTGAGTCCGGCGAGGCCCGCAAGACCCGTCAGAACGACCAGCACGCCACGCTGCACAGTATTGTCATCACCGCTGCTGCCGGCATCGAGCAAGCCCTGCGCTATGCCGCAGAGTGGACCGGCTACAACCCGGACGAGGTCGTCTTCACAGTTAAACCGGAGTTCGTCATTCCTGAGGTCGATGCCCAGGTGCTGGCCGAACTGCAGAAGAGTGTGATGGCCGGGACCATCAGTGCCGAAACCTACTGGCAGTACCTAACCACCGGCAAGCTGCCGGAGCGCCCCTACGACGAAGAGGCCGAGCTGATCAGCGACGAGCGCGAGTCGGTCGGCATCAACCTGGATAAAGACGATGGCGACGAAACCGGAGCAGACAGCGGACGAGAAGCTGCTGGAGCAGGTAAGCCGCCACTCGGTTCTGCTTGAGCGGCTCAAGGCGGGCGAGGTCAAGAAGTTTGAAACCTATCTGCGCCGGATCGATACCCATGTTCGCGATCAACTTACCCGCAAGGAACTGACGAACTACAGCCGCAGCAGGCTCGAGGAGTTCCTGGGGCGGGTGGGCGGCAAGCTGCTGGAGATCTACAAGGCCTTCAGCGACCGGATGCAGTCCGACCTGGTGGACATCGCCCTGTATGAGGCAGCCTTTGAAGGTCGCAGCCTTGCGAAGGCGCTCCTGATCGACGCGGTCATGCCGGCGGACTCCCTGATCCGAGCTGCGATCAACACGCAACCATTGCAGGTGGCCGGCGTGGATGGCGGCAAGCTGCTCAAGCCTTTCCTCAATGGCTGGACGCGCACCGAGGCGGATAGGGTCACCAACGCCATCCGGATGGGTGTCGTGCAGGGCCAGACCAATGCCGAGATCACCCAAGCCGTGCGCGGCACTGCGGCGCAGAACTTCACCGATGGCGTGCTGGCGGTCACGAACCGGAGCGCTCGGGCAGTCGTTCAGACCGCAGTCCAGCATGTGGCCACCACCGCGCGCATGGAAACACTCAAGGCGAACTCCGCGGTCGTGCCCGGGTATCGGATCGTCGCCACCCTGGACCGGAAGACCAGCGTGCAGTGTCGGAGTCTGGATGGTCGGGAGTACGAGATGGGCAAAGGGCCAATTCCCCCGTTTCACATCCACTGCCGAACCACCATCACGCCGATCACCAGGTTGTCGGCGCTGTTCGGGCAAGGCGCTACGCGGGCAGCCGTTGGTGCGGATGGAGGAGGGCAGGTATCGGCAAGCCTCAGCTACTACCAGTGGCTCCAAACGCAGCCTGCGGCCTTCCAAGACGCGGCACTGGGACCGGTGCGCGGCAAGCTGTTCCGCGATGGCGGCCTTACGGCGGAGCGCTTTGCTGCGCTGCAGTTGGACAAGAACTTTAAGCCGCTGACGCTTGACCAGCTCAAGGAGCTGGAGCCGTTGGCGTTTGAGCGGGCCGGCATCAGCTAGCTCGCGCCACAAAACGAAGGGCCACGGTTTCGTGGCGCGATCAACGGCCTCGCAGTTGCGGGGCTTTTTCATGCCCGCCAGGCGGGCCAATCAATCCCAAGGGGATAGCCACATGCCTTTTGACTTCGACCCGGCCGCCCACGGCCTCACCCTCGACGAAAGCCAAACCGCCGCGCTGAAGGCAGCGCTGGGGGGTGAGGTGCAGAAGTTTCTGGACGGCGAGGTCTCGGGCCTCAAGTCCAAGAACCGGGAGTTGATCGACTCCAACAAGACCATCAAAACCGAGCTGGACGGCCTGAAGGGCAAGTTTGAAGGCCTGGACATCGAAGCGGTCAAGGGTCTGCTGGCCAAGGCCGGTCAGGATGAAGAGACCAAGCTGATCGCCGAGGGCAAGCTGGATGAGGTCATCAACCGCCGCACCGAGCGTCTGCGTACCGACCTGGACAAGCAGGTTAAGGCCGCCAACGAGCGTGCTGACAAGGCCGAAGCCTTCGCTGCCAAGTACAGCGACAAGGTGCTGGCCGACTCCATCCGCGCCGCTGCCATCAAGGCCGGCGCGCTGCCTGAGGCTGCCGAGGACATCATCCTGCGCGCCCGCGGCACCTTCAAACTGAGCGAAGACGGCGAACCAATCGCCACTGACCGTGCCGGCGAAGTCGTGTATGGGAAGGACGGCAAGACCCCGCTGTCTCCCCTCGAATGGGCGGAATCGCTGCGCGAGACCGCTACCCACCTGTGGCCAAGGGCTCAGGGTGCCGGGCAGACCGGCGACAACGGTGGCAAGGCCACGAAGAAGTGGGGTGAGTACACCGAGGCAGAGCGCGCTGCGATCGCCCGGGACAACCCTGAAGCTTACAAAAAACTCCAAGCCACCCGAGGAACTTAAACCATGGCATCTACCCAACTGTCGGACATCTTCGTTTCCGACTACTACGGCACCCTGGAGCCGGTGAACTCCCCCGAGAAGACCGCCGTCTTCGAGTCGGGCATTGTGACTCGCTCGGCGACTCTCGACGACATCGCCAAGAACGGCCAGGGCACTTCCGAAATCAGCTACTGGCAGGACCTGGACGCCGACGAGGCGCCGAACATTTCCAACGACAACCCCGATGACTTGGGCGAGGTCGGCAAGGCTGAGCAGGGCAGCATGCGCGCCCGTACCCTGTACCTCAACAAGGGTTACGGCGTCGCAGACCTGACTGCTGAACTGGCGAACTCTGAGCCTCAACAGCACATTCGCAACCGCTTCGGCACCTACTGGACCCGCCAGTGGCAACGTTACCTGCTGGGCTCTGCGCGCGGTGTGATCGCTTCTAACATTGCCAACAACGGTGGCGATATGGTGAAGGATTCCGGTGCGTCGATCAGCGCAAACGCCTTCCAGGACGCTGCCTTCACCGCTGGTGACGCTGCTGACATGTTCGCCGCCATCGGCGTGCACTCCGTGGTCATGAACCAGATGGTCAAGCAGGACATGATCGAGTACCTGCGCGACTCCCAGGGCAAGATCATCCTGGCCACCTATCTGGGCAAACCAGTGTTCATGGATGACAGCCTGACCTACGCGCCAGGCCAGTTTCTGTCCGTCTTCTTCGGCCAGGGTGCATTCGGCTACGGCGAGGGCTCGCCAACTGTGCCGGTCGAGCTGGAGCGCAAGCCCGGCGGCGGTAACGGTGGTGGTGCGGAGGTCCTGTGGGAGCGCAAGACTTTCATCCTGCAGCCAGCCGGATTCAGCTGGAAGGGCAGCGAGAACTTGAACCTCAGTCCCTCTGCTGTCCAATACGCCAGTGCCGCCAACTGGCAGCGCGTGTTCGACCGCAAGCAGGTCCCGTTTGCCGCGGTAATCAGCGGCACTGCCACCCCTTGACCCCATGATGCGGGGCGCCGACCTGGTGCCCTGCGCAGGAGCTCACCATGAAAGTCATCTACACCAACTCCCCGGGCAGCGAGCGCGGCACCTGCTATCGCCGCCTGGATCAGTTCTTTGGCGTCATCGACGGCGCCACCTCGGTGTCTGTGCAGGGCGATGCCCCTCATATCGGCGAGGCGTACCACCGCCAGGGAATCAGCGTCAGCGAGATCGAGGAAGGCCTGCGCCTGGACGGCCCGACCCTTGCCCAGTGGTTGGAGCAGGGCTACAAGGCTTCAGCATACCCGCCGGATGGCTACGCCTCCCTCAGTAGCCAAGCGGAGATCGACAAAGCGATGGAAGTGGAGGGCGACGGCGACGATGAGACCGACCCGCACAAGATGAAGGTCCCGCAGTTGAAGGAATGGCTGACCGCCAAGGGCATCGCTTTTGACGCCTCGGCGAACAAGCCGGACCTGCAGGCCCTGATCCCGAAGGAATAAGCCATGACCGACTTCATCACCGTCGCTGACGTCGACCAGAAGCTCGGGCCGGGTTGGGCGGGTTCCGGTGATGCAGCCCTTTCTGTGGCTATGGCCAACGCCTGGCTCACGGCCAGGATCAAACGAACGGTTCCCAGCCCGGCGCCGGACGCGATCCTGACCGCCGGTGCGCAGGTGGCCAAGTTGGCTGCCGAGAACAAGCTCTACAAGGACACTGGCAAAGAGGTGCTCAGCAAGACCGTGTCAGCTCAGGCAGGCACCTCGACCAGCAAGACCTACGCCGAGGGTTCAGTCGAGCTGTCCGCGGCTGAGAACTTCGCATTGGACTTGATAACACCCTGGGTGCGTCGTTCCGGGACCGTCATGCTCAAGAGGACATAAACATGGGCATGCGCGAAGAGATTCAGGCCGACCTGGCGGAAGCATTCGATGATCCTGACGGTCTGGCCGACGCAGTGAAACCGGTAGTCGGTAGCCGCACCATTAAGGGCGGTTATGACCCAGAGATCGGCGGCACAGCGCCTGCCACGATCATTCGCTACACCGGCCGAGGCGTGTTCGGCAGCTACTTGGCCAAGGAAATTGATGGATCACGCATCCAGACTGAGGACGTGAAGCTGCTGGTGCTGCAGAACGAGCTGTTCGTAGAGGAAAGCGGTGTGGCCACTGAAACGTCGGCCGCCCCCAAGATCGGCGACCAGGTCAGTGGCTACCGTGCGCTTAACGTTTCGGAGGATCCGGCCAAGGCCACCTGGACAGTACAGCTGAGGAAATGAACATGCCGCGCGGTTCACACATGACGCAGCGATACGGCGAGCTGCAGGGCGGATTCGCTGACAGCATTCGGGCTTTCGCAGAGCAGGCTGAGCAGGCGCTTGATGCCACGTTTCGCGAGATCGTTATTGAGATTGGTAGCAGTGTCATCCGCATGTCGCCAGTGGGCGATCCCGAGATCTGGAAGGCCAACGTAGCTCATCGAGCAGCCAACACTCGGGCTGCTGACAGCTACGACTTCAAGGTCGCGGTACGTAACACGCTGATCAGCTTGAACCAGGACAACTTCACCAAAGCCGGCAGGCTGCGCAAGGGCGTCAAGTACGCCAAGCCGCTGACCAAGGCAGAGCGCGATCAGAACTTCGCTGTGAACGGTCTTGTGGCGGGCCAGGGGTATGTCGGCGGGCGCTTTCGTGGCAACTGGCAATTCTCCATCGATGCTCCGGCAACTGGCGAGCTGGATCGGATCGACCGATCTGGTAATGAGACCATCGCAGAGCTGAAGGCGCAGGTCGCGGCGCTTACGATCGGCCAGACCGCCTACATCGTGAACAATCTGCCGTATGCGATCCCGCTCGAGTACGGCCATTCCACCCAGGCACCGCACGGAATGGTGCGGGTGACCCTGGCAAACTTCCGACGCATCGTCGACGAAGCTATCAGGGAAAACCAGGTATGAGTCACGCACGAGCCCGGCAGTCGATTGAGACCAAGTTGGCTGCCTGGGCTGTCGCGCGCCCGATCCGGGTTGCGCACATGGAGGAGGACTTCGAGGCCGCTCCGGGCGAAACCTACCTTCGGACCTTCCTACTGCCGGCCAGCACCACCACCCGCTACTTGGCTGCAGAGGCCTATGAGTACCGGGGCATCTACCAGATCAGCATCGTCTGCCCGGCGGGCCAGGCTTTGGCTACTGCTGAGGCCCTGGTCGACGAACTGAGCACGCTGTTCCGCGTCGACACCGAACTCAGCCGCAGCGGCTTCGAAGGCTTGATCGTCGAGCCGCTGGAGCAGGGGCCCACCATCACCGAGCCGGCGACCTACACAGTCCCGGCCAGCTTCACTTACCAGGGTGTCGCAGACCAACCGCCCGCTGGGGCATAACCAACCGCCGCCCGGCGGGCATCAATGAGGAAACACACCATGGCCGCACGCATCCCGCTGCCCAACGGCTCTGTTGTCGAGATCGCTTCTGTTCTCGGCACCGCTGTACCTTTCACCTCCCTGACCAACGCCAAGCCGCCGGTGGCCGCTTCCGTCGGGCACGGCATCGACGCTGGCGATATCCTGCTGATCAACTCCGGCTGGGCGCTGATTAACGACCGCGCCGTCAAGGCGTCCGGTGTTACCGCCGACGCCTTCTCGCTGGCCGGCCTCGATACCACCAACGAGGAGCGCTTCACCGCAGGTGCTGGCGCCGGGACTGTCGTACCGGTTTCGGACTGGACTCAGATCTCCAAGGTCACCGCCTTCACTGTATCCGGAGGTGAACAGCAGTTCCTCACCGTTGGTTACCTGGAGAATGACGACGACCTCCAGTTCCCCACCAACCGCAATCCGATCAGCGTTTCGATCGCCGTCGAAGATCAGCCTGAGGCAGGGTATGTCAGCGTGGTTGAGGGGTATGACGACTCTAAGGAGCTTGCGGTGGTTCGCCTGAAATTGCCGGGCAATCGTCAGATCCTGATGCCCGGCTACGTGAGCATCACCAGCACCCCGACCATGGATCGCAACCAGCTGATGACTCGCACCATCAGCATCGGCCTGTCCGGTCGCCCGACCCGCTACAACGCCTAAGGGGGCTCCATGGCGAAGATTAAGATCGCGCATAACCCAACGTTCGGAGCTGCGGTACAGCTTCCGCGTGTTGGCTCCGTCCCAGTCGAGGTTGGTTTTGAGTTTCGTTACTTGGACCGCATCGCGCTGTCCGAGATGTTCGACCGCTGGAACAAGGCGCGCGATGCCTGGGCGGAAAAAGCGAAGGAGGAGGGTGTCAGCTGGAAGGACGCCACCGCCGCCGAGATCGAACTTCAGGCTGAGCAATTGAAGGACATCGTGGTCGGCTGGGATCTCGACGACGAGTTCAGCGACGACTCCATCCTCGACCTGGTGAGAACCTGCACTGGTGCGCCAAAAGCTGTCATCGATGCGTTCCAGAACGCATACAGTCCGGCCCGCCTGGGAAACTGAAGAACGCTGCTAGGGCCGTCTACGAGCAGGGGGCCTCCGAAGGACAACTGGCGATGCTCGGTCTGAGCCGCGCCGACCTTCCCGAGGAAGAGGTAGAGGTCTGGGCGGACGCCTGGCCAGCATTTCGCCTGTTCGAGGCAATGTCCACTCAGTGGCGGACGGGCATGGGCGGCCCCTCAGGCCTGGACTACTCAATCATCCCGGCCGTCGCCTCGATGCTCGGTATCAAGCGCCGCGACCTTCCCGATATTTTTCCCGACCTCCGTGTACTGGAGGCCGAGGCCTTGGCCGTCATGGCTGAATCAGTGGAGTAGATCATGACCACCATTGCCGAACTGGGCATCCGGGTTGATTCCGGCGATGCCGCGCACGCCGCGACTGACCTGGACAAGCTGGTTGAGGCTGGTGGTCGCGCCGAAAAGGCTGCTGCTGGTGTCGAGCAGAGTGCGAAAAAGGCTGGCCAGGCCCTTCGCGGGCAGGCTGATGACCTTGGTCAGCTGCTCGGCGAGATCGACCCGACGGTTAAAGCACTGGGCCGCCTGGATGAGCTGGAAAACCGCCTGGCCAAGCAGAAGAAGTTCCTCGATCCCGAGATCTTCAGCGAGTACCAGGGCAAGATCCAGCAGTCCCGAGAGGCGCTGACTCGCTTCGATGACTCGCTGACTCGAACTGGTAACACCGCGAAGCAGAACGCCGCGGCTCTCCGTGGGGTGCCGGCCCAGTTCACCGACATCTTCGTCTCGCTGCAGGGCGGTCAGGCGCCGCTGACTGTGCTGCTGCAGCAGGGTGGCCAGCTCAAGGATATGTTCGGCGGCATCGGGCCGGCCGCTCAGGCGCTCGGCGGCTACGTGCTCGGCCTGGTCAACCCGTTCACCGTCGCAGCAGCTGCGGCCGGTGCGCTGGCCCTTGCCTACTACAAGGGCAGCAAAGAGGCGGGTGAGTACAACGAGGCGATCATCTTCACCGGTAACGCCGCAGGCACCAGCGCTGATCAGCTGGCGACCATGGCTCAGCAGGTCAGTGCCACCATCGGCACTACCGGTGCCGCAGCTGAAGTGCTGGCCAAGCTCGCCGGTAACGGCAAGATCGCCAGCGGCAGCTTCGAAACGATCTCTGAAGCCGCATTGAATATGGAAAAGGCCGCAGGCCGATCCATTGATGCAACTGTTGCCGAGTTCGCCAAGATCGCCAAAGACCCGGCCGCTGCCGCCAAAGAGCTGAACGACCAGTACAACTTCCTGACGGCGTCGGTCTACTCGCAAATCGTGGCCTTGAAGGAGCAGGGCGATACCATCGGCGCGGCCAAGCTGCTGACCGATACCTATGCCGACACCATTAGGACCAGAACCGGCGAAGTCACCGAGAACCTAGGCCTGATCGAAAGCGCCTGGAAAGGGATCAAGAGTGCCGCTGCTGAAGCTCTCGACGCCACACTAAGTGTCGGCCGGGCTCAGACCTTGGAGCAGCAGGCGGAGGTGATTCGTCAGCGGCTGCAGACCAACCAGGGGCGCGGAGGGCGCGCCGCAGCCATGGGGATTGAGACCCGGGACACCGAGAACGACAAGAGGGAGCTTGCTTACCTCGAGATGCAGATTGAGGCAGAGCGGAGTCGTACCAAGTTTGTAGCCGATCGGGTTCGGGTAGAGCGAGATGGTATCGATGCAGCTGCACGCCTCAAACAAATTAGCGATACCAACCTCACCAATGAAGAGAAGCGCAACAAGCTGATCAAAGAGTATCGGCGGGATGTCGAGGCGCTGAGGCAGGCCAACCCGAATGACCCGTTGGTGCAGGCTGATGTTGTCACCAAGACCATCCAGAACATCAAGGACAAGAACAAGGACCCGGCGGTCCGAGCCACAGCGGTAAACATGACTGGCTTCAATGACTCAAAGAACTCGCTCGCGGCGATTCTCGCTGAGTACAAGAACGCTGAGAAGGAGCTGGATGCAGCCCAGAAGGCCGGCATCATCTCCCAGGAGTCTTACGCGGCCCAACGCGCAGCCATCATCGAGCAGCAGAAGGACGAGGTTACCAACGCCTACCAGGCGGAGATTGCGGCGCTCGAAGCTGCCAAGGGCAAGGCCGACACCTCCGCCGCCCAGCGGGTCCAGCTGGACCAGAAGATCGCTGATGCCCGGGCCAGTATGGTCAAGGCGCAGAAAGACGCCGATTCGGAATTGGCGGTGCTGGCCACGAACGAGGAGGGCCGGCTGCGCAAGCAGGCCCAGGCGGTGCAGACCTACACTAGCGCACTGGAGCAGCAGGTGAAGGCGCTGCGTTTACAGGGCCAGCGATCTGCCGAAGGGCTCGGCCTTGGCGACCGGCAGCGCGGCCTGCAGGACCAGCAGAACGGCATTACCGACCGCATCAACCAGCAGAAGCTGGACCTGGCCAACCAGTACGGTGACGGCTCCCGCGGGATGAGCCTCGATGAGTACAACCAGAAGTTGGTGGCGCTCGACAAGACCCAGCGCGACCTGCAGGAAACTGCGATCGCCAACTACAACGATATGACCACTGCCCAGGGCAGCTGGAGCGCCGGCGCTTCGTCGGCCTTCCAGAACTACCTGGAGTCGGCCCGGGACGTCGCTGGCCAGACCAAGAGCCTCTTCACCAACGCCTTCAGCTCAATGGAGGATGCGGTCGTCAACTTCGCTATGACCGGCAAGTTCTCGTTCGCCGACTTCACCAAGTCGATCCTGGCGGACATGGCGCGGATTGCCACCCGGCAGGCTGCCTCAGGGTTGCTGTCGAGCATTGCCGGTAGTGCGCTGGGCGCCTGGTTCAGTGGCGGCAGCGCACCTACCTCTGCAGGCTCGACCCAGGCCGGCTACAGCCCGGAGATCATGGACAACTTTGTCTCTGGTCAACGTGCCGCCGGCGGCCCGGTAGCGGCGAACTCGCTCTACCAGGTCAACGAACTGGGCCCGGAGCTGCTGAATCAGGGAGGGAAGACCTACCTGATGATGGGGGCCGAGGGCGGCACGATCACGCCGCTGGGGACTGGGCCGGTATCCGCTGCGGCAGCCGGAGGCGGGGGAGGATCCGTGATGCACGTAACGATCAACATCGATGGCGACGGCAACACCAGCTCAACCAGCGATACCGCTGGGCTTGAGCAGTTTGCCGCCGTAGTGGGCCCGTTGATCGAGCAGAAGTACAACCAGATGATGGCCAAGGATCTCAGACAGGGCGGCCGTATCAACACTGCACTGAAGGGGCGCTGATGGCTATCGAAACTTTTACCTGGCCTGTGCAAAGCGGCGAACAGGGTGAGGTGACGTTTGCCGTACGCACAAAGAAGTTCGGCGATGGCTACGAGCAATCGGTTGGCGAAAGCCTGAACAACCGCTCGCAGTCCTGGCCCATCACTTACACCGGCACCAAGGAGCGAGTGAAAGCCATGCAGGCCTTCCTCGATCGCCACAAGGGCACCAAAGCCTTTTTGTGGACACCGCCGCTGGGCGAGCTTGGCCTGTACAAGTGCGCCGGTTACCAACCTATCAACCGCGGCGGGCGGATCTACGCCCTGGCTGCAACCTTCACGCAGACATTCCATCCATAAGGCCAACCCATGCCCCTGATCAGAGATATCCAGAAGCTGGAGCCTGGCGATGAGGTCATTCTTTTCGAGATCGACGGCTCCGAGTACGGCGCCGATGTGCTTCGATTCCACGGCCACGCCATTCCACACTCGCCAGAGGAACTGACTGCGGCCGGGGCTGATGCCGATCAGCTGCCGGCCAAGTCGATCTTTTGGCAGGGCAATGAATACGCGGCCTGGCCAGTGCAGATCGAAGGGATTGGTGCGGACAGTAACGGCTCGGCAACTCGGCCAACGCTGTCGGCAGGTAACGTAAATGGTCGCATCACGGCACTGTGCCTGGCTTTCGACGACCTGCTGAAGTTCCAACTGACTGTGCGCGAGACCCTGGCCCAGTACCTGGATGCCGAGAACTTCCCAGACGGCAACCCTGGAGCGGACCCGACCCAGGAGGCGCTCGAGATCTGGTACATCGACCAGAAGACCGGCGAAGACGGCGAGATGGTCGTGTGGGAGCTTTCTTCACCGGGCGAAATCGACGGCTTTGGTCTGCCTGGCCGGCAGATGACCACCTTCTGCCACTGGGCCATGACCAATGGTTATCGGGGCCCTGACTGCAACTACACCGGCGCTGCGATGTTCGACGACGAGGACAACCCCACGGACGACCCTTCGAAGGACCAGTGCAAGGGCTGCCTTAGCTCCTGCAAGTTGCGCTTCGGCGAAACCAACGAGCTCTCCTTCGGCGGCTTTCCGGCCGTATCCCTTATTGCTCGGAGCTGACCATGCGAAAACACATCCTGGCCGCCGTGCAAGCGCACGCCGCGGCTGAGTACCCGCGCGAGTGCTGCGGCTTGGTCGTGGCCGTCGGCCGCAAGCAGGTGTACGTGCCATGCAGCAACACCGCCAGCGACCCGGGCGAGGAATTCCGGATCGCGCCTGATGAATACGCCGCGGCGGAAGACCAGGGCGAGGTGATCGGCATCGTTCACTCCCATCCTGATGCCACCAGCAGGCCGTCCCCGCGCGATCTGGCCATGTGCGAAGCCACGGGTCTGCCCTGGCACATCCTGTCGTGGCCGGAGGGGGATTTGCGCAGTATCACACCCACTGGCCATACGCCGTTGCTGGCGCGGCCGTTCGTACATGGCGCCTGGGATTGCTGGCAGGTCTGCGCTGATTGGTACCGCCGCGAGTGGGGCCTGGAGTTTCCCCCCTATGCGCGAGAGGAGGGGTGGTGGGAGCAGGCCGACGGCCCGAGCCTGTACGAACAGACCTATGAAGCGGCTGGCTTCTACCAGGTTGGTCAGCCCCAGCGCGGCGACATGATCGTCATGGAGGTGGGGCGCACGTCGCACCCGAACCATGCCGGGATCTACCTGGGCGCAGATCCGCAGCTGCCCGGCGAGCTGGTCCAGGTGTTCGGCCAGGGCCCATTCCTGCTGCACCACCTGTACGGCAGGCCATCAGAAATCATCGTGTTCGGCGGGCCTTGGCTCGACCGGACGCGACTTGTGTTGCGTCATCGGGACGCGAAGTGAAGCGGCTGGGCCGCCATGGGGAAGTATGAGCGAGCAGAAGGCGAATGTGGTAGCCGTGAGAAGACTCGAGGCAAGGATCGACCCACGAGCAAAGGTTGTTACGGTGAAGCCTTTGGTGCCCCGTAAACGGGATGACTGTGAAGTCATCCCGTTGAGGCAGAACGGTCCTTGGGATACCAGAGAGCTGCTATTTGTTGGCCTGAGTAGTGAACTCAAACCGGTAGGTGTGTGAGTCGAAGTCCATCACGAGCACGCCATTGCTAAGCAGCTGCATACCGAGAATTGCATCGTACTGGCGACCGTTTTTTCGGAGCGGGACCGAGGTGAACTCCGCAAATTGCCTATAATGCGATGAAGATTCCGGCAGCTCGAAAAGAGCTGGATAGACCGGCTCGATGGTAGTCGCTGCGGCCGAATAGACGGTCATGGTTTTTTCGCTGAGAAACCCATTTTGCTTCGCGAAGTCTTCGTCTATGTAGACCCCCTCAGCTCCCGTGTCGATCAATGCAGTGACTTCCAGAGGGCTTGTACCTGGGACTGCAATGTTCGGGGATGCTGGCAGAGCTGGCAGTATTGATATGCGAATCACAGGAATGATTGGAGCTCGCTCTGCGGTGTCCGAAAGCCGCTCCCCTTCCTGAAGAAAATGGATGGGTGCCCCTTTAGGTGTAATTTTGCTGCTCATTCGACCTCCAAGGTCGCTTAATACCCCGGTCCATGGGCTTTCCGGCAACGGACTGGGGGCGGTTCGTTGGAGGTGCAACGCTACTGTGCCGGAATACTGGCGCGGTACTGGTTTTCCATCCACGCTGGATGGGTGGACAGCCGCTTTTTCAGGCTCGTAAAGCATACTGCGGCGAGGCTTTATCTGTAATGCCGCTGATATAGAAGGTCGGAGCACCGTTGCGCGACTCTCAAAAAATGCCAGCCAACCACTGCCATCAATCCGGTGAGGCTGTACGCCACGATCCCTAAAGCAGTGAATCCAACCTGTTCCGTCGCATGTATGAGGTCAGGTGCTACATTAACTGCCGCAGCGGCGTAATAGGTTCCAACCACAAAGCTTGGACCACCAATGAGCGCAAGCGCCCAGCTGTTGACTTCCGACCAAGGCCGCTTGCTTTCGTTTCGGATCAACCGGACTGCTTTTTTGAGCATCTTGCCCCCTAATCTCAAATCGTCTGAAGGCTAAACGCTACTACGGCGTCGAGCTGGGCGGTTACTGGGTTTCCATCCAGGTTTGAGCGAGGGCTGAGTGATGGTAATTTGATGGCGCCAAAAAATCTCGCCCACTAGGGAGCTGCACGATGAGTTCAGGAAAACAGTGGTTTACAGCTAAATATCGCCATCAGAAGCCTGGCCAACAGAGTTCCACCGCCGGCTCAAAACAGTTTTTTGTTTTCAGCCATCAAGAAGCAATCGACCAGTGCCGGAATGAACTAGAAGCAAAATACCCTGGCTACATCATCACCGTTTCTCGCGGCTGATAGATTGGCTTGAAAGAGCCCAGCCCCGCGCTGGGCTTTTTGCATTTGGATGCCCGGCCAGGTCCGCGCTACAGTCACCCATTTCAAGGGAGGGATCACATGCGAATTTTGATTGGGGCGGTGGTGGTGGCGTTGCTGACGGGGTGTGTGTCCCCGAGTGACTTGAAGGAGAGCGGTCCTAACCTCGAAGCCAAAACTGCAAAGTCCCCACGTGACTATTCAAGGTGCCTCACCCCGAAATGGCAGGACCTCAATTCGAATGTAGCGGCAACTGAGACCGAGAGCGGCTACAGCATCAAGCTCAACATTGACATGGTTGGAACGCCAGCCATGGCGCTTGTAGATGAGGCAGCAGGTGGTGCCACAGTGCGAGTTTACGTTCGCAATGGAACCTGGAATAAGTGGGTGGATGTAGCACGTACCTGTCTGTAGAGATGTCGAGTTTTCGAAGCCGCCTTTGGGGCGGTTTTTTTATGCCCGGAGAAAAAGTATGTCTGCTATTTGCTACGAGCCGATGACCATTGTCAGGTTGTACGGCTTGCTCAGAAAGTTCGGCCGAGAGTTTCGGCTTTCCGTCAAAACCCCGGCCGAGGCGGTCAAGGCGCTCTGCGTCCAGATCCCAGGGTTCGAGAAATTTATTTCCAATGCAAGGTCGCGCGGGCTTGAATTCGCCATTTTCAGAGGGTCAAAGAATCTCCAGGAAAAGGAGTTGGGCTTCAGCGGAACTGGCGAAATTCGAATTGCCCCTGTGATGGTCGGTAGTAAGCGCGGGGGGAGTCTCCAGACAATCATTGGAGCTGTTCTGGTCGCCGCAGCATACGTCGTTTCCTTCACGCCCTTTGCGGCTGCTTCGCCATTCCTCTATCAGGCAGGTGCGGCATTGATGATTGGCGGCGTCATCCAGATGCTCAGCCCCCAAGCTAAAGGCCTGAAGACCAGTGCTGCGCCGGAGAATCAGCCGGGATACGCATTTGGCAGCGCCCGAAACACCACTGCCAGCGGCAATCCCGTACCGCTCTGCCTTGGGCGCCGGCGGTGGGGCGGCGCGATCATCAGCGCCGAGATCCTCGCTGAAGACCAAATGTAAATCGCACAAAGAACACCGACCGCCGCCCGGCGGTTTTTTTATGCCTGGAGGAAAGCATGGGCGCAGCACAGAAACTGGATATCGTCGGCGCCAAGGGCGGCTCGGATAAGCCGAAACAGCCTACTGAGGCGCCGGACAGCCTGCGCTCGGTCGCCGTAGCAAAAATGCTGATCGCCGTGGGAGAGGGGGAGTTCGAGGGCACGCCAACCGCCCGTGACATCTACCTGGACAGTACGCCGCTGGCCGACCCGGCCGGCAACCTGAACTTCCCGAACGTGAAGTGGGAGTGGCGTACCGGGTCGGTGGAGCAAAGCTATATCCAGGGCATCCCATCGGTGGCAAATGAACTCCCCGAGAACGTCGAACTTCGCAGCGAGAATCCGTACATACGTGCTATCGATAAATTAGATCTCGACGCCATCCGGCTTCGCTTCGCCTGGCCAATGCTGCAGTCGATCGACGATGGTGGCAACGTCAACGGCTATCGAATTGAGTATGCCGTGGACTTGGCCACTGACGGCGGCCCCTACCAGCAGGTGCTGTTGGAAGCTGTCGACGGCAAGACCACTAGCACCTACGAGCGCACCCGTCGCATCGATCTGCCACGAGCCACCAGCGGCTGGTTACTGCGTGTTCGCCGGCTGACGCCGAACCAGAACAACAACAAGATTGCCGACACCATGCAAATCGTGGGTCGCACCGAAGTAATCGACGTCAAGATTCGCTACCCAAACACCGCGCTGCTTTACATCGAGTTCTCGGCCGAGCAGTTCCGCAACATTCCGGCGGTCACTGTGGACTGTGACGCCCGCAAATTTCAGGTGCCCAGCAACTATGACCCGCGCACCAGGGTATACACCGGGGTCTGGGATGGCACCTTCAAAGAAGCCTGGACCGACAACCCGGCCTGGCACACCTACGGCGTCACCGTGAACGACCGCTTTGGCCTGGGCCGGCGCATCAAGTCCTGGCAGGTCGATAAGTGGGAGCTGTACCGGATCGCCCAGTACTGCGATCAGTTGGTACCGAACGGAAAGGGCGGCCAGGAGCCGCGCTTCATCTGCAACCTGAACCTGCAGAGCAAGGCCGACGCCTGGAGCCTGCTGCGCGATATCTCGGCAATCTACCGGGGTATGACCTACTGGGCGCAGGGGCAGGTGTATAGCCTAGCCGACATGCCGCGCGACACCGATTTCGACTTTGCCTACACCAGGGCGAACGTCATCGACGGCAAATTCACCTACTCGAGCGCCTCGGAGCGCACGCGCTACAGCCGCGCCTTGATCAGCTACGACAACCCGGCGAACAGCTACGACACTGATGTCACCTCGGTGACCGATCAGAAGCTGCAGCGCCGCTATGGCGATAACGTGCTGGAGATCAGTGCGATCGGCTGCACCCGCGAGTCGGAGGCCCAGCGCCGCGGCAAATGGGCGCTGCTGACGAACTCGAGGGATCGAGGCATCACCTTCAAAGTCGGGCTCGATGGGCGCATCCCGCTGCCGGGCTATGTCATCCCGGTGGCGGATGAGCTGCTGGCAGGCCGGCCAATTGGCGGGCGTATCGCTGCTGTGTCCGGCCGCACCATCGGCTTGGACCGTGACACCCAGGCCAAGGCCGGTGACCGCTTGATCCTCAACCTGCCGGATGGCACCTGCCAGGCGCGCACTGTTCAATCGGTGAGTGGCCGGGGCGTAACGGTCACCGCCGCCTACTCGGTGGAGCCTGAGCCTGAGCTGGTGTGGGCGCTCGACGCTGACGACCTGGCCGTACCGCTGTACCGTGTGACCCGCGTGACCCGCCCAGAGCCTGGTGTGTTCGAGATCAGTGCGGTGCAGTACGACCCAAGCAAGTTCGCCCACATCGACACCGGTGCCCGCCTTGAGGAGCGGCCGATCAGTGTTATCCCAGTCACGGTGGTACCGCCGCCGGCTAGTGTCACCCTGACTTCGAACTCTGCGATCAACCAGGGGATCGCGATCAGCACCATGACCATCACCTGGCCTGCTGTTGCTGGCGCTGTTGCCTACGACGTCGAATGGCGCAAGGACAACGGCAACTGGATCAAGCTGCAACGCACCGGTTCGACCTCTGTCGACGTGACCGGCATTTACGCGGGCGCTTACCTGGCCCGTGTTCGTGCCGTGAGTGCGTTCGATATTTCGTCGATCTGGAAGAGCTCCAATCTGACCCAGTTGACGGGCAAGGTCGGCTTGCCGCCAGCGGTTTCGTTCCTCACCACCGCAGCGTTGGTCTATGGCATCGGGCTCTCTTGGGGCTTTCCTGCTGGCGCCGAGGACACTGAGCGGACGGAGATCTGGTACAGCAAAACCAATTCGCGCAATGACGCTATAAAGTTGGGCGACTTCGCCTACCCGCAGGCCAAGCATGAGCTGCACGGCCTGGCTGCCGGTGTGTCGTTCTTCTTCTGGGCTCGTTTGATCGACCGGACCGGCAACGTTGGGCCTTGGTACCCGGCGGGTGTGGGCGTCAACGGCCAGTCGAGTGCGGACCAGTCCGAATATGAGGAGTACTTCAAGGACAAGATCACCGAGGGTGCGCTTTACCCGGCGCTGCAGGAACGCATCGACTTGATTGATGGTCCGCCATCGCTGCCGGGTTCGGTCAGTCAGCGGGTGGAAGAGGTCAAGGACCAGGTCGAGGAGATCAACGACCAGCTGGGCGAGCAGATCTCCCAGGTTCAGGGCAGCCTGCAGCAACAGATCGACCAGGTGAGCGCAATCGCCAAGTCGGCTGAGTACCAGAAGGAGAAGGCTTATGCCGCTGGCGCTTCTACGCGCCTGAATGATCGTCTGTATCAGGCCAAGATTGCTGTGCCTGCTGACCTGACCGGAGCCAAGGCCCCGCCGAACGCCACCTACTGGCTCGATGTTGGTCAGGTGGTGTCCCAGTCCAACGGCCTGGCTGGCCGCGTCACCACGGTGGAAACCAAGGTCACCGAGCAGGACGGCAAACTCACCGCCCAATCCGAGCGGATCGACGGCGTGCAGTCGAGCCTCACGGTCACCAACGGCAACGTGACCGCCGCGCAGAATGCAGCTCAGGCCGCAGCGGAT
The DNA here is from genome assembly GCF_040438935.1 of Pseudomonas vranovensis. Classification (NCBI taxonomy): domain Bacteria; kingdom Pseudomonadati; phylum Pseudomonadota; class Gammaproteobacteria; order Pseudomonadales; family Pseudomonadaceae; genus Pseudomonas; species Pseudomonas vranovensis. Next base: position 3,046,700 of record NZ_CP159259.1, on the reverse strand, counting down.
CTGGCAGGCGGGAAGGGCAAGGTGCTGACGCAGTCGGCCACCCCGGCTGCTGCCGATCACCTGGCGCAAAACTTGTGGATTGACACCACCGGTGGTGCCAACACCCCGAAACGTTGGAATGGTTCTGCTTGGGTCGCAGTTTCCGACAAGGTAGCAACGGACGCCGCTGCGGCTGCGGCCAATGCCTTGTCGGTGGCCAACACCAAGGCGGACGCCTCTGCGGTCGACAGCATCAGCTCCCGGGTAACCGCAGCTGAAGGGGCGATCACCAGCCAGGGTCAGGCGCTCACCGGTTTGAACAACAGCCTGACGACCACCAACCAGAACGTCACGGCGGCACAGCAAGCTGCAGATGCGGCCAATGCGCTGGCGGGCGGGAAGGGCAAAGTGATTATTCAGTCGGCTGCTCCGGCAGCAGCTGATCGGCTGGTACAGAACCTGTGGATCGACACCACCGGCAACGCCAACACCCCGAAGCGCTGGACCGGCTCGGCGTGGGCGGCGGTGACCGACAAGGCGGCGACGGATGCGGCTGCAGCTGCTGCATCGGCCTTGGCTCAGGTGGCCACCAAAGCCGAGGCCTCGACGGTTCAAGCATTGAGCAACGAGGTCACGCAGCAGGGGCAAACAATTACTGCCCAGGGCCAGGCAATAACCAATGTCCAAACCTCGGTGGGGAACATTGGCGGGGCAGGGGCGAATCTTCTGCCGGCTGAGTACGGTGCGTTTTCGGAGGCTGCGCCGGTCACTTCAACCAATGCCGTGTACACCATTGGCGTAGAAGCTGACCCAAACACCTACAACGGCTTTGCGTTGAAGGTAACGGCCAACCACCCGGCACCGGGCAATGCCATGTACTTCGTGCCGGCCGCCGCATCAGCGATCAAGTACACACATGCGAATATGGGCTTCAAGCGCGGTAAGTACATTGTGTCTTACAACGCGCGAGCAAGTGTTGATGGGCATGTGATTGCTCCGTTCCTCAAGAGCATCAGCACAGACAACAGCAACGTTAACTCCAACATCGCCAATCAGCAGCAGGCACTCACTACATCATGGGCAAGATATTCCGCTGTAGTGGATATGACGGCTGCTGCTCATGTTGGTGATTTGCATATGCTGTGTTTGCAAATGAACGTGTCGGGTGTCAGTGGGCGCACGATTTGGATTGACAGACTGATGGTCGAATTGGCGGTTGGAGAGAACGTCGACCCGTCGCCATTCAACTTGGGTAACAGCTTTCGGCAAATTGGCGCGTTGGCAACTGCTACTCAGTCCCTGGATGCCAGGACAACGCAGACTGAACAAGGGTTGAGCAGCCACGGTTCGGCAATCACCGGACTCAACAGCAGCCTGACCGCAGCCAACCAAAGTGCAGTAGCTGCACAGCAGGCCGCTGACGCCGCTGCAACCCTGGCCGGGAGCAAAGGCAAGGTACTGGTGCAGACCGCGACACCAGCGGTTGCTGATCGCCTGGCGCAGAATCTGTGGATCGACATCACGGGCAATGCAAACACGCCCAAGCGCTGGAATGGCAGCGCCTGGGTGACGGTGAGTGACAAGGTTGCCACCGATGCAGCCGCCGCTGCAGCGAACGCTTTGGTGGTAGCGCAGACCAAGGCAGACGCATCGACTGTCCAGGCGCTGACCAATACGGTTAGCCAGCAGGGCAACACCATTACCGCTCAGGGAACAGAGCTCACCAACATCAAAGCCACCGTGGGGAGCGTGGCTGGAGAAAACTTGCTGCTGGACCCGACTTTTTCCAACTCAAATGGAATTGGCCAGGCCGGTACGGTGTTTTTGCGAAATGATGTGGCTGTGCCTGGTGGGGCGTCGAGCGCTCGCGTAGTACGTGTAAGTCCGGCCACAGGTACCGGGAACACCTACTACGCCTTCCTTAGCGCCCTGAATGTAAGGCCGCCGGAGAATGGCAACGCGGCTCAGATTGCTGTGGTGGGCGGTGAAGTCTACGACTTCGAGTTGTACGCCTATGTCGCTGCGGCGCGTGGCCAGTGCGGTCTGTGGATTCAGTTCTACGATGTGGCAGGTGTGAGCATCGGGCATAACTGGGTAGTTGCAGCCGGTGATGGTGAGCGCGTCACCACTACGACTGGGGGCTGGGTCAAGCTCACGGGCATGGCCACTGTTCCAGCCGCAGCAATCCGCATGGCTATGACGCTACGTATCGGCGCCGGTGATGCAACAGATGTGTTCATGTCGGCGCCGGCGGCGCGGAAGCGTTCCGGTCAGGACAATGCCCAGGCTACCGCGACCCAGTCGCTTGATGGTCGTGTTACCCAGACGGAGCAAGGGCTGACCAGTCAAAGCAACCAGTTGACCCAATTGGGTAACACCGTGGCTGGCAAGGCGGACAACAGTGCCCTGCAATCGCTGGGGTCGACCGTTGCTCAGCAGGGCAACACGCTCAATGCCCAGGGTACCGCAGTGACCCAGTTGCAGAGCACGGTGGGAAACATCGGCGGGAGCGGGGCAAACCTCATTCCTGCGGAGTATTGCGTCTTCACTGATAGCCTGCCTGCCATCCAACGGCGCAACACCACTGCACTGACCGCTGAGGCGTTCTCTGCGGCTTACGCCACCCACCGTCTCAAGACAGTCGATAGCGCTACCGGATCCGGTTATTTCTGTCTGTACGCCAACAATGAGGTACTGAACTTGCGACTCAAACCGAGTCAGAAGTACATCATCTCGTTTTGGTCGGAAGCGCCTCTCGCTCGCAATATTGCGGTGCGCATTCGTTACCTGAATGCGGCCGGAGCACAAGTCGAGGTTGGCTTGGGCAACGTTGCCGTTGGCCCAGATTGGGGGAGATACAGCGCTGTAGTGACCACTCCTGCGGCTTTGGTGGACCGGGCTGAAATTCTGTTCTTTACGCAACCTGTTGCTGGCTCGATGGAGGCGTACTTCGACGGATTCATGCTTGAGGAGCAGTTGGGCACCAACACTTCGCCGAGCTCGTTCGCGACCGGCCCGTCCGCTCACCAAGCGAACGGCCAAGCCACAGCGATTAGCCAGCTCAACACCACAGTAAATCAACAAGGGACGGCGATCACCGCTCAAGCCTCGCGCCTTGACGGGCTCTATGTTCAGGTGAATCCGGAGATGGAAGGGGATTCGTCGGGCTTGGCCGGCCAGCAAGGCAGCTTGGTCGGGGTCTGGACTGAGCAGTCGGGGAGGGTTGAGGACGGCATTGCTACGGGCAAGCGAATCGACACTGTGCAATCACAGGTTGGTGATCTGAATGCATCGGTTCAGTTCGTTAGCGAAACGGTTGCAGGTGTCGACGGTAAGGTCTCAGCGATCTCGTCATGGAAGACCGAGACGAACGCCGGTGGCAAGAAGGTCGCAACCGGAATCGTCCAAGGCAGCAACGGAGAGGAGGGCGAGATTCTGCTGATGGCGCAGCGCCTGGCCATAATCGACGGCCTGGACGGCCAGATGATTTTACCGTTCGTGGTCCAGAACGGTCAGGTGTTTATCAACCAGGCGATCATCAATCAAGCGTTCATCCAGGAGATCGTCGCCGGAATGAGCATTCGGTCTGCCGCGCTCAACTCGGAAGGTCTGCCGCTGCTGGAAATCAACTTCGCCGCGGGCACGTTTGTACTGCGCGGGGAGGATGCTGATGGTTCGACGCTGCTGAACAATGGCGGCCTCTACGTTTACGACGCAGCACGTATTGAGCGCGCAGCGGTAGGGAGGATGACGTAATGGCAGTGCAATACGGCGTGCGAACCAGGGATGCATCGGGCATGGTCACGCTCGACACATCGATCACGCCAATTCGTTCGCTGAAAATGATGACGGTGACGGGAAATGGGGAGTTCGACCAGTACTTTTCGATACCTGAGATTCAAGCCCAGTCGTTTGTGGTGGTGGACACCTTGGAGGACCGGGGGGAGTACACGTTCTCCCCGCAGGCCTGGTATTCACCTGGTCAGTTGCACCTACGGCAGCCGCAGGACCGCACTTGGCAGGTGATGATCTTGTCGCAGGGTGGCGAGCCCTTCTCGGCGCCCGGTTCATATGGCATTCGCACGTTCAATAACAACGTGCGGACTCAGATTGACGCGATCAATAAAGTGCTCACCGTCCATTACAGCGGCGCATTCCAAATAGGTGTCTACTGGCGTCCAGGCATGCAGGCTCAAGTCATTGAGTGGGCCGATGTAACTTTTCCAAGCCCGATTACCACCTACGAGAGGCCGCTCATCTTTCTGAATGCGGTCGATTACATGATGGTTGGGAATTTCTCCGTGAAGGGAAGTCCAGGAAACTGGACTGGCTTCAGGCTTAAACAATGGGCAAATAAGGGGGCACACGGAAGCGCGGCAGATGATTACATGAACATCCGTTGGTACTGCTCGAGCTATCAGGCGCCCAGCACGCCTGCGGGGCAGTATGGCGCATCCGTCAGGGATGCCGCCAATAATCGGACTTTCGTTACTACTGCCAACCTTTCACTACTGAACAGCCAGCCTTCGGCTACTGGATTCATCCAGGCAGGTGATCCTATAACTGGCGGCGGCGGATATTACGCACCCAGTCAGCAGATGCCGTGGACCGGTAACACAGCGGACTTCGTATTGGCCAACGCGCTGTTCTCGCTGACAAACATCATTCAGACAACTCAGCCTTTGCGCCCGAACTTCGGCGGCTTCCTTCCAGGCAACAGGTCAATTTTGCAGATGTACTGCGACAACGGCTCAGGCATTAATCCGCTGACTGCCAATGGCAGAACGTTGTTTGCATCCAGACCAATGAAACCCCTTTAAGGATTCATCATGTCAAAACAAACTATCAACCTGGGCACGGCGCCCAGCGGTGCTGGTGGTGATGATCGCCGCAGCGCCGCATTAAAGAGCATCAACAACTTCAATGAGCTGTATGACTTTCTCACTGGCGCAGCAGGAGGAGCTACCTTGCCTGCAGCCCTGCCAGTGGCTAAGGGTGGGACCGGAGCGACAACCGCTGAAGGCGCACGTAATACGCTGGGCCTGGGGGCTGCACAGAACCCGACTTTTTCCGGCATTGAACTCATCGCCTCATACCCTTTCATCGATTTTCACCATGCTAACTCGGCGGCAGACTATACAACCCGCCTTTCCACGTTCAACAGCAACCTTCTCACTTGCACTAGTCGATTCTCACCTACTGGTGTCTCTTGCAAGTCCGGTGAGAATGCCGCCGCCTCAGCAAACTGCTTCAACATCAGCTTCGGGTCGGGCATGTGTGATCTGTGGGTGGATGTAACCCGCTTGGGCACGCTTCAAGTCACCGCCTCCGACTACCGCATCAAGAAGAACATCGAGACCGTCGAAGACGTTTCGTTCCTGGATCGAATCAGCAACTACCGGATCGTCCGATACGAGATCGGCGACTTCGATATCTGGAAAGGCGACGGCACGGTCTTCCAGGGGGTGATCGCCCATGAGGCCCAAGCGGTAAACCCGCTCGCCGTCTCAGGCGAGAAAGATGCTGTCGATGAGAACGGCCGCCCGTGGATTCAACAGCTAAACCACATGACCTTCATTACCGACCTCATTGGTGCGGTGAAGGAGCTGCGAGCAGAGGTCACCACGCTGAAGACAGAGATTGAAGCGCTGAAGGGCTGATCTGTCCAAGCCGAACAGCCCGCCTATCGCGGGCATTTTTTTACCTGGAGAAACCCATGCCCTACATTGTCGTCAATACGACCAACCACTTTGATCCCGCCAATCAGATCCATCACGCCACCGAAGAAGCCGCTGACCAGGCCGCCCGCGAATTGCTGGCCGCCCAGCCCGCAGCAATCGTGCACACGGCCAAAGTGCTCAAGCGTTACACCGCTGAGGTCACCGTGACTGTGCAGGAGCCGGAAGCGCTCGAGCAGCAGGAGGAGATCTGATGCCGCCGATCACTGCGCAGCAGTTGCTGCAGATCCTCCCCAAAGCCCGCCCAGTCGCGGGCATTTTTTTGCCTGCGCTGAACCGGGCCATGGCCCGCTTCAAGATCGACAGCCGGATTCGCCAGGCGGCGTTCCTGGCCCAGATCGGGCATGAGTCGGGCCACCTGCGCAACCTGGTGGAGAACCTGAACTACAGCGCCGAGGCGCTGATGCGGGTGTGGCCAACCCGGTTCAATGCTGTCCTGGCCAAGGAATATGCCCGGCAGCCGGAGCGGATCGCCAATGTCGTGTACAACGCGCGCATGGGCAACATCCACCCGGGTGATGGCTGGCGCTTCCGTGGGCGCGGCCTGATTCAGCTCACCGGGCGGGCGAACTACGCCGCCGGTGCCGGGCTGGGCCTGCCGCTGGAAGACCAGCCGGAACTGCTCGAGCAGCCGGAGCATGCCGCCATGTCTGCCGCCTGGTGGTGGGCGAAGCACGGGCTGAACGAACTGGCCGATGCTGGCCGCTTCCAGGACATTGGCAGCGTCATCAACACCGGAAAGCCAGGCCGGGTTCCGCACGGTGCAGATGAGCGCAAGGCGCTGTATGACTGTGCCTTGAAGGTGCTGGCATGACTGCGCGTGGCTGGTCAGCCCTGGCGGTAGCAGCGCTTCTAGTGGCCATTGCTTGTTTTGCCACATGGAAAGTGCAGGACTGGCGATATAGCGCGCAGCTGGCTGATCAAGCGGAGGCTTACCAGTGCGAGCGCGAGGCCGGAGCTTTGGCTGTTATCGATTGGCAGGAGGTCGAGAGGGGCAAGCGCCAAGCCCTGGAGGATCGCCTTCGGGCCAATGACCAAATCCACTATAAGGAATTGACCAATGCCCAAAATGACCAAGCTCGCCTACGCGATCGCCTCGCTACTTCTGATCTCCGGCTGTCAGTCCTACTCGCCGCTCCAGCCCCGGGTATTGCCTGTGGGGTGCCAGCCACTACCGGCCCCGGCGGCGTGGTTCATGGAGCCGCGCGAGGCGAACTTGACCCAGCGGCTGCTCAAAGAATTGTCGCCATCACCGATGCCGGCGACCAAGGATTAACTGCATTGCAGGCTTGCCAAGCGTACGTGCGATTAATCACGCAATGACGAAGCCCAACGGGAGGTTACAGTCTATCTGCTAAATACCTCTTTTCGAATCAAAGCTGCTCTTCGTGGAGGTCAGCTATCCAGCCGTTAGGGCTGAATCCCGGCAGGAAATGCCTGACTTCCCAACAGCTCACCCTCTACACTCTTGCCGTAATAGCCTTGGTCCGATCCATGAAATTTTTTGGCAGTGTTGCTCAGGTCACCGTCGAAGCGGGGATCTTGAGGACGCTCACGGCTATTCATGAAGGCTGCTACATCCCATGCCTGCTGCACACTAAGCTGCACACCTTTGCCCAGGGGCATGTTCTCGAAGATGAAGGTGGCGGCAGTATTGACCCGATGCATTCCAGCGCCCCAATTGTAGGACTGCGGGCCCCAGAGTGCAGGGAGCACTGGTACGCCGGCCATTTCCCGTCCTTGGCCTTGATCACCATGGCATACTGCGCAATGTTGGCTGTAGACCTGTTGCCCACGTGACGGCGAAGCGGCCTGGGGAGGCTCGGCCAGGGTAGCGAAAGCCCGCCCCGGCATGTGCTCGCGCCCAGCCATCTTGACGCGTCCTGCCAGAGGCCCGGGCAGGCTGAAGGTTTCATCTTTGCCGCCCAGTTGCAGCTGTTGATCGTTGAGTTCGGGCACTGGTTTGTCCTGCATGCCGAACATATCCAGTAAACCGCCCATCAGGAGCCAATAAGAATAGGCGGACATGGCCACCAACTCGGGCGAGTCAATGGCGGGTGCTTTCCCATTCATCGAGTAGTTAAAGCAACCCTGAATGCGCTCAGCAAAGTTGTTCACCCGATTATCTTTTTTGCGAAAGGCGGGGTAGGCCAGATAGGCAGCCCACATGGGCGCGGCATAGGCTTTGGTACCCGCATCGAGATGACAGTTAGTGCAATTGAGGGTGTTGCCGACATAGCGGCCTTTGAGCTGCTGGGTATTGACGAACAGTTCATAGCCCTTGCGCACTTTGTCACCAAAAGCACCGTTGGGAATGCGGGACAGGTCCCGTGGCGTGAAGTAGTGCATGTCTGCCGCTTTGGGCTGGGTAGCAATTTCTTCTTGCATGTCCGGATATGCCGCCAGGGCCAGATTGGGGAGTGCGCACCAGAGCAACATCGCCCGCCAGCATTTGTTGAGTCTCATGCCTGGTTCCTCACCGAATAGCCGCCAGATAACTGGTTAGCTCCTGAATGTCTTTTGCATTCAACCTTTTGGCGATAATGCCCATCATGTTGTCGGGATCACCTTTCCGCTCGCCCTTCTGCCAAGCCAGTAACTGCGAACTTAGGTAGTCCGCCTGTTGGCCGGCCAGTCGCGGGAAGGGGCCTCCGCCCACTGCCGCCGGACCGTGGCAGCTGTAGCAAGCCGGGAGGTCACGTGATGAGTCGCCCTGGTAATAGAGCTGTTCGGCGGGCGACGTAGCTAGGCGCTCGCCTCGCAGTTGCAATTGTGGTGGTTTCCCCTGGGCAGCGAAGTAGGTGGCTACCGGCTTACGCAGTTGTGGGTCGGTATAGGCTTGTGCCATAGGTGTCATCAGCACATTGTGGCGTTGCCCGGAAATGAAATGGTCGATCTGGGTGTTGATGTATGACTCGGACAGCCCAGCGAGCATTGGTCCCTGGGCTGTGCCCTCGCCACGCTCGCCATGACAGGCTACGCAGGGTTGAGCCTCCCTAGGTAAATCTTGCGCATAAACGGCGCTTGAAAGCCCTGCAATCAGCACCACCAGCGCGGCGTCATTTTTCACAGAACCCATCAAGCACCCCCTGTTCATCAGCTTGCGCAAGAATGCCTTTAGCATAGGTGAGGATTCGTGCGTGGATCACTGCTTCAAGAAATTCACGAAGTTTGCGGCTTTACAGAGACTAGCAGCATAGGGATGGGTTTAGAGATAACTACAGGGCAGATCTTGCTTCGTAGTGGGTCGAAGCCACGCAAAGCCCAGTAACTCAGACGATAAAGCATTGAATATATTAAGAACCTTATATTGGAGTAGGGCTTCTACAAGGCAAAAAAGCGCGAGTGATCTATTGTGAAGCAGGTTACTCCTGAGTTACAGCCTGGGCATTGTGATGGCGTGGGTTACCCGAAACGAGACCCAAAACCTATAGGGAGTTGTAGATATGACTCACTCGAGCAAATGGCTACCTACATTTGCCTTGTTGACAGCGTCGCTTGTATCAGCGTCAACGATGGCTGCAGATAAGCCAAATATCCTCGTTATTTTCGGTGATGACATTGGTCAGACCAATATCAGCGCCTATGCGCTGGGCGTGGTCGGCTACAAGACCCCGAACATCGACCGAATCGCCAAGGAAGGCATGATGTTCACCGATTACTACGCGGAGAACAGTTGCACTGCAGGGCGCTCCTCGTTCATCACCGGCCAGACGGTACTGCGTACTGGCCTGTCAAAAGTGGGCTTGCCCGGCGCGACCGTCGGCCTGCAAAAGCGCGACATCACCATCGCCCAGGCACTCAAGTCGATGGGCTACGCCACCGGGCAGTTCGGCAAGAACCACCTGGGCGACCGCGACGAGTACTTGCCGACCGCCCACGGTTTCGACGAGTTCTTCGGCAACCTGTATCACCTCAATGCCGAGGAAGAGCCGGAACGTGAAAACTGGCCCAAAAACGAACCGGAGTTCACCAAAGCCTTCACTCCGCGTGGCGTGATCCACAGCTTCGCCGATGGCAAGATCGAAGACACCGGCGCGCTGAACACCAAGCGCATGGAAACCATCGACGACGAAACCACCGCAGCGGCGCAGGCGTTCATCGAGAAGCAGGTCAAGGCCGACAAGCCGTTCTTCGTCTGGATGAACACCACCCGCATGCACTTGTTCACCCACGTGCGTGACTCGATGAAGGGCCAGAGCGGTATGTCTGGCAACGAGTACGCAGACGGCATGCTTGAGCACGACGGAGACGTCGGCAAACTGCTCAAGACCCTGGACGACCTGAAGATCGCCGACAACACCATTGTCGTCTACACCACCGACAACGGCCCGAACCAGTTCTCCTGGCCGGATGCGGCGACCACGCCGTTCCGCAACGAGAAGAACTCCAACTGGGAAGGCGCCTACCGCGTACCGGCCATGGTTCGCTGGCCAGGCAAGATCAAACCGGGCGAAATCTCCAACGAGATGTTCTCGGGCCTGGACTGGTTCCCGACGCTGTTGGCGGCCGCTGGCGATGCCGATGTGAAAAACAAGCTGCTCAAGGGTTGGGCGCCGGTCTCTGGTGGCACCAACTTCAAAGTACACCTGGACGGCTACAACCAACTGCCATACCTGACCGGTCAGCAGCCTAAAGGCGAGCGCAAGGAGTTCTACTACTTCAACGACGACGGCGTGCTGGTTTCCATGCGTTACGACAACTGGAAGGCCGTGTTCTGCGAACAGCGCGCACCGGGCGGTTTCAAGGTGTGGAGCGAGCCCTTCGTGTGCCTCCGTGTACCTAAGGTATTCAATCTCCGTATGGACCCGTTTGAGCGTGCGGACGTGGTCTCTGACCAGTACTACGATTGGGCTACGAAGAATGTTTACCTGACCGAATTGGCCGTGATGAAGTCCGCTGCATTCCTGCAAACCTTCGTCGAGTACCCTCCAAGCCAGCGTCCGGCAAGTTTCAGCATCGACCAGATCCGCGCTGATGTGGATGCGAAGATTGAAGAGAAAATGAAGTCCCAATCGAAGCAGTAAACGACTATCGAGAACAATACTTGTTCTTTCGATTGCTACAAAAAACCTCTTCTCTCGATGCAGTAACTCGGGAGAAGGGGCATCAACTCGAAATTTAAGGACACGAAGCTCAGCTTCACAGTATCTGGGGGGCAAAATGAAATCGGTGCTGGCCACAATCAAACATGAAGCACTCAAGGCACTTCCGCCGACCATTTTCTTTTTCATTATCCTGCACATCGTGGCCGCCATACGCGCACTCATGATCAAGAGTACCGGCGTTTCCCTGCCAGTTTCGGCGTCGATCCTGATCGCTTCCTTGGTGCTTGGGAAGTCAGTACTGGTAGCAGACATGCTGCCCTTCATCAATCGTTTTCCCGAAAAACCACTGATATGGAACGTCACCTGGAAAACACTGATGTACGCCCTGGTCGCGCTGGTGGTGCATTACCTGGAGCGGCTTTACGAATACTGGAAAGAGGCACCCAGTGTCATGGATGCGAACGCCATGCTTTGGACATCCATGAATTGGCCGCAATTCTGGGCGGTGCAGATTCTGTTGGTTACGCTGATTTTCATGTACTGCGTTATGTCGGAACTGACCCGGGCTTTGGGGAAAGAGCGCCTGAAGAGGATGTTCCTGGGGCCACTTCCTTCAGCGCATGAACAACCCCTAAATTCGTAGTGGTCTTAATTGGCTGCATTTGGCGGAAAGGTGACGATCTTGGCGCTGGCTCCATCAGCGACTCAGCCTCAAGTCGCAAACGCTCCACCTCCTCGGTGCCGTCAGAGAATCCCTGTGGTACCGGCGCATTGCGTCCATCCCCAGCTACTCAAAGGTTCGCCGGCGGCGATCTTCTCGGCCAAGTCCTTCATGCTCGGCTCCCTAATCCTTGGTTGACTGCTACCCGCTTCGACCTTCAATTTGGTTGTCTATAATTCATCTGGTTCACCCCCTCAGGCTTCAATCCCTAGCCACTGGGAAAGAAAATGACCTCAGAGTATGAGTTGCCCTTAGGCTCCGACTCGCTGTTTGATGATGCTGACTCCGGGCTGCTTCTGGCAGCAGAAGACGGGCGGATCGAACGGGTCAATCTCACTTTCTGCCGCTGGATTGGTTTCAGTCGAGAGGAGCTGCTGGGAAGCTCAATTCAGAGCTTAATGACTCTTGAGTCCAAGACCTTCCATCAGGTGTACTGGGGGCCGCTCATGCAGATCCAGGGCTCAGTAGCCAACGTGAAATTCGACCTTGTCCATCGAAGTGGGCACTCGATAGCGATGATGTTGAGCGCCATAAGTTGTGAGCATTCGAATGGCATATTTCATGAGCTTACCCTGTTTAAAGCCGAGGATCGGCGAAGGTATGAACGTGGACTAGTGAGCGCTCGAATGCTTGCTGAGGGGCATTTGGCCAAGAGCCTCAAGGCCCAGCGAGCCGAGCAAATCACACAAGGAAAGCTGCGTACGATCTATGCCGCTGCCGAAGATCGGGCGCTCTTCGCTGAACAGATGATCGGAATCGTCAGCCACGACTTACGCAATCCACTTTCGGCAATAAGAATGGCGGCCGAAATTCTTTCGCGTCGTGATCCAGATGCTAGAAGCATCCAGATGTTGGGCCATATCAGCCATTCAGTCGAACGCGCTCAGCGGCTTGTGGCCGACCTGTTGGACTTCACTCTTGTCCAAGTAGGGCGAGGGATCATTGTGACCTGTGCTCCGCTGAACTTCCACGAGGTGGTTGCCGACTGCCTTGAGGAGATTCGACTTTCGTTCCCCAAGAGCAGCCTGGTGCATCTGCGTAGCGGTCAGGGAGAGTTCTCAGCCGACAGCGACAGGCTGTACCAACTGGTGGGCAATCTTGCAGCCAACGCTATCGCTTATGGCGAAGAGGGTTCGACCGTCACTGTTTCTACTCGCATTGAGGACGAGGCAGTGACAATTTCCGTGCACAACGTCGGTACACCGATACCTGCCGGGCTACTGGAAAATCTGTTCGAGCCGATGATTCGCGGCAGTCATGACAATGCAGAGCTGCGTAGCGTGGGGCTCGGACTGTATATCGTTCGCGAAATTGTAAGAGCTCACAATGGTGAGATTACGGTCAGCTCAACTGCGGAGTTGGGAACCACTTTTATTGCAATTTTCCCTCGGCTAGAGGCTAAAACCCTGGGAGGGTAGACCGCCTTTGGATCGGTGGCAGGAGTGGAGGATGCAGTTGGCAGAACGCCGGAGAAGGGATGTGTGACAGGATTGTGCTACACACCTGAGCTGATGTGACACAGAGCGGGACATTTTGAACGGTCGCGACGATTGCGGGCGTCGTAACCTGTTGATTTAACTGGCCTATTGTTGGCCGGTCATGATTTAGGTTCCAGCGGCGCAAGCTGTAAGAGTTCGAGTCTCTTCGTCCGCACCATCCAAGCTTTCACCGCCCTTCGCTGAAGTGCGAGAAAGCACAGAAAAAGCCGCCTAGAGCGGCTTTTTTCGTTTCTGGCGATTCGCTTCTCTCCCTTCCCCAAAAATCTGATGCGGATTGGCTGCCGAGCATCTGCCTCTGAAAATTATTTAAATAATTATTATTTTCATTTCCCCTTTTCGGATCTTCGCGTGACCTCTCTACAAAGATCATTTTTCAATGTTCAGGGAGCGCCAAGTGAAGAGCACACAGCCAGCCGCCGTGCAGTGGTTGCAGCACAACGACAAGAGCAATGCATTGAAGCTGGCGCGTGGCGCGCTGACAGCCTTGACGCTGGCCATCGGGATGGCAGGTGGTTCGGCGGCGATGGCGGGCGAGACCAAGGCCGCCGAGCAGGCCAGCGCCCGCAAGCATTACGAGATTCCTTCCGGGCCCCTGGCGCCTGCCTTGAATCAGCTCGCCGGCGCAACCGGCATCATGCTGACCTACGCTCCTGAACTCAGCGAAAACCGCAGCACCCAAGGCCTCAGCGGCGACTACACCGTCAAGGAAGCCTTCGACCTGCTGTTGATGGGCACCGGTCTGTGGATCGAGCGGCTCAAGGACCGTACGTATGTGCTGCGGGTCAATGAGCAGCGTTCAGATGCCCTGGAAGTCGCGCCAACCATGGTCGGGGCATTGGCCGAGCGGCCGGGCGCTATCCAGAGCAGCCGCGAAGCGCACCCGGAGCGCCAGGACCTGAACAGCCTGGTGCGGTCGATGCCGGGCACCTACACGATGCATTCGCGTAGCCAGCCGGGCGTGTCGGTGAATATCCGAGGCCTGTCGGGCCTTGGGCGGGTCAACACCATGATCGATGGTGTCACCCAGACCTTCCGCAACAATGCAGGCCACGGTTCGGGAGGGCCAATGGCTTTTGTCGATCCCAACCTGCTGGCCGGGGTCGATGTGCAGCGTGGTTCGGTGGACGGCGCCGAAGGGGCGAACACCCTGGGTGGCACGGCGAATTTTCGTACCTTCGACATCGATGACATCGTCAAGCCTGACCACCGCGTGGGCTTTCGTTCCACCTACCGCACCGGCAACAACGGCTATGGCAATACCCGTATGTTCGCCGCTGGTGCCAGGACGCAACCTGAAGATGTCGATGGTGTGTACGGTATCGCCGCCGCCGTCAGCAGCACTCAGACTGGCGAGTACGAGACCAGTTCCGGGCAGACCAACGAGTACGACACCACCAAACAGAATCCGCGCTCCGGCCTGCTCAAGCTGCGCCTGCAGCCCAATGACATGCACCGCCTGGACCTGAGCGGGGTGAAGTACCGCAACGAGTTCTACCACAACTACCCCTGGCAGCTGGACAACGAAACCTATCGGGCCAAATACGCCTACACCCCCTACAGCGAATGGGTAAACCTGACGGTCAATGCCTATCAGAACACGACCCGGCTTGAGTATCCGCCGGTAGAAGACTCCAGCTACATTGGCCGCAAGACCCGTGACGATGCCCACGGTTTCGATTTCACCAACGTCAGTCGCTTCAACCTGGGCGAGGTGGAGGCCAACTGGAGCAATGGTGCTCGCTACTACACTGATGACTTCGTCGCCAAGACCCCGGAGAAACGCGGTGCCAACCCCGAGGGCGAGCAAGCTACCCACAGCGTGTTCAGCACCCTGGAGCTCAACTACGACATCTATGCCCTGACCCTGGCGGGCCATTACGACGGCTACAAGGTCAGCGGTCACGTACCCAAGTGCTCGATCATCGGCCAATGCCTGGACATCGGCGGTGGCGATATCGACATCACCCGCCGTGAACACAGCTTCAACCCGCGCGTCGGCTTTGCCGTCAAGCCCTACGACTGGGTGCAGCTCTACACCAGTTGGTCGCGTACCACGCGGGCGCCGCGGGTGCAGGAAATGTTCTTCGAAAAAGTCCCGCTCGAAGCCGATGCCAGCGACGCCGATGGGGTAGGGGCCAACCCATTCCTGCGACAGGAGCGTTCCACCAACTATGAGCTCGGCGTCAACTTCAGTCGTGCCGGGTTGCTCAGCAGTTCGGACTACGGGCAACTGAAGATCAACCGCTTCATCAGCAAGATCGACGGCTATATCACCCCGCAGTCTTTCGATATTGTCGACGACGATGGCGAGTATTCGGCGAAGATGAACTGGGTTAACTGGCCCGAACAAGTGCGCATGGATGGCTATGAGGTGGAAGGTCGCTACGACGTCGGCTTCTTCTATACCAACCTGTCCTGGACCCGCGCCACCACCAAGGCGCCGACCACTTCCGGCATCGAACTCGAAGACATCAACAGCCAGCCGGACCGCTACTGGACGCTGGATGTCGGCACACGCTGGTTCGACGAGCGCTTGGTGCTTGGCGCGCGCGGTGAGTATTCGGGCTCGGCCGAAGAGAGCTGGGACTGGTATGAAACCAAGAAGACGCCTTCTACCGGTGTGCTCTGGGATGTGTACGGCAGCCTGCAGGTGCAGAAGAGCCTGAGTGTGTTCTTCAACGTCGAGAACGTCGCCAACAAGGTCTACAGCTACAACGCCTCGGTGGACTCGATCATGTCTGCCTCCCTGGATCGTGGTACCGGTCGCGGCCGTACCGCTTCGATCGGTTTCACCTTCGAGTACTGAGTGGCGCAGGCTGGGGAGTAATGAATGTACAAGCAAGGATTTGCAGCGCTGTGCCTGGCGCTGCTGATGGGCTGCGCCAGCGTCAATACCGCGCCACGGGAGTCGGTTTACGCCTCGATGGAAGCGAACATCGCGCAGTGGGGAGCGATTGTCGAGCTCGGCAGTGGCCGCCAGATCAGCGCGGCTGAGCTGATCGATGCACTAGCCCCGGCCAGTACGCTGATGGTCGGCGAAGTGCATGACAACCTGGCCCATCATTTGATCGAGCAATGGCTGGTCACCCGCCTGGCCGAGCGCCGTGCCCAGGGCGCTGTGGTGTTGGAAATGCTCGACAGCGACCAGCAGCGGCCGGTTGCCGATGTGCAGGCCTGGCTGCGCCAGGGCAATCAGGTGCGGCCACCGCGCTTGCGCCAGATCATGCATTGGAATGAGCGCTGGCCCTGGGAGCAGTACGGTTCGCTGGTGGAAGCGTTGATGCCGGCGCCGTTTCCGCTGTTGGCAGGCAATCTGTCGGTCACCGAGCGCAAGCGCTTGATGAGTGCCTCGGGGGCTTCTGTGCATGCGCTGTTTCCTACGCCCGCCATTGCGGCGCGTCAACGCCAACATATCGTCAGGATGCATTGCGGCCAGATTGATCAGGAGCGGTTGAACGGCATGCTTGCGATCCAGCATGCCCGCGATCTGCGCATGGCCCAGGTACTCGACAGCGCCGAGGCGCCCCGACTGTTGTTCGCCGGAACCCTGCATACGCTCAAGAGCCTGGGTGCTCCCCAGTACCTGGCCAAGGGGCCGCTGGACCCGGGCCTGAAGGTGCTGGTGATTGGCGAGCAGGGCCAGAGCCTGGCCGCTACCGATGCCGACTTTCTCTGGTTGCTGCCTGCCCATGATGCCGATGGCTCGGCGCTGGTTGCAGCCCCTGCCGAATGTGATCAACCCGTTTCAACCGCCGGGCATTGAGCCTGCCTTCTACAAGGAATTTACCGATGACTGTACTGACTGCAGCCGAACCCGGCGTGTGCCTGGATGCCGATTGTCTGCACCTTGATGTCCCTGCCGTAGAGGTGGCCGCGCACCTGCATGCGCTGGGGCCGGTGCTTACCCGCACGCCCGCCAGCCATGCGTGGATCGAACAGTTGGGGCGTTATCCGCAATCGGACGACATCAGCGAGGCTGGCCTGGTGATTGGCGACGATGGCCTGGACCTGCGGCTGAATCTGCGTGCCTGGTACTGGGTGGGCGTGTCTCATGATGCCGGCGCCGGCAGCTATGCCCTGAAGGTGTTCGATCGTCACGGGAGGCTGTTGTTGTGCGTGATGTCGGTGCCTGAATCCTCGCTGGCGGAGTGGAGGCAACTGTATGGCCGTTGTGTGGAGCGTCGGCCTGAATTCGCCCTCAAGGAACCCTTCGTCAGGCGTGAGTTGCTTGTGGCGGGGCTAGTGGAGGAGTGGGCGGCAATGAACAATGTCCATGAGCATTTTGCCTTGCTCAAGCGACATGGCCTGACGCGTTACGAGGGCAATGAATTGGTGACGCCCCAATTCGCCCGGCGCCTGGCCGAGAGCAGCCCGGTTGCGCTGTTTCGTCAACTGGCCGGCAGCGGGCTGGAGTTGATGCTGTTTGTCTACAGTGCGGGCAGTGTACAGATATTTACCGGGCAGTTGTCGGGCATGCATGCCTATGAAAACCGCCTGGTGTTCGAAATGCCTGCAACGTCACTGGCCGCTGCAACCTGTTTCAGCATTGTGGATGCCATGGAGGCGCAGACCTGGCGCGTGCACAAACCCAACGAGCGCGGTGGAGTGACCAGTCTTGAGTTGTTTGATGCCGAGCAGCGCTTGATCGTTCAGGTGTTTGCCCGCCGTCCGGCCGGTGAGCCGGAGCAAGTGGCCTGGCGCCAGTGGCTGGATGCGCTGGAGGCGATGCAATGAAGGGGCTTTGTCTGGGCGTATGCCTGTTGGTTGGCAGCACAGGGGTGTATGCAGGTGGTCAGGCGGCGGACACATTGGTCATTGGCAACGACCTCGCTGAAATTGTCGAGCGCCTGGATGCCGGTGCGCAGTTGGTCGGGCGTGATGACTCCAGCCGCTATCCGCCAGCAATCGCCAGCCTGCCTTCGGTGGGCTACCTGCGTCAGTTGTCAGCCGAAGGAATCCTCTCGCTCAAGCCAAAGCGAGTGTTGATCAGCGATGCGGCGCGGCCGGTGATCGTGTTGCGTCAACTGCAAGCGCTGGATCTTGAAGTGATCAGTGTCGCTCGCGGCAAAGGGATCGGCGACATAGCCGGCAAAATCGAACAGGTTGCCCGGGTGATGGACCGCCAGGCGCAAGGGCACCTGTTGGCCGAGGAACAGCAGCGCCTGGCGGCCGAGCTGGCCCGGATGCCGGTGCTCGAAGGGCCAAGGGCACTGTTCATTTTCAATCGGGCCGGCATGACCCCATTGATCATGGGCCGGGGCACCGAAGCCCACGCAGCTCTTGAACAGGCGGGTATCGAAAACAGTGCGCCCTTCAACGCCTACAAGCAGGTGGCGGCGGAGGCCATGGTGGCCCTGGCGCCTGATTTTGTCATTGTCAGCAAGGCGGGGCTGGAGGCGCTGGGTGGGGAAGAAAACCTCTGGCAACTCGGCGGCCTGGCCCATACGCCCGCCGGACAGCAGCGCCGCCTGGTCCAGGTTGATGACCAGGCATTGCTCAACCTGGGGCCGCGCACGGTCCAGGCCATGTTGCAGTTGCGCCGTGATGCCGGAGCCTTGTTCCCATGATGCAGGTGCGAGGTGCTTCGACGCAGACTCTTCTGTTGATGCTGGTGGGGTTGTGCCTGTTACTGGCGGTGTGCTCGTTGGTGGGCAGCATCGGGTTGTCGCCGGCGATATTTGTCGGCGTGATGCCTGCACCGCTGGAGTGGCAAGTCTGGTACGAAGTGCGCCTGCCGCGCCTGCTGCTGGCTGTGCTGGTGGGCTCCACCCTGGCGGCGGGCGGTACGGCCATGCAGGGCCTGTTCCGTAATCCGCTGGCAGATCCGACCTTGCTCGGTCAGGCCAGTGGCGCCGGGCTTGCGGTATCGGTCTGGGTGGTGCTGGTCAATGGCCGTTTGCCGGGCTTTGAGCTGTACGGGCAGTTTTTTGCAGGCTTTATCGGTGCCTTGCTAGTGACCCTGGTGATTTTCCGCATCGGACGGGGCAATCGGGGGCGTGAGTCCACTATTACCTTGCTGTTGGCAGGGCTGGTCATCAACACCCTGACGGGCGCGGTGGGCGGCATTCTTGCCTATGTCGCCAGCGAAGAGCAGCTGCGTCAGTTGAGCTTGTGGGGCATGGGCAGTCTCAGCAGCGCCCAGTGGTCGACCCTGAGCGTGGCCTGCATGGTGCTGCCGCCGGCGCTGTGGGTGCTGGCGCGGTGCGCGGCGGACCTGGACCTGTTCCAGCTGGGCGAGGTGTCAGCCCATGCTGCCGGCCTGAACGGCGGTCGCCTGAAAAGCCGGGTGGTCCTGGCGTCCTCGCTGGGGGTGGGGCTGTGCGTGGCGCTGACCGGGATCATCGGTTTCATCGGCCTGCTGGTGCCGCATTGCTTGCGCCTGTGCTTCGGGCCTGGACATCGGTTGCTGATACCGGCGTCGATGCTGAGTGGCGCCATCTTGCTGCTGCTGGCCGACACCCTGGCCAGAAGCCTGACCAGCCCCGCAGAAATTCCGGTAGGGCTGGTCACCAGTGTGATCGGCGGGCCCTACTTTTTATGGCTGCTGCTTGGGCGCAAGGTGCGGGAGTTCTGAAATGCTTGAACTGATCGATGTCAGTCTGGCGCAGCCGTTTGCGCTGGGGCCTTTGAAAGCCTCTATAAAGGAAGGGCAGTTGCTTGGCCTGATCGGGCCCAACGGTGCCGGCAAAAGCACGTTGCTCTCCCTGATCTCCGGCTACACCCGGCCAGACAGTGGCCAGATTCGCTTGCTTGGCCGGCCGCTGTCCGATTTCAGCGCCAGGCAACTGGCAAGCCGGCGCGCCCTGGTCACCCAGCAAATGGACAGCGTGTTTGACTGGCAGGTGCTGGAATTCATCCAGTTGGGGCAGCAGCATATCGGCGAACCGTGCCCGGGAATCATCGATGCCCTGGATATCCGTCATCTATTGTCACGCGGCGTGTTGTCGCTGTCAGGCGGGGAATTGCAGCGGGTGACCATCGCCCGCGCCATGAACCAGTTGGCGGTGAGTCCGGCTGCCAATGTGCGGGGTGACAACCAGGAGCGCTTGCTGTTACTTGACGAACCCACCAGTGCGCTGGATGTCGGCCAGCAGCAGAATTTGATGCGGGTACTGCGCTCGTTGGCGCGCTTGCCACGCATTGCGGTGGTGTGTGTGCTGCACGACCTGAATCTGGCCGCACGCTACTGCGACCGATTGTGGTTGCTGGAGCACGGCAGGCTGTGCGCCGAGGGCACGCCGGTGCAGGTGCTCAGGGAGGAGCGGATCGCCGACGTGTTCGGGGCGCAGGTCAAGGTGGTCGCGGACCAGTCGCAGGGCGTGCGCATCGATCTGCTGTCGTGAGCGTCGTGCCCGGTCAACGGGCGCTCAGGGTGATCCAGTAGCGGGAGCGGCGTTGTACTTGAATGGGCAGCGCGTGGCTCAGGGCATGGAGTACTGCGTCGCTGTCGCTCAGCGGATACACGCCGGAAATACGCAGGCCGGCCACGTCTTCACTGCAGCGCAGCACGCCTGGGCGGTAGCGCGCCAGTTGCCGGGCAAAGGCGTCCAGGCGCATGTCCTCGGCCACCAGCAGCCCTTTGCTCCAGGCCGGTTCCAGGGCATCGGGGGTGTTTGCGCTGGCCTGCCAGGTGTCCAGGCGGCTGCGTTCGCCGGGTTTCAGGCGCAAGGTATTCAAAGGGGCGTTCTGTGGCTGGAGTTCCACGCTGCCTTCAAACAGCGACACCCGGGTGCTGGTGTCCAGCAGTTCGACCAGGAAGCGCGTGCCCAGGGCGCGAATGCTGCCCTGCGGGGTCAACACGCTCAATGGCGCTGCGGCGTAAGGGGCGGCATGGCCGCTGTTGATCATCAGGCGACCGCTGTTGAGTTGCAGGTGTCGGTACTCGGCGGTCAGGTACACCACCACTTCGGTCTCGGCATCCAGGGTCAGCTGGCTGCCGTCATCAAGGTGCAGGGTACGGGGCGAGCTGGCGCCGTTGTTGTAGGCAATACCGGCGGTGGACTGGCTGCGGTAGAGCAGTTGCCCTGCGCATCCAAACAGGCCGAGCAAGGCCAGGGCCTTGATTGCGCTGCGGCGACTGCTGCCCTGGTCCTTGGACAGGCTCTGGTAGCCGGCGCGCCGGTCCAGGCCCGACAAGCGTTGGCGCAAAGCGTGAATATGCAGCCAGGCGCGCTCGTTCTCCGGGTCGGCCATGCGCCAGCGGTGCAGAGCCTGTTCTTGTTCGGGGTTGAGCGGGCCGTCCATGGTCTCGGTCAACCACTGGGCCGCTTCGCGAGTGGTGCGGGCGTTGAACGGGCTGGGTCGGCTCATGATGGCTGGGCAAAAAAGCAGTGTTGATTGGCGCGCACCAGGTACAGCTTTACCGAACGGGTGCTGACCTGCAGGCGTTCGGCAATCTCGGCTATTTTCAGGCCTTGCAGGTGCGACAGCAAAAACGCCTCGCGCACCCTGGCAGGCAGGGCGTCGAGCATACGGTCAAGCAGGGTCAGGGCTTCGAGGGCCAGCAGGCGGACTTCCGGTGAGGGTTCCACTGTCTCGGGCAGCAGCGCCAATGCCTCAAGATAGGCCTGCTCGACCATGCGCCGGCGATAGGCATTGGCCATCAGGCGCCGGGCCACCGTGGACAGGAAGGAACGGGGTTCGCGGATCTGGAACAAGTCCTTGGTGCTGAGGATGCTCAGGAACGTGTCCTGGGCAATGTCGGCAGCATGCTCCGGGCAACCGATGCGCTGACGCAGCCAGCGGTGCAGCCAGTGATGATGATCCTGGTAGAGCGTGTGCAGGCAGGCGTTGAGTGAGGTGGGGGTAGGGCTGGGTTCCATCGGGATGCTTGCCGGTGTGGAGCGAAAAGGTGTCGCAGTATATCGATTATCATTATCAAATGATAATAAATAGTATTTGGGTTGTTGCAGGCCGGTGCTGCGGTGTACTGGTGACAAAGGGCCAAAAGCTGATAGATTTCAGCCGGTTGAGGCCGTGGTCAGCGGCAAGGTGTGATGAGGACGGTCCCATGGTTTCAAAAGAACGCCAGGCCAGCGCGTTGCAGCGTTTCGCCCAGGCCAATCCGCGGTTGCTTGAAGAGATTGCCGGGCTCAGTGAGCATGAGCAGCAACAGCAGATCGAGTGGGTGTTCGAGGATGCCGCCCAGGCGCAGGGGCTCGAGCCCTGGGAGTTGACCTTGCAGTTGATCGCAGGCTCTGAAGATGAGCTCAAGGCCATGCGTCTTGAAGTGCATCGGGAAGTGGCCCAGGCGCTGGGGCTTGAGTGGGAAGACTACTGCAGCTTCAACGAGATCGACGAATCAGCGCCCTGAGGCGCTGTTTGTAGTGTTTTGACATGTATTTCTGGCTGCCCGAGGCCTGGCATATCCACCGAGTGCCGGCTGTAGCCAAGCCTTGGGCGGCGGGTCTTGAGCGTCCCCGGACACACTTTTTGCCGGGGGCTGTAAATGAAATGGACCGGCGTACTTTCCCGTCGTCTTGAACGGGGTGACTTCTGGCCTTTGAGCCACTAGAATGCTTGCCCTTGATTCTGGAGTCGGGTATCGCCGGCTAACGTCTGTGCAACGAGGAATATCCATGCAAGTTTCTGTTGAAAATACTTCTGCTCTCGAGCGTCGCATGACCATCGCCGTTCCGGCCGAGCGCGTCGAGACCGAAGTCAACAAGCGTCTGCAACAGACTGCCCGTCGCGCCAAGGTTCCAGGCTTCCGCCCTGGCAAAGTGCCGATGAGCGTGATCCGTCAGCGCTACGAAGACGCCGCTCGCCAGGAAGCCTTCGGTGACCTGGTTCAGGCTTCCTTCTAC
This sequence comes from Pseudomonas vranovensis, assembly GCF_040438935.1. Taxonomy (NCBI): domain Bacteria; kingdom Pseudomonadati; phylum Pseudomonadota; class Gammaproteobacteria; order Pseudomonadales; family Pseudomonadaceae; genus Pseudomonas; species Pseudomonas vranovensis. The sequence goes on along the minus strand of NZ_CP159259.1, from coordinate 3,023,909 downwards.
GAAGCTGTGGTTGAGCAGAAGCTGAACCCGGCTGGCGCCCCTGCCGTCGAGCCAAAGTCGTTCGAAAAGGGTAAGGACCTGGAATACGTCGCCATCTTCGAAGTATTCCCTGAGTTCACCGTTGCCGGTTTCGACTCGATCGCCGTCGAGCGCCTGAGCGCCGAAGTGGCTGATGCCGACCTGGACAACATGCTGGAAGTCCTGCGCAAGCAGAACGTCCGTTTTGAAGCCGCCGACCGCGCTGCCCAGAACGAAGACCAGCTGAACATCGACTTCGTCGGCAAGGTCGACGGTGAAGTGTTCGCCGGTGGTTCGGCCAAGGGCACCCAGCTGGTACTGGGCTCGGGTCGCATGATCCCAGGCTTCGAAGAAGGCCTGGTTGGCGCCAAGGCTGGTGAAGAACGCGTTCTGAACCTGACCTTCCCCGAGGACTACCAGAACCTGGACCTGGCTGGCAAAACCGCCGAGTTCACCGTTACCGTCAACAGCGTTTCCGAGCCTAAGCTGCCTGAGCTGACCGAAGAGTTCTTCGCCCAGTTCGGCATCAAGGAAGCAACCCTGGAAGGGTTCCGCACCGAAGTTCGCAAGAACATGGAGCGTGAACTGCGTCAGGCCATCAAGACCAAGATCAAGAACCAGGTAATGGACGGCCTGCTGGCTGCCAACCCGATTGAAGTGCCCAAGGCCCTGCTGGAAAACGAAGTCAACCGCCTGCGCGTTCAAGCGGTCCAGCAGTTCGGCGGCAACATCAAGCCAGAGCAACTGCCGGCCGAGCTGTTCGAAGAGCAAGCCAAGCGCCGTGTCGTACTGGGTCTGATCGTTGCTGAAGTGGTCAAGCAGAACGAACTGAAGCCAGACGAAGACCGCGTTCGCGAAATGATCCAGGAAATGGCTTCGGCCTACCAGGAGCCTGAGCAGGTCGTAGCTTGGTACTACAAGAACGACCAGCAGCTGAACGAAGTCCGTTCGGTTGTGCTGGAAGAACAAGTTGTGGATACTGTTCTGCAGAAAGCGACTGTGACCGACAAATCGGTCTCGTACGAAGAAGCTGTCAAGCCAGCGCAGGCTCCTGCCGCTGACTGATTTCCTTCTCTCGTAGGAAAACACCACAAGCCAGCCTTCGAGCTGGCTTGTGCGTATTCAAGACATGACTATTTGGGAGTGAGTGCAGGACATGTCCCGCAATTCTTATTATCAGCAGAGCTCTGACATCCAGGCCGCAGGCGGCCTGGTCCCGATGGTTATCGAGCAATCCGCTCGTGGCGAACGCGCCTATGACATCTACTCGCGCCTCTTGAAGGAGCGGGTGATCTTTCTGGTCGGCCCGGTAGAGGACTACATGGCCAACCTGATTGCAGCGCAACTGCTGTTCCTTGAAGCGGAAAACCCGGACAAGGATATCCATCTGTACATCAACTCGCCGGGTGGTTCGGTGACTGCGGGCATGTCGATCTACGACACCATGCAGTTCATCAAGCCTGATGTCTCTACTACCTGTATCGGTCAGGCGTGCTCCATGGGCGCCTTCCTGCTGGCTGCCGGTGCCAAGGGCAAGCGTCATTGCCTGCCCAACTCGCGGGTGATGATTCACCAGCCGCTGGGTGGCTTCCAGGGCCAGGCGACGGATATCGAGATCCACGCCAAGGAAATCCTCTCCATCAAATCGCGTTTGAACGAGTTGCTGGCCTACCACACAGGCCAGGACCTGGAGACCATCAAGCGTGACACCGAACGCGATAACTTCATGAGCGCGCAACGTGCCGCCGAGTACGGTCTGATCGACTCGGTACACGACAAGCGGCAAATGGCTGTCTGACAAGGCGCCAAAGCAGGTGGTTGGGCCTTCCCGCCACCTGCGGACTTGAAAAAGCCCGCAATTGCCTTCATCTTGTGTTGCAAGCCTACCGGATTGGATCGATCGAATGACTGACACCCGTAACGGCGAGGACAACGGCAAATTGCTCTATTGCTCCTTCTGCGGCAAAAGCCAGCACGAAGTGCGCAAGTTGATTGCCGGCCCCTCGGTATTTATCTGCGACGAGTGCGTCGACCTGTGCAATGACATCATCCGTGAGGAGGTGCAGGAAGCCCAGGCCGAAAGCAGCGCGCATAAACTGCCTTCGCCGAAAGAAATCAGCACCATCCTGGACCAGTACGTCATTGGTCAGGAGCGTGCGAAGAAGGTGCTGGCCGTAGCGGTGTACAACCACTACAAGCGCCTGAACCAACGCGACAAGAAGAACGACGACGTCGAGCTCGGCAAGAGTAACATCCTGCTGATCGGTCCGACGGGCTCGGGTAAGACCCTGCTCGCCGAAACCCTCGCGCGTCTGTTGAATGTACCGTTCACCATCGCCGATGCCACCACCCTGACCGAAGCCGGTTATGTGGGTGAGGACGTCGAGAACATCATTCAGAAACTGCTGCAAAAGTGCGACTACGACGTGGAAAAGGCCCAGATGGGCATTGTCTACATCGACGAAATCGACAAGATCTCGCGCAAGTCGGACAACCCGTCCATCACCCGTGACGTCTCGGGTGAGGGCGTGCAGCAGGCGCTGTTGAAGCTGATCGAAGGCACGGTTGCCTCGGTACCACCGCAGGGTGGCCGCAAGCATCCGCAGCAGGAATTCCTGCAGGTCGATACGCGTAACATCCTGTTCATCTGTGGTGGTGCGTTCTCAGGCCTGGAAAAGGTCATCCAGAACCGCTCCACCCGCGGCGGCATCGGTTTTGGTGCCGAAGTGCGCAGCAAGCAGGAAGGCAAGAAGGTTGGTGAATCGCTGCGTGAGGTCGAGCCTGACGATCTGGTCAAGTTCGGTCTTATCCCGGAATTCGTCGGTCGTCTGCCAGTGCTGGCAACCCTCGACGAGCTCGACGAAGCTGCCTTGATGCAGATTCTCACCGAGCCGAAGAATGCCCTCACCAAGCAGTACGCCAAGCTGTTCGAAATGGAAGGTGTGGACCTGGAGTTCCGTAGCGACGCGCTCAAGTCCGTGGCCCGCAAGGCCCTGGAGCGCAAAACAGGTGCTCGTGGCCTGCGCTCGATCCTCGAAGGCATCCTGCTCGACACCATGTACGAGATTCCTTCGCAGAAGGATGTCAGCAAGGTGGTGATCGACGAGAGCGTCATCGATGGCTCTTCGCAGCCGCTGTTGATCTATGAGAACAGCGAGCCGCAAGCCAAAGCTGCACCCGACGTCTGAGTCGCCAAACGGCTCGAATCTGCAAGGGGCCTTCGGGCCCCTTTGCTTTTCCTGTCGTGGAGCTTGTTTTTTTGCGGGCCTGCCCCCACATTAACTTCACGCTCAAATTCCATCGGTTTCCGGCCACAAGGCCGCTGTAGAGGCGAAATCATGAAGACCACCCTCGACTTGCCTCTTTTGCCATTGCGCGATGTCGTCGTCTATCCGCACATGGTTATCCCACTGTTCGTGGGTCGCGAGAAGTCCATCGAAGCCCTCGAGGCCGCCATGACGGGCGAAAAGCAGATTCTCCTGCTGGCCCAGAAGAACCCCGCTGACGACGATCCAGGCGAAGACGCCCTGTACCGCGTCGGTACCATTGCTACTGTCCTGCAGCTGCTCAAACTGCCCGATGGCACCGTCAAGGTGCTGGTCGAGGGCGAGCAGCGCGGTGCAGTTGAGCGTTTCAACGAAGTCGACGGCCATATCCGTGCCGAAGTTTCGCTGATCGACGAGTCGCAGACCGCCGAGCGCGAGTCTGAAGTCTTCGTTCGTAGCTTGCTGTCACAATTTGAGCAATATGTTCAGCTGGGCAAAAAGGTCCCGGCTGAAGTCCTGTCGTCGCTCAACAGCATCGATGAGCCAGGGCGCCTGGTCGACACCATGGCCGCGCACATGGCCCTGAAGATCGAGCAGAAGCAGGAAATTCTCGAGATCCTCGACCTGCCGACCCGTGTCGAGCATGTCATGGCCTTGCTGGATGCTGAAATCGACCTGCTGCAGGTCGAGAAGCGTATCCGCGGTCGCGTCAAGAAGCAGATGGAGCGCAGCCAGCGCGAGTACTACCTGAATGAGCAGATGAAGGCCATTCAGAAAGAGCTGGGCGACAGCGAGGAAGGGCACAACGAAGTCGAAGAGCTGAAAAAGCGCCTCGACGCCGCTGGCCTGCCCAAGGATGCCTATGCCAAGGCCCAGGCCGAGCTGAACAAGCTCAAGCAGATGTCGCCGATGTCTGCCGAAGCCACCGTGGTGCGCTCTTACCTGGACTGGCTGGTGCAAGTGCCGTGGAAGGCTCAGAGCAAGGTGCGCCTGGACCTGGCCAAGGCTGAAGAAATCCTCGATGCTGACCATTACGGTCTGGAGGAGGTCAAGGAGCGCATCCTTGAGTACCTCGCCGTACAGAAGCGCGTGAAGAAAATTCGCGGTCCGGTGTTGTGCCTGGTTGGGCCGCCGGGTGTTGGTAAAACGTCCCTGGCCGAGTCGATTGCCAGCGCCACCAATCGCAAGTTCGTGCGCATGGCCCTGGGCGGTGTGCGTGATGAGGCCGAGATTCGTGGCCATCGTCGTACCTACATCGGTTCGATGCCGGGTCGTCTGATTCAGAAGATGACCAAGGTGGGCGTACGCAACCCACTGTTCCTGCTCGATGAAATCGACAAGATGGGCAGCGACATGCGTGGCGATCCAGCCTCGGCGCTGCTTGAGGTGCTCGATCCCGAGCAGAACCACAACTTCAACGATCACTACCTGGAAGTCGACTACGACCTTTCCGATGTGATGTTCCTCTGCACCTCCAACTCGATGAACATTCCGCCAGCGCTGCTGGACCGGATGGAAGTCATTCGCCTGCCGGGTTACACCGAAGACGAAAAGATCAACATTGCGGTCAAGTACCTGACGCCCAAGCAGATCAAGGCCAACGGCCTTAAGAAGGGCGAGCTGGAAGTCGACGTGACGGCCATCCGCGACATCATCCGCTACTACACCCGTGAAGCCGGTGTGCGGGGCCTTGAGCGCCAGATCGCCAAGGTCTGCCGCAAGGTGGTCAAGGAGCATGCCGGCCTCAAGCAGGTGGCGGTCAAGGTCACAGGTGAGCAGTTGGAGCACTTCCTTGGGGTGCGCAAGTTCCGTTACGGCCTGGCCGAGCAGCAAGACCAGGTTGGCCAGGTCACGGGCCTTGCCTGGACCCAGGTCGGTGGCGAGTTGCTGACCATCGAGGCGGCGGTGATTCCAGGCAAGGGCCAGTTGATCAAGACCGGCTCGTTGGGCGATGTGATGGTCGAGTCGATCACTGCCGCGCAGACTGTGGTGCGCAGCCGGGCGAGAAGCCTGGGCATTCCTGCCGACTTCCACGAGAAGCGCGACACCCACATCCACATGCCTGAAGGCGCCACGCCCAAGGATGGTCCAAGTGCCGGTATCGGCATGTGTACCGCCCTGGTTTCGGCCCTGACGCAGATTCCGGTACGGGCCGATGTGGCCATGACCGGTGAAATCACCCTGCGTGGGCAGGTGCTTGCCATTGGCGGGCTTAAAGAGAAATTGCTGGCGGCGCACCGCGGTGGAATCAAGACCGTGATCATTCCGGAAGAGAATGTGCGTGATCTGAAGGAAATTCCTGAGAATATTAAGCAGGATCTACAGATTAAACCGGTCAAATGGATTGACGAAGTCCTCCAAATTGCGCTGCAATACGCCCCGGAGCCCTTGCCAGATGTGGCTCCCGAGATTGTCGCCAAGGATGAAAAGCGCGACAGCGATTCCAAGGAAAGAATTAGCACGCATTAGTACGTATTCGGCTGGGGGGCTTTCTTGACAGTATTTTCAGGCCCTTGTTATAAAGCGGCACTTAAGTGTCAACAGGCCACCCAGCGCTCGTTAAGCTTTTCATTACATACTTAGAAACAAACTCAATAGAGATATAAGGGGACTTAGAGTGAACAAGTCGGAACTGATTGACGCTATCGCCGCATCTGCTGATATTTCGAAAGCTAGCGCTGGTAAGGCGCTGGACGCAGTAATCGAATCCGTCACCGGCGCCCTGAAGGCAGGTGATTCCGTGGTACTGGTAGGTTTCGGTACCTTCTCCGTCACCGATCGCCCAGCTCGCACCGGCCGCAACCCGCAAACCGGCAAGACTCTGGAAATCCCTGCTGCCAAGAAGCCAGGCTTCAAGGCTGGCAAGGCACTGAAAGAAGCCGTCAACTAAGTCACTTCCTTCAGGCTTACGCCTAACCAGGCCAGGCACCTGCCTGGCCTGGCTGCTGAATGTCGGGAAGCGCCATAAGGCACCCGATGTTCAGCTGGTTACGAGAAGGCGCATCCTCGGATGCGCCTTTCTTCTATCAGGACTCTACCCACGCTCCACGGTTGTTTATTCAGTAAAACCGTTTCTGGGGGACGCATGCTGCAGAATATCAGGGACAATTCACAAGGTTGGATTGCCAAGACCATCATCGGTGTCATCGTAGCCTTGATGGCGCTGACCGGCTTCGATGCCATCTTCCAGGCCACCACCAACAGCCAGGATGCTGCCAAGGTCAATGGGGACACCATTAGCCAGAACGAGCTGAGCCAGGCCGTCGACATGCAACGTCGGCAGCTGATGCAACAGCTGGGCCGGGATTTCGATCCGGCGCTGCTCGATGAGAAGCTGCTGCGTGAGGCGGCACTCAAGGGGCTGATCGACCGCAAGTTGCTGCTCCAGGGCGCTGAAGACGCCAAGTTCGCTTTCTCCGAAGCCGCACTCGACCAACTGATCCTGCAAACGCCGGAGTTCCAGGAGGATGGCAAGTTCAGTGCCGACCGTTTCGACCAGGTCATTCGCCAGATGGGCTACGGCCGTCTGCAGTTCCGTGAAATGCTGGCCCAGGAAATGCTCATCGGCCAACTGCGTGCAGGCCTCGCCGGCAGCGGTTTCGTCACCGATGATCAGGTCAACGCCTTTGCACGCCTTGAAAAGCAGACCCGTGATTTCGCTTCGCTGACCTTCAAGGCCGACCCCGCTGCGGTCAAGGTCACCGACGAGCAGATCAAGGCGCATTACGATCAACACGCCAAGGAATTCATGAGCCCTGATCAGGTCGTCATCGACTACATCGAGCTGAAAAAGTCCTCGTTCTTCGACCAGGTCAAGATTGACGAAGACGAGCTCAAGGCACTGTACGAGAAAGAGATCGCCAACCTTGCCGAGCAGCGTCATGCCGCTCACATCCTCATCGAAGTCACTGACAAGGTGAGCGATGCGCAGGCCAAGGCAAAAGCGGAAGAAATCCAGCAGCGCCTGGCCAAGGGTGAAGACTTTGCCGCGCTGGCCAAGGAATTCTCCCAAGACCCGGGCTCGGCCAACAACGGTGGTGACCTGGGTTACGCCGGCCAGGGTGTCTACGATCCTGCCTTTGAAGAAGCGCTGTACGCGCTGAACAAGGATCAGGTCTCGGCGCCGGTACGTACCGAATATGGCTACCACCTGATCAAGCTGCTCGACGTTCAGGCGCCTGAAGTGCCGAGCTTCGCCAGCCTGAAAGACAAACTGACTGGCGAACTCAAGACCCAGCAGGTCGAGCAGCGCTTTGTCGAGGTGACCAAGCAGCTCGAAGACGCGGCGTTCGAAGCCTCCGACCTGGCCCAGCCGGCTCAGGAACTGAACTTGAAAGTGCAAACTGCACCTGCGTTCGGTCGTGAAGGTGGCGACGGCATCACTGCCAACCGTGCGGTGATCCAGGCTGCTTTCAGTGCCGAAGTCCTGGAAGAGGGTGCCAACAGCACCGCTATCGAGCTGGACCCGGAAACGATAGTCGTGCTGCGCGTCAAAGAGCACCGCAAGCCAGAGCAACTGAGCCTGGATGTGGTCTCGGACAGCATCCGCAAGCACCTGGCCCAGGTGCAGGCTACCGCCGCGGTGAAAGCCAAGGCTGATGCCCTGATCGCAGGCCTGCGTGACGGCAGCATTCCGCTGGCCGCTACCCAGGAAGGCCAGAGCTGGAAGGTTCAAGAGGCGGTTTCGCGCAGCCAGGAAGGTATTGATCCGGTCGAGCTGCAGGCACTGTTCCGCATGGGCAAGCCTGAAGCCAAGGACAAGCCGGTCTACGGCAGTGTCACGCTGAATGACGGCAGCCTGGTGGTATTGCGCCTGAACGGTGTGAACGAAGGTGCTGCAGCCACCGAAGAAGAGAAGGCGAATTATCGCCAGTTCCTCGCTTCCCGTGCTGGCCAGCAGGACTTTGCGGCGTACCGCAAGCAGTTGGAAACCAAGGCAGACATCACTCGCTACTGAGTGCTGTCGCTTTAAACAGGAAAGGCCGCGCAAGCGGCCTTTTCTGTTTCTGTGGAGCTTAGCCGCTGCCGCCAGGCTGCGATCGGTCGTGAAACGACCGCAACACCGGAACGGGCAGGTGTGTCACTGCTTTGCAGTCGATTGCAGCCTCGTGCCTTGGCCGCGGCTACTCCCGTCAGGTGATGCGCTTACGGTGTTGTCGGGGCCAGGAAGGCTGCCTCCAGCAGTTGCCGGGTATAGGTATGTTGCGGGGCGGCAAAGATATCTGCCGCTGCGCCTTGCTCCACCACCTTGCCTTGCTTGACTACCATCAGTTGATGACTCAATGCCTTGACCACCGCCAGGTCGTGGCTGATGAACAGGTAGGTCAGGTTGTACTTGGTCTGCAGTGAGCGCAGCAGCTCGACCACCTGGCGCTGCACGGTACGGTCCAGCGCCGAGGTGGGCTCATCGAGCAGGATCAGTGCCGGCTTGAGTACCAGTGCCCGGGCGATGGCGATGCGCTGGCGCTGGCCGCCGGAGAATTCATGGGGATAACGGTGGCGGGCCTGGGGGTCGAGCCCCACTTCGTGCAGGGCGGCAATAATGGCCTTTTCCTGCTCCGCCGCAGTGCCGATGCGATGGATGCGCAGCCCTTCGCCTACGATATCACTGACACACATGCGCGGGCTGAGGCTACCGAACGGGTCCTGGAAGACCACCTGCATCTGCCGGCGCAGCGGACGCACTTGCTGTTGGCTCAAGCCCTGAAGTGCGGTGCCCTGGAAGCGAATGTCGCCTTGGCTGCCAAGCAGGCGAAGGATGGCCAGGCCGAGGGTGGACTTGCCTGAACCGCTCTCACCCACGATCCCCAGCGTTTGGCCCTGGGGCAGGCTGAAGTTGATGCCATCGACTGCCTTGACGTGATCGACGGTGCGGCGCAACAGGCCTTTCTTGATTGGAAACCACACGCGCAGGTCGCTGACTTCCAGCATGGGTTTTCCGGCGGGGTTGTCAGCCGGGCCACCGCTAGGCTCGGCGCCGAGCAGCATCTGGGTGTAGGCGTGCTTCGGGCTCTTGAACAGGGTCGCGCAGTCGGCTTGCTCGACGATACAGCCACGCTGCATCACGCAGACTCGGTGGGCAACGCGCTTGACCAGGTTGAGGTCATGGCTGATCAGCAGCAGGGCCATCCCCAGGCGCGCCTGCAGCGACTTGAGCAGTTCGAGGATTTTCAGTTGGACGGTTACGTCCAGGGCCGTGGTCGGTTCGTCGGCGATCAGCAGCTCGGGTTCGTTGGCCAGGGCCATGGCGATCATCACGCGTTGCCGCTGACCGCCTGAGAGCTCGTGTGGCAGGGCCTTGAGGCGTTTGTGTGGCTCGGGTATGCCTACCAGGTCAAGCAGCTCCAGGGTGCGCTCAGTGGCCGCCTTGCCACGCAGGCCTTTGTGCAGCAACAGGATTTCGTTGATTTGCTTTTCGATGTTATGCAGCGGGTTCAGCGAAGTCATCGGCTCTTGGAAGATCATCGCGATGCGGTTGCCACGGATGCGGCGCATCTGCTTCTCGTCCAGGGTCAGCAAGTCCTTGCCTTCGTAATGAATGGTGCCGGACGGGTGCCGGGCCAGGGGGTAGGGCAGCAGGCGCAGGATCGAGTGGGCGGTGACCGACTTGCCCGAGCCGCTCTCGCCGACCAGTGCCAGGGTCTCGCCGCGGCGAATGTCGAAGCTGATGCCTTCGACCACGCGCTGGACCTGCTCGCCGCTCACGAACTCGACAGCCAGGTCGCGCACTTCGATCAAGGTTTCGTTGCTCATGTCATTTCCTCGGGTCGAAGGCATCGCGGGCGGATTCACCGATAAACACCAGCAAGCTGAGCATCAGGGCCAGCACGGCGAAGGCGCTGATGCCCAGCCAGGGTGCCTGCAGGTTGGACTTGCCCTGGGCAACCAGCTCGCCCAGGGACGGTGCGCCCGGTGGCAGGCCGAAGCCAAGAAAGTCCAGGGCGGTCAAAGTGCCGATGGCGCCGGTGAGGATGAACGGCATGAAGGTCATGGTCGAGATCATGGCGTTGGGCAGGATGTGGCGGAACATGATCGGGCCATCTTGCATCCCCAGGGCACGTGCTGCCCGCACATATTCAAGGTTGCGCCCGCGCAGGAACTCGGCGCGCACCACGTCCACCAGGCTCATCCAGGAGAACAGCAGCATGATGCCCAGCAACCACCAGAAGTTGGGCTGGACGAAGCTTGCGAGGATAATCAGCAGGTACAGCACCGGCAGGCCAGACCAGATCTCCAGGAAGCGCTGCCCGGCCAGGTCTACCCAGCCGCCGTAGAAACCCTGCAGCGCGCCGGCAAGCACGCCGATGATCGAGCTGAGAATGGTCAGGGTCAGGGCGAACAGCACCGAGATGCGAAAGCCGTAGATCACCCGCGCGAGCACGTCGCGGCCCTGGTCGTCGGTGCCCAGCCAGTTCTGTGACGAGGGCGGTGCGGGGGCGGGTACCTTGAGGTCGTAGTTGATGCTCTGGTAGCTGAACGGGATTGGTGCCCACAATACCCAGCTGTCCTTGGCGGCCAGCAGTTCGCGGATGTAAGGGCTCTTGTAGTTGGCTTCCAGGGGGAACTCACCGCCAAAAGTGGTTTCCGGATAGCGCTTGAGCGCCGGGAAATACCACTCACCGTCATAGCGAACGGCCAGCGGTTTGTCGTTGGCAATCAACTCGGCGCCCAGGCTCAGACCAAACAGGATCAGGAACAGCCACAGCGACCACCAGCCACGGCGATTGGCCTTGAAGCGCTCGAAGCGCCGGCGATTGAGAGGGGACAAGTTCATCTCAGTTCTCCCGGCTGGCGAAGTCGATGCGTGGATCGACCAGGGTGTAGGTCAGGTCGCCGATCAGCTTCACCACCAGCCCCAGCAGGGTGAAGATGAACAAGGTGCCGAAGACCACCGGGTAGTCGCGGTTGATGGCTGCCTCGAAGCTCATCAGGCCGAGGCCGTCGAGGGAGAAGATCACCTCGATCAGCAGGGAGCCGGTAAAGAAGATGCCGATGAAGGCCGAAGGGAAACCGGCGATCACCAGCAGCATGGCGTTGCGAAACACATGACCGTAGAGCACCCGGTTAGGGCTCAGCCCCTTGGCCTTGGCGGTGACCACGTACTGTTTGTTGATCTCGTCGAGAAAGCTGTTCTTGGTCAGCAGGGTCATGGTCGCGAAGTTGCCGATCACCAGGGCCGTGACCGGCAGAACCAGATGCCAGAAATAGTCGAGGATCTTGCCGGTGGTGCTCAGCTCGTCGAAGTTGTTGGAGGTCAGGCCGCGAAGTGGGAACCAGTCCAGGTAGCTGCCGCCTGCGAACACCACGATCAGCAGGATGGCGAACAGGAACGCCGGAATGGCATAGCCGATGATGATCGCCGAGCTGGTCCAGACGTCGAAATGGCTGCCGTGGCGGGTGGCCTTGGCAATCCCCAGGGGAATCGAGACCAGGTACATGATCAGGGTGCTCCACAGCCCCAGGGAAATCGACACCGGCATCTTCTCGATGATCAGGTCGATGACCTTGGCGTCGCGAAAAAAACTGTCGCCAAAGTCCAGCCGGGCGTAGTTCTTGATCATGATCCACAAGCGTTCCGGCGCCGACTTGTCGAAACCGTACATCTTTTCGATTTCCTTGATCAGGGCCGGGTCCAGTCCCTGGGCGCCCCGATAGTTGGAGCCCGCTACCGAAACCTCGGCACCGCCGCCGGCGATGCGACTGGTGGCGCCCTCGAAGCCTTCAAGTTTGGCGATCATCTGCTCGACCGGGCCACCCGGGGCGGCCTGGATGATCACGAAGTTGATAATCAGGATGCCCAGCAGTGTCGGGATGATCAGCAGCAGGCGGCGAAAGATATAGGCCAGCATCCTAGTGTGCACCTTCTGCAGGTGGCGCTTCAGGTGCAGGTGTCAGTTGCACGGCGGGTTGGACGTCAGGCTTTATCCACCAGGTATTGATGCCGATGTCGTACTTGGGCGACACCTTCGGGTGACCGATATGGTTCCAGTAAGCCACCCGCCAGGTCTTGATATGCCAGTTGGGGATCACGTAGTAGCCCCATTGCAGTACCCGGTCCAGGGCACGGCAGTACTCGATCAGGCTTTGCCTGGAGTCGGCGTTGATCAGGCCTTCGACCAGGCTGTCGATGGCAGGGTCCTTCAAGCCGATGAAGTTGCGGCTGCCGGGATTGTCGGCCGCAGCACTCTGCCAGAACTCGCGCTGCTCGTTGCCAGGCGAATTGGACTGAGGGTAGCCACCGACAATCATGTCGAAGTCACGCGAACGCAGGCGATTGATGTACTGGGAGACGTCGACCCGGCGAATCACCAGGTCGATGCCTAGGTCGGCGAGGTTGCGCTTGAAGGGCAGCAGGACACGCTCGAATTCGGTCTGGGCCAGCAGGAACTCAATGGATACCGGCTTGCCCTGGGTGTCGACCATCTTGTCGTCGACGATGCGCCAGCCGGCATCCTGCAGCAGTTTGTAGGCCTTGCGTTGTTGCTCGCGGATCATGCCACTGCCATCGGTGACCGGGTTGGCAAAGGCCTGGGTGAACACTTGCTCGGGAATCTTGCCGCGCAACGGTTCGAGGATTTTCAGCTCTGCGGCATCCGGCAGGCCCCGGGCGGCCATCTCCGAGTTTTCAAAGTAACTGCCGGTGCGGGTGTAGGCGCCATTGAACAGCTGTTTGTTGGTCCACTCGAAGTCCATCAGCAGGCTGAGCGCCTCGCGTACACGCACGTCCTGGAATACGGGGCGGCGGATGTTGTAGACAAAGCCCTGCATGCCGGTCGGGTTGCCGTTGGGCAGCTCTTCGAGGATCAGCCGTTTTTGCCGCACGGCGGGCACATCATAGGCGGTGGCCCAGCTCTTGGCTGCGGTTTCCAGGCGATAGTCGAACTGACCGGCTTTCAGCGCCTCAAGTGCCACGGAGCTGTCACGGTAGTAGTCGGTGGTCATGACGTCGAAGTTATAGAAACCGCGGTTGACGGCCAGGTCCTTGCCCCAGTAGTCCTTGACCCGCTCGTAGCGGATCGAGCGCCCGGCTTTGACATCGGCAACCTTGTAAGGGCCGCTGCCCAGCGGGATTTCCAGGTTGCCCTTGGTGAACTCGCGGTTTTCCCACCAGTGCTTGGGCAGCACCGGCAACTGGCCGAGGATCAATGGCAACTCGCGATTGTTGCTGTGCTTGAACTTGAACAGCACGCGCTGCGGGTCTTCGGCGATGACTTCGGCAACGTCGGCGTAATAGTTGCGAAACAACGGTGCGCCGCTCTTGATCAGGGTGTTGAAGGTGAACACTACATCGTCGGCGTGAATCGGATGGCCATCATGAAAGCGGGCTTCGGGGCGCAGGTAGAAACGCACCCAGCTGTTGTCCGGCGCCTTTTCGATCTTGCCTGCGACCAGACCGTACTCGGTGAACGGCTCATCCAGGCTCTGAGTCATCAGTGTGTCGTAGATCAGCGAGATGTCATCGGCCGGCACACCCTTGTTGATGAAAGGGTTGAGACTGTCGAAGCCGCCAAAGCCAGCCTGGCGGAAGGTACCGCCCTTGGGCGCATCCGGGTTGACGTAGTCGAAGTGCTTGAAGTTGGCCGGATATTTCGGGGCCTCGTCGTACAGCGTCAGGGCATGTTGCGGGGCGGCCAGCGCCTGGGCACTGAAGCAGGCCAGCAGCAAGGCGCAGGCCTTCAGGCGAAGGCTTTGCAGTGACATCATTGGGCTTTCTCCGAAGGCTTTATCCACCAGCTGTTGAGCCCCAGGGTATAGGGCGGCGTGGTGACGAAGGCGAACCGGTTGCGGTAGGCCAGGCGGTGATTGTCCAGGTACCAGTTGGGGATCATGTAGTAGTGCCAGAGCAATACCCGGTCCAGGGCGCGAGCCGCCGCCGCTTGTTCATCGCGGCTCTGGGCGGCAAGCAGGGTGTCGAGCAGGTGATCGACCACCGGGTCCTTCACGCCAGCATAGTTCTTGCTGCCCTTGGTCGTGGCCTGGCTTGAGTGAAAGTACAACCATTGTTCAAGGCCGGGACTGAGGGTCTGGTTCAATGTCATCAGAATCATGTCGAAGTCGAATTGGTCCAGGCGCTGTTTGTACTGGGCCCGGTCGACAGTGCGCAAGCGCGCTTCGATGCCGATGCTGGCGAGATTTTCGACATAAGGTTGCAGGATCCGTTCAAGGTTCGGATTAACCAGCAGCAATTCGAGCTTCAACGGTTTGCCATGGCTGTCGAGCAGGCGCTGGCCGTTCAGTTTCCAGCCGGCCTGGGCCAGCAGGTTCAGCGCCTGGCGCAGGGTCTGGCGGTTGATGCCGCGGCCATCGGTATGGCTGACCTTGTAAGGCTCGGTGAACAGGGCGGCGGGCAACTGGTCGCGATAGGGGGCCAGCAGCAACCATTCCTTACCCACCGGCAGGCCGCTGGCAGCAAACTCGCTGTTGGGGTAATAGCTGCTGGCGCGACGGTAGGCGCTGCTGAACAGGGCGCGGTTGGTCCACTCGAAATCCAGCATCAGGCTCAAGGCTTGGCGTACCCGCGCATCGCTGAAGGCAGCGCGGCGGCTGTTCATGAACAAGCCCTGGGTCTGGGTCGGGATCTTGTGCGGTATCTGCGCCTTGATCACTTCGCCGCGACGCACGGCCGGGAAGTTGTAGCCATTGGCCCAGTTCTTGGCCTGGTGCTCGATGTAGATATCGAACTCGCCAGCCTTGAACGCCTCGAAGGCCACGGCAGCGTCACGGTAGAACTCGTACTCGACCTTAGCGAAGTTGTATTTGCCGCGATTGACGGCCAGGTCCTTGCCCCAGTAGTCCTTGACCCGCTCGAATACCAGCCGGCGCCCGGGCTGGACCTGGGTGATATGGTACGGGCCACTGCCCAGCGGTGGCTCGAAGGTGGTGGCCTTGAAGTCGCGACCCTTCCAGTAGTGTGCCGGCAACACCGGCATTTCACCCAGGCGCAGGATCAGCAGGGGGTTGCCGGCGCGCTTGAAGACAAAACGGATACGGCGCGGGTTGAGAATGTCGACTCGCTGCACTTCCTGCAGGTTGGTGCGGTAGATCGGGTGACCTTCCTTGAGCAGCGTGCGGTACGAGAATGCCACGTCGTCGGCGGTGATCGGGTGCCCGTCGTGAAAGCGGGCTTCAGGGCGCAGGTTGAACACCACCCAACTGCGGTCGTCACTGTACTCGACCGAGCCGGCGATCAGGCCATAGCTGGAGGTGGGTTCGTCGCCTGAGGGGTCGTACTGGCCGGTGCCGACCATGAGGGTTTCGTTGAGCTCGTTTACCCCGTACTGCAGGAAATTAGGGGTGGTGACCGGGCTTGAACCCTTGAAGGTGTAGGGGTTGAGGGTATCGAAGGTGCCAAAAGCCATGGCACGCAAGGTGCCGCCCTTGGGCGCTTGCGGATTGACCCAGTCGAAGTGGGTGAATTTGGCTGGATACTTGAGCGTGCCAAACTGGGCGTAACCGTGGCTTTCGGTGATTGTCGCGCCCGCAGGAAAGCTCAAGGCCAGGCTGAATGACAGCAACAGGAGGGGACGTATCAAGTCGGCGATCCGATCCAGGCGGCTTGGGCTTTGTTCCAACTACAGTAACAGCTTGTATCGGCTGGAAAAAGAGGCCGCCAGGATGCTTGATGCCGCGCCAGTCATTGGCTGGCGCCGGGTGCTCAATGCGGTACGTAGACGGTCAGGGTCTGGCCCGGCTTGAGGGCGTGGCCGCTGCGTGGATTCCAGCGTTTGAGGTGTTGCATCTCAACGTTGAAGCGCTTGGCGACCAGGTACAGGGAGTCGCCCTTGCGGACCTTGTACTGGGTAGGCTTTTTCGAGTCCTTGCCCTGGACAGGCTGGGCACCCTGCATCACCAGGGTCTGGCCAGCCTTGAGGCTATGACCGGAAAGCTTGTTCCAGCGTTGCAGGTCCTTGACGCTGACCTTGTTGGCCCTGGCGATCGCGCCCAGGCTGTCGCCACGCTTGACTCGGTAGCGGCTGTTGCGGCTTGCCTTGGGCGCCGAGGCTTCGGCCAGGGCAGCCTCGAACACGGCTTTTTTCGGCTGCAACGACAGCAGCTCTTCAGGCTTCATGTTCGACAGGCTGGCGGTCAGCAGTTGCGCCTTGGCGGTCGGTACCAGCAGTTGCTGGGGACCGTCGACGGTCATGCGTTTCTTGAACGCCGGATTGAGCTGGAACAGCTCGTCTTCGTCGATCTCGGCCAGGGCCGCGACCCGCGACAGGTCCAGGCGGTCCTTGATCGCGACGGCCTCGAAGTAGGGCTCGTTGGCAATCGGGTTGAGGTTGACGCCATAGGCTTGTGGTGTCATGACCACTTGCGACAGGGCCAGCAGCTTGGGCACGTAGTCGCGGGTTTCCTGGGGCAGCGGCAGGTTCCAGTAATCGGTCGGCAGGCCGAGCCTTTCGTTGCGCTCGATGGCCCGGCTGACCGTGCCTTCGCCGGCGTTGTAGGCGGCCAGGGCCAGCAACCAGTCGCCGTTGAACATGTCGTGCAGGCGGGTCAGGTAGTTCAGTGCGGCGTTGGTCGAGGCGGTAATGTCGCGTCGACCATCATAGAAACGCGTCTGGCGCAGGTTGAAATAGCGGCCGGTGGACGGGATGAACTGCCACAACCCCACTGCATGGGCCCGCGAATAGGCCATCGGGTTGTAGGCGCTTTCGATGGCTGGCAGCAGGGCCAGTTCCAGCGGCATGTTGCGCTCTTCGAGGCGCTCGACGATGTAATGGATGTACAGGCTGCCACGGTCGCCGGCGTTCTCCAGGAAGGAGGGGTTGCTGGCGAACCACAGGCGTTGTTGTTCGATGCGCGGGTTGACGGCCATGTCGTCTTGCAGGGCGAAGCCCTGGCGCATGCGTTCCCAGACATCCTGGGGCGCCTGCTCGGCTTGCTTGACCGGGACGAACACCGGCTTTTGCTTCATCCGCGCCTGGTAGTTGTGCGCGCGAACGCTCTCGGATTCGTCGATCTGACGGGTGCTCTGGCAGCCCACGAGGGTGGCGGCCAGGGCCAGCGCACTGGCTTGGGCCAGGCGCGTCAGGGTGACGGAATTGAAGGTTCTGCGGCTAGTCGACGACATTGGCTGGGACAAAGTTCCGGGCAAAAATGTCGGGCGATTCTAGAAAGCAGCCCCCCTGTGGTCAACCTTTGAGAACTTCCGGGTCCTAGCAGCGGCTGTTTAGAACTTGTCCTTCCACGCCCTCAACCCAGCAAAAACAGCACTTGGAGTGGGGTTTATCGGGCCGGTCCGTTCGTCTAGTTTTTCTTTAACGGATGTTTCGGCAGTACGCAGGAAGGGATTGGTGAGCTTTTCCAGGGCCAGGGTTGAGGGCAACGTGATGCGATCGTGTGCGCGTAGTTGGGTAACGTCGTCGAAGCGTTGGGCAATGTGCTGGTTTTCCGGCTCCACTGCCTTGGCAAAGCGCAGATTGCTCAGGGTGTATTCGTGGGTGCAGTACACCAGGGTCTGGGCAGGCAACGCTGCCAGGCGCTCCAGGGAGTGGTGCATCTGCTCGGGCGTCCCCTCGAACAGGCGGCCGCAGCCGGCAGCAAACAAGGTGTCGCCACAGAACAGCAGTGGCGTGGCAGTTTGCCCACAATAATAGGCAATGTGCCCGAGGGTATGGCCAGGCACTGCAATGATCTGGAATTCCAGGCCCAGAACGCGCACGCTGGCGTTATCGTCCAGGGCCAAGTCACGGCCGGGGATGCGCTCGTGCGCGGGGCCGCACACCCGGGCACCCGTGGCGGCCCTGAGCTGCTCGACACCGCCCACGTGGTCATGGTGGTGATGGGTGACAAGAATGTCGCTCAGTTGCCACCCCGCATGGCCTTTGAGCCAGGCCAGTACCGGCGCCGCATCGCCCGGGTCGACCACTGCACAGCGCTGGTTGGCAGAATCCTGTAACAACCAGATGTAGTTATCGGTGAAAGCGGGCAGGGCATCGATCTGTATCATGGTGCGATTCGCCAAACGTTGGACATGGGTGCATCTTAGTAGCTATGCACGCTGTCGAGAACCTTCAAGGGAGACTGCAATGACCGATCAAGCCTTTGCCCAGGCCGATCCGCAGTGGCTGGAGCTGATCAGCCTGGCCCGCGACTGGTTCGCCTGCCCTCTGGGGCAGTTGATGCTTCACGAAGAACAACGCTTGCTCGAAGAAGAACTGGGGCGCTACTTCGGTGGTTACCTGGTGCATTACGGCCCTTGCGCCGAAGCGCCACCCAAGGCTGCGCAGGTGCAGCGCAACGTGCGTCTGGGCGCGCCGTTGCCGGGCGTGGAGATCGTCTGCGAAGAGCAGGCCTGGCCGCTGAGCGAGCATGCGGCCGACGTGGTGGTGCTCCAGCACGGCCTGGACTTCAGCCTCTCGCCCCATGGGTTGTTGCGCGAAGCGGCCAGCAGCGTCCGTCCGGGTGGTCACCTGCTGATCATCGGGATCAATCCCTGGAGCAGCTGGGGCGTGCGTCGCGTGTTCGCCCATGATGCCTTGCGCAAGGCCCGCTGCATTTCCCCTTCGCGGGTCGGTGACTGGCTCAACCTGTTGGGCTTTGCGCTGGAGAAACGCCGCTTCGGGTGCTATCGTCCGCCGCTCGCGTCCCCCGCCTGGCAGCAGCGCCTGGCTGGCTGGGAGCGGATTGCCGGTGGCTGGCAGGGTGCCGGCGGCGGTGTCTACCTGCTGGTGGCGCGCAAGATGGTGGTTGGCTTGCGACCGCTGCGCCTGGAGCGCCGCGAGCCGATGGGCAAACTGCTGCCATTGCCGATGGCCAAGGTCAACCGGCGCCATTCCGAACCTTGAGCCCGAGCCCCTTGGGTGCGGGTGTCCTCACTGTTAAATAGGCTGTACATGAGCGATAGCGTCGAAATCTTTACCGATGGTGCCTGCAAGGGCAATCCCGGCCCGGGCGGCTGGGGTGTGCTGATGGTGTGCAAGGGCGTCGAGAAAGAGTTGTGGGGCGGCGAGCCCAACACCACCAACAATCGCATGGAGCTGATGGCTGCGATCAAGGGGCTCGAAGCGCTCAAGCGCGAATGCGAGGTGTTGTTGGTCACCGACTCGCAGTATGTGATGAAGGGCATCACCGAGTGGATGGTCAACTGGAAGAAGCGCGGCTGGAAGACCGCTGCCAAGGAACCGGTGAAAAACGCCGACCTCTGGCAACTGCTCGATGAGCAGGTGAATCGACACAAGGTGAGTTGGAAGTGGGTGCGCGGGCATGTGGGCCATCACGGCAACGAGCGTGCCGACCAGTTGGCCAACCGCGGCGTCGAAGAGCTGCGTGGCCGCTGAAACGCACACCGGCATCACGCTGAGGTAGAATGCCCGGCTTTCACCAGACCGCTGTACGCAACAGGAGACCACCGGCGTGGAGATTCAGAACAACAGGTCGGTCGTCTTGGACACCGAAACCACCGGTATGCCGGTTACCGACGGCCACCGGATCATCGAGATCGGCTGTGTCGAGCTGATCGGCAGGCGCCTCACCGGACGGCACTTTCACGTCTACCTGCAGCCGGACCGCGAAAGTGACGAGGGCGCCATTGGCGTTCACGGCATCACCGACGCTTTCCTGGTCGACAAACCTCGTTTTGCCGAAGTCGCCGATGAGTTCTTCGACTTCATCCAGGGCGCCCAGCTGATCATCCATAACGCGGCGTTCGACGTTGGCTTCATCAACAACGAGTTCGCCCTGGTCGGCCAACCTGATCGCGCCGATATCTCCCAGCACTGCACCATCCTCGATACCCTGGTGATGGCCCGTGGCCGTCATCCAGGGCAGCGCAACAGCCTCGACGCCCTGTGCAAACGCTATGGCGTCGACAACTCCGGTCGCGACCTGCACGGCGCCTTGCTTGACTCGGAGCTGCTGGCCGACGTTTACCTGAACATGACCGGTGGCCAGACCAGCTTGTCGCTGGCCGGGCAGGGGGCTGATGGCGAGGAAAACAGTGAAAACAGTCGCGGCAGCGAAATCCGCCGCCTCGTGGGTCGTCAGCCGGGGCGGATCATCCGCGCTACCGAGCAAGAACTGGAAGCCCACGTAGCACGCCTGGAGGCTGTCGCCAAATCGGCGGGTAGCCCGGCATTGTGGCAGCAGATGTCCGAGGCCAACTGAGGCAATCGCCGCGCAAGGGGGGCAGCCAGCTTCTACCCTGAAATGACCGACCCGTCATTCGGAGCAGGCACCCCCTCATGTACAAGGACCTCAAGTTTCCTGTCCTGATCGTTCACCGCGATATCAAGGCCGATACGGTAGCCGGCGAGCGTGTCCGCGGTATTGCCCAGGAGCTGGCCCAGGACGGCTTCACCATTCTTGCCGCCACCGACTACGCCGAAGGCCGCCAGGTCGTATCTAGTCATCACGGCCTCGCCTGCATGTTGATCGCTGCCGAAGGCGCCGAAGAAAACCCCCACCTCTTGCATAACCTGGTCGATCTGATTCGCCTGGCCCGGCTGCGTGCGCCGCATTTGCCGATCTTCGCGCTGGGCGAGCAAGTGACACTGGAAAACGCCCCTGCCGACGTGATGAGTGAGCTGAACCAGCTACGCGGCATTCTTTACTTGTTCGAGGACACCGTCCCCTTCCTGGCCCGCCAGGTGGCGCGCGCAGCACACACCTACCTGGACGCGCTGCTGCCGCCATTTTTCAGGGCGCTGGTGCAGCACACTGCGCAATCCAACTACTCCTGGCACACGCCGGGGCACGGTGGTGGCGTGGCCTACCGGAAAAGCCCGGTGGGCCTGGCGTTCCATCAGTTCTTTGGTGAGAACACGTTGCGCTCGGACTTGTCGGTGTCGGTGCCTGAACTGGGTTCGCTGCTGGACCACACCGGTCCCTTGGCGGCAGCCGAAGCGCGGGCGGCAAAGAATTTTGGCGCCGATCACACCTTCTTTGTGATCAACGGCACCTCAACTGCCAACAAGATCGTCTGGCACTCGATGGTCGGGCGCGATGACCTGGTGCTGGTGGACCGCAACTGCCACAAGTCGGTGGTCCACGCGATCATCATGACCGGTGCCATCCCCTTGTACCTGTGCCCGGAGCGCAACGAACTGGGCATCATCGGGCCGATTCCCCTGAGCGAGTTCAGCCCCGACTCCATTCGCGCCAAGATCGATGGTAACCCCTTGGCCAAGGGACGCATTGCCAAGGTCAAGATGGCGGTGGTGACCAACTCGACCTACGACGGCCTGTGCTACAACGCCGAGCTGATCAAGCAGGTGCTCGGCAATAGCGTCGAGGTGCTGCATTTTGATGAGGCCTGGTATGCCTATGCGGCGTTTCACGAATTCTTTGCCGGTCGATTCGCCATGGGTACCTCACGCAGCGCCGACAGCCCCCTGGTGTTCAGTACTCACTCGACCCACAAGCTGCTGGCAGCCTTCAGCCAAGCCTCGATGATTCATGTGCAGGACGGCGGTGCCCGACAACTGGACCGCGATCGCTTCAACGAAGCCTTCATGATGCATATATCCACCTCACCGCAATACAGCATCCTCGCCTCGCTGGATGTGGCGTCAGCCATGATGGAAGGCCCGGCTGGCCGTTCGCTGCTACAGGAAATGTTCGATGAGGCGCTGGGGTTTCGCCGGGCAATGGCCAAGCTGCGCGAGCACCTCGCTACTGATGACTGGTGGTTCAGTATCTGGCAGCCACCGCAGGTCGAAGGCGCGCACCAGGTGCGCACCGCGGACTGGCTGCTGCAGCCGCAGGCCGAATGGCACGGCTTTGGCGATGTCGGGGATGACTACGTGCTGCTCGATCCGATCAAGGTCACCCTGGTGATGCCCGGCCTCAGCGCTGGCGGTGCCTTGAGCGAGCACGGTATTCCGGCCGCGGTGGTCAGCAAGTTTCTCTGGGAACGGGGGCTGGTGGTGGAGAAGACCGGGCTCTACACCTTTCTGGTGCTCTTCTCGATGGGCATCACCAAGGGCAAGTGGAGCACCTTGTTGACCGAGCTTCTGGAATTCAAGCGCAGCTATGACGCCAATACCGACCTGCTCGACTGCCTGCCCTGTGTCGCCCAGCTGGACCCCGTGCGTTACCAGGGATTGGGGTTGCGTGACCTGTGCGACCAACTGCATGCCTGCTATCGCAGCAACGCCACCGCCAAGCAGTTGAAGCGTTTGTTCACCCGTTTGCCGGAGGTGGTGATGAAGCCCGCAGATGCCTACGACAAGCTGGTGCGTGGGGAGGTGGAAGCCGTACCGATCGATCAACTGCTGGGGCGCATTTGCGCGGTGATGCTGGTGCCTTATCCCCCGGGCATTCCATTGATCATGCCCGGCGAGCGCTTTACCGAGGCAACGCACGCGATCATTGATTACCTGGCCTTTGCTGCAGCCTTTGACACGGGGTTTCCGGGTTTTGTCGCCGATGTGCATGGCCTGCAGCACGAGACCCGCGAACAGGGGCGGGTCTATACCGTCGATTGCATCAAGGCCTGAAGCCGTTCAAGGGATGCGGATGATCTCCACGCCTGTGCGGGCCAATTCGAAGCGATCTTCGCCCAAGTGGTTGACCCGGTCGCCGATGGCCAATTTATAGGTGGTGATAGGCAGGGATGCGGCACTACCGTCGGCTTCGAGGGTGGCTTCCTGAAACTCATGGACGGGATAGATGCGGCCTTCTGCGTCCCGTGCATGAAACTGTCCGACCAGTACTGCTGTCATTTACCGTGCAACCTCTGATGAAGTGAGAATCTGTCAGGCATAGACCACTGTTTTACCGGGTAAGTTTTGCCCATTGGGAAAAAAACTTCAGCGCCGGATTGGATCATCTATACCTACAACTTCCTAATACCTTTCACGTCAGGAAATCGCCATGAGCCAGGTGTATTCGGTAGCCGTCGTCGTCGGCAGTTTGCGCAAGGAGTCGTTCAATCGCAAGGTCGCCCGTGCGCTGGCAGAGCTTGCGCCCTCGAACCTCAAGTTGACGATTGTCGAGATCGGCGACCTGCCGCTCTACAACGAAGATATCGATGTCGATCCACCGGCAGCCTACAAGACCTTTCGCGAACAGGTCCGCACCAGTGACGCGGTATTGTTTGTGACGCCGGAGTACAACCGTTCAGTGCCTGGTGTCTTGAAAAATGCCATAGACGTGGGGTCGCGGCCCTACGGTCAAAGTGCCTGGAGCGGTAAGCCCGGGGCGGTGATCAGCGTGTCGCCGGGCGCCGTGGGTGGTTTTGGCGCCAACCATCACCTGCGCCAGTCGTTGGTATTCCTTGATGTCCCCTGCATGCAACAGCCCGAGGCGTATATCGGCGGGGCCGCGACGCTGTTCGATGACAATGGCAAGCTGTCGGAGAAAGTCCGGCCATTCCTGCAGGGCTTCATCGATAAATACGCAGTATGGGTCGAACGTCATCAGGCTTGAGTCGTTCAACCTGGGGCGGGCTCAAGAACCAGAAGCCAGGGCTGGCGCCCCGGTTTCTGGCTTGGGCGGCCAGTGCCCGTGATGTTTGTTCATGGTTGCGGCTGCTCCAATCCGGCGCGGTTGGTCAGTGATTCGATCAAGTTGCGCTCGTTGTTTTTGTAAATGTGCTCCAGCGCCATAATGCGCATCGACGTCGGGTCTGGATTGTCATCGGGATACAGCTCGTGAACTTCCAGAACCTGCGCCTCATAAGCGACTTTCATCGCGTTGAACTGATCGGCATGCGTTTCACGAAAATAGCCGACCCAAAAGTCTCGATGTCTGGCGTAGTCAAGGAACGGCTGGCTGCTCTCCCCCTGGCGCACACGGTTCAAGGCAGCATCCAGCTCACCTGACTGTATGTCGGCAGCGGCTTGATACAGCTGGGGGGGTAGAAGCCAGGTTATTTGCTTGCCGGGTCAACGTAGCTAGAAGTCGACGGCACGTCGATCCGAGCGCTGCTATCGGTCATTCCCCCTGACGTGGTTTCCCAGTCTTCAAAGTTTTGTAAGGCTGAAACCAGTACTGATTGAGTGGCGGCATTTATGGCCTTGGACTTCTCGACAAGCGGTTCCCGATAGGCCATAAGGAAGGACTGGGTGTCGATTACCCGTCTGGCGTGAAACAGCGAGGTGTTGCGGACATCGACGTCCAGGCCGAAGCGCTCTTTGAGCGTCGCCTTGAGTAAAGGCTCGGCATAGTTTTCAGGTGATGGCAGTTGCGCGAGAACGGTTTTGATCTGCTGTTCAAGTTGGTAATGGCGACTAGAGGACTCCACAAGCGCCTGAACAATGCCTGGCTTTTCGCGTCGTGCCACAGCCAGCCACGCTGGCATTTCAGGGGCGGTCTGGCGAAGTGCCTGGTGCATTGCCGACGGCGCATTGATGAGCCAAGTCGGTAGAGAAATATTTCAGCAAGTCGTAATGAGGATTGGTTTTGCCGGATTGTGCGGTGGAGGGTGTAGGAAACTCATTGGATGTGGACATGCTAAATAACCTTCTTCCTTGAGTGGGTCTATGAGCATGGCGGCGTGATCTCAACGAAAAAAGTTCAATTTATACAGGGTAGATCGATCGGCTCGATCTAATACTTGAGTGCATTCAGACTATACATAACGCCGCATGATTTGAATGTGATGATGGCCGGGTAAATGAAAAGAGCACGTAGGCCAGTAGGCGCTACGTGCTCTTTTATGGCTGCTCAGTCAGAACGCTTATACCGCCTGTGGCATTTCGCCGCGCGCCAGACGACGGTTGATATCGGCAATCACCTCCGGCAGCTCATTGATGGTGTCGATCAAGTAGTGCGGGCGCGAGCCTTCGAACAGGGCATGGATGCGCTTGCGCTCGCTGTCGAGTTTGTCCGAGGCCAGGGCGCGATAGCCTTCATAGGTCAAGCCCAGGGCGTTGCCCGAGCACACCAGCGCCACGGTCCACATGCCCGCGCGGCGGCCTTCAAGAATGCCCGGTACGGTGTCGTCGACTTTCACGCACGCGGCGACATCGTCGATGCCCAGGGCAATCACGTTGGCCAGGGCCTGGGCCGGCCACGGGCGGCCGTTTGGCGTTTCATCGGTGGCGACCACATGGTCGGCGACGTAGCCGTTCTGCGCTGCCAGTTCTACCACCTTGTCCATCACTACTTTCGGGTAGCCGGAGCACGAACCGATCTTCAGGCCATCCTTGCGCAAGCCGGTCAAGGTGTCGAGGGCGCCCGGAATCAGCGCCGAGTGTACGGCGATCTTTTCGATCTGCAGGGGCATGAAGCGGTTGTAGATGGCTGTGACGTCATCGTCGGTCGGCGTGCGACCAAATACCTTGCGATAACGCTCGGCGATCTGCGGTTGGTCGCACAGGGTACGGATGTGGTCCCACTTGCCCATGCCCATCGGGCCACGGGCTTCTTCGATGGAGACTTCGACGTCGAATTCGGCGAAGGCCTCGACGAAAATCTGGGTCGGAGCAAAGGAGCCAAAGTCGACCACGGTGCCGGCCCAGTCGAGGATGGCGGCTTGCAGTTGAGTCGGGTTGTTGTAGTTCATGTGAAGATTCCTTGAGCGGGTCGGTTCGCAGGTTAGGTAAAGGGCAGACTTCAGATTTCCAGCACTTCCATTTCACGCAGTACCTCGGCCACGGCATTGACCGCGGCCTGCATGCCATCCGGGCCGACGCAGCCGATGCAACCGACGCGGAAGGTTTCGACCTGGGTCAGCTTGCCTGGATAGAGGATGAAACCCTTGGCCTTGACCCGTTCGTAGAAGTCCTTGAACTGATAACGCGGGTCTGTCGGGGCGTGGAAGGTGACGATGATCGGAGCCTGTATCTCGGCCGGCAGAAAACTGCGCAGGCCAATGGCCGCCATCCCATCGAGCAGGGCCTTGCAGTTGCTGGCATAGCGCTGGTGACGGGCCGGCAGGCCACCTTCTTCGTTGTATTGCAGCAGGGCCTCGTGCAACGCCGCCACCACGTGGGTCGGTGGGGTGAAGCGCCATTGGCCGGTCTTGGCCATGTAGGCGTGTTGGTCCTGCAGGTCCATGGCCAGCGACGGCGAGTTGCCCTCGGCTGCGGCCAGCGAGTCTTTGTTGGCAAAAACAAAGCCCATGCCCGGCACACCTTCAAGGCATTTGCCGGAGGCGGCGATCAGCGCGTCGAACGGTACTTCGCGTGCATCGATCGGCAGTGCGCCGAAGGAACTCATGGCGTCGATGATCAGGCGCTTGCTGTGACGGGCGATGACCTGGGCAATCTCTGGCAGCGGATTGAGGATGCCGGTGCTGGTCTCGCAGTGAATCAGCGCCACGTGGGTGATGGTGCTGTCGGCGGCCAGCAAGCGGTCGACGTCGGCGGCGGTAGTGGGTTCGTCTTCAGCGGTTTCAAAGGTGCTGTAGGCGCGACCCAGGACCTTGCAGATCTTTGCCAGGCGCTGGCCGTACGCACCGTTGATCAGTACCAGGACCTTGCCATCGCGGGGCACCAGGGTGCCGATTGCGGCTTCCACGGCAAAGGTTCCGCTGCCCTGCAAGGGGACGCAGTGGTGGCTGTCGGCGCCGCCGACGATGGCCAGCAGTTGCTCGCACAGGCTGGCGGTCAGTTGGTTGAAGTCACGATCCCAGGAGCCCCAGTCCACCATCATTGCTTGGCGGGTGCGGGCTGAGGTGGTCAGTGGGCCGGGGGTCAGCAGGATTGGGGCGTTACTCATTCCGGTGGTCCTCACAAGCGGTGGGCTGAATCTACGGGACCTAAGTTGCAATTCTGCGCGCCATCAATCAAATTGTTTGTTGTTATGCCAACCATAAGTCAGGCTGATAGATATGAACCTGTTCCAGCTCCGCGCTTTCGATGCTGTCGCCCGTGAGGGCAGCTTTACCCGTGCGGCCAGCCGCTTGTTCATCAGCCAGCCGGCCGTCACCGGGCATATCAAGGCGCTGGAGGAGCACTACCAGATCACCCTGTTGCGGCGTACCGCGCGTCGGGTCGAGCTGACGGAGGAGGGGATTCGACTGGCGGCGATCACCCGCGCCATGTTTGGCCTGGCTGAAGAAGCACAAGCCATGCTCGAGGCCAATCGCCAGCTGCTCACCGGGCGCCTGGAGGTGGCCGCCGACGGCCCGCACCGGGTCATGCCGATGCTGGCCAAGCTGCGCGCGCGTTACCCGGGGGTTACTGTCAACCTGCGCCTGGGCAATGCTCAGGAAACCCTGGCTGCACTGTTGTCCGAACATGCCGACGTGGCGGTCATGACCGAAGTGGAACCTCGTAAGGGGCTGCATTTGCAGAATCTTGGCGACTCACGGATCTGTGCCTTGCTGCCTGCCGGCCACCCGTGGGCGAAGGAGCCTTGGGCGCTGCAGATCAGTGCGCTGAACCAGCAGATCATGGTGCTGCGCGAGCCCAGTTCGATCACCCGGCGCACGTTCGATCAGGCTTGCAGCGAGGCCCAGGTGCAGCCACGGGTGCTGCTCGAATTGGACAGCCGCGAGGCGGTGACCGAGGCGGTGGCGGCAGAGCTGGGTATCGGCATAGTCTCCTCGGTTGAAATCAGCCACGACCCGCGGGTGGTCGCCCGGCCCATAGTCGGGCCTGGCCTGGTCAACCAGCACATGCTCGGCTGCCTGGAGCGGCGTCGTGAACTGCGCCTGATCCAGGCGTTCCTGAGCCTGGCCGCGGCCATTTGAGGCGGGGCTGGCATTTTCCGGGCGGGCCCCTAAGATGGCCCTCACATAAAGACAGGCAGGGTGAACGACGGCTGATGGCGGAGAAAGACACCATCTCGATGCAACTGGTGCGTGAAGCGCTGTTGCAGACTTGCGCCCCCGGCGCGCCGAGCCTGGCCATGCTCAGCCGCGTCGGCATCGATCCGGCGCAGCTGCACGAGGCCAGCGCCCGGGTGCCGGCGAGTGCCTACGCAGAGCTCTGGCGCCTGCTGGCGCGCCGTTGTCACGATGAGTTCTTCTGCATGGACCCGCGTGGCCTGCGCACCGGTAGCCTGGCCTTCCTCTGCCGTTCCTCGATGACCCAGCCGACCCTGGGCGCGGCAATCGAATCCGCCCTGGCGTTTCTGGGGCTGATGCTCGAACACTTGCAGCCGGTGCTGGTGCGTCAGCAAAGCCTGGCCGAAATCGTCATTGGCGAACCGCAGGAAGCGCCGCGTCGACCCTTCACCTATTTCACCTTCTGGATGATCGTCCACGGTGTGGCCTGCTGGCTGGCCGGGCGACGGATTCCGATCCTGGCCATCGAACTGCGCTGCGATGAGCCACCGTTCTGCGACGATTACCGGGTAATGTTCTCGGAAAACCTGCAGTTTGGACGCCCACGCACGCGCATGATCTTTGCCGCCGACTGCCTGGACCTGCCGCTCAAGCGCACCCCGGAGGAGCTGCAGCGGTTCCTAGCCGAGGCACCTGGCAACATCCTGGTGAAGTACCGCGACCCTGCGAGCCTGGCCCGGCGCATCAAGGCTTCGTTGCGCCAACTGCCGGCAGGCGAGTGGCCCGAGACCGAAGGCCAGGCCCAGCAACTGTGCATCTCGGCCTCGACCCTGCGCCGGCGCCTGGCTGAAGAAGGCCAGACCTACCAAGGGCTCAAGGACAGTGTGCGCAAGGAGTTGGCCATCGCCTGGCTGGCCGAAGACCAGGTGAGCTTTGCCGAAATTGCCGACCGCCTGGGGTTTGCCGACAGCAGTTCGTTCTACAAGGCCTTTCGCAAATGGTACGGCTGCAACCCGGGTCATTACCGCACGTTGATCGGCCAAGACCAGCCCGAGCGCCAAACCAGTCATCCAGATTGACAGCTTTGGCCATTGTCCTGCCCCGGCGCTAGCGCGACTATCTCCAGATCATTCGTTTTATTCCAACAATAAGAAACGAGGAGTCTGGCGATGCGTGATTACCGCGGCGCAGCGAAGGGTTTCAACTATCAGCAGACCGCTGCAGCTGTACTGCAGGGCAGCCTGGAAGCACTCAATGCCTGTGTCGAGTGCTGTGACCGGCATGTCGGCGACCACCGCATAGCGCTCAACTGTGAAAACCGCGAGGGCGACAGCGCGCAGTACAGTTTCGAGCAATTGCAGGAGGCCGCCGCGCGCCTGGCCAATGTGCTCAAGGCGCAAGGCGTTGGCGCTGGCGATCGGGTTGCAGGCTTGATGCCGCGTACTGTCGAGTTGCTGGTAACCGTGCTCGCCACCTGGCGCCTGGGTGCGGTCTATCAACCCCTGTTCACCGCCTTCGGGCCCAAGGCTATCGAGCACCGCCTGGAGCAGTCCGGGGCCAGAGTGGTGGTCACCGAGCCGCTCAACCGCAGTAAGCTAGATGACGTGCATGGCTGTCCGACGATCATCTGCGTCGGTGCCCAGGCCGGCGCCAGCGACCTGGATTTCCATACCGAACTCAATGCCGCCAGCAATCACTGCGAGCCTGTGCTGCTGGGGTGCGATGCACCGTTCCTGCTGATGTTCACTTCAGGCACCACGGGCCCGGCCAAGCCGCTGGAAGTACCGTTGCGCGCCATTGTCGCCTTCCAGGGCTACATGCGCGATGCCATCGACCTACGCCCCGAAGACAACTTCTGGAACCTGGCCGATCCGGGTTGGGCCTACGGTCTTTATTACGCGGTAACCGGCCCGCTGGCGCTGGGGCATTCCACGACCTTTTTCGATGGCCCGTTCAGCGTCGATAGCACCTGCCGAGTCATCAACAAATACGCCATCACCAACCTGGCCGGATCGCCTACCGCCTACCGCTTGCTGATTGCCGCCGGCGGCGAGTTCAGCGCGCCCATCAAGGGCCGCCTGCGGGTGGTCAGCAGCGCCGGCGAACCGCTGAACCCGGAAGTGATCCGCTGGTTCGCCGATGAGCTTGGCGTGACCATCCACGACCATTACGGCCAGACTGAACTGGGCATGGTGCTGTGCAACCACCATGGCCTGGCGCATCCGGTACACCTGGGGTCGGCCGGCTTTGCCATCCCCGGGCACCGAATCGTCGTGCTCGATGAGCAACACAACGAACTGCCCGCGGGGCAGCCGGGCATTCTGGCGGTCGACCGCGAGCAGTCGCCGCTGTGCTGGTTCGGGGGTTATCACGGCCTGCCGACCAAGTCTTTCGTCGGCAAGTACTACCTGAGCGGCGACACCGTCGAGCTCAACACCGATGGCAGTATCAGCTTTGTCGGTCGCAGTGACGATGTGATCACCACCTCCGGGTACCGGGTTGGGCCTTTCGATGTCGAGAGTGCGCTGATCGAGCACCCAGCGGTGATCGAGGCGGCGGTGGTGGGTAAACCAGACCCTGAGCGTACCGAGCTGATCAAGGCGTTCGTCGTGTTGGGCAGCGGCCAGAAGCCTAGCGAAGCGCTGGCCGAAGCGCTGAAACAGCACGTGCGCCAACGCCTCTATGCCCATGCCTACCCACGGGAGATCGAATTCGTCAGCGAGCTGCCCAAGACCCCGAGCGGCAAGCTGCAGCGCTTTATCCTGCGCAACCAGGAAATCGCCAAACAACAAGCTGCGCTGGCCCAGACCGCCAGCGCCTGAGGAACGAACATCATGCAGATCGCCAACAAGAACTTCATTGTCAGCGGCGCGGCCTCGGGCCTGGGCGCTGCTACCGCGCAGATGCTTATCGAGGCCGGCGCCCAGGTGATGCTGGTCGACCTCAACGCCGAAGCCGTTGCCGCCAAGGCTCAGGAACTGGGGCCGAACGCCCGCTTTGCAGTCGCCGATATCAGCCAGGAGGCTGCCGCCAAGGCTGCTGTCGATGCCGCAGTGACTGCATTCGGCAGCCTGCACGGCCTGATCAACTGCGCCGGCATCGTCGGCGCCGAGAAGGTGCTGGGCAAGAATGGCCCCCATGGCCTGGAAAGCTTCAGCCGGGTGATCAACGTCAACCTGATCGGCAGCTTCAACCTGTTGCGCCTGGCCGCCGCGGCCATGGCAGAAGGGGAGGCCAGCAGCGAAGGTGAGCGCGGGGTGATCATCAATACCGCTTCGATCGCCGCCTACGACGGCCAGATCGGCCAGGCCGCCTATGCCGCGTCCAAGGGTGCGATTGCCAGCCTGACCCTGCCCGCAGCACGCGAACTGGCACGCTTCGGCATCCGCGTCATGACCATCGCCCCCGGGATTTTTGAAACCCCGATGATGGCCGGCATGACCCAGGAAGTGCGCGATTCACTGGCCGCTGGCGTGCCGTTCCCGCCACGCCTGGGCCGCCCGCAGGAATATGCGGCACTGGCCCGTCATATCATCGAAAACAGCATGCTCAATGGCGAGGTGATCCGTCTCGACGGTGCCTTGCGCATGGCCGCCAAATAACTGCAGGAGGACTGAAATCATGACCCTTGCCAACGATCCGATCGTCATCGTCAGCGCCGTGCGCACCCCAATGGGGGGACTGCAGGGCGACCTGAAAAGCCTCACCGCGCCGCAATTGGGCGCCGTGGCCATTCGCGCTGCCGTCGAGCGTGCTGGCGTAACCCCTGACAGCGTCGAACAGGTACTGTTCGGCTGCG
The DNA here is from genome assembly GCF_040438935.1 of Pseudomonas vranovensis. Lineage (NCBI taxonomy): Bacteria > Pseudomonadati > Pseudomonadota > Gammaproteobacteria > Pseudomonadales > Pseudomonadaceae > Pseudomonas > Pseudomonas vranovensis. The sequence goes on along the minus strand of NZ_CP159259.1, from coordinate 2,992,204 downwards.
TTCTGGCCGCAGGCCTTGGCCAGGCGCCTGCGCGCCAGGCTGCCCTGGGCGCAGGCCTGAACAAGGGCACCACCTGCACCACCTTGAACAAGATGTGCGGCTCGGGTATGCAGGCGGCCATCATGGCCCATGACCTGCTGCTGGCCGGCAGCGCCGATGTGGTAGTGGCCGGCGGCATGGAAAGCATGTCCAACGCACCGTATCTGCTTGACAAGGCCCGTAGCGGCTACCGCATGGGCCACGGCAAGATCATCGACCACATGTTTTTCGACGGCCTGGAAGATGCCTACGACAAGGGTCGCCTGATGGGCACTTTTGCCGAGGACTGCGCCGAGCACAATGGCTTCACCCGCCAGCAGCAGGATGATTTCGCCATCGCCTCGCTGACCCGTGCGCAACAGGCAATCAAGGATGGCAGCTTTGCCAGCGAGATCGTTCCGGTCGAAGTGACCGTGGGCAAGGAACAGCGCCTGATCAGCGACGACGAGCAGCCGCCCAAGGCTCGCCTGGACAAGATTCCTCAGCTCAAGCCCGCCTTCCGTGATGGCGGTACGGTCACGGCGGCCAACGCCAGTTCTATCTCCGACGGTGCCGCGGCACTGGTGCTGATGCGCCGCTCGCAGGCCGAAAAACAGGGGCTCAAGCCACTGGCTGTAATCCACGGCCACGCCGCGTTCGCCGCCACCCCGGCGCTATTTCCCACCGCACCGATCGGCGCTATCGACAAGCTGATCAAACGCACCGGCTGGAACCTGGCCGAGGTCGATCTGTTCGAGATCAACGAAGCCTTTGCCGTGGTCACCCTGGCGGCCATGAAGCACCTGGACCTGCCCCACGACAAGGTCAACGTGCATGGCGGCGCGTGTGCCCTGGGCCATCCGATCGGCGCCTCGGGCGCACGAATTCTCGTCACCCTGCTGGCTGCCTTGCGCCAGAAAGGCCTGCGCCGTGGCGTGGCCGCCATCTGCATAGGCGGCGGTGAAGCGACGGCCATGGCGGTCGAGTGTCTGTATTGAGGTGCACCATGCTAGTTAACGACGAACAACAGCAAATCAGCGACGCCGTCCGCCAGTTCGCCCAGGAGCGCCTGCGCCCTTTCGCCGAGCAGTGGGACCGTGAGCACCGCTTCCCCAAGGAAGCGATCGGGGAAATGGCCGAACTGGGCCTGTTCGGCATGCTGGTGCCGGAGCAGTGGGGCGGCAGTGACACGGGCTACGTGGCCTATGCCATGGCCCTGGAAGAAATCGCCGCCGGCGATGGCGCTTGCTCGACCATCATGAGCGTCCACAACTCGGTGGGCTGCGTGCCGATCCTCAAGTTTGGCAGCGACGCGCAAAAACAGCAGTTCCTCGTGCCACTGGCCAGCGGCCAGATGCTCGGTGCCTTCGCGCTGACCGAACCCCAGGCCGGCTCCGATGCCAGCAGCCTGAAGACGCGTGCCCGCCTCGACGGCGATCACTATGTGCTCAATGGTTGCAAGCAGTTCATCACCTCGGGGCAGAACGCCGGGGTGGTGATCGTGTTTGCCGTCACTGACCCGGCCGCCGGCAAGCGCGGCATCAGTGCCTTCATCGTGCCGACCGATTCACCGGGTTACCAGGTGGCACGGGTTGAAGACAAGCTCGGCCAGCACGCCTCCGACACCTGCCAGATCGTTTTTGACGATGTACGTGTGCCGGTGGCCAACCGCCTCGGCGAGGAGGGCGAAGGCTACAAGATCGCTTTGGCAAACCTTGAAGGGGGGCGCATCGGTATTGCATCGCAATCGGTGGGCATGGCCCGGGCCGCCTTTGAAGTGGCCCGCGACTATGCCCGCGAGCGCCAGAGCTTCGGCAAGCCGCTGATCGAACACCAGGCGGTGGCCTTCCGCCTGGCCGACATGGCCACCCGTGTGGCGGTGGCCCGGCAGATGGTCCAGCACGCCGCTGCGCTGCGTGATGCCGGGCGTCCGGCATTGGTCGAAGCGTCGATGGCCAAGCTTTTTGCCTCGGAAATGGCCGAAAAGGTCTGTTCGGATGCCTTGCAGACCCTGGGCGGTTATGGCTATCTGAGTGACTTTCCGCTGGAGCGCATTTACCGCGATGTGCGGGTCTGCCAGATCTACGAAGGCACCAGCGATATTCAGCGCATGGTCATTGCGCGCAATCTTTGAACGGAGCAGCTTGCATGAGTTTTGAAACCATTCTGTTGGACATCCACGGCAAGGTCGGCCTGATCACCCTCAATCGCCCGCAGGCGCTCAATGCGCTCAACGCGCAGATAGTTGGCGAGATCAACCAGGCGCTGGACCAGCTCGAAGCCGACCCGAACATCGGTTGTGTGGTGCTGACAGGTTCGGCCAAAGCCTTTGCCGCAGGCGCCGACATCAAGGAAATGGCCGACTTGCGTTACCCGCAGATCTACGTCGATGACCTGTTCAGCGATGCTGACCGCATCGCCAACCGTCGCAAGCCGATCATCGCTGCCGTGTCCGGTTTTGCTCTGGGTGGTGGCTGTGAACTGGCCATGATGTGCGACTTCATCCTGGCGGCTGACAACGCCAAGTTCGGCCAGCCCGAGATCAACCTCGGCGTGCTGCCGGGCATGGGCGGCACCCAGCGCCTGACCCGTGCGGTGGGCAAGGCCAAGGCCATGGAACTGTGCTTGAGCGGTCGCCTGATGGGCGCCGAAGAGGCTGAGCGCGCTGGCCTGGTGGCTCGCGTGGTGCCGCAGGCCGAGCTGCTGGAAGAGGCATTGAAGGTAGCCGCGACCATCGCCAGCAAGTCGATCCCGATGACCATGATGGTCAAGGAAAGCGTCAACCGTGCCTTTGAGGTCAACCTCGCCGAAGGCGTGCGTTTCGAGCGCCGGGTGTTCCATGCTGCCTTCGCCACCGAAGACCAGAAAGAGGGTATGGCCGCGTTCATCGCCAAGCGCGAACCGCAGTTCAAGGACCGCTGAGCGTAGCATCATGTACCACCCGGGTGAGGGTGGGTAGCGTTGAGATACAGCTTCCTTTCAACAACAGGAAGCTCGCTCATGACGCTGATCCCATCCCCCCTCGGGCAGATGGCCCTGAGTGCCAAACTCTGCGGTCCGATTGCCCGGCACTTCGCTCTGCGACCCTCACTGCGAAGCGTTGCTGCGCAGATCATCGAGCAGCAATGGCGCGAGCGCGGTATCAAGGGTCCCGCGCCCTCTACCCTGACGCTGTACCGTAGGGTGCCCGGGCAGGGCTGGCGCCTCGGCAGCCTGGCCGATGCCTTGATCGTTCGTTACTGTCAGGCATCCAGTCTCAACCTCACCGCGGGTGTCGATCTGCTCAGCACGGACCGCGCATCACAAACTCCGAGCGCCACGGACGTCGACCTGTACCAGGTCCAGACGTTGCTCGACGAGTGCGGCCCATTCCTGCTCGATGAGTACAAGCGGGTGCTCGCTGAGTTCTGGAGCTATCGCGGGGATCGACCAAACAGTCCTTGGGGATGGCTGGTGAATTACCTGCATAACCAGTTCGTGACGGACTGCGATCTTGAACTGAGTGCAGGTACGCTCAGCGCCTTCGAGGCTGTCACGGCCAAGGCCGTGGCTGCGTTCCCGGAGGCGGCGCAGCGTGCGCAGCTGGACAACATGGCCGATGTCACGGTATGGCTGCTCAACGCCGATGCAACAACGACCCAGGCGCTGGAACCGGAATGGGCCAGTGCGCTGCTGATCGAACGAGCAGTGCCCGAGCAGCAGCGCACTATGGTGTTGGTCTATACCTTGGCGGGCAAGCTGCACCGTTTTGAATCGCGCGAGGCGTTGGTCAATGCCCTGCGCGGGAGTCGGCACGGCGCTCCTGTTACATTGACCCTGCACAAGATCGCTGGGCCAATGTTCCAGGCACAGGTGACGATGCTGTTCGAGCAATTGTTGGTGTTGATTGAGCGCATCGCGCAGGCGACCCGAGGCACCGATCCCGACTTGCCGGACCTGCTGATGCAGTATCTGGATGAGGCCACGTCGCTGATCGATATCTGTGCGGTCAATCAGCGTCAGACCCGCCTGCTGTATCAGCGTCAACTGCCCCTGTGGCTGCAGCAGTCCAGTATCGCCGATCGTCACGCCTATGCCAGCGGCCTGGTGCGACTGGCCAGGGCGCAGCGACGCGGTGCGGGCAGATCATTCCTGTTCGACATACCTGGGATCCTCGACTACGCAAAAGACGCAGTGCGCGCGGCAGTTCTGGCCGATCACCCGCAATCGGCGAGGTTGAATCTCGAGGACTTTGAGGTGGTCAACGAACGGGTGGACGCTGCTGCAGCGGGTAGCGGCGGCAACCTGTACCCGGTGGGTTCGGTCACGGTAGTGCGCTTGAGCCTGGCACAGCTCGCGCTGGAGAACCGCTCGGCATTGCGGGCAGGATCGGTAACGGTGCAGTCTCGCAACGGTGCCCCGGTGCCCGACTGGCTGACGCGCGGCTACCTTGAAACCTTGGTCAGCCGGCTGGACCTTGGCAAAGCGTATCCGGACTTGCTACGCCAGCAGTTGCTCGATGATGCGTCGGCGCGGGCTGCCCGCCAGACGTTGTTCGTTGATCAGGTGCGTGAGCAACTGCCACTGCTGGCACTTGAGAAGTACCTGCGCAAGACCGATGGCATTACCTCTCGAGGCGTCAAGCTGGTGCAATCGATCTGTGACGTTGTGCCTGGTCATGTCGCGTTGGCGCGGATGCGGCCGCTGGCGTTCCGGCGTCGCGCCGGTGCCAAGGCGGATGTCGCCCTGAATGCGTACTTGATCGACGCCAGGAAGTCCGAAGGCGGACCCTGTGTGCTGTACCGTTCGCTGCATCCACAGCCGCTGCTCGAGTTCACCACGGAACAAGGGTTTTGCGAGGCGTTGTACGACGGCGGGGCATTGCAGGATGACGTGTTGTCGCGCCTTGATGAAAATGCACGGCCTCTTTATGCCAGAGGCGGATTCGAGCAACCGCATATCGTTCGATTCACGCAAGGTGCGGAATTCTCGCCCATCGAGGTCTCTGCACCTTCCACCCTGGCCGAGGAGGCCCTGGGCGAAAATATGCTGGGACAGCTGTACCTTTCTTGCGCGCGGGAGTTGGTTGCCCTGGCCGAGGCTCAGTCGGTATCCAACAGTGAGAACCGCTGGATCGCTTATGAAGAATTGGGATGGCTGATGTTCAACACCCTGTTGCCCTTCTTCAATGGCCCTGTGACCGTTTCCGCCTGGATGCTGCAGTTTTTCGCCAGCCTGCAAAGTGAACTTCAGTTACCTGAGGCGCAGGAGGACGGCGAGCGGCTGGCCGTGTTGTTGTTCAATGTCGCGTCGATACTGTTCACGTTCAGGAACGAGCCGCCGCTGTTGAAAGCACCGTCTCGTGCGCCGGAGAACAACGAGACGTTAGTGCCCATGCGTCTTGTCGATGACGCTGTCGAGCGTGCGCCGAGTTCGCCCTCCGCTGCGTCACTGGCGGGCCTGGATTTCAGTTGGTCGTCGGCCAGGCCCGGCTTGACCAGTGCGCAGCGCACGGCGCTGGAGCCGTTCAAGGCTGAGTTGACCCTGGGTCGATTGGGCGAGGCGCTGCCCCACGGGCCGCGACAGGGTTTGTACCTGCACGCCGATCACCTGTGGGCGAGCGTCGACAGTAATGTATATGAGGTCGCGATCACCGAAGATGGAACACGCATCGTCGACGGGCAAGGGCAGTTGGGCCCCTGGTTGCGTCAGCAGACGCCCGGCGTCTGGGCCTTCGACCTAGGGCTGCGCCTGCGGGGTGGCATGCCGCTGAATCGGCGCATCGAGCAAATGCGTGAAGCCAATCGGCAGCGGGTGACAGCATTGGAGCATGAGCTTGCTGGTTTGAGTATCGAACGCGAGGCGCGAATTGCGCGGCTTGCTCGGAACGAGGCGGAATTCGGCTTCGACAAACATCCAGGCGAGCAGCACCTGCGGGCGTATGTCGACGACATACGTCACCACTGTCAGCAGTTGATCAAGGCCGACGAAAGTTTTCAGGCATTGAACCAGCTGAAGAGCCAGGCCAACTTCAACCGGGCTCGCGCCAGCAATCTGTTCGAACTGGCGAGTGCTCAAATCCATCTGGTTCGTATGTTGCGCTTACAGTTTATCGATAGCGTCACGCGGGCACGTACACTGCCAAGCGTGCAAGAGCCGCCGCTGCAGCAGGCGGGGGGCAATGGCGTGGCGGGCAGGCGTGAACGGTTTGTCCAGGCGTCCCGTCACGCCAAGGCACTCATCAAAGAGGCTTTGGCGAGCTTTGAAGCCATTCGTGAGGTACGTCGACAATTGCGCGGCTTATTACCAACGGGGCCGCAGAATATCGCCGAAATCGATGAGCAACTTGGGAGAGCAAACTCCTACAGGTCATGGCAATCCAGCGAGATCAGCCTGCAAGGTGTGTTGATTCTGGAGGCCGACCAAGGCGAAGTGTGGCAGTTGCTGGATACGGTGAAGTCGTCACGTATTGCACTGCAGATGCAGGCCACGCTTGAAGGCGATACCTCGTTTACGAGCCAGGAACGCGTTGAGGTGCTCGATGGCAGCGTTCGCAACTTTGCCGTTGCCTTGGAGGTGGCGCGTAACTATCAAGCGGGGCCGAGGAGTGAAGCCGCCAAACCTTTGGTCGAGGCGTATGTGCATTCGCTTCAAAGGATGTTGCTGGAAGCCGAAGGCGAGTTGGCCAGGCATATTCGCGTGTTATCCAGCGAAAGCGAGCCAGCCCAGCCAAGGGCGAACAGCAGGCATGCAGTGATCAAGACGCGCAATCGAGGAGGGGTGGTTGGTCAGCGGCGGGTGGGGACGGGCAGCAATCCGGATTCAGTGGTCGTGCTTGATCCGATCGAGAACAGCGAATTGGCGGTTTATCAGGAGTCCAGCGAAGCGGGTGTCTGGCAGCCTGTCGCTCCCGCCACACCCGTGCAAACTGCGGCACCCCGCGCAAGTCTGGGCAACCTGCTCAAACGTGTCGGCAAACTTTTGGCCGGCGCAGAGCGGCAGATGCTGCAGGCCCGGAGCCAGGCCCGAACGGCAACGATCGGTGTAGAAATGGAGGAGATTCTGGTGCAGCAGGCGACGCCATTGGAGGCGCTGGCCAACGATATCGAAGAGGCCCTGACCGCGGTGAACGAGGTCGACCGCGCTACCCAGGAACATGACGCAGCGATCGAAGCCAAGGCCTTGAGTGACAAGGCGGTGGCAATGCGTGCCCTGGGGCGCGAATTGCGCATTTCGATCACCAGGGCGCAACCTCCGACGGTAGGTCGCCTCGTCTATCTCAAGCGTCAGGGTGAGATCAGTATTACCCGGCCCAAAGGACGTGAACCGAGCGCACGGCGCACAGGCCGGCCTCAAGACTACCTGCAAGAATATGTGATCAGCGACACAACCGGGCAACCCCTGTGGTATGCCCACTTTCATTACCCAAGCATGGACACGGCGGCCAGTGACTTTACCGCAGCCCACCTGAAAACCCGTGAACAGCGATTTGATGGTGGGCAGTATCGAGTGAAAGCCGAGCAGAACAGCCAGGTGGTGATCCAGATCTACCGCAGCCTGATCGACAGGGCTTCCGCCGATGCCTTGTTCCTGGGGCTTTAGCAGCGTTGCCGGGGTGGCAGGCAACCTTGCTACCCCGGCCTGTGCCTTACTACCAAATGAGTAGTCGTTCCCTGCCAAGGGCCGATTCGTCCCGCCTGCCTCGCTGAATAAGATCGACTCACTGCCTGTCGTTGCGACAGGCCTCGATCAGCAGAGGCCCCATCATGATCTATGCAGCCCCCGGTACGCCGGATGCAATTGCAAATTTCAAATCACGTTATGGCAATTACATCGGCGGTGATTTCGTTGCGCCGCTCAGTGGCCAGTACTTCACCAATAGTTCTCCGGTCAACGGCCAGCCGATTGCAGAGTTCCCACGCTCGAACGCCGATGATATCGAGCGTGCCCTGGACGCTGCCCATGCCGCCGCCGATGCCTGGGGACGTACGTCGGTCCAGGAGCGTTCGCGCATCTTGCTGAAGATTGCCGACCGTATCGAAGCACATCTTGAAGTACTGGCCATCAGCGAAACCTGGGACAACGGCAAAGCCATCCGCGAGACGCTCAATGCCGATGTGCCGCTGGCTGCCGATCATTTTCGCTATTTTGCCGGTTGCATTCGCGCCCAGGAGGGCAGCGCTGCCGAAATCAACGACATGACCGCGGCCTACCACTTTCACGAGCCGCTGGGTGTGGTCGGGCAGATCATTCCGTGGAACTTCCCGCTGCTGATGGCGGCCTGGAAGCTGGCCCCGGCCCTGGCGGCGGGTAACTGTGTGGTTCTGAAGCCGGCTGAGCAAACGCCGTTGTCGATCACGGTGTTTGCGGAGCTGGTCGGTGACCTGCTGCCGCCGGGTGTACTGAATATTGTCCAGGGCTTTGGACGCGAAGCTGGCGAAGCCCTGGCCACCAGCAAGCGCATCGCCAAAATTGCCTTTACCGGCTCCACCCCGGTGGGCGCGCATATTCTCAAGTGCGCCGCCGAAAACATCATTCCATCAACGGTGGAACTGGGAGGGAAATCGCCGAACATTTTCTTCGAGGACATCATGCAGGCCGAGCCGGCGTTCATCGAGAAAGCCGCTGAAGGCCTGGTGCTGGCCTTTTTCAACCAGGGAGAAGTCTGTACCTGCCCGTCACGAGCCTTGGTGCAAGAGTCGATCTATGAGCCGTTCATGGAGCAGGTGCTGAAGAAAATCAGCCAGATCAAGCGCGGCAACCCCCTGGACACCGAAACCATGGTGGGCGCCCAGGCCTCGGAGCAACAGTACTACAAGATTCTTTCCTACCTGCAGATAGCCCAGGAAGAGGGCGCTCAAGTGCTGGCTGGCGGCGACTGCGAGCGACTGGGCGGCGACCTGTCCACGGGTTATTACATCCAGCCGACCCTGCTCAAGGGGCACAATCGGATGCGCGTGTTCCAGGAGGAGATCTTCGGTCCGGTGGTGGGCGTGACCACCTTCAAGGACGAGGCCGAGGCATTGGCCATTGCCAACGATACCGAGTTCGGGCTGGGCGCCGGGGTGTGGACCCGCGATATCAATCGCGCCTACCGCATGGGCCGGGGCATCAAGGCGGGCCGTGTGTGGACCAACTGTTACCACCTGTACCCGGCGCACGCCGCGTTCGGTGGCTACAAGAAATCCGGGGTCGGTCGCGAGACCCATAAGATGATGCTCGACCACTACCAGCAGACCAAGAACCTGCTGGTCAGCTACGACATCAATCCGCTGGGGTTCTTCTGATCGCCCGGGTAGCTGTACCAAATCGCTTCCAAAGTAGCATTCGACCCGTACCGACAACGGTGTATTAATAGAAGCACCGCAATCCTGTGGTGCCATTAGAGGATGGACCTATGTGGAAAAAGCCTGCGTTCACTGATCTGCGTATCGGGTTTGAAGTGACGATGTACTTCGCCAATCGTTGATCCCTCTGGCGCCGGTTGTTGTTTGCAGCAGCCGGCGTTGTCGTTTCAGGCCCTTTCGGGCCTGATTGCATTCATACCCGGATGCAGTAGGCTGGCGCTTACGACTACAACAACGATACAGGCCTCGCATGAGCCCGAAATTGAGCCAGTTGCGCAAATTCGTTTCCCCGGAAATCATCTTTGGCGCCGGTTGCCGGCATCATGTGGCCAACTACGCCAGAACCTTCGGCGCGCGCAAGGTACTGCTGGTCAGTGACCCGGGCGTGATCGCTGCTGGCTGGGTAACCGATATCGAGGCCAGTCTGCAAGGGCAGGGCATTGACTACTGCCTGTACACCGAGGTCTCGCCCAACCCGCGGGTCGAGGAAGTGATGAGCGGTGCCGAGCGCTATCGCAGTGAGCAGTGCGACGTGATCGTCGCCGTCGGCGGTGGCAGCCCGATGGACTGTGCCAAGGGCATCGGCATTGTGGTGGCCCACGGTCGCCACATCCTCGAGTTCGAAGGTGTCGACACCATCCGTGTGCCCAGCCCCCCATTGATCCTCATCCCCACCACGGCCGGCACCTCCGCCGACGTGTCGCAGTTCGTGATTATCTCCAACCAGCAGGAGCGGATGAAGTTCTCTATCGTCAGCAAGGCGGTGGTGCCCGACGTGTCGTTGATCGACCCGGAAACCACCCTGAGCATGGACCCGTTCCTGTCGGCCTGTACCGGTATCGATGCACTGGTGCATGCCATCGAAGCGTTCGTGTCCACCGGTCACGGCCCCTTGACGGATCCTCACGCGCTGGAAGCCATGCGCCTGATCAACGGTAACCTGGTGGAGATGATTGCCAACCCGAGCGATATTGCCCTGCGGGAAAAAATCATGCTTGGCAGCATGCAGGCCGGGCTTGCCTTTTCCAATGCGATTCTTGGCGCGGTACATGCCATGTCCCATAGCCTTGGAGGCTTTCTCGACCTGCCCCATGGGCTGTGCAACGCGGTGCTGGTCGAGCATGTGGTGGCATTCAACTACAGCGCAGCACCCGATCGCTTCAAAGTGATCGCGCAGACCTTGGGCATCGATTGCCGGGGTCTTAACCACAAGCAGATCAGCCAGCGCCTGGTCGAGCACCTGATCGCTCTCAAACATGCGGTTGGCTTTCATGAAACCTTGAGCCTGCACGGGGTGGGAATGACCGACATCCCGTTCCTGTCCCAGCACGCCATGGGCGATCCCTGCATCCTCACCAACCCGCGCAGTTCCAGTCAGCGCGACGTCGAGGTGGTGTATGGCGAGGCCCTCTGACCTCCAGGGTGACGCGCTGGCTGGGTTGTTGGGGCTGAGCAATCACACCGTACGCAAAAGTCATTATCCGGAGCTGGCCGTACGCCTGGAGGAACTGGAAGCAGAGCGCAATCGCTACAAATGGTTGTTCGAGCATGCTGTGCACGGCATTTTCCAGGCCAGCCTCGTCGATGGCATGCGCGCCGCCAACCCTGCGCTGGCACGTATGTTGGGCTACCCTGACGCACCTGCGCTGTTGCTCTCGCGCCGGGACCTGGCCAGCCACCTGTTCGCCGGTGGCCAGGATGAACTGCGGACCATTGCCCAGGCACTGCAACGCGAGCAAGCGCTAATCGGCTATGAAACCCAGTTGCGCCGGCGTGACGGCAGCCATATCGACGTGCTGATGAACCTGCTGCTGCGTCCGGACGAGCCGGGTGTGGTGGAAGGCTTTGTGGCTGACATCACCGAACGCAAACTGGCCCAGCAACGCCTGCAGCAGCTCAACGATCAACTGGAGCAGCGGGTCGCCGAGCGCACCAACGAACTGATCGAGGCCCGTGATGCCGCCCAGGCGGCCAATCGCAGCAAAGACAAATACCTGGCGGCCGCCAGCCACGATCTGTTGCAACCGCTCAATGCCGCGCGGTTGCTGATTTCCACCCTGCGCGAGCGCAGTTTGCCCGCTGCCGAGCAACAGCTGGTCGAGCGCGCGCACCAGGCGCTGGAAGGCGCCGAAGACTTGCTGACCGACCTGCTGGATATTTCCCGGCTGGACCAGGCCGCAGTCAAACCGGACCTGGATCTCTACAGCCTGGACGAAGTGCTGGCTCCCCTGGCCTCGGAGTTCCAGCCGGTGGCCGAAGCTGCTGGCCTGGGCTTGCGGGTTCGCAGTGGCCGGTTGGCCGTTCGTACCGACCTGCGTCTGTTGACGCGAATTCTGCGCAACTTCATCAGCAACGCCTGCCGCTACACCGAACAGGGGCACATTCTGCTCGGTGCCCGCCGACAGGGCGCGCATGTGCGGCTGGAGGTCTGGGACACCGGGCGAGGCATTGCAGCCGATCGCCTCGAATCCATCTTTCTCGAGTTCAACCAACTGGATGTGGGCCGGGCTGCCGATCGCAAGGGGGTAGGGCTGGGCTTGGCCATTGTCGAGCGCATTGCGCGGATCCTCGAGTGCCGGGTTCAGGTGCGCTCCTGGCCGGGCTGTGGCTCGGTGTTCAGCATCGAGGTGCCGTTGTCGCCGTACCTGCCACAAGCCCCGGCTGCGACGGCCTTCGTGCACGCTGCGCTTGGTGATCCGTTGCCGGGGCGGCGATTGCTGGTGCTGGATAACGAATCGAGTATCCAGCAGAGTATGGCGGCGCTGTTGCAGCAGTGGGGATGTGAAGTGGTGACCGCCGCTGACTATAGTGAAGCGCTGGCAGTGCTTGCGGGACAGGTGCCGGAGTTGATCCTGGCAGATTTTCACCTCGACCATGGGGTGACCGGGTGCGAGGTGGTGCGTGACCTGCGTGGTCATTTCGGCCAGCGCATCGCTGCCGTGATGATCACCGCCGACCGCAGCGAGCAGAGTCGCCGGGCCATGCAGCGCCTCGGTGTACCGTTGCTGAACAAACCTGTGAAGCCGGGCAAGTTGCGCGCGGTGTTGAGCCAGTTGCTGGGTTGAGGGAAACCTGCTTACAGCGGCAGACGAGAATTTGTTACAAGCTTTTTGCCGCCAATACACCGTTTGTCCCCAGGAAAGCGCCTCGCAGGTAGTTTTTTTGTTATAAACCCGCGCCAGGGGAAGCACTTGTGGGCCTTTTCGGTCAATTGCACCGTCATTCCTGTTGCCCAGTGCGAATCTCGGCCGTAGACTGCCGCCCCCTGTAAATTGAGTGCCGGATGGTGCTTGAAGAATTCCGCTGCTGGCGAGCTGTTCGCCAGGAGCACCCGATTCGCCTTAATGCACGTATTTTTTATAGAGAAATCAATGACAAAGGAAAAGTTGCTGGCCATGCCGGCCGATGATTACATGAACGCTGAGCAACTGGCTTACTTCACCGCGCTGCTGCAGTCGATGAAGGTTGAGACCCATGAGCGCATCGAGCAGAGCCGTGTAACCATCGAAAGCCTGGATACGCCTGCCGATCCTGCCGATGCCGCCTCGGTCGAAGAAGAGCGCCACTGGTTGGTGAACGCGATCGAACGTGATCAGCGTCTGCTGCCACAACTGGAAATGGCGTTGGGCCGTATTGCCGACGAGAGCTTCGGCTGGTGTGACGACAGCGGTGAGCCAATCGGCCTGAAGCGTCTGCTGATCAGCCCGACCACCAAGTACTGCATCGAAGCTCAAGAGCGTCACGAGCAGATCGACAAGCACCAGCGTCAAGCCTGACAGACACAGGTGTCCAACAAGAACCCCGGGAATCGCTCCCCGGGGTTTTTGCGTTTGTTGTCCTGCATCAAGGGTAAAGGCTGTACACCGAAAGGAGCATGGATAATGGCGTTATAGTGGCTTTTAATGGCCGTACAATAACAACATGCCGCGTTGGAGCTCGAACATGCTGCGAAATGAATCGCTGTCTGGTGACTTGCTGGAGCCTGAAGTTGCGTCGAGTGGTACTGCGCCCTGGTCGATGCTGTTACTGCAAAGCCTGGTGCTGACGGGGGTACTGGCGGCCATGGCGTTTGCCGGGGTGTCAGTCTATGTCTGCTTGCCGTTGGCATTGTTGGCCTTGTGGGTTCCTCGCTTGCGCAAGCCCCTTGCAGTTGTCCAGGCTGACAGCGACCCACTGGGTGACTTGACACGCGACCTTGCCAGGACCACCAGCCACAACGCCCTGTCGGCTGCGGGTGTGGCGTTCTCAGTGCAACAGCTGGCGAGCAAGCTGCAGTCGCAACTGGACGCTGCGGCGCAGATCGTCAGCAGTGCCGAAGTCATGATCGGCACCGAGAAGGCTACCTCCCAACTGAGCCAGCATGCTTTGGCTGCTGCGCGCACCGCTCACCAGAGCAGCGCCAGTGGGCGCGAAGTGCTGGCGGAGTCGATCCAGCGGATGCACCAGCTGAGCGCGCGTGCCAGCGCCAGCCGCGAGTTGATCGAGGCCTTGCACCAGCGCAGTGAAGACATTGCCCGGGTCACCCTGGTGATACAGTCCATTGCCAGCCAGACCAATTTGTTGGCGCTCAACGCGGCCATCGAGGCGGCCAGGGCAGGGGAGCACGGTCGTGGCTTTGCCGTGGTGGCCGATGAGGTTCGTGGCTTGGCCGGGCGCACGGCCAGTGCCACGCAGGAGGTCGGCCTGATGGTCGCTGACATTCAGGAGCGTACGGCCCAGGTGGTCGAGCAGATCCGCACATTGTCGGATGACCTGCACAGCGGTGTTGACCAGGTCGAGCACACCGGTGAGCAGTTGGACAGCATTGCCAGCCTGGCTGCCGGGGTGGAGCAGCAGATCGGCGAAATCGCCGAGGGTACCGAGACCAACCGGGTCCAACTGGACAGCCTGTTCGAGGCAGTGGCACGCATGCGCAGTGATCTGCAGGCCAGTGACCAGCAAACCCAGCGGCTGGCCCAGGCCGCGGTGCAGCTGGAAGGCCAGGCAGAGAGTATCAGCGAGCGACTGGCCGAGGTCGGCCTGGACGATTACCACCAGCGGGTCTATGACCTGGCCCGGCAAGGGGCCCAGCAGATCGAGGCACAGTTCGAGGCCGATGTTACCTTGGGGCGAATCGGCCTGGAGGATCTGTTCGATCGTCATTACCAGCGCATTGCGAGTACCTCGCCAGCGCGCTACCAGACGCGATTCGACCGCTACACCGATCAGGTCCTGCCCGCCATCCAGGAGCCCTTGCTGAAGCAGCATGAGGGGCTGGTATTTGCCATCGCCTGTACCCAGCAAGGCTACGTCCCCACCCATAACATGGCATTCAACCAGCCGTTGACCGGCGATGAGGCGGTGGATACCGCGCACAATCGCAGCAAGCGCAAGTTCGACGACCGCACAGGCATTCGCTGCGGCAGCCATCAGCAGGCGGTCCTGTTACAGACCTACACGCGCGACACGGGTGAGTTGATGCACGATTTGTCGGTACCTATTCGGGTCAAGGGACGTCATTGGGGCGGGTTGCGGCTGGGCTACCGACCACAGCAAGCGGTATTTAACTGAGTCAGCTTTGTTACCGCTGATGCAAAACAGCTATGCGGTGGATAGCTTTTTCCGCAGCGGTGCAGGCCTTATCATGGCTATATCGTTAGGTTGCTAATAAATTCCGGAGGGAATGATGCATAGCCAAGTCGATGTAGCTGTGATGATTGGAAGTGGTGTGCCCCCGTCTCTGCAGGCCTTGGGCAAGCGAGTGTGCTGGGTGGTGCTGGTCAACGGCGAGCGCCGTGGTACGGCCTTTGCCAGCCGCGCCGAAGCCCAGGAGTGCCGTGCGGCGTGGCTTGAGCAATTGAATGCAGGCAGCCGACCCGTCGTGGCGCGCCAGGCCGGCTGAGGTCGTGGCAATCAACTTTCCAGGTCGCGGGCCAGGGCACAGGCCTGGTTGTGCTCACGACGGAAGCCCTTGACTCTTCCAGTGGCATGCTCGGTGACATGGAAAAAAGACTTGCCGGCGGGGATCACCACGTAGCGGGGTGTCGACACCGTGGTGGTAGAACAATCTGCACAGGAATGGGTATTGAGCTCTCGACGTAAATCGGTGTTTTCGTGCATATTCACTCCCCTGTGTATTGCGGATGATTTTCCGGCACTCATTCTGTTGAAGAGCCTGCCTTTATCTATCGCATTTTTATTGCGCTAGTGCTGTCAGACATGGCTGTTCTGATTGAGGAATTCTGCTGAACATCCGCCACCAGGCCTGGGCTGGCAGAGAAAGGTAATTAATCCCGCTCACTTGCGCGGCTGTCAGCTCAGGCTATTCGTACGCTTATCCATTAGTCTTTCAGACTTCAAATTGAAGTGCCGGTGCCTTCACGGAACCTTGGTTTCCGTGTGGCGGCGATGTGTAATCGGTTTTGAGGAATTCTTCATTGGCAGTCAGTAATCTGGATACCCATGCCCTGTTTGTCCTGGGCGATCTTCGGGCCAAATTGGTCAAACAGTTTCAATCGCGTTTTGTCTATGTTACCGAGCAAAACGCGGAAGGCCTGTACATGGCCGAGATCGATACCGATGTTGCAATGGTGGTCGATGACAAACAACGTCTGGAGCTGAAGGTTGGCGATCACTTTCGCGCCGCCGTGTTGCCCAGCCGCGAAGGTGGCAAACTGGAAGTACGTTTTCGTGACATCAAACTGACAGTTTATGGCCTGGGCGACTATGCCTTTGTCTCTGTGCCTGAAGGCGAAGGTATCGTCTTGCGTGAAGGCCAGGGTGTGGTGTTGGTTTTTGCCGCACACCAGCAGTTGCAGGAAGGCTTGAGCAAAATTCTGAAGGCTGCCACCGGCAAGGCCGCCAAATGGCGCAAGGGTGAGCTGACCACCTTCAAGGCCAGCGAGTGAACGCACCGATAGAGACCCGTGGGCGCGCCGAGTTTCATGCACGCCACCAGGCCAAGGCGCGAGAGCAAGCTGAGCAGTGGTTGGCACAGCGTCCGCGTTTGCAAGGGGCTTGGTTGGACTGGGTCGCCACCCAGCTATATCAGCTGGGCCCCCCTGAATTCGCTGCGATGGTTCGCCGTGAGCTGCAAAAACTGACGGCTTAGGCTTTGGTTGCCCGCTCACGGGTGCTGCTGATTTCCCCCGGGACTTTGTCACCTGCCATGCGCTTGCGAAACAGCGCGGCGCGGGCCAGTAGCAAGGTGGTCACCGGCACGGTGATTGCCATCAGGATCGGGATCAGCCAGGCGTGCAGCACCGGTGTCTGCTTGAGCGTCGAGAAGTACAGGATCGAAGCGAGTGCGACACACCAGGTGCCCAGCGTCGAGGCGAGGGCAGGCGGGTGCATGCGTTGAAAGAAATCTTTCAGGCGAATCAGGCCCAGTGCCCCGCTCAGGGCAAACAGGCTGCTAAGCAGCAGCAATATCGCGACCAGCAACTCGATCCAGAACGGCAACTCGTTCAGGTTGTTCATTCGATTACCTCTCCGCGCAGCAGGAACTTGGCCAGGGCAAACGAGCCGACAAAGCCAAACAACGCGATCAACAACGCCCCTTCAAAATAGGTATCACTGGCATAGCGGATGCCCAGCACCAGCATGGTCAGCATCGCCAGGATATAGAGGTAGTCCAGTGCCAGGACGCGGTCCTGGGCCGAAGGGCCGCGAAACAGCCGGAACAGTGTCAGGGCCATGGCCAGGGCAAAAATGAACAGGCTGGCGAGAATGGCGTTGGCAAGCAGGCCAGTCATTCGAAGATCTCCATCAGCGGGCGTTCATAGGTATGTTTGAAGTGCTCGATAAACTGCGCTTCATCGTCCAGGTCGAACACATGCAACAGCAGGACGCTGCGGTCCAGTGCTAGTTCCGACCAGATAGTGCCTGGGATCACGGTGGTGATCATCGACAGCGCCGCCAGGCCGTGGGCGTCGCGCAGTTCCAGTGGAATATGCACGAAGCGCGAGCGCGGTGGGTGGCGCTTGGCCGTCCAGACACTCCTGGCAACCTGGAGGTTGGACACCAGTACATCGATGCCGACCCGCACGATCAGGCGCACTACCGTCCCCGGGTGACTGATGCGTACAGACAAGGGCCGCAGCGGTGCCATCAGGATGGGCGCCAGAATGCCCAGCAAGGCTCCCAGCAACAGGTTGCCGGGACTCACCGACACGTTCAGGACCAGCCACAGCAGCAACAACGACAACGACAGCAGGGGGGCGGGGAACAGGCGTCTCATGGTTGCACCTGTGTACGGGTGGCCAGGGTGGTCGGGCCGGGGATCGGCCGAGTACCGAATACCGCGCTGATGTACTGCTCAGGATCCTGCAGGCTGGCGGCGGTGTCCTGGGTGTAACGCAGCAAGGGCTCTGCACGCACGCTCAGGACAATGCACAGGCCGAGCAAGGCAAAGATGGGAATGCATTCGTAGCGACGCAGCAGCGGCGATGGGCGTTCCTGAGGGGTCCAGAAGCGCTGGATGCCGACCCGGGTCAAGGCGATCAATGAGGCCATGCCCGACAGCACCAGCAGCGCTACCAGTGTCCAGCCCTGTACTGAAAGCGCTTGCTCGGGGGCAACGCCCAGGCCTTGGGGATTGAACAGCGCAGCGATCAGGTTGACCTTGCCGATGAAGCCCGAGAGTGGCGGCATGCCGATGATCAGTAGCGCACACGCGATGAAGCTCAAGCCCAGGAATGCCATGGTCCAGGGGATCACCTGGCCGATCACGGCCTTTTGCTCGTCATCGAGGTTGATGCCTTTGGGAGGATGCAACGATTCCAGCGGTGAAGGGTGGCAATCGTCGTCATCGAGCGGCAACTCGTTGGCAGAGCGGGAGCGCTCGATCAACTCCGCCAGCAGGAACAGGGTGCACAGTGCCAGGGTGGAGCTGACCAGGTAGAACAAGGCGCCCGCGGTCAACGCCACCTGGCCGAAGCCGATGGCAGCCATCAAGGTGCCTGCCGACACCAGGATGCTCAGGCTGGCCATGCGTTCCAGGCGCTGGGCGGCAAGGATCGACACGGCGGCACAGGCCAGGGTTGCCAGGCCGCCATAGATCAGCCACTCGCCACCGAAGAAAGCCGAGGCCCCTGCCTGCCCGGAAAACAGCAAGGTCCACAGGCGCAGCACGGTATAGATACCCACCTTGGTCATGATCGCGAACAGTGCCGCCACCGGAGCGCTGGCGGCGGAGTAGGCCGGCACCAGCCAGAAATTCAACGGCCAGATGCCCGCCTTGGCCAGGAACGCGGTGGCCAGAATTGCCGCGCCGGCATGCAGCAAGCCACGGTCGGCTTCGGGTACCAGCGGGATTTTCACAGCCAGGTCGGCCATGTTCAGCGTGCCGGTGACACCATAGAGCATGGCCGCGCCCACCAGGAACAGCGAAGAGGCGAACAGGTTGATGGCAATGTAGTGCAGGCCGGCCTTCACCCGGGCCCGGCCCGAACCGTGCAGCAGCAGGCCATAGGACGCTGCCAGCAGCACTTCGAAGAACACGAACAGGTTGAACAGGTCGGCGGTCAGGAAGGCGCCGTACAAGCCCATCAGCTGGATCTGGAACAAGGCGTGGAAGCTGGCCCCGGCGCCATCCCAGCGGGCCATGGCAAACAACAGGGCACTGACCCCGACGATCCCGGTCAACACCAGCATAAGGGCAGCAAGACGGTCGACCACCAGCACGATGCCAAACGGCGCCGGCCAGTTGCCGGGCAAGTAGACACCGATGGAGCTGGCCTGGCCCTGGCCCTGTACCCACAGCAGCAAGGTGATGGAGATCGCCAGTCCCAGCAGGCTGGAGAACAGGTTGAGGCGGGCCTTGAGGGGGCGGCGCTTTTCGCCTAGCAGCAGCATCAATGCCGCCGTCAGCAGGGGCAGCAGGATGGGGGCGATGATCAGTTGGTTCATGAAGCTCATTCGTTGGACTCCCGGCCATCGACGTGGTCGGTGCCGGTCAACCCACGCGACGCCAGGAGCACCACCAGGAACAGTGCGGTCATGGCGAAGCTGATGACGATGGCGGTGAGCACCAGGGCCTGGGGCAGCGGGTCGGTGTAGTTGAGCAGGTCCTGGGGCACACCATCCTTGATGATCGGCTCTTTGCCGATAAACAGGCTACCCATGCTGAAGATGAACAGATTGACGCCATAGGAGAGCAGGCACAGGCCCATCACCACCTGGAACGTCCGTGGCCGAAGGATCAGCCAGACCCCGGAGGCGGCAAGCACACCAATGGCGATTGCGATGACTTCTTCCATCAGGCGGCTCCTGTCTGTGTGGCTTTGGGTTGGCTGGCAGGACGGTGTCCACGTACCGACTGGTGGGCCAGGGCAGTGAGGATCAACAGGGTCGAGCCGACCACCACGGTGAAGATGCCGACATCGAAGAACAGCGCGCTGGCAAAATGGATGTCACCCAGAACCGGTAGATGCAGATGTGCCGTATGAGTGGTCAGGAAGGGGTAGCCGAGCAGCATCGCGCCGCCGCCGGTGAGTGTGGCGCACAGCAGGCCCGTGCCCATCCAGCGTAGCGGCCGCAGGCTCATTTGCGCCTCGACCCATTGGGTGCCGGCGACCATGTACTGGAGAATGAAGGCGACCGACATCACCAGGCCGGCGACAAAACCACCGCCTGGCTGGTTGTGCCCGCGCATGAACAGGTACATCGATACCACCAGGGCAATCGGCAGCAGCAGGCGAACCAGCGCAGCTGGCACCATCATGAAGCCCAGCGCCGTATCTGCGGCCTGACGAGGGTTGACCAGATCGGTTACCACGTCCGGCGCCAGCAGGCGTTGCTGAGCCGGCAGTTGCATGCTCTCGCGAGGCGGGCGGAAGCGTCGCAACAGGGCGAACACGGCCAGGGCAACGGCCACCAGCACGGTCACCTCGCCGAGGGTGTCGAAGCCGCGGAAGTCCACCAGCATGACGTTGACCACGTTGGTACCGCCACCTTCTGGCAATGCCCGGCTCAGGTAGAACGACGAGATGATATTGGGCGTCGGACGGGTCAGCATTGCGTAGGACAGCAATGCCATGCCGGCACCGACCATGACCGCGAGGATCAGGTCGCGCAGGCGCCGCAGGCGAGCCCGCTCCTGGCTGCCCGGCAAGGGCGATACGCCTTCGATACGCCGGGGCAGCCAGCGCAGGCCGAGCAGGATCAAGACGGTGGTGACCACTTCGACCACCAGCTGGGTGAGCGCCAGGTCTGGCGCCGAGAACCAGACGAAGGTGATACAGGTCATCAAGCCGCAGACACTGACCATGGTCAATGCCGCCAGGCGGTGGTACTTGGCTTGCCAGGCCGCGCCGAGGGCGCAGGCAATGGCAATCAGCCAGAGCATGACGAACACACCGGAGCCCGGGATCTTCGGGCGGTCGCCCCAGCTCAGTCCGCTCTGCAGCATCGGCAGCAGGCCTGCCAGAAGGGCGGCCAGCACCAGCATGAACAGCTGCTTCTGCAGGCGTCGGGTGGTCAAGGTGCGCTCGATGCGCCGCGCCATGCGCATCAGCAGCACCTGACCACGCTCGAACATGCGCTTGCCATTGAAGCGTTCGATCAATGGTGGTTGAGGGAAGCGCCCCAGCTTGAGCTGGTTGCGCAGCAACAGGTAGAGCACTACACCGCCACTCATGGCGATCAGGCTCATGATCAGCGGTGCGTTCCAGCCGTGCCAGATCGCCAGGCTGTACTCCGGCAATGTGCCACCCACCACCGGCAGGGCCGCGGCGGCCAGCAGCGGCCCAACCGACTGGGCAGGGAACATGCCTACCACCAGGCACGTCAGCACCAGCAGTTCTACCGGGGCACGCATCCACCGCGGTGGCTCGTGAGGGGTGTGGGGCAAGTCGGTAGCGGGCGGGCCGAAGAACACGTCGACGGTAAAACGCAAGGCATAGGCCACGCTGAAGGTCCCCGCGAGCGTGGCGATCACCGGCAAGGCTGTTTCGATCCAGGCGCTGGACGTGATGAACACGGTTTCAGCGAAGAACATCTCCTTGGACAGGAAGCCGTTCATCAGCGGCACCCCGGCCATGGACGCACTGGCTACCATGGCCAGGGTCGCGGTAAACGGGATAAGCCGGAACAGGCCGCTCAGGCGGCGAATATCACGGGTACCGCTTTCATGGTCGATGATGCCGGCGGCCATGAACAGCGAGGCCTTGAAGGTGGCATGGTTGAGAATGTGAAACACTGCCGCGACGGCTGCCAGCGGGCTGTTCAGGCCCAGCAATAGGGTAATCAGGCCCAGGTGGCTGATGGTGGAGTAGGCCAGGAGCCCCTTGAGGTCATTCTGGAACATGGCTGCGAATGCACCCAGCAGCAGGGTGCAGGCACCGGCACCGCCGACGATCCAGAACCACTCCTCACTGCCGGAGAGTACCGGCCACAGGCGCGCCAGGAGAAACACTCCAGCCTTGACCATGGTTGCAGAGTGCAGATAGGCCGATACCGGCGTCGGCGCCGCCATGGCATGGGGCAGCCAGAAGTGGAAAGGAAACTGTGCGCTTTTCGTCAAGGCGCCGAGGAGGATCAGGGGAAGCAGGATGGGGTACAAGGCGTGGCTACGAATTTGCTCGCCGGCAGCAAGGACCTTGTCCAGGTCGTAGCTGCCGACCACATGGCCGAGCAGCAGTACCCCCGCCAGCAGGCACAAACCACCGGCACCGGTGACCATCAGGGCCATGTAGGCGCCGCGACGGGCGTCGGCGCGGTGGTGCCAATAGCCGATCAGCAGGAATGAAAACAGGCTGGTCAATTCCCAGAAGAACACGATCTGGATCAGGTTGCCGGAGATCACCAGGCCGAGCATTGCGCCCATGAAGGCCAGGAAGAAGGCAAAGAAGCGTGGCACCGGGTCCTGTGGTGACATGTAGTAGCGTGCATACAGTGACACCAGTGTGCCAATGCCCAGCACCAGCAGTGAGAACAGCCAGGCGAAACCGTCCATGCGCAGGACCAGGTTCAGGCCCAGGCTCGGCAGCCACAGAAACTCTTCCCGGATCACGCCGCCATGGGCAATCTGCGGGTACATCAAGGCGACCTGGACGGTGCCGATCAGGGCGACAAGACCGGCCAGCAGCGACTCGCTGTTGCGTGCGTTGTGCGGCAAGACAGCCGCCAGGCAGCTGCCGACGAACGGCAGAAGCAGTAGCACTATCAAGGACATAGATTTCTAATCTGCAGGAGTTTGTAAGGGATCATACGTGGCGCACTGTCGATCACCAACACACAAGCGGCGCTAGATCCCTAAGATTAGGGCGTATTAAACGATTTTTTTATAACAGTTTTTTTCAAAGGATAGACCGGTTTTGCCGACTAGCGCCCTGCTTCCTGCTCCTGGCCCCGGCTTTCGAGCGCCGCGGATTCCGGCTCGCGGCGCTTGATCTTCAGCTCACTGACGATCACCGCAACCACAATGAGCAGGCCCCCGACCAGCGCGATGCCCGGCAGTCGCTCGCCGGCAATACGCCCGACCACCCCCGCCCACACCGGCTCACCGGCGTAGATCAAGGTGGCGCGGGTGGGTGAAACCGACTTCTGCGCCCAGTTCATCGCGACCTGGATCACCGCACTCATCGCGCCAAGCCCCAAGGCGCTGAGCAACAGCAACCCGGAAAAGTCCGGCAGCGGCTCCTGGGTGGGGACGACCATCATGAACGACAGCGCCGAGGCGGTCGCCAGTTGCACCACGGTCACTCTGCGGACATCGACCTTGCCGGCATAGCGACTGATCAGAATGATTTCCGCCGCGATGGCCACCGCACTGACCAGCGTGGCAATCTCCCCCGCACTCATGTGCAGCGAGCCGCCTTCAGGCCCCGCCAGCAACATCAGGCCGACAAATGCCAGGCCGATCCCGAGGGTCGGCATCAGGCCAGGGCGACGACCCAGCACCAGCCATTGCAGCAAGGGCACGAACGGTACGTACAGCGCGGTAATGAAAGCCGACTGGCTGCTGCTGATGGTCTGCAGTCCATAGGTCTGCAAGCCGTAGCCCAGCATGATCGAGACACCGATCAAAACACCGGCCTTGAGTTCGGTCGCAGTGAGTCCCGACAGCGCGCGTGCCGAAACCAGGCCGACAAACAAGGCGGCAAAGGCGAAGCGCAGGCCAACGAAGAACATCGGCCCGCTCACCGTCATGACGTTGTGCACCAGCAGGAATGTGCCACCCCAAAGCATGGTGATGAACACCAGGACCAGTTCGGCCTTGCTCAGCCGGAAGGTAACGGAAGGGCGTTCGGTAGTGTTGGTAGGGGTCATGGCCTTGCACACGGAAGAGGAGCGACGCACAATTGCGGCGAAGTGGGCAGTATACTGCGCAAACCCTATCAGTGAGCAATATAGTGCACAAAGATTCCAGCCAGCGCGCCTCGGTGCTGCAACATGTCAGCCAGAACATCCGCCGCCTGCGTCATGCCGCCGAGCTCAGCCAGAGTGCCTTGGCAGAAAAGTCCGGGGTCAGCCGACGCATGCTGGTGGCCATCGAGGCGGGCGAGAAGAATGTCAGCCTGACCACGCTGGATCGTATTGCCGAGGCGCTCGATGTTGCCTTCACCGATTTGATCCAGGCGCCAGACAACCGCGACCCCAGCCGAATCAACGAGCTTGCCTGGGCCGGTGTTCATCCTGGCAGCAAGGCTGTGCTGCTGGCGAGTTCGCAGGCCAGTCGGGAGGTCGAGCTTTGGGAATGGCGCCTTGAACCAGGCGAGGTCTACCAGTGCGAAGCCGATGCCGATGGCTGGAGCGAGCAGTTGTATGTGTTTGAAGGTTGCCTGACCTTGGTCATCGAAGACCTGCGTCATCAGCTGCAGGCGGGAGACTTTTTCAGCTATGCCAGTAACCGCGTGCATGCCTATCGCAATGAAGGCGATGTTGCCACGCGGTTTGTGCGCAATGTGGTTATCTGATCGCAGGGCAAGCCTCTCTCCCTATAGGTGCAGGCTTGCCCCGCGATGCTCAATCCCTGTTCAGCGCCAGAAAGTCCTGGGTTGAAATCACCTGGGCGTAACCAAATGCCAGAGCAGCCATATAGGTCGCATGGACCTGGGCAGCCGGAATGGTCACGCCATTGAACTCCTGTGCGCGGGTGGCACAGGCGTCATGGATAACAGTTGTGGCATAGCCAAGGTCGGCAGCGGCCCGGGTGGCGGCGTCGATGCACATATGACTCATGCTGCCGATGACCGTAACTGCCTCTGTCTGGTGCTGGTCCAGGAGCGACTGGAGGTTGGTGTCGAGGAACGCGTTGACCTTGTGCTTGAGCACTACTGGCTCGCTCGGCAGGGCGGCGGCCTTGGGATGGATCTGCGCGCCCTCGGAGCCTGGGGTGAAGAAGGGGGCATCGCTGGACTCGAACTCATGACGCACATGCACCACCAGGTCACCCTTGGCGCGTGCAGCGGCGATCACCTTGCCGGCATTGTCTGCAGCCGTGTCTGCACCATCCAGGGTCCATTTGCCGCCGGGGAAGTAGTCGTTCTGAATATCAATGACGATCAGTGCATGCTTGCTCATTGCAAAAGCCTCGTAGGGGAGTGGTTGCGGTGTGGTGATAGTTATAGGCTTGAGCGGTGTGCTTGCGGATTGGCGCAAACGACAATTTGGCGGGAAAAACTGACAATGGCTAAAGAGTGCGACGTTGTCGAGATCGGGGTGTTGGTGTACCCCGGCGCGCAGCTGGCAGCGGTGCTTGGGCTGACTGACCTGTTTGCCGTGGCCAGTCGGCTGCGACATGACCTGGGTGCCCTGGAGCGGCCGATTTTACGTGTCACCCACTGGAGTGAAGGTGAAAGCGGGCAGCTTGCGGTGTCATATGACAGCCATCCAGGTTCCTCTCATGCCCCCCGTGTAATGATCATCCCACCCAGCCTGACCCAGGCGCCTGCACCCGAATTGCTTGATCGCTATTGTCAGGACCTGCGTCAGTGGCACGGCAGCGGTGTGCTGCTGGTGTCGGTGTGTGTGGGGGTGTTCTTTATCGCGGCCAGCGGCCTGTTGGATGGGCGGGCAGCTACCACGCACTGGAATTTTGCCCAGTCTCTGGCCGAGCGGTTCCCCAAGATCAAGGTAGAAGCGAACCTGCCGCTGCTCGATGACGGCGACATCATCACGTCGGCCTGCCTGATGGCCTGGACCGACCTGGGGTTGAAGCTGATCGAGCGTCATCTTGGCGAGACGCTGGCAGCCGAGACCGCGCGTTTCCTGGCGGTGGAGCGCATTACTGAAAATCAGCGGCCGGGAAGTGTGTTCACGCCGCGTCTGGATCACGGTGACGAAGCGGTGCTGAAGGTCCAGCACTGGCTGCAAAGCAGCGGTGCCCGGGATGTGAATCTTGCCGCGATGGCCGAGTGTGCCGGATTGGAATCGCGTACTTTCCTGCGCCGGTTCCGCAATGCCACGGGGTTGA
Organism: Pseudomonas vranovensis; assembly: GCF_040438935.1. Classification (NCBI taxonomy): domain Bacteria; kingdom Pseudomonadati; phylum Pseudomonadota; class Gammaproteobacteria; order Pseudomonadales; family Pseudomonadaceae; genus Pseudomonas; species Pseudomonas vranovensis. The sequence goes on along the minus strand of NZ_CP159259.1, from coordinate 2,966,464 downwards.
AACCCACCGAGTACTGCCAACAGGTGCGCGTTGGCCGTGCCTGCCGGATGCTCGAGTTCACCAATCGCAGCATCGATCAGATTGCCTGGGGGGTGGGTTACCAGGACCCGGGCGCTTTCCGCAAAGTGTTCTTCAAGGTCACGGGGGTTGCCCCCAGCGATTATCGCCGCCAGATGGCAAGTAGTGCTGGCTAATCCTACTTTGGTACCGATGTGGCTGCTTTTTCCGCGTTCGCCTGCTTATTATTCCGGCAAACAAGACGGAGAAGCCCATGAGTGCGCCGCTGCAACCCGAATCCTCGAGCGCCGATGTGTTAATCATTGGCGGCGGCCTCAGTGGCGCCCTGCTTGGCGCGCAGTTGCTGCGTCAACCTGGACGCCGCCGCCTGCTGGTCATCGAACCGCGCCAGGCACTGGGGCGCGGTGAGGCCTACAGCGCCTCCCAATTGGGCCACACCCTTAACGGCAATGCGGCGCGCATGAGCGTTAACCCGGACAATGCCGACGACCTCACTCAGTGGCTGGAGCAACACATTGCCGCCGGGGGATGGCCCGAATCCGCCGAGCAGGGTGTACCGGTTGCCGAGCTGTTTCCACCGCGGGGTTTGTTCGGCTGTTATGCGCGTCAGCGCTTGGCCGAAGCCCAGGCGTGGGGGGCGCGGCAGGGGGCCTGGCTTGAGCATGTACAGGCCGAGGTGGTCGACCTGCAGGTGGAACAGCAGGGCCTCGTTGTCACCTTGGACGATGGCCGATCCTTGCGAGGCGCACGTGCGGTGTTGGCCACCGGAATGTTCGCGGCGGCCCGTACGGCGCGGGTCGACGACGATGGGTTCAACGTCGCTGCAGTGGACCCTTGGGATGTAGCCGCCATGGGCAACATCGATCCAGATGGACGGGTGTTGATCATTGGTTCTGGCCTGACCATGGTCGACGCATTGGTTTCCCTCGACGTGGCAGGGCATCGTGGGCCTGTCGAGGTGTTTTCCCGCCACGGGCTGTTGCCGCAGGTGCGCCGTCAGCCGCCGGCCTGGAACGATTTTCTCGCGGCCGATCCCGACGTGCGCAGCCCGTTGCAATTGCTGCGGGCATTGCGCGCCGAATGTCGGCAGGCATACGAGCAGGGTATTGACTGGCAGGCACCGCTGGACACGGTGCGCGTGCATATAGCAAGGCTTTGGAGCCAGGCCAGCGACCGCCAGCGCCGGCAGTTTGTGCGGCATGTGCGCCCGTGGTGGGAAAGTCATCACCATCGTTCGCCTCCCCAGGGCGCGGCAATGTTGCAGCGCCTGCTGCAAGAGGGGCGTTTGCGGATTCATGCCGCCTCGCTACAGCGCGTGATTACGGTGCCTGGCGGGTCGCCGAGCATCGCCGTGCGGTTTCGTGGTCAATCGACGATCACGGAGGTTCGCGCAGCAGCGCTGATCAATTCCAGTGGCATCGAATATGACTGGCGGCGTGTGGACCGAGCTCTGCCAAGGCAATTGCTGCAGCGTGGGCTGATTCAGCCGGGGCCGTTGGCCCTCGGGATCGGCGCCGATGCTGGCGGGGCCGTGCAGCATGCCGACGGCCACTTCAGCGATCGCCTGTTTGCATTGGGGCCGCCGCTGCGTGGGATGTGGTGGGAAAGTACCGCGGTCACCGATGTCGCATTGCAGGCCAAGGCCCTGGCCTTGCGCCTGGCAACCGTTCAGGGATGATTTGCCGATGTGTCGGGCCAGGTCCTGGCGCCACTGCTCGGATTGCTGAAAAACCTCTTGACCTTGAGTTAACTAGAGGTTTTACCCTGCTTGCCGTTGCATCTCAAGTTCAATGGCAGGGAGACAATGCCCATGATGGTTCCAGAGCGCCGCTTGTGCTTTACCCAGATGATTGAGTTCGAGGTGATACCCGCTTGCCAGCACGCCCTGGTCCTGGCATTGGTCGAGCGCAGCGAGCTGTTGGCATCGAAGCATTCGGGGTTGATGGGCGCGAGCGTCCAGGCCAGTGATGATGGCAGCCGTGTACTGCAATACCTGCAATGGCAGTCGCGTTCTGCCTGGGAGGTGGCGACCAGCAGCTTCGAGCAGGAGCCATTTCTGCAACTGATCCGTCAGCACCAGGCCAAGGGCGTGAACTTTGCCGCCTTCCAGACATTCAGCAGCCTGGCGCGCAGCACAACGGATGGCCTGCATTGCCCATTGCCACCCGCTCAAGAGTACCAGGGCGAATGATGCGGGTAATGGTCGAGTCGAGCACCGATGACCATCTCGCTGATCCAGGCCGTCAGGATTGAACTGTAGGCTTTCTGGCTGCGGTCGCTGGAGAGTGCATGGTCGGCGCCGTCGACAATCCGGTGGGTCAGTGAATGGGCACTGACAAACGCCGAGCGGTAGCTCATCAAGGTGCTGTGCGGCACATAGTCGTCCTGCTCCGATTCGACCAGCAGCACATCGCCGGCAAACTCGGCACAAGCACCTAGCGCACGATTATCGGCCGGCCCCAGTGGTCGGCGGCGGTAATCGGTCAGACGTTTGCGATCAAGGCCCTGCTTGGGCATCGTCCATTCATCGTCCCAGTACAGCGCCGGAACGCGCATGGCCAGCCACTTGACGGGGCGCAAGGCGGTGAGCAGGGTCGCCAGGTACCCTCCATAGCTGCTGCCGATGACGGCGATGGCGCTGGTGTCTACGGCAGGATGGCTGACCAGGCGGTCGTAGGCGGCCACCAGGTCAGCCAGGTTCTGCTCACGCGTGACGCTCAAGCGTTGGCTTTCGGTTTTCTCATGGCCGCGCAAGTCGAAGGTCATGCATACACAGCCCAGGCCCGTGATCTGTTTGGCTCGTGCCAGGTCCCGCTGCTGGCTGCCGCCCCAGCCGTGAACGAAGAGAATGCCGGGTATCTTGTCGCCGGGGCTGACGATGGTGCCGGCGATGCTTTCGTCATCGACCGGGATTTCGATCGGCTCACTATGGATGGTCATAGTCGCGGATCCGTGCGTACTTGCAGATTCTTCCGATTTCACTGTCGTCCCCCTGATAGAAGATGGTCGCATCGGTGGGCAGCTCAGGCGTGTCGAATGCCTCATGGGTGGAGGCGCGAATGCGTGTGAGTGCTGGATCGGCGGCAAATGCCTGCAATGCCAGAACCTCGGCACTGCTGGCGCCGCCAATACGCCAGGATTGTTCGAGTACGCCACTGCGCGGTTTGCCCTGGTCGTTCAGGCCGAGCGCGACGTCATAATTGCGGCGTGAAGCCATGAACCCGGGAAGTGTCTGGAGGGCTGCCTGCTCGTAGGTTCTGGCCTGGGTGATGGCCAGGCGCAGGTGATCTTCAAGCGGCAATTGCAACAAGGTGTCGTAATCGCCGCGTATTAGAATCAGGTCCGAACCACCATATATCTCTTCGCCGTGGTGGTCGCGTGTCAATTGCTGGGTGCCGTAGTAGCTGCACAGCATTCCGGCAACCAGCGCCTGGCCAACGCTGAAGGTCTGCACCTGGGTCAGATTCTCTTCCAGGGTCAGGCCCCAGAGTGCCAGTTCCTGCGGGTCCAGGCCTTGCAGCGCCTGCTCGACTTCCAGCATTGAGGCGGCCACCGTTTGGCCTCGTCCCGCTGTGGCGCGCACAGGCTTGATCCGTAGCGGGCCTTCGCGTAGCAACAACGCTGCTGCCTGAGTAGCGTCCTCCAGGCTGAAAACGGTGTAGCCGCGCAGCAAGGCGTCCCTGGCCTGGCGCGCAAAGTCGTTGGTCCAGCCGAGGGGGAAACGGGCATTGGCGGGTAGCGGATGAGAAATAGCCTTGGTGGCCATGTAAGGACGGCTGACCACGCCCCCGAACAAATCCGCAGTGGAGATAATGCCCATTGCCTGGTAGTGCGCCGGATCGATGAGGGTTTCGGTGGGCAGGTAATAGAAGTTGTCGCGTGCTGTGGGCGCCTGGGTGGGGGTAACGACCTGGGTCTGGAGCAACTGCGCCAGCCGCTCGGCAAGCTTGAGGTGCACGCTATGTTCGTGTTCGGGCGTGTGTTCGCGGGTGTCGAGTAGCACAACACCTTGTTTCCGGTCGGTTGAGCGGGGCATGGACGCATCCTCGGCAGCTTGGGGAATGCTGGGCTTTCCCGTTAAGGGCTCTAAGAGTTGTGAAGGCTCAAACGCCCGGAAGTTCACTGCGAAGGATCGGGGAAAAGGCTACAGGCCCGTGGGGCGGTTGCCGGGGATGGAAGGCTGCTCCATTATTTGCGCCTAAACCATCGGATGCCGTGGCAGCAGGAGTCAGCATGAATACTCAGTCTTCAACGCAGGAAGCGGTGAGCACACGCCTGGCCGCTATTCGTCAGGTGCTTGGCCAGCAAGGCATCTTTGCTTTGCTGGTGCCTTCGGCAGATCCGCATCTTTCCGAGTACCTGCCTGAGTATTGGCAGGGCAGGCAATGGCTCTCCGGCTTCCAGGGCTCGGTGGGGACCTTGGTGGTAACCGCGGATTTTGCCGGGCTTTGGGCTGACAGCCGTTATTGGGAGCAGGCAGAGCGAGAGCTTGCCGGTAGCACTATCGAATTGATGAAGCTGCGTCCCGGTAGTCCGGGTCCGTTGGACTGGCTGGCTGAGCAGACTCCGGAGGCGGGTGTGGTGGCGGTGGATGGTGCCGTCATGGCGTTGGCATCGGCGCGTCAGCTTGAAGACCGCCTTGTTGTCCGAAATGCACGCTTGCTGACCGACCAGGACCTGCTCGCCGAGGTCTGGCTCGATCGTCCTCAATTGCCCAGTTGCCCGGTGTACCAGCACCTGCCTCCAGAGGCGACGGTGGCGCGTGGCCAGAAGCTTGCCCAGTTGCGCCAGACAATGCGCGAGCGCGGTGCCGACTGGCACTTTATCGCAACCCTTGACGATGTAGCCTGGTTGTTCAACCTGCGCGGCAGTGATGTCCCGTACAACCCGGTGTTCGTGGCGTTCGCGCTGATCAGCCTGGAGCGGGCGATCTTGTTCGTTGCCCCCGGCAAGCTCGACTCGCAGGTGCGCCAGGTACTGGAACTCGACGGTATAGAGGTACGTGACTACGACGCTATTCACGCAGGGTTGGCCGCCATCCCGGCAGGCAGCCACTTGCTGGTTGATCCCGCACGAGTCACGCGAGGCTTGATCGACCACTTGCAGCCAGCAGTGCGACGGGTCGAGGGGCCGAATCCGACCACCTTGGCCAAGTCGCAAAAAAGCGCAGAGGACCTGCAGCATATCCGTCGGGCGATGGAGCAGGACGGGGCGGCGCTGTGCGAGTTTTTCGCCTGGCTGGAGTCGGCCCTGGGGCGCGAGCCTGTGACCGAGTTGACGGTCGATGAGCGCCTCAGCGCTGCCCGTGCCTGCCGCCCGGGTTTCGTTTCGTTGAGCTTCTCGACCATCGCGGCTTTCAACGCCAATGGCGCGATGCCGCACTATCGTGCAACCGAAGCATCGCATGCATGTATCGAGGGCGACGGCCTGCTGCTGATCGACTCGGGAGGGCAGTATCTGGGCGGGACAACAGATATCACGCGTATGGTGCCAGTGGGGACACCCAGCATCGAGCAGAAGCAGGACTGCACACGGGTGCTCAAGGGAGTGATTGCCTTGTCGCGGGCGCGCTTCCCACGGGGCATTCTTTCGCCGTTGCTCGATGCCATCGCGCGGGCGCCGATCTGGGCCGACCAGGTCGACTATGGCCACGGTACGGGGCATGGTGTCGGCTATTTCATGAATGTGCATGAAGGCCCGCAAGTCATTGCGTATCAGGCCAGTGCGGCTCCCCAGACGGCGATGCAGGCGGGAATGATCACCTCGATCGAGCCGGGTACCTATCGACCCGGTCACTGGGGGGTGCGCATCGAGAACCTGGTGTTTAACCGTGAGGCGGGACGTAGCGAGTTTGGTGATTTCCTGGCGTTTGAAACCCTCACGCTCTGCCCGATTGATACCCGCTGTTTGCTGCCAGAGCTGCTGAGCGAGCAGGAGCGCAGTTGGCTCAATGACTACCACCGGCAGGTGCGCGAACGCTTGGCGCCGCTACTTGAAGGGAGCGCACTAGAGTGGTTGCAGGTGCGCACCCAAGCCCTCTGAGCATGAGCGTGTGTTCAGAATGAAAACGGCAGCCTGGTGGCTGCCGTTTTGATGAAGAGGGTTTATTTGCAAATCACGATCATGCTGCGGCTGGTGTAGCCGGCAGGGTTGAGCCCGAAGAGGTAGTCGCCGGGCTCGGAATCGTCTTCACCTGAGCGAGCAATGACTCTGTAGCCTTTTTCGCCGCAAGCCACCGTCGCTTTGCTATAGCACTTGTCCCAGGACGACGAGAGGCCCGAGCAGTTGATGTGCAGGCCTTTCTTGCCGCGCTTGACTTCGGTCTTTGCAGTCGCCGCGCACCCAGCAATGGCCAACATGGCCAGGATGAGCAAAATTCGTTTCATTCCCGTCCTTAATACGTGCCGGATCTATCGCCCGGGTCTAATACCTGTAGCGTCTTCCTGATGCTCCGTTGCGTCCGTGTCTTGTCGATTAGATAGCTTCAAGGTTGACGTAAGATGACAGCTTAAAGACGTAGGCGGCGCGGCACAACGTTCTGTTTTGATTTAAATGAAAATGTTTCTCAAATCAGTCAGCAGGAACCAACGCCGGGGGGTCCTTGCGCATCGACAGTGTGGCGCCCACGGATGCGGTAATAATGGCGGCGATGGCCAGCCATTGTGCCGTCGTCAGCACCTCCCCCAGGAACAGTAGCCCGGAGAGTGCGCCAAAGGCGGGCTCGATACTCATCAATGTACCGAAGGTCCTGGCAGGCATGCGCGTGAGGGCGACCATCTCAAGGCTGTAGGGCAGGGCCGTGGACAATATTGCAACGCCCAGCGCAATTGGCAGCAGCGCTGGCGTGAGCAGGGCGCTGCCTGCATGGGCAATACCGATGGGGGCGACAAACAGTGCAGCGATCATCACGCCCAGGGCTGCAGTCTGGATACCGTTGTCGGCCCCTGCCTTTTGGCCATAAAGAATGTACAGCGCCCAGCACACGCCGGCGCCCAGGGCGTAGCCGGCACCGACAAGGTCGATGCCGGTGCCTGTCTGCCCAATGGGTATCAGCAACAAAAGGCCGATCACGGCAAGTCCGATCCAGAGAAAATCCACGGCCCGGCGCGAGGCATAAAGGGCGACAGCGAGGGGGCCGGTGAACTCGAGCGCTACAGCAATGCCCAGGGGCACCGTGCGCAGCGACATATAGAAGAGGAAGTTCATGCCGCCCAGGGCCATGCCATAGATAATGACAGTGCGCAGGGTGCTGGCAGTGAGGCGCGCACGCCAGGGGCGCAAGAGCAACAGCATGATGACGCTGGCGAAGATCAGGCGTAGGGTGGTGGTGCCTTGTGCTCCGACGACGGGAAACATGCTCTTGGCCAGCGATGCACCGGACTGAATCGAGGCCATGGCGATCAACAGCAGGCCGATGGGGAACAACGTGGCGGCCAGGCTGCGGGGTTGGGCGTTCATCGGGGGTGGGTATTCCTTATTAATAGAGGGCGCACAAGGTCGGGCCTGGCTTATGATGCTCAATGTGGGATTTTTGAGCAATATAGTGCGCATTATTCTTTTATTTGCCATTTTTGCAATTAACCCTTGACGCTTAATTTAATCTCTCTATAATTCGCCCCACTTACGGCGTAGTCGGAACCGAAAACTCCTTGAGTTTCAAAGAGTTAGCGGTTTCAGGTGGTGCTGGAAGTGCTTCGGTCGAAAGATCGGCAGCGGTGAAAAAGGTGGTTGACAGCGAATTGAAACGCTGTAGAATTCGCCTCCCGCTGACGAGAGATCGCAGCGAGTTAAGCGGTTGAAGTTGAAAGAGAAATTCTGAAAAACTTCAAAATAAACGCTTGACACACTCTGAGGAAAGCGTAGAATGCGCGCCTCGGTTGAAGCGAAAGGCTTCAGCCAACGCTCTTTAACAATCGAATCAAGCAATTCGTGTGGGTGCTTGTGAGCTCAGACTGATAGTCAAAAAGATTATCAGCATCACAAGTGACTGCACGAGAAGTCGAAAGACTTCGAATAAGTCATTTGAGATTGCTGAGCCAAGTTTAGGGTTTTCTCAAAACCCAAGCAGTATTGAACTGAAGAGTTTGATCATGGCTCAGATTGAACGCTGGCGGCAGGCCTAACACATGCAAGTCGAGCGGATGAGAAGAGCTTGCTCTTCGATTCAGCGGCGGACGGGTGAGTAATACCTAGGAATCTGCCTGGTAGTGGGGGACAACGTTTCGAAAGGAACGCTAATACCGCATACGCCCTACGGGGGAAAGCAGGGGACCTTCGGGCCTTGCGCTATCAGATGAGCCTAGGTCGGATTAGCTAGTTGGTGAGGTAATGGCTCACCAAGGCGACGATCCGTAACTGGTCTGAGAGGATGATCAGTCACACTGGAACTGAGACACGGTCCAGACTCCTACGGGAGGCAGCAGTGGGGAATATTGGACAATGGGCGAAAGCCTGATCCAGCCATGCCGCGTGTGTGAAGAAGGTCTTCGGATTGTAAAGCACTTTAAGTTGGGAGGAAGGGCATTAACCTAATACGTTAGTGTTTTGACGTTACCGACAGAATAAGCACCGGCTAACTCTGTGCCAGCAGCCGCGGTAATACAGAGGGTGCAAGCGTTAATCGGAATTACTGGGCGTAAAGCGCGCGTAGGTGGTTCGTTAAGTTGGATGTGAAATCCCCGGGCTCAACCTGGGAACTGCATCCAAAACTGGCGAGCTAGAGTAGGGCAGAGGGTGGTGGAATTTCCTGTGTAGCGGTGAAATGCGTAGATATAGGAAGGAACACCAGTGGCGAAGGCGACCACCTGGGCTCATACTGACACTGAGGTGCGAAAGCGTGGGGAGCAAACAGGATTAGATACCCTGGTAGTCCACGCCGTAAACGATGTCAACTAGCCGTTGGAATCCTTGAGATTTTAGTGGCGCAGCTAACGCATTAAGTTGACCGCCTGGGGAGTACGGCCGCAAGGTTAAAACTCAAATGAATTGACGGGGGCCCGCACAAGCGGTGGAGCATGTGGTTTAATTCGAAGCAACGCGAAGAACCTTACCAGGCCTTGACATGCAGAGAACTTTCCAGAGATGGATTGGTGCCTTCGGGAACTCTGACACAGGTGCTGCATGGCTGTCGTCAGCTCGTGTCGTGAGATGTTGGGTTAAGTCCCGTAACGAGCGCAACCCTTGTCCTTAGTTACCAGCACGTTATGGTGGGCACTCTAAGGAGACTGCCGGTGACAAACCGGAGGAAGGTGGGGATGACGTCAAGTCATCATGGCCCTTACGGCCTGGGCTACACACGTGCTACAATGGTCGGTACAGAGGGTCGCCAAGCCGCGAGGTGGAGCTAATCTCACAAAACCGATCGTAGTCCGGATCGCAGTCTGCAACTCGACTGCGTGAAGTCGGAATCGCTAGTAATCGCGAATCAGAATGTCGCGGTGAATACGTTCCCGGGCCTTGTACACACCGCCCGTCACACCATGGGAGTGGGTTGCACCAGAAGTAGCTAGTCTAACCTTCGGGAGGACGGTTACCACGGTGTGATTCATGACTGGGGTGAAGTCGTAACAAGGTAGCCGTAGGGGAACCTGCGGCTGGATCACCTCCTTAATCGACAGACATCAGCTGTCTCATGAGCTCCCACACGAATTGCTTGATTCATTGAAGAAGACGATATCGGTAACAGCTCTTAACTGGGTCTGTAGCTCAGTTGGTTAGAGCGCACCCCTGATAAGGGTGAGGTCGGCAGTTCGAATCTGCCCAGACCCACCAGTTTCTTGTTGGGGCCATAGCTCAGCTGGGAGAGCGCCTGCCTTGCACGCAGGAGGTCAGCGGTTCGATCCCGCTTGGCTCCACCACCCCCTTGCTACCGTGTCAAAGCTTAGAAATGAATATTCGGCTCGAATATTGATTTCTGAACTTTTTCAGAATCGTTCTTTAAAAATTTGGGTATGTGATAGAAAGATAGACTGGACAGCACTTTCACTGGTGCCTGTTCAGGCTAAGGTAAAATTTGTGAGTGACTCTTAAGAGTTTTGCGAATTTTCGGCGAATGTCGTCTTCACAGTATAACCAGATTGCTTGGGGTTATATGGTCAAGTGAAGAAGCGCATACGGTGGATGCCTTGGCAGTCAGAGGCGATGAAAGACGTGGTAGCCTGCGATAAGCTTCGGGGAGTCGGCAAACAGACTTTGATCCGGAGATCTCTGAATGGGGGAACCCACTCAGCACAAGCTGAGTATCTTGTACTGAATACATAGGTGCAAGAGGCGAACCAGGGGAACTGAAACATCTAAGTACCCTGAGGAAAAGAAATCAACCGAGATTCCCTTAGTAGTGGCGAGCGAACGGGGACTAGCCCTTAAGTGGCTTTGAGATTAGCGGAACGCTCTGGAAAGTGCGGCCATAGTGGGTGATAGCCCTGTACGCGAAAATCTCTTAGTCATGAAATCGAGTAGGACGGAGCACGAGAAACTTTGTCTGAATATGGGGGGACCATCCTCCAAGGCTAAATACTACTGACTGACCGATAGTGAACCAGTACCGTGAGGGAAAGGCGAAAAGAACCCCGGAGAGGGGAGTGAAATAGATCCTGAAACCGTATGCGTACAAGCAGTGGGAGCCTACTTTGTTAGGTGACTGCGTACCTTTTGTATAATGGGTCAGCGACTTATATTCAGTGGCGAGCTTAACCGAATAGGGGAGGCGTAGCGAAAGCGAGTCTTAATAGGGCGTTTAGTCGCTGGGTATAGACCCGAAACCGGGCGATCTATCCATGGGCAGGTTGAAGGTTAGGTAACACTGACTGGAGGACCGAACCGACTACCGTTGAAAAGTTAGCGGATGACCTGTGGATCGGAGTGAAAGGCTAATCAAGCTCGGAGATAGCTGGTTCTCCTCGAAAGCTATTTAGGTAGCGCCTCATGTATCACTGTAGGGGGTAGAGCACTGTTTCGGCTAGGGGGTCATCCCGACTTACCAAACCGATGCAAACTCCGAATACCTACAAGTGCCGAGCATGGGAGACACACGGCGGGTGCTAACGTCCGTCGTGAAAAGGGAAACAACCCAGACCGTCAGCTAAGGTCCCAAAGTCATGGTTAAGTGGGAAACGATGTGGGAAGGCTTAGACAGCTAGGAGGTTGGCTTAGAAGCAGCCACCCTTTAAAGAAAGCGTAATAGCTCACTAGTCGAGTCGGCCTGCGCGGAAGATGTAACGGGGCTCAAACCATGCACCGAAGCTACGGGTATCACTTAGGTGATGCGGTAGAGGAGCGTTCTGTAAGCCTGTGAAGGTGAGTTGAGAAGCTTGCTGGAGGTATCAGAAGTGCGAATGCTGACATGAGTAACGACAATGGGAGTGAAAAACTCCCACGCCGAAAGACCAAGGTTTCCTGCGCAACGTTAATCGACGCAGGGTTAGTCGGTCCCTAAGGCGAGGCTGAAAAGCGTAGTCGATGGAAAACAGGTTAATATTCCTGTACTTCTAGTTATTGCGATGGAGGGACGGAGAAGGCTAGGCCAGCTTGGCGTTGGTTGTCCAAGTTTAAGGTGGTAGGCTGAGATCTTAGGTAAATCCGGGATCTTAAGGCCGAGAGCTGATGACGAGTTGCCTTTAGGCGACGAAGTGGTTGATGCCATGCTTCCAAGAAAAGCTTCTAAGCTTCAGATAACTAGGAACCGTACCCCAAACCGACACAGGTGGTTGGGTAGAGAATACCAAGGCGCTTGAGAGAACTCGGGTGAAGGAACTAGGCAAAATGGCACCGTAACTTCGGGAGAAGGTGCGCCGGTGAGGGTGAAGGACTTGCTCCGTAAGCTCATGCCGGTCGAAGATACCAGGCCGCTGCGACTGTTTATTAAAAACACAGCACTCTGCAAACACGAAAGTGGACGTATAGGGTGTGACGCCTGCCCGGTGCCGGAAGGTTAATTGATGGGGTTAGCTAACGCGAAGCTCTTGATCGAAGCCCCGGTAAACGGCGGCCGTAACTATAACGGTCCTAAGGTAGCGAAATTCCTTGTCGGGTAAGTTCCGACCTGCACGAATGGCGTAACGATGGCGGCGCTGTCTCCACCCGAGACTCAGTGAAATTGAAATCGCTGTGAAGATGCAGTGTATCCGCGGCTAGACGGAAAGACCCCGTGAACCTTTACTATAGCTTTGCACTGGACTTTGAATTTGCTTGTGTAGGATAGGTGGGAGGCTTTGAAGCGTGGACGCCAGTTCGCGTGGAGCCATCCTTGAAATACCACCCTGGCAACTTTGAGGTTCTAACTCAGGTCCGTTATCCGGATCGAGGACAGTGTATGGTGGGTAGTTTGACTGGGGCGGTCTCCTCCTAAAGAGTAACGGAGGAGTACGAAGGTGCGCTCAGACCGGTCGGAAATCGGTCGTAGAGTATAAAGGCAAAAGCGCGCTTGACTGCGAGACAGACACGTCGAGCAGGTACGAAAGTAGGTCTTAGTGATCCGGTGGTTCTGTATGGAAGGGCCATCGCTCAACGGATAAAAGGTACTCCGGGGATAACAGGCTGATACCGCCCAAGAGTTCATATCGACGGCGGTGTTTGGCACCTCGATGTCGGCTCATCACATCCTGGGGCTGAAGCCGGTCCCAAGGGTATGGCTGTTCGCCATTTAAAGTGGTACGCGAGCTGGGTTTAGAACGTCGTGAGACAGTTCGGTCCCTATCTGCCGTGGACGTTTGAGATTTGAGAGGGGCTGCTCCTAGTACGAGAGGACCGGAGTGGACGAACCTCTGGTGTTCCGGTTGTCACGCCAGTGGCATTGCCGGGTAGCTATGTTCGGAAGAGATAACCGCTGAAAGCATCTAAGCGGGAAACTTGCCTCAAGATGAGATCTCACTGGAGCCTTGAGCTCCCTGAAGGGCCGTCGAAGACTACGACGTTGATAGGTTGGGTGTGTAAGCGCTGTGAGGCGTTGAGCTAACCAATACTAATTGCCCGTGAGGCTTGACCATATAACACCCAAGCAATTTGCGTCGAACGACCAGATTGCGGTGTTGTGAAGACGAAACGAACCGAAAGTTTGCAGCTCACAATCATCACATACCCGATTTGCTGGAGTGTCGAAAGACGGTCCGGTACACAGAATTTCTTGACGACCATAGAGCATTGGAACCACCTGATCCCATCCCGAACTCAGCAGTGAAACGATGCATCGCCGATGGTAGTGTGGGGTTTCCCCATGTGAGAGTAGGTCATCGTCAAGATTAAATTCCGAAACCCCTATCTGCACACGCAGGTAGGGGTTTTGTCTTTTCTGGCCTTGTGCAAAACAGCAGAGTCCAGGCCAAAAAAAACCACCCCGCAGGGTGGTTCTTCACATCGAGGCACTCAGTCGCCGTAGTACTCGCAACCGCTGGTGCAGGTCTCGTGGATACGGACCTTGGAAAGCTCTGGCAGCAACGGCTTGACCTGATCCCAGATCCACTTGGCAATGACTTCGCTGGTCGGGTTTTCCAGGCCAGGAATGTCGTTCAGGTAGTTGTGGTCCAACTGCTCGTACAGAGGCTTGAAGATCGCCTTGATCTCGGAGAAGTCACGAATCCAGCCAGTGTGCGGGTCCAGTGGGCCGGTCAGGTGGAGCGCGACTTTGAACGAATGTCCGTGCAGGCGGCCACATTTGTGTCCTTCAGGAACGTGCGGCAGGCGGTGCGCCGACTCGAAGGTGAACTCTTTGAAAATTTCCACGATCTCTCAACTCTGAAAACCAATGCTGTCGAGCAGTTTACCAGTATGGTCACTGCAGTGGTTGCAGATGCGCGTGCAGCTCGCCGGTTTCTAACAGCTCAAGCAACTCGTCGCCCAGGCGCTGGCTTTCGGCCATCGCTTTTTTCCAGTAGCGCTGACGGCCGCCAGCATCGCCCATGAAGCGCTTGAAGTCGCTTCGGTCCGGCAGCTTGCCGAAGGGCAGGCTGGCCAGATACTGAGCCGAAGGCGCCAGCAGCAGGACGTTACGCAAGCGCTGGGTATCTCCACGACGCCAGGGCAATGCCTTGTCGAACCAGCCAGGTATGACCCTGTCGGTGAAGTGCGGGTAAAGCACGATATCGTCACCCTGGTACGGCAGGTCCAGGTGGTAGTCGAGCAAGCCACCATCGCGATAGGTGCCTTTACCGACGCCTGGTATATCACGCACACCCTCCATGACCATCGGAATCGAACCGGATGCCAGCAGCGCATGGCGCAGGTTGGCCACATCCAGTGGCAGGCAGCGCGAAGGAAAGTCAGTCAGCGGATGCAATGGTGGGCCGTTACGGGCGTCGTGCAGGATGATCCGCTCGAAGTGTCGGGCCAATCGCGGACGGCCAATCAGGTTGTCCGCGATCACCGAAGACAAGCCCATCCCCAAGCGAGCACGATGGTCATGGGCAAGCAGCCCGTGGCTTTTCACCACCATGATATTGAGGCGGTAATCCGGGTTTTCGAGGATCTGCGCGTCGCGGCCCTGCAACAATTCGTCGAGCATGCGTTGGCAGCTACGGCTGACCTCGGCCTGGGTCACGCCTTTGGCAAAGTCCTGCTCGGTGTACAGCTGCCCCAGGCGCTGCAAGGCTTCAGCGGGATTGGGCAAACAGGCACTGGCAAAGCGCCAGGAGCCGATCGATGCGCCAATGAGCGCTCGTACACGCGGGGTACTGGGCAACCAGTGACCGAACAACGCCAGATCAAGGCCTTGTATGCCAAGCGCCTTGGGGCCCCCTGCAGCGCCTGGCAGTACGCCTACATCGGCTGCCTGCAATCCACGTTCGCGGATGCGCTGCAAGGCGCCATTGCCTGCCTTCAAGGTCAGGGCTGGATACTTGATATGGATTGCGCTCATACGGGCCTCGCTCAAGGGAGTTGGCAATTATAAAGAACAGCAGTCCAGTTGTGGGGCAGGGGTGCGCTATCATGTCGCCAGTTGTTTTCAGCTTCAATTAAGTTCGGTTGGTTAATCTAGGCCCCGTAGAAACATTATTGATCTCAACGGAGAGACACCATGAAAACTTTGACTGCCCTGTTCGCCACTGCTGCGCTTGCCCTGAGCGCCAACGTTGCCATGGCCAAGGACGTACAACCGGATGAAGTTGTGAAACTGGTTCAAGCCAAAACCATCCTGTCGCTGGACGACCTGAAGGCCAAGGCTGTCGCCAAGCACCCAGGCGCCACCGTTACCGACTCGGAGCTTGAAGACGAGTACGGCCGCTACATCTATAAGGTCGAGCTGCGTGATGCCCAGAACGTCGAGTGGGATGTCGACATGGACGCCAAGACTGGCGAAATCCTCAAGGACGCCCGGGATAACTAATGACGGTTCGATTGCGAACAGCGCAGGTGGCACTCGCTGCGCTGTTAGCCCTCTGTTCGCAGGCCTCGGCCCGCGATCTTGATCAGGACGAAGCCCTGCGGTTGCGCCAGCAAGGCATCATCCTGCCGCTCGAGCAACTGCTCAATGACGCCCTGGGTCGCTATCCCGGGGCGACGTTGTTGGAGGCGGAGCTGGAAGAAAAGCACGACCGCTATGAGTACGAAGTCGAGCTGTTGACCCCTGAGGGGGTGGTGCGCGAGATCAAACTCGACGCAACCAATGGAGCTCTGCTCAAAGACGAGGAAGATGACTGATGCGCCTGTTACTGGTCGAGGACAATGTCCCGCTGGCAGATGAACTGATCCAGGGGCTGCAGCGCCAGGGATATGCAGTCGACTGGCTGGCAGACGGTCGCGATGCCGTCCACCAGGGTAGCAGCGAACCCTATGACCTGATCATTCTCGACCTGGGCTTGCCCGGATTGTCCGGGCTGGACGTATTGGCCCAATGGCGTGCGTCCGGCCTTGCAACGCCTGTGCTGATCCTCACTGCCCGCAGTTCCTGGGCCGAACGTATCGAGGGCCTGAAGGCCGGGGCCGATGACTACCTGAGCAAACCCTTTCACCCCGAAGAGCTGCAGTTGCGAGTCCAGTCGTTGTTGCGCCGCGCGCGTGGCCTTGCCAATCAGACAACGTTGGAAGCCGCAGGCCTGCAGCTCGATGAAGGACGCCAATGTGTGATGCGTGACGGCGTCGACATCCAGCTCACGGCGGCAGAATTCCGTTTGCTGCGCTATTTCATGCTGCACCCGCAACAGATCCTCTCCAAGAGCCATTTGGCCGAGCACCTTTATGACGGTGAGACAGAGCGCGACTCCAATGTGCTGGAAGTCCACGTCAACCACCTGCGTCGCAAGCTCGGCCGTAGCGTGATCGAGACTCGTCGCGGTCAGGGTTATCGCTACGCCGGGAGCAGCGAGTGAAGTCGATCCAGGCACGCCTGAGCCTGGGCCTGGTCGCGGTGCTGGTGCTGGTGGGGTTGGCCCTTGCTCAATTGAGCCTGTGGTTGTTCGAGGTAGGTTTGCAACGCTACCTGGAAACCGGCCTGCGCAAGGAAAGCGAGAACCTGCTGGTTGCCCTGGTACGCGGGCAGACAGGCCTCGAGCTGGATGAGCGACGGATCTCCTCGGCCTATAAACGTCCGTTTTCCGGGTACTACTTCCGAATCGATTTCGAGGGTGGCAACTGGC
This sequence comes from Pseudomonas vranovensis, assembly GCF_040438935.1. NCBI lineage: Bacteria > Pseudomonadati > Pseudomonadota > Gammaproteobacteria > Pseudomonadales > Pseudomonadaceae > Pseudomonas > Pseudomonas vranovensis. Next base: position 2,949,881 of record NZ_CP159259.1, on the reverse strand, counting down.
GTTCCCGTTCGCTGTGGGACCTCGAAATGCCGACACCGGCCACGGCCGGTCTGCATACCGACCTCAAGCTGGGGCCTGAAGATCAACAACTGCTGGTTCTGCGCAGTGACTACCGGCGCTTCGGCCAGTCGATCTCGATCAGCGTCGCCCAGGACTACACCCCCGTACGCGAGCAGTTCCAGCGCATGCAGCAAATCGGCCTGGGACTGGGGCTGCTGGCCCTGGTACTGGTGCTGGTGCTGCAGCGCATTACCGTCACACGCTCATTGCGTCCCCTGGAGCGCGCGCGAGAACAGATTGCCCAGTTGCAGCAGGGCAAACGCTCGCAGCTTGATACCCAGGTGCCCATCGAGCTGGAGCCGCTGGTCGCACAAATCAACCACTTGTTGGCCCATACCGAAGACAGTCTGCGCCGCTCGCGCAATGCCTTGGGCAACCTGGGCCATGCCTTGAAAACGCCCCTGGCGGTGTTGCTCAGCCTGGCCTCCAGTGAGCGCCTGAAAGCGTTGCCAGAGGTGCGCGCGCAGCTACGTGAACAGTTGGAGCAGATTCAGCAGCGACTGAGCCGCGAACTCAATCGAGCCCGGCTGGCCGGCGATGCCTTGCCGGGTGCGCAGTTCGACTGTGATGCCGAGCTGCCCGGGTTGCTCTCGACCTTGGGGATGATCCATGGCGAAGGGCTGGAGTTGAGCCAGCAAGTCCCCCCCGGGCTGCTGCTGCCCTGGGACCGTGAAGACCTCCTCGAGCTGCTCGGCAACCTGTTGGACAACGCCTGCAAGTGGGCTGACAGCCAGGTGCAACTGAGCATCGAAGAACAGCCGGAGCATTACCGGCTGCTGATCGACGACGATGGCCCTGGTATTCCCGAGGCTGCTCGAGCGCAGGTGCTGGAACGAGGCACCCGGCTCGATGAGCAGGTCAATGGCCACGGCCTGGGGCTTGGGATCGTGCGCGATATCGTCGAAGCCTGGGGCGGGCGTATGAGCCTTGAGCAGAGCCCGTTGGAGGGGCTGCGGGTGTGCATCGAGTTACCGCGTCGAGCAGGGCGCTGATCAGGGCCCTGCCCGCCACCGGATCGATCAGAAGTCCACGGTGCCCGAGAACTTCACCAGGCGAGGCTCGCCTTGGGTCAGGTAACCCCCGTTGGCCGAGGCCCAGTAGTTCTTGTCGCTGATGTTCTCGACGTTCATGCGCAAGGTGATGTCCTTCTCCTGGACCTTGAAGCGGTAACGAGCACCGGCATCGAAGCGGTTCCAGGTAGGCAGGCTCAGGGTGTTGGCCTGATCGGCATATTGTCCGCCGGTGCGCAGCATCCGTGCATTGAGCGCCACGCCGTCCAGCCCTGGAACGTCCCAGTCGACACTCGCGTTCAGCTGGAAGGTCGGGACCCCAATGGCATGGTTGCCGTCGTTGGTGCCGTTCTGTGTTTTCTTCAGCTCCGAATCAAGACGTGTTCCGCCGGCCAGCAGGCGCAGGTCCGGCAGTGGCTCACCGAAGATGCTCAGCTCGATGCCGCGGTTCACCTGCTCGCCATCACGCAGGTAAAACCCGGTGTTGCTGTCGAGGTAGCCGTCACTGGGCTTCTCGATACGGAAGACCGCAAGGTTGGCGCCGAAGGTGCCCTGATCGTACTTGACGCCTGCTTCGATCTGCTTGGTGCGCCCGGGTGGGAACGCTTCGCCGCGGTTGATGGCGTTGGCCGAGGCCGTCGGGCCCTTGGACAGGCCTTCGATGCGGTTGGCATACAGCGACACCGATTCGGTAGGCTTGTAGACGATGCCGTACACCGGTGTGGTGATGCCCTTGTCATACAGGGCGCTGCGGCTGCCGTCGTTGGCCGGGTTGGCCACGCCGCCGGAGGTGGAGCCGTCGTACAGGTAGTTCTCCACCCGCAACTGTTGGCGGCGCACCCCAGCGGTCAGTAGCAGGGTGTCGTCGAAAAAGCCCAGAGTGTCGGAGAAGGCAATGCTGCGGTTGCGGGTCTTACCGGTGACACCCGGATCACCCAATTCGCCGCCGGTGATGGTCACAGCGGTCGGCTTGGGCAGCGGGGTGGTGTTGTAGATGTTGGTCGGTTGGCCACGGTAGAACACGTAGGCGTTTTCCTGCTGGGTCCAGATGGTCGAAGCGCCCAGGTTCAACTGGTGGCTGACCGGCCCGGTTTGCAGCTTGCCGTTGAGGCCGCCCATGAATGTAGTGTTGTCTTCGTTGTGTGGAATGAACGAGCCGCCCATGGTCGCCGCACCCGTGGCGGCATTGGTCAGGGTCGGGGTGCCGTAGAACCCGGTCTCGCGGGTGTGCTTGACGCCACCGGCCAGGTAAGCGCTCCAGTTGTCGTTCAAGTCCCAGTCGCCGCGCACCATGCCGAAGGTGTCTTCGGTCTCGGTGAAGGTCCAGTCCTGCCCGTAGTTGTGGCTGGCATCGGGGGCGCGGGGAATATCGGTGAGGCCGGCGCCGAGCTGCACCGAGTTGCGCAGGTGGTTGACGCGTTCTTTCTGGTAGCCGAAATCGGTGGACACACTGAAGCGATCACCCTGGTAGTCCAGGCCTGCGACAAACAGCTTGCTGCGCTGATCCTGATCTTCGACCGCTGTTTCGCCCTCACGTTGGGAGAGGTTCAGGCGTGCACCGAAACGGTTGTCGGCACCGAAGCGCTGGCCGATATCCAGATGCTCGCCGATGCGGCCATCGGTGGAAATGTCCTGGGTGTAGCGGCGGGTTGGCGTGTCGCCGGCACGTTTGGGTTGCAGGTTGACGCTGCCGCCCAGGCCGCCGCCGGTAGGGCTGACACCATTGATGAAGGCGTTGGGCCCCTTGAACACCTCGACCCGATCCACCCCATCGGTGGAGATGATCTGGCGCGGCAATACGCCATACAGGCCGTTGTAGGAAATATCATCGCCACTCAGGGGCAAGCCGCGAATCACGAAGACCTGCGACTGGTTGCCGAAGCCGACAGACTGGCGCACTGACGGGTCGTTGAGCAAAACATCGCCCACGTCTTCGGCCTGCTGGTCCTCGATCAGTTTCGAGGTATAGCTGGTCATGGTGAAGGGGACATCCATATTGTCCTGGTTCCCCAATACGCCCATCTGCCCGCCACGGGCAACCTGGCCGCCGGCATATTCCTCGACTGGCGCATTGCGCAGGGGCTTGGTGGCCTGGGCATTGACAGCGGTAGCGTCGAGCTCCAGAACGGCGTCGGCGCCGTGCGCGGTTACGCTGGCAGCACAGCAAACGGCAAGCAGGGTGGGGCGAAAGTGGGAGCGTAAAGCCATGGCGGAGGCCCTGTTAATGTCGAGTTGGCGCCTTCCTGGCGTTGCGAGTAATTAGTAATCGCAAATGTTAACAGGTGTATTTGCAAAGCGTTATCATTCAGATACAAAAAATTACCTTCCACTTCACACCAGCGTCAGGCTCAGCATCACCGGCAAGGTCAAGGCAGCCAGCAGGGTCTGCAAGGCAATGATGTTGGCCATCAGCGGTGCGTTACCGCCCATTTGCCGAGCCATCACATAGGAAGACGATGCGGTGGGCAGTGCCTGGAACAGGATGGCGATGATCGCCGCCTGGCCGCTCAGGCCCAGTGCCCGGCATATACCAAATGTGGTCAAAGGCAGCACCACGAACTTGAACAGCGACGCCGCCAGCAACGGCCGTCTGCCCAAACCTTGGGCACTGCTGCCCAATGCGGCGCCAACACATAGCAGGCCCAAGGGCAGAGCGGCCTGGCCAAGGGCCTTGATGGTCGGTTCAATACCTGCCGGTAGCCCCAGGCCAGTCACGCGCAAGGCAATCCCGGCGGCGCAACCAACGATCAGCGGGTTGGTGACGATCGCCTTCGCAACCGCACTGGCCGAGCTGCGCGTGCCGCTGTAGCGGGCGAACACCATCACGCACAGCACGTTCACGGTCGGCACGATGGCCGCATTTGCCACAGCGGCCAGGGCGATTCCGCCGCTGCCATAGATCCCTGCGGCGAGGGTCGCACCAATGTAGTTGTTGAAGCGCACGCCGCCCTGGAATACCGAGGTGAAACTGGCTCCGTCACTGGCCACCGCCCCCTTGCACAACACCAGCAAGGTTGCGCCGATCACCGTCGAAAGCAGCAGCACCGTCACCATGTCGAACACGGGCAGGCCTGTCAGGTCAGCCGTGGTCAGGCCGTGCATGAACAGCGCCGGCAGCAACACGAAGTAGCTCAGGCGTTCGGCCGCGGGCCAGAAGTGCTCACCCAGAAAACCCTGCGCCCGAAGCCAGCGGCCCAAGGCAATCAGCAAGGCAATGGGCACGATAGTGGCGAGGATCAGTTGCAACATCAGACGGTTTTCCTATCAGTCGGTCGTCCCACGCGAGACTCGACATCAGGCTAGCCTGAAGCACTGAAAGAAAAAAACGCAGAATTCTCAACCAACCGATGAGAAAAACTTCACGGTTGACCCAGTGCCGTCTTCAGCACCGCCGTCAGGTGCCGACGTCGACTGCTGGCGTGTTCGATCAAGCCGACATGGCGCACCCGCTGCGGTTCACCGAACGGCAACAAGGTCACATCGGGCAGGTGCTGCAAGTCTTCGTCAGCCAGGGGCACGATAGCCACGCCCAGGCTCATCGAGGCCATGTGCGTGAGGGCTTGCTGGCTGTCCAGCTCCATTTGTTCGCTGACCGGCAGTTGCAGTTTGCGCAGTTCCTGTTCGATGATGCGCCCGGCCCAGGCGCGTTTATCAAAGCGCAGGAACGGTTGGGTGGCCAGCAGCTCGCGCAAACTGACGCCGGCAAACGCAGGGCCGGCGACGGCCCAGAAGCGGTTCTGGTAGAGCGGGGTGAAGTCCAGATTGGCGGGGTAGGGCGCCACAGGCTCGGTGGTGATGGCCGCATCCAGCTCGCCGTCCTCGACGCGCCGTGCAAGCTCGGCGGACATCCCCGACAATACGCTGATGTGCAAGTGGGGATGCTCGGCCTTGATCCGTACCAGCGCTGCCGGCAGGCGACCGGCCAGGGCAGTATGAATGGCACCGATTTTCAGTCGACCACTCAGGCCCGGGCCGCTGACCAGGGCATCGGCCATGTCGTCATACGCCGCCAGAATCCCTTCGGCCCGCTCCACCACCAGGTGCCCGGCCCCGGTCAGGCTGACCTGGCGCCGACTGCGGTCGAACAGCGTGACCTGCAGTTCTTCCTCCAGGCTGCGGATATGCAGGCTGACGGCCGAGGGCGTCAAGCTGAGGATATCGGCGGCGCGGGCAAAGGTGCCGTGGCGAGCAATGGTCACCAGGGTGCGGAGGGCTTTGAGGGACACGCGTGGGCTCCGGTTGGGGGCGAGTGATGTGCATCATCGCGTTGATCAACGCTGATTGAAAGTACTCGTCTTTGGCTGTCCATACGCCTGGGTAATTCGATCAATCACCATCGCCAGCGCCACGATCGCCAACCCGGCTTCAACGCCCTTGCCGACATTCAATGTCTGAATCCCCGCCAGCACATCCTCCCCCAGCCCTCGCGCGCCGATCATCGAGGCGACCACCACCATCGACAGGGCCATCATCACCGACTGGTTGAGCCCGGCCATGATGCTCGGCATGGCCAATGGCAGCATCACCCGGCGCAGCCGCTGCCAGCGCCCGGCGCCGAGCCCCTGGGCGGCCTGGGTCAGGGACGGGTCGATCTGCGACAGGCCCAGTTCGGTCAGGCGGATCAGTGGCGGCAGGGCATAGATGAGGGTGGCGAAGATCGCCGGCACCTTGCCCAGCCCGAACAGCATCAACACCGGGATCAAATAGACGAAGCTGGGCAGCGTCTGCATGACGTCGAGTACCGGCATCATCAGTCTGCGTGCCAGTGGTCGACTGGCCAACAGCACGCCGATGGGAACCCCGATGAGAATGCACAGGCCGGTACTGACCAGCACCAGGGCGCAGGTCTGCAGGAGTTTGTCCCACAGGCCGATCACGCCAATCAGAAACAGCAGGCCGGTCAGTACCAGGGCCCGCAGCAGGCTGCGACTGGCATGCCAGGTGAGCACGGCGACGATCAGCAGCAACAGCCACCAGGGCGTAGCGCGCAGCAGGGTTTCCAGGGCTACCAGCAGTTGCAGCAAAGCGTCGGAGACGCCGCGCAACTGATCGCCATAAGCGAGCACCAACCAGTCTACAAAGCGATTGACCTGGTCGGCGAATGAGACATGCAGCGACTGCGGGAAGCCTCCACTCACAGGCCGTCCTCTACTTTGCCGGCGACCTCGGCAGGCAGCCAGGCCTTCCACACATCAGGGTGATCCTTCATGAACGCCACTGCTGCATCTCGCGGCGACTGGCGGCGCTCGCTCATGTGCGCCAGTGTCTTGTTGAGCGTGTCGATGGGCAGGTCGACCTTGGCGAAGCACTCGACCAGGTCCGGGTACTGTTGCTTGAACGCGGCGGAAACGCCAATGGACAGCTTGGCAGGCAGCGACCGGCTGCCTTGTGGACTGGGGTTGCTGGCGTCGGTCAGGGTCTTCCAGGCCTGTTCGCTGAACGGCGGTTCTTCAAGGCGTACCAGCGCGAAACGGCCCATCAGCGGGGTGGGCGACCAGTAATAGAACAGCACCGGTTTACCGCGGCGGATCGACGAAGTGATCTCGGCGTCGAGGGCTGCACCGGAGCCGCTGCGAAAGTTCACATACAGATCGTCGAGGCCATAGGCCTTGAGCTTTTGGCTGTTGACCGTCTCGGAGGTCCAGCCGCTGGGGCTGTTGAGGAAGCGGCCTTTTGCCGGGGCTTCCGGGTCGCTGAAAACCTTGGCATAGCGTTTGAGGTCGGTGACTGACCTGAGGTCCGGGGCCAGCGCTTCGATCCCGCGCCCGGCATCGCCCTTGATCACGTATTCGGGTACATACCAGCCTTCATCGGCGTTCTTCACCGTGTCACCGAGGGCGAACACCTGGCCGGCCTGCTCGGCCCTTATCCAGGCCGGGCTGCGGCCGGCCCATTCTTCGCCGATGACCTGAATGTCGTTGCGGGCCAGGGCCACCTCCATGCTGACGGTGCTGCCGGGCAGGGTGTCGGTGGAATAGCCGTAACCTTTCTCGACGATCAGGCGCAGGATTTCGGTGGTCAGGCTCCCGCTTTCCCAGGTGATGTCACCGAACAGGATGGGTTTGGAGGTGTTGGCGGCATGGCTTGGGCTGATCAGGCCCAGGGTCAGCAGTACGCTGCCCACCAGGGAGATAAGTCGATTCATCGTGCCTCGCTCGCAGGGCAATGGAGTCTGGCAAGTGTAGTCGCTGCCGCCAGGCTGCGATCGGGCGTGAAACGGCCGTCATTCAGGCCCGTCGAGGTGACTGGATGACGACTGCTGAGGGGTCGATCGCAGCCTGGCGGCAGCGGCTGCCACGCGCTTACACGCGGAACTGGTCCATCAACCCCTGCTGCTGGTTGGCCAGGCTGTTGAGCGACTGGCTGACCCGCGCCGATTCGTTGGCCTGTTCCGACAGCGACTCGGTCACATCGCGAATGGTCGCGACGTTGTTGTTGATTTCCTCGGCCACAGCACTCTGCTCCTCGGCGGCGCTGGCGATCTGCAGGTTCATGTCGTTGATCACGGTAACGGCATCACCAATCTGCTGCAGGGCGGTAACCGCCTGGCCCACTTGCTCGACACTGCCCTGGGCCTGGCGATGGCTGCTGTCCATCGCACCGACCACGTCGCGGGTGCCCGCTTGCAGTTCTTCGATCACCTGGCGGGTTTCTTCCACCGACTCCTGGGTACGGCGGGCCAGGTTGCGTACCTCATCGGCGACCACGGCAAAACCGCGGCCCGCTTCACCGGCGCGAGCGGCTTCGATGGCTGCGTTGAGGGCCAGGAGGTTGGTCTGTTCGGCGATGGAGCGGATCACCTCCAGCACCGAGCCGATTTTCTCGCTGTTCTCGGCCAGGCCTTCTACCTGGCTCATGGCCGTGCTCATGTCGGCGGCCAGGGTGTCGATGCTGGTAGTGGTGCGGTCGATCACCGCCAGGCCCTGGCGCGTGGCCTGGTCGGCATCGCGGGCTGCCTGCGCTGCTTGCGCGGCGCTGCGGGCGACATCCTGGGCAGTGGCGCTCATTTCATGGGAAGCGGTAGCCACCTGGTCGACCTGGCGGTACTGCTGCTCCATGCCGGCGCTGGTCTGGGTGGCAATTGCCGAGGATTGGTCGGCGGTGTCGCGCGCCGCCTGCACCGAGCGTTTGACCTCGGCAATGGTCGGCTGCAGTTTGTCCAGGAAGCGGTTGAACCAGCCAGCCAACTCGCCCAGTTCATCGCGTTTGTCGTAGTGCAGGCGACGGGTCAGGTCGCCTTCGCCGCTGGCGATGTCCTTGAGCATGTCAGCCACACCGAGGATCGGCCGGGTCACGCCACGGGCCATCAGCCAGATCAGCAGCAGGCCGACGACGGCCGCCAGTCCACCCAGGCCCAGTTCGATCAGCATGCCGCTGGTGTTGCTCCGGTCGAGCTCTTGCTTGAGTGCTTCGGCCGGACCGGTCAGGGCACTCTCCGGTACATCGAGCAACACGCCCCAGGCCTTGCCGCCGGGAATTGGGGCAAAGGAAGCCAGCACTTTGAGGCGCTGCTCATGGTGGATGCTGTGCAGTGGAATGCTGTCGGCCAGCAGGCGTACCAGCTCGGCGCCTTTGTCGCGGTCTACCTGGTCAAAGCGCTGGGCCAGTTTGCCGGCATCCGGGCTGTAGCCCGCCAGCAGGCCCGCCGGGCTCAAAATGCTGACGTGTGTCTGGCCCTGGTACAGGTTGCGGCTGGCCTGTTGGCTCATGGCCTGAAGGCTGTTGAGGTTGATGTCGATGGACAGGGTGGCGACGACCTTGTCGGCCACCATCAGCGGGAACACGATACTGGTCATCAGTACCTGCTGGCCGTCGATCGCGTAGAAGTAGGGCTCGATCACGCACGTCTTGCGCGTGGTGCGCGGGCACACCGACCAGAAGTTGGCGGGCTCGCCGCTGGGGCCGATGCTGGTATCGGCAAGGTCATGCTCGGGCAGGGCCATGGAGGTGAGCTGGCCCGGGGTCGGTTGCGACCAGTACAGGGCAAAGCGGCCTTTTTCGTTACTGCCCAGTTCCTCTTGATTGGCGAACAGTTCGTCCTTGTTGTCCAAGGCATTGGGCTCGAATACCAGTGACAGGCCGAGCAAGTCAGGATTGGCCTGCAAGGCTGCGCGTACCTGGCGGGTCAAATCTTCGCGCAGGTCGAAGGCGTCGAGAAAACGCTTCTCGGCCTGTTCACGCAAGAACAGTACCTGCCGGGAAAAGCCGGCACCGTACTGGTAGGCATCCATGAATTGGCGGCGGATGTTCAGGGCCTGGACTTCGCCCTGGGATTCGATGCGTCCCTGGGCCGCTTCGGTCAGCATGTGCATGCTGCTGGCCTTCACCAGTTCCGAGCTGTGCTCCATGCGGTACAGCGAAAGGCCCACCAGCAGTGTGACAATGCTGGCCAGGCACAAGCCCGCCAACAGGGTGATCTTCCACTGAATGGACAGTTGTCTGAAAGGCATGGCGAAGTCCCTTGATTCTGAAAGTCTGAGGCTGCGGAGGTTATCGGCCGGATATCCCGCTTCTTTATTCAAACGTTCAATTCAATTGCGTCGTTTTCGTTCACCCAGACGACACCCGTCCAACGCTTGACTTTGACAAGCGCGAGGGGGTGCTTCAGAGTGTGCGCCCTCCATAAAAAATACCCGTCGTTCGGCCACTGCCCCGAGCAGTCTGTTGCCGAATCGGTCGCTTTTTGTCTGGTTTCTAGAGGTCACAGGAATGAATGCAGTAATTGCCGCGGTCGGCATCATGCTGATATTGAGTCTGTCCCGCGTGCATGTGGTGATCGCCCTGATCGTCGGCGCGCTGGCCGGTGGGCTGGTGGGTGGCCTGGGTATCGAAGGTACGCTCAAGGCGTTCAATGGCGGCCTGGGCGGCGGTGCCACCGTGGCGTTGTCCTATGCCTTGCTCGGGGCGTTTGCCGTGGCCATTGCCAAGTCCGGCATGGCTCATGCCCTGGCCGATCGCATTCTGACAATGGTCGACCGCCAGGGGCACGACTCGACCGCCAAGGTCAAATGGCTGCTGATCGGCCTGTTGCTGGTGGTGGCGATTTCGTCGCAGAACATCCTGCCGATCCACATCGCCTTCATTCCGCTGCTGGTGCCGCCACTGCTATATGTGCTGACCAAGCTGCAGCTGGACCGACGCCTGATTGCCTGCGTCATGACCTTCGGCCTGATCACCCCGTACATGTTCCTGCCAGTGGGCTTTGGCAACATCTTCCTCAATGAAATCCTGCTGGCCAACGTCAGCCGCAGCGGGGTGGATGTCAGCGGCGTCAATGTTACCCATGCCATGGCGATCCCGGCGGCGGGGATGCTCTTCGGCCTGCTGGTGGCGGTGCTGTTCAGCTACCGGAAAAAACGCGTCTACGATCTTGAGAAAATCGAGAAGGTCGAGCAGGTGTCGGTGCGCTACAACCCGCTGACCTTGCTGGTGGCCGGCGTGGCCATTGCCGCGGCGTTCGTCATTCAGCTGTGGCTGGACTCGATGATCATCGGTGCCATGGCGGGCTTCCTGATTTTCTCGGTGTCGGGGATCGTGCGCTGGAAAGAAACCGACGACCTGTTCACCGAAGGCATGAAGATGATGGCCATGATCGGCTTCATCATGATTGCGGCCTCAGGCTTTGCCGAAGTGATGAAGGCCACCGGTGAGGTCAAGAGCCTGGTCGAGGCTTCGGCTGCGTGGATCAACCACAGCAAGGGCGTTGGCGCACTGCTGATGCTGCTGGTGGGTTTGTTGGTGACCATGGGCATCGGTTCGTCGTTCTCTACCGTACCGATCCTGGCCGCGATCTTCGTGCCGCTGTGCGTGCAACTGGGCTTCGACCCGGTGGCCACCGTGTGTATCGTCGGTACCGCGGGCGCCCTGGGGGATGCCGGCTTCGCCGGCCTCGGACTCGACCCTCGGTCCGACCTCGGGCCTGAACGTCGACGGCCAGCATCACCACATCTGGGACACCGTGGTACCGACCTTCATCCACTACAACCTGCCGTTGCTGGCGTTCGGTTGGCTGGCGGCAATGATGCTCTAGGGGAAAAGCGGGGTTGGGCGCAAGGCTCAACCCCGCGAAGGTGGCGGCGAGATGCGGTTCAGCACCATGTTGCCCTGCTTGTTGCGCGTCAGGTAGACCGGCAACACCTTGGGCAGGTTGCCCACCAGGCGGTTGATCTGGGCAGTGTCATACACGCCGCTGATGCGAATGTTGCCGATGCTCTCGTCGGCCAGCAGCAACGGCTTTTCCAGGTAGCGATTGATCTGTGGCAGAGCCTGCTCGAGGCTCAGGTTGTCGAGGATCAACTTGCCATTGCGCCAGGACAGACTGGTGTCCTGGGCGTAGGTCTGGCTCAAATGCGGCTCGTAGTCGCCGGCCTGGTAGCTGGCCTGCATGCCCGGGACCAGGCGGTAGCCGCCCTCGGTATCCTGGCTGTTGCTGTCGACCAGTACCGAGCCTTCGACCAGGGTCACCTTGACCCGATCCTCATACTTCCACACGTTGAACTGGGTACCGGTGACTCGGGTCTGGCCGTTGGCCGCATGCACGATGAACGGGTGCTGACTATCGTGTCGGACCTTGAAGAAGGCCTCGCCCTTGATCAGCGTGACCCGGCGTTCGCCCTTGTAGTTGCTATAGCGCAATTCGCTGGCCAGGTTCAGTTCGACCTCGCTGCCATCCTCGAGCACGGCATGAGTGATTGTATTGGTGCTTTCCAGGTGCTGGTAGCTGTTGGGCAGCCAACCTTGCTCCCAGCCGATCCAGGCGCCTGCGGGCAAGGCCGCCAGGGCAATGGCGGTAGCCAAGGCGTAGTGGCGCCAAGTGCTGCGCCGACGCTCGGAGTGGGTGATGACATTGCTTGCCACAGCCGGGCGCGAGAGATGGTCGGCGGTGTGCCAGATCTCCAGCATTGCCTGGTATTCCTGGGCGTGCAGCGGGTTTGCGGCCAGCCATTGCCCGAAGGCCTGGTGTTCAGCTGCCGTGCAATCTCCAGCCTGAAGGCGCAGGCACCACTGCGCGGCGGCATCGGTGATGGCATCGTGATCGTCGGCGCTGAGGCTGGTGTGGTTCATCGAGGCTCCCGGTTTTGCCCATTCTAACCTTGCAGGGCTGGGGGCGAGAACCGAGATAATGGCGAATAACTATCAGTCAAAGAAAGTCATTGCAGAATAATCGTGCAAAAACATCGAATTCGCAGCTATTTCGCCAGCCATCGGTGCGATAGCGACACTATCGCACCGATGGCTGGCCGTGATGAAGCTCAGAACTGTTCGGCTGCGAGGCCAAACAGTGCGGTGCTGCCCGCTCGGATGCTGGCCTGAAGCGACAAGGTGCGCGGCAGCAGGCGGGCAAAGAAAAACGCCGCACTGGCCCGTTTGGCTTCATAGAACGCCCGGTCCTGCTCCAGATGTTCACTGGCCACGGCCTCCATGCGTGCCCACATGTAGGCGTAAGCCACATAACCGAACACCTGCAGGTACTCCACCGATGCCGCGCCGATTGCGTTCGGGTCCTTTACGGCCTGTTCGCACAACCATTGACTGAGGCTTTCCAGCTCGGCCACGGCCGTGAGCAAGGGGTCGCGATAGGGTGTCCGGCCTTCGCAGAAGCTGCGGACCTGGACGGTGAACTCGGCCAGGGCCTTGCCGCCATCAGCTACCACCTTGCGCCCGAGCAGGTCCAGGGCCTGGATGCCGTTGGTGCCTTCGTAGATCTGGGCGATACGCACGTCGCGCACCAATTGCTCCTGGCCCCATTCGCGAATGTAGCCGTGGCCGCCGAACACCTGCTGACCGAGCACACAGCTTTCCAGGCCGTTGTCGGTAAAGAACGCCTTGGCCACTGGCGTCAAAAGTGCCACCTGACGTTGTGCGGCTTCACGCTCTTCGGGTGCCTCGGCGTACTTGGCAATATCTAATTGCTGGCCGACGTAGGTGGCAAACGCGCGACCGCCTTCGGTCAGGGTGCGCATGGTCAGCAGCATGCGGCGCACATCGGCGTGGACGATGATCGGGTCGGCGATCTTCTCCCGTGCCTGTGGGCCGCTGGCGGCGCGACTTTGCAGGCGGTCCTGGGCATAACGGGCGGCGTTCTGGTACGACGCCTCGGCGCAGCCGATGCCCTGGATACCGATGGACAGGCGCTCGTAGTTCATCATCGTGAACATGGCAGCCAACCCGCGATTGGGTTCACCGATCAGGTAGCCGGTGGCACCGTCGAAGTTCATCACGCAGGTGGCCGAGGCCTTGATGCCCATCTTGTGTTCGAGCGAACCACAGTGAGCCGGGTTGCGCTCGCCCAGGGTACCGTCGGCATTGACCAGGAACTTGGGTACCAGGAACAGCGAGATGCCCTTGGGCCCGGCCGGGGCGTCCGGCAGTTTGGCCAGCACCAGGTGGATGATGTTCTCGGTCAGATCCTGCTCGCCACCGGTGATGAAAATCTTGGTGCCACTGATCCGGTAGCTGCCATCGGCATGAGGTTCTGCCTTGGTGCGAATGATCCCCAGGTCAGTGCCGGCATGGGGTTCGGTCAGGCACATGGTGCCGGCCCACTGGCCGCTGTACAGCGCCGGCAGGTAGGCCGCCTTGAGTTCGTCGCTGGCGTGGGCGTCGAGGGCCAGGCAGGTACCGGCGCTCAGGGCCGAATACAGGCTGAAGCTGCAGTTGGCGGCATAGAGCATTTCCTCGAACTGCACCGCGAGCATTTTCGGCATGCCCAGGCCGCCGTGCTCCGGGTTGCCGGCAAGACCGACCCAGCCGCCTTCGCGGTAGGTCTGCCAGGCCTGGGCAAAGCCCTCGGGGGTGCGTACCTGGCCTGCATCGAACGATACGCCCTGTTCGTCACCACTGCGGTTGAGCGGGGCGATCAATTGGCCAGTGATTTTCGCCGCTTCTTCAAGGATGGCATCGGCGGTGTCGGCATCCACCCGTTCGGCCAGGGCCGGCAGGCGTGCCCACAGGGCCGGGCCCTGGAACACTTCGTGGAGCACAAAACGCATGTCGCGCAGGGGAGCATTGAATTCAGGCATGGGGATCTCGCATCAAAAGGGGGTCAGAGCGCCTTGGCCCAGTCACGTAGCAGGTACTTCTGGATCTTGCCGGTGGAGGTTTTCGGCAACTCGCTGAAGACCACGGTCTTGGGTATCTTGAAACCCGCCAGGTGCTCGCGGCAGAAGCTGATGATCTCGGTGTCGCGGGTCTGATCAAAACCGGCCTTGAGGGTGATGTAGGCGCAGGGCGTCTCGCCCCACTTTTCATCCGGACGGGCCACCACGGCGGCCTCGAGTACAGCAGGGTGCTTGTAGAGGGTGTCTTCCACTTCGATGGTGGAAATGTTTTCGCCACCGGAAATGATAATGTCCTTGAGCCGGTCCTTGATCTCGACATAACCGTCGGCATGCCATACCGCCAGGTCGCCGGTGTGGAACCAGCCGCCGCGGAAGGCTTCGGCAGTAGCCTCGGGGTTCTTCAGGTAGCCCTTCATCACCGTGTTGCCGCGCATGAAGATCTCGCCCAGGGTGTTGCCGTCGCGCTGCACCGGCTCAAGTGTCTGCGGGTCGGCGACCATCAGGCCCTCGAGGGTGGGGTAGCGCACGCCCTGGCGGGACTTGATCCGCGCCCGTTCTGCCAATGGCTGCTCGTCCCACTCGGCGTGCCAGGCGCAGACGGTCACCGGGCCATAGACCTCGGTCAAGCCATACACGTGGGTGACCTTGATGCCCATTTCTTCCACCGCGCCAATCACCTTGGCGGGCGGCGCCGCGCCGGCCACCATGGCATTGACCGGGTGATCGATGGCCGCCTTGGCCGATTCGGGCATGTTGATCAGGGCATTGAGCACGATAGGTGCTCCGCACAGGTGGGTTACCTGGTGTTCGCGAATCAGGGTGAGGATCTTTTGCGGGTCGACCCGGCGCAGGAACACATGGGTGCCGGCCAGGGCGGTGACGGTCCAGGGGTAGCACCAGCCGTTGCAGTGGAACATCGGCAGGGTCCACAGGTAGACCGGGTGGTTGCCCATGGCCCAGGTCATCTGGTTGCCCAGGGCATTGAGGTAGGCGCCACGGTGGTGATAGACCACGCCCTTGGGGTTGCCGGTGGTGCCGGAGGTGTAGTTCAGCGAGATGGCCTGCCATTCGTCCTCGGGCCAGTGCCAGACGAAGTCGGGATCGCCTTCGGCCAGGAAGGCCTCGTAGTCCAGGTCACTGACGGCCTGGCCCTCGCCGTACTCCGGATCGTCGACATCGATCACCAACGGCGGGTTTTCCATCAGCGCCAGGGCGCCTTCGATCACCTTGTGGAACTCGCGGTCGGTAATCAGTACCTTGGCCTCGCCATGCTCGAGCATGAAGGCAATGGCCTCGGCGTCCAGGCGTACGTTCAGGGCATTGAGCACTGCGCCGATCATCGGCACGCCGAAGTGCGCTTCAAGCATCGCCGGGATATTGGGCAACATCACCGCTACAGTGTCGCCCTGGCCGATACCGCGCCCGGCCAAGGCACTGGCCAGGCGCCGGGAGCGTTCGTAGGTCTGTTGCCAGTTGCGCCGGATGGCACCGTGGATCACCGCCGGGTAGTGGCCATAGACCGCCGCCGTGCGTTCGATGAAACTCAAGGGGCTCAAGGCCTGGTGATTGACAGGGGCGGGCGCCAGGCCCTGGGAGAAGATCGACATGCAATGTTCCTGTGCAGGGAGTCGGCGCGTGGCGCAGTACAACTCCCGGTGGCTGATTGTTAGCTCTGATCAGGTGTCGTGAAGGGTGGGCCCTTCAGGTGTCACATTTTTTACGTGAATCGCTATGTTACTTGGAAGATGGACTATAGCAATATAGTAGAAGTACCATATCAGGCTTCAAGGCCATCCTTTGAGTGCACCCATGACGCCCTTGCTCGACAGTGATCCCCAGCCCAGCCTGCTTCTGGACGCCTCTTGCGCGGTGCTGGCGGTCAACCCTGCACTGCAGGCCATGCTGGGGCCGTGGCCCGAACGGTCGGCAGATTACTGGTTGCCGAGCAACTTGCAGGCCCTGGTCACGGCCTGCCTGGGCCAGGTGCGGGCCATCAGCGATGTCGAAGCATCCGTAGCCGGGCGGATTCTGCTCTGGACCTTCATGCCTGCCAGCACCGGGCAAGTACTGGCGCGTTGTCGCGACGCCACCGCCGAGCGCCTGGCTGAGCGCGAGGCCAGCCAGGCCCGGCGCCTGTACCGGTTGATCACCGAGAACACCACCGACCTGATTTCCCGGCACAGCCCCGATGGCTGTTTTCTCGACGCTTCGCCCGCGTCCTACCGTTTGCTCGGGTATTGGCCCGAGCAACTGCGCGGGGTGCCGGTGCAGTCGCTGTTCCATCAACAGGACCGCCAGCAGTCGCTGATGCTGGCCGCTCAGGCCCTGGAACAGGACGGCTACCAGACCATGACCTGCCGGGTGCGTCACCGTGACGGCCGCTACCTGTGGTTCGAGATCGCCAGCCGTGCCATTCGCGAAACCTACACCGGTGCAGTGGTAGAGATCGTCAGCGTCTCACGGGATATCAGCGTGCGGATCGAGGCCCAGGAAAACCGCCGGCGGCTGGCCGAAGTGGTGGAGGCCAATACCGATCTTGTGCTGTTCACCGACCGTGACGGGCGCCTGAGTTACCTCAATGGTTCGGCGCGGCGGGCGCTGGCGTTGCAGGAAGTCGATGCACTGCCGCTGCTGCAGGCCCTGCTGGACCCGGGCCTGCAGCAACGACTGGATCGCGAAGGCTGGCAGTGTGCCGAACAAGGCGGGGTGTGGCATGCCGAGACGCGGTTGATACCCTGGCAGGGCGCTGCGGCATTCCCCGTGTCGCTGGTACTGCTGGCCCATCGCGGCACGGGCGGCGAGCGCTACTACTCGTTGGTGGCGCGAGACATGACCGAACGTGAACTGCGCGAAAGCCAGCAACGTCGGCATCAGGACGAACTGGCCCACAGCGCGCGCTTGATCACCTTGGGCGAGCTGGCCTCGGGCATTGCCCATGAGATCAACCAGCCGTTGGCGGCGGTGGTCAACTACGCCGGTGCCAGCCAGCGTTACCTACAGGCCCTGGAGCGTGATCCCCAGGCGGCCGCGCGGGTTTCTCAGGGGTTGCAGCGCATCAGCGAGCAGGCCACCCATGCCGCTGCGGTGATCAAGCGTCTGCGTGCCTTCCTGCGCAAGGAACCCCGGCGCTTGCAGGCCTTGCATGTCGGCGATATCGCCACTGAAGCGGTACGGCTGTGCGACTGGGAAGCGACGCGCGACCAGGTGACCATCGTGCAGCAGGTAGCCGATACGCTGCCGACGGTGTACGCCGACCGGGTGTTGCTCGAACAGGTGCTGCTCAACCTGCTGCGCAACGCCATTGATGCCAATCGCGAGCAGCACTCAGGCCAGCCCTCGCGTATCGTGCTCAGCGCCGCGCTGGTCGCCGGGCAGGTGCAGATCGAAGTGATCGACCAGGGGCCGGGTGTAGCGCCAGAGCGCCTGGACGGTATTTTTACCCCCTTCAACACCAGCAAGCCCGAAGGGCTCGGCCTTGGCCTTAGTATGAGCCGCAGTATCATCGAAGGTTTTGGCGGCACCTTGCAGGCGATGCCAGGTGGAGCGGGTGGGTTGGTTTTGTCTTGTCGGCTGGCTCCAGTGGCCGGCGCCGCACCAGAGGATGTGTAATGCAGCAACCGAAAGTCTATGTGGTCGACGACGACCAGGGCATGCTCGACTCCACGGTCTGGCTGCTGGAGTCGGTCGGTATCCAGGCGTTGCCCTTTACCAGTGGCCAAGCGTTCTTAAGTGCCTGTGACGGTCACTTGCCCGCTTGCGTGCTGCTGGATGTGCGTATGCCGGGGATGGGCGGGCTGGGTGTCCAGGAGGCCTTGCGCGGGCGCGGCGTCGAGTTGCCGGTGATCTTTGTCAGCGGCCATGCCGATGTACCGATCGTGGTGCGTGCGTTCAAGGCGGGCGCTTGCGACTTCATTGAAAAGCCCTATAACGACCAGCTGTTGCTGGATGCAGTCCAGGCCGCGCTGGACCGATCATCCCAGGCCCTGGCCGGCAGCGGGCCGCGTGACCAGGTGCAGGCGCGGATCGATAGCCTGACCCCGCGTGAGCGCGACGTATTTGTACCGCTGGTGCAGGGGTTCAGCAACCGGGAAATTGCCGAGCAACTTGAAATCAG
The DNA here is from genome assembly GCF_040438935.1 of Pseudomonas vranovensis. Taxonomy (NCBI): domain Bacteria; kingdom Pseudomonadati; phylum Pseudomonadota; class Gammaproteobacteria; order Pseudomonadales; family Pseudomonadaceae; genus Pseudomonas; species Pseudomonas vranovensis. The sequence continues at coordinate 2,931,636 of NZ_CP159259.1, read as the reverse complement.
CGTGAAGACCGTCGACCTGTACCGGGCACGGGTGATGAAGCGCATGGAGGCCGAAACGCTGCCAGCCCTGGTGGGGATGGCGATTGCCTGTGGGGTGGTGCAGGCGTTGAGACTGCGCTGAACGCTGTTGTAGCCGCTGCCGCGAGGCCGCGATCGGCCGCGAAGCGGTCGTAGACACCACTAGGCGATTGCTGTGCAGTCGATCGCAGCCTGGCGGCAGCGGCTACGGTTTCGGGATGCTAGGCGCGACGCCCCAGCAACAGCCCCACCACGAGCCCGAACCCGGCCGAAATCGCCACGGTCTGCCACGGGTGTCCACCGATGTAGTCCTGGGTGGCATCGACCACCGGCTGTGCCTTGCTGCGTACGTTCCCGACCGATTCACGTGCCTGTTTGAGTTTCAGGCCGATCTGGGCCCGCAGCGTGTCGGCGTCTTCTCCCACCAGCTTGGCGCTGTCCTGCAACAGCTTTTCCGATTCTTCGATCAACGCCTGCAGCTCGCTGAACGCCTGGTCCTTGATTTGCTCGGCTTCGGCTTGCACGGTGGTTTTCCTGGCCATGGGCATTTCCTCGTCAGTTGATGGGCATTGAACAGTGGATGCCGCTGTGTACGGAAAGTTGCAGCGGAGTGCCGGACTCCGGCGGCTACAGTGTAAGATAGCGCCTATTTTCCAGCGGCAGGACACCCCTCATGAGTTTCAATCTGGCCAACAAGAGTTTCGCCGAACGGGCGCAGATCGAGGACGAGAAAGCACGTTTGTTCGAGCTCTGGCAGACCAACCTGGGCAAGGCCAAGGGCGAAGCCGCCCGGCTGATCGCCGAAAAACCGCGGCGCAAGGGCAAGTGGGCCGAATGGGTTCGCACCGAGCTGGACGGCATGTCGCCGCCCGAGTTCGCCAATATGGTGCGCAGTGAAGTCAACAAGCTGATGGCTGCCGCCAAGTAACAGGCCTTTACCTGGACGGGGCGCTCGGTTGTGGCAGGCTCAGTCGACCGCTGTCACTGAAGCGCCGGGTGCCGAACAGGCCGCCGGCAAGCTTGCCACGCAGCACGTAGGGCAAGCCGTCGAGCGTCTGTACCCGGCTCAGGCCCACGGCCTGGCGCAGGACGGTGAAGGCGGTGACGCTCACCGGCACCACCAGTACGCTTTCGCCGAAGCGGCCAATGCTGCCGCTCTGGTCACTCACTCCCGCCGCCAACGGTTGGCCATTGACCTCAAGGTTCAGGGCGATGCCGTTGTAGTCGATCGGCGTTTCATTGGGGTTTTGCACCCGCAGTTTCACCGCCATGCGCACCTCGAGGTCCTGGCCGGGCAGGGGTTCGATGCCGATCACGCTGATGTTCACGGGGTCGCGCGCCTGGAACAGGGCACAGGCGTTCAGGCCAAGGAGTATCGTCAGTACCAGGCACAGTCGCAAAAGGTGACGGTAACCATGGGGCATGGGTGAAGCTCCAGGCGGCAGAATAGAAAGTTCAGTGTGGCAAATGCACGGCGACGTTGAAAGCCGTTGGCGTTATGAACGATACTGTTTCTCATTAACGTCTGTCTTCCGTTCCCAAGGCCCTTCGAATTCCTCCATGTTGACGTCTCCCGTGTCCGGGCTGCTTGCCAGCTTTCAGGAACATTACGATGACCTGCTGCAGTTCCTGACCCGGCGCATGAGCGACCGTCAGCGTGCGGCCGACGTGGCCCAGGAAACCTACCTCAAGCTGGTCAAGATCGAGCAACAGGACCTGCCGGTGCTGCACGCGCGCAGTTTCATTTTTCGTGTGGCCGGGAACCTGGCCATCGATACCTTGCGACGTGAGCAGCGCATGGCCGGCAACCTCGATGACAGCGACGCTGCGCGTGAGGTGCCGTGCCCGTCGCCTGCGCCCGAGGCGGCCCTGCTGGCCCGCGAGCGCCTGAAGCACTTGGACGAGGCGTTGCTGCAGTTATCGCCCAACGCCCGCCAGGCGTTGTTGCTCAACCGTGTCGAGGGCCTGACTCAGGCGCAGATCGCACAACAGCTGGGCGTTTCCGAGAGCATGGTGGCAAAATACATCGGCCAGGCGCTGCGCCATTGCCGCAATTGGCTCAAACACAACCATGATTGATGCCCTTTCCATGCCTGCACCGCAGCCGATCAGCGATATCTCCGACGATGCCCTCGACTGGCAGGTGTTGCTGCACTCAGGCAACGCCACCGATGCCGACCGTGGGCGCTACCTGCGCTGGCGCAATCTGAGCCCTGCCCATGCACAGGCGGCGCAGGAAGCCGAAGCCTTGTGGGGCGACCTGGGCCAGACCCGCACGGCCGCCGAACTGACACTGCCAGCGCCGCGTCGCCGTCGCTGGGGTTCGGCCCTGGCGGCATCGCTGGTGCTGGCGCTGGTGGGGTATGGCGGTTGGCAACAGGCGCCGGCCTTGCTCGCCGACTACCACACCGCGGTAGGCCAGCAGCAGCGCATTACCCTGGCCGATGGCTCGCATGTGCTGCTCAACAGTGGCAGTGCGTTGTCGGTGGATTTCACCGATGGCCAGCGGCGGGTGCTGCTCAAGGCGGGTGAGGCGCTGTTCGAGCCCGCCAGTGATCCGCGACCGTTCGTGGTCGATGCCGGTGGTGAGCCGGTGCAGGGGAGCGGAGCGGTGTTCAGTGTGCGCCGCAATGGCGGCGGTAATCGGGTCGTGATTGCCCAGGGTGAGGCGCAGGTGGGCGACCGGCTGTTGCAGGCCACCCCGGATGCGCGGGCGCTGACGGCCTGGCAGCGGGGCAAGCTGATATTCAATGGCAAGCCGTTGCGCGAAGTGCTGGCTGAGCTGGAGCGCTACCAGCATGGTCGCATTGTGTTGTCGGATCAGCAGTTGGGGGCGATGCAGGTCAGCGGGGTGTTCGACCTGGATGATCCGCAAGGGTTGTTGCGTACGCTGGAGCAGCGGTATGCGCTGAAGGTCACCTATCTGCCCTGGCTGGCGGTGGTGTACTGACCGCGGTGGGAGCAATTGGCTCAGCGGCTACAGCAGTAATCTGTAGCCGCTGCCGAGGAAAGAGGCTGCGATCGACTGCGCAGCACTCGCCCGCGCCAACCCGTTTGAAAATAATTTTGGTTTCGCACTGCAAGTTCTTCTTCGCCCAATCGTCGTAGTGAGACTGATCAGCAATTCATTCTCATTTGTACCTTTGCCTGGAAGAAAACAGTGAAGTCTATCGCCCCCTCCAGTGGCTATTTCAAACACGCGCTGCTGGCCTCTACCGCTGTTGCTGCGTTGCTCGGTCCGGTCTGGGTTCAGGCTGCCGAGGTTGCCAATGCTGCGCAGAACAGCGCCCAGCAAGACCGCGAAGTCACCCTGGAGCTGCCGGCCCAGAACCTCGATCAGGCCCTGACCGCGTTCGCCGATCAGGCCGGTCTGCACTTGTTGTTCACCACTTCCGATGTCGACGGCTTGCACAGCCAGGCGCTCAGCGGTCGCTACAGCATCGCCCAGGCACTGCAAAGCCTGCTGGCCGGCAGCGGCATGAGCTGGCAGTTCAGCGATGCGCGCACGGTGATTCTGCGCAAGGCCCAGGCAACGCCGGCCAGTGTCAGCCTCAAGCCGATCGAAGTCAGCGTCGCTTCGCGTACCAGCACCTCCATCAGCGAAATTCCCGGCACGGTCTGGGTAGTCGATCAGCAGCAGCTCAACGAGCAGATCAACAGTGGGGTGAGCCTCAAGGAAGCCATTGGCAAGCTGGTACCAGGCCTGGACCTGGCGCCGGAAGGGCGTACCAACTACGGCCAGAACATGCGTGGCCGCAATGTGCTGGTGATGATCGACGGGGTCAGCCAGAACAGTTCGCGCGGTCTGTCGCGCCAGTTCGACAGCATCTCGCCGTTCAACGTCGAGCGGGTCGAAGTGCTTTCGGGCGCCAGCGCCATCTACGGTGGCGGCGCGACTGGCGGCATCATCAATATCGTTACCAAAAAGGGCGAGGAAGGCCCGGCGCGCTTTGAAACCCAGTTGGGCGCCAGCAGCGGTTTCAACAACAGCGACGACCTTTCGACCCGCATCGCCCAGTCGGTCAGTGGCGGCAATGAACGTGTGAATGCGCGCCTGGGTATCTCGGGCGAGCAGAATGAAGCTTTCTACGATGGTGCCGGCGACCAGATTTTCATCGACAACACCCAGACCGACCTGCAGTACAACCGCACCATTGATGTGCTCGGCAGCCTGGGCCTGAAATTCAACGATGAGCAAAGCCTCGACCTGCTCGCCCAGTACTACGACTCGGGCAACCACGGCAGTACCGGGATCTACTTTCCCAACCTGAACTACAACGCCCCCTCGGACCTCGAGGACGCCGAGCTGCGCAGCGGTTACTCCACCGACCTTGAACCGCGCACCAAGCGCCTGCTGCTCAATGCCAACTACCACCACAGCGATGTGCTGGGCCAAGACTTCTACCTGCAGGCGTCCTACCGCAAGGAAGATGACAACTTCTACCCGTTCCCCTACTACAACCCCGGAAAGCCGGCCGGGTCCAAGGGTGTGTACTTCGCTGCCTCGCAGCAGAACTTCGAAGTCAGCAGCCTCAAGGCGCTGTTCGCCAAGCAGTGGGACACCCTCAAGCTGACCTATGGCGTGGACCTGGACCGCGAGCGCTTCAATGCCGACCAGACCACCTTCGATGCCTTGACCTCATCCCAAAGCGGCGGCCTGGACCTGGACAAGGCCAGCGAGGCCCCGCGTTATCCCAGCTACCGGGTGGACGGCCTGTCGTACTACGCCCAGTTGGATTGGCATGCCACCGATAACCTGACCGTCTCCGGTGGCGCCCGGCGTCAGCAGATGGACGTGGATGTCGGTGAATTCAAGAACGTGCCCGGCGGCAATAACGACTACCAGGTCAACCTGTTCAACCTGGGCGCCATCTATGACTTCAAGAACGGCCACCAGGTGTGGACCAACTACGGCGAAGGCTTCGACCTGCCGGACCCGGCCAAGTATTACGGCAAGCCCGGCCTGAGTGTTGAAGACAACCCGCTGGCCGGCATCAAGAGCCGCCAGGTGGAAATGGGCTGGCGCTACGCCGACCTGGACTGGGATGCCCAGGCAGCCGTGTACTACATCTGGTCGGACAAGATCATCACCACCGACATGGCCACCCTGACCATCAACGTCGAAGACCAGAAGAGCCGGGACTTCGGTTTTGAAGGCTCGCTGACCCGTCACTTCGAAAGTGGCTGGGAGGCGGGCAGCACTCTGCACCTGGTGCGCTCCGAGGAAGAAGACCAGGACGGCGACTGGATCAAGCGTGACGCCCGCTATGCCTCGCTGTCCAAGTCCACCGCCTTTGTCGGCTGGAAGGAGGAAGGCCGCAGCGCGCGCCTGCAGGCCAACCATGCGTTCACCCTCGAAGACGATGCCGACCACAAGATCAGCGGCTACACCACCTTCGACCTGCTGGGCAGCCAGGACACCGGTTTCGGTACCTTCAGCGCCGGTATCCAGAACCTGCTCGACAAGCAGTACAGCACCGTCTGGGGCCAGCGCGCGACGCTGTTCTACTCACCGACCTACGGCCCGGAGTACCTGTATGACTACCAGGGCCGTGGGCGTACCTACACCCTGACCTGGTCGATGGCCTATTGAGTCAGGCGAAGGCTGCCAGCAGGTCGTCACTGAAGGCCTGCTGGGCGTCGCTGGGGACCTGGGCACGGTGGCGGACGAGAACGAAGGGCACCTGGAAGTTCAGCATAGGGTCCAACCCATGCAATAGCCCGCGCTCTACCCAGGGCGCGGCGTAGTGGCAGGGCAGGTAGCCGATGTGTCGCCCTGACAAGACAAACGCCAGGGCGCCATCGACCTGCTCGGAGCGCGCCGAGGCGCGACCGCCCGTAAGCGGGTCGGGGTTTTCCATGAAGCGGTAGGGGTGCTCGACCTGGTCGGCCTCACGCAATACCTCAAGGCTTACGTGAGCCTGGCCGGCGAATGGGTGGTGGCTGGCGCAGTACAGGCGCTGGGTCTCCTCGAACAGCGGTGCGTAGTCGAAGGCCGACTGCTTGCCCGAGAAATAGCCGATTGCCAGGTCCAGGCGCTGCTGCAACAGCTGGCGCTCGAGGTCGGCCGGCATGGCGCTGACCAGTTCCAGGCGTACTGATTCGTCACGTTGACGAAAGCGCTCGATGGCGTGGGCCAGGCGCAGGGTGACGCTGCTGTCCTGGGCTTCGGAAATACCGATTCGTACCTCTCCGAGCAATCGCCCGGCCACGCCGTTGGCCTGGTGGCGGAAGGCTTCGATCTGCACCAGCAGTTCCCGCGTGGCCTTGAGCAGCACTTCGCCTTTGGCGGTCAGGCGAAAGCCGCCTTTGCCTCGACTGCACAGGCGATAACCCAGCCGCGTTTCCAGGCGGGCCATTTGCTGGCTGATGCTCGGCTGGCTCAGGCCCAGCACGCCCTGGGCGGCACTGAAGCCGCCGGCCTCGACTACAGTGACGAACAGCCGCAGCAGGTGCAGGTCCAGGTCGTGCAGTTGTCCGAGCATCAAACATTGCTCCCGCTGAATGTCAGGTTAAGTAACTTACCATTTTAGCAATGTAACCCGGCGTGCATGCTGGCGGCATCCACTCACAAAGGTGCCCGACATGCGTACGACCCTGTGGTTGCTCCCCCTGATACTGGCGTTGCCGGTGCAGGCCGAAGAAAAAGTCCTCAACCTCTACAGCTGGGCCGACTATGTGGCGCCAGAGGCCTTGCAGCGCTTTGAAAAGGTAACCGGCTACAAGGTGCGCTACGACACCTTCGACACCACCGAGGTGCTGGAAACCAAGTTGCTTACCGGAGGCAGTGGCTACGACGTGGTGGTGCCGTCGTCCAGTGTGCTGGCGCGGGCTTTGGCGGCAGGTGCATTGCAACCGTTGCAGGCGCAGGCGATGCCCGGCTACAGCAATCTGGACAAGGACCTGCTGGCCAAGCTGGCCGAGGTGGACCCCGGCAACCAGTACGCCGTGCCGTACACCTGGGGCACCCTGGGGCTGGGCATGAACCTTGAGGCGGTACGCCAGCGGCTTGGCGATGATGCGCCGCTGGACAGCCTCGATCTGTTGTTCAAGCCCGAGTACGCCAGCAAGCTCAAGGGCTGCGGGATCGCCATGTCCGACTCGCCCCAGGAAGTGATCGGCGTAGCCCTGCACTACCTGGGCAAAGACCCTTACAGCCGTAACAAGGAAGACCTGGCCGCTGCCCAGGCGCTGCTCCAGCAGTTGCAGCCCTCGATCAGCTACGTGGCCAACGGCCGGCAGATCAACGACCTGGCCAACGGTAGCGTGTGCCTGGCGCTGACCTACAACGGTGACGCCGGAATGGCCGCCGACCAGGCCCGCCAGGCCGAGAAGCCCTACCAGGTGATCTACCGGATCCCCCGCGAAGGCACGATCATCTGGCAAGACAACCTGGTCATCCCCAAGGACGCGCCGCACCCGGAGGCCGCGCGGGCCTTTATCGCCTTCATGCTGCGCCCCGACTCGGTGGCGCCGCTGACCAACACGCTGTTTTTCGCCAATGCCAATCAGGCCGCCACGGTGCTGGTGGACGAGGCGGTGCGCAGCGACCCGGATATCTACCCCTCGGATGAAGTGCGCGCGCGGCTGTTCGCCGACCGCAGCATGAGCCTGGCCGACATGCGCCAGCGCACCCGCCTGTGGACCACCTTCCGTAGCCGCCAATAACAATAGAACCAGGAGCCCGATGATGGATCTCACCCCGAACAACGACCAGGCCATGACCCGTGACAGCCTCTATGGCACCATCGCTGAAAACACCTTTGCCGGTATCACCAGTTTTTCCCGACGCCGCTATAGCCGCGACTTGCGTGGTGTCGATGTGGTGGTCAGCGGCGTGCCGTTCGATACCGCCACCAGCAACCGACCGGGGGCGCGTTTCGGCCCGCGGGCCATTCGCGCGGCCTCGGTGCAGCAGGCCTGGGCCCGGCATTGGCCGTGGGCGTTCGATCCGTTCGATCATCTGGCAGTGATCGACTATGGCGACTGCAACTTCGACTACGGCAGCCCACACACCGTACCGGACAGCATCCAGGCCCATGCCGAACATATTCTCGAGGCGGGCTGCGCCATGCTGACCCTGGGCGGCGATCACTTCATCAGCTATCCGCTGCTCAAGGCGCATGCCCGCAAACACGGGCCCTTGTCGCTGATCCACTTCGACGCCCACAGCGACACCTGGCCCGACGAAGAAGGCGGACGGGTGGACCACGGCACCATGTTCTGGCACGCCGCCCGTGAAGGCCTGGTCGACCCTGCGCGTTCGGTACAGGTTGGCCTGCGTACCACCAACGACGATACCCAGGGCTTTGCCGTGCTCGATGCGCGTCAGGTTCATCGGCAAGGCTGCGAGGCGATCATCGAGGCGATCCGTGAGCGGGTGGGCGACAACCCGGTGTACCTGACCTTCGACATCGATTGCCTGGACCCAGCCTACGCGCCCGGCACCGGCACGCCGGTGTGTGGCGGGCTGACCACGGTGCAGGCGCTGGAGATCATCGGTGGCCTGCGCGGTATCAACCTGGTGGGCATGGACCTGGTGGAGGTCGCACCAGCCTACGACCACGCCGATATCACGGCGTTGGCGGGGGCGACCCTGGCGATGGAAATGCTGTGTCTGTACGCGGCGCGACACAAAGTGGATAGGTGAGTCGGAAACAAAATGAATCACGTGTAGGAGAAATCACGGTTCCCTGACGAACCTGGCGCGCCTTAGGCTATCCAATGCTTGGGCGCGTCGTTTCGCGCAGGAGGTAAACCCGTGAACACATCACTGCCGGCGCTGGCCGGCCTGTCCCTCGGCCTGTTGTTGCTCGCGCCGGTTCATGCCGCGCAGGCACCGGTACAGCTGGCTGCCTCGCCGAACAACCCCTACAACAGCCCGATCATGCGGGCCAATCCCAACAGCCGCCAGGGCAGCGTGCAGCCCGCACCGCCGCTGCGCGGCCCCTCCACCCAGCCTGTGCCACGCCAGCCGACCCTTGAGAACAGGGGCATTGGCAATGGTCAGGACATGCGCCGCGAGCAGTCCACGCCGCGCCTGGAACCCACCCGACCGCCCCGCGAGTCGCCTCGCACGCCTTGATGGCGGCCCCTTGAAAGGAAACGCCGATGTCTGCACGCACCTGGATACCCATACTGTTGACGGCGGCACTGTTGCCGCTGATGACGCATGCCGCACCCGAGCGCGATTTCAAGAGCGAGGAGGGCACCGTCAAGGTCAGCACCCTGGCCGAAGGCCTGCGCAACCCCTGGGCCCTGGCGTTCCTGCCGGATGGCAAAGGCATGCTGGTGACCGAACGCCCGGGCAACCTGCGCATTGTCAGCGCCGAAGGCAAGGTCGGCGCACCGCTGGGGGGCGTGCCGGTGGTGTGGGCCCAGGGGCAGGGCGGCTTGCTGGATGTGGCGCTGTCGCCGACGTTCAAGCAGGACCGCTGGGTGTACCTGAGCTTTGCCGAGGCGGGTGAGGACGGCAAGGCAGGCACGGCGGTCGGACGTGGACGGCTGTCTGCCGACATGGCCAAGCTTGAAGACTTCAGCGTGATCTTCCGCCAGCAACCCAAATTGTCGACGGGTAATCACTTTGGTTCACGGCTGGTATTCGACCGCGACGGCTTCCTGTTCATCGCCCTGGGCGAAAACAACCAGCGCCCGACGGCGCAGGACCTGGACAAGTTGCAGGGCAAGGTGGTGCGCATCCTGCCGGACGGTACGGTACCGAAAGACAACCCCTTTGCAGGGCAGCAGAATGTGCGCCCGGAGATCTGGTCGTTCGGCCACCGTAACCAGCAGGGCGCGGCGCTCAACCCCTGGACCGGCGAGCTGTGGACCAATGAGCACGGGCCTCGTGGCGGGGATGAAATCAACTTGCCCAAACCCGGCAAGAACTATGGCTGGCCGATTGCGACCCACGGCATCAATTACTCGCTGCTGCCGATTCCCGAGGCCAAGGGCGAGCATGTGGATGGCATGGTCGACCCGCACCATGTCTGGGAGAAGTCGCCCGCTATCAGTGGCATGGCCTTTTACGACAACCCCCGCTTCAAACCTTGGGACCACAGCCTGTTCATCGGAGCCTTGCTCAGCCAGGAACTGATTCGCCTGCAGCTTGATGGCGACAAGGTGGTTCATGAAGAACGCTTGTTGGGTGAGCTCGATGCGCGGATCCGTGATGTGCGGGTGGGGCCGGACGGGTACCTGTACCTGCTCACCGATGCCGAGGACGGTCAGTTGCTGAAAGTGGGGCTGGACCTGTAGTCGCGGGCTTGCCCGCGATTCGCTTCGCCACCAGAATGGGCCTTTTTCCCAAAGGCCCGTTCCATGTCCGGCTCCCCCCTGCGCCTCTACCAGCAGGCCATCGACCACGACGGCTTTGTCAGTGACCCGGCCCAGGCTCAGGCTGCCAGCGCCCTGGATGCCTGCTTCAACGCCCTGCAGCGCGGCGAAACCCCACATGGCGTCTACCTCTGGGGCCCGGTAGGGCGCGGCAAGACCTGGCTGATGGACCAGTTCCATGCCTGCTTGCAGGTGCCGGCCCGACGCCAGCATTTCCACCATTTCATGCGCTGGGTGCATCAGCGTCTGTTCCAGCTCAACGGCACCGCCGACCCGTTGCAGGCGCTGGCCTTGTCCCTGGCCGACGAGATCCGTGTGCTGTGCTTCGATGAACTGTTCGTCAACGATATCGGTGACGCGATCATTCTCGGGCGCTTGTTCCAGGTGCTGTTCGAGGCCGGCGTGGTGATTGTCGCAACCTCCAACCAGCCGCCCCGGCAGTTGTATGCCGATGGTTTCAATCGCGAGCGCTTCCTGCCGGCAATTGCTGCGATCGAGCAGCACATGCATGTGCAGCCGGTCATCGGTGACCAGGACCACCGCCTGCACCCCGGCGCCGAGCAACAGCGTTATTGGGTACGCGAACCCGGACAGTCGCAAGCCCTGGCCGATGTCTTTGCGCAGCTGTGTGGCGATCAGCGCTGTACCGATCAGCCAATGCCAGTAGGCTCACGCCAGGTCCAGGTAGTGCAACGCTGCGCCACGGTAATCTGGTGCCGCTATACCGACCTGTGCGAACAGCCGCTGGCTGCCATGGATTTCATGGCCATGTGCGATACCTTCAAGGCGATCCTGCTGAGTGATGTGCCGGCCCTGGGCGCCCGCCAGCGTCCGGCGAAAATTGCCCGGGGCACCGAGGACGGTGCCGAGCGCGTGGCGGCGGGGGATCGTGAGTTGCCCCAGCTGTCGATTCACGATGACAGCGTGCGGCGCTTCATTGCGTTGGTCGATGAATGCTACGACCGTCGGGTCGCCCTGTACCTGGAGGCCGAAGTGCCGCTCGAAGCGCTCTACACTCAAGGGTATCTGGAGTTCCCGTTTCGGCGAACACTGAGCCGCTTGCGGGAGATGCAACTGCAACGCTTCTGTTGAAGGAGTCGATCATGCAGCCGCTTTCGCTTTCGCATTACCTGTTGACCATGGCCTATCAGAATGGCTGGGCCAACCACAGGCTCTACAAGGCCTGCCTGCAACTGACCCAGGACGAGTTCGTGGCGCAACGCTGCAGCTTCTTCGGGTCGATCAAGGCGACCCTCAATCACATCCTCACGGTGGACTGGTTCTACCTCAATGCACTGGAGTCCGAGCAGCGCGGCGAGGCGCCGGAGCCCGACACCGAACGCTTCTTCGAGCCCCAGGAACCCTTTGCCACCTGTGAAACCCTGTATGACGAGCAGGCCCAGGCCGATCATCGCCTGATTGCCTATTGCAGCCAGTTACGCGACGACCAGTTGCAGCGTTATGTGAGCATCGTGCGTCCTGACTGGGTTCAGCGCGAACAGCGCTTGCGCCTGCTTTCCCATCTGTTCGAGCACCAGATCCATCATCGCGGGCAGGTCCATGGCATGCTCAGCGACACGTCGGTGAGGCCCCCACAGCTCGATGAGTTTTTCTGCGAGGACGAAGCCCACCTGCGGGCCCAGGATTTCGCCGAGCTGGGCTGGACCGAAGCGCAGGTCTGGGGGCGTTAACGCCCCAGCCAGCCGAGCAGGGCCTGATGGAAACGCTCAGGTTCCTCGATCTGCGGCGCATGCCCAAGGCCCGGGAACTCCACCAGCTCGCCTTGTGGAATGAGCTTGCTGACCTCCTTGCCCAGGGTCTGGTAATGACCGAGCCGCGCCTTGACCTCGGGCGGGGCGACATCGCTGCCAATGGCGGTGGTATCGGCATCGCCGATCAGCAGCAGGGTCGGCATCTGCAGGTGCTTGAACTCATAGACCACTGGCTGGGTGAAGATCATGTCGTAGATCAGCGCCGAATTCCACGCCACCGCCTTGTGCCCGGGTCCCTGGTTGAGCCCTGCCAGCATCTGCACCCAACGTTCGTATGCAGGCTTCCAGCGCCCGGCGTAATAGGTCTTGCGCTCATAATTGCGTACCCCTTCGGCATCAAGCTTGAGCTCGCGTTCATGCCATTGATCGACGGTTCGGTAGGGCACGCCCAGGGCTTTCCAGTCCTCAAGGCCGATGGGATTGACCAGCGCCAGACGTTCGACCTGTTGTGGGTAGAGCAAGGCATAACGGGTGGCGAGCATGCCGCCGGTCGAGTGGCCGAGCAGGCTGGCCTTGCTGATCCCCAATTGCTTGAGCAGGGCGTGGGTGTTGTCGGCCAGTTGCTGGAAGCTGTACTGGTAGTGCGCCGGTTTGCTTGAGCTGCAAAAACCGATCTGGTCCGGGGCGATGACCCGGTAGCCGGCATCGCTCAGGGCCTTGATCGTGGTTTCCCAGGTGGCGGCGCAGAAGTTCTTGCCATGCATCAACACCAGGGTTCGGCCGTTGGCCTTGCCGCTGGCAGCAACGTCCATGTAGCCCATCTGCAGGGGCTGGCCCTGGGACTGGAAATCGAAATGCTTGAGGGGGTAGGGGTAGTCGAAACCTTCGAGTTGCGCGCCATAGGTCGGGGGCTGGGCGGCGAAGGCGTGGCTGGCGAGCAGGCCGCTCAGGGCCAGGGTGGATAAGCGCAGCATCAGGGTACTCCGTGTTGAGCCTCGGGTTCAGGCTCAGACTCTACCCGCTTGCAGGGATTCAATGTTGCATCCAGCCCAGTGTCACCAGCGCCAGCACCAGGTAGCGACCGGCCTTGGCCAGCGTCACCAGCACCAGGAAGCGCCAGAACGGTTCGCGCATGATCCCGGCGATCAGGGTCAACGGGTCACCGATCACCGGCATCCAGCTCAGCAATAGCGACCACTGTCCGAAGCGCTGGTATCGCTGCTGGGCTTTTTCCAGTTGGGCGGGCTTGAACGGAAACCAGCGCCGGTCGCGCAGGTGCTCGATGCCCCGGCCCAGCAGCCAGTTGACGATCGAGCCCAGCACATTGCCGGCCGTGGCAATCAGCAACAGGCTCACCACCGCCTGCGGGTCGCGCACCAGCAAGCCCACCAGCACGGCTTCCGATTGCAGCGGCAACAGGGTGGCGGCGCCAAAGGCGCTGAGAAACAGCGCCCATTCGCTCAACATTCAGGGCGGATCAGTACTTGGCAACCACTTCGTCGCGGCCATCCTGGGTCAGGCCAATGACTTCGTAGGCATCCTTGTGGTCGCCCATTTCCATGCCGGGCGAGCCCATGGGCATGCCCGGTACGGCCAGGCCCTTGAGGTCGGAGCGCTTGGCCAGCAACTTGACTTGCTCGGCCGGTACATGGCCCTCGACGAACTTGCCGTCGATCACGCCGGTGTGGCATGAGGCCAGGCGCGGTGCCACGCCCAGGCGTTGCTTGACGGCGCTCATGTTCGGCTCGACATGATCATTGACGGTAAACCCGTTGTCGCGCAGGTGGGTGATCCACTCTTTGCAGCAGCCGCAGTTCGGGTCGCGGTAGACGTCGATGGTCTGGCCGGCCTGGGCCAGGGTGCTCAGGGCCAGCAGGCCGAAAGCGGCGATTTTCTTGCTCAACATGGTGATTCTCCAAGACTAGAAACGCAGGCGGACACCGGCGACCAGGCGGGTCTGGCCGATGTCGCCGTCGTCATCACGAAGCTGTTCGGCAGCATTGCCGTAGCTTCGGTTGAAACTCACGCCCAGGTAAGGGGCAAATCCGCGGGTGATCTCATACCGCAGACGCACGCCGATCTCACTGTCGGCAAGGCCGCTGCCCTGGTCGCGGCTGGCGTCGTTACGGCCATAGAAATTGGCCTCCAGGGAGGGCTCGAGTACCCAGCGATTGGTCAGCAGGATAGCGTAACTGCTCTCCAGGCGCAGCGCGGTTTGTTGACGCTCACCCACGTAGGCAGTGGCTTCCAGCTCCAGGCCATAGAGCGGCGTGCCCTGGATACCGAATGCCGCCCAGGCCTGGCCACTGGCCGGTTTGAAATCCTGACGCACGCCACCCACCAACTCCCACCAGGGACTGATGGCGTGGCCCCAGAGTGCCTGCAGTTCAGCCTTGTGGGTGACGCCGTTTTCTCGCTCGCCTTCGGTACGCAGCCAGAGCCGGTCCACGTCGCCGCCGATCCAGGCGTTGGCGTTCCAGTTCAGCACGTCGCGGCTGTCGTAGTTCTGATACTCCAGTTGTTCAACGATCACTGCCCAATTGACCTGCTTGTCATGCACCGAGTGACCGGGCAAGGGCGGGAAAGCGGCGCGGCGGTCGGCGTCGGTGATGGGGCGCAAGGGGGTACGCGGCGTGTCCGGGGCCTGAGCATGACCCATGACGCTGTGGTCCATTGCGCCGTGCTTCATGCTGCCGTGGTTCATGGCCCCATGGTCCATCGGCTGCGCGCGCAGGTCTTCACTGGCCAGTAGGGTGAGCAGTGCCAGGCTGCCCAGCAGCGGGCGATTGAAGAATTCATTCATCGACGCGTACCTCGCGGAACATGCCCATCTCCATGTGGTAGAGCAAGTGGCAGTGATAGGCCCAGCGACCCAGGGCATCGGCGCTGACCCGGTAGCTGCGCCGGCTGCCCGGCGGGATGTCGAGGGTGTGCTTGCGCACCTGGAAGCGGCCGTGTTCGTCCTCCAGGTCACTCCACAACCCGTGCAGGTGGATTGGGTGGGCCATCATGGTGTCGTTGACCAGGGTGATGCGCAGCCGCTCGCCGTAGGTCAGGCGCAGGGGCTCGGCGTCGGAAAACTTGATGCCGTTGAACGACCAGGCAAAGCGTTCCATATGGCCGGTCAGGTGCAGCTCGATTTCCCGGGATGGCTCGCGGCCGTCCGGGTCGGCAAAGGTGCTTTTGAGGTCGGCATAGGTCAGTACCCGGCGACCGTTGTTGCGCAGGCCGATGCCCGGGTCGGCGAGGTTGGGTTTGGGGCTCATGGTCTGCATGTCTACCAGCGGGTTGTCGGTTTCGCTGGCCGGGTGGGCCTGCATGCCGGACATGGCGCCGTGGTCCATACCCTCCATGCCAGCCATCTTGCTGTGATCCATGCCTCCCATGGCATCCATGCCGCCGTGGCCCATGTCGGCCATGGTCAGGATCGGCCGTGGATCGGGAACCGGCACGGGGGCGCTGAGTCCGGCACTGCGCGCCAGGGTGCCGCGGGCGTAGCCGGTACGGTCCATGCTCTGGGCGTAGAGGGTGTAGGCGGGGAGGTCGCCCACCTCGACCAGCACATCGTAGGTTTCAGCCACGGCAATGCGCAGTTCATCCACGCTCACCGGATGCACCGGCATACCGTCGGCGGCGATGACCGTCAGCTTCAACCCCGGGATGCGAAAATCGAAGTAGCTCATGGCCGAGCCGTTGATCAGGCGCAGGCGCACGGTTTCACCCGGCTGGAACAGGCAGGTGAAGTTGCCGTCCGGGGGCTGGCCGTTGAGCAGGTAGGTGTAGGTGGCGGCGCTGATGTCGGCAAGGTCGGTAGGGCTCATGCGCATCTGCGCCCAGCCCTTGCGCTCGGCCACGGTCTTTGACCAGCCGTGCAGCGCCACGTCGTCGATGAAATCACCGACGGTGCGCTTGTGGTAGTTGAAGGCGTCGGACTGCTTTTTCAGCGTGGCCATCAATTCATCAGGTGCCTGGTCGCTCCAGTCGCTGAGCAACAGCACATAGTCGCGCTGGTAGCGATGAGGCTCGGGCGCCTTGGGCTCGATGACGATCGCGCCATACACTCCGGCCTGCTCCTGCAGGCCGGAATGGCTGTGATACCAGTAGGTGCCGCTTTGCTGCAGGGTGAACTGGTACAGGTAGTCGCCGCCGGGTTCGATGCCGGCAAAGCTCAGGCCCGGCACGCCATCCATGTTCGCCGGCAGGATGATGCCGTGCCAGTGCAGCGAGGTCGGTTCGTCCAGGCGATTGCGCACTCGCAAAGTTACCGTGTCGCCTTCGCGCCAACGCAGCACCGGGCCTGGCAGGCTGTTGTTGATGGTCAGTGCGGTGCGCGGGCGGCCGGTGATGTTCACTGGCGTCTGGCCAATGAACAGATCGAAGTCGCGGCCGGCGAGTTCATTGCCCAGCGGGGTGCTGGCAGCGAAGGCAGGCAGGCGCCAGAGACCAAGGCCGGCCAGGGTACTGGCGGCGGCGAAGCCTTTGACGAAGGTACGGCGGGTGGGGTGTCGGAGCATGTCATTGCCAATCCAGTAGCGATGGTGGCACGACATTAGTCAGTGGCGACTGTCAGGAAACTGAGACGCAGATTACAGATTTGTCAGTTGCCCTCGCGCGCCTGCAGTGACGAAGGCTATTGGGCGCTGCTTTTCGCCGGCCCCCTTCCTGCGTTAGCCTTGATGGCTCAGCACCAGTGGGGGCAAGGAGTATCCATGGACAAGGTCATCGTGATCACCGGCGCCAGCCGCGGCATTGGCGCCGCAACGGCACGCCTGGCGGCCCGTGAGGGCTATCGCATTTGTATCAACTACCTGAGCGACGACGAGGCGGCCCAGCGTGTGCTGGCCGAGGTGCGCGAGCTGGGTGCCGAGGCCATCGTGGTCAAGGCTGACGTCAGTGTCGAGGACGAGATCATCCAGCTGTTCCACCGCGTCGATGCCGAGCTGGGCCCGGTGACCGCACTGGTCAACAATGCCGGGACCATCGGCCAGAAAAGCCGGGTCGAGGAAGTGTCGGAATTCCGCCTGCTCAAGTTGATGAAAACCAACGTGGTCGGGCCGATCCTGTGTACCAAGCATGCCTTGCAGCGCATGTCGACGCGTCACGGCGGCCAGGGCGGCAGCATCGTCAACGTGTCATCGGTCGCCGCCCGCCTGGGTTCGCCCAACGAGTATGTCGACTACGCCGCCACCAAGGGCGCGCTGGATACCTTTACCGTGGGGCTGGCCAAGGAAGTGGCCGGTGAAGGCGTGCGGGTCAATACCGTGCGCCCGGGCTACATCTTCACCGACTTCCACGCCCTGAGCGGCGATCCGGACCGGGTCAGCAAGCTTGAACCCGGCATTCCCATGGGGCGTGGCGGCCAGGCCGAGGAAGTGGCCGAGGCGATCATCTGGTTGCTGTCGGACAAGGCTTCGTATTCCACCGGCAGCTTCATCGACCTGGGCGGCGGGCGCTGATCAGGTGCGCAGGTCCTCTTGCGGCTCAAGGCGCGGCAAGTACAGGTGGATGCTGGTGCCCTGGCCCGGTACCGACTGCACCCGTGCCTGGCCACCGGACTGGCGCACAAACCCGTAGACCATCGACAGGCCCAGGCCGGTGCCCTGGCCTACGGGTTTGGTGGTGAAGAACGGATCGAATACCCGTCGCTGCACCTCGGGAGGCATACCAGTGCCATCGTCGCAGACGCTCAGGCGCAGGTAGTGGCCGGGTGGCAGGTCCAGCAGCGCAGCGTCCTGGGCATCGAGCAGCAGGTTGCGGGTCTCGATGGTGATATGCCCGTAATCCGGCAGCGCATCACGAGCATTCAGGCACAGGTTGAGCAACGCATTTTCCAGCTGTGGCGGGTCAACGAAGGTGTGCCACGGCGGTGTGCTGGTGATGACGTTGACTTCAATCTGCGGACCGACGCTGCGGCGGATCAGCTCCTCCATGCCGGCCACCAGCGCGTTCATATCGGTGGGGCGTGGATCCAGCAGCTGGCGCCGGGAAAAGGCCAGCAATCGCTGGATCAACGATGCGGCGCGATTGGAGGCTTCTTCGGCGGTATCCAGCAGCCGGTCAATGTCTTGATGACGACCTTTGGCCAGCAGATTACGCGAGATCTGCAGGGCGCCCAGCACACCGGTGAGCAGGTTGTTGAAGTCATGGGCGATGCCGCCGGTGAGCTGGCCTACGGCTTCCATTTTCTGCGACTGGCGCAAGGCTTCTTCGGCCTTGTGCAGTTGATGCTGTTCTTGCTGCAGTTCAGCCACGGCCTGGGCTACCCGTTGCTCCAAGTCTTCATTGAGCCGCTTGAGTGCGCCTTGCGCCCGTATGCGCTCGGTGATGTCCTGGAACAGCACCGCCACTTGGCGGGCGCTGGCAGGCTCCATGCGAAACGCGCAAATACTCAGAAAGCGGCCGGTGGCGACCAGTTCCTGTTCAAAACGCACCGGCTCGCCTGTCAGTAACACCGGGCGGTAACGTTCAATCCAGTCATCGGCCTCGGCGGCCACCATGCTCCTGAGCGTTTGCCCGACCACATGTTCGATGCCCGCGTGCTTGGCATAGGCAGCGTTGGCTTCGATATGAATGTAGTCACTGAGGGGGCCATGGGGGCCATCGAAGAATTCGATGATGCAGAAGCCTTCGTCCATGGTGTCGAACAAAAACAGGTAGCGCTGCCGGGCTTCGGCCAGGGCCTGTTCGATCTGTGCCTGGACGCGGTCACGGGCGTTGCGCTCAGCCAACTGGGCCTTGAGTTGCGTGTTTTGCTGCCGGAGTGCATCCAGCTGTTGGCGCAGCGTGTCGAGTTCGCTTGGTGGCATACGGGAGTTCCGGCCTGGAGACCTGAAACTGTAGCGCTCCCGGCGGCGCTCAACAATGCTGTCGAGGCACGCCTGGCGGTTTAGAACGAACGCACGATCCTGCCCAGGGTTTCCATGGCCTTTTCCGACTGCTCGGTCCAGGGGCTGCCGTAGTTCAGGCGAATGCAGTTGCGAAAGCGCTGGGTCGGCGAAAAGATCGGCCCGGGGGCAATACTGATACCTTGAGCCAGGGCCATCTGGAACAGCTTGAGCGAATCCATCTGCTCGGGCAGCTCCAGCCACAGGAAGTATCCACCGGCCGGATGGCTGACGCGGGTCTGGGCCGGAAAGTGCCGGGCAATGGCGGCAAGCATGGCGTTCTGCTGCTCTTCCAGGGCGTACCTGAGCCGGCGCAGGTGGCGGTCGTAGCCACCGTGCTGCAAGTAGTCGGCGATCGCTGCCTGGGCGGGCATGGAAGCGCACAGCGAGGTCATCAACTTCAGCCGTTCGATTTTCTGCGCGTAACGCCCGGCCGCCACCCAGCCGATACGGTAACCCGGTGCCAGGCTCTTGGAAAACGAGCCGCAGTGCATCACCAGGCCGTCGGTGTCGAACGCCTTGGCTGGTTTTGGCGCCTGCTGGGCGTAGTACAGCTCGGCATACACATCGTCTTCGATCAGCGGCACCTGGTGCTCACGCAGCAGTTCGACCAATTGCTGTTTCTTTTCCTCCGGCATGCTGGCGCCCACCGGGTTCTGAAAGTTGGTCATGCACCACACGGCCTTGACCGGGTGCTTGCTCAAGGTTTGTGCCAATACGCCCAGGTCGATGCCTTCGCGCGGGTGTACGGGAATCTCCACTGCCTTGAGCTTGAGGCGTTCCAGTACTTGCAGGCAGGCATAGAAGGCCGGCGCTTCGATCGCCACCAGGTCACCTGGCTCGGTCACCGCCTGCAGGCACAGGTTCAGCGCTTCCAGCGCACCGTTGGTGATCAACAGCTCCTCCATGGGCAGCATCAGCCCGCCCACCATGTAGCGCAGGGCGATCTGCCGGCGCAGCTGGGGATTGCCCGGCGACAGGTCGGTAACGACCATGCGCGGGTCCATCTCGCGGCTGGCACTGGCCATGGAGCGGGCCAGGCGCGGTAACGGGAACAGGTGCGGGCTGGGGAAGGCCGAGCCGAAGGGCACGGTTTGCGGGTCTTTGATCGAGTCGAGGATCGAGAACACCAGCTCACTGACATCCACTTCGGTGGACTCGCTGGCCTGTTCGATGATCTGTGGTTCGTTGAACTGACGCGGGGCATGGGCATTGACGAAGTAGCCTGAGCGCGGCCGTGCCCGGATCAGCCCGCGGCGTTCCAGCAGGTAGTAGGCCTGGAATACCGTCGAAGGGCTGACCCCGTGGGTCTGGCTGGCGTAACGCACCGATGGCACCCGCTGGCCGGGGGCAAGGACCCCGGAGCGAATCAGTTCGGCAATGTCGTCGGCGAATTTTTCGTAGCGTTTCATCATGGCTCTGGACGTTTCGACTGCTGCGAAGTGTATGTGATCAACGGTTCATTGGCGCGACAAAACGGCTGTGGGCAGTGCTGGCAACGCCGGGCTCGTCGGTGTCGACCACTTCAAAACCGATCGTCTGGGAGCTGCTCGGGGCGCGTTCGGCGAGCATGGCTACCGACACCGGCAACTCGCTCATCTCGCCTGCGTCCAGGGTGAACTCGGTCTTGCCGTGCAGCTCGAAGCCCTCGGCATCGACCAGACGCAGGCGGTAGCGCTGCGGTAGCTGGGTCTTGTTGATGACTTTGAGGGTGTAGATGTTTTCGATCTGGCCGAGGTTGTTCTCGCGGAACAGGCCACGGTCCTTGATGACGTCCATCGACACCATCGGTCGTTGCTGCAGGGCGATGATCAGGGCGCCAATCATCACCACCAGCGCGGTGACGTAGCCCAGCAGGCGAGGGCGCAGCCAGTTGGTCTTGCCGCCTTGCAGGTTGTGTTCGGACTTGTAGCCGACCAGGCCACGGGCATAGCCCATTTTGTCCATGATCGAGTCGCAGGCATCGATGCAGGCCGCGCAGCCAATGCACTCCATCTGCAGGCCATCGCGAATGTCGATGCCGGTTGGGCAGACCTGCACGCACATCTGGCAGTCGATGCAATCACCCAGGCCCCTGGCCTTGTAGTCGCTGTCTTTCTTGCGCGGGCCACGTGATTCGCCACGGGCCGGGTCGTAGGCAATGGCCAGGGTGTCCTTGTCGAACATCACGCTCTGGAACCGGGCGTAGGGGCACATGTGCATGCACACCGCTTCACGCAGCCAGCCGGCGTTGATGTAGGTGGCGCCGGTGAAGAACAGTACCCAGAACAGGGCGACGCCGCTCAGTTGCAGGGTGAAGAGTTCTTCGGCCAGTGGCCGGATCGGGGTGAAGTAGCCGACGAACGTCAGCCCGGTGATCAAGGCGATGGCCAGCCACAGCGTGTGCTTGGCCGAGCGCCGGGTCAGCTTGTTCAGGCTCCATGGGGCGGCATCGAGCTTGATACGCTGGTTGCGGTCGCCCTCGGTAACCTTCTCGCACCACATGAACAGCCAGGTCCAGGAGCTTTGCGGGCAGGTGTAACCGCACCACACCCGTCCGGCCAGCACGGTGATGGCGAACAGGCCGAAGGCGCAGATGATCAGCAGTGCCGAGAGGAGAATGAAGTCTTGCGGCCAGAAGGTGGCACCGAAGATGTGGAACTTGCTTTGCGCCAGGTCCCACAGTACTGCCTGGCGACCGTTCCAGTTCAACCAGACGGTGCCGAAGAACAGCACATAAAGAAAACCCGCGCCCAGCAGGCGCAGGTTGCGAAACAAGCCGGTGAAGCTGCGGGTATGGATCTGTCTGTCGCTGCTGGCGGTCTTCTTCTTGGCGGTGGAAGGCTCGGCAATTTCAACGATCTGGACGGGAATTCTATCGCTCATGGTTCGTCGCTCATCAGGCCTCGATCAGGCCAGAGCACTATGGCGTCCCATCTGTTTGCATAACAGGCTCAGGTATTTCTATAAAAACCGTATCAGATTTATCGCCAGAACCCTGCAGCCCTCAGATTACCGAGCCTGGCTCGGTGGTCTTGAGGTGCCTGCGACCATCCACCGCACCCGCTACAGTGAGGGCGTCGGCTTCCGCTTCGGTGATTGGAATGCGTTCGCCGGCAAGCTCGGCCACCGACATGCGCAACTGTTCATCGGTCACCACGGTGACATCGCTGGCGGCTCCCTGGATGTGCAGGTCGTCGCTGATCAGGGTGCAGCGTTGGTTGGTTTCGTCGATTTCAATGGGCATGCTCGCGTTCTCCACACGTGGGGCTTACTGCTGTGACCCTAGGGTGGGGATGGTTGCTGTGGTTAACCGATCAGCGGTCGGAGTATTAGTGGCCTGGTTGGCGGTCCATCCTGAAACAGTCCTTTCGCGGAGCACGCCATGGACGCCTGGTGGCATCAAGTCTGGGTAACACTGGTGGCCGAGTTCGCTGACATCAACGATGCCAAACAACTGACCCAGGTAACGGTGCGCATGCTCATGGCTGCCCTGCTCGGCGGCATCCTCGGTTTTGAGCGCGAGCTCAAGGGCAAGGCCGCCGGGGTACGCACACATATGCTGGTGGCGATGGGCGCCGCCCTGTTTGTGCTGGTGCCACGCATGGCTGGGGTCGACGATGCCGCGCTCAGCCGGGTGATCCAGGGCATCGTTGCAGGCATTGGCTTCCTGGGTGCAGGCACCATCCTCAAAGGCCATCATCAGGCGCTTAGCCACGTCAAAGGGCTGACCACGGCGGCGGGTTTGTGGATGACGGCGGCCATTGGTGTGGCGGCGGGCATGGGCCGCGAAGCAACGGCGGTGATCAGCACACTGTTGGCATTGCTGGTGCTGGGCATGATGCCGTGGGTGGTGGATCGCTTCGAGAAGGAGGACGAGGAAGATGAGGACGAAAACGAGGAGGGCAGGAAGCACTGAGGGGAGCCGAAGCTCCCCTCAAAGATTGTTGCGTGCTCTTTTTTTGTTATTGGAGGGCGGTCTATTGTTGTTTTTGGCAACCGTTGCCTCTTGAAACGGGCGATCCCCATCCGGGATCAAGAGCAAACGTATTTTTTTGAGCGCTGATCTACTCTCATCATTGCTGATCCAACCGTGACCATCGCTACCTTGGGGTAGTTTTATTGTTTTTTGTCAGGTTGCGGGGCACGCCCCGGGAAAGCACATCCTCTCCAAAAAAATCTGTTAGCTGCGTCTCTGCCGTGTTGTTCTTGTTATGTCAGAGTCGTTACGTCTTATTTTTATTGGTGTGTCACAGTTTTTATTGTTCTTGTGCCAAAGACATAGCAGGTGCCGTGCCAACTTTTAAAAACCTAATAAAATCAATGGTTTATCTTTTTTGGCGGGAAAGAGGGGCGAGAGAATTTGTCGATTTGTTTCCGTGTTACCCGGATTTTTGCTGAAAACTGCGGGGGCGGTAACACTCAGGCCTCCTGCCTGCTGTTACCGCCGCCTTTCACACCGCGTTACGGGCGCGCGCCACACGCGAGCCGTTCGCACGACCCAGCACGTTGCTGATGCGCTGGCCGGCGAGGATCAATTGCTCAAGGTCGATGCCGGTTTCGATACCCAGGCCCTGGAGCATGTACAGCACGTCTTCACTGGCCACATTGCCGCTGGCGCCCTTGGCATATGGGCAGCCGCCCAGGCCTGCCACCGAACTGTCGAACACCTGGATACCTTCCAGCAGGCTGGCATAGACGTTGGCCAGGGCCTGGCCGTAGGTGTCGTGGAAGTGTCCGGCCAGTTGCGCGCGGGGCACATGGGCAGCGACCACCTCGAACAGCCGGCGGGTAGCCCCCGGCGTACCGGTGCCGATGGTGTCGCCCAGCGACACTTCATAGCAGCCCATCTCGAACAGCTCGCGTGCCACCGGTGCCACCTGTTCGGCTTTTACCGCGCCTTCGTAGGGGCAACCCAGCACGCAGGACACATAACCGCGCACCCGCACACCCTGCTCGCGAGCGGCATCCATGATCGGCACGAAGCGCTGCAGGCTCTCGTCGATGGAGCAGTTGATGTTGCGCTGCGAGAAGGCTTCGGAGGCTGCGGCGAACACGGCCACTTCCTTGACGCCGGCTGCCAGTGCGTCTTCAAAACCGCGCAGGTTGGGGGCCAGGGCGGCATAGGTAACGCCGGGCTTTTGCTGGATCTGGGCGAACACCTCGGCGGAGCCGCCCATCTGCGGTACCCACTTGGGTGAAACAAAGCTGCCCACTTCTATATAGGAGAGGCCTGCCGCGGTCAGGTCATCGACCAGTCGGACCTTGTCCGCCACGCTGATGGGCTGGGCTTCGTTCTGCAGGCCGTCGCGGGGGCCGACTTCGACCAGGCGAACGTTTGAAGGCAATGACATGGCGCGGTTCCTCAGGGCTCAATGGCTGTTTTTCTGATTGTTCAAGGTGGCGGCCAGCGCTTGTTCACAGCGCTCTTCGGCGGTGTCCAGCTCCAGCTGCATCTGCTGGATGTCGAGCAGTTGCTGTTCGAGCTGGGCGCGACGTTCGGCAATCTTGGCCAGCATGCTGTGCAGCTGTTTGAGGTTGCCACTGGTGGGGTCGTAGAGTTCGATCAACTCGCGGCACTCGGCCAGCGAGAAGCCGATGCGCTTGCCGCGCAGGATCAGTTTGAGGCTGACCTTGTCGCGCGCTGAATACACTCGCTCAAGCCCCCGGCGTTCAGGGCTGAGCAAGCCCTGTTCTTCGTAGAAGCGGATGGCACGGGTGGTGATGTCCAGCTCGCGGGACAGATCGGAGATGCTGTAGGTCTGGCTGCTCATTGCTTGGCTCGGAAAAGGGGCATGAGCTAACCTAATTGCACCTTTACGTATACGTCAAGCTGTGGGGCGGGCTTGCCCCGCGAAAAGGTCTACACCTCAGCCTTGGCAGCGCACTCATCCTGCGCTACCACCGCCTGGCACAACTCGATGATCTGCTCGCGCATCCAGCGGTTGGCCGGGTCCTGGTCGGTGCTTTCGTGCCAGTACAGGTGGGTTTCCAATGGCGGCACGTCATTGACCGGCAAGCTCAGGTAGTTGAGCTGGTGCCGACGAGCGAAACGCTCGGGTACCGTCATGACCATGTCGGTCTGCTGCAGCACCTGGGACGCCATCAGGTAATGCTGAGAACGCAGGGCTATCTTGCGCTGCACGCCCATCTTGCCGAGTGCCAGGTCGACATAACCCAGGCCGTTGCGCCGGCTGGAAATGTGGATATGGGTAAGCCCCAGGTAGTCGTCCAGGCTGAGTTTGTCCTTGGTCATCGGGTGGCCCTGGCGCAAGGCGCACACATAGCGGTCCTGCATCAGCTTGACGTGACGTACCTGGGGGTCGGTGTTGAGCGGTGCATCGAC
This sequence comes from Pseudomonas vranovensis, assembly GCF_040438935.1. Taxonomy (NCBI): domain Bacteria; kingdom Pseudomonadati; phylum Pseudomonadota; class Gammaproteobacteria; order Pseudomonadales; family Pseudomonadaceae; genus Pseudomonas; species Pseudomonas vranovensis. Next base: position 2,906,362 of record NZ_CP159259.1, on the reverse strand, counting down.
GGCAAAATCCAGGCGGCCGGCAGCCAGTTCCTTGGTGGTCTCGCGGCGCTTGCACAGAAAACTTTCAATGATCACCGCCGGGGCCAGGCGGCGCAGGCGCTGGAACAGCGGAGGCAGGATCACCGCCTCGGTGAGGTCGGTCATGCTGATGCGAAAGGTCTTGTTGGCCTGCAAGGGGTTGAAGATGCGGCTCTCTTGCACCGACACGCGCAGCAGCGAAAGGGCATTGCGCACCGGGCCGATGATGTTCTGCGCCATGGGCGTCGGCACCATGCCTTGGGCGGTGCGCACGAACAGCGGGTCGTTGAAGGTCTCGCGCAGTCGCGCCAGGGCGTTGGACACCGCCGGCTGAGTGATGCCGACGATCTGTCCGGCGCGGGTCAGGTTGGCTTCGGTGTAAATGGCATCGAAGACGATGAACAGATTCAGGTCGACCTTGCTCAGGTTCATGGGCGCCGCTCTTGTGGGTGTTATGGGTGGATCATATATCGGTTATGAATGTTTATACACGCCGAGAATAGACTAGGTGGATTTTGATCGCTGATCTAGTCTCTTCAACAGATCCCCTTTCCACTGAAGGTACTGCCCCATGGATTTCGCCTATTCACCCAAGGTCCAGGCGTTGCGCGAACGTGTCACGGCGTTCATGGATGCTTATGTCTATCCCGCTGAAGCGGTGTTCGAGCGTCAGGTCGCCGAGGGTGATCGCTGGCAGCCGACCGCGATCATGGAGGAGCTCAAGAACAAGGCCAAGGCCGAAGGCCTGTGGAACCTGTTTTTGCCGGAGTCGGAGCTGGGCGCGGGGCTGACCAACCTGGAATACGCCCCCCTGGCCGAAATCATGGGCCGTTCGCTGCTGGGCCCCGAGCCCTTCAACTGCTCGGCGCCGGACACCGGCAACATGGAAGTGCTGGTGCGCTACGGCAGCGAGGAGCAGAAACGTCAGTGGCTGGAGCCGCTGTTGCGCGGCGAGATTCGTTCGGCCTTTGCCATGACCGAGCCGGACGTGGCGTCGTCCGATGCCACCAACATGGCGGCCCGCGCGGTGCGCGATGGCGATGAGTGGGTCATCAACGGGCGCAAGTGGTGGACCTCCGGGGCCTGCGACCCGCGCTGCAAAATCATGATCTTCATGGGCTTGAGCAACCCCGACGGGCCGCGTCACCAGCAGCATTCGATGATCCTGGTACCTACCGATACCCCCGGGGTGAAAATCGTCCGTCCGCTGCCGGTGTTCGGTTACGACGATGCGCCTCATGGTCACGCTGAAGTGTTGTTCGAAAACGTGCGGGTACCCTACGAAAACGTGTTGCTTGGTGAGGGCCGCGGCTTCGAGATTGCCCAGGGGCGCCTTGGCCCTGGCCGTATCCACCACTGCATGCGTTCGATCGGTATGGCCGAGCGGGCCCTGGAATTGATGTGCAAGCGCGCGGTGGAGCGCACGGCGTTCGGCCGGCCGTTGGCACGCCTGGGGGGGAACGTCGACAAGATCGCCGATTCGCGGATGGAGATCGACATGGCCCGCCTGCTGACCCTCAAGGCCGCCTACATGATGGACACGGTAGGCAACAAGGTGGCGCGCAGCGAGATCGCCCAGATCAAGGTGGTGGCGCCGAACGTGGCCTTGAAGGTGATTGACCGGGCTATCCAGATCCACGGTGGAGCCGGTGTCAGCGGTGATTTCCCATTGGCCTACATGTATGCCATGCAGCGTACCTTGCGCCTGGCCGACGGCCCGGATGAAGTCCACCGGGCGGCCATCGGCAAGTTCGAGGTCGGCAAGTACGTACCCAAGGAAATGCTCCGCAGCGAGCATTGACGGATGACAGGAAAACCTCAGGCCCGCGCATGCGGGCCTGAGTCATTCATGGTGGCTGGAATTGACAGGTTGCGGTGGGCGGTCGCGGGTTTTGAGCAGCGACAGCACTACGCCGCCCGTCAACAGGCCAAGGGTCACGCCGAGTGACAGCAGCGCCGGAACCGCTCCGATCAGGCCGTGGTAGAAAATCTTGCCACCGATGAAGATCAGCACCAGGGCCAGGGCATATTTGAGATAGACAAAGCGGTGTATCAGTGCCGCCAGGGCGAAGTACAAGGCGCGCAGGCCAAGAATCGCGAAAATGTTCGAGGTATAGACAATGAACGGGTCCTGGGTAATGGCAAAGATCGCCGGCACGCTGTCGACGGCGAATACCAGGTCGGCGAGTTCGATCAGTACCAGGGCCAGGAACAGTGGCGTGGCAAACAGCACGGCCTTGTTCTGCCCGGCTGCCCGGATTCGCACGAAAAAGCGCGGGCCGTGCAGGTCATCGGTGACACGGATATGGTTGCGGACGAACTTGAGCGCCGGGTTGTTGGCCAGGTCCGGGTGGGTTTCTTCGCGGCTGAGGAGCATTTTCACCCCGGTGAACAGCAGGAAGGCCCCGAACACATAGAGGATCCAGGCGAATTCCTGAACCAGTGCACTGCCCACGCCGATCATGATCGCGCGCAGCACCACCACCCCGAGGATGCCCCAGAACAGAACTCGGTGCTGGTAGAGGCGGGGAATGGAGAAGTAGCTGAAGATCATTGCCATGACGAAGACGTTGTCCATGGACAACGACTGTTCGACAAGAAAACCGGTGTAGAACTCCAGGGCACTCTGGGCGCCCAACTCCAGCCAGACCCACCCGCCAAAGAGCATCCCGACGCTGAAGTAGCCGCTGTACAACAGCAGGCTCTCGCGCATTTCGATGGTGTGGGCCTTGCGGTGCAGTACGCCCAGGTCCAGCACCAGTAATGTCAGGACGATGCCGATGAATGCCAGCCAGAACCAGGCGCTGGTACCGAGGAAGTCGTTGTCGAGAAATGCCTGTAGAGCCGCCATGCGCCCCTCCTTGATTGTCGTCGCTGCCTTGAGGATCAAGGCAGCAGTGACTCCGACATGGCGGCTTGGCAGCCGTCAGAGGGGCCCGGCGTCACAGTTGAAAGACTAGACCCGATGACGACCGCAGCCCAACCGGGGCTGTAACAAAAGGTTGCCTACGCAACTCCAGGACATTTAGTACACCCAGACTTCCACTCTCCTATTGCGGATACGGCCTTCTTCAGCCGTGTTGGTGGCCACCGGCAATTCATCGCCCAGGCCGATGATGTCGCGCAGTTCGACTCCGGCCTTGACCAGTTCCCGGCGCACCGCCATGGCGCGCAGGCGCGAGAGCAGGTCGGCGCGTTGCGGATCGCGCTTGGCATCGCCGAATCCCACCAGCACGGCGCGTTTGTGCAGCTTGCCGTGTTGGCGCAGAAACTCGACCACCCGCTGCACATCACGTAGCGCTTTGTTGTCCAGGCTGGCATTGCCTTCTTGAAAGCGGAAGTTCACCGACAGGCGCTGGGCGTTGCGCGCCAGGTCCTGGTAACGCGCCGGCATGTCGGCAGCCGGGGGTACCGGCAAGGCATTTACCTGCTGGCCGACAAAGCCATTGCCGGTCACGATGGCCTGGCCCTGTGGGCTCTGGGCGAACTCCACCAGCGCCCGGGCCCAGGGGGAGGGGGTGTCCGGCGGCAGGTAGAAGTACAGGCGTCGCGACAGTGGGTAGTCTTCACTGGCCACCAGCGCTGGGCTTGGCAGCATCGGTCGGGAAGCGCCATCGGCAATCGCCAGGACCTTGGCGCCATGCACCGAGGCCAGGCTGCTGAAGCCAATGGCCTGGGGGTCGGACTGCACGGCTTTGCTCAGTTGCTCGCTGGACTCGAAGCGCTGGGCGGTGGCGGCCAATGCCAGGCCATTGGCGTCGAGCACCAGGGCCTTGAATGTTTCGAAGGTGCCTGAGCGATCATCCCGGGCATTCAGGTGGATCGGCCCGTGGCCCAGGCCCAGGGCGTCCCATGTGGTAATGCGCCCGGCAAAAATTCCCGCCAGTTGCTCGGTGCTCAGTTGTGGCAATGGATTATCGGGATGGACGATCACCGCGACGCCGTCCAGGCCGATGATCTGCTCGGCGGTGGCGCTGTTCAAATCGCCCAGCGGAGTGAGCGCGACCAGTTCGCTGGCCTTGATCGGGCGCGAGGCCGCTGCCAGATCAGCCTGGCCGGCCTTGAGGGCGGCGAAGCCTGTGCTGGAGCCGTGGGCGGCGATGTCGATACGCACGGGGTGGCCATTGCCGTCGTGGGCACTGACCTGGATTTCGTTGGGGATCTGGGTCGCGACGATTGAAATGTCGCTGGCGCCTTGTGCGGCCAGTAGCCCTTGCACCAGTGCCGGCGCGAGTACCGCGCCGATCGTGTTGGAACCCTGGATACGCAACAGGGGCGCCGCGTGGGTAACGAGCGGGAACAGGCACAGCAGGATCAGGCTGAGGTGGCGGAACATGCCGGCAGGCACTCTTCAGGCAGAGGGTGTGCGGCAGATTAAGACAGTGGAATGACAGTTGGATGACACGGCTGTATGGAGCCGCGACCGCTGCGCGGCCGATCGCAGGCTATCGCCAGCGGCTACGCAGGCTCGGCTTGCAGCCGGTAGCCGCTGCCGAGGAACGAGGCTGTGATCGGCTGCATAGCTGTCGCCAGGTAGGTATAGCCCCGCGATGTGGCCTTCAATATCGCCGTCGCGGGGGAGGCCCGTTCCTGCAGGTTATGCAAGCTCCAGCCAGATCGGCGCGTGATCCGAGGGCTTTTCCATGCCGCGCAGGTCGTAGTCGACCCCCGCCGCCTTGATCCGCGACAGCAGACCCTGGGATGCCAGGATCAGGTCGATGCGCAGGCCACGTTTGGGTTCGTCTTCAAAACCACGGCTGCGGTAGTCGAACCAACTGAAGCGGTCGGCCACTTCCGGGTGCAGGTGGCGGAAGCTGTCGACCAGGCCCCAGTTCTTCAGGCGGGCCATCCATTCGCGCTCTTCGGGCAAAAAGCTGCATTTGCCCGTCTTGAGCCAGCGCTTGGCATTGTCGGCGCCAATGCCGATGTCGCAGTCTTCGGGCGAGATGTTCACATCGCCCATCACCACCAGGGGGTCGTCGTTCTTGAACTGGCTTTCGAGCAGGGTCTGCAGGTCGCTGTAGAAGCGCTGCTTGGCCGGGAACTTGGTGGGGTGGTCGCGGCTTTCGCCCTGGGGGAAATAGCCGTTCATGATGGTGATCGGCGTACCGTCGGCATCGGCGAAGGTGCCCCAGATAAAGCGGCGCTGGGCCTCTTCTTCATCGCTGGCAAAGCCCTTGTGCAGGCTCAGAGGCGCCTGGCGCGAGAGCAGGGCGACACCGTAGTGGCCTTTCTGGCCGTGGAAGTGTACGTGGTAGCCCAGGGCCTGGACGTCGGCCAGCGGGAATTGTTCGTCGCTGACCTTGGTTTCCTGCAGGCCGATCACGTCAGGCTGGTGCTTTTCGATCAACGCCGCCAATTGATGGGGCCGGGCGCGCAGGCCATTGATGTTGAACGAGACGATCTTCATGGGAAACACAATCCTGGTAAAACCCAGGATGCTAGCCGACATCGGCGCCTGCGGCCAGCGTGGCGCGCCACCCCATAGGCTGCTACCGTGGTGCTCGGGGTGAACGTCGGCGCAACGTTCACCTCAAAGGCAATGAATGCCCATTTGCAGAGGTTTCCCAGCATGTCCGAATCGACTGCCGTCCCGGCCCAGATCCGCCTGCTCGATGGCGGCTACAGCCGCGAGGCGCGTTCTCTGCTGTATCACGCCTATCGTCATGAACCGACGTTCAGCTTCCTGTTCGAGGCCCAGCGCCCCGGCTACGATCAGCGCATCCGGGCCACGGTGCGTGAGCTGGTCAAACAGCATTTTCTCCAGGACCTGCCGGCATTGGGGCTGCTGGTGGATGACCGCCTGATCGGCATTGCCCTGATCGCACCACCGCAGCGGCGCCTGGGCATCACTGAAAGCTGGGCCTGGCGGATGCGCATGGTGCTCAGTACCGGGTTTCGCTGCACCCGGCGCTACTTGGATTACCAGGCTGCCCTGATGGCCTGCCTGCCAGGCGACACGGTGCATGTGTTGCCGCTGCTGGGCATACACCCGCAGTTCCAGGGCAAGCACTACGGTGAACAACTGCTGCAGGCCGTCCATGACTGGTGCGCCGAAGACGAGCATTCCGAGGGTGTGGTGCTGGACACCGGAAACCCCCACTACCTGGCGTTCTATCAACGCCAGGGTTATCAGGAGATCGGCGAAATTGCCGTTGGGCCTGTCCGTGAGCACGTGTTCTTCCACCCCAGACCGCAGTCCTCCCGACAGGCAGCGGCAGTGCCTGTATAACAGGCTGGAGAGCCTTGGGCTCCATGCAGGCGCCAAGCTCTGGTAGCATCCGCGCCTATGACGTATTCAGGACGATTCACCTGCGGTTTGATGATATGGGTTGCCAGCTTTGCCGTGTACGCACAAAGCGAGCTGGTGGTTCGAGTCAAGCCTGCCAACAACGAACTCAAGGCCAATGTCGAAGGCTATATCGGCAGCCTTGGTAAACGCGATGAAGAGGCGCTGCTGCGCTTCAGCCGCGGGGCCATCGAGCAGGCGCGCAAGGCTGCTCAGGCACTGGGCTACTATCAGGCGCAGATCGACAGTGAGGTCAAACCGCCAGCCAAGGCTGACGACCACCCACAACTGATCTTGACCATCGATCCGGGCGAACCCGTGCACTTGCGCGATGTGACCATCCGCATCGACGGCCCGGCCAGCGAACTCAAGGCCTTTCGTATCCCCAACAGCAAGGCGCTGCGCTCAGGCGAGGTGCTTAACCACGGTCACTACGAAGATGCCAAGCGCCTGATCCAGAACCAGGCATCGCGCTATGGTTTCTTCAGCGGACACTTTGTACGCCAGCGCCTGTCGGTCGACCCGATGGCGGGCGTGGCCGATATCGAGCTCATCTACGAAAGTGGCCCGCGCTATCGCCTGGGCAAGGTCAGTTTTGCCGGCGACACACCCTTCGATGAAGCCCTCCTGCAACGCATGGTGCCCTTCAAGGCCGACACGCCCTACGATTCCGAACTGATCGCTGAACTCAACAACGCCCTGCAATCGAGCGGCTACTTTGAGGGCGTGCGTGTGGATGCCGCACCCACGGCCGCCGTTGACCACAACATTCCGGTGGCCGTCCAGCTACAAACCCGAAAGCCCAGGACCATGGGCCTGGGCCTGGGGTTCTCTACCGACGTCGGTCCGCGCGGAAAAGCCAACTGGACCCGTCACTGGGTCAACCCGCAAGGCCACAGCTATGGCTGGGAAACCGAACTCTCGGCGCCGCGCCAGAACGTCGGGCTGTTCTATGACATCCCGCTCGATCCGCCCCTGACCGACAAGCTGCGCTTTGCCGGTGGCTACCAGAACGAAGAAATTTCCGGCACCGACACGGAGAGTAAATTGCTCACCGTCGGCCCGGAATGGCACAGCAAGCTGCCCAGCGGTTGGCAGCAGGTGCTGTCGCTCAAGTTCCAGCACGAGGAATATCGCCTGGGTGATGACTCGGGGTTGAGCACATTGCTGATGCCAGGGGCGAGCTATTCCTACCTGCGCAGTGACAACCGTATCGATCCGCACAACGGCTATCGCCTGCAGTTCGATGTGCAGGCGGCCAAGGAAGGGTTGGTGTCCGATACCAACCTGCTGCATGGCAGCGTAGTGCTCAAGGGGCTGACGACGCTTTGGCAGAATCATCGTTTCCTGGGCCGTGTGCAGTTCGGCGGCAGTGCCACCAATGATTATCAGAGCTCGATACCCCCTTCGCTACGTTTCTTCGCCGGTGGCGACCAGAGCGTTCGGGGTTATGACTACCAGAGCCTGTCACCGAAGAACTCCGATGGCGACCGTATCGGTGGCCGCTATATGGTGGCCGGCAGTGCCGAGTACCAGTACGCCGTGGCTGAAAAATGGCGGGTGGCGACCTTTGTCGACCAGGGCAATTCATTCAACGATCTGGAATTCCCCAGCCTCAAGACCGGTGTCGGTATCGGTGTGCGCTGGGTGTCTCCGGTAGGGCCGCTGCGTCTGGATCTGGCCCATGCGCTGGATGACGACGGCGGTTTCCGTCTGCACTTCTCCATGGGGCCAGAACTGTGAGTCGCGTTATCAAAACTGTTCTTCTCGGCGTGCTGGCGCTGGTGCTGCTGGCGGTGCTTGCCGTAGGCCTGTTGCTGGGCACCCAGGCCGGCAGCCGCTGGGCGCTCGGGATGGTGCCGGGTTTGCAGCTTGAGGCATTTGAAGGTCGTCTGGCTGGCCAGTGGCAAGCGGATCGCGTGGTGTGGGAGCAGGGCGCTGATCGGGTCGAGCTGGTAGCGCCGGTGTTCGACTGGTCGCCGGCTTGCCTGTTGCGCATGACCTTGTGCATCGAGCGCTTGCAGGCCGAGCAGGTCAACCTGGCATTCGCCCCCGGTGAGCCGACTCCCGACAGTGGTCCGCTGCAATTGCCTGCGCTGAAGTTGCCGCTGGCGATCGAGCTGGGTGACGTTCGCATCGGCCATCTGCGTCTGGATGGCAACGAACAGTTGAGCCAGCTGCAGCTGGCGGCACACTGGACCCTCGAAGGGCTCAGGATCGACAGCCTGCAACTGCAGCGCGACGATCTGCACCTGAACCTTCAGGGGCTGCTCAAGCCGGAGGGCGACTGGCCGTTGCAGGCCCAGGGGCAGTTGCAATTGCCCAAGGTCGACGGCCAGGACTGGCAATTGGCCTTGCAGGTCAAGGGTGACTTGCAGAAAACCCTCAAGCTTTCTGCCGACAGCAGCGGTTACCTGAATGCGCGCCTGAGCGGACAGCTCCAAGCCCTGGCCGAGCATCTGCCGGCTGAGGTGCAGATCAAGGCCGAGGCCTTCAAGCCCGGCGCCGACCTGCCCGACACTTTGCAATTGAACAACCTTGACCTCAGTGCCAAGGGCGACCTGCAGCGCGGCTATCAATTGCTAGGAACAGCCAGCCTGCCGGCCGAGCAAGGCCCGGTGGCGCTGAGCCTGCAAGGCAAGGTCGACGCCAAGGGCGCCCAGCTCAGTGCGCTGGACCTGACCGCCAGTGCCGAGCAGAGCCTCAAGCTCACCGCCAGCGCCGATTGGCAGGCAGGCCTGAGCGCCGAGGCAACGGTCGATTGGCTGGACTTCCCGTGGCTGCGGCTGTACCCGCTGGAGCAGGCGCCCCAAGTAACCTTGCGCCGGTTCAATGGCCAGGTGCAGTACCGCGACGGCAACTATCAGGGCCAATTCAATGGCGACCTGGATGGGCCAGCGGGTGCGTTCAGCCTGAGCAGCCCGTTCAAGGGTGACCTCGGGCAGATTGCCTTGCCCCAACTGGCCCTCACGGCCGGGCAAGGCAAGCTGGCCGGCAGCGTCAGCGTGCAATTTGCCGATACCCTGGCCTGGGATGCGGCCCTTGAGCTGTCGGCGTTGAACCCAGCCTACTGGCTGGCCGAGCTGCCGGGCACACTGGCCGGGCCGCTGCGCAGCAAAGGGCAAATGAACAACGGTGAGCTCAGCCTCGATGCCGACCTCGACCTCAAGGGGCGACTACGCGGTCAGCCGGCGGTGTTCAAGGCCGTTGCCACCGGGGCCGGAAAGAACTGGACCCTGGGGACGCTCGATATCCGCCTGGGCGACAACCACATCAACGGCAGCGGTAGCCTGCAGCAGCGCCTGGCAGGCCAGCTGGACCTCAATCTGCCGCGCCTGGGCCAGCTCTGGCCGCAATTGCAAGGCCAGCTCAAGGGCAAACTGGAAGTCGCCGGTACCCTGGAGGCCCCGCAAGGTGCTCTGGTTTTGCAGGGCCAGCAACTGGCGCACGCCGACAACCATGTACAGCGCCTTGCGCTGGATGCCCGACTGGACAGTGCCCAGCGGGCGGTGATCGACCTGCAGGCCGGCAGCATTCGCCTAGGCGACACCAACCTGGGCATGCTCACCGCCAAAGGCCAGGGCAACATTCGCCAGCAACAGTTGGAACTTGCCTTGAACGGGCCGCGGCTCAAGCTCGACCTGGGCCTTGATGGCACGCTGGACAAGGGCAACTGGCGGGGCCGCCTGGCCAGCGGCCAGATTCAGGCAGGCGGACAGGACTGGCGCCTGGAAGCTCCGGCGAAACTGCAGCGCCTGGCCAGTGGTCAACTGGACTTCGGTGCCCACTGCTGGCGCTCGGGGCAGGCCAGCCTCTGCGGCGAAGACCAGCGGCTGGCGCCGGAGCCGCGCCTGCGCTATCACCTCAAGCAGTTCCCGTTGCAAAGCCTGGCTCAATGGTTGCCCAAGGATTTTGCCTGGCAGGGCCTGCTCAACGCCGACGTCAATCTGGACCTGCCAGCCAGCGGTCCCAAGGGCACCCTGGTGGTCGATGCCAGTGGCGGTACGTTGCGACTGCGGGAGAAAGGCCAGTGGCTCGACTTCCCCTACCAGACCTTGCGTCTGGAAAGCACCTTGGCACCACGCCGCGTCGACACCCGCCTGGATTTTCGCGGCGAGCGCCTGGGCGAACTTGCCCTGGTGACGCGGCTTGACCCGGTCGCCCGGAATAAACCGCTGACCGGCAATTTCCGCCTGACCGGCCTGGACCTGGCCATTGCCCGGCCGTTCGCACCCATGGTCGAGCGCCTGGCCGGGCAGTTGAACGGTAATGGACAGTTATCAGGCACCTTGCTGGTGCCGCAGGTCAACGGCAGCTTGACCCTGAGCGGGGGGGAGGTCAGTGGCGCGGAACTGCCGATCAGCCTGGAGAACTTGAATATTCAGGCCTTGATCGCCGGTGAACAGGTACAGCTCAATGGCGCCTGGAAAAGCGGGGAAGCGGGTGAGGGTAGCTTGCGCGGACAGGTTGGCTGGGGTCAGGCCCTGGCGGTCGACCTGCAGTTGCAGGGGCAGCGCCTGCCTGTCAACGTCGAACCCTATGCCGCGCTGGAGATTGCGCCCGACCTGAAGATCAGCGTGCAGGGCGACAAGTTGGCAGTGACGGGTAAAGTGCTGGTGCCCAAGGGCAAGATCACCGTGCGCGAGCTGCCGCCTTCGACGGTCAAGGTCTCCGACGATACGGTGATCGTTGGCCGCCAGACCGAAGAGGGCAAGGCACCCATGGCAGTCGCCATGGACATCGACGTAGAAGTCGGCCAGGACAAGCTGTCGTTCTCGGGCTTTGGCCTGACGGCCAACCTGCTGGGGCATGTGCATATTGGCGACAACCTCGACACGCGCGGCGAACTGAGCCTGGCCGATGGTCGCTATCGCGCCTATGGCCAACGCTTGACCATTCGCCGCGCGCGCCTGCTGTTTGCCGGGCCGATCGACATGCCTTATCTGGATATCGAAGCCATCCGCCAGACCGATGACGTGATCGCTGGTATTCGCCTGAGCGGCAGTGCCGAACAGCCGACCACCCAGGTGTTTTCCGAGCCGGCCATGAGCCAGGAGCAGGCGTTGTCCTACCTGGTACTGGGGCGCCCCCTGGGCACCACCGGTGAAGACAACAACATGCTGGCCGAAGCAGCGCTGGGGCTCGGCCTGGCCGGCAGCGCGGGGATCACTGGCAGCCTGGCCTCGAGCCTGGGCATCGACGATTTCCAGCTCGACACCCAAGGCAGTGGTACCAGCACCAGCGTTGTGGCGAGTGGCAACCTGACCGAGCGATTGAGCTTGCGCTACGGGGTCGGGGTGTTCGAGCCGGTCAACACGGTTGCCTTGCGTTACAAGTTGAGCAAGAAGGTTTACCTGGAGGCGGCCAGCGGCCTGGCAAGCTCGCTGGATATTTTCTACAAGCGCGACTTCTGACGTGGGGGGCTAGCGCACGGTCGCCGCTTCGATGAACTCGTTGCTGTCGGCGGGACCTTGCGCAGGCTCGCAGTGGCGTCGGGGCGAGATCAGGTGGGTATATTCTTCGATGAGCCGGTTGAGGGCCTCGGGGGGGTCGCAGGCCTGGAACTGCATGCGGATCTGGACTTCGTCGGGATCGCGCCCTTCGCCACTGCGCTTGCTCTGCCCGCCCAGGGTCACGAAGAAGCGTTCACGATTCAGGCCTTGCGCCGCTTCGGCGTTGTCGGTGTTTAGGATCTTGACCGACAGATCGACCTGCATTCGCTCCAGTGCCAGCCCCCGGGGTGAAACCAGGGCAATCAGGGGGATTTGCATCCGGTGCTGTTCATCCATGGCCACTTCGACCATTTTGGCTTTCATTGGCGAACCCAGTGCTTCGGCGTCGTAATCGAAGAACTGGTCGAACAGCTTGATGTACTGCTGGGCAATCAGGGTGTTGGTGGCCGCAGCGGCCTCCTGAAGGCCACGGGTGATGTCGCACAGGTCGCTGGCAATGATCGGTACATTGTTCGATGGGCGATCGTCCACGATTTCGCTCTCCATAGGCATTGAGAGTAAGCCCCTTGTGGCCAAGGGGCTGGGTTGACAGCAATTCCAGCCAGGCTGCCGATGCGCGACTCAGGCGTTCGAGCTTGGATTGTTGGCTTGATCGGGCATTGGCAAGGCATTGTCGGTGGGCAACCTCCCGATGTTCTCGACCGCTGTGTTCGGCAACATGATCGGCTTGGTCGCAGCGTCAGTGAGCAAGTCGATTACCCGCTGCAAAGCTTCCGGTGGGTCCTGGCGGCGGACCTTGGTGTTGAACGCATAGCGGGCCCGGGTATCGGTCTTGCGCGTCTGGCTGGATTTGTGGCTGATCTGGCCTTTTACATCGAGCTTGAACGGCCCCCACCCCAGTGACGCGCCAAAGCGTGCCGTGCCGCCTGTTTCGCTGGCGCTCTCGGCTTGCTGGCTGATCGTCAGTTCAAACTCGATGTTGCCTTCTTCAATGACGATGTTGGGGTGGGTCACCGCTGCGATCAGAGGGATCTGCATCTTTTTCGAGACCGTACCCTGATAGACCCCTTGTTCGTCGGTCATGGTCTCGTCGTAGTCGAACTGGATGGAAACAGCCTTGCCGTCCTGGATGCACACACCCATGAGGAAGTCTGCGTATGATTTGCTGGCTGAGGTCTGGGCTTGAATGGAGATCATTCGGTCCAGCGGCAGTGCGTTCAGTACCGAGCCGATCAAGCTGTTATCGAGGTTGGCCATGGAGCTTTTCCTTGTCGTCGATGCACGTCAGTGTGCGGGTGAGCGAGTGCTTCTGTTCAGGCAGATCAGGTCGAAAGGCCGTGCGGCGCACACGCTTCCAGCCGTCGGATGTTGCCGATCTGGCGCAGGCTCAAGCCGTATTTGTTGGCCAACATGCTGCGTGACAGGCCATCGGCGCTTTCGCGCTGGATCTGTTGATTGCGCAGTTGTCGAAGAAAGTGGTCGACCTTGGGGATTTCCAGGGCCATGCCGGCATAGTGCTTGATCAAGGCGTCCAGGGCCGCCGGAGGCATTACCTCGGCCAACGTGGTGCGCTCGCGGTGCTTGGGGATGTATTTGGGCCGCCCCCCGTAGGCGCAGGTCAGGTTGTAGGCATGCTCGATGCCCAGGCATTGGACGAGCATTTGCAGTGAGTGGGGCAGTTGGTGGATGTCGATGCGTTCCAGGTCCTGTAGCTCCATGATGAGTTCCTTCTGGGGAGTGAGTGGGCGCCACCATGGTTGACCATCCGGGCGGGTCGCAACAGGCTGCAAGCAGGGCACGATGGGTAGGGTTTGTGTATGGGGTTTGTAGGTCTCATGAGCCGTTCAAATGGGAAAACGACACACCATTCCCCACGAGCCCTTGTTCTGCCGTTGTTGCGCGCTGGCAGCGGTGGCCAGGTTGGACAACCCATGAACATCAGCACGGGCGCGCCAGCAGCAAGCTGACCTGTCCCAGGTACGGCGCAGGTCGAGCCAGCGCATGTTCAGGCAGGGTGCGCCAGTCGACCAGGACGCAGAGGGCGTTTAGCGTGCGTTCGGCCTGGTTGCCTATCGATTGTGAGCGGAACTCGCGGCGATACAGCACTTGGGTCCGGTTTATGGCGCTGGTCTCGCTCGGATCGCTCAACGTCAGGCTCGCTGCGTTGGGGAGCAAGGTCTGGGGCAGGGTGAAATAGGCTGTCGTCGGCTGGCTGTCGAAGTGCCCTGCCAGGCGCGAGCGGTGCCACAGCTGTTGCCATTGGCTGGCACCGGCCGCATTGGCCAATTGCCTGCCCAGGGCGTGACGTTGTTCAGGTGAGAGCGCAGCAGTGGGCACTGCGTGGGCGTTGAGACAGGCCAGCAGGGCGAAGCTGCTGAGTAGGCGGCACGTGAGCATGGCGTTCGTCCGTTTATCTGGGGAAAAGCTCGGGACGCCATGGTTTCAGCTGCAAGGTGCCTGCAAAAGAAGGAAATTGTCCGGCTGCGTTGTATGATGCGCACGGCCCGACCAGGGCCTTCACCCCGATGTCGCAAGGATTAATCAATGACTCAAGGTCAACGCCTGAAATACTCCATCCTGATCTCCCTGTTGGTGCTGGGGATCATGCTCGGCCTTTCCTACCTGCAGAAGCAGGGAACGATCAGTGAGCAAGTGTTCCAGTACATTGCCATTGGTGTAGCCATTGCCGTGGTGGTGGTCAACGGCATCATGCGCCGCAAGGTCAAGCCTTGAGGTAATTTGCATGGCCGGCGTTCGCCCGCCATTCACTCAACGTGAGCGGGTGTGCTCGAGTATGTTGCGAGCCTCGGCGTTGAGGCTGTAGCACTTGTCGCTGCCCATGCTGATCACGCCTTCGGTGCACAAGCGCTTGAGCACTTCGCGCACACTGAGGAAGGACAGCGGGATATCCAGCTGTTCGAGCTGGCTATGTACACCGCGCACACCGATGCTGCGACCGTTCCTGTCAGCCATGTGCAAGGCATCGATGACTTTGAGGCGGATCAGGCTGGTGCGCAGCCCATATGAGCGCAGCAGCTCGCGAATGTGTTCGTTGCCGTGACGCTCGGTGTCGCCGCCGCTCGTGGTGTTTGCCAAGGCTTGCCGAGCCTTGAGCTTGGGTCTTTCGGCGATCAGCGACTGCTGCTGGTTGTACATGTGAATACTCCTTTTCGTGGCCAGTCCAGGTCTTTGAAAATTGTTCCCTACACCCTATAAGACGAACGAGCGTGGAAAAACTGCAGTGCCTGGCAAAAAAAATTATCGGGCCACTCAGGTAAAGACGAATCTGAGCGGTCGATCCCGTAAATTTATTGGCTGTACGTTGGTGCAGGAGTGTCCGTGAGTCCTGAGGTTCGGCGCGCTGCGCGGCCGATCTCAGGCTGTCGCCAGCGGCTACCAGGGCTTGCTTACTGAATCAGTTCTTTGAGCAGCAAGCCAAACGCCAGATCCACCTGCTCCGGGATCGGCAGATAGACGGTGTGTCCATCTCCCGGTGCCACTTCAATTGCAGCTCCCTGG
This sequence comes from Pseudomonas vranovensis, assembly GCF_040438935.1. Lineage (NCBI taxonomy): Bacteria > Pseudomonadati > Pseudomonadota > Gammaproteobacteria > Pseudomonadales > Pseudomonadaceae > Pseudomonas > Pseudomonas vranovensis. Next base: position 2,891,083 of record NZ_CP159259.1, on the reverse strand, counting down.
CGATCACGCAACTGATGCAGGTCGAAGTGATAGTTGCCACGCGGCGTCATCAGCTCCAGGTGATCGCCCAGGGCAAAGCGGTTCTTCACCCGCACTTCGGCCAGGCCCTCGACACGTTCACCGGTCAGCTCACCGACAAACTGCTGGCGCTCCGACACCGAATTACCACGCTGGTAGTTCTGGTATTCATCATGCACGTGGCGCCGCAGGAAGCCTTCGGTATAACCGCGTTGGGCCAGGGATTCGAGGTTGAGCATCAGGCTGCGGTCGAACGCACGACCGGCCACCGCGTCGTCGATCGCCTGGCGATAGGCCTGGGTGGTGCGAGCACAGTAGAAGTGCGATTTGGTCCGGCCCTCGATTTTCAGCGAATGCACGCCCATGCGAGTCAGCCGCTCCACATGCTGCACGGCCCGTAGGTCCTTGGCATTCATGATGTAGGTGCCGTGCTCATCTTCAAACGCCGGCATGTCTTCATCCGGGCGGTTGCTCTCCTGGAGCAGGAACACCTGGTCGGTCGGTGCCCCCACGCCCAGTGTCGGTTGCACTTCACGGACGATATCGCCGCTGGCGTCTTCGGTGGCCGCGGTGGCGCTGTATTTCCAGCGGCAGGCATTGGTGCAACTGCCCTGGTTGGCGTCGCGGCGGTTGAGGTAGCCCGACAGCAGGCAACGACCGGAGTAGGCCATGCACAGGGCGCCATGGACAAACACCTCCAGTTCCATGCCCGGCACGTGCTGGCGGATCTCCTCGATCTCTTCCAGCGACAATTCACGGGACAGGATCACCCGGGTCAGTCCCTGGCTGCGCCAGAACTCGACGCTGGCCCAGTTAACCGTGTTGGCCTGGACCGACAAGTGGACCGGCATCTGTGGGAAGTGCTGGCGCACCAGCATGATCAGCCCCGGGTCGGACATGATCAAGGCGTCGGGGGCCATCTCGATCACCGGCGCCAGGTCCTTGAGGAAGGTCTTGAGCTTGGCGTTGTGCGGGGCGATGTTGACCACCACATAAAAACGCTTGCCCTGGGCCTGGGCTTCCTGGATGCCGAGGGCGAGGTTGGCGTGGTCGAATTCGTTGTTGCGCACGCGCAAGCTGTAGCGCGGTTGGCCGGCATACACCGCGTCGGCGCCGTAGGCAAAGGCGTAGCGCATGTTCTTCAGGGTGCCGGCAGGGGCGAGCAGTTCGGGTTTGGCAAGAAGGGTCATGATCGGGTCGGGGTAAAAGGCGCGGATGCTATCGCTCTTGCAGCAAACGACTATTGATCTGTATCAAGGGCACTTTTACCAGGGCGCTGCGCACTAACGTTGTGAACAGCAACGGAGCGCACATGAACCAAACCTCCCAGCAGCACAAGGCCCTGCTTCTCTTCCTGGCCCTGGTCACCATTGCTTTCATCTGGATACTGCTGCCGTTCTATGGCGCGGTGTTCTGGGCAGTGATCCTCGGAATTCTGTTCGCACCGATGCAGCGGCGGCTGCTTTTACGCCTGGGCTGGCGCCGTAACCTGGCGGCAGGCGTGACACTGCTGGTATGCCTGATGATCGCCATTTTGCCGGTGATCGTCATCAGTACCTTGCTGGTGCAGGAAGGCGCGGCGTTGTACCAGAGGATCGAAAGCGGTCAGTTGGACATTGCCGGCTACCTCGAACGTTTCCAGCAGATGCTCCCGGCCTTTGTCCAGAATGGTCTGGACCGCATGGGGCTGGGTAACTTCGAAGGCATGCGCGACAAAATCGCCAAGGGGGCGATGCAAGGCAGCCAGTTCTTTGCAAGCCAGGCCTTCAGCTTCGGGCAGGGCACCTTCGACTTCTTGATCAGCTTCGGCGTGATGTTGTACCTGCTGTTCTTCTGCCTGCGTGATGGCGCCGAACTTGCGCGTAAAGTGCGCACCGCAGTGCCGTTGGCCGAACAGCAAAAGCGTCGCCTGCAACTGAAGTTCAACCGTGTGGTGCGCGCCACGGTCAAGGGCAACCTGCTGGTGGCCGTCACGCAAGGGGCCCTGGGGGGAATCATTTTCTGGATACTGGGTATCCCGAGCCCGCTGGTGTGGGGCGTGCTGATGGCATTTCTGTCTTTGCTACCGGCAGTGGGGGCGGGCATCGTCTGGGCGCCCGTGGCGATCTACTTCCTGGCTACCGGGGCAGTGTGGCAAGGGGTGGTGCTGGCCGCCTTCGGCGTCTTCGTGATCGGTCTGGTGGACAACCTGTTGAGGCCGATGCTGGTGGGCAAGGACACGAAAATGCCGGACTACCTGATTCTGATCTCCACGCTCGGGGGCCTGGCGGTGTTCGGCCTCAATGGCTTTGTGATCGGGCCGCTGATCGCCGCGCTGTTCATCTCCAGCTGGGCGATCTTCGTTTCAACCAAGCCGCAGGTGCAGTTGCCCAGTTAGCGGAAGCTGTAGGACACGCCGGCATAGACCCCGAAACCTTCGCCCGGGGTTGAGCGGGCGATGTCCTGGCCCCGGTCGTTGTAGCCCGGCGTGACGGTGGCGGCGTAGCGCTTGTTGGTCAGGTTGCGCAGGTCGAGCCAGGTTTGCCAGTCCTGCTTGGGCGAGTTGTAGCCCAGGGTAGCGCCAAACACCGCATACGCATCGCTGGGGTAGCTGTTGGCATAGTCGACCTGGACCTTGGAGGCCATCTGGGTGTTCAAGCCGGCGTACAGGCCGCTGGGCAGGTCGAAGCGCAGCTCGGCCTGATAGTAGTGCATCGGGATGCCCGGCAGGCGGTTGTCGCCGAATGTATCGTCGTCGCGGTAGTGGAAGTCGCTGAAGGTGTAGGCCTGGCGCAGCGACAGTTTGCCCACGCCGCCACGCTCCCACAGCAGGCTGTCCAGGCCGGCTTCCACGCCCTGGTGTACGGTGGGGCTGGCGTTGAATTCAGCGGCCGGAGCACCTGGTACGATCTCGACCGCCAGCAATTCATGGCGCACGTCCGAGTAATACCAGGCCAGGTCCCAGCGCCCGATGGCCGCCTCACCCCGGGCACCGAGCTCAAGGGTGGTGGCGGTCTGGTTTTGCATCTCGATGGGTTGGGTCTGCAGGCCATTGACCGCTGGCGAGCTCCAGATCAGCGCCCAGGGGTGTGGTGGCTCCACCGAGCGGCTGAGGTTGCCGTACAGCTGCAGGTCGGGGGTCAGGTCGTAGCGCAGCCCCAGGCGAGGCGCGTAGTCCCAGTCATGCTGGCTGACCTTGCCGCCGCTTTCAGGGTAGGTGACGGCGCTTTCGCGGCGGGTGTAGATCATCGCCAGGCCCGTGCTCAGCCACAGGTCCGGGATCAGCTCCAGTTCGTTGCCCAGATGCAGAACAGTGTCTGAGCCCTGATAGGTAAAGTCTCGGGTTTTCGCGCCCAATACCCCATTGACCCGCGCGTATTGCGAAGCACCGCTGTTGGGCAAGTGCTTGGTGGTGCGCCAGCCAATGGTGGTTTTGCTCTCGTGTCCGAACACCGTGTGGCGGCGCTGATAATTCAGGGTGCCGCTGACGTCGGTGTAGGCAACCTTCAGGCGCATCGGGCCTTCGCGCAGGTCCATTGGATAGTCGTGATAGACAAGGCCTGCTTCGAGCTGCGAATCCTCATCGAGGTAGAAGGTGGTCTTGTTGCCCAGCCAGGTACTGCCCGGCTGCGGACGGCTGTCGTCGCGGCTCAAGTACAGCGGGTTGGCCGCGCGCGGATCATGCTTGATCTGGTCTTTGGTCAGGCGTCCGGCCAGGTCGTTCTCGGTTTCCCGGTAACGCAGGTAGAAGCGGGTTTCCAGGTTCGGGTTGAAGCGGTAGCCAACGTTGGCAGCGATGCCCTTGCTGCTGCCGCTGCTGTGTTCCTGGTAGCCGTCGTACTCGGCATCGGTCAGGGCCACGTAATAGTCCAGGTCTCCCAGCACCTGCCCCGAGCTGATCTGGCGCTTGGCGTATCCCCGGCTGCCCAGCTCATAGCGCACCTGCAACGGCGCGGCGTCGTGGCCCGTGTGGGTGACGTAGTCGATGGCGCCGCCCAGGGCCAGCGCTCCGCGATCAAAGCCGTTTGCACCACGCAGTACTTCGGCGCGGCTCAGCCACAGCGGCTCGAACAGTTCGTACGGCGTACCACCCGGGCCGGTCAGCGGCAAACCGTCGAACATCGTGTAGACGCCGGAACCGTGGCTGCCCGGTGCGCGGTTGATGCCTGACCCGCGGATCGATAGCTTGATGCCGTCGTTACCTGCCGACTGGGCAAACACGCCCGGCTGGTAGGCCAGTACATCCTGATTGCTGGCGACCCGGCCTTGTTCGACTCGTTGCATGTCCACCAGGTTGGTGGCGCCAGGTACTTGTCGCAGGCGTTCACGAGCGTCCTGCAGCTCGCTTTGCTCCTGTTCCTGGATCAGTACCTGGCCGAGTTCGATGCCTTCGCTGGCCTGGACCGAGGCGGTGCAGGAGATCAGCAAGGCGAGGGAGGAGCGGGGTAGGGTGGGACGCATCGATGGGGTTCCGGGACTGTTAGCGGGTATCTGACGTCGCAATCATCAGACGAAGCACAGTCGCCGATCTGTACAGGCACAGCAGCTGAAAACAAAACACCCCGCCTAAGCGGGGTGTCTGTCGTTGCAGCAGTGATCAACCGATCAGTTGAAGGCCTGCGTGTTGGACCATGTCCAGCAACGGCTGCGGGTACACACCCAGCACGAAGGCAAGCAGTGCGATTGCCAGCAGCATGACGCCGCCGGTGCGCTGCTCCCAGTTCAGCGGGGCATCGTGACGACGCAGGTTCGGCTCGATCAGGTACAGGGTGACCATCACGCGCAGGTAGTAGAACACGCCGATGGCACTACCGATCACCAGGGCACCGACCAGCCACCACAGCTGCGACTCGACGCCGGTGGCGATGATGTAGAACTTGCCGATGAAGCCTGCGGTGAGCGGGATACCGGCCAGCGACAGCATCATCACGGTCAGTACCGCGGTCAGGTACGGACGGCGCCAGAACAGGCCGCGGTACTCGTACAGTGCGTCAGCGTCACGGCCGTTGTACGGCGAGGACATCAGGGTGATCACACCGAAAGCGCCCAGGCTGGTGATCACGTAGGTGACCAGGTACACGCCGATGGCTTCCACGGCCAGGCCCTTGCTCGCCACCAGGGCGATCAGCAGGTAACCGAAGTGGGCGATGGACGAGTAACCGAGCAGACGCTTGAGGTTGCTCTGGGTCAGCGCCAGCAGGTTGCCGATCAGGATCGAGGCCACCGCGATCACCGACAGTACGGTGGTCAGCACACCGCTGCTGGCAGCAGGGGAGAGCATGAACAGGCGCACGACGACGGCGAACACCGCAACCTTGCTGGCGGTGGCCAGGAAGGCGGCAACCGGCGCCGGAGCACCTTCGTACACGTCTGGGGTCCACAGGTGGAACGGTACCAGCGACAGCTTGAATGCCAGGCCGACCAGCATCATGCCCAGGCCCAGCTGAGCCAGCAGGCTTGGCATATTGGTAGCGGCCAGGGCCTTGCCGATGCCGTCGAAGCTCAGGCTGCCAGCGTCGGCGTACAGCAGGGCCATGCCGAACAGCAGGAAGGCGGAGCCGGCGGCCGACAGCACCATGTACTTGATGCCTGCTTCCAGCGAGCGCTTGTTGAAGAAGGCATAGGCCACCAGGCCATAGACCGGTACCGACAGCAGTTCCAGGCCGATGAACAGGCCAGCCAGATGCTGCGCGCTGACCAGAACCAGGCCACCGAGGGCAGCCATCAGGATCAGCAGGTACAGCTCTTCGCGGTTGCCCGGGTAGCCTTTGCCGCCGTCACCCAGGTAGGCATGGGCGAGGGTCACGCAGGCCAGGGTGGCGATCAGTATGATCGCCATGTACAGGCAGGCGAACTTGTCGATGGTCAGCAGCGGGGTGACCGCCAGTGGAACCACTTTCAATACCGGGATGATCGACAGCAGGGCCAGGTTGAGGCCCACGGTCGACAGCAGGAAGGTTTGCGAGTGGTTGCGGCGCCAGGCGATCGCCAGCATCACCACGACAACGGTGATGGTGGTGATCAGCAGCGGCGCAAGCGCGATAAAGTGTTGAATCGTCAGGTCCATAGCGCTCTTACCGGGCCGAAGCGAGTTGAGTGAAAGCGGTACCGATCCACTGCTGCACACCGCTCATGGTGGCGGCAGAAGTGTCCAGGAACGGCTGCGGGTAGATGCCCAGCAAGATCAGCAGGCCAGCCAGGCCCAGTACCATGATCATTTCGCGGGTATCCATGCCAGCCAGGACTTCATCGGATTTCGCAGGGCCGAAGTAGGCACGGTGGATCATGATCAGCGAGTAGACCGAACCGAATACCAGGCCGGAGGTGGCGATCACAGTGACCCATGGGGAACTGACGAAGGCACCGATCAGGATCAGGAACTCACCGACGAAGTTACCGGTGCCCGGCAAGCCGAGCGAGGCGGCGGCGAAGAACAGGCTGATGGCCGGCAGGTAGGCGATGCGGTGCCACAGGCCACCCATCTGACGCATGTCACGGGTATGCAGGCGCTCGTACAGCTGGCCGCTGAGGATAAACAGCGCCGCAGCCGACAGGCCGTGGGCCAGCATCTGGATCACCGCGCCTTGCAGGGCTTGCTGGCTGCCGGAGTAGATACCGATCAGTACGAAGCCCATGTGCGAAACGCTGGAGAAGGCGATCAGGCGCTTGATGTCGGTCTGGGCAAAGGCCAGGAATGCACCGTAGAAGATCCCGATCAGACCCAGGGTCATGGCGATCGGCGCAAACTCGGCCGAGGCGTTCGGGAACAGCGGCAGGGCGAAACGCAGCAGGCCGTAGGCAGCGGTTTTCAGCAAGATACCGGCCAGGTCGACGGAACCTGCGGTAGGTGCCTGGGCGTGAGCGTCAGGCAGCCAGGAGTGGAACGGTACAACCGGTAGCTTGACCGCGAAGGCGATGAAGAAGCCGAGCATCAGCAGGTATTCGGTGCCCGCCGGCAGGTCGGCCTTGAGCAACTGGGTGTAGTCGAAGGTGATCACACCGGTGTTGCTGTAGTTGACCAGTACCAGACCCAGGATCGCCACCAACATGATCAGGCCGCTGGCCTGGGTGAAGATGAAGAACTTGGTTGCCGCGTAGATCCGGGTCTTCTTGCCGTCGGAGGAGCTGTGACCCCAGAGCGCGATGAGGAAATACATCGGCACCAGCATCATTTCCCAGAAGAAGAAGAACAGGAACAGGTCCAGAGCCAGGAACACACCGACCACGCCGCCCAGAATCCACATCAGGTTGAGGTGGAAGAAGCCGACGTGACGCTGGATCTCTTTCCAGGAGCACAGTACCGAGAGCACACCGAGCAGGCCGGTGAGCAGGATCATCAGCAGCGACAGGCCGTCGAGGGCCAGGTGCAGACTGATGCCGAAGCGCTCGATCCACAGTACTTTGAATTCGACCGCCCACTCAGGCGCAGCGCCGGGTGCAGGGGCCAGGGTGTAGTCCCCGTTGGCCCACAGCCAGAGGCCGATACCAAGCAGCAGGGACATGGTCAGCAGCGCAATCCAGCGTGGCAGGGTGGCGCCGAAGCGCTCACCCAGCCAGCACAGCAGGCCGCCGATGAAGGGGATCAGGATCAGCCAAGGCAAAATCATGACGGGCTCAATTCCTTTCGCAAAGTCGCAAGGTTCATATCAGACCGCAGCCATAACAACGGCACCGAGCACTAGCACGGCACCTACGGCGATCGAAGCGGTGTACCAGCGCAGCTGACCAGTTTCGGTTTTGCTCATGGCGGCATGACCGCCCTTCGCCATACGCGGAATCAGGCCAATGCTGCGGTCAACCGGATCCTTGCGCAGGATGTGGCTGATCAGCAGGTAAGGTTTGACGAACAGCTTGTCGTAGATCCAGTCGAAGCCCCAGGCGGCGAACCACCAGGCCGAGAGGACGCGGCCGATGCCGCTGTTGGCGATGGCCGTGACCAGGCGACGCTTGCCCAGGAACAGCACCGCGGCCAGCAGGATACCGGCGATGGCGATGGCGCCCGAGGCGATTTCCAGGCTGTGCTTGGCTTCGCCGCCGGCATGGCCGACGCTCTGTGGCAGCACGCCCGCCAGTGGTGGATGAATCCAGGCACCGACGAAGGTCGACAGCACGATCAGCACGCCCAGCGGCAGCCAGTGGGAGATGCCGTGGCCCGCATGCGCTTCGGTCTTGGCTTCGCCGTGGAAGGCGATGAAGATCAGGCGGAAGGTGTACAGCGAGGTCATGAATGCACCGACCAGACCGGCGTACAGCAGACCATTGTTGCCACTGGCGAAGGCTTCCCAGAGGATTTCGTCCTTGGAGTAGAAGCCCGCAGTCAGGATCGGCAGGGCAGCCAGAGCGGCACCACCGACGATGAAGCTGGCGTAGGCCAGAGGCAGCTTCTTCCACAGGCCACCCATCTTGAAGATGTTCTGTTCGTGGTGGCAGGCAACGATCACCGCACCGGAGGCAAGGAACAGCAGGGCCTTGAAGAAGGCGTGGGTCATCAGGTGGAAGATCGCGCCATCCCAGGCGCCAACGCCCAGGGCCAGGAACATGTAGCCGATCTGGCTCATGGTCGAGTAGGCGAGGATACGCTTGATGTCGGTCTGTACCAGGGCTGCAAAGCCGGCCAGCACCAGGGTCACGCCGCCGACCACACCGACCAGGTGCAGTACGTCAGGTGCCAGGGCGAACAGGCCGTGGGTACGGGCGATCAGGTAGACGCCCGCGGTCACCATGGTTGCGGCGTGGATCAGTGCCGAAACCGGGGTAGGACCAGCCATTGCGTCTGCCAGCCAGGTCTGCAGCGGCAGCTGGGCGGATTTACCGACCGCACCGCCGAGCAGCATCAGGGTGGCCAGGACCATCCAGAAATCACCTGCCTGGAACTTCTGTGGCGCCAGTACCAGCAGTTCCTGGACATTAAGGGTGCCCAGTTGCTGGAACAGGATGAACAGGCCGATGGCCATGAACACGTCGCCGATACGGGTGACGATGAAGGCTTTGAGTGCCGCGTTACCGTTGTTGCGGTTGCTGTAGTAGAAACCGATCAACAGGTACGAGCACAGGCCCACGCCTTCCCAACCGAAGTAGATGAACAGCAGGTTGTCGCCCAGGACGAGGAACAACATGCTGGCAATGAACAGGTTGGTGTAGGCGAAGAAGCGCGAGTAGCCGGCTTCACCGCGCATGTACCAGGACGCGAACAGGTGGATCAGGAAGCCCACGCCGGTGACCACGCCGAGCATGGTGACCGACAGGCCATCAACGTAGAGGGTGAAGTTCGGTGCAAAGCCGTCCACCGACATCCACTGCCACAGCAGTTGGCTGTATGCGCCGCCTTCCGGCGGTGCGACGTTGAATTGCCAGATCACGTAGGCCGCGACGGCGGCCGAGAGGCCTACCGAACCGACGCCGATCAGTGCCGACAGGTTCTCCGAGAACCGTCCGCGCGAGAACGACAGCAGCAGGAAGCCGATCAGGGGAAATACAAAAGTCAGGAAGATAAGGTTCATCCGCGCATCTCACTGGCTGCATCGATGTCGAGAGTGTGGAAGCGGCGATACAGTTGCAACAGGATCGCCAGGCCGATACTGGCCTCGGCGGCTGCCAGGCTGATCACCAGGATGAACATGATCTGTCCATCTGGCTGCGCCCAGCGGCTGCCGGCGACGATGAAGGCCAGAGCAGAGGCGTTCATCATGATTTCCAGGCTCATCAACACGAAAAGAATGTTGCGGCGCACCATCAGGCCGACGAGGCCGAGGCAGAACAGGATGCCGGCGACTGCCAGGCCGTGCTCGAGAGGGATAGCTGGCATGTGATTACTCCTTCGCCTCGTTGCGGCCGAGGTGGAAAGCCGTCACCGCTGCGGCGAGCAGCAGCATCGAGGCCAGTTCCACCACCAGCAGGTAAGGACCGTACAGGCTGATGCCAACGGCCTTGGCGTCGACCGTGGTGTGGCCGATGCTGGCACCGCTTTCGTTGCTGAACAGCACGTACAGCAGTTCAAGCAGCAGCAGCGAGGCCAGGACCACAGGGCCCAGCCAGATACCTGGCTTGAGCCAGCCACGTTCCTGGGCGACCGAGGCCGGGCCCAGGTTGAGCATCATCACCACGAAGACGAACAGCACCATGATGGCGCCAGCGTAGGCAATCACTTCCAGGACACCGGCGAACGGGGCGCCAAGGGCGAAGAAAGTCATCGCCACGGAGATCAGCGAAATGATCAGGTAGAGCAGGGCGTGCACGGGGTTGGTGTTGGTGATCACCCGAAGGGTGGACACCACAGCGACACCGGATGCGAAATAGAAAGCGAATTCCATCTTTCTTCCTTAAGGGAGCAAGCTCTTCACGTTGATCGGCTCGGCTTCGTTCTGCGCGGCGCCTTTCGGCTTGCCGGCAATAGCCATACCTGCAACACGGTAGAAGTTGTAGTCAGGGTTCTTGCCGGGGCCGGAGATCAGCAGATCTTCTTTCTCGTACACCAGGTCCTGACGTTTGAACTCGGCCATTTCGAAATCCGGCGTGAGCTGGATCGCGGTGGTCGGGCAGGCTTCCTCGCAGAGGCCGCAGAAAATGCAACGGGAGAAGTTGATGCGGAAGAACTCCGGGTACCAACGACCGTCTTCTGTCTCGGCTTTCTGCAGCGAGATGCAACCGACCGGGCAAGCCACGGCACACAGGTTGCACGCTACGCAGCGCTCTTCGCCATCCGGGTCGCGGGTCAGGACGATGCGGCCACGGTAGCGTGGCGGCAGGTAGACCGGCTCTTCGGGGTACTGCAGGGTGTCACGTTTGCGAAAACCGTGAGAGAACACCATCACCAGGCTGCGCAGCTGAGTGCCGGTGCCCTTAACGATGTCGCCAATATATTTGAACATGGGTCAAATCCTCACTGGGCCGCAACAGCTGGCGTGTTGAGCAACACGAGCGCAGCGGTCACCAGCAAATTGATCAGGGTCAGCGGCAGGCAGAACTTCCAGCTGAAGTCCATCACCTGGTCATAGCGCGGGCGCGGAATCGAGGCGCGCAGCAGGATGAACAGCATGATGAAGAACGCGGTCTTCAGGGCGAACCACAGGAACGGTACTTGCGGCAGGATGCCGAACGGACCGTGCCAGCCACCGAAGAACAGGGTTACCAGCAGCGCCGAGATCAGGATGATGCCGATGTATTCACCGACGAAGAACATGCCCCATTTCATGCCGGCATATTCAATGTGGTAACCGTCGGCCAGTTCCTGTTCTGCTTCCGGCTGGTCGAAGGGGTGACGGTGAGTCACGGCCACGCCAGCGATGAAGAAGGTGCAGAAGCCAAAGAACTGCGGAATGATGAACCACAGGTTCTGTGCCTGGTAGTCGACGATGTCACGCATGTTGAACGAGCCAACCTGCGCCACGATACCCATCAGCGCCAGGCCCATGAACACTTCGTACGACACGGTCTGGGCCGAGGCCCGCAGGCTGCCGAGCAGGGCGTACTTGTTGTTCGAGGCCCAGCCGGCGAACAGTACGGCATACACCGACAGACCGGCCATGGCGAAGAAGAACAACAGGCCGATGTTCAGGTCCGCGACACCCCAGGTCGGGGTGATCGGCACGATGGCGAAGGCGATCAGCAAGGCACTCATGGCCACGACCGGTGCCAGGGTGAAGATCATCTTGTCGACGAAGGGCGGGTTCCAGTCTTCCTTGAAGAACATCTTCAGCATGTCGGCCGCGATCTGGAACATACCGAACGGGCCCACGCGGTTCGGACCGTAGCGGTCCTGCCACCAGCCCAGCAGGCGCCGCTCGACGAAGCTGAGCAGCGCGCCGCAGACCACCACGGCCAGCAAGACCACGATGGCCTTGACGACGGTGATGATCACATCGATCACTTCGGGGGTGAACCAGGTCATTGTGCTGCCTCCTGCAGGCCTTCGACGGATGCACCGAAGATGGCTGGCGGGATGCCGGCCAGGCCTTTCGGCAGGGCAACCAGGCCTGCGCCCAGTTCTTCATTGATACGCAGCGGCAGACGCAGGGTCTGGCCCGCCACGTTCAGGCTGAGCATCGCACCATCGTTGACACCCAGGCGGTCGGCTTCGGATTTGGCCAGCGCGACGTAGGCTTGCGGGATGCGCTCTTGCACTGGAGCGGCGCGCGAGGAGTTCTCTTCGCTGCCGAACAGGTGGTAGAACGGCACGGCCTGCCAGGTACCACGGGCGGGCGAGAAAGCACCCGGAATGGCAGTGAACCAGTTGAGCTTGTCGCCCTGGGATTCGATCAGGCGGGTGCCTGGGTCGCCTGCACGCAGGTGACCGCCGACCTCGTCCTGGAACTTGTTCCAGGCCTGTGGCGAGTTCCAGCCCGGGGACCAGGCGAACGGCACTTGCGAGCGTGGTTCGGCCGAGCCCGAGTAACCTTCCATGGAGAAGGCAAAGGCGGTGTCTTTGTCTTGTGGGGTACGTGGTTCGTGCACGCTGATGTTGGCGCGCATGGCGGTACGACCGGAGTAGCGCAGCGGCTCACGGGCGAGCTTCATGCCCTTGATGCGGAACGCGGCCGATGGCGCGGCATTGACGATGCCGGTCAGTTGCGGGGCGGCCGAGGCGCAGGCGCTGGTGACGTGGTCCAGTTGAGTCCAGTCGACCGGCTTGTTGAGCAGGGTGGCACGCAGGGCATGCATCCAGCGCCAGCCTTCGTGAACCAGGATGCTGCTGTCCAGGTAAGTAGGGTCGAACACCTGGAAGAAGCGCTGGGCGCGGCCTTCCTGGCTGACCAGGGTGCCGTCGCCTTCGGCGAAGGTCGCCGCCGGCAGCACCAGGTGGGCGCGGTCGGTGGTGGCGGTCTTCTGGTGGTCGGCAACGATGACTACCTTGGCGGCGGCCAGGGCAGCGTTGACCTTGGCGGCCGGGACGCGGCTGAAGAGGTCGTTTTCCAGCACGACGATGGCGTCGGCCTTGCCGGCAATCACGGCATCCAGGGCGGCGTCGACGGACTCGCCACCAAGCATGGCCATGCCCAGGCTGTTGGCCTCTGGGACCACCAGGCTCAGGGAGCCGTTCTTCTCGCGCAGTTTCAGCGCCTTGGCGATGTTGGCAGCCGCTTCGATCAGGGCCTTGGAGCCCAGCGAAGTACCAGCAACCACCAGCGGACGGTTGGCAGCAACCAGGGCATCGGCAATGCGCTTGGCCAGGGCCAGGGCTTCGGCGTCCAGGCCTTCGACGGCCGGAGCGCTTGGGTCGATGGCATGGGCAACGGCAAAGCCGATACGCGCCAGGTCGTCGGGAGCGGCGTGTACGCACTCTTCGGCAACGTCATCAAGCTTGGTCTCGGCCAGGCTGGCGATGAACAGCGGGTACATGGCGTGCTGGCCGATGTTCTTCACTGCCGCATCGAGCCAAGGCTGAACGCGCATGGCATCGGCCATGGCCTCGGCCTTGCCCTTGACCGATTGGCGCAGGGCCAGGGCGACGCGGGCGGCGGTCTGGGTCAGGTCTTCGCCGAGGACGAACACGGCGTCGTGGTCTTCCATCTCGCGCAGGGTAGGAACCGGCAGCGGGCTGTCGTTCAATACCTGCAGGGCCAGGCGCACACGCTCCAGCTCACCGGCTTCCATACCCGAGTAGAAATGCTCGGCTCCGACCAGCTCGCGCAGGCCGTAGTTGCTTTCGAGACTGGCGCGTGGCGAACCGATACCGACGATGTTGCGACCGCGCAGCATGTCGGCGGCTTTGTCCAGCGCCGCATCCAGGCTCAGCTTGGTGCCGTCGGCCAGCAGCGGCTGACGTGGACGGTCCGTGCGGTTGACGTAGCCATAGCCGAAACGGCCACGGTCGCACAGGAAGTACTGGTTGACCGAACCGTTGTAGCGGTTCTCGATGCGACGCAGTTCGCCGTAACGCTCACCCGGGCTGATGTTGCAGCCGCTGGAGCAACCGTGGCAGATGCTTGGGGCAAACTGCATGTCCCACTTGCGGTTATAGCGCTCGGAGTGGGTCTTGTCGGTGAACACACCGGTCGGGCAGACCTCGGTGAGGTTGCCCGAGAACTCGCTTTCCAGCGCGCCGTCTTCAACGCGACCGAAGTAGACGTTGTCGTGGGCACCGAATACGCCGAGGTCAGTACCGCCGGCGTAGTCCTTGTAGTAGCGCACGCAGCGGTAGCAGGCGATGCAGCGGTTCATCTCGTGGGCGATGAACGGGCCGAGTTCCTGGTTCTGGTGGGTACGCTTGGTGAAACGGTAGCGGCGCTCGTTGTGGCCGGTCATTACCGTCATGTCTTGCAGGTGGCAGTGACCGCCTTCCTCGCAGACCGGGCAGTCGTGCGGGTGGTTGGTCATCAGCCATTCGACGACGCTGGCACGGAATACCTTGGCTTCTTCGTCTTCGATGGAAATCCAGCTGCCGTCGGAGGCAGGGGTCATGCAGGACATGACGATACGACCACGGGTGTCGTTCTCGTCGGTGTACTGCTTGACCGCACACTGGCGGCAGGCGCCGACGCTACCGAGCGCCGGGTGCCAGCAGAAATAGGGGATGTCGAGGCCGAGCGACAGACACGCCTGTAACAGGTTGTCTGCGCCGTTGACTTCGAGCTCTTTGCCGTCTACGTGGATAGTGGCCATGGTTCAAAGTTCTTCGTTGGCCCGCGTGTGCGGGCGTGGCTAATGGAAAACTGTGTGCCTGCAGCCCGCGACAGGTATCCCCGAGCGAGCTGAGCAAGCAACGGGCGGCACGGACCGCCCGCATTTCTATTCGTTATGCGCCGACGACGATCGGCTTCGCCAGGTCCGGGCGCAGGGCAGCGGCTGCAGGAGCAGCAGTCGCAATGCCGGCCTCGAACTCGGGGCGGAAGTACTTGATCGCGCTACCCAGCGGCTCCACTGCACCTGGTGCGTGTGCACAGAAGGTCTTGCCTGGGCCGAGGAAACCGACCAGGCCCAGCAGCGTCTCGATATCGCCCTGCTGGCCCTGGCCGTTTTCGAGGGCGCGCAGGAGCTTGACGCTCCACGGCAGGCCATCGCGGCACGGGGTGCAGAAGCCGCACGATTCGCGGGCAAAGAACTCTTCCATGTTGCGCAGCAGCGACACCATGTTGACGCTGTCGTCCACGGCCATGGCCAGGCCGGTACCCATGCGGGTGCCGACCTTGGCGATGCCACCGGCGTACATTTGCGCATCCAGGTGTTCAGGCAGGAGGAAACCGGTACCGGCGCCGCCAGGCTGCCAGCACTTGAGCTTGAAGCCATCGCGCATGCCGCCGGCGTAGTCTTCGAACAGCTCGCGGGCAGTCACGCCGAACGGCAGTTCCCACAGGCCCGGGTTCTTGACCTTGCCAGAGAAGCCCATCAGCTTGGTGCCGTGGTCTTCGGAGCCTTCGCGGGCCAGCGACTTGTACCAGTCGATGCCGTTGCCGACGATGGCCGGCACGTTGCACAGGGTCTCGACGTTGTTCACGCAGGTCGGCTTGCCCCAGACGCCAACGGCGGCAGGGAAGGGCGGCTTGGAGCGGGGGTTGGCACGGCGGCCTTCGAGGGAGTTGATCAGTGCGGTTTCTTCACCGCAGATGTAACGACCGGCACCGGTGTGGACGAACAGCTCGAAATCGAAGCCGCTGCCCAGGATGTTCTTGCCCAGCAGGCCGGCCGCCTTGGCTTCTTCGACCGCGCGGTTGAGGTTGCGCGCTGCGGTGGTGTATTCGCCACGCAGGAAGATGTAGCCGCGGTAGGCCTTGAGCGCACGGGCGCTGATCAGCATGCCTTCGATCAGCAGATGGGGCTGCTGCTCCATCAGCATGCGGTCTTTCCAGGTGTTGGGCTCCATTTCATCCGCGTTGCACAGCAGGTAGCGAATGTTCATGGATTCGTCTTTGGGCATCAGGCCCCATTTGACGCCGGTGGGGAAGCCCGCACCGCCACGACCCTTGAGGCCGGAATCTTTCACGGTCTGGACGATATCGTCCTGGGACATCTGTGCCAGTGCCTTGCGGGCAGAGGCATAGCCGTCCTTGGCCTGGTACTCGTCGAGCCAGATCGGCTCGCCGTCGTCACGCAGGCGCCAGGTCAGCGGATGGGTTTCAGCCGCACGGGCGATACGGTTGGCCGGGCCGAAGGAAGTAATGGTCATACGTAACCCTCCAGCAGTTTGGAAACGCCAGCAGGCTGGACGTCGCCAAAGGTGTCGTCGTCGATCATCAGTGCCGGTGCCTTGTCGCAGTTACCCAGGCAGCACACAGGCAGCAGGGTGAAGCGGCCGTCGGCGGTGGTCTGGCCCAGGCCGATACCCAGTTCGCTCTGGATCTGGCTGACTACGGACTCATGGCCGCCGATGTAGCAGACCATGCTGTCGCAGACGCGGATGATGTGCCGGCCAACCGGCTGACGGAAGATCTGACTATAGAAGGTGGCCACGCCTTCGACGTCGCTGGCAGGAATGCCGAGCACTTCGCCAATGGCGTAGATGGCGCCGTCAGGCACCCAGCCGCGTTCCTTCTGAACGATCTTCAGGGCTTCGATGGACGCGGCGCGCGGGTCCTCGTAGTGATGCATCTCGTGCTCGATGGCCGAGCGCTCGGTTTCGCTCAGGGCGAAACGGTCGGTTTGGATAAGCGTGCTGTTCATGCTTAGCGGTCCACGTCAGCCATAACGAAGTCGATACTGCCCAGGTACGCAATGAGGTCCGCGACCATGCTGCCGCGGATCACCGAAGGGATCTGCTGCAAGTGCGGGTAGCTCGGAGTACGGATCCGGGTGCGGTAGCTCATGGTGCCGCCGTCGCTCGTCAGGTAGTAACTGTTGATGCCCTTGGTCGCCTCGATCATCTGGAAGGATTCGTTGGCCGGCATGACCGGGCCCCACGAAACCTGCAGGAAGTGGGTGATCAGGGTTTCGATGTGCTGCAGGGTGCGCTCTTTCGGTGGCGGCGTGGTCAGCGGGTGATCCGCCTTGTACGGGCCTTCCGGCATGTTGCGCAGGCACTGGTCGATGATGCGGATACTCTGGCGCATCTCCTCGACACGGACCATGCAGCGATCGTAGGCATCGCCGTTGTGGGCCAGCGGTACTTCGAACTCGAAGTTCTCGTAGCCGGAGTAGGGGCGGGCTTTGCGCAGGTCGAAGTCCAGGCCGGTTGAGCGCAGGCCGGCACCGGTGACGCCCCATTCCAAGGCCTCTTTGGTGTTGTACTGGGCAACGCCGATGGTACGGCCCTTGAGGATGCTGTTCTGCAGGGCAGCCTTGGTGTACTCGTCCAGGCGCTTTGGCAGCCATTCGACGAAGTCCTTGACCAGCTTGTCCCAGCCACGCGGCAGGTCGTGGGCAACGCCACCGATGCGATACCAGGCCGGGTGCAGACGGAAACCGGTGATGGCTTCGATCACGGTGTAGGCGCGCTGGCGGTCGGTGAAGGTGAAGAACACCGGGGTCATGGCGCCGACGTCCTGGATATAGGTACCCAGGAACAGCAGGTGGCTGGTGATCCGGAAGAACTCGGCGAGCATGATGCGAATCACGTCGACCTTCTGCGGTACCTGGATGCCGGCCAGCTTCTCGACCGCGAGCACGTACGGCAGGTTGTTCATAACCCCGCCGAGGTAGTCGATGCGGTCGGTGTAGGGAATGAAGCTGTGCCAGGACTGGCGCTCGGCCATCTTCTCGGCACCACGGTGGTGGTAGCCGATGTCCGGGACGCAGTCGACGATCTCTTCACCGTCCAGTTGCAGCACGATACGGAAGGCACCGTGAGCCGATGGGTGGTTCGGGCCAAGGTTGAGGAACATATAGTCCTCGTTGGCGCCGCTGCGCTTCATGCCCCAGGCTTCCGGGTTGAAGCGTGCGGCTTCTTCCTCGAGCTGTTGCTTGGCCAGGGTCAGGCTGTACGGATCGAATTCGGTGGCGCGGGCAGGGTAGTCCTTGCGCAGCGGGTGACCTTCCCACGTCGGCGGCATCATGATGCGGGTCAGGTGCGGGTGGCCGGCAAAGTCGATGCCGAACATGTCCCAGACCTCACGCTCGTACCAGTTGGCGTTTGGCCAGATACCGGTCACGGTAGGAAGGTTCAGGTCACTTTCGCTCAAGGCCACCTTGATCATCACGTCGCTGTTCCGTTCCACCGAGAGCAGGTGGTAGAACACGCTGAAGTCGGCGCCTGGCAGGCCACGGCGCTGGGTGCGCAGACGTTCGTCCACACCGTGCAGGTCGTAGAGCATGCTGTACGGTTTGGCGACATTGCGCAGGAAACTCAGGACTTCCTTGAGTTTGGCGCGGGTAACCCAAAGCACCGGCATGCCGGTGCGGGTTTCCTGGGCGACGAACGCCTCGGGGCCGAATTTGTTGTTCAGTTCGACGACCACATCCTGGTCGTCAGCCTTGTAAGGCGGGATATAAATAGCGGTGTCCGCTGTCATGGTCTCGGTCGCTTTCGGTCAACGTAGAGAATGAAGCCAGGCTGCCTGTCGCACGCGCGCAGGCAACTGATAGCTGGATCAGACTTCGTCGGGGCTGCGCAGGTTGGTGACCTGGATGCGCTGTTCACGGCGTTGCTCTTTCTGTGACGGCATCTCGGCACGGTAAATGCCTTGATCACCGACAACCCAGGAAAGAGGACGACGCTCCTGGCCAATCGACTCCTGCAACAGCATCAGGCCTTGCAGGAAGGCTTCAGGGCGAGGCGGGCAGCCAGGCACATAGACATCCACGGGGAGGAACTTGTCGACCCCCTGAACGACCGAGTAAATGTCGTACATGCCGCCGGAGTTGGCGCACGAACCCATGGAAATGACCCATTTAGGCTCGAGCATCTGCTCGTACAGGCGCTGGATGATCGGCGCCATCTTGATGAAGCAGGTGCCGGCGATGACCATGAAGTCGGCCTGGCGCGGCGAGGCCCGGATGACTTCGGCGCCGAAGCGGGCGATGTCGTGGGGCGCCGTGAAGGCCGTGGTCATTTCCACGTAGCAGCAGGAGAGGCCGAAGTTGTACGGCCACAGGGAGTTTTTACGCCCCCAGTTGACCGCGCCACTGAGAACATCTTCAAGCTTGCCCATGAAGATGTTCTTGTGGACCTGGTCCTCTAGCAGCGAGTCGGAGACGGTTTCCCGTTCACCGATTGGATACTGCTCGTTAGGCGCATCCGGGTCGATTCTGGTGAGATTGTATTGCATTGCCAAAGCCTCATTGTTTCAGCTTCGCTTGCCGCTTACGACGAGCTTCCGGAGCCCAGTCAAGGGCGCCCACTCGGAATAGGTAGACAAGGCCTGCCAACAGAATTGCTATGAAAACGAGAGCTTCGACGAATCCGGTCCAGCCGCTTTCGCGGACGGACACAGACCATGCAAAGAGAAAGAGGGCTTCAATATCGAAGATCACGAACAGCATCGCGACCAGATAGAATTTGGCTGACAGGCGCAAGCGGGCGCCGCCAGTAGGCAGCATGCCGGACTCGAAGGGTTCGTTCTTGCTGCGGCCCCACGCCTTGCTGCCGAGCAGCGCGGACAGGCCGAGCATGAAGGCACAGAGGCCAACGACACCCAAAAGGAAAATGGCAAAGCCCCAGTTGTGGGCGATGAGTCCTGTCGAATCGGGCATGCTGAAAATCCTTATACAGAGACCAGTCTCTGCGGTTTGAAAAGAAGTAGAGCAGTGACGATATGTCGCAGCGGAATCTATCGCGCTGATTTTATGGGTAAACCCGGTGCAAGTAAAATTTCTGCAGCAAATTTATTCGTAGCATTAAGAACAAAAATCTTTCGTAACAGCCTGCAGGCCGCATGGCGCGGGCATTGCCCCGGCTTTTGTTAATTATGTTTCTTGCAAAGCGTAATGAATCCGAAACTTCGTAATGATAATTAATATCATTTATGGCTATAAGATTAGTCCTACTGTCGGGGTCAACTACAAAGTTGTGCAACATTGCCATCACCTGCAAGTTTCCGGGCTTGCTGTTCTAACTGATTTTTTCGCGCACTGCTGCGCTCTGGATCAAGGCTTTTGACGATGTGCGGGCGATCGCCGAGGCGGCGATCGCCCATTGCCCCAGCCAGTAGGCAACGATGATCAGGTAGGGCGCTGCGGCGAACTGGCCGACAAAGCGGTCAATGCCGATCAAGCTGTCAGAAAATACAAAGGCGACTGCCCCCAGTGCTGCCAGCCCGCCACAGGCCAGGGCGCGCCACAGCATTGCGGTGATGGCCAGGGCGTAGACCGTCACCGGGACCAGCAGCTCGCCCAGCCCATGACTGATCAACAAGGTCAGCAGCGCCGTGCCGACGATAGCCGAGCCCACGAAGGCGAGGGGCGCCAGGCGGCGAGTTGTGCCCAGGTAGGCGCGCAGGTAAGCCAAGTGGGCGCAGAGAAACGCCGCAAGGCCAAATACGAACAGGTCACCGGGAGCGGCGAGAAGAATGTCGCCCAGCAGCGAGAAGCCCAGGCCAATCATGATCCACTGCCGGTAGCGACCAGGCTCGGCAGACCCCAACCACACCAGCAACGCAATCACTGGAATGGGTTTGACGACAAGGCCCAGCAGTGGCGACTGGGTGGCCAGTGCATATATATAGAAGGCAGCGCCGAGCAGCGCCAGGCCGAGGAGGGTAATGGGACGAGGCATGGCCGATCCTTGGAAATCGTGTGCGCCTAGGATAGCCAATGGGGATTTATAAGAAAGTGCCGAATCGGCCACATCGCCGGGCACTGTAGGGGCGGGGTTGCCCCGCGACCTGAAAAAACAAAACCCGGAGCCCCATCACAGGCCCCGGGTCTTGCGTTTCACCCGAATCGGTCAGCGCTGATCAGTGATCAGTGGAACTGCTCTTCTTCAGTCGAGCCGGTCAGTGCGGTTACCGAAGACTTGCCACCCTGGATCACGGTGGTCATGTCGTCGAAGTAGCCAGTGCCGACTTCCTGCTGGTGCGCCACGAAGGTGTAGCCTTTCGACGCGTCAGCGAACTCTTGCTCTTGCAGTTTCACGTAGGCGGTCATGTCGTTGCGGGCGTAATCGTGCGCCAGGTTGAACATGCCGTGCCACATGTTGTGGATACCGGCGAGGGTAATGAACTGGTGCTTGTAACCCATGGCCGACAGTTCGCGCTGGAACTTGGCGATGGTCGCGTCGTCCAGGTTTTTCTTCCAGTTGAAGGAAGGCGAGCAGTTGTAGGACAGGATCTGGTCCGGGTATTCCTTCTTGATCGCTTCGGCGAAGCGACGGGCTTCTTCCAGGTCCGGCTTGGCGGTTTCGCACCAGATCAGGTCGGCGTATGGCGCGTAGGCCAGGCCGCGGGCGATGGCTTGATCCAGGCCTGCACGTACTTTGTAGAAGCCTTCCTGGGTGCGCTCGCCGATGACGAACGGCTGGTCGTACGGGTCGCAGTCGCTGGTCAGCAGGTCAGCGGCGTTGGCATCGGTACGGGCCAGGATGATGGTCGGTACGCCGGCAACGTCAGCGGCCAGACGAGCGGCGCTGAGCTTTTGAACGGCTTCCTGGGTTGGTACCAGTACCTTGCCGCCCATGTGACCGCATTTTTTGACCGAAGCCAGTTGGTCTTCGAAGTGAACGCCGGCAGCGCCTGCTTCGATCATGTTCTTCATCAGTTCGTAGGCATTCAGCACGCCGCCGAAACCGGCTTCAGCGTCAGCCACGATAGGGGCGAAGTAGTCGATGTAGCCATCATCACCTGGGTTCTTGCCGGCTTTCCACTGGATCTGGTCGGCACGACGGAACGAGTTGTTGATGCGCTTGACCACGGTTGGAACCGAATCCACCGGGTACAGCGACTGGTCGGGGTACATGGACTCGGCCGAGTTGTTGTCGGCGGCCACTTGCCAGCCGGACAGGTAGATAGCCTGGATGCCGGCCTTGACCTGTTGTACTGCCTGGCCGCCGGTCAGGGCGCCCATGCAGTTGACGAAATCTTTGTCTGGGCGGAAGGACGGGTGTGCGCCCTGGGTGACCAGCTTCCACAGCTTCTCGGCACCCATGCGGGCCAGAGTGTGCTCTGGCTGGACCGAGCCACGCAGACGTACGACATCAGCGGCGGTATAGGTACGGGTCACGCCTTTCCAGCGCGGGTTTTCGGCCCAGTCTTTTTCGAGGGCTGCAATTTGCTGTTCGCGTGTCAGTGCCATGGAAATAAACCTCGTCGCATCGGTCTTGGGTAAAAAATTCTCGCTCACACAGCGCAGATCAGAAGCCTGGCGCAAGTCATGTTCAGCGAAATATGCGACGGTCGAACGATGGGGCTCGAAGGGGGAAGTGAGCAGGCGTTGGCGAGGTTTTCGCTGCAGGGTGGCTCGTGGTTGCCGAACTGCAGTGAACAGTGCTGCCGGGTGCCTCTTGATGCGCTTCCGTCCCTCGGGACAACTTCGTTCCAGTCGCAATCTCGTCAAACTGCCTTGTGGGCTGTACAGACACGGGCCGACTCAGGTGGGTAGGTTAGAGTGCGGCTCGAAGGCCCTTTCCAGGGCCTCTGATTAGCGGGAGCGGGGCCATCATGCCTCTACCGATTGTGGTCGTCAAATGTTTTGTAGTGCTTTTTTATCACCACTACATCTTTCGTCTAATGCGACTCATCAGTCAGTTTCGAGGTCTTTGGTCGAGGCCTTGATTTACCTGGGGTCAGTCCATTTCATCGACTTTTACCCGTAAAGTCATGTTTTCACCGCGCTGGGTGCTGTAACTGAGGGCCGAAGCGCTGCGTTCGGACTGGCTTTGCTGGTTGACCCCCGCCAGAGTGATCCACTCACCCAGCTTGCCGGAGACTTTTGTGTCGGTGCTTTGAACGCTCACTACATCGGGACGTTCCTGGCTCATCCGGTCATTGTTGGTGCTGATGTTCAGGTGGACGGTATCGCCAGTGACGCTGGCGGTGACATAGAAGCCCTGGGTGACGTTGCGGTACTGGGTATCGCTTTGAATGCGTCCGTAGCCATCGGTGCTGGTACTGGTGACGGGAATGCTCTGGCCCACCTGAATCAGGGCAGGGCTGCCTTCGCTGGCCTGTACCTGCTGCATGCCGCCTTCGCGGTTGGCGGTGCCGTAGTGAATGATGCGGGCGCTGCCGCGGTTGTCCTGGAAGTTGCTGTCGTTGTTGTCGACGCTGATCAGCAGGCGTCGCGGGGCAGTGTCCAGTTGAGCGAGCAGGCTGCGCAGGCTGTCGATCTGTTCGGGGCTGGCGTTGACGATCAGTTTGTTTTCAAAGGCGCTGACCGTGCCGTTCTTGCCGAGGAAGGATTGCGCGGCGGGGAGCAGTTCGGCGCTGGTGCGATGGTTCAGCGGCAGGACTTCGGTGGCGGCCAGCGCAGTGAGGCTGAACGACAGAAGCAGAGAGGCGAGAAGGGGGCGTAGCGGCATGTCCATTTTCTCCGCAGGTGGAGTGGACATGATGGCAAATTTGCAGTGGTTTTGCTGGTTTGATCGTGGGGCAGGCCCGCTCCCACTCGTATTGTGGGAGCGGGCCTGCTCGCGATTACTTACTTAAACCAGCTCGCGCGACTCACGAACCATGTCCACATGCGGAATGCCGGCTTCGAGAAACTCTTCGCTGACCACCTTGAACCCGAGGCGCTCGTAGAACGGCGTGGCATGTACCTGGGCGCTGAGCATCTGCTGCTTGAGGTCGCGATTCTGGGCTTCGACGATCACCGCTTGCATCAGTGCGTCGCCAACCTTCAGGCCGCGCCAGTCCTTGAGTACCGACACCCGGCCGATCTGGCCGTCGGCCAGCAGGCGCGCGGTACCGATGGGGTAGTCGCCTTCAAGGGCCAGGAAGTGAACGGCGGTATTGTCGTCGGCATCCCATTCCAGCTCGGGCGGTACGCACTGTTCGGCAATGAACACGGCTTCACGAATACGGCGGATATCAGCGTTGTCTTTGTGCCAATCGGCGAGGCGAACCCGAATCTTATTCATTGGCAAATCCCAGGCTTCCTTGTTTGACCAGTTCACAGATCAAGGTCATGCCTTGATCGTTTTCAAGCCACTGTTCAAGGTTCTCGATGTGCAGCGCATCGGCGGCGCAGATCAGCTTGAGCAGTTCGCGCAGGTCGCCCGGCAGCAGGCGGCTCTGGCCGCTTGCGAACAGTAGCAGATTGTCATCAACTTCCGACCAGGCCAGGCGTGCGCTCGGGTTGCGGATCAGGAGTGCGCCATCGGCCAGGCTTTCGATCAGCTCTGCTTCATCCAGTGCTTCGCCGCTGACCAGTTCAGGGTAGCGCGGCTCGGTCATGAACTGGCCGAACCAGGTCAGCAGCAGGCGCTCGTCACTCATGTGCTCGGCCAGCAGCTTCTTCAGGCGATCCAGTGCATCGTGCTGGATCTGGTGCGGGTCGCTGACCGGCTGGGCGTCAGCGTCGGTGTAACGCTCTTCGTCCGGCAGGAACTGGCTGAGAAAGTCGGTGAAGTGGGTCAGCACTTCGGCTGCGCCCGGGGCGCGGAAACCTACCGAGTAGGTCAGGCAGTCGTCTTCGGCAACGCCGAAGTGGGCCAGGCGTGGCGGTAGGTAAAGCATGTCGCCGGGTTCGAGGGTCCACTCGTCGCTCTGCTCGAATTCAGCCAGGATGCGCAGGTCGGCGTGCTCCAGCAGCGGGCTGTCGCTGTCGCACATCTGGCCGATCTTCCAGTTGCGTTTGCCCTGGCCTTGCAGCAGGAATACGTCGTAGTTGTCGAAGTGCGGACCCACGCTGCCGCCTGGGGCTGCGAAGCTGATCATCACGTCGTCGATACGCCAGCTGGGCAGGAAGCGGAAGTGCTCCAGCAGTTCCTGGACCTCAGGGACGAACTGGTCGACAGCCTGGACCAGCAGGGTCCAATCGCGCTCAGGCAGGGTGCTGAAGGTGTCTTCCTCGAACGGGCCGCGGCGCAGCTCCCAAGGCCGCTCGCCGTGCTCGATGACCAGGCGCGACTCGACTTCTTCTTCCAGGGCCAGGCCGGCCAGTTCGTCGGGGTCGATCGGGCTTTCGAAATCTGGAAAGGCCTGGCGCACCAGCAGAGGTTTCTTCTGCCAGTAGTCGCGCATGAATTCACGGGCTGTGAGGCCGCCCAGCAGCTGCAGTGGAGTATCAGGATTCATGTGTAACCTATTGAAAAAAAGTAATTTTCTTTCGGTAATAAAAACGCCCGGCTGAGCCGGGCGTTTACGCGCAGGGCGTAGATCAGATGCGTTTGGCTTGAGCCGCAGCGTTACCGATGTAGGAGGCTGGGGTCAGCTTCTTGAGCTCTTCACGGGCTTCGACAGGCATGTCCAGGCCATCGATGAAGGTCAACAGCGCTTCAGGGCTGATGCCTTTGCCACGGGTCAGCTCCTTGAGCTTCTCGTAGGGGTTCTCGATGTCATAGCGGCGCATGACGGTCTGGATCGGTTCGGCCAGGACTTCCCAGCAGGCGTCCAGGTCTTCAGCGATGCGCTGGGTGTTGATTTCCAGCTTGCTGATGCCTTTGAGGCTGGCCTCGTAGGCGATCACGCTATGGGCGAAACCGACACCCAGGTTGCGCAGCACGGTGGAGTCGGTCAGGTCACGCTGCCAGCGCGAGATCGGCAGCTTGCTGGCAAGGTGCTGGAACAGCGCGTTGGCGATACCCAGGTTGCCTTCGGAGTTCTCGAAGTCGATCGGGTTGACCTTGTGCGGCATGGTCGAAGAACCGATTTCGCCGGCGATGGTGCGCTGCTTGAAGTAGCCCAGGGAGATGTAGCCCCAGATATCGCGGTCGAAGTCGATCAGGATGGTGTTGAAGCGGGCGATCGCGTCGAACAGCTCGGCAATGTAGTCGTGCGGCTCGATCTGGGTGGTGTAGGGATTGAACACCAGGCCCAGTTCGTCTTCGATGAAGGCGCGGGCGTTGGCTTCCCAGTCGATCTGCGGGTAGGCCGACAGGTGGGCATTGTAGTTACCCACGGCGCCGTTGATCTTGCCCAACAGCGGTACAGCGGCCACTTGTGCGATCTGGCGCTCGAGACGATAGACGACGTTGGCCAGTTCTTTGCCCAGGGTGGTGGGCGAAGCCGGTTGGCCGTGGGTGCGCGACAGCATCGGCACGTCGGCGAAGCGATGGGCCAGCTCACGGATCGACTGGGCGATCTGGCGCATCAGCGGCAGCAGTACGTCGTCCCGGCCTGCGCGAAGCATCAGGGCGTGGGACAGGTTGTTGATATCTTCGCTGGTGCAGGCGAAGTGGATGAATTCACTTACCTTGGTCAGTTCCGGCAGCTTGGCAGCCTGCTCCTTGAGCAGGTACTCGATGGCCTTGACGTCGTGGTTGGTGGTGCGCTCGATTTCCTTGACGCGCTCGGCATGCTCGAGGGCGAACTCATCGGCCAGGCCATTGAGCAGGGCATTGGCTTCGGCAGAAAACGCTGGAACTTCAGCGATTTGCGGGTGAGCGGCCAGGCGCTGCAACCAGCGCACCTCGACCAGGGCGCGGAAACGGATCAGGCCGTATTCGCTGAAAATAGGGCGCAGGGCCTGGGTTTTGCCGGCGTAGCGGCCGTCAACAGGGGAAACCGCAGTGAGCGAGGAAAGCTGCATGGGGTGTTCTCGGACAGTCAGGCTTTGAAAAGGGCGCATATCATACATGAAAAACGCGCCCGGGTCGGGTGGCTGACAAATGGTCTGCCGGTAAATCTGTGGCGTCAGTCATGGCCTCATCGCTGGCAAGCAAGCTCCCGCAGGTGCTGGGCATGCCTGCTCTGCGGGGGTGGCTTGCCAACGAGCGAGGTCAGCCGCGCAGCATCGGATACAGCTCTTTGAGCAGTTTGCGCCGGCTGATCACCAACTGCCAGCGGTGCCCGCCCAGCTGGCGCCACAGGCGTGCGGCGCGAATGCCGGCCAGGAGCAGGGCGCGAATCTTCGAGGCGTTGCTCGGTTGTTGCAGGTGGCGCATGTCACCATGCACTTGAATGCGTTGGCGCAGGGTGCTCAGGGTGTCCTGGTAGAGGGCGCCGCTGGAGGCAATGACGTTCTCGTGCACCAGGCCGAAATGCTCGGCCTGGGACTGGATCTGTGGCAGGCGGTTGCCGATCACGTCGAGCATGTCGGCGCGTTTGGCCAGCTGGCGTTCAAGGCCCAACATCGACAACGCGTAGCGCAGTGGCTCGCGCTGCAGGCTGCCCGGGTCGCGCTCGAGGGCGCTGGCCAGGGCGCGGTAGCCGTCGCGCAGGTTCAGGTCGTCGCCGCCGAACACTTCCAGGGTGTTCTGTGGATCGCGTACCAGCAGGCTGCCGAGCATGCAGCCCAGGTTGGCCTCGCTGGCCTGGCCGGTGCGGGCGATGCGGTCGACCAGTACAGCGGCCTGGAACACGCCGCCCAGGGCGATCAGTTGCTCTTGGATCGAGCTCATCAGTGGGCGCTCCACGGCTCTGCCGTTTCGATCACGCCGCCGCCCAGGCAGATCTCGCCGTGGTAGAAGACCACCGACTGGCCGGGAGTAACCGCGCGCTGGGGTTCGTCGAAGACGGCGCGGTAGCCGCTTTCTGTGAGTTCCAGGGTGCAGTCCTGATCACTCTGGCGGTAGCGGACCTTGGCGGTCAGGCGGCGCGGGTTGGACAGGTCGATCGGGTTGACCCAGAAAATTTCCGAGGCGAGCAGGGCGCGAGAAAACAGCCACGGGTGTTCGTTGCCCTGGCCGACCACCAGCACATTGCGGCTGAGGTCTTTCTCAAGCACGTACCACGGCTCGTCGCCGGCGTCTTTCAGGCCGCCGATGCCCAGGCCCTGGCGCTGGCCGATGGTGTGGTACATCAGGCCGTGATGGCGGCCGATCACCTCGCCGTCGGTGGTCTGGATCTCGCCCGGTTGTGCCGGCAGGTACTGCTTGAGGAAGTCGCTGAAGCGACGCTCACCGATAAAGCAGATGCCGGTGGAGTCTTTTTTCTTGGCCGTGGCCAGACCGTGTTTTTCGGCAATGGCACGAACTTCGGGCTTTTCCAGCTCGCCCACCGGGAACAGGGTGCGGGCAATCTGCTCGCCGCCCACAGCGTGCAGGAAGTAGCTCTGGTCTTTGTTCGGGTCCAGCCCCTTGAGCAGCTCGGTACGCCCGTCAGTGTCGCGGCGGCGCACGTAGTGGCCAGTGGCGATCAGGTCGGCGCCCAGCATCAGGGCGTAGTCGAGGAAGGCCTTGAACTTAATTTCACGGTTGCACAGGATGTCCGGATTCGGCGTGCGCCCAGCCTTGTATTCGGCCAGGAAGTGCTCGAACACGTTGTCCCAGTACTCGGCGGCAAAATTGGCGGTGTGCAGCTTGATGCCGATGCGGTCGCACACGGCCTGGGCGTCGGCCAGGTCTTCGCGGGCGGTGCAGTATTCGGTGCCGTCGTCCTCTTCCCAGTTCTTCATGAACAGGCCTTCCACCTGATAGCCCTGCTCCATGAGCAGGAGGGCGGAGACGGAAGAGTCCACGCCGCCGGACATGCCGACGATAACGCGTGTCTTTTCAGGTTCGTAAAGTGCTGGACTGGTCATAGGTACCGGCTGTGTATCTGGAAAAAGACGACGATTCTATCAAACTGCGGCCTACAAGGCATCGTCACCGTCAGTCGCGAATCAGTGTCAGGCTGTGCAGGGGGCCAGCCAGGTAGTCACCGATGCAGCGGGGTACCAGCTCGCTGCGCCAGCGTTCGGGGGCGGCCAGCAGTTCCTCGCGCGTCAGCCATACGGCGCGGACGATGTCGCTGTCCAGGGCGCGCTGGGGGTGGTGCTTGAGTGGCCGGGCGGCGAAGCACACGCGTTGGTACGTCACGCCGTTGCTGGGGGCCGTGTAGAGGTAGATGCCGACGATGCCGGTCAGCTCGACATCCCAGGCGGTCTCTTCCAGCGTTTCGCGGATGGCAGCCTCAAGCAGACTTTCGTTGGCCTCCAGATGGCCGGCCGGTTGGTTGAAGACATGCTTGCCGGCCTTGAACTCCTCGACCATGAGGAAGCGGCCCTGGTCTTCGACGATGGTGGCGACGGTGATGTGGGGTTGCCAGGTCATGGGATGGTCCTGTGTCATTTTTTTACCGGGATCAGCAGGAGCGGAGTTGCCCCGCGATCAAACCCGAAAAAGCAGAAGCCCCGGTGCGTGGCCGGGGCTTCCGATGTTACGTCAAGCTAGCCTTACAGTGCGGCAATCGCGCTGTTCAGGGTCTGGCTTGGGCGCATCACCTTGCTGGTCAGCTCGGCATCCGGGTAGTAGTAACCACCGATTTCTGCCGGCTTGCCCTGAACGGCGTTGAGCTCGGCGACGATGGTCGCCTCGTTCTCGGCCAGGGCTTTTGCCAGTGGGGCGAAGCGCGCTTGCAGGGCTGCGTCGTCGCTCTGTGCAGCCAGTGCCTGGGCCCAGTACAGGGTCAGGTAGAAATGGCTGCCGCGGTTGTCGATGCCGCCAACCTTGCGCGCAGGGGACTTGTTGGTGTCCAGGAACTGGCCGGTGGCCTGGTCCAGGGTCGCCGCCAGTACCTTGGCTTTCGGGTTGTCGTAGGCGCTGCCCAGGTGCTCCAGGGAAGCGGCGAGGGCCAGGAACTCGCCCAGCGAATCCCAGCGCAGGAAGTTTTCTTCGACCAGTTGCTGTACGTGCTTGGGTGCGGAGCCGCCGGCGCCGGTCTCGAACAGGCCGCCGTTGTTCATCAGCGGCACGATCGACAGCATCTTGGCGCTGGTGCCCAGCTCCATGATCGGGAACAGGTCGGTCAGATAGTCGCGCAGTACGTTACCGGTGACGGAGATGGTGTCCTGGCCGGCGCGGATACGCTGCAGGGATACCTTCATGGCCTCGACAGGCGACAGGACACGGATGTCCAGGCCGGTGGTGTCGTGGTCCTTGAGGTACTGCTGGACCTTCTCGATCAGCACGCCGTCGTGGGCGCGCTGCGGGTCGAGCCAGAACAGCGCCGGGGTGTTGCTGGCGCGTGCGCGGTTGACGGCCAGCTTGACCCAGTCCTGGATCGGCGCGTCTTTGGTCTGGCACATACGGAAGATGTCGCCCGCTTCGACGTCCTGGGCCAGCAGCAGGTTGCCCTTGCCGTCAACCACGCGAATGACGCCGTCGGTCTTGGCCTGGAAGGTCTTGTCGTGGGAGCCGTACTCTTCGGCTTTCTGTGCCATCAGGCCAACGTTCGGTACGCTGCCCATGGTGGTCGGGTCGAAGGCGCCGTGTTGCTTGCAGTCTTCGATGACAGCCTGGTAGATAGTGGCGTAGCAACGATCCGGTATCACGGCCTTGGTATCTTGCAGTTGGCCTTCGGTGTTCCACATCTTGCCCGAGTCACGGATCATCGCCGGCATCGAGGCGTCGACGATGACGTCGCTCGGCACGTGCAGGTTGGTAATGCCTTTGTCGGAGTTGACCATGGCCAGCGCTGGACGCACGTCGTAGACGGCCTTGATGTCGGCTTCGATCTGCGCTTGCTGTTCAGCTGGCAGGGCCTTGATGCGGGCGTACAGGTCACCGATACCGTTGTTCAGGTTGAAGCCGATCTCGGCCAGTACATCGGCGTGCTTGTTCAGCGCATCCTGATAGTACTCGGCAACGATCTGGCCGAACATGATCGGGTCGGAGACCTTCATCATGGTGGCTTTGAGGTGTACCGACAGCAGTACGCCCTTGGCCTTGGCGTCTTCGATTTCGGCGGCGATGAATTTACGCAGCGCCTTGGTGCTCATCACGGCGCAGTCGATGATTTCACCGGCCTTGACGGCGGTTTTTTCTTTCAGAACGGTGGTGTTGCCGTTCTTGTCCAGCAATTCGATGCGCAGGCTGTCATCGGCTTCGATCAGCGCGGCTTTCTCGCTGCCGTAGAAGTCGCCCTGGCTCATGTGGGCCACGTGGGACTTGGAGTCGGCAGCCCAGGCACCCATCTTGTGCGGGTGCTTGCGAGCGTAGTTCTTGACCGACAGCGGCGCGCGGCGGTCGGAGTTGCCTTCACGCAGAACCGGGTTCACGGCGCTGCCCTTGATGCGGTCGTAGCGAGCCTTGGCTTCTTTCTCGGCATCGGTGCTGGCGGCTTCAGGGTAGTCAGGAATGTTGAAGCCCTTGGCTTGCAGTTCCTTGATCGCGGCCTTGAGCTGCGGTACCGAGGCGCTGATGTTCGGCAGCTTGATGATGTTGGCTTCTGGCGTGGTTGCCAGTTGGCCCAGTTCTGCCAGGTGGTCGGCCACTTGCTTGTCGGCGCCGAGCTGTTCAGGGAAGGCAGAAAGGATGCGGCCGGCCAGAGAGATGTCCCGGGTTTCTACGGCGATGTCGGCGCAAGCGGTGAAGGCTTCGACGATGGGGAGCAGTGAATAGGTGGCGAGGGCGGGGGCTTCGTCGGTGAAGGTGTAGATGATCTTGGATCGGGTGGGCATATTCGGGTTAACTCTCTGTTTTGCTGAGCGTGCGCAGAATCTCGAGGTGCGCAGGGTAGGCGCTTCACTCAGACACATCTATGAGCAGAAGGTCGAGGGTTCTGTGCGGTGATGGTGGATTGCATCAGTCGAGTGTCAAACGGCTGAACTGCGGTAACAGCCCAGTCTTGTCGGGGCCTGCGAGTCTCGTTCCAGACGGTTCGCCCCCAGTGACCCTTTGGTCACCGGCGGAGTATACCAAACCCTTGGTCTTAATCATCAAGATCAACGCGCCCGAGCGGCTTTTTTAGACCAAAGATGTAGGCCGGGACGCCCCATTTCGGGGCATTCGCCCGCATGGTTCCCGTTGCCGTGCAACTGGGTTACGCTCTGGGGATCCAGATGACGTACCACACCAAAAAAACGGAGTGCAGCATGGGATACCAGAAAATCAAGGTTCCGGCAGTCGGCGACAAAATCACCGTCAACGCAGACCATTCTCTAAATGTTCCTGATAATCCGATCATCCCGTTCATCGAAGGCGATGGCATTGGCGTAGACGTCAGTCCCGTCATGATCAAAGTGGTTGATGCTGCTGTAGAAAAAGCCTATGGGGGCAAGCGCAAGATTTCCTGGATGGAAGTCTATGCGGGTGAAAAAGCCACGCAGGTATACGACCAGGACACCTGGCTGCCCCAGGAGACCCTGGATGCCGTCAAAGATTACGTCGTCTCCATCAAGGGGCCGCTGACCACCCCGGTTGGTGGCGGTATCCGCTCCCTGAACGTTGCCCTGCGCCAGCAGCTGGACCTGTATGTGTGCCTGCGGCCGGTGGTGTGGTTCGACGGTGTGCCGAGCCCGGTGAAAAAACCTGGCGATGTCGACATGGTGATCTTCCGTGAGAACTCCGAAGACATCTATGCCGGTATCGAGTGGAAGGCTGGCTCGCCTGAGGCGCAGAAGGTCATCAAGTTCCTCAAAGAGGAAATGGGCGTTACCAAGATCCGTTTCGACCAGGACTGCGGTATCGGCATCAAGCCGGTGTCCAAGGAAGGTACCCAGCGTCTGGTGCGCAAGGCCCTGCAGTACGTAGTGGACAACGACCGCAAGTCGCTGACCATCGTCCACAAGGGTAACATCATGAAGTTCACAGAAGGGGCCTTCAAGGATTGGGGCTACGAAGTGGCCAAGAACGAATTCGGTGCCGAGCTGCTCGATGGCGGCCCGTGGATGAAGTTCAAGAACCCGAAAACCGGTCGCGAGGTCATCGTCAAGGATGCCATCGCCGACGCCATGCTCCAGCAGATCCTGCTGCGTCCGGCCGAGTACGATGTGATCGCGACTCTCAACCTAAATGGCGACTACCTCTCCGACGCCCTGGCGGCCGAAGTAGGGGGTATCGGTATTGCTCCAGGTGCCAACCTGTCGGATACGGTGGCCATGTTCGAGGCTACCCACGGCACGGCGCCGAAATACGCCGGCAAAGACCAGGTGAACCCGGGGTCGGTGATTCTCTCGGCCGAGATGATGCTGCGTCACCTGGGCTGGACCGAAGCCGCTGACCTGATCATCAAAGGTACCAATGGTGCAATCAAGGCCAAGACCGTGACCTATGACTTCGAGCGCCTGATGGATGGCGCCACGCTGGTCAGCAGTTCCGGTTTTGGTGAGGCGCTGATCAAGCACATGTAATAAAAAGCAGGCAAACAAAAGCCGACCCGCTCGCAGGAACGGGTCGGCTTTTTATTGCGTTCAGCAATCAGGCGCCAATGGCGCTATCTGCTGTGGACGTGGTGGCTGGCGCGATATCGACTTTTCTGTTGGCATCCTGGATTTCGATGGCGTGCAATCCCTTGGGTCCCTGGATAATCTCGAATGTGACGGCCTGGCCGGCTTTCAACGTTTTATATCCATCCATCTTGATGGCGGAATAATGAGCGAAAAGGTCGTCGCTTTTCCCTTCTTCGTTGATGAATCCGTAGCCCTTGGCATTGTTGAACCACTTGACTTTACCGCTTGCCATCCTCATATCCCTCTGCAAAGGACTCCATCACTGGAGTATCATCCACTCCATCCGCATATGAACCTGCGAAAATTCTGGTTGACTGCGCGGATCTTTATCGACCACGGTGGGTTCTTATTGGTTGTAACACCGTTTTGCCGATAGTCAAGGTCGGGCGACAGTCGTTCAAGCGTCGGCTTTGCGGTCAACCCACAACCTTAACCTGTCGAAATGATGAATTTCTTTCCATGCATGTACATAGCCAGATTCGACTAACATTCAATCAGGATCGCCCGCAATCGCATGAGGACGATGGTTCCGGCCTGGCGGTTCAGGAAGCCAAGCCAGCGCTGCAGGCGCCACCCATGTACAAGGTGGTTTTGTTCAACGATGACTACACACCGATGGATTTCGTCGTCGAAGTGCTCGAGGTGTTTTTTAACCTGAATCGCGAGCTGGCGACCAAGGTCATGCTGGCCGTCCATACAGAAGGACGGGCAGTGTGCGGATTGTTTACCCGCGACATCGCCGAGACCAAGGCCATGCAGGTCAACCAATACGCCAGGGAAAGCCAGCATCCGCTACTCTGTGAAATCGAGAAGGACGGTTAATCGCCGACCACTTGGGTATGAGGTGAAGCTATGTTAAACCGCGAGCTCGAAGTCACCCTCAATCTGGCCTTCAAGGAGGCACGTTCGAAGCGTCATGAGTTCATGACCGTCGAACACCTGCTGCTGGCATTGCTGGATAATGAGGCCGCAGCCACCGTTTTGCGTGCCTGCGGCGCGAACCTCGACAAACTCAAACACGACCTGCAGGAGTTCATCGACTCCACCACGCCGTTGATCCCCGTGCATGACGAGGATCGCGAGACCCAGCCAACCCTGGGCTTCCAGCGTGTATTGCAGCGCGCAGTCTTCCACGTCCAGAGCTCGGGCAAGCGTGAAGTCACTGGCGCAAATGTGCTGGTGGCGATTTTCAGCGAACAGGAAAGTCAGGCGGTGTTCCTGCTCAAGCAGCAGAGCGTCGCCCGTATCGATGTGGTCAACTACATCGCCCATGGCATCTCCAAGGTGCCGGGGCAGGGTGAGCACTCCGAAGGCGAGCAGGATATGCAGGATGAAGACGGTGGCGAAACCTCGTCGTCGGGCAATCCTCTGGATGCCTATGCCAGCAACCTCAACGAACAGGCCCGTCAAGGCCGTATCGACCCGCTGGTCGGTCGCGAGCTGGAAGTCGAGCGCGTAGCGCAGATTTTGGCGCGCCGGCGCAAGAACAACCCGCTGCTGGTCGGTGAGGCCGGTGTGGGCAAGACTGCCATCGCCGAAGGCCTGGCCAAGCGCATTGTCGATGGCCAGGTGCCAGACCTGCTGGCGCAGAGCGTTGTCTACTCCCTTGACCTGGGTGCGCTGCTGGCCGGCACCAAGTACCGCGGCGACTTCGAGAAGCGCTTCAAGGCGTTGCTCGGCGAGCTGCGCAAGCGGCCTCAGGCAATCCTGTTCATCGACGAGATCCACACCATCATTGGCGCCGGTGCGGCATCCGGTGGTGTGATGGATGCCTCGAACCTGCTCAAGCCGCTGCTGTCCTCGGGTGATATCCGTTGCATCGGTTCGACCACCTTCCAGGAGTTCCGTGGCATCTTCGAGAAGGACCGTGCCCTGGCGCGGCGGTTCCAGAAAGTCGATGTCAGTGAGCCATCGGTGGAAGACACCGTCGGCATCCTGCGCGGCCTCAAGGGGCGCTTCGAGACTCACCACAACATCGAGTACAGCGATGAGGCCCTGCGCGCAGCCGCAGAGCTTGCAGCACGCTACATCAATGACCGGCACATGCCGGACAAAGCCATCGATGTGATTGACGAGGCAGGGGCGTATCAGCGCCTGCAGCCGGTCGAGATGCGCGTCAAGCGTATCGATGTGCCGCAAGTTGAAGATATCGTCGCGAAAATCGCGCGGATCCCGCCAAAGCACGTCACCAGTTCCGACAAGGAACTGCTGCGTAACCTGGAGCGAGACCTGAAGCTGACCGTCTTTGGTCAGGATGCGGCGATCGATTCGCTGGCGACTGCCATCAAGTTGTCTCGTGCTGGCCTCAAGTCGCCAGACAAGCCAGTCGGGTCGTTCCTGTTCGCAGGTCCTACGGGTGTCGGCAAGACCGAGGCGGCGCGTCAGTTGGCCAAGGCGCTTGGGGTTGAGCTGGTGCGCTTCGACATGTCCGAGTACATGGAGCGTCATACTGTTTCGCGCCTGATTGGTGCCCCTCCGGGCTACGTCGGGTTCGACCAGGGTGGCTTGCTCACCGAAGCCATTACCAAGCAGCCGCACTGCGTATTGCTGCTCGATGAAATCGAGAAGGCGCACCCCGAAGTCTTCAACCTGCTGCTGCAGGTGATGGACCACGGTACCCTGACCGACAACAACGGACGCAAGGCGGACTTCCGCAACGTGATCGTGATCATGACCACTAACGCCGGTGCTGAAACCGCAGCGCGAGCCTCCATTGGCTTCACGCAGCAGGATCACTCCTCGGATGCGATGGAGGTGATCAAGAAGAGCTTCACGCCAGAGTTCCGCAACCGCCTGGACACCATCATCCAGTTTGGCCGTCTCAGTCACGAGACGATCAAGAGTGTGGTGGACAAGTTCCTCATCGAGCTGCAGGCGCAACTGGAAGACAAGCGCGTTCTGCTGGAGGTCAGCGATGCGGCGCGCAGCTGGCTGGCTGCTGGTGGTTACGACGCGCAGATGGGCGCACGGCCGATGGCGCGGCTGATCCAGGACAAGATCAAGCGGCCGTTGGCCGAGGAGATCCTGTTCGGCGAGCTGGCTGAGCACGGCGGAGTGGTGCACGTCGACATTCGCGATGGCGAGTTGGTGTTCGACTTCGAGACCACGGCCGAGATGGCGTAGTAGTTGCTGGTCGCGGGGCACGCCCGCTCCTGCAAGTTCTGTAGGAGCGGGTTTGCCCCGCGATGCGTTTCAAGGCAAACAAAAATGCCCGGCATGTAGCCGGGCATTTTTGTTGGTGTTGCTTATCGAGCGCGGTAGGTGATGCGCCCTTTGCTCAGGTCATAAGGCGTCAGTTCGACGCGGACCTTGTCACCGGTCAGAATACGAATGTAGTTCTTGCGCATTTTTCCTGAGATATGCGCGGTAACGACGTGCCCATTTTCCAACTCCACACGGAACATGGTGTTGGGCAGGGTGTCGACGACAGTGCCTTCCATTTCGAAGCTGTCTTCTTTCGACATGCAGTAAAGCCCTCGGTGTCCAGTTAATGGCCCGGTGCACGACTGCGCCAGGCAAAAAAAGTGGCGTGCATTGTGCCCGAAAAATGGACTTCAAGCCAATGATTTCAGTTCAGGGTCACCCAGCGCTGATTGATCAACAGCTCGATGGGGCGGTACTGGGTCTTGTAGTTCATTTTTTTGCAGTTTTTGATCCAGTACCCGA
This sequence comes from Pseudomonas vranovensis, assembly GCF_040438935.1. Lineage (NCBI taxonomy): Bacteria > Pseudomonadati > Pseudomonadota > Gammaproteobacteria > Pseudomonadales > Pseudomonadaceae > Pseudomonas > Pseudomonas vranovensis. Next base: position 2,854,372 of record NZ_CP159259.1, on the reverse strand, counting down.
GGTAGACGGCGTCCAGCCCCAGGCGCAGGGCTTCGGTGATCTGCCAGAGGATGGCATAGCGGCCCAGGCTCCTGCGCTCCTCGTCGGGTTCGTAGAAGGTGTAGACCGCCGAGAGGCCGTTGGGTAGCAGGTCGGTGACGGCCACGGCGACCAGGCGGCCTTGCAGGCGGAACTCGTAGAAGCGTGAAAACGGCAGGTCACGAACCAGGAACGTGGAGAACTGGTCGCGGCTGGGTGGGTACATGTCACCGTCGGCATGGCGTTGCTCGATGTAGCGCCGGTACAGTTCGAAGTACTCTTCCTTGAAGGCTGGGCGGGCGGGCGTGACGGTCAGGTCGGCGTTGCGCTTGAGAATGCGTTTTTGCTGGCGGTTTGGCAAAAAGCGTGCAGACGGAATCCGCGCCGGTACACAGGCGTTGCAATTCTGGCAATGCGGGCGATACAGGTGGTCGCCACTGCGCCGGAAGCCCATTTCCGACAGGTCTGCGTAGACATTCACGTCCATTGGCTGGCTCGGATCGAGAAACAGCGTTGTGGCTTGTTCGTCTGGCAGGTAGCTGCAGGAATGGGGTTGAGTGGCATAAAACTTCAACCGCGCCAGCTCTGTCATGATCAACCCCTCGGGAGGTGCGTTTGAATTAAGTGTAAGCCAGCTGGAAAAACTCGCCTAGCAAACCCAACTGGCGTTGTTGGGTTCATCCAGGTAGCGCTGCAAATAATCGGCAAAGGTCGCGCGGGCAATGGCGCGCGCGCCCAGGCTGTGCAGGTGGTCAGTGGGCATCTGGCAGTCGATCAGCACGAACCCCGCATGCCGCAGGTGTTCGACCAGGCTCACAAAGCCGACTTTCGAGGCGTTGTCGGCGCGGCTGAACATCGATTCGCCGAAAAACAGTCGGCCCATGGCCAGGCCGTACAGGCCACCTACCAGCTCACCGTCCTGGCGCACTTCCACCGAATGGGCGAAACCCTGCTGGTATAGCGTGAGGTAGGCCGCCTGCATGCTGTCGGTGATCCAGGTGCCATCGGCGTAGTCACGGGGTGCGGCGCAGGCGCGGATGACGGCAGCAAAATCCTGGTCGAAGCTGACCTGGTAGCGGCCCTGGCGCATGATCTTGCGCAGGGAGCGTGATACATGCAGTTCATCGGGGAACAGTACAGTGCGCGGATCGGGTGACCACCAGAGGATCGGCTGGCCATCCTGATACCAGGGGAAGCAGCCATGACGATAGGCCTGCACCAGGCGCTCGGCGCTCAGGTCGCCGCCAGCGGCGAGCAGGCCATTGGGGTCGCGCAGGGCTTTGTCCAGTGGAGGGAAGTTCAGGGTGTCGCGGCTCAACCAGGTCAGCATCGTCGTTCTGTGATGGAGGAGGGGAGGGTGGTCAGGATCGCCTGAAAGGCTATCGCGGGACAAGCCCGCTCCTACCGGTTGGGTTGGAGCGGGCTTGTCCCGCGATGCACTAAAGCAACTTGCGCCACCCTTTGTTGTCACACCTGCGTAAAAACCCCGCATAAGCCTTTGTCACAAAAGAAAATGCGTGCTCAAATTGCGATATAGGAAATTGGCCCCCGTTTACGCTTCCTTCTGGCGTGCCGTCATGGCGGTAGGCGGGCAGTAATGTTAAAAGTAGTGGTTTGTTGACTGTTCAATTGGGTCAATCACTGTTGGACGCGCATCGAGCGCAGGAATAGAAGCGTTTTGAAGAAATCCACCGCAACATCGAATCCCTTGCCTGTGCCGCTCTGGCGCCAGCAGCTGCATTATCGCCTCAAGGAAGGTGCGCTGATCGCCATGGGGGCGCTGTGCCTGTACCTGTGGATGGCGCTGCTGACCTACGACCAGGCCGACCCAGGTTTCAGCCACACCAGCAATGTCGAGCAGGTGCAGAACGCCGCCGGCCGCGCCGGTGCCTATTTCGCCGACATCCTGTTCATGGTGCTCGGCTACTTCGCCTACATCTTCCCGCTGCTGCTGGCCATCAAGACCTGGCAGATTTTTCGTGAACGCCACCAACCCTGGCAGTGGAGCGGCTGGTTGTTCTCCTGGCGCCTGATCGGCCTGGTGTTCCTGGTGCTCTCGGGTGCGGCTCTGGCCCATATCCACTTCCATTCCGCCGCAAGCCTGCCGGCCTCGGCCGGGGGCGCGCTGGGTGAAAGCCTGGGCGACCTGGCCAAGAACGCCCTGAACGTGCAGGGCAGCACCCTGATGTTCATCGCCTTGTTCCTGTTCGGCCTGACGGTGTTCACCGACCTGTCCTGGTTCAAGGTCATGGACGTTACCGGCAAGATCACCCTCGATCTGTTCGAGCTGTTCCAGGGTGCCGCCAACCGCTGGTGGGCCGCCCGCAACGAGCGCAAACGCCTGGTGGCCAAGCTGCGCGAGGTCGATGACCAGGTTCATGACGTGGTAGCCCCAGCGGTGTCCGATCGACGCGAGCAGGCCAAGGCCAAGGAGCGCATCATCGAGCGCGACCAGGCCCTGAGCAAGCATGTGGCCCAGCGCGAGCAACAGCCGGCCCCGGTGATCATGCCGGCCCCGGTCAAGGCGCCAGAGCCCAGCAAACGCGTGCAAAAGGAAAAGCAGGCCCCACTGTTCGTCGACAGCGCCGTCGAAGGCACCTTGCCACCCATCTCCATCCTCGACCCTGCCGAGAAAAAGCAGGTCAATTACTCGCCTGAGTCGTTGGCAGGTGTCGGTCATCTGCTGGAAATCAAACTCAAGGAATTCGGCGTCGAAGTCTCGGTGGACTCCATTCACCCGGGCCCGGTGATTACCCGCTACGAAATCCAGCCGGCCGCAGGCGTCAAGGTCAGCCGTATCGCCAACCTGGCAAAAGACCTGGCGCGTTCCCTGGCCGTGACCAGCGTGCGTGTGGTCGAAGTGATTCCGGGCAAGACCACCGTTGGTATCGAGATTCCCAACGAAGACCGTCAGATCGTGCGTTTCTCCGAAGTGCTGTCGTCGCCGCAATACGATGAGGCCAAGTCGCCGGTCACCATGGCCCTGGGCCACGATATCGGTGGCAAGCCGGTGATTACCGACCTTGCCAAGATGCCCCACCTGCTGGTTGCCGGTACCACCGGCTCCGGTAAGTCGGTGGGCGTGAACGCCATGATCCTGTCGATCCTGTTCAAGTCGGGCCCTGAAGACGCCAAGCTGATCATGATCGACCCGAAAATGCTCGAACTGTCGATCTACGAAGGCATTCCGCACTTGCTTTGCCCAGTAGTGACCGATATGAAGGACGCCGCCAACGCCCTGCGCTGGAGCGTTGCCGAGATGGAGCGCCGCTACAAGCTGATGGCGGCCATGGGCGTGCGCAACCTGGCGGGCTTCAACCGCAAGGTCAAGGATGCCGAAGAAGCTGGCGAGCCGATCTACGACCCGATGTTCAAGCGCGAAAGCATGGATGACGTGCCGCCGCTGCTCAAGACCCTGCCGACCATCGTGGTGGTGGTGGATGAGTTCGCCGACATGATGATGATCGTCGGCAAAAAGGTCGAAGAGCTCATCGCCCGTATCGCCCAGAAGGCCCGGGCCGCGGGTATCCACCTGATCCTCGCGACCCAGCGTCCGTCGGTGGACGTGATCACCGGTCTGATCAAGGCCAACATCCCGACCCGTATGGCGTTCCAGGTATCGAGCAAGATCGACTCGCGGACCATTATCGACCAGGGTGGCGCGGAGCAGTTGCTTGGTCACGGTGACATGCTCTACATGCCGCCAGGCACCAGCTTGCCGATCCGTGTGCATGGCGCCTTCGTTTCCGACGATGAAGTCCATCGCGTGGTCGAGGCATGGAAACAACGGGGTGCGCCGGACTACAACGACGATATCCTCAATGGCGTCGAAGAGGCGGGTAGCGGCTTTGAAGGCGGCGGTGGCGGCGACGGCGATGATGCCGAAACCGATGCCTTGTACGATGAAGCCGTGCAGTTTGTGCTCGAAAGCCGTCGTGCCTCCATCTCTGCGGTCCAGCGCAAGCTGAAGATTGGCTATAACCGCGCCGCGCGAATGATCGAGGCCATGGAAATGGCCGGTGTGGTGACCGCCATGAACACCAACGGCTCACGTGAAGTGATTGCCCCAGGGCCATCTCGCGACTGATGAACCACCCAGCCTGCGGCCCGTAGCGGCCGCGGGCCCATTCATACTGCAACGAGGATTTCCATGCGCCTGATTCGCATGATGTTGGTTTCCGCTATCGCCCTGTCCAGCGCTTCTGTGTTTGCCGGAGAACAGGATGTGGCGCGCTTGACCCAGCTGCTGGAAAAATCCAGGACGATCGAAGCCCGTTTCTCCCAGTTGACCCTGGACGCCAGCGGCACCAGCCTGCAGGAAGCCGCAGGGCAGATGTCGGTACAGCGTCCAGGCCTGTTCTACTGGCACACCGATGCACCGCAGGAGCAAGTGGTGGTGTCGGACGGCAAGACCGTCACCCTGTGGGACCCTGACCTGGAGCAGGCGACCATCAAGAAGCTCGACCAGCGCCTGACCGAAACGCCGGCGTTGCTGCTGTCCGGTGACGTGTCGAAGATCAGCCAGAGCTTCGACATCACCTCCAAGGAGCAGGGCGACGTGATGGACTTCACGCTCAAGCCGAAAACCAAGGACACTCTGTTCGACTCCCTGCGCCTGTCGTTCCGCAAAGGGCTGGTCAACGATATGCAACTGATCGACAGCGTCGGTCAGCGCACTAATATCCTGTTCACCGGGGTCAAGGCCAACGGGGCGATTCCGGCGAGCACGTTCAAGTTCGAGATCCCGAAAGGCGCCGATGTCATTTCGGAATAAGAGGTAGTAGCAGCGCCCATGGACCTGTTTCGTAGCGATCCCGTAGCCCAGCCCCTGGCGGCGCGCCTGCGCCCGGCCAACCTGGATGAGTACGTCGGCCAGGAGCACCTGCTGGCCCGCGGCAAGCCGCTGCGCGAGGCACTGGAACAGGGGGCGTTGCACTCGATGATCTTCTGGGGCCCGCCGGGTGTCGGCAAGACCACCCTGGCGCGCCTGCTGGCGCAGTTCTGCGATGCGCACTTCGAGACCGTCTCGGCGGTGCTGGCCGGGGTCAAGGAAATCCGCCACGCGGTGGACATCGCCAAGCAGCAGGCCGGGCAGTACGGGCGACGCACAATCCTGTTCGTCGATGAAGTACACCGTTTCAACAAGTCCCAGCAGGATGCCTTCCTGCCCTATGTCGAAGACGGCACGCTGATCTTCATCGGCGCCACCACCGAAAACCCCTCCTTCGAGTTGAACAATGCCTTGCTCTCGCGGGCGCGGGTCTACGTGCTCAAAAGCCTCGACGAGGCCGCGCTGCACAAGCTGGTAGGGCGAGCGCTGAGCGAAGAGCGCGGCCTGGGCAAGCGCCAGCTGCGCCTGGGTGAAGAAGCCTTCAAGATGCTCATGGCGGCCGCCGACGGCGATGGCCGGCGCATGCTCAACCTGCTGGAAAACGCCTCGGACCTGGCTGAAGACGGCAGCGAGATCGGCATGGAACTGCTGCAAAGCCTGCTGGGTGACAGCCGTCGACGTTTCGACAAGGGCGGCGAGGCCTTCTACGACCAGATCTCGGCGTTGCACAAGTCGGTGCGCGGCTCCAACCCCGACGGTGCGCTGTACTGGTTCGCACGCATGCTCGATGGCGGTTGCGACCCGCTGTACATTGCCCGGCGAGTGGTGCGCATGGCCAGCGAAGACATCGGCAACGCCGACCCCCGGGCCTTGAGCCTGTGCCTGGCGGCCTGGGACGTGCAAGAACGCCTGGGTAGCCCCGAAGGTGAGCTGGCAGTGGCCCAGGCCATTACCTACCTCGCTTGCGCACCGAAGAGCAACGCCGTGTACATGGGCTTCAAGACGGCCCTGCGCGAGGCGGGCGAGCACGGCTCGCTAGAAGTCCCGCTGCATCTTCGCAACGCACCGACCAAATTGATGAAGCAACTGGGCTACGGCGACGAATACCGCTATGCCCACGACGAACCAGATGCCTATGCCGCCGGCGAAGACTACTTCCCCGACAACCTTGAGCCGCGCCAGTACTACCAGCCTGTGCCGCGCGGCCTGGAGCTGAAGATCGGCGAGAAGCTCAAGCACCTGGCCGAGCTGGACCGCAAAAGCCCCCGGCAGCGGAGAAAGCCATGATTGCTGTGATCGCCGCCGTCAGTGCTGGAGGCATTGCTGGCACCCTGCTGCGCTTTGCCGCGTCCAATTGGGTCAACGCCCACTGGCCACGCCACTTCTATCTCGGTACGCTGGCGGTCAACCTTTTGGGCTGCCTGTTGATCGGCGTGTTGTACGGTCTGTTTCTGCACCGTCCGCTAGTGCCGGTCGAGCTGCGTGCCGGCCTGATCGTCGGCTTTCTTGGCGGCCTGACAACCTTTTCATCCTTTTCACTGGATACCGTGCGCCTGCTCGAAAGCGGGCAGGCGCCGCTGGCCTTCGGCTATGCTGGGCTCAGCGTAATGGGCGGGCTGCTCGCAACCTGGGCCGGCCTGTCTTTGACCAAATTCTGAACCAACGAGAGAACGATATGCTCGATTCCAAACTGTTACGCGGCCAACTTCAGGAAGTGGCGGACCGCCTGGCCTCCCGTGGCTTCAGCCTGGATGTCGCGCGCATCGAAGCACTGGAAGAACGCCGCAAGGTAGTGCAGACCCGCACCGAACAACTGCAGGCCGAGCGTAACGCCCGTTCCAAGTCCATTGGCCAGGCCAAGGCCCGTGGTGAAGACATCGCGCCATTGATGGCCGACGTCGAGCGCATGGCTGGCGAACTGGCCAGCGGCAAGGTCGAGCTGGATGGCATTCAGGCTGAACTTGACGCCATCGTGCTGGGTATCCCCAACCTGCCGGACGAGAGCGTGCCGGTTGGCGCCGATGAAGATCACAACGTTGAAGTGCGTCGCTGGGGCACCCCGCGCAGCTTCGATTTCGAGATCAAAGACCACGTGGCCCTGGGCGAACTGAGCGGTGGCCTGGACTTCGAAACCGCCGCCAAGCTGTCGGGTGCCCGTTTCGCCCTGCTGCGCGGCCCGATTGCCCGCCTGCACCGTGCCCTGGCGCAGTTCATGATCAACCTGCACACCAGCGAGCACGGCTACGAAGAAGCCTACACCCCGTACCTGGTACAAGCCCCGGCGCTGCAAGGCACCGGCCAGTTGCCGAAGTTCGAGGAAGACTTGTTCAAGATCAGCCGTGACGGTGAGGCCGATTTCTACCTGATCCCGACCGCCGAAGTGTCGCTGACCAACATCGTCGCTGGCGAGATCCTCGACGCCAAGCAACTGCCGGTCAAGTTCGTTGCCCACACCCCGTGCTTCCGCAGCGAAGCCGGTGCCTCGGGTCGTGACACCCGCGGCATGATCCGCCAGCACCAGTTCGACAAGGTCGAGATGGTCCAGATCGTTGAGCCGAGCAAATCCATGGAAGCCCTGGAAGGCCTGACTGCCAACGCCGAACGCGTACTGCAGGCCCTGGAACTACCTTACCGTGTATTGGCGCTGTGCACCGGCGACATGGGCTTCAGCGCGGTCAAGACCTACGACCTTGAAGTCTGGGTGCCGAGCCAGGAAAAATACCGCGAGATTTCCTCGTGCTCCAACTGTGGCGACTTCCAGGCCCGCCGCATGCAAGCACGCTGGCGCAACCCGGAAACCGGCAAGCCTGAGCTGGTACACACCCTGAATGGCTCGGGCCTGGCGGTCGGTCGTACCCTGGTTGCCGTGCTGGAGAACTACCAGCAGGCCGACGGCTCGATCCGTGTGCCGGAAGTGCTCAAGCCTTACATGGGTGGCGTCGAGGTCATCGGTTAAATGGAGTTTCTGCCGCTGTTCCACAAGCTGCGCGGTAGCCGTGTACTGGTTGTCGGTGGGGGCGAGATTGCCTTGCGCAAATCCCGCCTGCTGGCCGATGCCGGCGCTGTGCTGCGCGTGGTCGCGCCTGAAATCGAAGCGCAACTGGCCGAACTTGCCCGGCACAGCGGTGGTGAAATCCTCGGTCGTGGCTACCAGCAAACCGACCTGGATGGCTGCCAGCTGATCATCGCTGCGACCGACGATCCGGCGCTCAATGCCCAGGTCTCGGCTGATGCCCACCAGCGCTGCGTGCCGGTCAATGTGGTCGATGCACCGGCGCTGTGTTCGGTAATATTCCCGGCGATTGTCGACCGTTCGCCCCTGGTGGTGGCGGTGTCCAGCGGCGGCGATGCGCCGGTGCTGGCGCGGCTGATCCGGGCCAAGCTGGAAACCTGGATTCCGGCGGCCTACGGTGAATTGGCCGGGCTGGGCGCGCGCTTTCGCGACAAGGTCAAGGCACTCTACCCGGACGTCAATCAGCGTCGCGGCTTCTGGGAAGATGTGTTCCAGGGCCCGATCGCCGAGCGACAACTGGCCGGGCAGGGCGCTGAGGCCGAGCGCTTGCTGCAAGCCAAGATCGACGGTGCCAGCTACCTGGCACCGGGCGAGGTCTACCTGGTCGGTGCCGGCCCAGGTGATCCGGACCTGCTCACCTTCCGTGCCCTGCGCCTGATGCAACAGGCCGATGTGGTGCTCTACGACCGTCTGGTGGCCCCGGCGATCATCGAGTTGTGCCGTCGTGATGCCGAGCGTATCTACGTCGGCAAGCGCCGCGCCGACCATGCCGTGCCGCAGGAGCAGATCAACCAGCTGCTGGTTACCCTGGCGCGCCAGGGCAAGCGGGTGTTGCGCCTCAAGGGTGGTGATCCGTTCATCTTCGGCCGTGGTGGCGAAGAGATCGAGGAACTGGCCGAGCACGGTATTCCGTTCCAGGTGGTGCCGGGTATCACTGCAGCTAGCGGGTGCTCGGCCTATGCCGGGATTCCGCTGACGCACCGTGACTACGCCCAGTCGGTACGCTTTGTAACGGGCCACCTCAAGGACGGCACCAGCAATCTGCCCTGGAACGACCTGGTGGCGCCTGCCCAGACCCTGGTGTTCTACATGGGGCTGGTGGGGTTGCCGACCATTTGCGCTGAACTGATCCGTCATGGGCGTGCCGCTGATACGCCGGCCGCGCTGGTGCAGCAAGGCACTACGCCGAATCAGCGGGTGTTCACCGGCACTTTGGCGGACTTGCCGACGTTGGTGGCAGAGCACGAAGTGCATGCACCAACACTGGTGATCGTCGGCGAAGTAGTCCGACTACGTGAGAAGCTGGCCTGGTTCGAAGGCGCGCAGTCCTGAAAGCATCGCGGGGCAAGCCCGCTCCTACCGTAGGAGCGAGCCTGCCCCGCGATCATTCCCGCCTCTATTTCCCCCAGATTCCTTTCCCGGGCAAGCGCTCCCGATCATGCTCCACCGCAAAGTCCTGCAGCGGCCCCTTGGGTACGATCCCGTTCGGGTTGATGGTCTTGTGGCTCATGTAATAGTGCTTCTGGATATGTTCGAAATTGACTGTCTCGGCCACCCCTGGCCACTGATACAGCTCTCGTAGCCAGTTCGACAGGTTCGGGTAATCGGCCAGGCGCCGCAGGTTGCACTTGAAGTGCCCGTGGTACACCGCATCGAAACGGATCAGGGTGGTGAACAATCGCCAGTCGGCCTCGGTCAGGTATTCCCCGGTCAGGTAACGCCGCTCGCCCAGCCGCGCTTCCAGGTAGTCGAGCTCGGCAAACACTTCATCAAACGCCTGTTCGTACGCCTGTTGCGAGGTTGCAAAGCCTGCGCGGTACACGCCGTTGTTCACCGCCGGATAGATCCGCTCGTTAAGCGTATCTATCTCGGCTTGAAGTGGTGCAGGGTAGAGGTCCAGGACATTGCCGGTCAGGTCGTTGAAGGCGCGGTTGAAGATCCGAATGATCTCGGCCGATTCGTTGTTGACGATGCGTTGTTCCTGTTTGTCCCACAGCACCGGTACCGTGACCCGGCCGCTGTAGTGTGGGTCGTCACGGGTATAGCGCTGATGGAGAAAGTCCAGGTGGTCGAGCTTGTCGCCGGTAGAGCCCTGGCCCTGGTCGAAGGTCCAGCCGTTCTCGCTCATCAGCCAGCTGACCACCGACACATCGATGAGGTTTTCCAGGCCCTTGAGCTTGCGAAAGATCAGCGTGCGATGGGCCCAGGGACAGGCAAGTGATACATACAGGTGGTAGCGCCCGGCTTCGGCGGCGGGGAGCTGATTGTGGCGCTGCGTACTCTCGCGCTGGAACGCGCCGTCCTTGCTGCTTTCATACCACTGGTCATGCCAGCGTCCATCGATCAACAGGCCCATGGGGAGCTCCTCGGTGATTCGTTCGAATATAGAACCCAGTGTACGGGCCTGGGTTCGAACGAATAGCGCAAAGTCTTCGCCTGTTTGATCGATTGAGTAGATGAATCCCTCAGGCCAGGCGTTGATCCCAGTAGCGCCGGGCCTGGGCAAAGGTTGCTTCGCGAGGTTGGCCAAGGCCGCGCAGTGCCAGGGCCATGGTTGCCACCACCGCCAGTTCACCGTAGCTGTCGTGCGATTCGCCGCGCCATACAGACAGCAGTTGCTCGGGCTCGAGGCTGGCCGGTTTGACATGGCGCAGGGCGGCCAGGGCCGGCCATTGCTCGTCCCAGTCCTCACCATTGGCGGTTCCGTACAGGTGGCTGCTGGTATCGGGATTGATCTCGATTTCGCCGCCATCGCCCTTGATCACAATGGCCGTGTCGCCGAGCAGGCGGCTGGCTTCGCGGTGTACCGCCTGGTAGCCGGGGTGGAAGATACTTTGCAGGCCGCAGCGAGCGCCCAGTGGGTTGAGCACCCGGGCCAGGGAGTGGATCGGCGAGCGCAAGCCCAGGGTGTTGCGCAGGTCGATCATGCGCTGCAGGCGTGGTGCCCAGTCCTGCAGGGGGATGAACGCCAGATGCTGGTTGTCCAGGGCCTGGGCAACGGTAGTCCAGTCTCGGCACAGGGGGATCTGCAGCAATTCCAGCACCTGCTCGGTGTACAGACGTCCGGCCGTATGCGCGCCGCCGCCATGCAGCAGGATGCGCACACCGTTGGCGGCCAGGCACTTGGCGGCCAGCAGGTACCAGGGCAGGTGGCGCTTTTTGCCGGCGTAGCTGGGCCAGTCGATATCCACCGCGATCTGCGGGGCGTGCAAACGTTCGCGCAAGGCTTCGGTGAACCCCGCCAACTCCTCAGGGCTCTCTTCCTTGTGCCGAAGCAGCATCAGGAAGGCACCCAACTGGGTTTCTTCAACCTTGCCATCGAGCAGCATGCCCATCGCCTCGCGGGCTTCTTCGCGGTTCAGGCCGCGGGCGCCGCGTTTGCCCTTGCCAAGAATGCGCACGAACTGGGCGAAAGGGTGTTCGGCCGGGGTGTCGGTGATCAGTGGGCGAGGGTCGGTCATATGCAGTTGGTCGGCTTCGGCAGGCCCGCAAGCTTTGCGGCGAGTTTGGCGGGGGTGCCTTTGAACAGGCGGTTGAGGTGCAGGCTGTTGCCTTTTTCCGGGCCCAGCTTGAGTGCGGCGTACTTGATCAGCGGGCGAGTGGCCGGCGACAGCTCGAACTCCTGGTAGAACGCACGCAGCAGCGTCAGCACCTCCCAGTGTTCGGGAGTCAGTTCCAATTGCTCGTGTTCGGCCAGGGCCTGGGCGACTTCATCAGACCAGTCACTCAGTTCGACCAGGTAGCCGTCCTTGTCCAGGGCGATGCTACGGTCGCCAACAGTCAGGGTACTCATAGCCAGCTGTTGACCTTGTCGAAGTCCAGCGACAGCGCCACGAACGCCGGATAGTCGATGGCGCGGGTACCTTCATCTGCACTGATGCCGCGCGCTTGCAGGTCTTCTTCAAGGGCGAACAGGCGTCCTTGCAGGTTTCTCGCTTGCAGGGTTGCCAGTGGCGCGCTGCCGGGTTGCAGGGCATACACCGCATCGCCACACAGCAACACGCCGTCCTGATCGCCGAGCAGGCGCAGGCAGCTGGTGAGGCGATTGTCGCCAAACGGCGAGTGGGAAATTACATGCAAGGTGCTCATCAGAGGGTTACCACCTGGTCGAAACGGTCGATCAACGCAGCCAGGGCGGCGTCATCCAGCACCGCTACCGGCAGGCTCAGGCTGTCGGCAGCAAGGCCGCGTTCCTTGAGGCTGCTGTCGGCGGCAAACAGCTCTTCGACGCCGAACATCGGCAGGGCCTGCAGGTTGGCGGCGAGGTTCTTTTGCTGCAACTGCGCAGGCGCTTGGCCGGGCGCGAGCTGGAACACGCCATCGTCGAGAAACAACATGCCCAGGGGCAGGTCGAAGGCGCCACCGGCCAGGGCAATGTCCAGGGCTTCGCGGGCGGACGGGCCGGCCCAGGGCGCCTGGCGGCTGATAATCAGCAAGGACTTGGCCATCTCAATCACCTCCGAAGCACATCAGCCGGTCGGCGCTTTGCGCACCTTCATGCAGTTGACCAAGGCCGGACAGCTCCCAGGGCGCTGGCAGGTTCACCGCCGGGCGTTGGTAGCGCTGGGCTTCCTCGGCGTTGAGCACGCCACGGCGCAGGGCCGCAGCGATACACACCACGGCATCGAGGCTGTGCTCACTGATAAAGGCGCGCCACTGGGCGGCGATATCCAGCTCATCCTGCGGGGTGACCACATTGGCAGATGCGCTGTGTACACCGTCCTGATAGAAAAACAGCCGGACAATCTCGTGCCCGCCGGCAAGCGCCGCCTGGGCGAACAACAAGGCGCGACGGGAAGAGGGCGCATGGGCCGGAGAAAAAACCGCGATGGCGAACTTCATGGAAGGCTCATTCAGCAAAACTGCGCCAATCATAAAGCAAAAAGCCCGCAACAGCTGCGGGCTTCTGTGTGGGCGCGGGCTTGCCCGCGAATGTCCTCAGGCCTTTTCTTTATGCTCAGGCAGGAACCAGTTCAACACCAGCGCACAAATCCCGCCGGTAGCCACCCCCGACTCCAGCACGTTGCGCAGTGCCGACGGCATATGTGCGAGGAACTCCGGCACTTGTGCCACACCCAGGCCCAGCGCCAGCGACACGGCGATAATCAGCAGCGCACGACGGTCCAGGTTGATGCTGGCGAGGATATTGATCCCCGACGCGGCCACCGCCCCGAACATTACCATTGCCGCGCCGCCCAGCACCGGCTCCGGCACCGCCTGGATCACCCCGGCAACACTCGGGAACAGGCCGAGAATCACCAGCATCGCCGCGATCCACACACCGATATGACGGCTGGCAATACCGGTCAGCTGAATCACGCCGTTGTTCTGGGCGAAGATCGAGCTGGGGAAGGTATTGAATACCCCGGCCAGCAGCGAGTTGGCACCGTTGACCAGCACCCCCCCCTTGATTCGCTGCATCCACAGCGGACCTTCCACCGGTTGGCGCGATACCTTGCTGGTGGCGGTCACGTCACCGATGGCTTCCAGCGAGGTCACCAGGTAAATCACCAGCATCGGAATGAACAGCGCCCAGGAGAAGCCGAGGCCGAAATGCAGCGGCATTGGCACCTGGAACAGCTCGGCTTCATGCATGCCGGTGAAATCCAGGCGGCCCAGATAGCCCGCCAGGGCATAGCCCACTGCCAGGGCAATAACAATGGCGCAGCTGCGCATCCACACCAGCGGGATACGGTTGAGCACCACGATAATCGCCAGCACCACGCCCGACAGCAGCAGGTTCTCGCCGTTGGCGAAGGTACCGTTGCCCATGGCGGTAAAGCCGCCGCCCATGCTGATCAGGCCCACCTTGATCAGCGTCAGGCCGATCATCAGCACTACGATACCGGTTACCAGGGGTGTGATCAGGCGCTTAACGAACGGCAAAATGCGCGAAATGCCCATCTCCACGAAGGAGCCGGCAATCACCACACCAAAGATAGCCGCCATCACCGCCTCAACCGGCGTGCCTTGCTTGACCATCAATGCGCCACCGGCGATCAGCGGCCCGACAAAGTTGAAACTGGTGCCCTGAACAATCAACAACCCGGCACCGAACGGTCCGAAGCGACGGCACTGAACGAAGGTTGCAATCCCGGAAATCACCAGCGACATCGACACGATCAGGTTGGTATCGCGCGCCGAAACCCCCAGTGCCTGGCAGATCAACAGCCCCGGCGTCACGATCGGCACGATGATCGCCAGCAGATGCTGCAGTGCAGCCAGCATCGCGATCAGCGGCCGCGGTCGATCCTCAAGGCCAAGAACCAGTTCATTGACCTGCGCAGGTGCGCCGGGCCCTTGCTCGATTGAACTCATGGGAGTGCTGCCCCGGAAGAAAAAAGGAGCGCATTCTACGGCTTAATCCCCTCCACGCCCAGTAGGAGCGGGCCTGCCCCGTGATCCAAACCCATCACCCACAAAAAAGCCCGCCGAAGCGGGCTTTCTCACGCATTCACAACCAATCAGTCATCACGACCCATCAGGCCGAACAGCTGCAGCAGGCTGACGAACAGGTTGTAGATCGAAACATACAGGCTGACAGTTGCCATGATGTAGTTACGCTCGCCACCGTGAATGATCGCGCTGGTCTGGAACAGGATGCAGACCGACGAGAACAACACGAAACCGGCGCTGATCGCCAGCTGCAGGCCGCTGATCTGGAAGAACAGGCTGGCCAGCACCGCACCCATCAGCACGAAGAAACCGGCGGTGATGAAACCACCGAGGAAGCTCATGTCCTTGCGGGTGATCAGTACATAGGCCGACAGGCCACCGAACACCAGCGCGGTCATGGCAAAGGCCGAGCTGACCACTTCAGCGCCACCGGCCATACCCAGGTAACGGTTGAGGATAGGGCCGAGGATAAAGCCCATGAAGCCGGTGAGGGCGAAGGTAGACACCAGGCCCCAGGCCGAGTCACGCAGCTTGTTGGTGAGGAAAAACAGGCCATAGAAGCCGATCAGTACCACGAAAATGTTCGGGTAGCCAACGCGCATCTGCTGCGCGATGAAGGCCATGACGCCACTGAAGGCGAGGGTGATAGCCAGCAGCCCGTATGTATTGCGCAGGACCTTGCTGACCTCCTGCTGCTCGACCTGCTGGCCGTGATTGACGGCATAATCCTGTTCGCGCATGGCGACACTCCTGTGGGTTTGAAACGTTCAGATGCAAAGATCATAACAGAGCCTTGCAAAACAGCCCCATCGAGAGTTTGACAGCTTGTTTCATTTCGGTATTATGGCGCCCGCAATACGAGGAAGCGTGGCCGAGTGGTTTAAGGCAACGGTCTTGAAAACCGTCGATGGGCAACTATCCTAGAGTTCGAATCTCTACGCTTCCGCCACTTCTAAGGCCCTGATTATTCAGGGCTTTTTGCGTTTCTGGGGCGAGTGATTTTCCCTCGTCGAACGCCCTATCGCTTCCGCATTTTTCTGATCGTTTCCGCAACCAATCGCGCAAAGTCGACTATGACGGGCGTCTTCGGTCTGACCGCTTGCCGCATCTCCTCCGAAATCAGCCGTGTCCGAGGCAGCTTTTCTCGATTGTTGTCATGATGGCCTTGCGCTACCCTTCAGCCTCTCTCTGCGCTTTACGATTCTTTTTTTTTGGGGGGGAGGTCTCGTATCTAGAGGCATCAGGCCATGTCTCATTGGGACTAACTCTAGAGGACTTCCTAGCTTAGAAAAGCGCTTAACTAAGTGCGTTGCTATAGTTTATTTTAGGTTTATATGGAAATTCGAATACAGAAATTCAAGAAGATCGATGATGTGGCCGTTACTCTTGGTTCTTTGAATATATTTATTGGGGCAAATAATTCAGGTAAGAGCAGCTTTATCCAAGGTATCCAGTTTGCAATTTCTGGATGTCAGGCTCTCAACCTCAAAGGAGCGGCTTGGACAAAAAAAGGGGGGAGAACTCTTTCGCTAGATTCCAGTGAATACCTCTATACGCCTACGAAAAATATTGAATATCTTTATCATGGAAAAAAGCTGAGCGGTTCTCGAACTAAAGCAGATCGAAACTGGATTGAGTTTTCATTGTCGGATGGTGATAACTCAACTCTTAAGATATCTCGAGGGAAGAATGGTGGTTTTACAACCACTCTTAGTGGTCGTAAACTTGGCGACAAGTTAAGTAGTATTGAGCAGCCGTATTGTGTCTATGTTCCTGGTATAGCCGGGATCCCTACGCAAGAGAAATTTGAAGTAACAATTTCCGTGAAAAAATCGGCTACTCGAGGGGATAGCAATAATTATCTTCGTAATATTCTTTGTGCAATCAGTGGCGATGCGGAAAGGTGGGCCTCATTTAAAGGCTCGGTAAATAGTGTTTACGGTGATATTGATGTGCATTCAGAGTTTGATGAGCACAAGTCGGAATATATAAGTGTTCATGTAAGTGAGCGTGGTTTGGACCTGCCCCTTGATTCGGTTGGGACAGGTTTGCTTCAAGTTATGCAAATTTTTGCGTATATTGAATATTTTAACCCTAGAATTATATTGCTGGATGAGCCTGATGCACATATACATCCGACCAAGCAAAAGCTTCTAGCACGTGAGTTGTCTCGTCGTGCTGACGCGGATCCTGAACTGAAGATAGTGTTCTCTACTCATTCTCGATATATATTAGAGGCGCTGGAAGATAAAGCAAATGTTATCCATTTTCAAAGTGGTGTAGCTTATCAGGATGTCAAGGGTAGTAACATCTTGTTGGATATTGGTGCGGCTGATGCAGATTATCTGTTTTCTAAGAAAGATCTAAAATATGTTGTGGTTACTGAGGATAAGGTTGATGGGGTTGCAGAGAAAAAGGAATTTCTCAAAAAGTTTTTGATGGCAAACGGAATTGGTGAGGACGAGTTTGTTCTTCATTCGTATGAAGGGTGTAAAAAAGTAGATTTTGCTAAAATTCTGCAAGGATTTGTGCGTAAACAAATTCCAACTGTGAAGGTTTTAGTTCATATAGATCGTGATCAGAGAGTGGACTCGGATCGGGAGGTTATATCTCTCAAGGAAGACTGCAAAGAGAGGGGCGTGATTTTCTTTATGACTAAATACCAAGAGGTAGAGTCATATTTTTGCATGCCCAAGCATATTCATAAGATCTATGGTGTTCCGTTGGCAGAGGCTGAACAGGTTTACCAGGAATTTGTTCGTGAACTTGAGGGTGAGACTAAGAGGAAGTTGGTGAACTTCATAGGTAGGGATCGCAAGGAGCTCAGCCATAATAAAGCAGGTATGTTCGATATAGATGTTGTTAATGGTCATGTGGATACTTGGTACGCTGAGTTTGGCGAAAATCTGACTCCAGGGAAGGAGCTACTAGGAAAGCTTAAAGTCTATATCCAGCAGGTATGGAAGGAAGACCCTAATAAGATATTGGATTCGTCCGATGCCTTGGCGTGCGCTGACTTCAAAGAGCTACTGGAGCAAGATTGATTGGTGCGGCCGCTTTTGTATTGGGTGGCCGCGATATTTTCCACTCTTAACGGGTTGGTTCAACGATTTCTCCAATCCGGCGATATACTGTCTCTGTGATACGTTTATCAGTGTGTCCCAAGAGTCTACTGGCGTGATTCAAATCTCCAATTTCGCTGGCTGCTTTAGGGCGAATATCTCTGAATTGGAATTGACGAATGCGCTCTGCTAGGACTTTGTCATTTTCGGTAAGTGCATTTTTAATGGCGAAGTTTCTAGCGTCATCAAAGCGGAGGCGAAGCATGGAGGCAGTTACGTGCCGTCCATTTTCAGTAATGATTAGGTACGGGTTTAGAACTTTGCGCTCTTTTCGCTGATAGAGCAATCGCTCAATCAGTTGGCCGAGTTCATTGCTCTGGTTGCTTGTGCTGAGTTGAATTCGTAACTTCTTCGACGTCTTGCCTTGAGCTACCTGCAAGTATCCACCAATGCAGTCCGACGCTCGCATAGAAAGTACATCAGTGGGGCGCTGCCCAGTCAAATAGGCTAAGTCCATTGCGTCACGTAGTTCCGGCACTGCCTGTTTATAAACTGAATCCCAGATCTCTGGACCAGCATAAAAGTCACGCGGCCGCTCTTTATTCTTGCGCACGCCAGCCGCAGGATTCTCTTTTTCCGAGACTCCCCATTCTCGAGCCATGTTGTAGATATGCGATAGCAGGGAAATCTCACGGTTGGCGCGTACTTTGCCCGTGCGTTTGTCTCGGTACTGAGCGATGATCTGAGGGGTGATGGCATCAATCGGTGCATCGGCAAATGCGGCACGAAGCTGCTTCAGTGAAAGCAGATTGTCTTTTTGCGTACGCGGCATCTTCCCGGGAATAACATCGCGCTCATATCGATTAAATACGTCACCCAGCAGTCGAGTGATTCTTGGAACGGCCTTCCGATCAAGCTTGGCCCATTCGATTTTTGCTACATCCAGATCGGTACCAAGCGGGATCTCGATGCGTTTCCCATTTTCGTCCCGACCGTCATAGTAGTAGCCCACCCATTGTTTCCCGCTTTTCAAGGTGCGGACCCGCCGCAACATCCGCGGCGGCAGGTCACGATTGCCAGCTTTTTTAAAGCGCATTGATCAACTCACTCGTGTCAGGTCGAACGTCCAAGTTTCGGTCACCGCGTTCGTTTCAGATGGTTTCAGCCCGGCCAGTTTGAGGCGCGCATACAGACGCCCCACTATTGGGCGCCTGGAGCCACTAAGAACGTGCTGCCAGCCGTTGGAATCCAACCACTGGATCTGTTTGGAAGGGATCAAGTACCCAGTGATGGAGGCCACTTCATCGTCCGTCAGTAGCTCCCCAGGAAACGAAACGAGGGAGGCAGAGAGGTCGCTGGAAATCATTGCTGGGTTCGTTTCTTTCATGACGTCGCCTCACCATTGTCCTGAATGCAAGCCATGGAATGCTGCCGTTGCCACTCGTGGAACCTGGCCATTTCCAAGGGCTTTAAGTCGGTCCATCCTAAAGGCCACCCCATCAGCCACTCGACCCATGTTGGGTTCAGATGGCCACCGTGTCTGGCCATCACTGCGTGATCCAGGCGATCGTTGGATCGATCGGCGCCTGATTTGCGAATGAGAGCATTCAGCGATGAACCCTTGGCCATGCTGGCGACCGGGGTCGGCCAAGTCGGCATTTGCTTTTCTCTCTGTCTTCTTTGCAAGGAGCCAAATGCGATCACGTTTATGGGGCGCTCCAAGGTCCACCGCTGAAACAGCACACCACTCCGCGTCATACCCCATCTCGGTAAGCTCACCGACGACCAACGCAAGTCCTCGGCCCACAAGCATTGGTGAGTTCTCCAAGTAGACGTCGCTCGGCAATACCTCACCGATGATTCGAGCCATGTCTTTCCAGAGGCCGGAGCGCGATCCTTCAATCCCAGTACCTGGGCCGGCCCCTGATATGTCTTGGCACGGAAAGCCTCCAGAAACGACGTCAACAAGGCCTCTCCAGCGTCGGCCGTCAAAGCTGCACACGTCAGACCAAATTGGGAAAGGCGGGAGTAATCCATCGGTTTGTCGTTGCGCCAGAACCTGTGCGGCGTAGGCATCACGTTCAACTGCGCAAACCGTACGCCATCCGAGCAGGTGGCCGGCGAGTATTCCTCCACCAGCGCCCGCGAAAAGAGCCAGCTCATTCATGCAATCCTCGCAAGTCAGGTGGCAGTGCACCGACCTGCAGTAGGGCTTCGTGGATGTGCAGAGCCAGCGCCTCGGCGGTCCTTAACCCGCCGTTAGGACTCTCCGACAGCTTCGCCTTGATGGCGTCGACGATGCAGTTGCAAGCGACCTGCAGGTTGCCTACTACCGGTTTGGCGCGGTTGAACCCTTTGGCGCCGCCACCCAGGCCGCAGCACATGTGAAAGTGCTTGAGGATGTGCTTACGAGGCGTCATCAGCATCCCTGCGGTGTTGGCCTGGCGATTCTTGCCACGGCTATCGACTCCGGTGGTCACCATACCCATGAGGTGTATCAGTTCTGCCGTGTCCGTCGCTGGCGGAACGTCTTCGCGGTGAAGGGCGCAAGCAAGTCCGGCAAGCCGGTGATTGCGCAGCGGCCTTCGCTGGTGGACGTGACCTGGAAAGGGCAGACAGAGCGCAACGGGGCGGAGCTTTGGATTGTCGGTACCGACACTGCCAAAGACTGGATCTATAACCGCTATGCCTTCGAGACCGGACCTGGTGCGCTGCACTTCGCCAAGGATCTGCCGGATGACTTCTTCGCCCAGTGCGTGGCTGAACGCAAGGTTGCCCGCTACGTGAAGGGGTACAAGCGGATCGAGTGGGTGAAGGGCAAGGCTGATCGAAACGAAGCACTCGACTTGATGGTGTACAGCCTGGCAATGGCGCACTACCTGGGCTTGCACCGATATGGCGAGCAGGACTGGGACCGGCTGCGTCAGGCGCTGGCCCAGGCCACCTTATTTGATTGTGCGGGTGCGGCGAAGCCGGTGAAGGCCGAGCGCCTGGCCGAAGACAACGCTGAGCCACCCAGGCCGCAACATCAACCCGCTGCTGTCACGCCTGTAGCCCCGCCGGTTGCACGTACTGCACCACAACCTATGCAACGCCGCAGCTCCAGCAGCGGCTACCTCAAGAGACGCTGATATGGCCTACACCCAGAAGCACCTCGACGCGGTCGAGCGGGCAATTGCGCGTGGTGAAAAAGTCGTGCGCTACACCGACCGCACGGTCGAGTACCGCTCAATCGATGAACTGCTGAAGGCCCGCGATGTGATCCGAACCAGTCTGACCGAGGCAGCGGGGCCGCGCTCTCGCGTAGTCCGGCTTTACCACGGAGGGAAAGGATTGTGAGTGGCCATGAAGTACATCCAGGCCACCGACCCGGCCAAGGCCGCGAAGATGGCCGAAGCCCAAGCCAACATCAGCAAGCAAACCGATCCAGAAAAAGCCAAGGCGATGCTCAACGCCCTGGAGCAGTCGCTGCGCACCGGCGATATCTTCGCCGATATGCAGGTCAAGGCGGCGCTGACGGCCTACGCGGCCAACCGTGGGTTGTACGAGAAGCTGAAAAACGACTCGAAGAACGCGGCAGGTATTCTCGACAAGAACCTGGCCGAACGCCGCGAAGCCTCGGCGCAGATGTGGGCCGAGACAGGGCAGGCGGTCAACGACGCCATGCGCAGTGTCGGCGATGCCATTCGTCCGGCAACCGACCTGGTGGCCAAGGGCATCAAGGCGGTGGCACAAGGGCTGACCAACCTGTCGGATGGTTCGCAGACTGTTGTGCTGGGCCTTGCCGCTGCGGGCACTGGGTTTGTGGCGCTGAAGGCGATACTGAGCGGCCTCAAAATCGCTCGGGGTGTGGCCAACATCGGGCGGGGCGTAATGCTCGGACGTGCTGGCTCCAAGGGGCTGGGCGATGTTGCAGGTGCTATGGCAGAGAAAGCCCCGCAAACCGGCATCAAGCCTGTTGACGCTGGCATCAAGGCCTTGGGTGGTTTGCTGGGGGCCAGCAATGACGACAACGTTGGCAGCAGTAAGGAGCCGCAGCGGGTGTTCGTCGTCAATGCCAACGCCATTGGCGGTGTGGGTGCTACTGGAGCAGCCCCTGCCGGATCGCGCCGGGCGCGTCGTCGTCAGCGGCGAGCGGCGGGGCGTGCAACCCCCGCACCGAAAATGGCTGCGCCCGCAGTTGCACCAGGGCGGTTTGCCAAGATGCTTGGCGCTGCAGGCAAGCTGGGTGTGGTTGGTCGGGTGATGCCGGGTGGCTCTGTGCTCGAGGCCGGCGTGAAGGCGGTCGACACCTACATGAACGCCGAAACCAAGGAGGAAAAAGCCGAAGGTTATGGCGGTGCCGTCGGTGGGTTGGGCGGTGCGCTGGCGGGGGCGGCTACGGGCGCAGCGCTCGGGGCCGTCATCCCGATAGTTGGCCCTCTTGTTGGTGGCGCAGTCGGTGCGTATCTCGGCGGCATGGGTGGAGAAAGTCTGGGCGGCCTGCTGGGCAAGCGCTGGTTTGGCGGGGAGAACAAGCCAGAGGAAGTCGTTGCCGGAGAGAATGCGCCGGTGGCGGAGGTCGCGGTGACCCCGCCGTCCGGGGCTGTCGAGGTGGCGCCTGTACCGGCAGCCCCGGCATTACCTGGCCCTGTTGCGCCGCCGGTCAAGGTTGCCATGCCGGTGCCTGTCCTAATGCCAGTGCCAGCAGCAACGCCGGTGTTGGCAACAATGCCGAAACCTGTGCCGGCAGCGTCGCCTGTGATGGCTGAGAGACCGCCGGTGGTGTCCTACGACCCACTCGACCCGAACGCCAAAGATCCGTTCCTGCTGCCGGCCCTGGCCAGTCACAAGGTCCGGTTCCCCGACGCCGAGTTGGCCCGGCCGGATCCGGTCGTAGCACCGGTGGTGGCAGCAATGCCAGCGCCCGTGCCTATGCCTCTGCCAGCAGCAGCGCCGGTGCTGGCTGATAAACCGCCGAGAGTGTCTTACGACCCACGCGACCCGAACGCCAAAGACCCGTTCTTGCTGCCGGCCTTGGCCAGCCAAAAGCTGCGGTTTCCTGGTGCCGAGTTGGTGCGGCCGGAGCCTGCGGCAGCGCCGGTGGTGACGGCAATGCCGGCGCTCGTGCCAATGCCTCTGCCAGCAGCAGCGCCGGTGCTGGCTGAAAAGCCGCCGACAGTGTCTTACGACCCTCGCGACCCGAACGCCAAAGACCCGTTCTTGCTGCCGGCCTTGGCCAGCCACAAGCTGCGGTTCCCCGGTACCGACCTGGAGCGGCCGGAGCCTGCGGCAGCGCCGGTGGTGGCAGCAATGCCGCCGCCAGTGTTCAGCAGTCCGCAGCCAGGACCAAGCCGAGCGAAACCCGCGTCGCCGGCACCGCCATCCCCGGTGGTGACCAAGGTCGTGGAACAAGGCAAACCCCCGGCGCTGAGCGTTGCGCCGGGCGAGTCGTCAGGCAGGGACAACGAACTCGGTGACGTGGTGCGCACCCTAGTCGCAGCTGTACCGCCGGCGGCGGCTTTACCGGTACCGGCCAAGGCTGTCGAGCAGCGCAAGCCTGAGGCGCCAAAGGTCGACCAGCAGTTCAGCTTCTCCCCCAGCATCGCGGTCACCGTGAATGGGGACGTGAAAGATCCCGCGCAACTGGCCAATGAACTTGCTCCGCACCTGCAACGGCAATTTGAGGAATACAGCCGCCAGGCGCTGAACCGCCAACTGCTCGATGCACCACACGCATAAGGAGGGGAAATGCCCTACATGGAACAGATGGAATCCGGTTTGAAATCCCTGGTGCAAGCCGGGGAGGCTGGGCGGCAGGGGCTCGACGGCATGTTGGGCCCCATGAATGGCGCTATCGGCGACATTACCGGCGCCGCGTCTGAGCTGGAAAGTATCCCGTTTGTGGGCCCTGAAGTCGGCGCCAAACTGCAGCGAACGATGCGCGGTATCAACCTGGCGCAGTCCAAGGTAGGCGAAGTCGCGGCGATGTATGGCCAGGCCACCTCGGGAATGTCCCAGATCCAGGCGCGCATGGGAACGCTCAAGGAGCAATCGGCCAGGGCAGGTGATGCGATCAACAAGGTGGCGGGCAAGCTGAGCCCGTCGCTGGCTAACGTGGTGTCGACGGCGAGTTTTTCGCCGCTGGCCACACCGGCGGCCGACTCGGTAACGCCGTTCCCGCACCTCCTGATCATCCAGCCACTGCGGCCAGATGCACGGCCGTATTACTTCAACCTCAACACGGCGGCGTTTGATGAGCTGCGCCGGCAGACCGCGTTCCGCTGGGCCGGCCAGGAGCGCTTGAGCCGAAGCATTGCCCAGCAGGCCATCGGCCAGGGGGAGGACAAGCTGAGCCTGAAGGGCGCGATCTTCCCTGGCTTCAAGGGTGGCCTGAAGCAACTGGACACCCTGCGCAGCATTGGTAGGGCCCTGGAGCCGCTGAGCCTGATCACGGGTTATGGCGAGGTGCTGGGCAGCTGGTGCTTGCTCAGTCTGGACGAAGAACAAAGCCACCTGCTTGCCGGTGGTATCCCGCGTAAACAGTCCTTTAGCCTGGAGTTTGTGAGCTATGGCGGCGACTTGCAGAACATCTGACGGGGATTTGCTCGATGTGATCTGTCAGCACCATTACGGGCACCTCAACGGCACGGTAGAGGCGGTGCTCGATGCCAACCCCGACCTGGCCAGGCAGGCGCAGCCATACCGCGCTGGCCTGGTGTTTCACCTGCCGGATCTGCCCGCGCCAACCGAAACGCTGGTGCAGTTGTGGGATTGATTCCGCGTTACACATAACGAAGAAACCCCGCCCCGTGCGGGGTTTTGTTTTTCTGGAGCCCTACGCATGAAACCTACTTTTCGTATCGTCGCGGACGGCAGAGACATCTCCGCGATGATCAACGACCGGCTGCTGTTGCTGCGCACCAGTGACAAGCCGGGGATGGAGTCCGACGAATTCGAGCTGCGCATTGACGACCGCGACCAGGCGGTGCTGTTGCCGCGTCGCGGTGCAAGTATTGAAGTATTCCTGGGCTATTCCGGTCAGGCCCTGGCCCGCCTGGGCCGTTATACGGTCGATGAGGTCGAGCTGTCGGGTCCACCTGACAGCCTGGTCATTCGCGGCAAGGCCAGCGACATGCGCGGCAGTGGCAAGACCACGCGCAGCGGCAGTTGGGAGGGCGTGGCCCTGCAGCAGATCGTGCATGACATCGCGGCCCGCAACGGCTGGGAGCCGGTCTGCCCGGTGGCCAGCAAGGTGCCCCGCGTCGACCAGCTCAACGAGTCGGACTTCAACTTCATCACCCGCCTGGCCAAGCAGTATGACTGCACTGCCAAGGTCGGCGACGGCAAGTTGTTGGTGCTGCCGCGTCAGGCTGGGCAAAGCGCAAGCGGCAAGGCCCTGGGTACCGTCACCATCACCCGCCAGGACGTGAGCCGTTATCAGTTCCGCGTCAGTGACAAGACCACCCACAAGGGTGTGCAGACCAAGCACCAGGACCAGAAGTCGGGCGAAGTGAAAGTGGTCGACCTCGACAACGACGAGTCCCCCAGCGGCCTGCCGCCGGTGCATACCGATCGCCATATCTACCCGAACAAGACCGCCGCCGAGCAGGCCGGCAGGGCGCGCCTGGCCGCGTTCAACCGCAGCACTGCTGGTGTGCGCCTGGAAATGGCCGGCCGCACGGATCTGTTTGCCGAGCGTCTGGTTATCGCCCAGGGCTTCAAAGCCGGCCTCGATGGCGAGTACCTGGTGGATTCGGTCGAGCAGATGTTTACCCAGTCCGGCTGGACCACCACCGTCGAATGCAACGGCGGCAAGAAGGGCAAAGCCAAGGCCGGCGAGAAGAAGACCAAAGAATCCAAAGAGCTCAAGACCGTGGACCTACAACCCTAACGACCCGTATGGGTCAGCAATGGAGAAATATTGATGGCTATCACCGCGCAGCAGTTGCTGCAGATCCTCCCCAACGCCGGCCGCAATGCCGGCGTTTTTGTTCCTGGTCTCAATGCCGCGATGGGCAAGTACGGCATCGTCACTCGACTGCGCATGGCGGCCTTCATCGCGCAGATTGGTCACGAATCCGGCCAGTTGCGTTACGTGCGAGAGCTGGGTGGCGATGCCTATCTGGCCAAGTACGACACCGGCAAGCTGGCTCAGCGCCTGGGCAACACCCCCGAGGCCGATGGCGATGGCCAGAAGTATCGCGGCCGGGGATTGATTCAGATTACCGGCCACGACAACTACGAAGCCTGCAGCGAAGCGCTGTTCGGCGACAGTCGATTGCTCAACACGCCGGAGCTGCTCGAGCAGCCTGTCTATGCCGCGATGTCGGCCGGTTGGTTTTGGCAGGGCAGAGGGCTCAACTCCCTGGCTGACAAGGGTGATTTTCTGGGCATCACCAAGCGCATCAATGGCGGCACCAACGGCCTGGATGATCGCAAGGCGCTGTATCAGCGCGCTCTGGAAGTGCTGCAGTGAAAGGCTTGGATTGGCGCCTGGCCCTGCTGGCAATGCTGCTGGGGATTGTTGTTGGCGGGTGTGGCGCTTGGCAGTGGCAGGCCAATAGCTACGGCAAGGCCCTGGCAGATCAAGCGAGTGACTTTCAACGCGAGCGTGGAGCTGCTGCCAGCGCTGTGATCGAGTGGCAGGAGGCTGAGCAGTCTAGCCGGCGAGCCCTGGAGGATCGACTCCAGGCCGAAGACGAAACCCACTACAAGGAATTATTCAGTGAACAACAGACTCAGGCTCGTTTACGTGACCGCCTCGCTACTGCTGATCTCCGGCTGTCAGTCCTACTCGACACCAGCGCCGAGGGTGGTGGCTGTGGGGTGCCAACCGCCACCGGCAGCCCCGGCGTGGTTCATGGCGCCACGCGAGCCCAACTTGACCCAGCGCATGCTCGACGAATTGTCAGCATCACCGACGACGGCGACCAAGGATTGATTGCCCTGAAGGCCTGTCAGGCCTACGTGCGCGCACTCGCGCCGTGAATTGAAAAGGAGCGGGCAGGGCGGATGCGTCAACATCCGACCTGCCCACCGAACCCGCAGACCCTTCCTGCAAGTCCAGCCGAGGCTCCTGCTCCGTGCACAAAGCGCGGCGAGCCTATCACCTGTTTATCCATACAGTAAAGACTTGCTATCACATGACGAATCCAATCATTCCCTGGATGGGTGGCAAACGCCGCCTGGCCGACCGCTTGATCCCTCTCTTTCCCCCTCACGAATGCTATGTCGAAGTCTTCGCCGGCGGCGCTGCGCTGTTCTTCATGCGCCCGCAACCCGCGCCGGTGGAGGTGCTCAACGATCTCAATGGCGACCTGGTGACGCTCTATCGGGTGGTGCAAAACCACCTGGAAGAATTCGTGCGCCAGTTCAAGTGGGCGCTCAGCTCTCGACAGATCTTCGAGTGGCAGAAGATGACCCGACCCGAAACACTCACCGACATCCAGCGCGCCGCTCGGTTCTTCTACCTGCAGCAGCATACGTTCGGTGGCAAGGTGACAGGACAGACCTTTGGCACCGCGACGACCGGCCCGGCCATCAACCTGCTGCGGATCGAGGAGAACCTGTCGGCAGCCTGGCAGCGGCTGGCCGGCACCTATGTCGAGAACCTGTCCTGGTTGGAGTGCGCCGAGCGCTACGATCGAGCGCACACCTTTCATTACATGGACCCGCCGTACTGGCAGACTGCCGGGTACGGGGTCGACTTTCCGTTTGAGCAATACGAGCGCATGGCAGACTTCATGCGGCGCTGTAAGGGCAAGGTGATGGTCAGCATCAACGACCACCCCGATATCCGGCGGGCGTTCGATGGCTTCCATTTTGAAACCTTGGATATCCGCTACAGCAATACGAACCAGCGCCAAGGCAAGGCCGAGGTTACGGGCGAGCTGGTGATCATGAATTGGACGCCGGCTGCCCTCGGGGGGTTGTTTTAGTGTCTTGGGTGAGTCTGTCTTAACTAGAAAAAATCCGGTGAGTACGAAAGCCTATAGTCGGATGATGTCATGCTGACGTTTTGGCTTACTTCTTTCGAGGAATTAGGTCTCTAATATATCCAACGGCTTTCATCTTTCGCCGGATTGACTTTCTTTGTAGGAGAAATTTTGCGGCGTCTGAGAGGGCTGAAGGGCTTCCTTTGAGTAGTCCGCCTAGAAAATTAAATAACTTGAATTTTGCTTCTGAGCTTCTCATGGATGTGTTTAAGTTAATCTGCATGCCTAGCTTTCTAAACTCTTCTTCACACTCTTCCTTTAGGTGTTTTGCGATGGCTTCTGGTGAGGTGCTCCCCTGTCTGCTCACATTGTTCATTGTGTCTGTTAAAAATCCCTTTATATAGATCAATGTGTTTTGCGATTTTATGATTTCAAAAAAATCTTCATCTAATCCACCATACATCGGGATGTCCAGTTGAAGGGTTCTGCTAATGACCTCCTGCTGGGTTATGAAGTCATTTCTTACTATCTTATCCATATTGCGAGACCAGTGACCATACGCTAAGAGCGACTCTCTTGTATTTAGATAGTAGTCGCCATCTAGTTCTGTGGCCATTTTGCTCATTTCGTTGAATCGTTGTAGGTATTGGTTTACTGCGAACTCCCTTTCTTTATTCTTGCTTGAATAATACTTATCTCGTGGTAGGTCTTTTTGTGAGAACCTAATGTCGATGGCTTTGCGTCCATCATAAAAGCTAACTTTGCCAAGTTCATATGGGAGTCTTATTTTTTTTAGCCATTCTAGATAGGCGATGAGTCTGGTCATTCCGTCTTGTTGTACGTGGGGGAGCACACCTTCGGCAAGGTGTGGGAGGAAGTCAGGCAGTGGATCTCTAATCAGTAGTTCATCCGAAAATATGAGTAGCGAGTACAGGAGGTTGAGTGCGTGATTTTTGTTGTAGTCCCTTGGGCGCCGCCAGAAGTGAAATAGCTTGTGCTGTTTGTCTTCTGGCGCGGAGCCGAGAAAGTTTTCGTCGAAATATGGTCGGTATATAGTGCTCTGTTTTTTAGACTCTACGAAGGGGTGTCGTTGCTCTGTTTTTGCTTCGTAATAGATTTCTGCAAATTCGTTTACCTTGGTCGGTGTTAGCGATTTGCATGACGCGTGAAGATTTTCATTTATTTCTATATTTAAACCGGTCTCGATGAATTTTATATAGTTCATGATGCTGCCCGGCTATCTGTGGGGGAACAAGTCTAGGATAGCTTCGTTTTATACGGCCTGCAGGTGTGCTTGGTTAAAGCCTGTCTCGGGCTAAATGTCACATGCGGGTAGGCCATATCTGAAATGATGGCAAGTCGTTCATGCACATTGTGTTTTTCATTGAACTGCTTGATACCGAAGGGCTTGGTCAACGCGTCAGTCAGATAGCTTCAGACTTACCTCATCGGCTAGCGCGATGCCCCCAGGTCATCTGGTACGAATCCCTGCCCACCGCAGGCCTCACAATCTTCGCGTTGAGCGAACGAATCACAGCACACCGGGCAACACATGAACGGCGAGTATCTAACCCGATCCCGTAGGATCCGGTACCGCACCCAATCATTCCCCTCGAAAGCTTCCTGCGCTAGGTCCACCAGCACCCGATAGGCGTCAGGATCTCCAACACCCTCAAGCATCTTTCCGTCGATCATTCGTGCCGTTTCAACTAGACGAAAGGTTCTACCGTCCTGCCCTAGAATGACCAGGCCTTTGATCACGCCAAACTCGCCGGAGGTTCGCAGCACAATTCGGAGCTGGTCGCCCTCTTGGGTTACCGCTCCGTCGAAGCTGAAGGCATCAGTGCGGTCCTCTTCATAGTAGTTGCCCTGGTTGATGTAGCCGACGCGAACGCCGCTGCCCTCTGGCACTACGTTGTAGCTGGAGGCACGGCAATACAACTCCTGGGCAAACTGCTCTTCCAGTCCAGCCGTGTAAGCCGCCTGTACCTGCTCTCGCAAGTCGTGGAGCTCCAGCGGGTCGAACAGGCCAAGGGCTTCAAGGTCATCTGTGGCTGACCTCATGACCTGAACGTACACCTCAGGATTGCTCAGTCTCAGGTGTTCATTGCGCAGCATTCCAGTCCAGCGTGCCAGGGCCTCTGGTTTGGTGGGAGGCTTAATCATTGGCTGACACCACGCTGAGGATCATTCGATCAGGTGAAAGTCATCCCTGGTTCGGGGATGCCTTGTGGCGCCCCGGCAATTTTCCCCTCTCATGGGTTCGTGGCCAGGGAAGAAGATCAGGCCCTCTGCCTCCAGAGTGAAAGCCAAGGCCTGCAGCGTCACCTCGCGGAGTTCGGTCCCGGTCTCAAGGCGCCTGATGGCGTCCGGTGATACACCGGAACGGAATGCAAGGGTTTCAATGGACCATCCAAGCATCGCTCGCGCCTGGGTGCAGTGAGTGCTTGAAAGAACGACTGGTAAGTTATCCAGAATCCACGCCACATTCTTGACCTGGTCTTCATCCAGGTTGATTTGAAGTGGAGGCGGGCTGGCTACGGCGAGGGTCATGCTGGCTTCTCAGTACTGTATGTATGGACAGTATATGGCCAGTGGGTTTGGTGGGAAAGGTGCAGTGGTAGGGTGATTGCTTTAGGGCAAATTTAGGGCAAATCTCAGTCCGATATAGGCCATTTTAGGCCGTTACGATGACTGTGCATGCCTGCTTTTATTGGCCTGTGGCGGCCTGCGGCGCGGCATGGGCGGGCTCAAATCCCTATCCATTTTCCTCGCTAAGCGTCCGTTATCGAGCCAGAGTGGACACTCTATGTCCTAGCCCGCATTCGAGCCTCAATACTGAGGATAAAACCATAATTGCAAAATGCCATTCCAGGCAATATATTCCCGCGAGGGATGGCAGGTTGACATCGCTGCCCCAGGGCTTCCGAAGGCCTACTCGACCCACCAAGGAGGTGGAGGGCCTGGAGCCATGCGTTGGCTGTCGCGATTGCGACAGGCAGCTATGAGTGCTGGGTTGCACTGAAGGTGCACCTCGGCAACGACAATGCAAGGACATGTGAATGAAGTTTGATTGCGCAAAAATTACCGGCAAGCTCGACCATGTTGGGTCTGTCAGTCGTATGGACGGTGGTTTCACTGCTAGTGTAAAAATCGACGGAGCAGTGATTCCAAAACTGAAAATGGCAAGCAGGCTATACGAAGAACTGAACGTTGGCGAAAACGTTACTCTGTACGGACTCTTTAAAAATAATAAGGATAAAGGAAAAAACGAGGGGATTTTGTATGGTCTTAAAAAGGAAAGCGGCGAAAAGATGTTTTCCACCGAATTCCGTTATAAAGTTCCTATGCTCTTCGCTGTAGTTTCCGTGATCGCTTTTTGCTTTGTGTTTGTAGCCGGCTGGGCACTATCTGTCATCCCTGTGAATTACTTTATGGGTAGCTCTGACTTTATGTACAACACCACCGTGGTGGCTGTTGTAGAAGCGAGTTTGGCTGCCGCATTTTTCCTATGGCGGGCATGGGTGATGGTTCAAGCCACCGCAGATCCGGAGGCCTGGAAAGTTATGGATGCTGCAACGGTCTCATCGCGTTTTAGCAAATTTGATAAGTAATACAGGTAGGCGATCCCCACTAAGATAACGCGACCACGCGCAAACTGTGCAAGCGGAGCGCGCAGCCAGGATGGCGGAGGCGTGAGGATGGAACCCAGCGGGTCGAGCCCTATTGGGCTCGGTTTACGACAGCCGTCACCGGCAGGGGCACGCTCAAGTATCGTTGCTGGTTATTGATCAGCATCCATTGCAAAGACCCTGTGTAAGCGTACGGGAAATACGTCTTGCGCAGGTCAGTCGGGCATCCATTGATGCGGCAGCAACTGTTCGATCTCGCTGGACTTCTGTCAATGGGGCCTTGCGTTTCAGTCTGTCCAATCCATCACAGAAAAGGCTGATGATTTCGCGTGATTTGCAGCAACCTACCCGAAGTGGTAGCTGGTCCACCCCGGGCATTCATGTGCCGCATTTTAGGTTTTTCTGCATCAATGCATTCTGAAGCGTTACGCCCCGACGGATCGGAAATCCTCGTCGCACGACATGAAAACCGTGCAATTCAAAGAACGTTTCAGCCGTCTTGCTGACATCTGAAGTAAGTTCGTCGATGCCAAGTAACCTGGCTTCTTCATGGATACGGTTCATGAGTAAAGTGCCTATCCCTTGGCGAGGATGAGTGCCCGACACAAAAAAATGGTCGATGTAACCGTTCGGTTGAATGTCGGCATAGCCCA
Organism: Pseudomonas vranovensis; assembly: GCF_040438935.1. NCBI lineage: Bacteria > Pseudomonadati > Pseudomonadota > Gammaproteobacteria > Pseudomonadales > Pseudomonadaceae > Pseudomonas > Pseudomonas vranovensis. Next base: position 2,822,850 of record NZ_CP159259.1, on the reverse strand, counting down.
CTATTTTTCCGTCTACCTCGGCCACGAATGGGCGGAGATTTTGCAGGTGCTCCGCCCATAGCGTCTGATCAAGATCAGCAGGAGCCCAGGCCTCGACTTGATCGCGAGCGTAATCGCGTGACGCGATTTCATGAATGGCAGAGTAAAAGACGTCGAACAACGCAATCTCATCCCCGATTCTGAACCGTCGAATCTCCATGGTTTTCTCACAAGGCGTTCGCAAAAAAGAAGAGTCTGTCATACCTGGTAGAAATCCGGAATGAACGATCCCAAGCTCCGTAGGCACAACTGGGTGCCTGCTTTTGGTCGTTCGCTGCCGCTAATGTTATTTTGCGGAAGGTCGTTCAAGGAAGGGTACAAAATTGGTACAAGAATTAGATTGGTGCCAGATAAGCCTTTGTTTATAGGTGTTTTGCGGTTAGTAGGTCCAATCCATCATCGAGCCTATCGGCAGTGATCTATGCTGGAAATGATTCGATTTTCTAGGCGGCAAGGATGGCGATGATGGACGCGAAAACGTTGCTTGAGCAAATGGTGCAGGGAGAGGAGTTGATGACTCAGTCCCTCGACGCCAAGCACGCTATGACGCAGCGAAGGGGAGCTCGCTGCGGAGGAGGTCGAGCAGCTTCGTAAACAGGCAGAGGAACTGTTTGAAGCTGTCCAGGCACATCAGCTACGCGCTCTTGGCGGTTCGGCCCGATTCTTCACTGAGATAATGCTGCGATGATTGGCTCAAAATTCAGTTCCGCAACTGAAAAGTCGGCCCTTGCACCGTGAGGGTTTTAGCTTCTACAGTATAGGCGATTTGCGGAATCAAAAATTGTCTATGCTATTGTTTTTAAAGGGAAATTATGTGGACTTGAAAACCGTCGATGGGCAACTATCCTAGAGTTCGAATCTCTACGCTTCCGCCACTTCTAAAGCCCTGATTATTCAGGGCTTTTTGCGTTTCTGAGGCATAGAAAAACTACCCGTGGGAACACCCTTGGGAGTGGTTTATTTCGGAAGCGCTTCCGATACCTTCGCTATTTGGTGGGTTTCGCCAGCGCTCCAACTCGGCGGTAAACCCGCTCCGTTATGTCGCCCTTGGTATGACCCAGCAGCAGGCTGGCGTGATCGACATCCGTGATTTCCGAGGCTGCTTTCGGGCGGATGTCGCGGAATTGGAATTGGCTGATGCGCCCTGCCAAGACCTGGTCGCCGGCGGAAACAGCCTCCTTCACCGCATCCTCCCGTACATCGTCCCAACGATGGCGAAGCATGGCCGTTGTGACCCGCTTGCCGGTGTCGGTCAGCAGCAGGTAAGGCGACCCGTGCGGCGCGTTGCGCTCAAGAATCTTCCTGATCACCACCCCCAAGCCACTTTCCACCCCTCTACCTCAAGCAGAATCCTCAGCTTCTTGTGCGTCTTCTTCTGCTTAACACCGAGGGCCTTGTCCTCGATGTCGTCCTTTCTCATCACCAGCACGTCTGCCGGCCGCTGGCCCGTCAAATACGCCACATCCATGGCGTCCTTCAATTCACCCACTGCTTTCGCGTAAACCGCATTCCAGATCGTATCGTTCGCATAGAAGTCCCGAGGCACCTCCTTGTTCTTGCGCACGCCCTGGCAGGGGTTCTCTTTAGTCGTCAGACCCCATTCCCGCGCCATGTTGTAGACGTGGGACAGGAGCGCTATCTCCCTATTCGCACGTACTGGAGCCGAACGAGCGTCCCGGTACTGAGCGACAAGCGATGGCGTGATGGCCTCTATGGGGGCCTTGTCGAAGACTGGGCGCAGATGACGGAGCTCCGCCAAGTTGTCCTTTTGCGTGCGGGCACCTTTCTTGGGGATTATGTCTCGCTCGTAGCGATCAAAGATCGCCTTCATCAGGAGCAAATCACGCGGCTTTTCCCTGGCCTCCAGCTCAGCCCATTTCATTCTGGCCAGGTTGAGGTCCGCGCCCAGAGGGATTTCTTTACCGTCCTTGTCGCGGTAGTAGTAGCTGATCCATGCCTTGTTCGGGTGCTTCTTGCTTTTGCTGGTGCGCTTGCGCCGGTACACGCCCGGCGGCAGATCCCTGTTTTCTTTGCTCCGAGGGCGCATATCACCTCACCTTCGAAAAATCCGGCGTCCACGCCGGTACGGGTGGCGGGGGTAGCGGTGCCAGGGGCACCACCTCAATGGTGACGCCCAGTTTCATGCGGGCGTACTGGCGTCCTACCAGGGGGCGGCCGCCGCGGCTTTCAACGAAGTGCCAGCCACGATCGTTGAGCCAGCGGCGCTGCCAGCCCCTGGCCTTGAAACCGGTCAGGTCGGCCAGTTCTTCGTCCGAAAGGATCTCCGTTTCCATGGGGTGGTCTCCACGCCGCGCGTGGCGGCAGAGGTGGGGAGGAGTTAGGCGGCTTGTTTTGTCAGGGCGGCCAGCCGTTCGCTTATGCCCGGTCATGAACGGTGAACGGCGCGGCCAGTGGTAGATGGTCTGCATCAGGCACGAAAAACCCGGCCCCGTCCTTGGTTGGGGGATCTTCGCGCCTGATGGACGAACACTGAGTTAAAGGCGCAATTACAGGTGGAAATCGCCCGCGGCCTCCGGCTGGTAAAGCACTTTCCTGATCCCAATCCGGCGTGTCCGGTCAGAAATTCGCCAATCGATGGCGTCCCCCTCCTGATAGCCCAGGATAGCGGCGCCGATGTCGGAACATACGGAATACTTCCCGGCACTGTTGTCCGCGTCTTCAGGGTAGACCAGGGCCACTTCGATCTCTTCGTCGTCCAGCTGCAGCAATGCCCTGGAGTTCATCGTGACGACATTGCGCGCCACCTGTTGCGGCTTGACGACAATGGCTCGCTCAAGCTCATGTTCGAGTTCAACAACGGCCTGGCCTTGCTCGAGCGCGATCAGGCTCTCGAGCCTGGCCTTGTCGATTTCAGTGATGTAAATCTCAGTGGAGTCGCCAATGGCACCTTCGCGCAAGAAATGGAGATAGCGCCCCGCCGTCATGGAAAATGACTTCAATGTCGGGGTTTCGCTCTCAAGCAGAAAGCCGCTGCGCAGAAAGGCTTTCAGCGAGCGCGCGTTGTCCGGGTGGATCTTGGCGATGAGCTTCTCGGCCCGCATGTCGAGGAAAGCCAGTTTCATGCCTTCGCGGATCGTGCGGGCGCCAAGGTTTCGGCCCCATTTGTCGCTGTCTCCGATGACCAGGACTATCTCGCAATTGGAGCCGGTCTTGATGAGGCGGACAAAGCCCACCGGGGCGTCATGCCGGTCATAGGCCATGAAGAATCGGCCGCCCCGGTTGAATAGATGAGTCAGGATCGGCAATTGAGTCCGATCGATGACTTGCTCGATGGAGCGGGAGACATGACGCGAATCGCTCAGATAGCAGGTGACGCGCTCATCTTCCAACCAATCCATCAGCGTCAGTGCGTGTGCCCGAGTAATCTCAGGGCACAGCGAAATGAAAGGCTTGTTCATCTTCACCACAGTCATTTGTAAAGGGTGAAAGCCCTTCATGGCTATGGCCATGACGGTTCTTTCGGCAACCGGCCATAGTAAGACAAAACGTGAGTGATGCCGAACAGGTTGCGTACCTTTCCTCCAGGTAGCATTGCTAATGGGCTGTGCGCAAAAGCTGACGTTGCAAGCACGTATTGATCAGTTCGCCACTGGGGGAAAATGTATCGCTCTGCGTTGATGGCATCTGGCCATCCGGCGGGGTATTCTCCTTCCTTAACGTTCATCGCAACAATTAAGGACATTGCATGCGCAAGCTGTTTCAAGTCTGGCTCGGTCTCACCCTCATATCGATGGTCTTTTATCTCCCATTCTACGTGTTCTCCAACAATGCTCTGGATGCCGTTGAAGAAGTCACGCCCGATGATCTCATTCCTCTCACGGGCACTCGTCTGGAGGACCCGGAGCGTAAGCACAACCTGTTGGTCGCCACGGGAATAGACACGTCCATGACGCTTGAGGATGCCTTGGAGGACAACAAAAGTTTGTCCAACGTGAGTATCCAGTACGCGAAAGGTGCCGAGGTTCAGCAGGCGGAGATGGCCAGCGGGTTCAAAATCGTCGAGGCCACGGCGGACATCGGCAATGACCGGCAGATGCAGATCATGTTCACGGTCATGCCGAAGCGGTTTCTGAAGAGTAATGCGATGGTGAACGGGTTTCTGGGCATCAAGATCACTGACGGCAAACATTCCTTCGACATGATCGATGGCGTTGATGACGAACTGTACCTTTGGGCGCTGTTCGATAAATCCGGTAAGCATGCGCCTGAGTCGATCAAGCGCATGAGCCGTCAGTTTGATGTTCTCGTCGGTCGGACCCTCGAGCATGAACAGGCGCGAGCGCATGACCTAAACCCACCAGCAGTTATGTCACAGCCGGCTCAATCGCAGTCTGCGGTCGAGTACTTCGAGGACCACCTGAGCAACACTGGAGCGGGATCACCAGCCACGACTCAAGCGTCGCCCGCGGCAGAGGCTGGCAGCCGCACCCGAGCAGGCAACCCAGGCACTGGCAAGATCATTATTTTCCAGTTTGAAGGGCAGCCAGCGTACTGTGCCGACGAGGGGGAAGACGGTGTCAATTGCCGCGGAGACAGTTCGGCGTTTATCGGGTCGGGAAGCTATCAGGATTTCATGGATCCGGGCAGCGCAATCTGCATTGCCGGCGAACCGGATTGCAAGCTGCCGGATTACTTCCCGGCAGATGTTCGCGGGTAGTGATCCCGGGGCGGTTATTGCTGCCTTCGAGCCATGTGATGGGGTGATTGGAAGTCAGTGGCTGAGCGCGCGAGTCGCCACCGAGAGGGTTCCACATGGGCAAAACAAGACCCCGGCCTGAGCCGGGGTCTTTGCTGTTGAGCGGTCATCAGGTTCGAGGCGCTGATTTGCCGAGCCGCAGGCGCATAATCATGATCATGCAACTGTCCATGACTTCAGAATATTTTCTTTAAGCTGCAGATAAACAAGTGAAGTACTCCCAGCCCAGATGGGGCCGCGGAAGTCTTGGTGAAGAAATGAGGATTTAGCAAATTGGGTCAGCCATTTTGGATTCAACTTCCCCTTGTGCGACCTGGGTAGATCACCTGCATTGACCATCCTGTTCGGATTGCCTGTGACTTTTGGATAAAATCCCATTTTTATATAGAAGCCTTCACTCCCGGGAAGAGGCGAAAGCAACGTAGTCTGTACATTTTGCTCATGGCCGAATTTCATGGCTGCATAAACTAAAAGCTGGCCTAGCCCAACATGGGGATTTGGCTTCTTTATAGTCGGATTATTTTCATTGCCCTCGACGTAAATGGCGGAGATCATCAGGTAATCACGACCCTCCGGCTCCCTGTAAATAGAGCAGCGACCATACGCCAATTCCTCGTGCCTGGGCGTAATCAGTGAAAGGTTCACTGCGTGTTGTTCATCTTCAGAGGGAAGTGTTATGTCCTCGTCCACTATCAGTGTCAAGGGATTATCGCGCTGTGGGTTTATTTCAATGAAACGCATGGCAGCACCATTATGATCGGATGTATGGGGTCAGGAAATTCACGCCAGACGTCCGTTGTCAGCAGTGTGAGCCGATAGTTGAAATCTTGATATTTAGAGGGCTTGGCATTCGTGTAAAGAATACGGCTGCAGCTACCTAACACGTCGGCAACGTACCCACTTTGGGTGAGGGTTACAAATAAGCAATTAATACATCTCTTTGCAAATCAGAAGCCTATAAGCGTCGGCGTAATACTGGCGTTGCGCCATTCCGTAACGTAGCAAGGTGAAACTGCCCGCCAATCGGCGGGCAGCGGGCAGGCCTCAAGACCCCATGTGCAACGGATCACTGATACCCAGCAGGTAGAAACCAATCATGCCAATGCTCCCCGCCAGCACGATGTAATACAGGGTCGGCAGCATGGTCTTGCGCAGCGTGATCCCTTCACGCCCGAGCAGGCCGACGGTGGCCGACGCAGCCACCACGTTGTGAATCGCAATCATGTTCCCGGCGGCAGCACCCACGGATTGCAACGCCACCATCAGTGCGCCTGAGATCCCCAGCAACTCCGCAGTATTGAACTGGAACTGCGCCAGCATCAGGTTGGACACGGTATTGGAGCCGGCAATAAAGGCCCCCAGTGCGCCCACCGAAGGGGCGAAGATCGGGTACACGCCACCGACGCTGTCGGCGACCAGGCGCGCCATGGCCACTGGCATCGATACCAGGTCCGAGGCGTTGACCCCGGAGTTGATCAGGATGCGCACCATCGGAATGGTGAAGATCAACACGAAGCCTGCGCCGAGCAGGGTCTTGCTCGATTCGTTCACGGCCGCCATCAACTCGCGTGCGCGCATGCGGTGCAGGAAAAAGGTCATCAACGAAACCACGCAGAGCAGGCCGCCTGGCAGGTAGAGCAACTCCAGGCTGGCCGATACGCCTGTCTCACCGAGGATGTCCTTCGCGCCAAAGCTCAGCGACAACATCCAGGCCTTCAGTTGCGGGATGTTGCGCGACAACACCAGCAGCACGGCGAGCAGCACATAGGGCGCCCAGGCCAGTGGCACGGAAATCGACTTCTTGCCGGCCATGTCATCGAGTTTCATCTCGATCTTGCCCATCCACTCTGCGGGCCACTCGCTGGCCGGGGCAAAGTCCCAGGTGCCCTTGGGCAGCAGGAAGCCGGCCTTGGCCGCCGGGATCACGATGCTCAGGCCTACCAGGGCACCAATCATCGAGGGGAATTCCGGGCCGAGGAATACGCCGGCGGCGGCGTAGGGAATAACGAAGGCGAGGCCGGTGAAGATCGCAAACGGCGCCATTTCCAGGCCTTCGCGCCAGGATTGGTTCTTGCCGAAGAAGCGGGTCATGATGCTGACCATGATCAGCGGCATGAGGATGCCACACAGGGCATGGATGATCGCCACCCGCGAGAAGATCAGGTGGAAGAACACCTCCCAGTTGCTGCCAACGGCAGCCAGTTGGGTGCCGATGCCGGTCTGGTCAAGGCCCCCGGCCACGCCGACCACCATGGGTGCGCCGACCGCTCCAAACGAGACCGGCGTCGACTGCACCAGCATGCCGAGTACCACGGCGGCCATGGCCGGAAAGCCCAGGGCAACCATCAACGGCGCGACCACCGCGGCAGGGGTGCCGAAGCCGGACGCGCCCTCGATGAAGCAGCCGAACAGCCAGGCCACGATCAGCGCCTGAACCCGGCGGTCAGGGCTGATGTTGGCAAAGCCGCGGCGAATGGCGCTGATGCCGCCAGAGTGCTTGAGGGTGTTGAGCAGCAGAATGGCACCGAAGACGATCCACAGGATCGCCGCGGTGAGGATAAGGCCCTGCAAAGTGGAAGCCAGGACCCGATTGAACGACATGTCCCAGGCCAGCAGGCCGATCAGTGCCGTGAGCAGGAAGACAACCGGCATGGCGTATTTGGCTGGCCAGCGAAAGCCGACCAGCAATATGCCTGCCAGTACCAGCGGCACGAATGCCAGGATCGAAAGCAACGTCTGACTCATGGTTTGGTTCCTTTTTATTGTTGTGAACCACAGTTTTCCGGGGGTATCCCGTACCACGTATCGAGAGCACCTGTGCCCTGCGACCCGCGCCGACCGGGATCACCAGTCGGCGCGTCATGCTTCGTTCAGCCCTGTTGCTTGAAGCGCAGGCGCCAGGCGTGCAACAACGGCTCGGTATAGCCGCTGGGTTGCTCGCGGCCCTTGAACACCAGGTCGCAGGCCGCCTGGAACGCCATGGACCCCGCGTAGTCGCCAGCCATCGGCCGGTACAACGGATCGCCCGCGTTCTGCTGGTCGACCACCTTGGCCATACGTTCCAGGCTGGCGCGTACCTGCGCCTCGTCGATGACCTTGTGGTGCAACCAGTTGGCGATGTGCTGGCTGGAGATGCGCAAGGTCGCGCGATCTTCCATCAGGCCGACGTTGTGGATGTCCGGCACCTTGGAGCAGCCGACGCCTTGCTCGACCCAGCGCACCACATAACCGAGGATGCCCTGGCAGTTGTTGTCCAGTTCTTCCTGGATCTGGCTGGCGCTCCAGTTCGGCTGGGCGGCCACCGGTACGCTGAGCAGGCCATCGAGCAGATCGTTGCGCTGGCTGTTCAGGTCGACGGCCTCCAGCTCGCGCTGCACCGCCTGCACATCCACCTGGTGGTAGTGCAGGGCATGCAAAGTGGCAGCGGTGGGCGAGGGGACCCAGGCGGTATTGGCGCCGGCCCTGGGGTGGGCGATCTTTTGTTCGAGCATGGCGGCCATCAGGTCGGGCATGGCCCACATGCCCTTGCCGATCTGCGCCCGGCCACGCAGGCCGCAGTTCAGGCCAACCAGTACGTTGTTGCGCTCGTAGGCCTGGATCCAGGCGCTGCTTTTCATGTCGCCCTTGCGCAGCATGGCGCCGGCTTGCATGGCGGTGTGCATCTCGTCGCCGGTGCGGTCGAGAAAACCGGTGTTGATGAAGGCTACGCGGGCACTGGCGCTGGCGATGCACGCCTTGAGGTTGATACTGGTGCGGCGCTCCTCGTCCATGATGCCCATTTTCAGGGTGTGACGCGGCAGTTGCAGCACGTCCTCGATACGCGCGAACAGCTGGTCGGCAAAGGCTACTTCGGCCGGGCCGTGCATCTTCGGCTTGACGATGTAGACGCTGCCGGTACGCGAATTGCCCTGGCGCTTGAGGTCATGCAGGGCGATCAGGCTGGTCATCACCCCGTCGAGGATGCCTTCGGGAATCTCGCGGCCTTCGCCGTCGAGAATTGCCGGGTTGCTCATCAGGTGGCCGACGTTGCGCACAAACAGCAGTGAGCGGCCGTGCAGTTTCAACGCGCCGCCGCTGGCAGCGGTGTACTCGCGATCCGGGTTGAGACGGCGGACGATTTGCTTGCCGCCCTTTTCCAGTGCTTCGCTGAGATCGCCTTTCATCAGGCCGAGCCAGTTGCGGTAGATCACCACCTTGTCGTCGGCATCGACCGCCGCAACGGAGTCTTCACAGTCGAGAATGGTCGACAGTGCAGACTCGATCAGCAGGTCCTTGATCCCGGCGGCATCGGTGGCGCCGATCTGGCTGCTGGCATCGATCTGGATCTCTACATGCAGGCCGTTGTTCTTCAGCAGCACCGCTGTTGGCGCATTGGCCTGGCCTTGGTAGCCGACGAATTTGTCGGCCTGGGCCAGGCCGGCCTGGGTGCCGTTGGCCAGGGTCACCTGGAGCTGCCCGTCGCTCACCCGGTAATTGACTGCGTCGACATGCGAGCCGCTGGCCAGCGGCGCGGCCTGGTCGAGGAAGGCGCGGGCGAAGGCGACGACCTTGTCGCCACGCACCGGGTTGTAGCTCGGCCCCTTCTGCGCACCCCCGTCCTGCGCAATGGCATCGGTGCCATACAGTGCATCGTACAAAGAACCCCAGCGTGCATTGGCGGCGTTCAGCGCGTAGCGGGCGTTCATCACCGGCACTACCAGCTGCGGGCCGGCCTGGTGGGTAATCTCGCTGTCGACATTGGCGGTGCTGGCCTGCACGCTGTCTGGCTGCGGCAGCAGGTAGCCGATGGATTCGAGGAAGGTGCGGTAGGCCGCTATATCGCTCACCGGGCCTGGGTGCTCGCGGTGCCAGGTGTCCAGCTTTGCCTGCAGCGCGTCACGTTCGGCCAGCAGGGCGCGATTGCGCGGTGCCAGGTCATGCACCAGGGTGTCGAAGCCGGCCCAGAACGCCTCGCGCTGGATGCCGCTGCCCGGCAGCACTTCCTCGTCGACGAAACGTTGCAGATTGGACGCCACTTGCAGGCGGTGGCAGTTCACGCGGTCAGTCATTTTCCACTCTCCAGAAAACAGTTAAGGGCGGCGACGCCAGCCTTGGCCACTTGTGCGTCTTGATCGGCCTTGACCCCGGAAACGCCCACCGCGCCGATGGCCTGGCCATCGACAATCACCGGCACACCGCCTTCCAGGGAGGTCAGCAGCGGGGCAGACAGAAACGCGCTGCGCCCGCCATTGACCATGTCTTCATAACCTTTGGTTTCGCGACGCCCGATGGCGGCGCTGCGTGCCTTCTCGCTGGCAATGTAGGCAGAGATAGGCGCGCAACCGTCAAGGCGTTCCAGGGCCAGCGGATGGCCGCCGTCGTCGACCACGCTGATGGTCACCGCCCACTGGTTTTTCTCGGCCTCGCTGCGGGCGGCGGCGAGAATCTTGCTCACTTCGGTCTGGCTCAGTACGGCTTTGCTAAGCATGGTGTTCTCCGATTAATGCAGGGCTTCTTCGACGAGTTCGATCCAGTGCCGCACGGGGGTACGGCCGGCGCCGTCGAGGTGGGTCTGGCAGCCGATGTTGGCGGTGACGATCACCTGTGGCTTGCCGCTTTCCAGGGCATTGAGCTTGTTGTCGCGCAGTTGCCTGGACAGCGCCGGCTGGGTCAGCGAATAGGTACCGGCCGAGCCACAACACAGGTGGCTGTCGGGTACCGTCGTCAGCGCAAAACCCAGGCGAACGAGCACACTTTCTACCGCGCCGCCGAGCTTCTGCGCGTGCTGCAGGGTGCAGGGGCAATGGAACGCCAGGCGCTTGTCGGTGCGTACGCCGAGCTGCTCCAGGGGTTCGACGCTGAGCACCTCGACCAGGTCCTTGGCCAGGGTGCTGACGCGCTTGGCCTTCTCGGCATAGGCCGGGTCATGCGCCAGCAGGTGGCCATAATCTTTGACGAAGGCGCCGCAACCGCTGGCGGTTTGCACAATGGCTTCGGCGCCCAGTTCGATGGCGGGCCACCAGGCATCGATGTTCTGCCTGGCGCGCTGCAAGCCTTGCTCCTGGGCATTGAGGTGGTAGTCCACGGCACCGCAGCAACCGGCCTCATGGATCGGCGTGACGCTGATACCCAGGCGATCGAGCACCCGCGCCGTGGCAGCGTTGGTATTGGGTGCCAGGCCAGGCTGCACACAGCCCTCTAGCATCAGCACACGGCGTGCATGCCGGGGGGCGGGGCGAGGCTTGGCGACACCCGCCGTGCGCGGCAATTTGGCTTTGAGGCTGGCGGGGAGCAGTGGCCGGAACACCTGGCCGACCTGGGTCAGCCCTTTGAACAGGCCAGCATGCGGTACCACGGCACGCAGGCTTTCACGCAGTGCCCGTTGCGCCAGCGGGCGGGGCACGGCGGCGTCGACGACGGCGCGGCCGATATCCAGCAAATTGTGGTATTGCACGCCCGACGGGCAGGTGGACTCACAGTTGCGGCAGCTCAGGCAACGGTCCAGGTGCAGTTGGGTCTTGGCGGTGACCTCGTTGCCTTCCAGCACTTGCTTGATCAGGTAGATGCGCCCGCGTGGACCGTCGAGTTCGTCGCCAATCAATTGGTAGGTCGGGCAGGTGGCGTTGCAGAAACCGCAATGCACACAGCTGCGCAGGATTCGTTCGGCTTCTTCGGCACGCGGCAGTTGCTTGGCCTGTTCACTCAAATGGGTCTGCACGTTACACCTCGGAATACAGGCGGCCAGGGTTGAAGATGCCCTGGGGGTCGAGCTGGGCCTTCAGCTGCTGGTGGTAGCGCAGCAATGGCGGGGAGAGCGGATGGAACGGGCTGTCGCAGTGCCCGGCGGTGAAGCAGGTGGCATGACCGCCGACCTCGGTGGCGAGCTGGCGGATCAGCGCGGCATCGGCATCGGACTTCAGCCAGCGCTGCGCACCGCCCCAGTCGATCAGTTGGTCGCCGGGCAGTGCCAGCACGTCGGTGCTGGTCGGTACCGACAGGCGCCACAGCGGTCCCGGGGTCGCGAAAAAATCCAGGCGCTGCTCACGCAGGTCGTCCCAGTACGCGGGCTTGATCAGTTCGCCGCCAAGACGTTCGCGGGCAGCCATTACCGAGCCTTCGCCACCTTCCAGGCGCAGGTGCAACGCACCACCATCATGACTGGCGGCGCTCAGCGGAATGGGCTGCTGGCCCCACTCGGCGAGCTTGCGCAGCGCCAGGGCAGCGTCCATTTCCAGGCGCAGGCTGAGGCACTGGCGCGGCTTGGGCAACACTTTGAGCGACACTTCGGTAATCACCCCCAGGCAGCCAAAGCTGCCGGCCAGCAAACGCGACAGGTCATAGCCGGCAACATTTTTCATTACCTCGCCACCAAAACGCAGGTGCTTGCCGGTGCCGGTGATCAAGCGGGTACCCAGGACCAGGTCGCGAACCGCGCCGGACCACGGCCGCCGCGGGCCTGACAGGCCTGTAGCGAGCATTCCGCCGACGGTCGCGGCGTCGCCATGGCGCGCAGGCTCGCACGTGAGCATCTGCCCGGCTGCGTCCAGCGCAGCTTCCAGCTCCGCCAGCGGCGTGCCCGCTCGGGCTGTGATCACCAGTTCGGTCGGGTCGTAGCTGACGATGCCACGGTGGGCACGGGTATCGAGCACTTCGCCTTCAACGTTACGGCCGAGAAACGCCTTGCTGTTGCCACCCTGGATGCGCAAGGCAGTCGAGCTGTTGAGGGCGTGATTGACGTGTTCCAGCAGCGCCGCGCTGGCGTCGCCGTCATGCTGCATAACCATTAGAAACGCTCCAGCTCGGGAAAAGGCAACTTGCCGTGATGGACATGCATGGCACCGAATTCGGCGCAGCGGTGCAGGGTGGGGATGTTCTTGCCGGGGTTGAGCAGGCCCTTGGGATCGAAAGCCGCTTTCACTGCGTGGAACAGGCTCAGCTCGTCGCTGTTGAACTGGGCACACATTTGGTTGATCTTCTCGCGACCCACGCCGTGCTCGCCGGTGATGCTGCCGCCGACCTTGACGCAGAGTTCGAGGATCTTGCCGCCCAGGGCCTCGGCACGCTCCAGTTCACCGGGCTGGTTGGCATCGAACAGAATCAGCGGGTGCATGTTGCCGTCACCGGCGTGGAATACGTTGGCCACCCGCAAGCCGAAGGCCTCGGACAGTTCACTGATGCCCCTGAGGACGCCGGGCAGCTCGCGACGCGGGATGGTGCCGTCCATGCAGTAGTAGTCCGGCGAAATACGCCCGACGGCCGGGAAGGCGTTTTTGCGTCCGGCCCAGAACTTGACGCGCTCTACCTCATCGCGGGCCATGCGCACCTCGGTGGCTCCGGCCTGGGCCAACACCGCACTGACACGCTCGCACTCGTCGTGCACATCGGCTTCCACACCGTCGAGCTCGCACAACAGGATGGCTTCGGCATCCACCGGGTAACCGGCGTGGATAAAGTCTTCGGCGGCGCGAATTGCCAGGTTGTCCATCATTTCCAGGCCACCAGGAATGATGCCGGCGGCAATGATTTCTCCGACCGCACGCCCGGCTTTTTCCACGGAGTCGAAGCTGGCCAGCAACACCTTGGCCACCTGCGGCTTGGGCAGGAGCTTGACCGTGACTTCGGTGATGATCCCCAGCATGCCTTCGGAGCCGGTGAACAAGGCGAGCAGGTCGAAGCCGGGCGAATCCAGGGCATCGCTGCCCAGGGTCATGCGTTCACCTTCAACGGTGAGAATGTCCACCTTGAGCAGGTTGTGTACGGTCAGGCCGTATTTCAGGCAGTGCACGCCGCCGGCGTTCTCGGCGACGTTGCCGCCGATCGAACAGGCGATTTGCGAGGAGGGGTCCGGTGCGTAATACAGGTCGTAAGGCGCAGCCGCCTGAGAGATCGCCACGTTGCGAACGCCCGGTTGGACGCGGGCAAAACGCCCCTCAGGGTTGACCTCAAGGATGTGCTTGAATCGAGCCATCACCAGGAGAACGCCCTGGACCACCGGCAGCGCGCCACCTGACAAGCCCGTCCCGGCCCCGCGCGCCACCACGGGTACATTGCGCTGATAACAGAGTTGGAGCAGGCGCTCGACCTGCTCGATGCGCTCAGGCAACACCACCAGCATCGGTGTGGTGGTGTAGGCAGAGAGCCCGTCGCATTCGTAGGGTTTGAGATCTTCCTGGGTGTGCAGCACTTCCATGTCCGGAAGCTGAGCACGCAGTTCAGCCAGAAGGGCAGGCTTGTCGACCTTGGGCAGCGCCCCATCGACGCGCTCGTCGTACAAAATACTCATGGCAGGTTCTCGCTTGAAGTCGTTCTTGTGTGCAGTACCGGTAGCGAGCCGATCCGCTTGTTATGGGGCTATGTGTAGAGCCTTGCACGCGTGCCGTCTATCGCCTCATCTACTGGTATGACCAGTTTGTTCCAGCGGGGGCGCGGGCAGTTTCTGCCTGGAGGCTTATAAATAACGGGTGCTGCAGCTATAGTGCGAGGCACAAGAACGACCTATTGAAACTGGTACTACCAGTTGACCGAGGCGCCCCGCATGCATGAAGAAACAGTTGGTAATCGTCGCCAGGTCAGTGATGTAGTGGCCGAGCGGATCGAGCGATTGATCGTCGATGGCGTACTCAAGGTCGGCCAGGCGCTGCCTTCGGAGCGTCGCCTGTGCGAAAAACTGGGGATCTCCCGCTCGGCCCTGCGCGAGGGGCTGAAGGTGCTGCGCGGGCGCGGCATCATCGAGACGGCCCAGGGCCGCGATTCGCGGGTGGCCACGCTGAACGGGCCGCGTGATTCCAGTCCGCTGATGCACCTGTTCAACTCACAGCCGCGCACCCTCTTTGACCTGTTGGAAGTGCGCGTACTGCTGGAAGCCGAATCGGCACGCCTGGCTGCCTTGCGCGGCACAGACGCGGATTTCGTCCTGCTGACCCGGCGCTATGAAGAAATGCTCGCCGCCCACAGCCAGGCAGAAGCAGTCGAACCGCACGAACATGCCCGTCTCGATCACGCCTTCCACCTGGCGATCTGCGAGGCCTCGCACAACCCGGTGTTGCTGCACACCCTGCAGTCATTGACCGACCTGATGCTCAGCACTGTGTTTGCCTCGGTCAACAACCTCTACCACCGGCCGGTACAAAAACGCCAGATCGACCGCCAGCATGCCCGTCTGTACCACGCGGTCATCGAGCGTCTCCCAGAGCAAGCCCAGCGCGCCGCGCGCGAACACATCAACGGCATTCGCGACAACCTCAAGGAAATCGAACTGGAGGAGCAGCGCCTCGTGCGCGCAACCATGCGCCTTGAAGGCTGGGCTTAGGCGCTGCGTATTGATCCAGCAGCCGCAGGTCGTTTGCAGTAGGATGGGGGCATTGTGCTATTAGCCCGGAAGGGGAACAGGTTGAAAGGAACTCAGGTGATGTTCAGGGCGCTGGCAGTCGTCGGTGTTTGTTCGGCCATGCTCCAGCCCGCCACTGCAAGCACTGACAAACTGAGGGTGTTGGCTGCCCATCGCTGGTACACAGAGGCCTATGTGCGGGACTACATGGCTAGAAATCATCCTACCCTCACCGATGCTTTCCATAAGTCGATCGACTATGCCTACGCCGCCGATGCCCCTGTCTCGCTGGCAGCGCCCTACACCTATCGAGCCAACCCGATGTCGAGTCGTCGCAATGCGTTTTTTTTGTGGAGCGCCGAGGATGCAGGAAAAAACCTGAATGCCGAGATTGACGATCAGTGTGTCTTGCTCATTTCGAAGTCGCTTTCGTCGTTGAAGTTCCAGGTATCGCAGGTGCTCGTCAAAGAGAGAGTGAGTGCCGTTACCAAGAACGCTGTCATTACAGCGATAAAGACAGGTGAACTGGCGGGTGCCCCGCTTGACCTGAGCCCCTACAAGACCCGGCCCATTTCGTTGATCCCGCCGGAGGGCAACGGCAGGCTTCTGTGTAATGTCTACACGTCAACGATGAGACGCAAAGGCTTGACCTACGAGTTTTCCGTTGTGCTCACTGCGCCGGGTTTCTATGCCCGACCTCGATAGCTGGCGCCGCCAACAGACCCGGTCGGCGCTATCCTGAATCAATAACCCCTTGGGGTATTTGTCATGAGCAGGATGATGCTGTTACTCGCCGTCAGTGTCGTTGCCGGCTGCCAGGCCCCGATGCCAGTGGCTGACCCACAGATGGCCTGGGTCGACTTCTCTACACCTTTTCCCAACGACAGGTTGCTGCTGGCCGAGCGCCTGGATAAGCAGCGCCTGCGCGACGGGCGCTTTTTCCAAGTCAGCCCTGGCAGTCATGAGTTGATCGTTCGGTTCGACTTCGAGGTGGCCGGGGGCGGGGGCATGGGCATGATGGGCGGGCCCTCGGTGCGCGTTTGTTACCTGACCCTCAATTACCAGCATTTCCAGGCAGGCCAACGCTATGTCCTCGAGGGGCGCTCGATTGCCTTCACCCCCGAGGCCCGCTTGTACAACGCCAAGCGCGAGATTGTCTCAGAGCTCAGCGATTTCTATTGCCTCATGTGAGGCCAATCAACTGGAGTGGACACTGCGTTCCTCGGAGAGCTCGTCCACGTTCTCGGGTTGTCCGGTCGATTCGGTGATCACGCTGAAATCACTGACCTCGACGGCGCCCAGCCCATAGCCGAGCAGATGGAAAGAGAACGCCTTGCGCGATTGCGGGTTGTCGAAACTGAAATCCATCTCCAGCGGTTTGTCGGCGGTTACCAGCATTTCTGCGGGCAGGCCCAGCGGCACATCCTGTTCCAGCTCCTTGGCCTTGAGCAGGATGTAGGCGTTCTGTTGCGGGTCTACCGAGCGCACGGTCAGGCGTACTCGCGTCTGTGAACCCTTGGGCATTTCCAGGTACTGGGCGCCGATCAGGTTGTCGGCCCAGTCATCCTTGATTTGCGCCTGGAGCGGGATGATGGCGGGGCTGCCGAACTGGTAGTGCTGGTTCAGCGGCGTGCGCAGAAGCGAACGATCCAGGGCGGTGGCTCGCGCCGTGACTTGCCGGGCGCGCGAGCCACCGTACTGGCCAATCAGGGTCTTGCGTTCGGCGACAAACCCGTCGCTTGCGTACTGCTGGCAGCGCTGCTGGAAGTCGCATTCGGCAAAGGTGCCCTGGCCATCGTGGTAGCGCAGCTTGCCATTGGTATACGACATGATCTCGCGGCCTGTCACATAGTCGCGGAACAGGGAGCGACCGCTCAAGGCGGTGGGGACCGGCAGGGCGAAATAGTCGAGAATCGACGTGCTCAGGTCGACATGGCCGTACACCCCGGTTTTCACATGGGGCAGTTGATGCTGCTCGGGTGCGAGCATCAGGTTGAAACCCCATGAAGAAGCCAACCGAACACCCTCGATGCCGTGGGATTCGTCCGAGGTAATGACCACCAGGGTGTCTTGCAGCACGCCCTGGTTTTCCAGGCCGGAGAGAAACGCGCCCAGGGCATCGTCCAGATAGGCAACGGCGGCCTGCTTGGGGGTGTCGTAGCGTTGCAGGTAGTCATCAGGCGCCGAATAGGGCTGGTGGGTGCCGACGGTCAGCAGGGTCAGCATCCAGGGCTGCTTTTGCTTTTTCAGCTGGCCGACGTAGTCCAGGGCACCTTCGAAGAACGCCTTGTCATCCTTGCCCCACGGGAACTCCAGGTAGTTGCTGTTGGTGAACCATTCAAGCCCCAGGGTCGTGTCGAAGCCGATGTGCGGCATGATCTTGTCTTTGGCCATGAAGCGCAGGCCGGCGCCCTGCAGATAGTGCGTGGCAAAGCCGTTCTGGCGCAGCTGGGCGGGCAGGCACGCCTGGTTGCGCTCATTCTGGGTCAGCATCTCGACCCCTTTGGGGGTGCCATTGTCGAGCTTGTCGTAATCGCCGCAGAGCATTGCATACAAGCCGCGAATGGTCTGGTGGCTGTGCAGCACATAGTCAGGGGTGTTCATGCCGCGTTCTGCCCAGCGACTGAGATTGGGCATGAGGTTTTCTTCGTAACTGCTGTGCAAGGCCTGGCGATTGACCCCGATGTAGGCGCCGGGAATGCCTTCCAGCGCGATGATCAGCACGTTGCGAGCGGTTCCCGGTGCCGCGAGCAGTTTGTGGCCATCCAGATCCAGCTGGGTGAGGCCCGCCATGTTCGGCACGACGTCGACAACGTCGCCCTCCAGCCATTCTGCCGCGCGTATTTGCACGTCGCCAACGCTGGCGGCCAGCAACTGATGAGGCAGGTTGTACACATACCACTGGTCTGCATCAGTGGGGTGCAGATGCTGGGCGCCCCAATGGCCAAGCAGCAGGAGTAGTGGCGCTGCCCACGCGCGGCGCGGCAAGCGCGGCGAGGGGGTGGAGCGCCCAAGCCAATGTGTCGTCAGCCAGATCACCAGCCCGAGCAGGAGGGTCGCAGCGAACCAGGGTTGAGCGAAACCACCGCCGCTGGAGTTTTCGAGGAACTGAGGGTCGATGAGGTAGTGGAGGTCCGAAACCGTTGGAAGCCGGCCCACGGCGCTGACCAGTTCGACCGTGCCCAGCGTCATCAACCCCCATGCCAGCAACACCGGCAGCGATTGCCACCAGGGACGACCCTGCAGGAGCACGATGAGCAGGCTGGCAATCCCCAGGTCTGAGACAAATCCGAGCGAGTTGGACCAACCCAGTGCCACGCGCAGGCACACGGGGATGACCAGCACCAGCCCGGTCAGGGCCACAAGGCGCGCATAAGGATGCCGTAGCAGGTGGCGGATGACGTTCACAAAAATCCTTCCAATCATCAAAGCTTCACATAAGTATGCTCAATGGTACCAAGCAATGTGAAAACGATCCGGGAAATTCATGAGCGGTCTGGGAGTGAGTAGGCTTTCCCCTGCCTTGAACTCCGGCAACGCTGCCTGGGACGGACGTTGCAACATGTATTAGGAATCGTCCTATATTCTGCATTGTTACAAGGTGCGGATAGACAGCCGAGGATGGAGATATAAGGATTTGGCCTTCATGCGCACAGGGATGGATGAAGGTGTTATCTGATAAAGAACGCTGGGCGGGTGAGTGGCTCAAGGAGAAATTCAGGCGTAACAGGGCAAAAAAAATCAACAATGCAATGATTAAGGAAGGTGCCCTGTGGTATCAGAATTTCATCACTAATCACTCGGCGCTGGATTTTCTCGCCGTATTGATTCCAGGGGTCAGGTTTGGAAATGGGCTAAGCGACTTCAGTGATTTGGCAAATAATAACTACGGCTCGCTTTTAAAGGCCCTTGGCCCGCTGGACTGCGAAGAATCGCTTTTTTTTGATGCCTTCATGCGGTCAAGTTTCTATGCGTGTCACTCCACCAACAGTCCAGCAGTCGTCAATGCTCAAGGCGACTTGGTCTTGTATTCAAGGCGTAAGTTGATTGAGGGTAATGTGGCCCTGGCGGTAGAGCATACGTGCCACAGCGATATTGTGGGTCTGGCCAATGATGATAATGTCTTTTTCTCTTTGGAATGCGGTGTATCGCCCAAGAAAAGTGTCGTCAATGGCAAGGGCAGCCGATTCGGTAGCACTGTCTATAAGGTTGCGTTTCAACACCCCGTTTTTTCATCGGCCTCCATGGTGCTGTTTGATCAACTTATAATGAATGTTCCGCCGTGCAGGCTGCCGGGGATTAGTGAAGAGGCGAAGACATTGATAAAGGGGCGGGCCTATACCCGGCGATCGATCTGTTTTTATGGGCGCAAGTCATTGCCCGCGCTGGCACTGTCGGTGATTTCTGTCGCCAGGCTACTTGCAGAAAAAGACAGGATGATCCTGCTGGGCTTCCGGTCGGAAGGCGACTTGAACGAGCTGGTCCGCAACCTGTTCAGGGTGGAGATCCGGGTTCCAAGAATGGTGGGGATCAGAGGCGGCGAGTATTACAAGTTCGAATGCTGATGGGCATAAAAGAGCCCGCGCAGAGGCGGGCTGGATTTCGATCATGAATCACCGTTCAGCGCATCAGCGTGAAGCCCAGGCATTGAAGCGTTGCTCCAGGTGCTCACCGTGGTCCGCCCAGAACAGCGCATCGACTGGAATCTGCTGGGCAAGGTTCTCGGGTGCGGTGGGCAGTTCGGCGATACGCGCCTTGTCGAGCAGCTCCATGGCCTGCAGGTTGGCAGCGCCGTAGTCGATGGCCTCGGCGAAGCTTTTCTGTTGCGTCGGTTCCAGCGAGAAGGCGATGAACTCGCGGGTTTTTTCCTGGCTGGAGGCGCCGCGCGGTATCGCCCATGAGTCGAACTCGTAGAGCCCGCCCGACCAGACGATCTTCAGGTCATAGGTTTTGCGCTGCTCGGCCGAGAGGCGACCGTTGTAGACCGAACTCATGACCACGTCGCCGGCAGCAAGGTACTGCGGAGGCTGCGCACCCGCCTCCCACCACTGGATGTGCGGCTTGATCTGGTCCAGTTTGGCGAAGGCGCGGTCTTGCCCGGCCTCGGTCGCCAGCAATGTGTAGACCTCTGCCGGTGCAACACCATCGGCGATCAGGGCGAATTCCAGGGTCGACTTGGCCAGCTTGCGCAAGCCGCGCTTGCCCGGGAATCGTTCGACGTCCCAAAAGTCTTTCCAGCCGGTAGGTGTTTCTTTCAATTTGCTGGCGTTGTAGGCCAGTACGGTCGAGTACACCAGGAAGCCGATGCCGCAGGGCTGGATAGCGCCGGGGACGAAGTGTTCGGTGTCGAGGCCGATCTGGGCGGGGTCGAGTGTCTCGAACATGCCTTCGTCACAGCCACGGGCAAGCTCGGCGGATTCAACCTCCACTGCGTCCCACGAGACGCTGCGCGTATCGACCATGGCTTTGACCTTGGCCATTTCACCGTTGTATTCCCCAGAAATGATCGTGCTGCCGCTGGCCTGCTGCCAGGGTTTGTAGAAGGCCTTGACCTGAGCCTCTTTGTTGGCGCCCCCGAAGGAGACAATGGTGAGGTCGGCCGCCAGGCCATGACTGGCAGCCATGATCCCCGTTGCCAGCGCTGCGAATTTCAGAGTGTTGATCATTATTGTTATCTCCTACTGTTCAAGGGTGATGACACATCACTCAAGACACCGGGGCTAACGCGGCCTTCCCAGGCGAGAGACATCCGGGTCTCGGTACGTCCGGCGCCGAATGGAGTGCGTGTACCACCCGGCAACGAACAATAGAGGTTTCCTATGGTCCATTTTCTTGCCGTGTAAAGTGGCATGGAACGAAAGGTAGAAAAATTCTACATTTTCTGATGTTTAGATCGGAACTGAATAAACTGATGCGGCGGGCGGGTGTGGCGGTTCACTGCATGCCAACAAGCAGCACAACAAAAAGCCCGCCGAAGCGGGCTGATGCCGGGCGGAAAAAGGGGAAAAGCCCAGCACGTTCAGTGTAGGTTGCTTTTCACCGCAGGCGAATGCATCGCGTCGGTCGACGCTTTGATCTCGACCAGCGCGGCTTCGATGTTCTCCATGGCTTCGGCGATATGCAGCAGTGCAGGCCCCGGATAGCCTTCAGTGCTCGGGGATACGCCCCTCATGCTGGTGGCCAGGGCCAGTTGGGCATCTGCAAGTCGGGAGAGCAGCGATAGGGTGCGTTTGTCTGAAACCATGGGCAGTCCTCCAGGCTTTCCAGGCCTCAATCATTCATCAATTTTGCAACGCCACGGGTGATGAACTCCAGGTTGTCGTCCAGCTTGGCCAAGGCGTTGCGTATCTTGATCGAGCCATCGGCAGGGCCGTGTAGCTGTTCGATCCGGTTGGAGAGTTCCTCGACCGCTTCGGCGATGGCGAGCTGATTCTCGTTGAGCTTGAAGATAATCGAAGGGATGAGGTTGTTGGTAGACATGGCCTGGTCCTCCTGAAGTAAGGGATAGCCTAGCAGGCAGCCAAACGCTCGCGTTGCCTTCCAAGCTGCCAGTCGCTGCCGTTTGTTGTCCTGTGGATCTGGTAACCCGAGCAATTGGCCACAGGGTTCGACAATTCATACGCCCGATAGTCGAGCATGCACCCCTGCGCAACAGATTCAGCCTTGCCCTCAAGCAACCAGGCAACGGCATTGATGAACTGTCCATGGGAAAACACGGCGACGTCGCGGGGGCAGCTTCCCAGTGCATCAAGAAAATCCCGGGCACGCTGGGTGAACTCCCTGAACGTTTCTGCGCCGGGGCCATCGCGGTAGTCGGGGTCGGCTGTGCGCCAATACGCTTGCACCCAGGCACGGCGCTCCTGGGCCGTGGTGTTTGCGCAGCGGCTGGGCTCCAGGTAGGTGAACTCGTGAATCGGCCACACCTGGACTGCCGTCTCGGGAAACAGGCCCGCGGTGGCTTGCGCCGTGCAATGCGCCCTGATGAAGGGCGACGTCACGATCAGCCCGGGGGCCTTCAGGAATGTCTGGGCAACGCGCCGGGCTTGCTCCACACCCTGTTCGGTCAAGGGAATGAGCGCAGGGTCGTCAGTGGCCGCTCCGATGTTGGCCGCGCTTTCGCCATGGCGAATGAGCCTGACGACCTGCTGCCGAGTGGTGTTCTCCGATGCCAAGGGGCTAGTCCAGGTCTGCTGCGTGATGCCGCTCTGGCACCTGGCTGGCGTCGTCTCCCCAGGTTCGGTTGACGCGCAAGCCACGGACAACCGCAGGTCGTTTGGCGATCTCCTGTGCCCAGCGTTGGACATGGGTGTATTCATGCACGCTCAAGAACTCGGCTGCCGAGTACACGTTGCCCAGCGCCAGTTGGCCATACCAGGCCCACACGGCAATATCGGCAATGGTGTAGCTGTCGCCGGCAAGGTAGGGGCTTTCGGCCAGGCGGCGGTCGAGCACGTCCAACTGGCGCTTGGCTTCCATGGTGAAGCGGTTGATCGGGTATTCGAATTTTTCCGGGGCGTAGGCATAGAAATGCCCGAAACCACCGCCCAGATAAGGAGCGGCGCCCATTTGCCAGAACAGCCAGTTCAGGGTTTCGGTGCGCCCGGCCAGGTCCTTGGGCAGGAAGCTGCCGAACTTCTCTGCCAGGTAAAGCAGGATCGAGCCGGACTCAAATACGCGGATGGGCGGGTTTTCACTGCGGTCCAGCAGGGCGGGGATCTTCGAGTTCGGGTTGACGGCAACAAAGCCGCTGGAAAACTGGTCGCCCTCGCCGATACGAATCAGCCAGGCATCGTAGTCGGCCGCGGTGTGCCCCAGTGCCAGCAGCTCTTCGAGCAGGATGGTGACCTTCACGCCATTGGGGGTCGCCATCGAATACAGCTGCAACGGATGCTTGCCCATCGGCAGGGCCTTGTCGTGGGTGGGGCCTGCGACGGGGCGGTTGATGTTGGCGAATTCGCCGCCATTGGGCGCCTCGTGTCGCCAGACCTTGGGGGGAGCATAGGGTGCCTTGCTCATGTGACGAACCTCCTGGTGGGCAATGCGAAGGGCAAAAGTGTGCGCTCGACAGCATACCTTCGGCAATGGCGACAGGGGCAAAATAGAGCGCGCGCGGTTTCTTTTCCGGGTTCGATGCAGGCCAAATGATGTCCAGCTAGAGTGTAGGAAAAAGGTGGGTACGGGCTTGGCCAACGTCAGCCACAACGCACGATCATTGCCGTTACAGTTGGCGAGCCGATTCCATGAATGCAGCGTCATCCTGGTTCAAGCACCTGCCGTTTCGAGCATTCACGCCCACTACAGCCCTGGGGCAGTTCAACCTGCTGCGCTGGTTCTCGGTGATCAGTTTTATCATCATTGGCGCCGTGGCTATTGGCCTGGGCTCACTGTCGACGCGCTTCTTGATGAACGAAAGCCTGGAGCGCGATGCGTTGCTGTCGGCCCAGTTTATCCAGGCGGTGGCCGTCGGCGAAATTCGCCATCACGATCTGACCGGCATGCAGATGGGCGCCATCCTGGTGTCGCCCATGTATGCCATGTTGAACGAGCAAACCCTGAGTAACCGGGCACGGTCGCGCTCGGAGTTCCTCGATCACCTTGCCCACCTTCCCGATTCGCTGCTGGCCACCATTTACTCGCCCCGGCGGGTGGTGGTGTGGTCGACCAATCCTGCGTTGATAGGGCGCAAGATCATTGATGATCCGGCCCTTGAGGCGGCATTCACGACCCGGGGCCAGGTGTCGGCCAAATACAACGAGGTCCAGCAGCAACGGCTTGACCAGCAGTTCATGCAACCACCCCGGGCGTTCTTCATCGAAAACTACATTCCGCTCCACGATGAGCAAGGCAATGTGTTGGCCATGGTCGAGATCTATAAAGAGCCGGTGGACCTGATCGAGCGGGTCAACCGCGGCTTTCGTCTGATCTGGATGGCCACCGCGCTTGGCGGCCTGGCCATTTACGTAGGGTTGTTCTGGATTGTCTGGCGCGCTTCCAAACTGTTGGCCTCGCAGCAAGACCAACTGGTGGCCAACAAGACCTACGGCGGGCTGGTCGAGATGTCGACCGCCGTGGCACACAGTATGCGCAACCCACTGGCGAGCATCCGCACCAGTGCCGAACTTGCCCAGGGTCTGCCAGGGCAGCCGGCGGGCAAGTACATCGACGACATCGTCAGCCAGGTCGACCGCATGTCGATCTGGGTACGGGACCTGTTGCTGTGTCTGCGACCGCTGCGCGGCGAATCAGAGCAGGTCGAGCTGATCGATGCGGTGCGAGGCACATTGAAGGGTTTTGAACAGCAAATCGAGCGGTCGAGAATCCAGCCGAGCTTTGATCTTGTGCCCGTGCCCCTGGTAGTCAGCCACCCGTTGCTGCTGGCGCAGGTGCTGAACAGCATTATCGCCAATGCCATCGAGGCGATGCCCGAAGGCGGCCGCTTGCACATGGCGACCTCCCTGTCTGCCGACGGGCACACGGTTTATCTGTTCATCAACGACACCGGCAAAGGCATGACACGACAGCAGGAAATGGCGGCCTTCAAGTCGTTCTATACCACCAAGCAAGGCGGGCTGGGCATCGGCCTGATCATGGTCCGGCAGATCATGGAGCGGTTCGGCGGAGAGGTTCAGCTCGACAGCCGCGAACAGGAAGGCACCCGCGTGTGCCTGTGCTTCAACGTCAGCGCGTGAACGCGGCGGGCCTTAGACGTGGCGTAGTTGCAGGGTGCTGAGGATGCACACCGAGGCGTCGTCGGAGGCGGTCGAGCTGGTGTAGTCGACCTGGTTGTAGACCCCGCCATGGAAGTTGAAGGTGCGCGCATTCCAGCTGCTGTCCATTTGCAGCACGCCGGTGCTGGCGCTCAGCCCATTGCACCGGGCCGTGAGGGTCAGGGCACCTTTTCCGGTCAGTTCCAGCGTCACCGTAAAAGCTGCCCCCAAAGGCACGTTGTTCAATAGCGTGATGCTGGCGGGCGCCGCCTGGTTGAAGCTTTGGCGAAAGCCGTAGCTGATCTTGCCCTTGTTCCAGAACACCTTGAGCGCGGGGCTGTCGTCGTTTTTGACGTGCAACTGCGAGATCACCACCTTTTGTGCGTGGTTGACCCGGGTCAGGGTCATGACCTGATGGTTGCGGTGCAGGTCGGCACTGTCGAGGGGCCAGTAGAGCGGTTCTTTCCATTCGCAGCGGGTACGGTGAGTGCTTTTGCTGGAGGCGCCTTTGGTGGGCGCAGTGAAGCGTACCGAACCGTCGGCGAGGGTGGCGAGTACTGCCGGGTAGCGTTCCAGGGCCTGGACGCCGGTGAGCTCCAGGGCGACGGGATCGGTGACGGATTTGGGAACGGGGAGGGTGATGGTGAGGGTGTTGATGTTTACGGACATGGTTTTTACTCCTGAATGCGCGACAGAATGCGTCGCGCTCAGGCATAAAACTAGCTTCAAGCTAAATATGCGTCAATGCATAAAGCTAAATTAATTTAGCCGTGATAGGTATCCGTACCACCACGTAGCCGCTGCCGCCAGGCTGCGATCGACTGCGTAGCAGTCGCCATCTACCGTCTAGGACCGCTTTGCGGTCGATCGCGGCCTGGCGGCAGCGGCTACGAAAGCGGCAGGGTCTTCAAAGAAACCACCGATACTCCCGCGCACTGATGTCATGCAAAAAGGCCAGGTGGTCCTGGCGCTTGTTCTCGCAATACACCATCACGAACTCGCTGCCCAAGCCTTCATTGACCGCCGGATGCTGGCGCATGGCGCTGACGGCGGTGAGCATGTCCTTGGGGAAGTCGATGCCACTGGCGCGGTCTTCATTGAGCGGGGCAATCGGCTCACGGCCGGCGTCCAGCCCGTGCTCCATGCCACACAGGATGGCTGCCAGGACCAGGTACGGATTGGCGTCGGCGCCGGCCAGGCGATGCTCGATACGCAGGTTGCGCGGGTCGGACTCGGGAATGCGGATGCACGCATCACGGTCTTCGTAACCCCAGCTGGCGCGGCTGGCAGCGTTGACCATGGCACCGTAGCGGCGCATGGCGTTGTGGTTGGCGGCGAAGATCGGCATGCAGTGCGGCAGCAGTTCCAGGCAGCCCGCCACGGCATGGCGCAAGGGTTGTTGGTCATTGGCGGCCAGCAGGTTGTTGCCATCCCGGTCGTACAGGCTGATATGCACGTGCATGCCGCTGCCCGGAGCCTGCAGGTAAGGTTTGCTCATGAAGCTTGCACGCATGCCGTGCTTGAGCGCCACGCCACGGGTGCTGCGGCAGAACAGGGCCGCCCAGTCGGCGGCACGAAGACCGTCGTCGCAATGACCGAAGTTGATCTCGAACTGGCCAGGGCCAAGCTCTGCGGTAATCACGTTGGCGTCCACGCCTTGCTCATTGGCTGCCTCGACCATCTCGCGCAGTACGTCGGAATAGCGCGACAGGCGCTCGATATGCATGTTCGGTTGATCGTCGGCGTCATCGCTGAACGGGTCGCGAGGGAACTGCGGCAGGCCGTCCTTGAGGCTGCGGTCGAACAGGTAGAACTCGAGCTCGAACGCTACCACTGGGCGAATGCCGCGCTGCTCAAGGCGCTGCAGCACCCGGGCGAGTACTTCCCGGGGCTCGAACTCGATGGGCGCGGGGGTGCCATCGGAACTGATCAGCATCTGCCCCAGGGGCTGGTTTTCCCAGCGCACCGGCTTGAGGGTGCCAGGGATCAGGCGGCGCGGCGCATCGGGGTCGCCGTCGTTGAAACAGTAGTCGCCAATCGGGAACAGCCCGCCCTGAACGCCCAGCAGCACGCAGTTCTGTGGCAGTTTCAGGGGGCTGCCGGCGGCGACTTTCTCGAGCATGTCGATGGGGTAGCGCTTGCCATAAAAATGCCCGGGAATGTCCAGGCTGATCAGGTCGACATAGCGCACCTCGGGGAATCGGGCGCGAAATTCACGGACTTCAGTGAGCAGATCGGGAAAGCTTTTTGTTGTTGTCATCGATTGCGATCCTGCAGCGTTGTTCAACGAAATACCCAGAGTACCCGGGTCGGTTGGTCGGTCAGGTTGGCGTAGCGGAACTGGCTGTGTGGCGGTAGCTGGAAGCTGTCGTTGGGGTTCAGGGTCACGGGTGCCTCGCTGTCGTCGAGCCACAGGCTCAATTGCCCTTCGAGGACGAAGCCGCCTTGCTCGGAGCTGTCGTCCAGGTGGCCCTCACCGCTGCTGGCACCCGGCGCCAGGTGGCTTTCGAGCATGGAGAAGCCGCCAGTGAGCTTGGGCGAGACCAGCACGTCGGTAATGCCGCCGGCGTAGTACAAGGTGCGGCGCTCACCGGGGCGGGTGACCCAGTCCAGCTCCCGAGGTTTGCTCAGGTTGTAGAAGTAGGTGGTGGGCACATCCAGGGTTTCGCTGATGGCAGTCAGGTCGGCCACGGTGGGGCGCGACAGGCCGCGTTCGACCTGGGACAGAAAGCCCACCGAGCGGTCGATACGCTGGGCCAGCTCGCCCAGGGTCAGGTTGCGGTGCTTGCGCAGGTCACGGATCAGGATCGCCAGGCCTTCGATTTCATCCTGCATGTCCATGGTGCTGTCCTCTCAAAGGTTGTCGCGCAGGCGGTACCAGGCCTTGGCTGCCGCTTCCAGCGGGGCGGCGAGCACGTCGCCGCCGGGGAAGCGGCCGTTGTCGATGGCCTGGTACAACGCCAGCAAGTCGGTGTCGCCGAGAATGGCATCGCTGACGGCGCGGGCGCCGGCCAGGGTCGGCAGTACGCCATGCCCGGAAAAGCCCTGCAACCAGTAGCGTTGGCCACTGTGACCGATATCCGGGGTACGCCGCAGGCTGCAGTCGATGTGCCCGCCCCAGGCGTGTTCGATGGCCACGCCACGCAGTTGCGGGAAGGCGCGCTCCAGCACCGGGCGGGTAGCGGCGGCCACATCTCGTGGAATGCCGCCCAGGTAGGTGCAGCCGCCGCCAAACAGCAGTCGGTGGTCGGGGGTCAGGCGAAAGTAGTCGGGTACGAACTGGTTGTCGATCACACAGCTGTTGCGCGGCAGCAACGAGTGGGCCAGTTGCGGATCAAGGGGTGCAGTGGCCACCTGGTATGAGCCCACCGGTAGCAGGCGGCGCGACAGTTGCCGGTCCAGGCCGTCGATGTAGGCGTTGCAAGCCAGCACCAGCACGTCGCTGCGCACCTCGCCGTGTTCGGTGCGGGCCACATAGCCTTTTGCGGTTTCGCGGTAGTCCAGTACCCGGGTCTGTTCGTACAGGCGCCCGCCGGCGGCCTCGATGGCAGCAGCCAGGCCCTGGGCCAGTTTCAGCGGGTTGAGATGGGCGCCCTCAGGGTCATACAGCGCGGCCTGGTAGCGGGGGCTGTCGATCCAGTCGGGTAACTCGCCGCGCTCGATCAGGCGTAGCTTGTCGTAACCCCACTTGTCTACGGCCTCGCGCTGGGCTTCACGCAGCATCCCGACCCGGCGTGGCAGTACGGCGGTCCACAGGCTGCCGGGACGGTAGTCGATATCAAAGCCGTGGCGCTGGGGCAGGGCGCGCATTTCACCGGCGGCCCAGCACATGCTGTCCCACAGGCGGCGGGCACGCTCATGGCCCAGGGCTTTTTCCAGTGGCGGCATGTCGCACGACCAGCCCAGCAATGCCTGCCCGCCATTACGCCCCGATGCCGCCCAGGCTACCCGGCTGGCTTCCAGTACCGTCACCCGCTTGCCGGCCAGGGCCAGGCGCAGCGCCGTGTGCAGGCCGCTGAAACCGGCGCCGATCACCAGCACCTCGGTGTCGAGGGATTCGTGCAGGGTGGCGCGCAGCGGGATGGCAGTGGGGAAGGTGCGGGCGTAGTAGCTGGCGACATGCTGGGCGGATTGCTTGAACATGGCGGGTCTCGTGAATTTTTATTGGTATATTTTCATGAAAAACTACCAGATAAATTTCACGTATCCAACCCCTATCGGGTTTTACAAGCGACGCGCGTTCCACACCAGCAGCACCCGTGCCTGGATATGCAGCTTCTCCAGGGCGGCGCCTTCGATCATCAGCGGTGGGTACAGGGGGTTATCGGAAATCATCCGCAAACCGCCGCCCGTCAGGCGCTGCAGGCGCTTGACGAACAAGTCGCCTTCGAGGCTGAAGACGTAAACGGCATCGGTGCGCACCTCATCGATGCCACGGTCCACCAGCAGTGCATCACCGTCGTTGAAGGTGCCAGCCATGCTGTCGCCTTCGCCGCTGATGATTGCCAGGTTGGCCAGGCTTGAATAGCTGATGCCCTGGCTGCGCAGCCAGTCCTGGTGCACGGTGAGGTCGCGGATCACCTCGATGTGGCTGGGTGGTGTATTACCGCTGCCCATGGAGCCGCAAATGTCGAGGTGGGAGATGGTGATAAAGCCTGGCGAAGGTGGCATCGGGATGGCTGGCTGCGTGGGCACCTGGTCCTGCAGCACATCCATCCAGCCAGGCGCCAGGCCCTCGGCGGCCTCGATGCGTCGTGCCACCTCGTCACCGAGGTTCTTTTCGGTTTTTTGCGAGAGAATCTGGCTCAAGTGCGCCGGGCTGATGCCCCAGCGTCCGGCGCAGGTCGCCTTGCGCTGGACGCCGATCAGCCGGAGCAGGTTGGTCTTGCGGATGTCGTGAATATTCATGGGCGCCGGCTGCCATCATTTAGCTGTGTGCTAAACAGGCTAAACCAAAAGGCGCCCACCGGCCAAACCGCTCACTGCGCCTGCAGGACTCCGGTCCGGGTTTTGACCAGGCGCTGGCGCAGCAGGTCGTAGGCCCAGTTGTAGGCCATGGTGTAGGGCAGCATGAAGACGAAAAAGCCGATCTCCAGCGTGTACGCCTGCAACAGCGACAGATTGAGCATCAGCGCCGCAATCGGCACGCCGATCACCACGAAGCCGATCTCGAAACCGCTGGCATGCAGGGCCCGGACCTTGACGGTACGGGTCACCCGGTCAGCAGGCCAGAAACGGTCGAACACTGCGTTGTAAAGCATGTTCCAGAGCATCGCCACGGTCGAGAGCACTACCGCCAGCGTACCGACCTCCAGCATCGAGCGGTTCAGCAACCAGCTGCCGATAGGCGCACAGATCAGCACGGCAATGGCCTCGAAGCCCACGGCATGAACAATTCGCTCGGCAAAGGATTTATGGGAGGCAATCATGACAGCACCTGAACGGTTGATTTCGATGGGGTGATTGTCATCGCTTTTTTGCGTATGTTAAAAATAGATTCCATCGATAAAAGCGATACAGCCATGCGTTACTCACCTGAAGCGTTGCAGGCCTTCGTCGAAGCGGTTGCCCTGGGGTCCTTTTCGGCGGCAGCGCGCAAATTGCGCAAGAGCCAATCCACCGTCAGCGCCGCCATTGCCAACCTTGAGGCCGATCTTGGCGTCAGCCTGTTTGATCGCCAGGCCCGCCACCCGGTGCTGACCGAGGCAGGGCGCAAGGTGTTGGGGCATGTGCAGGAAATCCTCGCCGCCAGCGAGCGGCTGGACGAGCTGAGCATCCGCCTGGCCGACAACGTCGAGCCGCGGCTGACGCTCGTGCTGTCCGACATGTATCAACTGAGCCCGGACAACCACGTGATGCGCCAGTTCGAGCAGCGTTATCAAGACATCGAACTCGAATGCATGATCGCCGAGGCGGGGGATGTGTTGAGCTTGCTGCAAAGCGGCCGGGCACATGTGGGGTTGCTGGCGGCGCAATCGAAGTATCCGCCGGACATTGCCGTGCGGCGTTTGCCGGGGCATGCCCAGATGGGAATTTTCGTTGCGCGCGAGCATCCGCTGGCGAGGCTTGAGAACCTGACCCAGGCCAACCTTGCCAGCCACCGCCAGCTGTACCTCAACACCTGGGCCGACAGCGAGAACAAGCCCCAGGGGCGGGTGTGGTCGGCGCCGGATTACCTGTTGCTGCTGGAGATGACCGAGGAGGGTTTTGGCTGGGCCGAACTGCCTCATGGGCTGGTGCAGCAGTATGGACATGGGCAGTTGGTGGAATTGCCCCTGGCTGGTTGGCCGCGACCTATTGCCGTGGACGCGGCGTGGTCGCGATTGACCCCGCCGGGGCCTGCCGGCTTGTGGTTGCTGGACTGGCTGACGCGGGATACCAACGGCAGGGGTGGGGATGCCCCGCGATGAGGCCGGTACCGCTGAACCTTCGACCGCCGGGCAAGCCCGCTCTTGGGCCTGCGCCGAACCGGTAGTCGCGGGCTTGCCCTGCGAGCAGTAGTTCTGACGACACCCATTTGGCAAGCTCACTGCGGCATAAGCCCACCCTCACCATACAACTCCACCCGATTACGCCCCTCATCCTTGGCTCGGTACAACGCACTGTCTGCCATCGACAGCAACCGCGCCAGGTCATGGCCGCCGCTACTGCCGACAATACCGATACTCACACTCAACAACCCTGGCTCCAGCAACGGCAATGCATGAAAGTGGCTGCAGATACGCTGCGCCACCCGCAACGCTTCCGATTCATCGGTGTTGGCCAGCAAACAGGCAAACTCCTCGCCACCAATACGGCCGAACACATCACCTCGACGAATGCACTGGCTGGTCACCCGGCTGAAGGCAATCAACGCCTGGTCGCCCGTCTGGTGCCCATAGTTGTCGTTGAGCCGCTTGAAATGATCCAGATCGCACAAAAGCAGCGCCACCGGCTCACCTCGGCGAGTGCAATCGGCCAACAATTGCGCGCCGTGGGCCAGAAACGCACGACGGTTGCCGATACCGGTCAGCGGGTCGGAGAAGGCCGCCGCCTTGAGCTTGAGCTCGGTGCGCTCACGCACCATCGCCAGCGTCACATAGGCAATGCCGATGGCATACAGCATGGACTCGAACAGCATGAAGGCGAAAAAAGTTGCCGTGGTGCCAGCACCAGAAATGGCATGCTCCAGGGAAATGCCCGGGTCATAGAATGCTCGCACGCCATAGAAACTGGTGTGCATCAACGTCAGCAGCAAGGCGGGCAGGTAGGAGACTTCCATACGCTTGCGGTTGCGCCACAACTCGAACACCGTCAGAGCGCTGTAGCCGCCCACCATCAGCGAATACAGCATTACCCGTTGGGTCAGTTCGTCAAAGAAGCCTGGGGTAGTGCTCCAGGCTATCCAGAGCAACGCTCCGGCCACGATTCCGGGTACATGCGCGGGGCGCCCGCCAAACACGCGCATGGCCGTCCAGTTGAAGGCGGCGCTCAGCAACAGGACGATGTTGCCCAGCACCAGGGCGATGAAATCCAGCCCCATGCCGCGCAGGCTCAGCAGGATCGCGCCAAGGGCTGCGAGCAACAGCATCAGGCCCAGGTAGCCCAGGGTGCATTCGCGTACACCGTGGCGCCAGGCATGCAAGGTCAGTACACCCATCAAGGCAAAGATGAAAGTGGCAACCAGCATCAGGGTCGGGATGCTCAACAGCACGTGTAACGCTCTCCATGCGGCCCCGGCGGGCAATTCAGCGGCATGCTAGCGGAGCAGGTAGTACTTTGCCAGCATTGGGGCGCCTGCTTTAGACCATTGGCTTGCGCTATGCTGCCTGCCGATCCCGGAGCCTGCCCATGCGTCGATTGCCATCACTGACTGCCCTGCGAACGTTCGAGTGTGCTGCCCGCCACGGGCATTTCGGGCGTGCCGCCGCCGAGCTGTGTGTCACCGACAGTGCCGTGAGCCATCAGATTCGCCAGCTTGAAGAACAACTGGGCGTCGAGCTGTTCGTGCGCCAGGGCCGTCAGGTGCGCTTGAGTGCCGAGGCGGGGCGACTGTTGCAGCAGGTGCAGCAGGCGTTCGAGTTGATCGGCAAGGCGTGCGACGAACTACGTGACCCAGCGTCCCAGGCCGTGCTGCGCCTGGCGGTCACCACCGAGCTTGCGCAAAAGTGGCTGGTGGCGCGGCTGGCCGATTTCAGCAACCGCTACCCGCACATCACCCTGCACCTGCACGAGCAGCCCATTGATGCCGGCGCTCCCGCTGCCAATATCGATATCGCCATTACGTATGGCACCAGTGCGCTGGATGCCAGCACTCACTTCGTCCGGCCCTTGCCGTTGCTGCAGTTTTTCCCGGTGTGCAGCCCGGGGCTTTTCAACCTCGGCGGGCTGAAGCGTCCGCGCGACCTGGTGCGTCACTGCCTGCTGCATGACGATCAGGACGGCAAGACCTGGACTACCTGGCTCGCCACCCATGCCGAAGACGCCCAACCCGGACGCCAGCTGTATTTCCCCCACGCAGCACTGGCACAGGAGGCCGCGGCGCTGGGGCAGGGCATGGCCATGGGCGATAACCTGACTTGCCAGGCCGAACTGGTCAGCGGCCGCCTGGTGCGCCCGTTCACTGCCAGTGTCACGGCCCAGGGCCAATATGCGCTGGTGTGCGAACGCCTGCGCCTGGAGCGCGGGGCGGTGGCCGACTTCATCGAATGGTTCACCACTCAAATAGCCGACCCCTGAATTCAATTCATCAATCCGCAAGTTTTCATCGTTGGAAGCCCGGGCGGCGCCGGCGTAGCGTGCAGCTACTCCCACCCGACACAGAGGTCGCTCATGGCTCGTTCCCTCACCACTACCCCCAAGGCCGATGGTTTCCGCTTGCCCGGCGAATTCGAGCACAAGGCCGGCTGCTGGCTCGGCTGGCCGGAACGTCCGGATGTATGGCGCAACGGCGCCAAGCCTGCGCAAAAGGTCTGGGTCGAGATCGTCACGGCCATTGCCTCCAGCGAGCCGGTCACCGTGTGTGCCTCGGCGGCCCAGTACGCCAACGCCCGGCGATTGCTGCCGCCTCAGGTGCGGGTGGTGGAGATGACTTGCAACGACACCTGGTTCCGTGACAGCGGCGCCTGCTTCGTGGTCAACGATGCCAGTGGCGAAGTGCGCGGTGTCGATTTCGAGTTCAACGCCTACGGCGGGCTCGACGGCGGCTTGTACTACCCCTGGGACAAGGATGACCAGATCGCCCAGAAGATCCTCGAAATCGAACACCTCGACCGCTACCGCGCGCCCCTGATCGCCGAGATGGGCGGTATCCAGAGCGACGGCCAGGGCAGCGTGCTGACCACCGAACAATGCCTGCTCAACCGCAACCGCAACGCGCACCTGGGCAAGGAGGAAGTGACCCGCCGCCTGCAGGACTACCTGGGCGCCGAGCAGGTGATCTGGCTACCACGCGGTTGCAAGTTCGACGAGACCGATGGCCACATCGACGACCTGGCCTGCTTCGTGCGCCCCGGCGAAGTGGTGCTGCAATGGACCGACAACCGCGACGACCCGCAGTGGGAAATCTACCAGGAGGCCTACGACATCCTGCGCAGCACCCGCGACAGCCGCGGTCGCACCCTCAAGGTACACAAGCTGCCACAGCCCGATGTGCTGGAGTGGACGGCCGAGGAAGCGGCCGGGCTTGATCAGGTCGACGGCACTCACCTGCGCCAGGCCGGTACGAAAATCTGCGCCTCGTACATCAACTACTATGCCGGCAATTCGGCCATCGTCCTGCCGTTGTTTGGCGATCGCAACGACACCATCGCCCAGGCCACACTGGCTGAACTGTTCCCCGGCCACCGCATCATCGGCATTGAAAATTCCCGCGAGATTCTCCTGGGCGGTGGCAATGTCGCCTGCATCACCATGCCTCAATATTCAGGAGCAAAAGCCTCATGAACCTGCGCGCCTGTGGTCTGGCCCTCGCGCTGGCATGCAGTGCGCAGGCGCAGGCCGCCGACAACCGGCAAGCGACGGTCAACCTGTATATCTGGGGCGAGTACCTGGCCCCGGACACCCTGGCCAACTTTGAAAAAAGCACCGGCATCCGAGTGGTGGCCGATCACTTCGATTCGCTGGAAACCGTAGAGACCAAGTTGCTCACCGGCCGCAGTGGCTACGACTTGGTGCTGACGGCCGGCCAGCACTTGTCGCGGGCGATCAGCAGCGGCGCTTTGCAGCCGCTGGACAAGACCCGGTTGCCGCACCTGGCCGGAGTCGGCGAGGAGTTCCGCCAGCACATGGCGGTGTTCGACCCCGGCAACCGCTATGCCGGCACCTACGCCTGGGGCACCACGGGCGTGGGCTACCAGCAGCAGGCCGTGGAGGCCAGGCTGCCATCGGCACCCACCGACAGCTGGGCGATGCTGTTCGAGCCCGAGGTGGTGTCGAAGTTTGCCAGTTGCGGGGTAAGTCTGCTCAACGACCCCAACGAGGTGTTCGCTGCCGCCATGCGCTACCTGGGCCTGGACATCAACCGGCAGCGCATTGAAGACCTGCAGCAGGCCGAGGCCCTGTTGCAGAAGGTGCGCCCGTACATCCGCTACTTTGACAACGACCGCAACATCAATGACCTGGCCAACGGCGAAACCTGCTTGGCGATGTCCTGGAACGGCAACGTCGCCATTGCCCAGCAGCAGGCGCAACAGGCCAGCAAGGCCGTCACCTTGAACTTCAGCATTCCCCGTGAAGGCACACTGATCTGGCTCGATGCGCTGGTGATCCCCAAGGACGCGCCGCACCCTGAAGCGGCCCTGGCCTTGATGGACTACTTGATGCGCCCGGAGGTGATCGCCCCGATCACCGACAACATCCAGTACGCCAACGCCATTACGGCCGCCGATGCCTTGGTGGACCCGGCGATCCGCAGTGCGCCCGCCACTTATCCGCCTGCCGAAGTACGGGCGCGGCTGTACAGCAAGAACGACAACAGCAAGGCGTTCAACCGGGCGCTGACCCGAGCATTCAGTCGGCTGAAGTCAGGTACCTGAACCCATTGCCTGCGCCGGTTGCACCTCGAACTGCAGTCCGACCGGCGCCGGGCACAGTTGACCACGGCGCACCAGGCGTCGCTCGGAGGGGGCGGCGGCAACCGCTGCAGCTGCATTCGGTGCCTTGATAATGACGAAGGTCGCCTCGTTGCCGACCTTCAGCCCGTAGTCGCGCTTGTCCATGACCGTGGCGCTGGCGGTAGTGGCCATCGCCAGTGCCACATTCAGGTCTTCGTCGCTGTAGAAGCCGGAGCGATAGCCGATGAGCATCGCGCGCTGGAGCATGTCGGCGTTGCCGTAGGGCCACCAGGCGTCCTGGATGTTGTCGTTGCCGGTGAACACGTTCACCCCGGCATTACGCAGTTGCAGTACAGGCGGGAAGGGGTGGTCGCCCGGGGCGTTGGTCATGATCGAGATGCCGGCCTGGGCCAGCGTTGCCGCCGTGCGCTGCACGACGTCCAGCTCCACCTGACCCAGGGCGTAGGCATGGCTGACGCTCACGCGCCCCTGCAAGCCGACTGCGCAGGTGCGTGCGGCGATGCGCTGCAATTGCTCGATGCCCTGCAGGCCAGGCTCATGCAGGTGGATATCGACCTTCACGCCACGGCGTTCGGCAATCCCGAACACCACGTCCAATTGACCCTCGGCGTCACCGTCCAGCGCGGTGGGGTCGATACCGCCAATGACTTCGGCGCCGTCGGTGATGGCCGCTTCAAGCACGTCGGCGGTACCCGGGCACGACATCACCCCGGCCTGGGGGAAGGCCACCAGCTCGATGTCGACGATGCCGCGCCACTGTTCCCGAGCGTGCATCACCGCATGCAGATTGCTCAGGCCTGTGGAGGCATCGACATCAACATGGCAGCGCATCGCCACGGTGCCGAACGACACCGCCTGGCGGATCAGGGCATCGGCGCGTTCGACAATCGGCGGCGCCAGGGCCAGTTCGCGCTTTTCCACGGCCAGACGTTCACGCAGGCTGCCAACGGGTTGGTGCGGGTGCCAGCGGTCGCCGACAAAGCTTTTATCCAGGTGGATATGGCCGTCGACAAAGCCGGGCAGCACCAGGTGTCCGCCAAGGTCGATGCGCTCTACACCTTCAAGGGGGCCAGGGTTTGCGTCGAGGCGAGCGATACGGCCATCGGTGACGGCCAGGGAGAGGGGGCTGCCGTCGGCGGCGACGGCATTGATGAAAACACGATCAAACATTTCAGGACCTCTATGGGGGCCCTCCCACCCTATAAAAAGCCCTGATGCATTTACCAATTAAATATCGGGATCGATATCAGTTGGGTCGTGAATGGCGGGTTTCAGCCACCCAGCAGGTGCTTGAGCGGGTGGTAGTCGGCCTTCAAGGTTTGGGTGGCCTTGAGTATGGCTTCTTCGATGCCCCGCAGGTGCGTACACACCAGCTCGATGGCCGCCGACTGGTCGCCCGCTTCGAGGAACTCGATCAGGCGCAGGTGCTCGTTGCCACGGCAGGCTTCGTGGCGTTCGTCGTCCAGTGTCGAGGCGTACAGCGAGCCGCGTTCGATCAGCTTGCGGAACCAGTCCAGCAACACCGGGTTGTCCAGCACCTCGGCCAGGCGCAGGTGGAACTCACCCAGCAGGTTGACGTAGCGGGCATGGTCGCCTGCATCGGCGGCGGCTTCCTCTGCGGCTACATGCAGGCGCAGGGGGTGCAGCACGCTCTTGTCGGCGCGCCGGCACAGCTCGGTGACGATGCCGATCTCAATCAGGCGCCGGGTTTCGAACACCGAACGAATGTCATCGTCGCTGGGCAGTGACACCCATGCGCCCTTGTTCAGTTCGGTGGAGACCAGGCCGTCGCCTTCGAGTTGCTTGAGCGCCGCGCGCACCGAAGTGCGGCTGACCTTGAAAAGCTCCGCAAGCGACGACTCGCCCAGTTTCATGCCGGGGCGCAGGGTGCGCTTGCGGATCGCCTCGTGGACCCCCAGGTAGACACGCTCTACGGTCGATGCGGGGTGTTTTTCCGTCATTACCAGCTCCGATATTCCTTGACCGCCCCAGCATGCCG
This sequence comes from Pseudomonas vranovensis, assembly GCF_040438935.1. Taxonomy (NCBI): domain Bacteria; kingdom Pseudomonadati; phylum Pseudomonadota; class Gammaproteobacteria; order Pseudomonadales; family Pseudomonadaceae; genus Pseudomonas; species Pseudomonas vranovensis. Next base: position 2,785,028 of record NZ_CP159259.1, on the reverse strand, counting down.
TAAATGTGCCTAGACAAAAAGTTGCAGCGTGAAATTGTGCGCCATCGCGGGGCAAGTCGAGGCGTCGCACCGCCCCTCCCACCGGGTGTAGGAGTGGGCTTGCCCGCGATCTCCAGATTGTGTACCGGCGTAGCAGTCTTATGGATACATGTTACGGGTTGTCGTTACGACAATTCACATTTTTGTCACCTGGTCATTTGACCGTTCGATCAGGTAAATGGCTTCTCGGCAGCCTCTTATGAAAGTTTTTAAATAATAAAAATCAATTGTTTATGTGCTCAGAGCGGTAGGCGGCGAATTCCATTTCAACCCCTTTTGGCATACATATTGTTCCGCAAAAATCGTAATACAAAAATTGTATGCAATATTTGTATGCATGGCGCCAAGGCGCCCGACAGCGGTCCCAACTCTGCAAATCCAACAATAATGTGCTGTAGCACTCCTGTGCTGCAGCAGGAGCCCGGGGAACATGCAATTGGATACTTCCAAACATCTGGACAGTGCGTACCTGCCGTCCGACGCTGCCGCCTCTGCACCTGCCTCCGGGCACAGTGCCCTGAGTCCGAAGCTGCACAACGCTGACCTTGCTCCCACCAAAGCCGCAGGCCGGCGCTGGGGCGGGTATAGCATCTTCGCCCTGTGGACCAACGATGTGCACAACATCGCCAACTATTCATTTGCCATGGGCCTGTTCGCCCTCGGCCTGTCGGGCTGGCAGATGCTGGCGGCCCTGGCAGTGGGGGCGGCGCTGGTGTACTTCTTCATGAACCTGTCCGGCTACATGGGCCAGAAAACCGGGGTGCCGTTCCCGGTGATCAGCCGCATGAGCTTTGGCATTTACGGCGCACAGTTGCCGGCTATCGTCCGTGCGGTGATTGCCATTGCCTGGTTCGGTATCCAGACGTACCTCGCCTCGGTGGTGTTGCGGGTGCTGCTGGTGGCCATCTGGCCAGCCTTGGCCAGTTACGACCATAACGCCATTCTCGGGCTGTCCAGCCTGGGCTGGGCCAGCTTCGTCGCCATCTGGTTCGTGCAACTGGTGATCCTGACCTTCGGCATGGAGATGGTGCGCAAGTACGAGTCCTTTGCCGGCCCTGTGATTCTCTCTACGGTGCTGGTGCTGGCGGTGTGGATGTACCTGCGGGTCGACGGCAACCTGGCCTGGTCGGTGGGTGAACCGCTGACCGGCGTCAAGATGTGGACCCAGGTGTTTGCCGGCGGCGCGCTGTGGCTGGCCATCTACGGCACGCTGATCCTCAACTTCTGCGACTTCGCCCGTTCCTCGCCGTGCCGCAAGACCATCCGCGTCGGCAACTTCTGGGGCCTGCCGGTGAACATCCTGGTGTTCGCGGTGATCAGCTTCGTGCTGTCCGGGGCGCAGTTCAGCATCGATGGCACAGTGATCGACAGCCCGACCCAGATCATTGCCGCGATTCCCGACAAAACCTTCCTGGTCCTGGGCTGCCTGGCGTTCCTGATCGTCACCGTGGCGGTGAACATCATGGCCAACTTCGTCGCCCCGGCCTTCGTGCTCTCAAGCCTTGCACCGAGCCGCCTGAACTTTCGCCGTGCCGGCATGATCAGCGCCACCCTGGCGGTACTGATCCTGCCCTGGAACCTCTACAACAGCCCGCTGGTGATCGTCTACTTCCTCTCGGGGCTGGGCGCGCTGCTGGGCCCACTGTACGGGATCATCATGGTCGACTACTGGCTGATCCGCAAAGCCCAGGTCCATGTCCCGGACCTGTACAGCGAATGCGCCAGCGGCACCTACCACTACACCCGCGGGGTCAACTACAAGGCCATCGCTGCCCTGGTGCCCTCGGCCATCGCCGCGGTGATGCTGGCCCTGGTACCGGCCTTCAGCGACCTGACGCCGTTCTCCTGGCTGTTCGGCGCGGCCATCGCCGGTGGCGTGTACTACCTGATCTCCGATCGCAATAAACATTACGTGGACTGTTCTGGTGAGCATTTTGCCGTCGACAGCGCCCACCACTGAGCGTCACGCACAAGGAAATGAGTCATGAGAATACTGGTAGTCAACGTCAACACCACCGCGTCCATTACCGACGCCATTGCTCGGCAGGCACGCAGCGTGGCGTCGCCGGGCACCGAGATCGTCGGGCTGACGCCCCGCTTTGGTGCAGAGTCGGTGGAAGGCAACTTTGAAAGCTACCTGGCGGCCATTGCCGTCATGGAACGGGTGCTCAGCTACGACCAGCCCTACGACGCCGTGATCCAGGCCGGGTACGGCGAGCACGGTCGCGAAGGCTTGCAGGAGCTGCTCAACGTGCCGGTGGTGGATATCACCGAGGCAGCCGCCAGTGTGGCGATGCTGCTGGGCCATCGCTACTCGGTGGTCACCACCCTGGATCGCACCGTGCCGCTGATCGAGGACCGCCTCAAGCTTGCCGGACTGGAGAGCCGCTGTGCGTCGGTGCGGGCCAGTGGCCTTGCGGTGCTGGAGCTGGAGGAAGACCCGGAGCGGGCCATCGAGTCGGTGGTGCGGGAGGCGGAGGAGGCGGTGCGGGTCGACAAGGCCGAAGTGATTTGCCTGGGCTGCGGTGGAATGGTCGGGCTGGATGAGCGTATCCAGGCGCGTACCGGGGTGCCGGTAGTTGACGGGGTGACGGCGGCGGTGGCGTTGGCCGAGTCGCTGGTGCGTTTGAAGCTCAGTACCTCGAAGGTGCGTACCTATGCGCCACCGCGCCCCAAGCAGATTCTGGGCTGGCCGCGGGCGCTGTTGGGCTGACAAGCCAACGGCCGATCGCAGGCTGTCGCCAGCGGCTACATGGGATGATCTGTAGCCGCTGCCAAGGAACGAGGCTGTGATCGATGTGAATCAGCGATGCTTATGCTTGTGTTTATGCTTGTGCTTGTGACCGCCGCCGGAGTCATGGCGGTCATCGTCGGCGATGTTGTTGCCCAGGGCGCCACCTGCGGCGCCACCCAGGCCGGCACCGATGGTCGAGCCGGTCTTGCCGCCCACCTGGTTGCCGATCACCGAGCCACCGGCCGATCCCAGGCCACCGCCAATGGCCGCTTCTGTGCGGTTGCCCTTGCGGGCTCCCACCGCACTGCCGGCCGCGCCGCCAACACCGGCACCAATGGCCGCGCCGGTGCTGCCACCGATCTGTTGGCCAACCACGTTACCCAGCGCGCCACCCAAGCCGCCACCCATGGCAGCGGTGCCGTCACCGGCAGCCAGGACACCTTGGGAGAGCACAAGGCCCAACGTCAGAACAGAAAGTGAAACACGCATGATGTAATCCTCAGGCAATACGGTTGTCAGTCAGGTGAACAGGCAGCTGGCGATCAATCGTCATCGTCGTCGTCATCATCGTCACGGCCGCGGCGGCGGTCATTGTCGTAGTAGCGGGAGCGGTCGTCGTCGCGGTAGCGTTTGTCGTACTTGCGGTGGTCACGGTCACGGTCATCGTCCCAGTCGCGGGAGTAGCGGTGGTCGCGGTCATAACGGTGATCGTCGCGGTCGTAATCGTGGTAGTAGCAACCGGCCGTGGACAGCACGGTGGCGATTACGGCAAAGCGGGCGAAGTGTTTCAGCACTGTGGATCCTTTATCCGCACAGCGGAGGGAAGTTAATGGATCAGACCTGAATTTCAAACTTTTGTTTCAGACCGCCCACAGGCAAAAAAAAGGCTCACGCAAAGTGAGCCAAACAACGTTCTGAAGGGAAGAGCCTGTACCGTAACGCGCCACCGTTAAGTCAGCGTTAAGCCGCGCATTGCTTGTCCAGCAGGAACCCTCAGTGCTCGCTGGCCTCACAGCTTTAGGACTTGCACAACGGCAAGCGCCATGAAGGAGGCTTTCATGAGCAAGCAAAAGACTTCCGACGCCCAGGGCGACTCCACCGAGCCGGTCAAGGCGCCGAACAACCCCCGGCATGACCGCACCGCACGGGACAACGACTACAGCCCGGACTTCAAGTCAGAGCCGGAGAAAAAGCCCAACCGTGACGCCGACATCGACACCGACGGCGGTTGATCACTGGTCGCGTGGCAGCTCGATACGCGCCCGCAAGCCGCCACCCGGCTGGTTGCCCAGGGTCAGCTCGCCGCCTTGTTCGCGGATTACCGTGCGTGCCGCCGGCAGCCCCAGGCCGACGCCACCGGTGTCGCGGTTGCGTGAGCTTTCCAGGCGAAAGAAGGGCACGAACACCTCTTCCAGCGCCGCGCCAGGGATGCCCGGGCCCTGGTCGCTGACGTCGATGAACAGGCTGTGGGCGGTGCTGCTCAAACGGATGGTGGGCGGGGTGGCATATTTGACGGCGTTTTCTATCAAGTTTGTTACTGCGCGTTTCAGGGCCAGCGGGCGCCCGAGGTAAACGAGGTTTTTCGGGCCCTCGAAAGGGATATCAATGTGCTGGTCGCCGTAATCGTCCACCAGGGTTTGCAGCAATTCGGCCAGATCAAACGGGGTGGCGGTTTCCAGGCGGGTCTCGTCGCGAAAGAAGTTCAACGCGGCGTTGATCATGCTCTGCATCTCATCGACATCGCGAAACAGCTTGCGCTGTTGCTCGGCATCTTCAATGAACTCGCCGCGCAGGCGCATGCGCGTCAGCGGTGCGCGCAGGTCATGGGAGATTGCTGCCAACATCTGCGTGCGTTCGGCAATAAAGTGCTGGATCTGCGCCTGCATGGTGTTGAATGCGGTGATTGTCTGGCGCAGCTCATGGGGGCCTTCCAGGCGGATCGGCGGCGCCCGCAGGTCGCTGCCAAAGCGCCGCGCGGCGCGGGCAAAGCGCTGCAGCGGGCCGGCCAGCTGGCGGGTGCCGATCCAGGCCACCAGCAAGGCGGCTATCAGCGCCAGGATGCCAATGATGGTGAAGCGCATCCCCAGGCTCAGGCCCCAGCTACGGTAGGGCGGGGTGAAGGCCAGCCAACTGTTGTCACCCAGTTGCAGGACCAGTTTGTAGTGTGCATCCGGGTCGCCTTCGGGCCAGTCGTCGGGCTTGTAGACCGCCAGTTGGCGCGGCCGGGTGGCCAGCAGTTGCTGCAGCTCCGGTGAGTCTTCAAGGGCCAGCGTTTCACCGCTGTCGGGCAGGTTCAGGGATTCACGTTGGGGGCTCCAGCGCACATGCAGCATCGGATTGCTGGCGGCTTGGGCCAAGTGCTCACGCTGACCCGGCGGGGCTGCCTCGAGTACCCGGGTAACCACCGCCATTTGCTCGATCAGGCCGATCTGGCTCAAGGGCGGGCGCGCCCATACGCCAGCCAGTTGCACAAAGAGGATATTCAATGCCACCGAGGTCAGCATGGCGGCAATGATGGTCAGGGCAATGCGCCGGCTGATGCTGTCGCGGCGCAGGTCCAGGCGGATCACGAGCGGCTGACCTTGGCGTCGAACAAGTAGCCGCCATTGCGCACCGTTCGGATCAGTGCCGGACGCTTGCTGTCGGGTTCGATCTTGCGGCGCAGGCGGCTCACCTGCACGTCGATGCTGCGGTCGTACGCTTCATGGCCCTGGCCCCGTGCCAGATCGATCAACTGCTCGCGGCTGAGGATGCGCTGCGGGTGTTCGAGAAATACCAACAGCAGGTCGAACTCGCCTGCCGAGAGCGGCACCATCACCCCTTGCGGCGTACGCAACTCGCGGCGGGTCACATCCAGTTGCCAGTCGTCGAAGCGGATCAGTGGCCGGGTTTCTTCGCTCTGTGCGCGTAACTGCTCACCGGCGCGGCGCTGAACCGCGCGCAGGCGCGCCAGCAGTTCGCGGGCATCGAAGGGTTTGCCCACGTAATCGTCGGCACCCAGTTCAAGGCCGACGATACGGTCACTCAACTCGTCCATGGCGGTGAGCATGATGATCGGGATGCCGGTGTTGGCGCGTAGTTTCTGGCACAGGTTCAGGCCGCTTTCACCCGGCAGCATCAGGTCGAGGATGATGGTATCCGGGCGCTGCTGTTCGATGGCCGTCCACATCGCCGTGCCATTGGCGGCAAGGTCGACTTCGTAGCCGTGCATCACAAAGAACTTCTTCAGCAGGGCACAAATTTCCACATCGTCATCGACGATCAGCAGTCTGCTCACGTTTGGGTCCAGAGGGGCCTGAAAAGTGCGTATCTAAAACCATTCTGCGCTGCCGGTCATTTATTTCAATCGCGCAACAAAGCTGCAATGGCGATACAAAGCGGACATTTGCCAGCAAAAGCCCTGAGAGATCCTTTGCGCCGTCCATAACAAGGGAATTTTTCATGTCGGCACAACACCCGATCGACGGCCTCGACTGCAGCCAGTCTCTGACCCTTGACCTGCGCACCCAGGATTTGTGGCGCAATGCGCTGCTCAATTACCAGGATTCGCGCCTGGAACTGTGCAGTGAAGGGACCCACGTGATCCTCAGCCATTACTTCGAGCGTTTCAGCCCCGCCAGCAGTCAGTGGATGGAGTACAGCTACAAGGTCCCGCTGGCGGAGCTGGTGCACTGGATCATGGCCAGCGGGCAATTGAACGTCGAGCGCTCGGGCACCGCGTCGCGGCCTGGAAAAAAACACAGTGGGAGTCCACGCCATGCGTAAACAAATGATCGCGCCAGCACTGTGCCTGTCGCTGTTGATGGTGGGTTGCAGCCAGAACAAGGTATCGCCCAAGGAGTATTCCGGCTTCTTGCGCAACTATGATCAGTTGCGCGAGCTCAAGACGGCCTCCGGGGATTCGGTGTTGCGCTGGGTCAGCCCCAACTTGCATATCGAGCGCTACAACCAGGTCTACATCGCCCCCAGCCGGTTCTACCCGCCCCCCAAGCCCAGCGAGCGGATTCCGGCCTCGACCCTGGCGGCAGTAACGACCTACTACGATGCAGCACTCAAGCGAGAGCTGGGCAAGGTGTTGACGCTGGTCGAGCAACCGGGCCCCAACACCTTGATCATTCGCCCGGCGATTACCTCGGTTGGCGCCCACACCCAATCGCTGCATTTCTATGAATACCTGCCGGTGACATTGGTGGCCGCCGGGGTGAGCAGCGCCGTGGGCATCCGCGACCTGGACAGCGAGATCGCCACCGAAGCCGCGTTTCTTGATGGCGGGACCCGCGCGGTGGTAGCCGAAGTGGTCCGCAAGGGCACCGGCCTGCCGCTTGAGAACGACGATCAGGTGATGACCGCCGATAACCTCAAGGTGGTGCTCGATGGCTGGGCGCAGGACTGGCGCCAGGCTGCCGAAATGCTCAAACAGCAGAAAATCGCTGCCCTCACAGCGGAAACACCCATGGCACCATGAATACGCTGACTACCATCACCAGCACGGTAAAGGGCACCCCGACCTTGACGAAGTCGGCAAAGCGGTACTGGCCGGGGCCCAGTACCAGGGTATTCACCGGTGATGAGACGGGTGTCATGAACGCCGCCGAGGCCGCCAGGGCAACGATCATCGCAAAGGGGTAGGGCGAGGCGCCCAATTGCTCGGCGGTACTGATCGCCACCGGCGCCATCAGCACCGCGGTGGCAGTGTTGGAGATGAACAGACCGATGATCGCGGTGATGGCGAACAGGCAGGCCAGGATCATGTAGGGCCCGGCCTCGCCAAGTACCTGCACCAGTCCGTTCACCGCCAGGGTGATACCGCCGGTTTTCTGCAGGGCCAGGGCAAAGGGCAGCATGCCGACAATCAGCACCAGGCTCTGCCAGTGAATGGCTTTGTAGGCGCTGTTCATGTCGATGCAACGCCCGGCGCCCATCAGCAGGCAACCGATCAGCGCGGCGATGACATTGGGCACCACGCCGCTGATCATCAGGCCGACCATCACCCCCAGGCTGATCAAGGCATAGGGTGCCTGGTTCAGGGCCGGGGCCACGTTGTCGACTTCTGCGGGCAGGCTCAATACCAGGAAGTCCTTGGGCTGGGCTTGCAGTTGGCGCACCGCCTTCCACGGGCCAATCACCAGCAGGGTGTCGCCAAGTTTGAGTTTTTCTTCCACCAGTTGTTCTTCGATGGCCGTCTGGCCGCGGCGCAAACCAACCACGTTCAGGTCCCAGCGGCTGCGGAAGTTAAGATCCAGCACACTTTGACCGATCAACTGCGAGCCGGGCACCACTGCCACCTCGGCCATACCCACGGCATGGGACTGGTCGATGAAGTAGGCAGCCTTGAAGTGCAGGGGTTCGAGCTTCATGGTCTGGCACAGGCTGCGCAGGTCGTCGCGCGGGGCGAACAGGTCGAGCAGCAGCACATCACCTTCATGCACGGTGGTGCTGGAGTCGGGGCTGATCACTCGGGTGGTGAACTTGTGCTGGCGCTCGATACCGACCACGTTGGCGCCATGCACGGTGCGCAGCTTCAGTTCGCTCAGGCTGTGGCCGATCAGCGGTGAGCCGGGGCGCACGCGCAGGCGCCGTTCACGGCCGGCCAACTTGTAGTCGATGACCAGGTCAAGCAGGGTACGGCGCGTTTGCGGGCTGCCGTCCTTGCGTACTTCGCCGCTGAGCCAGTGGCGGGTCAGGAGCATATAGCCCACGCCCAGCACGAGTATCACCAGGCCGAACGGGGTGAAGCTGAAAAAGCTGAAGCCCGGCTCACCGTGGCGCACCAGTTCGCTGTGTACCACCACGTTGGGCGGTGTGGCCACCAGGCTGAGCATGCCGCTGATCAAACCGGCGAAACTGAGCGGCATCATCAGGCGGCTGGGCGAGACCTTCATGCGCGCGGCAATACTCAACACCACCGGAATGAAAATCGCCACCACCCCGGTGGAACTCATCACCGACCCCAGGCCGGCCACACAGACCATCAACAGCACCAGCAGGCGCACCTCGCTGTTGCCGGCCCGGTCGGCCATCCACTCGCCAATGCGGTAGGCAATGCCGGTGCGCACCAGGCCTTCGCCAATGACAAACAACGCCGCGATCAACACCACGTTGGGGTCGCTGAAGCCTGCCAGGGCTTCTTGAACGCTGAGAATGCCGGTCAGTGGCAGCGCCACGATCACCAGCAGGGCAACCACGTCCATGCGCGGGCGGTTGGCGATGAACAGGGCCACGCAGGTAAACAGCAACCCCAGCACCCAGAGCAGTTCGTCGTTCATGCAATCTTCCTGATACGTGAAGCTGCAAAGTCTGGCAGAAACTGCGTTTCGGTTTGTTGATTTGTTGCAGGCGCCTGTGGGAACGGCAGTCCAACGTCTCGACTTGCCCCGCGATAGCTATCTCACAGACACATCGCATCGCGGGGCAAGCCTGCTCCCACAGTGGTACAGTCGGCGTTTTTTACGACAGGGGTGTTTCATGCGGGTAGTTATCGCGGTGGTTGCTGCAGCGTTGTTGGCCGGGTGTGCGTCTTCGACCATGGAGGCGGCGCGGGCCAAGGCGCCGACCAAGAGCTTCAGCTCAGCCAAGCCCGCCGACCGCGTGGCCCAGTGCATCCAGTTCGGCTGGCAGGACGAGGCGGTGTTCGGCGTCGACGCCAGCGGCTACCTGGAGCCCAACAAGCAGGGCGGTTTCACCGTCTACACCCGTGAGGCCGAATCGTTCGCCGATATTCAGTCCCAGGGTGCAACCAGTGCTGTCAGCTACTACGCCCAGAAAAACGACAGCGTCGCCCTGCGCCGGATGGCGGCCCTGGCAACTTGCCTGTAAGGCTCAACGCGGCATGTAGCGCAGTTGCCAGCGCCGGGGAATCTTCAACGAGACCAATCCCAGCGCGGCAGCAAGCCCTGCGCTGAACAGCAGGGCGGCAAGGTCGAAGGCCTGCTCCAGCAATACACCGGCGATGGCGCCAACGAACATTCCGGTCCAGGGAATCAGTTGCACCCGCCAGCCTTGCCGGCGCTCGCCCAACAACGCCCGGCCCAGGCCACGGCCGAAACGCGACAGCGCGCCGGTAACGTAGGTCAGGCCGATCGGCAGGCCGTTCACTTCCTCGACCACCGCATTGATCATGCCCATGGCCGTCACTGCCGTGACCAGCGCCGGCAATGGCCAGGCCAGCGGCAGCAGCCCGGCCACCGCCAGCAGGATGGCGATCATCGACAGCAGCGGCCAGGGCCGGCGGCCACTCAAGCGGGCAATCACCACGCCCAGGGCGTTGCCCAGCACGAAGGCCAGCAACAGCGCGCCAATGCGCAGCACCATGCCCCACTCACCTTCACCCAGCGAGACCGCCAGGCGCGTGGTGTTGCCGCTCATGAACGAGACAAAATCGCCGGTGGCCATGAAGCCGATGGCGTCGGTCATGCCCGCCAGCACCGACAGCGCGGCGACGAAGTACAGCCCGACCTTGCCGCGCAGCCTGGCCGTGTGCAACGCCCGGGCTGAGGTGTACGAGGTTCCCGGAAGCATCCGCTGTCCTCCGTGCGGGTCAAACGTTCTGTTGGGCCAGGCGTGCTTCGAGGCTGGTGATGTGTGCTTCGAGGCGCTCGTGTTCGCGGCGTTCGGCACTGATGTCTTCAAACACGCTGATCAGGTGATCCGGTTCGCCATCGGGGCGGCGCTGCAACGACGTGCGGGCGCGGACCCAGATGTAGCGGCCATCCTTGTGGCGAACGCGTTTTTGTACCTCATAGCGGTTGATCTCACCGGCCAGCAGACGCTGCAGCAGTTGCAGGTTGGCGTCCAGGTCGTCGGGGTGGGTCAGTAACTGGAAGGTCAGGCCGTACAGTTCTTCGGCTCGGTAGCCGAGCAACTCGCACAGGCTGTTGTTGACCCGCAGCCAGGTGCCATCGGGGTCGATGTAGGCCAGGGCGCCCCAGGCCAGCTCGAAGATGGCCCGAAAGCGCTCCTCGCTGTTGCGCAGCTTGGCTTCGGCGACCATGCGCTCGGTGTTGTCCATGCTGATGCCGACCATCTTCACCGAGCGGCCGGCGCTGTCACGCACCACGGTCGCGCGGGAAGAAATCCAGCGCTGCTCGCCGTCGGGACGGGTAATGCGAAAATCACATTCGCAGCCGGTACCTTCGGCCACGGCCTGGGCGTACAGCTGTTGCATGTGGGTGATGTCTTCTTCGGGCAGGTGCGCCCAGAAGTCTTCGTTGCGGGTGACCGGCCAGCCGTACACCTGTTCGACGTTGGGCGAGTAGGTGACCTCGTCGCTGATCAGGTTCCACTCCCAGGTGACGATCCGCGCGCCTTCCTGGGCCAGCTTCATGCGGGTTTCGCTCTCCATGATCTCGGCGGTGTAGCGCCGGCGCAGGTCGGTCATTGGCAGCTCGACCACCTGATGCTGCTGGACGTTCTGCAGCGCTTCTTCGCCGTAGCGCAACCAGATCCAGTTGACCTTGAGGAACTCGGCCAGCTTGCGCAGGTTGTCGTAGTCGATTTCGCCGCCACGGGTCCATTTGTGTACTGCCGTGCGGGAGATTCCCAAGGCTGTTCCCACGGCTTGCAGGGTCAGCTTGTGATACTCGAGCAGTTCCTTGAGGCGGAAGGCGAAACTGTTTTCCATCATGGGGCAGGGTGTCCTGATCGGGGCCAAGAGCCTGCCAGTATACCTAAGCTGTAAACTTTGGGTTGACGGTCAAGCTATCGCGGGGCAAGCCTGATCCTGTTGTAGGAGCGGCGGTGCGACGTCTCGACTTGCCCCGCGATAACGATCAAAGATCCAGCACCAAACGCGCCGAACGAGCACGGGAAACACAGAGCATCATGCTCTGCTGCGCCGCTTTTTCTTCATCGCTCAGGTACTGGTCATAGTGCTCGGCTTCACCTTCCAGGATCGCCGTCTCGCAGGTGCCGCACACGCCTTCACGGCACAGACACTCGACCTTGGCAGCCTTGGACTTTTCGATGGCCTGGAGAATGCTCATGCCTTCTTCAACCTGCAGTTCGGTGCCGGAACGGGCCAGCACCAGGGTGAAGGCGCCGCCGGTGACCGGGGCGGCGGCGAACTGTTCCCAGTGTACGCGTTGCTCGGCGATGCCGGCCTTGGCGGCCGTGGCGATCACCGCATCGATCAGCGGCTTGGGGCCGCATACATACAAGTGAGCATCGTCGGCCAGGCCGGCGCACAGGGCAGTGAGGTCCAGCTTGCGCTCGAGGCTGTCGATGTAGAAACGGGTATTGCCTGCATGGGGGCCGCTTTCCAGCTGGTCCTGGAACGCACCGTGCTCGGGGGCGCGGAAGGCGTAGTGCAACTCGTAGTCGGTGCTGCCGCCTTCGAGCTCGTGCAGCTGGGCCATGAACGGGGTGATGCCAATGCCACCGGCGATCATGACGTGGCGACCGGCGCTGGCGTCCAGGGCGAACAGGTTGTTGGGCGTCGAGATGGTCAATTGCGTGCCGACTTCCACGTGCTGGTGCATGAACGCCGAGCCGCCCTTGGACTGCTCTTCCAGGCGCACGCCGATCTGGTAGCTGCGGGTGTCGCGCGGGTCGCTCATCAGCGAGTAGGCGTTGCTGTACTGGCTGCCGTCGGCACCCTGCATCTGCACAATGACGTGGCTGCCACCGGTAAAGGCGGGCATCGCTGCGCCGTCTTCGCGGGCCAGGGTGAAGCGCTTGATCAGCGGGGTTGCCTGCTGTACGTCGGTGACCCGCACGCTGAACATTTCATATTTGTTGGCCATGATTCACCTCGACTTCAGGGGCACGCGGCAGGCCCTGCCGCGTCCCGGAACCGGTGCGCTCAGATGGCGAGGCACAGGTATTTGATTTCCAGATAATCTTCGATGCCGTACTTGGAGCCTTCACGGCCCAGGCCCGATTGCTTGATGCCACCGAACGGCGCGACCTCGTTGGAGATCAGGCCGGTGTTGACGCCGACCATGCCGTACTCCAGCTGTTCGGCCACCTTGAATACCCGGGCGATGTCGCGGCTGTAGAAGTAGGCTGCCAGGCCGTACTGGGTAGCATTGGCCAGGGTAACGACTTCCTCGTCGGTGCTGAAACGCACCAGGGCTGCCACCGGACCGAAGATCTCTTCCTCCAGCAGCTCCATGCCGGGGCCGACATTGGCCAGCACGGTGGGCTCGAAGAAGTTGCCGCCCAGGGCGTGGGCCTGGCCGCCGAGCACCAGCTCGGCACCTTTGCCGACTGCGTCGTCGATCAGGCTGCGTACTTTTGCCACCGCCTTGTCGCTGATCAGCGGGCCGATCTGCGTGCCTTCGACGCTGCCGTGGCCGACGCCCAGCTGGCGTACGCGCTCGATGAAGCGTTCGCTGAACTGTGCATAGACGCTGTCATGGATATAGAAGCGGTTGACGCACACGCAGGTTTGCCCGGCATTGCGATATTTGGCGATCAGCGCGCCTTCGACGGCGGCGTCGATGTCGGCATCACCGAACACAATGAACGGCGCATTACCGCCCAACTCCAGGCTGACCTTCTTGATGGTTTCGGCACACTGGCCCATCAGCAGGCGACCCACCGGGGTGGAGCCGGTAAAGCTCAGTTTGCGCACCGAAGGGTGGCCGGTGAACTGCGCGCCAATGGCCGGAGCATCGCCGGTGACCACGCTGAACACGCCCGCAGGTACGCCAGCACGTTCAGCCAGCTCGGCCAGGGCCAGGGCGCAGAACGGGGTTTCGTTGGCCGGCTTGACCACCATGGTGCAGCCCGCGGCCAGGGCCGGGGCGACCTTGCGGGTGATCATCGCCGCCGGGAAGTTCCACGGGGTGATGGCGGTGCATACGCCGATGCCTTGCTTGATTACCAGCAGTCGCTTGTCGCTGGAGGGGCTAGGGATCACGTCGCCATACACGCGTTTGCCTTCTTCGGCGAACCACTCGACGAAAGAGGCGGCGTAGCGGATTTCGCCCAGGGCCTCGTGCAGCGGCTTGCCTTGTTCGAAGGTCATCAGGCGGGCCAGGTCCTGCTCGTGTTCGAGCAGCAGTTCGAACCAGCGGCGCAGGATCTGCGCGCGGTCCTTGGCAGTGCGCCCGCGCCAGTCGGCCAGGGCGGCTTCGGCGGCCTCGATGGCGCGCACCGCTTCGGCGCCGCCCATCAGCGGCACGTTGCCCAGCAGGTTGCCGTTGGCAGGGTCGGTCACCGCCAGGCTGCGACCGTCATCGGCGTCGCACCAGTGCCCGGCAATGTAGGCCTGCTGGCGGAACAGCTTGTTGTCGTTGAGATTCACGCAAGGTACTCCGAAGCGCGCGGCAGGCTCCGAGGCCTGCCGCGCCGGTTGTCAGTCGTCGAGGTGGGCAACGGCGATCAGGTTGTGGAAGTGGGCGATGCCGTGCTCGCTCATGCCGCTGCGTTCGCGGTCGGCCATGATCCGGCCCTGGCCGCGATACCCGCGGGACTTCAGGCCTTTTTGCACGCTCTCTACCAGGCGCAGGTCTTCAGGGCGGAACACTTCGCGGTACCAGTCGATCAGCTTCTGCTGTTCTTCGGTGATGTCCTTGTTGAGGAAGTAGACGTCGTAGTGCTGCAGCGTGGTTTCGGCATCGACCGGGAACTCGTAGATCACGGTCATGAAGTTCGCTCCTGGCGGCACGTTGAACATGGTGCACGGCCAGGCCCAGAAGCCGGCGAACGAGGGGTCCTTCACCGACTCGTCGAACTTGAACGATTGCTCCGACGGTTTGGCCAGGCCGTACTGCAGGGTCCAGTTGCCGTGCATGCTGTGGCTGTACTGGCCGACGTCCACCGAGTCGGAGAAGCCTGGGTGGGCCGGGGCGCAGTGGTAGCACTCCAGGTAGTTGTCGACGATCGACTTCCAGTTGGCCGGGGTGTCGCTGACGAAGCGCGCGGCCAGGTGCAGGTCGTCGATCACGCCGCAGGCTTCACGCATGCGCGCTTGCAGGCCTGGCAACTGGTCTTCGACGGTGCCGGCGTCCATGTCCATATTGATGAAGATGAAGCCTGCGTATTCTTCGACGCGCAGTTGCACCAGGGTCGAATTCTCTTTGTCGAAGTTCACCACGTTGTCGCAGTTGCGCGCGTGGGCCAGCTCGCCGTCGAGCTTGAAGGTCCAGGCGTGGTACGGGCAGGTGATGACGTTCTTGGCCTTGCCGCTGCCGCTGAGCAACTGGTGGCCACGGTGCGGGCAGACGTTGTAGAAGGCGCGCAGCACGCTGTCGCGGCCACGGACCACGATGATGCTTTCGCCGATCACTTCACGGGTGATGTAGGCATTGTTCTCGGCGACTTCGCTGCGATGGCCGACACAGATCCAGCTACGGGCGAAGATGGCTTCTTTCTCGTGCTCGAATACCGAGGCCTGGGTGTAGAAGTTGGCCGGGATGGTGAACGCCTCTTCGGCGTTGGCGCAGAAATCGGCGGGCAGGCGTTTGAAGTCATTCATGGTTGGGGTCTCACAAGCTCGGTTTTTTAGTTATCAGTTAACGCGTATCTGTCAGTTAACAAGCAAGGCAAAAAAATTTACCTGCCTTTCTACCTGTTAGGAGCGGCGGTGCGACGTCTCGACGTGCCCCGCGATCGGGTCATCACTGACCCATCGCATCGCGGGGCAAGCCCTCTCCCACATCAGGGATGTTTTCTAGTGAACGGCAGCGGCACTGCGTGGCGCTTTCTCGGCAGGTTCCTCACCAGCCATGCGCGCCGCTTCTTCTTCGATGCGGAAGGCCGGCATCTGGCCGTAGTCTTCGAACATCCATTTGAAGAAGCCGTAGATCTTCACCAGCAGGATCACCATGAACGGGATCGCGGTCAGTACCACGGCAGTTTTCATGGTCGACAGCGAAGCCTTGGCAAACAGCATGGCCAGCGGCACCAGGGTCAGCACCACGCACCAGAACAGGCGATGGGTGGGCGTCGGGTCGTCGCCTTCACGCAGGTTGCGGGTGCTGGTGGCCGCCACCGCATAGGCCGCGGCGTCCATGTGCGAGGCGCAGAAGATCGCCATGATGAACAGGTACACGCCCAGGAACACCTGGCCCCACGGCAATGCCAGCAGCAGGTGGGTCACCGCCGATTCGCCGCCTTGCTCGCTGAGCATTTTCGGCACATCCACGGCACCGGTGATGAACTGGTGCATGCTGTAGCTTTCCAACGCGCCGAAGAAGAACCAGCAACCGAAGCTGCCGCCCATCAGCAGGGCCAGGACCACTTCCTTGATCTGCCGGCCACGCGACACGCGGGTCACGAACATGGCCACGCCGGGTGCGTAGGACACCCACCACAGCCAGTAGAACACCGTCCAGTTGCGGGTGAAGGCGCCGTCACCGGCAGGGTCGGTGAACAGGCTCATGTGAACGTAGTTCTGGATCATCAGGCCAATGGAGTTGGCGGTGTTGTTGATGGTGAACTGGGTCGGACCGACCAGCAGTACCACCAGCGCAAACACCAGCGCACCGATGCAGACCATCTTGCTCAGGCGCTGCAGGCCACCGTCGATACCGATGTAGGAACTGAGCGAGAACATCACCGCCACGCCGCCGATCACCATCAACTGCACGGTGAAGGTGTCCGGGGTGCCGGCCAGGTCATGCAGGCCGCGGGTCAGGGTCGAGGCGGTGAGGGCCAGGGATACGGTCAAGGCGCCCATCATGGTCAGCAGGAAGATCAGGTCGACGCTGCGACCCACAGGGCCGGTGGCCTTGAAGCCGGTCACTGCTTCGACGATCGAAGCCAGGTTCAGGCCGCTCTTCTTGCGCACGTGGAAGTGGTAGGCCATGGCCAGCGAGGCGAGGGCATAGATCGACCACGCACTGATGCCCCAATGGAAGAACGAGTAGCTGATGCTGTACTCGAGCGCCTTGGGGGTGGCTGCGGCGATGTTCAGGCCTGGGGTCTGGTAGTAGTAGGCCCACTCCATCACACCCCAGTAGAGGGTCGAGGACCCCATGCCGGCGCAGATGAACATGAACACCCAGGTGGCGGTGGCGTATTCGGGCTTGCCACTGCCCAGGCGGATGTTGCCGTATTTGCTGAAGGCCAGGTACAGCACGGCCAGGGAGCTACCGAACACCAGTACCTGGACGCTGGTACCGAAGGTGCGGGTAGACAGCTCGAACAACTGGTTTGCCGCGCTTTCGGCCTGGCCCGGGAAGGCTGCAAGGCCAATCACGGTGAGCAGCACGGCTATCAGGCTCACGGTGATCAGGAACACATCAATCTTTTTATTCTTGTGCGACATCATCGTCTCCTGGACGTTGGCGTACTTATATACCCGGCAGGCAACCGGGGTGTTGCGGTCTCGCTCCTTCCTTGGCCGTTAACTAAAAGTTAACGTGAATCTTCTGGTTAACAGATTTTGCATTCAATCCACGCCGCTCGCAAGAGGGGCCGGGGCGTTTTGTCAGACAATTCTGATAATCGGCCCCGGCGGACATCACGCCTGGACCAGATCGGTGATCGCCTGACCCACCTGCTGGGTGGATTTCTGGCCGCCCATGTCGCGGGTGGTGTCACCGGCGGCGATGACCTGCTCGATGGCCTTGAGGATGTCGTCGTGGGCGGCGCGGTAGCGCGGGTCGCTGCCGTCGTTGCCGAGGAAGTCGAGCATCAGCGCACCGGACCAGATCATCGCGATCGGGTTGGCGATGTTCTTGCCGTAGATGTCCGGGGCCGAACCGTGGACCGGCTCGAACAGCGACGGGAACTTGCGCTCGGGGTTGAGGTTGGCCGATGGCGCGATACCGATGGTGCCGGCGCAGGCCGGGCCAAGGTCGGAGAGGATGTCGCCGAACAGGTTGGAGGCTACCACCACGTCGAAGCGGTCCGGCTGCAGCACGAAGCGGGCGCAGAGGATATCAATGTGCTGTTTGTCCCAGCTGATATCCGGATAATTGGCAGCCATGGCGGCGGTGCGCTCGTCCCAGTAGGGCATGCTCACGGCCATGCCGTTGGACTTGGTTGCCGAGGTGACGTGCTTGCGCTCGCGGGTCTGGGCCACGTCGAAAGCGTACTTGAGGATGCGGTCCACGCCGCGGCGGGTGAACACCGACTCTTGCAGCACGAACTCGTTCTCGGTGTTCTCGAACATCCGCCCGCCCAGGGACGAGTATTCGCCTTCGGTGTTTTCGCGGATCACCACGAAATCGATGTCGCCTGGCTCACGGCCGGCCAGTGGGCACGGTACACCCGGGAACAGGCGCACCGGGCGGATGTTCACGTACTGGTCGAAGTCGCGACGGAACTTGAGCAGCGAGCCCCACAGCGAGATGTGGTCCGGAACCTTGTCGGGCCAGCCGACGGCGCCGAAGTACAGGGCGTCGAAGTCCTTCAATTGTTCAAACCAGTCGTCTGGCATCATCTTGCCGTGGGCCAGGTAGTAGTCGCAGCTGGCCCACTCGAAGAATTCGAAGCTGATGTCCAGGCCGTGCTTGCGGGCAGCGGCCTCGACCACGCGGATACCTTCGGGAAGAACTTCGTTGCCGATACCGTCGCCTGGGATGGCTGCGATTCTGAACGTCTTGCTCATGGGGGCGCACTCGTTGTCTAGGGAACAGATGCGAGCCATGCTATAAGGGCTTTAATCAGAGATAATCTCGCCTTTCATGGATTCTTAGTGTACGAAACGTGAATAATCTTCCTAGCCTCGACGACCTCAATATCTTTATCCAGGTGGCCAAGCGCGCCAGCTTCGCGGCAGTGGCCGAAGCGCTGGGCATGTCGCCGGCATTCATCAGCAAGCGCATCCGCGTACTCGAACAGGACCTTGACGTGCGCCTGCTGCACCGCACCACCCGACGGGTGACGGTGAGCGAGGAGGGCGAGCGGGTGTACCAATGGGCGCAGCAGATCTTCGACGCGGTGCAACGCATGGGCGACGACATCAGCGCCCAGCACCGCGAGCCGGCGGGCCAGTTGCGTATCGCCAGCAGCCTGGGCCTGGGTCGTCGCTTCGTGGCGCCGGCCCTGTCGGAGCTGGCCGAGCGCTACCCGCGCCTGGATATCCGCCTGGATGTGCATGATCGCCTGGTGGACCTGATCGAGGAGGGCGTTGACCTGGATATTCGTGTCGGCAACGTGATTGCGCCGAACCTGATCGCCAAGCCACTGGCGAAGAATCGACGCGTGCTGTGTGCTTCCCCCGCCTACCTGGCGCGGCGGGGCACGCCAAAGGTGCTGGCCGAGCTTGCCAGCCACGATTGCCTGGTGATCAAGGAGCGCGATCATCCCTTCGGCATCTGGCAGCTGGAAGGGCCCAATGGCGAGGAAAGCGTACGGGTGACTGGCAGCCTGTCGAGCAACCATGGCGAAGTGGCGCACCAATGGTGCCTGGACGGGCGGGGAATCTTGCTGCGCTCATGGTGGGATGTGCATGACAGCCTGGCCGATGGGCGGCTGGTGCAGGTGCTGGGGGAGTATCACCAGCCAGCGGATATCTGGGCGGTGTACACCTCGCCCTTGGCCAGTTCGGCCAAGGTGCGGGTAGCGGTGGAGTTTTTTCGCCAGTACTTCGCCGAGCGGTACAGCCTGCCGTCACTGTAGTGCGGTGTTTGTACGAGCGCTGCGCGGCCACAGGAGCCTGGTCGGCAATCTGTGGCCGCTGCCGAGGAACGAGGTGGCGATGGGCTGCGCAGCAGTCCCGATCAACTCAGAAGCTGTAGTCCAGGGTCGCAAAGTACGACCGAGGCTCACCCATGATCCACTGCTCGCTGCTGTGCGCGACGGCCGCATAACGCCGGTCGAGCAGGTTGTTCAGCTGCAACCCAAGGCGCACATCCGGCAGCACCTGCCACCCCAGGTTGGCATCGACCACGGTAAAGCCTGGTACGGTCTGGGAGTTGGCGGTGTCGGCATAACGCTCATCGACATAACGCAGGCCCATGCCGGCATCCACGCCATGGCCCAACCCTTTGTTCACCCACAGGTTGGCAGTGCGCCGTGGTACGTTGCTCGGGTGGTTGCCGGCGCGTGAAACCGTCTGGCCGCCCACGGTCTGGTCGAAGTCGTCATACTTGGCGCGTACCACCGAGGCATTGGCCGAGACCTGCCACTGGTTGGCCAGGGCCAGTTCCAGGGTGGCTTCCAGACCCTCCGAGGTCTGCTGTCCGGCCTGTTCCTTGAGGTGGGTGACTGGGTTATCGACCAGCAGCTTTTTCTTGACGATATGGTAGGCCGCGAGGGTCCATTCGCCACGGCCGTCCCAGAACAGTTGCTTGAGGCCGAACTCGGTCTGCTTGGCTTCAGTCAGGTCGAAGTTCTGCTGGGTCGGGCTCAAGGTAATCAGGTCGCTGACGCCGTCCTCACTGGTGGAGTACTGACCGTACAGCGACAGTTCGTCCGTAACGGCAAACACCAGGCCGGCGCGCCAGTTGCCACCGCCCAGGCTGCGGTCGCTGCGGGTGTCGTTGACCAGGTTGTCGCGGTCGATGTGGTTCTGGTCGCGGCGGATGCCGGTTACCAGCGACCAGCGCTCCGACAGTTGGGTGCGGTTCTCGGCGAACAGGGCGAAGGTGCGGGTGGTGCTTCGGGTTTGCGGGCGGGTCGGGTCCTGGCTGTGGAAGTAGCCCGGTGCCGGGTTCCACGGGTCGATGTAGTCGCCGCCGATGTCGTTATACGGTGAGTTGCTGTCGATGCCGAAGCGGATGCGGTTGTATTCGGCGCCGACCACGGTCTTGCTGGCCAGGCCGAACAGCGCGTGGTCGAAGGTGAAGCTCTGGCGGTCGCCGATCTGCTCCTGGTGGTGCTTGATCTCCAGGTAACTGCCACGCTCCAGTTGCCCCAGGTCGCTGTGCCAGGTGTAGTCCTCGGCATTGCGCCAGTGGCGACGGCTCTTGATGTAGTACAGCTGGTTGCTGGCGCTGATTGACTCGCTGATGGCCCAGTCGGTGTTCAGGCGGGTCCATTCGTCGTGGTAGCGCTGCACGTCATCGCGCACGTTGTAGTTCTTCTTGCGCAGGCTGTCGCGGGAGTGGCCGTCGATCAGCGGCGTGCCGAAGTCGTTCATCGGCTCGGCATCGCCGCGCTCGTGGGCCAGGGTAAAGCTCAGGTCGTCGCTGGCATCGAAGCGCAACGCTGCGCTCATGGCGCGGCTTTTGGAGTCACCACGGTCGACCCAGCCATTGCCGTGCTGGTCATTGAGGGTGATCCGGTAACTCAGGCGCTCGCTCAGCGAGCCGCCGCTGTCCAGGCCCAGTTGCTGACGGTCGTCGCTGCCGTAGCCCAGGCGCAGGTGGTTGCGGATGTCGCCGGCAAAGGGTTTTTTCGGGATCACGTTGACCACCGCACCCGTAGCACCTTCGCCGTACAGCACAGAAGCCGGCCCCCGGATGATGTCGATACGCTCGACCATCCACGGGTCGACCGGGAAGGTCTGGGTGCCGGCGCCGGTGTACATGCGCGAACCGTCGAACAGGGTCATCACCGAACCGTGGCCGGTGAAGCCGCGCGCCGACAACGCGGTGTTGCCGTTGCCCGGCGTGCCCACAGAGGTGATGCCGGGGGAGCGAGTGACGGCAGCTTGCACGGTGCTGTTGTTGCGACCGTCAATGGCCTCGGCGCCCAGGCTGCTGGTGCTGGCCGGCGTGTCCATGGCGCTCAGGTTCAGGCGTGAACCGGCGGGCAGGGGCGTGGCCAGGCTGATCGGGTCGTTGTCGCTGGTGCTGGTGATGGCCGTTGAAGGCAGGGCCAGGGCAGAAGGACTGTGTTCTTCAGCGAAGGCCGGCAGCGAGAGTGCCAGGCAGGGGGCCAGGGCATTGGCCGCCAGGGAGTGAAGCTTGGAGTTACGGGACATGTCGTTCCACAATCAACAGGAATGAATGAATCCCGGAGGGAACAACGCATGGAGGAATTGCGCGCGCAGGCGAACGCAACCCGGCCTGCGCCCGCCCACCGCGGGGTTGCCAAACAAAGCTTCAGGCCGGTCTCCGGGCTTGCGAGGGTCATGAAGGCCTTCACCTTCCCATGCCGAGGCACAGTGGTGTTTCGAAGGCTTCGCTCGCTTACCGTTGCGGGGGCAGCGCCGGACTAGTCACGAAAGTGACGCACCGGCTTCCCGTTTCACCCTGCGCACGGCGGCGCAGGACACCTGAAACTGGCGCGCATGGGAACATCGAATGCCTTTGCAGTCAATGCGTTACGCGCAAATGCATCGCGGGGCAAGTCGAGACGTCGCCCCACGAAAAATGAGGGTCAGCGTCCGCGCTTTCGCGACACCACCGCCTCGATGTTCTTGCGCCCGATCAGTTTCGGCTGTGCAGGCTCTTCCAGCCACTTGTACATCACCAGGCTGTCCACCAGCCCGAGCCGGGCATGGCGATACGCCCTCGGCAGGCGCCCGACGATTTCAAAACCCAGCTTCTGCCACAAGGCCACGGCCGCTTCATTGCTCGACACCACCGAGTTGAACTGCATGGCCAAAAAGCCCTGCTGGCGTGCCAACTGCTGGGAGTGTTCGCACATCAGGCGTGCCACGCCACGACCGCGGGCGGCCTCGCAGACCATGTAGCCGCAATTGCTCACGTGGCTGCCGGGGCCGGCGGCATTGGCCTTTAGGTAGTAGGAACCAAGTAGTTCGCCATCCTCCTCGGCCACCAGGGTGTGCAGCGGGGACTCCAGCCACAAATGACGCGCCTGTTCCTGGCTCAGGGCCGGTTCGAAGGCATAGGTTTCGCGGGCGCTGACGATGGCCTGGAAGGTCGGCCAGAAGTGTTCGAAATCAGCGGCGGTCATGGGGCGGAGGGTAATCATGGCGGTTCCTGGCAACGTGAACCGCGAGTCTGAAAGTGTTGGAGCCGGCATGCAACTGTTTGTGCAGGCCGGCTCCCATACGTTCAGATGTCGACCTTGCCTACCGCATCCATCGCCCGCGCCGAATACACCAGCGCCGCACCGGCATTCATGGCCACGGCCACGCCCAGTGCCTCGGCGATTTCTTCACGGGTAGCGCCTTGCTTGACCGCCTGCGCCGAGTGTACGGCAATGCAGCCGTCGCAGCGGGTAGTCACGGCCACGGCCAGCGAGATCAACTCACGGGTCTTGGCATCCAGGTGGTTGGTCTTGGCCCCGGCGCCGCTGGCGGTCATATAGCCGTTGACCGTGTCGGGGGACAGTTGCTTGAGGTCGCCGATACCGGCCATCAACTGCTTACGGTAGGCGTCCCAGTCCATCATGCTCATCGTCTTCACCTTGTGCTGTTGGCAACATGAACAGTGAAGCTAGTTTTTCAATCGACGGGGCGCCGTTGGTCGATGGGCCTGAAACGGTAGGACTTTGGTAGGAGACGACGCACCGCCGCTCCTACAGGCCATCAGATGTAGATGAACACCAGCACCAGCGCAGCCACTACCGCCCATTTCTCCAGGTAGTAGCGGGTACGGTTGCGCTTTTTCATCGCCTTGCCACGCTCACGGATCTTGTAGATACGGGTGAACAGGCGGTTGATGCCCCCGGTCTTGTCACCGGCATCGTTGGGGGCTGCCGCAGCAGCCATCACCTTGCGGCTGAACCAGCGGTTGAACGCGGTCGCCCAGCGGTACTTGAGGGGGCGCTCGACATCGCAGAACAGAATGATGCGGTTGTGCTCCGTCTGGTTGCTGGCGTAGTGGATGTAGGTCTCATCGAACACCACCGCCTCGCCGTCGCGCCAGGCATAGTTCTCGCCGTCCACGCAGATATAGCAGGCGTCATCGTTGGGGGTATCCAGGCCCAGGTGGTAGCGGTAGGAGCCGGCATACGGGTCACGGTGGCGAACCAGCTTGGAACCGGGCGGCAGGGTGGCAAACATGGCTGCCTTGACCGTACCGATGCCTTGCAGCAGTTCGGTGGTGCGCGGGCACAGCTTCATGGCCGACGGATGGCTCTCGCCGTACCACTTCAGGTAAAAACGCTTCCAGCCACTCTTGAAGAACGAGTTGAAGCCGACGTCGTCGTAGTTCTTCGAACTCTTGATCTCGCCCACATGCAGCAACTGCTGGGCCTCGGCGCGAATCTCTTGCCAGTTGTCCTGCAACGGCTTGAGTTCGGGAAAGCTTTCGACCGGCAGGTAGGGTTTGGCCGGGAGCTTGGAAAACAAGTAGAGGAAGACGTTTACCGGCGCCAGGAAGCTTGAGTGATCGCCCAGCTGACGGGTGACTTTGTGCCGCACACGACCACGAAAGTGGACGTAGGCAATCGAGAATACAAACAACAGAACAAGAAAAATTTTCATGGGCGGATACTTGTCGATGTGGCGATGCGCCATGGCATAAGCCAGCCAGCATAAACAATCGGGCCTGTAGTTTGTACTAAATGTTACTGATCCAGCGCCCGACATTAGTCCCACACGCAAAGGTTTGCTGTAGCGATTAAGCTCAAGGTTCGAGGCAAACAGGGAGAGAAGAGGTAATGGTAGAAACACTGGAATCCGGCGAACCATTCAAGCGTTTGTTCTTCGCCTTGGCGTGCGAGCCCGCGCAGCGCCGGGACATCGCCCGCTGGCGCAATGAACTGGGCAGCGGCCTTGGGCGGCCGGTTCCATCGGTCAATTTTCACCTGACCCTGATGTTTCTGGGCTCGGTCGCCACGGCGCAATTGCCGGCGATCCTGGCGGCCGCCGCTCAGGTCAAGGTGCCGCAAAAGCCGTTGACGGTGATGCTCGACCGGCTGGAAGTGTGGCGCCCAGCCAAAGCCCTGGTGCTGGTACCAACACAGCCACCTGCCGCCTTGCGCCAATTGGCATACGCCCTGCAGCAGGCCATGTTACCCCTGGGTTTTACCGATGCTCCGCGAGAGTACCGGCCACACCTTACCCTGGCCCGCGACTACCACGGCCCGGTGCCGGAGGCGCAGATCGCGGCAGACTTCATTTTGCGTGCACGGCACTTCACCCTGTACGAGTCGCGCAGGGGTCGCTACCTGCCGCTGGCGCAATGGCCGCTGGAGGTTCAGGCCTGAAGAATGGTTGCCTGAACTGCGACCGTTGCACGGCCGGTCGCAGGCTGTCGCCAGCGGCTACAGGCGCTTGTAGCCGCTGCCGAGGAACGCGGCCGCGATCGGCCGCGCGGCGGTCGTGGTGACGTCTCCCCTCGATGCGATCTAGAACTGCGGGGTGTACTTCACGGTAAACATGAAATTGCGCGGCTCACCGAAGTTGTTGTTGCCATTGAGCTGGTTGTAGGCCGCCACGTAGTAGCGTTTGTCGAACAGGTTCTTGCCGTTGACCGCCAGGCTTACTTCAGGTGTCAGCTGATACGCCACACGCGCATCCCACACGGCATAGCCGGCTACATCGTAGGTGTGCTCGTAGCCCAGGGTGTGGGTTTGCGCGGTAAAACCAAGGCCGGCACTGACCTTGCTCCAGTCGCCCGGCAACTGGTAGTCGCTCCACACCCGCAGCATGTGCTTGGGCGTCCAGGTGCTGAACACCTTGCCTTCGTTGTCCGGGTCATCCAGGTATTTGGTGGTGTTGTAGGTGTAGCCGGCAAACAGTTGCAAGCCGGTCAGTACTTCGCCGCTGATCTCTGCCTCGATGCCCTGGCTGCGGACCTTGCCGGAGGCGGTGGAGCAGTACCAGTCGTCGCAGGCAAAGCCGGACGCGAGGTCCTGGGTCGCGCGGTTTTCCTGGTCGAGGTGGAACACCGCCAGCGAGGTGTTGACCCGTCCGTCGAACAGCTCGCCCTTGATACCCATCTCGTAGTTGCTGCCAATGATCGGCTTGAGCACCGAGCCCGAGGCGTCACGCTCCGATTGCGGCACGAACACGTCGGTGTAGCTGGCGTACGCCGCCCACTCGCGGCTCAGGTCATAGACAATGCCCACGTACGGAGTGACTTCGCCGGACTCCGTGAGGGTGCTTGGTGCGTTGACCGTGGCGGCATGGGTGAAGGGGGCGTAGTTGGTCGATTCGTAGGTCTGGTCGAACCAGCTCACCCGTGTGCCCAGCACCAGCGTCAATGGCTCGGCCAGCTTGACCCGCCAGCTGCCATACAGGCCTTTCTGGCGAACGTCATAGGCACTGCCGATGCCGCGACCACCTGCGTTGGCCAGCAGGCTGTCGTAGTCGATGTCAGGGCGGTGGTGATCGATATCGAAGAGGGTGTCGTCGCTTTCATTGAACGTGCGCGCCATCAGGTCATCGGTGGTCAGCTTGGAGTAGTTGCCGCCCAGGGTGACTTCCTGCTCCAGGCCGAAACCTTCGAAGCGACCGACCACGTTCATGTCCACGCCGACTTTGGTGGAGTCGAAGTCAGTCACCCAGTCGGCGTAGGTGATGCCGCTTCCGTCGAACTCCAGGCCCTCGCCGGTGGTTTGCACACGCTGGTGAGCCGAGGTGTTGGTCTCGCTCATGCGCAGGGCGGCAACACGAAACTTCCAGTCGTCGTTGAAGCGGTGCTCGAGGTCGGCGTACAGGGTGGTGACGTCGATTTCCGAATGGTTCCAGCGCGAACCACTGAAGGTGGAGCGCGATACGTCCAGGGGGCTGCCGTCGGTATAACGCGGCAGGCCGCGCAGCATGGGGCGCGACTCGGCGTCGGAGCGGCTGACAGCCAGGCCCAGGGTAGTGTCTTCACGCACGTCGAAGTCCAGGGCGCCGTAGAGCGAGTGGGTCTTGCTCCACTCGTAGTCGATGAACGAATCGCTCTGGTCTTCATCGGCCACAAAGCGTCCGCGCACGGTACCGGCGTCGTTCAGCGGGCCGCCGGCATCCAGTTGCAGGCCGTAGTGGTCCCAGCTGCCGGCCTTGCCGGTGAGTGTGACGGTCGGGGCGCTCTGGCCGCGCTTGCGCACCAGGTTGACTGCACCACCCGGGCTGCCGGTGCCTTGCAGCAGGCCGGAGGCGCCGCGCAGCACTTCCATGCGGTCGAAGAAGATCAGGTCCTGGGTGGCCCAGTTGCCCAACGAGTAAGTGTTGCGCGGAATCGGTACGCCGTCGTATTGCCAGTCATCGATCTGGAAACCGCGCGAGGAGATGATCAAGCCCGGGCCCACGCCCTGCAGGCCGACCAGACCGGTGGTTTTGTTGACGGCGTCCTTGAGGTCGACGATGTCCTGGTCGTCCATCTGCTTGCGGGTCATCACCGAGACTGACTGGGGAATTTCCTTGAGGCTGTGGCTGCCCTTGCCAATGGTGGTCGCCCGTGCGGCGTAGGAGCCCGAGCCCTCGGTGGTGGCGTCCAGGTTACTGTCGTTGATGCTGGTAGCGCCCAGTTCCAGGGCATCGCCGGTATCAATAGCGGGCAACACACTGAAGTTGCCCTGTTCGGTCACCAGCAACTGCAGGCCGCTGCCGGCCAGGGCTGTTTGCATGGCCTGGGCGGCACTCATACGGCCGCTGACGGCAGGCGCTCGCTTGCCCTGCACCAGCGCCGGGTCGAGCGACACGATGCGCCCGCTCTGGCTGGCGATGGCGTTCAGGGTGCTGGCCAGTGAAGCGACGGGCAAGTTGAAGCTCAGGGTCTGTTCCTGGGCGTGGGTAGCGCTGGCCAGCGTGGCCAGGGCCACGGCGACAGGCAGGGCGTGGGACCAAGGGTTGAGCACGGATTTCTCCCGATTATGTTGGCGTTGTCAGGAGATAGGTGCGACGAGAAATGAAAACCGGACACAAATACGAGTGATTTTCATAAATAGTTGTTCAAGACGGATTTTTCGACCGAATCAACGTTAGCCACGGACTGTAGTGATCGATGCGTACCGGCAGGGTTTCGGCAAGCGCTGCGAAGGCGCGCTGCGGCTCGTCCAGCGGGAATACACCTTGCACCCGCAGCCCGCGTACCTCGGGTTCGACCCGGACAAAGCCCCGGTAATAGGGGCGCAGCGCCTCGACCACCGCGTCGAGTGAGTCATGGAGCACATTCAAGCGCCCATTGAGCCAGTCGGCGCGATAGCCCTCGCCATCGCCCAGTGCTTCGATTCGCTGAGGCAGCAGCAGGGCGGCCTGGCCTTCCTGCACATCGCGCTCGGCGCCATTGAACAGGCTGGCCCGCACACTGTGTTCAAGTACCACCAAGCGGGTCGCCCCAGCTTCCTGATTGACCAGAAAGCGGGTGCCCAGCGCACGCATTTCGCCTTGGGCGGTGCGCACGCGCAGCGGCCGTCGAGGGTCGCTGGCGACCTGGATCACCAGCTCACCCTGGCGCAGAATCAGCAGCCGCTGCCGGTCATCGAATTGCAGGTCGACGGCGCTGTTGGCATTGAGGCTCAGACGGCTGCCATCGGACAGGTTGAAGCTGCGTCGTTCACCACGGACGGTACGCATGTCGGCCAACAGCGATTCGCCCATCTGGCTGCGTGCGCCCAGCCATAATCCGCCACCCAACACCCCGAGGGCGGCAACGCTGCGCAGCACGTCACGGCGTGTCGTGGTGGGTTGCAGCAACACCCGGCGTGCTTCCCCGGCCTGGCCCGGTGCGCGGCGGTCGAGGCTGCGCACGGTCTGGCAGGCACCGCCCAGGCGGTCTTGCAGGCGCTTCCAAGCCAAGGCGTGGCCGGGGTCGCTGGCCAGCCACTGATCGAACTGCGCCTGTAACGTGGCGTCGGTGTTGCCGGCGCTCAGGCGCACCATCCAGTCGATGGCACCTTCGGCGGCCGAGTCCAGGCGCGGTTGGTTCATGGTGCCAGTTCGCTCAGGTAGCACTGCTGCAGGGCCTGCTTCATGTAGCGGCTCACCGTGCGTTCGGAGAGTTCGAGCTTGCGCGCGATGTCTACATAGCTCAGGCCGTCCAGCTGGCTGTAGAGGAAGGTAGCCTTGACGATCATCGGCAAGCCATCGAGCAGCTGGTCGATGGTCACCAGCGCTTCGATCAGCAGCAATTGCTCTTCCGGGGACGGTGCCAGCGGCTCAGGCAGTGCCAACAAGCGTTCAAGGTAGGCCAGCTCCAGTTGCCGGCGGCGGTGACGGTCGAAGATCAGGCGCCGGGCGATGGTCGAGAGGTAGGCGCGCGGCTGCTGGATGCTCTCCGGGTCGACCCGGGCAGCGAGCATCTGGCAGAACGTTTCGGCGGCGGTGTCTTCGGCGTCGGCGCGATTGCGCAGGCGTTTGTGGATGTGCTGCAGGAGCCACCGGTGATGGTCGCTGAAGAAAAAGCCCAGCTTGCGGGTAGACGGGGTTTGCACCGGTTGGTTGTCCAGACGTTAGTGTGAATCGTTCTCAATGCTACCTGTCTCCGGTCTGACAGCGCAATTACTCGATTCCCACAAATGTGAAGGGCCGCATGTGCGGCCCCTCGGCAAGTACTTCAGGCAATCGGGATCAGCGGGTCGGCAGCGGCCAGTGCGGCGGTGCGGTCGGCGGCGGGCGGGTAGATCCAGGTGGTATTGATCTGGGTCTTGAGCTCCTTGGCCTCCTGTTGCAGCAATTTGACCTGTCGGTCCCAGCCTTCGGTATACACCGCGCCCCAGGCGCCCAGGTCGAGGCAGGTGACGTATTTGGGTTGGCTGTACGGGGTTGGGGCCACACCGAGCAGGTCGGCCGCTACGTTGTTGCCGCTGTGGCGGCCCAGGACAATGGCGTGCTGGCACGACATCACGGCGAAATTGCCCTGGTCGTCGGTGGCTGCGTAGGCCACGTCACCGGCGGCATAGACGTGGTCCTGCCCCTTGACCTTGAGGTTGCGGTCCACATGCAGGCGGCCCTGAGGGTCGCGTTCGGCGGGTACTTGTGCAGTCAGGGCGCTGGCCCGTACACCCACCGTCCAGATCACGGTCCTGGCGTCGATGCGCTGGCCGTCGGCAAGGGTGACGCCATCGGCATCCACCGACGCCACCGAGGCATTGACCCGCCATTCCACGCCCAGCGCCTCACAGGCTTCGATGATCGTCGGGCTGATGCCTTCACCCAGCGCCGCGCCGATCTTCGCGCCACGGTCGACGATGATCACCCGTACAGCGGCGTCGGCGCCGAGGATTGCCCGCAGGCGGCCTGGCAGCTCGGTCGCGGTTTCAATGCCGGTGAAGCCGCCACCGGCGACCACCACCGTGTTGCGTGCCGGCGAGTCGGGCAGGCTGGCCAGGGATTTGAGGTGTTGCTCAAGGCGCGCCGCCGACTCGATCTGGTCGACGTCGAAGGCATGCTCATGGATGCCGTCAAGATCGGGGCGCAACACCTTGCTGCCAGCCGCCATCACCAGACGGTCGTAGGCGAGGCTGCTGCGCTGGCCGCTGGCGTCGGTGTAGCGCACGCGCTTGCCGGCCACGTCGATCTCATCGGCCGCGCCCTGGATGAAGTTGACGCCGACGGCGTTGAACAGGTCGATCAGCGGGGCTTTCATCTGGTGCACTTGCGGCTCGTAGAAGCGTGGACGAATGCGCAGTTCCGCTTGTGGCGCCAGGACGCTGATGGCGACATCGCTGCGGCCGTGTTGATCCAGCAGGCGGGCTGCGCTCAAGGCGCTCCAGACGCCACCAAACCCTGCGCCGACAATCAGAATGTGCTGTTTCATTTGCTGCTCCACATAAAAGAGATTGTTGTTTGCGGCCTTGAGGGGAGGCTCCATCAGCGCCGAATAACTACGACTCTATTGATCGTAGTTTGTGCGTGCAAGGATTTTTTCCTGTCGATTCACCGAACGATCCGGGTAACCTTGCCTGCGGACCGCTCTGTTTCTGGTATCTTGCGCAGAATATAGGGCTTTGGCGCGGGGCTGGAAGCCGATGGACGGTCGTTGTGGTAGACGGCTGGATCCCGTTGAGGCGCTAATCGCTGTTAGAATATGCGACAAAGTTAGTCGGAGATTGTCATGTCACTGTACAGCGCTGGGGTGGAGTACGGCATCCACTGCCTGGCTTTTTTGGTCGATGAGCGGGGCGACAGCCGGGAAGCCAGCGTGCGTGACCTGGCCGAGTTGCAAGGCGTACCCCAGGAATACCTGGCCAAGGTTTTCACCAAACTGGCCAAGGCCGGACTGGTGGTCGCCACCGAAGGCGTACGTGGCGGCTTCAGGCTCGCCCGGCCTGCCGATGAAGTCACCGTACTGGACATCGTCACCGCCATCGACGGGCGCAAGATGATTTTCGAGTGCCGGGATGTGCGTGATCGTTGTGCGTTGTTTGAAGGCTCGCCGCCGAGCTGGGCGCAGGAAGGGACGTGCTCCATTCATGCGGTGATGCTCACGGCGCAGAAGCGGATGGAAGAAGCGCTGGCCCAGCAGACCATCCTCGACATCGCCCGGCGTGTGGGGCGCAAGGCGCCGGTGGCGTTTTCCGAGCAACTGGCCAACTGGATGAGTGACCGTCGTGCGGGCAAGGCGGGGGATATCCCGCTGCTGGATGTGTCTGACTGATGCCCAAAGCGGCTTTCCAGGATGCCAAGGCTATCGCGCCGTCCCGTTACGCGGTTTGTAGAACAGAAAATCCCCCGTCTCGGTCGTCTTCACATACGCCCGCGCCCAATCCGGTTTTACATTGCGGTCATGAAAATACAGCGCCCCCTGGGTGCGATCCTCCAGCTGCCGGTTCAGCGCCTTGCGTGCAATCTCCTTGGCAATGGCGTAGCGGGTCTCTTCCAGGACCGAGTCGGAGCGCCCGTCACACCACCAGGAAAATTGGCAGTTGCCGGTTTCCGAGCCCTGCTTGACCATCCCGCACACCGTATCCGGAAACCCTTCATGGCCCAGGCGGTTCATCACCACACTGGCCACCGCTTCCATGTCCCGTGCCTGACCGCCCTTGGATTCCCAGTAGATGCTGCGCGCCATGCAGGTGATGGCGTCGTCCAGTGCTGCCTGACCTGCCGGGTCCACGGCCTGGACTTCGGTCTGGGTAATGGCCTTGCCCTTGGGCGCTGGCGGCGCATCGGGTTGTACAGCCGCCTTGTGCTCCAGCACTTGCGCTTTGTCTTCGGCTACCTCGGCCTTGGGTTCGCTGGCCAGCGCCAAGGGCCCGGCGAGGGCCAGGAAAAGGCAGGTTACAATCGTTATAAGGCGCATGGTCGTGCCCTTGGGTGGCGGTGGAGGGTCAAGACTTCCCGTTACAAGGTCGACCGCACGGCGCTCAAAACATTCCAGCTGTTCGACGACGGGCAACATCGCGCATCATGGGCGTCGTCCGTTCAAGGGAGATTTGCATGCGCGTCCTGCCATCCGTTTTGCGTCTATCCGGCCTGGGCCTGGCCCTGGCGATCGCCACCGCGGTACAGGCCAGCGAGCCGTCGCAATTGATCGATTCGATCAACAGTTACCGTAGCCAGGCCCAGCGCTGTGGCGGCCAGGCCTCGTTGGAGTTGCCGCCGCTGGCCAGCGACCCGCGCCTGGTACTGTCGGCCAGCGGTACCGTGGATCTGCGCGAGGCGCTGGCGCAGGCCACCTACCCGATGGTCAATGTTCAGGCCATCACCCTCAACGGCCCTCGGGATGCCCAGGTCGCGATGCAGGCCGTGCAGGAGAGCTTCTGCCACGTGGTGCTCGACCCGCAGTTCGTCGATATCGGTGTGAGCCAGCAAGGCCGCGATTGGCGCATCGTGCTGGCCCGCCCATTGCTGGCCGGACGGCTGGGCGACTGGCAGGCCGAAGGCCAGAAGCTGCTGCAGTTGATCAACGCGGCCCGCGGCCAACAGCGCCAATGTGGTACCCAGGCCTTTGCCGCCACCTCGCCGCTGGCCTGGAACCCGACGCTGGCCGGCGCCGCCGAATCCCATACCCGGGCCATGGCCAACCAGAACTTCCTCGACCATGTGGACCGAGATGGCCGTACCCCGGGCGACCGGGCCGAGCTTGCCGGCTATGCCGGGCAGCAGACCGGCGAGAACATCGCTGCGGGCCAGGACACTCCGCGCAAGGTGGTCGATGGTTGGCTGGCCAGCCCCGGCCACTGCGCCAACCTGATGAACCCGCAGTACAGCGAGCTGGGCGCCGCCTATGCGGTCGACCCCAAGAGCGATGCTGGGATCTACTGGACCGCGATGTTCGGCGCCCCGTAGCGCCCTTAGCCGTAGTGCAGGTCGGTGCGCTTGAGCAACTGCTTGCAGCGGTCGGAGAGGTGTACCACGCGCAGGTGCTTGCCGTTGTTGCTGTAGCGCTCACGCAGGGTCTTGAGCGCAGCAATGGCTGAATAGTCGACGAAATTCAGGTGCTGGCAGTCCAGGGTGACCTGGTTCGGGTCGTTGGCAGGGTCGAACTGGTTGAGAAACGGCGTGGTCGAGGCAAAGAACAGGGTGCCGTGGACGCGGTACAGTTTGCTGCCGTCGCTCTCCAGGTGGCTGTCGGCGTACAGCTCTCGGGCTTGTTGCCAGGCAAAGTTGATCGCGGCGATGACAATGCCGATCAGCACCGCTGTGGCGAGGTCGGTGAACACGGTCACTACCGTCACTGCGATGATCGCCAGCATGTCGTGGGTCGGCACCTTGTGCAGTACCCGCAGCGAAGCCCACGAGAAAGTCTGCTGCGACACCACGAACATCACCCCCACCAGCGCTGCCAGCGGAATGCGCTCGATCAGCGGTGAGAGAAACAACACGAATAGCAGAATCATCACCCCGGCCACCACGCCCGAGAGCCGGCCACGGCCGCCGGAGCTGAGGTTGATCGCCGTCTGGCCGATCATCGCGCAGCCGCCCATGCCGCCGAACATGCCCGAGGTCATGTTGGCTACGCCCAGTGCCATGCACTCGCGGTTGGGGTAGCCGCGAGTCTCGGTGATTTCGTCGGTGAGGTTGAGGGTCAGCAGGGTTTCCAGCAAGCCTACCAGGGCCATGAGCAGCGCGTAGGGCGCGATGATGCGCAGGGTGTCGAGGTCCCACGGGATGTCCGGCCAGCTCAGCTGCGGCAGGCCACCGGCGATATGCGCCAGGTCTCCCAGGGTGCGGGTGGGCAGGTCGAGCAGGTACACCCCGGCACCGACCGCCAGGATGGCAACCAGCGCTGGCGGCACACTGCGGGTCAGGCGTGGCAGCAGGTAGACCACCGTCATGGTCAGCACCACCAGGCCGATCATCATGTACAGCGGCGAGCCGCTGAGCCAGGCGCCGTCGTGCTTGAAGTGCTCGAGCTGGGCCAGGGCAATGATGATCGCCAGACCGTTGACGAAACCCAGCATCACCGAATACGGCACCATGCGTACCAGCTTGCCCAGGCGCAGCACGCCGAAGGCAATCATGATCAGGCCGCCCAGCAGCACCGTGGCCAGCAGGTACTGCACCCCGTGCTGCACCACCAGCGCGACGATGACCACCGCCATCGACCCCGCCGCTCCGGAAATCATCCCCGGCCGTCCGCCGAGCAAGGCGGTGAGGGTGCAGATGATGAACGCGCCATACAACCCCATCAATGGATTGAGGTGCGCCACCAGGGCAAAGGCGATGCACTCGGGCACCAGGGCA
Organism: Pseudomonas vranovensis; assembly: GCF_040438935.1. NCBI lineage: Bacteria > Pseudomonadati > Pseudomonadota > Gammaproteobacteria > Pseudomonadales > Pseudomonadaceae > Pseudomonas > Pseudomonas vranovensis. Next base: position 2,750,997 of record NZ_CP159259.1, on the reverse strand, counting down.
AACGAGGTGGTGAGGCCTGCCAGGACATCGGCGCGGATAGAGCGTGTTTTCATGGGCTACCTGACGAACGGACCGGCAGGGCAGCCGGCGCAAAAAAGCTAGGATGCTACGTAAAATCACGGACGCAGACCAGCGCAAATGGAGGTGCAAACCAATGAAGTACATCGTGACCGAGCAGCATCGCAGCGAGTATCCCGAGCCCATCAGCTTTTCCAAAGGTGCTGTTTTGGCCATTGGCGAGCGCTACGAAGGTAAAGAGGGCTGGGACAACTGGTACTTCTGCACGACACCGGGACACGCGGGCGGCTGGGTGCCGGGGCAGGTGATCGAGCGGCTGCCCGGGGAGGGCGGCAGGGCCCTTGAGGATTACTGTGCGCGGGAGCTGGATGTCGATCCGGGGGAATTGCTGGAGGGTGGTCGGCAACTCAATGGCTGGGTGTGGTGTCACAAGGGTGATCTGGCAGGGTGGGTGCCGTTGGCGGTGGTGCGAAAACAGGATTGATCGCGGGTGTAGAACCGCAGGCACCTTTACACAGTAAACCGGAGACATGGTTTACACATTCAGCCTGTAAACCATGTCCCCGGTTTGTACCGGGGCAAGCCCGCTCCCACCGATGCAAACAATGCCGGTGGGAGCGAGCTTGCCCCGCGATGCCTGCGATCAGCTCAGCGTCGCCAGCATCAAGTCCAGGTTCTGCACCGCCGCCCCCGAGGCGCCTTTGCCCAGGTTGTCGAACACCGCCGTCAACAGTACTTGCCCCTGGTTGGCAAACAGCGCCAGGCGCAGGTCATTGCTGTCATTGAGCGCCTGCGGATCAAGCTGGGTCGTACTGCCGCCTTGCTCCAGCGCTGCCACCTGCACATGGCGGGCACCGTGGTAGTGCTGCTCCAGGCATGCCTGCAACCGTTCGGCAGTCACGCCGGCAGGCAGCAGCCGTTCTTGCAGGGCAATGGTCAGCACGATGCCCTGGCGGTAACTGCCATAGCTGGGCACGAACACCGGCCGCTGCGCCAGACCGGCATGCTGCTGGATCTCCGGCACGTGCTTGTGGTCCAGGTTCAGCCCATACACCAGCAGGCTGTGCGCCGCCTGCACCCCAGCGGCTTCATGACGCTCCACCGCCGCCCGCCCGCCACCGGAATACCCCGACACTGCGTTGATGGTCAGTGGGTAGTCGGTGGGCACCAGCCCCGCCTGCACCAGGGGTTGCAGCAAGGCAATGGCACCGGTGGGGTAGCAACCCGGGTTGCTTACACGCTTGGCCTGGGCAATGCGCTGGGCCTGTTCGTCGTTAAGCTCCGGCAGGCCGTAGACCCAACCCGGCGTGGTGCGATGGGCAGAGCTTGCGTCGATCACCCGTACATTCGGGTTGACGATGGTAGCGGCCGCTTCGCGCGCAGCCTCGTCGGGCAGGCACAGAATGGCCACGTCGGCACTGTTGATCGCCTCGGCGCGGCGCTGCGGGTCCTTGCGCTCGGCCGCTGGCAGGGTCAGCAGGCGCAGGTCGCTGCGACCGTTCAGGCGGGCATGGATCTGCAGGCCGGTGGTGCCTTGGTCGCCATCGATAAAAACAACAGGCTGATGCATGGGGCTCTCAATCAATCAGGTCAGGGAAGTGCTTATCCTCGCGCCGATCTGGACGAAAGAAAATTTGAATATCATGATGCTGACATTCATCAATTCTGAATGTACGGCCTCCATGCGCGAAATCAGCCTCGATCGCCTGCGGACCTTGGTAGTGATTGCCGACCTGGGTTCGTTTGCCCGGGCGGCCCGGGTCCTCAACCTCGCCCCGCCCACGGTAAGCCTGCACATTGCCGACCTCGAGGCGCGCATCGGTGCGCCGCTGCTGTCGCGCAAGCGCGGGCAGATCCACCCCACGGCCATTGGCGAAACCCTGCTCGAACGTGCCCGGCGCCTGCTGGCCGATGCCGAACAGGCGCTCGATGAGGTGCAGCGCCAGGTCCAGGGCCTGAGCGGTCGGGTGCGCCTGGGCGCCTCCACTGGCGCCATTGCCCATTTGCTGCCGCAGGCGCTGGACATCCTCGGTGTGCGACACCCGGGCATCGACGTGCAGGTACAGGTTCTGACCTCGCGGGAGTCCCTGGCCCGCCTGCAGGACGGCACCCTCGACCTGGGACTGGTGGCCTTGCCGCAAGCAGCGGCCAAAGGCGTGCAGATCCGGCCTTGGCGCCGCGATCCGATCATGGCATTCATCCCGACGAGCTGGCAGCCGCCTGCACGTATCACCCCGGCATGGCTGGCCAGCCATGCGCTGATCCTCAACGACAGCACCACCCAGCTGTCACGGGTGACCGGCGAATGGTTCGCCACCGCCGGCCTGCAACCGCAGGCGCGTATCCAGCTCAACTACAACGATGCGATCAAGAGCCTGGTGGCAGCCGGTTATGGCGCAACCCTGCTGCCCCACGAAGCCAGCTCGCCCGAGCCCGACCCACGCCTGTGCATGCGCCCGCTGCGGCCGGGATTGTGGCGTCACCTGGGGATTGCCAGTCGTGAAGGCCAGGTGGAGCAAAGCACCGGCCATGTGTTGCAGGTGCTGATGGCGCTGGCAGGGCAGGCCTAGACCAGGTGAACCCGGGTGCCCGGTTGCAGGGCCGCCGGGTCAAGACGCTCAAGCACGAACGCCTCGGTTTTGCGCTGCAATTGGTCCAGGTGTCGATCCCGCTGCTTCTCGGCATCGACCATGGCCCGCTTGCCATGTTGTTGCAGCAGGTAGGTATGAATCTGCCGCACCTCCAGGGTACGGTAGATCGGCGCCACATCCAGCATCGCCACCTGGCCGTCGCTGGCGTGATCGCGGGTGTTCATCAGCACCTGCGGCCCCCGTAAGCCGATCACCCGGAAACCCAGCGCCTCGAAACACGCGACCTTGCTCACCGCACACGCCAGTTCGGCGTGGGGATAGCGCGCGGTCATCTGTTGCACCAAGGCCCTGGCGATGCCCTGGCGGCGGTAGTCCTGGTCTACGGCGATATACGCCAGGGTGCAGGCGTCGGGGTCACCTTGCACCGGCAGGTAGAGGGCAAAGCCGGTGACCGTCTGCGGGTCGTCCAGGTCGGTGGCGATCAGCAGCTCGACCCTCAATTCGCCGTTGGCCTTCATCGCCTCCAGGTACAGGTGAACCTCAAAGCCGATGCCGTACTGGTACAGGTTGTAGAGCGGGTTGCTCGGCGTGATGCCGATGGCGCTGATGTCGGTCAGGTTATCGACCACCAACTGCAGGACCTGGCTTTTGGTCGCCTCCTCGGGTGGGGCGACAACGTGGTGGGTGACGGGCATCGGGGCACACTCCAAACAGTAAAAGGCCGGTGACTTGGCGCGGGGTGCAAGTCTACAGGTCTGCGCGGGCGCCTGCTTGCGACCTTCCATCCTGCGTCGGCGCAATTGCGCTGAACTTCAGCGCGCGACCGGCCTCATCTGCATAACAGGGCATCTTTGCCCGGCAACCGAGACGGCCGTCATGAAACTACGTTACCTGCTTGGCCTGCTGTGCAGCCTGTTCCTCCTCCAAGGCTGCTTCGACCGACCCGATCACGCCGCAACCGATGCGGACCAGAGCAAACCCTCGCTGCAAATGCAGAAATCCGATGTGCCTGCACCGGACCCACAGCCGGGGCCCGAGCCAAAGCCGCAACCCAACCCCGAACAGGACAACTGACGGCAGGAGCTCGCCATGACTGCGTTGACTGCCTCGACTGCGCCCACTTCAATCGCCTTCACCGGCCGCTCGCCCATGGAACAGCGTTATCACACCTTGCTGCAGGGGCGCCCCGGCGAGGGGCTGGAGTGGCTGCAGGAGCAATTACAACTGGCCGACGCGCTGCCTGATGACCTGCCCGGCGATCCCGCCCAGTTGGGCCCGTGGTCAAGCTATCGTGCAGGCGAAGTGGCCCGCTGTTATGCCGCCTACCTTGAAGGGCGCAAGGCCGGCGCGTCCCGGCGCTACTTCAGCAATCGCGCCCACGCCCTGTATTTTCTCCAGCACGTGGCGCCGACCAAGGCGGTGGACGGTGCCTGGTTGGCTGGCACATTGCGCCATTGGCCCGACCCGCGCTTTCATGGCCTGATCCGTACCTACCTGGAGGAACTCGGTGACGGCGACCCGGCGTGCAACCACGTACTGATCTTCCAGCGCCTGCTCAGCGAGCTGGGCTGTCACGAGCAACTGCCCCTGGGTGCCGACCGCTATCTGCAGGGCTGCGTGCAGCTGGCCCTGGGGTTGAATACCGAAGCGCTGCTGCCCGAGGTGATCGGCTACAACCTGGGCTACGAGCAACCGCCGTTGCACCTGTTGATCACGGCCTTCGAACTCGATGAACTGGGGATCGACCCGCAGTATTTCCGCCTGCATGTCACCATCGACAACGCCAGCAGCGGGCATGCCTGCAAGGCATTGCACGCGCTGCAGCACGTGTGGCCCGAACACGGCAGCACAGCGTTCTACCAGCGCGTATCGCGCGGCTACCGGCTCAACGACCTGGGGCCGGGGGCGCTGGCGATCATCGACAGTTTCGACCTTGAAGCCGAACTGCTCGCTGCCCTTGAGCGCAAGCGCAGTTTCGGCCAGCACATGCACTCCGATTACTGCCGCTTCGAAGGGAAAACCGTCAACCAATGGCTGGCCGAGACCAACCTGTTGTCGGGTTTTCTCGCGGTGTTGCAGCGCAAGGGCTGGATCAAACGCCATCAGGACCCGGCGCACAGTCGCTTCTGGCAACTGATCGACGGGCCGGCCGCGGCTATGTTCGGTGTGTTCAGCCCGTATGAGAAACAGCTGCTGCAAGACTGGATTGCCGGTAACTGGAAACCTGCTGCAGGCCAGCGCCATGCCCTTCTGGTCAAGGCCGAGCCACTGCACGACGAAGCGCAAGGCCAGGCGCTGGAGGCCGTATTGCAGACCCTGCCACCCGAAGCCCGCGTCGACCTGTTGATTGAAGAAATGGCTGGCAACCGCCATGCCTTGCCCCGTGGTCTGTGGGCAACGCGGCGTTTTGCCCGGATGACCGGCCTCAACCGCTAAGGAGTACCGGATGCAATTGAGCCAGACACAACGCCAGGCCGATCAGGCCTTGTTGCAACTGGGGCAGCGGCTGCAGGCCGACGGCTACCGCTTCACCTGCGTCACGCCGCTGACCCAGGCGCGTAACAACGCCCGGCCGGGCGCCGAGCAGGCGAGCACGCTGCGCGATATCTTCGGCTGGAACCGTCCTTTCGAGGCATCGCTGTTGTCGCCTGACGAACTGGAGCAATTGCAACGGGCCGGGTTAGTCGACCGCGAAGGTAAACGGCTGCGCAGCCGGGTGCGCTGGTCGAGCCTGGATGATGCGTTGTTCGTGCATTCAAGCTTCCCCACCGACAGCGTCGACGCGGTGTTCTTCGGCCCCGACACCTATCGTTTTGCCCGGCTGATCCAAGCGCACCTGCAAGACAGCACCGCGCCTATCAATCACGCCGTGGACATCGGTTGCGGCGCAGGTGTGGGGGCGGTATTGATCGCCAGGGCGCGCCCGGCACGCACAGGTCAGTGCCGTGGATATCAATGACCAGGCCCTGCGCATGACGGCCATCAACGTCGCTCTGGCCGGGCTTGCCAATGTCTCGGTGGAGCACAGTGATGTGCTCCAGGGCATCACCGGCCAGTTCGACCTGATCGTGGCCAACCCTCCCTACATGCTGGATGCCCGCGAACGCGCCTACCGTCATGGTGGCGGGGCGCTCGGCGAGCAGTTGTCGTTGCGGATGGTCGAAGAGGCGCTGCCACGTCTCGCGCCGGGCGGCACATTGTTGCTGTACACCGGTGTGGCGATGGTCGAAGGCCGTGATCCGTTCCTGGCGGCCCTGCACAAACCCCTCGCCGATACCCGTTGGGCCTGGCGTTACCAGGAGCTTGACCCGGATGTGTTCGGCGAGCAGCTACTGGAACCGGGATACCAACAGGTCGAACGCATTGCCGCGGTGGCGCTGAGCGTCAGCCGCCGATGAACAGCGCCTGCACGTTCGGCATCGAGGAGGAGTACCTGCTGGTAAGCCTGGACAGTGGACAGGTGCTGGCCAGGCCAACCTCGGCGGTCATCGACCTGTGCCGCCAGGTACTCGGCGCCCACTTCGCCCAGGAAATGTTCCAGAGCCAGATAGAAGTCGCCTCGCCTGTATTCAGCAACCTGGCCCAGGCTGGCGAGTTTTTGCGCCAGAGTCGGCAACGGTTGTTGCAGGTGCTGGCTGGGGAAGGTGTCGGTGTGATCGCGGTGGGCAGTCACCCGATGGGAGGCTGGCACCAGCAGTTGCCCGCCGACGAGGAGCATTTTCGTCAATTGTTCGAGGACTACCAGCAGGTGGCCCGACGCAGCCTGTTGTGTGGCTTGCATGTGCATGTCGGCGTCGCGCCAGGGCACGATCGGATCAAGCTGATCAACCAGCTGCTGCCGTGGATACCGCTGCTGTTGGCGTTGAGTGCCTCGTCACCGTTCTGGGAGGGCCAACCCACCGGCTACCAGAGTTACCGCCAGGTGGCGTGTGGTGAATGGCCGCACATGGGCCTGCCGCAACGGCTGGGCGACTGGCAGGCCTACGAGCGTTACCTGGCGTTGCTCAAACGCACCGGTTCGTTGCGCGAGGGCAACGATTGCTGGTGGGTGATCCGCCCATCGCGTCACTACCCAACGGTGGAACTGCGCATCGCCGATGCCTGCCCGCGGCTCGAGGATGGCCTGTGCATTGCCGGACTGTTTCGCTGCATGGTCGAGCATTGCCTGCGTCACCCGCAGAGCGCACCGTTGACGCGCGAGCAATACTGGATCACTGAGCAGAATTACTGGCGGGCCATGCGCTATGGGCGGCATGGGCAGTACATCTGCCAGGGGAACCAGGGGCAGGGGAGCGCCTTGCAATGGCTGGCCCAGGCACGGGCCTTGTTCGAGGTTGCCCCCTGCGACAGCGAGCGCAGTTTCGAGTGGGCTGAAGTGATCTTGCGTGACGGCACCAGCGCGGATCAGCAGTTGGCGGACTATGCGCGGTGTCGGCAGCGGCCGGAGCAGGCGGTGGTGAAGGGGCTGCTGGGAGCGATGGCAGTGTGATCCAGAGCAAGACCGTTGCTCTGGCCCGCACCCTCAGGATTTCTTCTTCTGCACGCTTTTCATGCGTACTCGCGCGCGTTGCACCGCAGCCATTTTTTCTGGTCGCTTCATGCGTTTCCACTGGCGGATGTCCTCTTTGCTGCGCCCGCAACTCAGGCACAGGTCGCCGCTTAGCTGGCACACGGCAATGCAGGGGTTTTCGATGTCCTTGGCCATGGGTCAACCTCGCGAGGCGTACACGCGTGCCAGACGCTGGGGCCAATTGCCGGCGTTGGCGCGCTGGCACTGCTGTTCGGAATCAAAGTGTACAAGCGCGTCCACCCGTTCGAGGGTCAGGTCGCAGGCCTGCAGGGCCATGGCTGTCAGCTCGACCATGTAGCGGTCCTGGCCAGCGGCCAGGGCGCGATCCTGGTCTGCCTGGGTCTCGAATACCCAGATCACCTTGAGGCTGGTGGGGAAGCGTGCATAGTCGACCACGTGCGTCAGCCAGGAAAACCCGATGACCTGTGCCTTGGCCGTCTCGCAGGCCTCGGTCAGGGTCGCTACCAGGCGTCGCTCAAGCTGTGCCTGTTCGCGCTTGCTCATCTGCATGGGGGCCTTCAATCGTTCGTGGGGCAGGGCGCGCATCATACGCGATCGCGGCGCCTGGGCCAGGGTGCGCCTGGCCTGCTTTAATGAATCAGGCTTGTTTCCTTGTCACATCCGACAGAGTGCGCATCCATGGAACGTCTGACTGCCAAAGACTTTGCCCCTGAACTGCTCGAACTCTACGACTACTATGCCCATGGCCGGATCGACCGCCGCGAGTTTCTTGACCGGGCGGCGGCGTTTGCCTTTGCCGGCATGACCGCCGGGGCCTTGCTGGCATCCCTGAGCCCAGACTATGCCTTGGCCGAGCAGGTGTCTTTCACCGACCCGGACATCGTCGCCGACTACATCCTGTATCCCTCGCCCAAGGGCCACGGCCAGGTTCGCGGTTACCTGGTGCGTCCAGCCAAGGCCCAGGGCAAGGTACCCGGGGTTGTGGTGGTGCATGAGAACCGTGGCCTGAACCCCTACATCGAGGATGTCGCCCGGCGCCTGGCCAAGGCAGGCTTCGTGGCCCTGGCACCCGATGGCCTGACGTCGGTGGGTGGCTACCCTGGCAATGACGACAAGGGCCGCGCGTTGCAAGAGAAGGTCAATCCGGAAAAGCTCATGAATGACTTCTTCGCCGCCATCGAATGGCTGATGAAGCAGGACATCATCACCGGCAAGGTCGGCATCACCGGCTTCTGCTATGGCGGCGGCGTGGCCAATGCCGCCGCCGTGGCGTACCCCGAACTGGGCGCGGCAGTCCCGTTTTATGGTCGCCAGGCCGATGCCAGGGATGTGCCGAAAATCAAGGCCCCCTTGCTGTTGCACTACGGCGAACTGGACACCCGTATCAACGAAGGCTGGCCCCCCTACGAACAGGCGCTCAAGGCTGCGGGCAAGACCTACGAGGCCTACTTCTACCCCGGCGCCAACCACGGTTTTCACAACGACTCCACGCCGCGCTACGACGAAGCGGCGGCGAACCTGGCCTGGGAGCGGACTCTGGCCTGGTTCCGGCGTTACCTGGCATAGGCTGAACAGGCACACATCCTGATACAAGCTCCGATTTGCCAAGTCATCAATGCCCTGTTTGCATGCCGGGTCTTTCAGCAAGCCACGTAAGGAAACAGGCGATGAAGATCATGGTGGTAGGTGCCAGCAAAGGATTGGGCAGGGCATTGGTCGAGGGCCTGGGAGGGGCAGGCGATACCTTGATTGGCGTGTCGCGCAGCCAGCCTCAGGGGCTGGTGATGCAAGCCGGCGTACAGGTGCAGTGGGTCGAGGCTGACCTGGCCCATCCGCGCGACGCCGCGCAGCGCCTGGAGCAGGCCGTGGCCGGGCAAGGGCTGGACACGCTGATCTACAACCTGGGCATCTGGGAAGAACAGGCCTTCTCGCCGGCGTATGACTTTCAGGGCGATGACGACGGGCAGATCGAGGCCATTGTCAGCTGCAACATTACCTCGCCCCTGGTCCTGATCAAGCGCCTGTTGCCCACCCTGCTGCAAAGTGCCCGTCCGCGCATCATCCTCACCGGTTCAACCTCTGGCCTGACCCAGAGCGGTCGGCCCGAAGTCACCTTCAGTGCCTCCAAGTTTGCCCTGCGTGGCATGGCCGATGCCTTGCGCGAAGGCTATCGAGAGCAGCAGTTGGGCGTGACCTGCCTCAACCTGGGCTACTTGAATACCGACGACCCACTGGCGACCCCGCGCGAGCTGGCCGAGCAGCGAGGCGGCGGGCAGTTGATCCCGGTGCATGATGTGGTCCAGGTGGTGCGCCTGGCCCTGAGCCTGTCGGCGGCCAGCTTCGTCAAGGAGCTGACCCTGCCGTCGATAGGAGATGAGCGGTTCTAGCCTCATGTAGCCGCTGCCGCCAGGCTGCGATCGGCCGCAAAGCGGCCGTAAACCCTGAGCGCCTGCTGCGCAGTCGATCGCAGCCTGGCGGCAGCGGCTACACCGTATGCTGTCTGTGAAGGCCGCTGTTTCAAAGCCCCCGGCCATAGCCATGTTTGCCCGCATGCATCGCCGTACGCCCCAGCAACGCCACCGATCCGAGCAACGGCAAACTCACCAGCACCAGTGCATAACGCAGTGACTGCTCGGCAAACTGCGTCACCAGCAGATCACTGAACAGCCCGGTCAACAGTGGCCCGATCCCCACGCCGAGCAAGGTGCTGACAATGGTCTGCAAGGCCATCGCAGTACCACGGCGGCTGGCGGGCACCAGTTGGGTCACCAGGTTGTACGAAGGTGCCACCCACCACACCACAAAGAAGCTGTACAACGCACACCAGAGCATGGCGACAGGAATGGGCACGCCCGCGAAGTGGGTCAGCACGCCTGCCGGCCACAACAGGTAGATGATCAACGCCGTCAGGGCAATCAGGTTGCCCAGCACCGGGATGAGGATCTGCCAATGTGGGCTGCGGTGGCTCAGGCGGTCGTTGAGCCAGCCGGCGAACAGGCCGCCGATACCGGCCGCTACGCCGCAGATCACGCCCGCGAGCATGCCGGCGTGCTGCAGCGACAGGTCATGGGAGCGAATCAGGAAACTGGTGTTCCACATACCGATGGCATAAGAGCTCAAGGTGGTCAGGCCGCCAGCCAGGATCAGGCAACGGTAGGCGGGTAGGGCCCAGAGCTTGCGCGCCTCGCTGCCCAGGCCCAGTACGGGCGTGGCGGGGGCGCTGCTGGCCAGGTCCCAGCGACCGCGCAAGGGATCGCGCACCAGCGCCAACAATGCGCAGAACAGCAGCGCCGGTACGCCCAGGGCTATGAATGCACTGCGCCAGCCATAGTGTTCCACCACCCAGGCGCCGATGCTCAAGCCGATGATCGAGGAAAACGTCGGCGCAGCGGTAAAACAACTGATGGCGAACGAGCGCCGGTGCGGCGGATAAAGGTCGGCGATCAGCGAAAGCGAAGCCGAGGTGGTGGGCGACTCGCTCACCGCCACCAGCATGCGCGCAATCGCCAGCACCATGAAGCTGCCAGCCAGGCCGCAGGCCATCGTCGCCAGTGCCCACAGCAGGCACGACACCGCCAGCAGGCGGGTACGCGGCAAACGGTCGACCAGGCGCCCGGCCGGCAGGCCGAGCACCGCGTACACGGCGGCGAACGCCAGGCCGGAGATCAGCCCCATGGCGGTATCGCCGACGCCGAACTCGGCCTTGATCGGGTCGATCATCACCGCCAGGATCTGCCGGCCGACAAAGTTGTCGGCAAACACCATCGCCAACAACAGCAACAAGCCGTGGCTGCGCCAGCCGACAGCGGCGGACGTCGGCATGCCCCGCGCGTCGGCGGTCAACGCGGTGCCCACAAATCCGGCAAACCGGGGTCACTGACCACGATCAGGCGCTTGAGCAGCACCTTCAGCGCCTGGGCATCGGCAGGACCGAGCTTGGCCGACAGTTCTTCTTCCACCACCTTGGCCAAGGCCAGTTGCTGTAACGACGCCTCGCGGCCGTTGGCGGTGAGCACGAAGCGCAGTTGCCCTACCTCGCCTTCGATGGCCACCAGGTTCTGGCGCTCCAGAAAACGCATGCTCGCCAGCGTCACTGCGTGGCCGGTGTAATTGACGAAGGTGTTGATCTCGTCAAGGGTGAGGTTGTCGCGGATGCACAACACCGAGAGGATGAAGAACGCCTGCTCGTCCAGTTGCTGGTTGTTCAGCAGCAAGCGCAGGGCATTGAGCAACTGGTAATGCGCGCGTCCCAGCAGGTAGCCGAGCAGGTCCTCGGTGTAGCTGCACTCGGGCGGCGGCGGGGTGGTGGCCAGGCGCAATTCACTGCGCGGCTTGCGCGTGGCCAAGGCGTACTGGCCGCTCTGGAAGGCCAGCGGTGCGCGTTCGCTGTGATCGAACGCCAGCACTTCGCCGACAAAAATCACATGGTCGCCGCCTTCATACTGGAACGCGGTGCGGCACTGAAAACGTGCGGTGCAGTCTTGCAGCAGGGGCGCTTCGCTGATCCCGTTGTCGAACTGGATCTCGGCGAACTTGTCTTCGCCCTGGGTGGCGAAACGCCCGGACAACTGCTCCTGCTCGGTCGACAGCACATGCACGTTCCAGTGCTTGCCGCTGCTGAAAATTGGCAGGCTGCGGGCCTTTTTCGACAGGCTCCAGAGTACCAGCGGCGGGTTGAGCGATACCGAGTTGAAACTGTTGGCGGTGATGCCCACTGGCGAGCCGTCTTCGGCCTGGGTGGTAATGATAGTGACCCCGGTGGTGAAGGTGCCGAGCGCGGTGCGAAAGGCCTGGGGGTCGAAACCGATGTTTGGCGTTGCCATGACTGACCTCATGGGGTGGGATTTTCGTGTTGCCAGTATCGATCGCAGGCCTTGTGCAGACATCGTCTTAACGGACTAACGCAATTGCCGGGTTCTCGTCCGATCGGACGAGGCGCAGGCCCTTGTGCCTCGCTAGTGTGGCGCCAGCCGCCACCCACGTGAGCAAGGGGAAATCGATGACTTCAGCACACCCATCCGTAGACCAACTGACCCGCCTGCTGGCGCGCCAGAAGGACGCTTTCAATGCCGCCGGCGCCGTGAGCGCCACCGCCCGCCGCCAGCGCCTGCAGCAGGTGATCGAACTGTTGGTGCGCCACCACGGCGAACTGACCGAGGCTATCGACCTGGACTTTGGCGGACGACCTGCCGGCTTCTCGCTGATGAACGATGTGGTGGGTTCCCTGTCTTCGCTCAAGCACGCCCGCGATCACCTCGAACATTGGATGCAGGACGAGCAGCGGCCGCCGTTTGCCCCCTATGACCAGATGGGCGCCCAGGCCTGGGTGATGCACCAGCCCAAGGGCAGTGTCGGCATCATCGGCACCTGGAATGCGCCGCTGTACACCTTGCTCAGCCCACTGGCCTCGGCCTTGGCGGCAGGCAACCGGGCGATCCTCAAACCGTCGGACGTACTGCCGCGTACTGCGCAACTGCTCGAAAACCTGTTCGCCGAATACATCGACCCGCTGGAGGTGGCCGTGATCACCGGTGACTCTTCGGTGGCCAAGGTATTTTCCGGCCAGGCGTTCGATCACCTGGTCTTTACCGGCAGCACCGAGGTGGGCAAGTCGGTGATGCGCAACGCGTCCCAGCACCTGGTGCCGGTGACCCTGGAACTGGGCGGCAAGTCGCCGGTGATCGTTTCTTCCAGCGCCGACGTTGCCCGCGCCGCCTTCAGTATCGCCGTGGCCAAGGCCAGCAACGGCGGGCAGATCTGCATCAACCCGGACCTGGTCTATGTGCCCGAGGCGAGACTCGAAAATTTCCTCGCCGCGTTGCGCAGCACCTACTGCGAACTCAATCCCACCGTGGCCGGCAATCCGGACGTGGTGGCGGTGGTCAACCAGCGCCATGTGGAGCGGGTCGAAAGCTATGTGCGCGAAGCGCGCGAACTGGGTGCCCGGGTCGAATGCCTGCCTGAAGCCGTGCCACTGGATGCGCGGGATCGCCGGCGTCCCTTGCAGGTGGTGGTCAACCCGCCGCAAGACTGCCTGATCATGCGCGAGGAAATCTTCGGCCCGGCACTGGTGGTGTTGACCTATCAGCACATCGATCAGGTGCTGGCCGAAATCAACGCTCGCCCACGGCCGCTGGCCCTGTACTACTTCGGTACCGACCTCAATGAGCAGCGCCATGTACTGGAGCACAGCCTGTCGGGCGGGGTGACCATCAACGATGTGATGATGCACGCCGCCATGCACGATGCACCGTTCGGCGGTGTGGGTGCCTCCGGCCTTGGGCATTATCACGGGCGCGAGGGGTTCCTTGAATTCAGCCACATGCGTACCGTGTTCAAAGCCCCGGCCCACGACCCACGCCGCGAGTGGGGATTGCTGCCGCCCTATGGCGAGCATTACCTGGCAGCGATGACCGCACTGGTAACCGCCGATTGACCCTGACCGTCCCTTGATGCACGCCTTCAGACCAGCACAGGAAGTAGCACTCATGACCGAGCACAGCACCGCCCCAACGCCTTCGACTCCTGAAGGGCCTGCCACCTGGCCCCGGCGCAGCGTTCTCAAGGCCGGCGCCCTGGCCGCGGGCGTCGGCTTGCTCGGTCGCTTTGCCGATGCACGCGCTGCGGGCCTCTCGGACCGTGAGTACCAGGGCCTGGATGCCTGGGCCATGAGCGAGGCGGTGCGCAAGGGCGAGCTCAGCGGCGAGGACCTGCTCGCCGCGGCGCTGGCCCGCTGCAGTGCTGTCAATGGCAAGGTCAAGGCAGTCAACATGCTGCACGAGGACTACGCCCGCGCCTTGCTGGCCCAACGCCGCCAGGCCGGTACCCTGGCCCAGGGGGCGCTGGCCGGCGTGCCGATCCTGATCAAGGACTTGAACACCTACCTCAAGGGCACCACCACCACCAATGGCAGCCGCCTGTTCAAGGATGCGCCGGCGGCGGCCAGCACAAGCACCCTGATCACCCGCTACGAGCAGGCCGGCGCGGTGCCGTTCGGCAAGACCACATGCCCTGAATTCGGCCTGACCACCACCACCGAGTCGCTGCTCTGGGGCCAGACCCGCAACCCCTGGAACCTGGAACACAGTGCGGGTGGTTCCTCCGGTGGTGCTGCCAGTGCGGTAGCGGCCGGCATCGTACCGGTGGCCCATGCTACCGATGGTGGGGGGTCGATTCGTATACCGGCATCCTATTGCGGGCTGATCGGGCTCAAGCCCAGTCGCTACCGCACACCCAGTGGTCCTGCGCATTTCGAGGGCTGGTTTGGTGCCAGCGTGGGCAACGTGGTTTCGCGCAGCGTGCGCGACATGGCCTTGTTCCTCGACGCAGGTCAGGGGCACGAGGCCGGCAGCCCCTATTGGAGTGCGCCGCTGGCGCGGCCGTATGTCGATGAGCTGGCCCGTGAACCGGGCAAGCTGCGCATTGCCGTGGTGCGCCAATCATTGACTGGGGCGCCGCTGGAGCCGGCCATTGCCGCGACTCTGGAGCAGACCATCAAGCAATTGACCGGCTTGGGGCATGAACTTGAAGAGCTGACACTGGGGGTCGATCCCCGGCAGATGTTCGGGGCACACGGTACGGTGATTGGCACGGCCCTGACCACGTTGGTGAAGGACCGTGAGCAGGCACTGGGCAGAGCGGCCACGGCCCAGGACCTGGAGAAAATCACCCAAGTGGTGCTTGAGCGAGCGCGGGGCACTACCGGCGAAGGGCTGTATCGGGCTCGACAGTCGTTCGAGACCATTGGAGCGTTGATGGAGCGCCATTTCGAGCGGTTTGACCTGATCCTCTCGCCGGTCACCACCAACCTCACCCCACGCATTGGCCTGCTGTCGCTCGACCAACCCTGGGACAGCTATGCCCAGCACGCCATGGGCAGTGCCGGGTTTACCGCGCTGGCCAACGTCAGTGGCCAGCCAGCGATCTCGTTGCCGCTTGGCTGGAGCGAAAAGGGATTACCGGTAGGGATGATGTTCACGGCACGTCTGGGGGGCGAGGATGGGTTGTTGCGCATGGCGCGGCAGTTGGAACAGGCGCAGCCTTGGGCGGGTAAGCGGGCAGCACTTTGAAGAAGCGATAGTTCAAGAGGGCTCAGCCTCGGATTTTCCGCGTCTGCGCCGAGGCTTCTTTTCGGGGCGCTTGCCCGGCCGCATTGCCCACAGGTGCGCGTTGGCCCGCAAGCGTTCCTGGATATGCGGAGGGCGATCGGCGAGAGTGGTCAGCGGTGGGATGGGTTTGCCAGGCAGCCCGGCCTGGCGGATCAGTTTCGGCCAGCGCGGTTTCCAGCACAGCAGCAGGCTTAGCCAATGGCCGAGACCGATGATCAGGAAGGCAGGGCAGATCAGCAGCAGCCCTACCTTGGTTGTTCGGGAGGCACGACGAAAATAGTGGGTGAGCCCTTCGAACTGTGGGGTGAAGGCTTGCCAGGGCCAGGGGAAATGCGAGGTGATGCGGGGCCGCGGCAGGCCTTGGGGGCCTTCGTCCATGAAGCGGCGGATGAACTCCCATTCGTCACGCAGCTCGGTCTGGTTGTTACCGGCCTTGCCGACCCAGGCGCCTTCAGGGTGAAGGGTGCCGGTGACGCGCGGTGACCAGTAGAGTAGAAGTGGCACGCCGATGCCGTCGGCAATTGCGGTGTTTTCACTGGACCCTGAGGAGGTCACGCCTTTCCAGGGCAAGGTCACGATGCCACCGCAGTAGCTGGGGCGGTGTAGATAGACTTGCTGGGTTTTTCGATTGAATCGAATCAACAAGTGGCGGGAGGTGAGCATTTCTAGTCGAGTAAAACGAAAGCCATACTTGAAGTAGAACCAGGAAATCAAAGAAGCCAAGCTGGTAAACAATACAGCAAGGTACAAATGATGACCATAAGGCTCGCTCTGGCCACGAAGCAGTAACAAAACTAATGACTTGGCCTCTACTGCGGCACCTAAGAATCCAAGCGACAACATAGTAATTGCTGTGATGGAAAAAATGCTTACAAGTCCGCGTTTGGCCTCCAGCATTCCGCATCGTATTTCCAGGATGTTTTCATCAAGTGCATAAACCGGTCCTCGAGTCCTCGGTGTTTCGCTGGCGCGCTGCTGCGCTTCTTTCTGACTTTCATCGTCTTCATATTCATAGGCGACTATTTCTTTTAAACCGTATTTTTTTTCTATTTCTTTGTCGCTCTTGCGGTCTTCATCTGTTTCCAGCATGGCCTGCCAGAAGCCCCATTCTGCGAAATTCATTATAGGGTCCCTTCAATGGCATCGAAAAATGCGCTTAATTCATCTTCGGCACTGTTGTAACGGTTGGTCTCTCGACTGCGGCTGAAGCAGCATTCGTCACACCATTTTTCCAGCGCACTCTCATCGAGTATCAGCAATACAATGGTGGCAGTCAGCACGATAAGGCCTCCCACCCAAGCCATACGACCAAGTAGCAGCATGGCAGTCTGGTTGACTGCTAAGCGTGTGGCCCAATGGGACAATACATCTAACAAAACGCCGGGAATAAAGCGGCCACCCTTCAGCGCTAGCCAACGGAAATACGCACCTGCTTGGGAAAAGGCGATCCCACCCTGTCCAGCCATGAGTGCTAATGTTGCAGTCGCTCGAATGGAGTAGGCGCTGGCAAGTGTGGCTCGGCTATTCGGTGTGCCTGTTGATTGTTTCAGCGCCTTGATAGCGTCATTCGCATCCCACCCGATACTCACCAATCCCCCCGCAGCCGCCATCCCCGCCCCCCACAACCGATACCGCCCCAGGCTGATCTGCGCCCCCCGTGCGGTGGCGCTGTTCGGCCCGACATTCGCCAGCGCCTGCCCGGTACCCACTGCCAGCAGTTCCAGTCCTGCCGCCACACTGGTCAACCCCGCCGCAGCCACTTCACTCCAGAAGCGCCGATCCTTGTCGTCACGTCGCCCTTGCAACAGCAACAGGCTGGCCTCCAGCAACAGCAGGCCGCTAGCCACCCGCAGTCGGTAGAACGAGTTGCTGTGGGCATTCTGCAGGCTGGTGGCATAGGCGCTGTCCAGGCGTCGCAGGATTGGGGCGGAAACGCGACCGGAAGATGGCGCCTGGCCCGCTTGGGCAAGTTCGGCCAGGCGCAGGGCCACGGCTTGCTCACCGAGCGAGGCGGTGAGGTAGCTGGCCAGGCGCCGGTGCATCGCCCGATCCAGGCTGTTGGGGGCGCCGGCCCTTGCGGCTTCACGGCCCAGTTGGCCGAGCCAGGCCAGGGCCCCGGCGGCGTTGATATGGCCGTGTCGGGCGATCAGGTCCAGCTGGCCGTCCACCTGGCTGAACAGCGCGGCCAACGCCTTGCTCAGTTTCAGCGCGTTCTCGAACTGCTTCAGGTCGTCGCCCTCAAGGGGCTGGTATTTCAACTGTGTGCGGGTTTGCTCCAGGGCTTCGGCAATGCTGCGCTGGTTGTAGGTGAAGCTGCGCAGGGCCAGGTTGTCGGGGGTCACGCTGTCGGCGCGCCACCAGCGGCTGAGCAGGTCGGCGCCGGCCGGTACGCCCTCCATGCCGATTACGCAGAGGCCGGTCTGGTGGGCGAAGCACAGGCCGTTGATGAGGTCGTCGGGGTCGTAGAGGGCCAGGGCGTCCTGCAGTCGTGGGTGCTGCAGCCAGCTCAGGTGATCCGCCGCCCGGGCTTCGGCCGCGGCCTGGGCCTTGTTACTCTCAATCTCGAACCAGGCCAGTTGTTGCTGCATGGCCGCAAGGTCCACCCGTGGCAGGTAGCGTTCGTCGAACAGCCTGGAAAACTCGCCGGTCTGCGCGCGGGCTTCAAGGTCGCGACGGTGGAGCTCGCTGGTGGCTTCGAGAATCTGTTCCTTGGTGTCTTGCCACCGCTGCGGATCAAGACGCGCCGTCATGGTGTTGTTGCTTTCGTCGAGCCGTTCGCGGATTGCCTGGGTACGTTTGCGTACATGGGCGGCAACCTTGCGCTCACTGAAGTTCCTGTGCAGTTCGGTGAAGGCCTGGGCCACCAGCACCTTGCGCTCGTTGCTGGGCCCGGGGTTGCCCTTGGCGTCGGGAGCCGGGGTGTTTTCCAGCCAGTCCTTCAACTGTTCCAGCCCGGCATTGCGCCAGGCGTTGAGTTCCTGGGTGATGCCGATGGCGTCCTCGACCACGATGGCGATACCGCGGGGGTTGGCCTTGCCGGCAGCGGGTTGGAGCATTTGCTGCGAGGCAACCCTGGAGATCACCTGCGGGCCGCCGAAGAGCTGGGCGTCGAGCAGTTTGCGCAGGGCCGGGTCGCTTTCGGCGGCGAAGTCGACCACCGTGTCGAGCTGGTCGTGGGTCAGCACATGGGGGGCGGGGACGGCGCAGGAGGGAGCGGCGTACTTGCGGATGTCGAGGGCGGGCAGGCTGTCGCGCCGGCGCAGCAGCTGTTGCTGCGCTGCCAGGGTCAGCGGGTCGGGGCTGTAGAACAGCCGCAGTTCGTGCAGGTCGTCGAGGTCGTGGACATTGAACGCCCAGGCGATCTGGCGTCCTGCATCCTGGGCACTGAAGGCCGGGGGTGGTGGGGCATGGGGGAGGCCGGGCTCGGTCAGGGACAGCAAGCCGTTGGCGGCGATGCGGTAGGGCGGGTGCCAGGTGTAGCGGCCGGTGGTCTTGCGTTTTTCGAGGACATAGAGAAAGCCCTCGCGCAGGGTGCGGATGGCATAGCTGGCGTGCTGCAGTTCGCCGACCTGGTGCGGGTGGTGCAGGTGCGCTGGCAGCTCGGGCAGTTGCTGGCGCTGGCCGTGGTTGCCACCGACGACGGCGTAGCGCAGGGGCAGGAGGGTGAAAGTGCGGGTGCAGGTGACGGCGGGGCTGTTGTCGAAGGGTTCGCTCAGCTGTTCACAGAACTTGCGATTGATGGCGAAGATTTCATCCAGGCTGAACATAGGGCGTCCTTGAGCATGCGTGGCACAAGGCACGAACCTTAAATGGCAGGGCGGGGGCAAGTCGTTCCCAGGTGGTCCCAAAAGAATGTAGGAAAGTTCTCTTCTGGCTTGTTCCCCTCTACCAAACACTGTCCTTCCACATCTAGTCCGCTTTGACGATGAGTCCGAATAGGGGGGCGCTGATCATGGAGCACACCCGCCGGTCGCCGTGCGAGGGCGCCGGTAAAACCTCACTGACTCTCAGCCAATGGCATAACAATAATGACAGCTCAAGTTCAGACTCAAAGTGCCTACGACGTGATCGTCGTCGGTTCGGGCGCCGGTGCCATGACTTCAGCCGTGTTCCTTGCCGATCAGGGGTTCAGCGTGCTGATCGTCGAGAAGAGCGACAAGTACGGTGGCACTTCGGCGATCTCCGGCGGCGGTATCTGGATTCCCAACAATCACTACTTCGCCCGCAAAGGCGGTAACGATACGGTCGATCAGGCCCTGACCTACCTCAAGGCCGCTGCGGGCGATCATGTGGACGAAGCGCGCCTGCGTGCCTACCTCGACAACGCGCCGAAGATGATCGAAACCCTCACCCGCACCAGCCGTGTGCGCTACGCAGTGGCGGAGAAGTACCCCGACTACTATCCGCACCTGCCAGGGGCCTTGCCGGGCGGCCGCACGCTGGACCCCGAGTTGTTCGACACCAGCCTGCTGGGCGAAGAGCTGGACAATCTGCGCAAACCTTCACCCTCGACCCTGTTGATGGGCCGCATTGCCTGGACCGCCCGCCACGCCCACAAGGCCATGGCCCGGGGCTTTGGTTGGCAACTGCTGATTCTGCGCCTGATGCTGCGCTACAAGCTGGACTTCAAGTGGCGGCGCAAGAGCAAGTACGACCGCCGCGCCGCCCTGGGCAGTTCGCTGGTGGCATCGCTGCGCCGTTCGTTGATGGATCGCAATGTGCCGCTGTGGCTGAACACCGATTTCTCCGGCCTGGTCAGTGAGCAGGGCCGCGTGACGGGTGTGACGGTGGTGCGTGACGGGCGCGAGATGACGCTCAAGGCACGCCATGGGGTGATACTCGGCTCCGGCGGCTTCGAGCAGAACCAGGCGCTGCGCGAGCAGTATCTGCCGCAGCCCACGCGCATGGACTGGAGTGCCACGCCGCCGGGCAACAACACTGGCGCCGCGCTGCAGGCCGGCCTGGCCCAGGGGGCAGCCACGGCGTTGATGGACTGGGCCTGGTGGGCACCGACCATCGCTGTACCGGGTGAAGAGAAACCCCGTGGCATCTTTGCCGAACGCGCATTCCCCGGTGCCATCGTGGTCAATAGCCTGGGCAAGCGTTTTATCAACGAGGCCGCGCCGTATCTTGAATTCGTTGACGCCATGTACCGCGACAACGAAGTCACCGGCGGCAAGAGCGTGCCGGCCTGGGTGATTTTCGACGGGCACTTCCGTCACAACTACGCCATGGGCCCGCTGATGCCGGCCCAGGTCATGCCCGACAGCCGCCTGCGCAAGGAGTGGCTCAACACCCTGTACTGGAAGGCCGACACCCTGGCCGAGCTGGCGCAGATGATCGGCGTCGACGCCGCCGGTCTGGAAAACACCGTGACCGACGTCAACGATTATGCCCGCACCGGTATCGATCCCGACTTCGGCCGCGGCGGCAATGTGTTCGACCGCTACTACGGCGACAGCAACGTCAAACCCAACCCGTGCCTGGCGCCGCTGCGCAAGGGGCCGTACTACGCCATGCGCATGGACGCTGGTGATATCGGCACCAAGGGGGGCCTGCTGACCAACGCCGATGCCCAAGTGGTGCGCGAGGATGGCCAGCCGATTGCCGGGCTGTACGCCATCGGCAACTGCTCGGCCTCGGTGATGGGCACCAGCTACCCCGGTGCCGGTGGCACCCTGGGGCCGGCCATGACCTTTGCCTACGTGGCTGCCAATCACCTCGCCAGCCAACGCTAGGAGCCGCCATGCAGACGTCCGATACGGTTTCAAGTTGCAGCGCCATCCTGGCGCCGTTACGGGTCAGCGACAGCAAGACGCTGAAATGGGATGAACAGTGCGATGTGCTGGTCATCGGCTGGGGCGCGGCCGGTGCCTGCGCAGCCCTGGAGGCCCGCGCCAGTGGCGCCGATGTGCTGGTCGCCGACCGCTTTACCGGCGGGGGGGCCAGTGCCAAGAGTGGCGGGGTGGTGTATGCCGGCGGCGGTACTCGCCAGCAGCAGGCCGCCGGTGTCACCGACAGTCCGCAAGCCATGTTCGATTACCTCAAGCATGAAACCAGCGGTGTGGTCAGCGATACCACCCTGCGGCGCTTCTGCGACCAGAGCGTTGCCAACCTTGAATGGCTGCAAGGCCACGGCGCGCCCTATGGCCACCAGATGCCACCGGGTGGCAAGACCTCGTACCCGGCCGATGGCTATTTTCTCTACTACTCCGGCAACGAGCTGGTGCCTTCACACACTGACACCTTGCCACCTGCGCCGCGAGGCCATCGTACCGTGGGCAAGGGGCAGGGCGGTGCTGTGCTGTATGGCCACCTCCAGGCCGCGTGCCTGAAGGCAGGTGTGCGCCCGTTGCTGCAAGCGGCGGCGCGGCGGCTGGTGCTCGACGGTCAGGGCCGGGTGATCGGTGCCGAGTTGTGGCGCCTGCCACCGGGCAGTGAGGCGGCCAAGACCCACGCGCGCCTCGCTGCCCGCGCCGAGCGCTGGCAGAACCTGGCGCCAGGGTACTGCGACACGCTGCGCCAGCGCGTCAGCAAGCTTGAGCGCGAGCATGCGCAGCCTTACCGGGTACACGCCCGTCAGGGGGTGGTGCTCAGCACTGGCGGCTTTATCTTCAACCGTGAGTTGATGCGCGAACATGCGCCGGGCTATCGGCGCAACTTCAAGGTGGGGGCCACGGGTTGTGACGGCAGCGGCCTGCGCCTGGGCCAGAGCGCCGGGGCAGCCAGCGGCGGGCTTGAGCGGGTGTCGGCCTGGCGCTTCATCAACCCGCCGCACTGCTGGCCCAAGGGCATTGTGGTCAACCGCGACGGCAAGCGCTTTTGCAACGAGGAAGTGTATGGCGCCACCCTCGGCCAGCCGCTGATGGAAGAGCAGGGTGGCCGTGCCTGGCTGGTGCTCGATGCCCGCTTGCGGGCCAAGGCCATACGCCAGGCGCTGTTCGGCGGCTACTGGTGGTTCCAGACCGTACCGGCACTGGCGCTGATGCTGATCAAGCCACGCAAGGGCAAGACCCCGGCGCAGCTCGCCCAGGCCGCCGGCATGCAGGTCGAGGCGCTGAAGCAGGCGCTGCAGCGCAACAATGCGGCGGCCAGGGGCGAAGCCGAGGACGACTTTGGCAAGTCGTCGGGTAGTCGTCAGGTGCTGGACCAAGGCCCGTTCTATGCCTGTGACATCTCCGTGGGTAATCCTGTTTTTCCGCTGGGGGCGCTGACCCTGGGTGGCCTGAAGGTGGATGAAGACAGCGGCGCCGTGCTCGACGCCCAGGGGCAGGCGATTGCCGGCTTGTATGCCGCAGGGCGCACAGCGTTGGGTATTCCTTCGCACCTGTACATCAGTGGTCTGTCGCTGGCGGACTGCGTGTTTTCCGGGCGTCGTGCGGGGGCCGCCATTGCGGGGCAGACCCACAGCCAGGTAGGAGCGGGCGTGCCCCGCGAAGAACCGCAAACAATAAAAGGTGAAATATGAGCGCACGCGTACAAGGTAAAGTCGCCCTCGTCACTGGTGGCGCCAACGGTATCGGTCGCGCCTGCGCGCGCCTGCTGGCGGCAGAAGGCGCGCAGGTACTGATCAGTGATGTCGATGAACAAGCGGGCCAGGCCCTGGCTGCCGAGATCGGCGCAGCGGCTGCGTTCATCCGTCACGATGCCAGCAGCGAAAGCGACTGGCAGCACGTCATGGCGTTGCTGCGCGACCGTTACGGGCGCCTGGACATCCTGTTCAATAACGCCGGTATCCTGCGCAGCGGCTCGGTGGAAGACACCACGCTGGACACCTGGCACCAGGTCCTGCGGGTCAATAGCGACAGTGTGTTCATCGGCTGTCGCGAGGCCATTTCGTTGATGAAGGCCACGGGTGGCTCGATCATCAACATGTCATCGATTGCGGCGTTGGGCGGACGCGGGGACTACCTGGCCTACAGTGCCTCCAAAGGTGCGGTGGCAGCGTTGTCGCGGTCGGTGGCGGTGCATTGTCGTCAGCGCAAGTACCGGATTCGCTGCAATACCTTGCACCCGGACAGTGTGCTCACCGCCATGACCCGCGGTAGTTACCCAGCGGGGATGGACCCGGAGCGCATGACCATCGACAGTGATCCGATGCAGCGGATGTGCCTGCCTGAGGACGTGGCGGCCAGTGTGCTGTTCTTGGCCAGCGAGGAGTCACGGGCGATCAATGGGGTGGAGTTGCGGGTCGATAGTGGGCAGTTGTTGATGAGTATCTGATGGGTACGCGACGGTCGCGGGGCAAGCGTGCTCTTACCGGGCGGTAGGAGCGGGCTTGCCCCGCGACCGGGTGTGCTCAATGTCCCTCGAACCGCGCCGCCCGTTTTTCAATGAACGCCTGCATGCCTTCCTTCTGGTCCCTCGACGCAAACAGCAGCGCATTGGCCTTGCGCTCCAGTGCCAGGCCTGCCTCCAATGGCGCATCCATGCCATTGAGGATCACTTCCTTGATCTGTTCGGCTGCCAGCGCCGGCATCGCGGCAATCACCCCGGCCAGCTCCAACGCCTTGGCCTGCACCTGGTCATCGTCTACCAGGTCGCTCACCAACCCTGCCACCCACGCCTCTTCGGCACTGATCGGCTGCCCGGTCAGGGCCATACGCATGGCTTTGACCTTGCCCACTGCGCGCACCAGGCGCTGGGTGCCGCCGATGCCGGGCATGATGCCAATGCGGATTTCCGGCTGGCAGAAGCGCGCGCCACGGCCCGCGACGATCAGGTCGGCGAGCATCGCCAATTCGCAGCCGCCGCCATAGGCGTAGCCGCACACTGCGGCGATCACCGGCTTTGGGCAATGCTGGATCGGTGCCCACACCCGTTCGGTATGGCGTTTGTAGATGTCGATGGGCCCGACCCCGGCCATGCTGTTGATGTCGCCCCCGGCGGCAAACACTTTGTCGCCGCCGGTGAGCAGTATGCAGCGCACTCCAGGGTCATCGGCCAGGGTGGTGAAGTGTTGCGACAGCAGCGCCTGCAGTTCAAGGCTCAGGGCATTGGTGGCCTGGGGACGGTTCAGGCGCAGCAGGGCGACGCCGGGCAGCGGGTGTTCGAGCAGAACCGGTGGGGTGGTGGAGTCGTCCATGGGCATCCTTGTGCGCGTAGTCGTTGACCTCCAGTGTCGTGAGCCACCCGGTGCAATTCATCGTCCGTTCAGACGAAGTACGCCTGCGCGGTTGCCCCTAGAGTGACCCTTGTCAAACGAACAAGGAGCACGACATGGGTCAGCACGCGGGGTTGGATTACAGCGGCAAGGTGGTGCTCGTCACGGGCGGCACCAAGGGTATCGGCGCAGGCATCGCCAGCGAGTTTCTCGCCGCCGGGGCCAAGGTGATTGTCTGTGCCCGGCATGCGCCATTGCAGGTACCGACGCATGGCAACAACAGTGCGGCGTTCATGCCGGCGGATGTGCGTGACAGCGATTCGCTACAAGCGCTGTTCGATGCGATCCACCACGAATACGGCCGCCTCGATGTACTCGTCAACAACGCCGGCGGCAGCCCGCGGGCACCGGCTGCCGAAGCATCGCCACGGTTTCACGAGAGCATCATCCGCCTCAACCTGATCGCCCCCTTCAATGTCGCCCAGCACGCCAACCGGCTGATGCAGGGGCAGGCCGAAGGAGGCTGCATTGTCTTTATCGGCAGTATCAGTGCCCTGCGTTCTTCGCCGGGTACCGCCGCCTATGGCGCGGCCAAGGCCGGTGTACTGGCGCTGGTGCAGTCGCTGGCAGTGGAGTGGGCACCGAAGGTGCGGGTGGTGGCCGTCAGCCCGGGGCTGGTGCTGACCGAGCAGGCGCACCTGCACTACGGCACCGACGCCGGGATCGCCGCAGTGAGCGCCGGCATTCCTGCCGGGCGCATGGCTGTGGCCCAGGACATCGCCAACGCCTGCCTGTACATCGCTTCGCCACTGGCCGCTTACGCCAGCGGCTGCAACCTGCTGCTGCACGGCGGTGGCGAGCGTCCGGCGTTTCTGGATGCGGCCGAGGTGCTGCCGACCTGATCGACCCCGGCAGCGCCGGCGTGCCGGTCGCTGCCCTCACTTTGCAGGAGACGACTGTGGCAGATCCACAATTGCTGTCCAATGTGAGCGCCCTGGTGGGGCGCCAATACGGGCGGGTGTATGCCTGGGATGAGGTAAACGCACCGATGATTCGCCAATGGTGCGAGATCATGGGCGTGGACAACCCGCTCTACACCGATCCATGCGCTGCCCTTGAAAGTGTTCACGAAGGCCTGATCGCCCCCCCGGGGATGCTTCAGGTGTGGACGATGGAGGGTTTTCACGCCAACAACTATCCACCCGGTTCCACCGACGAGAACCCCTACGAAGTACTCAAGCTGTTTGAAGCGCACGGCTACAACTCAGTGGTGGCGGTGAACTCCGAACTGAGCTTCAACCGGCCCGTGCGCCTGGGCGAAAAACTCTACTACACCACCCGCCTGGAGTCGGTTGGCGAGGAAAAAACCACCGGCCTCGGCACCGGCTTTTTCGTCACCCTGGTGATGAGCCACTTTGTCGAGAAAACCGGTGGCGATGAGCCGGTGGGCGAATTGCTGTTCCGTGTGTTCAAGTTCCGTCCGGCGGCCCAGGCCCCGGCAGCGCCTGCCAATGAGGCGCCAGTAGTGGCCAAGCGGCCGCTGCCGGGTGTCAGCGACGACACCCGGTTCTTCTGGGAAGGCTGCGCCAAGGGCCAGTTGCTGATCCAGCGCTGCACCGCCTGCTCGACGCTGCGTCACCCGCCAGCGCCGGTGTGCATCCAGTGCCACAGCTTTGACTGGGATACCGTGCAGGCCAGTGGCCGGGGCAGCCTGTATTCCTTCGTGGTCATGCACTACCCGGTGGTGGCGCCATTCGAGCACCCCAACCCCATCGGCCTGATCGAGCTGGAGGAGGGCGTACGCCTGATCGCCGGCCTGGTGGGCGTGGCGCCTGGCCAATTGCAGATCGGCCAGCGCCTGCAGGTGGAGTTCCAAGTCTTCGATGAGCAGCAGACCTTACCGCTGTTCCGACCGGTTGCCGGGCAGGAGGCGTCATGAACTTCGAGCTGAGCGAAGACCAGCGCGCCATCGCCCAAATGGCCGACAGCTTGTTCGCCGATCACTGTGACGACGATGCCCTGCGCCAATGGGACAGCAGTGGCGAAGCGATGATGAGCGATCTCTGGGGCCTGTGCGTGGAAACCGGGCTGCATGCCCTGGCGATTCCCGAGCAGGCCGGTGGCAGCGACCTGGGCCTGACCGAGCTGATGCTGGTGCTCCAGGCCCAGGGCCGCAGCCTGGGCCAGGTACCGCTGTGGCGCCATCAACTGGCAGCGGCAACCCTGGCGAACTTTGCCCTGGGCCAGGCGGCGAGCTGGGCTGAACGGGCCGCATCGGCCGAGGTGATCCTGACCTTGTCCATCGACGCCCGTGCCGGTGCCTGCGGTATCGAACTCAAGGCGCAGCCTTGTGAAGGCGGCTGGTTGCTCGATGGCAGGGTCTCGGCGCTCGCCTTCGGCCAGCAGGCCCAGGCCGCGCTGGTACTGGCCGAGGCCGAGGGCCAGCCACGGCTGGTGCTGCTGGACCTCGGTGCTGCCCAAGTGCGCCGTGTACCGGGCGTACTGACCCATGGCGAGCCGGTGGCCGAAGTCGAGGTCCAGGGCCTGCGCATCGGTGCCGAGCAACTGCTGCCGGGGCCGGCGCTGGACTGGCTGGAGCCGCGTGCCCAGGCGGCCCTGGCCGCCCTGCAACTGGGCGTCAGTGCCGAGCACATCCGCCGCACCGTGGCCTACGTCAGCGAGCGCGAGCAGTTCGGCCGGCCGATCGGCAGCTTCCAGGCTGTGCAAATGAGCATGGCCGATGCCCACATCGCCCTCGAAGCCCTGCGCAGCAGCCTCTGGCAGTTGTGCTACCGACTCGATGCCGGCCTGGGCACTAGCGCCCAAGCCCTGGCCACGGCGTACCTGGCCTGCGAGGCCGGGCACCGCATTGGCCATAACGCGCAGCACGTGCATGGCGGTATCGGCGTGGACCTTACCTACCCGATCCACCGTTTTCTCTATTGGAGCCGCGCCCTGGGCCTTGCCCTGGGGGGATCGGCGGCAAGCCTGGAACGCCTTGGCGACTGGCTGGGCGATAACGACAAGCTGGGATGGAAATATGACCTCGAAGAACACTTTGCGCTTTGAAGACGTGCACCCCGGCGACGCGCTGCCGGAGCTGGTGATCCCGATCACCGTGGGCCTGATCGCGGGCGGTGCGATTGCCACCCGTGACTACTTCCCGGGGCACCACGACCTGGAGGCGGCCAAGGCACTGGGTTCACCGCACATCTTCATGAACATTCTCACCACCAACGGCCTGGTGCAGCGCTTTGTCGAAGGCTGGGCAGGGCCACTGGCGCAGTTCCTGTCGCTGAAGATCAAGCTGGGCGCGCCCAATTACCCCGGCGACAGCATGACCTTCAACGGTAGCGTCGCCAGCAAGGATGCCGACACCGGCACCGTGCAGGTGACCTTGAGCGGCAAGAATTCCATGGGCAATCACGTGACCGGTACGGTCGCGCTGATCCTGCCCTGACAGGCGGAGACACTCAGATGACCGATTCATCGCTAAGCGGGCGCGCCGCCATTGTTGGCCTGGGCGCCACCGAATTTTCCAAGAACTCCGGGCGCACCGAACTGCGCCTGGCCCTGGAAGCCACCTTGAGCGCACTCAAGGATGCCGGTATCGACCCCTCCGAAGTAGAGGGCTTCAGCTCTTACTCGGTCGACAAGGTGCCCGAGTACGAAATCGCCCGCCTGCTCGGTTGCAAGGACGTCAAGTTCTTCTCCCAGGTGCCTCACGGCGGCGGCGCTGCCTGCGGGCCGGTGATGCATGCGGCCATGGCCGTGGCCACCGGCGTTGCCAAGGTGGTGGTGGTCTACCGGGCCATGAACGAGCGATCCTGGTACCGCTTCGGCACCGGCACCTACGGCTTTGCCTCGACACCGATCTTCGAGAACGTCAACTACGGCTGGTACATGCCCCACGGCTTTCACACGCCGGCCGCCTGGGTAGGCATGTTCGCCCAGCGCTACATGCATACCTACGGCGCCACCTCCGAAGATTTCGGCCGGGTAGCGGTAGCGGTGCGCGACTTTGCCGCGACCAACCCGGCAGCGTTCTTCCATGGCAAGCCGATCACCCTGGAAGAGCATCAGGCCTCGCGCTGGATCTGCGAGCCCCTGCACCTGCTCGACTGCTGCCAGGAGTCCGATGGCGCGGTGGCCATGGTCATCACTTCGGCCGAGCGTGCCCGCGACCTGCCGCAAAAGCCGGTGATCATCAAGGCCGGGTCCCAGGGCATCACCGATGGCCAGCAGATCATGACCTCGTTCTACCGCGACGACATCACCGGTCTGCCGGAGATGGGCGTGGTGGCCCGCGAGCTGTACCGCCAGTCGAAGCTGGGCCCGGACGACCTGCAGACCGCAGTGATCTACGACCACTTCACCCCGTTCGTGCTGCCGCAACTTGAAGAATTCGGCTTTGCCCGTCGCGGCGAGGCCAAGGAATTCATTCGCGCCGGTCATCACGCCCGTGGCGGCAAGTTGCCGATCAACACCCACGGCGGTCAGTTGGGCGAGGCCTACATCCACGGCATGAACGGCGTGGCCGAAGCGGTGCGCCAGGTGCGCGGCACGGCGGTCAACCAGGTGGAGGATGTCCACAACGTGCTGGTGACCGCCGGTACCGGCGTGCCCACCAGCGGCCTGATTCTCGGCGCGGCCTAAGGAGCAGCACATGTTCGTCGACCTCACCCCCGAACAACAGGCACTGCGCCACAAGGTGCGCGACTACTTCCAGGCCCTGATGACCCCACAACTGCGCGAGCAACTGCGCGGCCAGGAAGGCGGCGAGCTGTTTCGCCAGACGGTACGCCAGATGGGCCGCGACGGCTGGCTGGCCGTAGGCTGGCCCAAGGAGCACGGTGGCCAGGGTTATGCCGCCACCGAGCAGTTGATCTTCTTCGAAGAGGCCAACATTGCCGGTGCGCCATTGCCGTTCGTGACCATCAGCACCGTAGGCCCGGCCCTGATCGCCCATGGCAGCGCGCAGCAGAAGGAGCGCTTCTTGCCAGGCATTGCCGGCGGCGAAATCATGTTCGCCATCGGCTACTCAGAGCCCGGTGCCGGCAGCGACCTGGCGGTACTCAAGACCACTGCGCGGCCCGAAGACGACCACTTTGTGGTCAACGGCAACAAGCTGTGGACCTCGGGCGCGGAGTCGGCCGACTACATCTGGCTGGCAGCGCGTACCGATCCCACTCAGGCGCGGCACAAGGGTGTGTCGATCCTGATTCTCGACACCCAGTTGCCGGGCTTTTCCAGCACCCTGATCCCGACCACCAGCAACCCCACCACGGCCACCTACTACGACAACGTGCGGGTGCCCAGGGACATGTTGGTCGGCGAGCTGCACGGCGGCTGGAAGCTGATCACCGCCCAGCTCAACCACGAGCGCCTGGGCCTGGGCTCCTGGTCGGACAAGATCGCCGGGCTGTTCCGCCGCGTCTACCTGTGGGCCCGCAGCCAGGATGAACAGGGCCGCCGGGCGATGGACAAGGCCTGGGTGCGCACCTCGCTGGCCGAGTGCTATGCGCGCCTTGAAGCCATGCGCCTGACCAACTTTCGCATTGCTGCCGACCTTGAGAACGACCGTGTGGACGTGGCCCTGGCCTCGACCACCAAGGTCTACGGCTCGGAGTCGGCCATCGAGATCCTGCGCCGGCTGGCGGCCATTGTCGGCGCCAACGGCTCGCTGCGCAGTGGCTCGGCGGCGGCCTTGCTGCATGGCGACCTGGAGTACGAGGTGCGCGCCTCGGTGACCGTGACCTTCGGTGGCGGTACCAACGAGATCCAGCGCGAACTGATCGCCCAGTTCGGCCTTGGCATGCCCCGTCCACAACGGTAGGCCTGGCGGTGTAACCCAACAACAATAAAGGTCAATCTCATGAGCACCATCGAGCAATTTCGGCACGACACCCGGGCGTGGCTTGAGGCCAACTGCCCGCCCTCCATGCGCACCGCCATGGGTGAGGGCGACGTGGTCTGGGGCGCGCAGCGGCCACAGTTCCCGAGCGCCGACGCGCAGTTGTGGTTCGAGCGCATGCGCGACAAGGGCTGGTTCTGCCCCGAGTGGCCCGAGGCGTATGGCGGTGCAGGCCTGAGCGCCGAGCAACTGGCGGTGCTGGAAAGCGAAATGCGCCGCCTCAAGTGCCGACCGCCACAGATCAACCTGGGCGTATGGATGCTCGGACCCGTGCTGCTGGAGTTCGGCAGCGAGGAGCAAAAGCGCGCCTTGCTGCCGCCGATGGCGCGCGGCGAAGTGCGCTGGTGCCAGGGCTTTTCCGAGCCCAACGCCGGCTCCGACCTCGCCAGCCTGAAGATGAGCGCCCGCGATGCGGGTGATCACTTCGTGGTCGATGGCAGCAAGATCTGGACCTCCTATGGCGACAAGTCCGACTGGATGTACGCGCTGGTGCGTACGGATACGGCCGCGCCCAAGCACGAGGGCATCAGCCTGATCGTGCTCGACATGCGCAGCCCCGGCGTGAACCCGGTGCCGATTGACCTGATCAGTGGCAAGTCGGCGTTCTGCCAAGTGTTCTTCGACGGCGTCAAAGTGCCCAAGCACCAATTGATCGGCCCGCTCAACGGCGGTTGGAACCTGGCCAAGCGGCTGCTGCAACACGAGCGCAAGGCCATGTCCAAGTTCGGCGAGATCAGCCTGCCATCCCATGTCGACCTGCTGGCGTTGCTGCGCGAGTACCTGCCGCAACCGCGCAGCCAGAGTGAACTGGTGCTGCAGGGCCGCGCCGTGGCCTGCGCGATGAACGAGCGTGCCTACGACCTCACGGTGCAGCGCATGGGGCAAGCGGCGCAGGCGGGCGACGACATCAGTGGCCTGATGGCGATCATGAAGCTGGTACACACCGAGCAGGAACGCGACAAGTTCGAAGTGCTGCTCGACCTCATGGGTGGCTACGCCATGGGCTGGCAGTCCGAGGCCTTCAACGATCCGCAGTTGAACATTACTCGCAGCTGGCTCAACAGCTATGCCCTGACCATCTCCGGCGGCGCGTCGGAGGTGCAGCTCAACGTAATTGCCAAGCGCGTGCTTGGCCTGCCCGATGCCAAGAAAGGAGTGACGCCATGAACCTGGTCTATAGCGACGAGCAGCGTTTGCTGGCCGACAGCGCGCGGGACTTTCTCGCCGCCCGCAGCCCGGTCAGCGCCCAGCGTCGGTTGCGTGACGAGGCCGGCGGCATGGGTTTCGACCCGCAGCTGTGGCGCGATGCCGTGGCGCTGGGCTGGAGCGCGATTCCGTTTCCCGAGCAACTGGGGGGCCTGGATTTCGGCTGCATGGGCCTGGGACCGATCTTCGAGTCCATCGGTCGCAATCTTGCGGCCACGCCATTGTTGTCCAGCGTGGTGCTGGGTGGCTCGCTGCTGCACCTGGCCGGTAGCGCCGCGCAGCAGGACCGCTGGCTGGCACCGCTGATCGCAGGTGACCTGCGCCTGGCCCTGGCCCTGGACGAACAGGCCCGGCATGCGCCGCAAGGCACGGGGCTGGAAGCCCGTGCCGATGGCGATGGTTATTGCCTTGATGGCGACAAGTACTGGGTGCTCGATGGCCTGGGCGCCGATGCCTACCTGGTGGCGGCACGCGTGGCCGGCATCGCCGGGGACGCGCAGGGCATCAGCCTGTTCCTGCTGCCGGCCAATACGCCGGGGCTGCAGTGCAGCGCCTTGCCGCTGATCGATGCACGCAATTGCGCACGCTTGCGCCTGGAGCAGGTACGGGTGGGGCGCGAGGCGTTGCTGGGTGAGCCGGGGCAGGGCTGGGCCAGCCTGGACCTTGCCCTGGACCGGGGGCGGGCGTGCCTGGCAGCCGAGATGCTGGGCGCTGCCGAGCAGCTGTTCGAGACCACCCTGGACTACCTCAAGACGCGGGTGCAGTTCGACACGCCAATTGGCAGCTTCCAGGCCCTGCAGCACCGCACCGCCCAGCTCTATGTCGACCTGGCCTTGAGCCGCAGCGCGGTTATGGCGGCCTTGTCGGCACTCGATGACCATAGCCTGGACGCCGCCGCTCGTGGCCGCCTGGTCAGCCTGGCCAAGTGGAAGGTCGGCGATACCGCGCTCAAGGTCAGCAATGAGGCGGTGCAGATGCATGGCGGCATCGGTGTCACCGATGAGCTGGATGTGGGCCTGTACCTGAAGCGGGTGCGGGTGGCCCAGGCCTGCCTGGGTGATCGCGACTTTCATTGCGAGCGCTACGCGGCCCTGGCCACGGCGAGCGCCTGAGCGGAGAACACTATGATCGAGCAACGCTGGCAAAGCGCCTGGGAGCAACTGATTGCGCCGGGCTCGCCGTTTGAAGTGGTGACCCCGGCCGACGGCGGCCCGCGCCACTTTCGCCACGCCGCTACCGACCTGCTGCAACTCATCGACGCTGCGCGGGTGCATGGCAACCGCGAATTCGTGGTGTGGCAGGAACAGCGCCTGACGTTCGACCAGTACTTTGACCAGGTCGATCGCCTGGCCGGGCAACTGATCGGCAGTTTCAACGTCAAGCCCGGTGAGCGCGTGGCCATCGCCATGCGCAACCAGCCGGCCTGGCTGGTGGCCTTTGCCGCCATCCAGCGCTGCGGTGCAGTGTGTGTGCCGCTCAACAGCTGGGGCCTGCGCGACGAGTTGCTGCACGGTGTGCAGGACAGCGGCGCCTGCCTGCTGCTGTGCGATGACGCCCGCTTGCAGGTGGTCGCCCAGGACCTGGCCGCGATCAACCTGCCAACCATTGTGGTCGGCGCCACGCCAGGGCTGGCACTGCCCGATCACTGTCGCCGCTACGAGTACCTGCTGGCGGCGCCACCGTTGCCGGTGCCGGCGCTGCAGCCGGACCCGGATGCCGCGGCATTGATCCTCTACACCTCGGGTACCACCAGCCGCGCCAAAGGGGTGTTGTCCAGTCACCGGGCGATCTGCCAGGCGCTGACAGCGCTGGAGTTCCAGGGTGCTCACTGCGCCATGAGCTCGCCTGAGCGCATCGGTGCGGTGATCGACAGCGGCTTTGCCCCGACCAGCCTGATTGCCGTGCCGTTGTTCCATGTCAGTGGCCTGCATGCGCAGTTCTTGTTGGCCCTGCGCACCGGCCGGCGCCTGGTGCTGATGTACAAGTGGGATGTGGAGCGCGCGCTGGACCTGATTCGCGACGAGCACTGCACCCAGTTCAACGGCGCACCGGTGATGATGCAGCAGTTGGTGGACTCGCCGCGCTTTGGCGGCGAGCACACCGCCAGCCTGTTCGGCCTTGGCTTGGGGGGTGGCGCCTCGACGACGGGCTTGCTCGCCAGCATGATCGAGCGCAAACCCGATGCCATTGGCGGCAGCGGCTACGGCCTGACCGAAAGCAACGGCATCGGCGCGGCAGTGGGGGGCGACCAGTTCGTCTACAAACCGACCAGCTGTGGCTGGCCCTTGCCGATCGTCGATGTGCGTATCGGCGACGACCCCCACCAGCCGTTGCCCACCGGCAGCAGCGGCCTGATCTGGCTGCGCTCGCCGACCTTGATGAACGGCTACTGGAACCTGCCAGGCGAAAGCGCCGCCACCTTGCGCGATGGCTGGCTCGATACCGGCGACACCGGCTACCTCGATGAAGAAGGCTTTCTGTGCATCAGTGGACGGATCAAGGATCTGATCAACCGGGGCGGCGAGAAGATCTCGGCGGCCGAGATCGAAGCCTGCATCGGTGACATGCCGGGGGTGGAGGAGGCGGCCGCGTTCGCCATACCGCATCCGCAGCTGGGCGAGGCGGTGGCACTGGCCGTTCGTGCCGTGCAGCACCTCGATGCCCAGGCGATCTGCGCCTACATCGGCGAACGCCTGGCGGCCTACAAGGTACCGGCGCAGGTGTTCCTGCACAGCACACCGTTGCCGCGCAATGCCACCGGCAAAGTGATCAAGAGCGAGCTGCAAAAAACTGCCGCGCAGGCCGATTTTTAGTCTTTGTGGACGATGAATGCTGCGCCAGAACGCGAAGAATGAGCTGTACCCGAAAGCCTTATAAGCGAAGGAGGCAATACATGAAAATAACAACAACAGGTGTCGTGCTCGCGACCGCGATGGTGGTCAATACCGGCCTGATCGGTAGCGCACTGGCACAGGTGTCGCCCCAGGAAGCAGAAAAATTGGGCAAGGAGCTGACCTGCGTCGGCGCCGAGCAGGCTGGCAACGCCGCGGGCACCATCCCGCCTTACACCGGCAAATACCTGGGTGAAGTACCGGGCTGGAACCATGTGAAATTCTCCGGCGACCAGCCGGTGGACCCGTACGCCGCTGAAAAGCCGATTGTGGTGATCACCGCGCAGAACATGGCCCAGTACGAAGCCAACCTTACCGACGGCCAGAAAGCCCTGCTGAAGAAATACCCCACCAGCTACAAGATGAACATCTACCCGGGCCATCGGGACTTCCGCTACCCCGACTACGTCTGCAACCGGGCCAAGTACAACGCCTTGAACGCCAAGCTGGTCAACGACGGGCTGGGTATCGAAGGCCTGGGGCAGATACCGTTCCCGATTCCCAAGAACGGCATGGAGGTGATGTGGAACCACCAGTTGCCAGCGCGGGCCTACACCGAGGAAAAAATCAGCGACCTGGCGTCGGTATTGCCCAACGGCAGCATCGGCTGGGGCCGTGCCCACGCGCGCAACCTGTCCCAGGCCAACTCGCCGACGGTCGAGCCCAAGACCGAGGGCCGGATCCAGGCCATGAGCTACAACACCACGCTCAAGCCCGCACGTGACAACGGCGTGATCAGCATCTCCCACGAACCCTACAACTTCGCCACCGATGCACGTCAGGCCTGGAACTACAGCCCCTCCACCCGTCGTGTGCGGCAGCTGCCGGGCTATGGCTACGACCAACCGATGATCGGCACCAACGGCACCATGATTGTCGACGAGGACCGCCTGTTCAACGGCGGGCCGGAGCGCTACACCTGGAAGCTGATCGGCAAGCGCGAGATCTACAGCCCGGCCAACGCCTTCAAGGCCAACGCTGCCAACGTCAAATACGCCGAACTGCTGACGCCCAACCATCCCAATCCCGAGTACATGCGTTATGAACTGCGCCGGGTATGGGTGGTGGAGGCCGACTTGAAGGAAGGCTATCGCCATGTGTATGGCAAGCGTGTGCTGTTCATCGACGAAGACACCTGGAACGCGGTGATGGCTGACAACTACGATGCCCGCGGGCAACTGTGGAAGCACGCCATGATCAACTATTACTACCACCCGGACATGAGTGGCTGGCAGGCGGGGTCGCAGTTCTTCATGGACCTGAACTCAGGGCAGTACACCGGCTATGGCATGACCAACGAGGCAAAGAAGGGGCCGATTCTCAACGAGTCGAAGTTCACCCCGGACATGTACACCGCGGATGCGGCGCGGGCTATCGGGCGCTGATCCAGTGATATGCCTGCTCCCACCACGGTGTTGTGGTGGGGGTGGGGTTGTTTTGCGATATGCGCCCTTGTGGCGCATTTTTTTTGGGCTTTGAGTCCTGGTGGTGTTGCGGCTGTGGGCTTATCCATTTCATGCGGTGACGCTGCCGGCCCCTTCCGCCTTTACGGCGGCCTACTTTTTTCTTGGAAAAAGTAGGCAAAACCGCCTGCCCCACCAGGGGCCCTACGCTGCGCTTCGGGTCCCCTCACTGCGGTGTCGCTACGGGGCATTGCGAGCTACGCGTTGCAAGCAACGCTACGCTTCGCATCTTCGGCATTCGCCGAAGGCGCTGCGCGCTAGCCCCTCCACGACACCTCCGTTCGGCCCTTCTGGTTAACGGGGGCAGAAGATCAAGATCAAAAGCAAGATCAAGATCAAAAGCACAATTCGCTGCGCTCTTGCTGGCCTGCGCTGGCTGTAGGAGCGGGCCCGCACCCACCGGCAATTTGTTGGTAGCCGCTGCCGAGGAACGAGGCTGCGATCGGCCGCAAGGCGGCCGTAATCCGGAGCACTCCAGATTCCCGCACTTGCGCTGGCCGAGGGTTTTCGATTTGCTGTGGGTTCCACGGTGATCGCTCAAAGGTATTCATGCCCCCCTTCAACCAACGCTCGGCAGGCCTCGATCTGGTCAAGTGGCTGGCCATGGTCACGATGGTGGCCGATCATCTGCGGTTTATCTGGCCCTCGGCCGAATGGCTGTTCGTTGTCGGCCGACTCGCATTCCCGCTGTTCTGCCTGGCCATCGCCGCCAACGTCGCGCGTTCGGTGGTGGGGCAGGTGTTCACCACCGCCAATGGTCGTTACCTGGGCTGGATGCTGGTGTTCTCGGTGCTTTCGGAGTGGCCGTATCACGTGCTGGATGTCGGTACCCGCACGTTCAGCATCATGCCGACGCTGACGTTGGGGTTGCTGCTGGCCTGGGGCGTTCACCACCGTACCCGGCGCATGCGGCTGCTTGCCCTGGGTACGCTGCTGGTGTCGCTGCTGGCGTCGGATGTGCTGATGTACGGCTGGCCAGGCGTGGCGTTGCCGTCGGCATTCCTGCTGGCGTTGAGGGGCGGCCGCGGCACTTGGCTGGTACCGGGGTTTGTGGCGGTGATGGCCAACCTGAGCAACGACTGGCTGCGGGTCAACCTGGGCGAGCCGATCACCCTGATGACGATGACGGCGGCGCTGTTGTCGGCGCCGTTGGGGATAGGGATCTTGCGTGGGCAGTATTCGCTGCGGATCTGGCGGGTAGGGCGCTGGGGGTACGGGTTCTACCCCCTGCACCTGATGCTCATCAAATGTGTGTCGTAGCCGCTGCCGCGAGGCGGCGATTGGGCGCGAAGCGGCCCTGACAGCTGTACATACGGTTTACGCCAGGGCAACTGCTGCGCAGTCGATCGCGGCCTGGCGGCAGCGGCTACGGAGCGGGAGCAAGACCGGTTGTACCAGGGGTCGCTTCGATCACCGGGGCTTTCAATTGGCGGCGATACCCCGGCAGCGCCAACGTCAGGAATATTGCCGCCAACACCAGCATCGACACCGATGCCGCCAGTGCATAGCGCAGTGACTCAGCTCCCAGGGTGGGCAGGAAGAAGTCGCTGAGCATGCCGATCAACAAGGGGCCAACCCCTACCCCGAGCAAGGTCATCGACATCACGAAGATCGCGGTTGCCTGGGCCAGGCGCGTGGCCGGGAACAGGTGGGTGATTGCACCCAGGCACGGTGTTGCCCACCACACGCCAAAGAAGCCGAACACGCTGTAGAACAGGAAGGCCGTCGGAACGTCGATACCGCCGATCTGGAAGGCCGTGCCCTGGGGCCAGAGGAAGTAGGCCAGGGCAAACGGAATGCTGACCAGCGTGCCCAGCAGCGGTACACCGATCTGCCAGCCAACATCGCGTCGGGCCATGCGGTCGGTGACGATGCCGCACACCAGGGTACCCAGGGTCGAGCCGGTGCCCCCGACCACGCCGACCAGAAAGCCGGCCTGCTGGATGTTCAAGCCGTGGGAGCGAATCAGGAAGCTCGGGCTCCAGGTGCCGATGGCGTAGCCGGCAATCGCCGCGGCGCCGCCGGTCAGCACCAGCCACAGGAATGACGGTGTTTTCATCAGTTCCTGCAGGGTCTTCAACCAACCTTCATGTTGCGTGGCCACCAGGTGCGCAGGCACCGGCGCGGTTTTCGGCGTGCGCACGGTAAACAGCAACAGCAGGCCGAGGAAGATCCCCGGCGCGCCGATCAGCAAAAAGGCCAGGCGCCAGCCGTGGTGCTGGGCAATCCAGCCGCCCAGGCCCAGGCCGACGATGGCGCCCAGGCTGGAACCGAGCATCAACACTGCCAGGGCCGTGGAGCGGCGCCGGGCGGGGTAAAGGTCAGAGACCATCGCCACCGAAGGCGCCGTGCCGCCAGCCTCGCCAACCGCCACGCCGATACGCGCCAGCACCAGCATCAGGAAGCTGCCGGCCACTCCGCAGAGCATGGTCATCAGGCTCCAGGCAATGCAGCTCAGAGCAATCACCGGCTTGCGCCCGATGCGGTCGGACAGACGCCCCAGGGGGAAGCCGAACAGGGTGTAGAACACCGCGAATGTCACCCCCGACAGCAGGCCGATGCCGGTGTCGGAAATGCCGAATTCGAGCTTCACCGGCTCGATCAGAATCGCCATCAATTGGCGGTCGATGTAGTTGAACACGTAGATCGCGGCGAGCACGAACAACGCATAGTGCGTGCGCCATGTAACAGGGGTCGAGGTCGTCACAGCGGGTGCTCCCGGTCTTGTTCTAGTCGGCAGATCGTCGGGGGTTGTGCAGGGCATTTCATCGTCCGTTCAGACCAGTTCCGCAGACTTCCAGCCTGTCGGCAAATCTAGTCTCGACGGACGATGTTTCGTCTCGGCCGTGGGTCAATCATTCAACCCATCTTCGGCGTTTCACCAATCCCTGCCGCCGTGCAGCGCGATTCTGGCACAGCCGGAAAATTCCAAGAAGTGAAGGAGCTGACATGAGCATCTTGTTCGAGCCACTGCGCCTGGGCGACCTGCAACTGGCCAACCGCATCGTCATGGCGCCGATGACCCGCAGCCGTGCCGGCAGTGATGCATTGCCGGGCGCCGAGATGGTCGAGTACTACCGCCAGCGCGCCACTGCCGGGCTGATCGTGGCCGAGGGCACCGCGCCTTCGGCCAGTGGCCTGGGTTACTGCCGCACGCCGGCGATCTACAGCACTGAGCAGATTGCTGCCTGGCGCCGGGTGACCGATGCGGTGCATGAGCGCGGCGGCCAGATCGTGCTGCAACTGATGCATGTGGGCCGTGCCGCCAGCCATCACAACAAGCCCGGTGGCGCGGCCACCGTGGCGCCGTCGGCGCTGCGCGCACAAACCCGGTTGTTTACCGACGCCGCTGGAATGGTGGACACCGACACGCCCCAGGCCCTGACCCTGGACGGCATCAACACGGTGATCGGCGAATACCGACAGGCGGCGCTAAACGCCCGTGAAGCAGGGTTTGACGGCGTCGAACTGCATTGCACCAGCGGTTATCTGCCGATGCAGTTCATGGCCTCGGGCAGCAACCAGCGCGAGGACGCCTACGGCGGCAGCGCTGCCAACCGGGTCAGGTTCGTCAAGGAAGTGCTCGAGACCATGGCCGCTGCCATCGGTGCCGGCCGGGTGGGCTATCGCCAGTGCCCGGGCAACCCGTACAACGACATCAGCGACGCCAACCCGGCGGAAACCGCCATTGCCCTGTGTACCGCCGTAGCGCCACTGCGCCTGGCCTACCTGCACATCATGCGCTCGCCAGCGGCACGTCTCGACGCCTTTGCCCTGGCCCGCGAGCACAGTGACTGCGGCCTGATTCTCAATGACGGCTTCGATGGGCCGTCGGCCCAGGCGGCGCTGGAGGCGGGTGAGGGCGATGCGGTGTCGTTCGGTCGCCATTTCATCGCCAACCCGGACCTTGTCGAGCGCCTCCAACATGGCTTGCCGCTGGCCGGCTTCGACCGCCACACCCTCTACACCCCAGGCGTAAAAGGCTACTCGGATTACCCCGCTTATCAGGCCGCCACCCTGGAGGTGACGCCATGAGCCTGGCACAACGGGCGAGCCTGCCGGTCACAGCGCCGGTACCCCGCGAGCACACCCAGGCACTGCTCGACCGCCGCGCCATCGCCAGTGCGCAGATCAAGCCACGGGACCTCTACACCCTGGCCGACCGCTTTGAAGAGCAGGTGCGCGAGCATGGCCAGCGGCCCTTTCTGATTTATGCCGGGCAATCCCTGAGCTACGCCCAGGTCGATGCCCAGGCCAACCAGATGGCCCATACCTTCTACGCCAAGGGCCTGCGCGCCGGCGATGTGTGCGCGCTGGCGATGGAGAACCGTCCGGCGTTTTTCTGCACCTGGTTCGGCCTGGTCAAGCTGGGGGTGGTGGTGGCGTTCATCAACACCCAGGTCAGCGGCCGGGCGCTGTTGCATGCCCTGGACACCACGGCCGCCAAGGCGATGGTGGTGGGCGAAGAATGCCTGGCCAACCTGCAGGCCACCGACAACCTGCCCAATTTGGCCTACTGGCTGCTGCCCGATGCCGAGACCCCCTGGTCCGGCCCGCTGCCCAAGGGCGTGGATGGCCATTTTGCTGCGCGCCTGCACAGCGCGCCGGCCACCACCTTCCCCCGGGAAATGCGGGCCGCAATCGAGGCCCAGGCCACGACCTTGCTGATCTTTACCTCCGGCACCACCGGCTTGCCCAAGGCGGCGCGCTACAGCCACATGCGCTGGATGTCGTCCGGCGATGTGATGGAAGTGACACTGCCGGCCACCTGCGAAGACGTGTTCTATTGCTGCCTGCCGCTGTACCACGGTGCTGCGGCCACGTCGGTGACCTCTACCGCGTTGCGCGCCGGTGCCAGCATCGTGGTGCGGCGCAAGTTCAGTGTGCGCGAGTTCTGGAAGGACGTGCGCCAGCACCGCATCAGCGTGTTCCAGTACATCGGTGAGATCTGCCGCTACCTGCTCAATCAGCCGGTGGTTGCAGGCGAGCGCGAACACAGCCTGCGCTGCATGCTCGGCGCCGGCCTCACGCCCGAGTCGTGGCAGCGCTGGGTCGAACGTTTCGGGCCGATCCAGATCTTCGAGGGCTGGGGCGCCACCGAGGCCAACGCCAACCTGATCAACGTCGACAATTACCCCGGCTCCTGCGGCCGGGTGCCGGACTGGAAGCGCACCAACCTGCGCCTGGTACGCTACGACGTCGAGAACGACTGCCACCCGCGTGACGAACATGGTTTCTACCAGCTGTGCGAAGTGGGCGAGGTGGGCGAGGCCATGGGCTTCATCGTCGATCACCCCGATATCGGCGGTGGGCGGTTCGAGGGCTATACCTCGGCCGAGGCCAGCGAAAGCAAGATCCGCCGCAATGTACTGCGCGAAGGTGATGCCTACTGGAGCTCGGGCGACCTGCTGCGCCAGGATGCCGATGGCTACTGCTACTTCGTCGACCGCATCGGCGACACCTACCGGTGGAAGAGCGAGAACGTCTCGACCCAGGAGGTGGCTGATGCCCTGGGAGACTTCCCCGGCCTTGAACTGATCAATATCTATGGCGTACTGGTGCCTGGTCACGAAGGCCGCGCCGGCATGGCGGCGGTGTTGATGCAGGCGGGGCAGGGCTTCGATCCCGAGGCCTTCTACGCCCTGACCGACAGTTGCCTGCCGCGCTACGCCGCCCCGGTGTTCGTGCGGGTCAGTGCCGCAGCCGACCTCACCAGCACCTTCAAGCTGCGCAAGGTCGACCTGCAACGCCAGGGCTATTGCCCCGATGCCTGCAAGGACCCGCTGTTCATCCGCGACGAGCAGGCGCGTACCTATCTGCCGTATTCGGCCGAGGTGCTGCAACGTGCAGGCCTTGCACCCTTTGCAGGTGCCCATCATGGCTGACCTGGACGCCAGCGGCGCTGAACTGCGCGACGGCCTGCGCTACCCCTGGCCACAACCACCGGCC
The DNA here is from genome assembly GCF_040438935.1 of Pseudomonas vranovensis. Lineage (NCBI taxonomy): Bacteria > Pseudomonadati > Pseudomonadota > Gammaproteobacteria > Pseudomonadales > Pseudomonadaceae > Pseudomonas > Pseudomonas vranovensis. The sequence goes on along the minus strand of NZ_CP159259.1, from coordinate 2,709,223 downwards.
AATGGCCAGGTGTGCGAAGTGGCCAGCGGGGTGTTCTGGCTGCGCATGCCGCTGCCGTTTCGCCTCGACCACATCAACCTCTACTTGCTTCAGCACCAGGACGGTTGGGTGGTGGTCGACACCGGCATGAACACCGCGCAGACCTTCGAGGTGTGGGAGCAGGTATTCAGCGAGGTGTTCCAGGGACAACCGGTGCAGGCGGTGATCTGCACCCACTTTCATAGCGACCACGCCGGTGTCGCGGCCTGGCTTACCGAGCGCTTCGAGTGCCCGCTGTACATGACTGCCGCGGAGTTCCAGTGGCTGCACGTCCAGGTGCCCTTGGATCAACCGCCAGCCTGGGCTTTTGTCGACTTCTACCGCAAGGCCGGGTTCAGCACCGAGCAGGCCGGCGAGTTTTTTGCCGCCGTGCAGAATAAGCATTTTCATCCCTTGCCTTGCACCGGCTTTCGCCGCCTGCACCAGGACAGTGAGCTGCGCATCGGCGGCCGCACCTGGCAGGTGCTGATCGGCAACGGTCACTCGCCCGAGCACGCCTGCCTGTACAGCGCCGCGGACGGCCTGTTGATTTCCGGCGACCAGGTGCTGCCACGCATCACCTCCACGGTCGGTGTCCAGGCCACCGAACCCGAGGCCAATCCGTTGCGTGACTGGCTGCAGTCGATCGAACGGCTGCGGGCACTGCCCGACACCGTGCTGGTGCTGCCGGCCCACGAGCGTCCGTTTTTCAACCTGCATACGCGCCTGGATCAACTGGCGGCCCATCACCAGGGCCATTTGGCGCGAATGCTCGACAGCTGTGAGGCGCCGCGCGGCGCGCTCGAGCTGATGGCGGTGTTGTTTCCCAGGCTGTCAGGTCGTTTCGACGAGCTGATGGCGCTGGGTGAAACCTTGGCGCATGCCAATTACCTCATGGCCGAAGGTGCCCTGGTGCGCGAGGAACACGGGGGGCTGCTGCGGTACCGGCAACCCCCTGCGGGGGCCACGGCGCCCGACCCGCAACGGGTGTTCTGAGCAATCCGGCGTAGCGGTCATGGTGAACAGTCCAAGGCGGCCTTGGGGTTGCCCTTCAGGAGAGTCAGTGTGAATTACAAGAACAACAATAACTGTACTGGCCCAGGCGCACACGGTGTCCAGGCCGCCAGCCTGGCGATGGCCGTGGCGCTGGCATCAATGCCTGCATGGTCGGGGGAAACCATCGAATTCGACAACGGCGCCACCATCGACTGGTCGGTCACCACCAGCTACGGCCTGGGCGTGCGAGTGGGCAAGCCCAGCGACCGGCTGATGGGTATCAACGCCGACGATGCCAACCGCAACTTCAACCAGGGCAGCCTGACCACCAACCGCATCGGCGCGCTGGGCGAGATGATCCTGCGCAAGGACAACTACGGCGCCGTGGTACGCGCCAGTACCTTCTACGATGATGTCTACCACCAGGACAACGACAACGACTCGCCGCAGACCGTGAACAAGGACGGGCGCAACGACGAGTTCACCAGCCGCACCAAGTACTACAGCGGCGGTCGCACCCGCTTGCTCGATGCCTACGTGTTCGGTGGCTGGCGCTTCGACAACGACACCATGCTCGATGCCAAGGCAGGCCGGCACATCGAGTCATGGGGAGAGAGCCTGTACTACCCCGGCGTCAACGGTGTGCAGAACCCTTCCGATGCGGTCAAGGCGGCCCAGCCTGGGGTCGAGGTCAAGGAGGTCCTCCTGCCCGTGGGGCAGTTCTCGGCGTCATACCGGATCAACCCGCAGATCACCTTTGGCGCCTACGTGCAGTACGAGTGGAAGGGCACCGAACTGCCGCCGGTGGGCAGCTACCTGTCGGGCAGTGACGTGATCGGCCCGGGCCGCGAGTTCATCCGTACCGCCAACGGCAACGTGCGCTACCAGGGCACCGACGAGCCGCGCGACGATGGCCAGTGGGGCGTGCAGGTGCGCTACCGCCCGGTGCCGGCCATCGAATTGTCGCTGTTTCACGTCAACTACCACGACAAAAACCCGGCCACTGCCCTGGTGGGCTACAACGCCGTGCCACTGGGCAATGGCCAGTTCGCCTTCGCCACCAACGGCTATCGCGTCGAGTACTTCGAAGACATCAAGCTCACCGGCCTGAGCTTGTCGACCAAGCTGGGCGATACCCAGATCGGTGCCGAATGGTCGTACCGCGACGGTGCCCCGGTGATGGTCAATACCGGGCTGGGCCCGGTGCCGGCCAAGGGCAAGGGCCAGCAGATGCAACTGTCGGCCATGCGCATCCTCGGTGACCGGCCATGGGCCAGCCAGACCACATTGACCGCAGAGATCATTCACGTACGCGCCGACAGCGTCGACTCGGCCTCGGCCGCCCCGAACCTGCAAGGCGTCAACCTGCTGCCGTCCCTGGCGCCCATGGTTGGAGAATCCGATGACTACACCTACAAGAGCAGCTCAGCCTGGCGAAGCAAAGACTCCAGCGCCTACACCGTCGGTGCCTCGTTCAGTTATCCGGGGGTTTTCCAGGGCTGGGATCTGGAAGTGCCACTGCGATTCTCCAACGTGTTCAGTGGCTCATCACCCATGGCCGGCAGCATCGCCGGCGTTCAGGGCGACCGCCGCTACAGCGTCGGTACCACCTTCAAATACCTGAGCAACCTGGAGGTGGCGCTGACCATGATCGGCTACCTGGGCTCGCCAGACCCGGTAAAGCGGCCGATGGCTGACCGCGACTACGCCACCTTCTCAATGAAATACACCTTCTAACCCTCTGTAGGGGCGGCAGTGCGACGTATCGCCGCCCCTACCTTCACAACTGGGGCACTTATGGGACTCAAAGGACACGCCGCGATTGTCGGCACCGCACAGTACAAACCGGAAAAATACGCCACCGCACCGCGTATGTTCCACCTCGAACAGGTCGCTGACCTGGCAGCCCAGGCCCTGCGTGATGCCGGCCTGCGCGCCGGGGACATCGACGGGCTGGTGATCAACGGCCCGCACTTTCACGAAGCGTCGGTGTTCGTACCGGCCATGGCCGCCGAATACCTGGGACTGCAGCTGAACTTCGCCGAAGTGGTGGACCTGGGCGGCTGCACTGCAGCCGGCATGGTCTGGCGGGCGGCGGCGGCCATCGAGCTGGGGCTGTGCCAGGCGGTGCTCTGTGTGCTGCCGGCACGCATGGCGCCACTGGGCCCGGATGAAGACCCCGCCTGGATGGCCCGGGCCATGCGCTTTGGCGGACACAGCACTGCCTATGGGGCACCGGAGGCCGAGTTCGACCTGCCGTATGGGCACATGGGCCAGAACACCGGCTACGCCATGATCGCCCAGCGCTACGCGGCCCAGTACGGCTACGACCCGCGGGCCATGGCCAAGATCGCCGTGGACCAGCGCACCAACGCCCAGTCCAACGACCAGGCGATGTTCTTCGGCCAGCCCCTGACCATCGAGCAGGTACTGGCGAGCAAGAAAGTCGCCGACCCGTTGCATGTGCTGGAGATCGTCATGCCGGTGGCCGGTGGTGCTGCGCTGATCATCACCTCCCGCGAAGTGGCGGCGCGTGCGCGCAAGCGCCCGGCGTACATCACAGGCTTTGGCGAACACCTGACGTTCAAGTCGCCGTCCTATGCCAAGGACATGGTCCATACTCCCGTCGGCCCGGCCTCGCAACGGGCCTTCGCCATGGCCGGGCTCAAGCCGCAGGACATGCATGCGGCGCAGATCTATGACTGCTACACCATCACCACCTTGCTCACCCTGGAAGACGCAGGCTTCTGCGCCAAGGGCGAAGGCATGGCTTTTGTCCGCGAACATGACCTGACCTGGCGCGGCGATTTCCCCATGAACACCCACGGTGGCCAACTCAGCTTCGGCCAGGCCGGATCGGCCGGGGGCATGTCCCAGGTGATCGAAGCGGTCACCCAGATTGCCGGCACGGCCGGTGAACGCCAGCTATCGCGCTGCGACAACGTCTACGTCTCCGGCACCGGCGGCGTGATGAGCGAGCAGGGCGCATTGATTCTCCAGGGAGCCTGACGACCATGTCCAACAACAAACCCATGCCGCTGGCCACTGAAATTTCCACGCCGTTCTGGGAAGGGCTCAAGGCCCGCAGCGTACTGATCCAGCAGTGCAACGCCTGCAGCCAGTGGATCTTCTACCCGCGTCGGCACTGCCCGGCGTGCCTGGCTCACGACCTGAGCTGGCGTGCAGTGAGTGGCGGCGCGACGCTGTACAGCTACACCGTGACGCGCATTGCCACCTTGCCTGACTTTGCCGACGAAATGCCGCAGAAACTGGCGGTGGTGGAGCTGGACGAAGGCGTGCGGATCAATACCAACCTGGTGGGCCTGGACGAGGACGAAATCCACATCGGCATGCGCCTGCAGCCGGTGTTCGCCGAAGTCGATGCCAAGGGCAATCGGCTGCTGCGCTTTACCGGTACCGACAAGGATGCGGTGGCGTTCGAGTCGTTCGCGGTGGACGACAGCGCGCCGAGTGTGGCGCCTTCAGACGCGCGGCAGATTGCCGTGGATGATGCCGAACGTTTGCAGGCACTGGTCAGTGAGCAGTTCAGTGACTGGAGCAATAGCGTGCTGGTGGACCAGGCCTTGATCGACGCGTTTGCCCAGTTGTCGGGGGATGACTACTGGATTCACACCGATCCGCAGAGGGCCCGCTTGCAGAGCCCGTTTGGCGGCACCATTGCCCATGGCGCACTGGTGCAGGTGCTGCAGTCGCGGATGAAACTGGCGCTGGGGTTCGAGATCACCGGGTTCACTACCCAGATCAACTATGGCTCTGACCGCTTGCGCTTCCCGGCGCCGGTGCCGGCGGGGGCGCGGATCCATGCGCGCGCGCGGGTCAAGGCGGTGCAGGTGCAGCCTCGGGGTACGCAGTTGACGCTGGAGCTGCATACCCACGTAGTGGGGCAGGAACGGCCGTCGGTGATCAATGACCTGGTGATTTTGTACCAGGCTTGATTGCACCTCCTATCCAGGTGGCATCCCAGAGTGGATAGTCACCTGCCTTGCGAACCAACCCCGCCCGAATGGGGTTGGCGACGATGTAGCGGGCGATGTCCTGCACCTCTTCTGTACGAACCGCCCTGTCGTAAAATCCCTTTTGCCACATTCGCCCATGGCCGTTGGTCAATCGGTTGATGGACAGGCTACTTCTGGACTTTACCGTGCATATGACTTGGGAAAGACAGGGGGCCTGTAGCGTGAACAGCCAGTGGAAATGGTCCGGCATCACCACCCATGCCAACGAGCAGACCCATTGCTCTTCATGCGCCCGCCGCAGCTCCCTGACGAGCAAACGACCCGACGGGAATTCGCCCAGAACGGGTCGACGTCGATGGGTTACAACCGTTACCGAGTAGATCTGTCCTGGTTCCGAGTGACGTCCTGCCAACAGCCGATAACCGTTTGAATGAACAAGCATTCCATTGCCCTCAATTCACGTAATTGCACCTAATCACCGTAGGTCGCCGAATCACGCCTCGTTGCGTCGAACCGTGAGCGAGTATTTCCAAAGGAAGGGGTAGCCGCTGCCGAGGCATGAGGCTGCGATCGGCTGCGCAGCAGCCGCAAGAGGGTCGATACACAATCAAATGCCGTGGCCGCTACGCGCCCAATCGCAGCCTGTCGGCAGCGGCTACGGGGTGTAGCCGCTGCCGAGGCATGAGGCTGCGATCGGCTGCGCAGCAGTCGCAAAGGGGTCGATACGCATTCAAGAACCCATGGCCGCTACGCGCCCAATCGCAGCCTGCCGGCAGCGGCTACGGGGTAGGCCATAGGGCATTCATGCCTTTTTGTAAGCCGTTTGGACGATGTTTCCAAGCCGCCTTGCCGCGAGTATCGAGTGCAGGCAATGCCCCCTTCACGCCCCGCGCAGCCCGCGCGGGAGCGGAGCAGAACAAGAGGATTGGCCGCATGAATGTCCGCGTGTACCTGTGTCATGAAACGGAGCGACGTCTATGCGCTCGTTGATCGGTTACCTGGTGTGCCTGGTGGTCGCCGCCACTATCGCCTTCGCCTTCGCTCCCCGTACTGCCCCTGAATCGGTAGATGAACCCTTGCGCACCGACCGCGTGCAGATCAATGCCTTGCTCAAGCAAGGCGATCATGTGCTGGCAGTGGGTGAGCGCGGCAGCATTCTGCGTAGTGTCGACCAGGGCGTGAGCTGGCAAGCGGTCACCGTCCAGCCCCAACGCAATGCGGCCCTGACGGCATTGGTCGATCTCGGCCAGCAGCGCTTATTGGCCGTGGGTCACGACGGCTGGATCCTGCGCTCCACCGATGGCGGCAGCCACTGGCAAGAGGTTCGCCACGACGACAGCCTCGGCGAGCCGTTGCTGGGCGCCTGGTCGGCCGGTGGCGAGCGGGTGCTGGCCTACGGCAGCTTCGGCAAGTTCTATCAGTCCGACGATGCCGGGCTCACCTGGCAGGCGCTGGCGCTGGATGTCGACAGCGCTCACCTCAATAGCATGGACGGCGGTGCAGACGGCCGGCGCATGCTGGTCGGCGAGCAGGGCCTGGTGCTTCGCAGCCGCGATGACGGCCAGCACTGGCAGACGCTGCCCGCCTTCTACAACGGCTCGCTGTTCGGCGTGGTGCGCCTGAGCGCCGATCAGTGGATCAGTTACGGCATGCGCGGCCATGTGTTCGTCAGCCATGACTTCGGCGACAGCTGGACCCAGGTCAAAGTCGGCAATCAACTGCCGCTGTACGGCCATGTCCGCCTGCCCGACCAGGGTGGCCTGCTGATTGTCGGCGCCGGTGGTTCACTGGTGAGGCTGGATGGTCGTGGCCAGCTGGTCAGTGTCGGCCGCCTGGCCGGGCTCGGTACGTTGACCTCGGCGGTCATGATCGGTTCGCGCCTGCTGGTGGGCGGTGAGCGCGGGGTGTTCCAGGATTCCGGTGGCAGCGTTGCCGCCCTTGGCAAGTGAGAGGCGGGCAATGAATCAAGCTAAAAGCTGGACGACGCGCAGTGTCGAGCGTATCGCCGATTACCTGATGGCATGGCGCAAGGGCCTGTTGCTGCTGTTCGTGGTGCTGACCCTGGGCCTTGGCTACAGCGCCACCCACACCCACCTGGACCCGGGCTTCAGCAAGCAGATCCCGGTACGCCATGAGTTCATGGTCAACTTCCTGCGGTTCAGCCAGTACTTCACCGGCGCCAACCGCTTTCTGGTCAGCGTTCACTGGAAGGGCGAGGGCGACATCTATAACACACAGTTCCTCGATACCCTGCGCAAGGTCAGTGACGAGGTGTTCTTCATTTCCGGGGTCAACCGCGCCAGCGTCACGTCGTTGTTCACTGCCAATGTGCGCTATATCGAAATCACCGAAGAGGGGTTTTTCGGTGACGTGGTGGTGCCGCCGCGCTTCGACGGTTCGGCCCGCGACCTTGCCCAGGTGCGCAGCAACGCTGCGGCCTCCGGGCAGATCGGTCGGTTGGTGGCCAACGACCTGAAATCGGCAATGGTACGCGCCGACCTGCAAGACCTCGACCCGCAAACCGGCAAGCCGGTGGATTACGCCTTGGTCGCCCAACGCCTGGAAGACATCCGCGCCAAGTACGGCAGCGACCAGGTCGAGATCAACATCGTCGGCTTCGCCAAGTTGGTGGGCGATGTGGTGGAAGGGCTGATGACGGTGATCGGCTTCTTCGTGGTGGCGTTTGTGATCACCGGTGCGCTGCTGTGGATTTACTCGCGCTCGTTGCGCCTGACCGTGGTGGCCCTGGTGGTGGCGTTGCTGCCGGTGGTCTGGCTGTTGGGCCTGCTGCCGTTGCTGGGCTTGGGCATCGACCCGATGTCGATCCTGGTACCGTTCCTGATTTTTTCCATCGGCGTCTCCCACGCCGTGCAGATGACCAATGCCTGGAAGCAGGAGGTGATGGCCGGGCGCAACTCGGTGCAGGCGGCCCACGGGGCGTTCTGCAAGATCTTCATACCCGGCTCCCTGGCCCTGCTGATGAATGCCCTGGGTTTTGCCGTGATCATGTTGATTGACATCCCGATCGTTCACGAACTTGGGGTCACCGCCTGCATCGGGGTGATGCTGATGATCGCGACCAACAAACTGATGTTGCCGGTGATCATCGCCTACCTGCGCCTGGAACCTTCGGTGCTGGCCCGGGCCAAGGCCGACGACGGCACTCGCCATCGCCTGTGGTGGCGCCTGTCGGCGTTGGCCGAGCCCAAGCCGGCGCTGGGTGTGTTCGCCCTGAGCCTGCTGTTGCTGGCGGCGGGTGCGTACAAGTCCCGTGATCTGGCGGTGGGCGATATCGGTACCGGTGCGCCGGAGTTGCGTGCCGATTCGCGCTACAACCTCGATAACCAGAAGATCGTCAACAGCTACTCCATTGGCCTGGACGTGCTTTCGGTGTTTGTCGAGGTCAATGGTATCGAGGAGGGCTGCCTGTCGCCTGCGGTGATGCGTGCAGTGGAAGCGTTCGATTTTCGCATGCGCGCGGTCAATGGCGTGCAGTCGGTGCAGAGTGTGGCCGGCAAGGGCAAGATCGTGATCGCCGGCAACAACGAAGGCAATCCGCGCTGGGCGGCCATCCCGGGCTCGGCCCGTGGCTTGAGTCAGGGTGCCCGTGCCTACATGCCCGACGACGGCATGGTGACCGACGGTTGCCAGCAGATGGAGATCCTGGTGTTTCTTGCCGATCATGAAGGCACCACCATCAGCCATGTGCTGGGCGAAGCGCAACGCATCATCAAGCAGGTCAGCACCCCGGAGCTCACCTTCTACCTGGCCGGTGGCAATGTCGGGGTGATGGCGGCTTCCAACGAGGCGGTCAAGCATGCCGAGGTGTTCATGCTCGCGGCGCTGTTCGGTTCGGTGGCGCTGTTCTGCTGGCTGACCTTTCGCTCCTTCCGTGCCGTGCTGTGCATCCTGGTGCCGCTGGCAATCGTCGCGATCCTGTGCAATGCGCTGATGGCGCTGCTGGGCATCGGCCTCAAGGTCGCCACCCTGCCGGTGATGGCTCTGGGGGTCGGCGTAGGGGTCGACTACGGCATCTACCTGTACGAGCGTATCGAGCACGAGATGGCCGGCGGTGCCAGTCTGCGCGAGGCCTTCTACCAGGCTATGTGCCAGCGTGGCACGGCGGCGGTATTCACCGCCCTGACCATGTCCATCGGGGTGATCACCTGGGCCTTCGCGCCGCTCAAGTTCCAGGCCGACATGGGCGTGCTGCTGTCGTTCATGTTCCTGGTCAACGTGCTGGGGGCGATCTTCCTGTTGCCTGCACTGGCAGCCTGGTTCAACCGTGGCCGTCGGTTGGTCGCGGCCAGGCCGACAGCGAAGCAAGCGCCGCAAGGGGAGTACTGCCTGAAATCGAGCCCGGCAGCGCGAAAATAAACCTCGCGTGCCTACTTGTGGAGATGTTGGCGCCACTGGAGACTGGCGTGAGCCTCTTCGCGGGGTGGTGGGAGCGGGCTTGCCCCGCGATCTCAGCCGAAATAATAAAAATAACAAGGGAAGGCCACAGGGCCTTACCCGAGCAAGGAGACGACTGTGGAAAATCCCGTGTTGACTCACGATGCACTGGCCGACCTGGGCCTGGACCTTGCCGGCTACGACCGGCTGGTGGGCGACATCTATGATGGCACCCTCGATCCCAGGCCCATGGCACACACCCTGGAGAACCTGCGCCAGGCGTTCCAGGCCAACTACGTCACCCTGATTCTGCGGGTGCCCGACCAGCCCGACATGGGCGTGATGATCGTCGCTGGCGACATCGAGGGCGAAGGCGAGGTCATCTACATGGCCTACCCCCAGGCCCACACACCCTTCAGTGGTCAACCGCTGGACCAGGTGGTCACCATCGACGACATCATGACCTCGACGCAGTGGGAGCAGGACCCTTACTTCAAGATGTACTGCAGCCAGCAGAACGTGTACCACGTCATGGGCGTCGATATCTCTACCCCTGATAGCGGAAAACTGCGTTTTCGCGTTACCCGGCCCAAGTCTTCCCCCAACTTCTCGGTGAGTGATCGCGCACTGTGCGCAAGCTTCATTCCGCACCTTCGCCGAGCCCTGAACATCCACAACCTGCTCGATCGCAGCGAGTCGATCAGTGAGCTGTATGCCCAGGCCATCAGCCGCCTGTCGGTGGCCACCCTGGTGCTGGACGAGAGCGGCAGCGTGCTGCGGGTAAATCCGGTGGCGCAGAACATCCTGGCCAGCGGCGATGGCTTGAAACTGGTGGGCGGCCGCCTGGAGGCCACCTACCCAAGCGACAACCGCGAACTGCAGCGTCTGATCCGCTCGGCCTTCGCCGAAGACACCACCAAGACTGCCGAAGCCATGTCGGTGACCCGGCCTTCGGGGCAAGTGAACCTGGGGCTGGTAGTCGAACCCATTCCGTCCATGGACTGGGCCGACGAGAAGGGCAAGCCGGCGGCGCTGGTGTACATCCGCGATGCGGCGAGCAAGTCGCTGGCCAGCGAAGTGGTGACCAAGCAGCTGTTCAACCTGACCAAGGCCGAAACTGCCCTGGCCATGGAACTGGCCAACGGCCTGTCGCTGGAGGAGGCCGCCGAGCTCCTCAACATCCGCCGCAACACGGCCCGCGCGCACCTGCGCTCAATCTTCTCCAAGACCGGCGTGCGTCGCCAGACAGAACTGGTGCGCATCCTGCTCAACAGCGTGGTGGCGCTGGGTAAGCCACAACCGACCCTTAAGGTCGCGGCAAAACCCAAGGTCCAGGTACCACCCTTGACCCTGGCCACCCGTCGCCAGGCGTAGTCCGCACGGACGATGCCGGCACGGGCCAGGGCTTTGGATACTGCTTGCACCCCTCATGGAGATTGATCTATGCCAGTTACAGCTATCACCGGCAGCGCCTCGGGTATCGGCGCTGCCGTCAGCGCCGCGCTGCGCGCCGCCGGCCACCGGGTTATCGGTATCGACCGGGGCAACGCCGAGGTGCATGCCGACCTGTCCACCGCCAGCGGCCGTGAAGCGGCCATCGCCGCCGTGCTGGCGCAGAGCGAAGGCGTACTCGACGGCCTGGTGTGCTGCGCAGGCGTTGGCGTCACGGCGCCGTCGTGCAGCTTGATCCTGTCGGTCAACTACTTCGGTGTCAGCCAGTTGCTCGACGGCCTGGCCGGCGCGCTGGCCAAGGGTAGCCAACCGGCGGCGCTGGTGATCGGCTCGGTGGCCTCCACCCAGCCAGGTGCCGACCAGCAACCGATGACCGAGGCGCAGTTGGCCGGTAACGAAGCCGACGCTTGCGCCCTGGCCGATAGCCTTGGCCAGCCTCATGTGGCCTATGCCAGCTCCAAGTACGCCATTACCCAGCACGTACGCCGCCTGGCCAAACCGTGGGCGGGGCAAGGCATCCGCCTCAACGTGGTCGCGCCCGGCGCGGTACAGACCCCCCTGCACCAGGCCTCGCTGGACGACGCCCGCTTCGGCAAGGCGGTACGCGATTTCGTCGCGCCGCTGGGGCGGTCCGGTACCCCTGAAGAAATCGCCAGCCTGGTGGCCTTTCTGCAATCGTCGCAGGCGGCTTTTATCCACGGCAGCGTGGTGTTCATCGACGGCGGCATGGATGCCATGGTCCGCCCGCAACGCTTCTAGAAGGAAACCCCATGAACAAGGTGGCATTCATCACCGGCGCCAGCCGTGGCATCGGCCGTGAGGCAGCGCTGGCGTTCGCCCGTGCAGGCTTTGACCTGGCGATCAGTGCGCGCACCGTCGACGAGGGCGAGCAGCATGAACACGCCCTGCGCGATGCGGCGGGCGAACCGCTGGCGGGCAGCCTCAACAGCACCGCCGCCGCCATTCGCGCGCTGGGCCGGCGAGTGTTGGTGGTGCCCATGGACTTGCTCGACAGCGCCTCGGCCCTGACGGCCTGTACACAGGTCATCGCCGAGTTCGGCCGCATCGATGTGCTGGTCAACAACGCGATCTACCAGGGGCGTGACTTGAACAGCGGGTTCCTGGCTTTGCAACCGCAGACCCTGGAACGGGTGTTCCAGGGCTATATCCTCACCCCCTTCCTGCTCACGCGGGCGGTGGTGGAAAACATGCTGGAGCAGGGCGGCGGGGTGGTCATCAACGTCACCTCCGGTGCTGGCGAGAGTGACCCACCGGTGGCGGCCGAAAAGGGTGGCTGGGGTTATGCCTATGGTGCAGGCAAGGCGGCGGTGTCGCGGCTGGCCGGGGTAATGGCGGCGGAGTTGGGTGACCGAGGCATTTGCGCCTACACGATCAACCCGGGCGTGGTGAGCACCGAGGCGTTGAAGGCGACCATCGGCGATAAAGGCGTCATTGCCTTGCGGGCGGGGATTGCACCGCCACAGGTACCGGCGCAGGTGATGCTGTGGCTGGCGACCTCACCCGAGGCGCCGCGCTATCAGAAACGCACCATCGCCGCCCAGCCGTTTGCCCTGGAGCAGCAGATAGTTGCCGACTGGCGTTAACCACCGTAGCCGCTGTCGAGGCACGAGGCTGCGATCGACTGCTCAGCAGTCGCCCTAGGGTCGATGCGTCTGCTGAAGTGGTGTGGCCGCTGCGCGCCCAATCGCAGCCTGTCGGCAGCGGCTACGTCGAGGCGAGTGCCTGCAACACCTCGACGGCCCGCTGGGCATCCTCTTCAGCTACAGAAATAGGGTCATGGTAATAAGCGGCGATCACATTGCAGCTAGCGCCGCCCAGTCGTTTGCCCTGGAGCAGCAGGTAGTTGCCGACTGGCGTCAACCACCGTAGCCGCTGTCGAGGCACGAGGCTGCGATCGACTGCGCAGCAGTCGCCCTAGGGTCGATGCGTCTGCTGAAGTGGTGTGGCCGCCGCGCGCCCAATCGCAGCCTGTCGGCAGCGGCTACGTCGAGGCAAGCGCCTGCAACACTTCGACGGCCTGCCGGGCATCCTCTTTAGCCACAAAAATAGGGTCATGGTAATAAGCGGCGATCACATTGCAGCTAGCGCCGCCCAGTCGTTTGCCCTGGAGCAGCAGGTAGTTGCCGACTGGCGTCAACCACCGTAGCCGCTGTCGAGGCACGAGGCTGCGATCGACTGCGCAGCAGTCGCCCTAGGGTCGATGCGTCTGCTGAAGTGGTGTGGCCGCTGCGCGCCCAATCGCAGCCTGTCGGCAGCGGCTACGTCGAGGCGAGTGCCTGCAACACCTCGACGGCCCGCTGGGCATCCTCTTCAGCTACAGAAATAGGGTCATGGTAATAAGCGGCGATCACATTGCAGCTAGCGCCGCCCAGTCGTTTGCCCTGGAGCAGCAGGTAGTTGCCGACTGGCGTCAACCACCGTAGCCGCTGTCGAGGCACGAGGCTGCGATCGACTGCTCAGCAGTCGCCCTAGGGTCGATGCGTCTGCTGAAGTGGTGTGGCCGCTGCGCGCCCAATCGCAGCCTGTCGGCAGCGGCTACGTCGAGGCAAGCGCCTGCAACACCTCGACGGCCTGCCGGGCATCCTCTTCAGCTACAGAAATAGGGTCATGGTAATAAGCGGCGATCACATTGCAGCTAGCGCCGCCCAGTCGTTTGCCCTGGAGCAGCAGGTAGTTGCCGACTGGCGTCAACCACCGTAGCCGCTGTCGAGGCACGAGGCTGCGATCGACTGCGCAGCAGTCGCCCTAGGGTCGATGCGTCTGCTGAAGTGGTGTGGCCGCTGCGCGCCCAATCGCAGCCTGTCGGCAGCGGCTACGTCGAGGCGAGTGCCTGCAACACCTCGACGGCCTGCCGGGCATCCTCTTCAGCTACAGAAATAGGGTCATGGTAATAAGCGGCGATCACATTGCAGCTAGCGCCGCCCAGTCGTTTGCCCTGGAGCAGCAGGTAGTTGCCGACTGGCGTCAACCACCGTAGCCGCTGTCGAGGCACGAGGCTGCGATCGACTGCGCAGCAGTCGCCCTAGGGTCGATGCGTCTGCTGAAGTGGTGTGGCCGCTGCGCGCCCAATCGCAGCCTGTCGGCAGCGGCTACGTCGAGGCAAGCGCCTGCAACACCTCGACGGCCTGCCGGGCATCCTCTTCAGCTACAGAAATAGGGTCATGGTAATAAGCGGCGATCACATTGCAGCTAGCGCCGCCCAGTCGTTTGCCCTGGAGCAGCAGGTAGTTGCCGACTGGCGTCAACCACCGTAGCCGCTGTCGAGGCACGAGGCTGCGATCGACTGCTCAGCAGTCGCCCTAGGGTCGATGCGTCTGCTGAAGTGGTGTGGCCGCTGCGCGCCCAATCGCAGCCTGTCGGCAGCGGCTACGTCGAGGCGAGTGCCTGCAACACCTCGACGGCCTGCCGGGCATCCTCTTCAGCTACAGAAATAGGGTCATGGTAATAAGCGGCGATCACATTGCAGCTAGCGCCGCCCAGTCGTTTGCCCTGGAGCAGCAGGTAGTTGCCGACTGGCGTCAACCACCGTAGCCGCTGTCGAGGCACGAGGCTGCGATCGACTGCGCAGCAGTCGCCCTAGGGTCGATGCGTCTGCTGAAGTGGTGTGGCCGCTGCGCGCCCAATCGCAGCCTGTCGGCAGCGGCTACGTCGAGGCAAGCGCCTGCAACACCTCGACGGCCTGCCGGGCATCCTCTTTAGCCACAAAAATATGGTCATGGTAATAAGCGGCGATCACATTGCAGCTGATCCCCGCATTGCCAAGTGCCGTGGCAAATGCAGCCGTCAGGCCGACAGCGTCCAGGGCCGAATGAACGGTCAGTGTGATCCAGGCGGCCACGTAGCTGTACTGCAAGCCCAGCGCCTGGGCCTGGCTTCGCTCCAGAATGACCGTCAGCCCCTCTTTTTCGCGGAAACTGCCCAGCACCTCTACATCCAGGCGCATGCCCGGTGCAAGCGTGCAGAACACGTAGTCGCCGTCGTTGAGCTCAGGCTTCATGCCGCTCAGCAGTTTGGACAAGGATTTTTCGCCGGGCATTGGCGCGCCTCAGAAGTAGAATGAGGCAAGAGTGTGGCGCAAATTCGCCATAAGCCCAGTTAATTTTGGTGATGGTTGATTAGCTGGGCTTATTGAGGTGTCGGCCTCTCGCGGGGCGAGGTCGCTCCTACGCGCGCAAGCGCGCCAGGGTCATCGCGGTATCTTCGATCATGTCTTCCTGGCCGCCGACCATACCGCGTCGACCCATTTCCACCAGTATCTCCCGCGCGGGTACGCCGTACTTCTGCTCGGCACGCTTGGCAAACAGCAGGAACGAGCCGTAGACCCCGGCATAGCCCATGGTCAACGCGTCGCGGTCGCTGCGGATCGGGAAGTCCATGATCGGTACCACCAGGTCTTCGGCCACATCCTGGATACCGAACACGCTGACGCCGGTCTCGATACCCATGCGGTCGCACACCGCTACCAGTACTTCCATCGGCGTGTTGCCGGCACCGGCACCCAGGCCCGCGCAGGCGGCATCGATACGGTTGGCGCCTGCGGCGATGGCGGCGATGGAGTTGGCCACGCCCATGGACAGGTTGTGGTGGCCATGAAAGCCGATCTCGGTTTCAGGCTTGAGCGCCGCGCGCATGGCCGCCACCCGGGCGCTGACATCATGGGGCAACAGGTAGCCGGCCGAGTCGGTCAGGTAGATGCAGTTGGCCCCGTAGCTCTCCATCAGCAACCCCTGTTTGACCAGGCCCTCGGGGCTGTTCATGTGCGCCATCATCAGAAAGCCGACGGTGTCCATGCCCAGGTGGCGGGCGTGGGCAATGTGTTGTTCGCTGACATCCGCCTCGGTGCAGTGGGTGGCCACGCGAATGGTATTGACCCCAAGCTCGAAGGCCATTTTCAGGTGGTCGACGGTGCCGATACCCGGCAGCAGCAGGGCCGAGACCTTGGCGTTGGTCATCAGCGGGATCACCGCCGACAGGTATTCCTCGTCGCTGTGCGCCGGAAAACCGTAGTTCACCGAGCTGCCGCCCAGGCCATCGCCGTGGGTGACTTCGATCAGCGGCACGCCCGCCTGGTCCAGGCCGCAGGCGATGTCTTTCATCTGCTGCAGGCTGATGCGGTGGCGCTTGGGGTGCATGCCGTCGCGCAGGCACATGTCGTGGACGGTGATTTTCTTGCCGTTAAGTTCCATGGGCCGTTCCTCAGGCAATGGCAGATTCGGGGGTAGCACGCAGCACCCGTTCGCCCTTGAGAATTTCCTCGGCGAACATCTCGGCGGTACGGGCGGCGGCGGCGGTCATGATGTCGAGATTGCCGGCGTACTTGGGCAGGTAGTCGCCCAGGCCTTCGACCTCCATGAAGATCGACACCCGATTGCCGTCGAACACCGGTCCGTTGACCAGCTTGTAGCCAGGTACATAGCGCTGTACCTGCTCGATCATCGCGTCGATGGCAGCGCGGATGGCCGGCTCGTCCGGGGTGTCGGCGGTCAGGCAGTGCACGGTGTCGCGCATGATCAGCGGCGGTTCGGCGGGATTGACGATGATGATCGCCTTGCCCTGCCTGGCGCCGCCCACCTGTTCCACCGCGCGGGCAGTGGTGCGGGTGAATTCGTCGATGTTCTTGCGGGTGCCCGGGCCCACCGACTTCGACGCGGCGGTGGCGATGATCTCGGCGTAGTCCACTGGCTGCACGCTGGACACTGCTGCCACCAGCGGGATGGTCGCCTGGCCGCCACAGGTGACCATGTTGACGTTCATCGCACCGCGGGAAAGGTTGGCCTTGAGGTTGACCGGCGGCACGCAGTAGGGACCGATGGCGCAGGGGGTGAGGTCGATCATCAGCACACCCAGGGCGTTGAGTTTGCGCGAGTTCTCGGCATGGACGTAGGCGGAGGTGGCGTCGAAGGCAATCTGCACCTGGTCTTCCAGCACATGGGGCAGCAACCCGTCGACCCCCTCGGCGGTGGTCTTGAGGCCCAGTTCACGGGCGCGTTGCAGGCCTTCGGAGCCGGCCTCGATGCCGACCATCCAGACCGGCTCCAGCACCTCGCTGCGCATCAGTTTGTAGAGCAGGTCGGTGCCGATGTTGCCCGGTCCGATCAGCGCACATTTGATCTTCTTGCTCATGGTTCATCGCTCCTGGGAAGGGGGAAGACGTCAGGCGACAAAACGCAGGCTGGCGTTGCCCAGGCCGCTCATCGACAGGTTGATGCGATCGCCTGGCACCAGCGGTACCAGCGGCGCCAGTGCGCCGGAAAGAATGATTTCGCCGCGGCGGAACGGAATGCCCAGTTCGCCCAGGGTGTTGGCCAGCCAGGCCACCGCTTCGCAGGGATGGCCCTGTACCGCCGAGCCCAAGCCGCTGCCGGCCGGCTGGCCGTTCTTGAGCATGTGCATTTCGACCCGGGCCAGGTCCAGGTCGCGGGGATCGATACGTTGCTCGCCCAGGGCGAAAACCCCACACGAGGCGTTGTCGGCCACGGTGTCCTGGATGCGGATCTGCCAGTTGTCGATCCGCGAGTCGACGATCTCGAAGCAGGGCGCCACGGCCTTGCTCGCTGCCAGCACGTCTTCGGCACGGATACCGGGGCCTTTGAGGTCTTCGCCGAGGATAAAAGCGATTTCGCCTTCGGCCCGAGGCTGGATCAACTGATACTGGGCAAAGCTGACTTCGCTACCGTCGGCTACCTGCATGGCATCGGTGAGAAAGCCGAAGTCGGGCTGGTGAACGTCGAGCATCTGTTGCACAGCGCGGCTGGTGACGCCGATCTTTTTGCCAATGACGCGCTCGCCCAGGGCCTCGCGGCGCTGCAGAAAACGCAGGGAGATCCGGTAGGCCTGGTCCAGGCTGATGGCTGGGTGGCGCTGGGTCAGCGGGGCGAGGGTGGTGCGCCCGCGCAGGGCGTTGAACAGTTCATCGCCCAGGGCGGTGATCAGAGAGGCATCCATGGTGGTTTCGCTCTGTGCAGGGTAATAAAAAGCCGGTCCCAAGGGTCCAGGGTACCGGCAAAAAGGGGGTGTCAGCCGGGCCAGACGCTGCTGTCGGCACCGCCATCGACGTCGATGATCTTGCCAGTGACCCAGCCCGATGCCGGGCTTGCCAGGTACAGCGCGGCGGCGGCGATGTCTTCAGGGCTGCCCAGGCATTTGAGCGGGGTGTTGGCCTCCATCGCTTCGCGCATGGCAGTGGGCATGACCTTGTTCAGGGCTTCGGTCAGGGTCGGGCCGGGGGCCACGGCATTGACGCGTACCTGGGGGGCGAAGTCCTGGGCCAGCAGGCGGGTCAGGTGGCTCAACGCGGCCTTGGCGGTACCGTAGGCGCTGAAGTGGCGCTGGGCATAGCGTGCCGCTACCGAGCTTACGTTGATGATGTTGCCGCCGCCGGCCTCGCGCATCAGGGGCACACACAGCTGGCACAGGGCGTAGGCGCTGGAGACGTTGAAGCGCAGGATGTCCTCGAACTGTTCCGGGGTCATGCCCAACGCGTCGTTGGGGCCGCCACCACCGGCGTTGTTGACCAGGTGGGTGATGCGGCCGAAGTGTTCCTGGCTCTGGCGAACCAGGGCCTGGCGTTGTTCGCTGTCGTTGACGTCGCAGGTAATCGCCAGGGCGCGGCGGCCGAGGCTGCGCACTTCGTCGGCGACGCGTTCGATGTCTTCAGGGCTGCGTGCGCTGCAGATGACATCGGCGCCGGCTTCGGCGTAGGCCAGGGCGATGGCACGTCCAATGCCACGGCCGCTGCCGGTGACGATGGCGACGCTGCCAGGGAGCTGGAATCGTTGCAGGATACTCATTGGCTGATTTTCCTTGAGCGTGAGTGGGCGCATGGCCGCAGTATTTCTCTGTGCCTGATGGAGGGCATCGTCTCAATGGACTACGGGGTTTGTGGGCATATCCATGGGCTGAGGTGGTGCTGATTCACCTTTGCGCCCTTACGGCGCCTTACTTTTTCAGTCGAGAAAAGGTAAGCAGAACTCTTGGGCCTCCAGGGGCCCTGCGCTGCGCTGCGAGTCCCTTCATTTCGGCGCCGCTCGGCACTTCTGGTTGACTGGGCCGGAAGATCAAGATCAAAAGCACAGTTCGCTGCGCTCTTGCCGGCCTGCGGTGTTTTTGGGGGAGGGGGCTTGTCCCGCAATTCGGTCTTGTGGGTTGATCCGTTATTTAGGGTGATGCGCAGTCACCTTTGCGCCCTTACGGCGCCTTACTTCTTCAGTCGAAAAAAAGTAAGCAAAATTCTTGCCCCACCAGGGGCCCTACGCTGCGCTTCGGGTCCCCTCACTGCGGTGTCGCTACGGGGCATTGCGAGCTACGCGTTGCAAGCAACGCTACGCTTCGCATCTTCGGCATTCGCCGAAGGCGCTGCGCGCTAGCCCCTCCACGACACCTCCGTTCGGCCCTTCTGGTTAACGGGGCCGGAAGATCAAAAGCAAAAGCAAGAGCAGAGCAAGAGCAAGAGCACAATTCGCTGCGCTCTTGCTGGTCTGCGGTGTTCTCTTTGGGGGCAACGGTCATTTAGGCAAAACCGAATGTACTGGCCATCCTGAGGCAAGGCCGCTGTGCTCTAGTCCGCTTTGACGATGAAGCAACATCTGTGCAATCCGATCATCAATCACGGCTCGCGCATTGGCGCTACGAGATTGGGAGAACAAGAAGGATGCACAGCATGCGAGAAAAGACCCAGGACGAAATCGAACTGCTGGAACGGGCGCGGCGCCTGGTGCCAGTGTTGCGCGAGCGTTCGGCGCAAGGGGATCGCGATCTCAAGGTCGTCGATGAGAGCATTGCCGATCTCAAGTCGGCCGGGCTGTTGCGCGCCCTGCAGCCGCGGGCATTCGGCGGCTACGAGGTAGACCCGCGCACGTTCTTCGAGATCCAGATGACGCTCGCTGAAGGTTGCATGTCTACCGCCTGGGTCTACGGCGTGATGGGTGTCCACCCTTGGCAGTTGGCCCGCTACCCGATCGAGACCCAGCGCGAGGTGTGGAGCGAGGATCACGACACCCTGGTGTCGTCCACTTATATGCCAACCGCCAAGGTGACGGTGGTCGAAGGCGGCTACCGCATCAGCGGTCGCTGGGGATTCTCGAGCGGCAGCGAGCACTGCCAATGGGTGCTGCTGGGCGGGATCCTGCCACCCGACGGTGAGCTGGCGGCCGAGCACGGTACTTTCCTGTTGCCGCGCAGCGACTACCAGATCCAGCGCAACTGGGACGTGCTGGGCCTGCGCGGCACCGGCAGCCACGACATCGTTGTGGAGGACGCTTTTGTGCCGGCGCACCGGGTGCAGCGCACCAATAACTGTACGTTGGAAGCCACACCAGGCCGCCTGGTCAACACCAACCCGATCTACGCCATTCCTTTCGCCCAGGTGTTCTCCCGTGCGGTATCTACCTCGGCCATCGGGGCGCTGCAAGGGGCCATCGATCTGTTCCGTGCCAACGCTGCGCAGCATATCGGCAAGCACGGTGCCCGCACGGCAGACGACCCAGCGGCGCAGACCGCAGTGGCCGAGGCCACGCTCACGGCCGACAGCCTCAGGCTGGTGCTGGAGCGCAACTACGAGCACCTGATGCAACTGGCCAGGGCCGGTGAATACCCGGATGTGGAAACCCGCCTGCTGTACCGCTACCAGTCGGCCTACGTCACCAACCTGTGCGCCGAGAAGGTCAACGAGCTGCTGCGCTGCATGGCCGCCTCAGGGTTGTACAACAGCAACCCGGTGGCTCGGCTGTTCCGCGACCTGCACCAGGCCCGCGGGCATATCGCCAACAACTACCAGGCCTATGGCCGCACGCTGGGCGCGGTGCAACTGGGCCTGCCCAACCCGGACCCTTACGTCTGAAGCCATCGCCCGTCCACCTGCCCGCACGCCGGGCAGGGGACTTTGAGAGTTGAGCCATGAATGACTTTGTTGCCTTGCGCGTGGCGCGGGTGGTCGAGGAAACGGCCGATGCCCGTTCACTGATCTTCGATGTGCCCGAGCACCTGGCCGAACGCTTTCGCTACCAGCCCGGGCAGTTTCTGACCCTGCGCATTCCCTACGGCGACGACTGGCTGCCGCGTTGTTATTCGCTGTCGAGCACGCCGCTGCTGGACGAGCCACTGCGGGTGACGGTCAAGCGCGTGCGCGACGGGCGCGCCTCGAACTGGTTGTGCGCCGACCTGCAGGAAGGCCAGACCCTGCAGGTGCTGCCACCGGCCGGGGTGTTCGTGCCGCGTACTCTGGACGGCGATCTGTTGCTGTTCGGCGGCGGCAGCGGGGTGACGCCGGTGCTGTCGATCCTGCGCTCGGCCTTGCTGGCCGGCCAGGGCCGTATCCTGCTGATCTATGCCAACCGCGACGAAAACTCGGTGATCTTTCGCGACGAGTTGCGTTTCCTCGCCAATGCCCACCCGGAGCGTTTGCAGATCGTCCACTGGCTGGACTCGGTCCAGGGCATACCGGCGGCTGCGCAACTGGCGGTACTGGCGCAACCGTTCGTGGATGCCCAGGCCTTTATCTGCGGCCCGGGCCCGTTCATGGACACCGCCGTCAGTGCCCTGAAAAGCCTGGGCCTGCCCAGTGAGCGTGTGCATGTCGAGCGTTTCGTCTCGCTGCCCGGTGAACGTGAAGTGCCCCAGGTGGTCGCCAGCGAGGCAGCCGTGGCCGCGCAGTTGGCGGTACGCCTGGACGGCGAGGACCACACCCTGGCCTGCGACAGTGGCGAAACCCTGCTGGCGGCCATGGAGCGTGCCGGCCTCAAGCCACCCAGTGCCTGCCGTGTCGGGGGCTGTGCTTCGTGCATGTGTACCCTGGAAAGCGGCGATATCGAGCTGTTGATCAACGATGCGCTGGATGCCGACGAACTGGCCGAGGGCTGGATTCTGGCCTGCCAGGCCGTGCCCACCAGCGCGAACCTGCGAATCCGTTTTCCTGAGTGATGCCGATGAACGAAATGACTTCACCGCGGGTCGATGCACCCACCACCATCGCCCGGCTGTTGTTCGACAGTGCCCGGCGTTTTGCCGGGCGCACGGCCATTGAAGACGCAGGCGTTTGCACCGACTACGCCGAGCTGCCGGCCCTGGCCTTGACCGTCACCCGTGGCCTCATGGCCCTGGGTATCCAGCCCGGTGACCGGGTGGCGGTGTGGGCGCCCAATGGCCGCGACTGGATCATTGCCGCCCTGGGCATTCAATGTGCAGGCGCCGTGCTGGTACCGATCAATACCCGCATGAAAGGCACTGAGGCGGCCGATGTATTGGCGCGCAGTGGTTGCCGCGTGTTGTTCGTGCAGCAACGTTTTCTGGACGTGGATTACCCCTCGATGCTTGAGGCCCATCGCCCCGACACCCTCGAACACCTGGTGGTGTTTGCCAGCGACTCGCCACGCGCGGCCTGCGACCTGGGCTACGAGCAGTTTGTCGCCGGGGCGGCGACCGTCGAGGTGGTCAAGGCCGAGCGCCGGGCCCTGGCCGTGCAGTCAGAGGCGGTGTGCGACCTGTTGTTTACCTCAGGCACCACTGGCAAGCCCAAGGGCGTGATGAGCGGCCACGGGCAGTGCCTGCGCGCCTTCAGTGAATACGTGCGGGTGATCGGCCTGGTGCCGGGCGACCGCTACCTGATCGTCAACCCGTTCTTCCATGCCTTTGGCTACAAGGCCGGCTGGCTGACGTGCCTGATCGCCGGGGCGACCATCCTGCCCCATGCGGTGTTCGATGCCGAGGCGGTGTTCCAGCGTATCGCCAATGAACGCATCAGCGTGTTGCCGGGGGCGCCGACTTTGTACCTGTCGCTGCTGGCTCACCCGCGCCTGCGCCAGACCGACCTGTCGAGCCTGCGCATTGCCGTGACCGGCTCGGCCAGTATTCCCCCCAGCCTGATCGAACGCATGCGTAACGAATTGGGGTTCAGTTGCGTGACCACGGCCTATGGCCTGACCGAATGTGGCGGCCTGGCTACCCTGTGCGATCCACAGGATTCGGTCGAAGTGATCGCCGGCACCAGTGGCCGGCCGCTTGCCGGCACGGAGGTGAGCATCCGCGATCCGTATAACCAGGCACTGGCCACCGGCGAGACGGGGGAAATCTGCCTGCGTGGTTTTCATGTCATGCAGGGCTATTTCCAGAACCCCGAGGCCACGGCCGAAGCCATCGACCAGGCCGGCTGGCTGCACACCGGCGATGTGGGACGGCTGGATGCGGCGGGCAATCTGACAATCACCGACCGGCTCAAGGACCTGTTCATTGTTGGCGGCTTCAACTGCTACCCGGCCGAGATCGAAGCGGCACTGATTGCCCATCCGGCCATTGCCCAGGTGGCGGTAGTAGGGGTGGCTGACGAACGCATGGGCGAGGTGGGGTGTGCCTGTGTGGTGTTGCGCGAGGGAGAGCAATTGCAGGCGCAGGAACTGATCGCCTGGAGCCGTGAGCGCATGGCCAATTACAAAGTGCCGCGCCAGGTGCGGTTCATGGACGCGCTGCCGCTGAACCCGTCGGCCAAGGTGGCCAAGAACGAATTGCGGGCGCTGGTGGACGCGAGGTAGGCGGGGAGGCGACGTGGTGGGGGGATTGCTGTCGCGGGGCAAGCCCGCTCATACACCGATGGCCTAGGCCAAATGGATGATGTTCACACCGCCGCCGCGTTTCACTCTGCGCACGTCAACCACAACAACAAGAAAAGGATTGCTGCATGTCTAGGTTCAACGCGACTCATGGCGGGCTGTTGCTGTCTCTTTCCGTGGCCTGTGCCTACGCCAACGCCGGCCCACGGATCGAGCTGGGCGAGGACACCACCCTCGACTCATCGCTGACCGTCAACTACACCGCCTCGATGCGGACCGCCAAGCCTGCCCACCAGTACCTCAACGACATCAACAACGACGATGGCACGCGCAACTTCGACCGCGGTGCGCTGATCACCAACCGGGTCAGCCTGTTCGGCGAGCTGCTGCTCAAACACAACAACCTCGGCGCGGTGCTGCGCGGCAGCCATTTCTACGATGACGTCTACCACAACCGCAACGACAACGACTCACCAGGCACGGTGAACAAGATCGGCCGTGCCGATGGTTTCACCGAAGACACCCGGCGCCTGAGCGGCAGCAAGGCGCGCTTGCTCGATGCCTATGTGTACGGCAACTTCGACGTCGCCGAAAGCCAGTACCTGTCGATCAAGGCCGGTCGCCACCTGGTGGCCTGGGGCGAGAGCCTGTTCTGGGCCAACATCAGCCAGGGCCAGGCGCCGGTGGATGCCACCAAGTTCAACGTACCCGGTACCGAAGCCAAGGACTCCTACCTGCCTGTGGGGCAGGTCTCGGCCTCCTGGTCGCTGAACGAAGACCTGGCCCTGGTCGGCTTCTACCAGTACGAGTGGGAGAAGACCCAGCTCAACCCGGTCGGCGACTATTTCGGCAGCGACACCTTCGGCCCGGGCGCCGAGTTCTATCGCCTGGGTGCTGGGGTGATCGACAGCCTGCCGGACAACAGTTTCACCGGTGTGACCTACGCCGGTGACGTCGAGCCCCGCGACAGCGGCCAGTGGGGCCTGGGCGTGCGTTACCGGGTTACCGAGAACACCGAGGTCGGCCTGTTTCACTATCGCTACCACGAGCGCGTCGGCGCACTGTTCTTCGACTTCAGCGGCCAGACCCAGTACTCCTCGCTGCACGGCATCGGCAACTATGCAGTGGCTGGCGGCGGCCCGGTCTACCGCCTGGGCTATTTCGACGATGTCGAGCTGACCGGGGCGAGCTTCAGCTCCAAGGTGGGGGATTCGGTGCAGTTCGCCGGTGACCTCAGCTACCGCGATGGCGCTGCCGTGTACCTGGACAACGGTGCCCCGGCCCGTGGCCAGATCTGGCAGGGCAACCTCAACGGCAGCTACATGATCGGCCCCAGCTTCCTGGCCCACCAGACCACGTTCATGGCCGAAGTGGTCCACCAGCACATCGAAGGCGTCGACACCTTGCACATCACCGGTGGCGGACCGGGCGTCGATGGCAGCTTCAACAACTTCGAGTCCGACACCCAGACCCGTGGCCAGACCCTGCTCGGCATCGGCGCCTACATGGATTACCTGGGCATCGCCGACGGCCTGGACCTGAACACCCGCGTGGTGTGGACCCAGAACGTCGACGGCAGTGCCTACCAGGGCCTGGGCCGTGACGAAAAACGCCTGACCGTGGGCGGCGACTTCAAGTACCTGGGCAACTTCCAGGTCGGCCTGACCTACGTTGCCTACCTCAGCTCACCGGACATCGCCCAGGGCCGCATGCTGGCCGACCGTGATTACCTGTCGTTCAACGCCAAATACACTTTCTGATCAAAAGGGCCCTGCCATGCACACGTCTCCCTTCAGCCCGATCCAGATCGGCCCGCTGACCCTGAAGAACCGCTTTATCAAGGCGGCCACCAACGAAGGCATGAGCACCCAGGGCCTGCCTTCCAAGCAGTTGGTCAAGCTGCACGCCGGGCTTGCCCGGGGTGCGGTGGCGCTGACCACCGTGGCCTATTGCGCGGTCAGCAAGGATGGGCGCACCTTGCCCAACCAACTGACACTCACACGCGAAAGCCTGCCGCACTTCAAGGCCCTGACCGATGAGGTACACCGTGAAGGCGGGTTGGTCAGTGCGCAGATCACTCATGGTGGCTGCTTCACCTTTTTGCGCGAACGCGCCACCCGCTACCCGCTGTCGGCCAGTGGCGGCTTCAACAAGATCGGCATGATGAGCGGCATGTTCTTCAAACAGGCCATGACCGAGACCGACATGCGCCAAGTGGTCGAGGACTTCGCCCAGGGCGCGCGGCTTGCCCGCGAGGCTGGCTTCGATGCGGTGGAGATCCATATGGGCCACGGCTACCTGCTCAGCCAGTTCATCTCGCCGATGTACAACAAGCGCCGTGACCAGTACGGCGGCACGTTGGAGAACCGCCTGCGCTTTCCCCGCCGGGTGCTGCGCGCGGTGCTCGACGCAGTGGGTCGCGACCTGGCGGTGGTCTGCAAATACAGCGTTACCGAGGGTGCGCGTGCTGGCAACAGTGCCGAGGATGGTGCCCGCATCGCGCGCATGCTGGAGCAGGAGGGCGCCCACCTGTTGGTGCTCAGCGCGGGCATGAACGTCGAGTCGATCACCACCATGTTCGGGTCTTCCTTCCCCAAGGAGAACCGTGTGCAGCAGAAGAACCCGATCATCGCCCTGGCCATGAAGATCCAGCGCCTGCGCGACCCGGTAGTGGAGTTCCACGAACTGTACCTGCTCGAACATGCCCGCAAGGTGCGGGCGGCGGTGAAAATGCCGCTGGCCTACCTGGGCGGCGCCAAGAGCCTGGAGAGCATCGAACAGGTAATGGCCGAGGGCTTTGACCTGGTGGCCATGGGGCGGGTACTGGTAGCTGAATCGGACTACGTCGAAAAGCTGGCTACCGGTGCCAGCACCGACTCCATCTGCACCGCCTGCAACCGCTGCGTGGCCATGATGTACACCCCGGGTGGCACCTCGTGCGTACTGGGCAAGCCTGGCAACGCCGAACTCAACCAGCTTCCAGCGGCGTCCTAGGCGTGGCGGGTTAGCGACTGCTGCGCAGTCGATCGCAGCCTCGTTCCTCGGCAGTGGCTACAGATTGCCGGTGTAGCCGCTGGCGACAGCCTGCGATCGACCGCGTAGCGGTCGCGGTTCTGCACTGCCTGCAACCGCTGCGTGGCCATGATGTACACCCCGGGTGGCACCTCGTGCGTACTGGGCAAGCCTGGCAACGCCGAACTCAACCAGCTTCCAGCGGCGTCCTAGGCGTGGCGGGTTAGCGACTGCTGCGCAGTCGATCGCAGCCTCGTTCCTCGACAGTGGCTACAGATTGCCGGTGTAGCCGCTGGCGCCAGCCTGCGATCGACCGCGTAGCGGTCGTGGTTCAAGACAGTTGCTCACACGGACACCGCTGTACAGCAAGAGCGCAGCGAATTGTGCTCTTGATCTTCTGCCCCGTTAACCAGAAGGGCCGAGCGGAGGTGTCGTGGAGGGGCTGGCGCGAAGCGCCTTCGGCCTTGGCCGAAGACCCGAAGCGCAGCGTAGGGCACCTAGTGGTGCAGGCGGTTTTGCCTACTTTTTCCAAGAAAAAAGTAGGGCGCCGTAAGGGCGCAAGGGTGACTCAGCACCACCCCAGATAATGGATAAACACACACATCCAAATCGCGGGGCAAGCCCGCCCCTACCGGCCCCAGCCGGCGGGAGCGAACCTCATTCAACCGTGCTGCAAGAACTCCAGGCAACTACGGTTGAACAACGCTCGATGCTCAACCTGCACCCAATGCCCACACCGGTTCAGCACGATAAACCGCGCAATGGGCGCTCCATCGATGATTCGCTGCGCACCACTGACCGGGTTGAAGTTGTCATTGCTGCCCCAGAACCCGAAGATCGGGCACTGCAGCTCGCCCAGACGCGATTCCATGTTCGGCACCTGCATGGTGCTGAACAAGTTCTTGGGCTGTATAACCGCCACTGCCACCCGCTCCAGCAACAGACTCTCGGGCAGGATCGAATCATCGAACAACTGCAGACGCATCATGCTGCGCATCTCCTCCAGGCCAATGGGCCCGGCGTTGAACAGGCTGACCATGCGCACGATGCCTTCCATCTTGAAGTAGGCCTCACGCTCCTCGACGCCGCCCGGCGCCAGCAGGATCAAACGCTCCACCCGCGTAGGCAGTCGCAGCGCCAGGCCCAGGGCAATGGCACCCCCCAGCGAATTGCCCAGCAACGTGCAGCGCTCGATGTCCAGGCCATCGAGCAGCGCGGCGACGTTGTCGATGAAAAAGTCCAGGTGGTACTGCACATCCTCGGGCTTGTCCGAGCGGCCAAAACCCGGCAGGTCGAGGACGATGTTGCGGTAGCCGGCCTCGACAAACTGCGGGTAGTTGCCCTTGAAGTTGCTGAAACCACTGGCGCCCGGGCCGCTGCCATGCAGCCAGACCACCACCGGGCCGCTGCCTTCATCCATGTAGTGCAGGCGCAGGCCGCTGGGTGTGGTGAAGTAGTGGCCGGTAGGTAGCGGCAGGTCGGTGGTTGAGGTCATGGCGAGTCTCCAGTGTCGACGAAGGGGTGGGGCGCGAGCGCCAGGCCGTGGCAGGCCTGAAGGGGCGAAGGTGCCGGGCCTGGTTCGCGCAGGGTCGATCCTCTATCGCCGCCACCGCTGCGGCATCGTCCATTCAGACCACCCCCCTGCGGCTGCCGGTAGTCCTATCGGACGATGCCTGCCAAGGGCCCCGGCCCAATCATGCAGGTGACCGGCCTGCTGTGTTGTCAGTGGGCTTTTACGCACTGCACGGCAGGAGAACGCTATGAAATTGCTGAACAAAGTCGCCTTTGTCACAGGCGCGGGGCAGGGAATGGGCCAGGCCATGGTGCGCCGTTTCGTTGCCGAGGGCGCCAAGGTAGTGGCGGTGGACCTCAACCAGGAGGCCCTGGCCAACAGCCTGGCCGATCTGACCGACCTGGATGACCGGGTACTGGCGCTGGCCTGCAATGTTGCCGACGCCGCCTCGGTGGCCGATGCCATGGGCCAGGTCGAGGCGCGCTTTGGTGGGCTCGACATCCTGGTCAACAACGCCGGTGTCGGCGCTTTCGACAGCTTCCTCGAGACCCCGGACGAGAACTGGGCACGGGTGATCGGGGTGAACCTGGGCGGCACCTTCCTGTGCTGCCGCGAAGGCGCGAAGCTGATGGTCAAGGGCGCACGCAACGGGGTGATCATCAACCTCTCCAGCACCGCCGCACTCACGGGTGAAGGTCCAAGCCACTACTGTGCCTCCAAAGCCGGGGTCATGGGTTTGACCCGCTCCATCGCCCGCGAACTGGCCCCCAGCGGCATCCGCGTCAACAGCCTGGTACCGGGGCCTACCAACACCCCGATGATGGCCGGCGTTGCCGATGAACACATGCAGGCGATGCTCAAGAACGTGCCCCTGGGCCGCCTGTGCGAAACCGACGAAATCGCCGGGGTCGCGGTGTTCCTGGCGGGCGACGACGCCAGCTTCATCACCGGCCAGAACATCGCGGTCAACGGCGGCATGGCCTTTATCTGAGGGGAATTCGATGAGCAAACGATTAGCAGGCAAGATTGCCTTTATCACCGGGGCCGGCTCCGGCATTGGCCAGGCCACCGCGCTGCGCTTTGCCGAGGAAGGCGCCACGGTGGTGCTCTGCGGGCGACGCGAGCAGCCCTTGCAGCAGGTGCTGGAACTGATCCAGGCCGCCGGCGGGCAGGGCGACATCGCCGTGGCCGATGTGAGCAACGAGCAGGCCTATGTCGGCGCCCTGGAAGACGCCGCCCGGCGTCACGGGCGCCTGGACATCCTGGTCAACAACGCCATGGCCTACACCTGGGGCGGTGTCGATACGCTGTCGACCGCCGACTGGCACGCCAATTTCAGCACCACCGTCGATGGCACCTTCTTCGGCACCCGCACCGCCATGCGCCTGATGAAAGATCAGGGCGGCGGTGCCATCGTCAACATCGCCTCGATCTGCGGCCTGTTCGGTACCGCCTGGATGGCCGGCTACTCGGCGGCGAAGGCGGCGGTGATCAACTTCAGCCGCGCCGTGGCCAGCGAAGGCGCGGCGCACAACATCCGTTGCAACGTGGTGATCCCGGGCGTGGTCGACACCCCGGCCACCGCGGGCATGCTCAGCGACGCGAAAACCCGTCGCAACACCGAAAAGGTCATTCCGATGCAACGGGTGGGCTTGCCGGTGGAGCTGGCCAACGCGATCCTGTTCCTGGCCAGTGACGAAGCCTCCTATGTAACGGGTGCAAGCCTGGCGGTGGACGGCGGGCGCAGCGCGGACCTGTACACGGTGCTGGAGTGATGGGCATGGACGCGCTGCACGCGCGCATCGACCGTCTGGAGTCGCTGGATGCGATTCGCCAGCTGGCCGGCAAGTACGCCCTGGCCCTGGACATGCGCGACATGGACGCCATGGCCAACTGCTTTGTGCCGGACGTCAAAGTCGGCCGTGACAAGCAGGGGCGCGCGCACTTCAAGGCCTGGCTGGACGACACCATGCGCCGCCAGTTCCACGGCACCTCCCATCACCTGGGCCAGCACATCATCGAGTTCAGCGATGCCGACCATGCCACGGGCGTGGTCTATTCCAAGAACGAGCACGAGACCGGTGCAGAATGGGTGATCATGCAGATGCTGTACTGGGACGACTATCAGCGGGTAGACGGGCGCTGGTGCTTCCGTCGGCGCCTGCCGTGCTACTGGTACGCCAGCGACCTGAACAAGCCGCCGATTGGCGGCATGAAAATGCGCTGGCCGGGGCGTGAGCCTTATGCCGGCAGCTTTCATGAACTGTTCCCGTCGTGGGATACCTTCTGGGCGCAGCGTCCGGACAAAGACGCCTTGCCGCAGATTGCCGAGCCTGCACCGTTGGAGGAATTCCTGCGGACCATGCGCCGTGGGGCGGGTGAGCCGAGGATTCGGGTTCGCTGAGAGGACCATCGCGGGGCAAGCCCGCTCCTACACCGACGGTAGGAGCGGGCTTGCCCCGCGATGACGAGCTGTCAGGCCCGCGCTTCGCGCGGCATGCCCAGCGCCCGCTCGGCAATGATGTTGCGCTGGATCTCGTTGCTGCCGCCGTACACCGTGTCAGCGCGGCTGAACAAAAACAGTGCCTGCAACCGGCTCAACTGATACGGCTTGCCTTCCAGTACCTCTGCCTCATCCCCCAGCACATCCATCGCCAGCTTGCCCAACGCGGCATGCCAGGTGGACCATGCCAGTTTGTAGATCATCGCTTCACGCCGCAGGCTGCCGTCCTGGGCCCCGGAGAGCATGCGCAGCGAGTTGTAGCGCAGTACTTTCAACCCCGCCCAGGCCTGGGCAATGCGCTGGCGCATCAGTGGGTCGCGTGCCGCACCATTGCGTTTGGCCACGGCAATTACCTCCGCCAGCTCGTTGTGAAACTGCATCTGTTGCCCCAGAGTCGAGGCGCCACGTTCAAAGCCCAGCAGGGCCATGGCGATTTTCCAGCCTTCGCCCGGTTGGCCGATCATGTTGTCCACCGAGGTACGGGCCTGGTCGAAGAACACTTCGTTGAACTCGCTGCTACCGGTCAACTGCTCGATCGGTTGCACGCGAATCTGCGCCTGGTCCATCGGTACCAGCAGGAATGACAGGCCATGATGCCCACGGCTGCCCGGCTCGGTGCGCGCCAGTACAAAGCACCAGTCCGACTCATGGGCCAGGGACGTCCAGACTTTTTGCCCGCTGATCAGCCAGTGCCCGCTGCTGTCGTCCAGGCGCGCGCGGGTCTGTACGTTGGCAAGGTCGGACCCTGCACCGGGCTCAGAGTAACCCTGGCACCAGAACTGGGTACCGTTGAGGATGCCCGGCAGGAAGCGCTGTTTTTGCGCCGGGCTGCCAAAGGCGGCCAGGGTCGGGCCGACCAGGCCTTCGCCGATGTGGCCCATGCGGCCCGGTCCACCAGCACGGGCGTATTCCTCATGAAAGATCACCTGGCGGGTAAGGCTCAGGCCGCGCCCACCGTCTTCCTCGGCCCAGCCCACGCCGATCCAGCCACCCGAGGCCAGTTCGCGCTCCCAGGCTTTGCGTTGTTCAGGAAAACTGTGCTCGTCGCCCGGCCCGCCGCGAAAGCGCAAGGCCGCAAACTTACCCTGCAGGTGGTCAGCCAGCCACTGGGCGACCTGGGCGCGGAAGGCTTCATCTTCGGTACTGAATCCGATTTTCATAGGGTTTCTCCAAGAAGCTGCGCCGCCAGGCGTTCGCGGTGCAGGGCAGGGCTGCCCAGTAACTGTTCGCTGGCGCGGGCGCGTTTGAAATACAGGTGGGGGTCGTATTCCCAGGTAAAGCCCACGCCGCCGTGAAGCTGGATCGACTCGGCGGCGCACGTGAAGAACGCTTCGCTGGCATGGATCTGCGCGGTGGCAGCCGCTTCCAGCAACTCGCTCGCCACCCCCACGTCACCGGTTGGATCAAGGCGCTCCTGGGCCACGCAGGCGGCGTACCAGGCGGCGGAACGGGCGCATTCCAGTTGCTGCATGAGGTCGGCGCAGCGGTGCTTGATTGCCTGGAAACTGGCAATGGCGCGGCCGAACTGATGCCGCTCGCCGATGTAGGCCAAGGTCAGGTCGAGGGTCTGTTGCGCGCCACCGGTCTGTTCGGCGGCAAGGCCGATGGCCGCGATCAGCAGCACGTCGCGCAGCAACGGCCAAGCCTGGCCGGCGTCAGTGAGCAATTGCGCCGACCCTGCGATCACATCATTCAGCTCGATGCGCGCCAGGCGGCGGGTCTGGTCGAGGGTGGGCAAGGTGTGGCGGGTGATGCCGGGGCTGTCTGCCGGCACGGCAAACAGGCTGATGCCCGTGTCACCCTGGCTGCCCGGTGAGCGGGCCGCGACGATCAGCAACTGGGCCTGGGCACCATCGATCACCTGCAGGTACTGGCCATTCAAGCGGTAACCGTTGCCTGTCGGCTCGGCCACGGCCTGTACGTTGTCGGCCTCGAGCCCTGGCGTACCGGCAAAGGCCAGGGTGGCAGTGGCGCCGCTGGCAATCGCGTCCAGCCACTGGTCCTGCACCGCAGGGTTGCTGGCCAGCAACAGGGCAGGGGTGGCAAGGCAGGTGGTGGCAAACAGGGGCGCGCACAGCAGGTGGCGACCGCTCTGCTCCAGCAGGATCGCCAGTTCCACAAACCCGAGCCCCAGCCCGCCGAAGCGCTCCGGGATCATCAGGGCCGGCCAGTACAGCTCTTCACCGATGCGCTGCCACAGGGCCGGATCGTAGCCTTCGGGGCGGGCCATGGCGGTACGCACCGCCTGGGAATCGCTGACCTGGGCCAGAAAGCGTGCGGCGCTGTCCTGGATCATCAATTGTTCTTCGTTGAATGCGAACTCCATAAGCGTCGACTCGGTCAAGGCGGGTAGAGGCCCGAGTCTAGGAGGGGGGCTTTTGCCGACGAATCATTGAAACGGACTAGTCCGCCCGCCGCACCGAGGGGCGTAGTCTCAACGGACGATGAGGGCGATCAGCGCGCTTCGCACAATGGCAGCCAGTACCGGATTTGCCATTCAGGAGCAGCGGCATGATCGAGATTCGCGGTTTGAGCTATTTCGTCGCCATGAGCGAGAACCTCAGCCAGTGGCAGCGCTATGCCGAGGACGTGCTGGGCATGCAAGTGCAACCGGCGCCCGCAGGTGGGCTGTACGTGAAGATGGATGAGCGTCCGTTTCGCATGCTGATTGTGGAAGGCAGCGAACAACGCTATGTGGCTTCGGGCTGGGAGCTGGCTTCGGAGCCGGCGTTCGAAGCCGCCCTGGAGCACTTGAGCAGCCTGGGCATCGAATGGCAGCGCGGCAGCGCCGAGCAGGTCGAGCAGCGCGGCGTGCAAGCGCTGGTCAGCCTGGTCGACCCCTCGGGTAACTGCCACGAACTGAGCTGGGGCCATCGCTCCGACTGCCAGCCGTTCGTCTCGCCCCAGGGCGTGCCGCGCTTTATTACCGGTGACATGGGCCTGGGCCACACCGTGCTGCCGGCACCGAATTTCGACGCCACTCTGGCCTTTGCCAAGGATGTGCTGGGCTTCGAACTGTCGGACATCTTCAACTTCCGTCCTGACCCGTCGGCGCCGCCGATCCGCATCCACTTCCTGCATTGCCGCAATGCCCGTCACCACAGCCTGGCCCTGGCCGAGTACCCGGTGCCTTCGGGCTGCGTGCATGTGATGGTCGAGGTCGACTCGATGACCGAAGTCGGCCGCGCCCATGACCGTCTGCTGGCCCACGACGTGCGCCTGTCGGCGACCCTCGGCCAGCACCTGAACGACCGCATGACCAGCTTCTACATGAAGACGCCGTCGGCCTTTGACCTGGAATACGGCTTTGGCGGCCTGCAGGTCGACTGGGCCGAGCATTCGGCGTTCGAATTCACCCGCGTGAGCATCTGGGGGCACGACTTCTCGGTCGGCCAACAGTAAGGAACCTGCACATGAACAAACAACTGACGGCGGCCGATGCGGTCGCACAACTGCGCGATGGCATGACCATCGGCTTCGGTGGCTGGGGGCCGCGGCGCAAGCCCATGGCCATTGTCCGCGAGATCCTGCGCTCACCGGTCAAGGACCTCACCGTGGTCGCCTACGGCGGCCCGGAAGTCGGCATGCTGTGCGCCGCCGGCAAGGTGCGCAAGCTGATCTTCGGCTTTGTCACCCTCGACGCCATTCCACTGGAACCCTACTACCGCAAGGCCCGCGAAGCCGGTGAGCTGGAGCTGCTGGAGCTGGACGAAGGCATGTTCCAGTGGGGCCTGCGCGCCGCCGGCATGCGCCTGCCGTTCCTGCCGACCCGCTGCGGCCTGGCCACCGATGTGACGGCGCTCAACCCCGCGCTCAGGACCATCGCCTCACCCTACGCCGATGGCGAGGTGTTGCTGGCCATGCCGGCGCTGGAGCTGGACGTGGCCTTCCTGCACGTCAACGTTGCCGACCGCCTGGGCAATTGCCTGGTGACCGGGCCCGACCCGTATTTCGATCACCTGTTCGCCCGCGCCGCCCAGCAGTGCTTCGTCTCGTGCGAGCGCCTGGAAGAGCGCCTGTCGCTGGATGCCGAGCAAGCCCGCTTCAACACCTTCGAGCGTTACCTGGTGACCGGTGTGGTGCACGCGCCGCTGGGCGCCCACCCCACCTCGTGCCCGTCGGACTACGGCTGGGACCTGCAGCACCTGAAGGGCTACGTCGCCAGCAGCCAGCAGGAACAGGGTTGGGAGCAGTACGTCAGCACCTATGTGGCAGGTGGTGAGCAGGCTTATCAAGACGCCAACGGCGGCGCCGCACGCATGGGCACCTTGCCCCTGCCTGTGTTCTGAGGAGGATGAAAAATGTCTGCAACCTGTGAGTTCACCCTCGCCGAACTGATGATCGTCGCTGCGTCCGAAGCCTGGCGTGGCGACGGCGAAGTGATTGCCTCGGGCCTTGGCGTGATCCCGCGCCTGGGCGCGAGCCTGGCCAAACTGACCCATAGCCCGCAGCTGCTGATGACCGACAGCGAAGCGTTCCTGGTCGAAGAACCGGTGCCGCTGGGGCCACGGGATGGCTATCAGCCACGCTACTCGGGCTATCTGTCGTTCGAGCGGGTGTTCGAGTGTGTGTGGGGTGGCCGCCGCCACGCCATGATCGGCCCGACCCAGATCGACCGCTGGGGCCAGACCAACCTGTCGTGCATCGGCGATTACCACAAGCCCAAGAGCGCGATCCTCGGTGTGCGCGGCTTGCCGGGCAACAGTATCAATCACCTCAACTCGTTCTTCGTGCCCCATCACAACAACCGCGTGTTCGTCAGCGCTGAAGTGGACATGGTCTCGGGCGTGGGCTTCAAGGCCGAGCGCTGGCCCGAGGGCGTGCGCCGCGACTTGATGGACATCCGCCGGGTGGTCACCGACCTCTGCACCCTGGATTTCGATGGCCCCGATCGCGCCGCTCAGGTGCGCACCCTGCACCCGGGAGTGAGTTTCGATGAGGTCCAGGACAAGACCGGCTTCCCATTGCTCAAGTCGCCACTGCTGCAGGAAACCGCGCACCCCACGGCCGAACAACTGGCCGTGATCCGCCGGCTTGATCCGCACGATTACCGCGCCGCGGCAATCAAGGGCAACCCGCCCGGCATTCGTACCGCCTGATCCGAGGAGCGCCAACATGCACAGCAGCGACAGCCAGTTCGTGGAACGTGAAGACCGTGCCGTCTACGAGACCGAGGCGCCCGTGCTCTATAGCGTGGTCGAGCACATCGCCACGCTGACGCTGAACCGGCCGACCTTCAACAATGCGCAGAACTCGCAGATGACCTACGCGCTGGATGCTGCACTGCGCCAGGCGGTGGACGATGACCAGGTCAAGGTCATCGTGCTGCGCGGGGCCGGCAAGCATTTCTCTGCCGGTCACGACATCGGTACGCCGGGGCGCGATATCAACAAGCCCTTCGAGCGCGCACACCTGTGGTGGGACCACACCAACAAACCCGGTGGCGAGCAGTTGTATGCCCGCGAGCAGGAGGTGTACCTGGGCATGTGCCGGCGCTGGCGCGAGTTGCCCAAGCCGACCATCGCCATGGTCCACGGCGCCTGCATTGCCGGCGGCCTGATGCTGGCCTGGGTGTGCGACCTGATCGTCGCCAGCGACGATGCCTTCTTCCAGGACCCGGTGGTACGCATGGGCATTCCTGGGGTGGAGTATTTTGCCCACCCTTACGAGCTCAACCCGCGCATCGCCAAGGAATTCCTGTTCACTGGCGACCGCATGACGGCAACCCGTGCCTATGAGATGGGCATGGTCAACCGCGTGCTGCCGGCCGCCGAGCTGGAGCAGGCCACCTACGCCCTGGCCGCCAACATTGCCCGCCAGCCGCGCATGGGCCTGGCCCTGACCAAGCAGGCGATCAACCACGTCGAAGACCTGCAAGGCAAGCGCACGGCCATGGACGCGGCGTTCGCCTGGCACCACTTTGCCCATGCCCACAACGAACTGCTGTCGGGCGATAAATTGGGCGGCTTCGACGCCAAGGGCATGGCCAACGCCAATCGCCAGGAGCACGCCAACCGCCAGGAGCAGTCGTCATGAGCACCTGGATGAACACGGCGCTGACCGAGGCCCTGGGCTGCCGCTACCCGATCGTGCAGACGGCGATGGGTTGGGTGGCCGACGCCAATCTGGTGATCGCCACCAGCCGTGCCGGAGGCTTTGGCTTCCTGGCCGGAGCGACCATTGCCGGCAAGGACCTCGAAGGCGAGATCCGCAAGGTGATCGATGCCACCGGTGGCAGCAACTTCGGCCTGAATTTCCATATGTTCCAGGACAACGCTGCCCAATGCGTGGACCTGGCCATTCGTTACCGCCTGCGTGCCGTCAGTTACGGACGCGGCCCGGATGCGCAGACCATCGCCCGCTTCAAGGCGGCCAACGTGCTGTGCATTCCCACCGTCGGTGCCGTCAAGCATGCGCAGAAGGCCCAGGCCCTGGGCGCCGACCTGATCACCATCCAGGGTGGCGAGGGCGGTGGCCACACTGGCGGCGTGCCCAGTTCGATCCTGCTGCCGCAAGTGTTGGACGCAGTCAGCGTGCCGGTGATCGCCGCGGGTGGCTTTGCCACCGGGCGCGGCCTGGCCTCGGCCCTGGCGGCTGGCGCCAGTGGCATTGCCATGGGCACGCGGTTCCTGATGACCCGTGAATCACCAACGCCATCTGCGACGCTGGCCCGTTACCTGAAGGTCAACGACCCACAGCAGGTGAGGGTGACCACCGCCGTGGACGGCATGCGTCACCGCATGATCGAAAACCCCTTTATCAACCGCCTGGAGCAGGCCGGGCCGTTCGGCCGACTGCGCATTGCCCTGGGCAGCGCCTGGCAGTGGAAGCAACACACCGGCATGAGCCTTGGGCACATGCTCGGGGTGTTCATGCGCGGCCTGCGTGAAGACCCGGCGGCGTTGTCGCAGGTGGTGATGGCCGCCAATCAGCCGGTGCTGTTGCAACGCTCGATGGTCGATGGTCTGCCGGACGAGGGCATCCTGCCCAGCGGCCAGGTGGCCGCCGCCATAGATGAATTGCTCAGCTGCCGCGAGGTCATCGAAGGCATCGCCGAGGAAGCCGAGCGCTGCCTGAACGCTTTACTGGCCCGGCGTGCGCCGGACGTGGAATCTGCCCGCTCAATTCGCCTGGCGAACACTGGAGAAGCCCTGTGAATCCTGCCTTTACCTCTGAACTCAATGCCGGGATCGCAGAACTTGTGATCGCCAACCCACCGGTCAATGCCCTGGACAGCCAGCAATGGCAGGGCCTGGCCGAGCACATCGAAGCGCTGGGGGCCAACCCCGAGGTGCGCGTGATCGTCATCCGCGCCGAGGGCCGGGGCTTTTGCGCCGGTGTCGACATCAAGGAACTGGACGCCCATCCCGAGCGCATCGTTGCGGTCAATGCCGGCAACTACGCCACCTTCAAGGCCGTACACCGCAGCCCGGTACCGGTGATCGCGGCGGTACATGGTTACGTGCTCGGTGGGGGTATCGGCATTACCGGTGCGGCCGACATTGTCGTGGCCGCCGAGTGCGCAAGCTTTGCCCTGCCGGAAGTCGACCGTGGCGCCATGGGCGGCGGCGCCCACCTGCAGCGCCTGTTCGGGTTGCAGAAGGTGCGCTACCTGTTCTTTACCGGCGACAGCATCGGTGCGCGCGAGGCCAGCCAGTACGGCTTCATCGAGCGGGTGGTGCCACGCGAGCAACTGCGCGAAACCGCCCTGGAAATTGCCGGCCGTATCGCCAGCAAGAGCCCGCACATGATCCGCATCGCCAAAGAGGCGCTCAACGGTATCGAAGACGGCAACCTGGAAGACAAGTACCGCTGGGAGCAAGGCTTCACCCTGCAGGCCTACAACAGCCCGGACTCGGCCGAAACGCGCCGGGCCTTCGTCGAAAAACGCGACGCCAAGTTCTGAGGGAATGCCATGGAGCTTACCTATACACCTGAACAGATCGCCTTTCGCGCCGAAGTGCGCGCCTGGCTCAAGCACAACCTGCCGCCAGCGCCGCTGGCCAGCTACGACACTCGCGAAGGCTTCGAGCAGCACCGCGCCTGGGAGGCCAGGCTGTTCGACAGCCGCCTGTCGATGGTGATGTGGCCGGCCGAGCTCGGCGGGCGCGGTTGCGGCCTGATCGAGTGGCTGATTTTCGAAGAGGAATACTACGGTGCCGGCGCGCCGATGCGGGTCAACCAGAACGGCCAATTGCTGCTCGGCCCGACCCTGATGGAATTCGGCACCGAGCAACAGAAGAAGCACTTTTTGCCACGCATGGCGGCCAGCACCGACATGTGGGCCCAGGGCTGGTCGGAGCCCAATGCCGGTTCCGACATGGCGGCGATCACCAGCAAGGCACTGCTCGACGGCGATCACTACATGCTCAACGGCCAGAAGACCTGGTCGACCCGGGCGATCTACGCCGACTGGCTGTTCGGCCTGTTCCGCAGCGAACCGGGTTCTACCCGTCACCATGGCCTGTCGTTCCTGATGGTGCCGTTGAACGCGCCCGGCGTCAGCATTCGTCCGATCAAGGCGCTGAACGGCAAGGACGCCTTTGCCGAAGTGTTCTTTGACGACGTACGGGTGCCGGTGGCCAACCGCATCGGCGCCCAGGGCGAGGGCTGGCACGTGGCAATGGCCACTGCCGGTTTCGAGCGCGGCCTGTTGCTGCGCTCGCCAGCGCGCTTCCAGTACACCGCACGCAAGCTGGTGGAACTGTACCTGGCCCACCAGGCCAGCGCCGACCGCGACCCGGGCCTGCGCGACGCCGTGCAGGACTGCTGGATGGGTGCCGAGGCCTATGCGCTGTCGGCCTACCACACGGTCGGGCGCCTGAGCCAGGGTGCGCAGATCGGGGCCGAGTCGAGCATCAACAAGATCATATGGTCGGAACTGGACCTGAAGATGCACGACACCGCCATGCGCCTGCTCGGCGCCCGTGGCGAGCTGTTGGCCAGCGCCCCGGCCGCAGGCGATGCCGGCGGCTGGCTGGAAGGCTTCCTGTTTGCCCAGTCCGGGCCGATCTATGCCGGCACCAACGAAATCCAGCGCAACATCATTGCCGAGCGGATGCTCGGTTTGCCGAAGTAGGAGCAGGCCATGGACTTCACCTTTAGCGATGACCAGCTGACGTTCCGCGAGGCCATCAGCCGTTTTCTGATGACCGAAGCGGCACCGGAAATGCTCCGGGAGATCTGGGACACCGATGCCGGGCGCTCACCGGACTTGCGCAGCAAGATTGCCTCCCAGGGCCTTACCGCCTTGTCGGTGCCCGAGGCCGAAGGCGGCCTGGGCATGGACGATGTGGCCTGGGCCTTGATGACCCAGGAGCTGGGTTACTACGCCATTCCCGATTCGCTGGCCGACACCGCCTATGTGGCGGCTGGTCTGCTGGCAGGCTTGCCGGCCGGTCACCCGGCCCGTATCGGCTTGCTGCCGCGGATTGCCGAGGGCAGCGTGCGCCTGGCCATCGGTCATCCGGTCAACCCGCTGGTCAGTGATGCGCAGCTGGCAGAAGTACTGATCCTGTGCGACGGCGATACCATCCATGCTGTACCACGCGCCGACGTGGACGTGGAGGCCAACCCCAGCATCGATGCCTCGCGGCGCCTGGGCCGGGTCAGCTGGCGTGCCACGCCGGCAACCTTGCTGATCGACGGCGAGCAGGGCCGCACCCTGCAAGCGCAGTTGCTCGACCGCGGTGCGCTGTCGGTGGCCGGGCAACTGCTGGGCCTGGCCCAGCGCATGCTCGACCTGTCGGTGGACTACGTGGCCCAGCGCAAGCAGTTCGGCAAACCGATCGGCAGCTTCCAGGCGGTCAAGCATCACCTGGCCGATGTTGCCCGCCAGATCGAACAGGCCAAGCCTGTGCTGTACCGCGCCGCCCACGGCCTGGCCC
The DNA here is from genome assembly GCF_040438935.1 of Pseudomonas vranovensis. Lineage (NCBI taxonomy): Bacteria > Pseudomonadati > Pseudomonadota > Gammaproteobacteria > Pseudomonadales > Pseudomonadaceae > Pseudomonas > Pseudomonas vranovensis. The sequence continues at coordinate 2,668,910 of NZ_CP159259.1, read as the reverse complement.
GGGGCGATGCCAGCGCTGGGCGCTGGGTGTCCCAGGCGCGCCTGGCCTGCTGTGAAGCCAGCTGGCTGGCGGCGCGCAAGGGCATCCAGGTTCACGGCGCCATGGGGTACACCTGGGAAGTCGACCTACAAATGTTCATGAAACGTGCCTGGTCGCTGGATGCGGCCTGGGGCGACCGTGGCTTTCACAAATCCCGCGTCGGCGACTATCTGTTCGCCGCCGGTGCCCGGCTGGGTCCGGGCCTCACTTTCGAGGACTGAACAATGCCCCAGGCTTATATCGTTGATGCCCTGCGCAGCCCGACTGGCAAGCGCAAGGGCGCGCTGTCGGAGGTTCACGCCATCGACCTGGGCGCCCATGTGCTCAAGGCGCTGGTGCATCGCAACACCATTCCCGCCGAGGATTACGACGATGTGATTTTCGGCTGTGTCGACACCGTCGGCGCGCAAGCGGGCGACATCGCCCGCACCAGTTGGTTGGCCGCCGGCCTGCCGTTGTGTGTGCCGGGCACTACGGTGGACCGCCAGTGCGGTTCGTCCCAGCAGGCCGTGCATTTTGCCGCCCAGGCGGTAATGAGTGGCACCCAGGACGTGGTCGCGGTGGGCGGCGTGCAGACCATGACGCGGATTCCCATCAGTTCGGCGATGCTGGCAGGCCAGCCGCTGGGCTTTCCTGACCCGTTCAGTGGCAGCATCGGCTGGCGCAAGCGTTTTGGTGACCAGCCGGTGAACCAGTTTTACGCAGCCCAACGCATTGCCGAGCACTGGCAGCTGAGCCGCGAGCAGATGGAGGCGTTTGCGCTGCAAAGCCACCAGCGCGCCTTGGCGGCAATTGAAAGTGGCCGGTTCGACCGTGAGACCGTGGCTTTTGGCGAGCTGCGCCAGGACGAAACCCCGCGCCAGACCAGCCTGGAGAAAATGGCCAGCCTGGAGCCGGTGGACCCCCAGTTCCCATCGATCACCGCAGCCGTTTCCAGCCAGACCTGCGACGCGTCGGCGGCACTGCTGGTGGTGTCGGAGGCGGCGCTCAAGCGTTATGACCTGACGCCCAGGGCGCGTATCCATCACCTCACGGTCATGGGGGATGACCCGATCTGGCACCTTACCGCGCCTATCGCCGCGACCCGCAAGGCCCTGCAAAAGGCTGGGCTGCGCATGGCCGACATCGACCGAGTGGAAATCAACGAGGCCTTTGCTTCGGTGGTCATGGCCTGGGCCAAGGAACTGGACTACGACCCGGCGCGCACCAACGTCAACGGCGGTGCCATCGCCCTGGGCCACCCGTTGGGTGCCACTGGCGCGCGGCTGATGACCACGCTGCTCAACGAGCTGGAATGCACCGGTGGCCGTTATGGCCTGCAGACCATGTGCGAAGGCGGTGGCCAGGCCAACGTCACCATTATCGAACGTCTCTGAATGCTGGGAGTGCCTCATGGCAATGTGTAGCGGTCGTACCGTAATTATCACCGGCGCAGGTGGCGGCCTGGGCCGCGCCTACGCCCTGGCGTTTGCTGCCGAGGGCGCGAATGTCGTGGTCAACGATATTCGCGATGAAGCGGCGCGTGATGTGGTCGGGCAGATCCAGGCGGCCGGTGGCCAGGCCATCGCCAACAGCGATGACATCACCACCCTGGACAGCGCCCAGCGCATCGTCGATGCCGCATTGGCGGCGTTTGGCGAGGTGCATGTGGTGGTGAACAATGCCGGGGTGCTGCGCGACCGATTATTCCTGAGCTTGTCGGAAGACGACTGGGACACGGTGATGCGCGTGCATCTGAAGGGCCATTACTGCCTGGCCAATGTGCTGGCACGGCGTTGGCGCGACCTGGCCAAGGCCGGTACGCCGGTGGCTGGGCGGATCATCAACACCAGTTCCGGGGCGGGCTTGCAGGGGTCGATCGGGCAGTCCAATTATTCGGCAGCCAAGGGCGGGATTGCTTCGCTGACCTTGGTGCAGGCGGCGGAGCTGGGGCGCTATGGGGTGACGGCCAATGCGCTGGCGCCGGCGGCGCGCACGGCAATGACCGAGGGGGCGATGCCGGAGTTGGTGAAGAAGCCGGAGGATGGCAGTTTCGATGCCTGGGCACCGGAAAACGTCGCACCGTTGGTGGTGTGGCTGGGCAGTGAGCAGTCCGGGCATGTCAGCGGGCAGGTGTTCGAAAGCCAGGGTGGGCGGATTTCGCTCGGCGATGGCTGGCGCACCGGGGTTACCCGGGACAAGGGTGCTGCCTGGCGGGTGGAGGAGGTGGGGGCTGTCGTGGATCAGATTCTTGCCGAGGCACCGCGGGGGCAGAAGGTGTGGGGTAGCTGATAGCTTGGTTTTGCGTGTTTTTCCGTTATTGAGGGTGATGCTGAGTCACCCTCGATAGCTCCTGCTCGACACTTCCTGCGATCTGGTCTTGTGTGTTGATCCGTTATTTAGGGTGATGCGCAGTCAGCTTTGCGCCCTTACGGCGCCTTACTTTTTTTCAGTCGAAAAAAAGTAAGCAAAATTCTTGCCCCACCATGGGCTCTACGCTGCGCTGCGAGTCCCCTCACTTCGGTGTCGCTCGGCCCTTCTGGTTGACTGGACCGGAAGATCAAGATCAAGAGCACAATTCGCTGCGCTCTTGCGGGCCTGCGGTGTTTTTGTGGGAGCGGGCTTGTCCCGCGATTCGGTCTTGTGTGTTGATCCGTTATTTAGGGTGATGCGCAGTCAGCTTTGCGCCCTTACGGCGCCTTACTTTTTCAGTCGAAAAAAAGTAAGCAAAATTCTTGCCCCACCAGGGGCCCTACGCTGCGCTTCGGGTCCCCTCACTGCGGTGTCGCTACGGGGCATTGCGAGCTACGCGTTGCAAGCAACGCTACGCTTCGCATCTTCGGCATTCGCCGAAGGCGCTGCGCGCTAGCCCCTCCACAACACCTCCGTTCGGCCCTTCTGGTTAACGGGGCCTGAAGATCAAAGGCAAGATCAAGATCAAGATCAAGATCAAGATCAAGATCAAGATCAAGATCAAGATCAAGATCAAGATCAAGAGCACAATTCGCTGCGCTCTTGCTGGCCTGCGGTGTTTGCGCAATCTCTGGGGGAGCGGAGTTATCCGCAATCGGTCGCAAAACGGCGGTGATTTGGCAATTTCTGATGGGCTGGCTGGATCGGCCTCTCGCGGGGCAAGCCCGTTCCTACGGGTGGGAACAGGCTTGCCCCGCGATTATGCTTTGACTTCCTGGTGCTGCTCGATGCCGTCGAGCAAGGCATCGATCAAGGCTCTGGCCATTTCCACCGAATGTTGGGTCGACCACGCAAACCCACGACCTGCTTCGCTGGTGTGCTGCACCGCCTGGGCGATGGTGGTGCTGGCGCATCTGAGGTACAGCAAGGCATGTACCAGTGCATCTTCGGCACTGACGCCTGCGCGGACGCTGAAAAGTGGAGGGTGTTCCGGGCAACTGTCGACGCTGGTTTCAACAGTTTTGGCGAGGTGTAGAGGCGGGGGGGCGGGGACGAGCTTTTTCATGGTCAACTCCTAACTTATGGAGCTACCACGCCATCGTCGCCAAACAAATTGGGTGGCAGCTGTGCGCGGGTTGGCGAACCGGTAAGTTATCCGCGATCGGTCGCAAAACGGCGGTGATTTGGCAATTTCTGATGGGCTGGCTGGATCGGCCTCTCGCGGGGCAAGCCCGCTCCTACGGGTGGGAGCGGGTTTGCCCCGCGATGCGTTCGACCCGCCAACCCATACCCCGTTTTGACGATGCTCCCTCCAGGGCAAGGCTTTATACCTGTCTGCGTTTAGTGCCCCCTGGAGATTACCGCTGTGAAACAAGCTCCCCCTTATGTGCCCGGCCACCAGTTGCTGGCCGGCAAGTCTGTGCTGATCACTGCCGCCGCCGGCGCCGGTATCGGCTATGCCGCCGCCCGGCGCAGCGCCGAGGAGGGCTGCCGGGCGTTGATGATTTCTGATGTTCACCCACGCCGGCTGGAGGAGGCGGTCGAACGGCTCAAGGCCGAAACCGGTCTGCAGGCCGTGTACGGCCAGTTGTGCGACGTAACGTGCGAGGAGCAGGTCCAGGCCCTGGTGGCCAGTGCCGATAATGCGCTGCGCGGGGTCGATGTGTTGATCAATAACGCAGGCTTGGGCGGGCAGAAGCGGGTAGTCGAGATGACCGACCAAGAGTGGTCCAAGGTGCTCGATGTGACCCTCACCGGCACTTTCCGCATGACGCGCGCGATGCTCGCGCATATGCAGCCACGTGGTACCGGGGTGATCGTCAACAATGCATCCGTGCTCGGCTGGCGCGCGCAGAAGGAGCAGGCCCATTACGCCGCCGCCAAGGCCGGGGTCATGGCGCTGACCCGTTGCAGTGCGCTGGAAGCCGCCGAGTTCGGCGTGCGCATCAATGCCGTGTCGCCGTCGATTGCCCTGCATGACTTCCTCAAGAAGGCTTCCAGCGAAGAGCTGCTGGCCAACCTTGCCGGGCGCGAGGCCTTTGGCCGCGCCGCCGAGGTCTGGGAGGTGGCCAATGTGATGATGTTCCTGGCCAGCGACTATGCCTCCTATATGGTCGGCGAAGTGTTGTCGGTCAGTTCCCAACAAGCCTGAGGCCACGCCGATGACCCATGTATTCACCAGCGCCCAGGCGCTGCTCGATGCCCAGGGCATGGACCTGGGCTGCACCGAATGGCTGACCATCAGCCAGGAACGAATCAACCTGTTCGCCGAGGCCACGGGCGATCACCAGTGGATTCATGTCGATCCCGAACGCGCCGCCAGCGGTCCGTTTGGCACCTGTATCGCCCACGGCTACCTGACCCAGGCCCTGGCCAATCTGTTTCTGCCGCAGTTGATGCGCGTCGACAACCTGGCCATGGGCGTGAACTACGGCTGCGATCGGGTGCGCTTCCCCGCGCCGGTGCCGGTGGGTTCGCGAGTGCGAGGGCGCGCTGAAGTGCTGCGCAGTGAGGCCGTCGGTACCGCCGTGCAGCAAGTGGTGCGCGTGAGCGTTGAGATCGAGGGCCAGGGGCGCCCCGGCTGTGTGGTCGACACCATCAGCCGCTACACCTTCAACCCAGTCAGCGAGTGAACCCATCCATGGACCAGCAAGAAGTAGTTATCGTCGCCACTGCCCGTACGGCGCTGGCCAAATCCTTTCGGGGTTCGTTCAACGACACCGAGGCACCGGTACTGGGTGGCCATGTGGTGCGCGCGGTGCTTGAGCGCGCCGGGATCGAGGCCGATGCCGTCGAGGATGTGATCATGGGCGCCGCGGTGCAGCAGGGCACCCAGGGCTACAACATCGGGCGCTTGTGTGCCTATACCGCCGGCTTGCCCAACAGCGTGCCGGGCATGGCCCTGGACCGCATGTGCGCCTCGGGCCTGATGAGTATCGGCGTGGCCGCCAAGGGCATCCTGGCCGGTGAGATGAACGTCGCCATTGGCGGCGGCGTGGAGTCGCTGTCGCTGACCCAGACCAAGCACAAGAACAGCTACCGGGCCCGCTCCGAGGCGGTGCTGGAGGTGATGCCCAGTGCTTATATCCCGATGATCGAGACTGCCGAGATTGTCTCGCGGCGCTACAACATCAGCCGCGCCGCCCAGGATGAGTACAGCCTGCAGAGCCAGCAACGCACGGCGGCAGCGCAGCAGACCGGGCTGTTCGATGATGAGATCGTCGGTTTGACGGTCAACAAGCTACTGCTGGACAAAGAAGGCAAACCGGCCGGTCATGAGTCGATCTGGGTCGACCGCGATGAATGCAATCGCCCGAGCACCCGCCTGGAAGACCTGGCTGCGCTCAAACCGGTGTGGAAGGACGGCCAGTGGGTCGAACAGGGCGAGTTTGTCACTGCCGGCAATGCTTCGCAGTTTTCCGATGGTGCCGCTGCCAGCCTGCTGATGAGTCGCGCCGAAGCTCGCCGTCGGGGGCTGACGCCGCTGGGTATCTACCGCGGGATCGCCGTGGCCGGCTGCGCACCGGAGGAAATGGGCATCGGCCCGGTGCTGGCGGTACCCAAGTTGCTCAAGCGCTTTGGCCTGACGGTGGCCGACATCGGCCTGTGGGAAATCAACGAGGCGTTCGCCTGCCAGGTGCTGCATTGCCGTGACGCCCTTGGCATCCCGCCTGAGCGCTTGAACGTCAACGGTGGCGCCATTGCCATCGGCCATCCGTTCGGTATGTCGGGGGCGCGCATGGTCGGTCATGCCTTGCTCGAAGGCCGTCGTCGCGGCGCGCGCTATGTGGTGGTGGCCATGTGCATTGGTGGTGGCATGGGCGCGGCAGGGCTGTTCGAGCTGGACTGACTAAGCCATTTGGACGATGTTGGGTGCGTGGGGCGAGCTGATGATCCTGTCAACAATAACAACAGGATCAACGCCCCATGTGCCTCCCTTCACGACTCAATTCCCGGAGCCCGGTATGCGCCAGCTGATCGGATACGCTGTCAGCGGCGTGATCCTGGCCGCCGTGGCTTTTGCCTTCGCCCCACGCAATCCCGTCCCGCTGGCCGCGACTCAGTTGCAGGTCGACCGGGTGCAGGTCAATGCCCTGTTGATCAACGGCCCGCAACTGCTGGCGGCAGGCGAGCGCGGTACATTGCTCAGCAGTCTCGACAGTGGCCGTTCGTGGCAGGCCGCACGGGTTTCGGCCGAACGCGAGGCGACTCTTACCGGGCTGATCGCTCTGAGCCCCGAGGTGCTGGTGGCGGTCGGTCACGACGGCTGGATCCTGCGCTCGGACGACAGTGGCAACAGCTGGCAGGAAAGCCGTTATGACGCCGAGCTGGGCGAGCCCTTGCTGGGCGTCTGGAGTGGCGACGGCCAGCAGGTCGTGGCTTACGGCAGCTACGGCAAGTACCTGGAGTCCAGCGATGCCGGCCAGCATTGGCAGGCACGCGAGTTGCCGGGCGATGGCGCGCACTTCAACGGCATGGACGGCGACCGCCAGGGCCGGCGCATGCTGGTGGGCGAGCAGGGCCTGGTGTTGCGCTCGGACGATGGCGGGGCTACCTGGCAGCAGCTGCCGGCGTTCTACAACGGTTCCTTGTTTGGCGTGGTCAGCCTCTCGGGTTCGCACTGGTTAGCCTATGGCATGCGTGGCCAGGTGTTCCGCACCGAGGATTTTGGCGAGCGCTGGCAACATGTCGAGCTCGACAGTGCCCAGCCGATCTACGGTCATGCGCGTCTGCCGGGCGAGGCCGGGGTGGTGCTGGTGGGCGCCGGCAGTCAGCTGGTCCACCTCGATGCGCAGGGGCAACTGCTCGACAGCACTCGACGCAGCGGCCTGGGGACCTTGACCTCGGCCGTGGCCCTCAATGCCCGGCACCTGCTGGTGGCCGGTGAGCGCGGTGTTTCCCAGGGACCGGATAGCGGCCTTGCCGCCCATGTACAGTGAGTTTTCCATGACTTCGACTACTTCCCGGCTGCAGCGCTGCGTGCAGGGCTGCGCCGATCTGTTGCTCAACCACCGCCGTGCCTGGCTGGCACTGTTCCTGCTGCTCAGCCTGGGCCTGGGCTACAGCGCTACCCAGGTGCGTCTGGACCCCGGCTTCAACAAACAGATTCCGGTGCGCCATGAGTACATGCTCAACTTCCTCGACTTCAGCCGGGTGTTCACCGGCGCCAACCGCTTGCTGGTGAATGTGCATTGGAAAGGCGAGGGCGATATCTACAACCCTGAGTTTCTCGAGGTGCTGCAGAAGGTCACCGACGATGTGTTCTTCATTTCCGGTGTCAGCCGTCCCAGCGTGACCTCGCTGTTCACCCCCAACGTGCGCTATGTGGAAATCACCGAAGAGGGCTACGTGGGTGATCTGGTGGTGCCGCCGCAGTACGCCGGCACCGCCGAGGACCTGGCCAAGGTGCGCAGTAACGCCGCCCGCGCGGGGCAGGTCGGAAGGCTATTGGCCAACGACCAGCGCTCGGCGCTGGTGCGCGCCGACCTGCAGGACACCGATCCCAAGACCGGCCAGCCGGTGTCGTATGTGGAGATTGCCCAGCGCCTGGAAGACATCCGGGCCCGCTACAACAGTGACACCATCGACATCAACGTGGTGGGCTTTGCCAAGCTGGTGGGCGATGTGGTCGAGGGGCTGAACACGGTGCTGATGTTCTTTGCCGTGGCCTTTGTGATCACCGCCGCGCTGTTGTGGCTGTACACCCGTTCCCTGGCCCTGACCCTGGTGGCCCTGGTGGTGGCGCTGCTGCCGGTGGTGTGGCTGCTCGGGCTGCTGCCGTTGCTGGGCCTGGGCATCGACCCGATGTCGGTGCTGGTGCCGTTTCTGATTTTCTCCATCGGGGTTTCCCACGCGGTGCAGATGAGCAATGCCTGGCGCCAGGAGGTGCTGGCCGGCAGCGGCTCGCACCAGGCGGCGCACAAGGCGTTCTGTGCGATCTTCATTCCCGGCGCCCTGGCATTGCTGATGAACGCCCTGGGCTTTGCCGTGATCATGCTGATCGATATTCCCATCGTTCATGAACTGGGCGTGACCGCCTGCATCGGCGTGATGCTGATGATTGTCACCAACAAAATGCTCCTGCCGCTGATCCTGGCCGGGTTGAAACTGCCATCCCCCAAGCGCACAGCCACTGTACAGACCCGTCGGCACGCGCTGTGGTGGCGCCTGTCGTCCCTGGCCGAGCCACGGCCGGCGCTGGCGGTGTTCGTGGTCAGCCTGGTGCTGCTGGGCGCCGGCGTGCTCAAGGCGCGCCAGCTGGAGGTCGGTGATATCGGAGTGGGAGCGCCGGAGTTGCGCGCCGATTCGCGCTACAACCAGGACAACCAGCGCATCATCAGCAGCTATTCCATCGGCCTGGATGTGCTGTCGGTGTTCGTGCAGACCAACGCCGGCACCGAGGCGTGCCTCAATCCGCAGGTGATGCGCGCCGTGGAGGCCTTTGACTTCCAGATGCGCGCGGTGGCCGGGGTGCAGTCGGTACAGAGCGTGGCCGGCATGGGCAAGGAGATGATCGCCGGCAACAACGAAGGCAACCCGCGCTGGTCGGCCATTCCGGGGTCGTCGCGGGGCCTGCAGCAGGGCTCGCTGGCCTATTCACCGGATTCAGGACTGGTGACCGAAGGCTGCCAACGCATGCAGATCCTGGTGTTTCTCAATGATCACGAAGGGGCGACGGTGTTCCATGTGGTCAACGAGGCCAAGCGCATCATTGCCAGGATCAAGGCGCCGGAGGTGGCCTTCAAGCTGGCGGGTGGCAACGTCGGGGTGATGGCAGCGTCCAACGAGGCGGTCAAGCATGCCGAGGTCATCATGCTGGCGGCGCTGTTCTGTTCGGTGGCGTTGTTCTGCCTGCTGACCTTCCGCTCGCTGCGGGCAGTGCTGTGCATCCTGGTGCCGCTGGGGGGGGTGGCGATCCTGTGCAATGCGCTGATGGCCATGCTCGGCATCGGCCTGAAGGTCGCCACCTTGCCGGTCATGGCCCTTGGGGTGGGTGTGGGGGTTGACTACGGCATCTACCTGTACGAGCGCATCCAGCATGAAATGGCCGAGGGCGCCGAGTTGCGCGAGGCGTTCTACCGGGCCATGTGCCAACGGGGTACGGCGGCGGTGTTCACGGCCTTGACCATGGCCATCGGCGTTGGTACCTGGGCCTTTGCGCCGCTCAAATTGCAGGCCGACATGGGCATCCTGTTGGCGTTCATGTTCCTGGTCAACGTGCTCGGTGCGATATTCCTGCTGCCGGCCCTGGCGGCCTGGTTCAACCAGGGCCGGCCACTGGTCGCCAGGAGCGGGCTGATAGGGAAGCCATTGACGTCGTAGCCGCTGCCGCCAGGCTGCGATCGACTGCGCAGCAGTCGCCATGAACGTTGTGCGGCCGCTTTGCGGCCGATCGCAGCCTGGCGGCAGCGGCTACGAACAAGAACAACAATAATTCCAACGCAGTGCCATGGGGGTGCCTATGCAAAGCCGTATGTCCAATTCGCAGGTTCTGGCGCAGATGGGGCTGGACATGGAGACGTATGAGCAGTTGATCGGCGAGCTGTACGATGGCGCCCTGGATACCCGCCGGGTGGCCGAGTCGCTGCGCAAGCTGCAGCTGTTGTTCCAGGCCAATATCGTCACGTTGATCCTGCGCGCAGTGGATGAACCCTACCTGTCGCCGATGCTGGCGGTGGGGGAGGTCAGCGGCGCCGGTGAGATTCAGCACTATGCCTATTACAGCAAGTCGACGCCCTTCAATAACCTGCCGCTGGACCAGGTGTTCACCATCGACGACCTGATGAGCGAAGCCGAGTGGCTGGGCTCTTCGTTCTACCTGTTGTACTGCCAGCCTTACGGCTGCTTCCAGATGCTCGGCGCCGATATCAGCATGCCCGACGGCGGCAAGCTGCGTATCCGCATCAACCGCCGCCGCGACCAGCCCCGGTTCAACGATTGCGAGCGGGCACTGTGCGCGATGTTGCTGCCGCACTTGCGTCGGGCCCTGCACCTGCATGCGCAGCTGGACCGCAGCGAGTCGTTGGGCAGCCTGTACTTCCAGGCCATCAGCCGCTTGTCGGTGGCCACCATCGTGCTCGATGAGAGCGGCAGTGTGCTGCAACTCAACCCGGTAGCGCGGGACATCCTCGACAGCAACGATGGCCTGAAACTGGTAGGCGGGCGCCTGGAGGCCACTTATCCCAGTGACAACCGCGAGCTCACACGCCTGGTACGCGACGCCTTCCAGCGCGCACGGCTGGGCGATGTCGGCCATTGCAATGCCGCCGCGCTGTCGATTTCAAGGCCTTCCGGGCAGGTCAACCTGGGGGTGGTGGTGGAGTTGATCCCGTCCCAGGAATGGGTCGAAGGCAAGGGCCAGCCGACCGTGGTGGTGTATGTGCGCGATGCGGTGGGCAAGTCGTTGGTCAGCAACCTGGCGACTGCGCAGCTGTACAACCTGACCCCGGCGGAAACCGGCCTGGCCATGGAACTGGCGAACGGCCTGTCGCTGGAGGAAGCCTCCGAGGTGTTGAACATTCGCCGCAACACGGCGCGCGCGCATTTGCGCTCGATCTTCTCCAAGACCGGCGTGCGCCGCCAGACCGAACTGGTGCGCATTTTGCTCAACAGCGTGGTCGCCCTGGGGCCGCCCGGGGCCTTGCCGCCGGTGGTGAAGGCCGTGGGGTAAAAATGCGTTAGTCCGAGCAGACGATGTCCGGGCTTGGACCCACTGCCAATACTGGGCCACCGCTATCGGAAAACCACGGAGAACAACAATGACCGAGCGTAATCCATCCCACTTCAAGGCCCCTGGCAATCGCCCGCGCTGGCTGCTGGCAGCAGTGCTTGGCGCTGCCTGTGTGGGTGCTGTTCAAGCAGCCCCGGAAGACGCCGCACGCCTGGGCAGCGAGCTGACCTGTGTTGGCGCCGACAAGAGCGGCAACGCCGATGGCAGCATTCCGCCCTACAGCGGCAAGTGGTTGGGGGTACCGCCACAGGTGCAGTTCAAGGGCACCGGCAATCATCCGGTTGACCCGTACCCGGACGAAAAGCCGCTGTTCGTGATTACCTCCGCCAACCTTGCCCAGTACACCGAGTACCTGTCCGACGGGCAGAAGGCCCTGTTCAAACTGTACCCGCAGACCTACAAGATGCCGGTCTACCCCACTCACCGGGATTTCCGCTTTGCCGACTCGGTGTGCGAGGCGACCCGCGAGAACGCCAGTGTCGCGCGCCTGGTGGATGACGGCGAAGGGGTAGTGGGCAAGACCGGTGGCACGCCGTTCCCGGTGCCGCGCAGCGGCCTGGAACTGCTGAAAAACGCCTCCACCTTCACCCTGCGGGCCTGGACCGAGGAATACGTCTCCGACAACGCCTACGTGCTCAAGGACGGCAACATCAACTGGGGCCGGGTGCATTCACGCAACCTGGCGCCGGCGCTGCAACCGGGCAAGGTCGGCGACACCGTGGGCAACTCCTCGTTCTACCTCAACGAAACCCTGCTGCCTCAGCGTGACAAGGGCGAGATCAACACCGGCACAGAGTTCTGGAACGACAAGACCGAGCCGCGCCAGAGCTGGCGCTACGACCCGGGCACCCGCCGGGTACGCCAGTCGCCGGGCTATGGCTTCGACATGGCCTTCCCGGGCTCCGGTGGTTCGATCACCGTGGACGAGGTGCGTCTGTTCAACGGCTCGGGCCAGCGCTACGACTGGAAGATCGTCGGCAAGCGCGAGATGTTCATTCCCTACAACACCTACCGCCTGCACGCGGCCAACCTCAAGTACGCCGACCTGCTGACGCCGGGGCACATCAACCCCGAGGCCATGCGCTACGAGCGTCATCGGGTGTGGGAGCTTGAAGGCACCCTCAAGCCGGGTTATCGCCACTTGTACGGCAAGCGCAAGCTGTACATCGACGAAGACACCTGGTTCCCGATGCTGGCCGACAACTACGACAACCGTGGCGAGCTGTGGCGCACGTCGATGGTCAACTACTTCTACGCCTACGAATCCCAGGTGCCCCAGGCCGGGGTTGGCCTGTACCACGACCTCAACGCCGGCAGCTACCTGGCGTTCAACCTGATCAACGAACAGCGCAACGGCTACATGCTCAACAAGGGCGGTTTCAGCCCGCGTGACTTCGGCCCGGAGGCTGCGCGTCGGGCCGGGCAGTAGCGGGGGGTTGTCGATCTAGTCCGTTTGAACGATGAGCTGCCCGCAAGGGCTGCTCAATGATGTCGGGTAGGGAATGTGCCGGCTGCCTGGTCCGGTATGGCTTACCCGGAGTTTCCACCAGAGGAAGAACAAGAACATGACGAAACTCGCTGAACTGAGCATCGAGAATACCCAGCGCACCCACCGCTATGCGCGTGGCTGGCACTGCCTGGGCGATGCTGCTGACTACCGTGATGGCAAGCTGCACACCCTGAACATCTTCGGCACCCGCCTGGTGGCCTTCGCCAACAGCGAGGGCAAGATCAGCATTCTTGATGCCCATTGCCCGCACATGGGCGCCGACCTGTCCCAGGGCACCATCGAAAACGACACCGTGGTCTGCCCCTTCCACCACTGGAAGTACGACACCACCGGCAAGTGCGTGGAGATCCCGTACTGCAAACGCATCCCGCCCAAGGCCAAGACCCGCAGTTGGTTGACCTGCGAAGAGAACAACCTGCTGTTCGTGTGGAACAACCCCGAGGGCCTGGCCACCCAAAGAGGGTGTGGTGATCCCGCACCTGGAGGAGATGGACAGCGACGATTGGATTCATGAGTGGAACATCGACACCATGCTCATCGAGACCAACCCGCGCGAGCTGGTCGACAACCTGGTCGATGCCCAGCACTTCGGCCCGGTGCATGGCACACCGACCAAGTACTTTGCCAACGTCTTCGAAGGCCATATTGGCCGGCAGATCTTCCATGGTGACTCCGAGCGCCTGGGGGGTGACCTGATCGCACCGTCGGCCTACTACGGCCCGGCCACCCACTTCACTCACCTGAGTTCGATGTTCGGCGACGTGCGGGTGCATGCAATCCTGCTCAACAGTCATGTGCCGGTGACGCCAGACAGCTTCCAGCTGCGCTTTGGCTGCATGGTCAAGCGTGTGCCGGGCTGGAGCGAGGAGCAGAACCGCGAAGTGGCCCAGGCGTATGTGATGGGTAACCGGGCCTCGTTCTACCAGGACGTGGACATCTGGAAGCACAAGATCCGTATCGACAAGCCGGTACTGGCCGAGAATGACGGCCCCGTGTACCAGCTGCGCGAGTGGTACCAGCAGTTCTTCACCGACGAAGACCTGGTGCCGGCGAGCATGGCCGAGCGTCGCGAGATCGTGACAGTCGACGAGCGTTGAGTGGCGACCGGCCTCGGGGCAGCCTGGGGCCGGTGTGTTGCATTTGCCTGGTTGCGGGAGTGCCGACAATGAAAATAAAAAGCCTTCGAGCCTACTGTGTACCGCTGTTGAGTGTTGTGATCGTGGTGTATGCAGTGTTGACGGTGACGCCGCCCAAGGACCGCAGTTGTCCGGCGTGTGTGATGATGCCGAGTTTTCAGGGGTTGCAGACGTTGCGATAGTGGTAAGCGCAACTGACTTGAACCACGGCCGATCGCAGGCTGGCGCGATCATCTGTAGCCGCTGCCGAGGCACGAGGCTGCGATCGGCTGCGCAGCAGTCGCCAGGCAGGTGCGATGGTCTTGAAGCACGACCGCAGCGCGCTCGATCGCAGGCTGTCGCCAGCGGCTACGTCGGTTTCTGTATGCGCCTGGAACAATCGGCTCAAACGCTGAGGATCTCGTTCACCAGCCACTCCAGCGCCCGCTCGCGCCCGCGCTGGGCCAGGTACACCACTTCCAGCTCGAATGGCTCCAGCGCAAAGGGCAGGTCGAACAGTTGCAGTGGCAACAGCGCCGCGAACTGGCGTGCCACCTGGGTGGGCAAGACCACGCACAGGTCCGTCGCCGCCACCAGGTGGGCGGCCTGCAGGTAGTTGGGCGTGGTGTAGACGATCTGCCGCGTCAGTCCTTGTTCGCCCAGCCACTGATCGACCATGCCGCGTGTCTGCCCGCCATACACCCACAAGTGCCGCAGCCCGAGAAAGGTGTCCAGGTCGAGCGCGCCATGCACCCGTGGGTGATCCCGCCTCACTGCTACCTGCAAGGTTTCGCTGCGCCAGTGATGACGGGCAAAGCGCGCCGGTATTTCGTCGAAACGCCCCACCAGCAGGTCGAGGCTGCCACGGTCCAGCGCATCCACCGGCAGGCTCGGGGCCAGCGGCATCATGTCCAGGCGTACATGGGGGGCTTGTTCCTGCAACTGGCACAACAAGCTGGGCATGCACAGCTGTTCGACAAAGTCGGTCATGGCCAGGCGAAAGTGCTGGCGGCTGTGCAGCGGGTCGAAGCTGTCGCCCACGCTGAGGGTCTGCTCGATCTGCAACAGGGCGGCACGAATCGGGCCTTCCAGTGCCAGGGCCCGAGGGGTTGGCTGCATGCGCCGGCCAACGCGCACCAGCAACGGGTCGTCGAGCAGTTCGCGCAGGCGCGCCAGGGCGTTGCTGACGGTGGGCTGGCTCAGGGCCAGGCGCTCGGCGGCGCGCGAGACGTTTTGCTCGCGCAGGAGTACGTCGAGGATGCGCAGCAGGTTGAGATCGAAGTTGGATATATTCATCTAACCAATATCAGGCATATGAAAATGAAATTTCTCAAATAGTAGGCAGCTGCTTAGGGTGTCGGCAATCCTTCTTTCTGATTGGGAGTGCCAGGTGTGAGTAACGGATTCGATGTGCAGCAGGCAGCAGTGGTTGGGGCCGGAACCATGGGCCGGGGTATCGTGATCAGTCTGGCCAGTGCCGGCATCCCGGTGTTGTGGCTCGACAGCAATGCAAAGATGGTCACTGCAGGCCGGAAGGTGGCCGCCGACACCTGGGCCCAGCAAGTGGTCAAGGGGCGTATCAGCGAAGCCCAGGCCGAGGAAAACCTGGCCCGGGTCCAGGCGGTGGACAGCTATGCGGCACTGGCCGATGTCGATCTGGTGATCGAGGCGGTGTACGAGAACCTCGAACTCAAGCAAAGCATTTTCAGCGTTCTGGACAACACCCTGAAACCCGGCGCGATTCTGGCGAGCAACACATCGGCCCTGGATATCGATGCCATCGCCGCGGTCACCTCGCGCCCCGATCATGTACTGGGTCTGCATTTCTTCAGCCCAGCACACATCATGAAGTTGCTTGAAGTCGTTCGCGGTGCGCACACCGCGCCTGCCGTGCTGGACGCTGCACTTGCCCTGGGCAAACGCCTGGGCAAGGTCGCGGTGGTGGCCGGCAACTGCCATGGTTTTATCGGCAACCGCATGCTCAAGACCTATGTCGACGAGGCGCGCAAGATGCTGCTCGAAGGCGCCTTGCCGCGTCAGGTGGACGGGGCACTGCA
This sequence comes from Pseudomonas vranovensis, assembly GCF_040438935.1. Classification (NCBI taxonomy): domain Bacteria; kingdom Pseudomonadati; phylum Pseudomonadota; class Gammaproteobacteria; order Pseudomonadales; family Pseudomonadaceae; genus Pseudomonas; species Pseudomonas vranovensis. Next base: position 2,653,067 of record NZ_CP159259.1, on the reverse strand, counting down.
AGCCTTCGGTTTCGCCATGGGGCCATTTCGCATGTACGACGTGGTCGGTATCGACCTGGAATGGCGTGCCCGCCAGTTGGCCGGGCAGGGCATGGACAGTCCGCTGGTGCAGATTGATAACGCCCTGTGTGACCTGGGCCGCTTTGGCCAGAAGTCCGGTCGCGGTTTCTACTGCTATGCCGAGGGCAGCCGTGAAGCGCTGCACGATGCCGAGGTCGATGCCCTGGTGGAAGAAATCGCCAAGGGCCTTGGGCTGCGTCGGCGCGTCATCAGCGACCAGGAAATTATCGAGCGCTGCCTGCTGGCCCTGGTCAATGAAGGCGCGAAGATCCTGCAAGAGCATATCGCCGCCAACAGCCATGACGTCGACCGGGTCTACCTCAATGGCTACGGTTTTCCGGCTGCCGTCGGCGGGCCGATGGCTTGGGCCGATGGCCAGGGCCTGGCGTCGATCCAGGAGCGTCTGGAGCGCTTGCAGCGCATGCTTGGTGAACACTGGAAACCCGCGCCCCTGATTGTTCGACTGGTAGCCGCAGGCAAGGGCTTTGCCGATGTGCAGGAGGGCCGGGTATGAGCTACCAGGCACCGCTGCGTGACATGCGCTTTGTGCTTCATGAGCTGTTCGATGTGCAGGGGCACTGCGAGCATCTGGGTAAGGGCCTGGACCGCGAAACCATTGATGGCGTGCTGGAAGAAGCGGCGCGCTTTGCCGCTCAGGTGGTGGCGCCGCTCAACCGTAACAGCGACGAGCAGGGCTGCCGGCTGCAGGACGGCAAGGTAACCACCCCGGACGGCTTTGGCGAGGCCTATCGGCTGTATGTCGAGCAGGGCTGGGCGAGCATGACCGGGCCGCTGGACTTTGGGGGCCAGGGTTTCCCGCAGATGGTCTCGGCCAGCTTCCACGAGATGCTGATGGGGGCGTCGCTGTCGTTCCGGGCCTATTCGGGATTGACCGAAGGCACGGTGCTGGCGCTGGACCGGCACGGCAGTCCGGAACTCAAGCGGGCCTATCTGGCGCAGCTGGTCAGCGGCGCGTGGAGCGGCACCATGTGCCTGACCGAACCCCAGGCCGGCACCGACCTGGCGCTGCTGCGCACCCGGGCCCAGCCCCAGGCCGATGGCAGCTACCGGCTAGAGGGCAGCAAGATTTTCATTACCGGCGGCGATCAGGACTTGAGCGACAACATTGTTCACCTGGTGCTCGCCCGGTTGCCCGACGCGCCACCCGGGGTCAAGGGCATCAGCCTGTTCCTGGTGCCCAAGCGCCTGCTGGCGGCTGATGGCAGGCCGGGTGAGGGCAATGCGCTGGGTTGCGGCGCCCTGGAACACAAGATGGGCCTCAAGGGGGCATCCACCTGCGTGATGAATTTCGATGGCGCCACCGGCTGGCTGGTGGGTGAGCCGAACCAGGGCCTGGCCTGCATGTTCACCATGATGAACGATGCGCGCTTCCAGGTCGGCTTGCAGGGCCTGGGGATTGCCGAGGCGGCGTTCCAGGGTGGCCTGGCCTATGCCCGCGAGCGTTTGCAGTCGCGCGGGTTGGCGGGCCCCGTGGCGCCGGACAAACCGGCCGACCCGATCATCGTCCACCCGGATGTGCGACGCATGCTGCTGACCCAGAAAACCCTCAGCGAGGGGTGCCGCATGCTCGGCGCCTACACCGCCCGCCAGCTCGACCTTGAGCACGGTGCCAGCGATCCGGCCGAGCGCAAGGCCGCTGCACGGCGTGCGGCCTTGTTGATTCCCATTGTCAAAGCATTTTTCACCGATGTCGGCCAGGAGGTCGCAAGCCTCGGGGTGCAGCTGTATGGCGGTCACGGATTCATTCGTGAGTGGGGCATGGAGCAATTGATGCGCGACAGCCGTATCACCCAGCTGTACGAGGGTACCAATGGTATCCAGGCGCTGGACCTGATCCGGCGCAAGGTGCTGGGCGACGGCGCTGCCGAGCTCAACGGCATGATCGAAGAACTGGCTGCGCAGGTTGAGCAGGCAGCGCAGGACCCGGTGCTGGCAGCGATGGCCGCCAGGGTTCGGGCTCAGTTGGAACAGTGGCGAGCGCTGGGCGACTCGGTAGTGGCCGCGTGCGCCCGCAACCCTCAGGAAATCGGCGCGGTGTCGGTGGATTTCCTCGCGTACTCGGCCTATGTGCTGTTGGCTGCCCTGTGGCTGCAGGCGGCGACCAAGGCCCGTGCCGCCCTGGTCGGCGGCAGCGATGAGGCGGCGTTCTACCAGGCCAAGCTGCAGTCGGCGGACTTCTACCTGCGTCGGGTGCTGCCACGGGCCGGTGCTCATCGCGAGGCGCTGCTGGCCGGTGCCGATTGCCTGATGGCCATGGCAGAGGCGGATTTCGCTTTTTGATACCGTTTCCACACCCATGTGGAGGTCTCGACGTCATGGTCCACGCCATCGAGGCCTTTACCCACCCGTACAAAGGCCGCCCATCGAGATGAACCTGTGATGAACCCACTGCTGCGCGAAGCGTTCAGCCATTTCCAGCCGATCAGCACGCGCTGGCACGACAACGATGTGTATGGCCACGTCAACAACGTCGTCTACTACAGCTTTTTCGACAGTGCGGTGAACACCTACCTGATCGATGCTGGCGGCCTGGATATCCACCAGGGCGAGGTTGTTGCCTATGTGGTCAGCTCCAGCTGCGACTACTTCGCCGCCATCGCCTTTCCCGAGCATATCGAGGTGGGGGTGGCGGTCAGCAAGCTGGGTAACAGCTCAGTGCATTACGCACTGGGCATTTTCAAGGCCGGGGAGCAGCAGGCATGCGCGGCGGGGCGGTTTGTCCACGTCTTCGTCGAACGCGCCAGCAATCGCCCTGTGCCCATTCCTGAACCTGTGCGGGCGGCATTGGGCCGTTTGCTGTGTGACTGACCCTGGAGTGCTTTGCCATGCAAGATGCCGTGATTGTCTCGACCGCCCGCACACCGATAGCCAAGGCCTTTCGCGGGGCCTTCAACGATTTCAAGTCGCCGTCGATGAGCGCCGTGGCCATTCGTGCCGCCGTGCAGCGGGTAGCGATCGAACCTGGGCAGATCGATGACCTGGTGATGGGCACCGCGATGCAAAGCGGAACTGCCTCCACCAACCTCGGGCGGCTGTCGGCATTGGCGGCGGGCCTGCCGTTGTCGGTCAGCGGCCAGACCATCGATCGTCAATGCGCCTCGGGGTTGATGGCCATCGCCATCGCCGCCAAACAGATCATGGTCGATGGCATGCAAGTCGCCATCGGCGCAGGCCAGGAGCAGATCAGCCTGGTGCAGAACGCGCACATGAAGGCGGCAGGCACCGAGATGGACGAGACCGTGATACGCATGGCCGAACACGCCTACATGCCGATGCTGCAGACGGCCGAGATCGTCGCCAAGCGCTACGGCATCAGCCGCGAAGCCCAGGACGCCTATAGCCTGCAGTCCCAGCAGCGTACCGCTGCAGCCCAGGCGGCAGGGCTGTTCGCCGAAGAGATCGCGCCGGTGACAGTGCGCAAGAAAATCGTCGACAAGCACACCGGTGCCATCAGCCACGAAGAGGTCCAACTGGCCCGCGACGAAGGCAACCGTCCGCAGACTACCCTGGCCGACTTGCAGGCCCTGGCGCCAGTGCTCGAGGGCGGCTGCATCACGGCCGGCAACGCCAGCCAGTTGTCTGACGGTGCCAGTGCCAGCGTGCTGATGAGTGGCACCCTGGCCGCGCAACTGGGTATCCAGCCGCTGGGCCTGTACCGCGGCATCACCGTGGCGGGCCTGGCACCGGAGGAGATGGGCATCGGCCCGGTGCTGGCGATCCCCAAGCTGCTGCGCCAGCACGGCCTGACGGTGGATGACATCGGCCTGTGGGAAATCAACGAAGCCTTCGCCTGCCAGGTGCTGTATTGCGCCCAGGCCATGGGCATCGACATGGCCCGGCTCAACGTCAACGGCGGTGCCATTTCCATTGGTCACCCGTACGGTATGAGTGGGGCGCGCATGGTCGGCCACGCCTTGCTCGAAGGCCGGCGCCGTGGGGTCAAGTACGTGGTGGTGAGCATGTGCGTGGGCGGCGGCATGGGTGCCGCCGGGCTGTTTGAAGTGCTCTAGCGCCGCTCAGCGCGTCCGGTAGGTGCCGGGCGCGCAGTCGAACCAGCGCAGGCAGGCGCGGTGAAAGCTCTGCACGTCGCTGTAGCCGAGCTGGTCGGCAATCTGCACCCGTTCAAGGTCACTGCCGCGGAGCAAATCTTCGGCACGGTAGCGGCGGTACTCATCCACCAGCTCGGTAAAGCTCCAGCCCAGCGCCTTCAGGCGCCGGGCTGCAGTGCGTTCGAGCAGGTGCTGGCGCTGGCAGAAGCGTGTCCAGCGCTCGCTGTCGGCCAGGTGTACGGCGAGGTGATCGCAGGCAAGCTCCAGCAGGGTCGGGCGGCTGTTGTGCAAAGTTTGTTGCAGCAGATCCACCAGCATCTGTTCCAGGGCCTGGTTGCCAGGCGTCAAGGGCTGGCCGAACAACTGCGGGTTCAGCTCGATGCCGTGCTCGGCATGGCCCCAGCTCACGGGTGCTCGCCATGCCTGTGGGTGCGCGACCGTGTTGGCTGGCGGTGGGTGGGCCAGGCGGATGGCGACGATTGGGTCCTGCTCCACGCCACTGGCCAACAGCTTGCGCCGCAACATGCTGAGCAGGCTGGTGAGGATATAGTCGCTGATCGGCGCACTGGCTTTGAGGCTGCCGCAATCGTGCAGGCGCAGGGTGATGCACTGGTCGCTACGGTCGATACTTGCGCGAAAGTGGCCGTTGAAGAATGGAAAGTATTCGACAAAGTAGTTGCAGGCACTGTCAAGCGAGGCAGCCGCATCGAACAGGTAGGTCAGGCCGTTGGTGGCCGTGGAGACAAAACGCCGGCCTGCCGCCAGGCCGATCAGCGGGTCGCCGGTATGCGCCAGGGCCAGGGCCCAGAAGCGCCGTGACATCACCAGCGGCACGCGCAGAAAAGGCGTGCGCAACTCGAACAGGCTGCGGCGAAATATCGCTTCGATCAGTTCCAGAGGCAGGCTCCGGGCCTGCAGCTCTTCGATGGCCGGCAACAGCGTGGGGGCGTAGAAGGCATTGGGCGGTGAGGCAGGGTGTCGAGTCATGGATGGCTCGTGAGCAGTTGCTGGTCCACGCGCAGGATCGTGTCGATCATAGCGCGCGCCGCCGGTGTCAGGGAGTCGCCGGCGCGGCTGACGATGCCATAGCGCAGCAGCAAGTCTTCCTCGCGGGTGTCCATGTCGGTAAAGCTCAGCAGTTTGATTTCGCCCGACGCCACCCACTCCGCCAGTGACTCTTCGGTGGCCAGGCCGACGGCGTCGGAGCGCGCTACCACCCGGCGGATGGCATCGAACTGGGCACACTCCACCGTGGTGACAAAGTCCTCGACACCCTGGGTGCGGGCGAGGATCTTGCGGATCATCGGCGGGATACGCGTACCGGCGACGGGGTAGTCGAGCAGGGTGCTGAGCGCGAGCGAGCCCAGGTCGGCCAGGGGGTGGCCGGCACGGCAGAAGAATCGACCGCGACGACGGCGTAGCAGTTGTACCTGGTAGCGTGGGTCGTCGACAAAGTAGCGCGAGTCGGCAACGAAGAATTCGATCTGCTGTTCCTTGAGCCAGATGCCCAGTTGCTCCCAGTCTGCCAGGTGAAAGCGCGTGCGGATCAACGGGTGATCGTTGATGAACTGAGCCAGGGCCTCGGGCACCAGCAATTGGGCCGGGTAGGGGCCACTGCCAAAGCTCAGCTCACCGCCTTCAAGGCCGTTGTACTGCAGCAGTTCGCTGTGCAGGGTCTGGCTGCCAGCCAGCAGGCGTCGGGCGTGCTGCAGCACCAGTTGGCCTTGGCCCGTAAGGCGGAACTCGCGGCTGCCACGCTCGACCAGCGTGCAGTCAAGGTCGCGCTCCAGGGTCTGGATGCTGCGGCTGAAGGCCGGTTGGCTGAGATTGACGGCATCGGCGGCGCGCACGAAACCACGGTAATCGGCCAGGGCCACGAAGTGACGCAGTTGTCGAAGGTCCACCATGCACCTCTTGCATGTTGCAGATACTTATTATGCATTTGATCGATAGGTTAGCGGCTGGCATAAGTCAAGGCCAGATTCACTTTTGTGACATGCCATGCTTGCTTGTGCCTTTGTCTCCAGTGCCTTTACCTACACCTTGGTTGCCCATGCCAAGGGCTTTGGCCTGCCTGTCGAACAGTTGTTGCAACGGGCCGGTATCGACCCTGCCTGGCTCAACGAAAATCGCCAGATACCGGCGTTGCAGGTCGAGCAATTGCTGCTTGAGTGCGAGGTCGCGGGTGCCGGTCCGACCTTTGGTTGTGAGCTGGTGCCTGGCATGGCCACCAGTTCCTTGCAAGGCCTGAATATTCTGCTGGACTCGGCCGCCACGGTGCGTGCCAGCCTCGAGTGCTTCATCCGTTACCTGCCGCGGGTGACCAACTGTGTGCTGGTCACCCTGGACGATTCGGACCCCGAGGCGGTACTGCATGTGCGCAAGTTCCAGCACCAACCCCATCACTACATGCTCGATGCCGCTGTGCTGAGTCTGGTGCGCAACATCGCCCGGCGTGCTGGCAGGCCCCCCGCGCAGATGTTCACCCAGGTCCGGTTGCTGGCGCAGCAAGCGGCGGGGGCGTGCTTGCGCGACTGGGGCGTGGACACCGCCGAGGGGCAATGGTTGAGCCTGCACCTGGCGCCCCGGGCGCTGGAGCTGCCGTTGCCCGGGGCGAATGCCTTTCTGCACCAGAGCATGTTGCGCCAGTGGCAAGGCGGGGCGTTCGACGATGGCCGCAAGGACAGCCTGCAACTGGCCCGGCACTGGCTGGCGGCGGGGGACCAGTCGATCGAGCGGATTGCCGAGCGCTTGGGGTATCGGCAGCCGAGCAACTTCATACGCGCCTTTCGCAAGCAGTTCGGGATTACACCCAAGCAATATCGCGTAGGCGCAGCCCGATAGACCCGGTGGAGCAACTGTCTTGAGCCACGACCGCTACGCGGTCGATCGCAGGCTGGCGCCAGCGGCTACACCGGTTTCTGTAGCCGCTGCCGAGGCACGAGGCTGCGATCGGCTGCGCAGCAGTCGCAACCCGGTCAGCAGATTGACCTCGGCATTGTCAGGCCCAAAGGCGGTTCGCTCCCGCCGGCTTGGGCCGGTAGGGGTGGGCTTGCCCCGCGATTTGGCTGTGTGTGTTTATCCATTATCTGGGGGGGGGGCTGAGTCACCCTTGCGCCCTTACGGCGCCCTACTTTTTTCTTGGAAAAGTAGGCAAAACCGCCTGCACCACTAGGTGCCCTACGCTGCGCTTCGGGTCCCCTCGCTCCGGTGTCGCTACGGGGCAATGCGAGCTACGCGTTGCAAGCCACTCTACGCTTCGCATCTTCGGCCAAGGCCGAAGGCGCTTCGCGCCAGCCCCTCCACGACACCTCCGCTCGGCCCTTCTGGTTAACGGGGCAGAAGATCAAGAGCACAATTCGCTGCGCTCTTGCTGTACAGCGGTGTCCGTGTGAGCAACTGTCTTGAACCACGACCGCTACGCGGTCGATCGCAGGCTGGCGCCAGCGGCTACACCGGCAATTTGTAGCCGCTGCCGAGGAAACGAGGCTGCGATCGGCTGCGCAGCAGTCGCCATGTCCCGCAAGGGGTATCAGGGGGTCACGATGTTGAACTGCGGGCTGAAGGTGTCCAGTGTCCCCAGCAACTCGGCAAATTTCTGCCCGTTGCCTTCCAGTTTGATCAGGCCTTTTTGCATGGCTGTCGGGAAGTCCAGTTGCTTGAGGCTGATCTGTTCCAGGGTCGCCTTGCTCATGGTCAGGCCCGCATCGGCCTTGGGGTTGAGGCCTTCGCGATGGGTCAGGACGCCGTTGCGCAAGGTCAGGTTGAAGGCCTGGTCCGGTTCACTGAAGCGCCAGTTGAGGTTCATGTCGTGGCCCACGGCTTTGTCGACATCCACGCGCACGGCCATGAAGTCGAAGAACATCTGCGGGGTCAGCGCGCGCACCATGTCCACTGAAACCGAGCTGCCCGGGTTTCTCGGAACGCCGTTACGCAGTTCCATGGCACCGGTCAGGTAGATGTTGCGCCAGTTGGCGTTCTCGCTCTGGTAGCCCAACTGGTCCAGGGCTTCGGCCTGGAGGGTACGGGCGCCGGCGTTCTCGGGCTCGGCAAACAGCAATTGGTTGCCCAGTTGCGCCGCCCATCGGTACTCGCCTTTGTCCATGGCAGCACGGATCTTGCCCAGTACGGCATCGGCGCCGCCGATGGCCTCGACGGTCAGGCGTGCGCTTTCCACCGGTGGCAGCGGGTTGAGGTTGGCCGGATTGCCGTCGTAGAAACCCATGTAGCGCTGGTACACGGCCCGTGAGTTGTGGCTGAGCGAGCCGTAGTAGCCCTGGGTATACCATTTGTTCTGTAGCTCTCCCGGCAGCTTTTGCATGTTCTGGGCAATTTCCATGGGCGTCAGGCCCTGGTTGAGCAGGTGCAGGGTGCGGTCGTTGAGGAAGGCATACATGTCGCGCTGGTCGGCCAGCAGGGTACGGACCGATTCGGCGCCCCAGGTCGGCCAGTTGTGCTGGCCGAACAGCACGTCGGTCTTGTCGCCATAGCGCCCGAGGCTGGCATCCAGGTACTGCGACCAGGCCTTGGCATCACGCACCTGGGCACCGCGCGGGGTGAGGATGTTGTGCATGGTCTGCGAGGCGTTTTCGGCAATGCCCAGGGCCTTGAACTTGGGCAGGTACAGGTTCATCTCCGACGGTGCTTCGGTACCAGGCGTGAGCTGGAACTCCAGGTCGATTCCGGCGATGCGGCGGGTCTCGTAAGGCTGGCTGATCAGGTCGGTGGGCGGGATCAGGGTGATGGTGCCGCTGATGGCCACGGCCTTGCCGATGGCTGCATCCACCTGGCCCTGTTCACCGCGCGGCAGGTACAGGCCGAACTGGTACTGGGCGCGGCGGCTCATGGCGTTGCCGGCGTAGACGTTCTCGCTCATCACGTGTTCCATGAACCCGGAAGGCGCCAGTACCTTGACCTTGCCGGCCTTGACGTCGGCCTCGTCGATCACCCCGCGTACACCACCGAAATGGTCGGTGTGGGTGTGGCTGTAGATCACCGCCACCACCGGTTTGTGCGGGCGGTTCCGGTAGTAGAGGTCGAGGGCGGCGCGGGCGGTTTCAGCGGCGGTGAGCGGGTCGATGATGATCAGGCCATCGTCGCCTTCGATGATGGTCATGTTGGCCAGGTCCATGCCGCGCACCTGGTACAGGCCTGGTGTCACCTCGAACAGTCCGGCGTGGGTGTTGAGCTGGGCCAGGCGCCAGAGGCTGGGGTTGACGGTGGCGGGACTGTCTTTTTTGTTCAGGAATTCATAGCTCGCCAGGTTCCACACGGGCTTGCCCTGGGCGTCGAGCACCTGGCCTGTGAACGGTGCGACCAGCCCGCGGGTAACGGCGGCGTAGTCGGCATCGTTGCTGAACGGCCGCTGCTGGAGCACGGCGGCGTTGCTGCTGGTGGTCTGGGCGCTGGCCGGGCTTGGGTTGGCTTCAGGTGCGGCGTAGACAGCCTGGCTCAGGCAGGCGAGGGCAATCAGGGTCGCCAGGCGAGCCCGTGGGAACAGGGTGGAAAGGGGCATGGTGTCTCCGTTTTATTGTCGTTATGGCACACCCGGCCGAGCTTAAGGCTCGGGTTTTGCGGCCCAGCAAGCCGCAGACGACAAAAAACATGCAGGCGCGTGGCTCAGTCGTGATTGACCACGCGGTTGCGGCCACTTTTCTTGGCCGTGTACAGGCGCCGGTCGGCGCTGGCGATCAGGTCTTCCAGGCCCTGGCAAGCATCGATGCGCAATTCGGCCACGCCAATGGACACCGTCAGGTGGATCTCCAGGGACGGCGCACTGGCCAGCAGGGTGCTGGCGTCTGGCACACACACCGACTGGGCGGTGGCGCTGCGCAGTTGTTCGGCCACTTGGGTGGCTTCTGCCAGGGACGTTTCGGGCATCACCACGCAGAACTCCTCGCCGCCGTAGCGCACCACCAGGTCCTTGTTGCGTACCAGGGCGCGCAGCAGGGTGGCCAGGTGCTTGATCACTTCGTCGCCGGCGCTGTGGCCCCAGCTGTCGTTGATGTTCTTGAAGTGGTCGATGTCGAGCATCCACAGGGCCACCGGTTGATTGTCCTGCAGGCGCTGGAGCAAACCGCCGAAGTCGGCCTGCAGGCGCCTGCGGTTGGCCAACTGGGTCAGGCTGTCGACCAGGCCTATCTCGCGCAGTTGCCGGTTCAGGCGCAACTGGCCCTTGAACAACCGGTCGACGATGTACAGGGTCAGCGCCATCAACAGGGCCAGCAGGGCCCACACACCGAGGAACAGGATGTCCATCTGGCCGTTGACCGCTGTGCGTAAATCGGCGGCGCTGATGTAGTTGACCAGCATCAGGTCGATGCCTTCGAGCTCACGGTATTGCAGGTAGCCCTGGTCGAGCTCCACTGTGCCGTGGTCGCGCTGGAACAAGGTCGGCAACGCCAGGGGCCTGGGGCTGGCCGGCAGGGTTTTCAGCCAGTTGCCCTCATGGGGCGAGAAAACCTCGTCGCTGGAGGCGATCAGGTTGCCCTGGTTATCGATCAGGGCATGGTGTTCGTCTTCCTCGGTGGTCTGGTACAGGTACTCCTGCACCTTGTTCTGCGGCAGGTCGTAGATCAGTGCCCCGCGCATCACCGCGTTGAGGTACACCGGGGAGCTGAGCAGCAGGTGCGGGATCTTGCCGAAGTCGCCACCGGGCAAGGGGTAGAAGGTGATGTCCAGGTCTTCGGTGTAGGCACGCCCCAGGTGCATCAGCGGCGAGCTGGTGAACTTGCGCAGTACTGCTTCCAGTTGATCGTCTTCGACCCCGGGGTAGGCAATGACGATGCCGGAGGTGGTCAGGAACAGGATTCGCTCAAGGTTGCCGCCGCTCTGGAACTGCGCCGGCAGCACCTGGCTCATGGCCCGCGACAGGTGCAGGTCTTCGACCAGTTGCTCGTGGTCGCGGCTCAGGCCATGAATGGTCGCTACCTGGGCATCGCCGATGGCGCGGATCGGTGCATCCGACTTGGGGACCGGCAAGCCCCAGACCGGCTGGTGGCTGTTGCGAATGGCCAGGTCGATTGCATCATTGCGGCGCATCGACGGCTGGTTCTGGGCCTCCACCAGCACGCGCTCGGCGATGCTGCGCAAAAACTGCAGCTGGCTCTTGCCGTGGTACACCACCGTTTCAATAGCCAGTGCCTGCAAATGCAGGTTGTGCTGGCGGTCTTCCAGTTCACGCTGGTGCAGCTGCCAGTACTGGCGCCCGGCAAGCACCAGGGTGATGACGAAGGCCGCCAGAAAACACAGGATTACCGTGCGCCGGGGACGTGCGCAGGCCAGGGGCAGGAACAGGCGGGAACGCGACGCGGTCGATGGCTTGGGCTGCATCGGGTACATCCACTGCTGAGGAAGCTGTGATTATAGATCGAAGCCGCCCACCTGCCGGGTGCCCCACAGCCAGGCTGTGGGGCATGTCTCACGGTTTGCCCAGATAGAGCCTGACGGCCAGGCGTTGTACCCAGCGGCCATAAGGCGGGTAGAACAATTGGGTGGGGAACCAGCGCTGGCGCTTGAGCACGGCCTTGCCATGGGACAAGGCGCGGAAGCCTTCTTCACCGTGGTAGGAACCCATGCCGGAGTTGCCGATGCCACCGAAGGGCAGGTCGTGCTGGAAGGCATGCCAGGCCCAATCGTCCAGGGTCACGCCGCCGCTGTGGGTCTGTTCCAGCACGCGCTCGGTTTGCCGCGCTTCGAGGCCGAAGGGGTAGAGCGCCAAAGGCCGGGGTCGGGCACGGATGTAGGCAATGGCCTGGTCGAGATCGCGGTACTCGATGATCGGCAGCAACGGCCCGAAGATTTCTTCCTGGGCCACGCGCATCTCATCGCTGACCCCGGTGATCACTTGCAGCGCCAGGCGCCGAGGCGAGCTGGAGGTGTTTCGGCAACTGATGACCTTCGCGCCCTTGCTCCGGGCGTCGTCCAGCAAGCCCTGCAGGCGCAGGGCGTGACGCTCGCTGATGATGCTGGTGTAGTCGGCGCTGTTGGCAGGGTCGGGGTAAAGGCCCTCGAACGCCTGCTTGAGCGCTTCGGCAAACCCCCGGGCCTTACCCTGGGGTACCAGTACGTAGTCTGGGGCAACGCACACCTGGCCCGCGTTGAAACCTTTGCCGTGGGCGATGCGCAAGGCGGCATCCTCAAGGTTGGCGTGCTCGCCGACCAGCGCTGGCGACTTGCCACCCAGTTCCAGGGTGACCGGCACCAGGTGCTCGGCTGCGGCGCGCATCACGTGGTGCCCCACCTGCGGCGCACCGGTGAACACCAGGTGATCGAGCGGCAAGGCGGTGAACGCCTGGGCGCTGGCCAACTGGCCGCCGAACACGGCCACTTCGTCTTCATCGAACACCTCGGCGAGCATCGTCTGCAGCAGCTGGCGGCTGTGCGGAGCGAATTCCGAGACCTTGATCATCGCCCGATTGCCGGCGGCCAGGGCGGTCACCAGCGGCCCCAGGGTCAGGTACAGAGGGAAGTTCCAGGTGCCGACGATGCCCACCACGCCCTTGGGCTGGTATTGCACCCAGGCCTTGTTGCCGAGAAACAGCAGTTCGGTCTTGCGCCGCTCAGGCTTCATCCAGCGCCGCAGGTGGGCAATGGCGTGGCGTGCATGCAGCACTGGGCCGAGCACTTCGATCTGCAGGGTCTCGAATGCGGCGCGGCCACCGAAGTCGGCATCAACGGCTTCGACGATGCGCTGCTGGTAGCGGCGCAACACAGCAATCAGGCGCTTGAGGTTGTTCAGGCGAACGTTCAGCGGGGCGTGGGGCTGCGCGTCGAAGGCCTGGCGCTGGCGTTGCAGCATCGGGTGCATGCGTGCGATTTCTTCGGTGTCGGGTGCGTGTGACAGATCATTCATGGTTTATCCCTCCTGGCGGCTGCGCAGCAGCAGGTCGGCGGCTTTTTCACCGATCATGATGCTCGGGGCATTGGTATTGCCGCCGATCAGTGTCGGCATGATTGACGCATCGGCTACGCGCAGGCCGGCGATGCCGTGTACGCGCAGTTGATCGTCGACTACGGCCAGTGGGTCGTGGCCCATCTTGCAGGTGCCTACCGGGTGGTACTGGGTGTCGGCGCGGTTGCGGATGTCCTGCTCCACGGCCTGGCGATCCTGTTGGGCCAGCGGGTACAGCGGCTTGCCGCGGTAGGGGGCCAGGGGCGAGGCGTCGAGAATGGCGCGCTGGATGTCGGCGCCGCGCATCAACACCTCAAGGTCCTGCGGCTCGCTGAAAAAGCACGGGTCGATCAGCGGTGCTGCGCTGGGGTCGGTGCTGGCGAGGCTGACCGTGCCGCGGCTCTTGGGGCGCAGCAGGGTCAGGTGGCAACTGAAACCATGCCCCGGGCGCATCTTGCGCGCATGGTCATCGACGATGGCGGGGACGAAGATCAGTTGCAGGTCGGGCATTTCAAGCGCGGGGTGGCTTTTGAAGAAGGCCCCGGACTCGGCGAAGGGCGAGGTGACCAGGCCCTTGCGTTCGCGCTTCCACTGGGCCATGGCCTTGAGCATCTTCCAGCTGAAGGTGGGCGAGAAGCCGAAGGTTTCGCTTTTGTTGCGGCTGCGGTAGGTGAACACGTAGTCGATGTGGTCCTGCAGGTTCTGGCCGACGCCGGGCAGCTCATGGGCGACCTTGATGCCGTGCTTTTGCAGTTCATGGCGCGGTCCGATACCCGAGAGCATCAGCACCTGGGGCGAGCCGAAGCTGCCGGCGCTGAGCACCACCTCGTGGCGCACCTTGAGCACGATGCGTTCGCTGCCCTGGCGCAGTTGCACACCTGTGGCACGGGCACCTTCCAGCAGAATCCGTTCGACTGTGGCACCGGTCAGCACCTTGAGGTTGCGGCGATCGAGATTGGGGGTGAGAAACGCCTTGGCCGCGCTGCAGCGCTCGCCATTGCGCTGAGTGACCTGGTACATGAACGCGCCTTCCTGCTCGACGCCGTTGTAGTCCGGGGTACGGCCAATGCCGTTGAGCTTGGCGGCTTGGAGAAATGCCGCGTTCAAGGCGCTGGGGCAGGTCACTTCGGTGACGCTGAGCGGGCCGTGCTGGCCGTGGTAGTCATCGTTGAGGCTGTGGTTCTGTTCGGACTTGATGAAGTAGGGCAGCACCTCATCATAGGACCAGCCCTTGTTGCCCAGCGCCGCCCACTGGTCGTAGTCCTGGCGATGGCCGCGCACATACAGCATGGCGTTGATCGAACTGGAACCGCCAAGGGTCTTGCCCCGTGGCTGGTAGCCGCGACGGCCGTTGAGGCCCTGCTGGGGCACGGTCTGGAACGCCCAGTTGTTGATCCGCGTGGGCAGCATGGCAACCATGCCCACCGGGGCGTGGATCAGCACGCTGGTGTCGGCACCGCCGGCTTCGAGCAGGCAGACGCTGATGGCTGGGTCTTCGCTCAAGCGGCTGGCAATCACGCAACCTGCCGAGCCGCCACCGATCACGATGTAGTCGAAGGTGCTGTTGATGTGTTCAGTGGTCATGTGTGGCGCTCCGTGAGTGCGCAGGCAATAGGCAGAGGGGTCAGAAGCGGTAGCCGACGGTCAGCGAATAGACGTCGGGGTCGGCCTCGACGTCGATCTTGCGGGTGACCTGGCCCAGGCCCGGGGTCTGGGTCTTGATGGTGGCGGTGGTGTCGATCCAGTAGCGGGCGTAGGAGAAACCGGCCGTCCAGTTGCCGATAAGGGGCACTTCCACGCCGACCTTGGCCACGGCCCCGAACGAGTCATCCAGCTTTGAACTGGACGGGCCGCCGAAGGCGGCGTTGTAGGCGGCGGTCATTTTCTCTTCGCTGAACCAGGTGTAATTGACCCCCAGGGCGATGTAGGGCTGGACGCCAAACACGTCGAAGTTGTAGGCCAGCAGCACCGCCGGGAACCAGGCCCGGGCGCTGCCGACCTTGCCCAGGGGCGCGGCAGAGCCTGCGCCATCGAAGTCGATGACCGGCGGTGCGCCGGCCTG
The DNA here is from genome assembly GCF_040438935.1 of Pseudomonas vranovensis. Taxonomy (NCBI): domain Bacteria; kingdom Pseudomonadati; phylum Pseudomonadota; class Gammaproteobacteria; order Pseudomonadales; family Pseudomonadaceae; genus Pseudomonas; species Pseudomonas vranovensis. Next base: position 2,637,982 of record NZ_CP159259.1, on the reverse strand, counting down.
CATCACCAGCGACCAGGGGCCGCCGAGGCTACGCTCATACACCAGTGCCAGGGTGCCGGTGTCGCGCACGGTGGCCTGGATGTAGTCTGGGGTGGTGCCGGGCATGCCGGTCATGTCGCCCGAGTCGGTGTTGAACTGGATGTCGGCATAGCCGATACGCACGATATTGAGCGGTGCGTCGCTTGCCAGCGACGGCAGTGAAATCAGCGGCACGCACGCGGCCAGCGTGGTAGCAAGCAGTCGTTTCATGAAAGCCTCAGGTTTTATTATTGTTGTCGAGTGGTTCAACGGTGCTGATGCTGCAACGCTGCGTTGCACGGCGGGAGGTTGTAATACGCCAGTGCGGGGGTTAATTTCTGCCACCGGAAAAGGGAGACCCTGTGATGACTCAGCTAATCGTTGGCGCCTATGGCACGTCCCTGGATATTCCGCAGCACAACATGCTCGGCTTGCCGGCCCTGGTGGCCGAGCTGCAGAGCCAGGGCGTAGACCCGGTCGGCCTGCTGCAGGGCACCGAGCTTTCGCCCGAGCAGATGCTCGACCCCAATACCCGCATCTCGCACCGCCAGAAGCTGGTGATCTTCGCCAACATGAAGCGCCTGATGCACCATGCCGACAGCGGCCTGCGCGCCGGTGGGCGGCAGCGCCTGAGTGATTTCGGCATCTTTGGCTACGCCATGATGAGCAGCGAGACCTTTGGCCAGGCGGTCGATTTCGGTATCCGTCATATCCGCCTGCTGGGGCCGATTTTCGAGAAGTCATTTCGCCTGGAAGGCAGCGAAGGGGTGTTCAGCGGCCAGGGTTTTTTCGCCCTGGGCGAGCTGATGCCCCTGGCAACGGAGTTCTGGTTTGCCTCCATTCACTCACTGGTGCAGTGCGTGCTGGAAAAGCCCTTTCCCTCGGTACGGCTGTTGTTGCCCTATCCTGCGCCGGACTACTGGCAGTGTTATGAGGCGGTATTTCGCTGCCCGGTGGTGTTCAACAGCGAGGTGATGGAGTGGCGTTTCGACGCGAGCGTGCTGCAACTGCCTTGTCCGAATGCCAACCCGATTACCTCGGCGATGACCATGGGGTTCTGCCAGCAACTGGTGGCCAGCCTGCCGGATGAATCCGACCTGATCGAGTCGGTGCGCATGGTCTGCCTGAGCCGCAGCGGGCGTTTTCCGGGGGTGGACGCGGTGGCCGAGACCCTGGGGCTGTCGACCCGCACACTGCACCGGCGCCTGGCCGAACAGCAGCGCACCTACCAGAGTGTGCTCGATGAAGTGCGCTGCGCCCTGGCCATCGAGTTTTTGCAGCAGAGTGACATGCCCATGGATGAGCTGGCCGCCCAGGTCGGTTTTTCCGAAGCGGCCAACTTTCGCAAGGCCTTCAGGAAGTGGACCGGGCGGTCGCCGGGGGACTACCGCAAGGCTTTGCGCAGCACCGTGTGAAGGAGGCTGTGGGAGCGAGCTTGCCCCCGCGAAGGCCCTTGCATCCTGCGCATCTGGATACGGCCCCTGTGCGGCCGATCGCAGCCTCGTTGCTCGGCAGCGGCTACAGATGATGGTGTAGCCGCTGGCGACAGCCTGCGATCGGCCGCGCAACGGTCGTGGTTCTAGAACGGGTTGGCCAGGTCGATGCCGGACTTGCCCGGGGCAAGGATGTTGTTCGGGTCCAGGGCGCGCTTGAGGGTGTGTTCAAGTTTGCGCTTGACCGTCCCATAGCTCTGCGCCACCCGCTCCTGGAAGGCGGTGTTGACCCGGTACACGGCGTAGCCTTCCTGCTCGAAGACATCCAGCAATTCGGCGAAGCAGGCATTGGCGCGCTGGGTTTCCTCGGGGCTGCTGCGGTCGTACAGCACGTCAATCACATGGTGCATGTCACGCCAGCCGACGATGAACTCACCGACATAGTCCAGGCCGTGCTTGTTGAGGATTTTCTTGGCCAGCGCCTGCTGTTTGTCGCACTCGCTGCCACGCGCCTGGCTGACAGGGGCGAACCACATCGAACCGCCACCGCCGCGCCAGTTGTACAGGCCGAACTCCTGCAGGTTGGGTACCCCGGACATCAACTGGGCGCGGTATTTGAACGGCTGGGTATCGCCGGCCTCTTCCTGGGTGACGATACGGCCCTTGCCCAATTGCTTGAGGGCGCCGGTGACGATGTTCCAGTTCACGTCGACCTGTTCCTGGGTGCCGTACAGGGCGGCATAGACGTTCCAGGCTCCGAGGTTCTTGTCTTTCTGGATCTGCTTGAGGATGGCGTCGGGGGTAGCGCCGGGTTCCAGGGTGTAGTCGCTGCGGCGGGTGTTGCAGGTGGAGGCTTCCCACAGCACGCCGGCAATCACCACGGAGTTGGGGATGACCTGGGCGATGCGCAGCGGGCGGATGAATTCGACGATTTCGGCAATGTCCGACTGGTTGTCGAACTTGATCTCGAACGGCTTGAACACCGGCGGCTTGGGCATCAGCCAGAACCCCATCTTGGTGCAGATGCCATAGTTGGCCTGGGTGAACATGCCGTCCAGAGTCGGGCCGTAGCCCCACTTGAACACCTGCCAGGCGTTGTCGCCTTTGACCCCGCCCATGCCCGTGCGATACAGGTCGCCGTTGGCCAGCACCACTTCCATGCCGCACTGCATGAGGAAGTGCTCGCCGTAGGGGGTGTAGCCCACGCCGCGGTCCATGGTGTTGCCCAGGGGACCGGCAATGGCGGAGGGTGCCGAGAACGACAGCATCAGCGGCAGGTTGTGCTCCTGGATGTAGTCGTAGAGCTGCTGGTAGGTGACGCCGGGTTCGACCAGGGCGGTGCACAGCTCTGGGTCCACGTGCAGGATCTTGTTCATCTTTTTCAGATCCAGGATCACCTGGCCACGTTGGCCGGGGGCGGCCGAGCCGTAGCCGAAGTTGCGGCCGGTGGAGATGGTCCAGACCGGCACCTTGAACTGGTTGCAGATCTTCACCACGCCTTGCACCTGCTCGACGGTGGTGGCGGTGACGGCGGCCGACGGCGCATGTTCGGCGTTGTCCACGGCCATCATGATCTTGTTGTAGGGAATCAGTTGCTCGTCCTTGACCAGGACATTCTCATCGCCCAGCAAGGCGCGGAACTGGGCGATGGCTTGCTGGAAATTGGCGTCGTTGACGCCACGGGGCAGCAGGGTGTTGGCGGTTGCTTGGCTCATGTTGGAATCCTTCAGACTGCGATCGAGAACGACACGTAGGTGCCGGCCAGTGCCGAGGGGCGGCTGGCAATCAGCGGCGCCTGGCCAGTGTCGGTGCTGCCCAGTACAGCCAGGGCGTAACCCAGGGTGGCGGCCCATTGATCACCGCCCCGGGTGCGACTGGCGGTTGCCACCTCCAGGGTTGGCGCCGGGCTGTGCAGGCGTTGTTCGTGCAGCCTGAAACCCTGGCCGCAGGCATTGAGATGTTGGCCCAGTTGCAGGGCGCAGCCATGCGAGACCTGGGCGCTGAGCAAGCGGTGCGCAGTGCGCTCTGATGTGGCGCTGTGCTGGCCCAGCCACTGCACCCGGGCGCCTGCGCTGCGGGCCAGGTCGATGAGCAGAGCGGCGCTGGCGTCGTCGAGCAGGCCGATCAGGCGCTGGGCCTGGCCGCTGGCAAGGTGCTGCTGCACTTGCATCAGCACGCCCAGTTCCGGGGCAATGGGCATCACCTGCACCTGAGGTGCAATCGGGCTGGCCTGGATACCCTGGACAAATGCCGAGCCGGCCACCTCGGGACTGACCAGCACCCGCGTGGGCACCTGGCCCGAAGTGGAACGGCCCAGCACGGTGTTGGCCAGGCCCAGGCCGGAGCTGGCCATGGCGATGCCGGCCACCCCACCCACGGCCATGCCCTTGAGCAATGCGCGACGTTCGATAGTCATCATGGGCGGGCCCTCACGGTTTGGCTGCAGGGGCAGGGGACTTGGCCAGGTACTCGCCCACTTGTTGCAGGGCGTTGTCGTCGATGAACGAGGCCGGGAATGCCGGCATGGCGCGAAAGCCATTGCGCACGATGGCGCTGATGTAGGCTGGCGGCAGTTGCCGGCCCTTGATCTGCGGGCCGACCTGGCCTTCGTGGCAGTGGCCGCAGACTTTGGCGTAGACGTCCTCGCCGCTTTTGAATGCACCGTCGCCACTGGCGGCGGCGCTGCCGGCAAGCAGGATCAGGGGCAGGGCAAGGCAGGCATTGACGGTCCGTCGCACAGCCGGGTGGTTGGGCAGTAGGGACATAGCGGACTCCTTATTGTTATGGGGTTGGGGCAAGGCAATCAGAATGGGTAGGCCCGTGGACGGTGCTGCACGGTGATCCAGTGGTCGGTGGTGAACTCCTCGATGGCCCAGTCGCCGTTGAAGCGCCCAAGCCCTGAGTTTTTCTCGCCACCGAACGGGGCGTTGGGCTCGTCGTTGACCGGGATGTCGTTGATATGGGTCATGCCGGCCTGGATCCGCTGGGCGAACTGCACGCCACGTTCGAGGCTGGCAGTGAACACCGCGCTCGACAGCCCGTACTCGCTGCGGTTGGCCAGTTCCAGGGCATGCTCGGCATCGCGTGCAGCCTGGATACCCACCAGCGGGCCGAAGATTTCTTCGTGGGCAATGTCCATGTCGGCGGTGACGTTGCCGAACACATGGGGGGGCAACACGTTGCCTTGGGCCAGGCCACCGGTCAGCAGTTGGGCGCCCTCAGCCTGGGCGGTGGCGATCTTGTCTTGCAGGCCGGCCAGTTGCCGTTCGTTGATGACCGGGCCGATCACCGTGCCGGGCAGGCTCGGGTCGCCACAGGGCAGGGCCTTGACCCGCTCGACGAAACGCTCGGTGAAGGCCGCCAGCAGCGGTTGCTCGACAATGATGCGGTTGACCGCCATGCAGATCTGCCCCTGGTGCAGGAACTTGCCCACCACGGCGGCATTGACCGCTTGCTCAAGGTCGGCATCGGCCAGCACCACGAACGGGCTATTGCCGCCCAGCTCAAGGGCCAGGTGCTTGAGGTGTTCGCCACCGCTGGCGATACGGCCGATGTTGCGGCCCACCTGGGTGGAGCCTGTGAAAGAAATGAACGCCGGCACCGGGTGCTCGACGAAGGCGTCACCGATCTCGGCACCGGCACCGACCACCACGTTCAGGGCACCTGCCGGTAACCCGGCTTCCTCGAAAATGCGCGCCAGCAGCAGGCCGCCAGTGACCGGCGTGTCGCTGGCCGGCTTGACCACCACGGTGTTGCCCAGGGCCAGGGCAGGGGCCAGGGAGCGGGCGGTCAGGTGCAGGGGGAAGTTCCACGGGCTGATCACCCCGATTACGCCCAGGGGCTTGCGGTACACGCGGCTTTCCTTGCCGGGAATGTTCGAGGCGACGATGCGCCCATGTACGCGGCTGGGCAGGCTGGCCGATTCGAGGATGATGGCGCGGGCGGCGCCCCATTCGATCTGGGCCTTGATCCGGGTGCTGCCGGACTCGCGGATGATCCAGTCGATGATCTCTTCGCGGCGCTCATCAAAAATGCGCGCCGCTGCCAGCATCACCTGGCTGCGGGCGGCGGGCGCCTGCACGGCCCACTCGGCCTGTACCTGCCGGGCGCCACGGTAGGCGGCGTCGAGGTCATCGCGGTTGGCCAGGGGAATGAGCAGCAAGGCCTGCTGGTTGAAAGGGTCGGTCACCGTCAGCGAGCGCTCGGCACTGCCGGCGCGCCACTGGCCGGCCAAGGGCTGCAGATGAAGGTTCTGGTAGGCAGGGCGGGAGGGTGTCATCGGCTTCTCTCTTTTGTTGTGACATTGCGATGAACAGCCCTTAACAACTATCGTGCCAGCTCGTGTTAATTGCTAAAAAACCAATAAAAACAGTGTGTTAAGTGTGTGATTGAACATTCATTAGCACGGCGGCAGTCGCTGGGGTGCGAAAATTTATGCAGAGAATCCGGCATTTGCAGAAAGCTCGGCAACGCGGGTGAAGGGGGAAGAATCTGTGCGGTTATCGGACGTTTACCCGCGTTGAAGGCGCCCCGCGACTGACTGCCGATTGACCCGGCCGGGGCGGGGGGCATACTGAAGGCCTTACCTTCTGCCTTGCACTTATTGCCTATGACTCCTACAACACCTGGCAAATCGGGTCGGCCCGTGGACGAAGCGTTTTTCAAGCAGCTGCTCGGCCGTCACAAGCGCCTGATCGTCGATCGCACCAATCAATTTGGCAGCACAGGCCTGCCTTCGGCTGAGCAACTGGCCGAGTCGGTGGCCTTTGCGCCCCAGGACGGCAGCATCTGGCTGTGCGGCCAGCGCATGATGCTGCTGCAAGGCTCGGCCTTTGGTGCCATTCGCCGCGAGCTGATCGACGCCCTGGGCCTGGACAAGGCCCGTGGCCTGCTCACCCGCATTGGCTGGCAAGCCGGAGCCCGCGATGCCGCCCAGGTCAGCGAGCAATGGCCCGAGGGCGATCACGCCAGCCTCTACAGCGCAGGCCCGCGGCTGCACATGCTCGAGGGCATGGTCAATGTCGAGGTAGTGCGCTTCGAGATCGATTCGAGCATTGGTCATTTCTATTCCGAGTTTCTCTGGCACAACTCCCTGGAGGTCGATGAGCACATCGCCGCCTACGGCCTGGGCGGGGAGCCGGCGTGCTGGATGGAGATCGGCTACGCCAGCGGCTATGCCTCCTCGTTGCTCGGACGCCTGGTAGTGTTTCGCGAGCACCAGTGCCGGGCCATGGGCCACGGCGCCTGCCGGATCGTCGGCAAGCCTGCCGAGCAGTGGGACGATATCGACATCGACCTGGCTTACCTGGACCCGGGGGACTTTCTCAGCCGCAGCGCCTATCACAGCGGTGTCGAAACACCGGTGGCGGAGCTTGAAGTGCCTGCCGACGGCAAGCCGCTGGTGGGGATCTCGGCAAGTTTCGTGGCGGCCAGCCAGTTGCTCCAACGGGTAGCGCCAACCCAGGCCACGGTGTTGCTTACCGGTGAGTCGGGAGTGGGCAAGGAGTTGTTCGCCCGTACCTTGCATCAGGCCAGCAGTCGTCAGCACATCCCGATGGTGGCGCTCAATTGCGCGACCCTGCCGGAGAACCTGGTGGAGGCCGAGTTGTTCGGGGTCGAGCGTGGTGCCTACACCGGGGCCGAACGTTCGCGGCCAGGGCGCTTTGAACGGGCCCACGGCGGCACGCTGTTCCTCGATGAAATCGGCACCTTGAGCCTGCATGCGCAAAGCAAGATCCTGCGCGCCCTGCAAGAAGGCGAGATCGAGCGCGTGGGCGGCAGTGCGCCGATCCAGGTGGATGTACGGGTGATTGCCGCCACCAACCTGGACCTGCGCCGTGAGGTGGAGGCGGGGCGCTTCCGCGAAGACCTGTTCTACCGTCTGAACGTGTTTCCCATTCACTTGCCGCCGTTGCGTGAGCGGCGCGAAGACATCCCGCTGCTGATGAGCTATTTCCTGCGCACCTTCAGCCAGCGTCATGGCCGCCAGTTGGCGGGCTTCAGCATGCGCCTGGTCAATGCGCTGCTGACCTACCGTTTTCCCGGCAACATTCGCGAATTGCAGAACCTGGTCGAGCGTGGCGTGATCGCGGCCAGTGACGGCGAAGTGATGGACGTGGTGCACCTGGCCGAAGCCGGTGCACCGTTGATGGAGGCAGCCATAGGCCTGACCACGGAAGGGCGCTTGGCCATGGGCAAGGTGCCGTCTGCGCCGATGCCGGCCTGCGAGGGCGACGCGGCGCAATCGGCCGATGGCGGGGCGCCGGAACTGGCCAGCCTGCAGGCGTTTTTCAGCGGCCAGCAGCGGGTGCTGGGTACGTCGCTGGAGGAGATCGAGCGGCGCCTGGTGCAACTGGCACTGGAGCGCTCCGGTGGCAATGTCACCGCCGCTGCGCAGATGCTCGGCATGAGCCGTGCCCAGGTCAGCTACCGGCTCAAGGGCAGCTGACCGGGCGCTGGGTCAGAGCGCAGTGGTGAACTTGAACCAGTAGGTCTGACCTTCGGCGCGGTTGCGCACCCCGGACTCATCCTGCCATTTGGCGCTGAACATCCAGCCCTGCTTGCTGCTGTACTGCACGGCAGGGCCGATGGAGAACGAGCGTCCGCGGTTGCCGCCGCTGGCATCGACCAGGGCGGCGGCGTCGCAGTCGCTGGCGCTGCATTTATCGTCGCTGATCTGCTGGTAGGCATGCCCGCCAACGCCCAGCACCCAACCATTGCCAAGGCCCCAGCCGAGGGTGTAGTCGGCGTGCAGCTCGCGCCCGGACTGATAGTTTGTGGCGCGGTTCTCGAAGTTGTAGTCGTGCATCAGGCGGATGTCGGCATTCAGGCCGTCGGGGTCCAGGTAGGTCATGGCCAGTACGGCTTGCACGGTGTAGTAATTGTTGCCCAGGTTGATCAGGTCGTCTTCGTCGTATTCGCTGGCGGTGGGCAGGACGAAATCGACGCCGGTCGCGATGTGCAATTTTTCGCTGGGGTGAAAACCGATCACCGGGCCCAGGTGAGCATCGCCGATGCCGCGCTTGTGGTCATGAGGGCCGTTCTTGACGTTCAGGCGCATATCGTTCAGCGGCAACAGGGCGTGAAAACCCAGGTCGCCGCCGAACACCTTCTGCTCGGTGACCCAGACGAAGCGAGGGGCGAGGGTTGTAACGCGCAGGTCGATGTCGGCGGCCTTGTCACCGCTGTTGTCGCGCAGAGTGTCGGCCAGGTAGTTGCCGGCGAACAGTTGGCCGTAGGTGCCTGGGGGCGGGAGGATGCCCATGCCGTAGATTTCGATGCCATTGGGCCAGGAGGAGATACCGCCTTCGGAAGCGTGGGCGTGCAAGGCGCAGGTGGTCAGGAGCAGGCCGGCGGTGAGGTGGCGGGGAGAGTGTTTGAGCATGAGAGGTCAGCCTTATTGTTATGTGTGATTCGCTCGGGACCCTCTCAAGATGTGTGCCAGGTTTAATTACTTTAAATATCAATAGGTTAGGTTTTTCAATGGGTTTTACTTGGCGGGATTTATTAAGAAAATTCAGCGGGGTGAATAAAAGTCTCGGCAGGCGCGGCGGTGCGAGGTCTCGACTTGCTCCGCGATAGCGGTGTGGCAGTCGGATTGCTATCGCGGGGCAAGCTCGCTCCTACCGTAGAATACCTGGTCACCCAGTATTGTAATTCCCTTGGCTTTGGCGCCCTTTGTGATGGGTTTGGGATCTGGCGGTGATGCCAAGCACTGTGCAGCCGCTGCCGTCAGGCTGCGATCGGGCGCGAAGCGGCCGCAATCTTTTCAATCCGATGAAGCGCGAGATAGGCGACTGCCTTGCAGTCGATCGCAGCCTCGTACCTCGGCAGCGGCTACTCCAAATCAGGCAATAGCACCTGGATTGTGCCGGTGGTACCTGCTGTGCGCGGGGCAAGCCCGCTCCTACAGTGCAGACTGGCGGAAGGCGTTGGGCGTCTGCCCGCACAGTCGCCTGAAGAATCGCGAGAAATAGGTGGGGTCGCTGAAGCCCAGGCTGTCGGAAAGCTGGCTGATGCTCATGTTGGTGTAGATCAGGTTGCGCCGTGCTTCGAGCAGCAGGCGCTGGTGGATGATTTGCAAAGCGGTCTGCCCGGCAAGCTCGCGACAGAGGATGTTCAGGTGCACGCTGGAGATACCCAGGCGGTGGGCGAAGTGCTCCACCGACAGGTGCTCGCGGTAATGCTGCTCCACCAATTTGATGTAGCGCCCCAGTAATTGCTGGTTGCGCTCGTCGCGGTTACCCGGGTGTGTGTTGTGCTGGCGTTGGCGGCTGATCCATACCATCAGGCTGGTAATCAGTGAGTGCAGCAGTAGATCGCGTGCCGGGGCGCTGCCTTCGTACTCCTGGTGCAACACATGGATCAAGGTGTGCAGGGCCTGGCGGTCGCGGCCCAGCGGGTAGCAGCCGATCGAAGCCAGGACGGTCAGGGGCGCGCCCAGTTGGGCCTCCAGTTGCGCCACCAGCGGGGCACCGAGGGTGAGTACGTAGCCATCGATGTCGGCGGAAAACTGAAAGCCATGTACGGTCATTGGCGGGATCACCTGGATCGCCGCCTCATGCACATCGCTGCGCTTGCCTTCGATCTCCAGCCGGGCGTGGCCGCGACGCACATACAGCAACTGGAACAGGTCGGCGTGACGGTGCGGTTTGATCTCCCAATGGTGCAGGCTGCTGCGCTTGGGGATGGATTCGCAGTGCAGCAGATCGGGAGTCGGCCAGGCCTGGTTTTCACCGTACAGCTTGAACACGGGGATTCTGGGAAGGCTGGATCTTGTCATTGTGGGCAACCTGCCGGGTAGCTTAGCGTTGTTCGATAATCGAACTGATTGTTCAAAAGTGCAATTAACCGGAGCAATATCACCTTTTCTGGCGGTTTTTGTCAGCAAAAATGCAGGGGTCAATAACAACAAAAGCTCCAAGGTGCTGCCCAGGCGGCGTGTGGAGCCCCCACGCGAGACAAGAACAATGAAGACTCAGGTAGCCATTATCGGTGCAGGCCCTTCCGGGTTGTTACTCGGCCAGTTGCTGCACAAGGCCGGTATCGACACCGTGATTCTCGAACGCCAGACCCCGGACTACGTGCTGGGCCGCATCCGTGCCGGGGTGCTCGAGCAGGGCACGGTCGATCTGCTGCGCGAAGCCGGTGTCTCCGAGCGCATGGACGCCGAAGGCCTGGTACACGACGGCGTCGAACTGCTGGTCGGCGGCAAGCGCATCCGCGTCGACCTCAAGGCTCTCACCGAAGGCAAGACGGTGATGGTCTACGGCCAGACCGAAGTCACCCGTGACCTGATGCAGGCCCGCGAAGCCTGCGGCGCACCGATCATCTATTCGGCCAACAACGTCCAACCCCATGAAATGAAGGGTGAGCAGCCCTACGTCACCTACGAGAAAGACGGCCAGACCCACCGCATCGATTGCGACTACATTGCCGGCTGCGACGGTTTCCACGGTGTCGCGCGCAAGAGCATTCCCGAGTCGGTGCTGACCCATTACGAGCGTGTCTATCCCTTCGGCTGGCTCGGCCTGCTGTCGGACACCCCGCCGGTCAATCATGAACTGATCTATGCCCATCACGACCGTGGCTTCGTGCTGTGCAGCCAGCGCTCGCTGACCCGCAGCCGCTACTACCTGCAAGTGCCGCTGACCGACCATGTCGATGACTGGTCCGATGAGCGCTTCTGGGATGAGCTCAAGGCGCGTTTGCCCGAGGAAGTCGGTGAGCGACTGGTTACCGGGCCGTCGTTGGAAAAAAGCATCGCGCCACTGCGCAGCTACGTGGTGGAGCCGATGCAGTACGGCAAGCTGTTCCTGGTGGGCGATGCCGCGCATATCGTTCCGCCTACCGGTGCCAAGGGCCTGAACCTGGCGGCCTCCGACGTGTGCTACCTGTACCGGATCCTGGTCAAGGTATATGGCGAGGGACGCACCGACTTGCTCGAAAAGTACTCGGAACTGGCCTTGCGCCGGGTGTGGAAGGGTGAGCGCTTCAGCTGGTTCATGACCAACCTGCTGCATGACTTTGGCGAGCACAAGGACGCCTGGGACCACAAGATGCAACAGGCCGACCGCGAGTACTTCTTCAACTCTCACGCCGGTCTGGTCAACATCGCCGAAAACTACGTGGGCCTGCCCTACGAAGCCATCGAGTAAGTGAAGGAGGGTGGATCATGGGTGTGTTCGACTGGAAGCACTGGGCGGTTCTGTTGGTGGTGGTGCTGTTGGTGTTCGGCAGTAAACGCTTGAAAACCCTGGGTGCCGACCTGGGCGAGTCGATCAAGGGCTTTCGCCGCTCGGTGAACAGCGACGAGGAGGCGACGCCGCCAGTGGCGGTGGAGCGCCAGCCTCGCCAGGACTAGCGCTCCAGGGGGTGGTGCCCGCCGATCAGGCGCGGGCGCCCGCCGCCAGCAGTATCTTTTCCATCGCCGTGTACCCGCGCTGGCGCGCATGGGCCAGCGGGGTCACGCCATCCTTGTCGGCAATGTTCACGTCGGCCCCGGCCTTGACCAGCAACTCGACGATCTCGACATGCCGGGCGCCGCCATCGCCGAGTACGATGGCCTCCATCAGCGCGGTCCAGTGCAGGCGGTTGATATGGTTCACATCGACGCCGGCCTCGATCAGCGTACGGACCGTCTCGACATGCCCGCGCTCGGCCGCCGGGATCAGTGCCGTGCCGCCGTAGCGGTTGGTGCTCTTGAGGTCGGCACCGTGGCTCAGGGTCAGTTGCAGGATCTGCTTGAGGCCACGGGCACCGGCGTACAGGTACGGGCTATCTTCGATGGTGTCCTTGGCATTGACGTCGGCGCCGGCTTCGATCAACACCTTGGCCGCCTCTATCTGGTTACCGTGGGTGGCGAGCAGCAGCGGGGTGCGGCCCTGTTTGTCGCGGGCCTCGATGTTGACGCCCTGGTCGAGCAGGTTTTTTACCTGTGTGGCATTGCCACGCTCGGCAGCTTCGCGCAGTTGGTTTTCGAGCACGCCACCTTCGGCGTTGGCCGTGAGCGAAGTGAGCATGGCCAGCAGCATGGCGAAGAAAATGTTGAGGTGTTCCAGGCGCATTCGGCGGCCTCCGTGTGTTGTTCTATGAATGGGCGCATGATAGAAATCGAGTCACCCATTTAGAAGTTAAATATTCGTATGAATATCAGTGTAAAACCGAATAGGTCCTTGTTCGACCTGGACTTGTTACGCGCTATTGTCGTGGTGGCGGACTGCGGCAGCTTTACAACAGCGGCGGCCCGGCTGCACTCCACTCAATCGACGGTGAGCCAGAAGGTCCGGCGCCTGGAAGACATGGTCGGCCACCGCTTGCTGGTGCGTGGTAACCGTGACGTGTTGCCCACGGATGCTGGCCAGACGCTACTGGGCTATGCCCGGCATATGCTCGCGCTGAACGACCAGATGCTCGAGGCGCTGGCGGGCGCCACGGTAGGGGTGACGGTGCGACTGGGAGTGCCCGAGGATTTTGTCGGCGGGCGCACTACCAATGCCTTGTCGGCGTTCAATCGCAAGTACCAGCAGATCAAGCTGGAGGTCACCAGTGGCCTGTGCCGTGACCTGAGCCAGAGCTACGACAACGGCGAACTCGACCTGGTACTGCTCAAACAGCGGCGCAACAGTCGTGAAGGCGTGGCCTGCTGGCCGGAAGAACTGCAATGGATTGACAGCGCCAGCATCCCTTCGATCGACCTGGACCCGATCCCGCTGGTGACCTTCCCGCCCCGTGGCCTTTACCGCGATGACATGATCAACGCCATCGAGAGCATGGGCAGGCGCTGGCGCATCAGCTTTACCAGCTCGAGCCTGAGCGGCATCCAGGCCGCAGTAGCCGATGGCATGGGCATCAGCCTGCTGCCCCCGCGTGCGGCCACTCGCGAGCATGTGGTGCTGGGGCAACAGAATGGGCTGCCGGAGATCGACAGTTATGAAATCGTCATCGTCCATCGGCCCACGGCCGACCCGATGGTCAAGGAACTGGCAGGGGTGTTGGCGGGGTTGCTTGAGGCGCATGAGGTTTGAGTTCGCCAAGGTCGGTGTGCTGTTCACGCACCCCCTGACGCTCGGCAACTGCCCGCAAGGTGCGCAGCGACACCATCGGTGCGTCGATCACGAACTGGTTGGCCAGCCATGACGGGATGTCGCCGGCAGGCTCGGCCTCCAACTGGTAGGTCACTTCGGTCAATTGGTCGCCTTTGGGCACCAGGATCCACTGGCCCTTGAGCTGGGTGACGCGAATCAGCCCCGGCACCTGTTCGGCTTTATCAGCCTCGGCGCTGAGTCGGCGGACCATCCCGCCGTCGTCGGTGCGCTCGGTTTGCACCCGGATCACTATGTCGCGGGGGCTGGCCGGCCAGGGCAGGTCGGTGGTCAGGTAGACCCAGGTGCTATCACCCTCGACCTCCAGCAGACGCATCGAAGCGCAGCCGTAGAGCCATTTGCACGCCACCCGCAGGTTTTCCTGCAGATCGCTCAGGGTTCGCACACTGGCCTTGATCAGCGCCACGCCGCGAAAGCGCTGGTAGTGCGAGCCTGCAACGTCATCCAGATACACCCGGATGCCATCTTCATCCCTGGCCAGATGCCAGGAATCGGCCTGGACGCTGCTGCAGAGCAGCAACGTCAGCAGCGCGCCGCACAAGAGGCTGGGTTTCATGTGGGCTCCACGGCGCTTGAATGACCGGTTGAAGCATAGGTCAGCCGGGTGTTTTTACCGCTGTGGTGGTGCTGGTTGCAGATTGGGTCTGAAAAGTTTGTAGGGTTTTTCCCTTTCCAAGCGGGCTGCGCGGAATGCCAATGCTGCCGTGCTAGGTTCCGGGCTCCATTTGCCCAAGGAATCTCCCCATGTCGGTCCATCGCATGAACATCAATGGCCGCGGTGCAGGGCAGCACGGCGACCAGACCACCAGCGGCGCCACCTGCTTGAGCAGCCAGTCTCATTCCACCCAGAGTGGCGTTCCCCATTTGCGCCTGGGGGATGCCACCACGCCGTGCCCGTTATGCGGCGTGTCCGGGGAAATCGCTGAAGGTGAAACGGGCTGGACGATTGATGGCCGACCCATGGCGGTGGATGAGGTGTTGATCCAGTGCGGTTGCCCGCCCGGCAGCAACCGCCTGGTTGCACCGTTGGTTGCAACGCGTGTTGCCAGTGCCCCGGCCCCAGCCAAGGTCGCCGAGCAGGTGGGGCACATCCGTACCGCGTTGCCATCGGGGCCAGCCTCGGGTTTTGCACCTGCAAGCCGCTCCATGCCCGTCATGACCGCCACCCCCGGCACGCTGGAGCCGGGCTTCTACATCGTCCCCCGCAGCATGTCCGGCCCGCAGGTACTGGCGCAGTTGGGCAACCCCTACCTGCCAGCTCGCCTGCAACGGCTCAACCCGACCTTCGCCCAGGGCTTCAAGGCGGGTGAACTGTTCATCCTCGGCGACCCGGACAACGGAACGGCGTGTACCCGCGAAGAAGCCCAGCTGATGGACGCCGCTGCGCAGGTGCGCGATGCGCTGGCGGGGCTTAGCGAGGAAGAGGCCAACTTCATGGCCGATTACCAAGGCGAGATTGCCGGGTTGCTGGGGAGCGCGAGCCTGTCGATGGGGGTCAGCACGGTGATGCTGGGTCAAGGACTGAGGCAGGTGGAAGGTACCTTGCGTGCGCTGGAGGAATTGCATCAACGCTCGTTCAGTCTCCACGGTCATTTGAACAGCCGGGATTTCTTTGCGGCGCGTCGTGAGTTGTACAAGACCCTTGATGCCCAGTTGAAGAGTGCCTTTCTCAACAAACAACTGAATCTGGGGAGCTATGAAATGTTGCGCCGTGACCTGGGCATTTCCACCCAAAGCGTGGTGCATCACTGGAGCCGTGCCGGTGGAGCGGGGCAGATTCCGGGGTATGCCACGCATTTGGAGCAGGTAGCGAAAACGGCGAAGTATCTTAAATATGGTGGTTATGTAGGTATTGCGTTGGGTGGTGGGGCGTCGGCACTCAAGGTGCAGGAAGTCTGCCGGGCCGGAGAGACGGAAGCGTGCAAAAAGGTGCGACTCATTGAAGCCGGGAGTTTTTCTGGTGGGTTGGGTGGTGCAACAGCTGGAGCGGCTATCGGTGGTTATGCCGCCTACTCGCTCTGTGGTGTCTTCACAGTATTTACCGGTGGAGTAGGCGGAGCTGTATGCGGAATTGTCCTGGTCGGCGGAGGAGGACTCGCAGGTGGGTTAGGCGGTGGGGCCGGTGGTGAGTGGTTTGGTGAGTTTGTTTATGAGCAGACTAAACCATGACCGACTTCTGGAGTTCCTGGTGGGCATTCGCTTTTATGATGACCCCTTTTGCTCTTTGCTTTTCAGGTGTGGCCTTGAGTATGTATATCGCTTTCGGTCGTGACTTTGATGTCATGCTTGCACGCTTTGAGGGCAGCAACTGGCTTAAACAACAGATACCGATCTGGGGGACGAGGCACATCCCGTCCCGGTTCTATTTGGTCAATACACTATGCGCCGCAATGCTACACCCGCCTTTTGGTATCAAAAGAGGATTGATCGATGCGGATGAGGTTCGGAAGTTTCCGAGGTACCTAAAGTGTCGAATGGTTGCCTCGGCATGGTTAACGATCATAGGCTTTGTATGGTTGATGTTGGCCGTCGGGCTGCTGAAACTCACCAAAGGCTGATTTCCTGGAGGTGTAGCCGCTGCCGTGAGGCTGCGATCGGGCGCGAAGCGGCCGCAGTTGTTCCATTACTGCAAATGCGACTGCTGTGCAGTCGATCGCAGCCTTGCGCTTCGGCAGCGGCTACTCCTTCGAAAACACAAAAAAGCCCGCCAGTAATGGCGGGCTTTTTATGCATCGAGCCTGGACTTAACGCTGTGGATTCAGCACCAGGTTCATGTGACGGTTCACATCTTTGTACAGCAGGTAGCGGAACGGGCCTGGGCCGCCGGAGTAGCAGGCTTGCGGGCAGAAGGCACGCAGCCACATGAAGTCACCGGCTTCAACTTCAACCCAGTCCTGGTTCAGGCGGTACACCGCTTTACCTTCCAGTACGTACAGGCCGTGTTCCATCACGTGGGTTTCAGCGAACGGAATAACGCCGCCCGGCTGGAAGGTCACGATGTTGACGTGCATGTCGTGGCGCATGTCGGCCATGTCGACGAAGCGAGTGGTGACCCACGCGCCGTCGGTGCCCGGCATCGGGATCGGCTCGATGTCTTTTTCGTTGGTCACGAACGCTTCTGGCAGCGCCAGGCCTTCAACCACCTGGTAGTGCTTGCGGATCCAGTGGAAGGTAACGTTCTTGCCGCTGGTGTTGCGCAGGCTCCAGTCGGCCGCCGGCGGAATGAAGGCGTAGCCGCCTTCTTTCAGGGTGTACGGCTTGCCTTGCAGGGTGATGTCGACTTCGCCTTCGACGACGAACAATACTGCTTCGGCGTTCTTGTCCAGCTCAGGACGCTCGCTGCCGCCTTCTGGCGCCAGTTCGACGATGTACTGCGAAAAGGTTTCCGAGAAGCCGGTCAGCGGGCGGGCGATGACCCACATGCGCATCTTGTCCCAGAAGGGCAGGTGGCTGGTGACGATGTCACGCATCACGCCTTTGGGGATCACGGCATAGGCTTCGGTGAACATGGCACGGTCTGTCAGCAGCTCGGTCTGAGCCGGGTGCCCACCGTGAGGGGCGTAGTAAGAAGATTTCGACATGGACAGTCTCGACTTGTTGTTGTGTCCCCGTGCCTGGCAGCGCAGGCCGGCGCTGCGTTGGGGATGCATTCACACGATATAGACAAGGCTGCACTATCCACAAATTAAATGTTGAAATACCCGGTATTTGATTGCTGAATGCCTATTGGGCGAATGAATACGTCGCAGGGGCGAGGGCCAGGGCAGGGAGCAATCCGTTACACTGGCGCCCTGCGCCTGGCCCGGTCCTGAGTCGCATTGCAGAGCAACAAGAACTGATATGAACAGCCATTTTGAGATAACAGCATGATCGAGGTCACCGAGGTTTCCATTGCCGAGTTGCGCGCAGCACTCGAATCTGGCCAGACAACGGCAGTAGAGTTGGTCCAGGCCTACCTTGCCCGGATCGACGCCTACGATGGCCCAGACACTGCCACTGCCCTGAACGCGGTAGTAGTACGCAACCCCGAGGCGCTCAACGAAGCCCGGGCCAGTGATGAGCGTCGTGCCAAGGGCCAGGCTCTGGGCCCGCTCGACGGCATCCCGTACACCGCCAAGGACAGCTACCTGGTCAAGGGCCTGACCGCAGCGTCCGGCAGCCCGGCCTTTGCCAACCTGATTGCCTATCGCGATGCTTTTACCATCGAACGCCTGCGCGCCGGCGGAGCCATCTGCCTGGGCAAGACCAACATGCCGCCGATGGCCAATGGCGGCATGCAGCGGGGCGTTTATGGCCGGGCAGAGAGCCCCTATAACGCCGACTACCTCACCGCGCCCTTTGCCTCGGGTTCATCCAATGGCGCTGGCACGGCCACGGCGGCCAGCTTTGCCGCCTTCGGCCTGGCGGAGGAGACCTGGTCGAGCGGACGAGGCCCGGCCTCCAACAATGGCCTGTGTGCCTATACGCCTTCGCGCGGGGTGATCTCGGTGCGTGGCAACTGGCCGCTGACGCCGACGATGGACGTGGTGGTGCCGTTTGCCCGCACCATGAGCGACCTGCTGGAAGTCCTCGACATCGTCGTGGCCCACGACCCTGACACCCGTGGTGACCTGTGGCGCCTGCAACCCTGGGTGCCGATTCCGAGTGTCGACTCGGTGCGTCCGGTCTCCTACCTGGAGCTGGCCGCAGGCGCCGAGTCGCTGGCGGGCAAGCGCCTGGGCATTCCAAAGATGTACATCAATGCCGACCCTGAAGCCGGAACGTCCGAGGCGCCAGGTATCGGTGGCCCGACTGGCCAGCGCATCCATACCCGCCCTTCGGTGATAGAGCTCTGGGTGCAGGCGCGCAAGGCACTTGAGGCTGCTGGAGCCGAAGTGATCGAAGTGGACTTCCCGCTGGTGTCCAACTGTGAGGGTGACCGTCCGGGCGCACCGACGGTGTTCAACCGCGGCCTGGTGTCCAAAGAGTTCCTCCACCATGAACTGTGGGACCTGACCGCCTGGGCGTTCGACGACTTCCTTCAGGCCAATGGCGATCCCAAGCTCAACCGCCTGGTGGATGTCGACGGCCCGCTGATTTTCCCTCACGACCCGGGCACGCTGCCCAATCGTGAAGGTGACCTGGCCGCCGGCATGGACGAATACGTGAAGATGGCTGAACGTGGGATTGCCCCGTGGGACCAGATCAGCACCGTGCCCGATGGCCTGCGCGGGCTGGAGAAGACGCGTCAGATCGACCTGGAAGACTGGATGGACCAGTTGGGCCTGGACGCGGTGCTGTTCCCGACCGTTGCCGATGTGGGCCCGGCCGATGCCGACGTCAACCCGGCATCGGCCGATATTGCCTGGAGCAATGGTGTGTGGGTGGCCAACGGCAACCTCGCCATCCGCCACCTGGGCGTGCCGACCGTCACCGTGCCGATGGGGGTGATGGCGGACATCGGCATGCCGGTGGGGCTGACCTTTGCCGGGCGTGCCTACGAAGATTCGACCTTGCTGCGCCTGGCGTCGGCCTTCGAGTCGACTGGCAGCAAGCGGATGATCCCGCCACGTACACCGGCCTTGTAGGCGCGGGAACGTTGTATGGATTTTGCCTCTCAAGGCTATGCCGTGATCGACGGGCTGCTGGATGACAGCAGCCTGACTGCAGCGCGGGCGTTGGTCGATCGGGTGGTGCGTCAGCATCGCGCTGGCGCTGCAGCACCTCTGGCATGCGGCATAAGCATTACCGATGTCACCCGCCAGCATCCCCGGCGCAATCCGGATATTGACCCACAGCAATGGGCCAATGAGCCGTTCATCATTGGCGATCTCATTGCGCTGGATAGTCGTTTTGCGGCCGTGTTCTGCAGCGAGGCCCTCTGGCAATGTGCAGCCGCGTTGCTTGCGTGCACGCCGGACGAAGTGGTTTTTCACTTCTGCAATCTGACCCGCAAACCCAACGGCATTGGCCCGGCTGTAGGGTGGCATCGGGACGCGAGCAATCAGTATTTCGCGAGCGAAGACAACCGGACCATGCGGCTGTTGCTGCCGCTTCAGGGCATGAGCGCAGCCAACGGCGCAACGGCGGTGGTGCCGGCTTCTCATCTTGATCCAGGTGCGGACATCGACACGGCGTTGATTCCCGATGTGCCAGCCGGTGCAGGGCTTGCACTGCATGCAGCCGTACTGCACGGAGGCTCGCCCAATCGCAGCGCGCTGGAACGGGACGTTATCGTGATTCAGTTTGGTGTGCGTGGCTCGACGCTTCGCCACCATGCCGATGAGACGCTGGCGCTGGCGGGGCGAGAGACATTTCTGGCGTTCTGCCGGTAGGAACTGCTGACTTGAACCACGACCGCTGCGCGGTCGACGCAGGCTGTCGCCAGCGGCTACACCGGCAATCTGTAGCCGCTGCCCGGGGACCAGGTTGCGATCGACTGCGCAGCAGTCGCCAGGTGGAGCGGCGGTGTGGTCTTCCAGTGGCATCGCTATCGCGGGGCAAGCTCGCTCCCAGACAGCAAAATGCGCCCATCAGGGCGCATTTTGTTTTTACCGGAACTCAATACAACTCAGTTCCAGGGACGATCACCGTTCTCGTCTTTGACGCGGGTCGGCAGGCCCATCACGTCCAGCGCCTTGAGGAACGGCTCGGCCGGCAGCTCCTCGACGTTGACCATGCGCTGTACATCCCACTCGCCACGGGCGACCAGCAGGGCAGCCGCCACCGGTGGCACGCCTGCGGTGTAGGAGATGCCCTGGCTGTCGGTTTCGGCGTAGGCTTCTTCGTGGTCGGCCACGTTGTAGATGAAGACCTCACGTGGCTGGCCATCCTTGATGCCTTTGACCAGGTCGCCGATGCAGGTCTTGCCGGTGTAGCCCGGTGCCAGCGAGGCAGGGTCGGGCAGCACGGCCTTGACCACTTTGAGCGGCACCACTTCCAGGCCTTCGGCTGTCTTGACCGGTTGCTCGGAGAGCAGGCCAAGGTTCTTCAGCACCGTGAAGACGTTGATGTAGTGTTCGCCAAAGCTCATCCAGAAACGCACGTTCGGCACGTCGAGGTTCTTCGACAGCGAATGCACTTCGTCGTGGCCGGTCAGGTACAGGTTTTGCGAGCCTACAACCGGCAGGTCGTCGGTACGCTTGACCTCGAACATGGTGTTGCTGGTCCACTGGCTGTTCTGCCAGCTCCACACCTGTCCGGTGAACTCGCGGAAGTTGATTTCCGGGTCGAAGTTGGTGGCGAAATACTTGCCATGAGAGCCCGCATTGACATCGAGAATGTCGATCGAATCAATGCGGTCGAAATACTGTTGTTTGGCCAGGGCCGCATAGGCGTTGACGACGCCCGGGTCGAAACCCACGCCCAGGATGGCGGTAACGTTCTTTTGTTGGCATTCCTCGAGGTGTTTCCACTCGTAGTTGCCATACCAGGGCGGCGTCTCGCAAATCTTGCCCGGTTCTTCGTGAATGGCGGTGTCCAGGTAGGCCACGCCGGTATCGATGCAGGCACGCAGCACCGACATGTTGAGGAAGGCGGAACCGACGTTGATGACGATCTGCGATTCAGTTTCGCGGATCAGCGCCTTGGTCGCCTCGACATCCAGGGCGTTCAGCGAGAAGGCCTTGATGTCGGCGGGCTGCTTGAGGCTGCCCTTGGCCTTGACGCTGTCGATGATGGCCTGGCATTTGGAGATGTTGCGCGACGCGATAGCAATACGACCGAGTTCGTCGTTGTGCTGCGCGCACTTGTGGGCCACCACCTTGGCGACACCTCCTGCACCAATGATAAGAACGTTCTTCTTCAATTTCTCTATCTCTCCTTTCTGTCCGCTTACGAGAGGCTGGACAGGTAGTCTTCGAACCCAAATTCACGAACCACCTCGACTGTACCGTCGAGTTGTTTCACTACGATGGACGGCATTTTCAGGCCGTTGAACCAGTTTTTCTTGACCATGGTGTAGCCCGCTGCGTCAACAAACGACAGCCGATCGCCGATGGCCAGCGGACGATCAAATGGGTACTCGCCGAAAATATCGCCGGCAAGGCAGGACTTGCCGCACACCATGTAGGTGTGTTCGCCCGCGCTTGGCGCCAGTTTGGCGTTGAGGCGATAGATCAGCAGGTCGAGCATGTGTGCCTCGATGGAGCTGTCGACCACGGCCAGGTGCTTGCCGTTGTAGAGGGTGTCGAGCACGGTGACTTCCAGCGAGGCGCTCTGGGTGATGGCTGCTTCGCCCGGCTCCAGGTAGACCTGTACGCCGTATTTTTCCGAGAAGGCCTTGAGGCGCGCGCAGAAGGCGTCCAGCGCATAGTCTTCACCGGTGAAGTGGATACCGCCACCCAGGCTGACCCACTCGACCTTGTGCAGCAGGTGGCCGAAACGTTCCTCGATGGTGCACAGCATCTGGTCGAACAGGCCGAAGTCGCCGTTCTCGCAGTTGTTGTGGAACATGAAGCCGGAGATCTGTTCGATGACCTGCTCGACCTTGACCGGGTCCCATTCGCCCAGGCGGCTGAACGGGCGGGCCGGGTCGGCCAGCAGATAGTCGGAGCTGCTGACTTGCGGGTTGACCCGCAGGCCGCGGACCTTGCCTTCAGACTGTTCGGCAAAACGCTGCAGCTGGCCGATGGAGTTGAAGATGATCTTGTCGCAGTTCTCGAGCATCTCTTCGATTTCGTCGTCGGCCCAGGCCACGCTGTAGGCGTGGGCTTCACCCGCGAATTTCTGGCGGCCGAGCTTGAGCTCGTAGAGCGACGAGGAGGTGGTGCCGTCCATGTACTGTTCCATCAGGTCGAATACCGACCAGGTGGCGAAGCACTTGAGGGCCAGCAGGGCCTTGGCCCCGGACTGCTCGCGCACGTAGGCGATCTTCTCCATGTTGCGCAGCAGCTTGGTTTTGTCGATGAGGTAGTACGGCGTTTTGATCATTTCGAGGCCTCCGGCAAGGCCGGCCAAAAAAAGGACACGCATTGTGCCTTCACTTGGCCTGAATCGAAAGGTCAGAGAGCGGATTTCGTCTGGTTCGGGGCCGGTGCAAGAGCAAGAGCACAAATCGTTGTGCTCTTGCTGGCCTACGGCGAACCTGTGGGCGTGGCGGTGCGACGTCTCGCCCCGCGATGATTCAGTGCGAATGCCGCGGCATGCCACCTTCGCGGGCGATGATGTTCATGTGCAGGGTCGCAGGCTCCAGGCAACCACCGGTAGACAGTTGCCCCACCAATTGCCGGTACAGCTCTTGCCACGGCGTCTGCGAAGGCTTGATGTTCGGCTGCCAGGCCGCACGTCGGCGGGCGACTTCTTCTTCGTCCACCAGCAGGTCGACGCGGCGGGCGTTGAGGTCGA
The DNA here is from genome assembly GCF_040438935.1 of Pseudomonas vranovensis. Classification (NCBI taxonomy): domain Bacteria; kingdom Pseudomonadati; phylum Pseudomonadota; class Gammaproteobacteria; order Pseudomonadales; family Pseudomonadaceae; genus Pseudomonas; species Pseudomonas vranovensis. The sequence continues at coordinate 2,615,103 of NZ_CP159259.1, read as the reverse complement.
CGCGCAGCCGGTCGTTGGTCTGCAACAATGCCAGGCCTCCCCCCACCGCCGCCTCTGGTGACATGTTGAGGATCGACGGGCTGGCAGAGGTGCCGCTCTGGCGGCCGTCACCCAGGCACGGCAACGAGTCGATGCCGCGTTTGATCAGCGCCGCCGGTGGCGCCATATTCACCACTTCAGCGCTGCCGGGGTAGCCGACGGTACCGGCGCCGCGAATGACCAGGATGCAACGTTCATCGATATCCAGGGCCGGATCGTCGATCCGTGCGTGGTAGTCCTCCGGCCCTTCGAAGACGATGGCCCGTGCCTCGAAGCTGTTCTCGGCGCCAGGCTCCGAGAGGTAGGTCTTGCGAAACGCATCGCCCACCACCGACATCTTCATGATCGCGCTGTCGAAAAAGTTGCCGCTCAGGACGATGAAGCCGGCACGGTGCTTGAGCGGCGCCTCGAACGGCAGGATCACCTCGGCATTGCTGGTGACAGTGTCGCGCACCACTTCACCGATGGTCTTGCCGCTGACCGTGGCGCAGTGGTCGTGCAGTTGCCCGGCCTTTTGCAGCTCATGCATCACCGCAGGCACTCCACCTGCGCGGTGGAAGCCTTCGCCCAGGTATTTGCCGGCCGGCATGCAGTTGACCAGCAGCGGTACGTTTTCACCGACCCGCTGCCAGTCATCCAGCGACAGTTCGATACCCATGTGTCTAGCGATGGCGATCAGGTGCGGCGGGCAGTTGCTCGAAGCGCCCAGGGCCGAGGCCACGGCGATGGCGTTCTCGAAGCTGTTGCGGGTCATGATGTGCGAGGGGCGGACATCCTGCAGCACCAGCTCGCAGATACGCTTGCCGGTGGCATAGGCCATCTGCCCGCGCTCGCGGTAAGGCGCAGGAATACTGGCGCAGCCTGGCAGGGACATGCCCAGGGCCTCGGCCAGGGCGTTCATCGACAGCGCCGTGCCCATGGTGTTGCAGTGGCCTACCGACGGCGATGCCGCGGTGGTCATCTCCATGAACCCTTCGTAGTCGATTTCACCCGCCGCCAGCAGGTTGCGGGCATGCCACAGCACGGTGCCGGAGCCGATTAATTGGCCCTTGTGATGACCGTCGAGCATCGGCCCGCCAGACAGCACGATGGCCGGCAGGTCGGTGGTGGCAGCGGCCATCAGGCAAGCAGGGGTGGTTTTGTCGCAGCCGGTGGTCAGCACTACGCCGTCCAGCGGGTAGCCGTGGAGAATCTCCACCAGGCCCAGGTACGCCAGGTTGCGGTCCAGGGCCGCGGTGGGGCGGCGGCTCTGTTCGGCGATGGGATGGACCGGGAACTCCATGGGAATGCCGCCGGCATCGCGGATCCCGGCCTTGACCCGTTGGGCCAGTTCGATGTGGTGGCGGTTGCACGGGGTCAGGTCGCTGCCGGTCTGGGCAATACCGATGATCGGACGGCCGGACTGCAGTTCGTCACGGGTCAGGCCGTAGTTCATGTAGCGCTCCACATACAGGGCGGTCATGTCGGCGTGGCTCGGGTCGTCGAACCATTGTTGGCTGCGCAGGTGGCGTTTGGGCGTATGGCTCATGGGGTATCTCTCTTGTAATTGAAGGACGCAGCTTCAGCGCTGCCAGGCCGGGGTACGGGCGCATTGCGCAAGGGTGGCGCCACGGCCAACGGCGTCATTGAGGTCGGTCAGGTCACGGCCACGGGTTTCGGTCGACAGCAGGGTGCCCAGCAGGGTCAGGCAGGCTAGCACCATTGTGTACAGCGCCAGTACCCAGTAGGCGCCTCCGGCGAGCCCGACCAGGAAAATCCCCAGGATCGGCGCCAGGCCACCGGAGAGCATGGCGCCGACTTCCCGCGCCAGGGCCACACCGGAGTAGCGATAGCGGTTGCCGAACAGTTCGGTGAAGTGCGCGCACTGGGCCCCGAGCATGCTGTTGGCACCGAAGGCAAAGCCACCGACCACGGCGATACACACCAGCAGCGGCTCGCCGCTGTCGATCATCCACCACGACGGGAATGCCCACAACGCGCAGAACAACGCACCCCCGCGGTACACCGCCAGGCGCCCGAAACGGTCCGACAGGGCGCCGAACAGCGGCGTGGTGAGCACACTCAGGATGCTCGCCGCCAACACCGCATTGGTACCGATACTGGTGAGGTTGCCCCCGCCGTTGCTCAGATGGCTGCTGGCGAAGCCGGTGAGGAAGGCGATGGACACCGTGGCATAGAGCGTCGAGCAACCGGTTTCAGCCATGCGCATCAGGGTGGTGGCGGCCAGCGGGCGACGGGCGTTGCGCAGTACTTCGCGCATGGGTGATTCGATTACGTGCTGGCTCTGGCTGAGCTGCTGGAACACCGGGCTCTCCTTGAGCTTGAGGCGTATCCACACAGCCATGCCGATCAGCACCACGCTGGCCAGGAAAGGCAGGCGCCAGCCCCAGTCCAGTAGCTGCTCGCGGGTCAGCGAGGCATCCAGCACCCGGAAGGTGATGGTCGCCAGGGCCAGGCCGCTGAACACCCCGATGAAGGGCAGGGCGGCATAGAAACCACGACGCTTGCGCGGGGCCAGTTCGGCCATCAGGGTGGCGGCACCGGTTTGTTCGGCGCCGGCGCCAAAGCCCTGCAGCAGGCGCAGCAGCACCAGCAGCACGGCACCGACGGGGCCGGTTGGCAGCAGGCCGATCAGGGTGGTGGCGGTGCCCATCAGGGCGATGGTCAGCAGCAGTACCAGCTTGCGCCCCTTGCGGTCACCCAGCGAGCCGAAGAACAAGCCGCCGAACGGTCGTGCCAGAAAACCTGCGCCATAGGTGGCGAAGCTTGCCAGCAGCGCGCCGGTGGTACCCAGCGACGGGAAGAAGATGTGCCCGAAGACCAGCGCCGAAGCCAGCCCGTAGATGGCGAAGTCGTAGTACTCCAGGGCACTGCCAATGGCGCCGGTGTAGATCGCCCGGCGCAGTTGGCGCGGATCGGGCGTGGGGGAGACCTTGGCCTCGGTAGTCATATCAAGCCTCGCTTTTATTGTTATGAGTGAGTCTCGCCGGTGGAGCAATCAGCGTTGCAGCAGCCCCCGCTCGGCCAGGTTGCGCATTAGCGCACCGACCCCGAAGGTCCAGGGCGCGGCCTGGTCGCTGCCGGTGACCTGGTTGTGCAGCGCACCCAGCAGTGGGCTGCTGATGCTCACCCGGTCGCCCGATTTGTGGGTGAAGCCGGCGCCTGGGTGGTCGCGGTCTTCGGTGGGGGCGAACAGGGTGCCGAGAAACAGCAGGAAGCCGTCGGGGTACTGGTGGTTGGCGTTGAGGGTCTGTTGCACGATGTCCTGCGGGTCGCGGCTGATCTGGTCCATCGAGCTGGTACCGGCCAGTACAAAGCCGTCGGCGCCTTGCACCCTGAGGTCGACCACGCACTGGCGTACCGCGTCGAGGTCAAAGCCTTCGTCGAACAGGCGGATGAACGGGCCGATGGCGCAGGAGGCGTTGTTGTCTTTGGCCTTGCTCAGCAGCAGCGCACTGCGGCCCTCGAAATCGCGCAGGTTGACGTCGTTGCCCAGGGTGGCACCGTGGATGCGACCGCGGCTGTCGACCGCCAGCACCACTTCAGGCTCGGGGTTGTTCCACTGCGAGCCTGGGTGGACACCAATCAGGTTGCCGCTGCCCACTGCTGCCAGGATCGGCGCCTTGGTGAACACCTCGGCATCCGGGCCGATGCCCACTTCCAGGTATTGCGACCACATGCCTTGCTCGATCAACAGGGCCTTGAGGGCCATGGCCTGTTCCGAGCCCGGCTTGACCGTGCGCAGGTTGTCGCCGATTACTGCGCGCACGGTGGCCCGCACCGCTTCGGCGCGAGCTGCATCGCCGCCGGCCTGTTCCTCGATCACCCGCTCGATCATGCTGGCGGCAAAGGTCACGCCCGCGGCCTTGATCACTTGCAGGTCGAGCGGTGCGAGCAGGTAGGGCTGTTCAGGGTTGGCATGGGCACCGGAGTTGGCCAGCAGTGCCTCGACGCTGCACACGAACGCGCCGGGGCTGGCGCGCAGCGCTTGCAGCGGGTGGTCTTGCTCCAGCAACTCGCTCAGGGTGGCAAAGTGTCGGGACAGGTCGAACACGCCGTCGGCGCGCAGCACGATAGGCGAGGGGCCGGCTACCTGTCCGGGAATCCAGGCGCGGCCGATCAGCGTGCCGGCAAGGCCGTCGGTGGGCAGGGTGTTTGCTGGGGTCAGGGTTAGCGGCATGGCAGGGCATCTCTGGGCTGTAGAAAGCTGCACGCTAGGTAAGAGTGGCGATAAACTCCAATGGCATATTCTCACCATCCGATAACAACAGGTTATTGCACTAAAGGCGGATTCCATGACGGACCTTTCCTTCTCGCACTTTTGCAACTGGCTCAAGTTCCGCCACCTGGTACTGATCGACACCCTCGGGCGCACCCGCAACATGCACGTCGCCGCGCAGCAGATGAACCTCAGCCAGCCGGCGATCAGCAAGATGCTCAAGGAGATCGAGCACCTGCTCGGTTTTGCCCTGTTCGAGCGCCAGCCGCGCAGCATGCCGCCCACCGCACTGGGTGAGCAGGTGGTGCGCTACGCCCAGGTGGCCTTGAACGATGCGCGCAACTTCGTCGACCAGATCGGCAGCCTGCGCGAGGGCGGGCATGGGCATTTGAAGGTCGGCGGGATTTTTGCCGCCACCGCCGTGGCCCTGCCGGACGCCATCGTGCAAATCAAGCAGCGCTGGCCGCTGCTGTCGATCGAGGTGGTGGAGCAGACCAGCGACCACCTGATGGCCATGCTCGATGAAAAGATCCTGCACCTGGCCGTGGCACGCTTTACCGATGAAGCGCAGCGCCAGCGTTTCGACTTCCAGCCGCTGGCCCCGGAGCCGTTCTGTTTTGTGGTCAATCATCAGCACCCGCTGGCCGAAGCGGGTGCGGTGACCCTGCAGCAACTGCTGGAATGGCCGTGGATTCTCTACCCCAAGGGCACGCCGATCCGCGGGCGCATGGAGCGGGCCTTTGCCGAGGCCGGGGTGGCGGTGCCGCGCAACACCATCGACACCATCTCGATGCAGACCTTCCTCAAGGTGCTCCAGGGCGGCCCCATGATCGGCATGCTGCCCCAGGCCATGGTCGAGCCGCACCTGCACAGTGGCGTGTTGCGCACCCTCGAAACGCCCTTGCACCTGGCACCCCAGGACTACGGCATCCTCACTCGCAAAGGTGAACCGCTGGTCGGCCCGGCCCTGGAGTTCGGCCAGATTCTCATGGCCGACGCACGCAAGGCCCGAGAGCGGTTGGAGGCGACCCGATAACCTTGGGTTATCAATCGATCCACAAATGCCATTGGGAAAGAATCGCTCGCCTGCCTAGATTAGCGCCCAGTCTCTTCAACAGGCTTCAGGAGCGTTCATGACTCAACATGCCGGCCACAACTTCATTGGCGGTGCCCGTAGCGCCGCCGGCCACCTGACCTTGCACAGTGTCGACGCCAGCACCGGCGAGCCGTTGCCCATCGATTTTCACCAGGCCACCCCTGACGAGGTCGATGCTGCTGCCCGCGCTGCCGCCGCCGCGTATCCTGCCTTCCGGAGCCTGGCGCCGCAGCGCCGTGCCGAGTTTCTCGACGCCATTGCCTGCGAGCTCGATGCACTGGGCGACGATTTCATCGCCACCGTTTGCCGCGAAACCGCGTTGGCCAGTGCCCGTATCCTGGGTGAACGGGCGCGTACCAGTGGGCAACTGCGCCTGTTTGCCCAGGTGCTGCGCCGTGGCGACTTCTTTGCCGCGCGTATCGACCGGGCCCAGCCAGACCGCCAGCCACAGCCGCGGCTGGATATCCGCCAGTGCCGCCTGGGCCTGGGGCCAGTGGCGGTATTCGGGGCCAGCAACTTCCCCTTGGCGTTCTCCACTGCCGGTGGCGACACGGCCGCCGCATTGGCGGCCGGTTGCCCGGTGGTGTTCAAGGCCCATAGCGGCCATATGGCCACGGCCGAGCAGGTGGCCTCGGCCATTGTGCGCGCCGCCGAGCGCTGCGCGATGCCAGCCGGGGTGTTCAACATGATCTTTGGCGCAGGCGTCGGTGAAGCGCTGGTCAAGCACCCGGCGATCCAGGCGGTGGGCTTTACCGGTTCGCTCAAGGGCGGCCGGGCCCTGTGCGACCTGGCTGCCGCTCGGCCACAACCGATTCCGGTGTTTGCCGAGATGAGCAGCATCAACCCGGTGATCGTCCTGCCCCAGGCTTTGCAAGCACGCGGTGATGCCATCGGGCGCGAGCTTGCCGCCTCGGTGGTGATGGGCTGCGGGCAGTTCTGCACCAATCCGGGCCTGGTGCTGGGGGTGCGCTCGCCGGCGTTCAGCGCCTTCATCGAGCAACTCCAGGCACAGATCGCCGATCAGCCACCACAAACCATGCTCAACGCCGGCACCTTGCGCAGCTACAGCCACGGTGTCGCCGAACTCAAGGCGCACCCTGGCATCCGGCACCTGGCAGGTGCCGAACAACAGGGCAAGCAAGCCTGTGCGCAACTGTTCCAGGCCGACGCCCGGTTGCTGCTGACGGCCGACCCGCTGCTGCAGGAAGAGGTGTTCGGCCCCGCCACCGTGGTAGTGGAACTGGCCGACCATGGGCAACTGCTCCAAGCCTTGCATGCACTGGGTGGCCAGCTCACCGCAACGCTTGTGGGCGAAGCGGACGAGCTGGCCGGGGCTGCGGACCTTGTGGCAGTGCTGGAGCACAAGGCCGGACGCTTGTTGATCAACGGCTACCCGACGGGTGTCGAGGTGTGCGAAGCGATGGTGCATGGCGGCCCTTATCCGGCCACTTCCGACAGCCGTGGCACCTCGGTGGGCAGTCTGTCGATCGACCGCTTCCTGCGCCCGGTGTGCTACCAGAACTTCCACCAGGCGTTGCTGCCGCAGGCCCTGCAGGATGCCAACCCGCTGGGACTGCTGCGCCTGGTCGACGGCCAGCCGAGCCGCGAACCGATCTGCTAATGGCTGCAGCACCGGGCGCCTGGCGCCCGGTGACCCGATCCATAACAACAATCAGGCATGCCCAATATGCCCAGGGGTCACACCGATGCACACATCAACCGAGCACCTTGCCTCAACGGCCCGCGACCCGGGTTTCGAGGACCGTACCTACCGCAAAGTCATTCTGCGTATCCTGCCGATTCTGCTGCTGTGCTACATGGCCGCGTACCTTGACCGGGTCAATATCGGCTTCGCCAAGCTCGATATGCTCAATGACCTGCAGTTCAGCAACACCGTCTATGCCCTGGGCGCAAGCATGTTCTTCTGGGGCTACTTCTTGTTCGAGGTGCCGAGCAACCTGCTGCTGCACCGGTACGGCGCGCGCTTTTGGATAGCGCGGATCATGGCCAGCTGGGCAATCATCTCGATGGCCGTGGCCTTCACCGTGCCGCTGGCCAAGCTGTTTCATGTCGAAGCCAGCACCATGTTCTACGTGCTGCGCTTCTTGCTCGGGATCTGCGAAGCCGGGTTCTTTCCAGGCGTGATCCTCTACCTCAACTACTGGTTCCCCACCCATCGCCAGAGCCGGGTGATGTCGGGCTTCTTGATCGCCATGCCGATCAGCCTGACCCTGGGCGGCGTGCTCTCCGGCTGGCTGATGACCAGCCTCAACGGCTGGCACGGCATGGCCGGCTGGCAGTGGATGCTGCTGATCGAAGGCATTCCCTCGGTGCTCATGGCCGTGGTGGTGTTCACCTGCCTGTGCGACAACATCGACAAGGCCGCCTGGCTGTCGAGCGACGAGAAGCAGATGCTCAAGGCCAACCTGCAGCAGGATAACCACGGCAAGGCCACCCGCCTGAGCGAGGTGTTCTTCAACAAGCGGGTATGGCTGCTGGTGTTCATCCTGCTGACTTTCAACACTGGCTTCTACGGCCTGGCCTTCTGGATGCCGTCGATCATCAAGAGCGCCGGGATCACCAGCAGCCTCGAGATCGGGCTGCTCACGGCCATCCCCTATGGCGTGGCGGTGGTCGCCATGCTGCTCAATGCACGCCACTCCAACCGCACCGGCGAGCGCCGGCTGCATGCGGCAGTCCCGGCGTTCATTGGCGGTTGCGGGCTGATCCTCAGCGCCTTCTTCGCCAACAACCTGGTGCTCTCGGTGCTGTTCCTGAGTGTCGCCGCCTCGGGCATCCTCAGCCTGATGCCGATCTTCTGGACCTTGCCGGGCAGCGTGCTCTCCGGAGTTGCCGCCGCCGCGGGCATCGGCATGATCAACGCCATCGGCAATCTCTCGGGCTTTACCGGGTCGATGATCACCGCCGTGGCCGAGACCCTCACCGGCAACATCAACAATGGCACCTACGTGCTGGGCCTGTGTTTGTTTGCCAGCGGCCTGTTGATCCTCTCGATCCCGGCTTCGATGCTGGGGCGCCAAGGCAGTGAGACTGCCACCGACCTCAAGCTGGAGACCGCATGAACACAACGCCCCGGCGCGTACTGATCACCGCTGCCGGCCAGGGCATTGGCCTGGCCAGCGCAAGGGCCTTTGCCGAAGCCGGGTTCGAGGTCATTGCCAGCGACATCCGCATCGATGCCCTGGCTGGTCAACCCGGCATCCAGGCGCGGGTGCTGGATGTCACGGATGCGCAAGCCATCGAGGCGCTGAGCGAGGAGGTGGGGGGGATCGACGTACTGTTCAACTGTGCAGGCTACGTACACAGCGGCAGCATCCTGGGCTGTGACGAAGCTGCCTGGGAGCGTTCGCTGGCAATCAATGTCACCGCCATGTACCGGACCATCCGTGCTTTTCTGCCGAGTATGCTCGCCCGTGGCGGCGGCTCAATCATCAACATGTCGTCGGTGGTATCAAGCGTCAAGGCTGTGCCCAACCGTTTTGCCTATGCGGCAAGCAAGGCGGCGGTGATCGGCCTGACCAAGGCCGTGGCCGCCGACTACATTGCCCAGGGTATTCGCTGCAATGCCATTTGCCCTGGCACGGTGGAATCGCCCTCGCTGCAACAGCGCATCGCCGAACAGGCCGCTGCCCAGGGCCTGGGTGCCGACCAGGTGTACCAGCAGTTCGTCGCCCGCCAGCCCATGGGGCGGCTGGGCAGCGCCGAGGAAATCGCTCGGCTGGCCCTGTACCTGGGCAGCGACGCGGCGGCCTATACCACCGGTGGCGTGCACCTGATCGATGGCGGCATGAGCCTCTGAATTTCATTGAATCAAGCGGGAGACCTTTATGAAACTGTTGCGTTATGGCGACAAGGGCGCCGAAAAGCCTGGCCTGCTGGATGCCGACCAGCATATCCGCGACCTGTCTGGGGTGATCACCGACATCGCCGGCGTGGCCCTGGCACCCGAGAGCCTCGCCAGGCTTGCCGGCCTCGATCCGCACAGCCTGCCACGGGTGCCGGGCAACCCGCGCATCGGCCCGTGCGTGGGCAACATCGGCAAGTTCGTCTGCATCGGCCTGAACTACGCCGACCACGCCGCCGAGGCCGGCATGCCGGTACCGGCAGAACCGATCATTTTCAATAAATGGACCAGCGCCATCTGTGGCCCCAATGACAACGTCGAGATTCCCCGCGGCTCGCGCAAGACCGACTGGGAAGTGGAGCTGGGGGTGGTGATTGGCAAGGGCGGGCGTTACATCGATGAAGCCAACGCCATGGACCATGTAGCGGGCTACTGCGTGATCAACGATGTGTCGGAACGCGAGTGGCAACTGGAGCGTGGCGGCACCTGGGACAAGGGCAAGGGCTTCGACACGTTCGGCCCGATCGGCCCGTGGCTGGTGACCCGTGATGAAATTGCCGACCCCCATGCCCTGGACATGTGGCTGGAAGTGGACGGTCATCGCTACCAGGACGGTAACACCCGCACCCTGATCTTCCGCATTGAGCAACTGATTGCTTATTTGAGCCGCTGCATGAGCCTGCAACCGGGCGATGTCATTTCCACTGGCACGCCGCCCGGTGTGGGCATGGGGATCAAGCCTTCCCCAGTATTCCTGCGTGCCGGCCAGACAATGCGCCTGGGCATCCAGGGCCTGGGAGAGCAACGTCAAATCACCGTCCAGGCCGACTGAGGAGCCACGATGAAAGCCGATTTGCTGATGCTGGCGCCGCTGCTGCCAGAGTATGAGGCGCAACTGGCCGAACATTTTCACCTGATCCGCGCTCACACGGATGCCGAGCAACAGGCGTTGCTGGCCGATCGCTCCCAGCGCATAAGGGTGTTGGTCACCAACGGCGGGGAGGGCGTCAGCCCGCAACTGATGGCCGCGCTGCCCAGCCTCGCGCTGATTGCCGTCAACGGTGTGGGCCTGGACAAGGTCGACCTGGAACAAGCCCGCGCCCGGGGTATTCGCATTGCCACCACTGATGACATTCTCACCGATGCAGTGGCCGACCAGGCCGTGGCGCTGTTGCTGGCGCTGCTGCGCCAGGTGTGCCAGGCCGACCGTTTTGTGCGTGAAGGCCAATGGCTTGAGGGCGGCTTCACGCGGTTGGGCACCCGCCTGCGCGGGCAGCGGGTGGGCATACTCGGGCTGGGCAAGATTGGCGCAGCCATCGCCGAGCGCTTGCAGCCCTTCGGCGTCGACCTGGCGTACCATAATCGCCGGCCTGTGCCCGGTTGCCTGTACACCTACCACGCTGATCTTTGCGCACTGGCGCAGGTCAGTGACATCCTCATCGTGGCGGCGGCAGGCGGCCTGGCATCGCGTCACCTGGTTGACGCCCGGGTGCTTGACGCACTGGGGCCTGACGGGGTGATCGTCAACGTCGCCCGTGGCAGCGTGATCGATGAAGCGCAGTTGGTGGCACGGTTGGCAGACGGGCGTCTGGGAGGGGCGGCGCTGGATGTGTTCGAATATGAACCGCAGGTGCCAGAAGCCCTGCTGGTGCTGGACAACGTAGTGCTGCAACCGCACCTGGGCAGCGCAACGCTGCAAACCCGCCGGGCCATGGCCGAGAGTGTGGTGCGGGCAGTGCTGGCGGGGTAACGGCACGGGAGGGCTGAGCGTCCCTCCCTGATTCACACGTGCTGGCTTGCCTGGGCGCCTTCATCGCGGCTTTTTGGCAGTGCCTGCAGGAACTGGTCTATTTGGCGCTCGTTGTGCAGGTGAACTACCGGTACCAGCGCGCCCACCCTCAACCGCATTGCCTCGATGGAGGGGCGATAGTCGCGATCAAATCCCCAGACAAACTTCAGAAAGGTCAGGAACGCCTTGTCCAGCCGCTCGCTGCAGCCGGCGGGCAGGTCCGGGCGTGGCTTGTTCAATACGCTGCGCATGATCACCCGTCGCAGGCAGGTGAACCGCGAGGTGTCCAGCCAGATCACCAATTCGGCACGCGGCAGGCGCAGGTCGAAGGTGCGCCGCGAATAATTGCCTTCGCAGACCCAGGCGTCTGACGCGACCGCCTCCTTGACCCGGGTACGAAACGCCTCGGCGTCGGGCTCGACCCAACCGGGCTCCCAGAACAGTTTGTCCAGGTGTACCACGGGTATATCCAGGCGCTTGCCGAGGGTGCGCGCCAGGGTCGACTTGCCGCTGCCGGCGTTGCCCAGGATGACGATGCGTTGCATGGGTGGAGGCCTCCTTGGCGGATAGCCGGGCATTGTGCAGCACTACCCAAGGTGCTGGAAAGCGCATCGTAACGAGCCCCATTGCGACTGCTGCGCAGTGAATCGCAGCCTAGCGACAGCGGCGACCGCCCTCTGCATGTTGTTAGACGTTTTACGTAACTTCCAGACAATATTTTTAGTGTTTGTTGAGATACTTGTTTAGGAATTACTTAGTTTGCATCCGAAAAGCTTGTAGGGAATTTCGATTGACCCCTTTTGTGGGTGGAATTATTTGCAGGTGCGCTGGTCAACCTCAATACCGCCCTGGTGCGGCTGAACGCTGCGCTCGGACGTCAGGTTCACTCGCCGCTGAGCGTATTGCAGGCGCTTCGCCAGCAGGTAGCCGGCTTCATCCAGAGGGTGCAGCGACAAAGCGCAATCGGCGAAACACTGCCGGTAGCGATGAGCCTGCTTGCGCCGAGCAGGGTGCCGCCAGTGGTGATCATGCCCCCCACGCACCTGCCACCCTTGACGCCGCGTAAAAGTAGGAAAGGTCGGTGGTTGCTCGCACTTGGGGCCGTACTGGCGCTAGGTATGACTGCGGGGTGGTGGGGGCTACCCCATCCCTTTAGGCCCGAGCCGATTCCCGAGCCGGTGCATCTCGACAGCCTGACCCTGTTTGATGCTGGCAGTGCTGTACTCAACCCGGCCTCGACCAGGGTGCTGGTCAAGGCGCTGGTAGACATCAAGGCCCGCCCGGGCTGGTTGATTGTCATCTCTGGTCATACCGACACCACGGGCAGCACCGCGCAGAACCAGCAACTTTCCCATGCCCGTGCCACCGCAGTGCGCGACTGGATGCAGCGTATGGGCGACATTCCCGACAACTGCTTTGCCGTCCAGGGCGGTGCCGCCAATCAGCCGATTGCCAGCAATGAAACGTTCGAAGGTCGCTCGGCCAACCGCCGTGTCGATATCCAACTGGTGCCACAGGCGGGGGCATGTGGCAGCGGTTGATTTTTTCGCGGGGCCAGCCCGCGACTAGCGGGCGTGGTCGATTGCTGTAAACACCAGCAGGTCCTTGAGCTCGGTACTGCTGCGCAGCCCCCACGCACGCTCGATCAAGGCCTCGACGCTATTCCCATCCAGCGCCCCGGAAAACGCCACCAGACGACGGAATTTATCCTCAAGCTCCCGGCGCGACAGGCTGTTGTCCGGATCGCCCTTGGGCGAGTCGATGGCACCCTGGTAGCGGCGCCCATCGTTGCCCAGCACCTCGACCCGGCCCAGCCAACGCTGTGGGTAGGCTGCATCGACCTGGTCATCCAGCTGCATGCTGACCTTGTCGCGAAATGCCGCTACGCGCGGATCACTCAGGGCGTGCTGCTGGAACTCGGTCAGTCCGGCCTTGCCATGCACTGCGATCAAGCCCAGTACCGTGCCCATGGAGAACTTGGCCTGATGCACGCTCTGTGGCACCTCGACCCGCCCCAGCACATCGATGGCACCCTGGTGAACACGGGTGACGACGCTGGCAATGTCGTCATGGCGCAGGCCCTCGTCTCGCATCAACGCCAGCAAGGCATCGGCCGCCGGATGGGTATGGCGGCAGGAGGCGTGAAACTTGAACGAGGTTTCCAGCAGCGCCCAGCGGCTGCCCAGGCGATCGGACAGGCACGCTGGCCTGGCGTCACTGGACATGCCCGCGGCCATGCCCTGGTCACCTTCAAGAATGTTGCGGGCGCCGGTCAGGCCGTCAGCAGTGAGGTAAGCCGCCAGCAAGCCATCAGCCGCGGCCTTGGCGGTATGCAATTGCTTGGAGTCGGCGGCATCGCGCAAGAACTCCCACAGGCCGGCGGCCTGGGTGCCGGCGCTGCCGAGCAGGTTGATGAACGCTTCCTCGTCGAAGTCCATCAGCTTGCCGACCGACACCGCCGCGGCGAGGGTGCCAACGGTGGCGGTGGTGTGGAAGGTGCGGTAATGGGAACGCCCCAGGAATTCACCGATACGGATGCCGGCTTCGTAGCCTGCCACCGTTGCCAGCAGCAGTTGGCTGCCCGACTTGCCCAGGTCCTGCGCCGCTGCCAGTACGGCAGGGAAGACAACGGTGGCCGGGTGCAGCACCGAGCTGTTGTGCAGGTCGTCCTGCTCCACCAGGTGCGAGGAGGCGCCATTGACCAGCGCTGCGAAGTACGGCGAACTGCGCAGGCCATTGACCAGGAGGGTGGACGGGCCGTCGGCCGGTCCCATTCTCGCGGCGTAGCGCTCGAACAACGGGATCGGGTGCGAGCCTTGGCTGGCCAGGGCTGAACCCAGCCAGTCAAGGAACAGGTCTTCGCTACGCGAAAGCACCTCGTTGGGCAAGTCTGAGTATTTCAGGCTCGCTAGAAATGCGGCCAGGTGGCGGGTATGGCTCATGCGTTCGATCCTTGGGTTGTCCCGTTTTTCGCAGCGCACTCGGCGCAAGCGCTGGGCATAAAGTTAGCAAGCTAACAAAATTCCCGGCCACCACCTGAAATGGGGGGCAAGGTGGCCTCACGTCAAATTGTCCCAATACGGCGGTGAGCCGATGGCGTCGAGAAAGTAGTCCCATACCCGTCGTACTTTTTGCGAGCGAAGGCGGTTTTCCGGGGAGATCAAGTGGATCTGACTGGGCGTTGCATCCACCGAGCCTTCCCAGTCAGGCAACAACTGGACCAAGGTCTTGTTCCTGAAGTGCTCGTTGTCAAACAGCCAGGAAGGAAACAGTACAATGCCCCGGCCTGCCAGCGCCGCTTCCACCAGTACCTGAGCGTTGTTGCTGCGCAGCGGGCCTTGCACGTCGATGATCGTAGTCGCCTCGGTGCCCGGGCGGCGGAAATGCCAGCGTTGGGCGCCACCGGTTCCTTTGTAGACCAGGCAGCAGTGCTGTTGCAGGTCCTCGGGAACGGCAGGTTTACCGTAGCGCTGCACATACTCGGCGCTGGCGCACAGGACGAATCGCTGGTCGCAGAGTGTGCGCCCGATCAGCCCTGAATCCTGCAGGTGGCCCACCCGGAAGGTGAGGTCGGCGCCTTCCTGCACCGGATCGATAAAGGCATCGGTGACCGTCAGCTCGACGGTCAGGTCGGGGTATTGCCGGTACAAGCCATCAAGCAGCTTGACGATATGCAGGTGGCCGAACGCGACCGGCGCATTGATGCGCACCAGGCCGCGAACGTCGCCGACCTTGCCACTGATGTCTTCATTGGCGGTGTCGAGCAGCTCCAGCACTTCGCGGATCTGCACGTAGTAGCGCTGGCCGGCGTCGGTCAGTTTCACCGCACGGGTGTTGCGGTACAGCAGTTGCTGCCCCACCTCGCGTTCAAGCGCGGCAATGAAGCGCGACACCGACGAGGCAGGTACCTGGAAGTGGCGGGCGGTGGCGGAAAAGCTCCCGGTTACCGCCACCATCGCGAAGAAACGGTGGGCCTTGAGATGCATTGAAGGGACTCTGGTTGCTGCAATGGCAATAATGTTTTGCGTTTTGGCTTGATTGTGGCTGCTTTGGCAAGACCCTACCATGGCCTCATCACTCCCCAGGCGCAAGCCTATTCAAGAGGCCCCCTACATGATTGACCTGTTTGCTCCTTGCAACCTTGCCGGATTGGCGCTGAACAACCGTTTCGTCATGGCCCCGATGACCCGCTCACGGGCACCGCACGATATCGCCACCGAACAGGTGGCGCTGCATTACACCCAGCGCGGCACGGCAGGCCTGATCGTTTCGGAAGGTACGCCGATCTCCCGTGAAGGGCAGGGCTACCTGTTCAATCCGGGCATCTACACCCCGGAGCAGATCCAGGGCTGGAAGCTGGTGACTGACTCCGTTCACAGCGTCGGCGGCAAAATGTTTGCCCAGTTGTGGCATGTGGGGCGCGTGTCGCATACCTCGATCCAGCTCGACGGCAAAGCACCTGTGAGTGCCACGAGCAAGGCCGCCCAGGGGGCAGTAGCCTTCGGCTATACCCCCGAGGGTGAACCCGGTTTTGTCGCCACTTCGACGCCTCGCCCGTTGACCACCGAGGAAGTCGCCCGGGTGGTCGAGGACTTCGCCCAGGCCGCGCACAATGCCATTGAAGCCGGTTTCGATGGCGTTGAAGTCCATGGCGCCAACGGCTATCTCATCGAGCAGTTCCTCAACCCCCTGGTCAATGACCGCTCCGATCGTTATAGCGCCGACACCCTGGAAGGTCGCCTGCGCTTTGTCTTCGAAGTGATCGATGCAGTCATTGCCAGGATTGGCGCCCATCGGGTGGGTATTCGCATCTCGCCCTATGGGCAGCTGTTCGACATGCCGCTCTACCCTGAGATCGATGAGACCTATGCGGCACTGTGTGCAGGCATGGGCGCTCGTGGCATCGCCTATGTACACGTCATGGACCAGACCCACTTCTTCCTCGCCAGTGAGAGCGCCACCGCCCGGGATCAGGCATTGCGCAGCTTGCTTGAGCACTGCAAGGCGCAGTTGGGGCACACGGCGTTGATCCTGGCCGGTGACATGACCCTGGAGCGTGCCCAGGACCTGGTAGACGCCGGGCTGATCGACCTGGCCGGCTTTGGCCAGCCGTTCATTGCCAACCCTGACCTGGTCGCCCGCCTGAAAAATGGCTGGCCCCTGGCTGTTCCGGACCGTGCCAGCTATTACGGCGGTTCGGGCACGGGGTATGTGGACTACTCGCCGTACGTGTCAGCCTGAAGGCCGGGACGGTGTGCCCGCTTTGCGCCCAATCGCAGCCTGGCGGCAGCGGCTACGGATGGGCGTCGAGAAAACGTCCCACGGCCTTGAGTACCACATCCGGTGCCTCGCGATGGGGAACGTGATAGCAATCGTCCAGGATCAGGCATTCACTCGGCGCACTCGACAGCGTGGCCAATTGCTGCGGGTGCGCCACTGAACCGTATTCGTCGTGCTCGCCATGGAGGACCAGCAGGGGGCAATGAATGGCATCGACCGAGTGTTCGATGGTCCAGTGACGGTAATTTTCCCCCAGCCAGGTTTGCGTCCAGGCATTGAACACCCAGGGCGCCTTGGTGCCATGGTATCGCTCCAGGCGGGCCATTTGCCCAGGTTGGGCAAACTGCACCTGTGCTTCGCGGATGCCTTGCAGGGTGCGGTCTTCGACAAATGCCTGGGCTGCGACGGTGATCAATGCCGCGCACTGTTGGTGAAAGCGCGAGGCACAGGCTGCGGCCATTGCGCCGCCGACGCTATGGCCCAGGGCGACAAAGCGCTCAATCTGCAAGGCCGTTTCAAGGTAGGGGAAGAAGCGCTCGGCCTCGTCGCGAATGAACGTCAGTGGCAGTGGCCCCGGATATACATCCGATTGGCCAAAGCCGAGGCGGTCATAGGCGATCACTTCACGGCCAGTGGCCTGGCACAGTTGCTGGGGAAAATCCCGCCACAGCGTGACGCAGCCCAGTGAGTCGTGAAAGAGGATGATCGGCGGCTTTTGCCCGTTGTCCGGGCTTTGGGCGGGGTACCAGCGGCTACAGAACAGCCGCCCGTGCGGTGTGTCGATCCAAAGGGTTTCGGTGTGGCTGGACAATGGCATGCAAGACCTCGGCAGACGGCGCGGCGTATTCGCAGAAGACGCAGGGTAGCAGAGCCGGGCCAGCGTCCAGAAGGACGATGGCGGTTGACCAGGTGTTTGTGACCGGTATCGCGCTGTCGATTTGGCTGCTCGGTGTTCGACTACCTGTACCTGCACATGCACCCATGAGGAGAACACCATGCGCAAGCTTACCGTTGCCGCGTTCACCAGCCTGGACAGTGTCATCCAGGGGCCTGGCGGGCCTGAAGAAGACACCCGTGGCGGATTCTGTTTGGGCGGCTGGATCGTGCCTTATGCAGACGAGGTATTTGGCCAGGCCATCGACGCACTGTTTGCGCAGCCCTTCGAGTTGCTGCTGGGGCGGCGCACCTACGACATCTTTGCGGGTTACTGGCCGCACCAGACTGCACCCGAGAACCAGTTCATCGCCGATGTGTTCAATCGCGTGCCCAAGCACGTCGCCACCCATCATGCCGATACGCTTGAGTGGCATAACAGCCATGGGCTGCAGGGCGATCTGGTCGAGGCGATCCATGCACTCAAGCAACAACCGGGCGCCGACCTGTTGACCCAGGGTAGCGGTGACCTGGTACGCCAGTTGCTGGCTGCCGGGCTGGTGGATGAGCTGCGCTTGATGATCTTTCCGCTCTTGCTGGGGCAGGGTAAGCGCTTGTTCGATGACAACGCCCAGCCAGCCTCCTTTACCTTGGCAGACTCGATCTGCACGCCAGGCGGGGCGCTGATTGCCCACTACGTGCGCAGTGGCGAGGTGCGTACTGGATCATTCGAGTAGCAGCAGGGGTGCCTTCACCGCTATATGCGTGAAGGCTATAGGGATGTACCAAAGAGATCTTGCCTGGCAAGCACCCGTGCTTGCCGGCTCGCGGGGATAGCGTTTAGCTGGTCGGTGGCGTTGGTCCAAGCCACCGCCATGGCTTGAAAACCCCCAATGACAACAAGTGGCGCGTTGATCGACTCAGGGTGAGGCGCGCGCCGATGACGAAGGTGCATGCCATGAGCACACCCCTGGATTTGAATGCGTTGAAAGCACGTCAGCAGGCTGCCTGGGCCAGCGGCGACTACGCGGTGATCGGCACAACCTTGCAACTGGTTGGCGAGCGCTTGGCCGAAGCCTGCGATTTGCGCTGGGATGAGCAGGTACTCGATGTGGCGGCCGGCAATGGCAACGCCACGCTGGCTGCAGCGCGGCGCGGCTGTCGGGTCATATCGACGGATTATGTGCCCGAGTTATTGAAACGAGGTGAAGCGCGCGCGCAGGCAGAACATTTGAACGTCGAGTTTCAAGTAGCCGATGTCGAGGCGTTGCCGTTTGGCGATGGCGCTTTCGATGCGGTGGTCTCCACGTTTGGGGTGATGTTCGCCCCCGACCAGGCTCAAGCGGCGCAAGAGCTTGGCCGTGTCTGTCGCTCGGGCGGCCGGATTGGCCTGGCCAACTGGACACCACAAGGTTTTATCGGGCAAATGTTCAAGACCCTCGGGCGCCATGTGCCGCCACCTGCCGGTGCGCAGCCGCCGTCACGCTGGGGAGATGAAGAACAGCTGCGCAGTCTGTTCGCCGACACCCTTGGCAACATCACGGTGAGCCGCCAACAGTTCAACTTTCGCTATCGCTCGGCGGCGCATTTCATCGACGTGTTCAGGACCTGGTACGGCCCGGTACATAAAGCCTTTGCGTCATTGGAAGCGGTCAGCGCCAGCGCCCTGGAAACCGACCTGACTCAATTGCTGAACGACCACAACGTGGCAGGCGCCTCGTCACTGGTGGTGCCCAGCGAATACCTGGAGGTCGTGATCAGCCGGCGCTAGCGGCTACAGGCCCGGTGCTTGTAGCCGCTGGCGACGGCGCGTAGCGGTGGTGTTTCTGGCGCCTAGAGCGCTACTGCGGGCGCCAGGGTGGAAGGTTCACGGCGGATGCTGCCCAGCGGGACGATCACCAGCAGCAAGGTCAGTATCACGGTCACGGCAATGCCCCAGGCTGCCAGAGTGAAGCCACCCAACGAGATCAAGCCGCCGGAGATCGCCGGGCCCACGGCCAGGCCCAGGCTCAGGAAGCTACTGGCGGCAGCCACCACGCGACCCTCGCGGTCCAGGGCTGCAGCCAGGCCGGTCAGGTAGCTCAGGGCATAGAAGTAGGTAATGCAGATGGTCATTACACCGGCGGTGTACAGGGTCTTGGAGTGTTCGCCCAGGACATAGCTGAGGCTGGTGCCGCCGGTCAGCAGGATTGCCAGGATCACCGGGGTGCTCATGCCGAAGCGCTTGCCGACCATGGCCGCGATCAGCGGTCCGATCAAGCCGACAAACGACTGGAACGACAGCAGCATGCCCAACTCGTCACCGCTGTAGCCGACCATGGTGCCGATACGCTCGACAAATGCCCAGCCCATGGTGTCGCGGGCCTGGAACACGAACATCGCCAGCATCATGCAGATCGCCGGCAGACTCAGCAGGATATTGCCCGAGCCTTTACCGGCAGCGTGTGCCAACGGGCAGGGTTCGGCAGCGGGCGCACGTTGGGCCATGGCCGGAATAGCCAGCAGCATCACCGCCATGGTTGCGGCCATCGCGTAGTACAGGCCTGACAAGCCATACAAGGCCATGACCTTGGCGTAGCCGAGCATCACCACGATCATCAACAGCACCGACAGCACGTTCATGTGCCCGGCAATACGGTCCGGGTGTTTGGCGCTGGACACTGCAGCGTTGCCGCAGGCCAGGGCCAGGCCGGCACCCAGGCCCGCCAGGCAGCGCACGGCGGCCAGGGTGTAGATGTCCTGGATGTTGGCGCTGGCAAGGTTGGCGGCAATCGCCAGCACGGTGCCGACCAGCGCCAGGGTACGTCGGGGCGCGCGGCCCATGAATGGCGCGATCAGCAAGGAGGCCAGCATGGTGAAACCAAATTCGGCCGACATCAGCAGCCCGGCCTGGGCTTCATTGAGTTGCAGGTCGTGGATGATCGCGCTGATCAGAAAGGGCAAGGCCCACAGGCCCAGCAAGCCGACACCATAGGCGGAACCGGCGGCGGAGAACACCAGACTCCAGCTCTCGGGCAGGAAGTTTCGTATTGTTGTTTTCATGAGGTGATCCGTGAGTGGCAAGGCTTGTCGTGGTTGGAAGCGCGCCCTCGGGGCGCGCTCGCAAGGTGTGTTATTGCTGGCTTTCGTCGACTGGGGTGCCGTCGTCGAACTGTGACAAGTAGCTGACCATGGCGTCGCGATAACGGGTAAAGCCCTTGTAGTCGACCAACTCCTGATCCAGGTCGCGGATTACCCGGTGCATGCGCTTGGCCCATTGCGGGGCGAACTCGGCCAGTTGCTGGAGGCTGACCAGGTAGGTGCGCACCGGAAACAGCACGGCGTTGCTGCGCGGCAGGCGGTGCAGCGGCTGCAGTTCGATGCGCAGGTTGACCAGCTCGCCGGCGTTTTCCGGGGTGACGATGGTGCGCTCCGGTGCCCAGTCCGGCAGGGTCTCGGCCGAGGTCTCAAGGCGCGGGTTGACGGTGATCGACCAGTTGGTACGGCGCACCGGGTGACCGGGGCGAAGGCGCAGGAGGAACTTCAGGGCGCGTTGCAGGATGCCCATTTCATGCAGTTTGGGCACCGGGCCGTGGAACTCCATGAAGCTCATGCCCAGGTTGAAGCGCAGCGAGTAATCCGCCCGCTGGGTGGCCATGCCGGCACCCATTACCAGGGTTTCGTCGCGCTCTTCGAGGAGGATGAACTCGCCTTGGGCCTGACGGGTGATGTACTCCATCGGGTCCATCGGCAAGGTGCTGGCGTCACCGAAGGTGAAGGTGTCGTCGATTTGCAGCGGGCGGTTGATCCAGTGCCACTGGCTGCCGTTCTTCTCCAGGGTGAAGTGCTCGGGGAAGTCGCGCGAGTACGACTCCATCAGCAGTTCGAGCAGGTCCCACTGGGCTTCCATCATGTGCGGCAGCGCGGCGTAGTGAACACCGGGCGCGCTGTCCAGGGTCTGGGCGCGGTGGTGACACTCGGAGATGTAGTGCTCGTCGATGTCGAACTGCGCCCGCAGCGCGCCTTGGCCGAACGGCACATGGGGCTCGACGTTCATCGAGTACATGTACTGGTCTTCCGGGTAAGGGAAGGGCAGGCGCACGATCGCTTCGCGGCTGTTGCTGTAGGTGTGGTCGCTGCCGGCGTCGGCGTAGGTTTCGATGGGCTTGAATGCGGTCATTTTGTTGTTGTCCTGTATCAGAGGTCTACGACCAGGCGGCTGCAGTTGGCGCGGGAGACGCACGGCATGAATTTGCGCTTGCTCAGCTTGTCGTCCTCGCTGAGCCAGTCATCGCGATGGTCGAGTTCACCATCGACTTCCAGTACTTCGGTTTCGCAATAGCCACAGGCTCCGCCCCGACACAGGTACGGCACTTTGTAGCCAGCCTGTTCGGCAGCTTCGAGCAGCGATTGCTCGGCCGGCACCTCGATCGTTACACCCTGGCGCGCAAGGGTGACGCTAAAGGGCTGGCCTGTGGAGCCTTGCTCGACGAAACGCTCGTAATGGATATGGCTGTCGGTCCAGCCCAGGGCGTGAGCGCTGTCGAGGGTGTCGTCGATCATGCTGTCGGGGCCGCAGACGTAGACGTGGCTGCCCAGCGGCCTGCCGGCCAGTACGCTGCGGATGTCCAGGCGCTGCTGGCCCTGTATGTAAAGGTGGATGCACTGGCCGTAGCGGGCCTGCAGTTCTTGGCCCAGGGCGGTGTGCTCGGGGCCGCGCACAGCCAGGTGCAGCTCGAAGGTGGACTGCTTGACGTGCAGCTCCTCGAGTTGCGAGTACACCGGGGTGATACCGACACCGCCTGCAATGAACACATGCTGGCGGGCGTGCTTGGCCAATGGGAACAGGTTGGCCGGCTGCAGGATTTGCAGCAGGTCGCCTTCGCCGACCTTGTCATGCATCAGGCGCGAGCCGCCGCGACCGTCACTGACCCGGCGCACGGCGATCTGGTAGGCGCTGGAGTCGTAGGGCGAGCTCATCAGCGAGTAGGCGTTGCGGTGAGTCTTGTCGCCGTCTTCCAGTACCACCACCACATGGCTGCCACCGGAGAAGGCGGGCAGGTGCTTGCCGTCGGGGTCGACCAGGGTGAAGCGCTTGATTTCCGGGGTCAGTTGCTCGATGCGGGTGACGCGCACGCTCAAGGTGCCGTTGTGGGTATTCATGTGTCGAGCTCCTCGGCAGGTGGCAGTTCGCCTGGGACTTCGCCATCGGCCTTGATGCCCTGGAACGCGGCCAGGCGACGGGAGTAGTGATCGCGCACCACCAGGTTGAGCTGGCAACCGGGGCAGATGAACACGCGTTGGGTGACGTTTTCGGTGTACGTGTCGCAGTGCGCGCACCAGACCCGGCGCACCAGGGTGCCGCTGTGTTCACGCAACACTTCGTCGCGGTTGAGGTCGACGGCGTTGGCAGCTTGCATGGCGGTGCCGATGAAGCTTTCCGAGCCGCTCAGGTACAAGCGGGTGCCCATGTGGGCATCACCCAGGCGCTCGCGCAGGGCGTCGATCAGGGCCTGGTTGCTGGCGAACACTTCAAGGCCCGCGGCGTCTGCGTCTTGCAGGGCCTGCAGATGGCTGTGGCCAGAGAACGACTCGGTGGAATACAGCAGGGTGCTGTTGTGGCGCTGGTTCTCGGACATGTCCGCGAGCAGTCGCAGCATGGCCGCGCCGCCGCTGCCCTGGCCCGCGATCAGGTGGCGCAGGCCGCCTGTCATGGGTTGCAGCCGGTCGTAGACCGGGCGGCTCTTGATGCCGGTGATAAGCATGGTGGTACACCTCGTAAGCCGTTACCGCCGCTGTGCCGAACGGTAACAATGACGGCTGGTTTCAGACGCAGGCAGGAGTGAAAGCAGAACCCATGCCATATTGCCTATGGTTTTATATGTTTTATGTCGAGGGCCCGTTTTCGGGCGGTTTCATCAGGCGCTACTGTGCAATCGGTGCTGCTGCCAATGCCTTGGCGTGGTGCGCGGCGCCCCGATCAGGTGCGCCACGCGCCGGGATTCAATGCTTGAACATGACGTGGCGCACGCAGGTGTAGTCTTCGAGCCCGTACATGGACATGTCCTTGCCGTAACCGGACTGCTTCATGCCCCCGTGGGGCATTTCACTGATCAGCATGAAATGGGTGTTTACCCAGGTGCAGCCGTACTGCAGGCGGGCGGCCAGGCGGTTGGCGCGGCCCACATCGTTGGTCCACACCGATGAAGCCAGGCCGTAGTCCGAGTCGTTGGCATAGGCCAGGGCTTGGGCCTCGTCGGTGAAGGGGGTGATGCTGACCACCGGGCCGAACACTTCCCGCTGGACGATTTCGTCATCCTGGCGGGCGTCGGCCAGCACCGTCGGCTCAAAGAAGAAGCCTGGCCCTTCGGCGCGCTTGCCACCGGTGATTACGCGGATGTGCGGCAGGGCCTTGGCGCGTTCGACGAAGCCTTCCACGCGTTCCAGGTGATCGCGGGTGATCAGCGGGCCGAGTTCGGTCTGCGGATCATCCTGCAGGCCCATGCGCAGGCTGCCCACTGCGTCGCCGAGTTTGCTGACAAAGGCATCGTATACGCCTTGCTGTACATACAGGCGGCAAGCGGCGGTGCAGTCCTGGCCGGCATTGTAGAAGCCGAAGGCGCGGATGCCTTCGACAGCGGCATCGATATCGGCATCGTCGAAAATCAGCACCGGCGCCTTGCCGCCCAGTTCCATGTGCGTGCGTTTCACGCTGCTGGCAGTGCTGGAAATGATGCGTGCGCCGGTGGCCACCGAGCCCGTGAGCGAGACCAGGCGCACCTTGGGGTGGTTGACCAAAGGCTCGCCCACGCTTGGGCCACGACCGAAGAGGATGTTGACCACACCGGCCGGGAACAGGTCGGCCATCATGCGCCCCAGCTCCAGAGCGGTGAGCGGGGTTTGTTCCGATGGCTTGAGGACCACGCAGTTGCCGGCGGCGAGGGCAGGCGCGAGCTTCCAGGCAACCATCATCAGCGGGTAGTTCCAGGGAGCGATGGAGGCCACCACGCCCAGCGGGTCGCGGCGGATCATCGAAGTGTGGCCCGGTAGGTATTCACCTCCGGCAGAGCCGGACAGGCAGCGGCTGGCACCGGCGAAGAAGCGGAACACGTCGGCAATCGCCGGGATTTCATCGTTCAGGGCGGCCTGATAGGGCTTGCCGCAGTTCTGCGACTCCAGGCGGGCCAGCGTCTGCGCCTGGGCCTCGATGCGATCGGCCAGCTTGAGCAGCAGCTGGGCGCGCTCCTTGGGAGGCGTCTGTGACCATGCATCAAACGCCTGGTCGGCGGCGTGAACGGCGGCATCGACCTGTTCGCTGCTGGCCTCGGCGATGTTCACCAGCACCGCCCCCTCGCTGGGGTTGTAGACGGCGTACGGGCTGCCTTGGCCTTCGACCAGTTGGCCGTTGATCAGGAGTTTGGTTTGCATGGCGTATTCCTTGGTCGTTTTGTAATTGGAAAATCGCTGGGCAGGCGCAGCAGTGTCCGTGTCGGCCTGCTATACATATGAAACCATATCTTAAAGTTTGATGTTTGCCAACTGCCCTGAAAATGACCCTTCGTGCCAAAAAATGGGCAATTAATCGGTATCGGACGACTGGCTGTTCGCTATAAGATGCAAAAATGAATCTTTTAGCCCAGGCATGCGCCACGTCTGGCAACGGCTTGATAGGGAGAGGCAATGACTGCCCTGAATACTGCACGTAATACCGCCTTCATCAGGTTGCGCCAGGAAGGGCGTACCGATGAGGTGGCGCGAAGGCTGGTGGAGGCCATTGAGCTGGGCCTGTTTGCCGAGGGGCAGCAGTTGCCGAGCGAATCGGAATTGGCACTGCAGTTGGGGGTCGCCACGGTAACCTTGCGTGAAGCGCTGGTGGTGCTGCGCCAGCGCGGCCTGATCGAGACTCGGCGTGGCCGCAACGGCGGCAGTTTTGTCTGCGCGCCGGTGGAGTTGCCCGAAGCGTTGCTGCTGCAAAAGCTGCGTGACATGAGTGGCCCGGACCTGCGCGACCTGGGCGATGAGCAGACCGCGATTTCCGGTACTGCCGCGCGCCTGGCGGCCAAGCGCAGCTCGCCCGAGCAGCATGCACGCATCGCCCAGCACATCGAGACACTCAAGCAGGCCGGCTCGCGCCTGGCCCGGCACCGGGCCGATGCGCGCTTTCACATCGAAGTGGCGGCCGCTGCGCAATCGTTGCGCCTGACCCACACCGAGATGCGCCTGCAGTCCGAAGTGGGTGAACTGTTGTGGCTCGAGGCGGCCGGTGGTGGCGAGGTAGCGGTGGTCGAACAGGAACACCGGGCCATACACCAGGCCCTGGTCGCAGGCGATTCGGTGTTGGCCGGCGCCCTCGCCGAGGCCCATGTGAGTCGCGGCATCAAGCGCCTGATCAGCTTGCGGCTGGAGCTGCTGGCCGAAACGGAAGTGGTCTGAACAGCATTGCGTTGCAGCGTCCATAAGAAGAAAGCCGAACCTGCGTGAGGAAATGCCATGTTTGCCCTGAGCGATAACGACCCCCTGTCTGTCTGCGCCGAGCAGTTGGACAGCACCCTGGGGACCATCTTCAGTCAGGTCCGCCAGTTGGTGGAAGAAACCCGAAATCTATGGGAGCGGATCTTGAGCGAGGGGCGCCAGCCTTCTGCTCGTGACTTGGCCTCGCTGCGTCCGGCCATCGACCAGCAACTGCTTGCCACCGGGGCCTTTGGCTGTGGTGGTGGGGTGATCGTCGAGCCCAACTGCCTGACCGACCGGGAAATGCACCTGGAGTGGTGGTACCTGGCCGATGGCGGCAAGACCCTGCCGTTGCGCCCCAACTTCGACCGCCGCCGCGAGAACTACTACGACTACACCGAAATGCCCTGGTACCGGCGGCCTCGCGATACCGGCAAGAGTGCGGTCGAGGGGCCCTATGTGGACCTCTATGGCACCAACATGTACGTGCTGACTTTCACCATGCCGATCTACGTGCAGGAGCGCTTCATTGGCGTGGCAGGGCTGGACCTGTCGCTGCACAACGTCGAGCGCCTGCTGGTGCGCAGCCTGATGCGCTTGGAGCATCAGGCGGTACTGGTGTCGGCCGACGGTCGAGTGATTGCCTCCAATACCGCCAATTGGATGGTGGGCGACCTGGCCCAGGCCCTGCTCAATACCTTGCCGGTCGACGGTGTTCGCCTGGCCCTGGCGGAGTCCGAGGCGGGCTGGTCGCTGGTGCGGTTGCCGGCGTTGCGCAAGGTGGTTTGATAGATGCTCGGACTGCGAAGCGATTGCTGTGCAAGTGCCTCGGCAGCGGCTACGGCAAACCGATGTAGCCGCTGGCGCCAGCCTGCGATCGAGCGCGCAGCGGTCGTGCATTCATGACCATTGCGCCATCTGGCGACTGCTGCGCAGCCGATCGCAGCCTCGTGCCTCGGCAGCGGTTACGGCAAACCGATGTAGCCGCTGGCGCCAGCCTGCGATCGGCCGCGCAGCGGTCGTGCATTCATGACCATTGCGCCATCTGGCGACTGCTGCGCAGCCGATCGCAGCCTCGTGCCTCGGCAGCGGCTACGGATTGCCGGTGTAGCCGCTGGCGCCAGCCTGCGATCGAGCGCGCAGCGGTCGTGCATTCATGACCATTGCGCCATCTGGCGACTGCTGCGCAGCCGATCGCAGCCTCGTGCCTCGGCAGCGGTTACGGCAAACCGATGTAGCCGCTGGCGCCAGCCTGGGATCGAGCGCGCAGCGGTCGTGCATTCATGACCATTGCGCCATCTGGCGACTGCTGCGCAGCCGATCGCAGCCTCGTGCCTCGGCAGCGGTTACGGCAAACCGATGTAGCCGCTGGCGCCAGCCTGGGATCGAGCGCGCAGCGGTCGTGATTCAGGGCCGTGCATCACCGTAAACAGGCCGCAGCATCTCCAGCAGCGCTTCAGGCCACACCGTCTGTTCAGTACACCGCAGCTCCTCCACCGACCACCAGTGGTGCTCGGCCATCACTTTCAGCTCATGCGCGGTCCAGTCGGCGCGGGACAGTGTCGGGTCTGCTACCTGCACGACAAAGTACTGCTCGACCGAGAACACCCACTCGCCACTGGGCAGCAGCATTTCAAACCGGCGTTCAGCAACCGGCTCGGCAACCGAGCTGATCTGGATGCCCGTCTCCTCGCGCAGTTCACGTATCGCCGCCGCCTGGAAGGTTTCGCCTTCCTCAAGCCCACCGCCCGGCGTCGCCCAGTGTTCGCTACCAGCCAGTGCATCGTCCTTGTGGACGAACTTGAACAGCAGCACCTGCTGATCGGGGTTGATGACCAGCAATCGCGCCGATTTACGTTCACGCATTCAAAAAACCTTCCCTGGGGTGTGTAAGGTAAGCGGGGCGCGTACTTTCACTGCGTTTGGCTGGCTTGGCAACTACGCTGTGAAGCACACCGGGTAAGGGTCGCCGTAGATGCTGGTCATCGAACAATTGCGCAAGTCATACACCACCGCCCAGGGCCTGCTGCCAGTATTGCAGGGCGTCGACCTGTACCTGGCACGCGGTAGCAGCCTGGCGCTGATGGGCGAGTCGGGCAGTGGCAAAAGCACGTTGCTGCACCTGGTGGCGGGCCTTGATCGGGCTGATAGCGGGCGCATCCTGATCGACGATCAACCCCTCGACAATCGCTCGGAACCGGCGCTCGCGCGCTGGCGCCGGGAGGGCATAGGGCTGGTGTTCCAGCAGTACAACTTGATCAGCAGCCTGGATGTGGGCGCCAACCTTGCGTTTCAGGCACGCCTGGCCGGCCGGCATGATCCGCCGTGGGTGGCGTACCTCGCGGGGCGCCTGGGCCTCTTGGACGTGCTGCAGCGTTATCCGGAGCAACTGTCAGGCGGCCAGCAACAGCGGGTTGCGATCGGTCGCGCATTGGCCGGGCGCCCCGCGCTTTTATTGGCCGACGAGCCCACCGGCAGCCTTGATGAGGCCAGCAGCGATGCGGTGTTGAGCCTGATGTTGCAACTGGTCGGCGAGGTGGGCAGCAGCCTGTTGATGGTGACCCACAGTCACCGCCTGGCGGCGCACCTGCAGCAGCGCTGTGTCCTGCAGGCCGGTCGCGTGCAACCCGAGCCACGCCGGTGAGCACCTTGCTGATTGCCCTGCAGGCGTTGCTGAGCCACTGGCGGCGCCATCGCCTGCAGTGTTTCAGCATCCTGACCGGGCTGTGGCTGGCCACGGCACTGTGGACTGGCGTCCAGGCGCTGAACAGCCAGGCACGCAATGACTATGCCCGCGCCAGTGCAGTGATGGCGGGGCCGCTGCACGCGCAACTGGTGCCGCGTGACGGTGAGCGGTTCGACCAATCGCTCTACCTGCAGCTGCGCCAGCTGGGCTGGCAGGCTTCGCCGGTACTGGAGGGCCGCTTGCGCTTCGCCGGCGAGCAGCCACGCAGTGTTCGCGTGCTGGGTATCGAGCCACTGAGCCTGCCACCGGCAACGGCTGTTGCCGGCGCGCACCCGGAGGACTTCGACCTGCAGGCGTTCGTCGGTACACCGGGGCAGGCCTGGATCGGTCCGGACACCCTGCAGCAACTGGGCATGAGCGCCACCGATCACGCGGTCAGCAGTGAAGGGCTGAGGTTGCCGCCCTTTGTCCTCATGCCAGACTTGGCGCCGGGCGTGATCGTGGTGGATATCGGCCATGCCCAGGTGTTGTTGCAGGCGCCCGGGCAGTTGTCGCGGTTGCTGCTGGCGGGGCCGCCAGGGCCATTGCCCGCGTCCCTTGCCGCGCGCCTTGAGCTGCAACCCCCCGGCGACGACGGCGGCCTGCAGCGGCTGACCGACAGCTTTCACCTCAACCTCACCGCCCTGGGCCTGTTGGCCTTCGTCGTCGGGTTGTTTATCGCCCATGCCGCCATTGGCCTGGCCCTAGAGCAGCGGCGCGGGCTGATCCGCACGCTTCGCGCCTGTGGCGTCAGTTTGCCCATCGTGCTGGCCGGGCTGGCGCTGGAATTGGGGGTATTCGCCGTGTTGGGCGGTCTGCTCGGCGCGGCCAGCGGCTATGCGCTGGCCGCGATGTTGCTGCCCGACGTTGCAGCCAGCCTGCGAGGTTTGTATGGCGCCCAGGTCGCGGGGCAGTTGAGTTTGCCGGCCTGGTGGTGGTTGGCGGGGGTGCTCGTGAGTGTGCTGGGGGCGCTGCTGGCCGGCATCGGCAGCGTGCTGCGCGCCGCCCGTTTGCCGCTGCTGGCCCTGGCGCAACCCCAGGCATGGCGCCTGGCACAAGGCCCCTGGCTGAAGCGCCAGGCGTTGGCGTCGGGGCTTTTGCTGCTGGTGGTGCTTGGTTGTTGGCAACTGGGCAATAGCCTGGCCAGCGCCTTTGTCCTGCTGGCAGCACTGTTGCTGGCGTCGGCGCTGTTGTTGCCTGCCGTGCTCGACGCTGCGCTGGCCTGGCTGGCGCGTATTTGCCAGCGGCCTTTGAGCCAGTGGTTCATCGCCGACAGCCGCCAGCAACTGCCGGCGCTGAACCTGGCGCTGATGGCCTTGCTGCTCGCGCTGGCCGCCAGTGTGGGCGTGGGTAGCATGACCGAAGGCTTTCGCAAGACCTTCATCGGCTGGCTTGACCAACGACTGTCCGCCGACCTCTACATCACACCCAGGGACACCGCCCAGGCCCTCGACGTACGTGACTGGCTCGAACAGCAACCGCAGGTCAGCGCTGTGCTGCCAAGCTGGCGGGTCGAGCTGCGCTTGCAGCAGTGGCCGGTGCAGGTCCAGGGCATCATCGCCCACCCCGGCTATCGCACGCGCTGGCCGTTGCTGGAACAAAGCCCGGACGCCTGGGCGCAACTGGCCAGCGGTCGGGCGCTGATGCTCAGCGAACAGTTGGCCCGGCGACTGGGTGTGACGGTGGGCGACGCTCTTGAACTGCCTGCAGGTTCTGCACCGGCCATGACTGTGGTCGGGGTATACGCCGACTATGGCAACCCCAAGGGGCATGTGCTGGTCAATGCCGATTGGCTGCGCCGACACTGGCCACGCGCAAACTTGAGCGGCCTGAGCCTGGACCTCGCGCCCGAGCACCTCTCGGCGCTCAAAGCAGCGTTGCAGCAGCGCTTTGCCCTGGGCGACAGCCGCGTGGTCGAGCAGTCGCGCTTGAAGCGCTGGTCGACAGGCGTCTTCAACCGCACCTTTGCCGCCACTGCCGCGCTCAACAGCCTCACGCTCGGGGTTGCCGGCGTCGCCTTGTTCATCAGCCTGCTGACCCTGGGCCAAAGTCGCCTGGGCCAACTGGCGCCGCTCTGGGCGCTGGGCGTGCAGCGCACGCAACTGGTGTGGTTGACCCTGGGCCAGACCTTGATGCTCAGCACCCTCACCGTGCTGCTGGCGATCCCCTTGGGGTTGCTGCTGGCCTGGTGCCTGGTGGCCGTGGTGAATGTTCAGGCGTTTGGCTGGCGTTTGCCGCTGTACGTGTTTCCCGGCCAGTTGTTACAGCTGGGGTTGCTCGGCGTGTTCACCAGCCTGTTGGCCAGCGCCTGGCCGTTGTGGCAGCTGATGCGATGCCAGCCGGGCGCGTTGTTGAGGCAATTTGCCGATGAAGCGTGAAGCGTGGGCGGTGATGTTCCTGCTGCTGTGCGGGTGTGACCAGCCTGCGCCCGCGCCCAAGGGCTATGCCGGGCTGGGGCAGGACGCCGGTGCATTCAAACAGGTGATCCGTGACCATGCACTGGTCTTTCCCCGTGACCACGGTGCCCACGACGGTTTTCGCATCGAGTGGTGGTACATCACCGCCAACCTCGAGGATGCGCAAGGGCAGGCGTGGGGGGCGCAGTGGACCTTGTTTCGCTCGGCCCTGCGCCCCGGGCCGGAGGCTGCCGGCTGGACCAGCCCGAACCTGTGGATGGGGCATGCGGCACTGACCGGGCCGGGAGGGCATCAGTCCGCTGAAACCCTTGCCCGGGGTGGCATTGGCCAGGCAGGTGTGGAGGTTCGGCCATTTCGGGCGTGGATCAACGATTGGTCGTTGCAGGGCGCCGATGACCTCGGGCAGTTGCAAATGCATGCACGCGGTCAGGGTTTTGCCTACCGCCTGGACCTGGTCAGTAGGGGCCCGCTGGTGCTGCATGGCGTCAAGGGCTACAGCGAAAAGTCCGGCAAAGGGCAAGCCTCGTACTACTACAGCCAGCCGTTTTTCCGGGTCACTGGCGAGGTGGAGCGTGAAGGTCGGCATGTCGCGGTTACCGGCCGTGCCTGGCTGGACCGCGAGTGGAGCAGTCAACCCCTGGCGGCCGGGCAATCCGGGTGGGACTGGTTTTCCCTGCACCTGGACAGCGGTGCCAAGCTGATGCTGTTCCAGGTGCGTGAACAACAGGGCCAGCCTTACCGCGCAGGCACGTGGATCACTACCGAGGGGCAGGCGCAGGCACTGCAAGGCGAGCAGGTCCAGCTTGAGGCGCTGACCTGGACGCTGCAGGAAAACGGCAAGCAGGTGCCAACGCGCTGGCGGGTAAGGGTGCCCGGGCGGGGTGTGGATGTAGAGGTCGAGGCGTTGGAGCCCAGGGCCTGGATGCACACCCGCTTTGCATACTGGGAGGGGCCGGTGCGATTGAAGGGAAGCGAGGGGGGCAGTGGTTACCTGGAGATGACCGGGTATTAGGGGGGGCTCCGTGGTTGCGTCGTTGCAACTACGACTGCTGCGCAGCCGATCGCAGCCTCGTACCTCGGCAGCGGCTACGGCAAACCGCTGTAGCCGCTGGCGCCAGCCTGCGCTCGAGCGCGCAGCGGTCGTGTCTTCGGGACCATTGCGCCCACCTGACGACTGCTGTGCAGTCGATCGCAGCCTCGTGCCTCGGCAGCGGCTACGGCAAACCGCTGTAGCCGCTGGCGCCAGCCTGCGCTCGAGCGCGCAGCGGTCGTGTCTTCGGGACCATTGCGCCCACCTGACGACTGCTGTGCAGTCGATCGCAGCCTCGTACCTCGGCAGCGGCTACGGCAAACCGCTGTAGCCGCTGGCGCCAGCCTGCGATCGAGCGCGCAGCGGTCATGACACGCTGGCTGGCGGCTATGTTTTCAAACTGGATTCGCGTGCGACCAGGGTCGCCAGGGGCGCATCGATGCGTTGGCGTTGTCCAGTATCGTTGATCTGTTCAAAAAGCAACTCGATGGCCAGTGCCGCCACTTCTTCAAGGTGCATGTTCAATGCCGTCAACGGTGGGGCGCATTCCCGGGCGCGCAATCCGTCATAGCGCGTCACCACTTTCATATCCTCGGGAACCTTGAGTCCCCGCTCCTGCAATGCCCTCACCGCGCCTGTTGCAAAGGCATCGACCGGAACACACAGGCCGTCCATGTCGGGATGCTCGTCCAGCAGTTGCAGGCACGCTGCAGCGCCAGCCATTTCACCGCCCCCTTCGTCCGCCCGAACGATCGCCGGGGCCAGCTGGTTGGCCTCGCAATAGGCCCGGTAGGCAGCCTCCATGTCCAGGTACGAGTGGCGAGATTGAACCCCGATCAGCAGGCCCACGCGCTTGGCGCCTTGCTCGCGCAAGTGCTCCAGCAGCAGCCTGCCAGCGATTTCACCGTGCATGTCGATATACGGCAAGGCGGCTTGCGCTTCAGGTTGGCGACCGATGGACACCAGCTTCACACCGCGTTTGCGCAAGCGTGCTACATGCGGGTCATTGGCGATTGGCTCGATGATCACGGCACCGTCGATATCGAGGGTGTCGAGCAGGGTCTGTGCTTCATCCATGGGCGGAACCAGCACCAGGGCTACGCCCCGGCGCAACGCCGCCTCTGTCGCCGTGGCGGCAATTTCCATCATAAAACCCAGGCGGGACGATCCACCTGCGACCGCAAAGGGCATGGAGGAGAGCAGGGCAATGGCGTTGGCGCGCCCTGTGCGCAGTCGTTGGGCGCGCAGGTTGGGGCTGTAGCCAAGGCGCTCAGCGACTTCCTTCACCAATGCTCGTGTCGCAGGGTCGACTTGTCCGCGGTCGTTCAGCGCATGGGAAACAGTGGTGCGCGACACCCCGGCAGCATTGGCGACATCGGCAATGGTGAGGCGGCGAGAGGGGCTGTTGGGCATAGATAAGTTGGCTCTTTAAGCGATGAGCGGAGTTATACGCTGCCTGGAGGCTACCAGCTACTCGCACTCAGGGGGCAGATCGACCACGTTGACAGGTTGCAGGAACAGGAATACATTCTGCCCAAATCGATTTGGGCTTAATAAAAAATCGATTTGGGTGAGGAAATGTCTGCACATTCCCACCAAGGCTACATCCAGATCCAAATAACAATAATTTCAATGGGCCACGTGGCTGGCCCAGGTCGAGGTGGGATATGCCGGATAACGCAAACAACCCTGTTTCACCCGTGGACGAGCGCTTGCCGTGGCGCCAGCTACTGATTTTTGGTGCCCAGCATGTACTGGTGATGGCTGCATCACCCATTGCATCGGTGTTTCTGATGGCCACGGCGCTGGGCTTTACCAGCGAGCTGACGCTGCAGTTGCTCAGCGCCACCTTCCTGGTCTGTGGCCTGGGCACGCTCTTGCAGTCGTTGGGTCTGCGCGGCTGCGGGGCACGCTTGCCCTTCATCATGCTGCCAGGGGGCGCCCCGATCATGCTGTTCATCTTGATCGCCCAGCAAAATGGCGTGGCCACTGCCTCGGGGGCGGTGATACTGACGGGCGTGTTCTACTTTCTGGTGCTACCGGTCTTTCGGCGGCTGTTGCGGTTTTTTCCCTCGGTGGTGGTGGGCACCATGCTCTTGCTGGTGGCAGTCAACCTGGTCAAGCTGTCCGGCCAGTTGATTGTCGGCCAGCCCGGTAGCGCCCATTTCGCCGCGCCCCAGCAATTGCTACTGGCATTTTTCACCATTGCCATCACGGTGCTGTGCGCACGCCTGTTGCGCGGTACGCTGGGCCAGTTGTCGATCTTGCTTGGGTTGGTGGGCGGCAGCTTGCTGGCGGTGGCCATTGGCGCATTCGATAGCACCGGCTTCAGTGTGTACCCGTTGTTGAGCCTGCCTACTTTCATGCCCTTCGGCGTGCCGCACTTCGATGTGTTCGCCTCGATTCCCCTGATGTTGTTCTGCCTGGTCTCCATGGTGGAGGCTACCGGCCAGACCGTGGCCATCAGCGAGGCAGTCGACAAACCCCTGGATGTCAACCGGGATGTGGTACGCACCATCCGAGGGGACGCGCTGACGTCGATTCTCGGTGGGTTCATGGGCACTTCGCTGATTATCACCAGCGGGGAAAACATCGGCGTTATCCGCGCCACACACGTTCGCTCACGTTATGTCACGGCCGTTTCCGGTGTGCTGCTACTGCTGTTTGCATTGCTTGCGCCGTTGTCCCGCCTGATCGAGGGCGTACCGGAAGCGGTGGTTGGCGGTACCAGCCTGATTGTGTTCGCCATTGTCGGCACCATGGGCATCGACATGCTGCGAAAGGTGGATTTGCGCAACCACGGCAACATGTACGTGGTGTCGATTGCCTTGGCAGTCGGGTTGCTGCCGATTCTCGTTCCCGGCGTCTACAGCCAGTTCCCCAGCGGTGTTGCCGGCCTGCTCGGCAATGGCGTGGCCATGGGCGCCCTCACGGCGGCGGTCATGAACTTCGTGTTCCATTGCGTTGGTCGCCAGCCCACCCCGGTTGACGCCAAGCCCACGCTGATCAACTCCTGACTCGCACATTAAGGCTTCTATATGAATTGCACTGTTTCCGATCACCTGGCGATTTCGCCTGAACACCTTGTCGCGCCGAATCAGCTGCTGGCACCCGAGTGGTTGATGCTGCCCGAAGGGCCTCGTCGCGACCACGCTGTGCTGGTGCATGACGGCCACTTCGTCGATGTCGGCCCTTTGCAGCTATTACAAACTCGCTACCCAGGCCATGCGGTGCTCCGCCTTGAAAACCAGCTGTTGATGCCCGGTTTCATCGACACCCACCACCACCTCAGTCAGAGTTTTGGCAAAGGCCTGGTGTTTGGCGAACCGTCGGAGATTTTTCGCCGCGTGTGGATTCCTTTGGAAGGCTCGCTCGATACCGAGCTGCTGTATCTAACCAGCAAGCTGGCGGCATTCGAGTCGCTGCGCGGTGGGTTCACCACGGTGTGCGATGCCGGAACGCGTTCAAAGGAAGGTGTCGAAGCGATTGCCCAAGCGGTCCATGAGGTTGGCATACGCTGTGTGCTGGCCAAAACCTGCAACGACCTTGAAGGGGCGCGCGTGCTTGATGCGCGCCAGGTCCTCGCCATGGGCGAACAGCACTTGTCGCAATGGGACAACGATGCGTTGATCACGCCCTCCCTGGCGATCCCGATCCCGGAGATTGCCACCGACAACACCCTGGGCGCTGTGTACCACTTGTGCCATGAGGCGGGAAGAGTGTTCCAGAGTCACGTCAACGAGCATCTGGTGGCGGTCGAGCGCTCGCTGGAGCGTTATGGGGTTCGACCGCTGGAACATCTGCACCGGGCTGGCGCGCTTGGCCCCGGAGCACTGCTTGCCCACGCCACGCTGCTGACCTCGAACGAAATCTGCCTGTTGCGCGATAGCGGCGCTGCCGTGAGCTACAACCCGGTAGCGAGTGCCTGGAAGGGCAATGCCGTGGCCCAGGCGCACTTGATGCATTGTCTGGGCATTCCCCTCGGCCTCGGAACCGACGGCACTCGCGGCGACGGCTTTCGCCTGCTCGATTACGCCGAGGCCGCTCAGCGCTTTGCCCACGGCTTGCCGGTAGGCGACTCGGTGTGTGGTGGTGGCCAGCTGTGGCTCGACATGGGTACCCAGCACGCTGCCGGTGTGCTCGGGCTAGGCGAGGTGACCGGCAGGATTGCGCCGGGCAAGGCTGCGGATTTCTTGCTGGTGGACCTGGCAGTGCCGGAGTTGCTGCCATCCTGGAACCTGACCTGGGACTTGGTGCGGCTGGCCAATCGGGACCAGATCCAGGCCGTGGTAGTCCAGGGCAAGGTGTGCTTGTGGCAAGGCTGGCCCACGGACTGGGATGCACGCTCTTTGATGCGTCAAGTGGATGCGCTGGCCAGGAGCGTCGTCGACCAGGCCCCGATCCATAAAGTGCACCCCTTGCCGACTGTGGCTTAATCGACCAGGAACGAGTGAACGATGAATCTACCCTTCGACCCCCTGTACATCATTGCTGTCGCCGTCGCGTGCGGTGCGCTCATCCAGGGCACAACGGGAATGGGTTTCGCATTGATCGTGGCGCCGGTAATGGGATTGCTGGCGCCTGAGTCCTTGCCCATCAGCCTGTTGATACTGATGTTGCCACTCAATGCCGTGGTGGCCTGGCGCGAGCGTGGTGCTATCGATTTCAGGGGCAGTTCGTGGATTACCCTGGGACGCTTTGCCGGCACGTTTGGCGGCGTCTGGATACTGCTCTGGTTGCCGCTCTCGCAACTCAATCTGTTGATCGGGTTGTCAACCATAGCGGCGTGCCTGGCTACCTGGATGGCACCGTCTTTCGTGCCCGGACGCCGGGCGCTGATCTCGACCGGGGTGATCACCGGCATCACCGAAACCGCTACCGGGGTGGGCGGCCCGCCGCTGGCCCTGGTGTATCAGCACTCGCCCGTCGCCACATTGAGAGGGTCTGTCGCCTTGTGCTTTCTGGTGGGTGAAGTGATCTCGCTGGTGGTCCTGGCCTTGGGTGGGCATTTGCACGCCGAGCAGGTCTCACCGGTGCTGGCCCTGTGCGTTCCGCTCGCTCTGGGTGTGGCCGCCAGTTACTGGGCCCGAGACCTGGTGAACGAGACGCGCCTGCGCCGTTTCGTGCTGGTCTTCGCCTTCGTCTCCGGGGCGCTCTTGCTGGTGCAATAAGCAACAAACCATCGCATTCCACAAAAAGTACAACAAAGGAATTCGCTATGTCCGTCTTGAAAACTCCCACTGCCTGGGCGGCACTGCTGTGCGCGTCTGCCGGGCCGGTTATTGCTCAAGCAGGTGTCATCGACGACAGCAAGGCAACGCTGACGTTGCGCAACTATTACTTCGACCGTGACTACAGTGACGCGGATGCTCCGCAAAGCCAGCGTCAGGAATGGGCCCAGGGGTTCATCTTCAAAGCCACTTCGGGTTACACCCCAGGGGTTGTCGGAGCAGGCCTGGATGTTCTGGGCCTGGTGGGCGTCAAGCTCGACAGCAGCCCGGACCGTACCGGCACCGAACTGCTGCCCTATGACCACGACGATGGCCGCGCACCCGGCAGTTATGGCCGACTGGGCCTGACTGCCAAGCTTCGCCTGTCTCGCAGCGAACTGCGCCTGGGTGAGCTGTTGCCAGACATCCCCGTTTTGCGCTTCAACGACGGTCGGTTGCTGCCCCAGACCTTTCAAGGCGCCATGTTCACCTCGAGAGAGTTCGAGCACCTCACGCTGCATGCCGGTCGGATTCATTCCTTCAGCCCGCGCAGTGCTGCCGATAGCGAAGATCTCTACCCGTCAATGGGTGGCCGCACCGTTGCAACCGCAACCTCCGACCGTTTCACCTATGCCGGCGGCGAGTACAGCCTGGGCAAGGATTCAGCACTGGGTCTTTGGACGGCAGAGCTGCAGAACGTCTATCACCAGGACTACTACAGCATCACCCATTACCAACCCGTGGGCGGCTGGACCGTCGGCGGTGTGCTGGGGGCATTCGATACCCGCGACACGGGGCGCTCGGTCGCGGGAACGTTGGATAACCAGGCGGCGTCTTTGCTGCTCTCGGCCGCGCATGGCGGCCATCGGTTCTACCTGGGCCTGCAGCGCATGTACGGGGAGGATGGTTGGGTCACGATCGACCGCTCGCTGGGCAGCACGATGGCAAACGACCTGTTCGCCAATACCTTCGTCTCCGCTCAGGAGCGGTCGTGGCAACTGCGCTACGACTACAACTTTGCCGCCCTTGGCATACCGGGATTGACGATGTTGATGCGCTATGCGCACGGCGACCACATCCACACTGCCGAGACATCGAACGGACGCGAGTGGGAGCGTGACCTGGGGCTGACCTATACCTTTCAGCTTCGCCAGTTCCAGGGGCTTAGCGTTCGCTGGATCAACGCAGAAGTGGGTCGTGATTTTGGCGTGAATGATTTCACTGAAAATCGCCTGATCGTCAGTGTGCCGATCGAGCTTTTCTAGCGTTGCTGCACGGCATTTCGTCAAATGGAGCGATGGATGGTCGAGTTAGTCACCCATCCATTGACCTGCATTCATGAACAGCCGGATCTGCATTGACCCGGTTGTTTTGCATCCAACAGACTTAATCCTTCGATGAATCTGGAGGTAAGTACGATGCGTAGAACATTCCCCTTGTTTGCAGTCATCCTGCTGGCATCGCCTTATTCCATCGCGTCGGAAGGCACCACCACCGCTATAGGCGGCGGTGTCGGCGGGGCGTTGGGTAGTGTGGTGGGGCAGGCGGTCGGCGGCAGTACCGGTGCCGCCATCGGAGCCGGGTTGGGCGGTGCTGCCGGAGGCGCCATGACGGCCAAGGACGGCAAGAAAACCGAAACAGCCCTGGGTGGCGGCCTCGGTGCCGCGGGCGGGCAGGTGATTGGTAACAGCGTAGGCGGTTCGACCGGCGGCGCCATCGGTGCTGGCCTGGGCGGTGCGGCGGGCAGTGCGGTGGGTAACAACCTGGCCGATGACAACGATCACCACCACAACAACGATCACCACAACGGCCATTCCAAGCACAAGCATAAACACAAGCATCACGACTGAAGCAGCAGCACCCGGCGCTACTCGTTCACTCGGTGGCTTCAAAGGCCTCGTGGTACTTC
Source organism: Pseudomonas vranovensis (assembly GCF_040438935.1). Taxonomy (NCBI): domain Bacteria; kingdom Pseudomonadati; phylum Pseudomonadota; class Gammaproteobacteria; order Pseudomonadales; family Pseudomonadaceae; genus Pseudomonas; species Pseudomonas vranovensis. The sequence continues at coordinate 2,576,221 of NZ_CP159259.1, read as the reverse complement.
ACCGCCGCTGTCGGCACATCGCTGCCAAACGACAGCGCCTGGAAGTACTCGGGTGGAACCCCCGCCAGTTCGAGGCCAGGGTGGGCATGAAAGCCGAAGCGACCGTAATAGCCAGGGTCGCCCAATACCACGCAGCCGGCACCGCCGAGTTGCTGTAGCTGCACCAGCGCAGCCTTCATCAACGCCGAACCGATGCCTTGCCCCTGGTGATCCGGCCATACGCTGATAGGCCCAAGGCCGTGCCACCCGGTTTCTCCAGTGCTGAGCGCGACGGGGGAAAGGGCAACGTGGCCGATGATCGCGTCATTGTCCACGGCCACCAGCGACACGCTGAGCTGGCCGGCGCGTCGCAGTGCATCGACGATAAAGTGTTCGGTGTGGCTTGAATGCACCTGAGTGCGGAATGCGGCTTCGGTCAGGCGGCTGATGGTGTCGATGTCCTCGGCCTGTTCAGTGCGGATGATCATGTTCATGCGCAGGCCTGGGCAAGTTCGGTGTAGCTCGACTCCCCACCGCCGGTCGCACCCGACAACCAGCCCCAGACAAAGCGCAGTGTGGTCCGGCCCTGGTGATCGACAGCCACCGTGCCACGCGACCAGCCGGCAAGCATCTCTCCCTCCGTTGTCAGGCATTGAAACAGCAGTTCAATGGAGTCGGCGCCTGTCACGCGGCCGATTTGAGTGCCCCTGCGGATCCGGCCGCCCTGGTAGGTACCGGAAATGGCATCGCCCTCGACCTGATAATGAAACACGGTGCCTGCGCCGGACAATCCGCTGGCGTTGTCCGCTACCGCGAATCGGCGATTGTTCAAGCGCTCACTGATTGTGGAGAAGGGTATTTCCATGAATAGCGCATCCTGTGGTAATCAGAGATTCCAGCGCGTGATCGTTGCAGGCTGGACAAAGATCCACCTGCCAATGGCGGAACAAGCAGTCATCACACCATAGCTGCCCCGCGCTCCGCTACTGGTCGTTGTCTGCCTGTCGCAGGAAGCAATCAACAGCATTGCACTGATCGCCTGCAAAGCTGGTTACGGATGGCGAGCCGAGCCGGTGTAGCCGCTGGCACCAGCCTGCGATCGGCCGCGCAGCGGTCGTGGTTCAAATCACCGCCGTGCCAAAACTGCTGCGCCGGGCTGAACTCGCTCCCGTTCGCCACCTTGCTGCGCCAATGCGCAGCGTGCGAAGGGCCGCATCGGCGGCCCCTGTTCAACCCGCAGTCACTACTTCACTGCAGCTTGAATGGCTTCAGCCGAGCGCTGCAGAACCGTTGACGTCGCCGCCCGTGCTTCTACTTCATCCAGCAACGCCTCGATCAGCGCCAGGCTCATTTCCAGCGTGTGCTGCGAACCCCAGAGCAGGTTACGGACCTCGGGGTCGGCCAGTTCACAGGCCTGGGCGTTGGTCTGGTAGGCGCTCTTGATGAGGATGGAGGCGTGGATCAGGGCATCTTCGGACGAGACACCGGCACGTACAGCGAACAGAGGTTCGTGGCTGCCGTTGCAGGAGCCGAAGGTGGTGGCGGTTTGCGTGGTGAGGGGAGGGTCAGGAACGGGTTTTGTCATTGTGGAGCTCCTTGATTGATGGAGCCGCCACGAACCGTGACCAAACGATGGGTGGCGACTGTACGCAGGTTGGTCAACCGGGAATCAAGGAACCCGGCGCGCACGAGTGCGCCCCACGCACAGCCGCCATAACACGAAACAGCAGACACAAAAAAAGCGCCAGCTGAATCGGATGGGGCGCTTGTGCGCCTTGATTTCTCGCAGGTGACCAAACCCGGTCGCTGGATTTACAACGACAGGGGGAGGGTAGCGGGGTCGGGGGTAGTATTCAAGAGCCAGCTGAATGTGTGTCAGGTAGCGGAGCGGTGCTTGCTACGCGTGCCTGCCCCTGGAACAAGCCAACTACCAGTCAGTAGGAGCGGGCTTGCCTCGCGATGCGAGGTATCGGTGTGATTGCTGTCGCGGAGCGAGCCCGCTCTAGAGGGCTGTAAAATACGGCCGCTATCGACCCATAGCGGACGTTCGCGAAGGTCAGCGAACAGCCAGAATTCCGCGCACACCAGAGCGCGTTTATAGGCAACGTTCGTATATCAGATAGCCATTCGCACCAGTACTGATGCACAAAAAACCCGCATTCTCGTACATCACCCTTGCAGGATTGTCAGGCCGTACACTTAACCGTAACTGAGTGAAACCCTGACATGCGGCATCGAACATATATGCCTCCAGCAGCTTTGTTCCAACGCCACTGCGACGAAAGCCTGGGGCTACGTGGAGGGTGCAAAGCTCTGCGTAGTTGCCATCGGGAATCCACAATGAGTAACCTGCGAAAGCATCCACGATGACAGCGATTTTCAGATGGTCGAGGTTCTCTGTCCATCGCGTCAAATGGCGCTCAAGGTCACTACGCCATGAAGCTTCATGCGCAGGCTCCCAAGTAAGGATATAGCTCTCCTCACCGCGATAAATGGCCGGTAGATCGGTCACGCAGGCTTGTCTTACTTGTAACGCCATTCCATCAGTCCCTGATTGTTCCTTTCATCCCATCCACGTCTCGTACCGCCGCCAACGTTGGATCGAAATGCCCGATCACCACTGACAGCATTCGAGCCATTGCGAACGTTCTGCCGCCTATGCAAGGTGAATTAGTAATCTCTATGCGCTGAGGGCGAACATTTGCGTGCACAAAAGGATGCTGAGCGGGTAGTTGATCAGCCCCTTGAGAGTACCCCCTAGAATCTCGTACCATTGCGAATGATTAACATCTGCATGCAATTTTGATTATGGACGAGAGGAGTCACCGTGTTGCCTTCACCTGCTTTCGCACCTGAAACACGTGACCGCATCGCTGGTCTTTACCGTGATCATCATCTCTGGCTGCTGACCTGGCTGCAACGTCGGCATCACTTCGGTGACCAGGCCTCGGACGTCGCACAAGACACTTTCTTGCATGCGATTCTGCGCCCGCAGCAGATTGCCGGGTTGCGACAACCGAGGGCCTGGTTGAGCAGCGTAGCGAGAGGGCTGTTGATTGACCGCTACCGCCGGCAAAAGTTGGAGGCAGCCTATCTAAGGGCGCTGGCGCAATTGCCTGAGGCCGAAGCGCCCTCTGCCGAGAGGCAACTGATGCTGCTAGAGACGCTGATGCAGATCGACGCTTCGCTGGACGGCCTGGCACCGAAGGTACGTATGGCGTTTCTACTGTCGCGCTTGGAGGGGCTCAGCTACCAGGAGATCGCAGCCCGCCAGGGGGTCAGCCTGAGCAGTGTAGAGAAGTACATGTCCAAGGCCATCCGTCACTGCTACCAACTCTCACTCGAACCATGACAGACAAGGTGCTCGATCAAGCCATCGACTGGCTGGTGAAGCTCGAGTCCTCACAATACGCACCGAGCGTGAGTGCCGCGTGCATGGCTTGGCGCCAGGCAGATCCAAGGCATGAGGCGCACTGGCAAGCCTTGCAGGAGGCTCAAGCCTGGTTCTCGCATGCGCGTGAGCTACCGCCCGGTGTCGCAATCGATACACTTGGCAACCAGGGACGCCGCACGGCGATCAAGACGCTTGGCTTGGGCCTTCTTGGCCTGGGCATGGCGGGTGGTGTCGTGCAGCAATCGCCTTGGCGCACCAGTTTCGCCGACTACAGCACCAGCACCGGCGAGCGGCGCCGCTTTGCACTGGCCGACGGCAGTACTGTGCAACTCGACAGCAGGAGTGCTGTGGATGTAAGGCTCGACTCGCGAGGTCGCCAGATCGCACTGCGAGAAGGACAGGCGTACGTACAAACGGCCGTTGACGCTTTGCAGCGTCCACTATGCGTAGCTACGGCGCAAGGGCGCTACGAGACCACCAACGCGACATTCAATATTTGCCAGGAAAACGGCTTCACGCGGTTAACCGTCGACAAGGGCGAAGTTGCCGTTCTGTTTCCAGGCCAAGCGTCAGCACAGGCGCAAGCCGGGCAGCAATGGCGCATCGACAGGGCCGGCCCCCAGCTTGTTGAGCGGCCGACATTCGAAGGCTCTGCCTGGGTTCGTGGCGTGTTGATCACCCGGGACATGCTCCTGCCAGAACTTGTCGAGCAATTGGCGCGCCAACGTGCAGGCTGGGTGGGTTGCGACCCGGCCGTGGCCGGGCTGAAGATCTCTGGCGTATTTCAGCTCGACGATACCGACAATGCCCTGCGCACCTTGACCCACACGCTGCCTGTGCGCCTGGTCTGGCGTACGTCGCTGTGGGTACGCATCGTTCCCGCCTGAAAAAAACTGCCGAGTTGTTTACGGGATTTCGCCGGCTCCTTCGACAAGAAGAAAAAGCCCGCATTTTTCAGGAGCCACAACTCGATGGATTTGCTATTCCGTTATCGTCCTGCCTTGCTTGCTCAGGCCATCCTCATTGGCACGATGTCGAGCCTCTGCCAAACGGCTCAGGCGCAGCAACCTGCACAGCGCTATGATTTGCCCGCAGCACCGCTGGCCCAGGCGTTGAATCGCTTTGCCGAGCAATCCGGCATCAGTTTGCCTTACACCCCAGGCATGGTCGAAGGCAAACAGGCAAAAGCAGTCAACGGCGAGATGCCTGCCGACATCGCGCTTCACCTGCTGCTGGAGGGCACTGGCTTGACGGCCACGCAGGCCGTGGATGGCAGCTGGTCTTTGCAACCGCTGACAAATGACGGCGGATCTGCATTGGAGCTGGGTAGTACCCTCATCGAAGGCCAGGGCATGGGCATGATGACCGAGAATACCGGCTCGTACACCACCGAGAAGGTCAGTATCGGCTCCAAGACCCCGACAAGCCTGCGGCAGACACCGCAGTCGGTGTCGGTGATCACCAAGCAAGTCATTGAAGAACAGCGTATGACCGATCTTGCCGATGCCATGAAGATTACCCCCGGCATCACGGTGAAGAACAACAACTTCCGCCTTTCGGATTTTTACTCGCGCGGCTTCAAGGTAGAGAACATCCAGATTGACGGTGCTGCACCGATGGCCTTGGGTACTACGTCGGGCAGCTTCTACTCGAACAAGAACTACGACATGGTCGAGTTCGACCACGTAGAAGTACTGCGTGGTTCGTCCGCCCTGTTCGGTGGCACCGGTGATCCGGGTGGCATGATCAACCTGGTGCGCAAACGCCCTATGGACACCTACCAGCTCAAGGTCGACCTGTCGGCCGGCAGCTGGGACAACTACCGTACCCAGTTCGACGTCACTGGCCCGTTGGGTTTCGACGGCAAGCTGCGTGGTCGCCTGGTAGCCGCCTACACCGACCGCCAGTATATGCTCGACGACCGCGCCACTGAAAAGCCGATCGTCTACGGTATTCTGGAGGCCGACATCACGCCAGACACCATGCTGACTGTCGGTGGCCGCTCCGAGCGCATTCACGAAACCGGTTCCGGTACTGGCTTGCCGCGCTATGCCACCGGCGCCGACCTGGGTCTGTCGCGCAACACCAGCCTGACCGAGAGCTGGGCCTATCTGGATGGCCGCTCACAGGAGGTGTTCGCCAAGGTCGACCACACGTTCAATGACGACTGGAAAGCCAACGTCACCTACACCCAGACCCTGGACTCCGGCTTCGGCAAGAGTGCGTTCAACTTCGGTTCAGTCAACCCGGTCACTCTCGATGGTCCGGCCTGGAGCGGCAACGTCAACCAGTACCGCAGCGACCAGAAGCTTTGGGATGCCAACATCGCCGGTAAATTCCAGGCATTCGACCTGCATCATGAGTTCCTCATGGGCGTCGACTATCAGAAAATTACCAGCCAGTGGGAAGGCACCATGCAGTCGGCCGGTTCCGGTGGCGGCATTGACGTGTTCGACCCAAGCTCCACGCCGTGGCCGATGCCGGCGACTAACAAAGACTTCTACCGCGACTACAGCCCTAACACCCAGACCCAGTATGGCCTGTACTCCACCCTGCGCCTTCAACTGGCCGAGCCGTTGCACTTGATCGTCGGTGCCCGGGCCCAGCGCTACAAGTTCGAGCAGCTGTACCGCGCGCGCAGCAACGGTGTGTGGAGCGTACAGTCCGACATCGACACCCGCGAGCCCACCAAGCTGGTGCCCTACGGTGGCCTGGTCTACGACCTGAACGACGAGTGGTCGACCTACGTCAGCTATTCCGAGATCTACAAGCCGCAGCAGAACAAGCTGCAAGGTCCACTGCCAGGCAGCTCGATCGAAGCGATGAAGGGCAAGACCTACGAAACCGGGATCAAGGGCGAGCTGTTCAATGGTGCGGTGAATGCTTCGTTTGCGCTGTACTACACCAAGCGTAACAACGAGGCGGTGGTCGACCCGAACTACACGCTCACCAACGTGCTGTTCGGTGGCAACTGTTGTTACCTGACCCAAGGAGAAGTGGTCAGCAAGGGTATCGACATGGAACTGACCGGCGAGATTCTGCCGGACTGGAATGTGCTGGCCGGCTACACCTACAACAACAATCGCAACCGCCAGGACAACACTGCGTTCAGCAGCATTACGCCTAAGCACCAGTTCAAACTGTGGAGCACCTACCAGTTGCCCGGCCAGTTCCACGACTTCAAGGTCGGTGGTGGCGCGATCGTGCAGAGCGCGAATCTGGTCAGCGGTACCGCCAGTGTGATCGACAGCGCCGGTAATGTGCTGCGCAACGAAGCCTACGACTACCGTCAGGGCGGTTACGCGGTGTGGAACGCGCTCGTCGAGTACAAGATTGACGATCACTGGACCTTGGCCTACAACGCCAACAACATCTTCGACAAGACCTACTACGCAACGTTAGGTTCTTCGGCGTCGGGTAACTGGTATGGCGAAAAGCGCAATCACATGCTGACCCTCCGTGGCACATTCTGGTAAGTGGTAACCGATCATCAAGAGTGGGGGTAAGATTTCCGCCCCCCACTGGCCGCTTTGGGTCGAACGCAGTCACTGACGAATGGCCGCTTTCGACCCTTTGCGGCCGTTCGTGGATGACCTGAACCGGCCAATACCAGCCAGTCGCATGCTTACATGACTGGCTAGAGCAGAACCTCGCTAGAAAGCGCAGCGGATTCGGATGCTGACGGACAGCAATAACCATCCGGCTGGGCAAGGTACAGAAGGGCACTTAAGCCGTCGCCTACCCCCTCACCTCAGTAGAGATGGCGCAGGTCATGCTTGACCACCGCATCGACCAATAGGCTGGTGGCCTTGCCCAACAGGCCCGTACCGTTCATGTGCTCGGACAGCATCTTGGAAAAGGCTGGAATCTGCCTTTCGTCCAGGTGTGTTGCGCGATCCCATAAGCCCGCGGCCAGCAGATCTGGGCAGTGCTGGAAGCGATAGCGCTCGACGTTCACGACGGTAGCGACCCGAGGTGGCTTGCCGTTGATTGCCAGTGGGGCGAGCAAGTTCGAGTCGTTGTTCAACCAGGCACGCCCGGCCACGGATAGAACCGTGTCGGCGCCGGGCTGAAGGAAGGACAGGCGCAAGGCGCCATCGACGAGGATATTGCTCAGGCTGCAGGCAACCTTGTTGCCGGGGCGTTCCGGTACCAGCAGAGTGTGGCGATCCAGTACCTGGACGAAACCAGCCGGGTCACCTCGTGGCGACATCTCGGTGCCGTCGGCCTGGCGCTGCGTGAGCATCAGCAGGTAGGGCGAGGCGGCGATAAAGGCCTGCGCTGGCTCGGACAAGGCCTGCCCTGTGTCAGCTAAAAAGGGCGTGGAGTACTCTCTGGCCCGCCAGAAATCGGCGCGTACCTTGGCTCGCGAACAGTGCAGGAACAGCGCCTCGGCGCGAAACTCCAACAGCTTTCCGGCCCGCAGAGAGCCCCGGCCATTGGCGCGCAGGCTGAACCCCACGCCGGGCAGGATGAAATACAGACTGCAGGCCATTTCCTCTATCGGCTGCTGTGAGATCGCTTTGTCTGCCGGCCAGGGCAGCAGGATGTCCTGGCCCTCGGCCCGTAACACTGGATGGTGGCGCAAATCGAGGTACTCGATATCTAACCGCGGGTCGGCGAAGCCGACGGCGCAAACCGTCGCTTGGCGAATCATCAGCAGGCAGTGCTCATCCAACCTGCGCTGCAGGCGTTTGTGCATCATCGCCGGTGGTGGCGGAATCAGTGCGCGCAAGGCGCTTAACGATTCGATTCTGTGCTCGGGCATAGCAGGTCTTCCTGTGCCATGGTCGTGTCGTCGATGCTAGGCGGTCCGATGACGGCTGGCCATGGCTCTGCGGTTCAACCTGCATGGCTTTTGGTTGCAACCTGCACTTGCACGGCCGACGGCTGGTCGCCGCTCTGCACCGTGCGTTAGAGTCGTTACCTAAGCAACTACCAAGAGCAAGCCCGATGGTCAGAAGTACCACCGTATCGGCCGTCGCAGTGCTGGATCTGCACGACCAGTTGCTGAATCTCGGCGTGGTCACTGCAACCCAGTTGCGGGAGGCCGGGGTGGAGGGTGCCAAACTTCTCGACCAGAGGGCTGCGGCATCGCCGATCCAGGAGCAGCGTGTCGACGAGACCCAGTTACTGGCGCTGTGGCAGTTCGCCGCGAACAACACGCAATTGCCGCATATCGGCCTGCTGATCGGGCAGACCTTCAACCCCGCCACGCATGGCGTGCTGGCTAGTTGGTTGTGCCAATGCAGTCGGGTGAGTGAGGCGCTGGAAGTGTTCCAGCGGCATATCGCGCTGATGAACCCTTCGGAGAGCTGGCAGTACAGTGAAACGGCAGATGCTCTGGTGCTAGAGATCACCTTCGCCCCTGGCAAAACCTACCCGCAGGCCGCCATCGAACGCAGCATGAGTGCAGTGCTGCGCTGGAGCCGGGAGATGACCGGCGTAGAGCTGCGGCCTCTGGCCTGCGAGTTCGCTTTCCCATCCCCGGCCTACCATGCGCACTATGTCGAGCTGTTCGGCAGCGAGCTGCGCTTCGACAGCGAGAGAAACAGCCTCCACCTGCCGCGCGACTTCCTGCAGCATCCCATTCTCGGCGCCAGCGACTACCTGCGACAGATGCTGGAGTCTCGTGCAAGGGCGACACTCGCACAGCTGCAAGACGCAGATACGCTTGCCGGCACGGTGCGTCGCTTGATTCTCGCAAGCCTGCCCGAAGGCATGAGCATCGAGCCTGCCTGCCAGGCGTTGCACGTCAGTCGCACCACGCTCTACCGACGCTTGAAGGAAGAGGGCACCAGTTTCAGCGCGCTGGTGGCGGAGGTACGTCGCGAGTTGTCCGCGGAGCTGATTCGCCAGGGGCTGCCCGTGGCGACGGTTAGCGAGCGGCTGGGATTCAGGGATACCAGCACTTTCCACCGTGCCTTCAAGCGTTGGTTCGACCGCCCTCCGGGAGCCTTTCGAGACTAGCAATGGGCTTGCCGCTTTCGGCGTCAATGGCGCGTTAAGCGAGGCGATTGAATTGCCTGAAAAGGTAGGTACCTGCGAACCTCAATGCAGGAGACTGGCCTGCTGCGAATCAGTCCGCTTCTGGCCGATTGCTGCCATTCGCCAGGGGCAGCCAAGGGTCGAAAGCAATCAACCGTGCCCCTCTGTTTTCGACCCACTGCAGTCAGTTGCAAGACGCTGACCTCAGTCGTCTGAGTCAGCTTGATTGCTCGGCCCGTAAAGGCGAAAGCGCAAAAAGCGCACGCCATCAATATCAACCTCACCGTCCGCCTGGAACCCCAGTCGAAAGATTGCTTTTATTCTTGTTCTGGTGGGCGGCAGCAAGATCGTGATGGAAGAGAGTCCCATCTCGGTGAAGGCGCGTTCAACAATCGCTTGATAAATGGCCCTGCCACGCCCCCAGAAGGTGGGATGAAGCACCAGTGCCAGATCTGCGTCATCGTTCTCATGTTGCAGGCCGCCCCAGCCAGCAAATTGCTGATCGATCAGGAATGCCCATGGGCCATAGCCATGCTGCTCCCACTGGGCGTCTTTTTGATTGACCCATGTTCTGGCTGTAACGTCATCGAAATGTGCGCCGCCCAGTGGCATTTGTCGCAGCACGCTGGGGTTGTTGTTGAGCGATACGATGTCTGACAGCCCGATTTCGGTGAGGCGCTTGAACTCCAGGGTCATGTTCTATCCTTTGCAGGCACATCAATCAAAGACGCTCGAAGCCTATCAGAGTGCATTTCCCCAAGCTTGCATGCCCACGCTCTAGCGAATCAAAGACAAACCCTCTTCAGCTCCCCGTCGACCCCATCGAGGTGATAGATCCAGCCCAACGGCATCTTCGCCTGATCCATGCCGGCATGGGGAACCTCATCCCTCGGTCCTTATGCTCCCCCGACATCACATGAACAATAATTACAAGTTCCATGGATACCGAATTTCCCGCGAGCGCGTTCTGGCGGCGTCTGGCCCGGCCTCGCCGCAGCCTGGTGGCGCGTTATACCCTGCTTTCAATCGTGGTCATGAGCGTGGCGTTGATCGTTCTGGCGGTGCTCTATGAGCAACTGGCCAAGGACTTGCTCAACCGCCTGACCGACGAACGCCTCGATGCCCAGGCCCTCTCCACGGCGAACCGGGTGTCGTCGATGGCGCCGATGATTCGCTTCAACCTGCCGGCGGCACAGCAGCAGTATGCCGAACTGGCAGCGTATCTCTTGCCCGAAGCGACGTTCGAGGACCCAGCCAGCGCAGCACTGGCGTTCGTTCAGGCCATCGAAGAGCGGCCTGGAAACACGCTTGTCCAGGCTGGGGATCGATGAGGCGTCGATCCCCGTGATGGCGGCAGACGTGGTGAACGGGTTGCAGCGCCTGATCGACGGCAACCCCAGGGACATGACCGAAGGGGAGGTGGAGGCCATCTGTCGTGGCATTTACTGACCATGCACCGGCGCTTGCATCGTCGCGTGATGGCCTTTTGTCGTAGCCGCTGCCGCCAGGCTGCGATCGGCCGCGAAGCGGTCGTAAAATCCCTGAAGCGACTGCTGCGCAGCCAGGCGGCAGTGGCTACGGAGCAGGTGTTGCGGCTGTTGCCATGCCGGCAGGGAGTGCATCGGCGAGGAAGTCGACAAACACCCGCACTTTCTGCGACACATGCCTGTGGCTGGCGTACAGGGCATAGATCGAGCGCCGTGGCATCGACTGCCCGGGGAGCAGTTGCAGCAGTTGGCCGCTGTCGAGCAAGGGCTGGGCGATGAACGAGGGCAGGGCGCCGATGCCCAGGCCGGCCAGCAACAGGTCGCTGAGCATCAGGCTGTTGTCTACCGCAAGGCGCACCGGCAGCTCCAGGCGGCTGTTGCCTTGCGGGCCTTGCAGGTGCCAACTGCCCGGGTGCTCGGCCAGGCGATAGGCCAGGCAGCTGTGCTCGCGCAGGTCGTCGACGCTGTGCGGCGTGCCGTTGGCCTCCAGGTAAGCCGGTGCGGCGCAGATCATTTGCTCAACGTCGCCCAGGCGCCGGGCGACCAGGGATGAGTCCGGCAGGTGACTGCGAATTCGCAGCGACACATCGAAACCTTCGCTGACGACGTCCAGCAAGCGGTCGTCGAGGGTGAGCTCGACCTTGAGCTGTGGGTAGCGCTGCATGAATGCCACCAGGATCGGCGACAGCACCTTGAGGCCGAATGACAGCGGCGCGTTGACGCGCAGGCGGCCGCTGGGCTCGCTGGCGCCGAGCTGGGTCGCACGTTCCAGGGCGTCGAGTTCATCGAGCAAGTGGCAGCATTCGCTGAAGTACGCCTGGCCGGTCTCGGACAGGCTCATGCGGCGAGTGGTGCGCACCAGCAAGAGGCTGCCCAGGCGTTCCTCCAGTTGCCGCACCTGCTTGCTCACCGCAGCCGTGGATTGCCCCAGGTCGACAGCCGCGAGGCTGAAGCTGCCGCGTTCGACCACCCGGCGAAACGTACGCATGGCCACCCATACATCCATATATTTTCTCCTGGGTTGAATATCAATCAACGAAACGCCTGATTATCTATGATGCATCAGTCAATAACATGACTGCTCCCTTTTACAGGAGTCATCTCATGTTGCTGCGTTCGTGGATCAAGAATGTCACCCGGTTGGCCGTCGTGCCGATGCTCGGCGCACTGTGCAGTGCCGGTGCGCTGGCCAAGCCCGAGGTGGGTATCAGCCCCTGGGGAGAGAAGGACGAGATCGGGCGCCTGAACCTCATGACCCCGCAGTCGCAGGCCGCGATCATGGCCCGGGTCAACGGGGCCCCGGCCTACGACCTGGCGGTGGAGTACTTTGTCGGCATGCCCAGCTGGCAAGCGGCGGGTGACCCGCCCTACCAGATGTGGATGACCCACACCCCGCACGGCAATGTCATCGCCGACCCGATGAAGGTTGGCGAACCGATGAACCAGCACGTCAGCTACAGCGGTTCGGCGGTTTCCATGTATGCCCACATGGGCACCCATATCGATGCGCTCAATCACTTCGGTCTCGACGGCAAGATCTGGAACGGCTTTCGTGCCGACCAGCACCTGGGCGACCGTGGCTGGAATGTCACAGGTGCAGAAAAGCTGCCGCCGATCATCGCGCGCGGGGTGATGATCGATGTTGCCGCGGCCAAGGGCCTGGAGCAACTGGCGGACAACTACCGCGTTACCCGCAGCGATCTGCAGCAGGCCCTGGCCAAGCAGCGCGTGGCGCTGGAGAAAGGTGACGTCGTGTTGATCCGTACCGGACGCATGCGTGACTATGACAACGCCCAGGCCTACATGACCAACCCCCCGGGCCTGAGCCTGGATGCAGCGAAGTTCCTGGTGGAGGACAGCGGTGCGATGGTGGTGGGGGCCGACAACCTGAGCTTCGAGACCTTCCCTTCGGAAGTCGAGGGCAACTACCTGCCCGTGCATACCTATCTACTGGCCATGCAGGGCGCGCCGATCATTGAACTGGTGAACCTGGAAGGCCTGGCCCGGGACCGCGTCTACCAATTCGCGTTCGTGGGGGCTTCGCTGAAACTGCGCGGTGCCGACGCCGCACCGATGCGTCCGATGGCCTTGCCGGTTCACTGAGCAACGCTACGACCGCTGCGCGGCCAATCGCAGGCTGTCGCCAGCGGCTACGGGGAAACGGCAACCGTAGCGGCTGCCGAGGAACGAGGCTGCGATCGGCTGCAACGCGGTCGTAGAGGGTATCCAGACGACCGCTCCGCGCTCGATCACAGGCTGTCGCCAGCGACTACGGCGGCGCGATACATCAACGATTGCCGTTAGAAGTCATCGCAGGCCATTTGCAGCTCATTGATCAACCTGCCGACATGAAAACCATCGCACACCGCATGATGCACTTGCACCGCCAGTGGCATCAGCACCTTGTCACCGTGCGCATAGTATTTGCCGATGGTGAACATGGGGGCGAAGAAGTTGTGGATGTTGGCCATGTTGAAATCAAAGCTGGTAAAGCTCACCCAAGGGTTGGCCGACACGAAGAACAGGTTCTCGATGAACCCCTTGGGGAAATACGCGACATCATCGCGATAGCGCTGCTCGTCGTCTGAAAACGTCTGCAGGAACTGACCGAGGTCTTCATCGTAATGGCTCCACAGTGACGAAAAGGTCTCGGTTTGTTTATGGAAAATCGTGAAACTTGGGTGAATCACATCCCAGGTCACCAGCGCTTCGTCTTTCATCGCCATGCGAAACTCCGGGTGTTGGTTCAGCAGCCGGGCGATCAGGTGGATCATGCTGGGGTAGAACTTCCAGCCCTGCGCCCTGGTGCGCTCCAAGACCTTGGTGATATCCAGCTGGACGGTTTGGCTAAACGTACACTGGGCCACGGCTTGGAATGTCTCGAAATGCTCCTTGCGGCCCCAGCGCGCTGTATCAACCGGTGTGTATCCCATGTGACAACCATTCCCATTACAAAAGGCTCAAGTATGCCATAGGGGGCAGGAGCGGCGGTGCCGCTGCTTCAGCCTGATAAAAAGTAGGAGCAGAGCTTTTCGACTGTGGAGGGTGACCGCCCGCACACATTGAAAACGTGCCTGCTCCTATGAAGCCTAGGGCGTGCGGCTCGCTGGCCGCCGAGCGCGCCAGCAACGCCTCGTAGTCACTGCCCAACGCGGTGCTGTCACCAACGCTGATGCAGTGAGCGATTTGCGGCAGATCGTCCATCAGCGGCACCAACGCGTCGCTGAAGCGACGTTCGGCAATCAGCGCGACAGCGCCCACGGCGCGCATCAGTTCAAGTATTTTCACCGGCGTGGGGTGCAAGGGGGTGGGGCGATGTGCTTGGCCGCGGCCAGGTCGGAAGCGACCCGGGGGCAAGTGAAAGGCGGGGACAACGTCGTGATCGTGGCGTTGTTTCGTGACCTGGGGCATAGCGACGCCTGCGCGTCGCTATGCCTGATTCATGGTCGGTCAGTGCGCCGGTTCGAGGTGGTTTCTGCGCGGTGCCGAGGTTGGTTCATGGTCCTCGTCGGTTTCCACGATCGGCACTTCGTTGCCGTCGCAGTCGAACAACTTGCCATCGCGGAACACATCACCCTCGTTGAGCCCGGCGACATCGCGGTAGCGCAGGGTGCGCTCGCTGGCGGCGACGAATACCGACTGCTGGTCGGAGTTGCCGGCCCGCAGATGGTTGAACAACAGGTTGAGCAGGATGGCCATGATCGCAGCCGAGCTGATGCCGGAGTGGAAAATGGTCTCGAACCAGGCCGGGAAGTGATGGTAGAAGTTCGGTGCTGCAATGGGAATCATGCCGAAGCCGATCGAAGTGGCGACGATGATCAGGTTCATGTTGTTGCGATAGTCCACCTGGGCCAGGGTGCGGATGCCGCTGGCCGCGACGGTGCCGAACAGTACCAGGCCAGCCCCGCCGAGAACGGCGGTAGGCACGGCGGCGACCAGGCGGCCCATGACCGGCAGCAGCCCGAGCGTCACCAGGATCAGGCCGGCGGTGGCCACCACATAGCGGCTCTTCACCCCGGTCACGGCGACCAGGCCGACGTTCTGCGCAAACGCGCTCTGGGTAAAGGAGCCGAACAGCGGCGCCAGGGCGCTGGAGATCATGTCGGCGCGCAGGCCGTTGCCAAGACGCTTCGAGTCGACCTTGGTTTCGATGATCGCGCCGACGGCGAGAATGTCGGCAGAGGTCTCGACCATGGTCACGATGATCACAATCAACATCGACAGGATGGCAGCGACCTGAAACTGCGGCATGCCGTAGTGCAGGATCTCGGGCAGGGCCACCAACGGCCCTTCAAGGGTCTGCGAGAAGTCGGCCATGCCAACGGCTGCGGCTACCAGCGTGCCAATCACGATCGCCAGCAGAATCGACAGACGCGAGAGGCTGGCGCTACCCAGCTTGCTGAGCAGCAGCACGGTAACCAGCGTGAACGCCGCCAGACCGATATTGCCCACGCTGCCAAAATCGGCGGCCTGGCTGTTGCCACCCATGGCCCAGCGCGCGGTGACCGGCATCAGGGTCAGGCCGATAGTGGTAATGACGATACCTGTCACCAGCGGTGGAAAGAACTTGATGATGCGCGAGAACAGCGGCGTGATCAGCAGGCCGATCAACGATGAGGCGACCACCGCCCCGAACACCACTGATAATCCTCCAGTGCCGTCGCTGCCGATGATGGCGACCATGGTGGCGACGCCGGCGAAGGACACCCCCTGGACCAACGGCAGGCGACAGCCAAAGAAGGGAATGCCAAGTGTCTGCAGTAACGTCGCCAGGCCGCCGGCGAACAGCGAGGCAGCGATCAACAGGCCAACCTCGGCAGATGAAAGACCGGCCGCCTGACCGATGATCAGCGGAACGGCGATGATGCCTCCATACATCGTCAGCACATGCTGCAGCCCGTAGGCCAGGTTGGCGCCAACGCCGAGGTTCTCGTCTTCGGGACGAGATGAAGCGGGAGATGTCATGGTGAGTAGCTCGCTTTTGTTATTTTGATGCGTCTAACAGCACGGTCTCAGTCGCAGTGGATGCGTTCTGTGGGGTAGAACGGGTGTCACGCCGCTGCGCCCGGCAATGAGCGCAACGGCTTGAACGAGGGTCAGTCGCCGATTACCAACTGACGGGCCAGCTGGTTGTGGCGCTCCAGCACCAGGGGCAGGTCGACGGTGGTGATGCGACCATCCTTGACCACTACGCGGCCATTGATCACGCTGGTATCGACGTGGGTCGGGGTGCAGAACACCAGGGCAGCGAGCGGGTCGTGATGGGCGCCGGCATAGGACACATGGCCAAGGTCGAACGCGACGAAGTCGGCGATCATGCCGGGGGCCAGGGCACCGATGTCATTGCGGTTGAGCACCTTGGCGCCGCCCAGGGTGGCGATTTCCAGCGCCTCGCGAGCGGTCATCGCATCGGGGCCGAAACCGACCCGCTGCAACAGCAGCGCCTGGCGCACTTCACCGATCATGCTGGCGCCATCGTTGGAGGCCGAACCGTCGACACCCAGGCCCACCGGTACGCCGTGGTCGCGCATCTTGCGGATGGGCGCAATGCCCGAGGCCAGGCGCATGTTCGAGCACGGGCAGTGGGCTACGCCGGTACCGGTACGGGCGAACAGTTCGATGCCGTGCTGGTCGAGTTGAACACAGTGGGCATGCCACACATCGTGGCCGACCCAGCCCAGGTCTTCGGCGTACTCGGCCGGCGTCATGCCGAACTTTTCGCGACTGTAGGCGATGTCGTTGACGTTTTCTGCAAGGTGCGTGTGCATCGATACACCGTACTGGCGCGCCAGCACCGCGGCTTCGCGCATCAGGTCGCGGCTCACCGAGAAGGGCGAGCAGGGCGCCACCACAACCCGCAGCATCGAACCGTGGCTGGCATCGTGATAGTCCTCGATCAGGCGCTGGGACTCCTTGAGAATGTCGCTTTCTTTCTCCACCACCGAATCGGGCGGCAGGCCACCCTGGCTGCGGCCGACACTCATGCTGCCGCGTGCGGCGTGGAAGCGCATGCCGATTTCCCCGGCGGCGTGGATGCTGTCGTCGAGCTTGCAGCCGTTGGGATAGATGTAGAGGTGATCGCTGGAGGTAGTGCAGCCGGAGAGCATCAGTTCAGCCATCGCGGTCTGGGTCGACACGGCGATCATTTCGGGCGTCAGTCGTGCCCAGATGGGGTACAGGTTGGTCAACCAGTTGAACAGTTCGCCGTCCTGGGCCGCCGGTACTACGCGGGTAAGGCTCTGGTACATGTGGTGGTGAGTGTTGACCAGGCCTGGGATGACCACTTTGCCGGCCATGTCCAGCACCACATCGGCCGTTTGCGGCAACGTTTCGCTGGGGCCGACCTGCTTGATCAGGTTGTCCTCGATGTACAGGCCACCGCGTTTGATCTCCCGGCGTTCGCCATCCATGGTCACCAGCAGTTCGGCGTTCTTGACCAGTAATGTCTTGGGCATACGTATTCCTCTCCCGATTGGAGTTGGCATTCAACTTGGTTCTGTTGCAGGCACGGGGGGGGGCCGCTTGAATGAAGCCCTTGTACCCCGGCACTGCGTGGAGACAATCCCTGGCGGGCTGGATCGATCAGCGCGTACGTGCGCGCAGCGGTGCTGCCCGGGAGCGTGTCCTGGGCTTGGCCGAGCAGTGGCGTGAAGTGACCGGCAGATGATCCAGTCCACCCTGTGGAGCCTGGCACAGCGGCAGGCATTCAAAGGTGATCCAGGAAGCTTTGTGGGTGTACGCGATAGAGACGAATGCGTCGTGGAACGACGTTCGTGGATGACGCTCGACAGGTGCGAGCAGCAATGGGTGTTGCATGGCTTTGGACCGTCGCAATACGCACCGGCGATTACCGGTGTCGTAGGCGTGGAATTATGTAACCAGAATAATGAGTTTTTGTATACAGGGAATGTAGGGGAATTCTCCTGAACCCCGACCGCGCAGCGGTCGATCGCAGGCTGTGCCAGCGGCTACCTCGGCGGACCGGGACTACGAAATCTCGACCTGATAGCGAAAAGTATCTGCCGCCCCCCGCGACAACCGGTACTCAAGCGGTTGGCGGTCATACCCCAGCGCCACGCGCTCGACCACCACCACCGGGCTGTCCACCGCCACCTGCAACACGCCAGCCAACGCTTCGTCGGCCGACGTTACCGTCAGCGTTTCCCGTGCCGAGGCCACGCGCATGCCGCAGTGCTCTTCATAGAAGGGGTAGAGCAAGGTGCCGAAGTCGCTCAGGTCGATCGCTAGCAGGGGGCCGAATTTTGCAGCAGGCAGCCAGATCTGCTCGTGAAGCAACGGCTGGCCCTCGATCAGGCGCAGACGCTCCAGGCAAAGGGTGGTTTCCCCTACCGCCAGGTTCAGTGCCTGGCGAACCTGGGCAGGCGGGGGTTCCTGGGTGCGGGTCAGTATCAGGCTTTGCGGAACCTGTGATTCACCGCTGGCGTTGACCTGGCGAAAGAAGCGGAACAGTGATCCGTCGAAGTTGGGGCGGCGCACGAAAGTGCCACGGCCCTGCGCGCGCAGTAGGAGTCCTTCACTGACCAGGGTGTCGACCGCCTTGCGCACGGTACCGACGGCAACGCCGTAACTGCGAGTCAGTTCAGCTTCTGTGGGAATCGCCTCGCCCGGCAGCCATTCGCCGACCGCGATTTTCGCCACGATCTCGTCGCGAAGCCGTTGATAGAGCGGGAGACGCTCGTCATGTCCAAGGTGATTAGGGGTCATACCATCGATCCGATTTCAAGCCATGCGCCACTTTACCTCAGTCGCCAGATTGACAGTAATGGTTGTTTATAGATATGGTCATTCAGTCATCTATATGAATTTGGCCGCGAATGCATCACCCCGTGGCCCCTAACAAAAATCAATAGAGGTAGCTCTTGATGTCCATGCCGCTTGCGGGCGTCGATTCTCACGCCCACATCTTTCGCCATGACCTGCCGATGGCCGCTGATCGCCGCTACAGTCCCGATTACGATGCCTTGGTAGAAGACTACCTGGCGCACCTGGATCGCTGTGGCCTTGCCCATGGCGTGCTGATCCAGCCCAGCTTCCTGGGCACCGACAACCATTTCATGCTCGAAGCGCTGATGCGTTTCCCGGAGCGTTTGCGTGGGGTGGCGGTCGTCGACCCACAGATCGACGACGCACAGCTCGAAGCGCTGGCCAATGCTGGCGTGGTCGGTGCCCGCTTGAACCTGATCGGCAGGGCACCGAATGACTTCACTGCAGCGCAATGGCAAACCTTCTTCCAGCGCTTGGCACGGCTAGGCTGGCAAGTGGAGATTCAGGCTGTGTTTGACGCGCTGAGTCAGGTGCTGCCAGCCATCATTGAGTCAGGCGTCACGGTGGTGGTAGACCACTTCGCGCTGCCCCAGCGCGACATCGATCCACTTGACCCTGCACACCAGGCGCTGCTTGTGTTGCTCGGGGAGCAGCGGGTGTGGGTCAAGTTGTCTGCTGCGTATCGCAGCCAGTCCGACCTAGTGCGTGCGGTCGCCGTGTTGACGCATTTGCGCGCGGCGTGCGGCGGTATCGATCGCCTCGTCTGGGGCAGCGATTGGCCGCATACCCAGTTCGAGTCACGCACCGGCTATGACGAGCAATTCGCGTGGCTTGAGGCTTTGTTGCCCGATCCGCTGGAGCGTCGCCAGGTGCTGGTGGACAACCCTTCGAAACTGTTCGGCTTCGCCGCGTCGGCGCGTTGAGCTTCACCAGACTAATCAGGTACACGCATTATGATGAGCCTCTACGTCGTCGCCGCGATCGTTCTTGCTGTCGCCCTGGGTTACATCACCAGGGTCAACATCGGCCTGTTCGCTATCGCCTTCGCCTACCTGCTGGGCTGCTTCGGCATGGGCTTGAGCCCGTCTGAAGTCATTGCCATGTGGCCGCTGAAGATCTTCTTCATCATTTTCTCGGTCTGCCTGTTCTACAGCTTCGCCACGGTCAATGGCACGCTGGAGAAGCTGGCCGAGCATCTGCTTTATCGCTGTCGCAACGCGCCGCATTTGCTGCCTTATGCGGTGTTCCTCACTGCCTGTGTGATTGCCGGCCTTGGGGCGGGCTACTACACGGTGCTGGCCTTTATGGCGCCGTTGACCTTGATGCTATGCCAGCGCACCGGAATGAGCCTGATCCTGGGCGGCATGGCGGTCAACTATGGTGCGCTGGGCGGCGCCAACTTTGTGTCGAGCCAGAGTGGCATCATTTTCCGCGGCCTCATGACCGGTCTTGGGGTTCCCGAAAGTGAAGCCTTCATCAACGGCCTGGCCATCTTCGCCAGCACCATGGTGATTCCGCTGGTGGTCATTTCCGTGTTCGTCTTCGTCGCCGGTCACGGCCGCGCACTGAAGAACGCCGCCATTACGGTAGAGCCCCCGAGCCCGCTCAACCGCGAGCAGAAGATCACCTTGTCGCTGACTGTACTGATGATGCTGATCGTGCTGGCCGGGCCGATCGCGCTGATCCTGTTCCCTGACAACTCGGCAGTGACGTTCTTCAATTCGAAGGTGGACATCGGCCTGATCGCCAGTGTGTTCTCGGTGGTTGCGCTGGTGCTCAAGCTTGGCGACGAGCGCAAGGCGATTGCCTCGTTGCCGTGGGGCACGCTGATCATGATCTGTGGCGTCGGTATGCTGATCTCGGTGGCGATCAAGGCCGGTGCCATCGACGCCCTGGCTTCGTGGATCGGCGGCAATATCTCGCCGATCATGGTAGCGCTGGTGTTCGGTATCGTCGCGGCCCTGATGTCGGTCTTCGCCAGTACCCTGGGGGTGGTCACACCGGCGTTGTTCCCGATGGTGCCGCCGTTGGCGGCGGCGATGTCCATTGACCCGATGGTGCTGTTCGTCAGCATTGTCGTGGGTGCTCAGGCGACGTCCATTTCGCCGTTCTCCTCGGGCGGCAGCCTGATTCTGAGCTCTTGCGCCGATGAGCAGAGCCGCACGCGCTTGTTCCCGCAACTGCTGCTGCGTGCGGCGCCCGCCGGCTTCGTGGCGGCAATGCTGTTCAACCTGGTGCTGACCTTTTTTTGAACAACCTGGAGTGGTAACTGAAAACGCCCAGTCCTTTAAGGGCTGGGCGTTTTGCATTGCCGCTGCGGATGACCTAGAAGTCGTACTTCAGGCCTACCGTTGCGTTGCGCGGGGTGCCGTAGTAGCTGCTGCCGGCCGTGCTGGTGTAGTACTCCTCGTCAAACAAGTTGTTGACGTTGACGGTGGCACTCAACTGGCGGGTGATCGGGTAGCGTGCCATCAGGTCGACCACGGCGTAGTCGTCCTCGGTAAAGCGCACGCGGTTCGGGCCCTGGTTGTCGCTGTAGATCTTGCTCTGCCAGTTCACCCCTCCGCCCAGGGTCAACCCATTGCCAATGCCGCGCAGGGTATAGGTGCTGAACAGCTTGAAGGTGTTCTGCGGGACGTTGGTGTTGAGCTTGCCGCCCTCTGCGTTCTGTACGATGTTACGACTGAAGCTGGCACTGGCCTGCCAGTCCGGGGCCAGTTCGCCGCTGACCTCCAGCTCGAAGCCGCGGGTCTTGGTGCCCGATTCGGCTCGGTAGGCGAAGCCACCACCGGGCACCGGGACGTTGGGCTGGATGAGTACGGCCAGGTTGTCCTGTTTGATTTCGTACAATGCCAGGCCGAAGTTCAGGCGGTCATCGAAGAAGGCGGCCTTGCTGCCGACCTCGTAGCCGTCGCCTTCGAGCGGGTCGATGTATTGGCCGTTGATGTCCTTGTTGCTCTGCGGCTTGAAGATGCTGGTATAGCTGGCATACACCGACCAGTGCTGGTCGAGGTCGTAGACCACACCGGCAAATGGCGTAACGACGCCGGTTTCCTGGCGACGGACGTCGGTGTCCGGGGTCTCGTCGTAGTAGTCGGTCTTGACGGTGTTCTTCCAGTCGTTGACGCGGGCACCGAGAATCAGCGAGAGATCGTTGGTCAGACGCAGGCGAGTGCTGCCATAGGTGGCAGATTGATCTTCCTGATAGTCAATGCGGCTGGTGGCCGGCAGCGGCGGTTTGCCGGGGGTGTCGCCGTTCCAGGTGTAGATGTTCGGGATGGCATTGCTCCAGCCATCGAACCACCACAGCGGATAGCCGTTGGTGCGGTACTGCGTGTGCTGTCGGGTATACCCGAATACCGCATCGTGTTCGAGGCCCCACAGGTCGAAGTTGCCCGCGATGTTCAGGTCTGCGCTCGTTTGCACGGGCTTGGCTGCCCAGCGCCCGGCCCACAGATTGACACCGGCCCCGGTCGCAGGGTCAGGGTTGCCGCCGGCGGCATAGCCGAGCACTTCATCGTATTCATAGCGGTCGCGGTTCAGGGTCAGCTTGGCTTTCCAGCGCTCGGAAAGGTTGTGCTCGAGGGTGGCGAAACCGGTGGTGAAGTGCCGGTCGGAATAGGCCCAGCTGGCGGCCGCCGAATCCGAGCGGGACCATTTGGCCCGCGAGCCGTCACTGTTGAACAGGGGAAGGCCACTGCGGGCATGGTCGTCGGCTTCGTGGGACTGCGAGTCCATGCCAAAGGTCAGTAGTGTGTCGGGTGTCAGATCAGCCTCGATGATGCCGTAGAACACCTTTTTGCGTTCGTTGAAACGGTCGATGTACGACTCGTTGTCTTGATAGGCACCGACCACGCGGGCACGCAGGGTGCCGCTGTCGTTCAACGGGCCGCTGACATCGACCTCGTTGCGCTGGTAGTTCCACGAACCGGCAGCGACCGACACGCTGCTCTGGAAGTCGGCAGTCGGGCGCTTGCGGATCAAGTTCACGGTGGCACCGGGAGTGCCCACGCCATTGGTCAGGCCGGTGGCGCCGCGAATGATCTCGACGCGGTCGTACAGGACCATGTCGCTGCTCTGGGCCACGGATTTGTAGTTGCTGTCCAGGCGCTGCAAGCCATCGACCTGGTAGTTTTCGACGGCAAAGCCACGCGAGAAAATCTGGCTCGAGTCCGACCCTGCGTTGCCGCCCTGGTTGACACTCAGGCCCGGTGCCTGCTTGACCACGTCCAATAACTGGGTGAGGTTCTGGTCTTCCATGCGCTGGCGGGTCATCACGCTCACTGCCTGCGGTGTTTCGCGGATCGACAGCGGCAATTTGGTCGCGGTGGCGGTCGAGCCGGTGGTGTAGGAGCCGGTGCCCTCGGTGGTAGCGCCAAGGGAGGAGTCATTGATGCTGGTCGCACCGAGCTCCAGGGCATTCCCGCTCGGTTGGCTGACGATCAGGGTGTTGCCGCTCTGTTGGTAGTTCAGGCCGCTGCCTGCGAGCAGCAGGGTCAGCGCGTTGCGCACGTCCAGCTGGCCGCTGACCGCCGGCGCCTGGCGACCCTGGACGAGGCTACTGTCGACGGCGATGGACATGCCAGCGGCTTCGCCCAATTGACGCAGTGAGGTCGCCAGCGACTGGGCTGGCAGGTTGAGGTCGATGGGCGCGGCCAGGGCCTGGGTGGCCAGCGTCATGGCCACTGCGGCCGACAGGGCACGCAGGGTCGATTGCATCGGCATGCAGATAATCCTTCTTGTGTTTGATAGCTCTAGCACTAACGCGCGGGGGGCGCTTTACCCTGATGTTGTGATTGCGAATTATTTGCGATGCGGACGAGCGGTAGTTTCACTGACACTTGCCTGCGCGGGGATGGGCTGCAGGAGGGTGGTGCCCGCTTCATCGAGCAGACGCACCGGCACGACCTGTGGGAGCGACTGAAGGAAGCCTTCGATATCGTCGAGTTGCACCACAGCGCTGATTCGGGGGCTTTTGCCGCTGCCGGCCCGCACAGGTACCTGGCGATAGCGCGACAGGCTGGCGGCGACCTCCGCCAGGTCGGCCTGGTCGAACACCAAACGCCCCAATTCAAAGGTGAAGGCGTCGCTGGCAGCGCGAGGCAGGCGGTGCAGGCGCCCGTCGGCGCTCACCTCGGCGACTTGGCCGGCCTTGAATACCTGGCTTTCGCCGGGGCGGGAGAGACTGTCGACCTGGACCAGGCCATGATCGACGCTGATCCTAAGCCGGTCTGGCAGGCGATTGACCACAAAGCGGGTGCCCAACACCCGTACCCGGGCCAGGCCGCTGTTGATGACGAAGGGTCGCTGTGGCTGGCTGGCCACTGAGAAAATGGCCTCGCCGCGCAGTAGTTCGACCTGGCGCAAGGTGGCGGCGTAGCGCAGGCGCAGGTGGGTGTCGGCGTCGAGCATGAGTTCAGTGCCGTCACGCAACTGCTGCACCTGTCGTTCGCCGATGCCGGTGTGCAGCTCGAGTTCCAGCGGGCCATAGCGATGGGCGTGCCAGCCAAGTGTGCTACCCAATGCCAGCAACACCGTCAACACACCCCCTTGCAGCAGTCGGCGGCGCTGGCGCCGACGGTTCTGCTCCATGGCCTGGGCCAGCGCTTCGGTGTGTCGAGTGGAGGCCAGGTCGCCCCACAGTTCGGCGAGCTCATGATATTCGCTGCTGTGTCGTGGGTCGGCGGCCAGCCAAGTCTCGAATTGCGCGCGTTCAGGATGGTCGGCCGCGGCGTTGTACATGCGCGCAAACCACAGCGCAGCCTGGTCGCGAACTGTACTCATGGGCCTAGCAGTTCACGGGCGTTGCGCAGGTCGACCAGGGCACGGGCCATGTGCCGCTCCACCATGTTCAGGCTGATACCCAACTGCTGGGCGATCTCGCTCTGCGCGCAGCCTTCGATGCGCGCCAGCCAGAATACTTCGCGGCAGCGCGGCGGCAGGCAGTCGAGGATGCGTTGCAGGGCCACCAGCCGCTGCTGGATATCCTGCAAGTGCTCGGCGGACGGGGCGAAATGCGTATCGCCGGCTTCTTCATGGTGCTCGGGCAGTGGCTGCAGACGGGCGTTGCGACGGAAATGGTCGATCAACACCGACTGCGCGACCTGCCTGAGGTAGGCGTTGGGCTGTGTCAATGGCTGGGGGTGGCGGGCCAGCGCGAATCGCAGGAGGGCGTCGTGCAGCACATCATAGGCACGTTGCACGCAACGGGTCTGACGACTGAGGCTGAGCAGCAGGTCACTGTAGGCCCAGCGCAGATCGATGTCCTGCCAGTTCAACGGCGGGCTCCAGACATTGGCTCGGGCGAGGGGACAATCGGCACGATCGGCGGCTCTGTGGTACGACCGGGTTAGTCGCGCCAGGAAGCTTAAATACTTGTCAATCGCATGTAAATAAGAAGTATTGCTATTTATTTTCTTATTGGACGAAATGCGTCGCGGCCTGCGGCAGCAACACCGTTGCGCTTACCTGGCGACTGCTGCGCAGTCGATCGCAGCCTCGTTCCCCGGCAGCGGCTACGGCGTGCAACCGCGGTAGCCGCTGTCGACAGCCTGCGATCGACCGCACGGCCTACAGTGACACCAGCACATCACACTGGGATTCGTTGAGCACATGTTTGGTGATGCTGCCGATCAACAGCTCTTCCAGTGCGCTTTCACCCTGTTTGCCGATCACGATCAAATCGCAGTCCAGTTCCTGTTCCTGCTCAACGATCCGCCAGGCCGGGTCACCGTGCACCACGATCTGCCGGGCATTGACCAGCCCGGCGGCTTCGCTCAATGCCGCGAGTTTTTCCACGGCGTCTTTCTTGATGACGTTGCGGTAGTGGGTGAGGGTGTCCTGGTCGATGTGGGCAAAGCGCATGCTGCCCTCGAAGGGCGCTTCGTAAACGTGCAGAAGGATGATCTCGGCTTGCGGTGCCACGGACTTCGCCAGCTCGATGGCGCGAAGCGATGAAGGCGAGAAATCAACGGGAACGAGCAGGGTACGGTACGCATCACGCGGGGCGTGCTTGACCACCAGCATGGGGCAGAGCATGCGGTTGAGCATGCGTTGCACGGTAGAGCCCAGCAGCAGGCGGCGAGCCAGGCTTTGCCCCTTTGCTCCGCACACCAATAGGTTGGTGCGTTTGTCCTGCACTACACGGGTGATCTCCGTGGTCACCGAGCCCGACGCGACCTGTACGCCAGAAGCGATGTCGTAGCGCTGGAACAGCAGGTCTGCCAGCTCGTGGGCTTTTTCGCTGGCTGTCTCCAGCACGCTACTCAACAAGTCGTCATCCGGTACCACGACCTGCTTGAGGCGCTCGTAGGGGGCCGGGTTGGCGACGTAGAGCAGATCCAGTGATGCGCTCTGCGCCTTGCTCAATTGCGCCGCTCGCTCTGCTGCGTTGCGGGCAGCGCTGGATAAATCGGTAGCAACCAGAATGTGGTTCAACGGGGACATGAATAGCTCCTTGTGCAGTCCTTGCTTCCAGCCATCCTCTCGCGAACCACGCCGGGCGTCTTGACCTGCATCAATCACGACCGCTGTGCGGTCGATCGCAGGCAGGAGCGAGTGCCTTCAGCCTTCGCGTGAAATCGGCACACCCGGGCTCGATTTAGGTCCGGCCGCTGCCCAGACGATCAGGCCGAGCACCGGCACAAAGACGATGAACACGATCCACAACATCTTGTGGTCCGCCCGGCTTTTGCTGCCGATGATGCGTTTGATGGCCCAGAGTTCGACCAGGGTGAGCAGGACTGCGAGAGAGATCCAGATATGACCGTTTTCCATGTAAGCCTCCAGTAGGTTCTGGAGGTTAGGCTTGGCGAGGCGGCCAGGGTTCATTTCGATTTGGTGGGTGGAGAAGGGGAGCAGGATCATTACCCGCTCCCCCGTTGTTCAACCTCGAACGAATGCGAGCAAGTCGGCGTTGATGGTATCGGCGTGTGTGGTAGGCATGCCGTGTGGGTAGCCGGCGTAGGTTTTCAGCGTGCTGTTCTGCAACAGCTTGGCCGACAACAGCCCGGAGTTCTCGTAAGGCACGATCTGATCATCATCGCCATGCATCACCAGCACGGGGATCGTGATGCTCTTCAGGTCATCGGTGAAGTCTGTCTGGGAGAAGGCAACGATCCCGTCGTAATGCGCCTTGGCGCAGCCCATCATGCCTTGGCGCCACCAGTTGCGGATAATGCCCTCGGACGGCATTGCACCGGGGCGGTTGTAACCATAGAAAGGCCCGGCTGGAATGTCATGGTAGAACTGCGCGCGGTTGGCCTTGAGCTGTGCCTGCAAGTCATCGAACACCGACTTCGGCAAGCCGCCAGGGTTGCTTGGGGTCTGGACCATCAACGGCGGCACCGCGCCGATGATGGCAGCCTTCGACACGCGGTCCTCGCCGTGACGGGCAATGTAATGGATGACTTCTCCGCCGCCGGTTGAGTGCCCCACATGCACAGCACCCAGCACGCCAAGATGATCGACCACGGCCGCGACGTCGTCGGCGTAGTGATCCATGTCGTGGCCGTCCCAGACCTGGCTGGATCGCCCATGGCCCCGCCGGTCGTGCGCAACGACCCGGTAGCCATTGGCCAGGAAAAACAGCATCTGCGCATCCCAGTCGTCGGTACTGAGCGGCCATCCGTGATGAAAGAAAATCACCTGGGCATCGCGCGGGCCCCAGTCTTTGTAAAAGATCTCGACACCGTCCTGCGTAGTGACATACCCCATGTTCGCATCTCCTCAATGAAGTGGAGGCCAGATCAGGATCGTGGCCTGGTTGAACAAAGTGCAGCCCAGCGTGAAGTCAGTTTCTTTGGGTGGACTATGAGGATAGGCGAAATGGCGAAAATCAGTGGCTTTGCGCCTTTACGCATCCGTTTCTACCGATTAGAAGTCGTATTTAAGGCTTGCCATGATGTTGCGGGGGTCACCGTAGAGGGTCGAGCCGTAGCTGCCCATGCCGCTGAAGTACTTGCGGTCGGTAAGGTTGTTGAGGTTGAGATTGCCCCGCAGGTTGCGGCTGAAGTCATATGCAGTCATCAGCCCGACCAGTGTGTAGGCCTTCTGCTCGAAATGGGCGTCGATAGCGTTGCTACCGAACCCCAGTGTGGTGTCGTAGTGGATCTTGCTCTGCCAGGAGACATTCCCGCCAACGGTCATGCGGTTGAGGGCGCCAGGCAGGCGGTAGGTGGTTGCCAGGCGGAGGATCTGTTCAGGTTGGGTGGTGCTGACCTTGGCGCCGTCCTTGTCTTCGGAGTGGCGGTAGGTATAGCCACCCTGCACGTTCCAGTCGGGCATCAGTTCGCCAGAGACTTCCATTTCAAAACCACGGGTCGAGACCCCGGAGGCAGCACGGTAGGCGGTGGAGATGGGCACATCCAGACGAAGGCCATCGGCTTCGGCGACGTTGTCCTGGAGGTCGAGTAGTATTTGCTGGTAAACGCGCTGGCCGAGTGATCCACGGCGTTGATCTGGCCATTGACCGACGAGGTCAGGTTGTCGACGCCGTCGCGGCGGAAGTGGGCTTCCAGCTTGACCAACCAGTCGTTGTCCAGGTGGTGCTGGTGAAAAAACGCTGGGTCTCGGTGTCGCTGTACGCCCACTTGGCACCTGAGTTGGTGGAGCGCGATGGCTTGACGGTGGCACCGTTGGAGAAGAACGCCGGCAACAGCACACCACACCGGGATTCGTTGAGCACATGTTTGGTGATGCTGCCGTGCTCGGTCAGTACCTGGAAGTTGTCATGGTGGGGACATTGATCGTGCGTTTCATGGCGCTATAGTCGACTTGTCCAAGCCTGGGCAGGTGCGCGGGATCGGGGTGTCGTTTGATGTCTATGCGTACCAGTGGCATGGGGGCTCCTTGGGCAGGCGACCAGATGAGACACAAAAACGGGCGTTGCCAGAACTAAGATAGCTTCACCCGCGAGCAGTACCCCGGGATTGTGTGGGCTTGGTCACAACAAAATTGAAACGATGCCAATTAAGTGGCCCGGAGCGCCCCTCCATTAACGTCTCAGATTCACGCAACAATGAAATGTCCATCCTGTCGCACAGGCTTCGGATCTCCTGTTCAGTGTGGAATGACAAATGATCGAATGCCGACCACCCATGCCGGACACCAAACAAATGGCCGGCAAACACGCCGCCGGGCTTTAATGCGTTCAGGATCTGGTCCCAAAGGTGTTGAAAGCGATCAGGCCGGCAGAAGGGCAGCGACAGGCCGGCATGGATCAACATCGCCTGAGGCAGATCGGGTATCTGCTCAAAATCCATCAGCCAGGTGGTCAGTTGGGCTGCGTCTAAACCTGAGCAGGTTGCGGTGGTTCGAGCAATAGCTTCTGGCTCGTTATCGATGGCGAGCACGTGCCAGCCTGCTTCTAAAAGTTGGCGTGCTTCGTTACCTGCACCGCAACCCAGATCGATGGCTTGACGGTTGTCGCCGTGCTCCGGGGCAAGTTGCAATGCCCTGGAGAGGAGGGGAGATATACCCCGCTTTTCAGTCTTTTTGTAGAAATCGCTCCAGCTGGTCACAGGCTAAGCATCCTTATTCATCCTCGCCAACGAGTGACTGACTTCAGCCGCCATCTTTTCAGCACTGTTTGCCCCGTCAATTTCTAAAACCGCAGACGTCTGCGCTGAAAGCCACCTTTCGTGCCAGGCCTGGTTACGTCCTGAAAGGCTCGGTTCATCAGACTGCGAAGCCCACGGCATACAGGAGCCGGTCAGCAGCCAATCGTCGTCACCCAGTGTTTGTCGGATCAATGGCACGCGTTCACTGACAGGACGCTTGGTCGAGAAAGCAGGGTTGGTTGGCAGCCAGAAAAAGTCCTCGATGTCGGCATGTCGCATACCGAACGGTGAGGCGAGGTTTTCACCCAGAGTGGTCACGCCCGCGCACGAGGCGCCTGTCATGTAAATCCGCAATTGTTCCTCCATGAATACAAGCCGGGTTTCGGGGCGGCAAGATATCGCATATCAGCTGCGGCCGTCCGCTATCGAACCCTGGCGGTGTCATCGCGGATGTCGGGAACGGCCAAAAGAGGGCGGTGGGAGTGGGCTAATGAGTTCTTGTACTGGTTACACGCGATTGTCACCGGCAGCGTTGGGGCGACACGCGTCGTTCTGCAGTGCGCGCAGACTATGTTTCATTCCCCGGCCCGCTGATACCATCAACGGATCGCAGAATTTTCAGGACTTGAAATGCACAACGAACTCAGCTTCATCGATGTAGTGCGCGAAATTCTTCGCCAGCATCCTGAAGGACTGACACCCCAGCAGATCCGAGAGATCGTGAAGGTTGATTACCCCCAGCACGTCGGCACCCCGAGTCATCTAAAAAACGTCGCGGCTGGCAACTACAAGGACGTGGACCATGCGGTTCTGGCCCGAATCTATCTGGCCTGCAGAGGCGCATCGGACATCGCTGCAGATAAAAGCCGTAAGCCTCACCTGATGACGCTCCTGGCGGATGCGGCCTCAGTCGAGATCAAGGACGATGATTTCATCGAAGGGGAAGATCTTGCCAAGCTGGAGGCCGATATCGGCACCTTGTACGTGCTCTCCACCGGTCTCTATACCGCTGACCAAGTCGAAATAGTCAAGATCGGGATCACTACCGGCCCCGTCGATAAGCGCATCACCCAGCTTTATACGACGGGGGTGCCATTTCGCTTCACGATCATCAGTCAGCTTGAAACCACAAACTATTCAAAACTTGAGCAGGCCTTGCACTGCCTGTTCGATAAGTACCGGATCAACAAATCCCGCGAGTTCTTCACCGCTCATTGCCTGAAGTTTTTCCCGGATCTGGTCGCCATCCACCAGAAGATCGAGGAGGCCTAAGGAGGCAGATGGGCCGATCGGGTGACGGCGCTGCCAGAACCAGGCGCCTTGATGGTCGAATAACGATGGGGAGCCAGCCGGGGCTCGCGCCCCATCAAGGCGCGCCGAACAGCATCGTCCAATACACACCCTCATCGCTACGCGAGTTCGCGGCATAGGCCGCCCCCACCTGGGTAAACATCGGGTTCATCAGATTGGCGCAATGCCCGGGGCTGGCCAGCCAGCCTGTCATCGCCTTGCTCGGTGAGCCCTGTCCGGCGGCGATGTTTTCACCGATCCGACGGCCACGGTAACCGGCATCCCTCGCCCGGTCTGCCGGCATGTCACCGTCGGGGTCACGGTGTGCGAAGAAATTGCTGTTGGCCATCGTCCGGCTGTGCTTCTGCGCCGCCGCCCCCAGGGCGGTATTCCAGGTCAACGGACGTGCCGCTGCGAAGCGCTGGCGACCACACAGGCGTGGCTTCGCCCGTGCTGCGTTGACCTGTGCCAGCAACGCTTTGCTCGCGGACCGTCCATCGCCCAGCTGAGCATCGAGCAAGGGGCGCGCCAGCACCACCCGCCACTCATTCCGGGCGCGACTGACGCCGATATCGGCAAACTGAGTATCGAGCAGGGCTGCGCAGTAGTCGCTCTGGAGCATGTCAAAGGCCTCCTCGGCATCTTGCGCGCCGACCAGACGGATGCTCCGCACCGTCACCGCCTGATACCCGGCAGTCTTCAACCTTTCTCGCAAAGCGCCGCCATAGCCAACCGGCAACGCCAGGTTCGACTTCAACGTCAGCGGCGTCGAGACCTGAACCACACGTCTCTCGCAGCGCTGGGGCTGGGCGCGGTAGTCGTTGATAGCCTCCACCAGTTGTCTTTCCCCGCTGGCAAGGGCGGGGCTGGCGAACAGGGGGAGCAAAGGAATGAGGCAGAGCGAGACAAAGCGGGAGCAGCGGACGGCTTGGCGCATGGGGCGAACAGCTCTGATGGGATGACGGCGGTAATGCCGATAAAAGGGCTCGGCTAAGACTGCGGTCCTGTACACAAGGTTCACGAGCAAAGGGGACAAATTTATGGGGGGCAATGCCTCTGTTCCAGGCTGACGCCTTCATGTCAGGCCGGCAAAAAACAGCCAACAGGAGTCAGTCGGAGGTGCCTTCGAAACGTGGGGCGATTCGCTTGACCAGCGCAGCATGACCGCTGGCGTCGTCGCCGCGGGAAATGACCTGGATGACGGCCATGCGATCACCGGAGCCGGCGATAAAGGTGCTGTTCAACGTTTTGCCGCCGCCCAGGGTCGCCGTACTGTCGACTTGTCGCACACCCAGCCCGTTGCGGCTAAGGCGCGATTCGCCGGTTTGGCGAAAGTCTGGCAGCCCGGCACTCTGGCGGTCGACGAAACCACTGACGGCGCCGTCGAGGAAGGCATCGTCGTTGTCGCCGGTGCGAGAAGCGTCGGGGAGGGGTTTCTCGATCACCATGACCACGCGCTTTTCCTGCGCATTGGCATACAGGGTACCCACGGCGCCGGCGCCTTCGCTGCTCTGCTCATCGGCGCTCAGCGGGCTGGCGTTGAAGCCTGCCGGCAGGTTGAAGCTGAACTTGCCGCCGAGCACCGCGACGTTTACTTCAGGCTCCGGCTTGGTAGTGGGTGTGCTGGCAGCCTGCAGATTCGACAGCCCCAACAGGCCGACGACGGCCAGGGTCAGCGTCAGGGTGCTTTTGTTGAAAATCGACATACAGCCTCTCATGGGGCACAGCAGGGTGGATATGCTCACATAAACCTGCTTGCTCGGTAAGCCCCGGGTTGCCTGTCGGCTAGACGGTCATGGCGGATCGCTTTCAGGGGGCTATCGTTGCTTGTCTGGGCAATAACTACCGACCGAGGGCGGTGCCATGAACACCAGTGATCTACTCGAACAGTTACTTCGGGCCGGGCAGGGCTCGCAGGCGCAACAAGGGAGCGGCGGCATGCCATCGCAAGACGGCCTGGGCGGTTTGGGCGGCTTGCTGGGTGGCCTGCTTGGCGGCGGCAGTGCAACGGGTGGCAGTAATGGCCTTGGTGGTTTACTGGGCGGCCTGTTGGGTGGCGGTGGTGGCAGCAGCGCTGGCGGCTCTACACAGGGGCGCTCCGCTGGTGGCACCAATTACGCGGCCCTGGCGTCGTTGGGCATGATGGCGTTCCAGGCTTATCAAAGCTGGCAGCGCAGCCAGGCGGCAGCCCCGCAGCAGGCGGTTCGTACTGTCGATCAATTGTCCGGCCCCGAGGCCGAGGATCACAGCCATGCAATCTTGCGCGCGCTGATTGCGGCAGCCAAGGCTGACGGTCGCATCGATAAGCAAGAAGAACAGTTGATCTACGCTGAAATCAAACGTCAAACCAGCGACCCGCAACTGCAGCAATGGCTGGATGAGGAAGTCAGCAAGCCACTCGATGCTGCCGAGGTGGCTCAGTCGGCCCAGGACCCGGCCATGGCCGCGGAAATGTACCTGGCCAGCGTGATGCTGGTGGATGACCAGCAGGACGCAGAGCGGGCCTACCTTGATGAACTGGCCGGCGCACTGCAAATCGATCCGACATTGCAGGTACACCTGGAACAACAGGCCAAGGGAGGCGTCTGATCGGGCTGAGATGCCTGCGTTTTTCATCGATAGCGGTAGGTCGCATAACCACACAGTCTGTGCAAGACGGTTGCGCCTACCTGGCGACTGCTGCGCAGTCGATCGCAGCTTCGTTCCTCGGCAGCGGCTACGGATGCAAGCCGAGCCGGTGTAGCCGCTGGCGACAGCCTGCGATCGACCGCGTAGCGGTCGTGGTTCAAGTCACCACCGCGCCGAAAGCTGCTGCGGCGCCAAAAAAGCATCAACCACCGATAAATATAACTGCCGCTGCAATCAGTCCCACACTCAGCGAAACAAACGACACGAGCGACACCCATTGAAACGCCTTGGTGGTCTCCACCGTGGTGGAGAACGCCATTGGCACAAACGTCAGGGGATTTACCACGCCACCAAACATCACCAGCGCAGCGACCCAGTCAGGAAGCTGCGGATTGGCAAGCGCGGTGACCGCCATCACCGTCCCCATGATGATCCAGTCCAGATGTGCCTGCCGCACGCGCATCGGGTTGACCACGCCCAGGGCGCGAAGCTTGGCTGGGTAGTCCACAGAAGCCAGAACGGCGAATCCGGAGAGCGCACCCAACGCGATGGATGACAGAGCGGCAGCCAGAAGTACTTGAACCATAGGTTAGCCTCACTGATATTCCGGGCCGGCCTATGCACGGCTACCCGGAACATACGATCGAGGAGAGATCAGACGTCGCGCAGCGTTAAGCCCGTGCGTACGCGTCGATCAATCGAGAGCTCGAAAACATCCGGGCGCAAGTAATGCCCGGCTACATCGAGGTCGTGGTGCTGGGCGTCGATCTGCGTCAGGTCGATGGTTGCCATTACAATTCCAGGTTCATCAAAGAGCGGCGCCGTCACCCACGAACCATCAGGGGCGATCACACCCGATCCGCCGTTGAACAGTAAGTCCTCCTCCAGTGCATGGCCGCCAACTCCACGGCGGTAGGCCGCCAGCAACTCGGCCGGTACATCAGCAGCGGCCAGGTACTGGCCGGCGCAGAGCACGAAGCAGCGCCCTTCGAACGCATAGGAACGGGCAGCGATATGGTGCATTTCCGGCATGTCCGGCCAGGCCGCCACATGAATCTGTTCATCCTGTGCATGCAGAGCCTGGCGCGCCAGGGGGTGCCAGTGTTCCCAGCACACCAATCCCCCTACGCGACCAACCGCGGTGTCGACTACCCGTAGCCCGGCGGCATCACCGCTGGCCCATACCGTGCGTTCGGTGTGGGTGGGCGTCAGTTTGCGGTGCACATTCAAAAGGGCGCCATCGGGGCCAATAGTCACCAGGGAGTTGTACAGCGAGCCGCCGTGGTGGCGGGAGCGCTCGTTCATACCCATCACCACGGTGACTGCGTTAACGCGCGCAGCCTCACGCAGCACCGCTAGGTCATCGTCCATGTCTTCAGGCGGTCCAATAACCGGGCTATCTGCCAGTAGTTTGGCGTACCAGGACTTTGCTTGCGCATCGTCCCAGCCCGCCATTCCAAATACCCATGCCGGGTAGCAGCTCAGCCAGGTTTCCGGAAATACCACGAGCTGAGCCTCCTTGCGTGCAGCTTCCCTGATATGTTCGGCTGCCCGGCGCATCGATTCGGCTCGATCAAGAAGAGCCGCAGGCATCTGCACAATGGCGACTGTTTTTTCGCGTTTGCTGGTCATTTGAAAACCTTGTCTTATGGTCGTTAATCAGTGGGCGCTTACCCGGCAATACCTTCAAGCACCCGCTGACTTTCACGTTGCGCGGCAATCTCGGAGGAGCGTTCGACGTTGCGAGCCAGTACGAAATACAGGCCGCCGGAAATCAGCAGGCCGGGGATGAATGCGATATCCGCACTGCCCAGCATTTCAGCTACCGGGCCAACGAAAAACGGAAGAGAGAAAAACGGCACCATCGCGACAAACCCGACCAAATAGGCAAGCACGCCGCGCCAGGCCCAACGGCCATATACGCCGTGCGGATTGAATATTTCGGCGATGGCATATTCACCTTTGCGAATCGAATAGAAGTCGACGAGGTTGACCGCCGTCCACGGGATCAGGAAGTACAGCATCAGCAGCACAAAGCCATTGAAGCTGGCCATGTAGGCAGCCGGCAGCGCCAGCGCGATCACCAGAGACACCAGGCCCACCATGCTCAGGCCAATCACTCTCACACGGACACCGGGGCGTACTGGTCGGAAACCGTCCACTGCGCTGATGCCGGTAAGCATGGCGCCATAGCTGTTTATGCCGGTGACCGACAACTGTGCGACGGCCCCTACCAACGCGACGAATATGCCAAAGCCAGGGAACAAATAATTGCCGGTTTGCACCAGCGAAACGATGCCATCGGCGCCCGGTATATAGCTGGACAACACCACGCCCAGCGACATCAGCCAGGCCGCCGAAGCAGCCGCGCCCAAGTAGGTCCAGAAGATCAACCTGGGGCTGGACGAATCTTGGGGCAAGTAGCGTGAGTAATCGGAGACATACACCGAATAGCTGATGTTGTAGCCCGCTGCGAGTGACAACTGCACCAGGAACGCGGTGGTGCTCCAGCCCGAGCTTGCCGGTGGTGGAGCCGCCGCTGGCAGTGCAGTAACAGCCATCAACGTCACGATGCCAAACACCACAATCAGCAGGTACGTGAGCCAACGCTGCACAAAGTGCAACAGGTCATAGCCCACCACGGCGATCACAATGCTGATCGCAATCAATGTGGGGTACCAGAACCACGTCGAGCCCGGCAGAACCAGCTGTATGGCCTGGGTTACCAAAATGACGCCGAACACTATAAAACCGATGTAAACAAAGATAGTCGCCGCAAACGGCACAATGGCTCCACGGCTGCCGAACTGCGCGCGTGACTGGATCATCTGCGGCAAGCCCATCTTCGGCCCCTGGTTGGCGTGCAAGGCCATGAATACGGTACCGAAGCCAGCACCCATGACAACCGCCAGTACGCTCCACAGGATGCTGAGCCCCATGCTCGGCCCAACGAAGCCGACCATCATTGTGAGAAACACAAAGTTGCCGGTAAACCAGAACGGGCCTTGGTGCCAGACCTTACCGTGCCGTTCTGCACGAGGCACATAATCGATTGAGCGAGCTTCGATGGTAGGTCGGCTCGACCCGCTACTTCGTTGAGTTGCCATACCGCACTCCGTAAACGTTATTTTTTTTCTGGGTGAAGTCGTGCTCGTGCAGGCTGCGGCAGTGGCTTACCTCCCTGCAACACTGCCGCCCAGCAGCACCGCGAGTATCGGAAGAAAGAAATGGCCGGTAAATCCTGCAGTACAGAAGCTGACTTACTCGAAATCGCAACTAAAGCACGGCCTCTTTCGCGACCGTTCAGGCGCATTGATCCGCAAGGCAACTTTGCTGGTATAAGGGCTGTCCCGATGGCATTCGTGAATCTGTACCGGAGGTCTTGATGCTCACCAATCTCTCAGACGTGGATCTGCGCAAGTTGCGCATCTTCTGCACCATCGTCGAGGCTGGAGGCTTCACTGCCGCGCAGGTACGCCTGAATACCAGCCTGCCTCGCCTGAGCACTTTGGTGCGAGATCTGGAAGTTCGCCTCGGCTACACCCTCTGCCGTCGCGGCAAGAGCGGCTTTCAACTTACCGAGCAAGGCGCCCAAACCTATGCGGCGGCGCAGGAACTGTATGCTGATATCGACCGCTTTCATCAGCGGGTGGTCATGCTTAACGAGCAGTATCCAGAGTTCTTGCAGATAGGCAGCGCCGATAACCTGCTTTCGCTCGAGCAGGCACCACTGCCGCTGGCCCTTGCGGCCTTTCGCCGAGACTCGCCCCGTACCCGCATCGACCTTCAGGTAATGCGCGCCGACGAGCTAGAGCAAGCCGTGCTCGAAGGACGTCTGCACCTCGCCATTGGTTGTTTTAACCACCAGCTTTCGGGCCTGCATTACCAGGCGCTGTTCGAGGAAGAACAAAACCTGTATTGCGGACGCGAACATCCTTTCTTCGCGCGTCCCGACGAGCATTTTACGGACGAGGAAATCGGTGCTGCAGATTACGTAGACCGTGGCTACATGCTCGAAAGCCGCCGGCCGCACAAATTGCGTTTCGGCAACTCGGTAAGCGCTTTTTCCATGGAGGCCATCGCCACGCTGATTGCTTCCGGCACCTGCATCGGCTACCTGCCGACCCACTACGCCGATATCTGGGTAGCGCGCGGCATGCTGCGTGTAATTGCACCGCAGCGGCTGAGGTATAGCGCAGCATTTCACTGCATTACCCGACAAGGGCAAGTACCGACGGAGTCACTGGCCAAGCTGCTGCAAGCGTTGCAGACGGCACAGCACGCGGTGGCATTGAAGTCGGGCGACGTTATGCCACGCTCATAAACTTGATACGAGCATGTGCCGCGTTGCGTAGCGAGGTGGTTCTATCACGCCTATCTCTGCGGGGCTGAGTCGAATGTCTGGCAGGGTTTCAACACAGTCTACGCGTACGAGCCTGGTGAATAGGCTGGGCGTTGCGTTGGTAAATGAGAGACCCGATCAGGTCATGCCTTAATGACTGACATGAGTACTTCAATGGCAGGTAAGTTGAGCAACGCATCCTACGAAAGGTGTTGGTTTATCGTTTGTCTATAGTGTTCATCGTTTACCTGCTAATCAGGGATCAATTGCGGGAGTACGAACGATGCACAGGATCAGACATTTCACCGTCACCTTGCTGGCTATTGCGGTGTTGGCTGGCTCCGAGGTTGGTTTTGCTCAGGAGGGTATGGAAACCCAGGGCGGGCAACCTCCTCCTGGCTCGCGCAGTTCCATCCAGGATTTCGACTATCAGATAAAATACCAGCGCGCGTTCGAAGCCGTGCTCTGGAACATGCCGGCGATCGCCATCTACAGTTTCAGGCGCGCAGCCTTTGACAACCTGGGGGTCAAGGACAACGACATCATTGCCTATTCGGCGCCGGCAACGCCGAAACTTGAAGCGATCACGGCCAATAGCAGTACTCCTTACATCACGGCATTCACCGATCTGCAAAAAGGCCCGGTGGTCCTGGAGTTGCCTGCCGCGAGCGAGGAGGGCAGCGTCTACGGGCAGGTGGTGGATGCCTGGCAGCTCACCATCGCCGACGTGGGCCCATCGGGTCTAGACAAGGGCAAGGGCGGGAAATTGCTTTTCACGCCGCCGGGATATACCGGCGAAGTTCCCGCTGGCTACATTCACGTGCCGTCACCCAACTACCGGATCGCCCTCGCTTTCCGCTCTGTGCGCGCCCCAGGCAAATCCGCCGCTGACGCTTATCAGTATGCAAAACAACTGCGCATGTATTACCTGGCAGAAGCGAGTCATCCTCCGCAGCAGCGCTTTATCGACCCGATCGACAAGGTTTACCCGACGTTGCCCTTCTATGACGAACGGCACTTCGCGGACATGCATGCGGTAATGAGCGTCGAGCCTGCGCGTCCACAGGACAAGGTGATGATCGGGATGCTGCGGTCACTGGGCATCGAGAAAAGCAAGCCGTTTGCCCCAGACGAGGTGACGAAAAAAGCGATGCGCCAGGCGGCAATTGATGCCTGGTTCTACCTGCAACACTGGTTCGATAACCTACCCAAAGACAAGCTCTATTGGCCGGACCGCCACTATGCCTCGCTGTTGATGACCGATGAAAACAAGCGTTTCTCTTTTGAGTATGCTGACAGTATTGATCTGATCGGGCGGGCGGCGGAGTACTTCTGGTGTACCTATATGCCGAAGGCGTTAAGCGACTCACCGGCAACCCAATATCTGATGGCCATGGCGGATAAAAACGGTAAACCTCTCGACGCTGGCCAGAACTACAAAATCGATGTGCCCGCACAGATGCCGGTCAAGCAGTTCTGGGCATTGACCGTTTATAACCGTGACACCATGTCGTTCATCTACAGCGATACCAATCGCACGACGTTGTCCTCGTACGATCTGGATGCAATGAAGAAAAATGCCGACGGCAGCGTCACGATCTACGTCGGCCCCAAAGCGCCTGCCGGACTGGACAGCAACTGGATTCCCACCGCCGGGAAGCGGCCGCTACCGGCCATGCGCTTCTATGGCGGCACTGAGGCACTGAACGACAAGAGCTTCAAGCTGCCGGATTTCGAACGGGTTGAGTGAGCAGTGCGCTGAAGCGTGCCTCAGTCTCGATCGGTAAAATTGCCAGTCGCACCTGGGATATCCGGCCGTTATCGCAACGCCATTAGCCCAGGTTCGTTTGACGAGTCGAAACCCAGTGCCTACGGTTCTTGCAGATGTTCAATCGTCAGACAGGCGCTTCAGACGGCTGCGCCAGTCGAAGTACTCATGGAAGGATGCTCGTTATGATTTCACCACGTAGTCTTTTGGCTTGTGTTCTGCCCTTGTGTGTTGCGCTCGGTAGCGCGATGCACGCGCAAGCCAGCACACCGGATTTACTGCTGACCACACCTGCAACACCTGATGCAGTAGAAAAAGGGATGCAGGCCGATGGCTACAGCCTGGCGATCTCGGCTTACAACTGGGGTTATCCGCTGGTTCGCATGGAACGAGTGGCACGTGAATACATCACCGTTCCCTCACCCAGGCCCGACACCAGCTATCGTGCAGGTCTGAACCAGATCGGCTGGGCGACTTCGCTGGCGTCACCGTCCGCCAAGGACATGCCCACTGCCAATAATGACACCTACTACATGAGTGCGGTGCTGGACCTGACCGAGCCCTACGTGTTGACTGTGCCCGATACCCATGACCGTTATTACGTGGTCGATGTGTTCAATATGTGGCAGGAACTTGAGCACTACGTCGGCCGGCGTACGACAGGTACCAAGGCCGGAAAATTTGTATTGGTGCCGCCGGGCTGGAAGGGCGAACTGCCAAAAGACGCGAAGCGCCTGGACGTCTCCACCAAGAAAATCTGGCTGTGGGGGCGTATTCACGTCAACCAGGGTGAAGATGTGGCACCGATTCTCGCCTTGCAGAAACAGTTCAGTGTCATGCCGTTGAGTGGCAAAACGCATAAGGAACAAACCTTGCCTGCGTTGCCGAAGACGGGTGACGACCCGCTGGGTTTCTTCACCGAGCTGGCGTCGGCGCTCAAGGACAATCCGGTCAAACCAGGCGACGCGGCATTGTTTGCCCAATTCGCGCGCATCGGCCTGACGGAAAAGGGCTTTTCACCCGAGAAGCTCAATCCGGCCACACGCAAAGGTCTTGAGGAAGGTTTGAAAGATGCGCCCTACGTGGCGATTGCGTCGCTGGCCAGCACGTCGGAAGTGCGCAATGGTTGGAACTGGGTGACCGGCCTTGACAGTTTTGGTTACAACTACCCGCTGCGCGCCATGGTGGCCGGCCCCTATCTGGGAGGCCAGGGTGAGCATGAAGCGATGTATCCACTGCGCTTCACCGACAGCAAAAACCAGCCACTCACTGGAGCCAATCAATACGAAATCAAACTGGCTTCGGCACCGCCGGTGAATGCCTTCTGGTCGCTGACCATGTATGACGCCAGCGACAAAATGCTGGTCGATAACGAGATCAGTCGCTACAAGGTAGGTCCCGATACGAAGGGGTTGAAAGTCGCGGCGGACGGTTCGATCACCATTCCCATTTCCCACAAAAAACCACAGGGAGAAAATGCCGCTAACTGGCTTCCGGCACCCGAAGGCGGTTTCTACGTGATGTTACGGCTGTATCAACCCACAGACGATGTGCTTTCGGGCAAGTGGCAGTTGCCGCAATTGAACAAAGTCAATTGAGTGCTTAGTACCTTCAATCCTGATCATCGGCCAATAGTCTGGACGTGACCGTCCGCTATTGGCCGCATCGCGGGGCAAGCCCGCTCCTGCCTGGCGACTGCTGCGCAGTCGATCGCAGCCTCGTTCCTCGGCAGCGGCTACAGCTGCAAGCCGAGCCAGTACGGATGCAAGCCGAGCCGGTGTAGCCGCTGGCGACAGCCTGCGATCGTGGTTCAAGTCACCGCCGCGCCGAAAGCTGCTGTGGCGCCAAGAACGCATCATGAAAGTAATTGCGAAACGCATTCATTGCCGGACTGAACTCCCGCTCCCGATGCCACGCCAACCCCACACTCATCGGCGTCACCTTGTCGGTGATTGTCAGTGTCTCGATCCGCTTGCCCTCCAGCGACCACGGGCGATGAACCAGGTCCGACAGAATCGCCACGCCACTTCCGTTCGCCACCATGCTGCGCACCGCTTCCACCGAGCTGGTGCGCACGCGCACGTTCGGGCGTTGGTGCGCGTGTTCCCAGTAGCGCATGGCGCTTTGTTCGGCTTCGTCGACGGTCAGCAGGATGTAGGGCTCCTTGGCCACGTCGGCCAGGCTCACGGCGGACTGCTCGCACAGTGGGTGGTGGCTGGGCAGCCACAGGCGGCGTTCGGAGTTGAACAGGGTTTCGGAGACGATGTCCGGGTGGGTGAGGTTGGCCGTGAGGACCACAGCCATGTCGAATTGGCCCTCCAGCAGACCGTGTTCGATGGAGTGGCGTTCTTGTTCGTGTACTTCGATGGCGACGTCCGGGTGCCAGTGCCCCAGGCGTTGCAGGTGGTGGGGGAGAAAGTAGCCGATCACGGTGTAGCTGGCGGCCAGGCGCAGCTGGCCGCTGGCGCGTACGTCGGGGAGCGGGCTGTTGAGGGCATCGTCGACGCTGCGCTGGATCACGTAGGCACGGTTGAGAAAGTGCCGCCCGGCATCGGTCAGGCTCATGCCCTGGGCCGAGCGCTGGAACAGTAGGGTTCCCAGCATGGCTTCCAGCTCCTTGATGGCGGTGGTTACCGCCGATTGGGAGATGTTCAGGTGGATCGCCGCCTGGGAGATCTGGCCGATCTCGGCGGTGGCGACGAAGTAGCGCACCTGGCGCAGGGTCAGTGACATGTTCGCTCCGGTCGGACAGGTATCTGTTTTTCAGAAGATGCCATATCTGTTAATAGATCTTCCCAAGGGGTGAGAGGGAATCTAACGTGGCCTGCAGGTAGTGACAAGTGTCAGGAGCGAGCACCATGCAGGCAGTAGATTTCAATTCGGACATGGGCGAAGGCTTTGGCCCATGGACCATCGGCGATGGCGTCGACACGGAGCTGATGGGCTTCATCAGTTCGGCCAATATCGCCACCGGTTTTCATGCCGGCGACCCCGGCACCATGCGCCGCACGGTCGAGCAGGCCAAGCGGCTGGGCGTGGCGGTTGGCGCGCATCCGGGCTTTCGTGACCTGGTCGGCTTCGGCCGCCGGCACATCAATGCGCCGGCCCAGGAGCTGGTCGACGACATGCTCTATCAGCTCGGGGCGCTGCGCGAGCTCGCCCGGGTTCAGGGCGTTGCGCTGCAGCACATCAAGCCCCACGGCGCGCTGTACATGCACCTCGCACGAGACGAAGAGGCAGCGCGCTTGCTGGTGGAGAACCTGCAGCGCCTTGAGCCCGAGCTGCTGCTGTATTGCATGCCGGGGTCGGTGATCTGGCGGGTCGCCAACGAGCTTGGTCAACCGGTGATCCGCGAGTTCTACGCCGACCGTGAGTACGACCTCAGCGGCTCCATCGTGTTTACCCGCAACGTGCGTGCCTACGATCCGGCCCAAGTGGCTGCGCGGGTGTTGCGTGCCTGCCAGGAAGGGGTAGTGCGCACGGTCGAGGGGGAAGACCTGGCAATCGAATTCGACTCTATCTGTTTGCACAGCGACACGCCCGGCGCCCTGGCGCTGGTTGAAGCCACGCGCAAGGCACTCGACAACGCCGGGATCAGCGTACGCGCGCCGCGCTGAAGCCCGCGCCCGTAACCATCATTTTTGCCTGCCTTTCTACAACTAATTCCAAGAGGAACAGACATGGCCGAACACAGCGTAATTACCCCATTGCCCGGTACGTTCTACCGCAAGGCTACCCCTGACGCACCCGTATACGTCGAGGAGGGCGCACAGGTCAGCGCCGACACCGTGATTGGCCTGATCGAAGTCATGAAGCAGTTTTCGGAACTGACCGCCGGGGTGGATGGCCGCCTGGGCGCCTTTCTGGTGGAAGACGGCGATCCGGTGGAGCCGGGTCAGGTCATCGCCACGCTCGATAACCTGTGAGGGCGCGATCATGACGCAAGCCATTGGTAAATTGCTGGTCGCCAACCGTGGCGAGATTGCCGTGCGGATCATCCATGCCGCCAAGGCGCTGGGCATTCCCACCGTTGCCGCCTGCAGCGAGGCAGACATTGACTCCCAGGCCGCGCGCCTGGCGGATGAAGTCCATGTCCTCGGCCCGGCCCGCGCCGATAAAAGTTACCTCAATGTCGAGGCGCTGCTCGGTGCCTTGCAGGCCACGGGCGCCAACGCGGTGCATCCGGGTTACGGCTTTCTCTCGGAGAACGCCGACTTTGCCGAGGCCGTGCTCGCCGCCGGGGCGATTTTTGTCGGCCCCAGCCCGCAAACGATCCGGCGCATGGGTGACAAGGCCGAGGCACGGCGCACGGCACAGGAGGCTGGCGTGCCGGTGGTGCCGGGCTCGCCGGGGGAGTTGTTCGATGTGGATTCGGCACTCAAGGCGGCCGAGTCTGTTGGCTACCCGTTGCTGATCAAGGCGTCGGCCGGTGGCGGCGGGCGCGGTATTCGCCTGGCGGAAAACGCCCGGCAATTGAGTGAGGAATTTCCGCGCTCCCAACGCGAGGCCCAGGCGGCGTTCGGCAATGGCGCGGTGTACCTGGAGCGTTTTATCAGCAAGGCGCGGCACATCGAAGTGCAGGTATTGGGCGATGGAAAGAACGCCGTTCACCTGTTCGAGCGCGAGTGTTCCCTGCAGCGTCGGCGGCAGAAGATTTTTGAAGAGGCGCCGTCGCCGGCCCTGAATCAGCAGCAGCGCGAGACGCTCTGCGCCAGTGCGGTACGCTTGACCGAAGCCCTCGGCTACCAGGGCGCCGGAACACTGGAATACTTGTATGACGATGTCACCGGTGAGTTCTTCTTTATCGAGATGAACACGCGGATTCAGGTGGAACACCCGGTCAGCGAGTTGATTACCGGCGTCGATCTGGTCCAGGCGATGCTGCGCATTGCCGGTGGCGAACCGCTTGGACTCAAGCAAAGCGACATTCAACTGCACGGCGCCGCCTTGCAAATGCGCCTGAACGCCGAAGACCCGGCCCGGGACTTTTTCCCAAGCCCCGGGCAGGTAGACACGCTGGTGTGGCCGCAAGGGGAGGGTGTGCGTGTTGATAGCCATCTCTACCCGGGTTACCGCGTGCCGCCTTACTATGACTCGCTGCTGGCCAAATTGATCGTGCATGGCAGCGACCGTGCCCAGGCCTTGGCCCGTGCGCGCCTGGCAGTGGAGCAGACCACGCTCAGCGGCATGGCCAGCACCTTGTCGCTGCACGGTGAACTGCTGGAGCAACCCTGGCTGCACAGCGCCGATTTTCATACCGGCACCCTCGAAACCTGGCTGGCCGAGCGCCGTAGCGGAGGTAACGCATGAGCACCCCAATCCGTTACAGCTTTGGCGCAGATGAACATCTGTTTGCCGAAGTCAGTGACAGCATGTCGCTGGAAGCCTTCTTCAAAGGCATGGCGGTGACGCGCGCGGTGGAGCGCCTGGCCCTCGACGGCGTGCTGGATGTGTGCCTGGCCAATGCGTCGTTCCAAATTCGTTTCGACCCGGACCGTATCGCCCCGCATACGCTGCTTGAAGCGGTGAAAGCCGCTGAAGCCGAGGCCGTCGCCCAACGTACCCTGCACACGCGAATCATCGAGATTCCGGTGCTGTACAACGACCCCTGGACCCACGAAACCCTGATGCGTTTTCGCGACCGTCATCAAGACCCG
Organism: Pseudomonas vranovensis; assembly: GCF_040438935.1. NCBI lineage: Bacteria > Pseudomonadati > Pseudomonadota > Gammaproteobacteria > Pseudomonadales > Pseudomonadaceae > Pseudomonas > Pseudomonas vranovensis. The sequence goes on along the minus strand of NZ_CP159259.1, from coordinate 2,531,344 downwards.
AGCGTAACCGACCTGGAATACGCTGCCCGGATCAACGGCCTGGCGGATGTCGAGGCGTTCATCGCCGCCCACAGTGGTGCGCCGTGGTTTGTCTCGATGGTGGGCTTTGTCGCGGGGCTGCCGTTCATGTTCCAGATGGTCGAGCGCGAGCGCCAGTTGCAGGTGCCCAAGTACCTGCGCCCACGCACCGACACGCCGAAGTTGACCCTGGGCCACGGCGGCTGCTTTGGCTGCATTTATTCGGTGCGCGGTGCCGGTGGCTACCAGATGTTCGGCGTGACGCCGGCGCCGATCTACGACCCGCAGCAGAACCTGGCGTACCTCAAGGAGCACATGGTGTTTTTCCGCCCGGGCGACATCGTGCAGTTCAAGCCGATGGATCGCGAGGCCTACGACCAGGCTGTGGCCGAGGTGGACGCAGGACGCTTTGACCTGCGTATTCGTCCGGTGGAGTTCTCGCTGGATGCGTTTCTGGCCGACCCGGTCGGTTATCCCAAGTCGCTGCAGGAGGTGCTGGCATGATCAAGGTACTCAAACCAGGTTTGGCCACCTCCGTGCAGGACCTGGGCCGCGAAGGCTACTACCACCTGGGCATTCCGCCTTCCGGTGCGCTCGATCAATACGCCTTGAGCGCGGCCAATCAGTTGGTTGGCAACCCGGCGGGCGCGGCGGGGCTGGAATGTACGCTGCTCGGCCCGGAGCTTGAGTTCCAGCAGGATGCGTTGGTAGCCGTGTGCGGCGCGCACATGACGCCCAAGGTCGATGGTGTGGACATGCACCCCGACACCGCCTTTACGGTCAAGGCCGGACAAGTGCTGCGCTTTGATTTTCCCAAGGCCGGCGCGCGGGCCTACCTGGCCGTTGCAGGGGGCATCGACGTGCCGGTGGTGCTGGGCAGTCGCTCTACCTATGCGTTGGGCGCCCTGGGTGGTTTCCAGGGGCGTCGGTTGATCGCCGGTGATGTGTTGCCGGTGGGGGTTGCCAGTGGCAAGAGCCGGGCCGGTGCCAGCCTGCCCATGGCCTTGCGCCAGTCGTTGGGCGGCGAGATCACCCTGCGCGTGGTACCGGGCTTGTACTACGAGCGTTTGACTGCCGCTGCAGCGGACAGTTTTTTCGCCGAAGCCTGGACCGTGGGCTCGGAGGCCGACCGCATCGGCTACCGCTTCAAGGGTGGCAGTGCGCTGAGCTTTCAACCGCGTGAACAACCGTTTGGTGCCGGGTCCGATCCGTCGAACATCGTCGACAGCTGCTATCCGATCGGCTCTATCCAGGTGCCGGCCGGGCTTGAACCTATCGTGCTGCACCGCGATGCGGTGTCCGGTGGCGGCTACGCCATGATTGGCACCGTGATCAGCGCCGACCTCGACCTGGTCGGCCAGATGCAGCCTAACCAGAAGGCCCGGTTTGTTGCCGTTACCCTTGAAGAAGCACTGGAGGCACGACGCTCCTACAAGAAAAAACTGGCCTGCCTGAGCAAGCTGTTTCCGTCCTGAGAGCGACCGCTGCGCGGTCGCTCTCAGGCTGTCGCCAGCGGCTATACCGGTAATCTGTAGGCGCTGCCGAGGCACGAGGCTGCGATCGACTGCGCAGCAGTCGTGGTTGTGATGTATCAGAATCGGTACTGGGTCGAGAGCATCACGTTGCGCGGCTCGCCGTAGTAGCCGCTGAAGAAGGTGGTGTCCAGGGCGCTGATGTACTTCTTGTCGAACACGTTGTTGACGTTGAGGGTGGTGGAGAGCTGATCGGTCAGTTGGTAGCGGGCCATCAGGTTGACCACGGTGAACTGATCCTGGCTGGCCTTGACGGTTCCCAGGGCGGTGCTCGGGGTCACCGTGATGTGGGTACCACTCTGCCAGTTGGCGCCGCCACCGATGGTCAGGCGATTGAGGTCGCCGGGCAGGCGGTAGGTGGTCCACAGTTTGACCATGTTGGCCGGCGCTTCGGTGTTGATGCGTTCGTCGTCGGCATCTTCGGTGATGCTGTGGTTGTAGCTGGCGGCAACGTTCCAGTCCGGCATCAACTCACCATTGGCCTCGATCTCGAACCCGCGGGTGGTAGCGCCACTCACCGCCTTGTAGGCCGCCGAGGTGGTGCCGGGGATGACCTGGCCCGGATCTATCACCGCAAGGTTGTCCTGCTTGATTTCGTACGCCGCGAGGCTGGTGTTCAAGCGGCCACCGAAGAACTCGCTTTTCAGGCCGATTTCATAGTTGTCACCCTCGCGCGGGTCGAGGGTTGCCCCGCTGGCGTCGCGCACGCTCTGCGGCTTGTAGATGCTGGTGTAGCTGGCATACACGGAGTGAATGTCGTTGAGGTCGTAGACCACGCCGGCATAAGGCGTGACCACGCCGCTTTCGCGGTACTGAGTGGTGCGGTTGCTGTTCGGGGTCAGCACATACTCCAGGTCGTAGTTGTATTTGTAGTCGCTGGCACGGGCGCCGAGGATGATCGACAACGCGTCGGTGGGGCGCAGCCGCGTGGCGATGTAGGTACCGTTCTGGTAAATGGTGGTGTCGCCGTCATACAGCTTGCCGTTGCTGGTGTTCGGCTCGCTGGTGTAGTTGTCCCACGCGTAGAAGTTGACGAATGTGCCTTCGATGGCCGTGCCACGCAGCGGCGAGTGGCGGTTTTCGTAGCGGGAAAAATTGTAGCCGACGATCAGCTCATGCTGGCGGCCGAACAGCTGGTAAGGTCCCTGGGCCTGTACGTCTACACCGGTCTGCTTCTGCCAGGTGCTGCCGGCGCCACCGTACAGGCGCACGCCGGCGCCGGTGTTGAGGTCGGGGAAGCCCCAGCTGGCGGTGGCCAGTTTGTAGTCATCACGTTTGATGTACATCTGGTTGACGGCCACCTTCAGGCTCCAGTCGTAGCCCAGCTGCTGCTCGATACTGGCGAAGGTGTTGAGTGCGTCCTGGGGGTTGCTGCTCCAACGCGCGGCACTGTTGGTCGAGCGGGAGAAGTCGGTCTGCTGACCGTTGCTGTAGAACAACGGGAACGCCACCGAGGAGGAACCCTGGGGGTCGTTCTTCTGGTAGTCGGCGCCCACGGTGAGCACGGTGGTGTCGGTCAGGTCCGCTTCGAGGATCCCGTAGAAAATCTGCTTTTCCTGGGAATAGTGATCAACGTAGCTGTTGTTCTGCTGATACGCCGCCACCATGCGCCCGCGCACGTTGCCGGTCGGCGTGAGCGGGCCAGACAGGTCGAGCTCGGTGCGGTACTTGTCCCACGAGCCCAGGCCCGCGGTGATGTGTCCCTTGAACTCGGCGGTGGGGCGCTTGCGCACCATGTTGATGGTGGCCGAGGGGTCACCGGCACCGGTCATCAGGCCGGTAGCGCCGCGCAGCACTTCGACGCGGTCATAGATGGCCATGTCGGCAAGGCTCTGCGCCGAGACCTGGCTGACGATGTCCAGCGTGGTGGGTATGCCGTCGAACTGATAGTTGTCGACGCTGTAGCCGCGGGAGTAGATGTTGAAACGCTCGCTGCCCAGGCTCTGCACCGACAGCCCGGGTGTCTGCTTGAGTACTTCGGTAAGGTCGTTGAGGCCTTGGTCGTCCATGCGTTGTCGGGTGACGACACTGATCGACTGTGGTGTCTCGCGCAATGACAGCGGCAGTTTGGTCGCGGTGCTGCTCAAACCGGTGGTGTAAGAGCCGGTGCCTTCGGAGGTGGCACCCAGGCCAGCGGCGTTGATGCTGGTAGCGCCGAGCTCCACGGCGCCGCTGTTGTCAACCTTGGCCAGCACGTAGCGCTTTTCCCCGGCCTGGACCACGCGCAAACCACTGCCTTGCAGCAACCGGGCAAACCCCTGGTCCAGTTCAAAGTCACCCTGCAGGCCCGGCGATGGCAGGCCGGCGGTGTCTTCGGAGCTGAAGGTAATCATCACGCCACTGGCCGCGGCGAACTGGCTGAGTGCAACAGACAGGCTTCCGGCCGGGATGTCGTAGGTGAGCGGTTCGGCCCAGGCTGGCGCCATTGCCAGAAGCGAGCCGGACAGGCCCAGGGCAAGCGCAGCATGGTGGATGCTGCACCCAAGAATCGAAGAGTGGAAGGACATGCAAAGGTTCCTGTTCGGGTTGGCAGGGGCTGCGTCTGATGCGCACGTGCAGGTAGAGCCGAAACAGGAATGAAAATCTGTTACCCACATAACGAAAATTTTTCACGCGCTCAGGCTTGCCTGCTTTCCACGCGAACCCAGTAGCGCGTCACGCGGCGCAGGTACACCGGCAGGGAGTCCTGCAGGTTGGCCAGTACGGCTTCAGTGTCATCGAGCAGGAAGGTGCCTGAAACACGCAGGTCGGCCACTTCGGGGGCGCAGCCCAGATACCCGTGGCGGTAACGGGAAAGCTCAGCGAGCAGGTCCTGCAACCGCCAGTCGATCGCCACCAGCATGCCGCGTGTCCAGGCCGACACCTGTGCTGGCGCGGGCAGCAGCGGGCCAACGCTGTCGGCGGCGAAGCTCAGGGTATGCCCGGCGTCAGCGCGCACTGCCTGCGCCGTCGCCAGGCGCGGACGTACCTCCACGGCGTGGGCCTCGACGGTCACCCGGGTGATTCCCTCGCCCTGGCGCACCGCGAAGCGCGTACCGAGGGCGAGGATGCGGCCTTCGGCACTTTGCACACTCAACGGGCGCGAATCCTTGGCTGTTTCGACCAGGATTTCGCCCTGGCGAAGGACAATCAGCCGTTGACGGTCATCGAATTGCACGTCGACCCGGGTGTTGGTGTCGAGCACCAGTCGACTGCCATCGGCGAGAGTCAGCGTACGACGTTGCCCCACCCTTGACACGTAGTCTGCGCGCCAGGGCGAAGCTTGGTAGCCCTGCCAGCCGACCATGCCGACACCCACCAGCAAGGCGAACATTTTCAGGGCGGCGCGACGCTGTTGTCGGGCCTGTTCGAGCGTGCTGGACGCTACCGCAACGGGTGCCTGGGCCAGGCGTTGCTGCAGTTGCTCGATACGCTCCCAGGCCTGGGCATGTTGCGGGTCGGCGGCCAGCCAGGCTTGCCATTGGCGGCGGGTGGTTTCGCTGACGGAGCTTTCGTTGAGGCGCACATACCATTCCACTGCCTGGGCAAGAACGACTTTCATGCCTCATCCAGCAGCAGGCAGTGCATCAGGGCAGTGGCGAGATGCTTGCGTACCGTGCTCACCGATACCCCGAGCCGTTCAGCCGTCTTCTCGTAGGTGAGCCCGTCCAGTTGCACGGCGAGAAAGATCTGGCGCGTACGGGCACCGAGGCCATCGAGCATGCGGTCGATGGCCATCAGGCTGTCGAAAATCAAGGCACGGGCTTCTGCCGAAGGCGCATGCACCTCGGGGCGTAGCGCCAACGCTTCAAGGTAGGCCTGTTCCAAGCTGCGGCGACGGTAGAGGTCGATCACCAGGCCACGGGCAATGGTCGCCAGATAGCGGCGAGGCTCCTGCAAGGTGCCGGATGTGCGAGCCAGCAGCACGCGCACGAAGGTGTCCTGCGCCAGGTCGGCTGCATCGGCTGAATTGTTCAGACGCTGACGCAACCAGCCTCGCAGCCAGCCGTTGTAATCCCGATAGAGCTCATGCAAATGCTCGTGGTGCCCTGCATCACAGCCTGCTGTGGACATTCCCTCTCCCTGGAAGGCAATTAATGCGAATAGGAATTTGTCGCGATTGTATAAGGCCGAAGGGAAGTTGGAAAGCCTGGTGGGAGCGGGGCTGCGACGTCTCTGCCCCGCTGCCTGCGACCGACCGCACTGCGGTCGTGGTGCAAGACAGTCGCTCCCACCGGATCAGTGCAAGACCGTTGCCGCATCGGCGTATACTCCGCGGCCATATCAAGCGCTGCGGGGGAGAAGTTCATGCGCCAGGTTTTGCTTATCGTTGATGTCCAGTCCACCTTCAGCCCGCCCGAGTGGCTGGTCGATGGCGTGCGGGCGCTGTCTGCGAGGATGCCTGCGGTCGCGTCGGTGGAGTTGCATGATGAGCAGATCACCCCCTTTGAAAAGCAACTCGGCTGGCACCCGGCGGCCGAGGACGAAAGCCTGGTCGAGGCTGACCAGGTGTTCATCAAGCACGGTTACGGCCAGAGCGCTGAAGCCATCGCCTACCTCAAGCAGCTTGGTGTCGAGCGGGTGCTGGTCTGTGGCATCCAGACCGAAACCTGTGTGCTGGCTGCCGGGTTTGCGCTGTTCGATGCAGGCCTTAACCCGACGCTGATCACCGACCTGACCGTGGGCTCGTCCCTGGACAGGTCCGGCCAGATGGGCATCAACCTGTGGAAGCATCACTTCCGCCAGGTCACCACCCGCGCCGAGGTCATCGCCGAACTGGGCTAGGCGTAACGGTCTCGAACCACGAGCGCTGCGCGGCCGATCGCAGGCGGTCGCCAGCGGTTCCACCGTATACGGGCCTACGCCGCACGTTCCAGGGCGCCCAGTAAATCCACGAACTCCAGCGAAAGCTTGCTGCGAGGTGCCAAACGGACCAGTGGAATCGACGCTTCGTGGGATTCGCGCATCTTCACCGAGCTGCTCAGGTAGGTCGGCAGAACGGGGAGGCCTTCGGCGAGCAATTGGTCAATGAGCGTTTGATGCAGGGTGGTGCGCCCCGAGAACTGATTCACCACGATCCCTTCAAGCAGCAGCGACTCATTGTGGTCGAAGCGCAAGTCCTCGACCTGGGCGATCACGCTGTACAGCGCCTGGCGGGAAAAGCTGTCGCAGTCGAAGGGAATGAGCAGCCGGTCGGCCGCCACCAGGGCACTGAACGTGTAGAAGTTCAGCGAGGGCGGGGTATCGATGTAGATGCGCTCGTAGTCCTGCGAAAGGTCAACCAGCAGTTTGCGCAGCTTGTTGATTTTGAACTTGCTTTCAAGTTTGGGCTGAATGTCTGTCAGGTCTGGGCTGGCGGTCACCAGGTGGAGGTTGTCGTACGCCGTTTCGGTGACGGTCACGCGCGATCTTTTGCTGGCGGGTCCGCTGGACAGCGTCTGCTTGAAGAAGTCGGTGATACCGGACGGAATGTCGTTATCGAGGAGGCCGGTCAGGTAGTGCGTTGAGTTGGCCTGAGGGTCGAGATCGACCAGCAGTGTTCTATAACCTTCGGCGGCACTGACCGCGGCGAGGTTACACGCAATACTGGATTTGCCCACTCCACCTTTCTGATTGAATACAACTCGACGCATGAGGCGCTTGATCCTTGAGTAGGTCTACGACGGAATGAAAATCAGCAGTAGCGCTCAATTTATTACCAAGATGTTTCAGAATTAAGTCACGACTGGCCACGTGTCGGTTTTTCAGGCACGCCCCAGGCAACCCCCCATCGTGGGTAGCCACAGAAAACCAAGGCGCTCAGTAGTCTATTGCCGAGCGTGAAACACCGGTTTCTGCAAAGGGAGTGGCAATGAAAAACAACCAAGAACCCGAGGCACCCTCCGGGCCGCAGGCCATCGGCATGCCTCGCGTGTTGCGCGCACATCAGCCCGACCGAGAGGCTCGGGCCTTTCTGCGGCTAGTGAACTTCTCCACCCGCCTGCGTCCCGCCGAAAACTACTCGCTGCCGCGATTGCGCCAGGGCTGGCGCTTGACGGCGCTTGCGCTGGGGAAGAATCCGCCGGTGGCTTCGGTCACCGAACAACGGATCGATGGGCCAGGCGGCGAAATCGCCTTGCGCATCTTCAAGCCTGCCAATACCCAGGCATTGCAGCCGGCATTCATGTGGTTTTTCGGTGGTGGGTTCATCATTGGCGACCTGGACACTGCCGACGGCATCTGCCGCAGCATTGCCCTGGCCGCTGATTGCATGGTGATCGCGGTGCGTTATCGCCTGGCGCCGGAGCACGACCTGTCGGCAGGCCGTGCAGATGCCTTGGCGGCGTTGGAGTGGGTGGCCAAGAACGGCGCGCAATGGGGGATCGACACAACGCGCCTGGCCATTGGTGGCGATTCGGCGGGCGGCAACCTCAGTGCTGCCGTTGCCCAGGAGAACCTGCGTCGTGGCGGCCCGGCGCTGAGCCTGCAAGTACTGGTCTACCCGGCCACCGAGCTGGTGGAGAAGTTTCCGTCCTATGCGCAGAACGCCTTCGGCCAACACCTGCTGACCGATCAGGCGGTGAAATGGATCGAACGGACCCTGGCGCCTTCGCTCGCCACACTGGACCTGCTCGACCCGTGGTATTCGCCACGCCGCAGCCCCGATATGCACGGCCTGGCACCGGCGGTGATCATCAGTGCCGGGTTTGACCCGATCCGCGATGACGGGCTGGACTATGCCGCCCGCCTGCGGGCGGCCGACGTGCCGGTGGAGCTGTTGCACTACCGGGGCCAGTTTCATGGATTTCTCAATTTCGACTCGGTCAACGGCGCCAGCCGCGATGCCCTGCAACGCATCGGCGAGGCACTGGGCCGGGCGTTCAAGCGTCAACCGGCTGCCGACAGGACCATCGAGGTCGCCGACAGCCTGCCACGCAAGCATTCGCGCCTGCGTGCCAGTGCCGACGAGCTGGCGACCTCGACCTTGACCTCGTGGGTGCTCACCGAGCGCTGGGGGATCGCATTATTGCGTTTGCTGGCGCCCAGGACCGCCAGCGCCTGCCGACTGCTGATCAGACCCTGGCTGTTGCCCACGGTAATGCTGCGGCGCAAGGCCATTACCGGACTTGACCGGCTGGCCGCACGCCAAACCTGGCCCGCAGAGAAACGCTGCACTGTGAAACCCTGATCGAGGAAAACGTCATGGCATTACCGGATCCGTTGAAACTGTATCGCGAGGCCATCACCCGGTTTGAAAACGGCATCAATGCCCTGGCTGCCCGTCACATCGACGCGAAAGAGGTGGGCCTGGTGATCGACCACTATTCCAGGGTCTCCCACGGCTTGCAGCACCTGTCGCAGACGTCGCTGGAGCGCTTGTACAAGCGTATGGACCTGCCCAGTCGCGGCGAAGTCGACGCCCTGGCCACGGCTTTGCGGCGCGTGGAAGACAAGCTCGACCAATTGCTTCCGGCATCCCGCAGTGCGGCGATTGCACCTCGCCCGCCACGGACGCGACGCCCCATGGTTGAAGCGTCCCCGGCGCCGGTCAAACCGGCATCCAAACGTAAACGCAAGGCAGGAAGTGACGATGACTCGGCCACATGACAACAAGGTCGTCGACAGTTCGATGACGCACAGGTTGCGTTCGGAGCTGGGCATGATGGTCCAGCGCGGTATAAAGGGCCTCGAATACCTCAGCACGCCACCGCCCGCCGTTGGCATGACGCCAAGGACGCTGGTACACCGCCGCGGCACCTTGTGCCTGTACCACTATCACGCCACGGCAGACGAGATCTATCGCGTGCCGCTGTTGTTCGTGATGGCGACGACCAGCAAGGCGGCGATCTTCGACCTGGCAAAGGGGCAGAGCCTGATCGAGTTCCTGCTTGCGCGGGGTTATGACATTTACGTCATGGACTGGCATGCGCCGAGCCGGGATGAGGCGCACCTGAAGCTCGAGCATTATGTGCTCGACTTCATTCCCGATTGCATACGCCGGGTGCAGCAAGACACCGGCATCGATGATGTCACGCTGATCGGCTACTGCATGGGCGGTGTCCTTGCCACGCTGTACGCCGCCTTGCACCCCGGTGGGCCGTTGAAGAACCTGGTGTGCTTCACCACGCCCGTGGACTGGACGAAGATGCCCCTGGCCAAGCAACGTCACTTCAAGCCCGAGCGGCTGATCGGGGCGACGGGGCTGGTTTCGCCACAGACCATCATCAGGGCTATTGACCTGCACCGTCCTGCAGGTCGCATTGCCGGCAAGGCGAGGCTCTGGGACAACCTGTGGAATGACGATTACGTCCGGGGTTTCCGCATGATGGCGCGGTTCAGTGACGAGACCTTGCCGCTGCCCGGTGAGTACTTGCGGCAAATCCACCAGGAACTGGGGCAGAACAATTCGCTTTACGAAGGGGGTATGCGCATTGGTGGCAAGGAGGTTGATCTGAAGCGTATCGAGGTGCCGCTGTTGCACATCATTGCGCAGTACGACTCCCTGGTTCCCCCGGACTGCGCACAACCGCTGGTAGCGCGTGTGGGGTCGCGTGACAAGGAAGAGCTGTTGCTGCCGGGCGGGCATGTCAGCCTGGTGGCGGGACCGGCTGCGGTCAAGCGGATGTGGCCAAGGCTCGATCGGTGGTTGGGGGAGCGGTCTGTTTGAAGGGCTGCGTAAATGACGACCGCTGTGCGGCCGATCGCAGGCTGGCGCCAGCGGCTACGAGGTCTGGTAGCCGCTGGCGAGGAACGAGGCTGCGATCGGACGCGCAGCGCTCGTGTTTGTGTGTGCCGTCAGGCCACTGTATCCACCACCCCGCCATCCACCCGCAAGGCGGCACCGGTGGTAGCCGAGGCCTGGGTAGACGCCACATAGACCACCAGGTTGGCCACTTCCTCTACCGTCGCCGCACGTTGAATGATGGAACTTGGGCGGTGCTCCATGACGAACGCGGCGGCGCATTCCTCCAGGGTCTTGCCGCTCTCGGCCACTTCGTCCTTGAGCATTTCAGCGACGCCCTCGGACAAGGTCGGGCCGGGTAGCACCGCGTTGACGGTGACGCCGGTGCCGGCCAGTCGCTTGGCCAGCCCACGGGAAACCGAGAGGTTGGACGTCTTGGTGAAGCCGTAGTGGATCATGTCGGCCGGAATGTTCAGTGCCGATTCCGAGGAAATGAACACAATGCGGCCCCACTGCCGCTCGACCATCCCCTGGGCATAGGCACGGGACAAGCGCACGCCGGACATTACGTTCACATCGAAAAAGCGCTGCCAGACCTCGTCCGGTGTGTCGAAGAAGTCTTGCGGGCCGTAGATGCCAACGTTGTTGATCAGGATGTCCACCTGCGGCAACTGCGAAACCAGCTGCGCGCACCCGTCGGCATTGCCGACATCGGCTACCACGCCTCGTACCGTTGCAGCCGCACAGGATTGCTGGATGGCTGCGACCGCAGCGTCTACCGCAGGCTGGCTTCGGCCGTTGACGATGACGTCTGCACCAGCCTCGGCAAGGCCCTTGGCGATGGCGAAGCCAATACCCACCGTGGAACCGGTGACAAGGGCAGTCTTGGCGCTCAAATCGATTTTCATGGCATGCATCTCGTAGAGGTAATGCCTGCAATCTAGCAGTTGCGCGGGGCGGCGATCATCGTCGCCAACTTGAAAACACTTTTCTTGAAATCAGAATAATTGCTAGGGTGATGCCTTCGAGTGGCCACTTTTATTCGAGTCTTGATTTTTTCGGGTTGAAGTTTTTCGAGTATTTAAAATAATGGACAGGTTATTTGCGCTGCGCTTACTGATGGATATCGCAGACAAGGGCAGTTTTTCAGCAGTGGCCCGGGCCCACGCAATCGCTGCCTCCAAGGTGACGCTGGTGATTCAGCAGCTGGAAAGCAGCCTGGGTGCTCGTTTGATTACGCGCACCACCCGCAAGCTGGCGTTTACCCATGAGGGGGAGCGGTTGTTGTCTGCGGCTCGAGAGATCTTCGCTATCTGGGAGACGGCGGCGGCCGAGATCTCCCCGAGCGGTGATCTGCAAGGGCCGATACGCATTACCGTCAACAATGATTTCGGCCATCAATGGGTGTTGCCGATTCTCGATCCGTTCATGCAGCTGCATCCCAAGGTCCAGGTGACGGTGCTGTTCAGCGACGGCATTGAAAACCTGCTGGAACAGCAGATCGATGTGGCGATTCGCAGTGGTCCGCTGGAAGACTCGCGCCTTAAAGCCAGGTTATTGGTCAAGGGCCGGCGCGTGGTCTGTGCGGCGCCATCCTACTGGGCTGAACATGGCAAACCGACGCAGCCGCAAGACCTGGCCAGGCATAACTGCCTGGTGTTGTTGCGCTCGGGGGCGCCGCTGTCGATATGGAACTTCGTTGTTGACGGCGTGCGCACTTCAGTGAAGGTCAGCGGCGATCGCGTGGTCAATGATGGCGCTGTCCTGCGCCAATGGGCGGTGCAAGGCAAAGGGGTCATCGTCAAGAACGAATGGGATATCCAGGCGCACGTGGATAAGGGCGAATTGGAAGTTGTATTGGGCGACGCTGTCGAGGAACACGTCGACTTGTATGCGGTGTATCCGAAAGACATCCCCAATCGTAGAACACTCGCGTTTATCGACTTTTTGAGCCGCCACATTACCGAACGAGTCAGCGGTGAACGTCTGTCCGGCTGTCAACCGTTTGCCAACATGACGTGACTGGCTGCATCCCTGCAGCCGGATCTGGCTCAACTCAGAATTTGTACTTGGCGGTCAGCATGTAGTTGCGCGGGTTGCCGTAGGTGTCGGTGCTGCCCCAGGTCACGTCCGAGCCGATTGCCGAGTAGTACACGCGGTCAAAGACATTGTTGGCATTCAGTTGCAGGTCCAGGTGTTTGTTCACCTCGTAGCCGGCCATCAGGTCGGTGACCGCATAGCTGCCTTGCTGAATGCGATAGCTGCCATCGGTAAGGGCCACGTCGTTGTACATGCGGCTCTGCCAATAGACGTTGCCGCCCACGCGCAGTTTTTCCAGCGGGCCCTGGAAGCGGTAGACCGTGGACAGCTTGAACAGGTGTTCAGGGGCGTCGGTGGTGAAGGGTTGGTGGGCGTTGGCAGGGTCCTGGTCCTTGATGTAGCGCGCACGGGTGTAGGTGTAGCCTGCGCCCACCTGCCATTGCTCGGTCAAGGCGCCTTGCAGTTCCAGGTCCAGGCCTTGGCTGCGGACTTTGCCGGAGGCTTCGTAGCAGGTGATTTCCGGGCAGCCGGTCTGGTCGTCCGCCTGGCTGGCGCGGTTCAGCTGGTCGACCTGGAATACCGCAAGGCTGGCGTTCAGTGCGCCATCGAAGTATTCGCCCTTGATGCCGATTTCATAGTTCTCGCCCACGATTGGCTCAAGCAGCTTGCCGCCGATGTCCTTCTGGGTCTGCGGGGTGAAGATGTCGGTGTAGCTGGCGTAGACCGAGTAGGTGTCATTGATGTCGTAGATCAGGCCGGCGTAGCGGGTGACGTTGCGGGTGACTTTGTAGTCGCCGTCGCCTGTGTGGTTGTCGTAGTCATACCAGTCCAGGCGCCCGCCCAGGATCAGCGTCAGCGGGTCGGCAAGGCTCAGGCGGGTGGTGAGGTATACGCCGTTCTGGGTGGTGACTTCATGATCGTCGGTGGTACGCACGAAGTCCGGTTTCGGCGCGCCCAGCGGCAACCCCAGGGTGTACGGGCTGTAGTTGTGGGTGGTGACGTCGTACTCGCGGCTGCTGGCGCCGACGACTACCTCATGGGTGCGGCCAAAGGCTTGCAAAGGGCCGCTGGCGAACAGGTCATAGGCGCTCTGGGTTTCATCGTAGCGTGACTGCCAGGCGGTGCGCTCCAGCGGCCCGTTGTAGCGCGACAGGTAGGTACCGGAGAACAGCGCTTTTTGCGTCGATTGCGACGCAGACGCCTGCAGTTGCCAGTCGTTGGCGAAGCGGTGCCTGACCTCGCCGAACACCGTGTTGATGTCCTGCTTCTTGTCTTCCCAGTCGGTACCGGGGTTGGTCGAACGCGGCAGGTCGAGGTGATGCCCATCGGTGCCGATGGGCAGGCCACCCCAGAAGAAGTTGGTGCGGTCTTCCTGGCGCGAGAGGCCGAAGGTCAGGGTGGTGTCTTCGCCGAGGTCTGCTTCGGTCACGGCGTAGAACAGCCCGTGGTTGCTGTTTTCGCCGTCGCGGAAGGTGTCGGCATCACGGTAGGAACCCACCACACGGCCGCGCAGGGTGCCGCTTTCGTTCAACGGGCTGGAGGCGTCGAACTCGCCACGGTAGTCATCCCAGCTGCCAGCCGCGCTGGTCAAGGTCACTTGCTGCTCGGCGGTGGGGCGCTTGCGCACCATGTTGATGGCTGCCGATGGATTACCGCTACCGGTGACAAGGCCGGTGGCACCGCGGATCACTTCGACCCGGTCGAACATCGCAAGGTTCGGCTGGATGCCCACCGTCCAGCCCTGGTAAGAGCTGGGCAGGCCGTCGTACATGATGTTGTCGATGTCAAAGCCGCGGGCGCTGTAGGTCTGGCGCCCCGGGCCGCTGGACTGGCTGAGGAATAGGCCGGGGGTGTTCTTGACCACGTCGTTGACGCTGGTCATGGCCCGGTCGTCCATGCGCTGGCGGGTGATCACGGTGACAGCTTGCGGGGTCTCGCGCATCGACAACGGCAGCTTGGTGGCAGTCTGCATGGTCCCGGTAGTGTAGGAGCCCGACCCCTCGGTGGTCTGGCCCAGGCCTGTGGCACTGATGGCCAGTGGGCTGAGGATCATTGATTCAGCGACGCCGGTTTGCTCGGCAGGCGTGGCCGCAGGGGCGGTTTGTTCGGCAAGGGCAAGGGGCGAGGCGCTTGCCAGGGCAATGGCAACGGCGAGGGTACGGGGCCAAAAAGGAAACACGCAGGATTCTCCACATAGAGTGAATGACAAGTAACGACGCGAAGGGGCGGTGACTGTTCAGCTGCAGGCGCGGCGAGGTGGACCGAGGTGCACCGTGAGCCTGTGATAGCAGGCTCACTCAAAAGCTGATAAGAGTACTTTTGATAATCATTCGCAGCAGTGTGTCAGAATGTGACGCACAGAAAAACCCATGAACGCGAAATAACTAATGAAATTTTCACATTCCAGTCAGTGACGGTTCTGTGATTACAGGAAGGGCAGCGCCTGTGGCAGTTCCAATTCCAGGTGCCAGGATGAGAACGTCCGGTCGCCTGCCGCAACGACCTGGGCCTTGGCTTGCAAGCGCAGCAACAGGCGCTGAATGCTGGCATGAGCCAGCAGGGCCGAGGTGTCGTGGGAGTGAGGCGCATGCCAGGGCGTCAGTTCAAGGTTCAACCGCAGCAATCCGCGGGGCTGGATGCTGGTCGCCAGGTGCAGGTCGATTCGTGCCGGCAGGGTACCCAGTTGCAGATAGCTGAACAGGCTGTCGAGCAACTGACGGTAATGAAGGGCATCGATCCACGCGCTTTGCAGGGCGCGCAGGCCGGGGCCGAGGTCCAGCAGGCACCCCGCGGCGGCGAGCCGCTGGCGCCAGGGAGCGAGGATTTCTTCGGTCAAGGTGCCCAGGTTGTGGGCCTCGGTTTGCGCCTCGTTCTCGTGGGCGTCGAGGGTCATGACTGCATCGATCCTCGCCAGGCTGTGGCGCATGTCGTCAATTTGCTGCGCCAGCGCGCTCAAGCCGGGCTGCGAGGCGTCGGCACCGGGTTGCAACGCCTGCTCCAGGCTTTGCTGCATCCCCGCCAGCAGGGCCTGCAATTCGTGACTGACCGCCACCAGCGTCGTACTTTTGAGGTGGCTTTCAAACCGTGCCTCGGCGCCTTCCTGGCGCAGGGTGGTGAGCATCCTGTCGCGTTCGGTGAGATCGCGCATGCCGCCGAGCATGGCGACCAGCGTGCCAGCCTCGTCACGAAACGGTGTACACCAGATGTGCATGGCAGTGGGCGACCCCGCGATCTCGATGACGGCTTCGGTCATGAAGGGTTCTTCGCGGATCACGGCTTCGCGAAAGCGCAGCCATGAGCGCTCGCGCAGCGGCGCCGGCAACCACCGCGCCTGGTCCATGGTGGTGCCGCGGATCATCTCGAAGCTTTCGCCGGTGTAGGCCAGGTAGCGGCGGTTGCACATCAGCAGGTGGCCTTCCAGGTCGCGCACGAACATGGGGTAGGGCGCCGAGTCGAGCAGGGCGCGCAACAGGCCGTACTCGTGCAGCAATTGCGGATCGACTGGTGCGCCCTGGACCCGTGCGCCATCGTCACCGGCCACCAGCCCATGGCTGCGGGCCACCTCCAGTAGCTGGAAGTCACTGTCAACCCTGAGCTTCTGGTGCAGGCGCACCTTGTAGGTGCTGACGGTCTTGTAGCTCAGGCTCAGTTGCCCGGCGATGTCCTTGTTGTTGAGGCCCTGGCTGAGCATCTGCAGCACTGTCAGTTCGCGGCCGGACAACTGCTCCAGCTCGCTTTCGGATTCGCTGGCCTCCTGGCGGGTGGCCTCGCGGGGAAAGTAGCTGCGCCCGTGGCTGACGGCCTGCAGGGCGTGCTCCAGCGCCTGCAGTGCCTCGGTCTTGCTCACATAGGCATCGGCCCCGGCCTGCAGCGAGCGTGCGGCATACAGGCTGGCCTCCTGGACGCTGTACACCAGCAGCTTGATGCCTTGGTGGCTGGCGCGCAGGCGGCGCAGCAAATCCAGCCCGCCCAGGCGTGGCACAAGCAGCTCGATGATCACCAGGTCCGGGTGCAACTGGCGACACTTGAGCAACGCATCCTGGCCGTTATCCACCTCGCCAATCACCTGGTGGCCTGTGCGTTGGAGCAGGGCCCGCAACCCGTCGCGAACGATGGGCAGGTGGTCCACGAGCAGGACAGTGCTCATGTGCGATTACCTCCGGAGCGGATTCCGCCCAAGCATAGACCAGGACTGTCGAGAGTTACTCCTACAACGCCATGGATGCTGCTCCGACATTCGCAACCCCGCCCCCCGCGCAGACTGCAGGCATACCCTTTCCAGCGCCCGCGAGGCTGCCATGAAAACCTTCACCCGCCCTGCATCACGCCATCCGAAGTTCCAGCGCACCTGCCTGGGCCAGGCCATCGGCCTGATTCTGGCCGGGCTATTCAGCCTCAACGTGATCGAGGCCGAAGCCGAGGACAGCGGTGTCGAACCCCCGGTCATGGACATCGACCCGCCTTCGGCAGCCGGTGCCATGGTCAGCCCGTCGATCCTCGAGATCGCCCTGCAGGCCAGTGCGGATGCCCCACGGGTGTTTGCCGCACGGCTGCTTGGCGCACCGGCTCCCATCAGCGTGACGGTTGCCGACGGCATCGGCATTGCCGCCGCTGGCGCCCATGACGACGCTACCGTCAACCTGGCTGCAGCGCGCACCGTTGGTGTGCAGGCCGGGGCTGGCAGCAACGTGGGTTTTGAACGGGGCACCGTCAACAACAGCGCCCTGACCACCGCCAACGCTGCAGGCCAGGCCGGCCTGCTGGCAACCGATGGCGGCCAGATCAGCGGCAGCGGCGTCACCGTCAACCTGGTGCCCAAGGCCGCCAACAGTAATGTACTTACAGTCAGCAACATGACCGGCGTCAGTGCCAAGCGTGGAGGCCAGGTGTCGCTGCGTGACAGCAGCGTGACCATGGGCGGCAACGTCGGTGGCCTGAACAATCAGGGCCTGGTGGCCTCTGGCAGTGGCAGCCATATCGATTTCGCCGGCGGCAGCGTCAGTACTTTGTCCAAGGGGTCGGTCGCTGTGCTGGCGCAAGACGGCGGTTCCATCAACCTGAGCCAGGGCAGCGTGATCAGCACCAGTGGTGCGCCCAACGCCGGCAATGCCAGCCATGGCCTCAAGGCCACAGGGCCTGGCAGCCGGATCGAGGCGACCGATGTCACGGTCAATATGGCCGCGGTGTCGGCCAGTGGCGCCCGGGCCGAAAACGGTGGCCATATCCAGCTCAAAGACAGTACGCTGGCCAGCACCTCGGCGGCCACCAGCACCACCACGACCGCCATGCTGCATGCCCTCGGTGGCGCCACTATCGACGCAGACGGAACCAGCGTCAGCGCCACCGGCAACTACATCGGTGGTGCTCGCGCCGACGGTGCCAGCAGCAAAGTCACGATCAAGGGCGGCAGCACCCTGGCCATCAAGGGCGCCGGCAGCGCCACGGACTACACCTCCGGCGCCCGTGCCATGAACGGCGGCGCGGTCACGGTCGAGAGCAGCACCGTGTCGACCCAGGGCACCTTCAGCCATGGTGTCTCGGTTGAAGGCAGCGGCTCCCGCGCCGATGTCGCGCACAGCAGCATCGATGTGGGCGGTGCCCGCTCGTACGGCGTCTACGTCAAGGACGGTGCCAGTGCCGAAGTGAACAGCAGCAAGATCAGCCTCGACGCCGCCCCCGGTGTGACTGGTCCCTGGGGCCTTGGCGCGCTGGTCGAAGGCAGCGGCTCGTCGCTGATCCTCAACGACACCGAGGTCAACACCACGCAGAAAACCAGCTATGGCGTACGCGCCCTGGCCGGGAGCGACCTGCAGATCAACAACGGCAAGATCGATACCAAAGGCAACTACTCGGCCGGCCTGAGCGCCGGCAGCTCGACCGTGGTGGCCCGCAACCTCAGCATCACTACCTCCGGTGACGACAACGCCATGGGCGTGGTCGCCGATGCCGGCTCCACCATCACCCTGTACGGCGGCTCGGTGACCACCACCGGCAACGGTTCGCCGGTCTCCTCCAACCTGACCTTTCCCCATGCCCTGGCCTCACGCAACCCCGGTGCGCAACTGAATGTCTACGGCACCAGCGTACTCACCACCGGCACCCAGGCCTACGGCGCCGCCGTGGACGACGGCGGCAGCATGCTGCTCGATGGCGTTTCGCTGCAGACCCAAGGCCAGTATTCGGTGGGCCTGTACGCCGGCATCGGCAAGCTCAAGCCCGCGCCGGTGAGCCTGATCGCGCGCAACGTCAGCGTCGAAACCCATGGCGACCAAGCCACAGGCGCGCTGGTCAGCCGCCAGTACCAGGCGGATGAGGCCAAACTTGAGCTGTTCGATTCGACCTTGAGCACCCACGGTGTGCAATCCCACGGTCTGCAGGCAGAATCCGGCGCACAGCTCAACGCCAACAACACCTCGGTCACCACCAGCGGTGTAAGTGCCCTGGGCGCACTGGCCAACAACACCGCCCATGTCGATCTCGACCAGGTCGGTGTGAACACCCGTGGCGACCTGGCCCACGGCGCCGTGGCCAAGAACGGCGGCGTACTCACCGCCAGCACTAGCGTGATCAATGCCAGCGGCGAACAGGCTGCTGCACTGTATGCCCAGGGCACCGACACCCTCAAGGGCCAGGCAAGCATCGACAACAGCGTGTTGCACAACCGCGACGGCGCCACCGTCGGTGTAGCCGGTGTAGCCGACATCAGCCTGATCGACAGCATCGTCGGCGGCAGCGGCCAATGGCTGAGCGTCGACAGCGCCGTGGCCAACGACGGCAGCAGCATGCCCGATATGGGCACCGGAGAGTGGCAGGGCGTGGGCAAGACCCTGGCCAGCGCCGGCAACGCCCGGATCGATGTCTCGGGTTCGGTGCTCAATGGTTCGGCACGTACAGCCGCCGGCAGCGACTCGAATGTCAGCCTCAGCGATACCAGCCTCTGGAACCTGAGTGGTGAATCGAACCTGGGTACCCTGCGCAACGACGCCAGCCTGATCGACTTCAGCGCCCCGGTGGGCGGCAACTTTAAGAACCTGACCGTCAACAACTACCACGGTGCCAACGGCACTATCGCCTTGAACACTTACCTCTACACCGACAACTCACCGTCGGACAAACTGGTGGTGGACGGCGGCACCGCCGACGGCAGCAGCAACCTGATGATCAAGAACGCCGGTGGCCCCGGCGCGCTGACCCAGGGCAACGGCATCATGGTGGTGGACGCGGTCAATGGCGCCACCACCGATTCCGAGGCGTTCCGCCTGCTCAACCGGGTCAAGGCTGGCCCTTATGAGTACACCCTGCACCGTGCCAGCCAGGACGGCAGCAACGGCGAAGCCTGGTACCTGCGTTCGACCAAGGATGCAGACCCCGTGGACCCCGTGGTGCCTGTAACCCCGGTAACCCCTGTGACCCCGGCTGATCCGGCTGATCCGGCCGCCCCGGCCGCCCCTGCGTTCAACCCGGCCCCCAACATCCCTGCACGTTCACAGGTGCCCAACTACCGTCCTGAAACCTCGTTGTACCGGGCACTGCCCTCGATGCTGCTGCACTACAGCCACGCCATGGTCGATACCCTGCACGAGCGTGTCGGCGAAGAGCGTCGCCTGGCCACCGACCCGCTGCCCGATGAAGCCGTCGATACCTACGGCCCAAGCATGGGCTGGGGCCGGTTGATCTACCGCAAGGGCGAACAGGACCTGGGCGAGGGCGCCAGTGCCGACTACCGCATCCATGCCTTCCAGGTGGGGGCCGACCTTTACCGCAACGACGACGTCGATGGCAGCACCGACCAGGCCGGCCTGTCGCTGAGCATTGGCCGCATTGCCGGCAGCGTCGATCACAACGACGGTGTCAATGCCGGTGATGACCTGCTGCGCGCCTATGGAGTAGGAGGGTACTGGACCCACTTTGGCCCTGAAGGCTGGTACCTCGATGGTGTGCTGCAGTTCAACCAGTTCGACATCAAGACCAGCCCCAACGACCTGGACGGTCTTAAAACCCGCGCGCGTGGAGTGACGGCATCGCTGGAAGCCGGCTACCCGTTCCATGCCGAAAAAGACAAAGACCTGCACGTAGAGCCTCAGGCCCAGGTGATCGTCAGCAAGATCAAGGTCGACGACACCCACGACGAAGCTTCGGATGTGCGCTTTGACGACGTCGACTCGCTGACAGGCCGCATGGGTGTACGCATCGACAAGGACTGGTTCCGCGAAGACGACAAAGGCAAGATTCACCGCACCAATGCCTGGGTCCGCCCAAGTGTCTGGCACGAGTTCAAAGGCAAAGCCAAGACGGAGTTCTCCTCGGCCGATGGCTACATCCCCTTTGGTACGGACATGAGCGGTACATGGGGTGAGCTGAACATGGGCGTTGATTATCAGGTCAACGAACGCACTACGGTGACGGGTTCGCTGGGTTACCAGAAAGCGTTTGGTGAAGACAGCCGCAGCTACGAAGGCATGATCGGGATCAAGGTCAAGTTCTGAGTGCCATCGCGGGGCAAGCCCGCTCCTGTAGGAGCGGCGGTGCGACGTCTCGACTTGCCCCGCGATCCATTCAACCCTTTTGAGTCGAAGGCAGCAGAATCGTCAAAACCCCCAGCAACGGCAGGTAAGCGCACAACCGATACACCGCCTCGATCCCGTGACTGTCCGCCAGGCTTCCCAGCAGCGCGGCACCCATCCCGCCAAAGCCGAACATCAGGCCGAAAAACACCCCCGCAATCATGCCGACGTTCCCCGGCACCAGCTCCTGGGCAAACACCACAATGGCCGAGAATGCCGAGGCCAGGATGAAGCCGATGATCATGCTCAGCACGCCGGTCCAGAACAGGTCCACGTAAGGTAGCGCCAGGGTGAAGGGCGCGGCCCCCAGGATCGAGAACCAGATCACCGCCTTGCGCCCGATCCGGTCACCGATCGGCCCACCAAAGAAGGTACCCGCCGCCACGGCCCCCAGGAACAGGAACAGGTACAGCTGCGAGTTGGCAATCGATACGTCGAACTTCTCGATCAGGTAGAAGGTGAAATAGCTGGTCAGGCTCGTCATGTAGAAGTACTTGGAGAACACCAGCAGTGCCAGCACCACCAGGGCGAAGGTCACCCGGCCTCTGGACAGCCCGTGGGTTGCCTGGCTGCCCTGCTTGAGCTTGAACAGGTCCAGGTGATGGCGGTACCAGCGGCTCAGGCCGTACAGCACGGCAATGGCGAACACGGCGAACAGGCCGAACCAGGCAACATGGCCCTGGCCATAGGGAATGACGATGGCTGCCGCCAGCAACGGCCCGAAGGCACTGCCGGCGTTACCCCCGACCTGGAAGGTCGACTGCGCCAGCCCGTATCGACCACCCGAGGCCAGGCGCGCCACGCGAGAAGCCTCCGGGTGAAAGGTGGAGGAGCCAATGCCTAACAGCGCCGACGCGAGCAGTATCGCGGAAAAACTGGCGACGAAGGCCAACATCAGGATACCGACCAGGGTACACACCATGCCGGTGGGCAGCAGCCAGGGCTTGGGGTGGCGGTCGGTGTGGTAGCCCACCCAGGGCTGCAGCAGCGAGGCGGTGAGCTGGAAGGTCAGGGTGATCAGGCCGATCTGGGTGAAGTTCAGGCCATAGTTGGCCTTGAGGATCGGGTAGATCGATGGCAGCACCGCCTGGATCAAGTCGTTGATCAGGTGGGCGAGGGCGCAGGCACCGATGACCCGCATTGCCAAGGGGCTGGCTTGGCGGGCAACCGAGGCGCTGGCCACGGCTGGGTTGAGGCTGGTGGAGGACATGCTGGGGCTTCCGCAGGCAAGGAATTCAAGGTTGCAGCGCTATCCTAGGGGCGGCAGAATTGCCTGTCTCACGCTATTCGGGCAACTACTATCGCAAAAAGGGCATGACGATGAAGCCGCTGGCTGTATTTCTGCAAGAGATCGACGACGGCCCCTGGGCGGTGCGCAGCAGTGCCACCGACTACCCGGAGAACCGTTTCATCGCCCCGCATTCCCACCAGAAGCATCAGTTGATCTATGCCATTGAAGGCGTGATGGTCGTGCATTCTGCCCTGCATCAGTGGACGGTGCCCCCCAGCCGGGGCATCTGGATGCCCAAGGGGTACGTGCATTCGATCCGCTGCATTGGCGAGGTGAAGATGCGCAGTGTTTTCGTGCAACCTGACGAGCGGCTCGACCTGCCCGGCGAAACCCGCACGGTGAGCATTTCACCGCTGCTCAGCGAGCTGATCAAAGCCTCCGTCGACATCGCCCAGCCCTGTGCGGCCGATTCGCGAGAGGCCCGGGTGCTGCGCCTGATCCTCGATGAGCTGCAGGTACTGCCAACCTTGCCCCTGCACTTGCCTCAACCGACCGACCCGCGCCTGCAGCGCATCTGTTCTACCCTGCTACATGACCCAGGCGACGGATCGACCTTGTCGGACTGGGGCATGCGGTTGAGCCTTGACGAGAAAACCATCCAGCGGCTGTTTCGCAAGGAAACCGGCATGACCTTCGGCCAGTGGCGCCAGCAAGCGCGCCTGCTGCTGGCCCTTGAGCGGATCGCGGTGGGCGGGAAGATCATCGATGTGGCCACCGAGCTGGGCTACGACAGCCCCAGCGCGTTCACCACCATGTTCAAGAAGCAGTTCGGCACGACCCCCAGCCATTTCTTCAAATAGAGAATGGAGAACCAGGATGATCAGCAAAAACACCATTTGCCTCTGGTACGAAGGCGACGCCCTAGAGGCTGCAACGTTTTACGCCAAGACCTTCCCCGACAGCGCCGTGGGCGCCGTTCACCTGGCCCCGGGCGACTATCCGGCCGGCAAGCAGGGTGATGTGTTGACCGTCGAATTCACCGTGATGGGGATCCCTTGCCTGGGCCTCAATGGCGGGCCGATGTTCAAGCACAGCGAGGCATTCTCGTTCCAGGTGGCCACTGACGATCAGGCCGAAACCGACCGCCTGTGGCAGTCCATTGTCGATAACGGCGGCGAGGAAAGCGCCTGTGGCTGGTGTCGGGACAAGTGGGGGCTGTCGTGGCAGATCACCCCGCGTGTATTGACCGCGGCCTACACCCATTCTGATCGTGCCGCGGCCAAGCGTGCGTTCGAGGCCATGATGACCATGACCAAGATCGACATTGCCACCATCGAGGCTGCACTCAAGGGATGAGCGTTCGACACGCGCAAAAAAAGCCCCCTGCCAGAGGGGGCTGTTTGCTCAGAAGCTCAGCTTGAGGCGCTGCTTGTGTACCCAGCGCTTGCTGGCCAGCTTGTACCGTACCAGCGCCACGCAGACTGAGGTGATGAACATCGCCGGCATCATCGCAACAGTACCGCTGATGGCCTGGCTTATCCGTGCAGCGCTGGGCACCCAGCCTGGCGGAAAGAAATAGAACGTGGTCGTAGGTGCCAATGCCAGCAATACAGCCAGTGCCAGCGACCCTGTCAGCAGCAGCACGGGAGCCCGCAGCCACAGGCTGTCGGGCCAGTGGTCGATTTTCGGCCATACCCTGGGAACGATCCTCGAGCCGGCAAAAAGGCTCGCGAGCATGAACGTCCACAGGGTCCAGCCCCCGTGTTCCAGCGCAATGCGATACGGCAGCAGCAGCGTGTGGAACACCTCTGCAGGAAACCGGAGCAGGGCAATGACCCCTTGGGTAGCCCCGGGCTGAACCTTGCCGAGCAGGTTGACGCCCAGGTAGAACAGGCTCAGCCAGATGAAGATCGACCACGATAGACGCATTACCGCGCGCCACGTGAACGTGTTCCAACTCTGGAAAATGTAGCGCTTGGCCTGCTCGCGAAGGGCAAGGAACTGCTCGGCCTGTTCCAGGGTAACCACCCCCGACTTTACCGGCGTCGACGCCTTCACCTCACCACCTTCCTGCTCGACCTCCTTGATCAACGCCGAGGCGATGGTGTGAGTGGAGGCCTTGTGAACGGCACGCAACTTTTTGGGGTTGGCCATACGTTGCAGCACATGGACGAAGTTGCCCGACAGCACCCCGCCAAGATCGACGGGCACGGCCGTTTCGCCGAGGAACTGGCACGCCGCACTGCGCCCCTTGTAGGTGACGGTGGCCGTAGCGCCGTTGGCGTAGCCTTTGCCCGTCAACCGGTAGGCATCCTCGTCCCCGGTAAAAATCGAACTGACCTGGAACACCGACGGGAAGTTGGCTTCGTCATTGACTGCCGCCTTCAGGTGTTCGGACATCCAGGGCTGGCCGCCGGACCAGTGATAGGTGATCTCGGTTTTTGCGTGAATGTCGAAGTGCCACTCGTAAGTCAGGTTGCACGCGCCATCGCAGGTGTCGCAGGTGATCCAGCCACGGTTGCACGTACTGCACTGTTCGGTGGTGGTGCCCCGGCAGCGCGAGCAAGCAACCTTGCCGCCGGCGGCACAGCCCGGGCATGGGTGGCCACTGCCACCGCGGCCTGCACAGGCGTTGCAACGATTGCCCACGTGCACCCCGGATCCACCGCAATAGCCGCAGTACCGAGGGCCTCCGACCCAGCCTGAGGCATTGCATTGCCAGCACTGCTCCTGACCGGAACCGTAACAGCCGCCGCAGCTCACGGAACCACGGCCGTGGCAGCTATGGCAATGAATGCTGCCGCCGCCGGCGCAGCCGTGGCAGGCCTGCCAGCTGTAGTAGAAGTGATCGTCGCTGGCGATCTTGAACTTTGCCGGTTTTCTGATGCGCAGCGGATTGGCCTTGAGGTGGTCGATGACCAACTGGCGAAACGCCTGGCCCGGGTTCGACATCAAGGTGGCTTGCCGGGCCTGGAGTGCGGCGCGGGCACCTTCCTGGGACAACGGTGTGGTGTTCACTCGCACTGGGCGCGAGATGACCTCCAGGCTGTAGCTGGTGCGAATGGCGTAGTCGACACTGGCGGTGTGATGTTCAATGTTTGCAACGGTGACTGCATTTTTCGCGCTTTTACCAAAGGCGCGTTCGGCACGTTGATTGACTGCGTCGGAAATGACCCTGGCGCTAATGCTGCTTCCCGGTTGCATGCTGTTCTCACACGTCTCTGCAGCCGTTCAGGCTGCGGGGTTGTTGGCTTGGAGCAGCTTTATACAGCGACCGGGCGATTGTTTCACGCCAAAAGATGGCTATTTGATGTCATTTTTGTGGTCGGCATCACAGCGTGGTCCGGTCGACTACGCGGATGCTGTTGCGTCCACTGCGCTTGGAGGCGTACAGCGCAGCGTCACTGTGCTCGATCACGCCCTCGAGGCTGGCCGGTGGTTGGTCGAACAGGTTGGCGCCAATGCTCAGCGTCACTGGCAGGGGCGTAGCGAATGCCTGTGCGGTGGTGGTATGGAACTGGTCGCGCAGCTGGCGGCCCAGCTGTTCGATGCGCGCGCTCGATGCACCCTTGAGGACGATGATGAACTCGTCGCCACCCAGGCGGGCGGCGAGCGCGTCTTCCGGCAGCACCGCCCGAATCATCTCGCTCAACGTCACCAGCAAGCGGTCGCCGGCGGTATGGCCATAGAGGTCGTTGACCAGCTTGAAGTTGTCGATATCAATCAGCAACACGGCGCCGGGGCGGGCGCTGCAGACATTCTTGAGCAAACGCGGTGCCCGTACCTCCAGGGCGCGGCGATTGAACAGGGCGGTCAATGGATCGCGCGCGGCCAGCTGTTCTATCTGCTGTTCACGCCGATGGCGCTCGGTACCGGTCATCGACAGGGCGATCAGCATGATCGCCATGGCGCCTTCGACCAGCGAAACCTGGATGATTTCGCCCCGGAATGCGGCGAGGTCGATCAGCGTGCCCGGGATGATGGCGATCAGGGATTTGATCAGGTAGAAGACCCCATGGGCCAGCAGTACATAGCGCAACTGGACGGCGCCCACGCTCAAGGATTTACCGTGGGGGCGCAGCAAGAAACTGGCCCTGAGCGCGAGCACAGCGACCAGCAGCGAATTGACCAGCAGCGTGACCTTCGACCACGGTTGCTCACCCGGCAACAGCAGCAACCCCAGCCAGGCGATGAAGATCAGGTACCAGGCGCGCGACAGGCGCGTCTGGGTGAAGCGTGCAACGCCCAGCAAGAACAACCAGTGCGCCGTGACCAACAAGCCGTTGGCGAACCAGATGCCGATGAACAGCAAGCCACTGCCGCGCAACAGTGCCAGTGTCGAGCCCACGGCAATGGTGGCAAAGCCCGCGCTCCAGAACAGCAGCGAAGGCTCGCGAATACTCCGCCATTCAATTGCCAGGTACAGGGCGGCGGCGGCGGCCAGGGCGACGGAAAGCGTCAACAGGGTCGAGGGATCGAGGGTCATAGCCTCACGGGACGGTCAAATGAGTGGGAGGGGCGGCAGATTGTAAGCGTTTGAAGTAAATTTTCGCAGGCATGGATTGCACTGACGGGCCCTCGGAAGGCCAGGGGGCAACGCCGCTCACGGCCAGGCAGATCCGTCGGCGTTGCGGTGGAAGAAGTCTCTGAGGTGTTCGACAAACAGCGACACCTTCGCGGAGAGGTTGAGGCGCTCCAGGTACACGGCGTAGATGTCCGCAGGTGGCGTTTCATATTCGCCCAGCACTTCCACCAGCCGGCCCGAACGCAGGTGGCCGGCCAGGTTCCACTCGGCACGCATCAGAATCCCCTGGCCATCCAGTGCCCAGTTCAGCGCCACCTCGCCGTCGTTGGTACTGAGACTGCCTCTTACCTTGACCGATTCGGTCTGTTTGCCCCGGCTCAGCCGCCAACTGCCAAACGCCGCGTCGTTCTGGCGTAGCACGATGCAATTGTGCTGCACGAGGTCCTTGGGGGTGTGCGGGTGGCCATGAGCCTGCAAGTACGACGGCGCCGCGCACAGCCGCCGGCGATTGGCCGCGATCTTGCGCGCAATCAATCGGGAGTCGGGCAGTTCGCCAAAGCGGATGGCGACGTCGATGGCATCGTCCGGCAGGTTGATGGGGCGGTCGGTCAATTGCAGCTGCACTTCAACGTCCGGGTAGCACCTGGCAAATGAAGACACCGCCGGGCCGACGTGGGTGCGACCAAAGCCCAGGGGGGCATTCACCCCACGCCGATCAAGGACGAAGACCTGGCGGCCCTCAATGTCGGTGATGTGGTCTACCTGACCGGCCAGTTAGTGACGTGCCGCGACGTGGCCCACCGTCGGCTGATCGAGCTCAAGCGCGAACTGCCCGTGGACTTGCGCGGGGGCGCAATCTTTCACGCCGGGCCCATCGTGCGCAAAAAGGATGACGGCAGCTTCGAGATGGTGTCCATCGGGCCGACCACTAGCATGCGCATGGAGAAGTTCGAGAAGCAATTCATCGAGGAAACCGGCGTCAAGCTGATTGTCGGCAAGGGTGGCATGGGCCCTGAGACCACCACCGGTTGCCTGGAGAACAAGGCCGTGCATGCGGTTTTCCCGGGGGGCTGTGCAGTGCTGGCCGCCACCCAGGTCGAGGAAATCGAGCGGGCCGAGTGGCAGGACCTGGGCATGCCCGAAACGTTGTGGGTCAACCGTGTGCGTGAGTTCGGCCCGCTGATCATTTCCATCGATACCAAGGGCAACAACTTGTTCGAGCAGAACACGTTGCGCTTCAACGAACGCAAGGGCGCGGTGATCGAGAAAATCAACAGTCAGGTGCGCTTCATCAAGTGACCTGTCATGGCGACCACCCCAAGGACGGGGTGGTCGCTTCCTCTGTAGCCGCTGCCGCCAGGCTGCGATTGAGCGCGCAGCGGCCATCCATCACACGTTTTGTGCCGTCGATACTCGACTACCTGCAAAGACCTACTATTTTTACTCTGCTGACCGTTATTGGGCTCGCCAGCGCTTGAGTTGATCTCTCGTTTGCCCATCGTCACAGAGGACGTGCCATGCTTCGCGCTTATCGACCCTACACAACCCTGTTGGCCCTGAGCCTGGGCCTGGCTTCAGGCAACGTCTGGGCTGGCGGTATTCTGATTTATGAAGCCGGGCAGGAAGGCAATGGCCTGGCCAATGCCGGCGCCGCGGCGCTGGCCACCGACCCCAGTGTGTTGATGAGCAACCCCGCCGGTATCGCCCAACTGCAGGGCACCCAGGTCAGCGCCAACGCACAGGTGATTCTTGGCGACCTGCGCTTTTCCCGTGACAGCAACAATCAGTTTACTGGCAACGAAGGCGGCAACGCCCTCGAGTACCTGCCCGGTGCCAGCCTGTTTATCAGCCACCAGATTGACGAGCGCTCGGCCATCGGCTTTGGCATGTACGGCAACTTCGGCCTGGCGCTGAACTACGACGACGACTGGGCGGGGCGCTACTTCAACCAGGAGGCGGCGATCATCGCTGTGTCGTTCCAGCCGACCCTGGCGTACAAGTTCACCGATGACCTGAGCGTGGGTATCGGCCCGCGCATCGTTTATGCCTATTACCGCAACGAAACGGCCATCAACAACAACTTGCTCGGCGTGCTCGATCGCCCCGACGGGCAACTCGAATACAAGGACACCGACGTCGGCGTCGGCGTCAACCTCGGCCTGATGTACCAGCTCAACGAGCGTACGCAGCTGGGCCTGGCCTATACCAGCAAAGTCGACCTGGAGTTCAAGGACGGCCCCAGCGTTCACAAGGTCGACAACCTGATCATCAACGCAGCCCTGCGCCGCCTGGACGTAGACAGCCTGGAGCTGGACATGTCGGTGCCGCAGACGGTGCTGTTCAGTGTCGCCCATGACCTGGATGCGCAGTGGAAGCTGCTCGGCAGCCTCGGCTGGCAGGACTGGAGCGAGTTCGGCGCCATCGGCGTGGAGGTCGACGCCGATGTACTCGGGGTCTCGCGTACCGCCGATCGCAAGTACAAGGACACCTGGCATGCCTCGCTGGGTGCGCAGTACCAGGCGACGCCCAAGCTGCGCTGGAGCATGGGCCTGGGCTACGACAGTTCGGCGGTGGATGACAAGGACCGCACCGTCGACAATCCCATGGGCGAGGCCTGGCGACTGGCCGCAGGGGTCAACTACCAGATCGACGAAGGCCTTGACCTGCACCTGGCCTACACCCTGGTGTGGATGGGCGACATGGACGTCGAGCAGACCAAGGCCCGCTCGGGCGGCACGGTGTCGGGCACCTATGACAATGCGGCCCTGCATATCATTGGCGGCGGGGCCACCTGGCGCTTCTGATCACTGCAAATGTCGGTATCCCGCCGCCAGGGTGAAGTCAGCCAACTGCCAGACCCTGCCGTTGGCCGCCCAGGCGCCACCGGGGTTGCTGGCCAACAGCAAATTCTCGGTGGAGACGATTGCCGGACGGGTGGGGTTCCAGGATGCGACTTCGTTGCGCCGATTGATGAAAAAGATGCTCAACGCAACGCCGTGGCCGTTTCGGGGGGGATACCCCGTCAACGGCTACCGGCGCTCGGCGACCAATAGCAGTGACTGTGGCACGGGGCTTTGCGGGTGTTGTGGCTCTTGCAGGGCGCCCAGTGTGAAGCCGGCCATGTCCAGCGCGTTGATCCAGCTGGACAAGGTGCGCATGTACCACGGCATGGGCTGCCACTGTCCCGGGAACCCGGCAAAGGTTTCTTCGCGCCAGCCATCCTGATAATCACCCGCCGCGACAGCCCAGGGATGCAGGGTCTGGATCACCAGCGTACCTGCTGGGGCGAGCAGGGCGTTCATGGCACTCAGCAGCGGGATGATGTCCTGGTGCAGCAGGGCGAAGTTGGCGCAAACCAGGTCGTAGTCGTGGCCGATGTCCACGCTTGCTGCGGCCAGCGCAGCATAGCTGGCCACTTGCACGTGACGGGAGCCTGCCGCTTGCGCCGCCTCGACCAAGGTGGCATCGCCATCCACGCCGACCGCTTCGATGCCGCGGTCAGCCAGCGCGCGCAACAGCCAGCCTTCGCCACAGCCCAGGTCCAGCACGCGCCCAGGCTGGCGGCCCAGCACCGCCAGCAGGATGGCCTGGTCGGTGACCTGCCGGCGGCTTTCGATGGCGCCGCTGCGCACAGCGTCGATCCAGGGCTGGGCGTTGTGGTGCCAGCTTTGCAGCAGAGTGGCTTCGGGATTGGGCATCTGGGTATCCGCCTCTGGGCAGTGGGTTCAAGCATTGGCTGCTATTTTTACACGCTCCGATAACAACCGTGCGTGAGGTCAGCATGAACCACTACACCGGGGGTTGCCTATGCGGCAACGTACGCATCGTGGCGTCCGGGCACCCTTACCGGGTAGGGATCTGCCACTGCCTGGATTGTCGCAAGCATCACGGGGCGCTGTTTCATGCCAGCGCGATCTTCCCGGAGGATGCCGTGGCGATCGAAGGCGAGGCACACGAGTATGCCGGACGGTATTTCTGCCCTCGGTGCGGATCGTCCGTTTTTGCCCGTACCGCCGATGAGATCGAAGTGAACCTGGGGACCCTGGATGCACCTGATCAGTTGGTGCCGACGTACGAGAGCTGGACCATCAGGCGTGAGTCCTGGTTACCAGCGTTTGCGCTTGCCCGGCGCTATGCACGTGATCGTGAGGACAACGGGCGGTCATAGGCGCTACACCTCAAAATAAATGCACTCAGCCTTCATTTTTTTGAATTACCGCTACCCGGCCCATCTCCGGCAAAATCCCTGCCACGCTCGACCCCTTCAAAATTCCATCTCCACGGACGGAGCCCATTAGGTATTGCCCTCGCGATACTCAGCCCAGCCGCTTTGGCCGGGCTTTTTTTACTGCCAGGTACCCGATTTCCCCATGTCTACCCGCGGTCTGCTTCACCGGCTGCTGCCGGCCCCACTGAATATCCCCTTCAAAGAATGCGTTCGTGCAAGTGTTGGCGCACTGCTCGGCCTGTTGCTCGCCGGCTTGGCTTGCAGTCAGGCGTTCGGTGCGACGGTGGCGCTGCATCTGCTTGGCCCGCTGGCGGCCTCGGCCGTGCTGTTGTTTGCCGTGCATTCCGGCGCGCTGGCACAACCTTGGCCGTTCCTGGGCAGTTATGCCTGTGCCACGGTGGTCGGGCTGGCGTTGCACCACTGGTTAGGTTCGGCGCTGTGGGTGGCGGCCCTGGCGTTGGGGCTGGCGATTGTGGTGATGTGCCTGATGCGCTGCCTGCATCCGCCGGGAGGTGGGGTGGCAGTGAGTGTGGTGCTGGCTGATTCATCCCTGGCCTCGATGGGTAACCAGGTGTTCGAGCCGATCATGCTCAACGCCCTGGTGCTGGTGGCCGTGGCGGTGATCTTCAACCGCCTGACGGGGGTGCGCTATCCAAAAACGGCGGCGCCGCGCAAAGACTTGCACCACACCACCGATACCGTGCCCGCCGAGCGGGTCGGGGTCAGCGGGGCGGACCTGGACCATGCCCTGGAGGAGCTGGGTGAGTTTGTCGATGTGACCCGCGATGAACTGGAGCGGATCATTCTGGCCACTGAACAGCATGCCTTGCAGCGCAGCCTTGGCGGGATTACCGCCGCGTCGGTGATGTCGCGCGATGTGCAGCAGGCCACGCCGAAAACGACGTTGCATGAGGCTTGGCAGCAACTGTCGAGCCACCACTTGAAGACTCTGCCGGTGCTGGATGAAACGCGTCGGTTGGTGGGGATTGTGAGCTTGAGTGACCTGGTGGGCCCGGCGATGGCCCAGGCCCGCTTCAGCTGGCGCGGGCTGTTCGGGCGTCAGCCGAAGGTCGTGCTAGAGCAGATCATGAGTCGGCCGGTAGTCACGGTCCGCAGTGATGAACCTGCCGTGGCGTTGATTCCGCTGCTCAGTGAGCAGGGGCTGCATTGCCTGCCGGTGATGGACGGCGAGCAACTGGTCGGGGTCATCACCCAGACCGATCTGATCGCCGGGCTCAAGCGGTACGTGCTCAGCACGCCGGTGCGTTCAGATGACCGGGTCCCAGCGCTGTGACCAATCGCTCTCACTGGCGACTACCTGCTGCAGCACGCTGATGGCTTGCTGCAGCGCCTGGCTATCGCGCTCGCGGGCGTAGACCAGGTAGGTGGGGTAGGTGAACTCCGGGGCTTGCGGTACCCGCTCGAACACGCCGCTGTCCAGGTAGGCCTGGACCACCCGGGTACGGAAGTAGCCACTGCCGCCATGTTCGAGGATGTACTGCAGCGCCAGCGGGCCGAGGTTGAAGCTCAGGGCTGGGCGCGCGCATTCGGGCAGGGCCGCGTCGTGCTGGCGGCGAAAGGCCTGGCCCCAGTCGATGTAGATGTAGGGTTCGGGTCTGTCCTTGCGACGCACGCGAATCAGTTTTTCTTCCATCAGTTGTTCCACCTGCAGGCCTGGGCCATAGGTGGGCTGATAGACCAGCACGGCGTCGAGCACACCCATTTCCACTTTGCGCAGCAATGATTCGCCGTCGCTGACTTCGCTGCGAATGGCATGGCTGGGCATCGCCCGGTGCAGGGCACTGACCCAGCCCAGCACCATGGGGTTGCCCAGGCTCACTTCGCCACCGATGTGCAGCACCTGGTGGCAACCCTGGGGTAGAGGCAGGTCGCGGCGGGCCGCTTCCCAGGTCTGCACCAACTGATTGGCATAGACCACGAATGCCTCGCCATCGGCAGTGAGGCTGGCGCCGCTGCGGCTGCGGATGAACAGCTGGCAGGCCAATTGTTGTTCGAGCTTCTGCACCCGGGCGGTGATGGCGGTCTGGGTGACGTGCAAACGTTCGGCGGCGGAGACCAGGCTGCCGCTGCGGACGATTTCCAGAAATGTACGGGCCAGCTCGATATCCATGGAGGTTGCCGGGTGGGGAAGGTTGCCCATTCTAGTGCGTTGGCACCGAAATGGGGCAGTTGGGTGGGGAGCAATAATGCACTGGAGTACGTCCGCTGCGCGGCCGATCGCAGGCTGTCGCCAGCGGCTACATGCAAACCGCAGCCGCTGGCGAGGAACGCGCTGCGATCGACTGCATAGCAGTCGCTAGGAGGAAGCGGGCTGGATCAACTCCCATAACCGCGCATCGTCAAAGTCCGCCACCACCAGTTGCGCCCCGGCGGCATGCAGGGCTTCGGCGGACTGGCTGGTAGACAGCCCCACGGTGAAGATTCCTGCGCCGCTGGCGGCGGTCACGCCCGGCACCGAGTCCTCGAACGCCAGGGCATGGGCCGCACGCGCCCCAAGCCGCTCAAGGCCGGTGAGGTAGGGCAGCGGGTCAGGCTTGGCCCGCGCCAGCTCTTCAGCCACCAGCACATGCTCGAAACGTCCACCCAGGGCCAGCGCTTCGAGCATGTGCTCGGCATTGGCCCGCGGCGCATTGGTAACCACGGCCATGCCGATGCCGTGCTGTTCGGCATGTTCAAGCAGGCGCAGCAACCCGGCGGTGGGCTGCAGGCTCGGCGACAGGGCGCGAAAGCGCGCCTCCTTGAGGTCGGCGAAGGCCTGGTGCTCGGCGAGTGGCCGGTCGGGAAACAGGTAGCGGCACAGGTCGGCGTTGGCCCGACCGCTGACGTGGGCGGCGAATTCGGCTTCGGTCAAGTCCCGGCCTTTTTCGCGCAATAGCTGCTGCAGGGCCAGCAGATGGAGTTTGTCGGTATCGGTCAGGGTGCCGTCGAGGTCGAACAACAGGGCTTCAAGCATGTCGGGGTCCGCTGCAAGGGCCGCCCAGCATAACCCGATCAAGGGGGCTGGTCAGCGGGATACGAAAAGAGTACAAATGTACTCCATGAATATTTTATCGCCCAAACGCAGCGCCATTCTCACGTTCATTCGTGATCGCATCGCCGACCACGGCCAGCCGCCGAGCCTGGCCGATATCGCCACGGCCTTCGGTTTTGCCTCGCGCAGTGTGGCGCGCAAGCACATCCAGGCCTTGTGCGAGGCCGGGTATATCGAGGTCACGCCCAACCAGGCCCGTGGCATTCGTCTGGCGGGTGGCTTGCGCCGCCCCGAGGTACTGGAGATCCCGGTATTGGGCCAGGTGGCGGCAGGGCGGCCGATAGGCCCCGACGTCGACATCCACGAACAGCTCATGCTCGATGCCCACCTGTTCAGCCGCTCGCCCGACTACCTGCTCAAGGTGCGCGGCGACTCGATGCTCGGCGACGGCATCCTCGACGGCGACCTGGTCGGTATCAAGCAACAGGCCGAGGCCCGCGACGGGCAGATCATCGTCGCCCGCCTGGAGGGTGAGGTGACCATCAAGCGCTTCGAGCGGGTCAGCGCCCAGCATTACCGCCTGCTACCCCGCAACCCGGCCTATGCGCCGATCGACATCGGCCCGGGCCAGGACTTCGTCATCGAGGGCGTGTTCTGCGGCCTGGTGAGGCGCGGCTGATGGGCGCCGTGGTCAGCCTCGACGGCTTGCTCGACCAGCAACGGGTCTGGAAGGGGCGCCCCCACGCGCAGCCCCAGGGCCTGCAACCCACCGGCCATGCGCTGCTGGATGCGGCGCTGCCGGGGGGAGGCTGGCCAGCGGCTGCGCTCACCGAGGTGCTGCTGGCCGCCGAGGGCTGTGGCGAGCTGCACTTGCTCTGGCCGAGCCTGGCGCGGCTGACCACCCGTGGTGAACGGGTGGTACTGGTGGCACCGCCCTTTGTGCCCTATGCACCCGCCTGGCAGGCAGCCGGAGTCGACCTGCAGCACATTGCCCTGATCCAGGCGCCACCTGGCGAGGTGCTCTGGGCTGCCGAGCAGTGCCTGCGCTCGGGCAGTTGTGGCGCGGTGCTGTGCTGGCCGCACAAGCCCGACGACCGCGCCTTGCGCCGCTTGCAGGTGGCTGCCGAAAGCGGCCAGACCCTGGCCTTTGCCTTGCGCTCGATGCAGGCGGCGCTCAATCCGTCGCCGGCGGCGTTGCGCATTGCCGTCGATGCACGCCCGGCCCAGTGGCGGGTGCTCAAGTGCCGAGGCGGGTTGGCCCCGGCCACGCCCATTGCCTGCCCCGGGCGAGGCTGATGGCGCATGCTCTGGGCCTGTATCCTGCTGCCGCAGCTGGCACTCGACGCCGTGCTGCGCGGGCGCGACGACCTCGACACGCCACTGGTGCTGCTCAGCGGCCCGCCCCAGCGCCGGGTGCTGCAGGCGGTCAACCCGGCCGCTGCAGCCCTGGGCCTGCGTGCCGGCCAGCCGTTGACCACGGCCCAGGCGCTGGCGGGGCATTTCACCTGCGTTGACCACGATCCGGGCGCCATCGAGCCGCTACAGCAACTGCTGGCTGCCTGGGCCTATCGTTTCAGCTCACAGGTCAGCCTGCACTACCCGCGGGTGCTGCTGCTCGAGGTCGAGTCCAGCCTGGGGCTGTTCGGGCCGTGGCCTGCGTTCGAGGCGCGGCTGCGGGCCGAACTGAGTGCCCTGGGGTTTCGCCACCGTATCGTGCTGGCCAGCAACCCGGTGGCCGCGCGCATGCTTGCCAACTGCCATGACGGCCTGGCGCTGACCGACCTCGAGCAAACCCGCGAGGCCCTTGAGCAACTGCCTATCGAGCGGATCGGTTTGCCGGCGCAGGCGGCCAGCGCCTTTGCGCGCATGGGCCTGCGCCGCCTTGGCCAGGTCATGGCGTTGCCGCGCCAGGCCCTGGCCCGGCGCTTTGCTGCTGATGTGCAACTGCACCTGGACCGCTTGCTGGGGGTACGGCCCATGGCCTTGTCATTCTACCTGCCGCCGGACCGCTTCGATGCCCGTATCGAGCTCAACTTCGATGTGGAGTCGCACCAGGCCTTGCTGTTCCCCCTGCGCCGCCTGATCAACGACCTGGCCGCGTTCCTGGCCGGGCGCGACAGTGGCGTGCAGCGCTTCACCCTGCACCTGGAGCACGCCGAAGGCCCCGATACCTGCGTGGTCGTCGGCCTGCTGGCTGCCGAGCGTGACCCGCAGATGCTCTTCGAGCTGGCCCGTGGGCGCCTGGAGCAACTGCAGCTGGGCGCGCCGGTGCGCAACCTGCGCCTGCTGGCCGAAGACCTGCCGGCTTTTGTGCCGCAGCACAGCGAACTGTTCGACCCACGCCCGCAACAGAGCCAGCCCTGGGAGCAGTTGCGCGAACGCCTGCGCGCACGCCTGGGCGATAGCGCGGTGCGCAACCTTGCGGCCCAGGACGATCATCGCCCCGAGTGCGCCTGGCGCCTGGACAACGCCACCCAGTTGCCACCGGCGCCGACGGCGCCGCGTCCGGGCTGGCTGCTGGCCGAACCCCAGGCCTTGCCGGGGGTGGGGGTGCGGCTGCTGACGGGTGCCGAGCGGATCGAGTCCGGTTGGTGGGATGGCGGTGATATACGCCGTGACTACTACCGGGTGCAGACCCCGACCGGGCTGTATGCCTGGGCCTACCGCAACCTGGGTGAAGACGGTCCGTTGTGGCTGCAGGGCTGGTTCGCATGAGCATGTCCCAGGCCTACGCCGAACTGCACTGCCTGTCGAATTTCAGCTTCCAGCGCGGTGCCTCCAGCGCCAGGGAACTGTTCGAGCGTGCCCGCCAGCATGGCTACCAGGCCCTGGCCATTACCGACGAATGCACCCTGGCGGGCATCGTGCGGGCCTGGCAGGCGGCCAAGGCCGTTGGGCTGGCCCTGATCGTCGGCAGCGAAGTGCGCCTGCACCAGGGGCCAAAACTGGTGCTGCTGGCCGAGAACCTGACGGGCTACCAGCACCTGTGCCGGCTGATCACCCTGGGCCGGCGGCGGGCGCAAAAGGGCGCGTACCAGCTGCTGCGCGACGATTTCGACAGGCCGCTGGAGGGGCTGCTGGCCCTGTGGGTGCCGGATGGCAATGAGGATGACCTGGCCACCGGTCACTGGTTGTGCGAGCGTTTCGCCGAGCGCCTGTGGCTGGCGGTGGAGCTGCACCGTGGCGCCGACGATGGGCTGCGCCTGCAGCAGTTGCAGGCCTTGGCCGAGACGTTGCAGATCCGCGCGGTGGCGGCGGGCGATGTACACATGCACGCCCGCGGGCGACGCGCCCTGCAAGACAGCATGACCGCCATCCGTCACCACTGCACCGTGGCCGAGGCCGGGCAGCGCCTGTTCGCCAACGGTGAGCGTCACCTGCGCCCCCTGGCGCAGCTGGCCGAGCTCTATCCGCAGGCCTTGCTCGATGAAACCCTGCGCATTGCCGGCCGCTGCCGTTTCGACCTCAGCCAGTTGCGCTACGAGTACCCCCGCGAACTGGTCCCGGCCGGCCAGACGGCCACCCGTTGGTTGCGCCACCTCTGCGAGCAGGGGCAGCGCTGGCGCTGGCCCAGGGGCATCGAAGAGAAGGCGCGCAATGCGCTGGAGCATGAGCTCGAACTGATCGCCGAGCTGAACTACGAACGCTATTTTCTGACCGTGCATGACATCGTCCAGTTTGCCCGTGGCCAGGGCATCCTCTGCCAGGGGCGGGGCTCGGCGGCCAACTCGGTGGTGTGCTATGTGCTGGGGATCACCGAGCTGGACCCAATGCACAGCCACCTGTTGTTCGAGCGCTTTCTGTCGCGCGAGCGCGATGAACCCCCCGACATCGATGTCGACTTCGAGCATGAGCGCCGTGAAGAAGTGCTGCAGTATGTCTTCAGCCGCTACGGCCGCCATCGCGCGGCCCTGACGGCCGTGGCCAGCACCTACCATGCCGCCGGTGCCGTGCGCGATATCGCCCGGGTGCTGGGCTTGCCGGTGGCGCAGATCAACGCCCTGGCCGAGTGCTGCGGGCGCTGGAGCGATCGCCTGCCGCCGCCCGAGCAACTGCGCGAGGCCGGCTTCGACCCCGACAGCCTGTTGCTGCGGCGGGTGCTGGCACTGACCGGCGAGCTGATCGGCTTTCCCCGGCACCTGTCCCAGCACCCCGGCGGCTTTGTGATTTCCGAACAGCCCCTGGACAGCCTCGTGCCGGTGGAAAACGCCGCCATGGACGGGCGTACGGTAATCCAGTGGGACAAGGACGACCTGGACCTGGTCGGCCTGCTCAAGGTCGACATTCTCGCCCTGGGCATGCTCACGGCCTTGCGCCGGTGTTTCGACCTGCTGTACCGCCATCGTGGCCGTGAGCTGACCCTGGCCACTGTCCCCGCCGACTGTGCCGCGACCTATGAAATGATCGGCCGCGCCGACACCGTCGGGGTGTTCCAGATCGAGTCACGGGCGCAAATGGCCATGTTGCCGCGGCTCAAGCCCAAGGATTTCTACGACCTGGTGATCGAGGTGGCGATCGTGCGCCCGGGGCCTATCCAGGGCGACATGGTTCACCCCTACCTGCGCCGGCGCCAAAAGCTGGAACCGGTGTCGTATCCATCGCCTGCGTTGGAGAAGGTGTTCAAACGCACCCTGGGCGTGCCGTTGTTCCAGGAGCAGGTCATGGAGCTGGCGATGGTCGCCGGTGGCTACTCGGCGGGCGAGGCCGACCAACTGCGTCGGGCCATGGCCGCCTGGAAACGCCACGGTGGCCTTGAGCCGCACCGCGAGCGGCTGATCAGCGGCATGCGTGCCAACGGCTACAGCAGCGAGTTCGCCGAACGTATCTTCGAGCAGATCAAGGGCTTTGGCAGCTATGGTTTTCCCGAGTCCCACGCCGCGAGCTTCGCCTTGCTGACCTATGCCAGTTGCTGGCTCAAGTGCCATGAGCCGGCGATCTTTGCCTGTGCGCTGATCAACAGCTGGCCGATGGGCTTCTACAGCCCTGACCAGATTCTCCAGGACGCCCGTCGCCACCCTATCGAGATCCGCCCGGTGGATGTCTGCCACAGCGACTGGGACTGCAGCCTGGAACCGGGGGCAGGGCAGGCCTTGGCCCTTCGCCTGGGGCTGCGACAGGTGCGCGGCTTTCGTGAAGTCGATGCCCGGCGTATCGAACAGGCCCGCACCGAACGTGGCTGGCGGGATGTTGGCGACCTGTGCCAGCGGGCGCAGCTCGATACCCGCGCCCGTGAGCTGCTGGCCGACGCTGGTGCCTTGCGGGCCTTGGCCAGCGACCGCTACCAGGCACGCTGGCAGGTGGCGGCGGTGCAGGCGCAGTTGCCGCTGTTCGCCGCGGTGGAGCCTGTCCAGGAGACGGCGGTGGCGTTGCCGCAGCCCTCGGTCAGCGAGGACATGTTCGCGGACTATGCCAGCGTCGGCACCACCCTTGGGCCGCATCCCCTGACCTTGCTGCGCCGTCGCCTGAATGCGTTGGGCTGTCGCAGTTCAAAGGCGCTGGAGGAGGCCGGGCATGGCGACAAGGTCAGCGTGGCAGGGCTGGTCACCGGGCGTCAGCGGCCGGGGACTGCCAGCGGCGTGACCTTCGTGACCCTGGAAGATGAGTTTGGCAACGTCAACGTGGTGGTCTGGCGCGACCTGGCCGAGCGCCAGCGGCGGGCCCTGGTGGGGTCGCAGCTGTTGCGGGTGATCGGAAGGCTCGAGAGTGAAAGCGGGGTACGGCATTTGATTGCACAGCGGCTGGAAGACCTGAGTCCGCTGTTGCAGGGGCTCGACGTACGCAGCCGGGATTTTCATTGAACCGTATGCGCGTCAACGGCGAGCTGGCGTTGTAGCCGCTGCCGCGAGGCTGCGATCGGTCGCGAAGCGGCCGTGGGAATTACCTGGCGACTGCTACGCAGCCGATCGCAGCCCGGCGGCAGCGGCTACGGATCGAACCCCCCAAGGGGCTTCAAACCATCGCCAGGTGCTGCTTGCGCGTCGGCGCCGGGAAGGCGCGGTCGATGGCGCGCAGGTCTTCGCTGCTCAGCACCAGATGGGCTGCGGCTGCATTCAGGCGCACATGCTCAGGGTCCACTGCCTTGGGAATGGCAATCACGCCGTCCTCGCGCGTCACCCAGGCCAGGCTCACCTGGGCAGGTGTCGCGCCGTGGCGCTCGGCAATCTCGGACAAGGTCGGGTGCTTGAGCAGGCGACCGGCCTGGGCCAGCGGGCAATAGGCCATGGTTGGCAGCTGGCGCTTGTGGCTCCAAGGCAGCAGGTCGAATTCGATGCCACGCTGGGCCGGGTTGTACAGCACTTGGTTGGTGGCGCAGTGGCTGCTGTATTCGTGGAGTTCGCGCAGGTCGTCGATATCGAAGTTCGACACGCCCCAACGGCCGATCTTGCCGGCCTCACGCAGGCGCTCGAACGCCTCGACGGTTTCGTCCAGCAGGTACTGGCCGCGCCAGTGCAGCAGGTAGAGGTCGATGTAGTTGGTGCCCAGGCGCTTGAGGCTGCGTTCACAGGCAGCAGGAACACCGGCGCGGCTGGCGTTGTGCGGGTAGACCTTGCTGACCACGAAGACCTGGTCGCGGCGCCCGGCGATGGCTTGTCCTACCACCTGTTCGGCGCCGCCTTCGGCATACATTTCGGCCGTGTCGATGAGCGTCAAGCCGCGCTCGATTCCCTGCTGCAGCGCGGCCACTTCACGGCTGCGCTGGCTCGGGTCTTCGCCCATGTACCAGGTGCCCTGGCCAATGGCTGGCACCTGCCGGTCGGCAAGCTTTACTGTACGCATGTCACCTCCTGGAGTCGGGAATGTTGTTGCAGCACTTCAAGCAGCGCCTGTGCCGCTGCCGAGAGTTTATGGTCAGCCAGCAGGCTGACGCCAATACGGCGTTCGATACTTGGCTCGACCAGCGTAACGCAGCGCGCGCCGAGTTCTTCCATCTGGCCGATGCACAAGGCCGGCACCGCGCTGACACCCAGGCCATTGGCAACCATGCGGCCGATGGTCGACAGTTGGTGGCTTTCGAACGCCACCGCCAACTTGCCGTGCTCGGCGGCCAGGTGCTGCTCCAGCAGCAGGCGCACCGCCGAGGGGCGTTGCAGGGCGATGAAGTCTTCGGCGAGCAATTCGCGCCAGGTCACCTGTTGTTGCCGTGCCAGGGGCGAGTCGGCCGGTACCACGGCGACGAAGCGGTCAAGGTACAGCGGTTTGAACACCAGCGGCTCGCTGGCCTCAGGTTCAAAGCCGATGCCCAGTTCGACGCGCCGGTGGCGTACCAGTTCCAGCACCTGTTCATTGATCACGTCATGCACGGTGACGTTGACCCGAGGGTAACGCTGGCGAAACACCTTCAGCGCCGCCGGCAGCAGGTTGCCGGCATAGGCCGGCATGGCGGCAATGGCCACTCGGCCCAGTTGCAGGGTAAAGCGCTGGCGCAGCAGTTCTTCGGTGTTGTCCCAGTCGGCCAGCAGTTGCCGGGCCAGGGGCAGCAGCACTTCGCCCTCGGGGGTCAGGCTGACGCTGCGGGTGGTGCGGCTGAGCAGGGCGCCGCCCAGGTTGTCTTCCAGGGCCTTGATGGTCAGGCTCAGGGCTGGCTGCGACAGGTGCAGGTGTTCACCGGCCTGGGCAAAGCTCTGGTACTTGGCGACGGCGACGAAGGCGCGCAGCTGTTTGACGTTCAT
This sequence comes from Pseudomonas vranovensis, assembly GCF_040438935.1. Classification (NCBI taxonomy): domain Bacteria; kingdom Pseudomonadati; phylum Pseudomonadota; class Gammaproteobacteria; order Pseudomonadales; family Pseudomonadaceae; genus Pseudomonas; species Pseudomonas vranovensis. Next base: position 2,489,903 of record NZ_CP159259.1, on the reverse strand, counting down.
GGCGGTGGTCTATTCTTTTGAAAAATTTATCAAACGATCATAAAAACAAAATTAACAAATAAGTGTATTGGGGTGAAGATGCGTCAAACGCTCACCGACACCCCTGTCGGTTCAACAACTACAAAAGGCGGATCAGCATGGCCGGACTGGACAAGCGCGTAGCAACCTATGAACAGGCCCTCGAAGGCCTGACCGACAACATGACAGTACTGGCCGGCGGTTTTGGCCTGTGCGGCATCCCGGAAAACCTTATCAACGAGATCAAGCGCCGTGGCGTCAAGGGTCTGACCGTGGTCTCGAACAACTGCGGCGTCGACGGCTTCGGTCTGGGCGTGCTGCTCGAAGACCACCAGATCCGCAAGATGGTTGCCTCCTACGTGGGCGAGAACGCCGAGTTCGAGCGCCAGCTGCTCAGCGGCGAATTGGAAGTGGAACTGACCCCCCAGGGCACCCTGGCCGAGAAGATGCGCGCCGGCGGCGCCGGTATCCCGGCCTTTTTCACCGCCACCGGCTACGGCACCCCGGTTGCCGACGGCAAGGAAGTGCGCGAATTCAATGGCCGCAAGTACATCCTTGAAGAAGCCATCACCGGCGACTTCGCCATCGTCAAGGGCTGGAAGGCCGACCACTACGGCAACGTGGTGTACCGCAACACCGCACAGAACTTCAACCCGCTGGCCGCCACCGCCGGCAAGATCACCGTGGTCGAGGTCGAAGAGATCGTCGAACCGGGTGTCCTGCTGCCTACCGAGATCCACACCCCGGGTATCTACGTCGACCGGGTGATTGTCGGCACCTTCGAGAAGCGTATCGAAAAACGCACCCTCAAAGCCTGACCCATCCCCGAACAGAACAACAAAGAGATCCTGACCATGGCACTTACCCGCGAACAAATGGCCCAGCGCGTCGCCCGCGAACTCAAGGACGGCTACTACGTCAACCTCGGCATCGGCATCCCGACCCTGGTGGCCAACTACGTCCCGGCCGATATGGATGTAATGCTGCAATCGGAAAACGGCCTGCTGGGCATGGGTGAATTCCCTACCGAAGCGCAGCTGGACGCCGACATGATCAACGCCGGCAAGCAAACCGTGACCGCCCGTCGTGGCGCGTCGATCTTCAGCTCGGCCGAGTCCTTCGCCATGATCCGTGGCGGTCATGTCGACCTCACCGTGCTCGGCGCCTTTGAAGTGGACGTGGAAGGCAACATCGCCTCCTGGATGATCCCGGGCAAGCTGGTCAAGGGCATGGGCGGGGCGATGGACCTGGTGGCCGGTGCCGACAACATCATCGTCACCATGACCCACGCGTCCAAGGATGGCGAGTCCAAGCTGCTGCCACGCTGCAGCCTGCCGTTGACCGGTGCCGGTTGCATCCGCAAGGTGCTGACTGACCTGGCCTACCTCGAGATCGAAGACGGCGCCTTCATCCTGCGCGAAACCGCACCAGGTGTGACGGTTGAAGAGATCGTCGAGAAGACCGCCGGCAAGCTGATCGTGCCGGATGATGTGAAAGAGATGACGTTCTAAGGCGTTTTTCAGGGCCCCATCGCGGTGCAAGCCCACTCCCACCGGAGCGGGTTTGCCCCGCGATGGGGCTTTGTGCCGTTCCAGATAAAACCAATAAAAGGAAACCCCCCGTGGCCGCTGATATCCAAGACAGCCGCTCCGCCCGCTTTGCCCTGCGCTGCTCCAACTGGGCCGAACGCTGGTTCCCCGACTCCTGGGTGTTCGCCGCCCTGGCCGTGGTGCTGGTGTCGGTTGCCGCCCTGGCCATGGGCGCCAAGCCCACCGATACCGCGAAGGCCTTCGGCGACGGCTTCTGGAGCCTGATTCCCTTCACCATGCAGATGGCCTTCGTGGTCATCGGCGGTTATGTGGTGGCCAGTTCGCCACCTGCGGTCAAGCTGATCGACCGCCTGGCACGCATTCCCAAGAACGGTCGTTCGGCGGTGTGCTGGGTGGCGCTGATTTCGATGGTCGCCTCGTTGCTCAACTGGGGGCTGTCGCTGGTGTTCGGCGGCCTGCTGGTACGCGCCCTGGCGCGACGCACCGACCTGCACATGGACTACCGCGCCGCCGGTGCCGCCGCCTACCTGGGCCTGGGGGCGGTGTGGGCCCTGGGCCTGTCGTCCTCGGCGGCGCAGTTGCAGGCCAACCCGGCCAGCCTGCCGCCGTCGATCCTGGCGATCACCGGGGTGATCCCGTTCACCGAGACCATCTTCCTCTGGCAGTCCGGTGTGCTGCTTACAGCCCTGGTGGTGGTGTCGCTGGTGGTGGCCTATGCCACCGCACCGGGGCCAACCAGTGCCCGCAGCGCCGAGGCCTGCGGTGTGGACCCAAGCTTTTCGGCGCCGCCACCGCCCCAGCGCACCCGCCCGGGCGAGTGGCTGGAATACAGCCCGATCCTGACCCTGTTGCTGGTCGCCCTGGCCGCCGGCTGGTTGTACAACGAGTTCGCTACCAAACCTGCCATCACGGCGATTTCCGGGCTCAACACCTACAACCTGCTGTTCATCATGCTCGGTGCCTTGCTGCACTGGCGCCCGCGCAGCTTCCTCGATGCGGTGGCCCGCGCGGTACCGACCACTACCGGTGTGCTGATCCAGTTCCCGCTGTACGGTTCGATCGCGGCCATTCTTACCCAGGTCAAGGGCGTGGATGCCGAAACCCTGGCCCACCATATTTCCACCTTCTTCGTGCAGATTGCTTCCCACGACACCTATGCGCTGCTGATGGGCATCTATTCGGCGGTGCTGGGCTTCTTCATCCCGTCCGGTGGCGGCAAGTGGATCATCGAGGCGCCGTACGTGATGCTGGTGGCCAATGACCTGCAGTATCACCTGGGCTGGGCGGTGCAGATCTACAACGCCGCCGAGGCGCTGCCGAACCTGATCAACCCGTTCTACATGCTGCCGCTGCTGGGAGTACTGGGCCTGAAGGCGCGGGACCTGATCGGCTTCTCCTTCGTGCAGTTGCTGGTACACATTCCGCTGGTGCTGTTCCTGTTGTGGTTCCTGGGCACCACATTGCAATACACGCCACCTGTGATGCCGACGCCGGCGGGTTGATCGGTTTGCCGCAAACGAAAACGCCCTGCAGTGCAGGGCGTTTTTCAGGGGGCGTGCGGCTCAGCTCGGGATCATCGCAAAGCCGACGCCGAAGCGGTTCCAGGCGTTGATGGTGGCAACGGCCAGGGTCAGGTTGGCCACTTCGGCTTCACTGAAGTGCTCAAGCAGCTCACGGTATTGATGCTCCGGTGCGCGCAGCTCGGGCAGGCGGGTCAGGCTCTCGGTCCAGGCCAGGGCAGCGCGTTCGCGGGGGGTGAAATAGGCGGTTTCTTCCCAGACGCTCAAGGTCTGCAGGCGGGCCTCGGTTTCGCCGGCTTTACGGGCATCGTTGGCGTGCATGTTGACGCAGTAGGCGCAGCCGTTGATCTGCGAGGCGCGCAGGCGGATCAGCTCCAGCAGCGAGTTCTCCAGCCCCGATTTGCCCAGGGCCATTTCCAGGCCGACCATGGCTTTATAGGCCTCGGGTGCGTGTTTGGCCCATTCGATACGGTTGCTCATCGTGCTTGCTCCAGTCAGGTCCGCGTCAGGCGGCGATGGCACTACCTTAGCGCTGCGCAGGCATTGACCGAATAGCCAATTGTGACGAATGTCAGGAGGCCAATCCGTCGAGGCGTTGCAACGTGTCGCGCAAGCGGTCCAGGGCCGGGTCAATGTCCAGCAGTTCGATGGCGCCAAAACCGATCAACAATCCTGAACGCACCGGCGCCTGGGCATGGAAGGGCGCCAGCGCATACAGCCCGACCTCGACCTTGCGCGCCATGTCGATAACGAACTGCACGTCCAGGTCGCCCTTGGCCAGGGCACTGAGGTGATAGCCGGCGGTGGCCGGAATCACCTCGAACCATGGCGCAAGGTCGCCTTGCAGGCGCTGGACGATCCGTGCCCGGCGCGCGGCGTACACCTCATGCACACGGCGGATGTGCTTGAGCAGCGAACCCTCGCTGATGAACCGGGCCAGGGCCCACTGGTTCAGCGTCGGGGTGTGCCAGTCGGTGAGTTGCTTGGCAATGCACAATGCTTCGCGCAACGCCGGCGGTGCAATCGTGTAGCCCAGGCGCAGCTCCGGCAGCAGGGTCTTGGAGAAGGTCCCGACGTAGGCCACCAGGCCGTGACGGTCCATGCTCTGCAACGAGTCGGTGGGCCGGCCTTCGTAGCGGAACTCGCTGTCGTAGTCGTCTTCGATGATGATCGCGCCCAACGCCGCCGCGCGCGCGAGCAAGGCCTCGCGACGCGCCTGGCTCATGGGCATGCCCAGTGGAAACTGATGCGAAGGGGTCACGTAGATCAACCGGGTGCCGTCGTCGATCTGCTCGACGCACAGGCCCTCGCTGTCGACCGGCACATACTGCAGGTCGGCGCCCTGGGCCAGGAACAGCTGGCGCACCGGGGTGTAGCCGGGGTCCTCCATGGCCACTTTGCAGCCGGGCTCGATCAGCACCCGGGCGATCAGGTCGAGCGCCTGCTGGGCACCGTTGCACACCAGCACATCGGCGCTGCTGCAGCGTACGCCGCGGGCGAAGGCGATGTGCCGGGCGATGGCTTCGCGCAGCTCCGGCAGGCCCTGGTGGGCTGCGTAGCGGGCACTGCTGGTGCGGATCTGGCGCAGGGCGTACTGGTTGCAGCGGCGCCAGTCGTCGAACGGGAATTGCCCCTTGCTCGATGCACCACCGATGAAGTCGTAGCGCACCGGCGACGAGCGCATGTCGGCCAGCGGATTGGCCCGGGCCAGCCATTTTTCCAGGGCCTGGGCGCTGGCCAGGGCGATGGACGACGCGGCTGCCGGTACGTGGGTGGGGGCTGGGGTGATGAAGGTGCCTTTGCCCACCTTGCCACTGAGCAGGTTGTCGTAGGTGAGGCGTGAATAGGCCTCGGCCACTGTCTTGCGCGATACACCCAATTGCTCGGCCAGCAGCCGAGTGGGCGGCAACTGGGTACCGGCTGTCAGGCGACCGCTGTCGATGCCGTCGCGCAGTTGTCGATAGAGTTGTTCGGCAAGGCCCTTGCTGCCGTTCAGGCTGATATGAAGTTCCATGCTGGGGCGAATCCATGCGCAGTTGACTGACACCGAGATTAACCGATTTGGCCCGCAGGTTGCCGTTGATCCCCCGGGCCGACGCCTGGCCAATCGCGCGCCACACTTTAAGGGTCGGGGTTCTCCGGCACACCGGTGAACCTCTTGCACTCGAACAGGAGCGTCGCCATGTACCTGCGAACTCTATCAAGCCTGGCAATGGGGCTTGGCCTGCTGTTGACCGCCAGCGCCCAAGCTGATTCACCTACCGCTGTCTACCACTACGGCATGCCACTGGACATTGCCCAGGTGCTCGACATGAGTGAGCCTGCCACCGAACTCTGCGATGTGGTCAAGGCGCGCATGGTCTATGTCGACTCGGCGGGCCAGCAACACACGCTGCAGTACCTGAAGCTCGCACAGGCCTGCAGCGACCACGATTAGTCCCAGGCGGGTGCCAGGCTTTCGGGGTTGGTCAAGCGCAGTCCACTGTCCAGCGCCGCGATGCGGGCCATGTCCTCGTCGTTAAGTTTCAGTTCGCGGGCCTTGAGGTTGCCGGCCAGGTTTTCGCGACGGGTCGAGGATGGGATCACCGCATAGCCCAATTGCATCGCCCAGGCCAATGTCACCTGCGCCGGGGTGGCGTTGTGCTGCCCGGCGATCTCCAGGATCACCGGGTCCTGCAGGACCTTGCCGTAGCCCAGGGTCATGTACGAGGTCACGGCGATGCCCTGGCTGTGCATGAACTCGACCAGGGTGCGGTTCTGCAGGTAGGGGTGCAGTTCGATCTGGTTGGTCGCGATGGCCTCTTTGCCGACCACGGCGATGGCCTGGCGCAGTAGGTCGATGGTGAAGTTGGACACGCCCATCTGGCGGGTCAGGCCCTGGGCACGAGCTTCTTCCAGGGCGCCCATGAACTCGGCGACCGGCACCGCGCCCTGGGGTGACGGCCAGTGGATCAGGGTCAGGTCCAGGTAATCGGTGCGCAGCTTGCTCAGGCTGTCCTTGAGGCTTGGGATCAGCTTGTCGGCACCCAGGTTTTCAGTCCAGATCTTGCTGGTCAGGAATAGCTGGTCGCGGGGGATACCGCTGGCGGCCATGGCGTGGCCGACCTCGGCCTCGTTGCCGTAGATCTGGGCGGTGTCGATGGCACGGTAGCCAAGCGCCAGTGCCTGGCTGACCGAGTCGATGACGACCTGGTCCTTGAGACGGAATGTACCGAGGCCGAGCAGGGGAATGGACATGGGAGGGCTCCTCGAGAAGGGCGATTGCAAGTGAGGCGTGCAGTATTGCCAGTGTGCGGCGTGGGAAAAATCCCTGTTACAACACAACTTTTTTGCCTGCGCCGCACGAATCCGCCAAGCCTGGTGGTAGCCTTGCAGGGTCAGTCGCAATGGATCTGGTCATGACCCGGCACAAGCTCAGCATTCGTCAACGCAATGTTGACAACATCCTCCTGGCGGCCGAACAGGTCTTTGCCGAAAAAGGCTTCGCCGGCACGGCCATGGCCGACATCGCCGAGGCGGCGCAGTTGCCGCGCAGCAATGTGCATTATTACTTCAGCACCAAGGCCGAGCTGTACCAGGCGGTGCTGTTTGGCCTGCTCGAAGTGTGGAAGCAGGATGCCTTGTGCTTCGAACTCTATGATGATCCGCGCATCGTGCTGTCGAGCTATATCCGCGCCAAGATGATCCATTCGCGGACCCGGCCCTATGGCTCCAAGGTGTGGGCCAACGAGATCATCCATGGTGCGCCGAATCTTGGCGCGGCGCTGGATGATCCGCTGTATGGCTGGGCGAAGATGAAAGAGGCCAAGATCCGCCAGTGGATCGAGGATGGCCGGATCCTGGCGGTGGAGCCTTCGGGGCTGTTGTACATGATCTGGGCGTCGACCCAGCACTATGCGGATTTCAGCCACCAGGTAGGGTTGCTCAATGATCACCAGCCGTTGACCGACCTGCAGTTCGAGCGGGCGGTACAGACGGTGACCAGTGTGATTTTGCGCGGGATCGGGTTGGAGCCGTAAGGCGTCGGCTTATTGGCCTGCAAATGCCTTCAGGCCTTCGCCTTCCAGGCGGTAGCGTACCCATTCATCCTGGGGCTGCGCACCCAGTGAGCGGTAGAACTGGATCGCTGGCTCGTTCCAGTCCAGTACGCTCCACTCCAGGCGTCCGCAGTCGTTGTCGCAGGCTTCCTGGGCGATATGGCGCAGCAAGGTCTTGCCCGCGCCACCGCCACGTTGTTCCGGCGTGATGTACAGGTCTTCAAGGTAGATACCGTTGCGCCCCAGCCAGGTCGAGTAGCTGTAGAAGTACACGGCGTAGCCAATGGCCTGGCCGTCGCGCTCGCAGATCAGGCTCTTGGCCTTGGCGCCGACGTCGAACAGGGTGCGCTCGACATCTTCTACCGAGGCGATCACTTCATGGCGGGCACGTTCGTAGTCGGCCAGTTCAGTGATGAAGGCAAGGATGCGGGCAGCGTCTTCGCGCCGGGCTGGGCGGATGTGCAGGGGCATGGCGGGCGTCCGTTCGAGGTGGGAAAGTGCGTTTATCTTACAAGGAAGGGGCGGGCTACAATCGCATTTCTCACCGATTAACAAGGACCCTGCAATGACCTGGTCAGCCGCGCAATACAGCACCTTCGAGAACGAACGCACCCGGCCGGTGCGCGACCTGGTGGCAGCACTGCCGCAACGGGCCATTCGCACCGCCATCGACCTTGGTTGTGGCCCGGGCAATTCGACCCAGGTGCTGGCCAAGCGTTACCCCGAGGCGGCCGTCACGGGGCTGGACAGCTCCAGGGACATGCTCGCTGCCGCCCGCCAGCGGTTGCAGGGCATTGAGTTCGAGCTGGGTGAAATCGGCACCTGGACAGCCCCTCAGGGCATGGATGTGATCCTGGCCAACGCTTCGTTGCAGTGGCTGCCCGATCACGCGCTGTTGTATCCGCATCTGGCCAGGCAACTGAGCGAAGGCGGCAGCCTGGCCATCCAGACCCCGGACAACCTCGACGAGCCGGCCCACCGCCAGGCCCGGGAGATCGCCAGCCGTGGTCCCTGGGCCGACAAGATCGGCGCGATCAAGCACCCGCCACGCCATAGCGCCGCCTTTTACTACGATGTACTCAGCCCGCACTGTCGCCAGGTGGATGTCTGGCGAACCACCTATTACCACCCGTTGATGGGCGGTGCCCAGGCAGTGGTGGAGTGGTTCAAGGGGTCGGCGCTGCGGCCTTACCTGGCTGCCTTGGGCGAGCAGGAGCAGGCGGACTTCCTCCAGCTTTACCTGCAGGCCATGCAGCACGACTATCCGGCGGCGGCAGACGGCAAGGTGCTGCTGCCGTTCCCGCGCTTGTTCATCGTCGCCACGCGCTGACGAACAGCCACAGGTAGATCACGGCATTGACCAGCACCACCACACCCCCGAGCACCCACTGGATGCCCGGGGTCAGCCCGGCAGGGTAGATGATCGGCCAGACGTAGTGCTCGACAAAGCCGCCCGCATAACCCGCCATGCCGGCAGCCTGACGCAGGTCGTTTTCCCAGTCGGTCAGCGGGCAGGGCAGGTGCAGGAACTCCACGGCGATGCCCCAGCACATGGCCGGCAGGTGCCACCACAGGGCGCCGCGCCATTTGAGCACCAACAGCCCGCCCAGTAGCACGAAGACAATGAACAGCAGATGCAGCAATACCAATCCATCGGCGCCCAGGCGGTACAGCATGGCGGTTGACTCCTCGCCAGTCAGGAGGCTTCGCGATAAGGGTTGCGCGGGTCGTGCAGCCAGTCAAGGAACGGCTTGCCGGTGTCCTGGGGCACCATCTCGATGCAGTCCTCCACCGGGCAGGTGATCTGGCACAGGTTGCAGCCCACGCACTCGGCGTCGATCACCTCGTAGCGGTGGCTGCCATCGGCCTGCTTGAGGTTGGCGATGGCCTGGTGCGAGGTGTCTTCGCAGGCTATGTGGCAACGACCACAACCGATACAGGCCTCCTGGTCGATCTTGGCAATCACCTGGTAGTTGATGTCCAGGTACTTCCAGTCGGTGGTATGGCCCACGGCGCGGCCACTGAAGTCTTGCAGGCTGCGGTAGCCCTGGCTGTCCATCCAGCGCGAGAGTCCGTCCTTCATGTCTTCGACGATGCGAAAACCGTGGAGCATGGCGGCAGTGCAGACCTGAACGGAACCGCAGCCCAGGGCGATGAACTCGGCCGCATCCCGCCAGCTGCCGATACCGCCGATGCCGCTGATGGGCAGGCCGCGGGTGGCTGGGTCGCGGGCAATTTCGGCGACCATGTTCAGGGCAATGGGCTTGACCGCAGAACCGCAGTAGCCGCCGTGGGTGCTCATGTCACCGACGATGGGCAGGGCGACCATGCGCTCGAGGTCGACGCTGGTGATCGAGTTGATGGTGTTGATCAGCGACACCGCGTCAGCTCCGCCACGGTGCGCGGCACGGGCCGACTGGCGGATGTCGGTGATGTTGGGGGTAAGCTTGACGATCACCGGCAGCGAGCAGTGCATCTTGCACCAGCGGGTGACCTGCTCGACGTATTCCGGCACTTGGCCGACCGCCGCGCCCATGCCGCGCTCGGGCATGCCGTGGGGGCAACCGAAGTTCAGTTCGATGCCGTCGGCGCCAGTGGCCTCCACCAGCGGCAGGATGGCTTTCCAGGATTCCTCCACGCACGGCACCATCAATGACACGATCAGCGCACGGTCGGGCCAGTCCTTCTTCACCTGGGTGATTTCCCGCAGGTTGATCTCCAGCGAGCGGTCGGTGATCAGCTCGATGTTGTTGATGCCCATGACCTCGCGGTTGATCCCGTAGTGGGCCGAGTAGCGCGACGAAACGTTGACGGCGGCCGGGTCTTCGCCGAGGGTTTTCCAGACCACGCCACCCCAGCCGGCCTGGAAGGCGCGGACCACGTTGTAGGCTTTGTCGGTGGGTGGGGCGGAGGCCAGCCAGAACGGGTTGGGCGCCTTGATACCAGCGAATTCGATTGACAGGTCAGCCATTTAAGCAGCCTCCACATTGAGCATCAGTTGGGCGTGGATGGCCTCGGCGGCCAGCTTGCCGTGCTGCACGGCCTGGACGGTGAGGTCCTGGCCAAGGTGGGTGCAGTCGCCGCCGGCATACACCCCGGGCAGGCTGGTGCGCATGTGTTCGTCAACGCGGATGCGATCGCCGTCGCGGGCCAGTGCCTGGGCACAGGTGTCGCTCAGGGCCTGCTCGTCGAAGGCCTGGCCGATGGCCTTGAAGATTGCATCGGCGGCCAGTTCGAAGGTTTCGCCGGTGGATTGCAGGCGGCCTTCGACCAGCCGTGTGCGGGCGAAACGCATGCCGCATACCCGGCCCTGATCGTCCAGCAACACCTGTTCGGGCTGGGCCCAGGTGAGCAGGCGCACCTGGTTCTCTTTGGCAATGTGCTGTTCGTGTTCGGTGGCTCCCATGTCCTCGATGCCGCGGCGGTACACCAGGTTGACGTCGCGCGCGCCCAGGCGGGCCATCTGCACGGCCATGTCGATAGCGGTGTTGCCGGCACCGAGCACGATGCAGCGGTTGGCCAGGGGCAGGGCGCTGAGGTCGTCGGCCTGGCGCAGTTCCCGGATGTAGTCGGTGGCGGCCACCATGCCTGGGGCACTTTCGTCGGCCAGGCCCAACTGGCGGCTGGCATTCAATCCAAGGCCGAGGAACACCGCATCGAACTGTTGCTGCAGTTCGGCCAGGCTGAGGTTTTGGCCCAGCACCTGATCGTGACGGATCTCGATACCACCGATCTGCAGTACGAAATCCACCTCGCGCTGGGCGAAGTCGTCGACCACCTTGTACTTGGCAATGCCGTACTCGTTCAGGCCTCCGGCCTTGGGCCGGGCCTCGAAGATCACCACGTCATGGCCGTGCCAGGCCAGGCGATGGGCACAGGACAAACCGGCAGGCCCGGCGCCGACCACGGCAATACGCTTGCCGGTAGTGGCCGCGCGCTGGAACGGATGTGCGGCAAACTCGGCGTGATCCAGGGCATAGCGCTGCAACTGGCCGATCAGCACCGGGGCACACTCCTGGTGATGGTTACGCACGCAGGCTTGCTGGCAGAGGATTTCGGTCGGGCAGACCCGTGCACAGCTGCCGCCGAGGATATTGGCCTCGAGAATTTTCTGCGCTGCGCCCTGGACGTTCTCCTGGTGAATGTTGCGGATAAACGAGGGAATGTCGATATCGCTGGGGCACGCATTGACGCACGGTGCGTCGTAGCAATACAGGCAGCGCGAGGCTTCCAGGGCGGCCTGGCGGGCGTTGAGCGGTGGCGCCAGGTCGCTGAAGTGCTCGGCCAGGGTGGCGTTGTCGGCGGTCGGTCGGGGGAGATGGTTGAGGGAATCGATCACGGTGGGTTCCTCTTTTTTTATTGTTTTTTCGCGGGTCAAGCCCGCTCCTAGCCGGTAGGAGCGGGCTTGACCCGCGATGCATCAACGCTTAACGGCAGTCGGGCGTAAATGCTCGGCTCGCTTGCTCAGCAGGTCGAACACCGCCGGGTATGCCGGCCGCTCGATATACCTGCCAGCACCGCGCTCGGCGCGCAGGTCGCCATTGGCCCAGACCAGCTTGCCCTGGCTGATGGTGTGGCTGGGGATGCCACGCACGGTCTTGCCTTCGAAGATGTTGAAGTCCACCTGTTGATGGTGGGTGGCGGCCGAGATGGTCCGGGTGCCCTGCGGGTCCCAGAGCACCAGGTCGGCATCGGCGCCCACGCGCAGGGCGCCCTTGCGCGGGAACAGGTTGAAGATCTTCGCGGTATTGGTGGAGGTCAGCGCGACAAATTCCTGCATCGACAATTTCCCGCTGTTCACCCCTTCATCCCAGAGCACAGCCATGCGGTCTTCGATGCCGGCGGTGCCGTTGGGAATGCGGCTGAAGTCGTCGCGTCCGACGGCTTTCTGCTCGGCACAGAAGCAGCAGTGGTCGGTGGCGGTGGTGTGCAGGTTGCCCGATTGCAGGCCGCCCCAGAGCGCTTCTTGGTGGCCGTCCTTGCGTGGGCGGAAGGGTGGACTCATCACATAGCCGGCTGCGGTCTGCCAGTCGGGATGGCGGTAGACACTGTCGTCCAGCAGCAGGTGCCCGGCCAGTACCTCGCCGTACACCGGCTGGCCTTTGGCGCGGGCATAGCTGATTTCATCGAGCGCCTCGCGGGTGGACACATGCACCAGGTACACCGGCGTGCCCAGGGTTTCGGCAATGCGGATGGCGCGGCTGGCCGCCTCGCCCTCCACTTGCGAAGGGCGCGACAGCGGATGCGCCTCGGGCCCGGTAATGCCCTCGGCCAGCAGCTTGCGTTGCAGGTGATAGACCAACTCGCCGTTCTCGGCATGCACGGTGGGCACCGCGCCCAGTTCCAGGCAGCGCTCGAAGCTGGCGACCAGGGTGTCGTCGGCGGCCATGATCGCGTTCTTGTAGGCCATGAAGTGCTTGAAGCTGTTGATACCGTGCTGGCTCACCAGTTCGCCCATCTCCTGGCGCACCTGTTCGCTCCACCAGGTAATGGCTACGTGAAAGCCGTAGTCGGCGGCCGACTTTTCCGCCCAGCCGCGCCACTGGTGAAAGGCTTCGAGCAGCGATTGCTGCGGGTTGGGGATCACAAAGTCGATGATCGAGGTGGTGCCGCCGGCAAGCCCTGCGGCAGTGCCGCTGAAAAAGTCTTCGCTGGCGACCGTACCCATGAAGGGCAATTGCATGTGGGTGTGGGGGTCGATGCCGCCTGGCATCAGGTACTGGCCGCTGCCATCGAGCATCTCGCAACCGCTGGGAATGTCGAGGTCGGTGCCGATGGCCTTGATCACTCCGTCGGCACAGAGCACGTCGGCGCGATAACTTTCCTCATGGGTAATCAGGGTGGCGCCACGAATCAAAAGCGTCATCAGATGCTCCTCGCAGGCTTGACCGGTTGTTGCCGGTTCTAGGTTTTGTACTCATCACAGCGTAGGTCAAAACCTGTCATCGCTGTCAGGAATTGAATCTAGTCGGCGATTCTGGATAGGGCAAATAATTTAAAAATAAGCTAATAATCAAGTTAACTAGTTGATTTACATAGATTTAAATGATTTTCGTGTTGGCAGGGAAAACGACCAGTGGTCCTGTCGTTCTTGACAGGTTGTGGAAATGGTCAAGATTTCACATGGGCACCCGTGATTGCCCGCAATGCCCGTGCAAGTACTCCAGCCATCGTCACGATGAGCAAAAAACACAACAACAGTGGAGCGGCCATGCAGCAGACCAGATCGCAAGTGAGCGAGCGCGACGGCTTATATGAACTCGAGGCCGGCAGCGACGTCCTCGACAGCCCCCGCTATAACCACGACATCGCCCCGACCAAGGTGTACGAGCGCACCTGGAACAAATGGCACATCACCGCGTTGTGGGTCGGCATGTCGATCTGCGTGCCGACCTACACCCTCGGCGGGGTGCTCACTGCCTACTTCGGGCTGACGGTGGGGGAGGCGTTGCTGGCGATCCTGCTGGCCAACACCGTGGTACTGATCCCGCTGACGCTCAACGCCTTTCCAGGCACCAAGTACGGCATTCCCTTCCCGGTGTTGCTGCGCTCCTCATTTGGCATCCTCGGCTCCAATGTGCCGTGCCTGATCCGCGCCCTGGTGGCCTGCGGCTGGTTCGGTATCCAGACGATGTTCGGCGGGTTGGCCATCCACCTGTTCCTGGGCTCGCTGTCGGCGGACTGGAAAGCCCTGGGCGGTACCGGCGAGGTGATCGGCTTCATGCTGTTCTGGTGCCTCAACCTGTGGGTGGTGCTGCGTGGCGCCGAGTCGATCAAGTGGCTCGAAACCCTGTCGGCGCCGCTGCTGGTGCTGGTCGGCGCCGGCTTGCTGGTGTGGGCATTGCCCAATGTCTCGATCAGCGAGTTGATGGCACAGCCGCCCAAACGGCCGGAGGGGGCCAGTGTGTATGGCTACTTCTTCGCCGGGCTGACGGCGATGGTGGGGTTCTGGGCTACCCTGTCGTTGAACATTCCCGACTTCAGCCGCTACGCCAAGAGCCAGAAGGACCAGATTCTGGGGCAGATTCTGGGCCTGCCGCTGACCATGTTCCTGTTCGCCGCCCTGGGTGTGGTGCTCACCGCCGCCTCCCAAACGCTGGTAGGCGAGACGGTCTCCGACCCGGTCAACCTGATCGGCCACATACAGAGCCCGATGTGGGTGGCGCTGGCCATGGCGCTGATCATCATCGCCACGCTGTCGACCAACACCGCCGCGAACATCGTTTCGCCCACCAATGACTTCCAGAACCTGGCTCCCAAGTGGATTGGCCGCACCAAGGCGGTACTGCTGACTGGCCTTGTCGGTTTGCTCCTGATGGGCCACGAGTTGCTGAAGAAACTTGGCTGGATCGTCAGCGATGTGAGCCTTGAAAGCGTCTATTCCAACTGGCTGCTGGGTTATTCGAGCCTGCTGGGGCCGATTGCCGGGATCATGGTGGTGGACTACTTCCTGATCCGCAGGCAAACCCTGGACCTGGCCGGCCTGTACCGCGACGACGTCTACCCGGCCTGGAACGTCGCCGGCTTCATCGCCTTCGGGGTGCCCGTGGTGCTGACCCTGCTGTCGTTGCAAAGCCAGGCGTTCAGCTGGTTCTACGACTTTGGCTGGTTCACCGGTTCCGCCCTGGGGGGCTTGATCTACTTCGCCCTGGGCACGCTCAAGGCGGCGCGCACGGCCAGTTTCAAACCCACTGTGTAACGCCCATGGCCCCCAGAGGCCAGGCACCTGATGGAGGTAACCCATGCAAAGCACACAGGACGTCCTGCAATCGAGCTTGCGTCATATCAACGGTGAGCGGCTCTGGCAGTCGCTGATGGACCTGGCCCAATTGGGCGCCACGGTCAAGGGCGGCGTGTGCCGCCTGGCGCTGACCGACCTGGACCGCCAGGCCCGCGACCTGTTCGTCAAGTGGACCCAGGAGGCGGGCTGTACCGTGAGCATCGACGGCGTGGGCAATATCTTTGCCCGCCGTCCGGGTCGCAACCCGCAACTGCCGCCGGTGATGACCGGCAGCCACATCGACACCCAGCCCACCGGCGGCAAGTTCGATGGTTGCTTCGGGGTGCTGGCCGGGCTAGAGGTGATGCGCACGCTCAACGACCTGAAGGTTGAAACCGAGGCACCGCTTGAAGTGGTGGTCTGGACCAACGAGGAGGGCTCGCGCTTTGCGCCGTGCATGATGGGGTCCGGGGTGTTTGCCGATAAATTCACCCTGGCCGATACCCTGGCCAAGACCGATGCCGAGGGAATCACGGTCGGTGAAGCGCTCAACGCCATCGGCTATGCCGGGCCGCGCGCGGTCAGTGGCCATCCGGTGGGGGCGTATTTCGAGGCGCATATCGAACAGGGGCCGATCCTTGAGGACCAGCGCAAGACCATCGGCGTGGTACTGGGAGCGCTTGGGCAGAAGTGGTTCGACCTGACCCTGCGCGGTGTCGAGGCCCATGCCGGGCCGACCCCGATGCACCTGCGCAAGGACGCCTTGGTGGGTGCCAGCGCAGTGGTGGCGGCGGTCAACCGCGTGGCCCTGGAACACCAGCCCCATGCCTGTGGCACGGTGGGTTGCCTGCAGGCGTATCCAGGGTCGCGCAACGTGATTCCGGGCGAGGTGCGCATGACCCTGGACTTCCGCCACCTGGAGCCCGCTCGGCTGGACTCGATGATTGCCCAGGTCAAGGATGTCATTGCCAGTACCTGCGAACAGCATGGTTTGAGCCACACCCTGACACCGACGGCCGACTTTCCGCCGCTGTATTTCGAGCACGGCTGTGTGGAGGCGGTACGCAGTGCGGCGCAGGGGTTGGGGCTGTCGCACATGGATATAGTCAGCGGAGCGGGACATGACGCGATCTTCCTGGCCGAGCTGGGGCCGGCGGGGATGATTTTCGTGCCGTGCGAGGGCGGGATCAGCCATAACGAAATCGAGAATGCCGCACCCGAGGACCTGGCCGATGGATGCGCGGTGTTGTTGCGCGCGATGCTGGCGGCGGCCCAGGCGGTGGCGCGGGGGAGGGAGGCAGCGTAGCGGTTTTTCGCGGGCAAGCGCGCTCCTGCAGGAGCGGCCTTGCCCCGCGAACAATCACCAATCAAATGTTGTCAGGTTGCGGCTAGGCACATACGCCTACCGGTGGCTTGCCCTGCGATGGTGATCTCAAAGACTGTCCCGAACCATCTGCAAGAACGTCGCCACAAGGCGCCGTGAACTCTGTTCGCGCAAGCACACCAATGTCTCGGTCATCCGCCGCTGACAATCCACGATCGGCAACGCGCACACCCGCGCATCGGCACCGAATTCGGCCGCCGACACCACCCCCACGCCAATCCCCACCACTACCGCCTCGCGCGCTGCCTCCCGGCCTTCGACCTGGATCGCCGGGCGGATACGCAGGCCGGCCCGTTGCATTTCTTCTTCCAGGGTCTGGCGGGTCACCGAGCCCGGCTCGCGCAGGACGATCGGCGTGTCATCAAGGTCAGCCAGGCTGATAGAGCCACGGCTGGCCCAGGGGTGGTTATGGGACACGAACGCCACCATCGGGTCGCTGCGCATCGGCACGCACAGCAGGCGCTCGTCATCCACATCGCGGCCCAGCAGGGCAAGGTCGGCCTGGTAGTTGAACAGCCGCAGCAGCGACTCGTCGGTGTTGCCGGTTTCGATCTTGACGTGAATGCCGGGGTACTGCTGGCAGAACTGGGCAATTTGCGGCAGCACGTGTACCGGCGCATCCACCGCCAGCACCAGGGTGCCGGTCTGCAACGCGCGTGAATCCTGGAGCAGTTCGTGGGCTTCGGCCTCACACACGAACAGGCGCTGGGTGATGGCCAGCAGGCGCTCGCCCAGGTCGGTCAACTGCACCGAGCGCTTATTGCGGTGAAACAGCAAAACGCCGAAGCGCTCCTCCAGTTTCCGCACCTGATCGGAGATCGCCGGCTGAGTCAGGAACAACCGTTCGGCGGCGCGGGTGAAGCTGCCGTGCAGGGCGACGGCATGGAAGGCTTTCAACTGAGCGTGGGAAACCGACATCACAGCACCTGTTACAAGCTGAGCTTATTTGTGAAATACGATAAATCGATTTTATTTATCAGTCAGTAATTGTTTCTATCTCTTTCAGCCCGGTGCGTCTCTTGCAGTGACCAGCGGGTCATGGGCCTGGCTGACAACGTATAACAATACCCGCATGCTCCAGGTTCCATCTGACCAGGTGTCGACCCTGACCGGTCGTCACGCAGTGCGCAACACAAGAAAAACACAGGCGTTTTTAAAAATTCTGCCGGCACACTCAAGCTCCGAGGTCAGAGTCACCATGAACAAATACAGTGCAGATATAAAGCGTTGGCGCGTGCAGATCTTTGCTATCACCTGGATTGCCTACGCCGCGTTCTACTTCACCCGCAAAGCTTTCTCGGTGGCCAAGCTCGGCATCGGCGAAGACCCAAGCTTTACCCTCGACAAAATGGCCATGGCCAACCTCGACGCCATCTATCTGGCGGCCTATGCGGTTGGGCAGTTCACCTGGGGCATGCTTGCCGACCGCTTCGGTCCACGGGTGGTGGTGCTGGGCGGTTTGATCATCTCGGCGGCCGCGGCCCTGGTCATGGGCAGCTACGCCACCTTTCCGATCTTCGCGACCTGCATGCTGGTCCAGGGCCTGGCGCAGTCCACAGGCTGGGCGGGGCTGTGCAAGAACATCGGCAGCTTCTTCCCCTCGTCGCAACGCGGACGGGTACTGGGGCTATGGAGTTCATGCTATGCCTTCGGCGGCCTGGTGGCTTCACCGTTTGCCGGGTGGTGGGCGTACACCCTGATCGGCACCTGGCATGCGGCGTTTTTCTCCAGTGCCGCGGTGGTGGCGGTGGTGGCGGTGCTGTTCTTTTTCCTCCAGCGCAACAAGCCTGAAGACGTCGGCCTGCCGGCGGTAGAGCCAGAGCCTGAAAGCATGGTGCCCGGCACTACGATCTGCAGCGTGTGGGCGCCACTGCGCGAGATCCTGCGCAACCGCACGGTGCTGACCCTGGGCCTTGCGTACTTCATGCTCAAGCCAGCGCGCTACGCCATCTTGTTGTGGGGCCCGGTCATCGTCTTCGAACAGATGCCCTCGGTGGGCAAGGTCGGTGCGGCGATTATCCCTACCGCTTTTGAACTGGCCGGTCTGTTGGGCCCGATCATGATCGGCCTGGCCTCCGACAAGCTCTTCGGCGCCCGGCGCATGCCGGCCTGCGTCATCAGCCTGCTGGTACTCACCGTGGTGTTGGCGCTGTTCATGGGGGCGATGCAAAGCGGCAGCGTGCTGTTGGTAGTGGCCTTGCTGTTCGTCATGGGCCTGACCCTGTACGGGCCAGACTCGATGATCAGCGGCGCCGCTGCCATCGACTTCGGCACGGCCAAGGCTGGCGCCACGGCGGCAGGCTTCGTCAACGGCTGCGGTTCGGTGGGGGCGATCCTCGGTGGCCTGCTGCCGGGCTACTTTGACGGCGTCACGGTGTTCATCGTGTTTGCCGCCTGTGCCCTGTTCTCGGCGCTGGTACTGGTGCCGCACTGGAACAGCCTGGCCTTGGCCGAGCATACCCCGGCGGTCGCGCCCAACACCGCCATGGCAATCAAACCCCTGCGTACCTGAGACTTTCGAGGAAACCGACCATGAGACCCTTCTGGCTGCAACAGGCGCTGGATCAGGAAGATGCGCCCGCGTGCCCACCCCTGGCCGCCGACACCCGTGCCGATGTGTGCATCGTCGGCGGTGGCTACACAGGGCTGTGGACCGCGCTGATGCTCAAGGAACAGAACCCGGCCCTGGACGTCGTGCTGATCGAAGCCGACATCTGCGGTGCCGGGGCCAGTGGGCGCAACGGCGGTTGTGCGTTGTCGTGGTCGGCCAAGTACTTCACCCTCGAACGACTGTTTGGCCTGCAGGAGGCGGTACGCCTGGTGCAGGCGTCGGAGCAGAGCATCTATGCCATCGGCGACTTTTGCCGCGCCCATGGCATCGATGCCGATTACCGGCTGGACGGTACCCTCTATACCGCCACCAACCGTGCCCAGATGGGCGCCACCGACGGTGTGATCGCCGCACTTGAGCGCCAGGGCATCAACTCCTTCCAGCGTTTGCCAGTGGAGCAGGTGCAGCGCATGGCGGGCTCGGCCAAGCACCTGGAAGGCTGGTTCTCGCCGGCCGCTGCCACGGTGCAGCCCGGCAAACTGGTGCGCGGCCTGCGCCGGGTTGCCTTGCACAAGGGCGTGCGAATTCATGAAAACACTGCCATGACCGGCCTGCAGGAAGGGCCGCAGGCCGTGGTGGAAACCACCCGCGGCGCCGTTCGTGCGGACCGCGTGGTGCTGGCCCTGAATGCCTGGATGGCGCGAGCCTTCCCGCAGTTCGAGCGCAGTGTGGCGATTGTCTCCAGCGACATGATCATCACCGAGCCCCGGCCGGAGTTGCTGGGGCAGATGGGGCTTACCAGCGGTGTCAGCGTGCTCGATTCTCGGATTTTCGTTCACTACTACCACAACACCAGCGATGGCCGGCTGATGCTCGGCAAGGGCGGCAATACCTTCGCCTACGGCGGACGGATGCTGCCGGTGTTCGACCAGCCTTCACCCTACGAAGGGTTGTTGCGCCGCAGCCTCGCCGAGTTTTTCCCAAGCCTTGCCCAAGTACCGGTGGCAGCCACCTGGAATGGTCCGTCCGACCGCTCCGTCACGGGCTTGCCGTTCTTTGGCACGCTCGGCGCCCAGGGCAATGTGTTCTACGGCTTTGGCTACTCGGGCAGCGGGGTGGGCCCCTGCCACATGGGCGGGCAGATCCTCTCGTCGCTGGTACTGGGCGTGGACAACGCCTGGACTCGCTCACCGCTGGTCAACGGTCCGCTCGGGTATTTTCCGCCCGAACCGATCCGCTACCTGGGGTCGTTGATGGTGCGCAATGCCATTCGTCGCAAGGAGCAGGCCGAAGACCACGGCCATCGGCCGCGCCGCCTGGATGTACGCCTGGCCCGCTTTGCCGCGGCGGCGGGCAAAGCCGACAAGGCCTGAGCAGTTTTTTTGTCGATTGCCACAACGAGGATGTATAAACTGCACCCACTTTGCC
The DNA here is from genome assembly GCF_040438935.1 of Pseudomonas vranovensis. Taxonomy (NCBI): domain Bacteria; kingdom Pseudomonadati; phylum Pseudomonadota; class Gammaproteobacteria; order Pseudomonadales; family Pseudomonadaceae; genus Pseudomonas; species Pseudomonas vranovensis. Next base: position 2,469,695 of record NZ_CP159259.1, on the reverse strand, counting down.
GGTCGCTACCTGAACCGGCACCTGAAACAAGAGAGTCGAGATGGGCGCACAGTGGAAAGCCAAGCATAGAGAAGCAGCAGCCAACGCCAAGGGCAAGATCATGGGCAAGCTGTCCAAAGAGATCCAGATCGCTGCCAAATCCGGCGCTGACCCGGACATGAACCCGCGCTTGCGCCTTGCGATCGAGCAGGCCAAAAAGGCCTCGATGACCCGCGAGACCCTGGAACGGGCGATCCGCAAGGGTGCTGGCCTGGATGGCGATGCGGTGCAGTACACCCTGGTGACCTATGAAGGCTTTGCCCCGCATCAGGTGCCGCTGATCGTCGAATGCCTGACCGACAACGTCAACCGAACCGTGGCGCAGATTCGTGTGCTGTTCCGCAAGGGCCAGCTGGGTGCTTCGGGTTCGGTGGCCTGGGACTTCAACCACGTCGGCCTGATCGAGGCTTCCCCGGCCAGCGCTGATGCCGACCCGGAAATGGCGGCGATCGAAGCCGGTGCGCAGGATTTCGAGGAAGGTGAAGAAGAAGGGGCGACCCTGTTCATCACTGACACCACGGACCTGGATGCCGTGCAGAAGGCGCTGCCGGAGTTTGGCTTCACCGTGAGCTCGGCCAAGATCGGCTACACGCCGAAGAACCCGGTCGGCGGTTTGAGCGATGAGCAGATGGCCGAGGTCGAGGCGTTCCTGCATGCCATTGATGACAATGACGATGTGCAGAACGTGTATGTAGGCCTGGCGGGTTGATTCGACCCTGAAGGTTTATCGCGGGGCAAACCCGCTTCTACCCCGGTAGGAGCAGGCTTGCCCCGCGATTTTTTCGGCCGCGACATTTGTGCATGTCTGATGAGACTTAAGTCGCCTGGCACCCAGGCCGTTGATGGCCATAATCGTTATTCGCCCTTTTTAATAACAACAAGCCCAGGGTTCAGTAACGATGACTTATCAGCACAGCCACGCCCATTCCATTGCCGACCCCGCCGCTTTCTGGGCCGAACAGGCCGATCGCCTGGCCTGGTACCGCAAACCGCTCAATACCCTCAGTGAAAACGCCGATGGCACCCACCAGTGGTTCGCCGACGGGCGCCTGAACAGTTGCTACCTGGCGCTGGATCATCAGATCGAGCAAGGCCGCGGCGAGCAGACGGCGCTGATCTATGACTCGCCGGTAACCGGCAGCCAGCAATCGTTCACGTATTCGCAGTTGCGCGACGAAGTCGCGCGCCTGGCTGGGTTGCTGCGCTCGCTCGGCGTGGAGAAGGGTGACGGGGTGATCATCTATATGCCCATGGTGCCCCAGGCAGCCATGGCGATGCTGGCCTGTGCCCGTATCGGCGCCGTGCATTCGGTGGTATTCGGCGGCTTTGCCGCCAATGAGCTGGCGCTGCGTATCGACGATGCCCGGCCCAAGTTGCTGCTCACGGCCTCCTGCGGGCTGGAGTTCGATCGGGTCATCGAATACAAGCCGCTGGTAGATCGCGCACTGCAGCTGGCCAAGCACCAACCGCGTCAGGTGCTGGTGCTGCAACGCCCACAGGTCCAGGCCAACCTGGTCGAAGGCCGCGACCTGGACTGGCAGGCAGCGGTGGCCGGGGCCGGCCCGGTGGCGCCAGTCGAGCTGGCCGCCGCCGACCCGCTGTACATCATGTATACCTCCGGCACCACCGGCAAACCCAAGGGCATCGTGCGCGAGAATGGCGGCAACGCCGTGGCCCTGGGCTTTGCCATGCGCCATATCTATGGCATGCAGGCCGGTGATGTGTGGTGGGGCATCTCCGATGTGGGCTGGGTGGTCGGCCATTCACTGATCGTCTACGGGCCGTTGATGAATGGCTGCACCACAGTGTTCTACGAGGGCAAGCCAATTCGCACCCCGGATGCCGGTGCCTACTGGCGGGTAGTGGAGCAGTACCGGGTCAATGGGCTGTTCTGCGCGCCAACGGCCATGCGCGCGATCCGCAAGGAAGACCCTGAAGGCGAACTGCTGCGCCGCTATGACTTGAGCTCCCTGCGTCAGTTGTTCCTGGCCGGCGAGAAGCTCGACTCCAGTACCCACCAATGGCTGGAGAACACCAGCGGCAAGACTGTGCATGACCACTGGTGGCAGACCGAAACCGGCTGGCCGGTGACTGCGCCCTGTGTCGGGCTGGACGGTTGCGCGGCGCGACCCGGTTCGAGCAACCGCGCAGTGCCGGGGTATCACGTGCGCGTGCTGGACGACGAAGGCCAACTGCTCGGCGCCAACCAGCAGGGCTCCATTGTGATTGCCCTGCCATTGCCGCCAGGCTGCAGCCAAACCCTGTGGGGCGATCACCAGCGTTACCTGGACGCCTACCTCACCACGTATCCGGGCTATTACCACACCGGCGATGGCGGTTATCTGGATGAAGACGGCTTCGTCTACATCATGGGGCGCACCGACGATGTCATCAACGTTTCGGGTCATCGCCTGTCCACCGGCGAAATGGAAGACCTGGTTGCCCGTCACCCAGCCGTGGCCGAGTGCGCGGTGATTGGCGTGCACGACGAGATCAAGGGCCAGGTGCCGTTGGCACTGGTGGTGCTCAAGGATGGTCAGGGCATCAGCGAAGCGGCGTTGCAGAGCGAGCTGGTGGCCAGTGTGCGCGAGCAGATCGGCGCTCTGGCGTGTTTCAACCGGGTGCGGGTGGTCAAGCGCCTGCCCAAGACCCGCTCCGGCAAGATCCTGCGGGCGGTGTTGCGCAAGATCGCCGACCAGCAGCCCTATACGCCGCCCTCGACCCTGGATGATCCCGCGGTACTGGGGGAAATCGAAGCGGTCATGGCCAGTCTCGCCCGGGCCGGCTGAACTGCTCGGCCTGCCCGGTAATCAGGTCGGGCAGGCCGAGGCCTGTAGCTGGCGGAGCTGCCCCAGGCGGCTGCGAGTGCGTGCAAGGTCGGCCGCTGTGCCGCCCAGGCTTTGTACTAGGGGCTCGGCGCCGACTAGCACCAGGTGTTTGTCCTGGTCGTAAAGCACATCCACCAGGTTGATGAAGCGTTGCTGCGCTGCAATCGAGCAGTCTTCCAGGCGTGGCAGGCCGTCGATAATCCAGTGATCGAAGCGCTTGGCCAATTCCAGGTAGTCGATCACCGCCGTGGGTTGTTCGCAGAGTTCGGCAAAATCAAAGCCGACCGTGCCTTGCTGGCTTAGCCTGGCGGTCAATTCACGCTTGCCCACGGGAATATCGATGGGTGCCTCAGTGAAGGGCGGCAAGCCGATTGCCTGGCGCTGGGCAAGGCTGCCAGGCCACAGGTAGTGCCCTTGGGTGAAGCGCTGCTGGCTGGCGTGGGTGGGGAGGCTGCGATAGTCCTGTTCGCCACCGACCTCCAGTACGTGCATGTGGCTGTTGATCAGGCGGATCACCGGCTTGAATCGCTGGTGGTAGAGCGGGTTGGGCAGCAGGCCTTCAGGTGCGTAGTTGGAGGTCACCAAGAGGAAGATGCGCCGCGCGAACAATGCCTGGAACAGGCGGGTGATCAGCATCGCATCACCGATATCGTGGACGTGGAACTCATCGAAGCACAGGACCTGGCACCCATCGAGCAACTGATCGAGGGTGCAGCCCAGGGCGTCGTCCTGATGACGATGGTCGAACATGCCCTGGTGCAGGCGGGCGAAAAAGTCGTGAAAGTGCAGTCGGCGTTTGTGCGTGTGGGGCAGGGCCTGGAAGAAGCCGTCCAGCAGCCAGCTTTTACCGCGACCGACCGCCCCATGCAGATACAGGCTGCGGGCCTGTCCGTTATCGATCAGGGCCGCCTGGGCCGCGAAGTGTTCAATCACCTGCAACTGTCCGTGACTCAGGGTGTATCCCTGTGCCGAAGCCTTTTGGCGAAAATGCTGACGAACGGTCCCGGCAACCCCGGCGGCGTCGTGTGACGAGGTAAGCCTGCGGTTGCGAAACGGGCGCAGCGAACGTATCCAGGAAGGCAGCAACGTCAACAATCAGGGCTCCTTGAGGGGCTGCGGACTCAAGCATCGGCTTGAGCGAGCGGGGCTAATTTAACCAATCGTACCGGCAACGGCCAGCGCTGTCTGGCCGTGAATGTCCGTCCGGACAAGGTGTACAGGACTTGTACATTCTTCTGCACGCTGGCAGGTTTTTCGTCCACTGCTACCCTGAACTTCAGATTTATCCCGCGTCGAAGGAAGACAAGGTGAAGGGACACTTTCTGGCCGCGTCGCTCGTGCTGGTCGTTGCTGACCGCGCCGCCGCCGCCGATTTCATGGTTGAAGTCAAAGTGGATGTGCAGCGTGGCTGTGTATTGATCCATCAGCCCCGCGATGCCGGCGCCCAGGCCTTGGGCGTGCTGGACTTTGGCGCCGCGGCGCGCCTGGATGACCCCGAGGGGCCGCTGAGTAGCCAGATGCTCGCCCAGCGCCCACCCCGCCTTGAATGCAACCCCGACACCGCTTACCAGGTGAAGGTCGATGGCGGTCAGCACGGTGGCGTGGGTGAAGTCCGCTACCTGGCCAGCGATCAACCTTCGGCGCGGCCGATTCCCTACCGTTTGTTTCAGGATCCGGCCTGGCGAATGCCCTTGCCGGTCAATGTTGCCCAGCATGCCCGAGTACCGGATTCAGGCTCGGTGGACTTGCCGCTGTACGCGCGTATCGACCGCTTGGCCCAGGTACCGCACGTGGGCGGTTACTCGGACCTGCTCAAAGTCACCGTGACCTGGTAAGGCCAGGAACGGCGCCTGCTAAAGGAACTGGCAGTATGAAACGACTCCTGCTGTTGAGTGCTGCGCCATTGCTGTTGGTCAGCCCTGATGCCTTCGCCGCGATGAGCGGGCATATCCAGGCCCGGCTGGTGATCAGCAGCGCCTGTCAGATCAGCGGCGATCCAGGTGCCGGGGTGGTCGAGTCGCCCGGTGCCGGGGTTCTGGACTTTGGCAGCCAGGGGCCCAGTTGGACCACGCCGCTGCGCTCGCACCTGGACGAATCGGCGGGTGATGGCACCCTGCAGGTACGTTGCAACCCCGCCGTGCGCGCCTTCACCGTGAGTATCAATGGCGGCGCCAATGGCGATGGCGCTACCCGGCGCCTGAGCAATGGCCGGGTGCTGATTCCCTACGAGCTGTCTGCCGACCCTACCGGGCGGGCCCGCTACGACATTGGCCAGACGCTGAACTTTTCGGTCAGCAGTGGCGCGCAGGTACCGATTCCGATCTACGGCGCGCTGGTTGCCCATCCCAAGGCGCTGCCGGCCTGCATTTACCGCGACACCCTGATGGTGACCCTGGACTGGTAATACGCAAGGAGTGACTCATGCATCCGTATATTTCCCGCTTTATCTTCGCCGGCGTCGGCCTGGCGCTGTGCAGCCAGGCCCAGGCGGCCACCGTGACCGGCAACATCAACGCCACCCTGACGCTGATCGCCAGTTGCCAGGTCAATGGCGGTACCGGCGCCACCGGACAGGACTTCGGCACCCTGGATTTCGGCAGCCAGGAAGCCTTGTTCACTACCGCGAATGCGCAGGTGCTGGGCGGTGCCGGTGGCGCGATGAGCATCTTGTGCTCCAGCGGCACCATACCGGCGATAAAGGTGAGCACCGGGACCAATGACAACCAGTCCGACGGCGGCAGCCGGGCCCTGGCCGACGGCAATGGCAACTACGTGCCTTATGACTTCTATACCGACGCAGGTCATACCCAGTTGTTGGCTATCGATGGGGTGATTACCCTGCCGACCAGCACCGGCGTGGCGCAGACGGTGAACCTTTACGGCCAGGCCGTTGGCAAACCGGGCCTGCCGGCCGGTGTGTACACCGACACGGTGGCGGTCGAGCTGAGCTTCTGAACCGTGCGCCGGGCGTTGCCCAGGTTGCTGGCACTGCTGCTGTGCAGCGTAACTTCGCCGCTGGATGCGGCGCTCACCAGCACCTTTCAGGTCAGTGCCACGGTGGTCGCCGGTTGCCTGGTGGAGGGGGGCGCAAGCAACTACGGCAGCCTGGATTTCGGCAGTTACTCGGCGCTGTCCACCAGCAGCGTGACCACTGCGCTCGGCGGTACCACGGTGACCTTGCAGTGCACGCCCGGGGTCAATTTGAGCATGAGTGTGGATGCCGGCCAGAACAGCGCCAGCGGTACCCGCAACCTCAAGCGCAGCAGCGGTTCTTCGCTGGTGGCCTATCAACTGTTTCGCGATGCCGGTTTCAGTCAAAGCCTGGGCATCAATCAGGGTGTACCGGTGAGCTACAGCAATCCGGCAATCATCAAGCTGCCGGTGTACGCCCGGGCCCAACTGACTGGCAACCTGCCCGCCGGCAATTACACCGATGTGGTGCAGGTGGTACTGACCTTTTAACGCCCGGAAAGTGGACGCTACAACAACAAGGAGCAAGGCATGGGGGCTAGCGCTGACGGTATGCGCAAACGAATCAACGGATTGGCCTGTGCGCTGGCATTGTTCAGCAGTGTGCCGCTGCAGGCGGCTACTTCGGTGTTGATCTGGCCGATCGACCCGGTGCTTGAGGCGGGCCAGAAGGCAGGCGCCTTGTGGCTTGAGAACCGCGGCAACGAGCCGGCCAACCTGCAGGTACGGGTGTTCGCCTGGCGCCAGGGCGAGTTCGACGATCAGTACCAGGCCCAACGCGAAATCATCGGCAGCCCGCCCGTGGCCAACATTGCGCCGGGGCAAAAGCAACTGATCCGCCTGACCCGCACCGGTACCTCACCGGTAGGCCAGGAGCAGGCCTACCGCATCATCATCGATGAAATTCCCTCCGCGTTGCCGCCTGCGGCCAGCGCCGACAAACCCCAAGCGGCAATCCGCTTCCAGATGCGCTATTCGGTGCCCCTGTTCGTCTATGGCGAAGGCTTGTGGGGCAAGGCCGATGCCAGTGGCCAGCGCGGCGCCGCCGGGGTCGGCAAGCCGGCGCTGAGCTGGCGACAGGTATCGGTGCAGGGCAAGCCCTATGTGGAAATCCGCAACACGGGACCGGTGCATGCGCGCCTGACCGACGTGGTGCTGCAGCAGGGCGGTCAGAGCCGGCCGCTGGTGGATGGCCTGCTGGGCTACGTGCTGCCCGGCGCAAGTATGCGCTGGCCGGCACCGCAGCCGATGACGGCAGCCACTGTACTCAAGGGCCGGGTCAACGGACAGGAACCGGCGCAAGCCCTGAATCAGGGCCAATGAACACCAGCAAGTAGCACCGCAACAGGGGCCAGGGAGGACCCGGCAATGGTTGGATATTGTGTGTGAGTGTTCTTCTGGCCGCGACACGCCGCCTGGCACTGAGGGCTTGCGGCTTGACCGTGCTGGGCTGTGCGCCGCTGTTCGGCGGCGAGCTGCCGCCGCCCCCGGCCAGCCTGGAAGCGGTCGCCGACGCGCCGCTGTTCCTGGAACTGGTGGTCAACCAGATGAGCAGCCCTGAGCTGGTGCCGGTGCAGCAACGCGCCGGGCGCCTGTACATGGCCACCGTCGACTTGCGGGCTGCAGGCATCGATCTGCCCGGCGAGCACGGCACTGAAGTTGCACTGGACAGTATCCCGGGCCTGCACAGCGACTACGACAGCCAGGGCCAGCGGCTGGTGGTGCAGGTGCCGGCGGCCTGGCTGCCGACCCAGCGCATCGGCAACCGCCAACTGTCACCGGCAAGCGAAGCGCGAAGCAGCTTCGGCGCGTTGTTCAACTATGACCTGTACCTGAACGACACCGATGATGGCGGCCGCTACCTGGCCGCCTGGAATGAACTGCGCCTGTTCGACAGCTGGGGTACGCTGTCGACCACCGGGCAATGGCGCCAGGCCTTGGGCGGCAACGAATTCGACGACAGCCAGGAAGGCTTTCGCCGCTACGACACCACCTGGCGCTACACCGATGAAGTGCGTCTGCTGACGCTGGAAGTCGGTGACGTGCTCAGTGGCGCCTTGCCCTGGACCAGTTCGGTGCGGCTGGGCGGCCTGCAGCTTTCACGCGATTTTGGCGTGCGCCCGGACCTGGTCACCTATCCGCTGCCAGCCTTCGCTGGTGAAGCAGCAGTGCCTTCATCGGTGGACCTGTTCATCAACGGCTACAAGAGCGCCAGCGCCGACCTGCAGCCGGGCCCCTATACCCTGACCAACGTGCCGTTCATCAACGGTGCAGGGGAGGCGGTGGTGGTGACTACCGATGCCCTCGGCCGGCAGGTGTCGACCACCTTGCCGTTCTATGTCACCAGCACATTGCTGCAAAAAGGCCTGGCGGATTTCTCGGTGGCCGCCGGCAACCTGCGTCGTGACTACGCGATCCGTGATTTTGCCTATGGCCCGGGTGTGGCTGCCGCCAGCCTGCGCTATGGGCTCAGCGACGTCATTACCCTGGAAAGCCATGCCGAGGCGGCCGAGTCCCTGGCCCTGGGCGGGCTGGGTGCGAACGTGCAGGTGGGCAACTGGGGGGTGGTCAACGGCGCAGTGAGCCAGAGCAGCCTTGACAGCCGCAGCGGTCAGCAAGTGAGCCTGGGGTATCAGTTCAACAGCCGGCGCCTGGGTTTCAACTATCAGCGGCTGCAACGCCACGGCGATTACGCCGACTTGTCGCTGGTCGACAGCCCCTACGCGCGCCTGAGCCAGCGCAGCGAGCAAGCCACGCTGAGCCTGAACCTGGACCAGTACGGCAGCCTGGGGGCCGGTTATTTCGACGTGCGCGCCGGCGACAACAGTCGCACCCGGTTGCTCAACCTGAGTTGGAGCAAGTCGCTGTGGGCCAACAGCAGCCTGTATCTGTCGGCCAACCGCGAGATCGGCGATAGCCAGTGGGCGGTGCAGGCGCAATGGGTGATCCCGTTCGACCTGCGCGGTACCCTGAGCATGAGTGTGGAGCGCAACCAGGCCGGGGAAAACCTTCAGCGGGTCAACTACAGTCGTGCGGTGCCGAGCCAGGGCGGCGTGGGTTACAACCTCGGTTACGCCGATGGCGACCGCGAGGCCTACCGACAGGCCGACCTGACCTGGCGCCTGCAGTCGGTGCAACTGCAGGCCGGAGTATATGGTAGCGGCGGCAACATGACCCGGTGGGCCGATGCCAGTGGCTCGCTGGTGTGGATGGATGCCGGGGTGTTCGCCGCCAACCGCATCGACGATGCCTTTGTGGTCGTCAGCACCGACGGCTTTGCCGATGTGCCGGTGAACTACGAAAACCAACGGGTGGGTCGTACCGACAAGAACGGTCACTTGCTGGTGCCCTGGAGCAGCGGCTACTACCGGGGCAAGTATGAAATCGACCCGATGGAGCTGCCCAGCACCGTGCAGGTGCAGCAGGTCGAACAGAAAGTGGCAGTGCGTCGTGGTACAGGCTATTTGCTGGAATTCCCGATGCACAATGTGGTGGCGGCCAGTCTCCAGTTGGTGGATGCCAGCCACAACGACCTGCCGTTGGGAAGCCAGGTGCGGCACGAGCAGAGTGGCGCACATGCGGTGGTGGGCTGGGACGGGCTGGTCTACCTGGAAGGGCTGTCACCCGACAACAGTCTTGAGGTAGCGCTGGCCAGCGGTGGTCGTTGTCGGGTGCAGTTCAAGATGGACGGCAATCAGCAGCAGGTGCCGCTGATCGGGCCGCTGGTATGCCGATGAAACGCCTGCTGGCGGCCCTGGCCCTGTTGACCAGTGCCCAGGCATATGGATTGTGCGCAGTGGTGGCGACGGCACCGGCAAGCTTCGGCTCGGTCAGTTCCTCCCTGGTGCTCAGTGCAGTGCAGTCCGCTTCGACCACCAATGCCGGCCTGCAATGCACCGGTTCGCTGCTGACACTGCTGCGCAACAATGACCACTTCTACGCCACGTTCAGCCCGGTCGGCAACACCATCGGGCTCGTCGGGCCGAGCGGCGATGTCATCCCGTACACCTTGTACGCCAACAACAGCATCAGCTTCCCCATCACCCGCAATCTGGCCTATGACTTCGCCCGCAACGGCATCATCGATGCCTTGGGGCTGCTGGGCGGGACCACGCCGCGGTCGGTGCCGATCTACCTGAAGACGCAGCTCGGAGCCAACGTTGCGGCCGGCCTTTATCAAGAAACCCTGTCGGTGTACTGGGATATCGACTACTGCTGGGGCATTGGTGTGGGAAACCTCTGCCTGGGGCGGCAGAAACTCGAAGGCACGATGAACCTCACTATCAGCCTGACAGTGACCAACGACTGCCAGATCACCACACCGAACATCAGCTTTGGCAGCGCCCCGGTGGTGGCGGGCTTTGGCACCGTCAACGGTAACGTAAACATTTCCTGTACCAAGGGCAGCAGCTACACCGTGGGATTGGATGATGGCCAGAACGTCGCGGTGGGCCGACGGCGGATGAAGTCGGCGGCCAACAACTACCTGGCCTACGACATCTTCAAAAGTGCCGGCAATGTGCGGTGGGGCAAACTCGCCAGCGCGCGGCGAGCCAGTACTGACGCCGACATCAATCCCGGTGCCGGTACTGGTAATGGCAGCCAGGTGTTCAACTACAACGCCAAACTCTACACCGACCAGGCCACGCCGCCGGCCGGGGCTTATCAGGACAGTGTCATTCTCGATGTGCAGTTCTAAAACCTGTAGGCCCCTGATCCGTATAAATCCCCCAAACCTGAATCTGTAACTCAGTACACCCGAACGCCATAGTAAGGGCCTTCGTGATGAGGTCCGAACCATGTATCAGTATGACGAGTATGACCGTGCGCTGGTGTTCGAGCGCGTGGCGCAGTTTCGCGATCAGGTGCAACGTTTCATGGGCGGTGAGCTGTCTGAAGAAGAGTTCCTGCCCCTGCGCCTGCAAAATGGCCTGTACTTGCAGAAGCACGCCTATATGCTGCGGGTGGCGATTCCCTACGGCACTCTTGGCGCGCGTCAGATGCGTACTCTGGCGCTGATCGCCGGTGAGTACGACCGCGGCTATGGGCATTTCACCACCCGCCAGAACATCCAGTTCAACTGGATCGAGTTGGCCCAGGTGCCCGATATTCTCCAACGCCTTGCCGAGGTCGAGATGCATGCCATCCAGACTTCCGGCAACTGCGTGCGCAACATCACCACCGAGGCCTTCGCCGGAGTCGCCGCCGACGAGCTGCTCGACCCACGCCCGCTGGCCGAGATCTTGCGCCAGTGGTCGACTATCAACCCCGAGTTCCTGTTCCTGCCACGCAAGTTCAAGATCGCCATCTGCTCTGCCCGAGAAGACCGGGCGGCGATCATGATGCATGACATCGGCCTGTACCTGTACCGCGACGCTCGGGGCCAGATGTGCCTGCGGGTGATGGTCGGCGGTGGCTTGGGGCGCACGCCGATCCTGGGCTTGCAGATCCGTGAGGGGCTGCCCTGGCAGCACTTGCTGTCATATGTCGAGGCCATCCTGCGGGTGTACAACCGCCACGGCCGCCGCGACAACAAGTACAAGGCGCGTATCAAGATCTTGGTCAAGGCCCTGGGGATCGAAGCCTTTGCCCGTGAGGTGGAGCAGGAGTGGCAGCACATCAAGGATGGCCCGGCGCAACTGACCGAAGATGAGTTCCAACGCGTGGCTGCGGCGTTCGAGCCACCAGCCTACGCCAGCGTGGTCGACGAAGCACTGGACTATGAAACCCACCTCGCCCAGGACCATGCCTTTGCCCGCTGGGTGGCCTGCTGCGTCAAGCCACACAAGGTGCCGGGCTACGCCAGTGTGGTGCTCTCTACCAAGCCTGGCGAGGCCTCGCCGCCAGGCGACCTGACGGCCGCCCAGATGGAGGCGGTGGCGGACTGGTCGGAGCAGTTCGGTTTTGGCGAGATTCGCATTGCCCATGAGCAGAACCTCATTCTGCCGGATGTGCGCAAGCAAGACCTGCACGCGCTCTGGCGGTTGGCCTGCGAGCGTGGCCTGGGGACGGCGAACATTGGCCTGTTGACCGATATCATCGCGTGCCCGGGTGGAGACTTCTGCGCGTTGGCCAATGCCAAGTCGATCCCCATTGCGCAGTCGATCCAGCGCTGCTTCGACGACCTGGACTACCTGCACGACCTGGGTGAGCTGAGCCTGAACATCTCGGGCTGCATCAATGCCTGTGGCCATCACCACATCGGCAATATTGGCATCTTGGGCGTCGACAAGAATGGTAGCGAGTGGTACCAGGTCACCCTTGGCGGCGCCCAGGGCAAACACAGTACCTTGGGCAAGGTGATCGGCCCCTCGTTCAGCGCCGCCGAGATCCCGCGGGTGATCGAGCAGATCATCGCCACCTACTGCGCCTATCGCGAGCTGGACGAGCCCTTCGTCGATACTGTGCGCCGGGTAGGGCTGGAGCCGTTCAAGGAGCGGGTCTACGCCAAGCGCCCGGAGGAGCTCATATGCGTAATGTGATTGCCTTGCGCAATGGCGAGGCACAGCTGCTGGCCGAGGACGGCTGGCAGTTGCTGCGCGACGTTGAACAGCCGCTGCCCGACGGCTTGCTGATTCTGCCTTTTACCGACTGGCTGGAGCGTGAAGCGCGACAGCCCACCGGCCGCGACGGCCTGTGGCTGGGACCGGACGATGAGATCGAAGCGCTGGAGCCGTGGTTGGCGCAGGTGCCGCTGATTGCCATCGATTTTCCAAGCTTTCGTGACGGGCGCGGTTACAGCCAGGCGTATCTGCTGCGCAGCCGCCTGGGCTGGCACGGCGAGCTGCGGGCGGTGGGCGATGTGCTGCGCGACCAGCTCAGCCATATGCGTCAATGCGGCTTCGACAGCTTTGCGGTGCGCGAAGACAAGTGCGCCGAGGATGCCTTGAAGGGCCTGGCCGGGATGAGCGTGTTGTACGGACGTTCGGTCATCGAACCGAGGCCGCTGTTCCGGCGCCGCTGTTCCGGCGCCGCTAGAACACCTGGCGCAGAATCCAGTACAGCCCGCCGGCCATCACGATCGCCGCAGGCAGGGTCAGTACCCAGGCCATCATCAGGTTGACGATGGTGCGCATCTGCAGCCCCGAGCCATTGGCAACCATGGTCCCGGCCACCCCTGATGACAACACATGGGTGGTCGAGACGGGCATGCCGTACATGTCAGCCACGCCAATGGTACACATCGCTACCAATTCTGCCGAAGCACCCTGGGCATAGGTCAGGTGGGTCTTGCCGATCTTTTCCCCGACTGTGACCACGATCCGTCGCCAGCCCACCATGGTGCCCAGGCCCAGGGCAATGGCCACGGCAATCTTGACCCACAGTGGAATGTAGCGGGTGGCGTCATCGAGCTGGCGCTTGAACAGTTGCACCTTGTCCTGGGTATCGGGTGTGAACGTGACCAGTTGGTGTTTGTTGATCAGGCGGATGGTTTCGCTGGTCAGGTACATGTCGTTGCGCACGTTGGCCATCGCCTCGGCGGGCACGCGGTTGAGGGAACCGTAGCCTTTTACTTCCTCGCCAATCGAGCCCGCCAGGGCAGCCAGGGCCGGGACCAGCTCAGGGCTGGCGGTGGGCTGGCGAATGAAGTCGCTCAAGGTCTGGCGTGGGTCTGCCGTCAATAGTTGGGGGGCGCTTCGCTGCAAGGCGTGCTGGGTGACCTCGGCGACTGCTGCAAACTGCAGCGATTGCTCCGCCGGCATGGTGCGGTTCAGGGCGTAGGCCATGGGCAGGGTGCCCACAAGAATCAACATGATCAGGCCCATGCCTTTCTGGCCATCGTTGGAACCGTGGGCAAACGACACCCCGGTGCAGGTCAGAATCAGCAGGCCGCGAATCCACCAGGGCGGAGGCGTATTGCCCACGGGCGCCTGGTACAGGTCCTGGCGCTTGACCAGGTGGCGCAGCGCCAGCAGCAACAGCGCGGCGCAGGCAAAGCCCACCAGAGGCGAGAGCAACAGTGAATAGCCGACTTTCGCCGCCTGGGACCAGTCCACACCGCTGGTGCCGTCACGGCCGTGCATCAGGGCGTTGGCAACGCCGACGCCGATGATCGAGCCAATCAGGGTATGTGAGGACGAGGCCGGCAGCCCCAGCCACCAGGTGCCCAGGTTCCAGATAATGGCCGACAACAGCAGGGCGAACACCATGGCAAAGCCTGCCGAGGAGCCGACCTTGAGGATCAGCTCGACCGGCAGCAGGGCAATGATGCCGAAGGCGACAGCGCCACTTGAAAGCAACACCCCGAGAAAGTTGAAAAAGCCAGACCAGACCACGGCCACCGAGGCGGGCAGCGAGTGGGTGTAGATCACCGTGGCCACCGCGTTGGCCGTGTCGTGAAAGCCATTGACGAACTCAAAGCCCAAGGCGATCAGCAGGGCCACCCCGAGCAGCAGGAAGGGCGTCCAGGTGGTGATCACCGTACCGGTGGCGTCGATGTCGCGAAACAGGCTCCAGGCGGTATAGAACAGTCCGCCCAGCAGTAAGCCGAAGAACAGGATCAGGGTATTTCGGCCGGGCTTGTGGTGCAGGCGCGGCCGTGGATCGGCTGTGGCCAGCGTTGGGTGGCTGGTCAGCGTCGGGGTAGTCATGATGACTCCGGGTTACGTTACCTCAGGCGTCCAGCATAAGAACTGTGCATGACGTCGACGTGACCTCGGTCAATAAATGCCTCTACGCTGACAGGATGAATGGGAGAAATCCGATGATCCGTTGCAAGCGAGTCTATGATCCCTTGGCACCTGATGACGGACAGCGCGTGCTGGTCGATCGGCTATGGCCACGCAATAAACGCAAGGCCCAGTTGCAGGCACTGTGGCTGCCGGAAGTTGCGCCTTCGACCGCCTTGCGCCAGGCCTTCCATGGCGGTGAAGTGGACTTCGCCGGCTTCGCCGAACGCTACCGACAGGAGCTGGCCGCCCGGCCAGAGCATTGGTGGAAACTGCTGGGCATGGCCGAGCAGGGTGAGGTGACCTTGCTCTATGCCGGCAAGGACACCGAGCACAACAATGCGCAGGTGCTGGCGGCGTGGCTGGAAGATGAACTGGAGCGGCGTGGCCCGTCGGCCTCGCCGGTCTGCTATCTGTAGCATGGAATGAAGAACGATGATCCTGACCCCCGCCGCCGATCAGCATTGCCCCTTCGCCCGCGACCTGACCCGGCGGGCGATGCTGCCGTACTACCACGAGTTCGACCTGCTCTGGATCGAGGAGGCCTTCAACCAGGCCTGGAGCTGGCGCGAGCAGTGGCTGGTCGTCGAGCACGACCGGGTGGTGGGGTTTTGCAGCCTGAGCCAGGATCGCCAGGCCCTGTACATTCGCGAACTGCACTTGATCGAGTCGGCACGCAGGCAGGGCCTCGGTACCCAGGTGCTGGCGCAATTGGTCGATTGGGCTCGTGAGCGACGCTTGCCCCTGGTGCGTCTGACGGTGTTCAAGAGCAACCCGGCCCAGGGCTTGTACCGACGCGCAGGTTTCGTTGCCATGGGCGAAGATGAGTGCTTTGTGCGCATGCAAAGGCTGGTCGATTAGCGCAGTCTCACGGGGCTGCTGGCTTGTGTCGGTGTCGTGAACCCGTGCATAGTGCCGGTCTTCAAGGGCCGGTGTGGTTTGAGGCCGGCCCGTTCGGACGATGTACGGGAGACAGTGAAATCGCATGAACGGAATCGGATCGCGGCTCAGGGAAGAACGAGAGCGCCTGGGCATGACCCAGCGGGTATTCGGGGATATCGGTGGTGTGGAACCCAATGCCCAGGGTAAGTACGAAAGCGGTGAGCGAACGCCCAAGGCCGACTACCTGGCGGCGGTGGCGGCTCGCGGCGTCGACAGCTTGTATGTGTTGAGCGGCGTGCGCACGCCGATACCGCAAGGCAGCCTGAGCGCTGAAGAAGATCGCTTACTGGGGTGTTTTCGCAGCCTGGCTGCGGCTGACCAGGCAGCGGTGCGGCAGTTGTTGGGCAGCCTCGCCAATCCACTGCCAAGGGCCTGCGCGCCGATCGGTGGACCCGAGCACACCCTGGCCGGGCGACTGTCGGGAAAATGAAGCCGGGTGGCGCACAAAGATGCGTTCCGTTAGCTCTACCACGCGATTTTTTGCTAAGGTGGCCGGATCCAATTTTTCGCCGTCGTGCGAGGTGTCTGCTTGATTAGGGTCCTGGTGGTCGATGATCACGATCTGGTGCGTACGGGCATCACCCGTATGCTGGCCGATATCGATGACTTGCAGGTGGTGGGCGAAGCCGACTCCGGCGAGGCATCACTCAAGGTCGCGCGTGAACTCAAGCCCGATGTGGTCCTGATGGATGTGAAGATGCCCGGGATCGGTGGTCTCGAGGCCACGCGCAAGTTGCTGCGCAGCCACCCTGATGTGAAAGTCGTGGCCGTCACCGTGTGCGAAGAAGACCCGTTTCCCACGCGCCTGCTCCAGGCCGGCGCCGCTGGATACCTGACCAAGGGCGCAGGCCTGGACGAAATGGTCCAGGCCATTCGCCTGGTGTTTGCCGGCCAGCGCTACATCAGCCCGCAGATCGCTCAACAGCTGGCGCTCAAGTCGTTCCAGCCCCAGGGCTCACCCTTCGATGCGTTGTCAGAGCGGGAAATCCAGATCGCCCTGATGATCGTCGGTTGCCAGAAAGTGCAGATCATCTCCGACAAGCTGTGTCTGTCACCGAAAACGGTCAATACTTACCGTTATCGGATCTTCGAAAAACTCTCGGTCACCAGCGACGTCGAACTGACGCTGCTGGCGGTCCGCCATGGCATGGTTGACGCCAGTCTCTGAGCTCATGACCCCTGTGTTCGATTCAAGTGCCTTCCTGGCGACCTGCAGCGGTCGCCCGGGCGTTTACCGGATGTTCGACGGCGACGCCCGGCTGCTGTATGTCGGCAAGGCCAAAAACCTCAAGAAGCGCCTGGCCAGTTACTTTCGCAAAACGGGCCTGGCGCCGAAGACGGCTGCCCTGGTGGGCAGGATCGCCCAGGTCGAAACCACCATTACCGCCAACGAGACCGAAGCGCTGCTACTCGAGCAGACGCTGATCAAGGAATGGCGCCCGCCCTATAACATCCTGCTGCGTGACGACAAGTCCTATCCTTATGTGTTTCTTTCGGACGGTGCATTTCCCCGTCTGGGGATTCATCGTGGCGCCAAGAAACAAAAGGGCAAGTACTTCGGCCCTTACCCCAGTGCGGGCGCCATTCGGGAAAGCCTGAGCCTGCTGCAGAAGACGTTTTTCGTGCGCCAGTGCGAGGACAGCTACTACAGCAATCGAACGCGGCCATGCCTTCAGTACCAGATCAAACGCTGCAAGGCGCCGTGCGTCGGGCTGGTGGAGCCCGAGGAATACGCAATCGATGTGCGTCACTCGGTGATGTTCCTCGAGGGGCGCAGTCACCAGTTGACCAACGAGCTCAATGCCGAGATGGAGCAGGCCGCCATGGCCCTTGAGTTCGAGAGGGCGGCCGAGTTACGCGACCAGATCGCCTTGTTGCGCCGGGTCCAGGACCAGCAGAGCATGGAAGGCGGCAGCGGCGATGTGGACGTGGTGGCCGCTTTCGTCAATCCGGGTGGCGCTTGTGTACACCTGATCAGTGTGCGCGGTGGACGGGTACTGGGCAGCAAGAACT
Organism: Pseudomonas vranovensis; assembly: GCF_040438935.1. Taxonomy (NCBI): domain Bacteria; kingdom Pseudomonadati; phylum Pseudomonadota; class Gammaproteobacteria; order Pseudomonadales; family Pseudomonadaceae; genus Pseudomonas; species Pseudomonas vranovensis. The sequence continues at coordinate 2,452,234 of NZ_CP159259.1, read as the reverse complement.
TCTTTCCCCAGGTTGGAATCGAGGAGGAGGTGGCCGAGGTCATGGCTGCGTTCCTGTCCCAGTACTACATCGGCAACGCCGAGCGCGACCTGCCGGGTGAGCTGATCGTCAACGTGGTTCATGAAGACTTCGAGGCTATCAGTGCGGCCATCGAAAGCTTGCGCGGTCGCGAACTGACCATCAGCCACCGGGTGCGTGGCACCCGGGCGCGCTGGCAGCAGTTGGCGGTGACCAATGCCGAGCAGGCGCTGATGGCGCGCCTGGCCAACCGTCAACACATGGCCTCGCGCTTCGAGGCACTGGCCAAAGTGCTGGACCTGGATGAAACCCCGCAACGCCTGGAGTGCTACGACATCAGCCATTCCAGCGGTGAGGCGACGGTAGCCTCTTGCGTGGTGTTTGGCCCGGAGGGGCCGTTGAAGTCCGATTACCGACGCTTCAATATCGAGGGCGTGACGCCGGGAGATGACTATGCCGCGATGCACCAGGCCTTGACCCGGCGTTTCGGGCGAATCAAGGACGGCGAGGGCAAACTGCCGGATGTGCTCTTGGTGGACGGCGGCAAAGGCCAGTTGAACATGGCTCGGGAAGTGCTTCAGGAACTGGCCGTCCCTGACCTGATTCTGATCGGTGTGGCCAAGGGCGTGACCCGCAAGGCCGGATTCGAAACCCTTTACCTCAATGATGTGGCCCATGAGTTCACCCTCAAGGGGGACTCGCCTGCGCTGCATTTGATCCAGCAGATCCGTGACGAAGCGCACCGATTTGCCATTACCGGGCACCGTGCCCGGCGCGGTAAGGCCCGGCGGACCTCAAGCCTTGAGGATGTGGCCGGCGTGGGGCCAAAACGGCGTCGTGACCTGCTCAAACACTTCGGCGGCCTGCAGGAATTGTCCCGCGCCAGCATCGAGGAAATCGCCAAAGCACCGGGAATCAGTAAAAAGCTTGCCGAGTCGATTTATGCCAACCTGCATAGCGAGTAGAATGCCCGCTCACTTTGCAGCCAGTTGTGCCGATGAATATCCCAAATCTGCTTACCGTTCTTCGCGTCCTGCTCATTCCGATCTTCATTTTGCTGTTTTATGTTCCGTATCACTGGAGCTATATGGCAGCAAGTACAGTGTTCGCCATCGCTGCGGCGACTGACTGGCTTGACGGCTACCTGGCCCGTCGCCTGCAGCAGAGCACGCCATTTGGCGCATTCCTGGACCCGGTGGCCGACAAACTGATGGTCGCCGTGGCCCTGGTAATGCTGGTGCAGGATCATGCCAACCTGTGGCTGACCTTGCCGGCGGTGGTCATTATCGGTCGCGAGATCGTGGTATCGGCCCTGCGTGAGTGGATGGCCGAACTGGGTGCGCGGGCGCATGTAGCAGTGTCGAACCTGGGTAAATGGAAAACGGCTGCGCAGATGCTTGCCCTGGTGATTCTGCTGGCCAATCCGGCCACGTTGAGTTTCTGGGTGGTAGTGGGCTACACCTTGCTGATGATCGCTGCAGGCCTGACGTTGTGGTCGATGGTGCACTACCTGCGCGCTGCCTGGCCGCATTTGCGGGAAGGTTCGGAAAAGAAGTAGCACATTGTTGTGGGTGAAAAAGCGACCTTGAGGTCGCTTTTTTCGTTTTTGGCGCTGGGTTTCCCGTGCAGCCGATTACTTCATCGCCTGCAGGGCGGCGTTGACGAAATCGTTGGTCCAGGTGCCGGCAGGGCTCAACGCCATTTCCCGCAAGGTCGGATCAAAGGCTTGCAGGGCTTGTCGGGTGAGGGCCGGGCCTTGTGCGGGAAACAACCCGTTGCTCGAGAGCGCTGGCTGGATATTGCGATAGGCCTGTTTGTACAGGTCGGGATCGTCGAGCAGGTAGTCGGTTGGCACCAGGGCGGCGACATCTTCGGCGCTGGCGCTACGCAGCCAGTGCAAGGCCTTGACCATCGCATTGGTCAAGGCCTGGATGGTCCTGGGGTTTTCCTCGATGAAAGAGACCTTTGTATATAGCGTACCGGCAGGCATCGGCCCGCCGAACAGGGCTCGCGTCCCCTGGGGGTGACGGGTGTCGGCGATGATGTGAAGGCCGTGTTGTTTTTCCAGCAGGCTGATGACCGGTTCGGTGTGGGCAATGACGTCGACCTTGCCGCTGTGCAAGGCCTGCGCGGCATCAGCAGAGGCGCCCACCTCGACGAAGGTAACCTCATCGGCACGTACCCCAGCCTTGGCCAGGATCAGGTTGGCCAGCATCTGGGTCGAGGAGCCTGCGGAGCTGATGCCGATTTTCTTGCCACGCAAGTCGCTCGCCGTGCAGTACTCGGGCAGGGACCGGGAAGAGACTGCCACGACCACCTGTGGTGCCTCGGCGGTCAGTACAAAGGCGCGCAGGGCATGCCCGCGCGCCTGCATCCTCAGGGTATGGTCGTAGGCGCCACTGACGACCTCGGCGTCACCGGCAATCATGGCCTGGAGCGCCTTGACGCCGGCGCTGAAATCGACCACCTCAAGCTCAAGTCCTTGTTCTTCGAAGTAGCCCTTTTGCAGTGCGACCGCCAGTGGCAAATTGTAGAGGAGCGCGTGGCCGCCGACCGCCAGGGTGAGCTTGGGGCGCTCCAATGCCGGCACGCTTGCCGGGATCATGAGCATCAGGCAGAGCGCCAGGTTTCTGAATAATAGGGTCATGATAGCTTCCTTGCACAGTGGGGAAGCGAAGCTAATCAGAGTGGGCAGCATGGGCAATGGCAGAAATCTGAGAAGGGCGTGGGAGGTTTCGCTCCCTGGCGTGCTGCAAACGATCGCGCGGCCATGGCCAACTTCATAAAAGTTTTTTGAATCAAAGGCTTGACGCCATTTGTTGATCCTATAGAATGGCTATCACCAAAACGCGGGAATAGCTCAGTTGGTAGAGCACGACCTTGCCAAGGTCGGGGTCGCGAGTTCGAGTCTCGTTTCCCGCTCCAGTTATAGATCTACAGAGTTCCATGGAAGTCTGTAAGTCGTTGAAAAAAGGGCCGAAAGGCCCTTTTTTCGTTCCAGGAAAAACTACCGAAAACCGCTAGTAGCCGGGCATTTTAAGGCCAGTTTTGAGGCCAGAATGGGATAGACCCCAATTCGGTTTTCCAGTGGAGCAGCATCGCGCACGAGAAGAGCATTTGGCCTCCGACAGGTTCAGGAGGTCACCATGGCACTTTCGGAAATGGCGATTCGGCATGCCCGAGTCATAGGCAAAGACTACACGCTCGCCGACAACGATGGACTGATTCTGCACGTCACGGCCCAGGGCGCCAAACTCTGGCACTTTCGGTTTTACTGGGAAGGCAAGCAGAAGCGCATGTCCTTCGGCAGCTATCCGCAGGTGGGCTTGCGCGATGCACGTACGCGCCGCGATGAGGCGCGAGCACTGATTGCTCAAGGGACCAATCCGTGTGAGCAGCGCAAGCAGCAACGCCAAGCAGTCCGCCTTTCCACTGATCATACGTTTGACGCGGTTTTCAATCAGTGGATTACATTCCGCCGGCTCAGCCTGAAGGAAGGGCGTCAGAGCACGCTGTCGCAGATCCTACGCATCTTTGCCAAAGACATTCAGCCCTACATCGGCGAGCAGTCGATCCATGAGATCAACCGGCATGTGCTCATGGATCTCCTCAGTCGAATCGAATGCAGAAAAGCCTTCACCACTGCGGAAAAGTGCCGGACCTGGCTCAACCAGCTGTTTCGTTATGCGCTCGTGCGCATTGCCGGTCTTGAGCACAACCCGGCAGCAGACCTTGATGTAGTGGCCGTGCCTAAACCGCCTGTGGAGCACAATCCATTTTTGCGCATGGAGGAGCTTCCGTACTTTCTGGGCAAGCTGCGTGCGTTCCGTGGCTCGCAGCAGACGCAACTCGGGATCCGCCTTTTGCTCCTGACGGGGGTGCGGACCGGGGAGTTGCGGCTGGCTACCCCCGATCAGTTCGATCTCGAGCGTAGACTCTGGATCATTCCTCCGGAAGTAGTGAAGCAGCTACAGCTCAAGATGCGCAAAACGCGCCGTCAAACCGCAAAGGTGCCGCCATACATTGTTCCGCTGTCTATCCAGGCGGCCGAAGTCGTACGGCTGTTGCTGGATCAGGTGGTACCGGCACAACGACACTTGCTCGCTCATCGAAGCGATCTGAGCAAGCGCATCAGCGAGAATACTCTGAATAGTGCGTTGCGACGTATGGGCTTTGCTGATCGGCTCACAGGCCATGGAGTAAGGGCGACCATTTCAACGGCGCTCAACGAAATCGGTTACCCCAAGATCTGGGTAGACGCGCAGCTCTCGCATGCTGACCAGGACAAGGTGAGTGCGGCCTACAACCATGCGGAGTACGTCGAGCAACGACGTACGATGATGCAGGATTGGGCCAACCGATTGGACCTCTGGGTCCAGGGGCATGCCAAGGCGGCGAGTTCACCACTGAGCATTAGGTTGGAGGGCGCGGCACAGTTATCGCTTGGGCCGCAGAATTTACCTCTCGCTTCAGTCCGCAATGGCATAAAGCCAGAAACGACCTCAGTAGCTCTTGCAGGTGGTAGGCCACTGACGGATCAAATCGGTGCATCGGATGCGTATGGTGTTCGGTTGGCTTCTGATATCCAAAGAGAGCGTGCGCAGATGCTCGAAGTCTATGAGGCGCCCAGCAATTTGCCTTTGCTTTCCTTCGCACGTCTGGCTGGAAAATCTCGAGATCAAATCAACCGTGATATCAAGGCACGACGCCTACTGTCACTCAGCTTAGGGAATCGCGGCCAGCGCATTCCCGACTGGCAGTTGGATCCGTTAAAGCACAAACTTGTCATCGCGATATTCAGAAAATTGCCTCAGTTGGGGCCATGGGATGTGTATCGCTTACTCAGCGAGCCTAACGGCAATCTAAGAGGGAGGGTGCCGGTCGATCTCGTGCAGCCTGACAACTTCGAAAAGACCGTGGCCTTATTGATTCGGGATCATTAGCGAGCTGTGGTGCTGAAAGGAAGGCCGTGCAGTGGATGCATACATCTTGATCCCTGTGCGAGCCCAAAGGACTAATGGTCGGTAGGGGGGAGTCGTGAGTGGCGCCACGGTGGATATGATCTTGAGTTCGAATCCCTACGCTTCCGCCACTAACTTTCATTAAAGCCATGATTTTACAGGGCTTTTTTGTGTATGGTCGGTTTCAGCCCATACCCTAGCCCATACTTTGGGGGCTGGCTTTCAGTGCGCGTAGTTGGAATTTTCCGCCGAACGGCCTCTCACTTTTAAGCTGCGGGGCCTTGATACGATGTGCTGGCTGCCGTTGAGTTCATCGTACTCTTAGGTCATCCGTTCCGGATGGCCTTCCCCTGTTGTCGTCTTGCTTGGCCTTCGACTGTTGTCGCCTTGCTTGGCGTTCGCTCGAATACATTTCGTACAGAGCCTAGAGTGAAATCCGTTCTAGCTGCGGGGCGACATGTGTGCTCCAAAACCGCTGCAGCGGCAAGCACACCAGGTAGTACATGAGCCAGCACGCATAGATGCTGGAATGCAGGTAGCAGGTACCGGATGCCAGCTTGCCGTGTGCTAGCTCGTGGCGCAGGCAAGGGCTGCCTTTGAGATTGAACAGCAGGTCAATCGTGTAGATCAGGTCGATGCCAAAAACCGACTCCAACTGCTCTCGGCGGTTACTCAGCAGCCCACTGAGCGACCGGTCTTCTTGCAGCATCTCTTCGTCCAGTTTCGATGTATCGATGCCAGAGTCACTGAGCACATGGCGTAGCGAGTTTTCGAGCTGTGGGAACAGCAGATGGCAGGCGGACATCATGTCGCCCTGAAGGAAGCGCGCGAGGCCCAGGGCATAAATGCTCGAACCCTGACCGCACGAATGGGCTAGCTGACACGATGGCCATCAGGTGTCGATCATCGACAGCAAATTTGGTCATGAGCGTTTGGGTTGCCGGCTTTACTCGGCTTTCAACCCACATTTGGTACAGGATGTCCAAGTAGCGAAGGCTCTCATGGTCATACCATTCAGGTGGCGGCGTGTCGTTGAAATTGATGGTCGGTGCTTGGGTGACGACCCGGCCCAGCGTGTCGGTGTAGATGTGTCCGTTGAAGAGGTCGGACAGGAATGAGTCACTACGGTCACGGATGATGTCCGTGTGCAGCGCCATTTTCTCCGGCACCTCACAGATCTGGGCAAGTTTGTAGAAGAATTCTGGAAGCATCAGATCCTTGAAGACATTGATGGTGCCCTGGCGCTCCTCGCTCAAATCCATCGGGATCTGGAAGGGAGAGAGTTCGTGAGCAGCCTGCGCTTGCAGCTCCAGCAACTCGACCATCAACGCTTCCAGTTCCGTTTGCATGCCTGGAATAGAACGAAGCTTCCGTATGGCATCCCGCGACCAGCTGGCTCTTGCCATGAAGCTGTCGACGCCTTCCCGCATCCTGAGCGTCTGCTCAATCGACTTTAACTTGCAGCGCTTGAAGCCTGCGTGATCTTTGGACAGATGATGGGCGAGGGCGGCAAGCTCCCACACAACTTTGACGGCCATGGCGTACTCGCTGGCAGCGGCGGCGTTTGCCGACCTCTCCGCATCCTGTGCAACTTGCGCCCATTCGATCAGGTTGAAGGACTGGCCTAGCCGAGCCAATCGATCAAGCGACGTGAAACACCTCAGTTTCTCTGCATGGGTGTAAAGACGCTTCCACGTTGCGATCACGGTCTCGGGCGGTGTTTTTCGCTTGCCTGTGCCGGCTACAATGTGGAAAGCCCTTTCGATCAGGTCGACGACTTTGGAGGACAGCCCGGAGGGTGGCTCGTACCTGAACGAGAGCTTGTCGTCCAAGTAGAATTTGATCGTTTCACATTAGGAAGTGATTGCCAAGCCGGCGCTTCGATGCAGGTTTCTATGGTTGTACCAACGGTACCGTGACTTCGCCGTGGGGAGCTGCCCAGTACGCCATGATGGATTCGCTGCTCAAGTTGCTTGATGCCCAGCAGCGTGACGTCATCAGTATCCGATTGAGGTCGATGCTCTTCGCGGAGTCTGTGGAACCTGACGATTTCGCAATCCCGCTATCGAAATATGGCCATCTCATTCCGGATGTTCAACCGTCTAATCCGCAAGAGGTTCAACGGATCGTCCTGTTCCTGGCGTACCTGAGCCGCAACCCCGACAGCCTTCCAGCCTTGGCCAAACTCTTCGATGCGAAGGCCGAGCAGTGGGAGAAGCTGTTGCCAAACTTTCTGAAATCACCCCGGCCCTCTACAAAAAATTTGCTCAAACCAAGGGCTTCAAGCGCCTGATCCAGTCGCTCAAAAGGGCCGCGCGTGATCCAGAACCTGAGCAGGACGCGTGACGGGCTGTTCCCGTTTAGAGCCTAGGTACTGAAGTCGATGAACAATTGGAGATGGCGGAGCAGACGGAGATCTGAAAGCGTACAGCGACGGTCGTGGTATGACCGTCGCTATCCGTCTAGAAGCGGCCTAGCTTGAGTGACTCGCCCCTCTCACTGCTTTCAAGGTCAGTCACCCTTTTTGTGTTTATGTACTTCCAGATCAGGATGTTTGGATTTGTTTTCTTCGGTAACACGACGGCGCTGGTCCTTTTTGCCGGTGGATTCAGCGATCGGTTTGGGGCCGGGCTTAATACTCATGTGTTCAACTCCTTCGATTGATAACGTGTCTCTAAGTAAAGCGGTATGCATGGACAGTGACGCTACGGGGCCACCAACTCGGCAAGCTTGGCCGCGATATCTCCAAACGTATCTTCAGCAGTGCTCAGGCCGCTTCTCGAACCGAGTAAAGGACTGACTTCGCGCAGCGATTCGTATGTTGTGTCGTGAATGACGGGAACCAGCAGATCCCTTGCGAGCAGCGCGGAAAGCTCCTTGTCGGCGATGCCTTCGGCCGTTAGGCGGCGCAGCAAAGCAGGGGTCACCAGCACAATTCCTACTCGAGACTTCGCCAATCCCTTATCAATTTCACGCAGTAACGAAGAGCCTAGAAGGACATCTTTCTCGCTGAACCAAACGGAAACACCAAGCGACTCGAGTACATCATGCAGCTCCTTCGCGGATCCTTTCCGGTCGTCCCAGGCGTGACAAAGAAAGACGTCACGTAGATCAGGTACTGTCGCACGCCTCTCGACATTTTCGCGTACCGGTGTGAGGGTTCGTACCTCGGCGTAGGTGTAGGCCACAGAGGATCCGGGTTTCGACCAACGCGGCTTTGCGCTGCTGGATGAACCGCCGCTACTGCGACCACCCCCGCCAGTAGACGGGGACGAATAGGATGGTGCGTAGAACGAGGATGAATACGATCGCGATCCGTACCCGCTATATCCGCCTCCACATGCGGGACACGCTGCTCTTGCGCTTGCCGAACGATGACCATGTACCGGTGCTGTACATCTAGACATGTCGTAAACCTTCCGTTTGTAGCTGCTCACCCAGATGATTAAGCAGCGGCTGTACCGAGCCTTCAGCTTTTTGAAAACACCGCAGCCCATCCTTATTGACTCGAAATCACCTTCGCTTCAGATCGTGATTCCAATATGACAGCACAAACGATAGCCAACAGCGCGAATTCCGCTAGCAGGCTTAGCGTGAATGTTCGCTAGCAACTTCCGTTACAAATGCCGCCATGGTCTAAACCTATCTATCAATGCGGGTAGCTCTCCATCCAGCTTCAGGGGCTCTGACGTTCAACGGCCCCGTCATCGATGCCGTTGTTCAATCGACGAACGTCGCATATGGGTCGAAAGCAGCCGGCTGGAATCGCCTTTTTTCCACTCACCGGCCGAAGTCTTAACGCGCTCGTACAGTAACAGTCCTTGATCGTCGGCATCAGTGACGGCGACAACTCGTTGAGCAGCTATCGGGGCAAGTTCGCCTCGCGGGCTCCATGAACCATGCTGCCGGCGCCAGGCGGGCGGAGATAAGGTGGTCTCAGTGCAAAGAGCGTGCAGGCCCACCGAGCGATCGCAGTTGGTACTCCGTGACTGCTTGGAACAGCGACTCAGCAAGTAGTCGCAGGCGCTCAACTTCCTCGGCGGGCCTGCCAGCATCTTGTGCCGTGTGATACTGCCGCTGTGTCTCGATGGCCTGCTGAATCAGCGGCTCGCCAGCCTCAATAACTCCCGCCAGGGTCTTCTTCACATTCTGCTGTTCCTATCATTTGGTCAAAGCAGTATAGGTCTACAGCCATATGTGTTTCGCTACGGTTCGAACAGATCAGCGACAACCACCAGTGCCACCTTCCGGCCAATAGAGGACATTCAGACGTGTCAAAATTGGGGGCAATTTAGAGTGTAAACGCAATCAGCACCGCTGAACCTATGATCAGGGAGATTGCTCTTGCTGAGATTGGCACCGTACCGAAAACCCCGAGCGCCAGCACCGTTGCGAAGCCCAATTTGAGATTGAAATGGCGTACTATCATCAGCAGGAACAGTCAGTGAAATTGACCTGGCTGAAATGACATCGCACCAAAAATAAGGTGCAGCTCAAAAATGCAGAATTTATTCTATGAATTCAACTTTCTACCTTCCGCGCAGCCTCTCCAATAAAGACAGCATTTACACTGAAGAAGCATTGCTGGCGGCATCAAATTACGTTGTTGTTTTAGCAGAACCCGGAGGCGGAAAAACTGAACTTATGGGAAGCCTAGCCCGACAGCTGGGAACCTCCACCGTTACCGCAAACAAGTTCAAACACTTGGGGGCTGATGCCGAGAATTACCCACTTGTGATCGATGCGTTTGACGAGCTGGCCAAACTCGATCAAACGGGTATTCACAGCCTTCTTGCTAACGCCAGAAAAGCAAAGCCAACACGAGTCATCATTTCGAGCCGATCTAGCGAGTGGGGCATAGCTGCCACGAAAGCATTCGAAGACTATCTAGGATGCTCACCGCTGGTGGTTAGGCTCTGCGAGTTTGACGAGGGAGAACAGCGGGAAATTTTTTATCATCATGTTCGGGGTGAGGAATTTTCAAGGTTTCAAGCGGAAGTAGCTCGATTCGACTTAGAAGCGTTACTCCCTAATCCCCAGTTTCTCAAAATGTTTGCAGATGCTTATATTGAAAGCGGCAGACACTTTACAGATAAGCGAAATATATTTTCACAAGCGGTAGAGCGGCTGGCGAAGGAAGCCAACGTCAATGTCGCGCAGACGCTATCCAGCACACAAAGGGTTGCTCTATCGTCTGAAGTGTTCGCCAAGCTTTTGCTGTCCGGAGCAGAAGGCATAGGAACGAGCGAGTCAACCGCAGATCGGATCTATCCACTGCTGGCATCACTCTTTGACAAACACACAGCAGCTGAAGGCATCTTAGCAACTCGACTTTTCAAACCTGGGGACAGTGCGGATCAACATCGGCCTGTTCACAAGATCGTCGCTGAATACTGTGCGGCAGACTACCTTGCAAAGCGGATCGCCGATCCGGTTGATCCTCTGACATTACATAAATTCCTACCTGTCATCGCTCCGAACAACGTAGTTCGAGATGAACTCCGGGGATTACTGGGTTGGCTGGCGGCGCTAGGCAATAGATCCATTCAAGAGACTGCTATTGCGCTTGATCCCTACGCGGTGCTTGCGAACGGTGATCCATCTCAACTCGAACACTCCTCAAAACGTCTACTTATACAGGGCCTGAAAGACGTCGAAGCGAAGGACCCCTATTTCCGCCGAGGAGATGCTTGGCGCCGGTTCAGTGCTTCAGGTTTCTTTACGCAAGAGGTTATGACAGAGATTAAACCCCTGCTAGCGGGCGGCAGTGAAGGGCATTTGCGTGATCTAATACTTGAGCTGTTGACGGGGTCACCAGCGATTGCGCATCTGACACCAGAACTGCATCAACTCGTGTTGAACTCAAGCGAAAGCGAACACACTCGCTTGTTGGCTAGCAGATGTCTGCTCGACCTGTCGGGCCATGACCATCGCGCCGATTTAGCAGCCCTAGTCTCTGAAGCCAGTCATACCTCTCTGAAAATTGCGGTAACCATCCTAACGGCTATCGGCGCAGAAGTATTTAGTTTAGCTTACCTCGCCGACTTTCTACGAGTCTGCTCGAAACTTTACCCTAGTCATCAAGAACCATACAGATCCGCAATCGCTACGCCGCGTTACTATATAAGGCGTTTTGTTGACGGACTTGGTTTGATATCAATCGAGTGGCTGCTTGACGACTTAACTAAAGAGCTTGTTTGCACATGCAAAAAAAAGCATTTTGAATGTGATTGTCGAATTGGGATCAGCAAGATTGTAGGCCTAATGCTGGATCGATACTTTGACCTGGCAATGCCTCCTTTTGACCCGAAAAGGGTTTGGCATTGGATCGAAAATCTTATTTTTCATCATCAGAAATCAGCGGATCAGAGCAAAGCAGTTCAAGTGCTTCAAAATGACGATGGCCTGCGCCAGGGGATCATGGCACAAGCATTTGGAAATCTTACTAACAGCGACGATATTTTCGAGACTAAAATACAGAAATTTGATTTTCACTCTCACTCTGGCCTTCGCTTTCAATCCAATGACTGCAACTTTATAGTCGACCTGGCATTTGAAACTGATAACCCAGCATTGTGGGTGAGTTATATCGCAATGCATAACTTCCATCAAAGTAAAGCGCTGCGAGGTCCAAATAAATTACGACGGCACATGCGTGAACAGGCCTTGGAGAAATCTTCTTTGATGCGCGAGTGGGCAATGTTCAACAGAGCTGCCGCGCAATCTGCACAATCCCAACAAAAAAGCATGTTTGCCCACAGGCGGAGGATGAAACGCCGCCACCGAGAAAAAAACGATATCAATAAGTTAAATATTCAGTATTTGCGGGACAACCGAGAGCTTGTTGAAAACGGTCGGCATTGGGGGTATCTTGCGCGCTTTGCTAATTCGGCTCTTACCTCCCCCGATGAAATTGAGCATGAATTCGGCGATGAAGCGCTCGTTCGTAAAGCTCTCAGAAACTGCCTAGATTTCATTGCTCCCGATGTCCCTAATCTGCTCAGGCTTGCGGAATTACAGTGTGCATCGCAGGGCGCTTACACTGAACCTGTTCTTTTTGCAGCTTGCTTGGAAATCATGCGCAGCGACGGAAACCTGGAAAGCGTCGATCTGCCGTTACTGAATGCACTCCGAACTAATCTCGACATGGGCTATAGTGCCGTGTCCGACGAAGAGCGCCATGCGCTGAAAGATGAAGTCGACCGATTGATTTTCGCATCTACGGGAAGTGCCGAAACCTTTCTCCGGCAGTACGTCGAGCCCCAACTCGCACAAAAAGGCTGCCAACATCCCGATATTTGGTTGTTACGCGGTGATGAAGTTTTCAGTCACCTAAGGGACGCAATTTCAATAGAATGGCTTAACCGATTTCCTGATTTGGCGCTCGGATCGCTTGATATGCTCTTTGAAATTGCGGCCGAGTTCGGTGATCGCGATGCCCTTCAAAAAATCATCGCAGAGCGTTGCACAACTTTCATGTCCGCGTGGCCCAGTCCGACTGGCGATGAAGACCTCGAAAAAAGGCGCATTTTTTGGTTCGTGCGCGCCTTTTATTTTTTAGAGGACACTCCTGAAATATACTGGAATTGGCTCAAAACCGACAAGGACACCATATTTTCGCTTAATGAGCGTTCTGGGCGATTTAACTATGGCGAACACTCCCATTGGCCTACGCTCAAATTAAGCAAAGTGGTGGCTGTTCTAGATGCCTTTATTGACAAGTGGCCGAAGGTATACCTACCAAGCCATTGGGGTACGGGAAGCCCCAGCGAAGAAAATGCATACCGCTTTTTGACAGAAATCGTTTGGTTAATCGATTTAGATGTCTCCGATGACATCGTCCGTGTCATTGATCGACTTCTTGCCGATCCGAAGTTTACAGATATGTACAACGATCTTAAGAGCATACGTGCTCGTAAAATCAGTCAAAAAGCACGGAGAGATTTCGAACCGCCGACGCCACAGGAAGTCGTCGATCGCCTGGATCGCGATGTGGTGGTGAATGTTGAGGGCTTGCGCCAACTCGTCCTCCAAGAACTTCTAGATTTTCAGAAAGCAATAAATGGTGGCGAATTTAATTCCGCGGATCGCTTTTACGATGATGGTAAGCACCTGAACGAAGTACGAGCTACCGAAATCATTGCTGAACGTCTCAGCCTAATACTCAAACCGCAGGGCATTGCAATTACGCCGGAGCACCAGCTGAAGAGTGCTAACCGCAGCGATTTCACTGCGACAAAATTGATCGGTGGTAAAAGACGGCTGCTTGTGACTGAGGTAAAAGGTCAGTGGCATAGAGAGTTATACACTGCCGCGGTGGCGCAACTATATGCGCGCTACTCCATCCACCCCGACGCTGAATACCAAGGCATTTATCTTGTGATCTGGTTTGGCCCAGATGTGAACGTCGCAGGAATTAAAAACCGAAGTATCAACAACGCTCAGGAACTGAAAGGCAGCATCGAGAAAACGATGCCGCCAGAGCTGGCTGGACTAATTGATGTGTTTGTTCTGGACGTTTCTAAACCCTAAAATACAGCAATGAAAGATCGAATCGAAGGCTGGTCGCAGCAGACCTAGAAGAGGCCAAATACAGCACTCTGAATTACTCCTAGTTTTGTAGGCAGGCGTAATGACCGCTTCTGGCCGATAGCAGTTCGTGGCGATCGACCCAAAGCAGCCGTTCGATGTGTCTACAAAACCAAGGACGATTCAGAGCTCGCTCATTTGTCAGGGGAAGATGTTGATGTCGAAAAGCGCGGGTGTAGTCTTACGTCTAAACGGCGACGTGTTAAGGTTCAAATCCAAGGATGAGCTCAAAGATTATTTGCAATCCATTTGCCGGGGGTGGGAGTGGCTTATAAACATGACGGGCGCCTATCAGGAGGTCGGTAAAGCCATTTTTCGGGTCTATTTTTACGATCCGATCTCTGTGATTAGGCAGGAGATGGAAGATAGCAAGATATCTGTCTATAAGCTGGGAAGCGAGACGTCCGTATTTTTACTCAATGACAGTGATGCCGGTTACCTCATCGCCAAAACGAGGCGGGAGTACGATGATGTCACGGCTGCCTTGGCAATCCTATATTTGAGTAAATACACCAGGAGCTTGGTCGCTCGTGACGAAAGGATTAGCGAATTTGCAATCAGCGATCGGCTCACCTTTGAGCGTTCGGTTGCGATTCAAATTGCCATTTCGCTTCAAGGTTTTTCATCCATAGGGGCTGATGCCCGCTCTGCGTTGATGTTGGAAACGTTAGATCGATTCGTTTCGCATGCTGACTTGGCAACGGATGCAGTTAATACCTACGTAACCGACATCAGCGAGTCCACCCAGTCGGCGAAGCGAGACCTCGACAGCTTGGGCGACTCGTTGAAGAACGCGTACATCCGACGTCGCAAACGCTACTCTGCCTATCTGCTCAACGCGCGGAATTCAGCCCGCACGGCATTTACCGACGCTGTAGATTCTTTTGAATCCGCGAAAACTGCGTACCACGATCAAGTAGACCTGAATGCGTCTGTGCAATATTGGATGGTGCGCAAACGGAATCACTCAGTGTTCAAGGTCGTCTGGTTTTTTGCGGTGCTCATGAGCATGGCGGTCATGTTCGTTTCGGTAATGGGCTATTACGGGGTTGGTGGGGCTGCGGGGCTCTCAAGCGCGTTCGGTCAGTACCGTCAGCAAAGCGCGGACGGCAACGGCTCTTCTGTGGGTCTCGTTGCAGCACTGTTGCCTGCGGCCGTTTCTGCTCAGGCTGGCGACCCTGTTCAACACTCAGCTCAAACGGAGCCTGCAGATACCGCATCTGCAGTGACCACAACACCGACCCATGCTGTGGTGCCAGGCGCTGCTCGATCTGAAGTGGCTACGGCGATCGCGGATTTGGCCGGGGTTGCATTGCTGATCACACTCCTGGGAATTCTCATCAGAATTACGCTTCGCCAGTTCAATACCCACTCACACCTGACGTTGGAAGCCGAGGAGCGGATCACGTTCACCAAGACCTACTTGGCCTTGCTGAACGAAGGCAAGCTGAAGTCCGAGGAAGACCGCAAGCTGGTGTTGGAGAGTCTGTTCAGATCAACCAAGTCGGGCACCATGGACGAGATCCCGTTCTCCAGCCCGGTTGAGCTGATCTTTAAAACCATTTCTGACAAGAAAGCCAGTTGAGTGCATCAAGGGTTCCGGCCCTGGTCACGTAGGCCGGGTCACCTCAGTGAGTATTTCGGCTGGCGCCACACGGCCGTATTGCGACTGTATTGGCCATGAGCGCCCGGGGTGGCACCAGCTCGAGCTCAGCCCGGCAGCGAAGGACTCTCACTCGACGGTGACAGCAGTGCCTGCAGGCGCGTCTGGTCGCTTTTTGCTCACGGCCCGGTGACGGCTATGGGTCGAAAGCTGCCCTTCGAGGTTGGTTTACCTGATCAATGCGAGGTATGGGTTGTCTACCGGATGCTCACTGGTAAGTTCTGCTGCTCCAAGCAGCAGGTAGCCATTTAGAACGCTTGTTTTGCGAGGACCTCTCACTGCGCAGGTCCAAATATTTTGTCCATTAGCTCGTTTCTGGTGGATGCCCAGCTTCTCAAAATGACGTTGAATCCGCCGCCAAGGTTCTTTCTGGTCGGCTCCGTCAGGCTGCTCTAGATGCTCGGCTGCATAGCGCTGGAAAATGCCCGGCGTGACCAGGAAAAAAGTGCCGTCCACGGTGTGGACCTTGGCCTTGCTGTCGTTGACCACTAAGCGACGAGTATGGATTCCGTCTCGCAGCCACTCGAGAAAGGCCAGCCCCACGCCATCCTGGGGTTGCGCAGCGGCGGATTCCAGGGGGCCCGTGTTTGATCCAGTCTCGAGCTCGGCTGGCACTTGCAGCATGTCCATCAAATCATCGAGGTAGTCGAAATCCTGACTCAATTGCTCGGGGGCTTGCTGTTTTTCTTCTGAGGCTGTTTGCGGCTGATCCGTGACCGGCTCGTTGATTTCACTGGTCATTAGTGGACCATCCATCATCGGCTCGACCGTGCCACTGAAGCAGTCTGGTCGAGGCTCATTGGCCCACACAAGGCTTGGCTGCAGGCGAAGAAAGGTAAAGCGATGTTGCCAGTCATCGTCTGCTACGGTGGCGCTCCATACCGCTTTGCCCTCCGGTGTCGTGTCCACCAATCCATGTGACTGCAGCTCATCGAACAAGGCGATGTTGGAGGAGGGGATTCCGTCGACCGCCTGAGCCAGCAGGTAGGCGCGCAATTTGTCGGTGGAAGTCTTGCTGACCAACCACAGATGATCCTTGGTGAGCCAGCCGGCCGCACCGGGCTGGTTGAGTTTGAGCTCATTTTTGATTAAGTGGCGCAGGCCCATAAGCAGATGGTGCTGCAGCGAGTGTTTGGGTGTCTGCAGGGCTTTGGTGGGGTTGGCACCGATGTTTTGCGCGGTAGATACCCGATCAGCTTGCAGTACCAGTTCCCCGAGAGTGCCAGCATGCTCGTAGTGGTTGGCCAGTAGGAAGAGCAGGTGGCTCCACAAGACCGGATAGTGGCTAAGCCAGTCGAGCAGACGGGGCGCCAAAATTTGCGTGTACAGCAGTCCCGTGGCGGCGCCGTGCAGTTGGTAGTCGCGACCGGCCACGTAGCGAAAGCGGTAGTGCTGGTTCAAAGGGCCGTGCCAGGGGTGCCACACTTCGCCATTCTGATACTCGACCTGCAGATCAACGGCAATCTTGCCAATGTCGTGGAGCAGGGCGCCGTAGGCAATCGCGGCGCTCCAGGCGTCAGCCTGTGCGGCTTGGTCTTCCGGTGCGGCGCCGCTGGGTAGCAGGTACGACTGTCGCAACTTCAGGCTGCAGGCCACCAGTTCTAGACCATGGTCCAGCATGCCGCCCGGATAGGCATGGTGGTGGCTTTCGCTGGCGGGGAGTTGCTGGACATAGCTGGCGTAACGGCGGATCGGATCAAGGTAGAGCTCATCGAACTGTGACTCGGAGAGAGCCGTGTATTGCCATATGCGCTCCAGCAGCTTTTTCCGGTGGTCGGCACAGAGCAGGGATTCAGAGGGTAGCGGGAGGAGAAACCCCACCGGCGTTGGAGCGCGCGAGGGTTCCGCGGCATTCCCTTTTGGATGTTTGAACCACCAGCGCTTCATCGCGTTACCTGCTTTACATTCAGAAGGTCTTTTTGCCTTTTCGGATAGGCCTCTTACCCTTGTGCCCCTTACCATTGCCGCCGTTACCCTTTAACCCCTTGGTCCTTTTCGCGAACGGGAAAATTCGAAGCCTGGCGCATCGCGTTAGGTGCTGGATCGGAATGGCCTGTCCTTTTATCGGGGAGTAGACTGTCCGGCATAATTTTGGGGCAGATGGTCTGATGACGTTGAGCAATGCCGTTTTGATCGTGCTGTTGGCCGACCGGATTCATGGTACGGATGCTGCCATTCGATCTGCGGCCAAGCGCTGCGCGAAAAAGCTGCCACGCAGTCAGCGCGATATGCTGTTCAAGATTGGCAACAGTCCCACGCCTCGGGAACTAGTAGGTCACCTTTGCCAGTTCTTGCCGGACTGACTAGTCAAATAGATATGTTTAAATTTTGAAGGATGAAAAGTTAGCTCAAGAGAGAGTTAACGCTCGGCTAGTAGTTGTGTCTCAGGTAATATCGATTCACATGCCCCAACCCTAGGAAAGATTTCACATGTCCAAACTTGCCGAATTCAAAGCACTGGAAGCTCAACTGGCTGCTCAACTTCAGCAGCTGGACGCGATGAAAAACGATTCCGGCCTGAAGCAGGAAATCGAGTTTGAACAAAAGCTCAAGGCCTTGCTGGATGAGTACGGTATGAACCTGCGCCAGGTCATCACCATTCTCGATCCGTCTAAGGGCGTGAGCGTGAGTACCGCCGCCACCTCCACCAGCGCTCAGCGTAAGCCGCGCGAGGTCAAGCGCTACAAGAACCCGCACAGCGGCGAGGTCGTGGAAACCAAGGGTGGCAATCACAAGATCCTCAAGCAGTGGAAGCAGGAACACGGCTCGGATACTGTCGAGAGCTGGCTGCAGTAATCGGCTGCGCATTAGCCGCGGCCGATACATGGCGCTACAGGCAAAACAAAGGCCCCAATCGGGGCCTTTTTGCTGGTTGAGGGAAATTACGCCGTGAGTCGCTCCGTCGCTTCAATGGTGTGATCGGACTGCAGCGCCAGTAGGTACTCCGAGGCCTCACGGGCCTGGCCACTGGCGCGGAAGATCGCGCGCTTGTCCTCCTTGAGGATCTTCAGCCAGGAGGCCAGGTACTCCTCGTGGCGCAACTCTCCCTGGGTGCCGGTCAGCGCGTAGAGAAACGCTGCACCCATTTCTGCGACCAACTCCTCGAAAGCATAGGCTGCGGAACCGAACGCGTGCCCGCCGGTGATGCCATCGCGATTCAGGCGCGATCGATGCCCCGACCAGTGGGTCAGCTCATGCAGGGCCGTCGCGTAGTAGCTGCCGACGTCCTCGAACTGGGCCTTGGTGGGCAGCTGGATGCGATCGCGCAGCGGCTGATAGAACGCGCTATCGCCATAGCAATGCTCGATCTGCGCGCCGCAGGCTAGCAGCAGCTGCTCGGCCGGGGCATGGTCGATAAACGCGGGCGGCTTGGTGTGCTCAGCGGGGTCTGGCTCCTCGCAAGGCAAGCCTTCGGTCTGCTCAATGTTGAATAGATAGTGCGTGCGCAAGAGGGCGAACTGCACCATCTTGATATTGCCCTGGTCATCGCGAACGACCTGGCCGTCCTCGTCGTGCGCCTCCTTGCTCATCGGTTTGTACAGCACCGCGAGGGTGGATTGCTCGCCCTTGCGTACATGGCCACCAGCTTTGCGTGCCTGGTTGAAGGTCAGCCAGCGATCCTGGGTGAAACCTCGCAGGCGCGCCTCGGCCCACAGCAGTGGAATGTTGATGCCGGCGTAGGGGCGTCTGGTGATGGCGTTGATGGGAAAAGGGGAGTCAGCACTTGAACCAGTGGTGGTCCAGGGTTTGATCCAGGGGATCACGCCTTGGCTCAAGGCGCTGACGATCTTGTTGGTGACATCCAGATAGATATCGGACATGGCGTTCTCCGGGCGTGTAGAGGGAACGCTGCCCAGCCGGGAAGGGTTCCCGGTGAAGTAGTGAGGCAGTAGCGGTGCTGACAGGGTCAGAGGGCGGCGATTTCGACTACGAGCTCGCCGGGCAGCCGGATGAGCAGAAAAGCCGGTCCGCTGCGTGGGGTGATGCGAGCCAGCTGAAGCTGCGGCAGGTGAGCAGATACGGAAGTGCCGTTGCTCCGCGAACGGTCGAGTTGCAGCTCTATGGGGCAGTTTGAGGTACGCGGTGCCGAGGTCAGCACGCTGTTGAGCAGGTCTGCCAGGCGCAGAGCTGACTGTCCGATGGGTTCCTCGCCTGTGGCAGGTGCAATGAACTGCTGCCAAGCGCCTGGGCTCAGCACCACAGCGTTGGAAAAGCGCTTCATCCTGGACATTGGGACCTCCGCGTAGCTGATCCCGCGACACCTCATGTGAGGTTTGTGCATGGATTGCCTCAATCCGAGCAAGGCATTGAGCTGGGGGATTTCATGTATTAAACCGCGCTTGGACGTGAGGTCAATCTCCGATCTTTACCTCCAATGGAGGTCTCTATCCAGGGGGGGGCAAGGGAGACTTTCGGCCTCGGATCCCTGACAAACGGCGATCTTCACCCGACTGAAACATGGTGCGAGAGGCGTCCAGAGAGGCCCGTTAAAGGTGCCGCTCTGGATACGCGAGGTGCTCGCTTCTGCGTTCAAGATTTTCCTGCGGGGTCAACCTCGGCGGCCAGGTACAGGTGGGTAGAAGTAGCCTCCACCACCAGCGATCCTGCGGTACCGCGAAGGCTGGCGAGGACAGGATCATTGATGTCGAAGTACTCGGTAAAATCATCGCCGCCGAATTCATCGCGGGCGCGATTCCACCAAGTGTCGAAGTCGTCGACGTTGGGGTTGCAGCCAGTGGCATAAGCCACGCGTTTGCGGCCACCGCCATCCGGTATGCTTTCGCCGATCTCGGACATGAGGTAAACACCGTGGTCCTTCACCAATATCAATCTGCAACCATTGATACCGGCCTCGGCCAACACGGCGTGAAGTTCAGTGCCTGTGAAACGCAGCATGATGAGATCCTCCAGAGGGTGCGGAGGAACGCCACCCTGTATGGGAGAGTTCCCAGCACTGGAATGGATGTGAGTAGGGTGCAACGAAGACGCGGGTTCAGTGAACCCGGGGAATTAGAAAGCGTTCATCACCGGGGAACGGTGACCATGCGAGCTGCCGAACGCGAATCGCATTTAGGGGTAACCATCACATGCGTGACGTAGCCTCAAAGGTTATGGCTACCTGGGGTGCTGGAAAACCAGCGATTGCATAATTGGTTTACCAAGCGAACCGATATAGCGTCAATGGCGCTTTTCGGTGGAGGCAATGTTCCCTATCCAATGAGCGCCACCGGCGATAATCCGCGTTGTCTAAGTGATCAACGGTCATGGAATTTAGCGACAGAGGAGTAAGCTAGAGCTTGGATCCAAATTAGCGGTAGCGGCTTGGCCGCGAACGCGGTGACGGGTAAGGGAGGCAATCAAATGTCGACTCCAGCATCCTCGACTTCTGGCCGGACCGGCATCGGCAAGCATCTTATTCGCGCTGCGGTTGGTGCTGGTCGAGTGCTGAACAGATTCGAATCCAACGCTTTGAACTCCGGCGTTTTGGCCTCTGTGCCGTTCAAGTATCGCAAAATTGGCTTTTATGTTTTTAAGTTGATCCTGATGCTCGCCGTTGCTTCAGTTGCGATTTCTCTCGCGCTCGGGATGCTGGCTGTATGGACCATTGCCGCGCTGCCAATCAGTACTGAGAGACAGCCCCGGATCCATGAAATGAGCCACCCTCGACATCATCTTAGATTCCCAGAAATGTACGACGACAATGGAGCCTCCAGGTGATTGGTTATTTCAGTCTGCGGGCACCGGACATGACCTGTGAAGATCCCTTCTCTGCTTGTACCTGAGCACCTTCTGTTCCCCGAGTGAGGAGCGTTTGCATACCGCTACCCACGTTGTATCCCGCCCAGCTCATTACGCCGAGGAAAAACATCGGCAGTACTACGAACATTGCACCCATTACGTACTCGATCACCTGAGCGGTGACTGTCCCATCCATGAACCCTGCTGTCGGCAACGACAACAGCGCTTGGTCTGTGGCGGAAACTTGGTTGTACAGTGTTTCGAGCATGCTCGAGTCGATCCAGCGCGCGAGCTCCCACCAGAACGTCAGCATGTGCAGCGTGAACAGCGCGAATGTGATCGTCATGAGCGCCTTGAGCTGGTAGGTGCTGATCAGCAGTACCAGCGGCAGACTGATGATCGTGCCCATGATCAGAAAGGCCTGGACCATCGGCAATGCCGCACGCAGCGCATTCATCGCCGGGAAGTTACTGAACGAGCCCAAGGCCAAGCCGGTGTTCGTGGCCAGGTTGTTCAGCCCTTGCGTCAACGAGCCGCCCCGCGCGCTGCTACCGTAGTCCTGGAACACCTGCCCAGGCGCCATGCTCAATGATTGCTGCCGTGGGCTCACCAGTTCACGCAAAGTGGCGTCTTCAACCTCCGTAGAGGTGCGCCCCGTCAGCCAGCCCCGTAGCTGCGATAGCAGTGATGGATCAACCTCGGCCACCAAGCGATCGCGCAGTCCGATCGTGCCGTCGCTCCACCACTGCTTGCAGGTGGGGTAGCCGGCACCGCTGTCGAGCTGGGGCAGGGAGGTGTCTCGGGTCTCGTCGTATGGCCAATCGACTCTGGGCATTCGCGAGCGATCGGTATCGTAGTAGCCCGGTGTGTTGAGCAGGTAGGTCGAGCCAATCCATGACGCGTCGTAGCTCTGCGACTCGTCCAGCTCGGGGCGATTGGTGAACAGCCGCGAGCGCGAAAAACCGTAGCAGTCTCGAGTAAAGTCGGCGACTTCCTGTAGCAGCACCTGGTCGTTGATCCGCGAGCTGTCGATCTCCATGCGCATTGCACGGATGTCGGGTGCGCAGGGAATCGACGCGGTCGCTGCGGCGGTGATGCCTTTGCTCATGGCATGCACGAGGAACCACCACACCGGCACGTTTGCTGACTTCTCGCCGATGGTATTGAAGGTCGTGCCCCAGGCCGTGTCGGCAGGCCTGGCCATGGACACACCACAGCGCTGGCTTGTGGCATCGTCGAAAGTCACGGAGGACAGGTTCAGCGGAAAGAATGGCATGCAGCCAAACAGAATGACTACGTAGCTCATCCACAGCCGATTCTCGACGCGAGGGATCGATAGCAGGCCCTTGTTGCCCTCGTCAGCTCCCTGTTGGCGGGCCGATAGCCACTCCTGCAGGATGATCGCGCCGAAGGGGGCCGCGAACAGCCCGGTGTCCGCCAACGTGTTCCAGATCCCGTTGTTGATGATCCAGGCCAGCAGCGACAGGTAGTACTCGAGGTAGCTGTTGGTGCTCATGTTCATGGCTACACCTCACACGCGAGCCAGTTCGACCAGGATGATCGAGCTGAAGCCGATCAATCCCAGACGCTTTAGCCGTTGCTGGTCCACAGGCGTAGCCCGCATCCGCAACGCTGCGGCCCAACCGGCGAAGATCAGCGTGTACAGCAGGGCGCGCCACCACGCGAAGTAGGGCGTAGTCGCCTGAGCAGACTGGAGCCTATCTAGGTGGATGGCGGGCAGTTGCAGCGCCATCCAGGCAATCAGCAACATGACCAGCATGAAGCCGAGGATCAGCAGCATGTGGACGATCAGGGATCTCATAGATGACGTGATCATGGCGTGCTCCTCTCCTGTTCAGCCCGGCGCAGTCGGTCCGACTCCGGGTCGCGCTGATCGATGCTGCGCGAGGCGTCGGCGCCGCCTGCGTGGCGATCGAGAACCAGGCTGGCGGTATTGGTGGCCAGCGACTGGCGTACCTGCAGCTCGGTTTGCAGCAGTCGAATCTCACGTTCCAGGGTTTCGACGTTGCTATTCAGAGCAGTGGTGGCGGGCTGTGCCGAAGCCACATTGGGTTCGTGGCTGCCGGCGAATAGGGTGCGCTGCAGCAGCATCGCCTTGTAGATGACGCTGGACAGTGCGGTCTCACTGGCCAAGCGACGGGCCAGTAGGTTCTGGTCGGGGTCGTCGCGCAGCCCCTCGATGACGCCGCGCGAGACCTGCAGCAGCGGACTGGAGACTTTGCCGAGGTTCTCCGGAGTGGGTTGGTCGGCGCCCGAGATCATGCGCTGCAGGCCTTCCAGGTGTTCCGTGTAGGTTTCCTGTATCAGCGGCGACAGGCCTGTACCGGCGGTTACGCGCAGCGCCTCGCAGTCGTTGCAGGTCTCCACCTCGGTTTCACCGAGCACACGCGTCGCCCATTCGGAGGCATCCTCGGGGCTCGACCAGGCCTGGCAGATGGCGCCATTCTGGCAAGCCGACCCGAGGGCGGAGGAGTCCTCAGCGGACCGGCTGTGCAGCAGGTTGTAGCCGGCCTTGACCACGTCAGACGTCACTCGGATGGGTTGCTGGCCGTTGCCACCGGCTTTCTGCCCGCCGACCCAGCTGACGCCGTTGTTGCCGTTGTTCGACTCGGTATCCTTCACCGCCATGACGGCATCGCCGCCGGACTGCTCGAGGTTGTGCTGCATTTCCTGATTCTGGGCCAGCGCACCCCAGCCGGCCTGGTCGACCTTGTCGGCCATTTTCGCCGCCATCGCCTGGCAGGTGAGCTTGGAACGGTCGAAGTCGATGCGCCCCTGCAGCACGCCATTACTCAGCAACTCATACAGCCCGGGATTGGCGCGCTGAATGATCATCGCCGGCAACGACATCACTGCCTGCGTGGCGTTTTGGATGACGTTACCCATGATTTGCTGAAAGCCCTGGGTGGCACCATTGAGCTGGTTCTGCAGGGTGTTCGATAGGTTCATGTTTCCGCACATCATGTTGGCGCGCCAGGACATACCCACGCCGAGGCCATTGGGGCGGTAGAGCGAGGAGGGCGCACCGGCTGCTGAGCCGCCACCGATGGTGTACATCACGCGGTCATCCAGGACCGGAGCCTGGTCACCAAGGTGGTAGCCGTTCTCTGCAGCATGGCCTGCGGCACACACGAGGAAGCACACCAACCCGAGCGCGAGGATTTTCATCAGTGGCCTCCATCAAAGTCGATGCTGAACAGAAACGTCTGGCCCATGCGCTGGCAGCAGCGGTAGGGCCGCCAGAGCGACCAGGCATAGGCGCCGTCGGCGCTCTGGATCGTTGGGCTGGGGAAGATGGCGCAGGTGTTCTGGATCACCGGGGTGAGTAACTGCCAGCGGTGGTTGTTGACGTTGTTCTCCATCACCGGCTGCGGCGGCCAGTAGCCAGGGGCCGGCATCGGTTGCAGCGGTAGATAAACGTGCGGCTGGCCGACGCGGGTGATGAAGTCGCTGGCGCGTTGGGCCATCACGGCAGCCGCCTTGAAATCGTCGGGCTGCACCAGAAAACCGTGTCGCGGATACACGTTGCCCCACATGTCCCCGAGTGCCTGGTTTCCGATCTCGCGCATCCCCGGGACCAGTGCCTGTGGGTAGACGGATTCGGGAATGGCTTGCCGCCAAGCCAGCGGATCGAGCGTGCTGAGGTAGTAGGGCGCAAACGGCACAGCTCCGTTTGGGCAGGCATAGCCGAACGTGTGCGCCAGGGCCGTCAGGGCTGCTCCGCCGGGATGGCCAATGCCGTCGACATTCTTGAACCTGGGCAGGTTATCGCGATGCAGCGACGGCGTGATCAGGTTGCCACCTCCTTGCGACGCCGGCGTCGGCGCCGACAGCGCCGACATTTCGCTCCAGGGATTGGCGCCGGTGTCGGCATAGCTCGATACCACCAGCTCGGGAATGAAGTGATGGATCTTCGGTGAGGTTCGCACCGTGCAACCGAAGGGCGTACAGAGCAGCCAGTAGCAGATTCCGACGATTCGGTACTCCAGGCACTGCAGCGACCCGACGGAGGCGATGATGGTAGGCGTGGTCAATGCAAGGCACTGCTCGGCGACGACCAGTAGAGTTGCCGCGGTGAAGGCACGGCCACGCCGAGCCTTTCTGGGCTTCGACGCTTTGCTTCGGTTGAAGGCGGTGACGTTCATGGGCAACGCTCGGCAGGTGGCAGCGGTGAGCATCCGTGCGCCAAGTTTCAGCATCCCTGATCCGGTACTGGAGGAGGGCGGACAAACCGAGTCCGGGGTGATCGATTTTGTCGGGCGCTCGATTTAGCGGCGCGAGATGCGCAAAATGCCAGAGGAGTACAAATGTGCTTCTGTCGATTTTTGCTGAACAGAGGGGCTCTAATTGCCATGACGGTTTCGTTCACGACATGCCGCGCAGTCGATCAATCCCCGCTGCGACCTGCAGGGCGGCCTCCAGCTCGGACTGCTGGTGCTCTTCCATCAATCGCCAGCGCTGGGCTTTTTCCTCGGGCTCGGTCATGGCCAAGGCGAGGTACAGACTCGGTGGCACCGCGCGGAACAGCGTCTGCAAGTTCTTGGACAGGACCACGCCCTCGGTGTATTTGCCCGAAGCCTTGCTCGCGGAGAGCAGCAACGCTTTCTGTGCCGGCGTGAGTTTCTTGAAACGGGCAATTTCCTCGATTTCCGCTGGCGGCATGTTCAAGCAGATCCACCACTCAATCATGTTGAGCATGGTCTGCGCCGCGTCTGGCAAGTCAGCCATGTTCTGCGTCGCCAGCCAGAACCAGGCGCCGAGCTTGCGCCACATCTTCGTGCCCTTGACCACAAAGGGGGCCAGCAACGGGTTTTTGGTGATGATGTGGCCTTCGTCGGTGACCATGATGATCGGTCGCCCCAGGTACTGATCGCGCTCAGCGATGTTGTTTACCGTGTTCATCAGGCTGATGTAGCTGATCGACATCTGCGCCTCGTAACCCTCACGGGCATAGGTGGCGAGGTCAACGATCGTTACGTCGCTCTCCGGCCAGGGCGTGCCGGGCCGGTCGAACAATGCACCTTCGAAACCCTGGCAGAACAGGTCGATGGACTCGGCCATCTCCTGGGCCCGCTCACGGCGTTTGTTGGGCAGGTGGGTATCGCTGGCGACCTTACGTAGGGCATCGCGAATATGCCGGGTCAGCACCTGCTGCTCCGTCGTGGCGCAGTGTCGAGCGGCATCAAGGATGCACTCGCGGATCAGGCTGCGGTCCGCCCGGGTCAGGCGCGCTTCTTCCTTGGCTTCGCCACCGGTGATCATCAGCCGCGCGGTGATCTCCAACTCGCCCAGCACGTCGCGCTGCTCATCACTGTCCGGCGCGGCCTCAGCCAGATCTTCGGTAGACAAGCTGGCGACCTGGTCCGGATGTTCGATCAGGCGCCGGGCATGGGCGAACGGCGCCATGCTCACATCGCTGCCTGGTTTGAGCTGAACCTTGTTGACGGACAGGCCGAGGGTGGCGAAGTAGTCGCCCTGCAGGCCAAAAGAGTTGCCGGCTTCGACGATGAACAGTCGCGGCCGGTACACGGCCATGACCTGCATGAGGATCGAGACTAGAGTGGCCGACTTGCCGGCGCCGGTCGGGCCAAACAACAGCAGGTGGCCGTTCATGGAGCGGTCAAAGCGCGACAGCGGGTCGAATGACAGCGGCGCACCACCGCGGTTGAAGAAGGTGATGCCCGGGTTGCCAGTACCGATGCTGCGCCCCCAGAGCGGCAGCAGGTTGGCGACGTGCTGAGCAAACAGCAGTCGGGTGTACCAATTGCGTGTGTCACGCGCCGGGTTGTAGATCATCGGCAACCAGCGCAGGTAGCTGTTGCAGGCGGCCACTTCATCGCCCTCGCGCACCGGTTGCAGGCCGGCACCGAGCAGCACATTGGCGGCCTGGACCGAACGCTGACGCAGCTGCTGTTCATCGGCGCCGCGCAGGTACAGCGCCAACGTGCCGCGGTACAGCTTGTGCTGGCGCCCAATCAGCGCCCGCGCTTCTTCCACGTCCTGGCGGGTCTGGGTCGAAGCGAGGTTTTCGCCGATGGCTTTGCGCGCCAGGCGGTTGAGCTGCTCCTCGAGCACATCCTGGGGGGTGATCACCAAGGTCAGGCTCATTACTGTCTGCTCGGGCAACTGGTCGAACAGGGCGTTTAATGCTTCGCCCTTGCGCGTCTCGCCGGTCAGCTGGCCGATATGTGGTGGCCTGCGCAGCTTGTCGACCACCATCACAGCGTGGGGCTGCTGATCGAAGTACCACAGACCTTGCTCGCTATCGGAACGTGGTTCATTAAAGAACAGCCGCTCGGCGAAATCGTGGTCGAACGGCAGCGGCAGCTCCTCGCCGTCATCCACTTCCGGGTAGGGCACACGTCGATAGAACGCGGCAGGGGATTCGCCGGTGAGGGCAGGAGCGGGGTTGAACCAGGGCAGCAACCACGCGTAGAAATCACGCCCGATCAAGCGTCGAGGGCTGACCCCGCAGGCCTGCAGCGAGGCCACCAAGCGGTCGCAGGTGCGGTTCAACAGCTGAACCGGGCTCTGCCCATCCTCGTCAGCCTGCTCCCCGAGCCAGCGATAGACCACCAGGCGAATCCGCCGGTTGCTACCGCGCCACGGCAGGTGAGACACCACATGGTCGTCGAACAGCCCGCCCGGTTTGCCGACGGCATCAAGGTGTCGCTGCAACGACGCGAGGAAGGCCTCGGTGAATGGCGTACCTCGCGCGCGCGGCGCGATGTAGCGCTCCAGGCGTTCAAGGTACGGGGCGAAGTCACTGTCGTCCTGGCAGAAGAACTGCACCACCCAGGGCGCTTGGTCGAATTCGTCGAAGCTGTCTTGCAGCGCATCTTCCAGCGCATCGCGCGCTGCCATTAGCCATTCGGGCTCGCGACCCTCGGTGCCGATCGGCTGCAGCTCGAACACGGCGCCCACGGAACGGTTGTCATCAAGCAGAAAGCACTGTCCCTCTTCCAGATACTCGACCCAGGGCAGGTGGTCGGTGAAGCTGGGGTTGTGCGCGTACTGGGCGGCCTCGTCGGCCAGGGTGGCGCGCCGGCGCTGTGCCGCGCGCCAGGGCTTCCAGCGGGACGGATCGCGACTCGCGTCATCAGCCATCACAGACCGTCCAGGCGCTCGCCGGGCAGCGCGTACTGGACCTTCTCGTACAACGGGAACACGGTCGAGTAGCCAGGCACCGGCGTTTGTTGGGTACCTGCCAGATGCGGGTAGACGTACATGACCAGGTCTGGATTGGGCAGACGCGGGAACTGGGCACGGATTTCATTGGCGGCGGTGCGCGTGTAGGCGCTCTGGTCGTTGATCCGGCGTTCGGGATCAAGCACCGGTCGACGCAGTTCGCCACGCGCCTCCGACAGCTGCTGCTGAGTACCGACCGAGCCACCGCCGTTCCAGATATCCAGCATGGTGTGATCACCGTGGGGCAGCATTTCTTCCTTGTTGGTGGAGCAGCCCGCCAGGTGCAGGCCGAGCAGCAGGCTAATCCAGATCCAGTACCGAGACGGATGGGCTTTCATGGTTCACTCTCCGGCCTTTGGGTTCGTAGTCGATGCTGATTTCGTGGTCCAGATGCAGGGCCACTCTGGCCCCAGGCGGCACGTAGATGGCGGCGAATGCTTCACCGTAGAGCTTGTTGATCCACTCGCGGATGTCGCCAATACCCCCGCTGATCACCGAGTTCAGCGCGCTGTTGCCGCTGTTCTGGGACAGGCCCAGGCTGCCGCTGGCCGAATTGATGAAGGAGGTGTTGGTCTGCTCGCTGCCCAGGGCTGCAGCGAAGCCGGCGCCGGCTGCGGTGATCAGGCTCTGGCTGCCCAGATACTGCTGGGCGTTGGAGCGGCGCTCGCCGGAAATGCAGGGAATGCCGTAAGGGTCGGAGATGTAGCCCAGGCCGCCGCGGATCTTCTCGGTGTCCGAGGTCTGGGTGCTGCTGCGATTTCGGCTGACGACCTTCTGCGGCTGCGGCACCGTGCGGACAGTACCGTCGCTGAAGATGAAGGTGATCGACTCGACCTGGCCGCGCACGCAGGACAACGTCCAGTCACCGGCGGCAGTGCCGCTCATGACCGCGCCGACCACGTCCGGCAGGTCGATGCCGTTGGCAGTGAGGTTGTCTGGCCCCACCAGCACCTTGAACGGATAGGGATCGTTCACTGTGCCGTCCACCGGCACCCGGCCAATCAGTGCTGTCATGGCGATCGAGCCCATCAACGTCGAGTTCTCGGGAAGGGTGTAAACAGGCCTGGCGCTTTCGGTACGGTCTTGAGCGTCTTCCAGATCACGCTCGCCTTTGGCGACGGCACGTAAGCGGTCCTGGCCACGATCGATGGCGTTGTTGTCCAGACTGTGCAGGTCCTTAAACTTTGAGGTCAACGACGACAGGGGACCATCAGCTTTACCGGTATCCTCTTGCCCGGCGCGTGCATTCGACGGTTCGATCCACTGCACCGCATCTGCCGGCGCTTGAGCCCCTACAAATTGCTGCTCGTCGCCCGGTTCAAGACCGAAGCCTGCGGGAACATCTGACTTCGCGGCTGGCTTGCCGGTGAGCTGGTCCTTGAGCCTAGAGAGCAGCCCCTGGGTCTCGCGGTGCTGCTGCTCAGCTTTCTGCCGAGCATCGTTGGCCTGCTGGCGCTGCTCGGTGACCTGTTGGGTGACGCTGCTCAGCGTGCTCTGGATGCGCGTGTCGATATTGCCTTCGCGCGTGCGCAGCCGGTTGTTCTCGGTCTGCAGCGCATCGTTGCCTTTCTTCAACGTCTGCATTTCGCTGCGCATCGCTTTTACCTGGCCGATCAGCGTGGCCACGGTGTCGCGCGGGGTGTCGCCAGCGATGCCCAAGGCTTTGGCCTGTTCCGCGCTGAGCGCGGCCTTGTCAGGATCGTGAACGGGCTCGCTGTTTGGCGCGGCCACCCAGGATTTGACGATGATCAGCACGATGCCCAACAGGACCCCGGGCACCAGCCACTTCAGCAGGCTGTTAGCTTTCATGATCGCCAGCCTCCGGTTTTGGCGGGGGCAGCAGCAGCGCGTGCTTCAGGTCGCCGCCACGGGTAACCAGGTAGGCTACGGTGGTGTCTTCAGGCGTGCCGGCAAGGCCGAGGTCCGCGTGCTGGAAAGTTGCCGCGTACAGCGTGGCTTGCAGGTGGCGCGGGTCCAGCGCCACCTTGCCGGGGCCGCGGTTCACGATCTTCACCGCCGTTACCCAGTAGTCGCCCAGCCGCCAGGCTGCGAGTGCCTTGATCGAAACCCGTTCGGTGGGCAGCAAGGTGCTGAACGCGGCAGAGTCGCTCAAGGAAACCCGACGTACACCGGGCAATGGTGCCACGGTACGCAGGGGCGCATAGAGGTTCTGCGCGGCATAACGGGTGAGCACCACCGGTACCGGTGTCGCGGTCGGTGCGGTGTCTTTTGCGGCCTCATCGTCTGGCGCCTGACCCTGGGCCACGATCTTGACTGGCTCCAGTGCCTCGCTACCCTCAAGCGCCTCGATGTCGATCAGGATGATGTCGCCCGACTTCACCGACTGCAGTTGCAGCCGGGTCGGGGGGAGGGCCTCTGCGGCGCGCAGGTACACCGTGCCTCCGACCGACTGCACACGCAGCTTGCCGGCGACCGTGCCCGGCACCCCCACGCGAACATCCTCATCCAGCATCAGGACTCGCTCCTGGTCCACCGTAAGTGGAACGGCCAGCGGCAGGCGGTCCCAGTATTTGACCTCGACCGCACCGGCTGCAGAACACCAACCTGCAGCTACCGCCAACATCATGATCAAGACTCGCATCATCCCGCACCTCCAGGCAGCGTCAGCTTCTGCGGCGTGCCTTCGTAGCAGTCCAGGGCCAGGCCCCACTTGTTGTACTCGGGGTCGACGTCGAAGCGCACCACTCGCAGCGGGTAGCGCACCACCACGCGTTTCACCGGTTCGGCGGCGTAGTACTCGTCGGCATTGAGGTCGAGTCTGACCAGCCAGCTGTGCTTATCCAGCTGTTTCACACGCAGGTCGGGATCGTCGCTGTAGCCGCGGCCCAGCACCTCGTAGACGCCGCGCACTCGGCCGCGCAGTTCGCCGGCGGCCTTGCGGTACTCGAAGTCGCCGTCGAAGAAGGTCTTGCACGCCGGTGTCAGGTAGGGCTGCAAGGCAAAGATGGCGCGGTGGTAGTCGACCTCGCCGTCGGTGGGCCAGCGGTTGAGCTGGCCGAAGATGTACAGCGCGAAGGCGTAGATGTTTTCCGGGGGTACATCCCACCACTTGCGCGTACTACCGGAACGCAGATCGGGTGGCACGTGAATGGTGAGCTCAGACGGCGCGGACTGCCAGCCATACCAGAGCCCGCAGCACAGCAGCGCCAGGATCCCCACGGCCAGGCGCAGACTGAAGATATGCGCCTGCTGCGCATCCACCTTATTGCGGAAGCGGCTCATGGCGTGCCCCTCGCATGCCGACGCGTACGGCGCACGGTCCAGGGCCCCGAGTGCAGGATCAGCTGATGAGTGCCGATGCCCCAGTGCGCCGCCAAGTGCCACTGCATACGTCGGTACAACCAAGTTTCGGGGCGGGCACGCTTGGCCCGGCGCAGCAGCTTGCCGCCGCCGAGCAACATCAATGCCATGCACAGGAACATGCACGTGGGGAGGGTAGCGAGGGAGGCGGTGGCCACCGCCAGCGGTGCGCCGAGAATCGCACCCAGCCCGGCGCCGACGACTAGGGCGACCCACATCTCGTCGTTGGTGAGTCCGCGAAGCACGGCCGGGTCACGGTTGAGCCGCTCCGGGAGGAAGGTCAGCGTGCCGTCAGGCAGAGTGGCTGGGGCGTCGGACATGGTGACCTCACAGGATCGTCGCGGCTTTGGTGAGGAACCACAGGATCACTACCACCAGCAGCGCGCCGACGCCGACCACGGCGCCGAGGTCTTTCCAGGTCTTGCGCTGGTTTTGCACGTCGGCGTAGACGGTGAGCGAGTGCCAGGCCACGCCAAGGAAGGCGAGGGTAGCAATCAGCAGACCGAGCAGAATGCCGCCGTCGTAGGCGTAGTTCTTGATGGTGTCGATCAGGCCCGAGCCCTCACCGCGAGACGGTGCTTCCATGGTCGGCAGGTCGGCCCAGGCCAGTGTCGAACTCAACAGCATCAGACCGCCGAACAGGGCTTTCGAACAGGATTCCCGCAGCAGAGCGAGCGGGCGATGACAATGACGGGGGAGGTTCATGGCAAGGTCTCCTGATTACGACAGCATGAAAAACATCAGCACGATTAGGGCGAGGGCCAGGCGTAGCGTGCTGCCGCCGAACGCACCGAAATTGAGGTTGCCGGCCGCCCAACCGCGGTAGCCGGTCCACAGCGCCCAGGTGCACCAGAGCAATGCGAGCACGAGCACCGATGAGCGCCACATCACCGAACTGAGCTGCGGGGAATATCCGGCCACGGCCGAAAACGCGTTAAGTTGGGCGTCAGTCATGCTCATCGGAAGACCTCGAGTGAGGCGCTTCAGCACGGTAATCACCGGACAGCTCGATCAGATCAGCTGGCTGGGCACGCGAGGGCGACAGGTATTTTTGGATGCCTTGGCGCACACGCTCGAGGTCCGCAGCGAACCTCGAATAATCGAACCGATAGCGGGTCTCCGCGGTACTGACTGAGGCGGTGCTTGCGCGGTCGGCCAACAGTTCGATGGCAGTGATCTGCCCTTGCATGAGGCCCAGCTCCGAGCGCTCCGGCGCGTCTTGAGCAGCGGCACCGAGCGACACTAGACAGGTAAGCAATAGGGCAGAAGTGGAAGTGTTCATGGCGAAATCCAGCCGGGTAACTGGCATTCACCTTGGGGAGTCAGGCAGCCTTTGGCATGGAATAAAGGGATCTTCGAGCCTTCGCTTTAGAACAAAAGACTGCAGTGAGTGCGTCGTGAGCCACTGGGGCAAGTGTGTTGGATCGGCTACGTATTACTCTCCTATGAGCGCAATCGGCCCAGAGTGTGTAAAAACAGATCAGCCAACGGCACTGAACCAAGGATCTCGTTGCTGGGTCTGCTAAAAGTTTCCCTGGGTGAAGCTGACGTTTTTACGTGGCCCCGACCGAATGTAGGCTTGAAAAATCGTTTAGTCGAACTCCACATCTGATGCGAGTTCTGGATACTCAATCTTCATGTCTGCAAGGCATTTTTGCATGAGCTTCGCATCCCCCGGCAAACGTCTGGATAAAGTATCCCACCCTGAAATTTTCAGTTGCGCGGGCATTTGCACAAGTCCTGTAATTGCGTCCCAGAAAGCATCCCAATTACAGCCGTACCAACCGGGGAATCCGAGCGCAACCCTCAAGGTGGAATGGAGTTCATCGGAACTCGCCACCCCACTTAAGTCAATCTTTACAACCTGTAAGCGCGTCATCGTCAGCACCTCAAAAATTGTTCACCGGTGAGAGGGGTAACTGAAGTCTGCTTCTGCCATGGAGCCTATACCTCCACGCACCTTTGCTATGATTTCCGAGGGAGTTAACTCAGGGATCGTCAATGAAGCGCTTCATCCAAGGCGAACATCGCGGCCAAAGCACCTTGCTTCCCGAGAGCCTTGACGACTACGTCAGCGATACCAATCCGGTGCGTGTAGTTGACGTTTTCGTCGATGAACTCGACCGGGTCAAGCTGGGTTTTGACGGTGTCATACCAGCAGATACGGGCCGGCCAGCTTATCATCCCGCGATCCTGCTGAAGATTTACATCTACGGCTATCTCAACCGCATTCAGTCGAGCAGGCGCCTTGAGCGAGAGACGCAGCGCAATGTCGAATTGATGTGGCTGACCGGGCGATTGACGCCGGATTTCAAGACCATCGCCAACTTCCGAAAAGACAACAGCAAGGCCATCCGAGGAGTCTGCCGTCAGTTCGTCGTGCTCTGTCAGCAGCTAGGATTGTTCGGAGAAAATCTGGTTGCCATCGACGGCAGTAAATTCAAGGCCGTCAACAATCGTGACCGCAACTTCACCAGCGCCAAACTGAAGCGGCGAATGGAAGAAATTGAATCGAGCATCAGCCGTTACCTGACTGCGCTCGATGCTGCCGATCGGCAAGAACCAACTTCCTCTGAGCCCAGCGTCGTGCGGCTGGAGGAAAAAATCGCCAAGCTCAAAACTCAAATGAAGGAGCTTCAAGCGATCGAAATCCAGCTCAATGAATCGCCGGATAAACAGGTCTCACTGACCGATCCAGACGCCCGCTCCATGATGACGCGCGGCACGGGAATCGTCGGCTACAACGTGCAGACAGCGGTCGATACTCAGCACCATTTGATCGTTGCGCACGAGGTGACCAACGTCGGTTCCGACCGCGATCAACTCAGCTCGATGGCCAAGCAGGCCGGCGAGGCGATGGCGTCAGATACGTTGTCGGTAGTGGCTGACCGAGGTTACTTCAAAAGCGAACAAATCCTGGCTTGTCACGATGCAGGTATCACCGCCTATGTGCCCAAGCCGATGACCTCTGGAGCCAAGGCTGACGGGCGTTTCAATAACGATGCCTTCATCTATGATGCGGAAAAAAACGAATACATTTGCCCGGCTGGAGAGGCGCTGATCTGGCGCTATACCAACGTTGAAAAAGGCCTGACGTTGCACCGTTACTGGAGTTCGAAATGCCGGGGCTGCGCAATGAAACCGCAGTGCACACCGAGCACGGAACGGCGGGTTCGACGCTGGGAGCATGAAGCCGTACTGGAGGAAATGCAGAACCGGCTGAGCAACGCGCCGGAAATGATGCGGATCCGAAAACGGACGGTTGAGCATCCCTTCGGGACGCTCAAGCAATGGATGGGCGCGACACACTTCCAGACCCGAAAGCTTAACGGGATGAGTGCAGAGATGAGCCTGAACGTGCTCGCCTACAACCTGAAAAGGGTCATGAAAATCATCGGCACCACTGGCTTGATGAAAGCGTTAACGGCGTAAAAACCGGTCTTTTTTACCCCTTCCAAATGACTTTAAAAGGCTGCTGAGCTGTTTTAACTGTTCCTGAAAGCGTCGTGACCTTGATCAGTTTGCGAAACGTGAGCACGGTCTCCTAGCGTCGATGATAGAAAACCCAATCTGACGTTTTTACACACTCTGGACCTATAGCAGCCGTTCGAGGTATCTACGAAACCGAGGTCGATTCAATTCGACACCTTTCGGGGGCCGCAGTACTCGTTCCTAGGACACCTGAGAACGAACTCACTGACGATCGTGGAGGCGGGTTACCAGTGGTGACACCGAGTTTATGTCGCCAATCTCCTTCACCATGTAGACCGCAGACGTCGGGCAGAGGCTGTTGAACTCCTCCGAACTGGAAATTGCCTTTGGGGCTTGGGATCGGTCTCTGTGCTCATATCCCCGAGCCTCGAAGAAGTCGGGTGCTGTTGTGGTCAGCAGATGAAGGCTCTGGGCTCCGTCAGCTTCCGCTATTCGCTCAAGTGCTCTGAGAAGCAGGGTACCGATCCCTGACTTTCGCTGGGCCGGTACGACAACCAGTGAGCGAATCAGGCGAGTCCGACCACTTCCTTCAATGCCCCCGTATCCCAACTCCGTTTCTCCCCGGTGAAAGGAATAGAACATTCGGTCGGGCTGCAAAAGGTCTTGGGTCGGCAAGCCCGCTGTAGTCAGATGCGCAGCCAGGCCTTGGATTTGATCGGTACCAAGCAATCGGACAGAGATATCAGACTGGTTCATTGGGGACTCTGGGGATGGTATCGAAGGCCAGTATAGGTCCCGGAGCGGGGGCTTTTTCCCGTTTTATGACGTCCCGTAAGGCGAGGCAATTATAAATATCTGCTTTACCGCATATTTGAATAGGCATATATTCGGATTTCCAGATATTTGCCGTATACGCATTCCCCAGGAGGTCACATGCGGGAAACACTGACTCCCCCCATCGTTTTCAAATGCCTGGCTGATGACACCCGGGCCCGGATGACCCTGCTGATCGCCCGTGAAGGCGAACTCTGTGTCTGCGAACTTACCCACGCGCTGGAGCTGAGCCAGCCGAAGATCTCCCGGCATCTTGCCCAGTTGCGCGAGGCTGGAATCCTGATGGATCGCCGCAAGGGTCAATGGGTGTACTACCGACTGCACCCCGAACTGCCGCAGTGGGTGGACGCGATGCTGAAGGGAGTGGTCGATGCCAACCAGGAATGGTTGAGCTCTGATGCATTGCGCCTTGCCGAAATGGGCGAGCGGCCGCAGAGCCCTGTTGCTTGTGCTTGAGACTTCCCTTCGCTGATTGAGTTGTAGTCATGCTGATCGCATTTTTGATTTTCCTGGTGACGATCGTTCTCGTCATCTGGCAGCCCAAAGGCCTGGGTGTGGGCTGGAGCGCCGCACTGGGGGCCGTCGTGGCGCTGCTGGCAGGCGTCGTGAGCCTGTCCGATATCCCCGTGGTCTGGCAGATCGTCTGGAACGCTACCGCCACTTTCATCGCCGTCATCATCATCAGCCTGCTGCTGGATGAGGCGGGGTTCTTCGAGTGGGCGGCATTGCACGTGGCCCGCTGGGGTAATGGCAGCAGCCGCAAGCTGTTCGCCTTCATCATCCTGCTGGGCGCCGCTGTCTCGGCGCTGTTCGCTAACGACGGTGCGGCACTGATCCTGACCCCGATCGTCATCGCCATGCTGCTGGCCCTGCGCTTCTCCCCGGCGGCGACGCTGGCATTCGTCATGGCGGCGGGCTTCATCGCCGATACCGCGAGCTTGCCGCTGGTGGTATCCAACCTGGTGAACATCGTTTCCGCCGACTACTTTGGCATTGGCTTCAGCGAGTACGCCTCGGTCATGGTGCCGGTGAACTTGGTCAGCATCGCCGCCACCCTGGGAATGCTGCTGTGGTTCTTCCGCAAGGACCTGCCGCGTACCTATGAACTCGACCAACTGAAGGCTCCCGAAGCCGCTATCCGCGACAAGGCGACGTTCGTTGCCGGCTGGTGGGTGCTTGCGCTGTTGCTGGTCGGCTTCTTCGCCATCGAGCCGCTGGGCGTTCCGATCAGCGCCATTGCTGCTGCCTGTGCGCTGATCCTCTACCTGATCGCCGCGCGTGGGCACGTGATTTCAACCCGCAAGGTGCTCAAGGACGCGCCTTGGCAGGTCGTGGTGTTCTCGCTTGGCATGTACCTCGTGGTCTATGGCCTGCGTAACGCCGGCCTCACCGACTACCTGACGCAGATCCTCAATGTCTTCGCCGGCTACGGGATCTGGGGCGCCTCCCTCGGGACGGGGCTGCTCGCCGCTGGCCTGTCGTCGGTCATGAACAACATGCCCACCGTGCTGGTAGGGGCCTTGTCGATCCATTCCGCCGAGGCCACCGGCATCGTGCGCGAGGCCATGATCTACGCCAACGTCATCGGCTGTGACCTCGGTCCGAAAATCACCCCCATCGGCAGCCTGGCCACCTTGCTGTGGCTGCACGTGCTGGCCCGCAAGAACATCGTCATCACCTGGGGTTACTACTTCCGCACCGGCATCGTCCTGACGCTGCCGATCCTGCTTGCCACCTTGGCCGCATTGGCCATCCGCCTGAGCTTTTGAACCGGAGATACCTGATGAAAGTCTTGTTCATGTGCACCCACAACAGCTGCCGCAGCATCCTGTCCGAGGCGCTGTTCAATCACCTGGCCCCCGAGGGTATGGAAGCTGTGAGCTCTGGCAGCTTCCCAAGCGGTAAGGTCAATGAGCGGGCACTGAATACCCTGGAAGCCGCCGGTATCCCCACCGCAGGTCTTTCAAGCAAGGCCTCGGATGCCTTCGAGAGCTCTCCTCCCGACATCGTTGTCACCGTGTGCGACCGCGCTGCCGGCGAAGCCTGCCCGATCTTCTTCGGTCCATCGCTAAAAGCCCACTGGGGCCTGGCCGACCCTTCGGCGGTCACCGGGAGTGAGGCAGAAATCGAAGAAGCCTTCCAGACAACACTTGCGAAGATCGATGAGCGCGTGTGCGCCTTCATTGCGCTGCCTTTCTCGCAACTGAGCCAGGACGAACTTAAAGCCGAACTTGCCCGCATCGGCGCGCTGTAGGCCCTGGATCAATGGAGACCGAAATGAACGACCACCTGCCAAATGTCCAACCAGACCTGATTGATCTGCCGTCGCTGGAGCGGCTGGCGCCGAAGGATCCTTCCACACACAAACCGCGCATCCTGCTGCTGTACGGATCGACCCGCGAACGCTCATTCAGCCGCTTGATGGTCCAGGAGGCTGCGCGCCTGCTGGAAGAGTTCGGCGCCGAAACCCGTATTTTCGACCCTTCCGGCCTGCCGCTGCCGGATGACGCTCCGGACTCCCACGAGAAGGTGCTGGAACTCCGCGAGCTGATGCAATGGTCCGAAGGCCAGGTGTGGTGCTCGCCCGAGCGTCACGGCTCAATGAGTGCTGTCTTCAAGGCGCAGATCGATTGGGTACCGCTGGCCATGGGCGCCGTTCGCCCAACCCAGGGCAAGACCCTCGCCGTGATGCAGGTTTGTGGAGGCTCGCAGTCTTTTAACGTGGTGAACCAACTGCGCGTGCTTGGCCGCTGGATGCGTATGTTTACCATCCCGAACCAGTCGTCGGTGCCGAAAGCCTTCCTGGAGTTCGATGAAGCCGGGCGCATGAAGCCGTCTTCTTTCTACGATCGACTGGTCGACGTAATGGAGGAACTGACCAAGTTCACGCTCCTGCTGCGTGATCGCCAGGATTATTTGGTAGACCGCTACTCCGAGCGCAAAGAGTCGGCGGAAGAACTATCCAAGAGAGTCAATATTCGGTCTATTTGAGGTCATGAGCATGTCGCATCCTTACTCATTGAAATCGTTGCCCCATACTCCGGGTGCGCTGATTTTTACGCCTTGTCCGGGCACGCAGGCCAGCGCTCTCGCTGAAAGCCTGGAGACGCTGAAGCAGGCTGGTGCCGTGGCGCTGGTTACCCTGATGTCGGATACAGAGCTTCAGGAAAACGGCGTTGGCGAGCTTGGCGTCGCGGCCAAGCAGCATGGGTTGGAGTGGTACCAGCTGCCGATCGAGGATGATCAGGCCCCGGATGAAAACTTCGAGGCCGGGCTGGGAGAGATCCGCCACCAGTTGGACGCTTTGCTCGCATCCAACAAGACCCTGGCCATCCACTGCAAGGGCGGCTCCGGCCGCACCGGACTGTTCGCTGCCCGTCTGCTGATCGAATCCGGAATGCCGCGCCGCGAGGCGATCGCATGGGTGCAAGAGCTGCGCCCACGCGCGATTCAGAAGCCTGCGCACATCAACTACATCAACCAATTCGGCGAAGACTGAGCGCTCCAGCCAGACAGGAGAAACCATGGCCACCGAAGGCGAACTACTCGATGTCATCGTGATTGGCGGCGGGCAGTCCGCGCTGACGGTGGCTTATTTTCTCAAACGGGCCAAGCTTTCGTTCCTGCTGCTCGACGCCGAAGAGGCAGCGGGCGGGGCCTGGCGCCATGGCTGGGACTCGCTGACGCTGTTCTCGCCCTCCGCTTGGAGCTCGATCGCGGGCTGGCCGATGCCGCCAGTCACCGAAGGTGATCCCGATAGGGATCACGTGGTCAGCTATCTGGAGCAGTACGAGGTACGCTATGGGTTTCCTATCGTTCGCCCCGTCAGCGTCACGGCGGTGGAGCGAACCGGGCGTGGCCTTCGTGTGCGCTCTAAGGACCGCGACTGGGAAGCCCGTGCCGTCATCAGCGCGACGGGGACCTGGAGCAAGCCCTATGTTCCGGCCTATCCGGGAATAGAGCTGTTCCAGGGGCAGCAGATTCACTCTGCCCATTACCAGTCACCAGAGGCTTTCCAAGGAAAGCGTGTGCTGGTCGTTGGTGGTGGCAACTCGGGGGCGCAAATTTATGCGGAGCTGTCCGAGGTCACCGACGCAACGTGGGTAACCACGGAGGAGCCGGCGTTTCTGCCTGATGACGTCGATGGCCGAGTGCTGTTCGAACGGGCTACCGAGCGCCTCAAGGCTCAACAGGAGGGCCGTGTTATCGACGCACCGGTCGGCGGGCTTGGCGATATCGTCATGGTGCCCCCGGTGGTTCGGGCCCGCGAGCGAGGAGCCCTGCGGTCTGTAAGGCCTTTTGTCTCATTCACGCCTGACGGGGTCGTCTGGCCCAATGGTGAGAAAACCCAGGTCGATGCGGTGATCTGGTGTACCGGTTTCCGGCCGGCTTTGGATCACTTGCGGGACTTGGACGTGCTGGATGACAGCGGTAAGGTCGAGGTTGACGGGTCGCGCTCTATTCGCGAGCCGGGCCTCTGGCTGGTGGGATATGGCGACTGGACCGGCCTGGCCTCGGCGACGCTGATCGGCGTCACCCGTACTGCGCGCAGCACCGTAAACGAAGTAGTGGCATACCTGAACAGCTTGGAGCAGCCGGATGCATAGCGGAATCGAGATTCGTGTCGCCAGACCAGAGGATGCAGAAGAGATCCAGATCATCTACGCGCCCATCGTGCTCAACACGGCCATCTCATTCGAAGAGGCGGTGCCGAGCGTGGAGCAGATGCGTGAGCGGATTGCCACGACGCTGCAAACCTACCCCTATTTGGTAGCGGTGCAGGAGGGGCGGGTAGTCGGCTACGCCTACGCCAGTCAGCACCGGGCGCGTGCGGCGTACCGCTGGGCGGTGGATGTGACGGTGTATGTCGCTGAGGGGCAGCGCCGCAGCGGGATTGCTCGCCAGCTCTATGACGTGCTGCTGCCGGTTCTAAAGCGTTTGGGGTATCGCTCGGCTTATGCCGGCATTGCCTTACCGAATGAAGGCAGTGTCGGGCTGCACGAGCGACTCGGTTTTCAGCACATCGGTACGTTTCCGCAGGTCGGATTCAAGCTCGATGCTTGGCATGATGTGGGGTATTGGCGGTTTGATTTCGGTGACGAAGGCCTTCGCCCCGAGGATCCAATAAGCTTCCTATCCCAAATCCCAATGCCACGTTAGAGCGTCCCAGTGAGTTTAGCTGTCTTCCGCGAAAGGCAGCTATGGGTCCAGGTCGTGTGAAAACGCGCTGAATACGTCGAAAACTGAGAGTCGCGAGGATTGCCTGTGGAATAAGCGGGCGGAAGCGCGAATTACCTTAGTCAGCTACATAGATGTTTGTAATGCCGATTGGGCCGCGTCAGCGGCCCAATCGGCTACTAACGGGCGAGCCAAGCGGCTGGATTCACGCCCTGATCGCCTCAAGCAGTCCTGCGATGCCGAAGATGCTCATCATTCGTTTGAGGTTGTAGGCGAGCACATGAAGGCTCATCTCGGTGCTCACTTTCGGCCGGGTTTTGGTCAGGAAGTGGGTACTTCCCATCCAGTATTTGAGCGTTCCAAAAGGATGTTCAACGGTCTGTCGGCGACGCCTCATCATCGTTGGATCATTTTCCAGCCGTACCTGCATCGCATCGACTACGGCTTCATGTTCCCAGCGCTTTACCCGGCGCTCCTTACCGGTCGTACACTGCTTCTGCATTGCGCAGGACTGGCAGCCCGAGAACCAATAACAGTGCAGAAGCATGCCGTCTTCCACCGAAGAATGCCGCCGGGTCAGTAGCTGTCCCGCAGGGCATCGATACTCGTCCGATGCAGCAAGGTAGATGAAGTCCTGCTTACCAAATCGGCCTTCGGCTTTGCTGCCAGATGTGAGGGGTTTCGGTACGAAGGTAGTGATGCCGGCTTGCTCGCAAGCAAGGATTTCCAGACCTTTGTAATAGCCTCGGTCGGCCACCACCGTTAGCGATTCAGCCTCGATTTCTTCACGCGCTTGGTTCGCTATATTGCTCAGTTGCCCACGATCATTACCAACGTTGGTCACCTCGTGGGCAATGATCAGGTGGTGTTTGTCGTCAACAGCTGTTTGTACGTTGTAGCCAACCGTTCCGGTGCCTCGACCGCTCGTGGCCATTGAGCGTGCATCTGGGTCTGTGAGGGAGATCTGCTGGTCTGGACTTTCGTGGAGCTGCGCCTCGATTTCCTTGAGTTTCTGCATCTGCTTTTTCAGTGTTTCTATCTTTTCTTTAAGCCGCTCCGCTTTGGCCTCGGCGACTTCGGGTGTTGCCCGATCCGCCGAATCCATCGCCGCCAGATATCGATCAATACTCTGCTCGATCTGCTGCATGCGTGCCTTCACTTTGCCCTGAGTGAAGTTGCGGTCGCGATTATTGACGGCTTTGAATTTGCTGCCG
The DNA here is from genome assembly GCF_040438935.1 of Pseudomonas vranovensis. Classification (NCBI taxonomy): domain Bacteria; kingdom Pseudomonadati; phylum Pseudomonadota; class Gammaproteobacteria; order Pseudomonadales; family Pseudomonadaceae; genus Pseudomonas; species Pseudomonas vranovensis. The sequence continues at coordinate 2,410,076 of NZ_CP159259.1, read as the reverse complement.
TCGATGGCGATGATCGACTGGGAGAAGAGATTGAGGTTGCGGCAAAGAACTACGAACTGGCGGCATACGCTGCGAATGGCTTTGCCGTTGTCCTTGCGAAAGTCGGCAATAGTTTTGAAGTCCGGGGCCAAACGCCCCGTTAGCCACATCAACTCGACGTTGCGCTCGGCCTCACGCTCAAGCCGACGGCTGGACTGAATCCGATTGAGATAGCCGTAGATATAGATCTTCAGCAACACCGCTGGGTGATAGGCCGGACGACCAGTTGCGGCAGGATCGACGCCCTCAAAACCAAGTGCGCCCAGGTCGAGTTCATCGACGAAAACATCGACCACGCGCACTGAATTTTCTTCGGCTACGTAATCGTCCAGACACTCCGGCAGCAAGGTGACTTGCATCCGAGCCTCACCTTCAATAAATCGCTTCATGATCGCCCCCGCTACGATCTCGACGATCAGAAGATTAGACAATTGCGGGAGTTTTCACACAGCCTGGGTCGATAGCGGGCGGTCAAAGATATTTTTTGAACGTTGCAGTCGTGATTGTCACCATCCATCCAAGTAGCGCAGCGCATGGTAGTAGAACCCAAATGGGATTCACCGATAAGGGAAGGGATAGGTAGATCACCCAAGGGCTTACCATCAGCGGCAGCAAAGTACGCTTCGCTCGATGGTATACAAAACTGCTCTCCCGGCCCGCACCGAACTTGCGCAAGTCACGACGCATCAGCCCATCGACCGCACCAGTGATCACCGCAAGCAAGAACAGAGGGGTGGCCAAGGTGAGAACGGCCAGTCGCACTACGAAAGTAAAGACCGTAAACAGGGCCGCCAACAGATAGTCCTGCATCACAACGTAGACCTGCGCGAACTGCCCCTGAATTGACGTTTCTCGACTGAGCAGTTTCAGCTGGGTATCAGATGTCGCCCATCCAGAGCGCACTACGACCCAGTCGTTCAGGTGTTCGAGTACCTTGGCGGTCGCTTGTGCCGGCTCTTGCACGAGCAGCGAACTCTTGAAGTGACTGCTGAGCCAACCCAGCTCGCTCAGCCACATGTCATGGCTGTGATGCCAGCCCTGCTCGGGCCAGAACCACAGCATGCCCACGAACTCCAACACGATGGAAAAAATCAGCGAAGCGAACAGCAGACCGAGCAGTCGCAGGCCAAGATCGAGCATGCCGAAGATGAGCCCCGGACTTCGCTGTGGAGGAGGTAGGCTGGCTGGGGTGGTAGGCATACGGGCTCCACATTCTCGGTTGCTGACGGCGCGCTTACGGGGTGTGCCTGCGCCCGGGTGGCGGCTGCTCTGGATCGAAATCGACCGTCGGCGCACCGCCAACGCTGCTCCACCAATTCCCCGCAGTCGCGTTGTAGGACTCGCGCATACGCTCGGCCAGGGTCTGCAGATCCGCCGGCATGGCATCGTCACTGGCCGGTTTGGGCAGCGGCATCCGTACCTTCCACAGTTGCCCGCCTTCCTGGAACGAGAACATCTGGCCCTTGGGCAGGGCGATGATGTGCGCGGGTTCGATCAGCGGCACGGCGGTGGTGGTGACCCGATCCTGCGAGGAAGAGGTGAAGTCGGTGCGAGCATCAGGGTCGGCGGTGTCCGTCGCGCCGGAGACCAGGGTGCGTGTTTGCACGTTGACCTTGGGTAGCTGGTTGGTCAGCAGTTCTGCGGTCGCGGTTTCCCTCACACGCAGCATCTGCAGAGTGTTGAAATTGCCGATGACCTGGCCGGCCTTAGCGCGGCTGCCGATGCGCGCCTCGATGTCGCTCAAGGTCTGGGTATAGGCGGTGACCTGGATACCCGCACCGCCGCCCTTGTTGATTAGCGGAATGAATTCGTCGCCCATCAACTCGTTGAACTCGTCGGCGTGCAAGTTGATCGGCACCTTGTCTGCCGCGGTGGAGGAGCCTGGCAGCCCGTGGTCGATACCGTGCTTGTAGATATGACCGGCCACGGAGACCAGGTCGGCAAACATCGAGTTACCGACGGCAGCGGCGACTTCGGCGTCGGACAACGCATCCAGGCCGACGTAGACGATGCCACGCTTGCGAATGACCTGCAGCCAATCGAAGATTGGCCGTGAATCATCGAGGTCGGCGTAATTTGGGGCGAGTAATTGCGCGGTCTTGCCGCTGGTGAGTTTTTCCAGCAGAGGTAGCAGTGAAGCCACGATCTTGTCGAAGTAAGTGCGGTCATAGCGCACGGCTGAGCGCAGGCCATCCATCACCGGATCGAAGATGCGCTTGGCGGTGAGGTACTGCTCGATCGCTACCACGCGCTTTTCCCGGCCGATCATGTGCCGCGGTATGTTTTTCTCATTCAGGTGGCCCTCGATCTGCACGATCGCTTCCCAGGCCTGCGGATCATGGCGGGCGAAGAAGTGCTGGGCGTATTCGATGAACAGTGCATCAATGTTCACTACATGCCGCTGGATCTGCAGGTAGTCGGGGCGCCGGCCGAGCTCGATCAGCGCCCGGGCGATGATGTTGACGAAGCGCCAGGCGAACTCGCGGAACGCCGCTGAGTTGCCTTCGCCGCTCAGTTGCCCTGCGATGCGGGTGGCGACTTCAGAAATGCGGCCGAAGCGGCCGATGGCGTTGTAGCGGGCGGAGATCTCCGGCCAGCCCAGGTGGAAAACGTAAAACTCATGCGCGCGGCCGGCGCGGCGTGCTTCCACGTACATGCGCTTGAGCAGGTCGGCATCGCCCTTGGGGTCGAAGACGATCACCACCTCCTGGCTCGGCCGGTGGATGTCCTGGGTGATGTACACCTCGGCCAGACGCGTCTTGCCAACCCGCGTGGTGCCCAGTACCAGGGTATGCCCGACGCGTTCGCCCAGCGGCAAGCTGGCTTCCTGTTCCTTCGGCTCGACGCCGTGCAGTAGCGGTGAACCGCCAACCGGCGGCAGCGGACGCACCGGGTTGAGTGGATTGTCCCATGCGGTCAGGCGGGGCAGCAGCGACAGCCCAGGTGGAGCCTTCTCCAGCAGACGTTCCATCTGCCGCGCCCACTGGTGAGCGGCTGATTGGTTGACATAGCGGGCCAGCGCCGGGTCCTGCGCCTCGAGCAGGCGTTGGGTGTGCAGGCGGGTCCAGCGAAAGCCGCGGCCCATGAACAGGCGCTTGCCGCTCACCGGAATCTGCCGGCTGGTCAGCGAGTAGCGCGGCAGGCGGCGGATATTGCGCCGATAGCGCAGGACAATCCGCGCCTCATTGAGCCGCTTCAGGCCGAACGCGGTATAGGCCAGGGCCATGCCTGCCCCCACCTCGGGCGACAGCGCCACCGCCCAAGGCGAGTGCAGGCATAGGGCGCCAGCACCGGCGCAGATGCCCACGGTGTACAGCTCCACCGCCGGGCGCAGCAGGGACTCCATCGCATGTTCGCCCATGATACACCCTCACTGTTCCAGGCCAGTGGGCATGATCAGCACCGGGTAGTGCTGCAGCTCCAGGCGTTCGGCTATGTCGTCACCGCTCACCGGCCAGATGTCCAGCCCCGGGGCTGCCGCCTGGATGCGGCGCAATGCTTGGGCGTCGGCCACTTCAACAGCCAGGCCGCTGGCGCCCAGGTCCTGCAGCCTCTGTGCATGCTGGGCCAACCATTGCAGGGAGGCGGCGTCGTGCCCGACCAGGAACAGCGGCGTGAACCCTGGCAGCTTCAATGGCCTTGGCGACACGGCACCGGGTGACAGGTGTGTGCTGTGTACGGGCAGGGCCCACGTCAGCGCGCGGGAATCGGGCAGCTGGCTGGGGGCCGCGAGCGCGCCAACCGCCCACCAGAGACAAATACACAGTGTTAACCAGCACGGACGGTTCATGGCTGCTGCCCTCTCGGAGACGCCACGACCGCTTGGACGCGTTGCCAGTGCTGGCTGAACTGTCGGCGGTAGCGCGCTGCAGGTGTACCGCCAGCCGGGCGGTGATAGCGGCCCGCCGCTACGACCCAGTCACCGCTGTCGGCGTAGTGGGCGCGCAGCAGCTCGGCAGTCACGGCCAGGTTGGCGCGCGGATCGAGAGCATCGCAGGCGCTGCGGTAGCGGTCCGGGTGGTAGCCGAGGTTGGTCTGGCCCAGACCAACATCGATGCGCTTGGGGTTGTGGCGGATCAGTGCCAGCTTAAGTGCGGCACACGCTTCATCACGGCGGGCGAAGCGCTGCGAGGTGCCGGCGACATTCAGGGTCCAAGGCCAGGGCATGAGGTGACCCCGCAGCGGCGTGCCGCTCTCCTGCAGGGCGATGGCGAACAATACGGAGGCCGGGATGCCCGCGCGCGCGGCGGCCAGCTGATACGCGGGTGGCGGCAGCGCGTCGGCGTGAACGGCCGTGGCGCCGGTAAAGGCCAGCGCGAGGATCAGTCGATGCGCTGCCATTTCCCGTCCACCTGCTGGTAGCGCGCCGGTAAGGGGCGGCTGGCGCCCAGGGAGAACCAACGGCCACGGTCATGGTTGAGGGTGACCTGGCCACTGCTGACCTGGGCGGGGGTAATGCCCGCGCCCCGCGCCCATTGGCGTAGACGTCCATCGTCACCCTGGCTACCGATCAGGTACACATCGAGGTGTGCGCCGCCACGCAGCCACTGCTGGGTGTTGGAGACGCAGGGCGTGCAGCGTTGCTCCACAAACAGGGCAAAGCGGCCAGCAGGGGCAGCCGCTGGATCGTCGGCCATGCCCGGCACGGGCAGCATCCCTGGGAACAGGCGCGCCCAGGCGGCGGTATAGGCCTTCTGGTAGGCCAGCTCACGCTCGGCGCGCTTGGCTTCTAGGCGGACCTGCAGTTCGGCGTAGCGCTGCCGTTCTTGGTCTGAGTCGGCTTCCACACCGAGGGTGGTGAGCGGATCGAGCTGCGGCGACCAGTAATGGCGGGGCCCAGCCTGCAGGCGCTCGAACTTGGCCCACTCATCCTCCGTCAGCCCCCAGGCCTTTGCCCGAGTCGCGTCCGATGGCTGCCGATCAAGCGGCGTCTGTTCGCTGAACTGCGAAGCCGAGTCAACCAATTTTGGCGCGGTCCACGCCAGTCCTGCGAACAAGCAGGTGGGGAGCAGGATGAGCAAAAGGCGGGAGAACCGAGCCATAAGCACCTCGTCACGGCAGGGGCAGTGTGTGGTCGCCATGCCCCGGGACATGGAACACCACCCGGTCCGCGCGGATCGCGCGCAGCTGCCAGCTGTTCAAGCTGTCGCCAAGCTGTAGCAAATGCACGGTCGTCAGCGAATGGGCGCCGGCGGGCAGGGCTGCCACGAACCTGACGTCACCTCGGGTCTCGATACCCAGCAGGGTGAAGGGCGGTGTCAGCGCCTTGGCTTTGGCTTTTTCACCCGTAGAGGCCTTTGGCTGGGTGTTGGCGGCCGCAGGCATAGCAGGGCGGACCGACAGTTGCTCTAACGTCGCCTCTGCCGTGGCCAGTCGTTGTTCCAGCGCCTTCAGATCGTTGCTGCTTGGACCTGGCGGTGCTGCCTGCAATGTCTTGAGCGAGGCGGCCAGCTCATCCTGCTGCTGGGCGAGGGCGGCCTGCGCTGTAGTTTGTCGACCTTGCACCTCGCTCAGCGCCACGATCTGAGGCTGCAGCGTCGCGAGCCTGACATCCAACGCATCGATATCGCGGCGCAGGGCTGGCGCTGGGTCGGCCGGGGCGTTACGGGCCGCAGCCAGAAGCTCGGCCAGTTGCTGATGATGGTTGTACGTTTCGGCGGCAAGCACGGCGGCGCCCAGGCAGAGGGCACCGACCACCAGGGCCTGAAAATGGAGGACCTTCATGGCGTGAACTCCAGGGGCGAGAAGGGGGACGCAGGCGGTGGCACGCGCAGGGCATAGCACACGGTCCGATCGACCGGATTGACGTCGAGTCGCCAGGCCGGGCCGCCGATGATGGTCAGGGCGTCCAGCAGCGAGATCGGTCCGAGCTGGTGCTGCACTGCGGGTAGTGGGCGGCGGAACAAGCGATCCACCGCAGCGCTATCGGCACACAGCGCGTAGCCCGAGCGTTGCAGCACGTGACGCAGGGCTTCACCGATGGTGGCATGCAGGGCTGGCGCAATCTGTACGTTGACCAATTGATACAGCGGCTGGCGCTGCTCCAGCGTCGGTCGTGTAGTGACCAAGGTGTAACGGTCCTGGCGGACCCAGGCCGGAATCTGGGCTTTCGGCATTGGCAATGCCGCCGGCAATGCAGGTGGTACCGCAGGTGCAGGGGCCGGTGGCGGGATGCTGCAGCCCGCCAGGGCGATCATCAGGCCGACGGTGGGAAGTAGGGAAGTGTGCATGACTGGGTCTCGACAAATGTTGCCGATACCATGGCGAGGCACGAAGTGAGTCCCCACTGAAAAACCGAATCTGGCGAGCCAGCTTTTCTGTCAGCCACCACAAAAAAAGGCGCCCGGGAGGGCGCCTTGGTCAGTCTTCGGTGAATAATGGTAGTTCCGCCAGTGGGGAGGCATCCGGGTCAAAGATCAGCAGGCGAGTGTCCGCCTGGCCTGCCAGCATGAACAACTGAAGTAGCACAGGCGGGACATGGTCATCGCGCATGCGCGCGCAGACTTCGCAGGCGCTCCAGCCGATCCTGCTGGCTTCATGTGCCGCTACCCAGGGTGTCGAGTACAGCTTGCACCCCACGGCATGGTTGCTGTTGAGCTCGAAGCACTCGAAGAAGCCCGCTGACGAATTGCACCAGGTGCACACCTGCAGGAACTCGAACTCGTCTGCGGGCAGGTGCGCGCTGCTGATTTCCCAACTGCGGCTGTAGTGCCCGGTGGCGAAGGACAGCTGCTCGATCAGGTTGCGCGCAGCATCCACGTTGTCGAGGTCTCCGATATGTATTGGGCGTCCGAGCTGGTTGCCCATGATCTGGTAGAGCACAGTGCTCACCAGACCGTCGGCCGGGCAGCGCATGCGCACAAACTCGGGTACGCACACACCGTCGGTGATCACCGCGACGTCGTCATCGAACAGGCACGGCTGCAGATTGATGGCTTCATTGGGCAGCTCGTTCTGCGCCGGATGTAGCGCGCGGTAGCACGGCGGGCAATCGTCGGCATAGCTGATCTGCAGAACACGCTCGTAGCGCAAGTCTTGGAAACCGCGAAGAAACGGATTGGGCAGGGAAGGGTGCATGGTGGTTCTCCGAAAGCGCCGAGGCCACCCCGAATGGGCGGTGACCTCATGGGCAAGGTGGGCTGTCAGATCCAGCCGTGTTCGGCCAACGAAAGCGGGGGGCCTTCGCCGACGATGATGTGGTCCAGGACGCGTACTTCGACCAAGGCCAAGGCCTCGGTCAGGCGGGTGGTGAGTACCCGATCGGCGCCGCTCGGTTCTGAGCAGCCGGAGGGGTGGTTGTGGCTGAAGATCACGGCGGCGGCATTGTGCTCAAGGGCCTTGATGACGACCTGGCGGGGGTACACGGAGGCACCGTCGATGCTGCCGGTGAACAGGATGTCGAAGCTCAGCACGCGGTGGCGCGAGTCGAGGCAGAGCAGGGCAAACACTTCGTGGTGGAGCGGGGCGAGCTGCAGTTTCAAGTAGGCTGCGGCATCGGCGGGGGTTATCAGCACCCCGCCACGCTGGAAGTGACGCTGGTCCAGCAGCTGCAGGGCCTCGGTGATCAGCGCATCCTCACGGGCGCGTTGGGCAAGTACGGGATCGAGCGGGTCGATCAGGTTCAAGGCGGTGTTCACGGGCAATTCCTCGTGAGAGATGGAGCGCCCCCTGAGGGCGTGCCCCAGGCTGGTTTAGGTGTGTGATCAAAGGCGCGTGAAGCGATGTCGAGTGCCGTGCAGCGGGCTTTGACAGCCCTCGCACGGTTGCGTGGAGAAGGCCTCGATACCGGCGCCGGTATGCGGATCGAAATCGGCGCTCAGGGGCAGCAGGGCCTGCAGTTGCAAGCGCATGTGGGCGATGCGGTGCTCGACTTCAGCCTCGCTGTAGTACAGAGACAGTGCGCTGAAGTCGTCGTAGGCGATCGACTGCAGGCAGTCCTCGCAGAACCAGAAGCTTTCCATGGCGACCTCCGACCGGAATGAAAAACAGGCGCTCTTGAGAGCGCCTGCTGCGGGCGGCCAACCTGCCTCAGGCAGACTGACGTGCGGCAGTGGATTTACGTGCGGCGGGCGGTGTTGGCTGGCCTTGAGCGGTCTCTCCGTCGCTGTCCGCCTGTTCCGACTCTGCTGATTCAGCAGCCTCAGGGGCGGCAGCAGCGTCGATGCGAGCGGGCGCACGGTAGCTGAACTGGCCATCGACCTTGATCCACTCGATGAAGATCAGTCGGCCTTTGAGGCTGGCGCCGGGTTGCCCCTTGCGTTCGCCTTTCTCGTACAGGAAGGGATCCACCCAGAGATCGCCGATGCGAAACGCGATGAGGACCTTGCGTTCAGCACGGACGTCTTCCAGGTGCTCACGGATCAGCCGGTCGGCTTCGCCGCTGGCAACCTTACAGTCGAAGCGGGTGTACTCGACGTCGTCCGAGGCACCGTGCAACGCAGCGATGTCACAGGCCATGAACGCTTGGCCGCGGCGAACCGGGACTTCACGAACACGGTTCAGGTAACCGATGCCTTGGGTGTGCAGGTTGAAGTAGGTGGTGGGGGCGTTATTGCTTGCAGTCGTCATGATGGAGCTCCTGTTCAGCAGAAACGCGGACATCCACCGGCCCTGGCGGCTGGTGAGTTCCGCAAGGGGAGGTGCAAACACATGATCGGTCGAGAAGGCGCTCATCACCAATGGGACGGTGACCGTGCGAGCTGCCGAGCGCGAGTCGCACTTTCGGGGAGAACCACCCGAAACGGGCGTAGCCTTGAAGGTCCTGGCTACCTGGGTGCTGTCAACGACAGCGGTGTGCAACTCATCTATAAACCGCGCACTAGAGCCCGTCAACCGTGAAGTGCCGGCAGCCCGGGCAAGTGGAAATCGGTGGTCTTCAGTGGATTTTCGGCGGCGAAAAAATAGCCCGACGGTCATCAGGCTAGGAGGAGATGGACCACCCTTGACCCGGCGATGTGGCACCGCAGTCCGTCGCAGACCTCCACTGCCGATTCACCTGGATCAACCGACCCTTGTCGTGGCCTAGGTCGGAATCAACTGGCACGCATCCGCGCACAAAAGGTGCCCAGTGTTTCGCCGGCGGGCACCGGAGCTGAGCATCGTCGCCGAAGCGGATGACCCCTGAGGCCTGGTACAGGCCGCATGGGTCATCCGCCTGGGGGACTTGGAACGCTGAGAAGTCATCCGCAGGTGCGCTGAAGTGTGGCTCCGAACTCTAGGAGTCTGACCGAGCTGCCCGGAGCGAATCGGTCTTGGTCGCCAAGCGGCGAGGGGCCAGATCACTACACCAGCGCTGTGGTGTGCCGTCAAGTCATGCATTTTTCGCCCGCTTGGATTTCGCCACCGGCTTGGTGCCCTTGCATTCGGGGTAGCGGATGCACGACCAGAAACTGCCGGTGCGACCTTTGCGCTGGCGCATGGCGCTGCGGCACACGGGGCAGAAGGGACCCTTGCTGGGTGGCAGGCGCAGGGTGAGGGTGGCGTTGCTGCGCACCAATCGGGTCAGCCAGTCTGCCTGCTTGGCGAGAAAGGTCTCGACGCTCAGCTCGCCCGACTCGATGCGGTCCAGAGCCTGCTCCCACAACGCGGTCATGACCGGGTCGGCTACCGCCGGTGGCACCGCTTCGATCAGGGTATGCGCTGCGGCTGAGGCGGCCAGGCTGCGTTTCTTCTTGGTCAGGTAACCGTGGTCGATCAGGCCCTCGATGATGGCCGCGCGGGTGGCCTCGGTACCGAGCCCGCAGCTGTCCTTGAGCTTCTGCTTGAGCCGCGGATCGGCCACCTGGTTGGCGATGGCTTTCATCGCTTTGACCAGCGTGCCTTCGGTGTAGGCCTTGGGTGGCTGCGTGCGCTGTGCGTTGAGCGTGGCGTCGATCAGCGCCACCGTCGCGGAATCACGCAACGTCGGCAATCGCTGCGCCTGTTCGGCCGGCTCGTTACCGTCGGCCTCGTTGATCACTGCCTTCCAGCCGCGAACCAGAATCTGTTTGCCGCGCGCCAGCAACTGATCGGATTGGCTGTGCAGCAACGCCTGGGTTTTCAGGTACTCGTGCTCAGGCAAGAACTGCGCGAGGTAGCGGGCGCGAATCAGCGTGTAAACCGCCCGCTCGCGCTCGGAGAGTTGCGCCAAGTCCAGTGCGACGGCGGTGGGAGTGATGCCGTGGTGCGCGGTGATCTTGCTGCTGTTCCAGGCGCGGGAGCGGCGGCAGGGGTCCACCTCTTTTAGAACTGCCCCCAGCGAAGGCGCGGCGGTGGCCAGGGCGTGGAGGACACGCGGCACTTCATCGAGCATGCTGTCCGGCAGGTAGCCGCAATCGGTCCGCGGATAGGTCGTCGCCTTGTGGGTCTCGTACAGGGCCTGGGCGGTGGTCAGGGTCTCCTGTGCACTGAGCCCGAGCTTGGCCGAGCAGATCTCTTGCAGCGTGCTCAGGTCGAACGGCAGCGGTGGGCCTTCGCGCACGCGCTCGACGTCGACGCTGTCGATCTGCGCGGAGCCGGCTTGAGTGAGGCGCCTGAGCGTATCCTTCGCGGCAGTTTCGTCGATACAACGTCCAACCGCATCGCTGACTGCGGCCGGGGGCTGCCAACGCGCGTGAAAGCGGATCCCGTCCTGCTCCAGGTGCGCCTCGACGCTCCGGAATGGCTGCGGCACAAAGCTCGCGATCGCCCGGTCGCGCTCGACCACCAGGCGCAGGGTTGGCGTCTGCACGCGTCCCACCGGCAGCAGTCCATCGAAACCGGCCCGGCGGCCGAGTAGGGTGAACAGCCGGCTCAGGTTGATGCCCACCAGCCAATCGGCACGGGAGCGGGCCAGGGCGCAGTGGTACAGCGGCAAGGTCTGCTCCCCCGGACGCAAGCTGGTCAAGGCCCGGCGGATCGACGCCTCATCCAGCGCGGAGAGCCACAGGCGCAGGATTGGCCCCTGGTACTGGCAGCGCTCGAGAATCTCCCGGGCGATCATCTCGCCTTCGCGGTCGGCATCGGTGGCGATGACCACCTCGCTACAGGTGTGCAGCAGCTGGCTGATCACCTTGAGCTGGCCAGCGACCTGGGGCTTGACCACCAATTGCCAGCGGCTGGGAATGATCGGCAGGTCGTCCAGCGACCAGCGCTTGTAATCGCCATAGGCTTCAGGCGGCGCAGTTTCCAGCAGATGGCCGATGCACCAGGTGACGGTGACGTTATGGTCCAGGAGGCAGCCATCGCCGCGCCGGCTGGCCTGCAGCACCCGGGCGATGTCGCGGGCTTGGGATGGTTTCTCGCAGATGAACAGGCGCATGCGTAGGTCCTCTCGGTGGGTACCGACAGGGTGGGAGTGTGGTCAAGAAACGCCAGGGTAAATCCGAAGGTGCCGAGCTCATATCGGCGGGCGAGCGTTACTTGCGTTGCGCCAGATGGGACGCCAGGGTTTGCAGTAACTCCAGGGTAAATTGCTTATCGGCTTCACCGAGGACCTTGATGATCGACGTGATCTGCTCACTCTGGTCCTGGGGCCGTGGACTGATCGCCAGCAGCAGCTCATCAGCGGGACAGCCATACAGGTCGGCTAACTGCAGCAGCTTGGTCACGGACAACTCAACCAGGCCACGCTCCAAGCGCGACACAGCTTCACCGGTGATGTGCAAGTGATCGCCAACCTGGTCTTGGGTCAGGCCACGCGCGCGTCGATACTTCGCTAACTGGCGGCCAATGTGATGTGGGCTAGGCTCTTTGACTGGCAATGGGGGGGCTCCAATTTAACCCATACGGTTGACCAGCCACCCAAAGATATGGGCGACTCAAAAGGTTGATGACCAGCCCGATAAGGCGTATCGCCGAAAAATAGACGTATGACCTACCCGTCACTACGGAGGCAGCAACTTGCACGGAACCCACCAGAGTGAGGCAGATGCGTTAGCGATCAAGGCCTATGAGCTGTTCATGGCCACCCATCTGGAACCGGACGAGGAGGAGGCACGTGCCAGGTTGATTGCCTGGGTTCAGGAGAGTCCAGCGCACTGGCGGGCGTTCCTTGCCTTGGACCAGTGCTTGGCTGAGGTGAAGCAGTTGCTGGAGAGTGAACGGCGTGGGAAAGCCCGGCGGAGTTGAAAGGACTCCAAGTGTCAGAATCGCTTGCAGGCCGTGGAGCTGCCGCAATCACGCGCTGTGAGCAGAATCTCCATTGGATTCACGGATCACCCAGCCTTACGCGGCGCTTTCTTCCCACCCCCTTTGCGGGAAGAACTGGCGTTGTCGTTGGCTTTCTCGCGCATAGTCACCGAGGCCAGGCGGTGCGGCAGAATACCGATGCGCCGCGCCTCTACCTTGAATGTCACCCGCGCGTTGTCTTCGCTGTCCTCCCACTCCTCTTTGACCGTGCGGCCTTCGACAAGGACGCGCATGCCCTTCTGGTACAGCGTGCTCCAGTGTTCGGCATCGCGGTTCCAGAGCTCGACAGGCGCCCAATAGCCGCCGCGATCCTCGTAGCCGCCTTCCCGCGGTACCGGGTTGTCGAAATAGACATTCAAGCGCAGCAGGCGCCGCGGTTCATCCGGGTTAGTATTGAACTCCTGATACTCCGGATCGCTGCCGATGTTGCCTTCACCAACAAACAAAGTACTCATGGGGGTTACTCCTCGGTGGGGGAACGGGTAAGGGCAAGCTCGGCGGCTTCGAGCTTGCTGACTCCGGCGATGGCCTGGCGATACAGCGACTGCAGGCTGCTCATCTGCAGGTTCAGCACCACACGGTTGGTCTCCAGCTGATACAGCGCCTGCCGCAGTTCAGGGTGCAGACGCGGATGACCCACCGCCTCCTGCCACACCTGCACGCCCATGCGTTGAAAGTCCGGGCTGCGCCAACGCAGGAAATCAGTGCCCGTCGCGCTGTGCTGGACGACCAGGCGCAGCTCCAGCAACGAGAAGGGGGCCTGGGCCATGATCGCCAGCATCACCGCCATCAACTTGGCGACCTGAGTGCGCAGGCGCAGGATCGTCTCGGCGAACTGCTGCAGCTCCCCCTTACCCTTAAAAGGCTTTAAAAGGCCTTTTAGGGAGGCACCTTGTGCGAACTCGCGATAGGCATCTGCTGACAAACGCCGGACGATGGCTTCGGCCAGGGTCATGTATCACCCCCGTCATTCGGGGTGTTCACTGTAGGCTGTTCCTCGGCTTCCGGTGGATTCGGGCTTTCGATCTCTGAGGGCGCGTTGCTGCGGGCGATCGGCGGGGCGAACTGGGAGCGGCGCGTCCCTTCTAGAATTTCCTGCGGTAGGGTGCCGAACTTTTCGATGGCTTCACGGGCGCGGGCGTTGTTGGCGGCCATGTCGTCCCGACTCACCCCGGCTAGGCGGTAGCGCTGCGCCAGGCCGAACAGGCTGCGCAGCAGATGTGCACCGCCGTCGATCCAGGATTCCATGTCGCCCCGACCGATCAGCGCCGTGTGGTGGGCGAGCAGCACCCGCCGGACCAGGGTGTCGTAGTCGGTGAGCAGATAGATCGCGAGAAAGCCCAGCTGGCTGCCGATGAACAGCGGCAGGGTGACGGGATGGATGTTGAGGTTGTCGCCGACATCGACCTGAGTGGGCAGGGCCTGTTCTACTCGGCTGATCTGCTGTGTCAGCGTGGCCATGTCTAATCGGGCCTGCAGCAGCTTTTCCTCCAACTGCAGCATGAACCAGTCCGCGTACGGATCGCCCTGGCTGCTGGCGTGCTTGAGCAGGTTGGTGACGCTGATGTAACCGGGCATGCCCAGAATTGGGTGCACACCCTCGCGGCCGCTGCGCCCCTGCCACAGCCGAGCGGCGTGATGGGTGTGCAGAGTCAGGCTGATGCTGCTGCGCAGGGAGCCCAGGTTGAGTTGGTAATGATCGACCATCGCCAGTACCTCGCCGTCGGAATGACGCCGACGATGGGCCGATCCCTGGCGGGTGGTGCGGATCAACGCGAAGCTGGCTCGTTCGCATTTCTAAGGGGTGGACGTCCCTGGAATTGATGGCATCGGCATCAAATCCACCGAGATCCAGTCCTACGCCGTCGCACCGATCCCACGACAGCGTTGTTTCAGTTCCTCTAGACAGGAGAGGGCGAGTGGTGAGACGGTGCGCTGACCGCTGCGCTCGCGGGGAGGTTCCTCCGGCGCAGGGTTCGCTGGGCGTGAGGTCGCAGTCGCGGATGTTGTCGCGTTGCTACGCGCAGCCCACAGGGTGAACTCGCCCTGGCAAGCACGCTTGATCAAGCCCATCAGGTAGGCGACGGGTTTTCGGATTTCGCCGCGGGCGTACCGCACCGCCGCTTCATTGATCACCGCTTGTTGCTGTTCCGGTTCGAGCTGACGCATCGCCTGGGAGGCCATGCGCCGCTCGTTCGGATTGAGCGGAAAGCCCTCGGGCCATCGCGCTCGACCAAACTCTACCTGCCCCAGTACTGTACTTTTTTTGCTTTGGTCTTTCCGTACTGTACGGCCAGCGTCGGTATTCCGAACCACAGCCAAATCCGCAGCATTGCCGCAGGGTTCGGGATTTTTTGCCGGGGCTTGGGAATTCCGAGCGGGGTCGTGTACGCCAGGTTCGGAATTCTTTGAATCTGCTGCTTCGCTCATCAGCGGCAGCGCTTGCTGTGGGGCCGGGGGCAGCGAACCGAGCCTGTCCTTGTCGAGCTGGGCAACCTGCGGGTCCGCCTGGATTTCCGCGATCACATGCTGCGCCACGTCTCGGACCCCTTTGGTCGCATGGGAGAGGTTCTGTTGCAGAAGTGCCGCGTAGCCGGTGTCCAGCTCCAGCTGCTCGACCGGGGTCAACGGATCGCCGTGCAGCACGTAGACGCAACCGCGAAGGCAACCGTTGGCAGAGCGTGAGCGGTCCACCAGACTGAGCCAGCGGGTGGTCCGCAAAACGTTTAGCGCTCGGGCGATGGTTTCCCGCGAAGCCTGGGTGCCACAGGGACTGGTGGCCAGGTAGGGCTGCAGGTCCTGGTAGCGTGGCGTCCTGACCTTGCGCTCGGTGATCAGCCAGCGCAGCACCTGCCAGGTGTTGCGCTCCAGCGGCGTCAGTCGGCGATCCAGCAGCAAGGTCTGCGGCAGCGGGTTGTTGTCGCCATAGTAGATCGTGCGTACTGCAGGCTCCTCGGGGGAGGCAGTCAGCTTGGCCTGCGCCGCGTACCACTCGTTTCGGCGTCGAAGGGCGTCATAGCACTGACGCACGACATCCTGCCAGTCGACCTCGTAGAAGCTCAGCATGGTGTGCCTCCGTACAGTTCGATCTGTTGCCAGACCAGGGTCAGACTGATGTGTTGTTCCTCGGCCAGCATCATCATGGTGTCCAGCGGATCGTTGTCCGGATCCTCCGTGCGCAACTGGCTCCAGCGATTCCACACGGCATGCTCCTGCGTTTCACTGAGCTGGACCGGCCGACCGCGGTGTGTCTCGATCTTCAGCACACGGCGGCGCAACGCGGTTTCCGAATGGTCCAGGCCGAAGCAGCGGTACATGATGTTGGAGCTCGCGCCCAACTTGAGCGCACGATTGATCAACCGCTCGTTCTGTTCGTCGCGTTCGGCCTGGACGATCAGGCGGCGCAGCACGGTGGTGTCGACCTTGACTTCGACCCAGGCGATCGACGAGTGCGCCAGATGCGATAAGGTGGTCGGCGGCAGCGACTGCAGCACCTCAATGTCTTCATCGGCCAGGCCCAGGGCCTTGCAGCGCTGCAACCTGCCATGGCGCAGCTCATGTAGCACCTGGTTCAACATGGCATGGTTCAACAGATTGAAAGTCGCGCTCATGAGGTGGCTCCTCACGTTATCGAGTGGACGACAGTGTCAGTTCGATCAACTGCCGGGCGTGGCGGATCAGCATGAACAGCTGTTCCAGCTGGGCATCAGGAAGACGTTCAAGACCCACCGTCAGGGCTGGGCGGTCGGTGAAGGGCAGGTCGTAGGCGCCGATCAGCAGCTGACCAAAGAGCGCTGCCGGCAACTGCTGGCGTTGCTCCCAGGTCACGTCGTCCTGCAGGCGCAGCAGGGCCGATAGCAGCAGCTGCATACCGGTGTGCCGCGGGCTGAGTCGCTCGCCATGCCCCGGTGAAAGCGTGAAGCCCAGGTCGTCCGCGAGCGGGTTGATCATGCCGCTGGCGCCTGCGTAAGCGGCAAGGTCGGCGGCCAGGGCGGCGCAGCTCGCGCGTAGGGTGCTGATCTCGTCCAGTGACGCTGTGCCTGTTGGCGCCGCACTGCACGGACTCGGAGCCTCCTCGACCTCTTCCTGAGGCTTTTCTGGCAACGGTTCGTCACCCAGCGCCTGGCGTATCTCGGGCAAGCGTGGTGCTTGCCGTGGCAGGAGGGCTCCACGAGCTTGCTCTGGCTCGGGACTGGGCCCCGTGGTCGACGTTTCCGGTCGATGTTCAGGTGTCGGCGAGGGCACTGGGGGTTCGCCAGTTGGATTGGTTGGAGGGGCATGAGTGTTGTCCGCCGGGAGCAAGGAAAGTTGCCCCTGGTGCAGTTCCAGAGCCAACAGACGAGGTGTCTGCTCCAGGTTCACCGCCATCCTGGCAATCAATTCGTCCTGCAGCTCACTCGAATCCAACGCGGGCCTTTCACCATCGAATGCTGACAGGACTTCAAACCACAGCAGCGGGAACTGCTCGGGGCTGCCGAAGTACTGGTTCCAGATCGACTCTGCCCGCCGGCGCAAGTTGATGAGGCGTCCGATTGCAGGTTTGCCCAGGCCCGCGTACAGCACCTGTGGGATGACGGGAAGCAGGTGCTCGAGCGCGTCGAACATGCGGCAGATGTGCGATTGCGAGATGGGATAGCCACCCTCACTCAGCCGCGTTGCGAGCTCGCGTTGCGTGAGGCGGGCGTCCCCGTGCTGGAACATGTCCTGGAGTTTCGCCACGGCGAGGGCCCGCTCGATGAACGTCAACTGGCCATGCAAGTCACTCTCGGCCAGGTGCCCGAGCAAGGCATGCGCTTCCGACTGCCAAGGGCGGAACAGGCAATGGATACGGAAGAACCGCTCTTCGCGTGTTTCCTGCCACAGCTCACCGAGGATGCTTAAGCGCGTGTTGCCACCGTTGCGGATGATGAAATGCGCTTCATCGGGGCGGCGAGTGATGGCGGGCGGCTGATCCAGGCCACGCTCGCGGATTGAAGCCTTTATGTCGTCATACAGTGGGTTGCGCACCACGCGCGGGTTAAGCTCGTAGGGCCGCAGTTGCTCAAGGCTGACCAGCATCGGCGTGTCGCCGACGGGGACCGCCGTGTGGTCGCGTTCATGTTTCTGCGGAAAGTGCGCCTGTTGCAGTTGACGCGTAATGTCTTCGGAGGTCGGCGGCTTCATCACTCTTCCTCCGCTCAGCCGCGACGGATCAGTTGGCGCTCGGCAGCGGCCGCGAGGGCAGGTGCAGGCGCGGCGAGAGCAGCGAGCTGCTCAGCCCATTGCGGGAACAACTCGATGGCCAGGCTGCGCATGACCTCGGCGGCGCAAGGACTGCAGCTGCCGGGCGGCGGAGTGGGCTCGACGCGGTGTACGGGCAGCCCCAGCGAGGCAGCATTGGGGTAGGCCACGCGGTCGGGAATCACCGTGGTGCAGACACTGACATGGGAGTCGGACTGGAAGGAGGCTTGCAGGCTCTGCATGATTAAGCGGGTATCGCGGCGGTTGGCGTTGACCTGGTTAAGCAACAGTTTTACCGATGGCAAGACGATCCCCAGGTAGCGATACGGCTCCAATTCCTCAAATAGCCTAAGCGTGCCACGTCGCAACTCGCGCGCAGCGAGCATTTCCGGTGGAACCGGGCACAGCGCGCAATCGGAGGCGAGGATAGCCATTTCCACCACGACGCTGCGTGCGCCTTGGGTATCAACGATGAGCACATCGTACCGATCCTGAAAGGCGGGCAAGAGGTTACGTAGGCGTAGGCGGCCATCGGGCGCGTGCAGCAGCAGGGTGCTGATATGCCCGGCGCGGTCGTTGGACAGGATCAGGTCCAAGTGTTGGATGACCGTAGTGCTGATTACTTTATCCGACCCTGTAAGCTGCTGAGCAATAAGTTCATAGCTGCCTGCTTCACGGAGCTTGCACAAGGCGTAATAGCTGGACAGTGTCGGTTGGCTGTCCAAGTCCAGCAGCAGGACTCTGAACCCAGCATCGGCGAGTACACCGCCTAGGTTGGCGGCGACGGTGGTCTTACCGGCGCCGCCCTTGGTCGAGATCAGCGAAAGGACGTCCATTATCAATCCCCTATGGACAGCCGGTCCTGGACCCATTGTTCTATTTCCAGGGAGTCCCAACCGACGGCACGCGTGCCAATGCGCCGGCATTGTGGGAACTGGCCTGCTTTCATCAGGTTGTAGATGTGCGAACGTTTGAAGCCGGTTTTCTGCTCCACTTCATCGCGGCGCATGATGTGGCGGTCGGCGGAAAGTGGGGGAGCGCTGGTCGGTTGCATGATGTCACTCCATAGCGCCGGGTGGCGTGTGGTGGGATGTGACAGTCAGTTAAAGCTGATAGAGCAAGAAAATCATTGTCAGGCAATGCCGGCCATTGCCTGACAATCCGGTATTAGGTCCGTGCGGATTGGGCCAATTGACGGCGAGCGTCGGCAAATCTCCGATCAAGGGTACTTTTACTTAAGCCACTCACTCCTGGGAACCGGAGGGTAATGGCCTCGACCAAGGCCGCCTGATTTGAGTAAATTGATTGCACCTTGCCGCTCTTCGATTTGCCCAGCGTGACTTCCAGCACTGCACCGACGAGCATGTTTTGCATGCTCTCGGATGCTTCGGAGGGAATCCCGAAAGCATCAAGTCGTGCTGACAGCGTTTTGTTGAGAGCGGTGAGCGCCTCTAGGTCCGCAACAGTTGTGGCATGTGTTCGGCGCATATTTTCGATCGTGCGCATGGCAGCGTTCTGCTCCGCTTGCAGTGCAAGATGAGTAGTCAGACTCACGCATTCTGCATGATCCACCAATTGAGGGAACAGGAACGCGGGCCTCTCATCGGGGTAGTTGCGTACAAACCAGACCCGTAGATCGGCATGACGAATGGACCAGTCGACGCGGTCCGCCTGATTGTCTGAAGTGATCGGGCGGCCGAGGTAGGTAGCAGGTAATTCGCCACACAAGATGGCATCGTAAATGCGCTCGGCATATACGTGGAGAAAAGGCCATTGCGGGAAATGCTTGAGCAGACTGCCAGGGTGAGAGAGGTTGACTCGCAGAATCTCTTGTTCGTGCTCTGCGAGGTTACACCAGAGAATTGCGGCATGAATCGGATGATAAAAGCTTCTGATCGAGACCATGGCACACAGCCTCCTGCTGCATTCGTCCAAGAATCGCTGGCGGAGGGACCACTATGGGGGTCCTGTCGAGCGAGCCAAGTTCCAAAAAACCGATTTCAGATCTAATGGTGGTGACAACACTTTCAGCAGTTGGTTCTTCGATGTTGGGGTGATTGCGACAGGTTTTGACGCAGCCCATTTTGGCCGAGATCCTAGTACCAAATAGATACTTGAGTTGGACTTCGTTCGGCCAATGCCAGAACGTCGAATACTCTGTGATCAAACCGCAGCGCGAGGATCGAAGCCGCGCAGCCGGGTACTTGCTGCCACCGCCGAGCCTGGCTTCGCCATGCCGCCACTGGCCATCGATTCTTTCGACATTGGCTGAGATATCTTCGGCGTCCTTCCAGTGGCACGCCAACGGCTGGTTGCGCATACGCGGGTCAGCGCCGTTGGCTATCATTTCATCAGATCATTCTCGAGGGTTCGGCGTAGGTGGCCGGAAGCGCCGGACTTAATGCGCGAGGCCAGTTGAGTAACAGCCAGAAGCTGGCTGCCGCGTAATGTGTTCAGCTCGGCGGTGGCACACCAATAAAGCTGTGGCACCGGCAAGCGATGCTGCGGCTAGGGTACATGCCCAAGGGTAGTGAAGAATTACGCCGTCAACGAATTCCCACCCAGGTCCGTAGGGATCCCATCGGTCGCTAGAAACCCTTTGGGCTAGCCACTCATTGGGCTGATCTGGAAAAAGTTAGCGTAAAGAACCGAACCAATCCTATAGACCCCTTTGCCCTGGTTCGCGCCCAATATCAGGTCAAGTTGGAGTCAACCAAATGGGAATTGAACGGATGTCATCCTCCGCCAACGCCAAAGAGCTATGCCTTGGCCTATTGATTTGCCTGAGCTCGGGTTGGACGTGGGCCGCCACCTTTCCTACTCCAGGTGATCGGGAAATACAGACCTTCAGCCTTAGACACAATCGGCTTGTCCGCGAGAGCTCA
Source organism: Pseudomonas vranovensis (assembly GCF_040438935.1). Taxonomy (NCBI): domain Bacteria; kingdom Pseudomonadati; phylum Pseudomonadota; class Gammaproteobacteria; order Pseudomonadales; family Pseudomonadaceae; genus Pseudomonas; species Pseudomonas vranovensis. The sequence goes on along the minus strand of NZ_CP159259.1, from coordinate 2,389,785 downwards.
TCGAAGAATCGCGCGACAAGTGACTGGCCTGCAACAGCTCCAGCGTAAACGGCGAGCGCGGCGCGTTGAAAAGGGTGTGTGCGTCGCCTTGTTCAACAATGCGACCATGGCGCATGACCACCAGTTGATCGGCGATGTCCTGCATCACCGCAATATCATGGCCGATGAAGATTAGTGTCAGGTTGCGCTCTTTTTTGATGCCCATGATCAAATCCAGAATCTGGTTCCTGACCGTGGCATCGAGCGCCGACACCGGCTCGTCGCACACTAGTACCTTCGGTTCCATCGCCAGCGCTCGGGCAATGACCACGCGTTGACGTTGTCCCCCGGACAACTGATGCGGGTAACACTGCAACAGGTGGGCATCCAGGCCGACGCTTGCGAGCAATTGGGCGCAAAACGCCACTAAGTCATCCATCGGTTTCGCTGTACCTCGCTGCTGGATCTGCACGGCTTCTAGAAGTGCCTGTAGGATGCTATGGCGTGGGTTCAGACTGCCTGCTGTGTCCTGGAAGATGTACTGGCAGGTGCGCGCAAACGCCTGGCGATCCGGTGGGCTGGCTGGGTTGATCCGGCACACTTCAATGCTTCCACTGCTGGGGGTCACCAACCCCATGATGGCCTTGGCCAGGGTGCTCTTGCCGGAGCCCGACTCCCCGGCAATGCCCAGCGTGGTCCCGGCTGCAAGGTGCAGGTTGATGTCGTGTAGTACTTGTTTGCGTTGTCGCCCCTTGCCAAATTCGACGTTCACGCCGCTCAGGCGTACTGCTGGTAGTGGTAGGTCTTGTACGTTGCTTTTCGCCCGCCCGGCAGGCATCCGACGCTTATGGGCGTTGGTCAGGGCGCGGGTATAGTCATGTTGTGGGTTGTGCAGAATCGCTCGGGCGGCGCCTTGCTCCAACAGATCGCCGTGGCGCATTACCGCAACCCGATCGGCCATGGCCAGAACCACATCCAGATCATGGGATATGAACAGCATCGCCATGCCACGGCGCTTCTGGATGTCACGCAACAGGGCCAGCACCTGTGCTTGTGTGGTGACGTCCAGCGCGGTTGTGGGTTCATCGGCGATCAAGAGCTGCGGATCACAGGCCAGCGCCATGGCAATCATCACCCTTTGCTGCTGGCCGCCGGACAACTCGAAAGGAAAGCGTGTGAGCTGACGCGCAGGCTCCGGCAAGCCAACTTCCTGCAGCAATTGCAGGGCCTTGTGGGAGTTCTGTTCGCAGTTGCGTCTGTTGTTATCGGGCATGGCTTCGATAATCTGCGCACCTAGGGTCATCAACGGGTTGAGCGATGTCATCGGGTCCTGAAACACCATGGCTATTTCACGGCCGCGGATGCTGCGCCAGCCCTTGATATCCAGTTGCCGCAGGTCCAGCCCTCGGTAACGCAGCTCACCTGTGATCTGGGGCGAATCAGGCAGCAACCCCAGGGTTGCCAGGGCACTCAGCGATTTGCCGCTGCCAGACTCACCAATCACGCCCAGCACTTCGCCGGGATGGATATCGAAGGAGACACCGTTGACTACCGTTTTACTGGCGTAGCGAATACTCAGGTCACGGATGGACAGCAGGGGGCCGGACATTGCGGATTCCTCATTAGTGGTTGCGTGTCAGGCGTGGGTCGATCCACACCTGCAAGGCGGCGGTAGCAATGTTGACCAGCACCACGAAGGTGGCGAGCAGCATGACGGCGGCCTGGATTACGGTGTAGTCGCGTCCGTGGATGGCTTCGAGCGTGAGGCTGCCCAGGCCAGGCAGGGAGAAGAGCGCCTCCATGGTCAGCGTGCCGCCGATCAGCCCACCCAGGATGACGCCGGACATTGCCACCAGTACCGACAAGGAGTTGGGCAGCACATGGCGCCAGGCAATGCGCCAGTTGGACAAGCCTTTGGCCCGTGCCGTACGGACAAACGGCGCCTGCATCGTAGTGCGCAGTTCTTCATACAACGGTTTGACCAACTGGCCGGCAATGTCCAGGCCCAGGATGATCACCGGCATTAGCAGTTGCCCGCGGATCGGCAGCCAGCGTAGCCACACCGAAAACACCAGGATGACGATCACCCCGGTGCAAAATGTCGGCACCGCGATCGACCAGACGTTCAGGCCTTCCAGCAACTTGCCCAGCCGCCAGGCGGGAAACGCCAATGCCAGTACGGCGATCGCCATGCCCGTGAGCAAACCGAACGATAGGGCTGCTGCCGATAGCAACAATGAGTTGGGCAAGGCATCGCCGAGCATCCCTGAAACCGCTGTACCGAAGCGCATGGACTGCCCCAGGTCGCCTTGCAGCGCAGCCTTGAGCCAGCTTACAAATTGCACGGCCAGGCTGTCATCAAGCCCCAACTGTTGACGCATGGCCTGCAGGGCGTTGGCGTCATAGTCGCCACGGGCCGAGTAGTAGTCGGTGACATCACCCGGCACCGCGCGCACCAGCATGAAAATAATGAAGCTGATGGCCGCGATGCTGCAAAACTGACGCAGCAGGTACGGCGCGGATTTCCAGAACAGTTGCATGTCAGGCTCCAGAGGCGAGCGGTTTACTTAAAGGGTCGAAGTGCTCGCGCATCCGGTTGCCAACCATGGAGAGCGACAGTGTGGTCAGCGCCAGTGCCAGGACTGGAAACAGCAGTGACAGTGGCGCCTGTTCGGCAAAGCCTGCGGCGCTGGCGATGATCCGTCCCCAGGTCGGCACATCCGGCGCCACGCCCATGCCGAAAAAGCTCAGGACCGATTCGGTGGTGATGGCCCGCGGCATCACAATGGCGATCTGCGTGAGCAGGGTACCGATGGCATTGGGCATCACGTGGCGCCAGGCAATGGCCAGTGGCGACACACCAATCACTCGGGCTGCTGTGACGTCAGCCGGCGGCAGATTCGCGCTCATAAACGGCCCGCGTCACATAGGCAAACAGCGGCATGAAGGCGATGCCGACAGCGAGGATCACCGAACTTGTACCCACCCCCAGTGCCACCATCAACGCCAGCGACAAGAGGATGGCTGGCAGGGTCAGGATCATGTCGAAGCCGGCATAGATCACGGTGCGGGTAACGCCACCAGCCAGGCATCCGATGAGCCCCAGCCCAACCCCTCCCATGAAGGCGATGCATGTGGCGGCAACGGCTACCAGCAGCGTCAGGCGCGTACCTGCGACCAAACGGGCGAGAATGTCGCGCCCGAAGCTGTCGGTGCCCAGCCAATGTTGTGCCGAAGGTGCTAGGTTGCGTGCCAGCAGGCTTTGAGCGTACGGATCCTGGGTCGCCAGCAGCGGTGCCAGCAGGGCGATCAGTACGGCAGTGCCGAGCACCAGCCAGGGCCATTGTTTGATGATCCGGTTCATGCGCTTATCCAGGTGTGGGCCAGGCCTCCATCGATTCTGTTCTGGCTCCAGGTGTAACCGGTCCGGTAGCCCTGCACGTTGGCTGCCACGCCAATGGCATCGGCACTGTGACCGATACCCAGGGTGTAGAGCTTGTCCATCACCCGTTGCCAGGCCGCCAGATACCGCGTTCGGGCTTGTTCTGGCGATGAGGAATCCACAGCCCGGGTGATCAGTTGATCAAGTTGCGGGTCCTGGATACCGCCCCACAGCATCGGGCTGGGGCCTTGCGATTCAAACCGCGCATAGCGCAGGTAAACATCGGCCCGCGGGCCGGAGCTGAAAGGGGCCAGATCCCAGTCATACTGGCTCAGGACTCGTTGCGCACCGATGTCGTCGAGCGCCTGATGGTCAACCTTGAACCCCAGTTCGCGGACCATCTGCACCGCTACCTGGGCATAGTCCTGTTGCCAAGACACGACCTTCAAGGTGTGTTGGGCAGCTTCGACCCCGACGCTTTGGAGCAGCTTGCGCGCACGGTCCATGTCTGGCCTGGCGAAGGGGTCCAGCTGTTCCAGGCCTTGATCCCAATAGAAGGTACTGGGGCGGGTCAACTGGTTGCTGACCATCGCCTCGCTGCCGCCGATGAAGTTCATGTAGGCCGATTTATCGATCGTGCAGGCAATCGCCTGGCGGACGCGTATGTCCTGAAGGATCGTGCTGGGCTTGCGGTTGTTGAACGACAGAAAGTACCAGGAGGTATCGCCCAGGAATTGCACATCGATGTTGTCACTGCGCAGTGATGCCAGGCGGTCGTTATTGACATACGCCACATGCAGGTCGCCGGAGCGCAGCGACAGGCTATTGTCGCGGTCGCCGCGCAAGTCGAAATCGACCGCATCGAGGTACGGCAGGCCCGGCTGCCAGTACTGTTTGAAGGCTGGGGCATGGAAGCGCTGATTGGCTTGCCAGGTACCAAAGGTAAAGGGCCCGGTACCGACAGGGCGGGTGATGGTTGAATTCCAGCCTTCGGATTCCGGGGCCACGATCCACAACTCGGACAACAGGCTCAGGAACGGTGCATAGGCTTCTTTCATATCGATCTGCACCACCAGCGGCGAGGGTACGCTGATCTCCTTGACAAGCTTCATTGTATTGCTCAGCCAGCCGCCACTGATGGTATCCCTGACCCGCACCAGATTGGCCCGCACGTCTTGGCCGGTCAGAGTACGGCCGTTGTGGAAGCGCACATTGTCGCGCAGGTAAAAAGTGTAGATCTTGCCGTCGGCCGACACCTCGAAGCGTTCGGCGAGAAAGGGCTTGACCTGACCGTCGTCGGCAATACTGGTCAGCGTCTCGACGTATACCTGTTGTACCGAAATCGAGCCGGAATGGCGATGCGGATCAGCAGTGTCCAGGCCCATCAGGGCGATCTTCAACGTGCCGCCAGCCTTGGGCGAGCCACCGGTGCCTGCGCGCAGCAAAGGCGGGAACAACCCGGCGCAGGACGCGGCGGCGAAGAGTTGGATCAGCGTACGTCGATGCATGAAGTACAGCTCCTGGAAGAGGTCAGGCGTCAGCGGATGTCCGAAACTGCAGCGGGCTGCCATCCATGTCGTCGCAAGGCAATCCCAAAAAATGCAGCAGGGTCGGGGCAAAGTCGATCAGGCTCACAGGAGCACGGCAGGTGCTGCCTGCCGGAAATCCGTCGCCTTGTACGATCAGAAAGGGTGCCTGCTCGAAGGCCCCAAGCCCGCCATGTTGGCCATGACCGATGTACGACTTAGGGTCTTGGGCGTCGGCAACAATGCAGGTGCTCCCGGGTACTCCGAAAGCATTGGCCTGGTCGTCGCTGCGCATGATCACGGCGAGCGTGTTACCGGAATCGTTTGCCGACAGACCCAGTTGCGCCAGGGCCTGGTCTTCATGTACCGCAGCGCACCACGGCTGCTGGCTTAGAAAACGTACGATGGCCGATTGCAACACGCGGGCACGCGGGGCGAGGGCGATCATGCAAGAGCTGCCGTTGGGGGCAATCACCACGTCGTCGCTGTCGGCTGTAGCTTTCAATCCTGCTTCCACCAGCGCCAGGCCAACGTCGACCTGGTGGGTCACGGTTTCCATGCCGTGGTCGGAGGCGACCATTAACAACACCTCTTCACCACGCGCGCGTAACTGTTCGGTCGCCTCCAGCACCTGCTGGACGCACGCATTGGCATGGCTAATAGCGGCAAAGTGCGCGGGCGATCCCAAGGGATGGCCGTGGCCGCTGTGATCGGGTTCCGACAGCCAGAGGGTGGCAATAGTCGGCGCATCGGTTGCCAGCAGTTTCTGGCAAAAGCGCGCGGTCATCTGCCGGTCACCGGCATAGCCGGATTTGATCGGCAGGCTGCGCTCGTCCAGATAGGGCACACGACCTGGGCCATAGGACCCGGCGCTATGGAACACCTCGCCAAAGCCGTCCGGATCATTGAAATAAGCCGCACCGGGAGAGACGTTGGACATGATGCAGGCACCACCATGTTCCGCTACCCGCTGCGCCAGGGTAGGCACACGCAGGGTGCGGCCAGTGCTGTGCTGCAAATGGTCGCGAAATGCTGGTTCGCCAACATTGTGGCAGCGCAGGCCTCGGACCTCATCGAGGATCATTTTGTTGCCAAGCAAGCCGTGGCGTCCTGGGTGGCAGCCGGTAGCGATCGAGGCGGAACTGACTCGCGTTGTGGAAGGAAACACGGCACGGGCATTGGCGAACCAGCAGGCGTTTCGTGCCAGTGCAGTGAGTGTTGGACTGCTGTCCGGAAGTATCAAGTCCCGGCGTAGGCTGTCACACATGATGAGGATGCAGCGTCTGATGTTTTTCATATAAAAATCTTCGCTCTTTCATGTTGCAACTGTGTGACAGGTGAGGGGTTTTATATATATAAACTTCACCCAAACAACAATGCAGCCCTGTTTTGGCAGGGCTGCATTGTTGTTTGGGTGCGCTATGAGAAAAAAGGGGTTATTGTTGGTGTTGTATGCCGTTAAGCGCGAAGTCAAAGATGTCGAAGTTTCGCAGGCGGTTCGTGCTTGCGCGTTGTAGATACGTTTCTTTCAGTGGGTGAGAAAGTAAAAACGGTACTGACTGCTCGGAATAGCCACCGTGGGAGCGCAGCGGCCTGTCGCCGATACTGGAGAGGTCATGTTCACTGGCGCATGAGCCCAGCACGCAGGATTCGCTGGACACGACCACAATATCGGCCTCGCGATCTTCCGGAAGTCCAAGCTTTGCCGCAGCCTGGGAGCGGCTCAGTACGTCTGCGATACCGCTCAGGCCACTGATGTAATCGATCATCGCCTCGATGTTGGCAGAGTCCTTGGCATACACCCGGACAAATGAACCCAGTGCGCCATGGTGGCGAACGAATGGATCAGTAATGGGGCAAATAACTCGCGCACTTGAAACACCAAACCGTTGTTCAAGTTTGTCTTGCAGAAAGATAACGTCTGGCATGCCGTTGCTGTTATTTTTATCAGACATGCCGTGATCGGCAACACACCCGACTATCGCCCCTTCGTTAATAAAAGCTTGTAGGCGATCATCAATGGCCTTGAGGAATATATTGGACGCTTCGGTTCCCGGGGCATATTTGTGTTGAACATAATCGGATAATGACAGGTACAACACCTGTGCCCGTTTTTGCTTTAACAAGGCAAGGCCGGCATCAAGCACAAACAGTGACAGATCGCCAGAGTACATATCGGGCAGCCCACGGCCGACCAACGACAACACGTCTTCGATACCATGCTCCTCAAGGCTGCAGGTAGCCGCTTTTTCCGAGGAAAAGCAGATGCCCTTGAGGTTGTGCCCCAACACCTTGCGCAACTTGTCCTTGGCCGTGACGGCAGCCACGGCGACACCAGCGTGAGACAGCAGCGCGAGCAGCGTTTCACCGCGCAGCAGGCTGGCGTCGGTCATCATGATTTCTTTGCCGGTGTCGCGGTCCAGGTAGTAGTTGCCGGCGATGCCATGCACTTCAGGCGCTGCACCGGTGACGATCGAAACATTGTTGGGATTGGTGAAGGAGGGCATCACACAATCGGCGGTGCTGGCAAAGCCCTGGGTATGAAACCGTGCGATGGTCGGACAAACGCCATCGGCGATCCCCTGGGTGAGGTACTGGGGGTCACAGCCGTCGATGCAAACCACCACCACCGGTTGGGTCGGAAGAGCGTACTGGCGTTGATGCAGGGTAATCGAGTCGTTCATGACAGGGTTCGCTTTGGGGACTGTGCGAGTACATTAACGTGCAAATAATGTTCAAGTTGTGCTATTTAGTCGCCTGCTTGTGAGTTTAATTCACAGTGGGTGCCAGGACTGACATGAGCCGTATTCCGCCATTACCCGCCCTCAAGGCGTTTCTCGCCGCATGCCGCGCCGGCAGCTACAGCGCTGCGGCAGAAGAGCTCAATGTCACCCATGGCGCCGTCAGCCGGCAGATCCAGACCCTAGAAGACTGGCTGGGTCAGAAGTTGTTCGAGCGCGCCGGGCAGCGCATGGCGCCGACCTCTCATGCACTGGCGTTCGCGCTGGAAGTCAGTGAAGCCTTTGAGCGCATCAACGACGCAGCCGGACGCTATGGCAAGGGCAGCGCCACCATGCTGTTGCGTGTCAGCGCACCGGCAACGTTTGCCATGCGCTGGCTGATTCCGCGCCTTGAAGATTTTCATCAAAAGCATCCTGGCATGTTGATTCAGGTGCAGACCGCCACCACCCAGCAAATTTCGCTGGCAGGCAGCTTCGACCTGGCCATCCGCCGCGGTTCGCCGCAGGCCGATCACTTCAGTGCGCAGGCGTTTCTGGATGAGTGGCTTACTGTTGTGGCCGCGCCAGGTTTGTTGGCGCGAGCGCCACTTAATGCCTTGCACGAGCTTTCGGCGCATGTACTGCTTGATACCGAGACGCGTCCAGGTGATTGGCAGCAGTGGTTGAACGCGGCCGGTTCTACCGAACATGGCACCTCCCGGCGTCAGCGTTTCGATCATTTCTACGTGACCTACACCGCGCTGATCGATGGTCTTGGACTGGGCATCGGTCCGATGCCTACGCTTGAGCATGACGTTGAGGTTGGCAGGCTGGTACTGCCATTTGCGCACATCCGCACACCCAGTCGGCGCTATTACAGCCTTACGCCGGCAGGCGTTGCCAAGACAGTGATTCATCGCACGTTTGAGCGCTGGTTGCTTGAGCAGGGAAACCTCTAAGGGGGGCAGAGAAATTGCGGCGCTAGTCAGCGTGCAATTAAATACGAGAGTCAAATCGGATTGTTTGCCGCTTCCTGAGTCTCCAGTCGAGGTTCTTGTTCCCGCCCCCCGGGTCATCGGTGGTCCTGCAGGCTAGGTGCTCAGGTTTAATCGCCGCTATCCCATTGGGCTCAACGCCGACCCTGTAGGGCTCCACTTTCTGAGTCGACCGCGTTACCGCTATACGGGCTGGACGTCTCCTTATCCCATTGACGCTAAGAAATCGGCTGAGCCGATAGTGACCTGCAAACAATCGATTTGAGCTATTTGACTGCCCCACTGAGTATGACGACACCTTCCAACAACAATAAAACCAAGGAGTCGTCATGACTGCTCGTTTCCACAACCCGGTCGACACGCGCTATGGCTATGGCAGCCTGAAGGAACTGGTTTCCCTCACCGATCAGCAAAAAGTCGCGCTGGTCATTTTTCCGGAAGCTCGCGGCCTGGGTCTCGTGGACCGCCTTGAGAGTCTGCTGGGCGATCGGCTGGTGTACATCATCGAAGATGTACAACCTAATCCGGATGTGGCCCAGCTGCGCGGGACTTATGAGCGTTTCTGGCGGGAGGCTGGGGATTGCGAAACGGTAATTGCGGTTGGCGGTGGCAGCGCTATCGACACTGCGAAAGCACTAATTGTGGGCACCGAAAGCGGCACCTTTGAAGAACTCCTGGGCTTGCTGGCAACAGGTAAACCGTTTGTGCCCGCCCGTAGCAAAGCGCTCATTGCAGCGCCTACTACCGCCGGTACCGGCAGTGAAGTAACCCCGTGGGCGACGATCTGGGACAGTGCGAGCCAGAAAAAGTACTCGCTGCACTTGGATTGCACCTGGCCAAAGGTAGCCATCATCGACCCTGAGCTGATGCTGACCGTGCCGGCTGGCGTTACTGTCTCAACCGGTCTGGATGCGTTGTCTCATGCGCTGGAATCGATCTGGAACGTCAACGCCAATCCGATCTCGGATAACTTCGCCATTTCTGCCATTCGCGACATTCTTGAGTGTTTGCCCCAGCTGTATCGCGATCTCTCCAATAAGGAGTTGCGCTCACGCATGGCACTGGCCGCACTCAAGGCTGGTATGGCCTTCTCCAACACAAAGACGGCACTTGCCCACTCCATTTCCTATGAAATGACGCTGCGCCACGGGCTGCCCCATGGCATTGCCTGTTCCTTCACGCTGCCGCTGGTCCTGGGTCTGGCATGGGGGCGGGATGAAGCGCGTGACCGCACTTTGCAACAAGTATTCGGTAGCGACCTGAGCACGGCACAGTCGCAACTGCGTGCGTTTCTCCACGCGCTGCAGGTAAAAACCGAGTTTATCGACTATGGCGTGTCGGCAGAGGAGGCGGAAGAAATGATCGCGTTTGCCATGCAAGGCGCGCGAGGCAAGAACTTTATCGGCGCTCAAGCCGCCTAGGGACGAATCCCATTAGCTGCAGTATTTACTGCAGCGCTTTCCTGATGCACCAAAAAAGAGTGCCACCCCCGCCAGCAAACGACCGGTGGGAACGAACAAAAAGGAAAATATCATGAATCGTGCCGACACCCTGTCAGGTCTTGCCGTGTCAACGCCATCCTTCCGTGCGGCTCAATGGCGCATGCTATTGGCTGCTATGTTGTGCTACTTGTTCTTTTATACCGGACGACAAACCTTTGGTTTTGCCATCCCTGGCATTCAGGCTGAGTTTGGCTTGACCAAAGAAACGCTAGGTTGGGCATCGGCCGCGATGTTATGGGCTTATGCCATCGGTCAAGCAATCAACGGCAACCTTGCAGACAAGTTCGGCGGCCGACGCATTATGAGCCTGGGCGCCGTCTTATCCTGTGGCGCCAACTGGGTGACCAGCTTTGCCGGTGGCCTTGTCAGTCTGATCTTGCCATGGGGCATCAACGGCTACTTCCAGGCATTAGGCTGGGCGCCAGGGAGCCGCTTGCTTTCGAACTGGTGGAGCGCCGGTGAACGTGGCAAAGTCTACGGCTTCTATGTCTTCGCTGCGGGCTGTGCATCGGTACTGTCGTACGTCACCTCGATCGTTGTGCTGGAGGTCTTCCAGCTCGAGTGGCGCTGGATCTTCCGCCTGCCGGTATTGTTGATGCTGGCCGGTGGCATCCTGTTCTACTTGATTGCTCGTGAACGGCCGCAAGATCTCGGCTTTGAACCACTCGCCGACACGGGTGTGGCTAATGCCGGCGATAAGGACCATGAAGTTGCTGACGGTGAAGTGGAAACTTCAGCACAACGTTACAAAGCGGTGCTGAAAAACTTCCGCCTGATCATTGCTGCTGTTTCCCTTGGCTTCCAGAACGCCGCTCGCTATGGCTTGATCGTTTGGGTGCCAGTGCACTTCTTGGGTGCTGACTGGAAACACGGTGACGGCTTCATCGACCCTAAATGGATTACCGTCGCACTGCCGGTAGGTATGGCCGTCGGTGCGCTGAGCAACGGATGGGTATCCGACAAGTTGTTTGGTTCCAAGCGCTACCTGGCGATCATGCTGTACATGTTCCTCGGCGCTGCGACCAGCCTGTGGATGTGGAGTCTGCCAGCCCATAGCGCAATCGGTCTGGTAGCCTTGTTCCTTTGCGGCTTCTTCGTATATGGCCCCGCCTCCAGCTTCTGGGCCCTGTGCCCTGATCTGGTCGGCGCCAAACGTGCGGGTACAGCCACCGGGATCATGAACTTTTCCTCCTACCTGTTTGCAGGTCTTGCAGAGCCACTGATCGGCGCAATGCTCGATAGTACCGGTAACACTTCGCTGATCTTCATCGTGGTGACTGCGGCCTGTCTTTCCAGCGCAACCGTAGCACTGTTTATCCGGCGCTGAAGTCTGCAACTTGTACAACGACGCTGACTCGCTCAACCAGGAGCCGCTTATGTATCAATACAATGAGTGGTTCCGATCTTTCCACGCAGTGGCAAGGACTGGAAGTTTTGCCCTTGCCGCTGAGTACCTGAGCGTCGGTCGGCCGACTGTAAGCAACCAAGTCAGTGCCCTAGAGGAAAAATTCGCGGTCGAACTTCTCCATCGCGATGGACGCCGCTTCGAACTTAGCACGGTTGGCCGCCAACTGTTCGCGATCACCCAGGGACTGTTCGAGCAAGAGGAGCAAGCGGTGCAGGCTTTCAATAGGGGGCAGCAAAATTTAGAAGCGCTGCGCTTGGGAGCCGTTTCACCGCCGGTGGCCATGAACATTATCTATTCGTTTATGCAACGCTATCCTGAAATCGAATTGGAGACCTCGTTCAAGACCGAAAGGGCAACATTGGAGCGTTTGATTAATCTTGATATCGACGCAGCGGTTCTTGCCCATTCTGACTTCGATCCACGTCTCTATACGCAGCTGTATAGAAGTTACCCAATCGTAGCCGTTGTTCGTGATGATCATCCTTGGGCCACGCTGGGCGAGGTGAGCATCAGGCAGATCAGCGGTCAGAGGTTGGTGTTGCGCGAGTCACAGTCGCGTACCCGGCAATTGGTCGAAGCGTGCTGCCGGCAGCACGGCATAACGCTAAATTGCGTTATGCAGTTGAACAGCCGTGAAGCGATAACCCATGCCATCATGCAAAACATTGGGATCGGCTTTGTTTCTGCCGTGGAATATGTTGAGTTGCCCGGGACATGCGCGATAAGTTTTATCGACGAGCCGCTGCGGATCGAATATTACCTGTGTTGCTTGCGCATTTGCCATGAGCGCCCATTGATTGAAAAGTTATTTAATAGCGCTAACGCTGAACAATAATTGCGTTGGCGATTGATCCTAACCCTGTAATGTGGCTATTGCTCTTCGGGGTAAGCCAAACGAAAACTAAGTGGAGTACCAATATGAACTACAAACAACCTACTCACCTTAAAGCTGTCGTCCTGGATTGGGCGGGCACTGTTGTAGACTTCGGCTCTTTTGCTCCGACTCAAATATTTGTCGAAGCGTTTGGCGAGTTCGGCGTCGCGGTGACTCTGGAAGAAGCCCGCGGCCCAATGGGTATGGGCAAATGGGATCATATCCGTACCCTCTGCAATGTGCCGGAAATTGCCGAACGTTATCGTAAAGCCTTTGGCCGTACGCCGACCGACGACGATGTCACCGCCATTTATGAGCGCTTCATGCCGTTGCAGATCGAAAAGATTGCCGTGCACTCAGCTCTGATTCCAGGTGCTCTGGAAGCCATCGCCACTCTGCGTAGCAAAGGCCTTAAAATCGGCTCGTGCTCCGGCTACCCTGCAGTGGTCATGCAGAAAGTGGTCGACCTGGCCCGCGAGAATGGCTACGTCACTGACCATGTGGTGGCTACCGACGAGGTACCTAATGGCCGTCCGCATCCAGCCCAAGCGTTGGCTAACGTCATCGCACTGGGAATCGACGATGTCGCAGCTTGCGTGAAAGTCGACGACACTTGGCCAGGTATTCTGGAAGGTCGGAGTGCGGGTATGTGGACGGTTGCTTTGACCTGTTCGGGTAACGCTCTGGGGTTGACCTATGACGAATACAAAGCCTTGTCTCTGGAAGCGCTGGCTGAAGAACGCGCGCGCATTGGTCAGATGTTTGAAGGCTCGCGACCGCACTACCTCATCGACACTATCGCCGAGCTGCCGGCTGTAATCGATGACATCAACAAGCGTCTAGCTCGCGGTGAAATGCCTCAAGCCTGCTGAGTTTTGATTTAAGTATCCCCCGCTGCCTGTTTCCGCTCTCGCGGGGCAGGCAGAACTCTACAGGAGGAAATTAAATCAGCACCGCTTTAATTAGCGGCTATGACCCGGGTACCAGCATCATACAAAATTTTGGATCACTGACTGTCCTTTCATCCACGTTTTCTGCCGAAACCCTGAACACGCTGGGCGTTGTCAGCGAGTCAACGTGCGTGTGTGAATTATTCAACGTAGAGATCAAACAATAATGAAAACAAGACCTCGTCACTACCTGAAAGCTGGGCTGTATGCAACTTTATTACCTGGTGCGTCTAACGCTTTCGCTGATTTTATTGGTGATAGTAAAGGCTCGCTGGAGCTGCGAAATTTTTATTACAGCCGAGACTTTCGCGACGGTACACCCAGCCAGTCAAAGCGCGAGGAGTGGGCCCAAGGTTTTATCCTGAATCTGCAATCTGGATATACGAATGGTGCGGTGGGTTTTGGTGTGGACGCAATCGGGATGCTGGGGCTGAAACTCGATTCCAGTCCTGACCGTACCGGCACAGGTTTGCTGCCGCGCGGGGCGGATAAACGCGCTGAAGATGACTATTCAAAACTTGCTGTAACTGGCAAGGTGAGGTTTGCGCAATCCGAATTACGAATGGGTGGGTTGAATCCCGTACTTCCTCTTTTGTCGTCGAACAATAGTCGTTTGCTCCCACAAATATTTAACGGCGCGCAGCTTGTATCTAAAGATATCACTGGGTTGACAGTGACAGCGGGTCAGGTCGACTCAGTCAAGCAGCGCGATTCGTCAAGTTCCGATGATCTAACCTTGACCTCACAATTTGGTGGCTATGCAGGCGTGAGTGGCGACCACTATTCTTATGGTGGACTGGACTACCAGGTGCTACCCAACCTGACGCTTTCCTATCATTTGAGCGAGCTTGATGATATTTTCCGGCGTGATTATCTGGGCATAAAGTTTAACGCCCCGTTGGGCGCTGGAAAGGCCTTTGCCGAAGCTCGTTACTTTGACGCTCGTGAAAGTGGACGCAAGCTAGTCGGGGAAGTGGATAACCGGACATTCAGCAGTAATATAGGCTACTCCATCGCGGGGCATACGTTGAGCGGCGGTTATCAGAAAAGTTCTGGCGACACCGCATACCCTTACCTATCCGGCACCGATACCTATCTGTTTGGCGAAATGTTGGTGAGTACGTTCTCGTTGGCTAATGAACAGGCCATCTACGCGGGGTACGGCTACGACTTCGCTGCGTTGGGTATTCCCGGCTTGACCTTCAACCTGCGTTACGTGAAAGGTGAAGATGTCGACCCCACCAACATTAATACCTCAAAGTCTGCGGAGTTGCGCGCTCTGGACGATGAGGGGCATGAGTGGGAGCGCAGTACCGATATCATCTACGTCGTTCAGTCAGGTCCGTTGAAGAATTTTTCGCTTCGCTGGCGGAACGCGACGAACCGTTCCAACTATGCAGACAGTGGCGACGAAAATCGTGTGATCGCCAGTTATGTAATAAATTTCTAAGTATTGGTTGCAGATTTATCGGGCATCAGCCTAATAATTTAGCAGGTCAACGTTTCCCTCTTGGTCGTCGACCATTTACGAATCGACTCCCCCGTCATAGAGGCGTGGGTGGTCGGCGACCTTTTTTTGGGGCGGTTTTTGGGTACATTTTTAGGAAAGAAATGCTGTGAAAATCAGAGTGGTCTATGATGCAGATGGTTTCTCTTCAATTGGCTCGCACAGGTATCGTTTTAGCATGAAGTGATCAGGTGCTCGGAGGAGATGACGTACTATGTATCAATACCATAAGTGGCTACGATCCTTTCATGCGGTCGCCCGCACAGGGAGTTTTACCCAGGCATCGGAGTATCTAAATATTGGCCAGCCCACCATCAGTGAGCAAGTGAGTGCGCTGGAGAAAAAGTTCTCTGTAGAGTTGTTTCATCGCCGTGGTCGGTATGTCGAGTTGAGCGCTGCCGGGCATATGCTTTACGATATCACCCAAGGATTATTTGGTCAGGAAAATGAAGCAATTCAGTTGCTGCAAAGTTTTCGTCAGCGCAAGCACGGGATGTTACGAATTGGTGCCGTTTCACCGCCGATTGCCATGAGTCTGACCTATTCGCTCATGCAGAAATATCCGGATGTAGAGTTGGAAACGTCGTTCACCACAGAAGCTGGAACACTTGACCGGTTGTATAACTTTGATATCGATATCGCTATTTTGGCTTTGTCCGAGTTTGATCCGCGTTTAAGTACTCAGCTGTACCGTGCCTGCCCGATTCTTGCAGTCGTGCGCGATGACCATCCATGGGCAAGCAAATATGAGGTAAGTGTTCAGGATATTATTGGTCAACCGGTAGTACTCCGGGAGAAAGGCTCGCGCACCCGTCAATTGGTTGAGGAGGGCTGCGCTGCCCATACCGTAAAACTTAATTGCATCATGCAACTGAACAGTCGCGAAGCCATCGTGCATGCCGTCGTTCATGGCATCGGGGTGGGGTTCGTATCGTCAGTGGAATACGCAGACCGGCCCGGCACCAAAGCGATCGCATTTGTCGAGCAGCCCTTCAATATCAGTTATTACCTTTGTTGCCTGGAAACTCGGCGCAACCGACCGATGATTTCCGAGCTGTTTGAGGACAGCGCACTGCCTCAGGCCTAGTTAATGTGTGCGCTGTTCGCGGTGTATCGATTTAACCAATCAAGCCCTACGAATAATCGATTTGAGCTTGGGCAGGGACCTGTTAATTCTACAACGGCATCAACGTACCGGCGATGGCTAACCCGCTGACCCAAGCGGGATATTTACCTGATACGCCCGTTCCAGGCTCCTCCAGCTAAATACAATAATTAGGAGAATTTCATGCGCTATGCACATCCCGGCACCGAAGGTTCCAAGGTGTCTTTCAAGCTACGTTACGGCAATTTTATCAACGGCGAATTCGTCGCTCCGATCAACGCCGAATATTTCACTACCACGTCTCCGGTTAATGGTCAGCCGATTGCCGAGTTCCCGCGCTCTAGCGCTGAAGATATCGACAGCGCTCTGGACGCGGCTCATGCCGCTGCAGATGCTTGGGGGCGCGCGTCAGTTTTGACTCGCTCGACGATGCTGTTAAAAATTGCTGATCGCATCGAACAGAATCTTGAGCTGCTGGCCATTACTGAAACCTGGGACAATGGCAAGCCGATCCGCGAAACGCTCAACGCCGATATTCCGTTGGCCGCCGACCACTTCCGATATTTCGCCGGTTGCCTGCGCGCCCAAGAGGGCAGTGCTGCCGAAATCGACGGTAACACCGTGGCTTACCACATTCACGAGCCGCTCGGAGTAGTCGGACAGATCATCCCGTGGAACTTCCCGATCCTGATGGCTGCCTGGAAACTGGCACCCGCCCTGGCTGCGGGTAACTGCATCGTGCTCAAGCCGGCGGAGCAAACGCCGCTGGGCATCACTGTCCTGCTAGAAGTGATTGGCGACCTGCTGCCGCCTGGCGTGCTCAACATCGTGCATGGTTTCGGCCGTGAAGCCGGTGAGGCACTGGCTACCAGCAAGCGCATTGCCAAGATCGCTTTCACCGGTTCTACCCCGGTGGGCTCGCACATCATGAAATGTGCTGCCGAGAACATCATTCCTTCTACGGTAGAGCTGGGCGGCAAGTCGCCGAATATCTTCTTTGAAGACATCATGCAGGCTGAGCCGAGTTTTATTGAAAAAGCCGCCGAAGGCCTGGTGCTGGCCTTCTTCAACCAGGGCGAAGTGTGCACCTGCCCGTCGCGAGCTTTGGTTCAAGAGTCGATCTACCCGGCGTTCATGGCTGAAGTGTTGAAGAAAATCAACCAGATCAAGCGCGGCGATCCGCTGGACACCGACACCATGGTCGGCGCCCAAGCGTCCGAGCAGCAGTTCGACAAGATCCTTTCCTATTTGGAAATCGCTGAACAGGAAGGCGCTGAGCTGCTTGCTGGCGGCACGGTGGAGAAACTTGAGGGCAGCTTGTCGGCGGGTTATTACATCCAGCCAACCCTGCTCAAGGGCCACAACAAAATGCGTGTGTTCCAAGAGGAGATCTTTGGCCCGGTCGTCGGCGTCACTACCTTCAAGGACGAAGCGGAAGCCCTGGCGATTGCCAACGACACCGAGTTTGGCCTTGGTGCAGGCCTGTGGACCCGCGACATCAACCGCGCCTACCGCATGGGCCGGGGCATCAAAGCGGGCCGCGTATGGACCAACTGCTACCACCTGTACCCGGCTCACGCCGCGTTCGGTGGCTACAAAAAGTCTGGCGTCGGTCGCGAAACCCACAAAATGATGCTCGATCATTATCAGCAAACCAAGAACCTGCTGGTCAGCTACGACATCAATCCGCTCGGCTTCTTCTAATCCCTTGGTAATCGCTCTCGGCAGCCATTTGCATGCGCTGCCGGGCGCGTCAACGGCTCGTAAAGGCAATGCGATCAGCCCGCCTCGTTGGAGTGCTTAATGAAGATCCGTTACAAGGTAAGTCTTGTGGCCGCCGGTGTGCTGTTCGTCACCACCGGCCTGTTGTCGCTGCTGCAGGTTACTCAAGTGCGCGAACTGTTGCGCGATCAGGTGGAGGCCAACATCGCGGAAACCAGCAATACCATGGCCAGGCAGATTGAGAACTGGCTCAATGGCAAATTGCTGTTGATTGATCTGGCTGGCCAGGCCATCAATAGCCAGTACAGTCCCGAGGCCACTCAACGCGTTCTCGATTCGCCGGTGCTCAACACAGAATTCAAAATGGTCTTCGGTGCCTACGAATCCACCGGAAAGCCGCTGATTACCAGCGCTTCCTGGAACCCCAAGGCTGATTATGATGGGCGTACGCGGCCATGGTATGGGGTGGGTAAAACCGCCAATCATGCCGTGTTTACCGAGCCCTACCCAGATTCCACCACCGGCGAGATTCTGATATCTGCGGTGAGCAAGGTCAGCGATGTTGGCCAGACTATCGGCGTGTTCGGTGGGCAGATTCATTTGAAGGCGGTAGCAGACGCTATAAACACCCTGGACTTCGGCGGTGCCGGCTATGCCTTTCTGCTAAGCAAGGACGGCAACATCATTTCGCACCCGCAAACCCAACTGAATGGCAAATCCTACGGTGAGGTTTTTGCCGGTGATCTTCCGCCTCTTGAGAGCAAGCTGCGCGAGATCAACCACGACGGCAAGACCCTTCTGGTCGCTTTCATTCCCCTTAGCCAACTCAAGGGCATGGACTGGTACATCGGCATCGTTCTGGATGAAGGGGTGGTGATGGCCGCTGCCCGTGTGCTGGGCTGGCGCGCGGTTGTCGGCACCGGCCTTGGCGTGTTGATCAGCCTATTGCTCCTCGGGTTCTGGGTGAAAATGTTGCTGCGTCCACTGGACCGCCTGAAAGACTCGTTGATAGACATCAATGACGGGCAAGGCGACCTGACCCGTGAGCTGCCCGTTACGGGCAACGATGAAATATCGCTGGTTTCGGCACAGTTCAACCGGTTTTTGCAAAACCTCAGAACGCTCATTGGCGATGTGGTGAGCAGTGCCCAGCACGTGCGTGAAAGCACGACGGTGGCATCGGTGGAGGCCAGCCAGACGGCCGACCGCGTGCAGACGCAACTGCAGGAACTGGAGCAGTTGGCCACGGCCATGCAGGAGATGGCTTCCACCGCTGAAGAGGTCGCCGGCAATGCGCAGGCGGCGGCGCAGGCAGCGGTGGCCGCTGATGAGCAGACCGCCAACGGCGTTGCCCTGGTTTCGCGCTCGACCGATGCAATTCTGCGTCTGGCAGAGGAAATGGACGCTACCGGCTGTGCCATCAATGAGTTGTCCCTGCTCAGCCAGAACATTGAGTCGATTCTCTCGGTGATTACCAGCATCGCCGATCAAACCAATCTGCTCGCGCTCAACGCCGCCATCGAAGCGGCACGGGCGGGCGAATCCGGGCGCGGCTTTGCAGTGGTTGCCGATGAGGTGCGGTCGCTTGCGTCGAGAACCCAGCACTCCACTCAGGAGATACGCCAGATGATCGACCAGTTGCAGTCGGGCGTTAAACAAGCGCAATCACGTATGCAATTCAGCCGGGACACCGCCAGCAAAACGGCGCAAGACGCGATCGCTGCTAACGGGATGCTTGAACGCATACGCGAAGCGATCAACCGCATAAACGAGATGAACTTGCAGATCGCTGCGGCGGCTGAACAGCAGAGTGCTACGACCGAGGAAATAAACCGGAATACCACCACGATCCGCGATATCAGCGTTGAGGTTTCCGGTAGCGCGGAACAGCAGGCCAACCAGTGCTCGGCCATGGTCGAGCATGTCGGGGAGCAAGATAGGCTGTTGGGACGTTTCAGTATTTGATCGCTTTGCGTGAGCTTTGTGTGCAGCTTCAGCTGATCCAACAAAAACAATTATGACACCGAGGTAGATAATCATGAGTGCGGCTCCCCTGTATCCCGTTCGTCCCGAGGTTGTGGCCACCACCCTGACTGATGAGGCGACCTACAAGGCCATGTACCAGCAGTCGGTGATCAACCCGGACGGCTTCTGGCGTGAGCAGGCGCAGCGCCTGGACTGGATCAAGCCCTTCAGCAAGGTCAAGCAGACTTCCTTCGACGATCACCATGTCGATATCAAATGGTTTGCCGACGGCACTCTGAACGTCGCCTACAATTGCCTGGACCGCCACCTGGCCGAGCGTGGTGATCAGGTCGCAATCATCTGGGAGGGCGATGACCCTTCCGAGCACCGCAACATTACCTACCGCGAACTGCACGAGCAGGTGTGCAAGTTTGCCAACGCCCTGCGCGGTCAGGACGTGCACCGCGGTGACGTCGTGACTATCTACATGCCGATGATTCCCGAGGCCGTAGTGGCGATGCTGGCCTGTGCCCGTATTGGCGCGATCCACTCGGTGGTGTTCGGTGGCTTTTCGCCTGAAGCGCTGGCCGGACGCATTATCGACTGCAAGTCGAAAGTGGTGATCACCGCCGACGAAGGTCTGCGTGGTGGCCGTCGTACGCCGCTCAAGGCCAATGTTGACCTGGCCCTGACCAATCCGGAAACCGCCAGCGTACAGAAGATCATCGTCTGCAAGCGCACCGGCGGCGACATTGCCTGGCACCAGCACCGCGACATCTGGTTCGAGGACCTGATGAAGGTTGCCTCCAGCCACTGCGCACCGAAAGAGATGGGTGCCGAAGAAGCGCTGTTCATCCTCTATACCTCCGGCTCCACCGGTAAGCCCAAGGGTGTGCTTCACACCACCGGTGGTTACATGGTCTATGCCGCGCTGACTCATGAGCGGGTGTTCGACTACCGTCCGGGTGAAGTCTATTGGTGCACCGCCGACGTCGGCTGGGTCACCGGCCACAGCTACATCGTCTACGGTCCACTGGCCAATGGCGCGACCACCGTACTGTTCGAGGGCGTGCCAAACTATCCGGACATCACCCGCCTGGCGAAGATCATCGACAAGCACAAGGTCAACATCCTCTACACCGCGCCTACCGCGATCCGCGCAATGATGGCCGAAGGTCAGGCTGCGGTCGCCGGTGCCGATGGCTCCAGCCTGCGCCTGCTGGGTTCGGTGGGCGAGCCGATCAACCCGCAAGCCTGGAACTGGTACTACCAGACGGTGGGCAAGGAGCGTTGCCCGATCGTCGATACCTGGTGGCAGACCGAGACCGGCGGCGTGCTGATCAGCCCGTTGCCAGGCGCCACGGCGCTCAAGCCGGGCTCGGCAACCCGTCCGTTCTTTGGTGTGGTGCCGGCCCTGGTGGACAACCTGGGCAACCTGATCGAAGGCGCTGCCGAGGGCAACCTGGTGATCCTCGACTCGTGGCCAGGCCAGTCGCGTTCGCTGTACGGCGATCACGACCGCTTCGTCGACACCTACTTCAAGACCTTCCGTGGCATGTACTTCACCGGCGACGGTGCCCGTCGCGACGAAGACGGCTACTACTGGATCACCGGCCGGGTCGATGACGTACTCAACGTCTCGGGTCACCGCATGGGGACCGCCGAGATCGAAAGCGCCATGGTTGCCCACCCGAAAGTCGCCGAGGCCGCCGTGGTTGGCGTACCGCACGACATCAAGGGGCAGGGCATCTATGTCTACGTCACCCTCAACGGTGGCGAAGAGCCGAACGAGGCGCTGCGCATGGAGCTGAAGAACTGGGTGCGTAAAGAGATTGGTCCGATTGCTTCGCCGGATGTCATCCAGTGGGCACCGGGCCTGCCCAAGACCCGTTCGGGCAAGATCATGCGCCGTATCCTGCGCAAGATTGCCACGGCCGAGTATGACGCCCTGGGCGATATCTCCACCCTGGCCGACCCGAGTGTGGTGCAGCACCTGATTGATACGCACAAATCGATGAGCCTGGCTTCGGCCTGACAGGTCCATCGCGGCAAGCCCGCTCCCGCCCAACTCTGTAGAGCGAGCTTGCTCCGCGATGGTACGTGCCCAAGCCTCGCTTGCTACTCATCGGCTCTAGCTCCTCTGGCACCTGCGACGTTTCGAGCAAGGCACCAATGAAATCAAGAATTATCCATCGGTCTGACGCCGAATTCGTTGCGAAACCATTTTTTGAACACCTTCGCAGCTTTGTGGCGGGATCGTCGTTTTGGATAGACGAGATAATGGCTTATGTATTGGATGTGTCACCGCACGCAATGGCGCTACCAATGATCCTGTTTGCATTTCACCTTCAGCCAGTAGAGTTGATTCCAATACGACACCCAGGCCGGTTACCGCTGCGGCGATCGCCATATTGCTGCGGTCAACGCGCAGAGCGTAGTGGTGAGGCGGTATCAGGTGATTAGCTTCAAACTATCCTTTCCATTGGAGCATTTGGACGTCGCACTGAATCAGTCGGTGCTCGTAGAGGTCCTGCGGACTGCGAACGCTTTCGGCCAGTAGGGGCCGCATAGCGGAGTGACGTGTTCGACAGTTAAGGGTACTTTTCATTAAGACTGGATCTTCGCTCGCCATAGACGACATCCAAGTCGAAGTCATAATTTTCAAACTGGGCGTAATCGGTGCTTGCTGAAAGACGAAGATCGATTATCGGACATGCTTCCACGAAACGAGACAACCGCGGCCTCCTCCAGCGTCCTAATAGAATGACTCTCTGCGCTTGAAGAAATCCCCAGTTCTTGGGAAGCCTGAATAATCAAATGGCCAATCGGAAATAGCATTTGCAACACGCTGACTGAACGTTAGATCGGTTGGGTGTTCCGCAGCTTTCCCAAGTTCAAGACGCTTCTCGCAATGTAATGCCGACCCATTCACCACTGGTTTGTAGCTCAGTTATCAGTGAAGGAATCAAGTGCCTGATTGCTAGGTTGGCGGCAGTTGTGGGCAGCGATGTGGACCAACAAAGGCTAGCGGGTCTGCTCATGCCTGGTTTGCTGATTTTGCGTACGAGCGGCCACGAGTCCCGGGCCTTGGTCATCAGAGATGAGGCAGGCAGGATGGTGCAGGCAATGCCACGACAGGCTATTTCGATCATCGTCGGCAATGAGTCGATGTCGGCGATAATGTTCAACCCAACATCTTCCTTGGCGAATGTACGTTCGATCAGTAGCCTTAACCCGACCCCACTACCAGGCGTCACCAGTGGGACACCAGCCAGCTCGTGCAGAGGGCAATCAAGCTGTTCGGAACTTAAGTCAAGACCGGCACTGCCAATCACATAAAGGTCTTCGTCAAACAATGCCTGAACCGACACGCCGCGGGTTTCGGTGTCGCGAAACAGGACCGCCAGATCTACCCGACTGTTGGCTAACAGTTCGCTGATATACCCGCTCATGCTCTCGATGATATGCAAACGAATATCCGGATACAGGGCGAGAGTGCGCTCGAGGAGGGGGGCTGCCAGCACAGCGGCGATCGTTGTAGGCAAACCGATGGTCACCGAGCCGGAAACGGTTCTGACGCCCGTGGTGACCTGCCGACGCAGATCGTCCATCTGTCGCAGTATTTGCTGCGCATCCCGATAAAGCAGCGTACCGGCTTCGGTCGGTCTCACACCCAACGGGCTACGCAGAAGCAAGGCGGTGTCAAGTTCGCTTTCAAGGTTGGCGATATGCTGGCTCAACGAGGGTTGCGAGACGAACAATTGCCCCGCAGCCTTGGATAAGCTCCCGCACTCTACGATCGCAACGAAGTATTTGAGATGGCGTACGTCCATAAAAAACGTTTCCGTAAAAATCCGAACAGCTAGGGTACAGCGTTGAGCAACCTGCGTGCTTGCGCCAGTACTGGAGCATCGATCATCCGCCCATCCAGCCGGAATGCACCGCCGTTCTCCTGCGCTGCGGCCGATACTTTACGCGCCCATGCGATTTCGTCATCTGTTGGACTGAAAATTCGATTGGCAACAGATACTTGGTTGGGGTGAATGCACAGCATGCCGCCAAAGCCCATCTGCAGCGCGCTACCAGCAAACACTTCTAGCCCCTGCGGGTCGTCGATGATGGGATAAACGGTTTCCACCGGTCGTGCCAGGGAGGCGAGGGTGCTATGCAAGAGCAATTGGTAGCGTACCTGATCGAATATTCGCGTTGCTGCAGCGGTGCCGCTGCGCAGACCCAGATCCAGGCCCATATCCAGTGCGCCAAAGGTCAGGCGTTCGACGTTCGTAGCCTGGGCGATCTCGGTGAGTGCTTCTATTCCCCTGGCGCTTTCAATCAGCGGCCAGACTCGCTTGCCATGAGCCGTTACCTGCTCGACCTGATCGCGGCTCTCGGCCTTTGGCAATATGACGGCATCCACCCCAGGGTGCGCATTACAGAAGTTCAGGTCTGCGCAAAACTCAGGATGGTCGAATGCGTTGATGCGCACTAACAGTCGGGCTGTCGGGTGTATCTCAAGCCACGCTTGCAAATTGTGCCTGGCTTGACGCTTGAGCCCTTCCTCTACGGCGTCCTCGAAGTCGACAATGATACGGTCCGCGCCCGTGGCAATGGCTTTACTGAAACGCTCGGGGCGACTCCCAGGAACGAACAATGCACTTTTTACCGAAGTCATTTCGCTCTTCTTCATATTGCCCCCTCAGCCTTCAGATCATCGATGGCCCCATGCGAATATCCAAGCTCGGCGAGTATTGTCTCGTTGTGCTCTCCCAGGCTGGGGATCGGATCCATGCGTGGGGTGAACGCACTGTTCGCTGCGGGTGGGAGGAGGGCCGGCAAGTTGCCGTTTGGACTTCCCACTTGTACCCAGCGCTGGCGTGCCTGGAGTTGCGGATGCTGCCACACCGCTTGCATGTCATTGACCTTGGCATTGGCGATAGGCGCCGCATCTAGTCGGGCGATGACTTCGGCGGTACCCAGCCTGTCGAACGCTCCAACGATAATTTGCCGCAGCGCCTGGCGATGGGTGGACCGTTGCGTGTTGGAATTGAAGCGTTCATCTTCCAGTAAATGCGGTTGCTCCAGCACGCACTGGCAGAACAGCGCCCATTCACGTTCGTTCTGTAAGCCGAGCATGACGACCTCACCGTCACTGACCGGGAAGGGCCCATAAGGGTAGATGGTCGAGTGTGCGGCGCCTGCGCGGGGCGGGGGAGGTGCACCTTCATAGGCATAGTACAAAGGATAGCCCATCCATTCGACAAGGCTTTCCAGCATGCTGACTTCAACGTGACTGCCTTGCCCGGTTTTGCCGCGCAGCAACAACGCGGAAAGAATGCCGCTGTACGCATACATACCCGCCGAGATATCGGCGATGGAACAACCGGCTTTGGCCAGTTCATCCTCACCAGCCCCTCCGGTTACAGAAAGAAAACCTCCCTCACTCTGAATCAGCAGGTCATATGCCTTTTTATGCTCGTACGGCCCGCCTGCGCCGTACCCCGAGATATCGCAGACGATCAACTGCGGATAGCGTTCGTGTAACGCCTGGAACGACAGGCCCATGCGCGCTGCAGCGCCGGGCGCAAGGTTCTGGATCAGCACGTCGGCCTTTGCCAGCAACGTCTCGAGCACCACATCGCCCCCCGGTTTTTTTACATCCAAAGCCAAGCTTTCCTTGGATCGGTTTGCCCACACAAAATGCGACGCCAAACCATTCGTGCGGGTGTCATAGGCTCGTGCGAAATCGCCAACGGCCGGTCGTTCGATCTTGATCACACGAGCGCCTAAATCTGCCAACTGGCGGCTACAGAACGGCGCAGCAATGGCGTGCTCCAGGCTGACCACGGTGATGCCATCCAACGGACGCGCAGGTATATGTTTGTTATCCATGGATCTGGATTCCCTTGTTATTCAAATTCAAAGAAGCCATGCCGAAGGTGGGGCGAAATCAGTACATCCAGGACAGCACCAGCAGTGCACCCGAGATGGTGATGGCACCGCCTATGCGGGTCGCGATCTGGGCAAATGGCATCAGTTGCATTCGATTGGATGCCGTCAGAATGGCCACATCGCCGGTGCCGCCCATTCCACTGTGGGTGCCGACGACAATGGCCGCGTCGATAGGGTGCATGTTGACTTTGCGGCCGACGAAAAAGGCCACGGTCATCAACGTCGCTACGGTCGCGACGATGGTCATGACAGTCGGGAAGTTGAAGGCGTCCTGAACCTTCTGCCAGGGTGTTACCACGATGCCGATGGCGAAAAGCAATGGGTAGGTCACGGCGGTGGCAAAGAAGCGGTAGACAGTCCCCGCCCCCTGCTCAATTGACGGGCTGAAGACAAAGGCAACTTTGCCCAGTACCGCCAGTAACAGCATTACCACCGGGCCCGGCAGCCCAAAGGCGTGTTCGGCGTACATGCCAATGGCATAGAGGCATACTGCGACCATGCCTGCCGCGGCCACGTGTTTCACATCGAAGCTGTAAGACTGCGCTTCGGCGCTGCCGGGCTCCAAGTTGCTCGCTGCACTTTTCATCAGCACACCGTTGCCTGTGTATTGCGGCCAGCGTTTGCCGGCGGTATTGAGCAACGCCGAGAACACGATGGCGCATACATTACCCATCATCACAGCGGGCATCGCGTGAGCAAGCAGATCACCATAAGGCTGTCCCAGGATGCTGGAGTAACCAACCGTGAGCGGGATAACCCCTTCACCGAGACCGCCGGACATTACCGGAACAACCACAAAAAACACGGTATGAAAAACATCCATGCCCAAGGCGACCCCGACAGCGGTGCCTACCAGCCCGGCTGCGATGGAGCCGGCTGCCAGAGGCACGAACAGGCGGAAGAATCCGGCCAACAGAATCGTTCGATCCATGCTCAGGATGCTGCCGACAATGATGCAAGGAATGAACAAATAGAGAAAATTGGTGGCTTTCCAGAACGTGACAATGGGAATGACCACCGACTCCGGAAGAATCTTGGCAAAGACCAGGTAGGAGGGCAGGAACATCGCCATAATCACCGGCCCGCCGATACTCCGAAGCAGCGGAATGCGATTGCCAATCTCGAAGCACACACAGCTGCAAATACCCAGCAACGCGATCATGGGCGATAGTTGTGAAGACAGTTCACTGCGCGACGCGGTGAGGGTTAGCACCACTGAAAGCATGACCAGAATCGGAAGTGGTACGAAACCTATGCGGATGTCCATCAACCTCCACCACGTATTTCGTAAAGGGGACGAAGAGGAATAGATGCCAAGTGCAGGCGAGGAGGGGCTCGGTTCGTGAGACATTGGAATGCTCTTTTATTGATGTTGTTCGGACATCTTAAAAGAGCGTTTCACTGAGCCTGAAATACGGCTTGTGGATACCGGGTATAAGTTGTACCTATACCCAACGGCGTTCGCTCCTGATCATCGCCAGCATACCCATCAACATGGCAGCCTCAGAGAGGTTGCCGTGGCACCGCTATGAGCACCCCTTACCGTATAGCCAGCATCCTTGCCAACACGAAAGTTGCCACGACAGCCAGCACCACGGCAGTGGTGATAGACAGCGAAGCACCCCATTGCAAAATCGAGATTTTGACGGCTAGGTAGAAGGCCACGACGCCGATAGCCCCAATGGCGTTTCCTCGTACTATTGCACCCAGTTCGTGGCGCCCGCCCTGGACGTGGGCGAACACCGCAAGAGGCCAGGCGATCACCGGCACCGGTGCCAGCAAGCCACTGACCACAGGCCCCAGCCACTTGGCGCTTGCCGTAATTGCCAAGAGCAGAAGTGTGGCCGTCAACATTCGCATTGGGATCACCCAACGTGGCACAGGGACATATTCCGCTGCGCTTCCGGGTATCTGCCTCGACGTGACGATGATTATTAGGGCTATTAAGAGCAGCGTCGCAATGATGGACAGTGCAATCCCTTCCAAACGACTCATCACGAAGGCGATTGCTCCGTAAAACGCCAAGGCCGCAACGCATCCAATGAACGCTGATGTTCTTTGTGATATCAGGAAGTAAAACAAGTAGGTCGCCTGGATCGCTACCAGCCCGGCCAATGCCCCAGGTACTGCCATTGACGCGAATACTGCACCCTGCTCGAGACTGAGAAACAGCATGACTAGCGCCGAGGTGATGGGCAGTCCAGACAGAAGCCCTCCGATTTGAGTGCCCCAGCGCTTGGCCGCCAATGAGATGAACAGCATGAGCATGGGGGTGACGAGTAACTTGAGGTAGAAAGCAGTCATGGGGCGGCACGTTAGCTTTAAAGGTATGGATGGGGCTTATGCGCTGAGACACGTTTTGCTCGGCGAAACCCATCCTAGTTGAAGTGAGCCTCTGACTGCCAGTGGTGGTCACCTGCAATCCCAGGCGACTTGGACTGCCCCCGGCGCCATAGACACCTCCAGCCTATCAGTGGACTGCCCTCGGAAAGATAGACATCCCCGGCCTGTGCATGGCACCAAGGCATTCTATGCTTAACCAGATTTAACTTTTCTAAGAGAGACCGAACTCATCTAGCAACCATTTTTAAATATTTCAATTGCTGGATCAGTGGCGCATGCAACGCGTGAATTGTGAGCCCAGAAATCAGATAGTGCGGATGCCTGGGTCTTCAATGAGCTACATACTAGTGACTAAAAGTTTTGTGCGGGTCGATCACGAACTTCTTCGGCACTCCCGCATCGAACTCTCCATAACCTTCAGGTGCTTGATCAAGGCTGATCACCTGTACGCCGACCACTTCGGCAATGTTGATGCGATCCCACATGATCGCCTGCATGAGCGCGCGGTTGTACTTCATCACCGGAGTCTGGCCGGTGTGGAAGCTGTGCGACTTGGCCCAGCCCAGGCCGAAGCGGATGCTCAGGGCACCGATCTTGGCAGCGGCGTCCGATGCCCCGGGGTCTTCGGTCACTTACAGGCCCGGGATGCCGATCTTGCCGGCGACACGGGTCACTTGCATCAGCGAGTTGAGCACGGTGGCAGGGGCTTGGTGCTTGGCGCCTTCATGGCCGTGGCCGCGGGCCTCGAAGCCAACGGCATCCACGGCACAGTCCACTTCCGGCTCACCGAGGATATCGATGATCTGCTCGTGCAGCGGAGTGTCCCTGGACAGGTCGACGACTTCGAAGCTCTGGGCCTTGGCGTGGGCCAGGCGGGCCGGGTTGAGGTCACCGACGATGACGCATGCCGCGCCCAGCAGGCGAGCCGAAGCAGCGGCTGCCAAACCAACAGGGCCGGCTCCGGCCACATAAACGGTGCTGCCAGGGCCGACACCCGCGGTGATGGCGCCGTGGTAGCCGGTGGGCAGAATATCCGAGAGGCAAGTCAGGTCACGGATCTTCTCCATGGCCTTGTCGCGGTTCGGCAATTTCAGCAAGTTGAAGTCGGCGTACGGCACCAGCACGTACTCGGCCTGGCCACCCGTCCAGTCGCCCATGTCGACGTAGCCGTAGGCACCCCCGGCGCGGGCTGGGTTGACGGTGAGGCACACACCTGTGTGCATTTCTTTGCAGGAGCGGCAGCGACCGCAGGCGACGTTGAACGGAACCGAGACCAGATCGCCGATTTGCAGATGCTCTACATCGCGGCCTTTTTCGATGATTTCGCCGGTGATCTCGTGGCCCAGCACCAAGCCGACCTGGGCAGTGGTGCGGCCGCGAACCATGTGCTGGTCGGAGCCGCAGATATTCGTGGACACCACTTTGAGGATCACCCCGTGCTCGATCTTCTTGCCGCGAGGATCCTGCATCTTAGGGTAGTCAATTTTTTGTACCTCTACCTTGCCGGCACCGAGATACACAACACCACGATTTTCAGACATAGCCATGTCTCGCTCTATTGTAATTGTCATTGAACACGTTTCACTCTGATGCAGAGTGCGTCATATACCGCCGCGTGGACGGTGTTGCAGGTGTTGCGTGTAAAAAGAGTGCATAGATACCCGCACGATATAAATGCACCGTGCACTCAACGGGTGGAGTGACAAAGCCTTTCTATGATCCGGCGGGCCCTGTTGGCACCGACGTCAACATGAATATCAATCATCTGCCGTTCACCGAATCGACGCATATTCTTGTACTGAGATTCGATAACAACTTTGTCCTCGTCGAATGTCATCATCGTTTGCTCGACTACTTTCGCTTTTACTTCTTCGTGATTGCTTTCCGGGTTGGTGGCAATGGTCCAGAAGTAGTGGCTAGTGGTCTCGGTTTCCGGGGTTACACCGTGGAAACCGCGCATGTGGAAGCCGCCCCGCTGCGGATTGTCCAAGGGCTCGGTTCCGGCATTTACAGCACCGGTCCAAATGCGCAAGTGGCTGATATGAAACTCAATTTCCTGCCACCGATCGACAGTGCCTTTGAATGGGTAGGCGGCAACATAGGTTGGCGGTGGGGCAGAGTCAGGCATGTGTCGAACAACGCGAACCGAATGGTCGTCACTTTCTACCGTCATGTTGGCATTCATGTGAACGCTGGCGTTGCCGCCAATGGTGCGTAGATGGACATAGCCCAAATGGCTCAAATCCATCAAGTTGTCGTGTATGAGCTGATAGGGCGCGTCGTAGTGATACACATCGCCATCAAAAAGATAATCCCCGCTACTGTGAACATCGTAGGCAGGCGGTTCATCGATAGGCTCAGGGTGTTCGGGGCTGCCAAACCAGATCCAGACAATCTGGTCTTTTTCAATCACGTGAAAGGTTGCCACTTTTGCTTTGCTTGGTATTTTTTCCTGGCCAGGGATCTCGATGCATTTACCGGCTCCATTGAACAAGAGGCCGTGATAGCCGCAGCGAAGACCACCGGTTTCAAGTGTTCCATCGGACAGCGGTAGCGCCCTGTGACAGCATCGGTCTTCGAGTGCCGCCACCTTGCCATCCGCTGTGCGGAACAGTACGACTGATTTGTTCAGCAAGGTTCGGCCAACGGGACGATCCTTGAGTTCCCAGCCCAACGCAGCCACATACCATTGGTTGAGCGGGAATGTGGAAGGCTTGGCGGGCGAAATATCCTGGGCGAGTGACTGAAGGGGAGATGCAGTCATGGGTGTCTCCGTTGCAGTGTATGTGTTTGTTTGAGATCAGAGGTCAAGTACGAGTCGATGTGACTTTGCCCGGGAGCAGCACGGCGTGAAGCAATCATTCCTGGCGTGTTCATCGGCGGTCATGAATTGATCCCTGTGATCCGGGATACCCTCCAGCACGCGTGTCACGCATGTCCCACACACGCCTTGTTCGCAGGATGTTTGAACTTCGATTCCCGCTTCGTCCAACACATCGAATACGCTGCGGTCGACCGGAATCTCAAAGGTTTTACCACTCCTAGCGAGTGCTACCTCGAAGGGCGTGTTTGAACCCTGGTCATTGACCTGTCCCGCAAAGAACTCTCGATGCATGCGCGCTTGCGGCCAGCCGGCAGCCTCGCCGGTTTCCAGAATGTGGTTCATGAAACCGGTGGGGCCGCACACATACAGATGGCAACCTTGATCGACCGTATCGAGAATGGCGGCAGCATTCAGTTTTTGCTGCTGCACGCCGCTGTCATCGTGGAATGTGATGCGGTCCGCGAACGGCGCATGAGCAAGTGCGTTGACGAATGCTGCACGGTCGCTGGAGCGGAAGCAGTAATGAAGCTCGAACTCCAGGCTGCGATGTGAAAGCTCATAAGCCATGGCGAGGATTGGGGTAATACCAATGCCTCCGGCAAACAGCAGGTGGCGCTCAGCGCTGTGGTCGAGCTGGAACAGATTGCGTGGCGCACTGATCGTCAGCGTTTGACCTTGCTCTACAGCTGAGTGCATTGCCGCCGAGCCACCGCGGGAGCTGGGCTCCCTCAGGACACTGATGAGATAGCGATTACACTCTCGTGGGTCATTGCACAGCGAGTACTGGCGAGTGAACCCGCCTGGTACATGCACATCGATGTGGGCACCGGCTTCAAAGGGCGGAAGGGATCCACCATCCAAGGGGCTCAATTCAAAGCTGCAAACACCTTCTGCTTCGTTTGCCTTGCGGCTGACGTTGACTTCAAACATGACTCATCCCTCCACATTCAAGTGGCTACTGAAAATTCACAGGTAAAAGATCGACCGGGAGGAGGTCAGCCTGGCGCGAATGGCGGCAGCTCTGGCTTGCAGCCAGGCCCGCGGGAAGCGAGTCGGTGGCGGGTCTTCATGGCTCTACCTGATAATTATTTTTGTGAGGTGCTGGGACGGCATATCATGCTGAGCTGGCCCCAGCTATCGGTTGAGTAAATCCTCGGATCAATTAGTTGCGGTGTCAACTATATTTTTTCAAGACCGATTGAAGGTGTGCTTTCGATGTCCACTGCCCCCCAGCTAGACCTCGCCCGCTATGTGCCCGCGCTGCTGAATTTTTTGTCGAACAAACTCTCCTCAGGGGCTTCGCAGTGCTATCGAAAACACTTCGGGATTGGCGTTGTGGAGTGGAGGATGCTGTCCATGCTGGCAGTGGAAAGCGGGATTACGGCGAATCGTATCTGCCAGGTGATCGGTCTCGACAAAAGTGCTGTGAGCCGCTCTCTACAGACGCTGGAGGTTGCAGGGCGAGTTCGTACGGAAGTAGATCCTGCTGACGGAAGGCGCTACACCGTTTCGCTTACCGAGAGCGGTAAGCAGTTATACAACCGGGTCTTGATGGTTGCGCTTGAGCGTGAGCGTCGCTTGCTGAGTGGCCTCTCGTCAGCCGAAGTCGATACCTTGATCAACTTGCTTGGACGCTTGAACACCCAGGTCTCCCACGTCAACGACTACGACCCAGAGAAACCCTGAGTGTGGTGAAAAGGATCTTCATTAGCTCGGCGACCAACCTGTTCCTGAAGTAACACGACCGGCCACCGGCCCAGCCCTTCCGCTACCAACCTTCCAGGCTGCCTTCGCACCATTGCGCGGGCATGCTTCCCCCTCGGACCATCGCTACCGCACGATTCAATACTTGGCCCCAAGTATCGCGATTGCCGATAGGTCACATCCCAACAAGCGATTAGTCAGCGCCCTGCACTGAGGTCAACCTGTGCCCGTCGTCTGGTCTATCCCGCCAGCTGGCTTCACCTCGGCAGGTCGATCGCATCGACCCCGGGCCGCCTTGTCCGGCCGTGGTGTCAAAAAAATTGCCAACAAAAACAATAAAAGAGGGTTCGTTCGATGGCTATTCGCTCCATCGCCGCAGCGCGGCGTGCGCCTTTTACTATGACGCTCGCCACTGCCTTGGTCTGCGGTCTTCCATGTGCCCAGGCGTTTGAAGTGCAGACCGACAACCCTGACCTCAGTCTGCGTTGGGACAACACGCTCAAGTACAGCTCTGCCTGGCGCCTGAAGGATCAAAGCAGCAAGCTCAGCAGCGACCAGGTGTCGTTGAACCAGGACGATGGCGACCGCAACTTCGACAAGGGCCTGATCTCCAACCGCCTGGATGTACTCTCTGAACTGGACATTGGCTACCGCGAATACGGCGCGCGGATCAGTGGCGCGGGCTGGTTCGATACCGAATACCAGAAAGACAACGACAACAATGACCCGACGCGGGCCAACCAGCGTTCAGTTGCCTATGACGAATTCACCGACGATACCCGCCACCTGCACGGCGGCGACGGCGAACTGCTGGATGCCTTTGTCTACTGGAACGGCGATCTGGCCGACCGGGCGCTCTCGGTGCGCCTGGGCCGCCACGGGCTGATCTGGGGTGAAAGTTTGTTCTTCGGCGCCAACGGTATCGCCGGCGGCATGGCACCGGTAGACGTGGTCAAGGCGGTGTCGGTACCCAACACCCAGTTCAAGGAAATCACCCGGCCGGTCAGCCAGCTGTCGACCACCTATCAACTGACCGATGCCTTGTCAGTCGGCGCCTACTACCAGTTCGAATGGGAAGAAACCCGTTTGCCGGGGGCTGGCAGCTATTTTTCGGTCAGCGACACCATTGGCGAAGGCAACGAGCGACTGATCGTCGGCGCACCGTTCCCGCCATTTCTGGGCGGAAACCCCGGCAGCCCGGCAGCCTTTTTCCATGGCAACGACAAAGAAGCCAAGAGCTCGGGTCAGGGCGGCCTACAGTTGCGCTACACCGCCGACAATGTTGAGTACGGCCTCTACGCCATCCAGTACCACGATAAATCCCCCAAGCTGTACTTGAAGCCGAGCGCTACCGGACCGAACTTTGCCACTGGCCAGATCGGCGAATACTACTGGGTCTATCCCGAAGAGATCCGTGCACTGGGTGCAAGCTTTGCCACCACGCTGGATGAGTACAGCTTCGCCGGTGAAGCCTCCATGCGCTGGAACATGCCATTGGTTTCCAACGGCCAGACCGTTACGCCGGGCATGGTTGCCGACAATGACGACCATCCGCTTTATGCCGTGGGCCGCACGGCGCACCTGAACCTGAATATGCTGGCGTCGCTGGGCCCTTCGTTCATCGCCAACGAGGCTAGCCTGGTCGGCGAAATCGCCTGGAACCGCTTGCTCAGTGTCACCAAGAACCGTGCCGCGCTGGACCCTAGCGCTACCGACGACGGCGTTGGTATCAAGCTGGTGTACAGCCCGACCTACCGGCAGATATTCCCGGGCATCGACCTCAGTGTGCCGGTGGGCGTCAGCTACTTCCCCATGGGCAAATCGGCGGTGATCAGCAGCTTCGGCCCGGACCGCGGTGGCGATTTCAACATTGGCCTGAATGCCACCTACCTGGACCGAGTCACCTTCGGCCTGACCTACACCCACTACTACGGCCCAGAGGACACCAACCTCAACGCCGCCAGCCAGTTTACTTTCAAGCAATCACTGAAAGACCGGGACTACCTGGCCTTCTCCGTCAAAACAACATTCTGAGGGGACGCGTGCATGAACATTCCTTTCTCACTCAAGCACTTTTGTGTGGCCCTGCTCGGCACCGCCGCGCTCAGTTTGCAACCCGTGCAAGCCGCAGGCCCGGATGATCTGGGCAAGCAATTGACGCCGCTGGGCGCTGAGCGCGCCGGTAACGCCGACGGCAGCATCCCGGCCTGGGACGGCGGCTACACCAAGGTCGACCCCTCGTTCAAAGAGGGTGGCAAACGCAGCGATCCGTTTGCCGCTGACAAACCGCTGTTCAGCATCACCAGCACGAACATGGACCAGTACGCGGCCAAGCTCAGCGACGGCACAAAAGCCATGTTCAAGCGTTACCCGGACACCTATCGCATCGACGTCTATCCAACGCGTCGTAGCGCTGCAGCCCCGCAATGGGTGTACGACAACACCTTGAACAATGCCAAGCATGCCAAGCTGGTGCAAAGCAGTGCGGGCCTTGTACCTGAAGGTGCCTACGGCGGTATTCCGTTCCCGATCCCGAAAGACGGCACAGAGGCGATGTGGAACCACATCCTCAACTGGCGCGGTACGTCACTGGCGATGGATTTCCGGCATTACCTGATGACCGCCGATGGCGCCCAAGTACTCACCACTGACGGCAAAGCGGTGCAGGAGATGCCCTATTACTACAAGGATGGTAACGCCGCCAGCTTCGACGGTGACTATTGGCTGTTCCGCCTGCTCAACGTTGGCCCGCCATTACGTGCAGGCGAGCAGATCATGGGGCGTACCAACCTCAATGGCGACAAGTCTCAGGCCCACGTCTACCTGACCGGCCAACGACGTGTGCGCAAGCTGCCCAACGCCTGCTGCGACACCCCTACGCCGGCGACCGCCGGGGTGATGTCGTTCGATGAGCTGAGTGTGTTCCAGGGTCGCCTGGACCGCTTCAGCTGGAAGTTGGTGGGCAAGCAGGAGATGTAC
Source organism: Pseudomonas vranovensis (assembly GCF_040438935.1). Classification (NCBI taxonomy): domain Bacteria; kingdom Pseudomonadati; phylum Pseudomonadota; class Gammaproteobacteria; order Pseudomonadales; family Pseudomonadaceae; genus Pseudomonas; species Pseudomonas vranovensis. Next base: position 2,354,351 of record NZ_CP159259.1, on the reverse strand, counting down.
ATCCCTTACAACACCAACAAGGTCCAGGCTGCCGCCAAGCCGGAAGACCTGTTCGACAAACATCACCTGAACCCCGACCAGGTGCGCTGGGAGCTCCATCGCGTGTGGGTGGTGGACGCCGAACTTGCACCCGGAAAGCGACATCAGTTGCCCAAAGGGCGGTACTACCTCGACGAGGACACTTGGCAAGCCATGCTCGGTGACCGCTGGGACGCCAATGGCCAGTTGGCCAAGACCCTGTGGTCGCTGCCTGCGGTGATGCCAGACCTGCCGGCGGTGGCCCAGTTGTCTTCGGGCTTCTACGACCTGGTGTCCGGTGCCTGGTTCATCCAAAACGTTTACACCGGCAAAGCGCAGCAGTACGCCTCAGTCGATCGCTACAAACCTGCTGAATTCTCACCTGCCGCAATGGCCGGGCGGGGCGTGCGCTGACGATGTTCGGGGGAGGGTGCATAGCGCCTTCCCCTCCTGCAAAGAATCGAGGTAGATATGAACACACTGCGTCAGTTGAGCGGCCTGTTGTTGGCCCTCCTTGTGCCTTTTACGCCTTATTGCCTGGCTCAAGGGCTAGTGGTCGGCGACGTCCTACAGAGCCCGGCGGCCAAGGTTGCCAACCCTCAGCGCAGAGTTTTCACTGCCCTGGCTTTGGCGGGCCAGCGCCTGGTGGCGGTCGGTGAGCGCGGCCTGATCCTGCTGTCCGATGACAACGGCGAGCATTGGCGTCAAGCCAGCGTGCCGGTATCGGTGGGGCTCACCGCAGTGCAGTTTGCCGATACCAATGTCGGCTGGGCCGTGGGCCATGGCGGTGTGGTACTGAGGACTGGCGACGGTGGCGAAAGCTGGCGACTTCAGCTCGATGGCCTGCGTGCAGCGCAGCTTGAATTGCAGGCAGCGCAAAGCGCGCTGTCGACCCAGGCCAATGACGAAGTGGCGCAAGTACGCATACAAACCGCCGAACGCCTGCTCGCTGAAGGGCCCGACAAGCCGCTCCTGGCGCTGGCAGCCCGTGACACGAAGCATGTGCTGGTGGTCGGTGCCTATGGCCTGGCCTTACGCAGCGATGACGGTGGCGCGAGCTGGCATTCAGCGATGGGCCAGATCGACAACCCGATGGGTCTGCACCTGTATGCCGTGGCGCACCAGGGTAATGCCCTGGTGCTGGCCGGCGAGCAGGGCTACCTGGCGCGGTCGCTGGATGGCGAAAACTTCGAACAGATGGACAGCCCCTACGCCGGCACGCTGTTCACCCTGGCCAGTCGTGGCGACGGTGCGCTGCTCATTGGCGGGCTCAAAGGCCACGCGTTTGTGCTGGCGCCCGGTGCCGAGCGCGCCGAAGCGTTGCCGACACTGGCACCGGTGTCCTTCAGCGATGCCAGTGTCCTGAACGATGGTCGCGTGCTGCTGGCCAACCAGGCGGGCGGTTTGTTTGCAAGCGCCCCCTCGGGCTTTACCCCGGTCTCCGAATCATTGCGCAAACCGGTTTCAGGCATCGTCCAGGCCGCCGACGGCAGCCTCGTTGCTGTGGGGTTCTCCGGGCTTTCGCGCCTGCCACAGTCCACCGTTTCCGCTTCGGAGTGAGTCAATGAATTCCGCTCGCCAAACACTGTCCTCCGCGTCCGATACCTTCGATCCTAGCTCCGGATCGCTGATCGAACGCGCCCTGTTCAATCATCGTCACTGGGTCCTGTTGCTGTGCCTGCTGACCACCGTGCTGCTCGGCTGGCAGTCGGCCCGCCTGGAGCTCAATGCCAGCTTCGAGAAGATGATCCCCACCGGGCACCCCTACATCGCCAACTACCTGGACAACCAGAAGGAATTGTCCGGAATCGGCAATGCGGTGCGTATCGCCGTCGCCAACCGCCACGGTGATATCTACGACGCCGACTACCTGCGTACCCTGCAGGCGCTGAGCGACCAGATCTACCTGTTGCCGGGTGTTGACCGTGCCTACATGAAATCGCTGTGGACGCCTGCTACCCGTTGGGTATCGGTGACCGAAGAGGGGCTGGACGGCGGCCCGGTGATTCCTGATGAGTACGATGGCAGTCCAGCATCGCTGGGCGAGCTGCGGCGCAACGTGCAGTTGTCCAACGAGATTGGCCAGTTGGTCGCCTTCGACCAGCGCTCCAGCATCATCTATGTGCCGCTGATGGCGCTCACGCCTGATGGCAAGCCGCTGGACTACCGGGTGTTGTCCGATCACCTGGAGACACTGCGGGCGAAGTACCAGAGCGACAGCGTCGATATCCACATCACCGGCTTCGCCAAAAAAGTGGGTGACCTGATCGAAGGCCTGGAGCAGATCCTGCTGTTCTTCGCTGTCGCCATCCTGATCACCACGGTGGTGCTCTACGGTTACACGCGCTGTGTGCGCAGTACCGTGCTGGTGGTGTTCTGCTCGCTGGTGGCGGTGGTCTGGCAGCTTGGCCTGCTGCCCCTGCTGGGCTACGAACTGGACCCCTACTCGGTGCTGGTGCCGTTCCTGGTGTTCGCCATCGGCATGAGCCACGGCGCGCAGAAAATGAACGGCATCATGCAGGACATCGGTCGCGGCATGCACCGCGTGGTGGCTGCGCGCTTCACCTTCCGCCGCCTGTTCCTCGCAGGCCTCACCGCGCTGCTGTGCGACGCCGTGGGCTTTGCCGTGTTGATGCTCATCCAGATCCAGGTGATCCAGGACCTGGCGATCATCGCCAGCATCGGTGTGGCCGTGCTGATCTTCACCAACCTGATCCTGCTACCGGTGCTGCTCTCCTATGTCGGCGTCAGTCCTCGCGCCGCTGCGTTGAGCCTCAGAAGCGAGCGGGCCGAGGAGGGTGGCCAGGTGCGTCATGCATTCTGGCGCTTCCTTGACCTGTTCACCCGCAAGCCCTGGGCCGCCGTCTGCGTGGCTGTCAGCCTGGTGATGGCGGTGCTCGGCTTCATGGTAAGCCTGAACCTGGCCATCGGCGACCTGGACGCCGGGGCCCCTGAGCTGCGCGCCGACTCGCGCTACAACCTGGACGATGCCTTCATGACCCGCAGTTACGGGGCCAGCAGCGATCTTTTCGCGATCATGGTGCGCACTCCAAACAGCGACTGTGCACGCTACGACATCCTGCGCAAGGTGGATGAGCTGGACTGGCAACTGCGCAGCCTACCGGGCGTGGACTCGACCAACTCGCTGGCGCTGCTCAACCGTCGGATGCTGGTGGGTCTCTCCGAAGGCAGCCCGAAGTGGTACGAACTGCAGAACAACCAGGCGATGCTCAACATGATCACCGCCAGCGCGCCGCGCGGCCTGTACAACGAGTCGTGCAACTTGCTCACGCTCTATGTCTACCTCTCCGACCACAAGGCGCAAACGCTGACCCGGCTGGTGGAGCACGTCGAAGCCTTCGCCGCAGCCAACGACACCGACGAAGTCAAATTCCAGCTGGCTGCCGGTAACGCCGGAATCGAGGCCGCCACCAACATCGTGGTCAAGGAGGCCAATCGCGAGATGCTCTTCTGGGTCTACGGCGCGGTGATTTTGCTGTGTCTGATCACCTTCCGCTCCTGGCGCGCCACCCTCTGCGCGGTGATTCCGCTGATGCTTACCTCCATTCTCTGCGAGGCGTTGATGGTCTGGCTGGGCATCGGTGTCAAGGTAGCCACCTTGCCGGTGATCGCCCTGGGTGTGGGCATTGGCGTCGACTACGCGCTGTATGTGATGAGCATCATGCTCGGCCACCTGCGCCAGGGCGCCAGCCTTTCCGATGCCTATTACCGCGCGCTGGTCTCCACCGGCAAGGTGGTGATGCTCACCGGCGTAACCCTGGCCATCGGCGTCGGCACCTGGATCTTCTCGCCCATCAAGTTCCAGGCCGACATGGGTGTGCTGCTGGCCTTCATGTTCGTCTGGAACATGGTCGGCGCCCTGCTGCTGTTGCCAGCGCTCGCCTATTTCCTGTTACCAGCGACCCGCCGCAGCGATGCAGTTGTCGCCGCCGAGCCAGTCGCTGACACACAGCCCGCCAGGGCCGCCGCCACTGGCCGCCCACTGATACTGGATACCGCCACCCGCTGACCTTCGCCCCGACAACAACAAGAGCACATGGGTATGACACCACTGATCGAGACCTTGCAAGCCTACTGGTGCGCACTGCCAAGCGGCCTACGGACTGCCATGGAGGTGCACTGCAATGAGCACTGAGCGCCAGGCGGGTCTGCCGCAATCGCTGTTGCTGCTGTTCGGCAGCTGTTTGCCGGTGCTGGGCGCGGTGCTGCTGGCACCGGTATTGCCGCGCATGCAGGCGCATTTTGCCGATACACCCGGCGCCGCAGTGCTGGTGCCCATCAGCCTGACCATTCCGGCGTTGGTGATCGCGCTGCTGGCGCCGTTTGCCGGTGTCATCGCCGACCGCCTGGGGCGCAAGCCGCTGTTGCTGGCCTCGATGGTGCTTTACAGCCTCTGCGGCCTGCTGCCGCTGTGGCTGGAGTCGCTGCAGGGCATCGTCATCAGCCGCGCAGGCCTGGGACTGGCGGAAGCCGGCATCATGACCTGCTGCACCACGTTGATGGGTGACTACTACCAGGGCGCGCGTCGCGAGCGCCTGTTTGCCCTGCAGATGGTCGCCACTTCGCTGTCGGCGGCAGTGTTCATCGCCTTGGGCGGCGCACTTGGGCAAAACGACTGGCGGCTGCCTTTCGTGCTCTACGGCGCAGGCCTGCTGCTCCTGCCGCTGATGGCAATGCTGCTCTGGGAGCCGAAGGTCGCTGAAACCGCGGCGTTGCCTGGCAAGGCTGAAGACTTCCCGTGGCGCAGGCTCGCGCCGTTGTACCTGCTTACCGTACTGGCGGGCATCAGCTTGTTCATCGTACCGGTGCAAGCCGGCTTTCTGCTCACCCTGCTGCACGTCGATTCGCCCCAGCAGATCGGCATGACCATGGGCGCCAACCAGCTCGGCGTGCTGGCCGGTGCATTGAGCTTTCGCCTGCTCAGCGGCCAGCGCCGGCAACACCTGCTGTTGCTGGCGTTCGCCACCGCCGGCGTCGGTGGGTTGCTGATGGCCACCACCGACAACCCAGCGCTGGTGGTCGTTGCGGTGCTGATCAATGGCCTGGGCATCGGCTTGATGCTGCCGACGCTGATCACCTGGGTAATGAGGCAGGTCGATTTCACCCAGCGTGGCCGCGCCACCGGAGGCTTCACCGCGGCCCTGTTCGCCGGCGAGTTCATCAGCCCCCTGGTGGTGCTGGGCCTCAATGGCGGCGTTGTCGCCCAATTGCCTGGCGCCCTGACCGTGGTGGCCCTCGCCCAGTTGCTGCTGGCGCTCGCCTGCCTGGTGCTGGCGAAGTGTTTCCGTTCGCGCGGCGTTGGCGCTGCCACCACGCCTGATCACCTCTAGAGGTAGCCATGCCCCCATCCCTGGAAAACGCCGCTCTCGACCAACTGTTCCTGCGCGCGCGCTCGCACAACCACTGGCTCGACCGCGAGGTGCCGGATGCACTGCTGCAGCAGCTGTACCATGCTGTGCGCCAAGGTCCGACCAGCAATAACTGCTGCCCGGCGCGATTTGTCTTCGTGTGCAGCCCGCAGGCCAAGCGCAAGTTGCTGCCGGCCCTCAAAGGCCACAACGGCGAAAAAATGCTGCAGGCCCCGGTGACCGCTATCGTCGCCTGGGACAGTCGCTTCTTCGAGCTGCTGCCCGAGCTGTTTCCGATCTACGACGCCGGTGCCGTCTACCGCGACAACCCTCAGGCGGCCTTCGTCGCGGCGCTGCGCAACAGCAGCCTGCAAGGCGCTTACCTGATTCTCGCGGCCCGCGCCCTGGGGCTGGATTGCGGGCCCATGTCGGGCTTCGACAATGCCGAGGTGGATGCCGCGTTCTTCCCCGATGGGCGCTGGCGCAGCAACTTTCTCTGCAGCCTGGGCTACGGCGACGACTCGGGCCTACGCCCGTCCGGGCCGCGCCTGTCCTTCGAGCAGGGCTGCCGCATTCTCTAAGTAGCCGCTTTTATCAGCGGACAGGTCCTGACCGTCGACGATGGTCCCCTCGTGACGGCAATTGATTGAAAGGAGTTTTCATGCAAGCACTTCCCCCGTTCCAACGCGTGGTCACCGGCCACGACAGCGAGGGCCAGGCCGTGGTCACCCTGGCAGGCCCGACGCCCAACAACTTCCCGCTCAAGGCGGTGCCCGGCACCCTGTTCTATGAGGTCTGGAACAGCAGCATCAGCCCGGCGCTGCTGGACAATGGCGCCGACCCAACCGACAAGCCCCTGCAACTGTCCCCCGGCGCCTTGGGCAGCGTCATCCGTGTGGTGGATATTCCGCCGGACAGCGTGCAAAACCAGGTCAGCGCCGAGGACGCAGCCGCAGCCTTCGCCGAGATCGGCCAGGCCCATGCAGGCACGGGCAAGGCGGACTCCAGGCACAAACTCATGCACCGCACTGAAACCCTCGACTACGGCATCGTCACCGAGGGTGAGGTATGGCTGGTGCTTGATGGCGAAGAAGTCCACCTCAAGCGCGGCGACATCGTGGTCCAGCGCGGCACCAACCACGCCTGGAGCAACCGCACCGAAGCCATGGCGCGGATGGTCTTCATCCTGCTCGACGGCCGCTACGCCCCCGAACTCAAGGAGATGCTGCGATGAAACTTGCCACACTCGATGACGGCAGCCGCGACGGCCGGCTGATCCTGGTTTCCCGTGACTTGAGCCGTGCGGTGGACGCCGCCGATATCGCTCCCACGTTGCAAGCGGCCGTGGATCACTGGCCGAGCGTGGAAGCCGACTTGCGCGGCCGCTACGACGCGCTCAACCAAGGTGATTTCGCAGGCACCTTCGACTTCGACCCCAGCCGCGTGATGGCGCCGTTGCCGCGTGCCTGGCAATGGTTGGACGGCTCGTGCTTCCTCAGCCACGGCGAGCTGATGCAGCGCGCATTCAACCTCGCGCCCATTGAAGGCGTCGGGTCCACGCCACTGATGTACCAGGGTGCCGGCGACGACTTCCTTGGCGCGCGGCAGGACATTGCGCTGCCCAGCGAGGCCCACGGCATCGACTTCGAAGGTGAGTTCGCCGTGCTGGTGGACGAGGTGCCCATGGGGTGCACGGCCGAGCAGGCACTGGCGCATATTCGCCTGGTACTGCAGGTCAACGACGTCAGCCTGCGGGCGTTGGCACCACGGGAAATGAAGACCGGCTTCGGCTTCGTCCAGGCCAAATCCTCCTCCAGCTTCGCCCCGGTGGCGGTTACCCCGGACGAGCTGGGCGATGCCTGGCGCGATGGTCGCGTGCACCTGCCGCTGAAGGTGGAGTGGAACGGTGAATGGTTCGGCCACCCGCATGGCGGCGCCATGCACTTCGGCTTCCACCAGTTGATCGCCCATGCCGCGCTGACCCGTCGCCTCGGCGCCGGTAGCGTGATCGGCTCCGGCACCGTTTCCAATGCCGACCGCAGCGTGGGGTCGGCGTGTATTTCAGAGCGTCGCGCCATTGAAATGATCGAACACGGCGCGCCGCGCACCGGCTTCCTGCAGTTCGGTCACCGCATTCGCATGGAAGCGCGCAACACGGATGGTACGACGTTGTTCGGTGCCATCGACCAGCAGGTAGTCCAGGCAGCCCCGCCATGCGTGTGATGATTACCGGGGCTGCCGGTTTCCTTGGGCGCTTGCTGGTGCAACAACTGCTGGACAAGGGCCAACTGCGCGGCCAGCCGCTGGAGGCGCTGGTGTTGCTGGACCAGCAACTGGAGGGTTTTGCTTGCGACCCGCGCCTGCGCTTGCTCGCCGGCAGCATCACAGAGCCGACCCTGCTGCGCCGTGCCTTGGCCGATGGCGTGGACGTCGTGTTCCACCTGGTGAGCATCCCTGGCGGCGCAGCCGAGGAGCACTACGCCTTGGGCCAGCAGGTGAACCTGCTGGCGACCCTGGAACTGCTCGACCAACTGCGCAACGCTGCGCGGCCACCGGTGTTGGTCTACGCCAGCAGCGTGGCCGTGTATGGCACGCAACTGCCGGCACGCATGGACGAGCAGTGGATGCCGCGTCCGGCGCTGTCTTATGGCGCGCACAAGGTCATGGTGGAAACCCAGATCAATGACCTCGCCCGCCGTGGCGAGGTGGATGGCCGCGCACTGCGGCTACCGGGCATCGTCGCCCGGCGCCGCGAGCCGAACGGCTTGCGTTCGGCCTTCATGAGCGACCTGATGCACGCACTTGCCGCCGGAGAGCACTATTGCTGCCCGGTGTCGCGGCAGGCCACCGCCTGGTGGATGTCGGCGCGTTGCTGCGTCGACAACCTGCTGCATGCCACTGAACTGCAAGACCCCGGCCCTCAGCGGGTGTGGCAGTTACCAGTGCTGCACCTGGCCATGGACCAAGTGGTCGAGGCCCTGGCCGAGGCCTTCGGCGACGACCGTCGCGCCTTGGTGAGCTATCAGCCGCAAGCGGATCTGGAGGCATTGTTCGGCCGCTATCCGCCTTTGCGCACCCCGCAATCGCGTGCCCTGGGCTTTCATCACGATGGCTCTGCCCAAGCCCTGGTGCGCAACGCCCTTAACCTGAGCCAACGCCCGCGCCGTGTGCGCGCGTCACTGCAAACCCTTTGAGACCTGCTGCCATGACCCTTGCCCGTAAACGCCGCCTCGTCGACCTCTCGGTAACGTTGGACAACAACCCCTACACCGACCCGCCGCCGCTGCTGCCCAAGATCGACTACATGGATCACCAGCAGGGTTGGCCGGAAATGGCCGCGATGTTCCCTGGCCTGTCCCTCGACCAGATGCCGGGGCACGAGTCGTGGGCGGCGGAGCGTCTGTCGATCACCACCCATAGTGGCACCCACATGGATGCGCCCTGGCACTACGCGTCCACCACCGACGGCGGCAAGCCGGCGTTCGGTATCGATGAACTGCCGCTGGAGTGGTGCCTGCAAGCAGGCGTGAAGCTGGACTTTCGCCACTTGCCCGATGGCCATGTGGTAACCGGCGCCGAGGTGCAAGCAGAACTGGCGCGTATCGGTCATGAGTTGCAACCGCTGGACATCGTGCTGGTGAACACCCGTGCAGGCAGCCTGTTCGGCCAGCCGGGGTATCTGGAAGCGGGGGTCGGCATGGGCCGTGAAGCCACCATCTACCTGTTGGAGCGCGGCGTGCGAGTCGTGGGCACCGACGCCTGGAGCTGGGACGCGCCATTCAAGTACACCCGCGAGCGCTTCGCCGAGAGTGGCGACGCGTCGATCATTTGGGAGGGTCACAAGGCCGGGCGCGACATTGGCTACGGCCAGATGGAGAAGCTGGCCAACCTTGACAGCCTGCCGGCCAGCGGCTTTTTGGTGTCCTGCTTCCCTTATAAGATCAAACACGCCTCGGCCGGCTTCGTCCGCGCCGTGGCCATTTTCGAAGAATAAGAACAGGAGCAACCCCCATGCGATTGCGCATACTGCTGGTGGCCTTGGCGTGCCTTGCGCCAGTGTTCGCCGGCGCCGCCGAGCGTCCCAATATCCTGCTGATCGTGGCCGATGACCTGGGCTACTCCGACCTCGGCGCCTTCGGTGGTGAAATCGCCACGCCGAGCCTTGACCACCTGGCTGCAAGCGGTCTGCAATTGACCAACATGTACGCCGCGCCGACCTGTTCGCCGACCCGCTCCATGCTGATGTCCGGCACCGACAATCACTTGGCCGGGCTGGGTACCATGGCCGAAGGGATGCAGCCGTTCCAGCGCGGCAAGCCAGGCTACGAGGGCTATCTCAACCAACAGGCCCACTCCATTGCCGGGCTGCTGCGTGATGGTGGCTACCGTACCAGCATGGTCGGCAAGTGGCACTTGGGCCTGGCCCCGGAGCAGGGCCCGGACCGTCGTGGCTTCGAGCAGTCCTTCACCTTGCTCGAAGGCGGCGGGGTCCACTTCAAGCCCGCCCCTGGGGCGACCGCAAAGATCGAGAAACTCAACTACCGCGAGAACGGCAAGCCGGTGGAGCTGCCGGACGACTTCTATTCCACCGACTTCTATACCGACAAGTTGCTGGCGTACCTGAAGGCGGGGCAGGGCAGCGGCAAACCCTTCTTCGCGTATGCGGCGTACACCTCGCCACACTGGCCGTTGCAGGCACCGCAGGCGTACCTGGATAAATACCGCGGCCGCTACGACGGCGGCTACGACGCGGTACGCCAGGCGCGCATCGAACGCATGAAAGAGAAAGGACTGCTGCCCGCCGACTTCCACAGCGCCGCGCCCCTTCCGGTCACCGCGCAGCTGCCTGGCTGGGACCAATTGGACCCGCAGCGCAAGCGCATCGAGGCGCGCAAGATGGAGATCTACGCCGCGATGGTGGACAACCTCGACCACAACATCGGACGCCTGCTGGGCTACCTGCGCACAAGTGGCCAGCTGGACAATACCTTGATCGTTTTCATGTCCGACAACGGCCCCGCTGGCGAACGTCACGAGCTGTACTATCCCGCCGGACCGAACACCGACAACCGCCTGGAAAATCTCGGTCGCCGCGGTTCGCAGATCGACTACGGGCCGCGTTGGGCGGAGGTGAGCGCGGCGCCCCTGCGGCTGTTCAAGGGCAGCACCGCCGAAGGCGGTATCAGCGTGCCGGCCATCGTTCATTTACCGGCCAGCCTGCGTCGCCAAGGGCTGGAGCGTGGCGTGGCACGGGTCGATGACCTGGCGCCGACCTTCCTCGAGCTGGCAGGCCTGCCGGACCCTGGTGTCCACTACCAGGGCCAGCCCAAGCATCCCATCACCGGCCACTCCATGCTGTCGATGCTCGAAGGCAAAGGCCGTGCTGAGCCGGTATTGGCCGGTGAGCTGTTTGGCAGCCGCTATTACCGCGAAGGCAACCTGAAACTCCTTGGCCTGGTGCCCTGGAGCATGCCGGGCCAGCCCCAGCCCCCTTTGCGTTGGCAGCTGTTCGATCTGTCGCGTGATCGAGGCGAGCAACATGATCTCTCCGCCAGCCAGCCGGACACCACGCAACGCTTGAGGCAGGCCTGGCAAGACTACGCCGGCCGGGTCGGTGTGGTTGCGCCGCCTGTAGCAAAGGCACCATGAGGCGCAGGCTGATCGTCGTCGGTTGCTTGGGTTTTCGCACTCTTCGCCATACCCCGCCAACAACCTACACATACCCGGAGTGAATCCATGCGCGTGCTTCCTATGCTGTGGGGCGCACTCGCGCTCCTGATCGCTTCCAACACTGTAATGGCTGATGAGGAGCACAATGCCCGGCGCCTGCTGCAGCAGGCCGTCGACTACTATCGGCTGCGAGGTGATGCGGCCTTCGCCGCCTTCAGCCGCCAGGGGGCGTTCATCGATGGCGAGCACTATGTGTTCGTGGTCGACACCCACGGCACCATGCTTGCCAGTGGTGGCACGTCGGCTGTGTTGATCGGGCGTGACGTCAGCGCAGCCCTTGAGCCGGAACTGCGCGAAGGCTTTCATCAGGCACTGAGCGGCGAAGAAGGGGAGGTGCGGGTTGCCGAGTACTGCTGGATGAACGCACGCGATGGCCGGCCGGAACGCAAGCGGGTGTTTTTTCAGCGCGTGGGTGACCGGGTAATCGCCGTTGGTCTCTATCTGCCCCGGGCTACACAGCAGCGGGCTGCACAGTTGCTGGATCGTACCGTCGCGGCACTGGAGCACGCTCAGGCGCCAAGTCTTGCTGCCATCAATGCGCTGTCGCCAAACTTTCGTGACGACGATCTTTATGTCTTTGTCATCAACCTCGATACCCAGCGCTATGTCGCTCACGGCTACAACTTGCGCCTGCTGGGCGTGAAACTCACCCAGGTTCGCGACCCGGATGGCAAGCCGGTGGGCGAGCCAATCCTGGCGCTGATGAAAAATCGCAAGGAGGGTGGATACGATTACCGGTGGAAAAACCCGGTCACCGGCAAGGTGGAAGGCAAATATGCGCTGCTGCGCAAGACCGGCAACCTGCTCGTGGCGGTAGGGTATTACAAGCAGTCTGAATGACGCCTCGCCAACCGGTTGCCGGAAGACGAAGAGCGGGTCGCCCCAGGGTATCGGGGTGACCCGCTCACGGCGCTTTAGCGTCCGTGGAGCAACCCACCCTCAATGCTTGGGTGGCGGGCCGCCAGGGGCCCATTTTTCCTGGTAGTGGAAGAGGAAGTACTGCGAGTTATCGGCGCCGGGCGGTGCAACCCGCGCGGTCCAGCGCTCGTCATGCAGGTCCATGTCGGCATCGTATTCCACGTGGCAGCCCATGGGGCTGTTGAAGTACCAGAACCAGTTGGACCCCAGTTGGTGACGCCCCGGCCCCCAGAACGACTCATAGCCTTTCTCGACGAAGCGGGTACCGGCAATCATTACTTCGGTTGGGCCGCCCATGTGGAAGGTGAAGTGTTCGATGCCTTTCATGAACGGCGGCGTCTGGATCAGGAACAGGGTGTGGTGATCCTGGGTGCCTGCCGGGCGCAGGAAGGGGCCGGTGTCGACGAAGCGGTCGGTGCAGACAAAACCCAGGCGGGTGTAGAACGCTTCTGCCTTGGCGTGGTCAGGCACGAAATAGACCACGTGTGACAGGCTGCGTGGCAACGCCGGCATGTCGTCGCTGGCGCCCAGTGAGTTGATCGCACGGCTCAGCTCGGCACCGGGGGCGTTGTTGATTTCACCGGGCATTGCCAAGGGGCGGCGCAAGGTGATGCGAAAGCCCAGGGCGAAGCCCATGTCATCCACTGCGCGCAACACGCCGTCTTCCCCGCGCACCACGGTGCGGTCCTTGGAGAGTTCAGCCTCGATGGCCTGCAGGGTGGCTTCGTCGGCTACGCCGTAAACGGTTTCGCGCAGGGTGTTGGCGGTCTCCATGGCCTTGGGCAGACGCGGGTCGTCGCGGTGGCGAATTTCGATGCCGGTGCCGTCCAGGGCTTCGAGGTAGCCGCCGGCTTCGTCCAGCTTGCCCGGCTTCAAACCGTAGTCGGTGAGGTATTGCACGCAGGCGTCGACGTTGTCGACGCCGAACACAAGGTAATCAGGTCCGATGATCTTCATGGTCGGTTTCTCGTCTCGTTTATCAGGCGGTACGACCGCCGAGGTTTTCGGCGACCCAGTCGGCGATGTAGTGGCCGGCGTTGATGGAGTTGTCGAAGCTTGAGTGCTGCACACCACCTTCGCGCGGGGTGAAGATCTTCAGTTCGCGCTTGGGGCTATTGATCAGTTGTTCGTAGGTGCGGTGGGCCCATTTGAGCGGGATCTGTGAGTCCTGCTCGCCATGGGTGACCAGGAACGGCACCTTGATCCGCTCCACCACGCCGTCCAGGTGGACGTTTTCGGCGATGGTCATGAATTCGTCGATGTTCTTGCCGCCCCAGACCCAGCGCACGTGCTCCCAGTAATGCGGCACCGGGAAGCTGCCTTCACGTTCCAGGCGGCGCTTTTGCACGTCGCGCCAGTCGTGGTTGGCGCCCCACACCACACCGCAGGCAAAGCGCGGTTCAAAAGCCACCACACGAGGGCAGTAGTAGCCGCCCAGTGACACGCCTTCACAGCCGATGCGCTTGGCGTTCACATCCTCACGGGTTTCCAGCCAGTCGAACACGCGGCTGCCCCAATGCTCGGCATCATAACGGGCTTTCAGGTCGTGCAGGCGCAGTGCTTCGCCGGTGCCCGGCTGGTCGATCACCAGCGATGACACGCCCCGCTTGGCGAGCCAGGCCGGCAGGCCAACCCGGTATTTCATTTCTTTCGTGGAATCCAGGCCGTTGAGTTGCAGCAGCAGCGGTGCGGGCCCCTGTACACCTTCGGCGCGCACGAACAGCCCGGAAATTACGTTGCCCTCGTAGGGGATCTCGACCCGCTCGCAGTTCTCGCCGGTGAGCGCGATGCCGCGGGCGAAGGTGTCGAGGAAGCGCTGGTAAAGCTCCATGCGACCGGGGGCGCCGTGAGCTTGCAGGCGTTCACCCGTGAGGTAGTAAGTGGCGGCACGGTTGTATTTTTCGCCGGCCGAGAGCAGGCGGCCTTTCTCTTCGTCCTCGCGGGCTAGGTCGCAGAGCTTGTCGGCCGTCTTCGACCAGGTTTCTCGAAAGGCGCGGGTTCCGGCGGCGTCAGGTTGCTTGGCGGCTTCCTGCAGCGGTTCGCACATTTCGACGATTTCGCCGATGCGCGCGCCCATCTCGATCGCGAGGTTCACCGAGAGGTTCCAAACGTAGTTGCTGGGGAAATAGCGGAACATATTGTTGTTTTCCTTCTTCTGGTCCTGGCCGCCATCGACCCTGCATAGCCAGGGCTATCGCCCTCGGCGCTGTTAGCAGATCGGCAGGGTTCATGAGGGGCGACCCGGTGTGAACACTCCCGCATCAGGCAGTGGCGCGGGCGTCGGCCGCCCTTGGGGCAGCTTGCGCAAGCTCGCATGGGGTGAGGGATTGAACAAATCGCTTGTTCGGATGCCAGCTATCGGATTACGCGATACCTGGCGTGGTGCGGTTACGGCAGCCATGGCCCAGCATGTACGCGGCAGGATGCCGAGGGCTCAAACGGTAATAGCGGACTCTGGGCGGTTGACCATATCCACCAGCTGTTCCCGCAGCCAGCGCAGCATGGGGTCACGATCCAGGCTGCGGTGCCAACTCATGTACTCCTGCATGGCGGGCAGCTCGACCGGCGGCGGCAGGATGCGCAGCGGCAGGTTGCGTGCATAAAGCCGTGCCAGGCGGCTGTGCATGGTGGCGATGCGCTGAGTGCCGATGACCAGTTGCGGCAAGGTGTTGAAGTCGTGGGTGATGACTTCAACGCGGCGTTTGCAGCCGTACTGGCTCATGAACCACTCCTCGATGCCGGGCGTGCGATTGCGCCCGAAGGCGACGCCGACATGCCCCAGTTCAAGGTAGCGCTCCAGCGTCAGGCGCTCGCCGATGCTGTGGTTTTCGGCGCACACCACGCACACGTGCTGTTCGTCGAACAAGAGCTGTGAGGGGTGTTCCTTAACGATGTAGTGCTCTGGCGCGATCATCAGGTCCACTTCGCCACGCATGAGCATTTCCGTGGCGGTCTGGCCGGGGCTGATGAGTTCGAAGGTGATGTTCGGGGCTTCGTGGTTGATCTCGCGGATCACCTCGGCGAACAGCACGCTGATCAGGTAGTCCGAGGCCATGATGCGGAAGTGTCGTTTACTCCCGCAGATGTCGTGCACCGGTTTGGCGGTGATAGAGGTCTGGATTTTCAGCAGTACGTCGCGAACCGGCAGTGCCAGTTCCTTCGCCAGCGGGGTGGGCATCATCTTGCGGCCCACCTGCACCAGCAGGTCATCTTCGAAGTAGGTCCGCAGGCGGCCGAGAACACCGCTGGTGGCCGATTGGGTCATGTGCAGGCGGGCGGCGGCACGGGTGATGTTCTGCTCTTCGAGCAGTACATCCAGCGCCACCAGGAGGTTCAGATCCAGGTGGTTGAAGCGCATCACGGGCATCTCTTGTTGTATTTATTTTCGCGATACCCTGCATCCCGACTAACGATTAGTCAAATTGTTCCTGCCTTCCTAGCCTGTGCTCCCAAGGGCCTCTCTGTTGTTGTGCTACCCAGCCGCGCTGGCGTGGTCCCGGTCAAAACACTGTTTATGCACGGGTCATCACGCTCGCGATCGCCCCTGCGCTCCCACAACAAGAACAAGGATTCATCCATGAGCAGCGATATCAGCAAGGTACTCGTAGTCGGCGGCGGGATTGGGGGCCTCTGCGCGGCCATCGCATTGCGCCGCCAGGGCGTCGCGGTGGACCTAGTGGAAATCAAGTCCGAGTGGACCGTCTATGGCGTCGGCATCATTCAGCAGAGCAACGTGGTGCGAGAGATGGCCCGCCTCGGCGTGCTCGACGGCTACCTCGAAGTGGCCTACGCCTTCGAGGACGTTGGCATCTACGATCTGCAGGGCAATGCCCTGGTACGCATCCCGGGTCAGCGCCTGGCTGGCCCGGAATATCCCGCCAACGTCGGTATCTCGCGCCTGTCTCTGCACCAGGTACTGAGCACCACTGCGATCGACCTTGGCACTCAGGTGCGCCTTGGCTTGTCGGTAGAATCCTTCCAACAGGATGCGACCGGCGTGGATGTGAGCTTCACCGATGGCAGCGCGGGTCGCTATGACTTGGTAGTGGGCGCCGACGGCGTGTATTCGAAGATTCGCAGCATGCTCTTCGGTGACACGTACAAGCCGCGTTTCACCGGGCAGGCGGTGTGGCGCTACAACTTTCCTCGACATCCTTCCATTGATCATCTGGCGAGCTATGTCGGCGCTGAGGGCAACGCCGGTCTGGTACCGCTCTCCGACGACCTGATGTACATGTTCTCCACCTCCCACGAGCCGGGTAACCCCCGCTATGAGCCGGCACAGTTGGCCGAACTGATGCGTGACCGCATCAGCAAGATCGCAGGCCTGGTGGGCGAGCTGCGTGAGCAGATCACCGACAGCAGCCAGGTGGTCTACAAACCTATGGAAGTGGTGTTCGTCAACGAACCCTGGTTCAAAGGTCGTGTTCTGCTGATTGGCGACGCGGCCCATGCAACCACCCCGCATCTGGGGCAGGGCGCCGGGATGGCCATCGAGGATGCGCTGGTGCTGAGCCTGGAACTGAGCGGCAGCGGTTCGGTGGAGGAGCGGCTTGAGCGTTTCATGACGCGCCGCTTTGAGCGCTGCAAGTACATCAGCGAAAACTCGATCATGGCCGGGGAGCGTGAGATGGCCCGCGACGCGACGTTCGATCGCATCGGTCTGACCAAAGCAATGCTCAAGTTGACCGCCGAACCGATCTGAAACCGCTGGCCGTGGCGGCTGTTCCGGTGTTTACGCGCTCACCCCCTGAGTTATCGAGGTCTCCGTGCCCCAGGATCTGACATTGCTTTGCCACGACGACCAGTTGGAGGAAGGCCTTGCCCGTGGATTCGACCCCTGGTGCCAGGGGCGTGACACCGTGCTTGCGTTGCGCTGGCGTGGCCAGGTGCGTGTCTATCGAAATCTGTGCCCGCACCTGGACGTGGCCATGCAGTATCGCAAGGACCGCTTTATGTCTGGCGATGGCCGGCACATCGTCTGCTTTGCTCATGGCGCGCTGTTTCAGCCCGACAACGGCTTCTGCGTGCTCGGCCCCTGCCAGGGCCAGTCACTGCAAGCACTAATGGTAAAGGTCGACGTTTCGGGAAACGTATGGCTGGAGGAGGGTGGTCCTCAGGCAAGCGATGAGGCTGTTGCATGCGCTTCCATGGACTAGACCTGAACCTGCTGGTGGTTCTGGACGCCTTGTTCGTCGAGCAGCATGTCACGCGCGCCGCGGTGCGCCTGCACCTGACCCAGTCAGCGGTCAGCGCGGCCCTGGGTCGCCTGCGGGAGCATTTCGACGATCCGCTGTTTGTCCTCGTGGGCGGCGCCATGCTGCCCACGGCGCTGATGCAGTCGCTGCACCCACGTATCGATCAGGTACTGGAAAGCGCGCGGGGCATTGCCTTCGCCAACGCAAACTTCGACCCGGGAGCGGCGCGCCGTATATTTCGCATCATTGCGTCGGATTATGTGATCGCGGTACTCATGCCGACATTGAGGCGACGCTTGGCCAGCCTCGCGCCCCAGGTCGACTTGCAACTTCTCACGCTGGTGCCGCTACGGGGTGCCGAGCCGGGCAGCCTGGTGGATGAGGCCCTGGAGCACCGGCACTGCGACCTGGTGATTTTGCCGCTTGCCCATGGCTCGGCGCGTCATCCGCAGCAACCGTTGTTCGAAGACAGCTTCAGCGTCATTGCTTGTAGAGATAACTGTGCCCTGGCGGACGGCCTCACGCTGGAGCACTACCTGGCAGCGCCACATGTCGTTCGCGAGACCGGCCCAGGCGCCCTGGGCAGCATGGAAGCGGAA
The DNA here is from genome assembly GCF_040438935.1 of Pseudomonas vranovensis. Lineage (NCBI taxonomy): Bacteria > Pseudomonadati > Pseudomonadota > Gammaproteobacteria > Pseudomonadales > Pseudomonadaceae > Pseudomonas > Pseudomonas vranovensis. The sequence continues at coordinate 2,336,519 of NZ_CP159259.1, read as the reverse complement.
TTTATCGCCAGCCAGGGGCTGGCGCGGCGGGTGGCGGTGGCGGTAGACCAGTTCGGGTTGATACCGGAATTTATCGTTGGCGGCCCCTGCATATCGACCCTGCACAGTCGCCTGGCGCACCTCTACGCGCAGCGCTTTCCTCTGCGCCTGCTGCCACCACCGCTGGCCATTCCCGCCACTTTGCAGGTGATGCAATGGCACGCCTATCAGGACAGTGACCCGGCGCTGGTCTGGCTGCGCCAGTTGTTGATCGAGGTGGCGGGCTGACGACGGCGGCTATCAATTTCTGTCATGGTCGGCCAGCAGCAAACTTCATTTCCTCAGGCATCGGCTGGCCAATACCGTGTCGGCATGACAACAACAGGACAGACCGCCATGCCCAGACTCCACGTTCACTGCCAAACCCTCTTTACTGGCCTTGAGGACCAGGCCCGGCACGACCAGGTGCTGATCATCGAAAAGGGAGTGTTTACCCATGTCGGCCCTCGCCAAAGCGCCCCGCAGCCATTGCCTGGCGAAAGCGTGATCGACACTGGCGGACACTTCGTCATGCCCGGCCTGGTGGATGTCCACACCCATCTGGTGTTCGGCAATGCCAAGAGCGAGGAAGACATCGACCTGCACGTCTCGCCGGAATTTCGCGCCTTGCGCGGTCTGTTTTTCACCCAGCATGTACTGGCCGCCGGCTACACCTCGGTGGTGGTGCCGGGTGACGCCGGGCAGTGCAGCATTGCCGTACGCAACGCTATCAATGCCGGCATGTTCACCGGCCCACGCATCGCCGCCAGCAGCAATGTGATCGCCAACCGGCAGAGCCTGAACGACTGGTTCCCCAGTTGGGTCGGTACGCCTGAATATTTCTCCGGTCGTCTGTGCGCTACCCGCGACGAGCAGATCGCGGAAATCCGTCGCCAGGCCAAGGATGGCGTGGACCTGATCAAGATCGCCATGGACGGCCCGCATATGCGTTCCAACGGGGAACACATCGCCGCGTTCACCCAGGACGAGACCCGCGCCATGGTCGAGGAAATCCACCGCCTCGGGAAAAAGGTCGCCGTGCATGCCTATGGCCGCGAAGCGGTGCTGTATGCGGCGAAGGCGGGGGCGGACGTGATCTTCCACGGGTTTTTCCTCGACGACGCCTGCATCGAGGCGATGCTCGAATCGGGTAGTCACCTGGCACCGACGTTCACTATGCTCGCCAACAACGTCGAGTTTGCCGAGGATTACGAGCCTTCGACCCGCTGCGGTTACGCGGCCATGCAGCGCCGTGTGATCGAGGTGGGTTGTCGCAACTTGCGCCGCGCCCGGGAAGCCGGCGTGCCGTTCATGACCGGCAGTGACAGCGGTTTCGCCATCACCCCCTACGGTGAATGGCACGCCCGGGAAATCGAGATTTTTGTCGACTGGTTGGGTTTCAGCCCGGCCCAGGCGCTGCGCGCGGCAACCTCGGTTGCGGCGCGGATGATGCCCGTGTCACAGCAGGTGGGCGCCATCGAGGTGGGCCGTCGCGCCGACTTTATCCGCGTCGATGGCTCACCACTGGAGAACGTCTCGATTCTTCAGGAACGCGAGCGCATATGCGGCGTGTACCTTGGCGGGCAATGCGTGGAGCCCCAGGTACCGGGATACGATCCCTACAAGGTCAGTGACTTCAATACGGTGAAATGGGCCGAACTTCACACCCGGCAACGGGCCATGAAAATGGGCAAGCGCAGCGCACCTGCAGCTGAGCAGGAGGTAGGCCGGCATGAATAAGCTCACCCTGGAACTGGCGTCGCAGATGGTCGACACGGCGCTGGCAGAGGGCCGGCGGTTAGCCTTGCAGCCACTTTGTGTTGCGGTACTGGATGCCGGCGGTCACCTGCTGGCGCTTAAACGCGAAGAGCGCGCCAGCCTGCTGCGTCCGCAGATCGCCTCGGGCAAGGCCGCATCGGTGCTCGGCATGGGTTTTGGCGGCCGCGAACTTTCGCGTCGTGCGGCCGCGCTACCGGCCTTCTTCAATGCCTTGAGTGACCTGGCCGGCGGCAACATGATTCCGGTGCCCGGCGGGGTACTGGTACGTAACGGAGCAGGGGAGGTCATCGGTGCTATCGGTATCAGCGGTGACAGCTCCGACAACGACGAACGCTGTGCGATTGCCGGCGTGTTGGGGGCAAACTTGGTGCCTGACAGTGGGGGGCTTTGATAGCTCTCGAACGGGTAGCCGGTGGCAGACATCCACCATAGGGATGACTGGATTCAACTTTTTTGCGAGAGACCAAGCTCGTCTAACAACCATTTTTTAAAGGTTTCAACTGCTGGATGCCGTGTGCGTCGCTTGGGATAAACCAGATAGTGGCCGACATATTGGATGTCGTGCGTTGCTTCCCGCAGAGGGGCTACCAACGTGCCTGACCGTAGCTCGTTCTGCGCCAATAGCGTTGACTCCAGTACTACCCCCATCCCGTTCACTGCTGCGGCGATAGCCATATTGCTGCGGTCGAAGCGCAGTGCATAGTGCTGTGGAGCGACCAGGTGGTTGGCTTCAAACCAGCCCTTCCATTGAAGCATTTGAACATCGCATTGAATGAGACGGTGCTCATACAGGGCTTGAGCGCTGGTCAGTTGTTTAGCTACCTCGGGGCTACAAAGCGGTGTCAGATGCTCGACGGCGAGAGGCACTTTCTCGTTGAGAGTGGAGCGCGGCTCGCCGTACACCACATCCAGATCAAAATCATCGTTTTCAAACTGAGCGTAATCCGTACTGGCGGAGAACCTTAGATCCACGTCGGGGTGGTTCGCCACGAATCGTGCAAGCCTCGGCATCAACCATTGGATTCCAAAACTAGGCGCGGTATGCAGGCGCAGCGGGCGAGGCTCATCGCTTTTGATCAACGCTAAGCCTCGGTGCATTTCCTCAAGCCCGCGCTGAATGTACTCCATCAAGGCACGACCTTTCACTGTCAGGTTTACCTCTCTTGTTGTGCGCTCAAACAGTTGGATTTCAATGAGGTCCTCCAGCTTTTTGATCGAGTGGCTGACGGCACTTGCAGACAACCCAAGCTCCTTCGCAGCCTGAACAAAAGAGCCGCTCCTGCCGGCAGCTTCGAAGACCCGCAGCGAAGCAAGTGGAACCCTTCGAAGGTGGGCTATTAATGAAATTTCTTCATTCATGGGTGCAAAAGGATCCTTTGTGTGGTCTTTGGTTCCGATGATAGCTTCTGTTTGGGTTGGACTGATGAATTTATTCCACTAATCAGTCGCCGATTTCAACAAACAGGCAGGAACCATAATGACAATAATTCCTCAAGATGCCGAAGCGGCTTCCACGCTTCAGCGCGTCGCACATCACGCATGGCGAATCCGCCGCTTTGCGCTGCGTATGGGCGAAGTCCAAGGTCAGGGATATGTTGGCCAAGCGTTAGGATGGGCCGATGTGCTCGCCGTCGCTTACTGCCATGCAATGAAGATTCGTCCGTCCGACCCACATTGGGAAAACCGCGACCGATTCTTGCTCTCTCATGGCCATTACGCAATTGCCCTTTATGCCGCATTGCTCGAAGCCGAAATCATTCCCGAAAGTGAGTTGGAAACCTACGGCTCGGACGACAGCCGACTTCCCATGTCTGGCATGGCTACCTATACCCCAGGCATGGAAATGTCTGGTGGCTCCTTGGGCCAGGGTTTGCCTATTGGCGTCGGCATGGCGTTGGGACTGCGCCTGAAAAACAATCCGGCCTGGGTCTTCAACTCAATGTCCGATGGCGAGTTGGATGAAGGTTCGACATGGGAAGCGGCGCTGTCGGCCTCTCACCACAAACTCAGCAACCTTATTGCGTTGGTGGATCTCAACAAGCAGCAGGCGGACGGTAACTCTCACGAGATTCTCGAGTTCGAGCCTCTGGTCGACAAGTGGGAAGCTTTTGGTTGGAGCGTCCAGCGCGTCGATGGCAATGACCTGACTTCGGTCATCACGGCTTTCGAAAATGCCATGTCGCTGAAGGAGGAGAAGCCACGCGTTATCCTGTTCGATACCCTCATGGGTAAAGGTGTCGATTTCCTCGAAACCCGCGAGAAGAACCACTTCATCCGTGTTGACCAAGACGAGTGGCAAGCCGCGGTTAAGGTTCTTGACGCTAACTATGAGAAGGGGAGCTTCTAAAATGGGCGCCGACACTAACAACAAACCACGTCTGACCACCTCTGCCATGATCGCCTCGATTGCCAGCGAGGGGCAACGTACCGAAGCAGCGCCCTTCGGGCACGCACTGGTCGCCGCTGCGCAACAGGACTCCCGTATCGTTGGTATGACGGCTGACCTGTCCAAGTACACCGATCTGCATATTTTTGCTCGGGAATTCCCAGAACGTCACTTCCAGATGGGTATGGCTGAGCAGTTGCTGATGGCTGCAGCTGGTGGCATGGCGAAGGAAGGTCTCGTTCCTTTCGCGACCACTTACGCTGTATTCGCAACACGTCGGGCTTACGACTTTATTCACCAGGTGATCGCAGAAGAAAACCTGAACGTGAAGATTTGCGCTGCACTGCCCGGCCTGACCACCGGCTACGGGCCAAGCCACCAAGCGACAGATGATCTTGCCCTGATGCGCGCCGTTCCAGGCCTCACTGTGATTGATCCTTGCGATGCTTTGGATACGGCCCAGGCCGTGTCGGCAATTGCAGCCTACAACGGGCCGGTTTATATGCGCTTGTTACGGGGTAAGGTTCCTCTGGTACTCGATCAGTATGACTATCGCTTTGAGCTCGGGAAAGCAAAGCTGCTCAGAGACGGTAAGGACGTTCTGATTATTTCTAGCGGCATCATGACTATGCGCGCTTTGGAAGTTGCTGAGCTTCTGGGAGACGGCAGCGCGGACGTTGCGGTGCTTCATGTACCGACAATCAAACCGTTGGACGAGGCGACGATCATTGAAGAATGTCGTCGCAGTGGCAGGCTTGTAATCGTGGCCGAGAACCACAGCACTGTGGGTGGATTGGGTGAGGCGGTTGCCCTCGCATTGTTGAAAGCGCGAGTTCACCCAGAATTCCGGCAGATTGCTCTGCCAGATGCTTTCCTGGATGCCGGTGCGCTGCCCACCTTGCATGATCGCTACGGTATTTCTACAGAAACCATGGCCGTGAACATTCGCGCCTGGCTTAGCTGAGGAGTGCAAACAATGAAAGTCGCATTTATCGGTTTGGGTGCCATTGGCTTGCCGATGGCTAGTCAAATCAACAAAGCTGGGCATGACGTGGTCGGTGTCGAACTGAGTGATGCCGGGCGCGTGGCTGCTCAGGCGCAAGGTATCGAGGCTTCGGGTGATTGGCGGGTTGCGGTCGATGTTGATGTGGTTGTGGTCATGGTTGCCACCCCATCGCAGTTGGCAGCACTGGTAGAACATTTTGATGAGTTCAAGCGTGGGCAACACTGGGTGATCATGAGCACCGTGGGCCCTGCTGCTGTGCGAGAGCAAGCAGAGAAGTTGGCAGTGAAGGGCGCAGTGGTAGTGGATGCACCAGTTACGGGTGGTGTTGCCCGTGCGCAAACAGGCAGCTTACTCATCTTTGCGTCTGGTTCGGAGTCGGCGGTTGCTTATGTTCAACCCGTCCTGAGTGCTATGGGGCAGGTGAAATCTGCTGGTGTGAACATTGGTGATGGGCAGGCGATTAAAGTTGTGAACCAGCACCTTTGCTCTGTGCACCTGGTCGCAGCTGCCGAAGCGCTCAGTCTTGCGCGCTCGCTTCACCTTGATCCAGCCCATGTGCTGGAACTGGTTCAGCACGGAGCTGGTGGTTCGTGGATGTTGTCAGATCGTGGCCCTCGCATGCTTGAGGGTACTGATACTCATGTTACCAGCATGGTGGACATCTTCGTTAAAGATAGCGGTTTGGTCGCCGAGGCGGCAAAAGCATGCAGTGCCCAAGTCCCTCTTCTCGATATCGCTCATGCCCGTTTTTTTGCAGCCGCTGATACGGGCCTGGGGCGGCGAGATGATAGCCGAGTGATAGAAACCTGGGAGCATCCAACGGCCTGAAGGAAACGAGTAACCAATGGCAGCCTGTGGGCTGCCTACTTACAAAAACAATAAATATTCGGAGTCTGCCATGGGCAATACTCATACGGCGTCAACTCAGCCTAAAGATAAAGCTGGCAAGGTTTCCTTTGCCTCGATGATCGGATCGGCGGTCGAAAGTTATGACTTCTTCATCTACGGAACTGCTGCAGCTGGTTGGTTCGGCCAGGTTTTCTTCCATACAACCGAGCCTATCGTAGGCATTCTTGCCGCGTTCGCGACGATGGCTGTCGGTTTCTTTATGCGCCCTCTTGGCGGCTATCTGGCCGGTCACTACGGAGACCGTGTAGGCCGCAAGACTGTTCTCCTCTGGTCGCTGCTGGCGATGGGCGGAGCAACGGTGCTCATCGGTGCGTTGCCAACTTATGACCAAGTCGGCGTAATTGCCCCCTTACTTCTGATCCTTCTACGGATGATTCAGGGTATTGGGTTTGGTGCCGAATGGGGTGGGGCCGTCCTCATGGCATGTGAACATGCCCCGGCACGCCGTCGAGGGTTCTTCGGTGCGGTACCGCAGATCGGCATCCCGTTGGGGCTGTTGATGGCCAACGGAGCTTTCCTTGCGTCCGGAGCCCTGTTTGAGGGCGACTGGGTCTGGCGTGCTCCTTTCCTGGTCTCCGTAGTAATGGTCGCCGTAGGGATGTACATCCGTATTGGCGTAAGTGAGTCACCTGAATTCGAAAAGGCCAAGGCCGAAAACACCTTAGTGAAGCAACCCGCATTGCAGGTAATTCGTGAAGACTGGCGCAAAGTGCTGCAAATCGCCGGTGCTCGACTCGCGGAAACCGGTGGCTATTATATCGCTACGAGCTTCATGCTTTCTTACGTCCTCCTGGCGAACGTTGCTCCGAAAGAAAATGTTCTGTGGGGCACGATGATCGGCTCTGCGTTGGGATTGGTAAGCCATCTGCTATACGGGGCGTGGAGTGACCGCATCGGTCGCAAACCTGTATTTCTTCTCGGCTCGATCTTCACAATCGCATTTGGCATACCGATGTTTATGATGATCAACAGTGGTGTAGTCGTCATGATTGTTGCTGCGGTGGCGATCGCGCTAATCCTCAGCCACGACCCGATCTTCGCAGTCGAGGCGAGCTGGTTCACCGAGCAGTTCCCTCCCGAAGTGCGTTCCTCCGGCATCTCGTTGGGTTATAACTGCGCATCTCTCATCGCGGGCACGCTGCCTTTCGTCGCTACCGCATTATTCTCGCTGGTCGGTTGGATTGGTCCTGCGCTTCTTTTCAGCCTGTTGGGCGTTATTTCAACAATCTGCGCACTCAAGATGCGTGAAACGGCTCCAGTGATAGTGGAGGCATCGGGTGGGGCGGCTAAGGTGAGCAAAGGCACTGTACACTTGACGAGAGCGGTGCGCCACTAATTGACATGGCCGGCCAGCGGAAGGCCGGCAGGCACTCAAGAGGGGCTGGAGATCATCGACGACAAAGTCGTTGGTATTCTCGTAAGCCTTTTTCGCCTACAGGTACCAGGCAGTTTGAGCGCTGAATGACTTTCCCGGAAATCCGTGAAGAACCTTTTAAAAGGGCTAGCAGTCAATTTGATTTCGCGGGTTGTATTTCGGCCACTACTATAGTTCTCAATGAGGCGAGGCGCGGCACCCCTGCTTGTACCAACCGCGTCGCCCTTCATTGCCCTTTGGTTTGCCGCTTGCCCGCAGGCGGTTTTTTTACGAAATGTTAATTAGCTATTGCGCTTTCGGCTGTCGTGTAGATTCCTAATCTTGCCCCCTGGCGTGGTGATTATAAAATAACATCCCTTTGCTATGGCCGTCAGCCCATAGTTTTTTGTGCCTTCCGTTTTCTAAGGCTGTTCAATCCGGTTGAAAGGAAGGTTATGTAAATTTTTCTTAGGGAGACGAACGAGCGTTTTCTCCATCGAGAATAGTAAGCGCCTCCTGCAATGAGCGGAAAGCGGGTGCGAGCGTTTTAGCGAGCTGATCAGCACGCTCTGTTGGAAGCCAAGCACGCTTACCCTGAAAGAGTTCGTCACCAAACCGTTTGCGAAGCTTAGATAGGGTGTTGCTAATTGCTGGCTGTTTAATCCCTAAACGTTCCGCTGCTCGTGTGACCCCTCCCTCTTGATGCACCACTAGAAAAGTGATCAGGCTGTGGAGGTCTGCTTTCAGCAAGATTTCTTCACTGTTCTGCATGCTGGCCTCGCATTCCGCTTGTCATAAAGAAGGATCTAAACGACATGCTTCGGCAGTTGGATGCTAAGCAGTCAGTCAACGCCGCGAAACTCGAACTTGAAAAATGATCTACCATACCTTGTTTATCAGCCCAGAAACCACTGATTATTATCGAGCTGAAATCTTTATTTAGTGCGATGATCGAATAGCTCATGCACCCTGGAGCAGTTCTAAGTATATTGACAAACTCGTCGCTGGCTAAAAGAACATTATCGGCAGGGCGCTTATCGAAGTGAACCTCTAATGCGCTGATTGAAATCAACTCCATTACTTATACTCCTGATTCAGAATTGGCGATGGCTGGTCACTTTAGTTCAAGAAATGTCCGCGCAGTGTCTTGAGCGATAGGGCAGCGCTACTGCAAGCCGCTACCCAGAGTCTCAGTTTTGGCTCACGTTCCAGCCGCCCCCAAGGGCTTTATAAAGCTGGACTTCGCTGTTGATCTGATCGAGCTGATCATTCAACAGCTTCTGTTGTGATGCGAACAGTTCACGCTGAGCATCTAAAACAGTCAAATAGCTATCAATGCCTTGGTCATATCGCTGCTGGGCTAGGCCGAAATAGGATTTATAGTTATCAACTAACTCGCTTTGAGCGCTAAGCTGCTTGCCATAAGTCCCCCTCGCTGCGAGTCCATCGACCACCTCTCGAAAAGCCGTTTGGATACTCTTTTCGTAAGTCGCAACGCCTACATCTTTCTGAATTTCAGCGTAATCGATATTGGCTCGCAGCTTTCCTGCGTTGAAGATCGGCACACTGATTTGTGGAGCAAAGCTCCAGCTGTCGGATCCGCCGTTGAACAATCCGTCCAGATCGCTGCTGGCTGAGCCCACTGATGCTGTCAGGCTAAGGCGGGGAAAGAATGCCGCACGAGCGGCGCCGATATTGGCATTCGCGGCCAACAGTTGATGCTCAGCGGCACGAATGTCCGGTCTGTTAAGCAGCAGATCCGCTGGTAGCCCAGCTGGAACTTTGCTTATGGCGCTTATGGCCAGTGGTGAGCTGTTTGGCAAATCCGTTGGAATCTTGCCACCTAGTAACAATTGCAGTGCGTTCACATCCTGCGCTATACGCCGGGTGTACAAAGCCTGCTGGGCCTGGGCTTGGTTAACCAAAGTCCTGGCCTGTCGAACGTCGAGCTCGGACGAAGTGCCTGCGGCTGCACTGGACTCGATCATTGCCAAGCTCTCAACGTAGCTGGTCAGGGTCGCATCGGTCAGATCCAAAAGTGCTTGGTCTGTTCGCCACAGAAAATAAGTGGTTGCCACATCGCTTATGAGGGCGATCTGAACGCTGCGTTGCGCCTCCTCAGTAGCCAGATACTTCTCAAGAGCTTGAATCGACAAGCTTCGGATACGGTCAAACAGGTCCAGCTCGTAGGCAGTCACCAAGCCGACTTGATACTGGCTGTCGATCCGCGAATCCCCGGTGGGCGACAGGCCGTCGGGTAAACGGGTTCGATTTCCAGATATTTCGCCATCAACTGTGGGAAACCGCTCCGCTCGCTGGATGCGGTAAAGCGCTCTGTAAGATTCAACATTTTTGGCAGCTATTCGAAGATCCCTGTTGTTCTCTAGCGCCACATCTAAAAGGCGGATCAGCGCTGGATCTTTGAAGAACTCTTTTGCCTGGGGAAGAACCGTCGCGATACCGCGCTGGTCTCCCTGCCCGTTGTAAGCCTGACCCGTTGGCCATTGCGCCTGCACTGGGGTGACTGGCTGCTGGTAGTCGGGGATCAAACTACATCCGCTGAGCATCAGCAATGCAAACACGGGGAGCGACTTAAACTTCATGAGTCACCTCCTTGACCGTTTTTGGCTTTCGTTTCATGAGTCCCTCGAACAACTTGACAACTACGACGTAGAACAGCGGAACAAAGAAAACGGCCAGTACGGTTGCTGTGATCATGCCTCCGACCACACCCGTAGCAATGGAATGCTGGCTACCAGCCCCTGCGCCGGATGCAATGGCCATCGGCAGCACACCGAAGGTGAATGCCAGCGAGGTCATCAGAATCGGACGCAAACGCAGCTTGGCGGCCTCAATCGCAGCTTTGACGATCGGATAGCCTTCCTTCTCATAGAGCTCTTTTGCGAATTCCACGATCAAGATGGCGTTTTTAGCCGACAGACCAACAGTCGTCATCAAGCCCACCTGGAAGTACACATCCGCTGTCAGGTCGCGCCACAGCGTTGCCAGCACTGCACCCAATATGCCCAGAGGAACAACCATGATCACCGAGACCGGTACCGACCAGCTTTCATACAGTGCGGCCAGGCACAGGAACACGATCAGCACAGTCAATGCGTAAAGCAAAGGTGCCTGGTCCCCAGTTTGGATCTCTTCATAAGACAGACCGGTGTAGCTCAGGCCGATGCCGGCGGGCAGCTGTTGCATGATTTCAGCGATAGCAATCATTGCGTCACCAGTGCTATATCCGGGGGCTGGCTCGCCGAGGATATTCAAGGAAGAGATGCCACCGTAGCGCTCCAGCTTCGGTGAACCGTTCACCCACTCACCGGTTGCAAATGCCGAAAACGGAACCATCTGACCAAGGCTGTTGCGCACGTACCATTTATCGAAGTCCTCCGGAGAGATTCGCGAAATGTCTTCGCCCTGAACGTACACCCTCTTAACCCGACCGCGGTCAATGAAATCGTTGACGTACATCGAGCCCCAGGCCGCCGACATCGTCTCGTTGATAGACGCGATGCTTACCTGAAGCGCACGGGCTTTCTCGTCGTCAATGTTTACTTGGAACTGCGGCTCGTCGTCCTTACCATTTGGACGCACCGCTTGGAGCTTGTGGTTTTCACTTGCCAGTTGAAGGAACTGGTTGCGGGCCGCCATCAATTCTTCGTGTCCAAGGCCGAGGTTGTCCTGAAGGTACAAGTTGAAGCCCATCGCGTTCCCCATTTCCAGGATGGCAGGAGGTACGAACGCCATGACGCTGGCATCTTTGATTTTGGCAAAATGCTGATTAGCACGTTGTGCGATGCTGAATACATCTTGCCCAGCGCCGTGACGCTCCTTCCAATCCTTGAAAGTGATCAGCACCAGCCCCGAGTTCTGACCACGACCAGCGAAGTTGAAACCATTCACCGTCATGAAGTGCTCAACCAACGCCCCTTCATCATTGGTCAGGTAATCTCGCACCTCTTGAAGCACTCCCTCGGTGCGTTCCGCGGAAGCGTTTGCCGGCGTGCGGACTTCGATCATCATCAAACCCTGATCCTCGTTGGGCAAAAATGCCTTCGGGATCTGGGTGAACAGATAGCCGGTTCCCCCGGTGATGAGCAAGAACGCAAGCAGGTATCTACCGCGACCCTTCAGCATTGCGCCGACGCCTCGTTCGAATCGCAGCGTGCCTCGGTCGAAAGTGCGGTTAAACCAACCGAAGAAGCCCTTTTTCTGGTGGTGGGAATCGCCTTCCGGAGCTTTGAGAATGGTCACGCAAAGTGCTGGGGTGAACACAAGAGCGACAAGGATCGACAGTACCATGCAGACCGCGATGGTGATCGCGAACTGTTGATAGATGATGCCAGCGGATCCTCCAAAGAAAGCCATCGGCACGAATACAGCCGACAACACCATGCCGATACCCACTAGGGCCCCGGAAATCTGGTCCATCGACTTACGGGTGGCCTCAAGGGGCGACAAGCCCTCGTCGTGCATAAGCCGCTCGACGTTCTCGACCACGACGATCGCATCGTCAACCAGCAAGCCGATAGCGAGCACCATGGCGTACATGGTGAGCACGTTGATATTGAGGCCGAAGTACGGCAGAAGGGCGAATGTGGCGAGCAGCACAACAGGTACTGCCAAGGTGGGGATCAGCGTGGCCCGGAAGCTCTGCAGGAACAGATACATGACCAGGAAGACCAGTACCACTGCCTCGAGGATAGTGTGTACCACCGACTCGATCGAGGCATCAACGACAGGTGTTGTATCGTAGGGGTAAATAACCTCCACGCCGTCTGGCAGATAGGCCTTTTGCTGCTCCATCAGCTTCTTGACCGCTTCTGCGGTCTCCAGCAGGTTGCCTCCGGTGGACAAACGCAGCGCCAGACTTGCGGTTGGCGAGTCCTTGTATTGTGCAGAAATGGCGAAGCTGTCAGCCCCCAGTTCCGCCCGCCCGACATCCTTCACTCGTACCTGTGAGCCGTCCGCGTTCACCTTGACCAGAATCTCATCGAACTGGCTCGGTGTCGTCATACGCGTTTTGCCAAGAACGGTCGCATTCAGCTGGACGCCTGAGCGAGTCGGTAACCCCCCCAACTGGCCCGAGGACACTTGGACGTTCTGCTCACGGATGGCATTGGCGACGTCAGTGGGCGTCAGCTGAAAGCTGTTGAGCTTGCCAGGATCCAACCAGATACGCATTGCGTAAGGCGAACCAAACAGCTGGAAATCTCCGACACCAGGGATGCGCGAAATCGGATCCTGAAGTTGTGAGGCAATAAGGTTGCCGAGGTCGAAGTTATCGAGCTTGCCCGAACGATCCACCAAGCTCATGATCAGGAAGAAGTTCATCTGGTACTTCACTACGCGAAGACCCTGACGCTGAACTTCCTCCGGCAAACGAGGCGTCGCCAGCTGCAGCTTGTTTTGCACCTGAACTTGAGCGATATCCGGATCGGTTCCCTGTTCGAAGGTCACGATGATGGTCATGCTGCCGTCAGAGGCGCTCTCAGCCGACATATATCGGAAACCATCCAGACCACTAAGCTGCTGCTCAATCACTTGGACCACTGTGTCCTGAACGGTTTGTGCAGAAGCACCTGGGTAGCTGACCTGGATCGACACGGCAGGGGCTGCGATGTTCGGATATTGACTGATCGGCATCTTGGCCAGCGACAGCGCGCCGGCAAGCATGGCCGCGATAGCGAGAACCCAGGCGAAAATCGGCCTGTCGATGAAAAAACGAGACATGAATCGTGCCCCCTCAGTTAGCCGAGGCTTCAGTGATAGCGGCGAAGCCGTCTACCAAATTGACATTCTCGGCCTCTAGCGCATTGACAGCGATGCCGCTGCGGACACGTTGAACACCCTCTGTCACGATTCGCTCTCCCTCGGTCACGCCTTTGCTGATCAGCCAGGCGTTGCCCACGGTTCGGAGTGTCTGAACCTCACGAGACTCGACGGTGTTGTCGGCCTTAACTACCCAGACGCTTGGCACACCTCGGGTGTCTCGGTTGATGGCTTGTTGCGGTATCAAGATCGCGGCCTTCTGCACACCCTCTTTCAGCAGCGCATGAACAAACATGCCTGGCAGTAGTTTGCGTTCAGGATTTGGAAATTCAGCGCGAAGGGTCACAGAACCTGTTGTTGGATCAACGCTGACCTCTGAAAACTTCAGAGTCCCCTGCAATGGATAAGCGCTTCCGTCATCCAGCGTCAGGCTGACCTCAGCCTGTTTCTCGCCGGTCTTTTGAAGACGCCCTGACTCCAACGCCTTTTGCAGGCCAAGAAGCTTTGTGATCGGCTGAGTGACGTCGACATAAATGGGGTCCAGCTGAGTCACCGTGGCGAGCGACTGGTCTTGACCGTTGGTGACGAGCGCACCCTCGGTGACCGCTGAGCGGCCGATACGACCTGAGATTGGCGAAAGCACCTGGGTGTACTGAACGTCGATGCGAGCGACCTGGTAATCAGCTTCGGCCTGTTTCCATGCGGCAAGCGCATCGTCGTATTGCTGCTTGCTCACAGCCTTGGATTTCAACAGCGTTTCATAGCGTCGCGCTAAGTTTTTTGCAGTGGTTCGATTCGCTTCGGCGCGACGCAGCTGCGCCTCATAGGTACGCGGGTCAATTTGATAAAGCTGCTGCCCCAGCTTGACCTCAGTTCCCTCAACAAACGACCGTTTTTGAAGGATTCCAGACACTTGTGGGCGCACCTCCGCCACCCGGAAGGCCGAGGTTCGGCCAGGCAGGTCAGTTGTCAGGGTCAGAGCCTGTGCACGCACTGTGTACACGCCCACATCAGGAGGCGGTGTAGCTGAGCTGACCTGTTTTTTTTCCCCACATCCGGTCACCAGCATCAGCGCTGTCAAAGTAATTACGTGTATTGCACGCAAAGATCGTATCTGTCTCACCTGTTGGCTCCATCTCTGCGCCCCGATGTCGGGGCTTGTAATTGCTGAATCGCATTGTGGGCAAGTGTACCATTATGCGATACGATGCATGCAAGCGGGCATTAACGACAATCGGTCGAACTAAGGCGAAGTGGGCGTTCGGGACGTGTGACTGGCAAGGCGAGGCAGGGAGCTCTAAAGTGGCGGCCATATAGAGATGCTGCAGCGGTGCACGCTGAGGAGAGATATGAACCAATCAGATGAAATCGGTGGCAAGGCAGGAGGCATTCAAGTCATTGCCAGAGCTGCATCGATCATGCGAGCCCTTGGCAGCCATCCGAATGGCTTGAGCTTGGCGGCTATTGCGCAGGTGGTTGGGCTGCCGCGCTCGACCGTTCAGAGAATCATTAACGCTCTGGAAGAAGAGTTTCTGGTTGAGGCACTAGGGCCTAGCGGAGGCTTCCGCCTTGGGCCGGCGCTTGGCCAGCTCATCAACCAGGCGCAATCAGACATTCTTTCTTTGGTGAAACCCTACTTACGTTCCTTGGCGGAGGAGCTTGAAGAGTCGGTCTGCCTGGCTTCTCTAGCCGGCGATAAAATCTACGTGCTGGATCGCATCGTGTCAGAACGAGAGTTGCGGGTGGTATTTCCGATTGGCATCAATGTGCCTGCCGCTGCGACCGCCGCAGGAAAAGTGCTATTGGCAGCGTTGCCTGAAGAATCGCTGTCAGCAGCACTCGGCGATCAACTTCCATCATTTACCCCCAACACGCTCGGGCGACAGGAGCTTATCAAGCAGTTGAGTGAAGTCAGGGCAAGTGGTGTGGCAAGCGATCTGGATGAACACATTGAAGGCGTTTGCTCATTCGCAACGTTATTGGATACCTACCTTGGTTATTATTCCCTCGCAGTCGTGATGCCGAGTTCCAGAGCGAATAAGCAGTCCGACACGATCAAAAAAGCTCTGCTGCTGAGCAAGCAGAACATAGAACGCGCTATCGGTCGCGCGTCAAAGAAAGCCCCTAGGTAAGATGGCCAGAAAGACGGCAGCCGAAGCAGAGGAGACACGACAGCGCATCATTGACGCGGCTGTCGAGGTGTTCGCTGCCCAGGGAGTTCCAGCCGCTACGCTTGACCAAATAGCTCGAAGGGCAGGCGTCACTCGTGGCGCTGTCTACTGGCATTTTAACGGGAAGCAAGAGGTACTTCAGGCAGTGCTGTCATCTCGGCAGCATCCACTTGAACTGGAGTTCTCCGCAGAGGAAGGGATCGAGCTCTCCTGGGAAGCAGTGGTTACTGCCATGCTCGATGCTGTTTATAGCCCCCAGTCAAAGCAGTTCTCGGAAATTTTGATTTATCAGGGCGTGGACGGGTCGGGTCTGATCCATAGTCGCATGGTGCAAGCGAGTAACCGATTCCTGCAGTACATTCATCAGGTGCTTCGGCACGCGATTGCTCAAGGTGAATTGCCATCAACTCTGGACCTCCACACTTCGATAGCCGTCTTTAAGGGGCTGATCACCGGACTGCTCTATGAAGGACTACGAAGCCAGGACCAAACGCCTCAAGTCATCAAGGCCGCGTTGAGATCATTCTTGGCGTTACTAAAGGAGCCTCCTCGCCACTTAGTGTACGAGGGGTGAATCGCCCCCGGTTTCATTAGACCACTACAGGGGGCATTTTGGGGGCAAACCACAGGCTAAAAGATTGTCCTAGGCGGGATCCGGCGCAGAAGCAATGTGGAACTGAAAAACTTTGATCATTATTAATCTAATGATTTTATCGCGATTGGTTATAGCGAATGAATCACCCCTGGTTTCGTAGACACCTCCGAGCCAGTTCTGGACTGCCCCCGGAAAGATAGACATCCCCGGCCACTTGTGCATACGGCTAAAGCCTAGACATCAGGTGTGGGGTTCTGTTTGTCAGTCCTCAACCAGATGGCTTGCCTACCGCACTGAATGAGTCCAGAATTAAGGCTATCCCTATTTCAGGGATAGCTGAAAACCCTTTTATTTCAACGGCTCGGAGACCAGATGCGAGTCTCGTTTCCCGCTCCATATCTGGTGCTGCAGGTTTGCTTCAAGCTTGCGGCACCCCAAAAAAAGGACCTTCGGGTCCTTTTTTTGTGCCTGATCATCCGGCGCTATCCGCTACCTTCCCGGGCTTCAGCGAGTCTGGCTGACCTGCATCAAGGAAAGCTGCCGGTAACGCGGTATGTTGGTCTCATCCAACAATCGGCCGCTTGCCATGACCAAGCCCTTTCCAATCAATCCCAGGCATCCCGAGCGCATCTGCTGGGGCTGCGACCGCTATTGTGCAGCCAGCGCGCTGGCGTGTGGCAACGGTGCCGATCGCACCATGCATCCTGCCGAAATGCTCGGCGACGACTGGTACCTGCATGGCGAATGGGGCATCGAGCCGCCAAGCGCTGAAGACCCGGCAGCCGATGGCCGCCCCGGGTAGTTCGGGCGGCCAGGCAGGCATTCAGTCAGAACAGGTGCTGACGGTTGTCCAGTTGCTGGTCGACCAGCCATTTGCCATGGGCCAGTGAGGCATGCTGGGCGTTCTCAAGATCGGCGAGGAAGGCCATCTTCAGCGGCAGCGGCAGGCGCCGGCTGGTGTGGCCCTCGGGATCGGTGATCAGGCAGCCGGCGGCAAAGGGGGTGGGAATGCCGTCGTGGGTTTCGACGCTGGCGGTGATGGTATGGTTGCGATGCACGCATTGAAGGGTTTTCATCGTCCTGACCTCGCTTGCAGTGGTATCGAATGTATCCTCGCTCAGGGTAAGCAGGCTGGGCTGCTCTTTCGGGTATACCACAGCAAGGGCGTGCAGGCGCCTGGGGGCGACGAACGTCATCCTCCGCGAAACAGAAACAGAAACGGCCGGGATAACCGGCCGTTTTTTGTGCAGCGTACTTAGAACTCGGTAGGCTGGATGATCTCGACCCAGTAGTCGTCCGGGTCCTTGATGAAGGCCAGGTGCTTCATGCGGCCGTCGCTCAGGCGCTTCTGGAAGGTCACGCCCAGTTGCTCGAATCGCTCGCAGGCAGCACGGATGTCCTGGACCGAAATGCAGATATGGCCAAAGCCGCGTGGGTCGGTGTTGCCGTTGTGATAGGCAAAGTCCGGATCGTTCTCGCTGCCGTGGTTGTGGGTCAGTTCGAGGATGCCGGGGATCGACTTCATCCACTCGGTACGCTTGGCGGCATCGGCAGGAATCTGTGCCTTGTCGACCAGGGCCAGAAAGTACAGGCTGAATTCGGCTTCGGGGAAGTCGCGTTTTTCCACCAGGCTGAAGCCCAGCACGCGGGTGTAGAAGTCCAGGGACTTGGCAACGTCCTTGACCCGCAGCATGGTGTGGTTGAAGACGAAGTTCTGGGTCGCGGCATCCGGTTGCGCGGTCACACCCGGGAGGGTGTCGAGATGGTTCAGGCTCATGGGCACTCCGCATAAGAAGCTGGCAGCGTGGCCAGCAAAAAACAGTCAGGGCGACATGATACGGAACTGATGCGATAGCGCAAACGGTTTGCGCCCCGCCGGGAGGGGCGAGGCGCAAGAATTAGAAGCCCGCCGAGGCGGGCGTATGGGGCGCTAGTCCGTTAGCAGCCTCCATCCTGATAGAGTCGATGTGAAAAAAGTGTGAAGGGTAACCTCACGAACGCAACCAGCTGTCGACCGTCTTGGCGCCGTACTGTTCTTTCCAGGCTTTGAGGCCGCGGTGGTTGCCACCCTTGGTTTCGATCAGCTCGCCGGTATGGGGGTTTTCATACACTTTGACCACCCGTGCGCGGCGCGTCTTGGGCGCAGTAGCGGGGCCTTTGGCCGTGGCTTTGGGGTCGAGGATGGAAATGATATCGCGCAGGCTCTTGTCGTAGGTTTTCATCAGGTCGACTAGTTTGCGCTCGAACTCGATTTCGCGCTTGAGGCCGGCGTCCTTCTTCAGCGCCTCCAGTTGCGCCATCTGTTCTTGAAGCGCTTTTTCGGCAGCACGAAACTCTGCAAGTCTGGACACTGTCATCACTCCTTTATGTCTGAAGTGGCCCGGCATGCGTGTACACGTGGAGTAATCTGAATTACGCAGCCGCCACCGGGTTGGGCACAACATCACACTAATAAAGAGTGTAGTAGTCTCAAAGCAGCGGGTAAACAATTAACGTTTAATTGCGCTTTTATGGAACTTTCTTATTTGCGCGCGCGTTACCGCGAACAAACTAAGCAGCAGGCTGGGTTGTGCCCTAGACGATGGTCCAATGGCCCGTTCCAGAGCGGCTGCGAGATGATAAGCGGTCAGCCTTGACCTTCGTTGGCGCTGGCCGCATTACCGGCATCTGGATGGCTGCCGGTTGTTTTTGTCACTCTTTCGGATTGTGCTTCTCATGTTTGCCCCACCCCCTCTCGCGCCCGGGCGCAGGCTCACTGGCCTGCTCGCGATGTTGGCGGCCACTTCGACTCAGGCTGCCGGTTTTCTTGAAGACAGCAGTGCCACACTCGAAGCGCGCAATGTCTATTTCAATCGCGACTTTCGCGATGGCCATGTCAGTTCCAGCCAGGGCGCTTCAAAGCGCGAAGAATGGGCACAGGGTTTTATCCTCAATGTGCAGTCCGGTTATACCCAAGGTCCCGTGGGCGTGGGTATCGATGCCCTGGGTATGGTGGGTGTCAAACTCGACTCCAGCCCGGCCGACAGCAATAGCGGATTACTGCCCTCCAGCGGGCGCGACCCGCGTCATTCGGTTGATCAATATGCCAAGTTGGGTGTGGCCGGCAAGCTGCGTTATTCAAAAACCGTCCTCAAGTACGGCTCGATGTTGCCCGACCTGCCGCTGCTCAAATACAACGATGGCCGTTTGCTTCCGACGATGTTCCAAGGCGCGATGCTGACGTCCGAAGAGGTCAACAACCTCAAGTTCCATGCGGCTCGCCTGGACAAATACACCGCACGTGATTCCACCGATCGCCAGGACATTCGCGTGCATTGCAAGAACAAGCGTCATGCCTGCGATATCACGGCTGATCATTTCGACATGGCCGGCGTCGATTACAGGTTCAACGACCGCCTCAGCGCCCAGTACCAGGTGGCCAAGCTTGAGAACATCTACCGCCAGCACTTCTTCGGTGTGGTGGCGAGCCAGCCGCTGGACGTCGGTAGCCTGTCGGCGGACCTGCGCCTGATCAAGAGTGACGACATCGGCAATGCGCGGGCGGGCGACATCGATCACCGCGCCTTCAGCGGCATGCTCGGCTACAGCCTGGGCGGTCACAAGGTCAGCGCTGGCTGGCAGCGCATGTATGGCGACAACGCCATGCCGTACCTGGATGGCAGCAACCCGTACCTGGTCAACTACGCACAGGTCAACGACTTTGCCGCTGCCCAGGAGCGCTCCTGGCAGTTGCGCTACGACTATGACTTCAAGGCCCTGGGCGTACCCGGCCTGACCTTCTTTACCCGTTACATCAACGGTGACCACATCAAGGTGCCGGGCAGCCTGGACGAGGGCAAGGAGTGGGAACGCGATACCGAGTTCAAATACCAGGTACAGAGCGGCACCTTCAAGGATGTCAGCGTGCGCCTGCGTAACTCGACGTTCCGCAGCAACTACGAGAAGTACGCGCGCGACATGGATGAGACTCGTGTAATCGTCAGCTACAACTTCTCGATCTGGTAAACCGCACATTGCTACAGGTGTTCGCCCGGCCGACAATGTCGGTCGGACGAACAATGGGCTGAGTGCAATGAAACAGCTGTTATTGATCGGAATCGGGCCGGGCAATCCGCGCCAGATTACTGTAGAAGCCATCGATGCCCTGAACCGTGCTCAGGTGTTTTTCGTCCTCGACAAGGGCGCGGTCAAGGACGAACTGCTGCAACTGCGCAAAAACATCCTCGAGCACTACATCCGCCAGCCAGGGTTTCGAGTGGTACAGGTCGACGACCCGCGGCGGGCGGAGGCCGCCAGCGACTATGTCGGTGCGGTGCATGACTGGCACCAGCAGCGTGCGGCGCTTTACGCCCGCCTGCTTGAAACCGAACTTGCCGAAGGGGAGTGCGGGGCATTTCTGCTCTGGGGTGAGCCGACACTGTACGACAGCACGTTGCGCATTCTTGACCTGGTCCAGGCCCGGGGGGTGGCATTCGAGCTTGAGGTGATCCCCGGCATCAGTAGCGTCCAGGCCCTGGCTGCGCGCCATCGTATCCCGCTGAACCGCATCGGCGAGCCATTGACCGTGTTGCCGGGCCGACGCCTGCCTGAACAAGCGCAGATCGACAACCTGGTGGTGATGCTCGATGGGGGCTGCGCATTTGCCGACCTGGATGATCCGGCGCTGCACATTTACTGGGGAGCCTACCTGGGCAGTGCCGACGAAATCCTCATCAGTGGCCCCTTGCAGCAGGTCAAGGCACTGATTCTTGAGCAGCGCGCCCAGGCGCGGGCGCGCAAAGGCTGGATCATGGACACTTACCTGCTGCGTCGGCCTCTGTAGCCAGGCGGTTCTTGGCTTCGATCCACTGGCCCATGTACTGGGTGCTCTTGTGCTGGTGATGGCGCAGCATGGCCCCGGTGAAGTTGAACAGACGGTGCTGGTCCAGATCGCCGAGTGCGTACTCGATGCGCTCCACCAGGGCAGTGGCGTGCTGGCGGCGGTCATAGCGCGCAGCGATCAACTGCAGGCCCTGTTGCTGGGCCTGCAGCCAGCGCGACTCGTCGCTGTAGAGCTGCGCTGCGGCCTCGGCCAGGCCTTCGGCAGTGCTAGCCACCGCACCTGGCCAAGGCAGGGCGCCGTGCATGGCTTCGGCACCTATTGGCGTGGTGACGCTGGGGGTGCCGCACAGCATGGCATCGGTCAGCTTGCCCTTGATACCGGCTCCGAAGCGTAGCGGCGCCAGGCAGATACGCGCGTTGCTCATCACCTCCAGGGCGTCTTCGGCCCAGTTCATGATGTGGAACCCTTCGGCCGGTTTGTGCAGCGCTGTCGCTTTGGGCGGTGTGTAGGCACCATAGATGTGCAATTGGGCCTGGGGCACGCGGCGGCGGATCATTGGCCAGAGGCTGTTCTTCATCCACAGCACCGCGTCCCAGTTGGGTGCATGGCGGAAATTGCCGATGCTGAGGAAGTTGGCGCGCCCGGCGTAGGGCTTGCACGGCTCACCGGGAATGTCGACCATCAGCGGGCACCAGTGCAGCAGGTGTTCAGGTACACCGAAGCCGTTGATCAGCAGGTCGATTTCGACGTCTGAAATCATCAGGCTCAGGTCGCTGCGGTAAATGGCTGCCAATTCGCGCAGGGTGACGTCGGCCGAGGCCATCTGCCGATACAGCTCGGGGCCGGGCGTAGCGAACAGGGCGCGAAAGTCATTCGGGTCCAGGCCTTCGATCAAGCGCCGGCGCAGCAGTTGCTGGCGGGCATCGCGCAGGCTTTGCAGGTCGGAGGTTTCCAGTACGCGCAGGGCATTGGGGCAGTGTTTCTCCACGCGCCAGCCAAACTGCTCCTCCATCATGAAGCGGTCGAACAGTACGACATCCGGCGCCAGTTCGCTGACGAAGCGATCGAAGCTGCTGTCGTTGAGGGCGATTGCCTGCTCGGCGATGCCAAGGCTTGCGAGGTTCGCCTTGTGCTCGCCCACGGTCGCCGGGCTGCTGAACGTGACGTGGTAGCCACGCTGCACAAAGCTTTCAAGGATCTGCATCATGTGCCCGCCGGCGGCCGAAGAGCGGGGTTCGGGCCAGACGTAGCCGATGACCAGGACATTGAGGGTGGGCATGAGTGCTGAGGGCCTTGGCAAAAAACGCGTATTAAACCAGATCCCAGGTAAGAGCGGGCTTGCTCCGCGATGCGATGTCACTGAGCGACCGCGGTCGCGGGGCAAGCTCGCCTCTACAGGATGCCTTGTACTTTGTCGCGCAACTGATCAATGCTGAACGGCTTGCCAATCAGGTGCATGCCTTCGGGTACCTGGATATTTTCGGCGTAGCCACTGGCAAACAGAATCGGCAGCAACGGCCTGGCTTCGCGCGCCTTGCTCGCCAGTGCCTTGCCGTCCATGTCCGGCAGACCGACATCGGTCATCATCAGCGCAAGCGACTGGCCGTCGTCTTCAAGGATCGTCAGGGCGGCGGCGGCGTCCTGGGCCTCGATCACCGCGTAACCCAGCTCTGTCAGCACTTCGACGATCAGCATGCGCACGATATCGTCGTCTTCGACGACCAGCAGGGGCGAGGTAGGAGAGGGCATGGCAAGGGTCCTGTGCAGGTGTGTGTTCATAGTCTGTATGCCGGGCGTTGCCTGAAGTTCCCTGCGTGTTCTGCAGAATAGCGATCTGTGCCCCGGCAGGGAACGATTGCCGTACACAGGTCTCAAATGCTGGCTAAATGCCCTGCCAGAAGTGGCAAAGCTGTTTAGACTTCATGACAAGAAGGCCCCGCAGCGGCCGGCGTCGCGGAAAATAGAACAAATACTCGAAAAATCCGCCACACTCTTTTGTTTGATTCACTTGCCTGGACTTTTTGCAATGACTCAACCCGCCTCGATAGATCAGCAAAGCTTTCGCAAGTTGCTGAGCCGCAACATCGGACTGCCTTTGGGGGTCGGCCTGCTCAGCGCCCTGGTGTTCGTCGCGGTGATCAGTTACCTGTTGTCGGCCATCCAGTGGGTTGAACATACCGACCGGGTGATCAACAACGCCAATGAAGCGGTAAAGCTGTCGATCGACATGGAGACCGGCATGCGTGGCTTCCTGATCACCGGTGAAGAGCGCTTCCTGGAACCCTATGAACTGGCCAAGCCGCAGGTATTGTCCGGGCTCAATGGCCTCAAGCAGCTGGTGACGGACAACCCGCAACAGCTGGACCGGCTGGACCGGCTGATCGGGCTGCAACAGGAGTGGAATGCCTTTGCCAGCGACATGATCACGCTGCGTCGCCAGGCCGGCGACTACAGCGAGCCGATTCGCAGCGGTCGCGGCAAGCGCATCACCGATGAAATCCGCAAGGAGTTCGATGCCTTCATCGCCATGGAGCACCAGTTGCGGGTGGCGCGCAACGAGCAGGTCAGCAGCAACACGGTGGTGGCCATTTCCGCCTACCTGATCTTCGTCATCCTCCTCAGTGCCTTGCTGGCGTTCCTCGGGCGTCGGGACCTGCTGGCACTGTCGGCCAGCTACTCCAGCAACCTCGAGGCCCAGCAACGCGCCAACCAGCGACTGGAACAGCAGGCCTGGTTGCGCAGTGGCCAGACCCAATTGGCCGAACAGGTGCTGGGCCAGTTGACCTTGCCGATGCTGGGCAACAATATCCTGCGTTTTTTTGCCAATTACCTGGGCAGCGTGGTCGCAGCGCTCTACGTGCGCGACGAGCACGGCGGCTTGCGCCGGGTGGCCAGCTACGGCCTTTCCCG
Source organism: Pseudomonas vranovensis (assembly GCF_040438935.1). Lineage (NCBI taxonomy): Bacteria > Pseudomonadati > Pseudomonadota > Gammaproteobacteria > Pseudomonadales > Pseudomonadaceae > Pseudomonas > Pseudomonas vranovensis. The sequence continues at coordinate 2,312,788 of NZ_CP159259.1, read as the reverse complement.
TGAGCAGCAGGAGCGCGAGCAGGTGATCGGGCATCAGGAAGGCATGTTGGCCCAGGCCGTGAGCCAGGGTCGCCTGCTGCGCCTGGACAACGTGCCCGAAGGCTATTTCAAGGTTGCCTCGGGCCTGGGAGAAGGTCTGCCACGCAGTGTGCTGGTGATGCCGGCCAGCAACGACGGGCAGGTCAACGGCGTGGTCGAGCTGGGTTTCCTGCGCGCCCTGACGGAGCGCGACATCGAGTTTCTCGAGCGAGTCGCCGACAACCTCGGTACTTCCATCGAAAGCGCGCGCTACCGCCAACGCCTGCAGGAAGTGCTGGCGGAAACCCAGCAGCTCAATGAAGAACTGCAGGTGCAACAGGAAGAACTGAAAACCGCCAACGAAGAGCTCGAGGAGCAATCGCGGGTGCTCAAGGAGTCCCAGGCTCATCTGGAGACCCAGCAGGCAGAGCTTGAGCAGACCAACGAGCAATTGGCCGAACGCACCGAGGCCCTGGCCCAGCAACGCGATGCGCTGGATCACAAGAACGGCGAGCTCAATCGCGCCCAGGGCGAGCTGCAGGAGCGTGCCGAAGAACTGCAGCGTTCGAGCAAGTACAAGTCCGAGTTCCTGGCCAATATGTCCCACGAACTGCGTACGCCGCTCAACAGCTCGCTGATCCTGGCCAAGCTGCTGGCAGAAAACAGCCAGGGCAACCTCAGTGAAGAACAAGTCAAGTTTGCCGATTCTATCTACTCGGCCGGCAACGACCTGCTCAACTTGATCAACGACATCCTCGATATTGCCAAGGTCGAGGCCGGCAAGCTTGAAGTCAGGCCGCAAAACACCCAGGTAGCGCGTCTGGTTGAAGGCTTGCAGACCTTGTTCGCACCGCTGGCGAGCGAAAAGCGCCTGGATTTCAAGGTGGTGATCGAGCCGCAGGTACCGGCAACCTTGTACACCGACCGCCAGCGCCTGGAGCAGATTCTCAAGAACCTGTTGTCCAACGCGGTGAAGTTCACCGAAAAAGGCCAGGTCAGCCTTACCGTCAGCGCACAGCCGGGCACCGGGATTGTCTTTTCGGTACGCGACAGCGGCATCGGTATCGCCGCCGACCAGCAACAGAGTATTTTCGAGGCTTTCCATCAGGCCGATGGCACCACCAACCGGCGCTATGGCGGTACAGGCCTGGGGTTGTCGATTTCCCGCGACCTGGCCCAGTTGCTGGGCGGGCAGATCAGCGTCGACAGCAGCGAAGGCAAGGGCAGTGTGTTCTGCCTGATCCTGCCGGAACACTACGAGTCGGTGGCCAGCCAGGGCCCGGCAGTAATCATCAATCAACCGTTGGTGCCGGTCAGCGAGCCCGAGCCGCAGGCGCCTGTCAGCGTGGCCGTCGCGCCGCGTCGCGCACCGGCCTTTGCCGATGATCGCGAGCTGGCACCCTTCAGCAACCGCTGCATCCTGGTGATCGAGGACGAGCCGAACTTTGCCCGCATCCTCTTCGACCTGGCGCATGAACTGGGGTATAGCTGCCTGGTCGCCCAGGCGGCCGACGAAGGCTTCGAGCTGGCTGCCAACTTCATCCCCGACGCGATCCTGCTGGACATGCGCCTCCCGGACCACTCGGGCCTGACGGTACTGCAGCGGCTCAAGGAGAAGGCCAGTACCCGGCACATACCGGTGCATATCATTTCTGTTGAAGACCGGATGGAGGCGGCCATGCACATGGGCGCGGTCGGGTATGCGGTCAAGCCCGCCAGCCGCGACGAGCTCAAGGCGGTGTTCGCCCGCCTCGAGGCCAAGCTTACGCAGAAGCTCAAGCACATTCTGCTGGTCGAAGACGACGACTTGCAGCGCGAAAGCATCGCCCGCCTGATCGGCGACGACGACATCGAGATCACCGCCGTGGGCATGGCCCAGCAGGCCCTGGAGCTGCTGCGAGAGAACATTTACGACTGCATGATCATCGACCTCAAGCTGCCCGACATGCTCGGCAACGAGCTGCTCAAGCGCATGTCGGCCGAAGACATCCGCTCGTTCCCGCCGGTGATTGTCTACACCGGCCGCAACCTGACCCGCGACGAAGAGGCAGACCTGCTCAAGTACTCGCGCTCGATCATCATCAAGGGCGCCCGTTCGCCGGAGCGCCTGCTCGATGAGGTGACATTGTTTTTGCACAAAGTCGAGTCGACGCTGTCCCATGAACGACAGCGCATGCTCAAGACTGCACGCAGTCGCGACAAGGTCTTCGAGGGGCGCAAGTTGCTGCTGGTCGATGACGATGTGCGCAACATTTTCGCCCTGACCAGCGCATTGGAGCACAAGGGCGCTGTCGTCGAGATCGCCCGCAATGGCCGCGAAGCCATCGAGCGACTGGAGCAGAACACCGACGTCGACCTGGTACTGATGGACGTGATGATGCCGGAGATGGATGGCTATGAAGCCACCCGGCTGATACGCAAGGACCCGCGCTGGCGCAAGTTGCCTATCATCGCGGTCACCGCCAAGGCGATGAAGGACGACCAGGAGCGTTGCCTGCAAGCGGGGGCCAACGACTACCTGGCCAAGCCCATCGAACTTGACCGCCTGTTCTCGCTGATCCGTGTATGGCTGCCGCAACTGGAGCGAATTTGACTATCGAACGTAACACCGACATTGAAATACGGCTGTTGATCGAGGCGATCTACCTCAAGTACAGCTATGACTTTCGCGACTACTCCGGCGCCTCGATCAAGCGCCGGATCCAGCACGCCCTGCGCCAGTTCGACTGCAAGACGGTCTCGGCGCTGCAGGAGCGGGTGCTGCACGATCCGGGCATGTTCATGCAGTTGCTGCAGTTCCTGACCATTCCGGTCAGCGAGATGTTTCGCGACCCGGAGCACTTCCTCGCCCTGCGCCGCGAAGTGGTGCCGTTGTTGCGCACCTGGCCGTCACTCAAGATCTGGATCGCCGGCTGCAGCACGGGCGAGGAGGTCTATTCGATGGCGATCCTGTTGCGCGAAGAGGGCCTGTTGGAGCGCACCATCATCTATGCCACCGATATCAATCCCAATTCCCTGGAAAAAGCCAAGCAAGGCATCTATTCGATGCAGAACATGCACGCGTATGCCGAAAACTACCGCAAGGCCGGCGGGCGCCGAGACTTCAGCGAGTACTACACCTCGGCCTATGGCAATGCCATCGTCGACAGCAGCCTGCGCGACAACGTGACCTTCGCCGACCACAGCCTGGCCACCGACAGCGTGTTTTCCGAAACCCAGTTGATCTCCTGTCGAAACGTACTCATCTACTTCAACAAGACCTTGCAGGATCGCGCCTTCGGCCTGTTCCACGAGTCGCTGTGCCACCGGGGTTTTCTGGTCCTGGGGAGCAAGGAATCGCTGGACTTTTCCGCCTACGCCGACCGCTTCGAGGCGTTGGTCAAGCCTGAACGGATTTACCGCAAATCATGAACGGTATCCAGGCGATTACCCTGGGCGCCTCGGCTGGCGGCGTCAGCGCCTTGCTGCATGTGATGCATAGCCTGCCGCAGGGCTTCAGGATTCCGCTGGTGTGCGTGCTGCACCTGCCCGATGACCGTCACAGCCAACTGGCCGAGGTGTTCAGCCGCAGGCTCAAGCGACCTGTATGCGAAGCCCGGGACAAGCAGGCGCTGGCCCCGGGCATGATCTATTTCGCCGGTCCCGGCTACCACCTGTCGGTGGAGCAGGACCGCAGTTTTTCCCTGAGCCAGGAGGAACGGGTGTATTTCTCCCGTCCATCGATCGATGTGTTGTTCGAGTCCGCCGCCGACGCCTATGGCCCGGCGCTGCTGGGTGTGCTGATGACCGGCGCCAATGAGGACGGTGCCGCAGGGCTTGCGCACATCAAGCGCCTGGGCGGGCACACCATCGTCCAGGACCCCCGGGAAGCCCAGGTCGCGACCATGCCGCAAGCGGCGCTGGCCTTGCACCGTCCTGACCATATATTGCCTTTGAATGGCATCGGGCAATTGCTCGCCAAGCTGGAGCCCCCTGAATGCTGAGTCATATACAAGCCAAGCTGCTGATCGTCGACGACTTGCCGGAAAACCTGCTGGCACTGGAGGCCTTGGTCAAGGGTAGCGACTGTGAAGTGCATCAGGCGCAATCGGCCGACCAGGCGTTGTCGTTGCTGCTCGAACATGAGTTCGCCCTGGCCATTCTCGATGTACAGATGCCCGGCATGAACGGCTTCGAGCTGGCCGAGTTGATGCGTGGCATGGAGAAGACCAAGAACATCCCCATCGTGTTTGTCAGCGCGGCCGGGCGCGAGATGAACTATGCCTTCAAGGGGTATGAAAGCGGGGCGGTGGACTTCTTGCACAAGCCGCTTGACCCTCACGCGGTCAAGAGCAAGGTGGCAGTGTTCATCGACCTGTTCCGTCAGCGCAAGGCGCTCAAGCAACAGCTCGAAGCCATAGAGCGCAGCCGTGAAGAGCAGGCCCAGTTGCTGGCCCAGCTGCAGGTTACCCGCGGGGAACTTGAGCGCGCGGTACAGATGCGCGATGACTTCATGTCGATCGTCTCTCACGAAGTGCGCACGCCGCTAAACGGCCTGATCCTGGAGACCCAGCTGCGCAAGATGCACCTGGCCCGCGACAATGCCGATGCGTTCACCCTGGACAAGATGCGCGCCATGGTCGAGCGTGACGAGCGCCAGATCAACAGCCTGATCCGCTTGATCGAAGACATGCTCGATGTGTCACGGATACGCACCGGCAAGCTTTCGATCCGCCCCAGCCTGTTCGACTTGTCGCAGTTGGTCGGTGGCTTGATCGAGAACTTCGCCGCCCAGGCCATCGCCGCCCAGTCGTCGATCAATTTCAGCGCCGAGGCGGCGTTGAGCGGCGTCTGGGACGAGTTTCGAATCGAGCAGGTGGTGGCGAACCTGTTGACCAATGCCTTGCGCTACGGGGCGAAAAGCCCGGTACAGGTGCGTACGTTCGAGCAGCAGGGCATGGCCTGCATCGAGGTCAAGGACCAGGGCATCGGCATCAGCGAGCAGAACCAGCAGCGCATCTTCCAGCAATTCGAACGCGTGGCGTCCAGTCAGAGCAGTGCGGGGCTGGGCCTGGGGCTGTATATCTCCGAGCAGATCGTGCTGGCCCATGGCGGCAGCATTGGTGTACACAGTATCGAGGGGCAGGGGGCGACCTTTACCGTTCGCCTGCCATTGACTGACCTGCCGCAAGCAGCGGACCATCAACAGGCAACCTCTGCCTGAGGCTGGGGTCGTAGTTGGCACTTATTGAAAAACAAGGCGTTGGCATGAGTGAAGATGCGCAGGATGTGGTGCTGGTCGTTGAAGACGACGACACCATTCGTATGGTTCTGAGGGATTACCTGGCGGGTGAGGGCTACCACGTGCTGGTGGCCGAGGACGGTGAACAAGCATTTGAAATCCTCGCCAGCAAACCGCACCTGGACCTGATCGTCACCGATTTTCGCCTGCCGGGCGGAATCTCCGGCGTGCAGATCGCCGAGCCTGCCCTGAAGTTGCGGCCGGACCTGAAGGTGATCTTCATCAGCGGATACCCGGCAGAGATCCGCGAATCGGGAAGCCCTATTGCCTTCAAGGCGCCCATCCTGGCCAAGCCGTTCGACCTCGATACCCTTCGCGATCAGATCCAGGCGCTGTTGCGCTAGGGCCGGGCGAGGGCTCATGCATGACCCGCACCCGAGAGCGCGGCAGCGGGCTCAGGCCATTGAGTTGAGGCTTTCACCGCGTAACGTGCGTTCGATCCCGCCCATCAGCATGCTTTCCATCAAGGCCAGGCCCTGGGCTTGCGGCAACGCTGAGGCTTGCAGCCAACCGGGCAGGCTGTTGAGCAGATTGGCGATGACATGCGCCGTAGCTTCCAGTGCCTTGCCACGCAAGGTGGCCTTGGGCACGAGCAGCCGAAGCAGGGCGGTTTCATATTGCTGGCGCAGTTGGCCGATGCGCGCCTGCTGATCCGGGCTCAAGCAGCATTGATCCCGCTCGGCCAGGCGAAACTGCAGGGGGCGCTCGGCATGCAGCGCCCAATGTGCGGCAATCACCTCAGCCAGGGTTTGCTGATGTGCGCGGCGCCCCTGGTTGAGGGTGGCGAGCAGCTCTTCGTACAACTCTTCGATCAGGTCGTACAACAGGTCCTGCTTACTGGGGAAGTGGTGGTACAACGACCCCGCAGTCAGGCCCAGGTGGCTGGCCAGCTCACGCATGCTGACCTGGCCAAAACCCTTCTCGGCGAAGAGCGCCAAGGCCTTGTCACGCCGCTCTTCGAAGTTCGTACAGCGCAAAGCGGCGTCCATGGTCGGGCCCTCAGTAGGTGTAGAAACCGCGACCGCTCTTGCGACCCAGGTAGCCGGCGGCGACCATTTCCTTGAGCAGGGGGGCAGGGCGGTACTTGCTGTCGTTGTAGCCTTCGTGGAAGGCTTCCATGATGGCCAGCAGGGTATCCAGGCCGATCAGGTCGCCCAGGGCCAGCGGGCCGATTGGCTGGTTGCAGCCAAGGCGCATGCCGGTGTCGATGTCCTCGGCGCTGGCCAGGCCTTCCTGCAGCACGAAGATCGCCTCGTTGATCATCGGCACCAGGATGCGATTGACCACGAAGCCTGGCCGGTTGCCGGCGGTGATCGGCGTCTTGCCGACCTGCTCGGTCAGCGCCAGGGCCTTGGCATAGGTGGCGTCACTGGTCTGCAGGCCGCGAATGATCTCCACCAGGGCCATCATCGGTACCGGGTTGAAGAAGTGTACGCCGATGAAGCGTTCAGGGTTGCCGATGGCCGCGCCCAGTTGGGTGATCGACAGCGACGAGGTGTTGGTGGCGATCACGCACTCGCTGCTGACGCTCTCGGCGATCTGCTTGAGGATGCGCAGCTTGAGGTCGAGGTTTTCAGTCGCCGCTTCGATCACCAACTGCGCCGAGGCCAACTGGGCGTAGTCGGTGCTGGTACGGATTCGCGCTACAGCCGCCTGGGCGTCTTCAGCGACCAGGGTCTGCTTGCTGACCTGGCGTTCTAGGTTCTTGCGCAGGGTGGCCACGCCGCGCTCCAGCGCAGCGTCGGACACATCGATCAGGGTCACCTGGTAACCGGCCACCGCGCACACCTGGGCAATCCCGTTGCCCATGGTGCCCGCGCCGATCACCGCAATGTTTTCAATACTCACTGTGATATTTCCTTGGTTCAGACGCGTTCAAAGACGACAGCGATGCCCTGGCCGCCACCGATGCACATGGTGGCCAGCGCGTAGCGGCCTTCAATGCGCTGCAGCTCGTGGATGGCCTTGGTGGCGATGATCGCGCCGGTAGCACCCACCGGGTGACCCAGGGAAATGCCGGAACCGTTGGGGTTGACCTTCTCGGGGTCGAAGCCCAGCTCGCCGGAGACGGCGCAGGCTTGTGCGGCGAACGCTTCGTTGGATTCGATGACGTCCAGGTCGGCAACGCTGATACCGGCCTTCTCCAGCACCTTGCGGGTGGCAGGTACCGGGCCCAGGCCCATCAGTTCAGGTTCGACGCCGGCGTGGGCGTAGGCCACCAGGCGAGCCAGTGGCTGCAGGCCGTGACGCTTGACGAAATCACCGGTGGCCAGCACCAGGGCGCCGGCGCCATCGTTCAGGCCGCTGGCGTTGCCGGCGGTGACGGTGCCGTCTTTCTTGAATGCAGGCTTCATGCCGGCCAGTTGCTCGGCAGTCACTTCTCCCCGTACGTGCTCGTCGACTTCAAAGCGCACGGTGCCTTTGCGGCCCGGAATATCGATCGGCACGATCTGGCTGGCGAAGCGGCCCTCGGCGATGGCACGGGCGGCGCGCTGCTGGCTGACCAGAGCCAGGTCATCCTGCATCTGACGGGTGATGCCATTGCGTTCGGCGACGTTCTCGGCGGTGATGCCCATGTGGAAACCGGCGAAAGGGTCATGCAGCACACCGAGCATGTAGTCGATGCCCTTGAGGTCGCCCATGCGCGCCCCCCAGCGAGCCTGGGGCAACAGGTACGGGCCACGGCTCATGGATTCGGCGCCCGCGGCGACCACGGCTTCGGCTTCACCCAGCAGCAGGCTCTGGGCTGCCGAAACGATGGCCTGCAGGCCGGAACCGCACAAGCGGTTGACGTTGAAGGCCGGGGTTTCCTTGGGGATGCCAGCGTTCATGGCGGCGACGCGGGCGAGGTAGGCATCGCGTGCCTCGGTCGGGATCACGGTGCCCATGACCACATGGCCGATCTGCTCAGGTGCCACACCGGCGCGCTCGATGGCGGCGCGGGTCACGGTGCTGGCGAGGTCAGCCAGCGGCAGGTCCTTGAGGGTGCCGCCGAAACTGCCGATTGCCGAGCGCACAGCGCTGACGACGTAGATTTCTGGGGTATTCATGATCGACTCCATAGGCGAAAGCGTGGCGGGGCACAGGCAGGCTCTGCCAGAATGCACACCGGGCCAGGTTCAGGTAGTCATCGAGTCTAGGCAAAGGCTGCAGCCGGGCCTATGCCATAACTGCTCAGCGAAACTGGTATTTTTTGCCATACCCTTGCGGAATCCGCCATGCGGGAAAACGATACAGTCGCGGTCTATTTCGTCCATTCCATGCTCCATTCCCTGCGCGATCAGCCACTGCGGGCCGAGGCGTTGCTGCGTGAAGCCGGCATCGACCCGGCAGTGCTCGGTGCGCCCGGTGTGCGGGTGCCGGCGTCGGCTTTTGCGCGGCTGTGGCTGCTATTGATCCAGGACCTGAACGACGAGTTTTTCAACCTCGACAGCCACGGCATGCCGGTGGGCAGTTTTGCCCTGATCTGCCGGGGCCTGATCCAGGAGCCGACGCTGGAAAAAGCCTTGCGCCAGTGCCTGGGCAACTTCGCACTGTTCCTGCGGGACATGCGCGCGAGTGTGACGCTCAAGGGCGGGCGGGCAGTGATCGGCCTGCGCTCGAACATCGACGATCCGGTCACCCGGGTGTATGCCGAAGAAACCTTCCTGGCGCTGGTGATCAGCCTGTTGTGCTGGTTGGGTGGGCAACGCCTGGTGATCGATCGCACGGCGCTGGCCGACAAACGTCCGGTCCAGGATGACGACCCGTTGCTGTGGGGGCCGAACCTGCAATTGGGGGCCGGGCGCACGGAGATCGAGTTTGCTGCCGATTACCTGCGTCTGCCGGTGATCCAGGACCTGGCCGGGCTCAAGACCTTCTTGCGCAGCGCCCCCCAATGGCTGGTGATCCGCTATCGCAACCAGAATGGCCAAGTGGCCCAGGTGTACCGTTATCTGCGCGAACGCGAGCAGGGACAGTGGCCAACGCTGGTGGCCATGGCCGAGCGCCAGGGCCTGAGCGCCAGCAGCTTTCGCAGGTTGCTGGAACGGGAGGGGCGCTCGTTCCAGCAGATCAAGGATGAGGTGCGCCGGGCCACGGCCTTTGAATGCCTGCGCGAGACTGACATGAGCATTGCCGAGATCGCCGAGCGCACCGGCTTTCAGGAATCCAGTGCGTTTCACCGGGCCTTCAAGAAGTGGACCGGTGAAAGCCCCGGCAATTATCGACTGCGCATGGCCGCCTCGCGGTAGGGCCGGGGCTTAACGCAACGTTTGCAGCAGTGCCTTGAGGTAGTCCTGCCCGGACTGATCCAGCGCGAATACCGGCCGCCGGGGCTCACCCACCTCAAGCCCGGTCATGGCCAGGCCCGCCTTGATGGTGGCGGGCAATCCACCCTTGAGGATGAAGTCCAGCAGTGGCAACTGGCGATAGAACACGGCCTTGGCGGTTTTCAGGTCGTTTCGGAGCACCGCCTGGTACAGCTGCTGGTTGAGGTCGGGAATCAGGTTCGCCGCTGCCGTACACCAGCCGCTGGCACCGGCCACGAACGCCTCCAGGGCCAGGGGGTTGCAGCCGTTGTAGAACGGCACCTGGCCTTCGCCCAGCATCTGCAGCTTGTGCATGCGCTGAATGTCGCCGGTACTCTCCTTGACCATGGTGACGTTGTCGACTTCGCGCACGATCTTGAGGATCAGCTCCACTGACATGTCGGTGCCGCTGGTGGCCGGGTTGTTATAGAGCATGATCGGCACGTCGATGCTGGCGCCGATGGCGCGGTAGTGCTGGATGATCTCGGCTTCGCTGAGCTTCCAGTAGGCGGCCGGCAGCACCATGACCGCATCGGCGCCGTGGGCTTGGGCAAAGTGCGCACGGCGGATGGCTCCGGCAGTGGTCAGGTCCGAAACGCTGACAATGGTGGGTACTCGCTTGGCAATGTGCGCCAGGCTGAACTCGGCAACCTGCTGCCATTCCAGATCGCTGAGGTAAGCCCCTTCACCGGTGCTCCCCAGCGGCGCGATGGCATGTACGCCACCGGCTATCAGGCGGTCGATGGATTTACCCAGCGCGGGCAGGTCGAGCTGCTCGCCATCGTGGCTGAACGGGGTGATGGTGTAGCCGATGATGCCGTGAAAAGTCGTGGACATGATGAACTCCGCAAGTAAGGCAAATAGGGCGAAAAAGCAACGATCAGTTCAGGCAGTCGGCATGCACTCGCAGGCACTGTCGCGCATAGTAGTTGAAGGCCGCACTGTGACGTTTAGGGCGCGAGATCCAGTCGTGGGCTTCGCGACCGAGTGCCGGCTCGATCGGTTTGACCTCGCCGGCGGCCATGGCCAGCAGTTGCAGCTTGGCAGCGCGTTCGATCAGTTGGGCGATGACGCAGGCCTCCTCGATGCTGGCGCCGGTAGAGAGCTGGCCGTGGTGCGAGAGCAGGATGGCGCGCTTGTCGCCCAGGGCCGCGCTGATGATCTCGCCCTCTTCGTTGCCCACGGGTACGCCCGGCCAGGCTTCGAGAAACGCGCAATCTTCATAGAGCGGGCACAGGTCCATGTGCGACACCTGCAGCGGTACTTCGAGCATCGACAGGGCGGCGACGTGGGTAGGATGCGTGTGGATGATGCAGTTGACGTCCCCGCGTGCCCGGTACACCCAGCTGTGAAAGCGGTTGGCCGGGTTGGGCATGCCGCTGCCTTCGAGGACTTCCAGGTCTTCGTTGACCAGCAGCAGGTTACTGGCAGTGATTTCGTCGAAGCCCAGGCCCAGTTGCTGGGTGTAGAAGGTGCCAGGCTGCGGGCCGCGGGCGCTGATCTGCCCGGCAAGGCCCGAGTCGTGGCCGTTGTCGAACAGAATTCGGCAGGTCAGGGCCAGCTTTTCGCGCACAGTCCACGTATTATCGGCAAGCGAGCCTTGCATCTGTGTGAGGGCCTGCTTGATCAGTTGGTCCTTGGGCAATGCCATTGTCTTGGCCATGGGGATATCCTCGGTGGTGGGAAAAATGTCAGCGCTGGGTTGCCCGGTTACTTGGAAGGTGGCGGGTTGCTCAGCGTCATGACACAAACAAGGCTAAATGACACAATGTGTCATTAGCAAGAAAAAACTTGCCCGTGGCACTGGGAAAATCGCGTCGCATGTCTATCCGATTGAAACTATTAAGAAAAAAACTGGGCATTACCCTTGAAGTGCTGGCCGAAAAGTCCGGCATGACCAAGAGCTACCTGTCCAAGGTCGAGCGCGGCCTGAACACCCCCTCGATCGCCGCCGCACTGAAGCTGGCGCGAGCACTGAGCGTCAATGTCGAGGAGCTGTTTGCCGAGGATGAACCCGGTCAGTCGCGCTACAGCCTGGTGCGCTGTGGCGAACGCCAGGCGCTATCGGGCAGCGCCCAGGGCCCAGGCTATGCAGTGCTGGCCAGTCATATCGGCAGCCGCAGCCTGCTGCCCTTTATCATCAGTCCCCCGCGGGACTTCAGCGACTCGACCTTCAAGGAGCACCTGGGCGAGGAGTTCCTGTTTGTGCATGAAGGGCAGGTGGAAGTCGATTTCATGAACGAGCGGGTCATCCTCGAACGCGGCGATGCGCTGTACTTCAACGCCCAGACGCCCCACCGCCTGCGCTCGCTCGGCGAGGTACAGGCCCAGTTGCTGGTAGTGGTCCACGACGCCGAAGGGCAGTGATGAGCAGCCACTCGCGGTTCTGGCGTGACCCGGCGCTGCCGTTCATCGAGGCGCGCAGGGTCGAGGATGGACGCAAGGTCTGCTATGCGCCGCATTCCCACGAAGGCTTTTCCATCGGCGCCATCACTGGCGGACGCAGCACTTATGTGAGCGGTGAAAACCATCAGCAGGTGTCGGAAGGCACTGTGGTGATGATGAATCCCGGCGTCGTGCATACCTGCAACCCCATTGACGGTGAGCCTTGGTCGTACCTGATGCTGTACCTCGACTTGAGTTGGTTGCAGGCGTTGGGCTTCCAGCCGTTCGAGGCAATCAGCAGCCGCTCGCAAGCCCTGTACCAGGCTTTGTGCCAATTGTTCGAGGCGCTGCTGGACGAGCAAGGCAGCAACGTCGGCAAAGCTGCGGCGCTGCGGATTTTCTTCGGCGAGTTGATCCAGCAGTTCAGTGCCGGCAGCCCTGGGGCGACGCAAGGCAACCCACGTTTGCTGGCCGCTGCCGCGTTCATCCGTGATCACTGCACCCAGCCGTTGCGCCTGGAGGACATCGGCAAGGCAGCAGGCCTGTCGACCTCGTACCTGATCCGGGCCTTCAAGCAGCAATTCGGCCTGACGCCCCACGGCTACCTGCTGGACCAGCGCGTACAGTACGCCCGCGCACAGCTGCGGCGCGGACGCTTGATCGCCGAGGTAGCACTTGAAGCAGGCTTTGCCGACCAGGCGCACCTGCAGCGTGCTTTCAAGCGCCACCTGGCAGCGACGCCGGGGCACTATCGTTCAGCCCACTAGCAAGTAGATCGCACTCACCACCAGCAGCCCGGCCAGCATGCGGTTGAACAACCGTACCCGACGAGGGTTGCGCAGGTATTGGCTGATTACGCTGCCGGCCCAGGCCCAACTGGCGATCGACAGGTAGCAGATGACGAAGTAGATCGCCGTGAACTGCCACAGCAAGGTTGTCTCACCTTCTCCGACATACGCACCGACTCCGGCTACACAGGCCAGCCAGGCCTTCGGGTTGAGCCACTGCAAGGTCGCGCCGGCGAGCATCGACGGGGCGTCAGCGTCGGTGTTTCTGCCCAGTTCGCCTCGGTCGCTGGCCAGCTTCCAGGCCATGTACAGCAGAAACGCCACTCCGCCGCCGTGCAGTACCCGAGCCAAAGCTGGCCAATGGCGCAGCAGCTCGTGCAGGCCCAGGCCGGTCAGCAGCAACAGCAGGCTGAAGCCCAGGGTAGCGCCGGTGACATGCTTGAGGCTGGCACGCAGGCCATGCCGGGCGCCGCTGCCCAAGGCAACGATATTGACCGGGCCGGGGGAGATGGAGGCGGCCAGGGCAAAGGCGGCCATTGAAAGCATCAGGCTCATGGGAGGGGTCCGTGGTATGGGGGGGGCCAGTCTGATAGCCCAAAGGCGATGGGTATTGAAGAAAATCACCCTGGTGGACGGACGATTTCCTACAGAATTTGAAACATTTTCACGCTGGGTGAAAAGCCTGCTGAAATTATAGGATTCTCCCCCCAATTGATTTCAGGTTGATATGACTTCGTTCTCGGAGCCCCCCAGTACCTGGCCTTCCCGGCCTTCCTTCCGTCATTGTGACGCTTCCCCCCTGTTTGACCGACTGAGTACTTGCGCATGGAATGGCTAGCCGACCCTACGGCCTGGCTGGGCCTTGCCACGCTGATTGTGCTCGAACTGGTACTGGGTATCGACAACCTGGTGTTCATCGCCATCCTCGCCGACAAACTGCCGCCGCATCAGCGCGACCGTGCGCGGGTGATCGGCCTGTCGCTGGCGTTGATCATGCGCCTGGGTCTGCTGGCCAGTATTTCCTGGATGGTGACCCTGACCGCGCCGCTGTTCGAGGTGTTCGACAAGAGTTTCTCCGGGCGTGACCTGATCATGCTGTTCGGCGGTGTGTTCCTGCTGTTCAAGGCCACCATGGAGTTGCACGAGCGCCTTGAAGGGCATGTGGCCCATGCGGGCGGCAGCGCGCGCCATTCGGCGTTCTGGCCCATCGTGGCGCAGATCGTGGTGCTGGATGCGGTGTTCTCGCTGGACGCGGTCATCACGGCGGTGGGTATGGTCGAGCATCTGTCGATCATGATGATCGCGGTGATCTTCTCCATCGGCATCATGATTGTTGCCAGCAAACCGTTGACCCGCTTCGTCAACAATCACCCGACAGTGATCATGCTGTGCCTGGGCTTCTTGTTGATGATCGGTTTCAGCCTGACTGCCGAAGGCCTGGGTTTCCATATTCCCAAGGGCTACCTGTATGCGGCCATCGGCTTCTCGATTCTGCTCGAAAGTTTCAACCAGCTGGCCCGTGCCCGGCGCAAGCGCAGCATGCAGCAGCACCGGCCGATGCGTGAGCGCACTGCCCATGCGGTCATGCGTTTGCTCGGTGGCCGCCGTGTCGAGGCTGACGAAGTGGGTGAGGAGATCGCCGATCTGGTCGAGGGCGCAGAGGAACAGGTGCTGTTCGATCGCCGTGAGCGGGTGATGATCAGTGGCGTGCTCAACCTGGCCGAGCGGCCGATCAAGACGCTGATGACGGTGCGCGCCAAAGTCGATGTCGTCGACCTGGCGCAGCCGCCCGAGATCATTCGCAAGACGCTGATGCACTCATCCTATTCGCGTCTGCCGGTGATTCGCGGTGGCCGCATCGAAGAGCCGCTGGGCTTCGTACACAAGAAGGAGTTGCTCAAGGAGTTGCTGGCAGGCAACGAGCCCGACCTTGAAACGTTGATCCGCACGCCGCTGAACCTGCTGGAGAGCTTCAGCATCCTCAATGCCCTGGAGCAGATGCGCGGCCAGTCGACCCACATCGCGTTTGTGGTCAACGAGTTCGGTGATTTCACCGGCATCCTGACCATGACCGACATCCTTGAGTCCATTGCTGGCGAGTTGCCCGATGCCAGCGAAATCGAGGGTCCGGGAATTGTCGAAGACGGCGAGGGCTATGTGGTCAGCGGCGCCCTGAACCTGAGTCAGGTGCAGGCGCGCATCGGCTTTGTGGCCAAGCCCACCGAGGACTACCAGACCGTTGCCGGGCTGGTCATGAGTTTGCTGGATCGCTTGCCGGTGGTCGGCGACAACTTGCAGTGCAATGACTGGCAACTGGAGGTGGTCGCCGTGGAGGATAGACGAGTGCGCGAGGTGCGCCTCAGGCCGAACGCCGTTGCTGACGCAGCAGGTGCTTGACGCCTTCGAGGATCAGCACCAGCACCGCTAGCCAGATCGGCAAGTAGGTCAGCCACTGGTCGGGACCAATGGTCTCGCCCAGTAACAGGGCTACGCCTACCAGCAGCACCGGCTCCACATAGCTGAGCAGGCCGAACAGGCTGAACGCCAGCAGGCGGCTGGCCAATACGTAGCAGATCAGCGCCAGGGCGCTGATAACCCCGAGCAATGGAATCAGGCCGTACAGGGCAGGGTGTTCGGCCAGGTCCTGGGCGCTCATCGGGCCCTGGATGACGAAGTACAGTGCAGCGGGCACCAGCAGGCACATGTCGGCCCACAGGCCGCCCAGGTGGTCGGTGCGGCATCTGCGTCGCAGGACGAAATACAGCGGATAGCCGATGGCGACCACCAGGATCTCCCAGGCGAAGCTGCCGTGCTGGTACAACTCGTGGCCCACGCCGGTGGCGGCGCAAGCCACGGCGATTTTTTGCAGGTGTGACAGGCGCTCGCCATAGACCAGGCGACCGGTCAGTACCATGGTCAGCGGCAACAGGAAATACCCCAGCGATACTTCAAGGCTGCGCCCGTGCAGCGGCGCCCAGAGAAACAGCCAGAGCTGAACCCCCAGCATCGACGAAGTGCCCAGCAGGCCCAACAGCAGCAGGGGATTGTCGCGGATGCGTGCCAGCAAGCCGGTCACCAGTTTCCAGTCCTTGCTCAGCAGCAGGAAGACGGTCAGGCAGGGCAGGGTGAGCAGGGTGCGCCAGCCAAACACTTCCTCGCCGTCAAGGGGCGTCATCAGCGAGGTATAGAAGTACATCACGGCAAACAGGCACGAGGCCATAACCGATGAAACAATGCCTTTGGACACGAGGGCCTCTGTAGCAGGAATTAGGGAGGGGCAGTCAGCCGCCAATGGTCTCAGCCCCCGGCCTCAGGAGGCAATGTTGTGCTGTCGCACTTGCTCTTCGAGGGCCAGGATGAAGTCCCGGGCCGACATCGGCTGGGCGAACAGGTAGCCTTGCTGGAAGTCGACGTTGTGCCGGGCCAGGTAGTCACGCTGTGTTTCGTTTTCCACCCCTTCGGCGACGATCCCCAGGCCCAGCTTGCTCGACAGCTCGATGATGCTGTCCAGAATGTGTAGCGACAGAGCGTCCACGCCGATCATGGCAACGAAACTCTGGTCGATCTTGAGGTAGTCGACCTGGAACTGACGCAGGTAGGCCAGGCTTGACTGGCCGGTGCCGAAGTCGTCCAGGGCAATCATCACTCCCAGTTCATGCAGCTTGGCGAACAGTACACGGGTGACGTCGGTGGGTATGACCAGTTTGCGCTCGGTCAGCTCCAGGGTGAGATGGACCTTGCCCTTGGGGAAGGTGGCGAGAAACGCCTGGCAATCTTCGTACAGCGCCAGGTCCTGGCAATGGTCGGCAGTGATGTTGATACCAATATGGAAGTCCTCGCCCAGCAGCTCGGCATATGGCGCCAGCGCCCGGGCGGTGTTTTGCATCAGCTGGCGGGTCATGGGTACGATCTGGCCACTGTGCTCGGCAAAGGGGATGAACAGGTCCGGCCGCACCAGGCCTTCGCGCGGGTGCTGCCAGCGCATCAATACTTCGACGCCGGCCCAGCGGTAGTCGCTCCCGCGCACTACGGGCTGAAAGTAGGGTACAAATTCATTGGCTTCCATGGCCCGCTGCAGCTCTGCCCGCGACGAGCCGGCGCGGCGCAGTTGCCAAAAGCAGGTCACGCCGGCAATGGCACCGAGTATTACCAGCAAGGCGAGCAGGGCTGGAAACTCGCTGCGCATCAGTTGGCCGACTTTGTCCGGGCCATAGCCACTGTGGATCGAGAACGGGTAGCGCGTCGAAGTCAGCGCGGCGGGTGCAATGTCGGCAATGGGGGGCTGGCTGTCCTGCACCTTGCCGCTACGATCCATCCGGTACCGGCCTACTTGCAGCACCAGGTGGCTATCGATGTCCGGCAAACGCAGGATATTGAGCAAGTGTTCGCCGTCCACCGTGGTGATGGCGCCACGCTCGCCCTCGTGGATGCGGTACACCAGCAGCGGATGCCCAGGGGTGACCGAGTTGCCACTCATCAGCCAGAGCATGCCCTGGGTGTAGTCAGCAGGGTTGACCGGCTCGGTGAAAGGGCCGAACAGCGAGCTGCAATACAATTCGCCCTTGAACTCCAGGTTGGTGGAGCGCACGAAGGCGCGTCGGGTTACCTGGTCTCGCAGGGCCAGTTTTTCGGCCAGGCATGGCCAGGCCGGCCAGGGGGAGCAGCTCTTTGGCCGCGGCAGAGATATCGTCGAGGATGCGTTCGATCTGGTTTACGGCATGCCGCGCGCTGCTTTCGCTTCGGCTCTGCAGTTCTCGCTCGGCCTGCCAGTGCATGATCAGCAAGCCGCAGATGAGAGGCAGCGCACCCACCAGCCAGGGCAGCGCAATGCGCAAGGGGCGGCGAGGGCGGCGTTGTACCGAAAGGGGCATGGCGACTAACCTGAAAGAACACTCCAGTGCAGAGGATAGCCGTTCGTCGGCCTCGCCATCGAACTTAAAGTGCGACAAATCATATTACGCACTGTAGAATCACCTTACGCATACAATAATAAGGTTCCTCGCGCCTTGAGGAATCAACCCGCCGAGAATGGGTCCCTATGAAGTGTCTTGGGTTCAAGCTGATCTATGGTGACTACCTCGCACGCAGTGTGAGGGGCATCTCCTGCGCGCCGCCATCTTCGCTCGACATCGATAGCAAGTAATCACTGTTTTTAGCGCTTTGATGATGAGGTAACGAGTAATGGCTGACATTTTTGAAAACCCGATGGGCCTGATGGGCTTTGAATTCATCGAGTTCGCATCGCCCACCCCTGGCGCCCTTGAGCCGATCTTCCAAATCATGGGCTTTACCAAGGTCGCGACCCACCGCTCCAAGGACGTACACCTGTACCGTCAGGGCGGTATCAACCTGATCCTGAACAACGAACCGAAAAGTATCGCCTCCTACTTTGCCGCCGAACATGGCCCGTCGGTTTGTGGCATGGCCTTTCGCGTTCGCAACGCTCATCAAGCCTACGCTCGCGCACTGGAACTCGGTGCCCAGCCGGTGGAGATCGAGACCGGCCCGATGGAGCTGCGCTTGCCGGCGATCAAGGGCATCGGCGGTGCGCCGCTGTACCTGATCGACCGTTTCGAAGAAGGCAGCTCGATCTACGATATCGACTTCAACTTCATCGAAGGTGTCGACCGTCATCCGGTAGGCGCGGGCCTGAAGATCATCGATCACCTGACCCACAACGTCTACCGCGGGCGCATGGCCTACTGGGCGGCGTTCTACGAGAAGCTGTTCAACTTCCGTGAAATCCGCTACTTCGACATCAAGGGCGAATATACCGGCCTGACCTCCAAGGCGATGACTGCACCAGACGGCATGATCCGTATCCCGCTCAACGAAGAGTCGTCCAAGGGCGCCGGGCAGATCGAAGAGTTTCTCATGCAGTTCAATGGCGAGGGCATCCAGCACGTGGCGTTCCTCACCGACGACCTGCTCAAGAGCTGGGATGCGCTGAAGAAGATGGGCATGCGCTTCATGACGGCGCCGCCGGAAACCTACTATGAAATGCTCGAAGGGCGCCTGCCAGGTCATGGCGAACCGGTTGGCGAACTGCAGGCCCGGGGTATTCTGCTCGATGGCTCTTCGCAGCCGGACGACAAGCGCTTGTTGCTGCAGATTTTCTCGGAAACCCTGATGGGGCCGGTATTCTTCGAGTTCATTCAACGCAAGGGCGATGATGGCTTCGGCGAAGGCAACTTCAAGGCATTGTTCGAGTCGATCGAACGCGACCAGGTACGTCGCGGTGTATTGAACGCCGAGTAAGCGTCACCGATAGACAAAAAGGCCATTGAGGGTTTCCTCAATGGCCTTTTTTGTACCTCACCGCGGGCGAGGTGCAGGGGCTCGTTTTCTTCTGAACATGGCCCAATAGGCAACGGCAGAGGTCATGATGCCAACCAGCAGCAGCGAGGGCAAAGTCGCTGTAACCGCCTGTTGTATCGAGCGTCGGGTGTAGGTGTCCGGGTAGCCGGCATGCACGGTATAGCGGTATTGCTTGGAAACCAACTGCAGCGTGTCTTCTTCATGATTCGGTGTTTGCTCGAATGTGCCGTTCCCGGTAGCCCAGACATATTGCGGGCCGAACTGCAGGTTCAGCACCACCTCGTTCTGGAAGCCCAGCAGTTCACGTTGCAACACTTGAAGGTTGGCCAGCGCCAGCACGCCGTAGGGGTATTCCTGCAGTCGATAGATCAGCACGCCGGCGTCAGGCGTGGCCTCTCCGCTGGGGTCTACGCGCAGGCGCATATCGAGAAAGCTGCCCGGATCGATCACCCGCTGGTAATCGCCGTACAACGTGCTGCAAAAAACGCGGTTTTCCTTTACCAGCATCAGCGAGCGTACATTGGGCTGCCTGATTGCGGTCTGCCGCAACTCGGGCAGGGCGGTGTCGCACGACTCCTGGGCCAGAGCCAGTGCCTGGCTACTTGCCGCATGCAACGTACTCATGACGTGATCAATGGCGTAAATCGCTTCGCGTGCAGTGACTTCGATCGTTTCATCCTGCTTGCGTTCGACTTGCAGTGCAAGCACCAGCAAGCCACAGGCAACAGGGGCCAGGCCAATCAACAGCGTTATCAGGAATTCGACCAGACTGCGGCCGGCGTAGGAGTGGGGAACCATGGACGTTTCGCCTTCATGCCAAAGTGTAAGCCCTGAGCATAAGGTCACAGGCAATGGGCCGCCTGTAGGCACCATTGTCGGTCCTTGTAGTCTTTGTAAGCGCAGCGTTGTCGTCAGCTGGGCTTTGCCCCTGCCAGCGCTTTGACCACCAGGTTCGCCACTGCACCCCCTGAGGCCGGATTCTGACCGGTGATCAGGCGGCCTTCCTTCTGGTCGGCAATGGCAAAGGCCTGCCAGGGATCTTCTGCCTTGCGGTAAAGCCCGCCCCGGGCACCCAGCTCGGTTTCGGTCAGGTAGGGCACGACCTTGTCGAGCTCGGCCAGTTGCTCCTCGACGTTGGAGAACCCGGTCACTTCGCGGTCCTTGACCAGCAACGTATTGTCGCTGAGCTTGATGTTGAGCAGCCCGACAGCGCCGTGGCACACCGACGCCACCACGCCGCCGGCCTCGAAGATCTTGCGGGCCAGCTCCTGCAGGCCGGTGTTCTCCGGAAAGTCCCAGATCACGCCATGGCCGCCGGCATAGTAGATGGCCACGTAGTCCTGTGCCTTGACCTGGCCGGGGCTCAGGGTCGTGCCCAGGCGATTCATGAACGCCTTGTCGTTGTACCAGGACCAGTCGATATCCTGGGCCATGCTCAGACTGTGCGGGTCGATGGGGACATAGCCGCCCGCAGGGCTGACGTAGTCGACCTTGTAGCCCGCCTTTTCGACTGTATCGGCGAAATGGACGGCTTCACCCAGCCACAGCCCGGTGGGGCGCTTGAGCGTCGGGTATTTGGCCGTATTGGTCAGGACTACCAGCATTTTCTTGCTCATCACCAGGCTCCCTTCACTGGATCGGACCCGGTACGCCCGGATCACCGAGGAAAACCTCTACAGCATAGTAGTGACTGGCCTGGACGCCATTGCTCGGACGCTATGCTAGCCTTCACCCGTCCAACGTATGAACGCGAGAGTTGAACCACTATGAGCAACCCGGCAACGCAAACGGATGAATTCATGCAGGCGGCAATCGACGAAGCCCGCCAGGGACTGGCCGAAGGAGGCATTCCGATCGGTTCAGTGATCGTCCACAAGGGGCGCATCATCGGCCGTGGGCACAACCGTCGGGTGCAATCCGGCAGTGCAATCCTGCATGGCGAAATGGATGCCCTGGAGAATGCCGGTCGCCAGCCGGCCACGGTGTATGCCGAGTCAACTCTGTACACCACCTTGTCACCCTGTGCGATGTGCAGCGGCGCCATCCTGCTGTACGGGATCAAGCGGGTGATCGTGGGCGAGCACCAGACGTTCATGGGCGAGGAAGATCTGCTCAAGTCCCGGGGCGTGAGCCTTGAAGTGCAGCACAATGCGGCCTGCATCAGCATAATGAATGATTTCATTGCCGCCCGTCCCGAACTCTGGGACGAAGACATCGGCCGCTAGCGCCGGCCCCCACCGCGTGTGCTCAGCCAGTGCTGCCTGAGCGCGCCCCTCGGGTGCGCTGACTGGCCAGGCGTTCGAGCACCAGGTAGACCAGGCCTGCCACCATCAACGGCAATAGGAAGTACACCGCCCGGTAGCCGATCAGTGCTGCCAGCAGGGTACCCTTGCTGAAGCTGCCTTGCAGCAGGGTAAGGAACACCGTTTCCAGTACACCCAGTCCCGCCGGTATATGGGTGATCACCCCAGCGATACTGCTGATCAACAACACCGCCAGGATCGTCGGATAACCGACCTTGTCCGGGAGCAGGCTGTACACCACCCAAGCCATCAGCGCCCAGTTGCAGGCGCCCATCACTGCCTGCAGTGCTGCCATCTTCAGCGATGGCAGGCTGATCTCGTGGCCGCGCAGTTGCCAGGTGCGACGCCGTGCAAAGCGGCAGGCCAGTAGATAGGCAGCGGCCAGCACCAGCAACAGCACACCGATCAGGCGCAGGCCGTTGCTGCCGATTTCGAGCCCCGCAGGCAAGCGCGGCAAGCCGCAGACAAACAAGGCGCCGGCCAGGATGAAATAACCGAGCCAGTTGGTGACAAGCCCCAGGCTGAGAATCCTGGTGATGGTGGCCACCGGTAGGCCAAGACGCGAGTACAGGCGGTAGCGCAAGGCAATGGCTCCCACCCAGGCGCTGAGATTGAGGTTGAACGCATAGCACACGAAGGCCAGCGGCAGTACCTGGCGCGCCGGTAGCGAATGGCCGGTGTAGCGCCGTCCGATCAGATCGAAACAGCTGAACAGGGCAAAGCTGCAGGCGCTGACCAGTACAGCCAACGCCAGTGTCTGCCAGCGGTAGGCGACCAGGGCGTGGCGCACTTCCTGCCAGTCCAGATTCTTGAGCAAAGAGAACAGCAACACCGGCACCAGGATGAAGAACGCCAGGGTCAGGGCTTTTCGGGCGAGTTGCCAGCGCTTGCCGTGCATGTTCATGTCGTCTTGCCTGCGGGTTGATGATCGGCTGGCAAGGCCTTGAGGCGCAACACGTGTGCGGGTAGCCAGCCGACCATGGCCGGGAAGTGGCGGATAAAGTGAAAGCTCAGGAAGATCAGTGGCGCACGCCACCAGTAGCCGCGCAGGACACGCTGCAGGCTCACCGGTTTGCAGCGGTGTCTGCACAATTCCTGCAGGTGCTCGTGCAAACGCTCATTGAGGGCCTGGTCGTGGATCATCAGGTTGGCCTCGAGGTTCAACGACAAGCTCAAGGGGTCGAGGTTACTTGAGCCCACCGTTGACCAGTGGTGGTCGATCACGGCCACCTTGCCATGCAGCGGTCGTTCGCAGTACTCGAAGATCCGCACGCCGTCGCGCAGCAGGTAGTTGTACAGCAGGCGCGAACACAGGCGCACCAGCGGCATGTCCGGCATGCCTTGCAGCACCAGGGTGACCTTGACGCCGCGTCGGGCGGCATTGCGCAGGGTGCGCAGCAGGCGATAGCCGGGGAAGAAATAGGCATTGGCAATGATGATGCGCTCGCGCGCGGCGCCAATGGCCTTGAGGTAGTGGCGCTCGATGTCGTTGGGGTGGTCCAGGTTGTCGCGGATGCTCAAGGTCATGCTGGCCTGGGTGCTGTCGGCGGCCAGGGGCAGGGCGCGTTGCCACCAACGGTGGCTGCGACGCCGCAACTGGGCGGATTCGGCCAGCAACGTCAGGGTGGCCTGGCGCAAGTCGGCCACGATGGGGCCCCGGACTTGTACGGCGTAGTCCTGCTTGGCCATGGGGCCGAAGTCGGCCAGGTGATCGGCGCTGTAGTTAATGCCGCCGACAAAGCCGACCTCGCCGTCGATCACCAGGATCTTGCGGTGCAAGCGACGGAACAGGTTGGTGCGCATGCCCAGGCGTTTGGGACGTGGATCGAATGCCAGCAGCTGCACGCCGACATCGTACAGGGCCTTGAGGTAATCGTGACTGAGGTCGGCGGTGCCATAGCCGTCAACCAGCATCTGTACCCGTACGCCACGGCGTGCGGCGTCGATCAGCAACTGCTGCAGTTGGCGGCCGACCTTGTCTTCGAAAATGATGAAGGTTTCCAGCAGGATCTCTTCGCGCGCCTGTTCAATGGCGGCGAAGGCACTGGGGAAATAGTCCTCGCCATTGATCAACAACCGGACCTGGTTATCGGTACGCCATTGCTCGTTCACCAGCGCACCTCCACGGCCAGGGGCAAGTGATCGGACAGGTGCGTCCAGGGTTTGCGGGCCATGACCTTGGGCGCATGGGCCCGAGCGTTGCGCAAGTAGATACGATCCAGGCACAGCAGCGGCCAACGGGCTGGAAAGCTGCGGGCCGGGCGACCATAGGCCTGGGTGAAGACTTCATGCAGGCCGCAGCCTGCCAGGGTTGCATCCGCACGCCGGCGCCAATCGTTGAAGTCGCCGGCAACAATGACCGGTGCCGTCGGGGGCAGGCTATCGAGCAGCTGACACAACAGGCGTACCTGTTGCTGGCGCTGGCGTTCGTCAAGGCCCAGGTGCACACAAATGGCGTGCAGCTCCATCGCGCCGGGCAGTGTCAGCACCGAGTGCAGCAAGCCACGTTGCTCACTGCCTTTGACACTCACGTCCAGATTGCTGTGGCGCACGATCGGGTACTTGGACAGCAGGGCGTTGCCGTGCTCGCCATCGGGATACACCGCATTGCGCCCGTAGGCGAACACCGGCCATAGGCTGTCGGCGAGAAACTCGTACTGCGGTACATCCGACCAGTTGCGGTGACGGCGCCCATGTCGACGGTGGCTGCCGAGCACTTCCTGGAGAAACACCAGGTCGGCATCTTCGCTGCGCACGGCTTCGCGCAGTTCGGGCAGTACATAGTGACGATTCAGGGCGCTGAAGCCCTTGTGGACGTTTACCGTCAGCACCCGCACATGGTCTACGGCCGGGGCCGCAGCCAGCGATTCCTTGGGCTGCGCCTGACTCATGGTGGGGACACCTTGCCCAGCATCTGCGTGACCTTGGCTGCCAGTTGGGAAAATGCGAAGGGCTTGCTGATCATCTGCATCCCGGGGTCCAGAAAACCGCCCCGGGCGAGGGCGTTCTCGGCATAGCCGGTGATAAACAGCACTCTGAGGCCCGGGCGCAGCTTGCGGGCGATCTCGGCCAGTTGCCGTCCATTCATGCCCGGCAGGCCGACATCGCTGACCAGAAGCATTACTGCAGCATCGGAGCGCAACAGCGCCAGGGCTGCATTGGCGGTGTCCACAGCAACACAGGGGTAGCCGTGTTCCTCAAGGGCCTGCTGTACCAATATGCGTACCGTGGCATCGTCTTCGACGATCAGTACCTTGCCGCCCGGTTCCTTGTTCACCAAGGGGGCTGGCGTGGGCTTGCCTGCTGGAGACTGCGGTTCGTCCGGGCGGGGCAGATAGAGGTCGACCCGCGTGCCATGGCCAATCTGGCTGAAGAGGGCGACATGCCCCCGCGACTGTTTACTGAAGCCGTACACCATCGAGAGCCCCAGGCCCGTGCCCTGGCCGATGGGCTTGGTGGTGTAGAACGGATCGAAGGCGCGGTCCAGTGTGCTTTGCGGCATGCCGCAGCCATTGTCGGCGATGCTCAGGCGTACATAGTCACCGGCGGGCAGGGCGTGGCCACCAAACTGGGTACCATCGAGGTGTTGATTGCTGGCCCTGATGGTCAATTCGCCGCCGTTGGGCATGGCATCGCGGGCGTTCTGCAACAGGTTGTTGACGACCTCTTGCAATTGCAGCGGGTCGACCTGGACGGGCCACAACTGCGGTTCGCACTCGACCGTCAAGGTAGTGTGCTGGCCCAGCAATGACGTGAGCCGCTCGCTGTGCAGCAGGTCAGGCAGTTGCACCGTGTGGGCATCGAGCGACTGTCGGCTGGAGAATGCCAGCAGGCTATGGGTCATGCTGGCGGCACGGCGCACGGCCTGCTGGCTCAGTTCAAGCAGTGTGGGCAACGCATCGAAGCGGCCCTGCTGCAGGCGTTTACCGATCAGCTCCAGGCTACCGCCAATACCGGTGAGCAGGTTGTTGAAGTCGTGGGCAACGCCACCGGCCAACTGGCCGATGGCTTCCATCTTCTGCGCCTGGCGCAGGTATTGCTCGTCTTCGCGCAGCTGGCGCAACTGTTCTTCCACCCGGCTTTGCAGGCCGCTCAGCGCCAGCCCGTGACTTCGGGCCTGGTATTGGCGGCGACGGGCGCGCAATGAGGATTGCGTCAAGGCCAGCAACGAGCCGGGGTCGAACGGGCAGGGCAGCAAGAACAGGTTGCCCAGGGCGCTGTGGGTGTCCTGGGCGGGAGGGTGTTGCGAGTCGCTCGGGCCGGTCAGCAAGACCACGGGCAGATCCGACCAGTCCGGTTGCTGGCCAATGTACTGGTGCAGGGGGGATTGGGTGCTGCCATCCAGGGCACTGTCGGCAACGATGGCCAGCCCGGCACCTTGCCCCAGCGCAGACCCCAGTTCGTCCATGGTTTGCGCGGCCAGGGTCTCGATACCCGCCTTGTCGAGCAGGTCGAAGGCCAACCGGCTCAACTGGGCGGGTGCCAGAATCAGCGCTCGTTCTCCGTAGGGCATTGAATCGGCCACAGGGATCTCCTTTGACAGGGCACAGGCAGCCGCCGCGGTTGCGGTTATT
Organism: Pseudomonas vranovensis; assembly: GCF_040438935.1. NCBI lineage: Bacteria > Pseudomonadati > Pseudomonadota > Gammaproteobacteria > Pseudomonadales > Pseudomonadaceae > Pseudomonas > Pseudomonas vranovensis. The sequence goes on along the minus strand of NZ_CP159259.1, from coordinate 2,286,832 downwards.
TCGCTGCACTATCACTGGACCACAGGGGCGATGAGGGGGTTCAACCGAAATGCCCGATGGTTGCGGGCTGTCTACAGGCCCTGTTGCACCAGTGGGTCATCGGGATTCAACTGCTCGAGCTGGGCCAGCAGGATCTGGACATTCTGCAACTGACCGGTTTCTTTCCAGTACTCGATCAGCAGCACCCGGGCCTTGCGGTTGGCCGGGTCGTGGACAAGGATGGTTTCCAGCTGCTTCTGCGCGGCATCCACTTGTTCGAGCTGGTGCAGGCTGGTGGCCAGGGTGTAGCGGTAGTCGTTGTTGTCGGGTTCAAGCTCCAGGGCGCGGGCGAACGCCAGCAGGGCATATTCGTCCTGGCCGTGCCGCAGCAGCCAGCGGCCGAGTTCGTGCTGCAGGAAGGCGGAGTCCGGTCGTTGTTGCAACGCCTTGGCCAGCACCTGGCGCGAGGCGTCGGTCTGCCCCTGGCGCTCCAGCAGTTCTACCTGGGTGGCCAGGGCCTGCAGGTTTTCAGGGTCCAGCTGCAGGGCACGGTCCAACGCGCCGGCGGCCTCCTGGTAGCTGTTGTCATGAAGGTACAGTCGGGCCAGGTGAAGTTGCGCCGCGGTATCGTCGGCTTTTTGCGCCAGCGCTTGCTGGTAACGCACCAGGGCATGCTGCAGCGGGCCGAAGTACAGGCCGATTTCGTCCGGGCCGAGGCCCAGCAGGGCATCGACCACGGCAAAGCGCACACTTTGATCTTCATCGTCGAGCATGGGGCCAAGCACCAGGCTGCGCTGGGCCCCGGGCAGCATCGCCTGAATACTGGCGATAGCGGCGCGGCGCACCAACGGGTCGTCATGCTGCACGTCGCGGCTGGCCAGCTTCAGCGCCAGTGGCGAGGGGTAGTTGGGTAATTCGGCATACAGGCTTGCACGGCGAATGGCCGAAAGGTCGCTGCGCCCCAGCTGTTGATACAGCACCCTGGCCGCGCCGGGCTGGCCGTTGTGGGCCATGGCCAGTGCCTTGGTATAGCTGTGCTTGAGTGTTGGGGCTGGCGCCGGCGAGTCGTCACGCCAGAAATACCCCCCAAGGCCCAGGATAACGAGCAGGACCAGGCTGGCGAGGGCGTATTGGCGTTGTTTCGACATGGATGGATCCGGGACACGCGGCGAACAAAGGTGTCAGCTTGTGTCAGTGGGCGGCTGGCGTCAAATCAGCGGTGCCAACCGTGTGGCCACAGCTTGGCGGCAATGGCGACCCAAGCACAGGGCCCTGGCACAAAAAAGCCCCGCGAGCGGCAGCAGGCGGGGCAAAGGGCCGGTCAGAAACCAACCAAAGGAGACGTTGAATCAGTTCACGGCAGCGACGCTTTCAGCCTGCCAGCCACCACCCAGGGCCTTGTAGATGGCGACGATGCCGCGGTACAGGTCGACCTCGCCCTGGGCCTGTGCATCTTCGGCGCTCAGCCGTTCACGCTCGGCGTCGAGCAGTACCAGGTAATCCACAGTGCCTTCGCGGTAGCGGATCGAGGCAAGGTCGGCGGCCTTGCGGCTGGCTTCGCTCTGGCGCAGCAGGGCCAGCAGGCGTTGCTGGCGCTTGCTGTAGTCGCTGAAGGCGTTCTCTGACTCTTCAAGGGCCAGCAGCACCTGCTGCTCGTAGTTGGCCAGCGCGCCCTCGGCATCGGCATTGGCGCCGCGCAGGCGTGCCCGCACGCTACCCAGGTCAAAGGCCGCCCAGGTAATGCTCGGGCCCAGGGCCCAGGCTTGTGCGGCAGACGACCCCAGTTGCGAGCCACGGGCGGCGGTAAAACCGAGGAACCCGCTCAGGCTGACCCGTGGGAACAGGTCGGCGGTGGCCACGCCAATGTTGGCGGTGGCTGCTGCCAGCTGGCGCTCGGCGCTGCGGATGTCGGGGCGGCGCTTGAGCAGCTCGCCCGGATCACCAACCGGCAGCGCCTTGGCGATGGCCGGTAGCTGCGCGGGCGACAGGTCGACGCCCAGGGCGTCGGGGCGCTGGCCCAGCAAGGTAGCGATACGATTGCGTGCGCGTACCTGTTCGGCCTGCAACTGCGGTACGGTGGCTTCCACTTCCGCCAGGCGTGCATCGGCACGCACCACGTCGAGGTCGTTGCCTACTCCTGCATCGCGCAGGGTTTCGGTGATGCCACGCGAATCCTGCTGGGTCTTGAGGTTGGCCAGGGCAATTTTCTCGCGCAGTTGCGCACCGCGCAGTTGCCCGTAGGCATCCACCAGTTCGGCGATCAGGCTGACCTGCAGTTGTTGCAAGTCGGCCTGGGCGGCGTCCTGCTGGGCCTCGCTGGCCTCCAGCTGGCGCTGGATGCGGCCGAACAGGTCAAGCTCCCAGGCCATGTCCAGGCCCAGGTCATAGCGCTCGCTATTGACCCGATCCTCTGTCTGGCCCGGAATCTGCCCCTTGCCCAGCTCACTGCTGGCCCGGCTGGTGACGGTGGGCAAGGCGTCATTGCTGACATCGTCGCGAATCGCCCGGGCGGCCTTGAGGCGGGCAAAGGCCACGCGCAGTTCCCGGTTGCCCTGCAGCGACTGGCTGACCAGTTGGTTGAGCACCGGGTCGTCAAACTGCTTCCACCAGATGCTTTCAAAGCGGCTGCGGTCGAAAGCGGTTTTGGCGCTTGGCTCGTTGGCAGCGGTCAATTGCGCCGCCGCGGTGTCCGGGGTCTTGTAGTCCGGGCCGACGGCGCAGGCCGCCAGCGCCAGCACCAGTAGGCTGGGTGCCATCAATTTCAGGTGGTTCATGCGTGGCTCTCCAGCTTCAGCACACGGGCCGCCTTGCGGGCCTGGCTGCGTTCGACATAACGGCGGATCAGTACAAAGAACACAGGCGTCAGCAGCAGGCCGAAGAAGGTCACCCCGATCATCCCGGAGAACACCGCCACACCCATGGCATGACGCATTTCGGCACCGGCACCGGAGGAGAACACCAGCGGTACCACACCCATGATGAAGGCAATCGAGGTCATCAGGATCGGCCGCAGGCGCAGGCGGCAGGCTTCCAGCACCGCAGCCAGCGGGTCGAGGCCTTCGGCCTGCTTGTCCTTGGCAAACTCGACGATCAGGATGGCGTTCTTGCACGCCAGCCCCACCAGTACGATCAGGCCGATCTGGGTGAAGATATTGTTGTCACCGCCCGACAGGATCACCCCAGTGATCGCCGAGAGCAGGGTCATCGGCACAATCAGGATCACTGCCAGTGGCAGGCTCCAGCTTTCGTACTGGGCCGCCAGCACCAGGAAGGCCAGTAGTACGCAGAGCGGGAACACGAACAGCGCGGTGTTGCCGGCCAGGATCTGCTGGTAGGTCAGTTCGGTCCATTCAAAGGTCATGCCGTTGGGCAGTTCTTCCTTGAGCAGTTTCTCGATGGCCTGTTCCGCCTGGCCGGAGCTGTAGCCCGGGGCTGCGGCGCCGTTGATCTCGGCGGTAATAAAGCCGTTGTAGTGCATCACGCGGTCAGGCCCGGAGGTATCGCTGACCTTGATGAAGGTCGCCAGCGGGATCATCTCGCCCTGGTTGTTGCGCACCTTCAACTGGCCGATCTGCTCGGCGTCGAGACGGAACTGCTGTTCGGCTTGGACGTTGACCTGGTAGGTGCGGCCAAAACGGTTGAAGTCGTTGGCGTACAGCGAACCCAGGTAGATCTGCAGGGTGTCGAAGATATCGCTGATGGCCACACCATGGGTCTTGGCCTTTTCCCGGTCGATGGCGGCATCGACCTGCGGCACGTTGACCTGGTAGCTGGTGAACAACCCGGCCAGCTCCGGCACGTTTTGGCTCTTGGCGATGATGTTCTGGGTTTCCTTGTACAGCGCTTCGTAACCCAGGTTGCCACGGTCCTCGATCTGCAGGCGGAAACCACCGATTGTGCCCAGCCCTTGTACGGGTGGCGGCGGGAAGATAGCAATATAGGCTTCCTGGATATCGGCGTACTGCGCGTTCAGTGTGGCGGCAATCGCCGCAGCCGACTGGCTGGGGTCCTTGCGCTGGTCGAACGACTTGAGCGAGACGAATACGATGCCGCTGTTGGGGCTGTTGGTGAACCCATTGATCGAGAGCCCCGGGAATGCGATGGAGTCGGCGACACCGGGTTGCTTCAGGGCAGCCTCGCTCATCTTCTTGATCACCGCCTCGGTGCGGTCGAGGCTGGCCGCGTCCGGCAACTGGGCGAAGGCCACCAGGTACTGCTTGTCTTGCGCCGGCACGAAACCGGTCGGCGTCGAAGAGAAGCCCAGCCAGGTCATGACGATCAGGCCGCCGTACACGAACAGGGCGATGCCGCTGCTGCGGATGACCCGGCCGACGGCGCCGACATAGCTGTGGCTGGCACGGTCGAAGAAGCGGTTGAACGGGCCGAACAACCAGCCACCGAACAGGCGCTCCAGCATCCGGGAGAAACGGTCCTTGGGCGCGTGGTGTTCCTTGAGCAGTACCGCTGCCAGCGCAGGCGACAGGGTCAGCGAGTTGAAGGCCGAGATCACCGTCGAAATGGCGATGGTCAGGGCGAACTGCTTGTAGAACTGCCCGGTAAGGCCGGAAATGAAGGCTGCCGGCACGAACACGGCGCACAGCACCAGGGCCGTGGCGATGATAGGCCCGGTCACTTCGCCCATGGCCTTTTGCGTGGCTTCCAGGGGTTTTAGCCCCAGGCCGATATTACGCTCGACGTTTTCCACTACCACGATGGCGTCGTCCACCACGATGCCGATGGCCAGCACCAGGCCGAACAGCGACAGGGCGTTGAGAGAGAAACCGAACAGGTGCATTACCGCGAAGGTACCGATCAGCGAAACCGGTACAGCCACCAGCGGAATGATCGAGGCGCGCCAGGTCTGCAGAAACAGGATCACTACCAGTACTACCAGCACCAGGGCTTCGAACAGGGTGTGGACCACCGCCTCGATGGAGCCGCGCACGAACACGGTCGGGTCATAGACGATGCTGTAGTCCATGCCTTCGGGGAAGTCCTTCTTCAGCTCGGCCATTTTCGAGCGCACTTCATCGGAGATCTCGATGGCATTGGAGCCCGGGCGCTGGAAGATCGGGATGGCCACGGCCGGCTGGTTGTTGAGCAAGGAGCGCAGGGCGTACTGGCTCGATCCCAATTCGACCCGGGCGATGTCCTTGAGGCGGGTAATTTCGCCATCGGCGCCGGAGCGGATGATGATGTTCTCGAATTCTTCTTCACTGACCAGGCGGCCCTGAGTGTTCACCGACAACTGGAAGCTGGTGCTGCCGGGCGCGGGTGGGGCGCCGAGCTGGCCGGCGGCCACTTGGCGGTTCTGCTCGCGGATGGCGGCGACCACGTCGCTGGCAGTGAGGTTGCGCGAAGCGGTCTTGTTCGGGTCCAGCCATACCCGCAGGGAGTAATCGCCCATGCCGAACAGTTGCACATCGCCGACACCGCCCAGGCGTGCCAGTTCGTCCTTGATATTGAGAATGGCGTAGTTGGACAGGTAGAGCATGTCGTAGCGGTTATCGGGCGAGGTCAGGTGCACGACCATGGTCAGGTCGGGCGAGGCCTTGTCGACGGTGATACCGATACGGGTGACTTCCTCGGGCAGCTTGGGCTGGGTTCGGGTCACGCGGTTCTGCACCTGCACCTGGGCGTTGTCCAGGTCGGTGCCCAGGGCGAAGGTGATGGTCAGGGTCAGCTTGCCGTCAGCGGTGGACTGCGAGGACATGTACAACATGTTCTCAACGCCGGTGATGGCCTGCTCCAACGGCGCTGCGACGGTTTCGCCGATCACCTTCGGGTTGGCACCGGGGAAGTTGGCCCGCACGACAACGGTGGGCGGTACCACTTCCGGGTATTCGCTGATCGGCAGCTGGAACAGCGAGATGCTGCCGGCAATCAGAATCAGCAGCGACAGCACCGCGGCGAAGATCGGCCGGGTAATAAAGAACGTGGAAAAATTCATCGGACCGATTCCTTAACCGCGCGGTGCCGAGGCACTGGCGAGCTTGACGGTGGCAGGGGCAGCAGGTTTGCCCGGGTTGCTGGCTTCCAGCGCCTGGCGTTGCTGGGCGAGGGCGGCGATGGTCGCTTCGCTGGCCATCGGGGTGTCCTGCGGGTCGACTGGTGAGCCTGGGCGTACACGCTGCAGGCCCTTGACCACGATGCGGTCCTCTTTGCTCAGGCCGCTGCGCACGATACGCAGGCCCTCGAGCTTGGGACCCAATTCGACGGCGCGATAGGCGGCGTTGTTGTCTTTGTCCATCACCAGCACGAACTTCTTGCCAAGGTCGGTGCCCACGGCTTCGTCGTTGATCAACACCGCCGAGTAGGTGGCGCTGCCCACCAGCTTGAGGCGCGCATACAGGCCGGGGGTGAACTCGCCGTTGCTGTTGTCGAACACCGCGCGGCCCCGGATGGTGCCGGTCTTGGGGTTGACCTGGTTGTCGACGAAGTTCATCTGGCCCAGGTGCGGATTGCCGGTTTCGTTGGACAGGCCCAGGTACACCGGGGTGCTCTGGCCGCGCTGACCGTCGCGGGCCAGCTGGGTGTACTTGAGGTATACGCGCTCGTCGGCATCGAAGTAGGCGTAGACCTTGTCGGTGGATACCACACTGGTCAGTGGGGTGACGTCGGCGGTGACGATATTGCCGGCGGTGAACTGGGCGCGGCTGACCTGGCCACTGATCGGCGCGGTGACGCGGGTAAAGCTGAGGTTCAGACGAGCCAGGTCCAATTGGGCCTGGATGGCGGCGACACCGGCGCGGGCTTCGGCGGCTGCGCTGGTGCGCGACTCGGCAAGCTCGGCGGAGATGGCGTTGCTGGTACGCAAGCGCTCACCGCGGCGTGCTTCGTTTTCACTGCGGCTTGCTGTAGCGCGGGCTTGCTGCAACTGGGCTTCAAGGCGGCGGACCTCGGCCTGGAATGGGCGCGGGTCGATCTGGAACAGCAGATCGCCTTTCTTGACCTGGGCGCCTTCGGTAAAGGCGACCAAGTCGACCTGGCCGGAGACGCGTGGCCGCACTTCTACCGTTTCGGGTGCCTCAAGGCGACCGGTGAACTCGTCCCATTCGTTGATCGGTTGCTCCAGCACCTTGGCCACGCTGACCTTGGTCGCCGTCGGGGCCTGAACGGCCTCTGGGGTGCGACCACAGGCACTCATCACCAGTACTGCCAATAGAGCCAGGGGGTATCGCAAAGGTTTGAGTGACTGTTCCATGGGGTAATCCGCCAATTTATTGAGAATGGGCGGATTCTGCGATTTGTAACTATTAACAACGAATCGAACGGGGCGAAGGTAACTATCACTGGGAATGATAGGAACCGGAATGGAGCTGCCTGAACCACGACTGCTGCGCAGCCTATCGCAGCCTCGTACCTCGGCAGCGGTTACGGCAAACCGCTGTAGCCGCTGGCGCCAGCCTGCGATCGGCCGCGCAGCGGTCGTGCCTTCAGGACCATTGCGCTGGCGACTGCTGCGCTTACTTGCACTCGGCCAATACCACCTTGCAGGTGCGTGGCGTACCACCCGAGCGCCCGGCATAGCGTATGCAGTTGTTGAGCGATTTTTGTCGGGCAATGGGCAGGGTGTTGCCCCAGGCCAGGCCGCCCTCGCCGGCAGTGGGCACGGCTTTGGCGTAGCAGGCCGAACCTGCGTTGGCCGCCAGGTAGCGGGCCTTGGGTGGTTTGCTGGAGCAGCCTGCCGTCAATGCAAGGCTGATGGCGAGCAGGGAGGGGATCAGCAGTGACGAGCCGCTGAGTGACGGGTGGAAGGTCATGCTGTGTCCTCTTTGCAAGGCCCGTGTCTGCACAGGGTAGAGCTGAGTGTAACTGCTCAGTGCGTTCAGGCGTGCCCAGGCTGCTGCGTGCAGGCGTTCAGGTCTTCGAGGAACGCGCGCAGTATCGGTGGTGGCGTTACGCCGCGACGGGTAATGACGTCGAACGGTGATGTCAGGTCCAGTGTGCTGGCGCCCAGGCGGCGCATTTCTCCAGTCTTGACCCACTGCTCGGCGAAATGTACGGGGAGGAAGCCGATATACGCACCGGAGATGATCAGGATCGCCGCCGCCTCGATGTTCTCGACGGTGGCCGCGGCCTTGGTCATGCCCAGTTGCTCCAGATCGTACTCATGCATGTAGCCGCGCACGACGATACGGCAGGCGCGAACTTCTTCGAGCAGGCGGCCGTTCGATGCTTTGCTGGCGTGCAGCGGATGGCGACGGCCACAGTAGAGTCCCAGGGCTTCGTTGTAGAGGGGCAGATAGGACAGCCCCGATACGCGCAGGGGGAAGTGACCGATGGCCAGGTGCAGGCGACCGTCGAGCACACGCTCCTCCAGCTCGGCAGGGGCACCGATGTAGATGTGCAGGTGGGCGTCGTGGCCGCGCGAGACAAAGCGCTGGGTGGTACGAGGCAACGGCGAGTCGGGGTCGGTCAGGGTGGAGTCGATGATGCCCAGGTTGAGTTTGCCGCTGATGTGCTGCTTGAGGACGTCGGCGTCCAGGCAGAAGCTCTCGACCGCGCTAAGCAGGCGCACGGTGGCCTCATGGATGGCCACGCCTTGCTCGGTCAGACGAAAGCCACTGCGCCCGCGTTGGCACAGCTTGACCCCCAAACGGGTTTCCAGGTGGGTCATCTGTTCGCTGATCGTCGACTGACCGGCATTCAGCGCGGCCTGCGCCGCGGAAAAGCCACCGCACCTGACGATGGTGGTGAAAACCCTGAGCAATTTAAGGTCGACATCGTGGAGCTGAATCACCATCGCCTCCCGACTGGGCATCACATCGTGACAGCTGATATGAACGCACCGGCTTTGTTGTTTTTTTCAAGCTAACCACGCGCATGGGTCGACCGCAATGCCTGGTTTCTGAAAATGCACCGGGTACCAGTGTGGGTGATTTGCCGATAACCCTCATTCATTCGAATACTTCGGATTCGCCGATGTATGCATCTGCACTTGCGGATTTTTCCATGTCTGGCCTGCCGCCATAGTGGTTGCAACGGAGGTCGAGCAGTCGCCCCGTCTCCTGACCAGAACAATAACGTGGAGAAACTCGAACATGGCAAAGCACGGTTATGAATCCGGCCGTCTGAACCTGCCCTTCGTGGGCCATTGCACCTTCGCCAAGTCGCCCATTTGCACAGATTGGGCAGCCATTGATGCCGACGTGGCGATCCTTGGCGCGCCCAACGACATGGGGACCCAATGGCGATCTGGGGCACGCTTCGGACCACGCGGTATCCGCGAGGCCTCGACGCTGTTCTCGTTCGGCCATGCCGGTGCCTACGACTTTGAAGATGACGCCACCTACCTGACCGATGACCAGTTGCGCATGGTCGATGTCGGCGATGCCGATATCGTTCACACCGACATGGCCACCAGCAATGCCAATATCGAGGCGGCTGTGCGCCAGATCCTCGCGGCAGGTGCCATGCCGGTGGTCCTGGGCGGTGACCACTCGATCCACGCCCCGGTGATCAAGGCCTTTGAAGGTCGCGGGCCGATCCACATCGTGCATTTCGATGCGCACCTGGACTTTGTCGATGAGCGCCACGGTGTCCGCTACGGCCACGGTAGCCCGCTGCGCCGCGCTTCGGAGCTGGATCATATCGTTGGCATGACCCAGATGGGCATCCGCAACGTGTCTTCCTCCAATCGCGACGACTACGATGCTGCCCGCGAAGCCGGGTCACAGATCCTCTCGGTGCGCGACGTGCGGCGCCTGGGCTGCGAAGGGGTGATGGCGAAGATCCCCGAGGGGCGTGATTACTACATCACCATCGACATCGACGGTTTCGACCCGTCCATTGCCCCCGGCACGGGGACACCGAGTCATGGCGGTTTCTATTACTACGAAGTGCTGGAAATCATCCAGGCGTTGGCCCGACGCAGCCAGGGCCGGATCGTCGGCATGGACCTGGTGGAAGTGGCGCCGGCCTACGATCCGGCGGGGGTCACCTCGATCCTGGCGGCGCAACTGCTGATGAATAGCATCGGTTTCATCTTCCACGCGCGCGCCAATGCCCGCTGATCCGGAGAATTCCCGTGGACAACAAGGTAAAAGCCTACCTGCAGGCCTTCGGCGTTTCCGAGGCGACCCAACGATTTCTCTCCAAGCCCCAGCGCATGTTCATCGACGGTGCCTGGCTCGAGGCGAGTGACGGCGCCAGTGCCGAGGTCATCGAGCCTTCCACCGAGGGTGTGCTGGCGCGAATCCCGATGGGCACCGGCGAAGACCTCGACCGTGCGGTGCGTGCCGCCCGCGCGCAGTTCGACGGCGGCCCCTGGAGCCAGCTCAAGCCGTTGGAGCGTGAACGTCTGATTCATCGACTGGCTGATCTGATCGACGCCAATGCCGAGGAACTTGCACAGATCGAATCCATCGACATGGGCAAGTCGGTCGTCCAGGCGCGTGCCGTGGATATCCAGGGCACGGTCGATACGCTGCGCTACTTTGCCGGCTGGGCCAGCAAGATTCACGGCCGTACCGTCGAACCCTCGCTGCCAGGCAACTACCTGGCCTACACCCGCAAAGAAGCGGTGGGCGTGGTAGGGGCCATCGTGCCCTGGAACTTCCCGTTGCAGACCATGGCCTGGAAGCTCGGTGCGGCCCTGGCGACCGGCTGCACGGTGGTGGTCAAACCGGCTGAGTTGACCTCGTTGTCCGCCTTGCGCTTCGCCGAGCTGGTCCAGGCGGCAGGGATTCCCGATGGCGTGCTGAACATCGTTACCGGGCGCGGCAGTGTGGTGGGCACGGCGATGTCCAGCCATCCGGGCATCGACAAGCTGAGCTTCACTGGCTCCACGCCGGTGGGGTGCTCGGTGGGCAAGGCGGCGATGGATCAGATGAAGCGTCTGACACTCGAGCTCGGTGGCAAGTCGCCGGTGATCGTCTTCGCCGATGCCGATATCGAGGCGGCGGCCGAGGCGGTCGCCAACGGCGTATTCTTCAACTCGGGGCAGGTGTGCGATGCGGGGACCCGCGCTTATGTCGAGCGCAGTATCTATCCGGCGTTCCTCGAAGCGCTGGCCAGGTACACGGCTACCTTGAAGATTGCCCCGGGCCTGGACCCGGACTGCTTCATCAGCCCCATGGTGTCGCGTCAGCAACAGCAGCGGGTGCTGGATTACATCGCCTTGGGCAAGGCCGAAGGGGCGCAGCTGTATTACGGTGGTGAACCGCTCGAGGGCCCTGGTTTCTTCGTGCAGCCGACGATCTTTGCTGACTGCAACAACGCCATGCGTATCGTGCGCGAAGAGATTTTCGGGCCGGTGCTGGTGACCATGCCTTTCGACAGTCAGGAACAGGCCCTGGCCCTGGCCAACGATTCCGCGTTCGGCCTGGCAGCGGCGATTTACTCCAATGACCTGGGCAGGGTCCACGGATTGATTCCGCAATTGCGTGCCGGAACCGTATACGTCAATGCCCACAGCACACTTGACCCCTCCATGCCGTTCGGTGGCTACAAACAATCGGGCTATGGCAAGGATATGGGCGCCGAACAACTGGAGTTCTTGCTGGAGACCAAGGCGGTCTGGATCACCTTGCCCTGAGGAACAGGGCAAGCCTGCGCCGCTGATGGTTGGCGGGCGGCGCGGGCTTTTCACATGCATCGTATTTCAAGAACAAGAACCTATCGAGGTGATGCCCATGAACAGCCAAGTGGATGTAGAGCGTGCGCAAGACCTGGACAGGCGCATACGCGCCTATGAAGAACTGGAGAGGAGGGCCGACTGGCCCGGGGCGCTGAGTGCCGGCGATTTCGTCGCACTGGCACTGCTGACGCTGGTGATGGTTGCCGGTGCCTACTTTGTGGGAGGCCATCCATGAACCCGTCCAGAGAGCAGGAATTTCGCCTCGGTGCCGAGCGTGGCGATACGCCGTTGCTGCCCAACGAGCGGGTGTGGGGCTTCTGGGGCTTCGCCTATGCCAACTCGGCGTTGGCTGTGGCCACCTGGGTGTTTTTGATCGGCGGTGCGACAGCGCTGTTTGTCGGGCCTTTGCAGGGCATCAGTGCGATCGTCATCGGTAACATCATCGGCGTGATTCTCGCAGCGTCTTCCACCTGCCTGCCGTGCGGCAAGTACGGTGTCGAGCAGTTCACTTACTTGCGCAGCATGTTCGGCCTCAACGGCAGCCGCCTGGTCTACATACTGGCTGTGGTCGTGCTGACCATGGGCTGGCTGGCGGTGCTGGGGCTGATGTGCGGGCGGGCACTGGATAACCTGGAGACCCTGGTGCAGCACAACCAGCCTGACGGCGACGGCTGGCTGGTGACGGCGGGCGCCTTGCTGGCCATCGTCCTTGCGGCGCTGGTCGCCATGCGCGGGCCGGACATGATCCGTCGGTTGAGCGCAGTGATCGCGCCCAGCCTGATCCTGATCATGCTGGCGCTGATGTACTTCATTTCCCAACGCTTCAGCTTCGCCGAACTGCTGGCCATGCCGCCATTGCAGCCGCCCTTTGCCGATCAGCGCATCAACTTCATGATCGCCGTGGAAATCAATATCGCAGCCGGGTTCTCCTGGTGGCCGTACATCGGCAACCTGTCGCGGTTGTGCAGTAACCAGCGTACTGCGTTCTGGCCCAACCTGGTGGGCATCTTCGGCGCCGCTGCACTGGGCGAAACCGTCAGCCTGTTCGCCGCCTCCACCCTGGGCAGCAGCGACCCTACCACCTGGATGCGCCTGGCCGGTGGCGTGGGGTTCGGCGTGGTGGCGCTGGGCTTCCTGGCGCTGGCCAACTTGACCGGTATGGTCAATATCCTCTACACGGCGGTCATCGGCCTGCGACAACTGGCAGGGGAGCGCTTGCGCAGCGTGCGCTGGGGGGCACTGATCGGGTTGTTCTGCGTGATTCCGGTCATCATCGTGCTGTGCTTTCCGGGCATCTACGACGGCTTCTTCATCTTTCTGGTATGGACCTCTGCGCTGAACAGTGCGCTGGCGGGGATCGGCATTGCCGATTACTTCTTCCTGCGTCACCAGCGCGTGAACCTGCGCCATGTCTATGCCGCGCAAGGCGCATCACCCGTGCGTTTCTGCGGGGGGTTCAACCCTATCGCATTGCTGGCGCTGGTGGCGGGATTCGCAATCTACGTGGTGGTGTTCAACCCGCAGACGCTGGCCTACACCAACTTCTTCACCTTCGCTACGGCATCGCTGCCGTCCTGCCTGCTGGCGGGGCTGGTTCACTACGGCCTGACCCGGCTGCTGGCAACGCGACTGGGCTGGGGCGGTTATCCCAAGGGCAATGAACGCAACATCGAGGCCCCAGGCTTCGGCGCAAAGGACTAAAACCATGAACAAGCATTATGACTACATCATCATCGGTGCAGGCTCTGCCGGCTGCGTTCTGGCCAACCGCCTGACCGAGGACGCCGGTACTTCGGTGCTGGTCCTGGAATTTGGCGGCAGCGACCGCAGTGTGCTGATCCAGATGCCCAGCGCCTTTTCATTACCGATGAATACCAAGAAGTACAACTGGCGCTACGAGACCGTCGCCGAACAGCACCTGGACGGTCGGCGCCTGCACTGCCCACGAGGCAAGGTGCTCGGTGGATCCTCCTCGATCAACGGCCTGGTCTACATCCGTGGCCACGCCTGTGATTTCGACGAATGGGAGAGCCTGGGCGCGAAAAACTGGGGCTATCGCAATTGCCTGCCCTATTTCAAGCGTGCCGAGACCTACAAGTTCGGTGGTGATGACTATCGCGGCGGCGCGGGGCCGCTGGCCACCAACAACGGCAACAACATGCAGAACCCGTTGTACGGCGCCTGGGTGGAAGCCGGTGCCGAGGCGGGCTATATCAAGACCGACGATTGCAATGGCTACATGCAGGAAGGCTTTGGGGCCATGCATATGACGGTGAAGGACGGTGTGCGCTGGTCCACCGCCAACGCCTACCTGCGCCCGGCCATGTCCCGCCCCAACCTGACCGTTGTCACCCATGCGATGACCCGGCGCATTCTCCTCGACGGCAAGCGTGCGGTGGGCGTGGAGTACGACGAAGGTGGCGTGACCCACAAGGTCTATTGCAACCGCGAGGTGCTGGTATCGTCCGGGCCGATCGGTTCGCCGCATCTGTTGCAGCGCTCTGGCATCGGTCCGCAAGCGGTGCTTGAAAAAGCCGGAATCGAGGTACGCCACCACCTGCCCGGGGTTGGCGAGAACCTTCAGGACCATTCGGAAATCTACATCCAGTACGCTTGCAAGGAGCCGGTGACGCTCAACGGCAAGATGAACCTGCTGGGCAAGGCGCTGATCGGTCTGCGCTGGCTGCTGTTCAAAGACGGCCTGGGTGCCAGCAACCACTTCGAGGCGGGTGGGTTCATTCGCTCGTCCAAGGGGCTGCGTTGGCCGGACATCCAGTTTCACTTCCTGCCGGCAGCCATGCGCTACGACGGTGACAAACCATTCAAGGGGCATGGATTCATGGTGCTGACCGGGCCCAACAAGCCCAAGAGCCGTGGCCATGTACGGGCGCTGTCGGCGGACCCTTATCAGCACCCGGAAATCCGCTTCAACTACCTGGAAAGTGAAGAGGATCGCGAGGGCTTCCGCCGCTGCGTGCGCCTGACGCGGGAAATCATCGCCCAGCCGGCCATGGACCGGTTCCGCGGCGAGGAGCTGGCGCCGGGGCCGCAGGTACAGACCGATGAACAGATCGACGCGTTCGTGCGTGCCAACATGGAAAGCACCATGCACCCCTGCGGCTCCTGCCGCATGGGCGAGGATGACATGGCCGTAGTCGATTCCTCACTGCGCGTACGTGGCCTGCAGGGGCTGCGGGTGATCGATTCTTCGGTGTTCCCCAGCGAGCCGAATGGCAACCTCAATGCACCGACGATCATGCTCGCCGAACGTGCCGCAGACCTGGTGCGCGGGCGCGAGCCCCTGGCGGCGGCCAATGTCCAGGTAGGCCTGGTCGAAGGGTGGGAGAAAGAGCAGCGCAGTCGTGCGCCCAAGCGCAAGGTGCGCGCCTGATCGCTATCGCCAGCGGCTACAAGCCCCGTAGTCGCTGGCGATAGCCTGCGATCGGCCGCGCAGCGGTCGTGCTCAGCCAACACCTGCCCAACCAAGGCGGACTGAATGCGTTCCATTGGAACGAAACCGCTACAGTGACCCCGAGCGCAGGGTTTATGACGCTTCAGCTCCGCTGGGATGCCTGAATATCCACTTTTCATGGAGTGACTTCATTACACCCGATCACTGCAACCCCGAATAAAACCACGCATTTTCGCTTGGCATAGACCTTGCTCTTTCATGAGGACTCAGCCGCACGGACTGAGGTGTTTGAACTTGTGACGTTATAAAAACAATTAAACTAGCAAGGTAAAGCCTAATGAAAAAAACACTACCGGGTCCGCCTGACAGCGAAGCGCACGAACTCCAACGAAATCTCTCCAACCGGCATATCCAACTGATCGCCATCGGCGGTGCCATCGGTACCGGCCTGTTCATGGGCTCTGGCAAGACCATCAGCCTGGCTGGGCCCTCGATCATCTTTGTCTACATGGTCATCGGCTTCATGTTGTTCTTTGTCATGCGGGCAATGGGCGAGTTGCTGTTGTCCAATCTCAACTACAAGTCGTTCATCGACTTCTCCGCTGATCTCCTCGGACCCTGGGCAGGATTTTTCACCGGCTGGACCTATTGGTTCTGCTGGATAGTGACCGGTATTGCCGATGTAATCGCGATCTCTGCCTATTCACAGTTCTGGTTCCCGGATATCCCGCAATGGTTGCCGGCACTGAGTTGTGTTGGCCTGTTGCTTTCGCTCAACCTGCTGACGGTGAAGATGTTCGGTGAACTGGAATTCTGGTTTGCCATGATCAAGATCGTGGCCATCTGTGCCTTGGTCTGCACCGGCCTTTACATGGTGGTCGCGGCCTATCAGTCGCCGACTGGCAACGTCGCGTCGCTGGCCAACCTGTGGAATGACGGGGGCATGTTTCCCCATGGCGCCATGGGCTTCTTCGCCGGTTTCCAGATCGCGATCTTTGCCTTTGCCGGGATCGAACTGGTAGGGACCACGGCGGCAGAAACCAAAAACCCCGAGCGCAATCTGCCCCGGGCGATCAACTCGATTCCGCTACGCATCATCGTTTTCTATGTATTTGCGCTGATCGCAATCATGGCGGTTACGCCGTGGCGTGATGTCGTTGCCAACAAGAGCCCCTTCGTCGAGTTGTTCGTGCTGGCTGGGCTGCCGGCGGCTGCCGGGATCATCAACTTCGTGGTGCTTACCTCTGCCGCCTCTTCGGCAAACAGTGGCGTCTTTTCCACCAGCCGCATGCTCTACGGCCTGGCGGTGGATGGTGATGCGCCCGGCAAGTTCAAGGCATTGTCCAGCCGCGCCGTGCCCTCCAATGGCCTGATTTTTTCCTGTGTCTGCCTGTCGGTCGGGGCGCTGGTGATCTACCTGGTGCCGAACATGCTCGATGCCTTCACTCTGATCACCACGGTGTCGGCGATCCTGTTCATGTGTGTCTGGTCGATGATCCTGTTGTCTTACCTGGCGTACCGCAAACAGCGTGACCACCTGCACCGCGCCTCGAAGTACCGGATGCCGGGTGGCATCTTCATGAGCTGGGCCTGCCTGGTGTTCTTCGTTGCCATGCTGGTCTTGCTGGCGCTGGAAGACGACACCCGCAAAGCATTGGTGTTCGTGCCAGTGTGGTTCGTGATCCTCGGCCTGGCCTACCGGTCGATCCGCCAGAAAAAGACGGAGGGCGTGCAGTTGTCCTACGACGCGGATTGATCACTGTATCCAGGAATTCACTCGGGGGGACAGCACAAGCGGGCTGTCCCCCCGTCGTCTTTGCACCACGAGGGAGTCGTCATGCGCATCCACGTCACTTTCATTGACCGCGTTGGCATCACCCAGGAGATCCTGGCATTGCTAGGCGCGCGGAACCTCAACCTGGACGCGGTGGAGATGATTCCGCCCAACGTCTATATCGATGCACCCGCGTTGTCACAGGTTGTGCTGGACGAGCTTAACGACGCCTTGCTGCGGGTGATCGGAGTCCAGGCAGTGGAGCTTGTAGACTTTCTCCCCGGTCAGCGTCGGCACCTGCAGTTGGACGCTTTGTTGGCCGCGATGAGTGATCCGGTACTGGCGGTGGACCCTTGTGGCCACGTGCTGTTGGCCAATCCCACGCTGGTCAGCCTGGTGGGCCGCGAGCCGGCTGGTGAGCCGCTGTCCAGGCTATTCGCCGAGCCCGACCTGGCGCAGACCCTGATTACCAAGGGCTTTCGCCTGCCCATGTGCGAGGTGAGTTTGCAGGGCCAGGCGCTGTTGCTCGAAGCCACGCCCATCAGTGGCGGGGCGGATGCCTTGGTGGGTGGCCTGCTGACGCTGTATCCGCCAAGCCGCATTGGTGAGCGCCTGGCTTCGCTGTTGCACGATCATGCCGAAGGGGTGCAGGCGCTGCTGGGCGACTCGGCACCGCTCAAGGAACTCAAGGCGCGCCTGCACAAAGTGGCGAGTCTGGAGGCACCGTTGTTGATCCAGGGCGAAACCGGGACGGGCAAAGAACTGGTGGCGCGTGCCTGCCATGCATTGAGCGCGCGTCGCGATGCGTCCTTCCTGGCTTTGAACTGCGCGGCCTTGCCGGAGAGCCTGGCCGAGAGCGAGTTGTTTGGCTACGCCGCCGGCGCTTTCACCGGCGCCCAGCGTGGCGGTAAGCCGGGCCTGTTGGAACTGGCCGACGGCGGCACTGTGTTCCTGGATGAAGTCGGTGAGATGTCTCCCTACCTGCAGGCCAAGTTGCTGCGATTTCTCAGTGACGGCAGCTTTCGCCGGGTCGGTGGCGGCGGCGAGGTGCGGGTGAATGTACGGGTGGTCTGCGCAACGCACCGGCACCTGGAAAGCATGGTGGTCGAAGGCACCTTTCGGGAAGACCTCTATTACCGCCTCAACGTGCTCAATGTGATGGTGCCGCCGTTGCGTGAGCGCGGACGGGACATACTCATGCTGGCCGAGCATTTCCTGCGTCAGGCCTGCACACAGATACAGCGTTCGCCGTGCCGACTGGCACTGGCTACCCATCCACTGCTGCTGGGCAATCGCTGGGCGGGCAACGTGCGTCAGTTGCAGAACGTGATTTTCCGTGCAGCCGCCATCAGTGAGGGGGAGGTGATCGACTGCGATGATCTGGAACTGGCAGGTACAGCCCTGAACAACCTGCAGCCCGATGCCCCGCAAGTCACCAGCCTGGAAGCGGCCGTGCAGGACTTCGAGAAGTCGCTGCTGGAGACGATGTACGCGGCCTATCCCTCGACCCGGTTGCTGGCGGTGCGGCTGCAGACGTCCCACACGGCCATCGGCCAGCGCTTGCGCAAGTACGGCATCGCCAGCCGGGTCTGATGCCCGACCTGGATTGGATACGCTCCACTGGAGTGATTGTGCTCCAGTCGGGCGTACGCCGCGGCTTCATTGGCCCACCCCGTGTGGGCTGGCTGCCGGGTTCATCAAGCGGAATGGTTTCGCTCCAGCGCCACGGTTTCAGATTGCCTGCAGATTAGGTGCAACACACTGAAAAATAAGACAAATATAAAGTTGGCATCGCCCTTGCTCTTCTATCAATCAGTCCTGCACCAGGGCGCCCCTGATAACAAGAGAGGAAGATCCATGAGCACGCTGCGTTTTACTCCCGAACATGAATGGCTACGCCTGGAATTGAATGGCGAACTGACCGTTGGCATCACCACCTACGCGCAGGAAGCCTTGGGTGATGTGGTGTTTGTACAGTTGCCGGACCTGGGCGAGTACGGGGAGGGCAATGAGGTCGCGGTGCTGGAATCGGTGAAGGCCGCCAGCAACATCAGCATGCCCCTGGCCGGTACCGTGGTGGCGGTCAACCAGGCCCTGGCCGATGATCCCGAACTGGTCAATGCCTCACCCATGCAGGACGGCTGGTTCTTCCGTATCCAGTTGGACAGCCTTGCCGACCTCGACACCTTGATGGACCAGGATGGCTACGACCGTTTCCTGGCCGACAACGTCTGAGCCAGGGGGCCGACATGACGCATGTATCCATCCCGCTGAATACGGAAAACGAGTTCATCGCCCGTCACATCGGTCCGCGCGAGGACGACATCGACGCGATGCTGGCGCTGACCGGCCATGACACTCTCGACGGCCTGATCGACAGCGTGATCCCGGACAGCATCAAGGGCAGCAGCGTGCTCGAGCTGTGCAAAGGGCAGGGCGAGGCCGAGGCGCTGGCTTCACTCAAGGCCATCGCGGCGAAGAACCTGCTGTTTCGCAATCACATCGGCCAGGGCTATTACCCTTGCCACACACCAACGCCGATTCTGCGCAACCTGTTGGAGAACCCGGCCTGGTACACCGCGTACACACCGTACCAGCCGGAGATTTCCCAGGGCCGACTGGAGGCGCTGTTGAACTTCCAGACGCTGATCAGCGACCTGACCGGTATGGAAATTGCCAACGCCTCATTGCTTGATGAAGCCACCGCAGCGGCCGAAGCCATGACCTTCTGCAAGCGACTGGCGAAGAGCAAGGCCCCGGCATTTTTCGTCTCGCATCAGTGTCATCCGCAAACGCTCGATGTGCTGCGCACCCGTGCCGAGCCACTGGGCATCGAGGTGGTCATTGGCGATGCCTCGACACTGGCGAACCAGCACCTGGACGGCTATTTCGGCCTATTGCTGCAGTATCCGGCCAGTACCGGGGCTATCGACGACCATCGTGCGTTGGTGCAGCGCGCCCATGCAAGCGGCGCGTTGGTGGCGGTGGCCGCTGACCTGCTGGCCTTGACCCTGCTGACGCCACCGGGTGAGTTCGGTGCCGACGTGGTCGTGGGCAGTGCCCAGCGTTTTGGCGTTCCGCTTGGCTTTGGCGGCCCGCACGCGGCGTTCTTCGCCACGCGTGACAGCTTCAAGCGTGACATGCCCGGGCGCCTGGTCGGGGTGTCCATCGACCGCTTCGGCAAGCCGGCCTTGCGCCTGGCCATGCAAACCCGCGAGCAACACATTCGCCGTGAGAAGGCCACCAGCAACATCTGCACCGCGCAGGTGCTGCTGGCCAACATCGCCAGCATGTACGCGGTCTATCACGGCCCGCAAGGCCTGGTGCAGATCGCCCGGCGTGTACATCGGCTGACGGCGATTCTGGTGCGGGGGTTGCAGCAACTCGGGCACCGGGTCGAACAGCAGCACTTCTTCGATACCGTCAGCGTGACCACCGCACGCCCTGTGGCCGAAGTACTCTCAGCCACCCATGCCGCACGGCTGAACCTGCGGCTGATCGATACGCAACGGGTTGGCCTGTCGCTGGATGAAACCTGCGAGCAGGGCGCCGTCGAGGCCTTGTGGCAAGCCTTCAGCATGCCCGGCCTGGCACTTCCGGACTTTACCGACTTGGCTGCCGACACGGGGGATTGCCTGCCATTGCACCTGCTGCGCGACACGCCGTTCCTCCAGCACCAGGTGTTCAACCGCTACCATTCGGAAACCGAGTTGATGCGTTACCTGCGCCGCCTGGCCGACAAGGACCTGGCCCTGGACCGCAGCATGATCGCCCTGGGCTCATGCACCATGAAGCTCAACGCCGCCAGTGAAATGATCCCGATCACCTGGCCCGAATTTGGCGCCTTGCACCCGTTCGCCCCGGCCGAGCAGTCGCTGGGTTATCGCCAACTGACCGATGAACTGGAGGCCATGCTCTGCGCGGCCACCGGTTATGACGCTATGTCCCTGCAGCCCAATGCCGGTTCTCAAGGCGAGTACGCGGGCCTCCTGGCGATCCGCGCCTACCATGCCAGTCGTGGCGAGGCACAGCGTGATGTCTGCCTGATTCCATCATCGGCTCATGGCACCAACCCGGCCACGGCGCAGATGGCGGGCATGCGCGTGGTGGTGGTCAACTGCGATGAGCGCGGCAACGTCGATGTGGCAGACCTGCAAAGCAAGGCCGAGCAGCACTGCACTCGGCTGGCGGCCTTGATGATTACCTATCCCTCGACCCACGGCGTATTTGAAGACGGTATCACCCGCATCTGCGACATCATTCATGAACAGGGCGGCCAGGTGTACCTGGACGGCGCCAACATGAACGCCATGGTCGGTCTCTGCGCACCGGGCAAGTTTGGGGGCGACGTGTCACACCTGAACCTGCACAAGACCTTCTGCATTCCCCACGGTGGTGGCGGCCCAGGCGTTGGCCCGATCGGCGTCAAGGCGCACCTGGCGCCGTTCCTGCCGGGGCACGCGCATATGGAGAGCCAGCACGGCGCGGTCAGTGCCGCACCGTACGGCAGCGCCAGCATCCTGCCGATCACCTGGATGTACATCCGCATGATGGGCGGGGAAGGGCTCAAGCGCGCGTCGCAGCTGGCAATCCTGAGCGCCAACTACATCGCCCGGCGCCTGGAGGAGCACTACCCGGTGCTCTACACCGGCGAGAACGGCCTGGTTGCCCACGAATGCATTCTCGACCTGCGCCCGCTCAAGGAGAGCAGCGGCATCAGCGTCGAGGACGTGGCCAAGCGCCTGATCGATTTTGGCTTCCATGCCCCGACCATGTCTTTCCCGGTGGCCGGCACCTTGATGGTCGAGCCGACCGAGAGCGAGTCGAAGGAGGAACTGGACCGCTTCTGCGACGCCATGATCTGCATTCGCGAGGAAATCCGCGCGGTGGAAAACGGCACCCTGGACAGGCTCGACAATCCGCTGAAAAACGCCCCGCATACCGCCAGCGAGCTGGTCGGCGAATGGCCTCACCGTTATGGCCGGGAGCTGGCGGTGTACCCGCAGGCAGCGTTGCGCGAGGGCAAGTACTGGCCCCCCGTGGGGCGCGTGGACAACGTCTACGGCGACCGCAACCTGGCGTGCGCCTGCCCACCGATGTCGATGTATCAAGACGCTTGATCGCACAGGCCCGGACGCGGTCCGGGCCTTGTCTGACCTCCGAACAAGAAGGAACTGAAAACATGTTTCATAAAAGCCTGTCCCTCTCCGATTTCGACCCTGAGCTGTCCAGCGCCATCCGCCGCGAGGCACAACGCCAGGAGGACCATATCGAGCTGATCGCTTCGGAAAACTACACCAGCCCGCCAGTGATGCAGGCCCAGGGCACCGAGCTGACCAACAAGTACGCCGAAGGTTACCCGGGCAAGCGCTACTATGGCGGCTGCGAGCACGTCGATGTGGTTGAACAGCTGGCCATTGATCGTGCCAAGGCGCTGTTCGGCGCAGGCTATGCCAACGTCCAGCCCCATTCAGGGTCCCAGGCCAACGCGGCGGTCTATCTGGCCTTGCTGCAGGCCGGCGACACCCTGCTGGGCATGAGCCTGGCCCATGGCGGGCATCTCACTCACGGGGCCAAGGTCAGCGCCTCCGGCAAGCTGTACAACGCGGTGCAATACGGTATCGATGCCAACGGCCTGATCGATTACGACGAGGTTGAACGCCTGGCCGTCGAGCATAAGCCGAAGATGATCGTGGCGGGCTTCTCCGCCTATTCAAAGACCCTGGATTTTCCACGCTTTCGCCAGATTGCCGACAAGGTCGGTGCCTACCTGTTCGTCGACATGGCCCACGTTGCCGGCCTGGTCGCGGCGGGCTTGTACCCCAATCCACTGCCCTACGCCGATGTCGTCACCACCACCACCCACAAGACCCTGCGCGGGCCGCGAGGTGGCCTGATTTTGGCCAAGGCCGACCCTGAACTGGAGAAGAAGCTCAACTCAGCGGTGTTCCCGGGGGGCCAGGGTGGGCCGCTGATGCATGTGATCGCCGCCAAGGCCGTTTGCTTCAAGGAGGCACTGGATCCCGGCTTCAAGGAATACCAGTTTCAGGTCATCAACAACGCCCAGGCCATGGCGGAAATTTTCCGTCAGCGTGGCTATGACGTGGTCTCCGGGGGGACCGACAACCACTTGTTCCTGGTCAGCCTGATCCGCCAGGGCATTACCGGCAAGGATGCCGATGCCGCGCTTGGCCGTGCGCACATCACCGTCAACAAGAACGCCGTCCCCAACGACCCACAGTCGCCGTTCGTGACGTCGGGCCTGCGCATCGGTACCCCAGCGGTGACGACCCGTGGCTTCCAGGTGCCGGAGTGCCGCGCCCTGGCGACATGGATCTGCGACATTCTCGACCACCTCGGCGATGCCGACGTCGAGGCCCAGGTCGCCCGGCAAGTCGCCGAGCTGTGCAAGTTGTTCCCTGTGTATTCGGCCTGATTCCCGGGTCTGCTGGCGGAGGCTCGTATGTCGCTGAGTGTTTTTGATCTGTTCAAGGTGGGCATCGGCCCGTCCAGCTCCCACACGGTCGGCCCGATGCGCGCAGCGGCGCGCTTTGTCGAAGGGCTCAGGGACCAGGGGTTGCTGGCCCAGATTCACGGCGTTCGCGCCGAGCTGTATGGCTCGCTTGGCGCCACTGGCAAAGGTCACGGGAGTGACAAGGCGGTGTTGCTGGGGCTCGAGGGTGAGTACCCGGATACGGTCGAGACCGAAACGGTGGCCGATCGCTTGCGGATGATCCGCGAGAGCGGGATGTTGTCACTGCTGGGTGAGCGGCGCATACGGTTCGTTGAAAAAGAGCACCTGGCGATGATCCGCAAGCCCTTGCCCTATCACCCCAATGGCATGGTCTTGCGTGCCTTCGATGCGGCCGGGCTGCAGCTGTGCAGTCGCGAGTATTACTCGGTAGGTGGCGGCTTTGTGGTGGACGAGGCGGCGGCAGGGGTAGATCGCATCGTCGAGGACCGCACGCCGTTGCGCTTTCCCTTTCTGAGCGGGCGCGAGCTTTTGGCACAGTGCGCCCAGCACGGGCTCTCGATCAGCCAGTTGATGGCCGAGAACGAGACGGCCTGGCGCACCCCGGAGCAGACGCGCCAGGGTTTGCTGCACATCTGGCAGGTGATGCAGGACTGCGTCAAGGCCGGTTGCCGCACCGAGGGCACCATGCCTGGCGGGCTCAAGGTCAAGCGCCGTGCGGCGGCACTGCACCGCCAGTTGAGTGCCAGCCCTGAAGCCGGCCTGCGCGACAGCCTCTCGGTGCTCGACTGGGTCAACCTCTATGCCCTGGCGGTCAACGAGGAAAACGCGAGTGGCGGGCGGGTGGTCACCGCACCCACCAACGGGGCGGCAGGCATCATCCCGGCGGTGCTGCATTACTACACGCGTTTCGTGCCGGGAGCCAACGAGGACGGGGTGGTGCGCTTTCTGCTGACTGCCGCCGCGATCGGCATTCTGTACAAGGAAAACGCCTCGATATCCGGTGCCGAGGTTGGCTGTCAAGGCGAGGTCGGCGTGGCCTGTTCGATGGCGGCCGGCGCGTTGTGCGAAGTGCTTGGCGGAACCGTGCAGCAAGTGGAGAACGCCGCTGAAATCGGTATGGAGCACAACCTCGGGCTGACTTGCGACCCGATTGGCGGGCTAGTCCAGGTGCCGTGCATCGAGCGCAATGCCATGGGCTCGGTCAAGGCCATCAATGCCGCACGCATGGCCCTGCGCGGGGACGGCCAGCACTTTGTCTCGCTCGACAAGGTGATCCGCACCATGCGCCAGACCGGCGCCGACATGAAAAGCAAATACAAAGAGACCGCCCGCGGCGGGCTGGCGGTCAATATTATCGAATGCTAGGAGTCATCCATGTCCACAGAACAACTACAACATACCCCGTTGCACGACCTGCACCTGGAATTGGGCGCGCGCATGGTGCCGTTCGCAGGCTACGCGATGCCGGTCCAGTACCCGCTGGGCGTGCTCAAGGAACACCTGCACACTCGCGAGCAGGCCGGCTTGTTCGATGTTTCGCACATGGGCCAGATCCGCCTGCGGGGGGCAGGCGCTGCCAAGGCCCTGGAAGCGTTGGTGCCGGTCGATATCATCGACCTGCCGGTGGGTATGCAGCGCTATGCATTGTTCACCAACGACGAAGGCGGCATCCTCGACGACCTGATGGTCGCCAACCCGGGCAACGACGAGCTGTTCCTGGTGGTGAACGCCGCTTGCAAGGACCAGGACCTGACCCACTTGAAGCAGCAGTTGGAAGGGCAATGCGAGGTCGAGTCACTGTTCGACAACCGTGCCTTGCTCGCCCTGCAGGGGCCGGCGGCAGCCAAGGTACTGGCACGCCTGGCGCCTCAGGTCGGTTCCATGACGTTCATGCAATTTGCCAACCTGCGGTTGCTCGGCGTCGACTGCTACGTCAGCCGCTCCGGCTACACCGGTGAGGATGGTTACGAAATCTCCGTGCCGGTAGAGGCTGCACAAATGCTTGCCCGTTCGCTGCTTGCCGAGGCCGAGGTCGAGGCTATCGGCCTGGGTGCCCGTGACTCGTTGCGGCTGGAGGCGGGTTTGTGCCTGTACGGCCATGACATGGAACGCTGCACCACGCCGGTCGAGGCCAGCCTGACCTGGGCGGTTTCCAAGGCCCGGCGTGTGGATGGCGTACGTGCCGGTGGTTTCCCGGGTGCCGAGCGCATTTTTGCCCAGCAACGCGACGGTGTTTTGAGCAAGCGCGTCGGCCTGCTGCCCAGGGAGCGGGTGCCAGTACGGGAAGGTGCGCTGATCGTCGATGGCGACGCACAGGTGATCGGCCGCGTGACCAGTGGCGGTTTCGGCCCGAGTCTCGGGGGGCCACTGGCGATGGGCTATGTGCAGAGCGAGTATGCGGCGCTGGAGACCGAGGTCTTTGCCCAGGTGCGCGGCAAACTGGTGCCGATGGTCGTGGCCCGCACGCCGTTCGTAGCGCAACGTTACTACCGTGGCTGAAGACCTGACTGCCGGAGCATGAGCATGACTGAACCCTTGTCTGTCACCCCTCGGCCACAGCCCCTCGAGGCCGGGATAAAACTGCGCGGTGCGGAGAAAGTGGCGCGTATCCCGGTGAAGATCCTGCCCACCGACGACGTGCCGCGCAAGCCCGAGTGGATTCGCGTGGAGATCGCAACCTCACCGGAGGTGGCGCGCGTCAAGGCGCTGCTGCGCAAGCACAAACTGCACAGCGTCTGCGAGGAAGCATCGTGTCCAAACCTGGGCGAGTGCTTCTCTGGTGGTACGGCGACTTTCATGATCATGGGCGACATCTGCACCCGACGTTGCCCGTTCTGCGATGTCGGCCACGGCCGCCCCAAGCCATTGGACGTCAACGAGCCCAGGAACCTGGCCATTGCCATTGCCGAGCTGGGCCTGAAATACGTAGTCATCACCTCGGTGGACCGCGACGACTTGCGCGACGGTGGTGCGCGGCACTTCGTCGATTGCCTGCGCGAGATCCGCGCACGGTCGCCGGGTATTCGCCTGGAAACCCTGGTGCCTGACTATCGGGGGCGCATGGACGTGGCCCTGGCGATCACCGAGCAAGAACCGCCGGATGTGTTCAACCACAACCTGGAAACCGTACCGCGCCTGTACAGGGCGGCGCGGCCGGGGTCTGACTTCGCGTGGTCGCTGGACCTGCTGGAGAACTTCAAGCAACGTGTTCCGGCGGTGCCGACCAAGTCCGGGCTGATGCTCGGCCTGGGCGAGAGCGATGACGAAGTGATCGAGGTGATGTTGCGCATGCGTGAACATCAGGTCGACATGCTGACACTGGGGCAGTATTTGCAGCCGTCACGCAGCCACCTGCCGGTGCAGCGCTTCGTGCACCCGGACACCTTTGCCTGGTTGGCTGAGCAAGCCTTGGCGATGGGGTTCAGGAATGTGGCGTCTGGGCCGCTGGTGCGTTCGTCCTATCATGCGGACCAACAAGCCATGCACACGGCCCGCTAGGCGCGGCGTGGCGGTTTGCCTCAGCCTGTTACAGTGCTACGGGCAACCCATGAATGGCCAGCCGCGTCGAAAGCACCACTGAGGTTTCAGTCCTGCCAAACGCATCAAATGACGCAATCATGGTTTCCAGCGCAATCAATGATTGCGCGACAACCTTGAGTACAAATGACGCATCCCCGGTTACATGATGAGCTTCGCGTACCTCGGGCATTTCTTCCAGCACCGACAGCACCTTGGCATAGCTTTGTGCCGGAACATACAGGCGGATGAACGCGGTAACCGGATATCCAATGGCGTGGCTGTCGATTTCAGCTCGATAGCCGCGCAACACGCCGCGCTCTTCCAGTTTGCGCACGCGTTCGGCGGTAGCGGGTGTCGATAAGCCAACACGGCGACCCAACTCGGCAAAACTCATCCGGGCATCTACCTGCAACTCGGCCAACAGGCGCTTGTCCATGCGGTCCAAAGGTCGTTCGCTCATGGGGGGCTTCAAAAGAAAGAGTGAATCGTTAAGAAAGGTGCCTGTAAAAACGTCAAATCGACATGGATCGCACGGTGGCAAGCCATTGAAACTAGCTTAACCCACCCATCGAGAGCGCCGCCATGTTACTCAAAGGAATGTTGCTCGGTTTAGCCATCGCCGCTCCGGTCGGCCCGATCGGCTTGCTCAGTATCCAGAACACGTTGAAAGGTGGATTCAGGGCTGGATTTTTCACCGGCATGGGGGCGGCGACCGCAGACGCTCTTTATGCAGTCGCGGCGCTGTTTGGACTCGCCGGAATACTCAGTCTGGTCAACGACAGTGGTTACCTCAGAGTGCTGGGGGCGATTTTTTTTGCTTATCTGGCATGGAAAACGGTCCAGAAAAAAGCCGACCTGAGCGCTGCGCCATCCAGTGCGCGAAATGTCTGGGGTATGTATTCGACAACCTGTCTGCTTACCTTGTCCAACCCGATGACGGTCCTGGGCTTTGTAACGCTCTTTGCCGGACTGGGTGTCGGCCAATCAGACAGCGCGTCGGGGCTTTGGCTCGTCGTCGGCGTGTTTCTTGGTTCTTCGCTGTGGTGGGCGACGCTCGCCGGCACGTGTTCACTCGTGGTAAGGCGGCTGCCGCCTACGTGGCTGAGAGGCATCGACTATGCCTCGGCGTTTCTGCTGATGGCGTTCGCATTGATGCTTGTATACCAGGCCACTACAGGCAGCATCAGTTAATACCGGGGCCCTCGAGAATCCTCGGTCCCGATCCCTCCTTGCCCAAGGCGTCGCCAGGGTTGCGCAGCGGGCAATCCTCCAGCGACAGGCAGCCGCAGCCAATGCAGTCGTCGAGACTGTCGCGCAAGGCCTCCAGTGTCCTGATTCTGGCGTTGAGGCTATCTCGCCAGGCCGACGACATTTCGCGCCATTGTGCGGCGCTCAGTTTACTGTTCGGGGGGTAGCGGCCCAGCGCGCTCTTGATTTCCTCGAGCGGGATGCCGGTGCGCTGCGCCACTTTGATGATAGCGATGCTGCGCAGTACCAGGGCGGGATAACGCCGTTGATTACCGGCACTGCGTGTGCTCGCGATCAGGCCTTTCGATTCGTAGAAGTGCAGGGTAGAGACCGCAACGCCGCTGCGCCTGGCTACTTCGCCGACCGAGAGCGAGCGCAGGCCATCAAGTTTTTTTTCAACTGCCATGCGTGTTGACCTCAAGTTAAGTTGAGGTCTTATAGTCTCGCCCGGACTTTCCTGCAACAGTTTTCCGCCGCCAGTGCGCAACCCGCCGTGCGGTGAGCACACCACAGTCGAATGGAGTCAAGCATGGGCAAACGGATGTTGTGGGGCGTGGGCGTGGGCGTCGCGGTGCTAGGCGCAATGGCCATCGTCATTGCGCAGCCAGCGAAGGACGCTTCAACCCAGGCAACGGCGTGGCCGTTGACCAAAGTGGCGCTGGCCACAGTCATGCACACGGAGGCTCCTCGCGAGGCTTTTGCCGCAGGAGAGCTGGAGGCGGCCCATCAGGTGCAAATAGCGGCAGAAACACCGGGGCGCATTACTCAAATCGCCTTCAAGTCCGGACAAGTGGTCAAGGCAGGGCAACTGCTGGTACAGCTCAACGACGCGCCGGAGCAAGCCGAGCGCTTGCGCTTGCAGGCTGCGCTGGTGAATGCTCGGACATTGTTTCAACGCTCGCATAAGTTGCGGGCGAAAAATGCCGTTTCCCAGGAGGTGCTCGACAACGCCACGGCGGCCCTTGGTATGGCCAGGGGAGAGCTGCAGAAGATCGACGCGTTGATTGCGCAAAAGGCCATCCGCGCACCCTTTGCAGGGAAGGTCGGTATTCGCCGCGTGCATCAAGGCCAGTATGTGCAGGCAGGCGAGGCGGTCGTCAGCCTGGTGGACGCCAGGCACCTGCACGTGAATTTCACGCTGCATGAGAAAGCCGCCGCTGATCTTCGCGTCGGGCAGGCCGTTGCATTGAGTGTCGACGCGTTACCCCAGCGCGCGCTGTCTGCTCAGGTCAATGCCATCGACCCAATGATCGGCAAGTCGCGTTCGGTCGAGGTTCAAGCATCGCTTGCCAATCCGGACGGCCAGCTGCAGGCCGGTATGTACACCAGTGTGCGTCTTGCCGCAGCGGTGCCGACGAGGGTCATGGCTGTGCCGGAAGCCGCTGTTACCTATACCGCCTACGGACAAACCGTATTCCTGGCTACCCAAGGCAATAATCACAGCCTGACGGTCAGCCGCATCCAGGTCACCACGGGAGAGCGCTGGAAGGGCCAAGTGGAAATCACCTCGGGGTTGAAAGCTGGCGATCAGGTCGTCGTCTCGGGCCAGCTCAAACTGAGCGATGGTATGCCAGTCGAAGCGGTAGATAAGGACAGCTTGCAGGCTGTGGCCGGGGGGCGCGCCTCGTGAAGGTCACTGACATCTTTGTTCGTCGTCCTGTGCTCGCCTTGGTGGTCAGCAGCTTGATTGTCCTCATGGGGTTGTTCGCCCTGGGCAAGCTGCCGGTGCGTCAATACCCGTTGCTGGAAAGCTCTACCATCACGATCAGCACCGAGTACCCCGGCGCCTCTGCCGAATTGATGCAGGGCTTTGTGACCCAGCCGATCACCCAGGCGGTTTCTTCGGTCGAAGGCATCGACTACCTGTCGTCATCGTCGGTACAAGGGCGCAGCCTTGTGACCCTGCGCATGACCCTGAACCGTGATTCGACCCAGGCACTGACCGAGACCATGGCCAAGGTCAATCAGGTGCGCTATCGCCTGCCCGACGATGCCTACGATCCTGTGGTCGAACTGTCTGCAGGCGACTCCACCGCTGTTGCCTATGTCGGATTTGCCAGTGAGACGTTGTCTATTCCCGAATTGAGCGACTACCTGTCGCGCTTGGTGGAGCCGCAGTTGGCGGGCATTGAGGGCGTCGCCAAAGTACAGCGATTTGGTGCAGAACCTGGCGATGCGCTTGTGGCTGGACAGCGAGCGAATGGCCGGGCGGGGTGTTACCGCCGCTGATGTCGCGCAAGCGGTTCGCCACAACAACTATCAGGCTACGCCAGGCCAGGTGCGCGGCCAGTTCGTGCTCGCCGACATAAGCATCGATACCGACTTGACCAGCGTCGAGACCTTCCGCGACATGATCATTCGCAACGACGGGACTGCGCTCGTGCGTCTGCGCGATGTCGGCACCGTCGAGCTAGGTGCCTCGGCCACCCACACCAGCGCTTCGATGAACGGTGAGCCGGCGGTTCACCTGGGGCTGTATCCCACACCTGCTGGCAACCCGCTGGTGATTGTCGACGGAATCCGCACGTTGCTGCCGCAGATCCAGCAAACCCTGCCACCCGGGGTGAAGGTTGCCTTGGCCTATGAGACTGCGCGCTTTATCGAGGCCTCGATCGACGAAGTGATGACGACGTTGCTGGAGGCGGTGCTGATCGTGGTTCTGGTGATCTGGCTGTGCCTGGGATCCCTGCGTAGCGTGGCGATTCCGGTGCTGGCGATTCCGCTGTCGATTCTCGGCGCAACCGGCCTGATGCTGCTCTTTGGCTTCAGTATCAACCTGCTGACGTTATTGGCGATGGTGCTGGCCATCGGCTTGGTGGTGGACGATGCGATTGTGGTAGTGGAGAACGTGCACCGTCACATTGAAGCGGGACTGTCGCCGGTGGCTGCCGCGCTGGTAGGTGCCCGCGAGATCGCCGGGCCGGTGATCGCCATGACGCTGACGCTGGCGGCTGTGTATGCCCCCATCGGTTTGATCGGTGGACTGACGGGCACGCTGTTCCGCGAGTTTGCCCTTACCTTGGCGGGGGCGGTAATCGTTTCCGGCGTAGTCGCGCTGACCCTGTCGCCGGTGATGAGTTCGCTGCTGTTACAGGCCGGGCAGCAGGAGGGGCGCTTGGGCCAGTTGGCAACGAGGCTGTTCGCAGCCCTGGCCGCTGCTTATGGGCGGGGGCTGGCCCGCTCGTTGTCACGGCGCTGGATCAGTGGTGCGGTCGTGCTGCTGGTCTGCCTGAGCTTGCCGTGGTTGTACCTGCTGCCGCAACGCGAGCTGGCGCCGCCAGAGGATCAGGCGGCGGTACTGACGGCGATCAAGTCACCTCAGTACGCCAACCTCGACTACGTCGAGCGTTTTGCAAGCAAGCTCGATCAGGTCATGAAGAGCCTTCCGGAAACCACCGATACCTGGATCATCAATGGTACCGATGGGCCAGCGGCCAGTTTCGGCGGGATCAACCTGAGCCTGTGGCAGGCGCGCGAACGGTCGGCCGATCAGGTCCAGGCCCAGTTGCAGCAAGCCTTGGTCGATGTCGAGGGCAGCAGCATCTTTGCCTTTCAGGTGGCGTCGTTGCCGGGGTCCAGTGGCGGTTTGCCGGTGCAGATGGTGCTGCGCAGCGCACAGGACTACCCGGTGCTCTACCAGACCATGGAAACCCTCAAGCAGCACGCCCGCAGCAGCGGACTGTTTGCCGTCGTAGACAGTGACCTCGACTACAACAACCCGGTGCTCAACGTCACTGTCGACCGCGCCAAGGCCGCGAGCCTGGGCATTGGCATGCAGGACATCGGTGATGCCCTGGCGGTACTGGTAGGGGAGCAGTACATCAACCGCTTTGCCTTGTATGGACGTTCCTATGATGTGATCCCCCAAAGCACGCGCGATCAGCGCCTGACGCCGGAGGTACTGGCCCGGCAGTATGTGCGCACCGATAGCGGCGAGTTGGTCCCGCTGTCTACCGTAGTCAGCCTGAACATGGCCGTAGCGCCCAACCGGCTGTTGCAGTTCGACCAACAGAACGCCAGCACCCTGCAGCCTATCCCCGCCCCCGGTGTATCGCAGGGGCAGGCGGTGGCATTTCTGCAAGCGCTCGCCGAGCAGTTGCCAGCGGGATTCAGCCACGACTGGCTATCGGAGTCGCGTCAGTATGCACAGGAGGGCAATGCGCTGGTGTTGGCGTTTCTCGCCGCGATGGTGGTGATCTACCTGGTACTCGCCGCTCAGTACGAAAGCCTGGTCGATCCGTTGATCATTCTGGTCACTGTGCCGTTGTCCATCTGCGGTGCGCTGCTGCCGTTGGTGCTGGGCTGGGCCACGCTTAACATCTATACGCAGATCGGACTCGTCACCTTGATCGGCCTGATCAGCAAGCACGGCATCTTGATGGTGGAGTTTGCCAACGAAATCCAGGTGCGTGAGAACCTTGATCGGGCCGCGGCGATCATGCGTGCCGCACAGATTCGACTGCGTCCGGTGCTGATGACCACGGCGGCGATGACCTTGGGCGTCGCGCCGCTACTGTTTGCCAGTGGTGCCGGTGCCAACAGCCGCTTCGGCCTGGGTGTCGTTATAGTCTGCGGCATGTTGGTCGGTACCGTGTTCACCTTGTTTGTACTGCCCACGGTGTATTGCTGGTTGGCGCGCGATCACCGTGCGTACAGCGCGCGTAAACAGCAACTGGCAGACGCGGAGCAACACCTGAATGTCGCTTGATTTCCCTCGCATTGGGATTATGGAAGTTGCAATCGATTTGGCATCACTCCATGGCGACCGAAAGCAAAGTGTCCAAAACTTTGTTGGGTTGATGCAGTTTGCGCCAACAGCGTTCGTGAATAATCTACGCCTGACACTTGAAAATAGTTTAGGTCTCGACACTGTTACTGATGATGCCGCAGCGTTTGTACACTCCCCAACTGATGGTCTACCCAGCCTTCTTTGAGCTGCCGATTTCAAATACTGATGCTGCAAAGGAAACGTCTTCTAAGCGTTCCATCACGACCGAAGAGCTAGCGTTGTCAGCGTCAATGAGTACAGCTAGACGGAGGGTATCAGGTAGGGCCATGGTGCTTTCCTTATCAATTAATGGTATCCGGCCATATTTTAGGCTCTTTTCGTATAGCGCTCAGTCGCTAAAGGTTGTCAGCGCTGCCGAAGAACATTTGGACAGGGCTCTAGGGCCGTTTGACTTGCCCCTGGAACGGCAGTTTCAGGCAGAGAAAATTGGACATTTTCCCGCCATTATTGCGCCCAACTGCACTGGATATGCGAGCGATCGCGAATGGTGATCCCTGATAAATCCCAGCATGAGGGTATTTCCGTGTTGACCCATGCATAGATGATGACCTTGGACCTTGACTCGTACTGACCCGACGTCACTCTTCGGTTGAGGACGGTATGTTACTGCACGGCTGCTGGTGCTAGCACTGCACTTGAGCCAGCCCCAGACTCCTGACGCCAAGGCGTTGCAGCTCGTCGGGAGCGGCGAGGCCTGTGCGCAAAACAGGTTGACCGGCAAACTCGGTTCCCGGCACGCCGCGCGATTTCATGATGCTCGATCACTCTGGCGGCGAACAATCTGTCAGCGCCGGCGTGGGCATACTACGCGACGCGCTTGAGGCGTTCTTCCAGGCGTTGCTCGGCGGGCACAAGGTTTTTCTCTTGGACGTCGCAGCGCACATTCACGAACAGATTCAGGGGGCAGCCCGCAAGGTCAGATTCTGCCAAGTTTCCGTGTATTGAGTTGGCATCACGGGCGGCAATGAGTATGCAAATGGCCTTTCCGACCGAGCTAGCTATTTTTTACAGGCTCTCCGGATCCCCGAAGAACATCTGAATCCTCGACCGCAACCACCGTTCCCCTGGGTCGTTGTCCTGCGACCCCCGCCATGCCATGTGCAACTCGAAGCTCTGCACCTCAAGCGGCGGATCTTCTGCGCGCAGTCCGCCCGCTGCGGTCAGCGCCTCGGCGGTGTAGTCGGGCACGGTAGCGAGGATATCGGTGCCCGACAGCAAGCTGCCCAGGCCGTTGAACTGCGGGACCGCCAACACCACATGGCGCTTGCGCCCGAGCTTTTCCAGGATCTCGTCCATGAACCCGCCCAGGTCGCCGGCAAACGACACCAGTGCGTGGGGCCGGGCGCAGAAGTCGTCCAGGCTCAGGCTTCCCGGCATGCTGTCGGCACGCAGCACCTTGGGTTTGCTGCGTCGTAGCACCTTGCGCTTGGCGTTGGCAGGCAGGTCGTTGGTCCAGCTCACGCCGACCGAAATCTCTCCACTGGCCAGCAGCGCCGGCATCAGCAGGTAGTTGACTCGACGCACCACCAGGACGATTCCCGGGGCTTCGGCGCGCACCCGCTTGAGCAACTGCGGCAGCAGGGCGAACTCGGCATCGTCCGATAGGCCGATGCGAAACACGGCGGTACTTGTGGCAGGATCGAAGTCGGCGGCGCGGCTGACGGCGGTGGAGATCGAGTCCAGCGCCGGCGAGAGCAGGGCGAAGATTTCCACCGCCCGCGCGGAGGGCTCCATGCTGCGCCCGGTGCGTACGAACAGCGGATCATCGAACAGGTTGCGCAAGCGTGACAGCGCGGCACTGATGGCAGGCTGGCCGAGGAACAGTTTTTCTGCAGCACGGGTCACGCTGCGCTCGTGCATCAGGGTCTCGAAGACGATCAGCAGGTTCAGGTCGACGCGACGCAAGTCGTTACGGTTCATCGGCTCGGCTTCACTGGACGGATGGGGCAGGGGTGAATCTTACGGGGAAAGGCTGCTACCCTGCACCGCATAATTTGATGCGAGCGGCATTACCCTCAATCAATGACAGGCATGTTGACTATTAATGGCCACTGATGGTCTAACCGTAAAAGCCCGGATAGAGTTCAGGGTAATAGAGTTTCACTAGGCGAGGTTTGCGATGTCCCGCATGATCCGATTCCACAAGTTCGGCCCGGCCGAGGTGCTCAAGATCGAAGAGCAGGCCGAGCCGCAGCCGGCTGCCGGCGAGGTCCAGATCCGCGTCCAGGCCATTGGTATCAGCTGGTACGACGTGCTCTGGCGCCAGAACCTGGCACCGTCCCAGGCGCGCTTGCCGGCCGGCATGGGTCATGAGATGGCGGGTGTGGTCACGGCGGTGGGCGAAGGCGTCGAGGACTTGGCCGTAGGCGACAAGGTCGCCAGCTTTCCGGCCTGCAGTGCCAATGACCATCCGGTGTACGGAGAAGTCATTGTCTTGCCGCGCAATGCCGTCACCTGTTACCCCGAGGTGCTCACCCCGATCGAAGCCAGCGTGCATTACACGCCATTGCTGATCGCCTATTTTGCCTTTGTCGACCTGGCCCGGGCCAAGGCCGGGCAGACAGCCCTGGTGACCGACGCAAGCCATTGTGCCGGGCCGGCCTTCGTGCAGATGGGCAAGGCGCTGGGCCTGAAGGTGTTCGCTGCGACCAAGGAGGCCGATGAGCGCGATTACCTGCTGTCGCTGGGGGCCGATAAAGTCATCGTCACCGAGGAGCAGGATTTGCTCATGCAGATCAACAAGTACACCGACAACCGTGGTGTCGACATGGTCCTCGATGGTCTGGGTGGCCCGCAGATGTCGTTGCTCGGTGATGTCCTGGCGCCGCGTGGCAGTCTGGTGCTCTACGGTCTGCAGGGGGGCAACCAGACACCTTTCCCGGCCTGCGCCGCGTTCCAGAAGAACATTCAGTTTTTCGTGCACTGCATCGGCAACTTTACCGGCAAGCCGGAACTGGGTATCAGCCAGGACCAGGTAGCGTTGCACCGGGCACTGCGCGATATCAACCAGTTCACCGCCGACAAGCTGCTGACACCACAGATCATCAAGGTGTATCCGTTCGAGCGTGTGGTCGAAGCCCATCGGTACATGGATGAATGTCCTTGCGGTGGTCGATTGGTGCTTGAGCTGGCCAGCAGCTGAACCTGAAGCCAGGCGCCCATAAAGAAGCCCGAGTATCGCTCGGGCTTTTTTGTGGGCGTTTTCCGGCACGCTTTAGGAAGTTTCAAACACAACTTTAATCTGTGTGTAGCAGGGGCTTCCTTTATGTTTAAGTGGCGCGAAAACGCGTGGGGTGTTGTGTGTAAGTTAGTCGCTTGCGGAATGGCACTGAACGGGTTTTTTAATCTGTTCTGTATCTTTTAATCATCGGCCAACGCTCGATAATAGCGGGTCATATGTGTGCTCAGGGAGTGAGTCATGATCATGCGCAGTGTAGGTAGAGCAGTGGGTAAGGTCGAGGCGAGGCGATTGCGACGAATCATGCGGCTAAACAATAAGGTTCGACGCCATAAGCAAGCGTGGGAAGTTTCCTAGGACTACGAGGTTGGGTTCTGGGAGGGTTCTAGTTGAAAGGTTCGCGGTTGCGATAACTTTCAGTCGGCTGTTACTGATATTCAGGTGGTGTTATGGGCAGCATTCACGAGCAAGCGATGCAATATATCTATCAACAAGTGTTGCAGCGCTTGCTTGAGCATTTGTCACAGGCGCAACGCGCTTCATTGCAGTTGTTGGTTCAGCGATTGATCGTGTCGGCCGGTGGTATCGAGCGTGTAAGGGGTATGCGTCTTCTGTTCGTGTTTGATGCCAGTCGATCATCGACCCACGCCCTGGCCTGCCTCAGGGCTGCACAATTGAGCATCGCTGCCCGTTCCCCCGGAACTTTCCAGCTGCGCATCGTCACCGCCTGGCAGGCCGGCATGAGTGCCACTACACGGGCAAACCTCGACGGTAGTTTCTCTGCCTTGTTCCTGTACGACGACCCGCGTATCGAACTGCTGGTGTTCGATGATCAACAGCCACTGCCCTTTGACAGTCGCCGCCTGCCTTCGCTTGACCAGCAGCAAGCCGAGCGCCAGGAGTGGCTGCTGTGTGGGCACGTGCTGGATGACCCGCGGGCCACCGTCAACTTTGCCAGCCATGGCTACCTGCACCTGGCAGAGCTTGCTTACCTGGCGTCGTACTGGGAGGGCGGGGTCGATGCGGTGATCAGTGCCGACACGTTGTCGGATCGCAAGCGCTTTCTGGCCTGGAGCCGACGGGCGCTGCGCCAGGCCCGGCTATTGGGCGCGCGGCCGCTTCATGCCTGCGCCAGTACCTTGCTGCAAGGGCTGAGCGGGTTGCGCAGATGCTACCTGGATCAACTGCACGGGCGCTTGCAGGGACAGGCTCAGGAGATGGACCCCAGCCGGCCGGCACTGCGCTTTGTCACGATCGATGACCTGGTGTCGGATCGCGACTCGCCGGGCGAGCGCCTTGATGGCTTTCTCGGCTACCGCGTGGACGACCAGGTGTTCTCCTCGCCGCGTACCGGCATGGCCAACCCGATGCTGTTGGCACATCTGCAAGGCCTGCGTGCCGAGTTCCTGTGCAGCAGTAGTTACGTCGAGGGTATGGAGGACCATCTGTGCCAGGTACGTTCCCTTGAGCCGCGCAATAGGCTGCCCGCTACCTTGCCGGCTGCCGCGCGGGAACGTTGGCAGCGGGATTCGTGGAAGCAGTGGCGTGCCGAGGCCAGTGCGTTTGCCCTCAAGCACTACGGTTTGAGCGACACGCAACTGGTGTGCCTGGTGTTCAGCCCCTTTGTGGCCCAGGGGCGGCGCCTTGAGTTGTTTCTGAACCGTTGTCATCCCGGCATGCTGGTGGCCTTGCCCTATTTGCACAAAGCCCTGCGCGGTGAGCCGGCGCCGGAGCCCGTGGCGCAATGGTTGGTGGATATCAGCGGCCTGTCGCTGACGCACCTGCGGACGCTCTATCGCCGAGAAGCGGTAGCCGAAGGTTTGTTGCTCGGGTTGCAGTGTCGCGGTGCAGACCTGCGGCATCTGCAGGTACATGCATCGACGCAGGGCCTGGCCAGGGTCGAGCAGCCTGGCGCGCGTTGATGAAACACGAGAAGCACAGCCGCTTTGCCTACCAGGCGGTCTATGGGTACCTGCTTGAGCTGATCGCCCAGATGGCGCCGGGCAGCTATTGCAAGTTGCCTTCGCTGCGTGACGTGGCCCAGCGCCTGAATGTATCCATCTCGACAGTCCAGTACGCCTATTCGCTGCTCGAACATGAAGGGCGGGTGCAATCGGTGCCCAAGTCCGGTTATTTTGCCTGCGGCCCGGATACCGGAATACGGACCGGTGCAGCAGGGGACTTGCTGCATGACCTGCAGCATCACGCCAACCGTCCGCGGATGCTGGTACTCAGTAGCGGCCGAGGGCCGACGTTACCCTCGCTGGAGGCAACGTTGCTGGGTATGGAACGTCAATTGTTGCGCCAGTACCCACGGCCTGTGGCAAACGTACATCCTTGCGGGGAACTGGAACTGCGCACGGTATTGGCGGCCCGCTACACGCGTTCGGCGCAGTTGTACTGGAGCGCCGAGGACGTGTACCTGGCGGGTGACTTGCGTGCCTTGGTCGACATGCTGGTGGCGGCGCTGGAGTTGCGCGGCTGCAAGGTTCTGGTCACCACTCCATGCTCCTGGCGGCTGCTGCGGATCCTGCAATCCGCTGGCCTTCAGGTTGTCGAGTTGCCTCTTGGGGATCGGGGCGAAGTGGACCTCGAGCAACTGGCCGCCGTACTCTCGGCAGAGTCGGTACGCCTGGTGATGCTGGCCTCGCATCTGAATTGCCCTCAAGGCAGTGTGATGTCCGACGAGCAGCGTCACGGTATCGCCCGGCTATTGGACCACCAGGGTGTGTGGCTGCTGGAAAACGACCTGGATGCCGAATGGTGTTTCGAACGGCCAAGGCAGTGCCTGCGCGAATTGGTCGATCCCCAGCGGCTGCTGATCATGTCCTCGCTCGAACGCACGGTGGGCGCCGAGGCGCCTTATGCCTACCTGCTGTCGCGCAACTGCCAGGCGCAGTTGCAGCGCGAGTTTCTGGCACGCGGCTTTCGCTTGCCGCCGTTGCGCCAGCAAGCAGTGGCACGCTTGTATGCCAAGGGACGTATTGATGTGCATCTCGAGCAGTTGCGCCTGTACCTGCGCGAGTCGGTGGCGTGCCTGCACCGGCAGATGCAGGTGCAGCTCGGTGGCCAACTGAAGTTCCAGATGCCGGCCGGGGGCGCAACGGTGTGGGCGCAGGCGCAAGCACCGCTGGATACCCGGGCGTTGTTTCACCGCTTGCTCAAGCAGGGCCTGGTGATTGCGCCGGGTGAGTTGTTCAGCCTTCAGGGTCATTATCGCCAGCACATGCGCCTGGGATGGCCGTCACGACAACAAGGTGACCTGCAGCAGGGTTTGAGTGTGCTGCACGAGGAACTGCGGCGGGCTCAGAAGACCAGCAGGTAGCGAAACGTCAACTGGTCGCCCTCGGCACGGTTGCGTGCTCCCGACTCGCTGTAATAGTTGACGAACACACTGTGGCCACCGCTGCTGTAGCGCACGCCTGGGCCGATGCCAACTACCTGTTCCTTGGAGTCCTGCTGGCGGTGGCCGTCGATCCGGTCGGCACTGATCTGCTTGAGGTGGTAGCCAGCCAGCCCCACGCGCCAGTGATCGTCCACGGCATAGGAGGCTGCAAAGTTGCTGTGTACGGCTTGACCCGGTTGGATGTCATCAGCCTGCAGTCGTTCGGCCGGGCTGTCGTTACGGCTGTTCCAGGCGTAATGAAGGCGCCCGCTGAACTCCAGGCGCTCACTGGCGAGCCAGGTGAAGGCGTAGTGGGGGCTGAAGGTCCAGACATTGCTACCGGTGTTGATCTGCGCGTTTTTATCGTAATCCCCGGTGGGCAGCGTGAAGACGAAGTTCAAGCGTTGCCAGAAGGGCCTGCCGAACAACGTGACCGGATCCCACTGCAGCAGCAACGGGCTGACCACCAGGTCGCCCTGGCGTGTACGGGTGCCTTGAGGCCCGTTGTCGATATCCAGGTCCAGATGCACCAGTGGCAAGAGGATTTCCGCGCCGTAGTAGGCACCTGCAATCCGGTGTTCGCTGATGTAGGCCAGGTGCGGCAGCACAGTGGCAGTGCGCACCCGCTGGCGGCCCGGCACCGAGTGGCCGTCAGCGTCGACGGCCTGGTTGCTGCGGTTGTATTGGACTGGCAGCTCGAACAGCGTACCGGGCAGGGAGATTCCGTCCAGAAAACTGGTATTGCCCAGCGGCATGGGGGGCAGGCTGACACTGTCGGCCTGGGCGTCGAGGCACATCAAGGGCCAGAGCAGGCCAAGGGCGGGTAGGGGGGCTGCACGCATGGTAGGGTCTTAATTCCTGGTATTGATCAAAGCAGGTTGAAGGGGTAGTCGAGAATCACTCGGTATTCGTCGGCACTGGCGTTGCCGCGGGTATTGCCTGGGGCGGTGTAACCATCGCCCGGGCGATGGCTGGCCCAGCGCAGCGTCAGGTTCAAGCCTTTGGCCGTACCGTCGGGCACGGCGTAGCGCAGGGCGATGTCGCGTTCCCAATGTTTGGCGTGCTTGCCTTCGGGGTTGTAGATGTAGCCATAGCCGGGGCTGGCTGGATCGACCCGGGTGAGGTCGGCCTCGCCACGGGTATAGCCGACACTGAGTTGCAGGTTCGGCGCCTGCAGGGCCTGCAGGCTGGTCTGGTACTGCAGCTTCCAGGATTTTTCCCCGGGGCCGTTGAAGTCGGCGTACTGCATCGCGTTGTTCAGGTAGAGGAAGGTTCGATCGTTCTGGGCGAGGAAGTCGAATGGTGTGCGACCGTCGACTTTCTGCAGCCCCAGGCTGAGCGATTGCCCCGCCCGAGCCAGGGTGAGGCCGGCGCTGTAGGCATCGTTGTCTATGCTGCCCAGTTGGCTGCTGCCCTGGTCGCGGGTCTTGAAATAGTGCAGGTACGGAGTCAGGCGCAGTGCGTGCTGCAGGCTGAAAGTCTGGCTCAGGCCCAGGTAGTGTTGGTCCCAGAGGTCCTGGAGGCGACCGCTGTACCAGGTCAGGTTCAATGTTTGAGCCGCACCGTAGGTGGCCCCCAGCCAGGTCATGCGTGAACTTTCCCTGTCGGGGGCGACACCGGCACGGTTGCCGTTGCCATAGGCACTTTGCAAATTGCTGTGACCGCTCTGGTTGCGCAAGCGAGTCGACTCTACCCAACCGGCATCGAACATCAGCCGCTCGATACTGAAATTCTTTGCCGTCACGCCCCGATAACTCTGGGGGAACAGACGGCTGCTGCCGCTGGCAATCAGCGGATTTTCCAGCAACTGGTCACCGACCTTGAGCAGGCTGCCGAAGCCGCGAAACTTCAGGGCGGCCCCGGCGGCCGAAAACTCATCCTCCAGATGGCCCGAACTGTCCAGCGGCATCAGGCCGGCGCTGCCGCTGCCGCCCCCACCGTCGAGCTTGACGGCACTGAAGCCATGCACATCGAGGCCCATGCCGATCAAGGTGTCGGTGTAGCCAGAGCGAAACGACAACAGCATGCCCTGCGCCCATTCGCGCTGGTCGCGGCGCGCCGGGGTGTGATGGTTGTCGCGGCCGAAGTAATAGTTGCGCAGCAGGCCATTGAGGCTCGAACCACTGGCAAGGCCGGGGGCGATGGCCAGTTCGGCATGTTGGCGCTGGGTCAGGTCCAGGTTGATATTGTCCCGCTGGCCCAGGGAATTGTCCGCCAGGCTGCTGGTGGAGACCCACACCAGGCTGACCAGGACCAGTGGCCATCGACAAGGGATGATTCGGTTCATCAGTCTGTTGCCCCGGATAGTGGTGCTGTTCCAGCAGTGGTACGGCACCAGGTTGAAATACCTCGCAAGCTTGTGGTTTATGCGAACAGCCTGCGACTTTAATGGGTTCCTTGTAGGGGTGTAGCCCCCACCGCCGGGCTTCTGTGTTCCATGGTTGGAACGATCAAGCGCAGAAGCACAGGCTTCACGGGTGTCATTGAAAGTAGTTGAGCAGCGCAGCTGGGGCGTGCCAGCAGACGTGAGGCGGCCGCGGACCGATCAGTGGTCGACAGGCAGGTTGCAAACGGGAGGGGTCTGTATGTATAACCAGTGCCATTGATGCCTGCCAGTAGCCTTGCCGTGATTGCCCATTCCGTCGACGAGCCGTTCTATTACCTCTCCAACTTCCAGCAGGTGCTCCACTGGATCGAGCAGCGCTATGCCGATTTGCTTGAGGGTAGCGAGCAAGCGTTCATCGAGCAGTTTTCCTGCTTGCCACGGGCTTCCCAGGCATTGTTGGTACGCATGGTGATGCGCAAGGGCGAACTGTTTCGCCCCAGCAAACTTGTCTATGCCGAGATCGGGCCGCCATTGCAGGCGTTGCAGCCGCTGCTTGAAAAAGGCTGGGCCACAGACGATAGCGTGTTGAGCCTGGAACAGCTGTTCCAGGTGCTGCGCAAAGATGAAATCGCCAACGGATTTGCCGTGCAACTGGCCCGCCCGCGAGCCGCCAAGGCTGAGCTTTACGCCCAGTTGCAGGCACTGGAGCCGTCACCTCGGCCTTTGCGCGACTGGTTGCCAGGCTTCACCGAACCCATCATCACGCTGCAGTTGCAGGCCCTGTGTGATCGCTTGCGCCTGCTGTTTTTCGGCAACCTGTACCAGGACTGGTCGGAGTTCGTCCTGGCCGACCTGGGCCTGCTGCGCTACGAGCAGGTGGCCTTCAGTGACGATTCGCGAGCCCTGCGCAAGCGCAGCGATATCGATATGGCCCTGGCCCTGCATCGCTGTGCCGAGTTGCTCGAGCAGGGCACGCCAGTACACCAGGTGCTGGCACAGATCCAGGCGGTGAGCAGCGACAATCCCTGGCTGCTGCGCCGACGGTCCCGCGTATTGTTCCAGCTTGGCCAGCATTGCGAACGCCTGGGGGACTGGGACCTGGCTCTGCAGGTCTACCCCCATAGCCAGCACCCGCAAGCGCGCATTCGGCGTATCCGGGTGCTTGAGCGCAGCGAGCAATGGCCGCAGGCGCACGCACTGGCCCTGGAGGTTGCCGGGCAACCGGCAGGGCCCCTCGAGGTCCAGGCCCTGGCGCGGATGCTGCCACGCTTGCAGCGCAAGTTGGGCGGGCCGCCGCAATCGCGGCGAAGCAAGCCGGCCATAGGCCTGATCGAGTTGCAGTTGCCGCTGGAACAGGCTGTGCTGGGAGTGGAGCAAGCGGTCCAGTTGCACCTGCAGGCGCAGGGCGGTCAGGTGTACTACGTGGAAAATACCCTGTTCAACAGCCTGTTCGGCCTGCTGTGCTGGGAAGCGGTGTTTGCGCCTCTGCCGGGGGCATTTTTCCATCCGTTCCAAAGCGCGCCTCAAGACCTGCACGACCCCGAGTTCCAGGTACGCCGCGCCAGCCTGTTCGCCGACTGCCTGGCCCAGCTGGACGATGGCCGCTACCGGCAGACCATCCGCAGCCATTACGCCAGCAAGCAGGGCCTGCAATCGCCCTTCGTCTATTGGCAAGTGCTTAGCGACACCTTGCTCGAACAGGCCTTGGCCTGCCTGCCGGCACAGCACTTGAAGCAGTGCTTTATCCGCCTGCTCGACGATATCCAGACCAACCGTGCCGGCATGCCCGACCTGATCCAGTTCTGGCCCGAGCAACAGGGTTATCGGATGATCGAAGTGAAAGGGCCGGGTGATCGCTTGCAAGACAACCAGCTGCGTTGGATAGACTTCTGTGCCGAACACGGTCTGCCAGTCGAGGTGTGCCAGGTACGCTGGGGGCTTGAGTCACCATGAGTTATTGCGTGGCGGTGCGGGCTCTGTGCGAATTCTGCGCCAAGGTGGGTGATCTGGATCTGCGCTTCACGCCATCGCCCACCGCGCAGGAAGGCATCAGCGGCCATCAGCGGGTGGTGGGCAGGCGTGGGTTGGACTATGAGGCAGAAATCACCCTTGAAGGGCG
The DNA here is from genome assembly GCF_040438935.1 of Pseudomonas vranovensis. Lineage (NCBI taxonomy): Bacteria > Pseudomonadati > Pseudomonadota > Gammaproteobacteria > Pseudomonadales > Pseudomonadaceae > Pseudomonas > Pseudomonas vranovensis. Next base: position 2,243,047 of record NZ_CP159259.1, on the reverse strand, counting down.
GTTTGGTCCCTTGCAGGTGCGGGGCAGGGCGGATGGGTATGATCCACGGCTCAATCGTCTGGAAGAGATCAAGACCCACCGTGGCGACCTTGCCCGGCAGCCCGACAACCATCGGCAACTGCACTGGGCACAGGCCAAGGTCTATGGCTGGCTGTTGTGCCAGCAGCGCCAGCTTGCCGCTATCGACCTGGCGCTGGTGTACCTGGATGTGGACAGCGACACCCAGACCGTGATCGAGCAACCCTGCAGCGCCGCGGACCTGGAGGCGTTCTTCAACGACCTGTGCGCGCGGTTCCTGCATTGGGCCGAGCAACAGTCGCAACGGGTGGCCCTGCGCGACAGCGGACTGCAAGCGCTGGCCTTTCCCCATGGGCAATTCCGCCGTGGCCAGCGAGAACTCGCCGAAACCGTGTACAAGGCCGTCAGTACCGGCCGTTGCCTGATGGCCCAGGCCACCACGGGCATTGGCAAAACGCTCGGCACCCTGTTTCCGTTGCTCAAGGCCGTGGTGCCACAACAACTGGACAAAATATACTTTCTCACTGCCAAGACCCCAGGGCGTGCGCTGGCACTGGAGGCCCTGCAACAGGTCCATGCCAGTGCCCCGGATCTTGCACTGCGCAGCCTGGAGCTGGTAGCGCGGGACAAAGCCTGTGAGTTTCCCGGTACCGCCTGCCATGGCGAGGCCTGCCCCTTGGCCAAAGGCTTTTACGATCGTTTGCCGGCAGCGCGCCAGGTCGCACAGGCGGTGGCCATCCTCGACAAGGCGGCCGTGCGCGAGATTGCCCAGGCGCATCAGGTCTGCCCCTACTACCTGGGCCAGGAGATGGCGCGTTGGGTCGATGTACTGGTAGCCGACTACAACTACTACTTCGACCAGAGCGCCTTGTTGTTTGGCCTGGCCCAGCTCAACCAGTGGCGCCTGGCGGTGCTGGTCGACGAGGCCCATAACCTGGTGGAGCGGGCGCGGCAGATGTACAGCGCCAGCCTCGACCAGTGGCAACTGCAGAGCCTGCGTCGCAGCAAGCCGGCCGGTATCGGTAGCACGCTGGATCGTCTCAATCGCCAATGGAATGCGCTGCACAAGGCGCAGGTGGTGCCTTATCGGGTGGTCGATGAGCTGCCTGAGGCGTTTCTCAAGGCGCTGCAGCAGTGCATCGGCCAGATCCAGGAACAACTCAACCAGCAACCTGCCGGTATCGACCCGACGGTGCTGCAGTTCTTCTTTCAGGCGTTGCAGTTCGTGAGGATAAGCGAGCTGTATGACGCACACTTCCTGTTCGACATCAGCACGCGCGAGGGGCCGGGCAAGCGCAGCCTGTCCACCCTGTGCCTGCGCAATGTGGTGCCGGCCGCGCAGATCGGCCCGCGCATGGCGGCGGCGCGCAGCACCACGCTGTTTTCCGCGACCCTGGGGCCCCGGCGCTATTACGCCGATCTGTTGGGCATGCCGGCGGATACCGGGTGGCTGGAGGTGGCATCGCCGTTTGCGGCCGAACAGTTGAACGTGCAGTTGGTGAACCAGGTCTCGACCCGTTTTCAGCATCGTGCTGCTTCCCTGGCGCCGATTGCTGCATTGATCGCTACACAATATGCCGCTGAACCGGGCAATTACCTGGCGTTTTTCAGCAGCTTCGAGTACTTGCAACAGGTAGCGGATCGATTGGCCAACGAGCACCCGGAAATACCTCAGTGGCGCCAGGCATCGGGCATGGATGAAGCGCAGCGCCAGGCATTTCTCGATCGATTCGTGGTGCAGGGGCGAGGCGTGGGGTTTGCCGTGCTCGGCGGTGCTTTTGGCGAGGGCGTCGATCTGCCGGGTACGCGCTTGATCGGCGCCTTCGTCGCCACCCTCGGCCTGCCCCAGGTCAACCCGGTGAATGAGCAGATCAAACAGCGAATGAACCGTTTGTTCGGTGCCGGGTTTGACTACACCTACCTATACCCTGGGGTGCAGAAAGTGATTCAGGCTGCCGGCAGGGTGATTCGTGGCACCGGTGACAGGGGTATGGTCATGCTCATCGACGACCGCTTCGCCGAGCCCCGGGTGCAGGCCATGTTCCCCTCTTGGTGGGCGCCCCGGCAGAAATAATCGCGTGGGCAGGGAGCATTGGCGTCGCGTGCAGGTCAAAGTGCCAGTAAACTCCGTGATTTTATTACCCCGTACATCCTTTCTTGAGGTTTTGCATGAAGCTCAGTCCTTTGGCAGGCAAACCGGCTCCGGCCTCCGTGCTGGTGGATATCCCACGCCTGTTGACCGCCTACTACACCGGCCAGCCCGATGTCAGCATCGCCACCCAGCGGGTTGCGTTCGGCACGTCAGGGCACCGGGGCAGCTCGCTGGACCTGAGTTTCAACGAGCACCATGTGCTGGCAATCAGCCAGGCCATCTGCCTGTACCGCCAGGGCAAAGGGATCGACGGACCGCTGTTCATCGGCGCCGATACCCATGCCTTGTCGACCCCGGCGGCGGCCAGTGCCCTGCAGGTGATGGCGGCCAATGGTGTTCAGGTCATGCTGTCGAAAGACGATGAGTACACCCCGACGCCGGCGGTGTCCCACGCGATCATCTGCTACAACCGTGGGCGCAGCAGTGGCTTGGCCGACGGTATCGTCATCACGCCGTCGCACAACCCGCCACAAAGTGGTGGCTTCAAGTACAACCCGCCCAATGGCGGTCCGGCCGACAGCGACGTCACCAAGTGGATCGAAGCCAAGGCCAACGAACTGCTGGCTGCGGGCCTGAACGGCGTCAAGCGCATGGACCACGAACAGGCACTGGCGGCCAGCACGACCCATCGCCACGATTACGTGGGCAATTACGTGGCCGACCTTGAAAACGTAATCGATTTCGACGTGATCCGCAGCGCCAACCTGCGCCTGGGCGTGGACCCGCTGGGCGGGGCCGGGGTGCGCTACTGGTCGGCGATTGCCGAGCACTACAAGCTGAACCTGGAAGTGGTCAATACTGAAGTTGATCCGACTTTCCGTTTCATGAGCGTCGACTGGGACGGTCAGATCCGTATGGACCCGTCCTCGCCACACGCTATGCAAGGCCTGATCGGCTTGCGCGAGCGTTTCGACGTGGCCTTTGCCTGCGATCCGGACCATGACCGCCACGGCATCGTGACCCCCAGTGGCCTGCTGGCCCCGAACAACTACCTGGCCGTGGCCATCGACTACCTGTTCCAGCACCGACCACAGTGGCGCAGCGATGCCGCCGTGGGCAAGACCGTGGTCAGCAGTGGCTTGATCGACCGTGTTACTGCGCGTCTGGGCCGTCGCCTGTACGAAGTACCGGTTGGGTTCAAGTTCTTCGCCGATGGCCTGTTTGACGGCAGCCTGGGCTTTGGTGGCGAAGAGAGCGCCGGTGCGTCGTTCCTGCGCAAGGACGGCAGCGTCTGGACCACCGACAAGGACGGCCTGATCCCGGCGCTGCTGGCGGCGGAAATCACCGCGCGCACCGGCCGCGATCCAAGCCAGGCCTATGCGCAGCTGACCGCTGAACTGGGCGAACCCTTTGCCACCCGCGTCGAGGCCAAGGCCAACCCACAGCAAAAGGCATTGCTGAGCAAGCTGGCGCCGGAGCAGGTCAAGTCCACCCGCTTGGCCGGCGAGCCGATCGAGCACATCCTCAGTCATGCGCCGGGCAACAACCAGGCCATTGGCGGCCTGAAAGTGATGACCGCCAACGGCTGGTTCGCCGCGCGGCCTTCGGGCACCGAGGATATCTACAAAATCTATGCGGAAAGCTTTGTGAGCGAGGAGCACCTGCAGCGGCTGGTGGCTGAGGCCCAGGCGCTGGTGGATGCGGCGATTGCGTAAACGGTAGCGCATCGCGGGGCAAAGCCCGCTCCTACACTACCTGTGGGAGTGGGCTTGCCCGCAATCAGCTTCAAGCTACATCGACCAGGACAATCTCGCTGTCTTCCAGCGCCATCACCCTGAGCACTTGCTCATCTTCGATCGCCACCCCGTCACGGGCCTCGGCGCGCAGACCGTTGACTTCAACCATCCCCTTGGCAGGCACCAGGTACCCGCGTCGGCCAGCCTCGAAACGGTATTCGGCGCTTTCCCCAGCCAGCAGGGTCGCGGCCACCAGGCGTGCATCGGCACGAATGCGCAGGCTGTCTTCATCACCGTCACGGCCGCTTGCCAACGTCACGAAGCCTTCGCGCTCGCCCTTGGGGAAGGGCCGAGTGCCCCAGGACGGCGCCTGGCCGACCTTCTCGGGCACGATCCAGATCTGGAAGATCCGCGTATCGACGTTTTCCAGGTTGTACTCGGCATGGGTAATGCCGGTACCGGCGCTCATCACCTGTACATCTCCCGCCTCGGTACGGCCTTTGTTGCCCAGGTTGTCCTGGTGGCTGATGGCACCTTCACGCACGTAGGTGATGATTTCCATGTCGCGGTGCGGGTGCGGTGGGAAGCCACTGCCGGCGGCAATCAGGTCGTCGTTCCAGACCCGCAGGTTGCCCCAGTTCATCCGTTGCGGGTCGTAGTACTCGGCAAAAGAGAAGTGATGGTGGGCATCGAGCCAGCCATGGTCGGCGTGGCCAAGGCTCTTGAATGGGCGCAGTTGCAGCATGACGGGCTCTCCTGGTGAGTCGTTTGATGGAACGATCATCGCTGAATCTATAATCGAAAATAAGCGTAAATTTCGGCTGATATTGATCTAATTATTAGATACCAATAGCTAGGGTGATTTATACGCTTCATCGTCTAATTGACTGATCTTCAAGCATTCGGCTGGTGATTTTTGTCTGTTAGAGCGAACATGCATGCTGGATTATTTGTGTTGGAGTCGGTGTGTCTGAAGAGCGTCCCAAGCTACCCCCGGAGTTGACTCCCCCTGCGCAATTGCCCTGGATAAGACGCCTGGCAGCGCGTGTGCTAGGCCGCGGCCTGAGCCGGCTGCAGGCCCAGCACCGTGACTCCTGGTTCCAGGGGCACGCCAGCGGCCAACGTACCGGCCATGCCGATGGTTTACGCGAGGGCTATGAAGAAGGGCGGGTGGACGGCTACGAAGCCGGGCGCCAGGTGTTGGTGATCCGTGACACACGTCCCGATGGCCACGGCGTGCCGGGACAGGACGACTGCCTGTTCGACGACTGGCGCCTGCCATTGACCAGCGAGCTCAAGAAACGCTTCAAAGGTGACGTTGCCCAGCGCTTGCCGGCACACGCCCAGCCGAGCGCTGCACAGTGGAAGATGATCTTCAGCGATACGCCATCCACCTGCGTTATCGCCGGGGCCGGTGCTGGCAAGTCGACCTCGCTGGTACTGCGCATCTTGCTGTTGCGTCATTACCTGGGTTTTGAGCTGGACGCCATGACTGTGGTGACCTTTACCCGCGAGTCACGCAAGGATTTCATCGCCCGCCTGGTACAGGTCTTCGGCCTTTGGCAACTGGAACTCAGCCCGCCCCAGGCCCGTGAGCTGGTGCGCACCTTCCACTCGCGAATCCTGCCATTGGTGCGGAGCCTGCCAGGCTTCAGCCAGGTGCGCGCGTTCGAGACCCTGGGCAGCGAGATGCCCAGCGGCAGTGAAGCCAGTGCCGAGAGCAACCCCTTTGACCTGCGTATCAACGATGCCCAGCGCCAGCAGTTGAACCTGTGCTACCGCGACCTGCTCAAACACAGCGCTCGCTTTGCCGAACTGATTGCCAGCCTGCGCCGTGAAGCACTGCAGCTCAAAGCCCTGGATCGCGATCACCCGGACGTGCAAAAACGAGTGGCGGTAACCCAGCTATCGGCCAGCCGCGACGAAGAACTCTGCGATACCCTCGAAGACCTCTGGTTCTCTGCTGGAGCCTGGCCAATCAAGGGAATCGAGCCAAGCCGCGAGACGGTGGAAATCAACGGCAGCCGCTTCCACTTCCACGGCCATATCAAGGAACTGGATGCCTGGGTCGTGCTGGGCTTCGATCCGGGTGAAAACCAGCAATACAAGCGTCCCGGCGCCAAGCTTCCGGTTTGGGCTGAGTGGGTAATAAAGCGCACCCTGTTTCAAGCTTTCTGCGATAAGCCTGTGATTTGGCTTGAAAATTATGCAGCGGCCAAACGTCTCACAACCTCGCTGGCTGGCGATGCCGTCGCCGGTCCCGGCTTTGATTACAAGATCAAGGGTGAACTGTCGGCAGCCCCGTTGCTTGACGCCTTCGTCGGCGCCGCAGGTTTTATCGAGAATCTCGGGCTTGAAGTGAACAAGGCGGTAGGCGCCATGAGCTTCCCCGCCGGCGACAGCGACGCGCTGTTCTTCGAGGCCTTGAGCTTGTACTGGAAGGCGCTGGAGGCGCACTTGCTCGGGCAGTCGCCGCCGATCATGAGCTACAACCGTATGTTCGCTCTCTTCGGTGAGAACAATCCCGAGAACCTGCGCTTGCTGCCCGACCCGCTGCTGCGCCCGCTGGCGCACCTGATGATCGACGAATTCCAGGACGTCTCGCCACAGATCGTTTCCTGGCTGCGCGCCTGCCTGCGCGAAATCCGCCGTCGCGGCCCGGCCATGCACGTCGGCAGGGTGGCCCAGCATTCCTCGCTGCTGTGTGTGGGGGATGACTGGCAGTCGATCTACGGCTGGCGTGGCAGCTCGCCCAAGTACTTCATGGAATACACCAAGGAGTTCATCTCACCGAGCAATACCCGGGTGATGCTGTCCGACAATTTCCGCAGCCACCAACACATCATCGACGCGGCCGAGCACATCGTGAAGCCAGCGCCAGCCATCAGCGGTAAAAAAGCCAAGGCCTGCGGCCCGGCGGCAGAGGCAGCGATACCGGTCAAAGTCCTTGAGCGTGACGAAGCCGTCCTGGCCCAGACGTTGATGGAGCACTACCGCCGCGGCGAGTCGGTAATGATGTTATTTCGAAAAAGTAGCGATAAATCATTGATATCAGAGCATATACAGCCACTGGTAAACCATGAGGCCGGGTTGCCGGCGAGCCAGCGACGCTTCCGGCAACTGACTTATCACAGTGCCAAGGGTTTGCAGGCGGATGCGGTATTCATGCTGGGTGATTGCCAGCATCTGACCAGTTCGCCCTACAAGAACCAGGTTTATCGCCAGGCAGGGTTGGGGCGCGCTGGCGACCCGTTGGCCTTCGACAATGCACAGAAGGATGAAGTGTTGCGCCTGGCCTACGTTGCGATCACCCGTGCGGCGAAACACTGCTACTGGTACGTGGAAACGCCAACGGGGGATGCAGCCAACCTGCCACGGGCGTCGAGCCAGGTGGATGGGCGCAAGGCGTTTTTTGAGGATGGGCGTGAGAGTCGAGCAGACTGAGTGGCACGCGAGTTTTAGATGGCACTGCAAGGTATACAGTTACTTTTCCATGGTCACCGGTCGACAATCTTCCCATTGAGGGGGAAGGTGGTGTAGGGCACGTTGTACTGAATGAATTCGGCCAGGCATTCCGGAAAGACATCCCAGATCAGCCAGAGCAACCGAAGCGGAACCATGATGGGGGCCCACAACTTGCCTCGTGTGCTGGTCAAGCTGCTGCGAAACGAGTGCCGCCATTCATGAAATCGGCGCAAGGTAGTTTGCCGGCGAGTCAGACGAGGCTGGAGGGGGGAGGCTCAGGTATATCCTGCGGCCCATTGGCCATGAAGAGTTGCAGGTAGGTCAACAGAGACTTGGCTGAGCGATCACCGTCGAATACCCCCAGGTTGCCGCACCTGAGGCAAACCTCTCCGGGTGTCTTCTGACCGTAGTCGACGCCGATCAGGTAGAGAGAATGGCGGCTGGTATTGATCGTGCCACTGACAATGGGTATGTAGCCGGCGAGGATTTCGAGTTGGTCCCAGTCGAGAATGTGCAGGTGTTTTTTTCCGGGGAAGATGTAGTACACCTTGCGGGTGCGGTGGTTGCCGCCTAGCAAGTAAAAAACACATCCCAATGGTGGGAGCAGCGACGCAGACAATAATATTGTAATTGTTATCTCAGGGGTTATGTTGTCGATGACCTGGAGCATTAGGATTGTATCTATAACTGCAATAACAATGAACTGACCAACTATAAGCGATGAGCCGATTTTGTTTAGGTTGGAGAGCGTCTCCAGCTCAATGCATTGGGTGTTTATACGTCGTATGCCGTATACGACTGGGGGCTCGCCTGTTGAGTAATGAGGGTGGAGAGAGGTGCCGCCGAAGCGAAGACTTTTAGATAATCGATTGATTTTACTGCTCATTCAGGCGGCACTCACTGGTGCGAGCAATTTTTTGTCAATTGATTCATTTATCCTATGGGTCGAAGTGCCGAGACGACTTAGCCACGTCCATGAAGCGGGCAGTCATGTCCGACAAGTATTTTGAGTTTTATAGAGTTCTCATCCTCCTTGGTCAATTCGATTTGGATTCGGTTTTTTTGGGACGTGCACGTAGTTTCTTTTCAGGGCGTTTGCCTGGGCGTATCGCCCATAGGTGTGCATTAGCCCGCAAGCGTTCCTGGATATGCGGGGGGCGATCGGCAAGAGTGGTCAGCGGTGGGATGGGTTTTCCAGGCAGCCCGGCCTGGCGGATCAGTTTCGGCCAGCGCGGTTTCCAGCACAGCAGCAGGCTTAGCCAATGGCCGAGACCGATGATCAGGAAGGCAGGGCAGATCAGCAGCAGCCCTACCTTGGTTGTTCGGGAGGCACGACGAAAATAGTGGGTGAGCCCTTCGAACTGTGGGGTGAAGGCCTGCCAGGGCCAGGGGAAATGCGAGGTGATGCGGGGCCGCGGCAGGCCTTGGGGGCCTTCGTCCATGAAGCGACGGATGAACTCCCATTCGTCGCGTAGCTCGGCCTGGTTGTTGCCGGCCTTGCCGACCCAGGCGCTTTCGGGATGGAGAGTACCTGTGACGCGCGGTGACCAATAGAGGAATAGGGGTACGCCGATGCCGCCTGCTATTGCAGTCTTTTCGCTGGCGCCTGATGAGGTCACGCCTTTCCAGGGCAAGGTCACGATGCCACCGCAGTAGCTGGGGCGATGCAGGTAGACTTGCTGGGTTTTGCGGTTGAAGCGGATCAGTAGATGACGGGAGGTGAACATTTCCAAGCGAGTGAAGCGAAAACCATACTTTAAATAGAACCAAGAAAATACTGCGGCGATTGTAAAGTAGAGTAGCAATACAAGTAGCAGGCCGATGTCAGGGATGATTTTTTTATTTAAAAGTTCATTAATTGACCTTGCGAGGTGTACTGTTGCGGTTGCCGTAGTGGTGGTGATAAAAATGATTAGCGCGCATGAGAGTATGCTGATAAGGCCGCGCTTCGCTTCAAACATGCCGGAGCGTATTTCAAGCACTGTGTCGTTAAACACATAAACTGGCCCTCGGGCTTTAGGTGTCTGGCTAACGCAGGCGCGTGCAGCAACCTGCTCTTCATCGTCCTCACTCTCAAAAGGTAGATCTCTTTTTATCCCCAGTTTTTTTTCAAGTTTGTGATCGTCTTTACGGGCTTCTTCTGGCTCCAATTGCATTTTCCAACAGCCCCATTCAAAGAAGTACATCACATCATCTCGCTGATGGCGGCAAACAGTGTGCCGAGTTCGTCGCTAACATTTTTATAACGCTGCGCTTCGGGAGTGCGACTGAAGCAGCACTGGTCACACCATTTTTCCAGGGCATTATCATCGAACATCAGGAGTGCAATCGTAGCGCCTAGTACAAACGCTCCACCCATCCAGGTCATACGGCCCAACAAGAGCATGGCGGCTTGGTTAGCGGCCAAGCGTGTGGACCATTGTGTCAGCGTTAAAAAGAATGCTTGCTGTCCTCCGCTTCGAGCTTGCATGGTAAGCCAATTGAAGTACGCGGTTGCTTGGGAAAAGGCAATTCCACCTTGCCCTGCAAGTAGCGCTAAGGTGGCGGAAGCTCGAACAAAGTAGGTTGCTGCCAAAGGGTACTTACGGGTGCTTTGTACTTCTGAATTTCTATTGAGCGCATCCACGCTATCACTCACATCCCACCCGATACTCACCAACCCCCCCGCAGCCGCCATCCCCGCCCCCCACAGCCGATACCGCCCCAGGCTGATCTGCGCCCCCCGTGCGGTGGCGCTGTTCGGCCCGACATTCGCCAGCGCCTGCCCGGTACCCACTGCCAGCAGTTCCAGTCCTGCCGCCACACTGGTCAACCCCGCCGCAGCCACTTCACTCCAGAAGCGCCGATCCTTGTCGTCACGTCGCCCTTGCAACAGCAACAGGCTGGCCTCCAGCAACAGCAGGCCGCTAGCCACCCGCAGTCGGTAGAACGAGTTGCTGTGGGCATTCTGCAGGCTGGTGGCATAGGCGCTGTCCAGGCGTCGCAGGATTGGGGCGGAAACGCGACCGGAAGATGGCGCCTGGCCCGCTTGGGCAAGTTCGGCCAGGCGCAGGGCCACGGCTTGCTCACCGAGCGAGGCGGTGAGGTAGCTGGCCAGGCGCCGGTGCATCGCCCGATCCAGGCTGTTGGGGGCGCCGGCCCTTGCGGCTTCACGGCCCAGTTGGCCGAGCCAGGCCAGGGCCCCGGCGGCGTTGATATGGCCGTGTCGGGCGATCAGGTCCAGCTGGCCGTCCACCTGGCTGAACAGCGCGGCCAACGCCTTGCTCAGTTTCAGCGCGTTCTCGAACTGCTTCAGGTCGTCGCCCTCAAGGGGCTGGTATTTCAACTGTGTGCGGGTTTGCTCCAGGGCTTCGGCAATGCTGCGCTGGTTGTAGGTGAAGCTGCGCAGGGCCAGGTTGTCGGGGGTCACGCTGTCGGCGCGCCACCAGCGGCTGAGCAGGTCGGCGCCGGCCGGTACGCCCTCCATGCCGATTACGCAGAGGCCGGTCTGGTGGGCGAAGCACAGGCCGTTGATGAGGTCGTCGGGGTCGTAGAGGGCCAGGGCGTCCTGCAGTCGTGGGTGCTGCAGCCAGCTCAGGTGATCCGCCGCCCGGGCTTCGGCCGCGGCCTGGGCCTTGTTACTCTCAATCTCGAACCAGGCCAGTTGTTGCTGCATGGCCGCAAGGTCCACCCGTGGCAGGTAGCGTTCGTCGAACAGCCTGGAAAACTCGCCGGTCTGCGCGCGGGCTTCAAGGTCGCGACGGTGGAGCTCGCTGGTGGCTTCGAGAATCTGTTCCTTGGTGTCTTGCCACCGCTGCGGATCAAGACGCGCCGTCATGGTGTTGTTGCTTTCGTCGAGCCGTTCGCGGATTGCCTGGGTACGTTTGCGTACATGGGCGGCAACCTTGCGCTCACTGAAGTTCCTGTGCAGTTCGGTGAAGGCCTGGGCCACCAGCACCTTGCGCTCGTTGCTGGGCCCGGGGTTGCCCTTGGCGTCGGGAGCCGGGGTGTTTTCCAGCCAGTCCTTCAACTGTTCCAGCCCGGCATTGCGCCAGGCGTTGAGTTCCTGGGTGATGCCGATGGCGTCCTCGACCACGATGGCGATACCGCGGGGGTTGGCCTTGCCGGCAGCGGGTTGGAGCATTTGCTGCGAGGCAACCCTGGAGATCACCTGCGGGCCGCCGAAGAGCTGGGCGTCGAGCAGTTTGCGCAGGGCCGGGTCGCTTTCGGCGGCGAAGTCGACCACCGTGTCGAGCTGGTCGTGGGTCAGCACATGGGGGGCGGGGACGGCGCAGGAGGGAGCGGCGTACTTGCGGATGTCGAGGGCGGGCAGGCTGTCGCGCCGGCGCAGCAGCTGTTGCTGCGCTGCCAGGGTCAGCGGGTCGGGGCTGTAGAACAGCCGCAGTTCGTGCAGGTCGTCGAGGTCGTGGACATTGAACGCCCAGGCGATCTGGCGTCCTGCATCCTGGGCACTGAAGGCCGGGGGTGGTGGGGCATGGGGGAGGCCGGGCTCGGTCAGGGACAGCAAGCCGTTGGCGGCGATGCGGTAGGGCGGGTGCCAGGTGTAGCGGCCGGTGGTCTTGCGTTTTTCGAGGACATAGAGAAAGCCCTCGCGCAGGGTGCGGATGGCATAGCTGGCGTGCTGCAGTTCGCCGACCTGGTGCGGGTGGTGCAGGTGCGCTGGCAGCTCGGGCAGTTGCTGGCGCTGGCCGTGGTTGCCACCGACGACGGCGTAGCGCAGGGGCAGGAGGGTGAAAGTGCGGGTGCAGGTGACGGCGGGGCTGTTGTCGAAGGGTTCGCTCAGCTGTTCACAGAACTTGCGATTGATGGCGAAGATTTCATCCAGGCTGAACATGAGGCGTCCTCAGAGAGAATGCTGACGCAGGCAATGCTGCAGCGCTTCGGCAAATGGGCGTTTCTGATCAAGGGCTTCCTTCAACGCTGTTTGCCAGGCTGGCAATTCTGATAGCGCGTCGTCTTGTAGCGCCTTAAAGGTGACGTAGCCGATAAGATCGTCCTGGCTGTTCAGGCCCAGTTCACGCGCCTTGGCCAAGTGATGCTGGGCAAGGCCGAGCCGGGTAATGTGACCGTTGTCTTCTATGCCTTTGGCTGCCAGTGGCTGTTCCAGCAGGTCGGCCAGTTGATAGCCGAGAGGGTCGCCCGCCAGTGCGTCCCAGCAGCGAAGATCTAGCTGAATGGGGGGAAGGTGCTGATCAGGTATCAGGTCGGAACCAGATACACATTGCCACTCATTGTGTGTGGAGCAAGTCGCTGGTATCCACCAGCTGTGGATGGGCATCAGCCAGGTTGCGATGCCTGGGAGGTCACGGCGTGCGTGCAGGGTCATGAGGGTGTGTGCGGTGTGATAGCGCAGCAGGTACTTGCCGCCATCGGGTGCGATCACCGTATTGGCGTGGCTCAGGTGGGTGACTAGTTGAGCCGGTGGCATTGCGCTGATCAGCCAGCCGCAAACGGCATCGCCTGCAATGGGGCCGAGGGTACCGTAGAAGTCGTTCTGGCCATGCAGGGTTGCCCCTGGACGAGCGGCAAACAACCAAGGACCAATCGTTTGCAGTTGGGTGAACTCTGGCTGCTGTAGCAGTGGCCACGAGGATGTGCTCGCGTAGTTCACGAGATGCTCGCGTATCGATGTCGGCAAGCGTGCCATTTCGACGATGGCTGTGAGCCGATAGCGTTCAGACTCACGCAGACGTGCGAACAGATGATCCTTGAGTGCGTAGGTCAAGCGCTGGCTCCTTGTAGGCGTATCACACTGCGGCCTTCCTCGATGGCCTTGAGCATGCAGCTGAGGCAAACAGGCTCGCCTGGGTTGGGAATGCCGCTGAGGGTGAAGGCATGCGTACCGCCTTCGGGGCTTTGGCGAATCGGCCCATTGATGTGGATCGCAACGCCATCGAGCGTGATGCCGGCCTCGTCCAGGCGCAGTGTGCCGCCAGGTGCCTTGATGACCATACGCTGGGCAACCTGTATTTCGTATTCCTGGGTACGATGACGAATCGCCTGCCCGGCCTCCAGATCGACATGACCCGCAACGCGCTGTTCCAGGTGTCCACCGATTTCCACCCAGTGATTGGCGGTGGTCGTGTCGCGGCGATGGTTGCCGACCGTCTCGGTGCGGTCCTGGGCTGTAGTGATGGTGTGGTGGCGGGCGATGCTCAGGCTGTCATCGCGGCCGATGTCGTTATGTCTGTCCTGACCGATCGTCACTTGTTCGTCGTTACCCACTACCTCGAACCGATCCCGACCAATCTCAACCCGCTCATCCTGCTCCACCCGCTCACTGCGATCATTCCCCACCCGCGTGGTCTCGTTGTGCTTGATCACGTTGTTCTGGTCTTTTTCGGCATGGATGAACACCTCCTCGTGTCCCAGTTCATCCTCGAAGCGCAGCTCGTTGGAGCCGCGGCCCTTGTGGGTCTGGCTCTTCAAGGTCATGCGGGTCTTGTGTTTGGGCAGTTCGTAGGGCGGCAGGTTGGTGGCGCGGTAGGTCCTGCCGGTGACGATGGGCTGGTCGGGATCGCCATCGACGTAGCTGACGATCACTTCTTGGCCAATGCGCGGAATGGCCATGGCGCCCCAGGTGGTGCCGGCCCAGCCCTGGGAAACCCGCACCCAGCAGGAGCTGGTGGCATCGTGCTTGCTCTGGCGGTCCCAGGGAAAGCTGAGCTTCACGCGGCCCCATTCGTCGCAGTAGATCTCTTCGTTGGGCGGCCCGACCACGGTGGCCATCTGCGGGCCGTCGATGCGCGGCTTGGGGGGCAGGTCGGCCTTCCAGTCGACGCGCCCGTTGATCAGCCAGGCGGTCTGCTGATAGTGCGTTCCCTGGCTGGCATCGCTGGCGTCTTCTTCCTGGCTGTCATGCTGGACGCCCTGGTGATTGATGCGCAGGGCGCGCCAGTGGCTGTTGAAGGCCTCTCGCGGGTGGCCGCCGAGGTCGAAGCCCAGGCCGGGCTGCAGGCGCGGGTTGTCGCCCACGGCTTCGGCGAGCCGGGCATCGTTGCGCAGGGCCAGCAGGCGGGTCTGGGTGAAGGGCTTGCCGACGGCATCGCGCTTGTAGCGGCCGGGGTAGTCGTAGCGCTCATAGCGGTTGGCCTGGCGCTGCAGCTCCTGGCCGGTGGCCTCGTGCTGCTGGGTATAGCGCGGGTGGGTGAAGGTGTAGTCGCGCTGTACCTGGCGCGTGGTCCGTACCTGTTCGGTGTAGTTGAACTGCCAGAGCGCCGGCAGCGGCTGGTCGCCACCGGGGCTGGCCTCGTAGCGCACCTCTCGGTCGTCGTCGGGACCGATCTGGCCCAGGCCCAGCACACGGTCGGTGAACACCAGGCGGTGGCCGCTGGCGGAGTGCTCGAAGGTGTAGAGCAAGCCTTCTTCGGCCGCCAGGCGGGCCAGGAACTGCAGGTCGGTTTCGCCGGCCTGCACGCAGTACTCACGGGGCGAGTAGGTGGCGGTGGTGATGAGCTTGCGGTCGAAGATGCGGTGCTGGCCGAGCACCTTGTCGATGATCTGCGGCACGCTCAGGGCCTGGAAAATGCGCCAGTCGGAGCACAAGGCCAGGCGTGCCAGGGTGGGCTCGACCAGCACCTGGTAGCGGGTGCGGCGAAAGCCGCTGGTGCCGACGGTGAGGCGGCTGACCAGGCCGTGGACATGGCGCACGGCGTATTCGCCCTGCCAGAGGGTGAAGCGCGCGGGGTTGTCGAGCAGGCCGGCGAACGCGATGTCGGGGTCATGGCTGGAGAGCGTGAGGGCAAGCCTGAAGGGTTGGGACAGGCCTTCTTCGAGGTCGAAGTCGATGACCTCGAACTGTGCCTCGCTGGCCAGGGGCTGGAAGGTAAAGCGCAGGTCTGACTGGCGCGGCATGGAAGTCCTTGTCCTGTAGGGGGCACAGGGCATGAACCTTATAGGCTGCATCGAAGTAAGTCGTTCCCGGAAGGTCTCAAGTTGGCGTGGGAAATTTCGCTTTCGGTTGGGTAGGCCTGGCTGCGTGCAAATGGATCGCCGGCAATGCCCGCCAGCGACCCATCCGGACTATCAGGTCAGGCCCTGAATGCCGCGTCCGGTTTCACGGCCGGTACTGGCTTGCCAATCGCCCGTTCGACCCGTTGTGCCACCAACGGGTCGTCGGCAAAGGGTATCAGGCTGGTCTGATCATCGACCTCGCGATCATGGCCGCGTAGACAGGCACTGGTGACCAGGTAGAAGAACAACACGCCGCTCAGGCAATACAGCGCATACAGCCACTCGTTCATTGTGATGCTCCTCAGGCGATGCGCGCGTTATGGAAGGCCAGGTGTTCATCGGCCACCCGCACCGTGCGCCAGGTGTTGTAGGCCATCAGCAACATGCCGGCGAGGAAACACACACCGCCGATAAAGCGCACCAGGAAGCCGGGGTGGCTGGCCACCAATGCTTCGACGAATGAGTAGGTCAGGGTGCCGTCGTCGTTGGTGGCGCGCCACATCAGGCCCTGGGTGATGCCGTTGACCCACATCGAGGCGATGTAGAGCACGGTGCCGATGGTCGCCAGCCAAAAGTGCGCGTTGATCATGCCGGTGCTGTACATGCGCTCGCGGCCGAACACTTTCGGGATCATGTGGTAAAGCGAGCCGAAGGTAATCATCGCCACCCAGCCCAGGGCGCCCGCATGAACGTGGCCAATGGTCCAGTCGGTGTAGTGGGACAGCGCGTTGACGGTCTTGATGGCCATCATCGGGCCTTCAAAGGTCGACATGCCGTAGAACGCCAGCGACAGCACCAGAAAGCGCAGGATCGGGTCGTCGCGCAGCTTATGCCAGGCCCCGGAAAGGGTCATCATGCCGTTGATCATGCCGCCCCAGCTCGGTGCCAGGAGGATCAACGACATCGCCATGCCCAGCGATTGCGCCCAGTCCGGCAGGGCGGTGTAGTGCAGATGATGCGGACCCGCCCAGATATACAGGGTGATCAATGCCCAGAAATGCACGATCGACAGGCGATACGAGTACACCGGACGGCCGACCTGCTTGGGCACGAAGTAATACATCATCCCCAGAAAGCCCGTCGTCAGGAAGAAGCCCACGGCGTTATGGCCGTACCACCACTGGACCATGGCGTCGGTGGCGCCTGAGTAGACCGGGTAGGACTTGAACCAGCTCACCGGGATCGACAGGTGATTGACCACGTGCAGCATGGCGATTACCACAATGAAAGCACCGAAGAACCAGTTGCCGACATAGATATGCTTGGCCTTGCGGCGTAGCAGGGTGGCGAAGAACACCACGCCGTAGGCCACCCAGACAATGGCCATCCAGACCGCGCCAGTGAATTCGATCTCGGCGTATTCCTTGGTGGTGGTCAGGCCCAGCGGCAGGCTGACCAGCATGATCACGATGGTCGCTTGCCAGCCCCAGAAGGTGAAGGCGGCCAACTTGTCGCTGAACAAGCGTACCTGGCAGGTACGCTGTACCGCGTAGTAGCTGGCGGCAAATTGTGCGCTACCGGCAAATCCGAAGATTACCAGGCTGGTGTGCAGCGGGCGCAGGCGGCCGAAGCTGGTCCACGGCAGTTCCAGGTTCAGTTCCGGCCAGACCAGTTGCGAGGCGATCCAGACCCCCATGGCCATGCCGACGATGCCCCAAAACACCGTCATGACCACGAATTGTCGGACCACTTTGTAGTTGTAGGCCTGCGCCTGTTGATGTGTGCTCATGGCTTTTTTCCACAGTTCCTGTATGGCTCGCTCTGCCGTGGGGGCAGAGCCCAGGCGCACTGTAGGAAGCTGGGCCGAGGCAAAACAGACTCAGAAACCTGGCAGAACTACGGATCAGATAAACACCCCGTATTCATTAGTCATCATGCGCACTGATATGGGCCAGGTGCAGTGAAATTGCGCTGTGCTGTGTTCGCTGGCGGGCGAACTGTGGCTTTAAGCCGCAGCCCGGCGAACATGGAATTACCTTGACATCACCGTAACCCCGGACGCAAAATTTCGACAAACTTTGCGCGCAAAGTTTTAGGCGCGAAGCGAGGGATCGTGTCAGTGATACGCAATTTGCAATGAAGCCAAACTGCTACGGAGTTTGTGCGAAGGCGCTTACACAATGGGGCGACGCCGCTGCGGCGGCAGACTATAAGAACAGAAGGGAGCATAAGATGAAGCTTTCCAAGGACCTGGTACTCCAGGCCAAAGCGACGTTCGGGACACCCACCTACCTCTACGATGAAGCCGTGTTACGCAGCAGTTTCAACGAGTTGCGCGATGCGTTGCCCGAGTGTGTGGACATCTTCTATGCGTTGAAGGTCAACCCGAACCTGTCGCTGGTCAAACTGATCCGCTCTTACGGTGGCAATGCCGAGGTCTGTTCGCTGGCGGAGCTGGAAATTGCCCTGAAAGCTGGTGTTGCGCCCCAGGACATCATTCTGCTGGGCCCCTACAAAAAGCCTGAAGAACATCGTCGGGCGCTGGAAGTGGGGGTGTTCGCCATCGTGGTCGAGTCTGAGAGCGAACTGCGCAAGTTGTCTGTCCTGGCGGGCGAGCTGGGCTGTGACGCACCGGTCGCCATTCGGATCAACCCCAATTTTTCCGCCGCGGGCTCTCCATGGAAGATGGGGGGACGACCCACGCATTTCGGTATCGAAGAAGACACTGCCGTGGCCAACTTCGGCCACTACCTGGCGTTGCCCAACATCAGGATCAAAGGCATCCATGTCTATAACGGCACCAAAATCCTCGATGCGCAGTCGGTGTACGACAACGCCGAGTACATTCTGGAGCTGTATCGCAGCCTGAACCGCCGCTACAACCTGGACCTGCGTATGGTCGATGTTGGCGGCGGCCTTGGTATCAAGTACTACGAAAACGAAAAGGAACTCGACACGGCGAGGCTCAAGCAGTTGCTGGCGCCGTTGTTCAATGCCTTCCATCATGAGTTTCCTCGCACGCGGATCATTCTGGAGTCCGGGCGCTTTGTTGCCGGCAAGTGTGGGTCGTTGCTGGTGACCGTCGACAACATCAAGGAAAACCACGGCAAGACCTTCGCTGTGACCGACGGCGGTACCAATTGCCACGGCGCGGCAGCCGGCAGTGGCCAGGTTCTCAAGCGCAACTTCCGGATCGTCAAGGCCACCGGTGACAACGGCGGACCGCTGCGTGAGTACCATATCTCCGGGCCGCTCTGCAGCCCCGACGACCTGCTTGGCCGAGATGTCCAGCTGGAGGCCTTGCATGAAGGTGACCTGCTTGCGGTGACGGCCTCGGGTGCATATGGGCCCACGGCCTCGCCGACGCTGTTCCACAGCCATGGCCACCCTGCCGAAGTAGTGGTCAGCCACAACCGCCTGTTTCTGGCTCGAGCCCGGCAAAGCGCCGTGGAAATCCGCGACAGCCATGCCGATGTGGCGCTTGATGAACTGCTCGGCACCGTCAGCAAGGTAATGCCGATGCCCATTGCCCAGGCGGCGACCCAACGCCAACTGGCGGACATCCTGCGGGTGGTGTTGAACCTTCCGGAGCATGTAGCCATCAGTGCCGACTCGCACCTTCGCGACGAACTGGGACTGGACTCGCTGACGTCCATGGAACTGTTGGTAAGCCTGGAGGACGACATCGAAGGATTTTTCGTCAACCCCGACACCATCACCCCAGGGCATTTCAAGACCGTGGCGAGCTTGGCTGGCTACATCGACGCTCACCGACAGGTTCCCACGGGCCGTCGAGCGGTGGAGGCTATCGAGGTGCACCATGAAGGCGTCTGAAGTGCTGCTGCAGGATGTACTGGAAGCACGCAACGGACAGCATCCGGACAAGGCCGCGATCATCTATGCCGATGAAACCTACACCTATGCCCAGCTCGACGAGGCCAGTGCCAGGCTGGCGGCGGGCTTGCAGGTCAACGGCCTGCAGCGCCAGGACAGGGTGGTGCTGTGCCTGGGCAACCGGGTAGAAACGGTCTGTGCGTTCTGGGGTGTGCTCAAGGCGGGGGGTGTGGTCGTCAATGTGGGGCTCGAAACGCTTGCCGACAGCCTTGACTACATCGTTCGCGATGCTGAAGCCTCGGTGCTGATCACGACTTCCGAAAAATTGACCAGCTTGCGGGCTGACACGGCGCGACTCAGCCACCTCAAGCTCATCGTGTTGCTCGACGGCGAGGCCGGCTCGACGCACGTTCAAACCTTTGAAAGCCTGCTGGGCCAGGGGGCAGGCGTACCGCTGCCAAGTGGCAACCTGGACCTGGACCTGGCGGCCATCATCTACACCTCGGGGTCGACCGGGATGCCCAAGGGCGTGATGCTGACCCACCGCAACATGCTGGCAGCACTCGGTTCCCTGCACACTTATCTGGGCTACAACGAGACCGACAATGTGTTGTGCTCGTTGCCGCTGTCGTTCGACTACGGGCTGTACCAGATGATCATGGCCATGAGCGCCGGTGCCACGCTGGTGCTGGAAAAGGAATTTACCTGGCCGATCTTCCTGATCAAGAAGATTCGCCAGTACCAGGTCACGGTGATCCCCTTCGTACCGACCATGCTGGTGCTGTTGCATGAGTATGCGCGCAAGCGCGAGGCGATCTTCCCCGACGTGCGCATGGTCACCAATACCGGTGCGGCCCTCAAGGCGCCGCATATCGCGCAGATGAAAGCGCTGTTCCCCCAGGCACAGATCTACTCCATGTACGGTCTGACCGAATGCAAACGCTGCACCTACCTGCCTCCGGAAGACATCGACAGCAAGCCCGGGAGTGTCGGTATTGCCATCCCCAACACCGAGCTGTGGCTGGTGGACGATGAGGACCGGCTCATCGACGAGCCACATCAGGTCGGTCAGTTGGTGATTCGCGGGGCCACGGTGATGGCGGGCTACTGGCGCAATCCTGCGGCCACGGCGCTCAAGCTCAAGCCTGGACGCTATCCGGGCGAAAGCGTGTTGTACACCGGTGACTACTGCAGCCTGGATGAGGACGGTTACTTGTATTTCCGTGGTCGTATGGATCACATGATCAAGTCCCGTGGCATGAAAGTCAGTCCCAGTGAAGTGGAAGGGTACCTCTACGCCATCGACGGTATCGAGGCCGCCGCGGTGGTTGGCGTCGACCATGCAGCGGTCGGTGAAGGGCTGTGGGCCTTCGTCACCCTGGCCCAAGGTTCGCAGTTGACGGTCGCTCAGGTGCTCGAACGATGCCGGCAGGGCCTCGAAGCTCACAAGGTACCTCTGTCGATCACCATTGAAAGTAGCCTGCCGCGCACCGCCAATGGCAAGTTCGACCTCCAGCAGTTGCAGCGCATGGCTTGCAACACACAGCTGGCGGTGGCGGGATGAGCTGTCGCAACGCGCGATCACTGAGGAAGGTCAATCCATGAGTCTGGGCAATCGAGGCCGCGATCAATCGCTGGACGTCAACGGCAACCACTTCGCCTTGCGCACCTGGGGCAATCAAGATGCCCATCCAGTACTTGCCCTGCATGGCTGGCTGGACAATGCAGCCTCCTTCGAGCGTATCGCGCCCCTGTTGCATGACCATTTTGTGGTGGCCCCGGATCTTGCCGGCCACGGTCGCTCCGAACACCGGCGCGCCGATAGTGGCTATTACCTGTGGGAGCACGCCGACGATATGAACGCCTTGGTCGAAAGCCTGGGCTGGAAGCGTTTTTCAGTGCTCGGCCACTCCATGGGTACCGGCGTGGCGTCGATTCTTGCAGCCATGAATCGCACTATCGACAGCATGGTATTCATCGATGGGATGGGAGCGCCCTTTGCGGTGCCCGAAGGCAGCACGGTCGAGCACCTGCGCAAGGCCCAACGGTTGTTGCGCCTGGCATTACGTACGCGCCTGCACGGTTTCAGCGGCCCGGAAGAAGCTCGATTCAGCAGCCTGGAAGCGGCTATCACCGAACGACGCAATAGCATCAATGGCAGCCTCAGTGCAGAAGGCGCCCGGTTGCTGGCGATGCGCGACCTGATCAACCTGGGGCACGGCTACCGCTGGCGGCATGATCCGCGGCTGGTACTGCCTGAGCTCCTGCCACTGACGGAGCGCCAGGCCTGTGAGTTCTTGCAACAAATCACCTGCCCGCTGCACCTGCTGCTTGGACGCCAGGGACTGTTTGCAGGCAGCCAATTTGAACAACGCAGGCACGCCTTGCCACTCAATACCCGGGTGCACTGGCATGACGGCGGACATCACTTCCACCTCGATGCACCCAGGCCTGCGTTGATAGCCCAGATCAGCGCTGCACTGGGGCAGGGGGCGTCCGGGTTGTTGCAACGATTAGTCAATGAGTAATGGAGTACGCGCGTGAAAGAGTTCTGGATTGCACCTTCGATTCTGGCGGCCGATTTCGCCCGTTTGGGTGAAGAAGTCGAGCAAGTGCTGGCCGCCGGTGCTGATGTCATCCATATCGATGTGATGGACAACCACTATGTACCCAACCTGACCATGGGGCCGCAGTTCTGCAAGGCCTTGCGCCGCTACGGTATTACCGCGCCGATCGATGTACATCTGATGGTGTCGCCGGTGGACAGCCTGATTCAGGCCTTTGCCGAGGCCGGTGCCGATTATATTTCCATCCACCCTGAGGCAACGCAGCACCTGGACCGCTCGGTGCAGCTGATAAAAGACCTGGGATGCAAGGTGGGCCTGGTGTTCAACCCAGCCAGTACCCTGGACGCCGCTCATTACCTGCTGGATCGACTCGACCTGATCTTGCTGATGTCGGTCAACCCCGGATTTGGTGGCCAGCGTTTCATCCCCCAGGTGTTGCCCAAGATAGCCGCGGCGCGCAAGCTGATCGACGACAGCGGTCGTGACATTCGCCTGGAAGTTGATGGCGGAGTCAACCTCGAGACCATCGGCCAGGTCGCAGCGGCCGGTGCCGACATGTTTGTTGCCGGCACGGCGATTTTTGCCCAGACCGACTACTGTGCCACGATCTCGGCCTTGCGCCGCGAAATGGCCAATGCTGTACCCAGCCGCCTCTGACAGGCGGTCTTTCCAACGATTCTCGCGAATCCAGCATGAGTTACCCGTCCTTGCACAATAATTCCTTCATCAAGGCCTTGCTGCGTCAGCCGACGCTACACACGCCGGTGTGGCTGATGGGGCAGGCCGGTCATCCTTTGCCCGAGTATCGCTTGCTGCGGGCAAAGGCCGGTTGCTACCTGTCGTTGCTCAAGCAACCTGACTACACCACCGAGGCTACACTGCAGCCGTTTCGGTACCTGAGTCTGGATGCGGCAGTGGTGACCACCGACATCCTTACCCTGGCCGATGCCATGGGGCTGGGGTTGTACTTCGTCCATGGCGAGACACCACGGTTGCGTTATCCGTTGCGCGATGAAAAAGCCATTCAGCGCTTGCGTGTACCGGATCCCCGGGCCCAGGAATACCTCTACCAGTCGGTGGCGCAGTCGCGTCGGGCGCTGGAGGGCAAAGTGCCGTTGATCGGCGTTGCCGGCAACCCCTGGAGCCTGGCCTGCTACATGGTGGAAGGTGGGCCACCGGGTGATTTCCAGCTGATCAAGCGGATGCTCTATCGGCGCCCGGAACTGCTCCACCGACTGTTGTTGACCACCAGCCAGGCTGTGGCAGCCTCGCTGAACGCGCAGATCGAAAGCGGAGCCCAGGCCGTGATGTTGCTTGATCCATTTGCCGGGGCGTTGGCCAATGGCATGTACCAACGCTTTTCGCTGTTCTATGCCCGTGAAGTACTTGCGCGGCTCCACAAGAGTCAGCACGGGCACCGCGTGCCGTCCATCCTCTATACCCGCGGAGCCAGCCAGTGGTTGGTGGAGACGGCCCAGAGCGGTGCCGATTGCCTGGGCCTTGATGCCAGCTACGACCTGGGCATGGCGCGGCAACTGGTGGGCAACACGGTGGCCCTGCAGGGCAATCTTGATCCAGCCGTGCTACTGGGCGATGAGGCTTGTATCCGCCGGGGAGTGCAGCGCACGCTGCAGGCCTTCGGTCCTGCCTGTGCGGGGACCGGGCACGTGTTCAACCTGGGGCAGGACATATTGCCTTCGACCCCACCGCAGGCCCTGGCGGTAGTGGTGGATGCAGTGCATGCGTACAGCCAGGTCAAAGGAGGTGTGCATGCTTGACCCAACGTTCGACTTCGACAAAATGCTGTGCTTTTCGCTGTATTCCACAGCAAACGCCATGGTACGCGACTATGCCGAGCCGCTCAGGAAACGCGGTGTTACCTATCCGCAACTGCTGGTGATGGCCGGGTTGTGGGGCAAGGATGATGTCTCGATCAGTGCCCTGAGCGAGCTGACGCTGTTCGACCTGGGGACCTTGACGCCCATCGTCAAGCGCCTGGCCGACAACGGCTTCATCACTGTCTACCTTGACCCGACCGACCGTCGTCGGCGCAACCTGTTGCTCACTGACAAGGGCCGTGAGCTCAAGGCCGAGGCGGCCAAGGTGTTCAGCAACATGGCGTGCAAGATCGACCTTGGCGAGAGTGAGGTGCAGCAGGTGCTGAACGTGTGTCACCGGATTCGCTCGCGCTTGCGTTGAGCGGGTTGCGGACGGTAAGGGAACCATGGCCGCTGCGCGGCCGATCGCAGGCTGACGCCAGCGGCTACACGCACCTGTGCGGCGTCGGGTCAGCGCTGCAGAAACTCCGGCGAGTTGAAGTTGCACAACCGCGCATCGTCGTCGGCACACTCCATCGCTTGCACCGGATGCGCCAGCAGTGCCCGTTGCAGGCTGCGCTCACCCTGCTGCCAGCGCTGTTGAAGATCACCGGCAAGGGCCTTGGGTATCACACTGAACATCGGTTGCCAGTATCCACCCTGGCGCACCATGCATGCTTGCTGGTGTTCAAAGGCCTTTGCCCGTAACTCAAGTACCAGCGCCGTGTCGATCTGCGGCGCATCGCACGCCAGTACCAGCAGCCACGGGTGACGGGCGGCGGCAAGGCCTGCCAATACCCCGGCCATGGGGCCGGGGAAATCCGCCTCAGGGTCGCAGACCAGTTGATCGGCATAGGGCCGGTATTGTTCAAGGTTGCGGTTGCAGGAAATGATCAGGTCGTCGGTCAACGGCCGAACCACCGCCTGGACATGGGCAATCAGCGGTGTACCGTGCCAGGCCAGCAGGCCTTTGTCCTGGCCGCCCATGCGCAGGCCTCGGCCACCAGCGAGCAACAGAATGGAGAAGGCAGGGGCGGCGGGTGTCATGAAAGGGTTCCTGGCAAGATCAGCCAATTACCTTCCCATGCACGCCGCCGCCTGTCCAGATTACTGCGGGTCAGTCGCCGCTTGCGGTTGCTGCAATCGGGTCCGGCGCTTGCCGGTCAGGCGCATCACCACCACGAAGAACACCGGTACGAACACCACGGCGAGCGTTGCGCTGAGCATGCCGCCGATCACCCCGGTGCCGATGGCTTGCTGGCTGGCGGAACTGGCGCCGGTGGCGATGGCCAGCGGTACCACACCGAGGATGAAGGCCAGCGAGGTCATGACAATGGGACGCAAGCGCAGGCGCGCTGCCTGGACCGTGGCATCGATCAGGTCATGACCTTCATCGACAAGGCTCTTGGCGAACTCGATGATCAAGATCGCGTTCTTCGCCGACAGGCCGATCAGGGTGATCAGGCCTACCTTGAAGAACACATCGTTCGGCATCCCCCGCAGGCTCACGGCAATCACCGCTCCCAGTACACCCAGCGGTACCACCAGCAATACCGAGGTGGGGATCGACCAGCTCTCGTACAGTGCGGCCAGGCACAGGAACACCACCAGCAACGACAAGGCCATGAGCATCGGTGCCTGGGCGCCGGACAAGCGCTCCTGCAGCGACAGGCCGGTCCACTCCAGGCCCATGCCGGGTGGCAACTGGTCGACCAGGCGCTGGATTTCTTCCATGGCCTGCCCCGAGCTGAAGCCCGGCGCCGGCTCGCCCGACACTGCAACGGCTGGATAGCCGTTGTAGCGCGTCAGTTGCACGGGGCCGGTAATCCACTTGGCCTGGACAAACGCTGCCAACGGCACCATCTTGCCGCTGCTGTTGCGCACATGCATCTTGAGCAGGTCTTCGACCTGGCTGCGCTGGTCACCTTCGGCCTGCACCACCACCCGCTGCATCCGCCCCTGGTTGGGGAAGTCGTTGACGTAGTTGGAGCCCACTGCGGTGTTGAGCACATTGCCGATGTCGGCAAACGACACGCCGAGGGCGTTGGCCTGCTTGCGATCGACTTCCAGTTGCACCTGCGGGCTTTCCGCCAGGGCGCTTTCGCGGACGTTGATCAGCATCGGACTTTTCTCGGCATTGGCCAGCAGTTGGTCACGAGCAGCCATCAAGGCGGCATGGCCCAGGCCGCTACGGTCCTGCAAGCGGAACTCGAAACCACTGGAGGTACCCAGGCCGTCTACCGGCGGCGGCAGCACCGAGTAGGCGATGGCATCCTTGAACTGGCTGAAGGCAGCATTGGCGCGGTCGGCAATGGCCTGGGCGCTGTCGTCGGCACCGCGCTCGGACCAATCCTTGAGCGTGGTGAATCCCAGCGCTGCGTTCTGGCCTTCGCCGGAGAAACTGAAGCCAAGAATCAGAGTGGTGTTGCCCACACCCGGCTCCGTGGCGTTATGCGCCTCGATCTGTGCCGCGACCAGTTCCGTGCGGGCACGGCTGGCACCCGGCGGCAGCTGGATGTCGGTGATGGTGTAGCCCTGGTCTTCGGTGGGCAGGAACGAGGAGGGCAGTTGGCTGAAGCCATAGACCAGGCCTGCCAACAGCACCGCATACACCATCAGGTAACGACCGCTGCGCTTGAGCGCCTGGATCACCCAGCGCTGGTAGCCGTTGGTCAGGCTTTCGAAGCGGCGATTGAACCAGCCGAAGAAGCCGCGTTTTTCGTGGTGTTCGCCCTTGGCGATCGGCTTGAGCAGGGTCGCGCACAGGGCCGGGGTCAAGCTCAGGGCCAGGAACGCCGAGAACAGGATCGACACCGCCATCGACACCGAGAACTGCTGGTAGATCACGCCCACCGAGCCTTGCATGAACGCCATCGGCAGGAACACCGCCACCAGTACCAGGGTGATACCGACGATGGCGCCGGTAATCTGGCCCATGGCCTTTTTGGTGGCATCCCGGGGCGAGAGGCCTTCTTCGCTCATGATCCGCTCGACGTTCTCCACCACCACGATGGCGTCGTCCACCAGGATGCCGATGGCCAGCACCATGCCGAACAGGGTCAACACGTTGACCGAGAAGCCCAGTGCCAGCATCGCGGCAAAGGTGCCCGCCAGGGCCACCGGTACCACCAGGGTCGGGATCAGGGTGTAGCGGATGTTCTGCAGGAACAGGAACATGACCGCGAACACCAGGGCCATGGCTTCGAGCAGGGTGGTGATCACTTGCTGGATCGAGACCTTGACGAAGGGCGAGGTGTCGTAAGGGATGTCGAACTTGGAGCCCGGCGGCAGGTAGCGCGACAGCTCAGCGAGTTTGTCGCGCACCAGAGTGGCAGTCTCCATGGCGTTGGCGCCCGGCGACAGCTTGACGCTGAAGGCGCTGGTCGGCTTGCCGTTCAGGCGGGTGCCGTACTGGTACTCCTGGCTGCCGATTTCAACCCGGGCGACATCACCAATGGTCACCCGCGAGCCGTCAGGATTGGCGCGCAGAACAATATCGGAGAATTCTTGCACGGTGCTCAACTGCCCACGGATCACCACGTTGGCCGTGATCTCCTGGGTACCGGTGCCGGGCAGGTTGCCGATACTGCCTGGGGCGACCTGGGCGTTCTGGGCGGCAATCGCCTCGTTGACGTCGTCGGGAGTGAGGTTGAAACCGATCAGTTTCTGCGAGTCGAGCCAGATCCGCATGGCCCGCTCGGAACCATACAGCTGGGCCTTGCCGACGCCTTTGAGGCGGCGGATCTCGTTCATCACGTTACGGGCCAGAAAGTCGCTCAACGTCACTTCATCGAGGCTGCCGTCCTCGGCGGTCAAGGTCACCATCAACAGAAAGCCGGTAGAGACCTTCTCCACTTGCAGGCCTTGCTGGATGACTGGGCGCGGCAAGCGTGACTCAACCACCTTCAGGCGGTTCTGTACATCGACCTGGGCCAGGTCCGGGTTGGTGCCAGGCTCGAAGGTGGCGGTGATGGTGGCGCTGCCCAGGCTGCTTTGCGAGCTGAAGTAGAGCAGGTTGTCAGCACCGTTGAGCTCTTCCTCGATCAAGCTCACCACGCTCTCATCGACGGTCTGCGCCGAAGCGCCAGGGTAGATCGCGTAGATCTCCACCTGGGGCGGGGCTACGTCCGGGTACTGGGCTACCGGCAGCTGTGGAATTGCCAAGGCGCCGGCGAGCAAGATGAACAACGCGACCACCCAGGCAAACACAGGGCGGTCAATGAAAAACTGCGGCATGAATCAGGCCCTCACTGGCCGGTGGACTTGGCGATGGATGGAACGTCTTTGGCCGGGTTGTCGATCCGTACCTGATCACCTGGGCGTACGTGCTGTACGCCTTCGACCACTACGCGGTCACCGGGGGCCAGGCCGTCGCTGACGATCCAGCGATCGTTCTGCACGCTGCCCAGCACCACCGGGCGTTCGCTGATGCGCTCTTGGGCATCGACCAGCAACACGCGCGGCTGGCCTGCGCTGTCGCGCAGAATGGCGCGTTGCGGCACGCTGATACCTTGCTGCTTCACAGCCTGGTCCAGGCGTACGCGAATGAAACTGCCTGGCAGCAGGTCAAGGTCGGGGTTGGGGAACTCGCTGCGCAAGGTGATCTGGCCAGTGCTCGGGTCGACACTGATGTCGGAGAACAACAGCTTGCCCGGTAGCGGGTAGGCTGTGCCGTCGTCCTGGATCAGGGTGACTTTGGCCTGGTCCTGGCCCATCTGCTGCAGCTCGCCAGCGCGCAGGGCACGGCGCAGGGCGTTGAGCTCGCGGGTCGACTGGGTCACATCGGCGTGGATCGGGTTCAACTGCTGGATGGTCGCCAGCGGCGTGGTCTCGTTCTGACCTACCAGCGCACCTTCGGTGACCAGGGCCCGGCCGATGCGGCCGGAAATCGGTGCGGTAACCGTGGCATAACCCAGGTTGAGCTTTGCCCGCTCTACCGCAGCCTTGGCTTCGGCGACTGCCGCGTCGGCCTGCATCACAGCAGCCCGGGCGTTGTCGTGGTCCTGGCGGCTGACCGCGTTGATGGTGATCAGCTCTCGGTAGCGCTCGTCCTGCAAGCGCGCCTGGTAGCGGTTGGCCTCGGCCTTGGCGAGCACGGCGCGAGCGCTGTCGTAGTCTGCCTGGAACGGCGCCGGGTCGATCTTGAACAGCACATCGCCCTGCTTGACGTCGCTGCCTTCGCGGTATACCCGCTTGAGTACCACGCCGGCGACGCGGGCGCGCACTTCTGCGGTACGGGGAGCAAGGATGCGGCCATTGAGTTCGGTGCTGATGGCCAGCGGCTGGACACGGACGGTTTCGATGGTGACGGCGCTTGGCGGGGCCTTTTCCTCGTCCGGGGTGCTGTCGGAGCACGCGCCAAGGGACAGGGTAATGGCAAGCAGCGGCAGCAAGGCGCGCAGACGGACGGGGCTTGAACTGAACATGCGGATCTTCCATAAATGACCCGGCAATGCTAAGGCAGGAGGCCAACGTCCAACTGTTAAGCTGTGTAGGCCGAGTGTGAAAAAGTGTGAAGGGTTGCGCTGGCTGCGCAGAAGGTCCTATATCCTTGCCTGACTTTTCCAGCCTGTCAAATTGCCCATGCCCAACATCCTCCTGGTCGAAGACGACTGCGCCTTGTCCGAACTGATCGCCAGCTACCTGCAGCGTAACGACTTTTGCGTCAGTGTGATTGCCCGGGGCGACCACGTACTGGCCGAGGCCCGGCGCAGCAAACCGGACCTGGTGATCCTCGACCTGATGCTGCCGGGGCTCGATGGCCTGCAGGTCTGCCGCCTGCTGCGCGCCGAGTCCCGGGCCCTGCCGATTCTCATGCTCACCGCCCGCGACGACAGCCACGACCAGGTCCTGGGCCTGGAAATGGGCGCTGACGACTACGTCACCAAACCCTGCGAACCACGGGTGCTGCTGGCCCGGGTGCGTACCTTGCTGCGCCGCAGCAGCATCAACGAACCGCGTCTGGAAACCGACCTGATCGTGGTCGGCGGGCTGCGCATCGACCTGGCCGAGCGCAATGTGTTCTGGCGTGAGCAACTGGTAGAGCTGTCCAGTGGCGAGTACAACCTGTTGGTGGTGCTGGCGCGCCACGCCGGTGAGGTGCTCAGCCGCGACCGTATCCTGCAGCAACTGCGCGGTATTGAATTCAACGGCACTGACCGCTCGGTGGACGTGGCCATTTCCAAGCTGCGCCGCAAGTTCGATGACAGTGCTGGCGAAGCCCGCAAGATCAAGACCGTGTGGGGCAAGGGCTATTTGTTCAGCCGTGTCGAGTGGGAGTTCTGATCGGGTGCCTGACCCATGCTGAAAATCCTTGTACGCCTGTACCTGGTGACCATCGCCGCCTATGCCGGGGCATTGTTGTTGATTCCCGACGCGATTGTCGGTGCCTTTCACGAGCGCTTCATCGCCTACAACCTGGACCAGGCCAAGGGCGTGCAGAAGCTGATCGTTGAGCGCTTTCGCCAGGTGTCGCCGGCGCAATGGCCCGAGGTCGAGCGACAACTGGCGGCAGATTTCGCCCCGCTGCAGATCGAGCTGCGTCGTCAGGACCAGATCGGCTTGTCCCATGACGATCGGGCCCGGCTGAGTGGAGGGGAGAATGTGGTGCGCCTGGGCGACTGGGGCTATTACAACTCGGCCCTGGCGCCCCTGGATTCAACCTGGGCGGTGGAGCTGCGCAACCCGCCTGACCCGGTGGACATCAACCTGTTGTCGTGGGGTGTCACGGTGCTGATCGGCGCGGCCTTGCTGGGCTGTCTGCTGCTGTGGGTATGGCCGCACTGGCGTGACCTCGAGCGTCTCAAGGAGACGGCGCGGCGCTTGGGTCAGGGGCAGTTGTCGGAGCGTACGCAGATCCCGGCGCGCTCGAACATCGGCGAGCTGGCCCAGGTGTTCGACACCATGGCCCAGGACGTCGAGCGCCTGCTGACCCAGCAGCGTGAGTTGCTCAACGCCGTTTCCCATGAACTTCGCACACCGCTGACCCGCCTGGACTTTGGCCTGGTGCTGCTGTTCGACGAAGTGCCGCCCAGCTGTCGCAAGCGCTTGCTCGAGTTGGTGGGGCATGTGCGCGAACTGGATGAGCTGGTCCTCGAACTGCTGTCGTACAGCCGCTTGCAGAATGCCGACCAGGCCCGTGAACGGGTCGAGGTGTCGTTGCTGGAGCTGGTCGACAGTATCCTCGGCAGTTTT
Source organism: Pseudomonas vranovensis (assembly GCF_040438935.1). Classification (NCBI taxonomy): domain Bacteria; kingdom Pseudomonadati; phylum Pseudomonadota; class Gammaproteobacteria; order Pseudomonadales; family Pseudomonadaceae; genus Pseudomonas; species Pseudomonas vranovensis. The sequence continues at coordinate 2,212,431 of NZ_CP159259.1, read as the reverse complement.
GCCGAGGAGCTCGATAGCCGCGACATCGAGTGGCAGGTGCGCGCCGACGACAACCTGCCGCGCTTTATCCTCGACCCACGCTTGACCGCGCGGGCGCTGCAGAATCTTGTGCGCAATGCCATGCGTTACTGCGACCGCCAACTGCTGCTGCGCTTGAGCCTGGATGCCGAGGGGCACTGCCTGCTGACGGTGGAGGATGACGGCATCGGCATTCCAGCGGACCAGCGTGAGTTGATCTTCCAACCGTTCTATCGCCTGGACCGCAGTCGGGATCGCACCACCGGTGGGTTTGGCCTGGGCCTGGCGATCAGCCGACGGGCAATCGAGGGGCAGGGTGGCACCTTGACCGTGAGCCAGTCGGCCCTGGGTGGGGCGCAGTTCAGGATCAGGTTGCCGCGGGGGTAGCGGAGCAGGGCGGGAGCAACTGCATCGCCAATAATACGGTGAGTTCCAGATACGCCTCAGTTGCCATGGTCGGTTAGCAGGCCCTTGGCCCAGGGCCGGTACCGCAGCGAGAACACGGCAGTGGGGTGACAGCCGGCCTGGGCGTGCGGGGTGGCGGCCACCGCCCTGAACGGCTGGCCTTCCTTGCTGACCTGACGAAAAGCTTCATGCACGATGCCGATGGAGCAGGACAGCGCCGCCTGGTACTGCTGGCGCACCAAGGGCGCAAGGCGTTCGGTGCCGGCACCGTCCTGCCACCACACCTGCAGCTGCAGGCCGGCCAGTTCCTCAAGCCACCGGGCGTTGGCCGCAGGGCTCAGGTGTCCGGCACTGAAGGCACTGATGTGCAGGGGCGCATCGAGGCGGCGAGCGAACGTTTGCAACTGGGTCGACAGCGCCTGGCGCCGCAGCGGGTCCTGGAAGTGCAGGTCGTCCAGCTCCATGGGCAGGTACCAGCCGGTCACCGGTAATTTCCAGCCCTGGCGAACATTGCGCTGCTGGGCCTGGGAACGTCCCAGCTGGGCTTTCCAGTAGGCACTCAGCCCAGCGCTGTCGATGCCCTCGATGCGCTGGTAGTAGGCGGCGTCCATGTACAGCCCCAGCACCAGTTGCAGGCCTTGTTCGTGGGCGCTGCGCAAGCTGTTGGCGAGCCAGCCGCCGGCGCCGCCGAAGTCACTGTCGCCGTAGGCGGTCCACTGAACGATGAGGGTTTTTCCGCCCTGGGCCCGGGTGGCTTTCCACAAGGTGCGCCACTGTTCCTGGGTCAGTTGCGCGTCCCGGTTTAGCGGCTGATAGAACACCTGTTCATCGGCGTGGGCATGCAGGCACAGGGCAAGTAACAGCAAGGCGGTCAGTCTGTGCATCAGAAGTTCATCTCCACGCCAAGCAACATTCCGTTGGCCCGCTCATACAGGTTGCCGCCCAGCGACTGTTGGTATTCGGCGCGCACTTTGAGGGTGCCGCGATAGGCGTTGTAACGGTCATCGTCGAACCACCACTGCCAACGCAGGCCGACGCCGGTGCGCAGGTCCTGGCGCCAGTCGTTGCTCGGGTCCTGGCTTGAGAACTCCAGAAAGCCGTAGGGCATGACGGTTTGCGGTGAGTCCGTACGCAGCTTCCAGGTATGGCCCTGCTGGTAGCGCGACAGCCACTGGTGGTCGCCGGCGCGGGTCCACCACGCCGCGTCCAGGTAGAGGGAACGCTCGTTCCACTCATCTTCATCGATACGCCAGTCGTTGCGCCAGTCACCCTGGTCCATGAACGAGGAGGTGGCGCGCAGTAGCAGGTCGTTGCTCGACTCGGCATTGCCACGCAGGTCGCCCCAGTTGTCGCCGACCTTGCTCGGGCTGAGCAGTTGCCCCAGGGTCAGGCCGTTGTAGTGCTCATCATCGATCTGGCGCTGGTGGTACAGCTCGGCATACAGGTTCAGGTTGGCCTGGCCAAGCGGCTTGTAGCGCAGGCCCACACCGGTACCCATGCTCTGGGCGTAATCGGTGCGGCTCTGGCCGCCGAACAGTACGCGGCCGTACACCGACAGGGAACTGCCATTGCGGCTTGGCTCCGCGCCCAGGGCGTGGTCCCACATGGCCAGTTGCACATTCTGCGAGGCGGCGCGGCGCTCCTGGCGGTTGTCACGGAAGTTGTCATTGGTCGAGATACCGGCTGGTGACCAGGTGCTGGCCAGGGTGATGCTGTCACGCCGCAACAAGGCTTCGTGAGCCCGGCGCTGGCGGTACTTGCGCGCTTCGAGGCTGCCGTACTCGTCGCCTTCGTCGACCAGGTCCTGTTCTATATCCAGTACCCGACGCAGCTCCTGGCGCGCCGCGGCGCTGTTCTCTGCTTCGATATAGCGCAGCGCCAGGGTCTCGCCCAGGCGGTAATCCTCGGGCAGGTCGCGGGTGGAGCGTTCCAGGTGCGGGATCGACTGGCGGCGTACCGCAGGATCCGCCGAGCCCGCCAGGTGCATGCCGTAGTCGGCGCGGTAGCGGGGGTTGCCTGGGTCAAGGCGCACGGCTTCGGCCAGCCAGGCATCGCTCTGCTCAAGTTCGCCGGCCTGCCGGGCGGTCAACGAGGCGCCGTAATAATGGTCGGCACGCGGGTTGTGTTGTAGCGCCTGGCGTTGGTAATCCAGGGCGGAAGTGGTATCGCCCTGGCGCTGGGCAATCGCGGCGCCCAGGGCAAAGTCATCGGCGCTGCGGTGCGCGACCTTGTTCCAGTAAGCCTTGGCGCGCTCCGGGTCGTTGGCGTTGAGGGCACTGCGGGCCGCGGTTAGGCGGGCATTGTCGGTCCATTGGCTGTCACTGAGGCTGTTCCAGATCGGTTGTGCGGCTTGCGAGTCGCCCGCAGCCTCCAGCGCATAGGCCAGGGGCAGGCGACTGCCGGTGTCGCCCAGGCGTTCGGCAGCCTGGTAATACACCACGGCTTCACCAGGGCGTTCGGGCATTGCGCAACGACCCAGCGCGCGGAACTGCCCGACTTCGGTGGGGGTAGCCGGGACCGCTTGGCGCACCGCTGCGCACTCGCCGTGCTCCGCCAGCCTGGCCAGCAACAACGCCCGGTTGGCTGCATTGACCCGTGGGATGAGGCCGCTCATGCGGCGCACATCCAGTGGCGCATCGGCCTGGCTGTAAAGCCCCGCCAGGCGCTGCAACAGCGACGCCGGCAAACGGCCCTGGCGTAGGTCGTAGGCGCGTTCGAGCAATTGGCGTGCGTGGGCGGCATGGCCTGCCTTGAGCTGCAGAAAGGTGGCCTGCTCAAGGGCTTGCAGGTCACCGGTCTGCTGGTAGTAACGCTCCCATTCCTGGGCCGAGCGGGCGCCGCCACCGGCACCGTTCAAGCGCTGGTTGAGCACCAGCCAGGTCCTGGGATCGTCCTGCGAGCGACACTGGCCGAACTGCTGGCGGGCCAGGTCCGGGTCATGGCGTGACAGCCACTCGGCGGTCTCCAGGCACGGCCGGTTCAGTTCATTGCTCAGGCGCCGCACGAGGATGCTGTCGTTGCCCTGGCGTGCCAGCTCCCACAACTGCTGACGTTGCTGCGGATGCTGAAGATCGGCCTCGGGCAACGATTGCAGCCAGCGCTGGGCAAGCTGGTCGTGGCCCATGGCGATGGCGCGGTTGGCCATGGCCAGGCGGGTCTGGCGGGCAATGTCGGCCGAGGGTGAGGTTTTCAGCAGTTGCTGCAACGGGGCTTCGTCGAGGCGCTGCACATAGGCGTTGGCCAGGCGTTGCCAGTCTTGTGCCGGTAGCTGGCCGCGGGCAGCCAGCGGCGCGAGGGCGTCGATGGTCTGGCCCCAGTTGTGCAACTGTTCGGCCCAGTTGGCCCGGGCCAGGCGCAAGATATTGTCATCGCCCTTGGCGGGCAGGTGGTTGAGCCATTCCAGCGCCTTGGCAGCACCGCCAAACTTGGCCAGGCTCAGGCTGTAGGCCTGCCACAGGCGTACCCGCTGGTTCAGTGGACTGCTGGCGATCCAGCCTTCTACCTGGTTGGCGGCGGGCGGGTCCTGTTCGATCCAGGTCAGGCGCAACTCCAGCAGCGCATCAGGGGCGGCGGCTTTGGCTTGTTCGGCCAGTTGTTCGGCGTCGCGGTATTTGCGCTGGTGGGCCAGGGCCTGGATCAGCAGGGTGCGGGCCTCATCATTGTTGGGTACCCGCTCCAGCAGGTGGCGGGTCAGGCGTTCGACCTCCTTCCAGTTGTCTTTCTTTGCCTCACGGTAGCTGCGCTCCATGTAGGGGTAGCTGCGAAAGCGCTCGAAATCACTCAGGGGCGCAGCAAGGGTATGCACGGCATGGAGCGACAACAGCAGGCAGGCGGCCTTCAGTGGCGGAGGCAGGTTCATGCCACCTCCCGAGTCAGTTCAAAGGCTTCACGCTGTTCGCGGGCCTGTTCGGCGAGCGCGTCCTGCAGTACCGCTTCGGTGATAATGCCGCGTTCGATCAAGTGCTCGCCCAGGGTCATGGTGTCGGGGTTGAAGTCGATCAGGGCCTGGTTGAACAGGGTCACCGGCACTGTGCCGCGCACCTGCAGCAGGGTGCCCAGTTTGATCTGGTGATGGCAGACCCGCTCGAGCAGTCGGGCATCGTCCTGATGGCGTTCGAGGACGGCGATCATGTGCCGGACTTCCTCGTGCTGCCAGGGGCTCGGGTAGTGGTAGCGCAGGCCGAGGGTCACCCGTCCTTGTGGTGCCAGGCGGCAACTGACAGGGCGTTTGAGCTGCCGGCTGATGACGCCCAGCGACACCTGGCTGACTGGGCTTTCGCTGGCCAGCACCAGGGTCGGGCCTTCTTCGGCCACGGGCAGCACGGCGTAGTGTACGGCCAGGTTGCGTGGCATTTGAGCGATCAGCCTGGGGTCGATCTTGAAGGGATTGAGCGGCGCCCAGGGCAGGTCGAGTTGTTCGGCCAGGGTCTGCACCAGTTGCTCGCTGGTGATCAGGCCGCGCAGCAGCAGCTCGCGGCCCAGGCGCCGGCGTACCGGGTTGGTGACAGCCGCCTGCAACTGCTCCTCGGTAATCAGGCCCTTGTCGATCAAACGCTGGCCCAGGGGCGTGCGCATGGGGGTAGTGAGGGCCGGAAACTCGTGGGTGGTCTTGTCCCAGGCGACGCGCCGCGAGTCACCCATCTCCATGACTTGACGCAAGGCCCGCAGGTTGGCGAAGAAGTTGACGAAGTTGCTCCACATCATCCGCGGCGCCGACAGCAACCCTTCGACAATCCCGTAGTAGCGGGTGACGAAGAAACCCCGCTGGAACAGGCGGTTGATCAGCATCAGGCCGTTGAGCCAAAGCAGCAGGGTGAGAGTCGGGCTGTCGGCCAGGATCGACTGGAAACGCCAGCTGTCGGGCGCGACCACGGTGACCAGCCACATCGCCAGGAGTACCAGGAACAGCAGGTTGACGAGAAAGCTCAGCAGGTAGGCAATCAAGCCGCGGCGGTCGCGCCAAAGGAAATAGTTGAGTGCGCCCTTGCGGCTCCAACCCAGGTTGCTGGTGCCCTGGAAAACAATGCCAACGATCCAGCGCGATTTTTGCCGGATTGCGTGCTGCCAGTCCCTTGGGAAATGCTCGCGCACGCAAATCACCTGGGCGAATTCGCGGCTCATGCCCCAGTGCCAGTCACGTTCCAGTGCCAGTTGCGGGTCGGTCATGGAGTAGCGGGCGAAGATGCACTTCATGCCCTTTTGCTTGAGGCGAAAACCGATGTCGTAGTCTTCGGTCAGGCTCTGAACATCAAAGGTAATGCCGTCGCCGTCTTCGAGCAGGGCACTGATTGCCCGGCGGCTGAAGCAGGTGCCGACCCCGGCACTGGGCACCTGGCCAGTGAGCGCTTCGCGCACGATCACGTCCTTGCCGTGGTTCTCGGCGAACTCATCGACGTAGTGGCCGGCGGTAAAGCCCTTCCATTCCGGCGCAAAGGGGTACACCGGAATCTGGATCATGTCCTTGTTGGGGAGCAGGTAGTTGTAGAGCCGCAGTTCCATGGGCGAGATGACGTCTTCAGCGTCATGCAGGATGAAACCTGCGAACTCGATCTTTGCATCGCTCTGAAAGCGCAGGATGGCATCGATGATGTTGTTCAGGCAGTCAGCCTTGCTGGTGGGGCCGGGGCGGGCGCATACCACTTTGTGAACGTTGGGGTAGTGCAGGCACACGGCATCGACATCGGCCTGGGTTTGCGGGTCGTTGGGATAGGTGCCGACAAAAATCTGGTAATTCTCGTAGTCGAGGGTCGAAGCTGCCAGGCGTGCCATTTCACCCACCACGCCCACCTCGTTCCAGGCCGGGACCATGATTGCCAGGGGCTTTTCCGGCACCTCGAACAGGCGCTTTTCGTCGGCCTTCTCGTACTTGTCGTAGATGCGAAAGCGACGGACCAGCTTGCGGCCCCAATAGACGACATCAATGAACAGGTCGTCCAGGCCGAGCAGGAACATCAGCGTTGCGAGGGCAATCGCCAGTAGTTTGAGGCCGAACAGTACATAGGTGAGGAAGTCGATGAACGCCAGGCTCATGAGTCATCGCGCTCGCGAGCGTTTTCCTCGAGCCAGCGGCTCAGTCGTTCAGCGATGCGTTCACTGGCATGGCCATCACCGTAGGGGCTGAAGACCCGGCTCATGCGTTTGTAGACGTCGGCGTCATCGAGCAGCAGGCTGGTCTCTTTGACGATTCGTTCGGTCAGGGTGCCCACCAGCTTCACCGTTCCGCCTTCGAGTACCGAGGGGCGCTCGGTGACTTTGCGTAGCACAAGCAGCGGCTTGCCCAGTGCCGGCGCCTCTTCCTGGACGCCCCCGGAGTCGGTGAGGATCAGGTAGGCGCGGTCCATCAGCCAGACGAAATGTTGGTAGTCCTGGGGGGCGATCAAAAGGATGTTCGATTGGTGCGAGAGCAACCCGTACACGGCTTTCTGTACCTGTGGGTTGAGGTGTACGGGATAGACGAACTGCACGTCGGGGTAACGCAAGGCCAGTTCTGCCAGGGCCAGGCAGATGCGCTCGAATCCCTGGCCGAAGTTCTCCCGCCGATGGCCAGTGATCAACACCATGCGCTGGTCATCGCGCAGTTGCGCCAGGGGCGAGTCGGGGGCCGGCCGCCAATGGCTCTTGTTCAGGTACTCGCGCATCCACAGCAGCGCGTCGATAACGGTATTGCCGGTGACTTCGATGTTTTCCAGCACCACGCCTTCGCGCAGCAGGTTGTCGCGGGCACGGTTGGTGGGCGGAAAGTGCAGGTCGGCGATCACCCCCGTCAGGCGCCGGTTGGCTTCCTCGGGCCAGGGTGCCTTGAGGTTGCCAGTACGCAATCCGGCTTCGACGTGGCCGATCGGGATCTGCCGGTTGAAGGCGGCGAGGGCGGCGATGAAACTGGTGGTGGTGTCACCGTGGACCAGGACGATGTCGGGCTTGATACGGGTGTAAGTGGCGTCCAGTTGCTCGAGCAATTGCTGCGACAAGCCATTGAGGGTCTGGTTCTGGGTCATCACGTGCAGGTCTTCGTCGACACTCAGGCCGAAGTCCTTGAGCACCTGCTGGAGCATTTCCCGGTGCTGGCCGGTGGAGCAGATGTTCAGCTCGACGTCTGGCCATTGGCGCAGCACCTGGGCCAGGGGTGCCATCTTGATTGCTTCGGGGCGTGTGCCAAAAACCATCATGACTGTGTAGGCCATCGTCGCGATCCTCGTCCCATCCTGTTGTGCGAAGTTGTACGACCTTTCGGTGCTGTAGGACTTAGATACAAGCAGCAGAATGGGGGGTTGTCCAATCACCTGGACGGTTTTCTGGCGTCAAGGAAGGCAGGTTGTAGAGCGTTTTTTTGCCCCGCGATGGCCCGACAGCCAATCCAGAAAAGCACGCACTGCTGGCTGGCGCTCCTGACCCGGTACGCACACTGCATTGTATTGCGCCGCTGGCAACTGAATGTCCGGGCGCCACGGCTGCAACACCCCAAACCGCAGGCTTTCAGCCACCAGCACATTGCTCGCCAGCACCGGCCCGTGCCCTGCGGCGGCTGCCTGCAAGGCGTGGTGCTCGTCGTCGTAGTGATGGAAACGGGCACGTTGCAGCCATGCCTGTTTGCCCGCCATTTCGCACCAACGGCTCCAGTCGATGGCTGCACCGCTTGCCGATACCCACGGCGCTTCGATCAGCACCAGCGGCTGGTCGGCGGGTGGCTCCTGCCAGCCAGGTGGGGTGTACACGGCAAAATGCTCAGGCATCAGCGGCATCCGGTACAGCGTCGGGTCTGCGTTGAACTCGGCGCGCAGGGCCAGGTCCAGGCTGCGGTGGCGGTGCAGGTCAATGAGCGCGTTGCTGGTTTGCACTTTGACCTGGATGTCGCTGTGACGTCGATGAAAATCACCCAGGCGCGGGATCAGCCAGAGGCTGGCGAAGGCCGCGGTGGTGGTCAGGGTGAGTTGCTGCTGGTCGCAAGCGGGAAGCAAGGCGGCGAGGCTTTGTTGCAGGTCGCCCAGGGACTGGTGTACCTGGCGGTACAGCTGCTCGCCTTCGCGGGTGAGTTCCACGCGCTGGGCGCGGCGCTGGAACAGTAGCAGGCCCAGGTGGGTTTCCAACTGTTTGATCTGGTGCGAGACCGCTGCCGGTGTCACCGCAAGTTCATCGGCCGCGGCCTTGAAACCACCCAGGCGGGCCGCCGCTTCAAAGGTGCGCAGGGCAGTCAGGGGCAGTTTGGCGAACATGACGTTCAACCTGATTGAGGGAGGCTCAATCTAGCTCAATTGAACCCGAGCCTCAACGCAGCTAGGGTGGAGCCTCATCTGTCGAGGGGAACCCGTCATGCAAGGCAAGGCGCGCAAGGCCGTCCAGGCCATTCTTTATGAAGCCATCGCGGTAATGTGCGTGGCGCCGGCGCTGTCCTGGGCGTTTGATACGGACATGGCGCATTCAACGGTGCTCTCGCTGATCCTCTCAGCCGTGGCCCTGGGCTGGAACATGTTCTACAACTGGATCTTCGAGTATTGGGAAGCGCGCCAGGCGCAACGGCGTCGCACCCTGTGGCGGCGATTCGTGCATGCACTGGGCTTTGAGGGCGGGATGGTGCTGATCCTGTTGCCAGTGGTTGCGTACTGGTTGCAGATCAGCCTGTGGGCGGCGTTGTTGACCAACCTTGCGCTGTTCCTGTTTTTCTTCGTCTATGCCTTTGCATTCCAGTGGGGCTTCGACCGAGTGTTCGATGTGCCGGAGTCGGCGCGAGAGCCCGCTTGACTTTGGCTGTACAGCTGGGCTAGTTTCCCTGCCATGAATACATTCCTGCAGTCGCCTCAGCACAGCATTATTACCGCCATTATCAGTTTGGCGGGCTAGCTGGCACTTGCACAGAACCCGCCCTGGAGGCGGGTTCTTTCTCTCTCTCCTGGGCACTTTGAAAAAACCAGGAGTCACCGATGACCAGCCTTGCCGTTAGCCCTCGCACACCGTCCGCGTCGCTGAATCTGCTGTCCGACTACGTGCGGCGCATTCTTGCCGCGCCGGTGTACGACCTGGCGATCGAGACGCCATTGCAGCCTGCTCCGGCGTTGTCCCAGGCCCTGGGGAACCAGGTGCTGCTCAAGCGTGAAGACCTTCAGCCGACGTTTTCATTCAAGATCCGCGGGGCCTACAACCGCCTCAGCCGCCTGAGCCCGGTCCAGCGCGAGCGCGGGGTTGTCACAGCTTCAGCCGGCAATCACGCTCAGGGCGTAGCCCTCGCTGCCCGTGAGCTGGGCATGCGCGCAACCATCGTGATGCCAACCACCACCCCGGAATTGAAAGTGAACGGCGTGCGATCGCGCGGTGGTGAGGTGGTGCTGCACGGCGACAGTTTTCCTCATGCGCTGGCCCATGCTCTGAAACTTGCCGACAGTGAAGGCGCGACCTTCGTCCCACCGTTCGACGACCCGGACGTGATTGCCGGTCAAGGTACGGTGGCCATGGAGATCCTGCGCCAGCAGCCCGGCGCACTGGATGCGATCTTCGTGCCGGTGGGCGGCGGCGGGTTGATCGCTGGCATCGCCGCCTACGTCAAGTACTTGCGCCCGCAGGTCAAGGTGATCGGCGTCGAGCCCCAGGATTCCAACTGCCTGCAAGCAGCCATGGCAACAGGCGAGCGAGTAGTGCTGCCGCAGGTCGGCAGCTTTGCCGAAGGCGTGGCGGTGGCGCAAATTGGCGCCCATTGCTTCGAGCTGTGCCGCCACTACGTGGATGAAGTGATCACGGTCAGCAACGATGAACTGTGTGCGGCGATCAAGGATATCTACGACGACACCCGGTCGATCACCGAGCCGTCGGGGGCACTGGCGGTGGCCGGGATCAAGAAGTACGTGGCCCGCGAGCAAGTCAGTGGCCTGACCCTGGTGGCCATCGATTCTGGCGCCAACGTCAACTTCGACCGCTTGCGCCATGTGGCCGAGCGCGCCGAGCTGGGCGAACAGCGCGAAGCGATCATCGCCGTGACGATCCCCGAGCAGCCCGGCAGCTTTCGCGCTTTCTGCCAGGCGCTGGGCAAGCGCCAGATCACCGAGTTCAACTATCGCTACTACCCCGGCAAGGAGGCGCGGCTGTTTGTCGGCGTGCAGACCCATCCGCTTAACGACCCTCGTGAACAGTTGCTGGCCAACCTGCGCGAGCAGGGCTACAGCGTGCTGGACCTGACCGACAACGAACTGGCCAAGTTGCACGTGCGTCATACCGTTGGCGGGCATGCCGGCCCTGGTGCCAATGAGCGGGTGATGCGCTTTGAGTTTCCCGAGCGGCCGGGGGCGTTGCTGGGCTTCCTGGAGCGCCTGGGCAAGCGCTGGAACATCAGCCTGTTCCACTACCGCAACCATGGCGCGGCCGAAGCGCGGGTGTTCGCTGCCCTGGAGGTGCCTGAGGAGGAGCAGGCTGGCCTGCCACACGCACTCGACGACATGGGTTATCGCTACTGGGACGAAACCGACAACCCGGCCTACCGGTTGTTCCTGGGCTGAACGAGGCTTGCCCCAGATCAACACGGGGCTGGCCAGACAGGCGGATCCTGAAGGCAATGGAATATTGCACGAGGGTTTCGCCATGAGCAGCACGTTCTTCATCCCCGCCGTCAACATCATGGGCATTGATTGCCTGGACGAAGCGATGGCCGCCATAGCCGGCTATGGGCTGCGCAAGGCGTTGATCGTTACCGACACTGGCCTGGCCAAGGCCGGTGTCGCTACACGCATTGCCGAGTTGTTGGCCGTGCGCGACATCGATTCGTCGATTTTCGATGGCGCCAAACCCAACCCCAGCATCGCCAACGTCGAACAGGGCCTGGCACAACTGCAACGTGAGCGTTGCGATTGCGTGATCTCCCTGGGCGGCGGCTCGCCCCATGACTGCGCCAAGGGCATCGCCCTGTGCGCTACCAATGGCGGGCACATCAGCGACTACGAAGGCGTCGACCGCTCGGTCAAACCGCAACTGCCGCTGATAGCGATCAACACCACTGCCGGTACGGCCAGTGAAATGACCCGCTTCTGCATCATCACCGACGAAGCCCGCCACGTGAAAATGGCCATTGTCGACCGCAACGTCACGCCGCTGTTGTCGGTGAACGACCCGGCGCTGATGGCGGCCATGCCCAAGGGCCTGACGGCTGCGACGGGGATGGATGCGCTGACCCATGCCATCGAGGCGTATGTGTCCACGGCGGCGACCCCGATTACCGATGCCTGTGCGATCAAGGCCATTGAGCTGATCAGCGACAACCTGCGCCAGGCCGTGGCCGAAGGCAGCGATCTGCAGGCGCGCGAGAACATGGCGTATGCCCAGTTCCTGGCCGGCATGGCCTTCAACAATGCCTCGTTGGGTTATGTGCATGCCATGGCGCACCAACTCGGCGGCTTCTATGACTTGCCTCATGGCGTGTGCAACGCGGTGCTGCTGCCGCATGTGCAGCGCTTCAACGCCAAGGTCAGCGCTGCGCGCCTGCGTGATGTGGCCAAGGCAATGGGGGTGGATGTCAGCGGCATGAGTGCGGAGCAGGGCAGTGACGCGGCGATTGCCGCCATCGAGAGCCTGTCGCGGGCTATCGATATTCCGGTCGGCCTGGCGCTATTGGGGGTGCGTGAAGGGGATGTGCCGACGCTGGCCAGCAACGCGCTGAAGGATGCCTGTGGGTTGACCAATCCGCGCCCGGCCAGCCAGGAAGAGATCGAGGCGATTTTCAAGGCGGCCTTTTAAGTACATCGCGGGGCGAGTCGAGACGTCGCCCCGCGAAAATGCCTCAAACCACCAATGACAACAACATGATGAAGATGATGCCGACCACCGACAGGATGGTCTCCATCATGCTCCAGGTCTTGAACGTCTCGGCCACGGTCATGTTGAAGTACTGTTTCACCAGCCAGAAGCCGGCATCGTTGACGTGCGACAGAATCAACGAGCCCGCGCCGGTTGCCAGCACCAGCAATTCACGGTTGACCCCCGGGATCATGCCGATCACCGGTGCCACGATGCCGGCCCCGGTGATGGTTGCCACCGTCGCCGAGCCTGTGGCAATGCGAATTACCGCCGCCACCAGCCACGCCAGCATGATCGGCGAAATCTGTGCATGCACCGCCATCTGGCCGATGACATTGCCTACCCCGGTATCCACCAGCATCTGCTTGAAACCACCCCCGGCGCCAACGATCAGCACGATAGCAGCGGTCGGCGCCAGGCTCTGGTCGAGCAGTTTCATGATCTGCTGGCGGGAAAAGCCCCTGGCCGCGCCAAAGGTATAGAAGGCCAGCAGCAAGGCGGCGAGCAGGGCGGTGATCGGGTGGCCGATCAGGTCCATCCACTGGCGCACGATGTGCTCGGCTGGCAGCACCACGTCAGCGAAGGTTTTCAGCAGCATCAGGAACACCGGCAACAGCACGGTGATCAGGGTCACGGTGAAACTGGGCAGGTTTTTCTGCTCCGACTCCCGGGCGATCTGGTCCATCAGTTCCTGCGAGGGCGAACCGGGAATGTAGCGGGAGATGAAGTTGCCATACAGGGGCCCTGCAATGATGGCAGTGGGCAGGGCGACGATTAGGCCATAGAAGATGGTCTTGCCGATATCGGCATTGAAGATGCCGATGGCCAGCAGCGGTCCCGGATGCGGCGGTACCAGCCCATGCACGACCGACAGACCGGCCAGCAGCGGGATGCCAATCTTGATCAGCGACACACCCGAGCGCCGAGCGACGATGAACACCAGCGGGATCAACAGCACGAAACCGATCTCGAAGAACAGCGGAATGCCAACCAGGAAGGCGGCAAACATCATGGCCCAATGCACTTTCTGTTTGCCGAAGGCGCGGATCAGCGTCTGGGCGATCTGGTCGGCACCACCGGAGTCGGCCATCAGCTTGCCCAGCATGGTGCCCAGGGCCAGGACGATGCCGACGAATCCCAGTACACCACCGAAGCCGTCCTGGAACGACTTCATCACCTTGGCCACCGGCATGCCCGAAGTCAGGCCGAGAAAGCCGGCAGCCAGGGTCAGGGCGACAAAAGGGTGGACTTTGAAGTGTGTGATCAGCAGCACCAGGCCGATGATGGTGACCACTGCATCGAGCAGCAAGTAGGTATCAGTTGCCAAACCGAACATGGTTCAGTGCCTCGTCTTGTCATTGTTGTGGGCGGAGCATTTGCAGCATTTACGACGCGAGATAGCGCTATCTTTGGTGAGCCGGAAAACTGCCAGGTCAGGCCGTTCGCGCCAGTACCGGTTCACCGCAGGGCTTTAGCCACAGGTCTACCCGTATGGCGAGCTGGTCTACCGGCAGGGTGGCATCCAGGGGCAGGGTCAGGGCTTCGCCGTCGGGGCGTTCAAGGGCGGCGAACTGGCTGTCGATCAGGCTGGCCGGCATGAAGTGACCGGGGCGGGCAAGCACCCGGCGGCTGGCTTCTTCAGGCGTGAGGTCGAGAAAGACAAAGCCCAGGTCTGGTACGGCATGGCGCAGGGCATCGCGGTAGCGTCTTTTCAGCGCCGAACAAGTGAGGATGGGGCGTTCGCCGGCCTTCAGGGTGGCCTGCAGTTCTTCACCCAGGCGGATCAACCAACCGGCACGGTCGTCGTCGTCCAGGGGAATGCCGGCGCTCATCTTGGTGATATTGGCAGCAGGGTGGAAGGCATCGCCTTCGATCAGGCGGCCGCCGCTTTGGCCGGCAATGGCGGCACCGACGGAGCTCTTGCCGCAGCCAGCTACGCCCATTACCACGATTGCGGACAGGGGTGGGTTCATCGGTACCTCCTGCGGAGTGAGATAGCGCTATCTTTGGTCGAGGCGTCAGTCGCCACGGGCGCTTCCCACCCAGATGTTATTGATTTTGTACAAGCAGTCTGGGTGCTCATTTCAGGCGTCCTGCAGTTATGCATTGCCGTTGATCTGAGACAGCGCTACCTTAGTGCCCGTTCCCTATTCTTTGCAAGTCGAAAATAAAACCTCCCCATGACCCGCATCGGCTCCCGTACTACCGGTCGTCCCACCCTGGCTGAAGTGGCCAGGCTTTCCGGGGTTTCCCCGATCACCGCCTCCCGCGCCTTGCGCGGCGTCAGCACGGTTGCCCCGGAGCTGGTGGAAAAGGTCAAGCAGGCAGCCACGGCCCTGGGCTATGTGGCCAACCCTGCCGCGCGGGCGCTGGCCTCGGCCCAGAGCGAGTCGATCGTGGTGCTGATTCCCTCGTTGTCCAACCAGTTGTTCATCGAGACCCTGGAGGCTATCCACGAGGTCATGCGGCCCCGTGGCCTGGAAGTGCTGATCGGTAACTATCACTACGATATCGCCGAAGAAGAGAACCTGATCCGCAACTACCTCGCCTATCAGCCTCGCGGCATGCTGCTCACCGGTTTTGACCGCAGCGAGTCGGCCAAGCAGATGCTCAGCGCCAGTGGCGTGCCTTGCGTTCACATGATGGAGCTGGGTGTCGAGGCCCAGGGCATGTCGGTGGGGTTTTCCCAGCAACAGGCCGGCGCTGCTGCCGCGCGCCATTTGCTTGAGCGCGGTTGCCAGCGCCCGGGCTTTATCGCGGCGCAGTTGGATCCACGGGTTATGCAGCGGGCCGAAGGTTTTCGCCAGGCGCTGGTCGCCGCTGGGCGATTCGCCGATGAGCTGCAGGTGCTGTCGCCGCAACCTTCATCCATCGGCCTGGGCGGGGAGCTGTTCAGTCAGTTGCTGGCGCAACACCCGGATGTCGACGGCATCTTCTTCTGCAACGACGACTTGGCCCAGGGCGCGATTCTCCAGGCACTGCGCCTGGGGATCATGGTGCCGCAGGAGGTGGCGATGGTCGGCTTCAACGACTTGCCGGCCTCGGCACACATGGTCCCGCGCCTGACCTCGATCCGTACCCCACGCGCCGCCATTGGTCGCTGCGCTGCCCAGGCATTGCTGGGGCTGCTCGACGGCAAGCGCGCGGCCGTGCACAACCAGGACCTGGGCTTCGAGCTGGTGGTGCGCGAAAGCAGTTGAAAACCCCCACCTACTCCCGATGGTGAGGGTGATGTCAGAGTGCTTGCACGGCGCAAAGGTTTATCTATGCTCAGCAACATCCTGAGCGTGGAGGGTAGTCCGATGTTTGATTTTCATCGTAAGTCCGATCTGGCTGAAATCGAGCAATGCACCCGGGCAATGGCCGGGATCAACGCCAAACTGGCCGCTATAAGTCGCTCCATGGCGATGATCGAGTTCAGCCCTGACGGGGTGATCGTCGAGGCCAACGACAACTTCTGCAAGGCGATGGGCTACCGCCTTGAAGAGATCTGCGGCAAGCACCATCGGATTTTCTGCGAGCAGGACTACGCCAGCAGCGAGGACTATCGAAAACTCTGGCGCGACCTGGGGCGGGGCGAGGCGGTCAGCGGGACGTTCATGCGCCTCAATCGCAAGGGCCAGGAAGTCTGGCTGGAAGCCAGCTACATGCCGGTAATAGGGCCGAGCCAGCAGGTGACCAGCGTGATCAAGGTGGCCTGCGATATCACGCAGCGGGTGCTGCGCGATCATGAGAATGAAAGCCTGATCAAGGCTATAAGCCGTTCCATGGCGGTGATCGAATTCACCCCCGAAGGCCGGGTGGTCAAGGCCAACCAGAATTTTCTCGATACCATGCATTACCGCCACGACGAAGTCGTCGGCCAGCATCACAGCCTGTTCTGCCACAAGAGCGAAAGCGAGTCGGCGTCCTACAAAGCCTTCTGGGCTTCGCTCAACCGTGGCGAATACCATTCGCATCGCTTCGAACGAGTCAACAAGCTCGGGCAGATGGTCTATCTGGAAGCTTCCTATAATCCGATCTTCGATGCCCGTGGTCGGCTGCAAAAGGTGGTCAAGTTCGCCAGTGACATCACCTCGCAGGTCAGTACCCAGCAAACAGCCGCCGAAGCCGCCCATGCCACGTCGGTACAAAATGATGCTTGTGCGCGAAAGGGGTCGCAGGTCGTACGGCAGACGGTACAAGTGATCGAGGAAATCTCCCAGAACCTCAATGCCGCAGCCCGCAGCATTGATGCCGTCAGTAAACAGTCGGAGCTGATCGGCCAGATCGTCCAGACGATCCGCGGCATTGCCGACCAGACCAACCTGCTCGCCCTCAATGCCGCCATCGAGGCCGCCCGGGCGGGCGAGCACGGGCGCGGCTTTGCCGTAGTCGCCGACGAAGTGCGCAGCCTGGCGGCGCGAACCAGCAAGGCCACCCTGGACATTGTCGAAGTGGTGCGGCAGAACCACGACCTGTCGCTGACTGCGGTGGCCAGCATGCAGTCCAGCTTGAGCCGGACAGGCCTGGGAGTAGAGCTGGCGAATGAAGCCGGCGAGGTGATCCTGGAAATTCAGCAGGGATCGCAACATGTGGTCGATGCCATCAGTCAGATCAACTCGACCTTACAGCTGCATTGAGGACGCTCAGGCCGAGATGCCCTGTTTCAGTTGCGTGTCCAGTGCCAGCAGGCTTTTTTCCAGGGTGGCGAGCATCGTGTACAGCTGATCGTTTGCCGCGCCACCCACACAGGCCTGCTCAAGTGCCTCGCTGTGGCGTACCACCCCCGGGGCCTTGAGCAGTTTGGCCCCGCCTTTGATCCGGTGGGCGAAGGCACGGATGGCCTGGCGTGAAGGCTGTGGCCCCAGGGCATGCAGGGCCTTGAGGTCTTCACGGTTGCTTTGGGCCAGCTCATTCAGCAGGCGCTCCACCAGCGCCGGATCACCCAGGGTCAGGTACTTGAGGTTGTCGACATCAAAGCCACTGGCGTGCTCGTCAAGCTGCGCAGCGGCCGGTGGCAGAGGGGCGATAGCCGAATAAAGGTGACGGCGCAGTTCGTTCAGGCTGATAGGTTTGAACAGGCAGTCATTCATGCCGCTGTCCAGGCAACGCTGGCGCTCTTCGGCCTGGGCATTGGCCGTCAGCCCGAGGATCAGGCAGGCAGGACGCTGCAACTGCTGCTCAAGCAGGCGGATGCGCCGCGTCAGTTGGTGACCATCCATGACCGGCATATTGCAGTCGGTGATAAGCACATCAAACGGCTGCGCTTGCCACAGCGCCAGCGCTTGCTGGCCGTCTTGCGCCTGATCGACTTCATGGCCCAGCACGCTCAATTGCCGTTCCAGCAACATGAGATTGGCCGGGTAGTCGTCGACGACCAGGATCGATTGCCGGGGTGTCTGGAGGGGGCGCGACAAGGGTTCAGGCAGCGGGCACTGTGTGGTCTCGGCCACGGGCAGCAAGAGGCTGACCTGCATGCGCGTGCCCTGGCCTTCCTTGCTGTACAACTGCAGGTCCCCCCCCATGAGTTGGCACAAGGTGCGGCTGATCACCAGCCCCAGGCCGGCCCCCTGTCGAGTGGGTTGAGGCCCGACCTGGGAAAAATTGTGAAACAACCGTTGCTGATCTTCGGCGTTGATCCCGATACCGGTGTCCTCGACCCACAAGGTGACACCCAGGTGTCCGGGTTGGTCCTCATCGAGTCGCATGCCCACCGTGACGCTGCCGTGCTCAGTGAACTTGAGCGCATTGCTGAGCAGATTGGAAAGGACCTGCCTGAGACGCACGGGATCGACCGCCACCGCTTGCCCGACGCTATGTAGATCAGTGCCAAGGTGCAGCCCCTTGAGCCGGGCAATGCCCTCGAATACGCGAACGGTGCCATTGACCAAGGCGTGCAGATCCGTTGCCTGGGGCGCAAGGGTCATGTGCCCGGCCTCGATGCGCGCGATATCCAGGACGTCGCCAATCAGCTCCAGCAAACCGTTGGCCGACGTATAGGCGACCTGCAGCGATTCGCGGTCCGCCTGCCCGTGCTCGGCCTCCTTGATCGCCAGCTCCAGTAGACCAATGACAGCGTTCATGGGCGTACGGATTTCATGACTCATGGTGGCCAGGAAGGTGCTTTTTGCCCGGTTGGCATCTTCAGCCTGGTCCTTGGTCACGCGCAATTGTTCAAGCAATTGCCGACTGAAGCCCAGTTCTTGCTGCAAGGCCTGTTCGGCTGCACTGCGTGCTTCGAGTACTTTGCGCAGGTAGCGGTTCCAGATAATCACAGCGCTGATCAACACGCCGGCACCCAGCACAATCATCGCCACCAGCTTGCGGTAGTTGTACCAGGGGCTGTCGCTGATCAGTGCATTGGTTCGCCAGCGGCCGGTCAGCTTGGCCATATCGTCCGGCGCGATGCTGAGCAGGGCTTTGTTGAGGATCGAGTGCAGCACAGTGGCATCGTGGGCGACGGCGAAGGCTGCAGCGCCCGGCTGGTCACTGAGGATTGTGGCGATGTGCAGGTGGCCCTTGAACATCCGGCTGATGAAGTAGGCGGCATTGAGCTGTGACGCCAAGGCGGCGTCGACTTTGCCTGCCACTACATATTCCATCAGGGTCAACGGGTCGTCGACTTCGACCAGGGTGATGGGAGCGAACTGGGCCTGCAATTCGGTTTTCAGGGGGTGCCCACGTAGCAACGCCAGGCGTTTGCCTTTGAGTTGCTCAGCGCTCTGTATCGCATCAGGACTGTTGCGCGTTACCAGCACGCGCGGGCTGACCATGTAGGGGCGGCTGAAGCGCAATGCCGCTTTGCGTGCCTGGCTGGGCGCAAGTGCGGCGGCAATATCTGCGCTGCCGTGTTCAACCCGAGCGACCAGGTCTGCCAGCGAGTCCACATGCAGGATGTCGAACTTCAACCCTGTACGCAGGCCGACCTGCTCCAGCACGTCGGCAGTGATGCCGCGAAATTGCTGGTTGTCGTCATAGAAGCTCAAGGGCGCAAAATATTTGTTGAAAGCGACCCGCACGACAGGATGCTGCTCGATCCAGGCGCGCTCGACGGCATCGAGGTCAAGTGTTCTGCGATCGAGCAGCACCCTGGCACTGCCGCTGGTCCAGCGACGCAGGATGTTCAAGCGCTCGCTGTCGCTGATACTGCTCAGGGCGAGGTTCACCAGGCGTTGCAAGGTGGTGTCATCGCGGGGCATGGCAAGGGCGAACCCCCCGCGGGTGTTCTTGATGAAGTGATCCACCTGCACGCTACCCAGGTAGTTGCGGGTAATCAGGTAGTCACTGCTGACTGCATCGCCGAGGAACGCATCGGCCTGCCCCAGAGCGACGGCTGAAAGGCCTGCCTGCACCGAGTTGTACAATTGCAGCCTGGCCTGGGGATACAGGTCATGGATGGTGTGGCTGGGCAGATAGTGATTGACCATGGCCAGGCGCAAGCCGTTGAGGGGGGCGTCGACAGGTAGTCGCTTGCCGGCGGCCGTCACGATCACTGGCTGGTCGTCGGTGTAGGGGTGGCTGAGCACCAGTTGCGCGTGCGCCGCCTCGAAGCCATTGGCACTGCCCAGCAGGTCGATCTGCCCTGCCTGCAGGGCAGCAATGGCCAGGTCACGACTGGCATAACGGCGAACCTCGATGGGAACACCCAGGAGCTCGCTGATGAGCCCGGCGAAGTCGGCCGTCAGCCCCTCATACTCGTTGTCACTGACATTGATATCGAAGGGGGGGTAGTCCGGCGATGACGTGCCCAGGCGTAACCGCTGCCTGTTGCTCAGCCAGCGTCGGTCTTCAGGCGAGAGGATCGGCGCAACGCTGCTGCTGACCGAGCGTGCGAGTAACTGGCGGAGTTCGCCAGTATTCGAGGCAAGGGAGGGGGACGGCGAAAAGGCAAGCAAACTGCCGAGCAGCAATACAGTCAGCAGGTGCATGGGCGATTCAGAGCGCGTTGCGCCTGGACAATTCGAACAAGGCTACCAGCGAGCTGACTTCCAGCTTCTCCATGATCCGGGTCTTGTAGGTGCTGATGGTCTTCGCGCTCAGGAGCATGCGCTCGGCAATCTCGTTGTTCGACTCTCCCCGCGCCAATAGCCGCAGAACGTTCAACTCCTGGTCAGACAGTTTGGCCAGGCGTTCCGCTTCGCTCTTGAGCGGGCTGCGAAAGTTCGACAGGTCAGGGAACAGTGAATAGCCCTTGAGTATCGCGTCCATGGCGAAGGTGACTGCCGTCAGGTCGTTGTCCTTGGACACGAACGCCGAGGCACCGGCATCCAGGCAGCGTCGCGCAAACAGGTCAGGGGGCTGGGCGGTGAGCACCAGCACCCGGGGTGGCGGGGCGAGGGTGCGTAAACTTCTGAGCACGCTCAGGCCGTCCATTTTTTTCAGGCCAAGGTCAAGTATCACTACTTCTGGGCAATGCTTGCGCGCCAACGCTACGGCGTTGGAGCCATCGGCGGTTTCACCGACGATCTGATGGCGATCGCGTTCGAGCAAGGTAATCAACGCATAGCGAACTATCGCATGATCCTCAACAATCAACACCGAGGTCATTGTGCAACTCCATAATCGGGTCTGTGGGGCTAATTCCCGAGTCGTTCAGGAAGGAAAATCTGGTTATAGCCGGAAGGGCACTCACGATATGTCGAATCAAGGAGCGATAGTATAGGAAGTGTGCTGGCGTGGATTAAAACGGGCGAAAACTGAGAGTATTCCTACAAACTATTGATGCTAAAACGATAAATCTAGGGGTGCAGGCCGACGTTTTAGCGCCGGCCTGGTGTAGGACCTCAGAATGAGGTGGTAAAAGAGGCGTAGTAAGCGCGACCAGGTTCGTTGTACGTCAGTGCGCCAGCCTCATCGGAGTTGCCTTCGCGATACAGGCGCTTGTCGAACAGGTTGTTCACGCCCACCCGCACGCTCAGGTGCTTGTTGAATTCATAGCCACTGCTGATCCCCACCAGGCCATAGGGGTCGACTTCTTTCTGTACGCGCTTGTCCAGGGCCTCGTTGGCGCGGGCGTTGTAGCTGGGCGGCTCTTGCTTGCCGTAATAGGTGCCGTTGAGCTGGAACGAGAGCTTTTCGGTGGCATTCCAGTCGAGCGTGGTGTTGACGGTGTACTCGGGAATGATGCTCAGCGGTTCACCGGTCTTCTTGTCTTCGGACTCGATCATGTAGGTGAAGTTGGTGTTCCAATCCAGGCTTGGGCTCAGGGCGATGAACAGGTTGCCTTCCACACCCTCTACCACCGCCTTGTCGGTGTTTTCCCAGCGCAGGATGCGGCGCCCGTTGGGCAGCCGGAACAACGTCTGGTTGCCGGCCTCGATCTTGTTCTTGTAGTCGTTGCGGAAGTAGGTCGCACTGGTGCGCCAGGTACCTTTGTCGTAGGCCAGGCCCAGTTCTTTGTTGACGCTGGTTTCCGGGTCCAGGTCGGCGTTGCCCAACAAGTAGCAGCCACCGTTGTTGAGTTCGCTGGAGTTGCAGCCGCCGCCACGGCTGTAGAGCAGGTAGTTGGGGTTGGACTGGTACATGTTCGGGGTCTTGTAGGCGCGCGCGATACCGCCCTTGATGCTCAGCGCCTCGGTGATCTGGTGCGAGGCGTTCAGGCTCGGGCTCCAGTTACCGCCAAAGTCTTCGTGGTGATCGTAGCGCAACCCGGGCGTAACGATGGTGCTGCTGCCGACCTCAATGTTGTCTTCGGTGTACAGGGCGTAGCTGTGTGCGGTGCTCTTGGTCTGGGTGCGGTCAAAGCCCGACAGCTCGCTGCCTGGGTCATAACTTTGCGGGCGCAGGGAGCCTGGATCGTTGAGCGACTCGTAGAGGTATTCGCCACCCAGGGTCAGGACTTGTTCGAACCCTGCGCTCAGCGGCAGGTTGACCTCGCCAGTGGCGCGAGTGTTGCGAAGGCGCGACTCGAAGCGACCGGCGCCGTCAGAGGGGGCGCCTTCGCCCCATCCGGCCAGGCCTTCGTTGAGTCGTTCGTTGCGGGTCAGGTCATAGGAGAGCGATGCGGTGCTGGTGCCCCAGTCATAGTCACCGCGATGGGTGCCGGCGAAACTTGAACGCTGCATCACGTTGGTTTCCTTGCCCACCTGGCTTTCGACGAACTCGCCACCGGCGTTGAGCATGGTGTCGCCGGCAAAGATGTTGCCCTGGCGGCTGTAGCTGGACTCGAGGTCGACAGTGTTGGACGGGTCGATCTTCCAGCTCACCAGACCATTGACGTCCTTGTTGCGCACGCCTTCGCGGCCGGCCATCAACGACTCCTCGAAGGCCTGGTGGTCGCTGTTGATCTTCATGTCGTCGGCGTCGGTCTTGTTCAGGCTGCCGTAGACGCGAAAGATCACGTCGTCGGTGATCGGTCCGCTGAGGCTGAAGTTGGCCCGCTTGCCCATGCCTTCGGCGTCGTCTTCGGGGAACACGCTGTAGACGGTCATCGAACCACGATAATCCTGGGTCGGGCGCTTGGTGATGATGTTCACCACGCCGCCCATGGCGCCGGAGCCGTAGCGCGCCGCCGCCGGGCCGCGCAGGATCTCGATGCGCTCGACTTCTTCGGCCGGTACCCAGTTGGTTTCGCCGCGGGTGTCGCGGTCGCCACTCCAGCCATAGCGCACGGCATTGCGCGAGGTGGAGGGTTTGCCATCGATCAGGACCAGGGTGTTTTCCGGCCCCATGCCGCGCAGGTCGATCTGGCGGTTGTTGCCGCGGGCGCCGCTGCTGCTGTTGCCGGTGAGGTTCACCCCTGGTTCGCGGCGAATGATGTCGGACAGGTCGTTGACCGGCGGGCGCTTCTTGATGTCTTCGGCCGTGATGATCGACACCCCGGGTGCTTGCTTGAGTTCCTCCTCGGCCGTGCCCAGTACCCGGGTGTTCTCCAATTCAATGGCCTGGCGGCTGCCAGCGACCGGCAGGTCGGTGGGCTGGACCTGGACTTCGCCGTGATCCAGGGGCAGGGGAGCAGCGGTAAGGGAAGTAGTGCCCAGTGTTGCCAGCACGGCAAGACTCAAGGGGCAGAATGTGAAGCGCGACGCCATGTCAGATCTCTCCTGGTACCTAAGGTGAGCGGGGCTGGCAAAAGGCCAGGGCTCTCGGAAGGTCGAGAATGATATGGATTATCATTCGCAAGTAAAGGTGTCAGGAAAAAAATAAAATATTAAGGCGAGGCTCTGGTCTGCGAGTTGTGGCGGGAGCGCAAAGAAAAAGGACCGCTATCACCCCCATCGGTGGTAGCGGCCAAGCGGGAAAACGCGCGGTTGTCCATGGCGGGGCAATGTGGGAACGGGCCTGCCCCGTGAAGCACTTACTGCTGCAGCACCGTCGCCTGGTTGCCGGTACCGAACTGCTGCACGGTTGCGGTCATGCTCGCACCACTCTGATCGACCATGGCCTGGTTACCCGAGCCACCCTGGGTCACGAAAGCAACATTGACGCCATCGGTCTGGGTGATGGTGGCTTTGTTGTTGTCGCCATACAGCTGCCAGGTGTAGCTCTGGTTGCCGCTGCCGGACTGGTCCAGTTTGATGTTGTTGCTCGCGCCAATGCTGGTGCCTGAGGCGTAGTTTTCGCTGCCGCGCTGATCGGCGATCAACAGGTTGTCGCTGCCGTTCTGCTCGAAATACAGCTCGTTATTGGTCTCGGCCTGGGTCAGTTCGGCGGTGTTTCCGGTGCCGTTCTGGTTAAGACGTGCCAACTGGTTCATGTCCTTCTGGGTCAGGTTGGCGCTGTTGCCGGTGCCGGCCTGGTTGATTTCGGCGCGCTGGTTGCTGCCGAACTGGCCACCGGATTTGTCACCTTTCCAGTTGCTGGCCAGCACCTTGTTGCCTGTGCCCGAGGACGTCACCGACAACACATGGTTGTCGCCGGTCTGGTAGGTGTAGCTGACGTTGCCGCTACCGGACTGCACCAGGGTTGCAAGCGATCCCATCGATTCAAACTGGTCGGCATAGATGGCGTTCAGATCGCCAACCTGAAAGATGCTGGCCACGTTGTTGTCACCAAAGCTTTGGTCCATCACGCCTTCGTTGGTCTGGCCGATCTGAGTGACGGTCGCCTGGCTGTTGGCCTGGGTGTCCTGCCAGACTTCCGTGGAGTTGGCCGTGCCGATCTGGGTGATAGCCACGGTGCCCCCCTGGCCTTCGCGCTGGTCGCCATAGGCCCAGTTGTCGTCGCCGGTCTGGTAGATGCCGACCTGACCGCTGTTGTGGGTGATGTGTTCGGCGGCGGCGTAGTTGTTGGTGCCGTTCTGGATGACCAGCGCACTGTTGATGCCGCTGGTGACCATGGTGGGGTTCAGTTGCTCGGCGAAGGCACGGTTGTCGTTGCCGTATTGCAGCGTGGTGGCCTGGCTGCTGGTCTGGGTGTCCTGGTAGACGAACGAGAAGTTGCCGTTGCCTTCCTGGGTCTGCAGGGCCTGGTTCTCGGTGCCCAGGGACTGGCTGGCATGGGTGTTGTTCAACGCCCCGGCCGACTGCTGATTGATCTGGCTGCCAAACTCGAACAGTTGCTCGGCATAGCCTGCGTTGTAGTCGCCCACGGTGCTTTGGTTGATGCTGCTGTTGCCTCCTTCCTGCACCGTCATGTGGTTGTTGCCCAGGCCTATCTGGTTCTGGGTGGTTGTGCTCATGGCCGCCGCTGTCTGTTTGACCTCGGCGATGTTTTCGGTACCGGTCTGGTTCTGGGTAGACTGGCTGTTGTCAGCCATGACCTGGCCGGCAAGGGCCAGAACAATGGCGGCGCTTAGGGGAGCGAGCTTGAACATGGTGTTGCCTCCAGGTTTAACGGTATTGATTGACTTGCACGTGCTGCCCGCTACCGGCCTGGATCACGGAGCTTGAGAGCCCCGTACCGGCCTGGACGATGCTGGCACTGTTGCTATTTCCGTATTGCTCGATCTGGGCGCGGTTGTTACTGCCGCTCTGGGTGATCGAAGCGTCGTTGCCGTAACCTTGCTGGGTAATGGTTGCC
Source organism: Pseudomonas vranovensis (assembly GCF_040438935.1). NCBI lineage: Bacteria > Pseudomonadati > Pseudomonadota > Gammaproteobacteria > Pseudomonadales > Pseudomonadaceae > Pseudomonas > Pseudomonas vranovensis. Next base: position 2,187,297 of record NZ_CP159259.1, on the reverse strand, counting down.
ATCAGGTCACTGCCTTGCTGCAGGATGTACGCCTCCTGTGCCCCGCCGGACTGGACGATGCGGCCCAGAAGGGCCTGACCGTCCTGGCCGATGGCGGCGCGGTTGGACTGGCCGTTCTGGTCTATTAGTGCCTGCTGCCCAGCGGGCAGTGGCTGCATCGACAGCGGTTCGCCCAGATCACCGCCAACGGCGAGGTCGGCGTTGTCCATCAGGTCATCGGCCAGGGCGGCCTGACCGATCAAGGTCAGGCACATCAGCAGGGTGGTCAGGCGCGCCATGGTCGTATCTCCTGTTGCCGCGGGTTACTGCACGGTGACCGGCACGGTACGAACGGTGCCCTGGCTACTGCGGATGGTCGCCGTCGGTGCTGCGGTCGGAACCACCGTGGTGCTGTTGCTCACCGTCAACCGCCAGCGCCCGGTCAGCGGCACGGTGGTACTGCCCAGGGTGACCAGCCCGGTCGGGGTGGTGACCTGCACGGTGATGGTGTTGCCGGTCGTCACCGAGGAAGTGCCGGAGAGGTCCCAGTTGAAGCGGTTGTTGGAACGCGCGGTGACGGTCGCGGCGGTTACGGCGAAAGTTTCCGCTGCTGGCCGTGGCGAGACCTGCACGGTGACGGTGGCCGGTGCCGACAGGGCGCCGAGGCTGTCCCGGGCGACGTAGGTGAAGGTGGTCGTGAAGGCTGCCGTGATGGTGGCCGGTGGGGTGTAGGTGACCAGGTTGCCATCGGTGCTCACACTGCCGCGTCCACCGGCCGGCTGGCTCACGCTGGCGACGGTCAGTGGCCCGTTGCCTTCCGGATCGGTGTCGTTGAGCAGCACGTTGATCGGCAGCGTCACACCCAGGGTGGCAGCCGTGTCGTTGACGGCTGTTGGCGCCTGGTTGGGGGCGACGTTGACGGTCACCGTGGTTACTTCGGACTTCAGCCCTTTTTTGTCCTGGGCACGGTAGGTGAAGGTCGCAACCATGGGCGCATTGACTACCGCCGGTGGGGTATAGATCACTGCAGTGCTGCCACTCAAAGCGACAGTGCCTTGGTCACTGGCCGGTTGAGTGAGGTCGCTGATGGTCAGCGGCACGTCGCCGTCCGGATCGCTGTCGTTGGCCAGCAGAGTCAGAGTCAGCGGAACACCGAAGGTCGTGCTGCCGATGTCGGCTTGTGCCAGTGGCGCCTGGTTGTCGGCTTCCACCGGTGCATTGCCGACGATCACCACGGGTTCGGTGTCACTGCCACCGGCGGCGGACTTGATCGTCACGTGCGAAGGCGGCTGGGCCACGTCATTGACGGTGAGGGTCTGCAGCGTGCCGGACTTGGACAGGCGACCGTAGCCCTGGGCAACCAGGTCGGGGACCTGTACTTCGTCGCTGGAACTGGCCTCGATCCGCAGGCGCTTATTGGCCCAGTCATAGCGGGCAGTCTGCACCTTGACCACGTCGGCGAGCTTTCTCGACAAAGCCGTAGGGCGCTTGGCGCCGGTAGGGTCGGTGGCCGTGACGACGATCACAGGTGGTGGTGCTGCGCTGCTCAGGTGATCGGCGAAGAACAGCCCGTTGTGGTCGCTCAGCAGGTTGAACTGGCATGGCGAAGGCGGGGTGCCGGGTACCAGCGCCAGGGTCTGGCGGAAGCACAGGGTGGCGTTGTTGGGTGCCTTGGCGAATATCTCGACACGGGTGCCCGCGGCATTGCGATGGTAGCTGGCACGCTCCAGCTCCGCCGCCACCTGCGCGCGAGGATCGAGCACTTTGCCGGAAACCGTGAACAGTTCGGTCCGAATGATGCCGGGCGGGCCCTCGATACTCACAAAGTTGGTGTTGAACGGGCTACCGGTGATCCGCTCGGTCAGGTTCGGGTCGCCAATGTAGGTTTCAGTCGCGCCGGTGTCGGGGTTGATCTCGGTATAAGGACCACCGACGCCGCGCAGGAACGGTCCGACGGCGCCGTTGAGCACGCCGCTGAAGTCGCCCGGTGCGCCGATGCCGATATCCCGGGTGATGTTGATTGCCCGCCGGCCCGGGGTGGTGACATTGACCGTTTCCTTGCCGTAGGGGTGGGTGATCACGTAGGTGCCGGCCACGGGCACCGAGACCCGCAGGCGGATCCGGGCAAAGCTCTGCTGGTCGCCATCAATCGGGTTTTCGCTGGCGAATGCCGCCTCGATACCGGCGACGTAGACATCCAGCTCATAGCCACTGTTGCCTACCGCAGGGATCTCGGTTTCAGCCAGGAACCAGAACATCTCTGGCGGCCAGTTGTCCGGGAACACCAGGGGCAGGTTATCGTCGTACACGCCGGGTTCCGGTAGCAACGTACACATGTAGTTTGGTGGCACCGAGACCGGCAAGCGAGAGCTCGCGGCCCTGGATTGGCAGAGCTCCAGCGACAGGTTGTCGTGGTCCTGGTACCACATCGGGTAACGCCCGGTGGCCAGGGTGTAGGGGCCGGGATCGACCGCCTTGAGGCCGGCCCAGGCAGTGCCGGCCAGCGAGAGGGAAAGCCCGGCTGCGCAGAGCGCCAGGCGTGGCCAGTTGTTCATGGTGCCTCCTGCTACGGGACGTGGCGAGATGATGTTCATGGCACGAGCACCACTTCTTCGCTGTCGCTACCGCCATTGCCGCTGGTCACCGTGACCCTGGCTGGCGGGAGAGGCGAAAGCCCGGTGGTAAGGGTCTTGACCGCGCCATTGCCGCTCAAGGTGCCGATCGGGGCGCCATTGCCAGTGGTGGCGGTGAGCACTGGCGGGCTGGTTTCATCACTGGTCGAGGCGACCAGGGTCAATTGCCCGCCGTTCAGGCTGAACTCGGCGCGCTGGATCACTACAAGGTCAGTCAGCGGCATCGTCAGGGTGGTGGGAGTGCTGCTGGGGATCGCCAGTTGGTTGTCGGCGGTCACTTGCAGGTTCAGCGGCAGGGCAGGGTTCAAGGCGGACTGGCCGTACCAGGCACCGGTGCTGTTGGCTTCGGTGAGCGTCAGGTTCGGGGTCTGGCTGATCAGCGTGGCGGTACCGGGAGGTGGTGGGGCTAGCACGAAGACATCCTGCTGGGCGCGCAGATCGCCGTTTTCACTGTGGCGCGAGTAGGTGCTGCGCTGGGCGATGACCGGGGTGGGTCGAATCACCTCCGACAGTTTGCCGGATACCGAAAACAGCTCGGTGCGCAAGTCGATGCCGTTGGGCCCTTCAATGCGCACGAAGTTGGTGTTGAACGGGCTGCCGGTGACGGCTTCCTCCAGGTTCGGGTCGCCAATGAAGCGCTCGCTGGCACCAGTGGCCGGGTTGGTCTCGGTGTAAGGGCCACCGACGCCACGCAGGAACGGACCGACATCGCCCTTGAGAGCACCGGTATAGGTTTTCGGCGAGCCGATGCCAATGTCGCGAGTCATGTTGATCGCCCGGCGTCCCGCTGCCGGTACGTCGAAGACTTCGACGCCATACGGGTGGGTGACGATGTAGGTACCTGCGGTCGGTACATCGACGCGGATACGGACCCGGGCGAAGCTGACTTGCTCGCCTTCTTTTACTTCCTCGGCGGCAAACGCCGCTTCGATAGCGGTGCCGTAGCTCAGGTCTATGCCGCGGGCAGCATCGACAATCGCGGCATCGGCGGTGAACCAGAAGGTTTCATCGGGGTAGTTGGTGGGAAAGCTGATCGGCTGGGTGTCATCGAACACCCCGGGTGCCGGGTTGAGCACACACATGTACGATGGGGCGCCGGGGGCGCCGCCAACCCGTGAACTGACGGCCTTGGTCAGGCACAGGTCGAGAACTCGACCGTGGGTGTCCTGATACCAGGCGGCGAAACCGCCGGTTGCGGGGAGGTAGGGCCCGGGGTCTACTTCATACAGCGCGGCCTGGGCGGGTGCCTGGATCAGGCTTGCCATGATCAGCAAAGCCAGCGGGTGGGGCGTTGGACGGTGCATGAGTCTTCCCTCTTGCAATCGGGCCCATAGGACTTGGGTCGTCTGCACGAAGCTCGGCAACTTCCGTACCAGAATTGTCAAACACGCCTGGCGCAAGGCCTGCGGGGCATTCGAAGGCGTTTTCGACGCTGCAGCGCCGGGGCCGATGACCCAGGGTTGGGGGCGATTGGGGGAACAGCGCGGGGTAATGACGGGAACTGGGCTATAACCTTAGAACGCATCTGCCGGAGTTCGCGATGGACTTGCAATCACGCCTGGATTCGCCGCCCCTGCAAGAAGCCAACCACCCCGCAGGCACTGGCACGCGGCCCTTCAACCTGCTGCGTTGGTATGCCTTCGTCAGCCTGGCGATCATCCTTTCGGTGGCAGTGGGCCTGGGGCTGATATCCAGCCGCTTCGTGATCAACGAGAGCGTCGAGCGCGATGCGCTGCTGACGGCGCAGTTCATCCAGGCAATCGCCTTGGCCGAGGTGCGCCATGTGTCCATCCCCAATGTGCGCACCATGGGCGAATTGCTCGACCCGCGCCTGGACCAGAGCTTTCCCGATGTCGATCCCCAGGCCCGGCGCAGCGCCCGGGGCGAGTTTCTCGATCATGTGGCCAACTTGCCCGATATGCTCCTGGCCAACATCTATGCGCCGGATCGCATGGTGATCTGGTCGAGCAACCCGGCGCTGGTGGGCAAGATGATCGAGTCCGATGACGACCTGGAGACGGCCTTCGAAAACAAGGTGCGGGTCTCGGCCAGTTATCACGACGTGGACCAGGCGCGCAGCGAGCAGAAGTTCATTACCCCGCCCGAGCAGCTGTTCATCGAGAACTACATCCCGTTGTTCGATGCCGAGGGCGAAAACGTCACTGCCATGGTGGAAATCTACAAGGAGCCTCGCGACCTGATCCTGCGTATCGAGCGAGGCCTGCTGTTGATCTGGCTGGCGGTCGCGGTGGGCGCGACGCTGGTCTACGGCGGGCTTTACTGGCTGATGTATCGCGCCAATCGTCAACTGGCGGTGCAGCAAAAACGCTTGATCAATAACGAGACCTACGTGGCGCTGGGCGAGATGTCCTCGGCCGTTGCCCACAGCCTGCGCAACCCGCTGGCGAGTATTCGCTCCAGTGCCGAACTGGCCCAGGAGTTCGAGGAAGGCCCGGCCCAGAAGAACATCGGCGACATCATCAGCCAGGTCGATCGCATGTCGCACTGGGTACGCCAATTGCTGCAGTCCTTGCGCCCACTCAACGATGAGCCCGCGCCGGTGGAGCTTGAGCGGGTACTGCAAGACAGCCTTCAGGCCTTCGCCCTGCCGGTCAAGCGCCAGGGCATCGAGGTCAAGGTAGACGCGCTGGGGGGTGTGCAGGTGCTCAGCCAGGCGGTGCTGCTGGGGCAGATCTTCAACAGCCTGATCGCCAACGCGCTGGAGGCAATGGCTGAAGGCGGCACCTTGCGTATCGAGCAGGTCAGTTGCAGCCGCAAGGCCTTGATCCTGCGCGTGTGTGACAGTGGCAAGGGCATGGCCGAGGAGCAGTTGCGCATGGCCATGAAGCCCTTTTTCACCACCAAGCAAGGCGGGCTGGGTGTGGGCCTGGTGCTGGTCAAGCGGATCATGGAGCGCTTTGGTGGCGCTGTGCGCCTGACCAGCAGCGAGGGCGAGGGCACCTGCGTACAATTGACCTTCCGTGTGGTTCACGAACGGCCTGCCAAAGAATGACACCGCGAGGATTCCCCTACTTTGGGGGCACGGCCCGGCGGGCGGTGGAGCAGTAGAGACCGACTAAAGGCAAAATACTATCACTGGGCGAATGGCCATAAGAATTGATGTAAAACGCTGGAACCTGACTGCGCTATAAGTTCTAAGAAAATGCAGCCCGCCAGGAAAACCCGATGCAGGTGCTGAACAAGAAACTGGCCGATGAGGGCCGCGACACGCAATCCATTCCCAACCGCAATTTGCGCGAGTTCAACCTGCTGCGCTGGTTTTCCGTGGTCAGCCTGTTGATCATCGCCACTGTGGCGATCGGCCTCGGCTATGTCTCGACGCGCTTCGTGGTCAACGACAGCGTCGAGCGCGATGCCATGCTCACCGCCCAGTTCATCCAGGCCATGGCCAAGGCCGAAGTGCGTCACTCACGCCTTCCACCGGGCACCACCATGGCCGAGTTGCTCGACCCACGCCTGGATGGCCAGCATGCCCACGTCAGTGCCGGCCTGGCAGCGGCCACCCGCAACGAGTTTCTCGACCATGTCGAGCACCTGCCCGACACTTTGCTTAGCAATGTCTATGCCCTGGACCGGACCATCGTCTGGTCCACCAACCCGCAGCTGATCGGCAAGAAGATCGACGCCGATCATGACCTCGACGAGTCGTTCAATTCACAGGTGCCGGTGTCCGCCAGCTACCACAAGGCCAATGAGGACCGCGAAGAACAGAAGTTTCTGCGTGAACCCGAGTACCTGTTCATCGAGAACTACATCCCCATGTTCGACGACAGTGGCACCAAGGTGCTGTCGATGGTGGAGGTGTACAAGGAGCCCCAGGACCTGGTGCGGCGCATCCAGCGTGGCTATGTGCTGATCTGGACCTCGACCCTGCTGGGCGGTGCGCTGATCTACTTCGGCCTGTTCTGGATCGTACGCCGCGCCGCGAGCCTGTTGCAGACCCAGCAACGGCAACTGGTGGCCAGCGAAACCTTCGTCGCCCTGGGCGAAATGTCCTCGGCCGTGGCCCACAGCCTGCGCAACCCCCTGGCCACGATCCGCTCCAGCGCCGAGCTTGCTCAGGAGATTGCCAGCGACCGCTCGCAGAAGAATATCGGCGACATCATCAGCCAGGTCGACCGTATGTCACGCTGGGTGCGCGAGCTGCTGGTGTCGTTGCGGCCCTTGAAGGATGATGCCGAAGCAGTCGACCTGGTGGCTGCCGTCGAAGACACCTGCAATGCCTTCGCCCAGCAGATCGAGCGCAACCAGGTGCTACTGCAGGTCAGCTTGCCGCCCTCGGCTCAGGTGGTGAGCCAGCCGGTATTGCTCACACAAATCCTCAACAGCTTGTTTTCCAATGCCCTGGAGGCCATGCCCGGCGGTGGGCAGTTGAGCCTGGAGGTGCTTGAAGTCACCGGTGAACGCAAGGTCCAGCTAACCTTGAGTGATACCGGCAAGGGCATGAGCGAGCAACAGGAGCGCATGGTCTTCAAACCGTTTTTTACCACCAAGCAGGGCGGCCTAGGGGTCGGCTTGGTGCTGGTCAAGCGCATCATGGAACGATTTGGCGGCTCAATCACCTTGAGCAGCCGCGAGGAGGAGGGAACCCGTGTATGCCTGATCTTTAATGTTGCGTCGGGAGGGGACCATGGAGCACAGCATCCTGGTAGTGGAGGATGATGAAATCCTCGCTGAGAACATCCAGACCTATCTGGAACGTAAAGGCTTTGAAGTCACCGTTTGCCACAGTGCCGAACAGGCGCTGGACCAGTTGCAGCAGTGCCAGCCTGATGCGGTCCTGACCGACAACTCGCTGCCTGGCATGAGCGGCCATGAGTTGATCAAGGCCCTGGCGGAACGGGCGCCCGAGCTCAAGGTGATCATGATGACCGGCTACGGCAACGTCGAGGATGCCGTGCTGGCGATGAAAGAGGGCGCTTTCCACTACCTGACCAAACCGGTGGTGCTGGCCGAGCTCAAGTTGATGCTCGACAAGGCTCTGGCGGCGGAGCGCATGGAACGCACCTTGTCGTTCTACCAGGAGCGCGAGGCGCAGAAGTCCGGCGGCCAGTCCTTGATCGGCGAATCGCCGGCCATGCTCGGGCTCAAGCACACCCTCAGGCAATTGCTCGACGCCGAGCGGCGCATGGCCAGCGGCGACCTGCCGCCGGTGTTGGTTGAAGGCGAAACCGGTACCGGAAAGGAACTGGTAGCCCGTGCCCTGCATTTTGACGGCGTGCGCAGCAAGGGGCCGTTCATCGAGTTCAACTGCGCCTCGATCCCGGCCAACCTGCTGGAGGCGGAACTGTTCGGCCATGAAAAAGGCGCCTTCACCGATGCCAAGGACCGCCGGGTTGGCCTGGTCGAAGCGGCTGATGGCGGCACCCTGTTTCTGGATGAAATTGGCGAAATGGACCTGGTATTGCAGGCCAAGCTACTGAAACTGCTGGAAGACCGCACCATCCGCCGTATCGGTGCAGTCAAGGAACGCAAGGTCGACTTGCGCATCATCAGCGCGACCAACTGCAACCTTGAGCAGATGGTGCAGCAGGGCAAATTCCGTCGCGACCTGTTCTTCCGGCTGCGCATCATCTCGATCAAAGTGCCCAGGCTGTATGCCCGAGGCGAAGACATTCTGCTGTTGGCCCGGCATTTTCTGGCCCTGCATGGCAAGCGCTATGGCAAGACCCACCTGTACTTCAGCCCCGAGGCCGAAGAGTTGATGCTCAACTACAGCTGGCCGGGCAACGTGCGTGAGCTGCGCAACATGCTCGAGCAGACCGTGCTGCTTGCACCGGACGAGGAAATTGCCCCGCATCAACTCAATGTCTGCATGAGCCTGGTGGACGAACCGCTGGACGTGCCGATGGTGCCTGCGCATGCCCATGAGCTGCAAGGCAGTGCGGAAATTCCGGGCACCACCAGTTTGCCGGAGGTGGAACGCGACATGGTCCGCAAGATGCTCGACCGTACCGACTGGAACGTCACCAAGTCGGCGCGGTTGCTGGGGTTGAGCCGGGATATGCTGCGTTACCGTATCGAGAAACTGGGGTTGACGCGGCCAGACAAGCGGCAGTGGTAGACGCGGTCCTAACCCTGTGTAGCCGCTGGCGACAGCCTGCGATCGGCCACGTAGCGGTCGTACTGCCTAGTAGCTGCCTGTCCCGGTTCCACCCTCCCTGCCGTGATCGCCATTCTCCGACCCCGTTCCATCGCGGGGCTCACGCCGGGTGCCATCGGTCTCGACACCGCCCTGTCGGCCGTTGTCATTGCCTTGGGTTCGAGGGTCGGTGCCGTTGGGCAGCGGGGTATCGGTGGGATTGGTGCCCGTGTTGACCCCCGGCAGCGCCGGTGTCGCCGGAGCAGTGTCGGGGTTGGGGTTGGTGGGGCCTGTACTGCCGGCAAAAGCCTGGGTGCCGAGCAAGGCGGTGAATATCAGGGCGGCAAGTGCGCTGCGGGTCATGGCCAAACTCCTTTTCATGAACTGTCCAGACATTGGGCCGCCACACTCGCCCGGGGTGCGATGCAGGCGACCAGCGGCGCTACTCGCGCCCGCGCATGAAGAACCCCGCGACGTATTTGCGGAAGGTATCCAGGCTCTTGAAGTCGGCATAGCGCTTGAATGTCTCGCCTTCGGGCTCCGGCCCCAGCGGCTGCTCGGTCAGTGAAATCGACAGCACCCGGTCCTGGTCGGCACTCAGTACCAGGGTATCCATACCCTGGCTGCCGATCACCGGACGGCGCATGATCACCCTCACGCCCTTGCTGGCCATCCAATCGATCAATGAGACGAGCATCTTCAGTGGCTCGCGTTCCTCGTCGCGATACACCGGGAAAAACTGGCCGCGCGACAGCACCGGCACGCTGGCGACATGGATCAGTTCATAGAAGTGGCTGCCGGCGGTGGCGGGGGAGTAGATCGCCAGGGCCAGCAACGGACCCGGGGTCTTGCTGCCACCCCAAAGCAGGTGATGGCCCTGGAAGTCGAAGCCGTCTTCGCTGCGCTCGTTGTACACCTTGCGGGTCTTGATCTGATTGACGCAGTCGAGCATCAGCCCGTAGCGACGATGGTTGCCAAAGGCGCTGGAGTCACGCAGCCGGGCCTTGAGCATCATCATGTGCTTCATGTCCAGGCGGGTTTCCAGGTAGTTGCTGGCAGGAACGCGTTCGATCAGCGGGTAGCGGCTGGCCACGTTGCGCAGTTCGGCGAACTGGCTGGTGAGGTCTTTTTTCAGGTGGGTGGCATAGACGTTCAGGCCACTGGCCTCGATCAGGGTCAACAGCAGCGACAACAGGCGCTGCTGCTCGCGCTTCTCACCGCCGCTGCCTTCCTGGCCCGTGCCGGCGGTGGCGCGCGAAAACTCACCGATCAGGCGCAGTGGCGTATCGGGGGGGAGCCAGGTGGCGGGCAGGCTGTCGACATCCTCGGCACGCCCGGCTTCGCGCTCATCCTTGATGAACACACAGTCGGGGTCATGCTCGGCGGTACCGGGATTGTTCTTCAAGAACAGCGTGCCGGTGTTGCTGTTGAGGTTGACGTTGAGTATCGGCATCGCCTGGGGCAGGCAGTCACAGGCCAGCCAGTGCCCGGCGGCGCGGACCTTGAGCAGCAGTTGGTTGGCTTGCAGCAGGCGCGGACCCTCCAGGCTGCCCTGCACAAAGCCGCGCAGCAGGTCGTCCTCGGCGGGGGTGAGGGTGCGCACCAGCGCGGCGTTCTTCTCGATGATTCTCATGGACAATCCTGGCCAGCCTTCCTGTGCCTGCCACCTTAATGCAAAGCCCGGCTGGCGGCCATTCGCCCGCCGGGCATTCGAGGCTACTGCCCGGCGAACAGTTTCGCTGCGCGGGCGCGGATTTCTTCCACCGTGAGGTCTTCCTTGTGGGTGGAGACGAACCACAGGTTGCCGAACGGGTCTTTCAGGGTGCCGCTGCGGTCGCCGTAGAACTGGTCTTGCACGGCACTGACCTGGGTGGCACCGGCCTTGATGGCCTGGGCATAGCGTGCATCGACATCCTCGACATACAGGTGCAGGCCAATGGCAGCGCCGCCCAGTGACTGGCTGCTGGTCAGCCCGCCGGCCTGGTCGCAGGGGTCGGCGAGCATTATCGAGGAGTCGCCGATCTTCAGCTCTGCATGACCGACGCGGCCGTCGGGGCCGTCGAGGCGAAACATCTCGACCGCACCGAACGCGGCCTTGTAGAAGTCGATGGCTTTGGCGGCATCCTTGATGCCCAGGTAGGGGGTGATGCTGTGTTGTCCTTCGGGGATTGGTTTGACGGCCATTTTATAGATCCTCCTTAAAGGCGCCGTGGGTTAATGGCGCGAAACTGTATGTTTGTACAGTTTCGGCCATTGGGCAAATCAAAATCTTCGGCGCTGGACGGACGGCAACTAGAAAATGTAGTCGGTGGTCAGGAAGCTCGAATCGCGGTTGCGGATGATGTCGCTGATCAATTGCTTGTTGCTCTCCTGGAACTTGGTGGCCACCAGGGTACGGATCGAGAACACCGGCAGCGCATCGTGAACCGAGAGGGTGCCTTCGGCGGAGTTCTTGCGCCCGTTGAATGGGTAGGTGTCCGGACCACGCTGGCACTGGGCATTGAGGTTGATACGCCCGACCTGGTTGGCGAAGGTGTCGACCAGGCGGCCGACCTCGGCCGGGCTGGTGCCGAAGATGCTCAGTTGTTGACCGAAGTCCGAGTCGAGCACGTAGTCGATCACCGTCTGCAGGTCGCGGTAAGGCACTACCGGCACCACCGGGCCGAATTGCTCCTCCTGGTACACGCGCATCCGGGCATTCACCGGGTACAGCAGCGCCGGGTAGAAGAACGAGCCACGGCTGGCTCCGCCGCCTTCATTGATGACCCGGGCGCCTTTGTCGATGGCATCGGCCACCAGGCCATTGAGGTAGTCGATTTTGCCGGCTTCCGGCAGCGGCGTCAGGCTCACGCCCGGTTCCCAGGGCATACCCGGATTGAGCGCAGCCAGCTTGCGCTGGAACTTGTCGAGAAAGCTCTCGACCACGGCCTCATGCACGAACAGGATCTTCAGCGCCGTGCAACGCTGGCCGTTGAACGACAGGGCACCCGTGACGGCTTCGTTGACAGCGTTGTCCAGGTCGACCTCGGGCAACACGATCCCCGGGTTCTTGGCGTCCAGGCCCAGCGCCGCGCGCAGGCGGTGCGGGCGTGGGTGGAGCTTTTTCAGGTCGCTGGCGGCCTTGTTGGTACCGATGAAGGCGAACACATCCACCTTGCCGCTGGCCATCAATGCGCTGACGGTTTCGCGGCCGCGGCCATAGATGACGTTGATCACGCCGGCCGGGAAGCTGTCGCGGAAGGCTTCGAGCAGCGGGCGAATCAGCAGCACGCCGAACTTGGCCGGTTTGAACACCACGGTGTTGCCCATGATCAGCGCCGGGATCAGGGTGGTGAAGGTCTCGTTGAGCGGGTAATTGTAAGGGCCCATGCACAGCGCCACGCCCAATGGCGCGCGGCGAATCTGGCCGAGGGTGTCCTGTTCCAGCTCAAACCGGCTGGAGCGCCGGTCCAGCTCCTTGAGCGCGCCGATGGTGTCGACGATGTAGTCGCAGGTACGGTCAAACTCCTTTTCCGAGTCCTTGAGGTTCTTGCCGATTTCCCACATCAGCAGCTTGACCACGGCAGTGCGCTGTTCGCGCATCCTGGCCAGGAAGGTCTCGACGTGCTGGATACGCTCGGCAACGCGCATCGTCGGCCAGGCGCCACGGCCCTTGTCGTAGGCCTGTACGGCGGCGTCCAGGGCGGTGAGGGCGGTGTCGGCATCGAGCAGCGGCGTTTTACCGAGGATCACTTGTGTTTCCTGATCGCCTTCCTTGAGCCAGACCGGGCTGCGTACCGTGGCCAGGGGGCCGTCCCAGCGCTGCAACTGGCCGTTGACCAGGTACTCCGTTTGCTCCAGCGGCTCGCCCAGGCGGTACGCCTCGGGGATCTCGTTGGCGGTGGGAAAGAGCGAATCGAGCAGACGGTCCATGGGCGCAGCACCTCTTTTTCTATAATGGGTGAAACGTTTCAGTTTGAGCATAACGCCAGCGCGCTAAAAAAAGCCAGCCTCGCTCAATTTTGCGTCCAGAACGCCGATAACGCATAAAGCCTGCGCAAATAATGGACCTATGAGCACAAGAATCCTCGCCCTTGATGACAGTCTGGTCCTGCCCAGGAGTCTGCGCTCCACCCTCAATCGCCTGCTGCCGATCGGCTTTGCCCTGATCGGCATCGGCTTATCGGTAGCGCTCGGCCGCCTCGATGTGCAGCGCCAGGAAAGCGAAGTGATCGCCAATGCCAGTGCGCGCTTATCCGGTGTGCGTGCTGCGCTGGAGGCCCAGTTGCGCTCGGCGTTTGGCGAGACCGAAGGCATCGCCCAGCTCATCAGCGCCGACGGGCAGATTACTCCCGAGCACTTTCACGACATGGCCCGCCAGGCCATCGCCTCGGTACCGCACATTCGCCATATCTCCATCGCACCCGGCGATGAAGTTATCGATGTCTACCCACTGCACGGCAACCAGAGCCTGATCGGCGTCGACTACCGCCACCTGCCGGCTCAATACCCGTTGCTCCAGCGTGCGCGAGAGCATTACAGCCCGGTGCTGGCCGGGCCGTTGCAGCTGTACCAGGGCGGACGCGGGCTGATCTACCGGCGACCGGTGTTTCTCAAGGGCCATAAAGGCGTAAAGCTGTACTGGGGCAATGTCTCCATCGTTGCCGACATCGACCGCCTGCTGAGCGCCGCGGGGCTGGACCTGGACCCGGGTTTCGAGCTGGCCCTGCGCGGTGCCGACGGCCAGGGCGCGGTGGGCGGGATGATCTGGGGCGACCCGCTGTTGTTCGAGCGCCATCCGGTCACCGTCAATGTCGATGTGCCCGGTGGGCTCTGGCAACTGGCGGCCAGCCCCCTGGGTGGCTGGCCGTCGATGAGCCTGTTCGCCTCGCCGTTGTTCCTGTTCGCCCTGACATGCACGGGGCTGTTCAGCCTGTTCGTTGCCCAGCTTAACCGCAGCAACCACCTGATCAATTTACGCAATCGCGAACTCAAGCAGTCCCAGGCGCAACTGGAGCGGTTGGCGCATTATGACGCCATCACCGGATTGCCCAATCGCTTGCTGTTCCAGCAGCGCTTGTGCAGCGCCATCGTCGATACAGAATCCCTGGCGGTGCTGTTGCTGGATATCGATGGCTTCAAGCAGGTGAACGACAGCCTCGGCCATCACATGGGCGATCTGCTGTTGCAGCAGGCGACGGCGCGCTTTGCCCGAATGATCGGCCCTGGCGACTGCGTATGCCGCCTGGGCGGCGATGAGTTCGCCTTTTTTCTGGTCGGCACCGAATCGTCATGTGTGGCCCGGGTGCAGGGCCTGCTGCAAACACTGCAACAGCCCTTCGAACTCAATGGCAACACGGCCTTGGTTACCGGCAGCATCGGCCTGGCCTGGTACCCGGCCCACGGATACAGCGACGATGAACTGCTGCGCCATGCCGACACGGCGATGTACGCGGCCAAGGAAAGCGGCCGCAATGCCTGGCGCCGTTACCACCCGGACATGACCCTGCGCCTGCAGCAGCAACTGTGCCTGGAGCGCGCCTTGCGGCGTGCCTTGCAGCACAACGAGTTCGAACTGTGGTACCAGCCCAAGGTCGATCTGTTCAGCGGTCGTGTCGAGGGGGCCGAAGCGTTGCTGCGCTGGCATGACCCCGAGCACGGGCTGGTGTCGCCTGCCGAGTTCATCCCCCTGGCCGAACGCAGCGGGCTGATCATCCCGTTGGGCGAGCGGGTGTTGGAGCTGGTGTGTGCGCAGTTGGCCGCCTGGCGCAGTGCCGATTGCCTGCCAGGCCCGGTGGCGATCAACGTGGCGGCCTTGCAGATCGAGCGCAGCGACTATGTCGCCAGCCTGACCCAGGCCCTGCAGCGCTTCGACTTGCAGCCGAGCATGCTCGAGGTGGAGATCACCGAAAGCCTGTTAATGGAAAGCCAGCAACACGCCTGTGCAGTGCTGGCGCAGTTGCAGCACCTGGGCGTGGCCACGGCGGTGGACGATTTCGGCACCGGCTACTCGTCGCTGGCGTACCTGAAGATGCTGCCGATCGATCACTTGAAGATCGACCGCGCCTTCATCAAGGACCTGCCGGGCGATGACGACGGCGTGGCGATTACTCGGGCAATCATCGACCTGGGGCATGCCCTGGGTTTTCGCATCACTGCCGAGGGCATCGAAACCCGCGAGCAATACGAATTCCTGCGCAACGCCGGGTGCGACCACGGACAGGGTTACCTGATCGGCCTGCCGATGCCCGCCCAGCAGTTCAATCAATGGTTGCGTACAGCCCAGGTAGAGCGCGAACGGCCGGGTTGATCCTTATGCCGGCGTGTGCAGGGTGCGGAAGCCGCCTGCTTCCTCCACCAGCCAGTCGTGTACCGCCCGCACGCCGGGATGCGCCAGGCCGCCGGGCGGGTAGTGCAATACATAGCGCTTGTGGTTGGCGATGGCCGAGCCGAACGGCACGATCAGCGCACCGCGCTCGAGCTCGTCATTGAGCAGGGTGCGCCGGGCAATCGCCACGCCAATCCCGGCAATGGCCGCCTCGATGGTCAAATGATTGCGGTTGAAGGTATGGCCGCGGCGTACATCCAGGCCGCCGGCGCCGATTCCCTGCAGGTAGAACTCCCATTCCGCGAACTCGGAACTGCCGCGCCAGGCGGTGATGTCGTGCAGCAATGGATAGTGCGCAAGGTCCGCTGGCCCATGCAGCGGCGGGCGGCCGCGAAGCAGGGCCGGGGAGCAGACCGGGAAGATCTGCTCATCGAGCAGCGGCGTTGAATGCATGCCCGGGTAACTGCCGTCGTTGAGGTCGATGGCCAGGTCGAAGTCGCCCTCGTGCAGGGCCTGGCTGCTGTCTTCGGCCACCAGGCGCAACTGGATATCCGGGTAGCGTTGCTGCAGGCGCGGCAGGCGCGGGGTCAGCCACTTGGCCAGGAATGAGGGGATCGAGCGCAGGCGCAGGGTGCCGCGAATCTCGCCGGCATGCAGGCGGCGCAATTCGGCATCGATGCTGCCATAGGCTTCGCTGACCGTCTGCGCCAGGCGCTGGCCTTCGGCCGTCAGTTCCACGCCACGGGCGCGGCGCAAGAACAGGCGAAAGCCCAGGCGCTCTTCCAGTTGTCGGATTTGTTGGCTCACCGCACCGGGTGTGATGTGCAGTTCTTCGGCGCAGCGGGTGAACGACAGGTGCCGCGCCGCACAGGAAAACACGTGGAGCCAGACATACATCTGGCCATTCATCTGTCGTCTCATTGTTTAGTGCTGCTAAAGGCTTGCTTAGAAAGATTCGTTGGTCAATGCCACGGTGACCGGGCAGTATCGCGCAACTTCGCGACACCCATCAATTTTTTCACAACGCCGCAGGGTGACAGTCGTCGCTTGAGCGTGCAGGCATTAGCATGGCTATCAGTGTTTTCGACCTTTTCAAGATTGGTATCGGGCCGTCCAGCTCCCATACCGTAGGCCCGATGCGGGCGGCTGCCACCTTTGCCAGGGCTTTGCGCGAGCAGGGCCTCCTGGAACAGGTGAGTCGGGTGGAGGTTCGCCTGTATGGCTCGCTGTCGGCCACCGGCGTGGGCCATGCCACCGACCGCGCTTGCCTGCTGGGCCTGATGGGGCAGTGGCCGGACCAGATCGACCCGCACAGCATCGAGCCGCGCATTGCGCAATTGAACGCCAGCCAGACGCTGCTGCTCGACGCCAGCCACGCGATTGCCTTCGAGTGCAGCCGTGATCTCTTGCTGCTCGAAGAAAGCCTGCCGTACCACCCCAACGCCATGACCCTGGAAGCCAGCAGCGAGAACGGTTGCCTGCTGCAGCAGACCTACTACTCGGTGGGCGGTGGCTTTATCGTCGAGGCCGCGCAGATCGGCCAGGCACAGGACACCGCCGAGCAGGTGCAGTTGCCCTACGATTTCGACAGTGCCGCGCAGTTGCTGGCGCTGTGCAAGCAGCATCAGTTGCGCGTCAGTGAGCTGATGATGGCCAACGAGTGCGCCTGGCGCCCGGAGGCCGAGGTGCGCAGCGGCTTGCTCAAGCTCTGGGCGGCCATGCGCGAGTGTGTCGACAACGGCTTGCGCAACGAGGGCATCCTGCCGGGCGGGCTGAACGTCAAGCGCCGTGCCGCCAAGTTGCACCGCAGCTTGCAGGAACTGGGCAAGCCCAACGTGATCGGCTCGACCCTGAGTGCCATGGAGTGGGTCAACCTGTTTGCGCTGGCGGTCAACGAAGAGAACGCCGCCGGCGGGCGCATGGTGACCGCGCCTACCAATGGCGCCGCGGGCATCATCCCCGCCGTGCTGCACTACTACATGAAGTTCAACCCCGAGACCTGCGACAACGACATTGTCGACTTCCTGCTCAGCGCCGCTGCCGTGGGCATCCTGTGCAAGAAAAATGCCTCGATCTCGGGTGCCGAAGTCGGTTGCCAGGGCGAGGTGGGGTCTGCCTGTGCCATGGCCGCGGCGGGGCTGGCAGACGTGTTGGGCGCAACGCCCATGCAGGTGGAAAACGCCGCCGAAATCGCCCTTGAACACAACCTGGGCTTGACCTGCGACCCGGTCGGGGGCCTGGTCCAGGTGCCTTGCATCGAGCGCAACGCCATTGCTGCGGTCAAGGCTATCAACGCCGTGCAGATGGCCCTGCGCGGTAACGGCGAACACTTCATCTCGCTGGACCGGGTGATCCGCACCATGCGCGACACCGGCGCCGACATGCATGCCAACTACAAGGAGACCTCGCGCGGCGGCCTGGCGGTTGCCTTCGTCGAGTGCTGAACCCCGGTAGGCGCGGGCGTGTCCCGCGGTAGCATGGCTTCACGCCTGCCGCTCTCTCTGAAAGTGTAGGGTCACTGCGCGAGCAAACGTCTTACACTAACGTTTTTGCTAGCTCAGAGCGTCGCTGTGAACTTCACTGATCAAACCTTCGATACGATTCTGAACGCACTGCACGACGGTGTTTACATCACGGATGGGGTAGGAATTACCGTTAAGGTAAACAGCGCGTACGAGCGTCTGACTGGACTGCAGAGCGATCAGCTCATTGGACGCAGCATGCACGACCTGGTACGCGACGGTGTCGTTTCGCAATCCGCATCCTTACGCGTACTCCAGCAAGGCGCTCCGGTTTCCGTTATGCAGAGCCTCAGTAACGGGAAGAAGCTGCTGGTGAGCGCAACACCTATTTTCCAGGATCGTCGCATCAGCTACGTCGTCAGCGCCGTACGTGACATGACCGAGCTTCTGCGCATGAAGCATGAAAGGGATGAGCTCGCTGGGCTCAAGAAGCTGCGTCAGAGCACAGCGCAGTTGAATGCTGGAAAATATGAAAAACTGGCTCAATCTTCGCTGGTCTTTGACCAGGCGCAAACAGGCCCGCTTTTCGCACAGGCACGACGTGTAGCAGGCAGTGACGTGAAGGTGCTGCTGTTAGGGGAAACCGGTGTCGGCAAAAGCCTCGTCGCTCAGTACATCCACAATGCCAGCGCTCGGGCTAAGGAACCTTTCATACCGCTCAATTGCGGAGCAATGCCAGAAAACCTGATCGAGGCGGAGTTGTTTGGCTACGCGCCAGGGGCGTTCACTGGCGCAGCGGCCAAAGGGAAGCGGGGGCTCCTAGAGCTGGCAAATCACGGAACGTTGTTCCTGGACGAAATTGGCGATCTTCCATTGTCGCTTCAGGTCAAGCTTCTGAAGGTTATCGAGGACAACCAGTTCATACCAGTGGGTGGGCTTGAATTGCGCGAAGTAGATGTCCGAATCATAAGCGCCACCCACCATGATTTGCGACAGAGGGTAGGGCAGGGGTTGTTCCGTGCTGACCTGTACTATCGACTGAACGTGGTGCCCATCCACATTCCCGCGCTTCGTGAGCGTGCCGGAGAGATCTCCACGCTGTTGGAGCATTACCTAAGGCAGTTCAACGAGCGCTATGAGCGCAACATGACGTGGGGGCTAGAGACCCTGGATCTGCTCTGCGAGTATGCATGGCCTGGAAATATTCGCGAATTGATCAACCTGGTCGAGCGTTTGGTAGTTGTCTGCGAAAGTGACACGATTGAGGCCTTGGATCTCCCTGAGGAAATTCTCAACCTTCACGATGATCGCTTGAATCAGAATCGCCTGCCGCTGCGCAAGGTTCTAGAAAATGCAGAGCGGATCGCGATTCTTTCAGCAATGCGCATACACAAGACCACGCGCCTAGCAGCCAAAGCGCTCGGGGTAAGCCAGGCAACCATCGTCCAGAAGATGAAACGCTGGGAGAGGTCTGATTAGGTTTCTGATCGACAGCCGTTTTTCCGATTGAAATCGTGATCGCTAGCCGTGTCTGAGGCTAGCAGAAACGAGGCAAAGCCCAGCAAACACGGGCCTTTCAAGAATTTGGCACAGGTTTTGTTATCTCTTGGCTCATCTCAAATAAAAAAACGAGGACGAGCCGATGAGTGTTTCTGCCTTTCAAATCGCCAATAAACTCCTGACTGGCGCCAGCGCGGTTGAACACCTGGACGCTGAGTTGACCCGGCTGAAAGTTAATAATCCATTAATCGTGACCGATGCGATCCTGGTCAAGTCGGGTACCGTTGACCTCGCCTTGGCCCACCTGGGTGGCCGTCGGTATGGCCTCTATGACCACGTTCAACCAGAGCCTGAAATCAGTTTGGTCGAAGATTGTACCCGCGCCTTTCGCGAGGGTGGCCATGATGGGCTCATTGGGCTGGGCGGTGGAAGTGCTATCGACATCGCGAAAGGTGTCGCGGCCTTCGCAGGACATGACGGCACCCTGGCCGAGCTGTTCGGCGTCGATCAAGTAAGCCGCAAGGGACCTCCGCTGATCGCGATTCCTACTACGGCCGGCACGGGTTCGGAGGTCACTAACGTGGCGATCTTCTCCGACAAAAAAGCGCAGCTCAAGAAAGGCATTGTGAGCAACTACCTGCTGCCTGACGTTGCTCTCGTGAGTCCAGTTATGACGCGCACTTGCCCGCGTAGCGTAACCGCTGCCAGCGGTGTCGATGCGCTTGTGCATGCGATCGAAGCGTACCTTTCGATCAATCGCTCGCCGATCACCGATGCCATTGCGCTCGGCGCCATCAAGTTAATTGCCCGCGCTTTGCCTAAAGCGTATGCCAACCCCGATGATCATGTTGCTCGGGAAGACATGGCTACGGCGAGCCTGATGGGCGGCATGGCGTTTGGAAACGCAGGCGTGGGGGCAGTACATGCGCTGGCCTATCCGCTGGGGGGGCGCTTCAACATAGCACACGGCGTTAGCAACGCTTTGCTGCTGCCCTATGTAATGCGCTGGAACAAGCTTGCCTGTACGGAGCGTCTTCGCGACGTCGCTCAGGCAATGGGCGTGAATATCGCCGGTTTAAGCGATAGTCAGGCTGCAGACGCCAGTGTCGATGCGATGGCTGAACTGTGTGCTGCCGTAGACATTCCCACCGGCCTTCGCGCTTTCAACGTTCCGCAGGACGCTTTGGCACCGATGGCCGAGGAGGCCAGCACGATTGATCGGTTGATGCGCAATAACCCCCGCAAACTCACGCCTGCAGATATCGAGGCGATCTACCGGGCTGCCTGGTAACTACCTGATAAATCGGGCAGGCTGACCATCATCACGTAAAGGGCTATTGCGATGGAAGACGTTAAATTATATGCAATGACATGTGGCTGGATCACGATGCCTTATGGTTTTTTTATGGCGGGTGAAACAGGTGATCTCGCTATTCCAGTGCCGTGCTATTTAGTCGAGCATCCTAAAGGTACTGTGTTGTTTGATACGGGCCTTGAGTTGCCTTTGCAATCGAGCGATCCAGACGTGGTCAAAAAATCACTGGGGGTTTTTGCTGATTTAACCACGGTTAATTTTGTACCGGGTGAGGATGTAGCTAAACGCTTGGAAGCGTTCGGTGTCGACCCATTGAAAATTAATTTTATCATTAACTCTCACCTGCATTTCGATCATTGTGGGGGTAATGCGTGTATCCCTAATGCACGATTGGTTATTCAAAAGCGTGAGTGGGAAGCGGCTAAGAATGAGGAAAATATTGAAAAAGAAATATATGCACCTCGCCATTATGATTTAGGTCACGACCGCCTCGAAATTGATGGCGAACATGATCTGTTTGGTGATGGTTCGGTTGTACTGATTCCTAGTTTTGGGCACACACCCGGGCACCAGTCACTGAAAGTCAATGTAGAGGGTAAAGCGGTCGTCATTACTGCAGATGCGTGCTACTTAAAGGCCTCTCTTGAAAAGATGACACTCCCCGATGCCATGGTGGTCAATGATGCTCAAGGAATGATTAATAACTTTAATTTGTTTAAGCAGCTAAAGTCCAAAGGCGCATTTGTACTCTATGGGCATGACCCAGAGCAGTCGAAATTACTGACGGATGGTTCAATTCGAAGAATCAGTTCAGCCACCCTGGCGAGTCTGTAATGAAAGGTGTGAATCATTAGCAATGATTGTTCATGCTGACGGTGCTTGAGCGTTCAAGTGAACGTAAACAATCCCTGTTTTATCACAGGGTTCTAACAAATTTTTAACGTAAAATATAATAAGGAATAAATATGAAGCCTGTAATGAAAGCATCGTTGTTTTTGGCTGCTGGGATGGCCGCCACCCACGTTTTTGCAGCGCCTGCTCAAACGCATTTGCCCGATAGCTGTGCAAAAGATGCGAAGGGGAATTATAGCCAGGCGTTTGATGTTCCCTGTCAGGCGCTGGACCGATTCTTAACCACATTCAACGCTAAAGATGAACGGGCGTGGGCCAAGACATTGAACTACCCACACGTGCGTATGTCGGGTAACCAAGTCACTGTTTGGGAAACACCTGAGGCGTATGCAAAAGACCAGAACTTGCAACAGCTTTCCAAGGCCATTGGATGGGAAAATACACGTTGGAATTACCGGTATGTTGTTCAGTCCGGCAGTGACGGGAAAGGCAATGCAAACAAGTATCATGTCGCGCTTTCGTTCACGCGTCTGGATAAAGCTGGAACACCTATTCCTGGTCATACGTTTGACTCTTTCTACATTATTACAAGTGTAGATGGCCACTGGGGCGCTCAATTCAGATCCAGCATGGCGGGTTCATTGCATGGGGCATCGGCTTATTGAAGTAGCTGTGCCGGTATAATATACCTTGGCCAAAAGTTGGAGCCTCCCGCTCCAACTTTCAATTCCACCACGTTCCAGATGATGGCGATACATTCCATCGGCCTGATTACCCTGTCGGCGATTCTCTACTCCTTCCTCGCCTGACCCACTGAGGCGCCGGGGGTGTGAGCATCGCGCCCGGCGCTGCGAATGCAAGGCCATGCACTACGCTGTAGCGGATACTTCGCAGGAGCGATGGCCATGCACACAATCGTGATTGCAGACGAGCAACCCTTGCTGCGCGCCGCCGTGCAAGCCTTGCTCGATGCCCAAGGCCACCTGGTGGTGGCGGCCCTGGACAACGGCGCCGAAGCCCTGCAGCAGGCGCTGGCCCTGGAGCCCGAGCTGCTGATCCTGGACCTTGCACTGCCCAGGCTGGGCGGGCTGGAAGTGATCCGCCGCCTGCATCAACGGCAAAGCCCCACCCGCACCCTGGTACTGACCGCGCAAAGCACCGAGCACATTGCCGGCTTGTGCCTGCAGGCGGGCGCCTCGGGCTTCGTCAGCAAGCTTGAAGCGGTGGAGGAGCTCGGCGATGCCGTGCGCACCTTGCTGCGCGGCCGGGCGTGGTTCCCGGTCAGAAGCCTGGGCAGCGTTGCTGCACCGCAAGGCCTGCAGGCCGAAGACGAGCAACTGCGCAACTTGTCGCCTCGGGAGCGTACCGTGCTGCAGTACCTGGTCAATGGTCGCAGCAACAAGGACATCGCCGACGAACTGAGCCTGAGCGACCGTACGGTCAGTACCTACAAGGCGCGATTGCTGCAAAAGCTCAATGCCGGCTCGCTTGCCGAACTGCTGGAAATCGCCTGGCGCGGTGGCTTGCTCGAACGCCTGCCGGCCACCGCCGGCGCCTTGCCCGACGAAAGCCGCGACCAGTACTTTCACGCGTTGTTCGAGGCCATGCCGATGCCGGTGTGCCTGCGCGATGCCGAAGGCTACCTGCTGACCTGCAACCGGCGCTTCCTGGAAGTACTCGATACCACCCTTGAGCAAGCGGTGGGCAAACGGGTCATCGACAGCGAACGCGTGCCCCCGCAGGAGGCCCTGCAGTTTCACCAGCAGTACCTGCAAGCGGCCGCAGCGCAGCAGCCCTACAGCCTGGAACTGGTGCTGCACGACCGGGGCCGGAAAATTGCCTTGCATCATTGGGGCGCGCCGTACCGGGATGCACAAGGGGTGCTGGTGGGCATGCTGTGCTCCTTCGTCGACATGACTGAACACGAACAGGCTTTGATCAGCCTGACCCATGCCAACGAACAGAACCTGGCGGTGAGGCGGGCGCGCCTGATGTTTCTGCACCGGGTTGGCGAGGAGTTCCGGCACATGCTGGAAATGATCGCCAGTCGCTTGCACGAGGTGGCCGCCACCTTTGAAGACAGCGCGGCCTTGCAACAGGCGCGGCAAGACACGCGGCAGATACTTGACCGCATCGGCGTACTGCTGGACCTGGCGGACCTTGAGAGTGGGACCTTGTTGCTCAGGCCGTGGGCGACCGACCTGGTGCGCCTGACCCGTGATGCACTGCAGGCGGTCACCGCCGACGGCGTCCTGAGTGCCGAGTGGCAGGCGCCGCAAGCACCGTCGCCAGCCTGGGTCGATCGTGAGCGCTACCAGCAGATTGTCGGCCTATTGCTCCGGCACTGTGGGCAGTGGGTGGCGGCGCCCTTGCAAGTAACGGCCAGCAGCGCACTGTTGGGGCATGCCGAAATGCTCTGGGAGTTGCGGATCGGTCCGCAGCCGCCCGATGCACCACTCAATGCCCCGAGCGATAGCCTGGAGCCGGCGCTGGTGTTGTGCGAGCGCCTGGCGCAATTGATGGGCGGGCAGTTGCGCTGGCACTGGCCGCCCCAGGGCGGCAACCTCCTGACCTTGCGCCTGCGCCTGCCCCAGGCCACGTCGTAGCCGCTGCCGTGAGGCTACGATTGGGCGCGAAGCGGCCACGGCTGTTGAGTGCGCGGCAGAGGCAACAGCATTGAGTCACCCTTTTCCCGGTCTGTAGTGCATCCCCTACATCACTCTCATGATCCCCTGATCCCTCGGCACTCCCCGCACGGCCAATGATTGCCTCAACCCCGCAGCCGCTTCGCTGCGTAGATTGAGGAGACTGGTCCATGAAACGATCCACCCGACTCAGCAGCCCCCAGCGCCTGGCGTTGACGCCATTGTTCCTGGCCATTGCCCTGGCAGCAGGCGATGCCATGGCCCCCCATGAACTGTTCGCCGATGAGCTGCCCCAGGGTGGCCAGGTAATTTCGGGCCAAGGCGCCATCAACCAGAGCGGGTCCACCCTGCAGATCGACACCAGTACCCCGCGCACCGGGATCAACTGGCAGAAGTTCAGCATCGGCCCCGACAACAAGGTGCATATCCAGCAGCCCGACGGCACCTCGGTGACCCTGAACCGGGTCATCGGCAGCGACCCGTCGAAGATCATGGGCGTGCTCACCTCCAACGGTCAGGTGTTGCTGCTCAACCCCAACGGCATCTGGTTTGGCCCCAATTCTCGGGTATCGACCAGTGCCTTGCTGGCCAGTGCTGGAGTCATCACCGATGAGCAGGCACGTGAGTTTGCCAACGGCGGCAAGCTGGACATTCAGCTCAAAGGCCTGGTGCGCAACGACGGCAAGATCAGCGTGTTCGACAACGGTACCGTGGCGCTGCTCGGGGCCCAGGTCGAGAACGCCGGTGTCATCCAGGCGCGCAAAGGCCAGGTCAACCTCGCCACGGGCCCCAAGGCCACCCTCGACTTTCATGGCGATGGCCTGATCAGCCTGGCCGTTGACGGCTCCCCGGCCGAGGCCAATAGCGTCGATCCCAGCCTCAAGGGCGGTGTCAGCAACAGCGGACAGATCGAGGTCGGGGAAGGCGTGGTAGCCATGAGTGCCCAACGCGCCGCCAAGCACCTGGATTCGGTGATCAGTGTCGGTGGCGCCGTGATTGCCGACTCGGTCAGCAACCAGGGCGGTACCATCGTGCTGGGCAACGCCGAGCAGACTCAGGTCAGCGGCAATCTGTCGGCCAAGGGCCGTGACGGTGGCCAGATCAGTGTGCTGGGTGATCGGGTAACCCTGGCCAGCGGTGCCCAGGTCGATGTATCCGGCAGCGCTGGCAACGGCGGCACTGCCCTGATCGGTGGCAGCTTCCAGGGCAAAGGCCTTGAGCAGGCTGCCCAGGCTACCCGGGTCGAGAAGGGTGCCCAGCTCAAGGCCGACGGCGCCCGCGAAGGTGGCAAGGTCGTGGTGTGGTCTTCAGGCAGCACCGAGTTTGCCGGCAAGGCCAGTGCCAAGGGCGGCATCAAGGGGGGCGTGGTGGAAACCTCGGGCAAGCGCCTGAGTGTCACTCGCGACGCCGCGGTGGATGCCTCCGGTGGCGCTCAATCGGGCCTGTGGCTGCTGGACCCGGACCGCATCGACATCGTCGAGGTGCCCACCGGTGACAACGTCAGCAACGCCGTGATCGCCAACAGCCTGGCCAACAACGATGTACGTATCGAGGCCCGTGAGCGCATCAACGTCAACGCCCCGATCGTTGCGCCGGTAGTGGGTAGCGGCAAGACCCTTGCACTGATTGCCAGTGGCACCGTGGGCAGCGTCACCGACTACGACAGCCAGGGCAGCGGCACTGCGCTGGACAAGGCCAAGCGCAATGACAGCGGTTCGGTTCATATCAACGCGCCGATCCTGCTCAAGGATGGCAATCTGTACGTCGCTGCCACCGGCGATGTACGCCTGAACGACCTCTCGACCCCGGCCGACAGTGGCGCTGCTGCCTACGGCAAGCGCGCGATCATCGATGTCGGCAACGGCACCATCTGGATCAAGACCGCCAACACCGCCTCGGTGATCCAGGATGCCAACACGGCGCTGATCGGTTCCAAAGTGGCCGTGCAGGGCGCCAGCGTCCTGCTCGACAGCTCCCTGAACCACGCCGGCATCCTGGCCGGCCAGGCCAGCAACGGGGTGTTCCATTTCAACCAGACCAACGCCAGCGGCGCGACCACCACCGGTACCGTGGTGGCGCCTTATTCGGGTGAAAGCATGAGTGGCGTCAGCGCCCAGCAGATCAAGTACGTGGGCTATCAAGACGTCACGGCATCGCCCGCGTCCGGGGTGGACTCTCCAGTCAACGTGACCCTGGAGCAGGGTGGTCAGCGCTTCGATTACCTGGTGTTCGAAGCTGCCGGTTTCGTCGATAGAAACGGCCAGCCCATCGACCCCAACATCCTCATGAACTACCTGGACAGCTCCGACTACCTGGTCAACGGCCTGAGCTTCACCGACAGCCACGGCGACCACTGGAAACTGATGCCCGATACCGGCAAGACTTCGCTGACCCGGGTCGAGAAAAACGGCGTCGAGGTGGGCGACTTGCCGGTCGGCTTTGCCCTGGACGCCTACAAGGGCGTAGTGATGGTCGCCAAGGACCCTCGCAATGGCACCGACGCAGGCTGGGGCGTGGACGACTACGCCATCGGCGGCGCCATGAACCAGGGCGAGATCCAGCACAACAGCCAGGACGGCACCTCCGAGCAATTGCTGGTGGCTCTGGGCGACAAGGTCACGCGCGTGGACGGCGTGCTGGCCTGGCTGATGAACGACCAGGCCTGGGCACAGCCCAAGGATGGCAAGGCGCCTTCCGGGCCGCTGCTGGAGCGGGCGCGGGTGCATTTCCTGGAAACCCAGGACGCCAGTGCCGATGCCGTCAAACTCAACGCCAACCAGGCCAAGCTGGCCGTGCAGATCGACGACGCCAGCCGCCAGTATGGTGATGCCAATCCCACCTTCAGCCATGGACCCCTGGTGCTGGCCAACCCGGCCGACAGCAACACCCAGGCCGTGCAGGCACTCGATCAGTATGTGGGAGAGCAACTGGGCGACCCACGCTTTGCGCTCGGCCTGACCCCACAGACCAACGCTACCCAGCGCTCCGATGTTGGCCGCTATGCCATCAGCGGTACTGCCAGCACCGGTGACTTCGTCAACCAGCGCTACCAGACCCAAGTGCGCGACGGTGTACTGAGCATCACTCCGGCCCCCCTGACCGTTACCGCCCGTGACCAGAGCAAGGTCTATGGCGACAGCGACCCGCACCTGGGTTACGACATGAGCGGACAGAAGTTTGACGAAACCCCGGATCAACTGCTCAACGGTGGTGCTCTGGCACGCGCCGGTGCCGGCACCCGCGCCGGCGAAAACGTCGGCCAGTACCAGATCGGCCAAGGCGAGTTGCGCAGTACCAGCGGCAACTACAGCCTGACCTTCAAGGACGGCGTGCTGACCATTACCCCGGCGCCCCTGGTGATCCGTGCCGATGACAAGACCAAGGTCCAGGGCCAGGCCGATCCTGCGCTGACCCACAGTGTCGAAGGCCTCAAGTACAACGACTCGGTCGCGGTGGGCCTCAAGCGTGATCCGGGTGAAGCGGTGGGGCCTTATGCCATTCGCCAGAACGGTATCGATGCCGGTGCCAACTACCAGGTGACCTTCTATGACGGCACCTTGACCATTACCGGGCCCATGGTGCCGCCCGATGTACCTGTTGATGTACCGGGTGACGTGCCGGGTGACGTACCCGCACCGGCCAACCTGCCTGATCCTAGCGACTCGGCAGCACCGCCAACACCGCCCCAGCCCCGGGCAGAGGGCGTTGCAATCAGCGCCCAGGCACCGGGCAGCGAACGCTGCACCGCCCTGGAGTCCCCGTCGGCGGTGGTTGCGAACTACTCGGTAACCCCGGCGGTTGCCCGCACTTACGACGTTCAGCTGGTGTGCAAGCCTCGCGCCTACGGCGACAAGCAGGACCGCCTGCCAGACGTCTCCGACGTGCTGACGTATGCCAACGGCTTACTCAAAGACGGCAAATTCCAGATCCCTGACTGGAACCGCAGTGTGATCCCCCGTCACCTGGAACAGCCTCAAAAAGGAGGCAAGTAATCATGAACACTTTCGCGCAAAAATCGGCCCTGGCCCTGTGCATTGCCGTCGCCCTGGCGGTTCAACCGGTACTGGCAGCGCCACTGAGCGGCCTGGACCCAGGTCGTGTGGAAACCCCCGGTCCCGACGGTCGGCGCAGTCCGGCGGTGCAGATGCCAGGCAGCCTGGAGCTGTCGCCTACCCGGGTGTCGCCGCAGGCGCCCGAGGTGCAGGCTCCTGCCCAACCACGACCATTGACCGCCAGCAGCACTCGCTTTGAAGTCCGCAAGGTGATGCTCGAAGGTGCCGATCACTACCCTCAAGGTACCTTTGCCAGCGTACTCAAGGGGCTCGAAGGTCGCCAGGTAACGCTCGGCGAGGTGAACGCCGTGACCGACCAGATCACCCAGCGCTACCGCGACGACGGCTTTTTACTGGTGCGCACCTTCGTCCCTGCGCAAAAGGTCGACAAGGGCCTGTTACGCCTGCAGGTGGTCGAAGGCAAGGTCAACCAGGTCAAGATCAGCGGGCCCAGCAACAAGGCCGTGGAACGCTATGCTGCGAACATTCGCAACGAAGCGCCACTGACCGGCAAGACCCTGGAACGCAACCTGTTGCTGATGAACGACCTCTCGGGCCTGGACAGCCGGGCGGTGCTGTCACCTTCGAGCGTGGGGCAGGGGACCGACCTGGACGTTGCCAACGAGTTGCGCCGCTGGGAAGGCTTCATCGGCTTCGATAACCGCGACAGTCGCTACTTCGGGCCCTGGCAGGTGTATGGCGGGATCGGCGTGAACGATCCGCTGGGCCTGGGCGATCACCTGTCGCTGCGCCTTGGACGTTCGGTCGAAGGCGACAAGATGGCCTTCTACGAAGGCCAGTACGAACTGCCGCTGGGCAGTCAGGGCACGGTGCTGAGCGTGCTCGCCCAGCACAACGATGGCAACGCCGACACCTTCGACTTCCTCAATGCCAACAGCAGTGGCGATACCCTGGCCGTGCGCATCGCCCACCCCTGGATTCGTAGCCGTGCCGAAACCTTCAAGACGTCCGCGGCGTTCACCTGGTTCAACGGCAAGGCCGAGTACCTGGACGACCCCGACCAGGCGCCGTCCAGCGATGACCGCATTCGTGCCCTGCGCCTGGGCGCCAGCTGGGATTTCACCGACCAGTACGGTGGCCGCAACCTGCTCAAGGCCGAAGTGAGCAAGGGCCTGGACGTGCTTGGCGCCAGTGACGAAGGTCGCGCCAACCCTTCGCGTGAGGGCGGCCAGACCGACTTCACCAAGCTGCAATACGACGCCCAGCGCATCCAGGACTTGAGCAAGGTGCTCGAAGGGCTGAACCTGTACCTGGCCCTTACAGGGCAGACGGCCTTCGGCAATGCGCTGTTGTCACCCGAGCAGTTCGGTGTGGGCGGCAGCCAGTTCGGCCGCGGCTACGACCCTTCGGAAATCGCTGCTGACAACGGTATCGCGGGCAAGGTCGAACTGCAGTACAACACCGCCCACCAGGTCAAGGACTACCGCGTGCCGACGCAATACTACGGTTTCTGGGACGTGGGCAAGGTGTGGAACAACAGCCCTGACTATTTCGGCTCACAGAGCCTGTCGTCGGCAGGTTTCGGCGCCCACTTCCAGGTTGCCAAGGACATGTACCTGTCGCCTGAACTGGCGTTCCCGCTGACTCGCTCGGTGTCGGCCGAAGCGTTGGAGGATCACAACGGCAAGGAGCCGCGGCTGTACTTCAACTTCCTCAAGCTGTTCTAACCACAGGACGCTGCAGATCGTGATTGTGACTTCACAGGCAGAGGGCCTGACGCTAGTGTTAAGACACTCGCGCCAGGCCCTTCTGGTTTGGCCATTGCCAAGGAAGTCCCCCGTAAATGACCGATTCGACCTTACATGCCGAACTGGGAGAGATTCCCTACACCGTCAACCTGTCCGCCGGCGTGAACCAGTGGCTGGCCGATGAGAACGAGGCGCTTGGAGGCCACGACAGTGGCCCGAACCCTCACCAATTGTTGCTCTCGGCTTTGGGTGCGTGTACCGCGATTACCCTGTCGATGTATGCCCGCCGCAAGGAGTGGCCGCTGCAGCACGTGCATGTGCAGTTGGACATCATCAAGGAAGAGAAGAGCGCACCCATGCGCACCGAGATCAAGCGTGTAATCGAGCTGCACGGTGATCTCGATGCTGCCCAGCGCGAGCGACTGCTGGGCGTGGCCAATGCCTGCCCGGTACACAAACTGCTCAGTGGCAGCATTGTCATTGACAGCCAGTTGAGCGATTAATGCGCCCCGCGCTTGAACGGTGGGAGCGGGGCTTGCTGGCAATCGGCCGCGCCCCTTGATCGGCTAACTGCACCGGCCCATCGCCGCCAAGCCAGCGCCCACAAGGCATGCAAAACGCCCGGTGTTGGGCACCGGGCGTTTGGTCAACGAGGGTGTGGCTTACTGGCTTTTGGCAACCTGCTCGACTTTCTGCATGCGGTTGGTGTCCATCAATACCAGGCCGAAGGCCATGCCATACATCAAGCGGCCCTGGGCATCGACTTTGATCGGTGCATACATGCCGTTGAACACCGGGTCGCTACCCGTGGCAATTTCCAGCACGGTCTTGCCGGTGTCCAGGTCCATGCCGATGTGGTAACCCTCACCCTGGCGCGCGGTGTACACGCCGTTGATCAAGGCCATGCGGCTGCCACCGCTGATCATTGGCACCACTGAGACCGAACCGACGTCGGTGCGATTCCACAGGGTATTCCATTGGTCCTTGGCGCTGTCCCACTTGAGCATTGCAACGCCCTTGGCCGCCGGGCGGGTCATGCCGTTGAGCATGGTGACGTAGTAGCCCGATTTGGCCAGCGCCGGTTTGTCTTGTGCCGGAATGTTGTTGACCACAAAGGCATGGCCGTCATACACCGCCACCGATTGCTCCGACTGCACGGTCGGGATCGCGTCACCCAGGTCAACCTGGCGCTGGTCGGCAACCCGTGGCGACAGGGTGCCCGGCTTCTGTTTCCAGCCCGCCGGAATCTTGTCGCGCCACATGGCGACCAGGTTCATTTTTTTCGAACCGTCGGTGAACACCACCAGTTGGTCTTCGTCCGGGCCATAGCCCATCAGGGTAGGGGTGGAGCCGGTGCCATCGCCGATTTTGACTGCAGTGAAGCGCGGGCCGCGCTCGTAGGGGGCTTTCCAGGCACCACTGGCTTCGTCGGCGTGGAGCTTGCCGTTCTTGTCGACCACCAGGCGATACATGTTCTGGTTGGAGGCCACATACACCGCGCCTCCATCCACTTCAGGGCCGGTGGCGAAGGAGTTGAGGAACACCTCGTCATTGCCTTCGATGCGGTAGGTGTCGATCAGCTTGAGCGTGGTGCGGTCCAGGGTCGCCACGGTGCCACCCATGGTGTTGACCACCAGGTAGCCGTTGAGGGTCATGCCCATGCCAAAGGCAGTGTCCATCGGGATGCCGACGCTGCGCTTGGTCTTTTCGTTGTCGAACAGTGCGTCGGGCAGTTGCACTTCGTGGGTCAGTTTCATGCCCGAGGCAGGGTCTTTGGCGTCATTCTGGTCGATGCGGAACACCCGGCGGGCACTGGCGCCGATGAAGGCGTTGTCACGGGTCAGCAGCGAGTAGATGGCGCCGCCCAGCAATTGGTCGGTGGTGGCCGTCAGCATGCGGTTGGGCTGCGACTGCATGTAGTCGAGCAGGCCTTTCTCATCCTTGGCGTCGAGGAACTTACGGGCCTGGGCGGCTTGCTCCAGGCGTTTCTCGGTGGACACCGGCGTGTAGTTGGGTAGTTTGACCGGCAGGTCGACGCGGGCGATT
Source organism: Pseudomonas vranovensis (assembly GCF_040438935.1). Lineage (NCBI taxonomy): Bacteria > Pseudomonadati > Pseudomonadota > Gammaproteobacteria > Pseudomonadales > Pseudomonadaceae > Pseudomonas > Pseudomonas vranovensis. The sequence continues at coordinate 2,155,694 of NZ_CP159259.1, read as the reverse complement.
TCCTTGAAGTTGAAGTCGTCGTCGATCTTCAGTTTGCGCAAGGAGAACCCGGCCCAGTACCAGTAGATATCCGTGCCACCGACCTTGTCGGTGTACTGCATCAGGCTGCCCGATTCGTTCGGGACCACGCGGTAGGCTTGCGGGGTCATCTTGTATGAACCACGCGCCACGCTGATCGAGGTGCTGTCCGAAGCGCCGTCGTTCCAATGGGTCTGGTTGTTGTAGGACTGGGCCAGGTACGGGTTGGGTGGCGCTACCTGGGTTTGTGCGGTAGCCACCGCCGGTGCGGCGAGGCAGCAGGTTGCCCACAGGGCCCAGTGGGGAGGTAACTCGAACATACGCTCATTCCTTCCTTTTGTTGTTATTGCCAGCGATTGCGGGCCCAGAGTAGCCCGCTGCTCCGGCGGCCATAGCCACCCGTGGCGGGGGGCAGGATTACATCGCCATCCTCTGCTAGCGTTCCCCCCAATAACAACAAGGACACCCCTAAGGAGAGCACATGCTGCAAGGTATCAATGTTGTCGAGATCTGCGGAATCGGCCCAGGGCCGTTCTGCGCCATGCACCTGGCGGACCTGGGGGCTGATGTGATTGCCGTGGAGCGTGGCGCGTCCACTTCGATTACCGGTGAGGCCAATGCCGCCGCCAACCCGCTCAACCGTGGCAAGCGCTCGGTGGTGGCCGACCTCAAGACCGCCGAAGGTCGCGAGCTGGTGCTCAAACTGATTGAAAGTGCCGATGTCCTGATCGAGGGCATGCGCCCCGGTGTCATGGAACGCCTGGGCCTGGGCCCGGAGCAGTGCCAGGCGCGCAACCCCAGGCTGGTGTACGGGCGCATGACGGGCTGGGGCCAGCACGGACCGATGGCCAACGCCGCCGGCCATGACAACAACTACATCGCCTTGTCGGGCGCGCTGTACCACAGCGGTACCGCAGGTGAAGCACCCTCGTCGCCGATCACCCTGATCGGTGATATCGGCGGCGGTGCGTTGTACCTGGCCATCGGAGTACTGGCCGGGGTGCTCAAGGCGCGCCAGACCGGGCAGGGCAGTGTGGTGGATGCCGCCATCGTCGATGGCTCGGCACACATGATGCAACTGATGATGTCGCTGGGCAGCAGGGGCCTGCTCAACGAACAACGTGGCAAGAGCGTCCACGACGGCTCGCACTTCTATGCCACCTACCGCTGCGCCGATGACCGTTATGTCGCCCTGGGTTCGATGGAACCGCAGTTCTACGCCTTGCTGCTGAACAAGCTCGGCCTGCAGGACGATCCCCGTTTTGCCCACCAATGGGACGCCAGGCAATGGCCTGCGATGCGTGAAGCCTTTGCAACGCTGTTCGCCAGCCAGCCGCGCGAGCATTGGTGCGATCTGCTGGAAGGCACCGATGCCTGTTTTGCCCCGGTGCTCAGCCCCCGTGAAGCTTCGCAGCACCCGCACATGGTCGAGCGCGACGTGTATTTCGAGCGCGACGGCCTGCTGCAGGCGCACCCGGCCCCGCGCTTTGACGGGCAGGTGGTCACCCCAGGACCGATTCCCACCCGTGGCGCTCATACCGAACAGGTACTGGGTGCCCTCGAAGCCGGCGATCTCGCCGGGCTCTGGGGCCGTTGAGCCGTTTGAGCCTGAAAACAACAACGCAACAGCAATACGCAATGAACATGCTTGAAGGCAACGTCGCACGGGTGACCGGCTCCGGTCGTGGTATCGGACGCGCAGCGGCGCTGCCACTGGCAAGTGGTGAAGCGGTGGCCTGCGCAGGCAGCGTCACCGGCCGGGACTTCGCCGAGCGCCTGGTCAAGGCCGCGATGGACCACTACGGCGCCATCGACTTCTCCGCTGGGCGGTCCTGGCCATGCGCGCGAAGCAGCGGGTGCGGTCGTGTTGCTGTGCCTGCCACAGGCCGATTACTTGTCTAGGCAAACGCTGTACTGCGGCGGCGGGCCTGGTCCGGCGTGCTGACGACCGTTCATCCCTCGTGCGGCACTTGGCCGGCGCGGCATTCTCCAACGGGAAACACCGTAGAGGAATGCCGTCATGCCCAGGGGAAGCAAAGCCAAGTACACCGACAAACAGAAGCGCAAGGCCGAACACATCGAGCAGCGCTACGAAAACAAGGGCGTGTCCAGAGACGAAGCCGAAGCCCGTGCCTGGGCGACGGTGAACAAGCAGTCGGGTGGGGGTGAAAAGGCCGGCGGTTCGGGCCAGAGCACGTCGACAAGCGAGAAGAAGACGGCCCGCTCCGATTCAGCCAAGCGTGCTGCCAAGACCCGTGAAGGGCACGCGCGCAGCTCCACCGCCTCGCTCGACAGCCAGACCAAGCAAAGCCTGATGAAGGAGGCCCGCAGCAAGGACATCCGCGGGCGCTCGACCATGACCAAGGCCGAACTGATCAAGGCCCTGCACGCGCATCATTAGGTGTGTGCAGGGCCTTGAATTTTCAGCGGGGGCAGTAGGGACGATCCAGGCCAGGTTCAAACGTTGGCGCGGCACCCCAGCCAGCGCTTGGACTGCAACGCGGCCTGAGTCATGCAGGCGCCGAACACGGCCAGTGCCATGTCTTTTTGCGCGTCCCAGGGGTCTTTCTGGGTCGCCAGGAAAGCCTTGGCCTGGTCCTCTCCCAAGTACTGGCCGCCAACCCATTCGATCAATTCGTACATCGCCGAAGTGCTCAGTACGACGTTGAGTGCAAGGAGGGCCAGCCACATTCCCCGTAAGGGGGTGCAGCGTTGCAGCACTTCGCGCAGGGGCAGGCAGAACAGCACGCCATAACTCAGATGCACCAGACGGTCGTACTGGTTGCGGTCCCAGCCCAGGGCGTTGTTCAGTGAGCGGTCGGCAAGCGCTTGGGCCCATGCCTCGTAGGGCACCTTGGCATAGGTGTAGTGGGCGCCGAGTTCATGGATAGCCAACAGGGCAAGGATCGCCCCATATGCGCTGGCCGACAGGCGCAGATAACGCCAACCCACTACCAGGCCTACCAGCAATATTGCCGGCAGGGCGTTTTCGAGCAGCCAGTCTACCCGGCTATGGGGCTCGATGCCGGAGGCCGCCAGCATGGCCACTGCTATCGCCAGCATGAGTGCAGCTTGCCTGGCGGTCGCTTGCGATAAAGAAATGGGCATTATGGGTGTTCCCGCGTAAAGCCCGACGCTCAGGGGATCAGTACCGGTAGTTCGCGACGCACCAGTTTGCCCGCACGCAGCGTCAGGGGGATGCCGTTGAGCGACTTTTTGCGCACCCAGCGGCATTGGCTGATCTCTCTGGCGGGGATGGCTTTGGTCTGGTCGTCTACCTGCAGACAGAAGATGTAGTGCAGTGTGTCGCCGATGGCAATCTCGCAGAGTTGGAGCATTTTCTCGGCTTGCAGTCGTGTTTCTTCCTCAAGCTCGCGCAGCGCTGCCTGCAAGGGGGTTTCACCCGCTTCGATGGCCCCGCCGGGCAAGTTCCATTTGGCATGGCGTTTCTTGACGAGCAATACCTTGCCACTGCGCAGGCAGACGATCGTGGCTCTGGCTCTGGTTGGCATCGTGGGGGCCTTTTATTTGACTGCTTACTGCAACCGACATTCAGCGTCGGTAGTGGTTCGATCTATACAAGGGCGGTCGACTGTATGGCGACTGCTGCGCAGCCGATCGCAGCCTCGTGCCTGCGCACCATCGATACCAGCCGTGGCCCCACGTCCTTGATCAGTTGTCCCTCGCTGAGCATGAACGAGGGAATGCCGCAGTTGAACACCAGGATCTCGCCGTCGCCCATAGCCCGCATGGGCACGGCCACGGCGTGGATTTCCTTGCGCAGGTCGCCGTACGACACGCAAAACCCCCGCGCCTGAAATTCCTGAATGCTTTCTTCGATCCGGGGGTAAAACACATTCCAGTCTTCAGGCGTCCTGACCTTGATCTCGTTGAGCAGCGCCGTGCGCTCGTCACGCCCGGAGGCGGCGATGCTCCCCGGCCCATCGCCGTGGGTACGATGGGATAACTCAGGCCGACGTCCGGCGGATGGCTCATGGGCGCGGCACTGCGGCTGCTCTCCAGGTACACGACGCTCAAGCGGTCGTGCATGCCCAGTGACACCGAGCCGCGAATATAGTCGGCCAGCTCTTTTATGAACGGCCGCGCAATCTGGCGGATGTTGAGGCTGGCCAGCAACGGGTAGCCCAGGGCGAGCACCGCCGAGCCGAGCTGGTACTTTGGTTTTTGGCGCAACGGCAGTGACATTGACCGCTTGTGTCACTGCCGTGCTGTCGATCTTCCTCTGAATTACGACCGCTTCGCGGTCGATCGCAGGCTATCGCCAGCGGCTACAGGACCAGGCAGGAGCGCTAGTTACGTCGTGCCGTACGTCTGGCCACCCCGGCAACACTCACCGGAGTGAGTGGACGCCCGACAACGGCCTGGGCCTCTGGCACCAGGCTGTGAACTCCCGGAATGGACAGGTGTTCGCCCACTTCCAGCGCGCACATCAGCACGAACCCGACAACAACGGGGCCACCGGACTTCAACAGCAGGTTCATTTGGCTTTACCTCGTACAAAGTTGAGCGGCAAGTCCTCGGCATTGGGCAAGTCCTTGAGTTCTATTTTCTTGGCCTGGGTAGGATTGCTGAAGACAAAGTCATCCGCCTTTGCACCTTCACCACTTTTCCAGTCGCTGAGCTGAATGCTGTATTGCGGTTCGCCGGCAATCTGCTTGGAGGTGATGACATAGCGGCAGGGATAGGGCCGCTCGCCCTGGGCGATCCATATCTGCCAATCGACTTCTTTTTTCCGGAAGGCCAGGTGATCGCACTCGACTCCGCCAATCACCCCGCTGCCCAGGTCTTTGATGTCGGTGACGCCTTCCATCAGCTTCGCCTGGGGATCGGACATGAACAGGTCAGCCCCCGGAAGCGGGCGGTCGTACTTGTCGCGGAGCACATCGAGCAAATGGTCGAGGCTGCCCGGAACGTCGAGCTGCGAGTAGATGTTCTTGCCCTTGCCGACGAGGGTCAGCGTCTTGCCATCGAATAGCATCTCGATGTCGGCAAAGCCGCTGGAGCGGGTGCTGCGTATTTTGTCGGGACGGTTGATGACAACCGTCCCGGAACCGGCCAACGCCAGTCGTTGATGATCCTCGGTGACAACTTCAAGAATGGTGTCGTAGTTGAACGACAGACTGTTCTGCGCCGACATATAGTCGGACATGTTCTTGATCAGATTTTTTGCATAGGCCTCATCGGCCTGGAGGGCGGTTGACCCTACGCATCCGATGATTGTGACAAGGCCCACTTCGGTCAGGCGGGTTACAGAGGAGCCGATCCACTTTTTCGCGATCTTTTCCATAGGAGTCACCGCTGCAAGAATGCCGGGTTGGCAATGCGGACCTTTAAATTTAGTCGTACAACCTCTGGTGCGTCGTCCATTTACTGACCACTTATCCGAAGCTGCCCGCACAGCAGTCGTGGCACGGCTTCACTCCCGGCGCTGCGCCTTGCGTTGCCGGACGTTCTTCGGGTCATGCAGTTGCATGACCCAGGCCAGGCTCCTGGCTTCTTCATCTTCCTGGGCGGCAAGCAACGCGGCGCGGCCGTCCGTGGCTGCGCGGTTGCGGGCCCAGGTGCCGCCGCAGGCCTGCACAACCGTGTGCCAGATCACTCGAATTCGTGCGCCCATGATGGCTCTCCTCGACTGTGGCGTGATGGACACCATGGTCGAGGGAGGCACGGTTCTGCGGTATCGGGGAGGCACGAAAGGTGTGTAGTGGGCGCACTACAACCGTTGCGAATATCTGCGCGACTGGCGCGAAATGATAAAAATCTGGCAGTAAATGCCAAGAACCAATAAGCGGCCTATCCAAGACTGGGACCCAATGCCAACACCTTTCCACCTAGCGCCAGGGCAACGTCGGTGCAGTGAGCCAGGTGCTGTTTTCTTGACAACCGATGGAGCGCACACAATGAGCCATCCTGTTATGCCGGTCGGTGCCCAGGGCCAAACCCCTGAGGTGCCGCGTTCAGTGTTCATCACCGGTGCCAACGGCTTTATCGGCCAGGCGCTGGTGCGCCGTTACAAGGCGCTCGGCGCAGAGGTGCGCGGCATGGACCTGCGCGCCGACGACAGCAATGCCATCGTCGCCGGCAACTTGACCCAGCCGCAGCAATGGGCAGAACACGCACGCGGCTGCGAGCTGTTCATCAACACGGCGGCGGTGGTTTCTCTGGCCGCGCCCTGGCGCCTGTACCGGGAGGTCTCGGTGCGTGGCGTACGCAATTGTCTGGATGTCGCCATCAGCGCGGGCGCCCAGCGCTTCGTGCAGTTTTCCTCGATTGCCGCGCTGGGTTGGGAATACCCCGATCAAGCGGACGAGCGTTGCGACGTGGTTATTGGCGATCACTATCGCTATGGCGTGGCCAAAGGGGCCAGCGAGCACCTGGTGCTGGCGGCCCACGCTGCGGGTGAAATCGACTGCACCGTGGTGCGTCCAGGGGATGTCTACGGCCCCGGCTCGCGTGCGTGGCTCAGCGAGCCCCTGAAGATGGCCCAGGCCGGGGCGCTGATCTTGCCCAATCGGGGGGAAGGGCGCTGGACGCCGGTGTACATCGACGATCTGCTCGACGGGGTGATGCTTGCTGCAGGCCTGGCGCAGGCGCGCGGGCAGATCTTTCACATCAGCGCCAGCGAATCGGTGAGCTGCAAGGCGTTTTTCAGCCATCACTGGCGCTGGGCAGGGCGCTCCGGCGCGCCGCGCAGCTTGCCACTGTGGTTGGCCGTGGCGCTGACCCGTGGCCTCTGGAATTTCAACCGACTGATCAAGCGCGCCGACGAGATCACGCCCGACGCCATGTACATGTTCTCGCGCACGGGGGGTATTTCTATCGACAAGGCCCGGCGCCTGCTTGGCTATGCGCCCAAGGTCAGCCTGGAAGAAGGCCTGCGCCGATCCGAAGCCTGGCTGCGGGAGAGCGGCCAGCTGAGTTGACGGCAACTGCTGCGCAGTCGATTGCAGCCTCGTTTCCTCGGCAGCGGCTACAGGGCTTGTAGCCGCTGGCGATAGCCTGCGATCGGCCGCGCAGCGGTCGCAGCGGTTCTTATGGATCCATTAGCGTCACGTGCAGCGAGGCACGCCTCAGCGTTCTCGGGCGATAATCGAACAGAATTATTTACTTTAACAACACGATATAAGAATCTGATATATATCATTTAAATAAAATCAATCTTATGTGATGAGGCAATTTAAACCGTCAATAGTACTGGCGTTTCATGATTCGCCCTGTTGTCTATGGATCCATTATCTGATTGATTAGCCCCTGGCAACGGCGGGAGCCCTCTCGACCGTAGGCGATAACAATTACAAAAAGGGTTCAGTCATGAATGGCTTACCAAGGGTGCGCAACTGCCAGGGTTCGCGCCGCTCGCTTTGTGTGTGCACACGTCTATCTGTGATTTCGCCGCTGGTCGCTGCCGGCCTGCAGGTGAGCCCATGAGCCTTGATCTCAAGCACCGCGTCGACCATGGCCCGATGGGCAGCTTCCAGTGCCTGGCCATCGGTATCTGCATTTTCCTGAACATGATCGACGGCTTCGATGTGCTGGTGATGGCCTTCACCGCCGCCTCGGTTTCTGCCGAGTGGGGCCTGAGCGGGGCGCAAATCGGGCTGCTGCTCAGCGCCGGGTTGTTCGGCATGGCGGCCGGCTCGTTGTTTATCGCACCCTGGGCCGATCGCGTGGGGCGACGCCCGCTTATTCTGTTCTGCCTGGCGCTGTCGGGGGTCGGCATGCTGCTCTCTGCACTGAGCCAGAGCCCGCTGCAACTGGCCCTGTTGCGCGGGCTCACCGGGCTCGGGATCGGCGGCATCCTTGCCAGCAGCAACGTGATTGCCAGTGAATATGCCAGCAAGCGCTGGCGTGGTCTGGCGGTCAGCCTGCAGTCCACCGGCTATGCCCTCGGTGCAACCCTGGGCGGCCTGTTGGCGGTGTGGCTGCTGGGGCAGTGGGGCTGGCGCTCGGTGTTCCTGTTCGGCGGCCTTGCCACTTTACTGGTGATTCCCCTGGTGCTGCTGTGGCTGCCCGAATCCCTGGACTTCTTGCTGGCACGCCGCCCGGACAATGCGCTGGCGCGGGTCAATCGCCTGGCGCTGCGGCTGGGGCAGCCGGCACTGGCGCAGTTGCCAGCGCCGCAGGTTCATGAGGCCGATACCGCCACCGGGTTCCGGCAGTTGCTGACCCCCACCATGCGCCGTACCACCTTGTTGATCTGGCTGTTGTTCTTCCTGGTGATGTTCGGCTTCTACTTCGTCATGAGTTGGACACCCAAGCTGCTGGTGGCCGCAGGTTTGTCGGCCGAGCAAGGTATTACCGGCGGGGTGTTGCTCAGTGTCGGCGGAATCGTCGGCGCGGCGCTGATCGGCGGGCTTTCCTCGCGCTGGCCGCTGGGGCGGGTGCTGGCGTTGTTCATGTTGATCACGGCCGGGCTGCTGGTGCTGTTTGTCGGCAGTGGTTCATCGGTCAGCACAGCGCTGGGGCTTGGCGTGTTGATCGGGCTGTTCTCCAACGGCTGCGTGGCCGGGCTCTATGCGTTGTCGCCGGTGGTCTACGACGCCTCGGTGCGCGCCACCGGGGTGGGCTGGGGCATCGGCATCGGCCGGATTGGCGCGATCCTGTCGCCGACCGTGGCCGGTGTGCTGCTCGATGGCGGCTGGCAACCGCTGCACCTGTATGGCGTGTTTGCCAGTGTCTTTGTGCTGGCTGCCGGTTGCCTGCTGTTGCTCAAGCCGTCTCACACACCGGCGCAGCCGATGATGGCCGGTGCCTAGGCCTGGCCGTCGATGATCGCCTCGGCGACGGTTGCGCAGAACCATTGCAGTGCGGCGGAGCTGTCGCTGTTGGGGTGCCAGTTGAGTGACACGTTGAACTCGGCCACCTGGAACGGCAGCTCGAGCATCTTCAAGCCGCCTTCCTGAACGAACAACCGGGCGATCTGCGCCGGTAGCACCGCAAGCAGGTCGGTGCCGGGGATGATCTTGGGCAGCACCGAAAAGTGCGGTACCTGCAGGCTGATCCGGCGCTGCACGCTCATGGCGTTCAGCACATCCTCGACGCTGCCGTGGCCGGTGGTGCGGGTCACGGTGATGTGACGCTCGGCAATGAACTGCTCAAGGCTCAGGGCCTGGTCGATGCGTGGATGGTCGAGGCTCAACAGGCACACGTAGCGCTCGCGCATCAGTACCTGGCTGCGGGTACCGGCAACGGGCGGGCGGCAGATGGCGGCGTCGATCTTGCCGCTGGCCAGCCACTCGCCGACCTGGTCCACCTGCAGGGGCAGCACTTCGACTTCAGCGTGGGGCGCCTCGCGGTTGAGGCGCGCCAGGATCAACGGCAAGAAGCCCATTTCGCCAAGGTCGGAAAGGGCGATGCGAAACCTGCGCTCGGTGCTGCCAGGGTCGAACTGGCGTGTGCTCTGCACTGCGCCTTCGATGCGGGTCAGCGAGTCGCGCAAGGTAGCGTACAGCTGTTCGGCGACAAAGGTCGGTTGGATACCGTCGCGGGTGCGGCTGAACAGGGGGTCGTCAAACAGTTCGCGCAGGCGCGCCAGGCCGTAGCTGACCGAGGGCTGGGTGACGAACAGGCGCTCGGCGGCCAGGGTCACGCTGCGGGCCTCGAAGAGGGTGACGAAGGTGCGGATCAGGTTCAGGTCAATGTGGCTCATGGGGCCTCGTAACACGCGCAACGATATAGATAGGTTCTATTTTTGATAGAGATAGTATCAATTTGATCAATCTGGTGGTGACTGCAAAAGTAACCCACATTCTAAAAACGAGCTGCAAGGGTCTTTATGAAAACGGTTCACCGCGCCTCCTACGACATTCTTCGCCAGCACGGCCTGACCACCATCTTTGGTAATCCCGGCTCCAACGAGCTGCCGTTTCTCAAGGGCTTTCCTGAAGATTTCCGCTACATCCTCGGCCTGCACGAAGGGGCGGTAGTAAGCATGGCCGATGGTTATGCCCTGGCCACCGGCCAGCCGACTTTCGTCAACCTGCATGCCGCGGCCGGCACCGGTAATGGCATGGGCGCCCTGACCAACGCCTGGTATTCCCACAGCCCGCTGGTGATTACGGCCGGCCAGCAAGTGCGCTCGATGATCGGCGTGGAAGCGATGCTGGCCAACGTCGACGCCGCACAATTGCCCAAGCCGCTGGTCAAGTGGAGCCACGAGCCGGCCTCGGCGCAGGATGTGCCGCGCACCCTGAGTCAGGCGATTCACATGGCCAGCCTGGCGCCTCGCGGCCCTGTGTACGTGTCGATTCCCTATGACGACTGGGCCTGTGAAGCGCCTGCCGGGGTCGAGCACCTGGCCCGGCGCCAGGTGGTCAACGCCGGCCTGCCTTCACCGGCGCAGCTTGAGCACCTGTGCGAGCGCCTGGCGGCGGCGCGCAACCCGGTGCTGGTGCTGGGGCCGGATGTCGATGGCAGCGGCGGCAACCCCCTTGCGGTGCAACTTGCCGAGAAACTGCGGATGCCGGCCTGGGTAGCACCTTCGGCCTCGCGGTGCCCGTTCCCGACCCGTCATGCGTGTTTCCGGGGTGTGCTGCCGGCGGCGATTGCCGGTATCAGCCGCTGCCTGGCCGACCACGACTTGATCCTGGTGGTGGGCGCACCGGTGTTCCGTTACCACCAGTACGCCCCAGGCGACTACCTGCCCGCCGAATGCCAGTTGCTGCACATCACCTGCGACGCGGGGGAGGCTGCCCGTGCCCCCATGGGCGATGCCCTGGTGGGTGATATCGCCCTGACCCTGGCAGCGTTGGTCGACAGCGTGCCGCAGGTTGATCGACCCATGCCGGTGGCCCTGTCCAAAGCGCAACCGGTGGCCGAGGAAGGCGGCCTGCTGCGCCCGGAAACAGTGTTCGACCTGATCAACGCGCTGGCACCCAAGGATGCCATTTACGTCAAGGAATCCACCTCCACCGTCGGTGCGTTCTGGCAGCGTGTGGAGATGCGCGAGCCCGGCAGCTATTTCTTCCCGGCCGCCGGTGGGCTCGGCTTTGGCTTGCCTGCGGCGGTGGGTGTGCAACTGGCGAAGTCCGATCGGCGCGTCATCGGCATCATCGGCGACGGCTCGGCGAACTACGGCATCACGGCGTTGTGGACGGCCGCCCAATACAACATCCCGGTGGTGTTCATCATTCTTAAAAATGGCACCTACGGCGCCCTGCGCTGGTTCGCCGATGTGCTCGATGTCAGCGATGCACCGGGGCTGGATGTACCCGGCCTGGATTTTTGTGCCATCGCCCAGGGCTACGGCGTGCAAGCGGTACAGGCGGCCACCGCCGAGGCATTTGCCAGTGCGTTCAGCGAAGCACTGGCGGGCAATCGGCCGGTGTTGATCGAGGTGCCCACGCAAACCATCGAGCCCTGAAGGGGCCCGCTCCTGCACAACAATAAAAACAAGAGGTGGCTATGAAAACGACTTCCGTCAGTGAAGTGATCGACGCTGCACCCTTCAATCGCACCCATCTGCTGATCCTGATGTGGGGCTGCTTCATCATGCTGTTCGATGGCTATGACATGGTGATCTACGGCTCGGTGGTGCCGCGCCTGATGCAGGAGTGGCAGCTCACGGCCATCGAGGCCGGGACCCTGGGCAGCTGTGCGCTGTTCGGCATGCTCTTTGGCGGAACCTTGCTGGCGCCACTGGCCGACCGCTTCGGCCGGCGCAAGCTGATAATCGTGACGACCTTGATGGCCAGCCTCGCGGCGTTCATGACCGGCCATGCCAGCACCCCGATCCAGCTGGGCGCCTGCCGCCTGGTTACCGGCCTGGCGCTGGGCGCGCTGGTGCCCAGTGCGGTGAACCTGATCAGCGAGTTCGCCCCGCAAGGCCGGCGCAGCACCATGATTACCGTGATGTCGAGTTTCTACTCGGTGGGCGCAGTGCTGTCGGCCCTGCTGGCTATTGCGGTGATCCCGCAGTGGGGCTGGCAGACGGTGTTCTATGTGGCCGTGCTGCCGGTGCTGGCGGTGCCATTCATGCTGCGCTACCTGCCGGAGTCTGCTGCGTTCCTCGAACTCAAGGGGCGCCGCGCCGAACTCGATCAATTGCTGGTCAAGGTTGATCCAGGTTTTCGTCCCGGCACCGAATTGCGCCTGCCAGGCAACGACACGCAAGTGCGTGCGGCACGCCTGCCGCAGCTGTTCAGCAAGGGCCAGGCCCTGGCGACCGTGCTGCTGTGGGTGGCGTTCGCGATGTGCATGCTGATGAGCTACGGCCTCAATACCTGGCTGCCCAAACTGATGGCACACGGGGGGTATCCGCTGGGTTCGAGCCTGGCGTTCCTGGTGACCCTGAACATCGGCGCCACGGTGGGCGCGCTGTTCGGCGGCTGGCTCGCCGACAAGCTGGGCGTACAACGCACCCTGGCGTTGTTCTTTGTGCTGGCAGCCCTGTCGTTGGCCGCACTGGGTTTCAAACCAGGCCCGCTGGTGCTGAACCTGCTGTTGTTGATCGCCGGCGCCACCACCATCGGTACGTTGGCGGTGATCCATGCCTATGCCTCGATTGCCTACCCTGCGCATATCCGCTCCACCGGGGTCGGTTGGGCTGCCGGTATCGGTCGCCTGGGCGCCATCGCAGGCCCGATGCTCGGCGGCAGCCTGCTGTCGCTGGAGCTGCCGTTCCAGCAGAACTTTCTCGCTTTTGCCCTGCCGGGGGTGATCGGCGCGCTGGCCATCGTCTGTATCCACGTGCGTGCGCCGCAGCAGGCTTGCGAGCCTGAAGTCGCCAGCAAACCCACTGTTTGACCCTTACCTGTCCAAGGAGCATTTCATGTCTGATACCTGCCCTCGTTACAGCGACCTGCACCTGCAGCCGATTGCCGGCCAGTGGCGCACCGGCGCTGCCGGCAAAAGCCTGCGCGTGACCAACCCGTTCAATGATGCGCTGCTGCTGGACATTCCCCAGGCCAACCGCGACGACCTCGATGCCGCCTACCGCGAGGCCGCCCGGGTGCAGCCGCAGTGGGCGGCACTGGGGCCGTCGGCGCGGGCGGCGGTGCTGTACGAGGTGGTGGCGGTGTTCGACCGGCGCCGCGACGAAATCATCGACTGGATCATCCGCGAGTCGGGCAGCACCCGGCTCAAGGCCCAGCTGGAGTGGGGCGCAGCGCGGGCCATTGCGCTGGAGTCGGCGTCGTTTCCAGCGCGGGTACACGGACGCATTGTCGAATCCAATGTGCCGGGCAAGGAAAGCCGGGTGTACCGCAGTGCGCTGGGCGTGGTGGGGGTGATCAGCCCGTGGAATTTCCCGCTGCACCTGACCCAGCGCTCGATTGCCCCGGCATTGGCGCTGGGCAATGCGGTGGTGGTCAAGCCCGCCAGCGATACCCCGGTGTGCGGTGGCTTGTTGCTGGCGCGGATCTTTGAAGAAGCCGGGTTGCCGGCGGGCGTGCTCAGCGTGGTGGTCGGTGCCGGCAGCGAGATTGGCGACGCCTTCGTCGAGCATGAACTGCCGTCGTTGATCACCTTTACCGGCTCCACCCCAGTGGGGCGAGGCATCGGCCGAATCGCCAGTGGCGGCGAGCACCTCAAGCACGTGGCCCTGGAACTGGGCGGCAACAGCCCGTTCGTTGTGCTGGACGATGCTGACCTGGAACAGGCGGTGAACGCAGCGGTGTTTGGCAAGTTCCTGCATCAGGGGCAGATCTGCATGGCGGTCAACCGGATCATTATCGACAACAGCCTGTACGACGCCTTCGCCGAGCGTTTTGTCGCGCGGGTCAAAGGCCTTGCGGTCGGTGATCCGAACCTGCAAGACACGGTGATCGGCCCGCTGATCAATGCCCGTCAGCTCCAGGGCCTGGAGGAAAAGATCGCCCTGGCGCGACGCGAAGGGGCCGAGCCGCTGTACGAGGGCGGGGTAGACGGCAACCTGCTGGCGCCGCATGTGTATGGCGAGGTGACCCTCGACATGGACCTGGCCCGCAATGAAATCTTCGGTCCCCTGGTGGGGCTGATTCGCGCGCGTGACGAAGCCCATGCCCTGGAGCTGGCCAACGCCAGCGAATTCGGGCTCTCCAGTGCGGTGTTCAGCAACAACCTGGAGCGCGCCGTGCGCTTTGGCCGGCAGGTACGCGCGGGCATGACCCACATCAACGACATCCCGGTGAACGACGAGGCCAACGCGCCTTTCGGCGGCGAGAAAAACTCGGGGCTGGGGCGCTTCAACGGTGACTGGGCGATTGACGAGTTCACCCGTGATCACTGGATCAGCGTGCAGCATTCGCCGCGCCAGTATCCCTTCTGATGCCTTGAGTCACTGAGTACTGCCCGGCGTTTGCCGGGCTTTTACGCAGCCTCTGATGGACGGGCCCGGCTGGCCTGTCGGGGAGCGGCTGCGCCCATGAAAAGCGGAGAACAATAATAATGATCCACACTCCTTGCACCCTGGCGCGTTCGGTCGCCACCGCGACTTTGATCCTGGCCACGAGCCTGCCGACCTGGGCCCAGGACGGCGGCTTTTTCGAGGATGCCAAGACCGACCTGTTACTGCGCAACTATTACTTCAATCGCGACTTTCGTGACCCGGGGGCGGCCAAGAGCAAGGTTGACGAATGGGCCCAGGGCTTCATTCTCAAGTTCACTTCGGGCTACACCCCGGGCGTTGTCGGGTTTGGCCTCGATGGCATCGCCATGTTTGGCGTGAAGCTCGACAGCAGCCGTGATGTCAGCGGTTCGGAACTATTGCCGGTACATGACGACGGGCGCGCGGCAGACGACTACGGCCGGGCCGGGTTGGCGGCAAAAATGCGCATCTCCGCCACCGAGCTCAAGGTGGGCGAGCTGATGCCGGACATTCCGCTGCTGCGTTACGACGATGGTCGCCTGCTGCCGCAGACATTTCGCGGCGGGATGCTCGATTCGCGGGAAATCGAAGGCCTGAGCCTGCAGGCCGGCCAGTACCGTGAAGTAAGCCTGCGCAACTCCTCGGACATGCAGGACCTGTCGGCCTGGGCGGCGCCAGGGGTGACCTCCGACGGGTTCAACTACGCCGGCGCCGAGTACCGATTCAACCAGCAGCGCACGTTGGTAGGTGTGTGGCATTCACAGCTCGAAGACATCTATCAACAGAGCTACTTCAACCTGCTGCACAAGCAGCCGATGGGCAACTGGGTGCTGGGTGCCAACCTGGGATACTTCATCGACAAGGAAGATGGCCAGGCGCGTATCGGCGACATCCAGAGCCGTACCGGGTATGCGTTGCTGTCGGCCGCGACCGGTGGCCACACGCTGTACCTGGGGTTGCAGAAAGTCAGTGGCGACAGCCAGTGGATGTCGGTGTACGGCAGCAGTGGTCGGACGTTGGGTAACGACATGTTCAACGGCAACTTCAGCAATGCCGACGAGCGCTCCTGGCAGGTGCGGTACGACTACAACTTTGCCGCCATGGGCGTACCTGGGTTGCTGGCGATGGTACGTTACGGGCATGGCGAGAACGCGACCACGGCTGCGGGCAGCAATGGCAAGGAATGGGAGCGTGACACCGAGCTGGGCTACACCATCCAGAGCGGCACCTTTCAGCGCTTGAGCATTCGGGTGAACAACGCCACCAACCGGCGCAGCTTCAACAGCGACTTTGACCAGACGCGGTTGATTGTGAGCTACCCATTGTCGTTCTAGAGAGCTGACGACTGCTGCGCAGCCGATCGCAGCCTCGTGCCTCGGCAGCGGCTACGGATTGCCGGTGTAGCCGCTGGCGCCAGCCTGCGATCGGCTGCGCAGCGGTCTGTGCATTCATGACCATTGCGCCATTTGGCGACTGTTGCGCAGCCGATCGCAGCCTCGTGCCTCGGTAGCGGTTACGGATTGCCTGTGTAGCCGCTGGCGCCAGCCTGCGATCGGCCGCGCAGCGGTCGTGCTTCAGGACTGTTGCGCTTACCTGGCGCCAGCCTGCGATCGAGCGCGCAGCGGTCGTGCACTCATGACCATTGCGCCATTTGGCGACTGTTGCGCAGCCGATCGCAGCCTCGTGCCTCGGCAGCGGCTACGGATTGCCGGTGTAGCCGCTGGCGCCAGCCTGCGATCGGCCGCGTAGCGGTCGTGCTTCAGGACTGTTGCGCTTACCTGGCGCCAGCCTGCGATCGAGCGCGCAGCGGTCGTGCACTCATGACCATTGCGCCATTTGGCGACTGTTGCGCAGCCGATCGCAGCCTCGTGCCTCGGCAGCGGCTACGGATTGCCGGTGTAGCCGCTGGCGCCAGCCTGCGATCGGCCGCGCAGCGGTCGTGCACTCATGACCATTGCGCCATTTGGCGA
This sequence comes from Pseudomonas vranovensis, assembly GCF_040438935.1. Classification (NCBI taxonomy): domain Bacteria; kingdom Pseudomonadati; phylum Pseudomonadota; class Gammaproteobacteria; order Pseudomonadales; family Pseudomonadaceae; genus Pseudomonas; species Pseudomonas vranovensis. The sequence goes on along the minus strand of NZ_CP159259.1, from coordinate 2,139,401 downwards.
CTGTTGCGCAGCCGATCGCAGCTTCGTGCCTCGGCAGCGGCTACGGATTGCCGGTGTAGCCGCTGGCGCCAGCCTGCGATCGGCCGCGTAGCGGTCGCCAGAGGTAGAGGGACATCCGCTCCCACAGCACTCACCTTGCGGTAGTATGGCGGTCCATGTTTTCTGGAAGTTGCCTGGATGAGTAAGCCCGGTCAATTGGTACTGGTTGCGCTGCGCAAGATGATCGCCTCGGGCGAGTTGGCCGCCGGCGCGCGGTTGATGGAAATCCCTACCGCCGAGCTGTTCGGCGTCTCACGCATGCCGGTGCGCATGGCGTTTCGTACCCTGGAGCAGGAAGGGCTGCTGGTGCGCTTTGGCGGCCGTGGCTTTCAGGTGCGTTCGGTAAGTGCCGACGATATCGCCGGCGCCGTCGAGGTGCGCGGTGTGCTGGAAGGCCTGGCCGCACGCCAGGCCGCCGAGCGCGGGTTGTCGCCTGAAGCACGGGACACCCTGCAGCGCTGCCTGCACGAAGGTGATCAGCTGTTCGAAAAAGGCTTTGTCACCGAGGAAGACCTCGAGGCCTATCACGACCTCAACATGCGCTTTCACCAGGTGATCGTCGAAGGCAGCCACAACCCGGCAATCGCCGATGCGCTGGCGCGCAACGATCACCTGCCATTCGCCTCGGTCACTGCGCTGGCCGTGGACCGTCACGACCTGGCACGCGAGTACCGACGTTTCAATTACGCGCACATGCAGCACCACTCGGTGTTCGACGCGCTGCTCAACGGCCAGGGCGCCCGCGCCGAAGCGATTATGCGCGAGCATGCCAATGCCACCTTGCGCTATGCCGAAACCTTCGGTGTGGCAACCACCGACGAGCGCATGAAGGTGATCCTGCCCTCGTCGTGACGCGGTTCAGATATCCAGTACCAGCAACGGCGTTTTCGAGCGCGAGCAGCAGGGCGTGAATTGATCGTTCAGCGCCTGTTCTTCCTCCGTCAGGAACAGGTCGCGATGCTCCGGCACGCCGTCCAGCACCCGCGTCAGGCAGGTGCCGCAAATGCCTTGCTCGCACGACATGGCTATCTCGATGCCATGACGCTCCAGCACTTGCACCACGCTCTGGTCGGCGGGTACCTCGAAGACCTGGCCGGTGCTGCCCACCTGTACCGAGAAGCTGCCATCGTTGGCGGTATCCACCGGTGCGGCGGCGAAGTATTCGCGGTGCAGGCAGCCTTCCTGCCACCCTTGCGCCCTGGCACTGTCGAGCACGTGCTGCATGAAGCCGCCAGGGCCGCACACGTACAGGTGAATATCGTCCTGCGCATTGGCCAGGACCTTGCTGGCATCCAGTGCTGTCTGGGGTTGTTCATCGAAATGCAGGAACAGGCGGTCGGCAAACGGGGCCGTGCGGATGCGCTCCACAAACGCTGCGCGCTCGCTGGAGCGAGCGCAGTAATGCAGCTCGAAGTCGGCGCCGATATGCGCCAGGCGCTCGGCCATGCACAGGATCGGGGTGATGCCGATGCCGCCGGCAAACAGCAGGCTGCGCCGGGCACCGTGTGCCAGCGGGAACAGGTTGCGCGGCTCGCTGATGCGCAGTTGGGCACCACAGTCGATCTGTTCGTGCATGCAGCGCGAGCCACCCCGTGAGGCAGGGTCCTTGAGCACGCCGATCAGATAGCGATGGCGTTCCTCGGGGTGGTTGCACAGGGAGTACTGGCGGACCAGGCCGTCGGGCAGATGCACGTCAATGTGCGCGCCGGCGCTGAACGCCGGCAACGGGCTGCCATCGACGGCCGCCAGTTCATAGCTGTAGATGTCTTGCGCTTCACGGGTACGGGATACCACCACGACGTCGATCATGTTCGGTCCTCGGGAGTGTGGCTGGGGTCAGGCCGGGGTGGCGGTGGTGGCGATCAACTGCGGCTCGGGCGCGCGTTCCTGGGCGATCAGGCGGTCGAGGATTTTGCGCGACTGCACGCCGCCGGCGTCGATGTTGAGCTTGAGCAGGTTGCGCTGAGGGTGGTCGAGCAGGTTGCGTTGCTGGCGCTCGAGCATCTCCAGGTCTTCGCTGAAGATTTTGCCCTGGCCTTGGCGGATGTCTGCGGTCAGGGCGTCGTCCTGCGCGGCGAAATTGCGCGCCATGCCCCAGAAGTACCAGATCGAGGTATCGGTCTCGGGGGTGATGAAGTCGACCACGATGCTCGCGGCCTTGTGCTGCGCCTCGGCGTGATAGCCACCTTTGCCCGCGTGGGCCACGCCCACTTCGATCAATACATGGCTGGGCGGGGTGAAGCGGCAGATCTGCCAGCGGTCCACCGGCACGTCGTCGGCCAGGCCGTTGCCGCGCAGGGCCATGCGCCAGAACGGCGGGGCCATGATGTTTTCCATGTGTCGGGCAGTGACTACCTCGTCGCCGTTGACGGTGGTCACTGGCGGTGCTTCGTCGATTTCCTTCTGGCCGATGCTGGAGGCATGTACGTAGGTTTCGTGGGTCAAGTCCATGAGGTTGTCGATCATCAGGCGGTAGTCGCAACCGATGTGAAACAGCCCCCCGCCGTAAGCCCACTCATCGCTCACGGCCCACTCCAGGTGCGGGATCAAGCCCGCATCCGCCAACGACTGCTCGCCCGGCCAGACCCAGACAAAGCCGTAGCGCTCGACCACGGCGAAGGTCTTGTTGCACGGAAAGCCCCGCACCCGTTGCCCGGGCATCTCGACGGTCTTGCCGTCGCAGCCCATCACCAGGCCGTGGTAACCGCATACCAGGTTGCCGTTCTCGACATAGCCCAGCGACAACGGCGCACCGCGGTGCGGGCAAAAATCCTCGACAGCGGCGACGCGGTTCTCCTGGCCTCGGTAGAAAACGATGCGTTCACCGCAAATCTGCCGGCCCAGGGGCTTGTCGGCAATTTCGTCAGGGGTGCAGGCGACATACCAGGTGTTCTTCGGGTACATGAGGCTCTCCGCTCAGCGATTGTTTTTATTTAATGGATCCATTAAAGGTGCTTTGCGGAGAGCGAGTCAACGAATAGTTAGCTTTTCGTTCGCCATTTCGGGCGATAATCGAACAGAGATTAAATTTTAATGGATCCATTGGCGCGATGCGCCCAGCCCGCAAGGGACTTGAGCACACACCCCGCGACCACGGCCGCGCCGGCACTGATGAAGATCGAGTCCCGCGCATCGCCCATCTGCAGCACCGCGATAAAGGCCGGTGCCAAGGCGGCTGCGCCGGACTGCAGCACGCTGACCATCGGCGTGAGGTTGCCGCGCGGGTCATTGGTGGCGATGGCGCCCATGTAGTAGGTCAGGGCCAGCACCCAGCCGAAGTTCATTACAAACAGCGCGGCGCACAAGTAGTCGGCGTCGTGGGTGTAGCGCGCCAGCATGACGATCGACAACAGCACCAGCAGCGAGCCCAGGACGATCATCGGGCCGCGGCTGACTCGCCCGCCGAGCAGGCTGGGCAGCGCGCCGCCCGGCAGGCCGCCGAGTACGCCCAGGCCGAAGGCCCAGCCAACGTCGAGGGCGCTGATACCACGCTCGCGGGCCAATTGGTCGACAAAGCCCCAGATGCAGTAGATCGCCAGTTGCAGGCAGAGCATGCCCAGCAACGAGAAGCGCCCGATCAGTGCCGAGCCGCTGCCGTCGCTGGTGTTGCGTGCCGAGGCGCCGATTCGCAAGTGGGTGGGGATGACCAGGGCCACCAGCAGGATCAAGCCGAACCACAGGGCGATGGATGCAATCGCCGCGCGGCTGCCGTAGTCCTGCGCCACGTGCGGCAGGGTGGTGGCATACAGGGCAAAGAGTGCCGTTTGCAGCAGGAGCGAAAGCCCGAAGGAGCGGTCTTGCCCGGGCAGCCGGCCGAGGGCGTTGATGGCCCCGGCATACAGCACGCCAGCCGCGATGCCACAGGCGCAGCGGCACACCAGCAGCGTGGTGTAGCTGTCCAGGCTGGCACTGGCCAGGTTGAGCACGGTGGCGGCAAGTGCGGCGCCCAGGTACAGGTTGCGCCCGCACAGCCGCCGGCCCAGCGCCGGTAGCAACAGGCTGCCGAGCAAGGTGCCGGTCATTTCGATGGACAGTATCCAGCCTTGCTGGCTCAGCCCCAGGGCCAGCCGTTCGGCAACCAGGCCGATGAAAATAGGTTGAACACCGATAATGATCAGTGACGTGGCAGCGATGTAGATCAGGACGGCGCGCAAGAGCAGGGCATTATTGTTGTTGTGCATGATCGATTCCGGCGACAGGGGCAGGGGACGCGGCCGGCGATGGCCGCGTCGATCGGGGTCAGGCCTGGCCGGTGGTGCCGGCGTCGTGGGTGATGCGCCCGTTCATGAGGGTCAGCGCCACCTCGGTCTTGCCGATCTGGTAGCGCTCAAGCTCGAACAGGTCCTGCTCCAGAATGATGATATCGGCACGCTTGCCCGCGGTGATCGATCCGATCTCCTTTTCCAGGCCCAACTGGTAGGCACCGTTGAGGGTATAGGCGGCGATCAGTTGTGGAATACTCAAGCGCTCGTTGCCATCGGGCATCACCGGCGCATCCGGCTCGCCGCTCAACTGGCGAGTGTGGCCCGACTCGATATGCTCTACCGGACGATGTTGGCAGCGGCACTGGCAGGCCAGGCCGTCCATGCCGATTGACACGGTGACGCCCTGGTCGATGAAGGTGCGGAACTTGTACATCGAGGCCCAGCGCTGATAGCCATAGGACTTCTGGATGGCCTCGGCATAGGCATCCACCACGCCCCACTGCAATTGAGTGTTGGCCATCACGCCGATGCGGCGAAAACGCGGGATGTCGTCGGGGTGGGTGAGGAAGGCGTGGGTGATCACGTGGCGCCGGTCGCGGGGCGGGTTGGCGGCAAAGGTGCGTTCGAACACGTCCAGGGCCATGCGCACGGCACCATCGCCCACGGCGTGAACCATGACGTCGATGCCATTGGCATCGGCTTTGCGCACATGTCGTTCGAACACCGCCTCGGGCATGGTCGTCGAGCCGCAGCTATGGGGCTTGTCGCAATAGGGTTCGAGCAGGAAGGCGGTATGGTTCATCTCGGTGCCGTCGAGCATCAGCTTCAGCGCCTGGGCCTTCACCAACGGCGAGTCGTATCGGCGGCGCAGGTCTTGCAGGATGGCGACCGGATCGGGCTCGGTGCCCATGTCGATGAAGCTGCCGACTACCCGCAGCTTCAGGCGGTCTTCGCGTTCAAGCTGTTGCAGGGTTTCGTAGAGCAGGGTCTGGTCGCCGCTGGGGTCCAGAAAGCCTGCATCGAACACCGTGGTAATGCCGGCCGCTACCAGTTTCTCTTGCCACAGGGCAATCGAGCGCAGGTACAGGTCGATGCCAACCGGCAGGTAGCCGGCCTCGCTCAAACGTTGCATCAGCAAGGAATAGGCCGCGCCGTCGACAATCACGCCGGTGGGCTCGCCGCTGACTGGGTCTTTCTCGAACCAGCTGGCGCCTTCCTCCACCGGCGGGGTGTGGCGGTCGATGCCGGCGATTTCCAGTGCGCAGCTGTTGACCCACATGGTGTGGTAGTCAGTGGACAGCAGGCACACTGGTTTATCCGCGCAGATAGCGTCGAGCACTTCGCGGCGCAGTACCTCGGCAGGCATCAAGGCCTGGATCCAGCCCATACCGGTGATGGCTTTTTCGTCGGGGTGGGTGTCGACGTAGTGTTTGAGCATGGCCAGCACTTGGTTGGGGTCTTCATGGTTGACGAAGGCCTGGAAGGCGAAGGCGGTGGTCGAGAAGTGCCAGTGCGATTCGACAAAGCCTGGCAGCACCAGTTTGCCGCCAGCGTCGATCAGCCGGGTGCAGGCATTGGCATGAGTCATTACGCTGGCATCGTCGCCAACATGCAGGATGCGCTCACCGGCCACGGCCACGGCGCTGGCCCAGGGGCGGTGCTGGTCGACGGTGTAAATGCGGGCGTTGTGGATGATCAGGTCGGCAGTGGCCGCTTGGGCAGTCATGGTGGGTCTCACTTTTCAGGGGAAGGCAAGGGGTCAATAGCGATAGGTGACGTACATCGACAGGGTGCGGAAATCGTCATTGCCGTAGCGTTCGCGCGCCGCGCCCAGGGGCTGGGCCCAGTTGAAGGCAAACGAAGCGGCCACGCTCGGGGTCGGCAGCCAGTCGAGAAACACCACGTTTTCGTTGGCAAAGCGCCGGTCGCTGACCGGGATGCCGTTGAGGGCTTTTTCGTCGAGGCTGAAGCGGTAGTGGATGCCGCCCAGGGTGAAGGTTGGTGTCAGTTGGGTGCGTAACGTCCATTGGTCGACCCGTTCGTTGCTGTTGTAGAGCAGGTAGTTGCCGACAATGTCGCCGATCAGCCAGGTGCTCCAACCGATGAAACCCTTGCTCAACGGATCCCAGGCGGCCTGGGTGTGGTCGCCGGGATCGTCATCGCCCGAGAACCGCGCATGGCGGTAGCTGAGCAGGGGTTGCAGGGGCAGGGCGGGGAAGGCGTAGTCGGCCTGCGCGTACCAGGCACTGGCGTGATAGTCGACGCCAGCGCCGTGACCGCGTTGCAGTGCGTACTCACCGTGCAGGGTCAGGTCGGCCAGGCCCGGCAGCTTGGCCTGCAGCGTCCGCAGGTTGTACACCCGCATGCCGTCACGCGGTTGCAGCGGGTTGGCGTACGGGTCGTCGGCGCTAACGCGCAAGGCCATGAGGCCCAGGTTCACGTGGCCGCCGGGGGTGTAGTCGAGGTTCAGGCCATTCATGCGAACGTCACCGAGGTGGTCGTCGGTGTGCAGGCTGAAGGCCTGGGCTGCCACTTCGCCGTGACCGAAGCCGAGCACCGCCGCGTCGCGAAACGCTGTGCGTGGGCCGAGCCAGTAGGCGCCGTCGTCGAACATGTCGAGGTTGCCGTCCATGACGATGAAACCGCTGCCGACCATGAAGTCCTGCTTGCCGGCGGTGAACGTCCAGTCGCGGAGCTGCACCCCGGCGTAGGCTTGCTCGACTGCTCCCCGGCCGTCACCGTCGCGGGTGTAGCCGCCGGCATCGCCGTCGCCGAAGGTATGCGCGCCGAGCAGCGCGCCGCCTGCGAACAGACGCGTGTCGGGGGCCAGGGCATAGCCCAGGGTGAGGCCGGGCTTGACGTAGGCCTCTTGCCAATCGACGCGTTCGCCGTCGATGTGGCCATCGCGCAGGTCGATACGACCCAGGCCAAAATTGACGTTGCGGGCGTTGATACTGGCGGCCCCGGCGCCGAGACTGAACTCGCCGCTGAGGCCCGCCGCTTCAAAGGCGTAAGCGGCGTAGCTGTGCTCACAGATTACGGCCGTGAGTATCGACAGCGTCCAGGCGTGGCTGGCTCGGGTCATCGGTACTGCTCCCATTGTCGTTGTAGTTGGAGGTGGGGGCCTGGTTGGCGTAAAAATATTCTTGATCCGTGAAAATGTTTTAGTCAATAAAATATTTTTGCCAGTGAAAAATCCGGGTATGCTGGCGGGTATCCCCGCAGGGCCGGATCAGATCAAGGAAAGGAGTTGCAGTGAGCGGATTGCGTGAACAGCAGAAGGCGATGCGCCGCGAGGCGATCAGCCGCACGGCGCTGGAGTTGTTCGACAGCCAGGGCTACCAGGCCACGACCATGGAGCAGATCGCCCGGTTGGCGGCGGTGTCGGTACCCACGGTGTTTGCCTATTTCGGCAGCAAGCAAGAGATCCTGCTGGAGAAACTGCGCGAGGCCGATCACCGCGCCATTGCCGAGGCACGCCGGCGTGCGCCGGAGTTTGCCGAGGCGCTGGATGCCATCTGCTACTTCGAGCAATGCCTCACCGAGTACGCTTTTGCTGTGTTGCCGGCGCCACTCTGGCGCGAGATTCTGCCGCCGTTGTTGCCGTTGCTGGGCAGCACGCAACAGGCGGTGCCCGAGGCGTACAAGCGGGTGAACGATGCCTTGGTGAGCGAGCTGGCGCAGCTGTTTTGTGACCTGCGCGACAGCGGCAAACTGCGTGCAGACCTGGACACCGACTACGCGGCCTTCCTGTTCAACGACTACGGGCATGTGCAGCTGTTGCGCCTGTGCAGCCAGGCGCCGCTCGACCTGCAGCGCCATCAGGCCGAGGTGCGGGGGTTTACCGCGTTTGTGTTGCGGGGAATGGTGGGGTAACGGTGCGCGTGCGGCTTGAACCCGGCACGATGCTAGGCGCGGGCTTGCCCCGCTTGAATGACGACCGCTGCGCGGCGATCGCAGGCTGCCGCCAGCGGCTACACAAGCTAGGTAGCCGCCCTGTCGCCCGTTCGGCGCGGCCGATCGCAGGCTCCAAGCCGCTGCCGAGGAACGAGGCTGCGATCGACTGCGCAGCAGTCGCCTTGGCCCCACCGTTTACGCCGAAGTTGACCGCCCGGCCCTGAGCAGCACGACGACGCCGAGGAGGCCACACACCAGCGAGCCCATCAGCACGCCCACCTTCACGGCATCGATCAGATGCGGCGCGCCCGGGAACGCCAGCGCGCCAATGAACAGGCTCATGGTAAAACCGATACCGCACAGCAGTGCCACACCATACAACTGCATCCAGTTGCAACCCTCGGGCAGCTTGGCCAAGCCTGCGCGAATCGCCAGTGCGGCCAGGCCGAACACGCCAATCTGCTTGCCCAGCAACAAGCCCAGGGCCACGCCCAGGGGGACCGGCTCAAGCAGGTGGTCGGGGGTAATACCGGCCAGCGACACCCCGGCGTTGGCAAAGCCGAAAATCGGCACCACGGCGAAGGCGACCCAGGGGTGCATCTTCTCTTCAAGGTAAAGCAGCGGCGACTGCCGGGGGGTGTCGGCATTGCCCAGCGGGATGCACAGGGCCAGGATCACACCCGCCAGCGTCGCATGCACGCCCGACTGCAGCATGAAGAACCACAGCAGGCCACCCGCCAGCAGGTAAGGCCACAGCCGCTGCACGCCGCAGCGGTTGAGCACCACCAGCAACACGATCACTGCCAGTGACGCCAGCAGCATGCTGACCGACAGGCCGCTGGTATAGAACAGCGCGATGATTACCACCGCCCCCAGGTCATCGAGAATCGCCAGGGCCGACAAGAAGATCTTCAGCGACAGCGGCGCGCGCTTACCCAGCAGGGCCAGCACACCCAGGGCGAAGGCAATATCGGTCGCCGCGGGGATGGCCCAGCCATTGGTGGTCTCGGCACTGCCCCAGTTGATCGCCAGGTAAATCACCGCGGGTACCAGCATGCCGCCAAGGGCCGCGAAGCCGGGCAGGGCGCGCTGGCTCCAGGTCGACAACTGGCCGGCGAGTATTTCGCGCTTGATCTCAAGGCCCACCAGCATGAAGAAGATCGCCATCAGGCCATCGTTGATCCAGTGCTCGATCGACAGCCCGGCGAGCTTGACCTGCAGGGTGGCGAAGTACACCTCGGCCCACGGTGAGTTGGCCGCGATCAGCGCGGCCAGTGCAGCGGCCATGAGGATCACGCCACCGGCGGACTCGGCAGCGAAAAAGCGCGTGAGAAAGGCCAAGGTGGAAGGCGACTGACTCAGGTCGCGGGTGTTTTGTGGGCGTGGGGAATCCAGGCTCATAGGCACGAGCAGAAGCTGTCGCAGACGGGCGTGTACCTGCAGGACCAAATGAAAATCGACAACTGGGTATTCCTGCTGGGCAGTCGCTACGACTGGGCCAGCAACCAGAAGGATGACCGCGATCCGCAAACCCAGAAGGACGAGAAGTTCAGCGGCCGCGCCGGTATCGTCTACCTCTTCGACAATGGCCTGGCACCGTACGCCAGCTACAGCGAGTCGTTCCTGCCGGTGATGGGCGTCACGGCCAACAACTCGCAGCTTGATCCGGAAGTCGGCAAGCAATACGAAGTGGGCCTGAAGTACGAGCCGCCCGGCGGCAACAGCCTGTACACCATCGCAGCGTTCGACCTGACCAAGCAGAATGCCACCGAGAACGTCGGCGGCTTCTCGCGCCAGGACGGTGAAGTGCGCTCCCAGGGCGTCGAGCTCGAGGGCAAGAGCGAAATCACTCCGGGGTTCAACCTGATCGGCAGCTACACCTGGAACGACGTCGAGGTCACCCAGTCTGACATCGGCAACAAAGGCAACACACCGTTCCGGATTCCCGAACACATGGCTTCGATCTGGGGCGACTACACCGTGCAGGGCGGACCGCTCGAAGGTCTGCGCATTGGCGCCGGCGCCCGCTACGTGGGCAGCACCTACGGAGACTCGGCCAACAGTTTCAAGGTCGACAGCTACAGCGTGGTCGATGCCCTGGTCGCCTATGAACTGGGCAAGCTCGACGCCTCGCTTGACGGTGTGGAAGTGTCGCTCAACGCCACCAACCTGTTCGACGAGGACTACGTGGCGGGCTGCTTCAGCACGGTGGGTTGCCAGTACGGCCAGCAGCGGACGGTGTATGGCACTGTGAGCTACAACTGGTAGGTTGACGCCCGTCCCAGTTCGTCTCACTACGCTGGCGCCTTCGGGCGCCAGTCAGGAACTAGGGTAGAGTGCCCACCCCTATCTGTTATCAAGCGTTAGCTGAAGAATGAATCGTCCGCTGTTTGTTTCCCTGGATGGGCCCAAGGGGTCCGGCAAAACCACACTGTTGGAGGCCATTACGAAAGTACTGAGGGCAGACAACAAGAAAGTGATCCGCCTGTGCGAGAAAAAAAGCGATCCCCACAGGGGTGAAACAATGGCCCTGGTCAACCAGCTTGTCAGAAATCCCAGCCGGGAACTGGAGTGGAGGGTGTGTGAGCGCCTGGCCGATAGCCGTGAATGGATTTCCCAGCACGTGCTGACCCGACAGCCGCAGGACAGCATCATCTTGATCGATCGCTGGTACCCCTCCGATGCCGCGTTTCGTCGCCTGGTCCCGTTTGCAGATATTCTTCAGCTGAACATGGATCGCAATGTGCGAGTGCCAGACCTGCACGTCGGGGTTGTCACTGCGCCTGATATTTCATGGGCGAGGGCGGCGGCACGGTCGCGTGGGCTGGGCAGTACGGTGATGCACAGGCTCGAAGAACATGTCGCCAGCACCCAGGCGTTCGAGCGGGCGATTGCCGATCAGGGCTGGGTGTTGTGCCGCAATGAGGGGGTGGTCGAAGACGCAACGATGGAGGTGGTTGCTGCGATCTACGGCGTCCTTTGATGCCCCGTACGCAAGGCTTGCGAGCACCCGCCATCGTGCCTGACGGGTGCCTGATGCAGCCTTAGCCAGCGCTGATGTTGCCGCAGAACAGCGGTCGACTGCCATCGGCGGCACTGGTACGCACCAGCAGGGCATAGTCTCCCCGGGTCAAGTCAGCCAGCGCCACGGGGGCCTGGGACCAATAACGTGTCCGTGGTGCCAACGACAGGTAGTTGACGTTATCGACCTTGTCGGTCTTGTAGGCAGGGCTTTTTCCCAAATGCTGGCAGGAACCCGCGTAGATTTCAGTCTCGAGGCGGCTCGGGACAGCCATGTGGTCGGGTACGCCACCGACATTGAGGTAGATGCCGGTGTCGTTGCCCACGGGGTTGAGGGTGGCACGTGCAATATGGCCTGCGTTCTGCGGGGTAGCATCGAGAGGGACATCGACGAGATCGGCGTTGCTTGCGCAACCTGAAAACGCCCCAGCCGCCACCACCAACGCCAGCCAAGATGTTCTGTTCATCACAGATCTCCTGATATGAGGTGCGTTGATCCGGTCCCCCTTATGAAGTCTAGTTTCCTGGACCGTGCGCGGGATTGGCCTGATGGGTGGTCATCAGCGGCCCCCCAGGGACCGCTCATTCCTGATCCATCACCTCGGCCACGCCTCGATCTTCCCCCAGGAATCCGCCACTCTGGTGGTGCCACAACTGCGCATAGATACCGTTTTTTGCCAGCAGTTCAGTGTGGGTACCTTGTTCGATGATGCGTCCTTCATCCATGACAATAAGCCGATCCATTGCTGCAATCGTGGAGAGTCGATGGGCGATGGCTATCACTGTCTTGCCTTCCATCATCTCATCGAGGCTTTCCTGAATGGCCACTTCGACTTCGGAATCCAGCGCGCTGGTCGCCTCGTCAAGCAGCAGGATCGGGGCGTTCTTGAGTATCACCCGGGCAATCGCGACGCGCTGGCGCTGGCCACCCGATAGCTTGATGCCGCGCTCGCCCACCAGGGTGTCGTAGCCGGTATGACCTTGGCGGTCGCTCAGTTGGCGGATGAACTCGTCGGCCTGGGCACTGGCCGCGGCACTGCGGATCTGGGCATCGCTCGCGTCGGGCCGCCCGTAGGCGATGTTGTCGCGAATGGAACGGTGCAACAGCGACGTATCCTGGGTGACCATGCCGATGGCGCTGCGCAGGCTGTCTTGCGTTACATGGGCGATGTCTTGTCCGTCGATGCGAATCTGCCCACTGTCGACATCATAGAAGCGCAGCAGCAAGTTGATGAGCGTGGACTTGCCCGCGCCGGAGCGACCGACCAGGCCGATTTTTTCACCCGGGCGAATGGTGAGGCTCAGGCCATCGAGCACCTGGCGTTCGCCGTTGTAGTTGAAGCTCATCTTGTCGAAGGTGACCGCCCCGCCGGTGGTCACCAGCACCCCCGCATCCGCTGCATCTTTCACCTGGGGGCCGCGGGTAAGGGTTGCCATGCCATCCTGCACGGTGCCGATGCTCTCGAACAGCGACGTCATTTGCCACATGATCCAGTGCGACATGCCATTGATACGCAACGCCATGGCCGTGATTGCCGCCACGGCCCCGGCGCCGACCTCACCCTGGTGCCATAGCCACAGCGCATAGCCCCCGGCAGCCATGATCAACGCCACCACCAGGGCCTGGTTGACGATCTCGAACTGGCTGACCAGGCGCATCTGGCGAAAGCCGGTTTGCTTGAAGTCTTCCATTGCTGCCCGTGCGAAGTGCGCTTCACGATTGGAGTGGGAAAACAGCTTCACCGTCGTGATGTTCGTGTAGGCGTCCGAGATCCGCCCGGTCATCATCGACCGCGCATTGGCCTGTTCCTGTCCGACTTTGCCCAGGCGGGGCACGAAGTACAGCATGGCCAGCCCGAACAAGACGACCCAGGCAACGAAAGGCAGCATCAGTTTCAGTGCGAAACCACCGGCCAGTGCGATGATTGCAATGAAATACACCCCTATGCCGAGTGCGATCTCGATAAGGGTGAACAGCAGGTCGCGCACGGCCAGCGCCGTCTGCATCACCTTGGTGGTGACCCGGCCGGAAAACTCATCGGAAAAGAACGAAAGACTCTGCCGCAGCATCAAGCGGTGGAAGTCCCAACGCAGTCGCAATGGCAGGTTGATCGCCAAAATCTGGTGCTGCACCATGGTTCGCAACGCCACCAGCCCGATGCTGCACAGCATGACGATAGCCATGCCCGACAATACGCGGCTTTCCTGCGCCGCCGCATCGCCTCCCGCCTGCCAGGTCGAGAGCAGGTCCACGACCTGGCCGAGAAAAGCGAACAGCCAGGCTTCGTAGATCGATACGCCAGCACTGAGCAGCGCGAACGCAAGGATGTAGCCGCGGGCACCTCGTGTGCAGGCCCACAGGAACCGTGCCAGGCCCACGGGGGGTGGCGGTACCTCGTCAGGAGGAAAGGGGTCGAGCCTTCGTTCAAATGCACGAAGCATGTGGGTCTCCAAAACCGTCGAATTGCGCAGATTTTGCCACTGAACGGCTGCTTTGGGGGATTTGCGACTGCTGCGCAGTCGATCGCAGCCTCGTTCCTCGGCAGCGGCTACAGCGCCTGCAATCGGCCGCGTAGCGGTCGTGGTTCAAGACCGTTGTTCCCAAATGGAACGGCCTTACACGCCAGCGTATTTCTCTTCTACGCTGATACTGTTCTGCCGTTTCTCCCATAGGAGCATCGTCATGTCTGCCTGCCTTCACCGGGCGATCCTGCTCACTCTCGCCATGTTCGCGCTGCCGGGCTGCTCCGATGAGGATTCGCAGCCCAAGCAATCGGCCACGGTGCCAGCAGCGGCCCCGGCGGCCACGCCTGCAGCTCCGGCAGCTCCGGCAGCGCCCGCCACGCCGAGCGAGGCGGTGTTCAGCACCGAGCAGCTTGACCAGATGCTGGCACCGTTGGCGTTGTATCCGGATGCATTGCTGGCGCAGGTGCTGATGGCCACCACTTATCCTGGCAATGTCGCCGACGCCGTTGCCTGGTCCAAGGCCCATCCCGACGCCAGTGGTGATGCCGCCGTCAAGCAGGTCGCCGACCAGCCCTGGGACCCTAGCGTGCAGTCGTTGGTGGCGTTTCCGCAGGTGCTGACCACGCTCGGCCAGGACCCGGTATGGGTGCAGCGAGTCGGCGATGCGTTTCTCGCTCAGCCCGACGCGGTGATGAATTCGGTACAGCGCCTGCGCGCCAAGGCCAAGGCCGCCGGCCACCTGGAATCGAACGACCAGCAGACCGTCACCGTGCAACCGGCCAGCGCCCCCGTCGGCGGTACGACCACTGTGGTGCAGGCAGCCGCGCCGGCACAGACCATCGTTATCCAACCGACCAATCCGCAGGTGGTGTATGTCCCGAGCTACAACCCCTCCGTGGTGTATGGCAGTTGGCCCTATCCGTCCTATCCACCCGCGTATTACCCACCATCACCGGGCTATGCCATTGGCACGGCATTGGCGACCGGCCTGGCTTTTGGTGCGGGGGTAGCCATTGTCAACTCGCTGTGGGGGGATTGCGACTGGGGGCACAATGACGTCGATATCGACGTCAATCGCTACAACAACATCAACGTCAATCACCGGATCGATGCCAACCAGAACAATTGGCAGCACAATCCGCAGTTTCGAAACGGCGTACCGTACCGCGACCAGGCCAGCCGCGCACAATTCGACCGGCGCTTGCCCGGCGGTGCGCAGCGCACCGCCATGCGCGGTGACACGCCGGCTCGTGTCGCAGACCGTGCCCGTGCCCGGGAAAGCCTCGCACAGCATGGTATCGAAGCACCGGCAACCAGTAACCTCGAAGCCCGCCAGCGTGTGCAGAGCGCTGACCGCGAGCGTGCGCAGCAAAGCCTCCAGCAACATGGCATCGGCCAGGGCGGTAGCGCGCGCGAGCGGGCCCAGGTTGCCGACCGCCAACTGAAGAACGATGGTCAGGCCCGCCAGCGTGCCCAGGCATCCCTGCAGAATCGCCAGCATCAGCAGCCCGTGCACAACCAGCAGGTACGCCAACAAGTGCGCCAGCAACACGCCGGCGCGCGGGCTCCGCGCAACAATGCGTTGACCGGCGTGCGCGATCCGGCGCAGTCACGCATCGCGAGCAATCGCGGCCAGCTCAGCCATCAGAGTTTCAGCAGGCCCTCTGCAGCGTCTGCGGGCCACGCCGTGCAACGACCCGTACGGATGCAGTCCCACGGTGGCGGCCGTCGCCATTGAGAGGAGAGTCACTCATGAATGCAGCAGGTCGATTCGCGCTGGTTGTGCTCCTGCTCTGGACATCCGGCAGTTATGCCCAACAACACTTCCCGACGCCAGAGCGCGCCGGCGAGGCGCTGGTGCAGGCGCTTGGTAGCCAGAAGAGCGAAAACCAACAGTTGGCGAACCTGCTCGGCAACGACTGGAAGAACTACATCCCGACCGAGCACGTCGACCGCGCAGACGTCGACGCCTTTCTCGCCCTCTACCAGCAAAAGCACCAGGTTCAATCCGACAGCCCGGACCGTGCGCACCTGGTGGTCGGCGAAACCTCCTGGGTGTTCCCCATTCCCCTCAAGCACGTTGCCAGCGGTTGGGTATTCGACACCCGTGCCGGTGCCGAAGAAATCCGCCTGCGCCGCATCGGACGCAACGAACTGGCAACCATTCAAGCGGTACGCGCCTATCACGACGCACAGATGGATTACGCCGAGATCGATCGCAATGACGATGGCGTGCTCGAGTACGCGCAGAAGTTCATCAGCAGCGACGGGCAGTTCGATGGCCTGTACTGGCCCGAGGAGGAGGGCGTCGAGGAAAGTCCTCTCGGACCGCTGTTCGGTGATGCCGCGATTGGCGACGACTGGCACGGCTATCACTACCGCATTCTCACCGCCCAAGGCCCCTCGGCGCCGGGCGGCGCCTATGACTACAAGATTGGTGAGCGCATGACGCGCGGCTTTGCCGTGATCGCCTGGCCGACCAAGTACGGGGAAACTGGTGTGATGAGCTTCATGATCAGTCACGACGGTGAAGTGTTCCAGAAAGACCTCGGCCGAGATAGCACCAAGAAGGCTGCAGTCATTAAGCGTTTCGATCCCGATAGCAGTTGGAGCGAAGTAAAGGACGAGGACGACGCGTCCTGAACCAGGCGGTTCAGCCATTCCCGAGGTCGAGGACGAACCCTTGCCCACGTTCCGGATCTACCCCGCGATGTTGCTCGCGCTGCTGCTCGCAGGCTGCGCGAGCACACGCGTGCCTCATGATTTCAGCGAGGCCATACCCGCCAACGATTCCGCCTTCGGGCGCTCGATCCAGGCCCAGGCTGCCCCACATGCGGGACGTTCCGGGTTTCGTCTGTTGCCTAACAGCAGTGAAGCGTTCCGGGCGCGCGCCGAGTTGATTCGCAATGCGCAGAAAAGTGTAGATGTGCAGTACTATATCGTGCATAACGGGCTCAGCACGCGGGCCCTGGTACGTGAAATACTGCTGGCAGCCGATCGCGGCGTGCGTATCCGCATCCTGCTCGATGACACGGCCAGCGACGGCCAGGAAGAAGTCATCGCGACGTTGGCCGTGCACCCGAACATCTATATTCGCGTGTTCAATCCTCTGCACCTGGGGCGAAGCACTATGGTCACGCGAACCATGGGCCGCTTGTTCAACCTTTCCCAGCAGCACCGGCGCATGCACAACAAACTGTGGCTGGCCGACAACAGCGCAGCCATTGTCGGTGGACGCAATCTGGGGGATGAGTATTTCGACGCCAAGCCCGATCTCAACTTCACCGACATGGACTTGTTGTGCATCGGCCCGGTCGCCGAGCAGTTGGGCCACAGCTTCGATCAGTACTGGAACAGCGCCCTGAGCCAGCCGATCAGTGACTTCCTGCTCAACAAGCCAACAGCTGAGGACCTGCAGAAAAGCCGCCAACGCCTGGAGCAATCGCTGCAAAGTACACGGATCGAGAACAAGGCCTTGTACGACCATCTCATGACCTATCGGTCGCAACCGCAACTCGAGAACTGGCGCCAGGAACTGATCTGGGCGCATAGCAAGGCCATGTGGGATGCCCCGAGCAAAGTACTGGCCGACGACGAACCTGCCCGCGCGTTATTGATGTCGACGCAACTTCGGCCTGAACTGGACCACGTGAATGAGGAGCTGATCCTGATCTCGGCCTATTTCGTGCCCCAGCAGCCGGGCATGCGCTACCTGCTCGGTCGTGCCGATGCCGGTGTCGAGGTGCGCCTGTTGACCAACTCACTGGAAGCCACCGATGTGCCTGCGGTGCATGGTGGCTATGCGCCTTACCGAAAAGCCCTGCTCGAGCATGGCGTGAAAATCTACGAACTGCGACGCCAGCCGGACGACCCCAGTGGCGGCTCTTCCTTCGGCTTCAGTGGTGGCTCGGATTCCAGCTTGCACACCAAGGCCATGATCCTCGACAAGCACAAGGTGTTCATCGGCTCGTTCAATTTCGACCCGCGTTCAGTGTTCTGGAACACTGAAGTCGGGGTGCTGGTCGACAGCCCTGAGCTGGCGGGCTACATGCGCAACCTGGCGTTTGAGGGCATGGCGCCAGCCGTGAGTTACCAGGCTCGCCTGGAAAACGGCGAAATTGTCTGGATCGCTGAAGACGACGGTCGCCTGTATACGTTGCGCAAGGAACCCGGCGGCACGTGGCGCAGCTTCAAGGCTTGGCTCAGCGACAAGATCGGCCTGGAAAAAATGCTCTAGCGCGATCCCCAGGTGCCATCATCGTTCTGCATGCTCGCCAGACGCGTGCTGCTTGATGATGTCCACGACGGCAGCGGTCATGATTGCCGTGGATACGCCGAACATGAGGATGCCATTGGCCGCCTCCAAGGGGCTGAGCAGGCGCCATGGCTGGCTCAGGACTACATCGCCATAGCCCAGGGTGGCGAAGGTAACGCCGGAAAAGTACAGCGCGGTGGTGAAGTCCTCGAATTCACCCAGCAGCAGGAACAGCAAAGCCCACAGGGCCATCTGCACATAGTTGCCGATGAGCATCACCACCATCACCATCGACAGCAAGCGCACGTCACCGCGCCAGGTAGGGCTGGCATTCATCCTGCGGCGCAGCGACACATAGCGACGTGCGCACAGGGCCAGGAACAGCGCCTGCAACACGACACAAAGCACGATCACCGGCAGGCCTACCAGGAAATTGATCAGCATGGGTGGCCCTCTTCAGTGGCTGGGTTGGAGGGAGTGCGACGTTGCCGGCGCTTATCGAGCAGATGAACCATCGCGCAGGCATACAGCGTGACCAGAATGAACAGCCCCATGCGAATGGCGAAGGCGGTGTAGACGTCCTTGCCGGCGGCGCTGTCCTGCACCGACTGGCCGAGCAGAATGATCATGGTCGTCAGGCTGTTGAGCCAGAAGCCCGGCTTGAAGTTGCCAGGGCTCAGCCCGTAAAGCTTTCGCGCCAGCACGAGCCCGAACAGCAGCATCCACAGGAAGAACATCCACAGGTTGACGAACAGGCCCAGCGCGAACCAGAAGAGAATCGCCATCAGGCCGCCGAGCAGGGTCGAGCCGAGCAGTTCCCGCCCAGCGGTGCGCGCACTGGTGGCGGTACTTTGTTGACCGAGGCTGACGGCCTTCATGATGATCGGCATGTAGCTGGCCGGATCGATCAACGCCAACAGGAACGCGGGCATCACTACCAGTGCTGCGCGCAACGCCAGCCAGCTGATTTCATCGGCCGACAGGGCAGGAATGGGGGCGGGGGGCTTGGTACCGATCGGGTCAGGGAACAGCCAGTGGCTGATCGACACCGCCGTGAGGGCCAGGAGCAAACCCTTGACCAGCGATACGATCACTTGCAGTGCCAGGTCGAAATCGGTCGCGCCGGCCGCGCTGATCATCGTCAAGCCAACCACCAGGAAGGTGGCGACCAGCGGGTTGCCGCCGCTCATGCCATATCGGAACACTCCAAACAGGCACAGGCCAACGAGCATCACGCCGGTTGCCGCGTAGTGGTGCAACAGCGGTATCAACAACAAGCCGCTGCCGGTGGTGACCAACAGCACCACGGCCAGGCCCAGGCTGGCCTTGAACGGTAGCGGCCGATTCATCGCCGCCAATAGGGTCAGCGCCAGCATTGGTGCGATGAAGGGGATCGGCAGGGCCAGGCCGAAGCTTGCGGCCAGGCACAGCGCAGTACCACAGGCCAGGCGCAGGGCCCGCCTGGCACGGACGTGTTGCTCAGTAGGCATAGGACATCCAGCTCATCACGCGCAGGAACAGCCGGCCGAGCAGGTTCAGCGGGTTGCCTTCGCTGGGGAACGCCATGACCTCGGCCTGGCCACCGACACGGATGCCACTGATGTCGCTCAATTGGCCGGGCGTAAGCTCGATGATCACTGGAAAACGCTGCGCCGGGCGCAGCCAGTCACGGCTGTTCTGCACCGTGGGCAACGTTCCGGCTGGCGTGCTCTGGCCGGTACTGATGCCATAGCCGATACTGCGCACATGGCCTTCGAACACCGTGCCCGGAAGGGCATCGAGTACGATGCGGACCGGGGTGCCGGGCCTGACCTTGCCCAGGTTGTTCTCGGTCATGTCAGCCGTGACCCACACATCGTGGATGGCGATCAAGGTCATCAAAGGCGCACCGGCCGCGGCGAACTGGCCGACATCGGTGCGCAGGTCGGTGACCAGGCCGGCCGAGCGGGCCCGAACCATGCTGTTGGCCAGGTCCAGTTCGGCCTTGTCCACATTGGCAATGGCGCTGAGCAGCTGGGCATTTTTCTCGTCGTTGCCACCTTGGGTTTCACGGGCGCGTTCTACTTCTGCCCGTGCTGCGGCGACGTGGGCGACGGCTGCATCGAGGGTGGAGCGGGAAACTTCCAGGCGGCGCAGGGAGATGGTCCCGGGGTCTTCCTTGTACAGGCGCTCAAGGCGCTGGAGGTCCTGGCGGGACATGACTTCGTTGGCCTGGGCCGCTTTCAGGGACGCCACCTTGGAATCGATGCCAGCGGTGTTGGCGCCGATCTGCTTGCGGGTGGCCTGCAAGTCGGCACGCGCACGGTCGACAGCGATCTGGTACTGCTGCGGGTTCACTTCGAACAGCACTTCGCCGGCCTTGACGTCCTGGTTGTTACGTACGTTGACTTTGGTGACCCTGCCGGCGACCTCCGACGCCACCGGAACGACAAACGTCTGCACCCGCGCCTGTTGCGTATAGGGGGTATAGCGGTCGGCCAGCAGGTACCAGGCCAGGCTCAGGAAAATCAGCACGGCTACCCAGTTCATCGCTTTTTTTGCCGGGTC
Organism: Pseudomonas vranovensis; assembly: GCF_040438935.1. Classification (NCBI taxonomy): domain Bacteria; kingdom Pseudomonadati; phylum Pseudomonadota; class Gammaproteobacteria; order Pseudomonadales; family Pseudomonadaceae; genus Pseudomonas; species Pseudomonas vranovensis. Next base: position 2,118,971 of record NZ_CP159259.1, on the reverse strand, counting down.
GGCCGCAGGCGGTGATGACGCGCTTTCGTCCATCTCGTGTTGGCGGTCACTCAATTGACACCTTCCTTCGCTTCATCGAGCAGGTTGCCCCAGTCGGTGCGCTGCTGCATCTGTTGGCGGGTGGCGGGATCGAGCAGCGGGCGGTCGCTGTACCAACCGCCGCCGAGCGCTTTGTACAGCGCAATCAGGCTGTTGACGGCGGTGTTGCGATTGACCAGGTAATTGTCTTGCTGGGCGAACAGGGAAGCCTGGGCATCGAGTACTCGCTGGAAGTCCGAATAGCCTTCGCGGTACAGGGTATTGGCCAGCGATACCGAACGCTCGGCTGCAATCGACGCTTCACTGAGGATACGGTCGCGTTGCAGGGCCTTGAGCAGACCGGTTGCGGCATCGTCGGCCTCACGCGCCGCCTGGCGAACGCTGTCCTGGTAGACGACGATCAATTGCTGCAGGCGGGCATCCTGGATACGCACATTGTTGGTGATTCGGCCATGGTCGAACACGTCCCAGCGCAGGCTCGGTCCGCCGATCAGGTCCAGGGTGTTGGACGTGCCGTCGAGGGAACTGGCAGACCAGACGATGCTGCCCAGCAGGCTGATGGAAGGGTAAAGGTCGGCTTCGGCGACACCGATAAGCGCCGACTGGGCCGCGACTTGTGCTTCCGCGGTACGAACATCCGGGCGACGCAACAGCAGGTCGACAGGGACAGCCTGGAGCACGGCTCGGTCGACCAAGGGCACCACCCCGGTATTGGTATAAAGTTCAGGTATCGCGCCGGGCGGGCGACCTATCAAGGTGGACAACGCATTGCGGGTGCTTGCGACTTGCGCTTCGAAATCGGGGATGGTGCTCAGTGTACCCAGGTATTGGGTCTTGGCCTGTTGCAGGTCGAGCTCGGCATTTTCACCACTGGAGAACAGGCGCTCGGTGATCTCATAGCTGCGCTTCTGCAGTTTGGCGTTGTTCCTGGCGATGAGCAGGCGCGCCTCGGCGGTGCGCAGCGCGTAGTAGGTTTGCGCCACCTGAGCGTGAAGCAGCACCAGGACGTTCTCATAGTTGCTCTGGGCGGCGAACCAGGCTGCATCGGCCGACTCGATGGCGCGGCTGAATCGGCCCCAGAAATCCAGTTCCCAGCCGATGTCGAACCCCGCGCTGTGTTGCCACAGATGGCTGTCCTGCGGATTGTCGCCGCTCCATTGGCGGCGCTTGAGGTAGACGCTGTCGGCGCTGACCTGTTGGAATTGCGGGTAGCGATTGCTCAAGGCGATGCCCAATTGCGCGCGGGCTTCCATCACGCGCAGGCCGGCGATTTCCAGGTCGGCGTTGTGGGCATCGGCCTCGGCGATCAGGTGGTCGAGCACCGGGTCGGTGAATACGTGCCACCACTGTCGGCTATCGGGTTGCGTACGTTGCTGGCTGGCAAGCGCCAGGGACTGGGTGTTCCAGTGCTCGACCCAGGGCTGGGTCGGTGACTGGAAGTCCGGGCCCAGGCGCACACAGCCGCCCAGGCCCAGGGCGCCACACAGTAGCAGCCGGCTCATGCGAGCAGGACACCACATCAAGCACACCCTCCTCAGACCGGTGGATGTTCGTTTGCTGCTTCGATTCGCGGTTGCTCATCGCGTGGTTGTTCATCCAGTGCATCGATCTGCGGTTGGTCTTCGACCCATTGCCAGAACAGTTGATAGGCGACCGCCAGTACCACCGGGCCAATGAACAGGCCGATGAAACCGCCGGTAACCATACCGCCCAAGGCGCCGATCAGGATCACCGGCATCGGCACATCGACGCCGCGCCCCAGCATCAACGGCTTGAGAATGTTGTCGGCCATGCCGGCCACCACGCTGTAGATGGCGAACACAATGGTGGCAAGCGTGGTGCCTTCCGTGGCAAAGACATAGGCGATGACCGGCAAACTCACGAGAATCACCGGCAACTGCATGATCCCCATCAACAACGCGACCATGGCCAGCAGCCCGGCACCCGGCACCCCCATGAGCACGAAGCCGACCCCCACCAGCAGCATCTGGATAAAGGCGATGCCCACCACGCCCTGGGCCACCGCGCGGATGGTGGCGGTGCACAGTTCGGTAATGCGCGGGCCGCGCTCGGGGCCGGAGAGGCGAGTGGCGATGGCGATGGCGCTGCGTTCGCCCTTCTCGCCGTAGGCCATCAGGACACCGGCGATGATCAGGGCACCGATGAACAACAGGAAGCCCACGCCAACACCGGCCATTTTGCCCAGCAGGGTCAAGCCGACGGTCTTGATGTAAGGCATCAGCTTCATCAGGACGCTGCTCATGTCGGTCGCCGACTGCATCCAGAAACTGTAGAGCGGCTTACCAATGAGCGGCAGGGTGGCGATTTTTTCGCTGGGCAGCGGAATTTCCAGGCTGTCGGACTTGAGTATGGCCAGGGCGCCCTCGATCGAATCACTGATCGAAGTGCCCAGCAGGTAGATCGGTACCATCAGCAAGGCCAGGGCGACCACTACGATCAGGGTGGCGGTGCGACCGTCCTTGTTACCCAGCTTGCCCTTGAGCATGCAGTGCAGTGGGTACAGGGTAATGGCCAGGATCACGGCCCAGAGCATCAGGTTGAGGAAGGGGTGAAAGATCTGGAAGCAGAACAGTACCAGCACCGTGATGAGCCCGGCGCGAATCAGAACATCGAGCAAACCACCGGAAAGCGCCCTTGCAGAAATGTTTGTGCGCAACATTGTCTAGCTCCTCGTTGTTCGTCACAAGGATCGGGAAACGCTTAGGCAGCATAGACGTTGATTTGCACGGGGTTTACAAACTGACGCAACGAAGACATGAAAAAGGGGTCTAATCCGACCACTGCACTGGTCGAGGCCCGCTCCAGCCCGTCGTATCGGCGGCCCCGATGTACCGATGACGATCATTCTTGCCGTTCGTAGTGTTCGGTAAACCTTATGCCAGCCCCCCTCGAGCGTGTTGGCCCCTGGAATAGTGCGACGCCTGGCTTCGCGTCTTTCGATTTCGAGTGGCTGAGGAAGCCTGCCTGCCGAACGACTGCACAGGTGTCGAACGGTGTTTTCAAGCGTCGTATGGCCGAGCAGGGCACGGAATCAGAAACGCCAGGTTGCACCGCCACCGAGTACATGCAGCGCTGCGTTGCGGTAGGTGCCCGACAGCGTGTCCCCCGATCGAGCCTTGGTCTGGCTGACGTCCATATCGCCAAGCCAGATCAAGGTGTACGCCGCATGCAGGTCAAGCCCCTTGTCGACGTGGTAGCTGAGGCCGGTGGCCAGTCGCCAGGCTTCTCCCATGGGGTTATCGACCGTACGGTCTTTGTCGTCCACCGCAGAACTGTCGTAGCCTAGCCCCATGTTCCAGCGCAGGCGCGGATTGACCTGGTACTGAGCACCCACAGAGGCATGCCAGGTGTCCTTGTACTGGCGGTCGACGGTGCGACTGACGCCCAAGGCGTCTGCATCGACTTCGACGCCGATGTTGCCGAACTCGCTCCAGTCCTGCCAACCCAGGCTGCCCAGTAGCCTCCACTGCTCATTGAGGTGATGGGCGATACTGATCAGTGCGGTCTGCGGCACCGCCATATCCAACTCCAGCGAGTCTGCGCCCAAGCGATTAAGTGCACCATTGAGGATCAGGCTGTCCACCTTGTGTACGCTCGGTTTGTCCTTGAACTCCAGATCGATCTTGCTGGTGTACGCCAAACCGATTTGCGTGCGCTCGTTCAGCGTGTACAACAGCCCCACGTTGACCCCGGTGCCGACGTCCGTGTCTTTGTATTCGAGCTGGCCATCGGGGCGATCCAGTAGCCCGAGAAGGTTGTTGTTGATGGCCATCTCGTTACGGTAGTAGCCAACCATGATGCGGGGACCGATGCCGATGGACAGGTCATCGGTGAACTTGTGGGCCAGCGTTGGCTGGAACGACACGCCAATAATCGCCGCTTCCTGGTTGAAGTAGCGGCCCGTCCACTCATCGTCGTAGTTCAGGGCCAGGCCGAAATTTCCATACATGCCAAAACCGATCGCCGAACGTTCATCGATCTGATGGCTGATGAACAGGCTAGCGCTGGGCAGGTACTGAAGGGCATTACCACCTTCGTTGCCGTCGAACTGGTTGTGATTGTCGCGGGAGAAACGCATGTCACCGAGAATCACCTGCGCATTGGCGCTGATCTGGGTGCCCGCTAACTCGGCAATGCCCGCCGGATTACTCATCAATACACTAGGGTCGGTGGCCAGCGCGGCCGCGCCAGCGTTGGCCAGACCATTGCTCTCTTGTCCGGCCTCGTATATCAAAATCCCACCGGCCAAGGCTTTACTGCTCAGAACACACAGGCAGAACGCCAGGCTTGTCAGGCACAGGCCATGGCTGCGATAACGCGTAGCTGACTTCATTAAGCCTCCTCAAGATCAATCCATTGATGTCGACCCACCGGCAATGCCGGCAGGTCGAAGCCCACTCCTTAGTGCTTGGTCTTGAGTTGCTCGAACGACTTGACAATATCAATGGCCCAGCCGTCGAGCACCGCCCGGGCATCTTTGGCCGTCATCACCTGGTCGGAGTTATCGAGGTCGGCGCCAGCCCCCTTGCGTACCACCTGGGCAACCACCTTGTTGTTGCTGGCATCGAGGAACTGCGCTTCAGTCGAAAGGCTGGTGTCCTGGTCGCGGATACCGGTGGCGGCACTCACACCCGCAGCGACCAGTGCGATCGGGATTACCTCATACGGACGCAGGCCCTTGGTTTTGGCACTCACCGCAGTGATGGCCGGCCGCACGACCAATACCCCCGGGCCCGGGCCCTGGGCCAGAGGCAATACTTTGGAGAACTGGGTCTGCAGGGCCTGGTTGTAGTACCGGGTGATGCCTTGCAGGGTGGAATCCGGGATTTTCTCTGTCGCTTGTGGCTTGGGGTACAACTGGCTTGGCTCAACGTAGACGCTGCTGAACGTGTTTGCGTCCACCTTCGGGTCAATCCAGCGCATGACGGCTGCACCTGAAGGTGATTTCTCCTCCTTCAGGGCACTGTAGTCCTTGAGAAATCCGGAATACTGATCGGGTTCAACGTATTTGCTGGCGCAACCCGAGAGTGCCAGGGATAGCACGCACAGCGATGTGGCAAGTGATTTGAACTGCATATCGAACTCCGATTTAGCCAACTGGCTTAAGTCTGAAACAGCGAAAGTCATCGACTTTGCATGATGGCGGCAGCAGTCCAATTGCCGCCGCCATCTCCCCATAATTGACGAGTTACGGCGTCACGATGTTGAACCAGAGATCGAAGTTGTCCATGTAGCTCATCAACTCCTCAAGCTTGCCTTCATTACCCTCAACTTTGATATCACCCGAGCTCTTCGCATCTTTCAGTGTGGTCTGTTTCAGCATCACATTATTCAGAGTTTCTCGGGTCAGAGTAATTGTCGCGTCGGCATCTTTCGATTGCATGCCCTCGGTGTGATTGAGTACACCGTTGACCATCTCCAGCGTGTATTTCTGTTTCAGATCAGTGAAGTCGAGGTTGAGGGTGATGTGCTTTCCTTCCACCTCAGGCGCCTTCAAGCGCATGGCCAGGTAGTCGAAGAACAGGTCCAGGTCCATCGCCTTCACAGTGTCAGGACTCGCAGTGTCCGGTGTCGGCAGCTTCTGCACACCATTGCGAAGTTCCTGGGCACCGGTCAGGTAGAAGTTGCGCCACGGTCCACTTTCAGCCTGGTAGCCCAGTTGCTCCAAAGCATCGGCCTGCATGTTTTTCGCCGCCTGGTTATTAGGGTCGGCAAAGACCACGTTGTTGACAGCCTTAGCCACCCAGCGGAAGTCACCCTTGTCGTAGTACTCCTTGGCTTTTTTCAGCACGACATCGGCGCCACCCATCATGTCGACGAAACGCTTGGCCTCTTCCTCCGGTGGCAGCTCCCACAGAGTCGCGGGGTTGCCGATGAACCAGCCCAAGTGCAGGACGTAGGTGGCCTTGACGTTGTGGTTCAGCGAACCGTAATAGCCGCGGTTGGAGAACTTGCTGGCAATTGATTTGGGCAGTTTCACCTGCTCGGCGATTTCGGTCATGGTGTACCCCTTGTTGGCCAGACGCAGGGTTTCGTCGTTGATGTAGCGGTACATGTCACGTTGCGAGGACAGCTGATCCTTCACTTCCTTGTTGCCCCAGACCGGCCAGTGGTGCATGGCGTACATCACCTGAACGTCGTCGCCCCACATCTTCAGCGCTTCATTGAGGTACTTCGACCACGGTAGAGGCTCGCGAATCTTCGCGCCCCGTAGCGAGTAGGTATTGTGCAAGGTGTGGGTGGAGTCTTCGGCCGCGTTCAGGGCCTTTTTCTCCTTGATGTAATAGAGCATCTCGGCCGGCGCCTCGCTGCCCGGCGCGTAGAGGAACTCATAGGTGAGACCGTCGATAACGTGCTTCTCGCCGGTCTTCTCGATGATGTCTGTCGGCGGAATGAGGGTCACGGTACCGGCAGAGGTGGTAGTACCCAGGCCGGCGCCCAACTGACCGGTGGCATCGGGCGGCAGCAGGTTACCGTACATATAGCTGGCGCGACGGCTCATGGCGGTGCCGGCCATGACGTTCTCCGCCACTGCGTGCTCCAAGAAGCCCTTAGGTGCGTAAACCTTTACTTTGCCAGCCTTGACGTCTTCTTCATTGATCACGCCGCGCACACCACCATAGTGGTCAACGTGACTGTGGGTGTAGATCACCGCGACCACTGGCTTTTTCGGACGGTGCTTGAAATACAGATCAAGCGCAGCTTTAGAGGTTTCGGCGGAAATCAGCGGGTCGAAGATGGTGATGCCTTCCTTGCCTTCGACGATTGTCATGTTCGACAGGTCGTAGTTACGTACCTGGTAAATGCCATCGGTAACTTCGAACAGGCCAGAGATGTTGATCAGTTGTGATTGACGCCACAGGCTGGGGTTGGTCGTGTCCGGCGCTGTCTCGCCTTCCTTGATGAAGGCATATTTGCTCGGGTCCCAGATCACATTGCCTGACTTGCCCTTGATTACTTCGGTAGGCAATGGGGCAATGAAGCCTTTATGGGCCAGCTCGAACGACGTCTTGTCATTGAACGGTAGTTCCTTGAGCAAGGCATTGTTGGCTGCCTTGGTGGCCTCCGTTGCGGGTTTCGGTTGCTCTGCGGCCATCGCTTGGGTCGCCAGCGCGATGGCTACGACCAGTGAGCATGTCATGCCCGCCACTTTGCGTGCTTTTGAACCATTACGAGGGAAGAACTGCCCAGACGTCATCTCCAAACTCATCTCTATGCTCCTGCTAGTCGGAAATCGCACTACCAAACCGGTAAACGCGAGCATAGATAAACGTAGTAGCTTTTTTCCTATTGGCCAGTACGAAAAGTCATATGACCTTGACGCTGCGCCGCAACAGTAGGCTAGCGCACAAGGCCTGTTATCAGACGTTGAGCGTTCTCTAACGTTCAGGATGATCATGGATATTAGATCGACGCAAACAAAAGACTGGTTGCTGCTGAAGCAAGTTCGTCTTGCCGCGCTGTTGGACGCACCAACAGCGTTCGGTGTGCGTTATCAAACTGCCGCCAGCAACAGTGACGAGCAGTGGCAAGAGCGGGCTTCGCCGGGAGGAACGGAATTCTGGCTGGCCTTCGAGGGGAACAAACCCGTGGGGATGATTGGGGCTGCAGTCAGTGGTACGAATCGATTTAACCTGACCGGCATGTGGGTCGAACCCGCTGCACGCGGCTCCGGCGCGGCAACGCAGTTGATTGAAGCGGTCAAGTCTCGCGCATTGGAAAGAGGCTACGAGCAGGTCGTCCTGGATGTCTCCCCTGAAAACAAAAGCGCCTCAAGCCTCTACCTGAAACAGGGGTTTTCCTTCATGGATGAATGGGAGCCGTTGGAAAGCCACCCGCACATCATCCTTCAGACGATGGTCTGGACTCCTGGCGGTTGGTTCATGACGCCCGCTGCTTGCGAGTGCTTTAGGGGTCGCAAGCAGCCCGCAAGCCTCGTCAAACCAACGAAAGGCGATGAATGACCTGGCAGTTGTCGTCCGGATCTCGGGATGTCGTGAAACCCAGCTCGCGCGCCAGTTCGTACATCGCCGTGTTGGCGGCAGAGTCAATTGAATACAACGCGGTGTAACCATTGGCTCGCGCTTTGTCGATCAGGTGGCCGAGCAGCAGCGACCCCAGGCCGCGATGTTGCCATTGATCATCGACGGTTACTGCGCACTCACATTCGCCAGCGTCGGGGCACGCGGCATAGCGGCTGATCCCCACCTCTTGCAGTTCGCCATCGACATGAGCCAATGCGACGTACGCCATATGCTGGCGGTGGTCGATGGTCATCAATTGATCAAGCAGGGCTTCTCCAGGTTCCGCGATCTGACACAGGAAGCGAAAGTGTCGCGACTCGGGTGAAAGACGCATGATGAAGGCTTTCTCGCGCTCACGGTCGTCAGCCCGCAATGGCCTGATCAGAACGTGCCCGCCATCCTTCAGCGGCTCGATCCAGTGTTCGCCTGCTTCAGCCGCAAAGGCGGGGGTGGACGGGGTGTGTGCGGTGGAGTGAACGGTTGCCATGGGAGTTACTCCGAAGGAAAAGAGGTTCATATAACCCCTTACTTATCTACACCTGTCCTGTCCCGCCTGTTTGATGCAGGTCAATCCCAAAGCATCGAGGGGCTGGGGAGGTCCTGCGTTCCGGCACTGGACGCTGGGCGGTGGCTGGAAGCTTTGCACGCGGGCGCAGCGCGAGGGCCGTCAGCCTCGCCTGAATGGCAAATGCAAAATAAATCACCCTGGGGCCTTGACCTTTCCCTCTTGGGAGGTTTCAGGCTTGGCGCCAACAGTACCACTCAAGGGGCAGTTCAATGACTTCCGTTGCCGTGCAACCAGATTCCAGTTCATCCAAGTCCGCAAATCGTCGCTTGAGCCTGCCGGTCGAAGGCATGACCTGCGCCTCCTGCGTTGGCCGGGTCGAACGTGCCCTCGCAGCAGTCCCGGGTGTGCATTCGGCCACGGTCAACCTCGCCACCGAACGTGCCGACTTGACCTTTACCGGCGTGGCCGATCCGCAGGCGGCGGTGCGTGCCATCGAGCGTGCGGGCTACAGCGTCCCGGAGCAGCGCCTTGAACTGTCAATCGAGGGCATGACCTGCGCCTCGTGCGTCGGGCGGGTAGAAAAGGCGCTGAAACACGTTCCCGGTGTGCTCGAGGCCACTGTCAACCTGGCCACGGAGCGCGCGCAGGTGCGTTACCTTGCCGGTGCCCTTGCGGCGACCGACCTTCAGGCAGCGGTCAAACAGGCGGGTTATACCTCTCGTCCCTTGTCTTCGGACACGGCGGATGCCGGCGATCAGGACAGCGAGCGACGAGAAAACGAAGCCCGATCCCTGCGTCGCTCGTTGCTGATTGCGGCCGTGCTCACCTTGCCAGTGTTCATTCTCGAAATGGGCTCGCACCTGATTCCGGCCATGCATCACTGGGTGATGGGGGTGCTCGGTCAGCAGATGAACTGGCATGTGCAGTTCGTGCTCGCCACGCTGGTGCTGTTCGGGCCGGGGCTGCGGTTCTTCCAAAAAGGCATACCCGCCTTGTTACGCGGTGCGCCGGACATGAACTCGCTGGTGTCGGTCGGCACCGCAGCGGCCTATGGTTACTCGCTGGTCGCAACGTTTGCCCCCGAGGTGCTGCCACAGGGCACCGCCAACGTCTATTTCGAAGCGGCGGCGGTGATCGTGACGCTGATCCTGCTTGGACGCACGCTGGAGGCGCGTGCCAAAGGTAAAACCTCGCAAGCAATCAAGCGGCTGGTCGGGCTGCAGGCCAAGACTGCACGTGTGGAGCGCGACGGCAAAACCATTGAGGTCGCGCTCGATCAGGTCGCCGCGAATGACATCGTGTTCGTGCGTCCGGGCGAAAAAATTCCGCTCGACGGTGAGGTTGTCGAGGGCGCCTCCTATGTTGACGAGAGCATGATCAGCGGTGAGCCCGTGCCGGTGGCAAAAGGTGTCGGCGCCGAGGTCGTTGGCGGTACGATCAACAAGACCGGCGCTTTCAGTTTTCGCGTGACCAATGTCGGTGCCAATACCGTGCTGGCGCAGATCATTCGCCTGGTCGAGCAAGCGCAGGGGTCCAAACTGCCAATCCAGGCGCTGGTCGACAAGGTGACCATGTGGTTTGTCCCAGCGGTCATGGCTGCTGCCACGCTTACATTCCTTGTCTGGCTGTTCTTCGGTCCGGCCCCGGCGCTCACGTTTGCGCTGGTCAACGCAGTAGCAGTGCTCATTATCGCCTGCCCATGCGCCATGGGGCTGGCCACACCGACCTCGATCATGGTCGGTACGGGCAGGGCGGCTGAGCTTGGCGTGCTCTTTCGCAAGGGCGAAGCCTTGCAGGCGCTGCGTGATGTGAGTGTCATCGCACTCGACAAGACCGGCACGCTGACCAAAGGCCGGCCCGAGCTGACCGACCTCATTACCGCTGACGGATTTGCCTATGACGAAGTGCTGGCGCTGGTTGCGGCCGTCGAGGCCCGCTCCGAGCACCCCATCGCTGAAGCGATCGTCGTCGCTGCGCAGCAGCGTGACCTTACGGTGGCCGCCGCCGAGGGTTTCGAGGCCACCCCGGGCTATGGTGTGTCGGCCAACGTCACAGGCCATACCGTCGCTGTCGGCGCGGATCGGTTCATGACCCATCTCGGCCTGGATGTGACGAGCCTTCTGCCGACCGCACGCCGTCTTGGCGAGCAAGGCAAGAGCCCGCTGTATGCCGCGATTGATGGTCGCCTGGCGGCGGTCATCGCAGTTGCCGACCCGATCAAGGAGACAACCCCCGATGCAATCAAGGCGCTTCACGCGCTCGGGCTCAAGGTTGCGATGATTACCGGAGACAACGCCGCCACGGCCGCGGCAATCGCCAAACAGTTGGGTATCGATGAAGTGGCGGCCGAGGTCCTGCCTGACGGCAAGGTTGCGGCCCTGAAGAAGTTTCGCAGCGACGGTGCACGGGTGGCCTTTGTGGGTGACGGTATCAACGACGCACCCGCGCTCGCTGAAGCGGACGTCGGGCTTGCCATTGGCACGGGTACCGATGTGGCCATTGAAGCGGCCGACGTGGTGCTGATGTCGGGCGACCTGCGTGGCGTGCCGAATGCCATTGCCCTCAGTCAGGCGACAATTCGCAACATCAAGCAGAACCTGTTCTGGGCCTTCGCCTATAACGCGGTGCTGATTCCGGTTGCGGCGGGGCTGCTGTATCCCCTTGACGGCACCTTGCTTTCGCCGATCTTCGCCGCCGCCGCGATGGCGCTTTCGAGTGTCTTCGTGCTCGGTAACGCGCTTCGGCTCAAGCGTTTGCAGGTCCCGATGGCGGTTGAGCCGCAGGTCGAGGCAATGCCGAATGCGGCGCCGCCGTCCGTGTCAGGGCTGATGAATGAGCGTTGAGAGGTGCGCACCATGAGCAAACGTATCGAAATACGCCAAGCCGGTCGCACGCTCACGGTGTCGGCGGGCATGACCGTGCTGGAAGCGGCACTCGCTGACGAGATTTTCTTTCCGCATGGCTGCCGCTCCGGCCGCTGTGGATCGTGCAAGTCACGCCTGATCAGCGGTGAGGTAGACCTGCTGGATCACAGTCGCTTTGCGCTCTCTGACGAGGAGAAGGCCCAGGGCCTGATCCTCGCTTGCCGTGCCATCCCAAGAACGGATGCAGTTATCGCCTGGCTTGGTGGTGACGAATGGGTTCCAGCGCACCCCCATCGCCAGCTGAGCTGCCGGGTGGAAACCGTCGAGCATGTGACCCACGACATCATGCAGGTCCGCCTTGTTGTCGCCGATGGCGCTGATCCGATGGCCTTTAGTGCAGGCCAATACGCTCGTCTCACGTTCCCGGGTGCAGCCACACGCGACTATTCGATGGCGAGCAGGCCTGGCGAGCGAGCACTGGAGTTCCATATTCGCCGCGTGCCAGGCGGTGCGGCGAGCGAACGTATCCACACGCTGTTGAAGGTTGGGGATCCGGTTGTGGTGGAAGGGCCATTCGGCGCTTCCTACCTTCGTGAACAACACAGTGGACCGATGCTATGCATTGCCGGTGGCTCGGGCCTTGCACCGATCAAGTCAATTATCGAGACAGCCCTTGCGTACGGAATGAAGCAACCGATCCATTGCTATTTCGGCACACGCAGTGAGCGCGATCTCTACCTGGTCGAACACTTCGAGCGATTGGCGCAACGTTACTCCAACCTGGTGTTCATGCCCGTTCTATCGGATGCCACTGCGGCAACAGGTTGGCGTACCGGCCTCGTCACAGATGCCATCGCTGCAGACCTGAAGGATTTCGACGGCTGGAAAGTGTACGTCGCCGGCCCCCCAGCGATGGTAGACGCGGCCATGCAATTAACCCTGTTACAGGCGGGGAGGGCCGAGGACGTGCATGCCGACGTGTTCTTTACGCCGGTATCACCATTAGGGAAGACATAAGTTCAATCTACACAGGAGTCGGTTGTGAAAAGAATGATGTCCAGGGTGTTTTTCGTAGGGGTTGCACTGGCGTCTGGTGCCGTACAGGCCACAGGGGGGAACCCGAAGAACAATGGCAATTACGATATGGATAATGAGGCGCTTACACCGCGCTATGTGTGGGACGACGGCAGATTGGTGAGCAACCCGAAATACGCCGAAGAACGCCGCCGAGCACAGGAACGTACCTCGCAAGTACCCCGTGCCAACGATGAGTCAACGCTGTACGAGTGAAGGTTGCCAGTGTTCACACTTGGCGTGATGTCGTTAAGGTCACGTTTTACTTTCTTTAATGTAGTCAGCAATCAGGAGATCAATATGCTTCGTTTCCATATACCTAACATGACCTGCGGCGGCTGTGCCAGGACGGTCACCCAGGCGCTGCTGAGTGTCGATCCGCACGCACTCATTGAAACCGATCCGCCAGCACGGGAAGTCAGAGTCCAGAGTGCGCTGGACGAGGACGCTTTTCTTGCAGTGCTGATCGAGGCCGGCTATCCCGATAAGCAGTAATCGCAAACGATGGCGGCGGTCTGCCAAGAACTGCTGCCATCACTGTTCATCATGCTCAAGTTGAACGTACTCCAGCATCTTCTGACTTCCATCAAGTATGTCGTTGCAGATTGCCGCGCGAGCTCCCGCGCCATCGCACTTTTTGAGCGCGTCAAGTACATCCCAGTGATGGTCAATGGCCATGCGTTCGTTGAAGCTTCCATAGGCACGTGCAATGAGCGGCCCGGTACGCATCCACAAGCCGTCCAGCAGGCTGGTCAGTACCGGCATGTCAGCGATTTCCGTCAACCGGAAGTGAAACTCGTGATTGAAGGTCAATGCTGACGTCAAGTCATTGTCTTTGATCGCTGCGAGGTTGTTCTGAATGCAGGTTTCCAGCCGCATCAATTGCTGCGGGGTCGCTAACGACGCGGCGGTCTCGGCTGCCAATCCTTCGAGCGAGAGCCGAATGCTTCTGATCTCCAGGTACTGCTTGGAGGTCAGTACAGGGACGCGAATGTCCCGTGGTGTCTTGAGAACCAGAGCCTGCTCCTTCGCCAATTGAAGAATGGCGTCCCGTACAGGCGTGACACTCGTACCCAATTGTTCTGCGAGGTCACGTATGCGCAGCCGGTCGTTAGGCTGGAAGCGGCCAGTGATCAACGCTTCCCGGAGCAAGCCATAAATACCGCTGCCAAGGTAGGAGTGTTTCAGGTTCTCAATAGGGTAATTCATCGCGTACTCGTGTGCGGCACATGCCCGGCTGAATAGGGGAGGCTACCGGCAGCGATTATCGAGTAACTCAAACATGTTGCCCACCGTTAACGTGAATTTCTGCGCCATTGATATACGAAGCGCCGTGCGTGCAGAGAAAATGCACGAGTGCGGCGACTTCCTCGGGCTTACCCATGCGTTTCATTGGAATCGACCGCTCAACGATCAGCTCGGTACCGGCGGATAGAATGGCGGTATCGATTTCCCCGGGAGCGATTGCATTTACGCGAACACCATGAGGCCCGAAGTCATGTGCCATTTCGCGGGTCAGGGCCGATAGCGCCGCTTTTGAGCAGGCGTAAGCGACACCTGCGAATGGGTGGACGCGCGAACCCGCAATGGAAGTGACGTTGATAACGGAGCCTCTCGCCGTCTTGAGCTCCTCGAAAAGCCCCCGAGCCAGTAGTGCTGTCGAGAAGATATTCACATTGAAAACCTTCAGCCAGGTCGAATAGTCGGATTCCAATACGCCTAGCCGCTCCCCATCTGAGCCTTTGGGCGACATGCCGGCGTTGTTGACTAGAGCATCCAGTCGGCCACCGAGTTTCTCCCGGATTTCTGTAAGGCTGTTCTGCACATCCTCCACGTTCCCGAGGTCGAGGTGAATGTGGTTGGCCAGCCCTTCGGCCCACGGGCAGCCTTCGCCCAGATCCTGCCTCGAAGCGGTAAAGACTCGCCAACCCGCAGCACTGAAGTGTTTCACGGTTGCGTGGCCGATGCCCCGGCTCGCACCGGTGAGAAGCAAAGTACGTTGTTCGGTCATGGCGGGATCCCTGTCATTGGTGAGGAAGAGTGTAGTTAAAAACATGATGCATCATATTTATTATGTGTTTTAATGGATGTTGTCCCCATCAGGGGCAAGCACCACATTCGATCGATGCTGCCACTACAAGAAAACTGCCATCCCTTTAAAGCTGCCCACGACCCGTAGCTGACCTGGAGAGACGCATGAATAAGAAAATCGCAGCGGTACTTTTGCTTGGAACGATTGCAGGCCCGTTGAATGCCGCTGAAACGCTAACCGTGGTTTCCTTTGGCGGGAACAATCGCCAGGCTCAAGAAAAGGCGTTCTACAAACCCTTCACGGCCAAGAGTGCCACGACCATCACGGCGGACGACTACAACGGTGAAATGGCCAAGATCAAGGTGATGGCCGACACCGGTAAAACCAGTTGGGATGTGGTGGAGGTCGAATCTCCCGAGCTCATCCGTGGTTGCAGCGAGGGGTTGTTCGAGCCCTTGGACTGGAGCCGGATAGGGAAGAAGGAGGATTTCATTCCTGCCGCCGTCAGCGATTGTGGTGTCGGCATTTTCATCTGGTCGACTGTGCTGACCTACGATCCCAATAAGCTCGCCGCAAGCCCGCAAGGTTGGGCCGATTTCTGGGACATGAAGAAGTATCCCGGTAAGCGCGGCCTTCGCCGTGGAGCGAAATTCACGCTGGAGTTCGCGCTGCTTGCGGACGGTGTCAGCAACCAGGACCTCTACAAGGTTCTCGGCACTGAAGCGGGTATTCAACGCGCATTCAAAAAGCTCGACGAAATCAAACCCAACATCCAATGGTGGGATTCCGGGGCGCAGCCGCTGCAGTGGCTGGTAGCCGGTGACGTGGTCATGACCTCCGCCTACAACGGTCGCGTCACCTCTGCCCAGGAGGAGGGCCAGTCATTTGCAATGCAATGGAATGGGAGCCTTTACGACCTTGACCACTGGGCAATCGTGAAAGGGTCTGCGAAAAAGGAATTGGCAGAGAATTTCATCGCTTTCGCCAGCGAGCCTGTTCAACAGAAGAACTACGTCGAAGCCATCCCTTATGGGCCCAGCAACACCAACGCGATGAGCCTGGTAGATAAGCGTGTTGGCGAAAAACTCCCGACGGCACCTGAAAATCTGAAAAACGCCCGGGCTACCGACGCCGAGTTCTGGATCGATCACGGTGAGGATCTGGAGGAGCGCTTCAACGCTTGGGCCAATAAGTGATGCATGGCGCCCTTGGAAACAGGGGCGCCATTCGAAAGCCGGATGAGGACGGGATTCATGCCCCTTGAAAATTTAGCTGTTGATGACAGCTTACTGGAAGCCGCTCCAGCGCTGGTCACTGATGCGCAAGCGTGCGCTGTGCTCCAGCAGCAGTTTGGATTGAGCGGCACGCTTCACAAGTTGGGCGGCGAACGAGACCTCAATTTCCGCGTGATGCTTGATGACGGGTCATCGCGCTTGCTCAAGCTCTCCCATCCGCTCGAGAATCCGGATGTGGTCGACTTTCACAACCAGGCGATGCGCAGAATCGAGCGTCAAGATCCCGGTCTTCCGGTTCAACGCGTGCATCCGTCGCTTGCAGGCGAGTACGCCACCTTTGTCGAGATTGATGGGCAGCACATGCTGGTCCGGCTCCTGTCTTTTGAAGACGGAATGCCCCTTCACTGCGTGAGTAGCACTACAACGGCGTTTCGCCGAGTGATCGGGCAGTCCATTGCCCGGCTTGACGTAGCGCTGGAAGGCTTCACTCATCCTGCCGCCGGGCATGCGCTGCTCTGGGACATGCAGCATGCCGCGCACCTTCGACCGCTTCTGATTCACATCGAACCCGGTCAGGGGCGTAAATTGGTCGAGCAACGTCTTGATCTGTACGAGTCCGTTGTCTTGCCCCGGGTCCCTCGGCTGCGAAAACAAGTGATTCACAATGACACGAACCCGCACAACATTATCGTGGATGCCAAGCATCCTGATGTTCTGCGCAGCATTCTTGATTTCGGGGACATGGTGTACGCACCTTTGGTCAACGAGGTAGCGGTGGCCGCTTCCTACCACCTTGGGCAGGCCGGCGACGTCCTGGCGCCGGCATTGGATGTCATTGGCGCTTACCATCAACACAATCCGCTTACACATGAAGAGCTGGCGCTGCTGCCGGAGCTGCTGGCCACACGGTTGGCATTAGCCCTTTGCATCAACTCGTGGCGCGCCGAACTCCATCCCGAGAATCGTGAGTACATCCTTCGAAACACCCAGCGCGCATGGGCAAATTTGAATGCAGTGTCGTCTTTGTCTCGATCTGAAATTGAAGATCGAATTTCTTCCGCATGCCTGCGAGAGGCCAAAGCATGAGCATGATCAACGGCTTCACCCCAGAGGACGCAACTCGGCTTTCGGAAACCGAACGATGCCTGATTGAACGCCGCGAGCGTCTGTTGGGCCCGGCGTATCGTCTTTTCTACGAGCGACCGCTTCATACCGTTCGAGGGGAGGGCGTTTGGCTCTTCGATGAGCAGGGCCGTCGTTATCTGGATGCCTACAACAACGTCGCCTCCATCGGTCACTGCCATCCTCGAGTGGTTGAGGCAATGTACCGGCAGTCACTTCAGCTCAACACGCACACCCGCTACCTGCAAGAGGGAGTGCTCGACTATGCCGAGCAGTTGTTGGGCACATTCCCTGGTGACCTGGAGCGGGTGATGTTCACCTGTACCGGAAGTGAAGCGAATGACCTCGCGCTGCGGATCGCCAAGCAGTACACAGGCGGTACCGGCGTCATCATCACCCAATTCGCCTACCACGGTGTGACTGGAGACATCGCCGAGCTTTCGCCGTCGCTCGGTCGCGGCATGGTGCTCCCGGCGCATGTCCGTACCGTCCGCGCCCCCGATGCTTACCGTCTGGGGGCTGCAAACGTGGGGGCGACGTTCGCCGCAGACGTACGTGCCGCGATCGATGACCTCAAGGCGCACGGTATTCGCCCCGCGGCTATTTTGCTCGATGGCATCTTCTCCAGCGACGGCGTCCTGCCCGGGCCGGCGGGCTTCCTCGCTGAAGGTGTTGCGTTGGCTCAGGCAGAAGGAATGCTGTACATCGCGGACGAGGTGCAGTCAGGTTTTGCTCGTACCGGCCTGAACATGTGGGGTTTCTCGAGGCATGGCGTGCGTCCCGATATTGTCACGCTCGGCAAGCCGATGGGTAATGGTCAGCCCATTGCCGGTATCGTTGGACGCCCTGAAGTCGTCGATGACTTCGGAAAGAACATGCGCTACTTCAACACATTTGGAGGCAACCCGGTCTCGTGTGCAGCAGGCCAGGCTGTTCTGGACGTGATCCAGGAAGAACATCTGCAGCAGAGATCCTATGACATTGGCGGATATCTGCTGGGGGGCCTGACAACGCTTGCGCAGCGCCATGACATGATCGGTGACGTCAGGGGGGCAGGCATGTTCCTCGGTGTCGAGCTCGTCACCGACCGCGCGACCAAGAGACCAGCAGCCGAGCAGGCTCGCAAGGTCGTCAACTCGATGCGTGAACAGGGTGTGCTGATCAGTGCCGCAGGCCCGCTCGAAAACGTGCTCAAGATACGACCGCTATTGGCGTTTACGAAAGAGCATGCGGACATTCTTGTCGAAGCGGTCGATGTCGCAATTACATCCCTGAGATAGCTCAACGAATCATGCCCACACAACCGTGACTGATCCCTGCGGTTTCCGACAGCCAAGCACCCTCGTCAGGATTGAGATTTTTGCCGCTGCGTGCGCTGGTAACGGGTAACTGCGATCTGGACGGCGGCGGCCACGAGGCAAAGCAAGCCGATTTTCCAACTGCCCTCCACCCCGAAATGCTCGGATATTTTTCCAGTCAGCATCACGCTGACGAAGATGGCGACAGGCAGGATCAGTTTGTTCATGAGGTCTTCCAGCGGTAAACGACAAAAGGCGTGAGTGGGTTCTACAGTCCAGGTTGAGGGGAGGGTGTCCCTCCATGCAATGTGTTCGATTACATCGAGGCATTCTACACCGCAAGCACCGCCGTGATTTCAACAAACAGCTGTCACCGATAGTGTTTGAACAGCGTTTCGCAGTGAGCTTGCACGGTGGCTAGGGCATTCGGGGCAATTCACCATGTCGAGTCTTGTCTTTTATGTTCAGCGCCTGGCTGGCGAATTGGGTTCAGGTCATCTACACACTTAGTCATGGGTATTTCAGGTGAATACCCTCCCTCGATCTGGACCGTATAGAAAACGACCTCGACAAGGAAAACGCTCATGTCTAAGAAACTTCTCAAAAATGTGTTTGTTTTCGGTGTTTTAAGCACTGCCGCGCTGGTGGCGCATGCGGACCAGGCGGGTGGCAACGGTTGCGGCTGGGGCAACATGCTGTTCGAGGGTAAGAACGGCCTGGGGTCGCACTTGCTGGCGACGACTACCAACGGTACCTCGGGTAACGCAACTTTCGGCTTGACCTCCGGCACCAACGGTTGTGACTCCAAGGCCCGGCTGGGCTATGGCGGGCGCTCGATGCTGGCCATGAACGGCATGATGGACAGCATTGCCGAGGACATGGCGCAAGGGCAGGGCGAAGCCTTGAGTGCGTATGCCACGCTGTTGGGCATAGACCAGGCAGACCGTACGCACTTTGCTCAGGTCACCCACCAGAACTTCTCCAGTATCTTCTCTACCCCGGACGTCACCGCTGATCAGGTTCTCACCGCAACCCTTGATGTCATGAGTCGTGACCAGCAACTGGCCCGTTATGTAAAACTGCCGAGCTAGGGGCCAGGTTTAGATTGGCGACCCGCTTCACGCCTGCAACGACTGGAGGCCAACCCTGGCTTGTGTTGCTGCCGTTCCTGGCAGCGCCTGGCCAGGTGGCGTGCTTTTAGAGGCACTCGTTAATAAATTCGTCATCTCGATCGACCGCTGGTACCCGTCTGACGCCGCGTTTCGTCGGCGACTCCCCCCGCCGCTGCACCGAGCCTGCCGTTGTTGCCTTGCTGCTCCTGGATTGTGCTTTGGGACTGGTTCGGCGCCTGTTGTTTTACCTGAGTCACGCGTCTACCCCCGTCGGTGTATGTACAGCCTCGACACCGCATTGATAGCGTTACCCCCACTTCCTGTTTACGTCACACCGCTTGTCATTAAAAAAACAATAGTGGAGAGGTGCGTTATGAGTAGTTTGAAGTTGAGCCGAAGCCTGGGGTTCTGGGCTGCCTACTCCACATCGGTGGGCCTGGTGGTGTCGGGCACGGCCATGGTGGCGCTGGGCAATGGCTACGGTGTTTCGGGGCCTGCATTCAGCCTCGTGGCATTGGTGGCGCTGGTGGTGATCCTGTGCGTTGCCATGTCGTATTCCGAACTCGCTGCCATGTTGCCGGGGGCCGGCATGGTGGGGGAATACACCCTGCCGGCACTGGGCAAGCTCCCGGCTCTGTTTGCGGTGCTGGCCGGCTACATCGTGCTGGTGGGTACCGACGGCGGCACCAACATGATTATCGGCGGCCAGTCGCTGGAACGGTTGACCGGGGTGCCGTGGTATCTGTTTTCGCTGGGCATCCTGGCGGTACTGGTGGCCATCAACCTCAAAGGCGTGGACGTGTTCGGCCGCGTGCAAACGACCCTGGCCATCGCCATGATGCTGATGCTCGGCCTGGTGGGTGTCTGGGGCTTGACCGGCTTCCAGACGGCGGCCCCCCTGGCCGAACAGCCGGCATTCTCTGTCGGCCCCTGGCAGGATCAGCTTGGCCACCTGAGCCTGGCGATCTGGCTGTTCATCGGCATGGAATTCGTCGCGCCCCTGGCCGAAGAGGTCAAGAACCCAGGGCGCACCATCCCCCTGGCGATGATTTTTGGCTGCGCGAGTATCTGGTTGGTCGACCTGCTGTTTGGCTTGAGCATCACCCGCTACCTGTCGCTGGAAGAACTGGCCGCCTCGACCATTCCCCATGTCGACGGGGCAGCAGCCATGTTGGGGCAGCCCGGGCTGATCCTCATGGGCAGTATCTCGATCCTGGCGGCAGTCACCACCTGCGACACCTATCTGATCGCCGTGCCACGCATGTTGTATGGCCTGTCACGCGAAGGCATGCTGCCGAAGATTTTTTCCTGGCTGCACCCCACCGCAAGAACGCCCTGGTTCAGTATCTTCTTCGTGGTGGCGCTGATCCTGATCGTGCTGGTCTACGCCATGGCCAACCAGGCCGACATCGCCTTGATCACCATGATGATCAGTGTGGCCTGCACCACCTGGCTGATGTCGTACCTGATCGCCCAGGTCAACGTCCTGGTACTGCGGGTCAAGTACCCCAATGCCCACCGTCCTTTCCGCACACCGCTCTACCCGCTGCCACAGTTGGTGGGGATTGCCGCTTGCCTGTACATGATCGGCTCGCTGGTTGCCGATACCCAGGTACTGGGCATTTCCGTGGTGTGCTCGGCCTTGATCCTGGCGTTTGGCGTGATCTACCTGAAGAAGACCGGCCAGGCGTTGTTCCAGCCGGTGCCGCTCGACGAGGTGCTGCGCCGGATCGTGCATCGCTCCGAGTCGCTGGATGAACCCGGTGACGGGCTCGAGCGCGACATGCTTGCCCAGTTGAAACGCCAGTAACCCGACGAGGAAGCCCGCATGGATCTTTATTCGATCATCGACCGGCGCGCGCAGCAGGTGCTTCGGGATACGGTTTCGCGCTTTGCCCCGTACATGGCCCATGACGTTGCCGACAGTGAACGTGCAGTGTCGGTCCTGGACCACCGCCTGGGCGCAGATGACCTGGTGCTTGAGCATCGCTTGTCCAGCAAAGTGATTGGGCGCATCTACACCTGCCGCTGGCGCTGGAAGGTTGCGGTGGACCTGGGCGCAACAGCCATGATGATTCGCCTGCGTTATCGCGGCTGGAAGCCTTCGATCCGGACGGCGAGTTTTGTAGTGGACCGCGGCCGTCAAGCCGTGTGCGATCGACTCAACGCCAGTGCCGTGGTGCTGCCCCTGTGCATGGCGATGGAACTGGGGGGCTTGAGCATCCATTACCACCCGGCAGACAAAACCTGCGAGGTGGTGCTCAGCCCCAACTATGGGGACTTTGTCTGGATGCTCATACCACCGGTGAAATACGGGCGCCAACCCACACCTGCCGAAGTGGACAGCACGGTGCTGCTCATTCAACAGATCTCTTTGTTGCTTCACGCCAGCCGCTGCGAAGCCCTGGCAAGCTGAGCGCAATCATCGAACAGCCTTTGGCGCGCAGGTTCCTCTGCGCCAGGGGCGCAGTGTTGCCAGAAAAACGTTATTTCATGAGGATGTCGTTATGTTGGACACAAACAAGAAAACCATGACCGCCGCTGTGCTTCGTGAACTGGGCGGGCCGCTGAACCTTGAGCAGGTGCCGGTACCGCAGCCGGGCATTGGCGAAATTCTCATCAAGGTCGTGGCCTGCGGCGTTTGCCACAGCGATGTGCATGCCTGCGATGGCGACTGGCCGACACCCCCGAACCTGCCGCTGATTCCTGGCCATGAAGTCACCGGGCACATTGCCCAGCTCGGTGAGGGAGTGACTGGCTACAAGGTCGGCGATACCGTTGGCGTGCCTTGGATGTACAGCGCTTGCGGCGCATGTGAGTACTGCCGCGCCGGCATGGAGACCATCTGCAAGCAGGGCGAGGCCACCGGCTACAGCAAACCGGGCGGCTATGCCGAGTACATGGTTGCGCCGGCGGCGTTCGTGGCAAAAGTACCGCAGGGTGCTGACTTGTATGCCCTGGCGCCGATTCTTTGTGCCGGCGTCACGACGTATCGCGGGTTGAAGCGTTCGGGCGCCCGGCCAGGACAGTGGATGGCTGTGATCGGCATCGGCGGCCTGGGGCATGTGGCGGTGCAGTACGCCAAGGCCATGGGCCTGAGGGTGGTGGCCGTTGATGTCAGCGATGAAAAACTGGAACTGGCCCATCGCCTGGGCGCCGAGCGCGTGTACAACGTCTTGAAAGACCCTGAAAGCGCGATCCACGAAGAGTTGGGTGGTGTGCATGGCGTGCTGGTGACGGCCACGTCGAACAAGGCATTTGAACTGGCGGTGAAACTGCTGCGTCCCGGCGGCACGGCGATCTACATTGGCCAGCCGGGTGGCGCTGCCGATGAAGTGCGCAGCTCCATCGACCGCATCGTCAACTGGGAATTGTCGATCCGTGGCTCTAACGTGGGCACCCGGCAAGACCTGCATGAGGCCGTGGAGTTCGCGGCCAACGGCCTGGTCGCGGTGCAAGCGAGCTTGACCACCCTGGGCGAGATCGGCGAGATTTTCGAGCAGATCCGCCAAGGCACGGTAGTGGGCCGCAAGGTGCTGAAAATTTCCTGACACCGGTTCGGTTGGCGCGCAAGCGCCAGCCGTGTTGCTTGCTTGGAGTTCAAACATGAATGCCGATACTCAGCTGTATATCAATGGCCAATGGGTGGATCCGGTCGAGGGCAGGACCTTCGCTACCATCGACCCGAGCAGCGAGGCACTGATCGCCAGAGTGGCCGCTGCCACCGCCGCCGACGTCGACCTTGCGGTGCAGGCCGCACGCCAGGCTTTCGACGAGGGGCCTTGGCCACACCTGAGCGGTTCGGCGCGTGCCGCCGTGTTGCGGCGTATCGCCCAGGGCATCCGCGACCGCCAGCAGGCGTTGGCCGAGCTTGAGGTGCGCGACAACGGCAAGCCGCTGCCGGAAGCCCTGTGGGATGTCGGGGACAGCGCGGGTTGCTTTGATTACTATGCCGACCTCGCCGAAGGCCTGGACGATCGGCAAGATCAACCCGTGGCCTTGGCCGATGAGCGCTTCAGCTCGGTAGTACGCAAGGAGCCGGTGGGTGTGGCCGGGGCGATCATCCCCTGGAACTTTCCGCTGCTGATGGCCGCCTGGAAAGTGGCACCGGCCCTGGCGGCCGGCTGCTGCATGGTGCTCAAACCGTCCGAGCTGACACCCATGACGGCGCTTGAACTGGCGCGTATTGCGGACGCTGCCGGGCTGCCAGCGGGCGTATTGAACGTGCTGCCAGGCCTGGGCCAGAGTGCTGGCGCCGCACTGGCCGAGCACCCGGGCATCGACAAGCTGGCCTTCACCGGGAGTGTGCCGACCGGCAGCAGGATCATGCAAGCGGCCGCCAATGACATCAAGAACATCAGCCTGGAGCTGGGCGGCAAATCGCCTTTCATCATCTTCGCCGATAGCGATATCGAGTCAGCGGTCGAGTGGATCATGTTCGGGATCTTCTGGAACCAGGGGCAGGTGTGTTCAGCCACCTCTCGGGTACTGGTTCAGCGTGAGCTCTATGCGCCGCTGCTCGACCGGCTGCGCCAAGAGGCCGAGAAGGTTCGCATCGGCAACGGCATGGAGGAGGGTGTGCTGCTGGGGCCACTGGTGAGCAAGGGCCAATACGACAAGGTGTTGACTGCCATCGCCGGCGGGCTGGAGGAGGGTGCCCGACTTGTTTATGGCGGCGAACGCCCCACCGGTTTTGATCAAGGCTTCTACCTGCAGCCAACCCTCTTTGCCGATGTACCGCTACACAGCGCGATCTGGCGTGAAGAAATCTTCGGGCCGGTGGTGTGTGTACGGCCGTTTGACGATGAGGCCGAGGCCCTGCGCTCAGCCAACGACTCACGTTTTGGCCTGGCAGCGGCAGTGATGTCCAAAGACCTGGTCCGCGCCGAACGGGTGGCCCGCAAGCTGCGCGCCGGCATCGTCTGGATCAACTGCTCGCAGCCAACCTTTACCGAGGCGCCCTGGGGTGGCTACAAACAAAGTGGTATCGGCCGCGAGCTTGGCGAGTGGGGGTTGAACAACTACCTGGAAATCAAGCAGATCACCCGCTACGACAGTGACCAGAACTGGGGCTGGTACCTGAAGTAGTACCGCAGCCGGCTTGAGCGGTGGCGTGTGCCACCGGCTCCCTGACCCCTTGAGGCACGTGATCATGCAACTGCACCTGACTGATTGGACTCGAAGTGTTGTCGACGTGCTGACGCATCCCCCGGGGGGCCAGCAACTGCACGCGTTGGCGGCCTGGCTGCGGCGCTTGAGCATCGCGGATCACTTCGTGCTGTTCATTTATGAGGGCAGCTATCGCCCGCTGGCGTTGTTCGACACCTTCACGGCAGAACAGCGGTGCATTTTCATTGACGAGTACCAGACCGGTCCCTATCTGCTCGACCCGTTCTACCTGGCCTGCCACCCGGAACAGTCCGAGGGTGTGTACAGCATGCGTCAATTGGCGCCCGACCAGTTCTACAACAGCGAATACTTTCTGACCTATTACCACCACCTCGGCTTGTGCGAAGAGGTCGGCTTTTTCATCACCCTGCGCCCCGACACCCATGGGGTGCTGTCGCTGATGCGACGAAGAGGTCGCACGCGGTTCTTCGATGACGAAATCAGACAGCTGGAAAGCGCCGTCCCGGTTGTTAGTGCCGCGGTGCGCGCAGCCTGGGAAGCGAACAGCCAGGCCGCAGCCAGACCGGCAGATGATCATGACCATCTGGTGCGAGAAGCATTTGCCAACTTTGGTCGAGGTTCATTGACCGAGCGTGAGCGCGAAGTGGTCAGGCTACTGCTGCAAGGGCACTCCAGCCAGTCCATCGCGCAGAAGCTGCGGATCAGTCCGGCAACGGTGAAGGTCCACCGCAAGAACCTGTATGAAAAGCTGGGGATTGGTAGTCAGTCGGAGTTGCTGGCGTTGTTTGTACAGGCAATCAAGGGGGAGTCGTCTCAACGCGGAGAGCTGTTCAGCTTCTGACGCTCGATCTGTTCGCAGTAACGCAGCGTATGTCGACTGGCACCGCTGCAGCTCTCGAGTTCGCCGATTCTCAGGAAAACTACCGCTTGACTGCAGGGTTGGGTCGATAGATTACGCTCGATAGTGTGAATTTATTTTGAACGAGCCTCGCGACTCCCGCCTCAAAATGGGAACACTGAGGAGATCGCCATGGACCTGTACGGTTTGTCCGACCTTGAGATCAAGCAGCTGATCGAACGTGCCTTGCTGCCTGATCTGTGTGAGTGCAGCGTCGATGGCACGTGCATGACATTGAACCTCACCAGTTGCAAAGACCCGTTGAAAAAAGTGGTCATGAATGCGATCAGTACCCGTTCGCTCAAATCCAGTCGAGGAATTGCCGAACTGATTGGGGAAGCGCGAATTCGCTTGTCCGGGTTGTCTGTCGAGGTTGTGGAGGTCGGCCAAAGCCGTGCAACCAAGCATCAGTGAGCTCATCGTCAGCTTGAGGACCAGGTGATGAACCAATCTAAAGAGCGTCATGCAACTGTCATTTGTCGCCATGCGGACAAACTGCTGTTCGTGCGCAAGGCAACACCCGAATGGTCTTTGCCCGGCGGCAAGATCGAGGCGCATGAGTCTGCGGAGCAGGCGGCGCGGCGCGAACTCTGCGAGGAAACCGGATTGGTACTGGAGCATGCCCGATTTCTGGCGCATGTGGAGATAGGCGATGAAGAGCACCATCTGTACCGCATGAGGGTCGATCCCGCCGATCAGCCCAGGCCGGGCGGCGAAATCGTTGAATGTCGCTGGTTCACGCCATCGGAGCTCAAGCAGGTATTGGTCAAGCCGACCAATCTCGAATTGCTCAAGTGGAACAGTCAAGCAGACTGAAAACCGACAGGCAGGGGTGGTTGCCGCGTGCTGCGGCGGTATCACAGCCGAGCCCCCACGACTTCCAGCCGCAGCCGGTTCAACTTGCCGTTTCGGTCCAGCCGATAGCGCTGTAGATCGGCCGCCAGGAACAGTTCGCCAGGGTAGTAGGCCGCTGCTTCTTAACGGATAGCGTCGATGCACGGCCTGCGATGCGGATCTTCCCAACGCTGATTTTCATTGCTTCGCGCAGGTGAGAGGGAGACTGTCGGGTACTGGACCTGAGTTTGTCCCGACGGAAATAGATGTCACACGTTTCAACACTTGACGGACCTGAATCAGAACGGTGAGCACGCTTGAGACCCAGGCCTGCTCACCGTTTTCCAGTGTTGCTCTGCTGGCTAGTGGTCGCGTTTGCGTCGGGACGCCCGATCAACAGCATACAAAACGCCGGCAATCAGCAGGACACCGCCCAGCAGATGCGTTTTGGGAGCCGTTCGATGGGCGGTGCGCCAGCCACCTTCTACGCGACGCGCGCCCCGGGCAGGCTCGAAGAGGTTGCCGGATGAAGTGGCAGTTTCGTCGCTGTGGGTCAGGCCCCAGCGAGTCAGCAGGCCTGAAAGTCGATTGAATCCAGGTACGATCAAATGCGCCAGGCGCGCTAGTGTGGCAGCGTTGCCGACGGTCGTATGCGGGCGGGGGCTGACCGCACGCTGGACCATTGCCCGAGCCACACGGCGTGGATCATAGACAGGAGGAGGGGGCTTGAGTGCATGGCCGGTAAAGTTGCCTCCATCGCGAAAGCCTGGCGTGTCCATCACTGCGGGATAGATGTCGCAGACATGGATGCCGGGAAAGCCATTGAGCTCGCCGCGTAGCGCTTCACTTAAGCCGCGCAAGCCATACTTGGCCGCCGAATAGGCAACTGCATACGGCTGCGCCACCCAGCTACCCAACGACAAGGTGTTGATCAGAACACCGTTTTTTTGCGCTTTGAAGTAGGGCCACACCACATAGGCGCCACGCAGATAGCCAAGCAGGTCGGTCTGCAGCACTTGTTCGTGGGCTTCAAGCGGGGTTTCTGCGAAACGTCCTACCGCACCCACTCCGGCGTTGTTGATCCAGATATCGATACGCCCGCCGCCGAACGCCGCCGCTTGGGACGCCAGTGCCCGCATCTGGTCGTTGCTGGTCACATCGGTCTGCACGGCGAGCACCTCGGTGCCGCAATCGGTGCATTCATCGACGACCTCGAAAAGCGCCGCCTCATCTCGGGCCGCCAGAACCAGGCGCGCGCCCTTGCAGGCAAATGCATGGGCGGCAGCCCGCCCGATGCCGCTTGATGCGCCCGTGATGACAACCAGCTTGCCCTCTAGAGGGCTGCCGATGGGGAGGCGCTGAGAGCGCTCATGCGTGGTGGGAGCGTCCACACCCTGGGCATCGAGCTGCGATTCGTATTGCATTTCGGCCAACTGCAACTTCGCGCCATCCGCCAGGGTCAGCCTCAAATTTTCGAGGGTGCCGGCAACTCGATCGGGAAACACCGGTTCGCCTTCGGGGTCGATGTCGTCGTAGATAAACCTTTTGCCCTCCATCCATCCGATGGCGGTCAGTAGTTCAGGGCCCAGGTAGTACTTTCCATCGAGAAAGAACCCGGGGAACTGACGTGTGCGCTCGCGAATCTCGATGGTGTAGCGCTGGCCGGGTTTCATACCGGTGGCTGGATCGATCACGGCCGTTTCCTCCCTGCAGTTGTTTTGCGATAGAGCGGCTACAGCGTGCGGGGTTCAACCGAAGTAGATGAAAGGGAAAGCCAAAGCGTCATCAGCGAACTCAGGCCTTCTTGTAACCCTGCCCACCGCTGCCTTGCCCCTGTATATCGGCGCCGTGCGGCAGGGCAGTGACCTTGATTGCACGCACGGGCACGGCGAACGTGGCGCCTATCCTGGAAAACCGCTCGAGCAAGCGGAAATTGATGGCTTGCTGGATATCCATGTACAGGTTGTAGCCTGGGTCCTTGACGATATAGACGCATTCGAACTCCAGCGCCTCCTTGCCGAAGCCACGCAGGTGGGCGCGGTCGAAACGCGCCTGGTCCTGAGCTTTGATCGCCTCTTCGACGATGCCAGGCGCTTTCTTCACCGCCTCGGTGGGGGTGTCGTAGGACAGGCCGAACTCAAAGACGATGCGTCGTTCCTGCAGGCGCTTGTAGTTCTGGATGGTGCTGCTGATCATGCTGGCATTGGCCATGACAATCTGCTCGCCGCCCAGGCTGCGGATGCGCGTGGTCTTCAGGCCTACATGCTCGACTGTACCGGCCAGGGGGCCAATGACGATGAAGTCACCTACCTCGAACGGCTTGTCGACGGCAATCGACAGCGAGGCGAACAGGTCGCCGAGGATGTTCTGTACCGCAAGTGCTACGGCAATACCGCCTACGCCCAGGCTGGCGACGAACGCCGTGATGTTCACGCCCACATTGGACAACATGGCCAACAGCACAACGGACCACAACAGAACGCGCGCACCCCACGCCGATAGCGTGGCCAACGCGCTGCCCTGGTTCAGGCCACCATTGCCGTGACGAGCGAAGTAGCGACTCAGGCCTAGTGCAATGGCGCGGTTGACCCACAAGCCAATCTGCAGCGCGGCCACCACAAACCACAGGCTTCCTACCCGGTCCAACCAGCGCTCGGGCAGATCCAGCATGCTCAGGCCCACCAGCAACGAGGCGAGGAACAACAGGGAGTTGCTGGTGCCGCCCACTACCTTGGCCATAACCTGGGTCAGCGCGCCGTCCTGCTCGGACCAACGTTGCACCCGCCGGAGCACGAAGCTGATGGCTGCGCGGCATGCCAGGAACGTCAACGCGGCAACGCACAGCGCCAATAGCAGATTAAGGATGGAAATACCGAACACGGTCGTGTCGGTGAAGAGTTCGATAATGCGATCGTTCATGAGCGACTGGCCTCCTGGTTGCCCTCGAGTAAATTCGCAAACGTCTTTTATGGGACGCCTGCGCAACGCCATAGGTCGATTGGATTTCTCGATTTCTGCATGAGTGCCGTTTACGCGCGGGACAGGAACGGTTGTGGTTAGGGTAGGGAGGTGAATCGAAACCGAGCGGTTTGAATTTCTCCTCGCCCAAGCAGTCATCAGCCTTAGGAGACTGCAAGGAGACGCTGAAAATGACCGCCCCCCAAAAACGTGCCGCGCTATACCGCATGGTCCTGCCGCAACACGTATGCCCGTTTGGATTAAAGTCCCGTGAACTGCTCAAACGCGAGGGTTATCGGGTCGACGACCACCCGCTGCGCACCCGCGCGCAAACCGATGAGTTCAAACGTCGAGAAGACGTGGATACCACCCCACAGGCGTACATCGAGGGTCAGCGCATCGGTGGCTACGACGACATTCGGCGCTTCTTCGGCAAGCCAGTCGCCGACCCCGATACCCCACAGTACCGCCCGGTATTGGCAGTGTTCGCTGTGGCCCTGCTGATGGCACTGGCCGGTACGTATGCAGTCTTCGATACGCTATTCAATCAGCGCGTGATCGAGTGGTTCCTGGCCATGAGTATGACCCTGTTGGGCATGCTCAAACTACGCGACGTGGAAGGCTTTTCAAATATGTTTCTGGGCTACGACCTGTTGGCGCAGCGATGGGTGCCCTATGCCTACGCCTACCCCTACGGAGAAACATTGGCCGGGCTGCTGATGATCGCCGGCGCTGCGACCTGGTTGGCATCGTCGTTAGCGCTGGTGCTTGGCACGGTGGGTGCGCTATCGGTATTCAAGGCAGTGTATATCGACAAACGCGAACTCAAATGCGCCTGCGTGGGCGGCGACAGCAACGTACCACTGGGCTTCGTTTCACTGACGGAAAACCTGGTGATGATTGGAATGGGGGGGTGGATGTTGCTCAAGCCCTGAGCTGAAACGGACGGTAAAAATGCTATCCAATCACCGAGTGTTGAGAGGGTGCTCTTAATGGCTGTGTACGGGGTGCTGGATTGAGGTCCGTGCTCCGGCCCCACCGGCGCAGGAACCCAGGGGCCGGAGCACGGACCTGAACCCTCAACCTGTCAGGGCCTTGATCCACTGCTCACTGAAGGCGGGTATATCATCTGGCTGGCGGCTACTGATCAGGTTGCCATCCACCACCTCTTCATCTACCCAGGTGCCGCCGGCATTGCGACTATCATCCTGCAATGTCTTGTAGCGGGTCATCCGCTTGCCTTTGGCCAAGCCACTCGAAACTAACAGCCAACCGCCGTGGCAGATCACCGCCAATGGCTTACCAGCCGAATTATGGCTTTGCACCAGTATCTGCGCGCCTGGGATCAGCCGAATCGTGTCGGAGTTTTGCACTCCTCCGGGCAACACAAGCGCATCGTAGAGGTCGAGGTGGGCACTTTCAAAGGTGGCATCCACAGCAGTTTCGTCGGCTGACTTGTCATGATTCCAGCCACGTACCATCCCTTCTTCATCAGCCAGAATATCGACCACAGCCCCGTGCTTTTCCAACGCCTCGCGAGGGCCAGTCAGTTCCACCTGCTCAAAGCCATCAGTGACCAGAAAGGCCACGCGTTTGCCATTAAGTTGTGCACTCATGATGTGATCTCCTTTTATCGATAGACCTGAAGTAAGAGGCCTACTGCAAGGAAGCAACGTTCAATCAGACGGTAATCCCAGCCGCCTGTTGTCCATTCTTCAATGGTCGTCCTTCCTCGCCTCGGCAACTGCTCACTCGCGTCT
This sequence comes from Pseudomonas vranovensis, assembly GCF_040438935.1. NCBI lineage: Bacteria > Pseudomonadati > Pseudomonadota > Gammaproteobacteria > Pseudomonadales > Pseudomonadaceae > Pseudomonas > Pseudomonas vranovensis. The sequence continues at coordinate 2,088,062 of NZ_CP159259.1, read as the reverse complement.
CTTGTCAAGAGGGCGAACGCCCACGACGTTTCACTGTCAGGCTTTGCCGGACGAAGAAGCGTTGCCTGGAATCGGGATTTCACATCGACTGCTGTCATTACACCGCCTCCGGCTAATGCGCCTGGCTGCTCCCCTCGTGCAGCCCAACGTTAAACAGCCTGCAGCGTGATTGTCTCGTCCGGCGCGCCGCGCGCTTCAACGCCTTGGCAATAAAACGTTGACGAAAACGCGGCGTCATAAACGCAGCAGCGCAAGTCATATTTCCGGCGCCATAGAAACTGCATTGCCCGTCATGCTTTAAGCGCCAGTAATGTGGCGAAGAACGTGGCGCGCAACAGTATCGTTGTTGGCGTAATTATATTGTCGCCATTAAGTCGGCATGCCGCGTGGGAATTAAATCAAACTTCACGCTTGCTGTTATTTTGGCGCCATAGGGGCGGGGTATTTATTTATTATTAATTTTTGAATTTCCTATTGCCTTGCTGAGCATCGCTGCTGTTTAATCGTCCGCCTCATCCCTTGAGCCATAGGCCCTGAAGGCGGGTGCTGTAGCGTTGGTAGTGCTGCACTCACTCTTTCTGTCGTATGTCTTGTGCCTGCTGACACCGTTATTATTTATTGCGGTAGTTGGCGCCTGCGTGGGTGCTCAGAAGAAAAGTTGAAGTTGTTAAAGTTGAATTACAAGGGCGGCGCAATTAGCGCAACCCTGCTGTATTACAGGTGCTGGGTTGAAGTGACCTGTCAATGGATACGGGAATGTTATAGAGACATTCCATGGCCTTAAGTTGCAAGGAGCGTTCGTAGCATGCGAATCAGCATATTTGGTCTGGGTTACGTCGGTGCGGTATGTGCCGGATGTTTGTCGGCAAGAGGGCATCAGATCATCGGGGTCGATGTTCAGGCGCTGAAGATTGATCTGATCAACAGTGGCAAATCGCCTATTGTCGAGCCGGGTCTGGGCGAGCTGCTGCAGCAAGGGGTCGCCAGCGGCAGGCTGCGCGGCACTCTGGATGCCCGTGAGGCCATCCTCGAAACCGATATTTCCTTCCTCGCACCGCCGACGCCGAGCAAGCGCAACGGCGACCTCGATGTGACCTACATCGAAGAGGTGTGCCGGCAGATCGGCGAGGTACTACCGCTCAAGACCACCCGTCACACGGTAGTGGTACGCAGCACGGTGCTGCCGGGCACCCTGCGCAAGGTGGTGATTCCGACCCTGGAGCAGTATTCCGGGCTCAAGGCCGGTGTGGACTTCGGCGTGGCGGTGAACCCCGAGTTCCTGCGCGAGAGCACCGCGATCAATGACTACGACTATCCGGCTATGACGGTGATCGGCGAGCTGGACAGCACCTCCGGCGACTTGCTGGAAGAGATCTACCGCGAGTTGGATGCGCCGATCATCCGCAAGACCATCGAAGTCGCGGAGATGATCAAGTACACCTGCAACGTCTGGCACGCGGCCAAGGTCACCTTCGCCAACGAGATCGGCAACATCGCCAAGGCGGTCGGTGTCGATGGCCGCGAGGTGATGGAGGTGATCTGCCAGGATCACAAGCTCAACCTGTCCAAGTACTACATGCGCCCGGGCTTCGCCTTCGGCGGCTCCTGCCTGCCCAAGGATGTGCGCGCGCTGAGCTACCGCGCCGGCCAGCTGGACGTCGAGTCGCCAATGATCGACTCGCTGATGCGCAGCAACGCCGCGCAGGTGCGCAAGGCCTTCGACATCATCGCCAGTTACGACAAGCGCAAGGTCGCGCTGATGGGGCTGTCCTTCAAGGCCGGCACCGACGACCTGCGTGAAAGCCCGCTGGTGGAACTCGCCGAGATGCTCATCGGCAAAGGCTTCGACCTCAGCATCTACGACCGCAACGTCGAGTACGCCCGTGTCCACGGTGCCAACCGCGACTACATCGAGTCGAAGATTCCCCATGTGTCGTCGTTGCTGCGCTCCGATTTCGACGCAGTGGTCGCCAATGCCGACGTGATCGTCCTGGGCAACAGCGATGAAGCCTTCACGCCCCTGGTAGACCGGGTTTCCGCCGACAAGCAGGTCTTCGACCTGGTGGGATTCATGCGCCAGTCCAGCAGTGCCGGACTCGAGGGCATCTGCTGGTAGATCCGCTGGAGTGATGCTCGCGGGGCGCCCTGGCAACAGGCGCGGCGCCCCTGTTGCCGTGTTGTTGATAAGTCATACAGGTCCAAGACATGGATGTTTTTCAGAGTCGCCTGCGCACCGCCGCAGGGTGGTTACTGCTGGTAATCACGCTCATGGGGATGGCATTGCTGCTGCCGCGCAGCACATTCGACCCGGCGTCCACCGATTTCATTCTATTGCTGGGTGTCATTGGCATCTGGCGCTATTCCATGGGCGCCGTGCATTTCGTGCGGGGGATGATCTTCCTCTATCTGGTGTTCCCCTGGTATCGGCGCAAAGTGCGGCAGCTCGGTGCGGCAGCGGCCCCGTCCCACGTGTTCCTGCTGGTCACCAGCTTCCGCATCGAAGCGCTGACTACCGCTCAGGTCTACCAATCGGTGCTCCGCGAGGCCATTGCCTGCGGCTACCCGACCACCGTGGTGTGTTCCATCGTAGAGCGATCGGACGAGCTGCTGATCGAGAGCCTGTGGCGACAGATGAACCCACCGGAGCGGGTCAGGCTGGATTTCGTGCGCATCGCCGGTACCGGCAAGCGCGATGGTCTGGCCCATGGCTTCCGCGCCATTTCCCGGCACTTGCCCGACGACGATGCGGTGGTGGCGGTGATCGATGGCGATACCGTACTGGAGCAAGGCGTGGTGAAGAAGACCGTGCCCTGGTTCAAGCTCTTCCCCTCTGTTGGTGGCCTGACCACCAACGAGTTCTGCGAGGTGCGGGGCAGCTACATCATGAGCGAGTGGCACAAGCTGCGTTTCGCCCAGCGCCATCTCAACATGTGCTCCATGGCGCTCTCCAAACGAGTGCTGACCATGACCGGGCGGATGTCGGTGTTCCGCGCCAGCGTGGTGACCAACCCCGGCTTCATCGCCGATGTCGAGAGCGACCACCTGGAGCACTGGCGCCTCGGACGCTTCCGCTTCCTCACGGGCGACGACAAGTCCAGTTGGTACAGCCTGATGCGCCTGGGCTACGACACGTTCTACGTGCCGGACGCGGCCATCAACACCGTTGAGCACCCGCCGGAAAAGAGCTTCATCAAGGCCAGCCGCAAGCTGATGTTCCGTTGGTATGGCAACAACCTGCGGCAGAACTCCCGCGCCCTGGCCCTGGGCCCCAATTGCCTGGGCTGGTTCACCTGCCTGGTGCTGGCCGACCAGCGCGTATCAATGTGGACCAGCCTGCTGGGGCCCACCGTGGCGATCATCGCCAGCCTCAAGTACGGCTTCGGCTTCCTGATGCTGTACCTGCTGTGGATCGGCATTACCCGCCTGGCGCTGACGCTGTTGCTGCTGGCATCCGGGCACAAGGTGGGGCCGGCCTATCCGCTGATCCTCTATTACAACCAGATCATGGGCGCGCTGGTGAAGGTGTACGTGTTCTTCCGCCTCGACCGGCAGTCCTGGACTCGCCAGAACACCAAGCTTAATCGCGACCTGGCCAGCTTCTCGCGCTGGTTCAACACCTGGTCTTCACGCGCCATGACCTTCTCGGCGGGCAGCGTCTTTCTGGCCTTGCTGATGTTTGTGGTGTGAGCGGCGAAATTGCCCAAGAAGCCTTGAAACCAGGTTCAACTTACTAATTCAGAAAGGAAACGTTATGAGTGCAGTGATCAGCCCGGTGGGCAATGCCAATGTGGTGCATGAGTCCGAGGCGCAGCGTCAGTATGCGCGCCTGAAGCTGCCGGCGAAGGTCCGGTTCCAGGGCCAGCCGGGGGGCGTCCAGGAAGTCCAGCTGTTAGACCTCTCCGCGGGCGGTTTCAGCTTCGAGCAGGGCGGCCAGTCGGTGATCGAGGGCAAGCTCTATCGCGGCAAGCTGATGTTTGAAGTGGAGGGCATCGGTTTCGCCATGGATGTCGAATTCCAGGTGCGCTCGATCATCGGCGGCAAGCGCGTCGGCTGCGAATTCCACAACCTGCGTCCGCGTGAGGTGTCGGCGCTGCGCTACCTGATCAGCTCCTTCGTCAGCGGCGAACTGGTCAACGTAGGAGGTTTGATCAGCATTCTGCAGCGCGAGAACTTCACCAAGGCCCGTGGCGGCAAAGGAAGTGAAAAACTCAGCCTGGTCGGCCGCCTGCGTGCCATGGGTTTGACCCTGGTGATCCTCGTCGCCGGTCTGAGCGCCTTCGCCTATGTGCTGTACCAGTTCTACGACATCTACTTCGTCACCCATGCCGACTCGGCCCAGGTCAGTGTGCCCGGCACGCAGGTAGCGATGCCGCGTGAAGGCACCGTGCAAAGCCTGGTCACCGTCGGCAGCACTGTCAGCAAAGGCGCGCCGGTGGCCACCTTCACGGCGAACATGCTGGATGCCCTGAAGGGCGCGCTGCCGGAATCGGAGATGACCCCGGACAACCTGGAGCGCCTGTTCAACAAGACCTTCCAGGGCACCCTGACCAGCCCCTGCGACTGCAAAGTGGTCAGCCAGCTGGTGGGGGATGGCCAAGTGGCGCCCAAGGGCACCCCGGTGTTCCTGCTGGCGCCGGTGGACAGCGTCGCCACCGTCGAAGCCCGCTTCCCTTACCGTGCGTTCAGCCAGTTGCAACCGGGCACCCCGGTGACCTTCCTGGTGGGCGGCGAAGCCACCGAGCGCGGCGGCCGGATCGTCAGCATGGCCCTGCAGGACGGCGGCCTGGCCTCGGACATCCGTGTGCAGATCCAGCCGAACGAGCCGCTTGCCAGCAATCTGGCCAAGCGCCCGGTGGAAGTGCGCATTCGCCCGCTGAACGGCGTCTTCGTCAACAACAGCCTGGCGTCTGAAAAATGAACAGGACCGGACTAGCATGCGGGCTGCTGAGCTCGCTCAGCCTCGGCCTGCTGGCCGGTTGCGTGGCGTTGCCCGATCTGCAGCTGGCCAAGCAGGCCAAGGGCAGTGGTGACCTCGCGACCGCGGAACAGAACTACCGCATGCTCGCCAGCCAGGGTTATGTAGACGCCCGGATCGGCCTCGCCGACCTGCTGGTACGCAGCCCTTCGATGGAGCAGCGGATGCAGGGCGAGACGCTGTATCGCCAGGCCCTCGATCGCTCTGCGGCGGCGCCGGCGCGGCTGGGTAAATGGCTGGCGAGCAAGCCACAGACGACTCCTGCCGAGCGTCTCGAGGCCGAGCAGCTGTTGCGCCAGAGCCTGGCGGCCGGCGACAACAGCGCACTGCTGCCGCTGGTGCAGGTACAGCTGCAGGATCCGCAAAAGCTTGCCAGCGGCGAGCTGGAGCGCGAGCTGGAGCAATGGCAGGCGCAAGGCATCGGTGAAGCCCGGCTCGGCAAGGTGCTCCTGTACCGTGTGCGTGGCAACTACGAGCAGAAGCTGGACGAGATCGAAGCCATTTGTGCCGGCTGGCTGGACCAGGCCAGTGAGTGCTATGTCGAACTGGCCGAGGTCTACCAGCGACGAGGCGACAAAAACAGCCAACGGCAGTTGCTGGCGCGGCTGGATTCCGCCTATCAGGCCGGCCTGGTGTCGCCTGAACGTGTGCAGGGCGTTGCCAAGGTACTGGCCGACAGCAGCCTTGGCGAAGCCGATCCGCAGGCTGCCCAGGCGCTCTACACGCGTATTGCGCCGGCCTACCCGGATGCCTGGTGCGGTTTGGCCGAGCTGGTCTTGCGCTTCCCCGACCAGGGGGATGCGAACGTACTCACCGAATACCTGAACAAGGGCATGGACGCCGGTTCCAGCCGCGCCGCGCTGATGCTCGGGCAGCTGTACCTCAAGGGCCAGGCCGTACCGGCCGATCCGCGGGCGGCAGAGCAGTACCTGCTGCAGGCCGCGTCCAGCCACACCAAGGCGCACCTGCTATTGGGCCGGCTGTACCGGGATGGCGCGCTGGGCGACATCGAGCCGGAAAAGGCACTGGAGCATCTGCTGATTGCCGCCCGTGCCGGCGACCCGAGCGCCAACATTGCGCTGGCCCAGCTATTTGGCGAGGGCAAGGGCGTGCGGATCAACCCCGTCTACAGCTACACCTTCGCCAAGCTCGCCTCGCGCCAGGGCATGGCCCAGGGGCAGGTCCTGATGGAGCGCCTGGCGCCGAGGCTGCAGGCGCAGGACTACCAGCAGATCGAGAGCCTGCTGGCCCGTGAAATCGAGGCGCGCGGTGGCCAGCAGGTCACCGCCAGGAATCAAGCTGATCAAGCGCAGGAAGTGCTATGACTTTGAAATACCGTCCCGCCACCACGCTGGCCTGCATGGCCGGATTGCTGGCCAGCTCCGTCACCCTTGGGGCGCAACCTCAGCCCGGCTTGTCTTATGGCGCCAATCTCAAGTTCACCGCGCAGTCGATCGAGGACCTCGATCTGGGTACCCGCGACGGTGGCGACTTCAATGGCGCCGGCCTCAGCGTGCGGCCCTGGATCTTCACGCGGCAGGGCGACTGGAGCGCCTTCGCGCTCGGCGAGGCGTTCCTTGCCAGCGACACCATCGAGTCGGATACCAGCGAATCCGACACCTTCGACCCCAACGACGCCCGCGATCGGGAGGACAAGTTCCTCGCCCTGCACGAGTTCTGGGTCGACTATGGTGGCCTGACCGCTTACCCGGGGGAGTCCCTGCGCCTCGGTCGGCAGAAGATCCGCAGTGCTGACGGCCTGTGGTGGGACAGCAATATCGAAGCCTTGCGCTGGAACTTCGAGACAACCCTGCTCAGTGCCCACATCGGCATTGCCGAACGTTTCAGTGACTACCGCACTGACCTGGATGAGCTGGCGCCCGAGGACGAGGATCGCTTGCACCTGCTCGCCGACCTGTCCTGGCAGTGGCAGCCGGGTCACTGGGCCGGGCTGAAGCTCCATCACAGCGATGATCGCGGCAACCTGCCCGGGCAGGGTGCTGCAGTGGATCAGTTGAGCAAGACCACAACCGGCGAACTCACCTGGCTAGGGGCTGAACTCAATGGGGATTTCTACAACGAGCGCAGCAACCTGCCGCTCAGCTACTGGGTCGCCGCCACGTGGCTGACCGGCAATATCGACACCCTGCGCACCAGCACCGTCAGCCGGCCAGCGCCAGGCCGACGGCCAGCTGAGCCAGGACCTCGACGCCTGGGCGGTCGACCTTGGGCTGCGCTGGAACATCGACCAGAACTGGCGCGTCGGCGCCACCTATGCGCGTACCAGCGGCGGCTCCGACGGCGACGACTCCGAGCAGTTCAGGCAGACCGGGCTGGAGAGCAACCGCGCCAAATTCACCGGCACCGGGAGTGGCATCAACCGTTTCGGCGAAGCCTATCGCGGCGAGCTGAACAACCTGCAGGCGGCCAGCGTGTTCACCGGCTGGCAGTTGGGCGAGGACTACGACGCCAGCCTGGTCTACCACCGCTTCTGGCGGGTGGATGACCAGGCCGACAGCAGCAGCGGCCTGAAGGCCCAGTTGGTGCCCGGCGAGAAGGATATCGGCCAGGAAGTCGACCTGGTGGTGACGCGCTACCTGAACCGCGGGCAGATTCCGGCCGGGTTGGAGTGGCTGAGGGCATCCTCCGCGTTGGTGCGCTTTCGTGGCGGGCTTTTCTTTCCGGGCGATGCCTTCGGCAAAGGCACGGATTCGAGCATGCACCGCGCAGTCGTTGATTTTGTCTGGCGTTACTGAGTGCCGCCTGCCGAGCTGACCATGGAGTTGGACGCTATGTATTCACACACAAGAAACAGGCAGCGCTGGACCGCCGGCCTGCTCCTCGCGGGTAGCCTCGCGTGGGCGACCGTGGCGCTGGCCGGGGACGCCGCTGCACCCGCTTACCAGGTGTCGAGCATTCCAGCCGAGCCGCTGCTGATCGCGCCGCCGAAGCTGCCCGATCTGTCGCCCTATACGGCCGAGGCGGCCAAGGCCCGGATCGTGAGCAAGCCCACCGGCAGCGTGGTGCTCAAGCGCATGATCGGCGTGGACCAATTGGTGGAGTTCACCGGTGGTGACGAGCGCCTGCGTGAGTGGGTGAAACGCCAGGGTGAAATGCCCCAGGCGATTTTCATCGAGGGTGGCTATGTCACGTTGACGGATCTGGCGCGTAGCCTGCCGAAGAAATATTTTGAAGAGACCGAGCCGGGTATCTATATCGCTCGCCTGCCGATCGTCGTCAGCCGGGGCGCGACCCTGCACATCGGCGTGGAAACCCGTGACTTGCGCCTCTCCAGCGAGCGCGGCGCGTTCCTGATCAACGACGGCAAGCTGTTCATCATGGATACCCGCCTTACCGCCTGGAGCGAGGAGGGGAACCAGCAGGACTGGTTCAAGAAGAAGGGTAAGTTCCGCCCCTTCCTCAACGCCTGGGGCGGTACCGAGACCTACATCGTCAACTCGGTGGTATCGAGTCTTGGCTACACCGCGAGCAAGTCCTATGGCGTATCCATCTCCCAGTACAGCCCGGCGATGCACCCGATCATGCAGCGCGAACATCCCAGCGGCTGGCTGATTGACTCGATGTTCGACGACATGTGGTACGGCTTCTACTGCTACGAAGCCTATGACGTGGTACTCAAGGGCAATACCTATCGCAACAACCTGGTCTACGGTATCGACCCGCACGACCGCTCGCGGCGCTTGATCATTGCCGAGAATACCGCCTATGGCACCCGGGAGAAGCACGGCATCATTGTGTCCCGCGAGGTGAACGACAGCTGGATCTTCAACAACCGCTCCTATGAGAACACCCTCTCCGGGATCGTGGTCGACCGTAGCAGCGTCAACAACGTGGTGGCCAACAACGAGGTTTATCGCAACGGCTCCGATGGCATCACCATCTATGAGAGTGGCGATAACCTGCTGTGGGGCAACCGGGCGTTCAACAACTCGCGGCACGGCATACGCGTGCGCAACAGCGCCAATGTCGGGCTCTATGAAAACCTCGCGGTGGCCAACGGCCTGCTCGGCATCTACGGGCACATCAAGGACCTCACCGACACGCCCCGCGACCTGACGCTCGACCCCTTCGACATGAACCTCTCCCTGACCGTGGTTGGCGGTCGCCTGATCGGTAACGAGTCGGGCGCCATCTCCGTGGTGTCACCGCAGAGCGTGAAGCTCTACGGGGTGGAAATGCTGATGCCGAGCCAGCCCAGCGGCATCGGCATATTCGGTGCACTGGCCAAGGAGCAGAGCCGAATCATCGACCTGCTGGTACGACAGAAGCGGGCCGTGCAAGTGCTGCCGCTCGACAAGTTGGCTCAACTTCAAGTGAGTGACAAACAATGAAAGGGTGTTCAATGAGCCGCTTCGCCCAAGCCTGGCGGATGTCTGCAGCGATTGCGACGCTTTTCGCCAGCTCCCTGAGCCTGGCCGCCGAGGCGCCGGAATACGCGATCGAGCGCTGCTGTCAGATCTGCCCGCAGGCGCTGCAGGACAGCAGCTACCCCGGTGATCTGGGCGATTTCCGCCAACTGGTGCAGGGGCAGGAGGACTGGCTGTTCCGCAGCAAGATCGACTTCATGACCAACATCGGGACCACGCCCGAGGGATTCAAGCTGCTACAGGATCTGCGTGATGCGCTCAAAGCCAGGGGCGTGGAGCTGGTGATGGTCTACCTGCCACCCCGTGGCCTGCTCGTCACCGAAATGCTTCGCCCCCAGGACCGCAGCAACTTCAATGCCGAACTGTCGCGCAAGAATTACCTGGCGACCATCGAACATCTTCGCGGCCTGGGCATACGTGTGCCGGACCTCTCCTCGCTGCTGGCCCATCCGGCCGAGGTGCGCAGCAAATTCTTCTTCAAGCGCGACAACCACTGGACACCGCAAGGTGCTGAGCTGGCCGCGCAATTGCTGGCCGCTGAATTGAGTAAATCGGACGTCTTCAAGGGGATTGCGCGCAAGGAGTTTGCCACGCGCACGGAAGGTAACCTGTACAAGGTCGGCTCCCTTAACCAGGCATTCGGCAAAATCTGTGGCAATGGTTACGCCAACGAGTATTTCACCCGCGCAGTGACCGAGCCCAAGGAAGAGAGCGCCGAGCTGTTTGGCGATACCGAAGCGCCCGATGTGGTGCTGGTTGGCACCAGTTTCAGTTCCGCGCAGTACAACTTCGACGGTTTCCTCAAGCAGTACGCCCGCATCGACGTCGACAACCGCTCGGTGACAGGCGGTGGCTTCCACAGTGCCATGCTGCAGTACCTCGGCAGCCAGGACTTCCAGGACAAACCGCCGAAGGTGCTGATCTGGGAGGTCAACAGCTATTACGACCTGGCCATGGCGACGTTCTACCGCCAGGTCATGCCCCTGTTGGATAACGGTTGCCGGGACGTAGCGGCGACCCTAGGCCAGAAGATGGCCCTGCGGCCAGGCAAGAACGAGGTGTTGGTCAACACTGGGGTCAAGCCGATCCGCAGTGAGGACTCCGTCGTCGAGATCCAGTTCAGCAAACCCGTGATCAATGAGTTGCGCAGCACCATCTGGTACATGACCGGCTCCAGGGAAAACCTGTTGATCAGTCGGACACGGGAAGTGGAGCCGAACGGTCGCTTTGTTTTCCGCTTGCGTGAGGACGCCGAGTGGGCGGGGCAGACGCTGCTCTCCCTTGAAATCGACATGCCGGCAGACATGCCCCAGGGGCTGCAGGTCGAAGCGAAGATCTGCCGCAGGGCGGATAAACCTGAAACCGTGATGCAAGCCAAGGCCAATTGACCCGAGGGCGCCTTGCGCCGGGTTGTGTCCGGCGCATGGGCTCCTCAGGGCAACGATGATCATTCAAACGGAGATTGAGGGCGTGGTCTTTTCTTCCAACGTGTTCCTGTTCCTGTTCCTGCCGATTTTCCTCGGCTTGTACTACCTGGTCGGGACGCGCTATCGAAACCTGCTATTGCTGGTCGCTAGCTACATCTTCTATGCCTGGTGGCGCATCGACTTTCTGGCGCTGTTCGCGGTGGTCACCGTGTTCAACTACTGGATCGGCCTGCGCATCGGCGCGGCCGGGGTGCGCACGAAAACAGCGCAGAAATGGCTGCTCGTCGGCGTGGCGGTGGACCTCTGCGTCCTCGGCTATTTCAAGTACGCCAATTTCGGCGTCGACAGCCTCAATGCCATCATTACCTCATTCGGCATGGAGCCCTTCGTGCTCACGCACATCCTGCTGCCGATCGGGATCTCGTTCTACATCTTCGAGTCCATCAGCTACATCATCGACGTCTACCGCGGCGACACCCCGGCCACCCGTAACCTGGTGGACTTCGCAGCCTTTGTGGCGATCTTCCCGCACCTGATTGCCGGCCCGGTACTGCGTTTTCGCGACCTGGTGGACCAGTTCAACCACCGTACCCACACGGTGGACAAGTTCGCCGAAGGCTGTACGCGCTTCATGCAAGGCTTCATCAAGAAGGTCTTCATTGCTGACAGCATCGCGCCCATCGCCGACCACTGCTTTGCGCTTTCCGACCCCAGCATGGGCGACGCCTGGCTTGGCGCCCTGGCCTACACCGCGCAGCTGTACTTTGACTTCTCCGGCTACAGCGACATGGCCATCGGCCTCGGCCTGATGATGGGCTTCCGCTTCATCGAGAACTTCAACCAGCCGTACATCAGCCAGTCGATTACCGAGTTCTGGCGACGCTGGCACATCAGCCTCTCCACCTGGCTGCGCGACTACCTGTACATCAGCCTGGGCGGCAACCGCGGCACCACCTTCCAGACCTACCGCAACCTGTTCCTGACCATGCTGTTGGGCGGCCTGTGGCACGGCGCCAACTTCACCTACATCCTCTGGGGCGCCTGGCACGGCGCCTGGCTGGCCATTGAGCGCGCCCTGGGCGTGGACGCCGCGCCACGGGTGCTCTACCCGCTGAAGTGGGCCTTCACCTTCCTGCTGGTGGTGATCGGCTGGGTGATCTTCCGCGCCGAGAACCTCGACGTGGCCTGGCGCATGTACGCGGCCATGTTCAGCTTCGCCGACTGGCAGCTCTCCGAACTCTTCCGCGCCCAGCTCACCAGCTTGCAGATCGCCACCCTGGTGCTGGCCTATGTCGTGCTGGCCATCTTCGGCATCCGCCAGTTCCACGCCCAGCCGCTGGCCGGCGCACCCAAAGCCAGCGTCCGTGAAGACCACGACGGCATCGCCATCAACGCCAACGGCAGCGCCGCCGTGGCGCGTCTGCGGATCGGTGCGGTGGCCTTCCACACTGCCGTGCTGCTGCTGTTCACCGTTTCGGTGTTGAAGCTCTCGGCGCAAAGCTTCTCGCCCTTCCTGTATTTCCAGTTCTGAGGGGAACCGACGATGAACAGAACCTTGAACCTGCTTTACAGCCTGCTTTTCTGCAGTTTGTTGCTGGCGTTGTGCCTGTGGTCGCTGCGCGCGGTATTCGGCTTTTCCGCAGCCAGCGAAACCAGCGTGCTGGACGGCAAACTGACGCAGGCCTTCGAGAAGCACTACGACGCCGAATTCCCGGTCAAGCAACTGGGCACCAACCTCTGGGCGCTGGCGAGCTACACGCTGTTCGGTGAAGGCCGCCAGGGCGTGGTCATCGGCCAGGACGGCTGGCTCTTCTCGGACGAGGAGTTCAAGCCTGCGACCCAACCCGATCAGTTGCAGGACAACTGGCGGTTGGTGAACGCGGTACGGGTGGAACTCGAGCGTCGCGGGGTGACGTTGGTGCTGGCGCTCTTGCCAGCCAAGGCCCGTCTCTATCCGGAGCATCTGAACGACGATCGCCCCGCGCTGGCCCAGCAGCACCTATACCCAAAGGCCCACGAGATGATGCGCCAAACCGGGGTGAATGGGCCGGATCTGTTGCCTGCCCTGCGGCAGGCGAAGGCGCAGGAACCGGTGTTCCTGCGCACCGATACCCACTGGACTCCCTTCGGCGCCGAAGTCGCGGCCAGGAGCCTGGCGGAGCATCTGGCGCTGCAGGGTATCTGGCAGCATGGCGACCAGACCTTCGTCACCGAGGCTGTCGACAGCCGGGAGCACAAAGGTGACCTGCTGAGTTTCCTGCCCTTGGAGCCGTACTTCGCCGACCTGCAGCTACCGGCCGAGCAGCTGCGCTTGCGCCTGACCCGGGCCGCCGAGGGGCAGGAGGAGAGCGCCGAGGATGCGCTGTTCGTCGATGCCCAACCGGCGATCGCCCTGGTCGGGACCAGCTACAGCGCCAACGCGAACTGGAACTTCGCCGGTGCCCTGAAACAGGCCCTGGGCAGCGATCTGCTCAATTACGCCGAGGAGGGCAGGGGCCCGCTGGTGCCCATGCTGAACCTGCTGCAGCAGGGGGATAAAGAGCTCGCCGGGCTGCGCCTGGTGATCTGGGAGTTTCCCGAGCGCTATCTGATGCTACCCAGCGACCTGTCCAAGCTCGACGCGGCCTGGCTCGCCCGGCTGCGCAACGACGAGAAAGCGGCCGACCGCGCAGCGCTGCAAACCGCCACCGGCCCTGAGCCCATCCTGCAACCTTAGGAGAATCTGTATGTCCCTTTTTTCCTCGATGCCCTACACCCTGCGCCTGGGCAGCCTGCTGCTTGGCCTGTCCGCCCCGTGGGCAATGGCTGACGAAGCGGCGCTCTACGGTCCGGCGGCACCGAACGGCTCGGCCTTCGTGCGCGGCTTCAACGCCGCAAGCAGCAGTTTTGACGCCAACCTCGGCCCTGTCCGCATCAACGACCTGGGCGCCAAGAGCAGCAGCGATTTCGCCTTTTTGCCGGCCGGCAGCTACACCGCCAACGCGGACGGCAAGAGCCTGGCGGTGAAGCTCGACGCCGAGCGCTACTACACACTGGTGCAGATGCCGAGTGGGAAGCTGGAGCTGGTGGAGGAGCCGCCGTTCAAGAATCACCAGAAGTCGCTGCTGCGCCTGCAGAATCTTTCCGACATCGCCCTGTCGATCAAAACCGCCGACGGTCGTACCGAGGTCATCCACCCGGTATCGGCCAACGCCCGAGGCGAGCGCGAGATCAACCCGGTCAAGGTGCGCCTGACGCTGTACGCCGGCGACCGCAAGATTCGTGACCTCGACCCGCTGGTGCTGGAGCGCGGCGAAGTGGTCAGCCTGTTCGTCACCGGTTCCGCCGACAAGCTGTCACCGGCCTGGGTCAAGCGTCCGGTCGCGACCAACTGAGGAATGGCTATGAAACCCAGCCTGATCTGTACGCGGATGGCGCTGACCGGCCTGGGCCTGCTGTTGGTCGCCGGCTGCAGCAAGCCCCTGGAAGACAACGCGGGTGCCCGCCTGGTGCCGCCCAGCGGCTTCTACCTGGCCGCGCCGCCCCCTACGGGAAAGAAGCCGGCCTGCGCCGGGGCACCCGGGCCCTACACGGGAGACTTGCAGTTTCCGAGCAAGTACGAAGGCTCGGACTCGGCCAGGGACAAGCTGAACCCGCAGGCCGCGGCGCGCTACAAGCGGCTGACCGGCGAGGTGCGTGCGCTGGAAAGCGGCGTGAACAAACTGGTCGGCAAGTATCTGGAGGACGGTCGTCAGGAGTACGCCGACTGCGCCCTGGCCTGGTTGAACACATGGGCCGAAACCGACGCGCTGCTCAGCCGAAACTACAACCACACCGGCAAGTCGGTGCGCAAATGGGCGCTGGGAAGTCTGTCCTCCGCCTATCTGCGGCTGCAGTTCTCCCGGTCCGCACCCTTGCGTGGGCATGAGGCCGAAACGCGCGCCATCGAGCAGTGGTTCGCCCGGCTCGCCGACCAAGTGGTGCAGGATTGGAACGAGCAACCGCGCGAGCGACGTAACAACCACCAGTACTGGGCCGCCTGGGCGGTGATGGCAAGTGCCGTGGTGCTCGACCGCCAGGACCTGTTCGACTGGGCGATCGAGCAGTACCGCCATGGTGTGGAGCAGGTCGACGTCGAGGGCTACCTGCCGCTGGAACTGTCCCGGCACACCCGGGCACTGGCCTACCACAACTACAGCCTGGGGCCGCTGATGATGATCTCGGCATTCGCCCAGGCCAATGGAGTAGACCTGCGTGGCGACAACGGCGGTGCCTTGCAGCGACTCGCCCGGCGGGTCGAAACGGGCGTGCACAACCCGCGCCTTTTCCAGGCCCGGACCGGCTACCCGCAGGAGCTGGAAGATTTGCAGGAGGACGGCAAGTTCGCCTGGCTGGAGCCCTATTGCACACTTTATCGCTGCTCGGCCGAGACCGACGCCTGGCGGCGATCCCTGGAACCCCTGGAGACCTATCGGCTAGGAGGGAATGTCACCCAGCTGTTCAACCCCTGATTGCATCGATGCATCCAATTTCCCGGTTGTCCGAGGCAAGGCCTCCGCGGGGACACGTATGAATTTGAAATGGAACTTTAATGGAGGCGTCTCCCATGATTCCGGTAATCCTTTCTGGTGGCAGTGGTTCCCGCCTGTGGCCCCTGTCGCGCAAGCAGTATCCCAAGCAGTTCCTCGCCCTGACCGGCGAGCTCTCGCTGTTCCAGCAGACCCTGCAGCGCCTGGCCTTTGAAGGTATGCAGAGCCCGCTGATCGTGTGCAACCATGAGCACCGCTTTATCGTCAACGAGCAACTAAAGGCGATCGGCGTCGAGGGGCACTCGACACTGCTCGAACCTTTCGGCCGCAATACCGCGCCGGCCGTGGCGATGGCCGCCTTGCAACTGCTGGCCGAAGGCCGCGACGAACTGATGCTGGTGCTGCCGGCCGACCATGTGATCGAAGACACGCCGGCGCTGCACCAGGCGCTGGAAGTGGCGCGCGGGGCGGCCGAGGAAGGGGAGATGGTGCTGTTCGGCGTCCCGGTCGCGCGCCCCGAGACCGGCTTCGGCTACATCAAGGCGACCCGCGCAGGTGACGCCGGCGGCGTCTATCCAGGCACCTACCGGGTCAGCCACTTCGTTGAAAAGCCCAATGCAGAACTGGCCCGCGAACTCGTCCGCGCGGGTGGCTATTACTGGAACAGCGGCATGTTCCTGTTCCGTGCCAGCCGGTATCTGGACGAGTTGCTCAAGCATGCGCCGGACATCTATGACACCTGTGCGCTGGCCATGGAGCGCAGCCATCGCTTCGGCAATACCATGAGTATCGATGCCGACGCCTTCGAGTGCTGCCCGGACAACTCCATCGACTACGCGGTGATGGAGAAGACCTCCCACGCCTGCGTGGTGCCGCTTGCCGCCGGCTGGAACGACGTGGGCAATTGGTCCTCCCTTTGGGAAGTGCATGAGAAGGACCAGGCCGGCAACGTGCTCAAGGGCGATGTGATGAGCCACGACAGCCGCAACAGCTTCGTACACAGCAGCGGCAAGCTGGTGGCCTTGGTCGGTGTGGACGATCTGGTGGTAGTAGAAACCAAGGATGCCGTGATGATCGCCCACAAGAATTCGGTTCAGGACGTCAAGGCACTGGTCAACAGCCTGGATCTGGAGGGGCGCACGGAAACCCAGAGCCATTGTGCGGTAAATCGTCCTTGGGGCTGCTACGACTCGGTGGACAACGGCATTCGCCACCAGGTCAAACGCATCACCGTGAAACCCGGCGCGCAGTTGTCGCTGCAGATGCACCACCACCGCGCCGAGCACTGGATCGTGGTATCCGGCACCGCCCGGGTGACATGTGACGACAGGGTGTTCCTGCTGACCGAGAACCAGTCCACCTACATCCCGATCGCCTCAGTGCACCGCCTGGCCAACCCCGGCAAGATCCCGCTGGAGATCATCGAGGTGCAGTCCGGTAGCTACCTGGGTGAGGACGACATCGAGCGCCTGGAGGATGTCTATGGACGGACCGGCGAGGCGCTGGTGGCAGCCAAACTGGTCGCCGGCGCTTGAGCCAAAGCACCGGAACGAGCCAGCAGGTTCATGCACACCGAACCCTTGGCTGAGTACCGCTGCGCGTCAGGTGCTGCTCAATGCAGCGCTTGAGCGCGCGCAGCGTTGCAGCTGTAACCTGACGCCGGCTTTTGCGTTCTGTCGTTGGCCTGGCCATCCAGCGGATTGAATGTTCCTTACAGAAATTCCCGAGGGAGGGGAAGTCTAAGCTGGTGGAAACCTCCAACAGCCCGAGGAAATGTCCATCGGATGATCGTCTGTCGACATCGGCCAATTTGACTGTCACCGGCAGATCAGACACGGTCATGCTACTAACCGCCAGCGGTTCCGGTGGACGGACGTGGGGCGGGCGAAGACGAACACGCTGTCGCCGGGCGGTGCCTTGTTCTAGAGACCCGCGGCGAGGTCAACGCGTACTTTGAGCGGTGCGTCGATTTTGGCTACTGACGTTTCGGTGACTTTGCTGCCGCTGGCCCGCAGACGCTCGGTGGCGCGCTCGATCCCGCCTTGCAGTGCGTCACGGGATTTGTCTTCCGGCGGTGGTTGTTCGAGCAACCGGCCCCAGTAATCGATTGCTTCCTGATACCGCTCACCTTCAAATGCGGCGATACCGAGCATACCGAGGCTGCTGACTTCCTTCGGATTGGCCTTGAGCGCTTCGTCAGTCAGGGTCTGGACCTTGTCCAACCACTTTTTGCCATTGGCGAAGTACTGGGCCTGGGCCCATTGCCCCAACAGCTCGGGCTGACGACCGACAAGGTTCACCTACCGGCACCAACACGGCGACAAGCAACGGCAAAGGTTTGCCAAGTCGCGAATCCTGCGACGCGGCGACGCCTTCGGTATCTGCGAACAACCAGTCAGTTCCACCTGCTCAAAGCCATCAGTGACCAGAAAGGCCACGCGTTTGCCATTAAGTTGTGCACTCATGATGTGATCTTCTTTTATCGATAGACCTGAAGTAAGAGGCCTACTGCAAGGAAGCAACGTTCAATCTGGCGGTAATCCCAGTCGTCTTTTGTCCATTCGACTACAATCCGGACGTCGAATAATCATAACAATCATGGAGTTCTTCTTATGCGATCGAGCATGCGCTTGGGACTTTTTGCCGCCGCAGCGGCCTTCACCGCCAGTACTGCTGTACTGGCTGCCCCCGCCTTTATCAACATCCTCACCGGCGGCACCAGCGGGGTGTATTACCCCATTGGCGTCGGTCTTTCGCAGATTTACAGCAACGGAATCGAGGGTTCAAAAACGTCGGTGCAGGCCACCAAGGCCTCGGTTGAAAACCTCAACCTGCTTGAGCAAGGACGAGGTGAGCTGGCATTTGCCCTGGCCGACTCTGTTGCCGACGCCTGGAATGGTGACGAAGAGGCGGGCTTCAAAAAGCCGCTGAAAAAATTGCGGGCAATCGCCAGTACTTACCCAAACTACATCCAGATCGTGGCGAGCGACGAGTCAGGCATCAAGACCTTGGCCGACCTCAAGGGCAAACGTATTTCGGTAGGGGCGGCGAAGTCTGGCACCGAGCTCAATGCACGGGCGATCTTCGCGGCTGCGGGCCTCAAGTATGAAGACATGGGCAAGGTCGAGTACCTGCCATATGCCGAGTCGGTCGAGCTGATCAAGAACCGCCAGCTGGATGCCACCTTGCAGTCCTCGGGCCTGGGCATGGCAGCCATCCGTGATCTGGCCTCGACCATGAAGATCAGCTTCGTGGCCATCCCCTCAGAGGTGGTGGCTAAAATCGGCAACCCGGCCTATCAGGCCGGCATGATCCCGGCGGGTACCTACGACGGGCAGGATGCCGATGTCCCGACGGTAGCCGTGGCCAATATTCTGGTCAGCCAGGAGAAGGTCTCCAATGACGTGGCCTACCAGATGACCAAGCTGATGTTCGAAAACCTCAAACGCCTGTCTACCTCCCACTCGGCAGCCAAGGACATCACGCTGGAGTCAGCGACCAAGAATCTGCCTATCCCGCTGCATCCGGGTGCCGAGAAGTACTACAAAGAAGTGAACGCACTGTAAGCCACAGCGTATTCGCCGGTCGGGCCAGACAGCACCTGGCCCGACCTGTCGCAGGTTTGTGATCACAGAGGTCCTCCCATGAGTCAACAACCACAGGGCCTGGCGGCCGCCGTTGGCAACTGGCCAAAGGGGCTGTTTTTTGTCGCCCTGGCCTTCACGATATTCCAGATCGTCACCGCAGCCTTCCACCCATTCTCGACCCAGGTACAACGCGCCGGCCACGTCGGCTTCTTGCTGATGCTGGTGTTCCTCAGTTACCCGGCGTTGGGCAAGGCCCGGCCCTTCCAGCCAGTTGGCTGGTTGCTGGCGCTGCTGGGCATGGGCACGGCGTTGTACCAGTGGTGGTTCGAGGGCGACCTGATACAGCGCTCGGGCGAGCTGACCCAGGCCGACATGGTTATCGGACTGATCCTGATCGTCATGGTCTTTGAAGCCGCGCGCAGGGTCATGGGCATTGCCTTGCCGCTCATCTGTGGGCTGTTTCTGGCCTATGGCCTACTCGGCGAGCACCTGCCGGGCGACCTGGCCCATCGCGGCTATGGCCTGGACCAGATCGTCAACCAGTTGTCATTCGGCACTGAGGGCCTGTACGGCACACCAACCTATGTATCGGCCACCTATATCTTCCTGTTCATTCTGTTCGGTGCCTTCCTCGAACAGGCGGGGATGATCAAGCTGTTCACTGACTTCTCCATGGGCCTGTTCGGCCACAAGGTGGGCGGCCCGGCCAAGGTCTCGGTAGTGTCCTCGGCGCTGATGGGCACCATCACGGGTTCCGGGGTGGCCAACGTGGTCACCACCGGGCAGTTCACCATTCCGTTGATGAAGCGCTTTGGCTACAAAGCGGCCTTTGCCGGCGGGGTAGAGGCTACGGCCAGCATGGGTAGCCAGATCATGCCGCCGGTAATGGGCGCTGTGGCGTTCATCATGGCAGAAACCATCAACGTGCCTTACGTCGAAGTGGCCAAGGCAGCATTGATTCCGGCGTTGTTGTACTTCGGCTCGGTGTTCTGGATGGTTCACCTGGCGGCCCGGCAGGCCGACCTCAAAGGCTTGCCCAAGGACCAATGCCCCAACGCCTGGACCGCGGTGCGTGACCGTTGGTATTTGCTGATTCCGTTGTTCGTACTGGTGTATTTGCTGTTCTCCGGACGCACGCCGTTATTCTCGGGCACCGTGGGCCTGGCCCTGACGGCGATTGTCATTCTTGGTTCAGCCCTGATACTCAAGGTATCGAACAACGCCCTGCGGGTGGCCTTCTGGGTGGCGCTGGGCGTGCTGTGTGCCGGCTTCTTCCAATTGGGCATCAGTGTGATCTTTGCGGTGATCGCAGCCCTAGTCGTGGTCTGCTGGTTCGTCAAGGGCGGGCGCGGTACCTTGTTGATCTGCTTGCACGCCTTGGTTGAAGGGGCCCGGCATGCGGTACCGGTCGGCATTGCCTGTGCCCTGGTCGGGGTGATCATCGGGATCGTCAGCCTGACCGGTGTGGCAACCACGTTTGCCGGTTATATCCTCGCCGTTGGCCAGGACAACCTGCTGCTGTCGCTGGTGCTCACCATGCTCACTTGCCTGATATTGGGCATGGGTATTCCGACCATTCCCAACTACATCATTACCAGCTCCATTGCCGCGCCTGCGCTGCTGGAACTGGGTGTGCCGCTGATTGTGTCGCATATGTTCGTCTTCTACTTTGGCATCCTTGCCGACCTTACCCCGCCGGTGGCGCTGGCCTGTTTTGCGGCGGCCCCGATCGCCCGGGAGTCAGGCCTGAAGATCAGCCTGTGGGCGGTACGTATCGCAGTGGCCGGGTTCGTTGTGCCGTACATGGCGGTGTATAACTCGGCGCTGATGCTGCAAGGCGATAGTGTGTTGGCAAGTGTCTACATGGTGTGCAAGGCAGCGCTTGCCATCGGGTTGTGGGGCGCGGCGTCGATCGGTTACCTGAACGGGCCGCTGGCCTGGTGGGAGCGGCTGCTGGCATTCGCCGCCGGCAGCTTTTTGATCCTGGCGCTGCCAATTACCGACGAAGTGGGCTTTGCCTTGGGCCTGCTGGTGATCGGCCCGCACTGGTGGCGTACCCGCAGGGGCAGGGCGCTTGCATGATTGGATTGTGCCTGGGACTGGCTGGCGTGGTGTGGAGTGAGTTGCCGCTTACCCACTTCACCCTGGCCTGGAACCACAGCATTGAAAAAATCCGCTGGGAGGAGGACTACCGCGTCACCCCCTCGGGCCTGGTGTTGGGTCAAGCGCGGGTCAAAGGCTCTGGCGCGGGCATGGAAATCCCCGACGACGCTCGCCTGCATGACGGTAGTTGGCATTACCAGCGCCGACTGCCGCCGTTGCAACCCCTGCGCCTGGGCCGTACCCCTGAGGCTGGAGACTACCTGTTGTGTGTGGATGGCCAGTGCAAGGCCCTGAGCCTCTGGCTAGGGCCACCACAGACGCGCCAGCCCGCAGTGGAGTTGTGGAGTTGCGAGCAGGGCTGAGCTACGAGGCAATGGTTGTGGAATTGCATTGTCGACGCAACCTTCACGCGGCTTGGGGGTGATTCCTTTACTCAGTAGCGATGAGGATGTTCCTTCATTGACACAGGGCTTGGTGGATGGCCCCGAAACGCCCTCGGGCACTTATTACCTGGGCTGCCACCCGCCATGCGGTACACGAATAAGCAACTGTGGCGCGCACACAATGGGAGCCTGCGAGCCGTCGACGTTAGTGAATAGCGTGACATCCAGACTCAATAAAGCGTTGCCAGTGGAGGGCATTTCGACCTTGAACCATCGCTCGCACTCGGTGGCCAGTTGGCATGCCAAATCATGGAGTGTTAAAGCGTTTTCTGTAGCCGCCAGGGCATCGTCACTTGCAAGTTGCACATTGTTCGCCAAGAGGATGGGCAGATCGATCCAAAGTCCGGCACCGCCTCCTGCGGGTGCGGCGCTTTCAACGCTGTACACGATTGATATTTGCAGCAAGCGTTCCTTGGCTGCGGAGCTGGCGGCCTGCGCAAATGGAGATAGTGCTCTCTCAATCGTGTCTGCGAGCGAATCGTTTGAGGCGAATGTGTACCTTGGCATAGTGATTAAGGGCACGACTGGAGAGGCGAATGAAACGTCCGGGGTCTGGTATATCAGCCCTCGGTTAGTCTTCAAGCCGCTGGCACCGCCAAGATTAGCGTTGCGAACGATCCACCACCTCGAGATCGCCGTTTGGCGAGTCGCCACGTCGAGGCTTGGCCAGACGAACTCCAGACTTCCTGCGACCGCGTCAGGCAGCTGCGCATAATCGTAACTGGCAACGAACCAGCATGCTCCACTGGTTGGCGCATCCAGGCCTGCAGGTGATAGGGGCCCGTGGATTTGACCATTGATGATGGGCCAAACGATGTTCACCTTGTCACATTGGCCGCTGACGTACTCACCTTGGGCAAACAACTGAAGGGTCGGTTGTTCATCGAATGCATTCGAGAAGTTCAGGACGTAGCCCGTGCTTGTTTGTCCCGCCGGTGCGTCATCGCGGACTGCGGTACGGGCCACTAGGCCTGGATGGCCAGGCCATGCCGCCCAAGCGGAAGTGAGCCGCGATATCTGGTCGAGAAGAGCCTTGATCACTTGATGAGGGGTAGGCGAGTCTGACTTCAACTCAAACGCATCCAGCAACGTGCTGGAGAGTGGTTGATTGTAAGTGAGCCTCACCCACAACTCGTCTTGTGCTTCGTGCTCCGGCAGAACCAGGCGCGTCGAGTAATTCCATCGCGGCTCGGGCGGGCCCAAAGCGTCGGACGGAGCCGGTGCCGTTTGCTCGGCGTGTTGGGTCTGAAGGACGGGGGAGGCGGGGAATGCGCGCACCGGTACCGGTACATTGATCACACCTAGCGATAGGGTAAGCGGATCGTCTTTATGCTCTAGTACGAAGCCAAGCCATTGCGATGGGGTGTAGCCGAATGCTGATTCCGAGTCGTTGAAATGGTGCTCGACGCGTGCAGAGTAGGGCAGCTCGAGATCCTGGTTTGCTTCACCGCCTGCGCGCGCTGCAGTCACCAGGAAGTTGAGAAGCCCAGGGCTCGATGTGGTGCTGGCAGTGATTGGAAGCTTCATCGCATAAGCAGTCGAGAGCGAGGTCAGTACGCTTTGTTCGAACAGGTCTTGAGCTGCTGCCAGGTTACCCCCTGTTGTTGAGGGGAATACCGGGCCTACTCCGTTAGCGAGTGCCTTCGCGAAAACGGCCTTGAGGCCCATCAAGCTTTGGTAGTCGTCACTATCAAACGCGGCGAATTCGGCGCAACTGGCCGGCGCTAAGATTTCATCGAAAGCTGAAAGAAAGATTCGCGCCCATGCGTCGACGTCAACGTCGCTAAAAGTTTTTGATGTGTATGTCGGTGAGAGCGTATTTGGGTCATAAGTGGGTACTTGAGCGGGTCCGCCCATCAGTTCTGTGGTGAGTGGAAGCAGGGTGAAGTATCTCGCCTGCTGCTGCCGCTCCTCTTGAGGTTTGCTGTAGCGCTTTATCCAGGCATAGAGGCTACGCGTCGGCACACCGAGACGTGCCGCTACATCAGCGACAGGCAGCTGCTTTTCGATCACTTGATTGACCGCTTGGATTTTGAATTCTTCGGGGTAACGTGGGTTGCTCATGGCACCTCCTAATTGGCCTCAGTTTAAGGCAAAGAGGTGTCTACGAAACCAGGGGCGATTCAAAGGTATGCAAGCTGATAAGCGAAAATGAAACTGATCAGGAAACAATCCGGTTCACATGCTTAAAAAAGGCGACGATGGAGCTCCCGGATATTCCGAGCGTGCTTGAATCGGCGGTGATTGAGGTGTGGTGCGGTTCAAAGTCTCTCAAATTCCCGCAGTCGTAAGATCGATAATATTTCAAAGCCGGGGATACGTTCCCGGTTTTGAATTATTTCAGCGCTGAATTTCTAACAATTTCTTCCGGGTACTATATGTGAGCTTTATCAGTTAATCGGAAAATCATATCCCTCTGATCTGGCTGAGATTTCTCTAGGGGCGAAGCCATAGACCGGAGAAATGAATTCTTTTTTCCGCTCAAGTACTGCAACGCGTCTTTTTTCCGGTCAATGGCCGTCCCAAAAGCCTGCAAGGCCCACAATGAACCAAGCCATCAACTGGTTTCGCTCACACCTCCACGATCCTTTCGTCGCAGCTGTAGCCGGGCTTCAGCACGTATTGAGGTCGTCTGCCTGGCTGACAACAAATACGCATCCCAAGCCTTAGCTATAGATAGACGGATGAAGATGGCTTGCTTGAGGAGAGTCGCAATTATCTTCACGGTCTAAAGCTGCTGAGAAGATTTGCCTCAGGAGGTAGATCTGTTATCAATTGATTCGTCGAAACATGGCCCTTCATTAGTTGAGAGAGAGAGAGTCTTGCTTTTTGTCGTCACAAATCTCTTCTAGCGGGAAAGAGGAATGCAACGGAACATTTAATAAGAGGCCCTTTAAAGGGATCCATAAGATTCAATCGCTTCACTCCGCTCATCCGTTGAGAATCATGTAACTAAGCTTGACACGAGCTCGGGTTCTGCACATCGAGGCACCCGAAGAGTCAATTTTTGCATGCCAAGGACTCCGAATCCTAAGGAAATCCTTGGTCAGTTGAACTCACTTGAAAGACCGAATTAATCAATTAATGATGGTTTTTCAATTTATGCATAAATAATAAGCCATAGCGTAACTTATTGATTTTTATCATTTATATTTCCAGCGAAATGCAGGTGATGCTTTCTTGGGTTTAATCAATATATTAAATATTCGAGGTGTCAACTTTCTGGCTGATAATGGCGTTAAAATTTAGTTGATGCGGTCGTCGTGGTGAGCTAGCGTATAGCCAGTGCGAAGTCACTAGGCTTCCTGCTCGAAGCAAGTAATTCGCTCCAGTGGTTACTTAGAGCTTTGGCAGTTGAATAGAAAAGAAAGTTGATTCAACTTCGGCTATAAGGCAGCTATGGATTAGTAAGGTGTGCTCGCACTTACTTGCTGCTCGATCTTCATATCTTTAGTGTGGTGAATGTTAATGGCGAAGGACTCTGGCACCTCAATCACAATTCACGCAACACGACCGGTTAGGGCTAAGGTTCCTCCTTTAAGAGTTCCAAGGCCTTGGAAGCCCGCCAATCCAACTGTGATGCGTGAGGCAGTGCCATATCAATCATTGGATGTAAGTGACGCTGAGCTACGGCTTGCTCTGAAGCGGGAAGCCATTTTTCAGCAGCTAAAACAAAAAATGATTGATCAGCCTAAAGCGATGGAACTTCTAGAATTAAAAAAGAGCCAGTTTTACAAGCTATACAATAAATTCCTAGCGTCCGAAAGCTATCTTGAGCTGACAAGGAAAAAGCGAGGAACGAAACCTGGACGCGAAACCCTCACGGAAGTGCAGCGCGCCGCCTTGGAAACGGCGTATCAAGAGTACTATAGAGGGCCGAGCGCATCCTCGGCAAAGGTTTGGAAGGAATCGCAAGGTCTATGTCCTGACAATCAGCGTCCTCCTAGTAAGTATCAAGCCAGAAAATTTGTGACGGCTAAACCTGAGAAAGAGAAGTACTATCGTAAATACGGCAAGGAAAAAGGTGATAATAAGTATCTTGTTAAGCCTGGAAAAAAGGTTATGGAGCGGGTGCTTCAACAAGTGCAAATGGATCACACCTCTGTAGATATTTTGCTTGTAGATGAGTTTGATCCGAGCGTAATAATTGGGCGACCCTGGTTGACAATTCTAATGTGCTCCTTGACAAGGGTTGTACTCGGACTGTATTTAAGCCTGCAAGCGCCCGGGTTGAGAACAGTTGCAAACGCCTTGAGCTTCGCCATTCTTGAAAAGGCTAAGTCTTTGGAGTTATACGCCCCTGGCGGTAATACTTACCCTTTTCACGGCATTCCCTTTCAGATTTACACAGATAATGCTGCAGAGTTCACAAGTCCTCGTTTCATTGCAACATGCAAGCGCTGGGGTATCGACTGGGATCATCGCCCTGTCGACAAGAAGTGGTATGGAGGACTGATAGAGAGAGTGATTGGTACCTTCATGACCTCGGTTCATTTTCTCCCGGGCACCACTGGCAGTAATGTGATTCAGCGGCAGGGGCTAACTCCGGAGCACGATGCAAAATATAATGTAATCGAGTGCGCAAAATTTTTACTGGAAGAGGCAATACTATATAACGGAACTGTTCATCGAGAGCTCGGGTGCACGCCACGTCAAGCGTGGGATCACTATGACGCTATGGGGCTACTGGATCGAAATAGAGTCATCCGTCCTGAGGATCAAGATCGTTTCTTCATTGATTTTCTTTCACCCTCTTATGACCACGTAATCCATCCCTATGGGATTAATTTTGCAGGGAGAAGGTATGGTCGGTACGAGCTTGAGCCGTACATTGGACGTCGAGATGTTGAAATTCGGTACCAGCCATATGATCTGGGGTCGATATGGGTATTAGTTGATGGGCAGTTTTTGCATGTGCCGTGTAGTTTTACACGCGACAGGCTCTCTAACAACTGGGAGTCCTACAGCAATCACCGTGGGCTGTCTCGCGCTCGACTTGTTGGCCACAACGCCCCAAGTGGAATGCTCGACGATGAATATGCACTCGAAGCCCAAGAGCGCCAGCGGCTCCTGGCGCAGCAGGTAAAAGCTAAGCCTAAACAGGCTCTGCCACAGCCTGATGACGCCGGTGCTAAAGACGTCACCGCCCAAGGAGAGCGGCTGCCAAACCCCCCAGCGCCTCAGCCTGTAATTGGTACGCCTCGTATCATTACTAACAGCAAAGCTGGCGCAAATACCTTCGAGCCAAAAATCATTGTAGATAGGTTCAAACTATGAGTTCTCATCCTACTTTTGACTATTCGCACGTTCTGGAGGCGCATCGCCACAAGCTTGATTTACCTGTGGAGGAGCGAATTAAGATTTGCAGACATGATTTTTGGATCGATAATCCGAAGTTTGCGCCAGTATTTGAGTGTTTAGGTCACATGCTTTACACAGCACACCAAATTCAGGCGTCTTGCATTTTTATTTACGGGAATGGGGGTGATGGCAAATCAGCCGCTTGGCATCACCTGAAATATCTCAGTTCCAATTCCGATAAAAAAATGGTTTTTATCGAATTAACTGAGAATACAAGTCGCTTTAAGCTACATGATCGGCTTTGCCAGGCCTTCGGAATTGACATGGGTCGCCGAAGCATTGCCGACAAAGAGGAACTTATTTTCAAATATATCGCTAATAATGGAATATGCGCAATCGTTATTGATGAGTTGAATGATGCGCTGCTCCAGCCTTACGCACAAAAGCGGACGCTCCTTTCCTTGATGCGTAATCTTGCCGGTACTTTGAAGCTGTGTGTAATCGCGTTCGGGAATACTGAGGCATGCAGTATTCTCACGCTTGATCGAATCATAGATAGGCGCTTTGTACAATACTATGTGAGTGATTGGGAAATGGGGCAGGATTTTGTGAATTTTCTAGCGACCTATGAAGCGCATCTGCCCTTAAAAATAAGATCCAATATTACCTGTGCGGAGATCAATGCGCTGATCCTGTCTGAGTCATACGGCATCATGGATAATGTCGTTAAAATTATGAAGTGCTTGGCAATGGATGCAATCGAATCAGGCGCTGAGCGTATTAGTGCAGGGCAATTCCCTCGCCTTCGTGAAATCGCAATGAGGTTTGGTTTCAACCTACACGTTCCTAAGACTAAACGTGAAGATGCCCATGCCCATGCAAACACATAAAATGACACCATGCCAGCAGGCGATATATGATAGCACCATAAATAGTTTAGTCTCTGCTGACCCAGTGATTACTATTATCAATGCTTACCCAGGAGCAGGGCTTTCTACATTGATGGAGAATATTTTGACGTCCCAAGGTAAATGCATTCTAAATTTGGCGGCGCGCCCCGCACTCACCGGCATGAATTTGCTGGAGACCTTCTACTATGAGCTTGGGTTGGGTGCAGAAGGAATATATCATGGTGCTCCGATCCCGTCGTATGTGAAAGAACTGGTTAGCGTTCAGTCTATATCGGTGATTGCGATTGGTGATCTTGACGACTTTGCTCTCACTGTGTCGATGAAAAAAACAGCTGTTAGTCATTTGAATAAAATGGCCACGGGACTGCCTGGTATTAGCTTCTTGATGTCGCAAAGCCCGTTGAGGGGAAAGGCCGAATGTGTTGTTCATCAGCGCGAAATTACAGGTAGTCAAAATCGTAGTGAGAGCATTCTGCAAAGCTTTGAATCCAAACAGCAATACATGGACTATTTCGAGGGTTTCGTTCAGACTATCGGATTGCGTGCTGTTACGACCTCAGTGCTGTCCGACCTCTATGCGAGGACAGAGGGTAATCTCGCATCTACAATTTTGAATTTATGCCATCCGCTTTTAAGGGCGCAATGGTTCGTCGAGCAGTCTAAAGATGATTAACCCTAATGAACCGCTACCAAACGAGCTTTTTTCGTCTTGGTTGCATCGGCAGGGGGCCATTCCAAGGATTGGAAAACTCTCACTGAGGGAGGTAACAGATGTTTATCATCGCTGTATGCAGCAGGGAGACTTCGATCCGGATTTTGATCGAGAGAGCGAGTTCACACGAACTTGCCTTGAGCTCATGGGGATGTCACAGTCCGACTTCAAGGGTTTCGATACAACAAGCTCGTGGTTGATACCCCGATACTATCGAGGGGCGTTCTGCTACCAGTGCTTCTGTGAGCACATTAGGCATTTTCGGCTGCCAACGATGCTAACGGAGTGGTGTTCCGTCTTTCACACAGTTTGCCCTCGGCACTTGGTTCCCATACTCGATACTCCTGGGATATATAATTACAAACTCAACATGGCTTTAAAGCTATTCGGTCACTACCATTCCAATTCCAATATTGTTTCAAAGGAGTCATCAAGTATGGAGACTGGTGTACTATCGGCATTGCTGAAAGTACAGTCTCTGATGTCAAAATTTGAGATGCAATGCCAGAAGAGGGAAGATGATCGTCAGTGGCGACTGATACAATTGATTATCCGAGTGTTGCTCTATCCAAGGCACGGATTAATAACTTCCCTGTTCCCCAAGCAGCCGGTCAGCACTGATTCTCAACTGTTCAGGTATAACCTCAACCTCGGGCCTTTAATCAGTCAGGCGATTCGTCGACGGGTTGCTGTGCTCCTCACAGGCCTGCTTTTTAATTATGTCGAACAAGCAGATAGACCTGCAGCGGAGCGGTATTTGGAGTCTTATGATCATCGCCACCACTACTTCGACAATATGTACGGACTGGGCAGGTCAGCAAATATATTTACTCCTGAACGGGGACTGCAGCTCCTAAGTCAATTATTGGAACTCTCTCAAGATACTGAGAGCCCTTATCTTAGGGACTTCATCGCTGGATTCGGTAGCGGGCGTGGATAGCAAACGATCGGAGGTGGAGTTGCAAATGAATCTTGTTATTCAAGTCACATTCTCACTGGCTGTGGCTATGACTGAGGAGGGCGAGTTTTTTGGCGAGCAAGCGAAGGTCGGAATGCTTGTTTTGTTGCCCTCTCGGCGGATCATAACGTGGTTCCACGTAGCGAAGTATCCGGTAGTATCGCCTCGCATGATTTTTCCTGGACTGCTGGCGTCCGGCCTAACAAAGACATCGAAGTTCAACGCCAACAAAACATCAGACACCCAGAAGCACGAGGATGTGGTAGACGCCTTCCTGGACATCTTTTACGACTTTCCAGTTACAGTCTATGGCAGTCGCGCGACCGTGCGCGAGATCGCGAAACGAAATTTTGATTCGTTAATGCGTAGCGCGGTTGCACGTTACAACCGGCAGGTCGGAAGCTTACTCAACGAATGACCGCAGTGAACACTATTATCTTGCTAAGTGGCAGCTGGACGGGTATTAGAAATCTTTTTAAAAGGCGCAAATCTCTGTCCAAATCAGATTTACTGAATAGGTTCGCCGTCCGGCTGCTTTCTCCACAGCACGCTCACCGTCGACTTCGCAAGCCCCAGCAGCTCCGCGGTCTCCTTCTGCGTCTTTCCTTCAGCCTTGCATTGAAGCACCGCCGCTCGATTGGCAGCGCCTGACCGAATGCGACCGTGCACTGATTGAAGCTTGCCGTCGGTAAACTCGCCGTCGAGCTTGTCCAGGACACCGAGCTTCTCAAGTTTGGTGATCTCACCGGCCAGGTGTTTCAAAAATTCCTTCGGGGTCTGGCTACGGACATGAGCGCTGGCGACCGCCACGAGCGCTACAAGGTCAACGTCCAATGCAATGGCGATGTCTTCGAGCGAGGACAGGGTGGGGCTGCTTTTCGCGCGCTCGAGGTTATTCATGTGCCGAGCTTCGACCCGGCCATGAAAATCTTCTTGAGACAGGTTTCGGGCGGTACGTGTCAGTCTTAAGACTGCAGCCAGTGGTTCTCTCAACGACATTTGGTATACCCAAAGCCGAGGATAAAGCCATATTGCAAGGTTCGACTCCATGCAATATAGTGCTGTGAAATGAACTGTGCGCCACGCTTGGTGCGTTGTCCTGGTCGAGTAACTGAAGGCTGGGATGCTTGCGCTCCATCGCGCCGGCAGTCTCGGCAAGCATGCGCTCTGTAACCCAGTCTGCATCAATTTATAGCTAAATCCTCAAGGTCAGCGTTTTGAGAATCAGAATCTACTCAGACCTCCACGCCGAGTTCCACCGTTTCGACCCGCCACCCCTCGACGCTGGTGTTGAGCTGGTAATCCTCGCGGGTGACATCAACAAAAAGGCCAGGGGCGTCCACTGGGCCAACGAGACGTTCGCCTGCCAAGTCGTATACGTCACAGGGAACCACGAGTATTACGACGGGCACCTTGATCGCACCTTGCAGAAGATGAAGGACGCCGCGGCCGGCCACGTGCATGTTCTGGACAACGAATCGCTGACTCTGGGGGATGTCAGAATCCTCGGCAGCACAGCATGGACTGACTTCACGTCAACAGGGAACCAGGTCGCGGCCACCAACGCTGCCAGGCAAGGCATGAACGACTTCAAGTACATCAGGGCAGACTCGAACTACAGAAGATTGAGACCGGATGACCTGGTTACCCGGAACCACATCGCCAAGGACTGGCTCACCCAAGAGCTTGCTCAACCGTTTGATGGCAAAACGGTAGTGGTAACCCATCACTCACCATCTCCCGTGGTGATTGGTGAGCAGCATGAAGGGCATCTTACTGCAGCGTACACCAACGACTGGCAGCACCTAATCGAGGAGGCCAATGTGTGGGTGTTCGGTCACACGCATGAGGCTACAGATGTTGAGCTGGCTGGCTGCCGGGTGATCTCAAACCCCCGTGGCTACCCCGGAGAGAACACCGGTTTTGACCCTTACTTCGAGATCCAAATCTAATGGCCACTTCGGCGATGAAGCACTTTATTGACCACGCCGTCGAGCCGATAGAGCTCGAGCGGGATCTTCCCTCTGAGGTCATTCAGGCGCAGGGCATAGACTGGGGAGTAGTAGTGGATGCTTACCTGATCAAGGCCGCGAGGGCAGGGCAGAGCTACGCGGCGCTTGTTTACAGCGATCAGTCTGGGGTTTGCTCGGACGGAATGACAGTTGCTACCCCTCCACTTTGCCTGGTTGAGTCGAGGGCGGGCTTCAAGCTGATGCGCAGCTTCGATGGTCAAGACCACTTCGTGATCGCTAGCGAGCTAAGTGAGTCGCAGTGATCAGCCTTGTTGGGTTGGCTTACCAGCCAGCCTGAAGGCCCTTTAAAGCTGTAACGGTTGGTGAGGCGCGACGAGCGCCTCTGATTTACGTTCTTTGTATCCCGCTGACACAACCCGTGGACTTTTTGTGTGCGTGCGTATTCCGGTGGTATCGAGCTACCGGCAGTCTCAAAACTAAATGCACTAAGGAAAATGCATGTCTGATCTGAAAAAGATGACATTGACTGTCAAAAACTATCACCTCAAAGCCAGCGGCGAGCTCGATGCACTTTATACTCAAGTTCGATGTGAGGACAGTGAGGGTAATACATTCCACTTCAAAGAAGTCTGCATGCTGAGCTACCTGCAGAGACACGGCGCGATTGCGACTGACAGTCCTAGGGTCTGGTATTACAAGCATCTCGGTAAGAAATCTATCGTTCTAGTTGCTTGCGAAAAGGGCAATGGTAAGGTTGAGTATGACCTTGATCACATGAAGCTTGTTGCCAGATCTAGCGTGCTAAAAGGAATTGTATTCACTTTGGCTGCGGTTCCTGCAGGATTGATTATCGCCACGGCGACTTTTGGAATTGGTCTCCTGGTTATCCCCGTGGGTTTGTTTTACGGATATCGAAGCCTCTTCACAATTCCTAGAATGCTACGGCGAGAGACGCTGGTAGGCGACCTGCAAAGCCACGGCATCATGGTTCGATAGCGTTCAGAAATTGAATTGACCGCTACCTATCCATGGGGAGAGCCAGATTATATTTGGGTGATTTTCGATACCTTGAGCACGCTTCTCGAGATTCAGAGCCAACAGAACCCCTAGTGAGGCTTCTGCGGCCAGGCTTGCAGCAGGGGCGCGTCATATCACCTGACGATCTACCCTGGCTTTTGATTCACGGCCATGGAGTCGAGGCCACGGCAGCTGCATGCGGAATCAAAATCTCGCCTACCTCGCTAGCCGTGCCCCAGGATGCCCCAGAGCTGGGATCGCAGTCGATTCGGGTGTTTGAAGACGCATGGCCAGCGATAAATTTGCCGAGATCTCCTCTACGAGAAAAGGTAGAGGAGGTTTCGAGACTCATAGCATGTTCCA
The DNA here is from genome assembly GCF_040438935.1 of Pseudomonas vranovensis. Taxonomy (NCBI): domain Bacteria; kingdom Pseudomonadati; phylum Pseudomonadota; class Gammaproteobacteria; order Pseudomonadales; family Pseudomonadaceae; genus Pseudomonas; species Pseudomonas vranovensis. The sequence goes on along the minus strand of NZ_CP159259.1, from coordinate 2,055,396 downwards.
AGTTTCAATTTGGGCACGGTCGACACTTGGATGTTGGATATCACTCTATAGCTGGCGCCAGCATAAAAATAACTTAAAGGTTAAGCGGTCTCAGAAAATAAAGAGTCCGTTAGGTTTTCTTCAGGAGACCACAATCCTTGATTAACTCTCGTATATGTTTTGCATAGCGCAACAATCTTTGTTTCGCCTCCGAATTTTAAAGCCTCTCTCTGTATTTTGGTTAGTGATTCAAAGGCATTGCCAGTAAAGCCGTAGGTTGATATAAAAACTCCCCCGTCATATTTTTCTTTGATGAGAACGTTCATGAATGACTCTACTGCAAGCTGCCCAACCCTGTTTCCCGCTCGCCAGTGCTTGATTTCGACAGCATAGGTTTTGAGTGAGCCTTTCACTTCACCCTGTAAGATTAAATCTTTACCTCCATCTTTGCTTGAGGGCGTAAGAGTTACCGAAAATCCTATGCCTTCAAAAGCTTCAGCCATTAATCTTTCTAGGTCTCGCCACTCAAGAGTGTCAAGCGCCCTTGGGTTGCTCGCTACCGCATTGATAAGAAGCTTAGATGCGGTTTTTATAATAAGTTGTACTTCGCGCTTTGCCTCGTCATCAGATTTGGTATTTATCCCTGAAGCCCAATTTCTTAGAGCTTGCGCGTCGAATAATTCAAGTTGCTGCGGTTTATACTTGGCAGCCAAAGCTAAAGCACTCTGACTAAAGCCTGTTTTTGAAAATATCAAGGTTCTTTTTAGGCCGGAGCAGTGGGCTCTGCTTAAAGTGTGCTCTACAGTATTTCTCTCTACTTTCTGCCTGGCATAGGTTTTAACTTCGACGCCAATAGAATCCGCCATGAAAATGTCATTTCCTTGACGCTCAACCACTAGATCCCATTGGTCGACTGCACGAGTGTGCGTAGATTTAATAGAGTGATTATGCCTGATCGAACCATACCCCTCATGCTCCAGTAGCGGGAGAAGAATCTCTGAAAGCAATAACTCGGATTGGCGAGGATCATTTTCCGACAAAAACACATCAATTCTGTCGAGCAACTCGGCGGTCTCTATTTTCACAGTTCTAGGCTCTATTTTTGTGGCCTCGGGCTTATTCCGCGATGGAGTGCGAAGCGCTCCTGCACTCGAATCAACTAATGTCAAAGACGCCGCGAATGCCGGGCGCGGTAGGTCGTGGGGGCAGCCCTTTCCCGGAGCGATGGATGGGACAAACTCTTCGTACAAAGCCTAGCCAACGCAACGGCGATCCCTCGTGTGAAGATGGCTACTTCCCTTTGACTCTTACTCTTAGTCACGAACTCGCTTCCGTTTTGAGGCCAGCCGGAAGATTACCCGAAGACGATCTGCGCTGCTGTAGAGCTTAAAGGAGGTGACATGCACAGTAAGAAAAAAACCGGAGCCCTGACAGCTCTGGAGTTCGAAGCGATGATGCAAGAGTTCGACTACGCGCTGGAGGATGGCAGCAAAGCTGCGCTAAAGGTCAGATGAGCTCACGGACGCCATCGAGCGTGATGAGAAACGCCCAGATCCGAAGTTTGGTCGCTACCGGAAAACGCTCTAAGTCATAGGTTGCGGAGGGGGGAACCCGATGGTAACCGAGTCTTCGGATTGCCGCTTCCGGTCACTGTGAGTTACTCCCATTAGAGAAGACCTATCCTGTCATTTCCCTGACGAAGCCCCTAGGCCCGCATTCCAGGCATTTCAGTCCTCAAACTGGGTCAGGTTCGGGATGGCTTGCGAAAGTACTTACATGGCTACCAGCAGCGCTCAACCGGTGCGTTTCCGGGCCGAGTACCAGAAGGGCGACCAAGCCGATGAGAAGCCGTTCGCTAAAGCTAAGGATCAACCTTTATGGTGGGACTCGTTAACCGCTTGGGCCAGGCCGTCGACGGTGGATTCCTGCCGGCTCGAAATGCCTGGCGCATATGGCTTGGAATGGACTGATGCTGAGACCGGTACGTCCGACCTCTGATCCTCATCACTCATCGCCTTACGAAAGCCTTTGAGCGATTCGCCCAGATCGCCACCTAGGTTTTTCAGCTTTTTCGTACCGAAGACCAGTACCACGACGAGGAGCAGAACGATCCAGTGTTTCCAGTCAAAAATACCCACGGTGCTTCCCTCAATTCTATGTAATCAAAGCACCAACAGCCTCTCGCCGATCGCCGTGGAAATGCTCTACGCAGTTTCAGGACGGCGAAATCAGCAGCGTGGCTGTTGGCTCAGAAGGCTGGCCATTAAGGGGGCAGCCTGCGGTAGTAAAATGGGTGGTAGCTGTTCATCACGGCGATTATTTGCTCGTGAGGACAGTCCTGGTGCTTATCAATCAGGCCGCTCTCACGACCTGATCCCGCCTGTGCCGTGTGGGCCGGATAGGCTCAAGCTATCCCGGCAATTGAGTGCGACGCAGCCTCGACTCAACCATTCCCTTCAGAAGGATGCGCTGAGTTTTCGGATTGATCTTGAACCGTCACATGCATCGCTGACTTGCAAGGCTGATACCCAAGCCCGCAGGCGATCTTCCAAGCCTTTCTTGTAGTCTCCAATGCAACGTTCCCCCGGGTACCCGATAGCACCCGAGAAACGGTGGCAATAGAGACCTGGGCTTGATCTGCAACCTCCTGCATGGTTACCCGCGGGCGCTGTCTTTCCATATCGCTAACGCTTCCCGGTATTCAATGATCTAGCGGAAATATTGAAGTCGGTCGGGAAGGTACTGGGTGCGATTGCATCGAGTCGACGGTCACTGCACTCATTTTTGTTCTCCTTTCACAGCTCGGAAGGGCTGAAAAATCAGTCCGAAGCGGGATGCTCGCCACCTGTTAGGAACAAGGAAGTGCGTGCATCTCCACGACATTCAAGGGTGTGGAGGGGATCATACGAATGCAGGTTTGTACGGGCGCCTATCTTTCGAGAGGCGATTCGCACGCAGAGATGACGGGAACATGGGATCACCATAATAAAAGGAGAACCCCATGTCCCAAGCCATCTCTCGTGAAGAGCGTATAGCTGCCGAGTGGGCGTGTGAGCGTCTGGTTAAGCAGTTCGCTCAGTTGAATGACGCCCAAGATCATGACGGTATTGCCGCGCTTTTCGTTGAGGACGCACGCTTCTCGCGCCCTCTGGCCCCAGAGGATTACTTCGAGGGCCGTGAAGCGATCCGTGCGATGTTCCGTGACCGGCCGCAACGGCTGGCTCTGCACATTATGACCACCATCTTGATTGAGCCGACCTCTGCGACTACCGCACGTGGCCGCTGCTACCTCATGTATGTCTCCAACAGTGATGCTTCGGCAGCTCAGCCTGCTCCAGTAGAAGGAGCGCCCATGTACGGCCAGTTTGACGATGAGTTCGTTCTGACAGGCGAGGGCTGGCGGTTCTCAAAACGCCGCGGCAGCGTAGTCCTCAAAGGCTGAGGGACTTGCCATGACCGTTCAGAATTTTCGTCGCTGGCAGGTTGGTGATGTACGCATCACCCGCATTGTCGAGACAGCACCCGTTGGTGCCCCCGTGTCCCTCATGTTTCCCGAGGATGACGATTCGCTTATCGCGCCCCATCAGGAGTGGCTCCAGCCTCATTTCCTGAATGACGAAGGGCAGATGCTTGTGGCATGGCAGTGTTTTGTCGTTGAAACCCCTGATCGTCGAATCATGGTCGACACCTGCATTGGTAACGATCGTAAGCGCTACTTCGACATCTTCAACGATATGCAGAACCCCTTTTTGCAGGATCTGCACAGTGCAGGTTATCCACCAGAAAGCATCGACACCGTCCTTTGCACGCACCTGCATTACGACCATGTCGGGTGGAACACGCAACTGGTCAATGGAAAATGGGTACCGACGTTCCCCAACGCCCGCTACCTGTTCGGAAAGGTCGAGTGGGAGTACATGCTGGGGCTCGCGGAGGCGGGGGATTGGCATCACGCAGGGCATGTTCCTGACTGCCTGATTCCCATCCAGGAGGCGGGGTTGGCAGACTTGATCGACACTGATTTTGAGGTGTGTTCCGAGATCAGACTGCTCCCCACTCCTGGCCATACACCTGGGCACGTCAGCATCCATATCGAGTCTCAGGGGCAAGTCGCGGTAATCACCGGCGACATCATGCATCACCCCCTGCAGATGGCCATTCCGAACAAGCCGTGTGCGTTCGATCACGACAAGGCCCAGGCCTGCTGCACCCGTCAAACTTTTCTGACCCGCTACCAAGACAGCGATGCCTTGGTCATCGGTAGTCACTTCCCTGAACCCACCGCAGGCCATGTGCTCAGTTACGAATCCGCTTGGCGTTTCGAGGGGCAGGTTAGTGATACCCAGACAACCTCAAAAGGAGAACCTAGCGTGACCAAGGCAGCCAATGCGAATGAACAACTGGTGCTGGATTTCTTTGCGACTCTGAGCACGGGCGATCTCGAAAAACTGGGCACTTTCATCGATGCTGATACCACCTGGACGCCCATGATCGAAAATGTGCCAGGCGCGGGTACCCATACGGGCAAAGCTATTTGCGGAGAGTTTCTTGCTCCAGTCCGTGGCCTGTTCGTCGATGGTGATCCCAAGGTGCACGTCGACAACATCGTCTCCAGTCATGACAAGGTCATGTGCGAAACACGAGGTATCGGCCAGCTACGCAACGGGCGCTCTTACACCAACCTTTACGCTTGGGCATTCCAGATTCGCGACGGTCGTATCAAAGCCATCCGCGAGTACATGGACAGTCACTACGTGGTGACCAATATTTTGGATGGGCAGCCATGAACCACGACTTCTCTGGCTTCAATGTGTTCATTTCGGGAGCGGGAAGGGGGCTTGGGCGTTCGACGGCTGCGTACTTGGCGACCTTGGGTGCAACAGTTGGTATCGCCGACATTGATGCTGTCGGCTGCGAGGAAACGGTAGAACTGATTCGCAAGGCCGGTGGAAAAGCTCACGGTTACGTGGCAGACCTGGCGTCACGCGCCGAGTTTCTACGCGTTGCTTCGGCCTTTTCGGAGGAGGTGGGGCCGCTGCATGCCGTCCTCAACAACGCCTCGATTCTGCGCTATGCGCCTATCGACTCGATCGATGAACAGACGCTTGATCTCATGGTTGGCGCAGGCCTGAAGACAGTGTTCTGGGGCGCTCAAGCGCTGCTCGCCAATATGGATGGTGCGGTTGGCGGCACGATCATCAATTACGCATCGCCGGTATCTCATAAAGGCTTCGCGAACACCTCTGCCTATACCGCCGTGAAGGGTGCCGTGCATGCAGTGACACGTTCGATGGCGGCTGAGCTGGGGCCGCGTGGTGTGCGCGTAAACGCTATTTCTCCAGGTTCGGTACCGACTCCCGGTGCCGTCGCCTATGTCTCCCAGGATGAGTACGCCAAACGCGCTGCGAGCATACCTTTGCGCCGCTTGGGAGAGGACGCGGACATTGCCCAGGCGATTGCTTTTCTACTTAGCCCTCACGCCGCTTTTGTTCACGGCTCTGTCTTTTGTGTTGACGGCGGCATCGTCGCTGCGGGTTAACGGCCAATTTCATTTTCGAGGTGCACATGAGTGCAGATAAGGTAGAGCGGCAATTTGATGAAGGTCGCCTTCAGGAACTCCGGGCAGTCATTGAACGTGATATTGCCCAAGGGGACTATCACGGTGCTGTAATTCGCGTGTCGTTGGGCGGGAAAGTCGGTCTGGATGCTGCGATCGGCAGCGCCGACGCCGATCAGACCAAACCCTTGTCGGTTGACTCTGTTTTCAGCATCTTCTCCCTGACCAAGGCGCTCACCAACGTGCTGGCGCTGCGTTCGATCGAGCTTGGGCGCCTGGCGCTCACTACGCGCGTTGTCGACATCATTCCTGAGTTCAAAGGGGCCCCGCGTGAGCAGGTGACCTTGCTTCATCTGCTTACCCACACGACCGGGATGCCTGGGGTATGGATTCCTAAAGCAGACATGTACCAGGATCGCCTGGACGAGCTGGTGCAGGCAGTCTGCGAAAACGTTCATGGGAGCGTTCCGCCCGGCGAACGTTGCGACTACTCACCTGTTGCTAACCAAGTATTGATTGGCGAAATGCTGCGTCGTACTGATCCTAAGGGTCGTAGCTTCAGTGATTTGATCCGCGAAGACCTTTTCGAACCACTCGGGATGCATGACACCCACATGGGTGTTCGTCCAGACCTGCGGGCGCGCAAGATCGTCCCCGACATGCGTGGCGTCATTCCGATCAAATGCCTTGGGCGCACGCAGCCTGGGCCGTTCAGCTTGTTTGAAGAGGAGGTCTGCGAGGCTCCTCATGTAGGCGCTGTGTCGACGACGCGTGACATGTGGCGGTTTGCAGAGATGCTTCGTCGGGGTGGTGAACTCGATGGCGCTCGAATCCTCTCTCCCCGCATGATCGAGGTCGCACGTCGCAACCATACTGGCGATCTTTACAACGAGCTTTATCGTGCTGTCGCGCTCCGCGCTGGTTGGCTTACTCCACCACCTGCATACATCGGGTTGGGCTTCAGCGTACGGGGCGAGAAAATCGTGCATCACCAGTTCGGGACGCTCACGTCCAGGGAGACGTTCGGTAACTACGGTGCAGGCACCACGATGTTCTGGATCGATCCGACCTTGGATCTGGTGTTCAGCTGCCTTACTGCAGGTGTCATGACTCAAGCCGCCAACATCCAGCGCTTCCAGCGTCTGTCTGATCTCGCCGTTTCGGCCGTAGTGTGAGCTGAGCCCATGAACGACATCTTTGACTATGTGATCGTCGGCGGTGGATCGGCTGGCTGTGTCTTGGCCAATCGCCTGTCGGCTGATGGTCGCAACACCGTGGCGCTTATTGAGGCCGGCCCAAAAGACGATCACTGGGTACTGACCATACCCACTGGCGTGGCTGCGGCATTGAGCAAGCCGCAGTTCAGCTGGGGGTATGAAAGCACGCCTCAACTCGGGCTAGGATCTCGTCCATTCCCAATCCCGCGGGGTAGGGTTTTGGGTGGCTCAAGCTCAGTTAATGGCATGGTCTATTTCCGTGGCCATCCGGCTGACTTTGACGACTGGGCTGAGAATGAGGGCGCGACTGGGTGGAGCTATCGCGAGGTACTCCCTTACTTCATTCGCTCAGAAGACAACCCGGCGTTCGCGAACTCCCCATATCACGGTGACAAGGGCGAAATGCGGGTTTCCAGCCCGCCACGCCCTAACAAATTGGTACACAGCTTCCTTGAAGCCAGCGGCGAAATGGGACTGCCACAATGCGATGACTTCAATGCCGCGAATCCTGAGGGGCTGGGGTTGCGCCAGGCGACGATTCGTAAAGGTCGTCGTGAGTCGATGTCGACCGCCTTCCTACGTCCAGCGCTGCAGCGTAAGAATCTGACCGTCATTACCGATGCCTTGGTGGACAAAGTCTTGCTCGACAATGGCCAGGCGGTCGGCGTCAGCTTCTTGGTCAAAGGCGAGCCTCGCAACGTTCGCGCTCGTCTGGAAGTGATCCTCTCCGCAGGTGCATACGGCTCACCTGCGGTGCTGCTTCGCTCAGGTGTAGGTGACACGGCAGAACTGGTACGTCATGGCATTCCTGTGCAGCATCATCTCCCGAGCGTGGGCGTTGGGTTGCGAGACCACCCCAGTGCTGCAGTGCAGATGTACACAGACAAGGACTACACGTCGTATGGCGTATCGGCCCGTTCGATGCTCCGTAACATCGGCAACGTGGCCGAATATATGCTTTGGCGTCGTGGCCCGATCGGTGGCAATGTCTTCGAAGCGACGGGGTTCTTGCGTACCTCCCCAGAACTCGATCGCCCTGACCTGCAGCTGGTGTTTATGCCTGCACACCGCGGGCCTAAGCCAACGCTGCTGCCCATTGGCCATGGATATGGCGTGCTCTCCATCGCAGCCCGCCCGAAAAGTTACGGGCGAGTGCGCTTGGCAGACGCTAATCCAGCAACGAAGCCTCTCATCGATCCGGAGTTCTATGCACATAAGGACGACCTTGCTGTGGTACGGCACGGGTTAACCCTGGCGCGGAGAATTCTCGGTCAGTCGTCCTTTGATCGCTACAAAGCCAGGGAAATTCTTCCTGGGACGGAGGTGCAGCAGGACTCGGCGTTGGACGACTACATTCGCCGAACGACTGTGACCGTGCACCACCCAGGCTGCACATGCCGGATGGGCAGTGATCCAGAAACGACTGTGGTGGATCCTCAGCTCAAGGTTCGGGGCATCCGCGGGCTGAGGGTTGTCGATGCTTCGGTGTTCCCGACACTGATCGCTGGCAACACCAACGCCGCGGTAGTCATGATTGCTGAGAAGGCCGCCGATATGATCCTGGGTAGGCGCGCCCCTGCAGCAATAGACGTCCCTTACGCCAAGTAAACCGGCTAGCCAGGGGCGGCGTACATCGCGCCCCCGGTTATCTAAAGTCGTTACACCTGGTGGCGTATGAATCGTTGGGGCAGGAACAAAAAATCCCGGGCAAGCCCGGGATTTTTCATTGTCAACGAGTAAGGGGCAGGGGTCAGCCAACGAGCATTTTGTGCGGATCGATGACGAATTTCTTCGGCACCCCCGCGTCGAACTCGCCATACCCTTTCGGCGCATCATCCAGGCTGATGACCTGAACGCCTACGATTTCGGCGATGTTCAGTCGATCCCACATGATGGCCTGCATCAGTTGACGGTTGTACTTCATCACTGGGGTTTGTCCGGTGTGGAAGCTGTGCGACTTCGCCCAGCCGAGACCGAAGCGGATACTCAAGCTGCCAATTTTGGCGGCGGCATCAACTGCGCCTGGGTCTTCGGTAACGTACAGACCAGGGATGCCGATCTTGCCCGCTACCCGAGTGACCTGCATCAGAGAGTTGAGTACCGTAGCTGGAGCCTCCTGCTTGACGCCCGCATGGCCATGGCCACGTGCCTCGAAACCGACAGCATCGACCGCGCAATCCACTTCCGGCTCGCCCAGCAGCGCTGCGATCTGCTCATGCAGCGGGGTGTCCAGAGACAGGTCGGCGATCTCGAATCCGACGGCTTTCGCATGGGCCAAACGCACTGGGTTGACGTCACCCACGATAACTACCGCGGCGCCCAGCAAGCGTGCAGAGGCGGCCGCCGCGAGTCCTACCGGGCCGGCGCTGGCAACATAGACAGTGCTTCCTGGGCCAACGCCGGCGGTGACAGCACCGTGATAGCCAGTGGGAAGGATGTCGGAAAGGCAGGTGAGGTCTCGGATCTTCTCCATCGCTTTGTCACGGTCAGGCAGCTTGAGCAGGTTGAAGTCCGCGTACGGCACCATGACGTACTCGGCCTGGCCACCTGTCCAGTCCCCCATGTCCACGTATCCATAAGCACCACCGGCCCGTGCGGGGTTGACGGTCAAGCAGACACCGGTGTGTTGCTCCTTGCACGACCGGCAGCGTCCGCATGCGACGTTGAACGGAACCGATACCAGGTCACCAATTTTCAGGTGTTCGACATCGCGTCCCTTTTCAATCACCTCGCCGGTGATTTCATGCCCCAGCACGAGGCCCACCTGAGCTGAAGTTCGACCCCGCACCATGTGTTGATCAGAGCCGCAGATGTTTGTAGAGACGACCTTCAAAATGACACCATGCTCAATCTTCTTGCCGCGCGGATCTTGCATTTTGGGGTAGTCGATTTTTTGGACTTCAACTTTCCCAGCGCCAAGATAAACCACGCCACGATTACCAGACATACCGATACCTCTTGTTATTAGGCCCCGTACGGTGCCAAAGGGTGTAGATGCAAAGGGGTAGGGCTCAACCAACAGAGAGGATGCGCTCATAAGCTGTCTGGCGCCCCGAGAACCGTTTAGGCAGGCTGGAAGCAGTAGACTGCCAGTTTGTTGCCATCTAGATCGCGTGCGTAGGCGGCATAGGCGTTGTCCGCCCAACCACGAGGGCCAGGTGCCCCCTCATCCTTGGCTCCGGCATTCAGAGCTGCGGCGTGGAAAGCATCGACTGCGGATCGGCTTGGAGCTTCGAAGCTAACAGTGACACCATTGCCGACCGTGGCTGGAGCGCCATTGGCAGGTTTCAGCACAAAAAACGATGGGGCATTCTGCCCCCAGATCGAACCGTTCTCCTCAAGGTCTGCAATGCGCTTCAACCCCAACTGACCCAGGACATCGTCGTAAAAAAACCGGGCTTTTTCTAAGTCATTGGTACCGACGGTCACGTGCGTAAAAACGCTCATCTGCGTCCTCCTGTTTGGCATAAAGTGGGCTGCTGCAAACCAACTGCACATGTCGAAAATCATAAGAATGCTCGTATTGTTTGCTGCCCCAACATGCCGAAGAGGTAGAGTACAGGCACCTATCGATGGATAGCGGTGCACTCGACTGAGCCTTAATGGTTTGAATGCAAAATACCGAATTCCTAGAAACAAAAAACCCGGCCGCGGGCCGGGATTTGAATAGGTCTAAAGGAAGGTGACTCTGCCCAACCAAGTCGTTGCCTAGAAGGTCATTCGATCTCGCTGGTCTGACGGAGCGTGCTGGTAGTGCCGCCGACTAACTCTTTTTGTTTATCTGCTTCACTTCGCTCCGCATCCTGCCTGACCAGCGTTTCTTTCCAGTCGGGTTGATATGCCCGACTTTCCAGGCCGAAAATCGACATCAACGCACCACGCAGAATGTCGGGTTTGTTGGTCATGAAGAGGAAATTGCGCTCGTCCTCAGCTCGCTTGTCGGGATCGGATTCTTGAGTTCTGCGCTTGAATTCGATCGCCGTCGGGTTCGCCACTTCCAGGAAGATACGGCGGCGCTCATAGGCGTACCAATCGAGCACATCATCATCGGCCTGGCCGTTGAAGAGCTTCTCAAAGCAATCAATGAGTGTGACCGCATCCTGGACACCCGAGGTGAAGCCCATGCCGCCGATAGGGTTGGTTGCATGTGCAGCATCGCCGGCGAGCAGCACTCGACCATTACGGAAGGTGGATGCAGCTCGTTGGTGAACACGGTAAGAGTTCGCTCGCTCCAGGCGGTACTCAGCTCCTTCAGGGAGCCAATAACGAAGCCGCTGGTCTACACGGGCGAGACGTTCTTCATCCGTTGCATCGCTATCTTCGCCATACGCTACACGCCACAGGTTATCGCTATTGACCCTTGCGATCACAGCCCAATTAACCGGGTCTGAAATCATGTTCGACGCCGCATAGCCGTGCTTGCTGAAGTCGAAGAAGATGTTGGTGGCCATGAAGGTGTCTGGCCAAGTGAAGCCATCAAAACTTGCGCCCATCAGCTTTCGAACCGTGCTGCGTGCACCATCAGCGCCGATCAGCCAATCGGCTTCAATCATGCGCTGGCCATCTTTGTCACTGACGCGTGCAACGACGCCATGGTCATTCTGCTCAATGCCTTCCAGGGTGGTTCCCCACTGGATTTCGCTACCCGGAATCGCCAGGAATCGCTGCAGGATCATATGGGCAAGCTCGTCCTGCCCAAAATGCAGAATGTAGTGGTAGGGCGTAAGGTCTTCAACCAAACGCTGATCCATGCGCCCCACGTTGCCTGACTGCGCGAAGTAGCATTGGTACTCATAGCTCTCCGGCCCCAGTTTTTTGGCGGTTTCCAGCAGTCCGATCTTATCCAGGGCTTTAACCGTCGAGGGGAGGTAGACCATCGCTCTTGGCGAGTCGATTACCGTGGCTTCACGATCAATGACGGTCACCTGAGCGCCCCGTTGAGCCAGCCCAAATGCAGTTACAAGACCGGCAGGCCCGGCCCCCACAATGATGATGCGTTTACCAGCAGCCATCGAGAATTCCTCTTGTTGTTTTATCCTGGCGATTTGGCTCAGGGCCTGAAAGCTTCTGCGGCTGGTGCGGTGTCGGTGAACTCTTTCACCTGTTGCAGCAACCCATCTCTGATAATGAAAAGGAAGTGGTAGTGGTTGGCGTAGATCCGCTTGTTGCTCAGCTCAGCACGGCCATCTACTTCGACGGCAACACGTTCACCTTCCTCCGTCACGCCGCGAACCGTGAATTTCATGGTATGGATGACAGGCAGGACGGCCCCGAGAAAGTTTGAGAATGCCGCTTTATCCATGTCTCCGGTGTTAGGCAGCCAAAAGACCGCATCGTCGCTTGCAAGCTCCAGGGCTGCCGATAGATTGCCAGCCTCGATACGGGCCAGGTACTCCAGAGCGAGCAGCCGGTTCGGTGAAGTTTTCATGAGAATCCCCTAGCGCCTTACCAGCATGCTGATCAGGAAAAGGGCCAGCTTCGTGCTCAACAGCCGAAAACCGCCACGCAACTCTTCAGGGCGAAGCTGGGCAGAAATTGGCATAGCGCCGAAAGCGGTGCCTTTCAAAACCAGGCGATTACCATCGCGCTCCAGGGCTTCGATCTTCATTAGTTCGCTGCCATCGGGGGAATAAAGTTTCATTGCGTCAGGCCTTATTGAATTTGCTGAAGTTCATCTTGAGGTCGTCAAACACGCGCATAGCGGCTGCACGGCCGGCCCCGAAAACACCGCCGCCCGGGTGCTGGAATGGGCCAACGAGGTAAAGTCGCTCCACTCCAGGTACCGTGTTGCGCCCCAATTCTGGAGTTGGACGGTGAGAGCCGAACTGGTGCTGGTGCCCGGCAATGCCATGCAGATCGCCGCGCTGGAAGCTAGGGGAAGTGCGCTGCATATCGAGTGGCGTGTCGACATGGCGGCCGATGATCAAATCGTTGGTGAGGTTGTGGAAATAGGGCGACATACGCTCGACTAGCTGGCTTGCATAAGCTTCCTTGATCTCGTCCCAATACTCGGCAGGATGATTTCCGACTTCAAAGGGTACGTACGCCCAGGCGTGCATGGTGGCCTTCCCTGCGGGAGCGCGACTTGGGTCGAGATTGGTCGGAGACGCGAGAGCGAGCAGGGGGTCTTTCGGGAGCTCTCCATAGCGAACATCGTCGAATGAACGACGGAAGCGGGACTCACTGACTGGGAGGAGTTCGATGAAGGCTGCCTGGTCGACATGTTCACCCGCTTTGAAACGCAGCTTTTCGTGCAGCGACGCATGAATGGTGATGCAGGCACAAGGCGATGTCGTGGTTCGCTCGGCACGCTCAAATACATGAGGTGCGACCCCTGCATCCTGCAAATAACCACGCAAAAGGTGAGGGTGGATACCGCCAATCACAGCATCCCGAGCTTCGTAGCGACGACCGTCATGGGTCTGAACTGCAGTAGCACGCCCAGATTTGGTTTCAATAACCGATACGTCCACTTCGGAGATGATCTCTCCACCGTGGTCTTCAATGCAGCGAATCAGCGCAGCGGTGAGTGCGCCGCTGCCACCTACCGGAATGCCGATACCGTACTTTTCCATGAAGGCCAGGAACATAAACAAGCTGATGCCCGAGCCAAGCTCTTCGGGGCTTGCCAGGTTCTCGCCTACCATGCGCGCGAAGTGCAGGCGTACCTTCTCGTGCTCGAACCAGTCGGTGATGATCTCCCAACTGCTCTTCATCATGGTGGCAAACATCTCCCGGCCTTCCGGGCTCTGATCCATCATGGCGAACTGCGCACCCATTGGCACAGGGGCAGAGTAGAGGGTACCGATCAGCATCGGCAGGTAGTGAGCTGCAATCTCCGAAAACTTGAGGTAGGCCTCAGCATCCTTCTGGGAGAATTTCGCCAGTTCCTGGTAGTTACGCTGACGATCGCGGTACAAGCTCAACGTAGTGCCGTCATCGAACACCGAGATCAGAGGAACTTCAGGGTAGATGTACTTCAAGCCGTACTTGCTGATGAGACCCAGCTCATCGTTGCGAATCAGCGGGTTCGCCTGGATGAAGATATGGCCAACGCTGTGTTGGTCATGTTTGAACCCCGGCACCGTGAGTTCACGGGTGACCACGCCACCGCCAAACCAGGCGTTACGTTCGAGCACCAGGACTTTTTTGCCGGCTGCTGCGAGATATGCAGCGGCTACCAGGCCATTGTGGCCGGAGCCGATGGCTACAACGTCGTAAGCCGTGGACATGCTTGGTTCCTCTTGTTTTTATCGAATCGATAAGTTCACGATGCGACAAGCAATCAGACCAAGCACCTATCCATGGATAGCGTAGAGGAAGGTTAAAAGCTGCAAGCCTGGCTTGCAGCTTCACTTATCGAAGGATGCCGAGCTGACGGGCCCGTTCAGCAGCCTGGGAACGCCGCCGAACTCCGATTTTGTCGTAGATCTGCTGGAGGTACCATTTGATGGAGCCTTCTGTCATGCCCAGTTTGATCCCTATTTCACGGTTAAGCATCCCGATGCTGACCATCTCCAGGATATCTAGCTCACGACTGTTCAAGGCGCCGAAAATGGCACTCCCTTGCTCGGGGGAGACGGCGGCCTGCGCCTGGGAGGTTGGGATCTCACCACCCGCACGTTCCAACAGGTCGCTGGCAAACGCATCCACAGGCTCTCCATCAAGCTTTGCCGCCTGGAGTTGATCACGCAGCAAGCGTACCAACCACTCACCCTCATCAAGGAATACGCGAATGAACCCGCAAGGAGCCGCTTGGAACAAGGCCCGACGCAGTGCTCGTTGTGCAGCTCGTTGATCCCCAGTCAGCAGCGCAAGATGAGCAATGATGACGCTCCAGCGCAGCGCACTACGAATTGCATTGGCGGCTTCAAGGTGACGATGCCAGAGCTTGGCAAGGTTCAACGCCTCTGGTAGCCGATCCTCAGCTTGGGCGACCCTGACCCAGCACAATGCTCGGGCCTCATCACGAGTACTCACCCCCTTCTGCGGTGCAACGTCGCTTGCCGGCCCTCTGAGTTTGTTTTTACGTCCAAGCCGAATAACCTCATCTACTTCGCCTTGGCGTAAGAGCCACTTCATACGCTCCGCCAAGCTGAAAAGTCGGAGCCGTTCGAAACCGTGCTCATTGGCAAAGACATCTGCCTCGTCGAGCATGCGGAAGGCGTTAGCCTTATCGCCATCGAACATTGAAATGCGAGCGCAAGTCAACCAACCTGCGATGGCTTGGTCGACAAAGCCAATGTAGGTGGCCTGGTGAAGGTACTGTTCAAGCAATACACGAGCCTGCTGAAGCTCATCACGTTCGTAATGCACCTTTGCCAAATGAACGGCAAGCATCGCGGGCAACGGCGAACCATGTCCGGAGATGTTGACGGCTGAGCGCAACGCTATAGTCAGAGCTTGGATGGCTGCATGCGTGCGTCCTGCCAGCAGCCTTGCTGGTGCGAGAACCGCATTGTGGAACACGTGGGCGGCTTCATGCGGAAGACGATTGAGGCATTCCATACTCAGAGTATTCAAACGCTCAACCTCATCGAGTTGGTAGTGCTCCCGACGAGCATAGAGCTCGGCAGTATAAAAGCTGCCCTTCACCAACGGTGCTGCATCCGAATAATTTGCCTGCAGGTACTGTGCTTGAGATTGGATAGTAGAAGGGTCATCGCCCATCATGCCTAGCATCAGCTCACGGTGTAGCCACTCATTGCGCAGCGTTTGAATACGCTCTCGCGGGAGGAGGTGGTCTCGCTCAATTTGGTTGAGGCGTAGGCGAGCTTTTTCGAGCAATGTACGGCACGTTTCGAACTGCCAGCGCACCTCCAACTGCCAAATTTGACTGAGGATGATTGCAGGAAATCGCATGGCGATATCTTCCGGAAGCCTATCTACAAGCGCCCAGGCATTTACGTACGACGAAAAAATTTCAACGTTGTAGGTGTCGATAATCTCGGCTGCACGAAGATAATCTTTCGTGGCAAAGGCCTGGTTGAAAGCCCCCACGTAGTCACCTGTTTGTATCAAGAGTTCGCTGGCGACCATGTGAAGTTGAAGCATGAGCTTCTCATTGGTCTGACGGAGTTCGCGCTTAAGAAACTCAGCGAAGAGGGGATGGTATCGATAGCTCTTTTGCTCCTCATCCATCGCCATCAAGAACAACCCCCGACTCTCACAGTCCCGCAGCCGTGCTTGACTGTCCAACCGGCCAGTGAGGGCGTTGCAGACATCTGCATCGAGCCGATCCAAAATGGAGGTGTGGAGTAAAAACTCCCGAATATCCTGGGGTTGACGAGACAAAACGTCCTGCAGAAAAAACTCTGAAAACTGGCGTCTCTCACCTGAGAAGTTGGCCAAGTTGTAAACCTGATCAGGATCATGGCGCAGCAAGAGCGCGACCAAGACCAGTCCCCCAGCCCAGCCTTCAAGACGGTTTTGGAGCTGCCTCAATTGCTCTTCGGGAACAGACTCGACTCCAAGATGATTGAGAAGGCACAGCGCCTCCTCATGCCCCAAGCGGAGCTCGCGTACGTTGATGTCGGATACCAATCCTTGCATCCGCTGTCGAGCTACGGAGAGACAGGGCTCTCCTCTGAAACTGAGGACGAAGTGCAAGTGTGGAGGGGCGCGCTCGATCAGCATGGACAAACAACGAACAGCATCGCTCCCAGCAAGATGATGGACATCGTCGATAAACAGGTAAATCGGCGATTGGTCTCCCTGAAGCAGCTCCAGAAGGGCTGTGAGCGCTTTGCTGAGACTGGTCTCCCCAACACGAGTCAGAAGGCCATTGACGGGTATCGGCTGGCCAACGAGCTCCAGCGTTGCCTTGAGGTAGGCACTGAAGTGGGGCAGATCTCCGTCACCGTCTTCGAGTGACAGCCAAGCCGTTCTCGCACCATCTTGTTTAAGCTGTTGATAATACTGCTTAAGCAATCCGGTCTTTCCGTAGCCTGGGGGCGCTTGCACCAGAGCCATTGGAATTGTGGATGATTCCATCATGCGCTTGAGGAGCCGAGGAAACGGCACCAAGCTGTTGCAGGCAGTGAACGGGCAGAGCTTGGAGGCAATCAAAGACAATTGCAGCGGGGCATGCTGGGTCTGGAACAGGCTATTCATGCTTGTGCGCATGGAGCGGTTCTCCGCGGCTAGGGTCGATTTTTCGACCTCTTGTTACTTTAAGCCCTTCAAAGGGGCGTATAGCTCGTTATCTCTTATCAGCGGGCTATTTGTCTACGTCGCGATTCGGGGGCAGATGAAGTGCGACAATGTCATCGTCAGGATCGCCATGATACGGGTAGATTTCACGCACACGAGGGTCATGGCCAGGCACTATATGATCCGGGGAGCTGGCCCTTGCAAGGAGCTTTCGATAGCCATCCAGCATGGCACCCACGTCCAAGACGACTGGGAATGGGCAGTCTTCTTCCATGTTTGAGTAATAGTGGCTGGCATCAGAGGCAAGCACGACCCACCCTCTTGCGGTATGCACTCGCACGGCCTGCAGGCCCATCGTATGGCCACCGATGTGGAGTAGTTCAATGCCTGGGGTCAACTCGACATCCCCCTCGTGGAACACCACCCTCTGTTGATGAACGCCTCGAACGAGGTTGACCACATCCTCCACGTTGAATGACTGACGTAGCGGGCGATACAGCATGTATCGCCCGGTGGCGAATCGCATTTCCGACTCTTGCAGGTGGAATCGGGCTTGCGGGAGCAGATCCACGTTTCCGGCGTGGTCATAATGCATGTGGGTGATGATCACCTCGGTGACATCCGCTGTACTCAACCCCAGCGCTTCCAGTGCGCGTATTGGGCAGCGGAGCAGACGACGACCACGCGCGTCTGCAGCAGCTTGATTGAAACCGGTATCAACAAGGAAAACTTGCTCTTCGCGACGAATCAGCCAGATGAAATAGTCCATTGGCATGGGCAGATCATGGGCGTCGTGGGTATCGATGAAGTTTTCTCGACGCACACGATCCACATAGGCATATCGAATCGCGAATACCTGGTACTCGGGTAGTGCGTTCATGGTGCCTCCAAATTGCGTTTAGGCCACTGATCATTGATCAGTGGCCTCAGATCAGGCGTGCTCTGCTTCCCAGGCTTTTATTGCCTCGCTAGCCACTCGGAATGCAGCGAGGGCTGCGGGTACTCCGCAGTAAATTGCGGCTTGCATCAGCACGGCGCGGATTTCTTCCTTGGTAACGCCATTGGTCAGAGCTCCCTTCACATGAACACCTAGCTCGTGATGCTGGTTCATGGCCGTCAGGGCGGACAGGTTGATGATGCTGCGTGTTTTGAAGGGTAGGGTGTCATCGCCCCATACAGCGCCCCAGCAGTACTCAGTGACGAGTGCCTGCATCGGGCGATTGAAGTCATCTGCAGCCGACCAGGACTTTTCGACATGCGCGGCACCGAGTACTGCTTTTCGGTTGGCAAAGCCTTTATCAAAGAGATCATTGCTCATTGCGAGATCCTAATTTCAGTTGGGGTTATGAGGACGGGTTGGAACTTCGACGCCGGCCCATTGCTCGATCAGGCAGGTGATGCGGGTGAAGTCAGCGTTATCTCCAAAGGCTGCGCGAGTCATGTTGAGCACCTGGCGAACGCTGCTTCCAACTGGCATAGGAACACCCATAGCCTCAGCCTCGTCGAGGCAGAGACGGGTATCTTTCAATGACAGCGCAGTGGTAAATCCGAAATCGAAGGTGCGCGGCAACACGGCGCGCGGCAGCTTATCTGCGGTAGCGCTGTTACGCGCACTGCCGGCGTTGAACACGTCAAGCATGACTTGCGGGTCGAGCCCCGCCTTCACGCCCATTACAAGAGCTTCGCAGGAAACTGCCAGTGCGGTTACGGATACCAGGTTGTTGACCAGTTTCATGGTCTGGCCGAGCCCTGGCGCCTCTCCACAGAACAGCGGCTTTCCGATGCACTTCAGAATCGGAAGCAGCTCCTCATAGGTGGCATTCGGGCAAGCCACCATCAGTGCGAGGGTGCCTTTCTCCGCACCTGCTGCGCCGCCACTGACCGGACAGTCTACGGCTACAACATTCTTGGATTGAAGTCCTGTGGCCACCGCTTTGGCAGTGCGTGGCCCGGTGGTGGACAAGTCGACGAAAACGCGAACCTTATCGCCGTGTATTACCCCGGCATCGCCCAGCGCAACCTTCTGGACGATGTCCGGCGTCGGGAGGCTGGCAAATACGATTTCAGCATTGTCAGCGACGGTTTTCGGATCAGCCGCATGGGTAGCTCCCAGTGCCTGTAGGCGATCGACAGCCGCTTCATTCAGATCAAAAACAGTGAGCGCGTAACCTGCCTGAACCAGGCGACGAGCCATTGGCTCTCCCATGGTTCCAAGGCCAATAAATCCGAACTTAGGAGTGGACATCGAACTGCGTTCTCCGGTGAGGTGCCATTCAGGCAATGGTGTTTTGGGATGTGAGTAAGCGCTGGAGAAGAGAGCGCGCGAGATTGATCTCCACATCGCTCACTTCGTGCGGTCGCTTCGGGAAAATGCTTAACCGACCGCGGCCTCCCATCTGGGTGAAGACTTGGAGAGTTTCTTTTGTGCGCTCCAAAGGAACCCACTCATCCTCGTCCCCGTTGGTCATAACGATCGGGGTTTCCCCCAGGTCAGCTCCGGTTGACCATGTCATCCCCCTTGGGCCGATGAGCCCTCCAGTGAGCGAGATCAATCCACCGTAGGTGCCTGGATTGCGGTACACGTACTCACACGCCAGGCATGCGCCTTGAGAGAACCCCAGGAGTACGAGCTTTTCCCGCTTGACGGACATCTGCTCAAGCGTGGTGAGGGCAGTGGTGATGCTGTCTAGGGCGAAATCCAGCCATGGGCTGTTTTCCTCAACAGGTGCCATGAACCGGTTTGGGTACCAGGTGTTGTCTGCCGCCTCCAGTGCCAGATAAGGCATTTCGTCGAGGCCAATGCGTTGAGCCACCGCAAACATGTCCGCAGGTGATTGGTGTCGACCGTGAATCAACACTGTGGCTACGCCTACTTCCCCAGGCTGAGGCCCGAGGAAGTGGATAGATTTAGATAGGTGGGGGTTAGTGGTCATGAACCACCTCAGTACTTCAGGGGTTCAAGGTAGGCGGCAATCTCTTGGGCGCGAGCACCTAACTGCGGAGGGATCTGAATGGTTTTGCCCAGATCCTCGAACGGTTCGTCTACAAGGAAGCCTTCAGGCTTAGATACAGCAGCCTCGAACAACGCCCCACCTGGAGTACGCACGTATACGGAGTCGAAGTAACCACGGTCTTTCCGGTCGGAAACGTCGGTGTAACCCATGCCTTCGAGATGAAGCTTCACGCTGCGTTGCACATCGAGGTCGGCGACCTCGAAGGCGCAGTGGTGCACTGTGCCTTCGCCATATGCCCAGGAACCTTGAGGCAAGTTGGGCTCCAGCTGGAAATCGATGATGGTGCCCGAGCCACCATTACCCACCTGATAACGGGAGAACCCTCCGTCGGTGTCGAGCAGTTTGCCTGTCCAGCCGTAATGCATGAATTCAGCGGAGTTCTCCATGTCGCGCACAGATACAGTGATGCCATGAGTACCTCGGATGCCGAACTCCGATGGGATGACACCATTGGAGTACGGTTTGCGGTTGTCGTCTTTGATACCGACGAGCTCGTACTCGATGCCACACGGGTGCGTGAAATGCAGCAGTCGCTCACCGAACCGCTCCACCAGAATGGGGGTGAACCCGTGGCTGGCCAGGTGCCGTGCCCAGAACGTCAGGGACGACTCCGGAACCGAAAGCGCCAAGGTCTTCACCTGGCCGCTTCCGCGGCGCGCTTTTCGACCGGATTGCCGCATTGGGAAGCAAGTGATCAGCGTGCTTTCCTCGCCGATATCGTTGCCGTAGTAGAAGTGGTAGATCGGCTCTGAGCCGTCGTACAAGCCAGTTTTCTTGACGCTTTTCAGGCCAAGGACTTTGGTGTGAAAGTCGTAATCTTCCTGCGCACCACCCACGTTCAGCGTGATGTGGTGATGGCGAAGAATGTGCGGATTAAGTTCCATGGTTATCTCCAGGGGCGTTGGGTCAACAAACGCCTGTTAAGGGCGGCGGCCGAGAAACGCGTTAGCAAGCAGTTGTTTAATGCCGTCCGCCTCAATCGGCCTCGGATTCCAATACGGAGAGGAACAGGCAATTTCGACGGCCTGCGCCAGGTCTTGCTCGCGCAAACCGATATCTTTCAGTTGGGTCGGAGCTCCAAGGCTCACAGCCAGGTCATACAGGCCTGCTGCCGCATCACTCACACCTCCCAATGCCCGACAGATGCGTGCCATTGCATCCGGGGCGGCCGCGGAGTTGTAGGCGGTGGCGTGCGGGAGGACGATGCTGTGGGTTTCGGCGTGGGGGAGATTGAAGGTGCCACCCAGGGTGTGGCAGAGCTTGTGATGGATCGACATCCCCACCGCGCCCAGGCATACGCCGCATGCCCATGCTCCGAACAGCGCATCGGAGCGGGCTTCCAGGTCTTCTGGATTCTTTTGGATACGGGGCAACGCACTCGCCAAGGACGCAATACCTTGTTCGGCCAGTTGCGAGATCAGCGGATTTGCATCTTTGGAGTAGAGCGCTTCAACTGCATGAGCAATGGCATTCAGCCCGCTTGTCACGGTGATTTCAGGGGGAAGCGTGAGGGTCAGGTCGACGTCGTAGAGCACAACTTCTGGCAGCACCTTCAGCGTGCGCTGGGTTGTTTTCAGGCCGTTCTCTGTTTGGCCAATGATCGGGGTGGCTTCCGAGCCTGCATAGGTGGTCGGGATGACGACCTGCGGCAGGTCGGTATGAAGTGCAATTGCCTTACCAAGGCCAATGGTTGAGCCACCACCCAGCGCAACTACGCAGTCAGCTCTGGTGCGAGCAACATACTCCAAGGCATCATTTGTCACGTCGACTGGAGTGTGCATGGTCGCGTTTGCGTAGAGCCCTACAGCCAAGCTTCCCAGTTGCTCACAAAGGCGCTCACCATCGCGCTGTTGATGCTTGGTTGTAAGAACCAAGGCGCGGGAAGCACCCAGGGCTTTGATCTCGTCAGCAAGCTGCACGATGGTGCCGGAGCCGAAAATCACACGACTTGGCAGGGCGTTGTAAACAAAAGGTTGCATTGAAGCTCCAGGATGTTGGGCGGTTTCAGGTGAGTTTTGCGATTGAGTCACCCAGCAGCACCTGCCGAAAGATAGTGCTCTGGCTTATCGCATCACTGCTTCAGCCCAAGAATTCCAGGAGGGCTTGGCGCGCTTCTGCGGATTCATCAAGTGGCAGGTGACCGGCGTCCTCAACAACTTTCACTTGAGCTCCGAAGATGTTGTTTTTCCAAGACGCGGCTTGGCCAACCGGAAGCATTCGGTCTAGACGACCCCAGATAATCAAGGTGGGGGCGTCGATATGTTGAAGCTGCTCCGCCATATTGGGGTTATCCAGCCCGCTCTGACTTAGCAGTCGCATAACAGCGCCACCCTCTCTGGCTCGCATGCTCATGAACTCTTCGTCTGGCCCATTTGGAAGAAATGGCAGAAGAACTTGCATGTCGTTTACGAGGTAGGAAGGGAAATCTTGGGGCGGGATGGCCGAGAGATCAGGCAGTGGGTGCTCTGGGACGGTGAGGCCCGCCGGTGCGGCGAGAACGAGCTTGGTGACACGGTCTGGGTAACGAGCCGCAAACTCTGCAGCGATGCGTCCACCTAATGAACTACCGATAAGGTGCACGCGCTCTAGACCCAGTGTGTCGAGCAGCTTGGCGTAATGGTCGACGCAATCCGAAACAGAGTTGATGCTTGCGTTATCCTCAGACAGACCGAAACCTGGGTGATGTGGCAGATAGACTTTGTGCCGATCCATCAGGCCCGACGCAAAGCCGAGGCCATGCCATGTACCTCCGCCATGCAGGTACATCACTGGGGTACCTTCACCTGCTTGGTGAACAGCAACGACCGCGCCGTCGATCTGGTAGTACTGGCGTTGCCAGCCCGAAAAATCGACACGGCGATCCCCACTCGGAAGCGTGCTCATAGATACCTTCTTTTTATGATTGTGATATTGGATGGTCAGAGAGTGCTGCTAGGGGAGCTGCCCTACACCTATCTATGGATAGGGAGGGCAGCCTCCAGAGCGCTGGAGAGTTGGTCTGCTGCACCAGGCTTGAGCCGCACTTGAAATCGTTTATTGGCTGCTGCGCGATGAGTGCTTTCAAATTCAATCACGAGATCACCTGTCTCTGGCTCTTGCCGCACTACGATTGGGCCGTCGATGACCGCAAGCTGGAAGACCATTTTCTCCATGTCAGTCCACCAGCTTTAGCTGCCCCTTCATCAAGGCCGAGTGGCCAGGGAATGAACAGAAATAGGTGTAACTTTCGGCAGGCGACAGTTCACTTACGTTGAAGGTGACGCTGGTGCTTTCACCCCCTCCAATCACTTTCGTGTGGGCAACCACTCGACTGTCATCCTCCCTCAGGTAGCTTTTTGCGCTACCAGCAGCGATACCGTCAGTGGCGATCGCCTGAACGTCACTGGTTTTACTCAAGACCCAGTTGTGCCCCATTGCCGCGGCTGGCATTCGTCCAGTGTGCTGAAGCGTTACGGTGAACTGCTTGCAGCTACGGCTGACGGAAACCTCTTTCTGCAGGTAGGTCATTTGGTCGGTCGAAGCTACGGTTGTCTCGCATTGCTGTGCGAAAACCGGGGAGCTCATTACCAACAGGGAAGCTAAAAGAATGCGGGGCAACTTGATATCTCCGATGGTGATCACTGCTTTGTTCCTTGTTTGGTTAGGTAGTCCGCGATCGCATTGAGCTCCACATCGGAAATCTCAGTCTTGCGGAAGAACGGCATGATGGTGACCCCGTTGCGCACGAAGTACTTGACCATGTCCGGCGTCAGATCGGAGCGTTGCTCCAGAGCCTCAGGCAGGGCTCCCTTGTATTTAGCTCTCAGGGCCAAGGTTCCAGGATAGGCATCACCAGGTGCGTGGCATGCAGAGCACCACTTTTCGTAAACCTGCTTGCCGAGATCCGGATTACCTTCTGCGGCGAAGCACTGGGCGGCGGCGAGCAAGGAGCTCGTGAGAACGACTAGGAGCCTCATACGGAGTCGCCTCCTTTGTACCGATGCTTATCTCGAAGATGTTTCGGCCAGATGCCATAACGCCCTGGTGAAAGAATCCCTTTGGGATCTACAGCATCCTTAATCGACTCATGGAAGCGCAGCAGGGCATGGTCACCGAAGGAATAGGTATCCATCACATCTGCCTGGAATGTCGGAGCAGTGCGGTACTCCCCCCAGCCATTGTCAGCGGCCACCTTGATCAGGTGTCTGAACACCTCTCGGCTTCTTTTGTTCTGTGCTGGATCCTCGCTGATGAACAACGGGATGATGAACGTGAAGCTTCGCTCCCATGAAGGGACGGGCACGATCATAGCGAAGATCAATGGAATGCCTAATCGACGAGCCTCTGTACCCAGCACTTCGTTGATCTTGAGAACTTCTGCACCGTCACGAGGAATGACAGGGGAAAACCAAGCATGCCCATGTGTAGGCGGCGCTGGGTTCCAGTTCGAGCGGGCCCCGATGGCGAATGTCCGCAAATTTGGGATGCCAAATTGCGCTGGGTATTCGACCTTTTCTGCTTGCTCAGGTGTGAGCGGGAGTTTATAGAACTCGTGCTCAGCAAACTTGGCGTCAGGAAATGCCTTTTTGAAGCGCTCCTGAGCGTATTCCCACTGGGCGCGAATGACTTTTTCTGGGCCATAAAACGTGAGGGCACACGTCCAGAAGGGGATGCCCTTTTTCTTGGCGTAGGCCTCGTACTCCTCCGGCTTGGCGCCTCGGCCTAGCAGTGCCATGAACTCGGGATCCTGCTCTTTTGGGCCGTGTGCGAGGAACTCGTGAAGGCCGGCGAGGCTAGGAGTACCCATGGCAGGGCTGTTGATGTCTGGATAGCCAGTGAAGATCTTCGAGTTCTCCAACTCCGTCATCAACTCAACCAGCGGAACCATGTCGCTGTACTGAGAGAGATGGATGTGGCCTTTTAGGAAGGCCTCTGGCTCGGGCATCAACCAGAACCCCATTTTGGTTACAATCCCGAAATTCGATTGGCTGAAGATCCCGTCGATTGCCGGGCCAAAACCGGTTTTATACATTGCCCAGGTTTTGGATTTGGGCATGGCACCCATTCCGGTACGCATCACCTCACCGTTGGCTAGCACCACCTCCATGCCGCAATGCGCATCGAAATGATTGCGAAACTGTGCCGCGGTGTACCCCGCACCCCGATCCATGGCGTTACCAACCATGCTTCCCCAGCCCGGATCTGGTACGTCAAGCCACAGCTTGCTCTTCTTTTCCTGCAGGTAGCGGTACATGTCGAAATAGCTGACACCTGGCTCGACAATGCAATAGGCCTGTTTTTCGTTGACCTCGATGATGCGATTCATGCGTTTGAGGTCGAGTACGACGCTACCGCTGTAGGTTGGAGCCGAGCCGCCGTAGCCGAGGTTCTTGCCGGTAGAAATGGTGTAGAGCGGAATGCTGTACTGATTTGCTATCCGAGCAATTTCTTGAACTTGCTCGGAGGTATCTGGGGCAACGGCAGCTGATGCTAATCGTTCTTCGGCTTCACCCATGTAGGGCGAATATGCATCGCGATAGAGCTTCAGGTCTTCATCGCTGGTAAAAACCCATTCTTTTCCGACCACGTTGGCGAACGCGCTCAGAGCTTTCTGGAATGTTGCGGAATCGATACCGGGGGGTAGCATTGGAGTTCTCCTGGCTACTTATTTTTATGTTTGTAAAGGAGTGGAAGGCGCTTAGGAGACTTGGCTTGCTGGGACGATTACCCAGGAAACGAGGTGCTCACCCAGCCTCCCTTTGCTGGTGACTTCTCTACTGGAGCGATGGCCGATGCACTGCGACGGTGAGCAGGAGCCCAGAAGGCTGGCGAGCTCACTCGGCCATAGGTTTTCGTGTTGAAGCGCGAGCGTTGACTGCGCAGTTAGCAGGGCCGGAGCGTCGATGATGTGGGTGATTTCACCCCGGCCCATATCCCGATGCTCGACGCGCATGAGGACTTTCATGCCGCGATCCCACGCGAGGCGTTCCAGGCAGAAGAGCTGATCTTGGGTGGTCAGGCCCATGATCGATGCTTTGCCTTCTCGCCATAGTGGATCGAGGTGCTTAAGCCAGATGGCCGTGATATCTCCATTCGTAGCTAGGTGTGGGATACCCATGGCGGCCGCCCGGGCTCCGAAAGCACTGCTCATTGGAAAGCGGCGGTCAGAAAGGATGGCTTTCAGCTGAATGCTGGATTTCAGATCGAATGCTTTCGCGACCCCACCCAAACCAAGCAGGGGAAGGAGGCTTGTTGCGAGACCTGCTTTGAGTACGCTACGCCGCTTCATTTGTGATTCACCAATGAGCGGTAGGCATGGGAGAAATGATCAGGCATTACGGCGCGCTCCGATGATGTTATTGACGGGATCCGTCCTGGATCACTTTCATCGGGATGTTTACTTAAGCGCGCAGCTGCAACACCTACCCAAAGATAGTCGCAGAGTATCGCCGCTCAGCGCCTATCTGAGTGGTGTTTGGCGTACTCACGAGGCGGCATGCCGAAATGGCGGATGAAGAGTCCTCTGAATGCTCGTTCCGACTGATAGCCTACGGCTTCGGCAATTCGGGCCACGCTGCTTCGCCCCTCAAGTACGAGTTCAGCTGCCAGTTGCATCCGGCGCTCGATCAGGTACTCGATCGGTGTTTGCCCGGTACGCTTTGAAAACAACCGGCTGAAGCTGAACCGAGACATTCCTGCCTGATCAGCCAAGCGCTCCAGTGTCCAAGGGTGTTCTGGCTTGCTATGGATTGCTGCGAGTGCCCGGCTGATTCGGGGGTCATTGATTCCGCTAAGCCAGCTGCTGCTTCCGGCGGGCGTATTCAGCACGTACGCACGAACCAGACTGGTAAAAATCAGTTCGGCCAGGTGCGAGGCCGTGGCTGTGTAGCCAGGCGTGTTTGCGCTCTGTTCGGCGGCCAGAAACTCCAGCAGCGATGGAATCCATGGAAACTGCCCCCTGGCACTACGTTTCAACGTGATCACGTCTGGGAGGGCCCGCAGCAGATGATTGTCGGTGGCGCCACCGATGAGGATGCCCATGGTCAGAACGCGATCGGTGTGTGGCGCCATTCCCAGGGTCAGTCCATGTAGTGGAGTGTTTTGCCTGGAGCCCGCAGTGAGCCATGGGAGTTGCTTTAGCTCCCAATACGTTTCGAGTGCTACGCAGGGCGCGTTTGGAGTCGAAGCAAACGAATATCGAGGGCCGTGCAGGATAAGCGCGGCATCTCCTGGCTCAAGGAGCTGTGGCGGTTTGTTTTCCAGCATGAGCCAGAACGGTGTATCGATCGCGCAGAACATGTATGCGTTGGCTTGAGTCATGGCAGGGACATCCATCCCCCAAGGCGCTCCGCAGTGGAAGATGCCGACCGAGTTCGCGCCAATTTTTAGCGACAAAAGCACTTCGCCCAACAGATCCATTTTCTGCTCCGTGTGATAGATACAGCCGATTTTTAGCACAAGTCGGCGTGGTTGCGATCATTCCCTCCGCGTACTTTGAATGCTGGCGATCAATGCCACAAAAACAACAACGCCTATGAGGTGAGTCATGTTTATCCGTAATTGCTGGTACGTTGCAGGCTGGAGCGATGTTTTGAAGGGGCAGGAGTTGTTTCCCTGCCAGATCGCCAACGAGCCCATCGTGATTTACCGCAAGGCAGATGGTTCGCTCGCAGCGCTTCAAGACCGCTGCTGCCACCGCGCCGCGCCTCTCTCGATCGGGCGCCGTGAAGGTGATCACCTGCGCTGTCTCTATCATGGGCTGCGGTTTGACGAGACCGGCAAGTGCGTAGAAATTCCTGGGCAAGATCGCATCCCTCCGCAAGCCCGCGTACGCAGCTTTGCCGTGATCGAGCGCAATAGCTGGATTTGGGTGTGGCTGGGTGAAGAGGCCGAAGCAGATCCGGATCTTATTCCACCTACGGTAGCCTTGGATGACCCAAACTGGATCTTCCGGCACGGCTTCATGGACTACGATGCCAATTACCAGTTGGTGCATGACAACCTGCTGGACTTTTCGCATCTGACCTACGTGCATCCAGATAGCTTCGGTGTGGGTGAAGACTGGGCTTTGACTCGCCCAAAGGTTACCCGGATGGAGCGCAGTGTGAGGGTAGAGCGTTGGTTACCCAATCAGCCGGTACCAAATCACATCAAGGCTGAAACTGATTCAGAAGCCCTGGACATGTGGATGTACTATGACTTCTACATTCCTGGCGTAATGGTCATGTATTCCGAGGGCTATCCTGCGGGCACCTCTGAACGTTTCAACGGCGAACCTCCCGTAGGTATCGAGCCAATAACACGAGATGTGACAAATCAGTCCATTACGCCGATGAGTGCGCAGCGTTCGCGCTATTGCTACTCCTGGGCGCCGCGGCTGAAAAGCGGCAGCACTCAGTTGGCTGACGGCATGATTGCCATTGCAGAAATGGCATTCAGAGAGGATCGAGAGATCATCGAAGCGCAGCAACGTTCGATGAATCTGGCGCCTGATGCCGTGCTCGTTCCAACGACCTCCGATACCGCGCTAGGCCAGTTCCGATGGATCCTGGAGCGGATGCTGAAGGCTGAACAAGACGCCAAAGGGGATGCCGTTGTTCAGTTCGCTGCGGCACAAGCCTAAGCTCATCGCCACTGCTCTCTGACTCCCATCTGCCCGGCACTCAGACGAATGCCGGGCATGCTCGCTTCTCAAACCTTCAGTGGATGGCGCGCTAGCTCAAAGCGTTGGCGGCGTCTGCATGAGCAGCGCGAGCCGTAAAAGGGAAGGAAAAAAGGGTGCTTCATTTTGCACGTTTGGCCTGCCAGACCTCGCTGAAGAAAGCGGTACCTATCTCTCTATCTTTGGATAGGTGCTCCTGTTTGGTACCGACTCTAGTTTGCATCGTAAGGATCAGTGTCTGATTCGTTCGTCATGACTGCTGGGGCGCCTTTGCCGGGTCTCTGCGTAGACACACAACAACCGGAGAACAACAATAATGAAGAAAATGACTCTGCCCGCTGGCCTTGCGCAGAACCCGCCGTTGACTCTATCGGCCTTGGTGGGCGCGATGTTCCTGGCAACCAGTGGCACTGCTTTGGCGGTTGAGTTTGAGAGTGGCGACCTCAAAGGTAGTTGGGATAACACGATGAAGTATTCGCTTGGCTCGCGCATCAGCAAGCCCAGTGATACCAATCTTGCGAATGCCAACACGGATGACCCAGAGCACAATTTTGAACGTGGTTCTCTGATGATGAACCGCTTTGACTGGCTGACCGAACTGAACATGCGGTACCAGAATTTCGGTTTGTCTCTCAGCGCTGCAGCCTGGTATGACGACGTTTACAACCGGCACAATGACAACGACTCGCCTGGCACCTTCAACCCATACTCGGTTTCGAACAACGAATTCACCGATCAAACCCGAAAGTGGGCAGGCAGCAAGATTGAACTCATGAACGCGTTCGTCTCCGGGCAGTTCAGTCCCTTCGATGTACCGGTAAGCGTTCGACTTGGCCAGCATACCCTTCTGTGGGGGGAGAGCCTGTTCTTCACCGACAACGGCATCGCAGCAGCAATGGCGCCGGTCGATGCTTACAAGGCTTTGAGTGTTCCAAACACTAAGGCTCAAGAGTTGTTCCTGCCGACCAAGCAGCTGTCGATGAGCGCCATGTTCGAGGGCGGCTGGACAGTAGAGGGGTTCTATCAGTTCCAGTGGGAAAAAACTCGCATTCCTCCAGCCGGCAGCTTCCTGTCCTCAGCCGATATTCTTGACGAGGGCGGGGAGCGGATTATCGCGGGGCCTGGTGCTTACTTCTATCGTGGAAGCGACGATGAACCCGACGCCCCTCAATTTGGCGTCTCGTTGCGCTGGCGTCCGGAGTCCTTAAACCTCGATCTTGGCTTGTATGCCATCCAATACGATGAGAAAACTCCCCAGGTTGTGGTTAGTCCGTCGGGCGGTTTCGACCCTGTCACCGGTTCCATTGGTAGTTACCACCTGCGCTATCAAGAAAGGGTGAAGCTCTACGGTATCAGTGCAAACACTACCATTGGTCAACTGAACATTGGTGGTGAGGTGTCGTATCGCAAAGATGGCTCCCTGCGCGCCGCCGCTGATGTCCTCGATCCGGACGTTACCGGCGACACCGTTCATGCACAAATCAACGCCATCTATGTGGGTAATGCTGGGGCTTTGTGGGACGGATATACGCTCGCCGGCGAACTGGCCGGACATCACCTGACGAAAGTCACCAAAAACAACGAACAACGTGACGATACGTTAGATGACACTGCTTACGGCGTTCGAGGACTGGCGACCTTTGACTACTACCAAATTATGCCAGGTTTGGATATCCAGGTTCCGATTGGTGTTGGTTACAACATCAAAGGCCGGTCGCCCATCAGTGCTGCCTTCAACAATTACGGATCTGATGAAGGTGGCGATGTCAACATCGGGATCGTCGGCATTTACCAGCAGGACTGGAAGCTTGGCCTCAATGTCACGCACTTCTTCGGCAGCGAAGACAATAACTACTATAGTGGGCGAGATTTTGTGATGGCCTCCCTGACCCATACATTCTGATTTGTATGTGCGCATGATGTAATGCCAGGAGTCTTTTCGTAAAATCCATACGACGCATATATTAGGTCTTTACTACTTCTTGGGAGTCGCTGTGTTTGCTTAGGCCTCCAGTTACCTCCTGCTGCCAGTAAGTAGAGCAAACGCTTATGCGGTCGGGGAGGCCTAGCGCCCGATGCCCTGATCCGGGCAATGGGTGATGTAAAACACTCCCTGGTGGTAATGGGTGGATGAGGTCGTCCATCCATTGCCTCCGCACTAAATAACTTTCCTGCTAGGCCCCGCCGACATTTTAATTTGAAATGCCGTCGGGCGTCGTTATCAAATTTACAAGCACTTATACCTTTCAGCGAATACTGGAGCTCTCCGTCAGTTTTCGCTAGAAGGCTTGGTGCCTGTTGCACATTTCGGCCAGCAATTAATAGGCATGACTTAATTTTTAAGCCTGAACGAGAGTTGCTGCTCAGGGTTAGTTGCTGTCGACTAAGGAGTCCAAATGTGGAAGTCACTCGATAATATTTCGGTGAGCAAGAAATTGTCCTATGGTTTTGGAATTACTGCGGCATTGGCGTTAGGTGTCGCTGCTACAGGGTTTTATGGGATCTTCTCGCTCTTCGAGCGTGGGGACTTGATGACAGGGGTATCTGAGAGTCAGATTTTACTGCTGAAAGCTGAGGTCGCGCAGCAAAGCTATCGCATCGATGGTGTGCTGGAGTCCGCTCGAACGGCGAATGAGTTGCTGGATGCGGTGCAAAATAAGCTAAGCGCGCTGATTGAAAAGCATCCGGACAGTGCCCAGGTGCCTGCGCTGGATGAAATGCGACGCGCAGCTGCGGACTACCAAGGTCTTTTTGAGCGCATCAGGCAGAAGCAAGAAGTAGAAGCTGCCAGCCTGGCAGAGGTTGAGGCGCTGGAGCAACAAGCCAGGAGGCTCATCGAAAAAGGGGAATTCGCTTACATTGCTCAAGGGGAGGAGATGCTTGAGGTCAGTCGTCGAGTGCTAGCACTACTGGGACTGAGCTCTCTCTTGCTCGTCATTGTCGCCATTTGCTCTTCCATGGTGCTGCGTCGTCAGATTGTGAGTCCGCTTCATCGATCGGTAAGCGCCTTACGCGCCATCGCTGATGGTGATCTGCGGGCAGAATTTGATGACCGTAGGAAGGATGAACCGGGTCAACTACTGGCCTCTATGCAGTGCATGACACTAGGACTGCGGGGGATGGTGGAGCGGGTAGTCCAAGTGGTCGAGCAGTTGGGTAACGTCGCGACCGAGTTCTACGGCGTGAGCTCTCAAGCAGGTGTGACTGCCCGTCGCCAAACGGAAGAGGCTGAGCAAAGTGCCTCGGCGATGGTGCAGATGGCAGCAAGCGTCAATGAAGTAGCAGGGCATACTCAGCGAGCATCGCATGCCGCACGACAAGCTGAGGAGCAAGCCAGATCAGGCGCCGAGCTAGTCGCCGATGCGGTCGAGCGCATTAACAGGCTTGCAGATGGCGTGACAGCAACAAGGACGAGCATGATTGATCTGACTAAGGAGAGTGATCGGATTGGAAGCATTCTTGAGGTCATCCGCTCTGTAGCAGAACAAACCAATTTGCTCGCGCTAAATGCCGCGATCGAGGCTGCTCGGGCGGGCGAACAGGGTAGGGGGTTCGCAGTGGTCGCGGATGAAGTGCGCGCTCTGGCAAAGCGAAGCCAAGGCGCAACCTTGGAGATATCCGCCACGATTGACTCGCTTCAGGCTCTTATCCGCCACGCACTTTCCCAGAGTGAAGTTTGCCTTGGTCAAGCGCGCCAGGCCGTTGATCAAGCGGGCCTTGCCGATACCGCACTGCAAGCGATTACCAAGTCAGCGTCGCTCATTGGCGAGATGAGTGATCAGATAGCAACCGCGGCAGTCCAGCAAAGCCATGTCGCGGAGCAGGTCAGTCGCAGTGTCTTGCGTGTCCGGGACGAAGCTGAGGCAGGCGTTGCAAGTGCGAGCGAAAGTGGGCACTACAGTGAGGAGGTCAGGAATCTCAGTATCGAACTTCAGCGGTGGGTCAAGCGGTTTCAAAGCTAAACGGCCACGGCAAGAGGGGCACTAAGGGGAGGGCAGACCTCGACGTACATCGATCAGGATGGAGGTCATTCACCGGCGAGGTTTGCGGCGTCTGCACCTGCTTGGCCAGGGGCAGGCGCTCCGGTTGCCATCACGACGTCATATCGGATGCAAGCGAGCTTGGATTCCCCATGAGTCATTGCCTTGCAAGGGAGCGCTGAGGATGCAGTCGACATCTACTCGATGACGTCGCAGGTGAGGTCAGCAATCTCTTCGCTCATCAGGGTTTCTGGATAGGCACTTCTTATCGGTATTGCGTGGTAAGCAGTCTTCAATCCCGATGCTCATTGTCCGCCTCCGGCCCCCTGCGCCGCTCCTGCCGAAAGATAGTGATCCCGTCCTCGGCCGCTTAGTTAGATAGTGACTCTATCTTTCGATAGGTGTGTACATGCGACAGCAGAAATAGGTTAAGTCATCGGTCTGTCCGAAGGCCGAAAACGGCAGGCGCCTGATCCCGCATGGCGATGTCCTGAGTGTGCAAGAGGATGGCACTGAGGCGTTCGTAGTGTGGAATGGAAAGGCCAATCGAGCCCTCGGCTTCGCACTCACTGCGCTGCCGAACCCGATACGCCGCCGGAACTAGCCTCTGCAATAACAACAAGAGAACCATACGCATGAACAAGAATAAGATGGCTTTGCTGCTGCTATTCCCGCTTTGTATGGCAAGCAGTGCGTACGCAGCTGTTAGCGCCGAGCAAGCTAAGCAATTGGGCACCACGTTGACGCCTGTTGGCGCAGAGGTGGCAGGCAATGCTGACGGCACCATCCCCAAGTGGACAGGCGGCTTCCAGCAGAAACCAGCTGGGCACCAACCAGGATCGTTTTCGCCCATCCCATTCCCTGATGAAAAGGCCAAGTTCCAAATCACCGCTGCTAACGCTGATGAATACAAGGCGAAGCTCTCCGAGAGCGTGTACTACATGCTCAAGAACTACCCGGACTACCGCCTTGATGTGTACGACACACACCGTACCGCGTCAGCTCCGCAGTGGTTCTACGACTATGCGGCAAAGAATGCTGTAAATGCCACGTCAGCCAAAGATGGCCTGGCTATCGAGAACGCCTACGGCGGCACTCCATTCCCGATTCCGAAAACCGGCAGTGAGGTGTTGTGGAACCACCTGTTGTCCTGGAAAGGGACTGCGGTTGATACCCTGTACCGTCTTTACATGGTCGATGGCAGTGGACGTCGCTCACTGACGTCCGTCATCGACATCAATGAATTCTTCCGTTACTCCTTACCGGGCGGTGAAAAAGACTTCGATGGCTGGTGGTGGTGGCACCGAGCGAAGACCACTGCTCCCGGGCGTAGCGCCGGCGAGGCGCTGGTTGGCCTGTTCCCGAACGACTATGAAGCCCGCCAACCTGGTTCCTGGCAGTACATGCCTGGTCAGCGTCGAGTACGCAAGCTTCCAAACGTTCAGTTTGACACCCCAAACTTCTACGTCTCCGGCCTGGCCCAGTTTGACGAAGCGTATGGCTTCTTCGGCTCGCCTGAGCAATACGACTGGAAGCTGGTAACCAAGCGTGAGATGTACATTCCCTATAACACGAACGCACTGCTCGCTGCAGACCCTGAAAAAACGTTGGGTGGGAAATTCATTGATCCGTCCGTAGTTCGTTGGGAGCTGCACCGTGTCTGGGAGGTGGAAGGCACCCTGAAATCCGGCAAGCGCAACGCGGCACCAAAGCGCAAGCTCTTCATGGATGAGGATAGCTGGGCCATCGTCGCGTCCGACCTTTACGATGCCCAGGGCAAGCTGTGGCGTGGTGGTATTGGCTACACCGCGGTCAGTTATGACCTGCCAGGTGTGATCACTCTTCCTTATCAAAGCCTGGATTTCCAGCAACGTGCCTACACGATTGCTGGGTATATCAAGAATTACACACCGGTTGAACCGCGCCCCCGCTCTTACTTCACCGCTGAAGCACTCACTCAGGACGCTCTTCGCTAAGTTGCTTGAATGAGAGAGCAGCGGCGTTCTACGCCGCTGCTTCGCGATCGCTTTTACATCGGTGAATGGTATGTTTAATAAGAAAGTTGGACGAATCGCGGCGGCGTTCATGCTGAGTGGTGCTGCTCAACTGGGCCACGCAGAAGTGCTTCCAGTCCCCGAAGTACTCAAGCAGCCAAGTGTTGTGGTCATTCATCCAGAAAAAAGTTATCTGCTCAGTGTAGTCAGAGCGGGTGATCGCCTGGTAGCTGTCGGTGAAAACGGGCGTGTGATTCTGTCCGACGATGGCGCCAAGACCTGGCACCAGGCGAACGTCCCAGTGAATGTTCTGCTGACCCAAGTACGCTTTGTAACTCCCAAGGAAGGCTGGGCAATCGGTCATCTAGGCGTGGTCTTGCATACGAGTGACGGTGGCTCCAACTGGGAGGTACAACTCGATGGTGTAAAGGCTGCGAGCTTGTTCCTGGATCAAGCTCAGCGCGTTGTTGCTGAAAAAGGCGATCAAGACCCTGATGCAGCAAAAGCTCTCAGTCAGGCTGATTTCCTGGTGCAGGATGGCCCGGATAAGCCATTTCTGACGATGCAGGTGGACGATGCAAAACGGATCACCATCTTCGGTGCATTCGGCCTTGCGTTGAGCAGTCCCGATGGCGGTAAAACCTGGCTGCCGTTGCAAGCAAAAGACTTCAACCCAGGGTCGCTTCATTACTACGGTAACGCTTCACGCGACGGCATAGCGTGGGTGGTGGGGGAGCAGGGCATGCTGCTTCGCAGCCTCGAAAATGGGTCTTACCAGCCTGTTGAACAGCCGTATGCAGGCACGCTCTTTGGCGTGGTCATGAATGACAATGCTGCTATTGCGTTCGGGCTACGCGGCAACGCAGTGCGCTCACTGGATCACGGGCAAAGTTGGCAGCAAATCGATACCAGCACATCCGCCTCCATTCAAAGCGGCTTGGTGTTGAACGACGGGCGCATCCTACTGTTTGCGGAGAACGGTCAGATCGTCATGGGTGACAAGCTGTCCAATAAGTTTCAGGCCATTGACCAGCAACTTGCTCCGGCAGCGGAAGCAATCGAGATCGGTACCAACCAGTTGTTACTGGTAGGCCCAAGTGGGGTGCAGACCCTGAGTCTGTCGGCAGTGGAGTCTGCACAATGAAAGTTGAAATTCAAAACGCGAATGTGCCGTTCGATCCTGCGGCCGGCACCGTACTGGAGCGAGTCCTGTTCAGCCACCGCGGCCTGATCGTACTCATGTGTCTGCTGGTAACGCTGTT
This sequence comes from Pseudomonas vranovensis, assembly GCF_040438935.1. Taxonomy (NCBI): domain Bacteria; kingdom Pseudomonadati; phylum Pseudomonadota; class Gammaproteobacteria; order Pseudomonadales; family Pseudomonadaceae; genus Pseudomonas; species Pseudomonas vranovensis. The sequence continues at coordinate 2,019,600 of NZ_CP159259.1, read as the reverse complement.
CCTGGGTTTCCAAGCGAGGCACCTGGAGCTGAATGCCAGCTTCAAAGCAGTGATCCCAAATGATCATCCGTACATTCAAAACTACCTGTCCCACGAGGACGACCTAAAGGGCCTTGGCAACAGCCTTCGGGTAATCGTAGCCACTGAAAATGGCAATGTACTTGACCCGGAATTCTTGAGCACCCTGCAGAAGGTCAACGATGAGTTGATTTTGCTGCCCGGTGTCGAACGTTCTTATGTCCAATCGCTTTGGACGCGTGGTGTTCGTTGGATGGCGGTAACTGAAGAGGGCATTGACGGAGGCCCTGTCATGCCGGACTCGTTCGATGGCTCCAAGGCGAGCATCGAAGAGCTTCAGACCAACATCATGAGATCTGGAATTGTCGGGCGCTTGGTGGCCTCGGACTTCCGTTCGAGCGCAATTGTGGTGCCCCTTCTGGACTACGACGCGCAAGCCGATCAGGCACTCGATTACGGAATGCTCTCAAAACGCCTGGAGACCATTCGCGCCAAGTACCAGAAAGACGGAATCACCATCCATATTGTTGGTTTCGCCAAGGTCATGGGCGACCTCATTGATGGGCTCCTACAAATCCTTATCTTCTTCGGCATAGCAGTGGTCATCGCCACGGCCATGGTTTTCTGGTTTACCCGATGCCTGCGCAGCACGGCCATTGTGGTGGCTTGCTCTCTGGTCGCGGTGGTGTGGCAGCTCGGATTACTGCCCATGATCGGATTCCGCCTTGATCCCTATTCAATCCTGGTGCCATTCCTCATTTTCGCCATCGGCATGAGCCACGGCGCCCAGAAAATGAATGGCGTGATGCAGGACATTGGCCGCGGAATGCACCGAGTGAACGCAGCCCGCAACACATTCCGTCGTCTATTCATGGCCGGCTTCACTGCGCTGGTGTGCGACGCAGTGGGTTTCGCAGTGCTTATGCTGGTGAACATTGAGGCGATTCGCCAACTGGCAATCACTGCGAGCATTGGGGTGGCGATCCTAATCTTTACCAACCTCATCTTGCTGCCCATTCTGTTGACCTATACCGGAGTGAACAACCAGGCGGCTGCCCGCGCGCTCGCTCAGGAAAAGGCTGCGCTGGGGGCACCGAGCGGATTCTGGAGTTTTCTTGATCTCTTTACTCAACGCCGCTGGGCGGCCTTGGCCATCGTGATCGCCATTGGGTTAGGCGTCGGTGGTGCAGCGATTTCAACGCGCCTTCAGATCGGCGACCTGGATGCCGGCGCCCCTGAGCTCCGTGCTGACTCTACTTACAACCGTGACAACGATTATCTCACCAAGCATTACGCAACCAGCAGTGATCTCCTGGCCGTCATGATCACCACACCCCCGGATAAGTGTGCAGACTATGCGACCTTGGTAAAGATGCGCGCGCTGCAGCAACGGTTGGAGCAGCAACCGGGGGTTGTGCTTAGCAACTCGTTTGCCGATCTCGCCAAACAGCTGGGCTCGGCATTCAACGAGGGAAGTTTCAAATGGGCAGAGATCGTACCTAATCAACGTGTGTTGAACTCCATTGTGACTCAGGCACCTAGAGGCCTGTTCAATGAAGACTGCAATCTGCTTTCTTTGTACGTTTACCTGGCTGACCATCGAGCGGCCACCCTCCAAGGCGTCGTTTCAGAAATTGAAAGCTTTGCGCAAGAGCACAACACCGATGACGTGAAATTCCTCCTGGCTGCCGGTACTGCCGGTATCGAAGCTGCTACCAACCAGGTGGTCAAGCACAACAACTACCTGATGCTGTTCGGTGTGTACACCGCTGTTGTCTTGTTGAGCCTACTCGCGTTCCGCTCCTGGCGAGCTGTGCTGGTTGCCGTACTACCGCTTTTGCTGACCAGTATTCTGGCTGAGGCGCTGATGGTGGTGCTCGGTATCGGACTTAAGGTGGCAACCCTACCGGTCACCGCGTTGGGCGTGGGCATTGGGATCGACTACGCGCTGTACATCCTCAGCGTTACGTTAGCCTGTCAGCGCGCCGGCGCCAGCCTGTCCGAGGCATATTCCCGATCGCTGTTGTTTGTTGGGCGTGTGGTGATGCTCACCGGGATGACTCTGGCCGCTGGCGTAGCGACCTGGATGTTTTCACCGATCAAGTTCCAAGCCGACATGGGCTTGCTGCTGGCATTCATGTTCTTGGTCAACATGTTCGGCGCCCTGATTCTTCTGCCCAGCCTGGCCGCGTTCCTTCTTCCTGACTCAAGGAGGAAAGCTGAAAACGCTGCACCGGCCACTACGCAGGACGCCGAGAAACGATGCTTTCACGTCGAGAAGGAGAAGGCATGAGTAATCTCAAGTTCGACTTCGCGGACAAGACAGTCCTGGTGATTGGCGGAACCTCTGGGATCGGACTTGCAACAGCTGATCTGTTTGCGAGTTCTGGCGCTCAGGTGATGGTGGCAGGCCCAGACGAAGACCAGGGGCGGGAGATCGTTGCCAAATTTTCTGGAAGCGTCGCCTTCCACGCGGTTGACGTTCGAGACGAGTCGGCAGTGAAGTTGTTGATTCAGGCAATGACGGAGTGCTGGGGGCGAATTGATATCGCCATCAACAATGCCGGTATCGAAGGGCCTTTTGGCCCCGTGGAAGCGCTTTCGGATGAAGATTGCCAACGTATCATCGACATCAACCTCAAGGGCATCTGGCATGGAATGAAATATCAGATCCTGCAGATGCTCTCCCAAGGAGGCGGAGTGATCGTGAACACTGGCTCCAGTGCGAGTCTGAGAGCCATCTCAAACGTCGCAATGTACAGCGCCAGCAAACACGCTATTGCGGGACTGACCAAGGCTTCTGCGGTTGAGCATGGCAGGAACAATATACGGATCAATGCAATCGCCCCGGGCCCCGTACGCACAGGCCTGTTGGAGAGGATGGTAGGTGGCCACATCCAGCTCGATGAGATCGCCAATATGGTTCCGATGGGGAGAATCGCGGAATCCTCAGAGATCGCTTCGGCAATCGCTTGGCTGGCTTCGGATAGCGCCTCCTTCGTGACAGGGCACATCCTCGCAGTGGACGGAGGCCTCACGGTCGCCTGACCACACTCAAGCCTGGCGCCTGATGGTTTGGAAAAGGTAGTTGCTGCCGTTTCAAGCTGTCAGGCGGTGAGATGTGAGGGAGGGGGCGAGCTCACTAGACCCAGTCCCACGTGGGCGGTGTCTTGGCCCCACATTGATAGTGCTGACTAATGATCATGACCAAATCATCGCTAGCCTTTCTAAAGATAGGTTAAAAACCTCCCAGGGAAGGATGAAATGGTATCAAGTCATTCCCCTAGCGGAGCGGTGAAATGAAAATAAAAAAAATGTTCGTTATGCTAGTTTGCCTCGGTCTGTTCGTAATCATATCTATTGGTATAGTCCCTCCCAAGAAGACGCCTCCCTCATTGGGTGTTGCATGTTTTAACCCACATTATCCCTGCCTCGGGTTGCCTGCAGCCTTCACGGGCTGGCCAAATCTTCGATAGGCCAACTTAAAACTTCGCTCGACCACCGACTTCTAATCAAGCCTGGTTGCAAGGGCGATGTTGTAAACCAAAAGTTTTATCTGACATCTTCAGCGCGCAAAGCGGCAGGTGGAGCTGTAGGCTGCTGAGTAGATGACCAATTAAGTGCTAGTGCTCCACTGGTGCGGGCTCGTGCGGGGCCCATTTAGAGGCAGCTACTGCTGCCTCTCTTTTTTCTAACCGCACTTCAGCCACCAGAAGGGTTGTTGCCATAACGATCTTCAGCCAGCCTCGCTGCGTCGCACTCACTCACGACCTCTTGCCATATCTCTCTGCTGAGTTTCAGCTCGGGACTGGTTTGCATCGCCACGTTCACACTGGGCTCCAGAACGCCGGCCATTGCGTGCAGCGGCTCGCGTTTCAAAGCACTGTCGAGTGCGGCGGTAGCATCAATCTCTGCGCCTAGAAGGGCTGTAGCAGCCTCTCCAGCCAGCTTCATGGTTCCGTATCTATAGGAAGGAGCTCTGGGCGACAACAGACGTCGACGTAGCGTCGTTTTCTAGGGCGGGGGTTCGCCTTCACTGAGAGCTACCTGGACGGTGTGGGCCCGTTCCTAGCGTACAGCCGTTTGTGCAATCTGCGCTTGCCCAAGGGGCTCATGACAAATCCGGGTGTCGAAGCTCAGCTTTCTGCAGCGTAAACAACAAACCCCCTGACCAAGGTCAAGGGGTTTGTTGTTTGGCAAGCGTCAGTTCTGGCTATGTGCGGCTGTTTATAAATCCAGGACGAGGCAAGCTGATTTAGCCCGGGAGCAGCACGGGGTGAACTGGTCGTTCTTGGCTCTTTCTTCTGGGCTGAGGAAGTAGTCCCGATGATCCGGTTCCCCATCGAGTACTCTGGTGACACATGTTCCGCAGATTCCCTGCTCGCAGGAGACGGGGATACAAATGCCGGCAGCATCCAGGACTTGGATGACGCTCTGATCCGAGGGTATTTGAAAGATCTGGCCTGTACTGTGGATCTGAACCTCAAAGGTACCGTCGTCGCTTCTGGAGGTAGGTGCGGCGGCAAAATATTCCTTGTGAAGGTGTGCCTCCGGCCAACCGTGCTCCCTGGCCGTATTCAGAACGAAATCCATGAAGCCTGTCGGGCCGCACACATAGATGTGACTGTCCTTGGGCTCTTGGGTAAAAAACGCCGGGGCATTCAGCTTCTGCTCAGCAGCGCCAGAGTCGAAGTGAAAGTGCACACGATCCGCGAAAGGAAGCCCCTTCAGCTTTCGCACAAAAGCAGCTTTTTCTTCTGCTCGGGCGCAGTAATGCATCTCGAAATCCTGGTTATTGGCGGCCAGTCTCTGAGCCATGCTCAGAATTGGAGTAATGCCAATCCCTCCGGCAAAAAGCACGCTGCGTTTCGCCTTCACGTCCAGGGGGAAAAGATTGCGAGGCTCGCTGATCTGAATGACTTGTCCGACACGCAACTGTTCGTGAACTGCTCTGGAACCGCCCCGGGATGAAGGATCCTTCAGGACGCCGACGCAGTAACGATGGGTTTCATCAGGGTGGTTCCAAATGGAATACTGACGAATAATCCCTTGAGGGAGGTGAACGTCGATATGCGATCCTGCATCGAACACCGGCATCGCCCCCCCGTTAGCAGGGACGAGCTCAATGCTGATGATGTCTTCAGCCTCGAGGCGGATCGCCGAAATCACCACGTTCATCATGACGCTGCTCCTTTGATGAGTAGAGCAGAAGGTTCGCGTTCAGCGGCTATGATGCGATCAAGGATTCGCCGAGATTGTACCCCTCCAGCGTCGATGTTCAGCTTGAGCAGTGCTCGCTCAGGGTAGGCGAGGAGGTTCTGCTGCTGCTGTTCAAGCATCTCCAGGTCTTCGGAGAAAATTTTGCCTTGTCCCACACGGATGGTTTCGGTCAGCTCTTCGTCACCAGGCTTGAAGTTTCGTGCCATTCCCCAGAAGTACCAGATCGAGGTATCTGTCTCGGGGGTGATGAAGTCGACCACGATGCTGCCAGCCTTATGTGTGGCATCTGCGTCGTAGCCACCCTTGCCGGCATGCGCAACACCGACCTCGATCAGGACATGGCTTGGAGGGGAGAATCTGCAGATCTGCCAGCGATCGACGGGCACATCATCGGCCAACCCGTTACCACGCAAAGCTGCTCTCCAGAACGGGGGAGCCATTACACCTTCCATGAAGCGGCTGGTGACGACTTTCTCACCCTCAACGCGGGTATGCACAGGCGCCTCGTCAATTTCTTTCTGACCAATGCTGGACGCGTGTACGTAGGTCTCATGGGTTAGATCCATGAGGTTGTCGATCATGAGGCGGTAGTCGCAGGCAATGTGGTAGAGGCCACCACCATATGCCCAGTCGGGGCTTTCAGCCCACTCAAGATGATGAATGAGCGCAGGGTCGGCTTTTTCGGGGTCGCCAGGCCATACCCAAATGAACCCATAGCGTTCCTCAACTGGGAAGCTCTTGATGCACGGGAAGCCTTGCACCCTCTGATTCGGCATAGACTCTGTCTTACCGTCGCACCCCATCACCAATCCGTGGTAACCACAAACGAGCTTTCCATCTTCTACCGTTCCCAGGGACAGCGGGGCGCCGCGGTGCGGACAGAAGTCCTCCAGGGCGGCGACACGACCCTCTGGGCCACGATAAAAAACGATCTTCTCGTTACAGATACGCCGGCCCAGCGGTTTTACCGCAATCTCGTCCGGGGTGCAGGCTACGTACCATGCATTTTTAGGAAACATCATCGGGCTCCTGTTGTTGTTCTCTGGATCCAACGATGGAGGGATGACAGGCGTAAAAACACTATCTTTCGATAGCAGAAGGGCGATTCATCAGGCCGTACATCGAGATGTCATCTGGCACGCCCCGTGACTCATCCAAAGATAGGTGGGATGCTGGCCCTAGCTTGTTTAAAGTCAGGATCTTCTCCAATGGATCCAGTGGATAGCACATGAGCGGGCCTGGGCAGCGAGTATTGAGCTTACTTAGAAAGATGATCATGGGCGGTGAGTTGGCCGCGGGACAGAGGGTGCTAGAAATCCCTACCGCTGAGCTGCTAGGCGTATCGCGCATGCCGGTGCGGATGGCATTTAGGGTGTTGGAGCAGGAAGGCTTGCTAGTGCGTCAAGGTGTGCGTGGCTTTAGCGTGCGCCCTATGACCATGGACGACTTGATTGGGGCTGTAGAGGTACGAGGTGTGCTGGAGGGGTTGGCAGCGCGGCAGGCAGCGGAGAGAGGGGTTCTGCCAGATTTCAAGGCAACACTTGTGCAGTGCATTGAGCAGGGAGACCGACTGTTCGAAAAGGGGTATGTCACAGAAGAGGATCTTGCGGAGTACCACGACATCAACAGGCGATTCCATCACGTGATCGTTGAGGCGAGCGGCAATGAAGCTATTGCGATGGCCCTCGCCCGGAATTCGCAAATGCCATTTGCGTCAGTCAGTGCATTATCTGTCGACCGAGAACATCTGCAGCAGGAGTATCGACGCTTTAATTTTGCGCACATGCAGCATCATGACGTAGTGGAGGCAATCTCTTTAGGTCATGGAGCTAGAGCAGAGTCGATCATGCGGGAGCATGCGAACGTAACACTGCGGTATGCCCGATTGATGGAGTGTTGAGCTATTTCCCAGGAAAAGGGGGTGTCAGAAATTTTGTGTTCGGGCATAACATGAGTAAGAGGTGCATGTATGCCAACCAAAAAGAAACCCCTGCGTGACCTACCAAAAATCCCCAAGGAGCTGCTCGAGCAGTTCGGTGAAGGGCTGATGACCGCAGAGGCTATCGAAGACGCTTCTGCGGCCTTCAAGAAGGCTTTGATTGAGCGAGCATTGAGTGCTGAGCTCGGTCACCACCTGGGGTATCCGCCGGGCGCGCAGCGCCCAGAGGATGAAACCAACCAGCGCAACGGCAAAACGGGCAAGACGGTTTTGACAGGGGATGGCCCGCTGCGGCTGGAGATTCCCCGTGATCGGGATGGCAGTTTTGCCCCCATTCTGATCCCCAAGCATGAGCGGCGTTACACCGGTTTTGATGACAAGATCATCGCCATGTATGCCCGAGGCATGACCGTTCGAGAAATCCGCGCTTTCCTCTCTGAGCAATACGGGACGGACGTTTCCCATGACTTCATCAGCTCAGTCACTGACGAGGTGATGGAGGAAATTGGTGCGTGGCAACAGCGACCGCTTGAGCCGATGTACCCAGTCATTTTCTTCGATGCGCTGCGGGTCAAGATCCGCGAAGAAGGCCTTGTCCGCAACAAGGCGATTTACTTAGCGCTGGGTGTTTTACCCGATGGAACGCGCGATATTCTTGGCATCTGGATCGAAAACACTGAGGGTGCGAAGTTTTGGATGAAGGTATTCAACGACCTCAAGACCCGCGGCGTAGAAGACGTGCTGATAGCCGTTACCGACGGTCTCAAAGGCATGCCAGAGGCGCTAAGTGCAGTGTTTCCGGCGACAACGCTGCAAACCTGCATCGTCCACTTGATCCGCAACAGCCTCGATTATGCGGCGTGGGATAAGCGCCGTGAGCTGGCCAAGGCGCTTAAACCGGTCTATCAGGCCATCACCGCAGAAGCGGCTGAGGAAGCACTGGGTGCCTTTGAAAATGGCCCTTGGGGAAAGCAGTACCCAGCGGTCGTGGCGGCCTGGAGACGAGCTTGGGATCGAGTGATCCCATTTTTTGTCTTCCCACCTGCCATTCGAAAAGTGATCTATACGACCAACGCTATCGAAAGCATCAACGCCCAGCTACGCAAGATCATCAAAACGCGAGGCCACTTCCCGACTGATGACGCAGCGACCAAGCTGATCTGGCTTGGGCTGCGCAACATTACGGCAAACTGGGGCTCGGCGGCGCATGATTGGAAAAATGCGATGAATCAATTTGCGATTCTGTACGGAGATCGATTTATCAGGCCGACCTGGTAAAAGCCTGGCCTGCCTGGCGGCAGGCCGTTATCGGCCCGCACACAAAAAAACTGACACTCTCCAGGAAAAAGATTTCCCTGTCGATGCGAGAGTGCTGCCCTGCTGAGCCGAGCCCGCTTGAGCAATCACCATTGCAGCACTCACCCTTCTAGCTTTCTGATCAACCCACCAAATTGCTGTGCTGGCTCCACATAGCGCAGTGCTGACTTCATATCGCTCCACCCTACGTACTCCATGAGCGTCTTGATATCCCAACCCGAACTCGCTGCCCAGGTCGCAAACCCACGCCGGATCGAATGGGCGCTGTAGATCTCGGAAGGCAACCCACACCTATCAAGGATGTCGCGAAGGAGAGGAATCAGACTGTGGGCCACAAGCGGCTTATCGCTGATGTTACCCCATCGATCAATGCCCCTGAACACACTACCGCGTGTAAGGCCGGCAGTTTCAATCCAGTTAAGGTAGGCCTCTACCGGACAAAGCTTGCTCAACGATGGGGTTTTGTACTCGCGCCCTATGTTCTGCCGATCTCCCTTGGTAGCTCCCAAGTAAAACCTGATTCCGACGTAGCGCTCGGCATGCGTGTTTTCGATCGTGAGCCTGGCCAACTCGTCTCCGCGGAATCCCCTCCAAAAGCCAATGGTGAGCAAGGCGATGTCACGGGTCGCCTTGAGAAGGGCGGCCATGTTGCCGACGGCTCTTGCCTGAGCAACCTCATCCTCCAGGTGTGCCACTGCTTTTTCGAGGTGCAGTAACGCCAGAGGAGCTGCTTGCTTCTGCTGCACGGGGTGTACCGCCCGGATGCCTTTCAGCAACTGCCTGACCTTGGGGGCTTTGGTAGGGTCTGGGAAGCCGTTGCTTTGGTGCCAGTTTGCGAGCGCAGCCAGGCGTTGCTTCAGCGTGCTCAGTGCCAGCTGGTCGGCGTACTCAGCGATGTAGCGGATTACTGACTCTGTGGTGGTGGGTAGGTATCCACCCCAGGCCACTTCGAAATGGGAGAGGGCGGCTGCATAGCTTTTCGACGTGTTCTGACGAACGCTCGCCTCTAGGTACCTGTCTGCCTTGCTCACCACTTCTACCACCCGATTTCCCCGTTTCGAGCCTGCAGTGGCTCGTTGACCAGCCGTACCACCATTCAGGCCATTTTACCCCTGCTCAAAGGCCTAACAAGCCATAACCCTCGATTATATCTTGCCAGTTGTCGGCAACTTACTAGCAAGGTTGGGGATTTTCGTATTATGTAATTGCATGACATGTGACATGACACGAAATAGTCTGGAGGGCGTATGGCGCGAGGCGGCGTTAACCTAGCGGTGGTGCAAAAGGCGCGGAACAGCCTGCTAATGCGCGGTGCGTATCCCAGCATCGATGCAGTGCGGGTGGAGATTGGAAATACGGGCTCAAAGACCACGATCGCTCGGTATCTAAAGCAGCTGGAATCTGTAGGATCAGAAGCGAACCCTCGTGAACGCATGAGCGGCGCGCTGCGCGGGGTCGTCGAAAGCTTGTTGGATCAAGTCCAGGAGGAGGGAAGCCAGGCCTTTCTTGAGGCACGTGCGGAGTTCGAGCACGAGCGCAAGCTATTGATCTCCCGAGCCGAGGCATTTGAGAGCGAGCTCGATGAACTCAAGCTCCGTTTCGACGCGCAAGGGCATATCTTGGCTACTCAAACTGAAGAGCTCAAAACCACTCAGTCCACACTGCAGACTGAGATCACGCGCAACGTCAGGCTCACCCAGAGCAACAGTGATTTCGAAGTCCGGATTCAAGAGAAGGATGGGCAGATCCAGTCTCTGGAGCAAAAGCATACGCATGCCCGGGAGGCCCTCGAACACTACCGTGCTTCGATCAAGGAACAGCGTGACCAGGATCTGAACCGCCACGAGTCCCAGGTCTACCAAATGCAGCAGGAGCTGACCGTCCTTCAGCAGACGCTCATGGTCAAGCAGGAGGAGATCACCCGATTGATCCGGGATAACGAGCGCTTCATTGCCGAAAATCGCCAGCATGCCAGGGAAGCCTCGCAACATCGTGGGGCTGTCGAAACCCTGCGGGGTGAGCTGAGCATTGCCAATGCTATTACTGCGCGTGCAGAAGGTGCGAAGGAACTGCTCGCTCAACAGTTGGAAGCAAAGAATAAAGAGGCTGGTGAGTCTCATTCGCAATTGTCAGCCGCGAAGCTAAGGGAGGTGGCTCTGGCACACAAACTCACCACCGCAGAGGCTGAGCTCATTGCTTTGCGCGAATCGAGTGAGGCGGATGGATCGCAGGCGTAATCCAGAGAACCTTGAACCCATTAGCACTTCGCGGAGCACATTTGTACTCCTTCTCAATTTGCAGCTCGCGATCCGAGCCAGGTAGTCCTCATGCGAACCAGCGCCTGCCATACCCTCTAACTTCAGGCTTACCAGTGTCTGTATAGCCGAAGCCAGCTCGCTCAAATCCCATGCAGCCACCTACACATAAGCGGCTGAAATCATAGGCGTGGAGAAGGGCGAAGTTCTATTCGTTGCCAACCATGCCTTCAATTGCTTTGGGCAAAAGCCGGCGGTATGCGCAGTGCCTTCATTGATCGCAACCTTCCATTCGGTGGCACCCGCACCAACGGGACATCTGAGTGAAGGACATGCAGTCCTTGGCAGATCTTATCGTTGGAGTAGGTGAAACGGAATACTTACTCGAATGCCCGGAAACCCTCGTCGCAGTACCACTCACTTCTGAGAAGCGCTTGGTACATGGCGGTGTCCCAAGCATTCACATGGACAGCCTTTTTTCCGGCCGCAATTACCCGAAGGTGATCTTGTACTCCGGCTAGGGCGGAGTCCGACCAGACCAGGTCGAGCGTGTCCTTAAGATTCGCGAGTTCGTTACTGGCCTCGATTGAGAACCTTGAAGCCAGTTTGTAGTCCCTGAAATGCGCTAGCACTCTGGTCTTATCGACCTGATCCCAATCCTCTGGGGGGCTCACGAAAAACTCGAGAACGGGCGGGGTTCCAGTAAGCACCCGCGCGTGTAGCCACTGGTCACTAACTATCCGCGGATGCTCCAAATACGGATGGAGGGTTTGTTGGTTTTGCGCAGTCGCAGTGGCTGCATTTTTGCCAGTATTGCAGTCCTTGCAGGCGGGTACGAGGTTCCACGGCAAGACGGACAGAATCGGGAATCTGGCTTTCGGCAGGTAGTGATCGAGAGTGCTCGCCTGGCCGAACCCACAGAATGGGCACTTTTTGCGCGGAGCTTTACCGAGTATGTCGGTGTACACCCGCCTAGCGGGTTTCGAGTCACCCACCATGTGAGAGGAGTAGGTAGCTTTCAGCTCCTTCTTGGTTACTTGGCCAACCACGATGTCGTCGTTATCGCAGTCGATAGCGGGGATCGTGAAGAGTTGATTGATAAGGCCTTTCTGCTGGTAGTCTACTGCAGCGGCAACCACCTCTGCTGTAATGGCTTGCAAGCGAGCTCTCAGATCCTCGTCAGCAATGCTGTTTACACAGAGGTCGTAGACCAGTTGCGGATCCTGAGCGGGGACGCTGATGGCTCTCATAGGTCAGACTCCCACTGCTTGTCACGTGCGATGGTCATGGATCTCAAGAGTGCCTGGCCTTCGGTGCCAATCTGACCTGCGTAATCCCCCCTAATCTGCTCATAGGAAGCACCCGTTCGAACGTCGGCGGCTAGGAGCTCATGGAAGCCCGATTTGCTCACCTCCAGACCAAAGACGTGTCGAGTCAAGACGCCAACATTCTCTGCAAACGTCTCGGCATCCGGGCGGTCGACAGTCGCTGTCTCGCCACTCCTGTTGATGATGGATACACAAGACTTGGGTACTTCCTGCAGAACTACAGGTGAGTGGGTGGCGATGATCGCTACAGCGTTTCGCGCCGTGAGCAAATCGGACAATGCCCGGGTGAAAGCAGAAAGCAGAGGAGGGTGCAGGTGGCTTTCTGGTTCATCAATCAACACCAGCGTTTTCTCGTCTACGGTTTCGACGAGCTGGGTAATGGTCAGCAGAACAATAGCGTGGCCAGAGCTCATCCCTTCGAGCATGGTAGTGCTGCGTCGGACGAACTCGGCCTTGGTTTCTGATCCATCGGCGTCAAAAACCTCAATCAGCTGGATGAGGTTCATTTCCTCGAAATTGAAATCAGATTCGAGCTTGTGAATAGCTTTGATCCACCGTGCTCTCTTTGCGCTTAGGCTAAGGCAGACTTTGAGACTATCGGCCAAATCAGTGCAGAGGTGGGGCTTGGTTTTCAACCCCCAAACATCCTCTCCCTCGGCGGCTAGCACCTTGTGCTTAAGGCCTACATATCGATATCTCATCCCCTGATTGGGGTCATCCTGGTTCGGCGGGGGATCAAATGGATCGAACGCGCTGAACGAAACCGACACCACACCTGCAAAGTCATCATTGGTCAGCGGTCGCCTGAAGCTCCACATGTTCTTGTTGAAAAAGCAGCCTTTGGCGTACACCTCCTCACTTGGCGTGACCAAGGAGTCAACCATGCCATTCAACAGGGTTGTCTTACCCACCCCGTTTCGGCCAATCAAGATGTGAACATTACTGGAGGGTTTGACATCTGGATCGACACTGAACTCGAGAGTCAGCGGTGCGATTCCGTCTGATCTTGCCTTTTCGTAAAAGAAGTCGTAAGGGGTCAATGGGGCGTCCCCGGTGAGGATCCTCTTGAATTGGTGGTCAATCGTTGTTGGGTTCACTGCCCGCAGCAGGGAAGTGCTAAACGCTAACTCTGAAGAGGAAGCCTCCCGACGCTCCTTGGAGAAAGCCACATCCCCTAACGCGTGGAGGATTGCATGAGCCTCCTCCAGCGAAAACAGCTCAAGTAGTTTCCGATAGTATTCGACGTCCTGCCCCAGGCTGAAAAATTTGGGTTCTAACGACGTGAATTCATCAGGCATCCCATGTTCAGTCCAGCCTTCAGATTGCCCTTGGTAAGCGATCTTCAAGTCACCAACTCTATGTTCGACCCCAGACCCATCAAAGATGATAAGGACAAATTTAGTTTTGTAGCCGTAGTCGTCCCAGTTATCTACATACAAAACCCCAGAGTTTCTTGCATCCTGCTGGAGCTTACCTCGGTGTTGAACCTTGATGAATTTCATGCTCATGACGTCCTTGCTCTGAGGGCACACGCGGTGTGTTTTTGGTGATGGCCATTTGGCTCCATGTTAACGGATCGATATGCTCTGAGGAACCTGATGGGAGTTAGTGGACTGGAGGAAGCAAAAACGCCGCCTGAAAGCGCGGCGCATAAGTTTACCTCCGAGGTTGAGCGGGCAACCGGGGGGCAGCACCAAGCCTGAAATTGCGTTTGATGCCGACTTGGCCAAGCAGGCCAACGCATAGGCTAGTTATGCCCTGTTCGAGATCGCCGCGAGGAAGTAGTGGGAAGCTGAGTTGCTGCAGAAGCTTTCCAATTTCGATGCCGATCTCGAAAAATGGGCGTCGGAATGAGAGTAGTGCTATCGTTATTCCTCTCTCAGCGACTCCAGTGTAAGGAGTCGAGCTGTGGTGACCGCGGCTTGGAGATCAAGATGGCTTGAGGCGAACGACTTCATGAGGAGCGGGCGAGGAAGGGCCCAATCCCATTTCTCTCGGATCATGTTTTCAACATTTTCCAAAATCGGCTCTACGTTCGAGATCTCCATTTGACCGACCACGCGCAACGCTCGCAATGTGTCCTCCGCGCCGAATGCAACTTCCAGGAATAGCCCGGTGTTTTCACACTGAATGCCCACATGCCTGAGCAACAAGGCCAGCGCATCGTTGGTGTAATCCCCTCGCCAGGTTGCCACATGGCTTACGCTGGCAGAGCCAATTATCGCCGCGTCACCCAACCCGAGAGCCCGGAAGTTACTCCGAGCCTCGTCTAGGAGAGCTTGAGCGTGTTTGTCCAGGAAGGGACAGGACGTGGTTTCCACCAACACGTTTCGCATTTCAAGCCTGACACGATCATCCACCTGGGCACCAAGCCCATCAAACTGAGGAGGCTCGCCGCCCCGAGCCGGCGTGACCACTATCACCTTCGCTTCAAGGTCGACATCCTGAACCTGCCAACGCCTTCCACCGAAGATGATGCGCTGTCCCTTGGTCAGGGGTTTGCTGACGGGCAGCGAGCCAAGTGGCTTCCCATCCCGGAGCAAACGAAACTCTTCATCGCTTGTGAAGGCGGTGTAGAACTCATAGTGGTTGATCAACCGCTCCCCGAGTTCGCCTGGTAGCAGAAGTCCTGAGCTGTCTTGGACGATCAATTCCTTCTCACCCATACCCTTGAGCAAAGCCAGGAAATCAGGCTTGGTTACGCTCGCAAAACTGCCGCTTGCTATGAGATTTCCCCATAATTGCGCCGCCGAGGCACCGCCGAGCTGAGCAATCGAAGACAAACACTGCTGCACCAGTGTCGAGGCGTGTAGGCCTCCCGATCGAGGCGGCTCAAACCATCCACTGATCAGCAAGCGGATCATAGCGACCGTTTGGACAAGGCCCTCACGTAATTGATCGGAGAGATCCGACTTAACTGTTAAAGGGCGCTCCCGGCAGTATGCCCTGAGCATCGCAGGCTCACCGGGTCGACGACCAGAGCGGCCAAGCCGTTGCCTGAGACTTGCCACAGAGGGTGGACAGCCGATCTGTGCGACCGTCCTGATACTACCGATGTCTATACCCAGTTCCAGTGTGGTAGTGCATACGGCAGAAGCTGGAGGATCTCCCGCTTTCAACGCCCGCTCGGCATCCTGGCGTAGCTCCTTGGATAAGCTACCGTGATGCGGCCAGAACTCGTTCGGTACACCATCGTTTTCGCATAGTGAGCGCAGACGGTCGGCAAACCATTCAACCTCTTGGCGTCTGTTGGGGAAGATCAGGTTGTTATGCCCCCTCAGCACCTTGTACAGGTGACCTGCGATAGCCACTTTGGTACCTGAGGTGTCTTCCTTCTCTGCGCCTTCATCTGTTGACGCATTCCCCGAGTGCTCCACCACCAGCTGCTGCATGGGCTGCTCAATGTAGCCACGCACCTGTACCTGGAGCTCTTGGCCAGAGGACTTTGACTCAATAACCGTGATGCCATCCGGGCACACTGGCCTCAGGAACTTGCGGGCCAGCGACATCTCCCCAAGCGTCGCCGAAAGCCCTACACGAGGCAGCGTTCTACCCACGACAATTTCAACCCGTTGCATGAGCGATTGCAGCTGCTTTCCACGCTCACTTCCGATGAAGGCATGAAGCTCATCGACGACGATGTAGCGAAGGTTCTGAAAAGCCCCAGCTAAGCTTGAGCCTCTGTTTACGAATAGAGCTTCTAGGGACTCCGGAGTGATCAGCAAGATGCCCTCAGGCGATTTCAAAAACCGTTGTTTCTTGCTTGCTGCCACATCGCCATGCCAAGCAACGACGGGCAGTTCGAGCCTCTCACATAACCGGCTAAGCCTGTCCCACTGGTCGTTGATCAGCGCCTTGAGCGGGCTGATATACAGCACCGCGCCTGCTGGCTCACTGTTGTTGAGCAGGTTGGTCAGGATCGGCAGGAATGCGGCCTCTGTTTTACCTGCGGCAGTGGACGCTGCAATGATCACATCGCGATCGGCGCCCACCAATGCCGGTACCGCCCACTCCTGCGCATCACGCAGAGACGTCCACCCCTGTGACCAGATCCATTGCTGAACCTCCGGGTGTAAACGCTCGAACGAAGAAGAGTCAGAGCTTGAAGCTGGCGAGCTCATCGTCGGCCTCAACTTCTAGATCTTGCTGCCCGGCCTCATCCTTGGTCAGCTCCACGGCCCCCAATAAGGTTCGCCAATCCGCGGTAGGGTTTTGCTCGATCACCGCGAGCAAGTTGATGAAAGCCGTAATGGTCGTGCGCGGCGTCCGGAAATATGCCTCGCCCAAGCGCTGATTGCAGTGCGCCATGAAAGCGGGGATGGCTTCATCCGGCAGCAAAAACTTCTCAGGCTCACCGTAGGCGTATACGTTGCGCAGCTTCTGCAAAAGCACGTAGAAGTCTTCAGGTGTCAGGCTGCTGAGTCGAATGACAGGCCCAGAAAGGTCGACCAGGCCAGACTTAGCAAAGCTGTTTTCAGCGAGGCGGGATTGCAGGGCAGGGTAGCTGTAGAGCCCCCGACGAGTGTCCATCAGAAACTCTGGTGTGCCGCCCAATACAAAACCCAGGCCTTCAGCGGAACCTTGCAACGAATCGTTGAGGATGCGCAGAATCTGTTCGTAATTGGCGTTACGGGCCTGGGTGTTTGCCAGTTTGTACAGGTTGACCAGTTCATCTAGGCATACCATCAAGCCGCCGAAACCAGCCAGGCGTACGAATCGTGACAGCAATTTCAGCTGGTCGTAGACAGAAGCATCATCGACGATCGTCCGCACGCCCAGCGCAGCGCGGGCGTCAGTCTTGGTGGAGAATTCCCCGCGTAGCCAACGAATGGCGTCAGCCTTGAGCTGCTCGTTACCTTCCTCGAAGCCGCGGCAGTAGGCGGCAATGACGTCGGCAAAATCATACCCATTGACCATCTCGGTGAGCTCTGCCAGGTACTCACGAATGACCGCCTCACTCTCGACACCTTTGGTCTTGGCTTCCGTCTTAGCCTGGGAGATGAACTTCTCAACGATACCCTGCAGAGCGCCGCCTTCTGGCTTGGTGCGGGTGGCCATGTTTTTAGCCAGCTCCGAGTAAAGCGAGCGCGCTTGGCCACCTGAAGCGTGAAGGCGGCGGTCTGGATTCAAATCGGCGTGCATGGTGACAAGCTTGCGCTCCATGGCGATGCCGCGCACCAGGTTTAGGAAGAAGGTTTTGCCCGCGCCGTACTCGCCAACGACAACGCGAAAAGCCGAGCCGCCATCCGCGAGACGATCCACATCTTTGAGCAGCGAATCGAGTTCACCCGCTCGACCTACCTGGATGAGATGCTGCCCAACACGGGGCACTACACCCGCACGCAGCGATTGAATGACCGCGTCGCGATCCTTAGCTCGTATCTTACTCATAGGGCTAGCTCATCCAGAATGTCGGGGTTGATTTCGATGGGATCATCACCTTCGGTCACGGGCATGTCGAACAGCTCAAACGCTGTGTCGTTGATCCGCTCCAAGGCGCCATCCAGCATCAGTTCCATATCACTGGCTGCGTCTTCCAGCTCGGCACGACTCCACTCAGGCCGTGACACCAGAAGCCGAAGGAACGCTGAATGCTCGACGTCCAAACCATGTACGGTAGCAAGCTGTTCGACGGTACTTTCTTCCTGCCGTTGGGGCGCCTCGGGCTCCAGGGCGCTAGGCGTCTCAGTCAGCGATTCTTCATTGAAGACACTGGCCAGGAGCGCCGACACTTCTGCCGTTTCTTGTTGCAAGCGAGCGACCTTGTCCATGTCCAGTGCAAAGCCAGAGCCAGTGCTTTCTGATGTCTGTGTCGCAGTGGCCAGCGCGGCATTCGCAGTCAGTGCCTCCACTCCATGGGAGGGACGAACAGCTGCACTGTGGAGGTCGCTGTAGACGAACTGCGGATCGAGGGCGAGCGACTTGTATACGCGCTCAAGGAGCTTAACTTCCTGTGGCGTCACCTCGCCATCCGCTTGTGCCAGGTGGGCCAGGAAGCTTGCAATTTTCCGCTTGGCCTCGATCGTCAGCGGCTCAAGCTTCTTCTTGAGGCTTGCCAATGTCGGCGGTTGCTTCAGTTGAATCTGGAGGTGCGCCTTCAAGCGTTTTCGATGCGCGACGCAGAGGTGATCCCATGAGTCAATGTGGCCGGACAGCAGACCCACCTCTTCTAGCGAGGTGTCACCGTCTACCGCAGCCACTGCACTGGCCAGGTCTAAAGTCACTGCTGCAGCGCTGTAAGCATCGGTCGACCGAAGAGTGCCTTCATCAGAGTCCGCTGCGAACAGTGCAATGGTGTCTTCTGCCTTGGGCGTACGGCTGCCAGAAAGCACATCGGGCTCTAATCCGATCCGCTTGCTTTCCAAGGCCCGGGCGAGTGCCACGACTTTGTCGCGGGAAAGCGCGCCGGCGGATTTGAAACGGCCTGCCAGCTCAGCGAAACTCATGCAGATAGTTTCGCCGCCGACGCGTTGTTCCAACTGTTCGAGTTCGGCTTTTGCTTCAGCAGGCCAGAGTTCTGTTGGCAACTGCAGGATGGCTTCCAGACTATCTCCAGCGTCTGGGTTGCGGCCCAGATATCGACTGTAAGCGTCTAGAACGGTGGTGCACTCTTCCACTATAACCTGCAGCTTGCTACGCGTTCCTGAGGTTGCCGCGACATCGGGGAGGTCGCCCACGGCTGCTGCCGGGATGTTCAATCCGGAAGAAGCAGGGCGATAGGCAATCTTCAGCTTGGTCTTGTTCTGAGGCAGCACAAGGCCATTGGGATACCGTTTTGCGAATTCGTTTTTGAAGAGTGCTGCGAATTGCTCAGGGCAACGGGTCACAGGTGTGCGCCTGGAAATGTTTGGCTCAGCGAGCGCCCAGGCTAATGCCCAGTGCGGGGGGAGTGGATACTTGTCCACGGCCATCTGGCCCAGCGCGACGCGCAGCGACATGGGCAGCTCGTACCCATCTGCGGCACTGGCGGTGGGTTCACTCATATAGCTTTGAGGTTGAACAGAACCCGCGTCGATATGGGCGAGAAAGCGGGTAGCGTAGCCGCGGAAAGAATGGTTGTCCCCGTAGAGACCAAGCAAGCGTTCGACCTCGGCCTTGATGGCAGGGATCTCTGCCTTCGCCTGAGGATCGCTCGGTGCATCGATCAGCGCGCGGCGTTCAAGCCCGTAAAAAAACAGGAACACGTATCCCGCATCCGCAGGCTGGCGGCGACCTCCCGCCAACCATTGCAGGTACGCTCGCCGCGCCTCAGGCGTGATGCTTCGGTAACTTGGCCAATAGGGCATCTGCCGCTCGGTAAGGCTCATGGGTGAGCGTGCGATTCGAAGCGTGGCATCAATCAGGGACGGTTCAGTCTGACCGAACTGGGTTGCCCGCTCGGTGATGTAGAGCATTCCACCCGGGATAGCCAATCCGGCCACGGTGATGGACTCACCTTCTGCAAGCCAGCGAACCCCCATGGGCTTTGCACTTGGCTTTGGAATGGCGTAGCTCTGACTATCGCTGGACGAACCGACTTGGACAGTATGGAAATCTCGCTCGCGGGTACCGGTGCCGAACTGGACGTTGAGACTGGGGGAGGTTGCCTGTCGAGATTCAGCGGCGATCTCCGCAACAATGTCATCCTCAGGCGCGTAGAGCTTTGCCTGGGTGGCGCGTCTGACGGCCCATACCAACGCACCTATGCCCAAGATAACTCCAAGGGCGATCCACGCTTGCTTTGGAACCTGCGCCAAAAGGGCAACAACGAATAACAAGGCGTACAGAGCGATCGGCCCGCCGCCGCTCCCTTTGCGCTTCCGTGGCATATGAGTATTCCGTACAGTTGGTAATGGCCAGATGACATTCTTACGGATTTTACGAGGCGGGCCAAGCGGAACAGACGAAGGGAGCGCTGGGCGAGATTACTTAAACGGATCCCCAACAGAGCCATCTGCTTACATGGCTATGTCAGGGCTGTGTTGCGGGAGGTGAAGGGATCGCGGCGCTGCTCTTGATACGCCCAATTTTCAGTGAGGCCATCATCTTGGTAGTGTCTCGCGATGGGTGATTAAACCCAAGAGTACACATGTACTCCTTCGCACCTCAGGCGCCTCAACTGGTCTATTGAGGCAGCTTTCGACAACGTCTCTTCTGCACTTCAAATAGCGTCTTCCAAAGCAGCGATCAGCGCCTCCAAAGCCTCAGCCAGGCGGGCGTCTTCACGGGCATCTCCGCTTTCGGGAACAAACTCTTGGCAGTGCCGTAGCAGTGCGTCTCGATCGTTACGATTCAGATCAAGTTGAATGTGCATGTCCGAAAATCCCTAGATGGTTGAACTGCAGCCCGACCCCTGGCGCTCAAGCACGCTTTGGTCGAATATTGCGCGCCGATTGGAAGCGAGGAGGACAGGGCATTGAAGGTTGAGCAGGAAGCGCAGGTGTGGTTGTACGCCGCTGAGCACTATCGTGATTCTCTCATGGCGATAGTGGGTGATGCAGTCGCCAGCTACCGCCGTAAACCGGGCCTGGACAGTTTGACTCGCATCTACAAGCAAGACGTTGGCGCCGTAGCGTTTGCAGTGCTTGAGCGCGTCCTGCCCAGCGCGGATTTGCCGCGCACCGACAGCAGCTACATCCCTGTCCGGGAACAGTTACGGTCACATCTGATTTATCAGGTGCTAAAACGCCTTGTAGAAGAGGAGGCCGTTCCAGTTGAGCTAAGGGACATCCTGTTTTCGATTGACCTTGGACTCTGACACTCGGCGATCTCAATCTCTGCTACTCGGCAAAGCACAGTTCAGCTTGAGATGACGGGTAAATAGCCTTGTGCCGGCGTGCCGACGAGGGCTTTGTTATGCAGATAGGAGTCGCTGATGAGACTACTAGGCCGCTGAGCGCGCCATTGGCCTCCAGATCTGCAACGTCAGCTTTCAACCGCTGTACCAGGGTATCAATCGGTTGACCGCTCTCCACACTCAACGTCAGTGTGAAAAGCGTCAAAGGGCTGAGCCCCATCGCATCACCTATCGCAGTCAGCTTCTCTACCGTAGGGCTTGATCGGCCGTGTTCCAGCTTCAGCATGTAGCCACGGCTGCTCGCTAAGGCCATATCCTTATGCGTCAACCCGCGGCTAATGCGCATCGCTTTCAATACAGTGGCGAAAGCTGCTTTCAGCGACATAGATGCTCCTGGCCAATGTCAGGCGAGAAAGGCCCGCAAACTATTTTCAGCGGAAGTACCCGACGTAGAGCATCTGACAGTACCACAGATACCTTCCCGCCAGTCTTAACGAAGAACCTGTTCAGGCCGGCATCGGGATAAGCCTGCAGCTTTCCCGGCGCGGAGTGCCCGTGACCATCGCGCATCGAAATCTAGTTGTTTTCACTAATTAACCAAATTTAATCAGTGACTTTCTCTGTATTTAAACTATTTTCCTGCATGCTCCCTTGAATTTTTTTTCGCGAGACGGAGTTCTATATTTGAGGACAAGAAAAAAGCGAGTGATGTGCAGCCGCAGGTGATCTGCAAGGTTCACACACGGTTTTGCCGGTTCGGTTTTTGCTTTTCACGGTTTCCAGATTTGGTCTCGGTTGCCAGGCTCGCATCTGCATTGCCCCGTAGGGGCTGAGGGGAAATCGTCTTCTTCGCAGCCTTTGGCTGCGCTTATGCTTTGAATACAAACAAACACGCCCAATTTAAAAAAAAATACATGAGCTGATTATTTTCCTGCCGTCATTTGACAGTGGTAACCCATTTTGCAGGGATGCCCCCATAGGGCTAGTATCGCCAATCAGGCCCGCGAAGACGTGGCGCAAGGAGGCGGTACCCATGGTCAGAATACGAAAGCTCGAGATCCGTCACTTTCGCGCTATTAAAGCCCTCGATTGGTCACCATCCCAAGGTGTCAACTGCCTGATTGGCCCAGGAGACAGCGGTAAATCGAGCATCCTGGATGCCATTGATTTCTGCCTCGGTGCTCGACGCAGCGTGTCGTTCAGCGACACCGACTTCTACAGCTTGAACGTCAATGTGCCCATCACGATCTCCGTCACGCTGGGATGCCTTCCTGAGACGATGATCAATCTGGAGGCCTATGGCGATTTCCTTCGGGGGTTCAATCTCCAGACAGCGGTGGTGGAAGACGAGCCAGGTGTCGGACTTGAAACGGTCGTGACCCTGAGACTGCAGGTCACTGGCGATCTCGAACCGACGTGGATGCTCTATTCAGACCGCGCGGCCCAAGTGGGTACCGAGAGAAGTCTGGCGTGGAAGGATCGCTCCCTGATTGCGCCGGCGCGGATCGGCAGCTTTGCCAACATGAATCTCTCATGGAGCCGCAACTCGATCCTCAACCGCTTGACCGAAGACAGGCCAGAGCTAAGTGGCGCCTTGGCGGGCGCAGCTAGGCAAGCCCGGGAGAACTTCGGCGCCCAGGCGTCCGCGCAACTTCGTCGTCCATTGGACATCGTCAATCAAACATCACGAGATCTTGGCGTTCCCGTGGGAGAGGGCGCACAGGCGCTGCTGGATGCCCACGCGGTTTCGATCGGTGACGGAGCTATTGCGCTGCACAACAGTGCGGGCATACCGCTTCGCTCTCTAGGCACAGGATCGTCACGTTTACTGGTGGCGGGCCTTCAGCGCATGGCAGCCGACGCTGCGACCATCGCCCTGGTGGATGAGGTTGAGTACGGACTGGAACCTCACCGTCTAGTGAGATTCTTGGACTCCATGGGCGCCAAGGATCCACAGCAACCACTTCAAGTCTTCATCACCACGCACTCCCCAGTCGCCCTGCGCGAACTCTCAGGTGACCAATTGTATGTCGTGCGCAACGTACTCGACCGGCATCTGGTATTGGCTGCTGGCACCAGCAACGACGTACAGAGCACCCTGCGCGCTGACCCTGAAGCCTTTCTGGCGAAGCAAGTTATCGTGTGTGAGGGGGCCAGCGAAGTAGGACTGATTCGAGGGCTCGATCAATTCTGGGGCTTCGCCAACAATGATTCTTTTTTGGCCAGGGGATGTGCTTATGTAAACGCTGGGGGCGGTACCACGGATAACGTTTACAACCGGGGTTCAGCATTACTTGGTCTCGGTTACCGCGTACTCCTTCTTGTCGATGCAGACAAACCGCCTACCCCGGAGGTCGCCCAAGCTTTCCTGGATCGGGGCGGACATGCCATGACATGGGGCCAGGGTCGTGCCTTGGAGGACGAATTGTTCGCCAGCCTGCCTGACTTGGCGATTGATGCGTTGATCGCGAAAGCGTTGGAAGTGAACGATCTCGAGCGTGTCGTTGGTCACATCCAGTCTAAATCCGATGGCCGATCAAGCCTACAGGCCATCCAGGAGCATCGTGCTGCCGGGAATGGGTATTCTGAGCAAACCCGTGTTTTGCTGGGGATCGCTTCGCGGATCCGCTCAAAGGGGTGGTACAAATCGGTGACGACTTACCAAGCGATTGCGAAGGACATTATTGGCCCGCATCTGCCGACAGCTCAGGGAGGCTTCCAGCGAATCATCAACGGAATCAGGGAGTGGGTAAATGCCGGCTGAAATCGATCTTCTCGCATTTCGGCGGGGTTCCGTGACGGCACCTGCGGGCTGCGGAAAAACCCAGTTGATCGCTGATACCTTGGCGGCTCACACCGATGCCAAGCCCATATTAATTCTGACCCACACGAACGCAGGTGTGGCGGCGCTACGCACCCGACTCCAACGTGCGCATATACCGACCTCAAAGTACCAGGTCGCTACCCTGGACGGCTTCGCCATGAGGTTGATCAGCAAATTTCCGGCACGCAGTGGGCACGACCCCGCAATTCTCCTGCTGGAAAACCGCGCACAGGACTACCCGGCCATTCGAAACGCCGCTGGGTTTCTATTGCAAGCCGGTCACATCGCACCCGTGATACGGGCGAGCTACTCACGCCTACTGGTCGATGAGTATCAGGATTGCAATCAGGCTCAGCACATCATCATCGCCTGGCTTGCCCAGAATGTTCCCACCTACGTCCTTGGTGACCCGATGCAGGCGATTTTCGGGTTTCGCGGAAATCCATTGGTGAATTGGCAAGCTGACGTCACCCCACATTTTCCCGCGATCGGAACCCTGGACACTCCTTGGCGCTGGCGCCGCGCCGATACCGAGCCATTTGGTCGATGGCTGCTCGAGCTACGCCGACCCTTGGCCGCAGGCGAAGGGGTGGATCTACGTACTGCACCACAGGAAGTTGAGTGGATTGCGATCCGACCTGAAACCGCTGAGGCCCAGCGGAGGAGTGCGGCCTTGGTTCGTATCAGGGACGGCGAGTCAGCCCTGATCATCGGAGATTCAACGAATCCAGCCAGCCGCTTTCGCCTGTCCAGTCAGACACCGGGTGCAACCGCGGTTGAGAATGTTGAGCTCAGCGAACTGATTAGCTTCGCCAGAACCTTTGACCCAGCTTGTGGCCAGGCGCTGAATGAGCTGGTGCATCTGGCCACGAACGTAATGACAGGGGTGGGAGCTGCCGCTCTCATGGGCCGAGTGGACATCATCCTGCGTGGTCGTAACCGCACGGAGCCGACCTCCATTGAACGGAGCGCAGTGGATTTCCATCAGGCACCAAGCCTTGCTGCCGCCGCGCATTTACTTGAAAGCTTTGGTGCCCAACCTGGAACGCATGTCTACAGGCCTGAGGTCTTCAGGGCGTGCTTGAGTGCCCTGCGGATGGCCGCGGCCGGCACCCATTCCCTAAGAGATGCGGCCTTGCAAGTTCGTGAGCGGAATCGGCTTTTAGGGCGGCCATTGTCTCGTCGGGCTGTTGGCAGCACACTACTGCTCAAAGGCTTGGAAGCGGATATCGCCGTGATTTTGAATCCTAGCCAGATGGATTCCAATAACCTCTATGTGGCGATGACCAGAGGAGCCAAGAAGCTGGTCATATGTTCCGAGAATCCCATACTTATGCCCCGTAGGTAGTCATAGGTCAGGAGAATCGCTGGGGCGCGTTTTGGCTCGTATTTTCTTCCTTTGGAGGCTCTAGAATGCGCCATTCAGATAGTATCATTTGAATTGCCTGTTCTCCGTCTCGTGCCATCCATGACCCAAGGAGGAGGATGACGACTTCTTTTCACCCAGCGTGGTGTAGGCCTAGTGGTTCATCCTCAAGTGGGTGGCAATGCCTTACTGGAGAGGGCTGGATCTGAACGATAGTGCCGAGGCAAGCTTCTCTACCGCAGCCATCCAGTATGAAACTGGCCTCGCAAAATGAGCAGGGCTCGGGGTAAATACATACGATTGCGGTCGTTGGCTGGTCGTATTTAAAGCAGGGACGATAGCCCCGAATCTTGGGAGGTGAACATCCCATGGCTGTGCAAAGTTAATTGATGACCAATTCAGGAAAATAGTGAAAAGAAAACACGAGCAATCCGTAATTGACGCTTTCTCCAAGTACATGGAGCAACGTGCGTTGGACTCTGGTCGACAGGTCACTCGCTGCTCTCTAGACGGGCAAGATACTGTTCTCGGTGCAGACTATTTGTTCACCAATCATACAAAAATACTTATGGTTGAATTCAAATACGAAAAATCGGATATTAAGCATGAAGTCCGTAAGTCGAGACGCCTTAAGCTCTGCCGAATACTGGATGTAGAAGAGGACTGGAGAAGCTTGAGCTTAGAGTGCCACTACGTGGGTTGGTCTGAAATGGAGGTGGTAAACTCAGCGAAGAGACGCGGGGTGAATTTTAACGCCTACTACTCCGAAGTTTGCAATCAGCACATCTTCGGTGAGGAGTCCGGGCTGGTGGAGGAGAATCCGAATCATGGCCCGATGCTCAAGCACAAGCATCTCGTTGAGGATTTCCTCTCAGGCAATCTCGGAACCGACTTTGTAACCTTTGAGCGCTACACCGACTGGCTGATGAGCCTGGAAGACGATGGTGAGTCTGGGATCGAGCTGATTGTTGACCACCCTGACGGGGGTGAGTTACTCATGATGGAGTTTTCCTCGGTTGGCGATTTGAAAAATTGGCTGGACTCTACAAGCTATGAGCCTCCAAAGCCTAAGTCTAAGCCCAAACCGGGCGGGTTTAGCGGGCCAGGAATGGGCTAAGCGGTCACGCATTCATCTACTCAGCAACCCGTAAGACTTGCGGCCCACGCCACCTTTCCGATGACACCGTCTTCGACCAAGGTATTAGCTGACAGCTCTAGCTCGGGCCTTGGCGCTCTAACCCGGGCGAGTTAGTCTCGAGCTTTTGCGTTGAGGCTGGAGATGCGAACGAAGCGAAGGATTACCCGGGCGTACTGTGTGGAGTTGGGCCAGGAGTTAACCATAGGCGGTGCACATCAGGCCTATTTCAACCAAAACCTGCCACGTAGCCGTTTTCTGTTCCAGTGCTCATCGCCGGAATGCAGGGCGCTCAAGGTGGTGCCAAAAATCACAGCCGTCAATTACTACATCCACCCGACCGAAAAAGCGCGCGTCAAATCTCCGCATTACAAAGACAACGAGCACTATGACCATCATGTGGACTGCGAGTGGATGCTGCCAGATGAGGACGAAGGTAGCGATGCGCCGTTGCCCGGAGAGACGGAAGTACAGACCCGCACACGCTTGGCAAAACGCCAACTCACTTCGGTAATCGATATCTTTGTTCCCCCGACACAGCCAGAGCAACCCGTGGTACGTCCACCTCGAGCAGCACCAGGCGACGAGGACGAGGCTGGAGCCAATCGTCGACGGGGCGGTGGCGGCGCAGAAGGCACCCGATCCGATCGGAAGCATCGAAGCGGTGACCTGCGTGAACTAGTGGATTACTACCACGACACACGCGAAGCCTTCAAAGACCTCTTTCCCGAGGTAACGATCAACGTGACAGGGCGTGGTGAGATACCGTTGCGTTCGTACTTCAAGAAGGTGGCTTGGGCCAGGCCTGACACTGCAGGATACGTCTACAACGGCGGTGGGCGGATTGAGCCGCGGGTAGGGGCCGGCTTCGTATTCAACTTCTATGACAAGGTTTCGGAAAAAGATGCCTCTCTCCAGGTCTCTGATGAGGTCATGACTCAGCACCGATCAAGGCGCTATGTGAATGAACTTCTCGATCAGGCACGGCTGGTAAGGTACTTAACGTTCTATTTCCTGGGCACCTTCACCTATCACGAGGCCAGCGACACCATGGTTGCAGAGGTAACTGACCTTCGCTGCCTGGCGATTGACTTGGGGCCGTTGAGGAGCTGAGCTTCAGTAAAGATAGCAGCTCCTAACCATTGGCAAGGCCGGCACCCGATGGGTAAGTGCTTAAATCAGCGAGAGGCCTTCGCCTAGACGTAGATAGGGTGTCGTGTAATGCATCCAAGGAGCAAATGATGCGTCAAGTAGTGTGTACCGATTGCCTTACCGAAACCTTCCTGCAGGATCATGCCTCGGAGAACGATATCAGCGAGTGTGACTACTGCGACCGAGAGCTCCCTGTCATGGACATGGAAGAGCTGGTAGAACTCTGCGAAACAGCAATCCATGCCTCGTACCGGGCTATCCAACAACCCGGCTCAGTGATTCATCACGGCTATCCTCCCGTCGGCGTCAGTTTGTATGATGTCCTGGAGCACATGCTAGGTGCCGATCAGGCCCTAATTTCTGATATCCATGACCGCCTGCTCGAGTCCTGGAGCTACTCGGAGAATGACGACGACCCCTATTTCGTCGAAGAGACTGAGGCCTCGTCGGAATTGACGGTAGGCTGGCGAAAAATGGAGCACAGTCTTCAGTTTGAATCCCGACTGGCAAATCCCTTAGTGGGGTCAATCCTGACCATGGTCTTCGACGGCATAGAAGATCTGCGCTCGATGGACGACCGTTCAGCCATTGTGATCGCAGGCCAAGGTTATCCAATCTCGTCATTCCAACGGGGTAGGGTGTTCCAGGATGAGCAGAGCATGGAGGAAGCGCTGACTCACCCTGAAAAGCATCTCGGCCCGGTACCAGGAGGCAAGGGATCTCCTGGCCGAATGAACGCCAAGGGAATTTCGGTTTTTTACGGCGCAACAGATGACCACACGGCAATTGCGGAGGTGCGCCCTCCGGTTGGCAGCATGGTAGTTACCGCGCGGTTCGACGTAATCCGGCCTCTGAGGCTTCTCAACCTGAACGACCTGGCTTCAATGCGTCCGCATCGGGGGTTGAGCTACTTCAATCCAATTCGCAGGAGCCTCACCGAACGCTGCGCGTTTCTGAAAGACTTACAGCGCCAGCTGACGATGCCAGTTATGCCGGACTCGGCGGAAAGCGGGTATCTGATCACGCAAGCTATTGCCGATTTCCTTGCAACCCATGAAAAGCTGAATCTCGACGGTATCTTATTTCCCTCTGTGCAGGTGCAACAGGATACGTCACTGGGGCAGAACGTCATTCTTTTCAACAAGGCCAGTGGGGTAGAAAGGCTCGAGGACACACAAAAGGCTGAGTATGTGAGTCTCTGGGAACCGGATGAAGATAGGTTGGTGTATTACCCAGAGTACTGGGAAGCGGAACCTAAAGACTCAGATCAATCCTCCCGGTACGTCCCTCTGGTACCTCCGCCGGAGCCAAGCCTACGTCTAGCTCGAGACGGCATTGTGATTCACAAAATCCAGGGAGTCCGCTTCAGCACCGAGATCGACCCAGTCCACTATGTTCCTTGGTCGCAGGACAGGAAATACCATGGGTTTCGATAGCGTGGCTGGTTCCTAACGAGAGCTCGGATCTTATAAGGGATCTCGGAACCCATCGGAGTTTAGCGGGCCAGTACCAGCCGTACCGTTCATCGGCAAAACCTATATATTGGGTTAGGCACATATTGAAAGCACTACATATTGGGCTAAATTGTGCTTGAGAGCCTACATCTGGTGTTTTGCCATGAACGAAGCCCATATCGAGAAAGCAGCGACCGATCTGCTCATGCAGATTTACCGTGATCGCCGTTACCTGTGGCCAGATCAAGATGTTCCGCCGATGATGATGCGCAGCCCCCGGATCGCTGCCATGGTCTGCGGCTACGACTACCATGAGCATCCCACCCTGGGAGACACCCATTTCAATCGGCACAACGCCGGTACTCGTATCGCGGGCCTGATTGACCGTCAATCGAACAAGATCGCCGTCGCGACTGAGTTTGGTGACAAAGTCCAGCTCTTCACCGGCGCGCATGAGATCGGCCATCTTGTGCTCCACGAAGACACTATCATGCACCGCGACCGCGCTTTTGACGGCAGTCATCTGCAAACACCACGTGCACCTGCAGAGAGACAAGCCGATCGCTTCGCCGCCTGCTTCCTAATGCCTCAGAAGCTGGTGAGAGAACGGTTCGAGTTCATGTTCTGTTGCAAGGGGCAATTGCGCTTCAGTGACGTGATTGCCTATCACCTCGACCCCAACAATCCGGATCGGCTTCTCTACTCCCCGAAAGAGTCGGGAGAACGTGAGCTGGCGCTGGCGCGATGCACCCGATTTAACAACCAGCACCTGGTGTCACTGGCCCAGCAATTCGGTGTCTCAGACTCGGCGATGGCCATCCGGCTCAAGGAGCTGGAGTTGGTGCGGTGGCCTTAGAGCGGGCAGGGAGTTCTGGCTATACCTGGAACGTGCAGTAGGCGGGAATTGTTGGGTCGCCCAGAGAGGCATCACTGTTCTGGGTAAATAAAAAAGGGGGCCTTCACAGGCCCCCTTTTTGCTCATGATGATTCACTTAGCTAACCAGTTCTCGACTTCGTCGGCACCATACTCGCTTTTCCAATCTTTCAATGTCTTGTGGTTACCACCCTTGGTTTCGACGCGCTCGCCTGTGTGAGGGTTCTTGTAGACCTTGAGCTGACGAGGCTTGCGGCTGGACTTTTCAGCCACAGCGGCTGGTGCACGTCGACTGGCAGATTGTGGGTCAAGAATGGCTACGATATTGCGCATGCTGTAGCCATACTCCGAGAGCAGGCTACGGAGCTTTTTTTCAAATTCGATTTCGCGCTTCAGGCCATCATCGTTTTTGAGGGTCTCGAGTTCGGCCAGCTGTGCAGCCAGTTTTTGCTCCAAAGCACGGAATTCGGCGAGTCTGGACATTTGATGCTCCTGTATATGGTGCCTCGAGTATAGGTGTGGGGCTACAGGCCATCAATGTGCGGATCGTGAAGAGGTAAGCTAGGGCCTAGCTCTTGCCTGGTGAACAAAGGGTTCGCAGGCGAAGATGGCGGTGAGCTATCATCCCAAACGCATTCGCCTTAAGGCCGGCCATGTAGTGGTCTAATGAAACCGGACACCCATTTAGGCGAGAATGCTCGCCAGATAGAGGTGTCTGATGACCAAACAACGTCGTTCCTTTTCCGCTGAATTCAAACGCGAGGCCGCAGGCCTCGTGCTCGATCAAGGCTATAGCCATATCGAAGCCAGCCGCTCACTTGGTGTGGTCGAGTCCGCATTGCGCCGCTGGGTTAATCAGCTTCAGCAGGAGCGCACCGGCGTTACTCCGCAGAGTAAAGCGCTGACGCCTGAGCAGCAGAAAATCCAGGAACTGGAAGCTCGAATCGCTCGCCTTGAGCGGGAGAAATCCATTTTAAAAAAGGCTACCGCGCTCTTGATGTCGGAAGAGCACGAGCGCACACGCTGATTGATCAGTTAAGTACCCAAGAGCCGGTCGATTGGCTTTGCGCAGTCTTTGATGTTACTCGTTCGTGTTACTACGCCCACCGCCTCAGGCGCCGAAGTCCCGACGTTGAGCGGCTTCGGTTGCGCAGTCGGGTCAACGAACTGTTTACGCAAAGTCGAAGCGCTGCCGGTAGCCGCAGTATCGTGTCGATGATGCAGGAAGACGGCGAGCAGATCGGGCGGTTCAAGGTGCGAGGCCTGATGCGGGAACTGGCGCTAGTCAGCAAACAACCTGGATCACATGCCTACAAACAAGCGACGGTCGAGCGGCCTGACATTCCGAATATCTTGAATCGAGAGTTTGATGTTCCGGCACCCAACCAGGTCTGGTGTGGCGACATCACCTACATCTGGGCTCAAGGGAAATGGCATTACCTGGCTGTGGTTATGGATCTTTACGCGCGCCGAGTGGTGGGCTGGGCGCTGTCGAACAAGCCGGATGCGGATCTGGTCATCAAGGCGTTGGACATGGCTTACGAGCAGCGTGGCAAGCCTCAAGGGCTTTTGTTTCACTCGGATCAGGGCTCGCAATATGGCAGCCGCCAGTTTCGCCAACGGCTCTGGCGTTACCGCATGCGCCAAAGCATGAGCCGTCGTGGGAACTGTTGGGACAATGCGCCGATGGAGCGTGTGTTTCGCAGCTTGAAAACTGAATGGATACCGACTGTGGGCTATATGACAGCTCAAGAGGCGAATCGCGACATCAGCCATTACCTGATGCATAGGTACAACTGGATTAGACCGCATCAGTTCAACAATGGACTGGCCCCGGCTCAGGCCGAGAAAAAACTTAACGTCGTGTCCGGGATTAGTTGACCACTACAAAGACACTCATCGATTCGCGTTTGGCTGAACGTAAAGCTAGATTTTTAGGTCGGCTTCTGAGGAATTCGCAAGCGCTTCCAAGCTTAGTTTATGCGTTTGTTAAAATCTGAAAACGGGTTCTCACGCAAGTGTCCAGCTTTCACAAGAGTAACAAAGCATGAATTACACCACCCTACTATCCGACTTGCACGTGCTACCTGGCTCGCTTTATCTGGAGGTAACTGATAAAACGGACGCCAATTCTGATTGATTGTGAATTCGGGATCCTCATATAAGCCGTTGTCCCTAAACGCACGACCTTGAACTACCCATTCGACTGGTGGGTTCATACAGAATACGTAAAATTGCTCCACCTCATGTCTAAAGAGCTCTGCTGGTGTCTTTTTCAGAATTAACATAGACCAAAGTGTCAGCTTTTCGAAGGCCATTAGCTTCAGCCGGCTTGAGTCTAGCATTGCTAATAGATCAAAAAATGATACGCCAGCCCGACAGACATCGATATCTAAAAACTTATTCCCCCCCACCAACATATTTACCCTAAGCGTAGCACTTAGAGGCTTGAAACTTCGAGAAGACATGCCAAAGAGGGGAATAGGAGCTATTCCGAGGGTGGAGCAGTTACTCTTTGAGAGCAAGAACACGCCGTGAATCGCTCTATGAGTCAGCTGCTTGTCACTAACTCGTTTCCTAAATCGCGCGGACGCCTGTACGCTTGCCGCCTGTCTAACCTCGACTTTTTTATTGCAATTCGGGCACCTTAGGAATAGCGACTTGAGTATCTGAGTTGGTGAATACCCACCAGGGCAGATATCAGGGAGCTCACAAGTGAAATTCACAAGAGCTCTTCGGGTGAATATCGGAAGCTGCTCTGTGAATTGTGGATATTTAGAAAGACCCAGATACTCCCGCCAGCGAAAGAAAAATTTCATGTACCCACTGGGCAATTCCCGTTCAAGCACGCCGGTATTCGTTGCAAGTCTAAACAAGCCACTATCGTACGCTGTCACCAAAAAGCACTGCATACTAAATTCATTGCAATATTTTGCCAGCTCACTATGACTGATGCGTAGATATAGAGAGGTTGCAAACAGGAACAGGCCACGTTCGCTAGCAGCCCTGCCTGGCCGATATGTTGCTAATGCCTCCATATAGACTACAGCTAGCTTTTCGGCATCTCTACAGCAGCACTGCTTGATTCCGGCTTTTTGAGGTGAAGGAGGGCATATCACAAGACCCATGAATTCAGAACCAAATCTGAGAAATTTATTCAGGGTAAAGCGCACACGCTCTGGATCTAATATTGGAGCGGAGCACGGTCGCCACTTTGGATTGGGCTTTGAAACACCTCGCTCCACTATAAATCGCTTGACTCCTACTTTCCCTAGCCATTTTTCCGGGGGAGCCCTTAGGAAATCAATAAACTTTGATATGTCTTTTCCCATAAGCGCGGAAATAGACTTTTTCTTTATAGAAAAACACCAGAGAAGCAGTCGTTCAATTATATACAGCTCTTGTCTAGCGTTCACGCGCCTCGACAAAGTCTTATTATAGTAATCCGCCAACAGCTTATAGCCGTCATGAGCACGCAGCGTGGAGGGAAGCGATTGCAGATATTCTCGTACTAGGCAGATTTCAACTACGGAACTCCCCGAGCCATCCGCCGCAGGTAGCCCTTGGCTTGTCAGCAAAGGGTGGAATGAAACGTCCATCTGTTCCCACTAGCAGAAAAAATCATCCACCGAAATGTACTCAATGTCGTGAGGTGCGGCAATCGTCGCGTTCAGGGCTTGCTCAACCCAGAATTTTCTTCCGGTTAAGTCGCGACAACGCGAACCGGGAGCACATCTCGAACGCTCGCCAAAGCATAGGGTTTTATTAGGGAAATCAACGAGATGTTGGATTCGAGGAAACTGGCTTTTCGTTCTTCCGATTAACAATCAGACGAAGCCGAGGTGACGAGGCTGCTTGCAATTTTTTTCCAAGCGGATCATCGGTGTGATTCGAAGAGTCGAGAAATCAGTGGGTTAGGTAAAAACTGGCTCCGCTTATTGATCGGACGGTGGGCGAGGCGGATGCTGAGAAATCTTATTAGGTAAGCAACGCAAGTACGCGACCTGAAAGGCTTTCCGCGAAACCGTTGGTGGTTTCCGATTAACTGGTAGAGCTCACACTATAGGTGAACGGGGATAGATCATCTCTCGCTTCCAGATATTCAATTTAACATAATATACATTATGCGAAGCTTCCTATGGAGACTCGGGGGCCCTGGGTGGACAGATTTGAAGCCAGGTTCACGACCGCTCAGGCTCCTTGCCTGGCTTGGGCTGAAAATCGGCCGGCGTCATTCCGTGGCACACGATGAACAGATCTTGGCATTTCTGCTCGCGATACCAGTCCACCACGTCGTCAATCAGCTCGTCCAGGACCCCGATTAGAATGTCACCGGAACCGCTCCAGGCATCTTTCTCGTATGGATACCGCGCCTTGGTGAAAACGTCGCGGCATCAGATCGTGCTTATCAGCAGACTCGTTCTTCCGGTGAGTTGGAATTCTATCTGCTGCTTTCAAATGCTCGTGAGCGGCCTTGATCGCGTTGTAGTCGAGTTCGTAGGTTTCAAAGACCTGGCCAAGGTTGCCATTGGGTTTTGAAACGAAGCTTTTAAGCAGGATTTCCATACCAAGTGCAGCATTGGTCTGCGCAATTGGCAGCATGTTGTCGCAATGCTTAAGATGCTTTGCTGCCGTCAAATAACGGTACGCGCTTTCGACCATCCATGGCATTAGGTGCTGCTGCATCTGGGATTGCTCCTGGGAATGGGATCAGATCAACTTGATCATCAGTGTGGTTACGGTAGAAACACTGGCGATCACTCCCAATGCAATACAATAGCCATGGGATATCAGAAAATCTCGCGGGTAATGTTCCCTGCCTCAATGTTAAGTGTTTCGTATCACTCACCAGCTTGATGATTTCAAGGTAAATCCCTTCGACTTCAGCCTGGCTTAATTGGGGCATATGCTCTCCACTCTTTTTGAGGTTTCCTAGGAGGATACCAATATCTGGTTTCTCGAAAACGTCCTCACTCCCCGTCTTTTTTGATAACGCAAAATTATAACTCAACTAAATAGTCATTTAGTTGAGTTAGATCCGATGCTCCCTGGCAACGTTCCGCATAAACGACCAGCCTCATCGCACTCCCTCCGTTTGAGAACTGTCTCAGCATACAAATCCGCTGCGCGTCCTTCTACAAAACTACCCGGAGGCCAGAAAATAGGACGTTTCCGAATTCTGTCCGGGGTCCTGTCACGTACAGTCCCTGTTGCGGATTCAATGCAGTCATTAAACCATTCAAAAAGGACAAGAATGTTATGCGCGCGGTCATCCTGCAAGGAAGCTATGGGGTCTTCCCTACCGAAAACTTGTCGCTCTCCATGCCCGCCATACAGACGTGTATTGGCCTGTATGGAGAAGACGCAACCGCTCGAAGGCTTGTGTGCGCTCACTTCGATTCTGAAAAGCAGTTAAACCACAATGTCTGTCAGATCCTGGCGGCCATCCATCACGCCGGTATGAGTGCAGGCAACACCCGTATTAAAATATTTGGCGGCGATGGTCATCTGTCACGCTTGAGATGCACACCGCCGTCCACCTATATAGGCATGCAGGTCATTGCGGCGCTGAAGGCTGCAGGCTTCACAAATATTGAGTACACCCAACACTATTCAGGGCTGATTGCACAAACATTCAATTACGAATACCGCCGCGGCGTGAGTGTCGTCGTGCCGGTATTCTCTGCGGACAGTTTCCCTTTCTCGGGTGTGCATTCGGCGGTTTACCAACGTGCGCGGCAGCGCATACAAAAAAGACCCGACCAGTACACGAGTCGCGATGCCGTGATGGACAACGTGACGCACTATTATGTTTGATCGGGTTGCACCACTGCCCTACCCCTTAAACGCTTGGCGCATATGCAAAAATGTGCGCCCCGCCGTTTACGGCCATCTGGTAAGTTTCTTTCCGGCTTGAATCAACGGATGGAGACCACGCAATGCTCGCTGCCTACAAGGGAACCACCTCCATCAGCCTTGTGCGTGAAGCCCTTTTTGGCGCAGCCCAACGGGGGTTGTGTACTGCCCTTCCCTTGCAGCAAGCGCGCATCGACCCGCAATTGCTCCTGTCCCCAAACGCGCGGGTATCGGCTGCGGCTTTCTCAAGGCTATGGGTGGCGTTGTCGGACATGCTCGACGATGAGTTCTTCGCCATCGACAGCCATCCCTTGCGACGTGGCAGCTTTCGCCTTATGTGCCATGCAACCATTGGCTGTGAATCGCTGGAGCAAGCGCTTCGGCGAATACTGGCGTTCCTGCGCATGGGGCTGGACGATCTGTACGGCGAGTTGAAGGTGGAGGGAGATTCGGCGCATATCATCATTCACGACCATGGCATCGAACGCAGGTTGTTCAGCTACGGCACCTGGTTGATCCTCGTGCATGGCCTGTTGTGCTGGCTGGGTAATCGTCGAATTCCGCTGCAGGCGTTGAGTTTTCGAACACCGCGCCCGAACGATGACAGCGACTACCGGATGCGTTTCTGCGAACACATCGAGTTCGGCGCACCGGTAACCCTCGTACGTTTTGACGCAAGTTTCTTGAAACTCAAGGTCGCCCAGTCCCACGAGAGCCTGGCGACCTTCCTCAGGGAGTCGCCCGCCAGCCTGCTGGTCAAGTACCGCAATGACGCGAGTCTCAGTGCCCAGGTCAGGCAACGGCTACGTAACCACCGCCCGGAAGACTGGCCGGCACTGGATGAGATCGCCAACCAATTGAGCATGTCCAGCTCCACCCTGCAACGGCGCTTGCAGGCCGAAGGCGTGAGTTACCAAGGGCTCAAGGACAGTCTCAGGCGCGACATGGCAATCAACTTTCTCGGGCAATCGGACTTGACTGTCTGCGAAGTCGCCGCGCAGGCAGGCTTTCAGGAAACCAGCGCCTTTCACCGCGCTTTCAAGAAGTGGACCGGGGTAAGCCCCGGCGCCTATCGCCGCAGCAGCACACAAGAGCAAAGCGCTTACTGATGGAAGTGCGGGCTTGCCCCGCGGTTGCGATCTATCGGTCGTATCGCATCGCAGTGCAAGCCCACTGCCACAGCCGGTGTCCATTTCGGTCAATCACAACGACGCCCCCGGGCATGTGACGTATTGGTAAACCCCCCTAGGATTCGCAGCAGGTAGCCCATTGGGCCCTGGCATTACGACTGTGCACTTCACAAACAAGAATAAAAGCGAAGGAAGACACGATATGCAATCAGTGAACGTCTATGCGTTGGCAGGAGATTCAAAGTTCAATCGTTTTCATGGGCGCATCCTGTTCTGGTGTGTGCTCATTCTGATCATCGACGGCTATGACCTTGCCGTGGTCGGCGCGGCACTGCCAGCGATCATGCAAGACATGAATGTCGACCCCACCAGCGCCGGCATCATGGCGGGCTCGGCTCTGCTGGGCACCATGTTGGGTGCGATATTCCTCGGTACATTGGCCGACCGCATCGGCCGGCCGCGCATGATCGCCATCTGTGTGGCGCTGTTCAGCATCTTCACCGCAGTGGCGGGCCTGACCGACGACCCGGTCAGCTTCAGCATCGCGCGCTTCATTGCAGGCCTGGGCATCGGTGGCGTACTGCCGGTGTGTACTGCGCAGATGGGTGAATACTCGCCCCTCAAGCTGCGTACTCGCCTGATTACCCTGGTTTTCGCGGGCTATTCGGTAGGCGGGATCCTGGTGGCACTCACCGCCAAGCAACTGATCGAGACTTATGGCTGGCAGTGGGTGTTCTACGTTGCAGGCCTGCCAGTACTGCTGATTCCGTTCATCCTCAAAAGCATGCCGCAGTCGATCGGATACCTGCTCAGAACCGGTCGCCAGGATGAGCTGCGCGAGATCGTGCAGAAGATCGAGCCGGGCTTTAACCTGGCAAGCAATACCGTGGTGACTGGCAACGTACCGGTGCAGGGCACCCAGGAAACCCCGGTACGCGACTTGTTCAAGCAAGGTCGCGGCTTTAGCACCGTGATGATCTGGACCGCGTTCATGACTGGCCTGTTCATGGTCTATGCCCTCAACTCCTGGCTGACCAAGTTGATGGCAATGGCGGGCTTCAGCCTGGGCTCTGCATTGAACTTCGTCATTGTCTTCAACCTGGGGTCGATCGCCGGCGCCATGGTCGGGGGCTGGTTGAGCGACAAGTTCAACATCAAGTATGTACTGGTGTGCTTCTACATCATCGGTGCTATCGCCCTCACCCTCCTGGGCTTCACCCGCGATACCACATTGTTGTTCGCGGTGGTGTTCCTGGTAGGAGCCTCTACCCTGGGCACCCAGTTGCTGGCCTATGCCTACGCCGGTGATTTCTATCCTTCGGAAATCCGCTCTACCGGTGTCGGCTTCGCATCTGGCGTGGGGCGCATCGGCGCGATTGTTGCCCCTGTGCTGATTGGCTGGCTGGTGTCGTTGGCCCTGCCGCTGCAGCAGAACTTCATGGCTATCAGCCTGGCCGGCCTGATCGGTGCCCTGGCGGTCACCTTGATCAACCAGTCCAGGGCGCAATCGACTCAAGAGAGAAAAGCCCTGGCGTTGTCGCGCTGAGTACATCGCACGCTGCCTGCAGGATCAGACATGAACCGACTATCGCCACCGCCAGCCGACGCGAAACTTGTACACCAGGCCGTTGACTGGGCAATCACCACGCGACGCAGTATCCGGGCATTTCTTCCCACCGAGGTGGCGCAGGCCGACATCGAGGCCATCCTCGATGTCGCCCGCTTCAGCGCTACCGGCGTGAACATGCAACCCTGGCATGTTCACGTGGTTGCCGGCGAAGCGAAGGCGCGGCTGTCGCGCGCCATCGCCGAACTCGATGACGATCCGGTGCGCAGCGCCCATCTGCAGGACCCATATGCCTACTACCCACGCCAATGGAAAGCGCCCTACCTCGACCGCCGACGGGCCGTGGGCTGGGCGCTCTACGGGTTGCTGGGCATCGACAAGGGCGACAAGCAGCGCATGCATGAACAGCACGGTCGCAACTACCGGTTCTTCGACGCCCCGGTAGGGCTGCTGTTCACCATTGACCGTAGCCTCGGCGAGGGCAGCCTCCTCGACTACGGCATGTTCTTGCAAAGCGTGATGGTCGCCGCGCGTGGCCGAGGCCTGCATACCTGCCCGCAGGCCTCCTTCCTCAAGTACCACGCCCTCATCTCGCAGCAATTGGGCATTGCGCCCGAGCAGATGCTGGTGTGCGGCATGAGCCTCGGCTACGCCGACCCTGCCGGTGTCGAAAACACCCTGGTGACCGATCGGGAAACGGTCAGTGCGTTTGCAACGTTCCACTTTGATCACAACAACAAAAATAAAAGGTGCCTGTAATGTCGAAACACCCTGTGAAGCTGCTGCTCGCCACGGCTGTTGCCACTCAAACCCCTGTGGCACTGGCGGACTTTGTCAATGATGCAAAGGCAAGCCTTGAACTGCGCAACTTCTATTACAACCGCGACTTTCGCAATGACGATGCACGTCAGAACAAGCGCGATGAATGGGGCCAGGGTTTCATCCTCAACCTGCAATCGGGTTTTACCGAAGGAACGGTCGGCTTTGGTGTCGACGCCCTTGGCCTGCTCGGGGTTAAGCTCGACTCCAGTCCCGACCGAACCGGATCAGGCCTGCTGGCCTACGACTCCGAGCGCAACGTCGAAGACGCATACAGCAAGATGACCGTGACCGCCAAGGCGCGCCTGGGCAAAAGCGAGCTGCGCATTGGCGGCATCAACCCGGTCATGCCGTTGCTTGCAAGCAACAACAGCCGCTTGCTGCCCCAGGTGTTTCGTGGTGGCAGCCTGGTGTCCAACGATCTGTCCGGGCTGACTTTTTCGGCGCTGCGAATCAACAAGGTGAAGCAGCGCAACTCCACCGACTTCGAATCCCTCACCGCCACCGGCTACGCGCCGGTAGAAGCCGACTATTACAACTACCTGGCCTTCGATTACAAAGCGTTGCCGACGCTGACCTTGAGCTATCACATCGCCGAGCTTGAAGACCTTTACCGCAACAACTACGTGGGCCTGAAACTCAACCAGCCACTGTCGGTGGGCACCCTTATTACCGATGTGCGCCTGTTCGACGCCAACGAGACCGGCGACAAAAGCCTGGGTGAAGTCGATAACCGTACCTTGAGCAGTTACCTGGCCTACAGCCTCAAGGGCCACACTCTGGGCGGCGGTTACCAGAAAGCCTGGGGCGATACCCCGTTTGCGTTCGTCAATGGCACTGACACCTACCTGTTCGGTGAATCGCTGGTGAGCACCTTCACCGCAGCCAATGAACGCGTCTGGTTCGCGCGCTATGACTTCGACTTCGTCACCCTGGGTATTCCCGGCCTGACCCTGGGGGTGAAGTACGCCAAGGGTGAGGACGTCGATCCGACCATGATCAATACATCACAGGCGGCCGGCCTACGCGCATCGGGTGACGACGGCCAGGAGTGGGAACGCATGACCGATATCACCTACGTGGTCCAGAGCGGCCCGGTCAAAGGGCTGTCGGTACAATGGCGCAACTCCACCAACCGCTCCACCTACGCCGACAGCGCCAACGAGAACCGTTTGATCCTGCGCTATACACTCAATTACTGAAACGGAATGACGACTGCTGCGCAGCCGATCGCAGCCTCGTACTTCGGCAGCGGCTACAGACTGCAACCCCAACTTGTAGCCGCTGGTGTCAGCCTGCGGTCGTGCTGCTATGGGCCCTCAGGATTTCTTCCATGCGCCAACGTCGATCCGCCGCTTGTTCATCCACAGCCCCATGATCACCAGCGCAACCAACGGCAAGCCATGGAACACAACAATCACCTGGGCCGGCGTCCATGCTACATAGAACGGGCCGACCAGCAGCATGCCTACGCCGAAGCCGGCCATCTGAATCAGGGTCAATAAACTGAACAGTGGCAGGCGCAGGCTATCCGGCTCGCTTTGTGCCCGGGAAATCAAGGCCACCTCAGACAGTCCATCCCCCAGGCCGGCCCACACGACCAACACCAGTGCCAACCACAACTCGGTTTGTTGAAAGGTCAGCACGAAACCGCTGGACATCAGCGCCACGCCCATCATGAACAGGCGCTCCATGCGCTGCGTGTCACGGCCTTTCAGAACTGCACTGGCCAGGCGCGCGCCAAGGAACTTGCCACAGGCCCAGACCGCCAGCAGATAACCCATCACCGTTTTTGCCGTGTCTGGCGAAATGTACTGGGACAACACGGGCCAACCGACGTTATGAGCGGCGCTACCAAGCGTGTCGAGCATGCTGATCAGCAGCATGGCTGCCAACACCGGTGCTGCACGCAGCCCTGTTCTGAGTTCGTGCCACTCGGCAGAAAGCCCTCGATGCGCAGCTACCGCGACTGAATACAACGCACGCAACGGCAAGATCAGGCTGGCGGCCAGCACATAGGTGGCAATGTTGACGGTGAACACCGCTGCGAACCCCGCAGTTGCAATCAGCAAGCCGGACAGCAAGCTGCCGAAGACCGCACCGGTGGCCGCGGCAGAGGTAATCCAAGCATTGGTGCTCACCCGCTGCTCCAGTGCAACCCAGGTGGGTAGCTGGCTGTTGATACCAATGGCAAACAGCGAATTGCACAAGCCGATCCCAAAGGCGATAAACGGCAGGATGCTCAGCTGATGCGCTGGTATCAGCACCAGCAGCGGCGTCAATAGCAGCGCCCTGGCCAGATCCAGGCCGGCCAGTGTGCCTCGCCCGGCAAAGCGCCGGAAAAACGCAATGCCGAACAGGCTGGCGACAATCCCGCCGATGACGCGGCACGCCAGGAAGATACTGACGAACACCACGCTTTCACTGAGCCAGTAGACGTAGGTGGAGAGCGCCACCATGTTCAGGAACGCGCCAAAATCCGAAATGCCTCTGGCAAAGATGATCAGGCGCGCGTTCAGGGTCGAGCGGGCCAACCGCGAGTCGTGGCTCATGAACCCTGCGCCTCTGCGTCGGGCCTTTCACTGCGCAGGCCGACGAGCAACACATCGCGCCAGGCTGGGGCCGAATCGGCCAGCGGACGAACATCGCTGGCGCGATGGTACAGTGCGCGATCATTGAACACGATGGTTTCGAGGAACTGCCCCAGCGCCAGGTTCAACACCGGGCTGTGTGTCGATTCAGTGGTGAAGAACTCCGAGACCACTGGCACCGTATTACGCTCGCCGATGAAATGCACGAATACCCAGTCCAGGCCATCCTGGTGAATCCCCGACGTGGTCGGGCTGCTGGACTGGGCATCTGCCTTGACCCGGAACGGGTGGATATCAATCGTGTACGCCTGCTCACCGAGGTGCGGGCCGATCAGCGCAAGGTCCATGGCCAGAAGCTTGTGCATGAGCGGATGCGAGATGAAGCCCTCCTCGCAGTAGCTCAAGTGATTGACGCCCTGGCGATACTCGATGGCATAGGTGACGGGCGAATTGAACGCGGTATTCCTGTCGAGCTGTAGTTGCCGCGAAGGCGACAATCGATAGCGCAGGATGCGGCGTTCGCGGTGGGTGTACGCCTGGAACGCCTCGTCGGGCACCAGATTTGACCAGTACGCTCGAAAGCTGTCCTCTTCACCGGGTTCAATCGGAATCAGATCCCGATAATCCCGGACATGGCAATGGTGATGCTCGCGCAAATGCGCCGAAATCTGTAGGACGTCCATCGCGCTACCCTGCAACCGGGTTATCGAGGATGACACGCAGGTTTTGCCTGACCGCATCATGCAGGGCATGGGCGTGTGCGGCATCGTCGACCTTGGCCCAGCACTTGAGCAAGTAGTGCTCTTCGATATCCGCGTCGATATAGCTGCCGGCGCTCTGCTGGGCATATTCCAGTACACACGCCTGGTTATCCAGGTAGTGCAGGCCTTCAATGCCCTTGAAATGGCCGCTGTGTTCCGGGTACACCGCCAGCATCGAGTAGCGTTGTCCTGCAGCGGCGACCTTTTGCGCGGCACCATCGAGTTGCGCGGTTACCCCCGGTTTGCCCAGCAGCACAGCGATATACAACTGGTAAGGATCGATGGCGGCCAGGTCACGAAATGCCGCGTTGACGTAGAGCCCCCCAGGCGCGGGTTGATTTCAATGGCCACGGGGCCCTCGGCGGTCATGCGAAACTCGAAATGCACCACCGCGTTGGTCAGGCCGACCGCGCGCAGGCAATCCACAGCGTATTGGCGGATCTGTTTGCACTGCTGCTCGGTAAAGGACGCCGGCGGTGAAATCAGCAGGTTTTCGAGCACAGTGCCGCTGCGCTCGGTAAGCACCAGTTTTTCGTTGATCAGCAGCGCATGGATCTGCTCACCGACGATCACACACTCGACACTCCCTTCAATGCCCGAGATATAGCCCTCCAGCAGCATGCTGCAGCCTGGAATGTGCGCGTGCTGCTGCCCGTCTTCGCCCGCCAGGGTGTGCGCGCAGCCGTAGAAATCCGAGTTGCTGGCAGTGCCGTGCTCGCGACGGAACTGCGCGTAATGGCTGCGCAATGCTTCCCAGTTGGAACACTTCTTGATGAACGCAGAGGCACCACCAAACGGTGGCTTGGCGATCAGCGGATAGCCCACTCGGTCAGCCCCCGCCTTGAGGGCCTGTTCGTTGCTGCACAGTGCGAACGGCACGGAGCGAAGCCCCTGCTTATCCAGTACACGGCGCATCAGGAACTTGTTGTTGCAGGCGGCAATACCCTCGGGGCAGCTGTAGACCAGCCCGAGCCGCTGGCAGACCTGCGCAACGATACACCCCACCTCCCCTTGAGCAGACGGATGCCCCGCCTGGCAGAAAATCGCACGAAGGGCGTACTGCTCCTCCAGTTGGGCAACCAGGTCCAGAATGGCGTGCTCGTTCAGCGAATCGAGCAAGAACACGGCATCACTGTCATCCCGAAGTCGTTGCAGGTGATGGCGCCCTGCTACACCCGCCGTCAGACAAAGCAATCCTTGTTCGCGGGCCGCTGCAAAGTGCGGCTCCCGGTAGTGATAGCGAACATGACGACTGTCATCGACATCAATAAAAAGAATGGCATCCTGCTTCATGATCACTACGTCCTGATTTCGTCGATGAGTTTACGCGTCCTGCCAACTGCACCAGTGGCCTTGCCAGTTACGGAAGCGGTAATACCGTTGTCCGTCGCGAACTTCAAAGTGTGGAAAGTCTTGAGGCTTTTCAACATCCAGCAAGGGCACGGTGAATTTGCCTTGTGCGTGCGGTAGAACATATTCGGGCAGGGCGATGTTGGACACACGGCGTTTAAGCCGATCCATGATCGCAATGGCCTGACTGATCGAAGCCTTGTACGCCGACGCACCGGGTGAGAACGGCATGAAGTGGTACAGGTAATAGGGTTTTACACCCAGGCGGTAAAGGTCAATAAACAGTGTGTGCAATGTGTCTTCATCGTCATTCACGCCCCGCAACAATGGCATGTTGGCAAACACAATAGGCACGACACGCTGAAGGCGCTGAACGGCGGCGGTAAAGTCTGCGCTCAGTTCAAGGGGGTGGCAGACATGCACGCCAAAGGCGTTGACTTTATATTTATCCAGCATGGCCACCAACTCATCGGTGACACGAAACGGGTTGAAACTCAAGGCCCGAGAATGAATGCGAATAAGCAGGTTGTCGCTGACGGCGCGCAATGCCGCCAGGTTCTCTTCCAGCCTGCGGTCGGCCAGCATCAAGGGGTCACCACCGCTGAGGATCACCTCCTCGATGGCAGGGTTGTTGCGTACGTACTCCACCGATGCCAGGAATGAGTGGGTGTTGGCGTTGGCTTTTTCAGTGTCGACCTGCAGGGTGCGCAAGGCCTCGAAACAGAACTGGCAATAGGCATTGCAGGTATTGGTCATCCGCAAGATGACGCGATTATCGTACTTGTGCTGGCAAATAGGCGTCTTCATCTCATGGTGCAACTCCCAATTCTCGGAAGTGCCATCGTAGTCGCCCGGTATTTC
The DNA here is from genome assembly GCF_040438935.1 of Pseudomonas vranovensis. Lineage (NCBI taxonomy): Bacteria > Pseudomonadati > Pseudomonadota > Gammaproteobacteria > Pseudomonadales > Pseudomonadaceae > Pseudomonas > Pseudomonas vranovensis. The sequence goes on along the minus strand of NZ_CP159259.1, from coordinate 1,975,007 downwards.
TTCATTCCAGTAGGGCACCACCTGTTGCCACAGGGGATGCTCGGTCACCGGCGCGTTATCGAGCGAGCGCATGATGAGCTCAATATAATACGGCGTGACTTGCAGCTTGCGGTCTTGCAAGTTGCGTTCGATATGCGCCGATACCTCTTTGCTCCAACCACCGCAGGCCGCGTTAAGTGTCGGTTCGTCACGCACTGCATTCTTCTGCTGCCAGCGCCAGTCATTCCATTGGCGGGCACCCTGAATAGTTCGTTCATAGATAGACATGTAGCGTGCGCCTCCTTGTGCGAAAGACACTGAGGCTAGTAAAGATGGGCGGCAATGCAGGTGAGCAACTATTTCTGTATGCTACTTGGCCGCATGAACAAACCAACACGGTAAATGACCCTCGGGGTCAATGTAACTTCAACATTACGTGTGGCGTGGACGACAACCGCTGGCACGTTCAGCGCGCCTTGATGCCGTGTTACCTACCCGGTCACTACATAAACAATGATTGGCCCGCACACCGCCAGCAGCACGTTAGAGATGGCATAGCACACGGTGAAGCCGATGACCGGCGTATTACTGCCCGACTGCTCGATGATCTTGTTCATCGACGCCGCCTCGGTCTGTGCACCGGCCAGGGCACCGAACAGAATCATCGGATGCAGGCGTAGCACGTAGCGGCCAAAGTACAGCGCCACCAGCGGCGGCACGATGGTGACTACTGCGCCTGATACCAGCAGCGCCACGCCCTGCTCCTTCATGGCCGCTATCGCGGCCGGGCCGGCCAGCAGGCCCACTACCGCACCGAAGGCGGTCAGCCCGAACTCCGAGAACGCCCATTGCGCCGCTGGCGGCAAGGCACCGGTTTCCGGATGGCGCGAGTTGTACCAGCCAATGACCAGCGCTGCGACCAATACCCCGCCACCAATACCCAGCTCCACCGGGATCATGCCGATGTGGGTCGACAACAGCCCCAGCAACGAACCGATGACCATGCCCAAGGCATGCACGGCGATGTCGCTCTTGTAGTTGCTCTCCCTAATCCGCCCCAAGCGCTCGGCCAGGGCTTCGACACTGGCGGTGCGTCCTGTCAGGGTGATCACGTCACCGCGGCGCAGTACGGTGTTGGGCAGCAATGGCAGTTCATAGCCTTGGCGGGTCACGGTGTTCACAAAGCAGCCCAACCCCTGGACGTTGCCCAGGTGTGCCTTGGCCTGGTGAATGGTCTTGCCGTTGAATTCGGCTGCGGTCAGTACGATGTCGACCTGGCGGGTAGGAAACGACAATGACTCGGGATGGTCGATCTCTGGCCCCATCCACAGCGCCAGCGTGCCGACCGCTTCGCGCAGGGCATACACACCGACGATATCCCCCGCGCGCAGAGTCAGTTGCGGGTCGCGCGCGATGACCTGGCCGGCCCGCACTATCCGTTCCACTGTCAGCGATGGATGCCGGGCTTCGATATCGACAATGCGCACGCCATCGGCTTCACCCTGCGCGATCACCTGGTGGGCGCGTACCACGATTCGGGTATAGGGCACCGTGATTGCGTCTTCTTCATTGGCGATACCCAGCGACAGTTCCAGTTCTCGCGCCGAGGCCTTGAGGTCGACCCCGAGCAGCTTCGGCGCCACCGTGCCGACGAACACGATCAGGCCGATGGTACCGAACAGGTAGGTGATGGCGTAGGCAATAGCCATGTGGCTGTTGAGCTCGGCCTTCGCCGCGCTGTCGATGGCCAATTGATTGATGGCACTGGTCGCGGTGCCCATGATCGCCGTGTCGGTCAGCGCGCCAGCGCCAAGCCCGGCGGTAAAGCCTGCATCAAAGTCGTAGAAGGTGGCCATCAGCAGAATGCAGCCCAGGGCCGTTGCGCAGAGCACGACCGATACCAACACCAGCTTGAGGGTGCCGCGATTGAGGCTGCCGAAAAACTCCGGGCCGCTCTTGAAGCCCACGGCGTAGATAAACAGTACAAAGAACACCGTCTTGAGCCCGGTAGGTACCTCCAGGCCGATCTGGCCGATCAGCAGCCCCATCAACAACGCGCCAGCTACCGAGCCCAGATGAAAGCTGCCCAGGTGAATCCGCCCGATGAACACACCCAGGGCAATGGCCAGGAACACCGCGATCTCCGGTGTAGAACGCAAGGCGTGCAAGAGAAAATCGAACATGGCGCGGGCTTCCTGTCAGCAGCTGTCAGGAGCCTAGTTCAAGGGGTTGTGCTTGTCAGATTTCCACGTTGGGTGGCTGTTGCGCCCGCCAGTTTCGGGGGGACAGGCCAGTCCATTGCTTGAAGTGACGACTGAACACCGAGACATCGGCGTAGCCAAGGTTGAGCGCCAGGTCGGTGATACTGGTGGTTTCACGCAACAAGTTGAGCCGGGCGATGTCCAGGCGGGTTTCCTGCAGCAACTGGCTGAAGCTGCTGCCTTCGGCCCTGAGACGCTTTTGCAGCACACGCGGCTGCACGCCCAGTGAGTTGCTTACTGCCTCGATGCCACATTCGCCGGTGTGCAGCAGGCTTCCGATCAGGTGGCAGACCTGGGCCTTGAGGTTTTCCGGGTATTGGGCTTTGAGCAGTTGCACGCAATGCAGCAGGTGCTCGCGTAGCAGTTCCTCGTTGGCCAACGGCGGGCGCTTGAGGTAGTCGATGGGGAAGCTGATGCCGTCGAAGGTGCTGTTGAAGCGGACTTTGCCGTAGTCGCCGGCGGCCTGCCAGTGAGCACTGCGGGCGCTGCCTTGTTGCAGGTGCAGGCGAATCTGCGGGCTATCGCCCCCAGTCAGCAGTTTGACGGCGTTGAACAATTGCGCGGCGCTGAGCTGGCTCAACTGCAGCAGGCCGAAGGCATTGCTGAAGTCGAAACGCAGCCTTACTTCAGCCCGTTCGCCCCTGCTGGCTTGCTCCAGGTGCAGGCCGCTGGCGTGCAGGTACAGGTACTGGCGGGCAAAGTTCAGCGCTTCGCCGACCGTTGCCTGGCGGCTGCCCGACAGCGCCACGTCACCGATGGCCAAGAGGTTTTGCCGGGCCGCCAGACGCAAGCCGAACAAGGGTTCCTGGCATTGCGCTGCGGTGTGGTCGAGCAGGTCGGCGGTGCTTTCATACGACACATAGCTGTTGGGCTGGCGCAGTTGCGCCACCACCATGCCGGCGCCCTGCAACAGGCTCACCGGGTTGTGACCAAGCTTGGACACCAGTGTGCTGTAACCGTCGATGGCACCGCTGCGTAACAGGAACATGTTGCATCGCCCCGCCGTGATGAGTTCGTAATAAATCAACTTTTGTTCGGTAAATGTCAAGTCGTTGCCGGCGCGTAAAGGTAAATTTTCGCCACTCCCCCTTGGCTCGACAGGTCTGTCCATGACGAACTGGAAGTTTCACTTGCCTCGCGTTGCCTATCTGTCCGGTGGCGGCAGTGGCATTGGCCTGGGCTTTGCCCATGCGCTACTGGCGCAAGGCGCAAGCGTCGCGATTTTCGACCTGCAGCTCGCAGACGACATCCTGGAACAATTGCGCAAAAGGTGCACCGCGCCGGGGCAAACCGTGCGCTGGTACCCCGTTGACATCACCGACTCAGCAGCCGTGGACAATGCAATGGCCCTGGCGCACAGCCTGCAGGGTGCGCCTGAGCTTGCGTTCAACTGCGCCGGCCTGATGCGCAACGCCGTGTTCACCGAGCTTGCCGTAGAAACGTTCGAGCAGGTGATCAGGGTCAACCTGTTCGGCAGCCGCAACTTCGCTGCCAGTGCGCTCAAGTACCTGAAGCCACAGGGGCACTTGGTGCTCATGGCGTCCCTTGCCGGGATTGTCGGCAGCTATACCCAGTCGGCCTACGCCGCCTCCAAGTTCGGTGTGGTAGGCCTGGCCGAAGTGCTGCGCGCCGAACAAAAGCTGTGTGGCATCGATGTGTCAGTGGTGTGCCCAGGCGAAATCCAGACGCCGCTGCTGACCTATGAGCGCCAGCATGGCAGCCCGGTAACCCGCGAACTCAACGCCGTGGCAGGCGTGCTGACCGTCGAGCAAGCGGTGGCCGGGATCATGCGCGGAATCCAGCGGCGTCAGTTCATGATCACGCCAGGTTTCAAGGCCCGGTTGATCCGCGCCCTGGGGCGCAAGTTCAGTTCACTGCAACGCTGGATTGTCGATCGTAATCTGGCCAGAAGCGCCCTCCCTTCCCTCAAGGATGCCCGTAAATGAGTGCATTTGAACCGATTCGTCACTTCGATAACGCCCGCAGCGCAGCTGGCCAGCAGGCCCGGGTCGAAGACACCCGGATTGCCGCAGCGCGGTTTCGGGACGACATGCTGCGTGGCCCCAAGGCCCGCTATTTTGAATCGTTCGACCTGGTCAAGGTGCCCTACCCAGTGCGCTACGGCCTGCGCAATGCGTTCTCGCGGGAGCGCCTGGTCGAATACATGCACATCCAGAACCGTCTGTTCGTGGTGCAGTTCGACACCCCCGAGGGCGTAAAGACATTGCTGGTTTCGCCCTCCGATCACGAACGCAACGGAGAAACACCGTTCTTTCGGCGCCTGCAGGACCGGACGGCCAACTGGATCAGCAAGCTGATCATCAACCGCCAGAACACCGTGCCGCAGATTCTCGCCCGCCTCGGCCTGCGCCCGGAAGACATCGACTACATCACCTACGACCACCTGCACACCCAGGACGTACGGCGCTGGCTGGGTACAGCCAGCGAGCCGGGCCTGTTCCCCAACGCCAAGCTGCTGGTGCATTGGCGCGAGTGGGCCTCGACCAACGACCTGAACCCCTACCAGGCCGACTGGTACTGCCCCAACGGCGTCACCGGCATTCCCCAGGACAAGGTGATGTGCTTCGACGGCTCGATCATGCTCGGTGACGGCGTGGCCCTGATGCATACCCCAGGCCACACCGAAGGCAACCACTCGATCGTGGTGCATACCGACGAAGGTCTGTGGGTGACCAGCGAAAACGGCGTCAGCGTCGATGCCTATGCCCCACTGCTGTCCACTGCCAGTGGTGTGGCCGACTATGCGCGGATGATCGGCACCGAGGTGATCATCAACGGCAATACCCTGGAGAGCGCAGTGGACCAGTACATCTCCATGGTCCAGGAAGCCACCGTCGCCGGCCCGTCGATGCGCGACCTGCGCTTTCCGAATGTCTTCCCGTCGTCAGAGATGACCCCGTTCTGGCTGTTCCCCGGTACTCGGCCGGCGTTCTATGTCGGCCACGCCCGACATGGCGCCCTGTACCGACGCTGCACCCGGTCCTTTAGCGCAACCCCGGTTCCTGAGCCACACTCGCTCTAACGCGTTACTCTCCACCGTACAGGACATCCTCATGCTTCTCATACGACACCTGATCCTGAGTCTCGGACTGGGCCTTGCGGTGCTGGGCGTAGCGCAGGCCGCAGAGAAACCCAATATTGTCGTCATCATGGTCGACGACATGGCGCCCATGGACGTCTCCGCCTACAACCGCGGCCTGGGCGCCGTCACCACGCCCAACATCGACCGCATCGCCCAGGAAGGCATGATGGTCTCCGACTATTACGCCCAACCGAGCTGCACGGCCGGTCGCGCCGCGTTCATCACTGGCCAGTACCCAGTGCGTACCGGCTTGACGGCGGTGGGCCAACCAGGGGCGAAAGTCGGCATCCAGGACAGCGACGTCACCCTGGCCCAGTTGCTCAAGGCCCAGGGTTACGCCACCGGCATGTTCGGCAAATCGCATATCGGTGATCGCAACGAGTACCTGCCCACTGTGCATGGGTTCGATGAGTTCTATGGCTTTCTCTATCACCTCAATGTGATGGAAATCGCTGAAATGACCAACTTTCCCAAAGACCCGGACTTCCCCGGTATCCCGCGCAACATGATCCACGCGGTGGCCACCAGCACCGATGATGCCACGGTCGATCCGCGCTGGGGTCGTGTGGGCAAGCAGAAGATCACCGACGAGGGGCCGCTGACCATCGAGCGCATGAAGTCGGTCGATGATCAGTTCACCGACCTGTCGATTGACTGGATCAAGCAGCAGAAATCCGCCGGCAAGCCATTCTTTCTCTGGTACAACCCCTCGCGCATGCACCAGAAGATCCATGTCAGCGATGAGTGGCTGGGCAAGAGCGGGCATACCGAATACACCGATGCGATCCTGCAGCTCGACTCGCTGGTCGGCAAACTGCTCAAGACCCTCGATGACCAGGGCCTGACCGACAACACCATCGTGCTGTTCACCTCCGACAACGGCGTGAACCTGTCGCACTGGCCAGACTCGGGCGCTGCTTCGTTCCGCGGTGAAAAGGGCCTGACCTGGGACGGCGGCTTTCGCGTACCAATGCTGGTGCGTTGGCCAGGCAACATCAAGCCCAACACCTGGACCGGTGAGTTCATGACCTCTGAAGACTGGCTACCCACGCTCATGGCCGCCGTGGGGCAGACCGATGTCAAAGACAAGCTGCTGACCGGCCTGCAAGTCGATGGCAAAACCTTCAAGAACCACCTGGACGGCTACAACCAGCTCGGCATGCTGACCCAACCCGGTGGCAAATCGAAACGCCATGAGTTCTTTTTCTTCGCCGAGACCCACCTGAACGCGGTGCGGGTCAATCAGTGGAAGGTCCACACCGCCCTCAAGGACAAGTGGATGGAGGCGGCCAAGGAAGTACCGGGCGGCCTGGTCATCGACATCAAGGTCGACCCCTACGAGCGCTCACCAGAAGCCGGCGACCACTTCCGCTGGCAGCAGCAGCGCAGCTGGATCATTCCGATCATTGCGCCCTACATGCAGGCCTTCGCCAAGAGCATGAACGACTTCCCGCCCTCGCAAAAAGGTGCGGGCGGCATCGGCATGGCCTCGATGGCCAACTGACGCCCCCTCTATCGCCTTATGACCCTTACCTGCCAGACCGGGCGCCCACGCGGGCGTCCGGCGCGACCATGGGAGATTTTCATGCCGAAAAACAGGATGTGGCTGCGTTGCGCCCTAGCCACCCTACTGCTCGGGGGCGGATGCCCAAGCACTGCCGTCCTCGCCCAGGTGCGTCCCGACGCCCTGCTGAGCCTGCCCACCAGCCAGGAAAGCATCGTCGCCGGGCTGGAAGGCGACGCCTACGCCAATGGCATCAACGCGTATGTCTGGGGTTATCCGCTGGTACGCATGGAGCGGGTGATCCGCGAATACACCTCGGTGCCCCACCCGCGTCCTGCCACCAGCTACCGTGCCCCGCTCAATCAACTGGGCTGGGCGCAATCCCTGGCGACGCCCGCCGCCAGGGATATGCCCACCGCCAACAACGACACGCTGTACCTCAGCGCGGTGGTCCGACTGAACGAACCCTACGTGCTGCACGTGCCCGATACCGCCGACCGCTACTACGTGGTCGATGTATTCAACCTGTGGCACGAACTTGAACACTACGTGGGGCGACGCGCCACGGGTACGGTGGCCGGTGACTACGTGCTGGTGCCGCCGGGCTGGCAAGGCACGCTGCCCGAGGGCCTCAAGCGTCTGGATGTCAGCACCCGGACGGTCTGGCTCTGGGGCCGTCTGCGGGTCAATGACGGCGAAGACCTGGCGCCATTGCACGCCCTGCAACAGCAATTCACCTTGCGCCCGCTGTCGCAGCGCGACAACCCGGGCTATCGGGCCGGCGCCCAATCACTGGCACCGTTGCCAACGGCCAGCGACGACGGCCTGGACTTCTTCCGGGAACTGGCGGCAGCCATCAAGGACAACCCGGTCCCCGCCCGTGACCACGCGCTGTTCGCCCAGTTCGCCCGTTTTGGCCTGACCGCCGAAGGCTTCGATCCCTCGCGGCTTGCCCCGGCGCAAAAGGCCGGCTTGCTGCGTGCCCTGGCCGATGGCCCGAAAGTCGCCGTCTCGGCACTGGCGTCCGCTGCACAACAGCGCAATGGCTGGGCCTGGGCCTCCGGGCTTGATCGCTTTGGTGCCAACTACCCGTTGCGCGCGCTGGTCAGCGGCCCCTACCTGGGGGGGCAGGGCGAAAAAGAAGCCATGTACCCACTGCGTTCGCTCGACGACAAAGGCCAGCAGCTGACTGGGGCCAAACGCTATGCACTGCGTTTCAAGAGTGCGCCGCCGGTGGATGCCTTCTGGTCACTGACGGTCTACAACGCCGGGGACAAGATGCTGGTGGACAACCCCATCGCTCGCTACAAGCTCGGCTCCGACACCCGAGGTTTAAAGGTGAATGCCGATGGCTCGTTCGAGGTGCCGGTGCAAGTCGTCAGGCCCGATGGTCCGTTCGCCGCCAACTGGCTACCCGCCCCCAAGGGCCCCTTTTACATGATCTTGCGGCTGTATCAGCCCAAGGATGAAGTGCTCGAAGGTCACTATGAACTGCCGCAGGTACACGTCGTTGAATAAGCGCACTCCCTCCCATGCACTACGCGGGGCACTCGGGGCCCTGGCCATCGGCAGTGTGCTGTCCACCCTGCCCGCCACTGCGGCCACCCCCCAAGCGCCTGCGGGCCCGGTGGCCAATACCGTAATGACCGAAGGGTACGCCCGGGCGGTGGCGCAGTTTGCCTACGCCTGGGGCTGGCCGCTGGTCAACCTGCACACCCGGCGCATGCTCTACGAGCGCGTGCCAGCCATCGGCATGCTCGGCCCGATGCCAGTGGCGCCGGTCAATCAACTGGCAATGTTGGCGGACTACATCGACCCCGGCATCCGCATCGTCGCCCACCCCAACCAGGACGTGGTCTACGGTTTCGGTGCATTGGCGCTGGATAAATCGCCGGTGATCGTCCAGGTGCCTGATTTTGGCGAGCGCTTCTGGATGTACGAGCTGGCCGACCAGCGCACCGACAGCTTTGCCCAGGTGGCGAAGATCTACGGCACCAAGCCCGGTTTCTACCTGGTGGTCGGGCCGGATTGGCAAGGTCAGAAGCCAACCGGTGTAGAAGCAGTGCTGCGCTCACCGACCAACACCGGGGTGATCATCCCGCGGGTGTTCATGGCCGACACCCCGCAAGATCGCGAGGCGATACAGCCGCTACTCAAGCAGATCGTCATGTACCCGCTGTCGGCCTTCGACGGCACCGTCAAAACCATCGACTGGCAGCACTTGCCCAAGCTGCCCGTACCCGCGTCCGCCGCCGCCCAGCCACCGGGCGAAACTCGCTGGGTGGTGCCGGAGCATTTCTTTGCCCAGCTCAAGCAGGTATTGGCCCAGGTGCCGCCATTGCCCGGCGAGGAGGCGCTGTATGCACAGTTCCGTGCGCTGATCAGTGCCGGCGAGGCAAACCCGGCGATTGCCAGGGTGCTGCAGGACGCCGCCCTGCACGCCGAGAAGACCCTGGTCGAGCCGTTGTTCGACCTGAGCCGCAACGGCGTGCGGATTGCCAACGGCTGGAACCGTCCCTTCAACAATGCAGCGTTCGGCACCGACTACCTCACGCGCCTGGCGATTGCAAAATCCAACATTTTCGAAAACGCTGCGCAGGAAACCACCTACCTGTTTCGCGAAGAGGACGGCAACGGCCAACGCCTTACCGGCCAGCGCAACTACACCTTGACCTTCCCGGCCGGGCAAACGCCGCCCGTCTCGGGCTTCTGGTCGTTGACCTTGTACGACAGCGTGCACTTCTTTGCCGCCAACCCGATCAATCGCTTCTCCACCGGCACCAAGAACCCGGCGCTGCGCTACAACACCGATGGTTCTCTTACCCTGTATATCCAGCACCAGCGTCCGGCCGAAGACAAGGTCGGCAACTGGCTGCCTGCTCCCGAACAGGCATTCGCCCTGACCCTGCGTGCCTATGGGCCCTGCGATGCGCTGATCAAAGGCGATTGGACGCCTCCGCCCCTGGTCGCAAGTCCAGCTTCCAACCCCTGAATCAAGGCGCCTGCCCTGAACCAGTACTCAATCCAAGCGGCCCTGCGGCCATTTTGAGTACTGGCGTTATCCAGCAACAAAGGTAGAACCCGCCCATGACTTACCTCACCCGTGCGTCTTCCCTGCATGGTTTCGATGCGTTCGCGCGCCAGCAGCAGCTCAACCCGGATGCGCTGCTGCGCGCTGCCGGACTCCCCAGCGACGCGCTGGAAGATCCCGATGCGCTGATCGCGTTCCATCGCTTTGCCCTGGTGCTGGAACTGGCCAGCAAGGCCAGCGACAATCCGTTGTTCGGCCTCGAGTTCGGCTTGCACCAGGGGGTGGGGATCTTCGGTTCGCTGTTGTACCTGGTGCGCAATGCCCGCACGGTGGATGACGCGCTGGACGATTTGGGTCGCTACTTCCACGTGCACGACAATTATGGCGATGTGGTCATCGACCATGCCGATGGTCAGGCCAGGCTCTATTACGCCACCAGCGCAGACCTGCTGCCCGGCAGCCGGCATGTCAGTGAACTGGTGGTCGGCGTGGGCCATCAGTTGATGCGCACCCTGCTGGGTAACCGCTGGCAACCGACGGCCGCGCTGTTCCAGCATGCCCCCGTCGCCAATCCTGCGCGTTACCGGCGCTTGCTGGGAGTTGTGCCACGGTTCAACGCAGCCTTCGATGCCTGGCTGTTCCCAGCGCCATTGCTCAGCGTGCCCTTGAGCGATGCGGACCCTGCACTGCACCGGCTGATGCGCCAGCACCTTGAAGCGATCAGTGAGCAGCACAACCAGCGGTTGCCCAGTCACGTCCAGCGCCTGCTGCGCAGTTTTCTGCCTAGTGGCCGGGTGACGATCGAGTGCATCGCCGATTTCATGCGCCTGAGCCCGCGCTCGCTGCAACGTCAACTCGCCGAGCAGGGCACCTCGTTCCAGACCCTGCTCGATGACACGCGCCAGGCCATGACCCTGCGTTATCTCGAAGAATCGGACATGAGCCTGATGCAACTGACCGAGGTGCTCGGCTACGCCAACCAGAGCGCCTTCAGCCGGGCGTTCCAGCGCTGGTTTGGCACCAGCCCGCGCCAATGGCTCAAACAACAGCAGTTACGTTGAACCGCCCCTCCCTGGCACGCAGCCCTGGCGGCATTTGGTAAATCGTTGGCGCGAATTGCGCGGATTTAACCGCCCTGGCTATCCATCATCCCTCCAACGCTTGTTCACCTCTCGCTTGCGCACCACGCGCAGGACGCAAGGCCTCAGGTCAACCACACCTGTTTCAAGCCTCCAACAATAATAATCAGGAGGGCATTTCATGACCCAAGTCCGTGATCGCGCCGTGTTGGCCCGCACCGTTCTACTACTGGCCCCGCTGTCACTGGCGGTGATGCAGTCGGTACACGCGGGCGAGTTCCAGTGGGGCGACATCAGTGGCCGTGCCAACGGCAGTATCAGCGTGGGTGCGCTGTGGAGCGCCGAGAACCCCGATGGTCATTACATCAACCAGGGCAACGCCGACAGCATCGGCCTGGGCAATGCCGGTAAGTTCAACCTCAACAGTGCGCGCAATGTCGACGACAGCCGACTCAATTGGGGCAAGGATGACCTGGTGTCAACGCCAGTGACCGTGCTGGGCGAAGTCGAGATGAACTGGCGCAACTACGGCGCCTTTGTCCGCGGCAAGGCCTGGTACGACTACACCCTCAACCACCACAACGTCGACTTCGGGCACTCTGCCAACGGTTACCAGGGCAACGATACCCTCAATGACAGCCACTTTGACGACCTGGCCAAGTTCCAGGGCATCGAGCTGCTCGATGCCTACGTGTACGGCGACTTCGACCTTGGCGACCACCCGCTCAATGCACGGCTGGGCAATCAGGTGGTGAACTGGGGCGAAGGGTTGTTCTTCCAGAACGGCATCAACGCCATCAACCCGGTGGACACCACGGCCCTGCGCCGCGCCGGCTCGCAGCTCAAGGAAGCCCTGGTGCCGGTGCCCATGCTGTATGCCAACCTGGGACTGAGCGACAACCTGAGCCTGGAAGCCTTCTATCAACTGCAGTGGCGTGCCTCGATCCTGGAAGGTTGCGGCACATTCTTTTCCAGCAACGACTACATCACCGACGGTTGCTACGGCGTGCCACGCGCAGGCGCAAATGACCCGGCATCCTATGCCGCCGGCCAGTACATCGCCCGTGGACCGGACAACGAACCCGGCGACAGCGGCCAGTTCGGTGTATCGCTAAGGTATTTCGCCGACCGCATCGATACCGAGTTCGGGGCCTATGCCATGAACCTGCATTCACGCACCCCCTACGCCAGCATTACCACCGACCGGTACGGCCCGGCAGGTGCCGGTTGGCGCGACCCGAACCTGGCGCCCGGGAACGCAGCACGCAATGCCAGCTACTTTGCCGACTTTCCCGAAGACATCCGAATTTTCGGCCTGAGCTTTTCCACCAACGTCTGGGGCACTGCGGTCTTCGGCGAATACAGTTATCGCCCCAACCAGCCCGTGCAACTGGCCACCGGCGACCTGATCCCGGCCTTTGCCGGCAACGCGGCACTGACCGGCGCCGTCATCGGCCAGCCGCTGACCCTGGGCAACGATGCCATCAACGCCGAACCCGGGTCGGTCTACAACGGCTACGACCGCCTGGAAATTTCCCAGTTCTCCCTCGGCTTCATCAAGTCAATCCCGCGTGTACTAGGGGCCGACAGCCTGAACCTGATGGGCGAAGCGGCAATGAAGTACATGCATGACCTGCCAGACCAATCCGAGCGCCGTTACAACAAGACCGAAATCTACGGCAGCAACCTCGCCTCGGACAGCGCCGCCGGCTGCGTGGCCGGGGCGAGTGTGCAGGCCTACCAGAAATACGCCTGCAGTCGTGACGGCTACACCAGCCAATTTTCCTGGGGCTATCGCCTGCGCGCCCAGTTGAACTATCCCGGCATGTTTGCCGGGGTCAATTTGGCGCCGTTCATGGCCTTCGGCCAGGACGTCAAGGGCTGGTCCTACGACGGCAACTTCGCTGAAGACCGGTTGCTCGGGTCGCTCGGACTGCGCGCCGACTACCTGCAGGACTACTCGGCGGAGCTGTCCTGGTCGGGCAGTGGCAACACCCCGTTCGCGCCCACCGACAAGGACTTCATTTCCCTCAGCCTGCGTATGGGCTTCTAGTACAAGAGACATCACCATGAATACTAAAAAGATACTCAGCCTCTCCCTTCTCGGTGCCCTGGTCAGTGCCGCCAGCGTACCGGCGCTGGCCGCACTGGACGCCAAGGAAATCGCCCGTCTGGGTAGCGACCTGACGCCGGTTGGCGCGGAAAAAGCCGGCAGCGCCAGTGGCAGCATCCCGGCCTGGACTGGTGGCTTGACCCAGGCGCCAGCAGGTTTCAAACCGGCCCAGGACTATGTCGACCCTTATGCCAGTGAAAAGCCGCTGTACACCATTACCGCCGCCAACATGGCGCACTACAAAAGCGAGCTGACACCTGGCTACCAGGCCATGTTGCAGAAGTACCCGACGTTCAAGATGCAGGTCTATCCAAGCCACCGCACCGCGGCCCTGCCACAAGGCGAATACGACGAAATCCGCAAGGAAGCAGCCTTGGTTTCGCTGGCAGGCACGGGCAACGGTATGCTCGATTACCAACGCAGCTCGGTGCCCTTCCCTATCCCCAAGAGCGGGCTGGAAGCGATCTTCAACCATGTCGTGCGCTACCGCGCCGGCGGCTATCACTACTACCCCACGGAGATGGTGGTCCAGGCCAACGGAAAATTCACCCCGGTTCGCCGCGACGTGACGGTCGCCATGGCCTCGGCAATGGGCAACCCCGAGCCCAACCGCCTGTACTACTACCTGGGCAAGGTCACCTCGCCCGAAAGTGTCGCCGGCAGCCAGAACCTGGTACATGAGCCGATAGACCAAAGCAGTGAAACGCGCCTGGCCTGGACCTACAACCCTGGCCAGCGGCGGGTACTGCGCGCACCGGAAATCTCCTATGACTCGCCCGTGGTCACCTCCGAGGGGCTGCGAACCAACGACATGATCGACATGTTCAACGGTGCCCCTGACCGCTACGACTGGAAGCTGGTGGGCAAAAAAGAAATGCTGGTGGCCTACAACACTTACACGCTGGCGTCCCACAGCCTCAAATACAGCGACATCATCCAGCCCGACCACCTCAACCAGGACCTGATCCGCTATGAGCCGCACCGGGTCTGGGTGGTTGAAGCCACGTTGAAGCCGGGACAGCGCCACCTGTACGCCAAGCGCGTGTTCTACATCGATGAAGACTCGTGGGCGATCCTCGTGGCCGACCTCTACGACGGTCGCGGCGAGCTCTGGCGTGTGCAAGAGGCGCACAGCCTGCAGCGCTACGACGTGCTCTCTGCAATTCACATCAGCGACGTCGCCTACGACCTGCAAGCCCGCCGCTACATCGTCTCGGGCCTGGAGAACGAGGAGAAACGCGCCCAATTCGGCATCCAGGCGAGCCTGAAGGACTTCAGCACCGCCGCCCTGCGTCGCAGCGGCCGCTAACGCTGCGCGCAACCGGGCGGCCCGCCACGCTGGCCGCCCGCCCTCTCGCCCCCATTCGCACACCAGGGTGTTTCATGACACACACGATTGCTCTTCGCCCCGCGCTGGCCTTGCTGTTGCTGGTTGTCGGCGCCACCACTCAGGCCCTGCCGCTGAACGACCGGCTGGAGCGCCCCGCCCATCTATCGCCGCTGGCCGAGCGGGAGGCACTCACCGACATTCAGCCGGTAGGCGATAGCCAGGTGATGGTCGGCACCGCCGGGCACATCCTCCTGCGCAATGCCAGTGGCCAGGTGCAACAAGCCCGAGTGCCGGTCGACCTGCTGCTCACGGCGGTGCAGTTCGTCGATGCAAAGCACGGCTGGGCGGTGGGGCACGACGGCGTGATTGTGCACAGCAACGATGGCGGCTTGAGCTGGCGCAAACAACTCGATGGCCACGCCATCAACCCGCTGCTGCTCAAGGCAGCAGAGGACGACGTTGCCCGGTTGGAACAGGCGCTAGTCGCCGCACCTGACGACCCAGCACTGGCCAGCGCCCTGGACAATGCCATGTTTGCCCTTGACGACGCCCAGGCTGCGAGCGCTGCAGGCCCTTCGCGGCCATTACTGGGGGTATGGTTTCGCAATGCCCGTGAAGGCTGGGTAGTGGGTGCCTACGGCATGATCTTGAAGACCGACGACGGCGGTGTGACGTGGCAACCGCTCAATGGTCTCGAAAACCCGGACCGGCTGCACCTGAACAGCGTGCTCGGACTTACCGATGGCAGTCTGCTGGTGGCCGGTGAAGGTGGCCGCTTGTACCGCTCGGGGGACGACGGTGCGCACTGGAGCAGCGTCCAATCTCCCACCGAAGCGTCTCTGTATGCGCTGGCACAGCTGCCCAACGGTGAGGTGCTGGCCGCGGGGTTCGGCGGCACGCTGTTGGTCAGCAACGACCAGGGCGAACGCTGGATGGCGCGCCGCTTGCCCGTAAACGTCAGCCTGTACGGCATTCGGCCACTGGCAGACGGCGGTGTGGTGCTGGCCGGCCAGGGCGGCACGTTGCTGTTCAGCCCCGACGGACAGCGGTTCGAGGCGTGGCAAGCGCCCGGCAAGGCGGCACTGCTCAACACCAGCCTGGCCCGCACAGGTGAGCTGCTGCTGGTCGGCGCCGCCGGCCTGCAGGTGCTGCCGACGATTCCCTTTAAGGTACACGCCCAATGAATGCTCCCCTGCACCCGGTCGATCACCGCGCGCCCCTCACACCCAGCGCCCTGCAACGGGCCGTTGACTTCACCGAGCGCCTGTTATTTGGTAACCGGCTGCTGGTACTGGTCTTTTTTATCCTTGCATCGCTGGTGCTTGGTATCGCCGCGCTGTCACTGCGCCCCGATGCCAGCTTCAGCCGCATGATTCCTACCGGTCACCCGTTCATCGCCAACTACCTGAAGTTCGAGGACGTGTTGCGCCCGCAAAGCAACGTCTTGCGGATCGTGGTTGAAAACCCCAAGGGTGACATCGTTACCAAGGACTTCCTGGAAACCCTGCGCGAGGTCAACGACAAGGTTTTCTATATTCCCGGTGTAGACCGCAGCAACCTCAAGTCGCTATGGACGCCCAATGCCCTGTGGGCAGAAGTGACCACCGAAGGCTTGCGTGCCGGCCGGGTGATCCCCGACGGCTACGATGGCAGTGCCGCGTCCCTTGAGCAGGTGCGGCGCAATATCCAGCGCGCGAACATGATCGGCAGCTTCGTGGCCAACGACTTTCGCTCGGCTGTCATCCGAGTTCCCTTGCTTGAGCGGGATCCGCAAACGGGCCAGCCGCTGGACTACGGCGCACTGACTCAGGCACTGGACACCCAGGTGCGCGAACACTTTGCTGCCCAGGGCGTGACGATCCGCATTATCGGCTTTGCCCAGATCATCGGTGACCTGCTGGCAGCAGCAAGCGACATTGCGCTGTTCTTTGCCCTGACTGTCGGGCTGATCACCGCGCTGCTGTACGGTTACTGCCGGTGCTGGCGCAGCACGGCGGTAACCGTGCTGACCTGCCTGCTGACGGTGGTGTGCCAACTGGGCCTGTTGAGCCTGCTGGGCTACGGATTGGACCCATATTCGATTCTGGTGCCGTTCCTGATTTTCGCCATCGGTATCAGTCATGCGGTGCAGAACATCAACCTGATGATGAGCGAAATGAGCCAGGGCGCGTTACCCATCGAGGCTTCGCGCAGGACCTTCCGGGCCTTGTTCATTCCCGGCACTACGGCGCTGTTGGCAGATGCGGTCGGTTTCATCACCCTGCTGGTGATCGACATCGGCGTCATCCAGCAGTTGGCAATCACCGCCAGCATCGGTGTGTTCGTGGCCATCTTCACCAAGATGTTCCTGCTACCGGTGTTGATGTCCTATGTCGGCGTCAGCCCCCGGGGCTTGCGCCAACAGCACAAGCGCAGCAGTTCGTCGTGGCCGTTGTTTCGTCGGGTGGCAAGTATCGTCGAGCCACGCCGGGCCGCGGCGCTGGTTGCCATCAGCCTGGTGCTGCTGGGGGTGGGCTATCAGGCCCGTCAGGACCTGAAGATCGGCGACCTGGACAAGGGCGCCCCGGAGTTTCGTCCACAATCGCGTTACAACCTCGATAACGCCTACCTGCTCGATCACTACACCACCAGCACCGACGTCTACGTGGTGATGTTCACCACGCCCCCGGAGCAATGCTCGCGCTTTGCCGCCGCGGACCTGGCCAACCAGCTTGAACAGCACCTGCGCCAGGTGCCGGGGGTGGAGTCGGTGCAGTCGCTGTACAACGTCATGCGCTTCAACATCCTGGCTCGCAATGAAGGCAACCCTAAATGGGCCGAGTTCTCCCGCGACCCGTTCGTGATGAACAATGCCCGCTCGAACGTGCCCGCCGAGTTCGTCGACCCCAACTGCAGCGTGGCGCCCATCAGCCTGTACCTGGCCGACCACAAGGCCCAGACCCTGACCCAGGTGGTCGAGGCGGTACAAACCTTCAGCCAGCGCTACGACACCGGCGACTTCCAGATCCTGCAGGCGGCCGGTAACGCCGGCATCGAGGCGGCCACCAATATCACCATCGGCCACTCGGAAAAAACCATGCTGATCCTGGTGTTCGTCATCATCAGCCTGGTGGTGTGGTGTGAGTTCCGCTCGCTCAAGGTCACCTTTGCGCTGATGGCGCCTTTGTACCTCTCGACGGTGCTGTGTGAGGCAGTCATGGTCCAAATGGGCCTGGGGGTCAAGGTTGCGACCCTGCCAGTGATCGCCCTGGGCGTGGGGATCGGTGTGGACTACGGCATCTACCTTTACAGCCGTATCGAGGCGTTTCTGCACCAGGGCCTGAGGTTCAGGGCTGCGTTCTTCGAGGCCTTGAAAACCACGGGCACGTCAGTGGCTTTCACCGGCATTACTTTGGCGCTTGGCGTGGCGACCTGGTCGCTGTCGGTCTTGAAGTTCCAGGCCGACATGGGCCTGCTGCTGGTGCTGTTGTTCGTGTGGAACATGGTCGGTGCGCTGCTGTTGATGCCCGCCCTGGCATCGCTCTTGATATTCAACAAGAACACGCGCTGAGGCAGACAAAAGATGGACTACGCTTTGGCCTTGAAACACCGCCCTGCCTTGCCAAACCCTGAAACCTTCAAGGATGCACCGCATGAAACCCATGTTCAGTCGGTTGACGCTCACTGCCGCAATGATTGCCCTGTCCGCCTGTTCCTCGACGTCCCAGCCGGGACACAGCACCAGCCTTGGCGAGGACAACCTCAAGGGCTCCGGTTTCCTGGCTGATATATACCCGCAAATGAAAGAAGGCAGCGACGGCGAAGCCCTGCGCCTGTACCGCAACCCCAAGTTCGCCTCGTCGGCAACCTTTGTGCCCTACACCAAGGTGCTGCTCGACCCGGTCAAACTGTACGCAGGCTCCAGTTCCAAGTTGAATGACGCGCCCCAGGCGCAAAGCAACGCCATCGCCCAGGGTTTCTACAACCAGTTGCATGAGCAATTGAGCAAGGACTACCAGATGGTCGACAAGGCCGGGCCAGGGACTTTGCAGATTTCGGTGGCGGTGGTCGATGCCCAGGAAGCCGACGCTTCGCTCAAGGCTGCGTCGTACATCCCCATTCCGCTGGGGGTGCCGGGTGCCAAGGCGGCGGCCATGCAGGCGGCTTCGCACACCACTGGCAAACCGCCCTTCGCAGGCCAGGTGACCATCGAGGGCAAGATGGCCGATGCCCAGACCGGCGAGATCATTGCCGCCGAAATCGACCGACGCGTAGGCGCTCGCAAACCGATCATCGGCTTGTTTGAAAGCAGCACCTACGACTCCTGGAGCGACGTCACCGAGGCCGAGCGCTACTGGGCCGAGCTGCTGCGTTATCGGCTGTGCATGCGTCGTGGGGCAACCGACTGCCAGAAGGCGAGCGAGTAACCACCGACCAGCCTCCCGGGCGCAATGGACGGTCCCGTTGCCCCGGCCTCAGCGCGCCGCCCAGGCGTTGAAACGTTGTTCCAGCTCCTCGCCATGGTCCACCCAGAACGCGGCATCCACTGCCCTCGCCCCGGCAAGGTTGGCCTCGGCCGTTGGCAGTTGTTGCTGGACGGCGGTCGGCAACAGTGCCAGGGCCTCTCGATGCACAGGCCCGTAGGGGATTTCTTGCGAGAACACTTTCTGAGTATGCGGCTGGCTGGCAAAAGCAATGAAGTCTTCCGCCAGCGCCTTGTTCGGCGTGCCTTTGACCACGGCCCAGTACTCGGGGTCGTAGAGGCTTTGCGGCCAGACGATGCTCAGTTTCATGCCTTCTTTTTGCGCCGCGGCAATCCGCCCGTTGTACGCGGCGCTCATCACCACGTCGCCGGCAATCAGCCACTGCGCCGGTTGCGCGCCGGCTTCCCACCACTGGATATTGCCCTTGATCTGGTCCAGCTTGGCGAATGCGCGGCTCACGCCTTCGGGGGTGGACAGCACCTGGTACAGCTCGGCGGGCTTTACGCCGTCTGCCAGCAAGGCGATCTCGAGGGTGTACTTGGCGCCCTTGCGCAAGCCGCGCTTGCCGGGAAACTCGGCCACGTTCCAGAAGTCGGCCCAGGAGCTGGGGGCCTTGGCGAGCTTGGCATGGTCGTAGGCCATGACCATCGACCAGACGTAAGTAGCCACGCCGCACTCACTCAGGGTGCCCGGTACGAACTGCGCCGGGTCGCCAAAGCGTGCCGGGTCGAGGCGCTCGAACAGGCCTTCGTCACAGCCACGCAGCAGTTCCGGGCTTTCGACTTCGACCACGTCCCAGCTGGTATGGCCGACATCGACCATGGCCTTGATCTTTGACAGCTCCCCGTTGTATTCGCCAGCAACGATGCGTCCTGCGCCGCTGGCGTTGAAGGGTTGGAAGTAGGCCTTGTCCTGGGCCTGCTTGGTGGCACCGCCAAATGAAATGACGGTGAGGCTCTGGGGCGTCGCCAGCGTGGCGGTACTGATCAGCGCCAGGGCGAACGGAACACTGCAACGCAAGGATCTGGACATGAAGTGGTTCCTCGAAACGGCCGGCACACCCGCGTGCGCCGGCCACAGGGGCTTAAAGGCGACCGTATTCGCGGGCGGTGCGATCTACTGCAATGCGGGTCTTGTCGACCAGTTCGTCGATGTCGGCGTGGCTTGCCACCAAGGCCGGCGCCATGATCATCCGTCCCAGGGTCGAGCGAATGATCAGGCCCTCTTCAAAACCGATGGTGCGGCAACGCCAGGCCATGTCGTTCTCATTGGCAAAGCGCTTGCGGCTGCCCTTGTCTTCGGCGAACTGCAGCGCCGCTACCAGGCCGGTGCCCTGTACTTCGCCAATCAACGGGTGATTGCCGAACACTTCGCGCAGGCAGCGCTGCAGGTAAGGGCCGGTCTCCTGCTTCACCTGGTTGACGATGCCTTCGTCGCGCAGTGCCTTGAGGTTGGCGATGGCCACTGCTGCGGCCACCGGGTGCCCGGAGTAGGTCAGGCCGTGGGCAAACACCCCGCCCTGCTCCACCAGTGCCTGGGCCATGCGCTTGGACAGGATCAGCCCGCCCATGGGGATGTAGCCGCTGGTCAGGCCCTTGGCGATCGACAGGGTGTCGGGCTCGAAACCGAAGTGCTGGTGGGCAAACCACTCGCCGGTGCGGCCAAAGCCACCGATGACCTCGTCGGCACACAGCAGGACATCGTATTGGCGGCAGATGCGCTGGATTTCCGGCCAGTAGCTTTCAGGCGGGAAGATCATGCCGCCCGCCCCCTGGAACGGCTCGGCAACAAAGGCGGCGACGTTGTCGGCGCCCAGTTCGAGGATTTTTTCCTCCAGCTGGCGCGCCGCACGCAGACCGAATTCGGCCGGAGTCAGGTTGCCTTCGTGGGCGAACCAGTAGGGTTCGTCGATGTGCGCGACGTCCGGGATCACCCCGCCCATGTCGTGCATGAACTTCATGCCGCCCAGGGCCGTGGCGCCCAGGGTGGAGCCGTGGTAGCCATTCCAGCGACCGATCATGATCTTTTTCTGCGGCTTGCCGACGATCTGCCAGTAGCGGCGCACGGTGCGGATCAGCACCTCGTTGGCCTCGGAGCCGGAGTTGGTGTAGATCGCGTGGCTGTAGTGGCTGGGCAGCAGGCTGAACAGCAGCTCCGACAGCTCCACCACCGCCGGATGGGTGGTGTGGAAGAACATGTTGTAGTACGGCAACTGCTCCAGCTGTTTGCTGGCGGCGGCCGCCAGGTCCTTGCGACCGTAGCCGAGGTTGGTACACCACAGGCCCGACATGCCGTCCAGGTAGCGCTTGCCGTCGTTGTCCCACAGGGCCAGGCCTTCACCGCGCACGATCACCCGCGGGCCTTCCTCGTTCAGGGCCTTCTGGTCGAGAAACGCGTGAATGTGGTGCGCGGCATCCGCGGCCTGGTAGTCGCCGGTGCTACGGTCGGGTTTCACTTGAGCGGTCATTGCGAGTCTCCTTGCAGGTTTTTATCGTTGGCGGTGCTCAATGCACATTCCAGGGGTTCAGGCTTGAACAGCGGCTTGCCCATCACGCACTTGATCCACAGCACGGCGATGATCGACACCACCAGCAGTACCAGGCCTGCGTAGGCAAAAATCGAGAAGGTCATTTCCGGGCTCGGCGAGACATGCCAGATCGCAAAGAGCATGCCGGCGATGCCGAACACTTGCGGCAGCGGGTAGAACGGCGTGCGAAACGGCCGGGCAACCTGCGGGTAGCGACGGCGCAGGGCAATCACGTTGACGTGGGTGATGATGTAGGCCAGCAGCCAGGCCAGTGCCGCGGCCAGCAGCAGTTGGTTGATGGCATCGGGATGGTCGTGCATCAGCAACAATGGCAAACCGGTGATCGCCGAGACGAACAGCACCGCTACCCAGGGTGCGCCGGTACGCTTGCTCTCGCGCTTGAGCACTCCGAACGCCTGGCCGTTGCGGGCCATGCCCAGGAGCATGCGCGGGATGGCAGCCAGGGAACTGTTCAAGGTGCTGCAGGTGGCGGTGATCGCCGCAGTGACCAGAAACACCTTGCCGGCCTCGCCGAACACGGTGGTGGCGAACAGGTAGTGCGGCAACACATTGCTGGCAAGTTCTGCCTGGGGCACGGTGAGCAAGGCACCCAGGCAGTACAGCGCGATGATGACGAAAATTACCGTTAGGCCGATCATCATCGAGGCCGGAATGTTGCGCTGCGGGCGGCGGGTTTCCTCTACCAGCGGGCAGACGAACTCGGCACCGACAAAGCCCCATACCGCCATGGCCGTCAGGGCTATCACCCCCAGGCCCAGCGGGTTCCAATTGCTGCCCGCGAACAGGCTCGGGTTGGGCGAGACGATGTCGCTGTTCATCGCGCTGAGGCCCATTACCAGCAGCACCACCACCATGACCACCGCCAGCACGGTCTGCAGCCTGGCGAAGATGTCGATGTTGCACAGGTTGAGCACGGTGAACAGCACCAGCACGCCCAGGGCCACGGTCAGTGGCGGCATGGAATGCGGGTAGACCTTGTCGATGATGAATTCCATCAGCAGCAACTCCGCCGACAGCGCGAACATCGCCACCACCACGTAGCCGGAAAAGGTCGCGAGGATCGCCGGAAACTGACCGATCGCCACTTCCGTGTAGCTGCTCAGGCTACCGGCCCGGGGGATCATCAGCGCAAGCTCGGAGAACGAGCAGGCATAGCTCAGGGCCAACAGCCAGGCCAGGGCCAGCGGCACGATAAAGCCGGGGCCGGCGATACCGACTCCTTGCAGCATCAGCACCATCACACCCTGGGACACCACCAGGCCGATGGCCACGGCCAACAAGGCGGTCAGGCCCAGTTTCTTGCGGGTTGCAGGCGGCGCCAGGGCGCCGGTGGACACGCTTGCATTGCTGTTCATTGGTTGCTCCATTTTTTGTTTTAGTTGGAACTGGAACCATCGCGGGACAAGCCCGCTCATCCCCCGCGATCACTCGCGCAACTGAATCCAGGTGGTCTTCAACTGCGTGTATTTGTCGAACGAATGCAGCGACAGGTCGCGGCCAAAGCCCGATTGCTTGCCACCGCCGAACGGCACGGTCACATCCAGTGCGTCGACGGTGTTCACCGACACCGTGCCGGCGTTTCAGCCGGCGCGCCACGCGGTGGGCACGGTTGAGGTCGTCGGTCCATACCGAGGCGGCCAGGCCATAGATGTGGTTGTTGGCAATGGCCACTGCCTCGTCCTCATCGTCGAACGCCGTCACGGCCAATACGGGGCCGAAGACTTCTTCACGCGCCAGGGTCATGTCGGCGGTAACGCCGGTAAAAATGCTCGGTTCGATGAAATTGTCCGAGCCATCGAAGCTCAGCTGCCGGCCGCCACAGACCAGTTGCGCCCCCTCGCTCCGGGCCTGTTCGATGTACTGCATGACTCGCTGCGCCTGGCGTGAGTCGACTATCGCCCCGGCCCTGCTCGCCGGGTTCAGCGGGTTGCCGGGTGCCCACTGGCGCGCCTTGTCGATCAGGCGTTCGACGAACGCGTCGTGAATCGAACGCTGCACCAGCAGGCGCGAATTGGCCGAACAGACCTCGCCCTGGTTGAAGAAAATGCCGAAGGCGGCTTTTTCAGCGGCCAGGTCCAGGTCCTGGCAGTCGGCGAAGACCAGGTTCGGGCTCTTGCCGCCGCATTCGAGCCACACCTGCTTGAGGTTCGACTGCGCGGCGTACTGCATGAAGTACCTGCCCACCTCGGTAGAGCCGGTGAACACCAGCGAATCCACGTCCATGTGCAGGCCGAGGGCGCGTCCGGCAACTTCGCCCCGGCCCGGTACCACGTTGAGCACGCCGGCCGGGATGCCGGCTTCAAGCGCGAGCTCGGCCAGGCGCAGGGCCGAGAACGGCGATTGTTCGGCAGGCTTGAGCACCACGCTGTTGCCCGCAGCCAGGGCCGGGGCCAGTTTCCAGGCGGCCATGTCCAGCGGGAAGTTCCACGGCACCACCGCGCCAATCACCCCCAGCGGCACGCGGGTGATGGTGGCCAGGGCGTTGCTGGCGGTCGGCGCGACCTGGTCGTAGAGCTTGTCCAGGCTTTCGCCGTACCAGGCGAATACATGGGCGGCGCCCGGTACGTCGATATTCCAGGCGTCCATCACCGGTTTGCCCATGCTCAGGGAGTCGAGCAATGCCAGTTCATCGCGGTGCTCAAGCATCAGTTGCGACAGACGCAACAAAATCGCCTTGCGCTGACCCGCTGCCATGCGCGCCCAGGGGCCTTGGTCGAATGCACGGCGGGCGCTGCGCACGGCATGGTCGATGTCGGTTTCAGCGCAGGCAACCACCTTGGCCAGCACGCGGTTGTTGGCCGGGTTGATCACCTCGAGGCGCGCACCATTCTGCGCCTCGTAGGGTTCGCCTTCGATAAAGGCACTGTCGATCAGCCGTAGTCCTGCTGCCAGGGTTGTCCAGTCATTGAAATCGTTCACCGCAGACTCCTTGTTGTTATCCGCTGTTGGAGAATCAGGGGGTAGATAGGTAAGCGGCCAGCCGGTCCATCAGGCGGTCACAGGCCGCCATCTGTTCGACGCTGACAAATTCGTCGGGTTTGTGGCCCTGCTCCATGCTGCCGGGGCCGCACACCACCGACGGGATGCCGGCCTGATCGAACAGGCCGCCTTCGGTGCCGAACGCCACGGTGGTGAAGTCGTCGCTGCCACACAGGTGTGCAACAAGCTGGGCGGCAGCGCTTTCAGGTGCGGTCGCCAAGCCGGGGTAGGCTGAAATCGGTTCAAAGCGAATCGCCGTATCGGCCTTGACCGCCTGCATGGCGGGCAACAGTTGCAGTTGGGCGTAGGTTTGCAGTTCGTCGACGACCGCTTGCGGCTCGAAGGCCGGCAAGGTACGCACCTCGAAGTCAAAACGGCAGTCGGCCGGCACGATGTTCAGGGCTGTACCACCGTTGATTACGCCCACCTGCACTGTCGAGAACGCCGGATCAAAGCGCGGGTCATGATGTTCGGGGGCTGCCAGACGCTGGCCGATCTCGCCCAGGCGGCCGATCAGCCGCGCCGCCTGCTCGATGGCATTGACGCCATAGGGCGCGTAGGCCGAATGGCACGGAGCACCCTGCACATGGCAACGCATGGCCAACTTGCCTTTGTGGCCGAGCACCGGCTTGAGTTCGGTGGGCTCGCCGATCAGGCACAACGCAGGCTTGGCGATCCGCTGTGGCAGCACCTCAAGCAGGCTGCGCACGCCCAGGCAACCGACCTCCTCGTCATAGGAGAACGCCAGGTACACCGGGCGGCGCAGGTTGCTGGCCAGGAACACCGGCACGGCGGCCAGCACCGAGGCCAGGTAGCCCTTCATGTCGGCGGCGCCGCGTCCGTACAGCTTGCCGTCACGTTCGGTCAGGTTGAAAGGCTCGACCGTCCAGGCCTGACCGTCCACCGGCACCACGTCGGTGTGCCCCGACAACACCACACCGCCCTCCACCGCCGGGCCGATACTGGCCAGCAGGTTGGCCTTGCTGCGTTCGGCGTTGTAGATCAGCTCGCAGCCAACGCCCAGGTGCTGCAGGTAGTCGCGCACGAACTCGATCAAGGCCAAATTGGAGTCGCGGCTCACCGTGGCAAAGCCGATCAGCCTGGCCAGCACGGCGCGGCTGCGCAGCTCACTCATCGCCCGGTACTCCGTAGCTTGGCGCCAGGGTCGGGTTGAGTGCGCGGGTCAGGTAATCCTGCAACTGTGGCGCGTAGGCGCTCCACAGTTTGTGCAGTTCACCAATGGGGTTTTCATCGGCCCAGTCCACCCGCAGGTCGACAATCGGCCAGACCAGCTCATCGACCACCGACACTGCCGCCGAATGCACCGCACCCGCTTCGCCACCTGCATCCTGTCCGGCCTGCAACGCCGTCAGCAGGCGTGCGGCCAGGCAGCCTTCGCTGCTTTCGAAGGCCTGAACCATGCGTTCGATCACGGCGGTGTTGGCCAGCAGGTTGCCGGCCGCCACGCATTGATCACCGGCCAGGGCATTGTGCGTGCCCAGGGTCTGGGTACCGCTGAACACTGCGGTGCGACCCTGGGCATCGACCACCGCCACCTGGCGGTACTGGCTGTAGCCGTTGCGGGTCAGGGCGTGATCCAGTGCCTGATGCGGCGCCAGGCCTTCATCAAGCGCATCGAGTACCTGCGGGCCCAGGGCTGGCAGGGTGATATTCTGGCTCGATACAGCCCCCACACCGCTACGCAGCCAGGGACAACGCGCACCGACGGCGATGCTCGACGAGCTGATTGCGATGCCTAGCTGGCCGGTTTCGGCGCAGCGGCCGACGATTGAAAAGGTCATGGCAGGCTCCTTATTCGGGGATGACCGCGATCACGTCGATTTCCATCAGCCACTGCGGCTGGCCCAGGGCACTGACCACCAGCCCGGTGGAAATCGGGAACACGCCTTTGAGCCACTTGCCGACTTCCTGGTACACCGGCTCCCGATAACGTGGGTCGATCAGGTAAGTGGTGGTCTTGACGATATGGCTCAGGTCGCTGCCGGCTTCTTCCAGCAGTTGCTTGACGTTGCGCATGGCCTGCTCGGCCTGGGCACGCGGGTCACCCAACCCGACCAACTGGCCGTTGAAGTCGGTGCCCACCTGGCCACGCACATACACGGTGTTACCGGCACGCACCGCCTGGCACAGGTCGTTGTCCAGGGTCTGGTTGGGGTAGGTGTCTTTGGTGTTGAACATGCGGATACGGGTGTGAGTAGGCATCAACGGGCTCCCATGAGGCTGGCGGCTTTGAGGTGGGTGTCGGGGGTCTGGGCCTGGCGTTGCGAGGCATCCCGGTAATCGAAATAGGCACGCTGCTTGATGATGTGTTCGCCGATGTGCCGGGCGTCGTGCCATACCCCCCAGATAAAGGCCGAGCCGCGACGAGCGAGCCATGGCAGGCCGACAAAATAGATACCGGGTTCGCTGGAGACGCCGCGCTGGTGCTGTGGCTTGCCGTCGGCCTTGAAAGCATCGACCTTCAGCCAGTCGTAATCGACCGAATAACCTGTGGCCCAGATCACGGTGGTGATGCCGGCCTTGGCCAGGTCCAACGCCAGGATCGGGTGAGTGATGCACTCCGGGTCCGGCAGCATGATCCGCGCTTCGGGTTCCTGCGGCAGGTCCAGACCGTTGGCTTCTATATAGGCATCGGCGGCATCGAGCAGGGCCAGGTAGTTTTCATCGCCACGGGCAATGTTTTCGGCCAGGTTCGACTCGAAACTCACCACGCCATCGCTGAACGCTTTGGTCAGCCCGACCAGGGTCATGCCCTGTTGGGCCAGGCGACGGAAGTCCACGGTGTGGCCACCACGGGCACCACTCACGGCGATGGTCACGTGCTCCTTGCCAGGCTGCACGCCCTCGGCGTCCCACAGGCCGAGTACACCCAGCCACCAGCAGAAATCGCGGTTACGATAGGCGCGCGGCGGGCGGTCGTGGGCGCCTACCGAGAGGTAGACCTGCTTGCCGGCGCGCTGCAGCTCATCGGCGATCTGCACGCCGGACGAGCCTGCGCCCACTACCAGCACGGCGCCTTCGGCCAGTTGCTGTGGATTACGGTACTCAGCAGAATGAATCTGATTGACGCGACCATCGACCGGTGCGATGGCCGGGATCACCGGGCGTTGGAACGGGCCAGTGGCAACCACCACATTGGTGGCTTCGATCACCCCATCGGAGGTTTCAACGGTGAAGCCTGGGCGGCCGACATTGCGCTGTACCTGGGTGACTTCGACCCCGGTACGTACCGGGGCGTTGAATTTCTTCGCGTAGGCTTCAAAGTAGTCGGCCACCTGCTCCTTGGGGGCAAAGGCATCCGGGTCGAGCCCCTCGAACTCCAAGCCCGGGAAGCGGTCGTGCCAGGCCGGGCCATTGGCGACCAGCGAATCCCAGCGCCCGGTACGCCAGGCTTCGGCGATGCGATTGCGCTCCAGCACCAGGTGCGGCACGCCGAGTCGGCTCAGGTGTTCGCTCATGGCGATGCCGGCTTGACCTGCGCCAACCACGAGCGTGTCTACTACGGTTTTATTGTTTGTCATCTCTGCGCCCTACTGAGGTTCCCCACGCGGATGGCCGTGGGTGGGTGTAGGTCGCATTCTGGGTAGCGGTGGGAAATAGCGAAATTATGATTTTTGTGGTTGCTGCACAGTAAAAAACTTGGGTATGGATTCAGAGCACTATCGCGGGCCTTATGGGGACTTCACGGGAAAACTGCAGCGGTCTCATTGCCAGCAAGCCAGCCCCTACAGGTTTTGTGCTCTGCGGTGGGCAGGCTTGACCTGTGAATTGCCCATTGTTCAAACTCGTACGCCATGACGATCACCATTCGCCTCGCCCTCCCTGCTGACGCCTCCTTGCTGCCTGCCGTCGAACGTGCGGCGGCGCAATCCTTCGCGGCTGTCCCCGGGCTGGAATACCTTGCCAGCAGCCCAGTGATCGCTGCCGACCAGCACATGGCCTTCTTGCTCACCCAACGCGAATGGGTGGCCGTCGATGCCCGGGACCGTCCGCTGGGTTTTCTGTGTGGCCAGGATTGCGGCGACGACTGGCACATCGTCGAACTGTCGGTGGATCAGGCCGCACAAGGCCGAGGGCTGGGGCGCCAGTTGATCGGCACGGCTGCCGACTGGGCTAGGGCGAATGGGTTTGCTGCACTGACCCTGACCACTTTCGCCCAAGTGCCGTGGAATGCACCGTTCTATGCGCGCCTGGGGTTCGAGCGGTTAACCGCCGAACGCTGCAGCAACTTTCTGCAGCGCCAGCTGGCGGCGGAACACACCCACGGCCTGCGCAATCGCTGCGCCATGCGCCTGGACCTTCAGGGCGTCTCCTGAACCGCTAGCACCGCCTTTTCGGCCTGGCGCAGCTGCGCCTCCAGCTTGCCGATCAATTGCAGTTGCTGACGCAACTCGGTCACCCGCTCCGCAAGGCTCAGCGCCAGGTTCTGATTCTGTTTCTCCAGCTCGTTGCGCGAGCCATCGAGCTGCGCCAGGTTCACCTCCAGCCCCTGGATCTGCGCCTGGCGCCGGTCGTTCTGGGTCTTGAGCGTGCGCTGGGCGTCCTTGAGCGTGCGGATCTGTACCAGCAGGCCTTCGTTGTCGCGGTTCAGGCGGGTCAACTCGTCTTGCTTGACGATCAGCGTCTGCTGCAACTGACGCAGCTCGACCTGAAGTTGCTGTACCTGCCCTTCATGCCGTCGCTGCTCCTGCTCGCGCTGTTCACGGCTGGCACTGCGGTAATGCTCCAGGGCGTCACGGGCATGCTGGTGTTTTTCTTCGAGCGAGGCGATCTGCTCGTCCTTGTCGGCCAGGCGCACATTGAGCTCGCCGACGGCCTGATTGAGCGTGGCGTTGCGGGTGTGTTCGGTCTGCAGGCTGCTGCGGGTGGTAGCGAGCTCTTCTGACTGTGCGGCCAGCGCGGCGGTCTGGATTTCATGTTGCTGCCGCAGCGCCGCCAGCGCTTGCTGGCTGATCTTCACCTGGGCCAGGAGCGTCTCGCGCTCGGCCTGGAACGCACCGTGCGCCTCTTCGATGCGTGCCTCCCCCTCTTCGCGCAATTGTTCGGACAACTGCTCGACCAGCGTCGCCAGTGCACCGCTCAGGCTCGGCGCACTCATCGGCGCAGCTGCCGGGTGCTGGCTGTCGAGCTCTTTGAGGTAGCGGTGAATGGTGGTTTTCGAGCCCGTATTGCCCAGTTCGATACGTACCGCGTCGATGCTCGGGTGTACGCCACGTGCCAGCAGCGTTTGGCGTGCCTTCTGCACGACTGCCTTGTTGATACCGCCACGTGCCATGGTTGCTCCTACGATTTCGTATTGTGGTACGTACTATGTTTTTACATGGTATCTCAACGAAAAAAATGATGCCTGAAAAAGCATCCTTTAAGATTGAATAATCGCGGCTTATCGCATTTGAAGGGCAAAATTGGCGCTAAACAGTCGCTGAAGGGAGGTCGAAGCCAGGTGCTCGGGGGCTTTATCACCCGGAAGACATGGCGCCGCTGCAAGCATCTTCGGATTCGTCGATGTCGTGCGGCTCCCAATCCCGAAGGCGGAAGCGGCGTGCGGCGTGCGGCGTGCGGCGCAACACAGCTGCGTTACAATGCGCACCTTGCACACCACGTTCAAAAGGCCGGCAATGAATACCATCGAGCGCTACCTGCAGGCCGCCACCCGGGACAACACCCGGCGCAGCTATCAGGCCGCCGTCGAGCACTTCGAGGTGAGTTGGGGCGGGTTCCTGCCCGCCACCGCCGACAGCATTGCCCGCTACCTGGTCGATCACGCCGCGAGCCATTCGATCAACACCCTCAAGCAACGCCTGGCAGCGCTGGGACAATGGCATGTGAGCCAGGGTTTCCCGGACCCCACCAAGGCACCGATGGTGCGCCAGGTGCTCAAGGGCATCCGCACCTTGCACCCCGCCGAACCCCGCCAGGCCGCAGCGTTGCAGATCCAGCACCTGCAACAGGCCGTCGCCGTGCTGGAGACCGAGGCCGGCCAAGCCCGGCAGCAGCACGACCTCCCCGCGCTACTGCGCGCGCGCCGTGATGTGGCTCTGCTGCTGATCGGCTTCTGGCGCGGGTTTCGCGGCGATGAACTGGCGCGTTTGCAGGTGGAACATATTCAGGCGCAGGCCGGCCGTGGCATGTCGATCTACCTCCCGCGCAGCAAGGGCGACCGTCAGGCACTGGGTGTACGGCACCAGGCTCCGGCCTTGAAAGTGCTGTGTCCGGTTCAGGCCTACCTGCAATGGATCGAAGTGGCAGGCATCGCCCATGGCCCGGTGTTTCGCAAGCTCGACCGCTGGGGCAACCTCGGCGATCAGGCGCTCAACAGCAATAGCCTTATCGCCCTGCTGCGGCGCATCCTTGAACGTGGGGGCGTGCCGGCTTCCTTATATACCGGCCACTCCTTGCGCCGGGGCTTTGCCACCTGGGCGACCAGCAATGGCTGGGAGCTCAAGGCGCTGATGAATCACGTGGGCTGGAAAGACGCCAAGTCGGCGTTGCGCTATATCGATGCCTCGGCGTCGTTCGGCGAATTGGCCGTGCTTGAAGGCGCCACCCCCTCCCTCCTCGGGCCGGCCGACCCGCTCTGATCCCCCAACCATCGGCTCGAACGGGGAAAGTTGGATCCCACTTTAGGGGAAATACACCCACCCTAATAATTATTGCACTATCGATTGCCTCAACTCTGTACCCAAGTCACTGAATAAAAGACATTTTTATTACAGGCGGCGGCGTGTTTGCCGGTTGGCTCAACTTTTGCGTTAAGCCCAACGTAAGTGGCCAATGGCTATTTCTTCGGGCTGGCCTGAAGCAGCCCACGGTACGGATCGGGGTAAGCGCTATGCATCAGTTCTCCAAGCGTCGTTCATCGCTCTTCTTTCTCAGGCAGCCGGGCGTACTGCCGGTATTGCTGGGCACATTCAGTGCCGTCACCGCCACTGCGGCCCCTATGGACGACGTAAGCCCGCCCTCACCCACCGACCCTTCGGCCTACACCCAGCCACGCACTGACGTGCAGGCCGCCCTGGATGAACTCAAGCTTTTGCCCGAAGGCAACCACGGTTCCTTGGCCCTGCCCAACGGCACATGGGGCGACCGCAACACCCCGCGCACGGAAAATACCCTGCCGCCGTCCCAGCAAACCTCGTTCAATTACCCCACCAACGGCAAAGCCAGCCCGCTGTTCGGGGCCCAGCCCTTTACCCAGCAAATGCTGCTGTACGAAGAATTCGGTACCGAGAAACTCGACCCCACCGTCGAGGCCGGCACGTTGCCTTTCCCGGTCCCCACTGTGGGGGCTGCCCCCGAACAAGACCCCAACAGCGTCGCCCGCAGCGGCCCTGCCAGTCCCGCGCTTGAAGCCTTTTTGCGTCAGCCCGGGCTGTACCCCTTCCCGACCCAGTACGCCAACGTGCTGGATCGCAACCCCTGGAAAGCGCAGATCGAAACCTTCCTCAACCGCCAGCCGGTCGGTTCGCCCGCGGAAGGACGGCCACCCGGAAAGGGCTGGTCGCACCAGCGCTGGAACGAGTTCTACCCGCAAGCTTCGGTAAAGACCGCGCAAGTGGGCGCACGGGTGAACAAGGGGCTGCGTGACAGCAGGCAGATGCACGGCTACAGCAAGGGCGAGTTCGGCCCCGACGGGCTCTACAACAATACCGCCGGTGTCACGGCCACCAAGGGTTCGACCAAGGGCATCGAGATCCGTTTTCACCCCAACATGCCGATCCAGGACCACAAGAACCTGTGGACCTTCGACGGCACCCTGCCGCCCAAGCTGCTCATGGTGCGCTATGGCCAGCCGGTGCTGATGCGCCACTACAACGGCCTGCCCATCGACCCGGCGGCCAACGGCGGCTTCGGCCTGCACACCCTCAGCACCCACGAGCACAACGGCCACTCCCCGGCCGAAAGCGATGGCTATGCCAACGCGTTTTTCTTTCCCGGCCAGTACTACGACTACCGCTGGCCCGTACAACTGGCCGGCTACGACACCATCAACACCGACGCCAAGGACCCCCGCGCAGCCTTCCCTTGCGCGCCTGGCGAAACACTCTGGGTCAACGACGCGAGCCCGGGGCTGAAAAGCTGCGAGAACGGCAGCATCAAGATTCGCGGTGACTGGCGCGAGACCATGAGCACCCACTGGTTCCACGACCACATGCTCGATTTCACCGCCCACAACGTCTACAAGGGCAACGCGGCGATGATGAACTACTACAGTGCCATCGACCGCGGCAACGAGACCTTCGAGGACGGCGTCAACCTGCGCCTGCCCAGCGGCTCGGCACTGCCCTGGGGCAACCGCGACTATGATGTCAACCTGACCTTTGCCGACAAGGCCTGGGACCAGACCGGCCAGTTGTGGTTCAACCCCTTCAACATCGACGGCTTCATCGGCGACCAGATGATGGTCAACTGGTTGTACAAGCCCTACTTCGATGTGCGCGCACGCAGCTATCGCTTCCGCATCCTCAATGGTTCTGTGTCGCGCTACATGAAGATCGCCGTGGTGCGCGAAGTCCAGGGCACCAGTGGCGAGTTCCGTGGGCCGCAGGGCTCCGGTGTTTCGTATGTACGGGTACCGTTCCACATGATCGCCAACGACGGCAACCTCATGGAACACGCCATCCCGTTCGACGGCAGCATGGACCTCAACGGCAATGGCGACCTCAAGGATGACAACGGCATCCTGCCGACCATGGCCATCGCCGAGCGCTACGACATCATCATCAACTTCAGCAAGAACGGCATCAAAGCCGGTGACAAGATCTTCTTCGTCAACCTGATGGAACACGACACCGGCAAAGGCCCCAGCAAGGAGGCGGTGTCGCTGGCCGATGTGCTGTCGGAGAAGTACAAGGCGGTGATCGACCAGACCAGCAAAGGCCCACGCTGGCGCGATGGCGACCCGGTGGTGGGCAAGTTCCTGCAACTGAACGTCAAGGCTTACAGCGGCCAGGACCCCAGCATGGACCCGGTCGCGTACGAGCCGGCCAAACCGGGTAAGCCGGCTGGCAAGACCATGATCCCGCTGACCATCAACCGTGACGATGCGACCATGCAGGCCAAGCTCAAGCTGGCCCGGCATCGCAGCTTCGAGTTCGGCCGCTCCGACGGCACCGATACGGCCCCCTGGACGATCAAGACCGACGGCGGCTTTGGCTACTCCATGGACCCCCGGCGCATTACCGCCGCGCCGCAGCTGGCCAACGGCCCGACCGATGCCGGCTATGGCGGCGACGGCACCCTCGAGGTGTGGACGATCAAGAACGGCGGCAATGGCTGGAGCCACCCAGTGCATGTGCACTTCGAAGAAGGGGTGATCCTCAATCGCGACGGCAAGAAGCCGCCGGAATGGGAAAAATGGGCACGCAAGGACCTCTACCGCGTCGGCCCCGAGGTGGACAGCTCCGAAGAGGTGCAGATGGCCATCCGCTTTCGCGAGTTCGCCGGGACCTTCATGGAGCACTGTCACAACACCCAGCACGAAGACAACTCCATGCTGCTGCGATTCGACCTGGAGCACCCGGGGCAATTGCAGTTGATGCCTTCGCCCATGCCCACCTGGGACGGGGTCGAGTTCATCGCCTCTGCCGCGCTGCCGTCGTTCCGTGACAAGGACGATGACGACGGTGGCCCCGAGGACCCCGATGACGACAAGCCCAATCAGTTGCCGGTGGCGACCAATGACAGCGGCGCCACCAAGGCTGGCAGCCCGATCACCCTCAATGTGCTGGCCAACGACAGCGACCCGGATGGCGACCTGCCGTTGGCGGTGGTCAGCCTGGAGCAGCCCGACTCGGGCACCGGCAGTGTCAGCACCGACGGTACCCGGGTGACGTTCACCCCGCCTGCGACGGTCACCGACGCCTACACCACGACCTTCGACTACAAGGTCAAGGACGCCCGGGGGGCCATCTCCAAGCTGGCCGGCCAGGTCAGCGTCGCGGTTGCACCAGCGCCCGTGGAGGTAGACCAGAACATCAAGGTCACCAGCGCCAAGGCCACGGTACGCAGCGGCAACCGCTACACCTGGGACCTGATGGGCACCAGCGCGCTGAAAATCGGCGACACCCTGGCGATCACCGCTGCGATGGTCGACGGCCCGTTGAGCCTGGGCACCGCCTCGGTACTGGTGGGCGGCACCTGGCGCCTGTCGGCCACTACCACCGGCAGCGCACCCGCGCAGCCGCCGACCGTGACGATCAAGCCGGTCAACGGCAAGGCCGTCACGGTGCCTGTCACCGTACGTTGAAACCACCCCGCCCCCGTCCGGCAGGCTGGACGGGGGCCTTTAGGAGATAGAGGCATGGGCAGGCAAACCTCTGCGACACTGCGCTGCTGCTTGCTGCTGTTGACGTTGTGCAGTGCCCAGTGGGCATCGGCGGCAGTGCCCGACAGCGACCCGGCGCAACAGTGGGGCGAGAACTACTTTCCCAATACCGTGCTGATCAACCAGGACGGGCAGTCGGTGCGCTTCTTCGACGACCTGATCAAGGACAAGGTGGTGGCGATCAACTTTATCTTCACCTCCTGCACCGACTCCTGCCCACTGGAAACCGCACGCCTGCGCCAGGTCCAGAAGCTGCTGGGCGAGCGGGTCGGGCGCGATGTGTTCTTCTACTCGATCAGCATCGACCCGGAGACCGATACACCGGAAACCCTCAAGCAGTACGCCGGCAAATTCCAGGTGGGTCCTGGCTGGCAGTTCCTCACTGGGCGCAAGGACGACATCAGTCAATTGCGCCAATCGCTGGGCCTGTTCATCAAGGGCGTGGACGACGGCAACACCAAGGACCACAACCTGAGCCTGATTATCGGCAACCAGGGCACTGGCCGCTGGATGAAAGCCTCGCCCTTCGAGAACCCCTACGTGCTCGCCGACCGCCTGGGCAAAAGCCTGCACAACTGGAAGCTGGCCAGCACCCAGACCAACAACCAGGCCCAGGCGACCACCATTCGTCCACCCAGCGCGGGCGAGCAAATCTACCGCACCCGCTGCTCCTCCTGCCACACCCTGGGCGACACCCAGCATGCCGGCATGCGCAGCATCGGCCCGGACCTGCTGGGGGTGAACCGCCAGCGCGACCCGGCCTGGCTCAAGCGCTGGCTCAAGGAGCCGGATGTGATGCTGGCCGAGAAAGACCCGTTGGCCATGACCTTGTATGAGCAGTACAACCGCCTGGCGATGCCCAACCTGCGCCTGGGCGAGCTGGAGATTGCCGCCGTGCTGGGCTATCTGCAGGAAGAGACCGACCGTTTGCAGCCGGTTCAGCAGGCAAGCGTCCAATAGTCCCCTTTTTACGCCGCTGACGACAAGGAGCTGGCCATGAACATTCGAGTGTTTGCGCTGACCGCGCTGATGGTGTGTGCTGTACCGGCCCTTGCCCAGGAATACAAAGCCGGCGCACTGCTGATCGAGCAACCCTGGTCGCGGGAGCTGCCCGCCGGGCTACTCGGTGGCGCGGCCTATTTCACCGTGCACAACACCGGCAGCCAGGCCGATGAACTGGTCGGCGCCAGCAGCCCGCGTGCGCAGAAGTCGATGATCCATGTGCAGTCTTCCAGCGACGGCCTGATGCCAATGCACCACGCTCCCGCCCTGGCGATTCCCGCCCATGGCGAGGTGACTTTCCAGCCTGGTGCCAACCATGTGATGTTGTCGGGCATGGAACAGCCATTGAAGGCCGGTGAGCAGTTCCCCCTGACGCTGGAGTTCAAGAATGCCGGCAAGGTCGAGGTGCTGGTGAAGGTCCAGCCTGCCGACACCCAGGCCAGCCACGGTGACCACAGCGGTCACCGCGGCGGCCTGGCTCAACCCTGAGGGGTGCCCGCGCAGCGCCACAGGCGGGCGATGTCTTGCGCCCGCGCCTGCAGTAGCGGCGCTGCCTGGGCGCAGGCCTGCTCAAGGCTCATCGGCCCATTGGTCAGGGCAAAGGCAGCATCGATGCCGTGGGCATAGAGCTGCTCATAGCCTTCACCCAGGGTTCCGGCAATCACCACCACCGGCACCGCGTGACGCCGGGCGACACGGGCAACGCCGAACGGTGTTTTGCCGCGCAGGGTCTGCGCATCGAAACGCCCCTCGCCGGTGATCACCAGGTCGGCGCCCTGCACTGCCTGCTCCAGCCCGGCGAGTTCTGCAACCACCTCGATACCGGGGCGGAATGCCGCCTGCATAAAGGCCTTGGCCGCAAAGCCCATGCCGCCGGCGGCGCCGCAACCCGGAAAGTCACGCACGTCCTGCCCCAGGCACTGCGCGCAGTGGTCGGCAAAATGCCCCAGGGCATGGTCAAGGGCTTGTACTTGCCCGGCACTGGCACCTTTCTGTGGCCCGAAAATCGCCGAGGCACCATTGGCGCCACACAAGGGATTGTCGACGTCTGCCGCCACTTCCAGCTGCACCTGCGCCAGGCGCGGATCAAGACCGCTGGCATCCAGGCGGGCCAGGCGGGCCAGCGCCAGGCCGCCCTCGACCAGCTCCGCTCCCTGGGCATCGAACATTCGTACCCCAAGCGCACGCAGCATGCCGCTGCCCGCATCGTTGGTGGCACTGCCGCCGATGGCCAGGATGATGCGCCGGGCGCCGGCGTCGAGGGCGGCGCCAATCAACTGACCGGTGCCGTAAGTGCTGCTGCGGCAGGCATCGCGCTGCGCCAGGCCCAATAACTGCAGGCCGCTGGCCTGGGCCATCTCGATAATTGCAGTGCGAGAGTCCGCCAACCAGCCCCAACCAGCATGCACAGGCTCGGCCAACGGCCCCCGTACCTGCAGGCTGCGCAACTCGCCGGCGCATGCCGCCACGATCGCCTCCATCGTGCCTTCCCCCCCGTCGGCCATCGGGCATTTCACCAAGTGCGCATCGGGCCAAACCTGCGCCAGGCCCAGGGCAATGGCATCGGCCACCCCTTCGGCGCTGAGGCTGTCCTTGAACGAGTCGGGGGCGATGACGATTTTCATTGTGATTCTCCTGCTCCAGATCGCTGCATGCTGACAGCTGGGTAACGCGAGAGCCTCGGTCGGATGCACAAAGGCAGTGCCCGGGCTTTGGTCACTTTGCCCAATCAGCTGTCGGCGGGCAGCAATTGCAGGCCCAGGTACAGACTGAGCAGCCCTTCGAGACGCAGCGGGTCGACCTCGCTCAATTCAGCAATGCGCTCCAGGCGATAGCGCAAACTGTTACGGTGAATACCCAGGGCATCGGCACACGCCTGGCTCTGGCCGTCGTGGTTGCACCAGGCGCGCAGGGTTGCCAGCAACTGGCCGCTGCTGTCCTTGGCGCGAATGCGCTGCAGCGGCTCGAGCAATTCATCCAGGGTGTCGTCGTTGCGATGGCGCCACAACAGCGCCGGCAGGCGATAACGCGAAAGCGTGAGAATGCGTTCGGTGGGCAATACCTCGCGCCCATAAGCTTGCAGGTCGCGCACCCGTCGATAGCCTCGGCGCAGCTGTTCCGGGCTTTGTGCAGCACCGCCGCAGGCCAGGCGCTGCACCTCCCAGCCGTGACGCTGCAGCTTTTCCAGCAACCGCGCCTCATCCAGGGCCACGCTGGCGGGCCGACACCAGAGCAACGACTGTCGGGCGGGGCTGACGCACCAGCTGTCTGGGTAACGGCTCATCAACCAACTGGCCAAGGTCTCGGCGCCCGGACCGGCAGCCAGCTCGAACAGGCAGGGAATGCGCGGCAACTGTGGCTTGAGCCCCAGTTGCCGGGCTTCATCCACCAGCCGTGGCGAATCGCCGGTACCGCCCAGGAGCAAGGCCAGCAGGTCATCGCAGCGTTGCCGCCGCCACTGCTGCTCGACTTGCAGATAACGCTGGGCGAGGAGCATTTCTGCAGTCATGCGCACCAGTTCGGCATAGGTGCGCAGTTGCTGGGGGTCGCCGGTCAGGCCCAGCACGCCGATCAATCGGCCGTCGAGCAGCAGCGGCAGGTTGACGCCCGGCTGTACGCCCTTGAGGCACTTGGCGGCCTCGGCATCGAGCTCGACAATCCGACCATTGGCCAATACCAGCTGCGCCCCTTCGTGGCGGGTATTGATACGCTCCGGTTCGCCACTGCCCAGGATCAGGCCCTGGCTGTCCATGACGTTGACGTTGCAGGGCAGGATGGCCATCGCCCGATCGACGATATCTTGCGCCAGGTCATGGTCCAGCTCGAACATGGGAGGATCCTTGTTGTCGCAATGATTGGTCCGCGGCACAGCAGGCCGCTGAAAATGCTGTGCAAAAGCACAAAGACAGCCACGGTCCGCTCACCGAGACTCATCGCAAGCCGCCTCGACGAAGGTTGCTGTGATAAACATAACAACAGAGAGCAAATCATGTCATACAGCCCTGCCCCTGACCAAGGCCAAGACGACACCCGCAACGCGCTGTATCGGCGCATCACCTTGCGGCTGATCCCCTTCATCTTCATCTGCTACCTGTTCAACTACCTGGACCGGGTCAACGTTGGCTTTGCCAAGTTGCAGATGCTCGACGCACTGAAGTTCAGTGAAACCATCTACGGCCTCGGCGCCGGGATCTTCTTCATCGGCTACGTCCTCTGTGGCCTGCCCAGCAACCTGGCGCTCAACCGCTTCGGCCCGCGGCGCTGGATTGCGTTGATGATGATCGCCTGGGGGACGTTGTCGACCTGCCTGCTGTTCGTCACCACGCCCATGGAGTTCTACGTGCTGCGCCTGTTTACCGGTGCGGCCGAAGCGGGCTTCTTCCCCGGCATCGTGCTGTACCTCTCGCGCTGGTTCCCGGCTACCCGTCGCGGGCGGATCATGGCGCTGTTCATGTCGGCGATCCCGGTTTCGGGCCTGTTGGGCGGACCGTTCTCCGGCTGGATCCTCAACCACTTCGCCGCCGGCCAACATGGCCTGGCCGGCTGGCAGTGGATGTTCCTGATCCAGGGCCTGCCGACCGTGCTGCTGGGTTTCATGGCGGTATTCCTGCTCAGCGACGGCTACGCCACAGCCAAATGGCTGAGCCCGGCCGAGCGCGAGATCATCAAGCACGACCTGGCGATCGATGCGGCCAGCAAGCCCGTGACCACCAGCGACACCCTGCTGTCGGTGTTCACCAACCCGATGATCTGGACCTTCGGCTTCGTGTACTTCTGCATCCAGAGCGGCGTGTATGCGATCAACTTCTGGCTACCCTCGATCATCAAGAGCCTGGGCTTCAGCGATGCCCTGCTGATCGGCTGGTTGAGCGCCATTCCGTACCTGCTGGCCGGCGTGTTCATGCTGCTGGTGGGCCGTTCGGCAGACCTGCGCAACGAGCGCCGCTGGCACTTGGTGGTCCCCATGCTGATGGGCGCCCTGGGTTTGCTGATTGCCGTCAACTTCGCTCATAGTCCGGTGATCGCCATCCTCGGCTTGAGCATCGCCACCATGGGCGCCCTCACCGGCCTGCCGATGTTCTGGCCGATGCCGACCGCCCTGCTCAGCGCCGGTACAGCGGTGGCAGGCCTGGCCATCATCAACTCGGTGGGGCAGATGGCGGGGTTCCTGAGTCCTTACCTGGTGGGCTTCATCAAGGACCAGACGGGCTCGACCGATGCAGCGTTGTACTCGCTGGCGGGGTTGATCGTGGTGGGTAGCCTGGTGGCGCTGCGCGTGTCGCGCACACGCACCTCCCCAGCCCTGGCCGAGCAACGGTAACTGCCTTGAACCACGACCGCTGCGCGGTCGATCGCAGGCTGTCGCCAGCGGCTACACGGGCAACCTGTTGCCGCTGCCGACGAACGAAGCTGCGATCGACTGCACTGCAGTCGCCAGGTGGGAGCGAAACGCCGGGATGGATAACCCCCTCAATCCTGTGTAGAACAGACCGGATCCAAACCGCCACGGGATACACGATCATGATCTACCGTCCACTGGGCCGCAGCGGCCTGCAGGTGTCTGCCCTGACCCTGGGCAGCATGATGTTCGGCGAACAGACCCGCCCTGAAGATTCGCTGCGCATCATCGCCAAGGCCTGGGATCAGGGCATCAACTTCATCGACACCGCCGACGTCTACAACGCCGGGCGCAGCGAGGAAATCGTCGGTGAGGCCATCGCTCGCAACCGCCACGACTGGGTGCTGGCCAGCAAGGTCGGCTTCGGCGCCGCCGAGGGCATCCCCAACCGCAGCGGCCTGAACCGCAAGCATATCTTCAATGCCATCGAGGCCAGCCTGACCCGTCTGGGCACCGACTACCTGGATATCTACTACCTGCACCGCGAAGACCACGGCACGCCGCTCGAGGTTACCGTCACCGCCATGGGTGAGCTGCTGCGCCAGGGCAAGATTCGCCACTGGGGCGTGTCCAATTTCCGCGGCTGGCGCATTGCCGAGATCTGCAATGTGGCCGAGCACCTGGGCGTCGCCAAGCCCGTGGTCAGCCAGCCGCTGTACAACATCGTCAACCGTCAGGCCGAACCCGAGCAGTTGCAGGCCGCGGCGTATCACGGCCTGGGCGTCGTGCCCTTCAGCCCCCTGGCCCGCGGTGTCCTCAGCGGCAAGTACGCACCCGACGCAGCCCCTGACGCCAACAGCCGCGCCGGGCGCCAGGACAAACGCATCCTGGAAACCGAATGGCGCCCCGCGTCGCTGGCCATCGCCCAGAAGATCCACGCCTACACCCAGGAAAAAGGTGTGGGCATGGTCGAGTTCGCGATTGCCTGGGTCCTCAACAACCAACTGGTCAGCTCGGCTATCGTCGGCCCGCGCACCCAGGCCCAGTGGGACACCTACAGCGGTGCACTGCAGGTGAAGATCAGCGCCGAAGACGAAGCCTTCGTCGACGCGCTAGTGCCCCCCGGCCACGCTTCCACCCACGGCTACAACGATGTCGCCCACTTTGTCAGCGGGCGCCTGCCACGTTGACTTCACCGCCGATCAGGTGGCTGATGGCCGCCTTGAGCTTCATTGGACGCACAGGTTTGTGCAGCAACGTGTGGCCCCGCTCGCGCACCTGCTGCTTGAGTTCGTTGCTGTAGTTGGCTGTGATCATAAATGCCGGCAGCGGCGTTCGACGCTGGGCATTGATCGCCGCCACCGCATCGATACCCGTGCGCCCGCCGTCCAGGTGGTAGTCGGCAATCAGCACATCGGCCACGGCCGTATTGATCGCCACTTGCCGGGCCAGGTCCTGCTCGCTCAGGGCGACGACCACTTCACAGCCCCATTGCTCCAGCAGCGTGGCCATGGCCGTGCAGATGGCCTTGTCGTTATCCAGCACCCAGATCCGCGCCCCCACCAGTCGCTCACCCAGCGGCTCTACCCGTGGCGCCGTGTGAATTGAACGGCTTACCTGGCGACTGCACGGCACCTCCAGGGCAAACACCGAGCCTTTGCCCGGCACCGAGCGCAATTGCAGGCGGTGGCTGAGAATGCCGGCAATTTTCTCGACAATGGCCAGCCCCAGCCCCAGGCCGCGGTCCTGATCCGGCCGCTGCACATCACCACGCTTGAACTCCTGGAAGATCTCTT
Organism: Pseudomonas vranovensis; assembly: GCF_040438935.1. NCBI lineage: Bacteria > Pseudomonadati > Pseudomonadota > Gammaproteobacteria > Pseudomonadales > Pseudomonadaceae > Pseudomonas > Pseudomonas vranovensis. Next base: position 1,933,132 of record NZ_CP159259.1, on the reverse strand, counting down.
CACGTTTGTCTTCGGCAATGCCAATGCCAGTGTCCCAGACCTCTATCCATACGCTCCCCCTGCGACGCCGGCATCCGAGCAACACGCGGCCGCTCGGGGTATAGCGGATGGCATTGCTCAACAGGTTGCGCAAGATCCGCGCCAGCAACTGGACATCGCTGCGCACAAACAGGCTGCAGGGGCGATAGGCCAGGCGCAGCCCCTCATTGCTGGCGGCGTGGGCAAATTCGGTGGCCAGATTGTCGAGCAAGTCGCCCAGTGCGAAGGTGGCCAGGTCCGCCTTGATCACCCCCGCATCCAGTTTGGAGATATCGACCAAGGTACCGAGCAGGCTTTCCACATCGTCCAGGGAGTGGCTGACACTACGCACCAGGGCAGGATTGGCACTCTGCTGTTCGAGCAAGGCACTGGTGAACAACCGCGCAGCATTCAGCGGTTGCAGCAGGTCATGGCTGACGGCGGCGAGAAACTTGGTCTTGGACAGGTTGGCCTGCTCGGCCTCCTGCTTGGCGCGAGTCAGTTCGGCGGTACGTTCACGCACCCGCACCTCAAGGTTCTGGTAGGCCTGGTGCAGGGCTTCGGCGGTGCGCCGGCGCTCGGTGATGTCGCGGATGAGCACGAAGATCCCCACGACTTCGCCGCTGGCGGCACGGTTGGGTACATAGGAGCGCAGCATATAGCGCTCCTGGCCGTTGACGTGGGTCTCGGCGCACTCGAATGTCACGCTTTCCCCGCCCAGCGCCCTGGCAATGTAGCCTTCCAGGCGCAGGTAATGCGCGGGGCTGTGTACCTCGCGCAGGTTCTGCCCCAGCATCACCCCGCGCGGCCAGCAGTACCATTGCTCGTACACCTGGTTGGTGAACTCGTAGACCAGTTCGGCATTGAGGTAGGCGATCAGCGCCGGCACATGGTCGGTGATCAGGCGTATCCAGCGCTCGCTCTCGCTCAGTGCCTCGGCATGCAGGTAGCGCTCGGTGATGTCGGTGAAGGTGTTGACGAAGCCGCCGGTGGGCAGCGGATGCGTGCGAATCTCCAGCATCCGCCCGTCATACAGGCGCTGCTCCCGCTCGTGGATAGCGCGACCGTTGTCATCGCGACTCTCGGGCGTCAACAAGGCCAGTTCGCTGTCGGCAATTACTTCGGCGAAGGGTCGGTGTGCCGCAATCGGCGCCAGGCCGCTGAGTTCGAGAAACCGCCGGTTCCACAACTCCAGCACGCCCTCGGCATTGACCATGGCCACGCCCTGGGACAGGTTGTCGACGGCCCGTTGCAACAAGTGCGACTTTTGCGCCACCGCCTGCTCGCGGCGGCGGGTTTCGCTGTGCTTGAGTTCGGTGATGTCGGTGAACAGCATGACCCGCCCGCCGTCACGGGTCGGCCGTTCGCTGACCTGCAACCAGCGACCGTTGTGCAAGCGGTAGACCCAGTGATCGTCACTGGCGCCGCGTTGCTCTTCATTGAACAGCCCGGTGCTTTGCATCAGGCGCTTGACCTCGGCCAGGCGCATGCCGCTGATGATGCGAATCCGGCTGTTGGCCCAGAATGCCTTGAAACGGCTGTTGAACAGCACAATGCGCAAGCCCGGGTCGAACAATACAAAGGCATCGGAGATGCTCTCGATAGCATCGACCAGGTGCTGGTGCGCGGTCTCGGCGCGCAAGCGGGCGTCGCTGAGCAAGTGGTTGCTGGCCTTGAGCTCGACCAGGGTCTGGTTAAGCGCATCGGTGCGCTCGCGGACCTGTTCGGCCAGCACCACCGAATGCTGGAACGCGGCATAGGCATCATCGGGACGCGCCCCGGACTCCAGGCGTTCGATCAGAGCCGCGTTGATGCGTTCAAGCTTTTGATTGGCGTGGCGCAGCGCTTCGAGCTCAAGGTTCGAGACGCTGGCGGGGCCGTCCGATGGCAACGCCGGTGAAGGTCTGGTTGATGTGCGTGCCATTGAACTGTTCCCCATAGGAGTTGAAACCCAGCACCTGCTGGCTGCGCAAATAGGTACCGACGGCGGCCAGGTTGTCGCTGCCGTCAAGCTCCAGGCGACGCAGAAAGCAGTCGCAACCGATGGTCACCAGCAAAGGCCCCAGGCGTTGCTGCAGGCCGTCGAAAAGGTTGTGCAAGTTCGCCAGCATCGGCCCTGGACGCATGGCGGTGAGCACGATGCCGTTCTCCACGGCGCAGTAGAAACTCAAGCTGAGATCGTCATGCACCTGCTGGATCGCCCGCACGTAGTAACGCTGGTTGAGCCGCACTGCCAAGGGGTGAGCGGCGAAGATCCGGTGATCCAGCTCACTCACCGGTATGCCGATCAGCCGGGCGTACTCCTCGGCCGCAGGCTCGGCGTTGAGTTCATGCACGCGGCGCAACTGGCGATCGGCGCGGGTGACTACCAGTTTTTCGCCCCGCGGTTCGAGGTGGTGGGTGGTGAAGACTTCAAAGTCCAGCCCGGTGTTCACCAGCAACACCACCGCCGCGCCACTGTGGAAGGCACCCTCGAAGTACACATGGGTGTGGCTCAACTGGTTGTCGTCTCCGGCCGAGCCGCCGAAATGCGGGATATCTCCGAGGGCGGCGCTCAGGGCGGCAAGCACGGTTTCCTCGCGGCTGGAAAGCCCGTCGAGCAGGGTCAGGGCGAAGCTGTGGCCCTTGATCGGCGCCAGGCTGTTGCTGCGACAGCCCGTCACCAGGCGCTCGACCATCGCCTGGGCCTGGAACAGGCTGAACTGCTCCATGGCATCGATGCGTTCGGCGGCAATGGAGAATTGTCGGTGATCGAAACCCAGGGCGGTCACGCAGCCCCGGCCGTAGCCCTGGGGGGTGATCTCACCCGCGCTGGTGCAACCGGCCAGGCGAATACCGCCGAAGCTTTGCTGCAACGCCTGGGCGAGGGATGGCAGGTCGTAGCTGGCAGAACAGAAAAACAACACAAAGCCCAGGTGCGGGTGCAGCAACTGGCTGGCCAGTTCCTGGGCCACTTGCTCGGCAGCGCTGGCGCGCGAGACGGCGCTGATCACGCCTTCGCTGGAAAATGACTGCATGGCGACGGGCTCCGCCCTGGAAGATGCAGGCAGTCTAGGGCGGCCCGGGGGTGGGCCGAATGCTACTTGGGTAGTGGGTTGGGGTGTCGTTGGTTGTATGTGCCTGGATGGCGACTGCTGCGGCAGTCGATCGCGGCCTCGTTCCTCGGCAGCGGCTACCGGTTGCAGGCCGGGACCCTGTAGCCGCTGGCGACAGCCTGCGATCGACCGCGCAGCGGCCGTGGTTCGAGCTACCAGGTCAACACCGCCCCCAGCGCCAGGGTATCGGTATCCTCGTTCTGTGCATCCCCCTCGTGCCCATCGATCTCGAACTGGTTGTACTCGGCCACAAGCTTGAGGTTGTCATTGATGTCATGGAACAGCGCAATGCCCCGCGTCTCGTAGTCGGCCCCGGTGTTCACCGCACCATTGCCATCATCCTTGGTCCTGCCATACGACAATGCCAGTCGATTCTTGCCGAACCGATATGAGCCCTGCACCAGGTAGCCGGTGCTGTCCACCTCGCGCAAGGTCGCCTCCCCGGCGTTGTTGGTGAAAAACGGATTGATGCCTTTGGCGGTAAAGCCCGAGCCGGTCAGCGAGAAGACGCCCATTTTTGCCTGTACGCCGTAGCCCACGCCCTTGGAGGTCACCGAATCGACGTTGCTGTCGGTGTTGTCCGAGGTCTGGTAGCTGCCGTTGAGCCAACTGTAGATCTGCGCACCGCCCAGGTCGAACTGGTAGGTGATCTCGCTCTCGGTGCGCGGGTTCTCCTGGTAGGCTTTGCCCACCGCGCTGTCGTCGTTGGTGTCGACCGGGTCCATGATCCCTACCGCCACTCGCAAGCCTTCCATCAAGGGGGTGCGGTAGGTGATCTGCGAGGTGGGGAATGGGTACGGGTAGCCGCTGCCGATGTTGCCGAACGACACCCCGCCGCCGTCCACCAGCCCCAGGGTGTCGCTGACCTGGCCATAGCCTGCCAACAGCTCGTCAAGCAGAATGTTGGAGCGGGCGAACAGGCCGAAGTCTTTGCCGATAAGCACTTCACCCCACTCGGTGTTGGCCACGGTGCCATAGAACTGCCGCACATCGATGGCCGTGTCGGTGCCGTTGGTTTCGCTGTCGTTGATGGTCACCCAGAACGAGGCGCGGCCACCCAATTTCAACGTATCGGCCTGGCGGGTCATGTTGAAGCCCAGGGTGTTGGGCAAAAAGCCCATCTTCACCCGTGACTGGCGCCGGTCGTACTGCTCGCCAGCGCGGTCGATGTCGCTGTTGACGTAGAAGGCGTTGATATAGCCATCGGTGGAAAAGGTGGTCTGGTCCTTGTCGTAGAGCATGATGTCGGCGCAGGCCAAGGGGCTCAAGGTCAGGGCAGACAGGCTGGTGAGCAAGGGCAGGATACGGCGATGGGCATTGTTATTGTTGTGCATGACGCGCTCCGCATTCGGGGTGACTGATTCGGAGGCGATTATCGAAAGGCCTGCACCTGGCCTATACGCTGCCTTGGCGCCAACTGCCTGCTGCTTTGGCGCAAGCAGGTAGAGGGGCGGCAAGGGGAACTACTCCCCCCTTCCGCCGTGTCACAAGGCTAAAGTGGCAACACCCGACCCGGAAGGCGCACAGCCATGCAAAAATGCAGCGACCAATTGCAGTTTTACGAATTGTAATAGGCAAATTTGCACTGTTAGGATCCCCTGATCCTCGAGCGCTTACCCAGATCGTGATATTTCACGTGGAAAATCAATAACAAAGCAGGGAGACAGCGATGACCGCGCACGTTCAAACGCCAACCCAGGCGCCGATTCTGGCCCAGGTTCGCAACCATATCGGTCACTTGACCCTCAACCGCCCCGCCGGCCTCAATGCCCTGACCCTGGACATGGTGCGCCAGTTGCAGCAGCAGCTCGATGCCTGGGCGGCCGATCCGCAGGTGCAGGCGGTGGTCTTGCGTGGCGAAGGCCCCAAAGGTTTCTGTGCAGGGGGCGACATCCGTTCGCTGTATGAAAGCTACAAGGCCGGTGACAGCCTGCACCGCGATTTCTTCGTCGAGGAATACGCCCTCGACCTGTGCATCCACCACTACCGCAAACCGATCCTGGCCCTGATGGACGGTTTCACCCTGGGCGGTGGCATGGGCCTGGCACAAGGCGCTGAACTGCGCGTGGTCACCGAGCGCAGTCGCCTGGCGATGCCAGAAGTGGGCATCGGTTATTTCCCCGACGTAGGCGGCAGCTACTTCCTGTCCCGCGTCCCTGGCGAGCTGGGCACCTACCTGGGCGTCACCGGGGTACAGATCGGCGCCGCCGACGCACTGTACTGCGGCCTGGCCGACTGGTACCTGGACAGCGGCAAGCTGAGCCTGCTCGACGAGCGCCTCGATGAGCTGAACGTTGGCGACCACCCGCTCAAGGACCTGCAAGGCCTGCTGGCCAAGCTCGGCACCCAGACCCTGGACGACGCACCGCTGGCCAGGCTGCGTCCGGCCATCGATCACTTCTTCGCCCTGCCCGATGTCAGCAGTATCGTGGAGCAACTACGGGCCGTGACCGTGGCCGACAGCCATGAGTGGGCACTCAAGACCGCCGACCTGCTGGGCACCCGCTCACCGCTGGCCATGGCCGTGACCCTGGAGATGCTGCTCCGTGGCCGTCACCTGAGCCTGGAAGACTGCTTTGCCATGGAGCTGCACCTGGACCAGCAGTGGTTCGATCATGGCGACCTGATCGAAGGCGTGCGGGCGCTGATCATCGACAAGGACAAGCAGCCGCGCTGGAACCCCACCGTCCTCGCCGACCTCAACCGTTCGCGCGTGAACCAATTCTTCGAAGGCCTGTAAGGCCTGGAGTACGCAGATGCAAGACCTGGAACTGAGCGAAGAACAGATCATGATCCGCGACATGGCCCGCGATTTTGCCCGTGGCGAAATCGCGCCCCATGCCCAGGCCTGGGAAAAGGCCGGCTGGATCGATGACAACGTGGTCAAGAAAATGGGCGAGCTTGGCTTGCTCGGCATGGTCGTCCCCGAGCAATGGGGTGGCAGCTACACCGACTATGTCGCCTACGCCCTGGCCGTGGAAGAGATCGCCGCCGGCGATGGTGCCACCGGGGCCTTGATGAGTATCCACAACTCGGTAGGCTGCGGCCCCCTGCTCGCCTACGGCAATGCCGAACAACAGCAGACCTGGCTCGAGCGCCTGGCCAGCGGTGAGGTGATCGGCTGTTTTTGCCTGACCGAACCCCAGGCAGGCTCCGAGGCGCACAACCTGCGCACCCGCGCCGAGCTGCAAGGTGATCACTGGGTCATCAATGGTGCCAAGCAATTTGTCAGCAACGCGCGTCGCGCAGGCCTTGCCATCGTGTTTGCCGTCACTGACCCGGACCTGGGCAAGAAAGGCATCTCGGCGTTCCTGGTGCCTACCGACAATGAAGGCTTCGTGGTCGATCGCAGCGAACACAAGATGGGCATCCGCGCCTCCGACACCTGCGCGGTCACCTTGAACAACTGCCGTATCCCTGCCGCCAATATGCTCGGTGAGCGCGGTAAGGGCCTGGCGATTGCGCTGTCCAACCTTGAAGGCGGCCGTATCGGCATCGCCGCCCAGGCCCTGGGCATCGCCCGCGCGGCATTCGAAGCAGCGCTGGTGTACTCCCGTGACCGCATCCAGTTCGGCAAGCCGATCAACGAGCACCAGAGCATCGCCAACCTGCTGGCCGACATGCAGGTGCAGATCAACGCTGCACGCCTGCTGATCCTGCATGCCGCACGCCTGCGCAGCGCCGGCAAACCGTGCCTGAGCGAAGCCTCACAGGCCAAGCTGTTCGCCTCGGAGATGGCCGAACGGGTCTGCTCCAAGGCGATCCAGGTGCATGGCGGGTATGGGTATCTGGAGGACTATCCGGTCGAGCGTTACTACCGCGATGCGCGGATCACCCAGATCTACGAAGGCTCCAGCGAGATCCAGCGCATGCTGATCGCCCGGGAGCTCAAGCACTACGCCTTGTAGCGGTTGGCCCCCTCAACGGTAGGAGCGAGGCAGGATGCCGACTGCTTCGCAGCCGATCGCAGCCTCGTTCATCGCCAGCGGCTACAGCGGTTGTCTGTAGCCGCTGGCGGTCGTGACTCAAGCCAGTCACTCATCCACGCGCACGGTATCGAGGTAACTGCGCACCGCCCACAACGCCTCCTGGCTGAGGTAATCGGCCATCTTCGGCATGTACACCCGGCCATCGCGCACCGCGCCGTTGCGCACCCGCTCCACAAACCACTCATCACCCATCGCGCCTTCATCAAGCAGGCGCAGGTCGGGTGCAATACCCCCGGACTTGGCTTCCAGGCCATGGCACGCCGCACAGTTCTGGTTGTAGGCCGATGCGCCTATCGAGACCGCTTCGTCGTGATCCTTGCTGTTGCGGTAGGGGTTTTCCGCCCGCCACTCTTCACCAAGTTTCTCAAGGTTGCCGATGTTGACCGCCGTCGGCGTTACGTTGCCATGGGCGAACACCGCCGCACTGCTGATCAGGCTGCCCACCACCATCAGGCTCAACCAGGCGTTTTTTGCTGTTGTCATTGTTCTGCCCTCGACTGCTGTTTGCACGCGAACACCTCTCGGCTGAAAGGTTGCTCGCCAGCTTAGGCAGCCGCTGGCTACCGCCCCATGCTGCTTTGGGGGTCGCGCTCTACTCCCTTGGTCGTAGCGCTTGTGGAGCAGTGCCAAATCACAGGCGGTTTGGGAAGTTTTCCCGCAAAGGGCGGGAGTTTTTCCGTATCAAGCCGTGCAGGGAAATCCCAGGCTAGAAGGGCCAAAACCTTCATTGGGAACTCCAATCATGACAATAAGATCGTTACCCGCCTCGCTCAAGCCTCTGACTGCTGCCGTGCATACCGTGTTGCTGATGGGCAGCCTGGCCCTGGCGGCGCCCGCCTTCGCCAAGCCGGTGAGCTGGGATGACATTGCCGATGACCACAAGAGCACCGGCAACGTGCTGCAGTACGGCATGGGCACCAACGCCCAGCGCTGGAGCCCGTTGGCCCAGGTCAACGACAAGAACGTGTTCAAGCTGACCCCGGCCTGGTCTTATTCGTTCGGTGACGAAAAGCAACGCGGCCAGGAGTCCCAGGCCATCGTCAACGACGGGGTGATCTACGTCACCGGCTCCTACTCGCGGGTATTCGCCCTTGACGCCAAGACCGGCAAGCGCCTGTGGACCTACAACCACCGCCTGCCCGACAACATTCGCCCGTGCTGTGACGTCGTCAACCGTGGTGCGGCGATCTTCGGCGACAAAATTTTCTTCGGCACGCTCGATGCCCAGGTCGTGGCCCTGAACAAGGACACCGGCAAGGTGGTGTGGAGGAAGAAGTTCGGCGACCACAGCGCCGGCTATACCATGACCGGCGCCCCGACCCTGGTCAAAGACCAGAAGAGTGGCAAGGTGCTGCTCATTCACGGCAGCTCCGGCGACGAATTCGGCGTGGTCGGCCAGTTGTTTGCCCGCGACCCGGACACCGGCGAAGAAGTGTGGATGCGTCCGTTCGTCGAAGGCCACATGGGCCGTCTGAACGGCAAGGACAGCACCCCGACCGGTGACGTCAAGGCACCGTCCTGGCCGGACGACCCGAACACCGAAACCGGCAAGGTCGAGGCCTGGAGCCACGGCGGCGGTGCCCCCTGGCAAAGCGCAAGCTTCGACGCCGAAACCAACACCATCATTGTCGGCGCCGGCAACCCCGGGCCCTGGAATACCTGGGCGCGAACCTCCAAGGACGGCAACCCCCACGACTATGACAGCCTGTACACCTCCGGCCAGGTCGGCGTAGACCCCACCACCGGCGAGGTGAAGTGGTTCTACCAGCACACGCCAAACGACGCCTGGGACTTCTCCGGTAACAACGAGCTGGTGCTGTTCGACTACAAGGACAAGGACGGCAAGCAATACAAGGCCACTGCCCACGCCGACCGCAACGGCTTCTTCTATGTAGTCGACCGTACCAACGGCAAGCTCAAGAACGCCTTCCCGTTCGCCGACAACATCACCTGGGCCAGCCACATCGACCTGAAGACCGGACGCCCGGTCGAGAACCCGGGGCAACGTCCGGCCAAGCCCGAGCCTGGCCAGACCAAAGGCAAGCCAGTGGAAGTCTCGCCGCCGTTCCTGGGTGGCAAGAACTGGAACCCGATGGCCTATAGCCAGGACACCGGCCTGTTCTATGTGCCGTCCAACCAGTGGAAAGAGGAGTACTGGACCGAAGAGGTCAACTACAAGAAAGGCTCGGCCTACCTGGGCATGGGCTTCCGGATCAAGCGCATGTATGAGGATCACGTAGGCTCGCTGCGCGCCATGGACCCGACCACCGGCAAAATGGTCTGGGAGCACAAGGAGCGACTGCCACTCTGGGCCGGGGTACTGGCGACCAAGGGCAACCTGGTGTTCACCGGCACCGGTGACGGCTACTTCAAGGCGTTCAACGCCAAGACGGGCGAGGAGCTGTGGAAATTCCAGACTGGCAGCGGCATCGTCTCGCCACCCATCACCTGGGAGCAGGACGGTGAGCAGTACATCGGCGTGACCGTGGGCTACGGCGGTGCAGTACCCCTGTGGGGCGGCGACATGGCCGAGCTGACCAAGCCAGTGGCACAGGGTGGTTCGTTCTGGGTGTTCAAGATCCCGGCCTGGGATACCAAGACAGCTCAGCGTTAAGCCCTTCGCGGTGTAAGCCCGGCCCCACTCTATGGGAGCGGGCTTGCACCGCGATAGCGGTGTCACATACCCAGGAGATACTGATGAACTACCTACCTCTACTACTGGCCATAACCCTGACTCCCGCCTTCGCCGACGACGATGCCCTGCCGCGCATCAACGGCTGCCTGATCGCCCCCGAAAGCCAATGCCCCAACGCCGACCTGCGCGACGCCGACCTGAGCAATCAGGACCTGCGCAAGATCAATCTGGCCGGCGCCGACTTGCGCGGCGCCAACCTGCGCCATGCCCGCCTGGACCTGGCCAACCTGGAAAAAGCCAACCTGCAGGGCGCCAATCTCACCCGCGCCAGCCTGCAGCAAAGCAACCTGCGCCTGGCCAACCTGCAAGGCGCCACGCTGATTGCAGTGCAAGGCTGGGGCATGTTTGCCCAGGGCGCCAACTTCAGCGATGCCAACCTCAGTGCGGCCTACCTGGAATTTGCCCGGCTCTCCGGCGCCAAGCTGCACAACAGCAACCTGCAAGCGGCCGACCTTGAAATGACCTGGCTGAGCAAGGCCGACCTCAAGGGTGCAAGCCTGGCCGATACCAACCTGCAGGAAGCCAAGCTGGGTGAAAGCAACCTGGAACGTGCCGACCTGCGCGGCAGCCGCCAGCACTACGCCAACTTCCAGGACAGCAATATGGAAGGCTGCCAGGGCTGCCCGGACACCTGGAACTAAGCGGCTACCCGCAACAGTCCGACTTCGATGGCCAGATGCACCATTTCGGCCTGGGAACGGACCTGCAACTTGCTCTTGAGCAGGGTCAGGTAGTTGGACACGGTCTTGCTGCTCAGGCACAACTGTTGCGCGATCAGGCGGTTCGAGCCGCCTTTGGCCAGCATCAGGAAAATCTCGGTTTCCCGCTGGCTCAGGCCGTGCAGCCGCGCATGCACGCCCTGCCCGCCATGGGCCTGCAACGCCAGGGCGGTGGCCAGGGCCTGCTCGATGTAGGCATGCCCGCACAACACCCGCCGCACTGCCTCAAGCACTACACCCGGCTCGACGTTCTTGGAGAGAAACCCGCAGGCACCGGCATCCATCGCCTGGCGCACCAGGCCCAGCTCGGTGTGTTCGCTGAAGAACAGCACCCGCAGTTGCGGCCAGCGCTGGCGCAGGCGCCGGGTGGTTTCCAGGCCACTGATGCCCGGCAGGTCGAAATCCATGATCACCAGCCCCGGCAACTGTTCGCCAACCTTGATCAAGGCCTCCTCACCGCTACCCGCTTCCAGAATTGCAAGGCCCTCAAGGCCCTGCTCCAGGGTCCGGGCCACACCCAGGCGCAACATCGGGTGGTCATCGACCAGCAATATGGCCATGAGAGGGTTCCTTGTCCGGCGGCAGTTCACGCCATGCTAGAGCCAGCCCCTGCCCTGGCGCCTACTACTTTGGTACTGTTTTGCTTGTCGATGGTCGCATTTCCAAAGCGTTGCGCCTGGCCTGTAATGTAGGGGTGCAGCGACAACCACAACAATAAGGTGCAAAGCCATGTACAAGATTCTGATCGCCGACGACCACCCGTTGTTTCGCGAAGCCATCCACAACGTCATCAGTGATGGTTTTCCCGGCAGCGAAGTGATGGAGACCGCCGACCTGGACAGTGCCCTGGCCTTGACCGGGGAACACGACGACCTGGATCTGATCCTGCTGGACCTGAACATGCCCGGCATGCATGGGCTGGGTGGGCTGATCAACCTGCGCAACGAGGCACCGACCATTCCGGTGGTCATCGTCTCGGCCGAACAGGACAAGCAGATCGTGCTGCAGGCCATCACCTACGGCGCTGTGGGGTTTATCACCAAATCCTCGCCGCGCTCGCAAATGACCGAGGCCATCGAGCAGATCCTCAATGGCAACGTGTACCTGCCGCCCGACATCATTCGCACGCAGAAGCCCGGTACCCGGCGCAACCACAGCGAGCACCCGGGCTTTGCCCCCGAGCTGTTGCAGGCCCTGACCCGCAAGCAGTTGCTGGTGCTCGAACGCATGACCAAGGGAGAGTCGAACAAACAGATCGCCTACAACCTGGACATCGCCGAAACCACGGTCAAGGCGCATGTATCGGCGATTCTGCGCAAGCTCAATGTGCACAACCGCGTGCAGGCGATCCTGAGCGCCGGCGATATCGACTTCACCGCCTACCTGCGACGATAGTCGTGATAAATCGTGCAGATGGAAATTAGCCATTGAAACCGCGCCGGTGCCTGAAGTAAGCTCAGGCTCATCAACTGGAGAGTCCCATGTCGCAATCCACCCTCACTCACGCACACCCCGCCGGTCGCCTCTCGCGCCCAGTGCTGGCGGTTGCCGAGTGCGCGACGGCCGCTCCCGCTGCGTTTTATTTTGGGTATTGGTTTAGCCACAGGCGCCGCTGATACCCACACCGGCGCCCACTTTCAAGGGGCCGCCGAATACGAGAATACTCAAACCCCCGGTCGGCCCCTCCGATCGGGGGTTTTGCTTTTAAGCCCCCACGCAACCGAACAGATACTGAGGATTACCCCATGAACTACGCCGCCTACCACCGTTACCCAAGCTTTACCGCCTGGCGATTTAGCCAATCCCGTTCGGGCCAGTCTGCCGCCTCCGATCGGTCACTTGTTGGTGGCACAGATACACATGACGCCAATCAGGCCAACTGTCGAACACCTCGATAGGGCCGACAGCGCGGGCAAGACCCCGCCATCCGCCCAGGGAATCCAGAACATGCAATCGTCCACACTCGCTCTGCCACTGTCCGAACCCACCGCTGCCAACAGCGCCGTCAGCCAACGCCTGCCGAGCCCGCTGTTGCTCAAGCAGCAGATGCCGCTGTCCACCGCCCTAGCCGCCCAGGTCGAACGCCACCGCAAGGCTGTACGCGCCATCCTCAATGGCGAAGATTCACGCCTGCTGCTGATTGTCGGCCCCTGCTCGCTCCACGACCCACGCTCGGCCCGCGAATACGCGCAGCGCCTGGCACGCCTGGGCGCAGAGGTCAGCGACCAGATGCTGCTGGTGATGCGCGCCTATGTTGAAAAACCGCGCACAACGGTGGGCTGGAAGGGCCTGGCGTACGACCCGCACCTTGATGGCAGCGATGACATGCACGCCGGTATCGCGCTGTCGCGCGGGCTGATGCTGAGCATGCTCGAATGCGGCCTGCCAGTGGCCACGGAGCTGCTGCAACCGATGGCAGCCGGGTACTTCGACGATTTGCTCAGCTGGGCGGCCATTGGTGCACGCACCACCGAATCGCAGATCCACCGCGAGATGGTCAGCGGCCTGGGCCTGCCGGCAGGGTTCAAGAACGGCACCGACGGCGGTGTCGGCATCGCCTGCGATGCGATTCGCAGCGCTGCCCACGGCCACAGGCACTTCGGCATGGACGCGCAAGGTTTCCCGGCCATCATCGAAACCCTGGGCAACCCGGATACGCACCTGGTACTGCGTGGCGGCAACCAAGGCCCCAACTACGATCGCCAGAGTATTGCGCTGGCGCGACAGGGCCTGGCCAAGTCGGGCGTGAGCCCACGGGTCATGGTCGATTGCAGCCATGCCAACAGCGGCAAGGATCCGATGCGCCAGCCGCAGGTGTTCAACGAGGTGCTGGAGCAGCGCTTGCAGGGCGACACGTCGCTGATCGGCATGATGCTCGAAAGCCATTTGTTCGACGGTTGCCAGGCGCTGGGCAATGCACCGCTCAAATACGGGGTGTCGATCACCGACGGCTGCCTGGGTTGGGACGGCACCGAAGCGCTGTTGCGTCAGGGGGCAGCTGCATTGCGTGACATTGCGCAGGAAAAAAGCGCTGCAATCCGGTAGTCTCGGCACTTTCTTGCAAAGGAGCATCTCCCATGGCCAAAGCCACTGCCCGTCACATCCTGGTTGCCACTGAAGACAAGTGCAACGAACTGAAGGCTCAGATCGAAGCCGGTGCCGATTTCGCCGAAATCGCCAAAGCCAATTCCACCTGCCCGTCCAGCCGTCAGGGCGGCGACCTGGGTTCGTTCGGCCCAGGCCAGATGGTCAAGGAATTCGACACCGTGGTGTTCAGCGCCCCGGTCAACACCGTTCAAGGCCCGGTGAAGACCCAGTTCGGTTACCACCTGCTGGAAGTGACCAGCCGCCAGGACTGAGTCCATCGCACCCGAATCGGTCCGCCCGGGCCGGTTCGGGTGTAGCGCTCCGAGCTGCTAAGCTACAGCCACACCCGTGGGCACAGGTAGTCAGGCGCTTGCAATCCGTTCCTTCCTCTCTCGCTGTAGTCTTGGTCCTAATTCTGGCTTGGACTCATGCCGCCCTGGCAGCTCCCAGCCACGCTCTCACGGTCTATGGCGAAGCGCCCCGCTATCCCGCCAACTTCAAGCATTTCGACTACGCCAACCCCGACGCCCCCAAAGGTGGCACCTTGCGCCGCTCGGCCATCGAGATCGGTCAGTTCGACCATGTGCTGCCCTATATCGACAAAGGCACCGGCGTGGCCGAGGTCGACGGTTGGCTGTACGCGCCCCTGGCCGTGCGCTCGCAAGATGAGCCCTACACGGTGTACGGCCTTATTGCACACCAGCTTGAACGCGCCCCTGACGGTCTGTGGCTGCGTTTCTATCTCGACCCGCGTGCACGCTTTGCCGATGGCCAGCCGGTGCGCGCCGAGGATGTGCGCTTCACTTACGAAACGCTGATGCAAAAAGGCAACCTCAAGTTCCGTACCCAGTTCGCCGATGTCGAGCGGGTCGAGATCGAGGGGCCACGGCAGATCCGCTTTCACTTCAAGAACAACCTGAACCGCACCCTGCCACTGGACCTGGCCACCTTGCCGGTACTGCCCGAGCACGAGTGGAAGGACCGTGACTTTGCCAGCGGCGGTGGTTTTGATACGCCCGTAGGCAGCGGCCCCTATCGTATCGGGCCAATCGACAACGGTCGCAGCATCACCTTTGAACGCGATCCGACCTGGTGGGCTCGGGACCTGCCGGTCAACCGCGGCCGCTACAATTTCGACCGTCTGCGCATCGAATACTTCGGCGACACCGAAGTGGCGCGCCAGGTGCTGCGCGGTGGCGGCTTTGACTACAACCGCGAGTTCTCCGCCACCGGTTACTCCATCGGCTACAACAGCCCGGCGCTGGAAGACGGTCGCTTGCAGCGCGCCCACTTGGGCAAGCAAGCACCACAAACGGCCCAGGGTTTTGTCTTCAACCTGCAGCGGCCGGTATTCAAGGACCGTCGCGTGCGCCAGGCGCTGGCCATGCTTTGGGATTTCGAGTGGAGCAACCGGCAGATGATGCGCAACCTGTACATCCGTCAGCAGAGCTTTTTTTCCAACAGCGTCCTGGCGGCCCGGGCGCTGCCGGATGCCGGTGAGCTGGCGCTGCTGGAGCCCTTGCGCGGGCAGATACCCGACGAGGTATTTACCCAGGTGTTCGAAGCGCCGCGAACCGACGGCTCGGGGCTGATTCGCGACAAACAGCTGCAAGCCCTGGCCTTGCTCCAGGCGGCAGGCTGGAAACCTGAGGGCGACCAACTGGTAAACGACCAGGGCGAGCCACTGCAGTTCACCTTCCTCAATGCCCAGACCGGCTTCGAGCGTTTGCTGCTGCCCTGGAAGCGCAACCTGGCGCAGATCGGCATCACCCTCGCCATCCGCCGGATCGACCCTTCACAGTACGTCAACCGGCTCATGGCCCGAGACTACGACATGATCGTGACCGGCTACCCGGTCACGACCTCACCCGGCATCGAGCTGTACAACGTCTTCGGCTCGACCTCGGCCAACGACCCAGGCGCCAACAACTACATGGCCCTGCAGGACCCGGCGGTCGACCGGCTGATCGAAGGGCTGGTCAAGGCCAGCACCCAGGCCGACATGCTGCGTCATGCCCATGCCCTGGACCGGGTGCTGCAGTGGAACTACTACTGGATCCCCAACTACTACCCACCCGGCTCCTCCACGGTGTGGTGGAACCGCTTCGGGCTGCCCAAGGTGCAAGCCAGCAACGACGAAGGCCTGGACAGCTGGTGGGAAGTCAGCCCCACGGCGTTGACCAACGCGCAAATGGCCGAGCGCCTCAAGGAGCAGCCATGAGCGTCAACATCCTGCGGCGGCTGCTGTTGATCATTCCGACCTTGCTGATCATCCTGCTGGTCAATTTTGTCATCGTCCAAGCCGCACCCGGTGGCCCGGTGGAGCAAGCCATCGCCCGCTTGCAGGGCATTGGCGCAAGCGCGCCCGGCGCCAGTGTCGAAACCCTGCATGCGAGCTCCCGGGCCAGCCGCGGCCTGGACCCCAAGCTGATCGAGGACATCAAGCGCCAGTATGGCTTCGACAAGTCGGCACCGGAACGCTTGTGGCTGATGCTGGGCCAGTACGCACGACTGGACTTTGGCAACAGTTTCTTTCGCGGCGCCAAGGTGACCGACCTGATCCTGGAGAAAATGCCAGTTACCCTGTCGCTCGGTTTCTGGGCCACGCTGATTACCTACCTGGTGTCCATCCCCCTGGGCATTCGCAAGGCCGTGCGTCACGGCACGGCGTTCGATGCCTGGAGCAGCAGCCTGATCGTGATTGGCTATGCGCTGCCGTCGTTCCTGTTCGCCTTGCTGTTGATCGTGCTGTTCGCCGGCGGCACCTCGCTGAACTGGTTCCCGGTGCGGGGGCTGGTGTCAGAGAACTTCGATCAGCTCAGCCTGCTGGGCAAGGTGGCCGACTACTTCTGGCACCTGGTGTTGCCGGTCGGGGCCCTGGTGATCGGCGGTTTTGCTACCCTCACCTTGCTGACCAAGAACGCCTTTCTCAACGAAATTACCCGCCAGTACGTCATCACCGCCCGGGCCAAGGGCCTGAGTGAACGCCGGGTGCTGTACGGCCATGTGTTTCGCAACGCCATCCTGTTGGTGGTGGCCGGCATTCCCCAGGCATTGATTACGGTGTTCTTTGCCGGCTCCCTGCTGATTGAGGTGATCTTCTCCCTCGATGGCCTTGGGCGCATGAGTTACGAAGCGGCGGTTTCGCGGGATTACCCGGTGGTGTTCGGCTCACTGTTCATCTTCACCGTGTTCGGGCTGTTGATCCGCCTGGTCGGTGACCTGTGCTACACCCTGGTCGATCCGCGAATCGACTTTGCCACGAGGGCGCAATGATGTTCAGCCTGTCGCCGGTCTCGCGCAGACGCCTGCAAGCCTTTCGCCGCAACCGCCGGGGCTGGTACTCGCTTTGGCTGTTCAGCTGCTTGCTGGTGCTGAGCCTGGGTGCCGAGCTGGTGGCCAACGACAAGCCATTGCTGTTGAGTTACCAGGGCCAGCTGTATTTCCCGGCCTTCAAGCGCTACACCGAACAGGAATTCGGCGGCCAGTTGCCGTTCCAGCCTGACTACCGCAGCCAGTACGTGCAGCAGTTGATCAAGGACCAGGGTGGCTGGATGCTGTTCGCCCCGATACCCTTCAGTGCCGATACCCCCAACTACGACCTGCAGCAACCCACCCCGAGCCCACCAACGGCCGTGAACTGGCTGGGCACCGACGATCAAGCCCGTGATGTACTGGCCCGGGTGCTCTATGGCACTCGAGTGTCGATCCTGTTTGCCCTGGCCCTGACCGTGATCAGCACGGTGATCGGCATTGCCGCCGGCGCCTTGCAGGGTTATCACGGCGGCTGGATCGACTTGATCGGGCAGCGCTTGCTCGAGGTATGGTCGGGGTTGCCAGTGCTCTACCTGCTGATCATCCTCAGTGGCTTTGTAGAGCCGAACTTCTGGTGGTTGCTGGGCATCATGGCGCTGTTTTCCTGGCTCGCCCTGGTGGACGTCGTGCGTGCCGAGTTCCTGCGCGGGCGCAACCTGGAATACGTGCTGGCCGCCCGTGCCCTGGGCCTGCAGGATCGCTGGGTGATCCTGCGGCACATACTGCCCAATGCCATGAACGCTACCCTGACCTTCCTGCCGTTCATCCTCACCGGCGCCATCACCACCCTCACCGCCCTGGACTTTCTCGGCTTCGGCATGCCTGCCGGCAGCGCCTCACTGGGCGAACTGGTGAACCAGGGCAAGCAGAACCTGCAGGCACCCTGGTTGGGCTTCACCGCCTTTTTTTCGCTGGCGCTGATCCTGTCCCTGCTGGTGTTCATCGGCGATGCCTTGCGCGAAGCCTTCGATCCACGGGCATAATCCCAGCCTTTGACCTTCAGGGAGCGGCCCATGCCTGCCAGTGACAGCCTCAAGGACTACCAGCAGGTGCGCCTGCTGGCGATCCGATCACTGTTTGAAATCATCGAGCAGTCCAGTGAAGGCACCATCATTGTCGACCGCGATGCCCGTATCGTCTGGATGAACGAGCGCTATGCCCGGCGCTTTGGTTTGCACAACGCCGCCAGCGCCATCGGCCAACCCTGCGAGAGCGTGATCCCCGGCAGCTTGATGCGCGAGGTATTGAGTAACGGCCGGCCGATTCTCCTCGACATGCTCGACACCCCCAAGGAGCCGTTGGTGGTCATGCGTTTGCCGGTCCATGACGGCAACGGCGAGTTGATCGGCGCCATCGGCTTTGCCTTGTTCGATGAACTGCGCAGCCTCTCGCCGCTGCTCAAGCGCTATGCCAGCATGCAGCAGGAGCTGGCTTCGACCCGCTCGTTGCTACGGGCCCGCCAGGCCAAGTACAGCTTTGCCCAATTCATTGGCACCAGCGCTGCCAGCCTTGAGGTCAAGCGTCGCGCCCGGCGTGGCGCGAGCAGCGATTCGGCCGTGCTGCTGCTGGGTGAGACGGGCACCGGCAAGGAACTGCTGGCCCATGCCATCCATGCCGCCTCGCCACGGGCGCACAAGGCGTTTGTCAGCATCAACAGCGCCGCGATCCCCGAAACCCTGCTCGAAGCCGAGTTCTTCGGCACCGCGCCTGGCGCCTACACCGGCGCCGACCGCAAGGGCCGCCCCGGCAAGTTGCAACTGGCCGAAGGCGGTACCTTGTTCCTCGACGAGATCGGCGACATGCCGCTGCCGTTGCAAAGCAAGCTGCTGCGGGTACTCCAGGAGAAAGAGTACGAGCCGGTGGGCTCCAACCAGATGATGCACAGCGACGTTCGCATTATTGCCGCCACCTCCACCGACCTTTCGGCAGCCATGACCCGGGGCGAGTTTCGTGCCGACCTGTACTACCGGCTCAATGTTCTGCCGATTCAGGTGCCGCCGCTGCGCGAGCGCCTGGATGACTTGCCGGCCTTGAGCGAGGCGATCCTCGAGGAGTTGGGCAGTCAGCATGAGCTGGATGACGATGCCCAGGCCTTGCTCGCCCGCCATGCCTGGCCGGGCAATATCCGAGAACTGCGCAACGTGCTGGAGCGTGCGACCTTGCTGGCAGACCAGCCTCGCTTGAACGCCCATGATGTGCAGGCCGCGCTGGGTAACCTGGCGCCCCTGACGGTGCAAGCGCCGTCGTTGAGCTATAAACAGGCGTGTGCCGAATTTGAGCGCAAGCTATTGCTGGACACCCTCGCGCGCTGCGCCGGGAATGTGCCGCAGGCCGCGCAGATGCTGGGGCTGGGGAGATCTACCCTGTACAAGAAATTAGTGGCGCTTGGCGTTTCGTCTCAATAAAGAGACTTGTGTTTCTTTCTTGAGACTTCGTCGCGAGGCAAGCCCGCTCCCAGCGTCTGTAGGAACGGGCTTGCCCCGCGATTCTCAAGTCAGAGACTTCTCTCTCCCCAAACTAAAAATATTCTATATATATCAATAACATAGTTAATTGGCACGATTCCCGCTATCTCCAGCAACCAACAAAAACAAGATGCATCCAAGGAGACACTCGATGAGTGTGATCATCGCCCTGGCAGCCCTGGCGCTGCTGATGCTGGCTGCTTACCGTGGTTATAGCGTCATCCTCTTCGCCCCTATCGCCGCCCTCGGCGCGGTATTGCTCACCGATCCTTCCGCTGTCGCCCCGGCCTTCACCGGTGTGTTCATGGAGAAGATGGTCGGCTTCATCAAGCTGTACTTTCCGGTGTTCCTGCTCGGCGCCGTATTCGGCAAGTTGATCGAGCTGTCGGGCTTTTCCCGTTCGATCGTCGCTGCCGCGATCCGCCTGCTCGGCACCCGCCAGGCCATGCTGGTGATCGTGCTGGTGTGCGCCTTGCTGACGTATGGCGGGGTCTCGTTGTTCGTGGTGGTGTTTGCGGTTTACCCGTTCGCCGCCGAGATGTTCCGCCAGAGCAATATCCCCAAGCGCCTGATCCCGGCCACCATTGCCCTGGGCGCGTTCTCGTTCACCATGGATGCCCTGCCCGGCACCCCGCAGATCCAGAACATCATCCCCAGCACTTTCTTCAACACCACCGCCTGGGCCGCGCCGTGGCTGGGGCTGATTGGCACAGTGTTCGTATTCTGCACCGGCATGCTCTACCTGCAGCGCCAGCGCAACAAGGCCCAGCGCGCCGGCGAAGGTTATGGCACGGAGCTGCGCAACGAGCCGGAAACTGCAGCCGACCTCACGCTGCCCAACCCCTGGCTTGCGCTTTCGCCCTTGCTGCTGGTGGGGGTGATGAACCTGCTGTTTACCCATTGGATTCCCACCTGGTACGGCAAGACCCACACCTTGCAACTGCCGGGCATGAGCGCCCCGGTGCAAACCGAGATCGCCAAGCTCACGGCCATCTGGGCAGTCGAGGCGGCCTTGCTGCTCGGTATTCTGCTGGTACTGGTGGCAGGCTTCGGCGCAATCAAGAGTCGCCTGGCCGAAGGCAGCAAAAGTGCGGTCAGCGGCGCGCTGCTGGCGGCAATGAACACCGCGTCCGAGTACGGTTTCGGCGCGGTGATTGCCTCGTTGCCGGGTTTCCTGGTACTGGCCGATGCGCTAAAGGCGATTCCCAATCCACTGGTCAATGAAGCAATCACCGTGACCTTGCTCGCCGGTATCACCGGCTCCGCCTCCGGTGGCATGAGCATCGCCCTGGCTGCGATGTCCGATACTTTCATTGCTGCGGCCCACGCCGCGAACATCCCCCTTGAGGTACTGCACCGGGTGGCCGCCATGGCCAGTGGTGGCATGGACACCCTGCCGCACAATGGCGCAGTGATCACGCTGCTGGCAGTCACAGGGCTGACTCACCGTGAAGCGTACAAGGACATTTTTGGTATTACCCTGATCAAGACCCTGGCCGTGTTTGTGGTTATCGCCACGTTCTACGCCACCGGCATCGTCTGAGGAGCAACCCATGAATCTGAACGGCAAGACAGCAGTGGTCACCGGATCCACCAGCGGCATCGGCCTGGGGATTGCCCATGTCCTGGCCCAGGCCGGGGCCAACCTTGTACTCAACGGCTTCGGCGATGCCAGTGCAGCCATCGCCGAGGTGGCCCGCCATGGTACCCGGGTTGGCCATCACCCGGCGGACCTCAGCGACGTGAAGCAGATCCAGGACCTGTTCGCCTACGCCGAGCGCGAGTTCGGCAGTGTCGATATCCTGGTCAACAATGCTGGCATCCAGCATGTCGCGCCCGTGGACGAGTTCCCGGTGGAGCGCTGGGACTCGATCATCGCCGTCAATCTGTCGGCGGTATTCCACGGTACCCAATGGGTGCTGCCGGGCATGCGCCAGCGCAACTGGGGCCGAATCATCAACATCGCCTCGGTTCACGGCCAGGTCGGCTCCGTCGGCAAGGCTGCCTATGTCGCCGCCAAGCACGGCGTGGTGGGCCTGACCAAGGTAGTGGGCCTGGAAACCGCCACCAGCAACGTCACCTGCAATGCCATCTGCCCAGGCTGGGTGCTGACGCCGCTGGTGCAGAAACAGATCGATGACCGCATTGCCAGCGGCGTTCCGGCACAACAGGCCCAGCATGATCTGCTGGCCGAGAAGCAACCTTCGTTGGCCTTCGTCACTCCCGAACACCTGGGTGAACTGGTATTGTTCCTCTGTAGCGAAGCTGGCAGTCAGGTTCGTGGTGCTGCCTGGAACATCGACGGCGGTTGGCTGGCCCAGTGACGGGCGGCTCGGGATCTGGCTGCGGTATCGTGCTTTTTTATCTGCAAGGAGGCCTTATGCGCCCAATCCCCCTCACCGCGTTGTTCACCCTGACCCTGGCTGTCGGTACTTCGGTACAGGCTGCCAGCCTCAAGGATGTGGCGCCCTACCCCGAGGCCGAAAAAGGCTTTACCCGCCAAGTGATCCACCTGCCGCAACAGGCCGATGAATCCGCATTCAAGCTCGAAGTCATGGCCGGCAAACAACTGCAGGTCGACTGCAACCGCCAGCACCTGGGTGGCAGCCTTGAAGAAAAAACCCTGCAAGGCTGGGGCTACAGCTACTACCGCCTGGAGAAGGTCATGGGCCCTGCCTCGACCTTGATGGCCTGCCCGGACAACACCCGCAAAGAAGCCTTCGTACCCGTGGTCGGCGACGGTTTCATGCTGCGCTACAACAGCAAGCTGCCAGTGGTGGTCTACGTGCCCGATGGCGTCCAGGTGCGCTACCGCATCTGGTCGGCCTCGGCTGAAGTGAAGCACGCTACAGTGGAGTAAAGGGTCCAACCAAGGGGACACGGCATGAACGACGTGCTCTGGCAGCCGAGCAAGGCGCACATCCAGGCAACACGGATGGATGCCTTCCGCCTTGAGGTCAACCGCAGGTTCAACCTCACGCTTGCCGACTATGGCGAGTTGCACCGCTGGAGCATCGAGCAGCGTGCCGCGTTCTGGCAGACCCTGGCCGACACCTTTGCGGTGCGTTGGCACCAGCCGGCCACCGAAGTCCTCAGTGAGGGCCCGCAGATGCCCGACGCCGGCTGGTTTGGCGGCGCCACCCTCAACGTTGCCGAACACCTGCTACGCCGGCGTGATGGGCAACCGGCCCTGATCGTTGTACGTGAGGATGGCGAACGCCGGGTGATCAGCCATGCCGAGCTGGCCGCTCAGGTCGCCGGGCTGCAGCGCAGCTTCAAGGCCTGCGGCATTGGCGTCGGCGACCGCGTTGCCGCGTGCATGCCCAACACCTGGCAAACCCTGGTGGCCATGCTTGCCTGCACCAGCCTGGGTGCCATCTGGTCATGTTCATCACCCGAGTTTGGTACCCACGGGATCATCGACCGCTTCGGCCAGATCGAGCCCAAGCTGCTGATGGTGTGCGCGGGCTACCCGTACGCCGGCAAGAGCATCGACCAGGTCGACAAGATCAACGAGGTACTGGCCCAGCTGCCGAGCCTCGAACAACTGCTGGTGGTGCCGTACACCCGCCCGCACAGCCGCAGCGACGAATTTCACAGCAACGCCCGCATCAGCCTGTGGGACGACTTCTACCAACCCGGCGGCGAGCCGCAATTCACCCCCCTGCCATTCGATCATCCGCTGTACATCCTCTATTCCAGCGGCACCACCGGTGTGCCCAAGTGCATTGTTCACAGCGCCGGCGGCGTACTGCTGCAGCACCTCAAGGAACACGGCCTGCACAACGACCTGGGCCCGGACGATGTGCTGTTCTACTACACCACCTGCGGCTGGATGATGTGGAACTGGCTGGTCAGCGGCCTGGCCGTGGGTACTACCCTTGTGCTGTATGACGGCTCACCCTTCCACCCCGCCCCGGAGCGCTTGCTCGACCTGATCGACAGCGAGCGGATCACAGCGTTCGGCACCAGCGCCAAGTACCTGGCCGCGCTGGAGCATGCCCACGTGCAGCCGCGCCTGAGCCACCGCCTGAATACGCTCAAGCTACTGTTGTCGACCGGCTCGCCACTGTCGCCGGAGAGCTACGACTACGTCTACCGAGAGTTCAAGGCTGATCTGTGCCTGGCGTCAATGTCTGGCGGTACCGACATCTGCTCGTGCTTTGTAATCGGCAATCCGGTGCTGCCGGTGCGTCGTGGCGAAATCCAGTGCAAGAGCCTGGGGATGGCGGTTGAGGTCTGGGACGATGACGGCCATGCCCTGATAGGTGCAAAAGGCGAGCTGGTCTGCACCCGACACTTTCCAGCCATGCCCCTGGGGTTCTGGAACGATCCGCAAGGCGAGCGTTTTCGCGCAGCCTATTTCAGTCAGTTCCCCGGCGTCTGGGCACAGGGTGACTACGCCGAACAAACCCCCACGGGTGGCATGCTTATCCACGGCCGCTCGGACGCGGTACTCAATCCTGGCGGGGTACGCATCGGCACGGCGGAGATCTACCGCCAGGTGGAGAAAATAGACGAGGTGCTTGAGAGCGTTGCCATCGGCCAGCGCTGGCAGAACGACGTGCGCGTCGTACTGTTCGTACGCCTTCAGGAAGGCGTGGTGCTGGATGAGGTGCTGCAGGCACGGATTCGCCAGGAAATCCGCAGCAACACCACCCCACGTCATGTGCCGGCGGTGATCGCTGCCGTCAACGATATTCCACGTACCATCAGCGGCAAGATCGTTGAGCTGGCCATTCGCAACGTGGTGCATGGAGAGCCGGTAAAGAACACCGATGCCCTGGCCAACCCCGAAGCGCTCGAACAATTTCGTGACCGCCCGGAATTGCGCGATCAGGCATAATGGCGCGTTTTCCGCATCGCAAAGGCATTTAGAGATGAAAGCACAGGCCCGGCATATTCTGGTCAAGACCGCTGAAGAAGCCGAACAACTCAAGCAGCGCATCGCCAAGGGCGAGGCGTTCGATGTGCTGGCCAAGAAGTATTCCACCTGCCCGTCCGGCAAGCGCGGCGGTGACCTTGGCGAGGTGCGTCCAGGGCAAATGGTCGGGGCCATCGACCAGGTCATTTTCAAAAAACCGCTTCGCACCGTGCACGGTCCGATCAAGAGCAAGTTCGGCTATCACCTGATGCAGGTGTTCTACCGCGACTAAAGGCTGTCGCTGCGCCGGCCTGCCCGCAGCCTGTGCTGATCGGCAAGATCATTGCGAAGACCGACTATCAGATTGGAAATGGCCCGGCTGCTGGTCAACTGGTCAGCACTGATGCCGGTTACCAGCAGGTCGACGCGTTCACAGCGGCGGTCGAATACCCGCACTGTCAGTGAACGGTCTGCAGCCTGGGTGCATTGGCAGCGCACCGGCAGAAAGCTGCTTTCTATGATATTGCGCAACTCCAGGGTCGAGAGCATCGGTAAGTCTCCTTGGCAGTGGCGGGCAACCTTTCCGTGTGCCCGATTCCAGCCACAAGCCTAGGGCATTTCCGCCCTCACGCTCAGATCCTTTCTCTATAAGCCCTTTACCTTACAGGCTCAGGCGCGGCGCGCTGCCAACAGGCCAGCACCGGCCAGGCCCAGCAACGTGGCACTGACCCGGTTGAACAGCCGCCGCGGCCCCGGCTGGTTGAACCAGCGCTGCAGGTAGGCCCCTAGCCACCCGTAGAGGGCGATGGCCAGCCACTCCAGCAACAGGAACATGCCGCCCAGCCAGGCAAACTGCTCGGACACCGGCACCGGGCTGCCAACCTGGATGAACTGCGGCAGGAACGCGGTGAAGATCAGGATGGCCTTGGGATTGCCCGCGGCCACCCAGAATTCCTGTCGGGCCAGGCGCAAGGTGCCGCTGCTGCGTTCGGCGACCACGGCGCTGGCGGCCACGGGGGCGCGCCACAGTTGCCAGGCAATGTAGAACAGGTAGGCCGCCCCCAACAACTTGATGGTCAGGAACAGGTACTCGCTGGTGTGCAGCACCACCGCCAGCCCCATCGCGGCCAGCACGATCATCCCGGCGAACGCCAGCAACCGGCCGACGCCCGCCACACAGGCAATCCGCAAGCCGTAGCGACTGGCGTTGTTCAAGGACAGCAGGTTGTTCGGGCCCGGGGCCATGTTCAAGGCGAAGCAGGCGGGTACGAACAAGGCGAGTGTGGACAGCTCCATGGCAGTTCTCCGGTGGCAAGGCCACAAGGTTCCGGCCAGCGGCCTGCCGGCGTCAAGGTACAGTTGGGATGGAAAACTGTGCGTGTGCGATCCGCGTGCCGGTTGACTTCTAGCGTGCAATCCACTTGCATGGTCATTCAGCACCCCGCCAGCAGAATTAGCTCATGAGCATGACGCAACAGATGGTTCTGTGCCCGGACGGCACCCGCTTGAACGCTTCGCTGCATGCCCCCGTAAACGCCCCGGCACATCTGCCGGTGATCCTGATCGCTGGCGCCTTGGGGGTACCGATGCGCTTTTACAGTCGATTCGCAGGTTTTTTCGCTGACCAGGGCTATCGGGTGCTGACCTTCAACTACCGCGGCACCGGAAAAGCGCTCGGAACCTTGGCGCCCAGGTCGCTGCGCCTGGAGGACTGGGGCCGCCAGGACCTGGACAGCATGCTTGGCAACGCCCTGGCACTGGCTGGCGAGCAACCGGTCTACCTGATCGGACACAGCATCGGCGCCCAATTGCTGGGCCTTGCCGAACGCTCCCAAGCCTTGCACGGTGCGGTCTTCGTCGGCGCCTCGTTCGCCTACTGGCGGCGCTGGCCAATGCCTCAGCGCGTCAAATACTGGACCTTGTTCAAGTTGCTCATCCCCCTGCTCACCCGCCTGTCGCCGAGCTTTCCAGCCCGCGCCGTCGGCCTTGGATCGGAAAACCTGCCAAGCAGCCTGATGCGTGATTGGGCGACCTGGGCCAACCAGCCGGACTACCTGCTGTCGCCTGCAGCAGGGCTGGAGGCCGAAGCGGCCTACCGCAGCCTCTCGCTCAAGGTGCTGTCATTGCAGTTCGCCGATGACGACTACGTGCCAGCCGCCGCAGCGGAAAAACTTTACAGCAGCTACCCAGCCCTGCACTTCGAACTGCGCCACAAAGCCGATTTGCCCGCACCGGTCGGGCATTTCGGCTTTTTTCGCGAAGTCAGCGGTGCGCGCTACTGGCCGGAGGTACTGGCCTGGCTACACGCACAAGGCGCTGGATCGATCGGAGTGCAGCATGCCTCGAGGCGCTGAAGTTCAGAGCGCATTCTGGCGCGACCCGGCATTGCCGTTTGTGGAAAGCCGCCAGGCTTGTCATAGCCGTGCCTGCTACAAGCCCCACAGTCATCCGACCTTTTCCATCGGTGCCGTGGACCAGGGCCAAAGCCTGTTTACCGGCGCAGGCCGGGGACAGGCACGGCTGGAACCTGGCACACTGGTCTTTGTTCCTGCCCGGCGCATGCACGCCTGCAACCCCGAGCCGGGCACGGCCTGGAGCTACCAGATGTTGCACCTTGACGCTGTCTGGCTACAGGCCCTGCGCCGGGAGTCCGGCCAGTCGACAGGCGACGATGAGCCAGTACGCATCAGCCGCGACCGGAGCACCTACCAGCACCTGTGCCAGCTCAACCAGGTCTTGTTCTCGTCGGCGCCGACGGTCGAGAAAGAAGCCGCTCTGATCGAGTTCGTGGGTGACTTCGATGCCGATACTCATCCACCGTTAGTGCATTCGGTACTGCCCGCCCTACCGGACGGCGCGCTCAAG
Organism: Pseudomonas vranovensis; assembly: GCF_040438935.1. Taxonomy (NCBI): domain Bacteria; kingdom Pseudomonadati; phylum Pseudomonadota; class Gammaproteobacteria; order Pseudomonadales; family Pseudomonadaceae; genus Pseudomonas; species Pseudomonas vranovensis. Next base: position 1,906,020 of record NZ_CP159259.1, on the reverse strand, counting down.
ACCGTGCTGCAATGCCTGCAGGATGAAGCCCACAACAGCCTGTCGCTGGGTGAGTTGGCCGAGCTGGCCAGCATGGGCCGCTACCAGCTGATCCGTGCCTTCCGCGCCGCCACCGGCTTTACCCCCCATGCCTACCAATTGAATCAGCGGGTAAACCTCGCCCGCGGCTGGTTGAGTGAAGGCGCCCCCGTCGCGGAGATCGCCTACCGCTTGGGGTTCGCCGACCAGAGTCACTTCCAGCGGGTGTTCAAGGCCCACACCGGGGTCACACCGGGTCACTATCGAAGCTGATCGCCCTGCAATTTTATTCAATACAGACGCACCGGCCTGCCCGGACAATCCCCAGCCCTACCGCTGATCAAGATCGAGTCCCATGGAGCAGTTCCTGATGGTTGCCGCCGCGCATTTTCTCGCCTTGCTGTCACCCGGGCCGGATTTTTTCCTGGTGGCGCGCAGCTCCATGAACGCCGGCTGGCGAGTGGCAACCGGCGCCTGCCTGGGCATTGCCCTGGCCAACGGCGTGTTTATCGTCGCAGCCTTTGCCGGGCTCTCGGCACTGCAGCCGCACAGTCCCGTGTTCACCGCCGTTCAACTGACGGGCTGCGCTTACCTTCTGTATATGGGGGGGCTGTTCATTCGCCATGCCGGTGGCAGTTCGCTGTCTACCGTCGACACCCGGATCGTGGTGCAAGCCTCCTGGTGGCAGGGACTGGGCATGGGCTTTATGTCCGGGACTCTCAATCCGAAGAACGCATTGTTCTATGTGAGTCTGGCGAGCATGGTCGGTGGTATCAGCCTTGGCTGGAAGCTGATTTATGGCGTGTGGATGTTCGCGGTGGTGCTGGGCTGGGATGTGCTGGTGGCGCTGGCAATTGGCAACCTGAGTGTGCGCCGCCATTTCGCCCGGGCGCTGCCCTGGCTTGAGCGAGTATCGGGGGCGGTGCTGATGTTACTGGCCCTGGGTGTGATCATTCACCTGGCATGGGATTGGCCAGCGTGAGGCTGCCCAGCTCCAGCAGGCTGAAGTGGCCACGGGACCAGCCACCGGTGTCGATATGCCAGATATTGCCCAGCACCCGGACCCGTTGCAGCGGCGTGTGCCCTACGATCAGCGCGCGCAGTCCGGCCACCGGGGTGTCGTCATCCCTCTGCAGTCGACGGCGCGACCACTGGCAATACTCCTGAACGTCTTTGTCGGGGCCTGCCTGCAATTGCTCACACAACATGGGCCAACTGGCACACGGACAATCGGCATGCAACAGGCCCACCAGTCCACCCGGTGTCTGTACCTCAAGCGCCATGGGCATTTGCGCAAAACGCGCGGCAAAGCGCGCCTGCTCACTGTCCGGCAGGTCGAGAAACCAGCCGCCACCCGCCGCACGGTACTGACCGTAGTCGAGCCAACCACCCCCGACATGCGTCACCGCCAACGCCTCGTGGTTGCCCTGTACGGCATGGAACCAGGGTTGCTCCAGCCAATGCAGGGCCCGCATACAGTCCGGGCCGCGGTCAACCAGATCGCCCACGCTGAACAGTCGATCCACGCGCGGATTGAATTCGATGACGTCAAGCTGCGCCTGAAGACGCTCAAAATGACCATGAATATCGCCCACGGCAAAATCCCGGCCCTGGTGATTGGCGGTAAACCGCTCGATCCGACTCACGTGTCTCGCTCCTGATCTCCCACCCGTGCAGGCGTACAATAGACGGTGTGCAGACAACTGCACCTGGAGGTGAATCATGCGCTGTGCCCTGATCTTTGTCGCGCTGAGCCTGCTGGCGTCGAGCAGCCTGGCGCAGGCTCCCTCGGCGTCCAATGTCGAGGTCATATACGACAAACCCGAACAGTTTCGCGATGCAAGCCTCGACAGCCACGGCTACGAGCGTGGCGCCGACGAATATGTGATGGCAGAACTGCGCAAATACCTGGAGCAACTCGGCAAGCGCTACCTGCCGCCTGGCCAGACCCTGCGTATCGATATCCGTGACATCGACCTGGCTGGCCGCTACGAACCCTGGCACCCCCAGGCCTACGAAATCCGCTTCATGCGTGACATCACCTGGCCGACCATCGACTTGCATTACGTGCTGACGCAACAGGGCAAGACCCTGGGCCAGGCCGATGCCCGGGTGAGCGACAAGACCTATCTGCAACGCCCTGGTCGTCGTGCCCAGAGCGATCGCCTGTATGCTGAAAAGGCCATGCTCGATGAATGGTTTCGCAAGCAATTTGCCGTGCAACGCCACACTTCCTATTGAAGCTGTCGAACTGCCAGCGTTGGCGCGGGGTCCAAGCAGATAAGCCTGTTCCGATCGAACAGCGCAAGGAGGAACCCTAATGGTCACTCACTTCAAGGTTGCCGGCCACCTGGCCTGCGGACACCACGGTAACAAACTGGTCTCCACCAGCGAGCTCAACCGCGTCAAATGCCGCAGTTGCCGCAACACCGACGCCTACAAGGACGCGCGACGTGAACAACGTAACGCGGCCCGTCGCGCCGCTCGCAAGGCCCGCGCCCATCCTGCGGCCAATGACTGGCGCGCATCCTGGACCGAACGCCTGACTGCCCTGCCAGGCTTGCAACGCCTGCCTCGGGGCTTTCATGGCCAGGCGTTCGTCTAGGGCCGGGCGCGTAGCAGCCTGCCCAGGGCAATGGGCGCAATGAAGCGGTGAAACGGCGCCACTGGCAGCATGTAGAGGCGCCCGAGCAGGTTGTGGGGATGCACCACGGTCGACAGCACGACAGTGCGCGGGCTGTCGGCCGTGACGGGTTGGCACAGTAGCGAGATGTACACGTCCAGGTGCTTGTCACGATCCACCAGCAACACCTCCTCAGGCGTGTTGCAGACCAGGGTGAAAATCCCCACTCGCTCGCCGGGCAGGTAACTGGCCGGGTCGCGCTGGCGATCGATGCGCGTCAGCCGTCCCAGGTCCTTGAACCCGAACGCCTGCACCACACGGTTGCGCAGCACCATCAGGTTGTCGATCCAGCCGGGCATGCTAGCCATCAAATCGAGAAAATACGCCATGGCGGGTTGATCCGCGTCTGCCAGCGCAGCTTGGTGGGCGTCGATGAAACTGGCATTGGCCACTCGCGGGTAGATCAGCGATGCGACCGGTACGTCGCAGCGAACGACTTCAGAGGGCATGTGCACGTGTCCTTACGGGCAAATGAAGGAGCGTACGAGTCTACCCTGGCCGGCATGATCCGCCGTCAGGAGATTACGGAAGTGCCCCAGCAACTCGGTTGCTGCCCTAAAGTATGGGTACCTGTCCTTACACAGGGTACCCACCATGTGCGGAAGACTCAGCCAGTACCACGGCATCCACGACTTCGTCGCCGCCCTGAGCATGCCCCACCCGCTGGCCAACCACGTCGGCGACCAGCCCCTTGAGTGCTACAACGTCGCCCCGTCCAGCCGAGTAGCCTTGTTGCGCCTCACAGAAGGTGTCCTTCATGCCGATCGGGTGCGCTGGGGATGGCAACCACACTGGGCCAAAGACCGTGCCCCGCCCATCAATGCCCGCGTCGAAAAAGTGGCCCACGGCGCGTTTTTCAAAGCCATCTGGCCACACCGCGCCATTGTGCCGATCGACAACTGGTTCGAATGGGTTGATGAAGGCGGGCCAAAGAAGCAGCCCTACCTGATCAGGCGCCGGGACGGACGCCCGGCGCTGTGCGCAGGCATCGGTCAGTTCAGTGTCGAATCCGGCGCCCACGATGGTTTCGTTATCATCACCGCCGACAGCGTCGGCGGCATGGTCGATGTACACGACCGGCGGCCGGTGGTCCTGCCCCCGGAGCTTGCCGGGCACTGGCTGGACCCGGCCATGCCCGGGGGGCAGGCCGAGCAGATGGCCCTGAACCTGGGCGAGCCGTCTGACGTATTCGAGTGGTACCGCGTAGGCCTTGCCGTGGGAAATGTGCGCAACCAGGGCGCCTCACTCATACAGCCGGTGCAGTGACGCGCTACGCGCAACCATCGCCATTATTCGATCCGGCTCCTGGGGATGCTGCCATCCCTGTTCTGCCTATAAAGGGTGTAGGGCAACACCACGGTGTCGGCTACCCCCGAGAACAGCATGTCCACCCGCATCAACCCGGCCGACGGCTGGCCGTAGCCGCTGCTGTAGTGCCCGGGCTCGGCATGCAGGGCGCAGAAATCCAGTATGGCGCCGCTGTAGATGCGTGGAACGCTGTCGCAGTGAGATTGCCACCGGGCAAGCGTGTTGCTCGTCACCTCGTCTGCCTTGAACACGGTGTTGATCGTTCCGCAACCGGCCAGCACCAGGGGAAGCATTAGAGTGGCCAAGCATTTCATTACGCACATCCTTGCGACAATTGCGCTGTTTGATTGACATTGCCGGGACATTGTCCCCGAACCTCGACCGCCACGCCAACGCAGCAACCAGACAAAGCCGGGATGTGGAACAAGACGCCAAGTGTTACAATCGGCGGCTTTACGCCCACGCCCTACGCGCCGGCATCCGTGAACGTCGGCAGTACGACTCGCGTCACACCTCTGGAAACCCCGCAGGAACCTCCCTTGATCTCCACCGCTAACATCACCATGCAGTTCGGCGCCAAGCCGTTGTTCGAGAACGTCTCGGTCAAGTTCAACAACGGTAACCGCTACGGCCTGATCGGCGCCAACGGCTGCGGCAAGTCGACCTTCATGAAAATCCTCGGCGGCGACCTCGAGCCGTCGAGCGGCCAGGTCATGCTCGAGCCGAACGTACGCCTGGGTAAACTGCGCCAGGACCAGTTCGCCTACGAAGAATTCACCGTGATCGACACCGTGATCATGGGCCACGAGGAACTGTGGCGGGTCAAGGCCGAGCGCGACCGTATCTACTCGTTGCCGGAAATGACCGAAGAAGACGGCATGGCCGTGGCCGAGCTTGAAACCGAATTCGCCGAGATGGACGGCTACACCGCCGAATCCCGCGCCGGCGAGCTGTTGCTGGGCCTGGGTATCCCGCTGGAACAGCATTTCGGCCCGATGACCGAAGTCGCCCCAGGCTGGAAGCTACGCGTGCTGCTGGCCCAGGCGCTGTTCTCCGATCCTGAAGTGCTGCTGCTCGATGAACCGACCAACCACCTGGATATCAACACCATCCGCTGGCTGGAAAGCATTCTCACGGCGCGTAACAGCACCATGATCATCATTTCCCACGACCGTCACTTCCTCAACAGCGTCTGCACCCACATGGCTGACCTGGACTACGGCGAGTTGCGCCTGTTCCCGGGCAACTACGACGAGTACATGACCGCCGCCACCCAGTCGCGCGAGCAATTGCTGTCGGACAACGCCAAGAAGAAAGCCCAGATCGCCGAGCTGCAGACCTTCGTCAGCCGCTTCTCGGCCAACGCCTCCAAAGCCAAGCAGGCCACTTCGCGCGCCAAGCAGATCGACAAGATCCAGCTGGCCGAGGTCAAGCCGTCGAGCCGTGTCAGCCCGTTCATCCGCTTCGAGCAGACGAAAAAGCTGCACCGCCAGGCCGTGACCATCGAGAAGCTGTCCAAAGGTTTCGAAGGCAAGACCCTGTTCCAGAACTTCAGCTTCACCGTTGAAGCGGGCGAGCGCGTGGCGATCATCGGCCCGAACGGTATCGGTAAAACCACGCTGCTGCGTACCCTGGTCGGCGAACTGACCCCGGATGCCGGTGAAGTCAAGTGGACCGAAAGCGCCGAGCTGGGCTACTACGCCCAGGATCACGCACACGACTTCGAGGAAGACGTGAGCCTGTTCGACTGGATGGGCCAATGGACCCAGGGCGAACAAGTGATCCGCGGCACCCTGGGACGCATGCTGTTCTCCAACGACGAGATCCTCAAGTCGGTCAAGGTGATTTCCGGTGGTGAGCAAGGCCGCATGCTGTTCGGCAAGCTGATCCTGCAAAAGCCCAACGTGCTGATCATGGACGAACCGACCAACCACCTGGACATGGAATCCATCGAAGCGCTCAACCTGGCGCTGGAGAACTACCCGGGCACGCTTGTTTTCGTCAGCCACGACCGTGAGTTCGTATCGTCCCTGGCCACGCGAATCATCGAGCTGAGCGCCACCGGCGTGGTGGACTTCAGCGGTACCTACGACGACTATCTGCGTAGTCAGGGTGTAGTGGTCTAAAGCACTCGCCTGTAGCGGCTGCCACCAGGCTGCGATCGGCCGCGAAGCGGTCGTCATTCAGCACCATCAGTGTGACTGGATAACGACCGCGTGGCAGTCGATCGCACCGCGTACCTCGGCAGCCGCTACGGCGCGATTGTTTTAAATTAGTTAGCCTGCTTTCTTTTATCCTCGCCGCCAGCGATCATGGGCCCTCTCCCTCCGCCCGCCAGCGAACGAGCTCATGTCTGCGCACCAACCCGCCCCTGCCAGTACCCTGTCGATCACCCTGCAGATCCTCTCGATCGTCTTCTATACCTTCATCGCCTTCCTCTGTATCGGCCTGCCGATCGCAGTGCTGCCAGGCTATGTGCATGACCAACTGGGTTTCAGCGCCGTAATCGCCGGCTTGACCATTGGCCTGCAGTACCTCGCCACGCTGCTCAGCCGCCCCATGGCTGGCCGTGTCGCCGATGGCCAGGGCACCAAACGGGCAATTACCTACGGCTTGATCGGCATTGCCGCCAGCGGCGCACTCACCACAGCTTCTGCACTGACGGTCGAGCTGCCACTGTTGAGCCTGCTGGTGCTACTCGCTGGCCGCGTGTTGCTGGGCCTGGCCCAGGGGCTGATCGGTGTTGCCACCTTGAGCTGGGGTATCGGCGCAGTGGGTGCCGAGAACACGGCCCGGGTGATTTCCTGGAACGGCGTAGCCTCGTACGGCGCCATCGCCATCGGTGCACCGCTTGGGGTGATGCTGGCCGACCAGGTGAACTTCGCCAGCCTGGGGCTGGTACTCACTGCGCTTGCAGCCCTGGCGCTGCTGGTGATCCGCAACAAACCCTCGCTACCCGTGGTGCGCGGTGAACGCCTGCCGTTCTGGGCGGCCTTTGGCCGGGTCGCGCCGTGCGGGGTAGGCCTGACGCTGGCCTCGATCGGGTACGGCACCCTGACCACCTTCGTGACCCTGTTCTACCTGGAGCAAGGCTGGAGCGGTGCGGCCTGGTGCCTGAGCGCCTTCGGCGTGTGCTTCATCATTTCGCGGCTACTGTTTGTCAACGCGGTGAACCGTTTTGGCGGCTACCAGGTGGCAATGGCCTGCATGGCCACTGAGGCTCTGGGCCTGGCACTCCTGTGGCTGGCCCCGAACCCGGCACTGGCATTGCTGGGTGCAGGCCTGGCCGGTTTTGGCCTATCGCTGGTGTACCCGGCACTGGGGGTCGAAGCCATCAAGCAGGTGCCAGTGTCCAGTCGGGGTGCCGGGCTGGGTGCCTACGCCGTTTTTTTCGATCTGGCATTGGCGATCTCCGGCCCCTTGATGGGAGCAATTGCCGTGCATCTGGGCTATGCCTGGATCTTCTGCATCGCCGCCCTGCTGTCGCTGGCCGGTGTCGGCCTGGCCCTGACCCTGTCGCAGCGCGCCCGCGCTCACTGATCGGCGGTATCCAGCCCGACGCGCCGGGGCCGGCCCAGGGTACGGGCAAAAAAGTGCGCAGCCTCGGCCTGCAGTGAAAGGTGGATGTCTTCACGGTCGACGCCGTCGGGGTCGTTGCACAGCGCCGCCATGTGGTGGCGCTGCTCCTCGTCACACGGAGCCATGAACACGAAGTGCCCGGCGCCGGCCAGCAGCCGGTAGTTGGGCGTGACCGGCAACTTGCGGGCCAGCGCCTGGGCGTTCTTCTCGATGGAAAGCAACTGGTCGTTGTCGCCGCTGTAGATCAATGCCGGCACCTTCACCTGTGCCAGTGCCTGGCGACCGAACATCAGGCTCAGCGGCGCCATCAACAGCAAGGCATGTACCCGGGGGTCGGCCTCGGCGGCAAGGTCGGCGCGATCGGCAATCAGCACTCCGTTGGTCTTGCAGGCGTCGGAATCGCGAGGGTGCTCCTGGCAATAGCGATGCAAACGTTCAAGGTCAGGGTGCGCCCCGGACAGTATCAGGGCCGTTTCACCGCCGGCGGAGTATCCAATCACCCCCACCCTCTCACCACGGATATACGGTGCCAGAAAGGGGTCGGCAAGGCTGGTGGTGATCGCGGCACTGATCTGCAACGGCCGCCCGTAAAGATTGCTCAAGGTGCCCAGCCGACTGTGGTCATGGGCGTTGTCGCCTGGGTGAGTCACGGCCACCACCACGAAGCCCCGACGTGCCAGGGCCGTGGCCAGGTCGTGCAGGGCCAGCGGCGAGCCGGTGTTGCCGTGGGACAGCATCAACAAGGGATAGCGCCCTATCACCACTGGCGCACCTTCAAACGCCTCCACCCGATAGCCATCGATCCGGCTGCTGCGTTCCGGGCCGCTGGAGGGATAGAACGCCAGCGCCTGTACCGGCCGGGCATCGAGCGGATCTGCGAACTGCATGCGGTGCAAGCCAACGCTCCAGTGCTGCACGGGCTCTGCCCGTACTCCCGCCGCCAGGCCCAGCAGCCACAGCACACAGAACGCCGCCACGATACGCATCAGCCCTCACCTCACCCGCCCCCGGCACTACCGGGCATATCGCCAGCATATCGCCGGGCCCATGGGCGCAGATGAAAGCTCAATGAAAAAACCGACAGCAAGCCAGGCCTGCTGTCGGTTCGGGTAGTGCGCGGTCGCGGATCAGGCGGCGGCGAACAACTCGTTGCTGATCTGCTGCTGGGCGGCGCTCATGGCATTAGCGCGTGGCTCGTCGCCGTAGGCCAGGCCGTGGGCACGGACGATTTCAAGGTCGGTGACGCCGATAAAGCCCAGGAACACCTTGAGGAACTCCTCGTGGCCGACACCGGTCGGCTGGCCCGCATGCAGACCACCGGCGGTGGACACCAGGATGACTTTCTTGTCACCGCACAGGCCTTCAGGGCCGGCTTCGGTATAGCGGAAGGTCTTGCCGGCCACCGCAACGCGGTCGATCCAGGCCTTGAGCTGGGTCGGTACGGTGAAGTTGTACATCGGCGCGCCGATCACCACCGCGTCGGCGTCCAGGAACTCCTGCAGGGTTTCGGCGCTCAGTTGGGCTTCGTGCTGCTGGGCAGCATCGCGCAGGTCTTGTGGAGTGCCGGCAGCCACCAGGGTAGCGGCGGAGAAATGGCTGATGGCGTCGGCGGCCAGGCCACGGTAGACCACTTCAACGGAAGGGTCGGCGGCTTTCCAGGCCTCGACCACGCTGCGGCTCAGCTGACGGGAGGCGGAATTGTCGCCCAGGATGCTCGAATCGATGTGCAACAGTTTCATGGGACTCTCCTGAATGAAGACCGCATCGGGGCGATCACGATGGGGACAATCCTACTTGAGCAGCGAATAGCTGATAAGACAGCAAAAATGCGTTAGTTTGTCCTACTGGCAGGACAATGGAGCGAGCCATGCAGGACCTCAATGACCTCTTCTACTTCGCCCGTGTGGTTGAAGCCGGTGGCTTTGCTGCCGCCGGGCGCCTGCTCGGTATCCCCAAGTCGCGCCTGTCCCGGCGCATTGCCGAGCTGGAAGAGCGCCTGGGCACGCGCCTGTTGCAGCGCACCACCCGGCAACTGAAGTTGACTGCGGTGGGCGAACGCTACCTGCGCCACTGCCAGGCCATGCTGCTGGAGGCCGAAATGGCCGATGAAGCGGTGGCGACCATGACCAGCGAGCCACGCGGCCGCTTGCGGGTGTCCTGCCCGGTGGGCTTGGCCCACACGCTGCTGCCGCAGGTCATCAGCCAGTTTCTGGCGTTGTACCCCCAGGTACAGCTGGACATGATCCTGCTCAACCGCCGGGTCGACCTGATCACCGAAGGCATCGATGTGGCCTTGCGCGTGCGCGACCTGGGCGATGAAGACCCGGCCCTGGTCACCCGGCGCTTGCGCCAGGCGCAGATGTACCTGGTGGCAGCGCCGGCGTTCGCCGCCGCCCATGCTCCGACTACGCCCGATGACCTGGCCGGGCTGGCGGTGCTGGGTGCCACAGACGCCGACCGCCTCGTACATTTGCGCCTGCTCGACGCGCAGGGCCGCAAGCAGGAACTGGCTATGGAGGCGCGCCTGGCCATTGATGATTTTGTCGTGCGCAAGGCTGCAGCGATGGCAGGCCTTGGCTTTACCGCCCTGCCGATCATGCACTGCGAAGAGGAACTGGCCCGTGGCGAGCTGGTGCGCCTGCTGCCAGACTGGTCGCTGCCCGGGGGCTATCTGCAGGCGGTCTATCCGCATCGGCGCGGCCTGTTGCCTGCGGTGCGGGTGTGGATCGATCACCTGGTGGCGTCTTTTGCCGAATGTGGGAAGCGTTATGTCTGAACGAAAAATGAGCGAAGCGCAGGTGGTGGACTTCTGCCTGGGCCTGCCCGGTGCGCGGGAAGACTACAAATGGGGTGGTGTGCGGGTGTTCTCGGTGGCTGGCAACAAGATGTTTGCGGTACTGGACCTGGCCGGTGCTGGCCTTTCGTTCAAGGTCGAGGCTGAACTGTTCCTGGGTTATGTTGATCGCCCCGGCGTACGCCCGGCGCCTTACCTGGCGCGGGCGCACTGGATCAGCCTGGCGCCACCCTACCCCATGGGCCGCGAGGAACTCTGCGACCTGCTGCAGCGCTCCCATCAACTGGTGGTCAGGCGCCTGCCCAAGCGCCTGCAGCCAGGGCTGCTTATCTGAGCAGCGGCCCGAGGGCGCTGCCCAGCCAGCGACCGTCCAGCAACACATGATCGATCCAGAACAACTGATGCAAGGCGACAATGGCCCAGAACGTCAGCTGGAACGACAACTTGCGGGTTTTATGCCGGAACCGCTGCTGGGCCAGCAACGCACCCGGCCAGCCGCCACACAGTTCACTGGCGTGCAACACCTTCTCGGGTGTGCGCCAGGCCTGGTTGCGGGCCTGTTGCTTGTCACGCCAATAGAGCGCAAACGTCACCAGGCTTGCCAACGGATAGGCCACCGCGGGCAACCAGGACTGTCCGCTCAGCACCATCTGCAGCGCCCCGCCCAGCGGCAACAGGCACAGGCAGCCAAACACCAGCAGTTTGCTGCGCAGGTGCTGAACGCTGCCATTGTCGCGCCCGGCACGGTGCGCAGGGTTTTGCCCACGGCTCATCGTATCAACCTTGCGCGGTAGCCCAATCGACCCAACCGAACTGCCAGGTGGCCAGGATGATCAAGCCGAAGACTATGCGGTACCAGGCGAACATCGCGTAGCTGTGGTTGGCAATGAACTTGAGCAGCCCGCGCACGGCGATCATGGCGAAGATGAACGACACCACAAAGCCGATGGCGAACACCGGGAAGTCACCCGGCTGGAACAGCTCACGGTACTTGTAGCCCGAGTACACCGCCGCACCCACCATGGTCGGCATGGCCAGGAAGAACGAGAACTCGGTGGCCGCCTTGCGCGACAGGCCGAACAGCAGCCCGCCGATAATGGTCGAACCGGAACGCGAAGTACCCGGGACCATGGCAAGGCACTGGGCAAAGCCGATCTTGAGGGCATCGGTCCAGCGCATGTCATCGACTTGCTCGACCGTGATGACGTGCTCGCGCCGCTCTGCCCAGAGCATGATCACCCCGCCGACGACCAGGGCCACGGCCACGGTGATGGGGTTGAACAGGTAATGGTGAATCACATCGGCGAACAGTACCCCCAGCACCACCGCCGGCAGGAACGCGATCAGCAGGTTGGCGGTAAAACGCTGGGCCTGTCGCTCTTTGGGCAATCCCAGCACCACGTCGAAGATCTTGCGGCGAAACTCCCACACCACCGCCAGGATTGCGCCCAGCTGAATGATGATGTTGAAGGCCATTGCCCGCTCACCACCGAAGTTGATCAGGTCTGCAACCACGATCTGGTGACCGGTGCTGGAAATCGGCAAGAACTCGGTCAAGCCTTCGACAATACCCAGTATGACGGCCTGCAGGCCAGTCCAAAGATCCATTATTCCCCCACGAAGCGATGCCCTCAGGCATGCCCCCTTTATAGTGTCTACAAGCGCATGGCGATTCGAATGCCCGGCCGTTGTACAGCGACTGTTGGTCGCAAAGTCGGCCGAAAAGTTCAGCCCCCGGAAGGTTCGCCTTCGGGGGGCCGAAATCCTAGCAGACCTGCGGGCTAAACGCTGCTGGTTGAATCCGCATATGCACCTGCGCGTTGAGTCGGCAAACGCTGCGCCAGCGGTTACAATCCCTGCCCTCTCCTAAACAGCCAAGGAACGCCGATGTCCGGCCTCGAACTGTTCGCCGCCGTGCTCGGCGTTATCGCCGTTTGGCTCACCACCCGGCAAAACCCCTGGTGCTGGCCGATCGGCCTGGTGATGGTGCTGCTGTACACCTGGGTGTTCTATGACGTGAAGCTGTATTCGGACATGCTCCTGCAACTGGTCTATGCCGTGCTGCAACTCTATGGCTGGTGGCAGTGGACCCGCCCGGACAGCAAGCGCCAGGCACGCCAGGTCACTTACCTGGACACCCAGCCGATGCTCTTCAGCCTGGGCCTGGGCTTGCTCGGCAGCCTGGCCCTGGGTGCCGCAATGGCCACCTGGACCGATGCTGCCCAGCCCTGGCTGGATGCCGCCCTGACCGGCTTCAGCCTGGTGGCGCAATGGTGGATGGCACAAAAACGCGTCCAGTGCTGGCCGCTGTGGATCGTGCTGGATGTGATTTTCGTTGGCCTGTTCCTGTACAAGGGCTTGTACTTGACCGCCGCACTCTATGCCCTGTTCACCCTGATCGCGGTGCAAGGCTGGCGGCAATGGCGGCGTGATCCTGCGTTGGTGAGCGCATGAAGGTTGTGGTCCTCACCGGCCCCGAGTCCAGCGGAAAAAGCTGGCTCAGTGGCGAGCTCCAGGCGCATTTCGGTGGTGAGCAGGTGGGCGAATATGTGCGTTACTTCATCGACGAACATCGCCGGGACACCTGCTATGCCGATATACCGGCGATCGCGCGTGGCCAATTGGCCTGGGAAGATGCCGCTCGTGCCAGGCAGCCTTCGCTGTTGATCCTCGATACGCACCTGTTGAGCAATATGCTCTGGAGTCGCACGCTGTTTGGCGATTGCCCGGCGTGGCTCGAAGAGGCGTTGTTGGCGCGCCATTACGACCTGCACGTACTGCTTTGCCCCGACGCCATCCCCTGGCACGACGATGGGCAACGCTGCCAGCCGCAACTGACCGAGCGCCAGGCGTTTTTCCAGGCTACTCACGACTGGTTGTCGATGCACCAGCAGCCCTTCGAGGTAGTGCAAGGTAATTGGGAGCAGCGCAAATACGCTGTGTTTGAGGCGGTAAGCCGCTTGCTGCAGGCCTGAGCCCCGTTCGCCCTGCGACAAATTGTCCACTTCTGAAACACTCGCCGCCACGCAAACCCGCGATCTAAAGCGGCCAACGCGTTTACAGGCAAATGTGTTAACCACCTGAAACAGTCGACCTGCGGGACCGTTGAAGCGCCCTGGCGCCCGCAAAATCACTGTGCGTACGCGCCCTGTGTCTCGGCTGCGTTACAACTTTTTTTTGACCCCCACGACAAATAAAGCCAGTTCATTGATTTTCAACAATAAATCAAAACCGGCACACCTTCTGCTCTCTTCCTCGCAACGCTGAACAGGACCAGCACCTCCGAAGAAGGAATTGGATCGTGGGAAAAATAGACAAAGGCATTTTTCACCTCCTGCTTGCTGGATGCGCTTTGGGATCAAGCGTCAGCTTGCCGGTCCAGGCCGAGAACGGCATCGTCGTCATCACCCGCGATGTGCAGCCACGCAACGCCATGCGCCCGCCCCTGGTACCGGACCCCAACCCGGTCACTGTCAACACTAACCCCTCGGCGCACATTCTCAAGCAGACAAACGAGTTGAGCGACGGTGACTTTGCCTCGATCAGCAGTGGCTCCGGGATCAACGCGCTGATCAATCAACAGACCAGCAACATCGGCACCAATATCAACAACCAGACCCAGTTGCCGAATTTGGCCGGTGGACGTACCGGCAACTCCGGAAACGGCATTTCCAACATGGTCAACTCCAGTGTGCAGAAAGGCCTGGCGCCGCTGCAGATCCTGACCGGAGGCAAGTGAGATGAAGCATACGCTGCTGATTCTGGCCTCGTTCTGCAGTGCATCGGCCTTCGCCCAACCCCCTGTGACCAACACCGCCGAGATCGACAATACCGGCATGCAATACCAGGGCAACCTCACAGTCAATCAGGCGGCTGGCGACCTGCAGCAGCAGGCCAACGCCCGGGCCTTCGCCACTGGCCACAACGCCAGCGCGACCACCGAGATCCGTCAACGCCTGCGCACCCAGGTGAGCCCGGCGATGGATGCCGGGGCCAGCATCCAGGGTGACTCCTTCAGCAACGGCAGCGGCGCCCTGGGCGTCAACCAGAGCGCGGGCGCTGCCACCCAGCAAGCCAACGCACTGCGGATCAGCATCAGCAATCAACCGCAGAACATCGACGACAGCGTCCTCATGCAACAGAACGTGGCGCTGCTCAACAACTCCGATCCAACTGACTCAGCACCCGGCTATCGCCAGGTCACTACCAGTGACCAGGCCTTCACCGGTAGCCGTGGAGTCATTCAGTTGAATCAGAGCGCAGGGGTGGGGAACCGAATGGCCAACACCCTCAACGTCCGGGTCGCGGATTGACCCAAAGGTAAGCAACAACACTTAACCTAAAATAAAGTACGGAGAATCACCATGAAACCTTCGATGGCACTCAAGCCTCTGGTTTTCGCAATTGCTGCGGTCATGGCTGTTGCTGTACAAGCAGGGCAAGGCAATAACAACAACAATCACAACAACAATAACCATCACCACAACAACAATAACCACAACCCCCACACCCCGCCTCCAACCAAAGTCCCGGTCTATGCGACCGCCAATGCGTGGGACAAGCAAAGCAGCACCAACAACAAAATCCGCAACGAAGGCACCATCAACGAAGCTGAGATGAGCAGCTCCGCCACCGGTACCAGCGGTAACGTGGGTGTCAACGTGGCGGCAGGTGCTGGCAACCAACAAGACAACGCCGCTGCCATTGCTAACGCTGGCGCAGAATCCGAACTCGACAACAGCTTCGTGTTCGGCATGGCCAACGCTGAAGCCAAAGTCAAGCAATACAGCAACAACAACAAAGTCGACAACTACGGCAGCCAAGCTTCTGCTGTGCTGAGCGCCTCGGCCAACAATGGCAGCGGCAACATGGGGATCAACATTGCTGGCGGCGACCTGAACCAGCAGAAAAACACCATGGCAATTGCCAACTCCAACGCCCCACTCGGCAACGCAACCGCAACCGCCTCCGCCGATCAGGATGGTCCTGGCCTGGTGGTGAACAACAACGCCGATCGCACCTATCGCCTGGATACGATTACGTTGACCAAGTCGGCCAGTGGCTCGTCCTCTTCTCTGAAGGGGTCTGCACTGAGCGTCGATACGAGCTCGTCTTCGAGCTGGGAAGCGGCTGGCAAGCAGAGCAACAAGTCGAGTGGCTCGGTTGGATTCGACGCCAGCGGCTCGCAGAAAGCGTCTTTGAGCGTTTCTCTGGAAGCCGGGTTTGACGCGTCCCACACTGTGTCTCACGAACACGGCTGGCACGACAGCAGCACCACCAACTCCGTGGAGGGCAATCTGAACGCATCGCTCGACGCGAAGGCAAAATCGGCGTTTGAAAAATCGTTCGATGCTTCGTTCGACAAAAAGTCCTCGTCTTCGTACGAAAAATCGGGCAGCAAAGAGTCCGAATCCTCGCTTGACGTGACCAAGCTCTACGGGGAGGCCAATGCATATGAAATGAGCAATACTGTCTCCTTCCAGATCTTGACTCCAACCGGCTGGGCCAACCCTGTCACCAACACCGCAACCCTCAGTGGCTCGGTCAACGGCGGCAGCGGCAACCTGGGCGTGAACGTGGCAGCCGGTGTCGGCAACCAGCAGAGCAACTCGCTGGCCATCTCCAACACCTCGATGTAAACGCTGTGGCTTGGAGGCCCCCTTCGGGGGGCCTTTTTCACGACAACCAGGGAGGCGTACGATCATGCGCAACATCGCTTTGGCGTTTCTGCTTTGCCTGGCCAGCCAGGGCGAAGCAGCCCAGATGCCACTGACCGTGCTGTTGCCGGGTGGCGCGGTGGTGTACAAGCCCATCCAGAGCGTACGCGAACGTAAATTTGCCGACCTGGTGCAACAGAAAACCGATTTCAGTTGTGGTGCAGCGTCGCTGGCGACCATTTTGCGCCAGGCCTACTGGCTGGATGTGGATGAAGCGCAGATCATCGAGGGCATGCTTGCACATGCCGATCAGGATCTGGTGCGCGTCCAGGGCTTCTCCATGCTCGACATGAAGAAGTACGTGGAAAGCCTGGGCATGCGTGCCCGCGGCTACCGGGTCCAACCCGAAACCTTGCACAGTATTCGCATTCCCACCGTGGTCCTGCTGGACATCCGTGGCTACAAGCACTTTGTCGTCATGCAGAAAGTCGACAAGGAATGGGTGTACATCGGTGATCCGGTGTTGGGCCACAAACGCTACAAGATCGATGATTTTGTCAAAGGCTGGAACGGCATCATTTTCGCCGTCATCGGCAAGGGTTACGACAAGACCAATGCCTTGCTCGACCCACCGCTGCCGCTGACTGCCAAGAACCGTGTCAACGCCTTTACCCCGGTGCAAGACGCAGAGTTGATGGATTTCGGATTCATCCAAAGCGACTTCTTCTAATGACAAGGGAGCATGAGGCTCCGGGAGTATCCAATGAAAACTTCAATCTGGGTCGCCGTGCTGTGCATGGCCGCCAGCCTGCCAAGCCAGGCACAGATACTCAAACCCATCGAATTGAAAGACCAGGAACTGGCGAACCTGCGGGGCCGCTATGTGATGCCTGGACGGATCATCAGCTTTGGCGTGGTCATGAGCACCACCTGGCAAAACGCCCAAGGTGATTTGATCGGCGCAAAAGCCTCGCTACAAGTTCAGCAAGCGACCCTCAAACCACAGTTCTACGTGTCGACTTTCGAGGAAAAAACCACGACCACGGCACAGCCACAAACCGCCAGCACCAACACCGTCACCTCGCCCAACCCCGGCACCGGTACCGTCACCGGTGGCGCTGGCCTGAGCACCACCGAAGGCGTCACCCAGGTCGTGCGGGCTGCCGGCGACTACAATACCGCCTACAACAACGTCGATATCAACGTCACCAAGGCCAACGAAGCACCGGCCATTCAAACACAGGGCAATGCCTTGGCCGCAAATACACCGGCGGTCATCTCCAACGAAGCAGGTTCGATGAGCGTTACCTCAAGCGGCACAGGTGTGCAAATGAACATCGTCGCCAACAACAACCAGGGCAGTGCCATGCAACGGCTTGCCCAGGGCGGGCTGATGCAGAACACCACCCTGCTCGGCGCTGGCAACCGGGTCACCAACCTGACCTCCCTCAATGTCGTGCTACGCGAGAACGTGCCGACGGCCGGGGCGCTCAGCGGAAGCCTGGACCAGCTCAAAGGCCTTCGCACACCCGGATTCTGATCTACGCTCTGTCTCATCAAATGTAGTCAGAAGGGACGGCTAACCCATGCACCGATCGTTAACGTTCAGAGCTATTGTCGTTTTAAGTAGCCTGACTCCAGCGACATTGCTCCACGCAGCACCCGATCCCCAGGTCGAGGCACTAAAACAAGAACTGATGGAGTTGAAACAGCGTTACGAAGCACAGCAGAACGCGCTGATGGTGCTTGAACAGCGCGTTCGCCAGGTCGAAGAAACACCCGTCACGCCGCAGCCCAAACGCCTGACAAAATCCCCCGCCGAACCCACCCGGGGTGGCCAGACCGTGGCTGCAGGCGCACCCGGGACCACAGGCAGCTCCTACGGCCAGTCGCTCAAGGAAGATTCGGAGCCGGCACAGAGCGTTTCCAACCTCTATGACGAAGCCAGCGGCTTCTTCGGTGGCGGCAAGTTCAGCGTCGAGACCGGCCTGACCTACACCCACTACGATACCCGAGCCCTGGTGCTCAACGGCTTCCTGGCCCTGGACTCGATCTTCCTTGGCAACATCAACCTCGACCGTATCAAGGCCGATAACTGGACCCTGGACCTGACCGCACGCTACAACCTGGACCAGCGTTGGCAGTTCGATATCAACGTGCCGGTCATCTACCGCGAGTCCACCTACTCGTCTGGCGGCGCAGGCGGCGCGGGGCCGGTGTCATCTGACGCAACCGTCAAGCGCGACCCCACCATCGGCGATGTCAACGTCGGTGTGGCCTACAAGTTCCTCGACGAATCGGAAAACCTGCCTGACGCCGTGGTCACGTTGCGGGTCAAGGCACCCACTGGTGATGATCCCTACGGCATCAAACTGGTCAACGACCCCACCAACGACAACCTTTCGGTACCTGAAGACCTCCCGACCGGCAACGGCGTCTGGGCGATCACTCCGGGTATCTCGCTGGTCAAGACCTTTGACCCCGCCGTGCTCTTCGGCAGCCTGTCCTACACCTACAACATGGAGGATTCGTTCAGCGACATCAGCCCCACGATCAACACCAAAGTCCCAGGCGACGTGAAACTCGGCGACTCCTGGCAGATTGGTGCCGGTATTGCGTTTGCCTTGAACGAGAAGATGAGTATGTCGTTCTCGTTCACCGACCAGTTCTCCAGCAAGAGCAAGATCAAACCCGATGGCGGCGACTGGCAATCGGTCCCCAGCAGCGACTACAACGCGGCGAACTTCAACATCGGCATGACGCTGGCCGCCACCGACAACCTGACCATCGTGCCGAACCTTTCCATCGGCCTTACCGACGACTCGCCGGACTTTTCTTTCAGCTTGAAATTCCCATACTACTTCTGAGCCTCGCGCCCACGAAAAAGCCCGCTTCGGCGGGCTTTTCATTGAATCCTTCGCGGGGCAAGCCCGCTCCTACCGTAGGCACGGGCTAGCCCCGCGAGCGCAGTTCAACGGATCTGATGCTTGTGCAGCAACCGGTAGAAGGTCGGCCGTGAGATGCCCAGCACCTTGGCAGCAATACTCAAATTGTCGCTGTGCCGGTTGAGTACATCGCACAACGCCTGGCGTTCGGCCCGGTGCTTGTAGTCTTCGAGGGTACCCATGCTGGCTGCGAACGCATGCTGGGTCGCCAATCCCAAGTCCTGGGCCTCGATCTGCCGCCCTTCGGCCAGGACCAGGCCACGCCTGACCCGGTTGGCCAGTTCACGTACATTGCCCGGCCAGTCGTGCTTGCCCATCGCTACCAGGGCGTCTTCACTGAAGCTGCGCGGGCGCCGCCCGGTTTCCAGGCTGTAGAAATGGGAGAAATGGCTGGCCAGCATCGACAAGTCGCCATGCCGGTCACGCAGGGGCGCAGTGACCACTTGCAGCACATTGAGCCGGTAATAGAGGTCTTCGCGAAAGCGCCCGCTCTCGATGGCCTTTTCCAGATCGACGTGGGTGGCCGCCAGGACCCGCACATCCACGTCGATCGGCTGGCTGCCACCGACACGCTCGATGTGCTTTTCCTGTAGAAACCGCAGCAGATTGGCTTGCAGCTCCAGCGGCAGGTCGCCGATTTCATCGAGAAACAAGGTACCGCCATGGGCGGCTTCGATACGCCCGATCTTGCGTTGATGAGCGCCGGTAAACGCGCCTTTCTCATGGCCGAACAGTTCGGACTGGATCAGGTGTTCGGGAATGGCGCCGCAGTTGATCGGCACGAAGGGCTTGTCGCGGCGCTGGGATTGGCGATGCAACGTGCGCGCCACCAGCTCCTTGCCGGTACCGCTCTCCCCGCGAATCAGCACCGGCGACTCGGTGGGCGCCAGCTTGCTGAGCAACTTGCGCAGTTCGCGGATCGGCCGGCTGTCCCCCAGCAATTCATGCTCGGTGCCATCGACATGGACATTGCCCTTGCCGCGCAGGCGTGCCATGCCGAAGGCCCGGCCAATAGTGACCTGCACCCGGGAGACATCGAAGGGCAAGGTGTGAAAGTCGAAAAACCATTCGCACACGAAGTCGCCGACGTTCTGGGTGCGCAACTCATCAGGGCTGAGAACGGCAATCCATTCGGTGTTGCTGCGGCTGATGAGGTCTTTCACCGCATCGGGGTGCTGCAGGTGCGAGGCCTGCAAACGCAACAAGCCGACGTCGCAGGGATATTCCTGGGCCGAGGACAAAGTACAGCTGTACACGTCCCAGCCGACATTACGCAGCCCAGGTAACAAACGGTGACAATCATCGCAGGGATCGACGATCAGCAAACGGCGGTTGGACGAAGGTTCGAGCATGACCTTTCCTTGGCGCCAAATGTTGGAATTTTAAATAGAAACAGCACGTTGGCAGGCCCGTTTGTAACAGTAGCAACGATGCGTCAGACGCCCACTACCGTCTGTCTGCAAAGCAGGGACGATAAATTGACGGCGGGGAATTTTCGTCAACTTTCAACGTCAGAGTGGACGCCTGTTACAACTTTTTTGTCGAAAACAAAAAAATTATAAACCTGCATGTGACTCCACCCGGTACTGCGTGCATCAGTACAAGTAACTCACCGCTGCACAACGCACGGTACTTTATTTTTTGTTTGGGCCCACAGAGAGACCGAACCCATGAATGCCCCGCTCCGTGTCAACGAAGCACTGCTGATTGCCGACCACGCCTTCGAGCCCTTCCAGTGTGTAGCCTGGGATTCGCCTAACGGTACTGGCGAACTGAGCCTGGCAGTGATCGACCGGACCAGCACCCGTATCGGTAGCAAACAGGTGCCCAGCAGCACCTATACCGACCCTGCGCAACTCGCGCACCTGATCGAAGAAGTGCGTGCCGAACTGAGTGAAAAAGGCTACGACCTGCAACCCTGGTCAATGCCAAAGTAACGTTGCACCGTACACATCGGGCAACTTTCTAGTTGCCCGTTCTTTATAGTGCGACACGTTGCCGCACTGTTTTCCGTAGCGATCCGTACGCGCCTTTATTATTCAATCACCTTGAAACTATCTATCGCCTGGTAGTCGGCATTTAATTGCTGCGCCAATATACGCGCACGCCCCAGGCGTACCGCTGCGCGCTCCATATCCACCAGCAAACTTGGGCACGGCAGTGGCGCCACCGGGTCCCAGGCCTTGAGCCGGCCGTCGGTCAGCACCAGGCAACGTTGTTGTTCGGCCGGAAACTGACGCTGTCGGGCCTGCAGCCAATGACGTGCCTGTTCCAAGGCTGCCAGCAACGGCGTACCGCCACCGGCGCCGAGGTTTTCAAGCCACGGCTGCAATGCCGCTGATGCCTTGAGGCCATGGCGCTGCCAGGTAGGGGTGTTGCCGCTGGCCGTGAGCAAGGTCAAGCGCGCCCGTTGCCGGTAGGCCTGATCGAAGAACCCGGCAAGCAAGCCCTTGGCCTGGCTCAGGGCCTGGTAGCGGCGGGTCGAGGCCGAGGCGTCGACGATGACCAGCCAGAGCTCGTGGGCACTGGCCCTGCGCTGCTGCCAGCACAGGTCGAGGCGTTGACGCGGTCGTCCCTTGAGCAAGGTGGCGGGCCAGGCGACCGTACCCTGGGCAGCATCGCGGGCAGCCCCCCTGGAACCTTGCTTGATGCTGCCTGGGCGGGGTTTGGCATCCGCCGAGCGCGGCCGACGGATGCTCAGGGCTTTTTTGCCCAGTTCGGCACCTCGCGTCGCGCGCCGGTGGAGGTTGCTTGTGGCGGCATGTCGCCCCAGGCACCTTGCCCTTGCTGAGCGGAGAACGACTGTCGACCCTGGGGTTCGGGCGCAGACATCTGCTGCGCGGCGCGTTCACGACGACGGTGGCGCAAGGCGAACTCGGCCACTGCATCAATATCCTCTGCCTCGATGTGCAAGGCACCGCGCCAGGCGGCATGGGCCCTGGCCGCACGTAGCCAGACCAGGTCAGCCCGCACACCATCGACGCCGGCGCCGAAGCAGCGTTCGGTGATGTGCGCCAAGGCCTGGTCATCCAGCGGAATCTGCGCCAGTCGTTCGCGCGCCCCTTGGCAACGCTCTAGCAACTGCGCCTGGGCGGGCGCCCACTGGGCACAGAAGCCTTCGGGGTCGGCATCAAAATCCAGACGCCGACGAATAATCTGCCCACGTGCTTCAGGCGCCGGTTGCCCGTCCAGGGCCACGTTGAGGCCAAAGCGATCGAGTAATTGCGGGCGCAACTCGCCCTCTTCCGGGTTCATGGTGCCGATCAACACAAAGCGGGCGCTGTGACGGTGGGAAATACCGTCGCGCTCGACCCGGTTGGTGCCACTGGCCGCCACATCCAGCAGCAGGTCCACCAGGTGATCGGCCAACAGATTGACCTCATCCACATAGAGCACACCGCCGTCGGCCTTGGCCAGCACACCCGGCGAGAATTGCGCCTTGCCCTGCCCCAGCGCCGCATCCAGGTCCAGAGTGCCCACCAATCGCTCTTCGCTGGCGCCCAGCGGCAGGGTCACGAACGGACCATCGCCCAACAGGTCGGCAAGCCCCCGGGCCAGGGTACTTTTGGCCATGCCTCGGGGGCCTTCGATCAGCACGCCGCCAATCTTCGGGTCGATGGCGGTCAGGCACAGGGCCAGTTTCAGTTCATCGGCGCCGACCACGGCAGACAGCGGGAAGTGTGCAGGTTCAGTCATCTCAAGTCTCTTCTTCGCCATCGAGCAATTGCTCTTCCAGGGCCTCGCGGTAAGCACCCGGCGCCTGCCACAAGCCACGTTGTTGCGCTTCGAGCAGGCGTTCGGTGATATCGCGTAAAGCCTCGGGGTTGTGTTGGCGGATAAAGTCGCGGGTCGGGGCGTCGAGCACATAGGCATCGGCCAGCGACTGATAATGATGGTCGTCGATCAAGTGCGTGGTGGCATCGAAGGCGAACAGGTTGTCGACCGTGGCCGCCAGTTCGAACGCTCCTTTGTAGCCATGGCGCTTGACCCCGGCGATCCACTTGGGATTCAGCGCCCGGGCACGGATCACCCGGTTGAGCTCTTCCTTCAGGGTACGGATGCGCGGACGGTCCGGCTGGCTGTGGTCGCCGTGGTAGCTGGCGACCGGCGCGCCGCCCAGGCTTTCCACGGCTGCCAGCATGCCGCCCTGGAACTGGTAGTAGTCATTGGAGTCGAGCAGGTCATGCTCGTGGTTGTCCTGGTTCTGGATCACTGCCTGGACCTGGCCAAGGCGCCGGGCAAAGTCGGCCCGTGCCGGCGTACCGTCGTCCGCCGCGCCATAGGCGTAGCCACCATGATTGAGGTAAACCTCAGCCAGGTCCTGACGGTTTTGCCACAGGCGCCCGTCAATGGCGTTTTGCACCCCGGCCCCATAAGCCCCGGGTTTGGCGCCGAAGATGCGCCACCCAGCCTGACGTGCGGCCTGCTCGGCCTCAACGCCTTGAGCGAGCAACTCGGCACGCTCGGTACGCACCCTGGCCGCCAACGGGTTGAGGTCGTCAGGCTCGTCCAACGCTGCGACTGCACGAACGGCAGCATCGAACAGGTTGATCAGGCTGCCGAACGCATCGCGGAAAAAACCTGATACCCGCAGCGTCACGTCCACCCGCGGTCGATCGAGCAGGCTCAATGGCAAAATCTCGAAGTCATCGACCCGTTGACTGCCGCTGGCCCACACCGGGCGTACCCCGAGCAAGGCCATGGCCTGGGCGATGTCATCGCCGCCGGTGCGCATGGTCGCCGTGCCCCACACCGACAGCCCCAGTTGACGCAAGTGATCACCGTGGTCTTGCAGGTGGCGCTCCAGAATCAGGTTGGCCGAGGCAAAGCCGATGCGCCAGGCCGTGGTGGTCGGCAGGTTGCGCACATCGACGGTGTAGAAGTTGCGCCCGGTGGGCAGCACGTCCAGGCGTCCCCGGCTGGGCGCGCCGCTCGGGCCTGCAGGCACGAAGCGGCCCTGCAGGGCGGCGAGCAGGCCATGCAGCTCAGCCGGGCCACAGGCATCCAGCTGCGGCGCGACCACCTCGACCAGCCCCTGCAACACAGCCTGCACATCGCACCATTGCGCGTCCTGGGGAATGTGCGCATGGCCGCCCAGGCTATCGCCGATCAAGCGGCCCGCCAACGCTTCAAGACGCTCGCGCGTGTCCCCAGCCGTTCGCCACAGGCCGGCATCAATCTCTTGCAACAGCGCCGGGCGCGGCCCGTTCCAGGGTTGTCCCAGGTCGCAATCGAGCGGGTCGAATCCCAGCGCCAGTGCCTTGGCCAGCGCCCGCAGCAGACTGGCGTTGGCTCCACGCCCGTCACCGCGGGCTACCCGCAGCAGGGCCAGCAAGGTATCGGTGCGCAAGCGCCCGGTGGGCGACTCGCCAAAAACATGCAGGCCATCGCGGATCTGCGACTCCTTCAGGTCACAAAGATAGGTGTCCAGCCGCGGTAACCAGATGGCTGCGTCGTCCAGCGCACCTTCGAGCTGTAGCTCTCGGTCAATGTGGTTGTCGCGCACCAGCGCGAGGATATCGCGCTGCAGTTCACGGGCGCGGCGCGGGTCAAGCAGCTGGGCTTCGTAGTATTCGTCGGCCAGCGCCTCCAGGTGACGCAGCGGGCCGTAGGTTTCGGCGCGGGTCAACGGCGGCATCAGGTGGTCGATGATGACCGCCTGGGTACGGCGCTTGGCCTGGGCACCCTCGCCCGGGTCGTTGACGATGAAGGGATAGATGTTGGGCAACGGCCCGAGCAAGGCGTCCGGCCAACAGTTGGCCGACAGGCCCACGCCCTTGCCCGGCAGCCACTCCAGGTTGCCGTGCTTGCCGACATGGATCAGCGCATCCGCGCCATAGCCGTGGCGCAACCAGAAGTAGAACGCCAGATAGCCGTGGGGCGGTACCAGGTCGGGGTCGTGGTACACCGCACTCTGGTCCAGTTGGTACCCCCGGGCCGGCTGAATGCCGACGAAAGTCAGGCCAAAGCGCAGGCCGGCGACCATCATCCGGCCATTGCGGCACATCGGGTCCTGCTGCGGTTCGCCCCACCGCTCGCGCACCGCGTCCTGATTGGCCTGGGGCAATTGGGCAAAGGCTGCCAGGTAGTCCTCCATCGCCATGCTTTGCAAGCAGGGACGCTGGTCGAGGCTGTCCAGGTCGTTGCTCACGCCGCCCAGCAACGCCTGAATCAGCGCAGTGCCGCTGGCGGGCAGCTCGTCAAGCGGATAACCCTGATCCTTCAGGGCTCGCAGGATATTCAGCGCTGCGGCCGGAGTGTCCAGGCCCACACCGTTGCCGATGCGTCCATCGCGGGTCGGATAGTTGGCCAGGATCAGCGCCACGCGCTTGTCCGGGTTGGGCAACTGCGCCAGTACACACCAGCGGCGCGCAAGCTCGGCAACAAAATCCATGCGCTCGGCATGGGGGCGATAGCAGACCACATCCGTCTGGCTGCGCTCGCTGCGCCAGGCCAGGTCCTTGAAACTGATTGGCCGGGTAATGATCCGCCCGTCCAGTTCCGGCAGCACGATGTGCATTGCCAGGTCCCTCGCCCCAAGGCCTTGCTCGCTGGCCTCCCAGCCCGGTTCGTTGTCCTGGGCGCAGATGGCCTGCAACACCGGAATGTCGCGACGAAACGGCCGCAGGTGCGGCTGCTCGGGGCTGGACTGGGCAAAGCCTGTGGTGTTGATGATCAACGCCGCCTCGACTTCATCCAGCCAGTCCTCGACCTGGACCAGGCAGCCGGCTTCCTTGAGGCTGGCCACGGCTATCGGCATAGGGTTGAGACCAGCCAGTTGCAAGCGTTCGCAGAAGGTGTCGATAAACGCGGTATTGGCTGCCTGCAGGTGTGAGCGGTAGAACAGGATCGGCACCACCGGCTGCATCACCTGCCAGTCGGCATACCAGTCCTGTAGTTGCGCGGCCACCTTGTGCGGGTGATACAGCGCCGTGCGCGGCAGTTGCTGTGGCTCGCTCCAGGGGTAATCGCGGTGCAGCCAGAGGCTGGCCAGGCATTTGAACAGGTTCAAGGCGTTGGCCTTGCCACCCTGGCGCAGGTAGTGCCAAAGCCGTTCGGCCTGGGCGGCGCTCACCGTGCTCAGGCTGCTGAGCTGCGGGTCCGGGCGGTCGTCGCCCGGCACCAAAATCAGCTGAACGCCGCGTGCGGCCAGCTCCAGCAACTGCTCAACGCCATAACGCCAGTAACCGACACCGCCGTGCAGCGACACCAGAATGACCTTGGCATGGCGCAACACCTCGTCCACATACAGGTCGACCGAGGCATGGTTCTGCACCTGCATGGGGTTGGCCAGGCGCAGGCTGGGAAAATCCTCGGGCAATTGCTGGGCGGTTTCGGCCAGCAATGCCAGGTGCGAATCACCGCTGCAGAGAATGACGAGCTCGGCCGGGGTCTGGCCCAGGTCGGCAATACTGTCGTCCGGCACGAAGCCACCGGGCTGGGTCCGCAGCAGGTGCATGGATCAAGCGCCCAGGGCGGCGCGCAGGCGCGCTTCCAGTTGAGTGGCGTCAAGTGCCTGGCCAATCAGCACCAGCCGCGTGGTGCGCGGTTCTTCGCTGCGCCAGGCGCGGTCGAAGTGTTTGTCGAAGCGGGTGCCCACGCCTTGGATCAGCAAGCGCATCGGCTTGCCGGGAATTGCCGCAAAGCCCTTGACCCGCAGGATGCCGTGCTGGACTACGAGTTGGGTCAGGGCATCGAGCAGCAGGCTTTCGTCGGCTTCAGGCAGCTCAATGGAGATCGAGTCGAAGGCGTCGTGGTCATGATCGTCGTGGTCGTCGTCGCCGTCATGGTGCGAATCGTGGTGGGTGCGGCGGCCATCGATATGCGCTTCGGATTCGGCGCCCAGGCCCAGCAACACTTCAAGCGGCAAGCGACCGCTGCTCGCTTCGATCACCTTGACCGCTGGCGGCAGCTCCTCCTGCACCTCGGCGCGTACCTTGGCCAGGTTTTCAGGGGCAATCAGGTCAGCTTTGTTCAGTACCACCAGGTCGGCACTGGCCAACTGGTCGGCGAACAGTTCGTGCAGCGGCGATTCGTGATCCAGGTTCGGGTCCAGCTTGCGCTGGGCATCGACTTGCTCCGGGAAGGCGGCGAAGGTGCCAGCGGCCACGGCCGGACTGTCGACCACCGTAATCACCGCATCGACCGTGCAGGCGTTGCGGATTTCCGGCCACTGGAAAGCTTGCACCAGCGGCTTGGGCAGGGCCAGGCCGCTGGTTTCGATGAGGATATGATCCAGGTCGCCACGGCGCGCTACCAGCTCGCGCATCACCGGGAAGAATTCTTCCTGTACGGTGCAGCACAGGCAGCCGTTGGCCAGCTCATACACGCGGCCGCTGGCTTCTTCCTCGGTGCAACCGATGCTGCACTGCTTGAGGATCTCGCCATCGATGCCCAGCTCGCCGAACTCGTTGACGATCACGGCAATGCGTCGGCCCTGAGCGTTGTCGAGCATATGACGCAGCAGCGTGGTTTTGCCCGAGCCGAGAAAGCCGGTAACGATGGTGACAGGGAGTTTGGCCAGTGTTTTCATGTCGATGCCCTTGGCAGCAAATGGCGGGCATGCAGGACGAGAACCACAGGCAGCACTGCCCGGGCGCGTTCGCCACCGGATCACCCCGCCCGGTTTAATGTCGGAAACTGATCGAGGCAGGTCTCCTGGCTTGCATTGCACCGGCCGGCGGCCAGTCGAACGACGCCTTCCCGCAGCGATGCAGTGGCTGTGTCGAACCGTTCAATGCTTACAGTTGCGGGGGCAGCCGCGGCTTCAACCGCGTTCCCGTCTTAGCTTCGGCCAACGCCGAAGAACCTCGAAGCGGCTAGGCTACGCAGTGCCCGGTGAGTGGTCAACTGCTGTCACAATTGACGCTTGCGTGGTTGCGTGATTTGCTAGTGCGATTCGTTTGGGTGCCCTTTACAGGGTGAAACGGGAAACCGGTGCGTCATACACGTGTTGATCACGACGTAGGACAAGTCCAGTGCTGCCCCCGCAACGGTAAGCGAGGAAAGCGTCAGAACCACTGTGCCCGCAGTTCGGCATGGGAAGGTGACGCCTTCGGCGCGGCAATCTGCCCGCCCCTCGCCAGCCCGGAGACCGGCCCAGGCTCGATTTGACAAACCCGCGGTGGGCGGGCGCTGTTGCAACCCCTGGACGGACGCCGTGCAGGGGTTTCTTGCGCTTGCCTGTTGCCGACAACACCAAGAGGAAAGCGCCATGCGTACCAGTACCGCCAGTCACTCCGCCGTTACCCCCTCAACCCTGAGCCAGCGCCTGCTGGTTGCTGTCGGTGCCTCGCTGCTGGGCCTGTGCCTGGTCTACTTCGCCGGTTTCTCGCCTATCGAAGCGGTGCACAACGCCGCCCACGACACCCGCCACAGCGCCGCCTTCCCTTGCCACTGAGTGCCGACCGATGATCAAGCGTATTGCCAGTACTGCAGGGTTTGCAGGCCTCCTGGCCGCCCTGTTGCTGACCCTGCTGCAAAGCTTCTGGGTGGCGCCGCTGATTCTGCAGGCGGAAACCTATGAAAGCGCAGCCCCGGCGGTCGAGCCCCATGAGCATGCTCACGGTGTCGCCGCCGACCATCATCATGACAGTGAAGCCTGGTCGCCCGAGGATGGCTGGCAGCGAGTGCTGTCGACCACCGGCGGCAACCTGGTGGTGGCCGTCGGCTTCGCCCTGATCCTGGCCGCGCTCTATACCCTGCGCGCGCCCAACAGCGCCCTCACCGGTGCCCTCTGGGGCCTGGGTGGCTTTGCCGTGTTCTGCCTGGCCCCGACCCTGGGGCTGCCGCCGGAACTGCCCGGTACTGCCGCGGCCGACCTGGCCCAGCGCCAGGCCTGGTGGGTGGGTACCGCTGCCGCCACCGCCGTGGGGCTCGGGTTGATCGTGTTCGCCCACAACTGGCTGTTCAAGGCCCTGGGCGTGGTACTGCTGGTAGTGCCCCACGTGATTGGCGCGCCGCAGCCTGATGTACACGAAATGCTCGCTCCCGAGGCGCTGGAAGCCGAGTTCAAGGTT
Source organism: Pseudomonas vranovensis (assembly GCF_040438935.1). NCBI lineage: Bacteria > Pseudomonadati > Pseudomonadota > Gammaproteobacteria > Pseudomonadales > Pseudomonadaceae > Pseudomonas > Pseudomonas vranovensis. The sequence continues at coordinate 1,877,017 of NZ_CP159259.1, read as the reverse complement.
GCCTCGCTGGTGACCAATGCCGCGTTCTGGCTGGCCTTGGGCCTGATCAGCGCCTGGCTGTTCCGTCGCCCGAAGCAGGCCTGACATGCAGTTGTTTGTCGGCCTGGGTTGCCGGCGAGGTTGCCCGGTCGACACGCTGGGCAACCTGCTCGAACACACCCTCAAGGCCCACGGACTGCCCCTGGCGGCAGTCGCGGGCCTTGCCAGTATTGATCTGAAGCGCGACGAGCCGGGCCTGATTCAATTGGCCAGCCGCTTGGGTGTGCCCGTTGTGTTTTTCTCGGCTGCGCAGCTGTCGGCCTTCGAGCCGCGCTTGAGCCACCGCTCGGACGTCGCCTTTGCCCATAGCGGTTGCTACGGCGTGGCCGAAAGCGCCGCCCTGGCGCTGGCCGAACAGGTTGCCGGCCCCGCTCACCTGCAGGTCACCCGCACCCTGCACGCCGATGCCACCCTGGCATTGGCCAGCGCCGGCGGCATTGGCGGATAATTCTCCCTTTCTATCCCAAGGACTGTGCATGACCGTCTACTTTATCGGTGCCGGCCCCGGCGATCCCGAACTGATTACCGTCAAGGGCCAACGCCTGATCCACCGTTGTCCGGTGATCATCTATGCCGGCTCACTGGTGCCTGCCGCTGTGCTCGAAGGACACAGCGCCCAGACCGTCATCAACAGCGCCGAACTGCACCTGGGGCAAATCATCGAGGCGATCAAGGCCGCCCATGACCTGGGCCGTGATGTGGCCCGGGTACACAGTGGCGACCCAAGCCTGTATGGCGCCATTGGCGAGCAGATTCGCCACCTGCGCGCGCTGGGCATTCCCTACGAGATCGTCCCCGGCGTCACCGCAGTGGCGGCCAGCGCTGCCCTGCTCGGCTGCGAGCTGACCTTGCCGGACATCGCCCAGACCGTGATCCTCACCCGTTTCGGCGACAAATCACCGATGCCCGAAGGCGAGCAACTGGCTGACCTGGCGCGTCATCGCAGTACCCTGGCGATCCACCTGGGGGTCAAGCACCTGGAGAGGATTGTCGAAACCCTGCGTCCGCATTACGGTGGTGACTGTCCGATTGCCGTGGTGCATCGCGCCACCTGGCCAGACCAGGACTGGGTGCTCGACACCCTGGACGGAATTGTCGCGCAGGTGCAGGCCAAGGGCTTTCGACGCACTGCGCTGATCCTCGTGGGCCGGGTGCTGGCCAGTGACAGTTTTTCCGAATCAGCGTTGTACCGTGCCAGCCATGCGCACCTGTATCGGCCCTGAACGCATACTACCCTGAGGTGTTGACCATGCTTGAATTGCGACCCAACTGCGAATGCTGTGGCTGTGACCTACCGGGCGACAGTAAGGATGCGTTGATCTGCTCGTTCGAATGCACCTTTTGCCGTGCCTGCAGCGAGCAGCCCCTCAAGGGCCAGTGCCCCAACTGTGGTGGTGAGCTGGTCAAGCGCCCGGCGCGGGCGGCTGAGAAGCTGATCAAGTACCCGGCGTCTACCCAGCGGATAGTCAAGGCGCAAGGCTGCCCGACTCACTGACCTTATCGGCGACTGCTGCGCAGTCGATCGCAGCCTCGTTCCTCGGCAGCGGCTACACCGTATGCACCGTAGCCGCTGGCGCCAGCCTGCGATCGGCCGCGTAGCGGTCGTGGTTCTGCTGTGGTGGTGAGATGGTCAAGCACCCGGCGTCTACCCCGCGGACAGTCAAGGCGCAAGGCTGCCCGACTCACTGACCTTAATCGGCGACTGCTGCGCAGTCGATCGCAGCCTCGTTCCTCGGCAGCGGCTACACCGTATGCACCGTAGCCGCTGGCGCCAGCCTGCGATCGGCCGCGTAGCGGTCGTGGTTCTGCTGTGGTGATGAGATGGTCAAGCACCCGGCGTCTACCCCGCGGACAGTCAAGGCGCAAGGCTGCCCGACTCACTGACCTTATCGGCGACTGCTGCGCAGTCGATCGCAGCCTCGTTCCTCGGCAGCGGCTACACCGTATGCACCGTAGCCGCTGGCGCCAGCCTGCGATCGGCCGCGTAGCGGTCGTGGTTCTGCTGTGGTGGTGAGATGGTCAAGCACCCGGCGTCTACCCCGCGGACAGTCAAGGCGCAAGGCTGCCCGACTCACTGACCTTATCGGCGACTGCTGCGCAGTCGATCGCAGCCTCGTTCCTCGGCAGCGGCTACACCGTATGCACCGTAGCCGCTGGCGCCAGCCTGCGATCGGCCGCGCAGCGGTCGTGGTTCTGCACGCCCTGAAGCAGCTCGCTCCTTCCGTTCTCAATTCCTCAAGGCGCCTGGTACTGGCTCAGGTACTTGTCCAGCACTGCCTTGTCGCCACTGCCATCGTCGGCCACTTGCCACAGGCGCCGTTCGATCCCTTGGGCCAGCAGGTGCCCTACCGCCGACTCGATCGCCGAGAGCACGCACAGTTGCGCCGGCTCGTTGGTGGTGTAGCCCACTTCGGCTTCCAGCAGTTTCTTGAACTCGATGAACTTGAACACCCCGGCACTGCGTCCAACCGAGTAGATGGTCTTGCTGGTCATGACGTTGGCCAGCACCTGGCCGCTGCGCACGTCCACCGCCCGCAGGTTGACCGAAACCTGGTCGACCCGATATTCGCGGGAGATATCGATGCCCAGGTAGCGCGCGCCCTCCCCGCCACTGCGCACGTTGGTATCGTAGGCAATGATGCCGCCTTCGAGCATCAGGTTGGCCGCCTGCAACGGCGGCAGTTCGCCCTGGATGTTGACCGGCGTATCGGGCTTTTTCTGCGAGGCGCGGATGATCTTGCGCTCGGTCAGCAGGTTCTGCAGCCCTTCACGCTCCAGCACCACGAACCAGCCACTGGCCTGCAGGGCATCCATCAGCATGCTCGCCGCCCCCTGGGTGACGCTGGTGGAGAAGGAGCTTGCAGGCGTCGGCTTGTATTGCCCGGTCTGGTCGCGAAATCCATACACCACCGCCATCAACCGGCCTTTGGGCCGAGGCATGTTCAGCAGGTCGTAGTAGGTCGAGGCCCGTGGCGTCAGGGTCGGGTTTTCGCTGTCCTGCTCTGCCGACATGGGCTCGCGCAGGCTGCAGCCCTGCAAGGTGGCCAGGATAATCAGTGCGGTCAGAAATCGTTTCATGATTGTTTCTCCCCTTTACCCTGCCCGTTACGGGTTCAGGCCGTTGACCAGCACTTCAGACACCTCACCGGTCGCCCGGTCAGTGATTTGGATGGTCAAGGCGCCGGAGTCATCCAGCACGTTGATCAGAAAGGCATCGGTCTGCAGGCTGCCGGTGTTGCCGTTGTTGATGTTGGTCAGCAGCTGCGAGAGCAGGCGCGACTCCAGTTGGCTGGTGAAGCGCTCCAGTGACGAAGTGCTGGCCAAGGCTGAAGCGCGGTCCTTGATGTCCGGGTCGTCATGGTCGTTCTGTGCCTGGGCATTGTTGAGCAGCCAGGTGCCGTTGAGCGGGTTGCCGCCAAACGCCGGGTTGACCGGGGTGTACACCAGTTCAGTGGCACCGGCCTGACTGCACAGGACAGCCAGCAGGACCAGGGAGGCCAGGCCGCAGGTATTGTTGTTCATAGCTCGTCCCTCTCAAGATCGGTGGTGTCTTGCAGCAGCATCTGCAGCTTGCGCTGGATGATCTGCGCCTTGACCAGGTCAGCCGCCTCATAGGCGGCGTCCTTCAGCTCGGTGGTGTTGGGTGGCAGAAAGCGTTTGTAGATCACACGTTGCTCGTACTCGACCGTCACCAGGCTGCCCCAGCGTGCGTCCGGTCTTTCGCGTACCACCAGGTTGAAATCCAGGCGGCTGGTGGCACGCAACCGCTCGGCGAAGCTGTAGTAAAAGTCGTGGCCAATGTGCGAGATGGTGTTGTCGACGATAAAGCCCATCATCTCGTCCTCGGCACCGCCGCGGGCGGTGCCGGCCAGCAGCACCAGGGCCAGGGTGCAGGCAGTCAGGCGGCGGTTCATTGCCCGGCTCCTTGCGGCGCGTCGTTGCGCACGCCGCCGTTGTCGGCAAAGGCTTTCTCGGCCACGAACTGCCAGTCGGAGTAGTGGGTCAGGCCTTCGAAGTCCGACCATTGCGCGGCAAAGCCGGTCTGTTTGAGCGGCGGCTGCTGCGACTGGCTGTAGACCCCGGTGATGCGCCCGTCGATGGAGCGCACCAGCCCCCAGTCGTCGCTGCCGGTGATCGGGTCGCTGTACAGCTGGCGAATGTGGCGCTTGGGGTTCGGGTAGCGCGGGTCTTCGAGCAGCTCCTCCAGCGTCTGCGGGTACTGGGCAAGCCCCGGCGAGCTGCGGTAGTAGCTGCGCAGTGCCTGGGCATACTGGGTGCCGACCCACAGCAGGTCGCGCTCACGTTCGCGCTGGGCGACGGTCGACCACAGGGTGACGGTAGAGCCCAGAACGATGCCGGTCACGGCAATCAGCAACAGCACGCCCAGGTAGGTGTAGCCCGCTTCGGCGGCGCTACCACTCGGCATAAAGGCTGCCATCACGCGCCCTCCCGGTTGAACCGCTCTTGATATCGGCCACCGAGCCCGCCACGCCTTCAGGCGGGGCCACCACTTGCCACAGGTCGCGGCGCTCGGTGATCGGGTCCAGGGGTGCGCTGCGCAGGTAGCGCTGTTCGACCAGTTGTTCCAGCGACTCGGGGTAGTGCCCGGTGTCGCCGTAGTAGTGGTCCAGCGCCTCGCGCATCACCGCCAGGCTCTGGCGCAAAGTGGCCTCGCGGGAGGTCTCCAGGCTCTGGAAGTAACGCGGCATGGCGATGGTCATCAAGGTAGCGATGATCGCCATCACCACCAGCAGTTCGATCAGGGTGAAACCTTGGCTACGTTTCATGCTGGTCACCACTGCCCGTAGGCGATGCCGTTGAGGCCCTTACCCCGCGCCCGGGAGTAGACGTCGAAGACGTCCTCCCCTTCACGCGGGTTCTGGGCGGAGCTTTCGTAGGTGCGCAGGCCCCAGCCGCCTTCGTCGTCGCGCTTGGCGGCAACCAGCGGGTCGCGGGGAATGCGCCGCAAAAAGTAGAACTTGGCGCCCTTGGCGCTGCGCACATCCCTCACGCCGTCGACCAGCACCTGCAGGTTTGGTGGGTAGCCCGTGGCGTTGAGCGACTTTTCGATGTAGCCGGCGTCAAAGGCGCGCTTGTAGGCGTCAATGCCATCGCGGATCTGGTACAGGGCGGTCTTGAGCTCCTGTTCCTTGCCCCGGCGAACCAGGGTTTCGGTCAGCGGTGCGGCAATCGAAGCCAGCAACCCGAGCAGGGCCAGGGTCAGCATCACTTCAATCAGGCTGAATCCTGCCATTGACCGTTTCATGGCTCAGGGCCTCACGCCGGTAGGAACGGCGGCGATGGGTTGTTCGGTTTCGACGTCGACATCGATGCTGCGGTTGAGGTTGCGGATCTGCATGCTGGTCTCGGTACCGGTCGGGAACTCCATGTCCGAGGGGCTCTGGTAAGGCAAGTTGCGCACGATCCGTGGGGTGATCGACAACACCAGCTCCGACTGGCTCTTATCGTTGCGGTTGCTGCCGAACAGTCGGCCCAGGCCGGGGATGTCGCCAAGGCCAGGGATCTTGTTGCCACTGGCGCCTTCGTCGTTGCGCACCAGGCCGGCCAACACCTGGGTTTCGCCGTCATGCAGGCGCAGGCTGGTCTGCGCGTTGCGGGTGTCGACCTGGACCGGAATGGTGCCCTGGCGAGTGGGTTCAAGGGGCTTGGCGTTACTGACCTCGAGGGAAATCTTGATCGCCACTTCGTTGTTCAGGTGAACCACCGGGGTCACTTCGAGTTTCAAACCGACATCCAGGTAGGTGACGCTTTCGGTGATCACCGGGCCCTGGGTCGAAGGTACCGAAGTGGCGCTGATGATCGGTACCCGCTGGCCGATATGGATGCGTGCCTGCTCGCGGTTGCTGACCCGGATCACCGGGCTTGCCAGGGTGTTGATGTCGTTGTCCTGGGCGTTGATCTTGGCCTGGGGCGACGGCGAGAAGGTGATGCGCTCGGAGTTGATGCCGCGCAGCTGGTCAATGGTGCTGACCGGATTGCCGTCGTTGTTGAGGATGCCGAAGGTGTTGGGCCATTGCAGGCCCAGCTCGAGGATCCGCGAACGGGCCACTTCCATCACTTCCACTTCCAGCACCACCTCGGGGTTGGACTGGTCCTGGGACTGCAGGAGTTTCTCGGCCATGCGCACCGCGTCCGGGGTGTCACGCATGGTCAGGGTGTTGAGGCGTTCATCGACGAACACATCGCGGGTCTTGAGCATGGTTTTGACCATGTTCAGCGCGGTGTTGGCGTCGATGCTGGTCAGGTAGAAGGTGCGCATGACCAATTCCTGGTAGTCCTTGGTCTTCTGCGGCGAATCGGGGTAGATCAACAAGGTGTTTTCGTTCACCACCTTCTGGTGCAGCTGGTTCTGCTCCAGCAGCAGCGACACGGCGTCTTCGATGCGCACGTCACGCACGAAGATGGTGGCTTTCATGTCCGGGCGCAGGTCTTTGTCGAAAATGAAGTTCAACCCCGCCACCTGCGACAGCACCTCGAAAATGGTCTTGAGGTTGGCGTCACGAAACTCCAGGGTCACCGGTTTTTCCAGTTTGGTTTGCAGTTGCGGATTGGGCTGGGCAGTGCGGCTCTGCACCAGCTCGATGTCTTTGCGCAGGGCCAGGCCGGCTTCGTTCTGCGGGTCCAGTTGCAGCACTTCGCGCATGTGTCGCTCGGCACCGAACAGGTCGCCGCTGCGCAGCGCTGCCTGACCCAGGGCAACACGCTCACCGAGGTTGCGCATCAGCTCGATCTGGCGCACGGCATCCTGGGCACGGCGGTTGTTCGGCTCCAGGGTCAGCACCCGGCCGTAGCCCATGCGTGCGCCGCCGAAGTCGTGGCGGCTGCGGTCGCTGTCGGCCTTTGCCAGCAGCTCTTCCACCGACTGCTTGCGCCCCTGCATCAGGGCGATGTTCAACTCGGTATCGCGAGGGTCTTCCTTGAGGGCCTCTTCGAGCCGGGCGATACCGGCTTCGTATTGCCCTTCATTGATCAGCGCCTGGCCATCCTTGCGTGCTGCAGTCGTGCCGCAGCCGGCCAGGGCGACGCACAGTGCAAGCATCAAAAATGGCGCTTTGTTGCACAACCTGGACGAATTCATGGTGCGCTCCCTACAGACAAGGTCTGGGACAGGTGCAATGGCAGGTAGACCAGGCTCAGCTCCGTGGCGGAGATCTGCTCGATCCGATAGGTGTCGTCGATCACATCACCGCGACGTACGACATAGAGCTTTTCACCGCTTTGCAGAAACACCTGCTCGTCCTCGAGGTTGTGCAGGCGGCCAACGAACTGGAACGGCAGCACCGGTGCCGAAGGTGCCGCCACCACCGCGGCCACCACCGCCGGTTTTTCCGTGACCGTGGCCATCTGCACGGCCGGCTTCCAGCTCTTGCTCGGGAACAGGTCCCGTGGCTTGAGCGCGGTCGGCTTGGCGGCTTTGCCGGCTGCAGAGGCGGCGGCGACCTGGGCCTTGTCGGCGACAGCAACGGTGGCGCGGGTATCAGCGGCCTCGTCGTCGAAGAAATACCCCGGTGCCCAGGCCAGTACGGCAGCGAGTCCGAGAAAGGCCAGCCAGGCCAGGCGGCGTTGAGTGTTCATCACGACCTCGACAGGTAAAGGGTCATACGCAGGCGGCCGGTCAGCTCGCTGTCGCCGATCTTCTTGCGTTGCAGATCGACGTCTTCGAGCACCAGCGCCGGCAGTTGACCGAGCAAGGCATGGACAAAGCGGCGGATCTGCGGGTAGCTGCCGCGCACGGGCAGGAGAATCTGGTAGCGCGCCAGTTGAGTCTTGGGGTCCACCCCCAGGGCGTACTCGCCCCGTGCCAGGCTGATGCGTTCGGTCTTGGCCAGGCTGTAGATACGGTCGATGGCCTCGGTGGCCTGGGGCTGGGCCGGTAGTTGCTTGTGAAAGTCCTCCAGTTCGCGCTGGGGTACCTGGGGCAGCTTCAGCGTGCCGCTCTTGATCTGACGCAACTGGGTGCCGGCGTCCTGATTGCGCCCTTCAAGGTCCCGTACTTGCTGCCACTGTGGCAGCACGCCGAACGCGCCGTAGAGCAAGGCCAGCACCACCAGCGCAGCACCGGCCAGGCCGACCATGCCGAGCCGCTGCGCACGTTCGTGCAGAATCAGACTAGGGATGCGCATTGCCGATCTCCCAGGTGGCCGACAGGTTGAACTGCACCGGATGTTCGGGCTGCTTGGCCATGATTTCGTGGTTGAGCAGCGACACATCGCGCAGCTCGCCACTGGCTTCCAGGCGTTTGTGAAAGGCCAGCATCGCTTCCAGGTCACGGGCTTCGGCACTGATGCGCACCTGGCCCTTGCGGGCGTCCGGGGTCAGGGTCAGCAACGCCACATCATCCTGGGGCAAGCCTTCGAGCATGTTGAACAAGCGTTCCCAGGGGCGCTGCAGCTGCTGCGAGACACTGCGCATCTGGGCCAGTTTCTCGGTCTGCTCGCGGCTTTGTGCCGGGGTCAGGGAACTGATTGTTTCCGGACGCTTGCCCAGTTGGCGTTCGACGTGCTGCAACTGCTGCTCAAGGGCTTCCTGCTGCTGGCTGAAACCTTGCTGCAGCAGCGTTGCGCCCAGCACCAGGCTTGCGCCGACGGCCAGCAGCGCCCAGGCGGCAAGGCCGGTGCGCCGTGGCTGGAAGTCCAGCTCCAGGCGGCGCATTTCAGGCCACCGCCCGGGACATGCTGCACAACACGTCACCGCCGGGCTCAGTCAGCGCACACAACTGCACGCCGTCCAGCGTCGGGGGTTGCTCCATGCGACCTGGTGCATGGAGGAATACCGGCAGCTCGCGCTCGCCGGCATTCAGTTCGCACTGGCGGGCGATCAGCGCCTGCAGCGCTGCGTCGCTGTCACCACTACCCTGGGCGCTGACCTGCTGCCAGGTGCCGTTCTGTGCCAACAGGCACACGCTGCGTTGTGGTTCGGCCAGCACGAACAGAAAGTCGCCCTGCCCCAGTTGCTCGGCAAAGCGGTTGTAGGCAGCCATCAGGTAGGGACGCACCGAGCGCGGGCGAAGGCCCAGGGTGCGGCAGTGGTCGTTGAGACGCTGCAGCAGCGCTTCGGGCACCGCCGTGGCAATCCGCGCACTGCCGGCAGCCTCCGGCGACACCACCAGGCGCCAGCCGTCCAGGCTCTGGCCGTAGTGGGCTTCAAAGCAGGCCCGTGCGTAGTGGTGCAGTTCATCAGGGCGATTGATGGCGGCGCTCCAGGGCACCAGGCAAAAGCGGCAGTACTGGGCCGACAGCAGCAGTTGCAGTTGAGCACCCTTGCAGCCGTGCTCGCCGAGCAGGCTATGGAGGGTGTCCAGGGCCTGGGTGGCGGCCTGGCTGCGCTCGGCGATAAAGCCCAGGCTGCCCAGCCACTGCTGTTTCTGGCCTTGGAGCCGGGACAAGCCGACGCCTTGGGCGCCAAGCACGGCGACGAAACGATCAGGCGACAAATGTGACACGATTGATCTCCTCCAAGGTGGTCCGGCCATCACGCACCAGCTCCAGTGCCGAGCTGCGCAGCAGGCGCAGCCCGCGTTGGCAGGCCAGGGTGCGGATCTGGGCCAGCGGCCGACGTTCAACGATCATTTGCCGCAGTTCGTCGTCCAGGTGCAGCAGTTCGGCGATGGCGGTGCGGCCGCGATAGCCACTGCCACGGCATTGGCCACAGCCTTTGCCGTGTACGAAGCGGTATTCACCGACCTGCCCGGCTTCCAGGCCCGAGAGGCTCAGTTCTTCGTCGTCAGGGTGATGGGGCGCAGCGCAGTGCGGGCATACCAGGCGGATCAGGCGTTGGGCCAGTACGGCGTTGAGGGCGGAGACAAAGCTGTAGGGGTCGACCTGCATCTGGCTGAAGCGGCCGATTACATCGAAGACGTTGTTGGCATGGATGGTGGTGAACACCAGGTGGCCGGTCAGCGCGGATTGCACGGCAATCTGCGCGGTGTCCGGGTCGCGGATCTCGCCGACCATGATCTTGTCGGGGTCGTGACGCAAAATCGAGCGCAGGCCACGGGCGAAGGTCAGGCCCTTCTTTTCGTTGACCGGGATCTGCAGCACCCCCGGCAACTGGTATTCGACCGGGTCTTCGATGGTGATGATCTTGTCCACGCCGTGGTTGATCTCGCTGATCATGGCGTAGAGGGTGGTGGTCTTGCCGCTGCCGGTGGGACCGGTGACCAGGATCATGCCGTAGGGTTCGTTGGCCAGGCGGCGCAGGCTGCGCAGGGTATGGTCTTCAAATCCCAGGGCCTGGAGCTGCACGCCGCTGACGCGGTCGGCCAGGTCCTGTTTGTCGAGCACCCGCAGCACTGCATCCTCGCCAAAGATGCTCGGCATGATCGATACACGAAAATCGATCTGCCGGGCGCTGATGCCGATCTTGAAGCGACCGTCCTGGGGGACGCGTTTTTCACCGATATCCAATTCGGCCATGACCTTGATCCGCGAGATCACCTGCTCGGCGAATTCGCTGCCGCTGACCTTGCTGATGCTGTTGAGCACGCCGTCGATACGGTACTTGATCACCAGGCCGCTACCGGTCACGCCCAGGTGGATGTCGCTGGCGTGCATCTTCAGGGCGTCGTAGAGGGTCGAGTTGACCAGTTTGACCACCCGGCTCTGGTCTTCGCTGATACTGGCCAGCGAGAGGCTTTGCACGGTGTCCAGTTCGGCGACCGCCTCGCTGTCGTTATCCAGCGAGTCCACGGCATGGAAGCTTTCTTCGTGACGGGCCAGAAAACCGCTCAGCTCGGCCGCTTGCACCAGGTACAGCGGCGCGCCCTGCAGACATTCATCGATCCAGGCAAGACGGGCAGTGTCAAAGGGGTCGGCGAACACACCCAGCACCTGGCCGTCGTGTTCGAGGAAAATGAATTCGCGTTTCAGGCATTGGGCCAGGCTGACCCGGTCAAACAGCGGGGTGGCGGCAAACAGCGCCTGGCCGTCCAGCACCGGGTAATGCAGGGTGGTGCCAAGGGCTGCGACAAAATCGGCGAGGGCAAGGCCGCTCAAGCGTTGCAGGGTGTCGATCAGGCGTTCGGCACTTTGCTCGGCGCTAGCCCGGGCTTGAGCCAGTAACTCGCGACCCAGGGGCGCAGGCGTAACAACCTGGGCGGGGACAGCGGCGAGCGACAAGGTTTCCATGGCTTGCTCTCCAGCGCGGAGCGCGGCAAGCCAGGTTCAGGTTTGCTCGCGCATTACTCCCCGGTGAGCAGTTGGTCCTCGTCCGGTCCTGGAGGCCTTGCGCCATTACGGCGGCGGTCTGCCAGCACCCAACTACCATCGAACAACTGCAGGGGGAAACTTTCACTCCTGCTCTGGCGTCGTTCGACAAACCCCGTGTCCGTGTTGCCGGTGCCCTTCTCTTCACGCTTGATGCCCATCAGGTCGAAGACTGCGCGGGCCAGTTCCGTCAGTGGAAAAGGCTTGAACAGGATATGACTGACGCCCAGCTGGGTGGCACGCTCACGGACCTCGGCGGTCGGATGAGCAGTGATCAGCACGAAATGACAGTCCCTGCGTTGGCGCACGGTCTCCAGTACCTGAAACCCCTCCATGTCGGGCAAGCGATAATCGAGCACTATTACGTCGGGTTGGGTGCGCTCGGCTTCACCGATCGCCGTTGCCCCGTCGTAGGCAACATGGACGTTCAGGCCTTGCGCATCCAGGTACGCCTGGATATTGCCCGCAAGGGTCTGTTCGTCATCGACTACCAATACTGTGTTAACCAAGGTCGACTCCTTGAAGCACCACAGGCCCGGTTTCCCGGTCTGGCGAAGTGCGACCTTGTACAGGCTTACGCATGCTTCGTGCCAGACATGAGACGGCGCTATTAACTGTGCTATGTCATTGATTCTTTAAGCGTAGACGCAAATGAGCCGTGCGCCCTCCCCCCAATGCCGGGGACCGGCTGGCACTTTGCCCCTACTGATGTCCCCAACATTGGGGGTCGAGTCAGTCGTCAGTCAAGTTTCTGCACCTGCCCGGCGTCTCGTAAACGCTGTAGCAAGGCATGGCGCGCCTGCGCCTGTTGCTGATCGATCAGGAGAGATTTTGCCAATGCCAGTCCCTGTTCAGCTTCGACAGGGCTGCTGGCATTTAGGTTCTGCTGCGCCTGAAAAGAATTCTCGTTCGCCAGATAAAACGCCTTTACCTGCGCCGCATCGGGTTCGGGCACCCGCGTGGCGTCCAGAAAGACTCGTTGCGCAGCCAGTTCATGGCGGGTGTAGTCGGCAAAACTGGTGGTATCGAAACCGGCATCGGCCAGGCGTTGTTCAAAGTTCTGCGTAGAACCGAAGGCCTGGCGCAACTGGTCGACCTGCGCGTTGACCTCGGCGTCGCTGACCGTCACCCCTTGGCGCTGGGCTTCCTGCCAGAGCAGCTCCTTGTCGATCAGGTCGTTCAGGGCCTGGTCACGCAGGCGCTTGTAAACGCTGGGGTTGCGGATACTGGTCAGCGCCCGCCCGCGGTCTTCGAGGTATTCGGCGAAATAGCGTTCAAGGCGCAGCTGACTGATCGCCACGCCATTGACCAGGGCAGCAGGTGGCACTTCCTGCGCCTGCAGCGGCAGCGCCAACAGGCACAACAACAGACCGAACAGTTTCATGGCGAATTCACCTCGACGACAGGTCGATAGGCGGCAACCGGGCGGAACACCGGGCCGGGCATTTCCAGGGTCACGACGTGGGCGCCCGCCAGACCCTGGCGGCGGCCCGGGCCAAAGCCCAAAGGTGGGGTGAGGCCGGTTTGCACGTCGTGCAGGCTTTCGAGTGCCAGCACAAGCTTCTCCCGGCTGGCGTCGCGGCCAATGCGCTTGAGCGCATCGGTCAACAGCTGCAGAGCGCACCAGGTGCTTACTTGAAGCGCCCCCTGGCGACCATCCAGGCCCTGGCGCTGGCGCAAGGCGCTCAACGCCTCGCGGCCGGAGGCCGTCCAGTCGCCGGGCACAAAGGGATAAGCCAGGAATACCCGCCGCGACCAGGCATCGGGCACCTGCGGCAACTGTCCCGCCACCTGACTGGAAACGGCGAACAGGTACGGTGTGTGACCCGCCTGCTTCAGCGCTGCTGTGAGTTGGGTAAAACTGTCGCCCTGGCCGAGAAAGAAAATCGCCTGCCCTTCCCCGTTCCAGGCATTGAGCGACTGCGCCCCGACATCACTCCAGCCTCGATCCTGCAGTGCATGCTCAAGGTTGCGAGCCAGGCCGGCCTGGGCCTCGTCGGCATACACGATCCGTGTAACGGCCTGCTCCAGGGCCAGGTTGGCCTGGGCGTAGTCGGCCAGGCTCAGCAGCTGTTCGCGCAAGCCCGGCAAGGGGTCGAAGATCTGTACACTGTCCGCCAATGCCGGCGCCGCTCCCACCAACGGGACCTTTGCCTGCTCAAGACGCGTAGCCAGGGTCGACTCCAAGGCCGGGGCCAGCGGGGCGATCAGCGCAAACACCGGGTCCTGCACCAGCAATTGCCCCAGGGCTTTCTCTGCGCTGTCCTGGTCGGGCCCTGGGTCCAGGCTGACCAGTTCAAGTTGGCGGCCATGAATGCCCCCCTGCTGGTTAATGTGGGCGATGCGGTCCGCAAGCACCGCCGCCACCACCTTCGCCGACCCGGCCAGTGGACCCTGGGTGGGCAGCAAGGTGCCCAGGCGCAGCGTCTGCTCCTCTACACCCGGATCGCGGTCATCGGCCAGGCGCTTGAGGTAGGCATTGAGATTGCGCTGGTCGGCCATGCTCAACACGAAGCGTGGCATCACCGGGTCCAGTTGATTGCCACCCGGGTCGCGGCCCTCCTGGATAGCCCGGGCCAGCGTGGCCTCGGTATAGGCCGGGTAATACCTGCCGTTGGCCTGGCGCAACTGTTGCCCCATCGCCAACCGCTGCCAACTCAACACCGGCGGACGTACGCCGCCTTCGGCGCGACCCAGGCCATCGGCGCCATGGCAACTGGCACACGGCACCACGCTGGCTGGCACCAGCATGTCCGCAGCGCCCACCCGCGCCGACACCTGGGCATCGCTGCTCGACAGCCCTTCCCGGTACAGGCGCTTGCCGGCCAGCTCGCTCGGGGTCAGGTCCAGGGCCACGGCCTGGCAGCTGGCAACCAGCATCAGTACAAGGGCCCCAGCACGCAGCACCGCGTTCATGCTGTTCAACGTCCAGCCAGTGGTTGCGACAGCAGTTGCAGGCGCTGGGCAATGGCCTGGGCGGGGGCATCGGGGCGGATCTTGCTCCAGCGCTTGTTGGCGACGTCACCGGCGATCAACTGGGTGGAATGTTGTTCAGGGCTGGGAATCAGGTGCCCCAGGCGCGCCAGCACCAGGTCCATCTGCGCTTTGTCACCGGTCAGGAACAGCCAATTGGGGCCATCCACCCCTTGCTTCTGGGCAAATTCCTTGAGTACCTGCGGGGTGTCGTTGGTCGGGTCGCTGCTCAGGGAGATGAAGGTCACCTTGCTGGCCTGCTCCTCGCCCATGGCCTCGCGTACTTCGCGCAGCTTGCGGGTAATCAGCGGGCAGGCGTCGTTGCAGTGGGTGAAGATCACATTGAGCATCACCACCTTGTCCTTCAATACATCACTGTAGAAGCGCAGGGTGCGGCCGTTCTGGTCCTTTACCAGGCTGTCGGTGAAGTACGCCTGGGCGTCATGGGTGCCGGCGGTCGGGGTGACCGGCCGAGGGTCGGCCGCCTGGGCGCTGTCGGGCTCGGTCTTGTGGCCTTCATGGGCAAAGGCCACGCTGCTCAAGATCCACAGGCAGGCCCCCAGGGCCAGCCAGTCGACACTGCGCATCGTCCCCGGACGGTGACTGGCGGCGCTCATGGTTGCACCTCCTGGGCAATGGCGGTGTGCTTGGCATGCACCCGACGGGCGCTGAGCCGGTCGATTTCCGTGACCAGCAACGCCGGGTCGGTAAAGCCATAGAAGCGCGTCCATTTGCCGCTGCGGCCATCGCCCACCAGAATCAGCGGCGGATGCTCACCCAGGTTGGCACTGAAGCTGCCCAGGCCCTTGAGGGTTTCGTTGACCGCATACGGCGTACCCGTCAACCAGCTCCAGCCGGGGCCGACCTGGAAAGTCTTGGCGTAATCGAGCAGGCGCTTGGCATCGTCGCGCTGGGGGTCGACGCTGATCGATACCAGTTGCACCTCGCTGCCCACCCGACCGCCCAGCTGCTTTTGCACCTTGGCCATGATCGAGGACACCACCGGGCACACCGTGGTGCAGCTGGTGTAGATAAAGCCCATGACCACCAGGTGGTCGGCTACCAGGTCTTTTTCCAGGCGTACCGGCATGCCGTTCTGGTCGAGCAGTTGCACATCGGCAAAGCGCACCGAGGTCTTTTCCTGGTGGACGGCGGGCGTGCCGTGGGCGCTGTGGTCGACACCATTGTGGGCCTGGGCCAGGCCACAACTGGCGGCCAGCAGGCACAGGCTGAACAGTCTGCAGCGATCGAGCATTTTCATCGCGAACTCCTTGTTGAACCGGTGTCAGACGCTTGTTGAGCCTCTGCGGGCAGCACCCGCAGGCTGGCGTAGTTCTTCTCGGCAAAGGCGTCGCCCAGTGAAGGGGCCTGTACATGCAGGTACCAGGCGCCGCTTTCAGCCAGCTCCAGGGGCGCCTCGTACACCCCGTCACCCACCTCGGTGACCTGGCTGTTGCGGGCGCGCGAGGACGGCGCGAGGAAGTAGCGCACGCTCAGGTCCTTGATGCCGTTGCGCGGCGCACCATTGCCTTCGACGATGCGAAAGCGCGCCGTGAAGGGGTTGCCTTGTACCACCACGGCGGGTTCGAGCATGAACTGGATCTGCGGGGTTTGCCGATGCGGGGCGGTGGGCGAAGCGGCCACTTCGGTACTGAAGCAGTGGATGATCTGTGGCTGGTTGAGCAGGAACGCCACGTCGAAGGTGCCTGCGGCCGGCAGCTTGACCGTCGAGCTGTACACGCCTGGCGCCACTTCCCGCAGGCTGCGGTCGATCACCAGTGCAGCCCGGGCATTGTGGCCACGGTTGGGGTAGCCGGACATCGGCGCGTTCATGCCTTCGGCGTAAAAGTAGGTGGTGTTGTCGGCCGGGTTGACCACGAACACCGAGTTTTCGTCCCGGGCCACGGTCAGCCCCTGCGCCAACGGCAGGTCGCCAGCCTGGCGCGGGGCCGAGGCGCCGGCCTCGAAGCCCTGGACAATCGGCTGGCGCCCTTCACCGAGGCTGCTCAGGTTGATCATGCTGACCTTGGATGAAGCCAGGCCCCGGACATAGGCATAGGCCTGGGTAAAGGTCAGTTGGTAGGGTTCGGCCGCCACGGGCAGGCTGTGGATCAGCCTATCGGTACTGGCGTCGATCACCAGTGCCTGGTTTTCCAGGGTGTTGAGGACGATGCCAAAGCGCCCGTCACGGCTGAAACGCATCGGTCCCAACCCTTGCTCGCCTTGGATCAGGTGGCGCTGGGTGTGGCTGCGCGCGTCGATCACGCTGATAGTGCCGTCACGCCCGTCGGCCACATACACCGCCTGGGACAGCGCCGAATAGGCCACTGACAATGGGTGCGAGCCCACCTTGACGGTCTTGACCAGGCGCATGTCACTGGCGTCGATCACGCTCAAGGTGCCACTGTCGCGGTTGCTGACAAAGGCGTAGCGCGAGTCGGCACTGAAGGCGATTTCGTGGTGGCCGGCGCCGGTGGCAAAGAACTTCATGGCCTTGCGGCTAGGAACGTCGATCACGGTCACGCCACTCTGGGCCGGATCGCTGGCATTGTTGCCGACCCACAGCAGGCGCTGGTCGGGCTGCAGGGCCACGCGCAGCGGCTGCTTGCCGGCGGGAATACTGCCAATGCGCTGGAAGGTCTCGGTGTCGATCAGTGCCACCTCCCCACGTTCGGGGATCGACACGAACACTTGCTTGTCGTCGCCGCTGGGGGTCCAGTCCATCGGCTGGCCGGGCAGTTCGATACGCGCCAGGGTACTGGTGACGCCACCCACCGACACCGACGGGTCGATCACGGTGAGGCTGGCGTCCTTGTTCAGTACCAGCAGAAAGTAGCTGTTGAGGTCGAGCAACGGCCGGGCACCAATGCTGCTCTTGAGAAACAACGCCACGCGTGCCTTGCAGCTTTTGCTGCGGTCCTTGGCAGCCTCGCCGGTCAGCGCCGGGTCCAGCCAGGCGCCGGGGGATACCCCCGACAGTGGCTGGCCGCTGTTCTGGTCAGTGATCTTGAAGCGCACATTGGCAAAGGCGCCTTCTGTCAGCACCCCGCCGCTGCCCAGCGGCCTGGCTTCGAACTCGACGGTGACACCGTCGCGGCTGAGCCGGTGCAGAGCTTGCGAATCGGCCTTGGCTTCAGCCTCGGCCAGCTCGCTGCGCGGGTCGCACCAGAGGCTTTCATAGGCGACCCCCAAGCCCATCAGGGTCATTCCGGTCAGCAGTCCCAGGTACAACGGTCTGTTCTTCTTGATCATGACCTCTTCCCCTTGCCCTTACTGCGCTGGTGGCGTGGCTGGTGGTGTTTCTTCCGTTACCCGCAGGATGCCCCACAACCCCGAGGCATTGCCGTATGCAGCGTAGTCGCGGAACAAGTAGTCGCCCGGCACCGCGTTGGCCCCCCCGGCACTGGGCACCATGAAGCTGAAGTGCGCTGCCGGCAGCACGCTTTCCTGGGCACCGATGAACATCGCCTGCGGGTTGTAGCCAAAGCGCACCGAACCAATGCCCGGCAGGCTCATGGGGTAGCCGCCGACGTCGGACTTCTCGGCCTGGTAGTTATGCAGTGGCCAGATGTGCCCATCGAGCTGGTAGGTGATACCGCGGCTGCCGCCGGTAGGCATCAGAATGTGGTTACGGAACGGCTGACCCGGCTTGGCCCAGAGCACCGGCGTTTGCGGGTCGCTGCCCACCAGGGCGTTGCTGTAGGCCATGTGCGCGTTGGGGACATCTGCCCAGCCATAGCCGTCGGCATGGCCGAATGGCGCATCCGGGGCCAGGCCGAAGCGGAACCACAGCGGCTCGGTCTTGTAGTTGATGGCCATATTGGAGTTGTCTTTCGGGTCACCCGGTACGCCATTGCCTTCGGTGGCAATGCCTTCCACGGGACGGCCGTCCGACCAGCGCATGTTCAGCGCCCGCTGCCACACCGTGGCAAAGTCGCGGTAGGCCGGCTGCCCGGGCACCTGCACCGTGGCCGAGGCCCGGCTGGCGCTGTCTTCGGTCCAGGTAGCGGTCTGCGGCAGGATGCTCATGGCACCCACCAGGCCTTTCTGCCCCTGCTTGATGACATCGGCCGGGGTGATGTTCAGGCCGCCGAACTCGATGGCGGTGGTGTTGATATTGTCCACCGAGCGGCCCATCTGCATCACCGGCTTGCCTTCACGCTCCAGGTGCCCGGCATAGTACTGGTACACCTTGCTTGGATAGGCGCCGCTGCTGCCATTGCGCGGCGGTACGGTCTGCACCGGGTTCTGGCCGACGTTGGTACCGTCCGACTTGGTGATGTCGTAGGCCAGCAGTTGTGCGTGCAGGCCGACATGGCTCGACGGACGCATCAGGTTGTTGTTGAAGGCGGTAGAGCCCTCGCTGCCCTGACGGTCGCGCTTGACCACGTTCTGCATCACGGCGGTGCTCGGCAGGTCGGGCATCACCAGGGGCAAGCGGTTCTCCAGGGTGATCTTGAGGCAGTCACCGGCCGCTGCACGCAGCACCAGGGGCTCGATCGGCACGCCAGGCTTGAGCTTGCCGGTCACAGGGTCGAGATCGGCCTTGCGCACATAGAGGATGGCGGTCGGGTCATGCAGCGGCCCGCTGTGGCCACCCACGGTGAAGGTCTCGCCGTCCTCCGGATCGGTCACGGTCACCTGCGGGATGCTGGTGCGCCGGCTGTTGTAGACCAGGGTGCCGCCGTTGGCCTTCAACGGGCCACCAACATGCTGGCCGACGCCGCTGGGGTCGTTGATGCTCACCGCCAGCGGGTTGGCGAGGATGTCGTTGGCCAGCGCCGCGACGATCTCATAGCTGCGCTGCACGGTTGGCCGGGTCCCGATGCCGGTGGCGTTTGTGGTGTAGCGCGGGCAGATGCCGTCGAACGCCACGGTATTGCGTGCAGCCATCGGCAATGGGTTGTTGGGCAGCGGGAACAGGTCGGGACGGTTGGCCGTGTAGTTGCGCATAACCCCCCAGATACCGTTCCAATAGCCTTCGTGGGCGGCATCGAGCGAGTACAGGTAGTCGCCGTTGGGTGCCGAAGAACTGGAGATCATCGACACCGGTGCCATGAAGCCCAGTTGCTCGGAGATACCCACCATCTGCGAAGCCTTCCAGCCGGAGTTCGAGCTGTTGCCGAAGCCCGAGCCATTTTGCAGCCACTTGACCCCGTGCAGGGTCACGTTGTGCTCTTCTTCATGGCCACCGGCGTGCATCCGCAGGCGTACGTTGTCACCGGAGTAGGTGCGCAGCATCGGGGTGAACGGGTCACCCGGCTCGGCGCCGGCCTTGTTGATGTGCGGCGGGAACAGCGTGGTGCCGCCGGTTGGGCCGACTGCCGAGGTGATTGCCGCCGGCGACAGGTTCATCGCCGGGATGGCACGGTCGGTACGGCTTTGCATGGCGAACGCGAGGTCACCGCCCATGCCGTCGGCCTGCATGCCGCGCTTGCCGTCCGGCGCCACCTTGTTGGGATCGTAGACCCGCAGGGCCAGCGGCTCGTTGCGGTAGTTGACGACGAACATGCCAGGGTCATCCACCGAGATGGCTTGCGGGCAAGGCCGCGATGGGCAACCCGGCGAAAGGCCGCCACGGGACTCCACCACGGCTTCGAGCAGGTTGGAGGCCTTCTGCCGCACAGGCGGGTTGATCGCAAAGCGGAAGCTGTCGGCAGTGGCCGGGTATGCCTGGCCGTTGGGAATGCCGTCCGGGCCTGCGCCTACATACACGCCGGCTTCATAGGCATGCTGGAAGTCGCTGTATTCCAGGAAGAACTCCCGATAGCTGTCATTGCGCCCGTCACCATCCAGGTCGCCGGTCTTGACCACGGCCTGCCATGAGGTCGGGCCACCGTCCTCGCGTACTGCCGGGTTGTACAGCTGCTCGCCGGTCTCCGCGTGGTACCAGGTGGAACCTGCCGGTTCCGCCAGTACGGTGGCATACAGGCCCAGTTGCTGGTGAGTCGATGGGCCGAGGTGGTCGTGCGTAAAGATGGTGCCCAGGCCACGGTCGACGTTATGCACGTTGACCACAGGGTCTGCGAACCAGCGTTGCATGGCCGTGCGTGCGCCCAGCCAGTCGGCCCGTCCGTAGCGGCCGAAGAACGGGTGGGTCTTGGCGACCGGGCACTCGGCGGTGCCTTCGCGCGGGTCGCCGCTGTGACAGCCATTGAACTCGCGAATGGCTTCAATACGCTCGACCACAGTACCGGGCGAGAGAATGCCGTCTTCATAGTTCCAGCCGTTGGCCGAGCCATCGGCGGCGGTGAGGTCCCATTTTGGCAGGTGGATGTGCTGGCCGATCACGTCGGTAGGCGTACGCACCTGGTAGTCGTCCATCTCGTAGTACGACGGGATCAGGTTGGTGTGCTGGTACATCACGCAATCGAAAGTGTTCATGCGCATCACCAGCGGCTCAGGCGGGCGCTGCTTGTTGATCACCGGCCAGGCGTCTTCCCACAGGGCAATGATGCGCGCCTGCGGGAAGTGGTAGCCGACTTTGTTGTACACCGCGTCGAACTGGATGTTGGCGCCCTTGTAGATGCGAGGACGGTCGGCGGTAAACATCGAGGAGCCGGTAAACGTCATGGCGTCCAGGCGCTCGCCACTGTTGAACTCGCCGTTGCCGGCCGCCAAGGTCAGGCGCTTGGCACGGTCGTCCATGCAGGGTTCGAAGAACGGTGCGCCTGCAGTGGGGGCGGCGCCGTTGGTGCGGAAGTTGCGCGCCACCGTCTGGTTGTCGGGCAGCACGGCGTAGCTGGGGTGTTCAAGCTTGGAATGGAAGCTCATCGCCGCCTGCTCGACGTCGGTGCCCTCCTCCGGCAGGAACACCGCCTTGGCCTTGGTGATCGACTTGGTGAAGTCCAGCGCCGTGGTGGTGGTAGTCGCCTCGCCACCGGCGGCCATGCCGTCGAGGGAATGGCGTGGCAAACCACCGTCCCAACCGCCGACTTGCGCCGGGTCCAGGTTGGCCCACAGGGCATTGCCGGTGTTTTTCAGCGCCGTGGCCATAGCAGGGTCGAGCATGTCCAGCGGCGGGGTTGGCGGACGTTGGCCGACAGTACTTTCCATGCCGCCGATCCAGAATGGATAGCCGGGGTTCTTCAGGCTGCCGTCGGCATTGCGGTTGGCTTCGCTGCGGTCGACCAGCACCAGCGAACCAATGGCACGTGGCGCCTGGTCGTGATGACCGGAGTCGTCATTGCCTTCTTCCTCGTCGTCATCGTCATCGTTCTCGGCCACCAGGGTGGGCGCCAGTTTTGGAATGACCGCCACTTTGCCCGGCATCGGTGCCATGGCCTTGCCTGGCAGCGGCACGATGGCCGGAATGGGCGTGCCGGCTACGATCTCGCCATCGGGCAAGGCACGGGCACCCGCGGCCGGTTTGCCGCTGCGCAATGCATAAGGCTCGCTGTGATAGCCGTCCTCGCCCTGGTTGGACACCTCAAGCCGGGTGCCTTCTTCAAACACGTCGTGTACCCGCCACATGCTCCACATGCCCTGGGCAAAGTGCGGGTAGAAGTGGCAGTGGTAGATCGCATCGCCCGCTACCCGGTTGCGGTTGCCCGAGCCGCCGTTGGCGATTTCATAGGTGTAGCCCACACCCGGGCCAATGCCCTGGGCGTCGACATAGTCGGAATTGTCGTCGTTGGGGTTGAACAGCCACTGGTGCCCGTGCAGGTGGAAGATGTGCTGCTCGTGACCGTTGTGGGTGTTGCGGAACTTGACGAAGTCGCCGATGTAGCTGTGGTTGACGTTGGCAGGCTCTGCCGGGTACAGGGCCATGGTGGCCTTGACCCCGATCTGCTCGGCGCTGGGGGTCTGCCCCGGGCGAATGTTCTCGAGGCCGATGTTGGCGGGCACATCGACCAGCATCGCTACGTCACCGACGGTGTGCGAACTCAGGAAGAATTCCTCATAGGAGCACGACAGGCAGTCGTGCATCGGCCCCACGCCCAGGCGGTTGGCCACCACTTCGGCCCCCATGCCGCCGGAACCGTAGTTGATCATGAACGAGTCGCGGGTCGGCTCCAGCACATGGCCCATGACCGGATCGGCCCAGTAGCCGGGGAAGGCCTGGGTGGCGGCCGCTTCATCGGTGAACTGGGCGGCGAAGTCGCGGAACGGCTCCAGGCGGTTGGGTACCGCCGGGTTGCGCTTGCCGATGCTTTCCAGCGGGTAGGTGGACGGCGGGAAGCTGCCGTCGGTGTTAGGCCCCATGACCACGGCATCGGATTCGCTGGAGATGATCTCATTGCCATCGATCATGGCAATGATCGGCGAGCCTGCCTTGCCCTCGCGGATCCAGGGCTCGCGTTGCGGATAGCGCGCCTGGTAGTCGACGATCGGCTGGCCGGTCGGCGCGCGACCGGTGGTGCTCAGGCGCATTTCTTCTTCAGTGAGGGTATTGCGGAAGGTCAGCGCTTTTTTAGGCAGCACCACCACCTGGCCGAACAGGCCGTTGGCGACGTTGCCGGCGCCACCCTGGCCGCCGAAGGTTGCGCCCTGGCTGGTGGCGGCGAAAGCACCTTCACGCTCGGCATACAAGGTGTAGGTACGGCTGGAGCCGGGGGCGATCAGGAAGTTGCCGTTGCGGCCGGTGTTGGCGGCGATGTCGCCGATGCTGTTGACCGCCTGCATGCCGTTGACCTGGAAACCCACGTGGCGGTCGGTGACCTGGTCATCGACCACGAAGCTCTCGCCACCTTGTTCATTGCCTTCGTTCTCGAACTCATTCTCTTCAGCTTCGTTTTCTTCGCCTTCGTTTTCTTCTTCGTGATCGATCCCGTGCTTGTTCGGGTTGGCCTGGTAGGCCAGCAGGTTCTGCAGGTTGACGGTCAGGCAGTCACCGGCGGCCACCCGCAGCACAATGGGCCGTGGGCGCTTGTCGGGCCGCAGGGTCACTTTGCCCGGTACTGCCGCCCCGCCCTGGGCCAGGGAAACATTGTGCTCGTCGACCACGTCGCGGCGCAGGGCGAACATCATGCCATTGGCGTTCTGTGCGCCCAGCCGGTTGAACATCAGCGGCTGATCGAGGGCGACGACGTTGGCCACCAGGTTGCGTTCGCAACGCACCGCGGCCTCGCTGCCGTGCTGCCAGCCCAAGGTGGCAGCGGCCAGCAGCAATGAGGTAAGGACTGAGCCTTTAAGTGGGGTCATTGTGCACCTCCGCTGGTGCCTGGGTTCTCTGGGGAGGCTTGAGCAAGGGCCGTGCCAGATGGTTTTTTGGTTAAATATCAAAAAGTTGTAGCCCGTACTGAATCCTGATTGGGGGGGGATTCCCCGGTATTCCCCACTAAACGGGGGTAACCCTTATCGCGGGGCAGTCCCGCTCCCACCCTTGCCCCGCGATAAGCCCTCACAGCGGCGCATCCATGGCCAGGCCCTGCAACCGCCGGTACTGGCGCAACACCTTGGGCACGTAGCGCTGGGTCTCGGCATACGGTGGCACCACCCGCCCGCGGCGCATCACCGCATCGGGCCCGGCGTTGTAAGCAGCCACCGCCAGGGTGATGTCGTTGTCAAAGAGGGTGAGCATGCGCTTCAAGTAGCGCGCCCCGCCCTGCACGTTGGAGGCCGGGTCCAGGGCGTTCTTGACGCCCAGCTCCTTGGCGGTGTCGGGCATCAGTTGCATCAGGCCCACCGCGCCACTGGCCGACCGGGCATTGGGGTCGTAGCGCGATTCGGCCTGGATCACCGCATGCAGCAGGGCTTCGGGCAGGTCGTTGGCCTTGGCCGCCGCCGCGACCACCTTGGCATAAGGCATGCCGGTGATCAGTTGCGCCTGGCCGCTACTGGCCAGGCTTGCCCCAGGTTCGCTGATCACCCGTTCGTACTGGCGTCCAGGCCGGTGGACATTGGACAGCACGTAGCTGCCATCTGCCTTGATCGAGATGTAGACATCGGCCTGGACCGGGCTGGTCGATGCCAGCCAGACAAACATTCCTGCAGTGAGCCAGCGCATGCTGCCGCCCTCCCCGTTGCGTCCCCCGAAAAGTGGGGCATATGCCCCGATTGCCGAGGCTTTTATCCACTGACGCAAGCACTGTGCCGCCTTGCCGTGCCCGTGGCGCAAAGGCTTGGCGCAGACGCGCACGGCATTTGCATGAGGCCTTGCAGACGCACAATGGAGGGCTGGTCATGCACAACAAGAAACGCGCACAACAGGGGTTCACCCTGCTCGAACTGCTGGTCGTGCTGGTGGTGCTGGGGTTGTTGGCGGGGATCGTCGCGCCCAAGTATTTCAGCCAGTTGGGACGCTCCGAGGCCAAGGTGGCCCGGGCGCAAATCGAAGGCCTGGGCAAGGCCCTGGACCTGTATCGACTGGAGGTGGGGCATTACCCCAATTCCGAGCAAGGCCTGAACGCACTGGTGGCGGCCCCCAGCGACGAAACCCGCTGGTCTGGCCCTTACTTGCAGAAAAAAGTCCCGCAGGACCCGTGGGGCCGCAACTACATCTACCGCCAGCCTGGCGAGAATGGCGAGTACGACCTGCTGTCGATGGGCAAGGACGGCCAACCCGGTGGCGAAGGTGAAAACGCCGAGATCACCAGCTGGCAGTAAGCGGAGGAACGCCCCATGCGCTACGAGCTCAAGGCACTGGGCAAGGCTGGCGTGGTCTTGCTGACGCTGGACGCCCAGGACGCCGGACAAGCCCGGCAACAGGCCGAGCAACAAGGCCTGCGGGTGGTCAGCGTGCGCAGTTGCGAGCGTTTCGCCAAGCTGCGCTGGCGGCGTGGCGAGGCGTTCGACCTGGTGCTGTTCAGCCAGGAACTGACCACCCTGCTCAACGCCGGCCTGCCACTGATCGACGCCCTGGAAAGCCTGGCCGAGAAAGAGTCGGCGCCCCAGGCCCGCAAGACCCTGGGCGAGTTGGTGCGCCTGTTGTACGAAGGCAAGTCGTTCTCCCAGTCGTTGGCGCAGTTGCCGAGTGTGTTCCCGCCGCTCTACGTCGCCCTGGTGCAGTCCAGCGAAAAGACCGGTGCCCTGGGGGATGCCCTGGGGCGCTATGTTGCCTATCGCCAACGCATGGACGAAGTACGCCAGAAGATCATCAGCGCCTCGATCTACCCGCTGTTGCTGCTGTTGGTCGGCGGTGGCGTCGTACTGTTCCTGCTCGGCTATGTGGTGCCACGCTTCAGCCTGGTGTTCGAGGGCCTGGGTACCGAGCTGCCCTGGCTGTCGCGGTTGTTGATGCAGGCCGGGATGTTCCTGCATGCCCACCAGGCACCGCTGGGCATCGGTTTTGTCGCAACGCTGGTGGGAATGTTCGTGCTGCGCCGCGACCCGCGGGTGCGGCGTTGGCTCAACCGTCAGCTCGAACGCCTGCCGGCCCTGCACCGGCGCCTGGTGATGTATGAGCTGGCACGGTTCTACCGCTCGTTGGGGATTCTGCTGCAGGGCGGCATCCCGATCCTGACGGCCATGCAAATGGCCCGTGGCCTGCTCGGGGCGGCTGCCAGCCAGCGCCTGGAGCAGGCCTGCGAACGGGTACGCGAAGGGTTGTCGCTGTCGGCGGCGCTGGAGGCCGGGCAACTGGTGACACCAGTGTCGCTGCGCTTGCTGCGCGCCGGTGAGCAATCGGGCAACCTGGGGCAGATGATGGAGCGCAGCGCCGACTTCTACGACGAAGAGATCGGCCGCTGGATCGAGTGGTTCGTACGCCTGTTCGAGCCGTTGCTGATGACCTTCATCGGGCTGTTGATCGGCTTTATCGTGATCTTGATGTACATGCCGATTTTCGAGCTGGCCTCGAGCATCCACTAGCGGGCAACGTGACATTCCTGTGCGCTTGCTGTATAGATTCGGCCCACCAAGGGGAGCCCGGCAACGGGCTGAGAAACCGCTGGCGCAAGCAGCGCGGTGACCCTACGAACCTGATCCGGATCATGCCGGCGGAGGGATGGGGATAGCCAACCTGCCTTTTTGCCGGTCTCACTGCGAGGCCGCCCATGTCTGAAACAATCGGTCTCGCTGTCGCCATCAATGAGGACAGCAGGATGACCGAACGCTTTACCGACACCCTTCGCCGCCAGAGCGAACCGCGCTGGACCCAGTCCATCGAACATCGTTTCGTCAACGAACTGATGGCCGGCACCCTGGACGATGCCGTCATGGTCAACTACCTGATCCAGGACCATCGCTTCATCGACAGCTTTCTGACCCTGCTGGGGGCCGCCATTGCCAGTGCCGACACCTTCGAGGCGCGCATTCGCCTGGGCCGCTTTACCGGGGTGATTTCGGGGGAAGAGAACACCTATTTCCTGCGTGCCTTCGAGGCGCTCGGCGTCAGCGAGGCTCAACGCCTGGAGGCACCGGATTCGGTGCCCACCGCAGGCTTCAAGGCAATCATGCAGGAAGCGGCTGCCACCCGCTCTTACGCCGCCGCCCTGGCGGTGCTCAATGTTGCCGAAGGCCTGTACCTGGACTGGGCACTGCGTGCGCCCAGGGAACTGCCACCGCGCTTTGAACATGCCGAGTGGATCACCCTGCACGACAACCCGGATTTCCAGGCCTTCGTCGCCTTCCTGCGCGCCGAGCTCGACCGTGTAGGCCCTGCCCATGAGCAGCTCAGCAGCGACTTCTTCCTGCGCGCCGTCGCGCTGGAACAAGCCTTTTTCGACGCCGCCTACGACCTCAAGGGGTAACGCATGGACATTTTCGAGCGCCTCAAGCAGGCCGCAGCCGCCGACTGGAACAGCTATGTCGACCACGACTTCGTCCGCCAGATGGGCGCGGGCACCCTGGCCCAGCCAGCCTTTCGCAAGTACCTGGTGCAGGACTACCTGTTCCTGATCCAGTTCGCCCGCTCCTGGGCCCTTGCCGCCTACAAGAGTCGCACCCTGGCCGACATTCGCTCGGCCCAGGCGGGGCTGGCGGCCATTCTCGACGAAACCGAACTGCATGTGCGCCTGTGCCAGCGCTGGGGCCTGTCACCTGAAGCGCTTACTGCCACACCGGAACACCAGGCGACGGTGGCCTACACCCGTTTCGTCCTGGACTGCGGTGCGGCAGGCGACCTGCTCGACCTGCATGTGGCACTGGCCCCCTGCGTCATCGGCTATGCCGAAATCGGTCGCAATTTAAGCCCCGAGGGGGCCGAGGCCCTGGTCGATCACCCGTACCGCGAGTGGATCGGCGAATACGCCGGTGCCGGCTATCAGGCGGTTGCGACGGCTGCCCGGGCGCACCTGGACGACCTGGCCTCACGGGCCATGACCGAACGTCGGTTCGAGGAGCTGGTGAAAGTCTTCGCCCAGGCCTCGCGCCTGGAGGCCGACTTCTGGCAGATGGGCCTGGACGCCCAGTAGCAAGGCAAGCCCCGCATTGGGGGCTACAACCCCCAATGCATCAGGGCCAGTACCAGCACGACCAGAAATA
This sequence comes from Pseudomonas vranovensis, assembly GCF_040438935.1. Classification (NCBI taxonomy): domain Bacteria; kingdom Pseudomonadati; phylum Pseudomonadota; class Gammaproteobacteria; order Pseudomonadales; family Pseudomonadaceae; genus Pseudomonas; species Pseudomonas vranovensis. The sequence continues at coordinate 1,849,415 of NZ_CP159259.1, read as the reverse complement.
CCGTCTCCCCCACCATCAAGGCAATGGGTTTGATGCCTACCTTGGCCAGTTCCTTGAGCTGGGTCTTCATCCCCAGCGCACTGATCGCCACCACCAGGCACCAGCGCGACAGGTCGTTGACCCCGCCCTGCACCAGCGCTGGCACCCAACCGGTACTGTTCAGGCACGCCAACAGCACAAACCCTACCGCGAACCAGGGCAACAGCGGCGGCCGCTGACCACTGGCATCGTCCCCGGCGCGCCGGGTGATCATCGCCGCCACCACGATCACCGGCAGCAACATCGCCACCCGCATCAATTTCACCACCGTGGCCACATCGCCGGTCTCGGTGGACATGCTGTAGCCAGCCCCCACCACCTGCGCCACATCGTGGATAGTGGCGCCCAGGAACACCCCGGCCTGCGGTGGCGACAACTGCAGCCAGTCAGCGATCATGGGGTAGAGGATCATCGCCAGGGTCGACAGCGCCGATACGCCGATCACCGTAAACAGCGTGGCATGTTCCTTCTGCTTGTGCGCAGGCAGCGCCGCCGCCAGTGCCAGTGCCGCCGACGCTCCGCAGATGGCGGTCGCACCGCCGGTCAACATGCCGAACAGCCGATTGAACCCCATGGCCTTGGCGACCACCATCGACACGCCAATGGTCACCACCACGATAATGATGACCAGTGCCACCGGCTTCCAGCCAAGGCTGGCAATCTGCTCCAGGGTAATACGCATGCCCAGCAACGCGACCCCAATGCGCAATACCGTGCGTGCGGTGAACTCGATACCGGCCTTGCAGCGCCCGTCTGCCGCGAGAAAGTTCAGGGCCATCCCCAGCAACAGGGCAAACAGCATCACCGGTGCGTCGTAGTGTTCACTCAGAAAACTCGCCGCCGCCGCCGCGATCAGGCTGACGATAAAGCCCGGCGCCAGCTCCCGCGCACGGTGGTTGACGGTGGCAATTGCGATTGTGCTCATTGGCCAGGCTCCTGGGCATCCAACACGATATACACCTGCTCACCCAGGCGTTCGACCGGGTAGCTCGGCACTTTGAGCGCCGTGGAATTGAGCAGGTAGCCGCTGGCCAGATCGAAGCGCAGGCCATGGGCGCAGCACTGGATCACCCGCCCGTCCAGACGCCCGCCGCACAACGAAGCACCCTGGTGCGGGCAACTGTCGTCAATGGCGTACAGGGTGTCGGCGACGTTGAACAACGCCAGGCTCCTGCCCTCGAATTCCACCAGCGCGCGACTGTCGCGTGCAGGCACCTTGTGGGCGGGCACGGGGTATCGAAGCGTCATGCTGCAGCCTCTGCCAGGGACTCGCGCATTACCTCGAGCAACACCTCCACAGGTTGGGCGCCAGACACCACACGGCGCTGGTTGAAACTGAAGCACGGCACACCGCTGGCCGGCGCCGGGCTGGCACTGGTGAACGGTGTACCGTCACCGCGCAGGCAGTCGGCAACCTGTGCCGGCATCAGCCCGCAGCCCTCGGCAATGCCCAGCAAAGTGGCGCGATTGCCCAGGTCCTTGCCTTGGTGAAAGTAGGCGGCAAACAATTGATCGAGCAGCGCCTCTACCTGAGTCGGATTGCCCAGGGCCACGGCGCGCTCCAGCAACCGGTGAGCATCGGCGGTGTTGGGCATGCGGCTGATGCGGGAAAAGTCGATGTGCGCACCCGCTGCGCTGGCCGCCACCCGTACCTGCGCCTGGCGGTGGCGCACTGCCTGCTCGCTGCCCAGGCGCTCACGATAGAACGCCTCGAACGGCAGGCCATCTGCAGGCATGTGCGGCAACAGCTGCACGCCCCGCCAGCGCAGGTTGACCTGTAGCCGGGGTTGCTCGGCGCGCAGTTGCGCCAGCGCACGCTCAAGGTGGCGCTGGCCGATCAGGCACCAGGGGCAGATAAAATCGAAAAATACATCGATGGACAACACAGGCTTCACGGTTTCAACTCCTGGGCCACGCCTGGCTCTGCCACCTGAGGGTCTTGCAGGCGAGCCATGTCGTTGTGGTAGTGGCGTTTGGCAATAAAGAACACGGCAGCCGCGCCGATACTGATCAGCGGCACCAGCTGGAAGGCTGCGTGCAGGCCGATCACGTCGGAGACGCGGCCGGTAATCAAAGGCCCGGTGGCCAGGCCCAACAGGTTGTTGGCCAAGGTCAGGGTGGCGAACGCGGTGCCATGCACCGAGTAATGGGTCAGGTTGGCAACCATGGCACTGGATGGCCCGTTGGTGCCGGCGGCAATCATCATCCCCAGGCAGATCAGTACCAGTTGCGCGGTGCCCGAGGGCAATGCAAAGGCCAGCGACAGCAACAGGCAACTGCCCAGGCAATAGCCAATGGCCAGGCTGATCTTGCGGTCCGGGCGCTGACGCCCCAGGCGGTCGCAGAGCATGCCGCAGAGAATGATGCCAATGCCGCTGCACAGCACGATGATGGCCGCCACGGCGCCAGCCTTGTCAGTGCCCATGTCGTAGTAGCGGTTCAGGTAGCTGGGCATCCAGACGATCACCGTACCGCCCACGAACAGCTGCAGCCCGCTGGCCACATAGGCGGCAATCACCGAACGGCTGCCATACAGGGTGTGCAGCGGCCGGGCGACCTTGCAGGCGGCTGCGGCGGCGCGCTTGGGGGCGATCTTGGCTTCCTTGACGATCAGCGGGTACAACACGGCCAGCAACAGGCCGAACGCCGCCATGCCGGCAAATGCCCAGCGCCAGCCAAAATGCTGGGCCATCACTCCGCCCAGCGCCATGCCCAGCACCGAGCCGAACATGCCTCCGGCCATGAACGCACCGGCCAGCGTTGCACGCATGTCGCGGGGGAATACCGCCACCACCACGGCGATGCCGACACTGCCATAGGCCGCTTCACCGACACCTACCAGGAAACGGGCAATGAACATTTGCTGGTAGTTTTCCGCCAAGGCGCAACCCAGGGTCGCCAGGCTCCAGAGCACAGCCATCAGCACCAGGCTCCTGATCCGGCCAAAGCGGTCGGCCAGCAACGACAGCGGAAAGGTCAAAAGCCCCACCATCAGGGCAACAATGCCGCTGAGCAAGCCCAACTGACTGTCGGTCAGGGTCCATTCGCTCTTGAGCAGCGGAAAAACGGCGTTCAGTACCTGACGCGACATGTAGTCGGAGATCAGCAGGCCGAAGGTCAAGGCAAAGACAATCCAGGCATAACGCCGCGGAATGCCACGTGAAGTGTCGGCACCATCATCTGTGGCGCTGGCGATATAGGCGGCCATGCTGCCTCCTCTGGTTGTCTGGCGTAAATCTTGTTGTTATTGAAAAGCCTGACTGATAACGCTGTAACGGACGGGTCGGCGCCTGTCGGGCGCGCCGACCCTGGTCCATCAGGCGCGCTGGGGTACGCCTTTCTGGCCCGGCAGGCGGTTAGGCGCCATGCCGTTGGCCTTGAGGGTTTCCTCGATGCTGCGGTACTGCTCGCCAATGCGGTAAATGGCACGGGCTTCCTTGCCGTTGGCGATTTCGCGGCCCAGCTCGTGGGCAACACGCACGGTTTGCTGGATCTGTTGCACCGAGCCGAAGCGCTTGCCGTGCTGGTCGATAATGGTGTCTTCGTTGCCACAGCGTGGGTGCAGGCCCATCGCCAGGGCCATGGTGTTGAACGGCAGCACGTTCTTGAGCAGCGATTCGGCGGTCAAGGTGCAGCCATTGGGCGCGCGGTGGATGAAGTTGAAGAAGTTGAACGGGTTGGGGCCGTCGAAGCCGCCGCCGATGCCAATCCAGGTCAGGTTCAGCGGGCCCATGTAGTCGCCCCGGCGCACGATGCGCTCAAGGGTTTCCAGGGCATGCATGCCGGTGAGCTGGAAGTGCGGCTGAATGTTGCTCGCGGTCAGGCGGCGCAGGTGTTCGCGTACCCAGGCAGGCCCGGCCGGTACGGTCATTTCGCTGTAGGCGGCCTGGATCGCCGGATTGGCCAGCGAGGTGCCCTCCAGGTACTCCGGGTACAGCAGCTCCATGATATTCATTTGCGTGGTGTTGATTGCCACCGTGACCTGGTCGGGCTTGGGCGTCAGGTCGGCGAGCATGTGGCGGGTGTCGTCGGACAGCCACTTGGCGGCTTCGCCATCGCTTTCCGGGGCGAACGAGATCGAACCGCCCACCTGAATGATCATCTCAGGTACCGCTTCACGCACGCCGGCAATCAGTTCGTTGAATTTGGACAGGCGCTTGGAGCCCTTGCCGTCGAGTTCACGTACGTGCAGGTGGAGTACGGTGGCACCGGCCTCGTAGCAATCGACCGCTTTTTGAACTTGTTCATCCATGGTCAGCGGAATGTCTTCGGGAAAGTCCTCAGGCATCCATTCCGGGCCGTACGGGGCGACGGTGATCACCACCTTTTCCATGTTTTCCGGGTGCAACGAATCATCGAAGAATTGCATGCTGTCATCCTCAGTCTTGTTATTGTCTTTTGTCCGCCGTGGGGCGGATCGGTAATGCTCAGAAGGTACGGTCGCCCTTGATCCCGGCGCGTTCCATCTTGCGGTGGCATGGCGGGTAGTCCATGACCGCGTAATGCTGGGTACTGCGGTTGTCCCAGATGGCGATGCTGTTGGGCTTCCAGCGCCAGCGCACCTGATACTCGGGCAGGTAGGCCTGGCTGATCAGGTAGCGCAACAGGTCCGAGGCACCGGGGTTGGCGTCCTGGCCGAAACGCACCCGTTGCGGGGTGTGGTAGTTGCTGAAATGAGTGGTGAAGGCGTTGACGAACAACACCTGTTCGCCGGTTTCAGGGTGGGTGCGCACCACCGGGTGCTCGGCATCGGGGTACTGGGCCTTGAGCGCCAGGCGCTTTTCCATCGGCATCGCGGCGCCGAAACTGGCCTCGATGCTGTGGCGAGCGCGCAGGCCTTCAATTTTCTGTTTTATGTCATCGGGGAGGTTCTGGTAGGCCAGCACCATGTTCGCCCACAGGGTGTCGCCCCCCACCGGCGGGCACTCCACGCAGCGCAACACGCAGCCCATCGGCGGCGCCTCGCGCCAGGTGGCGTCGGTGTGCCACGCGTTTTCATAGCGATCGACCGGCTGGTCGGGACGCTTGTAGATCTGCACCAGGCCCGGGTGCTCCGGGTCGCTACCGGCCACCGGGTGGTCCTCCAGGTCGCCAAAGCGCCGGGCGAAGGCCACATGTTCGGCACGGGTGATGTTCTGGTCACGCAAGAACAGCACGCGGTGCTTGAGCAGTTGTTCACGCAACTGGTCGAACAGGCCATCGTCGTGGACCGCATCCGCCAGGTTTACACCGGTCACTTCAGCACCGATGGCGCAAGTCAGTTGTTCGATGTGCATGTGTTGCCCTCTTCAGATGACGAAGATCGAGGAGCCGGTGGTTTTGCGCGCTTCCAGGTCTCGGTGCGCCTGGACGGCGTCCTGGAGGGCGTAGTGTTGGTTGATCTCGATCTTGATCCGGCCGCTGCTGACATGGTCGAACAACTCGCCGGCCAGGTCGGCCTTCTCGGCGGGGTCGGCGATATAGTCGGCCAGTGCCGGACGCGTCAGGTGCAAGGAGCCCTTCATCGCCAGGATCTGCGGGTCGAACGGCGGGATGGTGCCGGAGGCAGTGCCCACGCAGACCATCAGGCCGCGGCGCTTGAGCGAGTCGAGCGAGGCCATGAACGTGTTTTTGCCAACGCTGTCGAACACCACGTTGGCGCCCACCCCGTCCGTCAGCTCGCGCACGCGCGCAGCCACGTCTTCATGGCTGTAGTTGATGGTGTGGGTGCAACCATGGGCCTTGGCCACTTCCGCCTTGGCTTCGGTGGACACGGTACCGATCACATTCACGCCGAGCAGTTTGGCCCACTGCGAAACGATCAGGCCGACGCCGCCAGCAGCGGCGTGCAGCAGCACGGTATCGCCGGGCTTGAAGTCGTACAGGCGGCGCATCAGGTAGGCCGAGGTGAGGCCACGCATGGTCATGGCTGCGGCGGTTTCAAAAGCGATGGTCTCGGGCAGTTTGATCAGCGCGGCGGCAGGGATCAGGCGCTCGGTGCAGTAGGCACCCAGGGTGTTGAGAAAACCGGTGTAGGTCACACGATCACCGACGGCCACCTGGGTCACGCCCTCACCTACTGCCTGCACCACGCCCGAGGCTTCGACACCCATGCCGTTGGGCATCGGAATCGGGTAGGTGCCGTTGCGAAAGTAGGTATCGGCGTAGTTCAGGCCCACAGCCACCTGGCGCAACCGGACCTGGCCCGGGCCGGGCTCGCCGACCTCGGCGTCCTCATAGCGCAGCACCTCGGGACCACCGGTTTGATAAAAACGTACGACTTTGGCCATGCATGTCACTCCAATCATCGATCTGGACGCAGTGCGTCAGTTCAGGTTGATTGGACTCTAAGCCCTACGCTTGCGAGGTGCTTCGCATCGGACGACACACTGTTTTCATTTGATGACAACCCAGCCGCCAGTGGCCGCCCGCAAGGCTTTCTCGTACGATGATCAGGCCCTCTTCACCTTGCCAACGAGTCCCGAATGAAGTCCCCCGCCGGTTTGCTGCTTTCAGGTATTGAGCTCGATCGCGACAGCACCACCCCGCTTTATCGCCAGCTGTACCTGCAGATCCGCAAGCAGATTCTCACCGGGCGCCTGCAAGGGGGCATCCGCCTGCCGTCCACGCGCACCTTGAGCCAGGAACTGAACCTGTCGCGCATCACCCTGCTCAACGCCTTCGACCAGTTGATTGCCGAGGGCTTCCTGGTGTCACGTACCGGAGCCGGTACCTATGTGGGCGATGAGTGGGAGCGCGCAGGCGGAACCGAGCCGCAGCCGCCTGTGCCACCGAAGCTGTCGGCGTTGAGCCAGTCGATGCTGTCGCTGCGCAGCGATCACTTTCGCGGGGTGTCCTATGCCCATTGCGGCTCCGACACCCCGACCTCGTTCCTGCCCAGCCATGGCGCCTTCGAGGCCTTTCCCCAGGCGGTGTGGAAGCGCCTGCTGAGCCGCCATGCGCAGAAGCCGAGCAAGGCGCTGCTGGGCTATGGCGAGCTGCAGGGGCTACTGGACCTGCGCCGGGCCATCGCCGAGTACGTGTTCGACGCCCGTGGCATCGACTGCAGTGCCGAGCAGGTGGTGATCGTCTCCGGCGCGCAGCAGGCCTTCAATCTGTTGGCGATGCTGCTGCTCAATCCGCACGACCCGGTGTGGATGGAGGACCCGGGCCACATTGCCGCGCGCATAGCCTTCCAGGCCCATGGCTGCCGGGTGGTACCGGTACGCATCGACGACCAGGGCATTGATGTGCAGCAAGGCATTGCCGACTGCGCCGATGCCCGCCTTGCCTTCACGACCCCGTCCCGCCAGCATCCCTTGGGCGTGACCCTGAGCCACAGCCGGCGCCTGGAACTGATCGACTGGGCAGCAAGCCATGAGCGCTGGATCATCGAAGACGACTGCGACAGCGAACTGCGCTACAGCGGTCGCCAATTGCCGGCGCTGTATGCCATGGACCAAACCGATCGGGTGATCTATGTCGGCACATTCAGCAAGGTGCTGTTCCCGTCCCTGCGCCTGGGCTATGTGATTCTACCAAAGCCCCTGGTCGAACCCTTCTGCACCATCCGCGCTGTCATGGACCGCAGCCCGCCCACCCTGCTGCAGGCGGTAACGGCGGACTTCATGTGCGAAGGCCACTTCATCGGCCACATACGCCGCATGCGTGTACTGTATCAAGCCCGCCAGCAGTGCTTGGTGGATACCCTCAAGCGAGAGCTGGGCGGGCTCTTGCGAATTGCCCCGGTAGAAGCCGGCATGCACTTGATCGCCTGGCTACCGCCGCACCTGGACGATCAACTGGTCGCCCGGCAATTGGCCGAGCAAGGTGTTCACACCTATGCCTTGAGCGACTACTGCCTGCAGCGGTACCTGCCGCCCGCCCTGCTGATCGGCTTTGCCGGTACCCCCCAGGTCGAGGCCCCGGCCAAGGTTCGGGCCCTGGCCCAGGCGCTGCGGGCCCTGGGGCACCTGAAGCCGTAACCGTTTTGCAGTGGCCTTAACATTCGATTCGTAATGGATCTATCGAGCGATCCTCGCCGGCGCGATAAAGAACGCGCCGGTAGAACCGGTGCCCGCACCAGGAACGACTCGAATGAATGCTATCCAAGAACGCTTCACCCGGTTGCTCGATAACAAGACCAAAGGCGCTGCAGCGCCGGTGCTGTTGACCCGCGAACTGGCCGCACGCCTGCTCGAACGCCTCGATCAGGTTCGCCTGTTCGCCCATGCCTACCCCTTGTTGACCAACCTCACCCATGGTCGCCTGACGCCCTTCGACCTCCTCGACTTTGCCTATCGCCACGAACTGGCGGGGCTGAGCCTGCATATGCTCGACGGTGAGCACAACAGCCTGTCGCAGATGAGTGCCGAGCAGTTGGGCGCCTTTGCCGAGAAGGCCCAGGCGTTGCAGCTGGCTGTTCACCTTGAGCTGAGCAGCACCCTCAAGGCCGATGTCGATGCCGCGATCGCCGTGGCCAAGGCCATCGGTACCCGCAACATCCGCGTCTATTCGCGCTACGAAGGCCCGCTGTCGCAGGTGATGGAGCGGATCGCCGGCGACCTTCAATACCTCGCCCAGCAGGCCGATGCCCACGACCTTTACTTTGATTTCGAGCAGCACGAGGAGCTCAAGAGCGACGAAATCGCCCAACTGCTGAGCCAGGCCAACCACCCGCGCCTGCACGCCCTGTTCGACTTCGGCAACATGATCAACGCCTGCGAGCAACCCTTGCAGGCCTTGGCGCACCTGGCCCCGCACATTCGCCAGACCCACCTCAAGGGTGTTCGCGTGGTAGCCGAGGCCCAGGGCTTTGGCCACTACGGGGTACTGCAAGGCAGCGCCGAAGACGACCTGCCCAGCCCGCGCATGTTGTTCGAACTGCTGATGCTCGGGGAACGCGAACCACAAGTGATCGCCTTCATCCTCGAACAGGAAAACCACTACGTCGCCCCGGCATTTCGCCAACTGCACGAGCCGGCCGACCCGTTCATTGCCTACCGGGAAATGAGCGACACCCCCCTGCCCGAAGGCTTCACCCTCGAACAGATGCTGGCCGGCGAACAGCGCTGGGCCAACAACCAGGTCAGCTATGTGAAGGGCCTGCTGGCCGAATTGCGCACGCTGGCCGAACTTGCCCTGGCCACCTCCGCCTGAGCGCCCTACCCATCACGCCTGGAGAACAACAATGAGCACTCAAGACAAGGCCAAATGGTTCAAATTCCTGATACTGATCCTCGGTGGCGGCACCATCTACAAGCTGGCAAACCTCAAGGACGCGTTCTATGTCCCCATGCAGGAATTCATGGGGCTGTCGCACACTGAAATCGGCCTGCTGCTCAGTGCCAACGCCATCATCGCCACCGGGCTGTTCGTGGTCGGCGGTGTGCTGGCCGACCGCTTCGACACCCGCAAGCTGATTCCCCTGGGCCTGCTGGGCACCGGTGCGCTGGGCCTGTACCTGGCCACCTTCCCGCCCTTCAACAGCCTGATGATCGTGTTTTGCCTGCTGGCGGTATGCGCCGACTGCATCTACTGGCCGGCGTTGCTCAAGGCGGTACGTGGCCTGGGCGACGACAAGGAACAAGGCCGCCTGTTCGGCCTGCTGGAAGGCGGTCGCGGGGTGATCGACACGCTGGTGGCATTCTCGGCCCTGGGTGTGTTCATTGCCATGGGTGCTGCCGAGGCCGGCCTGAAGGCGGCAATTGTCTTCTACTCGGTCATCGACATTGCTGCCGGCGTACTGACCTGGTTCCTGCTCAAAGGCGCTCAGCCTGCACAGGCCACCACCCGGAAGAACCCAGCAGCCAACCTGATGCAGGCCGTCAAGGTCCCGGCAATCTGGCTGGTGAGTTTCAACGTGTTCATGGTCTACATCGTGTATTGCGGGCTGACCTACTTCATCCCCTACCTCAAGGAGGTCTACGGCCTGCCGGTCGCGCTGGTGGGGGCCTACGGCATCATCAACCAGTACATGCTCAAGATCCTCGGTGGCCCGGCGGGCGGCTTCCTGGCCGACAAGCAATTCAAGAGCCCCAGCCGTTACCTGAAATGGGCGTTCCTGGCGTTGCTGCCGATGATGGCGATGATCCTCCTGGTGCCCAAGAGTCCTGGCTACATCTATGCCGGCATGGCCGCGACCCTGTCGTTTGCCTTCATCGTGTTCTCCATGCGTGGCGTGTTCTGGGCGCCCATGGGCGAAGTCGGCATCGCTGCGCACATCACCGGCTCAGCCTTTGGCATTGGTTGCCTGATCGGCTATGCGCCGGGCATGTTCGCCTATGTCGGCTATGGCGCCATCCTTGACCGGTTTCCCGGGCCACAGGGCTACAACTACGTTTTCATCAGCATGATGGTGCTGGCGGTGATCGGCTTTGTCGTGGCCAGCCGGCTGCATCGGTTGGTACGCAACACCGCTCAGGTGGCAGGTGGTGAAGCCCAGGCTGCGGCGGGTTAAGTCAATCCATCGCGGGGCAAGCCCGCTCCCACCCGTCCGGCAGGAGCGGGCTTGCCCCGCGATCACATTTCCACCTGCGTCCCCAGCTCGATCACCCGGTTGAGCGGCAGGTTGAAATAGCGAAGATTGCTGTTGGCATTCTTCAGCAAGAACGCAAACAAGCCTTCCCGCCACCGCGCCATGCCCATGCGCTTGGTGGCAATCACCGTCTCGCGGCTCAAGAAGTACGTGGTGCCCATGGGACTGAAATCAAGCGCCGGCAAATGACACAGCTGCAGCGCCGCCGGCACATCCGGCTCCTCGATAAAGCCGAAGTTCAAATTCACCCGGTAGAAGCCCTCCCCGAAACCCTGCACTTCAAAACGCTGGGCCAGCGGCACCCGCGGCCGGTCCTGGGACACCACGGTCAACAACACCACCCGTTCATGCAATACCTGGTTGTGCAGCAAGTTGTGCAACAACGCATGGGGCACCGCATCCGCCCGGGCGGTCAGGAACACCGCCGTCCCCTGCACCCGGTGCGGCGGCTGCGCGGCGATGCTGGCAATGAACAACGGCAACGGCAGCGCCGACTCATCCAGCCGTTCGACGATCATCTTGCGCCCGCGCTTCCAGGTCGTCATCAGGATGAACAAGCCGATACCGGCGATCACCGGGAACGCACCACCCTGGAAGATTTTCGGCGCGTTGGCGGCGAAATACAGGCTGTCGACCAACAAGAAACCCAGCAGCAACGGCACCGCCAGCCAGCGCGGGGTCTTCCACGCCAACAGCACCACGGCCGCCGACAGCAAGGTAGTGATCAACATGGTGCCGGTCACCGCCACACCATAGGCGGCCGCCAGGGCGCCGGAGGATTCAAAGCCGATCACCAGCAGCACCACGCCAACCATCAACGCCCAGTTCACCGTGCCGATGTAGATCTGCCCCTGCTCCTGGCTCGACGTGTGCTGGATGAACATGCGTGGCACATAGCCGAGCTGGATGGCCTGGCGGGTCAGCGAAAACGCCCCGGAAATCACCGCCTGGGAGGCGATGATGGTGGCCAGGGTCGACAGCCCGATCATCGGCACCAGCGCCCAGCCCGGCGCCAGCAGGTAGAACGGGTTGCGCACAGCCTCCGGATTGCCGAGGATCAATGCGCCCTGGCCGAAGTAGTTGAGCACCAACCCTGGCAGCACCAGCAGGATCCAGGCCCGGGCAATGGGCTTGCGGCCAAAGTGGCCCATATCGGCATACAGCGCCTCGGCGCCGGTCAAGGCCAGCACCACGGCGCCCAGAATGGCGACGCCAATACCTGGGTGGACCACGAAGAACTGCACTGCCCAGGCCGGGTTCAGCGCTTGCAACACTTCCGGGCGCTGGACAATGCCGTGGATACCCAACGCCCCCAGCACGGTGAACCACAGCACCATCACCGGGCCGAACAATATGCCGATGCGCGCCGTGCCGTGTTTCTGGATCAGGAACAGGCCCACCAGCACCACCAGCGCAATCGGCACCACCCAATGCTCGATGCCGTCGAAGGCTAGTTGCAACCCCTCGACCGCCGACAATACCGAGATCGCCGGGGTAATCATGCTGTCGCCATAGAACAGCGCGGCGCCGAACAGTCCCAGCAGTACCAGTACCCGGCTCAGCCGCGGATACGGCGCCGCAGCGCGCCGTGCCAGTGCGGTCAGGGCCATGATGCCGCCCTCGCCCTGGTTGTCGGCACGCAGCACGAACAACACGTACTTGACGGTCACTACCCAGATCAACGACCAGAACACCAGCGACAGAATCCCCAGTACCCCGTCATGGTTGGCCTGCACGCCATAGTGGCCGGCGAAGACTTCCTTGAGGGTGTACAGCGGGCTGGTGCCAATGTCGCCGTAGACCACGCCGACGGCGGCGACGAGCAAGCTGATTGACGAGGTTTTTGCAGGGTTCAGGGGCGTTGCGTGGGAAGCAGATGAGCTCACGGTAAGCGGTCTCGAACACAGAGGGCCTGGACACCGCTGCCCGGCACCGGGTTTCGATGCACAAGCAGTCAGGACATTACGCCGCCAGTATCCTTGCAAGCGCTGGCGGGCGGCGTAAAAAGTCCGTAAAAAATGCCTGTCGCCCTACAGCATGTGCCCTGCCCAGATATGCCGTTCGACCAGGTCGGCGGCAATTTCGGTGAAGGCCTGGCCGACGAATTTAGCCGCCGGGCTGACCCTCCGATCTGCCGGGAACACTTGTACGAGCTTGCGCATCGGAGTCGGGTCGACCAGCGGAGCAGCGCACAGGCTGCCGCTCTGCAGGTGGGCATAGATCGAAGCCAGGGGCAGCACGGTCAGGCCGAAGCCATTGCGTACCAGGTCGACCATCGCCGCAAAGGAATCGGCCTCAAGGCTGGTACGCAAGGTAATGCCGGCCTTGCGTGCGCACTCATCGACGATCAACCGCAGCCCGTGGCGCGCACTGGGCAGTACCAGCTCGTGCGCTTGCAGTTGCGCAAAGGCGAGCGGCATGTCCAGGTGCAGGCCCGCCTGCGGCGGGCCGACCAGAATCAGGTTTTCCATCATCACCGGGACAATACGCAAGGTGTGCAGCGGCGGTGGGTCGTAGGAGATGGCGAGCTCCAGCTCTCCGCGCTGCAGCCAGTCCAGCAGATAGCCGCTGTAGGCCGAGGAAAAGCGGATACCCAGGTGGGGCTGCGCTTCACGCATTATGCGCACCCAGGGTACGGTCGCGATTTCGGCCACCGTTGGCGTGGTGCCGACCACAACAGTGCCGCGAAACAGCGTACCGCCACCCGCCACAGTGCTGCGGATCGACTCCATCTCTTCCATGATCCGCGTGGCATGGGCCAGCACCTCGCGGCCCATCTCGGTGATTTGCATGCCACGCCCATGGCGCTCGAACAAGTAGCCGCCCAGCTCCTGCTCCAACTGGCGAATCTGCCGGCTGAGGGCAGGCTGGGCGATATGCAGGCGATCAGCCGCCTTGCTCAGGCTGCCGAGCTCGGCGACGTGGATCAGTGTCTTGAGTTGAACGACATCCATAGAAACACCACCCCGGGATTATCGATGAGCTATGCCCAACCAGCATACCTCAAAGACAAAAAAGGTAGTCGTGCTCCCCTCCTCGCCTGGTCAGAATCACTGCATCCGTATCCCGGCGAGTCCAATGACCATGACCGATCGCAATCACGAAGCACTCAATGCCATCCGCGAAGGCGTGCGCGCGCTGTGTGCCGATTTTCCTGCCGAATACTGGCGCAAGATCGATGAACGCAAAGGCTTCCCCGAGGCCTTCGTCAGCGCCATGACCGCCGCCGGCTGGCTGTCGGCAATGATCCCCGAGGCCTATGGCGGTTCCGGCCTGGGCCTGGCCGAGGCCTCGGTGATCCTGGAGGAGGTCAACCGCTGCGGTGGCAACTCCGGCACCATCCACGGCCAGATGTACAACATGTTCACCTTGCTGCGCCACGGCAGTGACGAGCAGAAGCGCTACTACCTGCCCAAGCTCGCCAGTGGCGAACTGCGCCTGCAGTCGATGGGGGTCACCGAGCCGACCACCGGAACCGACACCACCAAGATCAAGACCACCGCCGTGCGCCAGGGCGACGACTACCTGATCAATGGCCAGAAGGTGTGGATCTCGCGGGTCCAGCATTCGGACCTGATGATCCTGCTGGCGCGCACCACGCCCCTGGCGGAGGTCAAGAAGAAGTCCGAAGGCATGTCGATCTTCCTGGTCGACCTGCGCGAAGCCATCGGCAACGGCCTGACCGTGCAGCCCATCGCCAACATGGTCAACCACGAAACCAACGAGCTGTTCTTCGACAACCTGCGCATTCCGGCCAGCAGCCTGATCGGTGAAGAAGGCAAAGGCTTCAAGTACATCCTCGATGGCCTCAACGCCGAACGCACCCTGATCGCCGCCGAATGCATCGGCGATGGCCGCTGGTTCATCGAGAAGTCCAGCCACTACGCCCGTGACCGCGTTGTGTTCGGCCGGCCCATCGGCCAGAACCAGGGCGTGCAGTTCCCGATAGCCGAAGCGCATATCGAGATCGAAGCGGCCGACCTGATGCGCTGGCGCGCCTGTGAGGAGTACGACAGCGGCAAGAACGCCGGCGCCGCGGCCAACATGGCCAAGTACCTGGCCGCCAAGGCCAGTTGGGAGGCGGCCAACGCCTGCCTGCAGACCCACGGCGGCTTCGGTTTTGCCAATGAATACGACGTCGAGCGCAAGTTTCGTGAGACCCGCCTGTACCAGGTCGCGCCGATTTCCACCAACCTGATCCTGTCGTACGTGGCCGAACACCTGCTGGAGTTGCCACGTTCGTTCTAGGTTTAGCTGGATCACCGCACCGCACCGCATCGTGCGGTGCCCCGGAATGCGCCATGACAAGAGAGACAACAGCATGAGCCAGCCCACACGCCCTCGCCCGCTGGACGGTATCACGGTCATCAGCCTCGAACATGCCATTGCCGCGCCCTTCTGTACCCGCCAGCTTGCCGACCTTGGCGCCCGCGTCATCAAGGTCGAGCGCCCCGGTGTGGGTGACTTTGCTCGTGGTTACGACCAACGAGTCCAGGGCCTGGCCTCGCACTTCGTGTGGACCAATCGCTCAAAACAGAGCTTGACCCTGGACCTCAAGCAACCGGTCGCGACCGAGGTGCTGGACACCCTGCTCGCCGACGCCGATGTTCTGGTGCAGAACCTTGCCCCTGGCGCCGCCGCGCGCCTGGGCCTGTCGTTCGAGGCATTGCACGCGCGCTTCCCGCGCTTGATCGTGTGTGACATTTCCGGCTATGGCAAAGGTGGGCCCTACGAACAGAAAAAAGCCTATGACCTGTTGATCCAGAGCGAGGGTGGCTTTTTGTCGGTGACCGGCGGCCCGGAGCAATCGCAGATGGCCAAGGCCGGTTGCTCGATCGCCGACATCGCAGCCGGCATGTACGCCTACACCGGGATCCTCAGTGCCCTGCTGTTGCGAGAGAAAACCGGCGAAGGCAGCCACGTGGACGTGTCGATGCTCGAAAGCCTGGTCGAATGGATGAGCTTTCCGCTGTACTACGCCTATGCCGGTGCCTGCGCGCCGGTGCGCGCCGGCGCGGCCCACGCCACCATCTACCCCTACGGGCCGTTCCCGACGGGCGATGGCAACACGGTGATGCTGGGCGTGCAGAACGAACGGGAATGGCAACAGTTCTGCGTCAACGTGCTGCATCAGCCAGCATTGGCGAATGATGAGCGATTCAACACCAACGTCAAGCGAGTGGAAAACCGTGCGGCGCTGCGCGACCTGATTGTGCAGGCCTTTGCCAGCCTGAGCCTTGGCGCCGTCACCGAGCGACTCGAGCAGGCACAGATCGCCAACGCCCAGGTCAACGACATGCAGGGGGTGTGGGACCATCCGCAGTTGCAGGCCCGTGAACGCTGGACCCAGGTCGACACGCCTGCCGGCCCCATTCCCGGCCTGTTGCCGCCGGTTACCAGCAATGCCTATGCACCGCGCATGGACCCGGTCCCGGGGCTTGGCGAACACACCGATCAGGTACTGGCAGGCCTGGGCTGGTCGGCCGAGCGGATTGGCCAGTTACGCGCACGTGGGGTGGTATGACCTTGCCCCCCTCGCCCCGCCACCGTGAAGGAGCCCACCATGAACGCACCTGATTACTCGACCTGGGTTGGCCGCATCGAAGAAAGCCGCGACCAGCTCAGCCATAACCTGGTCAAGCGCATCGCGGCCACCCTGGGCGAGGCGGCACCCAACCCTGGGGAGGCCCTGCCGCTGCTCTGGCACTGGGCATTCTTCCAGGAACCCGTGGCCGAGGCCGGGCTTGGCCCCGATGGTCATCCCGCACTGGGTGGTTTCCTGCCGCCCGCCTACAACCGCCAGCGCATGTGGGCAGGCAGCCGCTTGAGCTTCCATCGCCCGCTGCGGGTCGACGCCCAGGTCGAGCGCATCTCCACCCTGCTCAAGGTCGAGGAAAAGCACGGACGTACGGGCTCGCTGTTGTTCGTCACGGTCCGCCACGAGTTCTACCAGAACGGTGAGTGCGCCCTTGTCGATGAACAGGACATCGTCTACCGCGAACCCTCGCCGCCGAAACTGGGCAACACCGACGTGCTGATGGTCGGCCAATGGCAAGAAACCATCGAGCCCGACGCCACCCTGCTGTTTCGCTATTCGGCGGTCACCTTCAACGGTCATCGCATCCATTACGACTGGCCCTATGTCACCGAGACCGAAGGCTATCCGGGGCTGGTGGTACATGGCCCGCTGATAGCGACCTTGAGCCTGCGTGCCTTCCAGCGCGCCCATCCACAAGCCACAGTCAAAGGCTTCAGTTTTCGCGGGGTGCGCCCACTGATTTCACCCCAGCCGTTCCAGATCGTCGGCCAACTGACGGCACCAGGAAAAGCCCTGCTCCAGGCGGGGAACCAGGACGGCACTGCCCAGGTGGGCGAAGTCACCTATATAGAAGGAGGTGCGCAATGACCCCGGCGGTTGTCCGCAGTGCCCTGTTCGTGCCCGCCACCCGCCCGGAACGCATCCCCAAGGCCCTTGCCAGTGGCGCCGACAGGGTTATCGTCGACCTTGAAGACGCCGTCGAGGAGTCCCTCAAGGATCAGGCCCGCGACAACCTGCAGCGCTTCCTGCAGGCGCATCCTGGCGTCCAGGTGCTGGTACGGGTCAACGCACCCGAGCACCGGGCGCACGCCGTGGATCTTGCCTTGTGCCGGCGCTACGCCGAAGTCAGCGGCATCGTACTGCCCAAGGCCGAGTCACCCGCTCAGGTGCTCCAGGCCACGGCGACCGGCAAGCCGGTCGTGCCGATCATCGAAAGCGCCCGGGGCCTGGCGGCGCTACCGGCCATTGCCGGCACTACGGGGGTCGAGCGCCTGGCCTTCGGCAGCCTCGATCTTGCCCTGGACCTGAACCTGCGCAACGGCAGCCCCGGCGCCGAACGGCTGCTGGACCAGGCCCGCTATGCGGTCCTGCTGCACACCCGTGTCGCTGGCCTGGCCCCTGCCCTGGACGGCGTCTTCCCCACTCTCCAGGACACTGCCGGCCTTAACCTGGCAGCACAGACTGCCCGTGACATGGGTTTTGGCGGTGCCCTGTGTATTCACCCAAGCCAGGTCGCAGTGATTCACGCCGCCTTGCGGCCTAGCGACGAGGCATTGGACTGGGCAAGGCGCGTACTGCAAGCGGCGCACCACACTGACGGTGCTTTTGCCCTGGACGGCCAGATGGTCGATGCACCGGTGATCGCACGTGCCCGCTCGCTACTCGAACAGGCGGGTGACGTCTGAATCGCGTACGCCAAAGACTACGCACGCCGTCGTAACAACTGGAATTCCCTCAGAATCATCCTACGCTTGCACTGTTCAGTGCCTTGAATGAACTCAATGGAATGGTTCGCCGTGCTTTCTGAGGGTTGTTGCTATGCATGGTTCGCGTGTTTTTTCCCCTGCTCTTCATCTGCGTCCGCAAACCCAGACGCTAGCATTGGAACCCAGGATTCTGTTCGACGGCGCTGCTGCCACGGCAGCGGCCGATCAGCAACACGCCGATACGGCGGCCCCCAAGGATGATGCCAGCGCACACCCTGCCCCCACCGATGCCCCGGCGCGCAGCGAACCTGCACCCTCGGCCGCCCGCCACCTGCTGGTGCTCGACAGCCGTATCGAAAATAAAGAACAACTGGTCGCGCAGTTGCCCAGCGACGTCACCGCCCTGGTGGTCGACAGCAGCCAGGACGGCCTGGCGGCAATTACCGCAGCCCTGGCGCAACTGGGCAAGGTCGACTCGATCCAGGTGCTGTCGCACGGCGGCGCCGGGCAGTTCACCCTGGGCAACCGCACCATCACGGCGGACAACGTCGACAATCTCGCCTCCACCCTGCAACAGTGGCAAGGCAACCTGACCCAGGGCGCCGATATCCAGCTCTACGGCTGCAACATCGGTGCGGGCGACGCCGGCAAGACCCTGGTCACCGAACTGGCCCGCTGGACGGGCGCCGATGTCGCTGCGTCCAGCAACGACACCGGTAGCGCAGCCGGGGGCGGCGACTGGACCCTCGAGGTGCGCAACGGCACCATCGACCAGCATATCGCCCTGAGCGCCGCAGCCCTGGCCGACTTCGACGGCCTGCTGGCCGATGCCGCGCCCACCACCGGCCTGCCGGTGGCCGGTGACGATGTATTGCTCGGTAATACCTTCAATTTCACGGTGAACTTCACCAACCCTTCGACCCAGGAAGGCTACGCGCCGTTTCTCAATATTTTCATGCCCGTTACCGGTAGGGATGGCGATGATGGCGTGAGTTTCATCTCCGCCAGTTACTTGGGCCAGACCCTCACGACGCATGCAGTCACCTTCGATGCCTCCGGCAACGCCACCCACCCGCTGGCCAAGGACGCCAGTGGCAATTTCGTGGTGCTCAACGCTGCCACCTACGGCATGCGCGCCGGCGACCAACTGGTTGTGGTGGAGCTGCCATTTGCCAGCGTGACCGCCAACCAGCCGGTGATCCCGGTGCAGATCACCGCCAGCCTCAGCCAGCTGGCAGACACCGCTTTTTCCAATGGCACGCCGGATCTGGTGATCAAGACCAGCGGTGGCTTCGAGTTTGGCAATGACCCCCTCGACAACCCCCAGGCCGACCCCAGCCTGATGCAGGTCGGCACCGTCGACTACACCGTACACCCGACAGTACTGACGTTCGACCAGACGGTGTCCACCCCGGAAGGCGAAACGGCCACCGGCCCCAACTTCAACCGCTCCCTGACCGTGACCATCACCCCGGCACCGGGACAGACCCTGAGCAATGTGGTGGTGACGCAACCCCTGCCCGACAACGTTCAGGTCACCGCCATTACCCCGGGCCCCGGCGGCGTGCTGCGGTCAATCACGCTGCACGACGGCACGGTGATCAGCAACCCGACAGCCATCGCTGCGGCGATTGCCGCCGATAACATCTTTATCGATTCGTTCACCGTCGAGTACGCCACACTGTCGGCCGCCACAGACACTCAAGTGGCGTTCTATGTACCCGAATTCGATGCAGACGCCCAACCGGTGCTTGACCCGGTCACCGGCAACGCGGTGACCATCACCGTGGACGCGCCTTCAGCCACTGGCCAATGGGCACCGCTGGACCCGCGCGACGTAGTAGCCCCGGCGACCACCATCGACTTCAGCGGCACGGGCGATCCGGTCCAATTCGTTGCCAAGTCGATCACCTTGCTCAAGCAAGTGGGCATCCAGAACGATATCGGCCAGACCGGCGTGACCCCCGGCGATACCTTGCAGTACACCCTCAACCTGGCCGTGTCGGACTTCTTCGCCTTCGGCAAGGACTTCTTCAACGATGGCCAACTGGTGGTCCGCGACCAGCTCAGTGACGGCCAGACGCTGGTCGGCACCCCGACCCTCACCGTGACCATCAACGGTGTGGCGCGCACCATTACCCTGGTCACCAGCGTGGTCGACAACGGCGACGGCAGCACCTCGATGGTGTTCGATATCGCCCAGTCACTGCGCAATGCCGCGGCCGTGGTGGGCGGCTGGTTCAATGGCGACCTGGCCTTCGACGACCGCCTTGAAGGCGCCGCGCTGGCGGTACTGAGCTACACCGCCCTGGTGGGCCAAAGCTACCGGCCACCGTCTGGCGCCCCCCACAGCGAAATCAACGAAGGCGACGACCTGGGCAACCAGGCGGTGGTCGAAGGCACCCTGCTGCAGGATGTGCTCAACCTCACCGGCGCCTCGCAAACCGATGATTCCTCAACCCTGAGCACCGTGCCGACGCGCAACGTCGACATCGAGATTCTCGACGTCAACAACCAGCCACCACCTGCCAATGGCGAGCTGCGCCCGGGCGATGAGGTCACTTTCCAGCTCAGCTACGACCTGGTCACCGGTGACTACGAAAACTTCAAGCTCACCGCCTACCTGCCGCTGCCGCTGTTCAATGTCAGTGGTATCACCTGGACGCAGGGCGACCAGACCGGGCAATGGCAGATCGGTGACGGCAACACCAACCTGGGCGGCGTGGTGACAGTCACCAGCGCCGATGGCAACGCGGTGGTGTTCGATTTCGGCAGTTTCGTCACCGCCGATACCGCCGGTAGCCGTATCGTGGTGCGCTTTACCCTGCGCGTGGGCGACCAGCCGTTTGCCGACCAGCGCTCTCTGGACGTACTGGCCCAGTCCAGCCAGCAGACCACCCTCACCGACCGCACGCTGATCTCCTCGGACATCGCGGTGATCGTCTCGGTTGCCGAACCTGTGCTCAATATCAAGCACGGCGTGGTCTCCGGCTCCAACGGTACGGTCACCAACACCACCGGCAGCTGGAACCCGCCGGGCAGCACCGGCGTGCCCTTCAACGGCACCATCACCGACCTTGCCGCCGTGGATGGCAATATCAGTGGCATCGACGGTGCCGACCGCCTGCGCCTGGTCACGGCCATCGAAAACAGCGGCGGTGGCGGCGCCTTCGATGTCACCACCAGCATCACGCTGCCCACGGGCCTGAGCTTTGTCGGCGGTAGCCTGGCCACTGCCAACCTGCAGATTTATCGCGGCGACGGCAGCCAGATGGTTGCCGGCACCGACTACATCGTCAGCGGCAACCAGATCATTTTCCAGGACGCCGGTGGCGTCGCCAGCCTGCAGGCCGGGCGCAGCGGCACGGCCGCCGACACCAGCGGCGCCAACATTGTGGTCATCAGCTACGATGTCGAAGTCAGCGCCAGCATCGAAGCCAGTCGCAGCCTGCAAAGCACTGCCACCCTGAGCAACTATGCCAGTGTCGATGGCGGCAGCGACTTCACCCCCACCGACCTGCAAGACCTCGCCAACCAGCAGGTCGCCGCCCCCGAGATACGCAAGAACTTTGCCGACGGCAGCCTCGACGACGGCGATTCCAGCGCCAGCCACACCACCGGCAGTGACTTGGTGGTGGGTGAATCCATGCGCTACGACATCATTGTCACGCTGCCCGAAGGCGGCACCCAGAACCTGCGCATCGACGACCTGATTCCACCGGGCATGCGCCTGGATACCAGCTTCAACGGCGGCCTGGGCTACCAGATCATTACCACCACTGCCGGTAGCGGCGCCCTGGGCGCTGACTTTGTCGGCAGTGTGGTGGTCAGCGGCATTGGCGGCCAGGGCGGCACCCTGGGCGACGACGGCGTGGATGCCCGCCTGACCTTCAGCGTGTCCGGCGCCAGCGCCGACAACCAGACGGGCAACAACAGCTTTGTGATCCGCTTGCAACTGGTGGCCAACAACGTCATCGGCAACCAGGCCAACAAGTCGCTGCAGAACAGTGCCCAGGTGCTCTACAGCGACCCGGACGCCGACACCCCCAACGGCACGACCCCGGTCGACCGCCCGGTTGCGCTCACCGGCGGCCAGCCCACCATCACCGTGCGCGAGCCGACCTTGCAGGTGACCCAGGAGCTGACCTCCACCACCGGCGCTGCCGGCTATGACGAAGGCGACCCCGTCGAGTTCACCATCACCATCAGCAATGGCACCAGCAGCAGCGACTTCAACGCCTTCGACATTAGCCTGCTGGACAACCTGCCCACCGAAATCGACAACCTGACCCTGGTCGGCGTGCTGTACCAGAATGGCGCCACCAACAATGGCGGCGTCGACTTCGAGCTGGTCGACGGCCAGTTGCGCACGGTCAGCGGCGCCAATATCGACATCGCCAAGGGCGGCAGCATCGTCTTGCGCATCAGTGGAGTGATCAACGCCACCGCCGCTGCCGAGGCCTCGTTCGACAACCAGGCCATGGTGCAGTGGACCAGCCTGGACGGCACCCAGGCCGGGGAACGTACCGGGGTCGACGGCACCCTCAACAGCGGCGTGCTCAACGACTACCAGCTCATTTCCAGCTTGATCGTGCCAGTGGCCCAGGCCATCAGCATTTCGCGGGTCGGTGGCTTGCCGGACACCCCGCCTTCCTCGCCCACCGATGGTCCGGTGGAGCAGGTCACGGTCGGCGAAGTGATTCGCTACCGCGTGGTGGTGCTGGTGCCCGAAGGCGACAACCCCAACTACCAGATCCAGATCACCCTGGCCAACGGCCTGGAATTCATCGCCCCGGATGAGCTGGCCAATGCCCTGCGCATTGCCTTTATCTCCAATGGCGGCCTGACCAGCGACGCCAACCTGATCATTGGCGGCACCCTGGATATCGATGGCAACGAGAACAGCGCCGAGGCCCTGCCCATCACCCCGGACCTCTCCGGCGCGGCACCCACGGGGATATTCGACCCTTCCCGTCTGGTCATCGTCACCAACCCCGACGGCAGCCAGACCATCACCTTCAACCTGGGCAATGTGACCAACGGCAACGGCAACGACGACGACCTCGAAGGGATCTCCCTGGAGTTCAACGTGCGCGTCAGCAACGAGGCTAGCAACATTGCCGGCGCCCAGCTCGGCGTAAGCGCGCAGGAAATCGTCAACGGCAACGCCCGGGCCAGCAGCGATACCTTGTTCGAGCAGGTGGTGGAGCCCAGTTTCACCGGCCTGGACAAACACATCAGCAGCTTCGACCCCAACCCCGGCGGCAGCACCGGCACCGCCACGGTGCAGATCAACTTCACCCAGAACGGCGGCCTGCCCGCCTTCGATACCCAGCTCACCGACAGCTTTGCCGGCGGCAGCGGCTATACCCTGCTCAGCGTGCAGATCAACGGCATCACCTACGGCCCGGGCAACCTGCCGGCCGGCGTGAGCGTCAGCACCAGCGGCGGCTTGAGCGTGAACTTCGACCAGCTGGATGTCGGCGCCCAGGTCAGCGTGGTGTACCAGGTAACCCTGCCCAACGCGCAGATCATCGCCAGCAGCGATGCGACCCTGACCTGGAGCAGCCTGCCTGAAGATTTCAGCAGCTTCGCCGGCTCCAGCGTCGGTGTCGATGGCCAGGTCGATGGCGAGCGTACCGGCAGCGGCACCGGCCCCAACCAGTACATCCTGCGCGACAACGCAGGGCTTGGCGTGATCAGCGGCACCCTGTGGGACGACACCAGCTCCGCCGACACCAGCATTGCTCCCGACGGCCCTGGCCTTGCCGGGCAAACCGTGATCCTGACCTGGGCCGGCGTGGACGGCCTGCTCGACACCACCGCCGACAACCTGCAGTTCAGCACCGTGACCGATGCCACCGGCCAGTACCGCTTCGGCGTACTGCCGGCGGGCGTGTTCCGCATCGATGTACCCACCGGCCTGATCAACTACCCGCAGCCTGTGGGTGATTTGCGCGTACGCATCGACAGTGACGCCGATACCGCGGTAGGTCAGATCAACGTCACCCTGGCCGATGCCGGCACCGGCATCGCCGACGCAGGCTTCGTGGAGCAGAACGATGCGCCGGTCAACAACCTGCCGGGCACCCAGAACGGCCAGGAAGACATCCCCCTGGCGATCACCGGCATCAGCGTCAGCGATGCCGACGCCGACCGCGATCCCGCTATCAACGACCGCACCCTGACCATCACCTTGAACGTGCTGCACGGCACCCTGTCGCTGAGCACCACGCCGTCGGGTGTGACGGTCACCGGCAGCAACAGTGCCAGCATGACCCTGACCGGCAACCTCGCCGACCTCAACCTGGCCCTGGCCAACCTGATGTACCTGGGCAATGCCAACTTCAACGGCACCGACACGCTGACCGTGCTCAGCAACGACCAGGGCAACTTTGGCGACGCCGATGGCGACGGCATCCCTGGCACCGCTGGCGATGCGCTCACTGACCAGGACAGCCTGCAGATCATCCTTGCTGCCGTGAACGACACACCGGTGGCGGTACCCGACACCATCACCGCCGTGGAGGCCGGCGGTACCAACAACGCGGTGGCCGGTATCGACCCGCGGGGCAACGTGCTGACCAATGACACCGATGTCGATATCGCCACCAACGCCGACCAGCTGCGGGTGCTTTCGGCTGGCCGCACGCCATTGACCCAACAGACACTGCCGGTCAACGGCACCGTCGTGGTGATCGGCCAGTACGGCCAATTGCTGATCGGGACCAACGGCTCCTACCAGTACTTTGTCGACAACAACAATGCCGACGTCCAGGCCCTGCGCCTGGCCGGCCAGACCCTGACGGAAAACTTCACCTATGTGATCTCCGACATCATCGGCGCTACCAGCACCACGACCCTGGTCGTCACCATCAATGGCGCCAACGACACGCCGGTGGGCGTGGATGATGAAGGTATCGCCATCGAGGCCGGCGGAGTCGGCAACACGCTCGGTGGCCAGAATGCCGAAGGCAATGTGCTCGACAACGACACCGACGTCGACAGCGACGCCAACGGCGAGACCCGGACCGTTATCGGCATACGCCATTTGCGTGAGTCTGCCGCCGGGGACTTCGATCTCGTGGCAGCGGGTGCAGAAACCGAAATCAACGGCACCTACGGCACCCTTTTCATCAACGCCGACGGCAGCTACCGCTACGAAGTCAACAACGACAACACCGCCGTGCAGCGCCTGGTGGCGGGTGATCAGTTGATCGAATTCTTCAGCTACCGGCTCGACGACACGGCCGGGCTGGACGATGTCGCCCAACTGCGCATCGTGATCCAGGGCGCCAACGACAACCCCGTGGCCAGCGACGACCAGGCTGCGGCCCAGGCGGCCTCCACCAACGGCAACGCCCAGGAGAGCAACCCCAGCGGCAATGTCATCCTGTTTCCCAGCCTGCCAGGCACCATCGATCAGCCGGGCGGCAACGGCGTTGACCTGGACGTCGACCGCACCGACCGGCCCAGCAGCGAGCTGGTAGTCACCGGCGTGATCGCCAAAACCGAGAACGACTACGATCCGCTGGTCGACATCCTCACGGATGTCGATGCCGACACCACCCAGGCCAATGGCACGGTGATCAACGGGCTCTACGGTACCTTGCGCATTGGCGCCGACGGCTCGTTTTTCTATGACGTGGACAGCGATAACCTCACCGTACAGGGCCTGCCCCCAGGCGATACGCTGACCGAAGTGTTCACCTACCAGATCACCGACAACGCCGGCCTCACCGACGTGGCGCAGTTGGTCATTACCGTGCGCGGGGTCAACGACCCGCCCGTGGCGCAGAACGTCGTCGCGCTGGCGACCGAAGCCGGTGGTGTCGATAACCAAACGCTTGGGGTCAACCCGTCAGGCGATGCCACCGCCAATGCCTTCGACCCGGACGGCGACCCACTGACCGTGACCGAGATCCGTGCCGGCGCTGAGGACCAGACCGGCACGACAGTGGCGGTGCTGCCGGGCGGCACCCAGGTGGTCGGCCTGTACGGCACCCTGACCATCAACCCGGATGGCACCTACACCTATGTGCTGGACAACTCCAATGCTGCGGTCCAGGCACTGCGCTTGAACAGCGACCTGTTGCTCGAGCGCTTTACCTACACCATCAGCGACGGCGTCGGGGCTACCCCCGAGACCGACAGCGCCGAAATCATCGTGCTCATCCGTGGCCAGAACGACAACCCGGTGGCCAACGACGATACGGCGACCGCTGTCGAAGCCGGAGGCCTGAACAACAATCTGCCGGGCCAGGACCCCAGCGGCAATGTCCTGCACCAGAATCCGCCGGCCAGCGAGCTGGGCAACGACACCGATGTCGACGGCGGAGAGGATCCCACCGACCCGATCGACTATGGCGAAACCCAGGCCGTCAGCTCGGTGCGCACCGGCAGCGAAGGCCAGGGCGGTACCGCTGGAACGTTGGGTACCGAACTGCGTGGCGCCTATGGCTGGCTGACCCTCAACGCCGACGGCAGCTACAGCTACCGCCTCGACAATGCCATGACCGAGGTGCAACAGCTGCGTGCCGGCAACAGCCTGCAAGACCTGTTCAGCTACACCGTGATCGACGCCAGCGGCGCCGAAGACCGCGCCACCCTGACCATCAACATCAATGGCGCCAACGACACCCCGGTCGCGCGCAACGACATCGCCACGGCCATCGAGGCCGGTGGCCAGGGCAACGACATCCCGGGCACCAACCCCAGTGGCAACGTGCTGGGCAACGACACCGACGTCGACGCTTTCGGCGAAGCCTTGAGCGTCACCGGGGTCACCCAGGGAAGCAACGTCGGTACCCTCGGCAGAGCTTTCGTCGGCACTTACGGCACCCTCACCCTGGGCGCCGATGGCAGCTACACCTATGTGCTGGACAACAACAATCCGCAGGTCCAGGCCCTGCGCGGCGCCACCAATACCCTGACCGAAGCGTTCACCTATAGCATTCGCGACCTGGCCGGTGCTACCAGCTCGGCACAGCTGATCATCATCATCCAGGGCCGTGACGACACGCCGGTGGCGGTCAACGATATCGCCCTTGCAGTGGAAGCCGGAGGCACCTTCAACGCCACCCCCGGGGTCAACCCCAGCGGCAACGTGCTGGCCAACGACACTGACGTCGATGTCAACGACACCAAGACTGTCAACGGCATCCGCACCGGCAACGAGGCAGCGGGCGGCATTCTCAACGTCGTCACTGGCAGTCAAGTGATCAATGGCCTGTATGGCACCCTGACCATCGCCACCGATGGCAGCTTCACCTATGTCGTGAACAACAGCCTCGCAGCGGTCCAGGGCCTGAAACAGGGCGAATCGCTGATCGAGCAGTTCACCTACAGCATGGGCGACACGGCCGGGCGTCTCGACACCGCGCAGTTGACCATCACCGTCCAGGGTGCCTGGGATGCCCCGGTGGCCAGCAATGACCTGGCCCTGGCGGTGGCCGACAATGGTAACGGCAACAGCGTCAACCCCACGGGTAACGTGCTGCCCAACGACACCGATGTCGACCAGGGCGACCAGAAGCACGTCAGCGGTGTCCGTTTCGGCAACGAAGCCGCGGCCGGCACCCTCGACCTGGTCAACAGCGGCACCAACAACACCAATGGCACCGTGATCACCGGGCTCTACGGCGAGCTGATCATCGGCGCCGATGGCAGCTTCATCTACAACATCGACAGCACCAACCCTACGGTGCTCGCCCTCGGGCCGCTGCAGTTCCTGCGGGATACCTTCACCTATCAGGTCACCGACCAGGGTGGCCTGAACGACCTGGCCGAGATCAATATCATCATCCGCGGGCGCAACGATGCGCCAGTGGCCAACGATGACACCGCCACCGCCGTCGAGGCCGGCGGCCTGGACAACAGCGAGGCCGGCATCAACCCCAGCGGCAATGTCATCACCGACAACGACACCGACGCGGAAGGCGACGCCCTGCACGTCATCGGCATCAGCACCGGTGCAGGTACCGTGGGCACCGTGGGCAGCACCTTGCGCGGCCTCTACGGTGACCTGACGCTCAATGCCGACGGCACGTGGCAGTATGTGCTCGACAACAACCTGGCCGAGGTCCAGGCCCTGCGCACCAGCGGCCAGACCCTCACTGACGTGTTCAACTACACCCTGGTCGACTTCTGGGGTGCGTTCGACACCGCCCAATTGACCATCACCGTCGATGGCCGCAACGACACCCCCCATGCCCAGGACGATGGCAGCATCGCCGTGGAAGCCGGTGGTGTGGCCAACGGTAGCCCGGGCAGCGACGGCCAGGGCAATGTGCTGGCCAACGATACCGATGTCGACGGCGTCGCCAATGGTGAGAGCAAACAGGTACAAAGCGTCAGCAACGAAGCGGGCCAATCGGTCGGCGCAGGCCAGGTACTGGTCGGTCGCTATGGTCAGCTGACACTCAATGCCGATGGCAGCTACACCTACCTGATCGACAACAGCAACCCCACCGTCCAGGCCTTGCGCACTGCGGGCGAGACACTTTCCGAGACCTTCACCTACCGCATGCGCGATACCGCCGGTGCCACGGCCGATGCACGCCTGACCGTGGTGATCCAGGGCGCCAACGACGCACCCGTGGCGCAGAACGACAGCGCCCTGGCCAGCGACCAGGTGCCGGCACCGCAAACCAGCGGCAATGTGCTGCCCAACGACAGTGATGTGGACGGCAACGACAGCCTGCAGGTGGTGGGTGTGCGCACCGGTGCAGAAAATGCCAGCGGTGCTTCGGGCAGTGTTGGCCAGCCGCTGCAAGGCCTGTACGGCACGCTGGTCCTCAATGCCGACGGCAGCTACACCTACAGCATCGACCTGACCAACCCACAGGTGCTGGCAGCGGCAGGCCTGGGCCAGGTGCTGCAGGATGTGTTCACCTACACCATTGGCGATCTTGCCGGCGGCCAGGACCAGGCCGAACTGGTGATAACCCTGGATATCGCCGCGCCGTTCATTCCAGCGCCGGCAGGTACATTTTTCGACCGACCGGCGGGCGACCCCTTCAACCGCCTGCCGATCCCGGACGTGGTGCCGGCGATCTTCATCTCGCCGGTGGTGGAGCGGGACGCACGCCTCAATGAACTCTCCAGCTGGGAAACCGGCGGCAGCCGCTTGCGCCTTGCAAGCGTGGCCCAGCAGCAAAGTGAATCCATCGGTGCCGGCCTGGGGCTGGTACAAGGCCAGTTTGTCAGCAACAGCGTGCAGCGCAGCCAACGCGAGAGTGAGCTGGACCTTGCCTGGCTGTTGGGCCGCCAGGGCCGTACCAGCCTCAGTGCCGATGGCTTGCTCAGCGACCCCTCGGTATTCACCCTGGACCCCGCACACCTGACCCAGGGCCCGGCGCAAAGCGACCCCCCTGCCGAGCCCCGCAACGCGCGCGGCTTTACCGCGCAACTGCACGCCGCCGCACAGCGTTTGTACCCGCACGGGCGCAACACGCCAGAATAAATTGCCATTGACAAAGGACTGAATATGCCTAGACATGCGACCCGGTTTACGATTACGGCCCTCACTTCAGCCTTGTTGCTCAGTGCCTGTGCGTCGCTGGAACCCCAGGCCATCACCGAAGAGCAGAACCGCCAGCGCATCGTCGACGACCAGGCCCGCATGTACCGTGACCAGGAGCCGGTCACCACGCCTATCACCTTTTACGAAGCGGCGGCCCGGGCGCTGAAATACAACCTGGACTACCGCCTCAAGTTGATGGAAAGCGCCCTGGCCTCGGACCTGCGCGACGTCTCCAGCCACGAGATGTTGCCGCGCCTGGTGGCCTCTGCGGGCTATGCCGGCCGTAACAACGACTCGGGCGGTACCTCCATCGGTATCGAGGACCGCGAAGAGAGTTTGCGCCCTTCGACCTCCGAAGACCGCTACCGCACGCTCTACGGCCTGGGCCTGAGCTGGAGCCTGTTGGACTTTGGCGTGGCCTACTACCGCACCCAGCAGAAGGCCGACCAGATGCTGATGGCCGACGAGCGCCGACGCAAGGTGGCGCAGAACGTCCTGCAGGATGTGCGCAACGCGTATTGGCGCGCACTGGCCGCGCAACGCCTGATGCCTGAAGTGGACCAGTTGCTGGCCCGCACCCACCGCGCCCTGACCCAGGCCCGCGAAGCCGAGAACAAGGGCTTGCTGCCCCGCCAGGAGATCCTCGCCTACCAGCGCGCCCTGCTCGACTCGGTGTACCTGCTCACCGTCCGCCGCCAGGACCTGGAGTTCGCCCAGGCCGAGCTGTCGGCATTGATGTCGCTGCCGCCCAAGACCCGCATGGTCCTGGCCGACATGCCCGAGCCGCAATTGCCGCAGATCGGTGCCGGTATCGACCAGCTGGAGCTGCTGTCGCTGCAGAACCGCCCGGAGATCATGGAAGAGTGGTACCGCAAGCGGGTCAACGAGAAGGACCTGAAAATTGCCAAGGCGCAACTGTGGCCCAACGTCACGTTCGACTACGGCTACCGCTATGACTCCAACTCCCTGGCCTACAACAGCCACTGGAATGCCACCGGCCTGCAGGTGTCGATGAACCTGCTCAAGCTGCTGCAACTGCCCTCGCTCAACGCTGCCCAGGCGTCACAAGGCAACACCGACGACATGCGTCGGATCGCCCTGTCGATGGCCATTCTCACCCAGGTTCGGGTAGGCGCCCTGCGCTATCAGCTGGCACGCCAGGAGGTGACGTTCTCCGATGAAAGCCTGCGCGTCGACCAGAGTCTGCTCAACTACGCCCAGGCCGCGCAGCGCAACAACCTGGGATCGGAGCTCGAGCTGATCCGCGCCGAAGGTCGCTACCTGCTCTCGCGCTACCAGCGCGAGGCGGCGTTCTCCAGTGCCCAGGCGGCCTGGGGCCGGTTGTACAACTCCATCGGCCTGGACATCCTGCCGGCCGAGATCGACAAGCACGACGTAAAGACCCTGGCCAACGAGATTCACCGCACCCTCAATGAACAGGAACAAAAACGCCTGCTCGTCACCCAGCAAGGAACGCCTTATGCCCAACCGAGCTTGTGAATCTGCCGTGATGATTCTGTTGTCGCTCGCCACTGCCCTGCCCGCCTGGGCCGAAGACGCCCCCCAGGCCACCCATGTGCCGCCGCCCCTGGACGAGGCCGCGACCATTCGCGTGTTGCTGGCCCCGGAGCTGGAAACCACCCTGTCGAGCCAGATGGCCGGGACCCTGACCGAGCTCCGCGGCAGCTTTGGCCAGCGCGTGGCCAAGTCTGCCCCGCTGGCGCGGTTCAATTGCAGCGAAGCCCAGGCCCGGGCCAAGGTGGCCGCCGCCGAACTGGCCATGGCCCGGCAGAACCTGGACGCCAAGAAAAGCCTGCGCAAACTCGATGCGGTGGGCGATCTTGAAGTGTCGATGGCCAATACCGAAGTACAGAAGGCCGACGGCGCCCAGGCCATGGCCGCCGCGCAAAGCAGCTATTGTCAGGTGTTGGCGCCGTTTGCCGGGCGAGTCGCCAAGGTCCATGTAAAGCCCTACCAGACCGTGAGTGCCGGCACGCCGTTGTTCGACCTGGTCAGCGATGGCGACCTCAAGGTGCGCCTGAACGTGCCCTCCACCCGTTTGAAGCACCTCAAGCCCGGCATGCCCCTGGAGGTGAACATCGTTGAAACCGGCAAGCAGTACCCGGCACATATCAGCGTCATCAACGCCCGGGTCGATGCCGTGGCGCAGACCGTCGAGCTCGAAGCCCAGCTCGATAACAAGTACCCCGAATTGATTGCCGGCATGAGCGGCACGGCGCGGTTCCCCGATGACCATGAGTGAATCGCCCCCGCCGCTGAACCTGCTGCTGCAGCTGGGGGCCTTGCGAGACCGTGCCTTGCAGGCCGACTCGCTCAATGCCCTGAGCTTCTCCATGGCCAACGACCTGTACCCGCTGTTGGCGTTCCACCAGGCCCTGGTGTTCGCCCAGCGCGGCAAGCGCCTTGAGCTGCTGCAGGTCTCGGGCCTGACTCGCCCCAGCGAAGATTCGCCCTACCTGGTCTGGTTGCAGCGGGCCAGTCGCTGGGTTGCAAGCCAGGTGCCCGATGCCGCGCCTGTGTGGCTGACTCGCAACAGCGTGCCACCGCCCGCAGACATCGCCGACGGCTGGGATGAATGGTGGCCCGAAGGGTTGTGGTGCCTGCCGGTACACGCTCGCGACGGTGAGCGCCTGGGTATCTTGCTGCTGTTGCTGGAGCAGGCGCCGCCTGCACCAATGCAACAGGCCCTGCCTACACTGCTCGACACCTGGGGTTACTGCTGGACGGCGCTGAGCCGTCAACGCCGGCTGTTTCGCTGGGGCCTGAGCCGGCGCCAGGGCCTGCTGCTAGTGGCGGCGCTGGGGCTGTTGTTGCTGTTGCCGGTGCGCCAGAGCGCATTGGCACCGGCCGAAATCGTCTCGCGCCAGGCACAGATCATCAGTTCCCCCATTGATGGCGTGATCGACCAGATCCAGGTACGACCCAACCAGGTGGTCGAAGTGGGGACACCCTTGTTCTCCCTCGATGAGACCACCCTGCGCAGCCGCGCCGAAGTACTTGGCAAGGAGGTCGCGGTGGCCGATGCCGAACTTTCGGCAGCCAGCCAGCGCGCCTTCGACAACCCGCAAAGCAAAGGCGAGCTGACCCTGCTCGAAGGCCGCGCTCGCCAGCGCCGGGCCGAACTGGCAGCGGTCCAGGCCCAGCTCAAGCGCACCCGGGTGCTGGCGCCACGCAATGGCGTCGCGGTGTTCAGCGACCCCAACGACTGGCTGGGCAAACCGGTAGTCACCGGCGAGCGCATCATGCAGGTGGCCGACCCTGCGCAACCGGCGATGCTCATCCAACTGCCGGTGGCCGACGCCATCGCCCTGGAACCCGGGGCCGAGGTGACGTTGTTTCTGACCGCCTACCCCCTGACACCGCTCAAGGGCAAGATCCTCGAGACCAGCTACCAGGCCCGTAGTACCGACGACAATGTGGTCGCCTATCGGCTGCTGGCGAGCATCGACGACGCTTCGGAGCATGCTCGCCTGGGCCTGCATGGCACCGCCAAGCTGTATGGCGGCCGGGTCATGCTCGGCTACTACCTGCTGCGCCGCCCGATCGCAGCGGTACGTGCCTGGAGTGGCCTGTAATGCGCGAGCCCGCCGACCTGCCGTTGCCGCCCCTGCGTGAAGACCTGCGCCTGAGCGAGGCGTCCGAGGGCAGCAACGGCGAGCCGGCCTGGGTGATCCAGGACACGGTGATCAACCGCTTTTACCGGATTGGCTGGCTGGAGTTCGAGTGCCTGCTGCGCTGGGGCCAGACACCACGCCAGGTCAGCACCCAGATTGCCGAGCAGACGGCCCTCAAACCCGACGTCGATCAGGTGCTGGGGTTCCAGGCCTTCCTTGAACAGCACCAACTGCTGCGCGCGGGCCCCGAGGCGCTGGAACGGCTCAAGGCACGCGGCGAAGAGCGTACCTGGCTGAGCTGGCGCTGGTGGCTGCATCACTATTTGTTCTTCCGTATCCCGCTGGTGCGCCCGCAACACCACCTGCAGCACCTGGCCCAGTCACTGGGCTGGCTGTTCAGCCCGCTCACGGCACTGGTGGTCATTGCCTTGAGCGTGCTGGGGATCATTTTGGTGCTGCACCAGTGGGACACCTTCGTCCACGACGTGGTCGAGTCATTCTCGGTCGAAGGGCTGCTCAGCTTTGCCCTGGCCCTGATGGTCGCCAAGACCTTGCACGAGCTTGGTCATGCCCTGGTGGCAACCCGCCTTGGGCTGAAAGTGGGTCACATGGGCATTGCCTTCGTGGTGCTCTGGCCCATGCTCTACACCGACACCGGTGAAAGCTGGAAATTGCGCAAGTCGCAGCAACGCCTGGCCATCGCCGCCGCGGGGATCATCACCGAGCTGTCACTGGCAGGCCTGAGCACCTTGGGCTGGGCCCTGTGCGACCCAGGCCCGCTGCGCAATGCCCTGCTGTACCTGGCGACCACCAGTTGGGTGCTGTCTCTGGCCCTCAATGCCAGCCCATTCATGCGTTTTGACGGCTACTTCATCCTCTCCGACCTGCTGGATTTTCCCAACCTGCACGAACGCGCCTCGGCACTGGCCCGGGTCAGCCTGCGCCGCAACCTGCTGGGCCTGGACGAACCCTGGCCGGAACACTTTCCGGCCAGCAAGCGCCGCCTGCTGGTGACCTTTGCCTTTCTCACCTGGGCCTACCGGCTGGTGCTGTTCCTGGGGATTGCCCTGGCGGTGTACCTGTTCTTTTTCAAATTGCTGGGGATCGTACTGTTGGTAGTGGAACTGTCCTGGTTTATCGCCATGCCGATCTGGCGTGAACTCAAGCATTGGTACGCCCAGCGCAGCGCCGTGCCGCAGCGCCGGCGGTGGGTATTCTATGGCCTGCTGGCAGCGCTGTTGCTGCTGCTGGCAGTGCCTTGGCGCAGCCAGATCGACGCCGTGGGCGTGGCCCGTGCAGAACATCAGCTGCGGGTATATGCGCCCTATCCTGCCCGCCTGCAGTCGGTGCGTGGCGAGGGTACAGTCAAGGCCGGGGAAACCCTGGTGGTACTGGACGAGCCCGACATCGCCTCGCGCCTGCAGAGCAGCGAAGCCAATGCGCGCAGCTACCAGGCGCGCCTGGGCGGCCTGCTGGCCGAGCCGGGCGGGCTTGCCGAACAGGCAGCGACCCGTGAGCGTTTGCGCGTGCAATACGAAGAAGCGCGTTCGGCGCGTTCGGAAATCGCCCGCCTCAACCTGCAGGCACCGTTTGAAGGGCAATGGCTGGACGTCAACCCTGATTGGCGGCCAGGGCAGTGGGTGGGTCGCCAGGAAGCCCTGGGGGTATTGATCGACCCGCGCCACTGGCAGGTCGATGCCTATGTCGACCAGGACAAAGTGCATCGCCTGGTGCAGGGTGGCCGGGTGCGTTTTTATGCCGATGGGCAGCCCGCGCCGGTAAGCGGACAGGTGCTGGCCATCGCCAGCACCCGTACCAGCCAGCTCAGCCATCGGCTGTTGGCGTCACGCTATGGCGGGCCGTTGGCGGTGGCGGCGCATGAAAGCGCGCTGATACCGACGACTGCGGTGTTCCAGGTCTTGGTTCAGCTGGATGCGCCCTTGCCCTCGTTGCGCGAAACCCGGGGGCATCTGAAAATCGAGGGCGAGCGCCGCAGCTTGCTGGCCGATGGGGTGACGCACCTGATGGCCGTGTTCCTGCGCGAGAGCGGGTTTTGAACCCGACCAGTGGGGGAAACTGTGTTGAACCACGACCGCTGTGCGGTCGATCGCAGGCTGTCGCCAGCGGCAACACCGGTACTCTGTAGCCGCTGCCGAGGAACGAGACTGCGATCGGCCGCGTAGCGGCCGTTTTCCAGGCAACTCCAGATGTGCTGGCTATAGCGCCTACAGTTGTCAGCCCAGTAAGGCGCTGAGGTCCAGGCCGGCTTCGCACATCGGCGGGCACCAGTAGTAGCCGCCGGTGAGTGGTCGGCTGAAGCGGTACAACGCATCGACCACGCCATCTTCCAGACCGCTCATGCGCCGCAACTGCACTTCAAACGCATCGAACGAATGACCAAAAGCCAGAAAGGCCAGCCCGGCCCCGCGCTCGTCCGCCCAAGGCATCGACCGACGCACGATGAACGCCTCAGGCTCGAAGCTTTCCTGGGCAGTGCGTTTGACATGCGCCGACACCGGCGCATCATCCAGCTCCTCATTGTCGGACTTGCGTCGGCCAATGATGTCGTCCTGCTCAGCCTGCGGCAGTGCCTTGAAGCAGTCCAGGTCATGACGCCACAGCTGGAACGCAGCAAAGCTCGAACCACTCACCCCACGCACATCGCCAGCAACGATTGCAGCATCAATCGCGGCGTCTTCCACCGGGTTCTCGGTGCCATCTTCATAGCCGGTCAGGTCATGGCCACTCTTGTGGCGAAAGGCGTCGGTGGCCTCGACCAGCACAAACGCCGGCGCCAGCAGCTTTTCCAGGGCCTGGCTGAGCAACCACAGTTCACCGCGGTCATCGCCGCGCACCCACAACCACAGGTCGTGCTGGGTGCAAGGATTGTCGACGGCGGCGGTCAACTGCGGGAAGGCACGCAGGCCATCAATGCTACGCCCCAGCGCCTGTACCAGCGGCGCGCCGAAACCGGCCACCACACGGCTGCCATCTACCGCTTGCAGCAGTGCATCGAGCACGCCAGCGAGCACAGCCGGTGTGTGCAGGGCGAAAAACAGGTGACGGGCTTGAGCAGGAACGGGAGCGTCGAGAATGCCTGGCTGGAACTGCATCGGGTATCGGATCCTTGAGTAAAGCCGCGAATGCTACTGCCTGGGGCCAGGGTCTACAAGCGCGGCGCCTTGACGCAGGCGTGGCCAACAATGGCCAACAAAGATAACAACCTGGCGCCCGGAGCGATTGGGCACACGGCACGCGGCTTCTTATGCTCGGCCCAGCCACAACGGCATTGAACCTGGAGCCCAGCATGAACGCACGCGCGCGCTTTACCCACATGGACGACGGTACCGCCGAGGACTGGGCAATCATCGCTCGTCACTTTCCCGACTTCGCCGCCGGTTTGCCCGAGCGCATTCTCGCTCACCTGAAATTGCTCGAAGGCGATTTCGGCGGCTTTCCGGTAGACCGACTGACCCATTCCCTGCAGACCGCCACCCTGGCCTATCGCGCCGGTGAAGACGAAGAGTACGTGGTCTGCGCCCTGCTCCACGATATCGGCGACACCCTGGGCAGCTACAATCACGCCGATATCGGCGCAGCGATGCTCAAGCCCTTTGTCAGCGCCGAAAACCACTGGATGATCGAACACCACGGCATCTTCCAGGGCTACTACTTTTTCCATCACCTGGGCATGGATCGCTTTTTGCGCGAGCAATTCAAGCAGCACCCGCAGTACCTGCGCACCATCGAGTTCTGCGCCCGCTACGACGCGGCCGCCTTCGACCCGGCGGGCGAGACCCTGCCCCTGGCGTTCTTCGAGCCGATGCTGCACCGGGTATTTGCCCGTCCCCGGCAATCGCTGTACCTGGCCGCCTGCTAAGGCGCGCGGCTGGCACGGTAGTCGTTGGGGGTGGTGGCAAACCAGCGCCGGAAGGCGCGAAAGAAATTGCTCGGCGCAGAGAACCCCAGCAAATAGGAGATCTCCTGAAGGCTCAGCCCCGGCTGGGCCAGGTACTGTTCGGCCAAGGTACGGCGCGTGTCGTCGAGCAATTGGTGAAAACTGCTGCCCTCCTCCTGCAAGCGCCGCTGCAAGGTGCGCTCGGACAACAACAGGGCCTGGGCCATGGCTTCTCGACGAGGCTCACCCTGAGGCAGCAGGCGACACAGCAGCAAGCGCACCTGGTGCGTCACCTGGCCATCGGCGAAACGTGTCAGGTAGTCATCGGCAAAACGCTGGTGCAACTTGGCCAGGCCAGCATTGGCCGTAGGCAGCGGCGCCTGCAGGTCGGCGCGCTCAAAGCACAGGGCGTAGCGCTCGGCCTCGAACTGCAAGGGTGCCTGGAATACCTCGGCGTAGGGCCCGGGGTCCTGGGGCGCTTCACTGCGAAAACACACCCGCCGAAGCTGCAATGGCCGATTGGCCAACCAGCGACAGAACGCAAGAAAGTACGCCAGCGACCCTTCGGCACTTTGCCGGGTCGAGGGCAGACGGTCGCCATGAATGGCCAGCGTCAAGTCATAGCCTTCGTCCGTGGCCTGCAGGGCCAGGTCTGCCCCCTCGCCGATGATTCGCTGGTAGCGCACCAGGCTCTCGATACCCTCCAGCAATGTATGGCTGGACATCACCGCATAGCCCACCACATGAAAGGCCGATGGCCGGACGGCGCGGGCCATGCCAAGGCCAATGGCCGGGTTGCCGGTGCTCAGTGTCGCCTCCTGCCACAAGCGGGTCATGCCATCCTGGGGAAAGCGTGCATCGGCGTCGTTCAGGGCGGCGTAGTTCATGCCCAGGATCTGGAACAGTCGGCGGCAGTCCACTCCCTGGTGCTCAAGGGACTGGACGATAGTGCTGGCCCAATGGGAAGAGGTGGTGCGCTCGGTCATCAACGGACTCTTGTTCAAAACGTGCGCAGCATTTCTACACCACTGCCCGCACGCGAACAACCTCACCTGCCGGTTGACCCGCAAGGCTATCAGCTTGGCTGCCAAGGCGAGTTCCGCCCGGGTGCCGTGTGGCTAGACTCAGGGCCATACCCACAAGAACAAGGAAAGCACCGATGCACAGCCTGAAAACACCGGGTGATGTCCAGCAGCTAGTCTCGGCCCAGGAGTGGCAGACCCGCGTGGACCTGGCCGCCTGCTACCGCCTGATCGCCCTGCATGGCTGGGATGACCTGGTGTTCACCCATATCTCGGCCAAGGTACCGGGCACCGAAGATTTCCTGATCAACCCCTATGGGTTGATGTTCCATGAGATCACCGCCTCCAGCCTGGTGAAGGTCGATCTTGAGGGTACCAAGCAGATGGACAGCCCCTTTGAGATCAACCCCGCCGGCTACACCATTCACAGCGCCGTGCATGAGGTGCGCCACGACGTCAATTGCGTGCTGCATACCCACACCGCCGCGGGCGTTGCCGTGTCGGCGCAGCAGGTGGGGATCCTGCCGCTGTCCCAGCAGTCGATGTTCGTGCTCGCAAGCCTGAGCTACCACGACTACGAAGGCGTTGCCCTGCACGCCGATGAGAAGGCCCGGCTGCAGGCCGACCTGGGCCTGAGCCACTACATGATGCTGCGCAACCACGGTCTGATGACCTGCGCCGCCAGCGTGGCCGACGCTTTCCTGATGATGTTCATTTTCCAGCGTACCTGCGAGATCCAACTGATGGCCCAAGGCAGCGGCACGGCGCTGAGCGAAATCCCCAAGAGCATCCTCGCCGGTACCCAGGCCATGCTCGCTGGCGTGCTGCGCAGCAGCACCGGCATGGGCGGCGCCCTGCCCTGGCCGGCGTTGCTGCGCAAGCTCGATGAGCAGATGCCGGGCTACGCGAGCTGAGATCCTCGCCTACACTGGCGCACATCCCTTTGCGTGAGACCCGGACATGACTGCATCGCCTTTGCTAAGCGCCTTTCTGCCCATTGCCCTGGGCTTCATCATGTTGGGGTTGGGCCTGACCCTGACCCTGGCCGACTTTGCCCGGGTAGTGAAATTCCCCCGGCCAGTGCTCATCGGCCTGGCCTGCCAGATCCTGCTGCTGCCGTTCATTTGCTTCCTGATTGCCAAGGGCTTCGGCCTGGCCCCGGCACTCGCGGTGGGCCTGATGCTGCTGGCCGCCTCCCCTGGCGGCACCACGGCCAACCTGTTCAGCCACCTGGCCCACGGCGATGTGGCCTTGAACGTGACCCTGACCGCCGTCAACTCGCTGATCGCGATCCTGACCATGCCGTTGCTGGTCAACCTGTCGCTGGCCTACTTCATGACCGCTGACCAGGCCATCCCGCTGCAGTTCACCAAAGTGCTGCAAGTGTTCGCCATTGTGCTGGTGCCGGTGGCATTGGGCATGTTGATCCGCCGCCTGGCACCAGGCTTTGCGCAGCGCTCGGAACGGCCGATGAAACTGGTGGCGGCGCTGTTTCTGGTGTTCACCGTGGTGCTGGCCCTGGTCAAGGACTGGCAGACCGTCGTGGAGTACGCCCCGGTGGTCGGCGGAGCGGCGTTGCTGTTCAACCTGCTGAGCCTGGGCATCGGCTACTGGCTGCCGCGCCTGCTGAAGATCCCAAAACGCCAGGCGATTGCCATCGGCATGGAGATCGGCATCCACAACGGCACCCTGGCCATTGCCCTGGCATTGGCCCCGAGCCTGCTCAACAACTCGACCATGGCGATCCCGGCGGCGATCTACAGCCTGATCATGTTCTTCACCGCCGCAGCGTTCGGCTGGTGGGTTAGCCGCGAACCGATCCCGGTAGGAGCGGGCGTGCCCCGTGATGCGGACTGACTGTGTAAGTTGGCCTAGTGGCAAGCAAGTCAGCTCCCTGAGGCTTTGTGTATACCTGCGCCTCCGAGGGCACGAGGAGGCGCACCGTAGGTGCGGCGAAACAATCGGCTGAAATGCGCCTGGTCGTAAAAGCCCAGGTCCAGGGCAATTGCACTCAACGGCTGGCCGGCCAGCACCCGCGGCAAAGCGCGTTCAAGGCGCAGTTGGGTCAGCCATTGTTGCGGCGGCAGCCCGCAGTGATTACGAAAGCGGCGCAGCAATTGCCAGGGGCTCAGGTCAACGAACGCGGCCATTGCTTCCAGGCTCGGCGGCTGGTCCAGGCGAGACTCCAGCCACTCGCGCAACTGCTGCCAGCGCCTGGCATCGAAGCCATTGCCGTGGTCACTGACCGTAAGGGTGGAGCCCATCCCCAGCAACAGGGCCAGGGTTTCGTAAAGTTGGCTCTGGAACGCCAGCGGATCGTGTTGCTGGTGCAGGCCATTGAGCAACTGCTGCAAACGCGGGTGGCGCAGTTGCCTGGCATTGAGGGTGGGCAAGCCTTGGCGGCCATTGCTCAGGTCACGGCTGGCCTCGGCCAGCCAGATCGGGTCCAGGGTCAGGATGCGAATGCCATAGCCCTGGTCACTGGCACTGGCACCGTCGTGTACATGCTCCGGGGCCATCAGCAGGATGTCCCCGGCCCCGGCCAGCAGGCGTTCGCCACCGGCAGCGTAGCGTTGCTGGCCGGCGACGATCAGGCCGATGTGGTACTCCAGGTGGAAATGCCGGGGGAAGGCGAATTGCTGGTAACGGGCATCGATCAGGCGAACGCCTGGATGGCCCGGAGCCTGATGAACGACGCTTTCCAAATCAGCAGGTCGCCCGCCACTGGCGGATCTGGTCAACGGTCGCGGTCACCCCACCACAGACGATCACCAGCACCTTGGCATGGCGCTTGAGCGCCTCGCTGGGTGAATAGGCCAGCGCCAGCGCAGCGCCGCAGGCTGGCTCGACCAGCACGCGCTGGTCCGAGAGGAAGCGCTCGCACGCCTCCAGTGCAGCCTGATCGCTGACCACATGGCTGAACACAGGACGTTCCTGGCTCCACTCGAAGGCACGCTGGCACACCTGCCTGGTAGCCAGCGACGTGGCCACGGTGTTGACGCTGTCCAGTGCAACCCATTGCTTTTGCGCCATGGCCGCGGCCAGCGAGGCGGCGCCGGTGGTTTCTGCGGCAAATACGGGTACCTGCCCCAGGCCATTGCGCGCCAGGCCTTCGCACACACCACTGAACAGACCGCCCCCACCCACCGAAAGCACCACCGCATCGGGGGTGAAACCGCTGGCGGCGACTTCATCGATCATCGTTGCGTGGCCTTGCCACAGCAACGGGTCATCGAAGGGGTGGATATAGGCGTCATCATCGCCCAGCAGCGACAACGCCAGGGCGTTGGCTTCGTGCCAGGCCTTGCCATGAACGATCACCTCGGCCTGTTCCTGACGGATCAACTGCTTGGCCCGTTCGGTGGTGGTCTCGGGCACCACCACGGTGACGGCCAGGCCCAGGCTGCGGCCGGCATAGGCCACGGCGATACCGGCGTTGCCACCTGAAGAGGAAATGAAACGACGCTTGCCCTGCCTGGCATAGGTTTCACAGGCAGCGCCAATGCCGCGCAACTTGAACGAGCCCGACGGCTGCAGGGCGTCGAGCTTCAGCCAGATGTCCAGGCCGCTGGCCAGGCTCAGCGGGCGGGATGCCAGCAACGGGGTTTCGATATGCAGGCTCATGCGCTTACTCCATGTAGGGACCAGCTCCAGCGTACGCTTAACGAAGCGGGCAATCTTGTACGAAATTGCGCTCCTACTGGTGCTTGCGGCGCTCGCGCAGTTGGCGCTTCAAACGGTGCAAGGGCGGGGCATACAAAAAGCCGAACGATACACTGTTGTCCCGCCCCTTCAAGGCATGATGCAGCAAGTGCGCCTGGTACAAGCGCTTGAGGTAGCGATTGCGCGGCCGCGGCTTGAAGGGCCAGTGCCGGTGCACGATGCCGTCGTGCACGATCACATAGATGACCCCGAATGCTGCCACCCCTGCCCCCACCCATTGCAACGGCGCATGACCGGCGCGGCCCAACGCCACCAGGGCAAAGGCGATCAGGGCCAGGGCTGCCAGGTAGACATCATTGGTTTCCAGCGCGCCCAGGTGCGGCTCATGGTGCGAGCGGTGCAGGAACCAGCCCCAGCCGTGCATGATGTAGCGATGCGCCAGGTAGCCGACGCCCTCCATGGCCGTCAGGGTGCAGAGAAATACCGCGAGGTTGAAGATCATCGAAGGGTGTGCGGGTCGACAGAGACAGAAAGGGCGAAAAGCCTACCACCAAGGTGCCATCGGGCACACCCTGCTGTCGGTTAAAAACGACTGAACGTCGCGTGTTCAGTGACCTTGGGCAGGTAGAGACTGGTGATGGACAGCTGTTGCGGGGCCGGGGCGGGCGCGGTGGAAGCGGTGGCGGCACCCACCAGCACAATGACAACCAGGGAAAAGACATAGTGGCGCATAACGGAGCTCCTGCACCCGGGCGCAGCCTGGGTGGTGAGTTTTATTGTTGTTACGCACCACCTTGAACCCTTGTGCGGGCAGCGTCTTGTCTTTGTGCGCCAACGCTTTATCTTTTCAGACCAAGCCGATGAACTGCCGCGGCCTATCAATCGCGCACGGTAACGGTCGCGGTGGTACCGGCGCGCAAGCTGGCTTTGCCGGCATAGGCCGGGTCGATCTCGATCCGCACCGGCACCCGCTGGGCCAGCTTGACCCAGGTGTAGCTGGGGTTGACGTTGGCCAGCAGGCGGTTGCCCAACTCGTTCTCGCGGTCGGTGATGGCATAGGCAATGCTCTGCACCTTGCCCTCGAAGCGCTCTCCGCTCATCAGCGCGATGTCCACCCGGCTACCGGGGTGAATGCGAGGCAACTTGGTTTCCTCAAAATAGCCACTGACATAGAACGAGGCGCTATCGACCAGCGCCAGCAAGGCAACACCACTGCTGGCATAGTCGCCCTGGCGGGTCTGCAGGTTGGTGACGAAGCCTGTGACCGGCGAAACGATGCGCGTGCGTTCAAGGTCCAGTTCGGCCTGGGTCAGCGCCGCGCTGGCCAGGCGGCTGTTGGCCAGGGCCAGGCTCAGGTCCGACTGCCCACGCATCAGTTCGGCCTGGGCCACGGCGACATCGGTGCTGGATTTTTCCCATTCTTCCCCTGAGA
Source organism: Pseudomonas vranovensis (assembly GCF_040438935.1). NCBI lineage: Bacteria > Pseudomonadati > Pseudomonadota > Gammaproteobacteria > Pseudomonadales > Pseudomonadaceae > Pseudomonas > Pseudomonas vranovensis. Next base: position 1,806,441 of record NZ_CP159259.1, on the reverse strand, counting down.
TCGCAAAGCCTTGCTTCAAGGTGCGCCGACGCTGCTCCTCGCTTTGCCGTTGTTTGAGCAAGGCCTGGCTCGAGACGATCTGCGCCCGCGCCTGGCCTTCGCTGGCCTGGGCCACTTCGACGGCGCGCCGGGCATGTTCCACGGCCAGGGTGTAGCGCGCCGGGTCGATTTCCAGCAGTAGATCGCCCTGGTTCACATGCTGGTTGTCTTGCACGTGCAGCGCAGTGATGCGCCCGGACACATCGGCCGACAACGTCACCACATCTGCCCGCACCCGCGCATCGCGGGTCCAGGGTGCGCGGGTGTAGTGCTCCCAGGCGAACCAGCCAAGCACCAATGCCAGTGCCACGATTGCCAGGGTCGAGGCCTGGGCCAAAAACGTCTTCAAGGTTCAACTCCCCATGAACAGGATGATCAAGGCACAAAGGCAGGTGTAGAGCGCGCCTTCGAACAACGCCGGGTGCCACACCCGTTGCATCACACCCAGGCGCTGCAACAACCACAGCAGCACAAACAACAAGGGCACGGCCAGCAACAAGGCCTGGGCAATCGGTGGCAGGTAGACGCCACCGATCTCGAAATCAATGGGCAAGGGCCGGCTCTCCTTCGGCAGCGGGATCGAGGTAGGTGCTGTAGTGACGCAGGAACCCGGCAATCACCAGCAGCGCAACGCGAATCCTGAACAGCGAGCGCAGTTGTTCAGCAGGCGCGTCAAACTGTTCGCTGTGCAGCGTATCGAGGTCCTCACCCAACACCTGCAGGGTTTCGAGCAATGCGGGTAATTGGCCCCGAGTGCGCCCGGCCACATAGCGACCGGTGTTGCGTAGCACCTGTTCAAGACGTTCGCGGGTCGCCTCGGCCAACAGCAGGTTGCTGCGGCCCTGCTCCTGCAACTGGCGCAGGGCCACGCCAAGGGCCATGCATGCCAGGTTGACCTCGAACAGCGCCTTGGAGCGCGCATCCTGGGTGGCCGGCAGCAAACCCAGGATCAGGGTCAGGCGGTCGACCATGCGGCTTTCGAAGGCAAACTGCCGCTCATCGCTGGCGGGCCCCTTGAGCAAGGCGTAGACCTGCTCGCGGGTCTCGCGGAACAACCGCTCAATGCGCAATTGCGGGTTGAACGGAAACAGCCAGGCGTACACCAGCAGCGACAGTACCCCACCACAGATATAGGCGCCGGCGAACTCGAACCACTGGATCGCGGTGTTCTGCCAGGCACCGATGTTCTGCGGCCCGAACAGCAGGAAGCTGGACAGGCCCAGGCCCATGCCGATGCCGGCGGTCATCGGGGTAGAAAGCCCCACGGCGACCACATACAGCAACGGCAGCAGCAACAATGCGAGCATCTCGAAGTCCACCACTTGGGGAATCAGCCAGAACTGGTACAACGCCGACACCAGCAAGGCCATGCCCAACCCGCGCATGTAGTTTTGAGCCGCCATCAAGGGGCGTGGGAAGGTCGCCATCAGCGAACACAGGATGCCGACCAGGATCACGCCGGCGCGGGCGCCGTCCCAAGCCGTTTCGATCCAGATCAAGCCGGCGACCAGCAAGGCGATGAAGGCACGGCTGGCGTTCATCGCCGCCAGGCGAAAATCCAGGTGCAGCGGGTTGGTCAGCGGCTGGCGGTAGACACAGTCGCCTGCACGCCCTTCCTGGATGGCGTCGCTCAGCTCGAGCATTTCGCCCAGTTGCTCCAGCAAGCGCGCCTGTTCCCAGCGCAGGGCCCAGGCGAGCGAGCGCAGGGTCGGCGGCAGGTCGTGCTGCAGTTGTTCTGCCTGCAGGGCGGCCTGGTCGAAACGACGTTGCAAGGCGCTGAAGTGTTCGCGGGCGCTGGCCGGCATGGCCCTGCCCTGTTGCGCCAATTGATCGAGAAAGGCCAGTTCGTCAGTGAGCAGGCGACTGATGAAATCGGGGTACGCGCCCTGCCAGCGCTCGGCAATCATCAGCTTTTGATTGCGCAGTACAGTCAGGCGCGAACTGAGCAGCACCAACTGGTTGCCCAGCAACTGCACCAGCCCGTTGGCACCACGCAAGTGCGGAGCGTCGAAGTACAGGTGGCGGCGCAATCCTTCCAGGGCGCTGATCTCACCGAGAATCTGCATTTGTCGCTGACTGAACGCGGCGCTGGTTTCTTCACCGCGAATGGCCGCTGCCGCGTGGGCGGCCATCAGTTTGATCAGGTTGTCGACTTTGGCGAAATACCCCGTGGCCACCGCCTGGGGCCGGGCGCCGAGCAGGCTGACGGCGCACACGCAAGCCACCGCAAGCAAGGTTTCGGTGAGCCGGGTAATGGCCAGCATGAGGGTGTTGCCCTGTTCGGGAATTGCCAGCATGGCCACCACCACGGCGGTGAATCCGCTGAGTACAAAGGCATGGGAACTGGTGTAGCGCAGCAGGGTGCCCCCGGCAGTACACAGTGCCAGCCATAGTGCCAGGGTGACGATAAAAGGCACGGGCGCCTGGGGAAACAGCACCATGATCAGCACCGCCACCGCAGCCCCCACGGTCGTACCGACCACTTGGGCGAAACTGCGCTGCAGGGTCATGCCACCCAGCGGCTGGCTGACGATGAACACGGCCATGATCGACCACTTGGGTTGGTCGAGGTCGAAGACAAACGCCAGGTACAACGTCAGCAAGCAGGCGACGATGGTTCGCAGGGCGAAACGAAACGTGTCCGGCCCTGGGTGCAGGACCATCCGGAAATAGTTGATCAGTGGTTGCATACCGCTCCCTCGACACACCGTGTTACTTACCTTAGTCACAGTGATGGGCGGGCGGAAGCGGCAGCAGCATTTCAGAGCGTTGCATGGATGGAACGGTGGGTGGATTTTCGCAGGGCAAGCCCGCTTCCACGCGGGCTACCCGGGGGATTGCGGGAGCGGGCTTGCCCCACGATCAACGGCGATCATCCGACAACGGCGTTGGTTGATCCGGTTCAGGCAGCCGGTCGTCAAGATCCGGATCATCCGGCACACGCTCGACATCCTGCGGATGCTCGCGCCGTTGCGGATCACCGTCGACATTGGGGTCGGTGACCGGGTCATGTTCGCGTTGCGGATTGTTCAGTGGATCCTTCCAGAGCGGATCATCTTCAGGACGTGGAGTGCTCATGGCAGATACCTCGAGAATCCGGCCGGGTGAAATCCTGGCCGTATGCGTTGGAACGGCACCACCACACCGCGTGCCGTCGAGGCGATCAATGGTTGCCCAGCGAAAATATGCTCAGTGCCCAGCAAAATCCGCTGTAGGACACAGCGCCCGGCGGGGTATCGTGTAGCAAAACAATCAGCCAGAGGTACGCTGTGGCGTCCTATACCTTGCGTCAGTTGAAGTACTTCGTCACCACCGTCGAATGCGGCAGCGTGGCCGAAGCATCGCGCAAGCTGTACATCGCGCAACCGTCGATTTCCACCGCGATCAAGGGCCTTGAGGACAGCTTCGGCGTGCAGCTGTTCATCCGCCATCATGCCCAGGGTGTCTCGCTCACACCCAGTGGCGCCCGCTTCTACCGCAAGGCCCAGGAACTGCTGCGCATGGCCCGGGAGTTCGAGCAGAACGCACTGGCCGACAATGATGTGGTGTGCGGGCAGATCGACATCGGCTGCTTCGAGACCGTCGCCCCACTCTACCTGCCGCGCCTGATCAAGGGCTTTCATGAACGCTTCCCGGGGGTGGAGATCCGCCTCCAGGACGGCGAGCAGCAGGAACTGGTGCAAGGCCTGACCGGTGGGCGTTTCGACCTGGCGATTTTCTACGACCATGACCTGGACAGCACCATCGAAACCGAAGCGCTCATGGCGCCGCAACGTCCCTATGCCCTGGTGCCGGTCGGACACCGCTTTGCCGGCCAAGCCCAGGTGTCGCTGCGTGACCTGGCCCTGGAGCCGATGATCCTGCTGGACGTACAGCCCAGCCGTACCTACTTCGTGAGTATCTTCGAAGAACTGCAACTGACCCCCAACATCGTCTTCAGCTCGCCTTCGATCGAGATGGTCCGCGGCATGGTCGGCCAGGGCTTCGGCTTTGCCTTGCTGGTGACCCGCCCGAACCTGACCTGCACCTACGACGGCCAGGAGGTGGTGTGCGTGGAGCTGGCCGAAGATGTCACTGGCTCCGGGCTGGTGGCCGGATGGTTGAAGCGAGCCCAACTGACCAAGCCTGCGCAATTGTTCGTCGAATACTGCAAGGAACAATTCACCGCCTGGCTCAAGTGATCGCGCCCGCGCCCGCGCCTGCACGCTGCCCGGGCAACAGGATTTCCGAGCACAGCATTGGCCATGGGATTAGACTGGGCGCCTTTTTCACCTTGAACACGAGGTTCTCATGGCCAACCACGACATCACCTACGTCCCGGACCCTGACGCAGACTCCATTTCCAGCGACGTGACCGGCTTCGGCGGCCTGCTGGTCTCCACCCAGATCCCGACCCGTGCCGACGGTAGCCTGGAGCTGGGCGACATCACCGCCCAGAGCGAATGCACCCTTGAGGCGCTCAAGGTGGCACTGGAACGTGCCGGCAGCTCCATGGACCGCGTACTGCACCTGACCATCTACCTCACCGACATGGCCGACCGCCCGGCCTTCAATGAGGTATACAAGCGCTACTTCGCCAAGCCCTGGCCAGTGCGCGCCGCCGTCGGCGTGGCAGCCCTGGCCGCCGAAGGCATGCGTGTGGAAGTGACGGCCATGGCCGCCAAGGCCTGAAGCACTGCCCCTTGTAGCCGCTGCCGCCAGGCTGCGATTGGTCGCGCAGCGGCCGTTACTCTGCAATGGCGACTGCTTTGCAGTCGAACGCAGCCTGGCGGCAGCAGCTCCGGCAAGAAGCCCCCCTGCACCACCGGGCAGCATTCGAGTGCCCTCCCCACGTTTCGCCGCTACAATGCGCGCCTTGACCGTGACAGCCTGACTAAAAAAACCATGTCCCTGCCCAAACATCATCTTGAACTGCTCAGCCCTGCCCGCGATGTGGCCATCGCCCGCGAGGCCATCCTGCATGGCGCCGACGCCGTGTACATCGGTGGCCCAAGCTTTGGTGCGCGCCACAACGCCTGCAACGAGGTGAGCGAAATCGCCCAGCTGGTGGAGTTCGCCCGGCGCTACCACGCCCGCATCTTCACCACCATCAACACCATCCTGCACGACAACGAGCTGGAACCGGCCCGCAAGCTGATCCACCAGCTCTACGATGCCGGCGTCGACGCGCTGATCGTCCAGGACCTGGGTGTGATGGAACTGGACATTCCGCCGATCGAACTGCACGCCAGCACCCAGACCGATATCCGTACCCTTGGCCGGGCCAAGTTCCTCGACCAGGCCGGTTTCTCGCAACTGGTACTGGCCCGCGAGCTCAACCTCAAGGAAATCCGCGCCATTGCCGATGAAACCGATGCCGCCATCGAGTTCTTCATCCACGGCGCGCTGTGCGTGGCCTTCTCCGGCCAGTGCAACATTTCCCACGCCCAGACCGGCCGCAGTGCCAACCGTGGCGATTGCTCCCAGGCCTGCCGCCTGCCGTACACCCTCAAGGACGAAAAAGGCGGCGTGATCGCCTACGAAAAGCACCTGCTGTCGATGAAGGACAACAACCAGAGCGCCAACCTGCGCGCCCTGGTCGAGGCCGGCGTGCGCTCGTTCAAGATCGAAGGCCGCTACAAGGACATGGGCTATGTGAAGAACATCACCGCCTACTACCGCCAGCGCCTGGACGAAATCCTCGAAGACCGCCCGGACCTGGCCCGCGCCTCCAGCGGCCGCACCGCGCATTTCTTCCTGCCCGACCCGGACAAGACCTTCCACCGCGGCAGCACCGACTACTTTGTCAGCGAGCGCAAGATCGACATCGGCGCCTTCGACTCGCCAACCTTCACCGGCCTGCCGGTGGGCGTGGTAGAGAAAGTCGGCAAGTGCGACCTGATGGTCGTCACCCATGAGCCGCTGTCCAATGGCGACGGTCTCAACGTGCTGGTCAAACGTGAAGTGGTGGGCTTTCGCGCCAATATCGCCGAGCCCAAGGGCGAGTTCGATGAAGACGGCGAGAAACGCTACCGCTATCGCGTAGAGCCCAACGAGATGCCCAAGGGCCTGCAACTGCGCCCCAACCATCCGCTGAGCCGCAACCTGGACCACAATTGGCAGCAAGCCCTGCAGAAGACCTCTGCCGAGCGCCGTGTGGGCCTGACCTGGGTGGCGCAGCTGCGCGAAGACCGCCTGCAGTTGACCGCCACCAGCGAGGAAGGCGTCAACGCCAGTGTCTCGCTGGACGGCCCGTTCGGCGCGGCCAACAAGCCGGAGCAGGCGCTTGAGCAACTGCACGACCTGCTCGGCCAGTTGGGTACCACCCAATACCACGCCACCGACATCAAGCTCGATGCACCGCAGGCGTACTTCATCCCCAACTCGCAACTCAAGGCCTTGCGCCGCGAAGTGATCGAGGCCCTCACTACCGCCCGCGTTGCCGCCCACCCACGCGGCGCGCGCAAGGCCGAGACCGATCCTGCGCCGGTATACCCCGAGTCGCACCTGTCGTTCCTGGCCAACGTGTACAACCAGAAGGCCCGCGACTTCTACCACCGCCACGGCGTCAAGCTGATCGATGCGGCCTACGAGGCACACGAGGAAACCGGCGAAGTACCGGTGATGATCACCAAGCACTGCCTGCGCTTCTCCTTCAACCTGTGCCCCAAGCAGGCCAAGGGCGTGACCGGCGTGCGTACCAAGGTTGCGCCGATGCAGCTGGTACATGGCGATGAGGTGCTGACGCTGAAGTTCGACTGCAAGCCGTGCGAGATGCACGTGATCGGCAAGATGAAAGGCCACATCCTCGACCTGCCGCAACCCGGCAGCGTGCAACAAGTGGTAGGCCACATCAGCCCTGAAGACCTGCTCAAGACCATCCCGCGCGCGCCTCACTAAGCGACGGGCCAGCACGGCGCTGTGAGGGCGCCGTGCTGGTCTGCACGGGTCAAGAACGAGAGAGGCAGAAACAGGAACACCCCGGCGTTCTGGCAGCTGTTGCTGCTGAACGACCGGGGTGCTCTTGAGAATATGGCAGGGGCGGCTGGATTCGAACCAACGCATGGCAGGATCAAAACCTGCTGCCTTACCGCTTGGCGACGCCCCTGTAGCCCTTGCAGTCGGCTACGTGATGGCCTGTGCAAGAATGCGCGTAAATTTACCAACATTAATGCGCCTTGGGAAGCCCCCTCTGCAAAAAATATCAGTGTAAACAGCTGCTTACTGCCAACAAGGGCGGGTTTATCGCACCACATGCAAGTAATGCAGGTGCCGTTCGTACTGATCGAGGATGTCACCGATCACATCTTCACGGCTCCAACCCATGATGTCGTAGTCCTGCCCGCCCTCACGCAGATGCACTTCGGCACGGAAGTACTTGCGCCCATCCGATCCTTCATCCAGGTCGCGCAGGATAAAGCCCGGCGTAGAAAACGCGCGGGTGCGCACCTCATACAAAAAGCGGCCTTCGCCGGCGTGCTCCAGGTCCAGCGCTATCACACCCTCCTTCTCCGCATTCACCGACACCTCGTAACCCTGCTTGCGCAACTCCGCAGCCACCTCATCGAACGCTGGCTTCACCACCTCGTCAATGAAGCGGCTCACATGGGCCCTGCGCGGCATCATCGCGATGCTGCGCAAGCGTCGCTGCCAACTGCCATGGGACTGCTTGGCGTGGCGGGCCGACGGCAGCGCCTGATGGCGCAGGCCACGGCGAGTGGCATCCAGGTTCAGGGCCTTGAACAAGCCCCAGATCGACGCCAGCAAGATCATCGAGAACGGCAAGGCGGTGGCAATGGTGGCGGTCTGCAGGGCCTCAAGGCCCTTGGCCAGCAACAGCGTAATGGCCACCACGCCAATGCTCACCGACCAGAAAATCCGCTGCCACAGCGGCGAAGCCTGCTGCCCCGACGACGCCAGCATGTCGACCACCAATGCCCCCGAGTCGGCCGAGGTGACGAAGAACACCACCACCATCAGCACCGCGACAAATGACACCACCCCTGAAAACGGGAAGTGCTTGAGAAACTCGAACAACGCCAGTGATGTGTCCTTGTCGATGGCAGCGGCCAACTCCTTCACTCCGTCGTTGAAGATCATATGGATGGCCGAATCACCAAACACAGTCATCCACAACAAGGTGAAGCCGGCCGGCACGAACAATACGCCGCAGACGAACTCGCGAATGGTCCTGCCGCGCGAGATACGCGCGATGAACAACCCCACGAACGGCGACCACGACAGCCACCAGCCCCAGTACAGCAAGGTCCAGCCACCGATCCAGTCGGTCGGCTGATAGGCATAGAGGTTGAAGGTCTTGTTGACGATGTCCGACAGGTAAGCACCGGTGTTCTGCACGTAGGTCTGCAGCAGGAACACGGTGGGCCCCAGCAGCAGCACGAACAGCATCAGCACAATGGCCAGGCCCAGGTTGAGCTCCGAGAGGATGCGAATGCCCTTGTCCAGGCCGCTGGCCACCGACAGTGTGGCCAGGGCGCAGGTCACGGCGATCAGCGCCACTTGCACCGTGACGTTGACCGGAAGACCGAACAGCAGGTGAAAGCCGCTGTTGATCTGCAGCACGCCATAGCCCAGCGATGTCGCGACACCGAACACCGTGCCCAGAATGGCGAAAATATCGACCATATGGCCGATCGGCCCGTAGATCCGCTCACCGATCAGCGGATAGAGCGCCGAGCGCAGGGTCAGCGGCAGCCCGTGGCGAAAGCTGAAGTACGCCAGGATCAACGCGACAATCGCGTAGATCGCCCAGGCGTGCAGGCCCCAATGGAAAAAGGTGATCTTCATCGCCTCGCGCGCCGCTTCCACCGTACCGCCCTCGCCCACGGGCGGAGAAGTGAAGTGCATTACCGGCTCCGCCACACCGAAGAACATCAGGCCAATGCCCATGCCGGCAGAAAACAGCATCGCAAACCAACTGCTGTTGCGGTAGGTCGGTTCGCTGTGGTCCGGGCCCAGCTTGATATCGCCATAACGACTGACTGCCAGAAACACCACGCTGATCAGGATCAATGCCACGGCCAGGATGTAGAACCAGCTGGCGTTGATCAGGATCCACTGCTGGACCTGGCCGAACACCGCCTGCGCCTGGTCCTGGAAGATCACCGTGTACAGCACGATCAACGCGATCAGCAGCGCACTGGTGTAGAAAACCGGTGGATTGAGTGTGGATTTCGGCTTGGAAGGGACATCCATTTGGCGGGGCACTCCGATGACTCGCTGCGGGTAAGGCGGCTGGAGTATAGACCAGCACTTATTGCCTATTCAGGACCATGAAAAGCCAGTGAATCATAATTGTTATTATTATCGCTTGCTGTCGGCGCTTAGTTATCTTCTCCATTAATGATCTGGGTCAACGGGCCGTCGGTCGCCCTGCGCTTTTATCCGCAAACCCTATCCACCTGTTGATCTACGCTCAATCAACAGTTCGGCTGGAGAACATTCCATGTCATTGGCTGAAGAACAAAAAACCACGCGCCGCAAGGAAGCCAAGTTGTTCATCTTTCTTGTCGCCTTCCTCTTTCCCTTGCTGTCGGTGGCCATCGTCGGCGGCTACGGCTTCATCATCTGGTTTTTGCAAATGCTCTACGGCCCGCCTGGGCCGCCCAACGGATAGACCTCCCCCTAGCGCGTCTATTGGAGCCAGCCCATGGACGAAATGTTGCATATCGCCAGTCTTGTCGTACTTGCCCGCCCTGAATTGCTTGAAGCGGTAAAAGCCAACTTGCGCCTGCTCGAAGGGCTTGAACTGCATCAACAAAGTGCCGTGGGAAAGTTAGTGGTGGTACTTGAAGCCCGTGATGAAACACAGATTCTTCACTGCATCGAACAGATCAACAACTTGCCCGGCGTACTGAATGCGGCGTTGATCTATCACGAACTCCTCGACCCTGCAGGAGCGTCCCAATGAGCATGACCCGCCGTGAATTCGCCAAGGCCCAGGCAGCCGCCATTGCCGCCGCTGCGGCCGGCCTGCCGATCTACACCACCGCCAGCAACCTGATCACCGAAGCCGACATGGTCACCCTGGACTGGAACAAGGCGCCCTGCCGCTTCTGCGGCACCGGCTGCAGTGTGATGGTCGCCACCCGCGACAACAAGGTCGTGGCCACCCACGGCGACGTCAAGGCCGAGGTCAACCGCGGGCTCAACTGCGTGAAGGGCTACTTTCTGTCCAAGATCATGTACGGCAACGATCGCCTGACCCAGCCACTGCTGCGCATGAAAAACGGCCAGTACGACAAACAGGGCGAGTTCCAGCCCATCAGTTGGGAAAAGGCCTTCGACATCATGGAGGCCAAGTTCAAAGAGGCGTTGAAGAACAAAGGCCCGGAAGCGGTGGGCATGTTCGGCTCCGGGCAATGGACGGTGTGGGAAGGCTACGCCGCCAACAAACTGATGAAGGCCGGTTTTCGCAGCAACAACATCGATCCCAACGCCCGCCATTGCATGGCCTCGGCGGTCATGGGCTTCATGCGCACCTTCGGCATGGACGAGCCGATGGGCTGCTACGACGACATCGAAGCCACCGACGCCTTCGTGCTCTGGGGCTCGAACATGGCCGAAATGCACCCGATACTCTGGAGCCGGGTCACCGACCGGCGCCTCAGCCAGCCCCAGGTCAAGGTCGCGGTACTGTCGACCTTCGAGCACCGCAGCTTCGAGCTGGCCGACATCCCCATGGTGTTCAAGCCGCAGACCGACTTGTTGATCCTCAACTACATCGCCAATCACATCATCGAGAGTGGTGCGGTCAACAAGGATTTCGTCAGCAAGCACACCCGCTTTGCCAAGGGTGCCGATGACATCGGCTATGGCCTGCGGCCGGACAACCCGCTGGAGGCCAAAGCCAAGAACGCCGACAAGGCCAACACCTGGAGCGACATCGACTTCGAACAATTCGCCGCGTTCGTCAGGCCCTACACCCTGGAGCGCACCGCCCAGGAAACCGGGGTGCCCGCCGAACGGCTCAAGGCCCTGGCCGAACTGTATGCCGACCCCAAGCGCAAGGTGGTGTCGTTCTGGACCATGGGCTTCAACCAGCACACCCGTGGGGTGTGGGCCAACAACCTGATCTACAACATCCACTTGCTCACCGGCAAGATCAGCGAACCTGGCAACAGCCCCTTCTCCCTCACCGGCCAGCCTTCGGCCTGTGGCACCGCGCGAGAGGTCGGGACGTTCTCCCACCGCCTGCCGGCGGACCTGGTGGTGACCAACCCCAAGCACCGCGCCACCGCCGAGAAGATCTGGAAGCTGCCGGCCGGCACTATCCAGGAAAAGGTCGGGTTCCATGCCGTGCAACAGAGCCGCATGCTCAAGGATGGCGTGCTCAACGTGTATTGGACACAGGCCAGCAACAACATGCATGCCGGCCCCAACATCATGCAGGAGGTATTGCCCGGCTGGCGCAAGCCGGAAAACTTCGTGATTGTCTCCGACGTCTACCCCACGGTCTCGGCCCAGGCCGCCGACCTGATCCTGCCCAGCGCAATGTGGGTGGAAAAGGAAGGTGCCTTCGGCAATGCCGAGCGCCGTACACAGTTCTGGCACCAATTGGTGAGCGCGCCGGGTGATGCCAAGTCGGACCTGTGGCAATTGGTGGAGTTCTCCAAACGCTTTACTACTGATGAAGTCTGGCCTGCCGAGTTGCTGGCCAAGGCGCCTGAACTCAAAGGCAAGACCCTGTTCGAGGTGCTGTACAAGAACGGCCAGGTCGACCAGTTTCCCGTCGAGCAACTGGAGGCCGGCTTCAAGAACGATGAGGCCAAGGCGTTTGGCTTCTACCTGCAAAAGGGCCTGTTCGAGGAATACGCCCAGTTCGGTCGCGGCCACGGTCATGACCTGGCCACTTTCGACCGCTACCACAGCGAACGCGGGCTGCGCTGGCCAGTGGTCGACGGCAAGGAAACCCGCTGGCGCTATCGCGAAGGACTCGACCCCTATGTCCAGGCCGGTTCTGGCGTGCAGTTCTATGGCTACCCGGACAAGAAGGCGATCATCTTCGCCCTGCCCTACGAGCCGCCAGCCGAGGCGCCCGACAAGGACTACCCGTTCTGGCTGAGCACCGGGCGGGTGCTGGAGCACTGGCACACCGGCAGCATGACCCAGCGCGTCGAGGAGCTGTACAAGGCCGTACCCGACGCCCTGGTGTACATGCACCCGGACGACGCCAAGGCTTTGAATGCCCGGCGTGGCAGCGAAGTGAAGGTCATCAGCCGCCGTGGCGAGATCCGTGCGCGCATCGAAACCCGCGGGCGCAACAAGCCACCGCGCGGGCTGGTGTTCGTGCCGTTCTTCGATGCCAACAAGCTGATCAACAAGGTCACGCTCGATGCCACCGACCCGATCTCCAAGCAGACCGACTACAAGAAATGCGCCATACGAATCGAGTTGATCAGCGTGGCCTGAGGAGCACCGTCATGAATCTACGCATCCTGCCGTTGTGCCTGCTCGCTGCCATTGGCGTGGTGATCGCCGCCGAAGTCGACTACCCGCTCGACGCACCCGGGCCGGACGGGCGCCGCCCCGGCGGCACCCTGACCCAGAACATGCCAGCGCCGGTCATTGCCAACGATGAAAACAAGGACCTCAAGCGCGAGCGCAACTACCCCGACCAACCGCCGACCATTCCCCACAGCATTCGCGGCTACCAGATCGACATCAACGGCAACAAGTGCCTGTCGTGTCACAGTCGGGCCAACAGCGCCCGCAGCCAGGCCACCATGATCAGTATCACTCACTACATGGACCGCGACGGCCAGGCACTGGCGGCGGTGTCGCCGCGCCGCTACTTCTGCAACCAGTGCCATGTCCCGCAAAAAGAAGTGAAACCGCTGGTGGGCAACACGTTTGAAACCATCGACAAGATCCTGCAAGACGACGCCAACGCCAAACCTTGAGGAGTCGCCATGAAAGCACTGTTCGCCCTGCTCAAGGAGTACTGGGGCATCCTCTGTCGACCCAGCGTGTACTTCAGCCTGGGCTTCCTGACCCTGGGTGGCTTCATCGCCGGGATCATCTTCTGGGGTGGCTTCAACACGGCGCTTGAAGCGACCAACACGGAAAAGTTCTGTGTGTCGTGCCACGAGATGCGCGACAACGTCTTTGTCGAACTCAAGGAAACCATCCACTACACCAACCGCTCCGGCGTGCGCGCCAGTTGCCCGGATTGCCATGTGCCCCACGAGTGGACCCACAAGATCGCACGCAAGATGCAAGCATCCAAGGAAGTGTGGGGCAAGCTATTCGGCACCATCGACACACGCGACAAATTCGTTGCCTTGCGCCGGGAGCTGGCCGAGCACGAGTGGGCGCGGCTCAAGGCCAATGACTCACGGGAGTGTCGCAACTGTCACAACTTCGAATTCATGGACTTCACCCGCCAGAGCAAACGCGCGGCGGCCATGCACTCCACCTCGCTGGCCAAGGGTGAAGCCACGTGCATCGATTGCCACAAGGGCATCGCTCACAAACTACCGGACATGCATGGGGTCAAGGGCTGGTAGCCACTGGGTTACGGGCAGCCGGCTCGAAATCGCGACCCCAGGGTCGGAGCGGGCTTGCCCCCCCGAGAGGCCGGTATAGCCAGCGAAATGGGTGTTGCCTGAACCATTGATCGCGGGGTAAGCCCGCTCCTACCGGTCCAATCGGCGGGTGCGCTGAAATCGGGCCAACCGTACGACCCGAAACAGACCTCGTAGCCGCTAACGACCCTGCGCCCGCTCTACCAGGCCAAACACCCCCATCCCCAGCAGCATCGCCGCGACAAAGAACAGCACCTGCCAGTTCCCGCTCAACACCAGGGCCAAAGAAGGCCCGGGGCAGATCCCGGCGATCCCCCAGCCCACGCCGAACACCAGGCTACCGATGATCAAGCGCCGATCCAGTTCCCGGGCAACCGGCATGCGCATCGGCAGGCCAAGCACCGAGCGGGTGTGGCGCTTGCTCCACTGCATCGGCACCAGCGCAGCCCCGGTCGCCCCCACCATCACCAGCCCGAGGGACGGATCCCACCGCCCCGCCAGGTCAAGAAATCCCAGCACCTTGGCAGGATCAGCCATGCCGGCCAGCAACAGGCCAAGACCAAACAACAACCCTGCCACCACCGCCATCACGCCGCGCATGTTCAAGCCCCCCACACATGACGAACCATGAACACCACGGCAAAACCGCTGGCCATGAAGCACAGCGTCGCCAGCAATGAGCGTGGGGACAACCGTGCAAGGCCGCACACGCCATGACCACTGGTGCAACCGGCTGCATAACGGGTGCCCAGACCAACCAGCAGCCCGGCCACGACCAGCCCCCACACAGGGGTCTCGAATTCCACCTGCACCGGCCCTGCCCACAACCACCACAGCAAGGGCGAAAGCAGCACGCCGAGAACAAACAGCGCCTTCTCCCCTCGCCCTTCGCTCCCTGGCTGCAACACGCTGCCCAGCAATCCGCTGATGCCAGCGACACGGCCATTGACCAGCGCAAACAGGCTGACGGCCACGCCAATCAACACGCCGCCCATCAAGGCTGTCCAGGGGGTGAAGTGGCTCCAGTCGATTGTCATGTGTGCTCCTGCCGGTCTTGGCAACTACAATAGGTCCGGCCATTGTACAGCGCGCCTGTGTAGGCGCTGCCGACCCGCTGATCAAAAGGATACGGACCATGCCTAAGGCGCTAATGACATTCGCCGCCTGCTTCGCCGCAGCGCTCGTTGGCGGCTGCTCCACGCAACTGACCGAAGCCGGGGCCAAAGTCGACCTGGTGACGGCCGCTTCATCGCAGCACTGCAACCTCCTTTCGATGTTCACCGTACAAGGTAGCGATCCCGACGAGACCTTGCGCATGGCCTTCAATCGAGCGGCAGTGCTGGGGGCCGACAGCATGGCGGTAGCGGACGGCAAAGAAACGACGGACGGCGCCGAAATCAACGGCGCCGCCCTGGTTTGTCACCCCCAGGGTTGAGCCCTCCCAGGGCCCCTGGTGGGGCGAGCCTTTGGTGTCCGTTTGGGCTGGGCCGGCACACCGGCGACTGCCAAAGGGACCCGCCGTAAAGTCGGACAGGTGATTCAGCGCCACCAGCGCAAATGGATATGCTTACTATCGCGGGGCAAGCCCGCTCCTACCGGGTGGCGTTTTACATCAGCTCGGCGAACACCTGCAGGTGATGGTCATCATCACCAAACTGCCGCGCCACCATCAACAAATGCTTGGCATGGTGCGAGAGCATGTACTCCCAGGTCAGGCCGATTCCCCCATGCAGCTGAATACCCTGGTCCGCCACAAATCGACTGGCCCGACTGACGATGAACTTGGCCGCCGCAAGCGTCCGGCTGCGCGCTTCGCTGTCAGGCTGGTCCGCCACGCAGGCCGCAAGCAGCGCCATTGAAGTGGCCTGGTCCAACTCGATGCGCATATCCACCATGCGATGCTGCAACACCTGGAACTTGCCGATCGGCTGGCCGAACTGCTGGCGCGTCTTCAGGTAGTCGAGGGTAAGCGCACAAGCCGCTTCCATACTGCCCACCGCTTCGGCGCACTGCGCCGCAATCGCCCGCCCTTGCTGATAGCGCAGTGCCGCTAGGCCGCCGCCCGGCTCGCCCAGCAGCGCATCTGCCTCGACAAACACCCCGTCCAGATAAAGCTCACACGCCCTACGCCCATCAAAGGTTGCAAACGACCGACGGCGTACACCTGCCGCCTGCGGATCAAGCAAAAACAGACTGATCCCATCACTGCTGCGCGCCGACACCACGATCAGCCCGGCACTCTGGCCCCCAACCACCACCGACTTGCGCCCCTCAAGCCTCCAGCCGCCGTCAACGGGCGTCGCCACGGTTTGTACATCGTCCAGCTGGTAATGGCTCTGCGGTTCCTCAAGGGCAACGGCCAACTGCAGGCTTGCGCTGCCCACCTGTGGCAACAACGCCTGTTTTTGCGCCTCGGTTCCGAGGTGGGCCACCAGGCCACCGGCGTAAATCACCGATTGTAAAAAAGGATCAAGACAAAGCCCCCGCCCCAGCTCGGTCATGACCACCTGGTTATCGACGCCGCTGCCGCCGAAACCACCATAGACCTCGGCGAATGGCACTGCGCACAGGCCAAGCTCGCCCAGCTGCTGCATGAACGAGGCACTGAAGCCACACGCACTGTTGCGTGCCTGTTCGCGCTGTTCGAAACCATAAGCGTCACGCACCAGACGCGCAGTGGTGTCCTGCAGCATCAGCTGCTCTTGTGTCAGTTTGAAATCCATGAGCAAGGCGCCTTAGAGTTCGAGGATCATTTTCGCGATGATGTTTTTCTGGATCTCGTTGGCGCCACCGTAGATCGAGGCCTTGCGCGCATCCAGGTACTGGTAGGTGGCTGCGCTGCTGTACTCGGTATACAGCAACGGCTCATCGCCGTAGCCCAGCTCGTCCTCAATGAACGGCAGCGCATAAGGCCCCACCGCCTTGCTCATCAGGTAGGTGATGGCCTGGCGGATCTCGGTGCCCTTGATCTTCAGGAACGAGCTTTCCGCCCCTGGTGCAGCGCCATCCTGCGCAGCGGCGAGGGTGCGCAGGTTGGTCATTTCGGCGGCCATCAGTTGCATCTCGACTTCGGCGACCTGGGCGCGGAACAACGGCTCCTCGATCAACGGGCGACCGTCGCGCAACTCGTGCGTGGCGATGTGCTTGAGGCGGCCTAGCAGCGCTTTGTTCTGGGCAATCCCGCCGATGCTGGTGCGTTCGTGGGTCAACAGGTACTTGGCGCAGGTCCAGCCTTCGTTCTCCTGCCCGACCAGGTTGGCCACCGGCACGCGCACATTGTCGAAGAACACTTCGTTGACCTCATGCTCACCATCAAGGGTGATGATCGGCCGCACGGTAATGCCCGGGGTCTTCATGTCGATCAGCAAAAACGAAATGCCCCGCTGCTGACGGGCCTCGGCGTCGGTGCGTACCAGGCAGAACATCCAGTCGGCATAGTGGGCCAGGGTGGTCCAGGTTTTCTGGCCGTTGACCAGATAGACGTCGCCGTCCCGGGTTGCCCGGGTTTTCAACGACGACAGGTCCGAGCCCGCACCTGGTTCCGAGTAGCCCTGGCACCACCAGTCTTCGCAGCTGAGGATACGCGGCAAAAAGCGCGCCTTCTGCTCGGCGGTACCGAACTTGATGATCACCGGGGCAACCATTTTCAGCCCGAACGACACCACTTTCGGCGCCCCGGCCGCAAAGCACTCCTCATCGAAAATATGCTTCTGCACTGCGCTCCAGCCGGTGCCGCCCACCTCCACCGGCCAGCCCGGTGCCAACCACCCCTGCTGGTCGAGGATCTGCATCCACTGCACCTGGTGCGCCTTGCTCAGGCGCTTGCCCTGGCTGATCCTATCCGACAGCTCGGTGGGCAGCCGCTCACGCAAAAAGCCCCGCACCTGCTCGCGAAAAGCCTGCTCGGGCACTGTGTATTCAATGTCCATCAATCCACTCCATCAGTCGAACAGAATCACCGAGCGGGCCAGCTCGCCACGGCGCAGTTCATCAAAGGCCTCGTTGATCTGGTCCAGGCGGATACGCTGGGAAATCATCTGGTCGAGCTTGAGTTTGCCGGCCATGTAGAAATCCACCAGGCGCGGCATGTCCACCGGGAAGCGGTTGGAGCCCATCAGCGACCCCTGGAGTCGTCGTTCGTGCAGCAGTTGCAGCGGGTCAACTTCAATTTTCAGGCCCGGCTTGAGCATGCCGATCACCGTGGCGGTGCCGCCACGGGCGAGCATGGCGAAGGCCTGCTCGACGGTTTGCTTGAGGCCGATGCATTCGAAGGCGTGGTGAACGCCACCACGGGTCAGTTCCAGCACCTGCTTGGCGACGTTGCCGTCCTTGGCGTTGATTACATCGGTGGCGCCGAACTGGCGAGCCAGCTCCAGCTTGGCGTCGAGCATGTCGATGGCAATGATCCGCCCTGCCCCCGCCAGCGCGGCGCCATTGATGGCAGCCAGACCGATCCCGCCGCAGCCGATCACGGCCACGGTTTCACCGGGGCGTACCTTGGCGGTGTTGAACACTGCGCCTGTGCCGGTGGTGACCGCGCAACCGAGCAATGCCGCACGGTCCAGCGGCATGTCGCGACGGATCGCCACGCAGGCGTTCTCATGCACCAGCATCTGCTCGGCAAAACCGGACAGGTTGACGAATTGCGGGATCGGCTGTTGCACGTAGGTCAGGCGCGACTCTTCATCTGCGCCGCGTTTGGTCTCCGGGGACACGCAGCGGGCCAGGTGGCCGGTCACGCAATGTTCACAGTGGCCGCAGAACACCGTAAGGCACGTCACCACGTGATCGCCCGGCTTCACCGAACGCACCTCACTGCCGACCTGCTCGACCACGCCGGCCGCTTCATGCCCCAGCACCAGCGGGCCGGGAAACGGGAATGCGCCATCGATCACATGCAGATCCGAATGACACACGCCCACGGCCCGGGTACGGATCAAAACCTCACGAGGGCCCGGTTTGCTGATGCCCACTTCTTCGATTACCAGCGGGGCGCCAACCTGATGGAATACGGCAGCTTTCATGGCAGTTCTCTTGATTGGAAGGTGAAGGTTCAGGCCACAGTCGGCGCGGTACGCAGCACCGCCTTGGCATGGCTGAAGGTTCGGAAACCGTCGATACCGTGATACGCGCCCATACCGCTCTGGCCGACGCCGCCGAACGGCAGGCCTTCGGTGCTGGCATGGCTGAGCACGCCGTTGAGGGTCACACCGCCTGAGCAGGTATGGGTGAGTACCAGGGCTTCTTCCTCGGCGTCATGGCCGAAGTAATAGAGCGCCAGGGGGCGTGGGCGCGCGTTGATGTGGGCAATCACCTCGGTAATGCTGTGATAGGGCTTGATCGGCAGTAGCGGGCCAAAAATCTCATCCTGCATCACCTGCAGCTCATCGCCTGGATTGCGCAACAGGGTCGGTGCAATTTTGTTGAGCGGCGCGTGGCACAGGTCCTCGGCATTGGGGTTGAGTTCGATCAGCTCGACGCCTGCCTCCCGTGCTTCGCTCAGGTAACGCTGCAATCGCTCGACGTGGCGGGCATTGATGATCGAGGTGTATTCGGGATTGTCCTTGAGCGTCGGAAAAAACTTCGCCACCACCGCCTTGGCCACGGCAATAAAGGCGTCCACCGATTCGTGCGGCACAAATACATAGTCAGGCGCCACACACAGCTGGCCGGCGTTGAGCAGCTTGCCCATTACCACCTTGGCCACAGCCTCCTGGAAATGGGCGGAACGGGAGATAATGGTCGGCGATTTTCCACCCAGCTCCAGGGTGACTGGCACCAGGTTTTCGGCGGCGGCGCGCAGTACCTGCTTGCCGATGCTGCCGGCGCCGGTGAACAGCAAATGGTCGAACGGCAGGCTGCAGAATGCCTGGCCAACCTCGGGACCACCGACGACCACGGCGACCTCATCTTCGGCATAGGCCGAGCGGATCAGCCGGGCAAGCAGGGCTGAGGTGCGAGGGGTGTATTCCGAGGGTTTGATCATCACCCGGTTGCCGGCGGCCAGTGCCCCGGCCAGGCCGCTGAAGACCATGTAGCCCGGTACATTCCAGGCGGTGACGATACCCACGACACCCAGCGGCTGATATTGCACCCAGGCCTGGCCGGCCTTGGCCTGGCGTGCTTCAGGTTGCATCCACTGGGCCAGTTCGGCCTTGACCTGGGTGAGTGTGGCCAGAGGTGAGAGCACATCGCTTCCCTTGGAAAAGCTCGGGCTACGGTGACCGAAGTCGGCGGCCAGGGCATCGATGATGTCCTGCTCGTGGTTGACCAGCAGACTGATCGCGCGGTCGATCAGCTCGCAACGCTGTTCGGCGCTGTAGGGTTCACTGGCCAGGAAGGCCGCTCGCTGTTTTTCCAGGGTCGAACGGATGTCGATGGCGGTCATTGCTGCCTCGCTTGTTATTGTCGGGTGCCAATGGCGGCATGGTTGATCATTGGCGAGCCGGTGCCGCCACCCGGATCAGGTGGCGGCTGCAGGATCGGTGGGAGCGGGCTTGTCCCGCGATGCAGCTGTCAACGCACTCCCGCATTGCGCAACGCCGACGGGGTGAAGTCGTTGAGCTTGGCACTGACGCCATAGGTGGTGGCATGCCGGGACTGGTTGGTCATGGCCAGCACGTTGTAGCGACCGGCAATCAGGTCATAGATGCCGAGCATGGCAAAGTTGGGCGAACCTCGTTCGTAGTCGTTCATCGCGTAGCCCTCTGCCACTCGCCATAGCTGGCCACGGCCGTCGTAGTGGTCGACTTCGGCCAGTTGCCAGGTGTCTTCGTCAAAGTACATGTCGCGCTTGGCGTAGATGTGCCGATGACCAGGCTTGAGCGTGGCCTGTACGTGCCAGACCCGGTGCAGTTCATAACGCGTCAGGTCCTGGTTGATATGCCCCGGCTTGATGATCTGGTCGTACTTGAGCTTGGGCGACTGCAGCCGATAGTTGTTGTACGGGATATACAGCTCTTTCTTACCGATCAGCTTCCAGTCGTAGCGGTCCGGGGCGCCATTCATCATGTCGGTGTTGTCGGCGGTACGCATGCCGTCCGAACCGTTGCCCGGGCCGTCGTAAGCCACCTGCGGGGCACGCCGCACACGGCGCTGGCCGGCGTTGTAGACCCAGGCCAGGCGCGGTTCCTTGACCTGGTCGATGGTCTCGTGGATCAGCACCACACTGCCGGCCATGCGCGACGGTGCGGTGATCTCCTGTTTGTAGTAGTAGAGGATGTTGTCACCCTGCCCCGGCTTGACGTCCCCCATCAGTTGCGGAAACGCCAGGGTGTCGTCGTACTCGACAATCGAGTACGAGCCGTTGGTTTGCGGTGCCGCCTGCGCCGCCTCACGGCTCATGTTGCCGCCCCGGTAGCGGTTGGTATGGTTCCAGTACACCTCCACCCCGCTCTTGGGAATCGGGAACGGGTAGTAGCGAGTCTGCGCGAAGTTCACCAGGCCGTTGCCATCGGGGGTGAGCTCGGTGGTCACCGCGCTTTTCCTGGCAATGTCGTAGATGTCCTGCGGCGAGGCAGCCGTACGCTGGGTCTTGTACACCGGGATCTTGTAGCTGTCCGGGTAGCGTTTGAACATCGCCAGTTGGCCGGGGGTGAGTTTGTCTTTGTACTGCTCGGCAGTGGCGGCGGTAATCACCATCAGCGGTTTCTCGCTGGCGAACGGATCACCCAGAAAGCCGTTGTCCAACGGCGCTGCGCCAGGCTTCAGGCCACCCGTCCAGGCCGGGATGCTACCCTCGGCGTTGCCTTCCTTCTGGGCGCCCAGCGGCGTGAGGGTGGTGCCCAGTTGAGCGGCTTCCTGGGGCGAAACGGCGGCCATCACACTGCTTGCCAGCAGCGACAGGCTCAATGCGCCAACGTGCAGAATGAAACGTGCGTTCATGTTGAGGTTCCTCTGGCAGGGTTGCATCAGAAGTTCACGCCCAGGCTCAGGGCGAGGAAGTCACGATCGATGTTGGTGTTGAAGTCGCCACCAAAAAAGTTGGTGTAGCTGAGGCTTGCGGTGTAGGTGTTCTGGTACTCGGCATCCACGCCGACGCTGACAGCCTTGGAGCCTTCGTCGAAGTTGGGGCCATAGCCCTGCACGTCGTGGGACCAGGCCAGGTTGGGCGACAGGTTGATACCGGCGATCACGTTCTGGTAATCGAGCTTGGCGCGCAGTCGATAGCCCCAGCTGTTGCTGGTATAGAAGCCGTCGTCATTGCACTCCTGGGCCGGGTTGCTGGCCGTTGGCGTGCCCACCGCGCTGCCCTGGCAGGTGGCCAGGCCCAGCGCGCCAGGCAGTTCACCGGAGCCGAAGGCCGGGCTGCGACCAAAACGCAGGTCGCTGCCGTCGGCCTTGCCCAGGCCGTTGATGTGGTTGTAGCCAACCTCTCCCACCACAGTCAGGCGGCTGGCACCCAGCACCTGGTCGAAGAACTGTGTGGCCGTTACCTGCGCCTGCGTCACCGGCATGCGCTTGTAGCCATTGACTTCGGCGCCCAGGGTGCGGCCGGCAAAGCCGGTGGTGATCAGGGGCGACGTGGCGCCAAAGGTTGCCGATGACAGCAGGTCGGCAGTATTCAATTGCAGCGGCATGTTGGGCCGGTAACTGACCTCGCCGCCCAGTGCCACGCCGCCGACGTTGGTCTGGAAGCTCAGGCCGTAGAGGCGGATATCCTCGGGGTAGCCGATGAAGTAGCGGGCACTGCGTGCCGATGCCACGCCGCCTGCGGCGCTGCTCATCTGATTGATGCTCAGGTAAGGGTTGCGGCTGTGGTAGTTCATGGCATAGGCACCGAACTCGGTGTCGTTGAACTCCGGCACGAACCAGCGCAAGGCCAGGCCGTACTGGCCGCTGTCGCGGGCGTCGTCGTCCTTGAGCCGCGGGATGTAGGCATCGTCAAGGCCGGCAGCGATGGCCGCCAGGCCCCCGGTGTTCTGCGCAGCGCCCGGCGGCAGGTCGAGACCGGCGATCACCAGGCGATCGTTGCAGCCCTGCGGCACACCGTCATTGCCGAAGAAGGTGCCGCAGTTGTCGACTACCGATTTCTCCCATTCGAGCTGGTAGAACGCTTCGGCGGTAATGTTCTCGGCAAGGCCCTGGGAGACATAGAGCAAGTTAACCGGAATCAGGCCTTCCTTCACTTCCGCCCCCGGACGGCGCAGGGCCGCCACGTCGATGGGGTTGATGCTGTTGATCGAGTTACCGATGAAAGTACTCTCGCCCCAGCTCACCACCTGCTTGCCCAGGCGCACGTTGCCAACCTGATCGCCGATGGAATAGTTGTGGTACACGAAGCTGTCGAGGAACATTGCCCCGGACGACTTGGCCGCACGGTCGCGTCCACTGTCGTCGATGTCATAGAACGGCCGGTGCTCGTCCATCAGCTCGAAGTCATACCAGTACTTGCCGCGCACGAAGGCACCACTGTCACCGTACTTGAGCTCCAGGTCATGCACACCCTTGAAGATTTTGGAGAAAGTCTCGCCCTTCTTGAAGTTCAGGCGGTTGTCGTCCGTGGTGCGCGACGACGACTCACCGGACTTGCCCTGGGCGTTGAAGTTGGAAATGAATTTCGAGTCCGGGTCGGTGGTCGACCAGCTGGCACCGATGGACAGCGCCGAATCGAAACTGCCCTGGATTTCCCCGATATCGAATTCAACAGCGTGGGCTTTTTGACCCGCGCAGGTGGCAACCATTACAGCTACGGCCAGCAGACTTGGCTGGAAGACGCCGCGCATTGTTGTTCTTGTCATGCGGTTTCTCCGGTTAGGGATTGAGGGGTGCGTCCGTGCCGGCACAGCACGGGTGTGTCCTTTCACCCGAAATAGCGAAACAATTACTGGCCGCCGCTGGTGTTCGCGTACAAGGTCACCACGCAGGCACCCCCCAACCCCAGGTTGTGGGCCAAGGCCAGGCGTGCGCCTTCGACCTGACGCTGATCGGCATTGCCGCGCAGTTGCTGGGTCAGCTCGTAGCATTGGGCAAGACCGGTGGCGCCCAACGGGTGCCCTTTTGAAAGCAGGCCACCGGACGGGTTGATGACGATCTGCCCGCCGTAGGTGTTGTCGCCGTCCTTGACGAACTGTTCGGCGCCGCCTTCCGGGCAGAAACCCAGCGACTCGTAGCAGATCACTTCGTTCTGGGCGAAACAGTCATGCAGCTCGCATAGCTGGATATCCTGCGGACCGACACCCGCCTTCTCGTACACCTGGTGCGCCGCAGCACGGGTCATATGGGTGCCGACCCAGTCGAGCATCGACGGCTGGTCGAAATTGAAGGACTCGGGCGTGTCGGTGGTCATTGCCTGGGCCAGGATCTGCACGTCACGGCGCAACCCGTGCTTGCGGGCAAAGCGCTCGGACACCAGAATTGCCGCCGCACCGCCACAGGTCGGTGGGCACGCCATCAGGCGGGTCATCACCCCAGGCCAGAGCACCGGGTCGGCCATGACATCTTCGGTGCTGAGCACCTTGCGAAACAGCGCCAAGGGGTTGTTCGCCGCATGGCGGCTGGCCTTGGCGCGCACGGCGGCGAAGGTTTCCATGCGGGTGCCGTACTTCTGCATGTACTCGCGCCCGGCGCCGCCGAAGGTCCGCAGCGCCTGGGCCATTTCGCTGCCGACGTCGTTGGTGAGGCCGCGCAGGATCGGCAAGAAGCGCTCACGGGTTGGCGGGCGATCATCCCAGTGGGACTTCAACGGACCTGCCTGCATCTGTTCGAAGCCTACCGCCAGCACACAATCGGCGGCGCCCGACTCGATGGCCTTGCGCGCCAGGTACAGGGCGGTAGAACCGGTGGAGCAGTTGTTGTTGACGTTGATCACCGGGATGCCGGTCATGCCCACTTCGTAGAGCACAGTCTGTCCGCAGGTGGAGTCGCCGTAGACATACCCGGCGTAGGCCTCCTGTACCCGTTCATAACCGATGCCGGCATCGGCCAGGGCGCGGCGTACCGCTTCGGCGCCCATTTGTACATAAGTCGGGCTGGTGCCGGGCTTGCTGAAGGGAATCATGCCGACGCCGGCCACCAATACGTTTTCGCTCATGGGCTCACCTGGAAAATAGAGAAAGAATCAAAGCTGGCGGGCGATCAGTTCGCGCAGCACTTCACTGGTACCGCCGAAGATCCGCGTCACACGCATGTCGACGAAGGCCCGGGCAATCGGGTACTCGAGCATGTAGCCGTAGCCGCCATGCAGCTGGACCATGTCGTCCAGGCACTTGCACAGGGTTTCAGTGGCCAGCAGCTTGGCGATGGCCGACTCTTGCACCGTCAGGCGCCGGCGCATGTGCTCGCCGATGTAGTGGTCGATGGTCAGGCGCACCGCGGTGGCCTGGGCCTTGATGTCGGCGAGCTTGAACTTGGTGTTCTGGAAGTCCCACACGGTCTGGTTGAAGGCCTTGCGGTCCTTCACGTACTCGATGGTCTGCTCAAGCATGCGTTCGAGCTTGGCGGCGCTGTACAGCGCAATCACCAGGCGCTCCTGGGGCAGCTCCTCCATCAGGTGCATGAAGCCCTTGTTCTCTTCACCCAGCAGGTTGCCCACCGGCACCCGTACCTCGTCGAAGAACATCTCGGCGGTGTCGGCCGCTGCCTGGCCGACCTTTTCCAGCTTGCGGCCGCGGCGAAAACCCGGGCGATCGCACTCGACCATGATCAGGCTGCAACCCTTGGCACCCGCGCTGGGGTCGGTCTTGCACACCACCACGACCATGTCGCACGACAGGCCGTTGCTGATGAAGGTCTTGCTGCCGTTGATCACCCACTCGTCACCGTCGCGCACGGCGGTGGTGCGGATGGCCTTGAGATCGGAACCAGTGCCCGGCTCGGTCATGGCCACGGCCAGCACGGTTTCGCCGGTGCAGATTTTTGGCAGCCATTGCTGCTTTTGCGCTTCGCTGCCCAGACGCACGATGTAGGGCGCGACAATGTCCGAATGCACCCCCAGGCTCCAACCGGATACACCAGCGCGGTACAGCTCTTCGATCAGCACCGCCGAGTGACCGAAGTCGCCGCCACCGCCGCCGTATTCGGCTGGCACGGTAAGGCACAGGAGGTTGTGGCGACCGGCCTTGAGCCAGGTTTCGCGATCAACCTGCCCGGCTTCGTCCCACTGCGCCTGCTTGGGCAGGCATTCGCGCTCGAAGAAACGCCGTGCGGTTTCACGCAGCATTTCATGGTCTTCTCGGTAGACGGTACGGTTGATGTGCATCGGTATCTCCAGTGGGTTGCCAGGCCTGGTGCGCCTGGTTCGTAACCCCAATGTAGTGAGCCGGGTGGGTGTTTGAGCCACCCGGATCGGGTAGCGCGAATGGGTGGTTTGCGGGTCAGTCCACAGGCCGTGCAGGGCGCGCGGCATAAGCCTCGCGCAGCACCCGCTTGAGCACCTTTCCGGCCGCCGAGAGTGGCAATTGCCGGATGAATTCAACCGATTTCGGGCACTTGTAGCCGGCGATGTACTGGCGGCAATGGGCACGCAACTGTGCCTCGTCCACCTGGGCGCCGGGGCTGCAGACCACCACCGCATGTACCGCCTCGCCCCATTGCGCATGGGGAATGCCGATCACCGCGCACTGGGCTACCGCCGGGTGACGGGCCAGGGCGTTCTCGACTTCGGCCGGGTAGATGTTCTCGCCGCCGCTGACGATCATGTCCTTGAGCCGGTCGACGATGAACAGGTAGCCCTGCTCGTCCATGTAGGCGCCGTCGCCGGTGTGCAACCAGCCATTGCGCAAGGCCCTGGCAGTTTCTTCGGGCTTGTTCCAGTAGCCCTGCATGATGTTCGGCCCACGCACGATGATTTCGCCCACGGTGCCGCGCGGCACCTCCACCCCCTCGGGGTCGACAATCTTCACCTGTACGCCCAACCCGCCACGCCCCACCGAACGTGACAGCCCGCTGGCCCGCGCCTCGGGAGTGTGGTTGCACGGCAGGTTGCTCGACACTACCGGGCACGCCTCGGTCAAGCCGTAGGAATGCGACAGCTCGATGTCCGGCAGCCGCGCCAGCAGTTGCTCGACCATCTCGCCGGCACTTGGGGATGCACCATAGGTCAGGCGCCTGAGCGAGCTGAGGTCATGCCGGTCGAAGTCGGCATGGGCCAGCAGCGCAAGAATCATGCTAGGCACCAGCAACGTTTCGGTAACCTGCTCGCGTTCGATCACCTGCAAGGTGTGCGCGGCGTCGAAGCTGGCCACCAGCACATGGCTTTCACCGGCCATGAACTGGATCAGCGCCCGCGCCATGCCAGCCACGTGGAACAGCGGTGCCACTTGCAGCAGCCGCCCGCCGGCAATCGGCGGCATGTCCACCATGCGTGGCATGCAGGCCGACCACAGGTTCAGGTGCGACTGCATCACCCCCTTTGGAAAGCCGGTGGTGCCGCCGGTGTACAGGATGCAGGCCAGGTCATCGCCGCCGCGTCCGGCATCCTCCACCGGTGGCGTGTCGGCGATCAGTCGCTCGAAGCCGTGCATTCCTGACGGTACCTCGCTGTCGCCTGCGTAGATGAACTGCGGTGGGGTGCGCGCCAGGGCAGAGATCTCTCCGGCCAGGCCGGCAAAATGTTCATCGACAATCAGAATGGTGGTGCCGCAGTCGTCCAGGGAATAGACGATCTCGGCCACGCTCCAGCGACTGTTCACCGGGTTCAGCACGCCACCGCCCCACCAGACGGCGAACAGGTACTCAAGGTAGCGGTCGCTGTTGTGCGCCAGCATGCCGACCCGATCGCCCGGCGCCATTCCCAGGCGTTGCAAGGCACCGGCCAGGCGGGCGACGCGCTCGACGAACTGGCGGTAGGTCTGGCGCCGCTCACCGAAACAGGTGGCGAGGTGTTCGGGGGTTTGCTGCAAGGTGCGGTGCAGGCATTGAGTCATGTACATGGCGTCAGCTCACCCCACGGTCCTTGCCGCCCCAGAACGGCTCGCGCAGGTCGCGCTTGAGCACTTTGCCAGCACCGGAAAGCGGCAAGGTGGCGCGAAATTCGACGGTTTTCGGGGTCTTGTAGCCGGCGATCTGGCGGCGGCAATGCTCGATGATGTCGGCGTCGCGGGCCAAGGTATCCGGCTTGAGCACGATCACCGCATGCACCGCCTCGCCCCATTGGGCACAGGGAATGCCGATCACCGCGCACGCAGCGACTGCCGGATGACTGGCGATGGCGCTTTCCACCTCGCCGGAATAGACGTTTTCGCCACCACTGACAATCATGTCCTTGAAGCGGTCGACAATATAGATAAAGCCGTCCGTGTCCATGTAGGCGCCGTCGCCGGTGTGCATCCAGCCACCGCGCAGTGCCGGGGCGGTTTCTTCAGGCTTGTTCCAGTAGCCGAGCATGATGTTCGGTCCGCGTACTACCACCTCACCCACCGTGCCGCAGGGCACCTCGTTGTCGTGTTCGTCGACAATCCGCACCGTGACCCCGAGCCCGGGCCGCCCGGCCGAGCGCAGGCGGCCATTGGCAATGCCTTCGGGGCCATGGTTTTCCGGACCGTTGGCAGAGATCGGTGGCGCCGCTTCGGTCATGCCGTAGCCCTGGGTGAACCTGACCTGCGGCAGGGCCTTGAGGGCAAGTTCCAACAAGGGCACGGCGATGGGCGATGCGCCATAGGTCAGGTCGCGCAGGCAGCTCAGGTCATGCCGGGAAAACTCGGGGTGCATGATCAAGGCTTGCAGCATGGTCGGTACGATGAGGATGTCGGTGATGCGTTCACGGGCGATGGTGCGCATCACATCCACGGCATCGAAGGCAGGCACGAAGTAGCTCGGCAGGCCGACCAGCGCGATCAGGATCACCCGTGACAATGCCGCCAGGTGGAACATCGGCGCTATATGCAAGCTCAGGGCATCGGCCGGCACCGGCACATCGGCAGCACGCGCCACCGCCGCCGACCACAGGTTCATGTGCGATTGCATCACGCCCTTGGGCCGGCCGGTGGTGCCGCCGGTGTAGAGGATGCTGGCCAGGTCGTCAGCACCGCGAAAGGCGTCGTCCACTGGTACGGCTTCGTGAATCAGTTGCTCATAGCCGAGCATGCCTGCAGGCGCCGGGCCGTCGCCGACATGGATCAACAGCGGTCGCACCTTGGCGCTGGCGGCAATCGCCTCGGCCATTGGCAGAAAGGTGTCATCGATCAGCAGAATGCGGGTATCGCAGTCATCCAGCGAGTAGACAATCTCGGCCACGCTCCAGCGGATGTTCACCGGATTGACCACACCGCCGGCCCACCAGGTGGCCAGGTAGTACTCCAGAAAGCGGTCGCTGTTCAAACCCAGCATGCCGACGCGGTCACCGGTGTGCATGCCCAGTTGCTGCAAGGCGCCCGCCAGGCGGGCCACCCGCGCGGCCAACTGGGCGTAGGTGTGGCGGCGCTCGCGAAACACCGTGGCCAGGGCATCGGGGTTTTGCTGCAGCATGCGGTGCAGCCCTTGGGTGAGGTACATGGAACTCTCCTGGGAATTATTGTTGTCAGGTTTGAACAGCAGTAGCGAAGGAGCGCGGGTCAGTTGCCGGTGTAGCGCGGGGGGCGCTGCTCGACGTTGGCCAGGCGGCTTTCGGCCTGGTCCTGGCTGTCGCGCAGCAAGCCCCAGTGCAGGTGGGCCTGGGTGGCGAAATCCCGGGGGTTGAGGTGGGCGCTGTGCAGTGCCAGGCGCTTGATCGACTGCACCGCCAACGGGCCATTGGCGGCAATGCGCTCGGCCAAGTCCAAGGCCATCGGCATCAAGTGCTCCCCCGCCACCAGGTCGCTGACAAGGCCGATACGCGCGGCTTCCTGGGCGCTGATGGGCTCACCGGTCAGAAGGACCTTCATGGCATGGGCTGCGGGAATGACACGCAGCAGGTGCTGCACGCCACCGGCAGCGCAAATGGTGGCCTCGCGCACTTGGGGCAAACCAAAACTGGCGTGGGCGACGCCAATGCGCAGGTCGCACTGCAGCGCCAGTTCCAACCCGGCCCCCAGGCAGGCGCCATTGATTGCCGCGATGATCGGCTTCCAGATCTCCAGGTCGGTCAGGTCCGGCAGCCGTGCATGACCGCCCTCCTCGGCCTCAGTGTCGCGGCTTTTGAGTGCGCCAGCGATGCCACCTGGCGACGTTCGCAGCACCTCCCTCGGGGTAACGCCACAGCAGAAGGCCCGCTCGCCGACGCCGGTGAGCACGATCACGCGTACCTGCTCATCGTCCTGGCAGGCGCTGAGGGTCTTGCGCAAGTGCATCAGGTCGCTGACGCTCAGGGTGTTGCCCGGCAATTGCCCATCGAGCGTAATGACCGCCACGTGCTCGTTGATCTTGAACTGTATGGCCATGGGCGAGCTCCTGCGCTGCGGGGGCATGGTGTTCTTGTTGTTTTCAGTAGAACAACGCAGCCCCGCACCATCGCCACCCGGATCGGGTGGCGATGGCGCTCCCCGGGGTATCGGGCTTCAAGCACCGGGTTACATTGAGATAGATTCAGTGCATGCTTGAAAAAAAAACCAAGCGGGACGCCCATGGACAACAACCGCAAGTCCGCCGCAGCCGATAGCCAGGTCTTTGATCGGTCACAGTCGCCCATCGTCAGCACCAAGCTGATACCGCCTCGCAGCAGCAGCCGGCTGATTTCCCGCCCGCGCTTGCAGGAGCAAATGCTCAAGGCACGGCGCCAGCGCTGCATTGTGCTCCAGGGCCCGGCCGGCTGCGGCAAGACCTCGACCTTGATCGCCTGGCGCCAGGCCCTGTTGCCGCTGGGCTTCGAGGTAGCCTGGCTGACGCTGTCGGCCGACGACAATGAGCTGACGCGCTTTCTCGACTACCTGCTGGCAAGCCTGGGCCAGATCGACCCAGACCTTGTGCGCGAGGCCACTCGGCTGGAAGGCCGCGGTATCGACAGCGAGGCCGTGGAGCGCACGGTCATCACCCTGGTGCGCAGCATCGCCCGCCGCCCCGGCGAGCTGGTGCTGGTGCTCGACGACCTGCACCACCTGACCGACGTGGGTATCCACCAGGCCCTGCAATGGTTGCTCGACTATGCCCCGGCCAACCTGCACCTGGTGCTGGTGTCGCGCAGTACCGTGCCGTTGTCGCTGGCACGCTTGCGCAGCCAGGACCTTGTGCAGGAACTGAACCTGCGGGACCTGCGCTTCACCCCGGCCGAATCGGAGCAATTCCTGACAGCGCAACTGGGCTCGATCAGCGCGCGCGATGCCACGTTGATGCACGATTTGACCGATGGCTGGGCGGCCGGCTTGCAGTTGCTGGCCGTGAGCCGCAAGAAGAACCGCCCAGCATCTTCGGCCACGTCCTTGCAGCCCCAGGTACGTGACAATCAGGCGTTTGCGCGATTTTTCGAAGTCGAGGTGCTGTCCCACCTGTCGCCCACCGATCTTGACCTGCTGTTGCTCATGGCTGTCTGCAACCGCTTTTGCGCCTCGTTGTGCGCCACCCTCAGCGGCCATCACGAAGCTATCGGCGAAGCCAGCGCACTGTTGGCACGCCTGGAGCGGGACAACCTGTTCCTGATTCCGATAGACCATGCCGGGCGGGAAACCTGGTATCGCCTGCACCCGCTGCTGCGTGAAACCCTGCTCACGTACTTCGACTCGCGCAGCGAGATCGAGCAGCACGCCGTGCATGTGCGCGCCTGGACGTGGTTTCGTGACCACAACCACCTGGACGAAGCGGTCCACCATGCTGTCCTGGGTGGTGATCCCACTGCCGCGGCGCTGCTGGTGGAGCAACACGCTCCAAGCCTGTATGCCCATGGCGATCTGCGCATGCTGATCGAACTGGTGCGCCTGTTGCCGGCGGAGCAGGTACAGTCGCGGGTCAAGCTGCGCCTGATCAAGGTAAGGATGCAGCTCTACGCGCGCAATTTTACAGGCTGCGCCGAAAGCCTGGAGCAGTTGACTCGCGATATCCCCTGGCAGGATGTACACGACCGCTTCATGCTGGCGTTGCTGCGTGCTTCCCTGGCCCTGCAGCGCGATGAC
Source organism: Pseudomonas vranovensis (assembly GCF_040438935.1). Lineage (NCBI taxonomy): Bacteria > Pseudomonadati > Pseudomonadota > Gammaproteobacteria > Pseudomonadales > Pseudomonadaceae > Pseudomonas > Pseudomonas vranovensis. The sequence continues at coordinate 1,774,919 of NZ_CP159259.1, read as the reverse complement.
ACCGAAGCGGCCATGACCGTCCTGCCGCAACTGCTCGACCCGCCGGCGGGCAGCGACAGCGTTGCCATCGGCTCCTGCGCCAATATCCTGTCCTGGCTGTACATGCACCGTGGCGACTACGAAATGGCCCGCCAGGTACAGGTTGAGCGACCGGTGTTGCTGGTCAACGGCATGCCCCTGCTCGGCACCACCGCCGGCAGCCTGCAAGGACGGTGCATGGTGGGGTTGAGCCTGGCGCTGGAGGGCCAGATGCCCCAGGCCGAACGGGTCTATCGCGAGGTGCTGCATGAGTCCGGCCAGTGCGGCAAGGCCGGCGCCGATGCCACTTACCTGTCTGCCGCCCTGCTCGGCGAAGTACTTTACGAAACCAATCAGGTGGATGAGGCGTTCACCTTGCTCTCGGGGTGGGTCGACATCCTCGAAAGGGTGTCGATTCCCGATTCGGTGTTGCGCGTGCTTCAGGTGCTGTGGAACGTGCAATGGCTGGCGGGCAACCAGCAGGAGGCCTTTGCCTTCGTCGAGCGCCTGGATGAGTACGCGACCAAGCTGGGCCTGGACCGCTTGCAGGCTTATTGCCTGACCTGGCAGGTGCGCTGGCTGCTGATCCTCGGCGAAACCGCGGCGGCACGAACCAAGCTCACCCGCCTCGAAGCCCTCGACGCCCGCCACCCGGATGCAGGGCAAACGGCGCTCAAGGAAATTCATATCCTCAGTGAAAATGCCCGGGTGCGCTGGCAACTCGCCCAGGGAGACCTGGAGGGTGCGGCGGTGCGTCTTGATCAACTGATCAGCACCTGCGAACGGCACCGCCGCCAGTTGGGCACCGTACGCTTGCTCGTGCTTGCCGCGGTGGTCGAGGCCGAGCGCGGCAACCAGGACCTCGCACGGGACAAAATCCTCGAAGCGCTGCGCCGCGGCCAACGCTTCGGCCTGCTGCGCAGCCTGCTGGACGCCCACCCCAAGGGCATGGCACTGATCGACGCCGTTGCCAGTCGGGAAAGCCTTGACCCGGTGCTGGCGTTCTATGTCGAGCGCCTGCAGGCCGCGCAAGACGCCGCCCCTGCAGTTGCCACCGACAAGCCCTCCAGCGCAGCGCCGAGCAAGCCCGCTGCGCTCGGCATCGATCCGCTGAGCGAGCGTGAGCTCGAAGTGGTGCATCTGCTTGCACAAGCGTTGCCCAACAAGAAAATCGCCCGCGCCCTGGGGCTGTCGCCTGAGACCGTGAAATGGCACCTGAGCCATATCTACAGCAAGCTGGGTGTCAGCAGCCGTGATGAAGCCGTCGCCCGTATGCGTGACCTGCAAGCCAGCGACAGCAACTCGCCCCCCGCCTGAGCGACACCCCCTCGTCCACACCGTGTTTCTGGCCCCGCCACCCGCCTCGGGTGGCGTTTGGCCTAAGCCCCACGCCTATCGTAATCCTCACGCCCGGCCCAAGGGGCCTGCCATGTTGAGGAGACCTGCGTGCACATTGCCCGAACCGTTCTGCGCGAAGACCATGAAATGTTCCGCACCACCGTGCGCCGCTTTTTCGAGCGCGAATGCCTGCCGCGCCAGGCCGCCTGGGACAAGGCCGGCCAGGTCGACCGCGAGACCTGGCTCAAGGCTGGGCGTGAAGGCTTGCTGGGCATCAGCCTGCCTACCGAATACGGTGGTGGTGGCGGCGACTTCGGCCACTGCGCGGTGTTCAACGAAGAGTTCGCCCGTTGCGGTGTGAGCGGCCCGTACTTTGGCATGCACTCCGACGTCATCGCCCCCTACATCAACCGCTGCGGCACGGAAGAACAAAAGCGCAAATGGCTGCCCGGCGTGTGCGCTGGCGAAATCATCCTGGCCATTGCCATGACCGAACCTGGCACCGGCTCCGACCTCAAGGCGGTACGCACCACCGCTGTGCGCGAGGGCGACGACTATGTGATCAACGGCAGCAAGACCTTCATCAGCAACGGCCTGACTGCCGACCTGGTCGTGGTGGTGTGCAAGACCGACCCGGACGCCGGCGCCAAGGGCATCAGCCTGATCGCAGTGGAAACCGACCGCCCTGGGTTTGTGCGCGGCCGCAAGTTGGAGAAAGTCGGCCAGCACGCCCAGGACACCGCCGAGCTGTACTTCGACAACGTGCGTGTACCGGTTGCCAACCGGTTGGGCGAAGAAGGCCAGGGCTTCAGCTACCTGATGGCTGAGCTGCCCCAGGAGCGCTTCTCCATTGCTGTGTCGGCGGCGGCCAAGCTCGAGCGCCTGCTCGAGCAGACCCTGGACTACGTGAAGGAGCGCAAGGCCTTCAATCAGACCGTGTGGGACTTTCAGAACAGCAAATTCAAGCTCGCCGACATCAAGGTCCAGGCCACCGCCCTGCGGGTGATGGTCGACTACTACCTGGGCGAGCACATGCGCCGGCGCCTGACCCTCGAAGAGGCAGCGATTGCCAAGCTGCACACCACCGAAACCCTGTCGCGCTGCATCGACGACATGGTCCAGCTGCATGGCGGCTACGGCTACATGCTCGAGTACCCGATTGCCCGGGCCTTTGTCGACATGCGCGTCAACCGCATCTACGGCGGCACCAGTGAAGTAATGCGCGAACTGATCGCGCGCAAGCTCTGACCCTCGGAAAAACAACAAGGAACATACGATGAGCAGCAAGGTATTCGTGGCTGGCGTGGGCATGATCCCGTTCAAAAAGCCTGGCACCAATGAACCCTACGATGTGATGGGCGAGCAGGCCATCCGCCTGGCCCTGGCCGACTGCGGCCTGGACTTCAAGCACCTCCAGCAAGCCTACGCCGGTTATGTCTACGGCGACTCCACCTGCGGACAGAAAGCCCTGTACCGGGTAGGCATGAGCGGCATTGCCCTGGTCAACGTCAACAACAACTGCGCCACTGGCTCCAGTGCCCTGTTCCTGGCCCGCCAGGCCGTGCAGAGCGGTGCGGTGGACTGCGCCCTGGCGTTTGGCTTCGAGCAGATGAACCCCGGCGCGCTGAAGTCGGCCTGGACCGACCGCGCCCCGGCCACCGAGCGTGCCTTGAAACTGACCAATGCGCTGGTGGGCATGCCCGAGCTGCCCACAGCCATTCGTCAGTTCGCCGGTGCCGGCCATGCCCACATGCAGAAGTACGGCACTCAACTGGCCACCTTCGCCAAGATCCGCGCCAAGGCCAGTCGCCATGCGGCCAACAACCCGCTGGCGGTGTTTCGCAATGTGGTCTGCGCCGAAGACGTGCTGGCCGCCCCAATGCTCTGGGAGGGTGTGCTGACCCGCTTGATGGCCTGCCCGCCCACCTGCGGCGCGGCGGCCGCCATCGTGGTCTCCGAGGCCTTCGCGAAAAAGCACGGCTTGCGCACCGACGTGCTGATCGCCGGCCAGGCCCTGACCACTGACCTGCCCAGCACCTATGACGCCAACGACATGATCCGCGTGGTGGGTTTCGACATGACCCGCATGGCCGCCGACATTGCCTACAACCAGGCCGGCATCGGCCCCAAGGACGTCGACGTGATCGAACTGCACGACTGCTTTGCCCAGAACGAACTGCTGACCTACGAAGGCCTGGGCCTGTGCGCCGAAGGCGCCGGCGAGCAATTGGTCAACGATGGCGACAACACCTACGGCGGGCGCTGGGTCACCAACCCATCCGGCGGCCTGCTCTCCAAGGGCCACCCTCTGGGCGCCACCGGCCTTGCGCAATGCTACGAGCTGACCCATCAACTGCGCGGCAGCGCCGATCAGCGTCAGCTACGAGGCGCGCGTACGGCGCTGCAGCACAACCTCGGCCTGGGCGGTGCCTGCGTGGTCACCGTGTACCAGAGACACTGACCTGGCCTGCCCCAAGGAGCCTTTCGATGATCGACAAACAACACATCGGCCGCCAACTACCCGCCTTCGAGGCCACGGCCGAGGCTGGGCAACTGCGCTTTTTCGCCAAAGCTACCGGTGAAACCAACCCGGTCTACTTCGACGAACAGGTCGCCCGCGATGCCGGCCACCCGACCCTGCCGCTGCCGCCGACCTTTCTGTTTTCGCTGGAGTTCCAGATCCCGTCCAACGCCTGGCGCGACGAACTGGGCATCGTCACCGCGCGCATCCTGCACGGCGAACAATCGTTCCGGTACCACCGCATGGCCTATGCCGGAGACACCCTGCGCTTTGAAGTACGCATTGCCGACATCTACGACAAAAAAGGCGGCGCCCTTGAGTTCGTGGTGCGCGAAACCCGCGTGACCAACCAGCACGGCGAACATGTCGCCGACCTTCGTAGCGTCCTTGTACAGCGCAACAGCTGAAGCGGAGACCCAGATGACTACCCCAGCGCTGCAACACCTGCAGGTCGGCGAACAACTGCCGGCCCTGACCCTGGCCCCGATCAACCGCACCACCCTGGCGCTGTTCGCCGGCGCCTCGGGGGATCACAACGCCATCCATATCGACGTCGATTACGCCCGCAAGGCCGGCATGCCCGATGTGTTCGCCCACGGCATGCTGTCGATGGCCTATCTTGCGCGCCTGGTCACTCAATGGGTGGACCAACGCCAGCTGCGCGACCTGGGTGTGCGCTTTCTCGGCATTACCCACCTGGGCCACCAGATCACCTGTGCCGGCACGGTGGTGGAGCGCTTCGAGGCCGAAGGCGAACAACGCCTGAGAGTCGAGATCCGCACTACCAATCAGTACGGCGAAATCAAGATCGTCGGTGACGCCGTGATCGCCCTGTAAACAAGACCGATAAGAGAGGAGTAACACCCATGGCAAAACTTGAAGGCAAGGTCGCCCTGGTGACAGGCTCGGGCCGCGGCATCGGCCAGCAGATCGCACTGAAACTGGCCCGCGAAGGCGCCCGCGTGGTGATCAACGACCTCGACGCCGACCCCGCGCACGAAACCGCCGAGATGATCCGCAACCTCGGTGGCCAGGCCGCCGTGTGCCACGGCAACGTCAGCGCACCGGACTTTGCCGAGCGCTACATCAAGACGGCAATGGATCACTTCAACGCCATCGACATCATTGTCAACAACGCCGGCTACACCTGGGACGACGTGATCCAGAAGATGAGCGACGAACAGTGGTACGCCATTGTCGACTGCCACATGACCGCGCCGTTCCGCATCCTGCGTGCCGCCTACCCGATCATCAAGGCCCAGGCGCAAGCCGATGCGGCCCTGGAACGGGAAGTGTTCCGCAAGGTGGTCAACATCTCGTCGGTATCGGCCCTGAACGGCAACGCCGGGCAGATGAACTACTCGTCGGCCAAGGCCGGGGTGATCGGCATGACCCGTGCGCTGGCGCGCGAGTGGGGTCGCTTCAAGGTCAACGTCAACGCCGTGGCCTTCGGCTTCATCGAAACCCGCATGACCAGCGCCGACGCCCATGCCGGTGCCACCGTGAATATCGAAGGCCGGGACATCCGTGTCGGGATCAGCCCGGAGGCAGCCAGGTCATTCGCCCAGCGCAACCCCCTGGGCCGCCCGGGCACGGTGCAGGAAGCGGCCGACGCGGTGTATCTGTTCTGCTCACCCGAGTCGAACTACATCACCGCGCAGACTATCGCCGTTGCCGGTAACCTGCAGTAGATCCCCCTGCAGCGTCAGGGGGTGACCTGGTACCCCTTGCCCTGCAGGCAACTGGTGTACGCCGTGGCATTGGTCGACTCGTTCGTGCGGCGTTGCTCGCGGCGGTCCTGGCGCTGATTGGCGCCACCGATCACCGCACCGGCAGCGGCAGTTTGCTTGGCGCGATCCTGCCGATAGTCCTGCTTTACATCATCATCGACGCGGTCATAGATCTCATCGTGCTGGTTACCGCGCACATTCGCCCCCACTGCCCCGGCGGCGGCCCCAACGGCCGCCCCCTTGATCCGCCCGCCGCTGGGCGTCGAGGTACTGCTCGACGCGCTATTGGCGACGTTCTGGCATTCGCTCATATCCAATTGGACTTGCTGAGAACTCTGGCCCTTCATCGGCACCACAGTTTCGGCCCTTGCCTGGGCATTGAACAGCGCAACCGCCACACATAGGCCCACTGACGACAACCTGAACATGATGACCTCCGGATCCTGCACCTGCTTCGGCGAAGCAGCCCGTTAAGTGTAGATCCGGTGTGGGGCAAAGGGCCTGGGGATGTGCCGGAAACGGTAGGGGCAGGCTTGCCCCGCGATGGGTGTTCCAGGCTGTACAGGTTTGCCAGCCGGATGGGCTTCTCGCGGGGCCAGTCGAGCCGTCACACCGCCGCTCCCACAGGTTCAGCGCTCGGCGCCCAATGGGTCCTGCATCAGGATCGCCCGGGCAATATCTTCATCGGTGGCCTGCAATCCCGGATTCTGTTCACGAACCCGCTGCAGCATGGATTCCAGATAAACCCCACGGATGGCCCCACCACTGGCGATGAACGACGACGCATCGTCACGGGCCGGAATGATCCGTTTGTCATCCTTGAAGGTGGAATACAGCGAGGCAGAAACCCCTGCCGAGGTGGCGACATCACCGGCATCGACATCGGCCAGCGCCGCGCCGAAAGGCAGGCAGAGAACAAGCGAAGAAGCGATTAGTAGACGACGCATGGTGGTGCCTCCGGAAATAGAGTCCCTACGTCAAATAGGATACTCCTCCCCCGGCAGGAGTTCCCTGCTACTGCACCGGCAGAAAGTTCATCAGCAGCAGGCTTTGCGCGTAGTTCAGGCCAATGCGCCGGTACCGTTCATCGAGCATCTGCGCCAGCAGGTCGAGCCGGGCGACGATCTTGCCGAATTCAACGGCGAAACTGAGGTTGCTGCCCTCTTCAGTCATTTCGTTGGAAAACAGCAGCAACACACCGTTCTCATCCTGGCGCTGGCTGAGCATCCAGGTAGCCTTTTCAATGTTGCGCGCCGCGTTGCTGACAAACTGCGGGTTGATGGTGTCGGTCATGAAGAATTCGCTGCGCCCGCCATGGGCGGTTACCAACATGCTGCCGATGGCGTAGATGAACGCCCCTGCCCGGTCCCCGCGAAACTCCGGACTCAGGGCGTAGCTCAGGGCTGCCAGGTCACGCCGCTCGCCCAGTTGCGGCAACGTCTGGCGCTGCTCGATGGCCTGGCGGATCTGCCGTTCGGCGGTGGTGGCATCGACAAATCCGGACAGGCGCCATTGGTTGGGGTTGCGCAGGTACAACTTGTTCATCAGCAGGTACAGGCTGCGCAGATTGTCGCGCATCGCCAGTGTCGCCATGCGGTCGACGCTGGTCTGGAACAACTCCTGGGGGTTGCCCTGGCTGAACTGGGTGGCGATGTCGCGGCCTTGCTGCTGGCTGCAGGCGCTGGCACACAGGAGCAAGGCACCGGCCAGCAACGGCTGGTACAGCACTCGCAGGGAACGAACAGGGGCAATCTCGACCATCGGCACCGGGTCTGGGTTCTGGGGCGGCGCCGGGGTTCGGCGCCGTCTGGCGATGAATAGAGCCGCAAAACGCTAAAAAGTGCCTCAGGGCGCCTGCCAGCGGCCTCCCGCCGACTCGAATTTTTTGCGCGCCTGTGGGTCATCGTTCGAAAAACATGATCAATACAGCACTATTTTGGTGCGTTTGCGTAAAGTTTTTAACGCAATTGATTTTGCACTCCCCAATGGCGGCGTCAGTCCCATCTGTAATGCCACCCTTTTGCCAAGGAGCCCGCCATGTCCGACGCCCACCATCGCTTTCAGCTCAAGGCGTGCCGCACGTTCGCCCTGAAGCAGAACCAGCGCCTGTTCCACCAGGCCTGGCACCTCGATCACCAGGCCTTTGCCTTGCTCGACCACCCGCAACTGGATGCCGAAACGTTCACCCAGTACCAGCGCCTGCGGCACAAAGCCAGCGACAAGTATCTGGAAGCTATCGAGCACCTGCACCTGATCAACCGCGACTTCGCCGACCCCTTGCCGGCTCTGCGGGAAGTCCGGACTTATCTGTTCAAACCGAATCAAGTACCGGCAGGTCGCGTTTCGACCGGCGCCTGAATCGCCTTGGCGTTGGGTCGACCTGGGTCAGGTTGAACCCCTACCTGCGCCGCCCCTCGAATGTACAAAGCCGCACGCGGCGTGCGGGCACACGGGGTGGCGCCATGAGCTTTATTGTGTGGGTGGCCGTGCTGGGCATGGTGCTGCTGACGCTGGCCCTGACTGCCTCGTACCTGCGCTGGTTGCCAGTGACCACTTCGGCGGTGTGCCTGGGCCTGGGCATCGCCATCGGTCCGGCCGGCCTGGGCTTGTTGCAGCTGGACGTGGCCAATGCGGCACCCTGGATGGAACACCTGACCGAGGTGGCCCTGCTGTTTTCCCTGTTTGTGTGCGGCCTCAAGCTGCGCCTGGTATTCAGCCGGCGCATATGGCGCGTGGTGGCGGGCCTGGCCGGCCCGCTGATGCTGGTAAGCATTGCCGGGCTGTGCCTGTTGCTGCACCTGTGGATGCAGTTTTCCTGGGGGTTGTCGCTGCTGGTTGCTGCCATTCTTGCGCCCACCGACCCGGTGCTGGCTTCGCTGGTGCAGGTCAGCGATGCCAAGGACCAGGATGCCATGCGCTTCGGCCTGTCCGGTGAAGCCGGGCTCAATGACGGCGTAGCCTTTCCTTTCGTGCTGTTGGGCCTGCTGCTGATCGCCCAGGCACAACCCACTGCAGGCGCCCTGCTGCACTGGGCCCTGTATGACCTGCTGTGGGCGGTCAGCGCCGGACTGGCGCTGGGCTACGCCATGGGCCAGGGTGTCGGGCGCCTGAGCCTGGCGTTGCGTATCCGTAACGATGACAGCACCCTGTCGCCCAACGACTACCTGGCCCTGGCCCTGATTGCCCTGGCGTATGTCGGCGCCGAGCTGATCCAGGCCTATGGCTTTCTCGCGGTATTTGCCGCCGGGCTCGGGCTGCGCCGCACCGAGATGAGCTCCAGCGACCATGCCCCGGTACCCGCCGAACACCTGGTGCAGCCGCTGGTCGGCCATCACCAGCTGGCGCCGGAGCAGGCAACCCACGGCGACACTCGCCAGTTGCCGGACAAACAAGTGGCTGCGGGTATCATGATGGGCGACATGCTGGCGTTCGGTGATCTGGTGGAACGGGCGCTGGAGGTCTTCCTGGTGACGTTGCTGGGCATCGTCCTGGCCAGCCATTGGGACTGGCGAGCCCTGGTCGTAGGCCTGATGCTGTTCGTGGTGTTGCGCCCGCTGGGCACCCTGCTGCTGCCCTGGGGCACCCTGCTGGATCGTCCGCAGCGCCTGCTGGTGGGCTGGTTCGGTATTCGCGGGATCGGCAGCCTCTACTACCTGTTCTACAGCCTCAATCAGGGCCTGAGCCCCGGACTGGCCACGGTCTGCATCAACCTGACCCTGTCGGTGGTAGCCATGAGCATCGTGCTCCACGGGCTGAGCACCCAGCCGCTGCTGGCGCACTACGAAGCCAGCCGCTAGCCGACTTCGATCCATACCGGTGCATGGTCACTGGCATGCGGTTCGTTGCGGACCCAGGCATGCACCCCGGCATCCTTCAAGCGCGGGGCGAGGATCGGGTTAAGCAGCAAGTGATCGATGCGCAGCCCCGAATTCTTCTGCCAGTGCTGGCGAAAATAATCCCAGAAGGTAAACACCCGCTCATTGGGATAAAGATGCCGAATGGCATCGGTCCAGCCCTGGTCCAGCAGGCGCTGGTAGCAGGCCCGGCTTTCAGGCTGGAGCAAAGCGTCCTTGAGCCAGGACCTGGGGTTGTAGATATCGAAATCGGTGGGCACCACGTTGTAGTCACCGGCCAGCACCACGGGCAGCTCACTGGCCTGCAAACCCGCGGCATGGGCAATCAGGCGTTCGAACCAGGCAAGCTTGTAATCGAACTTTGGCCCTGGCTGGGGGTTGCCGTTGGGCAGGTACAGGCAGCCGACGAGTACCCCATGGACCGCCGCTTCCAGGTAACGGCTCTGGCTATCGTCGATCCCGGGCAGCCCGCGTCGGCTCTCAAGTGGCTCGGCATCCAGGGCCAGGATGGCGACGCCATTCCACGAGGCCTGGCCGTGGTGCAAGGTGCCGTAGCCCAGGGCCTCGAACGCGGTGGCAGGAAAGCTCGCGTCGGGCGCCTTGAGCTCTTGCAGGCAGACCACGTGCGGGCGTTCGCGCTGCAGCCAATCGAGCAGGTTGGGAAGCCGCGCGCGCAGGCCGTTGATGTTGAAGGTGGCGATTTTCAGGGCTTTCATCGCTCAGGTATCCGGATCATCGAGCTTGGCCTCCACGGCGTCCCCCAGTGCATTGAGATGAACCTCGTCGGCCAGCCCCTTGAGTGCCAGCCAATCGTCCCAGTCGATGGCGCCATCGTCACGCAAGGCCTCGGCGGTGCGGATCAGCGCCTTGTGGTAAAAGTCCGGCGACTCGCGACGGTAGCTTTCATCGTCGTATTGCGCGTACCAGGCTTCAAGTTCGGGGATTGTGCGTTCTATGGACATCACTGCACTCCTCAGCCGGCAACGTCTTTGTCAGTCATTGGGCAACGGCATGTCTTTGTCGTCGGGGTATTGCTCCTTGTTGTCGTCGCTATCCGGCGTCTCCCGGGCGGGTTCTTCGCCGCTGCCAGGTTCGGGCCTGGGTGGCGTGGAGTTCTGAAACTGCATGGACACGGTCATAAACACCTCCGCTGGATCAGTGAAAAACCGTTGCCTGTTCTCAATAGGAAAAACCTTGCGCCCGGACGTTCCAAATTTTCCTCCAACTCACGCATTGCGCAACGGCAACATGGCCTATACCCAATAAGCCGCTTATCACGCATTGGGGAAAGGCATGGCCGAGTCGAAAAAGATGAGCCTGATCGGGCTGACCACCTTGGTGACGGTCAACATGATGGGCTCGGGCATCATCATGCTGCCCACCAGCATGGCGCAGCTGGGGGCGGTGTCGCTATTGTCGTGGGCCGTCACGGCCGTCGGTTCCATGGCCATTGCCTACAGCTTCACCCAGTGCGGGGTGTTCTGCACCCGGCCAGGCGGGTTGTCGGCCTATACCGAGGAGGCCCACGCCAAGTCAGGCTTCTTTCTCTGCTCCTACCTGTATTTTCTCTCGCTGGCGATCGCCAACGTTGCCGTGGCAATTTCTGCGGTGGGCTACATGACGGCGTTCTTTCCCTGGCTGGGCAGCAGTGCAACGACCCTGTTCGTCGGCACGGCCGGCCTGATCTGGCTGACCATCCTGGCCAATTTCGGCGGCCCGAACATTACCGGCAAGATCGGCGCCCTTACCGTCTGGGGAGTGATCGTGCCAGTGGCGGGCTTGAGCGTGATCGGCTGGTTCTGGTTCGACAGCAAGATACTTGCCCAGGCCTGGAACCCCAATGACCTGCCCATCTGGGAGGCCATCGGCAAAACCATTCCGCTCACGCTCTGGGCCTTTCTGGGTATGGAGTCTGCGGCCCAGGCCTCCGATGCGGTCGAGAACCCCCAGCGCAACGTACCGCTGGCCTGCCTGTTCGGCACGCTGGGCGCTGCGGTGGTGTATGTGCTGTCGACCACGGTCATCCAGGGCATCGTACCCAATCTGGAGCTGGCCAATGCATCGGCGCCCTTCGCGCTGGTGTACGCGAAGATGTTCAACCCGCTGGTCGGCAATATCATCATGGCGCTGGCGGTGATGGCCTGCATCGGCTCGCTGCTGGGCTGGCAGTTCACCCTGGCGCAGACCGCGAAGATGACAGCTGACCAGGGGCTGTTTCCCTCGCTGTTCTCCCGACTCAGCGCCCGTAACGCGCCGATCCTCGGCATGATCGTGTGCGGCGTGCTGCAGACGGCAATGGCGCTGTCGACCATCTCGCCCAATGCCAGCGCCCAGTTTGGCAAGCTGGTGAGCCTGGCGGCAGTCACCAACCTGATTCCCTACGTCACCGCCCTCACCGGCCTGCTGGCGATCATGTACAAAGCCCGGGTAAGCCCAGCGGTGTACACCCGCAATACCGTGGTGTTGCTGGTGGCCGTGGGCTATTCGCTGTACGCGCTCTATGCCTGCGGCATGGAAGCGGTGCTCGGCGGTGCCCTGGTGCTGGCCTTCGGGTATCTGCTGTATGGCTTTCTGGCCAAGCGTTTCATCATCCAGCAGGCGGCGGTCGAACGCGCCGAGCTGCCTTGAGCGAGAACCGCCGATGAAAATGAAAATAGTGGCCTGTTTGCTCAGTCTGTTGCCGCTGTATCTCCACGCCGACACCCTGGAACGGGTTCGGGCCAGCAACACCCTGACCCTGGGCTATTTGCCGGACTTTGCCCCCTTCAGTACGCAGCACGGTGACCAACCCCGAGGTTACGCCATCGACCTGTGCGCCAGGATCGCCGGGCAAGTGAAGACGACCCTGAATCTTGCGCAGCTGCAGGTGCGCTATCAACCTGTGGCGATGGCCGATGAAATCACCGCTGTACGCAACGGCCAGGTCGATATCCTCTGCACGCCCACGGTGGCGACCCTTGAGCGGCGCCAACAGGTGAGCTTTTCAGTGCCCGTATACACGGCAGGGCTTACAGCGGTTGTCCGCCAGGATGCACCCGAGGCGCTGCTCAACGTGCTCAGCGGCCAACAGGCTCACAGTGGTCCGACCTGGCGCGCCACGCTCAACCGTGGCTTGACCAACCAGACCTTTGCGGTGGTGTCGGGGGCGGTGAGCGAGCAATGGGTACGTCAGCAATTGCGCAGTCTTGGGGTGATTGCCACGGTAATCACCGTCGAGAGCAACCTTGCCGGGCTCGACGCGGTTGCCCAGGGCAAGGCGAATGCTTTTTTCTCCGAGCGAATGGTGCTCAATAACCTCCTTGCGGGCCAGGACGATGGCACGGCGTTGAGGTTGCTCGAGCACATCTATGAATATGCGCCTGTATCGATGGTGCTGCCGCGAAGTGACGAGGAACTCCGACTGCTGGTGGATACCGTGTTGAGCCAGATGTATCGCTCCGGAGAGATCGAACAGGCTTATGGGACGTACCTGGGCGGCACTACCGAGACCATTCGCAAGTTGTTCAAGCTGTATGCGTTGCCTTGAACGATCTCGACTCGCCTCAGGTATATGGCAAGAACACCTCGAACGCTATGCCACCGCCGCCACGGCGACGAGCAGCGATCGCGCCCCCATGGGCGGTACAGATGGCAAGCGCTATGGATAAGCCCAGCCCGCTCCCGCCCGCGCGACGGTCTCGTGAGGGTTCTTGCCGCCAAAACCGTTGGAATACCCGTTCCAGCTCATTGCCGGACAAACCCGGGCCCCGATCACTGAAAATGAGCGTAATGCCGCGCTGATCCGCTGTGCCGCGGATCTCCAGATTACCGGCGGCGGATGCGTATCGGATGTAGTTTTCCAGCAATATGTTGATCACCTGGCCAATGCGATTTCGGTCGCAATGGATGGGCCTGAAGGGCAGCGCCGCAACAAAGACGTCCCTTCCCACCGCAGCAAGATACGGTTTGAACCAGTTGATTCGCTCGTCCAGCAGACTCTGGAGGGTGAACGTGGTTTTCGTCAGCGGAAGCTGGCCGGCCTGTGCGAGCGACAACAGGAGCAGGTCGTCGACCAGAACGTTGATGTTCTCGAGTTGATGCAGCACCATCCCCAACTGCTCAGGATTGGCCGGAAACACATCATCCAACATACCCCTTACACGCCCCATGGCTGCATTCAGCGGTGTCCGCAGCTCATGGGTGAGAACGGCACTCGACGCTTGCACCTCTTGCTCATACAACTGCAGGCGTCGCGTCATGCTGTTGAAGTCCGAGCTGAGCTGTTGAACCTCAAGCGGCATCTGCTCGTTGAGCGGCAGCTTTACGCTCAGATCACCTCCGGCAACTTTCTGCGCGGCATGTGCGATGTCGACGAACCGACTGGACAGCGGGCGAAGCAGCAGGAACCCCGTCACGACGATAACGGGCAGGGCTGCACACAACAGAAACGCGATTGTCCACCAGTCATTGCCGGTAATGCCGGGAAGAATGTCATCGAAGTGGTAGTACTGACTCATGTAAGCCCACAGCTCGGCTTCATTCCCCTGTGGATTCTCGAATAGCCTTTCCAACTCAACCCTGGCAGCAGGTGGAATCTTTGACTGGATTTCAACGTTCCACCAAAGGAAGCGAGACCACATGATCAGCGCCATCAGCACCACCGCGCCGCTTGCAATCAGCCCCATGCGCCAACCGACCCATTGCCAGAGATTGACTTGCCGTTTCAATGCCTACCCCTTACTGGAACCGGTAACCGATAGAGCGAACGGTCACCAATAGGTCGCTGACGCCGTGAACTTCAAGTTTGCGGCGAACATTGTGGATGTGTGTATCGACGACCCTGGCGAGCGCATCGCTTTCTGGCAGGCACCGTTCGAGCAGTTCTTCCCGGCTGAATGCTTTTTGCGGGGCATTGAACAGCACCGACAAGAGGTTGAACTCAGTGGGTGTCAGATCGATCAACGCGCTCATGCCTTCGTCCTGGGATACGCCCACTGTCCTGCTGCACGGATCCAGCCACAGCGCGCCAAAACGAAGCCTGGCTTCACCCGTGCTATTGGCCCGTGTCCGGCGCAGCACCGCTTGAACCCGAGCGACCACTTCCTTGGGGTTGTAGGGTTTGACGACATAGTCATCGGCGCCGTATCGCAAGGCCCCCAGCTTTTCCGGCTCGTCACCCAGGGCGGTGACCATGATGACGGGGGTATTGCCACGCTTGCGCACGACATTGAGCACCTCGGATCCATTCATCCGGGGCAGCATCATGTCGAGCAGAATCAGGTCAGGTTTGAGCCGCTGGTGCAGTTCCACACCCTTGAGGCCATCTTCGGCAATGGCCACGTCAAAGAAATCGCGCTTCAAATAGGCTTCGAGGATGTTCGCGCTGTCGGCTTCATCCTCGACAATCAGAATCAATGGGTTGCTCACACGGGCCTCGCGAATGCAGTTCGTCGCAGCGTGGTTTGCTGCGGCGTGCAACTAGGTGATTCAAGTTTGGCGGTCGCGACTTTAACCGATCGGCTTTGATCGCGTTCGACTTCGTGATACTGGCTGGCGCGTCAGAATATGTAACTCACACCGACATAGCTGGTAGTCGTCGTCTCTTTGCTGATGATCGGACTGTTTCTGACCTGGTCGGTGTAATGAGTAAGTTCAACAACGGCGGCAGTCGACCAATGTTGATCGAAGGCATGGCGCCACGCCAGTTCGGTGGTATAGGCATAAATACCCTGGTCAGGTGTGTACAGCGCGAAGCGCGAGGTCGCGCTCTGGGCTTGCGTTACACCGAAGTACGTCTGGTTGAATCGACCGTTCCCGGCATGTGCATCGACGCGCCAGGTAACCGTGTCGTAGTCGCTGTCCAGCAAGGTAGCCTGCGCGCCGAAAGCATATCGGTCGCCCCGCGTTTCGCCTGCCATGCGCAGCTCAGCTTGCGCATTGAGCGACAGCCAGGAGGTGATTTTCTGGGATGCATTGAGGTTGAGCACAGTGGCGCCGCTTACCTCGCCCATGCCTTTGAGTGTGTCCGAGCCGTGGCGGTAGTTGCTGTCGCCGTCGGCCCGGCCATAGTCGTAACCCAGCGAGGCGCTGGCACTGAAACCGGTGTTCGATTGCCACTGCACGCCCAGGCCCTCCAGCGAGTCGAGGAAGAAGATGCCGCGTTCCATACGCAGCATGGGTTGGAAAGCCGCTGTGTAGTTTTTCGAGCCCATGTAACGAGGCGTGTAGCTGGCGGCCAGGCCCAACGAGACATCCGTGGTGTCGCCCCAGATGCTGGCAGGGACTTCTGCTTGAGCGCACCCGGCAGCCAGGGTGGCGTTAAATGCCAGGGTCGTGATCAGTCGTTTGCAACGCCCATTTTTTACAGTGCTCACGTGGTTTTCCTTTGAGGGTTAAGAAAAGAACCAGGCAAGCCTAAATTCCCTTCTTCAAGGCAGACTCAAGGATTTTTCAAGATTTGATCAAGACAGCGAACTGTATTCGCCGGTAGAAGCGGGCTTGCCCCGCGAAAGGCCCTTGCATGCAGCGCATCTGGAGTTGCCTGGAATACGACCGCTGCCTCGTTCCTCGGCAGCGGCTACCGATTGCCGGTGTCGCGGTTCAAGACAGTTGCTCCCACCGAATCTACTCACGTTTGCGTTGCTGTCGGCCCAGCCAGGCGCCCGTCAAGCCCCACACCAGCGCTATGGCAGCGCCGATGAACATCGCCAGTGCCGGGTGGTCGCCGAGCACGTCCAGCCCACGCTTGACCCAGCCACTGAGCGCATCGCCACCGCGATAGACCACGGTGTCGGTAAAGTTCTTGGCCTTGTACTTTTGCTCGGGCAACACCACGGTGTAGAGCATTTCGCGCCCCGGCCGCACCAGGGCGTACTCACCCACCCGGCGCACCACCATCACCACCACGAACACCGCAAACAACGGCGCCAGCGCCAACCACAGGAACCCCACCACCATCACCAGCGGCACCGCCACCAACAACACACCGACGCCCAGCTTGCGCGCCAGGTGCCCGGTGATGAACACCTGGGTGAGGATCGACAGGAACTGCACCAGGCTGTCGATCAACCCGAATACCTGGGTCTGTTCCGTGCGGCTGGTAAAGTGCGTCGCCACCAGCCGCGCCTGTTCGAAGTACAAGAAGGTGCTGACACTGGCCAACAGCACCACAAACAGCGCAATACCCAACAGATAAGGCGAACGAAACACTTCACTGGCACCGGCGAACGGGTTGCCGCCCAAGGGCCGCGAACGGGGCAGTTCGGTGTCTGCCGGCAGGGGATGCCGGTCTCTGAAACGCTGCAGGTAGGTCGCCGCGACGATACTGCCAAGCAAACAGGCCGTGGCCAGCAGCACCAGCCCGGCATGGCCGATTACGCCTACCAGCACGGTGCCCAGCAGCGGCCCCACCAGCCCGCCCAGGCTGGCACCACCGGCCAGCAGGCCGAACAGGCGCTTGGCCTGTTCGCTGGAAAACAGGTCGGCCAGCACGCTCCAGGCCAGGGAGATGGTCAGCAGGTTGAACATCGACAACCAGATGTAGAACGCCCGGGCGCTCCACAGGTTGTCGGGTTGCAGCGCAAACACGGCGGCAAACACCAGCAGGTTGCTGGCCAGGAAACCGTAGGTCCACGGCAGGATGCGTCGGCGTTGCACCTTCGAGGCCAGCCAGCCGAACAGCGGCAAGGCGATCAGGGTCAGCACGAAGGTGCCGGTGAACAGCCACTGCAGGTTCTCGACACCGCCAGCCACACCCATGGTCTCGCGTACCGGGCGCAGCATGAAGTAGCCGGCGAACAACAGGAAGAACAGCGCAAGCCCTGCCACCACGATCGGCAGCTCGCCGTCGCGGACGTTGAACAGACGGGCTGCCAACCGGGTCATGGGTCGTTTGCCCTAGGCGAACTGGGCAATCAACTGCTTGCTTTGCGCCGCGCTGAGCAGCGGGCCATGCCCGGCCTTGAGCTGGTCGAGCTGGCGATCCGGGCGGCTGGTGGCCGGGATCACCGTGGTCACCGCCGGGTGGCTGATGGCGAACTTGAGAAACAGCTGGGCCCAGCTGCCCACGCCCAGTTCCGTAGCCCAGGCCGGCAAGGGCTGGGCTTTGACCTTGGCGAACAGCCGACCGTCGTCGAACGCCCGGTTGATCAGCACCGCCACGCCCTTGTCCTGGGCCAGCGGCAGTACCGTGCGGGCGGCACCGGGTGAGTTGACCGAGTAGTGAATCTGGATGAAGTCCAGTGGCTCCTTGCGCAGGATGACTTCCAGCTCGTCCAGGCCACTGTCGATGTAGTGGGTCACACCCACGTAGCGGGTCAGGCCTTGCGCCTTGAGTTCCCGGGCATAGGGCAACTGGCGTTGCCAATCGCGCAGGTTGTGGATCTGCAACAGGTCGACCTTGTCGGTACGCAGGCTGCGCAAGGTGCCGGCCCACTGCGCCTCGGCGGCGGCGCGGCTGTCGGCAGCGATCTTGGTGGCCAGGAAGGTCTTGCTGCGCCAGCCGCCCTCCTCCAGCAACTGGCCAAGCACCGCGTCGGCGCCGCCGTAGTTGGGCGAGGTGTCGATGACCTGCCCGCCCCCGTCGAAAAATACCTGGAGTACCTGCTTGAGCTGCTGGTACTCGGGCGAGCCAGCCTCCACTTCAAAGCTGCCGGAGGTGCCGGCGCCAATCGCTGCCAGTGCTTCACCACTGGCCGGAATCTTGCGGGTGAGCATGACGCCGCTGGCGATCTGGGCAAAGCTGAAAGCAGACAGACTCAGGCAACCGACTCCGGCAGCCAGGGCGGCGCTGGCCGCCAGAAAATCGCGACGGGTGGGCATGGCAAGGCTCCTGTGCGAAAGACAGCGCAAGAAAAAAAGCTTAGCCCCGTGGGAAGAGTTACACCCTGGTAATCGTTACGTCATGTGTAAACAGCGCAAGGAGTACATTTGTACTCTATGCCCTTCATGGCGCATCGACCACCACGTAAGTGACATTGCTGCCCTGGTACTGCGGCTGGAACCAGGTCGATCCGCATTGCAGGTAGGCGGTGTTGTAGCGCATCACTTGCACGCAGTCGGACGGCATCTGCGAAGGCCGGAAGATCGCCCCGACCACCGCTGAGGTGGCCACGACCGTCGCTGTCACGGCAGCGGCAGTCGCGATCGGGTGGTAGTCATCGTCATAACCGTAGCGTCCACCACCATCGACATCGATGTCGACATCGCGGTGGTTGTCGATGTTTACATTGCGCGTGCCATTGTTGACGTAGGCGCGGTTGCCAGCGTTGACGTGACGGTTGTTGCTGTTGACCTGGCGATTGGTATGGACTTGCCGGTTGCTGTTAACACGGTTGCCCGACACATTCTGGCGGGTATTGATGCGCTGTGCATGCGGTGCGCCCCGGGGCGGAGCACGGTTCACCGATGCCCGGGCGTGACCCATGGCGCGGGGACCGGCATCGGCCTCCGGCACCGGCAGGAAGGTCAGCAGCGACACGCTCAACAGCGACAACAGCACGGTGTACGAGGCGATCCTGAACATGGCGGCGCTCCCTTACTCGCTGGCTTTTTTCAGTGGAATGGCGACATCGCCCTTGCCCGGCGCAAAGGTGAACTTCACCTTCTTGTTGTCGGGCTTGAGGTTCCAGCTGTACACGGCGGTGTATTCGGGCGCGCTCGTCTCGTTGAGGGTGGTGATCACTAGCTTGCACGGCAGCGGCTTGTCGGCGCGCGTCAGCCACAGCTGCCAGTCGACATCGTCCTGGCGAAACGCCAGGTGGTCGCACAACTGGCCCTCGATGGTCGAGGGGCCGATGTACAGGGCACTCTTGATCGCATCGATCTGCGCCTGGTCGCGGCCGAACAGGAACAGGTCTTCGAGCGGTATCTGGATGCCGTAGTAGTTCTCCAGGCGGTGCAGGGTTTCTTCCAGGGTGGGCGGCGCATCGACCGTTGTGTAGTAGTTGAGGTACGGCGAGTACTGGGTCAGCTTC
This sequence comes from Pseudomonas vranovensis, assembly GCF_040438935.1. Classification (NCBI taxonomy): domain Bacteria; kingdom Pseudomonadati; phylum Pseudomonadota; class Gammaproteobacteria; order Pseudomonadales; family Pseudomonadaceae; genus Pseudomonas; species Pseudomonas vranovensis. Next base: position 1,755,505 of record NZ_CP159259.1, on the reverse strand, counting down.
TTGCCGTCATAGAAGAACTCCAGGGTTCGGGTGTCGCCGTCACTGCGGGCATACAAGTGGTTATGGCCATCGACCTGCAGCACATTGAGCGATTCGCTTTTGATCTTCTGCCCCGAGTCCAGCACCGTGTCGCGGGTGGATTGGGCCGTCACCTTGAAGGCCTTGAGGCTGCGCAGGTATTCGCCCATGTCGATGACCTTGTCGATCACCTGGGGGTTGCGCACGGGTTGCGCGTCAGTGGCCGCTGGCGCTTCTTCGGCCAGGGCGAACAGCGGTTGGGCCGTCAACAGCAGGCAAAGAACACAGTCTACAGGCTTCATCGGCGCACTCCGTGCGGGTGGTTCGAGCCAGTTAGGTATAGCCCAAGTCAATCGACTGGCTGCAGATGTGGGAAAAATCCGTGAGCTTGTCCGCATGCCGTCTATATTGAGCTAGTCCCCGCCGGCAGTCTGAGCGCGTACCATGCTGCAAACCGATCAACTGATCATCTGCGAACATTGCGACTGTGTGTACCACAAGGTCCCCCTCGCCAAGCACCAGAAGGCCTTGTGCCTGCGCTGTGGTGCCGTGCTGCAACGCTACAACGGCCTTGACCTGCAGCAGCGCCTGGCCCTGACCCTCACCGCCGCGGTGCTGTGGATACTGGCCAACTTCTACCCGGTGATGAGCATCAGCGTGCAGGGCTTTTCCAACAGCGCCACCCTCTGGGACTCGGTGCATGCCCTGGCCGCCGGGCCGATCACCTTTATCGCGCTGGTGGCAGCGGTCTCCATCATCATCGCGCCGATGTTCCAGCTGGTGCTGCTGATCTGGGTACTGACCTACGCCCTGGCGGGACAACGCTCACCGGGCTTCACCTGGTGCATGCGCTGGCTGGAAACCCTGCGCCCCTGGAGCATGCTCGAAGTCTGCCTGCTCGGCGCCATGGTCGCGGTGTTCAAACTGGCCGGTTTGCTGGATGTGCTGCCCGGTATCGGCCTGTTGGCCCTGGCGGCCCTGAGCCTGTTGATCATCCGCGTCGCCGGCCGCGATATCCGTGAATTGTGGGACGAACTGCCATGAACCGTCCACCCTTGGCCAACGAGCTCAACCTGGTGCTGTGCCACGCCTGCGGCAAGGCCTGCGACACCACCGCAGGCCCCGTGCATGAGTGCCCGCGCTGCGGCGCCCCGGTACACGAGCGCAAACCCAATTCCCTGACCCGCACCTGGGCGTACCTGATCGCCGCGCTGGTGTTCTATATACCGGCCAACCTGCTGCCAGTGATGAACACCAAAATGCTCGGCAGCGCGGACGACAGCACCATCATGAGCGGGGTGATCGAGTTCTGGGCCCACGGCGCCTGGGACATCGCCTCGATCATTTTCATTGCCAGTATCGCCGTACCGGCGACCAAGTTCGTCGCTCTGGGCCTGTTGCTGATCACCGTGCAGCGCGGCAGCGACTGGGCCCAGAAAGAGCGCTCCAAACTCTATCGTTTCGTCGAACTGATCGGTTACTGGTCAATGCTCGATGTAATTGTCGTGGCGCTGGTCGCCGCACTGGTCAAGTTCCAGGCCCTGGGCGACATCGAACCGCGCCCGGGCATTCTGTTTTTTGGCCTGGTGGTGGTGTTCACCATGCTGGCCGCGATGAGTTTCGACCCTCGAATGATCTGGGAAAGCCCCGAACCCAAGGAGCGCATGGATGAAGTCAGCAGTCACTGAAGAACCGCCAGTGCCAGGCGCAGCAACCGTCAAAACCCGGCGCTTCAGCGTTTCACTGGTGTGGATCGTGCCGATTATCGCGGTGCTGGTGGGTATCTCCCTGGTGGTACACAACTGGTTGCAGCAAGGCCCGACCATCGAGATCACCTTCAAGACAGGTGAGGGCCTGACCGCCAACAAGACCGAAGTCAAATACCGTAATGTGGTCATCGGCAAGGTCTCCACCGTTGAGCTCAGCGATGACCAGAAACACGTCACCGCTACCGTGCAACTGGTCAAGCACGCCGAAAACTTTACCCGCAAGGACTCCACCTTCTGGGTGGTGCGGCCGCGTATCGGTGCCGGCGGCGTGTCGGGTATCGACACGCTGTTTTCGGGTGACTTCATTGGTGCCGATGCCGGCAAGGAAGGTGCCCGGGCAAAATCCTTCACCGGCCTTGAAATGCCGCCGCCCATCACCTACGACGAGCCAGGCAAGCGCTTTACCTTGCACACTAGCGACCTGGGGTCGCTAGGGGTTGGTTCGCCGGTGTACTTTCGCAAGATCCCCGTCGGCCAGGTGGTGTCCTACCAACTGAGCAAAGATGGCAAGGGCGTGGACATCGAAGTATTCGTGCAATCGCCCAATGATGCGTTTGTCACCAATAACACGCGCTTCTGGAATGCCAGCGGCATCGATGTCGAAGCCGGTGCCAATGGCTTTGCCGTGCGCACCGAGTCGCTGTCGTCACTGCTGGTGGGCGGTATCGCGTTTCGCGCCCCGCCGTTCAACCCCGAAGACCAGGTGGCGAGCGAAGACAAGGTGTTCGAGCTGTTCGAGAACGAGCAGACCGCCCTCGCCCCGCCCAACGGCAAGGCGCAATACCTGGCCCTGCGCTTCGACCAGGCGCTGCGCGGCCTGAAGGTCGGCGCCCCGGTGGAGTTCCTTGGCGTGGAGATCGGCAAGGTGGTGTCGGTAAACCTGGACTTTGACCTCAAGCAACGCAGCTTTCCGGTCAATGTCGGCATCGTCATCTACCCGCAACGCCTGGGCAATGCCCACACCAAGTTGCTCAAGGCCCTCAAGCACAACCCCGAAGACGAACAAGGTGCAGCCGAGGTGCTGGGCATGTTCATCGACAACGGCCTGCGCGCCCAGGCCCGCAGCGGCAACCTGCTCACCGGGCAGTTGTACATCGCCCTGGACTTCGACCCCAAGGCGCCCAAAGTGACCTTCGACCCCACTGCCCGGCCAATCATGATTCCCACCGTACCGGGTAGCCTCGAGCAGTTGCAGGAAAAATTCGAAGTCATGGTCGACCGTCTCAATCGCCTGCCGATCGAGCGCATCGCCAACAACCTGGATGCCAATCTGGTGGAACTGCGCAAGGGCTTGCAGCAGTTCAACAACCGCACCTTGCCGGGCGTTCAGGGCACGCTGGCGGAAGTCAGCAAGACGCTGCAATCGGCGAACTCGACCCTGGCCGACGACTCGCCGCAGCGTGAGCAACTGACCCAGACCCTCGACGAGCTGGGACGCATGTCGCGCTCCTTGCGTGAACTGGCTGACTACCTTGGCCGAAATCCTGAGTCACTGCTGCGAGGCAGGCCCAAGGATGCCCCGGCTGACACCTTGAAACCGTCGCGCAATTGACTGCAGGAGCACCGACCATGGCGCACGCCACCAAATTCGCATTACTGGGCCTGACCTTGATGCTCGCCGCTTGCCGCAGCGACCCGATCCACTACCACACCCTGATCCCCCAGCAGCCGGTGCCGGTCAACAGCGTTGATGTGCAGTTGGAGATGATCAGCGTGCCGCCCCAGGTTGATCGGCCGCAACTGGTGATCCGCCAGAGCAACAGCAGCCTGGCGATCCTGGAAACCGAATGGTGGGGCGCAAGCCTTGCCGATGAGCTGCAGAACGCCCTGATCAACCAGTTCTCCAGCAACAGTGCCCAGCCGGGCATGGGCTTGCGGGTGGATGTGCAGCGATTTGATTCGGTGCCGGGGCAGTACGCCTTGTTCGATGCCCGCTGGCGCCTGCGTGCGGCCGGCGGCAGCGATGCCGGGGCCCTTAATTGCCGCAGTGTGATCCAGACCCCGGCGGGCGGCACCATCGAAGAACTGGTGGTGGCCCATCAACAGAACATCAAACGCTTTACCGAACAGGTCAGCCAGGCAGCCCGTGGCGGCGCCAGTCGCTGCCCAGCGGTGCATTGATCGCGGGGCAAGCCCGCTCCCACCCTAGCCTGTGGGAGCGGGCTTGCCCCGCGAATGACATACCCCCTCGAACATCAGGAAGGAATCTCACATGGCCGAGCATCGACCCATCCACTTTGGCAACGGCAGGGAACTGCTAGATGTACTTATCCGCGCAGGCTTGATCGCGGTGCTGGTGATGTTCTGCTTCGATATCTTCAAGCCGTTCCTCAGCCTGATGCTGTGGGCGGTGATCCTGGCCATCACCCTGTACCCGGTGAACCAGCGCCTGGGTGGCTGGCTGGGCGGTCGCAATGGCCTGGCGGCAGTACTGCTGGTGATCGTCGGCCTGGCCTGCCTGATCGGTCCGTTGAGCCTGCTTGGCACCTCGATTGCGCAGTCGGTGCATGCGGGTATCCAGGGCTTTGAAGACCAGGTCATCGAAATCCCGCCACCGCCTGCCAACGTGCGCGACTGGCCCCTGATCGGTGCCCCGCTGTACGGCATCTGGGAACACGCCAGCTCCGACCTGAGCTGGGCACTGTCGCAAGTGGCGCCGCACCTCAAGGGCGTGAGCAAGACCTTGCTGACTCAATTGGCAGGTATCGGCTCAGGCATTCTGGTGTTTGTGCTGGCACTGATCATCGCGGGCATCATCATGGCCAAGGGCGAAACCGGTCATCGCACCGGGGTTGCCATCGCCACGCGTATTTCCGGCCCTGAACGCGGGCCACAGCTGGCCGAACTGTGCACCTCCACCATCCGTGCCGTGGCTCAGGGCGTGGTGGGCATCGCCTTTATCCAGATGATTCTGGTAGGCATCGGCCTGGTGATCATGGGCGTGCCTGCTGCCGGGGTATTGGCCTTGCTGGTGTTGCTGCTGGGAATTACCCAGTTGCCGGTCCTGCTGATCACCCTGCCGATCGTGGTCTACGTCTTCGCCCATGACGGCGTGGGCGCCAGCACTGTGATCTTCGCCATCTGGACCATCCTGGCCGGACTCTCCGACAACGTCCTCAAGCCGCTGCTGCTGGGCCGCGGGGTCGCCGTGCCCATGCCGGTGGTACTGATCGGCGCCCTGGGCGGCATGCTCACCAACGGCATCATCGGCCTGTTCATAGGCCCTGTGCTGCTGGCTGTTGGCTATGAGCTGTTCATGTCCTGGGTGGCGCAACCGCTGGCCGTCGACAAACCCGAGCCCAGTCCTTTGCAGGACGAGCTTGCCCCGCGACAAAGCCTGTAGAGGTCGATACAACTTCCAGATGGGGTTCGACCGCTTTGCGGTCGATCGCCGGCAAGACCGGCTCCCGCAAAGGTCAGGGCAAGACCGTTGTTCCTGCCTACCTCAATGGAACGGGAAGATGTAGTTCATCCAGGCCGCCATGCGCAGAAGGATCTTGCGCATCGCTGCAATGTGATGAAAGTGCTGGCTGTACAGCGCCGCCTGCCCATACGCCCCACCCGGCATCTGTGCACTGTACTTGGCAAACTCCGGGTCGGTGATCTCGATGATCACCGGCACCCTCCCCGCCGGCGGCGAACCGGTGAAGCCGATCAGGTTCCCCGACGGCTGCACCTGCCCTTCGGCAATCACGGCGATGACATTCTTCACCCGCCCCTTGAACACCTTGCCCGGGATACCGTCGAATGCCACCTCCGCCTCGTCGCCGGGCACCAGTCGCAGCAAACTGTTCTGCCGCATCCAGGCCGCAAAGTATTGCCCCTCTTCAGGAATGAATACCATCGAGGGTCGCAGTGGCAGCTTGCTCGCCATCATCCCCTTGCGCAGCGATACATGAGTCACATACCCCTTGCTTGGCGCACGCACCACCGTGCTGTCCAGCTCGAACTGGGCGTTGTTGATCTGCGCCTGCAAGTCATCGACCCGGGCGATGGCCGCTTCCTGCTCACGCCGGGTGCCGAAGTTGCGCTTGATCAACTCATTGATCCGGTACAGATCCCCCTTGGCCGACAACTGCTGGGCCTTGAGCGAGGCAAGTCGGTACTGGAACGGCGCCGGATCGATACGAAACAGCACATCGCCTTCCTCCAGCGGCTGGTTGCCCTGTACCGGCACATCGATGACCTTGCCGGTGACCACCGGAATCACCGGCACCGAGACAAAATAGGAACGCGCCACCTCCGAATAGGGATGGTTGTAGTTCATGGTGAAAATCAGCGCACCGATAATCAGCACCCCACCCAGCACTGCCGTGGGCACGGTCCATTTGTTGAGGGGGATGCGGAACAGTTTGAAGATCGCCACGCAGATCGCGGCGTAAGTGAGCACCAGCAGCAGGTCCATGGTCTAGATCCCCCCGCCCGACTCGACACGCGCATCACGTGCGCGGGCCTGGGCCGCTTCCAGCTGGGCCACCCGTTGTTGCAGCTCCTGTACTTCTCGCTGCAGGTCGGCTGCCGAAGGCTGGGCGCTGCCCGAGCCGATGCCCCAGCCGCGATCCTCGCGGTAAAGCATCGCCCAGATCCATAAAAACGGCCAAAGCGCATGCAAGGTGAACAGGCTTACCCACCCCGTGGCATGGATGGCATCCTGATGTGGATGGTTGCGGTGAACGGCGATTTCATAGGGAATATCGTGAAGCACGATGATGCCGTAGAACAGCACCAGCCCCACGAAGATCAACAGACCCAAGGCAAAATAATCAAGCATGACTGCTCCGGCTCGCACATGGCATGAGTGCGCTGGATTCAATATAGCCAATGAACACCGGCGTACCGCGCGATTTATCCCGCCTGTTCGACGGTCGCGTCCGCCCGGCGCGCCTCAAGCAGATCGACAAAACTCGACAGGCTCTGCGACACGGTGCCCCGTCGCCAGACCAGCCAGGTGTCGAGGTAGCGAAAGTCTTCGGACAGTGGCCAGACACTCACCGTGGCGCACCCCGGCATGCTCTGCAACATGCTGCGCGGCATCAGCGCCAGGCCGGCGCCGGCGCTTACGCACGCGAGCATGCCGTGATAGGACTCCATCTCGTAGATCTTTCCCGGCACTGCGGCATCGGTGCTGAACCAGCGTTCGAAATGGTGGCGATAGGAGCAGTTGGCGCGAAAGGCGTAGATGTTCTCGCCGTTGACATCCTGGGCACGGGCGACCGGCCCATGGTTGAGGGGTGCGATCAGGACCATTTCCTCTTTGAATACCGGCACGCCGTCCAGGGTCGGATGCAGCACCGGGCCATCGACGAAGGCGGCCACCAGTCGCCCGGCCAGCACCCCTTCGATCATCGCCCCGGACGGCCCGGTAGAAAGGTCCAGTTCGACCTTGCTGTACTGCTGGTTATAGGCAGCCAACAGCGCCGGAATACGTACTGCCGCCGTGCTTTCGAGCGAGCCCAGGGCAAAAGGCCCCTGGGGCTCCTCGCCCGCCACGGTCAGGCGCGCCTCGTCTACCAGCGCGAGGATGCGCCGGGTGTAGTCGAGGAAGGTCCAGCCAGCCGGCGACAGGCGCAGGCGGCTTTTTTCACGAATGAACAACTCGACGCCCAGGTCCGATTCCAGCTGTTTGATCCGTGTGGTCAGGTTCGACGGCACCCGATGGATATGCTGGGCCGCGACACTGATGCTGCCATGCTCGGCCACGGCCTTGAAGATCTCCAGCTGGACCAGGTCCACAGCATTCTCCTTTCATGAATGAAAGGCTCATTATTATTCAGTTTCCACAATAGGCACAGCCCCCTACGCTGGCGTCATTCCCAAACATTTGCAGGACTGTGCCATGACCGCGTTCCCAAGCCATACCCACGCTGTGTCCATCAACCCCGCCACCGGCGAGGCCATCGGTCATTACCCGTACGAATCCGAAGCCGCCCTGGATACCGCCCTGCAACGTGCCGCAGCGGGCTTTGCCCAATGGCGCCGTGCCGCAGTCAGCGAGCGCGCCCGACTGATCTTGAACCTGGCCGGCGCCCTCCGTGAGAACGCGCCGGCCATGGCCCGAATGATCACCCTGGAAATGGGCAAGCCCCTGGCCCAGGCTCGCGGCGAAGTGGAGAAATGTGCGCAATTGTGCGAGTGGTACGCTGCCCAGGGCCCGGGCATGCTGAGCGCCGAGTCCACACTGGTGGACAATGGCACGGCGCGTATCGAGTACCGCCCGCTGGGCCCGATCCTGGCGGTGATGCCGTGGAACTTCCCGGTCTGGCAGGTGCTGCGTGGCGCGGTACCAGCGCTGATTGCCGGTAACACCTACGTACTCAAGCACGCCCCGAACGTGATGGGCAGCGCCTACCTGCTGTTGGACGTGATCAAGCAGGCGGGGTTGCCTGAAGGCGTATTCGAGGTCATCAACGTTACCCCAGAAGGCGTCTCCCAAGCCATCAAGGACCCACGCATCGCCGCCGTGACCCTGACCGGCAGCGTGCGTGCCGGCATGGCCATCGGTGCCCAGGCCGGCGCCGCCTTGAAGAAGTGTGTGCTGGAGTTGGGTGGCTCCGACCCGTTCATCGTGCTCAACGACGCCAACCTCGATGAAGCCGTTCGCGCCGCTGTCATTGGCCGCTACGCCAACACTGGCCAAGTCTGCGCCGCTGCCAAGCGCCTGATCGTCGAGCAAGGCGTGGTGCAGGCGTTCACCGAGAAATTCGTCGAAGCCACGCGCAAGCTGGTGATGGGCGATCCGCTGGATGAGCAGACCTACCTGGGCCCGATGGCACGCTATGACCTGCGCGACGAACTGGACGAGCAGGTGCAGGCCACTCTGGCCGAAGGTGCCACATTGCTGTTGGGCGGGCACAAGGCCGAAGGCGTGGGCAACTACTATGAGCCAACCGTGCTGGCCGACGTCACCGACCAGATGACTTCGTTCCGCCAGGAGCTGTTCGGCCCGGTGGCCTCGATCATCACCGCCCGCGATGCCCAGCATGCCCTGGCGCTGGCCAACGATAGCGAGTTCGGCCTGGCTTCGACGATCTACACCCAGGACCTGGCGCTGGCCGCCCAGCTCACCGATGAACTGGACACCGGTGGCGTGTTCGTCAACGGCATCTGCGCCTCCGACCCGCGCGTGACCTTCGGTGGCGTCAAGAAGAGCGGCTTTGGCCGCGAGCTTTCGCACTTTGGCGTGCGCGAGTTCTGCAACGCCCAGACCGTATGGCTCGACCGCCGCGCTTGAGCCCCTGCCCCGTCATGGCTCTTTCGGGGGCTGTGCCGGGGCGCTGTACCAGTGCTCCCTGGGCACCCACTTGGCGTCGGGCGGGTCGCCCAGATAGTGCGGCGACATGATCTGCACACCGTATTCGTTGAACACATCCTGGATATGCGCGTGCAGCTCGCTGAGCAGCACCGCCCGGGGCCGGGGTTGGCTGGGTATGGCCTGGGCCACCAGGCGGTACTCGGGATAGAAATCCGACAGCGCGGTCTGAAACACCTGCGGCTTGGGTTGTTCGAGAATGCCATTGGTACGCCCCGCCGCTTCCAGCAACATCGCCTCGACCTGCCGCCAGGGCGTGTCATAGCCGATGGTCACGGTGGTATCCACCACATAACCCTCACCCTCCACGATCCGCGAGTAGTTCTTGGTCACGCTGCCGGTGATCATCGAATTGGGCAAGGTCAGTACTTCTCCCAGCCCGGTACGGATACGGGTGGTGAACATGCCAAGCTCGGTCACCGTGCCCTCATACTCGCCAATACGCACGAACTCCCCGGGCCGCAAGGTACGGGTGTAAGTCAGGATCAGGCCGGAGGCCGCCTGGCCTACCACGCTGGTGGCGCCCAGGGAAATCATCAGGCCGATCAGCACCGACAAGCCCTTGAACGCTTCAGTGCCGGCCCCGGCAAGTACGGGTAGGCCATGGCCAGGGCAAACAGCCAGATGGCCAGGGCCGTCAGCCGCGTGGTGGGTTGCAGGGTTTCCTGGTTCAGCCAGCTGAGGGTCCCGGGCATCGCCAGGCGCCGCAACACACGCCGGCTGAAGGCCACCGCGCCACGGGCGATAAAGAAAATCGCCAGCGCCACCACAAGCCCCGGAATCGCGCTGAGCATGCCTTCGAGCAGGTAGCGGGCCAACTCGAACAGGTAGGCGTTGAGCTGTTCACCCCAGGGCCGGGTATACGGAAAGCGCGAGAACACGAAGCCCAGCCACTCGTAGCTGAGCAAGGCGATCAACAGCCAGCGCACCAGGGTCAGCAATCGGCGGATCAGGGTGTAGATATAGTTGGCGTCGATGACCGGGGTCTGCCCTACGGTCAGGCTGCGCGCATGGCGGCGCATGAGCGCAGGCAATTTGTCGTGCAGCTTGCGCCGCACGTACGCAATCAGCCACAGCAATGCCAGGTACAACGCGGTGGCAATGGCCGCCGCCAGCAGTGCGCGCATCAGAAATTGCAGGTTGCGTGCCTCACGGCGCTCCTCCACTGCCTGGCGCAGGTTGGCGGCGGCCTGGTTGGCGGCCTCCAGCACCGAGCTCTGGGTCAGCGGGTCGATATCGTGGGGGGTGACAATAAAGGCGCGCTTGTCGCCAATCAGCACCAGGTAGGCGTCCTGGATAGGGTCGGTGCGCACCTGCAGCTCGCGATCCTCGTCCAGGGTTTCGGCAATCACCGCCTGCGCGCGCCTGACCCGTTGCTGGGGTGTTTCGCCCAGCAAGGTGGCGCGAAACAGCATAATGCTGCGGTTGAACACCTTCAGCTCGACCGACTCGCTCGAAGGTGTAGCAACCTCTTGGGCTACCGCCAGGCCCGTCAGCAACAGGCAACCCATCAACAGCCAACCCGCGACACCACCCCGCCCCATGCCGTGCTCCTTGGTTACTGGCTTGCAACGCTCTGTAGCGCAGCCTAGACCAGCCTTGACCGCTTGTCAGATTGCCTGCGGCCACGCCCCGAAACCCCCTGCCGGCAATGGGCTAAACTCAAGCTCGGGGGCTGGCAATGCCACACAATCGGAGGTGCACCATGAGCCAGTACCAACGCCTTTTCCTGATGGTCGGGTCGGACCTGCGCCATACCCCGGCCATGGAGCGCGCCGCAGCGCTTGCCCGTGTCACCGGCGCCGCGCTGCACATCACCGCCTTTATCGAAGAGGTCGACACCCTCGGTCTGATGAGCGGCGATGAGCAGCGGCTGCAGACCCTGGTTAGCGACAATCGCCAGTGGCTGGCCGACGAAGCCACCCTGCTGCATGAAAATGGTATCCGGGTGACCACCGATGTGATGCTGACCCGCGATGTACGCCAGGCGGTGCTCACGCAGGTGGTCGAAATCGGCCCTGATCTGCTGATCAAGGATGTGCAGCATCAATCAACCTTCAAACGGCTGATGAATACACCGCTCGACTGGGAGCTGTTGCGCGAATGCCCATGCCCGGTGCATTTGGTGAGCGCGGTGCATTGCCCGCTACCGCGCATTGTCGTGGCGGCCGTGGACCCCACCCACCCCGAACACCCTTACAGCGACCTCAACGAAACCGTCATCAAGGCTGCCGCCGACCTCGCCCAGCAGTGCAACGCCGAATTGCACCTGTTGCATGTATGCGACAGTGCTCATACCCATATGTCCGATTTCGGTGCCGGCACTATCACCATGCCAGGCTTCGGCAGCGATGTGCGCAAGTCGATCCACAAGGCGTTCGAGCACCTGGCCGAACGTCATGAAATACCGGTCGAGCGCCAGCACTTCCTCTCGGCGCCGATCACCCGCAGCATCGCCGAGTTCGTCGCCCACAGCCGCACCGACGTGCTGGTGATGGGCAACCACACGCGCACGCTGATGGAACGCATGACCGGGAGCACCACCGAGCATGTGGTCGATCATCCGCTGTGCAACGTGCTGGCGATCAGGGCCCAGGCATGAACGTCAGTCGTATTCGGCCTCGGCGTGTTCGCCCAGCAAGCGCCGTTGGCGGGCCGTGGCGGCAGCCAGCACCGCCGGGCTGAACTGCCAGTGCAGGTACGGCGAGAACTTCTGCGCGACCATGCGCCGGCCGTAGTGAACCTGCAACATCGAGCGGCAGCGATCGGTGGTTCGGTTGTCGCTGCCGCCATGCCACAGCTCGCTGCGAAACATCAACGCATCGCCCGCGTGGCACAAAATGCTTTGCGCCACCTGCCCCTGCCACTGCTGCTCACCCGGCAGCGGCTTGCGCCCTGCCCGATGGCTGCCGGCCAGTACCCGGGTGGGACACAGGTCGGCATCGACATCGTCCAGGTAGCACTGCAGCGTACAGACCTGCATAGGTAGCTCGAAGCCGGGGTCGGCCAACAGCGATGGCGGCAAGGCCATCGCCAGGTAGTCCAGGTGCAGGGGCATGCCCAGGCAGCCTGGATGGCTGCGCCAGGCGGTCTGGCCGATGATGTGGCAATCCTCGCCCAGCGCTGCTTCAGCCAGCTCGATCACCCCCGGCAAGTCAAGATACTTCAGCCAGAGTGGGTCGCGGTTGAACACGCACTTATAGTGCTCGACCAGGCCGTTGTAGTCCCAGTGCTGGGGTTTTAGCGTGTCGATGGCCGCTTGCAACTGGTCGATCTGCGCGCACTCCAGCACACCGGATAACAGCACGAAACCGTCACGGTGCAAGGCACCAAGGGACGCCTCCAGGTCCATGCGCGGTCATTCTCGCCAATGCAGGTTGAGCTTGACCGGCGCGCTGCCATCGATCACCACTTGCTGGCGCTGCTGTTCACCATTGAGATTTGCCAGCACCTGATAATGCCCATTGGGCAGCTTGGTATAGAGCATCGGGCCAACATCCGAAAGCGTCAGCACCGGTTGCCCCCCTGCCGACTCGATGCGAACTTCAGCACCGCTCTGGTACTTGTTGTCCGGACCCGATGACAGGGTGATCTGCAGGTTGTAGCCACGGATCTGCTGCATGGCTCGGGACTCGTCGATGCCGATGCCGCCCTTGAGGTAGGTGATGCCGTTCTGTTCCTGAGGTTGCAGTTGTACCCCAGCAGGGTCGACAGGCGCCTCATCGAGTGATTGCGCGGCGGCCAGCGGCGCCACGCAGAGCATGGCCAATGCCAGGGCGAGACCACTCAGAAGGCTTTTCCGATGGCTGTTCATGGCGTGTCCTCCAACACGGATCCAGCCTTTATTATCCGCGCATCAGCGCCCGGTTTGCCCGGGCCTGACGCGCGGCACGGCCGTCAGCGGTTGGAACGCATGAACGTGTCGAACTCAAGGTCGTCCAGGGCCGTGGACAACCGGGCCAGCCCCAACAGCACGCAGGCCAGCAGCGAGAAGGTAAACCCGTAGCCGAAGAAGCTTGGCCCAAGGTTCAGGCTGAGCCAGGTCAGCCCGGCGTTGAGCACCACGAACAGCAGGCACAGCTCGCGCACAATGGCGCGTTTGTCCAGATAGAAAAACACGTTGAGAATGGCCATGAACACCACCTGGATGCTCACCCCGATCAGGTCGATATAGAACAGCGGCAGGTAGTAGCTGGAGATCCCGAGCCAGGCCAGCAGGCGCGGGCCGAACAGGAACAGCAGCACCACAGTCAGGCCCTGGACCTTGCAGATTTCCAACAGCCCCTGGCGGATCGAATATGTCATCTCGACCTTGAGTTGGCTGATGTGCTGCAGGGTCTCCCCTTCGCGCACGGCGCGAAACAGCCTGTCGTACCACTCGGCAAAGTCCGTCTCGATGCGCACCAGGAACACCGCCATGCCCGGAATGATCGCCAGGTAAGCCAGGAAGATCGGCAAGTCGTAGAGGATCGAGGCGCGCAACGGCCCGATCACCTGGCTTGAGGTGTAGGGGTTGAACCAGAAGATGAACTTGTCTATCCAGATCCCCAGGTTGTAGCAAAAGCCAGTGAGCAGCAGGCTGATGAAGACCTTGCGCCGGTCGAGAAAATCAAAGGCCACCAGCTTTTCGGCGCGGTACTCGCGCAGGATGTCGAACAGGAACAAGAACAACAGTGTGCTGTGCCCCAGCAGCAACGCCAGCAACAGCCCTTCCATCTGCAGGTAGCGCAGTACAAAGGCACTGCCGACCATCAGCGAATAACCCAGCAGCATCACCAGCAGAATGCGGTTGTAAGCCTTCATCCCCGACAAGAAGATGATCACCAGCCACAAGTTGCACAACACCACGAAGTTGGCCAGCACCAGCAAGCGGTAGATCAGCGGTTCATCGAACAAGGTCGCCAGCAGCACAATGCCCAGTACGCCGGAACCCACCGTGACCAACAGCAAGATACCCAGCAGGTTGGGCAGGATCTGGTCGTAGTTGCGCTCGAACAGGCGATCGGACACGAAGCGAGTGAAAAACAACTGCAGGCCGCCGGTGAGAATCAACGAAGTGGCCATCAGGTAGGTCACCGTGATCAGGAACTGGCGAATGAGCGATTCCGGGATCACCAGCCCCAGGCTGATCACCCCCACCAGCATCACGCTGAGGATCGACAGCACCCATGGCCCGGAGCTGATCAGCCCGGCATAGACATAGGCATGCAAGGTCGAGGTGTAGGAGTCGCGCGAAAGGATCTTGCGCAGTTCAAAGCCGATGCCGGCCATATCAGACAGTCTCCATTGCAGCGTTATAGAGCGCGCGATAGCGGTCGATCATCAAGGTTTCGCTGTAGTAGCGATGGACCCGCTCAACCCCCACGGCCTGGGCTTGCTCCCAGCGCTCGTTGTTGCGCAGCAGCTCGATGATCGCAAGCGCAGTGGCCTGCGGATCGGCGATCGCCACCACTTCGCCCGCCCGCCCCAGGTCGCGGTCGACCGCTTCACCGCCTTCGATCAATTCACGGCACGAACCCACATCGCTGCTGACCACCGGCGTCCCTGCCGCCCATGCTTCAAGGATCACCAGCGGCTGCGCTTCGCTGATCGAGGTCAAGACCATCAGCCCCAGCTGCGGAAGGATCTCGTGGATCCGCTGGAAGCCGAGGAAGCGTACCTGCTGTTCCAGGCCCAGACTCACCACCAGGCTGCGACACTCGGCGACGTACTCCGGGTCTTCTTCTTCGGGTCCGACAATCCAGCCTTGCACCTCAGGCATGGCCGTGGCCACGCCGCGCATGGCGCGCAGGAAGGTCTTCACATCCTTGATCGGCACCACCCGGCCAATCAACCCGACCACCGGCGCGATGCCCGGGGCACGATCTTTGAGGACCTGGTCCCATTGCGTGAGGTTGATACCGTTGGGAATCACCTGGGTGCGCGCAGGGTCGGCGCCGTCCTTGATCTGGCGCTGGCGGTTGCCGTCGTAAAGGGCAATGATGCGATCGGCGCTGTCATAGATAAGGTGCCCCAGGCGCTCAAAGAAGCGCACCCAGAGCACACGAATGTAGCCGGAATCCGTGGCCAGGCTGTCGTTCAGCGCCTGGTCGGTGGTTTCGGCGATCCAGCTGGCCTGGGCCAGGTCGATCTTGCGCTCCTTGGTGTAGATGCCGTGCTCGCTGAGCAAAAAGCTGCACTGCCACAGTTGCTTGAGAATGCTGCCGACAAGGCCTGCATAGCCGGTTGAAATCGAATGCAGCACCCGCGCCCGCGGCATGCGCCGGGCAACGTCGGCAAGCATCAGCAGCGGCGACTGCATGGTGCGCAAGGTCCAGAAATAGTTCACGAACGAGGGATCGGCACAGTGCTGCAGGTAGCCCTCGGTCAGTGCCTGCCAGCTGGCCCGGCTGTACAGCACATCGTCCAGGCGGATGCGCCCTACCGCCAGCGAATCCAGCACCCGTGTCCCCAGCTCGGCCCCGGGCTTGTCAGGGTGGTGAAGGTAGCGAAACAGCTCGCCGAGGTCTTCATAGGAGGCTTTCTGCTTGCCGTGGGAGCGCTTCGGGTTGCGCCAGGACTCCTCCAGGAACACCTCTTCGATATGCACCACATTGGGCGGTACTTCATAGCGGCGCTCGCCATAGGCCTGGCGCTGACCGCCGATAAACAACACCGAGAAGGTCAACTGCGGCAGCCCCAGGATCAACTGGTGAATCCAGCTCGAAACGCCGCCGCGTACATAGGGCCAGGTACCTTCGAGCAGCAGGCAGACGTCGGCGACCGGCGCCTGACTCGCAGTCTTGTTCATGTCCAGCTCCTGAGCAGGGAAGCGAATGGCGGACGTTGCTGCATCTCGATGGGAAGTTTGCGCAACAACAGCGGAATGTCACGGTACAGCCCTGTTTCAAAGGCGATCTCGGCACGGAACGGCAAAACTTTTTCGGCCGCCATGCCGCTGCGTTCCGCCTCCAGCAAATGCACCTGGGCCTTGGCAATGTCGCCGCGGCCCAAGGCAATGCGCCCGGCCAGCAGCAGCAACTCGCCGCCCCTGCCGGCAGCCAGCCCGCGTTCGGCGTGCTCGCCGGCCTGCCCCAGCACGTGGGCCTGGACGCTGCCCTGGGCCAGGCCCAGGTATGCCAGCTCGAAGTACCAGCGCGCCAGTGTGGCGTGCAGCGGGCCGACCGCCTTGGGTCGCGCCTTGGCCAGTTTGCCCAGGGCGGTCTCGATGTGTTGGTTGATATCGCTTTCCTGTTTATCGAGCATCGAGTAGGCCAAGAGCCGCACGTCGTC
Organism: Pseudomonas vranovensis; assembly: GCF_040438935.1. Taxonomy (NCBI): domain Bacteria; kingdom Pseudomonadati; phylum Pseudomonadota; class Gammaproteobacteria; order Pseudomonadales; family Pseudomonadaceae; genus Pseudomonas; species Pseudomonas vranovensis. The sequence continues at coordinate 1,739,137 of NZ_CP159259.1, read as the reverse complement.
GCTGGGGTCGCCCAGCGCAAGCTTGAGGATCGGCACCGCCTCGCGGCCCGGCATCCGGCGGGTGGCCAGCAGCGCCGCCAGGCGCTGATCGGGGTCCGGGGCGTGGCGCAGTACATCCTGCAGGCCACTGTCGGCGAAGGTGGGCGAATGCAGTTGAGTCTTGGCCCGGAACGGCAGGTCGGGAATGCCGATAGCCCGCCACAACTGGCGCTCGCGCTTGCGCGGCAGGTACAGCGCCGGGAAGATCGCGGCGATCACCCCGACACTGCCCAGGATCGGTACAAAAAACGCCAGGCTGAAAATGAACAGTGGGCTCCAAGGCAGCGGCCGGCGGTAGCGCGCCGGCAACAGCAGCCAGATCGCCCCGGTCAGCATCAGGCAGGCCAGCAGATGGCTGGACGCATACAGCAGCGCCATCTGCAGGTCGGGCAGCCCAAGGGTCAGGCTCGCCCAACTGCCTGCTTCTAGAAATACAGCGCCGCTAAACAGCCACTTGCTGATCATTCAGGCCACACTCGTTATGCAGGAAATTACGCAGCCCTGCACGTTGCGGGGCTGCCTCCAGGTCATAGGCCAGCACCTTCACGCCCAGGCTCTCAAAGTCGACGTTCATGCCGAAGTGCTCATGAATCAGCCGACCCAGGCGGGTCAGGTAGCCTTCGGCGCCTTCTGCCGACGTCAGTGGCAATAGCACCAGCAGGCAATCGTTGCCGCGCGCGTTGCGCAACGGCAGGTGCAGGTCCAGGCCGCGCTGGCTGCGCTCGAACAGGCGCGCCAGTTCGTCATTGGGTCGGGTCAGCTCAAAGATATAGAGGCAGGCCGACAGCTGATGCTGTTCGACATCGATCAACGAGCGCTTGAGCTGACTGGTGAAGTGCTGGGCGTCGGCCGATGGCAACTGCAGCACCTGCGGGTCGTGCTGAAGCAGGTCGGCGATGTGACCGGCCAACAGCATCAAGAGGCTCAGGGTGCGCTCATGGAAGGCGAAGAACGGCATCTGGCGCACTGCCAGGATTGCCTGGACCCGACCACTGGTGTCGATCAGCGGGATACACGCTTGCAAGGTCGAGACGCTGGTATGTTCGCCAGCGTCCAGCACTTCTTCGAGCACACTGACCAGCTCGCCACGCTCAAGGCACAGGCTCACCAGCAGGTCGCGACTGTCCAGCTCATCCATCACCCCAGTGGACGCCAGCAGGGTCAGTTGCGGGGCCTTCTTGGGCTGCTCCTGGACCCGGTACAGGCCGGCCACTCGCAGCGAGCCGTACTGGCCCAGCAAGGTCAGGATGGGATCAGCCAGCAATGCCAGGGCATCGTGTTCACCCGGCTGGGCCCGCAGGCGCTCGCGCAGCCCCAGCAACGAGCTGCGCAGGCTCTGGTCGCTGCCGGCCAGGCGCTGCTCCAGGCGGTCATGGGAAACGCGCAAGATCTGGTGTGCACGGGTGAAATCGTCAAGACGGTACTGGCGGTAGTCGTTGGCCATCTGCAGGCGTTGCAGGCGACGCTCCCACAAGTCGCGCACCTCCCCCACCAACATGCCGCACACCAGCACGCCAACGATGTAGGCCGGGGCAATGGCCGCGTAGGCCGCCAGCCCATTGTGGCGCAGCACAAAGAATGCGCCCACCAGCAAACTCGCACTCAACAGCCCGCGCACAAAGCCATAGCGCACACCGATGAGCAGAGGCGCCAGCAGCGACCAGGGGAAGTCGCCGTGCACCTGCAGCGGATCGTGCGGGGCAAACCAAAGCCCGATGCCAACCACCAGGGCCGTGACCAGTACGGTCTCAACCCAGGTAGCAGGTCCATTGGCTCGCGGGGCGAGGCTGAAATCCATGTGTGGAGAGTTCATCACTATTACTCGAGCCGAAGGTCGCCAACCAGTTTGTCCAACACTTTTTGCGCAGAGCCTGCCAGGCTTTCACGCGACCAACCGGCACGGGCGCCGCTGTTGCTCCACAGCACCCGCCCGGTGGCAGGCTCCACCACGCGCAGGCTGATGCCCACGGCCGGCTCGCCGTCCAGGCCGTTCTTGTACTGCCACTCCTCGACGCTGCCGGTCACCACGTAGTCGAGCTTTTGCGAGCGCGCCCACTGCATGCCCGCTTCCTGGCGCTCGTTGTCTTCAAGCAGCGCCGTGTCGACCTTGGCCGACGGGGTATAGACCTGCGGTTGCAGGCCACGGCTGCTGAGCACACTGAGCAGGATCTGTTCGCTGCGCTCGCCGGCCTGGGGGGTCTGCGAATAGTTGACCAGCGGCAGCACACCCCACTGGGCACTACTGGACAGTTCAGCGTTGTTCTTGCCGGTGAAACTGCTGCAACCGACCATGAGCGTCGCCGCCACGGCCAGACTCAGGCTACGAATGGCTTGCATACTGTGTACTCCTGTTGAAATTTTCATGTTCAGCGCCCGAACCGCAGGCTGTAACTGACGCCCACGGTGCCGCCGGACTCGCCGCCGCCACCTTCGGGTGCCGATTGATAACCCATGGTCAACGCCAACTCGTCGTCGCCGAAGACCTCCATGCCGATACCGGTGCTGAAGCCGTAGTTGACGGTGTTGTCGAGCCACTGCCAGCCGGCGTTGACGTCCAGCAACCAGGTGTACTGCCCGCGGGTACGGTTCAGCGCACCGGGGAAGCCGCGGCGCCAGGAGCTGCCGATGTACAGCTGGCCGTAACGGTCGGGCAGCAAGTCGTTGGGGCGCAGTTGATCAGGGTCGTCAAGGCCCAGGTCAGCGATGTCGATGGCGCCGCCGCGGCTGCTTGCCAGGTGCGCAAGATTGCGGTCGTCCAGGCTGTTGTGCTGGTAGTCCAGGCCACTGCGCAGTTCCCAGTTGGGACCGGCGAACTGCAGGGTATGCACATACTCCACGCGCAACGCCTGGCCATTGCCCAGGTCATCGCCGTCACGGGTATCGAACCAACGCTGGGCCAGGTTCCACGACAACTGATCACGCGCCGAATAGCGGTGCAGGCCTGCGACCCAGGCGCCGCTCTGCTGGCCCAGCGCACGCATCAGGCCGGTATCTTCGTTCTTGCGTTGCCATTCACCGCCCACTTCGAGCACGTCGCCCGGGGTGACCTGCCAGCTGCGGCTGATGCCAAGGCCGTTGCGATCGTCGTCATCGCGCTGGCTGGTGTCGGCCATCAACTTGAGGACGCCGTCGCTCAATTGCCGTTGCAGGGTCAGCTCGGCATTGCGCTCGGTGCCCAGGGCAGAACTGTCGAGGCTGTCGCCGTTGTAGTCGCCCTGCTCCAGGTCCAGCCGGGTGTACCAGTCGTCGCCCAGAAAACGCGCCATGCTTACCCGCGGGCCACTGAACTCCGGGCCACCGTAGTTCTGCTGCTGCCAGCCGAACTGGATACCCTGGGGCGTGGCCTCGGTCAGGGAAATGGCCTGCTGGCGCAACTGATCGCGCATCGCTTGCGTCTGCTCGTCACCCAGTTCTGAAAGGCTCAGGGCCAGTGCCTGGGACGGGCGCCCCAGGTTGCTCAGCGCCTCGACTTTTTGCGCCGGGTCCAGTTCGTTGCCGGCTATCAACTGCTCCAGTGCCTTGCGGTCACGCCCGCTGAGGATTTCCTGGATCTGGTCGGCGCGCTCGATACGCAGGCCGCGCCGCTGCGCCCAGGCCAGCCACTCGCCCTTCTGCGCCGACTGGTTGATGGTGTCCAGGCGCGCCAGCATCTGGTCGAACCACAGCTGCAGCATCGGCTTGGACCCGTCCTGCCACTGCAACGCCTGGCCCTGGGCCTTGCGCGAGGAATAGCTGGTGGAGAGCAGGCGCAGCCAGGTGGCGTAGCCCTGCGGTGTGGCGGCCACCGTCTCGGGGGTGATCTCCCGGGTCAGGCGCAGGCGCAGGCGCTGGGCACGGTCCACCTGGCCGGCAGACTCCAAGGCATCGGCATAGGCCGCCTGGATCAACCAGTCGACATCGTTGCCCTTGAGGTACAGCCGGTACCAGGCCAGCGCTTCGCGGCTGCGGCCCAACTGCTGGTTGGCGGCGGCAAACGGCAGCCACAGAGTGCTGTCGCGCCGTGCCAGCGGCCGCCATTGTTGCAGCAGCGGCTTGAGCTCGTTGGTGCGGCCCAGGTCCACGTACAGCCAAAGCAGCCGCTCGCGGAACAGGTTGTCGTGGGGGTAACGCTGCAACCCTTCCTGATATAGGCGAATCGCCTCGTCGGGTTGCTTATTGTGCGCTGCCAGGGCACCGCGCGCCGCCCATACCTCGGCACGATCGGCAACCTGCGGGGCCTGCCTGGCCTCGTCGAGCAAGGAGGCCACCAGAGCCCATTCCTGCAGGTCCTGGGCCAGTTGCAAGGCATAGACGAACTGCTCGGTCTCGTGGGTGCGGTGCCAACTGTCGACCATCATGCGCAGGGCCCTGTGCGGGTCGGTCTGGCGGTAGAGGTTGATCAGCACACTCTCGTCACCGCTGTTCAGGTGCCCCTTGAGCGCCAGCAACTGCTCCAGACTCTGGCGCAGGTCGTCGTCACGCTCCAGGGTCCAGGCCAGCTCGGAGCGGGTTTCCCAGTACTCGACCTCCTTGATGGTGCTGGTGTCGACCGCATCGATCACCTGCCAGGCCGATTCGTTGTCGAAGTGCTTGAGGTGGTTGCCGACCCAATCCAGGCGTTCCGCGGTGGTCAGCTTGAAGTGCGCACTGAAGTTGTTCCAGGCCACCAGGCGCTCGTCGAACTGGCCGGTGTTCTCAAGGTTCTGCAGCAGGCGCAGGTGCGCCAGCCGATGCCCGGGGTACTTGCGCAGGTAGCTGCGCAGCCAGTGCTCGGCATGCTCGGGGGTGCCTCGGGATTCTTCGGCATAAATCAGCGCATCGAGTTCGGTGTCAGTCAGGGCGCGGCTGTTCATGATGTCGGCCAGCAGTGGAATGCCCTGGTCGAACTGGAAGCCTTGCAAGGCCAGGCGCCAGGCATGCTCGTACTGCCCCGGCTCATTGTGCAGCTTGAACAGCGCTACCCAGTGTTGCAGTGCGCCGGCGATGTCGCCCTGCCATTCGGCAATCAGCGCCAGTTGCTTGAGCAGGCCGATGTCTTCGGGTTCATGCACAAGCAATTGCTCGCCGGCGGCACGGGCGCCGGCCAGGTCGCCAAAAGCCAGACGCTTTTGCAGTTCAGTACGCAGGACCTCAGGGGTGTCGGGCTGCTGCTTGCGCCAAAGCACGAAGAACTGTTCGGCAAGGTCCGGACGGGCATGGCCCACGGCAACATCCACTGCAAGGTCAAGCAACTGCGACTCGTACTGGAGATCAGGTTGGGCGTTGATCTCGCGGGCCAGCAATTCGATGGCTTCTTCACCGCGGTCGGTGGCCACCAAGTCCTTGAACGCGGCGACCAGATACTGCTGGCGCAGGGCCGGGTCCTGACTGTTTTCAAGCAATTGCACGTAGATTGCGGCAGCCTTGCCCGGCTGCTCACTGGCCAGGTACCACTTGGCCGCCTGCTCAAGCCAACCGGTGGCTTGCTCGGGTTGGCGCTTGGCCAGCTCGACAAAACTGTCGGCGGCCACCGCCGGCACCTGGCTGCCCAGCGCAAGTTTGCCCAGGGTCTGCAGTTGCGCGTCGGGCAGTGCCTGGTAGTCGAAGGCACGGAAGCGCTCGGCCAGGGCCTGGCGGTCGGCATCGGTAACCGTGGCCGCGACAGAGGGGTCAGCACTGGCTTTACTGGCCATCACCTGAGCATCGAGCGCCAGTTGATAGAAGGGCTTGAGCACCGGATCCGGAGTGGGCCACTCGTCCAGGTGCTTCTGCGCCCGGTCGAAGTTGTTCAGTTGCAACAGCAGGTCGAGCAACTGGGTACGCAGTTTCTGGTCTTCGGGATAGGCCCCGAGCAGCACCTCGGCGTAGCCGGCCGAGACTTCATCCAGCTCCTGCCCATTGGGCTGGAACACGTCTTCATTCTGCAGGGTGGCCCACAGCAGAATCCCCACCACCACTGCCACTGCCAGTAACGCCCAGCCGTTGAGCAGCTGGGGGCTCTTAGTTACAGGAGAGTTTTGCATCGCTCACCTGCCTGTAGGGAAGTTGGAAGTGCCAGAGACCCTGGGCCGACTTGCCGGTAAATTGCTTGCCATTGACCTGTACGCTGCAGGCGCCGGCCGAGCGCACCGAAAACTGCAGGTCGGTGTGTCCGGTAAAACCGAAACTCACCTGCTGGTCGTTGAGGTAACGCCAGCCGGTCAACGGCAGGTTGGCCTCCTCCAGTGCCGGACGCGGGTCGCGGTCAGCGCGCAGCACCAGGCGCGCATGGTCATCGCTCAAGTGAACGTAGCGCCCTTGCGGCAGGTCGCGTACACCGGCCACACCCTGGGAGCGGCCAAGGTCCGGCCAGCCCTGCTGGGCATCCAGGCGCAAGGTCCGCAAACCGTCCATGCCGCGTACCTGCCAGCTGCCGTCGGCGGTACGCGCAAGGCTGGACTGATACAGCCCGTGCAGGCGTGGCAGGTAATCGGTCATCCACAATGAAATCGGCTGCTGCGCGTTCATGTGCTTGTAGATGTCGGCCATGACCTTGATCGAGGCTTCCTTGGTGCCGGAATAAAAGTGGTAGTACAGGTGCAGGCCGCGCAGGCGCCGGGGCTTGTCGGTAAGCTGGAAGGTGTCGATGACATCGCGGAACCCGTAGTACGGTCCTTTCCACAGGTTGGTGTACATGTTCTCGTTGATGATCGGCGCGTAGTACTGCAGACCTCCGCTGGTGGGGCGCAGCAACGGCGACAGGCCGGTCAGCGACGGGTTGGCATTGGTCATGATGGTCTGGCCACCGTTGACGTTGGCAAGCCCCGCGTCATAGGCAATCTTGATGGTGTCGCCGCTTGGCAGCGCATCACCGGGCCAGAACACCATTTTCACCGGCTTTTGCGGTGTGGTCAGGCGGCTGTTGATGTAATCGCGCGAGCCGACGATTTCACGGCGAAAATCCAGCTTGTCGTAGCCGGGAATCTTCAGGTGCAAACCGTATTCGGCGTGGAAGTCATCGCGTTTGACGGTCTTCTCGGGCTGCAGGAAGAACGGGTGGCTGTAGGTATGAGTGGCGACTTCGACCTTGGGGTCGGCCAGCACCTCACGCGCCAACGGCTCCAGTTCGTTGGCCAGGTACGGAAACATGCCTTTGGGCGAGGTTTCACCTTCGATGATGGACACCGAAGTTAGGTAAGGGTTGGCGCGAATGAAGTCATCCAGCACCACACGACCGGAATACGGCGTGCCGGGGATCTCGGCACGCGACGGAAAACCGTCGCCGTCGATATGCACGGTGGCGATGCGCCGGCCGTTCTCGGTGGTGGTGTCCGGGCGCGGCTGCATCGGCAGGCGCAGGGCCTTTTGCACAAAAGCGAACGGATCGAGCACCCAGCGGCTGCGCTCGGCGTTGGATTCGATGACATAAGGCGCCAGGGCCATGCCGCCCCACTGGGCGGTGACAATCGGGGTGTAGGTGCGGTTCTGGCCATCGCTGAGCACCAGGCCGGGCGTCGGCCCGTCCGGCATCGCCGAGACCAGGGTAAGACCACGGCTGCGTGGCACCAGGGGAGCCTCGAACTTGCCGACCAGGCTGTCGTCCTGGCTGACCACCTGCAGCGGGCCGGTTTTACCGGGGGCTCGTTCGCTCAGGCCCAGGCGCTGTAACAACGCGCCGTCTTCGATCGGCAGGCCGGCGAAAATCGCCAGCGGCACCTGTTCATCCAGACGCTTGTTCAGCCAGGTATAAAACGCCGCGCTGTCCTCCGGCACACCATTGGTCATCCACAGCACCACCCCGGCGTACAAGCCATCGAAACGGTGCTGGGGCAATGCCTCGTCAGTGGGCAGGTAATCGACGCGGTAGCCCAGGTACTCAAGCAGGCCACCGAGGAACAAATGGCCAGGGTTTTCGGTAAGCTCGCCTTCGCGTGGGTCGTAGAGCATGGCGATACGGCGCGGCTGCACCTCAACCGTACTCAGGCTCATGCCGTCCAGGTCCGGTGTACTGATGACCGGGGTGAAGCCTTCCTGGCTCAGCTGCTTGGCCAGCTTGCGGGCTTCGTCGCGGCGCTCGGTCGGCAGGTAGTCGATGGCCACCAACGGAATGTGCTTGTCGCGCAACGGTTTGAGCTTGCCTTCGAGCCACTGCTGGTCATCGGCAGGCACCGGACGGTAGCGCTTGGCGCCAGGGTCCCAGCCGGCATGGATCGACTCGACGGCCACGGCGCTTGCCACACCGTCCAATTCGCCCAGCACTTCAAAGCCACGGTTGAAGAAGAGTTTGAGCTGCGGTTGACGGCTGTGCAGTTCGCGCAGCAACGACGCCAGCGCCTTGCGCTGGGCCTCCTGGTCGGCCTTGGGCAACAACTGGAAGCTGTCCAGGGTATCGAGGAAGAGGCCGGCGTAACCCTGGGCCTTGAGTTCGGCGGCACGCTTGAACAGGTGTTCGCGCCAGGCCTGGGTGGTCAGGTCCATGACTTGGCTGTTCCAGGCCTGGTTGCGCATGGTGCTGGCGGCCTGGGTCAGGGCGTTGCGTTGCAGTGCCGCGCGGTCGCCATCGAACTCGCCGATCGACAGGTAGGCAAAGGGCTGGCTTCCCAGGCGGCGCAAGGTGTTGACGTCAGCGGCGGTCAAATGGCCTGGCTCGACCACTGCCCATTCAAACTGGGCAAGTTCGGGCAGCGGCGGATTGTCGGCGTACCAGAATGCGACACTTGCAGGTCCGTTGTCCCGAGCCTGTGCGGCAAACCCTGCCATGCACAAGGCCAGCGCTGAACACCAGCGCCAGGCCATTGAGCGAACACCTGTATTTTCCATAATCAACTCTTGAAGTACTCGAACGATACGACGATCAATCGTCAAGGGGTTCACAGGCTCTGGAGCAAAAACCTCAGGCCATCAGCCACCGCAGTGGGTTCATTGAGTTCAAAGCGCTGCTGCAAGCGGCGGTTGTCGGCCCGCGAGTGGCGGATGTCGCCCGGCCGCGCGGCCTGATAGCTGACCACCAACGGGCTGTCAGTGACGGCGTCGATCGCCGTGATCAGCTGATTGAGACTGGTGGTACGCCCCAGCCCTACATTCACCGCCCCGCTCGCCGGATCGCGGGTTTGCAGGGCCTGCAGCAGGATCTCGACCAGGTCGGCCACGTAGACAAAGTCGCGGGTCTGTTCGCCATCCCCGAACACGGTGACGGGCTGACGCTTGCGCCCTCTCTCGGCAAAAATGCTGATAACCCCCGAATACGGCGAGGACGGGTCCTGACGCGGGCCAAAAATGTTGAAAAAACGCAACACCACAGGCTCCAGGCCATGCTGGCGACGATAGAAGTCGAGGTAGAACTCGCTGGCCAGTTTGTCGGCGGCGTAAGGGGTCAGCGGTGCCTTGGGGGTGTCTTCACTGATGGCCGTGCCCTCGCCATTGCTGCCATACACGGCAGCGCTGGAGGCGAACACCACGCGCTGGATGCCAGCCGCAGCCATGCCCTGGCAAACGTTGAGGGTGCCGATGAAATTGCTGCGGTGGGTGCCGGCCGGGTCATCGACCGACGCTTGTACCGAGGCGACGGCGGCCAGGTGGACCACGGCGCTGCAGCCTTGCAGTGCCTGGTTGACCGCCTCGGCGTCGGCAACGTCGCCCACCAGCAATTGCAGACCAGGATTATCGAGTGGCAAGTTGGCTTTTTTGCCACTGGACAGGTTATCCAGGACACGCACTTGGTAGTGTCTGCTCAATAACTTATCGACCAGGTGCGAACCGATAAAGCCGGCGCCTCCGGTTACCAATATGCGTTCAGCAGACATGACTCGACCCCCCGATAGAACTCAGATAATGACACCAGCAACAAGTTGTTTAAGGCGGCGTTAACTCAATGAATCGAGCGCCCTTGCCAACACGGTCTGAAAGTTGAATTTGCCAACACTTACAGCATCGTCCTTAGGCCTGTTTTTATTTTGGCTAATAGCCAATAGTCATAATGTACGGCTTGCATGATGACAGTATTAATTTGCCCGTGTCAATAATCCGTTCTTTTTGCACTGCTTGGCGGTATTCGTCATTTTTCTGTCGCGGCGATCTTCGAATCATCTCGAAATGCCCGTATTTTCGGGGCAACGTCGAGGCTCCCCCTCAAAAACCTGTAAGAAAAACGGACAGCTCCATTACTTGGAACTGTAGTTGGCGTTACCGAGAAGTCCAATTGCCATCACCTTTGAGTTGACAGGGTTCTGGCGCCAATCAATTCACACCGTAAAAAAAAAGCCGTGAGCGCGCCCTAACTTCGGGCACGCCACGGCTGCTCCAACGTGTTAATGACTTTCCTTCAGTGGCTTTATCAAGCCATTCAATGACTTACAACTACCGTTGCACAGCTTCTCGCGGCGGTTCAAATTTTCGGCAAAAAAATCGATTAATCGCGATAATCCGGGGCCACTTTCTCCACCCGTCGCAACAAGGCAGCCCAGGCCAGTTGCATGCCATCCGGATCACTCAGTTCACCCTCTTTCAAGGGCCGTGCAGGTTCATTGAATTGACGTTCGGTATGGGCACACACCGCGTCGGGCGGCAGCACGATTTCACCGGCAGCCTGCGCCGCCAACTGGATTTCGCAGGCCTTTTCCAGGTAGTACATGCGCAGGAACGCCTGGCTGACGCTCTCGCCCACGGTCAACAAGCCATGGTTGCGCAACATCAGCACCGGCTTGTCGCCCAGGTCGCGTACCAGGCGCTGCTGCTCATCCATGTCCAGGGCTACCCCTTCATAGTCGTGATAGGCAACCTGGCCGTAAAATTCCATGGAAATCTGGTTGACCGGCAACAGCCCGCACTTGAGGGCGGCCACCGCGCAGCCAGCCTTGGTGTGGGTATGCAGCACGCACTGGGCATCCTCGCGCGCGCCGTGAATGGCACTGTGAATGACGAAGCCCGCCGGATTCACCGGGTATGCCGAGGGCTCCACTGCGCGCCCCTGCAGGTCGATCTTGACCAGGTTGGAGGCGGTGATTTCATCGAACATCAGGCCGTACGGGTTAATCAGGAAATGATGTTCAGGGCCCGGAATGCGCACCGAGATATGGGTGAAAATCAGGTCGGTCATGCGAAAGTGTGCGATCAGGCGGTAGCAGGCGGCGAGTTCCTGGCGCAGGTGCAGCTCGATGCTGGTTGGGTTCATTGTTGTTGTACTCAGGCAAATGACTGGTCAGACAATAGGGCGGCACCTTGAGCGCTGTCTACCTGCTGATCGCCTGAATGGACGACGTCGGGCGCCTTTCGCCTGTTTTACACTCAGCGGTCTGCAGCATCACGACAACCACAACAAAGGCTTGCCATGAACGACCTGATTACACGTGATTTCAATAAGGGCCTGGTGACCCTGACCTTGAACCGACCAGACAAACTCAACGCCCTGAACAACACCATGTACAGCCTCCTGGGCGACCTGCTGCTGGCTGCAGCGGAAGACGCGCAGGTCGACGTCATCCTCATCACCGGTGGTACCCAGTGCTTCAGCGCTGGCAACGACCTCAAGGACTTTCTCGACTCCCCGCCCAGCGACATGGACAGCCCCGTGTTCCGCCTGATGCGCGTGGTGATGGCGCTGGACAAACCCTTGATTGCGGCAGTGTCGGGCGCGGCCATTGGTATCGGCACGACCCTGCTGTTGCACTGCGACCAGGTACTGGTCAGCCGCTCGGCGAAATTGCGCATGCCGTTCGTGCCGTTGGGCGTGTGCCCGGAATTTGGCTCCAGCTTGCTGCTGCCACGACTGCTGGGCCATGCCAGGGCGGCGCGGTTGCTGCTGTGCAATGAAATGCTCAGCGGCCAACAGGCAGTCGAATGGGGGCTGGCCAACGAACTGCATGACGATGGCGAACAGTGCCTGGCAGCGGCGCGGCAACTGGCGGCGCGCTTGCAAGCCCTGCCGCAGGACGCATTACGGGTCAGCAAGCGGTTGCTCAAAGATACCCACCGGGCGGAGCTGGAAGCCGCCGTTCGGCGTGAAAGCCTGCTGTTCATCGAGCGGCTCCAGGCCCCCGAGACAAAAGCGGCATTGCGGGCACTGGTCAAGGATTGAGCCCCATCGCGACTGCTGCGCAGCCGATCGCAGCCTCGTGCCTCGGCAGCGGCTACCACGCCGATGCAACCGCTGGCGACAGCCTGCGATCGGCCGCGAAGCGGTCGTGCCTCAAGATCATTGCGCTCATCTGGCGACTGCTGCGCAGCGGCCGTGGTCCAGGCAACACCCGGTGTGCTGGATGGCCAGGCAAAAAAAGCCGGGCACACGGCCCGGCAAACACTACGGCTTACGATCAGCTACGTCCGTACAACGTCACCACACAAGCACCACCCAGACCCAGGTTGTGTTGCAGTGCAAGGCTGGTACCTTCCACCTGACGTTTGTCAGCAGTGCCGCGCAGCTGATGCGTCAGCTCATAACATTGTGCAAGCCCTGTCGCACCCAGCGGATGCCCCTTGGACAACAAGCCACCCGAGGGGTTGGTCACCACCTGGCCGCCATAGCTGTTGTCGCCATCGAGCACAAAGCGCTCGGCCCCACCCACCGGGCACAACCCCAGCGATTCGTAGGTCAGCAGTTCGTTGTGGGCAAAGCAGTCATGCAGCTCGACCACGCGGATGTCCAGCGGATCGACACCCGCCTTCTCGTAGACGGTCTTGGCCGCCCGCTGCGCCATGTCGAAACCGACCACTTCGATCATCGACTTGCTCTCGTGGCAAATCGCGGTGTCGGTGGTCAAGGCCTGGGCCAGGATCACCACGTCGGTATTGAGGCCATGTTTCTTGGCAAAGGCTTCGGAGCAGATAATCGCCGCCGCCGCGCCACAGGTTGGCGGGCACGCCATCAGGCGAGTCATGACACCCGGCCAGATCACCTGGTCGTTCATCACGTCTTCGGTGGTTACCACTTTGCGGAACAAGGCCAGCGGGTTGTTGGCGGCATGACGGCTGGCCTTGGCGCGAATGGCCGCGAAGGTGCTCATCTGCGTGCCGTACTTGTGCATGTGCTCACGCCCGGCACCGCCGAACATGCGCAATGCACTAGGCATATCGCCCACATCGGCGGTCAGCTCTTTGATCACCGACTGGGTCATGTGCGTGGTGGCCGCAGGGCGGTCATCCCACGCCGACTTCAGCGCACCCGGTTGCATCTGCTCGAAGCCAAACGCCAGGGCACAGTCAACTGCCCCGCTCTCCACCGCCTGGCGCGCCAGGAACAGCGCGCTGGAACCGGTGGAGCAGTTGTTGTTGACGTTGACCACCGCAATGCCACTCATACCCACTTCATACAGGGCCGCCTGGCCGCTGGTGGAATCACCGTACACATAACCGGCATAGGCTTGCTGCACCAGGCCGTAATCCAGGCCGGCGTCCTGCAAGGCCAGGCGAATGGCTTGCGAGCCCATCTCGATGTAAGTACCGCTGGTGCCCGGTTTGACGAACGGGATCATACCGACGCCCACGACGTAAGGTTTTTGCGACATCACAAATCTCCAGAATCAGACAGCCTCAAGGGGAACAAAGAGGCTGTCCGCCCGCACAGGGGCGAACAGACCATACCGATAGTTCTAGCGGATACCGGCGTTGCGCAGCGCGGCCGGGGTGAAATCGTTGACGCTCGGCTGGTAGGCGTAGTTGATGCCCTGTTTGTTTTCGTTGCCGAGGTTGGACACCACGTAGCGTCCGGCCATCAAGTCATAGGTACCGATGCCAGCGAAGGCGGTCAGCTTCTGCACGTAGTCGGTGAAGGTGTGCCCTTCGCTGACACGCCACAGTTGGCCACGGCCGTCGTAGTGGTCGATCTCCACTGCGGTCCAGGTGTCTTCGTCAAAGAACATGTGGCGCTTGGCATAGATATGCCGCGAACCGGACTTCAGCGTGCCCACCACTTCCCATACCCGGTGCAGCTCGTAGCGGGTCAGGTCCTGGTTGATATGCCCCGGCTGGATGACGTCGGTGTACTTGAGCGACGGCGACTGCAGCTTGTAGCTGTTGTAGGGAATGTAGATTTCCTTCTTGCCCACCAGCTTCCAGTCGTAGCGGTCCGGTGCGCCGTTGTACATGTCGGCGTTGTCGGCGGTGCGCAGGCCGTCGGCGGCAGTCCCCGGGCCATCGTAGGCCACTTGTGGCGCACGGCGGACCCGGCGCTGGCCGGCGTTGTAGGCCCAGGCCATGCGCGGCTCGGCGACCTGGTCGAGGGTCTCGTGGATCAGCGTGACGTTGCCGGCCATGCGCGCTGGCGAGGTCACCGTCTGCTTGGCGAAGAACAGGATGTTGTTGATGTCCTTGGGTTTGGCATCGCTCATCAACCAGGGAAAGCCACTGGCAATCTCGATCTGCACCGGGGTGAAGCTGCCGTTGACCTGCGGCGTGGCCTGGACCTGGGAGTTGATGTAGCTATGACCGCGGTAGCGGGTCAGGTGGTTCCACACCACTTCCAGGCCATTCTTGGGAATCGGGAAGGCAAAGTAGTGGATATCGTTGAAGTTCTTCAGCGAGTAGCCATCGTTGACCGCTTCGGTGGTCACCGCGCTTTTCTTCGCCGCGTCGTAGGCCGTCTGCGGCAGCACCGCGCTGCGCTGGGTCTTGTACACCGGCATCTTGTAGGTGTCGGGGTAGCGTTTGAACAGGGCCTGCTGGCCAGGGGTCAGCTTGTCCTTGTACTGCTCGGCGGTGGCGGCGGTGATGATGAACAGCGGCTTTTCACTGGCGTAGGGATTGCCCATGAAGCCGTTTTGCACAGGGGCTGCGTCGGCCTTGAGACCGCCGGTCCAGGCCGGGATGCTGCCGTCGGCGTTGCCGGCTTTTTCCGCGCCTATCGGGGTGAGGCTGGTGCCAAGCTTGGCCGCCTCCTCAGGGGAAACAGCGGCCATGACGCTGGCGGCCACCAGTGACAGGGACAGGGACAGGGTGCAGGCGGTGAGCAAAAGACGTGCAGGTTTCATTGTTGTTCTCCTCTCTGATGCGAATCAGAAGTTCACGCCGAAGCTGAGGGCGACGTAGTCGCGATCAGTGTTGGTGTTCCACTTGCCGCCGAAGTAGTCGGTGTAGCTCAGGCTGGCGGTGTAAGTGTTCAGGTATTCGGCATCCAGCCCCAGGCTCACGGCCTTGGTGCCTTCCTCGAAGTTCGGGCCAACACCGTCCACGTCATGGGACCAGGCGATGTTGGGCGACAGGTTGATGCCGGCAATCACGTTGGGGTAATCGAACTTGCCGCGCAGGCGGTAGCCCCAGGAGCTGCTGGTGTAGAAGCCGTGGCTGTTGCATTCCTGCTGCGGGTTGCTGGCCGCGGTCACGCCCGGCTGGCCCGGTACCGGCTGGTTGGCGCCCACGCACACGGCCTGGTTGACCAGTTCGCCGGCGCCAAACACGGTGTTGCGGCCAAAGCGCAGGTCGGTGCCGTCGCTGGAGCCCAGGCCGTTGATGTGGTTGTAGCCCACCTCGCCCACCAGGGTCAGGCGGTCGCTGCCCATCACCTGGTCGAAGAAGTGCGTGGCACTGACCTGCGCCTGCAGCACCGGCATGCGCTTGTAGCCGTCGATATCGGCACCTGCGACGTTCACCGAGTTGCCGCTCTGGAACAACGGCGAGGCAGCGTTGCCGATAGCGGCCAGGTTGATGTCGGCGCCGTTGAGGTTGAGCGGCATGTTCGGCCGGTAGCTGACCTCGCCGCCGATCGAGGTGCCGTCGACGTTGGTGGCAAAACTCACGCCGTACAGGCGTACATCCTCGGGGTACACCACGTTGTAGCTGGCGGTGCGAATGGCCGCGACCTGGTTGCTGGTGCTGGTGGCACGGGTGAAGTCCAGGCTCGGGTTGCGGCTGTGGTAGTTCATGGCATAGAAGCCGAACTCGGTCTCGTTCAGCTCCGGCACATACCAGCGCAGCGCCAGGCCGTACTGGCCACTGTCACGGGCGTCGCGCGTCTTGGTGCGCGGAATGTAGGCATCGTCGGCTACCCCAGGCGTGCCGGTGTTGTTCGCAACGCCCGGCGGCAGGTCGAGGCCGGCCAGTACCGCACGGTCGTTACAGCCCTGCGGGGTGACGTCGTTGCCGAAGAAGGTGCCGCAGTTGTCGATGACCGAGCTTTCCCACTCGATCTGGTAGAACATCTCGGCGGTCAGGCTGTCGGTCAGTCCCTGGGACAGGTAGAACATGTTGACCGGGATCAGGCCTTCCTTCACTTCGGCGCCAGGGCGACGCAGGGCGGCGACGTCGATGGGGTTGATGCTGTTGATCGAGTTGCCGATGAAGGTGCTCTCGCCCCAGCTCACCACCTGCTTGCCGACCCGCACGTTGCCCGGCAGCGAGCCGAGGTTGTAGTTGTGGTAGACGAAGCTGTCGAGAAACATGGCCCCCGACGATTTGGCCGCACGATCACGGCCGCTGTCGTCGATGTCGTAGAACTGGCGGCTTTCATCCTTGAGCTCGAAGTCGTACCAGTACTTGCCGCGCACAAACACGCCGCTCTGGCCGTACTTGAGTTCCAGGTCGTGAACGCCCTTGAAGATCTTCGAAAAGGTCTCGCCCTTCTTGAAGTTCAGGCGGTTGTCGTCGTTGGTGCGCGAGGACGCGTTGCCACGCACTCCTTGGGAGTTGAAGTTGGAGATAAAGTCAGGATCCGGCCCGCGCACGGCCCAGCTGGCGCCAATCGACAGCGATGAATCGAAGCTGCCTTCGATTTCGCCAATGCTGAAATCCTTGGCATTGGCCTGGGATTGCACGGCAAGCGCGACGGCGACGGCCAACAGGTGCGGAGCGCGGGCTCCACGCATTCTCGTCAGGTTCATGATGACTCCGGTATACAGGTGCGCAAGGAAGGCGTGCCGCACTAGAGGGTGCGGTTCTGGTCTCTGCGAAAACGGAACAAACGCGCGGCCGTCCCTGGCCGCGCAGTACTCAGGAACTCAGGCGATTCCGCGCTTCTGGTTCTCCCAGAACGGCTTGCGCAGCTCGGTCTTCAGCACCTTGCCGACACTGGTCAACGGCAACGAATCGCGAAACTCGATGCTGCGGGGCACCTTGTAGCCGGCGATCCGCTCACGGCAATGACCGATGATTTCCTCACCACTGGCGGTGACGCCGGGCTTGAGAATGATCACCGCGTGCACGGTCTCGCCCCACTTCTTGCAGGGAATGCCGATCACCGCGCTCTGGGCTACCGCCGGGTGGCTGGCGATAGCGGTTTCGACTTCGGCGCTGTAGATGTTCTCGCCGCCGCTGACCACCATGTCCTTGAGCCGATCGCAGATGTAGACGAAACCGTCCTCGTCCATGTAGCCGCCGTCACCGGTGTGCATCCAGCCGCCGCGCAGGGCTTCGGCAGTGGCTTCGGGTTTTTTCCAGTAACCGAGCATCACATTCGGACCGCGCACGATGATCTCGCCCACGGTGCCGCGTGGCACTTCGTTGTCCTGGGCGTCGACGATTCGGACTTCCACGCAGATACCAGGCAGCCCGGCCGAGTACATCTTGCCGCTGGCCTGGTGCTCGGGGGTGTGGTACTCGGAGCCCAGGGTAGTGGCCACCGGCGCCAGTTCGGTCATGCCATAACCCTGGGAGAACTCGGCGTTGATGAACATGGCGCGGGCGCGGTCGAGCAGTGCCGGGGTGATGGTCGACGCACCATAGCCGACCCGCTTCAGCGCACTGACATCCAGGTGCCGACCTTCGCCCTGGTGATAGTCCAGCAGCATCTGGATCATGGTCGGGGCCAACAACACTTCGTTGACCTGCTCCTGCTCGATGGCCTCCAATGCGCCTTTAGGGGTGAACCCTTGCAGCACAATATGGGTGCCGCCGGTGACGAACAGCGCCACCATGGCGGCGAAGTCGGCCAGGTGAAACATCGGCATCGAGTGCAGGAAGCGCGCATCGACGCCGCACTTGCCGGTATTGACCGAGTTCATTGCCGAGAACGCGACGTTGGTGTGGCTGAGCATCACGCCCTTGGGGAAGCCGGTGGTGCCGCCGGTATAGAAGATGCCCAGCAAGGCATCGCCACCGCGCCGTGCATCTTCCACGGCAGCGCTGTTGGCAATCAGGGTTTCATAGTTGAGCATTCCCGCCGGCGTCGGGCCATCGCCGGCGTAGATCACTTGGCGCAGGGTCTGGGATTGCTCGAGAATGGTTTGCCCGATGTCTTTGTGATGATCGTCAACGATCAGCACGGTGGTTTCCGAATCATCCAGCGAGTAGACGATTTCGGCGACACTCCAGCGAAAGTTCACCGGGTTGACCACGGCATCGGCCCACGGCACTGCCAGGTAGTACTCCAGGTAACGCTGGCAGTTGAATGCAAGCATCGCCACGCGATCGCCGCTGGCAACCCCCAACCCTTTCAGTGCACTGGCCAGCCGCGCCACCCGGTCGCCGTACTCGGCGTAAGTGGTGCTGCGGCCCTGGGCGCGGATGGCCACCGCTTGCGGTCGGCTCTGCAATTGACGATGCAGTCCTTGAGTGATGTACATGCTGAACTCCAAATAACTTTTTATTTTTGGATTGATTTGGATCGAGTCGCGCTGTGCGGCGGGCCGACGCGACGCCAGCCCTGCCTGTCATCAGGTCTACAGTGAGCGGGCAACCACCTCGCGCTGGATTTCATTGGAACCGCCGTAGATGCGTGCCACCCGGGCGTCGGCCCACATGCGCCCGATCGGGTACTCGTTCATGTAGCCGTAGCCGCCAAACAACTGCAGGCAACGATCGAGCACCTCACCCTGGCGCTCGGTCAGCCAGAACTTGCCCATCGAGGCCAGCGTGGTGTCCAGGGTGCCGTCGATCCAGCGCTGCACGATCAGGTCGACAAAGGTCTTGGCAGCCAGCACGGTGGCCTTGACGTCAGCGAGTACGAAGCGGCTGTTCTGGAAGTCGATGACCGGCTTGCCGAAGGCCTTGCGGTCCTTGGTGTACTCCACGGTCAGGCGCAGCGCGCGCTCCATCACGGCAACGGCGCCAACACCAATCTGCGCACGTTCGTACGGCAGCTGGCTCATCAGGGTGTAGAAGCCCCTGCCCTCCACTTCGCCCAGCAGGCAATCAGCCGGCACTTCGACGTCGTCGAAGAACATCTCCGAGGTGTCCTGGGCGTGCATGCCGATCTTGCTCAGCAGCTTGCCGCGACGGAAACCGGGGGTATTGGTGTCTACCATGAACAGCGAAACGCCCTTGGCGCCCTGGCTGATGTCGGTCTTGGCAATCACCAGCACCATGTCGCAGGTCTGGCCATTGCTGATAAAGGTCTTGGCGCCATTGATGACGTACTTGTCGCCTTGTTTCACCGCGCGGGTGCGTACCGACTGCAGGTCGGAGCCGGCGCCCGGTTCGGTCATGGCGATGGCGCAGATCACCTCGCCGGAGCCTATCTTGGGCAGCCAGTGCTTCTTCTGAGCCTCGGTGCCGGACTCAAGAATGTAATGCGCCACGATGTGGCTCAGGCCCAGGCCCAGACCGCCACCAAAGGCGCTCATGGTCTGCACCACACAGGCGTAGTGGCCGATGCTGCCACCGGCGCCGCCGTACTCTTCACCCACATCCGGCAGGATCAGGCCGAGCTCGCCAGCCTTCAGCCAGGCGGCGCGGTCGGCGCAATGTTGCTCGCGCCAGTGCAGTTCGTTGGGTTCCATGTACTCCTTGGCAAAACGTTGGACCATGTCGCGAAACTGCTCCAGGTCTTCGGTCATCCAGGGTGAGCGGTAGTTTTCCAGCATTGCACGGACCTCATGTTCGAAGCGCCCCTGGCGTCAAAGACGCCGGGGGCTGCAGGGCAAAAAAGCGATCAGAAGTTGGAGCCTGGGCCGCCACCGCAGTAGATGACCTGGCCGGAGCAGTAGTCGGATTCGGGCAGGCAGAACATCACCACCGCACCGGCGGCTTCTTCGGGCTTGCCCGGACGACCGAGGGGGATGGTCTGGCTGGCGCTGTCCAGACGCGACTGCTGCACGCCAACCTTGATCTCGCGTCCTTCGATGTTGACGGTCTTGCTGTCTTCACCGGCCAGGGCCTGAGTGAGGCGGGTCTCGACCAGGCCGAAGGCCACGGCGTTGACATTGACCTTCAGGCGGCCCCACTCCTTGGCCAGGGTCTTGGTCAGGCCCAGCATGCCGGCCTTGGCCGAGGAGTAGTTGCTCTGGCCAACGTTGCCGCCGGCGGCGCCGGAGGAAATGTTGACCACCTTGCGCAGCACTTCGCGGCCTTCGGCGGCTTCTTTCTTGGCGGCGGCGCTGATCACTGGCTGGGCGGCGCGCAAAATGCGGAACGGCGCGGTCAGGTGGCAGTCCATGATGGCGTACCACTGTTCGTCGCTCATCTTCTGGATCACGTTGTCCCAGGTGAAACCGGCGTTGTTGACGATGATGTCAATGGCGCCGAAGTTGTCGACAGCGGTCTTGACCAGACGCTCGGCAAAGTCCGGCGCAGTGACGCTGCCCACACAGGCAACCGCTTCGCCACCGGCGTTGCGGATGGTCGCAACCACTTCTTCGGCCGGCTCTGCGTCCAGATCGTTGATCACCAGCTTGGCGCCATAGGCGGCCAGTTGCAGCGCCACTTCACGACCGATACCACGACCGGAACCGGTCACCAGGGCTACTTTGCCTTCAAGCTTTTTCATCAATCAGTTCCTTAAACGTGGGGTTGAGGATCAGGCCAGGGCGATCACGGCTTCGCCGAGCAGCTTGTCTTCGCCGTACTGGTTGGCGCAGCGAATGGTCAGGCGCACGCGCTTTTCGCCGTTCTCTTCGAATTTTTCAGTGACCTTGCCACTGCAGGTCGGCACGTGGCCCAGCTGGGTGATGCCGGTGAAGCGCACCGACAGGGCGCGCACTTGCTGCTGGGGTACCCATTGGGTCAGCAGGCGACCCAGGTAGGCGGCCGAGAGCATGCCGTGGGCGAACACATCGGGCATGCGCGACTTACGGGCGAAGTCGATGTCGACGTGGATCGGGTTGTGGTCGCCCGAGGCCCCGCAGTACAAGGCCAGGGTGGTGCGGTTGACGGGCTGCAGCTTGAGCAGCGGCACTTCGTCGCCGACCTGGATATCGGAAAACTGAACGTGGTTGGCAAGGGACATCGGCAATTCCTCAGCGCTGGACAAGAGACGAACGGACATCGGCGATGTGCTCGCCGTCCTGGTTGGTCACCCGCGACTCGGTGACCACGAACTGCAGGGCCCCGCCCTTCTTCTCGTAGACATCGGTGATCGTCGCGTCGAAGGTCAGCACGTCGCCGGCGTAGGCCATCTTGTGGTACACGAACGACTGCTCGGCGTGCAGGATGCGGCCCAGGTCGAAGTCCACCAGCTTGAGGAAGGTGTTCAGGTCGCGACCCTCGCCTTCCAGGCACTTCAGAAACGTCGGCGGAACCGGCAGCGACTTGTGGCCGGCGGCCTTGGCCGCAGCTTCATCGGTGTAGACGGCGTCGGTTTCGCCGATAGCCTTGGCGAAGAAGCGCAAGCGGCCTTTCTCCACCTCGGTATTGAATACCCCGAGCTTGTGCCCGATCAGGTTTTTGTCAGCCATGTGTCTCGTTCCTTTTGTTGTTGTAAGGGGCCGTCGGGCTCAGTTACGGCCGAACATGGTCACCACACAGGCGCCGCCCAGGCCCAGGTTGTGTTGCAAAGCGATGTTCAGCTCATCGACCTGGCGCTTGCCGGCCGTGCCGCGCAGCTGATGGGTCAGTTCGTAGCACTGGGCCAGGCCGGTGGCACCCAGGGGATGGCCCTTGGAAAGCAGGCCACCGGAGGGATTGGTCACCACCTGGCCGCCGTAGGTGTTGTCGCCGTCGTGTACAAACTGCTCGCCGCCGCCTACCGGGCACAGGCCCAGGGCTTCGTAGGTGAGCAGCTCGTTGTGGGCGAAGCAGTCATGCAGCTCCACCGCGCGCACGTCCTGTGGCCCGAAGCCGGACGCCTCGTAGACCAGGTTGGCGCCGCGCTGAGCCATGTGAAAACCGGCGTAGGCGATCATCGACGGCAGGTCGAACGACTCCACAGGGTCGGTGACCATCGACTGGGCCAGGATCACTACATCGCTGCGCAGGCCGTGCTTCTTGGCGAAGGCTGGCGAGCAGACAACCGCGGCGGCGGCACCACAGGTGGGTGGGCAGGCCATCAGGCGGGTCATGACACCGGGCCACATGACCTTGTCGTTCATCACCTCTTCGGTGCTGACGATGTTCTTGAACAGTGCCAACGGGTTGTTGGCGGCATGGCGGCTGGCCTTGGCGCGGATCGCGGCGAAGGTTTCCATGCGGGTGCCGTACTTCTGCATGTGCTCGCGACCGGCACCGCCGAAGGTTTTCAGGGCGCGTGGCAGGTCGACATCGCGGGTCAGGTCTTCCATCACATGAACGACACTCGCGCGGGTCTGCGGGCGGTCGTCCCAGTGGGACTTCAGCGCACCGGCCTGCATTTGCTCGAAGCCCAGGGCCAGCACGCAATCGGCCTGGCCGCTCTGCACCGCGGCGCGGGCCAGGTACAGCGCGGTGGAGCCAGTGGAGCAGTTGTTGTTGACGTTGACGATCGGGATACCCGTGCGGCCGACTTCATACAGGGCGGTCTGGCCGCAGGTGGAGTCACCGTAGACATAGCCGGTGAAGGCCATCTGGATCTTGTCGTAGTCGATGCCTGCGTCCTTGAGCGCCAGGCGTGTGGCTTGCGCGCCCATGTCGGTGTAGCTGGGGCTTGCACCGGGTTTGGAGAACGGGATCATGCCAACCCCGGCTACCACCACTTTGTCGTTCATCGATTCGTGTCCTTTGCCATGCACTTCAGAGGGGTAACCGCCCGGCCGGCCGGTGGTCGTTGTGGTGCCCATCCTAGGAGTGGCAAGGGTGGCGCTACGACCGTCGAAGGGATGAAGTTACGGATCAACCAGGGAGGCGTTCGAAGGAACGAGGGGCGGGAGTAAGGGGTGGGGTAACGTCGCGGGGCAAGCCCACGCCCACCGGTGCATACAAATTCCTGTGGGAGCGGGCTTGCCCCGCGATGGCCAGCACGCAAGAGCCAGATCGCGGGGCACGCCCGCCCCTCCCCCGACTCCTCCCTTTGAACGACCCCACGCATCGTCCACAGCATCATCCCTTCGGCGCTCCCTGCCCGCGCGGCCGGCCACCTAGCATGACCGCACAGCCCCCAACCGACCCAAGGACCGCAATGAGCGACTACAGACCCTCCTGGCTAACCGAAGACATGGCGATCTTCCAGCAATCGGTACGCCGCTTCGCCGCCGAAGAACTGGTGCCCCACGAAGAGCGCTGGGCCAAGCAACAGCACGTCGACCGCCAGACCTGGTTCAAGGCCGGCGAAATGGGCATGCTCTGCCCCGGCATTCCCGAAGAATACGGCGGTGGCGGCGGCAGCCATGCCCACAACGCAATCATCGGCTACGAACTCGCTCGCGCCGTTGCCACCAGCCTGGGCACCAACGTCCACAGCGCCATCAGCGCCCACTACATCCTGCGCTACGCCAGTGAAGCGCAAAAACAGCGCTGGCTGCCGCGCATGGCCAGCGGCGAGTTGGTCGCCGCCATCGCCATGACCGAGCCCGGCGCCGGCACCGATCTGCAAAACGTCAAGACCAAGGCCATTCGCGAAGGCGACCATTACGTCATCAATGGCTCCAAAACCTTCATCACCAACGGCTACCTCGCCGACCTGGTTCTGCTGGTGTGCAAGACCGACCCAAGCCTGGGCGCCAAGGGCATCTCGATCATCGTGCTGGAAACCAAGGACCTGCCGGGCTTCCGTCGCGGCCGCATCCTCGACAAGCTCGGGCAGAAAGGCCAGGACACCTCCGAGCTGTTCTTCGACGACGTGCGCGTGCCGGTGGAAAACCTGCTCGGCCCGCAGGAAGGCCAAGGCTTTGTGCAACTGATGCAGCAACTGCCCGAAGAGCGCATGTTCATTGCCATGAACGCCCTGGGCTCGATGGAACGTGCCGTAGAAGAAACCATCAAGTACACCCAGGATCGCAAGGTCTTCGGCAAGCCGCTGCTGGACATGCAGAACACTCGTTTCAAGCTGGCCGAGATGCAGACCACCGTCACCATCGCGCGCACCTTCATCGACGACTGCATGAGCAAGATGGTCAACCATCAGCTCGATGCAACCACGGCAGCCAAGGCCAAGTGGTGGACCTCGACCCAGGCCTGCCAAATAATCGACGAGTGCCTGCAGCTGCACGGTGGCTACGGCTACATGCTCGAGTACCCGATTGCCCGTCTCTACATCAACACCCGTCCAATGCGTATCTACGGCGGCTCCAACGAAGTCATGAAAGAGCTGATCGCACGCACTTTCTGATACATCCGATGCGCCCCGGCTGCCAAGGCCGGGGCGTTTTTGTTGCTGGAACGGAGGTTTCCCATGTCGGTACTTGAGTTTTCCAGGCACGAGGGCGTGGCCACCCTGGTGATGTCACGCCCGGGCGTCAAGAACGCCTATAACAGCGAGATGGGCACAGCGTTGCTGCAAGCGCTGGACGAGATTCGCCGCGACCCGCACCTGCGCGCCGTCGTACTCACCGGCGCCGGTGAAGACTTTTGCGCCGGCGGCGATGTCGGCGGCATGTCACGCATGGACTGCTCAGCGGCAGAGCTGCGCACACGCATGGAAGCAACCCACCGTGTAGTGGCCGAACTGGTCGCGCTGCCCTGCCCGGTCATTGCCGCGGTGGATGGCGTTGCCGCTGGCGCCGGTTTCAGCCTGGCCCTGGCGGCGGACTTCACCCTGGCCTCGGAGCGCGCGCGGTTCAGCATGGCGTTCGCGCGTATCGGCGCCGTGCCCGATATGGGCGCCACCTACATCCTGCCTCGGCTGGTGGGTCTGCAAAAGGCCCGCGAGTTGATCTACTCGGCACGCGAAGTCACCGCCGCCCAGGCCCTGGAGATGGGCATCCTGCTGGAGGTCGTGGCCACTGCCGGCTTGCACGCCAGGGCCAGCGAACTGGCCCGCAGCATGAGCGAACAATCACCCTCTGCGTTTGCCATGACCAAGCGCCTGCTGGCCCAATCGTTGAACAATGACTGGCACAGCCAGTTGAGTGATGAAGCCTGGGCCCAGGCCATTGCCATGTCGGGTGACTACTTCAAGGACGCCACTGCACGCTTCATGCGCAAGGAACCGTTGCGCTACCGCTGGCCTCGGCCGGCCAGGAGCGAGCCATCATGAGCACCACCCTTGCCCAGGGTGCTGCGTTGGCCAGCGACGATGCACCACTGGACGGCTTTGTGCCGATGGTGCCCAGTGGCTTCGTGGCGCAATGCACCGGCTTGTATTTCCATCCGCAGCGCACCGTGATAGCCGCGAGAATCCGCCCCGAGCACTTGAACCCGCTGGGAATCGCTCACGGCGGCTTTCTCGCCACCCTGGCCGATACGGCCTTCGGCCGCGCGCTCAAGTTTGCCGCTGGCAGCGAAATGCCCCCAGCGACCATCAACCTGAGCATGGATTACCTGTGCCCGGCACCGCTGGGGGCCTGGATCGAAGCGCATGTACAGATCCACCGCCTGGGTCGCACCCTGTACCACGCCAGCCTCGACCTGCTCGACGGTGAGCGCCTGGTCGCCCGGGGCAAGGCGACCTTTATCGGAAATGCCTTGAAGCCGCGCTGATCACAGCGCGGTGTTGTCGGGGAGTTTCAGGTCCAGGTCGCGAGCCTTGGCAATCGCCTCGTCGCGACCGGTGACCCCCAGCTTGTAGAAGATGTTCTTCATGTGCCATTTCACCGTTTCCGGTGACAGGTTCAGCACCCTGGCAATCTTCTTGTTCGGCAGCGTCCGGGCTACCAGGCTGAGCACATCCAGTTCCCGGGCACTGAGCACTTTCGGGCTGTCGGCGTCTGTGACCTGCGCCTGGATTGCCGCCGTGCTGCGGGCGATGTCGAGCAAACGCCGGGTATAGAACGCCAGCACCGGGTCAGGCGCGCCGTCTTCCAGCCACGCCTGGAGCAGTGCCACCCCCCCCGGCCAGGCATCCAGCAGGCTGCGTACCAGGCCCAGGCGATGGCCCTGGCGCAGCGCTTCCATGATGAGCTCACGCGCCTCTCGGGGTCGCCCCAGGCCATGCTCGCTGACTGCCAGCTGCAAGAGCATGGGGACCACCCGGCGCCAGCGCCGATGCTGGCGCGAGGTGTCGATCAGTGCCTGCAACTGCTGCCCGGCATCCTGAAGGTTGCCCTGGTGCAGGCGCCGCTCGCTGGCGGCGCGACGGGCAATGATCCGGACCTCCAGGGCAGTCCCTGCGCCTTGCGGGCCATCGCTCTGGTCGAACTGTTCGATACGCTGCAACACAGCATCTGCCTGTGTTTCATCACCGCCCTGCTGCGCCCAGCGCATGCGCAGTATCAACGCCGCCGCGAGCAATCGGTCGAGGTTGTAACTGCAGGCAAACTGCTCCAACCGTTCAACCCAACCCCAGGCCTCGGAGTGCCTACCCGCGAGCCAGTGGGCCGTGGCCAGGGTCTGCATGGCCTGCAGCACGCTGTCGGGAATGGCCACGCGCTGCAGCAGCTTCATGCGCGGCTCCAGCAATTGGCACGCAGCCTCATAATCGCCCTGCTCGTACAGCGCCATCCCCAGCAGCGCCGCCGCCATGCTGCTGACGATCAGGTAGGCCACGCCCTGGCTTTCCGCCTGTTCGAGTACCTCGCGGTACAGGTGCTCGGCTTCGGTTGTGCGACCCTCCAGGGCCAGGCTCATGCCGGTGAAGCAGCGCCCCACCAGGCTGCGACGCGGCGAGCCCTGCAAGCGTTCACCGTCCTTGAGTACCGCCCGGGCCCGCTCGAACTCGCCCTGGTACATGTACAGCCAGGCCAGGGTGTTGCAACGCCCGGAGTAGGCAAAATCGTCGGCATCGTCAGGAATGGCCAGCAGCGCAGGCAGCAATGCCAACAGGGCTTCGGTATCGTCCTTGAACAGTGCCAGGCTGCCTTGCAGCACGGTAAATACATGCCGTTGATTGCGGTCGAGCACGGCATGCTGGCGGCGCAGTTCGGCCATGCTTTGCTCGACAGCGGGGTAATTGCGGGCGTACAGCGACAGGTGCGCCATCACCAATTGCAAGCCGATGCGGCTGGCGGTCTGCTCGGCTGGCAGGCTGCGCAACAACCCCGAAACCTGGCTGAGGTTGCCCTTGTTGAGCAAGTCGTAGGCACAGGCTTCGACGATATCGGCAGCGGCTTCGGCATCGCCTGCCTTCACCGCATGGCGCACGGCCTCGTCGAGGTGACCGTGGGCGCTGAACCATCCCCGGGCAGCAGCGTGCAGCTCGGTCGGGCGAGTACCCGCCTCGGCCTCCAGGCGACTGTGCAGGACCTTGCCCAACAATGGGTGCAGGCGATACCAGGTCTCCTGGTCATGACTCTTGACCTGAGTGATGAACAGGTTGTCGCTGTCCAGGCGGGTCAATTGGGTGAGCATCCGGGCAATGGCATGGGGTTGGCCGAGCAGGGTTGCACACAGCGAGGCGCAAAAGCGCTCGCAGATCGATACCCGCGTCAGCAGGCGCAAGTCTTCGGGCGCCAGGCGTACCAGCACTTCGCGTTCGAAGTAGCTGGCAAAGGCCCCGGGGTCGCGCACCTGCACCCGGTCGAAGCGGCCGCCCTGCTTGGCCTTCAGGTCTACGGCAAACAGCTGCAGCCCCGCAATCCAGCCATCGGTCAGTTCATGCAGCACCGCCGCATCGCGAGGATCAATGCTGCCCAGTTGCTCACGCAGAAAGCGCTCCGACTCTTCAGCGCTGAAACGCAGGTCGCGCAGGTCGAAATCACTGACCTGCCCGCGACCACGAAAGCGTGCGAGGACCACCGGCGGGGCCACCCGCGAACAGAACACCAGGTGCAGCCTGGCGGGTGCGTAGTCGAGCAACCAGTGCAGGGCCTGGATGATGAACGGGTCCTGCACATGGTGCAGGTCATCGAGCATCAGCACCAACTCACGCCCGTGGCCGGCAATGCTTTGCACCAGGGTAATGACCCAATGTTCCAGCGCCATTTCACCCGTGTCGCGCCCCAGCAGGAAACCGGCTTCGCGCACCAGCGTGGGGTCTATTTCAGCAAGGCTTGCCTGCAGGCAATGGCAGAAACACTCCAGGTCATTGTCATCGGCTGACAACGACAACCAGGCCACATCGAAATTCAGTGCCAGCAGTTCACGCCGCCAGGCCAGCAGGGTGCTGGTCTTGCCGCTGCCGGCTGGGCCCTGGATCACCACGCAGCGCTGTCGGCGCGCCTCCATCAAGCGCGCCAGAAGCCCTTCTCGGGCAAGCAGCAAGCGCGCCCCGCGTGGCGGCACGACCTTGGTCTGGACGTTGGATGGATCAGTGTCGGTTTCTGAATCGGGCAATAGCGGCATGAGCGAAAACATCCAGAATGGCGAACAGCGCAAGGCTCCAGTGTAAGGGCTAACGCAACACTTGTGGGAGGCGCAATAGCGACCGTTCCTGGTCGCCGCTGGCGCCAGCCGTGCGGCCACAGGCCATGGCAGATGCCCCGTGAGAGGCCAGACAAACTTCGTACGACCGCTGCGCGGCCGATCGCAGGCTATCGCCAGCGGCTACACGGGCCGGTAGCCGCTGCCGAGGTACGAGGCTGCGATCGACTGCGCAGCAGGCGCCATCCGACCATCGAGGCAGGCGCAGGCTTGCCCCGCGAGAGACCGGACAAACTTGGAGATAGGCGCAACGTACGACCGCTGCGCGGCCGATCACAGGCTATCGCCAGCGGCTACACGGGCCGGTAGCCGCTGCCGAGGTACGAGGCTGCGATCGACTGCGCAGCAGGCGCCATCAGGCCACCCAGGCAGGCGCAGGCTTGCCCCGCGAGAGACCGGACAAACTTGGAGATAGGCGCAACGTACGACCGCTGCGCGGCCGATCACAGGCTATCGCCAGCGGCTACACGGGCCGGTAGCCGCTGCCGAGGTACGAGGCTGCGATCGACTGCGCAGCAGGCGCCATCCGACCATCGAGGCAGGCGCAGGCTTGCCCCGCGAGAGACCGGACAAACTTGGAGATAGGCGCAACGTACGACCGCTGCGCGGCCGATCACAGGCTATCGCCAGCGGCTACACGGGCCGGTAGCCGCTGCCGAGGTACGAGGCTGCGATCGACTGCGCAGCAGGCGCCATCCGACCATCGAGGCAGGCGCAGGCTTGCCCCGCGAGAGACCGGACAAACTTGGAGATAGGCGCAACGTACGACCGCTGCGCGGCCGATCACAGGCTATCGCCAGCGGCTACACGGGCCGGTAGCCGCTGCCGAGGTACGAGGCTGCGATCGACTGCGCAGCAGGCGCCATCAGGCCGCCCAGGCAGGCGCAGGCTTGCCCCGCGAGAGACCGGACAAACTTGTAGATAGGCGCAACGTACGACCGCTGCGCGGCCGATCGCAGGCTATCGCCAGCGGCTACACGGGCCGGTAGCCGCTGCCGAGGTACGAGGCTGCGATCGACTGCGCAGCAGGCGCCATCCGACCATCGAGGCAGGCGCAGGCTTGCCCCGCGAGAGGCCAGCAAGGAGGTGATGGCGACAACCCACATGCTCCGGTAACAGGCCGGAGGCGGTGGATTGCAATGGCAGCATAAAAAGGCTCCGGTAATACAAAAGCGTCAGGCCTTGGGCAGCCCCTGGGGCCACAACAGCCGTACGGCATCGCCGTCTTCGCGGTAGGCATGGCAGGTGCCGATCACCCACGGGCGCACGGCAATCGGTCGTTGCAGGCCATCGACGGTGCGCAGGCTGGCCTGGGCCCGGTAGGTGGAAAACAGGGTCTGCATCGCAGTGGTGGCCATGCGTTCGAGCAGTTCGGTCAGGTGTGTACAGCCGTTGGCACCGCCGATGACTTCTTTCATCTTGCGTTTGAAGCCTGCGGCAATTTTCAGCCCCTGCAGGCCGGCATAGGCGCTGCTGATTTCAGCGCAGAACGGGCTTGCCCCCACTTCGGTGGTGGCCGCGATGTGCTGGATGACCATGTCGGCATCAATGGTCATGACCAGGCGCATGTCATGGATGGTGCCGCCCTCGCCTACCGAGTGAAACGGCAGGTCGGTGGGCGCGTTGGTCAGGTCCTGCAGCCGCCCTTCGATGTCGAACAGGCCGTCGCTGCGCTGGTAGCCTCGACAGATGATTTCACGGGTGTGCAGCAAGGTGCGGGTGAGCGCTGGCGGGGTAGTCGTCATGGACTGCTTCTCTTTGGCCGGGTCGCACAATGGAATGCGCCGGGAACGAGCGTCCGCTCCCGGCGCGGTGACACGAGGGCTCAGAAGCCGCCGCGACCACCACCACAGATGATGGTCTGGCCGGTAACGTAGTCCGACTCGGGAATGCAGAACATGTACACCGAGCCGGCGGCTTCTTCGGCGGTGCCCGGACGACCCAGGGCAATCTCGCGGCTGGCGGCGGCGATGCGGTCCGGGTGAACGCCGACCTTGATGTCGCGGCCTTCGACCTGCACGGTCTTTTCTTCGGTGGTGGGCTGGGTCAGGCGGGTTTCGATAAAGCCGAACGCCACGCAGTTGACGTTGACCTTCATCCGCCCCCACTCCTTGGCCAGGGTCTTGGTCATGCCCATGATGCCGGCCTTGGCCGAGGAGTAGTTGACCTGGCCGGCGTTACCCTGGGTACCCGACACCGAGGAGATGTTGACCACCTTGCGAAACACTTCCTGACCCGCTTCGGCTTCGGCCTTGCTGGCTTCGCGAAAGTACGGGTAGGCCGCGCGCAGGATGCGGAACGGCGCCTTGAGGTGGCAGTCGAGGATCGCGTCCCACTGCTCGTCGCCCATTTTCTGGATGACATTGTCCCAGGTAAAACCGGCGTTGTTGACGATGATGTCGATCCGGCCAAAGGCTTCCAATGCGGTTTGCACGATGCGCTCGCCAAAGTCGGGGGCCGAGACGTTGCCGATGCAGGCCACGGCATCGCTGCCCAGGGCGCGGATTTCGGCGATGACTTCTTCGGCCGGGCCCTGATCCAGGTCATTGATGATGACCTTGGCGCCTTTGCTGGCGAATTTGAGTGCCACGCAGCGGCCGATACCGCGGCCGGAACCGGTGACGATGGCAACTTTTCCTGCAAGTGTCTGTTCCATGGAGCTTGTCTCTTGTTTTTGTTGAGAAGGAGTCGGTAATTACTGCTTGCCGTACAGGGTGACCACGCAGGCGCCACCCAGGCCGAGGTTGTGTTGCAGGCCGTGCTGCAAGCCTTCGACCTGGCGGGCGCCGGCGGTGCCGCGCAGTTGGTGGGTCAGTTCGTAGCACTGGGCCAGGCCGGTGGCCCCCAGTGGGTGGCCCTTGCACAGCAGGCCGCCGGACGGGTTGGTGACCACGCGACCGCCGTAGGTGTTGTCGCCGTCGAGGATGAATTTCTCGGCACCGCCCTGGGGGCACAGGCCCAGTGCTTCATAGGTGAGCAGTTCGTTGTGGGCGAAGCAGTCGTGCAGCTCGACCACGCGGATGTCCTGCGGCCCTACGCCGGCTTGCTCGTAGACCGCACCGGCGGCGCGCTCGGCCATGTAGGCACCGACAAAACCGGTCATGGTCTTGGGCTCGAAGGACTCCACCGGGTCGGTCACCAGCGACTGACCGAGGATCGCCACGTCACGGCGCAGGCCGTGCTTGCGGGCAAACGCCGGGGAACAGATGATCGCCGCCGCGGCACCGCAGGTGGGCGGGCAGGCCATCATGCGGGTCATTACCCCTTCCCACATCAGTTGGTCGTTCATCACCTCTTCGGTGCTGACCACTTTCTTGAACAGCGCCAGGGGGTTGTTGGCCGCGTGGCGGCTGGCCTTGGCGCGGATCGCAGCGAAGGTGCTCATCTGCGTGCCATATTTGCGCATGTGTTCGCGTCCGGCGCCGCCGAAGGTGATCAGGTTGCGCGGGATGTCGCCGGCATCACTGCACAGCTCGTCCTGGATCGGCAGGACGTCGCCCCGTGGCAGCGGACGGTCGTCGAAGTTGGAGCGGGTAGGGCCCGGGCGCATCTGCTCGAAGCCGACCGCCAGGGCACACTCGACCTGGCCGCTCTGCACCGCGGCCCGGGCCAGGTACAGGGCACTGGAGCCGGTGGCGCAGGCATTGTTGACGTTGAACACCGGGATGGCTGTCCGGCCTACCCGGTACAGCACGGCCTGGCCGCAGGTGGTATCGCCATAGACGTAGCCGGCAAAGGCCATTTGCACCTGGTTGTAGTCAAGGCCGGCATCGGCCAGCGCCAGGCGCACGGCTTCGGCGCCCATGTCGATGTAGCTGGGGCTGGCGCCAGGTTTGCTGAAGGGGATCATGCCGACCCCGGCTACAAGTACGTTTTCGCTCATGGTGATGTGTCCTGACGGGTGGAAAAAGAGATTGGAGAGATCAGTCCAAGCCATGACCAAGGCTCAAGGCCCTGGTCTTGATGCTGGCAAGGGCCAGGCGCGCATCGCTCGGGTCCCAGCTGCGCTGCGCCTGACCGAGTACGGGCTCCAGCAGTTGCTCCAGCTGGCAGGCCGCGAAAATCGCAGTCAGCAAGTGCCGTTGCCGTAGGGCTTGGTCCAGGCAGGTCTGGCCCCTGCCCGTCTGCCCCAGCAGGTTGGCACTGGGTACACGCACGTCGACAAGACCAATATCCGTGCCACCAGCGCCAAGGCCTGGGCGATCGCGTTCGACGATGATCAGGCTCAAGCCCGCCTCGCTGTCTTCGCCGTCGATCAGGCAGGCCAGCAGCAACAAGTCGAAGTCGCCGCCATTGCCCAGGGCGCAAGCGCTGCCATTGATGTGGTAGTGGTCGTGTTCGCGACGGGCGCGGGTCTGCACTTCGCCATTGGCGCTGTCGGCATCGGCCACTGCCAGGGCGAGGATCAGCTCACCGCTGCAAATGCCCGGCAACCAGCGCTGCTTCTGCTCGTCGGTCGCAAGGCCTGCGATGCAGGGCGCGACAATGTCCGAGTGCAGTGACAAGGCCTGGTCCTGGATACCGGCACGGGCGAACTCTTCGCGGATGATCGCGGCATGGCCGAAGTCGCCGCCACCGCCGTACTGGGCTGGCAGGGTCACGCACAGCAAACCCTGCCGGCCTGCTTTCAACCACAGTTGCCGGTCCAGCGCGCCGCTGCTCTGGTGCGGCAGGTAATCACGCTCCAGAAAACGCCGCACGGCAGTGCGAAACAGCTCGTGATCCTCGCGATAGAGCGTACGCTGTGCATCCATACGAAAACCCTTGGCCCATCACAAGATTGCAAGAACGAAACGGTACAAACCCGTTTCAGCGTGTTGCAGCAATCGTTGCATGGGGGTTGGGTGGGCGAGAGCCACCCTCACCGGGTGGGCCGGTATCCAACGCCCTCCCCGACGAACAATAATCGGGCTCGACCTGGGGTGCAGACGATGGTCCAGTGCCCCACCGCTTATCTGCCACCCGTGGCAGAATGTGGCCCCAGCAGAATAATAATTTGATCGCCTGCGCCGATATCCTCGCGCGGCAGGCGGCACGAGCGGAGGTTTTCAATGCCAGTTCAGCGGGACGAGGTTGCTATCCCCAAAACCACCTCTACCAAGTACGCAAGCCCAAAATCCGCCGACAGCCATTTGCCGCGCCTGCGGCTGCTCGACCAGATGGCCAACACCGACACCACCCGCCTGATCCTGATCCGCGCTGCCGCAGGGTTTGGCAAGACCACCTTGATGCAGCAGTACCGCGAGCTGAGCCTGGCGGCAGGCAAGCAGGTGCTGTGGGTCAACCTGGAACCAGCCGACAACGACCTGCCACGCTTTCTTCGCGTACTGGCCACCGGGCTTGCCCGTTGCCTGCCGACCTGCATCGAGGCCTCCCCCACTCCCGGTGTCGACGAGCTGCTGGAGCAGATTGCCGCCTGCACGCAGCCCTTTACCCTGTTGCTCGATGAAGTCGAGGTGATCCAGAACACCGAAGTCCTGGACTTTCTCCAGCAATTGGTTGAGCAACTGCCCGCCGGCTGCGTGCTGGCCATGGCCTCCCGCGCCTCCCCGGCCATTGGCCTGGGGCGCATTCGTGCCCGTGGCCAGTTGCTGGAAATCAAGCCCGCCGACTTGCGCTTCACCCCTGAAGAGTCCATGGCGTTCATCCGCGACAAACGCCAGATCCCCCTGCGCGACAATGAGCTGGCCACGCTGTACCGCTGCACCGAAGGCTGGATCGCCGGCCTGTACCTGGCCAGCCTGTCGCTCAAGGATCGCGAAGACCATGCCGCGTTCATTGCCTCGTTCTCGGGCTCGAACCTGGAACTGGCCGAATACCTGACCGAAGACATCCTCATGCGCCAGAACGAGGAATGTCGCCTGTTCCTGATGCAAACCAGCATCCTCGACCAATTCTGCGTACCGCTGTGCCAGGCAGTGACCGGCCGCAGCGACAGTGGCGCGATGCTCGAGCACCTGGATCGCACCAACCTGTTCCTGGTCCCGGTCGACAGCCAGCAGCAGTGGTTTCGCTACCACCACTTGTTCGCCAGCTTCCTGCGCCATGCCCTGGAGCGCTTGCACCCGCACATGGCCAAGGGTTTGCACGAAACCGCCGCCCAGTGGTTCTTCGACAACGAGCAACCCATCCCGGCCATCGAGCACCTGTTCAGCGCCGGCTTGCATGACGAAGCGGCCAGGCGCCTGAATCAGCACATGGATACCCTCATCAACAGCGGCCGTACTCGCCTGCTGCTGCGCTGGCTCGACCGAATCGCCCAGGAAACCCGCGACGGCTACCCCTACCTGAGCAAGTCTTACGCCTGGTTGCTGGCCACCACCACGCGCATGAAAGACGCCATGCTGGTCGCCGAACGCCTGGAGCAGGTTTCGGGGCCCGAGTATGCCTACGTGACCCAAGTGCTGCATTGCCTGCAACTGGGGGCCACCGATCACGCCGAAGCCTGTTGCACCCTGGGGCTTGAACTGCTTCGCCAGATGCCCGCCGACGAGGTCAATCTGTATATGGTCCTGGCAAGCTCGGTGGCCCAAAACCTGGTTGCCAATGGTCGCTACGATGAAGCCCGTAGCCTGTTGTCTGCAGCGCTGCAGCGCAATCCATACATCAACGTCAGTTTTCTGCGCCACACATTCAGCGTCAACGAAAGCATCCTGGACCTGATCCAGGGGCGTCTGAGCAACGCCCTGGTGCGCATGCAAGGCACCGTCGATGCGCCACTGGGCAGCAGTCAGCGCAAGTCCCACGAAGCCAAGCTGTCGCTGGATATTTTCTACGGCCTGCTGATGTACGAAGTCGCCGCCTTCGACCAGGCCGAAAAAACCCTGACGCGCTGTCTGTACTTTGCCAAGCAGGTGATCTCGCCGGAGAACCAGATCGTCACGCATGTGCTCACGGCGCGCATTGCCTACAACAAGGGTGACCGCAACACCTGGATGCGTTGCCTGGTGGAGCTGGAGCAGATCGGCCAGCAGGTCGGCTCTCGTCGCCTGCAGTGCTCGGCCTGGCTCGAACGTGCGCGCGTGGCGATTCTTGAGCAACGCCTGGATGTCGCCAGCCAGGCGCTGCACGCCGCCGATCAGAACGGCGACTGGGACCGCCCCGACTTCATCCGTTTTGCCAACGAGGTCGATACCCCCAGCATCGCCCGCCAGCGCCTGCGCATCGTCCAGGGTGAAGGCGCACAGGCGGCCCAGGCCTTGCGTACCGCCATTGAACAAGCGCGGCACTGGCAGCATGTGCGCCGCGAACTGAAGCTGCATATCCTGCTGGCCATGGCCCTGGACAGCCAGCAGCAAACCCAGGAGGCCTTCAACGCGCTCAACGATGCCTTGCGCCTGGCCAGCCATGAAGGCTTCCTCGGGACCTTCATCGAAGAAGGCGAGCGCCTGGCCAACCTGGTGCAACGCTGGGCCGTCGCCGGCAGGTCGCGCTGCAAGGAGCTGGGTATCGAACCCAACTTTGTCGAAGAGTTGCTGCAGTACCTGGGGGCCGAAGCCGGTGAAAGCGAAGCGGCACAAGACGACAATGGCGCCCAGAAGGTCTTGACCGCACGCGAATACCAGATCCTTCAGTTACTGGCTGTGGGCCTCAAGAACCGCGATATCGCCGAAAAAGTGTTCCTCTCCGAGTTCACGGTCAAATCGCACCTGCAAAAAATCTACGCCAAGCTCGATACCAAGGGTCGCACCGAAACCCTGGCCATCGCCCGCGCCAGGGGCTGGATCGCCTGAAGATGCTGTGCGGGGCAGCGCACTGAGCCACCCCGCACAGCACTCAGTGGCCGGAACGTTCCTGCAACTGCCTGGCCGGAATGGCCACCAACAGCAGCACGGCCCCCACTACCAGTACCGCGGCAATGACGTCGAAGGCCAGGTACAAGCTGCCCGTCGCCGACTTGATCGCGCCTACCACAACCTGACTGATGACCCCGGCCATACCGCCAATGCAGCTGATCACGGCAATGCCCACCGCGGCAGCCGAAGGCGTGAGCAACGCCGGGGGAATGGTCCAGAACAGTGACAATGAGGCCAGGGCCGAGGCTGCGCCCACGGTCATCAGTGCCACCGAAAACGCCAGGTGCCCCTGGGCCGGGCCCAACATCGCGAAGCACGCTGCGCTCACCAGTACCGGCACCGCCACATGCCAGCGCCGTTCCAAACGCTTGTCGGAGCTGCGCGCCAGCAGGTACATGCCGATCAATGCCATCAGGTAGGGCAGGCTGGCCAGCGAGCCGATGACTTTCAGATCGTCGACGCCAAAGCCGCGAATCAGGGTCGGCATCCAGTACGACACCGTGTTCGAGCCGCTGTAGAGGCAGAAGAACACCAGGCCGGCGATATACACCCGTGGATTGCGCAACACTTCGCCGAGGGTGGCCTTGGCTGTGTCGGCACCCCTTCCCTGCGCCAGGGCGTTGGTCAGCAATTGCTTCTGCCGGGCAGTGAGCCAGCGCGCATCAGCCGGTTTGTCGACCAGCCAGAACCAGCCGAACACCCCCAGCAGCATCGCCGGAATGCCTTCGACCACGAACAGCACCTGCCAGTCGCGCAATCCCATCCAGCCATGCAGGTGGGTCATGATCCAGCCGGCCAGCGGGCCACTGACAACCCCTGCGATCATCGCTGCCATCAGGAACACGGCGGTGATGCGCGCACGCAGGGCCGGTGGAAACCAGTAGGTGAGGTAGAGGATCACGCCGGGGAAGAACCCGGCCTCGGCCACGCCCAGGAAGAACCGCGCAACGATCAACTGGTTGGCCGTGGTGACGAAGGCCGTGGCCACCGTCACCAGCCCCCACAGCACCATGATCCGGGTCAACGTGGCGCGGGCGCCAATGCGTTGCAGGTACATGTTGCTTGGCACTTCAAACAGGATGTAGCCGAGGTAGAAAATACCCGCGCCGATGCCGTAGGCGGCATCGGTCAGAGCAATGTCTTCGGCCATACGCAGCTTGGCGAACGACACGTTGAGGCGGTCGATGGTGTTCAGGCCGTAGGCCAGGAACAGGTACGGCAGCAAGCGCAGGATGACCTTGCGAAACACCTCGCGGGTTTCCAGGGCCTCTGCATCGCTTGTGACAGGTATCGCAACGGCGTCGTTCATGGTGCTCTCCTGGCCGACTGCAGGGCCCGCCGGGCGGGCCTGCAGAGGGCGCGTTGGCGAATCAGAGTGCCGCTTGCAGTTCAGGCACCGCCTCGAACAGGTCGGCCACCAGGCCGTAGTCGGCGACCTGGAAAATCGGCGCCTCCTCATCCTTGTTGATGGCCACGATGACCTTGGAATCCTTCATCCCGGCCAAGTGCTGGATTGCCCCGGAGATACCCACCGCGATGTACAGCTGCGGGGCGACGATCTTGCCGGTCTGGCCGACCTGCATGTCGTTGGGCACAAAGCCTGCGTCCACCGCCGCGCGCGAGGCCCCCACACCGGCGCCAAGGGTGTCGGCCAGGCTGTACAGGTACTTGAAGTTGTCGCCGTTCTGCATGCCGCGCCCCCCGGAGACGACGATCTTGGCCGCGGTGAGTTCGGGGCGGTCGGACTTGGCCAGTTGTTCACTGATGAAACGGGAGATGCCGGGGTTGTGGGCGCTTGTCAGGGGCTCGACGGCCGCTGTATCGCCGCGCAAGCCTGCGCTTGCGGGAGTGAAGGCGGTGGTGCGGACGGTGATGACCTTGACCGCCGCAGTCGACTGCACGGTGGCGATGGCGTTGCCGGCGTAGATCGGCCGCTTGAAGGTGTCGGGCGACTCCACCGCGATGATCTCGGAGAGCTGGTCGACATCCAGCACCGCCGCCACCCGTGGCAGGATGTTCTTGCCGTTGGCGGTGGCCGGGGCCAGGACGTGGGTGTAGATCACCGACTGGTCGATCACCAGCGTGGTGATCAGCGGGGCGATGTTTTCCGGCAGTTGATGGGCGTAGGCGGCATCGTCGGCCACCAGCACTTTACTCACGCCCTCGACGGTTGCGGCCGCCTCGGCGACAGCACCTACGCCCTGGCCTGCCACCAACACGTGAATGTCGCCACCGATGTGCGTGGCCGCGACCACGGTGTTCAGGGTTGCCGAGGCGAGTGCGCCGCCTTCGTGTTCCGCAATAACCAGGATTGCCATCAGATCACCTTCGCCTCGTTCTTGAGTTTCTCGACCAGTTCGGCCACCGACTTCACCTTGATGCCAGCGCTGCGGCTGGCCGGTGCCTCGACCTTGAGCACCGTGATGCTGGACGCGGTGCTGACACCCAGCGCCTCGGCGGTGGTGCTCTCGAGCGGCTTTTTCTTGGCCTTCATGATGTTGGGCAGCGAGGCATAGCGCGGCTCGTTCAGGCGCAGGTCGGTGGTAACCACCGCCGGCAGGTTCAGCGCCACGGTCTGCAGGCCGCCGTCGATTTCACGGGTGACCAGCAGTTGCCCGCCCTCGACGCCGACCTTGGAGGCGAAGGTGCCCTGGGCGTAGCCGCCCAGCGCCGCGAGCATTTGCCCGGTCTGGTTGTTGTCGCTGTCGATGGCCTGTTTGCCGAGGATCAGCAGTTGCGGCTGCTCTCTTTCGGCCACCGCCTTGAGCAGCTTGGCCACGGCCAGGGCACTGAGCTCATCGGCGGTTTCGACCAGCACCGCACGGTCGGCACCCAGGGCCAGGGCGGTACGCAGCTGCTCCTGGGCAGTTGCCGGGCCGACGCTGACCACGACCACTTCGCTGGCAATACCCTGCTCTTTGAGACGCACGGCCTCTTCCACGGCGATTTCGCAGAAAGGGTTCATGGCCATTTTCACGTTGGCCAGGTCAACGCCACTGTGGTCCGCCTTGACGCGCACCTTGACGTTGAAATCGACCACGCGCTTGACCGCTACGAGGACTTTCATCGGTTGACTCCAGTAATGGGGGGCGGATTACACGACGGCCATCAGTTCGCTGTAGGCCTGCAGGTGATGATCGTCATCACCCAGTTGCCGGGCGATCATCAACAGGTGCTTGGCGTGATGCGACAGCACATATTCCCAGGTCAGGCCGATGCCCCCGTGCAGCTGGATGCCCTGGTCGGCGATGTAGCGCGCCGCCCGGCAGACAATGAACTTGGCGGCGGCGAGGACGCGGCTGCGCTCGTCGCTGTCGGGGGCATCGGCCAGGCAGGCGGCGAGAATGGCCATGGAGGTCGCCTGGTCGAGTTCGATGTGCATATCGACCATGCGGTGCTGCAACACCTGGAACTTGCCGATTGGCTGGCCGAACTGCTTGCGTGTCTTGAGGTAGTCCAAGGTCAGGTCGCAGGCGGCGTTCATGCTGCCCACCGCCTCGGCACACTGCGCGGCAATGGTTCGCCCCTGCTGGTAGCGCAGGGCCGGCAGCGCGGCGCCCGGCTCACCGAGCAAGGCGCCGGCGCTGACGTACACCTGCTCAAGCAGCACATCACAGGCTTTGCGCCCATCCAGGGTTGCGTACTCGCGCAGCGACACACCCGGGCTTTTCGGATCGACCAGGAACAGGCTGATGCCGGTTTTATCGCGGCTTTCGCCGCGGGTGCGGGCCGACACCAGCAGCAGGTTGGCGCTATGCCCCCCCACCACCACAGCCTTGCGTCCATCCAGGGTCCAGCCGCCCGGCACCGCTTCGGCGCGGGTCTGAACATCGTGCAGTTGATAGTGGCTCTGCGGCTCTTCAAGGGCCACGGCCAGTTGCAGCGAGGCCGCGGCAACCTGGGGCAGCAACTCGCTCTTTTGGGCCTGGCTGCCCAGTTGATCGACCAGGCCACCGCCGAACACCACCGAATACAGGAACGGCTCCAGGCACAGGCCGCGGCCCAGCTCCAGGGCGACCAGCATCACGTCCACGCCGTTGCCGCCAAAGCCACCGTAGGCGGGATCAAAGGGCACGGAGGTCAGGCCCAGTTCACCCAATTGCTGCCAGAAGGCGTAGCTGAACCCCCGCGCGCTCTGGCGGTGTTCTTCGCGCTGCTCGAAGCCGTAGGTCTCGCGTACCAGGCGTGCAGCGGTGTCTTGCAGCATCTGCTGCTCTTCAGTCAATTTGAAGTCCATGGCCTGCCCCTTAGAGTTCGAGAATCATCTTGGCGATGATGTTCTTCTGGATTTCATTGGAACCGCCGTAGACCGAAGCCTTGCGCATTTCCAGGTACTGGCAGGTGGCGGTGGCGCTGTAGTCGTTGTGCAGTTGATCCCCGGCATGCCCATAACCGAGCTCGCTTTCAAGAAACGGCACCGCGTAGGCACCCACCACTTTCGACTGCAGGTAGGTAATGGCCTGGCGGATTTCGGTACCCTTGATCTTCAGGATCGAGCTTTCCGCCCCCGGCACACCGCCATCGCGGGCTGCTGCCAGAATGCGCAGGTTGCTCATGTCCACGGCCATCAACTGCATCTCGACTTCGGCGATCTGGGCGCGGAACGACGCGTCGTCGATCAAGGGCGCTCCGTTGCGCAGTTCGAGGCTCGCCGCCTGCTTGAGGCGCTGGAGCATGGCCTTGGCATTGCCGATCCCGGCGATGGTGGTGCGTTCATGGGTCAGCAGGTACTTGGCGCAGGTCCAGCCTTCGTGCTCGCGGCCCACCAGGTTGCCAACCGGCACCCGCACGTTATCCAGGAACACTTCGTTGACATGGTGACCACCATCGAGGGTGATGATCGGCCGCACGGTAATGCCCGGGGTTTTCATGTCGATCAACAGGAACGAAATACCGCGTTGGGCCTGGGCCTGGGCATCGGTGCGCACCAGACAGAAAATCCAGTCGGCCTGGTGGGCGGTGGAGGTCCAGGTTTTCTGGCCGCTGACCACGTACTCGTCACCTTCGCGCACGGCACGGGTCTTCAGGCTGGCCAGGTCGGAGCCGGCACCGGGCTCGGAGTAGCCCTGGCACCACCAGTCTTCGCAGTTGAGGATGCGTGGCAGGTAATGGGCCTTTTGCTCGGGCGTACCGAACTTGATGATCACCGGACCGACCATGTTGACGCCGAACGGAATAATTCGCGGCGCACCGGCACGTGCGTACTCTTCGTCGAAAATGTGCTTTTGCACGGTGCTCCAACCGGTGCCACCGTGCTCGACCGGCCAACTCGCTGCCAGCCAGCCCTGTTTGTTCAGGGTGCGCATCCAGGCGACGCTGTCGGCCTTGGACACGCTTTTGCCGTGGCGGACCCGCTCGGCGAGGTCTTTGGCCAGGTTACGCTCCAGAAACGCGCGCACCTCGTCGCGAAACGCGAGTTCGTCGCGAGTGAAATGGATATCCATTTGATACCTCGGTAAGGTTTTTCGCCCGGTACAGGCAAGGGGGGGCCGCCGCAGGCCGGGGCGCCGCGGCGGTTTCAGGCTGTTATTGATCGAAGACGATGACCGAGCGGGCCAGCTCGCCGCGACGCAGTTCGTCGAAGGCTTCGTTGATCTGCTCAAGTTTGATGCGCTGGGAGATCATCTCGTCGAGCTTCAGGCGGCCTTGCATGTAGAAGTCTGTCAGGCGCGGCAGGTCGACCGGGAAACGGTTCGAGCCCATGAACGAGCCCTGGATACGGCGCTCGTGCAGCAGCATCAGCGGGTCGATGTCCAGCTTCAGGCCCGGCTTGATCATGCCGATGATGGTCGCGCAGCCGCCTCGGGCGAGCATGGTGAAGGCCTGTTCTGCCGTCTGTTTGAGGCCGATGCACTCGAACGAGTGGTGTACACCGCCACGGGTCAGCTCTTGTACCTGCTGCACCGGGTCGCCGTTTTTCGGATTGATCACATCGGTGGCGCCAAACTGCTTGGCCAGTTCCAGCTTCGAGTCCTGCATGTCGATGGCAATGATGCGCCCCGCGCCTGCCAGTGCCGCACCATTGATGGTGGCAAGGCCGATACCGCCGCAGCCGATCACAGCCACCGTCTCGCCCGGGCGAACCTTGGCCGTGTTGAACACCGCACCGGTGCCGGTGGTGACCGCACAGCCCAGCAGCGCCGCACGGTCCAGCGGCATGTCGCGGCGGATGGCGACCAGCGCGTGCTCATGCACCAGCATCTGCTCGGCGTAGGCCGACAGGTTGATGAACTGGGTCATCGGCTTCTGTACGTAGGTCAGGCGGGGCTCTTCATCCTTGCCGCGCTTGGTGTCGGGCGACACGCACAACGACAAGTGGCCGGTGACGCAGTGTGCGCAATGGCCGCAATAGGCCGACAGGCAGGTGACGACGTGGTCGCCCGGCTTGACTGTGCGCACCAGCTCGCCCACCTGCTCGACAATGCCGGAGGCTTCGTGACCCAGCACCACGGGTGCCGGGTGCGGGTACAGGCCGTCGACAAAGTGCAGGTCCGAATGGCAGACCCCGACAGCGACGGTGCGCACCAGCACTTCGTGCGGGCCGGGCTTGCTGATGCCCACTTCCTCGATGGTCAACGGGGAACCTGGGGTATGGAATACGGCAGCTTTCATATTGTTGTTCTCTTTATTGAGTGAGCCGGACAGGTGTGGGGGCGGTTCAGCGCTTGATCAGCGAGCCCACCAGCTGGCGTACCTGGTCGCTGTAGGGCGGGCGCATCAGGTCGGGGCCATCGGCTGCGCGCAGCACCGCCCGGGCGTGGCTGAAGGTGCGGAAACCATCGAAGCCGTGATAGGCGCCCATGCCGCTGGCACCGACACCGCCGAACGGCAGGGTCTCGACGCCGGCGTGGCGCAGCACATCGTTCACGCACACGCCGCCGGAGGTGGTGCGGTTGAGCACGAAGGCTTCCTCTTCGGCATGGTTGCCGAAGTAGTACAGGCCCAGCGGGCGCGGATGGCTGTTGATGTAGGCAACCGCGGCCTGGATGTCGCTGTAGGGCTTGACCGGCAGCAGCGGGCCGAAAATTTCGTCCTGCATGACCTTGAGGCTGTCATCGGGGTTGAGCAGCAGGGTCGGGGCCATCCTGTGGTGGGGCTGGCCGGTGAAGTCTTCATTGGCCGGGTTCAGCTCGACGGTGTGTACACCGGCGTCGCGCGCTTCAGTCAGGTAGCCTTGCAGGCGCTCGAAGTGACGGCTGTTGATCACCGAGGTGTAGTCGGGGTTGTCTTTGAGGGTCGGGTACAACTTGGCCACCGTCGCCTTGGCCAGGCTGACGAATTCGGCCATGTGCTCTTCGGGCACGAACACGTAGTCCGGGGCCAGGCAGATCTGACCGGCGTTGTGCAGCTTGCCGGTGATGATCTTGCTCACCGCCGCTGGCAGGTCGGCAGAGCGCGAAATGATGGTCGGCGACTTGCCACCCAGTTCCAGGGTCACTGGTACCAGGTTCTCGGCGGCGGCGCGCATGACGTGCTTGCCAATACTGGTGGCGCCGGTGAACAGCAGGTGGTCGAACGGCAGCGCACAGAAGGCCTGGCCAACCTCGGCCCCGCCGGTAACGATGGCGACTTCGTCTTCGGCAAACACCGTCGGGAAGATGCGGGCGATCAGCGCGCTGGTGCTCGGGTTGAACTCCGACAGTTTGATCATCACCCGGTTACCGGCCGCCAGGGCACCGGCCAGGCCGTTGAAAATCAGGTTGCCGGGGAAGTTCCAGGCAGTGAGGATGCCCACCACGCCCAGCGGCTGGTAGCGCACCCAGGCTTCGCCGCGGTCGGTATGGCGGGGTTCGTCGCGCATCCACGTGGCGACCTGGCTCTTGGTGTACTTCATCGACGCCAACGGACTGAGCACGTCGAACAGGCGCGAGAAGTCCGCACTGCGATGACCGAAGTCAGCGGCCAGGGCCGTGACGATATCGTCCTGATAATCCACCAGCAGGCCGATGGCACGATCGATCAGCTCGCAGCGCTGTTCGGCTGTCCAGGGCTCATTGGCCAGCCACGCGGCACGTTGCTTCTCCAGCACGACGTGAACATCGGCACCCCGCAGGTTTTCATTGGCACTCATGTGGTTGGGTCTTCCTTTCAAAGGGCTGTTCGGGAGCTGCCAATCCGCCAGCAGGCCGGTACACTCAGGGCGCGTGCCACGATTGGAGCGGTATTCCAGTGAGCCGATACTAAGAAGGACGGGACCACCCGACGACAACCAAAGGTAGGATGCATGGAAGGTTTCTTGCGTAGTTCCAACGGACCAGAGCAGGGAGTAGTCCCTCCTGTACGCCCAGGCAAATTCCTGGTGCCGGCTACCCTGCCCGGGTTGCTGGACCGTAGTGCCCTGCTACCCCTCGGCGAACAACACCCCGGGCTGCGTCTGCTGCTGATCAGCGCCTGTGCCGGTGCTGGCAAGACCACCCTGCTGGCGCACTACCAGGCGCACTGCCTGGAACAGGG
The DNA here is from genome assembly GCF_040438935.1 of Pseudomonas vranovensis. Taxonomy (NCBI): domain Bacteria; kingdom Pseudomonadati; phylum Pseudomonadota; class Gammaproteobacteria; order Pseudomonadales; family Pseudomonadaceae; genus Pseudomonas; species Pseudomonas vranovensis. The sequence continues at coordinate 1,694,468 of NZ_CP159259.1, read as the reverse complement.
CCGGCGGGTGCTGTGGTGCAACCTGGACCCCGCCGACAACGATCCCCGGCACCTGGCTGCCACATTGTTCAGCGGGCTCAGTGAGCGGGGCATCATCAGCGCCGACGTACCCGCCCTCGGGCAACTGCCGCAATGGCTGCTCGAACAACTTGCCGGTTGCCCCGAAGCCTTCGCCATTCTGTTCGACGAATTCGACGTCATCACCCACCCCGACGCGCTGGCGTTCATACAACAGCTGCTCAAGGTACTGCCCACCCACGCCACCCTCGGCCTGGCGAGCCGCACCCTGCCGGAGCTCAATCTCGGGCGCTTGCGCGCCCTGGGGCAACTGCATGAAGTGAGCAGCGAAGACCTGCGCCTGAGCCTCGAGGAAACCAGCCACTACCTGCGTCAGTGCCACCAGCTGGCGCTCGCCCAGGACGACATCGCCCGCCTCTACCAACGTACCGAAGGCTGGCTGACCGGGCTCTATCTGGCCACCTTGTCGCTCAAGCGCCATGAGGATCCGTCGGCGTTCATCAACGCCTTCAGCGGGGCCACGCCGGCGCTGAGCGAGTATCTGGGCGAAGATGTCCTGGCCAGGCTTGATGAGCCGAGCCAGCGGTTTGTGCTGCAGACCTGCGTGCTGGCGCAGTTCTGCCCTGCCCTGTGCGACGCGGTCACCGGGCGTACGGACAGCGCGGCCATGATCCAGGCCCTGGAACAGGACAATCTGTTCATCACCGCCACCGATGAACAACACCTGCAGTTCCGCTACCACGGCCTGTTTGCCGATTTCCTTCGCCACACCCTGGCGCGGCGCCACCCGGACTGGGTCGCGCAGCTGAACCGCGCAGCAGCCCAGTGGTACACCGCCGCAGACCATAGCGAAGAAGCGCTGGAGCATCTGTTTGCCGCCAATGCCATCGACGAAGCGGCCAGCCAGTTGGTATCCCAGGTCGATCACCTGGTCGAGAACGGTCATGCCAGCCTGATGATGCGCTGGCTGTCACGGATTCCCGAGTCAGTGCGGGAACAGCATCCAGGCCTGGGTGTGGCCTATGCCTGGGCGCTGATCCACGCCCGGCGCTACAAAGAAGCGTTGCAAGTAATGGAAAGCCCGACGCTGGCTGATCAACAGCACCACATCCGCTGCCTGCTGCTGGTGATCAACGACCGAGTGACAGAAGCCCGGCAAAGCGCCGAGCAATTGCTGCCGCGCCTGCCTTGCGACTCAAAATCGCCTTATCGGGTGACGGCCTATGTGCTGGCCAGCACCCTGTACTACAGCGGCCGCTACGACGAAGCCCGGCAACTGCTGGGCAGCGACCGCTTGCGCGAGGCGCAGAGCGAGTCCCCTTACCTGCGCGATGTGACCGACAGCCTGGAGGCCCTGCTCGATATCACCCAGGGCCAACTGGACAGCGGCATGAGTCGCTTGCTCGCCGCAAACGGGCGTAGCCGCGAAACCCTGGCCGGTACGCCGCCGGTGGGCTTCCCGGTGCTGCAGACCGCGCTGTGCCTGGTGATGTATGAAACCGATGCCCTGGAGCAAGCGCACCACCGCCTCAACGAGTTGCTGCCTTACGCCCGCGAGCACGCAGCCCCCGACTCGTTGATCACCACTCACGTGCTGCTGGCCCGCATCACCTACCTCAACGGCGACCGCCAGGGCTGGATGCGCTATCTGGCCGAGCTGGACCAGCTCGGCCGGGTTTCGGGGTCCTCTCGCATCCTGTGCTCCAGTTGGCTTGAGCGCGCACGGGTGGCCACCCTGGAAAACCGCCTGGACACCGCCGACCACGCCATGCGCTCGGCCGAGCAGCACAGTGACTGGGACCAACCCGGCATTCTGATCACTGCCAACGATGTCGACACCCCTTACATCGCCCGCCAGCGCTTGAATATCGCCCAGGGCACAGTCGACCCGGATGACCTGCTGCAGGCCATGAACCAGGCCCTGACACGTCATCAACACCGCCGTGCCTTGAAGCTGCGCTTGCTGCTGGCCATGGCCCTCGAGGCCTGCAAGCAGCCCAAGCAAGCGCTGGAACAACTGACCCAGGCCCTGGGCATCGCCAGCCCGGTAGGGTTCATTCGTACCTTCCTGGATGAAGGTGCGCCGCTTGCCGCGTTGCTGGAGCGTTGGTCGGTGACCTTTCACGGCCAGGAGAGCGCCCTGGGGATTGAACCGCGCTTCGTCGCCCATTTGCTGCAGCGCTGCCACACCGGCCCGGCGCAGGAGGCCAAGGCCCAGGAATCCTCACCCAACGCACTGTCCAACCGCGAACTGCAGGTGCTGCGGCTGCTGGCCCTGGGTTATCGCAATCGCGAAATTGCCGAGAAGATGTTTTTGTCCGAGCTGACGGTCAAATCGCATTTGCGCAAGATCAACACCAAGCTGGGCGCCGGTGGTCGCACCGAGGCGGTATCGATTGCCAGGATCCAGGGCTTGCTCGACTGACGCGCCGGCTCAGGCCGCCAGCGCTGCGTCGATCAAATCGAGCAACTGGCGGTGCAACGCCGCCATGTCGATGCCGCCGGGATCAAGCAGGTACTGCAGCATCGAACCGCGCAAGGTGCCCAGGATCAGCACGGCGCTGGCCAGTGGCTGTACATCGGCGCGGATCTCGCCATTGGCGATGCCCACGCCGATGCAATCGGCCAGGTGCTGCTGCACCGTGCGATTGTACTGCGCCAGGATCTGCGCGGTTTCCGAGTCCTGGGTGACCGCCTCGGCCATCAACGACAACAACGCGCGACTGTTGACCCAGTCGCTGTCGTTGCGTCCCAGGTAAACACTGATAAAGCCCTTGAGCGCATCCAGGCCAGGGCGCCATTTGGGCGCCTCGACCTGTACCAGGCGCATGAAGTTGCTGTTGACGTACGCCGCCAGGGCGCGAAGCAACCCGGCCTTGCTGCCAAAGTGGTGGGTGGCCAGGCCCCGGCTGTAGCCCGCTTCCTCGCCCACCTCGGACAAGGTCATGCCGACCCAGCCCTTGCGTGCAACGATCTGCCGCGCCGCCAGCAACAAGCGCTGTTCAGCCTCGCCTCGACGCTCGGCCTGGGTGCGGCGCGAACCGTTCTGGCCTGTTTTGTCTGCCGGTTCCATCGGGTTGTTCCTTACTCACCTGTAAAAACGGGTTGGCGCCGCTCGGCCATGGCACGGGTGCCCTCGGCAAAGTCGGCGCTGACGATCTGCCACTCCTGCTCGCTGGCTTCGCGGTCTATGATCGTGTCCACCGCATCGGCCAGGCCCATGCGCAGGGTCTCGCGGCTGGACATCACGGCGCGGGGTGCGCTGGCGGCAATTTCCTCGGCCAGTGTACGGGCAGCCTGGCGTTCCTGACCCGGTTCGGCCAGCACATCGGCAAGGCCGATACGTACGGCTTCGCGGCCGTCGATGCGCCGGCCGGTGGCAAGCAGCAAGGCAGCCATCTGCGGGCCGACCAGGCGCGGCATGGTAACCGAAATGCCGAAGCCTTGATGAATCCCCAAGCGGTTGAAGTTGGCCGAAAAGCGCGCTTTTTCGCTGGTGACACGAAAGTCGGCGACCAGCGCCAGGCCCAGGCCGCCGCCTATGGCAGCGCCCTCCACCACACAGATCAACGGCTTGCGGGTGCGGAACAGGCGCACCGCCGACTTGTAGACCCGCCGCGGGTACTGCGGGTCACGTTGGTCGGCCCCGGAAAAGTCGGCCCCGGCACAGAACACCTTGCCTTCGGCCACCAGCACTGTCACCCGGCAGGCGGGCAACTGATCGAGGTAGTCCAGGGTATCGGCCAGGTCCTTGATCAGCTCGGCATCGAAAAAATTCAGCGGCGGACGGCTGAAACTCAAGGTGGCGACATGCCCTTGAAGTTCCAGGGTCAGGCCGCGGCCTGGGGTAAACGTGCTGGGGATCGGCATACAAGCTCCAAAAGGTCACAGGTTGTGGGTGGGCGGCTATTGCTTCACGGGCCGGGTTGCTGATAGCGTATTTACTTGTTGGGCGTTCAGCAAGTTTAAAAACTAGAGCCCTGCCCCTTCAATCACATGAGCACATTGTTATGCAGGCACTCGATATTCGACCCTGTCACCTGGACGCCAAGGCCGAAACCTTGCGCGTCGAGGTCCGCAGCTTTCTCGCCCAGGCCCTCAAAGACCTTCCCGCTGCCGAGCGAGCCAAGAACTGGAACGGTGCCGACAGCGCCTTCAGTCGCCAGCTTGGCGAACGCGGCTGGCTTGGCATGACCTGGCCCAAGCGCTACGGCGGCCATGAGCGCAGTGCGCTGGAACGCTACGTGGTGCTGGAAGAGCTGCTGGCCGCCGGCGCCCCGGTCAACGCGCACTGGATTGCCGAACGTCAGTCGGGCCCGCTGCTGATGAAGTTTTCCCCTGAAGTGCTTGCCCCGCGACTGTTGCCGGCCATCGCCCGTGGCGAGCTGCTGTTCTGCATCGGCATGAGCGAACCGGATGTCGGTTCCGACCTTGCCTCGGTGCGTACCCGTGCGGTGAAGACCGAAGGTGGATGGGTGGTCAACGGCAGCAAGGTCTGGACCACTGGCGCCCAGCGCTGCGACTACATGGTCACCCTGCTGCGCACCGGGCCCAAGGAGCCTGGCGATCGTCACGGCGGCCTGTCGCAGTTGCTGATCGACCTGAAAGCCCCCGGCGTCACCGTGCGACCGATCCACAACATGCTCGGCGAGCATGATTTCAACGAGGTGTTCCTGGAGGATGTGTTCGTTGCCGACGACTTTCTCATCGGCCAGCCCGGCGATGGCTGGAAGCAGGTCGGTGCCGAGCTTGCGCTGGAACGCAGCGGCCCGGAACGCTACCTGAGCTGCACCCAGCTGTACCTGGAAATGCTCGACGCCGCCGACGCCAGCAACCCGCATCACGCGGTGAGCCTGGGCCGCGTGGCGGCGCGCTATGCAGCCTTGCGGCAAATGTCGCTGGGGGTCGCCGGAATGCTTGCCCGAGGCGAGAACCCTGCCACCCCGGCGGCGCTGGTCAAGGACCAGGGCGCGCTGCTCGAACAGGCCATGCCCGACCTTGCCCACACGCTGTTCGGCGATACGCGCACGCCCGGCTCCCGACTCGACCAGGTAATGCGCTACCTGACCCAGACCGCCCCGTCGTTTTCCCTGCGAGGCGGCACCCGCGAAATTCTTCGTGGAATCATTGCCAGAGGATTAGGACTGCGATGAACCAGGCACTCCATCACAACGACGGGCACGACAGTGCGACTTCGTCACTGCAACGACTGATCGCCGACAGCGTCGAGCGCCTGTTCAACGATCAAGTGACACCCCAAGTCCTGACGCAATTCGATAGTGGTCTGCCGGCCGATGCGCTATGGCAGCAACTGGTCGAGCACGGCTTGCCCCAAGCCCTGGTGGCACCGGTGTCCGACGACAACACCGCCAGCTGGCTTGATGTCAGCCCGGTGCTGCGTGGCGTGGGCTACTGGCAGGCGCCGGTACCGCTGAGCGAAACGCTGCTGGCCGGCATGCTGTTGTCCCGGGCAGGTATCGAGGTCCCCGAGGGTGCGCTGACGGTGCTGCAGGCTGGCGCTGCCACCGCACTTGAACTGACAGCATCCGGGGTACTCAATGGCCGCTGCGCCAACGTACCCTGGGCGCGCAGTTGCCGCTGGGCGGCGGTGGCCGACGACAACGGCCGTGTGGCCCTGGTCGATCTGCGCCAGGCCCAGGTCAGCGTCGAAGCAGGCACCAACTTCGCCGGCGAGGAGCGCGATGTACTGCAGTTCACGGCCGCTCCCGTGGACGCGCTGGGTACCTTGCAACTGGCCGATATCCGCGAGCCGGTGCGGGTATTCGGTGCCTTGGTGCGGGCGTGCATGCTGGTGGGTGCGCTGGAGTCGTGCCTCGACCAGGCGGTGGCGTATGCCAACGAGCGGGTCCAGTTCGGCAAGGCTATCGGCGCCTTCCAGGCCATCCAGCAGCAACTGGCGCATATGGCCGGCGCCATCAGCGCGGCCCGTACCGCCACCGAGGTGGCCCTGTACAGCGCGAACCAGGTGATGCAGGCCGCGCCTGGCAGCGCCAGCAGCCTGGCCTTCGATGTTGCCGTGGCCAAAGTCTGCGCTGGTGAAGCCGCCAGCCTAGCAACCTCGGTGGCGCACCAGGTCCACGGCGCCATCGGCTTTACCCAGGAGCACCGCCTGCACTTCGCCACCCGCCGCGTGTGGTCGTGGCGCGATGAGTTCGGCAGCGATGCGCACTGGGCCCAGGTGCTGGGCCAGGCAGCGATTGCAGCGGGCAGCGAAGGGTTCTGGGCCGGGCTGACGGCGCGCTCTCTGTAAACGTGGCCCCGGGAAGGAGCGGGCTTGCTCTGCGATAGCGATCCAACCGTCACATCGCATCGCGGGGCAAGTCGAGACGTCGCACCGCCGCGCCTACAGCCAGTACCGCGCCACCGACGATCAGGAGCGCCGCAACCAGGATCGACCATGTAAACGTACCCGGATCGAGCGCTACCAGGATCAGGGTGGACAGCAGCGGCGCCAGGTAGGACAACGCGCCGATGCGCTGGGATTCACCGGCCTTGGTGGCATAGTCCCAGGCAAAGAAGGCAATACCGACCGGGCCCAGCCCCAACAACAGCAAGGCGACGCCGTTACCGGCATCGGGGATGACCGTCTGCTCGAACAACAGGTGGCAGACCAACCCGGCCATCGCCACCCCTCCGCAAATCCCGCCCATCACATTGGGCGAGGCACCGTTGTAGCGTTTGTTCCACACCGAGTAGCTCGACCACACCAACGCGCCGGCAAAGGCCGACAGGTAGCCGGCGATCGCCGCGTCAGAGAAGCCGCCCCAACCGGGTAGCAACAACACGGCGGTGCCCAGCAGCCCCAGGCTTGCACCCAGCAGGCAAGCGGGCTTGAGCCTGCCGCCGTTGCACAGGCTGCCCAGCACCACGATCAACAGCGGCCAGAGATAGGCAATCAGGCTGGCCTGTGCCGCAGGCGCCTTCTTCAAGGCGAAAAAGTAGAAGGCATGGTAGAAAAAGATCCCGCAAAAACCCGAGACCCAGACGCCCCACGGCTGGCGCCACGCAGCAAACCCACCGGCCACACCAAGTGCTGAAGTGATGCAACTGAGCACAAAGGGCACGAGGAACGATAGAAACATCACCTCGAACGGCGGGATGGCGGCAGTGCGCGTGGTCAGCAAGGCCAACGAGGACCACATGACAATCGCCAGCAGCCCCGCGAGGTTGGCGAGTTGCAGAGATCGTTTGGGTGAAGTGTCCGGGGAAAACGAGGTACGGGTCATGGCAACCTGATCGCAGGGTTTGCCCGACTATAGGCTCGGGTACTGCAGGCAGGATTGTAGAAACCCGCATTTTTATTGTTCAAAACCGTGAGCGATAACGCAGGCGGCCCGGCGTCAGGCCGTATTTTTTCTTCATGGCATGGGTCAACGCACTCTGGTCGCAAAAGCCGCAGCGGCTGGCGATGTCGCTGATGGTCAAGGGGGTGCCGACCAGCAACTGATTGGCCTGGCGCAAACGCAGATCGAGCAGATAGGCATGAGGCGTGGTGCGGTACACCTGTTGAAAAAGATCGTTCATCTTGCGTTCGCTGACCCCCACCGCCTGGGCCATGTGCTTGCAACTGATGGGCTCGGCGATGTGACGCTGCATGAAATCGACGATTTTGCCGCACAGCACCTGATGGAGGCTCGGCTCGGGGGCCGGGTTGGCCAAGGTGCAGAACATGAGGTTCAACCAGGCCTGCGAGTCGGGAGCCGTCGCACTCTGGAAATAGCGCACCAGGTGCAAGCAAGGGTTCGACACCTGGAAGAACTGCGCATCGAGCAGCGGGTCGAGGGCGATGCGTTGCTGGGCGACATACGCCAGCGGCACATCGGCGACGATGAACTGCGCGCCGGGCCTGGCGTGGAAATCATGGCGACTGTTGGCAGGAATGAGCACACCCGTGCTGCAACTGAGGTAGCCACCACGGCCATCAACTTCGATCTCCATCACGCCAGTGGTGGGTACCACCAACTGATGAAAATCGTGGGTGTGGAGTTCGGCGCCGGCCTCGTAGGTTTTCAGGCTGACTTCGCTAATAGCGTCCATTGTGCCTCCTGCAGGAACGGGCTTGCCCCGCGATACGCTGTGACTGATGGTACGCCATCGCGCGGCAATCCTTACACCTCACTCAGAAGCACACAGCGGGGCGCTTGCAACGAACGAAAGGTTTGCTGTGGCCCGTCCCGACATCAGTGCCAGATACCGGCTCATTCAACACCCCCATTCTGCGCATAGGCCACAGCCTTGTCCGCCTGATTCGAAGCCGCGCAGCATCAGCAGCGGCCCGAAGGTGGCATCCAGCGGCCCCATCAGGCCTGCACCTGCTGGCCGTGGACTGGAATGAGGCGGCGGTACGACGTCTCGACTTGCCCCGCGATAGCGAACAGGCGTTACATCGCCATCACGAGGCAAGCCCCTACCCGGCGACTGCTGCGCAGCCGATCGCAGCCTCGTTCCTCGGCAGCGGCTACAGATTGCAAATCAGTCCGGTGTAGCCGCTGGCGACAGCCTGCGATCGACCGCACAGCGGTCGTGGTTCATGACAGTTGCTCCTACCCCAGATTACCGAGGCCCTCGCGAATCAGCTTCTTGTTGATCTTGCCAACGCTGGTCTTGGGTATCTCGCTGACAAAGCGTACCTGGCGCGGTATCGCCCATTTGTTCAGCCGGCCGCTGTCGACAAACTGCTGCAGGTGCCGCGCCAAACCGGGTTGGTCCAGCCGCGCGCCGGCGACACACACCACCAGCGCCAAGGGCTGTTCACCCCATTGCGTGTCGGCAATACCCACAACGGCCACGGCATCGACATCGCTGTGCTGGCTGATCAGGCTCTCGAGTTCCACCGAGCTGATCCACTCGCCGCCGGTCTTGATCACGTCCTTGATCCGGTCGCGGATCTGTACCACGCCGCGCTCATTGATGCAGGCCATGTCGCCAGTATGCATCCAGCCACCGGCCCACAGTTCGGCCCCCTGCTCCGGTGCGTTCAGGTAGCCCTGGGTGAGCCAGGGCGCACGTACCACGATCTCGCCCAGGCTTTCTCCGTCATGGGCGACGCTTTTGCCCTGGCCATCGACAATGCGCAGGTCGACCAGGGGCACAGGCACGCCGGCGTTGATGCGCAGTGGCAGTTGCTGGTCCATGGGCAGCGCAAGATCTTCCGCACTCAGGCAGGTGAGGCTCAGCAACGGGCAGCTCTCGGACATGCCATAGCCGCAGTACACCCGGATGCCCCGGGCGCTGGCGCGCGCAGCCAGGCCCTGGGTCAGGGCGCTGCCGCCAAGGAGCATTTTCCAGCCGACCAGGTCGGTGCGCCGACCCTCTTCGCAATCGAGCATCATCTGCAACAGGGTCGGTACGCAGTGGGAGAACGTCACCTGTTCCTCACGGAACAGGCGCACCAACTGGTTGGGCTCGTAGCGGCCGGGGTACACCTGCTTGATGCCCAATGCCGTGGCGACATAGGGCACGCCCCAGGCATGCACATGGAACATCGGGGTGATCGGCATGTACACATCGCCCGAGCGCAGCAAGGGCTCCGCCCCGCAGGCGGCGAAGGTACCCAGCTCGTTGAGGGTGTGCAACACCAGCTGCCGATGAGTGAAATACACCCCTTTGGGATTGCCCGTGGTGCCGGTGGTATAGAACAGGGTCGCCAGCGAGTTCTCGTCGAAGTCGGGGAACTCATACTCGTCACAAGCCCCGGCAAGCAACGCTTCGTACTCGCCTGCCACGGGCAGGTCGGTGATACAGGTACCCTGGTCACTCAAGCGGATATAACGCTCGACCGTGGTCAACTCGCCGCCGATCTGCTCCATCAGCGGCAGGAAATCGTCATGCACCAGCACCAGGCGATCTTCGGCGTGGTTCATGGTGTAGCGGACCTGTTCCGCCGACAGCCGCACATTGACGGTGTGCAGCACCGCGCCCAGCATCGGTACGGCAAAGAAACATTCCAGCGCACGATGGCTGTCCCAGTCGAGCAAGGCCACGGTATCGCCGGGCTTGACCCCGGCCTGGGTCAGTACATTGGCCAGGCGCTGGATGCGCTCATTCAGGGTGGTGTAGGTGTAGCGCAGCGTGTCGGCATAGACGATTTCCTGGCCGGGCTGGTAGCGCACGCCCGACAGCAGCAGGCGCTTGATCAGCAAGGGGTAGTTATAGGCCCCGGGGGCCGGCGGTATGACGCGGGTGTTGATCATGTGCGTGTCCTTCACAGTTGCTCGGCGTCGAGCAGGTACAGGCTGTGGCTGCCGGCCTTGACGCTGGCGCTCAGGGAGTGGATGCGCGGCAACAGGCGGGCAAAGTAGAAGCGCGCAGTGCCCAGCTTGCTCTGGTAGAACGCCCCCTGTTCCTGCCGGGCCAGGGCCACGTCGGCCATCTGCGCCCAGAACCAGGCGTACAGCGTGTAGCCCATCACATGCAGGTACTCCACCGCCGCCGCGCCGACTTCCCGCGGGTCGCCGTGGGCGCGGTCGAGCACCCAGGCCGTCAGTTCGTCCAGATTGGCCATGGCGGCCAGCAGCGGTGCGCCGAACTCTGCACGCGACGCTGGCAGGCCTTTTGCGTAGGCCTTGATCTGCTCGGACAACAGCCCGTAGGTGCGACCACCGTCGGCCACCAGCTTGCGCCCCATCAGGTCCAGGGCCTGGATACCATTGGTGCCTTCGTAGATCTGGGTGATACGACAGTCGCGGATCAACTGCTCCTGGCCCCATTCGCGTATGTAGCCGTGGCCTCCGAACACCTGCTGGCCATGCACCGTGGTTTCCAGGCCCAGGTCGGTGAGGAAGGCCTTGGCCACTGGCGTCAGCAACGCGACCTGGGCCTCGGCCTGGCTGCGCGCCGCGGCGTCTTCGCTGTACTTGGCCAGGTCCAGTTGTTGCGCCACGTAGGTGGAAAACGCCCGCCCGCCTTCGTTCAGCGCCTTCATGGTCAGCAGCATGCGGCGCACGTCCGGATGTACGACAATCGGGTCGGCCGCCTGCTCGGCGGCTTGCGGCCCGCTGGGCGCACGGCTTTGCAGGCGCTCGCGGGCATACTCGATGGCGTTCTGGTACGAGCGTTCGCCCAGGGCCAGGCCCTGGATACCCACGCCCAGGCGCTCGTAGTTCATCATGGTGAACATGGCAGCCAGGCCCTTGTTCGGCTCGCCCACCAGGTAGCCGGTGGCGCCGTCGAAGTTCATCACGCAGGTGGCCGAGGCCTTGATGCCCATCTTGTGCTCGATGGAGCCGCAGCTCACCGCGTTGGCCTGGTTCAGCGCCCCGTCGTCGCCAACCATCACCTTGGGTACCAGGAACAGCGAGATGCCCTTGGCTCCGGCGGGCGCATCGGGCAGCTTGGCCAGCACCAGGTGAATGATGTTCTCACTCAGGTCCTGTTCGCCGCCGGTGATGAAGATCTTCGTACCGCTGACCCGATAGCTGCCATCGGCCTGGGGCTCGGCGCGGGTACGGATGAGCCCCAGGTCGGTGCCGGCATGGGGCTCGGTCAGGCACATGGAGCCGCTCCAGCGCCCTTCGTACATGGGCGGCAGATAGCGGGCCTTGAGCGCTTCGCTGGCATGGTTGAGCAGCGACAGGCAGGCACCCGCCGTGAGCATCGGGTACAGGGCAAACGACAGGTTGGCGGCATTGAGCATCTCTTCGACCTGCGCGCCAATCACCTTGGGCATGCCCATGCCACCGAACTCCGGCGAGCCGGCCACACCCACCCAGCCATCGGCGGCGTAGGTACGGTAGGCCTGGACAAAGCCGTCGGGGGTGACGACCCGCCCCGCGTCGAAGCGACAGCCCTGTTCATCACCACTGCGGTTGAGCGGCGCCACCACCTGGGCGATGACCTTGCCGGCCTGCTCCAGTACCGCCCGGGCGGTGTCGGCATCGATCTGCTCGGCCAGGGCCGGCATCCGTGCCCACTGAGACGGGATGTCGAAGACTTCGTTGAACAGAAATTCCATGTCGCGCAAAGGTGGGAGGTAATCAGACATGTTGCGAACACTCGACTGCTTGGGTGGTTAGGGGCTGCCCCTTGGCAGGTGCGGGGCTTGCGGTGGTCGCCCGGGCCTTGTTGTCGGGCAACAGGAAGTACGACAGCGCCGGGATCAGGATCAGCGCGCCAAGCATGTTCCACAGGAACATGAAGGTCAGCAGGATGCCCATGTCGGCCTGGAACTTGATCGGCGACCAGGCCCAGCCCACTACGCCGGCGGCCAGGGTGATGCCCACCAGGCCCACTACCCGGCCGGTGAAGGCCACAGCGTTCTCATAGGCCTGTGACAGCGACATGCCCTTGCGCTGGTAATGCAGCTGCACGCTGAGCAGGTACAGCGCGTAATCGACGCCGATGCCCACGCCCAGGGCGATCACCGGCAAGGTAGCGACTTTCACCCCGATGCCCATCATCACCATCAGTGCTTCGCACAGTACCGAGGTGAGCATCAGTGGCAGTACCGCCACCAGGGTGGCGCGCCAGCTGCGGAAGGTGATCAGGCAGAACACCGTGACGGCCAGGTACACCAGCAACAACATAGTGCGGTTGGCGTCATGCACCACGATATTGGTGGCGGCCTCGATACCGGCGCTGCCGGCGGCCAGGAGGAACTGACGGTCGTCGCTGCTATTGGCCTGGGCGAAGCGTTCGGCAATCGCCACCACTTCATTGAGGGTGTCGGCCTTGTGATCCTTGAGGTAGGCGATCACCGGCATCAGCGAGCAATCGTTGTTGAACAGCTCCGGGGCGTTGACCGAGGCCTGTTGCGCCGCGTAGTTGAGCACGTCCTGGTTGCGCTGGATGCTGTTGAGCTTGGGGTTGCCCTCGTAAGTGCCGGCGGTGATCTGGCGCACCGCGTTGGTCAGCGACAGCGTGGTCTGCACCCCCGGATACTGTTGCAGCTCCCAAGCCAGGCGGTCGGCCAGCACCAGGGTCTGGTAGCGCAGGCAGCCTTCGGGGGCGGTTTTGATCATCACCGCGAAGGTGTCGCTGGACAGCGCGTAGTGCCCGGTGATGTAGGCGTTGTCGCGGTTGTAGCGCGAGTCGGCATGCAGCTCCGGGGCGCCACTGTCAAGGTCGCCGATCTTCAGTTGCAGGCTGACCCAGAAGCCCCCTGCCCCCATCAGCGCGGCAATGACCACGGCGGCGGTGGCCCACCTGCGTGTGGTAAAGCGGTCGAGCAGGTCCCAGAGCTTGCCGAAACCGCGGTGCTCGGCCGCCCGCGAGTCGATTCGCAGCGCCCGCTCGGCAGCCTTGCGGCCAACGCCAATGTACGAAAGCGCCACCGGCATCAGCAGCAGCGAGGTGAAGATCAGCACGGCTACGCCGATGCTGGCGGTGATGGCCAGGTCCTGGATCACCGGGATGTCGATCAGCATCAGCACGGCAAAGCCCACGGCGTCGGCCAGCAGCGCGGTGACACCGGCCACGAACAGGCGGCGGAAGGTGTAGCGCGCGGCAATCTGGCGGTGGGTGCCGCGGCCGATGTCCTGCATGATGCCGTTCATCTTCTGCGCGGCATGGGACACACCGATGGCGAAAATCAGGAACGGCACCAGGATCGAATACGGATCAATCGCGTAGCCCAGCCAGGCGACGATCCCCAGTTGCCACACCACCGCCGTCAGCGAGCACACCACCACCAGCAAGGTGCTACGCACGCAACGGGTATAGAGGAAGATGATCACCAGGGTGGTCACCACTGCCAGGGCGAAGAACAGCATGACCTGGATCAGCCCGTCGATCAGATCGCCCATCAGCTTGGCGAAGCCGATCACATGGATCTTGTAGTGGCCCTGGCCGCCGTTTTCAGTACCGATGGCTTCGTACTGGTTGCGCAGCTGTTCGAGCTTGAGGGAAAAGTCGTGGTAGTCGATGCCGCGGCCGGTGGCCGAGTCGCGGTCGAACAGCGGCACAATGAGCATGCTCGACTTGAAGTCACGGGCCACCAGGCTGCCGACAATATTGGCGCGCTCGATGTTCTGGCGCAGTTGCTGGATATCCTCGGCCGAGCCCTGGTAACTGTCGGGCATTACCGGCCCGCCCTGGAAGCCCTCTTCGGTGACTTCGGTCCAGCGCACCGCCGGGCTCCACAGTGACTTCATCCAGGCGCGGTCCACGCCCTGGGCAAGGAACAGCTCATCGTTGATCTGGCGCAGGGTCTGCAAGTAGGCCGGGTCGAAGATGTCGCCCTGGGTGTTCTCCACCACAATACGCAGCGAATTGCCCAGGCCGCGCAGCGACTCACGGTTGTTCAGGTAGTTTTGAATATAGGGATGACTCTGGGGAATCATTTTCTCGAAGCTTGGGCGCAACTCCAGGCGCGTCAGGGCCATGAAGCCCAGCACCAGGGTAACCAGCAGCATGCACACCACGAACGGCAGCCGGTGGTTGAACACCAGGCGTTCGAGCAGGTTGCCGGAGCGTGCATCGAAGTCGCCGAGGTTACGGATCACCGGCAGGGTGTCTTGTTGGATGTTGGCCATCAGGTTGTTCTCTTGTTATGGCTGCAGCGGTTGTTCGTGGGCCAGGGTGCGCACACCGCGGTCGCCTACCAGCACCAGGTCGGACGCGGCATCGAAGGTCGCCCCGCTGACCGGGGTGCGGGCCGTTTGCGTCACCGGTTGGAAACTTACGCCGCTATCACGGCTGACCAGCACGTCCCCGGCCTGGCTCGACAGCCAGAGTTGCCCGGCACGGTCCAGGCTGGCGGCGGTGATGCTGGTGGATAGCCCGGTGGGGACGGCTTGCCAGTGCTGGCCGCCATCGGTGCTGCGGTACACATGCCCGCGCAAGCCGTAGGCCAGCAGCACGCCCGGTTTGCCGAGCGCACCAAAGAAGGTGCCCGCGTATGGCGTGGTCAGTCGTTCAAAGTGCTGGCCATCCGCGGTGAGCTTGAGCAGCAGGCCCTGCTCGCCGGTGATGTACAGCGCGCTGTCGACCTCGGCCAGGCTGGTCAGGTGCAAGGCCTGCGGGTTGTCGGTGCGTTCAAGCCACGGTGTCCAGTGCCGGCCGCCATCGCTGGTGTGCAACAGCAGGTTGAACACCCCGACCGCAAAGCCGTTGTCGGCATCGCGGAACCACACATCCAGCAGCGGCTTGTCGGCACCTTCGGCCACCAGCCGCTCCCCCTCACCCACCCACGTTGCCCAGCGCTCATCCCCCGGCGCGGCGTGAGCCTGGGCCCGGTACCAGGCCACGACCTGCTCGCCCAGTACGCGTCCGTCCAGCTGCTTTTCCCAGCTCAGGCCACCGTCGCGGCTGTGCAGGATCACCCCGTCATTGCCCACTGCCCAGCCCAGCTCCGGGGTCGGGAACGTAACGGCGTTGAGGTCGGCGCTGACCGGCACTCGCGCTTGTTGCCAGCGGCTGCCCAAGTCATCGGAATACACAATGTGCCCGCGCGGCCCTACCGCCACCAGGCGTGGCCCCGCACGGGTCACATCGCGCAAGGCGCTGTTGCTGGCCAGGGCGCTGGGCATGGCCGGCAGGTCCAGCACGTCTACATAAGTGGCCGCCTGGGCCGTGCCGTGCAGGGCCAGCAACGCCACCATCAGCGTCGTCCATCGCTTCAAACAGTACATACCCGATCCTCCGGATCGCTCAACCAGGGGCCCGGCGCCAGGTATCGACGCCAGGCCGTTCGTGGACGCTTATCGGATACCGGCGCCGGCCAACGACTCGGGCGACCATTGGGTACGCGACAGCGGCTCGATGTAGCGGATGCCGCCATAGGCACCGACCACGCCGTTGAGGTTGTAGGTGCCGCCGATCAAGTCGTAGATCATGAAGGGCGTGGCATCCGGGGTCTGCTTGTCGTAGCTCTGGCTGAGGAAGGCGAACGAGCCGCGGTACAGTTGGTCACGGGCGTCGTACTGGTCCGAGGCCAGAGCGATCCAGCTGTCTTCGTCGAGGTAGAAGCGGCGCTTGTGGTAGATGTGGCGGGCGCCGTCCTTGAGTTTGCCTTCCACCACCCACACCCGGTGTTTTTCCCAGCGCACAAATTGCGGCGCCAGGTGGTTGGGGGTGGTCAGCTGCTTGACGTCGGTGTGGTAGGTGAGCTGGTAGGTGTTGTACGGCACGTACATTTCCTGCTTGCCCACCAGGGTCCAGTCGTAGCGGTCCAGAGCGCCGTTGAAGACGAACACGTCATCGTAGGTGCCAGAGCCCGAAGTACCGGGGTTGGGCGTGTCGTAGGCGAGGTTCGGTGCCAGCTTGACCCGGCGCTGCCCCGGCAGGTACTGCCAGGCGCTGCGTGGTTGTACCAGCGGGTTGGCGGCATCGCGCAGCATCATCGCTTCGCCGGCGCGACGAGCGGGCCCGGTGTAGCTCAGCTTCATCTGGTAGTAGGTGTCCTTGGCGCCGATCAGCTTGTTCATGTCCTCGTAGATCGGATAGCTGATGTTGGCCTGGCCGGTGGTGGACAGGGTTGGCCGGCCACTGGCGTCTACGTTCCATGAGTCGTACTTGGCGGTCATGCTCACGCCCTGGTAGCGCAACAGGAAGTTCCACATGGCTTCGGCGCCGGTCTGCGGAATCGGGAACGGAATACCCGGCAGCACGTTGTCGACGGCCGTACCGCCCTCCTGGCTGCGCGCACCCACGGCGTTCTTGCGGGTGTTGTCCAGTACCGCTTGCGGCAAGGCGACGGTGCGATGGGTCGGGTAGACGTCTACGCGAAAACTGGGGTAGCGCTTGAGCAGTTCCAGGGTGGTGGCGGTCAGCTGGCCCTTGTACTGCTCGGCATTCTTGCCGTCGATGACCAGCAGCGGTTTTTCACCGGCAAACGGGTCGGGGCGCATGCTTTCGCCGCTCTTGTAGCTGGCCGGCGGGGTCACCAGGCCGCCCTGGTAGGCGGGAATCGAGCCGTCGGCATTGGCGGCCTTTTCGGCGCCGATCGCGGTCAGGCTGGTGCCCAGGCGCGCGGCCTGTTCGGTGGAAACGGCCGCCTGGGCGGTATTGAGGGCAGCCAGCGACAGGCACGTGGCCAACAGTGTGTGCACGTAGTTCATGATTGTTGTTTTCCTGTTTGGTCTGTGGGAGACGGACTCAGAAGGTGGTCTTGAGGGTCAGGTAGAGCGCGCCACGGTCCTCGGTGGTGGCTGCGCCGCCAGAGAAAGACGCGTACCCGCCGCCGTAGCAGGTGTAATCCTGCTCGCCGTCCAGGGCATTGGGGGTCGTGCCATCGGTCTGGCCGTTGTTGCACGACTGGGACTTGCCAAAGCCGTCGACGTACTTGAGGTCGACAAAATACTGGTTGTACACCGCAGCACTGACGCCCACGGCGTAGTTGCCGGTGTCCTCGGCGCCGCCGCCCTGCACGGGAGACACCCCGTCCAGGCCCATGTTGATCGACAGCGGCATGCTCAGGTCGACGCCGGGCACCACCTGGTACCAGGTCGGGGTGAAGTTGACGGCGATGCCCCAGTTGTCACGGGTGGGTTTGTCGATGCCGCGGTAGCTGCTCTTGCCCTTGTACAAGGCCTCGTTGTGGCCATCGAGCTTGAGCAGGTTGCTGTAGAACAGTTCGCTCAGCAGGGTGGCGCTGTCGAACAGTGGTGTATCGCCAATGGTCATCAGGCCATTGAGGGTCCAGTGCAGGGTCTGGCCGGTGGCGCTCATGCCATCGCCATCCTCGGGCACGTCGTAGACCACGCCACTGCTCGGCAGGCGTGGTGGCAACAGACCGAAACCGCCGCCCAGGCCGCCGGTTCCCGGTGCACTGACAATCGCCGGAATGCTCGCCAGCGGCATGTTGTGACGGATGTTCAGGTCGCTGCCGACGCTGATGCCGGCCACGTCCTTGGACAGGCTCAGGCCATACACGTCGATGTTGTCGGCGTAGGCAAACTGATAGGTAGGGGTTTGCAGCGAGTTGTAGAGGTTGCCGACCGCGCCCTGGAAACCTGCCGGCGGGTTGCCGAACGGGCCACGGGAAACCGTCATGCCACGTGCATCGAGCCAGGCCTGGGGCAGGATCTCGGAGGTCTTGCGGTAGTAGAAGCCCAGGGTGCCGCCCAGCCACTCGGGCGACCACTTGGCCATCACCCCCCAGTCACCGCGCTTGTCCGGGGTCAGGTCATGGCCGCGGCGGATGCTGGTCAATGCCCCTTGTACCGGGATCAGCCCAGGGGTACCGGTATGACCGAGCAGGAAGCTCTGGGCGCCCTCGCCCACCAGGTCTGAACCGCCATAGAAGGTGCCGGCTTCGGGCAGGCGAGCGGCATCCCAGTCGAGGAAGTACTGGGCACCAATGGTCAGTTCCGGGTTGACCAGGAACGAGGTCGACAGCTGGTTGCGGGGTACGAACAACTCTTTGGCTTCGGTACCGGGCGATGCCGCCAGCTTGGCGAGGTCAAGACCCGACTGTCCGTAGCTGAGCGAATGCACCGGGTTGAGCAGCGTCTCGCCCCAGAACAGGTTGTGCTGGCCCAGCTTGCCGCTGAGCTGCGAGTTATCACCGATGTCGGTGCGCATGAACACGAAGGCATCGAGCACTTCGCCCGACGGGCCGCTGTAGTAGCGCTGGGCGTAGTTGCTCAGGTGCGGGCTGCCCAGTGGCGTACCCGTGCCTGGCAGGCCATTGAGGCTCGGGTTGATGCCGGAGGTGTCACCGTTGCCATTGACGAACGGATTGGAGTTGGAGCCGGTGTTGTCATAGGCCTTGTCGTACCAACTGGCGGCACTGACGCGAAAGCCCATGTTGCCCTGGTAGATCACATCCAGTTCGGTGAGCAGGTCGACCCGATTGGTCACGGTGGTGCCGGCCTTGCGAAAGTTGTAGTCGCCATCGTTGTTGTTCGGGGTGGCGAGCATGCGTTTGTCGGCGCTTTCGGTGCGTACGCCGTAGTTGTACTTGACGGTGTTGTCCAGACGCACGGCCCAGTCTTCACTGCCGGTATCGACTTCGAACGCCTGGGCACCGGGCAGTGTGAGCAGGCTGATGGCGCAGGCCAGCAGGCAGCGCTGTGGGTTCACAGCACGGTGAGTGCGATGTTTTGGCATTGCGATGACTCCACTTATTGTTATTGTTTTTAACTCCACCCGTCGTGTGCGGGTGTTGGTCGAGCATCCGTGCGGTGAGGCAGGCGTTAGCGGTCGAGCATGTGAATCAGGGCCTCGGCCTTGGGCCAGGGGCCAAATCCGGCGGCGGGATTGAGGTGGCCGACCGCACCCAGCTCCAGCAGTTGGCTGCCCCAGCCACGGGCCATGGCACTGGCGGCTTCGAGGCTGGCCAGGTGGTCATTACTGCTGGCAGCGACGATGCTCGGGAACGGCAGTGGCGTGATCGGCAGCGGGCTCCAGCCATTGGCGCGCAGGCTATCGGGGCTTGGGTAGTTGTCCGGCCATGCCGCTTCAAGGTCAGGAGGTGCGGCCAGCAACGCCCCTTTGATCGGGCGCTGATAACGCGCGGCCCAATGGGCAACCATCAGCACCCCGGCGCTGTGCGCCACCAGCAGCACATCGCCGTCGATCTGCTCGATCTCGCGCTGGATCGCCTCGACCCGTGCCGTGCAGTCGAGCCCGTTGACCTGTAGCGGTGGCACCGAGCGGACCTTGGCCAGGCGCGCCTGGAGCAAGGTCTGCCAATGCTCGGCCACATGATCACGCAGGCCGGGAACGATCAGAACAGTAGCGGCGGTATGCAGTTTTTCCACGTCGGTACCTTTGCTCGGAACAGTCCGCTCGCGAGTGTTGTCGAGCGCTTGTGGCGTCACAGTAATCACCCCACCTGCAAGGCGCTTTACATTGAGCGTCAGTGACTTTTCATTTGATGACAAAGGCAAAGGCAGGCGACCGAAGCGCCAGTACACAAGGCATTTGCGTCGCACCAACGGGCATAAAACGGCTTCTCATTTGACGACACACAGGCTATAAGAAGCGACCCGCCGCAGAAGCGGGTCGCCTGATGAGAATGCGTGGAAAACAATAAAATGACCGCCCTCGTACGTGCTGCAAGCTTGACCAATTACCTCGAAGTGTCCCGTCACCTGGGGCTCAACCCCCATGCTTTGCTGGCCCAGGTGGGCCTGAGCGCTGCCCTGCTCGACGACCCCAACCAACGCCTGCCGGTGGCCAGCGTGATCACCCTGCTGGAAGAGTCTGCCCAGGTCAGTGGCTGTGAAACCTTCGGCCTGCGCATGGCCGAGCTGCGCCAGTTGTCGGATTTCGGTGAAATCAGCTTGCTGCTCAGCCACCAGCGCACCCTGCGCGATGCGCTTCAAGTCATCGTGCAATACCGCCATTTACTCAACGACGCCCTGGCCATTCATATAGAAGAAGCCGGCAAGACCGTGATCATTCGTGAAGAAGTGGTGAGCGACCTGCCTCACCGGGGGCGCCAGTCCATCGAGCTGGCCATTGGTGTGATGCTGCGCCTCTGTGCTGCCCTGCTCGGGGCCCACTGGCATCCGATCAGCGCAAACTTCACCCATGCCGCCCCCGCCGACCTGTCGATTCACCGGCGTATCTTTGGCTGCAAGCTGGTGTTTGGCAGTGAGTTCAACGGCATCGTCTGCCCGGCGGCCGACCTCGACACCGCCAACCCGCTGGCCAATGAGGCCATGGCCCGGCTGGCGCAGCGCTACCTGGATACCCTGCAGGCAGGCGGCAAGCTGTCGCTGGAACTGGAGATGCGCAAGACCATCTATCTGTTGCTGCCGATGGGTCGCGCCACCATTGAACAGGTGGCGCAGACCCAGGGCATGAACGTGCGCACCCTGCAACGGCGCCTGGAGGAAAGTGGCGTGACTTTCAGCGATCTGGTCAACGGCGTGCGTCGCGACCTGGTAATCCGTTACCTGGAAAACCCCAACTATTCGCTGGGGCGCATCGCCGACATGCTCGGCTACTCGATGCCCAGCTCGTTCACTCGCTGGTTCATCGCCCAGTTCGGTATGCCGCCAGCCAGCTGGCGGGCCCAGCACGGCGTGCAGATGCGCTGAACCCGCAGGCCGCTAGTAGTCGTAGCGGTCCACGGCGCGACGCCGTTCGTTGTCATCACGCATGTCATAGTTGGCGGTGGTCTGGATGTTGGTGTGGTGTGCCAGCTTCTGGGCAATCGACAGGTCGTGCTCCTCGATCACCCGAGTGATGAACGAACGGCGAAAATCATGGGGCATGATCTTGACCCCCACCTGGGTGCCGCGCTGGCGGGCAATGTAGTAGATCGCATGCTTGGTAATGCGCTCGCGGGTAATGTGGCTGCCGCGACGAATTCGATTGAACAGGAAGTCGTCGTCTGCCTGGCCCTCTGGCAGGTGTTCGCGACGAAAAGCCAACCAGGCATTCAGCTTGTCGAAGGCCCAGGTGGGCGCGTACTTGATCAGTTGCTTGTTGCCCTTGCCCAGCACCTGCAGGCTGCGCTCGTTGAAATCGACCTGGGCCAGGCTCAGGTTGACCGACTCGGATTTGCGCATGCCGGTGCCATAGAGCAAGGCGATCACTGCGGCATCACGCAATCCCTGCGGCCGGGGGTCGGCGGCGCATGCATCCATCAGCTCGCGGATCAGGCTGCGCTTGAGGTTGCGTCCGGTTGGCAGTCGTGTGCCCTGGGTCGGCTTGACCGTGCGAATTCGCAACAGCTGTTCCTGGTCGATCAGGCCCAGGCGCCAGGCTTCGTTCATCACGCCGCGCACGGCGTTGACGTACAGCGACGAGGTGTTGGGTGCATAGCCGTCGGCCCGCAAGGCAGCGACCAGGGCCGTGACATGACCCGGTTCGAGCTGGTGCCAGGGCACCTCGGCGATGTCGCAATCCTCGAAGCCCAGCCGGTCGGCGGCATCCTGGAGGATGTACTTCATGGTCAGCTGGCTGGAAGGCGCCAAACGCGCGAGGTATTGCAGCAAGGGATTGTGCAGTGAATCGGACAAACCGGAAATCCTGTAGAGCTGAGTCAGAATGACTGCATCAGGTCATTCTGACTCGAATCAACCAGGGTCAATATGACCCACATCATGAGCAGGCCCTTGATAGACAAGAGGTTTATACCTGGCACGTTTCGTGATAGTACCTCATCAGTCCTACCAGAATCGATTGAGGGCAAAATCATGGCCACCCTGTTCAGTCATTCCCGTCACCTGTTGCTGGTATCTAGCTACCTGCTATCGGGCGGGCTTGCCCTGTTGACCGTTGGTCTGTTGCTTGCCTACGGCTGGCAGGCACACCTGACCATCGCCACCCAGGTACTGGGCCATAGCCTGGTGATCCTCGGGCCGACCCTGCTCAAGGTGGGTTACATATTACGCCTGGTCGCGCACCATCAACTGCACAAGGAGTGCCCTCATGCGTTGGCTTGAACAACTGCCACTCTGGCGACTGGGCTTTCGCCCGTTCTTTCTGGCGGGCAGCGCTTTCGCCTTGCTGGCGATCTTGCTCTGGGCGCTGTGGCTGGCGGGGGCGATCAACCCTGAACCCACCGGCGGCATGCTGGCCTGGCATCGGCACGAGATGCTGTTCGGCTTTGGCGCGGCGATCATTGCCGGCTTCCTGCTGACGGCGGTGCAGAACTGGAGCGGCCTGCCGGGGCTCAAGGGCCGCCCGCTGCTGGCCCTGGTGCTGCTTTGGCTGCTGGGTCGCCTGGCCTGGTTCAGCCCCCTGCCCCTGCCCGCCCTGGTGCTGTTGCAAGCAGTGTTTCTACCACTGGTTGCGCTTGCACTCGCCAGGCCGATAATCCGCCGCAAGCTGCGCAACAACTACCCGATTGTCGTCATGGTGTTACTGATTGCCGGCTGCCAGTGGATGGCCCTGGGCGGGCTGCTGCAGGCTGATGAGGCACTGCAACGGCGCGGCGCGCTGGCCGGGCTGTGGTTGATCGGGGCGTTGATGACCGTGCTTGGCGGGCGGGTCATTCCGTTTTTCACCCAGCGCGGGCTTGGTCTTGCTGCACAGCCGGCGGGGAAAGCCTGGCTTGAGCGCCTGACACTGGCCAGCAGCCTTGGCGTGGCGGTACTGACGGCAGCAGGCCTGAGTGATGCGCCGTCGCTGCCGATGGCTGGTGCATTCCTGTTGCTGTGTGTCTTGCATGGGCTGCGGCTGTGGCGCTGGTACACACCGGGGGTGCGCAAGGTGCCCTTGCTGTGGTCACTGCACCTGGCCTACCTGTGGTTACTGTTGGCAAGCCTGGGGATGGCGGCATGGCACCTGGAGCTGGGCCTGAACCAGAGCCTGGCCAGCCATGCCCTGAGTGTCGGCGCCATGAGCGCGATGATCGTGGCGATGATGGCACGGGTGAGCCTGGGCCATACCGGCAGGCCGCTGCAGGTGCCCGCGGCGATTGTTGGCGCTTTTGTCCTGGTGCAACTGGCGGCAGTACTGCGGATCGGCGTGGTGCCCTTCAGCCATTGGGGGCTGGGCCTGTCGGCACTGTGCTGGGTGCTGGCATTTGCACTGTTCGTGCGCCATTACGCGCCGATCCTCTGGGCGGCTCGGGTCGATGGCAAACCGGGTTGAGCCCGGGCGCAGTCAGATGGGCTACAGTTGCCAGAGTCCCTTCGCGCAGAGGCCCCATGGCATTTCACCGCCTGTCCCGCAGCCACCCACGCCTGACGCTCGCTGCCCTCGCCGGTGTACTGGGCGGCTGGCTGATTCCGGCAAACGAC
Source organism: Pseudomonas vranovensis (assembly GCF_040438935.1). Classification (NCBI taxonomy): domain Bacteria; kingdom Pseudomonadati; phylum Pseudomonadota; class Gammaproteobacteria; order Pseudomonadales; family Pseudomonadaceae; genus Pseudomonas; species Pseudomonas vranovensis. The sequence goes on along the minus strand of NZ_CP159259.1, from coordinate 1,670,844 downwards.
TGGATCGAACATGTACTGGTTGGCTGGAACCTCGGCGTCTGGCTCTACGTGCTGCTGATCCTGTGGCTGAGCCTGACTGCCAATCCCGACAAGGTACGCAAAGTTGCCAGCATCGAGGACGAGAACGCCGGCCTGGTTCTGTTTACTGTCAGCATTGCCGCGATAGCAAGCCTGGCGGCGGTAACCTTGCAACTGGTGGCCGGCGCCAAACTGAACGACGGCCCCACCCTGGCGCACTACGCCTTCACCGGCCTCACCGTGGCCGGTTCCTGGTTGTTGATCGGCACCATCTTCAGCCTGCACTACGCCCATCTGTTCTACACCGCCACCGCGCACGCGCCGTTACTGCGCTTCAGCGACGGTGAACGCCACCCCGACTACTGGGATTTCCACTATTTTTCATTCACCTTGAGCGTGGCGGTGCAAACCTCGGATGTGGGGGTTGCCGGGCGCGAGATGCGTCGGGTGGTGCTGGCCCACTCACTGGTAGGCTTTGTGTTCAACACTGCGATACTGGGCTTTACCATCAACATGGCAGCTGCCTTGCTCAACTGAAGCCCGACCTTCCAGTGCTTGCATGGCGCACTGGGCGATGCGACGGCAGGCTTGCTCCAGGCGCTCGCTGTCGAGCACCAGGCCAAGGCGCAGGTGCCCGGCAGCACTGGGCCCAAAGGCATCGCCGGCCAGCACTGATACCCCATGGTCCTCCAGCAGGCGCTCGGCGAACGCCTGGGCGCCCAGGCCCGTTTCACGGATATCGATCATCACGAACATGCCACCGTCAGGCGTGTGTACCCCCACGCCAGGGCAATCGGCCAAGCTTGCACAGACCCGGTCGCGGCGCTCGCGGTAGATGTCGCGCATCTGCCGCACCTCGGGCAGGTCCTGCTCCAGCGCCAACTGGGCCGCATTCTGGATAAAGTCCGGCAGCCCATACAGCATGCACAGCGCCAGGTTGCTCAAGTGTTCGCCCAGCACCTGGGGCCCGATCACCCAACCGACCCGCCAGCCCGACATGGCGTGGGACTTGGAAAGGCTATTGATGGTCGCCGTGCGTTCGGCCATGCCCGGCAGGCTGGCGGGGCTGAAGTGCTGCCCCTCGTAGAGCAGTTCGCTGTAGACCTCATCGCTGATCAACCACAGGTCGTGGTCGATACAGATCTGTGCCAAGTGCTCCCAGGTGGACCGAGGCAGGCTGGCGCCCGTTGGGTTATGCGGGCTGTTGAACAACAGCGCGCGGGTGCGCGGCGTGACCCGTGCGGCGACATCGGCAGGGTCTACCCGAAAGCCCTGCTCGGGCTTGACCGCCACCGGTACCACCCGAGCACCACAGGCGCCGAACACCGCCTCGTAGGTGACGTACATCGGTTCGGCCACAATCACTTCGTCGCCCGGATCGAACAGGCACTGCGCCACGCCGTACAGCGCACATTGGGCCCCCGCCAGTACCACCACGTTCTGCGGTTCGACCGGCTGCCCGCTATGGCGGGCCTGGTGGCTGGCGATGGCCTGGCGCAGCCCCAGGCTGCCGCGCACATCGGCGTAATGGGTATGGCCGGCACGCAGGCTGTCGATGGCGGCTTGGACAATCGGCTGCGGAGTATCGAAATCCGGGTCGCCAATCGACAACAGAAAAATCTCCCGCCCCTGGCTTTGCAACTCGACCGCGCGGTAGTGGATGTTCCAGGCAGCAGCGCCGTCACCGGCGATACGATGGGTGAGCGCGGAATAACGCATGGCGGGTCTCCTTGACTGAACCTGGCGCGCCGTTGTTCTGGCCGTTTGTCTGAAAGTCTCCCAGGCAAGCATCCCAGCCGACTGCCGGTAAAAATAGCAGAACAGCCAGCGCCTACGGGGGGAAACTTTGCCGGCAAACGTTTGCCGTTGCGGACGGTTGATCCAGGCCGGCAGCACCCTGACCGAGACCTGGTTCAAAGAATCGCAAAACCGTCACTTGCGCGGGCAGACACTGACCTCAGCAGTGCTATGTTTAGGATTCTCGCAAGGTCCCATGGCCTGCAGCCACCTCGACCCGATCACCCTGTTGTTCACCCTACAAGGAGGCCGGCATGAACAAGCTTACCTTTCCCAACGCTTGCCAGGTAATGCGCTGGCATTTTCACCCGCTGGGTTTCGAGGCCAGCATGGACGCCCCGCGCAGCATGGTCGCCCGCCTGTTCGACCGCGCCACCGGCGAAACGCTGCTAGCCATTGCCGGCATCCCGTGTGCCACCGTCATGCCGGCCGCCGATGTCGAACGCATCATCGAGGCGGTCGAAGCCGAACTCGATGCCTTCGAGCCTTCCTGCAACCTGCGTGCGGTCGGCTGAGCGATCAGCTCACCGCCATCGCTTTGCGCGTACGCTCGATATCGACGATGAAGCGCTCGGCCGGCATGGGCTGGCCGAGCAGATAGCCCTGCAATGAGTCGCAACCAAGGCGGGTCAGGAAGTTCTGCTGACGGTCGGTTTCCACGCCCTCGGCGACAATCCGCAGGCCCAGCGCCTGCCCCAGGGCGACAATCGCCGAAACAATGGCGGCATCGTCGCTGTCCTGCTCGAGATCGCGCACAAAGCCGCGGTCGATCTTCAATTCGTTGGCCGGCAAGCGCTTGAGGTACATCAGGCTCGAGTAGCCGGTGCCGAAGTCGTCGATCGACAGGTCCACCCCCATGTCCGACAGCTGCTGCAACACCGCCATACTGGCATCGGCATCGCGCATGGCAGTGGTTTCTGTGATTTCCAGAGTCAGGCTGTTGGCCGGCAACTGATGCCGCGCCAAGACCCGCGCCACGCTTTCCACCAATCCGGCATGACAGAACTGGATGGCCGACAGGTTGACCGCGATACGCCAGTCGGCATGCCCCTGGTCGATCCAGGCGCGCATCTGCCGGCAGGCTTCGTCGAGCACCCATTCACCGATGGGGATGATCAAGCCGGTCTTTTCTGCCAGGACGATGAAGCGATCCGGCAACAGCAAACCATGCTGGGGATGCTCCCAGCGCAACAATGCCTCGGCACCAATCGGCAGACAGTTCTGGGCATCGAACTTGGGTTGGTAATAGAGGCGGAACTGGCCCTGCTCCAACGCCATGCGCAAGTCCTGGAGCAATTGCAGTTGCAGGCGCGCGTTGCTGTTCATCGACACATCAAAGAAGCTGTAGCCATTCTTGCCCGCGCTTTTGGCGTGGTACATCGCCGCATCGGCATTGCGCAACAGCTCATGCTGGTCGGTGCCGTTGCCCGGGTACAGGACAATGCCGATACTCGCCGAAATCTGCAGGTTCTGCTCGGCCACGCGAAACGCACGGGAAATCAGGTTGACCTGTTTGGCCGCGACCCCTACGGCGTCGTCCGGCTCCTGCAACTCCACCAGCAGCACGAACTCATCGCCACCGATGCGGGCCAGGGTGTCCTGGCTGTGCAGGTGACCGCGCAAGCGCATCGCTACTTCCTTGAGCAACAGGTCGCCCATGTGGTGACCGAAGGCATCGTTGACCGGCTTGAAGCCATCCAGGTCGATGAACATCATTGCAAAGTAACCGCCCTGCTCTGTCACCTTGCTGATGGCCTGCTCGATGCGATCGGCCAGCAACGTGCGGTTGGGCAAGCCGGTCAGGGTGTCATGCAGGGCCAGTTGGGTCAGCTCCTGGTTGGCCAGGGTCAACGATTGCGCCAACGCTGCCGTACGTGCTTCCAGGCGTGCATCGAGCACCGATGTCAGCAGCGCCACCGCCAGCACCGACAGGGTGGTAATCAGCACCAGGTAATCCAGGCCATCACCACTCAGGCCGCTGCCCACCGCACCACAGAAACTGCCTTCGGGGAAATTCGCCGCCGCCATGCCGGTATAGTGCATCCCGACAATCGCCACCCCCATCACCACCGCAGCAGCACCACGGATCTGCCGCACATAGAGGGTTTGCTGGCGCAGCCGGAAGGCTATCCACAACGCCGCTGCCGACGCCCCCACCGCAATCACCAGCGACAGCGCAAACAGTTGCGGGTCGTAGTCGATACCGGGTTGCATCAGCAGCGCCGCCATCCCGGTGTAATGCATGCTGCTGATGCCGGCCCCCATCACCAGCGAGCCGAGCGCCAGTTGCAGCCAGGGCAGGCTTGGCTGGCTGACCAGCCACAAGGCAAAGCCAGAAGAAAGGCCGGCGATGAGCAACGACAACAAGGTCAGTGCCAGGTCATAACCCAGCTGGATCGACAGGTTGAATGCGAGCATGCCGATAAAGTGCATCGACCAGATCCCCACGCCCATCGCCAGCGCCCCGCCGGTCATCCACAGGTACACCGCACGGCCCTTGGCGGTGGCAATCCGACCCGCCAGGTCGAGTGCGGTATAAGAGGCAAGAATGGCCACGCAAAGGGAAATCAACACCAGCGAAGAAGAGTAACTACCGATCAGCATGAGGCCTTCCACAACCCTTGAAACCAGGCACTGAGCAGGCCCGGGGGAAAACCGATGATTGTACTCAAGCTTTGGCGAAACGCACGGGGTTTTCGGTGGTGGGAAGGGAAAGGTCAGCGGTGCCAAACGTAGTGGAGCCCTCTGCTCACGAGGGCGTTTACCAATACTGGGAATGGACGCTAACCAAAGGAGAGTGTCAGTTTTTTTGTGTGCGGGCCGATAACGGCCTGCCGCCAGGCAGGCCAGGCTTTTACCAGGTCGGCCTGATAAATCGATCTCCGTACAGAATCGCAAATTGATTCATCGCATTTTTCCAATCATGCGCCGCCGAGCCCCAGTTTGCCGTAATGTTGCGCAGCCCAAGCCAGATCAGCTTGGTCGCTGCGTCATCAGTCGGGAAGTGGCCTCGCGTTTTGATGATCTTGCGTAGCTGGGCGTTGATGCTTTCGATAGCGTTGGTCGTATAGATCACTTTTCGAATGGCAGGTGGGAAGACAAAAAATGGGATCACTCGATCCCAAGCTCGTCTCCAGGCCGCCACGACCGCTGGGTACTGCTTTCCCCAAGGGCCATTTTCAAAGGCACCCAGTGCTTCCTCAGCCGCTTCTGCGGTGATGGCCTGATAGACCGGTTTAAGCGCCTTGGCCAGCTCACGGCGCTTATCCCACGCCGCATAATCGAGGCTGTTGCGGATCAAGTGGACGATGCAGGTTTGCAGCGTTGTCGCCGGAAACACTGCACTTAGCGCCTCTGGCATGCCTTTGAGACCGTCGGTAACGGCTATCAGCACGTCTTCTACGCCGCGGGTCTTGAGGTCGTTGAATACCTTCATCCAAAACTTCGCACCCTCAGTGTTTTCGATCCAGATGCCAAGAATATCGCGCGTTCCATCGGGTAAAACACCCAGCGCTAAGTAAATCGCCTTGTTGCGGACAAGGCCTTCTTCGCGGATCTTGACCCGCAGCGCATCGAAGAAAATGACTGGGTACATCGGCTCAAGCGGTCGCTGTTGCCACGCACCAATTTCCTCCATCACCTCGTCAGTGACTGAGCTGATGAAGTCATGGGAAACGTCCGTCCCGTATTGCTCAGAGAGGAAAGCGCGGATTTCTCGAACGGTCATGCCTCGGGCATACATGGCGATGATCTTGTCATCAAAACCGGTGTAACGCCGCTCATGCTTGGGGATCAGAATGGGGGCAAAACTGCCATCCCGATCACGGGGAATCTCCAGCCGCAGCGGGCCATCCCCTGTCAAAACCGTCTTGCCCGTTTTGCCGTTGCGCTGGTTGGTTTCATCCTCTGGGCGCTGCGCGCCCGGCGGATACCCCAGGTGGTGACCGAGCTCAGCACTCAATGCTCGCTCAATCAAAGCCTTCTTGAAGGCCGCAGAAGCGTCTTCGATAGCCTCTGCGGTCATCAGCCCTTCACCGAACTGCTCGAGCAGCTCCTTGGGGATTTTTGGTAGGTCACGCAGGGGTTTCTTTTTGGTTGGCATACATGCACCTCTTACTCATGTTATGCCCGAACACAAAATTTCTGACACCCCCAACCAAAGGTACTAAGCAGATTCCCCACCCCCAAAAATGACCTTCACCGCCGGGCTCAGAAAATCGATGTGAAAGCCCGTGGAGCCGTCGCCAATTGCCACATGAATACCTTCAACACCTTCATTCATCTGGGAATTGACGCCGTAGTCGATCACATCGCAAATTTCTTTATTCACACCAACCGCAAACTCTGTAAGCGCCAACCCTCGATCGCCCGCAGCAAGTGCCAGCAAAGGAGAGTATTCCTTTCCACCCACAGAGAAAGATTCAACTACATTATTGATCACTACTAAAACCGCCTCATACTCAACAACTTCTTGCGCAAGGTGCGTAAGACTTTCCTTCAGCTCCGCTGCCCTCTCCCAGTGTTCGTTCCTAATGACTGTCAGTACTCCTGATACAGCCACCATCCCCGTAAAACTAAACGGACACTGCTCTCGAGGGCTCATGTGCGCATAATGCACCTCGAAGAACTCAGCAACTGAATGAATATAATTTTTTTGACGTCATCCAAGATCATTGCATAAGGAGTAGCGCCAGGCCTAAGAATTATTTCCCCCTTCGCTCCCCGTCCTAAAATTTGAAATCTGTCCACCACATCAAGCTTAGCCAGTATTTTTTTCTGGCTTTCAAGTGAAGAATAAAAATCACTACCAGCCAATAGACTTAATGCATAATCCGCATGACTTAGAGAGCTTTCAAATACGTGCAAAGCACAAAAAATACATTCCTTTTCGATAGAGATTTTTGCAATCTCAAACGCACGCTTTGACGCTCCCTTGGAGAACGACAGCACTATACTTTTTGCCGGCAGAATTTCCATATCGTGAATATTCTCGGCATGCACACCTCTCCCCAACAAATGGGAAACATACTCAGCAGAGTCAGTAACAATCACTGCCTCCTCCTTCACAACCCAATCAAATATACCTTTGACGGAAGACATTCGACCTCCTTGCATTGATGATAAAGAGGTCGCCCTCTTTATCATCACTCGCTTTTAGTCTTCAGCATGAGCCCAAACAAGAGGAGCCCAGCCAAAATTATCTGGCCCTGAAGCCAGCCGGTTCAATTTACCACCTACATTGAGCATAACTACGATCTCCCTTTGAAAGCCCCTCACAGCGAGAGGTGGTACTAGATTTAGTACGACCCCGACGGGCAAGCAAGCACTTCCCAGGCAATATGTATTTCATTTTGTTATTTACAAAATCGAATCAGCCAGCTGACTAAGCGCACCCACGAAAAACATGTAGTACCTTTCTGAACGAAACTTCCTTTTTTACGCCCCTCCGTTGCCATTCAGTATCCGGAGACCTAGATTGTTCAACCGAAACAACCAAACAACTCACCATTCAAATAAAGTTCGCACAGGTTCTACATGCCTATAAAAAACTTCATTCCCAACGAAAAGCTCAATCAAGCGCTCGGACTAAGCGACCTGACAGAAGCCACTCCTACCCCTCACGCCATTTACCTCTTGATGAGCGAGATCGTCAGCGGCTTGAAGTTGTTGGGTTGGCCAGCAGCACAGCAGGTCACCGGCCCGCGCATCGTGTCCGCGCAAGACAACTACGGCTTGCTGGGGTACAGCCCGGACGAAACAACCTTGGGCAGCGCCCATACGCGCTGGGTCGACGACCGCTCGTTGCTGCGCACCCAGACCACCAGCCAGATCCCACCGGCACTGCAGGCCGCGGCACAGGCCAGGAAGCCGGGTGAAACCCTGATGATCGCCGCCCCGGGCATCACCTTCAGGCGTGATACCCGCGATCGCTGGCACTGTGCCGAACCTCATCAAATGGACATCTGGGTCTTGGGTGATCCTTGCCTGTCATCTCGCTCTGAGCTGCTGCGAATGGTCGGGGATATCGTGAAGATCGCTGTGCCTGATGCGGCCTGGACCCATAGCGATAGCCCGCATCACTACACCGACGGAGGGATCGAGGTGAACCTGCTGACGCAAGGGCAGCCTGTCGAAGTCCTTGAGTGTGGCTGCATTGCCACCTCACTCCTCAATCGGCTGAACATCGACTCAAGCACACATGGCGGGCTGGCCCTGGGGATGGGCCTGGACCGACTGACCATGCTTCGCAAGGGCATTCCCGATATTCGCCTGCTGCGTGATGAGCATCCAAGGGTCCGCGCGCAGATGCATGACTTGCTGCCGTGGAAACCGGTTTCACGCTTGCCGTCGATCACACGGGATATTTCGCTTGCCGTCACACCCGGCCAGACAGAAGAAGCGCTGACAGAGAAGATGCTGCACGCAGCCGCGGACAAGGCCGGCTGGATCGAAGAAATGCAGGTCAAGGGACGCTGGTCGGTGGATGAGCTTCCCAGCCAGGCCATCGAACGCCTGGGGCTGCTGCCGGGCCAGGAGAATGTGCTGCTTCGGGTAGTGTTGCGCGATAGCTCCAGGTCCATTGCAACGGAGGAAGCCAATGCACTGTATGCGCATCTGCAGGCTGCGTTGCACGAAGGGGCTGCCGGGGGTGGCTATCGACTGTGAATGTTCGCCAACAGATGCTGTGCAAGGTCGTGGTGTCCTCTGGAACCGTTCATCAGTCCCCGATCCCGCGATGTCGATTCATCCTTCCCGCAAACGACCATCAGTACATTCCCCCACCGGAGCGTACCCATGGACAACTACCACAACCCCCAGGTGGTCTCGCGTAGCGAGTGGCTCGCCGCCCGCCGCCAGCTGCTACTGCACGAAAAAGCCCTGACCCACCAGCGCGACGAGTTGAGCAAGGCCCGCCGCGCCCTGCCCTGGGTCCGGGTCGATCAGGACTTCAGTTTTGAAGGCCCGCAAGGCCGAATGAGCCTGGCTGACCTGTTCGCCGGTCGCAGCCAATTGCTGGTGTACCACTTCATGTTCGCCGACGGCTGGGACGAAGGCTGCGGCGGCTGCTCGTTCCTGGCCGATCATTTCGACGGCGCCAACCTGCACCTCGCTCATCACGATGTGTCACTGGTAGCCGTATCCCGCGCGCCCTTTGCCGAGTTCCAGGGCTTCAAGCAACGCATGGGCTGGAAGTTTCCCTGGGTCTCGTCCCATGGCAGCCACTTCAACCAGGCCTTCGGTGTCAGCGTCAGCGACGACGGCAACAGTCAGTACAACTACGAACCCTACTCGGGCGAGGAAACCGAACTGCCGGGCCTGAGCGTGTTCTATCGCGATGCCGACGGCACGATTTTCCATACCTATTCCAGCTACGCGCGTGGCCTGGATATCCTGGTGGGCGCCTACAACTTCCTCGACCTGATGCCCAAGGGCCGCAACGAGGAAGGCACCATGGACTGGGTCCGCCATCACGACCGCTATGAAGGGGCAAGCGACACCTCCCATTGCTGCCATGATTGACGGTGGCTCAGAAGTACTTGAGCCAGACAATGTCACGACGCCGCTGTTTCAACGCCGCGAACCAGCGCGTCGGGGCATACAGCAGCAACGCCAGCACCAGGCTGCAGAGCCATACGCCACTGACCTGATCAAAACCAAAGTACTGCCCTTGATTCAGGCCCCACCCGGCCACTGCCAACAGATACAGGGCCTTGAGTACATACAGATGCAGCAGGTAGAAAAACATCGGCGCGGCGCCGAACAGCGCCAGCACCGGCACCCAGCGCCGGGCTTGATAGCGCTCCAATAGCGCCAGCAGTACCAGGCACATCCCCAGGGTGGGCAGCAGGAACATCAACGAAGGTGGGTATTTGCGCGCACTGAGGAAACTCATGGTGGTACGCACGGCATCACCCGTGGCCACCCAGGGCTGGTCGCCGTAGCCATTGAGCAGGCGCAATGCGACAAACGCCGCCAGCAAACCAAGCCCCCACCCTGTCAGCAGCGCAAGGCGGCGCCTCGCCCCTCTGGTTTGCGCAAACCAGGGGCCGATCCCCCAACCCAGCAGAATCACGCCAATCCAGGGCAATACCGGGTAGGTGGTGCGCGCGCGGGTAATGCCCAGGTCGATGAAGTCTCGCTGGTGCAGGATCGCCCACGGCGCGAACCAGGGTGAATCGGGGGGCAGCACCAGCGCATCGAGCACGTTGTGTCCTCCCACAATCACGGTGCCGATTACCAGTACCGCCGCGCGCGGAAGATGCAAGGCCGCCGCCAGCACGATCATGCAGACGCCAATGCACCAGATCACTTGCAGCCACAAGGTCTGCGGCAGCAAGGTGCCATTCCAGGCCAGGTTGACCAGGGTCAGCTCCAGCATCACTAGAAACACCCCGCGCTTGAGCAAGAACAGCGAGGTGTCGGCACGGCTGTGCTTCTGGCTGTAGAGCCAGGCCGACAGGCCGGTCAGGAAGATGAACACCGGGGCGCACAGGGCGCTGAGCAAACGGGTGAAGAACAGTTCGGGGGCGATAGTCAGCGCGTCCATCGGGTCGCTGACTTGGCGATGCAGGAAGAACGTCTCGCGCACATGGTCGAGCAACATGAACAACATCACCAGGCCACGCAAGGCGTCGATCGATTGCAGACGGGATTGGCTGGGGGGCATACGAAGGCTCACGGCAAAGGGTAACGGCACAATGTAACACTATATCGTTACCACCTTGCCTGTCCGCACTACGTTGCTCTACAGCAAGGGTTGATTCGCCTGCGCGGCTGACGGCTCGTCCGTGCGGGCGGCGTAGCGCTGGGCCAGGACTGCGCACACCATCAGTTGAATCTGGTGGAAGATCATCAAGGGCAGGATCATCGCGCCGATACCACCGCCGACGAACAGCACCTGGGCCATCGGCACGCCAGTGGCCATGCTCTTTTTCGAGCCGGCAAACAGAATGGTAATGCGATCTTCGACACTGAAGCCCAACCACCGCCCCAGCGCAGCCGTACACCACAACACCACCGCCAGCAGCAGGCAGCAGACCAGCACCAGGCCAGCCAGGCGCAGCGGCGCCACCGAATGCCACAGGCCGCTGACCACCGCATCGCTGAAAGCGGTGTAGACCACCAGCAGGATCGACCCCTGATCGACGACCTTGAGCCAGCGTGCATTGCGCGCCACCCAGTGGCCGATCCAGCGCCGCGCCAGTTGCCCGGCAACAAAGGGCACCAGCAACTGCAGGACAATCTTGAACACCGCATCCAGGCTAGAGCCGGTATCACCCTCCACGCCCATCAACAGCACCACCAGCAAGGGCGTCAGTGCAATACCGAGCAAGCTGGAGGCCGCCGCACTGCAGATGGCTGCCGGTACGTTGCCACGGGCCAGCGAAGTGAAGGCAATGGCCGATTGCACCGTCGCCGGCAACGCACAGAGGTAGAGCACGCCCAGGTACAGTTCATCACCCACCAGCGGCAAGAACAGCGGCTTGAGTGCCAAGCCCAGCAGCGGAAACATCACGAACGTGCAGGCAAATACCAACAAATGCAGGCGCCAGTGCCCAGCGCCGGCAGCCACGGCCTCGCGTGACAGTTTGGCGCCGTGGAGGAAGAACAGCAGGCCGATAGCCAGGTTGGTCAGCCCGCCGAACAGCACGGCACCGGTGCCTTCGCAGGGCAACAAGGTGGCAATGAGGATCACCCCGAGCAGGGCCAGGGTGAAATTGTCGAACAGCATCCGCAGGTACTTCATGGTCGATCCCGACTTGTTATTGTGGCGCGGCAGACGATAAGGTCTACGCACATTCTTCACTAACGCCAGAACCCCCGCAGTGTCGCCAAACGGACAACCCAACCTCCCCGAGCCCCAGGCGCTCGAACACCTGACCCAGCTGCCGCGCCCGGTCTATGGCCACCGCCAGACGTTACCGAACATCGTCCTGGGGTACCGCCACGCGCACCCCTGGGGGCAGTTGTCCCATGCCATTGGCGGCGTGCTCGAAGTGCACACGGACGACAGCTTCTACCTCGTCCCGCCACAGCGGGCGGTATGGGTGCCGGCACAAGTCCAGCACCGCGTCAGCTGCGCCGACGACACCCACCTGCGCAGCCTCTATCTGGAACACGCGCCCAGCGACTGGTCGACCACGCAATGCCGGGTGCTCGCGATCAACCCGCTGTTGCGCGAGTTGATCCGCACCTTCAGCGAACTGCCCGTGCATTACGACCTGCAGGGTGCCGATGGCCGCCTGGTGCAGGTATTGGTCGATCAACTGCAAGCAGCGGCAGAGCAGCACCTGATGCTGCCCCTGCCCCACGACAGCCGACTGCGCGCCTTGTGTGCCCACCTTCAGGCACAACCTGATGCGTCGACCGGACTCAACGACTGGGCATTGCGTGAAGGGGTGTCGGAAAAGACACTGAGCCGCCTGTTCCAGCGCGAGACAGGCCTGAGTTTTCGCCTCTGGCGCCAACGCATGCGCCTGTTGAGCGCGCTACCGGCGCTGGAGCGCGGCGAGCGGGTAACCGATGTCGCCCTCGCGTGCGGCTACGATTCGCTGTCGGCCTTCATTGCTGCCTTCGGCAAACAGTTCGGTTTGCCACCGGGAGCGTTCTTTCGCACTCAATCCACCGAAATCGCTACACATGAGGCCTTGCCAGATGGAACACGATAGAACCCGGGCCATGCCGGCGATCCTGGCCGCTGCCACCCTGATGATCGTTGCAGCCCCCGCGCTGGCTGCACCGCTGGCCGATGCCCAACTCGAATCGACCGTCAGTGCTGCTATCCGCCCGCTGATGCAGCAACAGGCAATTGCAGGCATGGCAGTGGCAATCTCGGTAGAGGGCAAACAGCACTACTTCAACTTTGGCGTTGCATCCAAGCAAACCGAGCAGCCAGTAACCGCCGACACCCTGTTCGAAATCGGCTCGGTGAGCAAGACCTTCACCGCCACCCTGGCAGGTTTCGCCCAGGCCAGCGGTGCGCTGTCGCTCAGCGACACGGCCAGCAAGCACTGGCCGGCACTCAAGGGCACCGCGTTCGATGGCATCACCTTGCTCAACTTGGGCACCTACAGTGCCGGCGGCTTGCCGTTGCAATTTCCCGACGAAGTCAAGGCCCCGTCCGACCTACTCGGCTATTACACCCATTGGAAAGCCGACTATGCACCCGGCACCCATCGGTTGTACTCCAACCCCAGCCTGGGTTTGTTCGGCTACCTCGCCGCCCGGAGCCTGAATGCCCCGTTCGCAGACCTCATGCAAAAACAGCTGCTGCCGCAAATGGGCTTGCAGCACACCTTCATCCAGGTACCCACAGAGCAACTGAGCCACTATGCCCAGGGCTACAACAAGGACGATCAGTCGGTGCGCGTCGGCCCGGGGCCGCTGGACGCCGAAGCCTATGGTTTGAAAACCACATCGGCCGATCTGCTGCACTATCTGGAACTGAACATGCGGCCGAAGGCCCAGAGCCCGGTGTTGGAGCGTACCCTGGCGATTACCCAGACCGGCTACTACCGGGTCGGTGAAATGATTCAAGGTCTGGGCTGGGAAATGTATCGCTATCCCGTTTCCCTTGATCAACTGCTCAAGGGCAACACAAACGAAATGGCGCTGCAGCCGCAGCCGGTAACCTGGCTCAAGCCCATCCGCGTCCCGCAGCCCGACACCTGGCTGAACAAGACAGGCTCGACCAATGGATTCGGCGCCTATGTCGCGTTTGTTCCGTCGAAGAACATCGCCATTGTGCTGCTGGCGAACAAGAACTACCCCAACGCCGAGCGAATAAAAGCGGCCCACGCGATTCTCGGCGCAGTGGACCGCTAGGGCCTCAAGGCGTGCCGTTACGCCCATGCAATCGGTAGCCTTCACGCGCATTCAAGCGGTCGTAGTAGGCCTGCACGGCGGGAAGCGGAGGATGCTCGATCGGGGTCTGAAACCAGCGATTGACCGACAGCCCAATGGGGATATCGGCCAGGCTGAAGGTATCGCCACTGACATACGCACCGGTGCGCTCCAGCTGGCGATCGAGAATCGTCATGTTGCGCGCCCAATTGCGGCAGGCCGCCGCAAGGGCTTCCGGGTCCTGATGCGCGGGCGACTGGCGAACCCGCGAGAGAAAGGCATAGCGCCATGCACCATTGAGGTCGGTGGCCTGCCAGTCCATCCATTGGTCAACCCGCGCCCGCAACTGTGGCGCGGTGGGATACAGGTGCTCACCGCCATAGCGATTAGCCAGGTAGCGGATGATGCTGTTGGACTCCCACAACACAAAATCGCCGTCCTGGATCACCGGCACCATTGCGTTGGGGTTGAGCGCCAGAAAGGCCTCGTCCTGGGTCGACTGGAAGCCCGAGCCCCACTCTTCGCGCTCGAAATCCAGGTCCAATTCAGCGCACGTCCACAGCACCTTGCGCACGTTGATCGATGAAGCCTTGCCCAGTATCCGTAGCATCACTCACTCCTGTGGGTTTATTGATCTGGATATGAGCACACGTCGCAACCTGGAATCCATCGTTACCTGAGCGTCGTCTCCTCACAATGCACGCCCCAAATACGGTGCCTCGTTTTGCGCCAAGGCACCGTGGGAGCTCTGCAGCAGTGTCCGTGGCAGTACAAAACCCTTGAATGGGCGCTGGGTGATCGGATTCAACGCTTTTTCAGAACTCAATTGATAGCGCATCATGCCATCGCCGGTCTTGAAGCTCAGATCGACGCTGGTTGCAGTTCGACCATTGAGACTGCCGCGGCCGAGCAGACGAAACATCGACCAGGGACCACGAAACTCCAGACTGCTGCTATTACCGTTCAACTTGATCAGGGTCAGGTTACTGCGCACCTGCTGACTGAGTGTATTGGGCCAGATCAGGCCAGTGATAATACTGGGGCCATGGGTGTATGAGACAAGTTGGCCATCGAGGTCCAGCACACTGGTACGCTGGTTTGCGCTCAGTCCCAATGGTTCGACGCTGAACTGCACACTCAGGCTTCCCCGATGATCGAAAAACGTCTCGCGAATGCGATCAGCAAGCTCCAACTGCTCAATGACGTCGGTGCGAACCAGGTAGCCGTTACGGCTGTGGGAGTACAAGGCGTCCAGATTGTCCTTTAGAAATACCTTCAAGTACTGATCCTGGAACTGCTGCAAACGGCCTCTGGGTCCGAAAAACGCTTCAAAGTCGTCCAGCGCTGCATCCGGCCCGCTGGCAACAAACGGATAGCGCCCGGCCAAGCGCTGCTGGAAGAAGCTGTAGACTTCCGACTCCCAACGTTTCTCCAGCTCACGCAGTGCTTCCTCCACCAATACTTGGGCGGTCTGATCCGCGACTTTCCGGATGTGCTGGTTTATCGGCTCAGGCAAGCCGGTTGCTACACGCTGCAATGTGCTGATCGGGTCGGGAGCAGTCATGGAGAAGCGGTTGAGTACCGTGCTGAGTGCGGCCTTGCCACGATCAGGGCTATCCTGTACCGCCTTGGCATAGTCATAGACCGCCATGACGGCATTAAGTGTTTCATCGTAGTTGGTCGGTTTGTCTCCCTTGGCCGCCAACAACTCGGCCAATCCGGAAAATGCCCTGCGGATCCCCATGGCTTGATGCGGGTGGGCAACATCGAGACTGGCTACCTCAAGTGCCTTGGCTGCTTGCCCCTCGACAACCGGCAGCTGCAGATTGATGACGGTGTTGTCGCGTACAACCTCCAGTAGCCGGCGCAGGGGTGCCGAAGGCCCGGTCAAGTGCTCCAGCACTGACACACCATGGGCCAGGTCTTCAAAATCAGTCACGGCCAACTGGTTCAAGGCCCGACGCCAGCTGTCAACGTAATCGGCATAGTAAAGCGCGCGGATACGCTCGGTAAGCGCCTGCTGGTCAACCGCCGAATAGTCCAGCCGGTCGCGCTCGCCCAGCGCCCATTGATCGACCATCGCCAAGTCTGTGATGCCCTGACTATTGGGTTCGAAGTAATCCTTGTATCCCTTGGCCGTCAGTAGCGGTGCCAACAACATGGCGTCCGAAGTCGGTTCGTCACGGGGGCTGGCCAAAGGCTGATACACCACATTGAAGGCCGGGCCGACCTCATTGCGTAAATCCAGCCCACTGTGCAGCTGCTCTTGGGCCTGCTGTTTCAGTGTCATGTAGATGCGCTGTGGCAAGGGCACCTTGCGTAACACGTGCTGCACCTGTGCAACTTGCTGGCGAAACTGTGGCAAATCGGCTTCTGCATAAGTCAGCGCATACTGCAGATGACGCATCAGGTCGCGCTGCACCTGGCCTTGGCCCGGGAATGCGGCCTGCCATTGACGCGCCATCCACTCCTCGACCATGTGCGGGCGGCGATTGTTCTTATCTTCGATCATCCGATACACACGCAAGGCTGCCATTTGCGCTTCACTGCCCTCAGGGGCTGCGTTCATGGCGTCGACAACCCCACTGGCTAGCGCCGGTAGAAACCGCCGC
Organism: Pseudomonas vranovensis; assembly: GCF_040438935.1. Lineage (NCBI taxonomy): Bacteria > Pseudomonadati > Pseudomonadota > Gammaproteobacteria > Pseudomonadales > Pseudomonadaceae > Pseudomonas > Pseudomonas vranovensis. The sequence goes on along the minus strand of NZ_CP159259.1, from coordinate 1,654,573 downwards.
GACAACAAGGTCAAGTAAGCCTGGTCCACGGTTGGCCCAATAGACTTGCCCTGGTAAAGACCCGCGTCTGCCACCAACGGCCAAGCCGAGCGATAGTCCCCATACACCGAGACGGCATCACGAATTTGGTCCAGCGGGGCCAACAAGTTGCGCGCGGTCGGGTCGATTCGGGTGTCGATGTCGCGACCGCTGAACTCCTGACTCTTGGCCAGCACACTCATGGCCTTGTCGCGGTTGCCATCGAAATTGCGTTGCCAGGTCGCCACACCGATGGCGACGGCCAGCACCCCTAGCCCCGAGCTGACCCACAACAAGCGCCGCTTGCTGCGTGCCACCTTGACGTTGTCACCCGCCAGCCCCGCCTCCGGGTAGATGACCTTCCGGAACACCTGCTGAGCAAAGTAGACCTGCGGCGCCACCTGCGGCCTTGTATCACTCAGAGGCACCGCCAGCTTGTAGGGTTGGGCGGCAGCCCGTACAAAGGCATTGTTGGTTTCGCCCTGCTGGCACACCGAAGAAAAGTACAGGCCACGTACCAGCGCAGGGGTCGTGAAACGGTCGCTGCCCAGCGCCTCGGTCAAGAAGCGCAACAACGCAGGACGCAGACCGATCAGTTGGGCTTGCAATGAAAGGAGCCGCTGGCGCTGATCAGTCGAAGTGATCGCCCCCATGCAATCCAGTACGTGCTCTTCAAGCACCTCGAGCAAGTGATCATAGTGAGCTGCGCATTCTTCCAGCCAGGCGTCAAACGAGGTAACCGCGTCCAGCTTGAAGGTAAATCCAAGCATCTGCTCACGAACCGAAACGGGTAACCTGGCAAATAGCGCGTCAAAGCCCTCGATCAGATCGAACTTGCTCAACACCACATAGAGCGGCAGCCGCGACCCCAACTGACTGCTGAGCTCATACAGGCGAGCGCGCAGCACATGCGCCAGCTCGATTCTTTGTGTCGGCGAGGACTGCAATAAAGCGGACAGGTCAATAACCAGGACAATTCCGTTGAGGGCGCGGCGACTTCGGTTACGCGCCAGCCACTCCAGCAAATGGCTCCAGAGCCTGGCTTGCGTACCGGGCGGTAGCAATGGACGTGTCTTGGCTTTTGCGCTTTGCGCATTACCCTCGGTCGCAGCCTGTGCAACAAGCTCGCCCGGCGGGTCGATAATTACCGCATCGTTGCCAATCCACCAATCCACGGGATACGCCAGCTCACCATCTGCACGGCTGCGGGCCTGGGCCTTGCTCACGCGGGTCAATGCAAAGCTTTGGTCGGAACGCGTTATAAAACTCGACTTGCCTGCGTTCTCCTCACCCAATACCAGGTACCACGGCAACTGATAAAGCGCTCGACGCCCCCCTGCATTGTCGAGAAAATTGGCAAGGCTTCGATTCAGCGCGCCCTCCTGGGCTTGCACATAAGGCAAGCAGGGGTCGGCGACTACCGACGCTTCATGTCGACGCTCACCTTGCAGGCGCCGAAAGCGCGACCGCAACAACAAGGCCCAGAACAGCAAGGGCAGCAGCACGGCAAGAAGGCTGGCGATGCTACGGTGCGCCATACTGGCCAAGGGTTGCTGCTCACGCCAGGTCCATTGCGGCCCTAGCCACCAGATACCCACCAACAACAGCACTGTCCCAAATACCCACATCAGTGGCAAGACCCCGGTGACCCGACGCAATGCTGACAACCCCCAACGCTTGAAGTAATCCCGGAATTTCCCCATCGCAGACTCCTAACGCCCTGTTGGTCTAATCGTTCAGCCGTGACGAGCCGCCACACTGCTTGAGTTTCTGATAAACGTCGGGTTCCCACTGCGTGGCCATGGTTTCTTGCATGGTGCGCGCGACGCCTGCACACAGGTCACCTGCCAGCCATGACAACCCACGCGAAGCCAGCAAGTCAGCGGCAATCAACGTGGCATGGCAGCGCTCACGCGGCGAACGGTAGTCGCCCTGCAATGCCTGCAGGCGCAGTAGCACGTGCTCGACCCCTTCCTGCTCGAGCTGGGCAACAAGTTCTTCTCGCAAACGTTGAAATTCATGGCAGTGCGAGTCCGCCCCTTGCGCTGTCCCGCTGCCTTTCAGCCAGGCCATGCATTGCTCATCGACAAAGGCTGTGCCGTCGCTGAAACAAAGCTGCTGCATGGCTGGCAAGCGCCTGACAAAGCGCTCGGTTGCCTGGCGAATAGCTTCAGCCACTTCGCCCATGGCCAGTCGGTTGGCAATGCTAGCGGCCATGAAGCTCCCTCGCGCCCAGAATGGCGAGGCGACTACACTGCGCTCCACCCTGAGCAGCAGCTCAGGCTCGACCACCGTGCCGGACAAGGCATCCTGGTATCGACTCACGATTTCAACCGGGACGGCCATCAGCTCCGTACGCAGTTCTTTTCTGACAGGAGGCAACGCATGAACATGTGCCCACAGCCCAAAGCGGCGCAGTTGGTAACCCGTTGGGTCATAGATGTCCTGCTGATTGATGAACTCGGCCATGGTCAACACGGCGTGTCGAGTTTCGCGATCATTGCCCAGCGAAATACCGTTCTGAGCAGACAGTAGCGTCCGGCCAAGAGAGTCGTCGCTACTCGAGGGAACAATTGCCAATGACTGCTTTGACGGGCCGTCGCGGGCTGCGGTCGCCTGCTCCTCGAGCAATCGCTGCAGCTCCAGCAACGCTGCCTGGTCCAACTGCGCGCTACCTGAACACTTCATCAACCGTGCAAGTGATTCTTGCGCCAAGGCGCCGTGAGCGGGCACGAAGCTCGCCCGCTCCAGTGTCGGCAGCGTAGTTGCCAGGCGTTTGAGCAGTCCTTCGACGAGTTTGCGCTTGGTCAGGTATCCCGTCGGCCCCGGTTTAGGATAGGCACTTTCCCAATAGGTCTCGACCATACCGGCCAGCACGTTCACCACGGTACACCAGCGTTCCCAGCAGCGACGGCGCAACCAGGCGGTGCCCAGATGGACAAGAATGCGGAATTGCTTGCATCGGCTACTCAGGTACTGCTGTGAAGCTTCCTCTATGTACTGCCAGTCGATGTTGGCTTCCTGCAACCCGCCCAGCTTGACCATCTCCTGGTCGATTGCTTGATAGGTTTCGTCTTCAATGTCGAACAACCCGGCGGGCGTCTTCGAATCGATCGGAGCCAAGAGTAACGCTGCCACCTGAGCAGGTGCTTCGACTACCAATGACATGCTGTACGCGCCTGGTTGATCATGGGCGCCAGGGTGTTGCTATCGAACACCAGGCCATTGAGCAGCGCATTGTCGCTGCTGATGTGAATGTATTGCCAATCGAGCACGCCCTTCACCATCTCGATTGCGGTTCGACCGCGACCGACGTCAATCACCGTGCCATCTTCCATCACCTGCCAAGGCCGCTTGCTTGCAGCGCCGAGGTTGGGCCCCAAGCCAATGCTGACGCGACTGGTTTCCACAGGCTGTGCAGTGAGCAACTGCAGACGGGTAATGTTCTGCACACAGCTGATTGCCAAATAGGTGTGGGGATGTGCAGAAGCCGGTGCCGAAATCAATACCCGTTGCTGCTTGCCGTCGACGCTTTCATTCTCGCTGCTCATGACGAAACCCGATTGGCCAGGCGCTCGCTGCACCTCATTGGACATGATCAGGGTCCGGGTCGGGGCTGCAGGTTCCGGTATTTGCCTGACGGGTAACCGGGGTACCACTACCGGTGTTCCCGCCGCCTCATCAAAACATGCAAGACGCTCGACGTTGGAGACAATACCGGTGCAGTCACGCGGGCCACTTGCCTGAACTTGTCCCACACAGAACAACAAGTAACTCCCCAGCGTCCAACCAACATAACGATCCATCAGCGCCAACCCTGTCGTTGAAATTATACGTACCAATGACCTACCTCCGTCTGCACACTTGCACGGAAATACCTCACCAGTGAATCGGACGGGAGCTTAGGGTATTAACTTGGATAAAAACAAATAAACATGAAGTAACACCTTGCGACTCGACGCAAACACCTCACCCCATGCATCGTCTTAAAAAAAAGCAAGCACCTACTTACAGCCACCAGAATTTTCCTACAAACAGTTCGCAAACCATTTAATTGCCAGCACCTGATATTAGAAAAAGAAACTTCCTACAACCTGAATTGACTTAATGGAGTTCTCCACGCATGGCCAAGCCATCAAGCTCTGTCGCCCCCAAAGAACGTATAAACATAAAATATGTCCCTGCCACGGGCGATCAACAAGCGGAAGTCGAACTGCCGCACAAGATGCTGATAACGGGTGACTTTGGCCTGATTGATGATCGTGCCCTCGAAGACCGACAAGTCATGCGCGTGGACAAACACAACTTCAACAACGTGCTCGACGATGCTGACGTTCGTTTGGACATGAACGTGCCCTTGGCGCTGAGTCAGGCACCAGATGCAGAGATGCAGGTGCGCCTGCAGTTTCGATCGATCAACGACTTCGGGCCGGATGCAATTGCCCGCCAGGTCCCGGAGCTGAACAAACTACTTGAACTGCGTGAAGCACTGGTGGCCCTCAAGGGCCCGCTGGGTAACGTTCCGGCCTTCCGAAAGCAGTTGCAGTACCTGCTGAGCGATGAGCAGTCGCGCAACCAACTGGCCCAGGAGCTGGAGCTTGTTCTGGAAGCCCCCAACGAAGATTGACAGCCCGCCTTGAGTCCGGCCCTGCCGGTCTTGAAATCGACAACGGAGCGACACGATGCCAACTAGGACCACCCCGAACACGTCACCAACAACAGTGGGTGACCCCTGTCTGCTTGATCAAATCATGGCCGAAACCATGTTGCAGCCAACCCAGGAAGGTTACCTGATCGCCAAGCAAGGGGTTGCAGCATTTATTACGGAAATACTGAAAAGCAACGAGCGCGACCAACTCATCAACAAGCATCGTGTCGATCTAATGATTGCCGAACTGGACCGCGCACTCGGGCGGCAAATGGACATCATCTTGCATCAACCCGAATACCAGCAACTGGAATCAGCCTGGCGCGGCCTGAAGCTGTTAGTGGACCGAACCGACTTTCGCGAGAACATAAAACTCGAGGTGTTGCACATCAGCAAGAATGACTTGCTGGAAGACTTCGATAATGCCGGCGACATTACCAGCAGCGGTCTTTACAAACATGTCTACACCGCTGGCTTTGGACAATTCGGCGGTGAACCGGTTGCCGCCATGATCGGCAATTACTCATTTGGCCCGTCTTCCAGTGACATAAAGCTGCTTAGTTATGTCGCCTCCGTGGCCGCCATGTCACATGCACCATTCATCACAGCCCCCGGGCCTGATTTTTTCAACCTGAACAGCTTTGAAGACCTGCCTAATCTGAAAGAGGTGAAGGACATCTTTGAGGGGCCCCGCTTCGCCAAATGGCGCTCCTTTCGCGATGCCGAGGATTCACGCAACGTCGGATTGGCATTGCCACGCTTCATGCTGCGCCAGCCTTACGAGCGTAACGAACACCCCATAACCAGCTTCAGCTATGACGAAAACATTGACGGCGAGCACAGTAACTACTTGTGGGGCAATGCCGCGTTCCTGCTGGCCAGTTGCATCAACGAAAGCTTTGCCCGTTACCGCTGGTGCCCAAATATCATCGGCCCGCAGTCCGGCGGTGCGGTGGACGATCTGCCGGTTCATCTGTATGAGTCCCTTGGCCGGTTACAGGCAAAAATCCCCACTGAGGTGTTGATATCGGACCGCAAGGAATTTGAACTGGCCGAGGAAGGTTTCATCGCCCTGACCATGCGCAAGGACAGCGACAATGCCGCGTTCTTCTCGGCCAACTCGGCGCAGCGACCCAAGGTGTTCCCCAGAACGCCCGAAGGCCAGGAAGCACAGACCAACTACAAATTGGGTACTCAGTTACCTTACCTGTTCATCGTCAACCGCCTGGCCCACTACCTCAAGGTTCTGCAGCGCGAGCAGATCGGTAGCTGGAAGGAACGCCAGGACCTGCAAAGCGAACTCAGCCGCTGGATCAAACAGTATGTAGCCGATCAGGAAAACCCTTCTGCCGATGTCCGCAGTCGCCGTCCATTACGCGCGGCCCGAATTGAAGTGACCGATGTTGCCGGCGATCCAGGTTGGTACCAGGTTTCGCTCGCGGTACGCCCTCACTTCAAATACATGGGCGCCAACTTCGAGATTTCCCTGGTAGGGCGGCTCGACACCCAATGAGCAGCCTGTTTGAGCGCCTGAAATCCGATACACCTGCGCGGCGCCCGTCGCATTGCCAGGAATACGTCGCAGAGAAGTTCGAGGCGATCAAACAGCACCTGGAGCGCCTGCTGAACAGCCGTCAAGGCAGCTCGCAAAGTAGTCCAGCACTGGGCTTGCGCGACTTCAACGACCATGCACTAAGCCGCGGTGACGTATTGAAACAGATCGCTGCCGACATTCGTCGCACCATCCATTTGTACGAGCCGCGCATCAAGGTATGCGCAATACGGTGTCAGCCTGATCCCGAGGTCCCCCTGCAGTTGGACTTTCGACTCGAATGCCAACTGCAGGTACGCAACCAGCAACAGCAGTTGCAAATCGAGCTACTGGTCAATGGCCATAACCGCTACACCAAAGTGAGGTAAGCCATGACCCTCAAAGACCGCTTTGGCGAAGAGTTGAGCTACCTGCGAGAGTTGGGTGCCGAGTTTGCCCAGGACAACCCGCAACTGAGCCGTTTCCTGGGTGAACAAGGCGGGGACCCGGACGTCGAACGACTGTTGGAAGGCTTTGCATTTCTGACTGCCAAGTTACGCCTGAAACTCGAGGATGACCTGCCAGAGCTCACCCATTCACTGTTGCAAATGCTCTGGCCCAACTACTTGCGCCCCCTGCCCAGCGCGACGATCGTTCAGTTCACCCCTGTGGAGCAATCGATCAGCGAGCAACAATGCATTCCCAAGGGCGCTCGACTGTTCGCACACCCTGTCGAAGGCGTGGCCTGTGAGTATCGAACCTGCACAGAGGTCAATATCTATCCCCTTGCCATTGCCAATGTCGACGCCACGCATACGCGCGAACGCTCCACCGTGTGTATCGACCTGGACACCCTGGTGAACAGGCCCTTGAACACCTTGGGCTGTGATCGCCTTGACTTCCACCTCAGCGGTGATGACCGAAACGCACAGAGCCTTTATCTGTGGCTTTCGCACTACCTGAGCGCTGTCAGCATCACAGTCAACGGGGAACGTCGACAACTGCCGGCAAGCTCGCTGGCGTTTCCCGGATTCACCCCCGAAGAAGCACTACTGCCCTACCCTCGCAACGTTTTTGACGGCTATCGGATACTGCAGGAATATTTTGTCTTCCCGCAGCGCTTTCACTTTTTCACCCTGACGCAGTTGAGCCGCCTATGGCCCGATCAGGACAGCCGCAAGATCTGCCTGGAATTTCACTTCAGCCGCCCCCTGCCCGCGACCCTGCGTGTTGGTAATGGTGACTTCAGCTTGTTTTGCGCACCGGCAATCAACCTGTTCGAACACAGCGCCGAACCCATTGACCTTGCTGGCCACGCCGACCAGATACGCCTCACGCCCAGCGGCCAGCGCCCGGATGCCTACGAGATCTTCAGCGTCGACCAGGTGGCAAGCTGGCGCGTGGCGACGGATGGCAATAGCAGCGAACGGCTGCGAATCTTCCAGCCCTTCGAGTCATTCGCCCACGAGATTGAAGTCGCCCGGGGCCGAACGGCATTGTATTACCGCTGCAAAGTCGAAGAATCGCTACGGGGTGACGGGCTGGAACACCGAATCGCTTTCGTGCGCGGCGACGAGAGTGCCTACATCGGAGACTTGGAAACCGCCTCGGTAGACCTGACGTGTACCAACCGCAACCTGCCGCTGGCACTCGGCGTGGGCGACATCAGCCTCGCCACCGAGGCGACTCCTCCCCTGGCCAGTTACCGCAACATCACTCGTCCAACCCGCCCCTACCGCCCGGTACTCGACGGTCAACTGCAATGGACGTTGATCTCCAACCTGTCGCTCAACTACCTGTCACTGCTCTCGGCCGAGCCGCTCAAAGCTGTGATCAGTGCCTATGACTTCGCGGCCTTGCATGACATCCAGCAGGCCCGCGCCACCCGCAAGCGCCTCAACGGTATTGGCCAAGCCCGCACCGCCCCCCTGGACTGGTTGATCAAGGGCTTGCCCATACGCGGCCTGCAAACCCGGTTGGAGCTCGACCAGGACGCTTTCTTGTGCGAAGGCGACCTGTACCTGTTCGGCACAGTCCTTTCGCATTTCTTCGCACTGTACGCCAGCGTCAATTCCTTCCATCAACTGGAAGTGATCAACACAACCAACAACGAGCACTACACATGGCCTTTGCTGACCGGCAGACAACCACTGATCTAGCCAACACGTTGCTCGCCGAGGCCCACCAGCACAACTTCTTCCAATTACTGGAGCGGCTGCACGGGCTGCATGGCGATGACCTGGAGCCACAGCGCCCGATTGCCTCAGCACGTCAGCGCGTGTGGCTACGAAGCGATGCGTGCCTGTCGTTCCCCGCTTCCGACATCCGCAAGGCCGAACGTATGATGCAGACGTCGGACGGTCAGCGCTACAACGTCTGCGCTACCTTCTTCGGCCTGCACGGTACCGATTCACCCTTGCCCGGCTTCTATCTCGACCAGGTTGCCTATGAGCAAACTCAGGGCATCGGTATTCGCCCTGCCTTTCTGGACTTTTTCAACCATTACCTGCTCAGCCTCTTGCATCGCAGCTGGCGCAAGTACCGCTATTACATCCGCTTTCAGGCGCAAGCCAACGATGACTTTTCCCGCTATGTATTCGCCCTCATAGGCTTGAACGACGGGCAATTGCGTGGCAACACCGCCCTGCCCTGGGGCCGACTGCTCAGTTTTGCCGGCGTCATTGCCAGCCGTAGCCGCGCCCCCGGCACGGTCGCAGGGATCATCGCCCATTGCTTTGATTTGCCCTGCGTACAGATTCGTGAATTCGAAGCGCGTTCGCTCCGGCTTGATCCCCGACAGATGCTCAGCCTGGGCCGGCAGAACGGCCACCTGGGCAACGACTTTACTGTCGGCACGCGAACGCGCACGCGCAGCAGCAAATTTACCCTTGTCATTTCCCAGCTTACCCAGGTGCGCTTGCGTGAATTCCTGCCCAGTGGCGAGCACTTCGAACGGATACGCGCGCTCATCGACTTTCTCCTGCGCGACGGCTTGGCATATGACCTCGAATTGGTGCTCAAGGACGATGAAGTGCCTGCCTTTTGCCTGAGTCGCAACCACGGCACTCACCTGGGGTGGACCAGCTTCATTGAAATCATTCAAGGGCAATGCGAAGGCATTGTCAGGATCAAGGTACGTTCATGAGCCGTCTCACGTTGACCGTCTGCAACCCTGGGCGCCTGCAGCATGGGGTCAAGCCCAGCCACCAGCTTGATACCCGGGGCGGCACCATTGGCAGCCAGGGGGCTAGCTGGCGATTGAGCGACTGTGACTGCAGCGTTCAACCGATCCACTGCGAAATCCTCTGGACGGAAGGCTGCTTCTGTGTGGTCGATCGCTGCGGACAAACCTACCTCAACAACAATGACCTGAGCCTCGGAACACTCGCACCCGTGCGTTTGTGCGATGGCGACCACCTGCGTATCGGCGGCTTTCAGGTTCAAATCCATACCCTCACAGACGGAACCACACAGCATCTGGCACGCCACTGTGTGACGGCGTTGATCAATGAGCACGAACAGGTACTCGATACGTTCATCCGTGATCTCCCCGCCGAAGTGCCCATCCCCGTCCTGCGCAGCGCGCCGTCCCGGGTGTTCGCCGAACTGAGCCGAACACGGACAACGGGTGAAGGGCTGGACCCTCTGGCGGCGCTGGATGCACTGCGCTCACCTGCGCGACCTGAAGATTACTGGATCAACTGCACCCTGACATCGGTGCTCCCATGAGCCTGCGAACACACTCGATAATCGTGTCGCTATGCCTGGTGCTGGGTGGCTGCACCACTCTGGGCAAAATGGGTCAGGTCATCATGGACCCGTCGATTGCGGTCGGAGGCCTGGGGGACCAACCCACACAGGTAGCCCTGAGCCTGTACGCCAGCCCGACACTCAACGGCAATCCACGAAGTGTGGAACCAGCAGTAGCCGCGCATGCATCGGAAATGCCCCCTGCCCCTTATGCGGTGAGCCTCACCGCCGCAGACCCACACGCGCTGACTGGCAAACTGCTGGGCTTGCTGGCGCATCTTCAAAGCGAGTTTCCGGCCATGTCACCGGTACCGCCAGATCCGCAGGACACGCTGGAGCAATCACCCGCTGTGCTCGACAGTCTGGGGCACTACGAAGCGGCAGGCGTTCACTTGGCAATGCCGGGTACGCCACCTGCGACCGCGACCCGAATCGCCACACCGATTGCCGTGAAAGTGCTGCAACTACGCGATGACTCGTTGCTGTTGAACGCCACGTTCAGCGCCCTTGATGAGGACCTTCAGAAAGCATTGCGCAGCACCTACGTTCGTGATGACGACTACTTGTTGCTGCCAGGTCAGTTCAAGTTCGTACCGTTTGAAGCCATCGAACCGGCAACTCGATTCATCGCCGTGATCGCCAGTTACCGGGATAGAAACGATGTCACCTGGAAACAGGCACTTCGTATCGAGCCACACGGTCGCAAGGTCGCCTTGGCAGTACAGGTCGAAGATAAACAGGTGCTGTTGAAGGAAGAAAGCTGATGCCCGTCAACAGCCTCGCACACCGAAGCAACTCCACTCCATTCCTGGATTTCCACTCATGAGTTCACGCAACCCGGTCATCTGGCGCGAAGGTTTGTTCGTCAAGCCGCAGCACTTTCAACAACAAGCCCGGGCAACCGAGGCAGCGGCGCACCAGCGTTTTTCCAGTTTGAACCCGGCCTTCTACGGATTCAGCGAACTTGAACTGAACCAGGAGTACCTGACCTTCGGTAAAGTCGCCATCACCCGTGCCAGGGGCGTCATGCCCGATGGCAGCGTGTTCGATATTCCCGCCGACATGCCGCCTCCTGCCCCCCTTGAAATACACGACGGCGGTATCGCCAAGCGGGAACTCTACCTGTGCCTGCCATTACGCACAGAAGGCGGCTGCGAAGTGACCTGGCCCGACAGTGAAGCGACCCGCCGCTACATCGCCAGCCCACAGGAGCTCAAAGACACCCATACCCACGATGGCGATCTGGTTCAGGTGGAACTTGCTGTACCCAACCTGCAGATCAAGCTCGACAACGACGACAGCAGCACCTATACCCGGCTTGCCCTGGGCCGGGTACTCGACAAACGCCCCGACGGCAGCCTGCTGATGGACGAGACGTTCTACCCCACCAGCGTGTCCCTGCAGGCGATCCCCGCACTCAAGCGCTTTCTCGATGAGATTTCCGGCATGTTCCGCGAACGTGCGCGCAACCTGGCTACGCGCATCGGATCATCCGGGCAGTCGGGTGTCGCCGATGTGACCGACTTCAACCTGCTGCAGGCCCTGAACCGTTGGTTCCCCTACTTCCAGCACCTGGCGCGTCAGCCCCATGCGCATCCGGAGCAGCTCTATGTTGCCCTTAGCCAGGCCTGTGGCGAGTTGGTGACCTTTACCGATCACCAACGCTTGCCTCAGGAATACCCGGCCTATCAACACAACGCATTGCACACCTCATTTCGGCCGCTGGAAGAGACATTGCGTCGTGCCTTGGGCACCGTGTTGCAACCACGCGCCATTTCGCTGCCAATTTTCGAGCAACAGTACGGTGTTCTAAGCGCCAGCCTGGAAGACAGACGCCTGTTGGACACCGCCGCGTTTGTACTTGCAGTGCGCGCAAACCTGCCAGCAGAAAGTCTGCGCCAGCAATTCTTGCAAAAGGCCAAGGTGACGTCGCTCGAATCACTGACCGACCTTGTGCAACTGCAACTGCCCGGAATTCCCCTTACCCCCTTGCCCGTGGCGCCGCGCGAGCTGCCGTTTCATGCTGGTTTCAGTTACTTCGAGCTGGAGCGACGCAGCGCCGCCTGGCAAGCCTTGAAAGACAGCACAGGCTTTGGCTTCCACATTGCCGGCGAATTCCCTGACCTCGAGCTGCAGTTCTGGGCCATCAGGAGCGATTGACATGACTCCAGCCGACAACACGCCATATACGCTGGATAAAACGCTTCTGACGGCCCAGCTTCCGCGGCCCCCTGCCAGCACGCACGCAACGCCTGAGCCTGAGAAGGGCTCAACCACGCCATCAGCCAAGGCAGTACTTGATATCCACTATCCGGCAGACCCTGAATTCCAGCTGCGGGGTGGTTTCAAGAACCCGATGGTCGACGCCGCCATGCCACTGTTCGGTCTGGCCATGCGCCTACGCACAACTGATACCCCCAACGACATCGGTGCGTTGTACGCCGATGTACACAATCAGGTCACCACCGTGCTCGAAGAAATTCGCCTTCACCCCTACGAGCCGGCCCAGCAACTGGCCTATTCCTACGCGTTGTGCCTGTACCTGGACGAAAGCGTGTTGGGCACCACGTGGGGCAACAACTCCATCTGGAGCCACAAGCCGCTGCTCAGCGAGTTCCACCACGAGACGTGGGGAGGCGAGAAATTTTTCACCGTATTGTCGCGAATGATGATGGAACCTCAGCGCTACCACGACGTACTGGAGTTCATGTACTTGTGCCTGTGCATGGGGTTGAGGGGCAAATACGCCATTCAGCCCAAAGGCGATGAGGCCTTGCAAGGGATCATCAGCCGATTGCAGCGCATGATCCGTGACCTGCGAGGCACCACTCCCGAACAACTCAGCGACCCGTTGAGCAATGTGGCCTCACGCAACTTTCGCATCAATCGGCAATGGCCCTGGTGGAGTCCCTTGCTGATCGCCGGGGCTCTTCTGGCCACTTTGTATGGCCTCTACACCTACCAGTTGCAAGCGATCTCCCATGAGGTGCTGCAGTCGCTGGGCGCAATTCTTCGGCTATAGCCGGCGGCAACCACCAGACCGTTCAAACACCTGACAAGCGCCCGCACTGCCGTTTTGGCAGCCTGGCCTTGTTGCCCACGCCATCTACCGATGGCCACGCTCACAGGCTGTGAGCGTGATTGACAATGAAGCAGGAGATAACCATGCCAACACCCGCCTACATCAAAATCGAAGGGGAAACCCAAGGCAACATCACCCAGGGTGCCTTCACCTCCGACTCGGTCGGCAATGTGTTTGTCGAGGGTCACGAAGATGAAATCCTGGTACAGCAGATCCAACATCAGGTCACTGTGCCAACCGACCCGCAAAGCGGCCAGCCCGCGGGCCAGCGGGTACACAAGGCGTTCCGGTTCACCAGTTCGCTGAACAAAGCCACTCCGTTGATGTACCAGGCCCTGGCCAGCGGTGAAAAACTGCCGACCGTAGAAGTCAGCTGGTACCGCACCTCGTCCGAGGGCAAGCAGGAGCACTTTTTCACCACCAAGCTTGAGGATGCCACCATCGTCGACATCAACACTGTCTTGCCTCACGCACAAGACGAACAAAACGCCAACTACACCCAGTTGATCGAAGTCGCCATGGCTTACCGCAAGATTACCTGGACCCACACCACCGCTGGCACCGAAGGTTCGGACGACTGGCGCAAGCCGATCGAAGCCTGACCCTGTTACCCCTCATCAGGTCGAGAACAGGTTCGATGCCTGGGTGGGTACACCCAGGCCTTTTCAATTCGCCTTCGACCACGCCGGAGAACTGCCACTTTTCTCATTACTGTGGGCGCAAGGCCAATGGCAACCAAGCGCTGGCACTCAAGCCCGAACGGCTGCTCGACGCCATGCTTGCCATCGGCTGGAGAGCGCAGAACCACACTTGAGCATAAAGCCTCTCGTTGCTGCGACAATTTGTCGGTATGGTGGTATTCGGAAGATGGATGTTTACCCGCTCACAGGAAACCCAGAATGCCCCAACGTGAAGTCATCAATGCCTCCGTAAGCCCAAAAGGCAGCCTTGAAACACTGTCTCAACGTGAAGTCCAGCAACTGAGTGAAGCCGGTTCCGGCAGCCTGTATACCCTGTTCCGCCAATGCGCCCTGGCAATCCTCAACACCGGCGCCCATGTCGACAACGCCAAGACCATTCTCGAAGCCTACAAGGACTTCGAGGTGCGTATTCACCAGCAGGATCGCGGTGTACGCCTGGAGCTGCTCAACGCGCCGGCCGACGCCTTTGTCGATGGCGAGATGATTGCCAGCACCCGCGAGATGCTGTTCAGCGCCCTGCGCGACATCGTCTACACCGAAAGCGAACTGGCCAGCCAGCGCATCGACCTGGAAAGCTCCCAGGGCATTACCGACTACGTCTTCCACCTGCTGCGCAACGCCCGCACCCTGCGCCCGGGCGTGGAGCCGAAGATGGTGGTGTGCTGGGGCGGTCATTCGATCAGTACCGAGGAATACCAGTACACCAAGAAGGTCGGCCATGAGCTGGGCCTGCGCAAGCTGGACGTCTGCACCGGCTGCGGCCCTGGCGTGATGAAAGGCCCGATGAAGGGCGCGACCATCGCCCATGCCAAGCAACGCATGAGCGGCAGCCGCTACCTGGGCCTGACCGAGCCAGGGATCATCGCTGCCGAAGCGCCGAACCCGATCGTCAATGAGCTGGTGATCCTGCCGGATATCGAAAAGCGCCTGGAAGCCTTTGTGCGTGTCGGCCACGGCATCATCATCTTTCCCGGTGGCGCCGGTACCGCCGAAGAGTTCCTGTACCTGCTCGGCATTCTCATGCACCCGGACAACCGCGACCTGCCGTTCCCGGTCATCCTCACCGGGCCGAAGAGCGCCGAGCCGTACCTGCAGCAGCTGCACGCCTTCGTCGGCGCCACCTTGGGCGAAGAGGCGCAAAGCCACTACCAGATCATCATCGACAACCCGGCCGAGGTGGCCCGACAGATGGTCGAAGGGCTCAAGGAGGTCAAGCAGTTCCGTCGCGAGCGCGCCGACGCCTTCCACTTCAACTGGCTGCTGAAGATCGAAGAAGGCTTTCAGCGCCCCTTCGACCCGACCCACGAGAACATGGCCAGCCTGCAGTTGCGCCGCGATCTGCCGGCCCATGAACTGGCCGCCAACCTGCGCCGGGCGTTCTCCGGAATTGTCGCCGGCAACGTCAAGGACAACGGTATCCGCCTGATCGAAGAAAAAGGCCCGTACGAAATCCACGGCGATCCCGTGGTCATGCAGCCCCTGGGCAAACTGCTGGAAGCCTTCGTTGCCCAACACCGCATGAAGCTACCAGGGGGTGCTGAATATGTGCCCTGCTACCGCGTCGTAAGCTGATCCCCTCCTGCGTTTTATTGCGGACACAGCGTGTGTCCGCAATATTTGCTGCCATTTTCCTACACCCTTCAGTGAACCAGCCTACATAAAAGTGGTCTTTGAGCTGGCGGCTTGCGCGCACGCCCACGTTCACCGGCCCAGTCAGCGGGCTTTTATTTTTTATTTCACGCGAAGACCACCATGCCTATCTCTCGTCCTGTTCCTGCGGCGCTCGCCTCCCGTTCTTCCTTTTTCAACCGCTCACGCACCAGGCTGGCGGTCGGCATGCTCGGTGCTTTGCTGAGCGTATCAGGCGTGCTGCAGGCGGAAGAAACCACCAGCAACGAGCGCTGGGTCAGTGACAGCCTGACCACCTACGTACGCAGTGGCCCTACCGATGGCCATCGGATTGTTGGCAACCTCAAGTCCGGACAGAAAGTCACCCTGCTCACGACCCAGGGCAACTACAGCCAGGTGCGTGGCGAGTCCGGCGATACCGTGTGGATTCCCAGCGGCGATCTGCAGAGTGTGCCCGGCCAGGCCGAGCGCGTACCGCAGTTGACCGAGCAGGTCAGCCAACTGAGCGAGAAGCTCAAGACCATCGACGACAGCTGGAAGACTCGCGTGCAAGGGATGCAAGAAACCCTGGATTCGCGCAAGGCGTTGATCGATGAACTGGAAGCCCGCAGCAAGGCGCTCAATGCCGAACTTGCCGACACCCAGTCGGAATTGCGCAGTACCCAGGCGCGCCTGGGCGACGAGAATAAACAGGTGCTGATGCGCTACATGGTGTATGGCGGCGGGATCGCCGGTGCCGGCTTGCTGGCGGGCTTGATTCTGCCGGCCCTGACCCGTGGCCGTAAGCGCAATGATCGTTGGTTCTGATCTGTCGGCAATTCAACCGCAAACAGCGGAGTGACGTCGCTGCGGGATGCCCTTAATCTGCCAGGACTTATCCAGGGAAGATTGAGGCTTTGACGATGTCACCTGCTGAACTGCTGTTATACCGCCTCACCCTGCCCGCCCCGATCGGGCAGGTACTGATCGTCAGCAATGGGCACGAACTGGTCGGCCTGGAGTTCGACGAGCCAGAAATACGCCTGCTACGGCTGCTCCACACCCGCTTCGGCAGTGGCCTCAGATTACGCGAAACAGCGGATCTGGCGCCGTTCAGCACGCCGGTACAAGACTATTTTGCTGGTGACCTGCATGCCCTCGACGCGCTGGCGGTAGCCGCGGGTGGCACCGCCTTTCAACAGCGGGTCTGGACGGCATTGCGGCAGATCCCCACCGGCACCACTCGCACCTACGGACAAATTGCTGTCGCTATCGGCAGCCCCTCGGCGGCGCGGGCAGTAGGCCTGGCCAATGCCTTGAACCCGATAAGCCTGGCCATTCCCTGCCACCGGGTGATCGGCAGTGCAGGCTCACTGACTGGTTACGGTGGTGGTATTGAACGCAAGCGCTGGCTGCTGGAGCACGAACGCAGGGGCTGCCCGTGAGCGGCGGGCCATGGCGTTTGCTGGGCGCCGATGGTGCTGTGTATCTGAGCGATCAACCCGGGCAATTGGGCGGGCACCGCCGCAGCAAGCTCTATGGACGCCTGGATTGCCCCTGCGCACTGCGAGCCATCGCCCGGGGCGGCTATGTGAAGCAGCGGGTATTTTTTTGGGATGCACAGACGGCCCGCGCGGCGGGCTACCGACCCTGCAAGATCTGCAAGCCCTTTTGAGACATCACCCTCCGACGACGGCTGCGCACGCCTGGAGCCACTCGACCATCACCTTGACCCGCAGCGGTAGCGGCTCGCGCGGCGCGTGTACCAGGTAGTAGCCCTGCCCGGCCGTCGGCTCGAAGCCGCCCAACGGCAGTATCAGCAACCCCTGGTCCAGCAGCGGCTGTACCAGGCGCTGGCGCCCCATCGCCACACCGGCATGGTTGCTGGCGGCCAATGCACACAGGTCGGCGCGATCAAAGGTCAGGCCAGCGCTGGGCAGTTGCACCCGGTGTTGTCGGGCCCAGCGCTGCCACTCGGCGTCGAAGGCTGCGTGTTCCCAGGCCAGGGCATCGTGCAACAGGGTGCATTGGTCGAGGCGATCCGGCGCATCAAGCAGGCCGTGGCGCTCGGCATAGGCCCGGCTGCACACCGGCGCCACCTGTTCGGTCATCAACAGGTGGCTGGCCAGGCCGGGAAACTCGCCATCACCATAGAGCAGTGCCAGGTCGATGTGACGGGCACGAAAGTCGACGGCTTCGTTACCGGTACGAATGTCCAGGCTGATCTGCGGGTAGCGTTGCTGGAAGTCCGCCAGCCGCGGCACCAACCAGCATTGGGTGATCGACGGCCGCGCATACAGCGTCAATGCCCCGCTGACGCTGGCGGTCGAGTCCGGTTGCAGGGCTTCCTCCAGGTTTTCCACCACCCCCTGTATCAGGCGGTACAAGCGTTCGCCTTCCGCCGTCAGACGTATGCGTCGGGTCAGGCGCTCGAACAGGCGCAACGAAAGCGCCCGCTCCAGGCGGGCGATGCGATGGCTGACGGCACTCGGCGTCAGGCACAGTTCCTCGGCCGCCAGGGTAAAGCTCAGGTGCCTCGCGGCGACGGCGAAGGTATGCAGGTTGGCGAACTGGGCCCCGGTCAAGCGGGCGCTGAGGCGAGTCGGCAACGTCTGCACAGCTACTGCCCGGCCAATTCAACGCGGCCCTTGGCCAGGTAGGCGTCCATTTCCGTCCGCGGCACCATGCTGCCACCCGTGCCCCAGACCAGATGTGTGGCCTGCGCCATGCGCGTGTCACTGAGCCCCAGGCGCTGGCGATAGCCTTGCTGCTCCTGCAGCACCTGCACCATGCCCGGCACACCGGCCAGTGCCGACGGCTCCAGTTCATGGCCTTCGCAGGCCTGCATTTGCGCCAACAAGCGGTACAGGGTGGCGTCGTCCACCGTGTAGTAGCCATCGATCAGGCGCTGCATGGCCCGCCCGACAAAGCCGGAAGGCCGGCCCACGGCCAGGCCATCGGCGGCGGTGTGGTTGTCGATGCCGAAGTCGTATACCGAGACGTGGTCATGCAGGCCGGTGTAAACGCCGAGCAACATGCTTGGCGAATGCGTGGGTTCGGCAAACAGGCAGTGTACGGCGTCGCCGAATACCAGCTTGAGGCCAAACGCCACGCCACCAGGCCCACCGCCCACGCCGCACGGCAGATAGACGAACAGCGGGTGCTCGGCATCCACTGCGATGCCTTGCTCGACAAACTGGCGCTGCAAGCGCTCGGCGGCCACGGCATAGCCGAGGAACAGGTTGCGTGAGTTCTCGTCATCGACGAAATGGCAGTGTGGATCGGCTTCAGCCTCACGACGTCCCTGTTCCACCGCCACGCTGTAGTCGGCGCTGTATTCGCGCACCTCTACACCGTGGGCGCGCAGGCGATCCTTCTTCCATTGCCGGGCATCGGCTGACATGTGAACCGTGGCCTTGAAGCCCAGGCGCGCACTGATGATGCCGATGGACAACCCCAAGTTGCCCGTGGAGCCCACGGCAATGCTGTACTGGCTGAAAAATGCCCGCGCCGCGTCACTGTCCAGCCTGGCGTAGTCATCGCCCGGCTGCAGCAGGCCACCGGCCAGGGCCAGGTCTTCGGCGTGCTTGAGCACCTCGTAGATTCCGCCGCGGGCCTTGATCGACCCGGAAATCGGCAGCAGGTTGTCGGCCTTGAGCCACAACGCGCCGCCTTCTGGCAGTTGATGCTCGGCGCGCAACACTCCCTGCAGGGCGGGCAGCGCCAGCAACGGCGATTCGATGATGCCGTGGCTGGCACGGGTTTCGGCGAAGGCCGAGGCTATGAACGGTGCAAACCGCTGTAATCGCGCGCTGGCCTCGCGGACGTCTTCAGCGTTCAGCGGCACATCGCTCAAGGCCTGGGCGCTGGGTGCGATGGCGGGATTGAACCAGCTGGTTGCCCGCAACGCTACCAGCTCGGCGATCAGCGGGTGAGTCTGGCACCAGGCATCGACAGTCTTTTCCAGCGGCATTACGGTACTCCCTTGGCAATCGGATAGAACGATTAAGCGTCAGGCACCGGGCGCTTTACAACCGATGGTTGCTCACAGCATGGATGATCCCTGTTCAACCATGCGCCGCCGTGCAAGCCTGCCTACTTCTGCTACCTTGGGATTACCCCCTTCTCCGCATTTCGCACAGGTGACCCCTCATGGCGCGCACCACCCCCATCGAGCTGTACCGCAACATCGGCATCGTCGCCCATGTTGATGCCGGCAAGACCACCACCACCGAACGCATCCTGTTCTACACCGGGGTCAACCACAAGATGGGCGAGGTGCATGACGGCGCCGCGACCATGGACTGGATGGCCCAGGAGCAAGAGCGCGGCATCACCATCACTTCAGCCGCCACCACGGCGTTCTGGCAGGGCTCGACCAAGCAGTTCCCCGACAAGTACCGCTTCAACATCATCGACACCCCCGGCCACGTCGATTTCACCATCGAGGTGGAGCGATCGCTGCGGGTACTCGACGGAGCGGTGGTGGTGTTCAGCGGCGCCGATGGGGTGGAACCGCAATCGGAAACAGTCTGGCGCCAGGCCAACAAGTACCACGTCCCGCGCATGGCCTACGTCAACAAAATGGACCGCCAGGGCGCTGATTTTCTCAAGGTGGTCAAGCAGATCGACCAGCGCCTGGGGCACCACCCGGTCCCCATCCAGCTGTCGATTGGCGCCGAGGAACACTTCGTCGGCCAGATCGACCTGGTGAAGATGAAAGCCATCTACTGGAACGAAGACGACCAGGGCACCAGCTATCGCGAGGAAGCCATTCCCGCCGACATGCAGGACCTGGCCAATGAGTGGCGTGCCCACATGATCGAGGCAGCCGCCGAGGCCAATGACGAGTTCATGGAGCTGTACCTCAATGGCCAGGAACTGAGCAATGAACAGATCAAGGCCGGGCTGCGCCAGCGCACCCTGGCCAATGAAATCGTCCCGGCCATCTGCGGCTCCTCGTTCAAGAACAAGGGCGTGCCCCTGATGCTCGATGCGGTGATCGACTACCTGCCGGCACCGTCGGAAATCCCCGCCATCCACGGCACCGACCCCGACGACGAAGAGAAACACCTGGAGCGTCACGCCGACGACAATGAACCGTTCTCGGCCCTGGCGTTCAAGATTGCCACCGACCCCTTCGTCGGTACCCTGACCTTCGCCCGGGTGTACTCCGGCGTCCTGAGTTCGGGCAATGCCGTGCTCAACTCGGTCAAGGGCAAGAAGGAGCGGATTGGCCGCATGGTGCAGATGCATGCCAACCAGCGCGCCGAAATAAAGGACGTGTGCGCCGGCGACATCGCCGCGCTGATCGGCATGAAGGACGTCACCACCGGTGACACCCTGTGCGACATCAACAAGCCTATCATCCTCGAACGCATGGACTTTCCCGACCCGGTGATCTCGGTGGCGGTAGAGCCCAAGACCAAGGCCGACCAGGAGAAAATGGGCATTGCCCTGAGCAAGCTGGCCCAGGAGGACCCGTCGTTCCGGGTACGCACCGACGAAGAAACCGCGCAGACGATCATCTCCGGCATGGGTGAGCTGCACCTGGACATCATCGTCGACCGCATGCGCCGCGAGTTCGGGGTCGAGGCCAACATCGGCAAGCCGCAGGTGGCCTACCGCGAAAAAATCACCAGGACGTGCGAAATCGAAGGCAAGTTCGTGCGCCAGTCCGGTGGCCGTGGCCAGTACGGGCATTGCTGGATCCGCTTCGCCCCGGGAGAAGAAGGCAAGGAAGGCCTGGAGTTCGTCAACGAAGTGGTCGGTGGCGTAGTGCCGCGCGAGTATATCCCGGCGATCCAGAAAGGCATCGAAGAGCAGATGCAAAACGGTGTGGTGGCCGGGTATCCGCTGATCGGCTTGAAAGCGACCGTGTTCGATGGTTCGTACCACGACGTCGACTCCAACGAGATGGCCTTCAAGGTGGCCGCCTCCATGGCGACCAAACAACTGAAGGAAAAAGGCGGCGCCGTGCTGCTGGAGCCGGTGATGAAAGTCGAAGTGGTGACACCTGAGGAATACCAGGGTGACATCATGGGTGACCTGAGTCGACGTCGCGGGGTCATTCAGGAAGGTGGCGAGACCCCGGCTGGCAAAGTGGTGCGGGCCGAGGTGCCGCTGGGCGAGATGTTCGGCTACTCCACCCAGATGCGCTCCATGACCCAGGGCCGGGCGAGCTACACCATGGAATTCACCAAGTATGCCGAGGCACCGGCGAGCATTGCCGACGCGATCATCAAGAAACAGGGCTGACCACCGTGGGAGTGGGCTTGCCCCGCGATAGCGATCTCCAGTCACATCGCTATCGCGGGCAAGCCCGCTTGCGCACCAATACGATTGAACTCCCGCACCCGCCGCTTTTCCCAAGCTAACAAGCAGCCGAAAAGCCGCAGGTCACTGCCATGCCCAAGCCGTTGCAGGAATACGCGCACAAGCGCAATTTCGACGCCACCCCGGAACCTGCTGGAGCGCGCTTGCCCCGCGAATCAAGCGGCGCCCTGCAGTATTGCATCCAGAAGCACGACGCCAGCCACCTGCACTACGACTTCCGCCTGGAACTCGACGGCACCCTGAAAAGCTGGGCCATCCCCAAGGGGCCATCGCTGGATCCCAAGGTACGACGCCTGGCCGTTCATGTCGAAGACCATCCGCTGGACTACGCCAACTTCGAAGGCCATATTCCTGAAGGTCACTACGGCGCCGGTGATGTCATCGTCTGGGACCGTGGCGTGTGGCTGCCCGAAGGCGACCCACACAAAGACTATGCCAAGGGCAAACTGCGCTTTCGCCTGCAGGGCGAGAAACTCTCCGGTACCTGGAACCTGTTTCGCACCCACCTGGCCGGCAAGAAAGAACAATGGCTACTGGTCAAGTCGGCTGATACCCAGGCTCGCCCCGAAGCCGAGTACAACGTGCTGGAAGCCGAGCCCGACAGCGTCCTGAGCGACCGCACCCTGGTCACGGACAAGCCGCCTAGACCCCGTAGACCCCGGGCGAAAAAAGCCCCTCTCCCCGACAGTCTGAAACCCCAACTGGCCACTCTTGTGGAATCCCCTCCGGAAGGTGACTGGCGCTATGAGGTGAAGTTCGACGGCTACCGCGTCCTGGCTCGTATCGACCATGGCAAGGTGCAACTGTTCACCCGCAACGGCCACGACTGGACTGCCAAGCTGGCCCGTCAGGCTGCCGCCCTCAAGACACTGAAGCTTGAATCGGCCTGGCTCGATGGCGAAATGGTGGTGAACAACAGCGAAGGCGTAGCAGATTTCCAGGCCTTGCAGAACGCCTTCGACAGTGCCAGCGACGCGTCCATCCTCTACTACCTGTTCGATGCACCCTACCTCAACGGCGTCGACCTGCGCCCGTGTCCGCTGGAGCAGCGTCGGGCCGCGCTGGCCAAGGTACTGGAAGATGCAGACGACAGCTGCGTGCGCTTTTCCGCCGATTTCGACCAAACGCCTCAGGCCCTGCTCGACAGCGCCTGCCGCCTGCAACTCGAAGGCCTGATCGGCAAGCGCGCCGGCAGCCCCTACGTCAGCCGGCGCAGCAGCGACTGGATCAAGCTCAAGTGCAAGCAGCGCCAGGAATTCGTGGTCATTGGCTTCACCGATCCCAAGGGCAGCCGCGAAGCGTTCGGCGCATTGCTGCTGGGCCTGCATGACCCCGACACTGGCGAGCTGCGCTATGCCGGCAAGGTCGGAACCGGCTTCGACAGCGCCGGCCTCAAACGCATTCACCAGCGCCTGAGCCCGTTGCAGATCAAAAAAACACCGCTGGCCCAGCCGCCTGCCGGGGCCGAGGCGCACGGCGTGCACTGGCTCAAGCCCCAGGTGCTTGCCGAGGTCTCATACGCCCAGATGACCCGCGATGGCATCGTGCGCCACTCGGTGTTCCACGGCCTGCGCGATGACAAACCGGCCCGCGCCATCAGCCTGGAGCAGCCTGTGAAAACGCCGCCAAGTACCTCATGCCTGCACCTGACTCATCCCGAGCGCATTGTCGATGCCAGCACCGACGCTACCAAGCGCGACATCGCCGAGTACTACGCCCACGTGGCGCCCTGGATCCTGCCGCACCTCAAGCGCCGGCCGGTGGCACTGGTACGCGCCCCCGACGGTCTGGCCGGTGAGCTGTTCTTCCAGAAAAACGCCGCCCAGCTGAACCTTCCCGACGTTGAAAGCCACGACAAGGCCGAGACAGGCCAGGCCGTGATGATCATCGACCAGGCCAATACGCTGCTCGGTGCAGTGCAGATGAACACCCTTGAACTGCACACCTGGAACGCCACCGCCCAGGACTTCGACAAGCCGGACCGGCTGGTGCTCGACCTTGACCCCGATCCTGCCCTGCCCTGGAAAGCCATGCTCGAAGCCACTCAACTGACCCTGACGCTGCTGGATGAACTGGGTTTGCAGGTGTTTCTGAAAACCAGCGGCGGCAAAGGCATGCACCTTGTCGTGCCCCTCACCCGCCGCGCTGGCTGGGATGAGGTCAAGGCCTTCAGCCATGCCATCGTCAAGCACCTGGCCGGGCTGTTTCCAGAGCGCCTGTCGGCTGTCTCCGGGCCGAAAAACCGCGTGGGGCGGATCTTCATCGACTACCTGCGCAACGGCAAGGGCGCCACCACCGTGTGCGCCTACTCCTTGCGCGCTCGCGAAGGCTTGCCGGTTTCGGTACCGATCCATCGCGAGGAGTTGACCGAACTCAAGGGCGCCAACCAGTGGACACTGCACACCGTTGGCGAGCGCCTGGCCGAAGGCGATGATCCCTGGGCCGGTTACGCCAAGGTTCGCCAATCGATTACCAAAGACATGCGCCGCCGCCTGGGGCTTGAATGATGCGCGATCTGAACCTGATCGACCTGCTGCAATGGCCGGCCATGCTCACCACTGTGCTGGCCGCCTGGTGGATTGGCTCGCGCAAGCCCCAGCGCCGGCGCATCGGCTTTGCCTGCTTTCTGGCCAGTAATCTGCTTTGGACGCTCTGGGGCTGGCATGCACAGGCCTGGGCGCTGATCGTGCTGCAAATCTGCCTGTGCGCCATGAACCTGCGCGGGCTGAAAAAAACCACACCGGCCCAGGAGCAACGCTCATGACCCTTGCCCAAAACGACCTCGCCGTTGCCCTGATGCCCTGGCTCGAACAGGTCACAACCAGGCCTCTGGACACCCACACCGACCGGCTGCTCCAGACCTGCCTGGCGCAATGCCGGGCCAATGGCCTGGACCAGTTGCCGCTGCCCGGCCATGGCCGCACACTGCAGCGCTGGCAGGTACTGGCCCAGGTCGCTGCCGCCGACCTGGCCCTGGCCAAGCTCTATGAAGGCCATACCGATGCCCTGGCGATCATTACCGAGTGCGCCGCCACCGACCTGGACACGCGCGGTACCTGGGGCGTGTGGGCGGCCGAGCCACCGGATGCGCGGGTACAGATCGTCGCCCGTCATGGCCGCGAAGTGCGTCTGCAAGGACGCAAGGCCTGGTGCTCCGGCGCACTGCAGATCGACCGCGCGTTGCTCACCGCGTGGGATGAGCAACAGCGTCCGCAACTGGTGGCGGTCAGGCTCGATGATCCCGGCCTGCGTGTGCTGGGTACCGGCTGGCAGGCGGTGGGGATGGGCAGCACAGCCAGTGTCGAGGTCGCCTTCGAGCTATGCGCTGGGCAGCAGGTGGGCGACAGCGGGCACTACCTGAGTCGCCCGGGCTTCTGGCACGGTGGCGGTGGCATCGCTGCCTGCTGGTATGGCGCGGCCTCGGCGCTGGCCAATTACCTGCATGAACATTGCGCAAGCCACCAGGACCCCCACGCCCTGGCCCACCTGGGCGCGGTGGATGCGCAACTGGCCGGTGCGGCGGCGAGCCTGCGCGAAACCGCACAGTGGATCGACGGTCATCCGGGAGCCGATGCCGAGGTTCCCGTACGCCGCCTGCGGGCCCAGGTCGAAGTTGCCGCGACCGCCGTGCTGGCCCACGTCGGCCGTGCCCTGGGCGCTACACCCTATTGTCGCATTGCGCATTTCGCCAGGCTCGCCGCCGACCTGCCGGTGTTCCTGCGCCAGAGCCACGCGGAGCGCGACCTGGCCGAGCTGGGCCGCCGGGTGGCCAGTGCGCCAATGACGGAGTGGTCACTATGACAACCTTCCAGGCACAGGATCCAGGCACCCCGTTGGCCCAGTGGCAAGCCTCGGCGCAGCTGCAGGCGGTGCCGGCCATCAGTCTTGAGCAATTGCTCCCGATAGGCTGTCGACTGGTGGTCGTGGCGCCCCACCCGGATGACGAAATACTCGGTTGCGGTGGCCTGCTGGCCATGCTGCACGGGCGCGAGCCGGCACTGTTGCTGGTGTCGGTCAGCGATGGTGAAGCCAGCCATCCGCACTCCCAGCAGTGGAGCCAGGAACGTTTGCGCGAGCAGCGCCCACGGGAAAGTGCGGCGGCGTTGCGACGCCTCGGCCTGGACCTTGGCCAACTGCAGTGGCTGCGCCTGGGGCTGGCCGACACCACCGTGGCCCAGCACGAACGCTGGCTGGCGGAACACCTGGTCGGGCTGCTGCGGCCCCAGGACCGGGTATTGACCACCTGGCGCCTGGATGGCCACAGCGACCACGACGCCGTGGGCCGTGCCTGCGCCCGGGCGTGTGAAACCGTGGGTGCGCAACTGCTGGAGGTGCCGATCTGGGCCTGGCATTGGGCCCGCCCCAACGACCCGCGCCTGCCCTGGCCGCGTGCCCACAAGCTGTTTCTCGACCCCGGCGTGCGGGTGCTCAAGCAACAGGCCATTGCCGCCCACACCAGCCAGCTGCTGGCCGACGGCGACACCCCGGCGGTGCTGCTACCGACCACCCTGGTGCGCTTGCTGCAACCGTTTGAACTGGTGTTCACATGAGCATGCCGGCCGAGTACTTCAAGCAACTGTTCGCCCACAGCGACGATCCCTGGGCGTTTCGTACCCGCTGGTACGAAAAGCGCAAACGCGACCTGCTACTGGCCTGTCTGCCGCGCCAGCACTATCAGCGAGTGTTCGAACCGGCCTGTGCCAACGGTGAGCTCAGCGCGGCACTGGCCGAACGCTGCGAGCAACTGCTCTGCCAGGACCTCGATGCCACCGCCGTGGCGCTGGCACGCCAACGCCTGCGCCCATGGCCCCATGTTCGGGTCGATCAGGGTCACCTGCCGGGTGACTGGCCCGGCGGTGAGTTCGACCTGATCGTTCTCAGCGAAATCGGCTACTACCTGGACCCGGTCCAGTGGCTGGAGGTACTGGAGCACGCCCTGGCCTGCCTCGGCACCAACGGTGCACTGCTGGCTTGCCATTGGCTGCACCCCATCGACGGCTGCCCGCAGAGCGGCCATCAGGTCCATGCGCTGCTGGCCAAGCGCTTGGCGTTGTACCGTTGCGTGCGCCATGAAGAGGCCGACTTCCTGCTGGAGTATTGGAGCCTACAGCCCAGTGCCATCGACCTTGAGGAAAACTGCCTGTGATCGCCGTGATTGTCCCGGCCCACAACGAGCAGCACTTGCTCGGGCCCTGCCTGCGTGCCCTGTTGCACGCCCGCCGAGCGGTAAAAGCACTGGGCGAGGCGGTGCAGATCGTGGTGGTCCTGGATGATTGCAGCGATGCCACCGAGCAGGTGGCGCAGGCATATGGGGTCGAGGTGCTTAGCGTCAGTGCGCGTAATGTCGGCTATGCCCGGCGTGCGGGTGCGGCGCTGATGCTCGAGCGCGGGGCACGCTGGCTGGCCTTCACCGACGCCGACAGTTGTGTGCCGGTGGACTGGCTGGTCTGCCAGCTGGACTTTGCCGCCGATGCGGTGTGCGGGACCGTGCATGTGCCGCGCTGGCAGGCGTACCAGGACGCAGCCCTGCGCGCACGCTACCTGGCCCGCTACCAGGCCCGGGAAGGTCACCGCCACATTCACGGGGCCAACCTTGGCGTCTGCGCCAGGGCCTATGAACGGGTCGGCGGTTTTCAGCCCCTGGCCGTAGACGAGGATGTGCAACTGGTCAGTGCGCTGCATGCCAGCGGGGCGCACATCGTATGGACAGCCCTCAACAGCGTGTCCACCAGCAGCCGCGGCGATTGCCGGGTAAGCGGCGGCTTCGGCGACTTTCTCAAGCGCCTGGGCGAGCCCGCGCCGGGTCTTGAAGATAGGCCTTGAGGTAGTCGATCCAGGCGCGCACCTTGCGCGGTACATGACGGGTGTCGGGGTATAGGGCGTACACGCTTTGCCGGGCAAATCGATAGCCGGGCAAGGTATCGAGCAGCTCACCACTGGCCAGGTCGTCGGCCACCAGCCAATGCGGCAGCAACACCACGCCCATTCCCTGCAAGGCAAACGCCCTGAGGAGCGAGGCATTGTCCGCGACCATCACTGCCGGCCCGCGCCCCTGATAGACAGCGGCATTGCCGCAGGCGTCTTCGATTGGCCAGCTGTCGTGCTGCTGGAAACGGCTGTGCAACAACTGCGGCAGTTGTCCCAGGCGCTCGGGGTGGTCAAGCCCGCCCTCCATCTGGGCCAGCAGTGCTGGCGCCGCCACCAGGCACACTGCATAGCGATCCAGGCAAACACCACGGTAGCTGGAGTCGTGTACCTGCCCCAGACGGATGGCCACATCAACCCCGTCGCGCACCAAGTCCACCTGGGCGGTATGGGTCTGCAGGTGTACCTGCAACTGAGGATGTTGCCGGCAAAAGCCTTGCAACGCCGGCGCTAGCACCGTCAGGCCGTACTCCACGGTGGACGTGATCCGCAGGCTGCCCTGCAAGCCGCTGTGCTCGGCCCGGGCCTCATCGATGGCCACCTGCGCCGCCTGCACCACCTCCAGGCAGCGCCGGTAAAAGCGCTCACCCGCTTCGGTCAGGGCAACGCGCCGGGTTGTACGGGTCAGCAGGGTGACGCCAAGCTCGGCTTCCAGTTGCTTGATACTGAAGCTGACCGCGGCGCGAGTTTGCTGCAACCGCGCCGCCGCGCCGGTGAAGGAGCCGCTCTGCACCACTGCGCAAAACAGTTCGAAGCGGTCGAGGCTGACCATGCAATGCGCCCTTGATTGTCAAAATAATCTGCACAATCTGGCGGATATCAGAGGCTTATTCAAGCCCCTCGCGCCCTCTAGACTTCGTCTTTCCTTAATGCGCTGCCTACCATGCCCGCCCCTTCCAAAGTCGCTTTCATCTACCTGCTTGGCTTCGCCCTGGACCTGCTCAACCTGTTCGCCCTGGGCAGCGCCTACCCAGTGATGGGCCAGGAGCTGCAGGCTTCGGTAGCCCAACTGAGCTGGGTCAGCAACCTCTACCTGATTGGCCTGACCCTGGTGATCCCGCTGGGCAGCTGGCTTGCCCGGCGCATCGGCGAGCGCCAGACTCTGCTGCTGTCGCTGCTCCTGTTTGGCCTTGCCACGGTGCTTGCCGGCAGCGCGCGCGCTATTGACAGCCTGCTGCTGTGGCGCCTGCTGCAGGGGGTCGGCGGCGGGCTGTTGATTCCGGTGGGGCAAGCCATGGCCTACCGCGCCTGCCCGCCTGAACAGCGCCACGCCCTGACTGCGCGCGTGATGATGGTTGCCCTGTTGGTACCGGCCCTGTCGCCTGCCGTGGGAGGGATGCTGGTGGATCACGCCAGTTGGCGCTGGATCTTCTTCGCCCTGTTGCCGCTGACCTTGCTCACCGGCCTGTTGACCCTGGCCTGGTTACCGACACGCGTACCGCGGCCCGGTCCCGGCCCCTTGCTCGACCTTGCACTACTGCGCCAGCCGCTGTTGCGCACCGCGATGCTGGTGTACCTGTGCGTGCCCGGCGTGTTCATCGGCGCCAATCTGCTGGCCGTGTTGTACCTGCAAGCACAACTGGGGCTAAGCGCCACCTCCACCGGCGCGTTGATGCTGCCCTGGTCGCTGGGTGCCCTGGCGGCGATCAGTCTGGTGCGCTGGCGCTTCAGGCAATGGGGCCCGCGGCCTTTGCTGTGCGCCGGCATCCTGTTGCAAAGCCTGGCGCTGATCGGGCTGGCAATACCCGGGCTGGCGCAGTTGAAGGGGGTGCAGGTGTTGATCTTCCTGCTCCTGGGCCTGGGCAGCAGCCTGTGCAGCAGTAGCGCACAAAGCCTGGCCTTCATTGCCATCGCGCCCGAGCGCATGGGCGCTGCCAGCACCCTGTGGAATCTCAACCGACAACTGAGCTTTGGCCTGGGAGCTGGCGTGCTTGGGGCCATGCTCGACGCCTTGCTGCCTCGTCCCACAGCCTACACCCAGGTGTTTGTGCTGGCCGCTGCAATCACCCTGCTGGCCCTGCCGGCAGTACTCAAGCTACCCGGGGCGCAAGCCCTGGGGCTTTCCTCTACTGCGTTGGAATCCTGACCATGCCTACTGACCCTGTGTGTTTTGCCGCCGTCATCGACCTCCATGTGCTGATCCAGCAATGGTTGGCCGGCGCGGCCCAGAGCGATCAATTGCCCGCACTGATGGCGCACTTCAGCCCGTCGTTTTCAATGATCGGGTTGTCCGGGCTGCAATTGGACCATGCGGGACTGCACGCGTTGTTCACCCAAGCCTACGGCAAGCGCCCTGGCCTTGAGATCGGTATCGACGAATTGCAACTGATTGCACAAGCCGATGGCCTGACGGTGGTGCATTACCGCGAGCACCAGCACGATGCCCGGGTGCTGCACAGCGTACGGCGCTCGACGGCGGTGTTCGAGCAACTGAAGAATGGCAGCCTACGCTGGCTGCGCCTGCATGAAACGCCCTGCCCCTGAGGCTCAGGCTTTCTTGCGCGTCTTGCGGGGGGTGGCAGGTGCTTTCTTCTCGGTCGCCGTCGCCTTCTTCGCTGGCGCCTTGCGCCCGCCCAGGCTGCGCTTGAGCAGTTCGGTGAGGTCGATGATGTCGGCGCTCTTCTGCTCGCCTTCGCCCTCCAGCGGCTCGACCGTGCTGATCTTGCCCTGGCTGGCTTTCTCCTCGACAAGGTCCATGATGGTGTCCTTGAAGTCGTTGCGGTACTCATCGGGCGTCCACTGCCCGCTCATGTCGTCGATCAGCCGCTTGGCCATCTCCAGCTCGCGCTTGTCGAGGCTGGCCTCACGCACATTTTTGTCCAGCTCCAGGGCATCCAGGCTGCGTACTTCCTCGGGCCAGCGCAGGGTGATCATCACCAGCGCGTCTTCGAGCGGCCGCAGCAGCGCCAGGTGTTGCTGGGTGTGCAGCACGACTTTGGCCAGAGCCACCTTGCCGGTGCTTTCCAATGCCTCGCGCAGCAAGGCGTAGACTTTGCCACCGCGCTTGTCGGGGCTCAGGTAATAAGGCGTCTCGAACTGCTGCAGCGGTATCTCGCTGCTGTCGACGAAGGCGAAAATGTCGATGGTCTGGGTCGCCTCGGGACGGGCCTTGTGGATTTCCTCCTCGCTGATGACCACATAGCGACCCTTCTCGTACTGCACACCCTTGACGATATGTTCACGGCTGATTTCCTTGCCCGTGACCTTGTTCACCCGCTTGTAGCCCACCGGCTCCATGCTGCGCCCATCGAGCCAGTCAAAGTCGACCCGGTCGCTCTTCACTGCTGAATTGAGCGAAACCGGGATATGCACCAGGCCGAAGCTGATGGCACCTTTCCAGATGGCTCTGGCCATGACCGGACTCCTTTGAGGACCGCTGTTAGTGCATGCGACTACCGCCGGCCGCGAAGGTTTGATCCCGCCGACTCACGGCGTCGGATTGCCGCCGGTGACACCGAACACTTCCCCGGTGATATAGCTCGACTCCTGGCTCGCCAGCAGTACATACACAGGCGCGCATTCGGCCGGCTGGCCGGGACGCTTCATGGGCGTGTGGCCGCCGAAGTCAGGGATCTTCTCATCCGGCTGCCCGCCGCTGGGTTGCAGCACGGTCCAGATCGGCCCGGGGGCCACGGCATTGACTCGAATACCGCGTTCGATCACTTGTTTGGCCAAGGATTTGGTAAAGGCCACGATCGCCGCCTTGGTGGTGGCGTAGTCGAGCAACGTCGCCGAAGGGTCGTAGGACTGGATGGAAGCGGTGTTGATAATGGTCGCCCCTGCCGGCATCAGTGGTACGGCGGCCTGGCACAGCCAGAACATCGCATAGATGTTGGTTTTCATCGTGGCGTCGAACTGCTCGCTGCTGATCTGCCCCACCTGCTTGCGTGCCACCTGCTTGCCGGCGACGTTGACCAGGATGTCGAGCCCACCCAGTTGTTCATGGGCCTGGTCGATCAGCTCGCGGCAGAACGCTTCGCTTTTGATATCCCCCGGCAAGGCAATGGCGCGGCGTCCTTCGGCCTCGATCAGCTTGATCACCTCGCGGGCATCGGGCTGCTCAATGGGCAGGTAGTTGAGCACGATGTCGGCCCCTTCACGGGCAAAGGCAATGGCCACGGCGCGGCCGATGCCCGAATCGGCGCCTGTGATCAACGCCTTGCGGCCCCTGAGGCGGCCAAAGCCCTGATAAGTGGTTTCGCCGTGGTCGGGTTTGGGACGCATGTTCAGGTCCAGTCCCGGTGCCGGCTGGGACTGGGCCGGGAACGGGGGATGCGGGTATTGGGTCAGGGGGTTTTGCATCTGGTACTGATTGCGCGGTTTGTCGCTGGACATGGTGGCCTCCCGGTAGCGGATTCAGCGCCAGCAAAGCAGCGCCCGTTTCTACTTGGAAGGAATGGCATGGCCAAGGTTTGAATCGAAATGCTGCCGCGCCGACCAGCGGTCCGCTGGGTAAAAAAGCTGAACTCCAGGCCTGCTGACGTCTCGTAGATAGAACAGTGGATCGCCGCCTCACAGGAGTTATGCCCATGAATCGCCTTCCTTCCCGATTTGCGCTGGGCCTGTTTGCCCTGCTGGCCTTGCAGGCACAGGCCGGTGACAACACCTTCATCGACGAGGCCATGAGCGCCGGCATGGCCGAAATCCAGACCAGCCAACTGGCCCTGGAAAAATCCGACGCTGCAGACATCAAGGCGTTTGCCCGCCTGATGATCAAGGATCACACCCAAAGTAATCAGCAGTTGCTTGAACTGGCAAAAAAGCATGACCTCCCGGCGCCAAACGATGCCGCCCTGGCCGACAAGGCTCGTAAAATGATGTTGCAGGTGCAAGACGGTGCTTCGTTCGATGCCGCCTATGCCAGCCATCAGGTCGATGCCCATGAACAGGCGATCCGCCTGTTTGACGAGCAGCGCCAGTCAACCTCGGCCCCGGCAGACCTGCGCAACTTTGCGACCAATGCCTTGCCGACCTTGCAGCATCACCTGCAGGAGGCCAAGAAACTGGAAAACGAATACCGCGCGGCTGAATGAAGGAGGGCCCAGGCATGAGAATGGCAAACCGCGCCTGTGCGACCTGCCTGCAGATCGACTTTGTCCAGGATACCTTGTTTGGCCCGGTGGCCCGCAGTGCGGAATGCGAGGTGCAGCTGGCGCCGTTGAACCTCAATGGCTTGCCGGGATTGCAGATGCAGGTGCGTGCGCCGGTACCGGACAAGCTTGAGCGCTCCCACAGTGTGGCATTTACCTGGGAGGGCCGGATCTATCGGGGCATCGTGCATTACCACAGGCAGTGTGACGATGGCGGGCTGCAATTGCAGCTGGAATTGCAGTAACCGCCGGCAGCGTCATCCGTTCGGCGGGCAATCAGTAGCCGCTGCCGAAGGACGAGGCTGCGATCGACTGCGTAGCAGTCGCCAATTATCCAGCAGCCTTGCCAGAGGCACAGCCACAGCCACTGGCCGTACACGGTTTGCCGGATGGATGATGGTCGGCACAGGCCTGGCAGCAATACGCCTTGCCTTCACGCATCACCGCATTGGCGCCCACTTTGCAATTGCAGCCGGGGCAGGCACAGGTTTGCTCGTTCATGTCGTTGACTCCTGAGGTTGTGGTCGTCACTGATTACGACTGAACGCACCCTTCGATGGTTCAAAAAAGATGAACCCCCGGCACCCCGCCCGCCTCAATAGAACAGGGAGCGGCAATTCCGCCTTCTGTTCAGTCTGGAGGTCACCATGACTACCCACCTGCTCAAGCTCTTCACCCACCCAGGCGACGCCTGGATCGACATCCGCCACGAGGAAGAACAACACCCGCGCCACTACCTGCCCCACCTGTTGGTGTTTGCCCTGATTCCCGCCTTGTGCCTGTTCATCGGCACCACCCGTTTCGGCTGGAGCCTGGCCGGTACCGAGCGAGTGCGCCTGAGCGTGGGCAGCGCCGCGGAGCTGGGCATTCTCCTGTACCTGACCATGCTGTTAGGGGTTGCCGTCATGGGGGGATTCATTCGCTGGATGTCGCGCACCTTCGATACCCGCCCAAGCCTTGAACAGTGCATCGGATTCGCCGCATACGGCGCCACACCGTACTTTGTGGCAGGTATTGCCGGGCTGTATCCAGGCCGTTGGCTGGCGCTGATCGCCCTGCTGGCAGCCTCGGCCTATGCCACCTTTCTGCTGTTCATCGGCCTGCCCACCTTTTTGCGCCTGCGCAAGGAACAGGGCCTGTTGTATTCGACCAGCGTCTGGGCGGTAGGCTTGCTGGTGCTGGTGACCATCCTGGTGTCGATGATCCTGTTCTGGTTCGACGTGCTGGGGCCGGAATACATGCGCCCGGCAGCCTTGGGCTGAACCGGCCGCATGGGCCTCGGGCTCAGGCAATCGCCCTGGGCTTGAGGCCGGCGTGACTGCACCCGAGACGCTGTTCCTCACGCACCTGGGCCACCAGGTTGGACACGTCGTGGCAGGTGGTCAGGCTGTCCAGGCGTGTTTCGGTGACGATCAGGTCGTCGCCCTGCCCCAGCCGTATCGTCAGCCAGACACCATCGGTGCAAGTGACTTCACAGCACTCGGGCAGAAACGCCTGCTCGATGAGCTGGCGCAGTTCAAGGGTAGAAACACCGATCAGTGACATGGTGCGATCCTCGTGTCGGAAAGCCCGACTTCTCAGTTACCACCGCCAGGCTGGCCAAGGCCAATTGATATTGACGATGGTGCGCCGCTTGCCTCATGTACCCGGGCAATTACATGGGGTCTATCTAAGAAGAAGACTGCAGCTTGAGTGAAGTTCAGTGCACCAACCCAACTGCGCGATGAACGGAAGACCTGCGCCGTTCGTCATCTCACGACAGATAAATTTCAAACTTTGCAGCTTCCGCGATCGCCCAACCTGTACAAGGCAACACTGCCTTGCACTTCCATAGCACAGTGAGGAAGCACATCATGGCTAACAAAGACACTTCCAACCCCGGGAACTTCGCCAACGACCGCCAGAAAGCCTCCGACGCCGGTAAAAAAGGCGGCCAGGCTTCCGGTGGCAACGCGGGTGGCCAGACCCGTAAACCGGAAATGGGCAACAAGCCCGGCATGGGTAACAAGACAGACCGCAAGCCAAGTGGCGGCGGCCGTAGCTGATGGACGAACGACCGGCGCACCTTCGGTGCGTCGGTCTCGAGGCGCGCCGATGAGTCAGCAGGTGATTCATTTTCACTGCCAGATCGACCAGCGCACCACCGAGCGCTTTCGCGACCGGTGCCTGCAAGCCATCGACGAGGGGGCCGGCCAGCTGTTGCTGTACCTGTCGACCACCGGAGGCAGCACCAACTTCGGTTTCTCCATCTACAGCTTCATCAAGTCGCTACCCGTGCCGGTGTGCGCGGTAAATGCCGGCAACATCGAATCGATGGGCATCATCATGTACCTGGCCGCCGGTGTACGCATTGCCGCACCGCACTCGCGCTTTCTGATCCACCCCATGACGTGGCACTTCAGCCAGAGCGCGGTAGACCACTCGCGCCTGCGGGAGTACCTGTCGAGCCTGAACAACGACCTGGAACGCTACGTCCGTATCTTCGAGCTGGAGACGCTGCAGGCCGAGCGCAAGCTGGATATCTTCCAGTGCCTGTCGGCCGAAGAGAAAGTCATCCCCGCCTATGACTCCCTTGCCTGCGGCATCGCCCATCGCCTGGAACAGGTTGTGTTCGACAAGGATGCACGGCACCTGACGATCAGCGGCGAAGACTGAAATCCGATTGAATTTTTTTGCCGCACCGGGACTCAGTCATTGCAGTAGAAGGATTTTTCCAGCGACTGCACTGAAAGGATCGTCAAAGGCCCATGAACGACGCAAAACTCTTCGTGATCGACTACCAACTGCACGGCTCCCCCAAGTCTTTCATCATCCGTGCAGAGAGGATGGACAACGCCGAAGCCTGGCATTGGGCCAGTTGCGACGCGGGTGTTGGCAGGATTGGCCGTTATGGTCGGGAGCAGGTGAAAAAAGTCAGCAAGCCCCTGGCCGAGCGTTATGGCATCACCGCAGTGACCTGGCGCCAGACCGGTTAAGCGCCGGCCAGCGACGCCCACAAATGCTGGGCCGCATAAGCCCGCCACGGGCGCCAAGCCGGCGCGCGTTCGGCCAGTGGCACTGCGGCACCTTCCAGCATACGCAGGGCCTTGACCAGCGCCACATCGCCCAGCGGGAAGGCATCGGCCGCCCCCAGTTGGCGCAAGGCCAGGTACTGCGCGCTCCATGGGCCGATCCCACGCTGCCGGCACAGGCGCTGGACCCACGTCTGCAGGTCGCCATCGGCCCGCAGCAAGCGAGGATCGGCGAGCATCGCCAGCGCCATGCCAGACAAGGTCGCGGCCCGTGAACCGGGCATGCCCAGACCGCTGAGGTCGCCATCAGCGATGGCTTGCGCTACCGGGAATACATGGGTCAGACGCGGCTCGATGGCAAGCGGTGCGAGCAATGGCTGACCATGGCGAACCACCAACCGGCCCGCCAGGGTCATGGCCCCCGCCACGCTGATCTGCTGGCCCAGCACCGTGCGCATGACTTGCTCGAATGCATCCCAGCCCCGGGGGACGCGCAGCCCCGGTCGCGCGGCAATCAGTTGCGCCATGAGCGGGTCCTGAGCCAGTTGTCGTTCGATCAGACCGGGATCGGCATCCAGATCGAATACCCGCCGCACCCGGGCGATCAACCCCGGCAAGACCTGTCGGGGAAGCCCGTACACGCTCAAGGCCAGGCACCGCCCCCTGGCTGGCCGGCACTCGACCATGCCCTGGCGGGTACCGAGCCTTACCGTACGCCGGTAGACGCCTGCCTGCGTGACCTCTATCCCGACGATCGAGCGCGCCGCCAGAAACCCCAGCATCGACGGCCAATGATACGGCGCGCGGTACTTGAGCCACACCGTCAGCACCGGTTGGCCGCTTACCTTGCAGCGATAGGCATGAAGCGCAGTGGTCTGGGTCATCGGCAGGGCCTGTTGAACATGTTGGATACCGACAGTGATGTTACAAAGAATTTCAGACAAGTACCGGGGTCTATTCCATACCTGCCCCGTGGAATCGCAACCATGAAATTCGAACGCTTCGCCCAGGCCATGTCACGGCGCACCGGCAGCTCGCACACCTTCGTTCTGGCGTTGGTGCTGATCGTCATCTGGGCAGCCACCGGACCCTGGTTCGACTACAACGATACCTGGCAACTGATCATCAATACCTCGACCACCATCATCACGTTCCTGATGGTGTTCCTGATCCAGAACACCCAGAACCGCGACAACGATGTGCTGCACCTGAAGATCGACGAATTGCTGCGCGCCACTAAGGCTGCGCACAAGGCCATGCTCAACCTGGACGACCTGGACGCCCGGCAGCTCAAGAGCCTGTTGCAGGAATACAAGGAGATCGGCGCCAACGACGTTGAAGCCCTGGAGCCTGAACCAGACACTGCATCCGGACGCCGTGAGCGTCCGGATGCAGAGCGGTGACCGGTATTACTTACCGTTGGTGAGGGTGTTGTAACTGGTGATCAGGTTGCGGTAGTCCGGGATGTGGTTGGAGAACAGCGTACCCAGGCCCTCGATGTCGTTGCGCCAGTCGCGGTGCAGTTCGCACGCCAGGCCAAACCAGGTCATCAACTGGGCACCGGCTTGTGACATGCGGTCCCAGGCCGAATCACGGGTCAGCGCGTTGAAGGTCCCCGAGGCGTCGGTCACCACGAACACTTCAAAGCCTTCGGCCAGGGCCGACAGTGCCGGGAACGCCACGCAGACTTCAGTCACCACGCCAGCGATGATCAGTTGCTTCTTGCCCGTGGCCTTGACCGCCTTGACGAAGTCTTCGTTGTCCCAGGCATTGATCTGGCCAGGACGGGCAATGTACGGCGCGTCCGGGAATTGCTCTTTGAGCTCGGGTACCAGCGGGCCGTTGGGGCCGGTTTCAAAGCTGGTGGTGAGGATGGTCGGCAGGTTGAAATACTTGGCCAGGTCACCGACGGCCAGTACGTTGTTCTTGAACTTGTCCGGATCGATATCACGCACCAGCGACAGCAGGCCAGTCTGGTGGTCGACCAGCAGGACCGCGGCGTTGTTCTTGTCCAGACGGACGTAGGGTTTGCTCATGGTCTAACTCCTTGCGTTGGGATGTCGATGCCATGTGGGCATCCGACATGAGGGATCAGCGGGACGAATCCAGTTGTTCGTTTTCTGTGGCGACCTGTTGCGCCTTGAGGTAACTCTCGATCAGCAACTGGTAGTGCGGGAACACCGCGCTGTAGGCCTCGGCCCACTGCTGGGCATCCGCACGGTTCCAGGTGCGCTGTACTTCCGAGCAGACGGCAGCGGTGTCCATCGGTACCACACCGGCCTGCATCACACGGGCCAGGGTCACTTCCTGGGCCATCTTCGAATAGGTGCCGCTGGCATCGATCACGGCAAACACCTGGTAGCCGGCATTGACGGCGCTGATGCTCGGGAAGGCCATGCACACGCTGGTGATAGTGCCGGCGATGATCAGCTGCTTTTTACCGGTGGCTTCAACGGCGGCGACGAACTCGGGATTGTCCCAGGCGTTGATTTCACCTTTGCGTGCGACGTATTTAGCGTGGGGCGCGGCTTCGTGGATTTCCGGAATCAGCGGGCCGTTGGGGCCTTGGGGAACAGAGGCGGTGGTGATCACCGGGATCTTGGCCAGGCTGGCGATCTTGGCCAGGGTGATGGCATTGGCCCGCAGTTCGGTCATGGGCATGTCCTTGACCGTCTGGAACAGACCGCTCTGGTGATCGATCAGCAGCATTGCAGCGTTATCAGGGTCGATACGCGGGACCTGGCCATTGAAATTGGCAACGTTGGCAAATGTACTCATGACACATTCTCCTTGGGGGTGGAGTGCAGGTTGTGCCTGCCATCCGGGTCAAGGCCGCCCTGACGGACGGCCTTCGGGTTTATGAGACTAGCTGTCGTGTCGCGGTCCGCTCGGGCCGTTCATCTGTCCAAAACGCCCGGCACGAAAATCCTCGAACGCCTCGGCAATTTCAGCGTCAGTGTTCATCACGAACGGGCCGTAACCCACGATCGGCTCGTCCAGCGGCTCGCCGCTGAGCAGCAGCACCAGGGCCTCGGTTTGCGCTTCGAGCAACAGCTCGTCTCCGGCACGGTCGAACAGCACCAACTGCGCCGGGCCTACTGCACGCTCGCCGTTCACCAGCACCTTGCCGCGCAGCACCACCAGTGCCGTGCTGCGTCCTGCTGCGCTGGGCAAGCGCACCGGCGCACCGGGCTTGAGTTGCAGGTCCCAGACATCCATCGGCGTGAAGGTGTGTGCCGGGCCCTTATGGCCGCGGTACTCACCGGCAATCACCCGCAGGCTGCCGCTGCCGGCACCCAGGGGCACGGTAGGGATGTCACTGGCCAGCAAGGTCTGGTAACCGGCCGGGGCCGATTTGTCCTTGGCAGGCAGGTTGACCCACAGTTGGACCATCTCCAGGGTGCCACCCGACTTTGCGAACGCTGGCGAATGGAACTCTTCGTGCAGAATGCCGTTGGCGGCGGTCATCCACTGCACATCGCCCGGGCCGATCTGGCCGCCGGCACCGGTGGAGTCGCGGTGCTCCAACTCGCCCTGGTAGACGATAGTCACCGTCTCGAAACCGCGGTGGGGATGCTGGCCAACGCCACGACGGGCTGTGGTCGGGGTGAAATCGTGGGGGCCTGCGTAGTCCAGCAACAGGAACGGGCTGATGTGCTGGGCCAGGTTGTCGTAGGTGAACAAGCTACGTACTGGAAAGCCATCACCGACCCAATGTGGATTGGGGCTGCTGTAAACGCCTTGGATCTTTTTCATGAGAATGCCTCCTCTCGTGTATGGATATACCTTACGAGCGCAACGACATCTGCGGTAGATCAGTTAAACTGCCCTCAGCGTTCCATATGGAGAACACTGGTGGAAGACCTCAACGACCTTTACTACTTTGCCCAGGTGGTCGATCACGGCGGCTTTGCCCCCGCTGGCCGCGCCCTGGACATGCCCAAATCAAAACTCAGTCGACGCATCGCCGGCCTGGAAGAACGCCTGGGGGTACGCCTGATCCAGCGCTCGACCCGGCACTTTTCGGTCACCGAAATCGGCCAGGCCTATTACCGCCATTGCGTAGCCATGCTGGTAGAGGCCGAGGGCGCGGCCGAACTGATCGAGCGCAACCGTGCCGAGCCCCAGGGCGTGGTACGCCTGAGTTGCCCGACGGCCTTGCTGGATTTCTGGGTGGGGGCGATGCTGACCCGCTTCATGGTCCAGTGCCCGCTGGTGCAATTGCACATCGAAAGCACCAACCGCCATGTCGACCTGATCCAGGAAGGCATCGACATTGCCTTGCGCGTGCGCGTGCCACCGCTGGAAAGCAGCGACCTGGTGATGAAGGTACTGGCGCGCAGCACGCAGCACCTGGTTGCCGCGCCCGAGCTGATGCAGAGCCTGCCGGAGCGCCCAGTACCGGCGGACCTGAGCGCCCTCCCCAGCCTGCACTGGGGCAATCCGCAGCGTGATTACCACTGGAACCTCCAAGGCCCGGACGGTGCCAGTGCGAGTATTCGCCACACCCCGCGGCTGGTTACCGATGACCTGGTGGTATTGCGCCAGGCGGCGGTGGCCGGCGTGGGCGTGGTACACCTGCCGTTGGTGGTGGTACGCGAGGACATCGATGCGGGTCGCCTGGTTCGTGCAACGCCGAACTGGGCGCCGGAATGTGGCGTGGTGCATGCCGTGTTTGCATCGCGGCGGGGATTGCTGCCTTCGGTGCGCAGCTTGCTGGACTTTCTGGCCGCGGAGTTTGAAGCCAGCGACATCGCCTGACGGTGGGACTGTCGCCTCGCATCGCGGGGCAAGCCCGCTCCCACCGCTGCAGGAGCGGGCTTGCCCCGCGATGGTCAAATCCCACAAGCGCCGCGCACGGCTAACAGCATCACCACTAAAAATGGATACGCGCGCGGGGCAAGTCCAGACGTCGCCCCACTCCTACAGCAGGAACGCCTGTACACGCTCACTGCAGGCAGCAGGATCCTCCTGCATGAAACAATGCCCGCCGGCCACCTGCAAAGCCGCCACATGATGGTTGCCCTGCACCCAATGCTGCACTGATTGCGGCACAAACGGATAGGTATCCTCGCCATAGATCACCAGGCACGGCGTCTGCACCTGCGTCAGCGACGCCCACATCCGCCGCGGAAACGAACTGAAGATTTCCACCTCGCGACTTGGCCGGCACTTGAGCACCACGCCCTCGCCACAATCGCCAATGGCGTGTTCGATGTAGGACTGCAGTGCAGGTTCGCTCCAGCCCTTGAAAATCCCCCTGCCCTCCAGCGATGTCCGCGCGGCGGATCGATCCGGCCAATGGCTGCGCCGAGTGGCCGCCTTGCGCGCCAGCGCATGACGCTGGTGCAAACCCACCAGCCGGGCAGCGCCCATCAGGCCCATCATCCGGCGACTGAACAACACCGGGTCGAGCAGCACCGCACGCTGGAACAACTGTGGTCGCTGCGCCAGGATCAGGCCCGTGAGCACCCCGCCAAAGCTGTGGCCGACAGCATGACGTGCAACCTCGCCATACTCGCCGCGCCCGGCTTCGAAGGCCTCGATGGCAAGCTCGGCAGTACGGTTCCAGCCCGCGAAGGGGCCGCCATGATCGCTGTCGCCATGGCCTTGCACATCACACAACCAGAGGTCGAAATGCTCGGCAAGGCGCGCCAGCAAGGGCTGGTACACCAGGCTGCAAAAGCCGTTGCCGTGTAGAAAGTGCAGCAGGGGTTTACCGCTGGCGGGTGAGCGCCAGCCACGCAAGGTAAAGCCGGCACTCGTGTCATGGGACCAGGGAATCAACTGCATGTGCCCGCTTGCTCTTGTCAGGAAAAGCTCGATTCTACAAAGAGCAGCGGGTACAGGGATATCACCAGCAACGCGGCCATCAGGACATTGAACAGCATCAACCAGCGCGGTTTCTGCAAAACGCTGCGCAAGGCACTGCCGAACATCACCCACACACAGACGCTGGGCAGGTTGACCAAGGCAAATACAGTGGCGATGACGATCACATTGGTCACGTAGCCCTGGGCCGGCGTGTAGGTGGTGATCGCCCCCACCGCCATCACCCAGGCCTTGGGGTTGACCCACTGGAATCCCGCCGCGCCCCAGAAGCCCAACGGCTTGCGGCTTTGGCGATCACTGACCGACAACGGCCCGGAGGTGGCAATCTTCCACGCCAGGTACAGCAGGTAGGCCGCGCCCACGTAGCGCAATACGGTGTAGATCGGCGGGTAGGCTTTGAACACCTCGCCCAGGCCAAAGCCCACCGCCAGTACCATGACCATGAAACCCACGCTGATGCCCAGGGCGTGGGGAATCGAGCGGCGTACACCGAAGTTCACCCCCGAGGCCAACAGCATGGTGTTGTTGGGCCCCGGGGTGATCGAGGACACGAAGGCGAACAGCACGAAGGCAGTTATCAGGTCGAGTGAGCTGAGCATGGCGGGCGTTCCAAGGGGGTCAGGGCTGTATTGACACTAACGGAGCACTGCCCTGCCCCCACCATACAGTTGGCAAAAATATCGCCGCTACACTTGACTGTCCTGTTTACGCCAACGCCTCGGCGATGAAGTCCAGGCGGTCCTGGCCGAAGAACATCTGCTCGCCGACAAAGCAGCTGGGCGCACCGAAAACGCCGCGGCGCACGGCCTCTTCCGTAGCTTCCTTCAGGGCTGTCTTGACCTCGGCATCGGCCGTCCAGGCCAGGAACTGCTCCGCATCGAAACCCGCCTCCTGCAGTACCGCTGCCACTATCGCCGGGTCAGCCAGGTTGCGCTGCTGCACCCACAGGGCCTGGAACATGGCCGTGACATAGGCCTCGAAACGCTGCGGCTGGTGCAGTTGCACGGCCACCGCGCCGCGCATCAGGTTGAGGGTATTGATCGGAAACCCCGGCGGGAACGCCAGGGTCACGCCATAGCGCTGGGCAAAGCGTTGCATGTCGACGAACACATGGCGGGCCTTGGCCGGCACCATCGCCGGTGACGCATTGCCGGTGGCCTGGAACACCCCGCCCAACAGCATCGGCCGGTACACCAGTTGCGCCCCGTGACGGGCACAGAGGCTCGGCAGTTGGGTCCAGGCCAGATAACTGGCAGGGCTGCCCAGGTCAAAGAAATACTCAACGGTCTTGCTCATGGCACAGCTTCCTTTTTTGTTGTATGGGACTTACCAGCGCTCCATCCAGGGCCGCAAGTCGAGCTCGAAGGTCCAGGCATCACGCGGTTGGCTGTGCAGGTACCAGTAGCTGTCGGCGATGTGAGCAGGGTCGAGGATACCGTCCTGGTCCTTGAGTGCGTAACGCTCTGGAAAGGTGTCGCGGATGAACGCGGTATCAATGGCACCGTCTACCACCACGTGGGCGACATGAATATTACGGGGGCCAAGTTCGCGCGCCATGCTCTGGGCCAGGGCCCGGATACCGTGCTTGGCGCCAGCAAAGGCGGCAAAGCCGGCGGCGCCGCGCAAGCCAGCGGTAGCGCCGGTGAACAGGATCGTGCCGCG
Organism: Pseudomonas vranovensis; assembly: GCF_040438935.1. Lineage (NCBI taxonomy): Bacteria > Pseudomonadati > Pseudomonadota > Gammaproteobacteria > Pseudomonadales > Pseudomonadaceae > Pseudomonas > Pseudomonas vranovensis. Next base: position 1,611,379 of record NZ_CP159259.1, on the reverse strand, counting down.
CTCGCGGGTGGCCATGCGTCGTGCCACCGCCTGACTGGTCAAAAAGCCCGCGAAACAGGCCATTTCCCAGATCTTGAAGTACTTGCGTGCCGTTTCCTCAAGAATGCTGCACGGCACGTTGGCGCCGATATTGAACACAAAGGCTTCGATCGGGCCGATGCTGCCCTCGATCTGCTCCACCAGTGCAGTCACCTCATCTTCCTTGCGCGCATCGGAGCCAAAGCCATAGGCCTCGCCACCGAAGGCGCGGATCTCGTCCACCAGCGGCTGCAGCTTGTCGACGCTGCGCCGGGTGACACAGGCGACATAACCCTCACGGGCAAAACGCTTGGCAATCGCCCCGCCGGTCGCATCTCCGGCGCCTACCACCAGCACCACTTTCTTGCCCTGGGTCATCCATCGCCTCCATTAGTAAACGATCATTTAGTTAACGAACGCTATGCTATGATCCTGGCTTCGTCAAGGTGCAAAACGGGACCCGCCAGCGTGCGCTACTCCACTACCCACAAAGAACAAACCCGGCAAAAACTGCTGGAAAGCAGCGGCGCCCTGGCCAAGCGCGGGGGCTTCAACGCCACCGGCGTTGCCGGTTTGATGAAAGCCATCGGCCTGACCGGCGGCGCGTTCTACAACCACTTTGCCTCGAAAGACGACCTGTTCACCGAAGTGGTACGCCGCGAACTGTCCCACAGCCCGATGGCCCAGCAACCGATGAACCGCGAGCGACTCGAGCGTTGCCTGGACCAGTACTTGACCCTCGCCCATGTGCACAACCGAGAAGGCGGTTGTGCCATCCCGGCCCTGGGCGCCGAAATCGCCCAGGCGCCGTTGCCCGTGCGTGAAGAAGCCGAGCACTGGTTGAGTGCCCTGCAACACGCCTGGGCCGATACCCTCCAGGACCCGGCCCTGGCCTGGGCGCTGCTCAGCCAATGCGTGGGCGCTCTGGTGATTGCGCGCATGCTGGCCTGCGAAAGCAGCCAGCAGGAAGTGCTCAAGGCCTCTCGTGAATTCCTGGCCGGAGCCCTGCATGATCACCCGTGAAGCTTATTGGCTTGGTCTCGCCCTGCTCTTGCCCCTGAATGCCCTGGCCGCCTGCCCCGCCGGGCAGTATGAAATCTGCCTGGGCACGTGCATCTGCTCGCCGTTCGATCCGGGCCAGGCCGGCACCGTGCTCGATGACCTCGGACGCATGGCCAGCAGCTCTCTGGCCCTTGCCTTGCAACAGGCGCGCAACACGGCTGCGGTTGGCGAGGTACTGCCGATCCCCTTGCACATTCGCGCCCAACTCGAACCCTATTACGACTTTCAGGTGCTCGACGCCGCGCGCTACAAGGTCGGCGACCAGCAGGCCCTGGACAGCGCCAACGCCCTGCTGCAGAACCCGGACGTCAACGCCGTGACCCTGATCGACATCATCGTCTTTCGCAACCAGGCCGATGCCGAGGACAACGCCGCGCTCTGGGCCCACGAACTGCAGCATGTGCAGCAGTACCAGCAATGGGGTGTGGAGGAGTTCGCTCGGCGCTACAGCCGCGACTTCGACGCGGTGGAAGCACCGGCCTACGAGATCCAGGCCAAGGTCAGCAAGGCCCTGCGCGAGCGCGCTTCCGGGCAGGCGCGCTGAACTACACTTAAAATTCCCACTACGGGAAATCGCCCGAGGTTGCCGATAGCTGCGACGACCCCGTTGACGTTGGACTTCTTACAGGAGAACACGCAATGGACGAAGCCAAGCTCAATGACTTCATGGGTAAGCTGGTCAACGACATGGGCGCCGCCGCCCTGCTGGCCAACCTGATCCTCGGCGATGAACTGGGCCTGTACCGGGCCATGGCCGACAGTCAATTCATCACCCCCGACGAACTCGCGAAAAAGACCGGCTGCAATGCCCGGCTGCTGCGCGAATGGCTGAGCGCCCAGGCGGCGTCGGGTTACATGGAACACCGCGATGGCCGCTTTCGCCTGCCCGAAGAGCAGGCCATGGCCCTGGCCATCGAAGATTCGCCGGTGTATGTCGCCGGCGGCGCATCGGTCATTGCTGCCCTCTACCACGACAAGGACAAACTGGTAGCCGCCATGCGCGGCGATGGCGCCCTGCCGTGGGGCGATCACCACCCGTGCATGTTCAGCGGCACCGAGCGGTTCTTTCGCCCCGGCTACCGTGCGCACCTGGTGGCTGAATGGTTGCCGACCCTGACAGGTGTGGTCGACAGACTCCAGGCCGGCGCCAAGGTCGCCGACATTGGCTGCGGCCACGGTGCCTCGACAGTGATCATGGCCCAGGCCTTCCCGGCGTCGCAGTTTCTGGGGTTCGACTACCACGCCCCGTCGATCACGGTGGCCAACCAGCGTGCCGCCGAAGGCGGGGTGGCCGCACGCGCGCAGTTCTTCCAGGCCAGTGCCAAGGACTTTCCCGGCGATGACTACGACCTGATCTGCTATTTCGACTGTCTGCATGACATGGGCGACCCGGTGGGTGCTGCGCGCCGTGCCTTCGAGGCGCTCAAGCCCGCTGGTACGGTGATGCTGGTCGAACCCTTTGCCAATGACAGCCTCGATGAGAACAGCACCCCGGTGGGCAGGTTGTTCTACGCAGCGTCGACCTTCATCTGCACCCCCAATTCACTGTCCCAGGAGGTGGGGCTGGGGCTGGGCGCCCAGGCAGGGGAAGCGCGGTTGCGGGCGGTGTTTCAGGAAGCGGGCTTCAGCCATTTCAGGCGGGCGACAGAAACCCCCTTCAACCTGATCCTCGAGGCGCGCAAATAACGCGTCAGTCCTCGGCTTCGGGGAAATTGCGACAACTCTTGCGCTCGGCCAGCTCCCTGTCACTGGGGCGCTGGTCGACGAACACGGCGTGGCCGTCCTTGTAGATTTCCAGGTAGCCCCAGTGCAGGTCCTGCTCGCGTTGGCCGGGCTTGGGTGGCTCGCGCCACCAGGGTTCTCGACTGATCGGCTCCATAGAGGTTGTCCAAGGCAAACATGACTTCACTATAGACCGCTGCACCACCGCAGCCAGCTACGCTGCCGATCGCAGCCTCGTACCTCGGCAGCGGCTATATGCCATTCCCTTCGCCGCTGCCGTCGGCCAGGTTCATCGAGGCGCACATTCAGGCATGCACCCAGCGCCGATGCAGCCCCCGCGCCAGCGCATCGAGCATGTACCCCAGCGCCCCAATCAACAGCACCATGGCCATCAATTCCGAGTAGGCCAGGCGGTCACGGGTATCGAGGATGAAGTAGCCCAGCCCGGCACTGACCCCGAGCATTTCGCACGGCACCAGTACAATCCACAAGATGCCGATCGCCAGGCGCACACCGGTCAGCACATGCCCCAGTACCCCCGGAATGATCACCTTGCACAAGGTCTCCCAACGCGTCGCACTCAAACTGCGGCTCAGCTGCAACCAGCGCGGGTCAAGCTGGCGCACCCCGGCTGCGGTATTGAGCAGAATCGGCCAGAGCGCCGCAAAGGCCAGCAGGAAGTAGATCGGCTGGTCACCCACGCCCATCAGCATGACCACTACTGGCATCCATGACAGCGGCGAGATCATGCGCAAGAACTGGAACGCTGGTGTGGTCGCCGCTTCCAGATGGCGGTAGCTCCCCACCAGCAACCCCAACGGCACGCCGATCAACAACGCCAGCCACAAGCCGATGAGGATGCGCTTGAGGCTCACCCACGCATGTTCGTACACCTCATGCTGGCCCAGCAGCTCGATCAGGCTGCTCAGGGTGGCCTGCGGCGAGAAGCGCGCCGACAGGCCATCGGCCTCACCGAACAGCTGCACACCCAGCCACCACACCAGCAACAAGCCGAGCAAGCCGGCGGCGCCCAGGGCGCCATGAACTGCGTGCTTGCCCATCAGATCGCAAACTCCTCGCTGCGCTCGAAACTGTCCGGCAAGCCGAACGCCTTGAGCCCGCCAACCGCCTCGATGCTGTTGCGCACAAAACGGTCATCGACCAGGTCGCGGGCAGTCTGCTGCGGGTCCAGCCCAGCCAGAAAGCCCTTGTCGCCCTCGATCAGGGTGTTCTGCAGACGGCGCACCAGTTCCTCGGTGTAGCTGGGGAACGGGTAAGGCTGGAAGTCGATGCGCTTCTCGTCCCACTGCGCATGCTGAATTGCACCGCTGGCGATATAGGCCGCACGGTCATCGGCAGACGGCGCCAGTACGTTGCTGAGCACCTGCGGTGTATGCGGGGTGTAGCGATTGGGGCCGGCCTTGGACAGCAACGCCGCCGCCTCGGCGCGGTGATCGCGGGTCCATAGCTGGGCCTTGACGATGGCGTTGACCACCTTTTGCGACCACTGCGGGCGATTGTTCAAGTCATGTTCGTGCATGAACACCACGCAACAGGCATGGTTGCGCCAGATGTCCCCGGTAAAGCGCTGTACCCGGCCCACCTTCAAGTCTTCTGCCAATGCATTGAAAGGCTCTGCGACGATGTAGCCGGCAATGCGCTTGCTGGCCAATGCGGGCGGCATGTCGGACGGTGGCAGTACCAGCAGGTTCACTTCATTGGCCGCAATCTGCGCCGTCGCAGGCTTGGACACCGGCTGCAGGCCATGGTCGCGGAACAACTGCTGCACCACCACGTTGTGGATCGAGTACCAGAACGGAATCGCCACGGTCTGCCCGCCCAGCTGCTTGACCTCGGCAATGCCCGGCGCCACGGTCAGGCCCGAGCCGCCCACATGGTTCCAGGCCACCACCTTGGCCGGCACCTTGCTGCCATAGCGCGCCCACACCGTCATGGGCGAGAGCAGGTGAATGACGTTGACCTGGCCGGAAATGAACGCCTCGATCACCTGGGCCCAGCTTCGCAGCAGCACCGGACGCTCGGCCTTGATGCCTTCGGCTTCGAACAGGCCATTGTTGTGCGCCACCAGCAACGGCGTGGCGTCGGTAATCGGCAAGTAGCCGATACGCACCGGCGCATCGGGATCGCTTGCGGCTCGCGCCTGCAGGCTGCTCAGCAGCGGCATGGCGCCACCGGCGGTCAGCAAGGCGCTGAGTTTGATGAAATCACGACGAGTGTGGGTGAAGTCGTCCAGGCACATGGGCAGTCTCCGACGGCAGCGGCAAAGGTTCAGGTGTGGGTTCGGTGCGGCTGGCCCGCCGAAGGGTTTTGAGAATGTCGATACGTAGCGCGCCCAACTCCTCGACCCGCTGCTCGCGAGGCTGCGGCAGGTCGATGTGCCATTGGCCCAGGGTGCGCGCCGGGTGGTTGCCCAGTAGCAATACCCGGTCAGACAACAGCAGGGCTTCGTCGATATCGTGGGTAATCAGGATCGCCGCCGTGTTGTGCTGGGCGATCAATTGCAACAGCAGTTGCTGCATGTCGGCGCGGGTCACTTCATCCAGGGCACCGAACGGCTCATCGAGCAGCAGCACCTGGGGCTGGCGCGCCAGGCAGCGGGCCAGCGCGGTGCGCTGGGCCATGCCACCGGAGAGCTGTGCCGGGTACTGATCGCGTGCAGGCTGCAGGCCGACCGCCTCGATGGCGTGATCGATCCGGGCACGGCGCTCGCTGGCGGCAATTCTGGGCTGACGGGCAAAGTCCAGGCCGAAGGCGACGTTCTTCTCAAGGCTGAGCCAGGGCAACAGGCTCGGGTCCTGGAAGGCCACCGCCAGCCGTGGGTGTGGGCCCTGCAGTGGCTCACCGAGCAGGCTGACGCTACCCGCGCGCGCCTGCTGCAACCCGGCCAGCACCCGCAGCAGGCTCGATTTGCCGACTCCGCTGGGGCCGAGGATGGTAATCACCTCCCCCGGCGCCAACTGCAGGTCAAAATCTTCCAGCACGCTCTGCCAGCCTTGGTCTCGCGGGTAGCCGAGGCTGACTCCGCGCGCTTCGAGTAACACCTGGGTCATGCTGCCGACGCCTGGCGCTGCAGTTCGGCACGCAGCTGTACCAGGCTCGGGGTGACAATCGGCACAAACGCCGACTCACGCCAGCGCCGGGCAAAGCCTGCTCCGAAGGCGGTGAGGTAAGCCTTGCCGCCGCTGGCCTGCAGTTCCAGTTGCACAGCGTCGGCCGCAGTTTCGGCCAACAGGATGCGCAGCTTGAACAAGGCCGCCGGCTGCGCCAGGAAACGGCCATCGAGCACACCTTGCTTGAGCTCGCGAACGGTGTTTTCCAGACGCTCGTTCAGCACGTTCAAGGTTTCGGCCAGGAACGAACGCGCGCCTTGCAAGTGCGCCTCGACTTCACTCAAGGAGCGCCGCGACAACCCGATCGCCATGCCGCACTGCAAGCCAAGGAACGCCGGACGCACTGCCGGCAGGAATTGCTTGGCGTTCTCGTGCAGCAACCAGTCACGGCTGACAGCCACCTTGTCGAAACCGAGCGCTGCCGTATTGCTGGACTGCAGCCCCATCAGTTGAAGATCGTCGGAGCGCGTCAGGCCCGCCGCGTTGTCGGGGATGGCCAGCACAAAGGGTGATGCGCCCTCCTCGTCGATGGCGGCTGCCACCACAAAGCCGCCCTTGCGCAGGTTGGTCACCCAGTACAGACGACCGTCCAGGGTCCAGCCGGCAGCCTGGGGGCTGGCCTTGACTTGCAGCGCCTCGATGCCGGAAAGGAATTTCATTGCGTTGGACAGGCCCGTGGCCCCGGCCAGCTCACCGCTGAGCAAGGACGGCAACAAGCGTTCGCGCAATCCTACATTGGGGCTTTGCAGCAGGTATTCGATAAAGGCGCGCTGGCCCCAGAACACAAAGGCCGCCGCCAGCGAGTGGCTGGCTACCTGGGCCACGGCTTCGATAGCATCGGCAACCGTGCCACCGCTGCCGCCCAGGGTCGGGTCGATGCCAGCGCGCAACACCTGGGCCGACGCCAGTTGACCCAGCACGGCCTGCGGGTCGCACTGACCCTGGTCGAGCGCTTCGGCCTGGGCATCGAGCCACCGAGCGAATGCGGGATCGAGCATGGGTTTACTCCTTTAAAAATGCGCCAGTAAACACTGGCGCCATCGATTCGTTATACCGAAGGCTGCCAGCGGTACTTGCTCAGCTCGTCATTGAGCGGGGTTTGGGCGAACACATTAGCAAAGTTGCACAACGTCGCGAGGCTCACGCCCAAAATCACTTCAAGTGCATGACCTTCGCTGTAGCCGGCTTCGCGGAAGGCGGTGTAACCCACATCGCTGACATCGCCACGGGTAGCGATCACCTCACGGGTGAACGCCGCCAGGGCTTCGAGCTTTTCCTGTGGCAGCTCGCCGCGAGCACGCAGGGCGTCGACCACGTCTTGCGGCAACTTGGCCTTGTTCAGGGCAACGGCAGTGTGGCCGGCCACGCAGAAGTCGCAGCCGTGGTTGGTGGCAGCGATCAGTTGCACCACTTCACGCTCGGCCAGGCTCAGCTCGGCCTTGCCATTGAGGGCCGAGACGGTGACGTAGGTTTCCAGTGCGGCCGGGGCGTTGGCCAGCACGCCCAGTAGGTTGGGGATGAAACCCGAGTTTTTGTGGGCGCTTTCCAGGAAAGGACGGGCAGCTTCCGGGGCGGTTTGCAGTGTGTGTAGAGTGACGCGCGACATGGAGTGGACTCCTGCATACTAGGGTGTGCTACCAGTCTGTTGGTTATAAGAAATACCTTCCATATTCTAGAGTCGCTATTACTTGCTTCTGAGTCTTTCCATTAGATGATTTCATCCAGCCCACTTGTCGATTGGTTATTAGAAAGCCTTGAGCTAGACGCCACGCTGTTCCATGTAGGGCGTTACTGCGGGGGCTGGCACGCCAGCACCCAGGGCCTGGCGCGGGCCAGTTTTCATTTGATCGTGCAGGGCCATTGCTGGCTGCACATCGACGACCAACCCGAGGCCATTGCCCTTGAAGCCGGTGATGCGGTGTTCCTGCTGCGCGACCTGCCTTATCGGTTGTCGGGTACGGCTGACGGCGAACGTGCCCGTGAGCAACCGCGCATGGCCATGCTGCCCCTGGACACCGGCGCCAACGACGGCGTGGGCCTGGTGTGCGGGTTCTTTCATTTTCACCCGGGGCTGTCGTCGCTGATTATCGAGGGCCTGGCTGACTGGATCATCCTGCGCGCCGGCGACCCTGCCCTGAGCGCCGCCACCGCCCTTTTCGAGTTGATCCTTGCCGAGTGCCAGCGCCAGCCGTCGCCCTCCTCGGCGTTGCTTGAGCGCTTGAGCCACCTGTTGTTTCTCTACGTGCTGCGCCAGCACGTGCAAGGCGACGCTGGCATGAATGGTCTGGTGGCCCTGGCCCGTCACCCGCAATTCGCGCCTCTGGTCGAACAACTGATCGCCCACCCCGAGCACCCCTGGCCACTGGAAAGCATGGCGGCTTGCACGGGGCTTTCACGTTCGGCCTTCTTCAAGCGCTTCACCGAACTGGCCGGAGAGTCCCCGGGGCAAGTGCTGCTGGCCCTGCGCATGCGTCATGCCTGCCAATTGCTCAAGGCCCACAATACCGTCGAGCAGGTGTGCGCCGCCGTCGGCTACCAGTCCATCGCCGCCTTCACCCGCGCCTTCAGCAAGGCCGTCGGCGTGCAGCCAGGTGCCTACCGGCGACAGCACGAGGGACGCTGAAGCAGTCACCGTGCGGTAATCGAACACAAGCGTCTTTCAGCCCTCAAGTTTGCCAGCAGCAGCTCCGATAGCAGACCACACAGCCCCGACTGCCCGGCACCGGGTGGCGCTGATAACAACTACAAAGGAGTACTGCCTGCATGTTCGCCGACTTGAAAATCCGCACTGGCATGTTCTGGGTGCTGGCGCTGTTCACCCTCACCTTGCTGTTCTCGACCCTCAGCGCCTGGCGCGCGGCAGTGGGCAGCGACCAGCAGATCACCGAACTGGACCAGACCGCGCACCAGGCGGACCGGCTGAACAACGCGCTGCTGATGGCGATCCGCGCCAGTGCCAACGTGTCTTCGGGCTTTATCGAGCAGAGCGGTGGCCACACTGAGAGCGCCAACAAGCGCATGGCAATGTCCGAACAGTTGATCGCCAACAGCCGTGGGCTGTTTGCCGAGCTGGTCGCCACTGCCCAGGAGCCTGCGTTTAGCGCCCTGGCCCTTGACCTTCAACGTACCTTCGATGAATACGCCCAGGCAGTGGCCGGCCAGCGCGAAGCGATGCGCATGAACGACCTGCAGCGCTACTTCAGCGTCAACACCAACGCCGGCAATGCCATGGCCCGCCTGCAGGCCTTGCGTCAGCAACTGGTGGCGGCCCTGAGCGAGCGCAGCCAGCAGATCATGCTTGAGTCCGACCGCCGCCTGCAGGCCGCCAAGGTGCTGAGCGTGGCCCTGGTGGTGCTCACGCTGTTTCTGGCCGCACTGTGCTGGGCTTTTGTCGCCCGCCGTGTGTTGCGTCCGCTGCTCGACGCCAGCGGGCATTTCCAGCGTTTCGCCCAGGATGACTTGAGCGTGACCGTGCAGGTCACCACCCGCGATGAAATCGGCCAGCTGTTCGCCAACCTTGCCCACATGCAAAAAAGCCAGCGCGTCACCCTGGCCCAGTTCACCGCCTACGCGGCGCAAGTGGCGCAGGCCGCGCAGGTGCTGGACAACATCACTGAACAGAGTACCCACAGCCTGCGCCAGCAGGACCAGGAGCTGGAACAGGCCGCCACCGCCGTTACCGAAATGACCACTGCCGTGGAGGAAGTAGCGCGCAATGCGGTGTCCACTTCGCAGGCAGCCAACGCCTCGAACCAGCTTGCCGAACAGAGCCGCCAGCAGGTCGGCGAAAACCTCGACGGCACCCGTGCGATGGCCGGCGAAGTGCAGATCAGCAGTGAGCGCCTGCAACAACTGGCCGGGCAGATTCGTGACATCGGCCAGGTACTGGAAGTGATCCGCGCGGTGTCGGAACAAACCAACCTGCTGGCCCTCAACGCCGCCATTGAGGCCGCCCGCGCCGGTGAGGCCGGGCGAGGCTTTGCCGTGGTGGCCGACGAAGTACGGACCCTCGCCTACCGCACCCAGCAATCGACCCAGGAAATCGAGCAGATGATCGCCGGGGTCAAGCAAGGTACCGAAGCAGCGGTGGCATCGATGCAGGCCAGTACCCAGCGTGCTCAATCGACACTGGGCATTACCCAGGCTTCAGGCCACGTGCTGGAAGGCATCTATAGCGCCATTGGCGAAATCAACGAGCGCAACCTGGTGATTGCCAGCGCGGCGCAAGAGCAGGCGCAGGTGGCGAGGGAGGTGGACCGCAACCTGTTGAACATCCGTGAGCTGTCGAGCCGCTCGGCGTTGGGCGCGCAACAGACGCGGGAGGCCAGCCAGGGATTGTCGCGACTGGCTGAGGAATTGACCGGATTGGTGGGGCGGTTCCGGGTGTGACCGTGATTGCGGGGCAAGGTAGAACTTGCCCCGCGATGGGGCTCAAACATCCACCAGGACCTCGAACCCACCAAAAATCATCCGCTGCCCATCGAATGGCATGGGGTTCTTGTCCGGTTGCAGCCGCGCATCGTCCATCACCTGCTTGAACCCGGCATCCCGCTTCTCGCGGGAAGGCCAGAGAATCCAGGAAAACACCACCGTTTCATCCGGCCTGCATTTCACCGCCATCGGGAACGAGGTGACCTTGCCGTCCGGCACATCGTCGCCCCAGCATTCGATGACCTTCAGGGCACCGGCTTCCTTGAACACGACGGCTGCTTTTTCGGCGTGCTGCTTGAATTGCTCGCGGTTGGCGGTGGGCACTGCAATGACAAAACCTTCGACGTAAGCCATGGTGATTACTCCTGCATTGGGGGTGTCTGCGAAGTAGTCGATCGGCTGACAAGGGAATCGACAACGCCCGCTGATCATCGACAAACGGCTGCAGGAGCAACTGCCTGGCACAGGCTCTGTGGGAGAATCCATGGTTCATGGCAAGGTCTCAAACAGCCTCTTGATCGGAAAGCTGCATCGGCCCTGTCGTTGGCAAGCCAGCGCCCACAGGTTCGGCGTCGCCCTGAGATACACCACACTTGCGGTACATACGAATCCTGTGGGAGCGGGACTTGCCCGCGATCGGCCGCGCAGCGGCCGTGTTCCAGGCAACTGCAGATTCGCGGGATGTTTTGGCCGCTCGCGGGGCAAGCCCGCTCCTACAGGTTCAATGCCTTGGCCATTTCCGCCGTCGGCTTCCACCCCAGCCCTTCATACACCGGCCTGCCCGCCTCGGTCGCATGCAGTACGGCGAAGTTGATACCTCGCTGGGTAAATTCTGCCTGCGCCAGTTGCATCAGTGCGGTGGCCAGGCCCCGGCGTCGGTAAGCAGGTTCGATAAACACGTTGAGCACATAGCCACGCTCACCTTGGGTCGGGTGGAAGGGATGAGGTGGCCAGTCGAGGGACATCAGGCCAATCGCCGCCACGGGTTGATCGGCGTCCAAGAAGGCAAAGCCGTAGTAGCGGCCATCGACCAGGCGTGGTTCAAGCCAGGCCCGGAAGTGTTCGGTCATCAGGCGCAATTGTGCAGGGTCACCGCTCGCTTCGAGGAACATTGCTTCGCGATGCGCGCAGATCATCTCAAGGTCGGTCGGCACCAGCCGACGGGGGGTCAATCCGGAAACGCTCATGGCCAGCACCTGGGGGGAGCGTTTGATGCTAGGCCGGGGCTATCCAGTCGGGTAGATACAGATCAAACGCAAACTCGGCATACAGGCTGAGTGCGGCGATGGATATTCCTCGCCCTACTCCGGCAACCCCGCCAGCCGAAGCCCTTCGGCAAACCGTGCAAGGTCTTCTGGGCGCTGGATCGGCAGCCACTCCCTCAACGTCGACACGCGCAGCGTGGGATCCAGCTGCTGCAGGCGCCCGGCGGCCTGCTGCGCCTTGTCCATCCGCCCGCTGAGCGCATAGCTGGCGGCCACCAGGGCAACCGGTGCCAAGAGGTTGGGCAGGTTGCCCAGGGCCTTTTCCGCCCAACTGCCGGCGGCATCGAAGTGCCCGGCGAAGAACTGCGCCAGCGCCATGCCGATCTGCATTCTGAACATTTCCGGGTCCAGCGGGCTCAAGCGTACCGCATGGGTGAGGTCGGCGATGGCGGCATCGGTTTCACCCCGGAATGCACGTAATATCCCGCCCAGGTACCAGGCCGGCGCCAGGTTGGGATTGAGCAGCCGGGCTCGGTCCAGCAAGGCAATGCCGCCATCGACATCACCGGCCAGGTGGGCCAGTGCATGACCGCCGCGGGTCAAGGCTACCGCATCGTCGCGGCCAAGGGTCACGGCCAGGCGCGCCAGGCGTGCTCCTTCGGCAATTTCCACCGCTCGGTTGTCCATCCAGCCATTCAATTTTCGCCAGAAGTGGCACCAGGCGGCCATGCCGTAGGCCGAGGCGTATTCAGGGTCCAGTTCGACGGCTTTGTAAAACAGCAGCAATGCCTGGTCAATGGCCTCGCGCGTGCCGTTGTGCAGTTTGGCAACGCCTTGCAGATAGTAGTCATAGGCGTCCAGGCTGTCGGTGGGCTTGCGCTTGGCCCGTTCGATCTCCGCCCGCTCAAGCTGCGGGGCAATGGCACCCACCACATTTTCGGTGACCTGGTCCTGCAACTCGAAGATGTCATCGAGCAGGCCTTCGAAACGCTCGGCCCACAGGTGAGTACCGGTGCTTGCATCAATCAGTTGGCCAGTGATGCGCACCTTGTTGCCGGCTTTGCGCACGCTGCCTTCGAGTACGTAGCGCACGCCCAGCTCCTGGCCGACGGCATGTGCATCCACCGCTCGGCCCTTGTAGGTAAAGCTGGTATTGCGAGCAATGACGAACAGCCAGCGCAGCCGCGACAGGGCGGCGATGATGTCTTCCACCACGCCATCGGCGAAATAGTCCTGCTGCGCATCGCCGCTGAGGTTATGAAACGGCAGCACGGTAATGGACGGTTTGTCGGGCAGCGCCAGTGCCACGGCCGGTGCAGTGGGCTCAAGGCTCACTGGCTCACCTTCCTCGCGCTTGATCTGGCCGACAAAGCGGTAGCCCTTGCGCGCCACCGTGCGCACCAGGCGTTGTTCCTCGCCGGTATCGCCGATGGCCTTGCGCACTGCATTGATGTGGCTGGTGATGGTTGATTCGGAGACGATCCGCTCGTCCCACACCGCCTTGAGCAACTCATCCTTGCTCATCACTCGCTCGCCGTTACTGACCAGCTGCAGCAGCAGGTCGAACACCTGTGGCCCGACGGCCACGACCTGACCGCGCAGGGTCAGCTCCCGGCGCTGCTGGTCGAGCACGTAGTCTTCAAACACGAATTGCAAAGTACGGATCCTTTGGTCGAGTGCTCTCGACTCCGTGTCCGAGCGGGCTGGTGGCTGCTTTCGATCATACGGCAGCCTGCCGGTCGCTGCACCGTCACGCAAGACGGCCGGCGAAATTGGACAGAAATCCAAGCACACTCGAAGGCAAACCCAAGGCGGGCACAAGGACTTCCCTCCTCTACCGGCGCACGCTCTGTACATCGACAGCAACGGTTGCCGTCGGCAAGCGGAGAAACACCATGAAGATCGTCGTTATCGGAGGCACCGGCCTCATCGGCTCAAAACTTGTGAACACCCTTCGTCAGCGCGGCCATGAGGCGCTCGCCGCCTCCCCCAATACCGGCGTGAACAGCATCACCCGTGAAGGACTGGCCGAGGCCATGGATGGCGCCGACATTGTCGTCGACGTCGCCAACGCCCCTGCCTGGGACGACCAGGCGGTGCTGGAGTTTTTCCAGACCTCGACCCGCAACCTGTTGGCAGCCGAAGCCGCTGCGGGTGTACGCCATCACGTGACGCTGTCGATTGTCAGCTGCGAACGGCAACCCGAGAACGGCTACTTTCGCGCCAAGGTTGCCCAGGAAAACCTCATCAAGGCCTCCGGCATGCCGTACAGCATCCTGCGGGCCACGCAGTTCTTCGAGTTTGTCGGCGGCATCGCCCAGTCAGCCACGGTGGGCGAAGAGGTCCACCTGTCGCCCGCGCTGATCCAGCCGCTGGCATCGGACGATGTTGTCGCGGCGCTGGCCGATGTCACCCTGGCCACACCACTCAACGGCACGGCAGAAGTCGCCGGGCCCGAGGCCATGCCAATGGACGAGCTGGTGCGACGCTTTTTCCACGCCACCCAGGACACCCGCAAGGTGGTCGCTGATGTACACGCCCGCTACTTCGGATCCGAGCTCGACGATCAATCGCTGACCCCGGGCAGCCGCAATCCGCGCCTGGGTGCCATCCGTTTCGAGGACTGGCTCGCAGCCCAGGCCGGGCGCTGAGCCTTCCCTCATCTACTTGAACAGGAGCACTGCCATGTTTAGCCGAACTGTACTGGCCGCCGTCTTTGCGACCTTGACCCTCAGCACGGCCTGGGCCGCCGAACCGCAGCCGGGCAAGGTCACGGTGGTGTTCGACCGCGCCCTGCCCAATGTACCGGGCAAGAGCATGAAGGGTGTGCTGGTGGAATACGCCCCTGGTGGCGCCTCCCCGGCCCATCTGCATCCGAAGTCGGCCTTCATCTATGCCACGGTGCTTGAGGGCGCGGTGCGCAGCAAGGTCGGTGACGCGCCAGAAAACGTCTATGAGGCCGGCGAAAACTTCGTCGAAGAACCCGGCGCCTTCCATGCCGTCAGCGCCAACGCCAGCACCACCGAGCCTGCCCGCCTGCTGGCGGTATTCGTGCTCGACAGCAGCGAGAAGGAGCTGGTCAAGCCGGTCAAGCCCTGACCCCCACTCACTGCCCGACCCTCGGCAGCCCAGCGTTGCCGAGGGCGCTGGCCCTGCACAGGACACACCAACATGAACGCCCCGCAAACCAGTGTCGACAGCGCCCCACACGCCCAGGTGCCTGACCCGCCACGCCCGGGCAAGCGCAAGGCCGTCGGCCTGTTGTTGTGCGCCAGTGCCCTGGCAGTGATGGTGGGCGGTTGGGTGATGGCATTCGGCGGCGCCAGCATCTCGACCGACAACGCCTATGTGCGCGGCGACGTCACCTCGCTTGCCGCCAAGGTGGCCGGTTATGTCACAACGGTCGAGGTCAGGGACAACCAGGCGGTGCGGGCCGGCGAGGTGCTGTTTCGTATCGATGACAAGGACTACCGTGCGCACCTGGCACAGGCCGCGGCCAATGTCAGCGCAGCCCAGGCACGCTTGAGCCATATAGACGCCCAGACCCGCTTGCAGCATGCCCTTATTCGCCAGGCACAGGCGCAGCACCGCTCGGCCGCCGCCGACATGAACCTGGCCAACAAGACCCATGACCGCAGCCGCAAACTGATCGTCAGCCACGCGGTCAGCCAGGCCCTGGTCGACGAAACGGGCGCAGCACGCTCCAAGGCAGTGGCCAGCGTGTCGGCGACCTCCGCGTCCGTGGACGCTCAGCAGCAGACCATTGCCGTACTGGTGGCCCAGCGCGAAGCCGCCGTGGCTGCGGTGATGCAGGCTCAAGCCGCACTGGACCTGGCCCGGATCGACCTGGACAGCACCGTGGTGCGGGCACCGATAGGCGGCATTGTCGGTAACCGCCAGGTACGGGTGGGCCGCTACGTGACAACCGGCGTTGCCTTGCTCGACATCGTGCCGGTCGACGATGTGTGGGTGGTGGCCAATTTCAAGGAAACCCAGCTTGAACAGCTGCAGCCCGGCCTGCGTGTGCGCATCACGGTCGATGGCTTTCCTGATGACGTGCTTGAAGGGGTGGTCGACAGTTTTGCTCCGGGTAGCGGCTCGGCCTTCAGCCTGTTGCCTACCGACAACGCCACCGGCAACTTTGTCCGGGTGGTGCAGCGGGTGCCGGTCAAGATCAGCCTGGCCAGCAACCCGCTGCCGGGGCGTATCGTGCCGGGACTGTCGGCGCGGGTCGAGGTAGCCCTTGGGGGTGGATC
The DNA here is from genome assembly GCF_040438935.1 of Pseudomonas vranovensis. Classification (NCBI taxonomy): domain Bacteria; kingdom Pseudomonadati; phylum Pseudomonadota; class Gammaproteobacteria; order Pseudomonadales; family Pseudomonadaceae; genus Pseudomonas; species Pseudomonas vranovensis. The sequence continues at coordinate 1,595,554 of NZ_CP159259.1, read as the reverse complement.
GTGAGCCGGGTAGCCGCTGCCCTGCTCCTGATGGGCATCGTCCTCGCCGCGCTCACTGAAGCAATCGCCAGCACCGTACTGGCTTTGGGACGCAGCGACATCATCGGCGATACCTACGCAACGCCCGATGAGTTCGCCTGGCTGGACATTGCTTACACCGCATTCAAGTTGATCGGTTTCATGACGGCACCCTGGTGGTTCAAGTGTTTCTACCCCCGGCACGTAATCCTGGCCGCAACCCTGATCATGGGCTTGGCGTGCGCTGGCGCCGCCCTTACCGCGCAACTGGAGCTGCTGGTGCTGCTGCGAGCGGTGCAGGGCTTTGCCGGCGCAACCGTGCTGGTCGGGGGGCAGGCCATCCTCTTTCGCACCTATGCCCGTGCCTACCAGCCCGTGCTTCAAGCCGTGTTTGCCATGGGCGCTGTGGTCGCCCCCGCTACCCTCGCGCCAGCCCTGCAAGGGTGGTTACTCGACAGCCAATCCTGGGCTTGGATCTTCTTCTGTGTAGTGCCCCTTGCCTTGATGGCGGCGGGACTACTCCTGTTCGTTGACGCGCCTGTGCCCCGCCGTCACCGCGCCCGGCATTTTGACTGGACAGGGTTTGTCCTGATGTCTTGCGGCCTGCTCTGTTTTACTTACGTACTCAGCCAGGGCAGCCGCTGGGACTGGTTTGAAGCGCCGCGGATCCTGTGGCTGACAATGCTCGGGACAAGTGCCTTGCTGGCGTTTGTCGGCCAGCAACTGCAGGCCGATGGCGAGCGTCTGCTGGATTTCACCCTGTTCAAGTCGAGTGATTTTGCGTTCGCCTTCATTGTCAGCTTTGTTGCCGGTGCAGCCCTGTTTGGCAGCGCGTACCTGATCCCGGCGTTCGCCCTGTCGGTGCTCGGGTTCACCCCAACAGACGCCGGCCTGTTGCTGTTGCCCAGCGGTGCGGTGTTTTGCGCCGGGCTGCTGGTGTCGGCCTACCTGTTTCAAGCGCGCCGAATCGCGCCATTTGTCACCGTGCCCTTCGGCATCCTGATGCTCATGCTGGCGATGTGGATGTTGTCGGGTTCTACCAGCGAAAACGGCAGTGACGACATGATGGCGGCCCTATTGTTGCGCGGCCTGGGGCTGGGCTTCCTGTTCCTGTCGATCACCTTGATTGCCTTCAGTCACCTCGGCAACCGCACCCTGGCCGCTGGCATCGGCCTGTTCAATACCGGGCGGCAGCTGGGAGGTTTGATGGGCGTTGCAGGATTGCAGACCCTGATCGATCACAACCTGGTCAACAATGCCGTGGTACTGGGGACGCACCTCATGCCAGGATCACCGGCCCTGTTCGAACGACTGTCGACCACCACGGCCTTGCTTGCCAGCAAGGGCCTGGATGCAGAGGCGGCAGGTCGGGCGGCGACTAATCTGTTGGGGCGGGTGGTGTCGGGACAGTCGATGGTGATTGCCTTCGATACGGCGTTTGTCGCGGTTGTCCTGCTGTTTGCCGTCGCGGCGCCTGTGCTGGTGGGGATCAAGATCGGGCTGGGGAAGTATGCCAATGGGTATTGATTGCAAATCATGCCTGCGCCTGCCCGGCACTTTGCGCTAATGTCGATCGCCAGAACTTCCCCAGCACAGGAATGCCCATGACATTGACTGCCGAACAACTGGTCAGCATTGCGATGACCAACCCGGTCAACGTTGCCGTCACCTCGCGCCTGCCCTCCCTGGGTCTGAGCCAGTGCCTGCTCACCGCGGGCTGCCTGTTCCAGGCAGTGTGGAACCGGCAAGCACAGCAGCCGGCCGGCTGGGGGATCAAGGACTATGACGTCTTTTACTTCGACCCGGACCTGTCGTGGGAAGCCGAGGATGAGGTGATCCAGCGCGCCGGGCCTATGTTCCAGGACTTGGGCGTGAACATCGAGGTACGCAATCAGGCACGCGTACACCTGTGGTATGGCGAGCGCTTTGGCCGGTCTTATCCGCAGCTGCAGTCGGCCAGGGACGGAGTTGACCGCTACCTGATTGCCGGGACTTGCATTGCACTGGACCCGGACACAGGCGAAGTCTATGCCCCTTATGGCCTGGAGGATGTGTCGCACGGATGGTTGCGGATCAACCCCAGGAACCCGCAACCGGACCTGTTCGCGCAAAAGGCCAGGAGCTACCAATCCCGCTGGCCCTGGCTGCAGCTTGTGTAGGCGCGGGCTTGCCCCGCGATGCGGTATAACCGTCGGATCGAGCCCCGCTACTACATCACGCGCAAGGAGGCACCCATGAGTGCACAGGGAAAAGACCGTCAGATCGACAATATCGAATTCAATGTCAGCGACATCGCCCGCAGCAAAGCCTTCTACGGCAGTGCGTTCGGCTGGAGTTTCGTTGACTACGGCCCGACTTACACCGAGTTCAGCGACGGTCGACTTTCCGGCGGGCTCACCACTGGCGAGCCCGTGCGACCGGGCGGTCCGCTGGTAATCCTCTACGCCGATGACCTGGAGCAGACCCAGCTAAGGCTAAAGGCCGCCGGCGCCACCATCAGCCGCGAGACGTTCGCGTTCCCGGGCGGGCAACGCTTTCACTTCATCGATCCGGATGGCTATGAGCTAGCGGTCTGGTCGGCAGCCGGGACTACCGGCTGATTCGTCGGCCACTCCTGCAAAAACGCCCCGATCATCGGCACCAACCACTCGGTCCGGGCTGTCACCTGCAGGTGATCGGTGCCTGGCAGCACCACCAACTGCGCCTGCGGCAGCAGCCTGAACAGCTCCACCGCATGCTCTGGCCGTACCACATCCGAATCTCCCACCACGATCAGGGTCGGCGCGGTGATACCGCCAATCACTTCTGGGGCAATGTCCTGGAACTCGCGCATCCGTCGCACCGCCTTGTCGTGCATCAGTTGCAGGTGCCCAGGCTCTGGTGCCACCGCCAGGTAAGCCTGCTGCAACGCCTCGGGCATGGTCTGGAGGCTGGCGGAATCGATCAGTTCCCATAGCCAGGTGTAGGCGCCAGCGCGGCTGACCAACGCCGAAGCCAGCATCAGCTTGCGCACTCTCCGGGGGTGCCTGATCGCCACCAGGGCGGCAATGGTGCCGCCATTGCTGAAGCCAAACAGGTCTGCCTGCCCGATACCCAGATGGGCCAACAGTCCCGCCGTATCATCAGCTGACTGCACGAAGCTGAAGGCCCGCTCAACGATGTCGGCGGTATGGCCGTAGCCCTGCTGTTCAAAGGCGATGACCTGGCGCTCGGCCGCCAGCGCCGGGAGGAGCTGGGCGAAGGAGGTCTCGATGGTGTCGCCACCGCCATGCAGCAGTATCAACGGTGGTTGGTCAGCCTGGTGCTCGCCGTGAATCTCGTAATAGAGGTGCAAGCCGTTTACGGGGGCGTAACCCGATTGTGGGGTGGTCATGATCGAGTGCTCGGGCTGGAGGGATGTATCTGGTCGAACGGGTGGAAGGGAAATCGACAAATCCAGCGCAGGGCAATCCCGCGATCTACCGCCTGTGAGCAGTCGACACACCCGAGTGGATATCTACGCAAACCTGATTATGCTTCAGCATGTGTTCAATATTTGCGCAATCGGTAGTCCAAGACATCAGCCCCAGGGCCTGGGTGCGGCAATATCGATGAGGTGCTCCGGCCTACAAGAACAAGACGGAGAACACTAATGGCGGCAATCGACAACACAACCTCAGGCAGCGCACCCAAACGCGGGATCACCCGGGAGGAGCGCAAGGTCATTTTTGCCTCCTCCCTGGGGACCGTATTCGAGTGGTATGACTTCTACCTCTACGGCTCCCTCGCCGCGATCATCGCCAAACACTTTTTCGCCGGTGTCAACGAAACCACCTCTTTCATCTTTGCCCTGTTGGCTTTTGCCGCGGGCTTTGCCGTACGCCCATTCGGTGCCATAGTGTTCGGCCGCCTGGGCGACATGATCGGGCGCAAGTACACCTTCCTGATCACCATTGTGATCATGGGCGTGTCCACCGCGATTGTCGGTCTGCTACCCAGCTACGCCACCATTGGCGTGGCGGCGCCGATCATCCTGATCACCCTGCGGCTGCTGCAGGGCCTGGCGCTGGGTGGCGAGTACGGCGGGGCGGCGACTTATGTGGCCGAGCATGCGCCACAAGGCAAGCGTGGCTACTTCACTTCGTGGATTCAGACCACCGCGACCCTGGGGCTGTTTCTGTCACTGCTGGTGATCCTGGCGTGCCGGACAATCCTCGGCACCGAAGCCTTCGAGGCCTGGGGCTGGCGGATCCCGTTCCTGCTGTCGATCCTGCTGCTGATCGTATCGGTGTACATCCGCCTGCAACTGAGCGAGTCGCCGGTGTTCCAGAAGATGAAGGCCGAAGGCAAGGCCTCCAAGGCACCGTTGACCGAGTCCTTTGCCCGCTGGGACAACCTCAAGATAGTCATCATGGCCCTGCTTGGCGGCACTGCCGGCCAGGCGGTGGTCTGGTATACCGGCCAGTTCTACGCACTGTTCTTTCTGCTGCAGATGCTCAAGATCGACCCACAGACCGCCAACCTGCTGATAGCCGGCTCGCTGTTGATCGGCACGCCGTTCTTCATCCTGTTCGGTAGCCTGTCCGACCGTATCGGCCGCAAGGGCATCATCATGGCCGGCTGCGTCCTCGCCGCTCTCACCTACTTTCCGATCTTCCATGCGCTGACCCAGTACGGTAATCCGGATGTGTTCACCGCCCAGGAGAAGAACCCGGTCACGGTGATTGCCGATCCCAACCAGTGCTCGTTCCAATTCGACCCGGTAGGCAAGGCCAAATTCACCAGTTCCTGCGACTTGGCCAAGAGCGTGCTGGCCAAGCGGGCCATCCCTTACGAGAACCAGAAAGCAGAACCGGGCGCGGTGGCGCAGATCCGTATCGGCGAGAACGTGGTGCAGAGCTTCGAGGGGACCGGGATGCCGGCTGCCGACTTCAAGGCCCAGAACGATGCCTTCGCCGTAACCCTGGGCACTGCACTCAAAAATGCAGGCTACCCGGAGAAAGCCGACCCGGCCAAGACCAACTACCCGATGGTGCTGTTGCTGCTGACCATCCTGGTGATCTACGTGACCATGGTGTATGGCCCGATCGCCGCGTGGCTGGTCGAGCTGTTCCCGACCCGCATCCGCTACACCTCGATGTCTCTGCCCTACCACATCGGCAATGGCTGGTTCGGCGGTTTCCTGCCGACGGTGGCGTTTGCCATGGTGGCGGCCACCGGGGATATCTATTACGGGCTGTGGTACCCCATCGTCATCGCGGTAATGACGGCCATCCTCGGCACCTTCTTCCTGCCTGAAACCAAGGACCGCGAGATCAACCAGATCTGAAGCTATGGCCTTGTCGCCGGCCGAGCCCGCTCTTGCGAGAGCTGGCTTGCCCGGCGACAAGGCCAGTGCAGCCTGGCTATCTCGTGGTGTCTGAATTACGACCCGCCCTGAATGTGCATCAGGTGCAACAGGTGCTCGACGATTTTCCCTGACGATACATCCGATGCCGCGCCCGGCTTGCGGGCCTCGCGCGGGGTGATACCCCGGTAGTAGATGTCTTGCAGACGAGGCAGCGCTCCCGCTCGAGCGTACCTTGCGGTGGTACAGGGTGCAGTCCTTGAGAGCAGCAGGCACAGAATCACCTTCTCGCGCAGGCTCCCGCGCGGTCGCTTGTCACCGGCACGGGCCATGGCCTCGAACAGTTTGTGCATGTAACACGAGAGGTGGAACACATCATCCTCATCCAGGGCGTGCCCCCGGCTGATGGCAACGTCGACCTGGCAGCTGAAGCGTCTGTGCTTTTCAATTTCCCGTTGTGCCCGCCCAGGGTGCAGAAAGTTACCCGCAGCCTCGATGACGTCGGCCTGCACGCCGTGTACCACGAAATCGAATCGCTGCTGGCCATGGCCGTCGTCTTCGCCAGACCGGCTGTGGTACAGCTCGATGGGCGGCAGCGATTTGTCTGCCTTGTCCGTTATCTCCTGCAACTGCACATCGAGCGTGAAGCCCAATGCATCCAGGTGAGACAGCGCCTGGCCGATAATCTCGCCGATACGCCGGCGATAATCGCGGTTGAACTGCCCCTGCTGCTCGAAAATAGCCCCTTCGACTTCGTTGATGTCCCAGAGGATTTCGTGCAGGTGCGCACAGGTATCGAGGTACCAGTAACTGAGTTGTGCTGGCAGATCGCGTGACCATGCCTGCTCGGCTGCGGCTGCAGTTTTGGACTGCTCGTCTCGCAAAGCCTGCAGTTCGGCCTGCAGTTGCTCGATCTGCTGCTGGTAGCCCTTGACAGTGATTTGATGCTGCTTGTCCTGAGCCTTGAGGCTCTTGGCCAGGTCAGTGGTGGCAGTCAGGCTACTGAACTGGGTTTGCCCCGGGGTCGCCAGAAAACTGGCTACCGGCACGCGCGCGCCCTGCCCCAACACCTGGTCACACCACTTGGCAAAGGTCATGCCTTGCGCAGCCTTCACCGACACGACCGCCTTCAGCGCCCGGTCCAACTGAGCCTCTTGCAGCGCGGAGAAATCCGCCAGCACGCCATATTTGCTCAGCACACTCAGCTGCGCCATCCGGGCCTTTTTCTCTGCACTCAACGCCTGCTCTCCATGACCGCCCCAACGGCAGGCACTCGCCTGCCGTCCATTGGGCGAGAGCATGCCAGCAGGCAAGGCAAAGTGCCAGCAGTGGAGCAGTTGCCTTTAACGGTCAGCTGAAGGCGTTGATGAACCAGGTAATCAACGGCAAGGCCACAATGTCGATGAGCACCGCACCACACAGCGGCACGATGATGAAGGCCTTGTAGGAGAACACTTTGTAGTGATCACAGATCGCGCCCATGTTGGCCACCGCGTTCGGTGTGGCACCCAGACCATGCCCCATGTAGCCCGCGCACAGCACCGCCGCGTCGTAGTTGCCGCCAAACAGGCGGAACAGCACGAAAATGCACAGCAACACCATGATCACTACCTGCACCACCAGGATCATCAGCAACGGCAGGCCCAGTTGTTCCAGTTCCCAGAACTTGAGGCTCATCATCGCCATGGTCAGGAACATGCCCAGGCTGATGTCGCCCAGGGTACTGACGGCGTTGTCGGGAATCTCGATCACCCGGGCACGATCGTTGAGGTTGCGCAGGATGATGGCGACGAACATTGCCCCGACATACACCGGCAAGACGATGCCCAGGTGTTCCTTCAAGGCGTCGCCGATCCAGAAGCCCAGCACCATGATCACCAACATGCAGGTCAGCAGGCGCAGCAGCACCGGTGCATCGAGGGTGACACTCGGCGACTCGTTGGCTTTTTCCAGGGCTTGCAGCGAGTCGACTTTGTCGGCCTGTACCACCAGCTTCTTACGGTCGATCAGATAGCGCGCCACCGGGCTGCCCAGCAGGCCGCCGGCAACCATGCCGAAGGTGGCCGACGCCAGCGCCGCCGTGGTTGCCCCGACCGTACCAAGGTTTTCGGCGATCGGCCCGAACGCGGCGGCCGCACCAAAGCCCCCTTCCAGCGACACGGCACCGGCCATGATCCCCAGCAATGGGTCAATGCCCAACGCCTTGGCCATGCCGACGCCCACCAGGTTCTGCAACAGGGCCAGGCCCCAGCAGGCACCCAGGTAGATGAACAGGATCTTGCCACCCTGGCGCAGCAGGCCCAGGCTGCCACCGAGACCGACAGTGGTGAAAAATGCCACCATCAGCGGTGTTTGCATGGCGGTATCGAGTTTGATATCCAGTAGCTGCTGGTCACGCAGCAGCCATACCACCAGGGCGAAGCCAAAGCCGCCAATCACCGGCGCCGGTACACAGAGTTGGCGCAACCAATAGCTGTGCTTTTTCAGTTGTGAACCCATCGCCAGCAGCAGGAGCGCCAGGGCAACGGTCGTCAGTGCATCGAGTTGCAACGTCAGCATGGTTAAACACTCTTGTTTTTATACTTGGATTAGTGGGGTTGTTGGGCTCAGTCAACCAGGCTCGCCAGTAGCCGCGCGCCGATACGGGCGGTACGTTGATCCTGGTCCAGGCCTGGGTTGAGTTCGGCGACATCAGCCATGCGCAACTTGCCGCTGGCCTTGGCACGCCGGGCCAGGTGCTCGACCACCATCAGATCGACGCCGTGGGCCGAGGGTGCGCTGACGCCTGGGGCCTGGCTTGCCGGTAGCACATCCAGGCACAGCGTCATGTACAAGTGGTCGATGCCATTGAGGAATTCATCGACAACGGCCTCGATGGCCGCAATGTTCCAGGGCTGCATCTCGCGGTCCAGGCAATAGCGCACGTTCAAGCGCGCAGCCTGGTCGAACAGGGCCTGGGTATTGTTCAGCTCGCTCACCCCCAGGCAGCAGTAGTCGAAGGCCATCCCAGCTGCTTCGCAATACTCGGCAATCTGCCGGAAGGGCGTGCCGGAGCTGCCGTGCTCGGCATGACGCAGGTCGAAGTGGGCATCGAAGTTGAGAATGCCAATACGCGGCTGCGCTTGCTGGCTGCGCAAGTGCTGGGCCAGGCCAAGAAAGCTCGCATAGGCGATTTCGTGGCCGCCACCCAGGCCCAGGGGCAAGTGGCCCTGGTCGAGCAACTGGCTGACGCGCTTGGCATAGGCCTGCTGGGCGCCCTCAAGGTCAGTTCCCGTGCAGACAACGTCGCCGCTGTCATAGAGCGGACGCTGGCCACGCCAAGCCAGATTGGCCAATGCCTTGCGCAGTGCGGGTGGCCCCAGGCGTGCGCCACTGCGGCCCTGATTGCGGGTGACACCCTCGTCACAGGCCAGCCCGACCAGCGCCGTTCCGGGCGGCTGTGCGCGGCTGTAGGCCTGCACCCACTGGTGCCAGCGCAGTGCCGACGATCCCTCGCCAGCATCAATACGGCCCTGCCAGACAGGCATGGCAAGATTTGCAGTCATGCGGGTACTCCTGGTTGATTCAGTCCAGCCGCGCACCGACGCGCAGGGCGACCTCACGGGTCCAGCGGGTCAAGCGGTCGCTGTTGTGCTCGGCGCGAAACGCCGGCGCCATCAGGCTGATTGCGCCGTGCAGGCGGTCGCGGCTGTCGAGGACCGGGGCGCTGACACCCCAGATACCATCGTCGATTTCACCCAGGCTGACGGCGTAGCCCTGGGCACGAATGGGGATGAAGCTCTGGCGATAGACCTCATAGCCGTCGGCATCCACGCCAAGCGCCTGAAGAATCGCCTGGCAACGCTCGGGCTCCATATGCGCCAGCAGCACTCGCGCCGAGGCGCCGACCAGCAGTGGTTGGGCCAAGCCTTTCTGATAGCAGCAGCGCAGTGGCTGCACGCTGTCGATCAACTCGATACAAATGGCCTGGCCATTGCTGGGCACCATCAAGGCCACGCTCTCCTGGCTGAGCTCGGCCAGGCGCTTGAGCTCGGGCTTGGCAAGCGATACCAGCAGCGCTTCGCGATCGAACTTCTTCGCCAGCTGCAAACAGGCAGGCCCCGGCAGGTAACGGCCGTGGCCGTTGTCCTCGGCCAGCCCCCACCGCAACAACGTTTTCAGATGCCGATAGGTACTGCTCAGCGGTTGCTGCAGCTGCAGGCTCAACTCCTTGGCCGACACGGCTTCGTTGGCCTGGCCGAGGGCGACGAGAATCTGCAGCAGGCGATCAGTCGGGGTGGTGTAGTTCATGTGTGCTCCTTGCGAACATGGTGCACAGAGTTTTCCCAGAGGATGAAACTGGATTCCCAGTGAGTGGGAAATTACTTGATTAAAGCCGACGAGAGGCGCCTGGGCGCCCCTCAACGAAAGGCCGCCGACGAACGTCAGCGGCGGGCGGGGCTCATTTCTTGCCAAATACCGGCCGGAAGAACGAACGTTCATAGCTGAGGATGCACCGGGTGTCCTCTGCGTACTGGAACGCGGCGATGCATTCAGGGTCGTTCATCGAGTCCTGGCGGTAACGCTCGTACTCGGCGAGGCCTGGAAAGGTGAACATCGCCAAGGCAATGTTGTTGGCGCCTTCGCTGGGCAGGAAGTAGCCGTGGTGCTGACCGCCGAAGCGCTCTACCAACGGGATCCAGAGTGTGCCGTAGTGTTCGAACTCGGCCAGTTTGTAAGGGTCCAGGACGTAACGTAGATAGCAGGTGACCATAGCTGTGCTCCTGTTGGTTTCGGGTAATCGCAAACGCCTATCCTCGCAGGTGGCGCATAAAACAAAGAAGCGAAATTTCCCACGCCAACTTAGGACCTTCCGGGAACGACTTACCTCGACGCAGCCTATAAGGTTCATGCCCTTGCCCCCTACAGGACAAGGACTTCCCTGCCGCGCCAGTCAGACCTGCGCTTTACCTTCCAGCCCCTGGCCAGCGAGGCACAGTTCGAGGTCATCGACTTCGACCTCGAAGAAGGCCTGTCCCAACCCTTCAGGCTTGCCCTCACGCTCTCCAGCCATGACCCCGACATCGCGTTCGCCGGCCTGCTCGACAACCCCGCGCGCTTCACCCTCTGGCAGGGCGAGGCCTGGTCAGCCGCCTCACCGTCGGCACCAGCGGCTTTCGCCGCACCCGCTACCAGGTGCTGGTCGAGCCCACCCTGGCACGCCTGGCCTTGTGCTCCGACTGGCGCATTTTCCAGGCCCTGAGCGTGCCGCAGATCATCGACAAGGTGCTCGGCCAGCACCGCATCTTCGACCGCAAGCTCATCACCACCGCCACCTACTCGCCCCGTGAGTACTGCGTGCAGGCCGGCGAAACCGACCTGCAGATCCTGGCCCGCCTGGCGGCCGAAGAAGGCTTGCTCTCAAATGGGCCGCAGGATTTACCTGAGCCTCCCCCCCCCTCCAGCCTCGTCTGTCTCGCCGACAAACTACCTTTCGCCGATTTCATGAATGGCGGCACTCGTTTCGCAGCAGCTTGACCAGCACACGAGGCAAGTTGTGGGCCCCCATCATGGTTCCGCTTCGGTTGCTCTGGCTGATCTGGGATGTCTTTCCGGAATACCTGACCGAACTCATTCAGTACAACGTGCCCTACACCACCTTCCCCCGCGCTATCGACGAGCTCTGCGGCTTTGCGGAAAAGCGCAAGCCCGTCATTCGCGTCAACGGGAAGATTGTCGACCGGTAACCCTCAAGGCGCCTCGGCAAACGCTGCCTGCGCGTCCCATCCTCCACCCAGTGCGGCAATCAACTGCACACTCGCCACCAGACGCCCTTGCAACAAGTTCAGCACACTACGCTCGTTGCTCAGTGCAGTGGTCTGTACATTGACCACGTCCAGGTAGGCAATCAGGCCAGCCTTGTACTGGTTATTGGTCAGGCGCAACGACTCGCGCGCCGAGTCCAGGGCTTCGCTGCGAATGCGGGCTTCGTCTTCGTAGACCTTGAGTTGCACCAGGTAGTTTTCCACTTCCTTGAAGCCGTCGAGCACGGCCTGGCGGTACTGGGCCACGGTCTGGTCATAGACCGCTTCACTGCGGTCGACCTCGGCTGACCGCTGGCCGCCGTCGAACAGGGTCATGGCCAGTTGCGGGCCAACCGACCAGAAGCGGTTCGGCAGGCTGATCCAGTCGTTGAAGCTGCTACTGCTGTAGCCGCCACTCATGCTCAGGGTCAGGTCGGGGAAGTAGGCGGCCCGGACGACACCGATGCTGGCGTTGGCCGACATGACTTTGCGCTCGGCCGAGGCGATGTCAGGACGGCGTTCCAGCAATTGCGATGGCAGCGCCAGCGGCACCTGCGGCAGTGCCGGGATGTCCTGGCTGTCGGCCAGGGCAAAGCCCGCCGGCGCCTTGCCCAGCAGTACCGCGATGGCGTTTTCCAGCTGGGCACGCTGCCACACCAGGTCGACCAGGTCGGCCTGGGTGGTCTTGAGCTGGGTTTGCGCCTGGGCTACCGCGTCCTTGCCGGAGACACCGGCACGGTACTGGTTTTCGGTCATGGTCAGTGAGCGCTGGTAGGCCAGGACGGTGGCTTCGAGCAGGCGCTTCTGTTCGTCCATGACCCGCAACTGCAGGTAGTTCTGCACCAGTTCCGACTGCAGGCTCAGGCGAATCGCCGCCATGTCGGCAAGGCTCGCCTCGGCACTGGCTTCATTGGCCGCCAGGCTGTCGCGCAGCTTGCCCCAGAGGTCGGCTTCCCAGCTCACACCGAGGGTGGTGCTGTAGGTGTTGCGAATACCACTGCTGTTGTTGCTCAGGCTTGAGCTGGAGCTGCCAGTCCCCTGGCTTGAACGGTTCTTGCCGGCGTTCAGGTCAAGGCTTGGAAACAGTGCGCCACGGGCACTGCGCACCAGGGCCTGGGCCTGACGGTACTGGGCCTCGTACTGGGCGACGGTCTGGTTGCTGGCATTGAGCTCGTCAACCAGGCCATTGAGCCGTGCATCGCCATACAGCTCCCACCAGGCGCCACGCGCCAGGGCGTCCGACGGATTGGCCTGGGTCCAGCCGGCAGCGTGCTTGAACTGCACTGGCGTGGGACTCTCGGGCCGATGGTAGTCCGGACTCAGGGTACAGGCGCTGAGCATGGCCAGGCACAGGCTGGAGGCCAGCAAGCGTGAACCCCGGGCGCCGAGCAGCTGCAGCGTGCGGTTGGAAAGGGTCGGACGTCGGGTCATAGCGGGGTTTCCAAAGCAGCGTCGGTGCGCACGCCACGCCAGTGATTGAAACGATGGCGCAGGCGGTCCAGATAGAGGTAGACCACAGGGGTGGTGTAAAGCGTAAGGACCTGGCTGAAAACCAGCCCGCCAATGATGGTCAGACCCAGCGGCTGACGCATCTCGGAGCCCTCGGCATGGCTGAGCAACAACGGCAAGGCGCCGAGGATCGCGGCCAGGGTGGTCATCAGGATCGGCCGCAGACGCAGCAGGCAGGCTCGGCGGATCGATTCCTCCGGGCTCAGTTGATCGTGACGCTCCAGTTGCAAGGCAAGGTCGATCATCATGATCGCGTTTTTCTTTACCACACCGATGAGCAGGAACAGCCCGAGCAGCGAAATCAGACTGAACTCGCTGCCCACCACGTACAGGGTGAGCAAAGCCCCGACCCCGGCCGATGGCAGGGTCGAGAGAATGGTCAGCGGGTGGATGTAACTCTCATACAGAATGCCGAGCACCAGGTACACCGCGAGCAAGGCTCCGAGGATCATCCACGGTTGCCCTTCCTGGCTCTTGGCAAAGGCATCGCCTGTACCGCCCACCTTGGCGATCACGTCCTCGGGCAAGCCGACCTTGGCCACGGCCCGCTCGACCGCAGCCATGGCCTGGTCCTGACTGTAGCCCTCGGCAACATCGAAGTTGATGTTCTCGGAGGCAAACTGGCCTTCATGGCTGACACGGTCATCGGCCAGGCTGTTCTCGTAGTGGGCAAAGGTTGACAGCGGTACCCGGGCACCCTCTGCGGTGATGACCTGGACCTGCTCCAGGGTGCGAGGGTCCTGGGCGTACTTGGGATTGACCTCCATCACCACCTGGTACTGGTTCAGGCTGTCGTAGATGGTCGAGATCTGTCGCTGGCTGTAGGCATTGTTGAGCACCGAGGTCACCATGCTCATGTCGATGCCCAGGCGCTTGGCCTGCTCACGGTCGACCACCAGAGTGATCTGCTCGGTGCCGCCGCCTTCGCGGGCATCGATGGCGGTCAGCTCAGGCAATGCCTTGAACGCGGCGACCACTTTCGGGTACCACTCACGCAGGGCTGACAGCTCGCTGCTTTGCAGGGTATAGAGGAACTGCGAGGTGCTCTGGTCGCGACCGCCGCCAAACTGCAGGTCCTGGTCGGCCATCAGGAACAACCGCCCTCCCGGCACCTTGGGCATCTCTTTGCGTAGCCGCTCGATGATCTTCTGCGCCGACTCCTTGCGCTCGCTGATCGGTTTCAGACGCACCAGCACCATGGCGTTGTTGGTGCCGCTGTTGCCGCCGATAAAACCTGCCACGCTCTGCACCGCAGGGTCCTTGAGCAAGGCGCGCCGATAGATTTCCATCTTCGGCTGCATCACCTGGAACGACAGGCCGTCATCGCCACGCACAAAGCCCATCAACTGGCCGGTGTCCTGCTGCGGCAGGAAGGTCTTGGGCACCACCACATACAGGGCGATGTTGACCGCGATGGTCACCAGCAGGCTCAACAGCGTCAGGCGTCGGTGGCGCAAGACCCAGTCCAGGCTCCGAGCGTAGCTTGCCATCATGCGCTGGTTGAGTTGCTCGCTCCAACGCTGCAGGCGGGTCTGCTCACCCTCGGGGTGGGCTTTGAGCCAGCGGGCACAGAGCATCGGCGTCAAGGTCAGGGAGACTACCAGCGAAACGATGATTGCCGCTGCCAGGGTGATGGAAAACTCGCGGAACAACGACCCGACAATGCCACCCATGAACAGGATCGAGACGAACACCACCACCAGCGAGAGGTTCATCGACAGCAACGTGAAGCCGACTTCCTTGGCCCCAAGGTAGGCGGCGCGCATCGGTTCCACACCTTCATCGATATGCCTGGAGATGTTCTCCAGCACCACGATGGCATCGTCGACCACCAGTCCCGTGGCAAGGATCAATGCCATCAGCGATAAGTTGTTCAGCGAAAAACCACACAGGTACATCACTGCAAAGGTGCCCACCAGCGAAACCGGTACCGCCAGGGTCGGGATAAGCGAAGCACGCAGGTTGCCCAGGAACAGGAACACCACCAGCACCACCAGCACCACAGCGATGATCAGGGTGTGCTCGGCTTCCTTGAGGGTCGCAGTGATCACTGGGGAGCGATCCATGGCCACGTCCAGCTTGACGCTGGCCGGCATTAGCGACTCAAGAGCCGGCAGCTGCTCCTTGATCTTGTTCACCGTCTCGATGATGTTGGCGCCGGTCTGACGGTTGATCACCAGCAATACCGCTTGCTGATCGTTGAAAAAGCCACTGTTGTAGCGGTTCTCCACCGCATCGCTGACCTTGGCCACATGGCTCAGGCGCAGCACTGCGCCGTCCTGGTAGCGAATTACCAGGGGCTCATAGTCCTTGGCCTTTTCCAACTGATCGTTGGCTTGTACCTGCCAGTTGCGCTGGCCGTCTTCGATAAAGCCCTTGGGCCAGGCGCTGGTTGGCGTTGGCGATGGTCTGGCGCACGTCGTCCAGGGCCACGCCGTACTGGTTGAGCAACTGCGGCTCGAGCTCGATGCGCACTGCAGGCAGGGAGCTACCGCCGATCTGCACCTCCCCTACCCCAGGCACCTGCGACAGGCTCTGGGACAGGATGGTCGAGGCCAGGTCATAGAGCTGGCCCTTTTGCAGCACGCTGGAAGTCAGTGCCAGCACCATGATCGGTGCCTGGGACGGGTTGAATTTCTTGTAGGTGGGCATGCTGCGCATGCCGCTGGGCAGCAAGTTGCGCGAGGCGTTGATCGCTGCCTGCACCTCGCGGGCCGCCGCATCGACATCACGGCCCTGGTCAAACCCCAGGATGACCCGGGTCGAACCTTGGCTGGAACTGCTGGTCAGCGTCGTGACCCCGGAAATCGCGCCCATGGAGCGCTCCAGCGGGGTCGCCACCGTCGAGGCCATGACCTCAGGACTGGCACCGGGCAGGTTGGCCTGGACCACGATCACCGGAAACTCGATCTGCGGCAGCGGCGCCACTGGCAGCAGGCCAAAGCTGACACCGCCCAGCAACATGATCGCCAGGCTCAGCAGCATGGTGGCTACCGGCCGGCGGATGAAAGGTGCGGACAGGTTCATGGCTGGGCCTGCACCACGGTGTCAGGCTGACGGCGCCAGCGACGGGACAGGCGGTCGAAGTACAGGTAGATGACCGGCGTAGTGAAGAGCGTCAGCACCTGGCTCACCAGCAATCCACCCACCATCACCAAACCAAGCGGCTGACGCAGCTCGGCGCCGGAACCGGTGGCGAGCATCAACGGGATGGCGCCGAACAGCGCCGCCAGGGTGGTCATCAGGATCGGCCGGAAACGCAACAGTGCCGCCTGGTAGATTGCCGTCTGCGGGTCCACGCCCTGGTTGCGTTCGGCTTCCAGGGCGAAGTCGATCATCATGATCGCGTTCTTCTTGACGATGCCGATCAATAGAATGATGCCGATGATGGCGATCATACCCAGATCGTTACCGGTCAGGATCAACGCCAGCAAGGCACCCACGGCGGCCGATGGCAGGGTCGAGAGAATGGTGACCGGATGGATGTAGCTCTCGTAGAGCACACCCAGCACGATGTACATGGTCACCACCGCTGCCAGAATCAGCAGCAAGGTGCTCGACAGCGAGGCCTGGAAGGCTTCGGCAGCGCCCTGGAAGCGAGTCTGCACGCCGACCGGCATGCCGATCTCCTGCTGCACCTGCTCGATCACCTTGACTGCCTCGCCCAGGGCCACGCCCTCGCCGAGGTTGAACGACATCATCACCGCCGGGAACTGGCCGATATGGGCAATGGCCAGTTGTGCCTGGCGTTGCTCGATGCGCGCCAGGCTCGACAGCCGTACCTGGCCGCCATCCGTGGCCTTGACGTGGATCTGCTCCAGTACCTGCGGCCCCAGTGTGGACGCCGCTTCTGCCTGCAGCACCACGCGGTACTGGCTGGCCTGGGTATAGATGGTCGAGATCTGCCGCTGACCAAAGGCGTCGTACAGCGCGTTGGTGATGTCGGCGACATTGATGCCCAGACGGCTGGCAGCGTCACGGTCGATCACCAGGAATACCTGCAGGCCCTTGTCCTGCAGGTCGCTGGCTACGTCAGTGAGTTCCGGACGCTGCTGCAGGGCATCGACCAGCTTGCCGCTCCACTGCGCCAGCAACTCGGCATCAGGCGACGACAGGCTGAATTGGTACTGGGTGCGGCTGACCCGGTCTTCGATGCTCAGGTCTTGCACCGGCTGCATGAACAGGCGAATGCCGATCAGCTTGTCGACCTCCGGCTGCAGGCGGGCAATCACCTGGGCCGCCGTGAGGTCACGCTCGCCATGGGGCTTGAGGTTGATCAGCAAACGGCCGCTGTTGAGCGTGGCATTGTCGCCATCGACACCGATGTAGGACGACAGGCTCTGCACTGCCGGGTCCTGCAGGATGATCGCACTCAGCGCTTGCTGGCGCTGGCTCATGGCCGCGAACGACACCGACTGCGGCGCTTCGGAAATGCCCTGGATGACGCCGGTGTCCTGCACCGGGAAGAAGCCCTTGGGCACCACCAGGTACAACAGCACAGTCAGGCCCAGGGTGGCCACCGCCACCAGCAAAGTCAGCGGCTGATGCCTGAGCACCCAGGTAAGGCCGCGGCCGTAGTAGTCGATCATCCAGTCGACCCAGGCTCCGCTGGCACGGTAGAACCGGCTCTGCTCTTCAGGCTTGGGCTCGCGCTTGAGCAAACGCGCGCACATCATCGGCGTCAGGGTCAGCGAAACTACCAGTGAAATCAGGATGGCCACCGCCAGGGTGATGGCAAACTCACGGAACAGCCGCCCGACCACATCGGCCATGAACAGCAACGGGATCAGCACCGCGATCAGCGAGAAGGTCAGCGAGATCAGGGTGAAGCCGATCTGCCGGGCGCCCTTGAGCGCGGCCTGCATCGGCGTCTCGCCCTCCTCGATATGCCGCGAGATGTTCTCCAGCATGACGATGGCATCGTCCACGACAAAACCGGTGGCGATTGTCAGGGCCATCAGCGTCAGGTTGTTGATCGAGAACCCGGCCAGGTGCATGACGGCGAAGGTGCCGATCAGCGACAGCGGTACTGCCACCGAGGGAATGATGGTGGCGCTGAAACGGCGCAGGAACACAAACGTCACCATGACCACCAGGGCAATGGCGATCAGCAACTCGTGCTGGACGTCCTTGACCGAGGCGCGGATGGTCTGGGTACGGTCGGTGAGCACGGTGACATCCAGGCCCGCCGGCAGGTTGTCGGTGATCGACGGCAGCATGGCCTTGATCCGGTCGACCACCTCGATAACGTTGGCCCCCGGCTGGCGCTGGATGTTCAGCAGCACCGCCTGGTTCTGGTTGGCCCAGGCCGCGAGACGCTCGTTCTCGGCGCCGTCGACGATCTCGGCAACATCCTTGAGGCGCAGGGGTGCGCCGTTGTTGTAGGCCAGGATCAGGTTGGCGTATTCCTCGGGAGAACGCAGCTGGTCGTTGGCATCGAGCATCGACACCCGGGTGGGGCCGTCGAAGTTGCCCTTGGGCTGGTTGACGTTGGAAGCGCCGATCAGGGTGCGCACATCGGCCAGGTTCAGGCCCGCCGAGGCCAAGGCATCGGGGTTGACCTTGATCCGTACCGCCTGGCGCTGGCCGCCGGCGATGCTGACCATGCCGACACCGCCGATCTGGGCGATTTTCTGCGCCACCCGGGTATCGACCAGGTCATTGAGCTTGGGCAGCGGCATGGTCTGGGAAGAAATGGCCAGGGTCAGCACTGGCGTGTCGGCCGGGTTGACCTTGTTGTACACCGGGGGCGCCGGCAGGTCGGTAGGCAGCAGGTTGGTGGCAGCGTTGATGGCTGCCTGCACCTGCTGCTCGGCCACGTCCATGTTCATGTCCAGGCTGAAGCGCAGGGTCAGCACCGAGGCGCCGCCAGAACTGGTGGAGGCCATCTGGGTGAGCCCGGGCATTTGCCCGAACTGGCGCTCCAGGGGCGCGGTGACCGCACTGGTCATCACCTGGGGGCTCGCACCTGGGTAGAGGGTCATGACCCGGATGGTGGGGTAATCGACCTGGGGCAATGCCGCTACCGGCAGCAGTTTGTAGGCGATCAGGCCGGCCAGCACGATGGCCAGCATGCTCAGGGTGGTCGCCACCGGGCGCAGGATGAACAGCCGCGAGAGGTTCATGCGCCAGCCTTGCCCTGGGTGCCCGGGGTGATGGCGGCGTCCTTCTTGTCCTGGCCCTGCAGGTGCTGGCCAGGGGTCACCGGTACTTCGGCGCTGTCGTTGACCACTTCAACATCGCTGCCGTCGCGCAGACGGTCAGTGCCTTCGAGCACTACCCGCTCACCCTTGGCCAGGCCTTCGAGGATCACCGTATGGTCGCCATCGCTGGCACCCAGCTTGAGCGGACGAATACGTACCTTGTTCTCCCCTTCCAGCACATACACGAACGAGCCATCGGTGCCGAACTGGATCGCCGCCGAGGGCGCCAGCACTACATCTTTGAGGGTGTCGGCCAGCAGGCGCACGTTGACGAACTGGTTGGGGAACAGCGCTTCGTCCTGGTTCTCGAAATAGGCCTTGAACTTCAGGGTGCCAGTGGTGGTGTCGATCTGGTTGTCGAGGCTGCGCAGCACGCCGAGCGCTTGCTGCCGGGTGTCGCCACGGTCCCAGGCTTCCACCGGCAGCTTGGCGCCGCTGCGGTAGCGCGCCAGCACGGTGTTGAGTTCAGATTCGGGCAATGTGAACGCGACGGTGATCGGCTGGGTTTGGGTGATCACCACCAGGGCGGTGGTGTCATTGGCCGCCACCAGGTTGCCGACATCGAGCTGGCGCAGACCCAGGCGCCCGGTGATCGGTGCGCGAATGCGGGTGAAGTCCAGGTTCAGCTTGGCGTCGCCGACGGCCGCCTGGTTGGTCTTGATCGTGCCCTGGTACTGGCCGACCAGTGCAACCTGGGTGTCGAGCGTCTGCTTGGCGATACTGTCTTCGGTATACAAGCCCTTGTAACGCTCCAGGTCGATCTGGGCGTTTTTCAGCTGCGCCTGGTTCTGCGCCAGGGTGCCTTCGGCTTGTTGCAGGGCGTTCTGGTAGCTGCGCGGGTCGATCTCGGCGAGCAGGTCGCCGCTCTTGACCTTCTGCCCTTCCTGGAAGTTGACCTTGACCAGTTCGCCGCCCACCCGGCTGCGCACATTGACGGTATTGGTCGCCGTCACCGTGCCCAGGGCCTTGAGGTACACCGGGAAGTCGCCCACGGTTGCCGGCTCCACACGCACCGGCACCGGCCCGCCAAAGGCGCCAAACCCGGGCCGCCCGCCCTTGCCTCCCGGCGCACCGGCTGCCTTGTGGGCGGCTGGCGACGGCCACAGCCACCAGCACAGGCCGGCGACCAGCAGCAGGATCAGCAGGCCGACAAGCCAGCGACGAGAGGAACGGGAACGAGAAAGCATCGGGTGATCGACCATTGTGCGGATAGGAATTCTTTTGAGGAGGCTGAACGATAAGCACTGCGGGCAGATAAGCAAAGCGCCTTTACCGGCAATTTACCTTGGCTTACGTTGGTAAGACGATGAAGTTTAAATAAAAACGGCCTGGACAAGGTCCAGGCCGCAACAACTCTTACAATTTGGCAGCTTCGCAGGCTTGCCCCGCGATCGGCCTTACTTCAGTACAGCCAATGCTGCATCGTAGTTCGGCTCTTCAGCAATTTCGCCCACCAGCTCAGCGTGCAGCACCTTGTCGTTCTCATCCAGGACCACCACGGCGCGGGCAGTCAGGCCGGCCAGCGGGCCATCGGCGATGGCAACGCCGTAGTTCTCGATGAACTCGCGGCCACGCAGGGTGGACAGGTTCTGGACGTTTTCCAGGCCTTCAGCGCCGCAGAAGCGCGCCTGGGCGAATGGCAGGTCGGCCGAGATGCACAGCACCACGGTGTTGTTCAGTTCAGCGGCCTTCTTGTTGAAGGTGCGAACCGAGGTAGCGCAGGTTGGGGTGTCGACGCTTGGGAAGATGTTCAGCACTTTGCGCTTGCCGGCAAGGCTTGCCAGGGTCACGTCAGCCAGGCCAGCACCAACCAGGGAAAACGCTGGAGCCTGGGCGCCGACTTTAGGCAGATCGCCTTTGACCTGTACCGGGTTGCCTTTGAGAGTCACTTGAGCCATGAGCTGAGTCCTTATGCGGGGGTGAGTAAAGGACCAGAGTTAATCATGAAAGTGCCCGGGCACCTATGGGGGAAAGTTAAATTGTTGCATTGCCAGACAATTTTTGTGGACAAACCAGTCATCCGAAAGCAGACAATCCTGCTTCCGGAGGGCCACTTCATCATCAGCTGAGCAGCGAGTACACCAGCGCAGAGATCGCCACCAGGCCTACGGCAACCACAAAGACGTTGGACATCTGCCCGCTGTACTTGCGCATGGCCGGCACCTTGCGGATGGCGTACATCGGCATCAGGAACAGGATCGCCGCGATCACTGGGCCACCCAGGGTCTCGATCATGCCCAGGATGCTCGGGTTGAGGGTGGCGACTATCCAACAGATCACCAGCATGAATGCTGCAGTCATGCGGTCCAGAGCCTTGGCACCTGGGCGCTTGCCGGCCTTGACGATCAACCCCTTGAGGCCTTCGCTGGCACCGATGTAATGGCCCAGGAACGACTTGGCAATGGCAATGAACGCAATCAATGGCGCGGCAAAGGCGATGGTCGGGTTGCTGAAATGGTTGGCAAGGTACGACAGAATCGACAGGTTCTGCGCCTTGGCTTCGGCCAGTTGGCCGGGCGTCAACGTCAGGACGCAACTGAACACGAAGAACATCACCATCGCCACCATCAGCAGATGGGCACGGCACAGGATCTGGCCGCTGCGCTCATCGGCGTGCACGCCATAGCGGCGTTTCTGGTCGACGGCAAAGGCCGAGATGATCGGCGAATGGTTGAACGAGAATACCATCACCGGAATGGCCA
Source organism: Pseudomonas vranovensis (assembly GCF_040438935.1). Taxonomy (NCBI): domain Bacteria; kingdom Pseudomonadati; phylum Pseudomonadota; class Gammaproteobacteria; order Pseudomonadales; family Pseudomonadaceae; genus Pseudomonas; species Pseudomonas vranovensis. The sequence goes on along the minus strand of NZ_CP159259.1, from coordinate 1,574,013 downwards.
GCCACAACGTGTGCAGGAAGGCCGAACCCGACGGCAATTCGGTAGCGGTGGTAAGGATCCCGCCGCTCCAGTGCGGAATCAGGAACACCGCCAGAAAGGCCAGGGCGACGATAAACGGATAGACCAGCAGGCTCATGACCTTGACGGTGGCCTGCTCGCCACAGCGAACGATGGCCAACAGGCCCAGGATCAGCACGAACGACAGCACCGCGCGCGGTGGCGGCTCGATGTGCAACTGGTGCTCCATGAAGCTGCCCACGGTGTTGGTCAGCGCCACGCTGTAGATCAGCAGGATCGGAAAGATGGCGAAGAAGTACAGCAAGGTGATCAGGGCGCCCGCCTTGATGCCGAAGTGCTCTTCGACAACGTCGGTGATGTCGGCCCCCTCGCGCCCGGAGAGCACGAAGCGGGTCAGGCCGCGGTGAGCGTAGTAGGTCATGGGGAAGGCCAACAGGGCCAGAATCAATAAGGGCCAGAAGCCACCGAGCCCGGCGTTGATCGGCAGGAACAGGGTTCCGGCGCCGATGGCTGTGCCGAAAAGGCCCAGCATCCAGGTGGTGTCCTGACGGGACCAGTTGCCGAGGGCAACGGGGGTCGATTCGAAGCGTTGTTCAACGCTTTGGGCCTGCTCGTTCATCCGGGTGCAACTCCACTCGCAAACTGCAACAGGGCTGAGAGCAGCGAGCCAGAGGCCTCACCACTGCTCAACCATACAAAGAAGGGCGCGATTGTGCGCCCATTGGTTGCACTTGCAAAGTCTTGACCGAGGAGCGGTTGCACCTTTTACAACTACAAAAGCAAATGTGGGAGCGGGCTTGCCCCGCGATGGGCCAGCCCAGACGATACAGGTGTATTGGCTGAACCGAACTCATCGCGGGGCAAGTCGAGACGTCGCACCGCAGCTCCCACCCACAGGGATCATTGAACCGCAGCAATCGCCTCGGCTACTTGCTGCAGATTGTCCGGACGCAGGCCCGACATGCACACTCGGCCGCTGTCGATCAGGTACACACCGAACTCGTCACGCAGGCGACGCACCTGCTCGACGCTCAAGCCGGTGTAGCTGAACATCCCGCGCTGGCTCAGGAAGAAGCTGAAGTCCTGGCCCGGCAGCAGCACGGCCAGGGCATCTACCAAGCCCTGGCGCATTTCCAGGATGCGCAGGCGCATCTGTTCCACTTCGGCCGCCCACTGGGCATTGAGCACGGCGTCGCCCAGTACGGCCGCAACCAGTTGCGCGCCGAAGTTGGGCGGGCTGGAGTAGTTGCGGCGTACGGTGGCCTTGAGCTGGCCCAGCACGCTCTGCGCGGTATCGGCATCGTCACACACCACCGACAAGCCCCCTACCCGCTCGCCATACAGCGAGAAGATCTTCGAGAACGAGTTGCTGACCAGGCACGGCACACCGGCACGGGCCACTTCGCGAATGGCATAGGCATCTTCGGCCAGGCCTTCGCCGAAGCCCTGGTAGGCGATATCCAGGAATGGAATGAGGTTGCGCGCCTTGACCACCTCGATCACCTGTTGCCATTGCGCCTGGCTCAGGTCGACGCCAGTGGGGTTGTGGCAGCACGGGTGTAGCAAGACGACGCTGTTGGCCGGCAGGGTGTTGAGGGTTTCGAGCATGCCGTCGAAGTCCAGGCCACGGGTGCCCTGGTCGAAGTACGGGTAGGTATTGACCTTGAACCCTGCACCTTCAAAGATCGCCCGGTGGTTGTCCCAGGTTGGATTGCTGACCCACACCTGGGAGTCCGGGAAATAGCGTTTGAGGAAGTCGGCACCGACTTTCAGCGCACCGGAGCCACCGACCGTCTGCACGGTGGCAACGCGCCCGCCCTGCACGGCGGGATGATCAGCACCGAACAGCAGCGCCTGGATCGCCTGGCGATAGCTGTTCAAGCCTTCCATCGGCAGGTACAGCGAGGCTTCGTGAGGCTGGCCGGCCATGCGCCGCTCGGCTTCGCCAACCGCTGCCAGCTGCGGAACCACGCCTGCGGCGTCGTAATACAGGCCGATACTCAGGTTGACCTTGTTGGCACGAGGGTCGGCCTTGAAGGTCTCCATCAGGGACAGAATCGGGTCGCCGGCATAGGCATCGACATGTTTGAACACAGCGTGCAGCTCCTTGGGTCTGGGCAAAACGAAAAAGACTGTGCCGAGGATACCTGTAGCCGCGCCGAAGCAACATGTCCGTTGGTGCAACTAATCTGTGCATCCCTGCATGTCGCGGGCCGTACTCGGCCAAGGCAGCCAGCCTTGGGTGAAGGCAAGGTACAACAGCGCACAGACATTGGCCGTCGATGTCTTGTCGAGCATGTTGCGCCGATGCGTACGCGCGGTCTGGTCGCTGATACCCAGCGCACGGGCAATCTGCTTGTCGCTCAGCCCCTGGGCCAGGCAGCCAAGCACGTGCTGTTCACGTGCAGACAACGGCGTTGGCAACCTTGGTTGCCCGGCCTCAAGGTCGGGGCTGAGGCCAGGCACAGATAGCGCGCCACCAACGCACTGGCCCTGCCGACCTTGAGTTTGGCGTGCACATTCTCGCGGTGTTTGCGCGCCGTAGACAGGGCGATGAACAACCGCTGGGCGACCTCCCGATCAGTCAATCCTCGCGCAACCCACGACAGCACTTCGGTTTCCCGGTCGCTCAATCGCATGTTCTGTCCTTGAACTGTTCACTGCCGCGCGATGGCCTGCCGGCGCCTGAAACCCAAGCCTAGGACCTGCCAAGGCACTGTCAAGGCTTCCCCGGTTGGTCCTCTTTACATACCGCATTTGCCGAATGTTCCTACGCCATCGACGGACAGATCATTCAACTGCCGACGTTTTTCAACCCGGTGGTCGGCGGCAGGGAATGCCGCTGCGAGTCGCTGCTCGGCCTCACTCAATGGAAAAGGAATGCACACCATGAACTGGAACCGCTCGTTTACCGATCTGATCCGCAATGGCCGCGCCGCGTACTGGGGCAACTGGACCCTGGACCAGAAAATGAAAGTCGGCAGTGTCGGCTTTGTGTCCCCCGACAATGGCGACTTCACCCTGGTGCAGGAACAGGCTCCGGGCCTTACCGTCAGCACCCGCAATGCGCCCAACCAATGGAAGCTGTCGTCGAGCAATGTGAAGCGTACCCAGAGCAGCGTCAGCCTGGATGGCTCCGCCACCGACCCTGAAACCGGTACCAAGATCACCGCAGGCACGGAGGTCAAGTGGGACTTTGCCTCCTCCGGTTCCATCGCCTCGGAGTTCGGCATTGCCTCGGAGTCGTACCTGGCCGACCTCACCGTCCTGACCCAAGCGCAAACCCTGCAGTGGCTCAAAGACCAGGCGAGCCGGGTCAGTATGGCCTCGAGCAACGGCATCGCCCAAGGTTTTGGCGTGATCACCAGCGTCATCTACGCCACCAGCGGGCTGAACGTCGGCTCACAGGACAACAGCTCCTCGTTCTCGGTCACCGGCTCTGTCGGTGGCGTGCAGGACCTGTTGGCCAGCGCCGACGCCAAGGGCTCTTATGTGTCGACCAACCAGACCAAAAGCGTCGACCAGCACCTATGGCCCGACAAGGCCAGCACCTTGGCCAGCCAGCCGATCCCGATCGCCTACACCTTTGCGTCGTTCGACGGCGACCTGTTGATCCCCAACTGGATCACTCGCCTGGGCGGCCTGCAGATCCTGTTCAACAACAAGCCTGGCTGCACCTACATCACCGACATCACCCTCGACTACGACACCCCCACCGGCAAGCAGCACCAGTCGTTCAGCCTCAGCGGCGGCCTGTCGAAAACCGTCGGCAACATCCCGCTCAATGCCACCAACATTACCGCCCAGGTCAAGTTCAAGGGCGTGATGAACAGCGACAACTACAGCTTCAGCTGGCCCAGCCCGCTGGGCCAGTGGCTGACCGGCAGCCGGGAAATCCAGATGACCGGTGTATGGCCAGGCAAGACCTCGGCCCAGGACCTTCAGCGTTGAGCTGCGTGCTGATCACTCAATAAAAAAGCAGCCCGCAAGGGCTGCCGCGAGGACACCATCATGTGTAAATGCACATCGGATTTTTTGGTCAAACACGTCCGGATCCTTGGCCAGCGCCAGCCTGACGACCTGTACAACGAACTGATCATGCGTGATCTGGAAATACCCAGGCAGGCGATGGTCATTCTCAACGAGCCCATCACCAACAACCGTGAGAGCGTGGTCCACCGCGCGGGTATTGTGTTGCAGGCAAGGGCCGAAGAGTTCGGCCATGAATACCCCAACACCGTGATGTTCATGGATCTGACGACCTTGCAACAGGTCTGCACAACGCTGGACTCGTTACCGTCCAACCGACAGGACTTCAACTGCCGGGTGCGCATCCCCTGGATCGTGACGTGGAAAGGCGTCAGCAACTATGAAGTCATCGAGAATGCTTCAGGCTTTGCCGCCTCCACCGATGACAACGGCTACTGCAACCATTACCGCGCGCCGTTGACCGACGCGCAAAGCTATACCAATAACTGGAGCCCTAAAGGTCTGTAGCCACAAACCCCATCGTCAACCGTCGACGATGGGGTTCATCTTCATGCCTGCGCCATCGCCTGCAATTGCTCAAGCTCCTGCACCGTCAGGCTCACGCCCTCCTGGTCGGAGACCTCGCGCTCGCGAAAACGCCGCTCGCCCGGCATACGACTCAACCCCACCGCGTGCATCTGCTCCACCAACTGCCGGCTGCGCTCGGCAAAGTGATTGCCTTCAGCCTTGGCCGGATCAATGACAATGATCAATTGGCCGGTCCAGGGGGTTTTCGCCCCAGGGTGCTGTGACCAGTCGAACTCGAACGAGAAGTTGCCACCGGTCAACGCCGCAGCCAACAGCTCGACCATCATCGACAGTGCCGAGCCCTTGTGCCCGCCAAAAGGCAGCAATGCGCCGCCGTCGAGAATCTTGCGCGGATCGCGAGTCGGCTGGCCCTCGCTGTCTACACCGATGCCATCGGGCAGCATCTCACCCTTGCGCGCAGCGATCTGAACATCACCATGGGCCATGGCGCTGGTGGCCATGTCGAACACGATAGGGTCGCTCTCGGCACACGGCGCGGCAAAGGCAATCGGATTGGTGCCGAACAGTGGCTGGCGGGCACCGTGGGGCACCACGCAGGTCATGCTGTTGACCACGCTCAAGGCCACCAGCCCCTCTTCGGCAAACGGCTCGACATCGGGCCAGAGCGCAGCGAAATGATGCGAGTTGTGGATAGCCAGCACGGCGATCCCGGCACTGCGGGCCTTCTTCACCAGCAGCTCGCGGGCTGCCGCCAGGGCTGGCTGGGCGAACCCGCCGCCGGCATCGACGCGCACGAAACCACTGGCCACATCATCCACCACCGGCACCGCCTGGCCATCGACCCAGCCGCTGGCCAAGGTCGACACATAACCGGGAATACGGAACACGCCATGACTGTGAGCGCCGTCGCGCTGGGCGCTGGCGCAATTGTAGGCAAGGCTGGCGGCTACCGCATCACGGGTGCCGTTATGAACAAAAATGCGGTGCAACAAGGCCTGCAAGTCGGCAAAGGCAATCTGCGTGACAGCAGTGTCGGGGCGTGCGGACATCTGAAGCTCCCTTTTTGGATTTGGTATGGGCTGCAGCGCTGGGCATGGCGGGAACTCTCGCGCAGTGACAGCAAACTGTCAAATGTTGACTTGGTGACAGAAAACATTCATTTTCTGTTTTCAAGTGCAACCGCCTTCGAGAACTGCCCGTGAGCCAACCGATCAAGCAACGCCTGGAAAACAGCCTGCACAACGCAGCGGCTTCGGGTCGCAAGATCGCCAGCTACATGCTCGCCAACCTCACCGACCTGCCGTTTGAAACCTCGGCAAGCCTGGCAGCGAAAATCGGCGTCAGTGAGTCCAGTGTCGGGCGGTTCTGCCGTGCCCTGGGCTATGAGCACCTCAAGGCGCTCAAACACGATCTCAAGGACGATCTGGGCGATGGCCCCTGGCTGGTCGGTGATCGTTTGCAAGAATTCCGCCAACACCATGGCAAGGATGCCGCCGGCATCGCCCGCAGCCTTGAGCAAGAAGTCGGGGCGCTGGTGCGGGTCTATGAGTACAGCCGTACCGACGCCTGGCAAACCGTCAGCCAGCGCCTGGCGCAGCGGCGCAAGGTGTTCGTCGCCGGCTTTCAGACCGAGCGCGGCATCGCCCTGTGCATGACCCACCTGCTGCAGTACTTGCGCGATGGCGTGCAGGTGGTTGACGGCAGTGCCGGGCATTTTGGCGAGGTACTGCTCAGCGACCCGGCCGACAGCGCCCTGGTGGTGTTCGAAGCGCGTCGTTACTCACGCCATGCCCTGACCCTGTGCCGCAAGGCACACGAGGCGGGCATCCCGGTAACACTGGTAACCGACACCTTTTGTGACTGGGCCGATGCCAACGCCGATGAGGTGTTTCGTATCCCCACCGAATTCAATCTGTTCTGGGAGTCCACCGCGACGATGCTGTCGTGGGTACACCTGATGGTCAACGAGGTCTGCAAGAAGCTAGGACCGGATGTTGAAAAACGCTTGGAAGCAACTGCCGCTCTACACAACGAATTCGTTGGCTACACGTCAACGAGCAAACAATAGCAAGAGTGCAAACAACAGATCGAGGTGTGACATGAAACCCGTTATCCGCTTTGCAGGTGCGTGCGCCCTGCTGCTCGCCGGCATCACTTCGGCCCATGCCGAGACCCTCAAGATTGCCACTGAAGGCGCATACCCGCCGTTCAACTATGTCGATTCGGATAACCAGCTGCACGGCTTTGATGTGGACATCACCAAGGCCCTGTGCGAGCAGATGAAAGTCGAATGCACCCTCGTTGCCCAGGACTGGGAAGGCATCATCCCGGCGCTGATGGCCAAGAAGTACGACGCGGTGGTGGCCTCGATGATCGACACCCAGGAGCGGCGCAAGAAAATTGCCTTCACCAACCACTACTACAAGACCCCGCTGTCGGTTGCCGTACCCAAGGACAGCGAGATCAGCGACGCCCAGACCGATTTCAAGGGCTACACGGTCGGCGCGCAAGCCTCCTCGACCCAGGCCATCTACGCTGAAGACGTCTATGGCAAGGCCGGTGCCGACGTCAAACTCTACCCTACCCTCGATGAAGCCAATGCCGACCTCGCGGCCGGGCGCCTGGACGGTGTGATCGCCGACAAGTTCCCCCTCCACGAATGGCTGGGCAAGGCCGGCAAGGACTGCTGCAAGATCCTTGGCGACGTCAACGGCACCAAGGCCGACGCCTCGATTGCCGTGCGCAAGGAAGACACCGCCCTGCGTGAGCGGCTGAACAAAGCCCTGGACGAAATCGTCGCCAACGGCACCTACCAGAAGATCGCCAGTCGTTACTTCGACTTCGATATCTATCAGTGAGTAATCGCGGGGCGACGTCTCGACTTGCCCCGCGATCAACCCATAGAAGCACCGCTCACTCTTCCAGCAAGAGGGTTCGCCCATGCTCGACCAACTGTCCCTGTTATCTTTCGCCAGCGGCGGCTGGGGCCAGGCCCTGCTGGCCGGCGCCCTGGTGACCATTTCGCTGGCCCTGGCCTGCCTGCCGATCGGTTTGCCGCTGGGCCTGGGCGTGGCGCTGATGGCCCGCTCGCCCAAGCGTTTTCCGCGGGCCGTGGCGACCGTGTTCTCCACGGTTTTCCGTGGCCTGCCTGAACTGCTCACCCTGCTGATCATCTACTACGGCTGCCAGATCGCCGCGCAGAAAATCCTCGCTGCCATGGGCTATGAAGGCGAAGTGATGATCAACACCTTCCTGGCCGCAATGATTGCCTTCAGCCTGGTATTCGCCGCCTTCTCCAGCGAAATCTGGCTGGGTGCCTTCAAGACTGTCGCCAAAGGCCAGTACGAAGCCTCCCAGGCCCTGGGCCTGAGCAAGGCCACCACCTTTCGCAAAGTGGTGTTCCCGCAACTGGTACGCATTGCCATGCCGGGGTTGTCGAACAACTGGCTGTCGCTGCTCAAGGACACCTCGCTGGTCTCGACCATCTCGCTGGTCGACCTGATGCGCCAGACCAACCTTGCCGTCAGCGTGACCAAGGAGCCGATGTTCTTCTATGGCGTCGCCTGCCTGGGCTATCTGCTGTTCTCGGCACTGTCGGGCCGGGTCTTCGTGTACATCGAACAGTATTTCAGTCGCCACATGCGGAGCGCCCGGACATGAGCTTCGATCAACTGCTGGCACTGGTACTGGACCCCGACCTGCTCGAACGCTACGGCCCTCGCTTTATCGACGGCCTGCTGGTGACCGGCAAGCTGGTGGCGATTTCCTTCACCCTGGGCGCCCTGCTGGGCATGCTCCTGGCTCTGGCGCGGCTGTCGAACAACGTGCTGTTGCAGCGCTTCAGCGCCGGCTACATCTACTTCTTCCGTGGCTCGCCACTGCTGGCGCAGCTGTTCCTGCTGTACTACGGCCTGGGCTCGCTCAAGGCTTTCTGGCAGGACGTCGGCCTGTGGTGGTTTTTCCGTGACGCCTGGTACTGCACGGTACTCGCCTTCACCCTCAATACCGCGGCCTACCAGGCGGAGATCTTTCGTGGCAGCCTGCTGGCCGTTGCCCCCGGCCAGTACGAGGCGGCCAAGGCCTTGAGCCTTAAACGCTCGACGACTTTTTTCAAGGTGATCCTGCCGCAGTCGCTGATCGTTGCCATCGGCCCGCTGGGCAATGAACTGATCCTGATGATCAAGGCCAGTGCGATTGCATCGCTGGTGACCATCTACGACCTGATGGGCGTGACCAAGCTGGCCTTCTCGCGCAGCTTCGACTTCCAGATCTACCTGTGGGCCGCCGTGCTCTACCTGCTGATCGTCGAGATCGTGCGCCGCAGCCTCAAACACATAGAAGCCCGACTGGGCCGCCACCTGCGCTGATTGCCTGCTCTGTGAGGATCGTTCCAATGCATTGTCAAACCATCGTTCTGGGCGCCGGGATTGTCGGCGTCAGTACGGCCCTTCACCTGCAGGCCCGCGGGCGCAAGGTCATCCTCATCGACCGCGACGAGCCTGGCAGCGGCACCAGCCATGGCAACGCCGGGCTGATCGAGCGCTCGAGCGTCATTCCCTATGCCTTCCCCCGCGAGCTGTCGAGCCTGCTGCGCTACGGCCTCAATCGCCAGTCCGACGTGCGCTACAGCCTCACCCACGTACCGAAGATCGCCCCCTGGCTGTTCAAATATTGGCAAAACTCCTCCACCGCCGGCCTGGCCGTGGCCACCCGTGCCATGCTGCCGCTGGTGGAGCGCTGCGTGGAAGAGCACGATGCCCTGATCGAAGCGGCAGGGCTTGGCGAGCTGGTCAAGGCCAACGGCTGGATCGAGGTGTTTCGCAACGACGCCGCCTTCAGCAAGGCAAAGGTCGATGCCCATGCGCTCAAGCCCTATGGGCTGAACTACGAAATACTCGACCGCCAGCAACTGCATGCCCGTGAAGCGGACCTCACCCCTGATGTGGTCGGCGGCATCCACTGGCTCGACCCCAAGACGGTCACCAGCCCCGGCGCCCTGACCCGTGGCTACGCCGCGCTGTTCGTCAAACGCGGTGGCCAGTTCATCCATGGCGATGCGCGCACGCTGCGCCAGATCGACAGCGAGTGGCAGGTCGACAGCCGCCAGGGCCCGATCACCGCGCCCGAGGTGGTGATTGCCCTGGGTCCGCAGGCAGGCGACCTGTTCAAGCCGCTGGGCTACCGCATCCCGCTGGAGATCAAGCGCGGCTACCACATGCACTACCAGGGCCGTGACGGTGCCCAGCTCAAGCACTCGATCTGCGATGGCCAGGGCGGCTATGTGCTGGCGCCGATGGCCCAGGGCATTCGGCTGACGACCGGCATCGAGTTTGCCGCCAGCAGCGATGCCGCCAACGAGATCCAACTGCAGCGCTGCGAAGCCTTGGCGCGCAAGATCTTCCCGCTGGGCAAGCGCGTCGACGCCCAACCCTGGCTGGGCCGACGCCCGTGCCTGCCCGACATGCGCCCGGTCATTGGCCCCGCCGCAGGGCACAAAGGCCTGTGGTTCAACTTCGGCCACGCCCACCATGGCCTGACCCTGGGCCCGGTCAGCGGCCGCTTGCTGGCCGAGATGATGACCGGCGAAACCACCTTCACCGACCCTGCGCCCTACAGCGCGGCACGCTTCAATTGATCGCGGGAGAATAACAACATGACCGCTTCACTGAGCCTTGCATCCAGCCACCCTGCCGCGCAAACCGACCCGCGCAAGGTCGTGGTGCGTATCGAGGGGCTGAACAAACACTACGGCGCCTTCCATGTGCTGCGCGACATCAACCTCAACGTGCGCGAGGGCGAACGCATCGTCCTGTGCGGGCCTTCGGGGTCGGGCAAGTCGACCTTGATCCGCTGCATCAACCGCCTGGAAATCGCCGAGCATGGCAGCATCCGTGTCAACGACACCGACCTCGCCCTGACCACCCGTGAAGCGGGCCAGGTGCGCAGCGAAATCGGCATGGTGTTCCAGCACTTCAACCTGTTCCCGCACATGAGCGTGCTGGACAACTGCACCCTGGCGCCGATGACCGTACGCGGCCTGTCACGCAAGGAAGCCGAGGAGCGTGCGCGGTTCTATTTGAACAAAGTGGGCATCGAAAGCCAGGCCGGCAAATACCCCAGCCAGCTCTCCGGTGGCCAGCAGCAACGGGTGGCGATTGCCCGGGCGCTGTGCATGAAGCCGAAGATCATGCTGTTCGACGAGCCGACCTCGGCGCTGGACCCGGAAATGGTCGCCGAAGTGCTGGATGTGCTGGTGAAACTGGCCGACACCGGCATGACCATGCTCTGCGTGACCCACGAGATGGGCTTCGCCCGACAGGTGGCCGAGCGCGTGTTGTTTCTCGACGGCGGGCAGATCATCGAGGATGCCAGCCCCGAGGCGTTCTTCAACAACCCGCAGAGTGCGCGGGCCAAGGGGTTTCTTGCGCAGATTCTGCACTGACTGAACACATCGCGGGGCAAGTCTCGACTTGCCCCGCGATGTATTGATCAAGCCAATGTGAACGTCAGCACCGCGCGCCTGCGCACCTCCCACCCCGAAGCGCTGTTAATAATAATTAACTGCGAAATCGACGCCCGCACCGTGCCATCTGGCCTGCAGCCCTAAAATTGCACTTATGCAATGAGAGCCTTCGCCTGCGCAATCTGAAGTCGTTTGACATATTAAACGGCTCTGGCAAGCTGTATGACAGGTTTCGACCGGAAATGCTGGCCTAGCGCGGCGTTCCGGCAGTGCTCGAAACCTCAGGTAGCGCCCAGGTTTCAATTGCGCGCCTGCACAATAATGACAGGCCGCGCCTGTCCCAAGGTGACATATGCCCAACAGCAACATTGGCAATAAGAATCAAACCCTTCGTAAACCCGTCGTCCTGATGACCATGGGCTCCCAGGAGCGCAAAGGTCACGATTATCAGGTCATGACCCACAAATACATTACCCCTCTGGTTGAACACGCTGGCTGCGTTCCGGTGCTGGTTCCGACCTGCTGCGGCGTCGAAGACCTGGAAACCTACCTGGACATGGCCGATGGCGTGTACCTGACCGGTGCCGGCAGCAACATCGACCCGGCCCTGTACGGCCAGGAGAACGAAACCCCGGGCAAAGGCCAGGACCGCAACCGCGACCTGTTCGACATTCCGCTGGTCAAGCTTGCCATCGCCCGCGGCCTGCCGATCTTCGGTATCTGCCGTGGCATGCAGGAAATCAACGTGGCCCTGGGGGGTGACATCTACCAGAAGGTCTACGCCGAGCCTGGCTTCAACGATCACCGGGAAAACCCGGAAGATCCGGTCGATGTGCAGTACAGCGCGGTTCACAGCGTGCGTATCGAGCAAGGCACCTGGCTGCAGAAGCTGCTCAAGACTGACGAGATCCGCGTCAACTCGCTGCACGGCCAGGGCCTGAAAAACCTCGGCAAGGGCATCGAGCCACTGGCCCGCGCCGAAGACGGCCTGGTCGAGGCCATTCACGCGCCAAGCCTGTCGCCGTTCCTGTTCGCCGTTCAGTGGCACCCGGAATGGCAAGCCGCGAAGAACCCGGACTCCGTGAAGATGTTCGAAGCCTTCGGTGAAGCCTGCCGCAAGCAAGTGGCCAAGGTATCGGGCGTAAAGAAGCTTAGCTCCGCCGCCTGATGCAAACATTGTGGGGCAACTGCCCTTGTAGCCGCTGCCGCCAGGCTGCACAGCAGTCGCCCTGCTAATTCTACGGCCGCTTCGCGGCCGATCGCAGCCTGCTGGCAGCGGCTACTCCCCGCGATGCTTTTTAATGATCCCCATCAATAGCAATCCCCGCCCAACACGCGCACCCTGAACGAAGACTGCACGACCCAGCCACGCACACCTGTTCAGGAGAAATGGCCATGTCCCGCATGAAAGCGGCAATCTTCGTCGAGAAGAACCGCATTGTTCTGGATGAAAAACCCATTCCCGAAGTGGGTCCCTCCGATGCGCTGCTGCGCATTACTACCACCACCCTCTGCGGCACCGACGTGCATATCCTGCGCGGCGAGTACCCGGTCGCCAAGGGCCTGACCATCGGTCACGAGCCGGTCGGCATCATCGAAAAACTCGGCTCACAGGTCCAGGGCTTCATCGAAGGCCAGCGGGTGATCGCCGGCGCCATCACGCCCAGCGGCCACAGCTACGCCTGCCTGTGCGGTTGTGCTTCGCAGGACGGCCCCGGCACCGCGCACGGCTTTCGCCCGGCAGGTGGCTGGAAATTCGGCAATACCATCGACGGTTGCCAGGCCGAGTACGTCCTGGTGCCCGATGCCATGGCCAACCTGTCACCGATTCCAGATGGGCTGAGCGATGAGCAGGTGCTGATGTGCCCGGACATCATGTCCACCGGGTTCTCCGGAGCTGAACGCGGGGGCGTGCGCATTGGCGACACCGTCGCGGTATTTGCCCTGGGACCGATTGGCTTGTGCGCTGTGGCCGGGGCCAAGTTGATGGGTGCAACCACTATCATCGGCGTCGACACAGTCCCCGCGCGCCTGAGTGTTGCCCGCCAACTGGGGGCTACCCACGTGGTCGATTTCAAGCAAGGCAACGTGGTGGAGCAGACCATGGCCTTGACCCATGGCCGGGGTGTGGACGTGTCGATCGAAGCCCTTGGCACTCAATCGACCTTCGAGTCGGCGCTGCGCGTCCTGCGTCCGGGCGGCACGCTGTCGAGCCTTGGGGTGTACTCGTCCGACCTGAGCATTCCGCTGTCGGCCTTTGCCGCCGGCCTGGGTGACTACAGCATTGTCAGTACCCTGTGCCCCGGCGGCAAGGAGCGCATGCGCCGGTTGATGGAAGTGGTAGGCAGTGGCAGCGTCGACCTCAAGCCACTGGTGACCCACCGCTTCAAGCTCGACGATATCGAAGCGGCCTACGAGCTGTTCGCCCATCAGCGTGACGGGGTGATGAAAGTAGCGATCACCCCGTAAGCCCAGGCACGTGCTAGCGTGCAGTATCAGCAGCCGCTGAGCTGCACCGGGCGCCGCTCGCCGACAAAGAAAAACGGGCGCAGGCGCACGCCCACCAGGTTGCCGGCATAGGCGGCGACCAGCCACAACCAGCCATGCAGGCTGCCCGAGGCAATACCACTGAAGTACGCACCGATGTTGCAGCCATAGGCCAGACGCGAGCCGTACCCCAGCAGCAAGCCGCCCACCACCGCCGCGACCAGTGAACGCAGCGGAATGTTGAGGTTCGGCGCAAAGCGCCCGGCAAGCCCGGCGGCGAGCAAGGCCCCCAGCACGATACCGATGTCCATGACCGTGGTGATGTCCTGCCAGAGCGGCGAAGCCAGGGCCTTGGCGTTGGCAGGCGCTTGCCAGAACACCCAGCTGCCGACATCCACGCCCAGCCCGCTCAAGGTCTTGGCGCCCCACAAGGCGAACGCCGAGGTAATGCCCCAGGGGCGACCGGCCAGCGCCAGGGTGGCGTAGTTGAGGAGTGCCAGCGCTACCGCGCCCCACACCAGCGGCCAGGGCCCTTGCAGGAAACGGCGCAAGCCGCGCACATCGCTCTGCACCGGCGACTCCAGTTGTCCGTGACGGCGCTTCTCCAGCAAACGGGTCAGCCAGGCGATGGCGGCAAACACCCCCAGGCTCGCCACCAGGGCCGGCATCACGCCCCATTCCTTGACGATCGACGTGGCAGGCAATGAAGGCAGCGCAAACCACCAATCGGCATGGTGGGTCGCGGTCACCGAACCGATGATGAAGAACAGCAGCGTCACCAGCATGCGCGCATTGCCGCCGCCCACCGTGAACAGCGTGCCCGACGCACAACCGCCGCCCATCTGCATGCCGATACCGAAGATGAACGCACCGAACACCACCGACACCCCGATCGGGGCGACCAGCCCGGTCACTGGCGTGCCGAACAGGGTGCCTGCACTCAAGGCCGGGAAAAACAGCAGCACGGCCACGCTGAGCATGACCATCTGCGCACGCAGGCCAGCACCGCGGCGTTCGGTGATGAACACCCGCCAGGCCGAGGTAAAGCCGAAGGCAGCATGGTAAAGCGTCAGCCCCAGGGCCGCGCCGACGATTAGCAGCAAGACCTGTTGCAGGCCGGCGGCGCTGTTGAGGAAGAACGCACCTGCCAGCAACAGCGCCAGCGCACACATCGGAACAGTGAAGCGGCGCTCAGGCGCTGCTGAAATGGTAAGACCCATCGTGGTACTCGGATAAAGGCAGAACGGGTCGCGAGTATACCCCGATCAGACCGGTCGTTCGATGCCAGGACCCTGCAGCCGCGGCGCCCAGTCTTCGACTTCGGCCTTTTCCAGACGGCGCTCCAGGGTACGCCGCCAGGAGGGTGCCAGTGGCAGTGCCAGGCACTGGCGCAGAATGTCGGCGTCCACCTGCTTGTCGAACAACACTGACGATAACCGCGCCACAGACCATTTCGGGCAAGGCCGTTCGATCAATTCGATCAGCGCCCCTGCAGCCACCATGCCCTCCTCCAGCACGCGGTAATACCAGCCGGTACGGCCACTCTGCTGGACCCTTAACGACATGTCCCTGACCCCAAAGCGGTCATTGAGCTTCCAGCACGGCATGCGCCCCTGGGAGATTTCCAGCACCGCGCTGCCCACCCTCAGGCGATCCCCTAGGCACACCGTGTGCTCGGTCCAGCCGTAGGTGCTGAAGTTCTCGCCGAAGGCACCCGGCGCCTGCAGCAGTGGATGGCCACCCAGTTCCAGGGCCCATGCGTCGTAATGCTCGCGGGGGTAATGATGGATCGCCTTTTCCTTGCCGCCGTGTACCCGCAGGTCGCCCTGTTCGTCGCCGGCCAGGCCCAGCGCGGTCACCGCGACCTCCCCGGTACGCGGCTGCTTGTCGATGGCACTGTGCGAGCCCGGCCGGGTGTAGAGCACCGCCCTGCCGGTGAGTACGGTATCAAGCATCACGAGGTTTACCGTCATGGGCAGTCACTCCGTCAGTTCGGCGAGCTGATGCTCGCGGCAGATCAAATCGCATTCGGCCACGGCCAAAGGCTCCCGGGTCAGTTCACAAAAACCACCGGTGGCCGTAATGCGATGAAAGCGGCAGGTCTTGCACAGGCCGAAACCCGGTACGTTTTCGTTGCGCTGGAGGGTGCGCAACAGGTCGGCCAGCAACCCCTCCAGGTCCTGGGCGCGCGCGCCCATGCGCTCGGTGGCGGCGACCAGGAAGTCCGGCGGCATTACCGCGTCGAGCAAGGCCCGGGCGGGTTCGGTCAGGCTCAAGTGTACGCTGCGTTTGTCACTCACCGCCTGGGTCTTGAGGATCAAGCCCTTGGCCTCCAGGGCCTTGAGCGACTGCGACACCGTCCCCTTGGTCAGCCCCAGGTACTCGGTCACCGCCAGCGGCGTGTTGGAGTAGCGGTTGCAACGCGCCAAATACAGCAAGGCGCTCAATTGAATGGGCTGCAGATCCGCCAACAGCGGGTGCTGGCGAAACCAGACGCGGGTCAGGCTCGACAGCCTTTCCAACAGGTCGAATAGCACGGCGGGTGGCCTCGATTGATGACGTCGATAGATAGTATCGAATAAAAACTATATTGACAAAGACCGGGATAGGCTTAGGCTGTTTGGTATCGATTCGAAACCATAATCCCAAGTCGGAGTCATCCCATGAAACGCACACTCGCCTTCACCCTCACCTTGCTCGCCACCCAGGCCTGGGCCCATGAAAGCCCCGGCATCACCAGTGCCAAAGGCAATGCCGAGGCCGCCTTCGATCTGGTCCATACCCGGGTCTACAAGCAAGGTGACAACCTGGTGTTCGAGCAACTGGTCGACGGCAAGGCCGGCAGCCGCCTGCCCACGGCCAAGGGCGCGTTTGCCGGCGCCGAGGTCTACAGTTACGTGTGGCCCACCAGTCTTGACAGCAGCAGCGTAGGCTTCGACGCCAAGGCCGGCATCCTGGCCCTGGCCCTGACCTCGCATCCGGACTTCGACGACACACCCAAGCTCGATGAAAACCGTGACGGCAAGGCCGACAACGACGGTGGCCTGTGGCACTCCCACTGGGTGGTGTTGAGCAAGGATGAAAGCTGTGGCCCGGGCGGGCTCAAGGTGCGGGACATCCCCGAGGGGGCAAAACCGACGCTTCCGGCCACCTGGCCGGGTGCGCCGATCTACATCGATTCCCCCGGCTACGACCTGAGCCTGGACAAGAATGCTGCGCGGATCAGCGTGCCGCTGGCGGCAGTGGGCTTTCCACAGGGCTTCAACTACGACGGCGTGACGGCGGCGCTGAAGATCAATGCCGACCTGCACAACCCGTTGCTGTGCGTAAGCAGTGTGTGGGATGTCAGCTCGGGGGACCTGTCGTTGCCGGGCCGTTGGACGCTTAATAAGCAGTAATCTATCGCGGGGCAAGCCCGCTCCCACCCGTTTGTGAGTACCAGTGGGATCGGGCTTGCCCCGCGATCAACGCTGTAGCTATGCTCAAGCACATGGACACCACCCCGCCCACCCGTTCCCCCTGCCCGCCCGGCGCCTGCGATTGCGGCCGTGAAACGCTGCAGGACCTGCGCATCCTGCTGCTCACCCGGCTAGAAGAAAAGCGCCTGCTCGAACGCCTGGAAAACCTGCAGAGCCTGGCCGACCTCGAGCATATGCAGCGCAAGCTGTACGAGAACCTGGGCATTCGCCTGCGTATCAGTCCAAGCTTCAACGAAGTGCGGACCATGCGTGGTTTCACCATCCAGATCGACGACCTGCCGGGCCTGTGCCGCAAGACCCGCCAGAGTATTCCTGCCGCCATACGCCGGGCCCTGGAGCGTCAGCCGGAGATTGCCTACCGGCTGCTCGATGCCCACGACCTGTTGCGCGACGCCTGACCGCTCCTACCAGTTGTAGGTCAGGTCGGTGGTCAATGTACGCCCTTCACCGTAGTAGCAATCCACAGTGGTGCTGCAACGGCTGACATACTTTTTGTCTTCCAGGTTCTGCAGGTTGACCTGCAACTTGACGCCCTTAAGGCGCAGCGGCGACTGCTGGAAATCGTAGGAAAGCATGCCGTCATACACGGTATAGGACGGTACGTGGAAGTTGTCTTCGGCAAAGTCACTGCCGTCACTGCCACGCACATACCGCGTGCCCAGGCCCATCCCCAGGCCCGCCAACGGGGTATCGCCAATAAAGTGATAATCCAGCCACAACGAGGCCGTCATCGGTGGCGTGCCCGAAGGGTGGCGCCCATCGCGCCCGTCGTTGTCCTTGGTGTAGGTCACGTCGTTACGCGACACCGAGGCGATCACCCCCAGGTTGTCGGTCAGGTTGGCCTTGCCCTCCAGTTCCACACCGCGCGAACGCAATTCACCTATCTGGCTGCTGAAGGCCATGTCGTTCGGGTCGGTGGTAAGGATGTTCTGCTGCTTGATTTCGTACACCGACAGCTGGATGAAGCTGTCCTGGCCTGGCGGCTGGTATTTGACCCCAGCCTCGACCTGCTTGCCGGTGGACGGCTCGAACGGTTTGCCGCCACGGTCGGTACCGCTCAATGGCAGGAAGGATTCGGAGTAACTGACGTAAGGCGTGACGCCATTGTCGAAGGCGTAGCCCAGCCCGGCCCGGCCGGTGAACTTCTCATCCTTGACGTTGCTGAAGTTGCCGGCAATCGGCTGGCGGGTGTCCACCTCGACCCAGTCATAGCGGCCGCCCAGGGTCAGGAACCAGTTGTCCCACTTCAACTGATCCTGCACATACAGGCCCGTCTGGGTCACGGTGTTGTCCCAATCGTACGGTTGACCAAAATTCAGCGCTTGGCCGTACACCGGCGAATACAGGTCGATGATCGGCGGATTGCGGTCATACAGGCCGAGGAACTTGGAATTGGAGTGATAATAGTCGACCCCCACCAGCAGGGTGTGGGCCACATCGAAGGTGTTGAATTTGGCCTGGACCATGTTGTCGACGCCAAACACCTTGTTGCGCTGCGCCCAGTCGACGCCGTAGCGGGTCTGGTAACGCTGGTCGTCGACGCCGGTCTGCGGGTTGGTGACGAAACGGTAGCCATGCAGTGGTGCCCGGTAACGGTCGTCGACATAGGCGTAGCGGGTGTTCTGCTTGAGGGTCCAGACATCGTCAAGGGCATGGCTCAATTCATAGCCGAAGGTGTATTGCTCGCGGTCATAGGCATTGACGCCCGGCTCGCCGATAAAACGGCTGCGCTTGATCCGCCCGTTGGGGCTCTCGAACACCGTACCCACGGCAGGCAGGCCCTGGGCCTCCGGCACGCCATTGTCTTTCTGATAATGGCCGTAGAGCGTCAGGCGCGTCTGCTCGTTGGGGGCCCAGGTCAGGCTGGGCGCCAACACAAAACGCTGTGATTCGACGTAGTCGATCTCGCCATTCTTGTCGTAGCCGCTACCGGTCAGGCGATAAAGAAACTCGCTCTGCTCATCCAGTGGCCCGCCGAAGTCGAAGGAAGCGGCACGACGATCCTGGCTGCCGCCCCCCAGCACTACCTCGCGCAACGGGGCACTGGTCGGACGCTTGGACACCATGTTGACCAGCCCGCCCGGCTGGTTCTGACCATAGAGCACCGACGCGGGCCCCTTCATCACCTCGATACGCTCCAGCAAGTAGGGGTCGATCTGCAGCGCACCACCGGTACTGCCGCCCCCGTAGGGCAAATGCAGGCCATCCAGGTACAAGGGGGTCGGGCTGAATCCCCGCGAGGTAGGTTCGTCGAAGATACCGACACGGTCGGAAAAGCCCCCGCCGGTGATGCCGGGGGTATAGCGCAGGGCCTGGGTCACTGACTGCGAGCCCAGCGCCTTGATCTCTTCCTGGGTGATGATGTTGATGGTCTGCGGCGTTTCCAGCACCGAGGTATCGGTCTTGGTGGCGGTACCGGTGCGCTTGGCCACATAGCCCACTACCGGGCCCCAGGCGTCTACATCACCCTGGCCTGTGACCTGGGTGGCGCTCAGCTCCAGGGCATTACCGGCAACCGCAGGCTCCAGGCTCCAGGTGCCGCCAGCGGTGATACTCAAGCGCAGGTCACTGCCCCGCAGGGCCTGGCTGGCGGCCTGTTCAGGGGTGAACTGACCACTGACCCCGACAGCCCGCTTGCCTTGCACCAACGCAGGGTTCACCGACAGCACACGCCCGGACTGACGGGCTATGCGGCTCAGGCTTTCGCCCAGGTCGCCGGCGGGAATGTCGAAGGCCTGGGTGGCACTGACGGTGCGCTCGTCCTGCGCCAGGACGTACATCGGTGCGCTGCTGCCCAGCGCGATGGCAAGTGCCAGCAGGCTGGGGCGGATCATGGAATCGGGCATTGGCTGTGGGCTCGTTGAAAGTTGTTGTCCATAACGAGGACACGCCAGTAGCCGGATCCCCTCACGGCCCGCTGAATTTTTCAGTCAGATCACATCGATGCGGGTCAACCAACTACCAAGGCTGTCGACCCGTATGGGCAGGGTTTCACTCAGCGACAGCAAGGTGCGATCACTGTCGTCCAGCGGGAAGCTGCCGTACACGCGGATTTGTGCCGCTTGCGGGCTGATGCGCAGCAGCCCGGCGCGGTAGGGGCGCAAGGCCTCGACCAGATCACCCAGCGGCTCGTCGCGTACATCAACCCGGCCATCGGTCCAGCTGGCGCGGGTGCGCAGCGACGGTGCCAGGGCCTCGCTGTGCAGGCCGTCGAAGCGAAATGCCTGGCCCTGGTCAACCCTGAGGGGCGCATCACTGCCGGTACTGAGCAGCACACTGTGCTGCTGCACAGCCACCAGGCTTTGCCGATCTTCCTGGCGCATCACGAAACGCGTGCCGAGGGCTTGCACCCGGCCCTGGCGTGTAGCGACGACAAACGGCCGACCGGGTTCGGCGGCCACTTCGACCTGCAGCTCACCTTCGCGCAGCACTACCAGGCGTTGGCTGGCATCGAAGCGCAGGTCCACAGCGCTACGGGCGTTGAGACGCAAGCGCGAGCCATCGGCCAGGGTGTAGGTGCGGCGCTCGCCGGTACCGGTGTGCAGGTCGGCCAGCACATCACCCAACGGCATACGTCGATGGACAAGCCCCGCGCCGCCCAGCCCCAGCAACAGCATCGCCAGCCCCCCCCCCAGCACCTTGCGCCGCGACGGCGAAGCCTGCGTGCGCAGGCTGCGGCTGGCCATGGCCAACTGGCCTGGGGTGCGCTGCTCGGCCAGTTGCAGGTCGGCCAGGGGTTGCTCGAGCACCGCGTTGACCCGTTGCCAGGCCGTCTGGTGGCTCGGGCATCGCTGCAGCCACAGCTCGAAGGCGTGCTGCATGCGGCTGCGCGTCGGCGCTTGTTCGAGTTTGAGCAGCCAGCCCACCGCTTCGTGGGTAGCGCGATCGACCGGTACGTTACTCATTCAGGGCTCACACTCAGGCAATGCAAGAAGGCCCGGCGCAGGTCGCGTTCCACCGTCGCCAGCGATACACCCAAGTGCTCGGCAATCGACGGTTGGCTCAACCCTTCCAGGCGATGCAGAATGAAGGCGTGACGAACCCGTCGCGGCAACCCATCGAGCAGACGGTCGATCTGCGCCAGGGCTTCGCGTACCAACAGCACGTCTTCGGCGGACGGCATGCACTGCAGCGGCAAGCGCCCCAGCTCTTCCAGATACGCCTGCTCCAATGCACGCCGGCGAAACAGGTTACTGAGCAACCGTCGGGCAACCGTGGCCAGAAAGGCTCGGGGCTCCTCGATGGCTGGCAATGCCGTGCTGCCCATGGCCCGGACAAAGGTGTCCTGAGCCAGGTCGGCAGCGTCATGAGGGCAGTTCAACCGGCGATAAAGCCAGGCACGCAACCAGCGATGATGATCGCTGTACAAATGGGCCACGACAGCCTTTGAGTCGACAGAGCTGGTCACTTCGATCATCACGCGCTAATGGTAATTACTCGCATTATCGTGATGGCACCGTGAATATACAATCCCCCTTCCAGGAACAGATGACAGATGCCCGCCCTGACTCCCCGTGAGGTCTACCAGCAATTGCGCGACGCCGCCCTGGGTATTCGTGCGCTGCAGCCACTGGCGCCCTGCTCCACCCGCGGCCAGGTACACGTAGACATCGAGGGCTGGCAGTTGCTGCTGGACTTCGAAGGCCATCGCCTGCACCACTGCGAACACTGCCGCCACCCCGATGGCCGTGAGGGGTCGCTGGACACCTGGCAGCGCTACGGTACCGATCCGGTGAGCTTGCTGAGCACCTGGGAGTTGGCGCAGATCGAGCGGTTGTTGCTGGGCATCATGCAACGCTAGTTGCTACCCTGCCTGGCGACTGTCTGACCTGCACAACAAGGATGTGGTGATGCAACGATATACCCTTCGACCCGCACAACCTGGCGATGGCCAGGCAATCTTCGATGTTACCCACCAATCAATCAGCGCCTTGGCCAACGACCATTACCGCCCTGAGCAACTCAAGGGCTGGATGGGCGAACGAACACCCGCGTTCTATGAGCAACAGATCGAACACACCCAGATGGTCGTGGCTGTGCATGACGGCAGGATCGTGGGTTTTGTCGATGCAGCGCCCGGGGAAGTGACGCGCCTGTTCATCCTGCCCGAAGCCTCAGGTACGGGCCTGGGCGCGCGCTTGTTGCAGATCGGGATCGACAAGGCACGGGCTCCAGGCATCGACGTCATCAACGTGGAATCGACCTTGAACGCCGAGGGCTTCTACCAGAAGCACGGGTTCGTGACACGCCGCCGGGGAGTCTTCAGCCATGGGGTCGGTGGGCAACCCATCGACATCGTCCACATGGAACTGCACACGTAGGAGCGGGCTTGCCCCGCTCCTACAATAGACAGCCGGCTACACCACAGCCGATCACCACCAGCCACGGCGGTAGTTTCCAGCGCATCAACGCCAGCAGTGCCAGCAGCGCCAGGCCAATATCCACCGGATGCAGAATGGCGTTGGTCCACACCGGCTGATACAACGCCGCCAGCAGCAACCCGACCACCGCCGCGTTGATGCCCTGCATCGCCGCTTGCATGCGCAGGTTTTGCCGCAACTGCTGCCAGAACGGCAGCGCCCCCATCACCAGCAGAAACGACGGTACAAAGATCGCCACCAGGCACAGCACGCCGCCCGCCCAGCCCGACGGCCCGGTTTGCATCGAGGCACCGAGGAACGCAGCAAAGGTAAACAAGGGGCCCGGCATTGCCTGGGTAGCGCCGTATCCCGCCAGGAACGTTTCGTTGCCCACCCAGCCCGCGGGCACCACTTCGGCCTGGAGCAACGGCAGCACCACGTGACCACCGCCGAACACCAGCGACCCACTGCGATAGAAGGCATCGAACATCGCCAGGGCTGGGCTCGGCCAGCGCTCGGCCAATAACGGCAACCCCAGCAACAAGACAACAAACAGCGCCAGCCAACACATACCAGCGCGTTTGCTGACCGTGATCGGCAATGGTTCATGGCCGATGGCCTTGCCGGGCGTGAACAGAATAAGCCCCACCACCCCCGCCGCCACCATCACGCCTGCCTGCGCCCAGGGCGACGGCACTACCAGCACCAGAGCTGCGGCCATCAGCATCAGCGCAATCCTCGATGCATCTGGACACAACGCACGCCCCATGCCCCACACCGCCTGCGCCACCACCGCCACGGCGACCACATGCAGACCATGCAACACACCGGAGGGAATGGCAGCGCCAAAACCGGCAACACCCAGGGCGATCAGTATCAGCATGAGCGCAGAAGGCAGCGTAAAACCCAGCCAGGCGGCCAGCGCGCCCCGGTAACCTGCTCGCGCCAGCCCCAGGGCGATGCCGACCTGACTGCTGGCAGGGCCTGGCAGAAACTGACAGAGCGTCACCAGGTCGACGTAGCTGCGCTCGCTGAGCCAACGTCGGCGGGTGACGAACTCGTCGCGAAAATAGCCCAGGTGAGCGACCGGGCCGCCGAACGAGGTCAGGCCCAGTCGCAGGAAGATGAAAAAGACCTGCCACGGGCGGGGTGACGGATTGTGAGGCATACACGGTGTCTGATCGGCTGAGATGAACACAGTCTATCGCGGGCGACTGCTGCGCAGTCGATCGCAGCCTCGTTCCTCGGCAGCGGCTACACACGGGTGTAACCGCTGGCGACAGTCTGCGGCTCGCGTAGCCGTCAGAACGCTTTGCTGGCACTGACCACGACGGTTGCCGAACACAGGTCGTCATAGCCGTACCAACTCATGCATTCGCTTTTTTTCAGGTCGGTATCGATGTAGCTCAAGCCCCAGGTGACACCGACGAACTCGCGTGTCAGTTTGGCTTCCCACTCGTAGTAGGCGTCGCGATTATCACCATTGGTGGCCCAGAACGCGGGGTCCTTGACGTCGTTGTAGCCCAGCCGCAACTCCACCCCGACCTCGGCAGGCAAGGTGAAGCTGTAGCCCAGGTAGCTATAAAGGGTGTCCTGGTCCTTACCGAAGGCGTTGGGAGAATCACTGGAGTAGTTGACGCTCAGCTTGACCCCATACAGGTCGAGGATGGCGTAGACCTCGCTCATGTTGAACTGCCCTTCCTTGGGATAGCTGTACTTGAGATAGCCAAGGTCCAGGCTGATGGCATCGGTGGCCTGCCAGTACCAACCAGCGTAATAGTCCACCTCCTGGCGGGTCTTGTAGTCGAAGCCGTAGTCGACGTTCGAAGTCCAGGCGCCGACGTACAGGCCACTGCCGTGGATCAAGGTAGCACCCGCTTGCAGCGCCGGGTCGCCGAGGGTCTGCGACACGCCCCGGGAGCGATAGTCGCTGACGGCGGCCAGGGTCAGCTCCAGGTTGAAATCGTCGTTCAGGGTCAGGGCCTGACTGGTCAAAGGGACCAGCATCAGGCTGGCAACGGTAAAGATGGCGCGTGCGTTCATACGAAACCCTTGTTGTTATCGATGTACGGGCAGATTCGTGCAGGCGAGACCCGGCCCATCGCGGGGCAAGGAACCAGGCATCGTGGTCAGGGCGCGCGGTCAGGACGCCGGGGCGTAGACCTGTTTGCCGGCGAAGAAGGTTTTCAGCACTTGGGTATCGAACAACTCGTCGTTGCTGACCTTGAACACATCACGGTCGAGCACGATCAGGTCAGCCTGCTTGCCCGGCGCCAGCGAGCCGATCTGCTGCTCAAGACGCAGGGTCTTGGCGGCATTGAGGGTGTAGGCCTGGAACATGACCTGGCGGTCGACGCTCTCGTTGGCATTGAGTACCCCCAACGGTCCCTTGCGGGTGATGGCCTGGGCAATGGCGTTCCAGGGGTTGGGACTGGACACTGGCCAATCACTGGCACCGGCAATCGTCGCACCAGCCTTCTGCAGGGAATGGGCCGGGTATTGGTAGCCGTAGGCCGAGGCGCTGATGTACGGCTTGACCAACTCGACGGTGTAGCTCTCGCCAGTGGCCCAGAGCAATTGCATCGATGCGATCACGCCCAATTGCTTGAAGCGCGGAAAGTCCTTGGGGTCGACCAGTTGCAGGTGGCTGATGCTGTGGGCCTTGGGGGTGCTGCTGAGCGTGCGGGCATACGCCACGCCGTTGAGCGACTCACGCACCGCCCGGTCGCCCACCGCGTGCATGTGTACGATCCAGTCACGTTTTTCGGCTGCAGCCAGCAGTTCGCCGAAGTGCTCCGGCTCGATCAGCAACTGGCCGTTCTTTTTGCTGTTCTTGTACGGCGCAATCACTGCAGCAGTCTGGCCGGGGTACTCCAGAACGCCGTCGACAAACACCTTGATTCCCGGAAAGCTCAGGTTCGGTACCCCCTCGAACTGCTTCATTACCTTGGCCAGCACTTCAAGGTCGGCGGGCCGACTCTTGGGGTTGACGATCATCAAGGCGGCGACGTGGGCATTGAGCTCACCCTTCTCGGCCAGGGCGCGGTACAGCGGCAACACACCGACACTCTGCTCGGTGGCCTTGAAATCAAACAGCGAGTCGCCGCTACCGGCGTTCGAGGCGGCATCCATCCAGGCCGTGACCCCATACTGGTTATTGATCCGCACCGCCTCTCGGGCGGCCTTGATCATGACCTCTTCACTGGCGGGCGGAATCTGGCTACGCACCTGGTCCCAGCGCGACTCGGAGAAGTAACCGTTGGGGGTGAAGTCGGCGTCGTGGCCGACGTAGCTGCGGTCCTGCTCCGACATGCCCTTGACCAATGCCGCGTCGATGTTCAGGCGCTTGAGCATGGCGTTGTTGGCCCAGCCGGTATGGCCGTCGATACCGCCGAGCACCAGCGGTTGGTCCACCCAGTGCCCCTGGTTGAACACCTGGCCCAGCTCGCGGCTTTGCTCCCAATAGGCCGAGCTCACCCCGGCAATACTGATCACATCACCTGCCCGGCCGCGCCCCTCCTTGACCTCGGCCAGGATCCACTGCTCAAGTTCCGGCAGCGGTTTTTCTTCGTCTTGCAGGTTGGCACCCAGGCTGTCGAAAGCAGCCACCACCGGGTGACTGTGGGTGTCGATCATGCCGGGCATCAGCACCTTGCCGGCCAGGTCGATGCGTTGCGTATTGGCATCGGCCAGCGCGTTGATCTGGGCATCGCTGCCCACTTGCAGGATCTTGCCGTCCTTGACGGCCACCGCTTGCATCAGCCGCTGCCCGGGCTCGGCGGTGTACACCTTGCCATTGACCAGCACGAGGTCGGCGGCAGCCAGGGCGTGAAAGGACGAAACGGCCAGCGCGGTGGCCAACAGGGTGGGAATCAATCGTTGCATTGGAACGCTCTCTTGTTTTTATCGGGGCTGCGCACACCCTATAGCGCGCCGCCGAAGAGCGAACCTCTGCAAATGAGGAGGGTCAGGCGGATTTTTCACCCCCTGCAAGCCCGGAACGCAAGGCAGAGCCCAACTCCACCTTGCTCTTGACCCCCAATTGGGCGTAGCAGTTGCGCAAATAGGTGCGCACTGTGGCCGGGCTGAGCGACAGAATGCGGGCGATTTCCTTGTATGAATGGCCCGCGGCGAACAGCATCGCCGCCGTGCGCTCGCGGGGCGCCAGCATCACACCGGGTGGCGGCGCTTCCAGTGACAGGATCACATGCTCGCCATTGGGGCTCAGGGTCAGGGCACAACGTCCCAGGCGCATCACACAAGGTACTTTGTGCAACTGCGCGATCACCTCGGAGGGCAGCACCGAACCGTGCCAGCCCGGCACCTCGCGCTCGATCGCAGCGCACAGGCGCGCGCCGATGTGCAACAGGCTGCCATCCAGGCGTGCCACACCGAAATCACTGGCGCCGTTGCCGGTGTCGACCCGGATCATGTCCTGGACCTGGAACCGCCACAATTGCAGCAAGTGATCGCAGAAGGCGGCAAACAAGCCCTCTTCGCTGACATCGAACGCCACATCGTCAATACCCCGGTACAGGCAGACAAAAAAATTGAGCCCGCTTTCGGGCAGTTCGAAGGTAATGCACATCAGGTGGTAGAGGTCGTAGCGGCGGGCAAACACATTGACCGCTTCGACCGGGTCGGTGAATTCGCTGTCGCGCACCACCCTGCCCACCCTGGCCAAGGTGTCGTGGGCAAAGCTGTCGAAGCCGGCCACCTGGCGCCATTCGGCAGCGAACGCGTCGGGCAGGTCGATACGCCCGTGCATCCAACTTTGCGGCGCTACGCTGGCAGCGCCTGTAGACATCTCACCCCACCAGGCCGAGGCAAAGGGCACCAGCTCACGGAAGGACTGCAAGCCATCTGCGATAAAGTGCGAGCCGCCCTCCTCGCGCGCCAGGCTGGCCAATTGCAGAACACAACGATTGAACGCCTGCAGCGTTGCCATCGACAGCTGTGGTGCCACGTTGGGTATTCCTTGTTGTTGAGATTTTCGCGGGGCAGTGAGAGCGGGCTTGCCCCGCGATCGATCAGTACACCGCCCCGACCGGATACACGAACGCATTCACGTCATAGAACGGCGTACGCTGGTAAAACCACTGCAAGCGCGCACCGGGGCTGGCGGCAAAGGTCTTGTCGTCCTTGAGCTTCTTTTCGAACTCGGCCTTGAGCGCCGGACTCTCGGCAAGCATCTTGCGCGCCATGGGTTCCATCACGTATTCCTCGGGTTCTTCGGCCACCACCAGGGTCGAGTTGAAGAACCCCCAGGCCCAGAATGAATCCGGGCTTTCCGGGTACAGCAAATTGACCGCCAATACGCCCAGAGGCTGGTCAAGGTCGATGACCACCGAACCTGCCGGAAAGGTCTGCAGGCGCTCGAACGGCTTGCCCACGCCACTGACCGGCAGACGCCCTTCGTAACCGGGAATCTGGTTCGGTTGCGCGCGATCGGGCTCGAATCCGCCGGCCACCTTGACCTGGTCCATGCGATAGAGGGTGACCGCCATGGCAGTGGGCTTGTCCAGGGTGGTCATCTGGATGCCATGGGCCTTGAGCCGGGCAATCACCTCGCGCCATTGCGCGGGCACCACATACTGCTGCGGACGCTTGACCACAAGGTCCGGCTCGCTGTTGCCGGTGACCGGCACCGTCAGCTTCTTGGGCTTGTTGCTCCAGACAATGGTCTTGGCCCCCGTGATCGGCGACTGCTCGTAGCGGTAGTCTCCCACGGTGAACGGCGTAGTCTGCACCTTGCCTGGCTTCCAGGTGAGGGTCACGTCCTGCTGGGCTTCAAGACGCT
This sequence comes from Pseudomonas vranovensis, assembly GCF_040438935.1. Classification (NCBI taxonomy): domain Bacteria; kingdom Pseudomonadati; phylum Pseudomonadota; class Gammaproteobacteria; order Pseudomonadales; family Pseudomonadaceae; genus Pseudomonas; species Pseudomonas vranovensis. Next base: position 1,545,888 of record NZ_CP159259.1, on the reverse strand, counting down.
CGCGGTCCTGGCGAATGGCTTCCCTGAGCGAGGCCGACTGGTCGCCGATCACCTGGATCATTTTCTTGAGCATCACGTAGTTGCCCAGCACCTGGGTCTGATAAGGGTGCAGCGCATGCTGCTCGATCAAGATCGACGGCACGTTGCGGATGTCGCCGTACTGGTTGGAGAACCGTGCGAAGTCGGTGCGGTATGGGTAGTAGCCCTGGCTCGGGTCCTGGTTGTCGTTCAGGCTGATGCACTCATGCACCACATGGCCGTCTGCCTCCAGGGCCTGGTACACCGGCGCGCGCATGACCGTGTCCATCCAGGCGCTGCTGGCCGGCGACCAGCCATTGCCGTTGTGGCAATAGGAACTGTCGTAGGGGTACATGGCGCCGTCGGTGGAGTGGGTGTCGGCAAAAAAGCTCAGGTCATAGGTATTGAACACCCAGGCGACGTTGCGGATCTCGGCGCTGTCGAGCTTGGTGAAATCGCGGTTGAGGTTGTAGTTCAGGCCGTTGACCCGCCAACCGGTTTCCTGCGGGCCGTTCTGGTTGATCCGGCCGTAGGCGCTGCGGCGCAGGTCGCCGTCGATGTTGACGGTGGGTATGAACAGAATGTTGACCTTGGCCAGCAGGCTGGCAAGCGGCTTGTCACCCGTGGTCATGTCGCGCAGCAGCATGAACATGGCGTCCTTGCCGTTGGCCTCGCCAGGGTGGATCTCGGCCTCGACGAAGATCGTCGGCTTGCCCGAATCGTTGAGCCCGGCCGGCGACTTGTCGACCTCAAGCGAAGCGATGGCCATCACCATCGGATGACCCTCGGCGCTTTTTTCCGGCAACTCGTGCAGCACGACACTGCCACCGGAAGCCGCCGCCAGCTTGGTCAGGTAGGCACGGGTTTCATCGTAGTTGCTGGTCTGGTTGAAGTTGCTGGCCTCGGCCTGGGTGATCAGCGGGTCATCCGCCTTGGCAATGTAGCGGGTGCTGGTCAGGGCTTGCTCGAACATCGGCGGCAGAATGCGCTGCTTGGCCGCCTCGGGATAACCGCTATCGTCGATATAGGAAGGCGCGCCGGGCAATGCCGCCAGTGCCGGCAGGCCTGCGCTCATCAGCATCGCGGCAACGAGGGGCTGCAAAAGCGGGTGTTTCATGATGTTTCCCTATCATGAGAGGCAGACGCCACCTTAAACCACAATGCCAAGCCAGACGAGAGGCAGACCACCATGCTCGAAAACCTGTTCACTTCCCTGCCTGCGGACACCACCCAGGAACACATCGACAACCTGCTCAGCCGCCCTGGCCTGCGCATTGAGCGCATCGTCTCGTTTGGCCAGGCCAGCCCACCGGGCTTCTGGTATGACCAACCGCAGGGCGAATGGGTCGTGGTCCTCAGCGGCTCGGCCGGGTTGCGCCTGGAGCACGAGGCAGTTGAACGCGTCATACGCCCGGGCGACTGCATCGAACTGCCCGCCCACTGCCGGCACCGGGTGGAGTGGACCGACCGTACACAAGCCACCGTTTGGCTGGCGGTTCACTGGAGTTGAAAGCGAGCCCCGCGTGATGGCGGCCGCATTGCGGCTGATCGCAGGCTGTTGCCAGCGGCTACGTAACCGCTGCCGAGGAACCAGGCTGCGATCGACTGCGCAACAGTCGCCATCCACTGGCATCGCAGGGCAAGCAGGCGCTTACAGGAACGGTTGTTCTTCACCGGGACTGCGGTCGAAATGGCGCTTGTATTCACGGCTGAACTGCGAAGTACTCTGATACCCCACCCGATGCGCCACCTGCGCCACCCCCAGCCCTTCACCGATCAACATCTGCTGGGCCTTGAGCAAGCGCAGCCGCTTGAGGTACTGCATCGGCGACAGCAACGTGCTGCGCTTGAAATGCTCATGAAAGGTCGAGGCACTCATGTTCGCGCACCCCGCCAACGCATCGACACTCAAGGGTTCGGCATAGTGCTCACGCAAATGACTGAGTGCCGCGGCGATCCGCGCAAAGTGCCCCTGCTGCTCCACCAATGCCCGCAACACCCCCGCCTGCGGCCCGCGCAGCGCCACATACAACACCTCCCGCACACGCGCCGCGCCCATCACCTGACTGTCGAGCGGATCCTGCAAACAACGCAACAACCGCTCGACACTGTCGCGCATGGCGTCATCCAGCACCGCCGAAGTCATCGACTCCGGCGTCTGCGCTGCGATTGCCTGGTCAGGCGGCAGCCCCATGCTCTGCACCAGCTCCCCCAGGACGATGCGGTCAATGGCTACCGAAACTCCCAGCAACGGCTCCTGTTCAGTGGCAAAGGTCTCGCACATGAATGGCACCGACAACGCCTGCACCAGATAATGCCCTGCCCCGTATTCCAGGGTACGTGGCCCCAGGCGCGCCAGTTTGCTGCCCTGGGCGAGGATCATCAGGCTCGGTTCATAGATTTGCGGGCTGCTGGCCACGTAGCGATTGGCCAGAAGCACCTGCACCTGGGGCAAGTGCGTTTCGACGAACCCCGGACGCACGGCCAGGGTACGGATCAACGAGCAAAGGGTGGCGTTGGCATCAACGTGGCGGGTCAGTTGCATGGGAATCCGAGATGGAGGAATAGACACTGCCATGATCGCAGCTTCAAGGGCCACTGTGTGCAAGTCTCAGCCAACTCCGGAGTTTTAGGCATGACTGACGGAGGATTGATGGTGGGCAGCCACCCTGCCCCTGCGGACAATGGGCGCTCATCCGCTTAAACGATTTAGCGAGGTCTCCATGTACACAGCAATCGGCTACGCCGCCCAGTCCGCCACTGCCCCCCTGGCCCCCATGACCTTCCAGCGCCGCGCCCTGCGTCCCGATGATGTGGCCATCGAGATTCTCTATTGTGGTGTGTGCCACTCGGACATCCACCAGGCCCGCAATGACTGGGGTATCGCCGTGTACCCGCTGATGCCCGGCCATGAAATCGTCGGCAGGGTCACGGCGGTGGGCGACAACGTCAGCCGCTACCAGGTCGGCGACAACGTCGGTGTCGGCTGTATGGTCGACTCCTGCCAGCACTGTGAAGCCTGCCGGGCAGACCTGGAGCAGTACTGCCTCGAAGGCCCGACCATGACCTACGCCACCCCGGACCGCATCGACGGCAGCAACACCATGGGCGGCTACTCCAACAGCATCGTGGTCAGCGAGCGCTTCGTCCTGCACATTCCGGCGGCCCTGGACCTGGCCGGCGCCGCGCCGATCCTGTGCGCCGGCATCACCACCTACTCGCCGCTCAAGCACTACGGGGTCAAGCCCGGCGACCGCGTGGGCATTCTGGGCATGGGCGGCCTGGGCCACATGGGCATCAAGTTTGCCAAGGCTCTGGGTGCTGAAGTCACCTTGTTCACCCGCTCGCAGAGCAAGGCCGAAGAAGCACGCCGCCAGGGCGCCGATCATGTGATCGTGTCCACCGACCCTGCGCAGATGCAGGCGGCGGCCGAGCAGTTCGACTTTCTGCTCGACACCATACCGGTACAACACGACCTGAACCCTTACCTGCAAACCCTGAAGTTCGATGGCGTACACATCCTGGTTGGCCTGATCGAACCCGTGGACCCTGCCCTGCATGCCGCCAACCTGGTGATGAAGCGCCGGGTGCTGGCCGGCTCCCTGATCGGCGGCATCGCCGAAACCCAGGAGGTGCTTGAGTTCTGCGCCGAGCACGACATCCGCTGCGACATCGAGATGCTCGATATTCGTCACATCAACGAAGCCTACAGCCGAATGATTGCGGGCGATGTGAAGTACCGGTTTGTGATCGATATGGCTACGCTCAAAGGCTGACGGAATTACTTCAGGTGCAGGGGCTCGCTCAAGGCCCCTGCCAGCCAACAGGGTTTCTCCAAGGAGAAGCAACCATGAGCAAAGCCAACGCCGGCGCCATCAAATCCCCACCTGCCAACCCTGCGGTCACCCGCACCCCGATTCCCGGCCGCGTGTTCGACGCCCGCCCTGACCGCCTGGATTTTCGCGACCTGCCTTACGCCCCTCCGCTGCGTTCCTTGCCGCCGTGCTGGCCGCCGCAGACTGACCTTGCGATGTACCTGAAAAGCTATGTGGCCCAAGGCCTGGTGCTGGATCAAGGCAACGAAGGTGCCTGTACCGGGTTCGGACTGGCCTGCGTGGTCAACTACCTGCTCTGGCTCCAGCACCTTGAACTGGGCAACACAGGCAGCTTCGAATCGGTCAGCCCGCGCATGCTCTATGAGTTGGCCCGTCGTTACGACGAGTGGCCGGGCGACGACTACCAGGGTTCAAGTTGCCGGGGCGCGCTCAAGGGCTGGCACAAGCATGGGGTGTGCAGTGAAACGCTCTGGCCATTTTCGACCCAGGGGTTCATCCGGCCGCGACCGCGCTGGGACACCGATGCCGCCAGGCGGCCACTGGGCGTGTACTACCGCATCAACAGCAATGCCGTGGTCGACCTGCAGGCAGCGATTTTGAACATTGGTGCGGTGTACGTCTCGGCGAGCGTGCATGACGGCTGGGAAACCCTCATGCACGCGCGCGCCACCTCTGTGCCGAAGAACCTCGACAGCCTGCCGGTCATCCCTCCTGCGCAATCGCCCGGCTCACTGGGAGGCCACGCCTTTGCAATTGTTGGCTATGACCACCGGGGCTTTGTGATACAGAACTCGTGGGGCACCCGTTGGGGGCGCTCAGGTTTTGCCGTGTTGCCCTATGAAGACTGGGTGATCCATGGCACCGATGCCTGGGCCTGCGCACTGGGTGTGCCGCAACAGCTATTGGTACCCGGCATTGGCAAACCCGGCAAGTCGGGGTTACGCGATCAGGTGTCCTCGGCTTTTCGCATTGGCTCCGGGCGTTCGCTGACCGGCCTTGACCGCTCGGCGCGGGTGCCGGGCAATCCGGTCGACGACCCTTGGCCGTTCGATCACCCGTTCAACGAACCTCGCTATCAGCCGGTCAGCACGCCGCGGGCCTATGAGCTCACCCTGGTGACCGGCAATGACGGTGAAATAGTACCCACCGATTTCACCCGTGGCCCGCTGGATCGCGCCGGGCTGGTCAAGGAAGTGGTGCATGAACGACCGCTGGCCTGGCTGCAGACACAACCGCAGAAAAAGCTGCTGCGCGTGGTGCTGTATGTCCATGGCGGGCTGAACAACGAAGACGAGTCGATCCAGCGCATTCGAGTATTGGCGCCGTATTTTCTGGCCAACGGTATCTACCCGCTGTTCATGACCTGGAAGACCGGCCCGGGCGAAACACTGGCCGACATGGCCGAGGACTGGCTGCGCAAACTGTTCGGCACCGATGAGCGTGCAAGTGGCGTGGAGGATATGGTTTCTGAGGCCAAGGACCGAGCCATCGAAGCCCTGGCCCATGTGCTGGGCACCGGGATCTGGTCGCAGATGCGCAGCAACGCCCGTGACAGCAGCCAGCCTGGCCATGGCCTGGATCTGGTGGGCCGGGCCTTGCAGGCGCTGGCAGCTGACCTGCAGGCCCGGGGTGCAAAACTGGAGCTGCACCTGGTGGGTCATTCGGCCGGGTCGATCTTGCTCGGCCATCTCCTCGACCTGCTAGGCAGAAACACGCCCCAACCGCTTAAAGTGCAGAGCTGCGAACTGTTCGCCGCCGCCTGCTCCACCGGCTTTGCCCTTGAGCACTACCTCAAGGCCCATGCCAATGGCGTGTTGAGCCTGGACCAACTCTGGCTGGATGTGCTGAGCGACAGCAATGAAAAGGATGATGGCCTGCCGACGCCGGAGTTTGCCGCGTATGGCAAGTCGCTGCTGTACCTGGTGTCGCGCGCCCTGGAGGATGTGCGCAAGCAACCCCTGCTGGGCATGGCACGCGCCCTGGACAAGCGTTTTGCCAACGACAAGGACCAATGGGATGCCAGCACTCTGCCCGCTGTTCAGCAGTGGCTGGCGAACTGGCCGACCAAGCCTGACCGCTTGCGTATCTGGCAATCGCCCCGGGTAAGGAACACCCGTGACGGCCAGCAGATACCCTCGACCCACGGCTCTTTCGACAACAACATTGAAGTGCTCACCTTCGTGCTCATGCGCATCTTGGGCAAGCAACTGATCGGCCCACTGGAATGGCTGGACTATTGAGCCGACAAAAAAGGGGCCGCACTGGCGGCCCGGCACGGCTCAAACCCCGGTAGCCTTGAGCATTCCGCGCTCGACAATAAAGTCGATGACCCGCTGCAGGCCCTGCCCGGTCTTGAGGTTGGTGAAGGCCCAGGGCCGTTCGGGGCGCATGCGCTGGGTGTCCTTTTCCATCACCTCGAGGGAAGCGCCGACGTAGGGCGCAAGATCGATCTTGTTGATCACCAGGAAATCCGACTTGGTGATGCCCGGCCCGCCCTTGCGCGGGATCTTCTCGCCTTCGGCCACATCGATGACATAGACCGTCAGGTCGGCCAGCTCCGGGCTGAAGGTGGCACTCAGGTTATCGCCGCCACTTTCGACAAAGATCACTTCGAGGTTACCGAATTTGCGTGCCAGCTCCTCCACCGCCGCCAGGTTCATCGAGGCATCCTCGCGAATGGCCGTGTGCGGGCAGCCACCGGTTTCCACCCCGACGATGCGCTCCGGGGCCAGGGCGCCCGCTTCGGTGAGGATGCGCTGGTCTTCCTTGGTGTAGATGTCATTGGTCACCACGGCGATTTCGTAGTGGTCGCGCATGGCTTTGCACAGGGCTTCGAGCAGTGCGGTCTTGCCGGACCCAACCGGGCCGCCGACACCGACGCGCAGGGGTTGCTGGTAGCTTTGCATGGGGCTTTCCTCAGGATCGGAACAATCGGGTGTATTGGGTTTCGTGACGCGCCGAGGCAATTGCCAGCAGTGGCAGGCCACCGCCGAGCTGGTCATCGGCTAACTCAAGGGCGTGTTCCAGCACCAAAGGCAGCTCGGCGCACAGATCACGCAGCAGGCTCTGGGCCGCTTGCTGCCCGAAGGGCACCAGCTTGACGCCGGCCATCACGGCCCCTTCAAGCCAGGTGAAGCCAAGCCCCAGGGCCAGGTCGCGCAACGGGATTTTCCAGTGCGCCCCCAGCCAGGCCATGCCCCCCAACTGGCTCAGGGCCAGGCTCGACCGCCACGCGGGCGCCTGGCACAACTGCCAGCCATCGAGCAGCCGTGCCAGGGCCATGCCACGCTGGCGCTCTTCCAGGCGCAGCTCGGCGGTTTCACGGTTGGCCAGCAGGAACTGGCTCCAGCGCGCGAACGCCTGCGCATCGTCGTCGCGACAGGCCTGGTACAGGCGCACCAGCAAGGGCCAGTCGATGCAGCCCAGGGTGTCGTCCAGCTGTTGCCGTTGCCACTGGCGAAAGCCTTCGGCGCCCTGAACCCAGCCCGCTTCCACCGCCCACTCCAGCCCTTGCGAATACGTGAACCCCCCCACCGGCAGGTTGGGGCTGGCCAGCTGCAGCAAGCGCAGCAGCTTCAGCTCAGTGCTCATCAGCCGGCCAGTACCAGTGCGGCGCCGGCCAACAGGCCGCCTCCGAAGGCTTTTTGCAGCCTGTCATGACGGCGCAGCAGGCAACCGCCGGCAAAACCTGCCAGCAACAGCAGGCCGCTGACGGTCACAAAACCTGCGCTGAACAACCAGAACGCACCGGGGCTGGCCTCAACGCCATGGGCCCAGCCATGGAACAGGGCGAACAGCGGCATGGCCAGGGCCAGCAACACTTGGCGGCGGGGCAGCAACAACGCGGCGGCAGCCACCAGCAGCGAACCGATGATCATCTGTTCCATACCGATCACGCCACCGAACAGATGGCCCAGCAAGGCGCCGCCAAACATCGCTGTCAATGTCAGCAAAGGCAGTGCCAGGGTACGGCCGGTCAGAGCTGCCAGTACGCCGGTGCCCAGCAGCATCAACAGGTGATCAAGGCCGGTGAGCGGGTGCAGCAAGCCGTCCTGTAAAGGGTTGGCGTCGTGGCCCGGATGGGCAAACGCAGGGACCGCGACCAGCAGCAAGGCAAGTGCCAGGGACGTTTTCATCGGGGTATCTCCTTATAAGAAATCAGTGGTGAGCGACGCGCACAAAGGGATGGTCGGTATGCGCATGGCTGTGCGGCGCGCTCTGGTAGGCACCGGCTTCGGGTTCGAACGGCGCCTGCTCCACGCTGACCTGCAGGCCCAGGCCACGGACCATTTCGTCCAGCACATGGTCGTGCTGGTAGCGCACAAAGCCGGCTTCGATCTGCAGCGGCACATGGCGGTTGCCCAGGTGATAGCTGGCCCGCGCCAGCAGCAACGGATCGGCGCAGCGCACCGTGGACACCTGCTCGGCGGCGGCCAGCACGCGGATCACCTCTGCGCCCTGCTCCGCCGCCAGCAACTCGCCGCCGCGCAGCAGTTGGCCACGTTCGAGCATCAGCCCGGCTTCACGGCCATCGTCCAGGGTGACGCGCACACGGCTCTTGATGCGGGTATCCAGGCTCAAGGTGACGGTGCCACTGACGTGTTCGGCGTCTGTGACCCGACGGGTCAAAAGAATCATGCTCGCTCCTTCAAAACAGAAAATAACGTTGCGCCATCGGCACAACGGTGGCCGGCTCGCACACCAGCAGCTCACCGTTGGCGCGCACCTCGTAGGTTTGCGAATCCACCTCGATCACGGGCAGCAAAGCGTTGTGGACCATGTCGCCCTTGCGCACCGTGCGACAGCCGCGGGCCACGCCGATCAGGCTGCGCAGGCCCAGTTCATGATGAACGCCGCGCGCCACCGCCGACTGCGACAGGAAGGTCATGCGCGTGGCATTGCGCGCAGCGCCCAGGGCACCGAACATCGGCCGGTAGTGCACCGGCTGCGGGGTCGGGATCGAGCCGTTGATATCGCCCATGGGCGCCATGGCAATCATGCCGCCCTTGATCACCAGAGCCGGCTTGACCCCGAAGAACGCCGGAGCCCAAAGCACCAGGTCGGCCAGCTTGCCGGCCTCCACCGAGCCCACTTCGTGGGCAATGCCGTGGGTCAGGGCCGGGTTGATGGTGTACTTGGCAATGAAGCGCTTGACCCGGAAGTTGTCGCTGTAACCGCTGTCGGGTGCCAGTGGCCCGCGGCGGCGCTTCATCTGGTCGGCGACCTGCCAGGTGCGCAGCACCACCTCGCCGACCCGGCCCATGGCCTGGGAGTCGGACGAGGTCATGGAGAAAGCGCCGATATCGTGAAGGATGTCTTCGGCGGCAATGGTCTCGCGGCGTATGCGCGACTCGGCGAACGCCACGTCCTCGGCGATGCTCGGGTCCAGGTGGTGGCAGACCATGAGCATGTCCAGGTGCTCATCCACGGTGTTGATGGTGTAGGGCAAGGTCGGGTTGGTGGACGATGGCAGCACGTTGGCAAATGCGGCGGCGCGGATGATGTCGGGCGCATGGCCGCCACCGGCACCTTCGGTATGGAAGGTGTGAATGGTGCGGTCGCCGATGGCCGCCAGGGTGTCCTCGACACAGCCGGACTCGTTGAGCGTATCGGTATGGATGGCCACCTGCACGTCCAGCTCTTCGGCCACGGCCAGGCAACAGTCGATGGCCGCCGGGGTCGAGCCCCAGTCCTCATGCAGCTTCAGGCCCACGGCGCCGGCGCGGACCTGCTCGCGCAGCGCCTCGGGCTGCGAGGCGTTGCCCTTGCCGAGCAGGCCGATATTGATCGGCAGCTCGTCGGCGGCCTGGAGCATGCGCGCCAGGTACCAGGGCCCGGAAGTGCAGGTGGTGGCGTTGGTGCCGGTGGCCGGCCCGGTGCCGCCGCCGATGAAGGTGGTGATGCCGGAGGTCAGCGCCTCTTCCACCTGCTGCGGGCAAATGAAGTGGATGTGCGAGTCGATGCCGCCGGCGGTGACGATCTTGCCTTCGGCGGCAATCACCTCGGTGCCGGGACCAATGGGCAGGGTCACACCGGGCTGCACATCGGGGTTGCCGGCTTTGCCGACCCCGACGATGCGGCCATTCTTGATGCCGATGTCGGCCTTGACGATGCCCCAGTGGTCGATGATCAGGGCGTTGGTCAGCACCAGGTCCATCGCCACGGTGGCGAGCATCTGGCCCTGGCCCATGCCGTCGCGGATCACCTTGCCGCCGCCGAACTTGACCTCTTCGCCATAGATCGTGAAGTCCTTCTCCACCTCCACCCACAGTTCGGTGTCGGCCAGGCGTACACGGTCGCCCACGGTGGGGCCGAACATATCGGCGTAGGCGCGTCGGGAAATCCGGCTCATCCCTGCACCTCCAGCTTGCCCATCACCTTGCCTTGAAAACCGTAGACCTCACGCTTGCCTGCGTACGGCACCAGGGTCACGGTACGCGCCTGGCCAGGCTCGAAGCGCACGGCAGTGCCGGCCGCGATATCCAGACGACAGCCCAGGCTGACCTCGCGCTCGAACACCAGGCAGTCATTGACCTCATAGAAGTGGTAGTGCGAGCCGACCTGCACCGGGCGGTCGCCGTGATTGGCCACGGTGACGCTGACCCGCGTGTAGCCCACGTTCAATTCGATGTCGCCGTCGGCGACCTGTACTTCTCCGGGAATCATCCTGCGCTCCTAGACAATCGGGTCATGCACGGTCACAAGCTTGGTGCCGTCAGGGAAGGTCGCCTCGACCTGGACGTCGGGGATCATTTCACTCACGCCCTGCATGACCTGGTCGCGGCTGAGCACTTCGCGGCCCAGGTTCATCAGTTCGGCGACGGTGCGCCCATCACGGGCCCCCTCCATCACCGTGGCACTGATCAGCGCCACCGCCTCCGGGTAGTTCAGCTTCAGGCCGCGGGCCAACCGACGCTCGGCGAGCAAGGCGGCGGTGAACAGCAGTAGTTTGTCTTTCTCTCGCGGGGTCAGCTCCATGGCGTTCTCTCAAGTGGCCCAGATACGCGGCGGGCATGGCGCCAGACCGACCACTTCGGGTCGCAAGGCATGCCAGATCCGCTGCAGGGTGAGTTGCAGGCGTTGGTTGTCGTGGTCCAGCAGACGCACCACCAGCAATTGCCCGAGCAAGGTCGCCCCGGCGGGAACGGCAAGGTGCTCGATCAGGCTGCGAGTCTGTTCGAGCAAGGCGTCGGTGGCCGGGTAGGCGCAAAAGGTGGCTTGCAGTGGGTAACCGCCGAGTTTTTGCAACTGGCCGCCTTCGATGCGCAGGCGTTCGTGCAGGCCGGGGTCGTCGGGCACGTCGATCTGCAGGCGGCTGTCCAAGGCACCGTGACTGAAAGGCTCGTTCATCACCGGGCGCCCCAGGCACAGGGTTTCCCAGGCCAACAGGCGTGCCCCGGGCTCCAGGCTGAAGCGATTTTCGAGGCGCACACGCGCACCGGGAAAGCAGATGCTGCCTTGGGGCAGCCACTCCAGGACGCTGTCGGCGGCCAGGTGAAAGTGCTGGTCGAGGGTCGAGGTCTGGCCGTTGCTGCGGTAGAACTTGGTGGCGCCGGGCATGGTCAGCAGCGCATGGCTGCCGGCGTCGAGGTGCACGTCGAGCACCAATTTGTCGCCACCGACCACTCCACCGGGCGGATGCAGCACATAAACGTGGCACGGGGCGCCCTCGGGGTAGAACGGGCGCTGCACCAAAAGAGGACCAAAATGTCGCCGCGCACCAATACAGGTCTTTTGCCCACGGCGTACGAAGCGCAGCACCAGTTCGGCGCGCCAGCCGGTGCCGTGGGCAGTGAGGTCCAGTGGTTGGGCAAGCGTCATGCATCTGATCCCTGTAAATACGGAGTCCGACGTATTTGATGGATCGGCTGTGCCTCGGGTTATACGGGGAAGCGTTCGAGGTTTGACCAATCGATCAGCAATCGATGCAGGGGGACAAAGCACATAGCGGGCCAGATGTGGGAATGCGCGCAACTGTCTTGAATCACGACCGCTGCACGGTCGATCGCAGGCTGTCGCCAGCGGCTACACCGGCAATCTGTAGCCGCTGCCGAGGAACGAGGCTGTGATCGACCGCACAGCGGCCGTAATCCAGGCGACGCCCTATTTGATGGTTACTGCGCCTGCGGCATCTCCCCGCGCGCCAACCGCGTATTGATGTCTTCGATCACCGCTGGCAGCTCTGCGATGGTGTCGATCAGGTAATGCGGGCGCGAGCCTTCGAACATCCGGCCGATACGGGCACGCTCCTGCTCCAGGATGTCCAGCGGCAAGGCTTTATAGGCCTCGTAGGTCAACCCCAGGGCATTGCCCGAGCAGGTCAGTGCGACGGTCCACATGCCCGCCTTGCGACCTTCGAGAATGCCCGGCCAGGTGTCGTCCACCTTCACGCAAGCCGCCACATCGTCGATGCCCAGGGCGATGACGTTGGCCAGGGCCTGGGCCGGCCAAGGACGACCATTGGGGGTTTCGTCGGTGGCCACCACATGGTCGGCGACGTAGCCATTGCGCTGCGCCAGTTCCACCACTTTTTCCATTACCACTTTCGGATAGCCCGAGCACGAGCCAATCTTCAGGCCTTGTTCCCGCAGTTGGGCAATCGCCTGCAAGGCCCCCGGAATCAACGCCGAATGCTCGGCGATCTTCTCGATCTGCAGTGGCATGAAGCGGTTGTAGATGGCGGTGACATCGTCATCGCTGGGGTTGCGCCCGAACACCAGGCGATAACGCTCGGCAATCTGCGGTTGATCGCACAAGGTGCGGATATGGTCCCACTTGCCCATGCCCATGGGGCCGCGGGCTTCCTCCAGCGATACGGCCACGCCGAACTCGGCAAAGGCTTCGACGAAGATCTGGGTCGGCGCGAACGAGCCGAAGTCGACCACAGTACCCGCCCAGTCCAGGACGACCGCTTGCAGGCGTTCAGGGTTTTGATATTGCATGGTGATTCTCCGGTTTTCAGGGATGAGAGTGCCCGCACCTTGCAGGCAAGGCGTTGTCGATGGGCCAGGGTTGAACGGGCTTAGCTGTCCGGTGGCACGCCGGTGTCGAACAGCTCGGCAATGATCGGGCGATTGCGCCGTATCGCCAGGCAACACAGGTAGTAGCTGATGTGAAACGGCTCCTCGGTAAACGACACGGCCTTGGTGCCAGGGCGGTCGGCGTATTCCACGGCGGCGACAAAGCCGATGCCGATGCCCTGCACCACCGCATGCACAATGGCCTCGCGGCTGTTGAGCTCCATGGCGCAGTCCAGGGGCACGCCATAACGCTGGCAGCCTTCCTCCACCAGTTGCCGGGTGCGCGAGGCCGCTTCGCGCAACACCAGGCGCTGGCCACTGATCTCACGTACGCTGACCTGCTCCTGCGAGGCCCACGGGTGGTCATCACGCACCACTGCCAGAATCGGCACCGTACGGTACAGGTGGGTGCTCAAGCGCTGGTCGAAGGTCGACAGCGCCAGGATCGCCACGTCGATATCGAAGGCATAGAGTCGCTCCAGGGTCTGCGCCTCGGTGGTGAACGAGGTGTTCAGGTCGATATCCGGGTACTGCTGCATCAAGCTGTAGGTCAGGCTCATGGCGATCGGTGGCGACACCGCGCCGATGCGCAGCATGCCTTGCTTGCGCTGGGCGAAGCGCTGCAGCAGCTGCACCGCTTCGTCCTCCTGACCGAACAGGCCCTGGGTGATGTCATACAGCTTGTGCCCCGCCGCGCTCAGTTCGATGTAGCGGCCGCGGCGGTGGAACAGCTCGACCGAAAACTTCTTCTCCAGGGTGCTCACCTGCTCGCTGACAGTAGGCTGGCCGACACTCAAGTACTCGGCGGCCAAAGTAAAACTGCCGGTCCTGGCCACCGCGTGAAATGAACGCAACCATTTGTGGTACTGGTACATGAGCAGCTTCCGCTTCCTGGAGTCGGTTCTAGGTTAGATGATCAACGTCGCACGAACAGCGCCACCACTGCACTGCACAGGCAACTGGCGGTGACGACGATAAAGATCAGCGAGGTATTGCCTGTGGTGTCGAGCATCCGCCCGATCAGCGGTTCGGCAAGACCGGCAAACAGGTACGACGAGAAGTTCATCACCCCCGTAGCCGTCCCGGCACGCTTGGCACCAACCAGGTCCGGGCACAACGCCCAAAAGCTCGAGGCCGGGCCATAGACAAAGAAGCCGCAGAGGAACAAGGCCACCAACCCCACGGTACTGTGGGCCGGCAAGCTCCACATCCACAGGCTGGTCAGGGCCCCCAGGAACATATAGAGCATGATCGCCAGGTAGCGCTTGGAACCGAACAGTTTGTCCGACACCCAGCCGTTGCTCAGCGCCCCCACTGCCATACCTACCGGCAAGGCCACGGTGATCCACTTGGGATCGATGAAGCTCTGGCCCGATTTCCAGTCGGCACCGAGAAAATGTACCGGCACCCAGACGATCAGGCCGTAGCGCGCCGCGTTCTGAAAGCCCAGGGACACCGCCGCAATCAGCAGCCGCACGTTCTTGAGCACAGCCTTGTAGCGCTGGGCCGAGCTCTCTTCGTTTTCATGGCCGACCTCATGGTTCTTGTCTTCGGCGTTGGCCACGCCGGTGTCGTCCAGCGGCTTGAAGCCCATGTCCTGCGGTCGCTCACGGGCCACCAGGTAAAAGACGATGCCACCGGCCAGCATCAGCAGCACTGGCAGGCGGAAGATCCAGCGCCACTCCAGGTGCAGCACTTCCAGCACTACCACCGAGGTGACATACGACAGCACCGAGGCGCAGCCCGCAGCAAATACATAGAAGCCATACACCCGGCCCCGCTCGCCGGCGCTCCACCAGTTCGACAGCAGTCGGCTGCCCGGCGCCCAGCCCAGGGCCTGGAAGTAACCATTCACGCCCCAGGGCAGGATCAGGCTCATGAAGCCACCGGCAAAACTGGTCACCCAGTTGGCCGCGCACGAGAGCACCGCGCCCAGGCTCATGATCCGCCGGCCGCCGAACTTGTCGGCCAGGTTGCCATTGATGGCCTGGCCGATGGCATAGGCCCAGAGCATGGCAGTGGAGGCCCAGCCGAGGGTTTCCTTGCTCAGGCCGAATTCGGCCTGGATGCCGGGAATGGCGAACCCGAAGGTTTGCCTGCCAGTGTAGAAAAACAGGTAGCAGAACATCGCCGCCAGCAACATTCGCCATTGCGCGGTGCGAAACGGTGACGCAGGGACAGCCAGACCGGACAGACTTTCGGCACGATTCATGATGATTTCCTTTTTTGTTCGCTAGCGCGAGCCACGGCCCGCGTTACGGCACTCTTGGTTGGTGCAACAGGAAACAGAGCGACCCTACAGGGCGCCCACTACGTTGGGAAACGAAATTCAGGCGGCGCTGGCGCCGATGAAATTCTTGCCCCGGGCGCCTTGCAAGGCGTGGGCGATCATCGCCTGGGCCTCGTCGGCACCGACGCCGTAGTCGGCAAAGTCGGTCTTCACCCCAAGGCTGTGCAGGAAGTTGCGCAAGCGTGTGCGGGCCTGCTCCAGGTCCGGGCCGAACACCCGCTGCAAGGTGCGGTCGCGACCGCCGTCGCGGCCCCAGGCCAGGCCCAGCACCAGCGGCAGCGAAAAGGAACAGGCAATGCCGTGGGGCAGGCCGTGGCGCAGGGTCATTTCATAGGAGATGGAATGCGCCAGCGCCGTTTTGGTGTTGGAGAACGCCATGCCGGCCTTGAGTGCGGCCAGCGCCATGCGTGCGCGCAGGTCACGGTTGCCCAGGTCGCGTTGCAGTTGGGGCAGGCAGTCGAGGATGTCTTCGATGGCCGACACCGCGAAGGTATCGGAGAGCGGATTGGCGTTGACGTTCCAGATCGCCTCAAGGGCATGGGACAGTGCATCCAGCCCGGTGGATACCGTCACCCCGGCCGGCACGGTAAGCATCAGGTCGGGGTCGACGATGGCCGCCTTCGGCCAGGTGCAGTCCAGGTGCAGCGAGTACTTCTTCTGCGCGGCGCTGTCCCAGATGGTTGCCCAGGGCGTTACTTCACTGCCGGTCCCGGCGGTAGTGGGGGCGGCGATCAAGGCCTTGCAGCGCGCAGGAGTGAACGGTTGGCCGAGGGCCAGCAGGTGCAGCAGCTCATCGAACTGCCCCGATTCGGTACCGACGATCAGCGCCTTGGCCGTGTCGATGGCACTGCCGCCGCCCAGGGCGATGACGGTCTGGCAATCGCCGGCCTCGGCCCAGAACCGCTCGTAGGTGGTGCGCAGTTGCGCCACGTCCGGGTTGGGTTGTACATCCTCGACCACATGACACAGGCGCTCACCCAGCAGGGCCTGCACCTGGTCGATCAAGCCCAGGGCGCGGGCCTCCGGAAAGGTCACCAGGGCAACCTGCTGGCCTGCAGTCAGGTCGCTGATGCGGCTCAGGCTGCCACTGCCGAAGCAAGTGGCCACCGGGTTATGGAAGTAGGCAGGCATGGCGGTTCCCTTTGTTGTTGTTTTGGCTGGGGACATAGTCATGGCCAGGTCGCCTGGGCTCAAATCGATTGATTCAAGGCTTGCATTGGCTGAACCGATAACAGGAATGGCAGTAACCCTTTGCACAACGACGACTCCAGTCAGAACGCTGAATCGCGGGCGAAGCCGGGCCGAGTCGGACCCTGGCTCGCCAGTCGAGATGATTGAAAAAGTGGGGTGACTCAGTGGCGGCTGGCGCCCTGGATTCGATGGCGCAGGCGGCTGGAGACCAGGTCGGCGGCCACCACCATCAGGGTGATGACGATGATGCAGGTGGCGGTTTCCTGGTACTTGAACAGCTTCAGGCTGCTGACCAGTTCAAACCCCAGCCCCCCTGCCCCGACCATGCCCAGCACCGTCGCCGAACGCAGGTTGACCTCGAAGCGGTACAACACCACGGCGATCCAGGCGGTGATTACCTGTGGTATCACGCCAAACACGATCACCTGCAACGGCCGGGCGCCCGTGGCCTGCAAGGCCTCGATCGGTCCCTGGTCGATCTCCTCGATGCTGTCGGCAAAGAACTTGCCGAGCATGCCCACCCCGTGCAGCGCCAGGGCCAGCACGCCCGGGAACGGTCCAAGGCCCACCGCCGACACGAACACCAGCGCCAGGATCAGCTCGTTGATGCTGCGGATCACGTTCAGGGTTTGCCGGGTGCCGGCATACAGCCAGCGATTGCCCTGCAGGTTGCGCGCGGCCAGGAACGCCAGCGGAATGGCGAAGACGATCCCCAGCAGAGTGCCCCACAGGGCGATCTGCAGCGTCTCGACGGCCGGCTGCCACAACCTTGGCAGGATGCTCAGGTCAGGCGGCATCGAGCGGGCCAGGAAGTCGCCGATCTGCGGCAGGCCATTGCTCAGCTCACTCCAACTCAATTGCGTGCCCTGGGCGCTCCAGTGCAGCAAGGTCACGGCCAGCAGCACCCAGGCGCCGGTGACGATCCACCCGCGTGGGGTGTCTGGGGTACTGACCAACCATTGGTAATGCGTGGGTTGTGGGTTCATCAGGCAATCCCTCCGCCAATCTGCATACACGGCACCGCTACCGGGGCCTGGTTGGCATCGGACGGGCGCTCGGCCTGTGGGTAGATGCGTTGCAGGCAGGCCTCGTCCAGCGTCTCGCGCTGGCTGTCGAACACCAGCCGACCATGGGCCAGGCCGACGATGCGGTCACCGAATTCACGGGCCAGGTCCACCTGGTGCAGGTTGCAGACCACAGTAATGCCCAGCTCGCGGGTAGCATCGCGCAGGTATTGCATCACCCGCCGGGCGGTCTTGGGGTCCAGGCTTGCCACCGGTTCGTCGGCCAGGATCACCTTGGGCCGCTGGGCCAGGGCCCGGGCGATGCCGACCCGCTGCATCTGCCCGCCCGACAGCGAGTCGGTGCGGGCGCAGGCCTTGTGCTGCAGATCGACCTGTTCCAGGCAGTTCATTGCCAATGCCACGTCGCTGCGGCTGAACAGCTGCAACAGCGAGGCCAGGGTCGACACCGAGCCCAGGCGCCCGGTGAGCACGTTCTTGAGTACCGACAGGCGCGGTACCACGTTATGGTGCTGGAAGATCATCGCCACCTGCCGGCGCAACTCGCGTTGCTGGCCTGCACCCATGGCGTCGATACCGGCAATCTGCAGTTCGCCGCTGTCGGCCTGGGCCAGGCGGTTCATGCAACGCAGCAAGGTCGACTTGCCGGCCCCGGACTGGCCCAGCACCACCACGAATTCACCGGCGCCGATGTCCAGGTCGATGCCCTTGAGCACGGCGTTGTCGGCGTAGTCCTTGGCCAGGCTGCGCACGCGGATCATTTCATGCTCCGTAGGTCGAGATCGAGGACCTTGGCGGTGTCGCGCACCACGTCATAAGCGGCATCGGTAGTCGGCTGAAAGCCGTTGAGTTGGCCCTGGTCGCCCCAGGGCACGTCCTTGATGTTGGCCATGGCGGTGGCGATTTTCTGCTTGAGGGCCGGGTCCAGGTCCTGGCGCCAGACCATCGGCGACTCGGGAATATCGGACGACGACCAGACGATCTGCAAGTCGTCCGGCTTGATATGCCCCTGGGCCACGGCGGAGGCATAGATACGATCCGCCACGGCCGCCGCATCGACCTTGCGGTTGGCCACGGCGAGGATGCTGGCGTCGTGGGAGCCGGAGAAAATCACCCGGGAAAATACCTTGTCCGGCACATAGCCAGCCGCTTCCAGGCCCGCCTTGGGAAACAGATGACCGGACGCCGAGCTCGGGTCGACGAAAGCGAAGGTATGGCCCTTGAGGTCGCTCAGTTGCTTGATGCCGCTGTCCTTGCGCGCCACGATCTGGCTGCGGTAGGCACTCTTGCCGGTCTTCTTGGTCACCGCCACGGCAAAGGCATCGACACCCGCCACCTGGTGCGCCAGCACATAGGAGAACGGGCCCAGGTACGCCACGTCGAGCTTGCCCGAACGCAACGCCTCGATCACGCCGTTGTAGTCGGTGGCCACGAACGGCTTGACCGGCATGCCCAACTGGCGCTCCAGGTCCGCCAGTACCTGCTTGCTGCTTTCGATCATGGCCTGGGAGTCTTCCGAGGGAATCAGGCCGATGCTCAACGACGATTGCGCAGAAGCCTGGGCGCAGGCAATCAAGGGCAACAGGGCAAAGCCGGTCAATCGGAGCAGTTTGGCGAACGGGTTCATGGGGAGTGTCCTGCAGGTGTTGTTTAAGGTCACTCCACACTAGGGGTGTCACGTGACAGTCACAGCTTCAATTCACTATGCGTTTTCCCGCAAAACCATTGATGGAAGCTATGGATGTCCACCACCAAGTTGCGCACCTTTCTCGCCGTCGCCCGCCAGGGCAGCTTCAGCGCTGGCGCCCGTGCCCTGGGTTTGAGCCAGCCAACGGTAACCACGCAGATCCAGGCCCTGGAACGTGACTACAACGTCGAGCTGTTCCATCGCCGCGGGCGGCGCATCGAGCTGACGGTAGTGGGTCGCCAACTGCTGCCCATCGCCCAGCAACTGGGCATGCTGGAACTTGAAGCGTTCAACCTGCTGCGCGACTCCGGCAAGCTCAATCGTGGGCAGCTCAAGATCGGGGCGGTGGGGCCCTTTCATGTCATCGAGATGGTCGATGCCTATCGCCACCAGTACCCGCAGATCGACTTGTCGATCAAGGTCGGCAACTCGGCCACAGTGCTGGCGGAGTTGGAAAACTATGTGACCGATGTGGGGGTGCTGGCAGGCCTGCATGAAGACCCGGCCTTCAGCGCGCAGTTGTATGCCCGCCACCCCGTGGTGCTGTTTGCCCATGTCGAGCACCCGCTGGCCCGCTTCGATGAAGTCCCCCTGCAAGCCCTGCAGGGCCAACCCCTGCTGCACCGCGAAAGCGGCTCCACTACCCGGCTGGCCCTGGAAAAAGCCTTGGTCGAGCATGAGGTCACGCCGCGGGTGGTGATGGAGATCGGCAGCCGCGAAGCCCTGCGCGAGGCGGTGATCCGCGGGATCGGCGTGGGCGCGGTGTCGGAGGCGGAGTTCATTGCCGATGCGCGGATCAAGACCATCCGTCTACAGGGCGATCCGGTACACACCGAAACCTACCTGTACTGCCTGGCAGAGCGGCGCAACAGCCAGGTGATTTCGTCATTCCTGGACCTGGTAAGTGCACGCGAGGGCTGCGCCTGAACTGAACAGGGTCATGCGCGTGCAACTTGAGCGAACCGGCGGCCCGCAGGTGCTGCAACTTAAAACGGTACAGGTACAGCATTGGCGAGCTGAGCGCCAGCCGCCTGGTGGCAACTGGACAGCGAAGCCGGGGTCTACTCCGTGCGCCCCGGCGGCCGCTTCAACAGCACGGCGACCACGGTGTTCAGAACGACAATTCGCCAATGGCGCCCCTAACGCTGATTCAGTCGCCCTCGTAGGCGTGCTCGAGTGCCGCGAGGTCCATCTTCTTCATTTGCAGCATTGCGGCCATGACCCGCCCGGCCTTGTCCGCGTCCTGATCCTCGATCATCTCGAACAATCGCACCGGTACCACCTGCCAGCTCAGGCCATAACGGTCCTTGAGCCAGCCACAGACCTGCGCCTGCGGGTCACCTTCTTCGCCGAGGGTATTCCAGTAGTGGTCGATCTCGGCCTGACTCTGGCAGTTGACCTGAAGCGAGATGGCCTCAGTGAATTTGAAATGCGGACCGCCATTGAGCGCACTGAACTGCTGGCCGTCGAGTTCGAAGGAAATCGCCATGACAGAACCCGCCGGGCGCCCGTGGATTTCGGTGCCGACATCGCTGTAGTAGCGGGTGCTGAGAATTCTGGAAGAGCCGCCGAAGGTCTGGATGTAGAACCGCACGGCCTGCTCGGCCTGGTGGTCGAACCACAGGCAGGGGGTGATGGTCTGGATGCGTTGCATGTGGGCCTCCCTTGAAATGGAATCGCGGGGCAAGCCCGCTCCTACGGGTAGGAGCGGGCTTGCCCCGCGAAGGGCCACCCAGGCAACAGAAGGCCCTTAGTAGTAAGCGTTCTCTTTCTGACTGTGGTCAGTCACGTCACGCACACCCTTGAGCTCAGGGATACGCTCGAGCAAGGTCCGCTCGATGCCTTCCTTCAAGGTGACGTCGGCCTGGCCGCAGCCCTGGCAACCGCCGCCGAACTGCAGTACGGCAATGCCATCCTCGACCACTTCGATCAGGCTGACCTGACCGCCGTGGCTGGCCAGCCCCGGGTTGATCTCGGTTTGCAGGTAATAGTTGATGCGCTCGTTGATCGGGCTGTCTTCATTGACCATCGGCACCTTGGCGTTCGGCGCCTTGATGGTCAGTTGGCCACCCATGCGATCGGTGGCGTAGTCGACCACGGCGTCCTCAAGGAACGGCACGCTGACGGCGTCCAGGTAGGCGGTGAAGCTGGCAAGACCCACGGCGGTGTCTTCCGGCTTTTCTTCGCCCGGCTTGCAGTAGGCAATGCAAGTCTCGGCGTAGGTGGTGCCTGGTTGGGTGATAAAGATGCGAATGCCAATACCCGGGGTGTTCTGCTTGGACAGCAGATCAGCCAGGTAATCATGCGCGGCGTCGGTAATAGTTATGGCGCTCATGGAAGTTCCTCACAGACTTGCCGGCAGTTTACGCCAACCTTGGCGCCGAACAAAGTCCTAGTAATTTTGTCGGGAAAGCGTTACAGGCACGGGGGCCCCCGCAGGCGGTGCGAACCAGCCACTCAACTGGCGGTAAAGGCGCTTTTCCAGCAGCAGGTAGCTACCCCAGGACAGCAGTGCAATCAACGGCACGCACAGGGCAAACACCGCATAAGGGCTCATCCCCAGGCGCTGGCTGGCGAACCAGCCACCGTACAGCACCAGCACATGCACCAGGTACACCGAATAAGAGCTGTCGCCCAGCGCCTTGAGCAACCGGTTGCCCTTGAAGTACGGCTCCAGCGACACGCAGGCCAGTACGATCAAGGCACTGGGCAAGCCCCAGTGCAGCAGGCGCCGCGACGCATCGAGAAAATGTATCGCCACCGCCGCCATTGCCAGCATCGCCAGCGGCAGCCACAGGCCCTGGACAATCCAGCCGCGCCGATACAGCACGCCGATGCCGATCCCCAGCAAGAACTCGTAGACGATGTTGTTGCGGTAGAAATGATTGAGCAGCCCGGCCCGGGTGAGCACCTCGCTGACCAGCAGCAAGACCACCGCCACCAGCAGTACCCGGTGCTGCTGGCGTACCAGAAATACCAGCGAGAACAACAGGTAGAAGAACATTTCGTAGTTCAAGGTCCAACCGACATTGAGCGTCGGGTACTGACCGTAGCCACCAGGGTTCTCCGCCGGGATGAACAGCAGCGACAACACGAAATGCTCAAGATCGACGGCCTGGTGCGGCATCCACTGCCGCGCCGTAAGCAGCAACAGGCCCATCAACGCGGTGTAGAACCAGTAGGCCGGCACGATACGCAGCGCCCGGTTGAGCAGAAACCGCTGGGGTGCGATGCCCTTGTCGCGGGTCGACAGGTAAATCACCATCCCGCTGATGACAAAAAAGATGTCCACCCCCACGGCGCCCCGGTCGGTGAGGAACTGGCCGATGGGGCCACTGGCATGGAAGTCGAAGAAGATCTGCATGAAGTGGTGACAGACCACCACCCAGGCGGCGAGCGCCCTCAAGGCTTGAAGCGAAAACAGCATCCGGATACCTGCTGGAAAATCCCACCCAAGCCCCGGCCGGAACCGGGGCCGCTTGCAGGTGGGACCGCAGGATGCCGGGAAAGGTCAACCGACCTTCCCGGCGGCGAGGCTCAGAGGTTCTCGTAGCGGTTCATGTCGAGCACGCCCGCTTCCACCGGATCAGTCTCCTGGATGTACGTACTCAGGTCATGGAAGTACTGCCAGAACTGCGGATGGCTGCGGCGCACGCCCCAACGCATGACCAGGCGCTCGAACTTGGCCGTATCGTCACGCGCCAGTTCCATGTCCTCGACAAACTCCGGCACGTCGCTGGCCGGAATGTTGAAGATGAAATTGGGGTAGCTGCTGAGCACGCCCGGGTACAGGGTCAGGCTGTCCAGGCCCGGCTGGTAGCGATAGGCCTCGCCGAGCATGAACGCCACATTGCTGTGGGCGCGATTGCGCATCAGGCTGTAGACCTGGCGCTGGCCGCCCTGCCCCTCGATGCGCAGCATCGTCGCCTCGGGCATCTGGCCGATCACTTTCAGCCCTGCGGCCGGGCGCGACACCAGGCGGCTCAGGGCCTGCTCGACGCCACGAAACTCCTCGCTCATTTCCGGGCGCGAGCAATAGGCGCTCATGCAACGGTTGATCGGATCGGGGGCGGCGTTGAGGCTGCCGGTGCGCTGGATCAGCCTGAGACCGAAATCGCGCTTGGGATCATTGGCTGCCAGCTTCAAGGCCGTCGGGGTATCGGTGTCGATATCCTCGTAGTCCAGCCACATCTTCACCTTGCCGCTGTTCTGGTACCAGTCGCTGAGGATCGCGCCCCGCTGATCGGCCGGCATCAGGCGCAGGAAGTTGACCTCGGCGCCATTGCGGATCAGGTCGAAATACAGGCGCGTCTGCGCCTGGTGCGAGACGTTGCCATACACGTCGAAGTTGACGGCCAACTGATAGTAGGTGCGCTCGAACAGGGGGTAGTCGAACAGCCACATCGTCTTGGGCACATCGCCAATCAAGCCCTTGGTCACCGAGGCGCTGTCGAAGTGACGGAAGATGGTCAGCAGCGCATTGTCGTTGCCGGCCCACAGGGTCGACCAGCTTGGCGGCGGCAGGTCGGCGTAGGTGTCGCGGCGCAGGCTCTCGTATTCGTTGCGCTTGTCGCGGTAGGCATGCCAGAGGCTGATGATGCTGCCCACGTCGTCGATCTGCCCGGGCATGGCCAGCAGCGGTGTGGCCTGGCCGCGGTATTCGGCATCGGTCACATAGCGGTCATGGGCCGGTTCCTGGAACAGCGCCCAGAAGTGGTCGCGGATCACGTCGGTAGCAATCTGGCCGCGGCACACCGGGCCACGGATGAAGGTGCGCACGAAGTACTCGGCGTTATCGAGCATGAACTGATAGCGGGCCACGGCGGGAATCGCTTCGAAGGTTTCGAAGGGGTTGGCGCGGTGGCGCGGGCCGTAGCCTGGCAGTGCATTGGCATGCCAGTCGCCGCTGTAGAACAGTTGCTTGACGCGCTTGAGCTTGTTCGGGCCCATCGGGTAGGTGATGTGGGTTTTATGCACGATCACGCCTTGCACCGGCATCAAGCGATAATAAAAGTCGGTGCCGGGCGGATCGTTGGGCCGGCGCGTGGCGATCAGGTCGATCGGCTGGCCGCTGGGCGTGCGCGAGCGCACCCACTGGAAGAAGTGCCCGCGCTCACCGCCCACAAAATGGATGTGGGCCAGGAACAAATGCTCATAGAGCCAGCGGCCGACCAAGGCCTCGGTCGAACCCGGGCGGTTGAGCAGCGCTTCCCAGTCGGCGATCTGCGCAGCCTCGGTGGCGCTTGGCCGGATCGCCTCGTGCTCCACCGGGGCACCGGCGGCAAGCCAGCGCTGCAGCGTCTGGTACTCGGCATCGGTAAGGCCGGTGACCGCCAGTGGCATGCCCTCCTTGGGGTGGGCACCGGCGTAGGCGTCGAACTCGCCCGGCTGCGGGCACATGTTGTTGCGGTTCAGGCCCAGGACGATCTCTTCGGGCACCTTGGCGTTGGGCGTCAGCGGTGTCTTGTGGCCCAGCTCAAGCATCCGTGCCATCAGCGCGGCCTGGCTGCCCTGGTTGTCGAGCACCGAGTAGAAACCCTTGCGCTGCCAGCCCCCGGTGCTTTGGGCATCGTAGAAAAGCCGCGTCGGGGCGACGGCCTTGCTGCGGTCACCCTGGTACACCGGCACCTTCGAAGCGCCGCGCGAGGCGCCCTCGGCACTGCCCAGGTTGAGCTGGCAGGCAGCGTCGTTGCAGGCGTGGCAGGCCACGCATTTCTCGGTGAAGATCGGTTGGATATCCCGGGTATATGAAATAGCCGGGCTCGATTGAGGGGCTTGCCCTAGCGCTGCGCCACTGATGAACAGGGCGAAAGCGCCGGCAAGTAAACGATGCACCATGTGCCGAATGTCCTGGGTATTGATAGCTTCACGATTCTACCGGTGCTGGCGGCGCGCCAACATGAATGAAATTCATGTAAACCTTCGACACGTCTAAAAACCGCGCAGCTTTGTTATTATTCCGCAACTTTTGTTTTCGCCCGACCAGGTAGTCCTATGTCTGACCGCAGCGCTCGTTTCCAAGCACTTCAGCAAGCACTCAAAGAGCGCATTCTGATTCTCGATGGCGGCATGGGTACTATGATCCAAAGCTACCGCCTCGAGGAACACGACTATCGTGGCACGCGCTTCGCCGATTGGCCAAGCGACGTCAAAGGCAACAACGACCTGTTGCTGCTCTCGCGCCCGGATGTCATCGCCGCCATCGAAAAGGCCTATCTTGACGCTGGCGCCGATATCCTCGAAACCAATACCTT
The DNA here is from genome assembly GCF_040438935.1 of Pseudomonas vranovensis. Taxonomy (NCBI): domain Bacteria; kingdom Pseudomonadati; phylum Pseudomonadota; class Gammaproteobacteria; order Pseudomonadales; family Pseudomonadaceae; genus Pseudomonas; species Pseudomonas vranovensis. The sequence goes on along the minus strand of NZ_CP159259.1, from coordinate 1,520,570 downwards.
CAACGCCACGCAGATTTCCCAGGCCGACTACGGCATGGAGTCGCTGGTGTACGAGCTGAACGTCGAAGGCGCGCGTATCGCCCGTCAGGTCGCCGATGCCAAGACCCTCGAGACGCCGGACAAACCCCGTTTCGTTGCCGGCGTGCTCGGCCCGACCAGCCGCACCTGCTCCATCTCCCCGGATGTCAACGATCCAGGCTTTCGCAACGTCACCTTCGATCTGTTGGTAGAAAACTACATCGAGGCCACCCGTGGCCTGATCGAGGGCGGCGCCGACCTGATCCTGATCGAGACCATCTTCGACACCCTCAACGCCAAGGCGGCCATCTTTGCCGTGCAGCAGGTGTTCGAGGAAGACGGCCTCGAATTGCCAATCATGATTTCCGGCACCATCACCGATGCCTCCGGCCGCACCCTGTCCGGCCAGACCACCGAGGCTTTCTGGAACTCGGTGCGCCACGCCAACCCGATCTCGGTGGGCCTGAACTGTGCTCTCGGCGCCAAGGACCTGCGTCCGTACCTGGAAGAGCTGTCGACCAAGGCCGGCACCCATGTCTCCGCGCACCCCAATGCCGGCCTGCCGAACGCCTTCGGCGAGTACGACGAAACCCCGGCCGAGATGGCCGTGGTGGTCGAGGAGTTCGCCGCCAGCGGTTTTCTCAACATCATCGGCGGTTGCTGCGGCACCACCCCCGGCCACATCCAGGCGATTGCCGAAGCGGCCGGCAAATACCCACCGCGCGCCATCCCGGACATTCCCAAGGCGTGCCGGCTGTCGGGCCTGGAGCCCTTCACCATCGATCGCAGCTCGCTGTTCGTCAACGTCGGCGAGCGCACCAACATCACGGGCTCCGCCAAGTTCGCCCGGCTGATCCGCGAAGAGAACTACACCGAAGCCCTGGAAGTGGCGCTGCAACAAGTTGAAGCCGGTGCCCAGGTGATCGACATCAACATGGACGAAGGGATGCTCGATTCCCAGGCGGCCATGGTCAAGTTCCTCAATTTGATCGCCGGTGAACCCGACATCTCGCGCGTGCCGATCATGATCGACTCCTCCAAGTGGGAAGTGATCGAAGCGGGCCTCAAGTGCATCCAGGGCAAGGGCATCGTCAACTCGATCTCGATGAAGGAAGGCGTCGAGGCCTTCAAGTATCACGCCAAACTGTGCAAGCGCTATGGCGCCGCCGTGGTGGTGATGGCCTTCGACGAAGTCGGCCAGGCCGACACCGCCGCGCGCAAGCGCGAGATCTGCCAGCGCAGCTACGACATCCTGGTCAATGAGGTGGGCTTCCCGCCTGAAGACATCATCTTCGACCCGAACATCTTCGCCGTGGCCACCGGCATCGAAGAGCACAACAACTATGCCGTGGACTTCATCGAAGCCTGCGCCTACATCCGCGACCACCTGCCCTACGCACTGAGCTCCGGCGGGGTGTCCAACGTCTCGTTCTCGTTCCGCGGCAACAACCCGGTGCGCGAGGCGATCCACTCGGTGTTCCTCTACCACGCGATCCAGAATGGCTTGACCATGGGTATCGTCAACGCTGGCCAGTTGGAAATCTACGACGAGATCCCTCCCGCGCTGCGCGAGCGGGTCGAGGACGTGGTGCTCAACCGTACCCCGGAAGGCACCGACGCCCTGCTGGCGATTGCCGACGACTACAAGGGCGGCGGCGCGGTCAAGGAAGTCGAGAACGAAGAATGGCGCTCGCTGCCGGTCGACAAACGCCTGGAGCACGCGCTGGTCAAGGGCATTACCGCCTTTATCGTCGAAGACACCGAGGAATGCCGCCAGCAATGCGCGCGGCCCATCGAAGTGATCGAGGGCCCGCTGATGAGCGGCATGAACGTGGTCGGCGACCTGTTCGGCGCCGGCAAGATGTTCCTGCCCCAGGTGGTGAAGTCCGCACGCGTCATGAAGCAGGCCGTTGCCCACCTGATCCCCTTCATCGAAGCCGAGAAAGGCGACAAGCCCGAAGCCAAGGGCAAGATCCTCATGGCCACGGTCAAGGGTGACGTACACGACATCGGCAAGAACATTGTCGGCGTGGTACTGGGCTGTAACGGCTACGACATCGTCGACCTGGGCGTGATGGTGCCGGCCGAGAAGATCCTGCAGACCGCTCGCGAGCAGAAGTGCGACATTATCGGGCTGTCCGGCCTGATCACCCCGTCGCTGGACGAGATGGTCCATGTTGCCCGCGAAATGCAGCGCCAGGATTTCCACCTGCCGTTGATGATCGGTGGCGCGACCACCTCCAAGGCGCATACCGCGGTGAAAATCGAGCCCAAGTACAGCAACGATGCGGTGGTGTATGTGACCGACGCCTCGCGTGCGGTGGGTGTGGCCACGCAGCTGCTGTCCAAGGAACTCAAGCCGGGCTTTGTCGAGAAGACTCGCCTGGACTACATCGACGTGCGCGAACGCACCGCCAACCGCAGTGCCCGTACCGAGCGCCTGAGCTACGCGCAGTCGATTGCCGCCAAGCCGAAGTACGACTGGGCCGGCTACCAGCCGGCAGTGCCGAGTTTCACCGGCGTCAAGGTGCTGGAGAACATCGACCTCAAGGTATTGGCCGAGTACATCGACTGGACGCCGTTCTTTATCTCCTGGGACCTGGCGGGCAAGTACCCGCGCATCCTCACCGACGAAGTGGTCGGCGAGGCAGCCACCGCCTTGTTCAAAGACGCCCAGGAGATGCTCGCCAAGCTGATCGACGAGAAACTGATCAGCGCCCGTGCCGTGTTCGGCTTCTGGCCGGCCAACCAGGTCAACCATGACGATATCGAAGTCTATGGCGCCGACGGCCAGCCGCTGGCCCAGCTTCATCACCTGCGCCAGCAGACCATCAAGCCGGACAGCAAGCCCAACTTCTCCCTGGCCGACTTTGTCGCACCCAAGGAAACCGGCATCACCGACTACGTGGGTGGCTTTATCACCACCGCCGGCATCGGCGCCGAAGAAGTGGCCAAGGCCTATCAGGACAAGGGCGACGACTACAATTCGATCATGGTCAAGGCCCTGGCCGACCGCCTGGCCGAAGCCTGTGCCGAGTGGCTGCACGAGCAGGTGCGTAAAGACTACTGGGGCTACGCCAAGGACGAGCACCTGGACAACGAAGCACTGATCAAGGAGCAGTACTCGGGCATCCGCCCTGCCCCGGGCTACCCGGCCTGTCCTGACCACACCGAGAAAGAAACCCTGTTCCGCCTGCTCGATGGCACCGCCATCGGCGAGACCGGCCCCAGCGGTGTGTTCCTTACCGAACACTTCGCCATGTTCCCCGCGGCGGCGGTCAGTGGCTGGTACTTCGCCCACCCACAGGCGCAGTACTTTGCCGTGGGCAAGGTCGACAAGGACCAGGTGCAGAGCTACACCGCGCGCAAGGGCCAGGACCTGAACGTGAGTGAGCGCTGGCTGGCGCCAAATCTGGGGTACGAGAACTGAAATCGCGGGGTAAGCCCGCTCCCACCGGTCAAGGTAGGAGCGGGCTTGCCCCGCGATCCGGTCTAGACTGAGAAAACTCCTACACCAAGGACTTACTCATGGACGACCCAGCCCAAGGCAAGCCACCCACCTTCTGGCAGATGCTGCAAAGCATCCTGGCAGCGGCGTTTGGCGTTCAAAGCGGCAAGAACCGCGCCCGCGACTTCAACCACGGCAAGGCCAGCCACTTCATCGCGCTGGGCACCGTGTTCACCTTGATTTTCATTCTGGTCTTGGTGGGGCTGGTGCAACTGGCCATGCACCTTACTGCCCGCTGAAATGCAATCCGCCCGCAGATGTCCATTCTGCGGGCGGTTCATGGTTACCCATCGCGTGATGTCACTGGTGGCTGACCCAGTACACGGCGGTCACGACTACCAGGATGATCAGACAGAGTATCGCCCAGGCATCGACACTGCTGTCACTCTTACCCGCTTTGGTCGAGTTTCCCATTGCATCGCCTCTTGTAGTGGTTATGGGAATGCATGTCACCCGTAGCAGTTAAGTCCAGCAATGCCCTTTGCTCAAGCAGGGGTTTTCAATAGTTGACCGGCGCCTCAAGAAAGGGGTAGCGGTAGTCCGCCGAATGCCCCTCGGCGCTGAAGCGATGAAAGTCCAGGCCATAGTCGTCCCGGCCTTGCTGGTTCAGCCAGCGGCGCGCCCGTACTGGATCGATCAGTTGCAGCGCCGGTATCTGGTGATCGCGATGACCATCACGGTCGATGGGCAGGTTGTGCGCATCATCGTGCAACAGGACCATGGCCCAGCCCCCCAGCGAAAAGTGCCCGCCCATCAACACGCTCAAGCGCCCGTCGATACGCGCCTGCAAGGCCTGCGGGGAGCTGTTGACAGCACTGAACAGCACATCCTGGCCCGGCATGCGCCCGGCCTCGGCAAACGCCTGCATGGCGCCAAAGGCCATCTCGTCATTGGCCGACCAGACCAGTTCGATCTTCGGGTAGCGCTTGAGCAGTTGCTGGGCCTGCTCAAAGGCCCGCTCCTTGCCCCAGCCGCCATACACCACCTGGCGCAGGCGCACCTCGGGGTGCTCGGCCAGGGCCCGGCGCATGCCCTTTTCGCGCAGTTGCGCAGCCGGCGTGGTCTTGATGCCGGAAAAAGCCAGCATCTCGATAGGCCGCGTGATGCCCGGCCGGGCGCGCAAGGCAATCAGTTCCTTGAGCATCTGGTAGCCCGCCTGCTCGTCATTGCCAACCAGGGTCCCGAGCACGGGCGCGTACTTGTCCGGATGCTCCTGGATAAGTCTTGCCTGATTTTCAGTCAGGCCGTTGTTGACCAGGAACAGCTTGACCCCGCTGTCGTGCGACAGACGGATGATTTCGGGCGCGATGTACTGCTCGTTGACCAGCACCAGGTAGTCGGGGCGCTGCGCACTTTCGAGTACCTGGCGTGCCTGGGTCAGCGCCAGCGCTGGCCGGCGCTCGCTGTACTGGATGCTCAGGTCCATTCCCAGGTCGCTGGCGGCGGCTTGCATGAAGCGCGAGTAACTGACCCAGAACGTTTCGTTGGAATAACCCGGATTGAGGAACACCACCGACGCGCCCTGGGCACTGGCCACCAACGGCAGACTCAGGCACAGACTTCGGCACAGGGCCTTGAGCATGCGGATTCGCTCCTGCCATTCAAACCGTCAATTATAAACACCAGCGGGGCCCAAACAGCCAAATGCCAGTCAGTCTCACTTAGTCCAAATGGTTCTTTTCATATGCAAAAACATCACTTTTGCGCATAAACGCAAACTGCTATCTTTCGTCCGCTCCGCTTGGGAGTGCGCGGCTGTGCGCGCGATTAGCTGCAAGCAGCTTGAGAACAGGACCCCTATGTACGTATACGACGAGTACGATCAGCGGATCATCGAGGACCGCGTCAAGCAGTTCCGTGATCAGACCCGCCGCTACCTGGCCGGTGAGCTGAGCGAAGAAGAGTTCCGCCCCCTGCGCCTGCAAAATGGCCTCTATATTCAACGTTTTGCCCCGATGTTGCGGGTCGCGGTGCCCTATGGCCAGCTGACCTCGCGTCAAACGCGGATGCTGGCGAAGATCGCGCGCGACTACGACAAGGGCTACGCCCACATCAGTACCCGGCAGAACGTGCAGTACAACTGGCCTGCGCTGGAAGACATCCCCGAGATCCTGGCTGAGCTGGCCACCGTGCAGATGCACGCCATTCAGACCAGCGGCAACTGCCTGCGCAACGTCACCACCGACCAGTTCGCCGGTGTGGCCGCCGATGAAGTGATCGACCCGCGCCCTTGGTGCGAGATCGTCCGTCAGTGGACCACCTTCCACCCCGAATTCGCCTACCTGCCGCGCAAGTTCAAGATCGCCATCAACGGCTCGACCAGCGACCGCGCGGCCATCGAAGTCCACGACATCGGCCTGGAGCCGGTGTACAACGCCGCAGGCGAGCTGGGCTTTCGCGTACTGGTCGGTGGCGGCCTGGGCCGCACCCCGGTGGTCGGCGCCTTCATCAATGAGTTCCTGCCCTGGCAGGACCTGCTCAGCTACCTGGACGCGATCCTGCGGGTGTACAACCGCTACGGCCGTCGCGACAACAAGTACAAGGCGCGGATCAAGATCCTGGTCAAGGCCCTTACCCCTGAAGTCTTCGCCGAGAAGGTCGATGCCGAAATGGCCCACCTGCGTGGTGGCAGCACGACCCTGACCGAAGCCGAAGTGCAGCGCGTAGCCAAGCACTTCGTCGACCCGGACTACAAGGTGCTCGACAACCTCGACTTCAGCGAGCTCGAACAACAGCACCCGGGCTTTGCCCGCTGGCGCACCCGCAACGTACTGGCGCACAAGAAGCCTGGCTACGTTGCCGTGACCCTGTCGCTCAAGCCGACCGGCGTTGCCCCGGGCGACCTGACCGACAAGCAGCTCGATGCCGTGGCCGACCTCGCCGAGCGCTACAGCTTCGGCCAGCTGCGCACCTCGCACGAGCAGAACATCATCCTGGCCGACGTCGAGCAGAGTCAGCTTCACGCCCTGTGGCTGGAACTGCGCGAGAACGGATTCGCTACGCCGAACATCGGCCTGCTGACCGACATCATCTGCTGCCCGGGGGGCGATTTCTGCTCCCTGGCCAACGCCAAGTCGATCCCGATCGCCGAATCCATCCAGCGCCGTTTCGACGACCTGGACTACCTGTTCGACATCGGTGAACTGGACCTGAACATCTCCGGCTGCATGAACGCCTGTGGTCACCACCACGTCGGCCACATCGGCATCCTCGGGGTGGACAAGAAAGGTGAGGAGTTCTACCAGGTATCCCTGGGTGGCAGCGCCAGCCGCGACGCCAGCCTGGGCAAGATCCTCGGCCCGTCCTTCGCCCAGGACGACATGCCGGATGTGATCGAGAAGCTGATCGACGTCTACGTTGAAAAACGTACCGAAGACGAGCGTTTCATCGACACCTACCAACGTATTGGCATCGACCCTTTCAAGGAACGCGTCTATGCAGCGAATCATTAAGAACAACGAAATCGTCGACGAAACCTGGCACCTGCTGCCCAAGGACGCCAACTTCGACGAGTTGACCAACTGTGATGACTACATCGTGCCGTTGCAGTTCTGGCGTGACCACGCCCATGTACTCAAGGCCCGCGACGGCGGCCTGGGTGTGTGGCTGGACGCCGATGAAGAAGCCGAGGAAATCGGCGACGACGTCGGACACTTCCAAGTGATCGCCCTGAACTTCCCGGCCTTCACCGACGGGCGCAACTACTCCAATGCGCGCCTGTTACGTGACCGCTACAAGTTCACTGGCGAGCTGCGTGCCATTGGCGATGTACTGCGTGACCAGCTGTTCTACCTGAAACGCTGCGGTTTCGACGCCTTTGCCCTGCGCGCCGACAAGGACCCGGTCGAAGCCCTGGAAAGCCTGAAAGACTTTTCGGTGACCTACCAGGCCGCCACCGACGAACCGCAACCGCTGTTCCGTCGTCGTTGACGAAAACGGCTCCCGTGCCATCCCTGGCGCGGGAGCCGTTTTGATTCCAGGCAACTACAAATGGGTAACCTGGCCTGGCAGGGTGTTCCAGATCGTTGCGGTCAGGTCCTCTACCAATCGCTGTTCTTCAGCGGCACGACGTTGTTGAATGGTTTCAATGTTTTCGAGGTAAACCTGGTCACTCATCCTTTCCTTGTCTTTGTCCAACGCTACGAGCCGGGAAAAATAGGGCCGGTTGGCCTCATCGAAACGTGCGCGATAGCGCGACTTGAGGAACTCCACCCAGAAATCCCGACTCACAATAGATGCCTTCAAGGCGTCGGCCGTCTCGCCTTCCAACACTTCGGTACCGGCAGCGTCCAGTAGTACCTGGCTGACTTCGGCCTTCCCCACATAGATCATGCGTCGCGGCTGCCCCGGAAGTTCGAGCCGCTCGGCCAATCCAATCCGGTAAGCCAGGCGAACTTCTACCTCGTCGACCGACCGACCCGCCTCACGCCGCACAGCGATCTCGCGCAAGGCAATTCGCTCGACAGCGTCCAGGCGACTCAATCCCCGCGCCAACTCCATCAGTGCATGTTCGGCGCCGACGACTGTCCCGCTCTCACGCGCTTCCTGTACCAGCGCCATCACTTCCAGCTGACTGAACACCAGGATCGTACCGTCGCCGCATGTATGCGGATGCGCCACAAACTCGAACAACTCCTGGCGCAGGCGCGTGCTGTTGTTGGCAGCCGCGAGCACCTTCCACACTCGCTCGCGCAACACGGCATAGCCACGCTGAAAGTCGGCGGTGTTGCGCAGGTCGTCGAGCAACCGGAAGAAGTCGCCGCTGTCCGGCTCAGCAGCCAACGTACCCCAGTACTGGGTTATCTGCGCACGCTGACCGGCATCGACGCCGACCAGCCACCGAGAGGAAGCGTGCGCCGGCGAGGCATCGACGCGTACATGCCCTGCTCGCTGCCCCGTCCTAATCCCGAATGTCGTACCGGTGCGCTGACGATAGCTGCCCAGGCGGGCAAGGCTCTGGGCATCAAGCGGATTACCGCTCAAATTGGTCACCGCATTGACCCAGTCGAACCGGGCGGCCTGGGCCGAGGGCTCGAGGACATCCGCCGGAATACGGGCAATCTGGTTGTCGCGCAAATCCAGGACCAGTAACCGTTGCAACTCAAACACGCCTGCCGGCCAGTCGTGGATGCCTGTATTTCTCAACGTCAAGTTGAGTATCTGCGGTAAATGGGTGAGCGCTGGCGGTCTGCCCAGGGGGTTGTTTTCCAGTTGCAAAAACTTCAGGTTGGTCAGTCGATTGAGCACCGACTGAGACGCTTCATTGATGACAAGATTGTTGTTCTGAAGACTGAGTCTGGTCAGTTGTTGCAACTCACCCACCACCTCCCCCAGCCTGTGCAAGCGATTGCCGTTAAGACTCAGCCAGCGAAGGCTACTGAACGCCCGAAGGAAATCATCCGATACGCTGCCCAAACCCATATTGGCAAGGTTCAAGTCGGCAACATGACTGAAGTCCGCCGATAAGCCCGGCAAGCTCCCCAAGCGTATGTCCCCCAGGTCCAGGCGATACCCAATACATCGACCATCGGCGCTGTGTACACGGATGGTCTCCCGACGCCACGCCTTCTTGATACGTTCGGCAACCCGGTACAAGTCAGCGGAACGCACCGTCCGGGCCCAGCCGTCGCCCGCATCGACAAGTTGGCGTCGATCGACCCAGCGGTCCAGGACCTCTACCAGATGTCGGTATTGCTCGTGGCGCTGCGTCAGTGCGGCAATCCGCTCGGCATCCGACGCCCCCAGCGCCTCCAGAAAGGGCCCGAGTTCATCATCACTCATCACGGGGTACAAGCTGTGCACCTGGCGCTTCAGGGCACTACTGAACCGAACACTCGCAGCGCCTCGGCCGCTGAGCGGGTACCCCACACGGCCATCAGCCAATCGCAGGGGCGTGCGCAACCAGGGCTGCACAGGTTGCTGACCAAGCACTGCCGAGGCGCGCAGCCGATCCCCCGCTGCAAGCCTGACCAATGCTGTGCGCAGGCGCTCATGATCGCTCAACTGCAGGCCCAGCGCCTGCCGCTCACTGTCCGGCAACGCCTTGAGCAGCGCGCTGGCCAGCGTATCATCGGTGGTCAATTCGTTACCCTGCGCATCGTAGGCACTGTATCCTGCGGGCCTGCACACCAAGGTCTTGGGCGTTCCGCTCGGCTCGCCCACCTCGGCGATGAGCGTGCCATTGACGCTGCCGTCGTATACCCGCAGGTGAATCTTCCCACTCCAGCCTGGCAGACCTTCGAGCATCCGCACCGCCAGACAGTCGCTGTCAAGGCTCGATAGCTGCGGCCAATAGATGCCCTCAAAGGCGCGGTTGAGTCGGATCTGGCGCTGATAGAGACGCGCCTCTTCGGCCAAACGCAAAGGCAGGCGGGCATCGGCACCCTGCATTTTCTCAAACTCCAGCGGGGTGGCATGACTGACGAGCTCTTCGCAGACCTGGGTCGGTAACGTCGCAAAACTCCGTTGCAGCAAGCTCGCTTCAGCGCTGGCCGAGTTGCCCGACGCGGCAAAGATTCGCTTGAACAGTATCCTGCGGCCGTGCTCCGCCTGTTGCGCCATCAGCGTGCGCAACGTCTGCAATCGGTCGGCACGCTGTACATGGACACCAAGCAATTGGTTGATGGCCTGCTCATCAAAGTCCCGCAGTACTATTTCCGGCAGTCGATTGGCAACCAGTTCACTCATCGGCACCTTGAGGGGTTCAACTCCAGGCCAGCGCTCCTGGCCGTAGTGCGTCGACACGGGCGAAAACTCGGCGCCGTCGATGACCTCGATCGGTCGGCGAGGCCACCCTGGCATTTCGATCGCCAACAAGGCAGCACAATCCCGGCCAACCCCACCTGGCAGGCCATTGCGCACGTTGCCGATCCAGGTATCGAGCTGACGGTTCAGCTGTAGACGTTGCAAGGTATCGATCAACAGCGGCGGCATCGGTGCCTGGGCCACATGCACGGTTCGCAGCACATCGTCACTGATACCGCTGATGTCGGCGGCGATCATCAACTGCGTATCGTCCACCCCCTCCGCGAGAGGGCCTAAGCGGCGCATCAGCTGGGTGCGGCGCCAGGTCAGCGGCTGCTCGCCATGCGCCACCCATCCGCCTTGACCGTTGTGCCGAAGCAGTGGTTGATACGCCAGGGGATCATGGGGATGAACCATGCGCCACTCACCGTGAGCGTCATGAGTGACTTCGTGGGTGCGATTGTCGAGGCGTATGTAGTGTTTGTCGGCTATCTGGAAAAGCCCTTGCTCGTTACTTTCGTGACCGACCAGCGCGATATCACTGGCATACGGTGTCAGGTCCGGTTTCCATAGACGAACCTGACCATCTGGTCGTTTGACCTGGACCAGGCAGTCCACGAACTCACTCGACTCCAGCCTGGCAGCCGCACCACCGGCCATTCCCAGCCCGGCCACCAGCGCGATGTTCAGCCCCACCGACTGCAAATGCGCCCACACCTGATCCAGGTCGCCATCCTCCCAGGCTTGAGCCCCCTCGACCACCTCATTGACCAGTTGCGCAGCACCGACCACGGCCATCACTTCGCTCAGTCCCGGTACAAAGAAGGCCGCCGCATTGAGCACGTTGAACCCGATACCTTCCCAGTACGCCAGGCGAGCTTCACGGGCTTGCTCGTCTGCGTCGGCGCTGGGTACGGCAAGGACTCTGGCGTCAGCCTTGAGTCGTTCCAGGTGGCGGTCTTGCAAGTAACCGAACAGCTCGGCGTCAATCGGCTCTTCACGTACCTGCAGGTTGCCGTGGGGATTGAACTGGCGGACATAAACGCCGTTGGCTTGTTGCACCTGGTGGTACAGCACACTGTCAAGCTGGTCCAGCACATGGGACTCCCGGGCCTTGCCCGCATACTGGCGCAGCAACACCTGATAAGCCGGCGAACCCAGATTGATGTGCAAGTCCTGCAAGGCCGCGAATGCCGAGGGGTACTCCTTCAAGGGACACAAGGGCGCGCCAGGCATATACACCACAATCGGCTCAACCTGCTCACTGTTCTCCCGGTCAGCGCCCATCACCACCACTTCGGACAACGGCGCACCGAACATTTCCATTCGCCAGCAACGCACCGGTTTGCCGTTGAAGTGCGCTGCGCGCTCCCCCTGCAACAGGCTGCTCAGCATCTGCCGGGCTTGCGCACTGATCGCCCCTTTCATGAAAGCGATCTGCATCTGAACCCGCAACTGGTCCTTGCGGGTGGCAATGGCCTGGGTACGTATCTGGACGCGGGTTTCGGGGGCCTCGAACACCTGTTGCAGGTGCTGCTGGTACCGCCCACCCAGGTCCAACTCATGGCACAGGCGGGCGAACCGGCTGGGTTCAATGTCCAGCTTGCTCTGATAGCGATAGCCAAAGCGCGGATACGCTTGCTCGGTTGCCGGCAACAGCTCCATGAGCAGTGCATCCTTAGGCGCCAGGGCGCTGCCCTTTTCAAACTTGGCGTCCTCGGCAAAATTCTGCAGGGCGGCCTGCATCAGGCTCTGACGACGCGGAACGTTCTTGACGATGAAACCAAGCAGATGTGATTCGGGATGAAACTGGACGAATTCCACCGTGTCCACGTCTGGTGTGATATCCAGCTCATGGGTCAGGCGCGCTCGAAACAAGGGCTCGGCAAACTCGCCGATGCCCTTGAGCGGTTTGAGGGAGGTTGCCAGTGCCTGGGCCGAGGCGCGTCTGCGAGCCTGATAGTCGAGCAACGCCTGGCGCTCGCCTGGCAGGGCACTGCTGAACCAGTCGGCAGTGCCGGTCGAGGTGAATTGCTCGGCGACCTGGTGGTTGCGCAAGCGCTCAACGTCGTCTGGCGTGGCGTGCTTGAGCCAGTCGGGCAAGCGGCTTTGCAGGAAGGGGCCATTGAGGCCGGGGATGGATATCGAGCGAGGGGTTGGCATCGCGGTTTCTCCTTGGGCGAATGAGACCGAAAGGAGAACCGCTTTACCGACGCCAAAGGCGCTACATAATGCTTATCGCCAGCGACCGAGCTTGCTCCACAACCCCAGCAGGGTGTTTTCGATCGACCCGCTGGCCGCCAGCCCTACCCGCTCCTGCAGGCTTTTACGCTCGGCGAAGTGCAGGTGGTACAGGTTCGATTCCCGTGCCCGCTCGCCCAGGTATTCATCGCTGGTCTTGAGTTCGTCGACCAATTGCTTGTTCAGCGCCGCGACACCCAGCCAGACTTCGCCGGTAGCCACTTCGTCGATATGCAACTGCGGGCGATAACGCGAAACGAAGTCCTTGAACAACTGATGGGTCACATCCAGGTCTTCCTGGAACTTCTCCCGGCCCTTCTCGGTGTTCTCGCCGAACACGGTCACCGTGCGCTTGTATTCGCCAGCGGTGAACACCTCGAAGTCGACATCGTGCTTTTTCAGCAGGCGATTGACGTTGGGCAACTGGGCCACCACGCCGATCGACCCGAGGATGGCGAAAGGCGCACTGACGATTTTCTCGCCAATGCACGCCATCATGTAGCCACCGCTGGCAGCGACCTTGTCGATGCAGATGGTCAACGGTATGCCCGCCTGGCGAATACGCGCCAGTTGCGAAGCCGCCAGGCCATAGCTATGCACCATGCCACCGCCACTTTCCAGGCGCAGCACCACTTCATCGCGCGGGGTGGCCAGGGTCAGCAATGCGGTGATCTCATGGCGCAGGCTTTCAGTGGCCGATGCCTTTATGTCGCCATCGAAATCCAGGACGAACACCCGCGATTTATCCTCGGGCTTCTTCTTGAGTTGCTTCTCGGCCTTGGCCTGCTGCTTGCGCAGCGCCTTGAGCTGGGACTTGTCCAGCAGGCTGGACTCCAAGCGCTCGCGCAAGTCCTTGTAGAACTCGTTGAGCTTGCTGACCTGCAACTGCCCGCCCCCCTTGCGCCGGCCCTTGCCGCGCAACCCGGCAATCGCCGACAGGACAATCAGAATCGCGATCACCAGGGTCGCGGTCTTGGCGAGAAAGCTTGCGTACTCTGCAAGAAACTCCACAGTAACTCCTTAACATGCCTGCGCCCCTGTGGCGCGAACCGATAGTCAAGCATACCGACGCGGCGGCACTGCTGCCAATGTAGGAAATTTCCGGAAATGCAGTTCAAACGCTCTTTTCAAACGCTTGTATGTTTTTCCGTTGACAGCCTGTCGACGGCGCCCTAACCTCGGCTCATTCTTCTTGCAGGCAGACGACGTGGGCAGCATCTACCTGATTCGACATGGCCAGGCCTCCTTTGGTGCAGACGACTATGACGTTCTCTCGCCCATGGGCATCCGCCAGAGTGAAGCACTCGGCGAGCACCTTGCCCAGTTGGGGTTGCGCCTTGATCGCTGCCTGGCCGGCGACCTGCGTCGCCAGCAGGACACCGCTCGCCTGGCCCTGGCGGCCATGCACAATGCAGGTTGCGAGGTCCCGCTGCTGGAAACCGATACGGCCTTCAATGAGTTCGACGCCGACGATGTGATCCGCAGCCTGCTCCCGGGCCTGCTGCCCGAAGAGCCCGAGGCCTTGCATATCCTGCGCAACGGTGCGCAGAACCGTCGCGAATTCCAGCGCTTGTTCGCCCTGCTTATCCAACGCTGGCATGGCGGTGAACATCAAAGTGATTGCCTGGAGTCCTGGCAGGGTTTTGTCGAGCGGGTCGATGGCGGCCTTTCGCGCGTACTGCAGCAAGCGGACAGCAACGACAACATTGCAATCTTTACTTCAGGCGGCACCATTGCCGCCTTGCTACACCGCGTAACCCGTATCACTGCCAGCCAGGCCTTCGAGCTCAACTGGCAGATCATCAACACCTCGCTCAGCCAACTGAGGTTTCGTGGCCGCGAGGTGGCCCTGGCCTCCTTCAACAGCCAGGCCCATGTGCAGCTGTTGAGGGTACCGGAACTCATCACCTACCGATGAACACCGGCGCGTTGTGACCTCGCCGGTCACGCCAATCACTTAATAAGGAACACACCATGAGCGATGTAGCAAAAGCCGTCGAAGCGATGAAAGCCAAATTCAACCCAGCTGCGGCTGCCGGTCTGGACCTGGTATTCGGTTTCAACATCACCGACGAAGACAAGCACTACGCCCTGATCGTCAAGGATGGCACCTGCGAAATCCAGGAAGGCGAAAACGTCGACGCCAACTGCACCCTGGTGCTGGACAGCGAAACCCTCAAGGGTATCGTCAGCGGCGACACCGACGGCATGCAGGCCTTCATGGGCGGCAAGCTGCGCGTTGAAGGCGACATGATGCTGTCGATGAAGCTCAGCGAGCTGTTCCCGGCCTGAGCCCTGCGCTGATGCCGAACAAAACCGAAGTCCTTGCGGCTTCGGTTTTTTTCGTCTGGTGGTTTCAGGCCAGGCATCAGGAGCGTTGATCGACCTGCAACACGCTGGCCTATAAGACCCTGCAAGGCTTGTTCGGGCCCGACGCGAGAATTAGATTAGCCAATAATCTCTGGCTTCGATCATAAGGTAAAAGCATGACGCTCACTGATCAGTCCACCCAGGTCCGCCCCGGCGAAGAGCTCGACGCCGCCGTCATCGCCCCTTACCTGAAGGCGCACATCGACGGCCTTAGCGGAACGCCGACCATCAGCCAGTTTCCCGGCGGCGCCTCGAACCTGACCTACCTGGTGCAGTACCCCACGCGCGAGTTCGTCCTGCGGCGCCCGCCGTTCGGCCACAAGGCCAAGTCGGCCCATGACATGGGTCGCGAGTTCCGCATCCTCAACCAGCTAAACAGCGGCTTCCCCTACTGCCCCAAGGCCTACGTCCACTGCACCGACGAGTCGCTGATCGGTGGCGAGTTCTACGTGATGGACCGGGTCAAGGGCATCATCCTGCGCTCGGACCTGCCGCCCGAACTGGGGCTCGACGCCGAGCGCACCGAGGCACTGTGCAAGAGCTTCATCGACCGCCTGGTCGAGCTGCACCAGGTGGACTACAACGCCTGCGGCCTGGGCGACCTGGGCAAGCCCGAAGGCTATGTGCAGCGCCAGATCGAAGGCTGGAGCAGCCGCTACGAAAAGGCCCTGACCCCGGACGCGCCGCGCTGGGAAACGGTGATTGCCTGGCTGCGCGAAAAAATGCCGGCTGACCACCCCAAGCCTGCCATTGTTCACAACGATTACCGCTTCGACAACGTCATCCTCGATGCCGACAACCCCATGCGCATCATTGGCGTGCTCGACTGGGAGATGACCACCCTTGGCGACCCGCTGATGGACCTGGGCAACACCCTGGCCTACTGGATCGAAGCCAGCGACCCAGCGCCGATGCAGCTGATGCGCCGCCAGCCGAGCAACGCCCCGGGCATGCTCACCCGACAGCAGTTCGTCGACTACTATGCCCTGCGCGCCGGCATCCAGATCGACAACTACGACTTCTACTACACCTATGGCCTGTTCCGCCTGGCCGGGATCGTCCAGCAGATCTACTACCGCTTCTACCATGGCCAGACCCAGGACAAGCGCTTCGCCCAGTTCATCCACATGAACAAGCTGCTGGAGCACATGAGTCTGCAGGTCATCGCAACGTCCAGCCTCTGACGACTACAACAAGGAAAACACCATGTCCAAGACCCAACTGTTCGACCTAGACGGCAAGATCGCCTTCGTTTCCGGTGCCAGCCGCGGTATTGGCGAAGCCATCGCCCACCTGCTGGCCCAGCAAGGCGCCCATGTAATCGTCTCCAGTCGCAAGCTCGACGGCTGCCAGCAAGTGGCCGACGCGATCATCGCCGCCGGCGGCAAGGCCACGGCCATTGCCTGCCATATCGGTGAAATGGAGCAGATCAGCCAGGTCTTCGCCGGCATCCGTGAACAGTTCGGTCGCCTGGACATCCTGGTCAACAACGCGGCGACCAACCCACAGTTCTGCAACGTGCTGGACACCGACCTGGGCGCCTTCCAGAAGACCGTCGATGTGAACATCCGCGGCTACTTCTTCATGTCGGTCGAAGCCGGCAAACTGATGCGCGAAAATGGTGGCGGCAGCATCATTAACGTGGCCTCGATCAATGGTGTGTCGCCGGGGATCTTCCAGGGCATCTACTCGGTAACCAAGGCCGCGGTGATCAACATGACCAAGGTGTTTGCCAAGGAATGTGCGCAGTTCGGCATTCGTTGCAACGCCCTGCTGCCAGGCCTGACCGACACCAAGTTCGCCTCGGCGCTGGTCAAGAACGACGCGATCCTCAACACCGCGCTGCAGCAGATCCCCCTCAAGCGCGTGGCCGATCCCAAGGAAATGGCCGGTGCCGTGCTGTACCTGGCCAGCGATGCATCGAGCTACACCACGGGCGTGGCGTTGAATGTGGATGGTGGTTTCCTGTCCTGATAAAAGCCTTGCGGGGCAAGCCCGCTCCCGCAGGGCAAGACAGTTGCTCTCACTGTGGGAGCGGGCTTGCCCCGCGAAGAGGCCCTGACAGGCGGCCTCGATCTCCATTACCATATCGGCCGTCAGGCGCAGCTCCTTCTGCGCCCAGCCGATTAAGCTCATGCCATGCCCTTCGAACTCAGCGTAGACCTCACCACCCTCGCCATTCTCGCCGCTGTCGCCTTTGTTGCCGGATTCATCGATGCCATCGCCGGAGGCGGTGGCCTGCTGACCACCCCTGCCTTGCTGACCGCCGGGATGCCACCGCACCTGGTGTTGGGCACCAACAAGCTCAGCTCGACCTTTGGTTCGGCTACCGCCGGTTTCACCTATTACCGCCGCAAGTTGTTCCACCCCGCACAGTGGCGCCATGCCTTGGGCGGCACCTTTGTCGGCGCCCTGATCGGCGCGGTAGTCGCCCATTACCTGCCGGCCGAATGGCTGAACAAGATGCTGCCGGTGATCGTCTTCCTGTGTGGCGTCTACCTGCTGTTCGGTGGCACGCCCAAGGCGCCGCTGGACGCCGACGTGCCGGTCAAGAAGAAGTGGCAACTCCCCCAGGGCCTGACCCTGGGTTTCTACGATGGCGTGGCAGGTCCCGGCACCGGCGCTTTCTGGACCGTCAGCACGCTGCTGCTCTACCCCATCGACCTGGTCAAGGCCAGCGGTGTGGCGCGCAGCATGAACTTCGTCAGCAATGCCGCGGCACTGTCGGTGTTCATCTTTTCCGGTCAGGTCGACTGGCTGGTAGGGTTGTCGATGGGCTCGGCGCTGATGGTTGGCGCCTTCTTCGGCGCGCGTACCGCCATCAGCGGCGGCAGCAAGTTCATCCGCCCGGTGTTCATCACCGTGGTGCTGGCCCTGACCGTGCGCCTAGCGTGGCAGCACTGGTTCGGCCAGGCCTAAGCGACGGGCCACGTACAGGTCGATCAGGTACCGGGCAATCGAGCGCCCTGCCGGCAACGGCGGGAGCGCATCGACCCGGAACCACTGGGCGTCCTCGATCTCGTCCGGCTGCATGACGATCTCCCCGCCCGCGTATTCGGCATGAAAACCCAGCATCATCGAGTGCGGGAACGGCCAGCACTGGCTGCCGACGTACTGGATGTTCTGCACCTCGATCGCCACTTCCTCGCGCACCTCGCGCACCAGGCAATCCTCGGCTGATTCGCCTGGCTCGGCAAAGCCGGCCAGGGTGCTGTAGACGCCGGTGACGAAGCGTGGAGAACGGGCCAGGAGGATTTCGTCGCCACGGGTGATCAGCACGATCATGCTCGGCGAGATGCGCGGGTAACTGCGCAGGTCACAGGGCTCGCAGAACATCGCCCGCTCCCAGTGGATCTGCTGCATGGGCTGGCCACAGCTGCCACAAAACCGGTGTTCACGGGCCCAGGTGCCGATCTGCGCGGCGTAACCAAGAATCTTGTAGGTATCGAAGTCGCCTTCGAGCATGAACTGGCGCAAGCCGCGCCAGCGGCAACCGGCTACAGCCTGCGGATTGCGCAGTTCAAGCAGGAACACCGGCTGGCCATCGAAATGGCCGATGCCGTGCTCGAACAACACGTCCAGCCCCTGACGCTTGAGCCAGTCGCGCGGGAACAGCGCGCCGTTGTCGTCAACCAGGAAGCCCTCGCGGCACCGGGCTACCGCCCAGCCGCCAGCGAGGTTTGTGTCCAGTACCGCGGTGGTCCAACGCACTGCCATGTTCCGGTTCCTTGCGCGGCCCGCCGCTGGTGTCAGTCGGCGAACTCGGGTTTCTGTTTGCTCATGTGGGCAGCCACGGCCACCCGCAGATCGGTGGATTGCAACATGGCGGCGTTCCAGGTGGCAATGTAGTCCAGGCCATCGTCGATACGGTGATCGCGCATATAGCTGATCATTTCTTTGGTGCCGGCCACGGCAATCGGGGATTTTCCCGCAATTTCGGCAGCAATGGCAAAGACTCCGTCGAGCAAGACGTCATGGTCATCGTAGACCCGATTCACCAGGCCGATACGCTGGGCCTCGTCGGCCTCGACATTGCGCCCGGTATAGGCCAGCTCGCGCATGATGCCGTCGCCGATGATCCGTGGCAGGCGCTGCAGGGTGCCAACGTCGGCGGCCATGCCCATGTCGATTTCCTTGATCGAGAACTGCGCGTCGCGGCTGCAGTAGCGCATGTCGCACGCCGAGACCAGGTCGATGGCGCCACCGATGCAGTAGCCGTGAATGGCCGCCAGGACCGGTTTGCGGCAGCTGTCCACAGCTGTGAACGAGGCCTGCATGCGTACAATGATCCGGCGCAGGGTCCGGGCGTTGCGCCCTACGTCCTTGCCCAGCTCGTTGGCCAGCGAGGCCAGCAGCATCAGGTCGATACCGGCGGAGAAGTGTTTGCCCGCACCGCTGATCACCACCGCGCGCACCGCATCGGTCTCGTCGATCCACTTGAAGATGTCGACGATTTCGCTCCAGAACGGCGCGTTCATCGCGTTGTACTTTTCCGGGCGATTGATCTGCACGTGGGCGATATGGTTGTTCAGTTCGACCTTGAATGCCTGGTAGTCGGTCACAGCGCGCTCCTTGAGGGGGAAGGACAATCGCAGGACTATATCAAGGCCTCAAGGCCGGGCTAGACCGCGCTTGTGCCAAAACCGGGACTTTTACCTTGATCTGACGGCCTGTATCCGGCACCTTTCGCACCTGTTGAATTATTAGGATACATTTTCATGTCCCGCTCCCTGGCCGGCGCCCTGGCCCACAACTTCCTCGGGCAGTCGCCCCGCTGGTACAAGGCGACCCTTTGCCTGTTCCTGCTGCTCAATCCGATACTGCTGTTTACCCTCGGTCCGGTAGTCACTGGCTGGGTGCTGGTGATCCAGTTCATCTTCACCCTGGGGATGGCCCTCAAATGCTACCCGCTGATGCCTGGCGGCCTGTTGATGGTCGAAGCGTTGTTGCTGGGGATGACCACACCCCAGGCGCTGTATGACGAACTGCAGCACAACTTCCCGGTGATCCTGCTGTTGATGTTCATGGTCGCCGGGATCTACTTCATGAAGGACCTGCTGCTGTTCGTGTTCTCGCGCATCCTCCTGGGCGTGCGTTCCAAGGCGATGCTGGCCCTGCTGTTCTGTTTCCTCTCGGCCTTCCTCTCGGCCTTTCTCGATGCCCTGACCGTCACCGCAGTGATCATCAGCGCGGCTGTGGGCTTCTACTCGGTCTACCACCGGGTCGCGTCGGGGACCAACCCGCGTGAAGAGTCCGACCTGGACAGCGACCACGACATCGCCCAACTGCAGCGCGATGACCTGCAGCAGTTTCGCGCCTTCCTGCGCAGCCTGCTGATGCATGGCGCCGTGGGTACCGCCCTGGGCGGCGTCTGCACCTTGGTCGGCGAGCCACAGAACCTGTTGATCGGCCATGAGATGGGCTGGCACTTCGGCGATTTCTTCTTCAAGGTCGCCCCCGTGTCCATGCCAGTGCTGGCGGCGGGCCTGGTAACCTGTGTGCTGCTGGAAAAGCTGCGCTGGTTCGGTTACGGCACCCTGCTGCCGGACAACGTGCGCGACGTGCTGGCCGCCTATGCCGCCGAAGACGATGCCCAGCGCACCGCGCAACAACGGGTGGCGCTGCTGGTACAAGGCCTGGCGGCCTTGATCCTGATCGTCAGCCTGGGCCTGCACATTGCCGAAGTCGGCCTGATCGGCCTGCTGGTGATCGTGCTGATTACCGCCTTCACCGGCATCACCGATGAGCACCGCCTGGGGCGCGCGTTCCAGGACGCGATGCCGTTTACCGCACTGCTGGTGGTGTTCTTTGCCGTGGTGGCGGTGATTCACGACCAGCAGCTGTTCACGCCGCTGATCCAGTGGGTACTGGCACTGCCAACCGAACAACAGCCAGGCATGCTGTTCATTGCCAATGGCTTGCTGTCGGCGATCAGCGACAACGTGTTCGTAGCCACCATTTACATCACCGAGGTCAAGCAGGCGTTTCTCGACGGCCACATGAGCCGCGAGCACTTCGAGACCCTGGCGGTGGCGATCAACACCGGCACCAACCTGCCGAGCGTGGCCACGCCCAATGGCCAGGCTGCGTTCCTGTTCCTGTTGACCTCGGCCATTGCCCCGCTGATTCGCCTGTCGTACGGGCGCATGGTGTGGATGGCGCTGCCCTACACCGTGGTGATGGGTGGATTGGGCTGGTGGGCGGTGACGTACTGGCTGTAAACCTGATCGCGGGGCAAGCCCGCGCCCACCGACACTCGGTAGGTGCGGGCTTGCCCCGCGATCGCTTCACCCGCTTTGCGCCCGGTCCCGCGCCGGGCACTGCGCCCGGTGCAGGTTCAACGCCGTATTGATGATCCCGATATGGCTGAAGGCCTGGGGAAAGTTGCCGAGCATGCGCCCGCTTAGCGGGTCGTACTGCTCGGCCAGCAGGCCGACATCGTTGCACAGCCCGCTCAGGCGTTCGTACAGGTTCTGGGCATCCTGGTCGCGGCCCAGTAGCACGTACACATCCGCCAGCCAGAACGAACACACCAGGAACGTCCCCTCCCCCGGCGTCAAGCCATCACAGCCGCTGTCGGTGTTGTAGCGCAGCAGCAGGCCATTGCGCAGTAACCGACGTTCGATCTGCTCAAGTGTGGCCAGAAAGCGCGGGTCGTCGGCCGGCAGGAAACCCGTCAGGGCAATCTGCAACAGGCTGGCATCCATCTCGGTCGAGCCGTAGGCCTGCACGAAGCAGCCCAATGCCGGGTCAATGCCCTGCTCACAGACTTCACGGTGAATCTTCGCCGCGACCTGCCGATAGTGCCGCGCCCGGGCCTGTCCTTCCTCGGTGGTGTCGCTCAGGCTCGCCGCGCGGTCAAAGGCCACCCAGGCCATCACCTTGGAGTGAGTGAAGTGCTGGCGACCACCGCGGACCTCCCAGATCCCCTCGTCGGGTTTGCGCCAGACCTTTTCCAGGTACGCCAGAATCACCCGCGAGATCGCCGCGCTGCGCGGATGCCGAGGCAGGCCCCCGCGTACCGCCTGGCAAAGGGCATCGGCCATTTCGCCATAGATGTCCAACTGGTGCTGCAGGGCGGCGGCGTTGCCAATGCGTACCGGCTGTGAGCCTTCGTAGCCGCTGAGCCAGGGCAGCTCAAACTCCTGCAAGCGACGCTCACCCGCCAGGCCGTACATGATCTGCATCTGCTCCGGGTTGCCCGCCACCGAGCGCAACAGCCACTCGCGCCAGGCCTGAGCCTCCTCGAAGTAGCCCAGGTTCATGAACGCCAGCAAAGTCATGGTTGCATCACGCAGCCAGCAATAGCGGTAGTCCCAATTGCGCTCACCGCCCAGGTGCTCGGGCAACGAGGTGGTCACCGCCGCAACGATGCCACCGGTGGGGGCATAGGTCATGGCCTTGAGGGTGATCAGCGAGCGTTTTACCAAGGCTGTCCAGGGACCGACATCAGGACAACGCCCAGCGAAAATCCGCCACTGCTCTGCCGTTTCTTCCAGGGCTTTTTCGACGGCAAACGGGGCCGGCAATGGCAAGTGGGAGGCTTGGTAGGTGAGGCTGAAGGCCAATTGCTGGCCCTGCTGGACACTGAAGCGACTGCCCACATGCTGGTCGTGGGAATGGGTCGCTACTTCACTGCGCAGTACCAGGCGATCCGGCCCCACTACCGCTGTCAGTACCAGGGGCTCGCTCTTTTCGACCCAAGGTACGCTGTTGCCGTAGTCGAAGCGCATGACCAGGTCCATCTCGAACGGCACGTGGCCTTCGAGCCCTTCGACCACGCGTACCACGCTGTTGTGATCGGCCAGGGGCATGCAGTCGATGACCCGGGCTCGACCACTGGCGGTGACGAAGGTGGTCTGCAGGATCAGCGTGTCCTCCAGGTACTCCCGGCTCACCTGCTCCACCGCCTCGCTGGGCGCCAGACGCCAACGGCCGTTTTCCTCCTCCCCGAGCAAGGCGGCAAATACCGCTGGTGAATCGAACCTGGGCAAGCACAGCCAGTCCAGTGAGCCATCGCGCCCCACCAGGGCAGCGCTGCGACAATTTCCAATCAATGCATAGTCTTCGATCAAGCCGGGCATCGGCCCTCCTCTTGCGTGCGTTAACCAATGCTGTGCCAGACCCTCCGATCCCGGGCCAGCAACTCGTCAGCCGCGGCCGGGCCGTCTTCACCGGCGGCATAGGGTTGCACCTCGCCGCCCTCCGCCCAGGCATCGAGAAATGGCTGCACCGCACGCCAGCCGTTCTCGATGTTGTCGGCGCGCTGGAACAGTGTCTGGTCGCCTGTCAGGCAGTCGTAGATCAGGGTCTCGTAGCCGGTGGACGGCTGCATTTTGAAGAAATCCTTGTAGGCAAACCCAAGCTCGACGTTCTCCATCGCCAGGGCCGGGCCTGGCCGCTTGGCTTGCAGGTCAAACCACATGCCTTCGTTGGGCTGGATCTGGATCTTCAAATAGTTGGGCTTGAGCTTGTCGACTTCGGTGTCGCGAAACTGTGCATAGGGCGCAGGCTTGAAGCAGATGGCGATCTCGGTATCGCGCACACTCATGCGCTTGCCAGTGCGCAGGTAGAACGGCACCCCCACCCAGCGCCAGTTGTCGATCATCACCTTCAGCGCCACGTAGGTTTCGGTCTGGCTTTGCGGGTCGACCCGCGGTTCCTCGCGGTAGCCGGACAGTTTCTTGCGTCCCAGCTTGCCGGCGGTGTACTGCCCGCGTACCGAGTTCTTCAGGGCCATGTTCTTCGACCAGGGGCGAATGGCGCCGATGACCTTGGCCTTCTCGCTGCGTACTGCATCAGCGCCAAATGCCGCGGGCGGCTCCATGGCAACCATGGCCAACAGTTGGAACAGGTGATTGGGCACCATGTCACGTAGGGCACCGGTATGGTCATAGAAGGCGCCCCGGGTCTCCACCCCGACAGTTTCAGCGGCGGTGATCTGCACATGGTCGATGTAATGGTTGTTCCAGAAGGCCTCGAACAGGCCGTTGGAGAATCGACTGACCAGAATGTTCTGCACCGTCTCCTTGCCCAGGTAATGATCGATGCGGTAGATCTGTTTCTCGCTCATCACCTTGAGCAGGCAGGCGTTGAGCGCCTCGGCGCTGGCCAGGTCCGAACCGAACGGTTTCTCCACTACCACCCGGCGAAAGCCCTCGGTTTCGTCGAGCAGGCCAGCGGCCCCCAGACGCTGCACCACTTCGCCGAAAAAGCGCGGTGAAGTGGCCAGGTAAAACACCGCATTGCCGCTTGGGTTCTTTTCAATCCGCTGGGCGATGGCCTGGTAGGTAGCCTCGTCAAGAAAGTCGCCGGTAAGGTAGCCAATGCGTTTGGCCAAACGGCTCCAACGCTTGTCGTCCAGGCACTTTTCGGCGCCTTCGCTGGCCTTGTCGCGCTCGCGCATGAACGCTTCCAGGCGTTCGGCGAATTCGGCGTCGGTGGCGCTGTTATGGTCCACCCCGACAATGCGCAGGTTTTTGTCCAGTAAGCCATCACGGCTGAGGTTGTAGAGTGCCGGCATCAACAGGCGCTTGACCAGGTCGCCGTTGGCGCCAAACAGGAACAGGGTGCAAGGCGGAGCCGCTTCGATCTGTGGTGTAGTCATTCGGGCTTTTTCTCGACATGGCCACCGAAACCGAAACGCATTGCCGAAAGCATCCGATCGGCGTAGGTGCCCTGCTGCTGACGTGAACGGAAGCGGGCGAACAGCGCACTCGACAGCACCGGCACCGGCACCGCCTGCTCCACGGCGGCATCAATAGTCCAGCGCCCTTCGCCACTGTCGGCCACCGAACCGCTGTAGCCGCCCAATTGCGGGTCTGCCACCAGGGCGTCGGCCGTGAGGTCCAGCAACCAGGAGGTCACCACGCTGCCGCGACGCCACACCTCGGCGATCTCGGCCATGTCCAGGTCAAAGCGCTGTTCGGCCGGCAAGGCATCACTGCCCTTGCTCTTGAGGATGTCGAATCCCTCGGCGTAGGCCTGCATCAGGCCGTACTCGATACCATTGTGGATCATCTTCACATAGTGCCCGGCACCTGCCGGGCCGGCATGGATGTACCCTTGCTCGGCGCACCCGGCCGGGCCCTGGCGGCCTCGAGTGCGGGGGATGTTGCCGACACCGGGGGCCAGTGTGGCAAACAGCGGGTCGAGGCGATCGAAGACCGCCTTCTCGCCACCGATCATCATGCAGTAGCCACGCTCCAGGCCCCAGACGCCACCCGAGGTGCCCACATCCATGTAATGCAGCTGCCGCTTGCCCAGGTCGCTGGCACGACGGATGTCGTCCTTGTAGAAGGTGTTGCCGCCATCAATGATCACATCGTCGGCGTCCAGCAGGTCGGCCAGTTGCGCGATGGTCTGCTCGGTCGGCTCACCCGCCGGCAGCATCACCCACACCGCGCGCGGCTTGTGCAGCTTGCCCACCAGCGCGCCCAGGTCATGCGCGCCGACAGCACCCTCGGCTGCCAGGGACTCGACGGCCTTGCGGTCGCGGTCATGCACCACCGTCTGGTGGCCGCCGCGCATCAAACGTCTTGCGATATTGCCGCCCATGCGGCCCAGCCCCACGATTCCCAGTTGCATGTGCCGATGCTCCCCTTGAATGAAAACTGCCGGTTCAGGCCTTCAAGGTTAGTCCAGCACCGGCAGACTTGGTTCAGCGACGAACGGCAAGACAGCAAGAAACAAAAAAGTTCCCATGCACTTAAAAAGAATTCAGAATCCCCGACCGACCGAGCAACTACGCTTGTACTCAACAACCAGCCATTTGCGAGGTGTGCAATGGGAACCCTTCTGGCGAAAATGCCGCCCCAGACGCTCTACGTCACCATTACCCGGGAAGAGTTGCGGCGCCTGCGGGAAGAACGCGAGCTGTTGCAACAGCAAGTCGCCACGCTGAGTCGACAGTTGGAACAAGCCAAGTCCGACAGTAAAAATTCTCTCGCCTGATACTCACGGGCAGGCTCTCCCCCACCTGCCCGTTCACTGTTGCCCCAACCCTACAACACCTTGGTCCAGAACTGCATGGCGCCATAGGCCGGGTCGAAGCGGGCATGTTCAAAACCGAAGGTGCGGTAGCTGCCCTGGGCTGCGGGATTGCCTTCGAGCACCTCCAGGGTCAGCTTGCAGCAGCCGCGCTGGCGGGCGATTTCTTCGACCTTGGTCAACATGCGCTGGCTCAACCCTTTGCCGCGATGAGCCGGCACCACCGACACGTCATGAATGTTCACCAGCGGCCGGCAGGCAAAGGTCGAGAACCCTTCAAAGCAGTTCACCAGCCCCGCCGGCTGGCCATCGACAAAGGCCAGCACGCTGAAGGCATGCGGCCGCCGGGCCAGCTCCTCCGGCAGCTGCGCCAGCAGGTGCGGGTCAAGCGCCTGGCCGCCGCCCATGGGGTCCCGGGCATACTGGTCCAGCACCAGGCCGATGGCTTCCGCGTGCATCGGGTTGCTGTAGCTGGCCTGTAAAACCAGAATCTGTTCGGCGGCGTCCATGGTCATCCTTGTCCCTGTAATAAGTGTTGCCCCGGCAAGGCTGGGGAAAGTCGGGCGATTGTACGGTATGACACAGACCGAAAGTAAAGTGACCAGCGGGTCACATTCCCCCACGTATCTCTCCTACACTCAGTAGCGGCCACGAGATTGTTCGGAAAACCAGGCTGAAAAAAGTCGAACTTTCTGAAATCGCAACAGGTCAGCAATTTAGTAGGCCATCGTTTCTGGTCAACCAGGCGCGGCCCACCCACCCCAATCTGTCACCACGCCGCCGGCACGGATCGCCGACTTGCGTAGCGCTTGCGCGCATGACGTCGGGGCATGGATCGCAATGCAACTCCACACATAGAGAGACGCCTTTAGCAGACACACAACAACGGGTGACCACACCCGCAACATAGGGACGGAGAGAAGTATGATCAGTGCCGCTGTCGAGCCTAACGTAGAGCATTTCACCCCGGACAACCGTGAGCCGCTGGCCACGCATTTCAATACGACAGCCAAGGCACCCGACGCCGACTCCCGGCACACGCAAAAACGCAAGGTATTGTTCGTCACCTCTGAAATTGCCGACCTGGTCAAGACCGGTGGCCTGGGCGATGTTTCCGCCGCCCTGCCCCGGGCCATGCGCCACCTGCACGACGTGCGCGTACTGATCCCCGGCTACCCGCAGGTGCTGGAAAGCGAGTACCCGATCCATCTGGTGGGAGAGTTGGGTGGGCACGCGGCGTTGCCGCCCTGCAAGATCGGTCGCATGGACCTGTCCGATGGCCTGGTGATCTATGTCTTGATCTGCCCGGAACTGTACCAGCGCGAAGGCACGCCCTATGGTGCCAACAATGGTCGAGACTGGCCTGACAACCACATCCGTTTTGCCCGTCTGGGCCTGGCCGCCGCCGAGATCGCCGCAGGCGAAGGCATGGTGCACTGGAAGCCGGATCTGGTGCATGCCCATGACTGGCCCGCAGGCCTGGCGCCGGCCTATATGCACTGGCGCGGTCTGCAAACCCCCACCCTGTTCACCATCCACAACCTGGCCTACCAGGGCGTGGTCAGCCGGGCCTGCTGCCCGGAGCTGGCCATCCCCGACCACGCCCTGCAACAGGAGGGCATGGAGTTCTACGGCAAGCTGTCGTTCCTCAAGGCGGGCCTGGCCTACTCCAGCCACATCACCACGGTCAGCGCCACCTACGCCCGGGAAATCACCACCCCGGACTTTGGCTGCGGCCTGGACGGCTTTCTTGGCAGCAAGGCCCAGCAAGGCCTGCTCAGTGGCATTCCCAACGGCATCGACGAAAGCTGGGACTCGGCCAGCGACCCGCACCTGGCCCGCCCGTTCAGCCTCAACGACTGGGAGGGCAAGGCGGTCAACAGCCGCCAGGTCCGTGAACTGTTCGAACTCGAGCCCTCCAGCGGCCCGCTGTTCGCGGTGGTCTCGCGGCTGGTCTACCAGAAGGGCCTGGACCTCACCCTGGGAGTGGCCGACTACATCGTCAGCCGGGGTGGCCAGATCGCGATCATCGGCCGCGGCGAGCCGGAAGAAGAACACGCCATGCGCGAACTGGCGCTGCGCTACCCCGGCCAGATCGGCGTGCGCATCGGCTTCAACGAAACCGATGCCCGGCGCATGTTTGCCGGCAGTGATTTCCTCCTGATGCCGTCGCGCTACGAGCCCTGCGGCCTGAGCCAGATGTACGCCCAGCGTTTCGGCTCGCTGCCGGTGGCGCGCAATACCGGCGGCCTGGCCGACACCATCGACAACGGCGTCACCGGCTTCCTGTTCGACGAATCCACCGTTGAAAGCTACCGCCAGGCCCTGAGCCGGGCCTTCTATGTCTATGGCAAGAAAGACCTGCTCAACGCCATGCGCTGCCTGGCCATGACCCAGCCCTTCAACTGGTGCCAGGCCGTGGAGCCCTATGCGCGGCTGTATGAGGAACTGGTGGAGCGGGCGCGGGTGATGGCGCGTTAAGGACGAGGTGGCAGGTATGCCCTTGAGGTCAGAGCCAATCGCGACCCACGGGGCCGTGATGCTTGATAGTGAAACCGCACGCTTTGCGTTATGGGCACCAGATGCCCACAGCGTAGAGGTGTGCCTGGAGCCGGATGTGCGCCACGCCCTTGAGCGCGGTGCCGACGGTTGGTTCAGCGCACGTCTGCCAGCCATCGCTGGCAGGCGCTACCGCTACTGCATCGACGGCGACCTGCAGGTGGCCGATCCGGCCTCGCGCTTTCAGCCTGAAGGCGTACACGGCCCCAGCCAACTGGTCGACCTTGCCAACTACCCCTGGCAGCACAGCCACTGGAACGGCCGCCCCTGGCCGGAGGCGGTGATCTACGAAGTCCACGTGGGCCTCATGGGCGGCTACGCCCAACTGATCCAGCAACTGCCGCGCCTTGCCGACCTGGGCGTGACCGCTATCGAATTGATGCCCCTGGGCCAGTTTCCCGGGGAGCGAAACTGGGGCTATGACGGCGTGCTGCCCTTTGCCCCACAGCACAGCTACGGCACGCCCGAGCAACTCTGCCATCTGATCGACCAGGCCCACGGCCACGGTTTGATGGTGCTGGTGGATGTGATCTACAACCACTTCGGCCCCGACGGCAATTACTTGAACCGCTACGCATCCGGCTTCTTTCGCCAGGATAAGCACACCCCCTGGGGGGCGGCCATCGATTTTCGCAGCCCGCAAGTGTGCGACTTTTTCATCGAGAACGCCCTGATGTGGCTGCACGTCTATCGCGTCGACGGCCTGCGCCTGGACGCCGTGCATGCCATCGGGCACCCCGAATACTTGCGCGAGCTGAGCCAGCGGGTGCGCCAGTCGCTGGCACCCGAGCGGCAGGTCTGGCTGGTGCTGGAGAACGAGCACAACCAGGCGCACCTGCTTGAACAGGCGTACGACGGCCAATGGAATGATGACGGTCACAACGCCCTGCATGTGTTGCTCACCGGCGAGCACGAAGCCTACTACGCCGACTACCGCCAGGCGACCATCCAGAAACTTGCCCGCTGCCTGAGCCAGGGGTTCGTGTTCCAGGGCGAAGCGGACCGCACCGGTCGCCCGCGCGGCGAGCCCAGCGCGCACCTGCCGCCCTGCGCCTTTGTGCTGTTCCTGCAGAACCACGACCAGGTCGGCAACCGTGCCCTTGGTGAACGCTTGACGCGGCTGTGTCCGCCCCAGGCCCTGCGCGCCGCCACCACCCTGTTGTTGCTGTCGCCAATGATCCCGCTGCTGTTCATGGGTGAGGAATGGGGCAGCGAGACACCGTTCCTGTTTTTTACCGACCACCACGATGAACTGGCCGACGCCGTGCGCGAAGGGCGACGGGCCGAGTTCGCCGGCTTCACCGCCTACGCCGACCCGTTGCAGCGGGCCGCCATTCCCGACCCCAATGCCCTGGCCACCTACAGCGCTTCGCGCCCCCTGGTGCCAGATACCCCTCAGCAACCCTGGCAGGCTTTTTACCGCCAGCTGTTGCACCTGCGTCACCAGCACATCGTCCCCCACTTGTCCGGCTGCCACGCCGAAGGCGCCGAGGTGATCGGCGACAAGGCACTGAGTGCGCGCTGGCGCCTGGCCGATGGTCGCACCCTGCGCATTGACCTGAACCTGAGCGCAGCACCGGTGCCCTGCATGCTGCCCCAGGTCTCGACTCACGTGTATGCCTGCACGAGCGAGCCGTTGCCCAGCGACCAACTCCCCCCTTTTGCCACCCTGGTCAGCCTGCTGCCCAGCCCATCGCCGGAGCCTGTCCATGACTGACGCACACCTGCAGGAACTGGCAGCCCTTGCCGGGCTTTCTGTGGACTGGATCGACGCCAATGGGCGAGCACAACGGGTCAGCGATGATGCCTTGCGCCAGGTACTGGCTGGGCTTGGCCATCCGGCCGACGACCCCGTAGCCATTGCCGCGAGCCTGGCCGCCCTGAGGACCGCCCACGACGCCCGGCACCTGCCGCCGCTGTTCACCGTCGATGAGCAGCAGGCGCTGGACCTGTCTGCCTACTTTGCCGCCGCCAGCCCCGTTCGCGTGCAGCTTGAAGACGGCAGCGAACAACACCTGCAGCTCGACCCGAACGCCGCCCTGGCGCCGGGACTGCCAGTCGGCTATCACCAGGTGAGCATCGATGAGCGTCACTTTACCCTCGCCGTTGCCCCTACCCGTTGCTTCAGTTTCAGCGATGCATTGCACACGCCAACGCCGCGCTGCTGGGGTATCAGCGCCCAGCTCTACAGCCTGCGCCGCTCCGGTGATGGCGGCTACGGCGATTGCCAGGCACTGGAGCAACTGGCCCGCAGCGCCGCCGAACGGGGTGCCGATGCCCTGGCCATCAGCCCGCTGCACGCGATGTTCGCCAGCGACACTGGGCGCTACAGCCCGTACTCGCCGTCCAGTCGCCTGTTCCTCAACAGCCTGTACGCCAACCCTTCCGTCATATTGGGTGAGCATGTGGTGCGCGTGGCCATCGATACCCTGGGGCTTGAACCGGCCCTTGAGAAGCTCGAAGCACTGCCGCTGATCGACTGGCCCATGGCGGGGGCGGCGCGCTACCAGCTGCTGCAGGTGCTGTTTGATGATTTCATCGACGGCGATCATCCCTTGCGGGCCGATTTCGACAGCTACTGTGCCCATGCCGGCGATGCCCTGGAACAACATTGCCGGTTTGAAGCGCTGCTGGCGGAGGCTTGCACCCGGGGCCTGAACCCCGACTGGCGGCAATGGCCGAACGCCTGGCATGACCCCCAGAGCCCCGAAGTTGCAGCCTTTGCCCGTGAGCACCGCGAACAGATCCAGTTTCACGCCTTTTGCCAATGGCTGGTCGAACGCAGCCTGCAGCGCGCTCAGGATGCTGCCCGCAGCAACGGCATGGCCATCGGCCTGATCGCCGACCTGGCCGTGGGCGCCGACGGTGCCGGCAGCCAGGCCTGGAGCCGCCAGGACGAGCTGCTGGCCGGGCTCAATGTCGGTGCGCCACCCGACATCCTCAACCGCTCGGGACAGAACTGGGGCATCTGTGCCTTTTCCCCCGAAGGCCTGCGACGCAATGGCTATCGCGCCTTTATCGAGATGCTGCGGGCCAACTTCGCCCATGCCGGGGGCCTGCGCATCGACCACATCATGGGCCTGCAGCGTCTCTGGCTGGTGCCACTGGGCGCCCATGCCCGTGACGGCGCCTACCTCAATTATCCGCTGGACGATCTACTGCGCCTGCTGTGCCTGGAGTCGGTGCGTCACCGCGCCGTTGTCCTGGGTGAAGACCTGGGCACCGTTCCCGCCGGGCTTCGGGAAAAACTCGGGCAGCGCGCCATTCTCGGTATGCGCGTGCTGCAATTCGAGCAGGACCCACCCGGCCACTTCAAACCCATTCTCGACTGGCCGGACAATGCCCTGGCCACCCCCAGCACCCACGACCTGCCGCCACTGGCCGGCTGGCTGCAGGCCCGCGACATCGACTGGAACCAGCGTCTGGGCCTGATCGATGCCATCACCGAACGGCACTGGCGCGAAACCCGTCAACAGGAGCGGCTGGGGCTGCAGCGTACCCTGGAGCACAATTACGGTGCCCTGGCCGACACCGATGGGCTGATCGACGCCTGCGTTCGCTTTCTCGGGCACACCCATGCTCCGTTGGTGTTGCTGCCGCTGGAGGATCTGCTGGGCATCGACGAGCAACCCAACCTGCCCGGCACAGTCGATAGCCACCCCAACTGGCGCCGTCGCTTTGCCCTGCCGGCCAATGCGCTGCTCGACGACGATGACGCCGCACGACGCCTGGAACTGCTCGCCCAGGCCCGCGAGCAGGCCTGGGAGCGCGACCGATGAAACCCTTGAGCGCCACCCTGCGCCTGCAGTTCCATGCCGGCTTCAGCCTCGACGATGCAGTGCCGCTGGTGCCCTACTTTTCCCGCCTTGGCATCAGCCACCTGTATGCCTCCCCGCTGCTCAGTGCCAGGCCGGGCTCGATGCACGGCTACGATGTGGTCGACCCGACCCGGATCAACCCCGAGCTTGGCGGTGAAGCGGCACTGATTCGCCTGGTGGCTGCGCTGCGCCAGCATGGCATGGGACTGATCCTGGATATCGTCTCCAATCACATGGCCGTGGGCAGCGACAACCCCTGGTGGCAAGACCTGCTGACCTGGGGCCGACGCAGCCGTTACGCGACGTTCTTCGATATCCAATGGCACTCCAGCGATCCCTTGCTGGAAGGCCAGTTGCTGTTGCCCTTTCTGGGCAGCGACTATGGCGCGGTGTTGCAGGCAGGTGACCTGAAGCTGCGTTTCGATTCAGCCAGGGGCAGCTTTCATGTACAGCACCATGAGCACCGCTTTCCCATCAGCCCGACCGACTACGGGCAAATTCTTTGCCTGAGCGACAGCACCGAGGTTCAGGCCCTGGGCATGCGCTTTGTCGCCCTGCACAGCGCAATGCAGGCCGCCGACAAGGCGCCAGGTTTGCAGCAGGAGCTGGCGGCGCTGGCCATCGAGTACCCCATCGATCATCTGCTGCCGGCCTTCGACGGCCGCAGCACCGAGGGTTTCGAGCGCCTGCACGGTTTGCTGGAAAGCCAGGCGTACCGCCTGGCCAGCTGGCGCACCGCGGCCGACGACATCAACTGGCGGCGTTTTTTCGACATCAACGAATTGGGCGGTTTGCGGGTCGAACGCAGCGAGGTGTTCGAGGCCACCCACCACATGCTCTTCGAGCTGATCCGCCGCGGCCTGGTCGACGGCCTGCGCATCGACCACATCGACGGCCTGGCCGATCCGCGCGGCTATTGCCGCAAACTGCGCCGACGGGTGGACCGGCTGCTGGCCGAGCGCCCCTTGAGTGCAGCGCTGGACCATTTCCCCATTTATGTCGAAAAAATTCTCGCCGCCAATGAACAGTTGCACAGCGACTGGGGCATGGATGGCACCACCGGCTACGAGTTCATGAACCAGGTCAGCCTGCTGCAGCATGACCCGACCGGGGAAGCCATATTGGGTGAAGCCTGGAGCGCCCTCAGTGAACGCCCGGGCTTCGCCGAGGAAGTACGCCTGGCCCGCCAGCAGGTGCTCAATGGCAGCCTGGCCGGCGACTTCGAGTCGGTGGCCCAGGCGTTACTGCAGGTGGCCCGTGACGATCTGATGAGTCGCGACCTGACCCTGGGCGCAATACGCAGGGCTCTGCAGGCACTGGTCGAGCACTACCCGGTATACCGCACCTACCTCAACGCCGCTGGCCGTCCCGTCGAGGACGAAGCCTTTTTCCAGCATGCCTTGCAGGGTGCCCGAAAAACCCTGGGCGAAGGCGACTGGCCGGTGCTCGATGCCCTGCAAAACTGGCTGGGAGGCCAGCCCTGGCGCCGCCTGCCCGCCGGGCGCGCACGCAAGCACCTGCGCCATGCCTGCATTCGCTTCCAGCAATTGACCTCGCCAACCGCCGCCAAAGCCGTGGAGGACACCGCCTTTTACCGCTCAGCGCTGCTGCTTTCACGCAATGATGTGGGCTTCGACGCCGAGCGGTTCAGTGCGCCGGTCGAGGACTTCCATCAGGTCTGCCTGCAACGTCAGCACACCTTCCCGCTCAACCTGCTGAGCACCGCCACGCACGACCACAAACGTGGCGAAGACAGCCGCGCGCGCCTGGCAGTACTGAGTGAGCGCAGCGCGTGGCTGGTCAGCCGGGTGGAGCACTGGCGAGAATTGGCAGCGCCCCTGCGCACCGAACTGGCCGACGGCGTGGCCCCTGCCCCCGGTGATGAGTGGCTGCTGTACCAGACGCTGCTGGGCAGTTGGCCGTTGGCCCTGGATGAAAGCGACCCAGTGGCCCTGCGCACCTATGTGCAGCGCTTGCAACAGTGGCAACGCAAGGCGTTGCGCGAAGCCAAGCTGCGTAGCAGCTGGAGCGCCCCGAACGACGTTTATGAACAGGCTTGCCTGGGCTTTGTCGAAGCCCTGCTGCTGGACCCGCAGAACCAGCAACTGCGTCATTCCATTGCCCTGGCCGCACAGTCCATTGCCTGCGCCGGCGCCCTGAACAGCCTCGGCCAGTGCCTGCTGCGCATGACCGCACCGGGGGTGCCGGACGTGTATCAGGGCAATGAATTCTGGGACTTGAGCCTGGTGGACCCGGACAACCGCCGCGCCGTTGATTTTGCCGAACGCCGCCAAGCCCTGGATGAAAGCACCAGCACGGCGCAGCTACTCCAGGATTGGCGCAATGGCCGGGTCAAGCAGGCGCTGATCAGCCAGGTGCTGGAACGTCGCCTGGACTATCCCGAGCTGTTTGCCGAGGGCCGTTACCTGCCGCTGGAGGTGCGCGGCAGACACGCCGAGCGGGTCCTGGCCTTTGCTCGCGTGGGTGACTCGGCGCGGGCGATCGTAATCGTCCCGCGGCTGGCCTGCGCCTTGCTTGCAGATACCCCGATTCCCTTGATCCCGGCGCAGAACTGGGACGACACACACCTGCTGTTGCCATCTGCCTTGTCACCTGCTAACTACACGGGACTTTTTGCCAGCAGCGCAGTCACAACCTCAAAGGAGCTGTTGCTCAGCGCTGTACTCAGGGAGTTCCCGGTCAACGTATTGATTGATCATGCCTAAGCCATCAGGAGCGTCGAGATGAGTGTCGAAGAAAAACGAATCCGCGAATTCGCCTACCAGATCTGGGAGTCCGAAGGTAAACCCGAAGGCCAGGAATCGCGCCACTGGGAGATGGCGCGCAAGCTGGCCGAAGCCGAAGCCCTGGCTCCCAAGGCCACCCCGCGCAAGGTCAAGGCCAAGCCGGGGGCGCCGCTGCAGGTGACGCCCGCCAAGCCGGCGGCAGCTAAAAAGCCGCGCAGTACGACCAAGAAACCGCCTGTTGCTTGATAGCCATCGCGGTGCGACGTTTCGACTTGCCCGCGATGTCCCAATACCAACAAGGAGTCCCATGACCAAGCCCAGACCCACCGACGCCCCCGTCGCCGAACCCTCGCGTATCCGCGAAGGCCTGCCCTTTCCGCTGGGCGCCACCTGGGACGGTCTGGGGGTCAATTTCGCCCTGTTCTCCGCTCATGCCACCAAGGTCGAACTGTGCCTGTTCGACTCAAGTGGTGAAGTTGAGCTCGAACGCATCGAGCTGCCCGAATACACCGACGAAATATTCCACGGCTACCTGCCCGACGCCCACCCGGGGCAGATCTACGGCTACCGGGTCCACGGCCCCTACGAGCCGCAGAACGGCCACCGTTTCAACCCCAACAAGCTGCTGATCGACCCGTATGCCAAGCAATTGATAGGCAGCCTGAAGTGGTCCGAAGCCCTGTTCGGCTACACCATCGGCCACCCCGACGGCGACCTGAGTTTCGATGAGCGCGACAGTGCGCCCTTCGTGCCCAAGTGCAAGGTCATCGACCCCGCCTACACCTGGGGCCGCGACCAACGCGTGGGCATTCCCTGGGAACGCACCATCCTCTATGAAGCCCACGTGCGCGGCATCAGCATGCGTCACCCGGCAGTGCCAGCCGGCAACCGCGGTACCTTTGCCGGGCTGATGTGCGACGAGTTGCTCGGTCATATCAAGCAGTTGGGGGTGTCTTCCATCGAGCTGCTGCCGATCCATGCCTACGTCAATGACCAGCACTTGCTGCAAAAGGGCCTGAACAACTACTGGGGCTACAACAGCATCGCGTTTTTCGCCCCACACCCGCGCTACCTGGCCAACGGCAAGATCGCCGAGTTCAAGGAAATGGTCGCGCACCTGCACGACGCCGGCCTGGAGGTGATTCTGGATGTGGTCTACAACCACACCGCCGAGGGCAACGAGTTGGGCCCGACCCTGTCGATGCGCGGTATCGACAACGCCTCTTACTACCGCCTGATGCCAGACGACAAGCGCTTCTACATCAACGACTCAGGCACCGGCAACACCCTGGACCTGAGCCACCCCTGCGTGCTGCAACTGGTCACCGATTCGCTGCGCTACTGGGCCGGCGAGATGCACGTGGACGGCTTTCGTTTCGACCTGGCCACCATCCTTGGGCGCTATCACGAAGGTTTCGATGAACGCCACAGCTTCCTCGTGGCCTGCCGCCAGGACCCCCTGCTCAGCCAGGTCAAGCTGATCGCCGAACCCTGGGACTGCGGCCCCGGCGGCTACCAGGTGGGCAACTTCGCTCCCGGCTGGGCCGAATGGAATGACCGTTTTCGCGACACGGTACGGGCCTTCTGGAAAGGCGACGAAGGCCAGCTGGCCGACTTTGCCGCACGCATGACCGCCTCTGGCGAGCTGTTCAACCGCCGCGGGCGACGGCCGTATGCCTCGATCAACTTCATCACCGCCCATGACGGTTTCACCCTGCGCGACCTGGTTTCGTACAACGACAAGCACAACGAGGACAACGACGAGAACAACCAGGATGGCAGCAACAACAACCTGTCCTGGAACCACGGCGCCGAGGGGCCGACCGACGACCCCGAGATCAACGCCTTGCGCCTGCGCCAGATGCGCAACTTCTTCGCCACCCTGCTATTGGCCCAGGGCACACCGATGATCGTCGCCGGTGATGAATTCAGCCGCACCCAGCACGGCAACAACAATGCCTACTGCCAGGACAGCGAAATCGGTTGGGTCAACTGGGACCTGGACGATGAAGGCGCGGCACTGCTCAAGTTCGTCAAGCGCCTGACCAAACTGCGCCTGGCTTACCCGGTGCTGCGCCGCTCGCGCTTTCTGGTCGGCGACTACAATGAGGCGATTGGGGTCAAGGATGTCACCTGGCTGGCCCCGGATGGCAGCGAGATGAGTGTTGAACAATGGCAGGACAGTCAAGGAAGGACGCTCGGCATGCTGATGGATGGTCGTGCCCAGGTCAGTGGCATCCCGCGACCGGGGGCCGATGCGACCTTGCTGTTGATCGTCAATGCCTACCACGATGCCGTCACCTTTACCTTGCCCCAGGTGCCCGAGGGCGAAAACTGGAACTGCCTGCTCGACACCGACCGGCCACAACTGCGCAAGGGCGAACAGCATGAGTTCGACTCGGCGCTGGAGGTAGCAGGACGGTCACTGGTGCTGCTGGAGTTGCAACGCGAGGACGACTCATGAAGGCCGGGAACTGAACCCGACCGGGGCCAGTCCCATGCAGTAGGCTTGCCGACAAGGAGCAATCGTGAATCTCGAACCGCACCCCACCCTCCTTGCAGATACCCGCCAGGCACCTCCGGTGCAGCGCTTGCGGGTGCTGACCGTCAACACTCACAAGGGCTTTACCGCCTTCAACCGTCGCTTCATCTTGCCGGAACTGCGCGAGGCGGTGCGCAGCACCCAGGCCGATATCGTGTTCCTGCAGGAAGTGCTCGGCAGCCACGACCGTCATGCCGCCCGCTACGCCGGCTGGCCGCAAACGTCGCAGTACGAATTCCTCGCCGACAGCATGTGGAGCGATTTCGCCTATGGGCGCAATGCCGTCTACCCGGACGGCCACCACGGCAACGCCCTGCTGTCCAAGTACCCGATCATCGAACACCGCAACCTCGACGTCTCGATCACCGGCCCCGAGCGCCGTGGCTTGTTGCATTGCGTACTGGATGTACCCGGGCAGCACCAGGTGCACGCCGTGTGCGTACACCTGTCGCTGCTGGAAAGCCACCGGCAAAAGCAGCTGCAGCTGCTGCGCCGACTGCTCGACTCGCTGCCGGTCGATGCACCGGTGATCATTGCCGGTGACTTCAATGACTGGAAGCTACGGGGCAACCGCACGCTGGGGTTGCACCGCGGGTTGCACGAGGCGTTCGAACGTCATCATGGCCTGCTTGCCCGCACGTACCCCGCCCGCCTTCCGTTGCTGCGCCTGGACCGTATCTACCTGCGCAATGCCAACAGTCACGCCCCGCAGATCCTGGGTAACAAACCCTGGAGTCACCTCTCCGACCACCTGCCCCTGGCCGTAGAAGTACACCTTTAGCAATGATTCGGCATAGCCACCACGGCTGAAAGAGCCGTGGCGACTATGAAACGTGAATAATTGTTAATTTTCAGCCAATTGGAGCATCCAATAGCTTGACAACAGATCTATAACGCCTTCTTGACGCCCGCCCGGTCCTCTCCTTAGCTACAAGTAATGCCGCATCCTTATTCCGAGCCTCTAGCTCGCGCCTTTCGGCGCGTGGCAGGAACTGTTTTTTGCTGGTTTGGGTCGCCCTCTGGTTTTGTCTTACAGCCCGTGACATCAGGCCAGGACCTTGGCTGTAATACAGAGGAGATCCGCCATGAAAAAAACTCCGACTCCTACGGGCTTTGAGTATGTTTTCTATGCGGTTTCCACGTCGCTGCTTCTTGCAACCCCGTTGGAAACCCATGCGTTGGGCCTGGAGGATAACGACCCGTTCAACAGCTTCATGCAGAGGCAAACCCAGGTAAAAGGACAAGACCTGCCGCCACCCACGCTGGTACTGGTACCCGTCAGTGCCAGTGGCCTGGGCCTGCACACCTTGAATGCATTTTCCGAACGCATGTCCGAGCACAACTCTCCGGCGGCCAGGGATGCCATTGCCAGCCAGTGGGCGCAGTTCTTCCCGGCACCGATGAAAAATGGCGCACCTGAACCTTCGCGCCTGGACGCGCGCACCCCGACCCTGCAGATCAGCCCGGACCTGTTCGTGCGTGAAACCGGCAGTGGCAATACTCACCGTGCCGGCTTCTTCGTTGGCCACAGTAACCTGCAGAGTGGTTTCGATGGCATGCACAAGCCCCAGGTCGGTGACAAGCAATCCACCGTCAGCCTCGATGGTGAAAGCCTGGGTGTGTACTGGAGCATGACCCACGCCCAGGGCTGGCACCTGGATGCCGTGGCCATGGGTACCCGTTTCGACATCAACGGGCGCAGCGAAACCGGCCAGCGCCTGGATGGCAATGGCCATGCGGTGACCTTGTCGGTTGAAGGCGGCTACCCTATCAGCCTGGGTGAGAACTGGACCATCGAGCCCCAGGCACAGTTGATCAACCAACAGTTCTTTCCTGGCAGCCAGACGCCGGCGGCTACCCAGCAAGCCTTCGATGAGCAACCGAACTGGACCGGCCGGGTCGGGGCCAAATTGTCGGCACGCTATAACCTGCGCGGCATGCCGATCGAACCCTTCCTGCGTACCAACGTCTGGTACGACTTCTCCCATTCCGACACTGTAAGCCTGGACCAGGTCGACAAGATCAGCAGCGGGCGCAACTCGGCCACAGTGGAAGTGGGATTGGGGCTGGTGGCACGGGTGACGCCCAAGGTCGCTCTGTTTGTCAGTGCCGACTACAGCAGCGATGTGGATGACAACGACTTGAATGGCCTGATCGGCAACCTGGGTGTGCGGGTCAGGTGGTAGGGCAGCAACTGTCTTGCACGGGCAAGGTTCTTTAGCCCCCACAGGTAGTGTATGTGCCGGTGGGAAGGGGCTTGCCCCGCGAAGGCCAGTGCAGGCAATACAGGCCTCGCGCGAGGAAAGCTCGCTCCAACAGTCAGGCGGGTCGCAGGATCAGCACGCCCAACGGTGGCAGGTTCAAGGCCAGCGACTGCGGCTGGCCGTGGCTGGGGATAGCCTCGCTGATGACCTCGCCCAGGTTGCCGTAGTTGGTGCCGGCATAGCCTTCGGCATCGCTGTTGAGCACCTCGGCCCAGCGCTCGCCAAAGGGCACCCCGATGCGATAGCGCTCCCTCGGCACCGGCGTGAAGTTCGCCACCACCAGCAATGGCTCGCCGCTCGCGCTCCAGCGCAGCCAGGCATAGACGCTGTTATGGGCATCGTCGCCGATCAGCCATTGGAACCCCTGGGGCAGGCAGTCCTGTTCGTGCAGCGCGCGCTCATCACGGTACAGGCGGTTGAGATCGCCGACCAGGCGCTGCACCCCCAGGTGCTCGGGGTACTTGAGCAGGTACCAGTCCAGTTCGCTGTCGTGGTTCCACTCGCGCCACTGGCCGAACTCGCAGCCCATGAACAGCAGCTTCTTGCCCGGATGGGTCCACATGAAGGTCAGGTAGGCGCGCAGGTTGGCGAACTTCTGCCAGCGGTCACCCGGCATCTTGTCGATCAGCGAGTGTTTGCCGTGGACCACTTCATCGTGGGAAATCGGCAGAATGAAATGCTCGGAGTAGGCGTAGATCAGCCCGAAGCTCATCTCATTGTGATGGTAGGTACGGTGGATCGGGTCGTTCTGGATGTAATGCAGGGTGTCGTGCATCCAGCCCATGTTCCATTTGTAGGCAAAGCCCAGGCCGCCCTGCTGGGTCGGCTGGCTGACCCCGGGCCAGGCCGTGGACTCTTCAGCGATCACCAGGGCTCCCGGCGCTTCAAGCGCGACCACATCGTTTAGGTGGCGAAGAAAGTCGATGGCCTCGAGGTTTTCCCGACCACCATGGCGGTTGGGCACCCACTCGCCGGCTTTGCGTGAGTAGTCGCGGTAGAGCATCGAGGCCACGGCATCGACCCGCAGCCCGTCGATATGAAAATGCTTGAGCCAATGCAAGGCCGAGGCCAGCATGAAGCCATGCACTTCGGTGCGGCCCAGGTTGTAGATCAGCGTGTCCCAATCCTGGTGAAAGCCTTCGAGGGGGTTGTCGTACTCATACAGCGCCGTGCCGTCGAAGCGCGCCAGGCCATGGGTATCGGTGGGGAAATGTGCCGGCACCCAGTCGAGGATCACCCCGATGGATGCCTGGTGACAGGCATCGACGAAGGCGGCGAAGTCTTCTGCACTACCGTAGCGTGCAGTCGGCGCGAACAGCGACAGCGGCTGATAGCCCCATGAGCCGCCAAACGGATGCTCCATGATCGGCATCAGTTCGATATGCGTGAAGCCCATCTGCTGGATGTATGGCACCAGTCGTCCGGCGAGTTCGCGCCAGTTGTAGAAGCGCGCCACTTCACCGGTGTCGTCCAGCTCGCATTGCCAGGAGCCTGCGTGCAGCTCGTAGATCGACAACGGTGCATGGGTCGCCTGACGTTCACCACGGACCTGCATCCAGGCCTGGTCCTGCCAGTCGTGTGCCAAGGGGCCGGCCACCCGTGAGGCAGTGCTGGGCGGCAGCTCCGTGGCGCGGGCCAAGGGGTCGGCCTTGAGCGGCAGGATGCCTTCGCGACCCAGCACTTCGTACTTGTAGGCTTCGCCGGCCGTCAGGCGCGGCACGAAGATCTCCCACACGCCGGAAGGATGACGCAGGCGCATCGGGTGGCGACGCCCGTCCCAGTTGTTGAAATCGCCCACCACCGATACTCGCCGGGCATTGGGTGCCCACACGGAGAAGCGTACGCCGTCGATGCCTTCTACCTGTGTCAGTTGCGCGCCCATGCTGCCGGAAAGGTCACGGTGGTTGCCCTCGGCAAACAGATAAAGGTCCATGTCCCCCAGCAGCGGGCCGAAGCTGTAAGGGTCTTCGGTCAGTTGCTCGCCTCCGGCCCAGTTGATC
This sequence comes from Pseudomonas vranovensis, assembly GCF_040438935.1. Classification (NCBI taxonomy): domain Bacteria; kingdom Pseudomonadati; phylum Pseudomonadota; class Gammaproteobacteria; order Pseudomonadales; family Pseudomonadaceae; genus Pseudomonas; species Pseudomonas vranovensis. The sequence goes on along the minus strand of NZ_CP159259.1, from coordinate 1,478,770 downwards.
CGCAGCACATAGGGCTGGTGCTCGGGCAGGTGAGCGATGAACAGGCCCGGCACCGATTGCTGCTCGAGTTCGCCCAGCACCCGCCCGTCATCACGGGCCAGGGCTTGAGCGCTCAAGGCATTGGGCAAATAGGCGCGGACAAACTGGCCGCCTGCACCATCCGGGTGCGGGCCGAGCACGGCGAACGGGTCGGCGTGCTCGGCCCTGACCAGGGCGTCGCTGTCTCGATGACCCAGCCCGCCTTCCTCGCGCTTGCGTTGATTCATTACGTTTCTCCCCAGGTACTTGTCAGGCCATGCAGGCCATGCAAAGGCACGGCCAGCCAACTTGGGCGGTTTTCGGCTTCATACAGGATTTCGTAGGCGGCCTTTTCCAGGCTGAACAGTTCCAGTGCCGCGCGCTCGCCGTCGGCATGTTCCCAGGCATGGGGCATGGCCGCGGTGGCCAGCCCATAGGCCTCGACAAAGGCATGCCGGGCCTGGTGCAGATAACGCCTGGCAACCCGCTGACGTGCCTGCCGGGCACTGTCCGAGAGGTCGACACTGGAGGCACTGCGCAGCACCATGGCAGCAGCATAGTCGAAGGATCGCAACACGCCGCTGACATCCTTGTAAGGGCTGTGCCTGGCCCTGCGCTCCTCGAGCAGGCGCGCAGGCTCACCCTCGAAATCGATCAGGTAGGCATCGCCCTGTACTACCAGTACCTGGCCCAGGTGCAGGTCGCCATGCACGCGCATCAACAGGCCGCCCTGGGCTTGCTTGCTCAGGGCCATGACCGTGGCCAGCAGGTCCTTGCGTTGCTGTTGCAGGTCATCGACCACAGCCTGGCTTTCGGGGTCCAGTTCGCCACGGTGCTGTTTGAGCACGTCCAGGGCACGGGTCAGTTGCGCGCTGATCTGCTTGCCCCAGGCCTGGCAATCGCGGGCGCTGCTGACACGCTGCTGGAAGGCCGACTCCTTGGTTGGGGCTGCGAGCAGCAGATGCATTTCGCCCAGGCGTTGCCCCAGCAACGCGGCAAAATCGGCCAGGTCCTGCAGCGCATCGGTATGGGCATCCAGCGTTTGCTCGCCGGGCTCCAGTTCGTCGCGGATAGCGCGTTCCAGGTTGTTCTGGGTCCAGTCCCAGGCGTCCCCCTGGTTGCTCAGGTAGCCTTGGGCAATCATCAGCAGGTGCGGTTGTTGCTGGGCATCGATACGGCTGACCCAGCCCAGCAAGGGCGAGATATTGGTAAAGCCTGAGGCCGTGAGGTAGGCGCTCATTTCCAGCTCCGGATGCACCCCCGGGTTGACCCGGCGGATCAGCTTGAGCACCAGGCTGCCGCCGACCACCACCGAGCTGTTGGACTGCTCGGCCGAGAGGTAGCGCACCTCGGCGTCGTCACCCAGGTTCAGGGCGGCCAGCTGCTCGGTGGCATTGAAACACAGCTCACCTTCGGCACAGGGCAACCGGGTACCTTGCTTGCAGCCGAACAGCACGGCACGAACAAAGCTTTCCAGCACGAAGCCATCGGTGATCAAACCCACCTGACGCCCGCGCCGTACCCGCGCCAGGGCCAACTGCTGGGGGGGCGCGCTGTTGATCTGCTCTTCGCCGATCAGGCCGAATGGCAGTTGATAGCGACTGCTGTGACCGCCACCTTTGACTTCGATCTCACTGAGCAGCACCGGACTGGTCGGCGCACCAAAGCGCACGCCATAGGCAATGTGTACCTGATCGATGCGGGTTTCCTTGCCAGCGAACCAGCGGCGCTTGGGCAGGTACTGCGGCAGGATGCTGTCTTGAAGGGTGTAGCGGGCCGGTGCTTCGAGCAACTCTTCCATGCGCTTTTTCAGTACCAGCGTGGTGAACTCCGGCAAGCTCTGGGCCGGTTCCTGGTGCCAGCTGGGCATCTGGTCCTTGGGCGCCAGCAGGAACCAATAGAAGCCATAGGGCGGCAGGGTCAACAGGAACGGCAGTTGGCCGATGGGCGGGAAGGCACTGGCGCCGAGCATTTCCACCGGGACCATTCCGGCGAACTGCGACAGGTCGAGTTCGGCGGCCTGGGCGGCACGGGAGACGTTGGCCACACACAGGATGATCTCGCTCTTGCCGTCGGGGCCGGTGTATTCGCGGATATACGCAAGGATACGGCGGTTGGTTGGCGAGAGCATTTTCAAAGTGCCCCGCCCGAAGGCTTTTTGCTGCTTGCGCACCGCCAGCAGGCGTCGGTTCCAGTTCAGCAGCGAGTGCGGATCATGGGCCTGGGTCTCGACGTTGACCGAGGCGTAGCCGTACAACGGGTCCATGATCGGCGGCAACACCAGGCGTGCCGGGTCGGCACGGGAGAAGCCGCCGTTGCGGTCGATCGACCACTGCATGGGGGTGCGCACCCCGTCGCGGTCGCCCAGGTAAATGTTGTCACCCATGCCAATCTCGTCGCCGTAGTACAGCGTTGGCGTGCCGGGCATCGACAACAGCAGGCTGGAGAGCAGCTCCACCCGCCGCCGGTCACGCTGCAGCAAGGGTGCCAGGCGCCGGCGAATCCCCAGGTTGATCCGTGCCCGACGGTCTTCGGCATAGTAGTTCCATAAGTAGTCGCGTTCGCGATCGGTGACCATCTCCAGGGTCAATTCATCGTGGTTGCGCAGGAAGATCGCCCATTGGCAGTTGGGGGGGATCTCCGGGGTCTGGCGCAGTATGTCGGTGATCGGAAACCGGTCTTCCTGGGCCACGGCCATGTACATGCGCGGCATCAGCGGGAAGTGAAACGCCATGTGGCACTCATCGCCCTGCCCTTCGCCGAAATACAGCTGGGTGTCTTCGGGCCACTGGTTGGCCTCGGCCAGCAGCATGCGGTCGGGGTAGTTGGCGTCGATCTCGGCGCGGATCTGCTTGAGCACCTGGTGGGTTTCGGGCAGGTTCTCGTTGTTGGTGCCATCGCGCTCGATCAGGTATGGGATGGCGTCCAGGCGCAGGCCGTCCACCCCCAGGTCGAGCCAGTAGCGCATGACCCCGATCACCGCCTTCATTACCTGGGGGTTGTCGAAGTTGAGGTCGGGCTGGTGCGAATAGAAGCGGTGCCAGAAGTACTGACCGGCCACCGGATCCCAGGTCCAGTTGGACTTCTCAGTGTCGAGAAAGATGATGCGCGTACCGTCGTATTTCTGGTCGGTGTCGGACCATACATAGAAGTCCCGGGCCTTGCTGCCGGGCTTGGCGTGACGGGCCTTCTGGAACCAGGCGTGCTGGTCGGAGGTGTGGTTGATGACCAGCTCGGTGATCACCCGCAGGCCGCGCCTGTGCGCCTCGGCGATAAAGCGCTTCACATCGGCCAGGGTGCCGTAGTCGGGATGTACGGCCTTGTACTCGGCAATGTCATAGCCGTCGTCGCGCCGTGGCGAAGGGTAGAACGGCAGTAACCACAGGGTATTGACACCAAGTTCCGCGATGTAGTCGAGCTTGGCGATCAGGCCGGGGAAATCACCGATGCCATCGTTGTTCGAGTCGAAGAACGATTTGACATGCACCTGGTAGATGATCGCGTCCTTGTACCACAGGGGATCGTCGATAAAGGCTGTCGGGCGGGTACGCTTGGCCATGGTCGACTCCTTTCTAGAGGGCTTTTTCGATACGCCAGATTCCGAACGGCAGGTGCCAGGGCTCGATGCGCATCCATTGGGTCTTGCCGTGCCAGGTCCAGCGGTGGCCGGTCATCAGGTCTTCACCGAAGGTGTCGGCGTTGTCATCCAGGCCCAGCTCCCACAGCGGCAACTCGAAGTGCGCCTCCTGGGCGTTGTGCGGGTCGAGGCTGATGGCGATGAGGATGAAGTTGTCGCGCTCGGCGGTACGCTTGCCGAAATACACGATGTTGTCGTTCCAGGCATTGAAGAACGCCACGCCCAGGTGGGTCTGCAGCGCCGGGTTCTGGCGGCGGATGCGGTTGAGCTGAGCGATTTCGGCAATGATGTTGCCCGGCTGGGTGAAGTCCCGCGGGCGGAGCTGGTACTTCTCCGAATCCAGGTATTCCTCTTTGCCCGGTATCGGCGTGGCCTCGCACAGTTCGAACCCCGAGTACATGCCCCACAACCCCGAGCCCATGGTGGCCAGGGCGGCGCGAATGAGGAACCCGGCGCGACCGGACTCGTGGAGAAAATACGGGTTGATGTCGGGGGTGTTGACGAAGAAGTTGGGGCGGTAGCAATAGCGCCAGGGTGGCTGGTTGAGCTCCTCGAAATAAGTTTGCAGCTCGGCCTTGGTGTTGCGCCAGGTGAAGTAGGTGTAGCTCTGCGAATAGCCGACCTTGCCCAGGCGCGCCATCATCGCTGGCTTGGTGAAGGCTTCAGCGAGGAAGATCACCTCCGGGTGCTGGCTGCGGATGTTGGCGATCATCCAGTGCCAGAACGGCAACGGCTTGGTGTGCGGGTTGTCGACCCGGAACATCTTCACCCCTTCCTGTACCCAGCCCAGCACCACATCGCGCAGAGCCAGCCACAAGGCCGGCACGGCATCGGCGGCATAGAAGTCGACGTTGACGATGTCCTGATACTTTTTCGGCGGATTTTCCGCGTAGCGAATCGTGCCGTCCGGGCGCCAGGAGAACCAGCCGGGATGCTCTTTCAGCCAGGGGTGCTCCTGGGAACACTGGATGGCGAAGTCCAGAGCGATCTCCAGGCCGTGCTCGGCGGCAGCAGCCACCAGTCGACGAAAGTCCTCGCGGCTGCCCAGTTGCGGGTGGATGGCTTCGTGTCCGCCCTCTTCATTGCCGATGGCGTAGGGGCTGCCCGGGTCGCCGGGCTCGGCCTGCAGGGCGTTGTTGCGGCCCTTGCGGTGGCGTACGCCGATGGGGTGAATGGGCGGGAAATACAACACATCGAAGCCCATGTCGCGGATCATCGGCAGGCGTTCATGCACATCGTTGAAGGTGCCGTGCCGCTCGGGGTCGTCAGTGATCGAGCGGGGAAACAGCTCGTACCAGCTGGCAAACAGCGCCTGGCGCCGCTCCACATCCAGGGGGTATTCCGGACTGCGGCTCAGGAAGGTGCGGTGATCGGCTTCGCGCATCAAGCTGGCAGTATTGGCATGCAGCAACTGCGCCACCTGCTCTTCGTGGGTCAGGGTTGGCAGCGCCAGGCGCAGCCCTTGCAGCTGTTCGCGCAACAAGCCCTGGCTGCGTTCGATATTGTGATCAAGCAGCAGCAAGCCTTCCTGCAACTCCAATGGCACGGGTACGCCTGCATTGAATTTTTTCTCAAGGTCATGGCAATACGTGGCGAAGGGGTCGATCCAGGCTTCGATGCTGAACAGGTGCCGACCTTGCTCGATAACGGTGAACTCGGCCTGCCACAGGTCATTGCCAGCGAACGTCATCGGCACGCAGTGCCAGCGCCGGCTGTGGGCCTGGCGCCAATTGAGCATCACCGCCAGTGCATCGTGGCCATCACTGTAGACCTTGCTGCTGACCTGCACCGCCTCCCCCACCACCGCCTTGACCGCGAACAGGCCGCCATCGAGCAGAGGCTGGGTATTTTCGATCGCGATCCTGGGTTCGAGCAGGGCCTGAGACAGGCTGATGGCCTGGTCGGCGTGGTCATTGGCCGGGGCTGTACGGTCGGTTTCGAAGGGCTCATCGCGGGTCATCGATCCTTGCTCCGTTACGAGGTAGGCGTAAGAGTTCAGAGCAGATGGGCGGCGTGGGGTTCAAAAAAAATGAGCGATTGGCGCCCGGTGCAGTCGAAAACAACTGAGCCCGTCATCCATAACCCCCTTGCGAGGTCAGGCCATGAACATTCCCATCCCGGCAGAAACGCCCGATCCGAATATCGACGACCCGACGCTGCCACCCGAGGTGCCGGAGGAAGAGCCCGATGAATTGCCGGTCACACCGACGGTGCCACCCACCGTGGGCGACCCGCCCAGTGACGAGCCGCCGGTGAAAGCGTAGACGATCGCGGGGCAAGCCCGCTCCCACAAAGCCCACCGCTGTGGGGGCGGCGGTGCGACGGCTCGACTTGCCCCGCGACGGCCTCAACCCCTGGCCAGCTCCTCGATGCTGATCTCGCGCATCCTGAACTTCTGCACCTTGCCGGTCACCGTCATCGGGAACTCGTCGACAAAACGGAAGTAACGCGGGGTCTTGAAGTGGGCAATGCGGCTCTTGCACCACTGCTGTAGCTCGATCTCGCTGACGCTGTGGCCGGGGTGGAACTTGATCCAGGCAACGATCTCCTCGCCATAGCGCTCGTCCGGAATACCGATCACCTGCACATCGGCCACCGCGGGGTGGGTGAAGAAGAACTCCTCCAGCTCCCGTGGATAAATGTTCTCGCCACCGCGGATGATCATGTCCTTGTTGCGCCCGGCGATACACACGTACCCCGCCTCGTTCATGGTCGCCAGGTCGCCGGTGTGCATCCAGCCGGCCGGGTCGATGGCTTCGAGGGTCGCGTCGGGGTTGCCCCAGTAGCCCAGCATCACGCTGTAGCCACGCGTACACAGCTCGCCAATGGTGCCGCGCGGCACGATGCAGCCGTGCTCGTCGACAATCTTGCTTTCCAGCTGCGGCTGGGTACGCCCTACCGTGGTGACACGCAGCTCCAGGTCGTCATCGGGACCTGTCTGCAGCGACACCGGGCTGGTCTCGGTCATACCGTAGGCAATCTGCACCTCGCTCATGTGCAACTGATCGATCACCCGGCGCATCACCTCGATCGGGCAGGTGGCCCCGGCCATGATCCCGGTGCGCAGGCTCGACAGGTCGCGCTCGGTGCGCTGGGGGTGGTCGAGCATGGCGATGAACATGGTCGGCACACCGTAGAGCGCGGTGGCCTTTTCCTGGGCGACGGTGTCCAGGGTCAGCAACGGGTCGAAGGCGTCGTTGGGGTAGATCATGGTGCTGCCGTGGGTGATGCAGCCCAGGTTGCCCATGACCATGCCGAAGCAGTGGTACAACGGCACCGGGATCACCATGCGGTCGTGCTCGGTCAGGCCCAGGCTTTCACCGACCATGTAGCCGTTATTGAGGATGTTGTAGTGACTGAGGGTGGCCCCCTTGGGGAAGCCGGTGGTGCCGGAGGTGTACTGGATGTTGACCGGTTGATCGAACTGCAGGCTGTGCTGGCGGGCCAGGTAGTCGTCCGGGGTGGTATGCGCCGCCAAGGCTGCCAACTGCTCCCAGGCCAGGAAGCCTGCCGGTGGCGCGGCATCGAGGCTGATCAGCCCGCGCAGGGCCGGCAACAGCTCGCTGCAGAACTCGCCAGGCACTTGATCGCCGAGCTCGGGCAACAGCTCACCGAGCATGGCGTGGTAATCGGAGGTCTTGAAGGCACCGGCGCAGATCAACCACTGGCAACCCGACTGTTTGAGCACATACTCAAGCTCGCTGGTGCGATAGGCGGGGTTGATATTGACCAGGATCACGCCGATCTTGGCGCTGGCGAACTGGGCAATGCACCACTCGGCGCAGTTGGGTGCCCAGATACCCAGGCGGTCGCCGGTCTTGAGCCCCAGGGCCATCAGCGCCCGGGCGTGACAGTCAACGCTGTCGGCCAGTTGCTGCCAGCTGTAGCGCAACTGCTGGTGGCGCACCACCAGAGCCTCGCGCTGGGCAAAATGCGACACAGTATTGTCAAACGCCTGGCCGATAGTCATGGCCAGCAAGGGCTTATCCTGGCGCCCCTGGGTATAGCTCGGTTGATTCATGGCGGTCCCTTGTTGTGGTTGTTCTGGGAACTGATTCAAGCGGGTCCTACTCTGGCTGATATTTACGTTAACGTAAAGGTCATGGCGCGATTGACAGTGACCGACCGCAGGTTTACGTTAACGTAAAGGTGATTGATAGACCTGTAGCCGCGGGCTTGCCCCGCGATACTCCTGAAATCCAAGAACAAAAAGGTGCCCACATGCGTTATCCGACCCTGAACTTCGCCCTCGGCGAAACCATCGACATGCTGCGCGACCAGGTACAGTCTTTCGTCGCCGCCGAACTGGCACCTCGCGCCGCACAGATCGACCAGGACAACCTGTTCCCCGCCGACATGTGGCGCAAGTTCGGCGACATGGGCCTGTTGGGCATCACCGTCTCCGAAGAATACGGCGGCGCCGGCCTGGGCTACCTGGCCCACGTGGTGGCCATGGAAGAAATCAGTCGTGGCTCGGCCTCGGTCGCCCTCTCCTACGGCGCCCACTCCAACCTCTGCGTCAACCAGATCAACCGCAACGGCAACGCCGAGCAAAAAGCCAAGTACCTGCCCAAGCTGATCAGCGGCGAGCACATCGGTGCCCTGGCCATGAGCGAGCCCAATGCCGGCTCCGACGTGGTGTCAATGAAGCTGCGCGCCGAAGCATGTGGCGACCATTTCGTCCTCAACGGCAGCAAGACCTGGATCACCAACGGTCCCGACGCCAACACCTATGTGATCTACGCCAAGACCGACCTGGACAAGGGCCCTCACGGCATCACCGCCTTTATTGTCGAGCGTGACTTCAAGGGCTTCAGCCGCAGCAACAAATTCGACAAGCTGGGTATGCGCGGCTCCAACACCTGCGAACTGTTTTTCGACAACGTCGAAGTACCCAGGGAAAACATCCTCGGCGCCCTCAACGGTGGCGTAAAAGTGCTGATGAGCGGCCTGGACTATGAACGCGTTGTGCTCTCCGGTGGCCCGACCGGGATCATGCAGGCCTGTATGGACCTGGTCGTGCCCTACATCCACGACCGCAAGCAGTTCGGCCAGAGCATCGGTGAATTCCAGCTGATCCAGGGCAAGATCGCCGACATGTACACCCAGCTCAACGCCAGCCGTGCCTACCTGTACGCCGTGGCCCAGGCGTGCGACCGCAGCGAGACCACTCGCAAGGACGCCGCCGGGGTGATCCTCTATACCGCCGAGCGCGCTACCCAGATGGCCCTGGAGGCTATCCAGATCCTTGGTGGCAACGGCTACATCAACGAGTTCCCGGCCGGTCGCCTGCTGCGCGACGCCAAGCTCTATGAAATCGGCGCAGGCACCAGCGAGATTCGCCGGATGCTGATCGGGCGCGAACTGTTCAACGAAACCCGCTGAGCGAGTCAGCGGTTAGCTTCAAGCGACAAGCTGCAAGTAAAAGCAGTTGTAGCGCCGATCAACTCTTGCAGCTTGAAGCTTGCCGCTTGAAGCTGCGCCAGGAGCCCCGATGATTCTGAAATCCCATTTGAACCCCCGCGCTCCCGAGTTCGCCCAGAACAGCGCGGCCATGCTCGAGCAAGTCCAGGGCCTTCGCACGCTGCTGGCCAAGGTCCACCAGGGCGGCGGCCACAAGGCCCAGGAGCGGCACACCTCGCGAGGCAAATTGCTGCCGCGCGATCGCATCGACCACTTGCTCGACGCCGGTTCGCCGTTCCTGGAAATCGGCCAGTTGGCCGCACATGAGGTGTACGGCGAGGACGTACCGGCAGCAGGCGTGATTGCCGGCATCGGCCGAGTCGAAGGCGTCGAATGCATGATCGTGGCCAACGACGCCACGGTCAAAGGCGGCTCCTACTACCCGCTGACGGTAAAAAAGCACCTGCGTGCCCAGGCCATCGCCTTGCAGAACCGCCTGCCCTGCCTGTACCTGGTGGACTCCGGCGGTGCCAACCTGCCGCGCCAGGACGAGGTGTTCCCGGACCGCGAGCACTTCGGGCGAATTTTCTTCAACCAGGCCAACATGAGTGCCTTGGGCATTCCGCAGATCGCCGTGGTCATGGGTTCATGCACTGCAGGCGGCGCCTATGTGCCAGCCATGGCCGACGAAGCGATCATGGTGCGCCAGCAGGCCACGATCTTTCTGGCCGGCCCGCCGCTGGTCAAGGCGGCCACCGGTGAAGTGGTCAGCGCCGAGGACCTGGGCGGTGCCGATGTACATTGCAAGACCAGCGGCGTGGCCGACCACTATGCCGACAACGACGAACACGCCCTGGCCATCGCTCGGCGCTGCGTGGCCAACCTCAACTGGCAGAAGCTCGGCACCTTGCAGCAACGGGCACCGATCGCGCCGCTGTACGACGCCCAGGAGCTGTACGGCGTGGTGCCGGCCGATGCCAAGCAACCGTTCGATGTGCGCGAGGTGATTGCCCGGCTGGTGGACGGTTCGGTGTTCGACGAGTTCAAGGCACTGTTCGGCACCACTTTGGTGTGCGGCTTTGCCCACCTGCACGGTTACCCGATCGCCATCCTGGCCAACAACGGCATCCTGTTCGCGGAGGCTGCGCAAAAAGGCGCGCACTTTATCGAACTGGCCTGCCAGCGCGGCATTCCCTTGCTGTTTTTGCAGAACATCACCGGCTTCATGGTGGGTCAGAAGTACGAAGCCGGCGGTATCGCCAAGCATGGCGCCAAACTGGTGACCGCCGTGGCCTGTGCCCGGGTACCGAAGTTCACCGTGATCATCGGTGGCAGTTTCGGTGCCGGCAACTACGGCATGTGCGGCCGCGCCTACGACCCACGGTTCCTGTGGATGTGGCCCAATGCACGCATCGGTGTCATGGGCGCCGAACAAGCCGCCGGCGTGCTGGCCCAGGTCAAGCGCGAGCAGAGCGAGCGTAGCGGCCAGCCGTTCAGCGCCGAGGACGAGGCACGGCTCAAGCAGCCGATCCTCGATCAGTACGAACACCAGGGCCACCCGTACTACTCCAGCGCCCGCCTGTGGGATGACGGCGTCATCGACCCGGCACAAACCCGCGACGTACTGGGCCTGGCATTGTCCGCAGCCCTCAACGCACCGATCGAACAAAGCCGTTTCGGCATTTTCCGGATGTGAGCATGAGCGACTTCACTACCCTTGAACTGAACAAGGACTCCCGTGGTTTCGCCACCCTGTGGCTGAGCCGGGAAGACAAGAACAACGCCTTCAACGCCCAGATGATCCGCGAGCTGATCCTGGCCATCGACCAGATCGCCGCCGACGCCAGCTTGCGCTTCGTCCTGCTGCGCGGCCGTGGCCGGCATTTCAGCGCAGGCGCCGACCTGGCCTGGATGCAGCAATCGGCAGCGCTTGACTACAACACCAACCTGGACGATGCCCGCGAGCTGGCAGAGCTGATGTACAACCTGGCCAAGCTCAAGGTACCGACTCTGGCCGTGGTCCAGGGCGCAGCCTTTGGCGGCGCACTGGGCCTGATCAGTTGCTGCGACATGGCCATCGGCACCCGCGAGGCACAACTGTGCCTGTCGGAAGTACGCATCGGCCTGGCGCCTGCGGTGATCAGCCCGTTCGTGGTACAGGCCATGGGCGAGCGCGCCGCACGTCGCTATGCCCTGACCGCCGAGCGCTTCAGTGGCGAGCGCGCCCGTGAACTGGGCTTGCTGGCCGAGGCGTACCCGGCCGCCGAGCTTGAGCAACAGGTCGAACTGTGGATCGACAACCTGCTGCTCAACAGCCCCCAGGCCATGCGTGCCAGCAAAGAGTTGCTGCGTGAAGTGGGTCACGGCGAGCTGACCCCTGCCCTGCGCCGCTACTGCGAGAATGCCATCGCCCGTATCCGCGTGAGCCCCGAGGGCCAGGAAGGCTTGCGCGCCTTCCTGGAAAAACGCACACCCGCCTGGCAGGGCGAACCGTCGAACAAGGAGCCGCGCCCATGACCCGCACGCCATTGACTACCCTGCTGGTTGCCAACCGCGGCGAGATCGCTTGCCGGGTGATGCGCACCGCCAAGGCCCTGGGCCTGACCACCGTGGCCGTACACAGCGCCATCGACCGTGAAGCGCGGCACAGCCGTGAAGCCGATATCCGCGTTGACCTGGGTGGAGCCAAGGCCGCCGAAAGCTACCTGGACATCGACAAGCTGCTGGCCGCGGCCAAGGCCAGCGGCGCCCAGGCGATTCACCCGGGTTACGGCTTCCTGTCGGAGAACGCGGGCTTCGCCCGTGCCATCGAAGCGGCCGGGCTGATCTTCCTCGGCCCGCCGGCCAGCGCTATCGACGCGATGGGCAGCAAGTCGGCCGCCAAGGCCCTGATGGAGCAAGCCGGCGTCCCCCTGGTGCCGGGCTACCACGGTGAAGCCCAGGACCTGGAAACCTTCCGCGCTGCCGCCGAGACCATCGGCTACCCGGTGCTGCTCAAGGCCACCGCTGGGGGTGGCGGCAAGGGCATGAAGGTGGTCGAAAGCGAAAGCCAGCTGGCCGAAGCCCTGGCCTCGGCCCAGCGTGAAGCGCAGTCGTCGTTTGGCGATGCGCGCATGCTGGTGGAGAAGTACGTACTCAAGCCGCGTCACGTAGAGATCCAGGTATTCGCCGACCAGCACGGCAACTGCCTGTACCTCAATGAGCGCGACTGCTCGATCCAGCGCCGCCACCAGAAAGTCGTCGAGGAGGCCCCGGCACCAGGCCTGAGCCCGGCCCAGCGCCAGGCCATGGGCGAAGCGGCGGTCAAGGCCGCCCAGGCCATTGGTTATGTCGGCGCCGGTACCGTCGAATTCCTGCTCGATGCCCGCGGCGAATTCTTCTTCATGGAAATGAACACCCGCCTGCAGGTGGAGCACCCGGTGACCGAAGCCATTACCGGCCTGGACCTGGTGGCCTGGCAGATCCGCGTGGCTTGCGGCGAGCCATTGCCGATCACCCAGGAACAAGTGCCGCTCAATGGCCACGCCATCGAAGTACGCCTGTACGCAGAAGACCCCGCCAACGACTTCCTCCCTGCTACCGGGCAACTGGTGCTGTACCGCGAGTCGGCGCCGGGTGAAGGGCGCCGGGTCGACAGTGGCGTCAGTGAAGGCGACAGCATCTCGCCGTTCTACGACCCGATGCTGGGCAAGCTGATCGCCTGGGGCCAGACCCGCGAACAGGCACGCCTGCGCTTGCTGGCGATGCTCGATGAGTTCGCCATTGGCGGGCTGAAAACCAACATCGCGTTTCTGCGGCGGATCCTTGCGCACCCGGCGTTCGCCGAGGCCGAGCTCGATACCGGTTTCATCCCGCGCTATCAGGAACAGTTGTTGCCAGCCACCCAGCCACTGCCCGCCGCGTTCTGGCAGGCCGCGGCTGAAGCCTGGATTCAGAGCCAGCCGGTCCAGCACCGTGGCGATGATCGCCACTCGCCCTGGGCGGCAAACGCGGGCTTGCGCCTGGGCGTGCCGGCGCACATCAGCCTGCACTTGAATTGCAACGGCCAGGACCAGGCCGTGGGGCTCAGTCATGCGGCTGCGCCAACGCTGACACTGGACGGCGAACAGCTAGTGATCGAGCAGGATGGCCTGCGCCGTCGGCACTTGGCAATCCGTCGCGGCACCACCCTCTATCTGCAGTGGGACGGCGAGCTGCACGCGGTGACCCCGTTTGACCCGATTGCCGAGGCCGATGCCAGTCACAGCCACCAGGGCGGCCTGAGTGCGCCCATGAACGGCAGTATCGTGCGGGTATTGGTCGAGGTAGGGCAGACGGTTGAAGCGGGTGCTCAATTGGTGGTGCTGGAAGCCATGAAGATGGAACACAGCATTCGCGCAGCGCACGCCGGGACGGTCAAGGCGCTGTTTTGCCAGGAAGGCGAGATGGTCAGTGAAGGGGCTGTGCTGGTGGAGCTGCAAGAAGACTGAAAACACATCGCGGGACAAGTTCGCTCCTACTGTAGGAGCGAACTTGTCCCGCGATGCCGTTCAAAACCTCACAAACGCCTGCACCACCACACCCAGCACTTCACACTGCGCCGTGAACACTGCCTTGGGGTACGTCGGATTGAGGGGTTTCAGGTAGCGTTGGCCACCCTCCTCGATCAGTTGGCGAAAAACCGGGCCCGTGCGATCGGGCAAGCGGGCGATCACCAGCTTGCCCGGCGCGACGCTCACGCCCGTATCCACCAGGATCAGCATGCCCTCCGGCACACTCAAGCCCATTGGCGCGGTCATCGCATCGCCTTCCACCGGCAACCAGAACGTTCGCCCCAACGCGACATGGTCCGACGACTGGCGCACGCAAGGCCTTGTAGGCTCGATCGTCTCCAGGCCATCCCAGGACAGGATCGGGTAGCGAAAATACAGATCGTGCTTCTGGTGCTCCAGGTCCAGGGTTGCCGCCGATGTACCGGGCAGCACACCATAAGTGCCGCTGGTTTCCGACGTGTGCGAGGGAAACACCATCTGCAATGGCGGCAAGCCGACCTCGATCAGAATCTGGTTCAGCACCCTGAGCCTGGGCTCGCGTTCTTCGCGCAACCAATGCCCGACTGCACCCTGGGTGACCCCGATGCGTTCGGCGAGATTCTCCTGCGTGACTTTGAGTTCACGCATCCTGGCCTTGACCAGATCAGTCCAATTATCCATCGCTGGCACGATACGGACTGCTCCCTGACGCTCAATACACAAATTGTAGTATTTAAAAAGCGGTCACAACTACATTACGTATTATTATTCGCGCCTACCTTAGATCGCTTACCCATATGGCAGGTAGCCGAATGAAACAGACACTTCCTGAAATGGATATCAACCTGGATAACGAAGCACTGAGCACGAGCGACGCTGCCCGCAAAGCGCTGGATTTCTACCTCAATCCAACACCGGTGATACCGACAGCGGAGGAACCCTGGTTGATTCCGCGAGGAACCCTCAGCGGCCCTGAAGCGGCCGAACGTGCCGTGCAGTTGCTGCTGTGTGCCGAAGCCACCGCCTGCGAGTCGGCCAACGGGTTGCAGGGAAGGCCGCGACAACTGGCCTTGGCCGTGGTGCACATGATCAGCCTGGCCAAGGCCATGGTCGAACACCTGCCCACCGAACAGCGGTGTAGAGGGACAGAAAGCTAACGTGGGAAGTCGCTGCAATGACGGCGCCAGCGCCGCTCATTCAAGGAGGGAGCGCATTCGGTAAAGTTTTTTTACGGAATGACGGAAAATTCATTTGACTTGCAAATGATAACGATTATTATTGCTCACAACTGGTCGCGAGACTGGTTGGATAAACTGAAAGCCCTTAGGTCGGACTCTCAGATTATCTCCTCATCAGGCTAATCACGGTTTTTGACCCGGCTTTTTGCCGGGTCTTTTTTTTGGCTCTTCAGGCTAATGAAGGCGGGTGCTGCTTGAATGGCCGCGATGATAGCAAATGAATGTCTCATCGTGAAGGATGTAACGGCGCTTTGCAGAATTAGCACTTGAGAATCAATCTCGTTAAGACTAAGCTGTTGCAGCGTCACGGAGGACGCCCCCTTCCCCCTCTGAGCAAGGAGCTTGTACATGACACGTCTGCTGCTGCCCCTTGAGCATCAACCCGAATCCCAGCACCTTGCGGACGACACCCTGCTGCAACACCTGAAGAAGCTGCCGCGTCGCGTCCAGCAAGTCTTCCTCCTCAGCCGCCTCGACCAACTGAGCTTTGCCAGCATCGCCGAACGCCTGAGCCTGCCAGCACTGACTGTCGAACGCCACATGAACCAGGCCCTGCAGAGCGTACGCCCGCAAGGCGACGTCCTCGCGAGCATGGCCGGGCAATGGTATGTACGCTTGCAGAGCCCGCAGGTGACGGCCAGCGAGCGCATCGACTTTCGCCGCTGGCTGGACGCCGCCCCCGAACATCGCGAAGCCTTCCACGCCACCGAACTGCGCTGGCGCACCTTGCTGGCGCCGGCGCAGCGACTGGGGCACGACGCCTGGTACCGCGAGCCACGCGCGGCCTTGTCGGTGGGCGGTTGCTCGGTGGCCATAGGCCTGGGTCTGGCAGCATTGGCAGCGATCGGTTTCTGGTCCTGATCCAGGCGTGTAGAGTGGGTGCCACAACAACTCTACAGGTGCCTGGTGATGACTGTGACGCTGCCCCCTCTGCATATCGACTGCGATTTCGATTCCGGCAATATCCTGATCAACGATGCCAGTGACCCGCGCCTGACCCGCCTGGCTATACGGCCCGACACCCACAGCGGTCACTTCCAGTGGTTTCATTTCAAGGCCAGCGGCCTGACCCCAGGCCAGCAGCACGGCTTCGTCCTGGAGAACGCCGGCCAGTCATCCTATAACGGGGCGTGGACGGGCTACCAGGCAGTGGCATCCTACGATCAGCAGCACTGGTTCCGCGTCCCCACCCGCTTTGATGGCAAAGCCCTGAGCTTTGATCTTGCCGCCGAGCAGCCACAGGCCTGGTTCGCCTATTTCGAGCCCTACCCCCGCTCCCGCCACAACCAATTGATCGAACGCGCCAAGCACTTGCCGGGTGTCGAACTGTTGGCCACCGGCCGCAGCATTGAAGGTCGTGATATTCCCTTGCTGCGCGCAGGCGACAGTGCGCCCGGCAAACGCAAGCTGTGGCTGATTGCCCAACAGCACCCGGGCGAACACATGGCTGAATGGTTCATGGAAGGCGTGATCGATCGCCTGGAGCACAATGACCCGACGCTGCAGGCGTTGCTCCAGCGAGCCGACCTTTATTTGATCCCCAACATGAACCCCGATGGCGCCTTCCGTGGCCACCTGCGTACCAATTTCGCCGGCCAGGACCTCAACCGCGCCTGGCAGAGCGCAAGTATCGACAAGAGCCCGGAAGTGTTCTTCGCCCAGTCGCAAATGAAGCAGCACGGCGTCGACCTGTTCCTGGATGTACACGGCGACGAAGAAATCCCGCATGTGTTCACCGCCGGCTGCGAAGGCAACCCTGGCTACACCCCGCGCCTGGCTGAACTGGAGAAAACCTTCCGCGACAGCCTGTGCAAACGCACGGTGGACTTCCAGCAGGTTCACGGTTATCCGCGCTCGGCACCGGGCCAGGCCAACCTGACCCTGGGTGCCAACAGCGTCGGCCAGGCCTACGACTGCTTGTCGCTGACCCTGGAGATGCCCTTCAAGGACCACGACGACGCCCCCAACCCGCAAACGGGCTGGAACGGCCGACGCTCCAAGGATCTGGCTGACGCCGTGCTGGATGTCCTGGGACAGATGGTCGACACCCTGCGCTGAGGCGTGTCGACCGCTTTGATTGGCTTCAAGCCTGACCGTGGGCCTTGTGCTTGAGCTTCTCGGTGTCGACCCGCACGAACACCGAGTCGGCCGTCACGGTCAGCACATCACCGGCCCACACCTCGCAGATCACCCGGCTCTTGCGCCCTACCTCACCTTCGACCCGGGCCTTGAGCAGCAACTCGACCCCCATGGGTGTCGGCTTGAGGTAGGTCAGGCTCAATTGCCCTGTCACGCAGTCCAGGCGTGGCAGACTGCCGGGTTCACGGCCTTCGGCGCGGTAGTGGTAAGCCATGGCCGTCCAGTTGGAATGGCAGTCGACCAGCATCGCCAGCAGCCCGCCGTACACCAGCCCCGGCCATCCGAGAAAGGTGCTGTCCGGTGAGTGCCGGCAGATCAGGTGAATACCGTCCTCGTCCCAATGACTTTTAACGTGCAAGCCGCTTGGGTGGGAACAACCGCAGCCATAGCAGACGCCTTCGGGTGCGGCCAGTTCCTGGAGGGATAGCAGGTGGTTACTCATAAGCTTCCTGATTGTCTGTTTTAGAGGGAAAGCGAGGGTTGATAGTAACGTCGTGTAACGCAAAAGCCCATGAACCGGTCATGGGCTTTTTTGCGCTTCAACCTTGCAAAAGTGCGGGCTAGGCGCCTTTGCCCGATACCGCCGGTTGACCTGCCAGGGCGCTGGAGCCCGCTTTGCGCCGGGTCAGCGAGATCAGCAGAATGGCCAGGGTAACGCCTGCAGTCATCAGGGTTTCATAGCGGTAGGCCGGGCTGATCAGCATGTACCCCAGCACGGTGACGATTAGGCCGATCACCAGCCATGTGAGCCACGGGAACAACCACATTTTGAAGGCCAGTTCGGTACCTGCACGGTCGGTGATAGCACGCATACGCAGCTGCGATACGGCGATCACCAGGTACACCAGTAGAGCGATGGCACCCGTGGTCGAGAGCAGGAAGCCAAACACTTTGCCGGGGAACACATAGTTGACCAGGCATCCGGCAAACCCTGCAAAAGTCGAGAGGATCACCGCCACGGTGGGTACGCCGTTGCCGGAAATACGCTTGGTCATTTTCAGCGCCTCGCCGCGTGAGCCCAGCGAGTAGAGCATACGCGAAGCGGTGTAGAGTCCCGAGTTCATGCAACTGGTCACCGCCACCAGGACCACCAGGTCAACCAGCAACTTGGCCCCCGGTACGTTCAGCACTTCCAGCACGCGCTGGAACGAGCCCACGGATTTGAGCCCCGGGTCATTCCAGGCCACCAGCGAGACAATGAAGAAGATCGACACGATGTAGAAAATCGCGATGCGGTAGACCACCAGGTTGGTGGCCTTGCGGATCTTGTCTTTGGGGTTGGCGGTTTCGTCGGCTGCAATGGTGACGATCTCGGCACCAAAGAACGAGAAAATGGTCACCAGTACGCCGCCCAGCACCGCGCCGAAGCCGTTGGGCATGAAGCCCCCGTTGGCCCACAACTGGCTGACCCCGGAGGTCTGCTGCGCCAGTGGCCACACTCCGAACACCGCCAGGGTGCACACGCCGATGAAGGCCAGGATCGCCACCACCTTGATCAGGGCGAACCAGTACTCGAACTCACCGAAGTTCTTTACGCTGATCAGGTTGGTGCACGACAGCACGATCATGATCAGAAACGCGAACAGCCAGGACGGCACACCGGGGAAATAGGCATGGAGGATGTCGGCGCCGGCAATGGCTTCGACCGGGATGATCAGCACCCAGAACCACCAGTACAACCAGCCGATGGTAAAGCCGGCCCAGGGGCCGATGGCCTGGCTTGCGTACGTTGAGAACGAGCCACTGTTCGGGTTGGCGATGGCCATCTCACCCAGCATGCGCATCACCAGCAGCACCAGCAGGCCGGTCATGGCGTAGGAGATCAGGATGGCTGGCCCGGCCGTGGCGATGGCAGTGGATGAGCCGATGAACAGTCCGGCGCCAATGATTCCGGCAATGGAAATCATCGACACCTGACGGGAGGTCAGGCCATGTTGCAGCGAACGCTGTTTCTTTTGTTGTAGCGATGCCATGTTCAACCCTCAACTGGGTATGCCGCTGCACATCAGCGCAGCCGACAGGAATAGAGCAGATTTTTATTTTAAGGAGGACGCTTGTTGTTATCCGCGGCTCGTCCCACGCCGAATAAAAGTTATTCTCACCGGTGAAAAAAATGAACTTTGCGAGCAGGAAAAGACGGCCAGTTAGTTACCCTGGCCACTAAGGTTTGCCTACTGTGAATTTCAGTTGAAATCCTTGATGCGGGTCAGTATTAATCTAGAGGGCCGCCTGTCACAAACGACCTTTTAGAAACACATGATTCCATTACGGAATGACCTCACGCCTTTTTCGCCGGATTGACCGCCCATGTCCAAACGCCTGATGCCCTCGACCACCGCCCTGCAGTGCTTCGAAGCCGCCGCCCGGCACCTGAGCTTCACCCGCGCCGCCCAGGAACTGCACCTGACCCAGAGCGCGGTCAGCAAGCAGGTCGCCCAGCTTGAAGACATGCTCAGTCATCCCTTGTTCCAGCGCATTCGCCGGCGCCTGCACCTGACCCCGGCCGGCGCCCTGTACCTGACCGAGGTAAACAAGATCCTGGTCCAGCTGGACATGTCCAGCCGCTACATCCTCAGCTATGGCGGCGAAACCGAAGTACTGCGCATTGCCACCCAGCCAACCTTCGGCGAGCGCTGGCTGGTGCCCAACCTCAAGGGCTTTGGTGAGCGTTACCCGCGCATTCACCTGGACGTACGCAACGCACTTGAGCCCTTCGACCTGGTCCAGGCCAAGGCCGATATCGCCTTCTTCTTCGGCCAGGGCACCTGGCCCGGGGCAACCTGCATCGAGCTGTTCAACGAACAGGTGGTACCGGTGTGTTCACCGCAACTGCTGGCCCGCCACAGCTTCGACAGCGCCAGCGCCCTCACCGCGCACCGCCTGCTGCAATGCACATCGCGCCCGGAAGCCTGGCACGAATGGTTCCAGGGCCAGGGCCTGCACAGCGAAAACAGCTACCATGGCCCGCGATTCGACACCTTTTCCATGTGCATCCGCGCAGCCCAGGCCGGCTGCGGTATCGCGCTGATACCCCAGTACCTGGTGGCTGAGGAGCTGCAGGAGGGCAAACTGGTGATCGCCTGGGCACACGCCAAGCCCAGCGAGGGCTCGCACTTCATTGCCCATGCTGAACATGCCGCCGAAGTGCCCAAGGTGCGGGCGTTCGTTCAGTGGATCAACGAGCGTGTCCGTTTCCAGGGGAAACTTCAATAATTGCCGGAATGATTCCAATCCTTTAATTCGTTTGCGCGCCTGTCGGTTGTCTCGCTTATATACCGGCATAACTAATCAGAGGCCGCGTGCATATGAGCCACGAATTTATCAGTCAGTCCATCTCCGTAGTTCATCCGATAACGCTGTCCCACGGAAAAAACGCGGAAGTCTGGGATACCCACGGCAAGCGGTATATAGATTTTGTCGGCGGTATTGGCGTATTGAACCTGGGCCATTGCAACCCGAGTATTGTCGCGGCGATCCAGCATCAGGCCACACGCCTCACCCACTACGCATTCAATGCCGCCGGGCATGAGCCGTACATTGAACTGATGCAGCGCCTGGCAGCGTTCGTACCGGTGTCCTACCCGTTGAGCGGCATGCTCACCAACAGTGGCGCAGAGGCGGCGGAGAACGCCCTGAAAATTGCCCGGGGCGCTACGGGCAAGACGGCGATCATCGCCTTCGACGGTGGCTTTCACGGTCGCACCCTGGCTACCCTGAACCTCAACGGCAAGGTAGCCCCTTACAAGCAGCGGGTCGGCGTACTGCCGGGACCGGTGTATCACCTGCCCTTCCCCAGCGCCGATACCGGCGTGACCAGCGAACAGGCTCTGGCGGCCCTGGAGCGGCTGTTCAGTGTCGAGATCGATGTCGACGAAGTGGCGGCAGTGATCTTCGAACCGGTACAGGGCGAAGGCGGCTTCCTGGCCATGGAACCGGCCTTTGCCCAGGCGCTTCGCAGCTTCTGCGATCGTCATGGGATTGTGCTGATTGCCGACGAGATCCAGTCCGGTTTCGGTCGCACCGGCCAGCGCTTTGCCTTCCCCCGCCTGGGCATCGAACCCGACCTGCTGCTGGTGGCCAAGAGCATCGCCGGCGGCATGCCGCTGGGGGCCGTACTTGGGCGCAAGGACCTGCTCGACAACCTGCCCAAGGGCGGCTTGGGTGGCACCTATTCGGGTAACCCGATGGCCTGCGCTGCGGCCCTCTCGACCCTCGAACAGCTGACGGATGCCAACCTCGCCGCCTGGGGCGAGCTGCAGGAAAGCGCCATTGTCAGCCGCTACCAGCGCTGGCAGGCGCAGAAGCTGTCGCCCTGCCTGGGCCGTCTGACGGGAACCGGTGCCATGCGCGGCATCGAGCTGGTCGATGCCAACGGCGCGCCCGCCCCCGCGCAACTGGCCCGGGTGCTGGAAGCGGCCCGGGACGCCGGGCTGCTGCTGATGCCCAGCGGCAAGTCACGGCACATCATCCGCCTGCTTGCCCCGCTGACGATCGAGCCTGAGGTACTGAACGAGGGGCTGGACATTCTTGAACGCTGCCTCAGGTAGCGTTCACTGGCGTCAGGCGCCCGGACAATCGCTGGTCTAGCATTGTCTTACCCATGCGCCGCCGGTATTGGCCTATGTGGAACTGAACAGCAGTTATCACCCTGCGTGCCAATAAAGGTTCTCCGCCATGAACAGACCCCGTCGCGGGTTCTCCCTGCAGGTGCTCATCGGCCTGGCGATCATGGTCAGTACCCTGCTGCTCTGCGGGGTGCTGGCCTATCAGGGCTATCACGGCATCAAGCAGGCGCTGGTGGCCGCCTCGGCAGATTCCACGCACCAGTTGGGCCGCACCATCAACGAGCGCGCCCAACGCTTGATCGACCCGGTGCTCAGTACCATCCGCCTGCTGGCCTATGACCCTATCTCCCAGGCCCGCACTCTGTCACAGCGCCTCGACCGCCTGCCCTTGCTGGTGGCGAGCCTGAACGCCAACTCAACGCTCAGTGCGGTGTATGTCGGCTATCCCAATGGTGAGTTCCTGCTGGTGCGCGAGCTGCGCAACGCTACCGAGAAACACGACCTGCAAGCCCCGCCGGGCTCGGCCTACCTGGTACAGAGCATCAGCCAGGACAGCGCCGGCCAGATGCAGGGCGAATGGCGTTTCTACGACCTGCAACTGATGCAGCTCAAAAGCGTCGCCAAGCCTGATTACCGCTTCGACCCACGCACCCGTGGCTGGTTTGTCACGGGCATGGAGTCCGCAACTGCCGTGCTGACAGAACCCTATGTGTTCTTTACCACCCGAGAAATCGGCCTGACGGTAGCGCAGCGCAGTGTCGACGGTGCGGCAGTGATGGGCATGGATGCCTCGGTCAATGACCTGGGCGGCGAAGTCAAAGACCTGCGCATGACCCCCGGTACCGAAATGGCCGTGGTGGACAGTAAAGGTAACGTGATCATTTACCCGGATCTGCAGCGAGTGGTGGTCAGGGAGGGAGAAAAGCTGCGCTTGTCGCGACTGGACGAGCTGGGGGTAAGCAGCCTGGACTGGTTGCTGGCCAATGACCACAAGGGCCTGGACCCCATCCGCTATCATTCCGCCGGCCAGGACTGGTATGGCATTCAGGTGCCCTTGTCGTCCTTTATCCAGCATGACATCCGAATGCTTATTGCCATACCGGCCAGCGAACTGCTGACTGGCGCGCGCCGTGCGCTGCTCGAAGCGGCGCTATGGGCAGGCGCCTTGACTGCCCTGTTATTGATGGCGGGCTGGGCGCTGTCCCAGCGCATCGCGCAACCGTTGCAGGCGCTGACTCATCAGGTGCGGGCACTGGCCGGGTTCGATTTTGCCCAGAAGGTGGGAGTCAAGTCGCGGATCACCGAGGTGGGCGAGCTCAGCCAGGTGCTGGGCAGCATGTCGCGCACCATCAACAATTTTCAGGCCATCACCCTGGCCCTCAGCCGGGAAACCGACCTCGACAAGATGCTCGAGCAGGTGCTGGGGCAACTGGTGGACGCCACATGCGTCGAAGGCGGCGCGATATATCTGCACCGGGAAGAATCCCAAGTCCTGCAACTGGCGGCCCATTGCCGCAGTGACCCGTTCCCCCCGGAACTGCACCTGGCGACCCATTGCCCGGAAGCACTCAATACCGCTGTGGCTCGGGCGCTGCCGAGCCAGGTACACCCGCTGACTGTTGCGCTGAACGACCGCAGCGAGCGTCTGCTTGGCATCCTGGTACTGCAACTGGGGCCCGCCCAGCAGCAGCCGGGCGGCGTGCAGCAACCGTTCCGCCAGTTCGTCCAGGAATTGTCCGGGGCTGCGGCTGTTGCCATCGAAACGCGCCAACTGATCGAAACCCAGCAACGCCTGCTGGACGCCATCATCAAGCTGCTGGCCGACGCCACCGACGCCAAGAGCCCCTACACCGGCGGCCACTGCCAGCGGGTACCGCAGCTGGCCGAAATGTTGCTGGACAAGGTGATCGAAACCCAAAGTGGTCCTTATGCCGATTACCGCATGAGTGAAATCGAGCGGTATGAATTCAGGATCGCTGCGTGGCTGCATGACTGCGGCAAGGTCACCAGCCCCGAATACGTGGTCGATAAAGCCACCAAGCTGGAGACGCTGTACAACCGCATCCATGAAATCCGTACCCGCTTCGAAGTGCTGTGGCGCGACGCCGAACTGGAGCACTGCAAAGCCCTGGCCGCCGGCGGCGATCAACAGGCACTGCAAACGGCCCTCGACCGTCAAAGGGCCACGCTTCAAGAGGAGTTTGCCTTTGTTGCCACTGCCAACATCGGTGGCGAGTTCATGAGTAACGAGGCTATCGAACGCCTCCAGCAGATCGGCGCGCGGCGCTGGGTCCGGCATTTCGACAACCGCCTGGGCGTGTCCCGTGACGAAGCCGAGCGCCTGGCAACGGCGCCGTCGCCTGCCTTGCCGGTGCAAGAGACATTGCTGGCCGACCGCGCCGACCATCTCGTGCCCTGGGGCGAACGCAAGCCACCGGTGGACAAGCACGATCCGCGCAATATCTGGGGCTTCGACATGCGCTTGCCGGCGCAGGCCTACAATTATGGCGAGCTGTACAACCTCTCCATCCGCCGCGGCACCTTGACCGACGAAGAGCGCTTCAAGATCAACGAACACATCGTGCAGACGATCATCATGCTCAACACCTTGCCGTTGCCGAGCCACCTCAAACGCGTGCCCTCCATTGCCGGCAACCATCACGAAAAGATGGACGGTACCGGTTACCCGCGCCGCCTGCACAAGGACGACATGAGCATCGCCGAACGGGTGATGGCCATCGCCGACATCTTTGAAGCACTCAGCGCGGCGGACCGGCCTTACAAAACGGCCAAGACCCTCTCCGAGTCCGTGAAGATCCTCAGTTTCATGGCCCGCGACCAGCATATCGATGCAGAGCTGTTTCGCCTGTTCCTCACCAGTGGCGTGTATCGCCAGTACGGTGAGCAGTTCCTTGGGCGCGATCAGCTCGACGAGGTGGATATCGAGCCCTATTTGGCGGCGCTGGATAGCGCTTGACGGCGTCGCCCCTACCCTTGCGGCCCTACTGTAATGCGCCCGGCCAGTGTTCGACGCCATTGGCAAAATGGCGTGCGCGCAAGCCGCCGGCCTTGAGGGCGGCGACCGCATCGCGGGAAAACACGCACCAGGGACCACGGCAATAGGCGATTACCTCCTGGCTCGGTGGCAGCTCGCCCAGGCGCTGCTGCAACTCACGAAATGGAATGTTGATGGCGCCGGGCAAGTGGCCCTGGGCGAATTCGTCGGCGGGCCGCACATCAAGCAATGTCACGCTGTGCTCGCGCAAACGCTCGAGCAACTCTTCACGGCTGATGGCTTCCAATTGTTCGGGGGTGTGCTGGCTGTCGTCGAGCAGCTCGCGCATGGCGGCGCGGTTGAACTCGGCCAGTTGCCCAAGTGCGGCGAGCAGCCCGTGGATGGGGCCTTCGCCGAGGCGGTACAACACACGCTTGCCGTCGCGGCGGGTCTGCACGAAACCGGCCCGACGCAGGTGCTGCAGATGTTGCGAGGCATTGGCCACCGACAGTTCACACTGCTGCGCCAACTGCTCCACGGCACGCTCACCCTGAGCGATGGCGTCGAGCAGGTTAAGGCGATGGGCGTGGCCCAGGGTTCGGGCCAGTTCGGCGATATCGTGCTGAAATTGAGAGTTGAGGTCAGTCATTGACAGCACGGTAGCATTGACCAATCATTCAATCAATTCATTGAATGATAAACAGGAGAAACCCATGCTCGAAGGATTCATTCTCGCGGTGCTGATCGGCCTGACCGCAACGGCGCTGGCCGACCTGTGGACACTGTTCCAGCAGCGGGTACTCGATATCCAGGGACCGAACTGGGCACTGGTGGGCCGCTGGGTCGGGTATATGCCCCAGGGTCAGTTCTTCCATGCCAGCATCGCCAAGGCGCCGGCCTTGCCCTCGGAGCGTGTGCTGGGCTGGGCCACCCACTACCTGACCGGCATCGTTTTCGCCGCCGTTCTGCTGGCCCTCAACGGGCTGGACTGGGTACGTCAGCCTGTCTTGCTACCGGCGCTGGCGCTGGGTGTGGCGACGGTCCTGGCGCCGTTTCTAATCATGCAACCCGGAATGGGCCTGGGCATTGCCGCGTCGAAAACCCCCAACCCACCGGCGGCACGCGTGCGCAGCCTGGTGGCCCACATCGTGTTCGGCGTGGCCTTGTATCTGGCGGGGCTATTGTGGTCGGCCGTGCTGGCCTGAATCATCGACTGTGATGCAACCAGCACTTAATGCGGGGCCACAGGCCGGAGGGTGGTAGCTGCACCGGCAACAGCGCGGGCTCGACCGTGAGCCGTGGCTCCCAGCTATCCACCAGCGCCTTGAGTTCAGCATCATGGCTCATATGATGCTCGAACTCGGTGCGCGGCCCGGCTGCGAGGGTTCCCAGAACATACTCGGCAGCCAGTTGGTCAAGCTCGTCCTGGGGCTCGTTGTCATCAACATTGCTCATTCCCGGCACTCCGGCTGCGCAGCCAGGATTTGCCTGCGACCTACAGCATACAACCAAGGCCGATGGCTGGGTCGCGAGGGGATGAACGTTACAGGCCGAGTTCTTGAGGGGTGAGCATGTCGCATTCAAAGGCGATCCAGCCGCCTTCGAGCTCGGCATGACCGTTGACGATCGGGCCGTAGTAGCTCAGGCCGTTGTCCAAGGTGACGCAAATGTGCGTGGCCTTGTCGGGTGCTGCCAGGGCACCGACAAAATGCACCTTTTTCAGGGTTTCGGTCACCGCTTCAAGGCCGACCCGGATCGCGACGTTTTCCACCGCTTCGACGTCTTCGTGCAAGTCGTCGCTGACGGTCACGGTGGCTGTGTAGTTGTACATGCTTGAACTCCAACGACGGATAGATCGGCGTCTACTGACGCACGCGGGCGCCTAGGGTAAAGGACTGGCGCACAAAAATCCCGCGCACTTCGACATCCGGCGCCGGCAAAGGCTGGTATTGTGCGCGCCCGCCATGATCAATCAGGGAAACGACATTGACCGCTGAACAACACCTGACCTCGGACCTGTTCGAGGTCGACAAGCGCCTGGGCCTCAAGCCTGTGGTGGATTTCAACAGCTACCTGCAAAAAGCCTTCGGCGACGGCCCTTGCCGCTGCAGCCGCTGCCTGGCCACCGCCGGTGACGAGTCGGGTTACGAGCATGCGCACACCTTCGACCTGCAAGGCCAGACGGTCAATCGCCGCTTTGCCACGACCTCAGGCAGTGATGTGTTGCTGGTACTGAGGAAAGCCTGGTTGTCGTACACCAAGGCCGAGCTGTCGCCGCTGGGCAATCTGGACCTGGACACCCTGCGCGCCTTCGTCGAACCGCAACTGCACAAGCGCCTGGTGCCCCTGCTGCTGGCCAGCGGGTTGGTCCGTAGCATTGAGGGGCAACTGGTACTGCAGGTTCAGGCAGGCGACTGAATAGCGCCTGCCTGGCGACTGCCGCGCAGTCGATCGCAGCCTCGTGCCTCGGCAGCGGCTACAGAAACCAGTGTAGCCGCTGGCGACTGCCTGCAATCGACAGCACAGCGGTCGTGGCTCAAGTCAGTTCCCACACCCACGCGGTCACCCACCCACCGCCAACGCATAGGGCCCCTCGGCCAGTTGCTCGCGCAGAAATGCCACGCAACTGCGCACCTTGGCCGAGCTGCTCGAGCGCGCTGCTGTCACCGCCCAGACATCCGCCGGCTGGTAGTACGCCGGCAGCACCCGCACCAGCGATCCATCCTCAAGATTACTGACCACATCCCAGTAGGACGCCATGATGATGCCGTGGCCGTCCAATGCCCACTGGCGCACGATGTCACTGTGGTTGGCCGCCATGGGCCCGGTGACCTTGACCGTCTCGGCGCCGCCCGGACCGGTCAGTCGCCATACCCCGAAGCGGTCGTCGCGGCTGCGAAACAACAGGCAGTCCTGCTGCGCCAGTTCCGCCGGTACCCGCACCGGGCCGCGGCGCGCCAGGTAGTCGGGTGCCGCTGCCAGCACGCGCTTGTTTTCAGCAATACGATGAGCGATCAGGTGCTTTTCCTGCACCTCCCCCACGCGGATATCAATGTCGAAGTTCTCCCCGATCAAGTCCACCCGACGGTCCATCAGCTCCAGCCAGACATCCAGGTTCGGATGGCGCTTGCGCAGCAACGACAAGATCGGGGCGACATGCTCGCGCCCCAGGCGCAGGCTGGTGCTGATGCGCAAGGTACCGCGCGGCTCGCTATGCGCCCCGGACAGCGACTCGAGCATCGACTCGACGTTCTCGAGGATCTTCTGCGCCCAGATGAAGGCTGCCTCGCCATCGCTGGTGATGTTTACCCGTCGCGTGGTGCGGTTGAACAACTTCACCCCCAGCAGCGTCTCCAGGGTGGCGATACGCTTGCTGACGTGAGCCGGCGACAGCCCTATCTCGGTGGCTGCGGCAATGAAACTCGAACGCCGGGCCACTTCACAGAACAACTGCAGGTCGCGCAGCAGCGGATCATTATTCGCTAATAGCGCATTCTGATTCTTCATTCAGCCCGATTATCTCCCCAGCGTTTTTTATTAGCCTCTCACAAAACCGCCGCCGCGGTCAGCCTTGCCCACACAAGAACAATGAGAGCGCCATGACCACCCTACGCATTGCCGTCGCCGGCGCCGGCCTGATCGGCCGTCGTCACATCGAACTGATCCAGGCCAGCACCACCTGCCAACTCTGCGCGCTGGTCGATCCGGCACCGGCCGCCGCAGCACTGGCCCTGGCCGCCGGGGTGCCGTTGTACGCCTCGCTGGAACAGTTGTTCGCCGAACAGCGCCCGGACGGAGTCATCCTCGCTACGCCCAATCAACTGCATGTTCAAGGCGCCCTGGCCTGCGTCGAGCAAGGCGTGGCCGCGCTGATCGAAAAACCGGTGGCTCACAGCCTCGCAGAAGGCAAGCGCCTGCTGGCCATCGCCGAGCAACGCGGCGCACGACTGCTGGTGGGCCACCATCGCGCCCACAGCGCGATTCTCGACAAGGCCCGCGAGGTCATCGCCGAGGGCGTCCTCGGCAACCTCGTGGCGGTGATGGGCAGCGCCCTGTTCTACAAGCCCGATGATTACTTCGACGCCGCGCCCTGGCGCCGCGAAGCCGGGGGCGGACCGGTGCTGATCAACCTGATCCACGAGATCGGCAACCTGCGTTCGCTGTGCGGCGAGATCGTTGCCGTGCAGGCCCAGGCCTCCAGCGCCACCCGCAGCTTTGCCGTGGAAGACAGCATCGCCATCAGCCTGCGCTTCGCCAGTGGCGCCCTGGGCACCTTCATGCTCTCGGACACCGCCGCCTGCGCCCGAAGCTGGGAGCAGACCGCCCGGGAGAATCTCGATTACCCAAGCTATGCCGACGAAGATTGCTACGTGATAACCGGCACCCGTGGCTCGTTGTCGATCCCGACCATGCGCCTGAAGTACTACCAGCGCGATCAAGACCGCTCCTGGTGGAAGCCCTTCAGCACTGCTGTGGCGACACTGGAGCAGGCCGACCCGCTGCAACGCCAGCTGGGGCACTTCTGTCAGGTGATACGCGGCGAGGCCCAACCGTTGGTGACCGTGCTTGACGGCCTGCGCAACCTGCAGATCGTCGACGCCATTGCCCAGGCTGCCCGCAGCGGCCAGACCGTACTCACCGAATCGCTTTAACCCGCCGTACCTCCATAACAACAACAAACGGAGACACCCAATGGCCAAACATGCCGGGGGGCTGCACGCTACGCAGCAAACGAAAAAAGCCACGGCCAGTGGCTGGGTCGGTTCGGCCCTGGAGTACTACGATTTCTTTATCTACGCCCAGGCCGCGGCACTGATCTTCCCGCAGATCTTCTTCCCTTCCAGCGACCCCAGTGTGGCGATCATCGCCTCGCTTGCCACCTACGGCGTGGGTTACCTGGCGCGCCCGGTAGGCGCCTTCTTCCTCGGTCACTGGGGCGATACCCGCGGGCGCAAGAATGTGCTGTTGCTGTGCATGTTCCTCATGGGCCTGGCCACCGTCGCGGTCGGCCTGCTGCCCACCTACAACCAGATCGGCTACTGGGCGCCCGCGCTGCTGGTGCTGCTGCGCCTGATCCAGGGTTTCGCCGTGGCCGGGGAAATCGCCGGGGCGAGTTCGATGATCCTTGAACATGCCCCGCCCGGGCGACGTGGCTTCTTTGCCAGCTTTACCCTGCAAGGGGTGCAGGCCGGGCAAGTATTGGCCGCGGCGATCTTCCTGCCACTGGCCTACTTCATGCCCGAGGAAGCATTCAACAGCTGGGGCTGGCGGATTCCGTTCCTGCTCAGCGCCGCCGTGCTGATCGCCGCCTTCATCATCCGCCGCGAGGTGGAGGAACCCCAGGCGTTCACCCGCAAGGTCAACCCGCAGGTTCGCCAACGCTCGCCGATTCGCGATGCGTTCAAGTACAGCTGGCGCGGCATGCTGGTGGTGCTGGGGGTATCGCTGATGAACGTGATCCCGGTGGTGACCACCGTGTTTGGCGCCGCCTATGCGGTGCAGCCGGCCTACGGCGTGGGTTTCGACAAGAGCGTGTACCTGTGGATTCCGGTGGTGGGCAATATCGTCGCGGTGCTGGTAATTCCCTTTGTCGGCAACCTTTCGGACCGGGTCGGACGCCGGCCGCTGATCATCGGCAGTGCGCTGGGCTGCGGCCTGATGTCGTTCCTGTACCTGTATGCGATCAGCCTGCACAACCTGCCGCTGGCCTTCGCCGCCTCGCTGCTGATGTGGGGAATGATCTACCAGGGCTACAACGCGATTTTCCCCAGCTTTTTTCCCGAGCAGTTCCAGACCCACTATCGGGTGTCGGCCATGGCCATTGCCCAGAACGTCGGCTACATGTTCACCGCCCTGCTCCCGGCCCTGTTTACCGCCGTGGCACCGCCTGGCTCGGACAACGTGCCGCTGCTGATCGGCAGCATCACCTGCGTAGTGACCGCGATCTCGGCTATCGCTGCCTGGAGTGCGCCGGAAACCTACCGCACCCCCCTGGATCAACTCGGCCGCGGTGATGCCGTCGCCCTGGACAAACCCACCTATGACGCCCTGCGCGCCACCTC
The DNA here is from genome assembly GCF_040438935.1 of Pseudomonas vranovensis. NCBI lineage: Bacteria > Pseudomonadati > Pseudomonadota > Gammaproteobacteria > Pseudomonadales > Pseudomonadaceae > Pseudomonas > Pseudomonas vranovensis. Next base: position 1,448,202 of record NZ_CP159259.1, on the reverse strand, counting down.
ACTGACGGGAAATCTGCACCCATGACCACCCTGCTCGTGCTCAACGGCCCCAACCTGAACATGCTTGGCCTGCGTCAGCCCGACGTCTATGGCCGGGAAACCCTGGCCGATGTCCAGGCCCTGTGCGAACAGGCCGCCAGCCGCCAGGACCTGGCCCTGGAGTTTCACCAGACCAACCACGAAGGCCAGATGATCGACTGGATTCACCAGGCGCGTGGCCGGGTGGCCGGTATCGTTATCAACCCTGGCGCCTGGACTCACACCTCGCTGGCCATTCACGACGCACTGATCGCTGCCGAAGTACCGGTGATCGAGGTGCATATTTCCAACGTTCACCGCCGCGAAGCCTTCCGCCACCACTCCTATGTGTCGCTGGTGGCCAAGGCGGTGCTGGCCGGCTTCGGTACCCACGGCTATGTGTTGGCCATCGACCATTTCGCCCGTGAACTGCGCGCACAACAAGGAGGTGATGCATGAAAACACTCGCCAACCCCAGCCAACGGCTGCGCCTGGGTTTCGTTGGTGGCGGCCTGGAGTCGTCGATCGGCGCCACCCACCGCTACGCCGCTCACCTTGACGGGCACTTCGAGCTGGTCGCCGGGGTGTTTGCCCGCGACCCGCAGCGCAACCTGGCTGCCGCGCAGGCCTACGGCGTGGACCCAGAACGTATCTACAGCGACTTTGCGCAGATGGCCCGGGTCGAAGCCGGGCGCGCCGACGGTATCCAGGCGGTAGCGATCATGGCGCCCAATGCCGTGCATGTGCCAGCGAGCCTGGCCTTTCTCGAACACGGCATCGATGTGATCTGTGACAAGCCCCTGGCCACCAGCCTGGACGAGGCCAGAACACTGGTCGAGCGGGTGCGTCAGGGCCCGGCGCTGCAATTGCTCACGCACAACTACAGTGGCTATCCGATGATCCGCGAAGCCCGGGAGCTGATCGCCCGGGGTGCGATTGGCGAGGTGCGCCTGGTGCAGGTCGAGCACGCCAGCGCCTTCGGCACCCACCCGCTGGAGCAGCAAGGGGTCAAGAGCCTGGCCTGGCGCACCGACCCAAGTCAGGCTGGCACCTCGTCGGTACTCGCCGATGTTGGCGTACACGCCCACCAGTTGCTGCGCTTTGTCACCGGCCAGGAAATCAGCGAAGTTTCTGCCGAACTCAGCACCCTGGTGCCGGGACGCCGCTCCGACGACAACGCTCATGTAAAGCTGCGCCTGAACGGTGGCGCCCGCGGGATGCTCTGGGCAAGCTTTGTCGCCGCTGGTCATCGACATGGTTTGCAGATCCGGGTCTTCGGCTCGACCGGCTCGCTGTACTGGCACCAGGAAGAGCCGGAACGCCTGGAGCTGCGTCATCAGGACCAGCCCCATCAGGTACTGCGCCGTGGCGAAGCCTGGCTAAGCGATGCAGCGAAGCAGGCTACGCGGATCAAGGCTGGTCAACCGGAAGGCTTGCTCGAAGCTTTCGCCAACATCTACAGCGACGCCGCCGAGCTGATCCGGGCGCGACGCGAGCAACGCCCAAGCTCCCCACTGGTGCGTCTGTGTCCGAACGCCGAAGACGGCTTGCGCGGCATGGCTTTCATTGAGGCGTGTGTGCGCTCCGACCAGGACCAGGGCTGCTGGACCACGGTGTCCTGAGCCCCTTCGCTGCAGGGCTCAGTCTTCCAGCGGTTTTGGAGGCGCGGCCGGCTTCGCGGGTTTGGCAGGCTTGGCCGGCTTGCCATCTTTGCCCGGCTTTGCCTCTGCCACGGGAGCTGCCACGGTCGGTGGGGTAACCGCCTTCTCGGCAGCGGGCAATTCGTCCACTGCCTTGAAGATCGATTCAGGTTCGACCGAGCCATCGTGCTCGATCACATGCTTCTCGCCATCCTTGCCGACCAGAATCACCTGGGTGCCGGCACGCGCCCCCAGCTTCAGCTCACGGATCAGGGCCATGGTGGTCTGTTGTTCAAGGTTCTTGTCATCGCGCTTGCCGACCATGCCGGCAACGCTGTAGAGCACCAGGCTACGTTCATCGAAGGCCTTCTTGGTGGCCGGGTCCTTGAGCGCTTCGTTCAGGCCGCGCAGGGTCGGGTCGGCGGTGCTGGGGGCGATCACAATCAAGGGGCGGGACTTGTACAGGTCCTGGGTCAGGGGGGCGTCGTCAGCGAGGACGGGGCCGGCAATGGCCAGCAAGGTGGCGAGGGTCAGTGACCGGACGAGCATGCGCATCTCCTTCAAATTCCATGCATCAAAGACTACAGATCGCGTCGAAAGATCCGAGGTGCGAGCCTAAACTACAGGACGAATTCCGTGGGCTGGCCAAAGGTAACTTCCGATTTCCAAGTAGAACCTTCGCCTCGTCCAGAGACGGCTGACATCTGAATCTGAGGATAGCTGAAGCTGTCAGCCATGCCTGTCACCCCGCTGCCGAAGGACTGGACCATGAGCCTTGTCGAAATCCTGCTGTTGCTGCTGATACTTGCCACCGCCCTGGGCTGTGGCTTGATGGGCGGGCTGTTCTTCGCCTTCTCCAACTTCGTGATGAAAGCCCTGGAGCGCATCCCCGAACAAAGTGCGGTGACGGCCATGCAGTCGATCAACCAAGTGGTGCTCAACCGGTTGTTCCTGGCCTTGTTCTTCGGCACGGCGCTGACCAGCGTGGGGTTGTTGATCTGGGCCTACCAGCGCTGGCCGCTGCCGGGCAGCCTGTGCATGGCCATTGGTAGCGCGTTGTACCTGGCGGGCAATGTCGTGGTGACGATGCTGTTCAACGTGCCGAAAAACCAGGCCCTGGCCAAGCTTGATCCGGGCAGTGCCGAGGCCGCTGCGGCCTGGCAGCGCTATGTGCCGGGGTGGAACCGCTGGAACCATGTGCGCACGGTGACCGCGCTGGCGGCGGCTGCCTGGTTGATGTTGGCCCTGGGGTTGATCCGGGGCGTGTAGGAGCGGGCTTGCCAGCGAGGAGGCCAGTGCAGCGTGCCTGGCAGGTGGTGCCTGGATTACGACCGCTTTGCGGTCGATCGCAGCCTCGTGCCTCGGCAGCGGCTACACATGATGGTGTAGCCGCTGCCGATAGCCTGCGATCGAGCGCGCAGCGGTCATGGTTCAAGGCAGTTGCTCCCACAGGCAAGCTAGAACAAACCCATCTGCCGATCGATCAAGGCCGAAAAATCATCCTGCACAAACGGCAGGATGGCATCGGCCACCGGTTGCAGTTGGCGGGTCAGGTAATGGTCATAGTCGATGGCCGCGTGCCGGGTCTCCAATGGCTCGGGCCCGGCCACGGTAATCACATAGCTGATCCACCCACCATTCTGGTACTGGCGCGGGCGCCCCTGGCGCTGGTTGTAGTCATCAGCCATTCGCGCCGCCCGCACATGGGGCGGTACATTGCGCTGGTAATCAGCCAGGGGTCTGCGCAAGCGCTTGCGGTAGATCAGCAGCTCATCGTGCTCACCGGCCAGGGTCTTGCGCACGTATTCGCGCACGTACGCCTGGTAGGGCTGGCGGCGGAATATCCGTTCGTACAGTTCCTGCTGGAACTGCCGGGCCAGCGGCGACCAGTCGGTACGCACGCTTTCCAGGCCCTTGTAGATCATTTCTTCATGCCCATCACTGCGCTGCACCAGCCCGGCATAGCGCTTCTTGCTGCCCTCCTCGGCACCGCGGATGGTCGGCATCAGGAAGCGCTTGTAGTGGGTCTCGTATTGCAACTCCAGGGCGCTGTCCAGGCCGTAGGTACCACGCAGGTGTTCACGCCACCACTGGTTGACCTGCTGTACCAGGCGCCGGCCGATGACATCGGCATCGGCCTCGTCATGGGCACGCTTGAGCCAGACGAAGGTGGAGTCGGTGTCGCCATAGATCACGGTATAACCCTGAGCTTCGATCAACTCGCGGGTGCGGCGCATGATTTCGTGGCCACGCATAGTGATCGACGAGGCCAGGCGCGGGTCGAAAAAGCGGCAGCCACTGGAGCCCAGTACGCCATAAAACGCATTCATGATGATCTTCAAGGCCTGGGACAACGGCGCGTTGTGGTCGCGCTTGGCCGTTTCGCGCCCCTGCCATACGCGCTCGACAATCGCAGGCAGGCAATGCTGGGTACGCGAGAAGCGTGCGCCGCGAAACCCCGGCACCGAGCTTTCGTCATCCGGCGCACGCAAGCCTTCGACCAACCCCAGCGGGTCGATCAGGAAGGTGCGGATGATGGACGGGTACAGGCTCTTGTAGTCGAGCACCAGCACCGACTCGTACAAGCCCGGCCGCGAATCCATGACAAAGCCACCGGGGCTGGCTTCGTCCGGTCGCTCGCCCTGGTTGGGTGCAACAAAACCCTGGCGGTGCATCAGGGGGATATACAAATGGCAGAACGCAGCCACCGAACCACCACTGCGATCAGCCGGTAGCCCGGTGACCGTGGCACGCTCCAGCAAAAAGGTCAGCAGTTCGGTCTTGGCAAAAATGCGTGTAACCAGCTCACAGTCCTTGAGGTTGTAGCGGGCCAGGGCCGGCTTGTCCTCGGCAAACATGCGGTTGATCTCATCCATGCGCTGGTACGGGGTATCGATGGCCTTGCCTTCGCCGAGCAGAGTCTGGGCAACGTTCTCCAGGCTGAACGAGGGAAAGCTCCAGGTCGCCGAGCGCAGCGCCTCGATGCCGTCGATGATCAGGCGTCCCGAGGCACCGGCAAAAAAGTGCGTACGGCTGCCATGCTCGCGCCACTCCATCACCTCGCCCTCGCGTCCCAGGCGCAGCGGCACCTGCAACTGCTGGGCGTGAGCGTGCAGCACGCGCAGGTCGAACTGCACCAGGTTCCAACCGATGATCGCATCCGGGTCGTGTACGGCCAGCCAGTGGTTCAGACGCTCAAGCAATTGGCCGCGGCTGTCGCAATACTCCAGGTCGAAATCGATGCCCCGGGCGTCGCCATTGGCAGGCCCGAGCATGTACACCTGGCGCTGGCCGCAGCCTTCGAGGGCAATGGAATAGAGTTCGCCGCGTTCGGTGGTTTCGATGTCCAGGGACACCAGTTTCAGTGTCGGGCGGTAGTCGGGGGCGGGCTTGAGCTGGGCATCGTGCAGCACGCCGTGCTCATCTGGCGTGCCGCTGAAGTTGACCGGCGCGGTGATAAAGCGCTCCATCAGGTAGCGCTCCGGCGGACGGATATCGGCTTCGTAGACCTGCACTCCAGCGGCGCGCAGGCGCTTTTCCAGCTGGATCAACTGACGGTGCTGGCGGCAGTAGAGGCCCAGCACCGGGCGCTGTTCAAAGTCGCGAAGGCCAAGCGGGCGCAGGCTCACATCGCGCTCACCGCGCAGCACGGCCTGTGCTTGCGCCTCATGTGCTGCAGGAACAAACGCCACCGACGTCTGCACCGACAAGCGCACACGCCGAGGGCCCTGATCGGTGGCCAGCCAGAACTCCACGCAGGTACCTGCCGGGGTATCGCGCCAATGCCGGGTCAGGACAAAGCCCTGCTGTAACTCCACCGCTGCAACCTCAATACCGCTGGATAGGGAGTGATTCTACCCTAGCCCGCCACCCGGGCGCCCGGTGTAAAGCCATGGCGACGGGATTGCCCGGCAATCAGCAACGCAGCGCCAATCAAGGCGAGCAACACCCAGGCGAAACTGCCGACGCCCCACTGGGTCAGCAGTACACCACCCAGCAAGCCGCCGGCGGCTATGGCCAGGTTCCACACGGTGACAATCATCGACTGCGCCACATCAGCGCCCTCCCCGGCGGCGTCGGCGCTGGCCGTCTGCAAGAGAGTCGGCGCACCGCCGTAGGTCAGGCCCCAAACCGCCACGCTGAAAAACACCAGCGTCGGCGACTGGCCGGCAAAGCCAAGCACCAGCGCCACGGCACCAAAGCCTGCGAGGCTGAGCACGACCATGGTGCGCAAGTGCCGGTCGATCCAGGCGCCTACGAGGGCAATGCCGGCCAGGGCGGCGATACCGAACGTCAACAACACCAGCCCGGTGCTGGCGGCCATGTTCGCCGCCGCCAGAAACGGCACGATGTAGGTGTACAGCACGTTGTGGGCCAGCACCCAGGTGAGGATTACCAACAGCACGGCCACCACCCCCGGCGTGCGCAGCACCTGGGCGATTCCCGGGCGCTGGCCCGGCGCGTGCCCGTCGAAGTCCGGCACCTTGTACAGCACCCAGACGATCAGCAACACGCTCGACAGCGAGACCCAGGCAAAGGTCGCCCGCCAACCCACCCACTCGCCCAGCCAGGTACCGACCGGCACGCCCAGCGACAACGCCACCGGTGCCCCGATCATCGCCACGGCCATGGCCCTGCCTTGCAGGACCGGGCTGACCATGCGCCGTGCATGCCCTGCAATCACGCCCCAGGCAAGGCCTGCCGCGACCCCGGTCATGAAGCGTGCGAACAGGGTCAGCAGGTAAGACTGCGACACGGCGGTCAGGGTGTTGAACAGCAGGAAACCGACAATCGCCAGTAGCAACACCGGGCGCCGGCGCCAGCCCTGGGTCAGGGTCACCAGTGGAATGGCCGTGAGCAAGGAGCCCAGCGCGTACACCGTGACCAATTGCCCGCTCATGGCTTCGCTGATGTGCATGCCCGCCGAAATCTGCCCGAGCAACCCGGCGGGCAGGGTCTCGCTGAGAATGGCAATGAAGCCGGTCATTGCCAGCGCCAGCAAACCGCTGAGCGGAAAAGGCTGTTCGCTGGCCTCCTCGGGGGTGGTCTGGGCAGCAGCGCTGCAACTCATCTGAGTCATGGTGGAACTCCTGTTTGAAAGACAGGCGAACCTTACTGGCTGCGGCCACTACGGAAAAAGACGGGTACTATTCCGTACATCCAGGACACTGATGTCCGCAATAGGAGTTGCCCGTGGACAGTCTCAACGGTTTCGTGGTGTTCGTACGGGTAGCCGAAACCCGCAGTTTTGTCGCTGCGGCGCAATCGCTTGGTGTCAGTGCCTCGGCCATTGGCAAGCGAGTCGCGCGCCTGGAAGCCCGCCTGGGTGTGCGGCTGTTTCACCGCAGCACCCGCAGCATCACCCTCACCGCCGAAGGCACGGTGTTTCTGGAGCGCAGCCGGCGCATCCTGGCCGAGATCGAGGCCACCGAACTTGAACTGTCGCAATCGACGGAAACCCCGCGCGGGCGCCTGCGCGTCAGCCTGCCCCAGGTCACTGCGCTGGTAATGCCGGCCTTGAGCGAGTTCATGGCGCTGTACCCGCAGGTCGAATTGGACCTCGATTTCAGCGACCGCATGGTCGACATCATCGGTGAAGGGTTCGATGTGGTAATGCGCGGCGGTACGCCGTCGGACTCACGCCTGAACGCGAAATTCCTCGGCCACTTCCACCACTTGCTGGTGGGCTCCCCTGGCTACTTCCAACGCTGCGGCATGCCGCGTCACCCTGACGATCTGGCCGGTCACACCTGCCTGCATTACCGCTTCCCCAGCAGCGGCAAGCTTGAGCGCTGGCCACTGCGCAGCGAGCAGCCGGGACGCGAGTACGAAATTCCGGTGTCGATGGTCTGCAACCATGTCGAGACGCGCGTGTGCTTTGCCATGCGTGATCGCGGCATCACCTGCCTGCCGGATTTCACCGTACGCCAGCAACTGGCCAAGGGAGAACTGACTACGGTGCTGGACGACTTCATGGAGCGGCGCGGCAGTTTCTACTTGCTGTGGCCGTCGGGGCGGCAGATGCCGTCGCGCTTGCGAGTGTTCATCGACTTCATGAGTGAGCGGCTATTTACCGAACCGGCCTGTGGGAGCGGGCCCGACTATTAGTCATATAAATAATCAATGCCCTGCTGCGGCAGCTGCGGTGCGCTTTTCAGCAGGAACTCACCCAGCGCCCGCACCTGCCGGGCCTGGGGACTGGACCTGAGCCATGTCAGGTAATAACCCTCGCCGGTCGCCACAGCCTGTGGGAACGGCGTCACCAGCCGACCGCCCTCGAGCTCGACCTGGGCCAGTAGCAGGTCGGCGACGGCAACACCTGCGCCTTGCTGGGCAGCGGACATGCCCTGATCAAGGGTGTCGAACACTTGCCCACGGTCGATCGCCAGCTGCAGCGCCCCCAAGCGGGTGAGCCAGCGCCGCCAGTCGCGGCGGTCTGGCGAGGGATGAAGCAATTGGCTGGGGTCCAGTTCAGACAGCGCGCGGGCACTGGCGGCGCAGTGATCCGGGCTGCACACCGGTACCAGCCACTCATCGAACAGTCTGAGGCTGTCGACCTCGGCGGCAAAACGCCCATCGGCCAGCAGGATCGCGGCCTCAAAGGGTTCGCTGTAGAAGTCGACACGGTCGATATCCATCCAGACGCTCGATAACTGCACCCGACTGTGCGGCGCCTGCTCGCGATACTGGTCGAGGGCCTTGAGCAGCCAACGCACCGTGAGGGTCGAGGGTGCCTTCAGACGAATACCGCTGCGGTCTTTCCTCAACAGCCCGCAAGCGTTTTCAATGATCTTGAACCCGACCTTGAGCTCCTGGGCGAGCAGCCGCCCGGGCTCGGTCAGCGTCAGCCGGGGCCCGCGCCGCTGGAAGAGAGCGCAGTCGTACAGACTTTCGAGGGTCTTGATGTGGTGGCTGACAGCACCTTGGGTCAGTGCCAGTTCCTGGGCGGCGCGGGTGAAGGAGCCATAGCGGGCAGCCACCTCGAAGGCCCGCAATGCCTGGAGGGCGGGGATGCGTTCAGACATGGTCGAATTCAAGCATGAGTAAAACTAATAGAAAGCCATAGTAACAGGCGTTTTACAAGGGTCAGGGTGCTGCCGAAAATACCGCCAACCCTTTACCGCCCGAGCCTGCCGATGAACATCACTTTGCTGCTGTCCTATGCCCTGACCGTCCTGCTGTTGATTGCCACCCCCGGCCCGGTGGTGGCGCTGGTTGTCGACACAGCCGCCCGCGCCGGTCGGCGCCAGGCCGTGGCCACGGCGCTGGGCACCAACGGTGCATCCCTGGTGCTGATCGCCGTGGCGGCCGCGGTAATACTCACCAGCGTGGTAGTCGACCCGCGGTGGCTTGCGGCCTTGAGCCTGGTGGGCTGCCTGTTCATCGCCTACCTGGCGATGGGCAGCCTGCGCCAGGGTCGCCAGGACGACGCTGCCCGACCCGCTACTCGTGGTGCCCGGGGTGGCTGGTGGCAAGGGTTTGCCGTCGGCCTGTCAAACCCCAAGGACATCCTGTTCTTTGTGGCCTTTTTCCCACAGTTCATTCAGGTGAGTACCCATGCAGGTCACAGCCTGTTACTACTTTCCCTTGTGTGGGTGGTGATCGATGTGGCGATACTGGGCCTTTATATTTTCATGACACAGCGACTGATTGCCTCCCGCCATCACCACCTGATCCGCCTGACCAGCGGTGGGTTGCTGCTGGTGATCGCCGTGGCGGGGCTGTTCTACAATCTTGATGCGCTCCGCTCCTGATCCGGTGCGGGTTTGGACTGCGGTCCTGGTACGGTTAGAATGAACACCGAACACCCAGGCCCCTTCGAACCACACTATGGACAGTCGGATTGAACCCTGAACTTCACAGCCGTACCCAATTATTCATGCACAGCCGCCAGCACCTGCTTCAAAAAGGCCTCACCGTGATACGCGCGCAGGTTCTGCGCGGCCTGATCCTGGTGATGGCTCCTGCCTGCGCCCTGGCTGACGATTCGCCCATCGACCCGCATGCCGACCTCTTGTACCGCCAGGCCCTGACCTTTCTGGAGCAGGCTGAAGCCCAGAGCAGCGGCTTCAGTCTCAAGGCCAGCACCACCGACCAGGACCTGGCCCAGCAAGGCCAGGCGCTGGGGCGCACCCTTGCGCCGGCGGTGAGCCTGCTGAAAAAAGCTGTCGAGCGCGACCATCCCGTGGCCCGCTACCGGTTGGCGCTCTACTACATGACCTACCTCCCCGCCAGCCAGATTCCCGAGGCGGCCTGTCCGCTGCTGCAAGACAGCCTTGCCCAGGGCTTTGCGCCAGCCGCACTGGGGATCGAGACCTGGTGTACCGACTACAGCCAGAGCAGCGCCTTTGCCAGGGACCTTGAAAAAATCCCCGCCCTGGCCCCCCGCTACGCTTCCTACTACCCGCAGCCGGCCGAACGCCTGCAGTGCAACCGCCAGCAGCCTCAGGGGCTGGCCATGCAGTGGGGGCGCCAGCGTGACTATCAGGCTGAAATCTATCGCTTGCAGGGCAACCTCTACCCGGGGCAACGCCAGGTCTACTGGCAGAAGGCGGTGGACCTCAACGGTTGCTTTGCCGCCCAACAGCAGTTGCTCAGCCGCCACCACTGACACCCCGCCGCATGCGCGGGTGACCGCGCACAGCAAGATCGTTCAAGTCACCCGCCTGCCGCTCTGGCATGCTGTACATCCTTGTTCAGCTGCCGCAGATTTCCATGTCCAATCCTCCCTTCGCCCGCCAAGCGTTTATCCAGGGCGCCATTGCCATCCTGCCGTTATCCCTCGCCGTTGCTCCCTGGGGCTTGTTGGCCGGCTCGATGGCCATCGAAGCCAACCTGACCCCGTGGGAAGGCCAGGGGCTGTCGGCCATTGTCTTTGCCGGCGCGGCCCAGCTGGTGGCCATCGGCATGATCAAGGGCGGGGCCAACCTGTTCTCGATCCTCTTGACCACCCTGCTGCTGACGTCCCAGCACCTGCTCTACGGGCTGTCGATGCGTCCAGTGTTGTCGGGGCTGCCCACGCGCTGGCGCCTGGGCCTGGGTTTTTTGCTCACCGATGAGTTCTTCGCCCTCACCAGTCAGTACGACCAGAAGCAGTTCAACCGCTGGTATGCCCTGGGGGTGGGCCTGACGTTCTACATTGCCTGGAACCTGTTCACCCTGGTCGGGATCATCCTGGGGCAGAATATTCCGCACCTGGACCAGTTGGGCCTGGACTTCTCCATCGTCGCCACCTTCGTTGCCCTGATTGCGCCCCTGGTGCGCAACCTGCCCACTGTAGTGTGTGTCGCGGTGTCGTTGTTCAGCTCGGTGCTGTTCAGCTTCTGGCACTGGGAAACCGGCCTGGTGGCCGCAGGCCTGCTGGGCATGAGCGCCGGCTTCATCTGCCAGAAATTCAGTGGAGTGCGCGCATGATTTTTGCCTTGATTATCGGCATGGGCCTGTTGGTGTTTCTCAACCGCTATGCCTTTCTCGAACCACGCCTGCCTTTGCGCCTGAGTTCCAACGCGCGGCAGTTTCTGGGCTTTGCCGTACCGGGCATGCTCACGGCGATTTGCGGACCGATCATTTTCCTGCCCGGCCATCAGCTCGACCTGAGCCTGGCCAACCCCTACCTGCTCGGTTCGGGGGTGGCTGTAGTGCTGGTACTGTTGACCCGCAGCACCTTGATCAGCATGCTGGTGAGCATGGCTTTCTTCTTTGTCATTCGCTGGTGGTTGAACGGCACTCCATGAACGCAGCAGCACAAGAGCAGACCCGCTTCTGGCAAGCCCCGGCGCTGGGTGATATCGAGCTGTTGCACGCCCGGTACATCCAGCAGCGCTTTGCGCCCCATGTGCATGAAGGGTATGTAATTACCATTATCGAGTCCGGTGCCCAGCGCTTCTGGCACCGTGGCAGCGAGCACCTGGCCCCCGTGGGCAGCATGGTGCTGATCAACCCGGACGAGTTGCACACCGGGGCCAAGGCCCATGAACAAGGCTGGCGCTATCGCGGCTTTTATCCCGACAGCGAGCGCATTACCGGCGTGCTCGACGAATTGGAAATCAAGCGCGACGGCCTGCCCGGCTTCCAGGCCAGCGTGCTGCACGACCCGCAACTGGCCAAGGCATTCAGTTGGCTGCACAGCTCTGCCGAGCATGGCGCCAGCGCCCTCGAACAACAAACCGCCTGGCGCGAGGCGGTGTTGTTGCTGCTGCAGCGTCACGCCCACGTGGTCAGCCCGCGAACACCGGGCAATGAGCCGTGCGCCGTGGCCCGGGCCAAAGAGTTGATGGACAGCCGCCTGGCCTACCCGCCTTCGCTGCAGGAACTGGCCGAAGCAGTCAGCCTGTCGCCGTTTCATTTTGCCCGGGTGTTTCGCCAGGCCACCGGCTTGCCGCCGCATGCCTGGCTCAAGCAACGTCGCTTGAGCCGTGCGCGAGAACTGTTGAAGAACGATTGCCTGCCCTTCAATGTGGCGTTTGCGTTAGGGTTTTCGGACCAGAGCCACCTCAACCGGCAGTTCAAGCAGGCCTATGGGGTGACACCTGGGGAGTATCGCCAGGCAAAAGCACCGCGGGGCAAACACGCCCCCGAAGGAGCGGCGCTGCGACGTCTCGACTTGCCCCGCGTTCTGGATCCTCAAGCCGGAGCCGACGTCCGGATCAAGTGATCAAAGGCGGCCAGCGAAGCCTTGGCGCCCTCACCCACGGCAATCACGATCTGCTTGTACGGCACCGTGGTCACATCACCTGCGGCAAACACACCCGGCAGGTTGGTCTGGCCACGGGCATCAACAATGATCTCGCCACGCGGAGACAGCTCCAGCGTGCCCTTGAGCCAGTCAGTGTTGGGCAGCAAGCCGATCTGTACAAAGATGCCTTCCAGCGCGATGTCATGCAGCTCATCGCTATTGCGGTCTTTGTAGCGCAGGCCGTTGACCTTCTCGCCGTCGCCCAGCACTTCGGTGGTCAAGGCGCTGGTAATGACCTTGACGTTCGGCAGGCTGTGCAGCTTGCGTTGCAACACGGCGTCGGCGCGCAACTGGCTGTCGAACTCGATCAGGGTCACGTGGGCGACGATACCGGCCAGGTCGATGGCCGCTTCCACACCGGAGTTTCCGCCACCGATCACCGCCACGCGCTTGCCTTTGAACAGGGGGCCGTCGCAGTGCGGGCAGTAGGCAACGCCACGGCTGCGGTACTCTTTTTCACCCGGCACGTTCATTTCGCGCCAGCGGGCACCAGTGGCCAGGATGACGGCCTTGGCCTTGAGCGAGGCGCCACTGGCCAGGCGTACTTCATGCAGGCCGCCGTCCGTGGCCGGGATCAGCGCTTCACCGCGCTGCAGGTTCATGATGTCGACGTCGTACTGCTTGACGTGCTCTTCCAGCGCCATGGCCAGTTTCGGGCCTTCGGTTTCCTGCACCGAGATGAAGTTCTCGATGGCCATGGTGTCGAGCACCTGGCCGCCGAAGCGCTCCGCGGCAACACCGGTGCGAATGCCTTTGCGCGCGGCATAAATGGCCGCTGCGGCGCCGGCCGGGCCACCGCCGACCACCAGCACGTCAAAGGCGTCCTTGGCGTTGATCTTCTCGGCCTGGCGTTCACCTGCGCTGGTGTCCAGCTTGGCGAGTATCTCTTCCAGGCCCATGCGGCCCTGGCCGAAAACTTCACCGTTGAGGTAGACACTCGGCACGGCCATGACCTTGCGCGAGTCGACTTCGGCCTGGAACAACGCACCGTCGATGGCAACGTGACGCACGTTGGGGTTGAGCACTGCCATCAGGTTCAGCGCCTGGACCACGTCCGGGCAGTTCTGGCACGACAGCGAGAAGTAGGTTTCAAAGTTGAATTTACCCTTGAGGGCGCTGATCTGCTCGATGACTTCCGCGCCGGCCTTGGACGGATGACCGCCGACTTGCAGCAGGGCGAGCACCAGCGAGGTGAATTCGTGGCCCATGGGGATGCCGGCAAAGCGCAGGCTGATGTCTGCCCCGGGCCGATTGAGCGAAAACGAAGGACGACGGGCGTCGCTGCCGTCTTCGCGCAGGGTAATCAGGTTCGACAGGCCGGCGATTTCTACCAGCAAGTCGCGCAATTCGCGGGATTTCGCGCCGTCATCGAGGGAAGCAACGATCTCGATCGGCTGAGTGACCCGCTCCAGGTAGGCTTTCAACTGAGTTTTAAGCGTGGCGTCCAACATACGGGCGATTCCTTTTTCAAACGGTAGAAAGTAAAACGCCCGGGCGAAAGCGCCCGGGCGTTTTTGCGGGGCGGTGACAACGTCAGGTGCGGCAGACCACCGCCCTCGGCTGGCTCACGGTCTTAGATCTTGCCGACCAGGTCCAGCGATGGCGCCAGAGTGGCTTCGCCTTCTTTCCACTTGGCCGGGCAGACTTCGCCTGGGTGGGCAGCAACGTACTGGGCAGCCTTGATCTTGCGCAGCAGCTCGCTGGCGTCACGGCCGACACCACCGTCGTTCAGTTCGACGATCTTGATCTGGCCTTCCGGGTTGATCACGAAAGTGCCACGGTCAGCGATACCGGCTTCTTCGATCAGCACGTCGAAGTTGCGCGAGATGACGTGGGTCGGGTCACCGATCAGCGGGTACTGGATCTTGCCGATGGTGTCCGAAGTGTCGTGCCAGGCTTTGTGGGTGAAGTGGGTGTCGGTGGACACGCCGTAGATTTCAACGCCCAGGTCTTTGAACTCGGCGTAGTTGTCGGCCAGGTCGCCCAGCTCGGTCGGGCAGACGAAAGTGAAGTCGGCTGGGTAGAAGAACACCACGGACCATTTGCCCTTGAGGTTGGCTTCAGACACTTCGACGAACTTGCCCTGGTGGTAAGCAGTGGCTTTGAACGGTTTTACCTGGCTGTTGATGATAGGCATGAGTGACTCTCCTTCAGGGGGTTGAAAAATCTGATGGGAGAATCGTAGCTAATACACCGGCTCAATGCTCATTGGCAAAGCTGATGCTGCTGATTGGTTTTGGCTATAACGGGAGAGTATTAATAGAAGGGAATGGATGGAAGCATCGCGGGGCAAGCCCGCTCCTACGTTCTAGGAGCGGGCTTGCCCCGCAATAGCTCTACCCTCAACGAGCAGGCGTACGCAGCGTAACGAACTCCTCCGCCGCCGTAGGGTGTACCCCGATGGTCTCATCGAACTGCTGCTTGGTGGCACCGGCCTTGAGCGCAATGCCCAGGCCCTGGATGATCTCGCCCGCATCCGGGCCGACCATGTGGCAACCCAGCACGCGGTCGGTTTCGGCATCGACCACCAGCTTCATCAAGGTCTTTTCCTGCACCTGGGTCAGGGTCAACTTCATTGGCCGGAAGCGGCTCTCGAAGACCTGCACCTGGTGCCCCTGCTCCAGCGCCTGCTCTTCGGTCAGGCCCACGGTGCCAATTGGCGGCTGGCTGAACACCGCCGTCGGAATGTTCTGGTAGTCCACCGGGCGGTACTGCTCAGGCTTGAACAGGCGCCGAGCAACGGCCATGCCTTCGGCCAGGGCGACCGGGGTCAGTTGCACGCGGCCAATCACATCGCCAATGGCCAGGATCGAGGGTTCGGTGGTCTGATAAAGGTCATCGACGCGGATGAAGCCACGCGGGTCCAGCTCGACCCCAGTGTTTTCCAGGCCCAGGTTGTCGAGCATCGGCCGACGGCCCGTGGCGTAGAACACGCAGTCGGCTACCAGCTCGCGTCCGTCCTTGAGGGTGGCCTTGAGGCTGCCGTCGTCCTGGCGGTCGATACGCTGGATGTCGCTGTTGAACTGCAGGTCCATGCCGCGCTTTTCCAGCTCTTCCTTGAGGTGGGTACGCACCCCGCCGTCGAAGCCGCGCAGGAACAGGTCGCCGCGGTACAGCAGCGAAGTCTTGGCGCCGAGCCCCTGGAAGATACCGGCGAACTCGACAGCAATGTAGCCGCCGCCCACGACCAGCACGCGCTTGGGCAGTTCCTTGAGGTAGAACGCCTCGTTGGAGCTGATCGCCAGGTCCTTGCCCGGGATGTCGGGGATCTGCGGCCAGCCGCCGGTGGCGATGAGGATGTTCTTGGCGCTGTAGCGCTGGCCATCGACTTCCACTTCGTGGGCGCCGGTGAGCCTGGCGTGTCCTTCGAGCAGGGTCACCCCGCTGTTGACCAGCAAGTTGCGGTAGATGCCGTTGAGCCGCTCGATCTCGCGATTCTTGTTGGCGATCAGTTGACCCCAGTCGAACTGGGCATCTTCCAGCGTCCAGCCAAAGCCTGCCGCCTGCTCGAAGTCATCGGAAAAGTGGGCGCCATACACCAGCAGTTTTTTCGGCACGCAGCCAACGTTGACGCAAGTACCACCCAGGTAGCGGCTTTCGGCCACCGCCACTTTCGCACCGAATCCGGCAGCAAAACGCGCCGCGCGCACACCGCCGGAACCGGCGCCAATTACGAACAGATCAAAATCATGGGCCATTTCAGTCTCCTTGCCAGGCCGACAGCATACCCCCTGTCAGGGGCCGCAAACAAAAAAGCCACCCGAAGGTGGCTTTTTCATACAACACCGAAATATCAGTAGGCTTTGCCGGTCTTGTAGAAGTTTTCGAAGCAGAAGTTGGTCGCCTCGATGTAGCCTTCAGCGCCACCGCAGTCAAAACGCTTGCCTTTGAACTTGTAGGCAATCACGCAACCGTTCTGTGCCTGTTTCATCAGGGCATCGGTGATCTGGATCTCGCCGCCTTTGCCTGGCTCGGTTTCTTCGATCAGCTTGAAGATATCCGGGGTCAGGATGTAGCGGCCGATAATGGCCAGGTTCGACGGGGCGTCTTCAGGTGCCGGCTTCTCGACCATGCTGTTCACACGATAGATGTCGTCACGGATCATCTCGCCGGAGATCACGCCGTACTTGTTGGTTTCCTGCGGGTCGACTTCCTGGATGGCAACGATCGAGCAGCGGAACTGGTTGTACAGCTTGACCATCTGTTGCAGCACACCGTCACCTTCGAGGTTGACGCACAGGTCGTCAGCCAGCACGACCGCGAACGGCTCGTCGCCGATCAGCGGGCGGCCAGTGAGGATGGCGTGGCCCAGGCCTTTCATTTCGGTCTGACGGGTGTAGGAGAACGAGCACTCGTCGAGTAGACGGCGAATACCGACCAGGTACTTCTCCTTGTCGGTGCCCTTGATCTGGTTTTCCAGCTCGTAGCTGATGTCGAAGTGGTCTTCCAGGGCACGCTTGCCGCGACCGGTAACGATGGAAATCTCGTTCAATCCAGCTTCCAGCGCTTCTTCAACGCCGTACTGGATCAGTGGCTTGTTCACCACCGGCAGCATTTCCTTGGGCATGGCTTTGGTAGCAGGCAGGAAGCGGGTGCCGTAACCGGCTGCCGGGAACAAGCATTTCTTGATCATAAACGTCCTTAACAAGGGCTTTGCGTACGAAATTCGGCGCAGTCTAATCAGGCAGCAGTCACCTTACAATGCCCTGCCACCGGGCGACCGATGCCATGATAGAGAAATCCTAGTGGAGATAGTTCCCCCGGATCATAAATATTGCGCCCATCGAAGACCACGGGCATACGCATCAGGCCGCGCAAACGCGGCCAATCAGGTTGTCGGTATTGCTTCCATTCGGTCACCAGCACCAGGGCGTCGGCGCCTTCGGCGCACCCGTAGGGGTTGCCCGACAAACGCAGGCGGCCACTGGCCACGGCCTCGGGATAACGCTGCGCCACACCTTCCAGGGCCGCAGGATCAGTGGCCTGGACCCGCGCTCCGGCTGCCAGCAGCGCCTCGATCAACACCAGGCTCGGTGCCTCGCGCAGGTCGTCGGTGCCAGGCTTGAACGCCAGCCCCCAGAGCCCTACCACCCTGCCCTGCACAAAACCGCCAAAATGCTGGACCAGCGCCTGGAACAGCAGGGTTTTCTGCAGTGCATTGCGCGCCTGAACCGCATCGAGTATGGCTGTGGGATAGTCCGCGGCCCGGGCGGTATGGATCAAGGCCCGTACATCCTTGGGAAAGCACGAGCCGCCATAACCGCAGCCGGCGTAGATGAAATGGGTGCCGATGCGCGTATCACTGCCGATACCACGGCGCACCTGCTCGATATCTACATCGAGGCGTGCGCACAGTCCGGCCAGCTCATTGATGAAGGAGATTTTCGTCGCCAGAAAGGCGTTGGCAGCGTACTTGCTGAACTCGGCCGCCCTTGGGGTCATCAGCAGCACCCGATCATGGTTGCGCACGAACGGGGTGTACAGGCGCTGCAACAACGCCGTGGCATGCGGGTCGTCACAGCCCAGGACGATCCGGTCAGGGCGCATGAAGTCGTCGATGGCGCTGCCTTCCTTTAGAAACTCCGGGTTGCTCGCCACCGTCACGGATACCTTCAGCCCGCGGGCCTTGAGACCCTGCAGGATACGCCAGGCCACCTGTTCGCAGGTGCCCACCGGCACGGTCGACTTGTTGACCACAAGGCATGGCCGGACCAGCAGTTGTCCCAGTGCGTCGGCCACGGCCAGTACATGACCAAGATCAGCCGAGCCATCCTCCTGGCTGGGTGTTCCGACAGCGATAAAGGCCACATCGGCCTGCGCCACGCCGTTTTCCAGTGCCTCGGTAAAACTCAACTGACCGCTTGCCAATTGCGCCTTGAGCAGCGCGTCAAGGCCTGGCTCATGGATCGGGCATTCACCGCGCTGCAGGCGTGCGAGCCGTTGCCGGTCGCGCTCCACGCATACCACCTGGTTACCCATTTCGGCAAAACAGGCCGCCGTCACCAGCCCCACATAACCCGCTCCGATTACACACAGTCGCATGGCCGCCTCTCCTTGCTGGGATGCAGTCATTGCAACGAAGGGGTGTTGCACCGGCATGACGACTTGGCGTCATGCCGGTGACAAGGCGCTACTTGCCGGTGCCCTGGCCGATCAATACACCGTCAAGTTTCTGCCCGTACAGGTTGACCCCGTCATTGGCGTGGTACTTGAGGCGGGTCTTCTCGATCGAGCCTTCCACCAGGCGCGGGTCCTGCGGGCGTTCATGGCGGTTGATGAAGGCGGCGACGTCCCAGGCCTGCTGGTCACTCAGGCTGCCGGGCTTGCCCAGGGGCATGTTGTACTTGATAAAGGACGCGGCGGTGTTGATCCGGTGCATGCCGGCGCCCCAGTTGTACGAGTCCTTGCCCCACAGCGGCGGCATGACGTAGTCCTTGGCCACTTTCTGCCCTTCGCCATTGGCGCCGTGACAGATTGCGCACTGCTGCTGGTAAACCTGCTCGCCGCGCTTGAAGTCATAGCCCAGGGCAGGCTTGGGCACCTCGGGATAACCCCGACCCGGCGTTTCCACACCGATCGGCGCCTTGCTCGCCAGCCAGTAGGCATATACCGACAAGGCCGTCATCTCCGGGCTGTCTGCCGCCGGTGGCGTGCCGTTCATGCTGAACTGGAAGCAACCCTGGATACGCTCGGCGAAGGTGTTGACCTTGTCGTTTTTCTTGCGGTACGCCGGGTACATGGGATACGCGCCCCACAAGGGAGCCGAATTGCCCAGGCGCCCCTGGTCCAGATGGCAGTTGCTGCAGTTCAGACCGTTGCCCACCTTGTCGGGCATCATCCTCCGGGTATCGACAAACAAGGCGTGGCCCTGGCGGACCATTTTGCCGAAGGCGTTGTCTGGCAGTTCACTCTCGGCAGGCGGTGCAAACCCCGGGGCGCCGCTGGAAGGCGGAACCGTGATCTGCGACTGATCATCCATGGCTATCGGTGCGGCGTGGGCAGTGCCCAAAGCCAGGGCCAGCGCCCCGAACATCAATGGTTTCATGGCTTGACCTCCGGGCTTGCTGGGTTGGCGAAGTAGTCGGCAACCGCTTTGATTTCTTCATCGCTCATCGCCTTGGCAACACCGACCATCAACTGGTTCGGGTCGTTGCTGCGACTGCCGTCGCGCCAGGCGTTGAGTTGCGCCACCAAGTAAGCAGCCGGCTGATGCGCCAGTGGAGGAAAGTGCTCGCCAACCCCGACGCCGCCAGGGCCGTGACATTGCACGCAGCCAGGCAGCTTGCGACTCCAGTCGCCATACAGCGCCAGCTTCTGAGTGGCGTCGCCGGCCATCTGCTGGCGCCGGGTATCGGCCACCGGGTCGCTCGGCATGGTCGCCAGGGTGGTGGTGACCGCCTGGATTTCCTCATCGCTGAGGGCCTTGGCCAGTGGCTCCATGATTGGGTTCTTGCGGGTGCCGTCACGAAAATCGTGCAGCTGTTTGCTCAAGTACGCGGCAGGCAACCCGGCCAGGCGCGGAAAACCAGCCGCCGCCATGCCCTTGCCATCGGGGCCGTGGCAACCCAGGCAAGCCATTGCGGCGGGGTTCTGCCCGCCCTGGCTGAAGATTTTCTGGCCGTCTGCGGCATGAGCTGTGGTGACTGAGAACAGCAGCAGGCTGCTCATCAGGATTCGATCCAGTGGGATCATCACGGACTCCATTTTCTTGTTATAAGCTTAGGCTTATTAGTCATAAGCCAACAGATAGTAGGCCCATCCGCCGCCAGCGACAACGCTGTAGGACGCAAGAAAATGGCAAATCGCCAGCTGAAACGATTAGCTTGCTATTAAATAGCGTAACGGACTCAGCCCGAGATGCAGTGCGTTGCTGCAGTTTTTACATCGCCCAGGCGCAAGGGGAAATTGTTCAAGCGTTCATACAACTTGATACTGCTGCCGCCACCGCGTTCGTTGATGTCGACCAGCGCTGCGGGACCGGCGCCGACCTTCTGTGGCACGACCAGACGCAAGCCATCGTGGTGCTTCTCCACTTCCAGCGGGCCGCGGGTCTCGGCCAGCTCCTGCTGCACGCAAACGGCGTACTCCTGAGGCTTTTTGCCGGAGATCACGCTCAGGGTTTCCGGGGTGTTTTCGAGCTCCGAAACACTTGCACAACCCCCCAATGTCACTGCCAGCGCTGCTACAACCCACTTCATCAAGCTACACCTCCACCACGGAAAGACACTCTGACCGCGCCAAGTCCATTTTGCTCCCTTCGTTGGCAGATTTATCGCGCTGGCCGGTACGAAGGGCGCCAGCCCGACCGGTGATCATGGTATCGTTTCGGTTTGCCGACAGATCCATTGCGGAGAGCAACATGAAATTCGTACACCAGCGCGAGCACCTCAACGAGGATGACATTGTCGTCATCCACTGCTCCCAGCGCTGCAATATCCGTCTGATGAACGACGCCAACTTCCGCAGCTTCAAGAATGGCGGGCGCCACACCTATCACGGCGGTGCGTTCGTCGACTTCCCGGCCAAGATCACTGTGCCCAGCACCGGATTCTGGAACATCACCATCGATACCGTCGGCCCTCGCGCGCTGTCGGCCGTGACCAAGCCGACCTTCACCCACACCATCAAGATCATCCGCCGTTCGTCCTCGAAGCTGAGATAAGCCCATGAGCCAGACCATCAAGTACGTCATCAAGTACAAGCTCGACGGCGAGCGTCGTTTCGACTTCGCCCTGCTCAGCAGCGACGCGCCGGAGCAGGTCCAGGCCGCGCTGGAAAAACTGCACGGTGACGACGCCAAGAAAATCACCGACATCAAGGTGAGCAAAGCCCTGTAATCGCCACACCGCACAAGGAAGCCCAGGCATGAACCGTTGGCCAGATACCCGACTTCTTGACGTGTTCGGCATCGAAGTGCCGATCATCCAGGCGCCAATGGCCGGTTCCACCGGTTCGGCCATGGCAATTGCCGTGAGCAACGCCGGCGGCCTGGGCTCCTTGCCTTGCGCAACATTGGGCCTTGAGCAGATCCGCAGTGAGCTTGAAGCCTTCAGGCAGGCCAGCACCGGCCCGCTCAACGTCAACTTCTTCTGCCATCAACCGCCCCAACCCGATCCTGCCCGCGACGCGGCCTGGAAGCAGGCACTCAAGCCCTACTACGAGGAACTGGGCGCCGACTTCGACGCGCCAACGCCGGTGTCCAACCGCGCACCGTTCGATGACGCCACGTGCCAGTTGGTCGAGCAGTTCAAGCCTGCCGTGGTCAGTTTTCACTTCGGCCTGCCGGACGCTGACCTGCTGGAGCGGGTCAAGGCTACCGGGGCCAGGGTGCTGTCCAGCGCCACCACCGTCGACGAAGCCGTCTGGCTGGAGCAGCATGGATGCGATGCGATCATTGCCATGGGCTACGAAGCCGGCGGTCATCGCGGGATGTTCCTCAGCAACGACCTGAACACGCAGGTCGGCACGATGGCGCTGGTGCCCCAGATAGTGGACGCCGTGAAGGTGCCGGTGATCGCCGCCGGCGGTATCGGTGATCATCGCGGCATTGTCGCCGCCCTGGCCTTGGGCGCCTCGGCCGTGCAGCTGGGTACCGCCTACCTGTTGTGCCCGGAAGCCAAGGTGTCGACGGCTCATCGCCAGGCACTGCAGAACGCCAAGGACAGCGACACCGCCGTGACCAACCTGTTCACCGGCCGCCCGGCCCGCGGCATCAATACCCGGATCATGCGCGAACTGGGGCCGATGAGCGTGCTGGTGCCGCACTTTCCGCTGGCAGGTGGTGCGTTGATGCCGTTGCGGGCAATCAGCGAGCCCACTGGCAGCAGCGACTTCAGCAACCTCTGGTCTGGCCAGGCAGCGCGCCTGGGCCAGGCGTTACCCGCGGGTGAACTGACCCGCAGCCTTGCGCAAAAAGCCCTCGCTCAGTTACTTCGTTAAATCAGAGCTTTCCGTTTGTCGGACAATCGCTATATATTCATGTATACAACGATTACCCCTCAGCCCGTGGAGCTGTGTTTCATGAGTAAGTGCGCACCCCGTTTTGCCCTGGCCGCCCTGGCCGCGTACATGACCATCAACAGCGCCTGGGCCGATGAAGTCCAGGTTGCGGTCGCCGCCAACTTCACCGCGCCCATCCAGGCCATCGCCAAGGACTTTGAGAAAGACACCGGGCACAAGCTGGTAGCCGCCTACGGCGCCACCGGGCAGTTCTATGCGCAGATCAAGAACGGCGCGCCGTTTGAAGTCTTCCTGGCCGCCGACGACAGCACCCCGGCCAAGCTCGAAAGCGAAGGCGACAGCGTCAAGGGTTCGCGCTTCACCTATGCCGTGGGCACCCTGGCCCTGTGGTCGGCCAAAGAGGGTTACGTGGATGCCAAGGGCGAGGTCCTGAAGCAAAACCAGTTCAAGCACTTGTCCATCGCCAATCCGAAAGCCGCACCCTATGGCCTGGCCGCCACCCAGGTACTGGACAAGCTCAAGCTGACCGACGCCACCAAGGCCAAGATCGTCGAAGGCCAGAACATTACCCAGGCCTATCAGTTCGTCTCCACCGGCAATGCCGAGCTGGGTTTTGTCGCCCTGTCGCAGATCTTCAAGAACGGCAAAGTCAGCCAGGGCTCGGCCTGGATCGTACCGGCCACCCTGCATGAACCGATCAAGCAAGACGCGCTGATCCTCAACAAGGGCAAGGACAACCCCGCAGCCCAGGCGCTGGTGGATTACCTCAAGGGCCCGAAAGCCGCTGCGGTAATCAAGTCGTACGGCTACGAAATCTGATGCCTCTGGATGCCAGCGACCTGGGTGCCATCTGGCTGACCTTGAAACTGGCCAGCCTGACCACGTTGATTCTGCTGTTGGTCGGCACCCCCATCGCCTGGTGGCTGGCGCGCACGCGCTCCTGGCTGCGTGGGCCGGTGGGGGCTGTGGTGGCTTTGCCCCTAGTGCTCCCCCCCACGGTTATCGGCTTCTACCTGCTGCTGGCCCTCGGCCCGCACGGCTGGATCGGCCAGGCCACCCAGGCCATGGGGCTGGGCACCGTGGTGTTCAGCTTCACAGGCCTGGTAATCGGCTCGGTGATCTACTCGATGCCCTTTGTCGTGCAACCACTGCAGAACGCCTTCAGCGCCATTGGCGAACGCCCGCTGGAGGTGGCCGCGACCCTGCGTGCCACGCCCTGGGACTGCTTTGTCCATGTGGTGTTGCCGCTTGCCCGCCCAGGCTTTATCACTGCCAGCATCCTTGGCTTTGCCCATACCGTGGGCGAATTTGGCGTAGTGCTGATGATTGGCGGCAACATCCCCGACAAGACTCGCGTGGTGTCGGTGCAGATCTTCGACCACGTCGAAGCCATGGAATACGCTCAAGCGCACTGGCTGGCGGGTGCCATGCTAGTGTTCTCGTTCCTCGTGCTGCTGGCGCTGTACACCAGTCGCCGGGGCAAGTCGGCCTGGAGTTGAGTGATGAGCGCAACGATTCATGCGCGGCTCAAGGTTGCCCGCAACGATTTTGAACTGGATGTCGACCTGCAGTTGCCTGGGCGCGGCATCAGTGCCCTGTTTGGCCACTCCGGCTCCGGCAAGACCACCTGCTTGCGCTGCCTGGCCGGCCTGGAACGCGCGCCCGAGGCCTACATCGAAGTCAACGGCCAGGTATGGCAAGACTCGCGGCGCAAGCATTTCCTGGCCCCCCACTTACGCCCGATCGGCTATGTGTTCCAGGAGGCCAGCCTGTTCCCGCACCTGCCGGTACAGGGCAACCTGACCTTCGGCTGGCGACGCATTGACGCGAAAGATCGCAAGGTCAGCCTGGACCAGGCCTGCGCGCTGCTGGGTATCGAGCACCTGCTCGAGCGCAAGCCAGCCACCCTGTCCGGCGGCGAAGCCCAGCGTGTGGGCATTGCCCGAGCGCTGCTCAGCAGCCCGCAGCTTTTATTGATGGACGAGCCGCTGGCGGCCCTCGATGGGCCGCGCAAGCGCGAAATCCTGCCCTACCTCGAGCGCTTGCACGACGAGTTGGAGATCCCGCTGATTTACGTCAGCCACGCCCAGGATGAAGTTGCCCGCCTGGCCGATCACCTGGTGCTGCTGGAGCACGGCAAAGTCCAGGCCAGCGGCCCGATTGCCGCCACCCTTGCCCGCCTCGACCTGCCCCTGGCGCGGGGTGACGACGCCGGAGTCATCATTGAGGGCCAGGTGAACAGCTACGATCCGGGGTATCAATTGCTCGGCCTGCAACTGCCGGGCAGCGCCTTGCAACTGCGCCTTACCCACGACCCAATGGCCCTCGGCACCTCGTTGCGCCTGAAAATCCAGGCCCGTGATGTCAGCCTGAGCCTGGCCCACGAGAGCCAGTCGAGCATTCTCAATCGGCTGCCGGTGCAGGTCACCGGTCACCAGCCGGCAGATAACAGCGCCCATGTACTGGTGAGCCTGGAGGCCGATGGCAACGTGCTGCTGGCGCGAATCACGCGCTATTCGGCCGACCAAATGGGCTTGCATACAGGCCAGCAACTGGTGGCGCAGATCAAGTCGGTGGCACTGCTGGGCTGATCGCGAGGTCCATAGAACAGGCCCTCGCGATCGGACCCCGGACTATGCCCGACATTCCCCTGCCCGATGAGTTGCACTATGTCGATGACAGCCAGCCGGGCCTGCGTCGAAAAACACTGCGTGGGTCCTTTGTCTATGTCGATGCCGCGGGCCGGCGCATCAACGACCCCGTCACCCTGGAGCGCATCAAGGCGCTGGCCATTCCCCCGGCCTACACCGACGTGTGGATCTGTGCCGACCCGTGCGGCCACCTGCAAGCCACCGGGCGTGATGCACGCGGCCGCAAGCAATATCGCTATCACTTGCAGTGGCGGGACTTTCGCGACAGCCACAAGTACGGCCGCATGCTGGCCTTCGCCAACCTGCTGCCCAAGCTGCGCAGCCAGCTGGACAGCCACCTGGCACGCCCCGGGTTGGACCGGGAAAAGGTCCTGGCGCTGGTCGTGAGCCTGCTCGACACCACACTGATACGAGTGGGCAGCCGCCAATATGCCCGCGACAACCACTCATTTGGCCTGACCACCCTGCGCAATCGCCACGTCAAGGTCCAGGGCAGCGCCATACGCTTCTGCTTTCGCGGCAAAAGCGGCATCGAACACCAGGTGACCCTGCGCAACCGCCGCCTGGCCAATCTGGTCAAGCGTTGCATGGACTTGCCGGGCCAGGACCTGTTCCAGTACCAGGATGAACAGGGCCAACGCCATTGCATCGGCTCGGCCGACGTCAACGCCTTCTTGCAACAGCTGACCGGCAGCGACTTTACCGCCAAGGACTACCGCACCTGGGCGGGCAGCACCCTGGCTCTGAACCGATTGCGCACGCTGCAGTGGCAACCGGAGCCACAGGCTCGCCAGCAAATCGTTGAAACGGTCAAGCACGTGGCCCTGCGCCTGGGCAATACGCCAGCGGTGTGCCGACGTTGCTACATTCATCCGGCCTTGCTGGAGTGTTTTGCCCGTGGCGAGTTGGCCAAACTGCCAACTGCACGAAAACGCAAGGGCCTGGAGGTCGAGGAAGTTCGCCTGTTGTTGTTTCTACAGGGTATTGCCCCTTGAAATTGCCTTCGATTGACCATAGTTCTCATATCATGCAGAGAAATTTCCCATATTCGTCCAACCCCCCTATGCTTGCGGGTGTGAGCAGCGTTCGCTGCTGCGGAGCGCTCAATTGCCCCCTGGGGACCTGCTACTAAAGACTCACTACAGAATCTGTGTTCGGAGGAATTAATATCCGCCGAAAGCGTCTTTAATGAAGGAATAGAGGAACGCGTTGCGCGTGTTTCCGGCCGCTGCAGGCAAGGCCTGTGGGGCAACTTACGTTACCAAGGAGATATAAATGCTGATACTCACCCGCAAGGTTGGCGAAAGCATCGTCATCAATGACGACATCAAAGTCACCATTCTGGGCGTCAAAGGTATGCAAGTGAGGATCGGCATCGATGCACCCAAAGATGTCCAGGTGCACCGCGAGGAGATTTTCAAACGCATCCAGGCCGGCAGCCCGGCACCGGACAAAGGAGACGAGCATCACGAGTAACCCTCGCTGACTCAAGCCGCACGGATGCGCTTGACCCTGCCACGCAAGCCCTGGCAGCAGGCCGCAATGGCCTCATGATGGTTCGGGTGCGCCGACCAGCTCCTTGACCTTGGCAATCATCTTGTCGATGTCGAACGGCTTGTCGAACACAGCTACGAACAAGTCGGGATTGTCTCGCCCCTGATGGGCCTGGGCACCGCTCATCAAAATGACCGGCAAGCCCTGCAATTGCAATTCTTCGCGGATCTTTCTTGCCAGCTCTTCGCCATTGAGCTGCGGCATCATGTAGTCGGTGATCACCAGCTCCACGCGCTTTTCTTTCAAGAAATCCAGTGCCTTCTGCCCATTGCTGGCCGTTTCGACCACGTAGCCTTCATCCTCAAGGGCGTAGCCGAGGATATTGGCGATCAAGTACTCGTCGTCGACGACCAGAATCGTACTCATGGCAGTGCAGCCTGCAGACTCACGCGCCCTGCACCGGCGTCGCGGTACCGGACAGCACCGCCGTGGCCTGGGTGAAGGCTTTTTTCAGATCAATACCCTGGTCGCTGATGATCAGCTCCAACAGCGCCGGATCGTAATAGCTGTCCCTCACCTTGAGAATCGACAACAGGCGCTTGAGTTCCGAGTCCAGCTCGACAAATCGCATCAGCAGCAGGTTGTCGACGATGCTCGAGAGGTCTGGTGCAGGTGCGTTGATTTCTGATCCGAAGATATCGCGCATTTCCCAGGTGGCCATGACACAGACGTCACGGGCGCGCAGTTCGCCGGTCAGGGCGCGGAAGAATTCATTCAGCCTCGCAGGATTGGTCGCCAGTCGGGTGAAGGCGCCCAGGCTGTCGATCAGCACACGACGAATGCCATGCGCCTGGACGTGCTGCAGCAAACGCGCACCGACATCATCGAGCAACCCCTCGGTAGTTGGCTGCCAGACGATATGCAATGCGCCGCTACGCTCCAGGCCGGCAAAGTCATGGCCAAGGGCGCTGGCCTTGAGGCGCAAACGCTGGGGCGTCTCATAAAAGCCAAAATGCAGGCCGGGTGCATCGACAGTGGACGCGGCCAGGAAACTCACACCCAGGGACGTCTTGCCGATACCCGAAGGCCCCATCACCAGGGTCAGCGACGCGTCGGGCAACCCACCGCCCAGCAGCTCATCGAATACCTTCACACCACTGCCGACTCGGCCAAGCACATCGCTGCCCAAGCTGCTCGGGTGGCTGTAGAGCGATTCCAGCCTGGGGTAGACCTGCAGGCCGTGATCCGTGATCTCGCATTCATGCAAACCTGACAGCGCCCCGCTGCCTCGCGTCTTGCGCAGCTGGATGCGCCGGATCGAGCGGTTGCCGACCAACTCCTCGCCCAATTCGATCACACCATCGACCATGGTGTGCTCCGGGCTACCGTCGTCCAGTCGCGAACTGGTGAGAAACAGCACCGTGCAGCCCGCGAACGCCGCATGCCCTTGCAGCTCGGCAATGAATTTCTTGGTATCAAGAGGCGTTTCAGCCCGGGAGCGGGCGGTGAGCAAGCCGTCGACGATCAACAACGTAGCCTGGTGACGATTGATTTCCCCACGCAGCAACTTGACCACCTCGTCCAACCCTTCGCTCTCCAGCGTGTCGAATGCGCTGACAAACTGGATCTGATTGCCGATCAGAGCCGGATCGAAAAAGGCCAGGGTCGAAAGGTACTGGAACAAGCGCTCGTGGGATTCGCTCAACAAGGTCGCTACCAGTACTCGCCCACCCTGGCCGACATGGTTGAAGGCCAGTTGGTTGGCCAGAATCGTCTTGCCCGACCCCGGTCGCCCTTGAACAATGTAGGAGGCGCCGACGATCAGACCGCCCTTGAGTAGCGCATCGAGCCCAGTGATATCGGTGGCAAGTCGTTTGAGCTGTTCCACGATAGTGCGACCTGTTCAATTCGTCGTTGAGGTGACCGGTTGGTAGGCCGGCAGGTACAGCGTCATGCAAGTGCCGTTGTCGGCGCTGCTGACGACGGTGACCGCGCCATTGCTTTGCCTGGCAAAACCATAGACCTGGCTCAACCCTAATCCAGTTCCCTTGCCAAAGGCCTTGGTGGTGAAAAAAGGTTCAAAAATACGCGGCAGCACATGCGGGGCAATGCCTCGGCCATTGTCGCTGACATCCAGGCGCACAAAGCTGCCCTGCAGGTCATCGACCTCCCCTTGCAAGTGGCAGTTGCGCGCCCGCAAGTCGATCACCCCGTCGTGCTCGACGGCATCGCGGGCATTGAAGATCAGGTTGAGCAAGACCATCTGCAGTTGACTACCATCGACTTCGACATCCTGCACGTCTTCGTCGATCCGTATATGCAGCTCGATGTCTTTGGGCAGTGCCTGCCCGAGCAACATCCGCGTCGAATCGATCAAGGGGGGCAAGGCGACCCTTCCGGTGTTCATTGCCTTGTGCCGGGCAAAACTCAGCAACTGCTGGGTCATCTGGGTGCCCCGCTCACCGGCATCGAGAATATGCTCGAGCAAACGCTGGGTACGCTGCGGATCCCGGCTGCTGAGGGCCAGGCGGGCCGAGCCGAGAATGATGGTCAGAAGGTTGTTGAAGTCATGGGCCATGCCCCCGGTCAATTGGCCGAGGGCTTCAAGCTTTTGCGCCTGGAACAACTGCGCACGCATGGCATCGAGCTGCTGGGCTGCCTCGCGGCGGTCGGTGATGTCGCGGGTGACTTTCGCAAGGCCGACAATTTCGCCCTCCGTCCCACGGACCACATCCAGTGCTGCCAAAGCCCAGAACTGCGTGCCGTCCTTGCGCACACGCCAGCCCTCATCCTGGGCAACACCGGTACTCAAGGCCAACGCCAGGAGCCTGGCCGGCTTGCCTTCGACACAATCCTGCTCGGTGAAAAACAGCGAGAAATGCTTGCCGATCACTTCGTCGGCGCGCCAACCCTTGATCCGTTGTGCACCTGCGTTCCAGGACACTACATACCCATCGACATCAAGCATATAGATGGCGTAGTCCACCACCGCCTGCACCAGTTGCTCATAACGACTGGCATGCATGGTGTGTAAATCCGAGCGATCAGAAGGCCCCATGGCAGCTCCACGCAAATCGCAGACGTAGTCAAGAATAGACAGCATACGCTGCTTGCAACGACTCAGGCCCGGCAATTGTTCCGGTGTGTCGCTACTGTGTTTGCCTGGGGCGGGTCTTGAACACAAGGTACAGGCACCCCGCCAGAATCAGTGCCCCACCGGTAAACGCGTATACCCGCTGCTCGGTGGCAAGGTCCGGATCACTGCCCATCAACACCAGCAGTACACCCGATGCGATCAGGCTGAAAAACAGAAAGGCTGCTGCCAACCAGGCATTGACGAACAGCAAGCGCCAGAACCACCGGGCACGAGACCTGGGTGGCTGAGGTGAAGGGAGCTCGGGGGCAGACACGTCGCGACTGGCTCATGTTGGATCCAATGAGCGGTACAGTGGCCGAATGACATTTCGGTGTCAATTGCTCTATAGTCAGCCCTTCCCTGCTCGTATCAACCATTAATGAGGGCGCAACACTTGGCTGCCGACCCACGGATGAAAGGCATTCACGACGATTTGCACAGCACCGCACGCGAACTTGAACGTGTGTCGCGAGAGCTAGGAGGCCACGCCCGCTACCTGCAGTGCTCGGTCCACCACACCGATGCCGCCGAGGTGCTGGGGCAGATTCAGGGGCTGCAAGCTTCAGTTGAGCAACTTCGCGACGTTGCACATCGAATCCGTCGATAAGCCCCGCCCAAGCACACCTGGGGGCCGGCGTGCGGTTGACTCAAATATAACGATGAGTTATAAAGCACGCTTGATTGCGGAGGAAAAGCATTTTCCCCAGGGCTTTGATTCAATCGCGCGCCCGGTCGCCAGACGCTTTCAAACCTGTGCGAGTGTGGTGGAATTGGTATACACAGCAGACTTAAAATCTGCCGGCGTGAGCCTTGCGGGTTCGAGTCCCGCCACTCGCACCATCTTCTGAAAAAGGCGCCTTCAAGGCGCCTTTTTGTTGCCTGCGATTCATGCCCTTCCCTGCCTGCGGCGCAAAGGCTGCACGCACCTGCTATGGTGAAATTGCCCCATCACAAAGGAAGGCAGCCATGCGCTATACCCTGTTCGACAACCAGCGTGACGTGATCATCCTGCTTGCGCGGATTCTATTGATGATCCTGTTCGTGATGTCTGGCTGGAGCAAGATGACCGGCTTTTCCGGTACCGTCGAGTACCTCGGCTCCCTGGGCGCGCCCATGCCCCAGGTGGCTGCCGGGGTGGCAGTAGCCATGGAGTTCTTCATCGCAATACTGTTGATTCTCGGGTTCTATACCCGCCCACTGGCGTTTCTGTTCGCCCTGTTCGTGGTGGGTACCGCCGTTATCGGCCACCCATTCTGGAACATGGTCGACCCGGCGCGTGCCGCCAACAGCGTTCAGTTCTTCAAGAACATGAGCATCACCGGCGGCTTGCTGCTGCTCGCCGTTACCGGTGCCGGCAGATTCTCGGTAGACGGGCGATAGTTCCACCACTTTTAAGAGCGGGCTCGCCCGCGATAGCAGTCTGCCTGACGCACTGCATCGCGGGGCAACCCCGCGACTACAAGTCGTCCAGGGTATCGACGCCTTCGTCCCAGTCCACGTCGTCTTCTTCCTCATCCGCCGGATCATACATCGGGTCGACTTCGTCCTGTAGCGCGGGATCGGCGTCATAGAACTCATGATCCAGCAAGTGATCGTGTTCGGGTTCGTGAAGGTCTTGTTCGTCGTGCATCGAAGGTTCCAGATTTTCGCGCCTGTATAAGTGCGCAATGATTACAGCTCACTCCTGGCGAAGCAACGCGGCATTGGCCTGTCGAACCATCTGTACCCATTCACTGGCACTCACCGAGCCTGAGTGCTCAAGCCGCTCTGCAGCCAACAGGGCCTGGTCATATTCCGCTTCTTGCAGGGAGTGCTCGCCAAGATACCTGGCCCGCCATTCCAGCATCGCCGCAGCGCCTTGTTTATCGTCCATCCCCATCCTCACGTTGCGCTGATTGAAGGCACGCAATCCAGGTGCCGCCTGAAAGGCGGCGAGATTACACCACATCAAAGCCAATGAGAATTGTTTGCATTTTTACCCTTATCAGAAACAGACGAGCGGACAATCGCTTGCGCTGGGCATCTGCGTCGCAACGGCCTCGTGAGGCACTGTTTTGGTCGCTAACGACCTTGTTGGCTGTCAACACAGCGACTAATACTTAAGTCTTACCTGGGGAGGTATAAAAAATGCTGCCAAGATTCGTTGTCGTTCCAGCAGTGCCCATTGAGACGCATTCTGTACGCAACGGCACTCGATACTACGCAACTACCGTCACGGGAGGTTTTGACCTCTATGACAATCAGGAAAAGCTTCGACTCAAGCCCAGCTATCCCACCCGGGCCGAGGCCGACGCCGAATGCGCCAGAAGAAACAGCGAGCCCAGCTGTCACTATGCGGTCTTTCCTCAACTACGGACGGTTTGAGCCATACCTGATCCTTGCTGTTCAACGGTTGTCCCAGCGGCTCTTCGTGGCACTTGTCTGCGGGAGACTGGCAGATTCGGGCAACCCGCACAGGTGAGCTACGCTCAATAGGTTGACACGAGCGTGCTGTACTCGCGTCTGGCTGGTTTTATTTCGTTCGGGAGAACCGTTATGAAGTACCTGGCAGCGTTTATCGTCACACTGACACTGGGCAGTTCCGCCTTCGCCACTGAATGCGATGACAGCATCAAACAGCTCGAAAATATCGACAAGACCGACGGCCAGGCCCTTGCCGGTGGTAAGGTCGATGAGTTTCGCGAATTGCTCGATCAGGCCAAGCAGGCACAAAAAGCAGGCGATGAAGAGCTGTGCAATGCTTCAGCGCAGCGCGCCCTGCAGATCTACAAGGTTGGACGCAGCAAATAGGCGAACACCTTGACTCGGTCGCTGCCGCTTGAGCCTCCACGACCGCTTCGCGTTCGATCGCAGCCTGGCGGCAGCGGCTACGAGCAGGACTGCATTTCCTGCTGAATACTCCCCTGGCTAGTTTGTTCGAACTACCCGGATTTCCCCCTCAATATCCTCCCTTCTGCTGTCGCGGTTTCACCACCTGTCTCTCTAGTATCGAAGTCAAAAATCAACAATAACAATGGAGACAGGACATGACCCGCACAGGGAAATGGTCACGCCTACTTGCCGTGGCAGGTGCACTATTAATCGCGTCACTGGGTGTAGGCGCCGCCGACAAACCGAACATCCTGGTGATCTTTGGTGACGATATCGGCATGTTCAATATCAGCGCCTACAACCAGGGGATGATGGGCTACGAGACCCCCAACATCGACCGCATCGCACGGGAAGGCGCATTGTTCACCCACTCCTATGGCGAGCAGTCCTGCACCGCCGGCCGCTCGGCCTTCGCGCTGGGCCAGCACCCCTTCCGCACCGGCCTGTTGACGGTCGGAATGCCGGGCTCCGAGCATGGCATTCCGGACTGGGCACCGACGATCGGTGATGTGATGAAACAGCAAGGCTATACCACCGGCCAGTTTGGCAAGAATCACCTGGGTGATCGCGACCGGCATCTGCCAACCAACCATGGTTTCGACGAGTTCTTCGGCAACCTCTACCACATGAATGCCGAGGAAGAGCCGGAAACCTACTACTATCCCAAGGACCCCGAGTTCCGCAAAAAGTACGGTCCGCGCGGGGTGATCCACTCCTACGCCGACGGCAAGATCGAAGACACCGGTGCCCTGACCCGCAAGCGCATGGAAACCATCGACGATGAACTGGTGCAGGCCACCGAAAACTTCATCGACAAGGCACACAAGGCAGACAAGCCCTTTTTCGTCTGGTTCAACTCCACTCGCATGCACATCTGGACCCACCTGAAGAAGGAGTCCGAAGGCAAGACGGGCGTTGGCCTGTACCCGGACGGTATGGTCGAGCACGACGGTCATGTCGGTCAGTTGCTGAAAAAGCTCGATGACCTCGGGATCGCCGACAACACGATCATCATCTATACCACCGACAACGGCGCCCAAAAGTTCTCCTGGCCCGACGGTGGCACCTCGCCCTTTGCCGGCGAAAAAGGGACATCCAACGAAGGGGGGCATCGCGTGCCTTTGTTGGTCAAATGGCCCAAGGTCATCAAGCCGGGCAGCCACTACAACAACTTGATTGCCCACAACGACTGGATGCCCACGCTGGCTGCCGCCGCCGGAGACCCGACGCTGGTTACCGACCTGGCCAAGGGTGGCAAGCTCAACGGCAAGGACTACCGTGTCCATCTGGACGGCTACAACTTCCTGCCGTTTTTCAAGGGGGAGGAGAAGAGCAGCCCACGCGAGGAGTACTTGTACTTCAGCATGGGTGGTGACCTGGATGCGATCCGCTGGAAGGAATGGCGGGTCAGCTTCGCCACCATGGACGGCGATTTCGGTACCGCGTCGCGCAAGGTGACCAATGCCCCGATACTCACCAACCTGTTGGCCGACCCGTTCCAGACCGCTCGCCAGGAATCGCCTCTGTCCAAGCGCTGGGCAGCCGACCAAATCTGGCTGTTCGTTCCGGTACAGGCCAAGGTCAAGTCCTTCCTGGCCAGCCTGTCGCAGTACCCGTTTCAGGAAGGCGTCAGCCTGAACGTCGGCAATATCAACTACCAGAGCCTCGCGGTGAAGAAAGCGCTGATGGGCCTGAAGAACGCGCCACCTGCCAAGCCAGGCGAATAGAGGTAATCGAGGACCTGAAACACAAGGGCAGCCATTGGCTGCCCTTTTTCGTTGGCGCTGCGATCAGTGCGCTGCGAATCAAACGTCGTGCCACGACACCGCGCTTTCGGTCGCGGCTCGCGAGGTGAAAAAGCGATTGGCCGGCGCGTCGTGATCGGCATGCCCAAACGACACACCACACACCACCAACCGGCTTTCATCAATTGCAAAGTGGCGCCGCACAAACGCTGCATGGCTGGCCAATGCGGCCTGAGCGATGGCCCCGAGTCCCAGCGCCTCGGCAGCAAGCAGCAGGTTGGCAACATAACCACCACAATCGACGGCACCGTAGGTGCCGAGCCCTCGTTCGGTGGTAATGATCGCGACGTGTGGCGCCCCGAAGAGTGAAAAGTTGCGCAGCATCTGCTGCCGACTCGCCATTCGGTCACCCGGTGCAATACCGATACTCTCGTAGAGCTGCTGCCCACATTCGCGCCGGCGTTGTTGGTAAACCCCGTTATATTCAGCCGGAAAATCAAAGTCCGGCTGAGCGGAACCGGACAGCAACTCGGCTGCATAGGCAGCCCGAAACCGCTCCGTCGCCTCGCCACGGGTAACGATGACTTGCCAAGGCTGAGTGTTGCACCATGAGGCCGAGCGCTGGGCCAGCGCGAACATGTTCATTGCCACCTCATGCTCGACGGGCTGTGGCAAAAAGCCCCGGCAACTGCGGCGGCGGTGTAACAAGCGTTCCAACGTGTCGAGGGGTGCTGGATTCATCGTGGAGCCCTGTTCGATTCATGAAAATCATCCCGACACTAATGCTGAGGGGCGCTCCCTGGTTGGCACAACCACCTCCAGTGGGTGGGCAGGGAAGCACTCGGCATGCTTGTGTTTACTTTGCGTGGCCTCCGTGGGCAAGCCCTGCCCTGCTCATGCGGTCCCCCTGCGTTTTTGAATCAGCACCGCGAGCCCCGCCAGGAGAATGGCGAGCAGGTACGCAAACAAACCAAGGTTGATCCCCACAATCATTTTTTCCGAGCCATCCGTGAGCACCATTGAGCCCCCGTAGCCGTCACGCAGCCAGTAGGCCATCAAGAAGCCCCCGGTGACGAACACGGTAAGCAGGCTCGCCAGCCTGAGGTCATCCTTGCCCCACACAAGCCACACGCTGAATGCGCCAATGGCCGTATTGGTAAACAACTGCCACGTCTCGTGCAGACGCGCATGGGGCGCCCACGCCTGATTGAAGACATGGGTATCATTGATCTCGAGAATCGGTACAACGACGGCGTAAAAAACAATGCCAACGGTCACCAGGCACTTTTCCAGCATGTAAAACCTCCCTGTCCTGCGTTTATCCAACGTATCCGGCAGGCTGCTCATCCCGCTGCAGAGTGGTGCAGACCCGCCCATCATGCGACAAAGCGCAGAGGACGTTGCGGTCAATTTCGCCGGACTTGCGCAACTTATGGCGCCGAAACATTTTTTTCAGCGTTTTCAACCAGATACACCGACTTATTCAGGCAAAACAACTAGCCCACTCTTCCTATACTGCAGGGCGGCGTCCGCATGCCTGCGCGCTCCAGCGAGCCAGGGTGCTTGTTGTGCTGGCAAGTGGATAGCCGCTCTGCGGAAATGATAGGACAGGAATCGCCTCACGTTTCCATGCAACTAATAAGTCTAAGAACGAGAAAAGTGTAATGAATAAACAATCCATCCAGATTGCGCTGGCTTACATGTCCGTGGTGATCGGCGGCGGCTTCGCCTCCGGGCAGGAGGTACTGCAGTTTTTCACCGGCTATGGACTGATAGGCATTGTCGGTACTCTGGTCAGCGGTGTGCTGTTTGCCTTCCTCGGCATGCAGATCGCCCGGATGAGCTCGCAGATGCAAGCGAACTCCCACAAGGAAGTCCTTTACCGTTTGTTCGGTACTCGAATCGGCTTGGTCGTCGACGTCGTGCTGTCGTTCTTCCTCTACGGTGTCGGCGTTGTGATGCTGGCTGGCAGCGGCTCGATCTTTGCCCAGGAGTACAGCATGCCGCCGTTGTTCGGCGGTGTATTGATGACTGTGCTGGTGATCGCCACCCTGTGCCTGAACGTCAAGCGCATCATCAATCTGATCAGCGCAGTCATGCCCTTCCTGCTGGCAATGGTCCTGATCATCACCACCTACTCGATCTTCAACTACAACGCCTCGGTCGAGACCCTCGACGCCGTTGCCCGCGAGAACAACGAAACGGTCACCGGCAACTGGTTCGTCGGCGCCCTGCTGTACGCATCGTTCAACATCGCCGTAGGCTTCCCGATGCTGGCCGTTATCGGCGGCATGACCAAGCAGCCCAAGGCCGCAGCCGTCGGCGGCATACTCGGAGGCCTTGGCCTGGGCGCGCTGATCCTGCTGCTGAACATCGGCCTGTTCGCCAACATCAACCAGCTGCAGGGCATCGAGATGCCGTCGCTGGCATTGTCGGGGCGCATCTCGCCAATCCTTTCGGTGGTCATGTCGATCGCGCTGGTCTGCATGATCTACAGCACTGCGGTCGGTATGTTCTTTGCTTTCAGCGCCCGCTTTGCCAAGCCTGATTCACGCCGTTTCAAACTCGTCAGCGCAGTGACGGTTTGCGTGGGCCTGGCCTTGAGCCTGGGTGGTTTCAGCAAGTTGGTCGGCACCGTCTACCCACTGCTGGGCTACGTCGGTTTTGCACTGATCCTCGCCATTGGCTTCAGCTGGATTCGCGGCCGCTCCGCTGCCAAGGCGCAACGCGCCGAACTGAACGCCCTGTCCTGAGGCGCGTAG
The DNA here is from genome assembly GCF_040438935.1 of Pseudomonas vranovensis. Lineage (NCBI taxonomy): Bacteria > Pseudomonadati > Pseudomonadota > Gammaproteobacteria > Pseudomonadales > Pseudomonadaceae > Pseudomonas > Pseudomonas vranovensis. The sequence goes on along the minus strand of NZ_CP159259.1, from coordinate 1,411,190 downwards.
ACAAACGCAGTCAAGCCCTTTCAGGGCTTTCCAAAAAACCGATGCCAGGTCCGGGCATCGGTTTTTTTATGCCCGTTCAACGGCCCCCGCCCTGTACTTCCATGTGGAGACGCACCGCTGTGCCTCCAGGCTGATCGGAGACTGTTTCCATTCGTTAACACTTGTAAGTTGATACTTACGAGCTAGGTTTGTTCCTAAAGCTCGGTACAGCACATTCCCTAGCAGGAGCGTTCAATGAGAATGGCAGCTCTATCCTTGACCAGCGTCGACGCAGCGTCATCAACTTCTGGTCCACTATTGTCACGCCCGGACACTGCAATCACTGTCTCGGCGGGATACTCGCCGGGACCGCACAATTCGCCACTAGGAGCTACACGATGAAGTCGAAGTACCTGATGATCACGCTCTGCGTCACCTCACTGGCACTCTCAGGCTGTGCCAGCAAGTATGTTGAATCCGATCAATATTCCGGTTTTCTCAAGGACTACAGTGCCCTGAAGGAGGAAAAGTCACCGTCGGGCGCGGCAGTGATGCGCTGGATCGACCCAAAAGTCGATGCCAACAAGTTCAGCAGCGTCTATATCGAGCCAAGCCAACTTTACCCCAAGCCTCAAGCGACGGAAAAAATCCCGGACACCACCTTGCAAGGCATCACCCAGTACTACAACCAGGCCCTGCAGACCCAGTTTTCCAAGGTCGTTCCGCTAGCCAAAGGCCCGGGACCAGGCGTGTTGGTCGTACGGCCGGCGATCACCGCCGTGAGTGCCAAGACCAAGGGGCTGCGTCCGTATGAAGTGATCCCGATCGCCCTGGTCGCCGCAGGCGTCAGTGCTGCCACCGGCATTCGCGATCAGGACACCAGCCTGTCGACCGAAGCGCAGTTTCTCGATGCCAGCAACAACAAAGTCGTTGCCCAGGTCGTACGCAAAGGCGCCGGTGCCGACCTGGAAAACTCCGACCAGGTCATGACGGCCAAGGACGCCAGGGCCGTGCTCGATGGCTGGGCCATCGACATGGTCAAGTCGTTCGAACAACTCAGAACCAAACACTAGGACACGGCCCAGATGCACAAAGCCCAGCGCGACGCTGGGCTTTGAGTACGACCTACGTGTGTGAGCACATCAGCGCTGCGTCCAGCAATCTTCCCTTGTCATACCAGGCATCTCGTTGATAGGCAGAGAATTGATGCTGGCTGCCGGAGCCGTGGACCTCGACAAGGCCAGTGGCTTTATTGGGGTCGGTGCTTTCAACAAAAAGCTTGAGCGTGTCGTTCTCCTTGACCGTGTAGGTTTTTGAGTTTGGACTGCCTTGAAGCTCATCCTGCACACATACAACATAATCGGGTGGACTCTTCCCCGTGCTACCAGAGGTGTAATCATCGCCCTCACGGATATCTGGGTTTTGTGCACAGCCTGCGAGCAAGCAGGCAACGAAAAGCGACAACGTCAAATCACAGGTGGCCGACCTTGAACCCTTCATGTGACACCTTCCGTCTGCCCCCGGGTAAATCAATGGATAGCTACGGATAAAAGCTGCCATTTTTTAGTTGTAGGCCAGACTGACACTCAACAAATCCATCGCCCCTAGAGCGTAGCGCTCGCCACAAATGAAGATTATTCTCGTTTGCTATCTTCCCTACGCTGAATCTGAATAACAACCTGCATCAGCGTGGGTAGTGTTGCCCCGCGCCAATTACAGCTAATCCGTACGTGGGGTTGCAGTGGTCCTGGATGCGCCCTTACGGCGATGGAGAATCCGCAGCAACAACGCGTCCGTGCTGCGCGGCTGCAGCAGACGGACAAGCCATGTCCCAGCAGCTTGGAATAGTGAGCATCGCGTCTGGACGTCTTTCCTGAAACGACTACTTTTAACTCTGTCAGTTGCCACCACACCCATCCTCCACAGTCTGGGACGGCCCCGGGCATGTTTCAAAGCAGGCATCGCATGCAATACAACTATTCGCACTTTGCGACCCACTGGTAAAGGAGCAAGTCAGATGACGCGCGTACGCAAGTGGCTACCCAGAGTCGCCTTGATGGCAACCTCGCTCATGGCGCTATCGGCAACTGCCGCCGCTGCCGACAAACCGAACATACTGGTTATCTTCGGCGACGACATCGGCCAGACCAATATCAGCGCTTACGCTGACGGCGTGGTGGGTTATGAGACCCCGAATATCGACCGCCTAGCCAAAGAAGGCATGAAATTCACCGACTACTACGCGGAGAACAGTTGCACGGCTGGGCGATCGACATTTATTACCGGGCAGTCGCCATTGCGCACTGGCCTCTCCAAAGTGGGTATGCCTGGTGTGCCGGTCGGGCTGCAGGCAAGGGATATAACGATTGCTCAGGCGCTCAAGGCCCAAGGCTATGCCACCGGTCAGTTTGGCAAGAACCATTTAGGGGACAAGGACGAATACCTCCCAACCAACCACGGCTTCGACGAGTTCTTCGGCAACCTGTATCACCTCAACGCCGAAGAGGAACCAGAGCGCCCGTACTGGCCAAAAAACAACGCTGCATTTGTCAAAGCTGCATCGCCACGCGGAGTGATCCACAGCTACGCCGATGGCAAGATCGAAGACACCGGTGCACTGAACAGCAAACGCATGGAAACAATCGATGACGAGACCACTCAGGCCGCCATCAATTTCATTGAGAAACAGGCCAAGGCTGACAAACCATTCTTTGTGTGGATGAACACCACTCGCATGCATGCTTTCACACATGTACGTGATTCCATGAAGGGCCAGAGCGGTATGCCAGGCAACGAATATGCCGATGGCATGCTTGAACACGACGGCGACGTCGGCAAGTTGCTCAAGAGCATCGATGACCTCAAGCTCGCCGACAACACCATCGTTGTCTACACCACTGACAACGGCCCTAATCAATGGTCCTGGCCGGATGCCGCGACCACACCCTTCAGGAACGAGAAAAACTCCAACTGGGAAGGGGCTTACCGCGTTCCAGCAATGGTCCGCTGGCCCGGGAAGATCAAGCCTGGCACCGTTTCTACCCAGATGTTCTCTGGGCTGGACTGGTTCCCGACCTTGCTGGCTGCAGCAGGCGATACCGATATCAAAGATCGCCTGCTAAAGGGAACCAACGTCGGAGGGAGTAACTTCAAGGTACACCTGGACGGCTTCAACCAGCTGGACTACTTGACGGGTAAGGCTGATAAAAGTGCTCGTAACGAGTTCTTCTACTTCAGCGATGATGGCGACCTTGTAGGCATGCGCTATGACGATTGGAAGATTGTCTATTGCGAACAGCGTGCACCCGGTGGCTTGAAGGTATGGAGCGAACCTTTCACGTGCCTGCGAGTACCCAAGCTCTTCAACCTGCGCATGGACCCGTATGAGCGTGCCGACGTGGTATCCGACCAATACTATGATTGGCTGACCAAGAATGACTACTTGATATTCGAGGGCACTCAGAAAGCGGCGGCTTTCCTGGAAACATTTGTCGAATACCCACCGAGCCAACGTCCTGCGAGCTTCAGTATCGACCAGATTCGCGCCGACGTAGATAGACGAATTGAAGCGAAAATGGATCAACAGAAGAAGTGAGTGATGCTGCACCAGCGTCCGCCCAAGGGCGGGCGCGCCCCGCTGTTTCACAGTAATCGTGAAAGCTCTGGACTCGTCCTGCAGTGCTCCAAAAGGTCAAGTCCAGCCTCCCTGCCGAAAAAGTCCGAGGCGATTCCCACAGGACAGACCGGCGCTCTTAGCCTTGACCGTCATGCACGGTTACCCTCACTCCGGTAGCCACAATCTCGTACTCAGTTTCAGATATTTTTTTCACGTCGCCGCCGAATTGCATCTCGAAATGCTTCAAGCCTTCATGCCGAACCATACCGTGTGGCGAGCGCTCAACGGTCTCGTCCTGATAGATGTTAATCACGTACTCCACGTTATCCGTGCCAACACCCATGATCTTTCCAACATACTTATCTGCCATGTCCGGAGTCCTTGCGTGAAGTCTCGAAGTAGCGGGTACCGACAGGCGCGTCCTTCCCTACCTGGAACCGCCGCGCCACAAAATCACGGTTTCACCGGCTGTGGCGCGGAAGCTTGAACATTTTCAACAACGCGAAGTGCTGCAGATTTGCCAGGAAAACTGATTACTTGAGCTGCAACCGAAGGTTGTTCAAATGCTCAAGTGCAGCCTCCTTCTCCTCCATGGCGGCCGGGCCCTCGCTGCCCATGATTGAGGAATAGGCGTCCTCGTAGACCTTCGCAACAATCTGAGCGCTCTCGGACCGCTTCAGGAAAGCCATTAGAAGGTGTTCAACTGCATCCACTTGCGCTTGATTCAAGCTCACAACAACCTCCTAGACCCGGCCCCATGCCGGTCACCCCGTAATAACCCATCCCACCCATAATTGCCACCATGGTGCATCCGGCCACGGAGGGCGACGCATGCAGGGCGTTCAGGGCTGGACAGCGGGCTGGCGTTCTGCCCAGACCTGATCGGATGAATATATTGGGACTCCAGATCAACAACCTCCAATGACCAGACACAAAGAGGCCGAAGCCTCTGAGCTTCGGCCTTCATCATTACGCCACTTGACGTGGTTTCGCCGACTCGTGACCAGCAGCAAATACCAGTGCCCGGCCAGTGCCCCAGGCCAACGCGCGAGTCATCGTTTCATGAGGTCGGGATGGGTAAGCCTCTTCCACAATGCGGTCTCCACTTTTGGCATATACCCCAATAAAAAGCTGAGTTTCCCCTGTGCGGGAAAGGCGGGTTTGAACATCAATCATGCTGCCGTCATCAAGGATTTCATCGTGATAACGATGGTGAAGGGTGGGGTCTGCCCAGGCCCAGAATACATCGCCGCGATATCTCATACCGAATCTCCTCTGATTACCCAGTAGGCGCGGTAACTGATGAGATAGATATCCATTTCGCTTATAGGCGACCATCGGTGCAATAACCATCCTTTATTGGCCGATACGGCATCCAAAAGCCCAATTCACCCTCTATTGAACAGCCGCTATTGGGCGGGAGGCATCGTCATGTCAAAGAAACTCAAGTCATCGCTGCTTGTACTTTCGGCTTTTCTGCGTGCCAACGAAAACCCCGCAGACGTTAATCTGCGGGGCTTTCAAAAAGGCAAGCCGACTATGCCTTCCATTCCAACCATTCACCTCGGCAGCTGGGAGATGAGTTTAATCCGCCCCGCCACCTATAGCCGGCCGCAAACTACCTGAGCAGGCCCGCAAACACCTTTGCCAGATTCTCCACCGAGGCGCGCATTTCGCCAGGCGTGTGTGCCGCGAACCCCATCAGAACGCCAACATCATTTCTCGGCGTCGCATGTAAGCCGCCAAGCCCCAGCAGGTCGATACCAACCGCTCTTGCCGCCGTGACCACAGCATCTTCCGAGAGGTCCTGGACGAAATGGCAGGGCATCTGCAGTCCTCCGGCCGGGATGCGCGGCGCTAGAAACTCTCCCAGGCGCTTGTGCACGAGTTCAGCTAGTACGTCCCGTCTCTCGCCATACAGCGCCCTCATGTTCCGCACATGAGCCGTGTAGTGCCCGCCTTCCATAAACCTTGCCAGTGTCAGTTGGGCAATGGACGCTGTATGCCCATCCTGCAGCGTGCGGGCGCTGGTCATCGGGGCGACGAGATTGGGCGGCAACAACAGATAGCCAATACGCAGCCCCGCGAACAGCGACTTGGTGAAGGTGCCGATGTAGAGTGTCCGCTCATGCGGGTCCAGGCCCTGCACGCAGGCAGTTGGCCTGCCTTCGTAGTGGAATTCACTGTCGTAGTCATCCTCGATGATCCAGCCACGCTGCTGCCTTGCCCATTCGATCGCGAGCAACCGTCTGTCAAGCGACAACGTCGCCCCGGTTGGGTATTGATGGGAAGGCGTAAGAAAAACCGCCCTGGCATTACTGGCCAGCGAGCTCATGCCCTCCACCTGCATGCCGCTATCATCCACCGGCACGGGAATGCACTTGAGGCCTGCGGCGGCAACAGCTTTGCGGGTGCCTTGGTAGAGAGGGTCTTCGACCAGCACCGGGTCGCCCGCATCCATGAGTAGTTGCGCGCACAGGCCAAGCGCCTGCTGTGAACTGGTGAGAATCAACACCCGATCGGCGGACGCCTTCGCCCCACGTTCAAGGTTGAGGTAGTCAGCGATTGCAATCCGCAGTGAAGCCATGCCTTGGGGCGCACTGTGATCCAGAGCCTGGGTGCCATATTCCTTGTACACCTGGCGCTCCAGCTTTTCCCAAATTGCCAAGGGAAAGCGCCGGGTCTCGGCTACCCCAGGTGCGAAGGGGCGCGGTGCTTGAAAGTTGTCCACGCCCCCGCCCTGAAGCATGTCCATCGCCCTGCGGCTGAGCTGAGGTGGGCCATCGCAGACAGCCTCGCGTTGGCGCTTTCGCATTGGCAGGTGCCGAGCACGTTGCGAAACGAAACTTCCGCTGCCCACGCGGCGCTCGATGTAACCCTCTGCATGCAACTGACTGTATGCCGCCTCTACGGTATCCCTCGACACGCCCAGGGAACGGGCCAAAGGACGTGAGGCAGGCAACGCCTTGCCGACCGGCAGCGCGCCATCAAGTACCAATTGACGAATCGCCCTCTGGATACGTACATGCAGCGACAACGTTCCATGAGCGGGGTCGGTCATCCAGGCTTTAACCGACTGCAACTGTGAGTGCTTGAACATTGGTCTGGTTCATTTGCAGAAAGTGGTAGGGCAATTCCGGCCATTCTATCGCTATAAATGCATTGTTTTCCGACCATTCTTCAACCGAAAGGGGTTCCACGATGACAGCTGCACAACAATTCGTTTCCGTTCGCGAGTTGGAACAGAGTGATTACCAACCATGGTCCCTGTACTGGGACCAGTATCAGGCGTTCTACAAGGTGGAACTGAGCGAGGACACGACAGAGCTGACCTGGGCTCGGTTCTTCGACCCTGCAGAGCCCGTGCACTGCGCCGTTGCCACGGAAGGTGAGCGGCTTCTCGGCTTCGTCCATTTTGTTTTCCATCGCTCGACCTGGGCGCGTAACAACTTCTGCTACCTCGAGGACCTGTACGTCTGCCCCACTGCCCGGGGGAAAATGGTTGGCAAGCAGTTGATCGAGTTTGTTCAGGGGCAGGCGCAGGAGAAACGCTGCGATCGGCTCTATTGGCATACCCAGGAGACTAACCAGACCGCACAGCGACTATACGATTGGATAGCCGAAAAGCCGGGGGTGATCGAGTACCGGATGGCACTGCCTGCGCTGGACTGAAGCGAATACCACACAACGCTTGCCCCCCCGCAGATCTACTCTGCGGGGCTCGCAATAATTAAGTTGGAATCACATGGCATTGACGGATTCTAGAATGGGTTCCCTATACCGCCATGCATCGAAACCACTGCGCGCACCTCATCAACCTCTGCCGCGCCGGTGATGCTCCCTCCCCTGGGAAAACAACAAACTGCTGCGCCAGTAGTTGCCGAAAACGCAGGAGAACTCACTCAGAACAGCAACCGGAGCATATCGGCCAACTGCCGGGACTCGGCATCGGCTGAACGACTGCAGGCTTTCAACGCTTGCTGCAGGCACACCACAAAACAGCGCGCTGCAGGATCCAGGGCCTGATCGCGCAAACGCACGACGCTGATGTCGCCCTCCTCCAACGTTTCATCCAGCGCCAGAGCTGTGGCCTTGCCGCGCAAAGGTTCACACAACAACATCGGTTCGGGCGAATAGCCCAACATGCCGGCATCGATGATCAGGCTGCTCAGCATGGCACTGGACTGGGCGCAGACGATGCGCCCGGGAGCAACGCTGTAGCCGTGGCGGCCAAACAGATGGCGCAAGACCTGATCCTGGCTGGCCTGGGTGAAGTTCATCACCCAGTCCTGCTCCAGCAACTGCCCCAACGACCGGGCCGTCCGCAGGGGATGTTTGTCGTTTGCCAATACCCGCATGCGATAGCGGGCCAGCGGTTCATGGGCGAACTCCTGACCGGGCAGATTGCCCGCAGGGCCGAGAGCAAACTGCATCTGGCCGGTGCGCAGCAATGACAAGCTGACTGCTTGCAAACCTTCGTAGAGCTCCAATTGCACAACAGGCATCTCGCGACGAAAAGCCTGCACCGCCACGGCCAGCAAGGTCTGTCCGAACCACGGTGTTACCCCCACGCACAGCCGCGTCGGCGCTTCGCCGCGCAGACTGGCAAGATCACGCTGGGCACTCTCCAACTGGCTGGCGATCTGCCGGGCATGGGGCAGCAAGGTCTGCCCGGCCACCGTCAGACGTGCCCCCCCGGCATGACGCGACAACAGCGCAAGCCCCTGCTCTTCTTCCAGCTCACGCAAGGCCCGGGTGATCGCCGCCTGGGACAACCCCAGGCCCCGCGCCGCCGAGCGAATGCCCCCACTGTCGGCCACTGCGATCAGGGCCTGTAACTGATGCAACTTCAAGCGTTTCTCCTGCCTGAACACCAAAGGTCGTCACGACAACCATTTTGCAGCTTATGTGCACCGCTTGCTGGCGCTAGGTTAGATCACGCGAACGCGCCAGCCAACGGGCCGCGCAGTGTCGCCTTGCGAACCAGGACAAGACAATATGCACGACACCGATATTGACCCCGGCATCAAAGCCATCACTCCCGCCATGATCGAGCTACGCCGGGCAATCCATCGCCAGCCTGAGCTGGGCTTTGAGGAATTTGCCACCCGGGAGCGCGTGATCAAACACTTGGAGGATTGGGGCTACGAGATCCACAAGGACATGGCCACCACCGCCGTAGTCGGTACTTTGCGTTGCGGCCAGGGTCCGTCACTGGGCCTGCGTGCAGAACTGGATGCCCTACCGATCCAGGAACACGGCACGCAACCTTGGGCCAGCGCTACACCGGGCAAGATGCACGCTTGCGGGCACGATGGCCATACAGCAATGCTGCTCGCCGCGGCCTGCGAGCTGGCCCGCGTGCGTAGCTGGCAGGGCACCTTGCACGTGTTCTTTCAGCCTGCCGAAGAAGGCCATGGCGGCTCAGGCGCCAAACGCATGCTGGATGAAGGCGTCTTCAAACTGTTCCCCTGCGACGCCCTGTTCGCCCTGCACAACTCGCCCGGCATGCCGGTCGGCAAGTTCGGCATATTGGCCGGCCCCTGCATGGCATCCACCGATAGCGTCAGCATTGTCATCCATGGCAAAGGCGGCCATGGCGCCATGCCGGAGAAGACCATCGACCCAGTGGTGATCGGCGCGTCATTGGTGTTGGTCCTGCAGACCATCGTCTCGCGCAATGCGCCACCTAGCGAAACCGCGATCATCACCATCGGCGCCTTCCTCGCCGGTGACGCCGCCAATGTCATCCCGCAGACCGCCGAGCTGCGTCTCAGTGTCCGCACGCTCAATCCGCAAGTCCGCAGCCTGCTGCGCCAACGTATTCAGACCCTGGCCGAATTGCATGCACAGAGCTATGGCGCACAGGCCGAAGTCAGCTTCGGTAGCGGCTACCCGGTGCTGGTCAATGACCCGACAGCCAGCCGACTGGCCGAGCAGGTGGTGCGAGACTGGCTGGGTGACGATGGCCTGGTGCATAACCAGAAACCCATTTGCGCCAGTGACGACTTCGCTTTCTGGCTGGAGCAGATACCCGGTTGCTACGTGCTGATCGGCAACGGCGACGGCGCTGGAAATTGTGAAGTCCACAACCCTGGCTACGACTTCAACGACCAGATCCTACCGCTGGGCGCAACCTTCTGGGTGCGGCTGGCGCAGCGTTTTCTCGACTGAATCGACCTCCCCGAGAGCACCATTGCGATGACAACAAAAACAACAACACTCGACCTCAACTGCGAACTTGTCCGACCGAAAAACCATCGGGCTATCGCCGCCATCTGCCTAGGCAACGCTCTGGAGTTTTACGACTTCCTGGTCTACAGCATGCTGGCGACGCTGATGGCCAGGCTGTTTTTTCCATTCGGTGACCATCCGCTGATCCCCCTGATGCTGTCGCTGGCGGTATTCGGCACTGGCTTCGTCATGCGCCCGCTGGGTGGCCTAGTGATCGGCATGTATGCCGACCGTGTCGGACGCAAGGCAGCAATGCGCTTGACCTTGTGGCTGATGGCAATCGGTTCTTTGCTGTTCACCGTTGCCCCGACCTACGCCCAGGCAGGACTGCTCGGTCCGGCCATCGTCATCGCTGCGCGATTGCTGCAAGGCTTCGCCGTCGGTGGCCAGATCGGCACCTCGACCACCATGCTGATGGAGTACGCCGACAAGCATTCGCGCGGCTACTACTGCAGCTGGCAGACCTTCAGCCAGAGCCTGGGTATCCTCATCGGCGGCTTGATGGTCATGGGCTTGAGCAACCTACTCAGCCCCGAGGCCATGGACAGCTGGGGGTGGCGCCTCGTGTTCGCCATGGGCATCCTCGGGATCCCGGTCAGTGAGTACATTCGCCATCGCCTGGAGGAAACCGTCGTCCATCGTCAGTCTCAGCGAACCAATCCACCGCTGTCGCGCTCCGGGCAGTTGGCACTGTTGCTGCAGCACCCGCGGCAGCTGCTCGCCGGTGTCCTGCTGGTGGTTGGCGCCACGGTGCCGATCTACACCATTCAGTTCTACCTGGCCAACCACGCCGTCGGCGTACTCGGCATGCCGCTGAGCGTCGGTGCTTGGGCAGCCATTTGCGCCTGCCTTCCGCCGTTATTGCTGTCGGCCCACGCCGGGCGCCTGAGTGATCGCATCGGCCGGCGCAAGGCTATTTTCTGGCCACTTCCGATACTGCTGCTGGCGATTTACCCGGCATTCCTGCTAATCAACCAGTACCCGAGCATTAGCATATTGCTGACCGTAGTGACCTTGCTGTGCATCCCCCTGACCTACACCATCGTGCCTAACCTGGCGATGCTGCCGGAACTGTTCCCCACGCAGATACGCGCCAGTGGCATGTCCCTTGCCTACTGCATCGGCGTGGCGCTGTTCGGTGGTTTTGCGCAGTTCTTCGCCGCCGGCCTGGTAAGCCTCACAGGCAGCCCCAACGCCCCGGCCTGGTACATCTTCGCCGCGATCCTGCTGTCGCTGATAGGTTTGAAGCTGGCCCCCGAGACCGTCGGCAAAGACCTCAGCTGAGTCACCCCCGCTCAAGGACGAGCACAACCATTCCCCCTTTTGCGACGCGCCATTGCGTCGTGCATCCAGCTGCGCGAAAAACAATAACAACAGGTGCTACAACCATGCCTCGTCCCCACGCCAAACTGCTCTGCGCTGCCCTGCTGACCGGCGACTCCTCGCTACTTCTGGCCAGCACCGACGGTTTTGTAGAAGCCAGCCGTCTTGAACTGATCAATCGCAACTACTACTTCAATCGCGACCTGCGCAACGGTGCAAGCAACACTCAAGGCGTAAATCCGAAACTACCGGCCAGTGATCGCAACGGCTACCGCGAAGAATGGGCTCATGGCCTGATGCTGCGCTATACCTCAGGCTACACGCCGGGCGCGCTGGGCCTGGGAGTGGATGCCCACGCCCAGCTGGGCGTCAAGCTCGATAGCGGCGCCGGTCGCACCGGCACTGCCCTGCTGCCGATCAACCACAATCGCGAGGCCGATGCGAAGGTCGAAGACCACTACAGCCAAGCGGGCGCCGCACTCAAGGTGCGGGCCTGGGGCACTGAACTGAAATGGGGCGAAATGCGCACCAGCACGCCTGTCTTCACCACAGCCGACAGCCGTCTGCTTCCAGAAATGGCCACTGGCATGTACTTGCGCAGCCAGGCGCTACCTCCCCTGCAGCTTGAGGCCGGACACTTCACCGCCTACCACGAATTTGCCTCAAGCAACCGCGATGACAGCCTGCGCACCCGCTACTCCGATGCCCAGGTCCGCAGCCTGGATTTCATCGGCGCCAGTTATCGCCTTGGCGATACCTTAGGGCTGAAGCTATTTCACGCCCGGGCAGAAGACAACTGGCTGCAGAACTACCTCAACCTCAACTACGATGTGCCCTTGAACAATGGACATGGGCTGAACTTCGATACCCATCTGTATCGCAGCGATGCCACCGGTCGGCAGTTGTCAGGGCCGATCGATAACACCAGTTGGAGCCTGGCGACCGCTTACCGCGTGGGCGCACACAGGCTCACCCTCGCCTACCAGCAGATCGATGGCGAAACACCGTTCGACTATGTCGGCGGCCTGTCGATCGACTTGACAAACTCGGTACAACTCTCCGACTTCAACGCCCCTGGAATGAAATCGCAACAGGTGCGTTATGACTTGGACTTGGCATCGCTAGGCATCCCCGGCCTGAATTTCATGACTCGCTACGTCACCGGCCGCGGTGCCAGTGACAGTGGCTGGACGCCCAGTACGCAGTTTTCGGGGGGCCGGCTTCGACCTATGGCATGTACGACGGTGCACGTTGGCATGAGCTGGATGTCGACATCCGTTACGTCGTGCAACAAGGCTGGGCCAGGGGCATGCTGCTGCGCACGCGGTTCGCCGTGTATCGCGGCAACCACGAAGCGGCGGCGGATCTGCAGGACATCAATGAAGTCCGAGTGATCGTGGAGCATCCACTTGATTGGCTGTAGGGCTTCGACAATGGTTTGGTTTCGGCTGGCACGCGGCTGGAGCGCATCAAGCTCAGAACCAGAGATCACCTGTCGCCGTTCTTCATTCTGAGCGGTAATGACAAGAGACTGTCGTGGGAAATGTTGCGTAACCGTTGGCAAGATGCGCGGAGGCTGTGCGGGTGAAAGCGGTCAGCGAGAGGAAGCCAGAACTTGCGGATCGGATTGCTCAATTTCAGTTTCGAGATACCAGGCCGAAGGCTGCAGCGGAAATCACTGACCTGGCCGACGCCAGCCTACTGCTGGGTCACTCCAAGGAGGGAATTACCGAGCGGGTTTATCGCCGCACAAAGGCCATCGGCAAGCCTTCCGAATGACAAAGTTTCGAAACTCCACCCTTTTCCGACCCACAAAAGAAAACCCCGCAGACGTTGATCTGCGGGGTTTTCAATAAGGAAGGCCGAGGACGGAATCGAACCGGCGTGGACGGTTTTCAATCCGTGATCTATTTACTTATTTTTCGAATGCTTACATAGCACTCGATTCCGCATCGAACCAAATTATAAAAACAGAAGCTCATAAAGAGTATCGCCACCCTTACATTTATCGCGAAACACAGGAGGTTTCGCTCGACGCCCCCATTAAAGTGCAAAGCGGAACTTCTCTAACCCGCCGAACAAGAAATAAATTGTAACAATGACCTCTTGAAATACTCTAAACACCTAGAAACCAACATTGACCGAGCAAAAATGAGAAACCTTGCCTTTTATAGCTGGATGGAAACCCAGTTCATTAAAGCCCGACCCAGTGGTAACGTATGCTTTCGCATTGCTCAGCAGAAGAAACACCATGAGCAAACTTGTTGGTTGAATAAAGGATTAACGAATGACTATCGAGCGAGAGATTTTCTCGGCCCTTATCGCGCAGAACGCATTTCAAGATGAAAAGCCGAGCGTACAAAGCTACGCCCAGCTAGCCGTCGACAAGGGATTTAGAGCGCTTTCGTCAAAGCAACAGGCAGTGGTAAGCCCTTTCCTGCAAAAAAAATGCGAGGGCATGAAAAAACCAAATGAAAAACATAACAACTGCCAGAATATTATAGGCGGTCGTGAATTGGTTACAGCCCTTGAAAAATCCGAGCGCTATAAAGGATGGCGCTGCGAGAGCTGCCGAAGTGCAGCTGAAAACCAATAAATCGATCCAAAGAGAGTAACAAGCTAAAGGCCCATAAAAACAACCAGAAAAACCACTCTTGCTCTCACTGCTCCTGAACGTTATTGCAGCAGGCCACCCTAGGCCTGCTCGCAGGTCTTTCTTTTCCTTAGGCCCTGATCAATAGCCTCGATCAAATCGCCGCTCACTCGTCACGCACTTGAGCACTTCGGAAAAATTTTGCACGACGCAGCCAAACCATTCTGCGTGTCTAATTTTCAAGGAGAAAATAGTGCCCATATATCAAATAGCACGGCTGGTTGTTTTCGGTATCGTCACACTCTGGTGGGGCTACCGATTGGACAAGAAGAACCGTCAAAAAGAGGTGGCCGCAAAAGACAAAGCGAAATAATAACCTCCCAGGGTCGCTGGCAGACATCCCTGATAACGGTTCCTGCATCGCCCAGGCTGGTGGTGCCGGCCAGTCAATTGTGTCGGGGTATCCGGCCTGCTCCGGTAGCCGGTTCAGGGCCACCCGGTATTTTTCCCAGGCCTTGAGCGCGACCACCTCTGCCTCGGTGGCTTCGTCGATATCGACCGTATCCTGCAGTGGGGCGATGGCAGCAACGGCAGAGGCACGGTAAGCGGCGGTCTCGGCGACCACGGCGGCCAAGTACTGCCGAGCTGCGGCCTGCTCTTTCATTTCCTTGGTGACCATACGAGTCCAGTCGATATTGCCGTTCATGCTCCCGACTCCTGGGCGGCGGGTTCTGCAACGACATCAGTCAGCAACGGCACTCGGCCACTCGGTGGGCTGATAATGTCCGCGGGGAACAGCGCGGCGTGCGGGGCATCGTCTGCGCAGGGCAACTGCAAGGTGATCTGGAGCTGGCCGTTGACCCGCTCCACCGGCGCGACAAACCATTCATACAGAATGGCAGCCTGCGGCAGTGGCCCCTTCAAGCAGCACAGCCTAGGTGCCCTGCTCGACTGCATCATGCGTCGAGCAGGGCAACACCTGTCACCGTTTTTCATCGTCAACGAGCATGGCAAACGGATAGCTGGTCGATGCTGCGCAACAGGTGAGCAGATGCGCGTGAGGCTGACTGGGTGAAGGCGGAAGTAGAGAAAAGCGCTGACCTGACCAACCGCATCGCCCAGTTCCAATTCAGGAATATCCGACCGAAAGCGGCTTCAGAGATCAACAATCTGAGCGATGCGAGCGTGCTGCTCGGCCACTCGAAACAGGGCATCACGGATGCGCGTTTACCATCGCGTCGGCGCCATTGCCAAGCCCTCCAAGTGAGGACCGTTTTGGGGCTGTCGTCTAATTGTTTTGGGACTTCCGAACTTTCCAGCGCACAAAGAAAAACCCCGCAGACGTTAATCTGCGGGGCTTTCAATAATGGAGGCCGAGGTCGGAATCGAACCGGCGTAGACGGATTTGCAATCCGGAGCATAACCACTTTGCTACTCGGCCTCAAATGCCAGAGACTCCCAAAAAGCAATCTCAAACATATACAACTCTTTAAGGAAATAACTCACTAAAACTGCTATCTCCTTGAAAACGCTAGCCTTTTCAGCTGCCTCGTTTTCGATGGACGCAATTATGTACTCATTCCTTTGTGCTGACAACCCCTTGAATTCAAAAAGTTTTATTTTTTTCAATCAAGAGCGCTGATGAGCAGTGCGCCGGGGTTTGCACGCAGGATTCGGGGTGACGCCAGCCCGGCAAAGGGTCTTATCATACAGGTTATGCCCCGCTCCGTTCCGGATATCCGCGCCAATGATGCAAACCGAACTGGATCTGTTCAACCCCACGAGCCCGCAGCCACCACAGTGGGTCGCTGCACGTGCAGTGGTACTGCCCGGTTTTGCCTTGCCCGCGGTACCGGTGTTGTTACCAGCATTGCGCACGGTCATCGGCGAGGCGCCCTTTCGCCATATGGTCACCCCAGGCGGATTGAAGATGGCGGTGGGGTTGACCAACTGTGGCCGCTTGGGCTGGGTCAGTGATGCTCAGGGCTACCGCTACAGTCCGGTCGACCCACTGAGTGGTCGCCCCTGGCCAACTTTGCCCGAAGCGCTGCTGAGGCTGGCCAGTAGCGCTGCCGATGCCGCCGGGTTTGAAGGGTTTGTACCCGATGCCTGCCTGGTCAATTGCTACCGCCCCGGTCATCGATTGAGCCTGCATCAGGACCGCGACGAGCGCGACTTTACTCAGCCCATCGTGTCGGTATCGCTGGGGTTGCCGGCGGTGTTTCTACTGGGTGGCCACAAACGCGGCGATCCCACCCAGCGTATCGAGCTTCGCCATGGCGATGTGCTGGTCTGGGGCGGCGAGGACCGGCTGCGCTTTCATGGCGTGCAACCGCTCAAGCCTGGAGTGCATCCGCTGCTGGGCAGTCGGCGGATCAACCTGACCTTGCGCTCGGCCGGATAACCCGCCGCCTGCCTTGACCGGCGCCAGGCAGGCGCTCCATGATCGGCCTCCTCCCCGCCTTTCAAGGAACGATTGCATGAAGCTGGAAACCCTGGCCATCCACGCGGGCTTCAGTCCCGACCCCACCACCAAGGCCGTGGCCGTACCGATCTACCAGACCACTTCGTTCGCCTTCGATGACACCCAGCACGGTGCCGACCTGTTTGACCTGAAGGTGGCCGGCAACATCTACAGCCGCATCATGAACCCTACCAATGATGTGCTCGAACAGCGTATGGCCGCCCTTGAAGGCGGGGTCGGTGCCCTGGCGGTAGCGTCGGGCATGGCGGCCATTACCTATGCCATCCAGACCGTGGCCCAGGCCGGTGACAACATTGTTTCGGTGGCCAAGCTCTATGGCGGCACTTATAACCTGCTGGCCCATACCCTGCCACGCTTTGGTATCCAGACCCGCTTCGCCGCCCATGACGACATCGACGCCCTCGAGGCGCTGATCGACAGCAACACCAAGGCGGTGTTCTGCGAGTCGATCGGCAACCCGGCCGGCAACATCGTCGACGTGCAGGCGCTGGCCGATGCCGCCCACCGCCACGGCGTGCCGTTGATTGTCGACAACACCGTGGCCACCCCGATCCTGTGCCGGCCGTTCGAGCACGGCGCCGATATCGTCGTGCATTCGTTGACCAAGTACATCGGCGGGCACGGCACCAGCATTGGTGGCATTGTGATCGACTCGGGCACCTTCCCCTGGGCCGATCACAAGGAGCGCTTCGCCCTGCTCAATACGCCCGATCCGTCCTACCACGGTGTGACCTACACCGAAGCCTTCGGCCCTGCGGCCTTCATCGGTCGTTGTCGGGTGGTGCCTCTGCGCAACACTGGTGCGGCACTGTCACCGTTCAACGCCTTCCTTATTCTGCAAGGCCTGGAGACCCTGGCTTTGCGCATGGAGCGCCACACCGAGAACGCCTTGAAGGTTGCCCATTACCTGCAGGCCCATGACCAGGTGGCCTGGGTCAAATACGCGGGCCTGCCCGACCACCCCGAGCATGACCTGGCCCTGCGTTACACCCAGGGCAAGCCGGCGTCGATCCTGTCGTTCGGGATCAAGGGCGGACAAGAGGCCGGGGCGCGCTTCATTGATGCGCTGAAGCTGGTGGTGCGGCTGGTAAACATCGGGGACGCCAAGTCCCTGGCCTGCCACCCGGCCTCGACCACTCACCGCCAGCTCAATGATGAAGAACTGGAAAAGGCCGGTGTGCCGCGCGACATGGTGCGTTTGTCGATCGGTATCGAGCATTGCGACGACATCATCGCCGACCTGAGCCAGGCACTGGAAGCCAGCAGGTCGTAACCTGCAGGAGCGGGCTTGCCCCGCGACAGCGATGTAACTGCCCGATCGCTGGCGCGAAACAAGCCCGCCCCACAAAGCTGTATATGCATACAGATAAAACTTGCCACTCCCTTCGTTCCTGCGCATGCTATGCCCTCCCCAGCCACAGAACGACACCCCGCCGGCATGCGCCTGTTTCTCTGCGAAAAACCCTCCCAGGCCAAGGATATCGCCAAGGTCCTCGGCGCCAACCGCCGGGGCGATGGCTGCTGGGTAGGTACCGATGTCACCGTCACCTGGTGCATCGGCCACCTGCTCGAAACCGCTCCGCCCGACAGCTACGATGCCCGCTACAAGCGCTGGGTTCTGGCCGACCTGCCGATCATTCCCAGCCAGTGGAAGATGCTGGTCAAGCCCAAGACTGCCAGCCAGTTCAAGGCAGTCAAGCGCCTGCTCGGTGAAGCCCGGGAGCTGGTAATCGCCACCGATGCCGACCGTGAGGGGGAGATGATCGCCCGGGAGCTGGTGGAACACTGCCGCTATCGCGGACCGATTCGCCGGTTGTGGTTGTCGGCGCTTGATGACGCCTCGATTCGCAAGGCCCTGGCCGCGCTCAAGCCCGGCACCGAGACCTTCAGCCTGTATCACTCGGCCCTGGGTCGCTCGCGTGCCGACTGGTTGATCGGCATGAACATGAGCCGGCTCTTCACCCTGCTCGGACGTCAGTCCGGCTACCAGGGCGTGCTGCCCGTAGGCCGGGTGCAAACGCCGACCCTGCGCCTGGTGGTTGACCGCGACCGCAGCATCGCCGATTTCGTGCCAGTGGCGTTCTGGGCCATTGATGTACAGCTCGACAGCGCGGGCACCCGCTTCACCGCGCAATGGCGGGCCGCCGAAGACGCCTGCGACGATCAGGGCCGCTGTCTCAATCAAGCCCTGGCCCGGCAGGCTGCAGCAGCCATCGGCAATGCGGTCGCTGCCCGGGTGGTAAACGTGGCCACTGAGCGCGTGCGTGAAGCCGCACCGCTGCCCTTCGACCTCGGCACCCTGCAGGAGCTGTGCTCGAAGAAACTCGGCCTCGGCGCCCAGGAAACCCTCGACATCGCCCAGGCGCTGTACGAAACCCACAAGCTCATCACCTACCCGCGCAGCGACTGCGGCTACCTGCCGTTGAGCCAGCACGCCGAGGCACCGACCATTCTTGCCGCCTTGCTGCGCGCCGATCCAAGCCTTGCGCCGTTACAGGGGCACTTGCAAGCCCAGCGCCGCTCACGGGCCTGGAACGACGCCAAGGTCAGCGCCCACCACGGTATCATCCCGACTGCCGCGGCCAGTGATCCGTTACGCTTGCCGGCCAAGTACAAGGCGGTCTATACCCTGATCCGGGCCCGCTACCTGGCGCAGTTCCTGCCCAACCACGAGTACGACCGTACCCAGGCCGACTTCGACTGCGCAGGCTTTGCCTTGCGCGCGGTGGGCAAACAGATCGTCGAGCCTGGCTGGCGCCGCGCCCTGCCCGAAGCCCTGACCCCGGCCAAAGGCCGTGAAGCGCCGGTGGCCCAGGTACTGCCGCCACTGCGCGAAGGCCAGGACTGCGCCGTGGCCGAGGTCAACCTCAAGGATTTATGGACCCAACCGCCCAAACCCTTCACCGAAGGGGACCTGATCAAGGCGATGAAGAACGTTGCCAAACTGGTGGACGACCCGCGCCTTAAACAAAAACTCAAGGACACCACCGGCATCGGCACCGAGGCCACCCGTGCCGGCATCATCCAAGGCTTGCTGGATCGCGGCTACCTGGTCAAGAACGGCAAGGCCTTGAGCGCCACCCCGGCAGCCTTCGGCTTGATCGACAGCGTGCCCCGGGCCATAGCCGACCCTGGCACTACCGCGATCTGGGAGCAGGCCCTGGACATGGTCCAGAGTGGCGAGATGAGCCTGGAAGAGTTCGTCGCCAAGCAGTCGGCGTGGATGACCAAGCAGGTGGAGCGCTGTGCCGGATTGAGCCTGACCATCAGCGGCCCTGCACCGGCGCGTGCGCCGTGGAAGAAGAAGCGCAAGAGCAGCACGCGCAAAGCCAAACCCAAACCGTAGAAGCAGGCTTGCCCCGCGATGCGATGCGACGCTCAGATCGCTATCGCGGGGCAAGTCGAGACGTCGCACCGCCGCTCCTGCAGGGTTATCTATGACCTCGGTTTCATGGCCTGCAGGGTATAGCTCAATGGCAGCCGCCAGCGGTCCTGGCTCAATACCCACTCACCGTTGTCCTGCAGGCTCATCTGCCCCGGCAAGGCTTCCCACGGGATGCTGTCATGCTCTACCAGCGCAGTGATCAGCAGGCCATGGCCCAGCAAGGCGCTGACGACCTCGCCCAGGCCATGGTTCCACTCGTGGGTGACGGTCTGTGTCAGCGGCGTGTCGGTCTGGACATAGGTCTGGTCACTGTCCCAGACCGTCGGCGCCTCACGCTCGAAATACGGAAACTCGATCACCAGTTTGTCGCGATGATCCTCGTTCACCGCCAGCAGCATCGGATGCCCTTCACGCAGGAACAAGCGCCCACCAGGCTTGAGCAACGCCGCCACGGTACGCGCCCAGCGCTCGATGCTGGGCAGCCAGATCAACGCGCCGATGCCGGTGTACACCAGGTCGAAGCTGCCCGCTTCCAACACCTGGTCAGCGGCGTACACATCCGACTCGACATAGTCGATCAACGTGTCGCAACGCTTGGCCAGGGCACGGGCTTGAAGCAGCGATTGCGCTGAAAAATCCAGCCCCGTCACCCGGGCTCCGAGTCGTGCGAGCGACAAGGTGTCAGTACCGATATGGCATTGCAGATGCACCGTGCGTGCGCCGTGGATATCGCCCAGACGTGGAACATCGAAGCGCACGACCTCGCTCAAATGCGCGGGGTCGGCAACAAACGCATCGACTTCATAGTCGCTGGACGCCGCATGCAGCGGCGCCCTCTCGTCCCAGCTCTGGCGGTTCAGTTCCATCGAGTCGCTCATGACAGTCCTTTCAGGGTAATCGGCGAAGAGCTGGAACTATAGTCGGCTCAAAGCGCCAGGCTCAAACTGACCATCAAGTTGCGCGGCTCGCCCGGCAGGTTCCACACCGCGTTGTAGCCGCGCTCGTAGTACTTGCGGTCGAACAGGTTGTTCAGGTTGAGCCCGACAGTGGCGTCTTCACTCACCTTATAGTGGGCCAGCAAATCCACCGTGCTGTAGCTCGGCAGCCGGAAGCTGCTGCCCGCCTGCCCCGAGCGCTCACCGACATAGTTGGCCGCCGCGCCTACATCCGACCCCTGCAGAAATCCGCTCTGGAATTCATACACGGCCATCAGGCTTGCGCTGTGTTGCGGTATACCCAGCAGGTCGCTGCCCTTGGGCAGGTTGGCATCGCCCTTGGTCACTTCGGCATCGATATAGGCATAGGCGCCAATTACCCGCAGCGCTTCGCTGAGCTGGCCGCTGAACTGCAGGTCGACGCCCTGGCTGCGCGCCTTTCCGGCTGCGATGCTGTCACCAAAGGCATCGGTGGTGATGACGTTTTCCTTGTCGATGTGAAACAGCGCCAGGGTCGCGCCCAGGCGGCTGTCGAACAGGTCGAGCTTCAAGCCCGTCTCGTAACCCAGGCCCTTCTCCGGCTTGTACACCTGGCCCCGGGTACCGATGCTGTTGGGCTTGAACGAGGTGGACGCATTGGCGAACACACCGACTTCAGGAGTCAGCTGGTACAGCAGCCCCACACGCGGGGTGGCCACGTCTTTCTTCTGCGTGTTGCTGACTTGGCTGGTGCGGTTCTGCGCCGTCTGTTCGATGTGCTCCAGTCGCACGCCGACCAGGCCGCGCAGGCGCTCGGTGAAGGTGATCTGGTCCTGCAGGTTGAGCGCATAGCTTTCGGTGCGTTCGAAGAAGTCGTTGGGGTTGACCAGCGCAGGCTTGGGTTTGCCATACACCGGGTTGTAGATGTCCAGGCCATAGGCGGGTGTCGTCACGCTCTGCGGGTACTTCTGGCTGTTGCGGTAGTTCTCGTATTCGAGGCCGATCAGGCTCTGGTGTTGCCAACTGCCAACGTCGAACTCGCCGTGCAGCTCGGCCTGGGTGATGGTGTCGTTCCACTCGAAACTGCGCTCGCGATAAAAACGGCTGAGCGTATTGCCCACCAGGCGTTGCGGCTCGGAACTGTTGCCCTTGAGTCGGCCCTGGGTGTAATGGTTGGCCAGGCGCAGCTTCCAGTTTTCGGAAAGGTAGTGTTCCAGGGTCAGGTCGAGCGTCTGGTTGTCGTTGTGGATACGCCCGTCATTGGGGTCGCCGAAAAAACGCGAGCGGCTGACCGGTCCCAGCTCGTTGTTCACCGCCGGTATACCGCGGTCGAACACTGACTCGGTGCGCGAGAACTCGCTGTCGAGCGACACCAGAGTGTCCGGGCTCAACTGCCAGCTCAGCGAGGGGCTGACGATGCGCCGCTCGCTGCCGACGTAATCGCGAAAGCTGCCATTGTCCTCCACCGCCATGTTCACCCGTGAAAGCACACGGCCGTCTTCGCTCAGGGGCGTGTTCACGTCCAGGCTGCTGCGGTAACGGTCCCAACTGCCGGCGCTCGCTTTGAAGTGAGTGAAGGCCTCGGCTTGAGGCCGCTTGGTGACGATGTTCACCAGCCCGCCCGGATCCCCTCGCCCATACAAGCTGGCTGCCGGTCCCTTGAGCACTTCGATGCGCTCGATGTTCGAGGTGTCCGGAGCGCTGTAACTGCCACGGTTGACGGCAAAGCCGTTCTTGTACAACTCGCCGGTAGTAAAGCCACGCACGCTGTAGTTGAGGAAAGTCAGGCCACCGAAATTGTTCTGCCGACTCACGCCGCCGGCAAAATCCAGGGCGCGGTCGATACGCGTGGTGTTGAGGTCATCGAGCACCTGGCTCGGCACCACGGCAATGCTCTGGGGCGTGTCGCGAATGTCGGTATCCGTCCGGGTTGCTGTGCTTGAACGGGTCGCGCGATAGCCCTGCACGGGGCCATTGGCGGTTTCTTCGAGTGGGCGATCGGTGACGCTCAAGGCATCGAGCAAGACCGGGGCGGCGGCCGCTGCTGGCAAGGCAAGCAATGAAACAGACAAACCGAGGGACAACCTTGCGAAGGGGGCGTACATGGGAGGCTCCTTAAAATTATGTAATAACATAACAATAAGGAGCGAAGCATAAAAGATTACCGGCCAAAAACCACCAGCTCTCCAGCTGTCGCCAGCACCAGGCTCAGGCCGCTATAGGAAAACCCGAACGCGCGCACTTCAAGCTCCACCCCCAACTTGTGAAACACCGCTGGCCGATGATACCGCGCGCCGTGCAGCCACGACCCTGGCTCGACCAGCAGCAAGTGCTGCTCGGGCCAGGCCAGGGTGATGTCTTCGATCATCCAGCCGTCGGCAGTGGCCACCGGCAGGCGGCCACCATGTATTCCGGCCATAGGGATCACCCGGTCCCGCAACGGCCCCAGGCCCCGGGTTTCCAGAAAGCGGTCGCTGCCCAAGTTGTCGGTGCGGTCGCGCGCGACCTTTTCGCCGGTGTGGCAGTCAATCACGCTGCGCCCGGAACTTGAGGCGACCAGCAACAGCTCGCTGTCGCGGTCAAAGCCGACTTCCATCAGGCCCACGATGCTAAGGCGCGCCTTCAACTGCCAGGGCGCGGGAGGTGGCGTGACCTGCAGTTGCACGATCTCGCGGCGCAGCGGGTCAAGGTGGGATGTGGGCATGTCGCGGCTCCATGTGTGGCGCGAGCGTCAGGTGTGTACCTTCGATTAGGCCCTATCCCGGACGCGAAAGCGATACGCCACACGCACATCGAGACGCGGTGCAAAGTGCCAATCTCTGGCATCATCCAGCGGTGCCGTCACCCCTGCCCTGCGGAGCTCAAATTGCCCACCCCTCGTCACTTCAGCCAGAAAACCAGTACAACAAACATGCTGAATCTCAAACACCCCCAGAGCCCCTCCGCGCCGGCCTACCGCGTGGGCTTCTTGCTGCTGGAGAACTTTTCCATGGCCAGCTTCACCGTGGCCATGGATGTGCTGGTCACCGCCAACCTGCTGCAAGCCGAGTTGTTCGCCATCACCCCGCTGTCGCTGGGCAGCGAACGCGTGACCAGCGACCTGGGCCTGGATATCTATGCGACCCGTATCGAGCGCAACGCGCTGGAGTCACTGGACCTGCTGGTAGTCTGCGGCGGCCTGCGCACGCCGCTCAAATACCCCGAACTCGACCGCTTGCTGGTCGATGCCGACGCCCATGGCCTGGCCCTGGGCGGGTTGTGGAACGGCGCCTATTTTCTCGGCCGCGCCGGGGTTCTGGACAACTACAGCTGCACCATCCACCCCGAACAACGGGCGAGCCTCGCCGAGCGCAGTGCGCAGAGCACCATCACCCCGGCAAGCTTTGTGCTGGACCGCAACCGCTTGACCGCCGCCAGCCCCAACGGCGCGCTGGAAATGATGCTGGCGTTGCTCAAGGTGCTACAAGGCGAGGCACTGGCGGGTGGCGTCGAGGAGATCCTGGCGTTTTCCGGTGCGCGTTTCCGGCGAGTGGACAGCAGCTCGAAAAAGTCCATGAGTGCGCCACTGCGCACCATTGTCGAGCTGATGGAAAACAACCTGGAAGAAACCTTGAGCCTGGACCAACTGGCGGAATACAGCGGGCGCTCGCGCCGCCAGATCGACCGCCTGTTCCAGGCCCAGCTGGGTACCTCGCCCAGCCGCTACTACATGGAACTGCGCATCACCAAGAGCCGGCGCCTGTTGCAGTATTCGGACCTGCCACTGATGGATGTCGCCATCGCCTGCGGCTTTGTCTCGGTGTCGCACTTCAGCAAGTGCTACAGCGCCTACTTCGGCTATCCGCCTTCACGGGAGCAGCGGCTGGGCGAATAAGCGCGACGACGGATGCCCAGGCTCATCATCCCTTCCAGCACCAGCACCAGCACCGCCAGCCAGATGGCAATGTACGTCGGCCATTGCGCTGGTGCGATAGTCTCCCCCAGCAGCACCGAGGCCAGTACCAGCAACACCGGCTCAACGTAGATCAACAGGCCGAACAGGGTCAGGTTCAGGCGCGGCCCCGACAGCGCCTGCAAGGCCAGGGCCGAGGCGCTGATCGCCCCCAGGCCCATTACCAGCCAGGGCAAGCTCGAACCACTGCCGGCCACACCCAGCACCACCCCGCCCTTGAATACCAGCAACAGGCTGACCGGCAGGCTCAGGCTCATGTCGAACCACAGCCCACCCATGGTATTGCTGTCGCTGACCCGACGCAGCCAGAAGTACAGCGGATAGCCCAATCCCACCGCCAGCACCGGCCAGGTAATGGCCTTGGCAATGGCAATCTGGTTGATGACGCCCAGCGCCGCCAACGCACATGCCAGTAGTTGCAGCCGGCTGATGCTGTCCTTGAAGGCCAGGCGACCGACAATGACCATGGTCAACGGCATCAGAAAGTAACCCAGCGACACATCCAGGCCATAGCCATTGATCGGTGCCCACATGAACAACCACAACTGCACACCGAGCAGCGTCGCCGACAGCAGGCGCACTGCCCAGAACAGGCGTTCTTCAAACACCCGCGCAAACAGGCGGCGTACTTCGTGCCAATGGCCGCTGGCGATCACCATCAGGGTCAGGCAAGGCACCGTCAGCAGGATGCGCCAGCCGTAAATTTCCTCACCACCGAGGTCTTGCAGCAAGTGGGTATAGGCATACATCACCGCGAACAGCACCGAGGCGAGAATATTGAGCACAACGCCAAGGGTGGCATTGGGGGTGCGAGTGTCCATGGTGCAAGCCTTCTGGTCAGGGGCAGAGGGTGATAATTTATTGCGTTGCGCCTGATAAGTGCCCTCGTTTTCCACCCAGCAAATGAGAAAATCTTGCACATGAATACTGCGCTCGACGACTTCGACCTAGCACTGCTCGACGCCTTGCAACAGGACAACAGCCTGCCCTTGCGCGAACTGGCCGAGCGGATACACCTGTCCACGGCATCGGTGCAACGACGCATGCAGCGGCTAAAAAAGGCCGGGTACATCCAGGCCAACACGGCAGTGATCGACCCGGAAAAAGTCGGCCAGGTGATCACCTTGATGGTCGAGGTACACGCCGACCGCACCCAGTCGGCGGACCTTCAGGTGATGAAACAGGCGTTTTCGGGGCCTGAAATCCAGCAGTGCTACTACGTCACCGGTGACGCCGACTTCATGCTGGTGCTGACGGTGGCGAGCATGGGCGAGTTCCAGGCCCTCACCCAGCGCCTTTTCCACGATAACCCCAATGTGAAATGGTTCAGGACCATCGTGGTGCTGGAGCGGGTCAAGTCGACCTTGCACGTGCCCCTGGTCTCCCACGCTTAAGGACCCTGGCGAATGGAAATTGCGCAGTCGCACATCCTGTACGAGACCGAACACTGGATCCTCAACCATCACCTGGCCTCTGCCCTGCCGGGTTACCTGATGCTGGGCACCCGCGCGCAGATCAACTCGCTGGCCGACCTGCCGCCTGAGGCACTGGTGCAAATGGGTAGTTTGATGGCCGACGTGCAACGGATCATGGAAACCGAACTCAAGCCCAGATGGCTGTACATCAGCCGCTACGGACACATGCCGGGGCTGGCGCTGCACTTTCACTTCATCCCGGTGTATGACTGGGTGGAGCGGGCATTCTGGCGGGATGAGCGTTATCGGGCGCTGCAAGGCTTCGGCTCGCGGGAAGCGGCGCAAAACCTCACTGATGGCGCGGAGCTGACGTTGTTCATCTGGCGGGAGTTCGGCGAAAGCCCCACCCCGCCGGCCATCGAAGGACCCGCGGTGGATGAGGTGATCGAACACTTGCGCCAAGCCTGCAGGAGCGGGCTTGCCCCGCGTTAGCCCTTGCCTGGAATACGGCCGCTACGCGAGTCACCAGCCTCGTTCCCCAGCAGCGGCGACAGGCCAGGCCTGTGCAGCCGCTGGCGATGGCACAAGTCAGTTCAATCCTGCTCCAGCGCCTCACGCAGCTCTTCGGCCGTGGCGTACTCACGCTGCGCCACCACTTGCCCCTTGTCCAGCTGCAACCACAGCACCTTGTCTTCGGCGCCTGCATAGCGCGTCGCAACGCTGCCCTCACGATCGAGCAGCACGCGGTAGCTGTAGTCGCGCATGGCCGGGATGGCGAACAGCTTGGAGATCAATGCCGGCATGCGCTGGATGTCAGCAACGAACACCGCATTGCGTTCCTCAAGATACCCTTTGGGACGATCAGCCAAAGCAGCCTTGACCAGCTTGGCACCCTCCATGTTGCTCGCCACCAGCAAGGTACGGGTCTGGTCATTGAGGCTGTATTCCTGGTCATGCTGATCCAGCAAGGTCCAGGGCGCCAAACGCTCGCCAACCTCGACGGCCTGGGCAAACAACGGCATCAGGCTCAGCAGTAAAACGATCGGGTATTTCACAAGTAACCTCATCGCAGAAAAAACCAGTGCCGATCCTACCTTGAATACCAACATGAGGCGTCACTACATCCACCCCAGCCATTTCCACCAGGTCGCCGCGAACACCAGCATCAGCAGATACCCGATCAAGGTGATCAGTATCCCGACACGGGCGAATTGCTTGGCACTGAAGGTCTCGGTGCCCAGGCACACCATGTTCTGAGGGGCGTTGATCGGCAAAATGAAGCCGTAGCTGACGACGAAACCCAGGGCCATGGTCATGCCCAGGCGGCTGAAATCACCCGGCAATGTCTGCAACACCGAGATAAGAATTGGCAGCAGCGCCGAGGTCAGCGCCGTGGCACTGGCAAAACCAAGGTGAATCAGAATCAGGAACGCCGCCAGGATCGCGAACACGCCCAGGGTGCCCAACTGATCCAGCCCGGTATGGGCCACCACCTGCGCGCCGAGCCATTGCCCGGCCTGGGTGGTCAGCAAGGTGGTTCCCAGGCTGATACCGACACCGAAGACAATCACCGTGCCCCACGGAATGCGCGCCTGCACATCTTTCCAGGTCATCACCCCAAGGCGCGGCAACAGCAGAATCACCAGGCCCGCATAGGTGGTCGAAGTGGTATCGAAGTGATGCAACTTGCCTTCAGTGGCCCAGGCCAGCAGCAACAGGACCGACACCGCCAACAGGCGCTTCTGCGCTCCGCTCATGGGACCAAGCTCGGCCAGGGTCTTGCTCACCGCTGCCTTGCCGCCGGGAATGCTGTCACTCTCGGGTGGCATCATCTTCAGCACGACGAAGATCAGCACCGCCGACATGATCACCGCCCACGGGGCACCGGCAACCAGCCAGTCGATCCACGACACCCGGGCGCCGAGCATCTTGTCCATGAAGCCCACCGTCAGCAGGTTCTGCGCCGCCGCCGTCTGGATGCCGATGTTCCAGATACTGGTGCCCTGGGCCACGATGATCATGATTCCGGCGGCGATGTTGGAGCGCTTGTCGACACCGAAGGCGGCAATCACCCCCATCATGATCGGTACTACACAGGCACTGCGCGCCGTGGCGCTGGGCACCACCAGGCTGAGCAGGATGGTCACCGCCACTGCGCCGAGCAGAATGCGCCGGGTACTGACACCCACGCTTGAGAGCGTCACCAGGGCAATGCGCCGGTCAAGGCCGGTATGGGTCATGGCCGCAGCAATGAACAGGGCGCCGACCACCAGGGCCAGGGCGCTGTTGGAGAACCCGGTCAGGGCCAGGCTGATGGCTGCGGACGAACCATAGGTGACCGAAGGGTCGGCCACGGTCGGTGCAGTACCGAGCAAAAAAGCCATGAGCGAGGTGATCATGATCGCGCTGGCCTCGTACGAGACCGCCTCGCTGATCCACACCACCACGGCAAACGCCAGAATCGCCAGTACCCGGTGCCCGGCCACCGGCAAGTCGGCCGGCAGCGGCAACAAGAGCACACCGATCAAGGCGGCAACCCCCACCAGCAGGCCGATCGGAACCTTCATTCGGGTGCTTTGCGCATCCGCTGCGCTGGCCGACGAACGCATGTGAATCTCCGTGCAATGTATGAGCGGCCATGATCGGATACATCCCCCACCGGCGAACTGATTCGCATCAATTACCAAGGAATCGAGCATTGTCCGACAAGAATGTAGTGCCACAAAAAAATCACTACAAAACATATTGACGCCGTTCATCGGCCCTTGCATGATGAGGTCGTCTCCCCGATCGGGGACACTGGCAAGGGTGTTCCAGGCAGCTCGAAGGATCCATGAGCTGTATGCGGATGGGTACTGCCCAAAAGGCAGCGTGTAAAAGCCCCCAGTTGCGACGCTGCTGTAGCAGCTTTCTTTCAACGCTACATGTGATGTGCGCCGAGTTTGAACTCAACTACGAATGGTCTAGGGGGCTTTATGATGAATCTGAACAATCAACCGACTGTTGACGAATTGGCCCGGCTGTTCGCCGCGCGCAAAGACACGCTCGACAGCCACATCCTCTGGGTCTGTGAACGCGGCGAAGTGCGTCTCGACAGCCTGGGGCCACTGACCGATGAAGCACAGTTCGAGCAACGTACGCCGAACATGCGCGCCCGGTTGAAGATGTACCGTCGTGGCCAGGGCTATGTCGGCAAGAAAGCCGCCGCCGACACCCAGTACGTAGGCCGCGTTCTGCAGACCCTGCAACACGAGTGGGCCGAGCTGCAGGACAAACCGGGGGTCGCGGTCATCGACCGCCTCTGCTAAGTCACCCAACGGCAACACGCAAAGCCCGATCCGCAAGGATCGGGCTTTTTTCATTGCCGCGCGCACTGGCTACAATGACCGCCTTTTCTTCAAGAGCATGCTTATGAACAGCCCCCTATTCGGCACCGGCGATGCCTCCTACCAGGCTGCTGGCGGTATCGACGGCCTACGCCGCCTGGTCGACGATTTCTACCGCCTGATGGACCAGACCCCAAGTGCCCGCCCGGTGCGCCAGATGCACCCGGACAGCCTCAAGGCCTCGCGGGACAAGCTGGCCTGTTTTCTCAGCGGCTGGCTCGGCGGTCCGGCGCTGTTCAGCGAACGCTATGGCTCGATCGCCATCCCCGCTTTTCATGCTCAATGGCCGATCGATCAGTCCCACAGCGATATCTGGTTGAGCTGCATGGAGCAGGCAATTGCGCTACAGGGTTACTCACCCGAGTTCGCCGAATACCTGCTGCGCCAGTTGCGCGTGCCGGCCCAGCGTATTGTCCAGGCCAGCCGCAACCGCCACGCTCAGGCCTGACGCCGCAGCGGCGCCTGCTCCAGCGGCAGCCAGCCGGTGGCCAGCGCGCGAGCACGCTCTACACCCCAGGCCATGGCCCGGGTCATGGTCTCGCCAGGGCGGTTGTCGTAGTACTCCTCCACCATTGCTTTGCCCTGGCGCGCATAAATGCCCAGGAACAGTTGCGTGGCGCCGGTGCGTGACAGCCTGACCTGGACGTCAATGCTGGTACCGTCACTGAGCGCTTCTTCATGGCTGCGGCTGTGCAATTGCGCATCCGCCCATTTCCAGAAAGTTTCTTCCCTGATACGCATCGACTGGCTCCTGTGTAGTTGACGGCGGGGCAAGTAAGTCATACCTGAGCGCGACAGGCGAGCGCCTATTTCGCATCCGTTGAGCAAGGTCAAATAATGCAGAAAAAACCCCGCCTATGGAGGCGGGGTGATGTGAACCTGTTCACTTTTTTGCCGGAACCCTGGGCATGAACCTGCCCTGCTTGGCGCGTTGCACATGGCTGGGCTTGACCTGGTCCGAGTCATCCAGGGTCATGTGGGCAAAGCCCAGGCGGTAAGCCGCCTGACCGCAACGCACCTGGCTGTTGATGGGAAATTCGTCGCCGTTGTCCTCGAAATAGGATTCGCTCATGCCCTGCCTCCCTCTGACAGCGGGGCGGTACCGGCAAGCAGATGTTTGCCCAGGAAAATACCGACCCAAGAGCCTCTGAGACTAGCCGGTCATTTAGAGACTTCCTGGCCGAAAACCAAAAAGCCCGACCAATGGCCGGGCCAGATTGTCGCACCCAAGGCTCAGCGGAGCTTGACGGCAGTACCGGTAACGAACACCACGACCATCCCGCCACGGGACGACGGCATGCTGATTTCATAGTCCAGCCCCACCACCGCATCGGCCTGCAGGCTGCGGGCACGGGCCTTTATCTCGTCGGTGGCCTGGATGCGTGCCTCTTTCAAGGCGCTTTCCAGGGTTTGCGAACGGCCACCAAAAAAGTCGCGAAAACTGGTGAACACATCCCGTACCACGTTGATGCCCTGTACCGACTCGGCGCTGACCACATCCAGGTAGGCGACGATCTGACGGCCTTCGACGGTGCCTGTGGTGGTGACAATCATGCTGCTCTCCTTCGGTCTTGCAGGGTGTACGCCGCACGCAGGTGGCGGCAAAAGAAGGCGATGGTAACAAAATCCCGCCGCCGCCCCGCCGCCATTTATACAAGCACCAACTTGTTTAACCCGACAGGCACACCTAGACTCCCCCACTCACATCCGCGAAGGAGTCGCGCATGCACCCTGCCCCTCAGTCTGCCTCCTGGGCGCAGCTACTCAAGGGCCGCAATGCCCTACGCTCGATCGCCCTGGCCGGTGGCGTGGGGTTGCACGCCATCAACGTCTACATCGTCACCACTATTTTGCCGACGGTGATCGCCGACATCGGCGGGCTGGCCTTCTATGCCTGGAGCACCACGCTGTTTGTGGTCACCTCGATCATCGGCTCGACCCTCTCGGCACGATTGCTCGAACGCCTCGGCGCGCGACGCGCCTTCCTGCTGGCATTGGCCGTGTTTGCCGCAGGCTCGGCCCTGTGCGCCGCCGCCCCGAACATGACGGTGCTGCTGGCCGGTCGCAGTGTGCAGGGGTTTGGTGGTGGCATCCTGTTTGCCCTGAGCTATGCCTTGATCCGTCTGGTGTTCGATGAGGCGTTGTGGCCGCGCGCCATGGCCATGGTCTCAGGCATGTGGGGCGTCGCCACCCTGTGCGGGCCCGCCATCGGTGGCGTATTCGCGGAACTCGGCCATTGGCGCTGGGCGTTCTGGTCGTTATTGCCGGTGGTAGCCCTGCTGGCCCTGATCGTGATCCGGCAACTGGGCAGCATCGTCGCCCCTGCGCCAACGCGCTCGCGCCCGCCCTATGGCCTGATCGCCTGCCTGGTCGTCTCGGTGCTGGTGGTCTCGACCGCCAGCCTGTCCAGCCAGTTGCTGTGGAACCTGTTGGGCATCGTCGCAGGTCTTGCCATCGCCGTGCTTATAGCCCGCCTCGACCGTCACCCTGAACGGCGTCTGCTGCCCACCGGCTCATACTCTCTGGGCACCCGTCTGGGCGTGCTGTACGCCATGATGTGCCTGCTGATCACAGCCATGACCAGCGAAATTTTCGTGCCGTACTTCCTCCAGCAGATCCACGGCCTTGGCCCGCTGGCCGCCGGCTACATGACTGCCGCCATGGCGGCAGGCTGGACCTTGGGCGCCCTGTTCGGTGCCGGCCGCTCGGGCGAGGCGGCCGAACGCCTGATGCGGTTCGGGCCTGCGGTGATCGTGGTGGCCTTGCTGGCCTTGGCATTGATGACACCCCAGGCGCATTGGCTGCACAGCGCAGCCGGTGTAGCGAGTTACTGCCTGGCCCTGGCCGGCGTCGGCCTGGGCATTGGCCTGGGCTGGCCGCACCTGCTGACCCGCGTGCTGAGTGCAGCCCGCCCGGGCGAGGAAAATCTGGCATCGGCCTCGATCACCACCGTGCAACTGTATGCCACCGCCCTGGCTGCTGCCCTGGCCGGGCTGGTGAGTAATGGCGCAGGCCTGGTTGACCCAGGCGGTGTAGCCGGCGCCCAGAATGCCGCCGCCTGGCTGTTCGGGCTGTTTGCCCTGGCCCCGGTACTGACGTTGCTGCTGGTCTGGCGCATCACCGGCACACCGGCCAAGGTCCCGGCCTGATGCATTGCGTATCCATCCTTGTGCAGGACGCCCACCGTGCATGACACCGCCGCTTCCCCGCTCCCGACGGCCACCGCCGAGCGCATTCTGTTTCTGCTCAAGACCCGGGGCCCGCTGAAAACCACCGACCTTGCCAGCCTGCTGCACATCAGCTTCGAGGCCACACGCCAACAGCTTCAAAAACTGCAGGGCGCGGACCTGATCGCTGGTATCAGCGCACCGGCCAGCGGTGCCGGGCGACCGTCACAAAAGTGGGTACTCACCGAGACTGCGCAACGACGCTTCCCCGACACCCACAGTGTGCTCACCTTGCAACTGATCGAATCGGTCGAGCAGGTGTTTGGTGCCGAAGGCGTCGATCAACTGATCAGCCGCATGGAGGCCACAAACCTCAAGGAGTATCAGCATGCCTGCAGCCAGGCCCGGAACCTGGAGGATAAGGTCCGCACCCTGGTGCAATTGCGCGAGCAGGCCGGCTATATGGCGCAGATGCAAACCTGCGACGATGGTTGGCTGATCATCGAGCACCATTGCCCGATCTGCGTTGCGGCCAGCCGCTGCCAGGGGTTCTGCCGCTCAGAGCTGCAGACATTCCAGGCGGTGATCGGCAATCAGGCGCAAGTGGAGCGCTGCGAACACCTGCTCTCGGGCGACCGGCGTTGCGTCTACCGTATCACCCCTGAACCCACCCTTAAGTCCACTACTGGGTGAACGGGCCTCCTGGCTCAGGCCTCGCCCTGGCCGGCCAGCCTGCGGGCGGCCATCAGCCTGGGACCGAACACATTGATCAGCAGCCCGGCCATCACCAGCAATGCGCCCCACCCCTGCAGCGGGCTCAGACGCTCATCGAGCAGCAACGCCGAAGAACTCAGGCCCACTACCGGGACCAGCAGCGAAAACGGCGCCACCTTGCCGGCCGGGTAGCGCGACAACAGGTAGCTCCACAAGCTGTAGCCCAGCATGGTGGCGACAAACGCCAGGTAGGCCAGTGACAGGATCGAGCTCCAGCCAATACCGCGCAGGGCGCTCTCGATCAGCACCGGCCCTTCCAGCCACCACGACAGTGCCAGGAATGGCAACGGCGGAATCAACCCGCCCCAGATCACCAGCGCCACCAGGTCGATGTTGCCGAACCGCCGGGTGATGATGTTGCCCATGGCCCACATGGCAGCGGCGCACAAGGTCAGGATCAAGGCGAAAAACGGCACGCGGGCGCCGTTCTCGCTGCCGATCAGGGCCAGCCCTGCAGCGGCGACCAACAGCCCCAGCACACTGGCTGCGCGCAGCCGTTCACCCAGGAACATCGCGGCAAAGAACAGGGTGAAAAACGCCTGCGACTGCAGGACCAGCGAGGCCAGCCCCGGCGGCATACCGTTGCCCATGGCCTCGAACAGAAAGGCGAACTGCCCCAGGGAAATGGTGGCACCGTAGGCGATCAACCAGCGCCACGGCAACTGCGGGCGCTTGATCAGCAACACCGCCGGGAACGCTACCAGGGCAAAGCGCAAGGCCCCCAGCAACATGGGCGGCAGGCCATCCAGGCCCACCTTGATCACCACGAAGTTGACGCCCCAGGCGATGATCACCACCAGTGCCAACAGCAAGTCCTTTAATGGCATAGTCCCCACCCGCTCTTTGTAATATTTGGCAACATCATAACCCCTAATCGGGGGAGGATCGCACACCCTCGGGGACTGCCTCCTAGCGCTTCGTCGAGGGAATGCGATTATCGGGCCGCGCGCGCTCCAGCTTGATGGCGATGAACTTGGACGTCGGCGTGTAGGTTCGGTCACCGTAGCTTTCCAGCGGCACCAGCGGGTTGGTTTCTGGGTAGTAGGCCGCCGCCTGCCCCTCGGGAATGTCGTAGGCCACCAGGGTAAAGCCGCTGACCCGACGCTCGCGGCCATCCGCCCAAAGCGAGACCAGGTCTACCTTCTGGTTCGGCGTGAAGCCCAGGCGGCGGATGTCCTGCTCATTGGCGAACACCACTTCACGCAGGCCGAACACTCCGCGATAGCGATCATCCAGACCGTACAAAGTGGTGTTGTACTGATCGTGGGAGCGCAGGGTCTGGAGGATCAGGTCGGGCTTGTCGCCGCGTGCCAGCACCGCATCATTGACCAATTGCGCAGGCAACGCGCTTGGGCTGAATTGCGCCTTGCCCGATTCCGTCTGCCACTGCCGCTCCGCCGCAGCGTTACTCAGGTGAAAGCCACCCGGGTGCTGCAAGCGCGCATTGAAATCTTCGAAGCCCGGCAGGGTGTCGGCGATCAGGTCGCGGATACGACTGTAGTCGGCCACGGTCCAGTCCCAGTCGATCGGCCGGTCACCCAGGGTGGCCTTGGCCATGCCGGCTACGATCCACGGCTCGGAACGCAGCAACGGCGAGTGCGGCTTCAACTGGCCATAGGACACATGCACCATGCTGAAAGTGTCCTCCACGGTGACACCCTGTGGACCTTCGGCCTGCACATCGATTTCGGTACGGCCCAGGCAAGGCAAGATCAACGCATCACGCCCAGTGACCAGGTGCGAACGATTGAGCTTGGTGGCGATGTGTACCGTCAGCTCGCAGTTGCGCAACGCCGCGTGGGTACGCGGGGTGTCGGGGGTGGCCTGGGCAAAGTTGCCGCCCAGGGCAATGAATACCTTGGAGCGTTTTTCCTCCATGGCCTGGATCGCCAGCACGGCGTTGTGCCCGTGCTCGCGCGGCACCTTGAATTCGAATCGCTGCTCCAGCGCGCCAAGCAACCAGGTGGGCGGCTTCTCGTCGATGCCCATGGTGCGGTCGCCCTGGACGTTGCTGTGACCGCGCACCGGCGAAAGACCTGCGCCCGGCTTGCCGACATTGCCGCGCAACAATTGCAGGTTGATGATTTCCTGCACGGTCGGCACCGAATGGCGGTGCTGCGTCACCCCCATCGCCCAGCACATGATCACCCGCTCGGCACGCCGGTACATGCGTGCCGCCAGCTCGAGTTCGGCCAGGCTCAGACCCGACTGCTCGACAATGTGCGACCAGGTGGTGGCATCGAGTTCCGCCAGGTAGGCGTCCAGGCCCGAGGTGTGCTCGGCAATGAAGGCGTGATCGAACACCGCCGGTTCACCATTGGCCTGGGCTTCGCGCTCCCACTTGAGCAGGAACTTGGCGATACCGCGCATCACCGCCATGTCACCGCCCAGGGCTGGGCGAAAGTAAGCCGTGTTGGTTGGCCGTGAGCCGTTGCTGAGCATTTCCAATGGATGCTGCGGGTGCTGGAAACGTTCCAGGCCTCGCTCTTTCAGGGGGTTGAAGCACACCACCTGGGCGCCGCGTTTGACCGCCTCTCGCAAGGGCTCCAGCATCCGCGGGTGGTTGGTGCCCGGATTCTGGCCGATGACAAAGATCGCATCGGCTTGTTCCAGGTCGTGATACACCACGGTGCCTTTGCCAACCCCGAGGGCCTCGCCCATCCCTACCCCACTGGCCTCATGGCACATGTTCGAGCAGTCGGGAAAATTGTTGGTGCCGAAGGCCCGCACGAACAGCTGGTACAAAAACGCCGCTTCGTTACTGGCCCTGCCCGAGGTGTAGAACTCGGCCTGGTCGGGTGAGTCCAGCGCATCAAGGTGGCGGGCGATCAACGCGAACGCCTCCTCCCACGAAGTCTCCACATAGTGGTCAGTGGCCGCATCGAAGCGCATCGGATGCGTGAGTCGTCCCTGGTATTCGAGCCAATAGTCGGTCTGGTCGGCCAGGGCGCTGACGCTGTAGCGGGCGAAAAAGCCCGGGGCGACAGAGCGCCCGGTAGACTCCCAGTTAACCGCCTTGGCGCCGTTCTCGCAGAACTTGACCATATCGCTTTCAGGCGATTCGCCCCAGGCGCAACCGGGGCAGTCGAAACCGCCGTTCTGGTTGGTCTTGAGCATGGCCCGCAGATTCTTGAACGCGTTGTCACTGCCCAGCCAGCTCTTGGTCACGCTTTTGAGCGCGCCCCAGCCGGCGGCCGGGCCATTATAGTTTTTGATGTGTTCGTCTTGACTCATCAGGATATTCCTCGATGTGCACGCAGCGGTTTGAACAATCTCAAGACAAAGCGCCGCCGTCCGGCATCATTAACGGGTGTTATTCAACTAACAGTCAGTTGCACACCGGCCACGCTTCAAGTTGTTCTACCGCTCCAGCCTATTGACCCTCTTCTGGCACGTCCAATCGAAAGTAATGACAGGATGATCAAGGATCTCTATCAAGCCACAACCAGCAAAATACGGGCCCTCCAGCCGTGATAGAGGGTACTTATCGGTTGGTCATTAAAAGCAATTTGACGCACCTTCCCGTGCTACCTATGCTCGACACAAGTTGGGAGAGTTATTTAATTAACGTTCAAAGAATGCGTTCACCACCACGACCCAATTGGCAATTAAAAAGAGGTAATGGCAACCGTGAATGCAACGGACAAGACACTGGTCGACGGCTTCAATCGAAAGATTGATTACCTGCGCATGTCGGTCACCGACCGTTGCGACTTTCGATGTGTCTATTGCATGGCCGAAGACATGCAGTTCCTGCCGCGCCAGCAAATCCTCAGCCTTGAAGAGCTGTACCAGGTGGCTGAACGCTTCGTTGCCCTGGGCACCCGCAAGATCCGCCTTACCGGCGGTGAACCACTGGTGCGCAGCGGCATCGTCGGGCTGTGTGCCCGCATCGCCGCCCTGCCGGGCCTGCGCGAGCTGTGCATGACCAGCAACGGCTCGCAACTGGGACGCCTGGCCGGGCCGCTGTTCGATGCCGGCCTTTCACGCCTGAACATCAGCCTGGACAGCCTCGACGCCCAACGCTTCAAGGCCCTGACCCGCACGGGCGACCTGGAACAAGTGATCGCCGGCATCGACGCCGCGCGCGCCGCCGGCTTTCGTCGCACCAAGCTCAACTGCGTGGTGCTCAAGGGCCGCAACGATGGCGAAGTCAATGATCTGGTGCGCTTTGCCATCGATCGCGAGCTGGATATTTCCTTCATTGAAGAAATGCCCCTGGGCGTCATCAGCGAACACCAGCGCAGCGAGTCCTACTGCTCAAGTGATGAGGTGCGCCAGCGTATCGGCGAGCAGTTCACCCTGATCGAATCGGCTGAATCCACCCAAGGCCCTTCGCGCTACTGGCGCCTGGCCGAGGCGCCGCAGATCCGCATCGGGTTCATATCGCCCCACAGCCACAACTTCTGCGCCACCTGCAACCGGGTGCGGCTGACCGTCGAAGGGCGCTTGCTGCTGTGCCTGGGCAATGAGCATGCCAGCGACCTCAAGCACGTACTGCGTGCTCACCCTGGCGACAGCACCCGCCTGGACCAGGCCATTTGCAACGCCATGGCCCTCAAGCCCTATCGCCATCACTTCGACGTCAATGGCGATGTACAGAT
The DNA here is from genome assembly GCF_040438935.1 of Pseudomonas vranovensis. Lineage (NCBI taxonomy): Bacteria > Pseudomonadati > Pseudomonadota > Gammaproteobacteria > Pseudomonadales > Pseudomonadaceae > Pseudomonas > Pseudomonas vranovensis. The sequence continues at coordinate 1,373,363 of NZ_CP159259.1, read as the reverse complement.
CCTGCGCTTCATGAACATGACCGGCGGCTGAGTGCTGCCGCCGCCGATAGGACCTCCATGATCGTTCACCCCAAGCCCAACCTGCTCAACGTCCTGATCAGCCTCAAAGGCTCCATCGCCAAACGCATCGCCCGGCGCACCTTTATGGTCACAGCGCTCGCCTCATTGATTGTGCTGATCGAAAACCTGCACCCCGCGTTGTTTTCCAAGGTCAATGCCACACCCTTCACCCTGCTCGGCCTTTCGCTGTCGATCTTCATGAGCTTTCGCAACAACGCCTGCTACGACCGCTGGTGGGAGGGTCGTAAAGCCTGGGGGCTGGTGATCATTGAAGTGCGCTCGTTCATCCGCGAGAGCTGCGTGATTGCCGACGCCACGTTGCGCGAGCGACTGCTGCTGGGCCTGTGCGGCTACGCCCATGCGCTCAATGCGCGGTTGCGTGGTGAAGACGAACTCAAAGCGGTGCGCAACTGGGTGCCGGACGTACACACCCTGGCCGAACACAACATCAGCGACGCCATCCTGCAAGACACCGGCAGCACCTGCTCGCGCCTGGCAGAAGAACACACCATCAGCGAATGGCGCTACATGACCCTGGAGCAGCGCCTGCGCGGGTTGTCCGAAGCCCAGGCCGTGTGCGAGCGGATCAAGAGCACACCACTGCCCTTCCCTTACACCCTGCTGCTGCACCGCACCATCTACATGTTCTGTGTACTGTTGCCGTTTGCCATGGCCCAACCGCTGGGTTGGCTGGCACCGATTTTCACCGCGATCGTCAGCTACACCTTCTTTGGTCTGGACGCCATCAGCGACGAACTTGAAGACCCGTTCGGCCGTGAAGAAAACGACCTGCCCACCGATGCCATGGTACGCACCATCGAGCGCGAAATACTGACCGCGATCGGCCGTACGGACCTGCCCGCACCGTTGCAGCCGGTGGATTTTGTGCTCACCTGATCAATGCCTGAGGGGGCTGGTTTGCCGCTCGAACGGCGCCTGGACTGCGACCGATTCGCGGCTGATCGCAGCCTCGTGCCTCGGCAGCGATTAAGGTTGCAGGCCAAACCCGTAGCCGCTGGCGATAGCCTGCAATCGGCTGCGCAGCGGTCGCCCGGGCCTACGCCAGCAAACTGGCAAACGGGATGAAGTCGAGCGAATCGCCTGCCTTGAACGTGGTACCCACCGGCACCTCAAGCAGTCCATCCGCCCAGGTAGCACTGAGCAAGGTCCCCGAGCTCTGGTTCGGCTGCAACACCGCTCGACCCTGCTCGATACTGACCCGCAGGTACTCCTGACGTCGTCCCGCCCTGGGCCAGTCAAACCCGCAGACCACCGGCAAGCGCATCTGTTCGACCCGGGTACGCCCCATGCGACGCAGGATGTAAGGCCGGGCTAGCATCAGGAAGGTCACCAGCGACGAGCCCGGATTACCCGGCAATCCAATGAACGGTACGCCGTTGAAATGAGCGAAGGTAAACGGCTTGCCTGGCTTGATCGCCAATTTCCACATCAGCACCTCGCCCGCTTCGCGCAACAGTGATCCGATGCAATCGGCATCCCCTACCGACACACCACCACTGCTGATGATCAAATCGGCGTTGCCTGCCCGTTCAAGGGCTGCGCGTATCAATGCCAGCTCGTCATTGACCTTGCCCAGGTCGATGACGTCACAGCCCATGCGCTGCAACAACGACTGCAATACCACACGGTTGCTGTCGTGGATCTGTCCCGGGGCCGGTACCTCGCCCTCGCCCACCAGTTCGTTACCCGTGGACAGCAAGGCGACCTTGAGACTGCGCACAACCGATACGCGATAGATACCCTGGCACGCCAGCACCCCCAGGGCGATCGGACTCAACACCGTACCCTTGCCCAGCAGCAACTGACCGACAGCGGTCTCGCTGCCTTGCTGGCGAATGTTGGCGCCCTCGCGCAGAGTACCTTGCACGGCAATCCGACCGTCCTCCAGTACTGTGCAGTTTTCCTGCATCTGCACGCAGTTGGCGCCTTGGGGGATCGGCGCCCCGGTGAAGATGCGCGCACAGGTGCCCGGTGCCAGCGGCTCACCCGCCTGACCGGCAAATACGGTCTGGGAAACGGGCAAGGGAAAACCAATGGCATCGACCAGGTTGAAGGCGTAGCCATCCATGGCACTGTTCGACCAGGCTGGCGCATCGACAATCGCTACCACGTCACCGGCCAGCACACGACCCTCGGCATCGGCCAGGCCCAGCGTCTCGACCGCGTCGAGCGGGGCACGCTCTGCCAGCGTCAGCAGTTGGCCCAGCGCATCGTCAACCGCCAGTAGCGCAGGTGTATTCATTGGCGCGACTCACACAGTTGGCCAGGTTTCAGATGGGCGACAAAGTTGCAGGGCCGGTGACGGGCATCGAGCTGCTCGGCAAGAATCCCCTCCCAGGCGGTACGACAAGCGCCGGTGGAGCCCGGCACGCAGCACACCAGCGTACCGTTGGCCAGGCCCGCCAGGGCGCGGGACTGTACAGTGGAGGTGCCGATATCCAGGATCGACAGGGCACGGAACAATTCGCCAAAGCCCTCGATATGTTTGTCGAGCAGGCACGCGACCGCCTCGGGCGTGCTATCGCGGGCGGTAAAGCCGGTGCCACCGGTCACCAGCACCACTTGCACCTGCTCGTCGGCAATCCAGGTCGCCACCTGGGCGCGGATCTTGTAGATGTCGTCCTTGACCAGGGCACGCGCCACCAGGCGATGGCCCATCTCCACTGCGCGGGTGGCCAGCAGTTCACCGGAGGTATCGGTCTGGAAGGTGCGTGTATCACTGACCGTCAGTACGGCAATGTTGAGCGGCACAAAGACCGCGTCCAGTTTCACACTCATATCGGTAGGCTCACCAAGGTTCATTATCTACGGGCAAACTAGTGGCTGACGCCTGGGTCGTCCAATCGACAGTTCCCAACACCCCATCGACCTCATCTATTGGCAACGCACCGCTCTGGGCCGGGCTTGATCGACCTCACCTATCAGCCGTTCACGATTTCTCATTGGACGAATATCAGTGCCATCGGTAACACTGGATATTCGCTTCAGATCAATTGCCGGGCCGTGCCATGGACATCAAACAACTCAAGTTTCTCATCGCCCTGGACCAGACCCGCCACTTCGGCCAGGCCGCCGCCCTGTGCCACGTCACCCAGCCTACCCTGTCGATGCGCCTGCGCAACCTTGAAGATGAGCTGGACCTGGTGCTGGTGACCCGCGGCCAACGCTTTGAAGGCTTCACTGAAGCCGGTGAGCGTATCCTCGCCTGGGCCCGCACCCTGCTGGCCGCCTACGACGGCTTGCAGGCCGAAGCCGCCAGTTGTCGCGGGCAGATCGTCGGCAGCCTGCGCCTGGGCATGGTGCCACTGTCGAGCATCAACCCCATGAGTTTTCTCACCCCACTGGCCCAGCGTTACCCCGAGTTGCAGTTCCAGCTCTCGTCCCTGAGCTCGGAGCAGGTCATCGATGGCTTGAGCCGCAACCAGCTCGACCTTGGAATCTGCTATCTGGACCAGATCAACACCGCCTACTTCGAGGTGATTGAACTGGGCTCCACCAGCATGGGCCTGCTGTACGACACCCGCCACTTCCAGTTCGACCAGCCCGAGCTACCGTGGGACCAGATCAGCGACCTGCCCTTGGGGATGCTCTCCAAGGGCATGCACTATCGCCAGTCGGTAGACCTGAGCTTTCGCAGCCGGGGCCTGTACCCCAAACCAGTACTGGAGAGCGACTCCACTTACCAGTTGATCCAGGCGATCTGCACCGGCATCTGCTGCGCCATCATGCCGCTCAACTGCGGGCTGGACGACCTGAGCGAACACATCCGCATCGTGCCGATTGCCAGTGCCAGCGTGCATGCGCCCATCGGCCTGTTGCTGCGCCGCAGCGAACCGCGCTCGGCCCTGGCGGAAAAATGCTTTGCCGAGGTCAAGGCCCTGCTCGATAGGCCATGACGACAAGCGCCCGGATCAGGGCGTACGCTGCGCCAGGTCTTCGAGCAAGTCGGCCGAAGGCACGAAAAACAGCCCCCCGGTGACCGCCGTACTGAAATCCAGCAGGCGGTCATAGTTGCCCTCGGGGTTGCCGACGAACATGTTCTCGAGCATCCGTTCGATGGGCACCGGGGAGCGCGCGTAACCGATGAAATAAGTGCCGAACTCACCGGCACCAGGGCGTCCGAAAGGCATGTTGTCGCGCAGGATCTTCAACTCCTCGCCGTTGCTGTCGGTGATGACGGTCAAGGCACTGTGCGAGCAACTCGGCTTCACCGACTCGTCCAGTTCGATATCCGACAGTTTGGTGCGCCCGATAACCCGCTCCTGGGCCTCGACCGACAACGCATTCCACGCCGTCATGTTGTGCAGGTACTTCTGCACCAGCACATAGCTGCCCGCCCTGAACGCCGGATCTTCATCGCCAATCAAGGTAGAGGCCTCGGCCTTGCGCCCTTCCGGGTTTTCGGTGCCATCGACAAAACCGATGATGCTGCGCATGTCGAAGTAGCGAAAGCCCTGCACCTCGTCGACCACCGTGACCGCATCGCCCAGTGCCTGCATCAACTGGGTGGCCAGTTCGAAGCACAGGTCCATGTGTTCGGCGCGAATGTGCAGCAACAGGTCACCTGGCGTCGCCAGGGCACGGCGTGCTGGCGGGCCGAACTCACGAAAGCCATGGAGGTTTGCCGGACGTGGCTGACCGAACAGGCGATCCCAGGCGCTGTCAGCAAAGCCACAGACACACGACAGGTTGCCGCCCTGCGAGCGCTTGCCCACCGAGCGGGTCAGCCCGGCGACGTCGGCGCACCAGCCGCGTACCTGTTCGGCTGCCGCCTCGCCGGGGTTGAGGGTGACAACGAGGTAGATCGCGCTGCGGGTGATGGGACTGCAGACGGCTTGGGGTTCGGGCATCGATTCAGGCATGGAGGTGAATACTGTGAGGCTGAAAACCTGCAGCCTAGCAGAGCTGCAATGTTTCGACACATTCACTTGACCGTAATTGTATATACATGCTCATATCTGCTGGCGTCGCCGCCCCGCGTCCGGCCGGTGACCCGACCGCTCGACAACAACAATATGCGGAGATCCACAGCAATGACCCAGGCCAGCGCCCCGCGCAGCAAGCCCTTGATCGAGCGCCGCTCGATTGACTACATCCCGGAGAATGAACGGCACGGACGCCTCTACAGCCAGTTCACCCTGTGGCTGGGTGCCAACCTGCAGATCACTGCCATCGTCACCGGGGCCTTGGCCGTGGTGCTGGGCGGCGATGTGTTCTGGTCGTTGATCGGCTTGCTGATCGGCCAACTGGCCGGCGGCGCGGTCATGGCCCTGCATGCAGCCCAAGGCCCCAAGCTGGGCCTGCCGCAGATGATTTCCAGCCGCGTGCAGTTCGGTGTCTATGGCGCGGCCATCCCGATTGCCCTGGTGTGCCTGATGTACCTGGGCTTCACCGCCACCGGCACGGTGCTCTCCGGCCAGGCCATCGGCCAGTTGCTGAGCGTCAGCGACAGTACCGGGATCCTGATCTTCGCCGCGGTCATCGTCCTCGCCACGGTGTCCGGCTACCGCGTGATCCACTGGATCGGGCGCATCGCCAGCGTGTTGGGGATCATCGCCTTCGTCTACCTGTTCAGCCGCATCATGGCCATTGCCGACATCAGCCAGTTGCTGGAAAACCGCCACTTCACCTGGGCCTCGTTCTTGCTCGCGGTGTCGCTGTCGGCGTCCTGGCAGATCGCCTTCGGTCCTTATGTGGCGGACTACTCCCGCTACCTGCCAAGCAGCACCTCCTCGTTCAAGACCTTCCTCGCCGCCGGCCTGGGTTCGGTGATCGGCGCCCAGGCGTCGATGGTCCTCGGGGTGTTCGCCGCCGCCATTGCCAACGGCCAGTTTTCCGGGCGTGAAGTGGCCTACATCGTGGGCCTGGGGGGCACCGGTGCCACCGCTGCACTGCTGTACTTCAGCATCGCTTTCGGCAAGGTGACCATTTCCACCCTCAACTCCTACGGCAGCTTCATGTGCATCGCCACTATCATCAGTGGCTTTCGCGGGCACATCGACGTCAGCCGCCGCCAGCGCCTGCTGTTCGTGCTCGCCATTGTCGGTGCCTCGACGGTGGTTGCCTTGCTCGGCCAACACTCGTTCCTCAGCGCCTTCAAGTCGTTCATCCTGTTCCTGCTGACCTTCTTTGTGCCCTGGAGCGCGGTCAACCTGGTGGACTACTACTTCATCACCAAGGAACGCTACGACGTACCGGCGCTGGCCGATCCCAAAGGCCGCTACGGACGCTGGAACATGTCCGGCATCATCGTCTACACCCTCGGTGTGCTGGTGCAGATGCCGTTCATTTCCACCAAGCTCTACACCGGCCCGATGGTCGCCTACCTGGGCGACGTCGATGTGTCGTGGATCATCGGCCTGGTCGTACCGAGCGTGCTCTACTACCTGGTCGCCCGTGGCAAGGCCGCCCAGGCACCGGCGCGGATGATCCTGCCAGATGCCGTCCGTTCCTGAGCCGAGCCCTTCGGTTACCCACCGCCCTGGCGGTGGGTAACCACCGTTCGGCGCCCCAATCATTAACGACATATTTCTATGCTGTAATTGATCTTGTAGGCCACTTCACCCCTCGAGGGTACTGCCATGAAGATCAAACTGCCCGTTGTGCTGCTGCTTGCAGCCTTGTGTACGCTCCCCGCCCTCAGCACCACCGCACAAACCACCTCGTCCCCCGCCGACTCGGCCACCTTGACCACCCGCCTGGCCCTGCGTGATCTGTGGGTGGAGCATATTTTCTGGATTCGCAATTACGCCCTGGCCAACCAGCTGGGTGATCGCCAGCAAGCCGAAGTCGCCAGCCAGGAGGTGGTCAGCAACGCTACCGCCATCGCCAACAGCATTGCCCCGCTCTACGGCCAGCCTGCCGCAGATCAGCTGTTGAAACTGCTTGGCGGGCACTGGGGGGCGGTCAAGCACTACAGTGATGCCAGCGTCAGCCAGTCGGCCAGCGGCAAACAAGCGGCCGTGGCCGAGCTTTCCAGCAACGCCAAGGCCTTGGCCAAATTCCTCGCCACTGCCAACCCCAACCTGCCGGAATCGACGCTCAACACCCTGCTCGCCGCCCATGGTGGGCACCATGTCGCCCAGATCGACGAATTCGGCAAGAAGGACTACAAGACAGAAGCCGTCACCTGGAAACACATGCGCGAACATATCCTGGGGCTGGCCGATGCCTTGACGGCGGCATTGGTCAAACAGTTCCCGAACAAGTTCTGAGCGAGGTCAACCAATGTTCGAAGGCTTGGGACGCACCCAGCAGGATCTGCTCTCGGCACTGTTGTACAAGCCCGCCGGCATGAGCATTGAAGAACTGGCCGGCCAGCTGGCAGTCACCCGCACGGCTGTGCGTCAGCACCTATCGGCGCTGGAGCGTGATGACCTGGTGACGCGCGGTGAACTGCGCGCCACCGGTCGGCGCCCCGAGCAGTTGTATCAACTCAGCCGCCAAGGCCAGGAGCTGTTCCCGCGCCACTACCACCTGCTGGCGAATCTGCTGATTGGCGAGGTCGCCAGCTTGATCGGCGAAGAGGCATTGATTGGTCTGATGCGCAGCCTGGGCGAAAAAATCGCCCGTGACCTGAGCGCAACCCGGCTGGACGAAGCACAGATTGCTGCCCGCATGAAGGAGGTTGGCTACGAAGCCGAAGTGTTTTTCCGCTCAGGGGGCCCTGTGCAGATCGTCGCCCACAACTGCGTGTTCCATCAGTTGGCCGAGGCTCACCCGCAAATCTGTGAGCTCGACCTGGCGCTGATTGGCAGTCTGGGAGGTGGGCAGGTGCAGCACCTGGAATGCATGCTGCGCGGAGGACAGGTGTGTCGTTTTCAATTGTTGCGCGACGCCTCATAGCTTGGCGATCGACACCTCGGTGGATTTGACGAAGGCAATCACCTCACTGCCCACCCGCAATTCCAGCTCATGCACCGAACGGGTGGTGATCACCGAGGTGACGATTCCGGCGGAGGTCTGCACGTCGATCTCCGAAACCACCGGTCCTTCTATGATCTCCTTGACCGTGCCCTTGAACTGATTGCGTACGTTGATCGCCTTGATGGTCATATGCTGCTTCCTCGTTCTGGATGCACTGCCGCGCAGTGCTTGAGGTGGAGAGTGCGCTGCACCGATTAAAATTAAAAAGAATAAATACTTACTTAGTAAGATCGTTTAGAAATATAAAAAACGACATAACTAAAGATCTATAAGTTATTTATTTTAGATTTTTTAGATCATTTAGCATCACTGTATCTCTCCGAGCCCCAGTGAGCGCACCTTGCATATCGCCCCCTCAACCCCATTGCAGACAGCCCGGGCCCTGGCCAGCGAGTTTGCCCGCACCGTCGTCGAACGTGACCGCCAGGGCGGTACGCCCAAGGCAGAGCGCGATGCCATACGTCGCAGCGGCCTGCTGGCCCTGAGCATTCCCCGCGAGTTCGGCGGTCTGGGTGGCAGTTGGGCGCAAACCTTCGAGGTGGTGCGCGAATTTGCCCGAGTCGACAGCTCCCTGGCCCATGTCTTCGGCTTTCATCACCTGATGCTCGCCACCGTGCGCCTGTTCGCCACACCCGCGCAGTGGCAGCCCTGGTTCGAGCTCACCGCCCGCAAGCACTGGTTCTGGGGCAACGCTCTGAACCCGCTGGACACCCGCACCGTGGTCAAAGACCACGGCAGCTATCGCGAATTTTCCGGCAAGAAGAGCTTCTGCTCCGGCGCCAGCGACTCGCAAATGCTGATCGCTTCAGCCGTGGATGAAGCCGCCGGCGGCAAGCTGCTGATCGCCGCCATTCCCAGCGGCCGCAGCGGCATCACCCTGCATAACGATTGGCACAACATGGGCCAGCGCCAGACCGACAGCGGCAGTGCCACCTTCGAGCGGGTGCGGGTGGAGGAAAGCGACCTGTTGCTCGACCCTGGTCCCCTGAGCACGCCCTTTGCCTGCCTGAGGCCGTTGATTGCCCAGTTGCATTTCGCCCATGTCTTTCTCGGCATTGCCGAAGGCGCTTTCGAAGAAGCACGTCACTACGCCCTGACGGAGTCGCGGCGCTGGTTCAAGTCCCCGGTCGAGCAGGTGCATGAGGACCCATATGTACTCAATCACTTCGGTGACTTCTGGGTGCGTCTGCAGGGTGCGCGGGGCCTGGTGCAACAAGCCACCGCAGCGCTGGACGACGCCTGGAGCAAAGGCCCGGCGCTTACCGCCGAGCAACGCGGGCGCCTGGCAGTGACCATCGCCACCGCCAAGGTCGCCGCCAGCCGCGACGGCCTGGAAATTTGCAGCAAGGTCTTCGAAGTCACCGGTGCCCGTGCCACCCAGGCCTCGGTAGGGCTCGACCGCCACTGGCGCAACCTGCGTACCCAGAGCCTGCACGACCCGCTGGACTACAAGCTGCACGAACTCGGTGAGTGGGCCCTGAACGGGCAACTGCCGACTCCGACCTTCTACTCATAGTGTGACCGCCATGCAATTGTTGACCCTCCCGCCCTCACCGGCCCTGGCCACCTCGATCCGCGCCACGGCGCAGGTGTTCGAAGACCCCAAGTCACAGGCCCTGCTCGCGCACCTGCAACAGGTCGCCCCCAGTGAAGCCAGCGTACTGATCATCGGCGAGACCGGAACCGGCAAAGAGCTGGTGGCCCGCCACATCCACAACCTCAGTGGTCGGCGCGACAAGCCCTTTGTCGCAGTCAACTGTGGCGCGTTCTCCGAGTCGCTGGTAGAAGCCGAGCTGTTCGGTCATGAAAAAGGCGCCTTCACCGGCGCCCTGGGTGCCAAGGCCGGGTGGTTCGAGGAAGCCAATGGCGGCACCCTGTTCCTCGATGAGATTGGCGACTTGCCCATGGCCATCCAGGTCAAATTGCTGCGGGTATTGCAAGAACGCGAAGTGGTGCGCCTGGGGTCGCGCAAAAGTATCCCCATCGATGTACGGGTGCTGGCGGCTACCAACGTACAACTGGAAAAAGCCATCAACGCCGGGCATTTTCGCGAAGACCTCTACTACCGCCTGGACGTTGTCAGCCTGGAGCTGGTGCCTCTGCGCGAGCGGCCTGGCGACATCCTGCCGCTGGTGCGCCACTTCATCCAGGCCTACAGCCAGCGCCTGGGCTATGGCGCGGTGAGCCTGAGCAGCGAGGCCGAAGCCAGGCTGCGCAGCTATGGCTGGCCGGGCAATATCCGCGAGTTGGAGAACGTGATTCACCATACGCTGTTGATCTGCCGCGACGGTGTGATCCGCCAGCAGGACCTGCGCCTGTCGAACCTGCGCATCGAACGCGCCGACGACAACGGCGACTGCGACGACTCGGCCGACGGGTTGCTTGAGCGCGCCTTCCAGAAGCTCTTCGAGCAAGCGCCTGGTGCGTTGCATGAGAAAGTCGATGATGCGTTACTGCGCGCAGCCTACCGCTTCAGTCATTACAACCAGGTCCACACCGCCAACCTGCTCGGGCTTAGCCGCAACATCACCCGTAGCCGGTTGATCAAGATCGGTGAACTGGCGGTGAACCGGCGGCGGCCGGCCGAGACTGTTCAGGGAGAGCGCGTGCTGAACCTCTCCATCTGAACCAGGTACGACCTGAACTGGGCGCACTTCATGTAGGAACGGGCTTGCCCCGCGAGAGGCCGTCACAGAACTCACCATTCCGCCAGCCACACCGCATCGCGGGGCAAGCCCGCTCCCACCGAGGAACATCTCACCCGCCGGCGAAGGTGAGCGGCGGCTGAACCGGGTACGCGCCTATCGGTAGACATCCCGCCCCGCCTCCGGCGCCAAGTGTCGGAACACCAGCGCCGACGCCATGCACACCACTGCGCACACGCCCATCACCGTGGCGATATCCCCCACCCCTACCTGTTGCTCAGCCTTGAGGCTCATCAACACGCCCAATAACGAAGCCGCAATGCCCACCGACACGCTCATGGTCAATTGCACCGTGGCCGCCGACAGGCTGCTGGCCCTGCTGTGCAACCGCGCCGGCACATCGGCATAGGTCAGTCCGCCCATGGCACTGAACTGCAGGGAACGGATCAGCCCGCTGCAGAACAACACCAGCACCACCAGCCAGTAGGGCGTATCCAGGTCGAAGCGAGCGCAGGCCAGCAGGCTCAGCCCCGTCATTACCGCGTTGAGGCTCAAGGTTCGGCGAAACCCCAGGCGCCGCACGATCCGTACCGCCAGCAGTTTCACCACAAACGCCCCCACCCCGCCGGTAAAGGTCAACAGCCCCGCCTGTAACGGGCTCAGGCCAAAGCACAGTTGAAACAGCAGCACCATCAGAAAAGGCTGCGCCGCCGTGCCCAGGCGAAACAGGTTTCCACCCCAGTAGCTGAGGGCAAAGCTGCGCACCCGCAGCGGCGAAAAATCCAGCAAGGGCTGCGCACACCGCCGGGCATGGCGTACATACAGCAACGCCGCCAACGCCCCGAGCACCAGCAGTACCGCCACCCACCGACGCGCCAGCAAGCCGTGGCCCAACGCCTCGAATCCGAACACCAACGCCCCCAGGGCGACGCTGCTGAGCAGCAACCCGCGCCCATCCAGCGGCCGATCACTGGCGCCCGGGTAATCCGGGATGTGTCGCAGTACCAGGTAGATCCCCAGCACCCCGATGGGCAGGTTGACCAGGAAGATCCACTGCCAGGACAGCAACGTCACCATCAAGCCGCCCAGCGGTGGCCCGAGCATCGGCCCGATCAGGGGTGGAATGGTCAGGTACGACATGTTGCGCAGCAGGTCCTCACGCGGTGACCAGCGCAACAGGATCATCATCCCCACCGGCACCATCATCGCCCCGGCCGCCCCCTGGCACAGCCGCGCCAGGCACAGCTGCAGCAACGAGCCGGCCAGCGCGCAGGCCAGCGACGACAGGGTGAACAGCACCATCGCCAACACGAACAAGCGCCGTGGCCCGAAGCGGTCGGCAGCCCAGCCACTGACCGGCACCGCCAGGGCCGCGGCCAGCAGGTACAGCGACACCACCAGGTTCATTCGCACACTGGGCACGCCGAGTTCGACGCCCATCTGCGGCAAGGCGGTCATCACCACAGTGGCGTCGATCAGCTCCATCAACAACGCACACCCAATAATGACCGGCACCCGCCGAGACGTATTGGCGACCGGCGGGGTCAGGAGCGGCGCCTGCAGCGCGCCCAAGTCAGAACAACCCCGAGGTCGGCGGTGGCGTGTCGGTCAAGTACCAGGCCCCCACAGCCGCCGCCTTCCAATGACGCGGGTTGTGGTTGGCCACGGTGCGGGCATTGCGCCAGTGGCGGTCGAGGTTATGGCTACGCCCGGTGGTCGAGGCGCCGCCGACATCGAACAACAGCTCTGCGGCCTTGAGCGCCGACTCGGCGGCAATGTACTGCGCCTGGGCGACATCGATGGCGGCCTGATCGACCAGCGCCGGATCAAGGTCGGCGGCCCAGGCCCGGTCGATAGAGGCTGCGGCGCGCAGCACCACCGCTTCGACAGCGAAGGCCCGGGCCGCGATATCGCCGACGCTGTGTTGCACATACGGATCATCGACCGAGCGCGTGGCGCTGCTGTGCTTGATCGGGCGGGCATGCTCGCGGGCAAAGCGGGTGGCATCGTTCAGGGCATTGCGGGCGATACCTGCCTGCACCGTGGCCAGGAACAACTGCAGGAAGGGCGTGACGATGGTGCGTTTGCCCTCCTCCACGGTGCGCGTACGAATCTCGTCGGCATACACCCGTACATCGTTGAGCCGGGTGGTACCACTGGCCGTCAGGCGCTGGCCCATCGCGTCGAAATCGTCCAGCAGCTCAAGGCCCTGGCGATCACGGGGCAACACGAAAGAAACCGGCTGGTCGTCTTCATCCAGGGCCACGGCACTGACCCAGTCTGCATACAGGGAGCCGGTGCTGTAGTACTTGCTGCCACTGGCCCGGTAGTGCTCGCCATCGCGAACGATGCGCGCACTGATCGCGCCGTTGACCCCGCCCACTTCCCAACCGGCGTTGCCCAGCACCGCACCGTCCAGGTAACGGGCGAACCAGCGCTGGCGCTCCACCTCGGCGCCCTCGGCACGGGACGCCAGCAGCCCTTCGACAAAACCGAAGCCGGGGCGCAATGCCTGGGCGACGTTGGAGTCCACCGAAGCGATGCGCAGCAGCAGGCCGATCACATCGCTGACGCTGCCTCCCGGCCCGCCGTGGGCTTCAGGAATGCGGCAGGTGTAAAGCCCGGCCTCGGCGATCTGACGCACCGCCTCATAGGGCAACCGGCGTTCGCGTTCACGTTGTGCAGCGCCTGCGCCAATCAGCGGCAGCAGGTTCTCGGTGTTGCCCTTGAGGTCGTCCAGGTGACGGCGTTGGGGTACTGCAAGTAAGCCAGGCATAAAGCATCCTTGTACAAATCGGGCGAGTCAGATCGCCAGGCGGAGAAATTCAAAACGGGTGCACCGGCCGCTTTCCAGGTGCGGGATGGCATCGAGCAAGGCACGGGTATAGGGGTGTTGCGGGCGGTCGAAAACATCGCGCACCGGGCCGCTTTCCACCGCCACGCCGTCCTTCATCACCAGCACATGGTCGCTGACATGGTTGATCACCCCCAGGTCGTGGGAGATGAACAGGCACGCCAGGCCCAGTCGCTGCTTGAGGTCGTCGAGCAGCTCGAGAATCTGCGCCTGCACCGACACATCCAGGGCTGAAACCGGCTCGTCGCACACCAGCATCTGCGGCTGCGCCGCCAGCGCCCGGGCAATGGCGATGCGCTGTCGCTGGCCGCCGGACAGCTCGATCGGGCGACGCTCCAGCAGGCCCGCATCAAGGCGTACCAGGTCCAGCAGTTCCAGCGCTCGGGTGCGCCAGCTGGCGCGCAGGTGCCCGGCCACTTCCAGCGCCTCAAACAGCACCCGCTGCACGGTGTAGCGTGGATCGAAGGAGCTCAGCGGGTCCTGGAACACCACCTGGATGCTGCGCCGCAGCTGGCGTTTTTCACCATCGCCAAGGCTCAGCCAGGGCCGGCCCTTGATCTGGATATCACCGCCATCGGGGGGTTCCAGGCCGAGGATCATTCGGGTCAGGGTGGTCTTGCCCGAGCCCGACTCACCGACGATCCCCAGGGTGCGGCCCTTGTGCAGTTGCAGCGAGACGCCATCGACCACCGTGCGCAGTTGCCCGTCCGGGCCCTTGAAGGCTTTGCTCAGGCCCTGCACCTGCAACAGTGGCGCAGCGGTTTCGACCGGCGCCTGGCTAACCGCGGCCAGCGCGGGCAACTGGGGCCGGCGAAAATGCACGGCAGCACCCGCCTTGAGCAGGTACTGGGTGTAGGGGTGCTGCGGGGCCTGCAGCACCGCTTCGACGCTGCCCTGCTCGACGATCACCCCGTTGTGCATCACCGCCACCCGATTGGCCAGGCGCGAAACCACCGCCAGGTCATGGCTGACGATCAGCATGGCGGTGCTGTCGCCACGCAGCGATTCAAGCAGGTCCAGCACCTGGGCCTGCACGGTGGCATCCAGCGCCGTAGTGGGCTCGTCGGCGATCAGCAGGCGCGGGTTGCAGGCAATGGCCGAGGCGATCAATGCCCGTTGGCGCAACCCACCCGACAACTGCCAGGGATACTGCCGCGCCCGCAGTTCAGGCGACGGCACGCCCACCAGGCGCAGCAGTTCCAGCACCCGTGCCTGGCGCTGCTCACGGTTCAATGCGCCGTGCAGTTGCAGGGGTTCTTCGATTTCCTTGCCCACCGGCCGCAAGGGATCGAGCGAGCCCAGGGCGTCCTGCATGACAAAACCGATCTGCGCGCCGCGCACCTGGCGCCAGGCGCGCTCCGAGAACGCACGCAGATCCTGCCCGGCAAACGCCAGGCGACTGGCCTGAACCTGGGCATGGGCGCCGGTGAGCCCGGCCAGGGTGCGCGAGGTGACGCTCTTGCCCGAGCCGGACTCGCCCACCAATGCCAGGCACTCCCCGGCCTGCAGGTTGAAGCTGATGCCCTTGAGCACCGGCGCGCCGTTTGCAAAGCGCACCTGCAGGTCGCGCACATCAATCAAGGGTTCCAGCGGTTTGATGCTCGCGTTCATGAGCGTTTACCTTCGTTGCGGCGCAGCAGTTCGCGGCCGATGGCAGTGATCGAAACCACGGTGAGGGTGATCGCCAGGGCCGGCCAGGTCGCCAGCCACCAGGCGTTGGCCAGGTAATTGCGGCCAATGGCGAGCATGCCGCCCCACTCCGGCTCGGGCGGCGGCGCGCCAAAGCCGAGGAAGCTCAGGGCGGCGCCGGCGACGATAGTGCTGCCGATGCCGATGGTGGCCAGGATCAGGATCGGCTTGATGGCGTTGGGCAGCACGTGCCGCCAGATCACCTGACGCCGTGCCAGGCCCAGGGTAGTGGCCGCTTCCACATAGCCGGCACCGCGCACCACCAGGGTTTGCGCACGCACCAGGCGGGCATAGCGCGGCACACTTGCGACACCCACGGCGATGATAGTGTTGACGGCGCCCTGACCGAAAAAGGTGATGATCACCAGTGCCAGCAGCAGGTCGGGAAACGCCAGCAGCACGTCCACCAGGCGCATCACGGCACCATCCACCCAGCGCGGTCCGAGCCCCGCTGCCAGCCCCATCACGGTCCCCAGTACAAGGCCCAGGGCGGTGGCGCTCAGGCCCAGCACCAGCGAGGGGCGCACCGCGTACACCAGCCGCGCAAGAATGTCGCGGCCGTTCTCGTCGGTACCCAGCCAATGCAGGCTGCTCGGAGGCTGGAACGCCTGGCGCGCGCTGGCCTCCAGCGGGTCGGCCGACACCAGCCAGCCTGGCGCCAGCGCGGCCGCCAGCAGCAGCGCGACGAACAGCGCCGCCAGCACCAGGCCCGGGCGCACAGCCAGTTGTTGCAGCTGTCGACGCCGTCTGCCAAAGCGCGCCTGGGCCTGGATCAGCCCGGCACTGGGCAACACCGCGGCAGTTGAATTGAGCGGCGCCATCGGCCACCTCCAGTCACAAAGGGTTGGGATTCAAGGCGCCGGGTTGGGGACCTGGCGGTGGATCTGTTCGATGCGCGCCAGCGTCTCCTGGTCGAGCTTCACATCCAGCGCATCGAGGTTGTCGGCCAGTTGCACAAGGCTGGTCTGCCCGGTCAGGGCGCTGCTGACAAAGGGCTGGTTGATGACAAAAGCCAGGGCCAACTGCGCCGGGCTCAGCGCCAGTTCGGCGGCCAGGGCCACGTAGGCGGCAATGGCCTGGTGGGCGCCGGGGCTGTCGTAGCGATTGAAGGTGCGGTACACCGACGACAGCCGCGAGCCCTCGGGCAAGGCGCCGTTGAGGTACTTACCGGTCAGGGCACCGAAAGCCAGCGGCGAGTAGGCCAGCAGGCCGAGGTTTTCACGCTGGCTGAACTCCGAAAGGCCACCCTCGTACAGGCGATTGAGCAGGCTGTAGGGGTTCTGGATGCTGACAATGCGCGGCAGGTCCTGCTCGCGGGCCTGGCGCAGGAACTCGGCCACGCCCCAGGGCGTTTCGTTGGACACACCGATATGGCGGATCTTGCCCGCCTTCACCTGCTCTGCCAGCACCTGAAGTGTTTCGCCGATGCTCACAGTCTGGGCGTCGTCGGCCACATAGGGATATTCGCGCTGGCCAAAAATATTGGTGGTGCGGTCCGGCCAGTGCAGTTGGTAGAGGTCCAGGTATTCGGTTCGCAGGCGCTTGAGGCTGCCGTCCAGGGCCGCGACAATGTTGGCGCGGTCGTGGCGCGTACGCCCTTGGCGGATATGCGCGCCCGCCCCCGGCTGGCGTGCCGGGCCGATGATCTTGCTGGCCAGTACCACCTCATTGCGCCGCCCGGTTTTGGCCAGCCAACTACCGATGAAGCGCTCGGTGCTGCCCCAGGTTTCGGCGTGGGTTGGCGTGGGGTACATCTCGGCGGTGTCGATCAGGTTGATGCCGGCAGCCAGGGCCGCATCGAGCTGCTGGTGGGCGTGGCTTTCGCTGTTCTGGTGGCCCCAGGTCATGGTGCCAAGGCCGAGGATGCTGACCTGGATGTCGCTGTTGCCGAGTGTGCGTTTGATCATGGTGAGTCCGTGTGCGATAGGAGAATTCAGACAGCCGCGGCTGCCCGTTGGTATTGGCTGGCCGGGTACGGCAGGCCCAGGTGGTCACGCAGGGTGCTGCCCTGGTAGTCGTGGCGGAACACACCGCGCTTTTGCAGCAGCGGCACCACCTCGTCGACAAACGCCTCGACACCGGAAGGGAACATGTCGGGCATGATGTTGAAGCCGTCGGCGGCACCGGCACGGAACCAGTGCTCCAGGGTGTCGGCGACCTGCTCCGGGGTGCCGACCATCAGCCGGTGGCCTACCAGAATCCGCCGCGACAGCTCGCGAATGGTCAGGTTCTCCCGGCGCGCGAGGTTCAACTGGGCTTCGAGAAACCCATGGGAGCCGCGCTCGAAGGCATTGACCGGGCCAATGCGCTCCCACGGCAAGGGCGCGTCCAGTTGCAGCTCGCTGACCGCCAGCCCTACCCGCGCCGCCACCTGGTTGATCAGCCCTTCTTCGCCGTAATAGGCATTCAACTCATCGAAGCGCGCATGGGCCTCGGCCTCGGTGCTGCCGATCACCGTCGACAGCCCCGGCATGATCTTCAGGTGCTCGGGGTTGCGCCCCCACTGACGAGCGCGCTGCTTCATCTCCTGGTAGAACGCCAGGCCATCGACCAGGGTGGTCTGGGTGGTGAAGATTGCATCGGCATAGCGCGAGCCCAGGGCCTTGCCGCCCTCGGATGAACCGGCCTGCACCAGCACTGGCCGGCCCTGGGGCGAGCGCGGCAGGTTCAGCGGCCCCTTGACCGAGAAGTGCTGGCCGACAAAGTCGATGGCATGGACCTTGGACGGGTCGGCAAAGCGCCCGTCACGGGCATCGCCGATCACCGCATCGTCTTCCCAGCTGTCCCACAGTTTGAGCGTCACGTCGATGAACTCGTCGGCCCGGGCATAGCGGTCGACGTGACGCGGTGCCCCGGCCAGACCGAAGTTCTGCGCGGCGGCGTCGCCGGCGTTGGTGACCACGTTCCAGGCCGCGCGCCCGCCACTGATATGGTCGAGCGAGCTGAAGCGCCGGGCCAGGTTGAATGGGTCGTTGTAGCTGCTCGATGCCGTGGCGATCACGCCGATGTGCTGCGTCGCCAGGGCCACGGCGGTGAGCAGTACAGTCGGCTCCAGACGCCCGGCGGGCTGCTGGGCGATGTCACCGACCAGCGCCGGGCCATCGGCAAGGAAGATCGCATCGAGTTTGCCGCGTTCGGCGATGCGGGCGATGTTGCGGTAATACTCGACATCCAGGTAGGCATCGGCGGCCACCTCAGCCTTGCGCCAGGCCCCGGCGTGGGCGCCGAAGCCGAGGATATTCATACCGATGCTCATCTGTGCGGTGGACTGGCTCATGGCAACTCCAAAGTGAGGGGTTTCAAACGGCACTGGCTTCATCGCGGGCACCGGTATCCTGCTGCGCGGCATGCAATGCACGCCAGGCCGCACCCGGGCTGATGCCGTTCAGGTAGTAGTTGCCCAGTGCCTGCTCGCGGTACATCGCCGGATTGTGCGAGGCCAGGGTGCGGGCATTGCGCCAGTGACGGTCCAGGCGCCGGGCCTGGCTAGTGGCCGAGGCTCCGCCTGCCTCGAACAGCAAGGTGGTGGCTTCCAGCACTTGCTCCAGCACGATCTGCTGGGCCTGAAAGGTGCGGATGTCGGCCTCCACGTAATGGGCTTCGGTGACCGAACCGCTCTGCTCGGCTTCGTGTACCTGCTGCAGCACCTGGGCCACGTCCAGCACCAGGGCTTGCGCGGCATAGGCCAGGCTCGACAGGCGGCCGATCACCCGTTGCACCAGCGGATCATCCTTGGGGCTGGACTGCCCGGGAATGCCGAAGGCGCGGGTGCGGCCCTGCACGAACGCGGTGGCATCGCGCTGCACGGCGCGGGCTATACCGGCCAGGGTGGCCAGGTGGAACAGCTGGTAGAACGCCGAAAGGTACGACTCGGCGCGCAACTCGCCCGGTTTGAAGCGGCGCAATACCTGCTCCGGCGCCACCGCCACTTGATTGAAGCGGGTGGTGCCGCTGCCGCTCAGGCGCTGGCCAAAGCCGTCCCAGTCGTCTTCCAGGCGCACGCCAGGGGCCGAGGTCGAGACCACCACGCTGACAAAGTCCTTGTCGTCCACCGCCACCGCTGCCAGCCAATCGGCGTAGATGGCGCCGGTGCAGTAGTACTTCTCGCCATCCAGCAACCAGCCGGCTTCAGGCGCTGCGGGGTCGGCCGGGCTGAGCAGCACCGAGTTGCCGGTGGTGTCGGTGCGCTCGGCCATGGCCGCGCCCCACAGCTGCCCGGCCGCCACCTTGGTCAGCCAGTACTGCCGGGAATCGGCATCGTCACTGGAGAGCCGGCCTTCGACAAAGCCGAAGTGGGCACGGAAGATCTGCGGCAGGTTGGAATCTGCTTCGGCCAGATCGATCAGCAAGCGAAACAGCACCGGCAGGCTGACGTGCGAGCCGCCCTGGGCCAGGGGCACGCGTAGCGCACCAAAGCCCGCCTGGCGCAACCAGGTCACGGGGTCGTGAGCCAGCTGACGCTGCTGTTCGCGTTCGACCGCGCCTTGGCCAATACGGCTGAACAGCGGGGCAAAGCGTGCCAGCAGTTGCGGGTAATCCAGGCCGGCGCTGCTGGCGGCCTGTGGGGTGTGCGGTTGATGAGCAGTCATGGTGAGTCCTTGATGCGGGTTCATACCCGAGTGCTACGGGGGTCGACCCAATGGTTGATCAGGTCGACGACAAAGTTGACGACCACATAAATGGCCGCCGCCAGCAGGGTGATGCCCAGCAGCAACGGCATGTCCTTGCTCAGGGCGGCGTCGAGCATCAGCCGGCCGATGCCCTGGCGGGCAAACAACATTTCGATGATCACTGCGCCGCCCAGGAGGCTTGCGAAAACAAACCCCGACAGCGTCACCAGCGACACCAGGGCATGACGCAGCGCGTGCTTGAGACGCACGCCAGTCTCGGACATGCCCCGGGCCCGGGCCATGGCGATGAAGGGTTGTTCGAGGATGTCCTCAAGCGCCTGGCGCAGCACCTGGGTCAGCACCGCCGCAATCGGCAAGGCCAGTGCCAGGCTGGGCAAGATCAACGCCTGCCAGCTGCCGGAGCCCGAGGGCGGCAACAGGTGCCAACCAAATGAAAACAGCAACAACAACAGGATGCCGATCACGAACGATGGCGCCGACGACAGCACCAGCTCCGTGCCGGACACCAGCGAACGCACCCAACGCGGCCGGTTGGCGCTGAGCACCGCGCACACCAGCGCCAGCAGCACCGACACCAGCGCCGCGGCCAGCGACAGCTGCACGGTGGCGCCCAGTTGCCCGCCGATCACTTGCAGCACCGGCATGCGCAACCGGTACGACTCGCCCAGATCGCCCTGGGCCAAGCGCCCCAGGTATTGGCCGTACTGCACCAGCAGCGGCTGGTCCAGACCATATTCGGTGCGCACCTGGGCAATCAGCTCGGCACTGGGCATCGCCTCGGGGCCGCCAAGAATCGCCAGCGCCGGGTCGCCAGCACTGAGGTTGATGGCCAGGAAGGTCAGGGTTGCTGCGCCCCAGAGCACGCCGACACCGGCCGCAAGGCGCCAGAAAATACGCTGCAGGGTGTTCATAGGCCCTCCTGGTCGAGCCAGACGCTGGTGAAAAACGGGGTGTTGTGCGAGGTGTCGAAAATCAAGCCCTTGACCGCTTTGCGGTAAGCCAGCAGCACATGGCTCTCGAACACCGGTACCGCCGGAATGGTGTATGCCAGACGTTCCTGGGCGGTGCGGTAGAGCCCGGCCAGCTCAGCCGGGTCGGTAGTGCGCCGGGCCGCGCTGAGCACCCGGTCAAGTTCGGTGTCGCGAAAACGTCCGGCGTTCTGGCCGATCAACTTGGCCGTGCTGATCGCCTGGCTGTGGTAGAGAATGAACAGCCCGTCCGGTGTATTGGTGTGCCAGTAGCCGCCGCCGATCAGCTGGAAATCGCTGGCGTAGCGGCGCTGGGTGACTTGTGCCAGCGGCAGCAGGTCGATGTCGATTTCCAGGCCGATCTTTTTCAGGTCCGACTGGATGGCCACGGCGATGCTGCTGGGGTAGGCGGCGGTCTCGTAGGTGAGCAGGTGCGCGGCCAGGCGCTGGCCGTTCCTGACCCGATAACCCTGGGCATCGCGTTGCTGCCAGCCAGCCTGGTCGAGTATGCGGTTGGCCTCGTTCACGTCGTAGGCCAGTGCATCCTTGAACGCCGGGTCGTAGTAGCGGGTGTTGGCCGCGAGAAAATCACCCTTGGCCAAGTACTCGCCAAAGCCGGTGATCCACGCCAGGCCTTCGCGGTCGATGGCCTTGGCCACGGCCCGACGCACGTCGACGTCATCAAAGGGAAAGCGCTCGACGTTGAAGGTCAGGCTGCGAAACGGGTTGGCCTTGCGGATGCGGCTGCGCAGTTCGAGCGCGGGGTTGCTGCGAATCGCCCGGGCGTTCTGGGTCGGGGCATCGACGGTGAAGTCCGACTGGCCCGACTCCAGGGTACTGAAGCGGATCATCGGCTCAGGGACGATACTCAGCTCCAGGCGGTCCAGGTAGGCCTCGCCCTGGTGACGGGTCACGGCCGGCGCCCAGTTGTAGCCCTTGCGCTTGACGAAGTTAGCGCCCTGGTCACGGGTGTAGCTTTCCAGTACGAAGGGCCCGGAGCCGATCGGGTGCTCGGCGATGCTCTTGGGTGCTTCGAGAATCTGGCGGGGCGAAATCATGCTCAGCCAGGATTGCGCCAGCACATCGAGAAACGGCGAATAGGGCTCGCGCAGGTGCGCCTCGAAGGTGTACTCATCGATGATGCGCCCGTCCACATAGGGAGCAATGTAGGCCGCCGCCAGCGGCGACTTGGTGGCCGGGTCGCGCATGTGCTCAAGGTTGACCTGCAATGCGCGGGCGTTGAATTTCTCGCCGTCGCTGAAGGTCACGTCGTCACGCAGGTGAAAGGTGTAGGTCTTGCCGTCGGCCGAAATATCCCAGGCCTTGGCCAGCCACGGCGAGATGTTGCCCTGCTCGTCCTGGTACAACAGGCAGTCGAACAGGATGCGCCCCAGCCACTGCACATTGCCGTGGGAAATCGAGTGTACATCCAGGGTGGTGGTGTCCGAGGCGGTCGATACCCGCAGGGTGCCGCCGGACTTGCCCGGTGTGGCCTCGAAATAATCCTGGGCGGCATAGCTCAGGGTACCGTTGCTGAACGTACCATCGATTGCGCTGGTAGCGCCCTGCCCCGCGTCACCCGCAGGCTCGCAGGCCGCCAGGGCCAGCAGCGCGCCGAGCGCGCCCAGCCGTGTGAATACACTCATGTGGTTCTCCCGCGGGTGCCGAGCAAACGGCACCCGCCCCTGGCTCAGAAGTTGTAGGCGATACCGGTGTAGGCACCGAAACCGTCACCCGGATACAGCGCCGCGGTGTCCTGGCCCCTGGCGTCATAGGTAGGCAGCAGTGCGGTGGCGTAGTCCTGATCGGTGAGGTTCTTCAGGTCCAGGTACACCTGCCACTTGTTGTTCGGCGCGTCGTAGCCCAGGCGTGCCCCCCACAGGGTGTAGGACGGCGCGTAGAAACTGTTGGCGTAATCCACCGCCGTGCGCGAGGCCGAGCGCACATTGACCCCGGCGTAGAAGCCGTTGGCGTATTGGTAGAACAGCTCGCCCTGATAGATGTGCTTGGGCAGGCCGGGCAGCTCGTTCTTGCTGAACAGCGGGTCGTGCTGGTAGTGGAAGTCGTTGAGGGTGTAGGCCTGGCGCCAGCTCAGTACATCGCCGTTGGCCCGTTGCCACAACTTGGTGGTCAGCCCCGCTTCGACGCCCTGGTGAATGGTCGGGCTGGCGTTGGCGGTGGAGACCACCGAAGCCGAGGTGGTGGTCGCCGGGATGATCTCGACGTTGAGCAACTCGTCCTTGATCCAGGATTTGTACAGGGTCAGGCTGCCGTCGAAGATCTCCGAGCGACCGCGAATGCCCAGTTCCACGGTGTTGGCGCTTTGCGGCACCAGGGTCTTGGCGAAGTTGGTGGTGACCCCGGAACCGGAACTGGACCAGGAGCTGGGCGGGTCGATTGAACGGCTGACGTTGCCGAACACCTGCACATCGGGCGTCACGTAGTAACGCAGGCCTGCACGCGGCGCCAGCTTCCATTCCTGGTAGCGGTAATGGCTGGGAAAGCTGCTGGTGTTGGGCCGGTCGCTGAAGGTCACATCGACATTGCGCTTGACCTCGATGGCCGAGACGCCGGTAGACAGGTACAGGTTGTCGGTCAGGCCCAGGTCGTTGCCCAGGGTGAACACATGGTCGAAGGAGCCGTCGTACTCGACCTGCTTCTGCAGCACGCCAAGGTCTTTGTCACCCTTGTAGGTACGCACCCCCGAGCGGATGTGCTGGGTGCTGGTCCAGCCCACCGTGGTGGTGCTGGGCAGGCCCAGCAGTTCATCGCTGCGGGTGTAGTTGAGCGAGTAGTTGATGTCGCGCCAGTCCCAGTAGTTGGGGTTGACCGTGCTCTTCTTGCTGAGGATCTGCGGGTAGTTGTGATAGACCAGGCCGGCCACCAGCGTCGAGTCGTCGTCGAAGGTGTAGGTGGTCTTGCTGCCGACCCAGGTCGAGCCTTCCTTGGTGGAGTCGGCGCGGGTGGCCTGGGTGGCCGGGTTGGTCTGGGTGGCGTTCTTTTTCAGTTGCGCCCGGGTCAGGGTGCCCGAGTTCTCGTGGTACTCCTCGCGGTAGCGGATATACAAGCGGGTTTCGAGTTTCGGGTTGAAGCGATAGCCGAAGTTGGTCACCACGCCCTTGGCCTTGGTGAAGGTGAAATCCTGGTAGCCGTCGCGGCGCGAGTTGTCGACGCTGATGAAGTAATCGCCATTGCCTGCCGCGCCGCCGGTGCTCAAGGTCTGCTTTTGCCAGCCGAAGCTGCCGCCCTCGACCTTAATGCGGTTACCCGGCGCGGTGAGACCCGACTGGGTGACGAAGTTGATGGCCCCACCCAATGACAAGGCGCCGAACTCGAAGGCGTTGGCCCCGCGCAGCACTTCGGTGTAGTTCAGGCCCTGGGTGTCGAGCAGCTCATAGGGCGTGCCGCCGGCGCCGGTGAGTGCCAGGCCGTCGAACAGGAACTTGGTGCCTTCGCGGAAATAGCCAGGCGAGGTATTGGCGCCCGAGCCACGAATGGAAATCTTGATCGCGTCGTTGCCACCGGCGGCCTGGGCATACACACCCGGCTGGTAGGCCAGGGTGTCTTCCAGGGTCGCCGAGCGGCCCTTCTCCACCTCGGCCTGAGTGACCAGGCTGGTGCCCCCGGGGATTTCGTCCAGTTGCGCCTGGGCCTGTTCCACTGGAGTGACTTTTGCGGCCTGGACCGTCACGGTCTGCAGGCGTTGTTCGGGTGCTGCGCCGTCCTGGGCCTCGGCCAAGGGGGCCAGGGTCAGCAGTGCTGCGCCAACGCCGGCCAGTGTCCAATCTCTCCCTACTACTTTGGTCGAATGAATGCGTATTGCGGATGTTGCCCGAGGCACGAAATTCAAGGTCTTGCTCCCCACCTGATTAAAAAATAGGCGAGTTTCTATTGGTATAGTCAATCTCGAAGAGGGCTGTTGCAGCGACCGTGCCAACCTTTAAAACCCTTTGTTTACGGGTAGTTGGCACGCCATTGCCGGTTAAACCATTGTTCGGATTACAGGCGATGTGTGGATCTGCTGTTGCCTGACAAACAGTTGGCCAGGCGATAGATCAAGCCTTGGTAAAAAATGCTTTGATAGATTTGCTCGATAGGCTCATCGACAGCCTTGATTAGCCCGTACATTCAGTAAGGGAATACACTACCGCGCATCCGCGTCATCCGAGCCCTGCGCCAGACAGGGCCTGCAACCAATCGTGACCTCACCCCAGCCAACTGCGCTTGCGACGCCTTGTTGCCGGGCATGCCCATGCCTGTGGCTTTGTGCAGCCGCTAAAAAATAAGGAGATACCCATGGGACTCGGCAGACGCCAGTTCTTCAAGCTCTGCACCGCCGGTGTCGCCACTGCCACCTGTGCCTCCCTGGGCTTTGCCCCCGGCATGGCCCAGGCCACGCAGTCGCGCCAGTACAAGCTGCTGCGCGCCAAGGAAACCCGCAACAACTGCACCTACTGCTCGGTGGGCTGCGGGATTCTCATGTACAGCCTCGGCGACGGCGCCAAGAACGCCAAGGCACGTATCTTCCACATCGAAGGCGACCCGGATCACCCGGTCAGCCGTGGTTCGTTGTGCCCCAAGGGCGCGGGCCTGGTGGACTACGTCCACAGCGAGCAGCGCCTCCTGTTCCCCGAATACCGCGCGCCCGGTTCGGATAAATGGCAGCGCATCACCTGGGACCATGCGATTGAGCGCATTGCCCGGTTGATGAAGGACGACCGCGACGCCAATTTCATCGAGAAGAACGCCAAGGGCACCACGGTCAACCGCTGGTTGAGCACCGGCATGCTCTGCTCCTCGGCCGCCAGCAGCGAAACCGGCTCGCTGGACCAGCGCTTCACCCGCGCCCTGGGGATTCTTGGCACCGACAGCCAGGCCAGGGTCTGCCACGCACCGACCGTGTCGGCCCTGGCGCCGACCTTCGGCCGTGGCGCGATGACCAACAACTGGGTCGACATCAAGAACGCCAACGTGGTGCTGATCATGGGTGGCAACCCGGCCGAGGCACACCCGGTAGGCTTCAAGTGGGTGATCGAGGCGAAGATTCGCAACGGCGCCAAGGTCATTGTCGTCGACCCGCGCTTCAACCGCAGCGCCGCGGTGGCCGACATCTACTCGCCGATCCGCGCTGGCTCCGACGTGACCTTCCTGATGGGCGTGGTCAACTACCTGATCAGCCACGACAAGGTCCAGCACGAGTACGTGCGCCACTACACCAATGCCAGCCTTATCGTGCGCGAGGACTACCACTTCGACGACGGCCTGTTCAGCGGCTACGATGCCGGCAAGCGCAGTTACGACCGCAGCTCATGGACCTACGAGCTGGATGAAAAAGGCCATGCCAAGCGCGACCTGACCCTGAGCCACCCGCGCTGCGTGTGGAACCTGCTCAAGGCCCATGTCAGCCGCTACACCCCCGAGGTGGTCACTAACATCTGCGGTACACCCAAGGAGGACTTCCTCGAGATCTGCGCGATCCTGGCCAGCACTTGCGTGCCCGACCGCACCGCCACTTTCCTCTATGCCCTGGGCTGGACCCACCACACCAACGGTGCGCAGATGATCCGCGGCTCGGGCATGATCCAGCTGCTGTTGGGCAACATCGGCATGGCCGGTGGCGGGGTGAACGCCCTGCGCGGCCACTCCAACATCCAGGGCTACACCGACCTTGGCCTGCTGTCGCTGCGCCTGCCCGGCTACATGAACCTGCCCTCCGACGAGCAGACCACGCTGGCCACTTACCTCAAGCAGACCACCCCCACGGCGCTGCTGGAAGACCAGGTCAACTACTACAAGCACACACCCAAGTTCTTCATCAGCCTGATGAAGAGCCTGTGGGGCGACAAGGCCACCAAAGACAACGACTGGGGTTTCGACTGGCTGCCCAAATGGGACGACAGCTACGACGTGCTCAACTACAGCAACCGCATGTTCGAGGGCAAGGTCAACGGCTACATCGCCCAGGGCTTCAACCCGGTGGCGGCCTTCCCCGACAAGAACAAGGCCCAGGCGGCGCTGGCCAAGCTCAAGTTCCTGGTGATCATCGACCCGCTGGCCACCGAAACGTCGAGCTTCTGGCAGAACCACGGCGAGCAGCACGATGTCGACACTGCCGCGATCCAGACCGAAGTGTTCCGCCTGCCCTCCTCTTGTTTCGCCGAGGAAGACGGCTCGATCGTCAACTCCGGGCGCTGGCTGCAGTGGCATTGGGCAGGCGCCGCACCGCCCGGCGAGGCCTGGCACGATGGCAAGATCCTCGGCCACCTGTTCATGAAAATCCGCGCGTTGTATGAGAAAGAAGGCGGTGCCAACCCGGCTCCGATTCTCAACATGGCCTGGGACTACGCCGACCCGTTCGACCCCAAGCCCGAAGAAGTGGCCAAGGAGTCCAACGGCCGCGCCCTGGCCGACCTGCACGACGAGCAAGGCCAGCTGATCTTGCGCAAGGGCCAGTTGCTCAGCGATTTTTCGCAGTTGCGCGATGACGGCAGCACCCAGTGCTTCAACTGGATCTTTGCCGGCTCCTGGACCGAACAGGGCAACCAGATGGCCCGGCGCGACAATGCCGACAGCGGCCTGGGCTGCACGCCGGGCTGGGCCTGGGCCTGGCCGCAGAACCGACGCATTCTCTACAACCGCGCCTCGGCCGACCCCCAGGGCAACCCGTGGGACCCGAAACGCAAGTTGATTGGCTGGGACGGCCAGCGCTGGAGTGGCGTCGATGTACCCGACTTCGCCATCAACGCCGCCCCCGGCGGCAAGGTCAATCCGTTCATCATGCTGCCCGAAGGCCTGGGCCGGCTGTTCTCGGTCGGCGCCCTGAACGACGGGCCGTTCCCCGAGCATTACGAGCCGACCGAAAGCCCGCTGGCGAACAACCCCTTGCACCCGAACGTTACCTACAGCCCTACGGCGCGGGTGTACGAAAGCGACCGCAAGCGCATGGGCAAGCGCGAAGACTTCCCCTACGTGGCCACCACCTACTCGATCACCGAGCTGTTCCGTCATTGGACCAAACACGCGCGGCTGAACGCCATCGTCCAGCCCGAGCAGTTCATCGAGATCGGCGAAAAACTGGCCAATGACAAAGGCATCGTTCAGGGCGACACGGTCAAGGTGACCACCCAGCGCGGCTACATCAAGGCCAAGGCCGTGGTGACCAAGCGTATCCGCCGGCTGGCGGTGAACGGCCAGGATGTCGACACCATCGGCATCCCTTGCCACTGGGGTTACGAGGGCGCCACCCGCAAGGGCTTCTTGGCCAACACCCTGACCCCGGGCATCGGCGACTCGAACACCCAGACGCCGGAGTACAAGGCATTTCTCGTGAACATTGAAAAGGTCTGAGGGCGAAACCATGTCCATGCAATCCCAAGACATCGTCCGCCGCTCGGCCACCAGCGTGCTGACCCCGGCGCCACACACCCGCGATCACCAGGCTGAAGTTGCCAAGCTGATCGACGTGAGCATCTGCATCGGCTGCAAGGCTTGCCAGGTGGCGTGCAACGAGTGGAACGACCTGCGTGACGAAGTCGGCCACAACGTTGGCGTGTACGACAACCCGGCGGACCTGTCTGCCGAGACCTGGACGCTGATGCGCTTCGACGAAGTCGAAGACGAAAGCGGCAAGCTCGAATGGCTGATCCGCAAGGACGGCTGCATGCACTGCGCCGACCCCGGCTGTTTGAAAGCCTGCCCGCAACCGGGGGCGATCATCCAGTACGCCAACGGCATCGTCGACTTCCAGTCCGAGCACTGCATCGGCTGCGGCTACTGCATCGCCGGTTGCCCGTTCGATGTGCCGCGCATCAGCCAGAAAGACAACAAGGCCTACAAATGTACCCTGTGCGTGGACCGCGTTTCGGTCGGCCAGGAGCCTGCATGCGTCAAGACCTGCCCCACCGGTGCGATCAACTTCGGCAGCAAGCAGGACATGCTGCACCAGGCCAGTGAGCGGGTCACCGAACTGCAGGGCCGCGGCTTTGCCGGCGCCGGTATCTACGACCCGCAAGGCGTGGGCGGCACCCATGTGGTGTACGTACTGCAGCACGCCGACAAACCGCAGCTGTACCACAAGCTGCCGACCGACCCGCGCATCAGCACCGCCATCCAGGGCTGGAAAGGCTGGATGAAACCGGTGGCCGCGGCTGCGTTCTTCGCCACCCTGGCCGGCACCCTGTTCCACTACATCGGCGTGGGCCCCAACGAGGTCGACGAAGCGGACGAGAAACGTGAGGAGGACACCCACGCATGAACACCGACAAACTGATCCTGCGCACTCGCTTCATCGACCGCGCCTGCCACTGGTTCATGGTGATCTGCTTCTTTGCCGTGGCGTTGTCTGGCCTGTCGTGGTTCTTCCCCTCGTTCAACGGCCTGAACGCGGTGTTCGGCACCCCGCAACTGGCGCGTATCCTCCACCCGTTCTTCGGGGTCGTGGTGTTCGTGCTGCTGATGTTCCTGTTCGTGCGCTTTGTGCGCTACAACCTGCCCGAACGCGAGGACGTGCAGTGGTTCAAGAACGTCAAGCAGGTACTGGCCGGCAAACATGACCCGGCGCTGAACATCGGCAAGTACAACGCCGGGCAGAAGGTGCTGTTCTGGGGAATCATGGGCCTGATCAGCCTCTTGCTGCTCAGCGGCGTGGTGATCTGGCGGCCTTATTTCGCGCCGCTGT
Source organism: Pseudomonas vranovensis (assembly GCF_040438935.1). Lineage (NCBI taxonomy): Bacteria > Pseudomonadati > Pseudomonadota > Gammaproteobacteria > Pseudomonadales > Pseudomonadaceae > Pseudomonas > Pseudomonas vranovensis. The sequence goes on along the minus strand of NZ_CP159259.1, from coordinate 1,343,892 downwards.
TCAGCATCCCGGCCATTCGCATCGGCTTGCTGGTACACGCCCTGGCCGGTATTGCCCTGATCCTGCTGATCATTGGCCATGCCTACCTCGCGTTCTGGGTCAAAGGCTCGATCCGCGGCATGGTCACCGGCTACGTCAGCCGCGCCTGGGCCAAGACCCACCATGACCGCTGGTACCGCCAGATCAGCAAGCAGGACAAGCCAGGGAGCAAACCATGAGCATCCACATGACCCCGGTGCAAACGCCCACCGGCGGCGTCAACGAGATCGTTGCCGTACTGCTTCCTGCACTCAAGAAGCGCTACAGCAAGCGTGCCGCGCGCCTGCGCCAACTGGCGCAGGGCCATGCCATGGGCGACTACCTCGACTTTTGCGCGCAACTGGCCCAGGCCCAGCAACAGTTGCTTGAACACATACCGTTGCCGTCGGCGCTGGTGACGGGTCTGGCTGAACGACTGGGCACAGGCCAGCCCCCCCTCGACAACGCCGATTACCCCCGTGATCGGTACTGGCAAACGTTGTTGCACGGCTTGATCGATCACTTGCACGCCGACGCCAACCCGGCAGTGCGCGCTACCCTCGACAGCCTTCGCGAGCACAGCCCCGAACAACTGGAAGACCTGGCCAGTGCCTTGCTGACGGGCGACTTCGAGCAGGTCGGCAGTGGCCAGGCACTGTTTGTGTGGGCGGCGCTGTCGCTGTACTTCACCCAACTGGCCAGTGCCCTGCCCGCGTCGGCCAGCGCCGCGTTGGGTGAACAGCGCCAGCACTGCCCGGTGTGCGCCAGCGCGCCGGTGGCCAGTGTAGTGATGACCGGCGCCCAGGCCGGCTTGCGGTACCTGCAGTGCAGCCTGTGCGAGTGCCGTTGGCACATGGTGCGGGTCAAGTGCAGCAACTGCGAAGGCACCGGCGCGCTGGACTACTGGTCGCTGGACCGTCAGGATGCCGCGTTCAAGGCTGAAAGCTGCAACGACTGTCACAGTTACCTGAAAGTCTTCTACCCGGAAAAGGACCGCGACCAGGAACTGCTGGCCGACGACCTGGCGTCCCTGGCGCTGGATGCCGAGGTGGAACGTGAAGGGTACGGGCGTAGTGGCATCAGTCCGTTTCTATTTCCGGGTTGATATCGCCCACCACAGAGGTTTCCCATGGGCCTGAAAAAATCGTCTGCTGAACTCAAGCGCGACCTCAAGAGCGTCGCCTCGAACCTTGAGCGCACAGCGGGTGAAATCAGCAAACTGGCCGAACGCATCGACGGCGTCGATGTGGTGGCCGTGTTGCACTTGATGAACCGGCTGTATAAAGACTCCGACAAGCTTCACGCGTATGCCGACGAAATCAAGAGCGGCCGTATCGTGCGGGGCAAGGCGGAGTAAACCATCGCGGGCCAGAGCACAGCGAATTGTGCTCTTGACTTTGATCGTCCGGCCCGTTGACCAGAAGGGCCGAACGGAGGTGTCGCGCAGCGTAGAGCCCCTGGTGGGGCGAGAATTCTGCCTACTTTTTTTCGACTGAAGAAGTAAGGCGCCGTAAGGGCGCAAAGGTGACTGCGCATCACCCTCAACAATGGTTAAACACACAAGGCCGAATCGCGGGGCAAGCCCGCTCGTACCAGTAGGAGCGGGCTTGCCCCGCGAGAAGCCTGTCCAGCCTGCACATTCGGTGTTGCCTGCATTACGGCAGCGGCGCGGCCGACCGCGGATGAATCCGCTCCCCCACACAGCAAGAGCACAGCGAAGGTAGGGCCCCTGGCCGCGTGGTACGGATCAACCCACCCGCCCCGCCACCAGCAACACCCCAATCTGCTCCGCCAACCCCAGCACCTGCAGATACACCGCACTATCAGCCAACAGGCTACGCCCCTCTCCCTGCTGGACCAGCGTTGCAGCCCCAAACCGATCCCCGAACAACATCAACGCCCGCGCACTGTCATCCTGGCGCGACGTCCAGCACAACCCCTGCACCTCAGCGCATTGCCTGTGAATCGCTTCGGCCCACAGCCGCGTCAACGGATACTGATCCTTCTCGGTATCGATCAACACCTTGCGCGGCACCCCCAGCTTGCGCAGCGCCTTGCTACCCAGATCCACCAACAACAAATCCTGCCCGCAGTGCAGCAACGAATGTTGCTGCCCCACCAGCTTGCCCTTGTCATAGGTTTTGAACCCGGCCACAAAGGGCACGTCATGAAACACCGTCTCCATCGCCGCACAATCGAAACTGGTGCCACCGTACAACGTCGGAATCGGCCGTCCATGCACATCACGAATCGGACTGAAACGCGCATTGCCCCGAAGGCCTGGATTGAATTGGTCAGCGCCATAGCAATCGAGGTGTACCCGATGAATCGGCGTACCCGCCGCCCAGGTCAGGGTCGATAGCTGCAGCCTGTCTGGCGGCTGCGGCGTATCAGCCATGGGCTACAACCTGCAGCTCATCCTCGGCAGCGGCAAGTACCCGGTCAGGCTCCCGGGCCAGCAGGTCCAGCGGACGCTGTCCCGCCAGAAAGCTGTTGGCCGACATGAACCAGTAGGCCAGGCCCCAGCTGTCTTTATGCTCGCCAAACCGCTCCAGCACCGGGGCCATGGCTTTCAACGGCCGGTAGCCGCCGGCAGCGTCCAGGCCATAGGCCGGAAAGTAATCCACACCATGGTGGCGCAAGGCAAAGATCGCCCCTTCACGCTTCCATTTGTTGGGTTGGGCGCTGGGGTTGCTCAGGCTGAACCCGGCAAGCCCGGCGATCTGCGCCGCGGTCAGCCACTCGCCGCTCTCCAGCACTGCCGTACGCGCCTGGGCCAGCATCGCAGCCTCCTTGAGCGCGGTGGGCGTGGGCGGCACCTTGGGTACCAGGGCCTCGACGATGGACTCCAGCGCCTGCCGGTGCTGGCGACCAACCAGGTCTTTGACGAACCCGGCAATGCTGGCAAAGGTTTCGGCAATGGCATCTGCCTCGCGCGGGCTGGCCTGGGCAAGGGCCACGGCGACGACTTTTTCGGCTTCGCGCTGCCGCTGCTGCTGCTGCTTAGGATCGGTCCGGCGGTTCATGGGACCTCCGCATGATTAGATCGGATATGAATAATTCATACTAATCCAGATCACCCTGCACCTCCATCCGCGCGCACTCGTGCCGACGACCGGCGCGCAAATCCTGTGGGCCGTCTTACACTTGGGGGAGTGTCTTTCCCCCTGCGTGCATGGAGCGCAACACAATGCCAAGCCTGGATTTTCTCATTACCTCCCTGATCGTCGTGCTGATCCCCGGTAGCGGTGTGATCCTGACCATCTCCACCGCCCTGGTGGCCGGCACGCGTGCCAGCCTGTACACGGCGCTCGGTTGCACCGCCGGGATCGTCCCGCACTTGCTGGCCTCGATCCTCGGGCTGTCGGCAATCCTGCACACCAGTGCCCTGGCCTTCCAGGCGCTGAAGTTCGCGGGCGTCGCCTACCTGCTGTACCTGGCCTACGCCACCTGGCGCGACCGCTCGGCCTTTGCCGTCGACAGCAACACCAAGGTCGGCAGCGCTGGCAGCCTGATGCTGCGGGCGGGCCTGTTGAACATCCTCAACCCCAAGCTGACCATTTTCTTCCTGGCATTCCTACCCCAGTTCATCACCCAGCAGGGTGGCTCGGTGACCGCGCAGATGCTCAGCCTCAGCGGGGTGTTCATGCTCATGACGTTGGTGGTGTTCATGTTGTACGGCCTGCTGGCCAACCTGTTCCGCCGCGCGGTGATCGAGTCGCCGCAGGTGCAGAACTGGCTGCGCCGCAGTTTTGCGGCATCCTTTGCCGGCCTGGGCCTGAACCTGGCGTTCGCCCAGCGCTGAGGAGCGCGTGCGATGAACCGCTGTGAGGTACTGATCGTCGGTGCCGGCCCCACCGGGCTGGTGCTGGCGTTGTGGCTGAGCAAGCTGGGCGTGAAGGTGCGCATCATCGACCGGACCGCCAGCCCCGGTACTACCTCGCGCGCCCTGGCGGTGCAGGCCCGGACCCTTGAGTTGTACCGTCAGTTGGACCTCACTTCGGCGGTCCTCGAGCAGGGCCACCGGGTGCCGGCGGCCAACCTCTGGGTCAAAGGCGAAGCAGCCGCGCGCCTGCCCTTCAGCGCAATTGGTGCCGACCTGACCCCCTACCCCTTCCTGCACATCTACCCCCAGGACGAGCACGAGCAACTGCTGATCGAGCGCTTGCGAGGTTTTGGTGTGGAAGTGGAGCGCCAGACCGAACTGCTGGGCTTCAACCAGGATGAGGGGGGCGTCAGCGCCCAGTTGCGCCACGCCGACGGGCTGCAGGCGCAGTGCGAAGCGGCTTACCTGGCCGGCTGCGACGGTGCCCGCTCGACCGTGCGCAAGGCACTGGGCATCGGTTTTCCTGGCGGCACCTACCAGCAGGTGTTCTATGTGGCCGATGTGCAGGCCCAGGGCCCGGCACTCAACGGTGAACTGCACGTGGACCTGGACGAGGCAGACTTTCTGGCTGTCTTTCCCCTGGCAGGCAGTGGCCGTGCGCGCCTGATCGGTACAGTGCGCGATGAACGTGCCGAACACCCCGATAAACTGCGCTTCGAAGATGTCAGCCAGCGGGCTATCGAGCACCTGAAGGTGCAGGTGCAACAGGTGAACTGGTTTTCCACCTACCGGGTCCATCATCGGGTAGCCGAGCAGTTCAGCCAGCAACGTGCGTTCCTGCTCGGCGACGCCGCCCACGTTCACAGCCCGGCCGGTGGCCAGGGCATGAACACCGGTATCGGTGATGCCATCAATCTCGCCTGGAAGCTGACCAGCGTGCTGCGCGGCCAGGCCGAGGACAGCCTGCTCGACACCTTCGAGATCGAACGCAGCGCCTTTGCCAGGCGGCTGGTGGCGACCACCGACCAGGTGTTCAACTTCATCACCGCCGATGGCCGCCTGGCCGGCCTGCTGCGCACCCGCCTGGCACCGCGCCTGTTCCCGCGAGTGGTAGCGTTGAAGTCGGCGCGCGAATTCCTCTTTCGGACGGTCTCGCAAATCGGCATCAACTATCGCGACATGCCGCTCAGCGTTGGCAGCGCCGGCCATGTTCATGGCGGCGATCGCATGCCATGGGTGGCCGATGACGGACGCGACAACTACAGCACCCTGACCCGCGTGCGCTGGCAAGTACAGGTGTACGGCGCGGTAGGTGCCGACCTGGTGCAATGGTGCGGCACCCGTGGCATACCGGTGGAGGTATTCAACTGGAGCGAAGCCCATGAAGCTGCCGGGCTGATGCGCGATGCGGTGTACCTGCTGCGCCCCGACAGCTACGTCGCCCTGGCCTGGAGCAACGCTGGGGCGGAGGTACTGGAGCAGTACTTTGCCGAGCGCGGGCTGACCGGCCGCTGATACGCGGCCGTCAGATCATTGCCTCGCCGCGCTTGCGGGCTGCACGTATATCGCGCCAGAGGGTCACCAGCAGCACCATCAGTACCACCAGCGAGATCGCCGGCCAGACCAGAAAATATACTGTCAACCACATACCACTTCTCCTTGTATCGAAGGTTGTTCACGCTGGAACGAGGTCACCCGCGTTGCCAGCAGGTCGAAGTCGAAACGCTCGTGGTTGCGCAGGCTCAGGGCCACGCAGACCACTGTGCTGACCCCGTAGGCGGTCAGCGAACCCAACAGCACGATGTACTCGCGCAAGGTGCCGATGAACGTCGGCAGCATGATTGCCAGTGCCACTGCAGCCACCGCAAATGCCGCCATGCGCCCGAAAAAGCCGAAGGTCATCAGCCCCAGCACCACCGCGCCACCCACCGCCGCGCAGATTTCGAAGAACACCGCCACCGCACCGTCGACCTGCACCAGTTCGAAGCGCACCACGGTGAACAGCAGCACCGCCGACAACACCGACCAGACAAAGGCGCGGTTGTTGACCCGGTCCCAATAGCAACTGGCGATCACCGGGAACACAATCGCTCCCCACAGGGCACCGACAAACACCAGCATGACCAGGATGTCGAACTTGAGACTGGCGAATACCACGCCGAACAGCGTGGCAATCACCATGGTCGCGCGCCCCCACCAGAGCATGCGACGCGGGTCCGGGTTGCCCTTGGCGAGGTTCTTGCCGTACACATCGGTCATGACGATCGCCGAAAGTGCGGTCAGGTCGGAATCGGCGGTCGATGACAGCGAGCCGATCACCAGAATGAAGAACAACGCAATTCCAACAGGGGGCAGGTAGGTCGAGGCCATCTGCGGAATGATGTTGTTCATGTCGCCGTTGACGGGCTCGAGCCCGGTGAACAACGCCAGCAGACCCAGCATGCCCAGGCCGATGACGATGGCGCCATAGCCGATGGTGGCAGTCAGGAAGGTCGGCTTGATCAAGTCTTCACGCACGGCGAACAGACGCTGGGCAATGGTCTGGTTGCCAATGGCATAGGCCAGCACGGCCACGAAGTACGGTGCGCCCTGCTCCAGGATCGCCTTGGTGGAGTAGAAGTCGGCTTGCTGGGCATCCAGGCGCCACATATTGGCGGCCAGCAGGTCGGGACCACCGGCATTGAAAAAGATCAACGGAATAATAATGACCGCGGCCAGGATCATCGCCACCAGTTGGGCGAAGTCGGTCATCACCGAGGCGCGAAAGCCCGACCACAGCGTATACGACAGTACCCCGAGACCGGCGATCAGCACGCCCTGGATGAAAGTCAGCGGGCTGAGCATCGACACCAGCGCACCCGCAGCCGTGAAATTGACCATCAGGCTGATGCAACTGCCAATGATGTTGGACACCGCCATGATCATCTGGCTGGAGGTGCCATGGCGGGCGTGAAGGATTTCGGCCAGCGTGTGGGCCTTGGGCGCCAGTTGGCGAAAGCGCCTACCGAAGGGGTAGATGAACAGGATCATCAGCGCGCCCCAGAAGCCATAGTGCAGTGGCCCGGAGAGGCCGTACTTGAAGCCCGACGTGGCGCTGGCATAGAACGAGGCGGCCCAGATCCAGGTGGCGATCATGCTCGCGCTCGACAGCCCGAAACCCACGGCGCTGTTGGAGACCATGAAACCATCGACGTTTTCGTTTTTCTCACGAATCAACAGTGACAGGAGGAAGGTGGTGCCGTAGAAGCCGACCAGCAGCAGAATCGCCGAGGTGGCTGACAGCTGAAAAAAAGCAGTGTCTTGCATCGTGTTTTCCCTTTCTCTTTCGCAGGTTCGGTCATGCATGACCAGAGGTGGCTGCGAGAAGGCCGTTTGCGCGGGGTGCGATGGGCGGCGAGCCCCATGGCCAAGCCGTCGAAACACTGAGCAGAATTGCGGATGCGCGTGGACTTGCGCGAATGTGCAAGACGCGCCTGGGGCGCGAGGTATCTGCGAAACAAGGCAGAGCGTGCTTCGACGCTGGGCGTCGGGCCACTGAGCGTGACCTGGATGTTGACCCGGCAAAAGCAGGGCCAATGGTGAATTGCGAGAGAGGGAGTATAGGGAGACAGGGGGCGATGGTCCAGCCTTGGACCCGTCCCCCTGAACGCTACAGCGGGCGATCGGCCATACCGGCATTGGCAAAGCGGTAGGTGGTGACCCCGCACAACAGCAGGCCGACCACTGCCAGCGAGCCACCCACCAGGCCGATATTGGCCAGCCCCATATGCACGCTGACCAGGCTGCCGATCAAGGCCCCGGCGCCAATACCGATGTTGTAGATCCCCGAGAACATTGCCATGGCCACGTCCGTGGCATCGGAAGCCAGGATCAGCACTTTGGACTGCAGCGCCAGGCTGAAGCACATGATCGAGATGCCCCAGAACACACTCAGCGTACCGAGCAGGCCGAAGTCGGCGGACAACGGCAACAGCAGCAACAGGCAGGCCGCCAGCATGGCAATGGCGGCAATCAGGAAACCGCTGGGGAAACGTTCGCTGTAGCGGCTGAACAGCACTGAGCCAAACACCCCAGCACCACCGAACAGCAACAGCAACACGGTGGTCAGCTCGCCACTGATCTGCGCGACGTTCAAGGCAAAGGGCTCGATGTAGCTGTAGGCGGTGAACTGCGCGGCAATCACCAGCGCCACCAGCACATACACCGTGACCAGTGCCGGGCGCTTGAACAACACCGGTACACTGCGCAGCGAGCCCGAGTTCTGGCTAGGCAGCAACGGCAGCGACTTGACCAGGCAAATCAAGGTCGCCAATGCCACCCCGGCAATGGCCAGGAAGGTGGTGCGCCAACCCAGCGCCTCCCCTACTACCCGCCCCAGGGGGATGCCCATGACCATCGCCAGGGTGGTGCCAGTCGCCAGCAGCCCCAGGGCCTTGGCCTGTTGCCCCGGCGGCGCCACCCGCACGGCCAGCGATGCGGTGATGGCCCAGAACACGGCGTGGGCCAGGGCGATGCCGATACGGCTGAGCAGCAGCATGCCAAAGCTCTGCGCCACCCCCGAGAGCAGGTGGCTGACGATGAACAACGCGAAGACGATGATCAGCAGTTTACGCCGCTCGATGTTGCGGGTGAGCAGCATCATCGGCAGCGACGCCAGGGCTACCACCCAGGCATAGATAGTCAGCATCAGGCCGACCTGGGCGGTTGGCATCTGAAAGCTTTCGCCGATGTCACTGAGCAGGGCCACCGGCACGAACTCGGTGGTGTTGAAGATAAAGGCCGCCAGGGCCAGGGCGATCACACTGAGCCAGCTGCCGGCTCGCGCATCCACGGGGGTATTCATCGGTGGGGGTGTTACTCCAGATCGATTGCAGTCGCAAGGCACGGATCGTGCGCCCAGCATGAAGCACCCAAGGCCGTCGGACCTGAGTGGAAGCGTGTGCGCAGAGGAATTGGTTATAAGTATGCGGGGTATCGCTTGGCGGCAAGGATAGTACGTCATGGGCCGGGTCACAACCGCGCGGCGGGCGTGCATCTGCAGTTTTAGCGGGCACTGCTACACTGAATTCGCACGCGGAGGATTACACCATGTCCGACAAAGAAATCACCAAACTTCTGACCCTGATCGACCATCGGCAGACCACATTGGCCAGCGCCTGCAAAGAGATTGCCGACTGGATCGACCGCCAGGGCGATATCCCGGTGGCCGGCAAGATCCGCGCCAGCCTCAAGGCGGTGGAAGCCGACGAAGCCCTGGTCAAAAAGACCCTGACCTCGCTCAACGTCGAACGCCCGCTACCGCGTTTTCGCTGATCGTCGCCACACCTGACATTAAGCTCAACCCGGCTTCATGGCTGTGCTGCCGCGTTTTTCATAATCGCGAGGACTTGTCATGCGTATGCCTCCCCTTCTGCTTGCCGCACTGCTTGTTGCCAGCCCGCTGGCGATGGCCAAGACCGAATGTTCCAAGGCCGACAAGGTCCAGTGGCAAGACCCGGACAACTTCCAGCAAGAGCTGAAAAAGCAAGGTTACGAGATCAAGAAGTTCAAGATCACTGACGGCAACTGCTACGAGATCTATGGCTGGGACAAGGACAAGCGCAAAGTGGAAATCTACTTCGACCCGGTCACGGGCAAGAAGGTGAAAGAAGAGATCGACTGACGTGAAGGCCGACACACTGCGCCTTTGGGACCCCATGGTGCGGTTTTGCCACGGGTCGCTGGTGGTGGCCTTTGTCGGGGGCTACTTCTTCACCGAAGAAGGTGATGGCTGGCACCGCTGGCTGGGCTACTACGCCGTGGCCATTGTGCTGGCCCGGACGCTATGGGGGTTTGTAGGTACACCGGCAGCGCGCTGGTCCGACTTCTGGCCCACCCCTGCCCGGCTCAAATGGCACCTGCACGCGCTGATCCAGGGCAAGGACTATCACCGCCTCGGCCACTCGCCCATCGGCGCACTGGTCATGGTGCTGATGATGCTGTTGATGGTCGGGCTGGGTGTCAGCGGTTTTCTGATGGAGGAAGTGGACTACTTCTGGGGTGAAGAACTGCCGCGCGATATTCACGAGTACATGGCCAACACCTTGCTGGGGCTGGCCTGTGTACACATCGCCGCGGCGGTGTTCGAGAGCCTGCGGCTTAAAGAGAACCTGCCGCTGTCGATGATCACCGGTAGGCGGCGCAGCCGCTGACTACAACACCAGGTGACTGCATGGCGCTTGCTGCGCAGCCGATCGCAGCCTCGTTCCTCGCCAGCCTGCGATCGGCCGCACAGCGGTCGTGGTCGGCAATCACAACCTCAGAAGCGATAGTTGGTGCTCAGCTCCAGGGTGCGCGGTGCGCCCGGAGTAATCAGGTCGACCGAGCCGTGGGCCGAGGCGTAGTAGTCGCGGTCGAACACGTTGCGCAAACGCAGTGCCATGTCCCACTTCGGCTGGTTGTACAGCAAGGCCGCATCGACGGTGGTGTAGGACGGCATCACCACCACGTTGTCCAGCGCGGTGTAGCGCTGGTCCACATAGTTGGCACCCATGCCCACCCGCCAGGTTTCGGTCAGGGAGCGCACCAGCCACAGGTTGGCACTGGTGCGCGGGGTCAACGTTGGGGTCTGGCCTTCGTTAGCTACGCCGTTGGTGCTGCTGTTGGACTTGGTGATTTCCGCATCCAGGAAGGCAAAACCACCATACACCTGCCATTTGTCTGTCAGCTGACCGCTGACGGTCGTTTCGACACCATCGGTACGCTGCTCGCCCGACAACACCAGGTTGGCCGGGTTGGCCGGATCGGTGGTCTTCATGTTGGTGCGCTCCAGGCGGAACACCGCAGCCGTCACCGACAGGCGACTGTCGAGCAGGTCCCATTTGGCACCGATCTCGTAGTTAGTGGTTTCTTCCGGCTCCAGCCCCTGGTTGCCGGTGCTCAGGGCAAACACCTCGGACGAGGGCTGGTAGGAGCGGCTGACCGATACGTAGTAGGACTGGATCTGGTCGGGCTGGAACACCAGGCCAATACGCGGGCTCCAAGTGGTGTCGGTACGGGTGAGGTCGGCGCCGCTGAGGTCATCGGCGTATTCCTGCTCGAACACGTCGTAGCGTACCCCGACCAGAGCCTTCCACTGCGGAGCCAGGTCGATCAGGTCCTGCACGTAGAAGCCGGCGGTGTCCTGGGTGGTGGTGCCCTTGGTGGTCTGGCGGTTGGCCTGGAACGGCACATCCACCAGCCCCTCGCGGAACACCGGTACCTGGGCCACGTTGTTCTGGCTGAACACCGACTGATCCTTGACCTGACGGCCCAACTCCACCCCGTACAGCAGGTTGTGGTTCATGCCGGCCAGTTGCGCCTGGTGCTTGAGCTCGGTCTGGTTGAACCAGCCGTCTTCGGTGCGCTGCACATTGCCGCGGTTGAGTTTGACCAGCAATTCACCATTGGCAGCGGTGACAAAACGCGTGGGGCTGGCATCGGCCAGGGTATTGTTGCGGTCCAGGTCGTAGTGGTAGTAGCGGCTGGTGTTGCTCAGAGTGAAGTCGTCGTTGAGGCGGTAATCAACGCCTGCGGTGAACGAGAACACTTCGCTGCGGGCGTAGTCGTCATCCGGGTCGCCGGCGCCAAAACGCTTGTCGCGGTCGACATCCACCGGGCGATCGCCCAGGGCGGGAATGCCGAAATCGATCAGGCGCTTGTCATACAGGTAGGTGGCGCCGACGGTCAGGTCCAGGTCGTCGGAGAGCTTGAAGTAGGCGGTCGGCGCGATGGCCTTGCGGTCGATGTAGCCGTCATCGCGGAAGGTGTCGCTGTCTTCCAGGGCGCCAGTGATGCGGAACGCTTTGTCGCCCTGCTGCTGGTCGGCCCAGCCAGCATCGAACTGGGTGCGGCGCTTGCCTTCGCTGTCGAAGGTTACGCCCGCTTCCTGCACCGGGTTGAAGTTGGGCTTCTTGCTGACGTTGTTGATCAGGCCACCCGACGACCCGCGCCCGTACAGCACCGCCGCCGGGCCCTTGATCACCTCGACCCGCTCGACATTGGAAAGGTCGCGATAGTACAGGGCATCGTCGCGCAGGCCATCGACGTACATGTCACCGATGGCGCTGAAGCCACGGATGGTGACCTGGTCGCGCTGGCCGTCGCCGTTGGACAGGCCGATACCGGGCACGTTCTTGAGCACGTCTTCCATCGACTGCGCGCCCTGGTCCTTGATCACGCTTTGCGGCACGACGTTGACCGTCTGCGGGATGTCGCGCAGCGGGGCATCGATTTTCAGCGCGGTCTTGCTTTCGCTGGCCTTGTAGCTCTGTTCTTCATAACTGCTGTTGACCGAGGTTGCCGGTATAGCCAGGGTTTCGGCTTGCAGCGCTGGAGCAACCAACATGCCCAGCACGGAAAGAGAGGCCGGGCGAATGCGCGAAAATGCCACCATGCGTTCCTTTTTGTAAAGATTGTAAAGAAGGGCGCGAATGGTAACGATTTGTAAATGAGAAGTGAACGCTATTACTGTAGAAGTTTTGAAGACGCGCACAAAAAAGCCAGGCTGCAGTCGTGGACTGCAGCCTGGCTTTTTTTAACCATCGCGGGGCGATCAATGCATGTGCTTGTGCTCATGCATTTCGGCGTTCAAGGCACGTACCGGCGCGTTGATCTCGAGGGTCTGCTTCTGGCCCTTGGCGTCTTCGATCACCAGGGTCAGGGGCACCTGCTCGCCTTCCTTGACCTGTTGTTTGAGCTTCATCAGCATCACGTGGTAGCCGTTGGGGTCGAGGCTGACGGCCTTGCCGGCGGGCAAGTCGACGCTCTGCACCTGCTTCATGCCCATGACGTCGTTGTTCATGGTCATCTGGTGTACCTGGACGATTTCGGCCACAGGCGACTGCACGTCCACCAGCTTGCTGTCGCTGCTGGCGGTCAAGGTCATGAAGGCACCGGTGGACTGCTGGTGCGCCACGGTGGCACGAACCCAGGCATCGGTGACGCTGGTGTCGGCCAATGCCGGCAGGGCCAGGCCGAAAACAGCCAGGGCGGCCAGGGTGCGTTTGAGGGTTGGATAGCGCATCAACATACCTCCATGACCGTGAGCAGATCTTCCGTACACTCTTTGGCGGTCAGTGAATGGGACAGTCCCAGGCGCAGCTGGCCACGGGAGTCGAAGACGTAGCTGGTCGAGGTGTGCGAGATCGTATAGGTATCGCCCGCCGGGACCTTTTCGTAGAACACGCCAAATTCCTTGGCGGCTGCGGCGGTTTCCTCAAGGGTGCCGGACAACGCCACGAACGAAGGGTCGAACGCCTTGACGTAGGCATCGAGCACCTCGGGGGTGTCACGTTCCGGATCCAGGCTGATGAACACCACCTGCAAGAAGCCGCCATCGCGGCCCATCAGCTTCTTGATCTGCGCCGCGCGCGCCAGGGTGGTCGGACACACCGCCGGGCACTGGGTAAAGCCGAAGAACACCATGGGCATGGTGCCCCAGAAGCTGGACAGCGTACGTTCGTTGCCCTGGGTGTCCTTGAGTTTGAAGGAACGGCCAAGGATCTTGTTGCTCATGTCCTTGCCGTACTTGAACGACAAGGCGCCACCGCCTCTGTCGCAACCTGCCAGAACCCCGAGGCTCAGCAGGCTGATCCCGGCCATGACCTGGCGCCGGGTCAGTAAATCAGTCATGTAACCATCCTTTTGGGAAGGTGTTTCGCCTCGTATGCGAGGCCTGTCGAAAAAGCGCGACATTTTGTCATGTGGGCCCGCCGGGGTTCCAGCGCCGATCGCTCCGTACGTCTGTAACCCTTTAATTACGGGGTGCGGCCCGTTGTCGCAGAATGTGACAAGAACCTCAACCAACCGATAACCCACTACCACCCTGCCCGCCCATCCGATCAAGTGCCTCACAAAGCTCACCTCTACCGCTATATAATTTTGTATATTGCGTGACGAATGGCCCAGCCAGGCGAGAACACCGATGGAAAACCTGTTGTATGAACCTACCCAGGGCACACCCGCCGGCGTGCCCTATGTCAGTGCCCGGGCGGTGGAGAAAAGGCCCAACGAGCCGGGGCGGCGCAATCGCGCGTTGATTTTGCGGGTTGCAGCCAAAGCGTTCGCCCGTAACGGTTTCGCCGCCACCACCCTGAGCGAGGTTGCGCAGTTGAGCGGTTTGCCCAAGGCCAACGTGAACTATTACTTCCTGTCCAAGGAAAACCTCTACCGGCAGGTACTCGACAGTGTCGCCCAGCGCTATCTGGACGCCTTTACCCAGTTGCGCCCGGAAAACTCGCCGCGGGAGGCCCTGGAGCGATTGATCCGCGCCAAGTTCAAGATCATTCGCACCCGTCCGTGGGCGGCGAAAGTCTTTGTCGCGGAAATGATGCACGGCGCGCGGCACCTGCCCCGCGAGCATGCGGTGCGCCTGCAGCATGAAGTGGACCGGGGTGTCGAGTGCCTGCAACAGTGGATCGACAACGGCCAACTGGCCGCCATCGATGCCCGGCACCTGCTCATCAGTCTCTGGTCGACCACCCAGGCCTATGCCAATTTCGGCGCCCACCTTGTAAGCGATGCGCACAAGAGCAAGGCCAGCGACACCGACCTGGACAACGCCGTGGCCAGCATCACTCGCCTGGTGCTGCGCGGCGTGATGCCGGCCTAGGCGCTCTGCACCTCGGCGTCGTCGGCCACCACGCGGTTACGGCCCCCGGTTTTAGCACCGTACAAGCGCTGGTCGGCGCGCTTGAGAATGGCCCCGGAAGCCTGCGAATCGACGCTGCGGCAGGCCACGCCGATCGAGATCGTGAGTGTTCCCACCTGGGCTATTTCGGTGGTAGCAACGGTATGGCGGATGCGTTCGGCAATGTCCCGGGCCGCCTCCAGGCTGGATTCCGGCAGCACCAGCACGAACTCCTCGCCACCGGCACGGCAGGCCAGGTCTTCGGCGCGGGAACACTGCTGAATGATCGCAGCCACCTGTTTGAGGGCGATGTCGCCGACGTCATGGCCAAAGGTGTCGTTGACCCGTTTGAAGTGGTCGATATCCAGGGCCAGCACGGCATAGTCGCGTTCCGTCTGATCGAGTGCTTGCAACGAGGCATCCATTGCCCGGCGGTTGGCCAGCCCCGTCAATGCATCGCTCTGGGCGGCCTGGCTGAGGCTGCCGATTTTTTGCCGCACCCGCTGCACGCTGCCGAGCAAGGCCTGGCGAATGGCCGCCGCCTCCCGGTACCAGGCATTGATGGCATTCAGCTCTTCAGACGTATTCGGGGCCGACAGGCGGTTGGCGCTTTTTGCCAGCTGCTGCAACGGCCGGGTAATCAACATGGTGCCGAGCAGAATCAATATCAGCCCCACCAGGCCCGCCGGCACGATCTTGATCAGCATGTCGCGCATCAGTGTTTCCAGCGGCGCCAAGGCCAGCGCCCTGGGCTGCTGCGCGACCACCGCCCAGTTGGCGTTCTTCACCTGGGCGTATCCGGCCAGCATCTGGATGCCCTTTAGGTTCGGCACATCCATGGCCCCGTTTTCGCCGCGCAAGGCAGCATCGACGGTCGGGCTTGAGGTAAGCACTTCGCCGATACGCGGATGATCAGAGTGATACAAAAGGCGCCGGTTGTCGTCGGCAACGAAGGCGTAGGTACCGTCATGGTGATAGTGGTTGCCGATCAGCGTGTGCAGCACGCCTTGGTCACGGATGAATACCGATGCACCAACGACACCGAGAAACTCCCCGGCCGCACTGAAAATGGGATTGGAGATAAACACGATCAGGTTGCCCGTTACCGTCACATAGGCATGACTGACCAGAGGGCGGCGCTCCTTGAGTGCCTGCTGGATTTCATCGGACCTCAATGTGGTACCGATCAAGTGCGCCTGATCGGGGTACGCCTGCAGGACCTTGCCACTGGCGTCGATAATGCGCACGGCGTTGAAGTCGGTGTCCTGGGCGTGCAGGCGCACGGCTTCATCCTTGAGCAACTGCGGGTTGCCAAAGTCCCGGGCAACCATCTGGCTGCTGTAGCCCAGATGATGGTGGGCCGAACTCAGGAACTGGCCGATGCTCGAAGCGACCTTGGAGGCGTAGGCGCGGTTCGCCTCCAGGCGTGAGTGGATCAACGCATCGCGCTGTACGCCATAGGCCACCCACAGGCTGTTGCACAGCGTGGCCATGACGGCCAGGAGGACGAAGGTAAGGATCAGGCCGCGTAGGCCGATGGCGTTCGGACGTAAGTACTTCATGCTTCCTGCCGTAGGTAAATCCTGCGTTTGTAGCCTAGCTGTTATGGGTCGCGGGGCAAGCCCGCGCCTACAGTGGAAGCGGGACCGTTACACCACGTCCACCCACTGCGCGCCCACCAGGCTTGCCAGGTGTCCTGGCTCGATCCGCACCGCAGCGTTGGGTGCGCCGCCTGCCGGGAATACAACGGAAAAGCTTTTGAGCGACACATCGCAATACACCGACAACGGCCGCACCAGCCCGAACGGGCAGACGCCACCGACCGGGTGCCCGGTCGCCTCTTCGACCTGCGCGGCATCGAGCATGCGCGCCTTGACGCCAAAGTGCTGCTTGTACTTGCGGTTGTCCAGGCGCGCATCGCCCCGGGTGACCAGCAGAATGACCTCCTCGCCCACCCGCAGTGACAGGGTCTTGGCAATCTGGCCATGTTCGACCCCCAGGGCCTCGGCGGCCAGGGCGACGGTGGCGGTGCTGGTACCCAGCTCGACGACTTCGATATCGGGGGCGTGATGGGCAAAATAAGCCCGGACTGACTGCAAGCTCATGAGTGACGTGTCCTTGTGATTGAGGCGTTGCGGTTTGACCCAAAGCCGCAATGGAACATGACCCCCTCACACTTGGCAAGCACCCGACCGGTCAGTGCAACGCCCGCGTCACCAGGAAATTCTGCAGGTCGGGTTCATCATCCAGCTCAATGGCCCGGACCGGCCGTGGCAACGCGTCGAGTACCTTGCGCCAGAATGCGTGGGCGGTTTCGTCCTGGTCGTAGTAACGGATCAACCAGTCGCTCTCCCCGCTCATCAATACCTGGCTGGCCAATGCGCTGGCGATGCCCTTGCGCCGGTAGCGCCTGAGGATGAACAGGTCGGCCAGCTCCAACGCATTGAACGCCGGCAGTTCACTGCGCTCGATCAGCATGAAGCCTGCAATGAAACCCTCGACCAGAATCAGGTTGGCGCTCCAGTCCGGCTCTTGCCAGTAGCGCAGCAGGTGCTCGTCATGAATGTAGAAACGGCCGTCCGCCTCCACGTCTTCCTGCTCCCAGTCCGAGGACTCATAGGCATAGAACTGGTAGAGGTTGCGGATCAGTTCGACGTGTTCGGGGCCGGTTTGCAGCAGCTCGACGGTGAGTTCGCTCATGGCTGGGCCTCGAAAGCAGACAGGCAGGAATCATGGATCGAAAGCATGGGGATCTCGGTCTAAAAACAAGGGTGCCTGATTGGCGGGCGCCATTGTTATCAATGCCGGATCGCGGGGCAAGTCGAGACGTCGCACCGCCGCTCCCACAAGGAGGTCCTCCATGAAGGCGATAGACCCACCACCGATGTCCCGCCGCAGCGTCCTCGCCTACGCGATCGTCCTGCCACTGGCGCTGCTGGCCTTGATCTTCCTGCCCGCCGGCAGTCTCACCTGGGCTCCCGGCTGGAGGTTTCTCGGCGTGCTGGTGGTGGGCTTTGGTGTCTCGGCCCTGATACTGGCCCGGGTCAACCCGGTGATCTACCGCGCGCGCAGCCGCTTTCAACCCGGCACCAAACGCTGGGACAAGGCCTTGCTGGCAATCATTCTGCCGGCGATGACCGCCGTGTTGCCCGTGGCGGCGCTCGATGCCGGGCGCTTTCACGGGTCATCAGTACCGGGCTGGATGGTACTGCTGGGCTACCTCGGCATTCTTGCAGGGATCGCGGTGACCGCCTGGGCGCAGGCAGTCAATCCGTTCTTCGAGCCCGGCGTACGTATCCAGTCCGAGCGCCAGCAACGGGTGATCGACAACGGCCCCTACCGCTTTGTCCGCCACCCCGGCTACATCGCCGCGCTCTGGCTATTTTTCGGCATGGCGCTGGCGCTGGGCTCGTTCTGGGCGCTGCTCCCGGCCGCCCTGGCCGCAGCGCTGCTGGTGGTGCGTACCGGCTGGGAAGACCGCTTGCTGCAGGCCGAACTTGCCGGGTACGCCGCCTACGCCCAACGGGTGCGCTGGAAACTGATGCCCGGCCTCTGGTAGCGCAAGCCTGGTCAGTAAGTACCGCGCAGGGTCAGCATAAAGTTGCGCGGGTCGCCGTAGTAGTTGCCATAGGTCGAGGTGCCGACGGTCTGGTAGTACTTCTTGTCGAACAGGTTGTTGCCGTTGAGCGCCAGGTCCCAGTGCTCGTCCAGTTTGTAGTCCACCAGCGCGTTCCAGGTGGCATAGCCACCCTGGCCGAAGTCGAACGGCACGTTGCTCTGGGCCACGCTGCCATCGGGATTGAAGCGCGTGGTGGTACCCGACACATAGGTGGCGCTCTGCACCTGCACACCGCCGCCCACCTTGAAGTCGTGCAGCACGCCTGGCAGGCGGTAGGTGGTGTAGAGCTTGAACAGGTGCTTGGGCATGACCGTGCTCAGCGGGACATCGGCACTGCGGTTACGGTTGAGGTTGAAGGTGTAGCCACCGATCAGGGTCCAGTCCGGCAGCAGCTCGCCAGAGGCTTCGATGTCCACACCCTTGCTTACCACCTTGCCGTTGCTCAGGTAACAGCAGCTACCGGCGAACAGGCTGCTGGTGCCGGCGTAGGCCGGGTCGATCACTGCCTCGTTTTCGCGGGTGGTGTAGTACAGGGCGATGTTGGTGTTCAAGGCGCCGTCGAACAGTTCGCCCTTGACGCCGGTCTCGTAGGTTTTGCCCTTCATCGGCTCGATCGGGCTGCCTGGCTGTGGGCCGGAGAGCTTGTTGGCCTGGGGCTTGTAGATTTCCGAATAGCTGGCGTAGGCCGACCACTGATCGCTCAGGTCGTAGACGATACCGCCGAAGGGCGTGAGTTTGGTGCCGATGCGCTGGTCGACATCCGACACCGGGCTCCACACATCGCCACTGCGGGTCTGGTAGGTCTGGTTGAAGTGATAGCGCTGGGCCCGGGCACCGACGATCAGGTGCAACGGTTCGGCCAACTGCAGGCGCAGGCTGGAGTACAGGCCGTACTGACGCTGAGCATTGGGGTTGTAGTCGCGGCTGTAGTCGGTGTGATTGGCCGGCTTCTCCCAGGGCGTTGCCGCCGGGTCGAAGACGTTCACCGGCCCGCCAAAGCCCGGGTGCGGCGCAGTGCCCAGCCAGCGGCTGTCGATGCGCTGGTAATCGGCGCCCACCACCAGTTGGTGATCGAGGCCAAAGGCCTGGAAGTCGCCGGCCAGGTTGACGTCGTACAGGTGCTGCTCGTTTTCCTGGCGGCTCTGGGTACCGTACCACGTCACCCCAGTGCCGGTGGTGGGGCTGACCGCATTGAGGGTAGAGGCGGTCTTGAACCAGGACACATCCCAGATGTTGGTGTACGACAGGTTGAGCTTCCAGTCGTCGTTGAAGCGGTGGTCGTACTTGGCGAAATACTCACGCGCGGTAGTGTCGGCAAACGCCCAGCTCTGGGTCAGGCCGGTGTGCCGCGGCAGGCCCAGGTCGGCACCGTCGCTGTAGCGTGGCACCGAACTCTGGGTGCCGTTTTCATGGGATTTGTTGTAGCGCACGCCGAAAGTGAACATGTCGGCGTCGGTGAGATCAGCCTCCATCACCCCGTACACCAGCGGCTTTTGTGTGCTGCGCTTGTCGACGAAGTACTGGCGGTCGGTATTGGCCACCACCAGACGCCCACGCAGGCGACCGTCCCAGCCCATGGGGCCGGTAAGGTCCAGCTCCTGGCGGTAGTTGTCCCAGCTGCCGGCGCTCAGGGTCAGCTTGAGCTGGTTGTAGGCCATTGGCCGTTTGCGCACCAGGTTGATAATGCCACCAGGGTCGCCCGAGCCACCGAACAGCGCCGCCGAACCACGCAGCACTTCGACGTGGTCGAACTCGGCCAGGTCGAAGATGTTCGAGGAGTAGAACGAGCCCATGGCAGTACCCAGCGCCTGGGGGGCAGCGCCGTCGATCTGCAGGTTCTGGATGGAGAAGCCGCGGGAGATGAAGTCCTGGATACGGAAGGTGGTGCTCTGGGTAATCACCCCAGGCGTGGCCTTCATCGCTTCGTTGATGTCGGTCATCTGCTGGTCTTCGATCAACTGACGGGTAATCACCGAGACCGACTGTGGCGTTTCCCGCAGACTGGTGGGCGACTTGGAACCGACGCTGATCAGGCCCGGCGCATAGCTGCCGGTGTTCTCGGTACTTTCCCCCATGCCCTGCCCGGCCACGGTGGTCACGCCCAGCTCCAGGGTTTGCCCGGACTGCAGATCGAGCACCGGCAACAGCACATAACCGTCGTCGCTTTGGCTGCTGCGATAGCCGCTACCGTCGAGCAAGGTGGCAAAACCGTCTTCCACGGTGTAGTTGCCGACCAGGCCATGGCTGGCACGCCCCGCCAGTTCATCAGCCTGGAACACCAGGGCGACACCGGCCTGCTGGGCAAAGCGGTTCAGCGCAGTGCTCAGCGGCCCGGCCGGAATGTCGTAACGCTGCTGGGACTGGGCCACAGCCAGTTGCGGCATGGCCACGACCACCCCGGCACAGGCCAGGTGAATACACAGCGCAATGGGGCTCAGGGTGGGTGAGGCAGCAAATCGACGCATGGTGCAACGGCTCCTGTTTTAATCATGTTGGCCCTTTGCTTGACGGGCCACGCTGACAATGCGGAACCGATGGAAATGATTATTTTTCAGCTGGTCGTCGTTCGATGCGCGTCCACAGCGGCGTAAACGACTGCAGACAGATCGGCAAGGCCTGGGCCAGCAGCTGCAAGGCACGCTGGGTATCGTCCAGTGGCAGTACGGCAGACACCTTCAGATCGGCCAGAGCCGCCGCATCGAATTGCAGGTGCCCGCGACGCTGACGCCCCAGTGCCTCCAGCACCTTGGGCAGCGGCCATTGCTCGACCACCAGTTGATGCCCCTGCCAGGCCTGCTCGAAGCTGGCAGGGTCGATATCCGGCAGCCGGCCCACTGCATCGGGACGCACCCATACGCGCCCGCCGCTGCGCACCTCCAGCGCCTGGCTGTGGTCCGCGCTTTGCGCCGCCACGCTGGAGTGCAACATGCTCAACTCGCTCTGGCCTTGCCCACGGCTGACCACAAAACGCGTGCCCAGGGCCTTGAAACTGCCTTCATCCGTGACCACCACGAACGGCCTGCCCGGGTCTGGCGCAACGTCCACCAGCACCTGACCGCGCAGCAACTCGACGCGACGCTGGCCACTGCCGAGGTTCAGATCGACAGCGCTGTTGCCATACAGGGTGATACGCGAGCCGTCTTCCAGCGTACGGGTATGCCACTCGCCTGGCGCGGTGTGCAGGTCGACGAACAGGTCATCGATGCGGTAGCCGCCCAAGTGCATCACCAGCCCCAGGTTGGCCAGTAGAACGCCCAGGCCCAACAGGTGGCGCGCACGCGGTACCTTGTTGCGACGCTTGCCGTTGGCCTCCAGTGCAGCCCGTACGGGCCGGCGCTGCGAGCACAGGCCGTGAAGCTGCGCAACCACGCTGCTGATGCGATCGAACGTGGCCTGGTGGCGGCTGTCGAGCTGGCGCCAGCGCTCGAACGCCTGGCGCTCCTGCTCGCTCAGCTCGCCTTCGCCCAGGCGCAGGACCCACTCGGCAGCCTGGGCCTCGATGCTGTCATCGACGTGCATTGGCCTCACACATCCAGGGCCTGGTTGCAGTGCATCAGCGCCTGCAACAGGTACTTGCGCACCATGCGCTCGGACACTTCCAGACGCTGGGCGATCTGGACCTGGGTCAGTTCGTCGAGGTAGTAGTCGACGAAGGCCTGGCGCACCTTGTCGTTCAGGCCTTCGAGTACAAAGGCGATCTGCTCCAGGGCTTCGAGGGTGGTGAGGATCTGCTCGGGTGACTGATGGCCTTCGAGCACATCGACGGTCAGCGCCAGCTCGCGCAGGTAGGCATCTTCGATGTGCTGGCGGCGGGCCTTGTCGATGATCAACCGGCGCGCGGTGGTGCTGAGGAATGCCCGCGGCTCGCGGATGCCCACCAGCGAATCGCGTGATCCCAGGATACGCAGGAACGTATCGTGGGCGGTGTCGGCGGCATTCTGCGGGCAACGCAGCTTGCGGCGCAGCCAGGTGAACAACCATCCATGATGCTCGTTGTACAGCTCATGGATCGCACGCTGGAAGGTCGGCTCGGCAGCAGACATGGACGCACCTGGAAAAGATGTAAGTGAGAATTGTTCCGAATGGTATCGACACTACGGTCGCCCGGCAACCGTTGAATCGATAGGCGCCTGCCCTTCAGCCCAACTCGCAGCTCCACATCTCCACCGCAGGCTGACTCGCCTGTGGCGGCCCCAGCCAATGGCTCAAGACCAGGCAGCGGCCGTCGATGCACAGGTGATAGTCCCCGGCCTGGGGCGTACGCCCCAGGCGCAGGGGCTGCAACGGCGGCAATTGGCGCTGGTAATGCCAACTGCCGTCGTGCAAGCGGGCATCGTCGGGGATCTCCATGCCAGCGCCCGAGCCCTTCACCCGTGCTTCCCCGAGCAGCAACCCCGAGGGCGCGACGCGATAGTCCTCCTCCCAGCGGACCTTCTCGATGCTGTGGTTCCAGGCCAGGGTGAAGTCGTCCACCAACAACTGGCTCCACACCACCCCGGCCAACCCCATGCACAATCCGATCACGCCAGCGCCACAGCCCTGCGGGTACGCCACAGGTGCTGGCCGAGCAACAGCAGGCCCAAGGCAAAGCCCACCTCATCGGTCATCGGCACCGCCAGAATCAGCAGGCCGCCCACGAGCAGTGCCATTACACGCTCCCACCAGGTCAGATGCCCTCTCAGGTAGCCGATCGACGCCGCGCCCCACAGCCCAATGGCAAACGCTGCCTTGAACACCATGTAGACACTCGCCCACACACTGTCACCCTGCAGCATCAGCGCCGAGTCGTAGACCGCCATGAACGGCACCACGAAACCGGCAGCGGCGATGCGTACCGCCCACAGGCTGATCTTCAGGCCCGACGCCCGGGCGATCGGCGCGGCGGCAAAGCAGGCCAGTGCCACCGGCGGCGTGAGGTCGGCGAGAATGCCGAAGTAGAACACGAACATGTGCGAAACGATCAGCGGAACACCCAGTTCCATCAATGCCGGCGCGGCGATGGAACTGGTGATGATGTAGTTGGGGATGGTCGGGATGCCCATGCCCAATACCAGGCAGGTGAGCATGGTCAGCACCAGAGACAACAGCAAGCTGTCCTCGCCGATAGCCAGGATGTAGCCCGCAAAGGTGGTGGCAATGCCGGTCAGGCTGACGATGCCGATGATCACCCCGACCAGCGCACAGGCGATACCCACTGGTACGGCATGACGAGCGCCTTCCACCAGCGCATTGAGACAGACCCGCAAGGTATCGCGCCCGCCCTTGATGAACCAGCAGACCGCCACCAGGGCAGCGATCACGGCAAAGATCACACTGATGCCCAACTGGAAGAATCCGGCACACAGCACCCCCAGCGCGATCCAGAATGCCACCCGCAAGCCGGTGCTGGACACCTTGAGAATCAGTGCCGAGCCGAGAATGACGATTGCCGTCAGGGCAAGGCCGACCATGCCTGAGAACAACGGCGTGCGGCCGGAGAACAACAGGTACACGAGCACGAACAATGGAATCAGCAGGTACCAACGCTCGCGCACCGCAGCCCAGGCATTGGGGCACTGGTCTTTGGGCAAGCCCTGAAGGTCGGCCTGCTTGGCCGAAAGGTGAACCATCCAGAACACCGAGCCGAAAAACAGCAACGCCGGAATCAGCGCCGCCTTGGCGACTTCGATGTACGGCACGTTGATGGTCTCGGCCATGATGAACGCCACTGCGCCCATCACTGGCGGCATCATCTGGCTGCCCATGCTGGCGGTGGCTTCCACGCCACCGGCAAAGGCCGGCTTGTACCCGGAGCGCTTCATCAACGGAATGGTGAACTGTCCGGTGGTGACCACGTTGGCCACCCCGGAACCGGTGATGGTGCCCATCAGTGCCGAGGACACGACCGAGACCTTGGCCGGGCCACCTACCTTGTGGCCGAACAGGCCCATGGAGAAGTCGGTGAACAGCTTGATCATGCCGGCCTGCTCGAGAAAGGCACCGAACAGGATGAACAGGAAAATGTAGCTGGCCGATACATAGGTCGGAGTGCCGTACAGCCCTTCGGTACCAAACGACAGCTGGTTGACGATCTGGTCCAGGCCGTAGCCACGATGCGCCAGGTCGCCCGGCAGGTATTCACCGAACAGTCCGTAGGCAAGGAACAGGCCACAGATGATCGGCAAGGCACTGCCCATGACCCGTCGTGCGGCCTCGAAGACCATGACGATCAGGATGAGCCCAATCACCATGTCGGCCTGGGACAAGTCACCCGAACGCTGGATCAGATCGCCCTCGAACCACCACTGGTACAACGCCGTGCCCAGGCCCAGCAGGCCCAGCAACCAGGCCAGGGGCTGGTACGGACGGGCCTTGCCGAGTGCCGGGTAGCTGAGGAACACCAGCATCAGCAAAAAGCCCACGTGCCCGGCACGCTGCACCTGGCTTGAGAACGGGTGGAAGGCTGCGGTAATTATCTGGAAGGTGGTAAAGGCCAAGGCGACGATAAACAGCGCCTTTGGCCAATTGCCAACGCCGGCCGTCAGGCCTTGTGGTTGTTCACTCATGGATCAGTACCTCGGTGATCACAAACGTGCAACAAGTCGGACCTGGCATGACCAGGCCCGACCAGCGAATACGCGATGGCTTACAGAGCACCTTGCTCTTTGAAGTAGCGCTCGGCGCCGGGGTGCAGGGGAATAGGCAGGTTCTGGGTGGCTGTCTCGAGCGAAATGTCCTTGGCCACAGAATGTGCGGTCGACAGGCGATTGAGGTTGTCGAACATCAACCTGGTCATCTGATAGGCCAGTTCATCGGAGACCTTCTCCTGGCTGACGAGAATATTGGCCACCGCCGCCGTCGGCACATCAGTGTCCTGACCGTCGTAGGTACCGGCCGGGATGGTGCTAGCCTGGTAGGCCGAGTTGCCGATGCTGGCGACGACATCAGCAGGAATGGCGACGAAGCGGATCTTCATGGTCGAGGCCAGGTCGCGGATAGCCGCCATGCCCAGGCCCGCCGACTGCAAGGTGGCATCGAGTTGGCGGTTCTTGATCAACTCGACCGACTCGGCGTAAGGCAAATATTCAACCTTGCCCATGTCTTCATACGAGAGGCCGGCAGCCTTGAAAATGGCCCGGGCATTGAGCTCGGTCCCCGATTTCGGCGCGCCTACCGAAATGCGCTTGCCCTTGAGGTCCTCCAGGGTCTTGATGCCGGACTCTTCACTGGCAACGACCTGGATATAGTTGGGATAGGTACTGGCAATCGCCCGCAGCTTTTTCAGCGGCTTCTTGAAGCCTGCTTCTTCTTCGCCGTTCCAGGCATCGGCTACCGAATCGGCCAGGGCCAGGGCCAATTCGCCACGGCCTGCCTCCAGCAGATTGAGATTTTCAACCGACGCCTTGGTGGCCTGCACCGATGTCCTGGAACCCTCGATACCTGCGCTATAGGCCTGCGAAAGGCCGACACCAATGGGGTAGTACACCCCGCTGGTACCGCCGGTGAGGATATTGATGAAAGTAGGAGCGGCGAATGCCGCACTGCTGGCGGTGAGGGCCGCTGCGGCAGCAAAAAGGCCCAGGCGCATGCTCGATCGCATAGGGTTGACTCCACTATGGTTTTGTTTTTCGAACCCCGGATTATGGTGACACTTGCCGGGCCCATCCTTCAGAACCGTCTGAAAAAAACGCCTTACTGGTGGCCCCCTGCCCTCTGTCACATTGGCAAACTCGCTTTCCTTTCAATAGCTTAGGTAGGCATCATGCGGGCTTATGGATTGACCCTCGCAACCGTTTTTCTTGCCACGTTGTCCCTTGGTTCGCACGCCAAGGCACTGGGCCAGAATGATCGCTATGTGTGTAGTTGGGGTTCGGATATAGCCGCTGGCGCGCAACAATCGAAGCTTGCCGGGGTGACCTTGTACTCGGCGCGCAAACGACTACAGGCGCGCAAATTCCCCAAACCCTGGATGCGCATGACCGCCATGGGCATCACCGAGCAGACCTACAACAGCCAGTCACGTCTCAAGCCTGCGGCCATCAAGCAGACCTACTACGAGCAGTGCGTCCACCACGCGGTGGCACGCCGGTAGTCACCCGGGGCGTGTATCATCCTCGACGGACTTTTCACGGACGCTCGATGGATGAAAGCGCTCTACCACGGCAGTTGCTTGTGCGGCGCCGTTACCTACCACATCGACTCGCCGATCAAGGCCGTCAGCCATTGCCATTGCAGCCAGTGCCGCAAAGGCCATGGCGCGGCCTTCGCGTCCTATGGCAGTGTGCCCGGTGCCGACCTGACGTGCCTGGACCCGCAGGGGCTGGTGCGCGTGTACCACTCTTCGCCGACGGTCAGCCGCAGCTTTTGCTCGTGCTGTGGCGCGAACCTGTTCTGGGCTGATGCGGCAGGCGCTTTTCCAGACTGGATCAGTATCGCCCTGGGAACGCTGGACACGCCCTTTGAACCTGCCCGGCAGAAGCATGTGCATATAGGGTCGAAGGTGTGCTGGTGGGTGGAAAGAATGGAATGACCACTCGGTAGCTACTGCCGTCAGGCTGCGATCGAGGGCATTGCAGTCGCAGGCACATGACCGCTTCGCGCCCAATTGCAGCCTGGCGGCAGCGGCTACCCGCGACTGGTCACGTTGGACAACCCGACAAACCCCACCATACTGACTCGTCACTGCAAGCAAGCACGCTAGCAGCCCCTGAATGATCTACACACTCCAAGGAGCTCCCATGGCAGGTTGGTTCGAGTTGGGCACCAGCAGTGACGGCCAGTACCGCTTTGTTCTCAAGGCCGGGAATGGTGAAGTCATCCTCACCAGTGAGTTATACAAAGCCAAGGCCTCTGCCGAAAGCGGCATCGCCTCGGTCCAGGCCAATAGCGGCACTGACGAACGCTATGAGAAAAAGGAGGCCAGCAACGGCAAGTTCCACTTCAACCTCAAGGCGGCCAATCATCAGGTCATCGGCACCAGCCAGTTGTACGCCACCGCGCAATCACGCGACGCGGGCATTGCCTCGGTGAAAATCAATGGCAGCAGCAAGACCGTCAAAGACAACACCTGAGTACAGCGTGTACCGGGACAAGTCCGCACCTACCCGGTAGGAGCGGGCTTGCCCCGCGATACCAGCGTGACCCAGTAACGACTGCGAGCTTGTACAGTGACCGGAAAATTGGCGGCCAGGTAAGCAAGGATCGAATCGGTGTCATGCAGCGGGAACGTGCCACTGACCGTATGCGATTCAAGCGCCGGCTCCCACCGCAAAACCCCCGGACGATAGCGTGAGACCTCGCGCAGAAACTCGCCCAGTGGCACATCCGTGACATTCAGCACACCGTCACGCCAATCCGGTGCGTGCGGGTCAAGACGCCCCATGGCGCCACTGCCATCGGCATACACCGTCAACTGGTCACCGTAATGCAGCGCCAGCGCCATTCCGTGCTTTATCTGCACCTGCACCGTGCCGTACAGCACGGACAGCCGGCAAACCCTGTCATCGCAACGCACGCTGACCTGCGCCTGGCCCACCGTTACCCGAGCCGGCCCGAAGTCGACATGCAAGGGGCGCGCATGGTTGACGCTCAGGGCAAGCTCGCCCTCGATCAGCCTTACGCAATGCTGAGCGAGGTCCAGGTTCACTGCCGTCGCGGTGTTCAATTGCAGCACGCTGCCATCTGCCAGGCGCACACCGCGTCGCTCACCAACCGTCGTGCGCAGATCGGCGCTCCATGCGGCCAGCGGCAATTGCCAGCCCAGCAACCCACTGCCCGGCACCGCAACGGCCAAGGCCAGCCCGTACTTGAGCATGGTGCGACGGCTGGCCTGTGTGCTCCCTGCCACGTTCATGACCAACCCCTGTGGCACGAATAAAGCCGCAGATGCTAATTGGCCATCACCTGATCGGCCAGCACTTTCTGCATGTGTGCGCCACCTTTACCGCGTGGACTGAAACCGCGCGCACTGCCCCTCCAGCCGATAACGCACTGTCACCAGTTGCCCGCTCGTGTCTTCGTAGGTAATCAGCATCGGCGCCGCTTCACAACCGCGGGCCTGTGGGGTCTGCTCGATCAAGCGGGCTACATCCATGGAAGTGCCAACGCGATAGTCCTGAACAACCGGGACGGGTTTTCCGATGCTTGCTGCATAGGCCTGCACTGCCTGCTCATGGGCAACCAGACGCGCATCCTTCACTTCTGGTGCCGAGGCCAGCGCGTTTTGGCCGGCCAGCAGCAACACCACCGCCGCCACCAAACCTTGCTTGCGCTTCATTTCGGCTTACCTCGCTCGTAGTGGCTCGATTTGCCAAGCCAAACACTCCTGAGCTTACGCCCGCAATGACAGACCGGCTACAAGGCGACACCCAGTGCATTGCGCAGCGCTGCGCCCCGGCTGTCGGAGGCCGCGCTGATCAACGCGTAGTTGTAGTCACCCTGGGACCAATAGCGAGCCTGCAGTTGTCCGTCGATGCGCTCGCCGCTGGGCATGCGCCCATAGTGCTCGCCGGGTGAACGCAGAAACAGGCTGACCCGCTGGCCGTGGGCATCTTCAAACACCAGCAAGGCGGCCGGGCCCTGCTCGTTGCTCAACAGCCGTGCCCCTAACGGGGTGAAGCCATAGACGGAAAAATCCGGCAGGTTGCCGACGTGCTTGAAATGCTCGCCCAGCCAGGCCTGCAGGCGAGCCGGGTCGCGGGCGCTGAGATCCAGGGCGCTGGCACCGGCGAACAACCGGTGCGCCTGCACGGCATCGGCCATGGGCGGGTTGCCGGCCAGCAGGCTCGACTCGCGTACGTGCCAACCGCCCAAGCCGCCAATCCCCAGTGTCACCAGCAAGACAGCGGCATTGGCCCAACGCCGCTGGCGCTTGCGGCGCAGTTCACGACGAATCGCCGCAGGTTCCAGTCGCGGGTTGGGGGCTCGCCCGGCAAGACCGGACAAGGCTACGCGCAAGTGCCGGGCATCGTTGCGCCAGCCTTCGACCCGGGCCGCCTGCTCGGGGTTGGCCGCCAGGTAACGCTCCACGGTGCGCCGACGCTCGCGGTCCAGGCGCTCGTCGACATAGGCATGCAACTCTTCTTCAGAAGGGATCAACTGACTCATTTCAACCTCCGCAACGCCGGGGGCGGTGTATTGCCCTCGGCCAGTTCGCGCAACGCCGTGCGCGCCCGCGACAATCGCGACATCACCGTACCGATGGGCACCTGCAACGCCTGGGCCGCCTCCTTGTAGCTCAGCCCCTCGACGCTGATCAACAGCAGCAAGGCCCGCTGCTCGGTGGGCAGGCGAGCGAAGGCGGCGAGGCCCGACTGGGCCAGGACGATGTCTTCGGTGGCATTGCCCGCCTCCTCCCCCCGCCCGAACCAGGCCAGCCAGCGGGCATGACGACGTTCCCGGCGCTTGCCATCGATGAATTGCCGATACAGGATCGAGAACAGCCAGGCCCTGAGGCTACCGTCCTCACGTTGCTGGCCACGATGGGTCAAGGCGCGCTCGACCGTGGCCTGAACCAGGTCGTCGGCGCTGCTGGCTTCACGGGTCAGCCACAAGGCAAAGCGGCGCAGCCTCTCGAGCATCTCGCGCAGTTGGTCGTCGTCCAGGTCGTTCATGTGCTGAGCCTTGGCCTGTAGGTGCGGCGGTGCGACTTGCCCCGCGATAAAATTTCAAGAAAGACGCCGGAGAAAGCAATTTATTCCCTGGCGCCGGAATAAATCCCCGCCCCCAACGTCGTACCGGCTCATTCATTGACCCGGATTGTTCCCATGAACACACCGTTACGCGGTACACCTCGCGCCTTGCGCCTGGCAGCCATCGGTGTCGGGCTGGCGGCCCTCGGCGCAGCCTTTGCTTACGCCGCCGGCTGGATCGGCGCCGAGCGACTGACCCCGCAACGCATCATCGACACCTTTGAAGCCCAGGGTGGCCACTTCCCCGGCTACCGTAAAAACCACGCCAAGGGCCTCTGCGTCAGTGGCTACTTCCAGAGCAGCGGCCTGGCCGAACCACTGTCCCGCGCCCGGGTGTTCAACCAGGCGAAGGTGCCGGTGATCGGGCGCTTCGCCATCGGCGGCAGCAACCCCTACAGCCCAGACACCAGTGTGCCAGTGCGCAGCCTGGCGTTGCAGTTCAGCAGTGATGACGGCCAGCAGTGGCGTACCGGCATGAACACCCCGCCGGTACTGCCGGTGAATACCCCCGAAGCCTTCTACCAGCAAATCCTGTCCATGAAGCCGGACCCCGCCACCGGAAAGCCGGACCCGGCCCGGATCCAGGCATTCTTTGCCGCTCACCCGGAGAGTGCGGCCTTTCGCCAATGGGCCAAGGACTACAAGGCACCTGACAGCTTCGCCAACTCAAGCTACAACAGCATCAATGCCTTTGCCTTGGTCAACGGCAGTGGTACGCGCCAGTTCGTGCGCTGGAGCCTGATACCGCAAACGCCGTTCGCGGCCCTGCAAAGCCCGATCGACGACCGCGACTACCTGCAGCACGACCTGCATCAGCGCCTGAGCGAGGGCGCATTGCGCTGGACCTTGCGCCTGGCCCTGGCCGAACCTGGCGATCCGGTCGATGACCCGTCGCAGCCCTGGCCGGCCCAACGCCGTAGCATCGATGCGGGCACCCTGGTGATCGAACAGGTGGACGGTCCCGAGCAAGGCGCCTGTCGCGACCTCAACTTCGACCCATTGATCCTGCCCTCGGGCATCGAACCCTCGGACGACCCGATCCTCGCGGCGCGCTCATCCGCCTACGCCGTGTCGTTCAACCGCCGCAGTCGCGAAGCCGGCCACCAGGAAGCACAACCATGAACGCCTCCTCACCCTCTGTCTTTCACCCCCTGGCAAGGCTGCTGCACTGGCTGATGGCGCTGCTGATCCTGGCGATGTTATTCGTCGGGGTGAGCATGGTCGTCGACCTGTCACCCCGCCACACCATGCTGATCAGCCTGCACAAAGCCATTGGCCTGGCCTTGCTGATACTGGTCGTGGTCCGTATTGCCATGCGCCTGACCTTGCCCCACCCTCCGCTGCCCCGCGATTTGCCGCCCTGGCAGCGCCTGGCCGCCGGCGCCTCGCACCTGGTGTTGTATGCCTTGATGCTAGCCATGCCACTGATCGGTTGGGGCATGCTGTCGGCCGGTGGCTACCCTCTGCCGCTGCACTTGCCGGCCCTGGTGCCGCACGACCTGCAGCTGTATGCCGTGTTGCGCCGAGCCCATGGCTGGCTGGCCTATGGGCTGTTCGCCACGGTGCTGGTACACCTGGGCGCGGCATTGGTCCACGCCCTGGTACGCCGCGACGGTGTGATGCGCAGTATGTGGCCCGGGCCGGTTCGGCCCGATCAGTGAGCCGTCCATGACCGGTATTGTCGGCCAGCCTTTTACGGCACAATGCCCGGCCCGCCTTCACTGCCTTGGATAGCCCATGAACGCCGCACAGGACCCTGCCCAACCCGATACAGCCCAAGCCACCTTCGACCTGCGCCCGCTGCTGATCGCCAACATGGCCTGCACCATGGCGATGATGGCGTTCGTCGCGCTGATCGGCCCCATCGCGCGCACTTTGGGGCTGGCCACCTGGCAGGCGGGGGCCGCGGTCACGGTGGCGGGGGTGATCTGGATGCTGCTGGCCAGGCCCTGGGGCCAGGCCAGTGATCGCCTGGGCCGACGCCGCGTGCTGCTGCTCGGCACGGCCGGCTTCACCCTCGCCTACTGGGCCTTGTGCCTGTTCATCGATACCGCCCTGCATCTGCTGCCCAGTGCCGCGCTGGCCTTCGCCGGCCTGGTGATCGGCCGCGGCCTGATCGGCGCGTTCTATGCGGCCCTGCCGGTTGCGGGTGCGGCGCTGATTGCCGACAACATTGCTCCGCAGTACCGCGCCCGAACCCTGGCGTCACTGGGTGCGGCCAACGCCGTGGGCCTGGTGATCGGTCCGGCCCTGGCGGCGCTGCTGGCACGCTACAGCCTGAGCCTGCCGTTCTATGCCATGGCGATCCTGCCGATGCTGGCGTTCCTGGTGTTGCTACTCAAGCTCAAGCGCCAGGAACTGCACCTCAAGCAACCACCGCGCCCGGTACGTCTGACCGACCCGCGCCTGCGCCGACCGCTGCTGGTGGCGTTCGTGGCCATGATCAGCGTGTCGGTGGCGCAGATCACCGTCGGTTTCTTTGCCCTCGATCGCCTGGGAATGGGCCCGGCAGAAGCGGCGCAAACCGCTGGCATTGCCCTGACCATGGTCGGTGTGGCGTTGATCGTGGCGCAATTGTTGGTGCGCAAGCTGCAGTGGCCCCCGCTGCGAATGATCGCCGTCGGCGCCAGTATTGCCGCCGTGGGCTTTGCCACTGCCGCCTTTGCTACCAGTGCGACCCTGCTGTCGGCGTGCTTTTTTGTTTCAGCCTGCGGCATGGGCTGGGTGTTCCCGGCGTTCTCGGCGCTGGCGGCCAATGCAATGGACGCCTCCGAACAGGGTGCCACGGCCGGGTCCATCGGCGCTGCGCAAGGCCTGGGCGTGGTCGTAGGGCCACTGGCCGGCACTCTGATCTATGCCGTCGACCCCCGCCTGCCGTACCTGATCGTCGCCGCGTTGTTGCTGATGATCGGCCTGTGGCCGCATCCGCGCCCGGCATCCGTACAAGCGGGCCGCTAATAGGTGACGGAATGTGCTTTAATGCTTCGCCCAAAATTTTCAACTTATAAGGCGGCTATGGACACGGGGACACGACTCAAACTGGTGCGTGAACGCAACAAACTCTCCCAGCGGGAGCTGGCCCGTCGCAGCGGGTTGACCAACTCGACAATTTCCCAGATCGAGCAGAACCGCGTCAGCCCCTCGGTCAGTTCCCTGAAAAAACTGCTCGAAGGCATTCCCATGTCCCTGGCGGAGTTCTTCAGCTTCGACGAGCCGCCACGCGAGGAACGTTTCGTCTTCCGCTCCACCGAACAGCCCGACCTTGGCAACAGCGGCCTGCGCCTGCTGCTGGTCGGCGCCAGTGTCGAGGGCCGGCAGATGCGCATGCTGCGCGAGCTTTACGCCCCCGGTGCAGACTCCGGCGATGAGCCGATCGTGCATGCCGAAGGTGAAGAGTGCGGCCTGGTCACCCGTGGCACCATCGAGCTGCGCGTCGATGGCCAGGTCAGCATTCTCAACTCCGGTGACGGCTACTACTTCCCCACCACCCTGCCCCACAGCTTCAAGAACATCGGCCCCGACGAAGCCGAGATCATCAGCGCCAACACCCCGGCGAACTTCTGACAGGGGGGGCTTGCTCCCGCCTGGCGACAGCCTGCGATCGACCGCTCAGCGGTCGTGGCTCAGGTCGCTCGCTCCTGCTCCCAGCAGTTGCTGGATCATGGCCATCGCCCAGCAATTGACCCATGCCATCGGCGGTACCCTGACCCTCAACAACCGACCGGGAGGCGGGCTGTGCGCGCAGGTGGATCTGCCGTCGCAACGACCATAGCGGCAGCGACTATTGCGCGGGCAACACTGCCGCCTTGTTCACGTCCTTGAGCAGGAACACCACGAACTTCGCCGGTTTGCTCTGGCTGGCGTTGCGCCCCACCGTGTGGATGTCGGCCGGGCCTTCATGAAAGCTCTGCCCAGGCATGAGGGTAACCTCCTTGCCCCCCTTCACGCCCATCACCACCGACCCTTCCAGCACATAGACAAATCCGTGGGCATCATGGCGATGCACGGGGTCGGCGCCACCTGGTGGGTACTCGACCTCCAGGATCAATACTTCCTTGCCCGGATAGTCGGGCAGCGCCTGGGTCATCACCGGCTTGACGCTGGGCGGTGGCGCAGTGGGTGTCTGGGCATGGACGCTGATGACGGCCATCAAGGGGAAAAGCATGAACAAAGACTGGATGCGCATGTCGCTCTCCTGGTCCGGTGTATCAATGTTGGACAGCGGTGGTTTTCAGCCAGGTCTGGAAGTGAATGGCGCCCAGGCGCGCACCGGCGTCGGGCGTCAACGAGCGGTCGTCGATGGGGGCGCCGAAGTAAGTGGCCTGGGGGTCGGCGATGACTTCGCGAGGGTCCTGGTTGTACTGCAGGTAGCTGCGCACAAATTCCACCAGCGGCAAGCGCTCGGGGCCGGCGACTTCCAGCGTGCGGTTGGCCGGGGCCTGCTCGGCACTGTCGGCCAGGGCCTGAGCAACGTCGGCCGATGCCACCGGCTGCAAGGCAGCGTCGGTCAAGCGCACCCGGTTGCCCTCAGCGCCAGAGTAGGCAATGCCCGCCATGAACTCGAAGAATTGTGTGGCGCGCAAAATGGTGTACGGCACCCCCGACTGCTTGATCAGTTCTTCCTGGGCCATCTTGGCGCGAAAGTAGCCGCTGTCGAGCATGCGTTCGGTACCCACCACCGACAGCGCAATGTGGTGGCCCACGCCCGCGGCCTTCTCAGCGGCAAACAGGTTGCGCCCGCAGGTTTCAAAGAACGACAGCGCCGCGGCATCTTCGAATGACGGGGAGTTGGATACATCGACCACCACCTCGGCACCCTGCAGCGCCGGGCCCAGGCCTTCGCCGGTGAGAGCATCGACGCCGGTTCTGGGAGAAGCGGCCAGCACAACATGGCCCTTCGCCCGCAAGTTGTTGCACAACTGGGCACCGATCAGACCGGTGCCCCCGATCACGACGACTTTCATGGCCGACTCTCCCACGGTTGGTTAGTAGCAACCCTTCATCGTAGTTCGTCGTACAACCGGGGGCGTGGCAGCGGATCAGTGGTTGTCGTGCAGTTGCCACTCGGCGCTCTGGGCGAAAAACGCTTGCGCGTTGTCTTCCAGGCTTTCCAGGTGATAGCCGCCCTCCTGCACGATCAGGCACGGCAGGCCCAGGCTACGAATTCGCTCGCCCAGGAGGGCGAAACCTTCGCGGGTGACGGCAACCTTGCTTTGCGGGTCCAGTTCGAAGATGTCGAAGCCCAGCGACAGCACCAGCACCTGCGCGTCAAAGTCCTTCACTGCGGCCAGGGCCAGGTCCAGGTACGCGAGAAAATCCGCCTCGCTGGCACCGTGGACCATGGGCAGGTTCAGGTTGTAGCCCTCCCCGGCGCCGCTGCCGCGTTCATCGGCAAAGCCAGCCACACCTGGGTAGAAGTTGGTGGGGTCGCCATGCACCGAGACGTACAGCACATCATCCCGGGCGTAGAAAATCTCCTGGATACCCTGGCCGTGGTGCATGTCGGTGTCGAGTACCGCCACTCGCTCGAAGCGCTCGCGCAGCACCTGGGCGGCAATGGCGGCGTTGTTCAGGTAGCAGAAACCACCGGCAGCTTCGGCACGGGCGTGATGGCCCGGTGGCCGGCACAGGGCATAGGCAGCCGGCTCGCCATCGAGCAGCGCCCTGGCCCCGGCCACCGCGCTTTGTGCCGACCAGTAGGCCGAGCGCCAGGTCAGCTCGCCCACCGGGCAGCTGCCGTCGGCCAGATAACAGGCCGCCTGGGCAAGGATGCCGCGCAGTGCGTTGGGTTCGCGCACGAAGATGTTCGACATCACTTCATCGCCCCAGTCTTCGGGTACTTCCTTCCAGCGTCGATGGGCCTCTTCAAGGAACGTCAGGTACGGCGCACCGTGTACCGCCAGAAGCGGCTGCAGGCCGCCATCCGTGGGCTCGACGATCTCGAAGCCCAGGCGCTTGGCCGCCTGCAGCAGGTGCCGAGCACGCTCGGGCACTTCCTGAGGCGTGCGCATCTGGCCGCGGGAATAGTAGCTGCGCGGGTGGTGCAGCAGCTGTTCGGGGTGAAAGTAGCAACGCATGAGCTTCTCCTTAATCGACCCGGCCGGCACGGGCCAGCACGGCGTTGAGCAGTACGTCGGCGCCCTGGCGCACGTCCTCGGGCAGCACGTCTTCGGCCTCATTGTGGCTCAGGCCGCCCACGCAAGGGATGAACACCATGGCGGTCGGGCAGTAGCGCGCCAGCAGGATCGCATCGTGACCGGCACCACTGACGATGGCTTGCTGTGCGTATCCCAGGCCGTCCACCGCCGCCTGCACGGCGGCCACGCAGTCGGCATCGAAGGGTGTCGCCGGGCTGACCCAGTGGCGGTTGATGGTGACCCTCAAGCCACGCAGCGCGGCGATCGCCCGCAAGCGCGCTTCGACCTGCAGCTCCATTTCTTCGATGGCGCTGTCGTGGTGGTGACGCAGGTCCACGGTGAACTGCAGCAAGCCGGGGATGGTGTTGCGCGACGACTTGGCGATGCTCAGCTCGCCTACGGTAGTCAGGCCCTCGGGGGCGAAGTCGCTGGCCAGTTGTTCGATGGCCTGGATCATCGGGGCGGCGCCATAAAGGGCATCCTTGCGCAGGGGCATGGGTGTGGTGCCCGCATGGGCAGCCATGCCCTCGACCTGCACATCGAGCCAGCGAATGGCCTGGCCACCGCTGACCACACCGATGTTCTTGGCGTTGTCCTCAAGGATCGGGCCTTGCTCGATATGCGCCTCGAAATAGGCATCCACCGCCCCGCCCAACGGACGTTCGCCGGCGAAGCCGGTTCGCTCCAGTGCCTGGGCGACACTGATGCCCTCGGCATCGCGTACCGCCAGCGCGTCCTCGAGCTTCATGCTGCCGGTGAACACCGCCGAGCCGAACATGGCCGGGGTGAAGCGGGCGCCCTCCTCGTTGGTCCAGACGGCGATTTCAAGCGGCTTATGCGTCTGGATCTTCAAGTCATTGAGACGACGTACCACCTCAAGACCGGCCAACACGCCATACACGCCATCGAAGCGCCCACCTTCGGGCTGGGTGTCGAGATGACTGCCCATCATCACCGGTGCGGCATCCGGATCGCACCCTGGGCGATGGGCAAACAGGTTGCCGATAGGGTCGACGCTCAGGGTCAGGCCGGCTTCACGGCACCAGTGGGCGAACAGCTCGCGCCCGGCCTTGTCTTCTTCGCTCAGGGCCAGGCGGCAACTGCCGCCCCGGGCGGTGGCACCCACTTCAGCCATGGCCATCAGGCTCGCCCACAGGCGTTCGCCGTTGCTTTTCAACATCACAGCTACTCCAGAACTCATCGAAATTTCAGGCCATTTCCAGGCGGTGGGCGGCAGCATGGCGGCGCGCCAGGGCCAGCACACAGAGCAGCGAAATCGCCGCAATCACGCTGTAAAACACTGCCATCGGCCACCATTGGCCGGTGAACGTGTGTGCAAGCCAAGTGCCCACCAGCGGCGTCAGGCCGCCAGCAATGGCGCCACACACCTGATAGGCCATGGAGATCGCGGTGTAGCGCACATGGGTGTCGAACATGCCACTCACGTAGCCTGCGATCACCGCATAGAACGACGCCATGCAGATCACCGCCAGGGCAATGCCGACAATGATCAACGGTGCCTGGCCGGAACTGACCAGCACGAACATCGGATAGGGCGAGGCCATGGCCAGCAGCGACACCAGGCACAGGAACCGGGTGGCGCCCATTTTCTCCGCCACCCAGGCAGCCATGGGCTGGATGCAGAACTGAATGATCGCCACCACGAACAGGCACTCAAGGATCAACGAGCGTGGCAAGGCCAACTGCTGGGTGGTGTAGGCGATCATGAAGGTATTGGTGAAGTACACCCCGGCAATCCCCAGGGTATTGGCGCCGATGCACAGCAGCAGTGGGCGCCATGCAGTGCGCAGCACTTCCATGACCGGTGCCTGCTCCTTGCGCTTGGCCTTGCTGGCCTGTTCGCGACTGGCGAGGAACTCCGGTGACTCATTGACCCCCAGGCGAATCGCCAGGCCCACCAGTAACAACAGCGCACTGGCCAGGAACGGCAGGCGCCAGCCCCAGCTCATCAAGTCTTCTTCAGGCAGGCGGGTGACCGCGCTGAAGGCCAGCAGCGACAGGATCAAGCCCGCCGGGCTGCCCAACTGGGCGAAGGAGGCAAAGAAATTGCGCCGGCCCTTGGGTGCGTGTTCTCCGGCCATCAACACCGCCCCGCCCCACTCCCCGCCCACGGCAATGCCCTGGACGATGCGCAGCAGGATCAGCAACACCGGTGCGGCGGCGCCAATCTGCGCATAGGTGGGAAGCAAGCCGATGCAGACCGTAACCACGCCCATCATCAGCAAGGTGATCACCAGCGACTTCTTGCGCCCGATGCGGTCACCAATATGACCGAAGACGATTCCGCCCAGAGGCCGGGCGAAAAAACCCACGGCGAAGGTGCCGAAGGCGGCCATGGTGCTGAAAAGTTTGTCATCGGAGGGGAAGAACAAGGCGCCGAACACCAGGGCAGCGGCAGTGGCATAAATGTAAAAGTCGTACCACTCGATCATGGTGCCGATAAAAGCGGCAGCCGCGGCCCGGCGAGGCTGGGGCGAAGCGGGAGGCGTCATGGGTCAGGCTCCTTTGATTATTTTTCTGGCAGGAGAGAACGGTGTGTCCGGGGCGCTCTGACGGCGCCTGTGCAGGATCGATTTTTTGCCTGGGGCTATGATTAGTCAATTTTCTATTTATTATTCACACTATTAGCCGCCCTTATATTTACAGAGCCCACCATGCCTGACCGCCTGCTCAACGACCGCCTGGACTGGAACCTGCTGCGTACCTTCCGGGTGATCGGCCAGGAACTGAGCATCAGCCGCGCCGCCGCCCGCCTGCACCTGACCCAGCCTGCGGTGAGCCAGGCGCTCAAGCGCCTGGAAGAACAACTCGGCCGCCAACTGATCGCCCGACGCGGCCCGCGCTTTGCCCTGACTGAAGTAGGCGAGCAGATCTTCCACCTGGCCGGGGAAATCTACGGGCAGATGTCCCAGGTCAGCGGTGTGCTGGAACAACCGGCGGATGAAGTGATCGGCAAGGTGCGGCTGCTGATGATCAGCCGGATCTGTTCCGAGCCCTTTGATGACTTCCTGGCCGAGTTTCATCGCCAGCATCCCCGGGTAGACCTGGAGATCGACGTAATGCGCAGCTCCGACATCATCAGCGCCCTGCAGGAAAAGACCGCGACCCTGGGCTTGAGCCTCAACCGTCGCCCGCAGCCGCGCCTGGAGCAGCGCTTGTTCCTGCGCCAGCGCTACGCCTTTTTCTGTGGCAAGCACCATGCGCTGTTCGGCAAGCAGCAGGTGGCCGAAGGCGACCTGCAGAAAGAGAATTTTGTCAGTTTTACCAGCGACCAGATTGGCGGGATGCTCTCGCCATTGACCATCTTTCGTGACCAGCAAGGCTTCAGCGGGCGCATCGTGGCGTCGTCGCCGAGCCTCGAAGAAGTGCGGCGTCTGGTGATTGCCGGATTTGGCATCGGTTGTTTGCCGGCCCATGTTGTGGCCGCGGATGTCGAGGCCGGGTTGCTCTGGCAACTGCCGCCCAATGAAGGGATTGCCGATGTCGACATTCACCTGCTGTGGAACCGTGAGCAACGCATGAGCCGGGCCGAGTCGGTGTTCATCGAGGCCGCTCAAGCCAGTTGTGGGCTGGCTTCGTAGCAGCGGCTACGGTTTTGCCGATAAATATCTGCAACACACCCCACACTGTCTATTTTATTAGACGTTCGTATTACACGCCATTCGGCCATAACTGTTGGTGTAGAGCACCAGGATTGATATTCCCCGACAAACTCTTGAAACAATTTGTCAGAATTTAATTGACACACCTCTGTCACCTTCTTATTTTCGCTCCTGCCTCACCTCCTTCAAAAAAATAATTCAAAACAAAACACGGGCCAGTGCCATCCATGATGCCAGTCTCTTCACGCGCACCCAGCAAGCAGAACAACGGACCCGTTCTCAGCGTTACCCCTCGCCAGCCCGCTCCTCAGAACCAGGAGCGCGCCCAGCATGCCCAGTAATAACGCCGCAGCCCCCGACGCCCAATTCAAAAAAACGCTCAAGCTCTGGCAGGTGGTGATCATCGGCCTGGCCTACATCGCCCCGATGACCGTGTTCGACACCTTCGGCATCGTCTCCGGCATTACTGATGGGCATGTACCCAGCGCTTATGTGTTGGCCCTGCTCGGCATCCTCTTCACCGCCGTGAGCTACGGCGTGCTGGTTCGCCGCTTTCCGGAATCCGGCTCGGCCTACACCTACACCCGCCGGGCGATCAATCCGCATGTGGGCTTTCTGGTTGGCTGGTCGTCGCTGCTCGACTACCTGCTGCTGCCGATGGTCAACGCCTTGCTGGCCAAGCTGTACCTGTCGGTAATGTTCCCCGAGGTGCCGGCCTGGGCCTGGGTGGTGGGTTTTGTGACGGTGATGAGCCTGATCAACATCCGCAGCATCAACCTGGTGGCCAACTTCAACACGCTGTTCGTGGCGATCCAGGCCATCATCATCGGTGTCTTCATCTACCTGACCGTGCGCGGACTGCACAACGGTGAAGGCCTGGGCACCACGTGGAGCCTGCTGCCGTTTGCCGGCGAAGACACCCACCTCAATGCGCTGGTGGCCGGCGCCACCATCTTGTGTTTCTCGTTCCTGGGCTTTGATGCAGTCACTACCCTGTCGGAGGAAACCGAGAACGCCGAGAAGGTCATCCCGCGGGCGATCTTCCTGATTGCGCTGATCGGTGGCCTGGTGTTCATCATCGTTTCGTTCTACATCCAGTCGTTCTTCCCGAACATGGACCGCTTCCAGGACCACGAGGCCGCACTGCCGGAAATCGCGCTGTATGTAGGCGGCAAGCTGTTCCAGTCGATCTTCATCTGCTGCACCTTCATCAATACCCTGGCCTCGGGCCTGGCCTCACAAGCCAGCGTGTCGCGCTTGCTGTATGTGATGGGCCGCGACAACGTCATCCCCAAGCGCTACTTCGGCCGCCTGCACAGCACTTGGAAAACCCCGGTGATCAATATCGTGATCGTCGGCTTCATCTCGCTGTCGGCTATTTTCTTCGACCTGGTGACCGCCACCTCGGTGATCAACTTCGGTGCGCTGGTGGCCTTCAGTTTCGTGAACCTGTCGG
This sequence comes from Pseudomonas vranovensis, assembly GCF_040438935.1. Classification (NCBI taxonomy): domain Bacteria; kingdom Pseudomonadati; phylum Pseudomonadota; class Gammaproteobacteria; order Pseudomonadales; family Pseudomonadaceae; genus Pseudomonas; species Pseudomonas vranovensis. Next base: position 1,302,896 of record NZ_CP159259.1, on the reverse strand, counting down.
TGATCGTTCACTGCTACTGGCGAGAAGGCCAGAACAAGACCCTGGCCGACAAGTTCAAGTACCTGGTCGTGCCCACTATCGGTTTTTGTATCATCGCCATCCTGTGGCTGGACCTCGATGAGCACTCGCTGCTGTTCGGCGGGGTCTGGGCCGCGACCGGGGTGTTGTACCTGGCGTACCTGACCAAAGCCTTCAAGGTTGCGCCGCCGAGTTTCATTGCCGAGTAGAGCCCCATGAGAACAGCCCGTCGATATCGACGGGCTTTTGCGTTCAATACCGCCAACAATAAGGACGTCCCCATGCTGCTGCGCCGCCTGCTGATTCAATGGAAGATCACCCTGCTGGCAGGCCTGTGCCTGCTGGCCATCGTCGCGGTGCTGATGGCGGCGGCGCTGTTTCAATCCAGTCGCAGTGCCGCCCTGGTCAACAGCGCCAACACGCAGATACTCGACCAGAACGCCCGCCTGCGCCTGCACACTTATGCCCAGCTGCAGGCGTCGCGCATCCAGCGTTACTTCAAGGATGCCTACCTGTATGGCAACGGCGTCGCCCACCTGATGACGGCGCTCAAGGCGCAAGGCAGCGATAACCTGCGCCAGGTGCTGACGGCGCAGGCGAAAACGGCACTGGGCGACAATCCGGAACTGCTGGGCCTGTACCTGGTGTACTTGCCCGATGCGCTCGACGGCAAGGACAGCGCTTTCATCGATCAGGCCGACCTGGGCAGCAATGAGAGCGGACGCTTTTCCCTGTATTGGTCGCAACCAAAGCCCGGCCAACTGGAGTCCGAGGCGATGCCTGAGTCCATGCTCGCCGACACCACCCTGGGCGCCAACGGTTTTGCCTACAACCGCTGGTTGACCTGCCCATTGGAAACCGGCGAAACCTGCGTGATCGATCCCTACTTCGACACCGTCGGCGACCGTACGCCATTGATGACCAGCATTGCCATCCCGCTCAAGCAGGGCGGCAAGGTGATCGGCGTGATGGGCCTGGACATCAGCCTCGACAACCTGCAGCAACTGAGCCTTGAGGGTCGTCAGGAACTGTTCGACGGTAACGGCCAGGTCAGCATCATCAGCCCTGCCGGCCTGCTGGCCGGGCATAGCCGTGACGGCGGCCAGCTGAGCAAGAAGTTCGAGGCAGTGTTCGGCCCGCAAGCCAGCGCCCTCACCGCACAGATCCGCGCCGGCAAGGCGGCCGAATTCACCAGCGATGGCATGCTCCAGGTCAGCCAACCGTTTGTGCCGGTACCCGGTGCGCAGCCGTGGAACCTACTGCTGGAAGTACCCGAAGCGGTATTGCAGGCCCCGGCCATTGAGCTCAATGCGCGCCTGGACGCCCATAATACCCGCGCCAACCTGACCAGCCTGCTCATGGCTCTGGGCGCCGCCGTGCTCGGGCTGCTGGTGATCTGGATGACCGCCCGTGGCGTGACCCGGCCGATCCTCAAGGTGGCGGCGATGCTCAAGGACATCGCGAGCGGAGAAGGCGACCTCACCCGCCGCCTGGACTACAACGGCAAGGATGAACTGGGCGAACTGACAGGTTGGTTCAACCGTTTTCTCGACAAGCTGCAACCCGTAATTGCCGACGTCAAAACCTCGGTACAGGATGCACGCGGCACTGCCGACCAGTCGGCAGCCATCGCCAGCCAGACCAGCGCCGGCATGCAGCAGCAATTTCGCGAAGTGGACCAGGTGGCCACTGCCTCGCAGGAAATGAGCGCCACTGCCCAGGACGTTGCCCGCAACGCCGCCCAGGCGGCGGAAGCGGCGCGCGGTGCCGACCAGGCTACCCGTGAAGGGTTGGCGCTGATTCGCACCACTACCCGCGCTATCGAACAACTGGCCTGCGAGATGACCGCCGGCATGGAAGAAGTGCAACAACTGGCCAGCCGCAGCGAGCAGATCGGATCGGTACTTGAGGTTATCCGTTCTATCGCCGAGCAGACCAACCTGCTCGCCCTGAACGCCGCGATCGAAGCGGCCCGTGCCGGTGAAGCGGGCCGGGGCTTTGCCGTGGTGGCAGATGAAGTGCGCAACCTGGCCAAGCGCACCCAGGACTCGGTGGATGAAATCCGCGTGGTAATCGAAGGGCTGCAGCAAGGTACGCGCGAGGTAGTCGGCTCGATGCACAGCAGCCATCGTCAGGCTCAGAGCAGCGTGAGCCAGGCCGAGCAGGCGCTGCCGGCGCTGCAGCGGATTGGTGAGGCGGTGACAGTGATCACCGACATGAACCTGCAGATTGCCTCGGCCGCCGAAGAACAGAGCGCGGTGGCTGAAGAGGTGAACCGCAATGTAGCGAGCATCCGAGACGTGACCGAATCGCTATCCGGGCAGGCTGAGGAGTCGGCACAGATCAGCCAGGCGTTGAACCGCCTGGCCAATCATCAGCAAGGGCTGATGGCGACGTTCAAAGTGTAGAAGCCGCCTTGCTGCACTACCGCGATGTGGTTGGAAGATCGCGCTGGAGGGGCAAGCTCGCTGCTGCGGGCCGAGGGGACTCCCCGGCCCCTTGGCAGGCTACGAAGTCTTCCTTGCGCAGCGCTACCAAAGCAATCAGCGACACCACCCCGGTGCCGATGTAGAAGTACCACGGTGACGAAATATCCCCGGTCTGCTGGATCAGCCAGGTCGAAATGAACGGCGCACTGCCGCCGAACACCGCCACCGGAATGTTGTACGCCACCGCAATCCCCGTGGAGCGGATGCGCGTGGGCAGCAGTTCGCTCATGGTGGCGTAGGTGGACGAGGCATACAGCCCGAAGAAGATCGCCACCGCCATCAACGGCAGGAAGAACGAACCCGGCGTGGCCGTGGGCGCCGCCTTGAAGAACCAGTACATCGAAAGCGTTGCCAATACCCCCACCACTATCAGGAAAGGTTTGCGCCCGTAGCGGTCGGTGAACAGCCCGCCAAACGGCATGACGAATGCGGCCGTCAAACTGGCGATGAACACGTAGAGCAGCGTGGTACCACTGTCGAACTTGAGGATCCGCGACATGTAGGTGGAGGCGAACGTCAGTACCAGGTAGAAGATCGAGCTGTGCAGGGTGATGATGAAAAACACCAGGGTGATCGCCCGCTTCCATTGCCACACTTCACGCAGCGGTGCCTTCGAGGTTTCCCCGGCCCTCTGCAGCGCCAGGAACTCAGGGCTGTCCTCGAGTTTGAGGCGAATGTACATGGAGATCAGCCCCATGGGGCCGGCGACCAGGAACGGAATGCGCCAGCCCCAGTCCTGCATCATTTCCGCACCCAGCAGCCAGGTCATACCATTGGCGACCGCACCACCCAGCACCAGGCCAAGCACAGCGGTCACCATCAGCCAACAGGTAGAGAAGCCCCGCCGCCCGGGCCCTGCATATTCAGAGATGAAGCTGGTGATGGTGCCGATCTCGCCACCGGCAGAAAAGCCTTGAACGCAGCGAATCAGTACCAGCAGGATCGGCGCGGCGATACCAATGGAGGCGTAGGTGGGCAGCATGCCCAACAGGCAAGTGGAGCCTGCCATCATGACCAGGACAGTGATGAGCGTTTTGCGCCGGCCGACCCTGTCGGCCAGCGGTCCGAAAAACAGACCACCCAGTGGCCGGATGAAAAAGCTCAAGGCAAAGGCGGCAAAACTGCTGAGCAAACTGGTGGTCGGGTCGTCGGAGACGAAAAACGCCTGGCCGATGTACACCGCCAGAAAGCCGTACACGCCATAGTCGTACCATTCAATGAGGTGCCCAGAGGTTGCACCGATAAAGGCGCGGCGCCGTTGCCGGGCCGGGTTGTGCTGACGCGTTGCCATAGAAGTATTCCTGTCTTGTTCTTATTGATGGAAAACAGTCACGGGGAAACAACCGTACCGGGAGCCTCCTGCAGCCATTGACGCAGTGCAGTCTTGGGCACCTTGCCGTAGCTGTTTTTCGGCAATTCGGTGAGGAACACGTACTTCTTCGGCTTTTTGAACGACGCCATGCGCGCGACGAACCAGGCCGTGAGCGATCGTTCATCCAGCGGCTGGTTGTCACGGGCAACCACAAAGGCCACCACCGACTCGCCCCACTCTTCGTCCGCCTCGCCAACCACGCACACCTCGAACACCTCGGGGTGCAGCGCCAGCACCTCCTCCACCTCTCGCGGATAAACGTTGCTGCCGCCGGAGATGATCACGTCTTTGCAGCGGTCGGTGAGGGTCAGGTAGCCATGATCGTCAAAGTAGCCAATGTCGCCGGTCAGCAGCCAGCCATCGACCAGTGCCTCGCGTGTAGCCACCTCATTGCGCCAGTAGCCATGCATCACCGTCGGCCCACGCACGGCAATCTGGCCAGGCTGCCCTGCCGGCAGCGAGTGCAGCTGGGTATCGAGCACGCAGACATCCACACAGGCATGTGCCCGCCCCACCGAAGAGACGATGCGGGACCAGTCCGGGCGCTCACGATCGGCGATCAGCTCGCGGGACAAGGCGCTGATGGTCATCGGACTCTCCCCTTGGCCGTAGATCTGCACCAGACGCGGGCCAAAGGTGCTGAGCGCCTCCTGGAGATCGGCCAGGTACATCGGCGCACCACCGTACACGATGGTCTTGATGCCTTCGCCGGCATAGCCGATACACCGGGCCTGCTCGACCATGCGCTTGACCATGGTCGGCGCCGCGAACAGCGTTACGTTGCCCAGCTGGGTGGCAAGCCCGAACAGCTCGTCGGCCTTGAAGCCACGACTCTCGGGCACTACATGCCGGGCGCCGCAGCGTACATGGATGAAGTTGTACAGGCCGGCACCGTGGGACATGGGCGCGGCATACACCACGGCGTCCAGGGCACTCACCGCATCCACATCCAGCGGGTAACACAGCGACATTGCCGCCAGATTGCCATGGGACAGCATCACGCCCTTGGAGCGCCCGGTGGTCCCGGAGGTGTAGAACAGCCAGGCCAGGTGATCGGCGTTGCAGCTATAGGGGACGGGCTGGACACCACCGACATCGATCGTTGTCCGGCTGCGCCCCGCCATCTCGCGGCAGGCCAGCTCGTTGGGGGCAAAAACCTGCCCGTCATCCGTGAACAGTACCCGTGCCTGGGCGTTGTCAACGATCCAGCCGGCTTCGCTGCGGTGCAGCTTGCAATTGATCGGCACCACCACGCCGCCGACCCACCACACCGCGTACATCAGCTCCAGGTACTCGCAGCAGTTCTTCATGAACAGCGCCACGCGATCACCCGGTTCGACCCCGTGCTGGTGAACCAGCTCGTGGGCCAGGCCGCGCACCCTGGCAGCAAAGCCCTGATAGTCGGCAACCTGCCGCGCCCCTTCGAACAGCGCCGGACGCCCGGGCCAGCACTGGGCAGCGGCATGCAGCCAATTGGCAATATTCACCGTTACGCCCTCCGCGCCTGCAGCACCGTGGCGTAGTTGGCCACCGCCATTCCACCCATGTTGAACAACAGGCCGAACTCGGCATTCGCTGCCGCCAGGCCGATCGGGTTGCCGGTCAACTGGCCGAACGCCAAGGCATGCATCGACACCCCCGTGGCCCCCACCGGATGCCCCTTGGCCTTGAGCCCGCCCGACAGGTTTACCGGCAAAGTACCGCCGGCCTGCACGATCCCCTCTTCCAGTACCCGATGACCCTGACCTTTCGGCGCCAGGCCCATGGCTTCGTAGATCAGCAATTCGGCGATTGTGAAACAGTCATGAACCTCGGCAAAATTCAGCTCATCCAGCGTGACCTGCGCCTGGCTCAGGGCAGACTGGATCGCCCGCTGCGGGCCTTCGAACGCCAACAGGTCGCGCCGGGAAAGCGGCAAAAAGTCATTGACCTGAGCCATGCTGCGGATCGCCACCTCACGACGGAACTGCCTGGCGCGTTTTTCCGACGCCAGCACGATCGCCGCCGCGCCGTCGGTGACCAGCGAGCAGTCGGTCAAGCGCAGCGGCTCGGCGATGTGGGGGTTGCTCTCGGACACCGTATTGCAGTGCTCGAAACTCATGGCCTTGTGCATCTGCGCCAGCGGGTTGGCCATGGCGTTGTCGTGGTTTTTTGCGGCAATCGCAGCCATGGCCGCCAGCGGACTCTGGTAACGCTGGCCGTACCCCGCGGCTGCCAGCCCGAACAGCTGAGGGAAGCTCAACCCAGCCTCTTCTGCATCATGCTGATACCCCGCCCCGGCCAGGGCTTGGGTAACCTGTGCGGTGGAGTTCGAGGTCATCTTCTCGGCCCCCACCACCAGCACCAGCTCCGCAGCGCCCGAGCGAATCGCATTGATCCCCGCCTGAATCGCCGCCGCGCCCGAAGCACAGGCGTTCTCGCAACGCGTGGCGGGTTTGAAGCGAAGCGCAGGATCGGCCTGCAGCATCAACGATGCCGGGAAACCGTCGGGAACCAGCCCCGAATTGAAATGCCCGAGATACAGCGCGTCGATCTCCGAAGCGGCAACATCCGCATCCGCCAGCGCGGCACGGGTGACATCAACGATCAGATCTTCCAGCGTGGCATCGTTCAGGCGGCCAAAACGCGAATGCGCGGCGGCGACGATGCTGATGGAATCGGTAGCCATAGTTTTATCCTTGTGGTTGAACAGGCGTTCCCTACAATGGCCCCAACCTCCAGGCCCTCGCTATTCGTGCAACTACGTATAGGGATGAGTAGCCCGACTGATAGATACTGCGTGGGAAAACTCCATAGAAACGAGGGAGGCCTGCCCCATGACCGACCCAGCCCGACAACTGCAAGACCTTGAACGCCTGGCCTTCCAGGTGTCGCCCGCGCCACAAGTCATCACCGGCAACCGCCGCATGCTCGACCTCAACGAAGCCTTCCAGAGCTTGTTCGGCTACGAGCGTGATGAGCTGATGGGCGAACTGATCCTCAAGCTCTACCCGTCGCAAGCCGACTACCAGGCCATCGGCGAACGCAGCCTGAGCTGGCTGCGTCACGCCAGGAACGGTGCCTACTCTGACGAGCGTTTCATGCAGCACCACAGTGGCGAAGTCTTCTGGGCCCGCGCCAATGGCTACACCCTGACCCCGGATGATCCATTCCAATTGATGGTGTGGCATTTCGAGCGTATGGACCGGGTGTTCAGGCCTACCGTCAACCTCACGCCCAGGGAGCGGGAAATATCCGCCCATATTGTCAACGGACTGACGTGCAAGGAAATTGGCCGCAAGCTGAATATCTCGCACCGAACGGTGGAAGTGCATCGGGCGCGCCTGATGAAAAAGCTTGAGGCAAAAAACAGTGCAGAATTGGTGTCGCGGATTATTGTGTTGAACTGAGCAGCTCTCCCCCGACCCGCCACTCGTCGCATTTGGAAATATTACCTCAACTTCCCTCCAGCCTCTGGCGTGGCTATTGCACAAGCCGGCTCTAGCGGCCCCGGGAAGACGTAATTCTGACGCGGCAGCGGCCACAATAATTGCTTGTTATCGGAGATGCACCGTGTCGACGCTCAGTGAAATCGCAATGAACCACGCGAGAATGGTCAAAAGGCTGGCGGAGGAATCGCTTGAGCAGGAAGCTCGACTGCCACTGATCGTGGGTGGTTTCGAAGTATCAACCACTGATACACCTGAGCACATGCCGCTGCACTTCATCATGGACGCTCAAGACAGGACAATCGACCTGATCGCTGTCGCTGTCTGAGCGAGAGGAACGTCGAGCAGTCCTTGACAAATTTTTCACGGAGCAAGGTGCACATTACCCCTACTCTCTCGTGACACCTTAGGCCCGCTACTTGCGGGCTTTTCTTTGCCTGCCATTTCACCGGTTCAGTTGAGCAGCACTCAAACTTAGTGCAAGCTCCAAGGAACTCTCGCACCCGAAAAGGATTTCAAGGATGCCATTTCCACCAAACGAGCGAACCGCGCTGCTGGCACTCAAAGGCGTAGGTCCTACCGTCATCACCCGGCTTGAGCAGATGGGGATCGAAACGCTGGCAGAGCTGGGTAAATCGGATGTCGGCGACATCCTGGCTCAAGCATCGGCAGCTGTAGGATCAACCTGCTGGAAAAACAGTCCACAAGCCCGCGCAGCCATCACCGCGGCGGTTGATCTTGCCAGAGGGTCGATTGGAAGCAGCGTGGACGGGTAGGCTCGTTGGCTCTGCTCTTCTAGTTGCCGAGACAAACTTGTCTCGGCAACCTGATTGAGGTTGCAATCTTCGTCTTGGCAGGCGATTCGTGCGGACCGGATCGGATGATATTCCCGAAAAACCGCACGCATGAAAAAGCCCAACCTGATAAGATTGGGCTAAGTCATTGAAAATAATGGTCGGGACGGAGTGATTCGAACACTCGACCCCTTGCACCCCATGCAAGTGCGCTACCGGGCTGCGCTACGCCCCGACTGGGCTTGAAGCATGTTCCCCTAGTTGCTGAGAACGTTGAAGAATGTACCCTAACCTTTTGAATTATGGAAGCATTTTTTCCAAAATTCCCGGCCCGATAAAGACTACTTCTTCAGCACCACCAATACATCCTCAAGCTCGACAATCATCTGCCGGATCAGCTGTTTGTACTGGGTAGTGTCGTCCTTGGCTTCATCGCCAGAGAGGCGCAGTCTCGCCCCGCCGATGGTGAAGCCCTGGTCGTACAACAGCGCGCGGATCTGGCGGATCATCAGCACGTCCTGGCGCTGGTAATACCGCCGGTTGCCGCGTCGCTTCACCGGGTTGAGTTGCGGGAATTCCTGCTCCCAGTAACGGAGCACATGCGGTTTTACCGCACAAAGCTCACTCACTTCACCGATGGTGAAGTAGCGTTTGCCTGGAATCGGCGGAAGCTCGTCGTTATGACTTGGTTCCAGCATAAGCCTCAACTCGGGCTTTCAACTTCTGCCCTGGACGAAAGGTGACGACTCGACGCGCCGTGATCGGGATCTCTTCCCCTGTCTTGGGGTTGCGGCCCGGCCGCTGGCGTTTGTCACGCAGGTCGAAATTGCCGAATCCGGACAATTTGACCTGCTCGTTGTCTTCTAGAGCGTGCCTGATTTCCTCAAAGAACAGTTCGACCAATTCCTTGGCCTCACGCTTGTTCAGGCCCAGCTCCTCGTACAGCCGTTCGGCCATCTCAGCTTTCGTCAGAGCACCCATACGCTATTTCCTTAACGTGGTGTTCAACCTTTGTTCGAGCGAGGTGAGGATGTTTTGGGTCGCGGTATTCACCTCTTCATCATTAAGAGTGCGCGATGGATGCTGCCAGGTCAAGCCAACGGCCAGGCTTTTTCTATCAGGATCAATGCCTTTACCCTGATAAACATCAAACAGCCTGAGGTCTGTCAGCCATTCGCCTGCATTGTCACGAATTACTTCAAGCACTGAGCTCGAAGCAACATCACGTCCTGCCACCAACGCCAGGTCACGACGCACTTCCGGGAATTTCGACAACTCGCTGAACTTCGGCAGGCGACCTTCGGCCACCTCACCCAGGACCAGCTCAAAGACGAAGACCGGACGATCCAGTCCCAGGGTCTTGGCCAACTCCGGGTGGATCGCACCCAGGTAGCCGACTTCGCGACCGTCACGCTCGATGCGGGCGGTCTGGCCTGGATGCAGTGCAGGGTGCTTGCCCGGTACGAAACTGAACTCGGCCAGCGAACCCGAGAAGCCCAACAGTGCTTCGACGTCAGCCTTCACATCGAAGAAGTCGATGGTGTCGCGACCGTTGGCCCAGCCTTCCGGCAGGCGACTGCCACACACCACACCAGCCAACATTGGCTGCTGCTGCAGGTTGCCCAACTGGCCGACAAAGCGCAGGCCGCTTTCGAACAGACGCACGCGGTCTTGCTGACGGTTGAGGTTGTGCTGCAGCGACTTGACCAGGCCCGGCCACAGGGAGGCACGCATGGCCGCCATGTCGCTGGAGATCGGGTTGGCCAGCAACAGCGGTTCTACGCCAGGGCTGAACAGTTCGAACAGTTTCGGGTCGATGAAGCTGTAGGTGATGGCTTCCTGATAGCCGCGGGCAACCAGCAGGCGGCGCAGGGCCGGCAGCTCGCCACGGGCTTCGGCCTTGGCCTGCGGGGCCAGGCGCGCTTGCGGGTATCGAACCGGCAGGCGGTTGTAACCGTAAAGGCGGGCCAGCTCTTCGATCAAGTCGACTTCCAGGCTGATGTCAAAGCGGTGGCTGGGTACTTCGACCTGCCACTGCCCTGCTTCACCGCTGGTTTTCAAGCCCAGCGCGTTGAGCAGGCGCTCGACTTCAGCAGTGTCCATGTTCATGCCGAGCATCTGGTTGATGCGCTCGGAACGCAGTGCCACCGGTGCAATCTGCGGCAAATGCTGCTCGCTGACGGTTTCGATAACCGGACCGGCGTCGCCACCGACGATGTCCAGCAGCAGGCCAGTGGCGCGCTCCATGGCTTCGCGGGCGAGCTGCGAGTCGACACCACGCTCGTAGCGGTGCGAAGCGTCGGTGTGCAGGCCATAGGAACGGGCCTTGCCAGCGACCGAAATTGGCTCGAAGAAGGCGCTTTCAAGGAAGATGTCGCGCGTGGTGGCAGAAACACCACTGTGCTCGCCCCCCATGACGCCGGCGATAGCCAGGGCGCGGGTATGGTCGGCGATCACCAGGGTATCGCTGCGCAGTGCTACTTCCTGACCATCAAGCAGGACGAGCTTCTCGCCCTCCTCGGCCATGCGTACGCGGATGCCACCGTTGATTTCGGCGAGATCGAACGCATGCAGCGGCTGGCCCAATTCGAGCATTACATAGTTGGTGATGTCGACGGCAGCATCAATGCTGCGGACGTCAGCGCGACGCAGGCGCTCAACCATCCACAACGGAGTCGGACGCGACAGGTCGACGTTGCGGATGACACGACCCAGGTAACGCGGGCACGCAGCCGGCGCCAAGACTTCGACTGGGCGCACTTCGTCATGCACGGCGGCAATGGCGGGAACTTGCGGACGAGTGACCCGCTCTGCGTACAGGGCGCCAACTTCACGGGCAAGGCCAGCCAGAGACAGGCAGTCGCCACGGTTCGGGGTCAGGTCGACCTCGATGCTGGCGTCGTCCAGGTCCAGGTATACGCGAATGTCTTCGCCAACCGGAGCGTCGGCAGCCAGCTCCAGCAGGCCGTCGTTCTCTTCGCTGATCTGTAGCTCGGCTGCCGAGCACAGCATGCCATTGGATTCAACGCCACGCAGCTTGGCTTTCTTGATTTTGAAGTCGCCCGGCAGTTCGGCACCGATCATGGCGAACGGGATCTTCAGGCCAGGGCGCACATTAGGCGCACCACACACTACCTGGAAGGTCTCGCCGCCGTTGCTGACCTGGCACACGCGCAGCTTGTCGGCGTCAGGGTGTTGCTCGGTGCTCAGCACCTCACCGACGACGATACCGGTGAACTGACCGGCAGCCGGGGTAACGCTGTCGACTTCAAGGCCGGCCATGGACAGACGGGCAACCAGCTCGTCTCGGGATACCTGCGGGTTTACCCAACCGCGCAGCCATTTTTCACTGAATTTCATCCTGCTCTCCTGAAAGATTCGTTACGGGTGCGCGACCTAGCGAAATTGCGCAAGGAACCGCAAGTCGTTGTCGAAGAACAGACGCAAATCGTTGACACCGTAACGCAGCATGGCCAGGCGCTCGGCCCCCATGCCAAAGGCAAAGCCCTGGAACTCTTCAGGGTCGATGCCAGACATGCGCAGCACGTTCGGGTGAACCATGCCGCAGCCCATGACTTCCAGCCAGCCGGTCTGCTTGCAAACGCGGCAGCCTTTGCCGCTGCACATCACGCACTGGATGTCGACTTCAGCCGAAGGCTCGGTGAAAGGGAAGAAGGACGGACGGAAGCGAACCGCCAGTTCCTTTTCGAAGAACACCCGCAGGAATTCTTCGATGGTGCCTTTGAGGTCGGCGAAATTGATGTCGCGATCGATCAGCAGGCCTTCGACCTGGTGAAACATCGGCGAGTGGGTCAGGTCGGAGTCGCAACGATAGACGCGGCCCGGGCAGACAATGCGGATTGGCGGCTGGCTGGACTCCATGGTCCGTACCTGCACCGGCGAGGTGTGGGTGCGCAGCAGCATGTTGGCATTGAAATAGAAGGTGTCGTGCATTGCCCGAGCCGGATGGTGGCCGGGAATGTTGAGCGCTTCGAAGTTGTGGTAGTCGTCTTCGACCTCTGGGCCTTCGGCGATGCCGTAGCCGATATGAGTGAAGAACTGCTCGATGCGCTCCAGGGTGCGGGTGATCGGATGCAGGCCACCGGAGGTCTGGCCACGGCCCGGCAGGGTCACATCAATGCACTCGGCGGCCAGGCGGGCGCTGAGCTCGGCTTCTTCAAAAGCCGCCTTGCGCGCGTTGAGCACCTCGGTGACGCGCTCCTTGGCGTCGTTGATCAGCGCGCCAACCTTTGGCCGCTCTTCGGCAGGCATATTGCCCAGGGTCTTCATCACCTGGGTCAGCTCGCCTTTCTTGCCAAGGAATTGAACCCGGATCTGTTCCAGGGCATTGATGTCTTCAGCGCGTTCCACGGCCTCCAGGGCTTGGGAGACCAGCGCGTCCAGGTTTTCCATGTACAGACTCCAGATACAAAATAGGGGAAGAGCGCAGGCTCTTCCCCTATTAAGACGTTTAACACCCGGCGCCGGAAATGACGCCGGGTGATTGTCGGGGGTACTTAAGCCAGCGAGGCTTTAGCTTTCTCGACAATCGCAGCAAACGCCGCTTTTTCGTTCACTGCCAGATCAGCCAGAACCTTACGGTCGATTTCGATCGACGCTTTTTTCAGGCCAGCGATCAGGCGGCTGTAGGACAGACCGTTGATACGCGCACCAGCGTTGATACGAGCGATCCACAGAGCGCGGAACTGACGTTTTTTCTGACGACGGTCGCGGTAGGCGTATTGGCCTGCCTTGATGACCGCTTGCTTGGCAACACGGAAAACGCGCGAGCGTGCACCGTAGTAACCTTTAGCCAGTTTCAGAATTTTCTTGTGACGCTTACGAGCGATGACGCCACGCTTTACACGAGCCATGAGTAACTTCCTCTATCTTTGACCAAAAATTAACGAAGGCGCAGCATGCGCTCGACTTTTGCAACGTCCGACGCGTGCAGCAAGCTGCTACCGCGAAGTTGACGCTTACGCTTGGTCGACATTTTGGTCAGGATGTGGCTCTTGAAAGCGTGCTTGTGCTTGATGCCGTTAGCCGTTTTCAAGAAACGCTTGGCTGCACCGCTTTTGGTTTTCATTTTTGGCATGTTCGGATACTCCGCATTCAGTTGATAAACATAACCGCTAGGCCTGCCGTGCCCAGGTGGTTATTTCTTTTTCTTGGGGGCGATGACCATCAAAAGCTGGCGTCCTTCCATCTTAGGATGCTGTTCGACGGTCCCGTATTCGGCGAGATCAGCTTCGATCCGCTTCAACAGTTCCATACCCAGCTCCTGGTGGGCCATCTCACGACCACGGAATCTCAGAGAGATCTTGGTCTTGTCCCCATCACTAAGGAAACGTACCAGGTTGCGTAGTTTTACCTGGTAATCCCCTTCCTCCGTCCCTGGACGAAACTTGATTTCTTTGATCTGGATGATCTTCTGGTTCTTCTTCGCAGCGGCCTGTTGCTTCTTCTTTTCGAACAGGCTCTTGCCGTAGTCCAGGACTTTACAGACCGGAGGTACGGCATCAGCAGAGATTTCTACCAGATCCAGCTTCGCTTCTTCAGCGATACGAAGCGCTTCTTCAATCGAGACGATGCCCAACTGCTCGCCGTCAGCGCCAATTAACCGAACCTCACGTGCCGAGATATTCTCGTTGATCGGGGCTTTCGGTACAGCTCGTTTGTCTTGTCTCATATCACGCTTAATAGTAATTACTCCGAATCTTGGCGACCACGCCGGGAAACCGCTTGCGCGAGCAAGTCCGCGAATTGGGCGACGGGCATCGAGCCCAGGTCTGCACCTTCACGGGTACGCACAGCGACAGTTTGCGTTTCGACTTCCCGATCCCCGATAACCAGGAGATAAGGAACCTTGAGCAAGGTATGCTCGCGGATCTTAAAGCCAATTTTCTCATTTCTCAAGTCGGACTTGGCACGGAAACCGCTTTCGGCCAGAGTTTTTTCCACTTGCTGAGCAAATTCAGCCTGCTTGTCGGTGATATTCATGATCACCGCCTGGGTTGGCGCGAGCCAAGCCGGGAAGGCACCTTCGTAGTGCTCGATCAGAATTCCGACGAAACGCTCGAACGAACCGAGGATTGCGCGGTGCAACATCACTGGGTGCTTGCGACCGTTATCTTCGGAGACGAACTCTGCGCCCAGACGGATCGGCAGATTGAAGTCGAGCTGCAGGGTACCACACTGCCACACGCGGCCCAGGCAATCCTTGAGCGAGAACTCGATCTTCGGACCATAGAAGGCGCCCTCACCCGGCTGCAGGTCGTACGGCAGGCCGGCGCTGTCGAGTGCAGAGGCCAAAGCGGCCTCGGCGCGGTCCCACAGCTCATCGGAACCCACACGCTTCTCAGGGCGGGTGGAGAGCTTCATTTCGATGTCTTTGAAGCCGAAGTCGGCGTAGACATCCATGGTCAGCTTGATGAAGGCCGCGGACTCGGATTGCATTTGTTCTTCGGTACAGAAGATATGCGCGTCATCCTGGGTAAAACCACGCACCCGCATGATGCCGTGCAGCGCACCGGATGGCTCATTACGGTGGCAGGCACCGAACTCGGCCAGACGCAGCGGCAGCTCGCGATAGCTCTTCAGGCCCTGGTTGAACACCTGCACGTGGCAAGGGCAGTTCATCGGCTTGATGGCGTAGTCACGGTTTTCCGACTGAGTGGTGAACATGTTGTCGGCATAGTTGGCCCAGTGACCGGATTTCTCCCACAGGGAGCGGTCGACCACTTGCGGGGTCTTGATTTCCTGGTAGCCGTTGTCACGCTGCACCTTGCGCATGTACTGCTCAAGCACCTGGTACAGGGTCCAGCCGTTAGGGTGCCAGAACACCATGCCCGGCGCTTCTTCCTGGAGGTGGAACAGGCCCAGGCGCTTGCCGATTTTACGGTGGTCGCGTTTTTCCGCCTCTTCAATGCGCTGAATGTAGGCAGCCAGCTGCTTCTTGTCGGCCCAAGCGGTGCCGTAGACGCGCTGCAGCTGCTCGTTCTTGGCATCGCCGCGCCAATAGGCGCCCGACAACTTGGTCAGCTTGAAGGATTTGAGGAAGCGTGTGTTCGGCACGTGCGGGCCACGGCACATGTCGACATATTCTTCGTGGTAGTACAGGCCCATGGCCTGCTCATCCGGCATGTCTTCGACCAGGCGCAGCTTGTAGTCTTCGCCGCGGGCCTTGAACACTTCGATCACCTCGGCGCGCGGGGTGACCTTCTTGATGACATCGTAATCGGTGTCGATCAGCTGCTGCATGCGCTGCTCGATGGCCGCCATGTCGTCAGGCGTGAAAGGACGTTCGTAGGCGATGTCGTAATAGAAGCCTTCGTCAATGACCGGGCCGATGACCATCTTGGCGGTCGGGTACAGCTGTTTGACGGCGTGGCCGACCAAGTGAGCGCACGAGTGACGGATGATCTCCAGCCCCTCTTCGTCCTTGGGCGTGATGATTTGCAGAGTGGCATCGTGTTCGATCAGGTCGCAGGCATCGACCAGCTTGCCATCGACTTTACCGGCGACGGTGGCCTTGGCCAGGCCGGCACCGATGGATGCGGCGACTTCGGCTACGGATACGGCCTTGTCGAACGAACGTTGACTGCCATCGGGAAGAGTAATAATGGGCATGGCGCCTCCTCTCCTAGTGGTGACCCCTACCAAAGGTCACGTGGGTTGGGATGAGCCAGTACGCGATCCGCCCCTGTCCTTGCCTAAGCAAAGCCTGCCTCACAGTGGCAGAAGCCCGAGAGCCTGCCAGGGAACGAACCAGAGTGACTGGAAGTGGGTAAACAATTGAGTGGGGAGTTTCAAGCTGCAAGCGCCAAGAAAAAGCGTGCGGCAATCCCGAGCTGGGCATGCTAGCACAAAGCTTTGCGGCGATTGGCGCCTGGGCAGAAATATTCGGAAATTACGCCTTTGGGGTGAACTTGCGCGGATTTTTTCCGCTCAGAGTTTGTGAAGCGTCCTACTCTTGTGAGACTCGACCCCAAGGAGTGTTTGGTTATGCGACTTCAGTCTCTTCTGGCCCTGGCGGCTGCTTCTGCCCTGCTACTGCCGCTGGGGGCCCATGCCGGAAAGCTACCTGCAGGCTACCAGGCCAATTGCGTTGCCCAGGCGCAACAACAAGGCGTGGCAAAAACCGCGGCCGAACAGCACTGCACTTGCGCGGGCAAAGTGATCGAAAAGGAGTTCAGCGATGCTGAAATCAAGGACCTGGACAGCCGGGACGGCATCGACGCCAGCACAATGAAGCGCGCACAAGAAAAAGTTGCAGCCGCCTGCGCCCCGAAAAAATAGGCGTTTGGCCAGGTAATCCATCGCAAATTTGCTCCAGATCAGCAATCTGCGAAGGTAAAAGGGGCTACAAGCCCATAATTAGACTATGATGGTCGGCGTGCACCCTGTTGGCCTCGGCAACACCGCACTACTGAAAATCATGTTTCCTGGAGATACACCCATGTCTAATCGCCAAACCGGCACCGTAAAATGGTTCAACGATGAGAAAGGCTTCGGCTTCATCACTCCACAAGGTGGCGGCGACGACCTGTTCGTTCACTTCAAGGCTATCGAAACCGACGGTTTCAAAAGCCTGAAGGAAGGCCAGACCGTTTCCTTCGTTGCCGAAAAAGGCCAGAAGGGCATGCAGGCTGCACAAGTTCGTCCAGAGTAAGATCTGACGAATAAAAAAACCCGTCCATGTGACGGGTTTTTTTGTGCCTGTAGGCGCGGGCTTGTCTTGCGATCGCGATCGCAAGACAAGCCATAAAGGTCGGATTCAGCCGCAGTTGACGCGAGTGACAACGCCCTGGGCATCGGTATTCAGATTCAAACGCTCGGAACGGTACTCCAGCGTCATGACATCATGAGGTCCAATGGCGCGAGCCAGTTGCGAACCGCTGGCCTTGCGGGCCTGCTCCACCAGCTGGGGGGTCACCTGCTTGCCGACGGCGAACCCGGCACCACTGGCCTGGCAACGGCCGTCAGTGTTCGCAGCCACAGGCTCAGTCGTCTTCGACGAAGAACCGTCTGTGCTGCAACCGGCCAGAGCGGCAACCGCCAACAGGCTCATCAATGATGCACGGAACATGAATCCTCCTTTGAATTACAGAATGCTGTCCATCTGACAGCCTCGCTGGTTTTTCGTTGCAAAACCCGTCAAGTCTGCCTGAGCCAGCGCGCTCAAGGAAAAACCGAATCGTCACGGGATTTTGCGCAAGACCTCTCTGTCTTCAGTAAAGGTCGATGTAATCGCTCGCAGGTTTGGGCCAGTTATTCTTCAAGGCATTGAATACCTGCAACACCCAGCGCTCGTCTGCCGCGGCCTGCGCACCGACGCAACCGGATCCCGCTGCCCAGGTTTCCAGACGAAAGGCCAGCCCTTCGAGCTCACGACCACCCACCACCTGGGAAAGCCAGGCAATACCCCCGCGGTTGACCCGCAACTGGTTGTGCTGGGCGTTGTTGCCTGCGGCAAGCATGCTGCGCACGGCCTCAAGGGTGAACTGTTCGGGGTTGTTCAAATCGATCTGCACAGCGCGCTTCCGACAAACTGGAAACCGTTAGTTTGCCACGGCCCCTGCTCTTATGCCTAAGTCGCAGTGCCTTGCAGCGCCTTGACATGATTAACTGCACTCCTTGGGCAATGGCAGCTTGGCCTTGCTCTTCAATCGCCAGGGCCCGGCGTTTGAACCCACAGTGCGCGCAGTTTTTATCCGGAAACGTTCATGACAAGCCACACCATCGATGCCGACATCAAGGTCAAATGGCCCGAAGGCCAGAGCGCCTATAGCCCCGCCAGCGCCGAAGAGCTGATGCTGATTGCCGTCGACCTGCTGGTCAAAGACCTTGGTAACGAAGCCGCGCGCAGCTTCGTCGACCAGGTCTTCGAGCGCTACGCACACACTACGCCAGACGCCCAAGCCGCGTACTGAGCAGATCGAAAAAGCCCTGGGCATCGGCACTGTTGATCCACATCACATTCGCCGGTTGCCCCAGTGCGTCATGCCAGTCGGCAATGGTCTGGCCATAGGTCGGACCTTCGCGGCTGTCGACCTGCATATGGATCTGTCGCCCGGAAAACAGCTCAGGCTTGAGCAGGTAGGCGATCATGCTGGCGTCATGTACAGGGCCGCCGGGTAGGCCGTAGCGCGCCATGTCGGCGGTAACGTAGGCATCGAGGATATCCACCACCCGCGCGCTGGCCGCATTGCCCACGGCGGCCAGCTGCTGAAGTCGCGCCTCGCTGGTCAGCACCTTGTGGGTGACGTCCAGCGGCAGGTATGTCAACTTCACGCCACTGCTGAGCACCACTTCTGCCGCCTCAGGGTCGGCGAACACGTTGAATTCGGCCACCGGCGTAATATTGCCGCCATTGAAGTGCGTGCCGCCCATTACCACCACGTCCTTGATACCCCGGGCAATCTCCGGCGCCTGGATCAGTGCCAGCGCGAGATTGGTCTGCGGACCGAGCATGGCCACTGTGATACTGCGCGACTCGGCATTGCCGAGCATGTCGATCAGGTACTGCACCGCGCCGCCTGCAGCCAGGCCCAGCCTGGGCTCGTACACTGCAACACCCGGCACGCCCTCTTCGCCATGGATATCGGCCGCGTACACAGGGGCGCGCAACAACGGCCTGGAGGCTCCGGCATATACCGGGATGTCTTCGCGCCCTCCCCACTCCCTGGCCAGGCACGCATTACGCGAAGTCTTGCCCAGGCGCACGTTGCCGGCCACGGTTGTAATGGCGAGGATGTTCAGCTCATCGGGTGATGCCATGGCCAGTAGCAACGCCACCACATCGTCAGCACCCGGGTCGGTATCAATGATCAATTGGATCGGGGCAACCTGGGCGGACTTGGCCGTCAACAGGGACATCAGCAGCACTCCTTGGAGCAAACGATTGGCGAATACACCTAAAAGATCACACCTGCGATCAAGGCGATGTTGCTGTACGGCTTGCATTCACCGGTGCGCACCACAGCGCGGGCGCCACGACTGAGCTGCTTGAATTCGGCATGACTGAGCAGGTTGCGGACGCCGAGCTGGCCATGGGCAAAACATTGTTCAATGGTGGTCAGGGCGGGGGGATTGGCCTTGAACAGCTCATCGGCCAGCACGTGGCTTTCAACCTGCATTTCGCTGAGTACGGCACGCAAGGTACTGGCAAAGTCCGGGATGCCAGGCGTCAAGGCCAGGTCGATCAGCTCGACGCCGGGTGGCACCGGCAAACCGGCGTCGCCGATCACCAGGATGTCACCATGACCGAGGGAGGCTACAACCCTGGACAGGGCTATGTTGAGCAAGGCGGTCTTTTTCATGACTGCAACTCGACCAGATAGGGGATCGAAGGCTGGGCGCCAGCGCGAGTGACCGACACCGCCGCCGCGCGCTGGCCGAACGCGATAGCCTCGCCATCTTCCATGCCCCGCGCCAGGGCTGCAGCAAAGCCACCAACGAAGGTGTCGCCAGCGGCCGTGGTGTCCAGCGGCTGGACCACCGGCGCCGGAAAGTGGCGCATGCCCTGAGCACTGGCAAACAATGCGCCCTGGGCGCCAAGGGTGACAATCACGTTTTTCACCCCCAGGTTGCGCAGATGGCTGGCCGCCACCTCGGCGCCGGTCAGGTCAACTACTGGCAGGCCGGTCAGTGCCTGGGCTTCGCTCTCGTTCGGGATCAGGTAATCGATAGCGTCGTACCAGTGTTGAGGCAAGGGGCCGGTGCATGGCGCCGGGTTGAGGATCACCGTCTTGCCCAGCGCACGACCGCGCGCCAGGGTGTAGGCGACCGTCGCTGGCGGCACTTCCAGCTGGCAGATGATCACCTCGGCACCTTGCAGCAACTGGTCGAAAGCCTGCACCGACTCAGGCAGCAACTGGCCATTGCCACCGGGAATGATGACGATGGAATTCTGACTGCTGGCATCCACGACAATCAGCGCCAGGCCACTGGAGACCCCAGCGCACACGCCCACTCCCTGGCAGTCAATCTGCTCATCGAGCAGCGCCTGGCGCAGGTGCTGGCCATAGGCATCGTCACCCACCTTCCCGATCATCGCCACCGGCGCCCCCAGTCGCGCCGCGGCCACTGCCTGGTTGGCGCCCTTGCCGCCAGGGACGGTGGCGAAGGATTCGCCCGCCAGGGTCTCGCCCGCGCGCGGCAGCCGCTGGGCGCGGGCCACCAGGTCCATGTTCAGGCTGCCGACCACCACTACCTTGGCTTGCATGTTCGTGTTGCTCTCAGCGGTAATCATTGAAAAGGTCCGGACGCGGCGCAGTCGACTCGCGCAATACGATCTTTGGTGCAACGATGCGCTGCTCTGGCGCACCGCGCAGCGGCTGGGCGATGCGTGACAGCAACAAAGCCGCGGCACTTTCGCCCAACTCGCGAATCGACTGCCCCACCGTAGTAAGCGCAGGAAACACATAGCGACTGAGCTGGATGTCATCGAAGCCGATCACCGACAGCTCGCTCGGCACACAGATGTTGCGCTCGGCTGCCGCGCGCAGCACGCCGATGCCGATCATGTCGTTGCCGGCAAATATCGCCGTCGGGTGCTGGCCCTCCAGCAACCGCGCCGCCGCGGCGTAACCGCCCAGGCTGGTGAAGTCACTGCTGAGAATACGCTCTGGCGCCACCGTCACCCGGGCTTCAGCCAGGGCACGCTCGAACCCCGCGAGGCGCAGCTGGGCGACGCTGGTGTTGTCCGGGCCGCCAATGCAGGCGATATCGCGATGCCCCAGGTCCAGCAGGTGGCGAGTGGCAAGGTAGGCGCCCTGCTCATGGTCGATTCGTACGATGTCGGCCTCAACCCCCTCCAGCGCCCGGTCGACGATCACCATGGGCGTACGCACCGCAGCAAGGCTGTCGAGCAAATCGCTGTCTTCGCCCACCGAGGCAACGATCAGGCCGTCGATGCGCTTTTCCAACAGCACGCGCAGGTAGCTGCGCTGTTTTTGCGGGTTATCGTCGGAGTTGCACAGGATCACACAGTACCCCTTGCGCTCGCAGCCGTCCTCGATGCCTCGGGCCAGCTCGGCGAAGTACGGGTTGACGCTGTTGGGCACCAGCAAGCCGATGGTGGCAGTGCTTCGCGCCTTGAGCGAGCGCGCCACGGCGCTGGGCACATAGTCGAGCTCAGCGATGGCGGCTTCCACTTTCAGGCGCACCTGTTCGCTGACCGGCCGAGTCTTGTTCAATACATGGGACACGGTGGTGTAGGAAATCCCCGCCAGTGCCGCGACATCTTTGATCGTTGCCATTGTTCAATTCCGCCGGCTGAGCACGCCGGCTGACGGTAGGTGTCGAGGACCACGGCGATCACGATGACCGCCCCAGTGATAATTCGTTTGGTGGGCTCCGAAGCGCCGATCTGCGCCAGCCCTGCGGCCAGCACCGAAATAATCAACACGCCGAAAAAGGTGCTGATCACCGAGCCGCGCCCGCCCATCAGGCTGGTGCCACCGATGACCACGGCGGCGATCACCTGCAGCTCAAGGCCGGAACCTGCGTTGGGGTCAGCTGCCTCCAAGCGGGAAATCTGGAACAGCGCCGCGAGCCCGGCGAGCATCCCCATCAGCGAGAACACCAGGACCTTGTACGGGCGCGGATCGATACCGGCCAGGCGCACTGCCTCTTCGTTGGTGCCAATGCCGATCAGGTAGCGGCCGAACACGGTGCGGGTCAACACCAACTGGGCGAGGACAATGACCAGCAAGGCGATAATGAATGACGGCGACACGCCGAATGCCAGTGGGTTGGAGAGCCAGGCGAAGGCGTCTCCGATATAGGCGGTACGCGAATCGGTCAGTTGATACGCCACGCCCCGCGCCATTTCCAGCACACCCAGCGAAACGATGAACGAGGGAATCCGCCAGGCCACCGTAATTGCCCCGGTGACGCTTCCGGCCAATGTCGCCACGCCCATGCCCAGCAAGGCCGCCGGCAATACGCTCCAGCCCCAGCCCAGTATCGCCATACTGACCGCCGACGCCGCCAGGGCCAGCACTGAACCTACCGACAGATCGATGCCTCCGATGATCAGGACGAAGGTCATGCCCACCGCCAGCACCATCAGGTCGGGAATCTGGTTGGCCAGGGTGCTGAAGGTGCCATAGGAAAGAAAGTGATCGCTCAACAGCGAGAACAGTACGATCATGGCCAGCAATGCGCCTGCCAGGCCCAGGTAGGTACCCAGGCCATAGCAGGTACCGCTGCGCTTGTCGCGAGGGGCGGTGGTGTCCGGTACAGTGGTTTTCATAGGGCCGTCCTGGGTGCTGCATCGTGCAGCAGCGCATCTTGTTTTTCATAGCCGGCGAACGCCGCGGCCAGGAGTTGGTCCTGGGTCCAGTGCTCGCGCTCGAAGGTGTCGACCAGGCGCCCGGCGCTGAGTACGCCAATGCGGTCGCAGATCAGCATTAGCTCGCGCAGGTCACTGGAGACCACCACCAGCGCCTTGCCCTGGCGCGCCAGTTCGGCGAGCAGGCCGTAGATATCGAACTTGGCGCCAACATCAATGCCGCGGGTCGGCTCATCGAACAGCAACACGCTGCAGTCGCGCTCAAGCCAGCGGCCGATGACTACCTTCTGCTGGTTGCCACCGGACAGCTCCCCCACCACCTGGTCCGGGCTGGAGCTGCGAATGCGCATGGCGCTGATTTGCCGTTGGGCAAGCGCTCGCTCGGCGGCGCCGTCAAGCACCCCAGCGCGGGAAATCGCCGGCAGGTTGCCCAGGGCGATATTGGCGCTGATCGATTGCGATAACAGCAACCCCTCACCCTTGCGGTCTTCGGTGATCAAGGCGATGCCTTCACGCACGGCCAACTTCGGCGAGTGGATCTGTACCGGGCGCAAGGGGCTGCCCAGTTCAATACTGCCGCTGTCGGCTCGATCAGCACCATAAATCAGTCGCAGCAGCTCAGTGCGCCCGGCTCCGATCAGTCCCGAGAGGCCAAAAATCTCACCCCTGCGCACCTCAAAGGACACATCGCGAACCTTGTCGGCCCGACTCAGCCCATTGACCTTGAGGAGCGGCGCGCCAATCTGGCGCTGGCCCAGATCGATATGCTCGGCGAGTTCGCGACCCACCATCAGGTTGACCAGTTGCGCACTGCTGTAGCGCTCCATGGGCTCGACACACACCAGTTTGCCGTCGCGCAGCACGGCAATGCGCTGGGCGATACGCTTGAGCTCTTCAAGGCGGTGAGAGATGTAGACGATAGCCACGCCCCGCTGCTGCAGGCGCTCGATCTGGGTGAACAGCAACTCGACTTCGCGCGCGGTGAGCATGGCCGTCGGCTCATCGAAGATCAGCACACGGCAGTCGCCAACCAGATTGCGGGCAATTTCCACCATTTGCTGACGGCCGATACCCAGCTCGCCAACCGGCGTATCCGGGTCGATGGCCTCCAAGCCAACCTGAGCCATGGCTTGCTGGGCCATTTGGCGCAAGCACCTGCGGTTGATCCAGCCAGCACGACTGGGCAGGTTGTCGAGAAACAGGTTCTCGGCCACGCTCAGGGTCGGCAGCAGGTTGAGTTCCTGCATGACCATGCGCACACCCGCGTGCTCGGCGGCCGCGCGACTGCCCGGTCGGTAGGGCTGCCCCAGAAAATGCATCTGCCCGGTGCTGGGCACTTCAAGGCCGCCGATGATCTTGGAAAGGGTGCTCTTGCCCGCTCCGTTCTCGCCGGTGAGCGCCAGCACCTCGCCGCGATACAGGCTCAAGTCGATATCGCCCAGCACGGGCTGGGCGTAGGTCTTGCCGATTGCGCTGACTGAAAGTACAACATCCGCCGTCGCTGACATTGCCGATTCTCCTGGCGCCTGCCCTGTGGGGCAGGCGCACATTGTGCGACTACGGCTGGGTGACCAGCTCGACCGGGGTCTGAATGACGTTGTCCGAATCCACTTCAGGCTTTTCGCCCTTTAGCATCTTCAGTGCCGCCTCGATGCCGAACACTGCCTGTTTGGCCGCGTACTGATCGGCCGTGGCGAGCACGCGACCGTCCTTGAGCATCGGCTTGATCGCATTGATGTTGTCATAGCCGACCACCTGCACCTGGCCGGCCTTGCCCGCCGCCCGCACTGCCGACACCGCCCCCAGGGCCATGCTGTCGTTACCGGCCAGCAACGCCTTGATATCCGGGTGCGCATTGAGCATCGAGGCGGCAACTGCGTTGCCTTTGGCAATTTCCCAGTCACCCGACTGCACCGAGACCACCTTCATCTGCGCCGCTTCCATTGCATCCTTGAAGCCTGCGGTGCGCTGCTGGGCGTTGGTGGTGGTGGAGACACCCTCGATAATACCTACCTGGTCACCGGCCTTGAGTTTCTCCTTGGCCAGGTACTCACCCACCAGACGTGCGCCCTTGCGGTTATCGGGACCGACGAAAGGCACGCTGAGGTTTTTGCTCTTGAGCACCTCCGGGTCCAGGCGGTTGTCGATATTGACCACGGTGATGCCAGCATCCATGGCCTTTTTCACCACCGACACCAGGGCCTTTGAATCGGCAGGCGCGATGACCAGGGCATTGACCCCGGAAACGATCATCTGCTCGACGATACGAATCTGGTTGCTTGAGTCGGTCTCGTCCTTGATGCCGTTGGAGATCAGCGCGAAGTCACCTGCATGGGCTTTCTGGTAGGCCTTGGCACCGTCTTCCATCGTCAGGAAGAACTCGTTAGCGAGCGACTTCATTACCAGTGCAACCTTGGGCTTTTCATCAGCCAGGGCCTGGGACAAGGGTGCGGCAAGGGTAAACGTCGAGAGTACGGCGACAGCCAGCAGGCGCCCTGGGAACGGCAGCTTCATGGGTTTACTCCGGATCTTGTGATTTTTATCGGGTCGCAAACGTTTGCGTTAGCTCACTATGGAAATGTAACCAAACTTTGTCAAATCCGCTGCCGAAGACCGTCTGGATAGCGCGCGTAGGAATTATCGTTCAAAACAACCGTAAAACCGAACACTCCTTGCAGGCAATATTCGGAATTCCGAATATCCAGGGCCTTGAACCGCCTAAGACGTAAATCATTTTTTATAGCTAAATCAATCAGTTATGTATAAAAACCGACTAACGGGCGAGCTGGTACGCTTTCTGCTCCCTCCCCCGAGTTACACAGCAAACGCCATCAATAAGAGAGAACAATAATGAAAGCTGCGCTTACCTCCTTCGCCCCAGGGGCCTTGGCCCTTCTGCTGCTCCTGCCTACTGGTGTCAGCGCCAAGGAAGCCGAAAATCAGCAAAAACTGGCCAACGTCGTGATTCTCGCCACTGGCGGCACCATTGCTGGCGCAGGCGCCAGTGCCGCTAACAGCGCGACCTACCAGGCGGCCAAGCTGGGCGTCGACAAGCTGATTGCCGGCGTTCCGGAACTGGCCAACATTGCCAACGTGCGCGGCGAGCAAGTGATGCAGATCGCCTCCGAGAGCATCAGTAACGAAAACCTGCTGCAACTGGGCAAGCGCGTGGCCGAACTTGCCGACAGCAAGGACGTCGACGGCATCGTCATCACCCACGGCACTGACACCCTGGAAGAAACCGCCTACTTCCTCAACCTGGTAGAGAAGACCGACAAACCGATCGTAGTGGTGGGCTCGATGCGTCCAGGCACCGCGATGTCGGCCGACGGCATGCTCAACCTGTACAACGCCGTGGCCGTTGCCAGTGACAAGCAGTCGCGCGGCAAGGGCGTGCTGGTCACCATGAACGACGAGATCCAGTCTGGTCGTGACGTCAGCAAAACCATCAACATCAAGACCGAAGCCTTCAAGAGCCCATGGGGCCCACTAGGTATGGTGGTCGAAGGCAAATCCTACTGGTTCCGCCTGCCGGCCAAGCGCCACACCATGGATTCGGAGTTCGACATCAAGAAAATCAGCAGCCTGCCTGCCGTGGACATCGCCTACGGCTACGGCAACGTGACCGACACGGCCTACAAGGCGCTGGCCCAGAACGGCGCCAAGGCGATCATTCATGCCGGCACCGGCAACGGTTCGGTATCGTCGCGCGTCGTGCCCACCTTGCAGGAACTGCGCAAGGAAGGCGTGCAGATCATTCGCTCTTCCCACGTCAATGCCGGCGGCTTCGTACTGCGCAACGCCGAGCAGCCAGACGACAAGAATGACTGGGTCGTGGCCCACGACCTGAACCCACAGAAAGCCCGCATCCTGGCCATGGTCGCCCTGACCAAGACCCAGGACAGCAAAGAGCTGCAGCGTATCTTCTGGGAGTACTGAGTGAAATGCGCTGGCTCCCCGTGCAGGTGGGCCAGCGCCTCTCCCCTTCGGCCAAAATCGCACTGAACAGATTGCAGCAGCATCTGCGGTTTGGTGTCCGATGCGTTCTTTCACTGACGAGCAGTTGCGAAAAGACCCACAGTAAAATACTGTATGCGCATACAGCAAAACAAGGAACGCTTCGTGGCCACCACCTCCGCACCTGCCAGCAGTTACGAACAACTGGGCATTCGCATCCAGAAAATCATCAACTCGCCCACCGCACAAAAAGCGCGGGCTGCACTGATCTTCCGCCTGGAGCATGAGTCGCCCGACGACTGGGCAACCCTGCTCGAAGAAATCGCCGAGAACGACAACGTCACCCTCGCCTATCGCGACGACGGTGGCGTGCAGATTTTCTGGGTTGTGCCGAAGGAAGATTGATTGCGCATGAGCGTTTCGTTTTTTGCAGTCGCTTGCCTGCTGTTCAGTGTCACGGCCGCCCATGCCGATGCACCACGCACCTTCAGCGAAGCCAAGAAGGTTGCCTGGCGCCTGTATGCGCCGCAGTCCACCGAGTTCTATTGTGGCTGCAAGTACAACGGCAACAAGGTCGATCTCGCTGCCTGCGGTTATGTACCCCGCAAGAATGCCAACCGCGCCTCGCGCATCGAGTGGGAACACATTGTCCCTGCATGGCAGATCGGCCACCAGCGCCAGTGCTGGCAGGACGGTGGGCGCAAAAATTGCGCGCGCAACGACAAGGTCTTCCAGCGCGCCGAAGCCGACCTGCACAACCTGGTGCCGAGTATCGGCGAAGTGAACGGTGATCGCAGCAACTTCAGCTTCGGCTGGCTGCCCGAGCAGCGCGGGCAATACGGCTCGTGCCTGACCCAGGTGGACTTCAAGGCCAAGAAGGTCATGCCTCGCCCGTCGATTCGCGGGATGATCGCACGCACCTACTTCTATATGAGCAAGCAGTACAACTTGAAGCTGTCCAAGCAGGACCGACAATTGTACGAAGCCTGGAACAAGACCTACCCGCCGCAGGGCTGGGAACGCCAGCGCAATCAGCGGGTGGCCTGCGTGATGGGTCGCGGGAATGACTTTGTCGGCCCAGTGAACCTCAGCGCGTGCGGCTGAGGCTCAGGCCAGTGCTTGCAGGTAGGCACTGGCCTGCTGGTAGCGGGCCAGGCGAGCCATGTCTTCAGGGCCGGGAATGGCGATGCGCGTCAGGTCGCTGTTGTCGGCAAGGTCTGCCAGCTTGACCACCCGCGCCAGCGGGTCGCCTCCCAGGCGGATGACGAAGGCTTCGTAGCTTTCGTTATCGCGCCGACTCAACGCTTGCACCGCCGCCAGAATCTTCAGGGCGAAACCTTCACGGGCCAGGTCCGACAGGGTCATGGGCGAATCTTCAAGCACATCGTGCAGCACCGCGACAATGCGCTGCTCTACGGTCGATACCCGCAGCATCACCCGCAATGGATGCAGAATATATGCAGCACCACCCTTGTCGTGCTGCCCTTCGTGCGCCTTTGCCGCCACCGCAATGGCCCGTTCCAACGTCGACATTAGGCCCCTCCCACTCAACGCCCGCGCCATTCACGACGCGCCATGCTGTAGACATCGGTCAACCCGCCGCCACACAAAGCATAGTCAAGCAATTGTCCTTCGACTTCAAAGCCATGGCACTTGCACAACCCCTGAACATGCTGTTCGGTGGCACGCTGCAGGGTAATGACGGGGGATGCTTTCTTCATCACGGCTCTCCTTGCGTTGAGCCGTGAGTGTACGGGGCCGGGAAAGATGCTGGCTAGCGCGTCGCACCGTGCTGGATGATCACCGAGTCAGTCCCCAGGCGCGCCATCACATCGTCTTGCCGCGATTCGGCCTCGGCTTTGGTCGCGAACGGGCCAAGCAGCACCACCGGCTTACCGTCGCGATAGGCGACCGAAGACGGAATCTGCTTCTCGATCAGGCGTGCGGTCATGTCGCTCAGGGCGCCCATGTTCGGGCCCTGGACAATCTCGACATCCCAGCCTTCAGGGGCGGGCTGGTCAGCCAGGGCGTCGGCGCGGCGCTGCAGATCGGCACCGCCGCAGATTTCGCGAATACGCAGGTTGCTACCCTTGTCGGCGAGGAGAATCTCGTAGCCGTCGGTACCCTTGATTGCCACGTAGCTGCGGTATGGCAGGAAGGTGCCGGTATCGTCCTTGGTACGCACCTGGCCACAGATATCACCCTGAGTGTCGGTCCGTACGTTGGCGAACTTGGCTGTCTTGGGGTTTGGCAGCTGTTCGGCAATCTGCTTGTGAACACCTTCGATTTCGTTTTCACAGCCGGCCAGCGCCAGAACTGCCATTACCATCGCCACTTTGCGCACGCGTCTATCTCCTGAATACAAGCGGCGGATTCTAGCATTTATGGGGCGTAGCCGCTGCGGTCGGGCTGCGATCGGGCGCGAAGCGACCGCAATACTTGCATCGGCGGCAGTTGCACAGTTGATCGCAGCCTGGCGGCAGCGGCTACCGCATTCAGGAAACCGGAATGCAAAAAGGGCGATCCTTTCGGATCGCCCTTTCTGTCGAGATTTGGTAGGCACAATTGGACTCGAACCAACGACCCCCACCATGTCAAGGTGGTGCTCTAACCAACTGAGCTATGTGCCTGCTGTGGGGCGCATAATACGCAGGCATGTACCTGTCGTAAAGCGAAATTTCATAAAAAAATCAGCAGCTTTAGTCTTTCGAGCAAACCCGCCCAAAACAAAAAAGGCGACCCTTGCGGATCGCCTTCCTGGTACCGCCAGCAGGGGCGGATTTGATTTGGTAGGCACAATTGGACTCGAACCAACGACCCCCACCATGTCAAGGTGGTGCTCTAACCAACTGAGCTATGCGCCTGCTGTGGGGCGGCATTCTACGGAATCGGCTGACAGTGTCAACTCTTTTTTTCACGCTAAGCCACTGAATCTTAAAAATATTTATGAAAACCCCCAGTAAAGGATTTTCAACACACGACTAGCGGGTGTTTATTATTATTGATAGCATCGGTACAGT
Organism: Pseudomonas vranovensis; assembly: GCF_040438935.1. NCBI lineage: Bacteria > Pseudomonadati > Pseudomonadota > Gammaproteobacteria > Pseudomonadales > Pseudomonadaceae > Pseudomonas > Pseudomonas vranovensis. The sequence goes on along the minus strand of NZ_CP159259.1, from coordinate 1,273,516 downwards.
CGTAAAAAATATAAAACAGAGGTTTCGCAGCATGGCCAATACCCCCTACCCTCAATCCTACTACGCCGCATCGGCCAATCCGGTACCGCCGCGCCCGGCGTTGCAGGAAGAGGTCCAGACCGACGTCTGCGTGATCGGCGCCGGCTACACCGGTCTGTCCAGCGCACTGTTCCTGCTGGAAGCGGGCTTTAGTGTAACCGTGCTGGAAGCTGCCAAGGTTGGTTTCGGCGCGTCGGGCCGCAACGGCGGCCAGATCGTCAACAGTTATAGCCGTGACATCGACGTGATCGAGCGCACCGTCGGCCCCAAGCAGGCGCAACTGCTCGGCCATATGGCCTTTGAAGGCGGCCGTATCATTCGTGAGCGCGTGGCCAAGTACAACATCCAGTGCGACCTTAAGGACGGCGGTGTGTTCGCAGCCCTGACCGCCAAGCAGATGGGCCACCTGGAATCGCAAAAACGCCTGTGGGAACGTTTCGGCCACACCCAGCTGGAACTGATGGACCAGAAGCGTATCCGTGAAGTGGTCGATTGCGACCAGTACCTGGGCGGCATGCTCGACATGAGTGGCGGTCATATCCACCCGCTGAACCTGGCCCTGGGCGAAGCTGCCGCGGTCGAGTCGCTGGGCGGCAAGATCTACGAGCAGTCCCCGGCCGTGCGCATCGAGCGTGGCGCCAACCCTGTCGTCCATACCCCGCAAGGTAAAGTGCGCGCCAAGTTCATCATCGTTGCCGGTAATGCCTACCTCGGCAACCTGGTGCCGGAGCTGGCCGCCAAGTCCATGCCGTGCGGCACCCAGGTCATCACCACCGAGCCACTGGGCGAAGACCTCGCACGTCAGCTGCTGCCACAAGACTACTGCGTCGAAGACTGCAACTACCTGCTCGACTACTACCGCCTGACCGGCGACAAGCGCCTGATCTTCGGCGGCGGTGTGGTCTACGGTGCGCGCGACCCGGCCAACATCGAAGCGATCATCCGTCCGAAGATGCTCAAGGCCTTCCCACAGCTCAAGGACGTGAAGATCGACTACGCCTGGACCGGTAACTTCCTGCTGACCCTGTCGCGCCTGCCGCAAGTGGGCCGCCTGGGCGACAACATCTACTACTCCCAGGGTTGCAGTGGCCACGGCGTCACCTACACCCACCTGGCGGGCAAGGTGCTGGCTGAAGCCCTGCGTGGCCAGGCCGAGCGATTCGACGCCTTTGCCGAGCTGCCGCACTACCCGTTCCCGGGTGGCCAGATGCTGCGCGTACCGTTCAGTGCCCTCGGCGCCTGGTACTACAGCCTGCGCGACCGCCTGGGCTTCTAAGCCAGAACCCGGCTTGCGCCGTCACTGGCCCAGGGCGCTGACGGCCTGCCGGGCCGCTTGTTCCTGGCCCGCCTGGGCCAGGTCATTGGCCGCCTTGAGCCAACGATTACGATCTACCTGGGCCGGCAATTGGCCTGGCTGCTGCACCAGTACCGCCCACCCCCCCTCCTCGCTCCACGCCGACGTGAAATCATCGAAGTCCATCAGCATGCGCCTGTGATTACCGGAGCGCAGCAGTACACGCTGCTTGTAGCGGTCGTAACCGACCATCAAGGCATAGCGTGGCTGCGCCCAGAACGTCGAGCCTTCGGAATAACGCAGCAGCACCGGATTGCCGGCCGACACCTGCGCCAGCAAAGCGTTGAGTTTCGGCTCCAGCGGGTAAACCACCATGCCGTATTGACGGGCAACGTTCTGCATCGAGTCCTGCAGTTTATCCACGCCCTGAGGCAGGCCCAACTGCTGCTCAAGCAAACCTGGCGTAATACGCACCCCCTGTTGCGACAGCATGGCCGCCAGCGCCATTGGCGCGCTCTGATTGGCATTGCCGCGGTAGAACGGCACCGAACCGATTTCGACGCGCTGCGCCAGACCGTCCTTGATCGGGGCCGGTGGCTGGCTGGCACACCCCACCAGCGCAACAGCCAGCGCACAGGCCGCCAACAGGCGACGCGGGGAGGAACATGAGAAAGACAGTGGCAGCATGAACATTCGCTTGTGCTGATGCCCGGCAGACAGCGCCCGGCCCTGGGTTGCGATCATAGGCTGGCAGGCGGTGCGGGTATAGCCCGGTGGGGGCTTAGAACAAAGTAACCCAAGGGGCTAGACCATCGGTCCATGGCCTGCAACATGCCTTCGGCTAGACTACAGGGGTGTCCGCGCGACCAGCATCAAGGGCTGGCCAGGGACCTGAGGAGGCATACATGAGCCTGACAATGGCAATCCTGATGCTGGTCGGCGCCTGGTTGAGCGTCGCCGCCGCCATGCTATGGGGCGTCCTGCGGATTGCCCGCCGTCATCACCCACACCCTACCTTGCCGAAAAAGAGCAACGAGCCTGTACCTGCCCGGCGCAGTCGCCGGCATGCCGATGCGCATTGATCCCTGAAAGCATCGCGGGGCAAGCCCGCTCCCACGCTGTGTGGGAGCGGGCTTGCCCCGCGATTCACGCTTATCAACCGGTTATCAGCTTTCAGTCGCCTCACGCTTCAACCGTGCCCGACGCGACATGATGTTCAGCACCTCGATCGCCGTCGAGAACGCCATCGCCGCATACACATAGCCTTTCGGTACGTGGGCGCCGAAGCCCTCGGCGATCAGGGTCATGCCGATCATGATCAGGAAGCCCAGGGCCAGCATCACCACGGTCGGGTTGTCGTTGATGAACTTGGCCAGCGGGTCAGCCGCTACCAGCATCACGATCACGGCACTGATCACAGCAATGATCATGATCGGCAGGTGCTCGGTCATGCCCACGGCGGTAATGATGCTGTCGATCGAGAAGACGATATCCAGGATCAGGATCTGACCGATGGCAGCGGCAAAGCCCAGGGTGATGGTCGAGGACGCCTTGGCTTCAGCCTGGGCGCGTGGATCGACGCTCTCGTGGATCTCCTTGGTCGCTTTCCACAACAGGAACAGGCCACCGGCGATCAGGATCATGTCCTTCCAGGAGAAGGTATGCCCGAACACATCGACCACGGGTTCGGTCAGCTGGACGATCCAGGCCACGGTGCTCAGCAGGCCCAGGCGCATGATCAGCGCCATGCTGATACCGATGCGTCGCGCCTTGGAACGAAATTCCACCGGCAGCTTGTTGGTCAGGATAGAGATGAAAATCAGGTTATCGATGCCCAGCACGATCTCCATGGCCACCAGGGTGGCCAGGGCTACCCAGGCGGTCGGGCTTGCAGCGAGTTCCAACAAGTATTCCATGAATCAATCCTGAATCGAGGTAAGGGGTGGGTCAGATTTCTTGAGCGCTGTCATCGCGCTCGGATTTGCCGGCCTTGTCGCCACCCTGGGAGCCCGTGGCTTCACTCAGGGCCTGCTGGGCCGCGTCGTTGGTTTTATCGATGGCCTCCTTGGCCGACTCCGCTGCCTGGTTGAGCATCTGCTGGGCGGACTTTTCCGCCTGCTCGCAACCGCTCATGGCCAACAGGGCCAGCAGCAACACCAGGGGTGTACCGATGGATTTGAAGTGAAGCATCTGTGGATCTCCGTGCAAATGAATCAGTGCCCAGTCAGCAGCACCGTGATGGCTGGGGATTCTAAATATCTGGATACATCAGGAAAATTCGTATTTTCGGCAGTTATACTTCGGTTTTTACGAATCCGGACTCGGCATGCTCAATTATCGACAGCTGCACTACTTCTGGGTGGTCGCTCGCACCGGCAGCATCGTGCGCGCCGGCGAGCAACTGAACCTGACGCCCCAGACCATCAGCGGGCAGATCAGCCTGCTGGAGCAAACCTACGGCATCGAGCTGTTTCGCCGGGTCGGCCGGCAACTGGAACTGACCGAAAGCGGCCGCCAGACCCTGACCTACGCCGAGCAAATGTTCCAGATTGGCGGTGAGCTTGAGGCCATGCTGCGGGCACGCCCGGATGAGCAACAGATCCTGTTCCGGGTCGGGGTGGCCGATGTGGTGCCCAAGTCGATCGTCTACCGCCTGCTGGCACCGACCATGGACATGGAAGACGCCCTGCGCCTGAGCTGCCGCGAAGACAAACTCGAACGCCTGCTGGCGGACCTGGCGATCCAGCGCCTGGACCTGGTAATTTCCGACAGCCCCATGCCCAGCCATCTGGACATCAAGGGCTACAGCCAGAAACTGGGCGAATGCGGCATCAGTTTTTTTGCCACCCCTAGCCTGGCCGCCAGCCTCGGCGAGGACTTTCCGGCCTGCCTGCAGAACGCACCGTTACTGATTCCCGGCCAGGAAACCGTGGTGCGCAGCCGCCTGCTGCGCTGGTTCGCCGAACAACAACTGCAGCCCAGAATTGTCGGCGAGTTCGATGACAGCGCCTTGATGCAGGCCTTCGGCCAATCCGGCAGTGGGATTTTCATCGGCCCCAGCGTGATTGCCGATGAGGTGTGCAATCAGTACGGCGTCGAACTGATCGGCCAGACTGACGCCGTGATCGAGTCGTTCTACGCCATCTCGGTAGAGCGCAAGGTCAAGCACCCCGGCATCATCGCCATCACCGAAGGCGCCCGGCGCCAGCTGTTCAACTGGTAGTGCGCACCCGCGCCAGGCCCAGCGCCAGCGCCAGCAGCACCGACAGGCCAATCAGCAAGGCGGCGGAATAACCGAGACTGGCCAGACCCAGGCTGTCGATCACCCGGCCACCCATCACGGCCCCCAGGCCGATACCCAGGTTGGCCCCGGCGATATTCAGCGAAGCGGCAAAGGCCGGTGCCTGCGGCGCAGCCTTGATCACCCGCACATGGCTGACCAGGAACAACGCCGCCTGCGCAGCCCCCCAAATCGCCAGCGCCACGATCAGGCCGTAAGTGGAATGAATGCTCGGCACCAGGGCAATCAAACCCACAAGCATCACCGCGCAAAAGCCTGCCGACGCCAGCAAGGGGTGGCGATCCACAGCGCGGCCGCCCAGGCTGTTGCCAATCAGGCCCACGGCACCGAAGCCCATCAAGTACCAACCGACCCGCGCCCCGTCGAAGCCCGCCAGGCGTTCGAGAATGTCGGCCAGGTAGGTGTAGGCGGTAAACATGCCGCTGAACACCAGCACCGAGAGCAGCACATGCCCTTGCAGCAGACCACTGCGCAGCAATCCGAACTGACCGCGCAACGAAGTGACCTGGTTATGCCGTGGGGTGCGCGGCAAATAGAAGTGCAGCAGCAGCGCCTTGGCCAGGGCCAGTACCGCAAGCAGGGCAAATGCCGCGCGCCAGCCCAGGGCGTCGCCTATCAAAGTACCGACTGGAATACCGAATACCGTGGCACACACGACGCCAAAGCTGATTTTCGCGATGGCCCGGCCGGCATAGGCCGGGCCGACAATATCCACTGCCGTTTCACTGGCCAGCGACCAGAACACCGGCAAGCCCAGCGCTGGCAGCAACCGCGCCAGGCCCATCACATAGATGTTGGGCGCCAGTGCTGCCAAGGCATTGCAACCGGCGAACAACAGCAAAATGCCGACAAACAGGCGCTTGCGCTCAAGGCGCGCGCACCAGGCCGTGAGGAACGGCCCGAAGCAGGCCACGGTAAACGCAAACAGCGTGACCAGCAGGCCGGCCTGGGGAATGCTCACAGCCAGGTCCCGCGCAATGCCCGGCAACAGGCCGACAATCACGAACTCAGTGGTCAACACGGTGAAGCCTGCGGCAGCCAGCAACAGAATCGGCAGTAACATCTACACTCCAGAAGTTCTAAACATCCACGGCCCGCGGCCGTTTCGAGGGGGCGCGCATACTACACCCGCCGCGCGACCGTCTGACACAGGGCCGTCACCAAAAGTGGCTGCTGTGCTAAAGTCGCGCCCCTTTCACGGCCCTGAACGCCTGGCGCCCCTGCATTTTCGGCGTCGCGACGGGCTTGGAGCCCTCTTACAAGACCGAGAAACACCCGACATGACACCCGTTCTAAAGCTGTTGAGCCGTACCAGTCTGGTGGTACAGATCATGATCGGCCTGGTGGCCGGTATCGCCCTGGCCCTGTATGACCCCGAAGTCGCCCTGACCCTGGGCTTCGTCGGCAAGGTATTTGTCTCTGCCCTGAAGGCTGTTGCACCCATCCTGGTGTTCATCCTGGTCATGGCCTCCATCGCCAACCATAAGCACGGCACCGAAACCCACATTCGCCCGATCCTGGTGCTGTACCTGCTCGGCACGTTCGCCGCGGCCGTGGTCGCCGTCATCGCCAGCATGGCCTTCCCGTCGAACCTGACGCTGAGCACCTCGGACGTTGCCCTCAGTGCTCCTGGCGGTATCGCCGACGTGCTGCAGCGCCTGCTGCTGAGCGTGGTCGACAACCCGGTCAACGCCCTGATGAACGCCAACTTCATCGGTATCCTGGCCTGGGCAATCGGCCTAGGCGTGGCGATACGTCACGCTGGGCAAACCACCCGCACCGTAGTCGAAGACCTGTCCAATGGTGTGACCCTGATCGTGCGTGTGGTGATCCGCTTCGCGCCGCTGGGTATTTTCGGCCTGGTCTCATCGACCCTGGCCCAAGCGGGCCTGAACGCCCTGCTCGGCTACCTGCACCTGTTGGCCGTGCTGATCGGCTGCATGCTGTTCGTGGCGCTGGTGGTCAACCCACTGATCGTGTTCTGGAAGATCCGCCGCAACCCCTACCCGCTGGTGCTGCTGTGCCTGCGTGAAAGCGGCATCACCGCCTTCTTTACCCGCAGCTCCGCCGCCAACATTCCGGTCAACCTGGCCCTGAGCGAAAAACTCGGCCTGCACGAAGACACCTACTCGGTGTCGATCCCGCTGGGCGCAACCATCAACATGGCCGGCGCTGCCACGACCATCACCGTCCTCACCCTGGCAGCGGTACACACCCTCGGCATTGCCGTCGACATCCCCACCGCCATCTTGCTCAGCGTCGTTGCAGCCGTGTGCGCCTGTGGTGCTTCGGGCGTGGCTGGTGGTTCGCTGCTGCTGATTCCGCTGGCGTGCAGCCTGTTCGGCATTCCCAGTGAAATCGCCATGCAAGTGGTGGCCGTGGGCTTCATAATCGGTGTGCTGCAGGATTCGGCGGAAACCGCGCTGAACTCCTCCACCGACGTACTGTTCACCGCGGCGGCCTGCATGGCCAACGACCGTCACACTGCCTGAGCCTGACCCGCAGCCGGTGCGTCCTGCACCGGCTGCTTGTGTTTTACCCTGTCGCGCACCTAGGCTAGAGGCCTTACTTCGCAAAGAGACAGGGTCATGTCCGACGAAAACGAATCCCCTTCCGAAGCCCGTTTCAACAGCACCGAGATCCGCGTCCTCGGCTCGCTGATCGAGAAACAGGCCACCAGCCCCGAAACCTACCCCCTGACTTTGAACGCCCTGGTGCTGGCCTGCAACCAGAAGACCAGCCGCGAACCGGTGACGAACCTGAGCCAGGGCCAGGTCGGCCAGGCCCTGCGCGCCCTTGAGGGCCAGGGGTTGACCCGTTTGCAGATGGGCAGCCGTGCCGACCGCTGGGAACATCGTGTAGACAAGGCCCTGGAGCTGGTACCCGCCCAGGTCACCCTGCTGGGCCTGATGTTTTTGCGCGGCCCGCAGACGGTGAACGAACTGCTGACCCGCAGCAGTCGCATGCATGAATTCGAGGACGCCGAGCAGGTGGTACACCAGCTGGAGCGACTGATCGCCCGCGGCTTTGCCTTGCACCTGCCGCGCCAGGCCGGGCAACGGGAAGATCGCTACACCCACGCCCTGGGTGATCCGGCCGAGATCGAAGCGATTCTGGCAGCGCGCCAACAAGGACCGGAACGCAGTGGCGGTGCAGTGTCGCTGGAGCGAATCGAGGCCCTGGAAGCACGTATTGCCGCCCTGGAAGAACGCCTGGCCCAGCTGGAATAACTGGCGTCTGCCTGACGACCGCTGCGCAGTCGATCGCAGCCTCGTTCCTCGGCAGCGGCTACAGCGTGCAGGCCATGTCCGTGTAGCCGCTGGCGCCAGCCTGCGATCGGCTGCGAAGCGGCCGTAGTTTCAACCCAACCTGGCAAACGCCACTGCCAGCTTCACCTGTTCCGGCGTCGGCCTGACCCCGGTGTACAGCACAAACTGCTCCAGCGCCTGCAAGGCAATCACCTCAAGCCCAGTGATCACTGCCCTTCCCTGGCGTTCAGCCTCGATAATAAACGGTGTGCGCGCCGGCATCGCCACCACATCGAACACCAGCTGCGCCGCCGCAATCGCCTCGAGGCTGAACGCAAGATGCTCGGCCTCCACCCCGCCAGCCATGCCAATGGGCGTGACATTCACCAGCATCGGCGGGCACAGGTCTCCCAGGTCTGCCTGCCAGCGATAGCCACAGCTATCCGCCAACTGCCGTCCCGCCTGTTCATTGCGGGCCACGATAGTACCCTGGGTAAAGCCGGCATCCCGCAAGGCGCTGGCCACCGCCTTGGCCATGCCGCCACTGCCGCGCAAGGCAAACGCCGTGTTCGGATCGACCCGGTGCAATTCAAGCAACTGGCGCACGGCCAGGTAGTCGGTGTTGTAGGCCTTGAGCCTTCCACCGTCGTTGACAATGGTATTGATCGAGTCGATCGCCGCGGCCGAAGGGTCGATCTCATCGACCAGGGCCATACAGGCTTCCTTGTACGGCATCGACACGCCACATCCACGAATCCCCAGCGCGCGAATGCCACTCACCGCCGCGGGCAAGTCCTGGGTGGTCATGGCCTTGTAATAGAAATCCAGGCCCAGTTGCTCATACAAGTGGTTGTGAAAACGCACCCCGAAACTGCCGGGGCGACCGGCCAGGGAGATGCACAACACGGTGTCTTTACCGGGAACGTGGGCCATTTGAAACTCCTTTGCGTTCGAGTCGGCATTATGCACAGCGCTCGCGTCTACCGTTGATCGGCGCTTACAAAACCTTTACTCAGACGCACTGTGCAACGCTCGGTTCCCGCAGTCTTATAGAGGTATCCCCACGTGGGTGGCTCTGTGAGGAATTCGCGATGAACCGTCATCTGCCGTCAATCGCCCTGCTGGTCGGCGCCCTGGCTGCCAGCGCGCAGGTCGCCGCCCATGGTGGGGGTGGCGGTGGAGGTCGTGGCTGGTACGGCCCAGCCCCGCTGATTGGCGCGGCGGTGGTCGGCGCCGTGGTTGGTTCGACGCTCTATGGCGGGCGCGACCGCACGGTCTACATTGAGCGCCAGCCGGTCTACTACAGCCCACCACCGGTGTATTACCAGGTTCCCCCGCCGGTGTACTACCAACCGTACCCGGTGGTCGAGCGCTATGCACCGCCGCCGCCACCCTATTACCGCGAACGCTACTACGGCCCGCCGCCGGTCTACTACGGCCCGCCGCCGGTCTACTACGGACCGCCGCGCTGGTAAGGCCGGGTCGATGACAGTGATGAACACTATCGAGCCGGTTGATTTCAACCGGCTCACTTCACGACGTAAGGTAGGCCCATGAATCGCAGGAGAACACCCATGGCCCCTATCAGCATCATGTCCGTCATCGGCAGCGCCGTCCCTGCCTCGCTAAGGGAGCTGGGCCTGCTGGCCTGCTGGTACTTGGTCCGCGAAGGTGAGGCGGTGTCCGGCCCGCTGACCTCCCTGACCGATGCCCAGGCCCTTGCCAGTCGCCTGCAGTACCCCGGCATGCGCGCCTGAGGCCCAGGCACTTTTATCGTGCGTTGCTCCGCACAGCCCCTTGCCCCGCCATTTGGCGGGGCTTTTTATGCACGCGACATCTCCGGGAGACTCAATCCAGGGCCCCCGTGAGCACTTCGTAAATGATGCCGGTGGCAATTGCCACCAGGATCAGGTCCGTGCCAGCCTGCTGCCATTCATAGCCATCGTAGTGCGGAAGCCTGCCCAATAGCCTGCCGTCCAGTTTTTTAGCAATGCCGGGGGGCAGTGGCTTTCCTCTGGCCAGGTTCTTCTGGATTCCTGGAGGCAGCGCCGAACCCGGGCTCCAATAGTCGTGGTAGTCCGTCAGAATGTTGAACACATCACCACGATTGATGCTGGGCCCATAGCTCCAATCGCCGTGATCCGAGCCCTTGGATTTCCCCGCGCCGCCCTGGTTGCCAGGGTTATGAGATTTCTGTGAATTGCCCTTGCCGTTGCCTTGACCATTGCCCGGATCGGCCAGCGCACCCACAGAAGTTGCGGCCAACGCCAGGCTGGTCAGCGCTGCGATGAATGTCTTGGATCTGAACATATCCGTACTCTCGTAAAGGGGGAAATACCCTCTGCAATGTAGACGACGCCCGCCTGGAAAGTTCATCCTGCACGCCACTGAAGACGCACCCTTCGTGCCCAAAGAACGGGTACGGGATTAAATCTTTTTCATATTTGCCCCAGCAGATACAGGGCAATCGACAGCAACTCGGCCATACTCCAGAATGCAGCGGTTTTTTTGGGGGAAAACCCTTGCACAGCCAACGACATAACAACTTTTAGTGAGCCTCAACGTGAAAACTTCCCTTTCGATTCTAAGCCTGCTGCTGTTGCTCACGGGTACCGCGACTGTCCCCACGGCCGCTGCTGCGCAACCCCCCGCCCAGGTGCAACGCGATCCTGCCAAGTTGCATCTGGCTTCCGGCGCGGCGTTGTTGATCGATCTGCAGACCAACAAGGTGCTCTACGCCAACAACCCCGACCGGGTGGTACCGATTGCCTCGGTGACCAAGCTGATGACCGGCATGGTGGTGCTCGACGCCAAGCAGAACATGGATGAAATGCTCACGGTTACCATCGCCCAGAACAAGGAAATGAAAGGTGTGTATTCGCGCGTACGGCTGGGTAGCCAACTGAACCGCAAGGACATGCTGCTGATCACCCTGATGTCGTCGGAAAACCGCGCAGCTTCTACCCTGGCCCACAACTACCCAGGCGGTTATAGCGCCTTTATCAAGGCAATGAACGCCAAGGCCAAGGCCCTGGGCATGAGCCAGACCCGTTATGTCGAGCCCACCGGGTTGTCGCACAGCAACGTGTCCACAGCCCGAGACCTGGGCAAGCTGCTGCTGGCCGCGCGCAATTACCCGATGCTCAGCGAACTGAGCAGCACCCCCGAGAAAACGGTGGCGTTCCGCAAGCCCAACTACACCCTGGGCTTTCGCAACACCGACCATCTGGTCAACAAGAGCAACTGGGACATCAAGCTGACCAAGACCGGCTTCACCAATGAAGCCGGCCACTGCCTGGTGCTGTTGACCAAGATGGACAACCGCCCGGTGGCCATGGTGATTCTCGATGCCTTCGGCAAGTACACCCACTTCGCCGATGCCAGCCGGATGCGCCAGTGGCTGGAAACCGGCAGCGCCAAGCCGGCGCCGGCAGTGGCCATGCGCTACAAGTCCGAACGCAGCCAAAACCGCCCGACAGTCGACTGACCTCAGGCGCTGGTGCTGACCAGCGAACCTGAGCTTGCGCCACCGCTCTCGGTCAAGGCCTTGAGCAGTGCGGCGGTGGCCGCGCCCAGCGCCGCCATGGTGGCGCTGACGGCCGACTGCGCGGCGGCAACGGCGGCTGCCTTGGCGGTTTCTTCCATCCGGCTGGCCATTACCTGCTGCAGGTGCTTCTGCTGTTCTTCCAGCTGCTTATGCAGCTTCTCGATCATGTGTCGCAACTGCTTGACATGGGCAGGCTCCGAGTCGGCCCGCGGATCACTGGCGCCACTGGCCTGCGCCTTGGAATTGCGAAAGCTGGACGGATCAACCACCACGTTATCGTCCGAAGCCTCTGCAGATAGCTGCCCTGCGTTGACCGCAACCCGCGAACCGGAGGCCAGAGAGGTGCTTTGCAGGGGATTTCCGTTGAGCGTTACGGCACCGATGCCTGCCATGGAGGGATCTTCCTGATGGGTACTTGGGATGTCGTACGTATCGGCCGCCCTCGCAAAAACTTGAAGCAAATGGATATCCCGCACAAGCCGGCGACCTGCTATCGCTCCGGCTATTCAGGGTACGGCTCAGTAAGTACCGCGCAGCATCAATACAATATTGCGCGGGTCACCGTAGAAGTTGCCGTACATGGCGTTGCCAATGGTTGAGTAGTACTTCTTGTCAGTCTGGTTGTTGCCGTTGAGCGCCACGCTCCAGTGATTGTTCAGCCGGTAGTCGGCAAAGGCGTTGTACAGCGCAAAACCCGGCTGGGAGAAGTCAAGATTAACTTCCGAGACGTAGCTCGCACTCTGGGTCGTGATACCCCCACGCGCAGGTTCTCCAGCGCGCCGGGCATGCGGTAGCTCAGGAATGCCTTGCCCAGGTGCTTGGGCGTCAGGCTCAAGGCCGTGGCGGTGGTCGAGCCGCTTGCGGTCGCTACGTTGCGGCTATGGTTATAGGTGTAGCCAAAGGTACGCTCCAGGCGCTCGGTAATCCGTCCGCTGGCTTCGAAATCAATACTCTTGCCGATGGACTGGGTCACCGAAAACTGACTGAACGCGGTCGGACGCTTGCGCACCAGGTTGACGCTGCCGCCCGGTTCGCCGTTGCCCGAGTACAGGCCATCGGCACCCCGCAGAATCTCCACATGGTCGTAGATGGTCATGTCTAGGTCTTTCCCGGCGAAGGCACTGCCCCTACCGGCGTGCCGCCATCCAGGCGGACGTTAGTGATCTCGAACCCGCGCGCCAGGTAGCGCGAGTTGGTCATGCTGCCCTGGTAGGCAGTGAGGTCTGGGTGAGCACGTCATTCATGGAGGTCAGATGCAGGTCTTCCATCCGTTGCCGGGTGATGACGCGGATGCTCTGCGGGGTGTCCTTGATCGACTGGGGCATCTTGCCGATCGACACCCTGCGGTGTAGGCACCAGTGCCTTGCGTGGTCGCCCCAGCCCGGTGCCGGTGATGCTGGTAGTGCCGAGCTCCAACGCTGCGTCGTCGGGGGGGGGGCCAGCAACAGCACGGTACCGTTGTCGACCTGGTAAAGCAGGCCGCTGCCGCGCAATAGACGCGACAGGGCATCGTTGGATTCCATCGCACCGTTCACCGCTGCTGCACGCTTGCCTTCCACCAGGCTTGGCTCGTACAGCACCTGCACGCCCGACTGCTCAGCAAATGCGCGCAAGGCGCCGACCAGGCTCTGGGCCGGAATGCTGACGGTTACCGATGCAGCTTCGGCCATCGGGGCAAAACCCACTACGCCCAACAGCACCCAGGATGCGGAACGGGAGCGCGCCCTCCGGCAAAACGGCGACATCCGTGAACGCAAACGACGTGCGGCAAGCCCCATGACAACCCATGCATAAACAAGAATGATTATGTTTTAATTACGCGTTTCCAATTCGACGAAGCCGTGAATCCAAACCGGATAACTTTTTCGATCAATTTGCGAAAGGGCTGCATCGGCGGGGCTTTTCGGCAGCCGCAGGGGAGCGTCCTGGGCACGTGGGCCATGGACTGCCCCACTGGAATGGATGACAGATTGAGAAGATTTGCGACGGGCTGCCCTTGAAGGAGAGCCTTAGTAAGAATTAGATACATTTTCTTCAAAATAAGCAGACGGGTTTCGCCCTGCTCATCCGTCCTTATAGAGACGGGCAACTTATCTGACGAGATCGGCTGCCCACCGTTCACCTACAAAAGACAGGCTCATGTCGAAAAAGTCACGCTCAAAAATCTGGTTCCTGGTCCATAGCTGGCTCGCGCTGCCGATCTGGTTTTTCGTGCTGATCGTGTGTTTTACCGGCACATTGGCCGTGGTCAGCCAGGAGATCGTTTGGCTTGCCAACCCGGACGTACGCGCCACCAAGCCAAGCCCCGATGCCGAACGCCTCAGCTTCCAGCAAGTGCTCGATGCCATGCAAAAGGCCGAACCGGAGATGGCCGTGCGCTTTATCAGCCAGCCCGACGGCTCGCACTTTGCGCTGACTGCGGCGGTGACCTACCCCGACGGCAGCGCACCGACGCTCTACGTCAACCCCTATACCGGGGCGATCCAAGGCAAGAGCCCGTCGTTCAACTTCGAGGGTTTCACCCGCGCCCTGCACGGCTGGTGGCTGGTGCCCTTCACCAATGGCTACAGCTGGGGCTGGTACCTGGTGTCGCTGCTGGGCTTGCCGATGCTGGCGTCGCTGGTGACCGGCCTTGTGGTGTACAAAAAGTTCTGGAAAGGCTTTTTCAAGCTGCCACGGGCCAACCACGGCTCGCGAATTTTCTGGGGCGACCTGCACCGCTTGAGTGGAGTGTGGTCAATCTGGTTCATCGCCGTCATTTCCATTACCGGCACGTGGTTTCTGATCCAGGCGATCCTGGGCGACAACCACATCACCATTTCCACTGAGCCTGTGGTGCCAGTGATTGCCCGTGAAGATGTGCCGCGCAGCGAATCGGGCGCACCCGCCCCGCGCATCGACCTGGATGAAGCCGAGCGCATCGCCAAGTCACAGATTGCCGGCCTGGATGTGAGCTTCATCCAGATGCCGGGCAACGCCTACTCGCACCTGTACCTGGGTGGCCGTGGCTGGTACCCGCTGATGTTCCAGACGGTCAACGTCAACCCGTACAACAGCAAGATCGAGGCGCAGTTCCTGATCGAGGACCGTTCGCCCCTGGAGTTCGTCACCGAGTCCATGCGCCCGTTGCACACCGGTGACTTCGGCGGCCTGATCATCAAGTTGATCTGGGCCTTCTTCGGCCTGCTGCTGTCGTTGATGGTGCTCAGCGGCTTGCTGATCTGGACCAAGCGCACCGCCCAGGCCACCGCCGCCGCGCTCAAGCGCAGCGAGCGGGCACCACGCAAACAGGCCGTTAGCACCAACCCCGAGACCGCCACGGAGACCAGCGTATGAGCAAGGCAGCCGTCGAGACCGCCAGCCCGTTGAGCCGTTGGTGGCACAAGTGGCGTTTTCACTTGAATATCCTGTTGTTGCTGATCCCGTTGGGCTTCATGCCCAAGTACTTTGCCGATGCCGCGCTGTTTCGCGGAGACAGCGGCCTGGGTGAGCGCGAACTGGGTGATGTGCAGGTAGGGCGCTGGAGTGTGAAGCTGGCCGAAATGCGCGACGAAGCCCCGCGCCAGGACGGCCCCGCCGGTTACTTCAAGACGTTCAACCTGGCGCTGTGCCAAACCTGCATTCCCGAGGTCAAGGCCGTCTACCTGCGCATCGGCAAGCCGCGAAGCCTGCGCGCTGCCGGCACCATCTTCTTCGGCCCGCCCTACCGCATGAGCACCGGCCTGCCGGTACCGGCCAAGACGCGCCCGGACGCCGAGATCTGGATCACCCTCGAAGGCTGGGACGGCAGCATGCAGCAGGGCTCCATCCCCCTGGCCAAGGCCTCGCCGGCTACCGTGGCCTGGCTGAACAAACAAGGAGGCAAGTAATGACGTTTACCGCCCGCAGGCTGCTTGTGCCCCTGCTGTTGCTCGGCACCGCCGGCCCGGCCCTGGCCCACAACCCGATGTGCGAGTGCAAGCCCATCGACGGCGAGCAGATCGAATGCACCGGTGGCTTCTCTGACGGCAGCGGCGCGCCAGGGGTGACCCTGGATGTGATCGGCTACAACGAAGAGATCCTTGTGCCCGGCAAGCTTGGCGACAACTCCAAGCTGACCTTCAAGCGCCCGGAAGGTGAATGGTACGTGCTGTTCGACGCAGGCCCAGGCCACGTAGTGGAAATTGACTACGCCGATATCGGTGAGCCATGAGCCGGGTCCAGGTAGTGCGCCCCGCCGGTGCCGGGCATGAAACCCTTTATGTGCTGCTGGTGAGCCTGTTCATCCTGGCCATGGCCGCCGGGGTGGTGGCGCTGCGCGGCGAAAACCACGACGAGGTCAGCATCGAGGCCCATCAACTCGATGCCCGCCGCGACCTCAACGCTGCCGAACAAGGGGTGTATGCCGACCTGCGGGTGGCCTTCGAGGAAATCCAGCTGCTGCGCGAAGACCAACCGGCACTGGTCGAGGTGGCCGTGCTGGCCGAGGAAGGCTTCCCGCCGTTCGTGACCGATGCCAGTAGCGCCAGCCGTGGCGAGCATCAATGGCAGGTGCTGGGCGACCAGGCCTACCTGGGCCTGAGCCAGTCACCGAGCGTGGCCGGCAGCTTCCTGCTGCTGGTGCCCAGCGCCCATGACGGCGCCGCCGACATCTGGCTGCAGCGCAAGGCGGGCGCCAGTGCCCCTGGCGACTTCACCCCCGCTGCCCTGATCGCCGCCGGCTGGCAGCAGATCGCCGCCCACTACGACGCCGGTGTCACCCGCCAGCATCGCCACTGATACAAGGACGCCCCATGCTTCGCTCCGCCCTCGCCCGCCGTGTTCTGAGCCTGTTGATCGCCTGCGCCCTGCCAACCCTGGCCCTGGCCGACAACGGCAAGCCGCTGCGTATCGGCATCACACTGCACCCCTACTACAGCTACGTGAGCAACATTGTCGGCGACAAGGCCGAGGTGGTGCCGCTGATTCCGGCAGGCTTCAACCCCCACGCCTACGAGCCACGGGCCGAGGACATCAAGCGCATCGGCAGCCTCGATGTGGTAGTGCTCAACGGCATCGGCCACGATGACTTCGCCGACCGCATGATCGCCGCCAGTGAAAAACCGCAGATCACCGTGATCGAGTCCAACACCAACGTACCGCTGCTGGCCGCCACCGGTGTGGCTGCACGTGGTGCAGGCAAAGTGGTGAACCCGCATACCTT
Source organism: Pseudomonas vranovensis (assembly GCF_040438935.1). Classification (NCBI taxonomy): domain Bacteria; kingdom Pseudomonadati; phylum Pseudomonadota; class Gammaproteobacteria; order Pseudomonadales; family Pseudomonadaceae; genus Pseudomonas; species Pseudomonas vranovensis. The sequence continues at coordinate 1,256,905 of NZ_CP159259.1, read as the reverse complement.
CCTGTCGATCAGCGCCAGCATCGCCCAGGTCAATAACATCGCCCGGGAGCTGGGCAAGCTCGATCCGGACAACGCCAAGTACTACAGCCAGAACGCCCGTGCCTACGCCAAGCGCCTGCGCAAGTTGCGCGCCGACGCCCTGGCCCAGGTCACCGAGGCGCCGGGCGCGGAGTTCCGCGTGGCCACTATCCACGCCGCCTACGACTACCTGGTGCGCGAATTCGGCCTGGAAGTGACCGCCGTGGTCGAGCCTGCCCACGGCATCGAGCCAAGCCCCAGCCAGTTGAAAAAGACCATCGACCAGCTCAAGGCCCTGGACGTGAAAGTGATCTTCTCGGAGATGGACTTTCCCTCGGCCTATGTCGAGACCATCCAGCGCGAGTCGGGGGTGATGATCTATCCGCTGACCCATATCTCCTACGGTGAGTACAGCAAGGAAAAGTACGAGGTGGAGATGAAGCGCAACCTCGACACTGTGGTGCGTGCGATCAAGGAGTCCAAGGCATGACCGTGGCCGAAACCGTCGTCAGCCTGCCTTGCGGGCCGGACATCGAATTTGCCGGTATCGACTTGACCCTGGGCCGCACGCGGATTCTCGACCAGGTCAGCTTCAAGGTCGCCGCCGGCAGCGTGCATGCACTGGTGGGCCCGAACGGCGGCGGCAAGAGCTCGCTGATCAAGACCCTGCTGGGGCAGATGCCGCACCAGGGCCAGTTGACCCTGACCTGGCCAAGCGACGCACAGATCATCGGCTATGTGCCCCAGGCCCTGGAGTTCGACCGCGGCCTGCCAATGACCGTGGACGATTTCATGGCTGCCATGTGTCAGCGCCGTCCCGCCTTTCTCGGCCTGTCGCGCAAGGTGGCGCCCGCCATCGACGCGGCACTTGAGCGGGTCGGCATGCTCGACAAGCGCAAGCGGCGCATGGGCGCCCTTTCCGGTGGTGAGCGCCAGCGCGTGCTGCTGGCCCAGGGCTTGATTCCGGCACCGCAACTGCTGGTGCTGGATGAGCCGATGTCGGCGCTGGACGAAGCCGGCATCCAGGTGTTCGAGCGTCTGTTGCTGGACTGGCGCGCCGCCGGCACCACCGTGCTGTGGATCGAGCACGACCTGCAGGCGGTCACGCGTTTGGCCGACCGGGTGACGGGCCTGAGTCGCCGGGTGCTCTTCGACGCCCCGCCCAAGCAGGCCCTGACGCCTGAGCGCCTGCTCAGCCTGTTCTCCATCCATCCGCGCAGCGAGAGCATCGCCTGATGAACTACGAAGAATTCCGCCTGCTGATCCAGGCGTGGGCCAACGCAGGCTACTTGCCCGAAGCCCTGGCCTACGGTTTTGTGGTCAACGCCCTGCTCGCGGGCCTGATGATCGGCCCGGTGCTGGGCGGCCTGGGCACGCTGGTAGTGGTCAAGCGCTTTGCCTTCTTCTCCGAGGCGGTGGGCCACGCGGCGCTCACCGGCGTAGCCATCGGCATCCTGCTGGGCGAGCCCTACACCGGGCCCTACGGCAGCCTGTTCGGCTACTGCCTGCTGTTTGGCATCTTGCTCAACTTCCTGCGCAATCGCACAGGGCTGTCGCCCGACACACTGATCGGCGTGTTCCTGTCAGTGTCCCTGGCGCTGGGTGCGAGCCTGTTGCTGATGCTGGCCGGCAAGATCAACGTTCACATTCTCGAGAACGTACTGTTTGGCTCGGTGCTCACCGTCAATCCCCAGGACCTGCTGGTGCTCGGCATTGTCGGCAGCCTGGTGCTGGCCCTGGCCCTGCCGTTGTACAACCGCATCATCCTGGCCAGCTTCAATCCGCAACTGGCAGCAGTGCGCGGCGTCGCCGTGAAGAGCCTGGATTACTTGTTCGTGGTGCTGGTGACCCTGGTGACCGTGGCGGCGGTGAAGGTGATCGGGGCGATCCTGGTGGGCGCCCTGCTGGTGATCCCGGCGGCGGCGGCGCGGTTGGTCAGCCAGTCGCTCAAGGGCTTTTTCTGGGCGTCGGTACTGATCGCCACCCTGAGCACCCTGATCGGTATCCTGCTGCCGATCGTGTTCGACCTGCCGGTGCCTTCGGGCGCGGCGATCATCCTCGTCTCTGGTGCCTTTTTCGCACTCGCCGCACTGGCACGCGGCCTTGTTCCACGCCTGCAAGGAAACCCGGCATGACCTTCAAGCTCCAACATCTGTGCCTGGCCCTGGCACTCGCCGGCCTGCCCTCCCTGGGCCAGGCCCAGAACACCCCGACGGCCCCTCAGCAACAGGCCACCACGACCACCGTCCTGGCCTCGCTACCCGTCACCCACGCCCTGGCGACCGCCCTGCTCGACGGTACCGCCGTCAAACTGCAGCGCGCGGCACCGGCAAACATTCCAGCTTCGCGTCAATCGTCGTACTTCAGCGGCCGGGGTGGCGCCAGCCTGCAAAAAGCCGCAAGCCATGCCGATGCAGTGATTGCCCTGCGCTCGATCTGGGGCGATGACCCGCTGTACCCGATGGCCCGCCGCAGCAACATCCGCATTATCGAAATCGACGCCGCCCGCCCGGTAGACGGCGCCTTGCCAGGGATTGCCGTACAGGGCAGCAACGCCTTTGCCGCCTACCCCTGGCTGAACCCGACCAACCTAGGACGCATGGCCGACGTACTGGCCAACGACCTGGGACGCTTGAGCCCAAGCGATCAACCGAAGATCCAGGCCAACCTTGCCAACCTCAAGCGCCAGTTGCTGGAACTGAGTGCCGGCAGCGAATCGCGCCTGGCCGAGGCCGACAACCTCAGCGTGGTCAACCTCTCGGACCGCCTGGACTACCTGATCAGCGGCCTGAACCTGGATCTGATCGACCACCCGCGGGTGGCGGACGACCAGTGGGACGCTGCCGCGCTCAAACGCTTGGGCGATGAACTCAAAGGCCAGGACGTGGCGCTGGTGCTGCACCACAAACAACCGAGCAAGGAAGTGACGGAAGTGATCACCACGAGCGGCGCGAAGCTGCTGGTGATCGACACCGACCCGCAGGACACCCTGGCGGGATTGAAGGCCAGTGTTGACCAAGTGGTAGCCGCCTTGCGGTAGGAGCGGGCTTGCCCCGCGATAGCAATCCCACAGTTACTTCGCATTGGCCGCTGCCTCTTGGCGACCGCTGCGCAGTCGATCGCAGCCTCGTTCCTCGGCAGCGACTACAAATTGCCGATGTAGCCGCTGGCGACAGCCTGCGATCGAGCGCGCAGCGGTCGTGGTTCAGACGGTGCTTTCACTTGGTTAACGCTTCATGCACCGCTCATAGCGCTCGTCCACCCGATTGGCAAACCAGGCCGTGGTCAACTTGCGGGTAATCTTCGGGCTCTTCAACTCGATCCCTGGCAGCTGCGCGCGCGGCAGCGTCTTGCCCGCCTTCCCTTCAGCCAACGCATACACTCCGCTATACAGCCGGGTCTCCTCGAACGCCAGGCTATCGCCCTTCTCCAGCTGACTGCGGATACTCGGGTTACGCAAACCAAGCTGCTCCCCCAACCGCCGCGCCGCCTTCTCGGTAGTGCCCGGAAAAATCGCCCCCGGTGCAATCAAGTCCCCGTCCAGCGCCAAGGTCACCCCACTGGCCCGGCTCAAGGCGCTCTGGAACGCCGCATTGCGACTGGCATACCACCCAGCGTTGAAGTCGGCGAATCGGTACAGCTGCCGCTCGTAATGACTGGGATACCCCAACAAATGAGCGATACCGAAATACATCCCGCCGCGACGGCTGAACACCTCCTGTCGAATCGTCCCCGAATGACTGTAGGGATACCCCTGCGCATTACGCTCGGCAAAATCGATACTCACCTGCATCGGCCCACCGGTATGCACCGGATTCAAATCCCCCAGCAGCGTCCGCCCCAGCGGCACCGTACCGATCAGGTCATCGAAGATCGCACTGAGTTGCTTCTCGCTGCGCACCACGCTCAACCGCTGGCTGTACGTCTGGCCATTGGGCGAACGCGTCTGCAACGCCGCGTTCACCAGCATCTGCGGGATATGCAAGCTGGCCGCGCGCCGGTCGATTTCCTGGCGGGCAATGCGGCCAAGCCCTGGTACTTGCGGGTCGGCCTGGAAGGTCGACTCCTGCTCGGTCACCGCCAGCACCGCGCACAGGTTGGAGCGGCTGGGGGTGATCTTCTGTGTGGTGAAGGCCGTCTGGATATCCCGGGCCCAACCCTCCCGGTCCTTGGTGGATGCAGGCAACAGCCGCAGAATCTGCGCCCGCACCTTCGCTGGGTCGCCTTCCGGTGCCTCGCGCTGGGTGACGCAACCCTGCACCGTCAGCAACACAGCAATCGCCAACAACCCTCCACTGAACCGCATGTACCGCCCTCGCCTGGTGATTGATCAGCAGCACAGTAGCGAGGGCCAGGACCGACTGCAATCAAGCGCCAGTTATTGGAGGTAGAAGTTGTAAGAGACCGGCAAGTGATCGGACGGTCCGGCAACCCCGACCCTGCCCGGCGTCAACGGCGCGAGCGTACCGTTGCTGACGGCGTAGTCGAGCATGTTTTGCGGGGCAGTGCTGGGGTGGGTGCTTCCATTGGCCGGAACCACTTGGGCGATGTCGGGAGGCGACACCCAGTTCCCGCGGTCTGCGTGCTGGGGATCGGACACCCGCGGGTCACGTTTGAAGTCTCCCAACATGACGTAGGGGGCACTGACATGCCAGCTGACTTCGCGCAACAGCCTCGGCGCGTTGGCTCCACCACCGGAAATGGCATGCAGGTTAGTCACCACAATGTCCTCGACCAGCCCCTGTAAACGCAGACGCAGCCCCAGTACAGGTCGGATGGGGGCGCCAGGGGATCACGCGGTACACCATCGGCAATGACCAGCGCCGACTGGATACTCAGGCCCGCCCGCTCCGCCACCACGATGGCAAGGTTCACCCGCAAACGTTGAACGTCGAGAAAGAACAGCTGGTAGCCCTCCGGACGGCTTGCAGTGCCTCCAGACCAACGATAGTGGTTGACGTCATGCGGCTGGCCGAACGGGTCGTCTACGCGCATCTGCTCCAGATGCAAAACGGAGAACGGCGCCACCCCGGCCTCCTGCAATACCACCACATCGTGTTCCCGGGCGAGCTGAGGTACGCGTGTGCGCCATTTGTAGTCGGTAGTTTGCGCTCCGCCCTGCAGGTTCCAGGTGGCCACGCTCAGGGCTATCGGGGCACCGCCCCGACTGCCACGGCCAATATCGATCTGTATGCCATCGTCACGCTCGCCGAGCCTGGCGTGATGGTAGTCACGTACCGCTCCATTCAAACGTATATGGGCATGCCAGGGCCCAATGGCCGCCCCCAACGATGATCTGCAACATGCGCAGCGCGTCAAACGCGTCGAGCGTATGGGGCCCTTCCTGGCTGCGCAGTCCATTCATCAACAAGGCATGATGGATAGGGTAGAGCGAAAGCAGCACCGCCAGGCTTGGAGCCCGCGGTGCGCGGGCAATGGCGAGGATCACACGCTGCTCGTTGCAAAGCCGCTGGAGCAGGCGGGTGAAGGCGCTGGCATACCCCGCCTGCAGCGTCTGGTTACTGCTGCGCATGAACAGCGAAGACATCCGGCTGGCCAGATACGCGCTGGTGGGGGTGCCTCCTCCGGCGAGCGAACGAGCAACTCGACAATCTCTCCAATAATAAAATCAAGCTGCGTTGCCAAGGAGTCGGCAGGCAGCCCGGCAATCAACAAATGGTCAATGTAGTGTCGAATATCCTGATTCAGTGGCATGGCACGAGTCCTTGGAAGAAGACAACTGCTCGGCGGGATACAGCTCAACCCTGACCGTGGTACAGCACGCACAACACACCGTCCTGAACCGCCATGGATACCTGAAACTTCGCCCCCAGGGCCAAACTGGTATCCGGCTCACTGACCACGTTGCCGTCGTAGCAAAAGAGATCGAGCGCCCTGCTTCCCAGGTTTCCTTTCCAGCCACTGAACACCAGCTTCAACAAACCATTGTGAATCGCCATCCCCGGGGAACTTGAATAGTCCTGTCCGATAAATGACTTGGCGCGCGTCCAGGCAGCGTCGCCATCAAACCTCAACAAGAGTGATCCCTTTCCGAGTTCATTATTGGCCACGATATGAATCAGCCCCTGATAACTGATGGCCACCGGATCGAGCGTGCAGGAAAGCTCGAGCGTGCTGTCCATCTTGAGGGTCTTCGCTTCACTCCACGTCAGCATGTCGCGCGTGGTTTTCCACAACACTGTGGTGGTGCCTGGCACCGTGTAGAACATATAGAGCCCCCGTTGTGCTCCACCACACTGGGCCCGCCACTGAACTGTATAGGGAAATCGATCGCGTTGAAGCCTCCACTGAGATCATCATATTCGCCAAGTTTGGCTGAAACGCTCAGCTCGCGAGGATGGTGCTGACCACTGCACAGCACATACAGTTTATTGTTGAACACAAAAATGGCGGGCGGTCCGGAAAGGCTTTCGATGCCGATCGCAACCGGGGCACTCCAGGAGGCGGCAGAGGGCTTGGTAATGAAACTGACGTGCTCATCCTCGCCATCTGCAATATAGGAACAGAACAACGTGCCCTTGTAGTTGACCACCCGGCAGCCATATTTCATGTCCGCCGGGGTGGCGAGCGAATTGCTTAAAACCCGAAACGACTGTTGGTGTACCAGCACTTCATGGTGACTGCCCCCTTTGAATGAGGGGACAGTAGATCTTGCATTACTGCGCACTGGCATTCGGAACCCGTTCATCGGCTTGACGCTCTATCCCGCACGCGGTTCACTGCCGGCGCTCAACTGTCTCCCGGTACGATGTAGGTTTTGCTGATATGCCGGAACTGCTCGTGACTGGAACTTCCCATCAGTTCGAATACCACCATCTCGCGGGTAACGATTTGCGCCCCTGCATCGCGCATGCGGCCGATGCCCGCAACCTTGCTAGCGCTGGTGCGGCTGTCACAGGCATCTTCGACCACGAACACCTGCTTGCCCAGCTCTCGCAGGCCAAGCACAGTCTGCAGCACGCACACATGGGTCTCCATACCGCAGACGATCACTTGCTCCCGGGCCAGTAGCGAGGCCGGCAGGCAGTTGGCGGCAACACAGGAGAAGTGCAATTTTTCCACCACCTCGGCAGCGGGCGAGGCCTCGATCAGCGCCGCAACGGTGTGGCCCAGCCCCTTGGGGTACTGCTCGGAAAACACCGTGGGTACGCCCAGCGCATGCGTAGCGGCCAGCAGCCAGCGAGTGCGGGCCAGGGTGCCGGTCGGGTCGCTGACCGCACCAATGAGCTTGTCCTGCACATCTATGACCAGCAGAGTGGCCTGGTTAGGCTTGATCAACATCCCTAGCACCTCGTCTTGAGTGAGCCGCCAAGGCTCGCCCAGCAGCAGCCGTGGCGTCAATGGCCGGCAAGTGACCGCCCACTTCACGCCGGACTGGAAAAATTCGCCGCAACGCGCCATCCTCCCCGCTTTTTTTCCCGCTCACCTCGCCAAGGACCCTGTTCATGCACGCCCAACCCCTGACCCCCAGCGAGTTCGAGTTCATCGAAGACACCTTGCTCAAGTATGGCGACGACCACTCCGTGCTCAACCCTTCCGAGCTCGACGGCTACTTCACGGCACTGGTGTCGAGCCCTGCGCAGGTGGATATCGCCGAGTGGTTCCCGGCCATTTGGGGCGGCAGCACCCCGGAATGGCAAAAGCCCGAAGAATGCCGCCGCTTCATCGACCTGTGCGTGCGCCACCTCAACACCCTGGCCACCCAGCTCGCTACCGCACCCGAGGCATTCAAGGCGCGCTTCGAACAAACCGAACATCGCGGCCAACCCCTGATCCTGGCTGAAGAATGGTGCTTTGGCTACGTGCGTGGCGTGGCGGTCGGCAACTGGCCGGCACTGGCCGAGCCAATGGCAGGCCGCCTGCAACTGATCACTGACTGCGCCGAGCAGGACAACTACGAACTGCCGGTGGATTTCGACGTGGTGCTGCATCGCCAGCGCGTGGCAGCCATCGAACCGGCTGCGCGGGCCTTGCATGATCATTGGCTGGCGCAACGCTGAAAAACCTGTAGTCGCTGCCTGACGGCAGCGGCTACAGGCGGATGCACCACGGATGGCTATAGTCATTGACTGACTCTTCTGCCAAGAGGTGCCCCCCATGCTCACCATCGGCTATGCAGCACAAACCCCGCAGGCGCCACTGGCGCCCTTCACCTTCCAGCGCCGCAGCCTGCGTCCCAACGACGTCGCCATGCAGATCCTCTACTGCGGCGTGTGCCACTCCGACCTGCACCAGGCCCGGGATGACTGGGGCTTCAGCCGCTACCCGATCGTCCCCGGCCACGAAATCATCGGCCGGGTAACCGACATTGGCAGCGCCGTTACCCGCTATAAAGTTGGCGACACCGTGGCTGTGGGCTGCATGGTCGATTCCTGCCAACAGTGCGACCAGTGCCGCAAAGGCGAAGAACAACTGTGCCGCGAGAACAACACCCAGACCTACAACGGCCTGGACCGCATCAGCAAAGAGCCCACCTACGGCGGTTACTCCAAGCACCTGGTCGTGCGTGAAGAATTCGTGCTGCGCGTACCTGACGGCCTGGACCTGGCCAAAGCGGCCCCGCTGCTGTGCGCCGGCATCACCACCTACTCCCCCCTGCGCACCTGGAACGTCGGTCCCGGCAGCCGCGTGGCGGTGATCGGCCTGGGTGGCCTGGGCCACATGGCGGTGAAACTGGCAGCCGGGCTGGGCGCCTTCGTCACCGTACTCAGCCGCACCCCGGACAAACTCGCCGACGCCCTGGAGCTGGGCGCCGACAACCTGCTGGTATCGACCGACGCCAAGGCAATGGCCGCTGCCCGTTCGAGCTTCGACCTGATCATCGACACCATCCCCGTGCGCCACGACGTATCGCCGTACATGGCCTTGCTGGACGTCGACGCCACGTTGGTGATCGTCGGCCAGGTCGGCCCCATCGACGAACAACTCACCGTGCCCTTTATCCTTGGCCGCCGACGGCTGGCCGGCTCGCCCATTGGTGGCATCGCCGAAACCCAGGAAATGCTCGACTTCTGCTCCCGCAAAAACATCCTTCCGGACTGTGAAATGATCCGCATGGACCAGATCAACGAAGCCTTTGAGCGCATGGAACGCTCGGATGTGCGCTACCGCTTCGTCATCGACATGGCCAGCCTGGACGACGCGGCGAAACCTTAAGCCTGATGACCCCATCCGCTGGGGTCATCACCCCCAGCCTGCGATCGGCCGCAAAGCGGTCGTAATCCAGCCCCCTCCAACCGTGCAGGCACCCGCCCATCTCCCGGCACTGGACACCAATGATGGCCAATTAGTAGCATCACATTCCAAAACCCGTGTTGTCCTACAAAAAACTAGCCAGGGAGGCTGCATGTCCACCATCGTCCACCGACCGATCCACGTCGCACCCCGCCCCACCCTCACCTGGACCGACACTTGGCAAGGCCCCGACAACGGCCTGATCCGTTGCTGGGAAATCGGCCGTGAACGCGCCCTCAAGCACCCGGAAATCGCCCAACGCTGCCTCGCCGGCGAACTCCCCGTGCTGGGCTGGAAAGGCGGTGTCGAACGCACGCTGAAAAAGCGTGAAAAATACGGCTCGCTGAAATACCTCGCCCAATGGCAGGGCCTGCGCGGCGAAGACCTGCGCATTGATACCAGTAACGAACTGACCCTCAACTGCTCGCGCACCGGGATGGTGGTGACCTTTACGCCGGATGCGACCAAGTACTACAACCCGCAGCTTGAGATGGAAGAATAAGGAGCGTTGCAACAGGGTCGGGCTGCTTGCTCGTCGGGGAAGCCTGAATGCCCGGACGGCAGCGTTCAAAAAGACCACCGATGATGTAAGGCGAACAACGCGAGGGGCAACTATTGGCCAGGAGCGGAGCCCAGCTGCTGGGCATTGAACCAACTCTGAAACGCATCGATTCAGTGACTGTGTAAAAGGCAGGGGCAGGATTTTTATCCGCCCCTGCAATTGCCTGGTCTCTTTCGAGAGCGAACCGATTGGCGTTCGCTGCAGACATTGCGCGCGTGACACCCGAGCAGGTTTTCAGCGTGCAATTTTCAATAGTTCAACTGACCACAACCCTGATTTTTCATCAGGCACGATCTGATGGATTTGGCCTGTATCAGCGCGCCTCAAGCAGGGAGGCGAGCGGTTTTGGCGCGTAGAGTGCACTTTGGAATGCCGGTACATATTCGTACTTCATCATTTTTCCAAGCTTCAAGGCGCGGAGGTATTTCGCCAGGCTGCCGTCGCCCAGTGTGAGCGTAGCCGAATCCACACCCCGGCTGTAGCCGTGACTGAGCTGGCGGGAAACAGCATACCCATAGGCCAGTTGGCCCAGGTGGTCGAGGTTAGTGAAGCTGCTGGTGACGATATCGACAACGTGAGAGCGCTCGTCGATCTTCTCGGCTTTGAAGGACACGTCGACTTTTCCGGTCTGGCTGTCGGTGATGTCATAGACCACAGAGTGAGCATCCTCTTTACGGTCTATACCGGTCAGCCATTTCGGCAGGTTGTAACCGATGACACCGCGAACCCTTGCACGCTCTGTATTGGCAGGAGCTGCACAGCTCCAACACTTCGGGCGGCATCAGTGCCCGGAGTGCGTCCAGGTCGGCCGTAAAGACTGCCGTTACTCGGCTGTTCGGGTAGTAGAAGTTTGGGGAGTACGACTCAAGGCCAATGTCGACCTTGTGTTTTTCCAATCCGTTGAACAGCTCAAATCGACGCCGGGTAGTTCTGCTGCAATCACTGACGAGGGAGGATTCGAGCGATAACGATCGTACAGGCCACCCTTGACGACGGGTACTGGGTGGCCTGCGATTATCTTTGTATCCGTAGGGCTGGGAATTTCAGGCGTCCCCGCCAACACATGGCTGGCAACAGAGCTGAACAGCAATCCTGTTAAAACGGCGCTGGCGAGTTTCAATCTCTCTCCAGGTGCTTGGATCAGCGTGATGGCATCGACCGGAAAATTTCACTGGGCACCTCCTGCGCCTTGATACTCCACGCCGTCACGCCAGTCGAGATTCGCCAGAGCAAGCCTTTGAGATCGCTGAAAAAACGTCAACGTTAAACCTGACTTTAATGTCAAACATCCGAGAGACAGATTTCAATGACCGCTTTGAGCGACATTCAACCCTCCATTCCACCGCTGTTTTTTGGCTCTGCACAACGCTCTGGAGCCCCCCCGAACCGGGTAGCTCCTGCCATAAAGTCATTCGCGATAGTTTTGAAGCTGAAGAAAGGCGTCAAGGCGTTCGTTGAGAAGCGCAATCCCGATTTTGCCGGGCGCGACTGACCCACCCTGCACGCTTACACCCTCCCCCGACAGCAGAGTCGTTACATGACACTCATGAAAACCCGTATCACCGAACTGCTGGGCATCCAGTACCCCATCATCGAAGGTGGCATGCAATGGGTCGGGCGCGCGAAGCTGGCCGCTGCTGTCTCGAACGCCGGCGCGCTGGGCATGGTGACGGCTCGCACACAGCCCACACCAGACGACCTGCGCGATGAAATCGAGCGCACCCGTGAGCTGACCTCGAAGCCTTTCGGCGTGAATCTCACCTTGTCACTGACCGCCAATGACGTGAACTACGACGGCTGGATCGACGCCATTATTCAAGGCGATGTACGCATCGTCGAGACGGCCGGCAACAACCCCATGCCCGTTATTGCCAAGTTGAAGGCGCATGGCATCAAGGTCATTCACAAATGCACATCGGTACGTCATGCCCTTTCGGCACAGCGCTATGGTGCAGATGTAATTTCGATCGATGGTTTCGAAGCCGGCGGGCATTGCGGCGAAGACGATGTGCCAGCCCTGATCATGATTCCTGCCCTGGCCAAGGTGCTGAAGATTCCTTTCATCGCCTCAGGCGGTATCGCCAACGGGCGCAGTATGGCGGCAGCGCTTGTCCTGGGCGCCGACGGCGTGAATATGGGGACGCGCTTCATGCTGACCCGGGAATCTGCCATCCATGACGACGTCAAGGCAGCCTTGTTGGCAGCGACAGAGCGCGATACCACGCTGATCAAGCGAACCCTCAAGCGAACGGCGCGCTTTTTCACCAATCCCGTCGCACAGGAAATCGTCGCACTGGAGCAGCGCCCTGGTGGCGCGACCTATGATGACTTGCAGCATCTGTTGTCCGGCCGTCGTGGCCTCGACGGCCTGGAGTCGGGTGATGTCGCGGCCGGTCTTATCTGTGCCAGCCAAGTGATCGGATTGGTCGACGATATCCCGACCTGCGCCGAACTGGTGACACGCATGGTCGCTGAATGTCGCGAAGGGCTGGAGCAGACGCTGGATCGTATGAACCGATAATCGACTCGATCATTGGGTCGTGATCGCGGCGAAAAAGGGCGAATGGCGTATCTTGTCGAGTTGTCGATCCGATCAACGCGCCAAGGAGAGCCCATGCTCAGTTCACTCATATTAAATGGTCAGCCACGAACGTCTGACCCATCGGAACTGATAGTCCCCTGGTGGAGCTTTACCAAAACAGTCCTGGCAGCGACAGCCCTCTCGCTGGTGCGTGATGGCCGGGTCGGATTGGACGAGCCAATGCCTGATCAACCTTTCACGTTGCGCCAGCTACTACGGCATGAGGCAGGTCTTGCCGATTATGGCGAACTTGCGGAGTATCACGCCGCCGTTGCCAACGGTGAGTCAGCCTGGCCGGCAAGTGAAATGATGCAACGCCTCGAGGGTACTCGGCTTCGATACAGCCCCGGAACCGATTGGCGCTACTCGAATGTTGGCTACTTGCTCATCGGCAGGCTTATTGAACGGCTGACTGATCTGGCGCTTGATGAAGCAGTGACTCAACGCGCGCTGATCCCGTTGGGCCTGGCGGGCGTCCGCTTGGCCAGAACGCGCGAAGCGTTGCAAACGACCCATCTTGGCAGCAGCTCAAACTATGATCCCGCCTGGGTCTACCATGGCTTGCTGATCGGCCCGATTTCACAAGCAGCGCTATTCCTGGATCGGCTCCTCTCGGGCAACCTTCTCTGCACGGCCTTGCTCCAGGAAATGCAGGCTGCACGAACACTGGGCGGTCCGATTCCCGGCCGCCCATGGATCACCCCCGGCTATGGGCTGGGTGTGATGCAGGGTTCAATTGACGGCGGATACTCCCTCTGCGGACACACAGGCTGCGGGCCTGGCAGTGTCATTGCCGTTTACCGTATTTGCGACGGTGACGCATCGGCGTGTTTCGCTGCTTTTGAGGCAGGCGCCAGCCAAGGGGCCGTCGAAGGCATCGTTGCAGAACAGCTGATAGATGCCCTGCGGCAGGAAGCGAAACACCTATAAGCTCTTTGGCGTCGGCCTCATGGTCCGCCCGATAACCGCCAGAGGTCGATAGCTGCAGCCCCGTCGACGCGCCCCCATCGCTTCAGCTATCGCTCAAACACAGCCGCATCAATTCAAACTCACACCTCGCCTGTACCAAGCGTTTCTCCCTCAAGGTGATAGACCGTCGGTTCTTCCGAGAAATACTCCTGTAAACCCATCATGAACAGCCGATGGTCTTCACTCGCTTCAAAACCCGGCGTGTGATCCTCGAGGGATTGCCATCGCACGATCAAGTTGAACCGCTCGGGGGTTTCAATTCCTTGCGCCAGCGTGTGCCCGAGGTAACCTTTTGCGCGGCCAAGCAAAGGTGCGACTTCGGCAAATGCGCGCTTGAACCTTTCAATGTGCTCCTGATGAACAGGTAGCAGAGCGATTTCATAAATCATGGCGTTGCCTCGACTGCAATCGCGATTTTGCCTTGAATACCGTTGTGGGGACTTTCCAGCCGGGCATGGGCAAGCGGGATATCGGCAAGCGAATACACCGCGCCCACATGCGGCCGCAGGTAACCGCGCGCGACCAACGTGCTCAACTCATCAAGCTTGCCGCGGTTCTGCCGGGTAAAGACGAAGTGATAACTCGCGTTCTTGCCCCAGGCCTGAACCAGGTTTTGTGGCTGAGCAATGTCCACGATCGAGACAACGCGGCCAAGCTGTGCGAGCGCGTCGGGGCTACGCGACAATGTGTTGCCGCCGACGGTGTCGAACACGACATCGACGCCGCGGCCCGCCGTTTCCCGCATGATGGCATCGACGTAATCCTCCTTTTCGTAGTCGATGATCACATCGGCACCCATACGGCGTGCGAACTCGAAGTTTGCTTCGCGCACGGTCGTGAAAACCTTCGCACCCATGGCTTTCGCCAACTGGATCGCTACATGGCCGACGCCTCCCGCGCCGCCGTGTACCAGAATGCTTTCCCCAACGCTGAGCCGCGCGCGCACGGCCAGGGCTTCCCACGCCGTTCCACCGACCAGGCTCAGGCTTGCCGCCTCAAGGTGGCTTAGCGAAGGCGGCTTGTTCCCGATGATGCTTACGGCGGCAACGTGGTACTCGGCATAGCTTCCAGGGCCGTCGAATATTTGCGGGGTGTACCAGACTTCATCGCCCGGCGCGAAGGCTGTCACACCCGGCCCGACGGCCTCGACAACACCAGAGACGTCGTGCCCGGTAATGGTCGCAAGTTGCACCAACCCGGAATAATCGCCACGTCGGACCTGATAATCCAACGGATTGATGGACGTTGCGTGTACCCGGACCAGGACTTGCCCTGTATGCGGCACAGGCTTGGGTACGTCGCACAGCTCGAACGATTCCGGGCCGCCGAATGATTTGAGTAGAACTGCTTTCATTGCAAAGCCTCGCTTCGTTGAACGCGCTTGTCCAAAAACTCACGGATGACGGGAATGATCTGCATGGCATGGGTTTCCAGCGCGAAGTGGCCGGTGTCATAAAAGCGAATGTCGGCGTTGGCAATATCGCGCTTCCAGGCCTCTGCCCCGGCTGGCAGGAAGAAGGGATCGTTTTTTCCCCAGACGGCCAGCAGCGGCGGCTGGTACTGGCGGAAGAACGCCTGGAACGTCGAATACATCGCAACGTTCGAGGCGTAGTCCAGAATCAGGTCGAGCTGGATATCGGCATTGCCAGGCCGGGATACCTGAAGCCCTTCCAGCGTGTAGCCATCGGGCGATACCAACCCCTTGTCGGATACCCCTTCAAGGTACTGCCATTTGATCGAAGCCGGTGTCGGGAAGTCGTGCAGGGCCTCGCGGTTCGGCTGGCTGGGCTCGCGCCAGTACCTCTGAATAGGTGCCCAGCTTTCGCCCAACCCCTCCTCATAAGCGTTGCCATTCTGAGAAATGATCGCCGTAACCCGAGCAGGATGTGCAATGGCAAGGCGCCATCCAACCGGGGCGCCGTAGTCGTGAACCATGAGGGCATAGTGGTCGAGGCTGAGCTGCTCGGTGAATTGCCCGATCGTTTCAGCCAGTTGGCTGAAGGTATACGCATACTCGCCCCGCGCAGGTGCCTCGGTGAAACCGAATGCCGGTAGATCCGGCGCGATCACGTGGTAGCGGTCGGCTAGCGCGGGAATGAGATCGCGGAACATGAACGACGAAGCTGCGAAGCCGTGCAAAAGCAGTACTGTCGGTGCGCCTGGCCGGCCTGCCTCACGATAGAAAACCTTTACGTCACCTACCTGTTCATAGCGGTAGTGAACCGGATGGGAAGCGGTCATGATGCAAGTCCTCTGTAACCGTTAAAATAAGAATTTGAAGGTTACTCACCATTTTGGTAACCTGTCAAAACAATTTTTGCGGTTACAGATCGATATGAACCCGACTACCGATACGCCACAGGGCGCGCTCTTCGTGGCTGACAACCTGGCCCTCGATTTCATCAACACGGAATACGGGGTCGGCGACCATCGACATGACTGTCTTGTTGATGACCAGAGCGTGGTCGGCTGGCTCAAGGCGGCGGGCCAGTTGCCCGCCATCGTTGGCGAGCAGATCCCGCATGGACTGCTGGCCCTTGCCCGCCAGCTTCGCGAGTGCTCGAGAGCGGTGGTCAGCGCCGCCATGAACGGCGTTCCAACGGACCTCAGCGTGATCAATCAAGTGCTGGAAGCGGGCCGCCCGGCGAGGATGCTGGAATGGGACGATGCCGTGCATGGGTTTCGCATCGACGTCCACCCGCGCGATAACAGTGCGGCAAGCCTGCTTGGGCCTGTGGCGGAGTCATTGGTGGCTCTGGTGACGAGCGACAAGTTCGAGTTCGTTCGCCAATGCGAGGCCCACGACTGCGTCCTGCTCTTCCATGACCTGACCAAGTCCCACCGCCGCCGTTGGTGCAGCATGGCGACCTGCGGCAACCGAATGAAAGTGGCAGCATTTCGATCCAGGAAGAAACCCTGAACAAGGGTGGGGAGACCTTCGCCGTGTGCCAGGTTTACAGGGCTGCGGCACGATGTCCGCTTCCGCAATTTGCAATAGATCCAGGCGGCGCAGCAGGCCCAGGCTTCGGCGTCCCCACGAGCTTTCACGCCGGGCGCGCAGAGGCTCCACACGCCAAGGCCCAGACCGCCAATGCGGCAGCACTGATCAAAGCCCCCAGCAGGCTGACCGCCATCCACCCCCAAAGCGCATACACCTGGGTCGCAGCGGCGGCCCCCAGCGCACTGCCAACCGAGTAGAAGCACATGTAGGCGCCGACCATACGACTCTGGGCATCGGGCCGAGCAGCAAAAATGAGACTCTGGTTGGTGACGTGTACCGCTTGCACCGCGAAGTCGAGCAGCACCACGCCGCACACCAGCGCAACCAGTGATGTCTCGGTAAAAGCGATGGGCAGCCACGACAGCACCAGCAGGCCCAGCGACAGGCCAGTGACGCGCTGCGCAAAACCTCGATCAGCCCAGCGACCGGCGCTTCTGGCTGCCAGCGCCCCTGCGACACCGGCCAGGCCAAACAGGCCGATGGCCGTGTGTGAAAGCGCTAATGGCTCAGCGCTCAATGGCAGCACCACCGAGCTCCACAGCACGGAAAATGCGGCAAAGGTCAGCATCGCCAACAGGCCCCTTACCCGCAACACCGGCTCGGTGATGAACAACGTGAACAGCGACCGGACCAGCGCTGGGTAAGACTGCTGGCGGCGTGGCGACTCGGTGGCGGGAACCACTTTCCAGAACACCACGGCGATGCTCAGCATCAAGCCCGCGGATATGAAATAAACCGCGCGCCACCCCGCAAGGTCGGCGATCAGCCCCGAGGTAAACCGGGCCAGGAGAATGCCCAGAACAATTCCGCTGGTCACGGTGCCCACGGCCTGCCCGCGTTGCGAGGGTGTTGCCAACATGGCGGCATAGGCCACCAGCACCTGAACGACTACGGCCAGCACACCCATCACGATCATGGCACCCAGCAGGGTCAGCCACTGCTGTGAGGCGCCCACGGCGGCCAGTGCACCAGCAGACAGAATCACCTGGATCAGCACCAGCCGTTTGCGATCAACCCTGTCGCCCAGCGGCACGATCAATAGCAGCCCCAGCGCGTAGCCGACCTGGGTGGCCGTCACCACCATGCCGATCATGCCCGGGGTCACGCCCAGGCTTTGCGCCATAGAAGCCAGCAAGGGCTGGGCAAAATAGACGTTGGCAACGGCCAGTGCACAGGTAACGGAAAACAACAGCGTGAGTAAGGGAGACAGCCCCGAGGGCTGTCTGATGAAACGTTGGTGGGTAAGGCCGGCATCTGCTGTCATGTTCGCCTCCGTGGCGCTAAACTGGTTTCAATTCGAAACCTGAGTGCATTGTTGTCAATTAAGGTTTCAAAATGCAACCACATTAAACCGACACTCCCTACCCCACAGGTAAATACGATGGTCGAAGGTACTGCACCGCCCAACAGCGAATGCCCGGTAGCAAGAACATTGGAGGCCATTGGCGATCGCTGGTCGCTGATGATCATCCGTGACGCATTTGACGACGTTCGCCGGTTCAGCGAGTTCCAGAAGCGTTTGGGCGTGGCCAAGAACATCCTCGCGTCGCGCCTCAAGGCCTTGGTCGAGGCAGGTGTATTCGACATTTGCCCGGCATCGGATGGCAGCGCCTACAAGGAATACGTGCTCACCGCAAAAGGACGGGAGATCTTCCCGGTGGTGGTGAGCATGAGGCAGTGGGGCGAGCGCTTTCTGTTCGAGCCGGGCGATACGCATTCCGTGCTGGTAGACAACGCGTCCGGGCAGGCGTTGATGCCGCTTGAGGTTCGTTCAGCCAGTGGTGAAGTCTTGGGGCCGTTTGACTGCCACAAAGTCAGACGTACTGCCGACGCCTCGTGAATCGACTGCCAATCCAACCGCTACCCGAACGACCTGATGGAAATCGCCATGCACCCGAACAAAGCCTGCGCTGTTGTCCTCTCCCCTGCGCCACGCCCTCGCCTCCTGCTGTTTCGTCATCCCCTGGCGGGGGTACAACTGGTCAAGGGCACCATCGAGGACGCAGAAACACCCGCTCAAGCGGCGGTGCGCGAGTTGAAGGAGGAAGCGGGCCTCAGCGCCAGCCACATCACAGTCGACCTGGGCTGCTGGGAGGCGGGGCACCTGGGCCAGGTCTGGTCGTTCCAGCTGTGTCAGGTGAATGAGCCGCTGCCTGAATGCTGGTCGCATCACACTCTTGACGACCATGGTCATGATTTCGAATTTTTCTGGGCCTCGCTCGATCAGTTGCCGTATGCCGATTGCCACCCGGTGTTTCGCCGGGCGCTCGAGTTTTTGACGATCGCACTGTCCCGCGCCCCTGGGTGACAGGATGCGGCCCTGCAAAAAAAACCCGGCTCAAGCCATGAGCCGGGTCCCTCGGCAACATCGCCGACAAGCGTCGATCAATGGGCCGGGCTGCTCAGCGTGTATGCAAGGCCTTGGCGCCTTTGCCTGCCGGCAGCAGCCAGGCGGCCAGCGCCGGCAGCAAGAGGATCGCGCCGAGCATGTTGACCAGAAACATGAAGGCCAGGAGGATGCCCATGTCGGCCTGGAACTTGAGGTTCGAGAAGGCCCAGGTGGCAATCGACAAGGTCATGGTCACCGCCGTGAACACCGACGCCGTGCCACGCTGCTTGAGCGCTTCGACAAACGCCTCGCGCAGGTTCGCCCCACTCTCGTGCATCTCGTGCTTGATGCGCTCGAACAAGTAGATACCGTAGTCCACGCCCACCCCCACACCCAGCGCAACCACCGGCAAGGTATTGACCTTCACGCCGATACCGAGCAGCGCCATCAGGGCGTTGCACAGCACCGTGACCAATGCCAGGGGAATGATCACGCAGAGGGTGATGCGCAGTGAGCGGAACATCCACAGGCACAGCAGCGTCACCGAGGCAAACAGCGCGCCGTTGACCAGCGTGTCGCCGGCATGCACCACTTCGTTGGTGGCGGCCATGACACCGACGTTGCCCGACGCCAACTGGAAGCTGACCTGATCGTTGTCATTGACCGCCTTGAACGCCTTGATCTTGTCCATCAGCCGGGTAATGGTATCGGCCTGGTGGTCGCGGGTGTAGATCGACACCGGAATGGCATTGCACGCGCTGTTCATGTACTCGGTACCCACGCGGGTGGCAAAGCCGACACCCTGGGCGATCTGGGCGGTGGACTCGGGCAGTACACGCCACTTCAAGTCGGTTTCAGCGTAGGCCTGGGTGATGTTGCCGACGAAGCCGGCCAGGCTGCGCACTGAAGACACGCCCTCGTCCTGACGCAAATACAGCTCCAACTCGTTGATCGGGTCGAGCACTTCCCGTTTCACGCAGGGCGTCTCCTCGCCCTGGGCTTTGACAATCACCTGCAGCAGGTCGACGCCAATGGCGAAGTCACGGGTGATGGCTGCCACGTCCTGGTTGTAGCGCGAATCGGGGCGCAGTTCGGGTACGCCCACGCCAATGTCGCCAACATGCAGCTGGCGAGCCTCGATAAGCCCCCACCCCAGCAGCAGCGCCGCGCACAGCAACGCCCAGGCCGCGCCGCGACGGGTCGCCAGCACGCCCAGCCGCTCCCATACGCCGGCACCGAGGGTTTCCTTGCCGCGCAGTTTCTGCGCATCGGCGGCAGACAAACGCATGAACGACAGCAGTATCGGCAGCAGCATCTTGTTGGTGACAATCATCACCGACACACCGAGGGTGGCGGTGATGGCCAGCTCGCGGACCATCTCGATGTCCACCAACGCAATCACCATGAAGCCCAGGGCGTTGGCCAGCAGCGCAACAGCACCCGGCACGAAGAGCTTGCGAAAGCAATTGCGCGACGCGGTGATGCCGTCTGCACCCTGCAGGGTTTCCAGTTTCCAGGCGTTGGTCATCTGCACGGCATGGGACACACCGATGGAGAAAATCAGGAACGGCACCAGGATCGACATCGGGTCCAGCGTCAGTTCGAGCAGCGGCAGCAACCCAAGCAGCCAGACCACCGGCACCATGGCGCAAATCAGCGCCCAGCCGGTCAGCATCAGCGAACCACAATACCAGTACAGCAGCAGAGCGCTGATGACGAAGGCAATCACAAAGAAGGCCAGGACATCAGAAGCACCCTCGGCGATATCGCCAATGGATTTGGCGAAACCGATGATGTGGATGCTGATGCCGGCCCCCTGGTTGTCCTGGCGGATCCGCTCAAGGGCATTGGCGACCGCCTGCAGGTCCAGGCGCTGGCCGGTGACCGGATCGGTCTCCTGCAGGTTGGCCACCACCATGGCCGACGACAGATCATTGGAGACGATGCGTCCCATCCAGTCGGACTTGAGCGTGCGCTCACGCACCTGGGCAATCTGCTGTGGGGTTCCGGCATAGCTGGAGTCCACCAGGTTGCCGCCGGTAAAACCGTCCTCGACCACCTCGGTGTAGCGCACGTTGGAGGTGAACAGCGAGGTGACCGAACTGCGCTCCACGCCGTTGATGAAGAACACTTCATCCGACACCTGGCGCAGTACCGCCATGGCCTGGGGCGTGAAGATCTCGCCCTTGTCGCTTTTTACCGCCAGCAGCACCTTGTTGGCCCCACCGAAGTCCTTCTGGTACTCCAGAAAGGTCTTCATGTACGGGTGGTGCAACGGAATCATCTTGAAGAAACCCGCCTCCACTTTCAGATGGGTAGCGCTGTAGCCCAGCGCCAGGGTGATCAGCATGAACAGCGCCAGCAACGGCTTGCGCTGGTGGAAAATCCAGTACGACACTTTACCGACCAGGCCCTGGGCAACGTTGTTGCGCGCCAGTTCCTCGTGCCTGCCTACGTATTTTTCCTGGATGCTCATGGGTGTGCTCCGGTGGCAATCAGCGAGGTGATACCGCGGTCACCGACAGCGAGCAGCCGCCCGCTGTCGAGCTCCAGCGCCTTGGCCAGGCTGGCGTGAGTGGATGGCAAGGCGGTGAAGCTGTGCCCCTGGTCATCGCTGGCCAACAACAAACCGCTGTTGCCAAACACCAGGACCCGCCCGGAGGCAAGCTCGACCGCACCGTTGAAGGCCAGGGTCGTTGCACTGTCGCGCTGGCTCCAGGTCTGGCCGCCATCACTCGACACCCAGAGGTTGCCGCGCATGCCGTAGATCAGCAGGTCACCGTTGCGCAACTGCTGGGCGCCGAACAGACTGCCGGCGTAGGGACTGGCCAATGCCTGCCAGGTTTCGCCACGATCACGTGATTGCGCCAGCGTGCCGCTCTCGCCCACCAGCAACCAGTTGCCATCGGCCAGGGCGATGATCCGGGAAATGTGCCGGTCGAACGCCTCTTCCACCACCGGCAGGCGCTCCCAGGTAAGGCCGTTGTCTTTGGACAACAGGTAAAGGCCGAACGCCCCCCAGGCGGCCATGCGCCCTTCGCCCATTGCCGCGACGCCAAGCAGTGCATCGCCATTGGCCGCTGTCTCGAGCGCCGTCCAGTGCCTGCCACCGTCCTCTGTGCGCAACAGCACGCCACCGTGCCCGACGGCAACGCCGACGTCGGCATTGGCAAAGGCCACGCCGCACAGGGTGCGAGTGGTTTGCGTGCGCACGGTTATCCAGCCTTGTGCCTGTTGATCGGCGACCATCACCACGCCCCGTTCGCCGACGGCGACCAGATGCTGCCCACTGTTCGCAAGGCCAAGCAGCAGGACATGGTTGGGACTGACTTGATAATCAAGCCCGGGCGGCTCGGCATGTGCAGCGGTGGCCAGCAGGCACAGGCCTGCGCCCGCCAGGAAATCCAGGAGGCGAATCGACATAGCAAAATTCCAGTGAGCATCGAGCGGACGGGCAGCCGCTCGATGCAGGGTTGACGAAAGCGGGTCCGGACTACTTGCCCATGCGCCGCAGGGCGTCAGGCTGGAAATCGACGAAGCGGCCCTTGGTGCCGAATTTCCAGGGTTGCTGCTCTTCGTTGGCAAGCCCTGCGAGGTAGTAGCTACCGTTGCTCAGGTCGTGCCAGATGTTGGCGCGATACCACGACACCTGAGCGTCGTAGTACTGGATCAGCGGATGCACACCCACACGCCACAAAGTGCCGCGGGTGTCATAGGCATCGCTGGCCAGTACGGTCCAGGAGTCTTCGTCCAGGTACATCACGCGCTTGCCATACACGTGCTTGGCATCCGGGCGCAAGGTGCCTTCGACCACCCAGACACGGTGCAGCTCATAGCGCATGAAATCCGGGTTGGGCGTGTTGGCAGTCAGGATGTCCTTGTACTTGGCTTGTTTGGAGCCGAGCTTGTAGTCGTTGTACGGCACGTACATTTCGCGCTTGCCGATCAGCTTCCAGTCGAAGCGGTCGGGCGCACCGTTGTAGCCGTCGAAGTCATCGGTCACCCGCAGGCCTTCGGTACCGTCGTTGACGTTGTCGTAGGCCAGGTCCGGGGCGCGGCGCACACGGCGCTGGCCGACGTTGTAGATCCACGCCGAGCGCACCTCCTTGACCTGGTCGATCGGCTCCTGCACCAGTTGCACGGTGCCCGCCAGGGTGGCCGGGGAAATGAACCGCGCCGAATAGTTGAGCAGGCGGTTTTCCGAGGACTTGTCCATGTTGGTGTCGAACACGCGGTTCTCTTCGAGACGCACGGTGTAGTAGTCCCCCCCGCTGCGCACCGGGAACGATGCGTAAGTGCGCTGCAAGCCGCCCCCCAGGTAACGCACATTGTGATTCCACACCGCTTCCAGGCCATTCGCTGGAATCGGGAACGGCGTGGTCGAACCATTGAGGTTGCTCACCCCGAAACCGTTGAGCTGGGCATGCACGGCCTCCTGCCTGACCTTCTCGGCAATCGACGGCGGCACCATGGCCGTGCGGTGGGTGGGATAGACCGGCATCGCAAAGGTGGGGTATTTGGCCAGCAGCGCCTGCATGCCCGGAGTGATCTTGTCCTTGTACTGTGCAAGGTTCGCAGCGGTAATGGTAAACAGTGGTTTTTCGTCGGCAAACGGGTCGATGTAGCCCTGCTCCGGGCTCCAGCCGGCTGGCGGTTGTGCCAGGCCACCGGTGTATGCGGGGATCGAGCCATCGGCATTGCCGGCCATCTCGCCGCCCAGCGGGGTCAGGTCCTTGCCCAGGCGCGCGGCCTGGTCGGCGGTGATCTGGGCATGTGCCTGGCCACTCAGGGCGAGCAGCAAGGCAGACGCCAGGCCGCCCAGGCGCGCGGCATGAAAAATAGTGCTCATGGGATGTACCTCTTGTTGTTCTGTCAGAAGCTGTAGCTGTAGTTGGCGGCGTAGAAATCGCGGTCGTGCAGGGGGTCGTACTCGGCGCTGTTGTCAAAGCTCACGTAGCTGAAATCGAGCTTGTGTTGTTGGTTGTAATCGAAGGTAATGCCCACCGCGCTGGTAATCCGGCCTTCGTTGAACTGCCCATCCATCGACACACCGTCAACGTCCTGGCCTAGGAAGGCATAGGGTGATGCCGTGATGCTGGTGCCCAGGAAGTTGTTGTAGTCCAGTTGCCCGCGCAGGCGATAACCCCAGGCAAAGTCGGTGACATACCCGTCGTTCTTGCAGCCAGCCGGGCTTGAATTGACCAGGTCAGGTACCGGGTTGGTACAGGTGCTGCCCCCGGCTGGAATCGTCGGTGACGAGCCCAGGCCGTAGATGAAGCCGCGGCCGTAGCGGCGGTCATCGTCGCCCTGCCCTACGTTGTTCCACTGAAAGCCCACCTCGGCCACCACCGTCAGGTTCTGGGCCTTGAGTACATTGGGGAACACGTTCACGCCATTGATCTGGAATTGGGTTTTCTCGTAGCGGTCCCATCCTGCGGTGAAGGGCGCGCTGTTGACCTTGACCGCCTGCAGCAGGTCGGCAGACGGGCCGATGCCGGCCAGGGCACCGTTGAGCAAGTCGCCGCCATTGATCTGCACGGGCTGGTTCGGCGAGTAGCTCAGTTCCGAGCCGATCGACCACCCCGCCAGCGTGGTGGTGAAACTCAGCCCGAACAGGCGGATGTCTTCCGGATACTCCCAGCTTGGCCCCACGAACTGCCCCTCGGTATTGCGCGCAATCGCGCCGGGCGTGCCGGCCTCCGGGAACTGCGACAGCGACGCCGAGTCGGTACTGCGCAAGCCCAGGTAGGGGGTGCGGGAGTGATAGTTGAGGTAGTACAGGCCCATCTCGCCATCGAGTGCATCGAGCGGAAAGCGAAACGCCACGCCCCACTGTCCACTGTCGTGCGGATCCTTGCCCTTGACCTGGGGCAAGTACGCACCGGCGGCAATCTTGGTCGGCGAGGACGGGTCGGTATCGCCCAGGAAGGTCCCCAACTGGCAGTCGCCGAAGTCATTGCCCACCGCACCTTCGGTTACCGACCAGTAATGACCGCAGCCTTCGATGGCGGTGCTCTCGTACTTGAGCTGGTAGAACGCCTCCATGGAAATCCCGGCTGGCAAGCCGATGTTGAGGTAGCCCATCCACACCGGAATCAGCGCTTCCTTGAGTTCCGTGCCAGGACGGCGCAAGGCGGGTACATCCAGCGGGTTGATCTGGTTGATGCCCTGGATATAGGCACTTTCACCCCAGTTGACCACCTGGCGTCCCAGGCGCACCTGCACTGGTGTTTCATCGAAGTAGTAGGTGTTGTAGGCGTAGGCATCGAGCAGGTAGACGCCGCTGAACTTCTGCAGATCGGCATAGCCGTCGTCATTGAGCGGCCTCTTGCGATACCCGCTGGAGGCACTGCCGAAATTGACGTCTTCGTCCTTGAGCGCCTGGTCGTACCAGCCCTTGACCCTCACCAGCCCGCCCATGTCGCCATTGCGCAGCGACAGATCGGTGACGAACTTGGCAATGGTCGAGACGCGGTCGCCTTTGTCGTAGTTGAGGTTGCCGGCATCCACCGAGCCTCCAGTACCGCCGGACTTGCCCAGCAAGGCGCCGTTGGCGGCGCTGTAGAGCGCGCGGTCCTGATCCTCCGCACGCCATTGCGAACCCACCGACAGCGTGGTGTTCCACTCCCCTTCCCAGCCATTTTCCAGCTGGAATGGCAGTGCCTGGGCGGCACCGGCCGACACGCAGGAAATGGCGACCGCCAGCGGTTTCACAAAGGTACGGACGTTATAGCTCTTATGCTGCATGCAGGTCTCCGCCATCATCGCCCTTACCGTGCGAGACCGGATTCGGTCCGCGGGGTGAGCGTTCTTGTTTGTTGGCGCAAGCATGCCCATGGGTGGAGCAGATCCATTTGTCCGTTCACGTCAGATATTTGTCATTAGCTACCAGCACTCCAATTAAGCTGTAGCCAAGGGATAAAAATCGGAGACGATGTCTTCGAACCCGGGAGGAGGTGCCCGTAGTGCCCGTATTTGGCCACCGTTTGAGTCATCACAATAAGAATCGAGACCATGACCGCCCTGATCAAAACCACTTCGCTGACAGGATTTGCGCAACTTGTGCGTGAGTTGAACGGCAATCCCGAGGACCTGTTACGGCAGATGCAGATCGAACCGGCGCTGCTCGACAACAGCTCGGCGGTAATCCCTTACCGGGCGATGATCAACCTGCTTGAATTGAGTGCCGAGCGTTTGCAGTGCATCGATTTCGGCCTTCGTCTTGCCGAACGGCAAAGCATCACGATCCTCGGCCCGCTGGCGGTGATCGCGCAGAATGCGCGCAATGTCGGCGAGGCGCTGGTCGAGATCATCCGTTTCCTGCACATCTACAGCCCCGGCATATTCATACACCTGGATACCGAGATCGACCCGGCACACCCCCACCTGATCTACGAGATGCGCCTGCGTCCAGCCCCCCGGCAACGCCAGGTGATCGAGTTGACCCTGGGCGTCATGTTCAAGACGCTGCACATGCTGTTCGGGCCTGGATTCCGCCCGCATTCAGTGCTGTCGCGAACCGAAGCGCGCTTGCCACAGAGTCGCTACCAGCGCTTTTTCGGCGCCCGTACCTATTTTGGCCAGGCGCAGAATGCACTGGTGCTGCTGCCGGGGCAGCTGACCAAATCGATCGACCAGCACAATCGCCAGCTGCACGACACGATGATGGATTACATCAGCGACATAGGTGCGGTGAACCCGTTGGATATTGGCAGCCAGGTGGAGTACTCGATCCGTCGCCTGCTGCCGACCCTGCGCTGCGCGCTGCCGTTGATCGCCGAGCAGATGGGCATGCGCGAACGATCCCTGCAGCGCCGCCTGGGCGAAAGCGAGCTGGTGTTCGAGGACATGGTCGAGGCTGCCCGCCGGGAGCTTGCCGACCTGTACCTGGCCGAAGCCAACATGCCCATGGCACAGATTGCCGGCTTGCTGGGTTATGCCGAGCAGAGCTCGTTCAACCGTGCCTGCCGGCGCTGGTACAGCATGTCGCCCCGGGAGCGCCGCGCACTGCTGCGTGCCGGCCAACAGGGGTTCGGCTGATACGCGAGTGAGCTGCCGCGTGGGCTTCGGCAATCCTGGTGGCCGGGCCTGGCGCAGCGGGCCGGCATGCAGGTGTGCATGCCGGCCTCACGTACTCAGCCGGCGGTGTAGTTGGCGTTGCCGGGGCGGATGTAGCGGGCCGGCTGCAGGCCGCGCTCTTTCACCAGGCGTTCGATGATCTGCATGATGTCGGTGGCGTCCATGACATTCACAAAGTTGCCGTCCTGATCGAAATTCACATTGGCCCCGTGAACCACCATGAACGTGTCGGTGGGTTCGGTGTTGTCTTGCGGCACCATGAAGGTGTGGATCGAGCCGCCCGGTTCGTAGAGGTAGCAACCCGCGGTCTGGGGCTGGTCCGGGAACTCGACGTAGTTCCACCTACCCGAGAGCGTGAACAAGTGGACAGGGCCGGTGTGGTAATGGCAAGGAAGCCGTACACCCGGCTGGAAGATTACCCGCAACGCCCATACCCCGAGGTTTGGGTCCAGGTACAGCGGCTGTACGTCAACACCGGGGAAATGCGGGGCCATCGCATCGGTGTAGATGGGCAAGTCCCGGGTGTTGAGCGTCAACAGTTCTTTGTGATCGAAAAGGGGTGTCGGCATAGGCATTGTTATTGTCCTCATTCGGGCTGTTGCACGAAACGGCGGTCGTGCCGAGGACATAGTGCGATGCGGCCCCGCTCAAAAATTGTCATCTGCGGTCAGCAACTTGTCAGTTGACGTCACATTGATGACCTTCCCGGCGTTCTTAACAATTGTTAATGCTGCCCCCCGCCTGACCTGCCCAGAATAAAAAAACAATAAACGACAGGAGTGCAGCATGCCTACACCACCCTTATGCGCGAACACGGTCTATGAGCTCTTCCAGGCGTCGGCCAGCGCTTATGGCGAACAACCCGCGCTGACCTACCTCAGCAGCCTGGACCCGTTTCAGGAGCAGCGCATCGGTTATGACGCGCTACTGGCCAATATCAACCGCGCAGCACGCCTGATCCTGGACCTTGCCGGCACCCGTAAACCGGTCGTGTCACTGCTGCTGCCGAACATTCCTCAAAGCCAGTACCTGCTCTGGGCCGCAGCCAGCGTTGGTGTTGCCAACCCGCTCAACCCGCTGCTCAGTGAGGATGCGCTGTACAACCTGATGCTCAAGGCGAAGACCGAATTGATCTTCGTAGCCGGGCCTATGCCAGGTTCCGACCTGTGGCAGAAAACCCTGAACGTCGCACAACGCCTGCCACACCCGGTCAAGTGTGTTTCGGTCATGGCGCCCGGAGGCGAGTACTGCTTCGACACCCTGCTCGAAGGCTATCGTGCCGATGCACTGGAGCCTGGGTTGCAGCCCCGGGCCGATGATATCGCCGCCTACTTTCACACCGGAGGCACCACCGGCCTGCCCAAACTGGCCCGCCACACCCACGCCAACCAGGTGGCGGCAGCGCACGCCTATGTACGCTGCATGGAAGCCGGCCCGACTGACGTGGCGCTCAATGGCTTGCCCATCTTCCATGTCGCCGGCGCGTTGGTGAACAGCCTGGGCGGCCTGGCGAGCGGCTTGCACATGCTACTGCCGACACCGTCGGGGTTTCGCAATCCCGAGGTGATCCAGCGTCACTGGCAATTGGTCGAGCACTACGGCATCACCATCAGTGGCGGTATACCGACCTCGGTCGCGGCAATGCTCGATGTCCCCCTGGGCAACCATGACATCAGCTCCCTGCGGTTCATGATCAGCGGCGGCGCGCCGGTGCCTGCGGCGCTTTGCGTACAGCTGCGCGAAGCCACCGGGCTGAATCTGTACCAGGCCTACGGTATGACCGAGGCAGCGGGCGTCATTACTTTGCCCAATCTGCAATGCCCCTCCATTCCCGGCAGCGCCGGGCACGTGAGTGGTGCAATGGAGGTGCGGATCGCCAGCAACGGTGAGATCTGCGTGCGCGGGCCGACGGTGTTTCCCGGTTATCTGGAGCAACGTGAAAGCCCGCTGGACAACGGCTGGCTGCGCACTGGCGACCTCGGCCGCCTGGACGAGCTGGGCAACCTGTACATCACTGGCCGGGCCAAGGACCTGATCATCCGCAGTGGCCACAACATCGACCCGGCACTGATAGAGAATTGCCTGGAGTCCCACCCTCAAGTTTCACTGGCGGCGGCCGTGGGCATGCCTGACGAATATGCCGGCGAACTGCCCGTGGTTTTTGTCCAGTTGCGCCAGGGCAGCCAGGCCAGTGCCGAGGCGCTACGCCAGTACGCCTTCGAAAATATCGCCGAACGCCCCGCCTGCCCGAAACAGGTCTTCCTGATCGACGCCCTGCCGGTCACAGCAGTGGGCAAGGTCGTCAAGCATCGCCTGCGCGAACTGGCGGCCGCATACATCTACAACGAACGTGCCCGGCAGCACTGCGGCGAAGCGTTCTGTGCAGAAGTCACCCAGCAAGGTGATGGCAGCCTCGTGGTCAATCTCGATAGCGTGCCACCTGAGCACCTACGCGGGTGTGCAGCACTGGCTGAGCGTCTGGGTATGCGGGCGCAGAGCGTCAACAGCCCAATTTGCGTTTAATCCGCGAGAAAGACACCGCATCCATGCTCAGGTAGCTGGCCAGCTGGTACTGCGGTACCCGCGCCAGCAACCAGCTTTCATTCTCCTGCAGCCAGCGATAGCGTTCCTCGCTATTGCTGGTGAGCAGCAGCGCCTCCCGCGACTCGTTGCGCAGCATGATTTCCCGGGTAACCTTGTCAAGCATCCCCTGCATCTGCACGCTGGGCCCTGGTTGACGGGCCAGAACCTGTAGTGGCACAGCCACCAGGTGGCTCTGTTCCAGTGCCTCAATGGTGTAGGTACACGGTTGGCGCTTCAAATAAGCGCTGAGCGAACCAACGATCTCACCTTCGCGAAAAAAAGCCTTGTTCCACTCCTTTCCTTCCGGCGAAGCATAGTAGTAGCGCACCAGGCCGCTGAGGATGACGAAGAAGTGCGTTGGCGTTTCACCGGCACGGATGATGCGCTGATCGCGGGCATAGTCACGCTGTTCGAGCACCTGCAACAGGTGCTCCCAGAGCCCGGGATCACTCACGCCATAACGGCAGAGCACGGCCCTGAACTGCGCTTGAGCACTCGCATCCAGGAGATTGTTCACAGCATTTCGCGCCCCGGGGAAGTGTGGTTGACGGCGCCAAGACAGGGTGAAGACAGGCAAGACAAGCCCCCGGAGCCTGTGAAAAATCAGCTATGCGACAGCGTCGCCCTGTGCGTCACGAAACAGCATAGCTACACACTCGGCAGTCAGCGCCGGTTCCTCGGCGCCTTCCAGCTCCAGCTGCGCCAGCAGAATCAACAGCGTACGCCCACCGTCCTTGACCTCGGCTGAATGCACCGAGGCCCGCGCCCGCACGCGCGAGCCGGCACGCACAGCGTTCTTGAAGCGTACGTTGGTCACGCCGGCATTGACCAGGCTGCTCACACCGGCAGGCACAATGCCCATCTGCATCATCAAACCACCGAGCAGCGACAGGTTCAGAAAGCCGTGGGCGATGGTGGTGCCAAAAGGGCTTTCGGCCTGGCAGCGCACCGGGTCGACGTGTATCCACTGGTGGTCTTCCGTACAGTGGGCAAATTCATCGATACGTGCCTGATCGACCGTGGCCCATTCAGAAACGCCGAGTTCCGTGCCAACGAACCGGGCCAGGTGGTCGTAGTGATAATCGAGGTTCATACAGTGCACTCCAGCGCGGCAGCATCTTCAAGAATCATGCTCGCGCCCTTCTCGCCAATCATCGTGACGGGCTGGTTGGTATTGCCGTTGACCAGGGTAGGCATGATAGACGCGTCGATTACGCGCAGCCCCTCAAGACCGTGTACACGCAAGCGCGCATCCACCACCGCCATCGCATCGCTGGCCGGTCCCATCTTGCAGGTGCCCACCGGGTGGTAGGCCGTTTCGACGTTCTGTCGCACCCAGGCTTCGAGCTGTTCATCGGTCTGCACATTCGGCCCAGGGTTGAGCTCGCACTTGTTGTGCGCTGCAAGGACCGGTTGGGCGACAATGTTGCGCATCATCTTGACGCCCAGTACCAGCCGCTGCAGGTCCCGGGCGTGGCTCAGGTAGTTGGGGTCGATCAAGGGCGGTGCCAGCGGATCACTGCTGCGCAGGCCGACGCGACCACGGGAAAGCGGACGGCCATCGTTGATCGCCATCGAGTAACCGAAACCGGATGCCGACAGCTTCATGTCACGTCCATGGTCGCGATACATGATAGGGGCGCAATGCAATTGCATGTCGGGCATGGATGCCTGGGGCAACGAGCGCACAAAGGCACCTGCCTCGATCACATTGGTGGTGAGCATGCCGCGGCGGCGGAATACGAACTGCACCATGGCCTGCACTGCCTGCAGCAGCGACGAGGGGTGCAAGGAAATCCCCCGGCGTGTGTGCGTACGCACGTTGAGCACCACAGCCAGATGATCCTGCAGGTTCTGCCCTACCCCTCCCAGCTCGTGGCGCACCTGAATGCCATGCTTTTCAAGCTCTTCCCGCGGACCGATGCCAGACAACAACAACAGCTGCGGCGACTGGAACGCACCGCCGCAGAGAATGACTTCACTGCCTGCCCGTGCCTGGCACACCTTGCCGTTGCGCATGTACTCCACCCCCACGGCCCGCTTGCCTTCGAGCAACACCCGTGTGGCGTGCGCACCGGTGATGATGCGCAGGTTGTCCCGGCCCCGTGCCGGTGCCAGGTAGGCCCGTGCGTTGCTGCAGCGCCGGCCGTCCTTTTGGTAGGCGCGTTGCAGGCAGGCCCCTTCTTGGTCGACGCCGTTTGGGTCGCTGCTGCGTGGCAGCCCGGCCTGCGTACAGGCCTCGATGAAGGCGTGTCCATAGAGGCTGGTCCAGCGCCGCTCAGCAATGTTCAGCGGCCCGCCCTTGCCGTGGAACGGTGCATCGGCAGGTTGGCTGGCGGGCTCGAAGTTTTCCGACTTTTTGAAAAAGGGCAAGACATCGCGAAAGCCCCACCCCGGGCACCCCAAACGCTCCCATTCATCGTAATCCCAAGGCTGCCCCCGGGTATTGACCGCCAGATTGATACTGCTTGACCCGCCCAGGCAGCGACCTCGCGGCTGAAACAGCCGGCGGTTCGCCAGCTCAGGCTGCGGTTCGGTTTCAAACAGCCAGTTGTAGCGACGGCTTTTCATCAGCGCCACAGCGCCGGCTGGAATCGCCACCAGCGGGCTCCAGCGACCACTCGGCCCAGCTTCCAGCAACAGCACGCGGTTGCTGGCACATTCACTCAAACGGTTTGCCAACACTGAGCCGGCGGACCCGCCACCGACAATAATGTAATCCCACTCGTTGCCGCTCATTTCAGGTACCTTTTTTATTGTTGTGCGGTCACATCAATTGAACAGATCAGGGTCGCTGTGGATGATTTGATCCCACAGCGGTTGTGCCTGAAACCAACCCGCGAACGGCGTACCGACCTGGGCACGCACGCCCAGCGCCGTTTCGTGAGCAATCAGCTTGGGCGTGCCAGGCGGCCATGGCCAGCAACTGCGCCTGACAGGAACGCTCCATCGTGATGAACCACCAGATGGCCTCGGCGACAGACTGGCCGACCGTCAGCAGGCCATGGTTCTGCAGGATCACCGCTTTGTGTTTGCCCAGCGCTTCGCCGATACGCACACCTTCGTCCACTTCGGTCGCGACACCGCCGAATTCGCTGTACAAGCCATGGTCTTCGTAAAAGGCGCAGGCATCCTGAGTGATAGGCGCAAGCTTGATGCCCAGGCTGGAAAACGCCTTGCCGTGCAACGAGTGAGCATGCGCAGCAGCAAGGGCATCGGGCCGTGCGGCATGGACATGCGAGTGGATGACCAGGGCCGCGCGATTGACCGCGTACTGGCCCTGGACAACACGGCCCTCATGGTCGACCAGAACCAGGTCTGAAGCACGAATACGGCTGAAACTCATACCAAATGGGTTAACCCAGAACCACTCGGACGGCCGCTCGGGATCACGCACGGTGATGTGCCCCGCCACGCCCTCCGAGAAGCCGAACCGGCCAAACAGTCGCAAGCCGGCGGCCAGCTGCTCTTTGCGGTATTGGCGCTCGTCGGCAATGCAGTCGAAGCTCGGTGGCTCTGGAATCCGGACCCCTTCGGGACGTGGGCCGAACAGGCTGTTGACCAGGGCTGCAGGTAGTTTTGTTGTCATTGTTGTAGGCTCCAGCGGCGCGAATCGAATGCACCATTGCAGGTTTAGGTGCTAAAAAAATAAACAAAAAACACTGAATTAACTTGACTGTTCACGAAGACAAACTTGACTATTCGCGAGTTCTTACTTCCCTTCACCAAGGCGCCGACAGGTAACGAGCTGATGAACAATTTCGTCCGAAGTGGCTCGCTTTCAGGCTTTTCCGAGCTGGTCCGCGAACTGGGCCAAGAGCCCGAGCGCCTGCTGCGCGAAACCGGCTTGAGTCAGGCGGTGATGCACTCACCGGACCTCTACATCCCGTATGTCGCGATGGCCGAACTGCTGGAACTGGCTGCCGTGCGCTGCAACGCGCCAGACTTCGGTGTGCGCCTGGGCAACCGCCAGGGCCTGGAGGTGCTCGGCGCGCTCGGCTCGTGCCTGTGCATACAGGCCACCGTGGGTGACGCCATGCAGTTGCTGCAACGAAACATGGACTTCCACGCCCACGGGCTGCTCTGGGAAATCAACACATCCGCATCGCATTTCGAGATCGACCTCAGGTTTGCATTTGCCCTGGAGGTCAATTGCGACCAACTCAATGCGTTGACACTGGCGGTATTCGCCCAAGGCATCCGGCAACTGCACAATGTCGATTTGCTGCCGCTGGAAGTAGGTCTGCAAATCCCCAGGCCTGCCAACACCCAAGCCTACGAAGATGTCTTGGGCGGCACAGTTCGCTATGACCAGCCGATAAACCGGATGAGCTACCCGGCCACCCTGCTGGAACAGCCCGTTGCGGTGGAGCAGCGCTGGCGCAATCACCTGACGCTGCAATGGCGAACCGGTTGGCAACGCCTGGCCCCAAACAACCTGGCCCGCCAGGTGGAAAGCGCCATCGATGCCTTGCTGCCCACGGGCGAGTGCAATCTGGCCATGGTGGCAAAGCTGGTAGAAATGCATCCACGCAGCCTGCAGCAACGCCTCCAGACACAGAACAGCAGCTTTGCGCACACGCTCAAGTCGGCCCGCCTGCGCTTGGCCAAGCACCACCTGACCAGCAGCACCATCGACCTGACCACCCTGGCGCTGAACCTGGGCTTTGCCGACCTCACCGCCTTCAGCCGCGCGTTCAAACAATGGACCGGGATGTCGCCACGAAAGTGGCGACAACAGGCCGACGCCCCATAAA
Organism: Pseudomonas vranovensis; assembly: GCF_040438935.1. Taxonomy (NCBI): domain Bacteria; kingdom Pseudomonadati; phylum Pseudomonadota; class Gammaproteobacteria; order Pseudomonadales; family Pseudomonadaceae; genus Pseudomonas; species Pseudomonas vranovensis. The sequence goes on along the minus strand of NZ_CP159259.1, from coordinate 1,222,771 downwards.
CGGCAGCCGAATGAAGGGAACCTCGCCGTACTCAACTCTTCATGCGGATCATCAGGTCGAGCATCTTTTCAACTTTTGCGCCGTATGGCGGCAGCATCATGTTGATCGCCCGAATCGGTCCCTGGTACAGCACCGGGCGCATTTTGGAGAATGTCAGGAAGCCCTCGTAGCCATGGTAATGGCCCATGCCGCTGTTGCCGATGCCACCAAACGGCGGGCTGTGGACACTGACATGCAACAGGCTGTCGTTGATGGTCACGCCCCCGGACAGCGTGTTGTAGATGTACCAGTCCGCCAGGCTACGCTCGTTGGTATAGGCATAGAACGCCAGCGGCCGCGGGCGACTGTTGATGTAGCCGGTCACTTCTTCGCGGGTGCGGTAGGTCTTGATCGGCAGAATCGGGCCGAAGATCTCGCGTTGCATCAGCGTCATGTCTTCGGTTGGATTGAGCACGATGGTCGGCGCCATGATCCGGCGGCCAGCATCGGGCGTCTGCGGCTCGATCAGATTGACCAGCGTCGCACCCTTGGCCTTGGCGTCGTCCAACGCCGCGTGCAAGCGGTCAAAGGAGCGCTGGTCGATCACCGCGGTGTAATCGCCGTTGTTGATGTTCGGATAGTGCTTGGCGCAGTAAGCCTTGGCCGCCTCGACAAAAGTGGCAACCTGGCTTTCAGGCAAGAACAGATAATCAACGTTGGTGCAGATCTGCCCGGCGTTGAACGTCTTGGCCCACAGAATACGCTGTGCGGCTTTCTCGATCGGAAAGTCCGGCGCGACCACAGCGGGCGACTTGCCCCCCAGCTCAAGCGTCACCGGCGTGAGATTGTGCGCAGCGTTGGCCATGACCGCTTTGCCGGTGGCAGGTGAGCCGGTGAAGAAAATATGGTCGAACGTCAACGCCGTAAACGCCGGGCCACGACCACCGCCGTCTTCGAAGAACGCCAATTTGCCTGCAGGGAAATAACGCGGCGCCAGTGTTTTCAGCAAACTCGCCAAGTGATTGGAGTTCTCCGACATTTTCACCATGGCGCTGTTGCCTGCAGCAAAAATGCAGGTCAACGGGTGAAAGGCCATGGCGATCGGGAAGTTCCACGGCACCACGACCCCGACCACGCCTATTGGCTGCGGGATGAGGCGGGCCCGCGCCAGCGGCAGTTGCATCGGATCAACGTGACGCTTCTGTGGCTTCATCCACTTCTTCACCCGCTTGATGGTGTCTTGCAAGCCATCCAGGGTGACTGCAATCTCGGCGAAGGTGGTTTCAAAGCGCGAACGGCACCCGTAATCCTTGTTGACCGCCTCGATGAGCGCTTCACGGTTATCGGCCACCAGGCGCACCAACGCCTTGAGGTCAGTCACACGCTGAGTGGCATCGGGGTAGCGGTTGGCTTCGAAATGAGCCCGCTGACTTTCCAGGCATTGAAAAAACTCAGCTGGGATTTCGACTTTAGCGTTCATAGATGTCTGTCCGTGCGGGGGTCGGCGCTTGAAAATATACAAATAGCAGTCAAAAAACTTGACCATCTACGAACTCAAACTTGACCATTGGCGAACAGGGTGTACATCGATGAACACCGGCAGGAGCGCGCTTGCCCCGCGATGCGGCTTGTCAGCCGCACCGCATCGCGGGACAAGCCCGCGCCTACCGGATGGCGGCCAAGTAGTGCGCTACCAGGGCATTGGCATGGCCGTGTCCCAGGCCATGCTCGGCCTTGAGTGCAGTCACCAGTTCCATGTGCTTTTTTGCGCCGAGTGCTTCCAGCACACTGAGCCAATGACTGATCGGCTGGCCGTACTTTTTCTCGATCGAAGGAAAGTACGAGGCCGGGCCTTTCACTTTTGAATCTTCGCTCATGATGCAATCCCCTAGGCGTGGAAAAACAGCATAGCCCGCGCCTGCAGTCAGTGGGGGCTGGCGGTAGCGAGGGGCTGCGAGATGGCCTCCTCATCTATCTGCGCCATGCTCATCTGCGCCGTTTCCTTCAACAACAACGAACACACCGCCACCAGCGCCAGTGCCCCGGCGCCATACAGCGCCGCGCCGATCTGGTAGCTCGCCGAGATCCCCGAGTAACGCATGCTGCGGGGAAACTGCTCTCCCAGGAATGCCGGGATCGGCCCCTGGGTCGCCCCCATCAGTGCGCCAGTCAGGCTGTAGGCAAACAGGGCAACGGCGAAGCGCTGCATATCGACCAGGTTGAAAAAGGCGAACAAGCCAAGAGCCATGACCAGCGCACCGAACACCATCACCGTGCGCCGCCCGAGGCGGTCGGACAAGTGCCCGAACAGCGGCGCCGACAGCACGATGGCAACCGACAAGGTCAGGTCGAACATCAAGGCATCGGTACTGCTGAAGCCCACTTGGGTGGCGTAGGTCAGGAAGAAGGTACTGCCAATGTAGGCGATGGTGCAGTAGCCAAAGGCAATCCCGGTGCACAGCAGCAGTTGCCGTGGCCGTTGACGCAGTGCTTCGGCCAGCGGGGCGCGTACCGGTTTGATCGCAGGTTGGGCGACCGGTGCTGGCGCCTTGAGGCGCGCGTACAGGCCGATCAGCACCAGGGTGCCGCCCAGCCAGAACGGTATGCGCCAGGCAAAATCCACCAGATTGTCGTTGTAGGCGGCACTGACCAGGGCAAACACGCCCGCCCCAAGAATGCCGCCGACGCCAATGCCCATGCTGGTGAAGCTGCCCCACAGGCCGCGCCGGCCAGGCGGCGCCGACTCGATGCCGAACAGCGCCGCGCCACCCCACTCGCCGCCCGCGGCAAAGCCCTGGACCAGGCGCAGCAGCACCAACAGGATCGGCGCGGCCACACCGATGCTGGCATGGCCAGGCAGGCAGCCAATGAGAAAGGTGCTCAAGCCCATGAGCAACAGGGTGGCGACCAGCACTTTCTGCCGACCGATGCGATCACCGTAGTGGCCGAACACCAGGCCGCCCAACGGCCGGGCGAAGAAGCCGGCACCGAAGGCACTGAAGGCCACCAGGGTTGCGGTCAGATGGTCCATCTGGGGGAAGAACACCTGGGGGAAGACCAGGGCAGCAGCGGTGCCGTAGATGATGAAATCGTAGAACTCCAGCGCCGTACCCATGCCGGAAACGCAAAAGGTCCGGAAGGCAGAGCGGGAGGACGCAGGATGGGAATGATCCGCATGCATTGTTGTTGTTCTCGTTGTGCGGGTGCCGCCGTGCGGGCGGCACCGGGCGGGTTCAGAAACGTTCGTAGCCGGCTTTGGCCAGGTGCAGCGGCGTACCCGCCACGTACTCCAGAACGCAGTGCTCGGTATCGATGCCCACGCTCAGCAGGGTTTCCCAGCGTTCGGTGTCGGGCATGCTCAGGTCCGGGTAGAAGCAGATCGGTGCGTTGGCGCCTTCGCCACCGCACATGGCCTGGGCGCGGGCGCGCAGGTCGGCACGGCCCATTTGCCCGACCACCTGTTCCAGATGACCCAGCCGGCACTGGGTGTCGGGGCGGTCGGCAACCTGTTCGCCCTCGCTCAGGTACGGGTCGAGGAAGTGGTTGGTGTGCAGCAGCCAGCCGTCGTCACGGGGCAACACCAGCGCTGTGCGCTCGGGGCTGAGCTCGATGCTCGCAGCACGCGGGCTGCTGTCTTCGCGGGAGAACACGGTGAGCACCGTGGACGCGCTGACCCGGGCCGAACGGGCCAGTTCGATGGCCTCCTCGACACTGCTCGCCTCCTCCAGCAAGCGACGGGCAATGGCATGTACCGGCACACCACCGCTATTGTTGTCGCTGCTGTGGTGAAGGATATTGAAGTGCAGGCCAACGCCTGCACTGTTGACGCCCAGCTTGGCCAGCATGCCGAACTCGCAGAACAGTTTGACGTGCATGCCGCGTGTGGTATCGAGCGCCAGCATCAGGCCATGGGGGCACAGGCTGTCGTGCCAGTCCCAGGTTTGCAGGGTCAGCGGCGCGCGCGGCCCGCGCGGGGCATGCACGGTGGTGGAGCATTCGTGGTGACGGGTACGTGCCGCCAGTACTTCGGTGCGGGCATTCAGGCTCGCCAATTGCCACAGCGGCAACTCGGCGCCACTGGCCATGGCGATCACTTCGGCGGCCAGCTCCGGGCGCCAGGCCTCAAGCGCCGCCAGGCTGTTTTCACCGATACGTTGTGCTTCGCTCAGGGACACGCCCACCCGGGGGAAGAAGTCCAGGTACAGGTGGGTGGTGTGGCGGATCTGCTCGGCGAAGCGCTCGCCGATCTGGCGGCCACGCTCGGCGGGGCTGTGGGTCTGGGTGACGAGGGTATGGATCTTCACTGCGCGAGGGCTCCTGGTACAGCGGGCTGTGTGGTTGCTATCGACCAAGCCTAACGACCCGTTCCGCGCCGATCATTGCCACAACCCGCACAACTTTTGTGCCCAACTGGAAAAACTCAGCCTCGCGCCCGGCCCTCCAGCCCCTGGCCGCGCAAGTGCTCGTGCAGCAAGGCGATGAAGGCCTGCACTTTGCGGGTGTTGCGCCGGTGCGGCAGGTACAGCACATGCACCCAAGGTCCGAATGCGCTCAGCGCACGCCAGTAGTCGGGCATCACCTCCACCAGTTCACCCTTGGCCAGATACGGTGCCGCACACCAGGTGGGGACGAACTGCAGGCCCTGGCCATCGAGCAGGCAAGCCAGCAGGAAGTCGAAGTTGTCGCTCACCAGCCTGGGCGTGGGCTGGCGTACCCGCAGCGATTGGCCCTCGCGTTCGATCCACCAGTAACTGCGGTTGAGCAAGGGGTGACGCAACAGCAGCCAGTCGTGCTGGGCGTAGTTCTCCAGGGTAATGGAATCACCACGCCGGGCCAGGTAGTCGGGGCTGGCACAAAGGATCACGCGGTTCTCGATCAGCGGCTGGGCAATCAGCTCGGGCTGGTCGGTGGGGCCGTCGCGCAACGACAGGTCGAAACCGCCGTCGATCAGGTCTTCGTTGGCATCGTTGAGGTTCACCTCCAGGCGCACTTGCGGGTGCTCGCGCATGAACCGGCAGCACACCTGGTTGAGGAACGCCGGGCCGAACGACGGCGGCGCGGTGATGCGCAACGTGCCGCGCAAGGCGTGCTGCAACTGCTCCACCTCTTCGGTGACCAACTGCAGGTGCATCAACGCCTGGCGGGCGCCCTCCAGGTAGATCGTCCCGGCTTCGGTCAGGGCCATGCGCCGTGTGGTGCGCTCGAACAGGCGCACGCCCAGCTCGGCCTCCAGATGGGCCACGGCCTTGGTGATGGCCGACGGCGTCTTGCCCAACTGCTCGGCCGCACGACTGAAGCTGCCCTGCTCGGCAGCGGCAACGAAGATGGTCAGGGCCGTCATTTTGTCCATGCTGGGTTCCTGTTCGGCACACGCGGATGCGTTCAAAACGCGCCGAGTATAGGCCAGGGATTATTTCCAAAGGGCGAAAAAAGTTGTGCCTGCCCTCGTCTTTAACCGCCCCCAGGCCTTGGCTAGGCTGCGGCTCCATCACAACAAGAACGAGGCATCGAATGAAGCAGTTCCTGAAAATGGCCCTCAGCGCCGGCCTGGCCTGCACGGCCCTGCCGGGTTTCGCCGCGGTGGACCTGATCCTGCACAACGCCAAGGTCTATACCGCCGAGCCGGGCCAGCCGCTGCAGCAGGCCGTGGCGGTGGAAGGTGACAAGATCGTCGCGGTTGGCACCGACGACGCAGTGCTGCGTTTGAAGGCCGATAGCACTCGGGCCATCGACCTGGGCGGCAAGGTGCTGATGCCCGGGATGCTCGATTCCCACTCCCACGCCATCAAGGGCGGCCTGCAAATGGAACTGGCCAACCTTGCCGGCGAGCAAATCCCCCTCGACCAGTTGGAGCAGCGCCTGCGTCAGTGGCGCGACGACGGCAAGGCGCGCCGAGGCGAATTCCTCAGCGTCGGCGGCCTGCCTTCGACTTACTGGGACAACATCCCGGCCCTGGAACAGCGCTTCAACCACGGCGAATGGGCCGCGCAACCGATTCTCTTTGCCGCCTATGACATGCACACCGGCTGGGCCAACCAGGCCATGCTGACGCGTGCCGGGGTCGATGCCAAGACGATCACGGCCCTGCCGGCCGAAGCACGCAACACCATTGGCCAGCACAAGGACGGCACCCCCAACGGCTTCCTCGTCGACGCCAGCTACTACCCAGTGAGCGACCTGTTGCCGCCTCTGTCCCACGACACGCTGATGACTGCCGGGCGCATGGCCCTGGATTACTCGAAAAAGCTCGGCATCACCGGTTGGATGGACCCGCTGGGCAACGAGCTGCCTGGGGCCGACGTCAAGAACAACTCGCTGGGCGTTCTGCCGATCTACAAGGAACTTTCCGACAAGGGCGAACTGACCGCCCACGTCGCGGCCCTGCTGATGGCCGACTCCAAGGCCCGCCCTGCCGACCTGGACGAACTGGACAAAGTGCGCCAGCAGTTCCAGGGCGTACACAACCTCACCTTGCCGGGTATCAAGGTATTCGCCGACGGTGTCGCGGAGATTCCGGCCCAGAGTGCGGCGATGCTCGAACCCTACAAGAACTCCGGCCAGCGCGGCGAGCTGCTGCTTGACCCAAAGCACTTCGGCGAGCTGGTCAGCGCCGCCGATGCCCGTGGCTGGCTGGTGCATGTGCACGCCATCGGCGACCGTGCCGTGCGCGAAACGCTCAACGGCATCGCACAGGCCCGGCGTGACCGCCACAGTGGCATCCCCCACTCCATCACCCACCTGCAGATGGTCAGCCCCAAGGAATACGCACGCTTCAAGGACCTCGACGTGATCGCCTCGATGCAGTTGTACTGGGCCAGTGCCGACGAATCCAACATCGACCTGGTCAAGCCCTACGTGGACGCCATGGCCTTCATGCACACCTTCCCGGCCCATTCGCTGCTCAAGCACGGCGCGACCATTGCCGGTGCCAGCGACTGGCCGATCACCACCCCGGACCCGTGGAAGGCCATCTACCAGGCGGTCAGCCGCAAGGGTTCCAAAGGTGTGCTCAATGCCGACGAAGCCATCGACCGCCAGGTGATGTTCCAGGCCTACACCCTCAATGCCGCCCGGGCCATGCGCCTGGAGCAACTGACCGGCTCGCTCAAGGTCGGCAAGCAGGCCGACATGATCGTGCTCGACCGCGACGTGTTCAGCGTTGCTCCCGAGGCCCTGCGTGACACCCAGGTCACCCAGACCTGGTTCGCCGGCCAGCAGATCTACGCCCGCTGAGCCCGCAGCACCCGTGGCAGCGCCGCGCCGCCACCCCCTGTAGCGCCCACAACAACAATAATGGAACGCCCTTCATGAACCCGCGCACCCTTATCGCAGGCGGTCTGCTCGCCTGCGCGCCGTTTGCCCATGCCATCGACCTCAACGAAGCCTTCAGCCTGGAAGCCAAGGTCGGTCTCTTCAGCGACTACCGCACCCGCGGCATCTCCCAGACCCAGAACGACCCGGCCCTGCACGGTTCACTGACCCTGTTGCACAGCAGCGGCCTGTATGCCGGGGTATGGAGTTCCAACGTCGACTTCGGCTTCGACAGCCGCACGCGTCAGGAGCAGGATTACTACGCCGGCTACTTCTGGCAGATCAACGACGACGTCACCCTCGACACCTCGTATATCCACTACGTCTACCCGCGCCAGAGTGCCCTGAACTACGGCGAGTACCATGCCGAACTGCGCGCCTGGGGGGTGCTGCTCGGGGGCAACTACTCGGGCGACTTCAACCGCGACCAGTCGATGCTCTACAGCTATGTAGGCTACGGCACGCCACTGCCCTACGACACGGGCCTGCAAGTGCGTTACGGGCGCAACGACTACAAGGACCCGAGCTGGTTTTCCAGCGACGGCGGCAGCCGCAGTGCCTACCACGAGTGGGAAGTGAAGCTCAGCCGCACGATGCTGGCCCTGGACTGGTCGCTGAGCTACATCGACACTGACCTGTCCCAGGCTGAATGCGCCAGCTATCTGGGCTTCGAGGATATCTGCAGCGCTGCCGTGGTGGCCTCGGTCAGCAAGACCTTCTGACGTTCCATCCTGCACACAGGCCCGACCGCTGCGCGGCTACCCAAAGGCTGTAGCCGCTGCCGAGGCTACGATCGCCTGCAAAGCAGTCGCCCGCTAGCGCGGGAACAAGAAGGTCACCGCCGCCCGGAAGCCCCAGCCCTGCGGGCCATTGTCCGGGCTGTCGAGCCAGTACCTGGGCCCAACCTGCACGGTCAGCGGGTGACCACTGATTTTCAGCAACTGGGTCACGGTCAGGTTGACCGGTACCGACCATTCGCGGGTTTGCCAGTCGTAGGTGGATTCGGTGTTGATCCCGTAGGTGGTCAGGCTGCTGTTGGTGTAGGAGAAAAATGGCTGCAGGAAGGTCTGGTTGACCTTGTCCTTGTCATCCGGCGGACTGCCGTCCAGGCCCCAGATATGGTTGGCCAGGATGCCCCGGGTCCAGCCGTTCGATTGTTTGAGCGCAACGGCTGTCGGGCCCAGCCCCCATTGCTCGCTGCCGAGCAATTCATCGCTGCCCGTGGGGATCAACAGCGCAGGGCCGGCTCCGAGTATCCAGCCGCTGTCGGTGGGCTGCTTGGGCGAGAAGAAAAAGCTCTGGGTGATGTCGCCAACACCGGATTTGTCCGCCGCACCACCCGACACCAGCCCGTGCTGATCGATGATCGGCAGGATGGTGCGAGAAATGAGGTTCCACTCGTCGTTCAACTCAAATGGCAGCACTGGCTGGATGTGCGTAACGCTGTGCATGCCCTCGCCCGACGGCCCGATCTTCTGATCCCAGTTGTATTGCACAGGCAGGCTGTACATGGCTGCTACCGGGTTGAGGGCTTTTTTGGCCAGCTCTGCCGAGTCCTCCGCCTGGGCGATTGGAGCCAGGCTCAACACCATCAACGAAACGGGCATCCATTGCATCACATTCATCGTCACTCACCTGTCTGCTCGGTACCGGGTTAGCGTAGGCAACTGTGAGGGATGTGCAATTCTGCACAGGAATGTGGGAGCTGCACGGGCTTCATCGCTGGCACGCCAGCTCCCACCGGGCGTTGCATGTTCGTCAATGGGCCGATGCGCCGCTGGCGCCGACACCGGTCTGGCCGCGTACGTACTGGTCCTCGAAGGCTTCGCGTTCGGCCTTGGCGCGGGCGCTCTGGTCGAGTTTCGAGAACACGTAAGCCGCCAGGAATGCCAACGGCATGGAGAACAACGCCGGCTGGGTATACGGGAACAGCGGCTCGCTGAAGTGGAACACATCGACCCACACCAGCTTCGAAAACACCACCAACGCCATCGCACTCACCAGCCCCAGGTAGCCGCCTGCCAGCGCACCACGGGTGGTCAGGCCACGCCAGAACATCGAGAGAAACAGCACCGGGAAGTTCGCCGAGGCGGCAATACCAAACGCCAGCGCCACCATGAACGCCACGTTGGTGTTCTCGAATACGATGCCCAGGCCAATCGCGACCAGGCCCAGCCCGAGGGTGGCGAACTTGGTCACTCGCAGCTCCTGCGCCTCGCTGGCCGTGCCCTTCTTGATCACCCGCGCATACAAGTCGTGGGCGATGGCCGAGGCACCGGCCAGGGCAAGCCCCGACACCACCGCCAGGATGGTGGCGAAGGTCACCGCCGAGAGAAAGCCCAGCAGCATGTTGCCACCCACGGCCTGGGCCAGGTGCATGGCGACCATGTTGCCGCCGCCCAGCAGTTTGCCGCCGGCCTGGCCACCTTCGAAGTACTGCGGGTCCTGGCTGACGATGACAATCGAGGCCAGGCCCAGCAGGAAGATCACGTTGAAGAAATAGCCGATGAAGCCCGTGGCATAGAGCACCGACTTGCGCGCCTCCTTGGCGTCGCTGACGGTGAAGAAACGCATCAGGATATGTGGCAAGCCGGCGGTCCCGAACACCAGGCCCAGGCTCAGCGACAATGCCGTCAGCGGATCGGCCAGCAGGCTGCCAGGTGCCAGCAGGCGATCACCCAGCCCATGGATGCTCATCGCGCGGGTGACCAGGGTGTCGTAGCTGAAGTTGAACTCGTTCATCGCCAGCAGCATCACCAGGGTGCCGCCCACCATCAGCAGGAAGGCCTTGATGATCTGCACCCAGGTGGTCGCCACCATGCCACCGAAGGTCACGTAGAGCATCATCAGCGCACCGACGATCAGCAGCGCGATGTGATAGTCGAGGCCGAACAGCAGCTTGATCAGTTGCCCCGCCCCGACCATCTGCGCCACCAGGTAGAAGCACACCACGGTCAACGAGCCGATCGCCGCCATGGTCCGCACCTTGCCCTGATCGAGGCGGTACGAGGTGATGTCGGCGAAGGTGAACCGCCCCAGGTTGCGCAGCCGTTCGGTCATCAGCAACAGCAGCACCGGCCAGCCGGCGAAGAAGGCGATCAGGTAGATGTAGCCGTCCATGCCTGAGGTGTAGATCAGCGCAGTGATGCCCAGCAAGGTCGAGGCCGACATGTAGTCGCCCGCCAACGCCAGGCCGTTCTGGAACCCCGAGATACCACCGCCGGCGCTGTAGAAGTCGGCGGTCGAGCGAGTACGCCGCGCGGCCCACCAGGTGATGGCCAGGGTGAAGACCACGAACACCATGAACATGCCGATGGCATGCAGGTTCAAGGGCTGGCGTGTTGCCGCCTCCATCGCTGGCGAAGCCAGCAGCGAAGTGGAGAACAACACCGTGCCAAGGGCGAGCAGGCAACGTGCGTTCATCGTGCCTCCTCCTGCTCGACCTGGGCGATCAGCTCGCGGGTCATGCGGTCGAACTCGCCATTGGCGCGGTACACGTAGAAGCCCGACAACGCGCAGAAGAACACGAACAGCGACACCCCGGCGACCACGCCGAAGGTCAGGTTCGAGCCCTCGGCAAGGCGCTGGCCGATCAGCTCGGGCCAGAACGACACCAGCCCCATATAGGCGTAGAACACCGCCACGATCACCACCAGAAGGCCCAGGGTGAGCCGGTTGCGTCGAGCCACCAGCTCGATGAATTGGGTGTTGCGCCGTATGCGTGCATACAAGGGACTGGAACTGGGCATGTGACCACCTCTGACGAAAGCACTTGTTGTTATTGGAAAAGGCGTGCGACGGGTCGATCAGTGTTCGATCTGGCAGGGCACCTCCTGTGGCGCTTTGGCCCACTCACGCAACACGAACTTCTGGATCTTGCCGGTCGCAGTCTTGGGTAGATCCACCAGCGAGACATGCCGCGGTGCCTTGAAATGCGCCAGTCGCTGGCGACACCAGAGGACCAACTCATCAACGCCGACACTGGTGGCGGCATCCGCGCGCAAGGTCACGAATGCATGGGGCGTTTCGCCCCAGTGCGGGTCGGGTCGGGCCACCACGGCTGCCTCGATCACCGCAGGGTGTTGATAAAGCACTTCTTCGATTTCCAGCGAACTGATGTTCTCGCCACCGGAGATGATGATGTCCTTGGAGCGGTCCTTGATCTCTACGTAGCCATCGGCGTGCAGCACTGCCAGGTCGCCGGTGTGCAACCAGCCATCGGCAAAGGCTGCGCGAGTCGCCGAGGCGTTGTTGAGGTAGCCCTTCATCACCGTGTTGCCGCGCACTACCAGCTCACCGAGGGTCACGCCATCGGCCGGCACCGGCTGGCCACTCTCGACGTCGAGTACGGTGGCTTCTTCAAGCATTGGGTGGGCCACGCCCTGGCGGCCCATGAACTGCGCACGGGCCTCCAACGGCAGTTCGTCCAGGCCCGGTTGCCACATGCACAGGGTGCTCGGCCCGTAGCTTTCGGTCATGCCGTAGGCATGGGTGATGCTGAAGCCACGCGCCTCCATGGCAGCGATCACGGCGCTGGGCGGCGCAGCGCCACCGGTGATCACCGCCACCGGCTGACCGGCGCGGTGCTCGAACTGTTGCTCGGCATGGATAAGCATCGACATCACCACCGGCGCCGCACTCATGTGCGTGACGCCGTGCTCGGCGATGGCGGTGTAGATCGAAGTGGTCTGCACTTTGCGCAGGCACACATGGGTACCACCGCACAGGGTCACCGCCCAGGTGTGGCTCCAGCCGTTGCAATGGAACATCGGCAGCGTCCACAAGTACACGCTGCGCGGCCCGAGCTGGAAGATCAGCGCCCCGGCACAGGCATTCAGGTAGGCGCCGCGGTGATGCAGCAGCACGCCCTTGGGGTCGCCCGTGGTGCCGGAGGTGTAGTTCAAGGCAATCGACTGCCATTCATTTTCCGGCAGCGAAAGCGCCCGCCGGGCATCGCCCTGGGCCAGGAACGCTTCGTAGTCCAGTTCGCCGATCAGCTCGCCGCCAAGGGCCTGGGCATCGTCGATATCGATCACCAGGGGCCGGCTCTCCAGCAAGCTCAGGGCCTGGCGCACGGTGGCACTGAACTCGCGGTCACAGATCAGCACCTTGGCCGCCGAGTGGCGAAGGATGAAGGCAATACTGTGCGCTTCCAGGCGAATGTTGATGCTTACCAGTACAGCGCCTGCCCCCGGCACGCCATAGTGCGCTTCAAGCAGCTCCGGCACGTTCGGCGCCAGCACCGCAACACGGTCACCGCGCTGCACGCCGACCCGCTCCAGCGCACTGGCAAGGCAACGGCTGCGTTGGTGAAGCTGCCGGTAGCTGTAGCGACGGCTACCGTGGATCACCGCGTCGCGGTCCGGATAGATGTGCGCGGCACGCTTGAGGAAGGACACGGGCGACAGCGGCACATAATTGGCGTCGTTGGGCGCAAGCTCCGCTTCAAACATCGAAGGCATCATGTAGGGCTCTCCTGACCGTCATCGGTCTGTTGTTGTGCTTGAGAGGCGTTGCAGCAGGCGGCCTACAGGCCGCTGCACAGATGCCCTCCATCGACCACGATTTCGGTACCGGTCATGGCCTTGCCGGCATCGCTGGCCAGCAGCAACAGCGCACCGTCGAGGTCCGTCGGCTGGCAGAACGCACGGCTGGGAATACGCGCACGCAGCTTCTCTCCCGCGTCGCTGCGAAGAAAATCCTCGTTCAGTTCGGTCATCACATAGCCCGGCGCCAGGGCGTTGACCCGGATGCCATGGCGCGCCAGCTCCAGCGCCATGGCGCGGGTCAGGTGGGCCAGTCCGGCCTTGGCCGCAACGTAGGGACTGACCGCACCGGCGACGCGACTGGCGAGAATCGAGGTGACATTGATCACACTGCCGCCGCGCTGCGCCTGCACCATCCGCCGCGCGGTTTCCTGGGCAACGCTCCAGGCGCCCTTGAGGTTAGTGTCGAGAATCTGGTCCCACCCCTCGTCGTCATAAGCCAGCACATTGCGGCTGTCGCTGACACCGGCGTTGTTGACCAGGATGTCCAGCGGGCCGACTTCATCGAGGCAACGGCAGATGGCGTCGCGGCGGGTGACGTCGAGCGAATGGGCGCTGGCCCGGCCACCGGCCGCCTGGATATCGTCCACCAGTTGGCGCAACGGCTCGCTGCGCCGCGCCGCTACCGCCACCTCGGCGCCAGCGGCCGCCAGGGTCAGGGCGAAATGCCGGCCCAGGCCACTGGAGGCGCCTGTGACCAGGGCACGACGGCCTTCAAGGTTGAACAGTTGGGCAATAACGGGCTGCATCAGTGCGCTCCTGTGCGGCGGTCGAGGATTTTTTTCGCCAGGCTCATGCGATGGACTTCGCTCGGGCCGTCGTAGATGCGAAACGGCCGGATGTCGCGGAAAATCCGCTCGACCACGGTGTCGTCGGTCACACCGCGACCACCGAGCATCTGCACGCAACGGTCGACTACCCGCCACAGCGCTTCGGCGCTGATCACCTTGGCCATGCTCGAATCGACATTGCCGCGCTGGCCCTGGTCGAGCACCCAGGCGCAATGCCAGACCGCCAGGCGCACCACGTGCAGGTCCATCATGTTGTCCGCAAGCATGAAACCGACGCCCTGGTGCTCACCCAGCGGCTTGCCGAACGCGTCTCGGGTACGGGCGTAGTCACAGGCGATGTCGTGGGCCCGACGGGCCGCGCCGAGCCAGCGCATGCAGTGGGTCAGCCGGGCCGGTGCCAGGCGTACCTGGGCATAGCGGAAGCCGGCACCGATCTCACCCAGCACGTCGCTGGCCGGAATGCGCAGATTGTCGAAGCGCAACTGGCCGTGCCCCCCGGTAAAGCAGCTGTCCAGAGAGTTGAGCTGACGCTCGTGGACAATGCCCTCGCGGTCCATGTCGGACAGGAACATGGTGGCGGTGCCGTCTTCCATGCGCGCCATGATGATCACGAAACGCGCGCCCTCGGCGCCGGTGATCAGCCACTTGTGACCGTTGATGAGATAGTCGTCACCGTCGCGGGTGGCCGTAGTACGCAGCATCGACGGATCGGAGCCGGAGCCCGGCGCCGGCTCGGTCATGGCAAAGCAGGAACGGATATGGCCCTGCACCAGCGGACGCAACCAGCGGTCTTTCTGCGCTTCGGTGGCGACCACGTCCATCAGGTGAATATTGCCTTCGTCCGGCGCATGGATGTTCAGCGCCACCGGGCCCAGCGGCGAATAACCGGCCTCTTCGAAGACGATGGCCTTGGCGATGTGGCTCAACGCCTGGCCGCCCATTTCGCGGCTGGCGTGCGGGGTCAACAGGCCAGCCTTGCGGGCGCGCTCGATGAGCTCCTGGCGCAGGCTTTCACCAGGGCCATGGGCGGTCTGGCGCGGGTCTTTTTCCAGCGGGATCACCTGCTCGGCGATAAAGGTGCGGGTCTTCTCTTGCAGGGCGAGCAGGTCGTCGGGGAGCGTGAAGTTCATGGCTGTCCTTGGGTGCTTGGCACGGTGCGGTATTCAAGATGGGCGACGGGTGCGCTCATGGCAGCGCCTTGGGATTGCTGATTGCCAGCTGTGCGAGGGTGGTCTGTTGCAGCGCCTCAAGCAGCCGGCTGCGTTCATCGCCACCATCGAAACGGCCTTCGCGGATTGCGGCAGCGAGCCCTTGGCGGGCGTCACCCAGTGACAACTGGCGGTCGTCCAGCAGCGCCTGCAGGTGCTCATGCTCCAGACCATCGGCGCTGTTTGCGTCCTGGTATTCGCGACCCGCGATGGCCATGGCATTGGCGACCATCAGGGTCAGGTAGCGTTTGTCGGCAGGCAGTGCCGGCAGCAGTTCCTGCAGCAGGGTCTGGCGAGCGATATGCAGCAGTTCGCGGGCGTCGGGGTGGTTCATTGTTTCGCTCCTGAGGTCAGGCGCAGGATTTCCAGTTCCAGCTCCGGCAGCAGGCGCCCGGTAAGCGCCAGCTCGAGTGACGGCTCTTCGCCCGAGAGATGGCGCTGGGTTTGTTGCAGGGCGATCACCGCCCAGCGCAAGGTCGCCATCACTTGCCAGTAATCGAGTTGTTCACGGTCGATGTGCAGCGCAGAAACCTCGCGGTAGCCGCGCAGAAAGTCCTCCAGTTGCCCGATGCCGCCTGCCTCGAGGTCTGGTCGAGCGAAGCGCCAGCAACGGGCGCAGAACCAGCCGATGTCTTCACGGGGGTCGCCCCAGCCGGTGAATTCCCAGTCCAGTACGGCCTGCAAGCCTGCTTCGTTGGCCAGGTAATTGCCGCTGCGATAGTCGCGATGCAGCAGGCACACCGTGCTGTCGGTCGGTGCGTTGAGCTCGCACCAGCGCAGGCCCCATTCCAGCACGGGGTGTGCGCCTTGATGGCGATCGAGAAAAGCGCGGTGCGTGGCGATGCTGGCCAGTGCCGGCGCGACGTCGGGCAGCGGCAGAAAGCCCAGCTCGCCACAGGGCGGGCGCAGTTGATGCAACCGCGCAAGGTTGGCACCCAACTCGGCAGCCAACTGCGCATTGCCTTCGGCAGCGCACTGGCCACTGAGCAACCGGCCCGCCGCAATGCCGGGCACCCACTCCATGAGGAAAAAGGCGCGGCCAATCACCGCCGGGTCCCGGCACAGCCACAGCGGCCGGGGCACTTTTACCCCGGCGCGATGCACCCGACTGAGCACGGCAAATTCCTGGGCGCGGCTCAGGCTAGCCGGCAACGCGGAGGCGGCGTCGCTGCGCAGAACCCAACGCTGTACACCGGCAAAGGGGCCGCCGTCGAGCTGCACGTCGAGCAGCCAGTTTTCCTGGATCGCCCCCCCTGAAAGCTGTTTGCGCTGCAAGATGACCACCCGCTGCGCCTGGGCCTGCTCGCCAATGAACGCCAGCAGGGGTTGATCGTTCGCCGCGTCGCTGTGTACGCCAGCGGCCTGGGATGCTGCGTTGAGACTGCTCATGACTCGATTCGCCCTGCCCTTGGGTATTTTTATCGGGGTTTGCGTATGGCGAATTAGCTATAGCAACGGCCGGGCCAACTCCTGTCAGTACAGCCATGATTCGCCGCCAAGCCCCGCTCTTGTTGGGCAGCGCAAGTTTGCTCGATCACCCTTGAGCGGCATGGCAGTGGAAAGCCGTTTCACTTCCGAATCAAATCTGTTCAACTCTGAAAAACAATTTCATCCTTGAATAGAGGAGCCCCACATGCCGCTGCCCCGCGCCCAGATCGTCGTGCTCATCAGCCACCTGCAACGCCCCGACCAGCAGAGCCGGCTGGCGCGGGTAGTCGAAGGGTTGATGGGCGACTTTGCCGAAGAGACCCGCATCCAGGTGCTCGACACCTCGGTGGACGAAGCGCTGCAGGTGGCCTGCGAGCTGGAGCGGCGCGGCGAAGTCGATGTGTTCGTGTGCGCTGGCGCAACGGCGGCCTACCTGCGCAAACACCTCACCCGCCCGGTGCTGTCGATGCGCATCAGCGGCGCCGACCTGCTGCGCGCACTGGAGCAGGCGCGCGCGCACTCTTCACAGGTGGCAATCCTCAGCTACAGCCACATCAATGCCGAACTGCAGGCCATGGCCGGGCTGTTCACCGTGCAGTTCCACCAGGCGTCCTACACCACCCTGGAGCAGGCACGGGCAGCGGTGGACCAGGTGGCGAAGCTGGGATGCCGTAGTGTCATCGGCTCGTCGACGGTGCTGGAACTGGCCGAGCAGGCGGGCCTGCATGGGGTGCTGTCGCTGAGCACCGAGACCGTACGCAAGGCACTGGAAGAAGCGATTGGCATTCTGCACAGCCAGCGCATCGAGATCGCCAAGCGCCAGCACCTGAACGGTGTGTTGCAACACATCCCCGCCGGTGTGGCGGCGATTGACAACCATGGCATCGTGCAGTCGCTGAACCCGGCGCTGGCGCTGCTGCTGGACCTGCCGCCCAGCGCTGCACTGGGGCGCCCGCTGCAGGAGTTGTGCCCGGCGCTGGACCTGGCGCAAGCATTGCGCGATGGCATCGGCGAGGAAAACCAGGTGATCCGCCTGGGGACCCACCAGGTGGTCAGCAACCTGCTGCCGATCCTGGAAAACGGCCAGCGTACCGGCATGGTGCTGACCTGCCAGGACACCACCGCTGTACAGCGCGCCGACCAGCGCATCCGCGCCTCGCGCCGCCCCGGTGCATTCGTTGCCAAATACCGGCTGGAACAGATCAGCGGCAACAGCCTGGCCAACCGCGAACTGCTGCGCCTTGCCGAGCGCTATGCCCTGACCGACTCGACCATCCTTATCACCGGCGAGAGCGGCACGGGCAAGGAACTGCTGGCCCAGGGCATCCACAACGCCAGCAAGCGACCCCATGGGCCGTTCGTAGCGATCAACTGCGCAGCCTTCCCCGAGTCGCTGCTCGAAAGCGAACTGTTCGGCTATGAAGAAGGCGCATTCAGCGGTTCGCGCAAGGGCGGCAAGCCGGGCCTGTTCGAGGCAGCGCATCGCGGCACGCTGTTTCTCGATGAAATCGGCGACATGCCGGTGTCACTGCAGACCCGCCTGCTGCGTGTGCTACAGGAACGTGAAGTGTTGCGCCTGGGCGGCACCGAGCCGATCTCCATCGACGTGCGCATCATCGCCGCCACCCACCAGGACCTGCGCGGCGCTATCGAGGCCGGACAGTTTCGTACCGACCTGTATTACCGCCTGAACATCCTGCGCCTGCAGACCCTGCCACTGCGCGAGCGACGCGAGGACATCGCCCTGATCGCCCGCGGTATCGTCCAGGGCCTGCTGGTCAGCGGCCAGCCACGCGGTGCAGGCGCCCTGCCCCCGGCCTTGATGCCGTACCTGCTGGAGTACCCCTGGCCGGGCAACGTGCGCGAGCTTGAGAACATCGTCGAACGCGCGGTGCTCTCGGCCAAGGAGCTGACGCATCATGGCGAGATCGACCAACAGCGGCTGGCGCGCTTGCTGCCTGAGTTGTTCGAACAACGCGAGGGCCCCTCGGCGCCTTTACCGGCAGTGACCGAAGACCTGCGCTCGCTGGGCAAGGCAGCGCAGTTGACGCATGTGCGCCAGACCCTGGAGGACTGCCAGGGCAATCACGACGAAGCGGCACGGCGGCTGGGTATCAGCCGCACGACCCTGTGGCGGCGCTTGCGGGGCTGATCAGCCCTTGTGGAAGCTGGCGCCAGTACCGCCTATGACCGCTTCGCGGCCGATCGTAGGCAAGACCAGCCCCATAAGTACTGTGCAGGGCAGCTTCTCCAGCAAAGCTCACACCACCGCTGTAGAAATAGGCTCGCCCGGCGAAACGGCCGGCACATGCGCCTGGTAAAAACACTTGAACGCCTCCGCCGGCATTGCCTTGGCGAAATACCACCCCTGGCCGAACTGCACCCCCTGACGGCGCAGGTAATCCGCTTGCGCCTGGGTCTCGATGCCCTCGGCGACGATCTGCAAGCCCAGGCTCCTGGCCATGTCGATGATATGGGTGGTCACCGAGCCGGCACCGGTGTCCGGGTCGAGGGTATCGACGAACGACTTGTCGATCTTCAGGATATCCAGGGGCAGTTGCTGCAGGTGCTGAAGGCTGGAAAAACCCGTACCAAAGTCATCGATGGCTGCCTGGTACCCCAATGCACGCGCCCGGTTCATGGCCGCCCGAGCGCTTTCGATCGCGACGAAGCCACGTTCTGTCGCTTCCAGCCAGATCTGCCCGGGATGCACTCCCGATTTATCCAGGGCACGCTCGAGCGCGGACAGGAAGCGGCCACTGCTGACATCCTCGGCCGCCAGGTTGATGGACACATGCAGGCTGCGATCCTCCACCAGCAGCGGGCCCAGGTCATGCATCACCTGCTCGAACACCTGATCGGTGATCGGCAGGATCAAGCCGCTCTTCTCGGCCAGCGGTATGAACAGGTCCGGGCTAACCAGGCTACCGTCCCGCCGGCGCCAGCGCAGCAGCGCCTCGGCACCGATGCAGCGGCCATCGCTCAGGCGCATGATTGGCTGGTAGTGAACAATGAACTGACGCCTGCGCACCGCCAGCCTCAGCTCGGCCAGCGGCGACAGACGCTGGCGTGTGCGCCTGATGAGCACCACCGCGAGCCCACCGGCAATCAAGCCGCCGATGGGCAGCAGCAACAGCTCCATTCTTATCAACCCTTGCAGCAACTCCTGGCGAGACAGTGCGGCAATGGCCACCCAATCGCCGCTGTGAACCAGGGTGTAGAGATAACCCTCCTCAAGCCCCTTGGCCGAGCCCGTATGCACGCGGCTCAGGAACCGCTCGACGCCCGGCCGCGAGGTACTGACCAGATGGCCACCCGCAGTACCCACTGCAAGATGGACGTTGTCTTCGAGGGGCACCTGGAGGAACTGCTCAGGGTCCACCAGCACGTTGAAGGCGGCGTACTGCAGGGCCATCATCGGTTTGGCGTGGACGATGTGCGGTTGCACACCAATGGATACACGCACGCCATCGGTGGTGGTGAAGTCTTCCCGCCAGGGCTTCACATGCTGGCCCATCGAGCCCCATGAACCGCAGGCGAAGACTTCTTCCTCGACATACCCGACCGACTTCACGGAAAACGTATTGATGGTCAACAGGCGCATCTCATCGATGCTTTCCGGTGTGCAGGGCACGAGGTGGGAGCCGGCAATGCGCTTGAGCGCGCCGGCCGCTTCATTGACGGTGCCACTGGCCCGGCCGGAGGCCACGACGGCCAGGGATTCCAGGCGTTGCTGGGCGGAGTGCAGATTGAGCATCCAAGCCAGATACCCCATCAGCAGAACCGGCAGAAGGACGCAAGGGAAACCCAGGAGGATGCTTTCCCAGACGATGCGTTTACGGTTCATGGTGCCGCCTTGGCCATTGGCCTGTGCCCAGCTACGTCAGCCTAGGCCTGCCCAGGCGCCGCCACATTGCCGCAGATCAACTTCCCCACCGGTGGCAACGGGCTTGTCCGCAATTGCGGTGTGCCAGGCAGATTGCTATCGCGGGGCAAGTCGAGACGTCGCACCGCCGCTCCTACAGGATCCGGTCCCACTGGGTTGCTACCTCCTGCACACTCGCGCATTTGATCCCGGCAAGATCGGTCGGGTAGTCGACACCCGGGTTCTCGCAAAACCGCGTGGCGGTGAATTGGCCGTTGCTGGCCCGCAGGATCAGGCCGGTGTCCTGGCACAGCGAACTGGCCAGGTACAGCACACCCGGTGTGACCCACTCCGGCTTGAGGTTCTCGGGCGGCTGGGTGATGCCCCACATGCGTGTCTTGGCCACCGGCGACACCGCGTTGACCAGGATGCCGTGCTCGCGGCCCTCCATGCTCAGTGCGTTCATGATGCCGATCTGCGCCATCTTTCCGGCCGCGTAGGCCGTCAGGCCGACCTGGGCGTATTGCGCATACATGGCGCGGTCGGAGGTGGTCAGCACCACCCGTGGGGCGGCGGAGCGCTTGAGGTGAGGCCAGGCATGCTTGCTCAACCAGATCGGTGCCTGCACGTTGATGCCCAGCGAGCGTTGCAGGAACGCAGCGTCTTGCTCTTCGATCGACTGATAGCCAACCCAGCCAGCGTTGTGGATTAGGATGTCGAGCCCGCCGAATCGCTCGATGGCCAGCGCCACCAGTGCCTTGCACCCCGCCTCCTCATCCAGGTTGCCTGCGTGTGCCACCACCTGCCCACCTTCGGCCTGCAATGCGCGTACGACGGCAGTTGCGACGCTTTCATCCTGGCCTGCGCCCGCCCGATCCGTACCCAGGTCGCTGATGACAACCCGGGCGCCTTCGGCCAGCAGGGCCTTGGCGTACGCGAGCCCAAGGCCTTGGGCTGCACCGGTGACGATGGCGACTTTATCTTTGAACAGCATGGTCCACTCCTTTGGCTAAGACTGCGACAGCCTAGCAGCCCTCAGCGGGCACTGGCATCCGCCTCGTGCTCGTCGGCAAAGGCCATGAACATCTCAAGGTCCAGCACCTCCAGCTTGATCCTGGCGATGAACGCCGAGAACGCCAGGTTGGCCGCCAGCAGCCGCAGGTCGCTGGCCCAGGCCGGGACATGGACCGGTCCCTTGAGCCAGCCTGAGTCGAACAGCGGCCCCAGGCGCACGGTATCGCTCAGGCTCAGGCGGCCGGCAAACAGGTGCCCGACCAGCTCCGGCCGGTTGTCGCGAATGGCGATGCGCATCAACGTGTGGACGCCAAGCAAACCGGTGAGGTAGGCCGCGTCCTTGGTGAACGCCGAGCCGCCACGCAGGTCGGCGCCACGGAAAATCCGTTGGGTCGAGCGGAAGGACTCCTCTTGTGACTGGCCCGCCGCCAGGAACCCTTCAAATACCTGGATGAAATCGGCGCCATCCATCGCCTGCTGGACCGCCAGCACACGCAGGGCCAGGCGACGCAGGCGGTTGATGTCCATGCTGCCGGTGAACAACTCGGCCAGGGTAGCGATGCCCTCCTGGGTCTGGGTGGTACGCGGCGCCCCCAGGCCCAGGCATTTGAGGTTGGGTTGCAACGCGCCGTTCTGCGCGGTGGCGACATGCACAAAGGCTTCGTGCTGCAACAACTGTTGCTTGTCCAGCTCCGAGAACAGTGCGCTGGCACGCAAGCGGATACGGCTCGTTCCGGCGATGGCCTTGGCGGCGAGGCTCGGGGCCAGCTTGATGGCGACCTGGCCGATGCCAAAAAAACGGTCCAGCTCCGGCTGCATCCAGGCAGCAAATTCTGCCGCCGGGATGTTGGCCTCGGTGGATGGAATACGGGGGCCGCCCAACAGCGCGTCGGTGGTGGTGAGGAAGAACCGGGCGGCGTCCAGCATGCTTAGCTGCTGCTTCGGATAATAGAAATCCGGTCGCCGGTACAGCGCCGAGGAATAGCCCGTGAAGGCCGGTGTGCCGATGGCACCCAGCATCCGTGCGGCGGTGGCGTAGCTGCGGGCGGTCATGGCCAGGTAGTGCCCGGCCGGGTGGCCTTCGTCGCACCGGCCGGCGAAGGCTTCAAGCGCGACAATGTCGCTGCTGTGGTCACGCGGGCGCTGCTCGACGTCGGGCAACCGCGCTTTGCCGCTGCGCCAGTTCGCCAGGAACACCGGCTCGACCCCATCGGGCCACGCCAGCGCATCCAGCACACGAATCTTGCGCGCCAGCAGCGGTAGCGCGGCATCGAGCTCGGTCAACATGGCAAGGCTCATGGCGAGACCCATTGGCGATGAGGTTTCATCGAATAAGCGTAGCCGCTGTCGGCAGGCTGCGATTGGCTGCGCAGCAGTCGTCTCAGGGCCCTGCGACCGCTTTGCGGGCGATCGCAGCCTGGCGGCAGCGGCTACAAAACCAGTCGCCCCAAGCGGCGTGGCAACTAGCCATCATTTAATGCTCAAGATCTATCTATCCATGGCCGATACCATTCGAACGTCCCGATAAAAATCGAGTGAACTCACCACGCCATGAACAGAAGTCTTCGTTTCAGCCACAAAATTCTTTTGGCAGCGTCTTTGATCGTGATGCTCGCCTTCACCCTGTTCACCCTCTACAACGACTACCTGCAACGCAATGCCACCCGCGTCAGCCTGGAAAACTACCTGGCCGAAATGGGCGAATCGACCGCCACCAACATTCGCAACCTGCTGGAGGGGCGGATCACGCTGGTGGAAAACCTGGCGCAGAACATCGCCCAGGAACCTGCCAATGCCGAGACGCTGATGGGCCAGCAGGCGCTGGTTTCGAGCTTCCTGACCGTTTACCTGGGCAAGGTCGATGGCGGCTTCAGCGTGCGTCCCGACACCAAGATGCCCGAGGGCTACGACCCGCGCCCCCGTCCCTGGTACAAGGACGGCATGGCTGCCAGCGGCGCGATACTCACCGAACCCTACATCGACTTGACCACCAACAAGACGGTGATCGGCATCCTCAGCAAGGTGTCCAGCAGCATCGGTGTGGTCGGTGGCGACCTGTCGCTCGAAGGCTTGGTGCAGATCATCAATTCGCTGAACTTCGGCGGCATGGGCTACGCCTTCCTGGTCAACGACCAGGGCAAGATTCTGGTCCACCCGGACCAGGCGCTGGTAATGAAATCGCTGTCAGACCTGTTCCCGGGGCGCACGCCGAGACTGTCCGGTGAGCTGACCGAGGTCCAGGCCGATGGCCAGGCCCGTCTGCTGACCTTCACGCCGATCAAGGGGCTGCCTTCGGCCAACTGGTACATCGGCCTGTCGGTGGACAAGAACAAGGCCTATGCGATGCTCAGCGAGTTCCGCACCTCGGCGGTGATCGCCACCCTGGTGGCCGTGGCGATCATCATCGCCCTGCTCGGCCTGCTGATCCGCGTGCTGCTGCAACCGCTGCACACCATGACCCGGGCCATGGAAGACATCGCCCAGGGTGAAGGTGACTTGACCAAGCGCCTGGCCATCCACAGCCACGACGAGTTCGGTGACCTGGGTAACGCCTTCAACCGCTTTGTCGAACGTATCCATACCTCGATCCGCGAGGTGTCCTCGGCCACCGAGCAAGTCAACGAAGTAGCCCTGCGGGTGGTCAGCGCCTCCAACTCGTCGATGGTCAACTCCGACGAGCAATCCAACCGCACCAACAGCGTTGCCGCCGCGATCAACGAACTGGGCGCTGCCGCCCAGGAAATCGCCCACAACGCAGCGCAAGCTTCGCAGCAGGCAAGCTCGGCGCGCCGCCTGGCCGAAGAAGGCCAGCAGGTGGTCGACCGCAACATCGCCGCCATGAGCCGCCTTTCCGACCTGATCTGCACCTCCAGCTCGCACATCGAGACGCTCAACAGCAAGACGGTGAACATCGGCCAGATCCTCGAAGTGATCACCAGCATTTCCCAACAGACCAACCTGCTGGCCCTCAACGCCGCCATCGAAGCGGCGCGGGCCGGTGAAGCCGGTCGTGGCTTTGCCGTGGTCGCCGATGAAGTACGCAACCTCGCGCACCGCACCCAGGAATCGGCGCAGCAGGTACAGAACATGATCGAGGAATTGCAGGTGGGCGCCCGCGAGTCGGTCGAAACCATGGGCCAGAGCCAGCGCCACAGCCAGGACAGCGTCGAAATCGCCAATCAGGCCGGTGAGCGCCTGGGCAGCGTGAACCTGCGCATTGGCGAAATCGACGGGATGAACCAGTCGGTGGCCACAGCGACCGAAGAACAGACCGCCGTGGTCGAGGCGATCAACATGGACATCAATGAAATCAATATGCTCAACCAGGAAGGGGTCGAGAACCTGCAGGCCACCTTGCGCGCCTGCGCTGACCTGGAACAACAGGCCAGCCGCCTGAAGCACCTGGTGGGCAGCTTCCGTATCTGAGCGCACTGACGGTGGGGGCCACTGTCGTACACAGCACTGGTGGGAGCCCCCAGTGCTGTTACGGCTCCAGCAGTTCGCTGATCCATCGAACGTGCCGGGCGACCTCTTCAGGCGCCGCCTGGTGTGCCAGGATCCGTTGCTTGAGCCGCAACCGGCGTTGCCATTTGCGCAGGAACGCCTCGCTGCGCGCCTGCATCAGCAACGGGCCGAAGTACAGCTCCAGGTCGGTGTACGCCACAGGCTCGCCACGCTCGGCGACGATGATCTCGTAATCGAAGCGGTTCTCGCGCAGCACCTCTTCATGGAGGATGCGGTAACCGTTTTCCATCAGCCACCGGCGCAATGGCTGTTCGCCGCCGTTCGGCTGCAGGATCAGCCGCGCCTTCCCGCACAGGCGCATGTTGTCGCGCTCGAGGATGTCGCGGATCGTCTCGCCGCCCATACCGCACAGACTCACGGCGGTGATCCCGTCACTCGGCTCGATCGCCGCCAGGCCGTTGGCCAGGCGTACGGTAATGTGCTGTTCCAGGCCTTCTTCGCGCACCGTGCGTTCGGCCGCGCGAAAAGGCGTCAACGCCACCTCGCCGGCCACCGCCGCCGCAATCAGGCCACGGCGCATCAAGGCCACCGGCAGATAGCCGTGATCCGAGCCGATATCGGCCAGGCGCGCCCCGGCCGGCACCTGCGCTGCCACGCGCTCAAGGCGCATGGACAATGTCTGTTCGTTCAACCGCTGCCCTTCTTCATTTGCCCGGATCGGGGCGCGATTCTGTCGGGCAATGCCGCGCATTTCAACCCGCCGGGAACAACTGACTTGGACCAGGACCGCTGCGCGCTCGATCGCAGGCTGCCGCCAGCGGCTACACGGTTTGGCCTGCACCTGTAACCGCTACCCGACCGCGCAGTCTTTTATCCGCTCACGCAGCCATTTCAGGCCAGGGTCGGTATCGAACCGGTTGTGCCAGTAGGCAACCAGTTCCGGCGCCGGAAAGTCGACCGGCGGCTCGTGGCAACTGAGGCCGAACGTTGGCGCAAAGACACGGGCGATCGGGCCCGGCAAATTGCAGATGTAGCCTGTCTGTGAAGCGATCACCGGCATCGCCATGAAGTTCTGCACCAGTACCCCGATGCGCCGGGCAAGGCCTCGGGCCTTGAGGGTGGTATCGATGATGTTGCCTTCGCGCTGGTGTATTTCGATCATCACCTGTGGCCGTTCGAGGTACAGCTCCAGGGGGAAGCGTCCGGGCGCAAGGCCTTCGCGCTCCCAGATCAGCGTAAGCAGGGAAACCGTGGTGATCGACTCGTGGCGCAGGCTCGCACCCTGCGCCATGGGCGTGCTGATGACCAGATCAATTTCACCTCGCTCCAGCAACGGCGCCAAGGTGCTGGCAGGCGGCAGCGGCACCACCTCGATCATCACCCCGGGTGCCTCGCGGGCGATGTGTTGGATCAGCCTGGGCAGGATCAGGAATTCGACGAAGTCGCCTGAGGCAATCCGGAACGTGCGCTGCGCTGCCCCCGGCAGAAAGGGTACGGAGCCTTGCAAAACGTCATCCAGCCGCGTCAGTGCATCACGCACCGGGCCTATCAGTTCGGTGGCGCGCGCCGTCGGCACCAAGCCGTTGCGCCCGTTCACGAACAGTTCATCGCCCAGCCGCTCGCGCAATCGTCGCAGGGCATGACTCACCGCTGGCTGGCTGAGTGCCAGGCGCTCGCTGGCGCGAGTGACGTTCTGTGTCTCCCACAAGGTGGCGAAAACCACCAGCAGGTTCAGGTCCAGGGTACGGGTATTAATATTCTGCATTCCCGGAATTCCACATATTCATTTCCTTCACGGTACAGGCTTTGGTGTAGTCGCTCCACCCATCATCTGTGCGAGCGCGCAACCATGAATAACAATAAAACCCTGCAAATGGGCTGGTTCATCCCAACCATTGGCGACACCACTGCCTTCAGTGATCCGACCAAAAGCATCTCGCAGTCCCGCGAGCATTTCGAGCGGGTGGCCGTTACCGCCGAAGAAGCCGGGTTCGATTACGTATTGGTGCCAGTGACCCCCTTCTGCTGGGACGCCTGGGTGACCGCCGCATTCGTGATTGCCCGCACCGAGCGTCTGAAGGCGTTGGTGGCGGTCAAGCCAGGCTTCATCCATCCGGTCGCCCAGGCAAAGATGTTCGCCACCTTCGACCAGATGTCCAAGGGCCGCATCTACATCAACCTGATCGCCGGCCTCAGTGAGAAAGATGCCTACGCCGAGGGCCAGATCAGTTCCAAGGAAGGGCGTTATGAGCAGATGGAAGAAGAAGTCGAGCTGATGAAACGCCTGTGGACCGAGGAAAGCGTGGAGCACGAGGGCAGGTATTACCAGGCTCACGGCCCGAAGATCATCCCGGCACCGCTCCAGCAGCCTCACCCGCCGTTCTTCCTCGGTGGCGGCTCCGAACAGGCCGCCGAAATTTCGGCCAAACACTCCTCGGTACACCTGTTCTGGGGCGATTACCCGGAGCGTATCGCCGAACAGGTCAAGGAAATGCGTGAACGCGCGGCCAAGTATGGCCGTGGTGAGGAGATCGAGTTCGCCATGCGTCTGCAGATCATCTGCCGCGAGACCGAAGAGCAGGCCTGGGCCGCCGCCGATGCGCTGGTCGATGGTGCCGACCCGGCCTGGACCGAGCAGGTCAAAACCATGATGGCTGAGTCTGTCGCCAACCAACGGCAGAAAGAACTGTCCCGAACGGTCGGGCGCAAGATGACCCCGCACCTGTGGACCGGCATCACCGAGGTGCGGCCCGGTGCCGGCGTGGCGGTGGTCGGCAACCCCCAGCAAGTCGCCGACCAGTTGCTGGCCTTCGTCGACGCCGGTTGCACCGGCTTCTGCCTCTCCGGCTACCCGCACCACGAAGAAGCAGAGCGCTTCGGTCGCCTGGTCATGCCACTGCTCAAGCGCTGAGTCACTCCACACCAACAACAATTAGCCGCTGGCACGCCCGGCGGCAATGGAGTCCATGTCAATGAACACTTCCAACTTCGAACCCCGGCAGTTCCGCCAGGCGCTGGGCGCCTTCACCACCGGCGTGACCATCGTTACCACCCGTGGCCTGGATGGTCAGGACTATGGACTGACTGCCAACAGTTTCAACTCGGTCTCGATCGACCCGCCGATGGTGCTGTGGAGCATCAACAAGGATTCCTCCTCGGCACACGCCTTTACCGAGGGCTCGCACTTT
The DNA here is from genome assembly GCF_040438935.1 of Pseudomonas vranovensis. Lineage (NCBI taxonomy): Bacteria > Pseudomonadati > Pseudomonadota > Gammaproteobacteria > Pseudomonadales > Pseudomonadaceae > Pseudomonas > Pseudomonas vranovensis. Next base: position 1,194,976 of record NZ_CP159259.1, on the reverse strand, counting down.
GCCGTGCACATTCTGGCAACTGACCAGGAGGTGTTGTCCAACCGTTTCGCCAAAAGCGCCAGCGACAAGTTCGAAGCGCTCGAGCTGCAACGCGGTCCTAGCGACATTCCCTTGCTCGATGGCTGCTCGGCTCGCTTCCAGTGCAAGACCACCTACCAGTACGAGGGTGGCGATCACATCATCCTGGTCGGTGAGGTACTGGCCTTCGACCGTGTCGACAAAGCCCCTCTGGTATTCCACGGTGGCGGTTACCGCCGCCTGCTTCCTGTGCAGAACAACATCGACGGCGCTCCCGCAGCGCGCTAGGGCAACACTGCGCGGTGTGCCGAACGCCGCGCGGCCTCGACTTCAACACTCAGTCCCAGAGGTAAACCGTCGATGACCCGTACAACAACTCTGCACACTGCGGCCGTGCCCTGCCCTGCACCGTGGCTACCCAGCCGTGGCCAGGCCAGCTATGCCCTGGGTGTGCTGCTGCTTGCCTATATGTTCTCGATCATGGACCGGCAGATTCTCAGTCTGCTGGTCGGGCCGATCCAGCAGTCCCTTCACGTCAACGACACCTGGATGGGCATGCTCCACGGTTTCACGTTCGCGGCCTTCTACTCCCTGGCAGGCCTGCCACTGGCCCGACTGATCGATCGTGGCAATCGGCGCCTGATTATCACGGTCGGCATCGGCGTATGGTGCCTGGCCACCGCTGCCAGCGGCCTGGCCACCGAATTCTGGCACCTGCTGGTGGCCCGCATCTGTGTGGCGGTGGGCGAAGCAGTACTGCTGCCGGGTGCCGTGTCGCTGATCAGCGACCTGTTCGTGCCACACAAGCGCGGCCGCGCCCTGGGTGTATTCGGCGCCGGCGGCCCGGTCGGTGTGGGGGGTGGTCTGCTGGCCACCGGCCTCGTGCTCGGCTACTTCAGCGCCCATCCCGTGACCTTGCCCGTACTGGGAACCCTGGCTCCCTGGCAGACCACGTTGATGTCCATCGGCCTGCCGGGGCTGATCGTACTGGCACTGATGTTTGGCGTACCGGAACCGCGCATGCGTGGTGCCAGGGTTGTGCCGGGGTCGGCGCCGCTGGGCGTGCCGCTGGCGGAAGTCGGGGCATTCCTGCGTAGCAACCAGCGTTCCTTCGCCACCATTGTGCTCGGACTGGGCTGCTACAACGCCGCAGTCTATGGCGGCGGTACCTGGGTGCCGAGCTATCTGGTACGCGAGTTCGGCTGGACTTACGCCAAAGCCGGCACCGTGATGGGGCTGATCATGTGCGTAAGCGCGCCTCTGGGTGTGCTCGGTGCCAGTTGGCTCGGGGAATTCTGGCACCGTCGCGGCGTGGAAAACGGCAACCTGCGCGTCGCGATCATCGCCAGCATCGGCCTGCCCGTGGGCGCGATCCCCTTGTTGCTGGCGCCCGATGCCTCCATGGCGCTGCCGTTCCTGGCCCTCACCGCCGCCTTATGGGTGTGCCTGTTCGGCGTTGGCCCAGCGTTGATCGTCGAGATGTCGCCCACGCCGATGCGCGGACAGTTCATCGCCTTGTTCACCGGTGTCCTCAACCTGCTCGGTGCCGGCATCGGCCCGGTGGCCATCGGCGTCATCACCGACTACGTGCTGGCCGACCCTGCCGCCATCCGCTACTCGATCCTGGCCGTCACGCTGATTGCCTGCACCCTTGCTGCAGTACTGCTGTCGGGTGCCCGGCGCAGCTTCAGCCGGACCCTGCAGTTGGCGCGTGGATGGCAGCCTGGCTCCAACTGTGCAATCCAACCCGGTAATAAACGAGACCCCTCATGAATACAATCAAAGGCAACTGTCTGTGTGGCGGCATCCACTACTCCAGCCACCTCGCCCCGCTGTCCACCGCAGTCTGTCACTGCATCGACTGCCAAAAGCAGAGCGGCAGCGCTTTTTCGGTCAACCTGCTGGTGCAGGCCGAAGGCTTCCTGGTCCAGGGCGTCAGCCTGGGTTGTTACGCCAAGGCCGGAGGCAGTGGCCTGCCGGTCAAACGCTACTTCTGCACCCGATGTGGCTCGGCACTGTATTCGGAAATCGCTTCGATGCCGGGCGTGCTGGCGGTCAAGGCCGGCACCCTGAGCCATCCGCGCAACAGCGCACCGAATCTGCACCTGTGGTGCGCCTCGGCACAGCCCTGGGTGGTGATCGACCGCTCCCTACCGTGCTTCGAGCAGACACCCACCGAGTGAACGACCACGACCCGGCGGAGGCTTGCTGCAACCGGCCGGGCACGAGATGCCTTTCATGACCAAAGACGTACAGTGCGCTGTGCCTGTCAGCGCTTTCAGACAACGACTGGCCCGCATGCAGGCCCTGGGCCCCGGATTACTGGTCAGCCTGGCCATCGCCATGGCCTCGGCGTTCATCGCTGACCATTATGGTGGCCCCACCCTGCTCTACGCCTTGCTGTTTGGCATGGCATGCCACTTTCTCAGTGAAGACAGCCGCTGCGTTGCGGGCATCACCTTCACCTCGCGGACGGTCCTGCGCCTCGGTGTGGCCTTGCTGGGCGTGCGAATCACTCTGGAGCAGATCGGCTCGCTGGGCTGGTTCACGGTGCTGGCGGCCGTATGCGCAGTCACCGCGACGATTCTGGTCGGCTGGATGAGTGCCCGCCTGCTGGGTGTACGTGACGACTTCGGGGTGTTGACCGGAGGTGCCGTCGCCATCTGCGGTGCCTCCGCGGCCCTGGCGATCTCCGCCGTACTGCCCAGGCATGAGCACAGCGAGCGCGATACGTTGCTCACGGTGGTCGCTGTAACCGGGCTTTCGACCGTGGCAATGATCACCTATCCGATTATCAGCAACCTGCTGGGCTTTTCGCCCGCGCAGGCCGGGACCTTTCTGGGCGGCACCATTCACGATGTGGCGCAGGTAGTCGGCGCCGGATACATGATCTCTCCGGCAACCGGCGACATCGCCACCGTGGTGAAGTTGTTGCGTGTCGCCCTGCTGGTGCCCGCAGTGGTGGTAATCGCATGGCTGTTTCGCAGGCAGCAGAGCACACAAGCGCACAGTGAACGGCGCATCCCGCTGGTACCGGGATTCTTGCTGGCGTTCATCTGCCTGGTCGCGGTCAACAGCAGTGGATTGATGCCGCACTTCGTTGTCCAGGCCCTGAGCGAAACCTCGCGAGCCTGCCTGGTGGTCGCCATCGCGGCCCTGGGCTTGAAAACCTCGCTGCAAAAACTGGCCACCGTTGGCTGGCGCCCCATCGCCTTGATGGTCGGCGAAACATTGTTCCTTGCGCTGTTGGTGATTGGCCTGCTGTACCTGGGCCGATGAATGAATGAGCGTTTTCTAACGTGAGAGCAACCCCATGAAAACAACAATAAAATTTGTGCAAACCGGCGCGCTGGCGCTTTCGCTGATGGCCTCGGCAGTGATGGCCAAGGTGTCCCCCGAGGAGGCTGCGCAACTGGGCACCACGCTGACACCAATCGGTGCCCTCAAGGCCGGCAATGCGTCGGGCAGCATTCCGGCCTGGGCCGGCGGCCTGCCCGCCACTGCGGGCACAGTCGACAGCAAGGGCTTTTTGTCCGACCCCTTTGCCGCTGAAAAGCCCTTGTTCGTCATCACCGCAGCCACGGTCGCGCAGCACAAGGACAAACTCACGGCGGGCCAACTGGCCCTGTTCGAGCGCTACCCGAGCACCTATAAAATCCCGGTGTACCCGACTCATCGCAGCGCAGCGCTGCCAGCAGACATCTACCCGGTGATCAAGGCCAGTGCGGTCAAGACCGAACAGGTCGATGGCGGTAACGGCCTGAGCGGCTTTGCCGATACCCGCTATTACGCCTTCCCCGTGCCGCAGAGTGGCATCGAAGTGCTGTGGAATCACCTGACCCGCTACCGGGGCGGCAACATCAACCGCTTGGCAACGCGGGTTCAGCCGCAAGCCAACGGCGATTTCAGCATGGTCCAGCTCGAAGACGAGATTTCGTATCCGCGCGAACTGCCGGGCCTGGACAAGCAGAAGGCCGAGAACATCCTGTTCTACTTTATCCAGCGCGTGACAGGGCCGGCACGCCTGGCCGGCAACGTGCTGCTGGTTCACGAAACCATCGACCAGGTGAAGTCGCCGCGCGATGCCTGGCTGTACAACGCAGGCCAGCGCCGGGTGCGCCGCGCGCCCCAGGTTGCCTACGATGGCCCGGCCACTGCCGCCGATGGCCTGGCCACCTCGGACAACTACGACATGTTCAACGGCGCGCCGGATCGCTACACCTGGGAACTGGTCGGCAAAAAGGAGCTGTACATTCCCTACAACAGCTACCGGCTCGACTCACCCAGCCTCAAGTATGCCGACATCCTGCAGGCCGGGCATATCAACCAGGACCTGACCCGCTACGAGCTGCACCGCGTCTGGGAGGTGGTGGCCAAGGTCAAGCCGGGGCAGCGCCACATCTATTCGACACGGCACATGTACTTCGATGAGGACACCTGGCAATTGGCAGAAGTGGATCATTACGACGGCCGCGGCCAGCTGTGGCGTGTGGGAGAGGGGCATGCCCAGCAGTACTACCACAAGCAAGTGCCTGGCTATACCGCCGAAGTGCTGTACGACCTGCAGTCTGGCCGTTATTCGGTGCTGGGCCTGAAAAACGAAGAAAAGCGCAGCATCGAATTCGGTGCCGTCGCCTCGGCGAGCAACTACACCCCGGCTGCACTGCGCCAGGCAGGGGTGCGCTGACGGGTAGGCGCTTCTGCCTTGAACCACGACCGCTGCGCGGCCGATCGCAGGCTGGCGCGGCTACATCAGCCTGGCCTGCACGCTGTAGCCGCTGCCCAGGAACGAGACTGTGATCGACTGCACAGCAGTCGCAACCCGGTCAGCAGATTGACCTCGGCATTGTCAGGCCCAAAGGTGGTTCGCTCCCGCCGGCTTGGGCCGGTAGGGGCGGGCTTGCCCCGCGATTTGGATGTGTGTGTTTATCCATTATCTGGGGTGGTGCTGAGTTACCCTTGTGCCCTTACGGCGCCCTACTTTCTTCTTGGAAAAAGTAGGCAAAACGCCTGCACCACCAGGTGCCCTACGCTGCGCTTCGGGTCCCCTCGCTCCGGTGTCGCTACGGGGCAATGCGAGCTACGCGTTGCAAGCAACTCTACGCTTCGCATCTTCGGCCAAGGCCGAAGGCGCTTTGCGCCAGCCCCTCCACGACACCTCCGCTCGGCCCTTCTGGTTAACGGGGCAGAAGATCAAGAGCACAATTCGCTGCGCTCTTGCTGTCCAGTGGTGTCCGTATGAGCAACTGTCTTGAACCACGACCGCTGCGCGGTCGATCGCAGGCTGGCGCCAGCGGCTACACCGGCAATTTGTAGCCGCTGCCGAGGCACGAGGCTGCGATCGACTGCACAGCAGTCGCATGGTGGGAGCGGGCTAGGCAGCCTGGCGGCGCATTGCCAGGATCGCCGCGCCAAAGCCGATGAATGTCGAGCCCACCAGCCGGCTGATCCACACCGAGAACGCAGGGCGTGTCAGCACACCCTTGGCCCGGGAAGCCAACGCGGCATAGACGCTCAACGACGCCAGTGACAACGCCATGAATATCGAGGTCAGGAGCAGGAATTGCGGCAGCAGCGCTGCGCCCTGGTCAATGAACTGCGGGAACAGTGCAGTGAAGAACATCGTCGCCTTGGGGTTGGTGGCCGCAGTCAGGAAGGCCGATTTGTACAGTTTCATGCGCGATGGCTTGACCTGACTACCACCAGCCTGGACATCCCCTGCCAGCATCGGGGTCTTCTTGAGCAGCTGCTTGGCACCCAGGTAGAACAGGTAGCCTGCGCCCAGGATCTTCACGGCGTTGAACATCCACTCCGAACTCGCCAGCAAAGCCCCCAGCCCCAACATTGCCGCAGCCGACAGGCAGAACAGCCCGCTGGCATTGCCGATCGAGGACCACACGGCGTAACGCGGCCCGTACGCCAGGCTGTTGTTGATCGCCATCAACGTCGCCGGGCCAGGGCTGGCGATGGCAATGGCTGCCACCAGGGTAAACGCGAGAATCGAGTGAAGGTCCATTTTCAGCTTCTTGGTACGCAGGTAGGGATTGGCATGTTACAGGACAATCGCGAGTTGTCTGAACAGCGCAGCCACAACAATTCCCGCCGCAATGGCCGGCAGCGGCTTGCGCAGCGCCAGCATCACCACGGCCGTTGTCAGCAAGGCGAGCCGCGCGCCGTTGTCACCAGTGACCGCCAATGGCGCCAGCACCGCCACCAGAACCGAGCCGGACATCGCACTGATGAACTGCTGCACCCGGTAGTTGATCGGAACAAAGGACATCACGAACACACCACCCCAGCGCGTGACCAGGGTGACCACCGCCATGATCAGGATGATGAGAAAGGTGCCGGACCCTGCGCTATCAATGCTCATTCTTTTTCTCCATCCACACCGCGCCCAGAATGCCTCCGGCCAGGGCGCCCACCACGACATGACTGTTTTCCGGCAAGTAGGCGTACGCCAGCAACGACGAGCCCGCCGCTACACTCCAGATGACCAGCATGCGCAGGTTCTTTTGCCCCCCGATCACCATGGCCAGCAAAAAGCAGCCCATTACCATGTCCAGGCCCAGGCTCACCGGGTCCTGGATCGCGCTGCCGAACACCAGCCCCAGCCAGCTGCCCAGTGCCCATGCCGACCACAGGGCGAGCCCACCGCCAAACAGCAACCCCAACCCCGACTTGCCAGCGTTGTAGGCCTGCATCGACATCGCCCAGTTGGCGTCCGAAACCACCAGCATCACACCGTAGCGCTTTGCCCGCGGAAGGTCGCGAAGCCAGGGGTACAAGGTCGCTCCCATCAACAGGTGGCGGGCATTGATTGCAAACACGGTGACCATCAACGGCACGACCGGCACCTGCTGCCCCCACAGATCCAGCGCGGCGAACTGCGCCGCGCCGGCAAACACCAGCGCGCTCATGAGCACCGTCGAGGCATCGTCCAGGCCCCGCTGTGCCGCGGCAAGCCCGAAGGCCACGCCAAACACCACAACAAACAGGGAAATGGGCAAGAGCTGTTTGAAGCCCTGCCCTACCTCCTGCCAATTCAGCGCGACTGCGCTTTTTTCAACGCTCAAGAAATCTCACCTCTTCTGTTGCTAGCGACAACACTGGGGTACTGCGAGCCCTACCATCCATCAGTTGGATCCCACGCCCGGAGCAGGCCACTAGACTTCATATGGGGGACGAAATCAACACACCTCACATCCGGAGATCTGTGATGAACAGAGCATCTTGGCTGGCGTTGGTAGTGGCGGTTGGGGCAGTTTCAGGCTGCGCGAGCAGGTCCGAGATTGTCGATGTCCCCCTCCAGGCTACCGCGCTGAACGCAACGCACATCGCACGCGCCACCCTCAGCCCGGTGGGCGATCAAACCAGCATCAAGCTCACGGTCGGTGGCGTGCCCCACGACATGGCCGTTTCCAACCGCCTGGACACTACGATCGTCGCGGGGTCATGCCAGCACCCGGGCAAACTTGCCTACACCACCCCGCAGGCCAACAGCGTCGACTATCCCTCGCTGGCACCGCGTACCCAGTACTGGGCACAGGCACCCGTGGCGTTGAGCCAACTGGCCAAGGGTGACCATGCCCTGGTCGTTCGCACCAGCCCTGCAGACGGCAGCCAGCCGCTGTTCTGCGGCGATATCAAAGAAGGCTAAAGGCAGGGCGACTGCGATACAGTCGATCGCAGCCTCGTTTCTCGGCAGCGGCTACAGATCACCCCGTGTAGCCGCTGGCGACAGCCTGCGATCGGCCGCGCAGCGGGCGTGAGTAAGTCAACGCCTCCTGTGTGTCAGTCCATCTCTTCAAGAGATGACTCCATCTGAAATCAGCACTACGGGTGTTGGCCAAAGCCTGCCTAAGATGAGCAACAACTCCCTACAAATGCCGCATGACCGACGCGGCGAACAAGAACCGGAGACTGCTCGATGCCCCTGCCCCACTCCCTGCGCGATGACCTGTGCCTGCTGCTCGGTGACCGGCTCTCTACCTCCGCCAGCGTGCGCGAACACCATGGCAGCGATATTTCCGCCCTCGACCCAATGCCGCCGGATGCCGTTGCCTACGCCAACAGCCTTGACGATATTGTCGGCATCAGTGTCGCGTGCTATCACCACGACGTGCCGATGATCGCCTATGGCAGCGGCACCTCGCTGGAAGGTTGGTTGCAGGCCACCCATGGTGGCGTGAGCATTGATGTCTCGGGCATGAACCAGATTGTCGAAATTCGCGTCGACGACATGGACGCCACCGTACAACCGGGTGTGACCCGCAAGCAGCTCAATGCCGCCTTGCACGGTACCGGGCTGTTCTTCCCCATCGACCCGGGTGCCGATGCGTCCCTGGGCGGTATGGCGGCAACCCGCGCCTCGGGCACCAACGCCGTGCGCTACGGCACCATGCGCGAAAACGTGCTGGGCATGACCGCCGTGCTGGCTGACGGACGCGTGATCAACACCGGTGGCCGGGCGCGCAAGTCTTCGGCAGGTTATGACCTGACCCATCTGCTGGTGGGCTCGGGCGGTACGCTGGCGACCATCGCCGAGCTGACCGTCAAACTGCACCCGATTCCGGAGGCCATTTCGGCAGCCGTGTGCCGATTCCCCAGTGTCGATCACGCCGTACGTGCGGTGATCCAGATCATCCAGCTGGGCGTGCCCATCGCCCGTATCGAGTTGCTCGACGCGCTGACCATGCGCGCCCTCAACGCCTACAGCAAGACGCAACTTCGCGAGGTGCCCTCGTTGCTGTTCGAGCTGCATGGCTCCGAGGCCGGTGTGAAGGAACAGCTGGAAACGGTGCGCATGGTCGCCGACGAACACCAGGGCCTGGACTTTGAATGGGCGGTGCATCCAGAAGACCGCAGCCGCCTGTGGCAAGCCCGCCACGACGGCTATTTCGCTGCCCTGGCCCTGCGCCCTGGTTGTCGCGCCCTGACCACCGATGCGGTGGTGCCGATCTCGCGCCTGGCCGACTGTATTGAAGCGACCGCCGCAGACCTTGCGGAAAATGGCTTGCTCGCCCCCATTTTCGGCCACGTAGGCGACGGCAATTTCCATGCGTTGATCCTGGTTGACCCTGACGATCATGGCGAAGTCGAACGCGCCGAAGCGGCCGCTCATCGACTGGCCGAACGCGCGATTGCCATGCACGGCAGTTGCACCGGCGAGCACGGCATCGGCTTGACCAAACAGCACTTCATGGCGGTTGAACACGGGGCTAACGCGGTGGATGCCATGAAAGCGATCAAGGCCGCACTGGACCCGAAGCAACTGATGAACCCCGGGAAGATTTTTCCTCGCGGACACGCCACCGGCTGAGGCGCTGTACCCTCACCGGCCCCGTACGTTCCCGTGCTGCAGGAAGCCCAAATGGAAATTCGCCAGATCAGATACTTTGTCGCTGTGATTGATTGCGGCAGCTTGTCCCAGGCCGCGCGCCAGGTGCATGTGGCGCAATCGGCCTTGAGCAAACAGATGTCGGCACTGGAGGACGAGCTGGGCGTGCAGCTGTTTCATCGCAGCCACAACGGCGTGGTCGCCAGTGAAGCCGGCAAGGTGTTCTATGAATATGCCCAGGGCATGCTCAAGCACCTGCTCGACGCCCGCGCCGCCGTCACCAGCAGCCCGGACGCGGTCAGCGGCTCGATCATCGTGGCGCTGCCGCAAAGTGTCGCCACCATCCTCGCCATGCCCTTGATGCGGGCGGTGGCCGCACGCTATCCGCAGGTAGCATTCCACCTCAATGAAGAGCTGACCGGCAACGTCATGGACCAACTGATCCGTGGCCGCGTGGACCTTGCCCTGTTCAGCTCTGCCGACCTGCCTGCACAGGTGCTGTTCAGTGCCCTGATCGAAGAAGACTTCTACCTGATCCACCGGGCCAATGCACCGGATGCACCGCCTGCCGGTGACGTGTCACTGGAACAGGCGCTGGCACGGCCGCTGGTGTTTCCCAGCCAGGCCCATGGCCACAGCACCCGCACCCTGGTTGAACAGGCAGTGGCACAACACGGGCTGACCGTGGGCGAGATCGCCATGGAGGTCAACTCCGTCCACATCCTCAAGAGCGCGGTCGAGGCTGGCATTGGCCACACCATCATGCCGTTGAACCTGGCCATGCGCGAAATCGAAGACGGGCGCCTGGTAGCCCATCGGGTTGCCGCCGAGGGGGTGTCGCGCACCCTGGGTATCTGCAGTTGCGCCTCGATGCCTGCCAGCCAGTTGAAAACGCTGATCAGCGAGTTGATCCGCGAAGTTGTCCGGGACATGTGCGCGTGCGGTGACTGGCCGGGAGGCCGCGCGCTCTGACCCGTTGCATTGCCATTTGCCGATTGCCCCTACAACAACAAGAAAGAGGCTCGAGATGACCCCCCTACCGCCACTCCCCGGCGACCTGCCGGACGCCGCACTGCACGCTGCATACCGCAAGACCGCGTGGCGGATCATTCCGCTGCTGATTGTCTGCTACCTGGTGGCCTACCTCGACCGGGTCAACGTCGGCTTTGCCAAGTTACAGATGCTCGATGACCTGAAATTCAGCGAGGCGGTATACGGCCTGGGCGCCGGCGTGTTCTTCGTCGGTTACCTGATGTTCGAGATTCCCAGCAATATCGCCCTGCACAAATTTGGCGCCCGACGCTGGATCGCCCGCATCATGATGACCTGGGGCCTGCTGTCGGCTGCGATGATGTTCATCGAAACGCCGATGACCTTCTACGTGCTGCGCTTTCTGATCGGCATCGCCGAAGCCGGTTTCTTTCCCGGGATCATCTTCTACCTCACCACCTGGTTTCCCAGCCATCGCCGCGGCGTGATGATTTCAATGTTCATCGCTGCCCTGCCGATATCGAGCATGCTCGGCTCGCTGATTTCCGGCTTGATCATGCAGTACTTCGATGGCGTGGCCGGTTACGCCGGCTGGCAGTGGCTGTTCGTGATCGAAGGATTGCCAGCGGTGGCATTGGGCGCTGCGGTGTTTTTCCTGCTGCGCGATCGCATTGCCGATGCCCGCTGGCTCAGCCCCGAAGAAAAGCGCGGGATGCAGGCGGCGCTGGATCGCGAAGCCAGGGCCAAGTCTGGTCACTCGTTGCGCGACGGTTTGCTGAACCCGAAAATCTGGCTGTTGGGCGGGGTGTATTTTTGCCTGGTGCTGGGGCAGTACGTCATCAGCTTCTGGATGCCCACCATCATCCGCAACAGTGGCGTCGCCGAGCCCTGGGCCATCGGCGTGCTGACGGCGATCCCCTATTCGGTGGCGACGGTGAGCATGGTGCTGGTGGGGCGCAGCTCAGACCGACTTCGCGAGTACCGCTGGCACCTGGCGATCTGCGCTTTCATTGGCGGTGCCGGGGTGGTGTTCGGTACGTTGTTCGGTGACAGCCTGTTGTTGTCGATGATCGGCCTTACCGTCGGCACGGCGGCGATGATCAGTAGCTTGCCGGTGTTCTGGGGCATGCCCACGGCGGTGGTCGGTGGCGCGGCCGCAGCGGCGGCGATTGCCTTGATCAACTCGCTGGGCAACGTGGCCGGGTTCTTCAGCACCATTGTGGTGGGCTGGTTGACGCAGCTCACCGGGAACACCCATGCAGCGATGTACTTCATGGCCGGGGCACTGGTGATCGGTGGGCTGCTGGGGTTGAGCGTGTCGCGTTCGCAAAGCGAAAGCAGCCCGCTGGCAGGCTTGCCCCGCGATGCGATGTGAGACACAGATCGCTATCGCGGAACATGTGTGAGCGGCGGTGCGACGTCTCGACTTGCCCCGCGATCCTGATTCAGAAAGCTCACCAGCTCACGGCCATGGCTGCTGAGTGATTCCCAGCCCTTGATGCACAACCGCAGCTCAAGGGTTGCCCAGCGCTCCCCCAGCAAGACCATCCGCACCGGCAACTCCTGCTCCATGCGCAGCGCGGTAGTCTGCGGCAGCATGGCAATGCCGGCACGCTGGGCGACCAGTTGGGCGATGGCCTCGAAGCTCGGGGCCCGCACACGGATCTGCAACGGCATGGCCAGTTTTCTCGCCCGCTCTTCGACAAAACGCTGCATGGCCCGCTCAGCCGGCAGGCCAATGAACGGGTAGCTCAGCGCATCGCTCAGGCGGGTGTGCTCGCACGCGGACAGTGGGTGCTCGTCAGGCACCAGCATCACCAGCCGCTCGTTGCGAAACGGCAACGACAGCACACCATCGCTGATGACACTGCCGTCATACACGCCGATTTCGCATTCGCCGGTCAGTACCGCCCGCATGACGTCGGCACTCCGGTACTCGGTCAGTTGCAGATCGACCTCGGGATAGTCGGCCAAGAATGCCCCCAGTACCGCCGGCAACAGGGTGCTGGTGGTCACGGTGGTGGCCGCCAGGCGCAGGGTGATGCGGCGCTGGCCGGCGAGCTCCTTGAGGGTGTCCTGTAGCTTTTGCGCCTCGCCCAGCACGCTGCGGGCCGCCTCCAGTACCAGCCGACCGGAGGGGGTGAGTTGCATGCCATCAGCCTTGCGCGTGAACACAGTAATGCCACAGCGCTCCTCGAACAGGCGCAGGCGGCTACTGGCGGCAGAGACTGCAACCGGAATACTGGCCGCCGCCTTGCTCAGGCTCCCGGTGGTGGCAATCGCGATCAGCAGGCGTAAGTCGGAGAGGTCGAAATGCACGTGGCGTTCTCTTTTGGCGAAGGCTTCGTTCGTAAAAATGCGATTCTTCGGAATTTACGTTCTCTTTAGAATAACCCCTGTCTCCATTCCTCTCCTGGGTTGCCCATGAATAATTTGCGTGCGTTGTGCCAGCGCTGCGTCCATAACGGCAGCCTGTTCGCGGTGCTGTCTGCCCTGGGGTTCAGCCTCAAGGCGATTTTCGTCAAGTTGTCGTATGCGGCAAGCCAGGTGGATGCGATCACACTGCTGGCGATGCGCATGGGCCTGGCCTTGCCGCTGTTTGCCTGGCTGGTATGGGCCAGCCGCGGCCCGAGCAACGCGCCGCTGGGCTGGGGCGATGGGATGCGGGTGATGCTACTGGGCTTGTTCGGTTACTACCTGGCGAGCCTGTTCGATTTCTATGGCCTTGAGTACATCAGCGCCGGGCTTGAGCGGCTGATCCTGTTCACTTACCCGACCCTGGTGCTGGTATTCCAGGCCATCGCCCTGCGCGAACGCCCTACCCTGCGCACTCTAGCGGCGATGGGTCTGTGCTACCTGGGCCTGGGGATCGCCTTCGTGCATGACGTCAGCGTCGCCGGCATGGGCAACCAGGTGATCGTCGGCGCGGCGTGGGTGTTCGCCAGTGCGGTGACCTATGCACTGTATTACTCGGGCACAGGCATCATGCTCAAGCGCATGAACTCCATGCGCCTGGCGGGGCTTGCGGGCGGTGCGTCATCGCTGATGGTGCTGGCCCATTATCTGCTGGTGGCCGATTTCGCCGGGCTCTGGCAACTGCCCACGGCGGTATGGGTGTATGCAGCGTTGATGGCGGTAGTGTCCACGGTGCTGCCAATCTATTGGGTAGCCCTGGCGATCCAGCGCATGGGCGCCACGCATACCGCCGCCGTCGGTAACCTGGGGCCGGTGCTGACGGTACTGGCCTCATGGGCGGTGCTCAGTGAGGAGGTGTCGGTGTACCAGATGGCCGGGTTGGCCCTGGTGCTGTTCGGGGTCTCGCAGTTGAAACCTGCGAAGGCAAAGGCGCAGGCACCCGAGCAGGTCGAGGCCGCCCCACAAAAGGCTTAGCGTGCAGGTCAGCTAGACTTGAGGGTCCTGGTGCCAGTCGTTGTGCAAGGCACCAGCCCCAAGCGTAGTTACTCTCACCGAGTCGACCTGAGTACACACCATCATGTGTAAATCATGTGATTCAACGTCCACGTCCACCCCCACCGATCGTCGTCGCTTTCTTCAATTTGCCGGTCTCGGGGCCAGCGCCCTGCTACTGGCTGGCGCGTTACCTGCACGGATGATCCAGGCCGCGGAGAAATCGTCTGCGCCCCCCAAACCCCAGAACGTCATGACGCCCGACCAGGCCCTGCATCGCTTGGTCGAGGGCAACGAGCGGTATGTCAGTGGCAACTCCGATACACACGACTTTCTGGATGAACGCGAAGCATTGGTTTCCGGCCAGAACCCGTTCGTGGCAGTGCTCAGTTGCTCCGATTCACGGATCGCCCCGGAGTACGCCTTCGACACTGCACGCGGCGATCTTTTCGCCATCCGTGTGGCCGGCAATTTTGTCACCGACGAAGGCCTGGCCAGCCTTGAATATGCAGTGGCCGTGCTCGGCGCCCCGTTGATCCTGGTGCTGGGCCATGAAAGCTGCGGCGCCATCGATGCCGGTATCAAGGCGGTGAAGGACCAGACCGTGTTCCCCGGGCATATCTCCAAACTGACTGACGCACTCAAGCCCGCCATCGAAAAGGTCATCAAGCAACCCGGCAATCTGATGGAGAACGCGACGGTGCAGAACGTCAAGGACTCCATCCAGCGCCTCAAAAACGCCACCCCGCTACTCACCGATGCCCTTGGCAAAGGCACGCTGAAAGTCGTCGGCGGTGTCTACCGCCTGAGCACCGGCAAAGTCGAGCTGTTTAGCTGAGGCCAGAAAACAAAAAAGCACCCGAGGGTGCTTTTTTGCTTACTGCCATTCAGCTGGACAACGCGGCCACCTTGGCCCGCGCACTGTGCAGCTTTTTGTAGCTTTCGATCAGCCGCAGGTGCTTGTCGAGCCCTTCAAGCTTCATGCTCGTCGGCGTCAGGCCGAAGAAGCGCACGCTGCCGTCCACCGACCCTGTCACCGCATCCATGCGCGGATTACCGAACATGCGGCGGAAGTTGACCTCGTAGTCGGCCATCTCCAACTCGTCATCGAGTTCCACCTCAAGCGCCACGTTCAAGGCCTGGTAGAACAACCCGCGCTCAACGGTGTTGTCGTTGAACTGCAAGAAGGTTTCCACCAACTCCTTGGCCTCGTCGAATTGCTGCAACGCGAGGTGGATCAGCAGTTTCAGCTCAAGGATGGTCAACTGGCCCCAGGCCGTGTTTTCGTCGAATTCGATGCCGATCAAGGTAGAGATATCGGTGTAGTCATCGAGCTCGCTCTCGATCAGGCGATCGAGCAGTGCCTGCAGGTCGTCTTCGTCCAGGCTGTGCAGGTTGAGGATATCGGCGCGGAAGAACAGTGCCTTGTTGGTGTTGTCCCAGATCAGGTCGTCCACCGGGTAGATCTCCGAGTAACCCGGTACCAGGATGCGACAGGCCGTTGCGCCCAGGTGCTCGTACACCGCCATGTACACTTGCTTGTCCATGCCTTCGAGAATGCCGAACAAGGTGGCGGCCTCCTCGGCGTTGGCGTGCTCGCCCTGCCCGGAGAAGTCCCACTCGACAAATTCGAAATCGGCCTTGGCACTGAAGAAGCGCCACGACACCACACCGCTGGAGTCGATGAAGTGCTCGACAAAGTTGTTCGGCTCGGTCAACGCATGGCTTTCAAAGGTCGGCTGAGGCAAATCGTTCAGGCCCTCGAAGCTGCGACCCTGGAGCAACTCGGTCAAGCTGCGCTCCAGCGCCACCTCAAGGCTTGGGTGCGCACCAAAGGAGGCGAACACACCGCCGGTGCGCGGGTTCATCAGGGTGACGCACATGACCGGGAAATCCCCGCCCAGCGAGGCATCCTTGACCAGGACCGGGAAGCCCTGTTCTTCCAGCCCCTGGATACCGGCCAGAATACCGGGGTACTTGGCCAGGACCTCCTGCGGCACATCCGGCAGAGCAATTTCGCCTTCGAGGATTTCACGCTTGACCGCGCGTTCGAAGATCTCCGACAGACACTGTACCTGGGCCTCGGCCAAGGTGTTGCCGGCGCTCATGCCGTTGCTCAGGTAGAGGTTTTCGATCAGGTTGGAGGGGAAGTACACCACCTCGCCGTCCGACTGACGTACAAACGGCAGCGAGCAGATACCGCGTTCCTCGTTGCCGGAGTTGGTGTCGTACAGGTGCGAGCCGCGCAGCTCGCCATCGGGGTTGTAGATCTCCAGGCAGTAGGCGTCGAGCAGGCCAGCCGGTAGCGCGTCTTTGCGGCCCGGTTTGAACCAGCGCTCGTCGGGGTAATGCACGAACGGCGCGTTGGCAATTTCTTCGCCCCAGAACTGGTCGTTGTAGAAGAAGTTGCAGTTCAGCCGCTCGATGAACTCGCCCAGCGCCGAGGCCAGGGCGCTTTCCTTGGTGGCACCCTTGCCGTTGGTGAAGCACATCGGCGATTGTGCATCGCGGATATGCAGCGACCATACGTTGGGAACGATATTGCGCCACGACGCGATCTCGATCTTCATGCCCAGGCCCGCCAGGATCCCGGACATGTTGGCGATGGTCTGCTCCAGGGGCAGGTCCTTGCCGGCGATGTAGGTGCTGGCGTCCGAATCCGGATTGACCATCAGCAATGCCTGGGCGTTGGCATCGAGGTTTTCCACTTCCTCGATGACAAACTCCGGCCCGGTCTGCACCACTTTCTTTACCGTGCAACGATCGATGGAGCGCAGGATGCCCTGGCGGTCTTTTTCGGAGATATCCGCCGGCAGCTCGACCTGGATCTTGAAGATCTGGTTGTAGCGGTTTTCCGGGTCGACAATGTTGTTCTGCGACAGGCGGATATTGTCGGTGGGGATGTCACGCGTCTGGCAGTAGAGCTTGACGAAGTAAGCCGCGCACAGGGCCGACGAAGCCAGGAAGTAGTCGAATGGACCCGGGGCAGAACCATCACCCTTGTAGCGAATGGGCTGATCGGCCACCACCGTGAAGTCATCGAACTTGGCTTCAAGTCGAAGGTTGTCGAGAAAGTTAACCTTGATTTCCATGCGGGATTACCATCGAGCAAAACAATTTGGCCGCCATTATCCGGTTTTTCACCCTGAAGTCCCGCGCTTTCGAGCGATGGCCGCTGACCGGTCCCGGGCTACGGCTTCACGACAGCGACTATTGCCTCGACCACGCCTTGTGCAAGGGGTAGATCGCGCTGCGCGTAAGAACGCAGGTTGGCTTGGGTGTCGCCCTCGGGCACTTCCTTGAGGACATGATTGACGCGGGGAAGCACCTTCACGATGGCGTCTGGCTTTGCCTTTGACAGCGCTCGGGCATCCTCGGTGTGTACCTGCAGGTCGTCAGTACCTTGAAGGATCAGCACCGGTCCATTGACGTTCTTGATGAGTTGCACGGGATCGACCTGGAAAATGCTGATCAGGTATCCCTGCACCTGCGGTCGAAACAATGGTTCCAGCGGCGCGGAGACCTCGGCCACCGTCTTGCCCTGCTCAAGCGCGCTGATGATGTTCAGTGCCTCGGGCATCAACGGCTGGTTGGCGGGGTTGCTTTCGAGCTGATCGCGCAATACCGAGGCCAATGGCCTGCCTGGTGTAGCGACCAGAATCAGGCCGCACAGGCGCGTGCTGTGTTGCGCCGTCTGCAGTGCGACCAGGCCACCTTCGCTGTGGCCCAGCAGCCAGATGCAACGCTGGCTGCCGCGATCAGCGAGGTACTCGACCCAGGCACCTACGTCGTAGGCATAGTCCTGCATCCGTACCTGATCCGGATCGGTGATCGCAGCCCGGCTGCCAAACATCCCGCGCTTGTCGATACGTACGGAATGGATGTCGCGTGCTGCGAGTTCCTGCGCGAGCAGTCGATAGGGCGCTGCACGGATACCCAGCGGGCTGTTGCCGTCTCGGTTGGTCGGACCGGAGCCGGGGATTATCAGCACCATGGGGGCCGAGGGCTCAGCCCCACTGACCAGGGTGCCCTGCAATGGCCCCTCAGGCCCGGGAATCTGCAACACCTGCTCGGCCATCGAGTGAATGGAAAACACCATCAAGAGCGCTGTGATCGACATCCTTGCCCGGCTCAAAGTCTTGAATCCTCATGGTTGTGCGCACGGTCCGAGTGCGCGGCAATGATTGGACCCCGCAGTCTGCCACAGTCCTTCAACGCCGATGCGCCCCTCCAAGGTTTCCCCAGGCTGCCGGCACGGGTATCCTCTGCCCCTCTAGAACACGCTTTCCAGGACGGTGACCATGACCAGGTTCCTTCTGCTGGCCACGGTGTTGTTGCTCAGCCCTGCGCTGATGGCCCAGCAGATCCAGCGCCAACTGGGCGATTTCGACTTCAAGCTGGGCACCAGCGCCTCGCGCACCATGGCCCAGGGGCTGATTTCGCCAGGCGCCATCGGCGCCTTTCACGGGGGTGTCGACCTGACCCACGCCGACGGCTGGTACATCGGCCAGTACGCACCGAGCATGGGCCTGACGCCCACCTCTTCCCTGCAGCTGGACAGCTACTTCGGCTACAAACAACGCTTCGACGACAGCCTGGGTTATGAAGTGGGGCTGATCCACTACAGCCACCCGACCCTCGCGGACCGCGACAGCTATGCCTTGTATGGTGGCCTGACCTGGCTGGGCAGCCGCCTGGGCGGCGCCTTCAACGACAAGCCCGCCAACCGCACCGGCACTCTGTTCGCCGACTTCGGCCAGTTGCCCATGGTGGATGTGGGCCTGACCCTCAAGCTTGCCTATCACCAGTTGGGCACACCGTATGCCCTGAGCAACGGCGGTCAGGTGAACAGCTTCAATGACTGGTCACTGAAGCTGTCGCGGCCGTGGTTCGGCATGGACCTGGATCTGATCTACAGCAATTCCAACCTCAGTGGCGGGGGATGTGATGCGTATTCGGGAATGAATACGTACTGCGACAGCATGGTGACGTTCAAGGCGCAACGCAGCTTCTTCTGAGGGACAGGAGCTGCTCTCGCGGGATCAAGTTTTACTTGATGTGCTGTACCCACGGCCACCACAGTGGCCCGTCGTGCCGCTACTCGACAATCGCCGGATGCGCCTGCACCGGGCCACCCAGCACCTCGCGGTACGAGGGCGGCTGCGTGCCGTCCAGATCGACAATGCCATACGCCAGCGCCGCTTCTGCGCCGATCAGCACCTGCCCGGATTGCGTCATGCGGTTCGAATCGCAATACAACGCGTGAATGACCTTGCCGGTGAACGCCGGGCTTTCCAGCACAAACGAGAAGTCCTCGTAGCGCTCCGGGTGGTCTTCCAATGCGCGTGTCGTGCGCTCCGTGCGCAGCGGGCCCATCCAGATGGACACCACCGCAACGTCATAGGGGCGAAGATCCACGGCCATGTCCTTGGCGAACTTGTCGACACCGGCCTTCTGCGCGCCATATGCAGCACCGTGCATATAGCAGTTCGAGCCGAATGACGAGGTAAACGCGATCAGCCCGCCCCGCCGCTTAGCCATCAGCGCAGCCGCATGCCAGCTCGCCACATAGGCCGAGCGCAAGCCGACATCAAGGATGTTGACAAGATCGAGCGACTTCTCCCAGAACGGGCCAGGCTCAATCAGTTGATCGTGCAGAAAGGTCGCGTTATTGACCAGGATATCGAGCCGCCCGCTTTCGCGTTCGACCCGTTCAAACAGACTCCGCACCTGCTCGTCATCGGCGTGATCACAGGCGACGGCGATGCCTTTGCCGCCCAACGCGTCGATCTCGCGCGCGGTCGCGTGGATCGTACCTGGCAACGGCGCGTCGCCCTCGTTCTGCGAGCGGCCGGTCACATAAACCGTCGCGCCTTCCGCGCCGAGCGCCAGTGCAATGCCTTTGCCGGCACCGCGCGACGCGCCTGTCACCACCGCGACCCGATTGCTGTGAGCGTTATTCATTGGCGAACGCCTGTGCTGCGGACTGAATGACCGGCACCGCGATTGGCTGAACCCCGGCAAAGCGCACACCGGGCGCCGTGTCCTCGTAGCTCGCCTCCAGGGTGGACGTTACAACGCAGCGCGTGGCAGAGATCTTCCACTGGCCGTCGATCTTGCGGTACTCATCCTCGTAGTACGCACCGAGTTGCGTGATGACGCGCGAGCGCGTGTCGATCATCTGGTAATGCAGGCCCCAGGTGCCGCGGGCTTGTGCGTGATCAAGGACATCGATCTGCGGGTTGACGCCGTGATGCATCTCGACGACGTGCGGGTGGCAGCCAAGCGCCTCGAAAATCGCCACCAGCTGATCGCGGTCCTCGAACGCACCGATCCGGCCATAGTCGATGCGCACCGGGCCTGACGCGAAGCAGTCGCGCATACCCTGCGCATCCTTGAGGTCGCAACAGGCCAGATAGCGCGCTTTAAGCCGGCGAATCGCCTCGGCGTCTTCGAGCAAGCGCAAACGCGATTCCAGTTCATCGGTGGGGGTCATGCCATCTCCTCGGGTCGTGCCGGTTCGTGAGCCTGGGCAACAAGGTACAAGCACCGCCACACCGAGCAGTAATCCAAACAGACGATGTGGCGTCTCAGCGCTCGTAGGCGCTCAGCGCAGCAGCCAGCATCTGGTGGACATGATCCCTGAGGGCCTTGGGCTCCAGCACTTCGATATCCGCAGCATTGGCCATCAGGAACAGTCGCAGGCCCTGCGAGTCGCGAATCGTGCAGGTCAGCAACCACCTGTCTGCGCAGGGGGCCAGGGTCTGGTCTTTATCAAGCGGATTTTCTGAAAGCCGGTTGTACAGGTTGTCCCTTAGACGAAGGCGCGTTAACTGGGGAGGCGTGTGCAGGGTCACGAGGTCTTTCTGGGCTTCGTCCGAATGAATATCGTAACCCTCCGGGTCTTGGATAGTGCGCTTGCCCGGCTCGACCTTGGTGATTCGATGAAGCATCAACGCACACAGTGTATTGGGCCCGTTGCTGCTGTACTTGCCTCGCGGCACGCCAGCATCGGGCGCCTTGCCCAGCCAGTTTTCTTCGGCGACAAAAGCAGAGAGATAGATATTGGAGTCCTGGTGCGACAAACCCAGTGGCTTGAGTTGGTAGATGCACTCGACACCTTCGGCATCGCGAGGCCGATACCAAACCTCCAGGGGCCTGTCCTCAAGGATGGCCTCCTGCAGACGCTTGAGGTGTTCGGCGTTGTGCTTGCCCGGCTGCAGTACCGTAAACCGGGTGCCGGAAGTAATGCGTTTGCTGAAGTCGAGCTTGCGCCTGGCACCATCCTGCATCACTAGGTCAGCGTAGTCCCGCAGGCCTTCGAGCTCATGGGTAGCTGACTGCAGGCCGAAGCGTTCGGCGTGCTGGAAAATGGCCGTGAGCGACATTGCGTCCGAGGGTGAAAGGACAAGCGAGTGGCTTCGGCCAACCGCTTTCCAGAGCAACTCCCGCCGGTCCTCCTTGCTCCTTTCGGATTGAACGTATTTCAGCCCTTTCAGCACCTTCAGGTCACGAATGGTGGTCTTTTCGTGATGGATATCACCGTCATCACCATGACGCTCGACCCAGAGGACCAGCTTCTTGTGAACGTCTGCGGTGGAAACGGGTTCACCGGCGGCATGGAGGATTTGTCGCAAATAATCACGACGGTGAGCACGATTGATCATTTTTTTAATTCAGGACAAGAAGTGTCCCTATTGGAGTTCAGGATGGTCCTCGTTGGCAAGGCAATCATGCGGTTAACGCAGCAGACGAGGGACACACACCATGAGCGACATCACGCTGTTGAAAGCGCTGATTGTTCAGCGCGCGATGGGGGGTATCGGCGCTGCTGAACTTCGCCAGCAGGTCATGCAGCAATCACCTCAGCTGACGGAGGCTGCGCTTCAGTCGGTCTTAGTGGGGTTGCAGGAAGAAGACCGGCTATGTGGTCACGAGGTTGAAGGCCAGTGGATGTACACCGCGATCGACAAGAACGATCCAGGCTATACCCCGCTGGAGTACAGCCCGCAATTTGCGGAGCAGATTATCGCGGCGTCGTGTGAGGCGTTTCATGAGATCGACGTGGACGACATGATCAGTCAACTCGATGCCATGATCGCCAAAGCGCGAGCGCGTCAGAACAACAGTTAATATCGAGCGCCCCTGCGCGGCTCAATTGAATGGAAGTAGAAACCATGGCAACGAAAGATGTGAAGTCGGCGATTATCAACGCCAAGCCGGGCATTCAGAAGTATCTGGCCCTGATGGAGCAAGTAGACAAGGTGAACGTCTCGACGGATGCCGTTTTTCGCCGCGCATACAACGGGTTCTACCGGGTTCAACGGCGCACGCCCTCCTGGTACGACACCTACTACAGCCTCATGGAGCAGTTGAAAGGCTCGAAGCCTACGTTTGCTGAGATTCTCGACCATTTGTACGCGGCCACTGAACGCTACGAACCCTCATTTTCCAGCAAACTGGTCGCGACGCTGCGGCCTGACAAGCCTGTCTGGGACATTCATGTGCTGCGCAACGTCAACCAGACGGCGCCCGCCTACCACTCCAAGACCAAGGTTGAAGACGCCAAGAAACGCTACGCGGACATCGAGAATTGGTACCAGAACTTCCTGCCATCCGATGAAGGCATCAGCTGGATCACACAGTTCAACGCACTGGTACCTGCGCACGACAAGCTGAGCGATCTCAAGAAAGTGGATTTCATACTCTGGCAGACGCGCGACTAGCAGCGGTGAATGGTACAGGCTTTGTACTTGGCCGCTCCGGAGCCTGCCAGGTTGACTCCACAGCGGCGAAATATGACCGGTATCGACGCGAAGCTGCCGTTGGTGAATGGCAGCTATCGGCCAGAAGCAGCCATTCCCAAACTCCACAAAATCCAGCAAGAAACCGAAGACCTGCCCCGCCAATCACAAAGGAAGCGGTCTGTCTTGAATGACCCGCTTCATGACCAGGGTAGAGGTCAGTCGTTGCACATTAGGCAAAGTCGAAAGGCTCTCATCGTAAAGTCTTTGGAAGGCTGGCAAGTCCTGGGCAATGACGTGCAGCAGGTAATCTGGCTCCCCAAATAATCTCTGGGCATCGACCACCTGAGGTATATCAATGAGCGCCGTCTCGAATGCCTCGACAGCGTGCCGGTCACCCTCTCGAAGGGTGGCAAAGACCATGGCAGAAAAATTCAGGCCCAATGCACCGGGGTCAAGCTGCGCGCGATAGCCCAGCAATACACCTGACGCCTCCAGTGCCCGCACTCGCCGATGGCAAGGAGAGAGACTCAGGCCTACACGTTCGGCAAGCTCAGTGACCGAAAGGCGACCATCTTTTTGCAGCTCAGCAAGAATCTTCCGGTCAATCCTGTCCACGTAGAAAAATCTCCCAACCTACAAATAAAAACGACCATCTTTGAAAGCTAATTCTAAGCCTATTTCATTAATCTTCCACCAGCCATTAACTACCGTTCACCTCTTGAGAGAACCAGAGGGACGGGCTTTGATTTGAGAACTGGAATGATGAATTACACGGTGAATTATGATCTGGCGCAGGTGACGCCATGACCTTCAATGTTTTGGTTGCCTTTTGAGCGGTGTCGATTTTGTTCGTCATCACGCCTGGAGCCGATTGGGCTTACGCGATATCCGCCGGCTTGAAGCATCGAGTCGTCATTCCCGCTGTGGGCGGACTGCTATCCGGCCACTTGATTGCCACAATGGTTGTAGCCGGTGGTGTTGGCACTCTGGTCGCAAACCACCCTGTGACCATGTCGGTGCTGACGATGGCTGGGGCGGGTTACCTGCTGTGGTTAGGCATCAATATGCTCGTATCTCCCTCTACACCGCGCGCGGATGAGGTTCAGGCGTCAGGCTCATGGAAGCGCTGGGCGCTCAAAGGGCTTTGCGTCAGTGGGCTAAATCCAAAAGTGTTCCTGCTGTTCCTGGCGCTCCTGCCTCAATTTGCCGACGCCACTGCACCTTGGCCTGTACCGATGCAGATGATTGCGCTCGGGCTCGTCCACACTTTCAGTTGTGGCGTGATCTACCTTCTAGTCGGATTTGGCTCGCAGGTTGTTCTGCGGACACGCCCAGCCGCCGCTCACCTGGTCAGTCGTTTTTCTGGAGCGGCCATGACCCTCATCGCCGTGGCTCTGTTTGCCGAACAACTGCTGCGTTAATACACCTTCTGATTCTCCCACCCTCGCCTTCCAAGGAGTCGTAATGAAAAGCCCTAGAGAGTGCGCTGCCGAAGGTCTCAAGGTCGGTGACCGGTTCACAGTAGTCCGTTGCTTTTCAGATGACGATATTCGTCAATTCGCGCACATTTCACGAGACTACAACCCGGTTCACTGTGATGCACGCTACGCGCAGCTATGCAGGTTCAAGGCACCCATTGCCCATGGGCTTCTGACTGCCAGCCTGGTCACCGAAATTGGCGGGCAGATTGGTTGGCTGGCGACAGGGATGAGCTTCGAGTTCAAGCATCCCGTTTACGCGGGACAACCGATTACCTGCCACTGGCTCATCGCTGATATTGATGAGCGGGGTCACGCAAAGGCCGAAGTCAGGATAACCAACTCAGAAGGTATCACGGTAGTGGAGGCGACAACCTCTGGTGTGCTGCCAAGAACTGACGAGCGTGAGCGCCTCACTCAGATGCTCTCTGAGGGAGATCCCACCAATGGTGCTGCCCGCCCCATGAATTGACTGCATGAAATGGGTCAATCTCGTCAATTCGTGACCGGCCGCTATGGGTCGGGAGCTGACAATCGGGAGCGGCCGCTTTCGACCCATAGCTGCCCTTCGCGCAGGGCAGCTTACGGCCAATTGCAGCCTTCGAGGGCAGGCAGAAACCGGCCAGAAGCGGATATCGATCTGTCGCGATGCCAGCCCCTCAATCAGTCAGCCGCTTCTCCATCGGTTGATAGACCAGCCCGGAAAACTCACCCACCTCCCCCGCCATCGCAAACCCGTAACGTTCATAAGCGGGCACTGAGGGCAGCGACGCCCTGACCGTCACCACATGGGCTCTGGCCTGCTCCAGCGCCGCATTCACCAGACGCTTCCCGACGCCGCGACGCTGCCAGCCAGGCGCAACGAACAGCATCGCCACATGGCGCCCTTCCTTGAGCTCAATCAGCCCCGTCAGGGCTCCGTCTGCGACACACACCAGCATCAGGTTGTCACCCATCATTCGCTCGGCAAACGCCTGCTGTGCGGCCACCTTGGCGAAAGTCTCCACGCCCTGCGCCGACAGCGAAGGCGCAACCGCTAGCGTGAACGACTCCAGGCAAAGGGCATTGGCGCTGGGCAAGTCGGCGTGCGTCATTTTGCGTATCTGCATGGCCATCTTCCGTGATTGAAATGTATGAGTCACTCTTCTCCAAGACAACTAGGGGTCAGCGGTCTGTTCGAGCAAATGCTTTCAGTCGCCTGCTGGCGTGTACCCATGGACTGCGGCATCAGCATGAACATATTTTTGCTTATCCGCTATGAAGGGAGTGTCGAGCGTGCCCAAGGCTATCGAAACCCAGTCGGCAAACGCCCCTTGTGTTCGTGACCAGAACAAGGTCGAACCACACTCCACGCAGAACTCGTGCACGACCGTCTCTGATGGGGCATCGGCTTTGATGCAGGTGGAACCCGCTAGTATGCGAAGCGCGCTGCGAGGAACGCTGCCATAAGACGCGAGCATCGCCCCGTGCCCTTTGCGACACCGGCTGCCGGTTAGCGCCCCCAACCCTCGACGGGGGTTACGGGGCACCTTGCATCGCGCGTTTGTCCGGCACATCGGAGTGACACCGGCGGAATACCGCAAGCGCCACGCGCGCACGGACTAAGATGGGAGCACCGGGGGCCGGGTTCTACGTATTTGCTCGATGACGAATGTTCCGATTAAGCTGGCGACATGACGCTATGAGGATGGATTCGATGTTGCGTATACCGCTAGGAATGGGCCTGTTGCTTGCCGCTGTGCTGGTCGAAGCGGCTCCGCTGCAGGTGCCCACCCCGGTCGAGCTCAAAAGCCAGCTCGAAAGTCTCAAGCCGGGTCAGTTTCTCTGGTACCCACAGGTCTCGCCGGTGGGGCCAGTGACCGTAGTGGTCAGCCTCACCGAGCAACGTGCCTACGTCTATCGCAATGGGATCGCCATTGGGGTCAGTACCGTGAGCAGTGGCAAGGCAGGCCGGGAAACCCCCACCGGGGTCTTCAGCATTCTGCAGAAAAAGGTCGAGCATAAATCCAGCCTCTACAACAGCGCCCCGATGCCCTACATGGAGCGACTGACGTGGGACGGCATTGCTTTGCACGCGGGCCATCTGCCGGGATACCCCGCCTCGCATGGTTGCGTGCGCTTGCCGATGGAGTTTGCCAAGAAGCTGTATGAAGTCACCGGTTTCAGTTCGACCACAGTCATTGTTTCCGATACCCATAGTGCCCCGGTGGAGGTCTACCACCCTGGCGTACTGGCGCCTACGGTCAGCGAAGGCAAAGCCCAAGGCCCGCTGGTATTGAGCAACCAACAGTTCTGGAACGATCCAGATCCGACCGCAGGGCCACTGTCGATCCTGATCAGTCGCGCCGACCTGCGCGCCTACGTGTATCGGGGTGGCCAGTTGATCGGCTCGGCACCAGCACTGTCGCAGGCAACCGGTCAGCATCGCAGTGGAATGGCGGTGTATTCCCTGCTGCAAAAGCCATCCGTCTTGGCGCTGGATGCCGCGCTGCCCTTACGCTGGTCGGTGGTAGGCCTGAGCAACCCGGAGTACGGCGATACACCCTATGAACAGCTGGGGCAATTGAACCTGAGCCCGGAATTTCGTGGTCATTTACTCGCGGCGATGGACGTCGGCACGATGTTGGTGATCACCGATTGGGCGTCCACCCGGGAAACCCGCAGCGAAGGGAAATTCACGGTCATCAGCACCGAAGACCACGAAGATCTTAAGCCATTGGTCAAGAAATGATCGGAAACCCACTAAAAATCAAGCAAAGTAGTGCTCTTTGGTTTCCGTATGACAAGCCTGCTTTCAATTGCAGGCAAGTCTTTAACAGGGTAATCCATGTCGATCTTCAAACCCGTGCGGGGAGCTATACGGCTCTCAGCGGCCAGTATTGGCCTGTTTTTCCTCAGCACCTGTCATACCGCCCATGCGCAATCCATGCCTAGCGCCACCGAGCTGAAGCAATTGGCGCCGAGCGCCAACCTCTCGACCCTCGCCCTGGCACTCACCGCCTATACCTGCGCCAGTCACAGCGACGCGGACAAGTTGCTGACGGTGATCGATTACTCCAAGGCCTCGCGTGACAAGCGTCTGTGGGTGTTCGACTTGCGCGCCAGGAAACTGCTGTTCGAGGAGTGGGTTGCCCATGGCAAGAACAGCGGCGCTGATGTGCCGACAACGTTCTCCAACACCCCGAACAGCTACCAATCCTCCATCGGCCTGTATGAGACCGGGCAGACCTATAGCGGCAAGCACGGCCGCTCGCTCCGCCTTCAGGGGCTGGAGCCGGGGTTCAACGACAACAGCATGTCGCGGGCGATTGTCATGCATGCCGCCGCCTATGCCGACCCCAAGGTCGTTCCCGGCCTCGGTCGCCTCGGTCGCAGCCAGGGATGTCCTGCCGTTCGCCCGGCAATTGCCGGCAAGCTGATCGATACGCTGCAACGCGGCAGCTATGTGTTCGCCTATTACCCGCAGCAAGACTGGCTGAAAAAATCGCGCTTCCTTAATACCCAGAGCTGTCCGCTGGCTAATCAATCGCTCGCCAGCAAGTAGGTGCTCGCCCTTACTTACGACCGGTTTCTGCCAGTCACCGAAGACAGCTTTGGGTTGGGAGCTGCCATCGGGAGCGGCCGCTTTCGACCCATAGCGGGCATTGCGTTCGGGCCTGGCTTGGGTAAGTAAGCAGGGCCAAACTCATCAGCTCCTTGAGCTTCCCCCTCACTATTGGCACATCCGACCCTCAGGATGGATTTTTCATCAGGCTTAAGGAGAGCGCCGTGTTTCCCATGAATGTGTGGTTCGCCTACACCGCCGCCTGCGTGCTGTTAGTTCTGGCGCCGGGCCCTGACAACTTGTTGGCCATCGGCCGTGGTCTCGACCAGGGAAAAGTCGCAGCGGCGGTATCAGGGATGGCTTCAGGCGCAGGCATTCTATTCACGTCGCAGCCGCTTCGTTAGGGTTGACCCTTCTAATGTAAACCTCGGTGCTTGCATTCTGGGTGATCAAACTCATGGGTGCCGGCTATCTGCTCTGGCTCGGCATCAAGGTCTTGCGTGCTCGCAGCCTGATCAGTTTTCAACCGGCATCGAGGCAATCTTTGCCCAGCATTTTTCTGACCGGGCTGCTTTCGGCTGCGCTCAACCCGAAGCCAGGCTTGTTTGTGCTGGCATTCATTCCCCAGTTCGTCGATCCGGCACGTGGATCGGTTAGCGTGCAGATGATGGTTTACGGCGTTTGGTTCGCTGTACACACAGCGGTGGGGTTTGCTTTGATGGGCGTTTTCGCCACGGTGCTATCTCGCTACCTGTACCAGCGACAACGGTTGGTGAATGGGCTATCCACGCCTCCATCCGCATCAAGAGCGCCTACCAGACCAACGCCCAGGCCTATGAACTGGCCGCCCCGAGGTCCGTAACCTGCTCTGGGGTTCGCAGCACACGCTGGAAATGAGCCTGGCGCTGATCGAGACGTTGCTGGATGAAGTAGAAGCACGGACGGCGACGTCAACGGTTCTGCAGCGCTCGGTTGAAGCCTTTCAAGCTGCAGTGAAGTAGTGACTGCGGGTTGACCAGGGGCCGCCGATGCGGCCCTTCGCACGCTGCGCATTGGCGCAGCAAGGTGGCGAACGGGAGCGAGTTCAGCCCGGCGCAGCAGTTTCGGCACGGTGGTGATTTGAACCACGACCGCTGCGCGGCCGATCGCAGGCTGGCGCCAGCGGCTACACCGGCAGTCCGTAGCCGCTGCCGAGGAACGAGGCTGCGATCGACTGCGCAGCAGTCGCCAGGTGGGAGGCGGTGCGAAGTCTCCACTTGTCCCGCGAGAGGCCAATACATCCAGCAAATCCGCTGTTGCCTGGAATACGACCGCTACACGGCCGATCGCAGGCTGGCGCCAGCGACTGCACCGGCAGTCCGTAGCCGCCCCCGATGAACGCATTGAACCCATTGTCAGCCGCATTGAACGGCGTGCACCCTTTAAAAATCATCGACCTCGGGCGCACGGAACGCCTTGCTGTAGTAGCCGGACGGGTCGAAACAACAAACCTGCTTCTTGCCGGCTGCAAGCATTTCGCAGGCATCACCAATTCGTTTTGCGCGCGTCTTGAGTTGCTTGGCTGAAGTAATCCAGTGAATCCAGTCGACGCGTGCGATGGTCGTCGTATTGTTCCAGACTTCACGAGCCTCGGGCGTGGCGGCCAAAGCCTCTTGAAAGTCCGTTGGGATGTCAGGCTCGGGTTCCTTCTTCACAGGGGCTAGCTCGAGTGTAACGATATCCCCAACGGCCGCGCCTGCGGCTTCGAGTAACGCGCTGCCAACCTGCAGCCAATGGCTCCGCTGGCCATCTGGCTCAAGGGTTGCCTGGAAAGGATGACCATTGATTGTGCCTTCGACCGTCGTCCTTCCTCGCCTCGGAAGCTGTTCACTCGCGTCTCTAGGCAGTACGACGAACGCCCACGACGTATCATTGCCAGGCTGTGCCGGACGAAGAAGCTTTGCCTCGAATCGGGATTTCGCGTCGATTGTTGTCATTGCTACGCCTCCAACTAATTCACCTATCTACACTATCCAGCGGCTGCTACTGACCGATAGCAACCACCGCAATTCCCGCACCGATCGCCCTACCCCTCAAGCACCTTGCACATGATGATTGTTTGCTCGGCACCGTAGAACTCGTCGCGCACTTTCTGAAAGCCAAGCGCCGCGTAAAAGCCCTGTGCCGTGATTGAAGAAGGTACGTGCACAATCTCAATTCCGGAACGGCGGGCGTCTGAAAGAATCTCGCTCATCAGCCGCCTGCCAATACCGCCGCCTTGATAGCACGGATCGACAAACACGCTTCTGATGACATCCATCTCCAGGCTCGCGGTGGCGATGATTCGCTGGTCGGCGGAGGCCACATAGACGTGACGCTGTTTCAGCAAACGCAGGATGGCCTGAGGGGAAAAGCTCTGCTCCACCCGAGCAATCACCTCCGGCGAATAGTCCTTTGAATTGCTTTCGCGCAGGGCGCTGATCACCACCAGGCTGATGCCGGATGCATCATCGTCAGTGGCACGACGAACATTACAGTCCATACCCGGCGCCTCATTGCTGCTGTTTTGTGTTGGATCGGTACAGCGCAGAGGGTAGCGCATGCCGGTGGGCAATCGTAAGGCAAGCCACAGAGGATGCGAAGGTGCCGGGCGAGCAAAGGATGGGGCTGATATCATTCAAGCATCCACCAGCCGGGTTAGACCATGAACCGTCAAAAAAAGATCAAGCAGCTACTGAAGGCGCATGCCAAAAAGGCCAGTGCCAAATTGGCACCGAAGAACAAGCCTAAATACATCAGCAAGGCTGATCGCTTGAAGCTTGCGGCTGAAACCGGCCAGGACTCAGACATTCCCACCGAGTGAGTAGCCCCGGACGTTGTGGGAGCCGGACTTGCCAGCGATTGACCGCACGGCGGTCGTCATTCAGGCCCCCGTGACAGGCAAGCTGCACTGGCCTCATCGCTGGCAAGCCATCTCCCACACGTTTTCTAGGTACCCGCTCCTGCTCAGATTGAGCGCTGGTTGACGCGGTTCATCAGTTGCTCTGCAGTTTCTTTGCGTTCCGAGTAGCGATCGACCAGAAATTCCTGACGATCGCGCAGCAGTACGGTGAATTTCACCAACTCTTCCATGACGTCAACCACGCGGTCGTAGAACGGCGACGCTTTCATTCGCCCCCCTTCGTCGAACTCCAGGTAGGCCTTGGGCACCGACGATTGGTTGGGGATGGTGAACATCCGCATCCAGCGCCCCAACACGCGCAACTGGTTGACCACGTTGAACGACTGCGAGCCGCCGCAAACCTGCATCACTGCCAGCGTCTTGCCCTGGGTCGGGCGCACGGCGCCCAGTTCCAGCGGGATCCAGTCGATCTGTGCCTTGAACACAGCCGACATCGCCCCGTGGCGCTCCGGCGAACACCAGACCTGACCTTCCGACCACAGCACCAGGTCGCGCAGTTCCTGGACCTTGGGATGGTCGGCCGGAACATCGTCGGGCAGTGGCAAGCCGGACGGATCGAAGATTCGTGCTTCGGCGCCGAAATGCGTGAGCAGGCGGGCAGCCTCCTCCACCAGCAAACGGCTGAACGAGCGCTCTCGGGTCGACCCGTAAAGCAACAGGATGCGTGGCTTGTGATCGCCGGGACTCAACACCTGGACGTTGTCGAACAGGCTGGGATCAAGGTTGGGCAGATGCTCTGACATGGGTCCTCCGGTTTAAAGCGTGCCGATGCGATCAAGCTCGCGCTGGCGTTCATCGCGGCCAAGTCGGCCAAAGGGAAGTGCGAGAAAGGCTTGGCAGCGTCGTTCAATTCGCACCAGGGTGGAACGGAAGGCAGCATCTATCGCCGCCTCGTCACCCGTCACCTCGGACGGATCTTCCAGCCCCCAATGGGACTTGAGCGCCGGGCCGAAATACACCGGGCAAGCTTCGCCGGCCGCCCTGTCGCAGACGGTGATGACGATGTCTGGCGGGCTGTCTTTGAATGCGTCGTTGCCCTTGCTGTGCAGGCCGTCGATGCAGATACCGGCCTGCTGCAACGTGGTAAGGCTGCGTGGCAGCACCTGCCCCTTGGGAAAGCTTCCAGCACTGACGGCTTCGATGCCTTGCGGTGCCAGGTGATTGAACAGGGCTTCGGAAAGAATGCTGCGGCAACTGTTGGCCGTGCACATGAACAGGATTCGCATGAGGGGAGGCTCTCTGGATCAGAATTCAACAACAGGCAACGTCGCGCACCGGACGACCATCCATGTGCTGCAGGCGTAGGGCGTTGTTCTTGAGCCAATCGGCATTGGCCTTCGCGGTGACGTGCAGGATTTGCCGGACCCACTCGGGCAGGTCCGGATTGAGCCGGTAATACACCCACTGGCCCTGGCGGCGATCGAGCAGCAGTCCATTGCTGCGCAACTGTGCGAGGTGACGGCTGATCTTCGGCTGGCTGTCACCGAGCGCACACATCAGCTCGCAGACACACAGCTCCCCCTGATCGGCAATCAGCAGGGTGGCGCGCACGCGGGTCTCGTCGGCCAGGCTCTTGAAGACTCCGGGGGGCGTGATCATGTAGCGCACTCTATATATGGGCTGGCGAATATACGCATTTCCATATATTTAATGCAACCCGCCCCTCCTTTGAATCCCATCCCAGAGCCTCATAGCCAGGTCGCGTAATCCGTGTAGCCCTGCGCGTTGCCTCCAAAGTACGTGCTGCGATCCGCCTCATTCAGTGGCGCATCCGCCTTCAGGCGTGCCACGAAATCGGGATTGGCCAGGATCATCTGTCCATACGACTCCAGATCAGCGAGCCCCGCGGTGACATCGTCCCCGATCTGATCCCGAGGACGACCCGGGCGATTCAGAATCAGCGTCTGCTTCCAGCGCTTGCGGATATCTGCCAGAAGCGCCTCGTCCCCCTGGTGCATGATGTGCAAGTACACGAGCCCCAGCTTGTCGAGTTCGGCCACCAGATAACGGTAGAGGTCAGGCCCTTCCACACCCTCGTCAATGCCCCACAGCGCCATACCGGGCGACAGGCGAATGGCCGTACGGTGCGCACCGATTTCTTCGGCGATGGCAGTGGCGACTTCGATGGCAAAGCGCGCGCGGTTTTCAATCGAGCCACCGTATGGGTCGGTCCGGGTATTGGCGCTTGGGGCGAAGAATTGCTGAATGAGATAAGCGTTGGCACCGTGAATCTCCACACCATCAGCGCCGGCCTCGATCGCGCGGCGAGCGGCAAAGCGGAAGTCGGCAACCGTCTGGCGCACCTCGTCGGTGGTTAAAGCACGTGGCGCCGGAATGTCCTGCATGCCGTTTAGCGTGAACATGGGCGTGTTCGGGCTGATGGCCGAGGGTGCGACACCCTGGCGATGATGCGGGGTGTTATCGGGGTGCGACATGCGTCCGGCGTGCATCAGCTGGATAAACAGACGACCGCCCTTTTCGTGTACCGCTGCAGATATTTTCTTCCAGCCCGCAACATGGGCGTCGGTGTAGATGCCGGGGGTGTTGAGGTAGCCCTGTCCGTCCTCCGAGGGCTGCGTGCCCTCAGCCACGATCAAACCGACACTGGCGCGCTGCGCATAATACTCGGCTGCCAACGCGCCTGGACTGCCATCGAATTCGGCGCGGCTGCGGGTCATGGGCGCCATGACCAGGCGGTTCTGCAAAGTGCTATGGCCCAGAGGGATGGAATCAAAAAGTTGGCGCATGAGGATCTCACTTCGAAGCAGGTAAGGATGAGTGGTGAAACGATCATCGCCTGCTTACGATTTGGGATAAATACGCTATTTTGGAAAGAATTAATCCATTAATGGCGCAATCAATGATCCCACTAAATGACATCGCGCTATTCGTCGAGGTCGTGCGAACCAAGAGCTTCGGCCGGGCGGCCGACGCCATGGGCATCCCCAGTTCAACGCTGTCGCGCCGCATCAGCGCGCTGGAAAAGGCCATCGGCTTGCGCCTGCTGCACCGCACAACCCGCAAAATCGAACTGACCGAGGCCGGCCAGCTGTACTTCGATCGATGTAAACGCATCGTTGACGAGGCTCGCCTGGCGCATGAACAACTGAGCGAGATGCTGGACCAGCCCAGCGGTGTGTTGCGGGTATCGATGCCGGTGGATTTCGCCAACATTTACCTGGCGCCCCTGATCGCCGAATTCGCTGGTCTTTATCCGGGTATCAACTTTGAATGCGACCTTTCGCCACGACGGGTCGACCTGGTCGCCGAAGCCGTGGATGTGGTCATTCGCATGGGAAACCCACCGGACTCTAACCTGATCGCGCGTCCACTTGCTCGTTTACCACGATACCTCTACGCCTCACCTCGTTATCTTGCGCGCTTTGGTGAGCCTGGCCATCCCTCGGAGTTGGTCAACCACCAATGCTTGCGATTGAACACGCCAAGCACCAATACGTGGGTATTGCATCAGGAACAGGAAGCTGTCGAAGTCGCTGTCGGCGGCCGGTTTCTGCTCAACAGCGTGGGGATGCTCAAGCGCCTGGCAGCGCTGGACCTGGGCGTCATCATCATGGAGAAAGAAATCGTCGCAGACGACGTGGAGAGTGGCCGGCTACGTCGAATCCTGGGGCAATGGCAGGCAAGCGCCGTTCCGGTTTATGCAATCACCGAGACACGGCTTTTGCCTGCGAAGACTCAGCGGTTCATCGAGTTCTTGCGGGATCGTTTGAGTGGATCGGGGGGTAGCGCATAAGCAATTGATCGCGGGGCAAGCCCGCTCCCACCTGGGCAACACAAAACCGCTAGGAGCGGGCTTGTCCCTCGATCGACTGCACTAGCGACGGTAGTAGCGGCGGTCGTCCTCGTAACGATGACGCATGGCCCGGTCATGGTGGCGCTCCCAATCACGATGGCGGGCAGCTTCGCGGCGCGCCTGCTCCCTGCGCCATTGATCCCGGCGCCAGTTGTCGCGGCGCCAGTCATCTCGACGATCATCCCAACGGTGGTCATGCCGGTAGCGGTCGTCATGGGCCAACACCGGCCCCGCCTGCTCACTGGCCAGGGTAGCCCAGGGGTTACCGGCAACCTGTACGGCTGCAACTTGCACAGGTGCGGTCTTGATCTGTGTTGCCGATGCCGAGCCCATTGCCGCGAACGCGAACAGGCCAAAGAGCACCATCCGTGGGACATGGAATTTCATGAGCGAGACAACCTCTGCTGATCGTATGAATATGTGGCCATCCGGCTGCACCTTGCAACCGAATGTGCCTATCCACATAGACCGGCAAACCGGAAAAAGTTCTAAGGCAGCTTCGCTTTAAATGCCGTTGATCAGCTCGCTTACCCGTCGTAGGTCACCTCGACCGACGCCACTCGCGCCTGCCCGTACGGCATATGCGGTGTGGAACTGCCTGGTCGAGTACACGATCGACCAGCACTGGCCCGCGCAGGTCAACGCCAACAACCTCTTCGACAAAACCTACTACCAGACGGTCAACTCCAGCGATGGCGGCAACGGGTACGGAGCGCCGCGCAACTACATGCTGACCTTGCGCGGTACCTTCTAGAAACGACTATTGCTGTGACCCCAGGGGCGCGGGCTATGATCAGGCAATACCCACCAGGCGTGCCTGACCTATGCCCGTTGACCTCCAAGCCCTTTACCCCAAGCTGATCCACCTGATGCTGGACACGGTCTTTGTAGTCGACCGGGACAACCAGATCGCCTTTGTCAGTGATGCCTGCCAGACGCTGCTCGGCTACCGTGCCGAAGAGCTGGTCGGCACGCCGATCACAGACTATATGCACCCTGACGACCTGGCGGCCACGCGTGCCTCGATCATCCGGGTAATGAATGGTCATTCCCACGTCGATTTTCGCAACCGCTATATCCGCAAGGATGGCAGTATCGTGCATATCCTCTGGGCGGCTTTCTGGTCCGAGGATGTGGGCGCGCGGATCGGTGTCGCCCGAGATGTGACGGCCCTGTGGCAGGCCGAAGAAGAACTGCGGTTTCTCGCCCACCATGATCCGCTGACAAAACTCATCAACCGCTCGGTTTTCAATGACCGGCTGGGCACAGCCCTGCGCACGGCGCAACGCCACAACAGCACACTGGCGTTGCTGTTTCTCGACATCAATGACTTCAAGGGCATTAACGATGGCCACGGCCATGCGGCGGGCGACCGGGTGCTTTGCGCCATTGCCCGGCGACTGGAGCACTGTGTACGGGAGACCGACACCGTGGCCCGGATGGGTGGTGACGAGTTCACGATACTGTTGACCGATGTCCAGTCTCCGGATGTGGTGCATGAGGCCGTGGCGCGTATCGTTGCAGTGATGGCCGAGCCGCTGGGTGAAGGGTTTGACGGCATAAGAATGCCGTCCTGCAGTGTCGGCGTGGCCTGCTACCCCCAGGACGGGGAAGATGCCGATACATTGCTCAGCCATGCCGATGACGATATGTACCGGGTAAAGCGGCAGCGATCTGCTGCCGGTTGAGAAGCTGGCGCACAGTACCCCGTGGGCGCTAGCGTGCCAGCGATGAGACCAGGGCGGCATGCCGATCACGTGGCGTGTGGAATGCGACCGCTGAGCGGTCGATCGCCGGCAAGCCCGGCTCCCACAAGGTCACCCTCAAAAACTCGCCTTGACCGACACCATGAAGTTGCGCGGTTCGCCATAGTAGTTGCCGAACGCCTCGGTACCGATGGTGGCGTAGTAGCGTTTGTCGAACAGGTTGTTGCCATTGAGCGCAACCGACCAGGTGTCATCGATGCGGTAGCCGATGCGGCCATTCCAGATCGCATACCCCGACTGGCTGATTTTTTCGTTACTGGAAGGTGAAACCCGGAAGTTGTCACTCTGTGCGTTCACGCCCGCACCGAGGGTGAACCGCTCCAACGAGCCGCCCAGTGCATAGTCTCCCCACAAGCGCAGCATGTGCCGCGGCACATAGGTGTTGAAGGCAGCGCCATCCAGGCTGGTGTCGATGTCTTCGAGGGTTTTGGTCTGGGTGTAGGTGTAACCGGCGAGCAGTTGCAGGCGCTCGATGACTTCACCGCTGATCTCGGCCTCGAAACCCTGGGCGCGAACCTTGCCGGCATTGACATAGCAATAGCCATCGGACGACGGGCAGGATGAGTTGTAGTCGGTCTGCGCCTGGTCTTTCTGGATCGTGCGGAACAGGTTGAAGGCGCTGTTCAGGCGACCGTCGAACCAGGCGCCCTTGATCCCCAGTTCATAACTCTGGCCCACCAGTGGCTTGAGCGACGAACCGTCCTCGGAACGGTAGTTGCCTTGGGGGGTGAAGATCTCTGCATAACTGGCATAGGCCGTGAGGTTCTCGTTCAGGTCCAGCAGCAGGCCGGCGAAGGGCGTGACCTGGCCGGTCTCCGTGGTGCTGGCGTGCTGCGAAGTGCCGGTGTTGATGAAGTCGTAATCGGTGTCGGAGCTATACCAGCTCACCCGGCCACCGGCGACGAACGTCAGTGGATCCGCCAGTTTCAGGCGCAAGGTCGAGTACACGCCTTTTTGCTTGGTCACCGAATTGACCGGCCCGCCACGGGATGAATTGTCGATGAAGTAGCTGTCGCTCGGCTCAGGAATGTGTTTGTCGGGGTTGAACACATTCTGGCGCTGCGGCAGAAACGCCACCGAGTAGAAATCGTCCTTTTTCGCCCGGCTGGCATTGAGGCCCACCACCAGCTCATGCTGCTGGCCAAAGCCCTCGAATCTGCCATCCACGTAGGCGTCGAGGCCGTAATCCACCTGGTCGTAGTTGTACAGGCTGCCCAGCATGCCGGTGGTATCCACGCCGGGTGTGACGGCGCCGGAGGCGAATGCGTACTTGATGTCCTGGGTGTTTTTTGAATAGACGCCGGCAACCTTCAGGGCCCAGTCGTCATTGATCTGGTGCCTGAGGTCACCAAAGAAGGTGGTGCGCTTGCTGCGCCAGGTGTTCCACGAAGGGTCCAGGCAGGTCGAGCGGCTGAGGTTCAGGTCGCTGCGGTCGCGGTAGCGCGGCAGCCCACCCCAGCATGGG
Source organism: Pseudomonas vranovensis (assembly GCF_040438935.1). NCBI lineage: Bacteria > Pseudomonadati > Pseudomonadota > Gammaproteobacteria > Pseudomonadales > Pseudomonadaceae > Pseudomonas > Pseudomonas vranovensis. The sequence continues at coordinate 1,157,465 of NZ_CP159259.1, read as the reverse complement.
TTGGCATCGACATCCTCATAGGCAATACCCAGCCCGACCGTGGTGTCCGGGTTCAGGTCAGCGTCGAGGGCACCGTAGTAGACCTGGTCCTTGCGACTGGCGTCGTCGATGAAATAGTGCCGGCTCTGCTCGGCGGCGACCGCCCGGCCACGCAGCGTGCCGGTGCTGTTGAGCGGGCCACCGGTATCGACCTGCGCGCGATAGTTGTCCCACGTGCCAGCGGACAGCGTGATGTCGGTATGCGCGGCCGCCTGGCCGCGTTTGCGCACGAAGTTGACCCCGCCGGCGGTGCCCCCGGCGCCTTTCATCATGCCTGCAGCACCGCGCAGCACTTCGACCCGATCGTAGTACGCCATGTCGCCACTGAAGCTGTCGGCCTGGACATAGAGGTTGCCCATGTCCAGCGGCACGCCGTCGTACTGATACTGCCCCGACATGCGAAAGCCGCGCGAATAGAAGTATTTACCGCCCATGGTCGAGTCGTACACGGTGATGCCCGGGGTCTTCTCCATCACCTGGTCGATGGTGGTGAGGTTCTGGTCATCGAGCAGCTTGCGGGTCATCACCGTGACCGATTGCGGCGTTTCCTTGAGGCTGTGCTCGCCCTTGCCGATGGTCACGGCACCGGTGGTGTACGAGCCGCTGTTCTCCGTGGTGGCGCCCAGCGTTTGGCCATCGACGTTGGTCACACCCAGCTCCAGTGCCGAACCGCTCGTTGCCACTGGCAACAGTACATAGGTGCCGTTGGCCTGGGGGACAGCTTGCAGCCCGCTCCCGGCCAGTATCCTCGCGAAGCCTTCGCTGACCCCAAACGCGCCTTTGAGCCCCGGCGAGTGCAAGCCCTGGGTCTGGCGCGCATCGAAGGAAATCGCTGCGCCTGCGGCACTGGCGAAATGGCTGAGCACCTCGGTCAGGCTGCCACCGGCGATGTCGAAAGTTTGCACCCGCTGCTGCGCCGGCACCTGCGCTGCCAGCGTTGCCGTCGACCATCCACCCGCCGCCGTTGCCGCCAGCAGCCCGACCGCTACTGCGCTCCCCAGACGACCTTTTTTGAACACCCCGGACATGCGTACCCTCCCCCAACAATCGATCAATAGAAACTCATTGAGGGATGAGCCGAACGATGCGCAGCAAAAGTGCAAATGCAAAAAAATTAGGTGCTGTAGCCGCTGCCACCAGGCTGCGCAGCAAGCGCCCTGTCAATGCACATCATGGCCTGAAACACTGGCCCAATAGCGGCTGTACCGGGTAACCCGTAGTGAAAATCCGCTCTCCAGCGCCGCCAGTGCCCTGTCGGTGTCATCGATGGGAAACGCGCCGGACACCTTCAATCGGGCAATGCGTGGATCACAGCGCAAGATGCCACTGCGGTAGCGCGACAGGTCGGCCAACAGTTCTGCCAGGGGGCGGTCGATGGCGATGATGCTGCCCTGTTGCCAGGCCCCCACCGATGCATCGTTGTGGCGCAGCCCACCCAATGCGCCGCCGCCGAAATCAACGGACTGGCCTGCCTCTACACGCACCGCGGAGCCACCACCCGGCACGCTGACCTGCACCGCTTTCTCGATCACTGCCACGTCACGCATCTGCCCCAGGGACCGAACGATGAAGCGGGTACCCAGCGCCAGCACCTCGCCATGGCCGGTCACGACCTTGAACGGCCGCTGCAACGGATCGGCTGCAGTACTCACAAGGATCTCGCCGCGCACCAGTTCCAGTACACGCTGTTGAGCGTCGAAGCGCAGATTGACGGTGGTGTCGGTGTTGAGCAGCAAGGTACTGCCATCGGCCAAGCGGAACTCACGGCGCTCGCCCACTGCGGTACGAAAATCGGCAAACAGGCTCCGCGAGGTTTCACTGCGCCAACCCAACCAGCCTACGGATGCGGCAGACGCCAATACCAGCACACTGCCCAGCACCTGGCGCCGGGAGCGATCAACCCCGCGCAATGCAGGCCCCGCCAGCGCGCCCGGCACATTCGCCATCTGCTCACCCACCGCCGCCATCCGTTGCCAGGCCTGCCGGTGCACAGGGTCGGCGAGCAGCCAGTCGTTCCAGGCAGCCCGATCCGCGTCGCTCGCCACACCGGAGCGCAGCCGCGCATACCACTGGGCCGCAGCGCGAATGGCTTTTGATTCGGCGGGGGAAAGGCTCATGCCTGCTGCATCTGGACTTGCATCAGGCAGCAATGCTCCATGGCCTTGGCCATGTAGGTGTTGACGGTGCGAGGGCTGATGTTCAACCGCTCGGCAATCTGCGCATAGGTCAGGCCGTCGAACTGGGAAAGGATGAACGCCTGCCGGACCTTGGTGCCCAAGCCGTGCAGCAGGCGGTCGATGTCCACCAGCGCCTGCAACAAGATCGCCTGCTCCTCCAGTGAGGGTTGCTGCGCTTCGGGCATGGCGGCCAGCGCGTGCAGATACGATTGCTCCAGCGAGCGGCGGCGGAACAGGTCGATCAACAAGCCCTTGGCGATCCTCGACAGGTAAGGCCGCGGCTCGCGAATCTCCAGTGCGTTGCGCGCCTTGAGGACCCGTACGAACGTGTCCTGCGCCAAGTCCGCTGCATCGCAGCGGTTGCCCAGGCGCTTGCGCAGCCAGCCATTGAGCCAGTCATGATGGTCGCAATACAAATCATTGACGGCACTGCGCAGGGAGAGATCGTTGGCGGGCATGACGAGGGAAAAATTCGCGAGTGATAATGACTCTTATTGTCACGGCTAAAACAAATGATTTGCAATAGCCTCTCCGTGTTTCAATGGCTCGCCTCAGCGCCTCTCATCAAGGATCATGCTTGTCGCTGATATTCAATTGCTCACAGCTGGCCTGTAGGAGCGGCGGTGCGACATCTCGACTTGCCCCGCGAAAGCGATCGCACTGGCACACCGCATCGCAGGGCAAGCCCACAAGAGACTGACTCTATCACCCCCCAACACTCCCGCTATTAGCCCTCGCCCTTCTCCACGACTAGCCTATATTTATCGCTGCACTGATCCGGCCGGATGGCTTCTGGGAAGGCGGTAACACAGCGGCGACAGCCGCCCTCTCCCGCAGTGGACATCAAGCCGATAACGAGATTGCCGCTTCGCTTGCCTGTCCGTGATAGCCATCCTGAGGTGAAACAGTCATGTCAAACGAGTCAAAATGCCCGTTCAATCATGCCGCTGGCGGTGGCACCACCAATCGTGACTGGTGGCCCGACCAGCTGAACCTGAAGATCCTGCATCAACACTCCAGCCTGTCCGACCCTATGGATGAAGGCTTCGACTACGCCAAAGCCTTCAAGGGCCTGGACTTTGCCGCCCTCAAGCAAGACCTGCGCGCGCTGATGACCGACTCCCAGGACTGGTGGCCCGCCGACTTCGGCCACTATGGCCCGCTGTTTATCCGCATGGCCTGGCACAGCGCCGGTACCTACCGTATCGGTGACGGCCGCGGCGGCGCAGGCTCGGGCCAACAGCGTTTCGCCCCGCTCAACAGCTGGCCCGACAACGTCAGCCTCGACAAGGCCCGGCGTCTGCTCTGGCCGATCAAACAGAAGTACGGCAAGAACATTTCCTGGGCCGACCTGATCGTGCTTACCGGCAACGTCGCGCTGGAATCCATGGGCTTCAAGACCTTCGGTTTTTCCGGTGGCCGCGCCGATGTCTGGGAGCCGGATGAAGACGTGTACTGGGGCTCGGAGAAAGTCTGGCTCGGTGGCGACACTCGCTACGGCAAGGCCCAGCCGCCCGGAGACGCCCCACTGGTGGCGGAGCCGTCGATGCACGGCAAAGAAGAAAGCCGCACCGACAACCCCGGCCGCAACCTGGAGAACCCGCTGGCCGCCGTGCAGATGGGGCTGATCTACGTGAACCCGGAAGGCCCCGAAGGCAACCCCGACCCGATCGCCTCGGGCAAGGACATCCGCGATACCTTCGGCCGCATGGCCATGAACGATGAAGAAACCGTGGCGCTGATCGCCGGCGGCCACGCCTTCGGCAAAACCCACGGTGCGGGACCTGCCGACAACGTCGGTGCCGAACCTGAGGCAGCAGGCCTTGAAGAACAGGGCCTTGGGTGGCGCAACAAATTTGGCACCGGTGTCGGTGCCGATGCCATCACCAGCGGCCTGGAAGTCACCTGGACCTCGAAGCCTACGCAATGGACCAACGAGTACCTGGAAAACCTGTTCAATTTTGAATGGGAACTGACTAAAAGCCCGGCCGGCGCCAATCAATGGAAACCGAAGAACGGCGCAGGCGCAGGCACAATCCCGCATGCCTTCGACCCGTCGAAAAAGCAGGAACCGCGGATGCTGACCTCGGACCTGGCGCTGCGCTTCGATCCGATCTATGAACCCATCGCCCGGCGTTTCAAGGAAAACCCCGAGCAATTGGCCGACGCCTTTGCCCGCGCCTGGTACAAGTTGATCCACCGCGACATGGGCCCGCTGTCGCGCTACCTGGGCCCGGAACTGCCCAACGAAGAACTGCTGTGGCAAGACCCGCTGCCCAAGGTCGACCATGCCCTGGTCAGCGACGCCGATGTCGCTGCGCTGAAGGCCAAGGTGCTGGGTTCGGGCCTGTCGGTGTCGCAACTGGTGTCGACTGCCTGGGCGGCCGCCTCAAGCTTTCGCGGCTCGGACAAACGCGGAGGTGCCAACGGTGGCCGCCTGCGCCTGGCACCGCAGAAAGACTGGGAAGCCAACCAGCCAGCACAACTGGCCGAGGTGCTCGGCAAGCTGCAGAGCATCCAGAGCGAGTTCAACGCCGGCGGCAAGAAAATCTCCCTGGCCGACCTGATCGTGCTGGCGGGCAATGCGGGGGTGGAGCAAGCGGCGAAAAACGCAGGCTACAGCGTCACTGTCCCCTTCTCCCCCGGCCGCACCGATGCCTCGCAACAACAGACCGATGTCGAATCCTTCAATCTGCTGGAGCCGGTTGCCGATGGTTTCCGTAACTTCATCAAGGCTGGGGTCAAGGTCAAGCCCGAGGCGCTGCTGGTGGACAAGGCGCAACTGCTGACCCTCACCGCGCCGGAGATGACCGTACTGGTGGGCGGCCTGCGGGTGCTGGGCAACAATGCCGGCAAGAGCGCCCACGGGGTGTTCACCAAACGGCCGGAGCAGTTGACCAACGACTTCTTCCAGAACCTGTTGGACATGAGCGTGGAATGGAAACCCACCTCCAGCGCCAACGACACCTATGAAGCCCGCGATCGCAAGACCGGCGAGGTGAAATGGAGCGGTACTCGCGTTGACCTGGTGTTTGGCTCCCATGCCCAATTGCGGGCACTGGCCGAGGTGTATGCCAGCAACGATGCCAAGGACAAGTTCGTCCATGACTTCGTGGCCGCTTGGACCAAAGTGATGAACCTGGACCGTTTCGACCTGGCGTAGGAGGCACGCCAAAACGCCCCGGCTTGAGGGTTCAGGCCGGGGCGTTTTTTTATTCTGATGCGTATTTTTCTGCGCTATCTGCATCTGTAATGCATGGCCTGAGACTCCGACAATAAAACCCTGTAAGGCGCGTTTGCCTCTTTCCTGTTCAATTCGGAGTTCCTATGGGCAAGCTTGCATTTTTCGTGGTTGGCTTTCTGGTGCTGGCTATCGGTATCGGCGCGCTGGGCACCATCTCTCCACTGTAAAAACCCTTGGTGCAATTGTCGTGAACCACGACCGCTGTGCGGTCGATCGCAGGTTGTCGCCAGCGGCTACGCGGGCCATCTGTAGTCGCTGACGAGAAACGAGGCCGCGATCGACTGCACAGCAGTCGCCAGGTAGGAGTAGCGGTGCAACGCTCCTACGCTGTCATCTTCATGTCATGGATCGAGTGGCAAGATCATCGCCCACGCTTTCAGCGTTACCGATGAACGAGCAAGGAACACTCGATGAAAAGCGACACCTCCCTGTTTGCGGCCATTGACCTGGGGTCCAATGCGTTTCGCATGATGATCGGCCAACCGGTCAAGCGGAACCGGCAATGGGTCATCGAAGAGGTGAAGTCCTTGCGCGAACCCGTCCGTCTGGCCGAGGGCCTGCACGGGGGTGCCCTGGATGAACTGGCGCTGGACCGGGGCTGGCAAGCCCTCGCCCGCTTCGGTAAGAAACTGCGCGGTTTCGAGCCTGGACGCGTGCGCGCAGTGGCCACCAGTGCCGTCCGCGAAGCGGCGAACGCCAGGCTGTTTTTGAGCGATGCCCAGCGTCACCTGGGGTTTCCCATTGATGTGATCTCGGGCGAAGAAGAGGCCAAATTGGTGTACGCCGGCGTCAGCCATCGCATCCCTGCGTCCGATGCCATGCGCCTGGTAGTGGACATCGGCGGCGGCTCCACCGAGCTGATACTGGGCCGGGGCGAGCAGGCCCTGCTGACCGAAAGCCTTACCATCGGCAGCGGCACCTGGAGTACACGTTTTTTCCCCGGCGGCCTGGTATCGGCACAGGCACTGCTGGACGCCGAGCGCTGCGCCACGCTGCAGTTCGAGAAAGTCGCCCGTCGTTATCGTCACTTGGGCTGGCAGCAGGCAATCGGCTCATCCGGCACCGCCCGAATGCTGGCCAAAGTGCTCAGGGCCAATGCCTTGAACGACTGTGGCGAAGGTGGGATCACCTATCGCGGCCTCTTGCGCCTGGCGGTGTTGCTGCTCGAGGCCGGGCATGTCAACTGCACCCACCTGGGCGGTTTGCAGCCCCATCGCCAGAACGTGTTGCCCGGTGGCCTGGCAATCATGCTGGCAGCCTTCAAGGCGTTCGGGATTACCGAAATGACGCCATCCGAGCCAGGGCTCAGGTTTGGTCTGCTGCATGGTTTGATGCAACAGCGTTGAGGTCAAACGGACACAAGCGTTGGCATCCGCGAGAAAAATCAGTACAGTCCCGAACGCTACATGACACGCTCACCTGAGGACGACCTCAGGCTCGAATACTGATCGGGGACGGCCCTGGACTTCCAAGGAAGCAGGCCGTGACCGATCTATCCGCACTCCCTACCTCCCCCCTGTCATTCACCCCGGCGCAGCGCTTTCGGTTCTGTCCGTCAGCCCCGTGTGCCTGTGGCTAACCCGTTCCCGTACGAAGATTTCAATGGCTTGAGCAACGCCACCTTGATCCATTCACACCGGGGACTGAACCATGACAGACACAGCCACTATCTCGCACAACTGGGCGTTCGGCGTCTTCTTGCTAGGCGTCGTCACGCTTTGCCTGTTGATGCTGGGCATCTCCAGATTCCTGGGCGGCAAGGCCTGGGGGCGGAGCAAGAACGAACCCTTCGAGTCCGGGATGCTACCCGTGGGTACCGCCCGCCTGCGGCTATCAGCCAAATTCCACCTGGTTGCAATTCTGTTCGTGATCTTTGAAGCCGAGGCGCTGTTTCTGTTTGCCTATGCCGTCTCGGTGAGGGAAACAGGCTGGGCCGGCTTTATCGGAGCGGTAATCTTCGCCGGCATCCTGTTGCTCGGGTTGGTGTACGAAGGCGCGATGGGCGCCCTCAATGGCGGCGTTGCAACAAAGCCCCGGGGTGCCGGCAAAAACGTCAACCCGCCATCGTGCTCACAGGGAGACTGACCCATGAACACAGCGCCAAGCCAGAACACCCTGTACAGCGACGCCATCAAGCGCCCACTCATTCCCCTCTCGACCTGGATACGCCTGACCGGCGCCTGGCTGGTGGTCGGCCTGTTCATGCTGCTGGGTGCAGACCTGCTGGGCAGCACCTTGAACTCGTTGACCTCGACCTGGGTGTTTCTGCTGCTGTTCTTCACGATCCTGATGGCGTCTTCTGGCGTGGTACACGAAGCCGACCACCTGGCACAGCAGCTGGGCGAGCCCTACGGCACACTGATTCTGACGTTGTCGATTGTCTCGATCGAAGTGATCCTGATCGCCTCGGTATTACTGGGGCCCGGCGAGTTCCCGAGCATTGGCCGGGATTCGATCTTTGCCGTGATGATGATCATCATGAACCTGGTCATCGGCATCTGCCTGCTTGCCGGCGCGGCGCGCAACGGCGAGCAGGCGTTCAATATCCAGGGTGCCAATGCCTACATTTCCATGATCGTGTTGCTCACCGCGATTGCCTTGATACTGCCCAACTACACATCCAGCACCGGCGAGTTCAGCGTCACCCAGGCGGTTGGCATTTCGGCGCTGACCCTGGCGCTGTACGCCGCATTCCTGTGGATGCAGATGCGCAGCCACCGGCGTTTCTTCATGCAACCACCCGCCGGCCAGATGAGCATTGCCCAACCGCAAGCGCGCAGCGAGACGCTGCAGAGCAGCGACCACACCTCGCTCGATCGCAAAGAAATCCTGGTACGTTCCCTGGTGCTGCTCGGGCTGATACTGCCCATCGTGTTGCTGGCGCACTACCTGGCCGTGGTGACCGACTACGGCATCGAGGCCGTCGGCGCCCCTACTGCGGTGGGCGGTGTGTTGATCGCGATCATTGTCTTCACCCCCGAGTCCATCACCGCCGTGAAGGCAGCGATCAACAACGAGATGCAACGGGCGATCAACCTGTGCCTGGGTGCATTTGTCTCGACCGTCGGCCTCACGGTGCCGGCGGTGCTGGTGATCGGCATGGTCACCAACAAGCAGGTGGTGATGGGGATTTCCAACACCGAAATCCTGCTCTTCGTCATCACTGTGGTGCTGACCATGCTGAGCTTCAACAGCCAGAAAACCTCACCGATTCAGGGCCTCATGCACCTGGTGGTCTTTGCAGTGTTCGGGCTTGTGCTTTTTTACCCTTGACTGTGGGAGCGGCCTAGGCATTGAGTTGCTGCAACACCACTTCCAACGGATGGCGCAAGGTGCGGTCGGCCTGGCGCTTGACCTGGCTACGGCATGAATACCCCGTGGCCAGCGCCTCCCCTTCCTTGTCCAGCTTGCCCGCCCAGGACTGCTCGAAGATGACCTTGGAGGTGTCCTGGTTGCGGGCTTCGTGACCGTAGGTACCCGACATGCCGCAGCAGCCGGTGGCTTCGGTGGACAGTTTCAGGCCCAGGCGGGCGAACACCTGCTCCCACTGGCGGGTACTGGCAGGGACGTTGGTCTTCTCGGTGCAGTGGGCCATCAACCGGTAGGTAGCGGTGACGCGGGTCGGCTGCTCGGGCAGTACGTCCATCAACCACTCCTGGGGCAGCAGCACGGTCGGGCAGCCACCCAGGCCTGGCACTTTCTGGTACTCCTGGCGGTACACCAGGGTCATCGCCGGGTCCAGGCCCACCAGCGGCACGCCGCACTCGGCCAGGGCGCTGAGCTGGCGAGCATTGCGGATCGCCGCCTTGTTGAAGGCACCGAGGAAGCCCTGTACGTGCAGCGGCTTGCCGTTGGCGCTGTAGGGCGCCAGGTACACGCGGTGGCCCAGGCGGTGGACCAGGTCGATAAAGGCCGCCAGCACCGGGGTCTCGAAGTAGCGAGTAAAGGCGTCCTGGACCAGGACGATGCTGCGCTCGCGCTGGGCCGGGGTCAGTTCACGCAGCGCCGGGATGCTGGCCATGCGCACATTGCAGCGGGTCAGCGTGGCCTGCAGGTTGTAGCGGCTGATCAAGGGGCTGTCGAGCATGCCGACATGACGCTCCAGCAATGTGCTCACCCACTTCGACCCCATCACGGCGTTGTACAGGCCGGGGGCATGGGCCAGGTACGGAATGCTGAACTCCAGCGAACCGATCAGGTAGTCACGCAGCGGCCGCTGGTAGCGCCCATGGTAGAGCTCAAGAAAGCGTGAGCGGAACTCAGGCACGTTGACCTTGATCGGGCACTGCCCCGCGCAGGATTTGCATGCCAGGCAGCCGGCCATGGCGTCGTACACCTCATGGGAGAAATCCGCCTCGCCCTTGTTGCGCGCCAGGTTGTTGCGCAGGCGCGTCGGCAGGCCCTTGAGCCAGGCCACCTTGCCCTTGGCGACGTCGAGCACGTCAATACTGGCGGCGCCCTGCAGGCGCAGCCATTCGCGAATCAGCGAGGCACGGCCCTTGGGGGAGTGCTGGCGTTCGCGGGTGGCTTTCCACGAGGGGCACATGGCGTCGTTGGGGTCGTAGTTGTAGCAAGCGCCGTTGCCGTTGCAATGCACGGCGCTGCCGAAGCTTTGCCACACGCGCTCGTCGATCTGGCGGTCGTAGTCGCCGCGCAGCGGTGCCTCGTTGACCTTGATCAGGCCCTGGGCGCTGTCGGGCGGGGTGCAGATCTTGCCGGGGTTGAGCTGGTTGTGCGGGTCGAATGCGCCCTTGAGCGCCTGCAGCGACGGGTACAGCTCACCGAAGTACTCGGGCACGTACTCCGAGCGCAGGCCCTTGCCATGCTCGCCCCACAGCAGGCCACCGTAACGCAGGGTCAGCGCCGCCACGGCATCGGAAATCGGCTTGACCAGCGCGGCCTGGGCGGGGTCTTTCATGTCCAGGGCCGGGCGCACATGCAGCACGCCGGCATCGACGTGGCCGAACATGCCGTAGGCCAGGCCATAGCTGTCGAGCAAGGCACGGAAATCGGCAATGTAGTCGGCCAGTTGCTCCGGCGGTACGGCGGTGTCTTCCACGAACGGCTGCGGGCGCACTTCACCTTCGACGTTGCCCAACAGGCCCACCGAGCGCTTGCGCATCGTGTAGACCCGGGTCACCGCCTCGGCGCCTTCGGCCAGGGTGTGGCCCAGGCGCTCCACGCCCTTGTCGGCCTGCAAGTGTGCGACAAAGGCTTGCACCCGCGCATTCACTTCGGCCGGGTCATCCCCGCAGAACTCCACCAGGTTGATGCCCAGGGTCGGGCGTTCGGCGTCGGCGGGGAAATATTCGGCAACGCTGTGCCAGACGATGTCTTTCATCGCCAGCATCAATACCTTGGAATCGACGGTTTCGATCGACAGCGGCTTGTGCGCCATCAGTGCATTGGCGTCGCGCAGGGCGTCCATGAAACTGGTGTAGCGCACGTTGACCAGCACGGCGTATTTGGGAATCGGCAGCACATTGAGCTTGGCCTCGACCACATAACCCAGCGAACCTTCGGCGCCACACAGCACGCTATTGAGGTTGAAGCGCCCTTGTTCATCACGCAGGTGCGCCAGGTCATAGCCGGTCAGGCAGCGGTTGAGCTTGGGGAAGGTCTGCTCGATCAGCTCGGCCTGGGTTTCCTGGATCCGTCGTGCGGTGCGATACACCTCACCGGCGCGACCGGGCTCGGCACAGGCAGCCTCCAGTTCGGCGTCGCTCAAGGGCCGGGTATGCAGGCGCTGGCCGCCGAGCAACACGCTATGCAGCTCCAGGACGTGGTCGCGGGTCTTGCCGTAGGTGCAGCTGCCCTGGCCGCTGGCGTCGGTGTTGATCATGCCGCCGACGGTGGCGCGGTTGGACGTCGACAGTTCCGGGGCGAAGAACAAGCCATGTGGCTTGAGCGCGGCGTTGAGCTGGTCCTTGACCACACCGGCCTGGACCCGCACCCAGCGCTCCTCGACATTGATGTCGAGGATGGTGTTCATGTGCCGCGACAGGTCGACGACGATGCCGTCGGTCAGCGACTGGCCATTGGTGCCGGTGCCGCCACCGCGCGGTGTGAGCTTGACGTCCTTGAAGCGTGGCTCGGCCATCAGGCTGGCAATGCGAGCGACGTCGTCGGCGTCCACGGGGAACACAGCGGCCTGGGGCAGGCGCTGGTAGATGGAGTTGTCGGTGGCCAACACCGTGCGGGTGGCGTAGTCAGCGCTGAGCTGGCCACGGAAACCTGCACTGCGCAGCGCGTCGAGGAAATCAGGGTACAGCGTGGCCGGTGCAGTGCTGGTCAGTCGGGCGATCATCGGGGGATGGCCTCATTTATGTCAGGCTAATCAGGAATATGTGCCGAAACGGTATGGTCAGTACACCGCCGGGTAGTGGATGATGCCAATGATCCCGTAGCCTTGCGCCCAGCACAAACGGATATTCCCGCAACCTTTGATGACTTTTACGAATGAATTACCGCAACCTCACCCCGTCCATGTCGTTATTGCTGGCCTTTGAGGCTGCCGCCCGGCATGAAAGCTACACCCGCGCCGCCGTGGAGTTGTCGCTGACCCAGAGCGCGGTCAGCCGCCAGGTCCAGGCGCTGGAGCAGCAACTGGGGGTGATGCTGTTTCGCCGCGAAGGCCGCACAGTCAAACTCACCAATGTCGGCCGCCTGTATCAGCGCGAAATCGCCGAGGCCCTGGGCCGGGTGCGCAGCGCCACGTTGCACGCCATTGCCCACCAGGCCGGCGGCGGCAGCCTGCGCCTGGCGACCCTGCCTACCTTTGGCTCGAAATGGCTGCTGCCGCGCCTGCATGCGTTCTACCGCAGCCATCCTGAGGTGATGGTGCATATCAATTCACGGATCGAACCGGTGGACTTCGCCACCAGCGGCATCGACGCCGCCATCATAGTGGCCACCAGCGACCTGCCCGGACTGATCTGCCATCGCCTGCACGCCGAAGAACTGATGGTCATTCTTTCCCCCACGCTGGCCGCCACTCGCCCAGCGTGGAGCCCCCAGGACATCAGCCAGCAGGTACTGCTCAGCGTGGCCAACAACCCCAATGCCTGGGGCGAGTGGTTCACCCACCACGGCCTTGCACACCAGGCCATGCGCCTGGGGCCGAGTTTTGAACTGACTTCGCACCTGATCCAGGCCGTGCGCGCCGACATCGGCATCGGCCTGGTGCCGCGTATCCTGATCACCGAAGAGCTGGCCAGCGGCGAACTGTGCAGCCCTGCCCTGCCTTATGCCAGTGCCCGCAGTTATTACCTGGTCTATCCACCGCGCAATCAGGCGTTACCGGCGCTGCAAGCGTTTCGGGAATGGTTGCTGGACAAGGCTGGAAAGGGACTGGCCGATTAATGTAGTCAAGAACCGACTGCCTGATAAACAGATTTGCTTTAAAAACGCCAGTTGATACTTCAACCCCATAAAATGGCACGCTTATTATTGGCGCCAACTTATTTAAGCCAGCAACTACTGGCGAAACCCGGGCCCAGGCACTGACTGTATAAATGTAACTTACAATTAATCACAAAGGCAGTAGACACGCCGTTCGACAGCGGCTACCACGCGCTTCAAAGCCCCCACTCCTAGCAAATTGCCATTATTTTTACGGCGCAGTCCTACACATAGAAAAAGAGCAGCTATGTTGCTAATTAACAGGTCCGCAACGGACCTCTGGTGCGCCGAAGGTGTCCCTGATGAAAACAACAATAATGGTTGCCGCTGTTACCGGTGCGCTAACAAGCGCCCTGCCTGCCCTTTCCGTTGCTGCACCCTCTACTGACCCGGTGTTTACGGTGGGCCTGATCGGGAACTATAGCGAACTGGAATTTGAAGGCCAACGCTCCAGCGATACGGAATATATACCTGAAGGTGGCCTGTTCATTAACTACGGCAATAAACTCACGGCGCAGAGCGGTCTGGTTTATCACGCCGAGCTCAGTGGCCAGTACGTGGAGCGCCAGGGAGAGCGGGTCAAGGACGCCCAGGCCGACCTGGACCTGGGCTGGCGCATGGCACTGGATGACAGCAACTTTATCGATGTGCTGCTGGGCGCAGGCTACAAATGGAACCGCTTTCACCCCGACTACAGCAAGTACGACATTGACCTCACCAGCCGCACGCCTTTCGCCAAACTTGCAATTGGCTATAACCATCTTTTCACCACGGCCACCGTGCGATTGGAAGCCGGCGTGCGTAAAACAATTGATGGCGATTCGCAGTTGGATATCAGTCGCGTCGGCGATGACAGCCTGGACTTGAAAGATACCAGCAACCCCTATGCCGAACTGCAGGTATTGTTCAATCAGCAGGGGAACTTCCCGGTGATGGCCACGCTGTACTACAGCCATTTCAAATACGCGCTGGATGGCCAGTTCCTCATCAACAACTTCGACAAGCAAACCCGAAATGAATATGGCGCCAAGCTGGGCTTGGTGTTCTGACGCTTGCGGGTCAAGCCTTCGGCTGATGGCTGGTCACGCAGTGGATGCCACCGCCACCCGCGGCAATGGCGTCGATGTTCAGTTGCACCACTTCGCGGCCGGGGTAGCACTGTGACAACAGGTCATAAGCAGCAGCGTCTGCCGTGTTGTCACCAAACTCGGGCGCAATGACCGCACCATTGATGACGAAGTAATTGATGTAACCGGCGGCAAAGTCAGGGTTGTTCCTGCTGAATTTGCTTTTGCGCGGTTTGAGCGGTGGCGACAGGGTAAGCACCTGCAAGGGGCGACCCTCGGCATCGGTGGCCTTTTTGAGGATTTCCAGGTGGGCCAACGTGACCTTGTGGTCGTATGAATCGGGATCGGTGTCGAGGTTGGCAATCACGACCCCGGGTTTGACGAAGCGGGCATAGAAGTCGACATGGGCGTCGGTAATGTCCTTGCCCTTGATGCCCGGCAGCCAGATGATTTTGCGCAGGCCCAGGCGCGCCTTGAGTTCTTTCTCGACTTCGGCCTTGCTCCAGTCGGGATTACGGTTGCGATTGATCCAACTGCTTTCGGTCATGATCCCCGTACCGTGGCCATCCACCTCGATACCCCCGCCCTCGCCCACCAGCTCGCTCTGGATGTAGTGTGCATCCGTCCTGTCGGCGACCAGCCCGGCCAGCTGCGCATCGTCTTCGTGCTGCTGCTTGTTGCCCCAGCCGTTGAAGTTGAAGTCCACCGCACCCAGGCCGCCCTCGTCATCGATGACAAAGTTGGCGCTGGTATCACGCATCCACACATCATCCAGTTCGGTAATGACGTAGGTGATGTTGGCGGTGCCGCAGCGCTCCTCGGCAAGCGCCCGTTCGTGCTTGCGGCAGAACACCGTGACCGGCTGGTAATGCGCGATGGTGCGGGCGATCTCGCCGATGGCTTGCTGCACGTCGGCGGTAAAGTCTTCCCAGATGTCTTCCTGGGCGCCAAAGGCGATAAACGCCCGCTGGTGGCGGTCACCTTCATCGGGCATGCGCCAGGTGCCCGCGCTGGCAGCGTGGGCGCGCGCGGGGTTGAGACCGAGCCCGAGCGCCACGGCCGCGCTGATGCCGGCAACGACCGAAGCCTGTTTGATGAAGTCACGACGCGTCGTCATAGATGAGTCCTTGAAGGGTTGCCGGAGCACTTACTGCGCGGTGGCGGTCTTGAATTTGGTCCAGGTGCGCATGCGGGCGCGCATGTCGGCCTGAGGAATGTCCTGGCCTGGAATCAGCCGCTCGTACGTGGCCTCGTCCAGGTAAATGTCCGGGTTATTGCGCATGCTCGCCTCGACATCCGGGCGCGCCTTGGCGTTGGACGTGGGATAGCCGGTGAAGTTACTGATTGCAGCCATGTTCTGCGGGCGCATGACAAAGTTGATGAAGGCATAGGCGTACTCCGGATGCCTGGCGTCCACCGGAATCGCCATGGTGTCCATCCATAAGGTAGTCCCCTCCCTGGGAACGCGGTACTGGAACCGGGTGGTTTTGCCGGCACTGTCGGCGGTGCGCTGCGCCTGGGTCATGTCACCGCTGTAGCCCAACGACAGGCATAGGTTGCCGTTGACCAGATCGGTCACCGGCTGGGACTGGAACTTGCGAATGTAAGGCCTAATCCTGAGCAGTACCTCGCTGGCCGCGGCCAGGTCTTCACGTCGCCCACTGCGCGGTTCGCGGCCCAGGTAATTGAGCACCACCGCCAGCACTTCATCGGGCGAGTCGATCATCGAAATGCCGCAGTCGCCGAACCTGGCCGCAAGCTCCGGTTTGAACAGCATGTCCAGGCTGTCGACCGGCGCATCGGGCATGCGCTGGCCGATCTGCTCGGCGTTGTAGGTCAGGCCGATGGTGCCCCAGGTATAAGGCACGGTAGCAGGGCTTGAATGCACATAGTGCGTGCGCAGTTTTTGCAGGCCAGGCTCGATATCGTTCATGGCGGTGAGCCTGGATTGATCCAGCACCTTCAGGCCGCCGGCACGCATCAGGCGCTCAGCCACAGTGTCGCCGGGGAAGATCAGGTCATAGCCGCTACCGCCAGCCATCAGCTTGGCTTCCAGGGTTTCGCTGCCGTCCATGACGTCATAGATCACCTTGATACCGGTTTCGGCGGTGAACCTGGCCAGGGTGTCCTCGGCAAAGTAGTCGGCCCAGTTGTACAGCCGCAGGGTTTTCTCTTCGGCGTGCAGCGATGCCATGCTGCACCCCAGGGCAAGGCCCAGCACGCACAGCAGACGGTTGTGGGCAGCGTTCATATCAGACTCCTTGGGCGTTCCAGCGAGCATTGAGGTGACGGCCGTCCTGGCTCAACAGCGGTCCGTACATTTCCGGCCGGCGGTCGCGGTAAATGCCCCAGCTCAGGCGCTCTTCGGCCATCGCTGCCAGGTCCAGACTGCTCAGCATCACACCGGTACTGCTGCGGTCGGCCTCTGCCAACAACTTGCCCTTGTGGTCGCAGATGAAGGAGGAGCCATAGAAGTCCATCTGCAAGTGCGCATCGGTGGTCGCCACTTCCCGGCCGACACGGTTGGCCGCCACCACCGGCAGGATGTTGGCGGCGGCATGACCGCGCATCGCCATCTGCCAGTGATCACGAGAATCCAATCCAGCACAGCCAGGCTCCGAGCCGATGGCGGTGGGAAACAGCAGGATTTCGGCGCCCATCAATGCCAGGCAGCGGGCGGTCTCGGGAAACCACTGGTCCCAGCAGATGCCCACGCCAATGCGCCCGGCAGCGGTGTCCCAGACCCTGAAGCCGGTATCGCCGGGACTGAAGTACTCCTTCTCCTGGTAGCCGATGGCGTTGGGGATGTGGGTCTTGCGGTACACACCGAGCAACTGCCCATCGGCATCGACCACGCTCAGGGAATTGAACCAGGCGTTGCCGGCCCGCTCGAACCAGCTCAACGGCAGCACCACTTCCAGTTCCCGTGCCAGTGCGGCGAAACGCTTGAGTACCTTGCTGTCGCGGTACTCCTCGGCCAGCGCCAGGTGCTTGTGGCTTTGCTCGATGCAGAAGTACGGCGTGGCAAACAGCTCTTGCAGCAGGACCAGCCGGGCGCCCTTGGCTGCGGCCTCTCGCACCAGCTGCTCGGCGTGGTCGAGGTTGTGTTCAAGGTTCCAGGTGCAAGGCATCTGGGTGGTGGCGACGGTCAGCAGGCTCATGGCATCAACCCTCCACCGGCCAGGCCGGCTGCTGCTGGGTGATGCAGTGCACCCCGCCACCGCCATGGGCCAGGTGGTTGATGCGCACCGGTACCACTTCGCGCCCCGGAAACGCCTGGGCCAATACCTGCGCCGCCACGTGGTCGGCATCGATGCCGTAGGCCGGCATGATGATCGCGTGGTTGGCAATGTAGAAGTTGGTGTAGGAGGCGCAGAACACTTCGGCGTCGGTGTCTACCGCTTCGCTGGCCTCAAACAGTTCGATCAGCTCGAAGGGGCGGCCCTGGGCATCGGTGGCCAGCTCCAGCGCACGACGGTTTTCCCGTACCACCTCGGCGTATGCCGAACCCTGGTCATGGGTGGCGTCCACCAGCAACACGCCCGGGCGAGCGAAGGCACACACGCCATCGACATGGCCATCGGTCATGTCGCCGGTCACGTAGTCGGGATCGCCCGGCAGCCAGATGGTTTTCTTGATGCCCAGCAAGCGGTTGAAGATACGCTCCATTTCGGCCTTGCTCATGCCCGGATTGCGATTGGGGTTGAGCAACACCGACTCGGTGGTGATCAGCGTGCCTTCGCCGTCGACATGTATGGCGCCGCCTTCGTTGCTCAAGGGCGTGCCGAAGCACGGCAGGCCCAGGCCATTGAGTACGCGGCGGGCCAGGCCTTCGTCCAGGTCATGGGCCGATTTGCCGCCCCAGGCATTGAAGCGCCAACTAACGCCCGCCACACCCTGCTGTGGGTGGCACACAAAGCTTGGGCCCGAATCCCGGCACCAGCTGTCGTTCACTGCCAGCGCGATCAACTCGATGTTTGGCCCGCACAGGGCCTTGGCACTGGCCACCGCAGCAGGGTCGACCACCAGCTTGACCGGCTCGAAGCGGGCGATGGCGTTGGCCACGCGGGCAAAGTCTTCCTGCACTTGCGCCAGGGTCACGCCCCAGCCCGACTCCCACAGCGCCTGGTTGTGGGGCCATACCATCCAGGTTGCCGCGTGCCGGACCCACTCTGCCGGCATCCACCACCCTTCGTTACGCACGTCGCTCTGTTGCATGACAAATACCCTTGAGTTAAGCCATTGTGTTCAATGAAAACTGCCTTGGCGGTCTTGGCATGCATGCTAAGGCTGTAAAAACGGGCAAACAAACGATGGATTTTGCAGAAAACTGATTAGGAAACCTTATCAATGCTCAAGCACTGGCCCCCACTGAGCAGCCTTCGCGGCTTTGAAGCGGCCGCCCGATTGGGCAGCTTTCACAAGGCGGCCGAAGAGCTGCACCTGACCCAATCGGCCATCAGCCAACAGATCCGCAGCCTTGAGGCCTACCTGGAACAGCCCTTGTTTTTCCGCAGCGGGCGCAGTGTCAGCCTGACCGATGCCGGGCACGACCTGCTCAGCACCACCCAGGCAATGCTGCAGCAATTGGCCGTGGGCATCCGTCGCCTGGGGCAATACCAGAAGCCCAATCAATTGGTGCTCAACACCACCCCGGCGTTCGCCCGGCACTGGCTGCTGCCGCGCCTGGGTGACTTTCGCCGCCAGCACCCGGAGGTGGATTTGTGGATCTTCACCACCGACGAAGTGCCCGACATGGCCAGCCAGACCATCGACCTGGCAGTGCGCGATGACATCAGCGCCCAGGCCGAATGCAGCTTCAAAGTGCTGCATGCCGACCGCCTCTATCCGGCGTGTCACCCCAGCGTGATGGCGCTGCCTCGAGAGCAACGCACCACCTTGCATGGCGAGCGGGAGATGGACTGGAGCCACTGGGCGGTAGAAGCCGGCGTCGATGTCGGCCAGCAAGACCAGGGGTTGAATTTCTCCGACCCAGGGCTGTTGCTCGATGCCGCGATCTCGGGGCTGGGCGTTGCCCTGGTCAGCGAACTGCTTAGCCAGCAGGCGCGTGAAAACGGGCTATTGCAACCCTTGGTGGAGCAGACCATTCGCGGCCCGAACTGGGCCTTGCTGACCCATCGCGACAGCGAACACGACCCCTTGGCGCAAAGCTTCAGTGGCTGGTTGCACGACAACCTGCAAGGCGCGGGTACACTACCGGCAACTTGACCCTGGCGCGGAAACCCTGCATGAAAGTTGGCGTGATCTCCGACACCCACGGCCTGCTCCGCCCTGAAGCGCTGGACGCCTTGAGCGGTTGCGAGCGGATCATCCATGCCGGCGATATCGGCAAGCCGGAAATACTCCAGCAACTGGCGGCCATCGCGCCCTTGCAGGTGGTGCGCGGCAACAATGACCTGAACCTGGCCTGGGCCGGCAGCCTTGCCGACCACCTGCGTTTCACGCTCAACGGCTGGCAGGTGCTGCTCGTGCATGACATTGCCGATGTGCCAGCGCTGCTCGATGACGGCATCCGGCTGGTGATCACCGGCCACTCGCACAAGCCTTTGATCGAATGGCGCGGCGGGCGCTTGTACCTCAATCCGGGCAGCGCCGGCCCCAGGCGGTTCAAGTTGCCGGTGACCCTGGCGTTGCTTGAAGTACTGCCCGAATTGCTGGAGCCGCAGCTAGTCTCTTTGGTGGAGTGACCCTTCACGCAAGCCCCGGCAAATTATGTACTAACTTGTTAATTAGCTTGCTAAGGGTATAATTCGGCCACCCCCCCTTCGAGTTTTTTTCGATATGAAGCACGCACCGCGCGCCGCTGGCGCCTCCTCATTCATCCTGGTTGGCCTGGGCGTGATCATCGCTCTGCTCGGCCTTGCACTGGCCGCTGGCGGTGTAAAGCTGGCCGGCCTGGGTGGTTCCTGGTACTTCTTGCTCGGCGGTCTGGCGATGGCGGTTTCCGGCCTGCTGATTGCCCGCCGCAAGCCTGCCGGTGCCTGGTGGTTCGCCGCCTTCCTGGTGGCCACCGCGATCTGGGCCCTGGCCGATGTGGGGCTGCAGTTCTGGCCGCTGTTCTCGCGCCTGTTCATGTTTGGCGCGATTGGTTTTGTCGTCACGCTGGTCTATCCGCTGCTGGCCCGTGCCAACGGCGCCACGCCGGGCCGTGGCGCCTATGGCGTAGCCGGCGTGCTGGCCGTTGCGCTGGTCATTGCGGTGATCAATATGTTCGTCGCTCACCCCAGCGTCGCGCCGACCGGCACCGGCCCGGGCATCACCCCGGTAGACCCTGCCACGGCGCAAAAAGACTGGGCCCACTACGGCAACACCGAGGGTGGCAGCCGCTTCGCAGCGCTGGACCAGATCAATCGTGACACCGTCAGCAAACTGCAAGTGGCCTGGACCTACCACACCGGTGACGTGGCCCTCAGCGACGGCAACGGTGCCGAAGACCAGTTGACCCCGCTGCAGGTCGGTAACAAGGTGTTCATCTGCACCCCGCACAACAACCTGATCGCTCTCGATGCCGATACCGGCAAAGAGCTGTGGAAGAATGAAATCAATGCCAAGTCGGCCGTGTGGCAGCGTTGCCGCGGCATGGCTTACTTCGATGCCACGGCCCCCGTCGCCCAACCGACCCAGCCTGACAGCTCGGCGATCATCGCCGCCAGCGTACCGGCGGGTGCCAACTGCCAGCGCCGCCTCCTGACCAACACCATCGACGCCCGCCTGATCGCGGTGGATGCCGATACCGGCGCGTTCTGCCAGGGCTTTGGCAACAACGGCCAGGTTGACCTCAAGGCCGGCCTTGGCAATGTGCCCGACAGCTACTACCAACTGTCGTCGGCGCCGCTGATGGCCGGCACCACCGTGGTGGTCGGCGGGCGCATTGCCGACAACGTGCAGACCGACATGCCCGGTGGCGTGATCCGTGGTTTTGACGTGATCAGCGGGCAGATGCGCTGGGCCTTCGACCCAGGCAACCCCGAAGACCGCAACGCCCCGACAGGCGACGCCACCTACGTGCGCAGCACGCCCAACAGCTGGGCGCCGATGTCCTACGACCCGGCCATGAACACCCTGTTCCTGCCCATGGGCAGCTCGTCCACCGACATCTATGGCGTGGAGCGCACCGCGCTGAACCACAAGTACGGCGCTTCGGTGCTGGCCCTGGATGCCAGCACCGGTGCTGAAAAGTGGGTGTACCAGACCGTGCACAACGACCTCTGGGACTTCGACCTGCCGATGCAACCCAGCCTGATCGACTTCACCAAGGCCGATGGCCAGTCGGTGCCTGCAGTAGTGATCGGCACCAAGGCCGGGCAGATCTTCGTGCTCGACCGTGCCACGGGCAAGCCGTTGACCCAGGTCGATGAAGTACCGGTCAAGGCGGGTAACATTCCCAACGAACCCTACTCGCCGACCCAGCCCAAGTCGGTAGGCATGCCGCAGATCGGTGCCCAGCAACTGACCGAAGCAGACATGTGGGGTGCAACGCCGTTTGACCAACTGCTGTGCCGCATCGACTTCAAGAAAATGCGCTACGACGGCCTGTACACAGCGCCCGGCACCGACCTGTCGCTGAGCTTCCCCGGCTCCTTGGGTGGCATGAACTGGGGCAGCCTGTCTACCGACCCGGTGCATGGTTTTATCTTCGTCAACGATATGCGCCTGGGCTTGTGGATTCAGATGATCCCGTCGCAGAACAAGGGCCAGGCCGCCTCCGGTGGTGAAGCGCTGAACACCGGCATGGGCGCGGTACCGCTCAAGGGCACGCCGTACGCGGTGAACAAGAACCGCTTCCTGTCGGTGGCCGGCATTCCATGCCAGGCACCGCCTTTCGGCACCCTCACCGCCATCGACATGAAGACCCAGAAAATCGCCTGGCAAGTACCGGTGGGCACCGTCGAAGACACCGGTCCCCTGGGCATCCGCATGCACCTGCCGATCAACATCGGCCTGCCGACGCTGGGCGGCACCCTGTCGACCCAAGGTGGCCTGGTGTTCATTGCCGGCACCCAGGACTTCTACCTGCGCGCCTTCAACAGCGGTAATGGTGAAGAAGTCTGGAAAGCTCGCCTGCCCGTGGGCAGCCAGGGTGGACCGATGACCTACGTGTCGCCCAAGACCGGCAAGCAGTACATCGTGATTACGGCCGGTGGCGCGCGTCAGTCCACCGATCGTGGTGACTATGTGATGGCTTACGCGTTGCCTTGATTCAACCCTTTTTTGCGGGCAAGCCCGCTCCTTGCAGGAGCGGGCTTGCCCCACGATCGCCTCAAAGATTCAGGAACACCCCTCAATGCTTTCCGCTTTGCGCATTACCTCCTGCCTGCTCACCACCCTTGTCAGCACCACTACCCTGGCCCAGGACGCCACCCTCACCGGTGACTGGGGCGGCCTTCGCCACCAGTTGGACGAACAAGGCATCAAATTCACCGGCGACTACAGCGGCGAGACCGCCTATAACGCCAACGGCGGCCTGCACCGCTCGGCGCGCTACTCGCAGAACATCAAGCTCGGCGTGCAGTTCGACCTGGAAAAACTGTACGCCGTGGACGATGGCGGCAAGGTCCAACTGACCCTCAACGACCGTCGTGGCAACAGCGCCTCCGAAGACATGGTGGGCAACCGCCTGCCGATCCAGGAAAACTACGGCGGCCTCTACACCCGCCTGACCGAACTGAGCTACGAGCGCACGCTGTTCACCCCGGCCCTGAACGTCAAGCTTGGCTACATGGCCATGGGCAACGACCTGGGCGGGCTGGACAGCGGCATCCTGTGCAACTTCATGAACGCCGGTTTCTGCGGGCATCCGCTGAACATGTCGGGCGGTAGCGGCTGGACCAACTACCCCAACGCCCACTTGGGGGTACGGGTCAAATACGACCTGTCGCCGGCCTGGCAGCTACGCGTGGCGGCATTCAATGTCGACCCCGAAAGCAACGGCAACGCCAGCCGTGCCTGGCACGTGGGCCCCAAGCACACCACCGGCACCGTGGTGCCGCTCGAGCTGGTGTACAAACTCGCGGGTGACCTGCCTGGGGAATACAAGCTGGGTTACTACTACGACAGCTCCGATGCCAAGCGTATTGGCAGCGACGATGAAGTGGCCGGTCGGGGCGGTCATTACCTGCTGATCGATCAGGCCGTCTGGAACTCCCAAGCTTCAACGGGCCGCAGCCTGCACGTGTTCGGCCAGTACTCGGCCGCGAGTGCGGCGGCGTCGCCCTTCAAGACCTGGTATGGCACAGGCCTGGTGCTGTACAAGCCGTTTGCAGGCCGCCCCCGCGATACCGTTGCCCTGGGCTATGGCCGTGCCGTGCCCAACCCCCGCAGCCGTGACGTGCAACAGGACGCCGCGCTGGCCAACGGCGAGGCGTTCCCCCACCTGGACAGCGCCGAACAGCTGATTGAACTGAGCTACGGCTACCAGGCCACGCCCTGGCTGACCTTGCGCCCGGATGTGCAATACATCATCGAGCCGGGGGCGTTCTCGGGCGAGCAGATCGACAACGCCCTGGTACTGGGCTTGCAGGTCAAGGCCACGTTCTAACGCGCCGCCACTGCCTCGATCTCCACCTGCATGCCTCCCAGCGCGAGCCTTGGCACCGGGATCAACGTGCAGGTGGGCTTCATGTGCGGGCCCCAGGCGCGGTCGGACTCAGCGACCCACTGACGCAGTTTTTCAGCCGAGTGATCGACGATCAGCAGCGTCAGCTTGAACACATCCTCAAGCCCCGCGCCGCGCGACTGCAACGCCGTCTGCAGGTTGGCCAGAGCCTGGCGGGCCTGGTCGGCAAAGTTGGCTGAAAGCCGCCCCTCGACGTCCTCCCCCCCTGCCCGGCGATATACAGCAGCATCGCCCCGGGGCTTACCTCGGCGACGTGGGAATAGGCGTTGGCGCTGGGGTCGTAGAGGCCCCGAGGGTTGGACAGGCGAAAGGTGCTGGGCATGAGGGAGGCTCCTGTGTGGAAAGAGCCTGCAGTGTCGAACCTCGACTTAACTTCAGGTCAAGCCCCTGCACGCGTAGCCGCTGCCGCCAGGCTGCGATCGGCCGCAAAGCGGTCGCAGAGTTGCCAGGCGGTAGCGGCTACCAAGTGCCTGCTATCATCCTGCCTTCACCCCAACTCGATGAGCCCTCTCAATGCACCTCGCCCCCGCCATCCCGGTTCTGCGCATCTTTTCGGTGGAAAAAGCCAAGGAATTCTATTTGGACTTTCTCGGCTTCACCCTCGACTGGGAACACCGTTTCGAACCCGCCCTGCCGCTCTATGTCCAGGTCCATCGCGACGGGCTCATCCTGCACCTGAGCGAGCACCACGGCGACAGCACGCCTGGCTCTACCGTGTTTGCACGCGTCGAGGATATCCAGGCCCTGCAGCGCGAGCTGATTGCCAAGCAATACGGCTATTCGCGCCCCGAAGCCCAGCACGTCGGCTGGGGCCTGCAAATGGAAATCGCCGACCCGTTCGGCAATCGCCTGCGTTTCTGTCAGCAGATCGAGGACTGAACGGTGCTTTACCTGCCAGGCACCGCGCACTAAGCTGCGTACCTGAACCGCTCGCACCGAGGTGTAGTCCGATGCGCCATTAATGCCGCCGTCTGTTCGACGGCCCGTCTTCATCCCCCTTTACCGGGGACGTTGCTGGCATTTCGTGGAGTGTCGTATGACCCCTGTCTCGATCCTGACGCTCGATGGCGTCGCCTTTGCCTTGCCCGATGGCAGGCCGTTGTTTACCGACCTGAATGAATGCTTCGACCAGCGCCGCACCGGCCTGGTCGGGCGCAATGGCGTGGGCAAGAGCCTCCTTGCGCAAATCCTCGCCGGGAACCTGGCACCCACCGCTGGGCACTGCCGTGCCACTGGCCGGGTGCATTGCCTGGCGCAGCAGATTGCCGGCCCCGACACCACCGTGGCGCAACTGGCCCAGGTCGGCGAGGTGCTCGATGCCTTGCGCCGCATCGAGGCCGGCAGTTGCTCGCAAGCCGACTTCGACACCGTGGGCGAACGCTGGGATATGCGCGAGCGCCTGCAGGCGCAATTGGCGCGCCATGGGCTGGAACAATTGGATGCAGACCGGCCGGTCGCCACCCTGAGCGGCGGCCAGGCCATGCGCGTGGCCTTGCTCGGGGCATTTCTCAGTGAGGCCGACTACCTGATCCTCGATGAGCCGAGCAATCACCTGGACGGTCCCGCTCGCGCCCAACTGCTCAGCCTGCTCAAAGAATGGAACAAGGGATTGCTGGTAATCAGCCATGACCGTGAACTGCTCGCGCACATGCAGCGGATCGTCGAGCTTTCGCCCCTTGGCCTGGCCAGTTACGGCGGCAACTACAGTGTGTATGCCCAGTGCAAGGCCGATGAAAGCGCCCAGGCCGAGCGCACGCTGGAGCGCCTGAAGCTGGAACGTCAGCGCCAGGCCCGCGAGCTGCAGCAACAACGCGAGCGGCTAGAGCGGCGCCAGGCCAGGGCTGGCCGGGAGGCGCGCGACAGTAACCAGGCGAAGATACTCCTGGATCGCAGGCAGGAACGCAGCGAAGCCACTGCCGGCAAACTGCAGCGCGACCATCAGGCCGCCCGGCAGGCTATGGCGCAGAGGGTGCGTGAAGCTGCCCGGCGGGTGGAGGCCAGCAACGCCATCGTCCTCCAGGCACCGGCCCCTGCGCGACAGGCGGGCAGCCCGCTGCTAACGCTGCAGGCACTGCGCCTGCCTTTCGGTGATCCGCTACAGGCACCGCTGGACGGGTGCCTGTACAGTGGCGAACGGGTCGCACTGATCGGCGCCAACGGCAGCGGCAAGTCGACGCTGCTCAAGGTGCTGGCAGGTCTTCTCGCACCCCATTCCGGCCACGTCGAGGTTCGCGTTGAAGTCGCCTACCTCGATCAGCACTGCAGCCTGTTGCCTGCCACGCAGTCGGTGCTCGACTACCTGCGCCGGCGCTCCGCCAGCCTCGATGAAAGCAGCCTGCGCACGCGTCTCGCGCAGTTGGGCCTGGGTGCCGAACGGGTGGAGCTGCCCAGTGGTGTGCTCAGTGGCGGGGAGCGCCTCAAGGCGGCCCTGGCGGGTGTGCTCTATGGCGATACGCCGGTGCAGCTATTGCTGCTGGATGAGCCGAGCAATCACCTCGACCTGCCCGCCCTCGCCGCCCTGGAAAACATGCTGTGCCAGTACCGCGGGGCCCTGCTGGTGGCCTCGCACGACACAATGTTTTTGCAGCAGTTGGGGCTGGACCGCGCGTGGCGACTGGAACGCTGAAACGACAAGGCCCCGTCCATTGCTGGACGGGGCCTTGGTTTACCCTGCTGCCTGGTGTTCAAACTATCGTACCTGCCCCGCGATTGGCGGCGGTCGTGGTACGTATCGAGGTCAGCGGGCAAAGCTTCGTTGAATTCATGGTGCGCCTGACTGAGTAGTCTGTCCAGCTCAATGTGCAGCCAGATGGCCCAACGGTAGTGGCCCATGGGGCTTGACCGTCTGGATGGCGAAATTGCTGCGAATATCGCTGACGCCCGGCAGTTTGAGCAGGGTGTCGATCAGAAAGCGTTCGTAGCGGCGCAGGTCCGGCACCACCACCTGGAGCAGGAAATCCGACTCACCCGACACCAGGTGCGCGGCAATCACTTCGGGCAAAGCCAGTACCGCGTTCTGAAAGGCCTGGGCGGCCGGTTCGTGATGGCGCTCGACCTTGACCCCGACGAACACTGTCAGGCCCAGGCCGACTTCGTTGCGGTCCAGCTGGGCCGCATAGCCCTTGATCATCCCCGCTTCCTCCAGCAGTCGGACCCGACGCAGGCAGGGTGACGGCGACAGGCCGATCATTTCGGCAAGCTCCACATTGCTCAGGCGAGCATTGCGCTGCAGGGCGTCGAGAATCTTGCGGTCAAAAGCGTCCAGGGTAATTTTTGGCATGATCGGTATATTCCTTTACTGACCGTGGCAGTTTATATCAATACACCCTGTATTCCACGCAACTTTCGCAAGCACCTGCCAGCCCCTCCCGGCATAGAATTTTCGCCTGACCATTGATTGCCGGGAGTGGGTGAAATGACTCAATACAGCATGTTTTGCGCCGCACTGCTGGTGGTGTACCTGGTGCCCGGACCGGACATGTTCCTGCTGCTCAATACCGGCGCCAGCGAAGGCCGCCGCCAGGCCCTGATGACCGCACTGGGCCTGGCCCTGGCGCGAGCCGCTCATGTCACCCTGGCTGCCCTGGGGCTGGCGGCGCTGCTGCGAACCCACCCCTGGGCCTTCGACCTGCTCAGTATTGCCGGGGGGTTGTACCTCGCCTGGTTGGGCTGGCAGTTGCTGTGCGCTCCGGTCTCGGCCTTGCCCAGCAGCACAACCACGGCCCGCAACCCTGGCCATTGGTCGGCCGCCTTGAAAAAAGGACTGCTGACCAACCTGCTCAACCCCAAGGCCCTGTTGTTCTGTTCGGTGTTGCTGCCACAGTTCATCAGCCAGACGGGCGGACCGATCGGCCAGCAATTTGCCATTCTCGGCGCGGTGCTGGTGGTGGTCGGGCTGGGATTCGACAGCTTCTATGCCCTGAGCGGTGATCGCCTGGGCCGCTGGGTGGCCGCCAGTCCCTGGAAACAAAAGCTGCAGAACCGCCTGTTCGGCACCCTGCTGATCGGCTTCGGTGCGCGCCTGGTGCTGCTGCGCGAGCTGGGCGGGTGACGATTTACGCTGATTTTCACTGCGACCATGGTCCAATCTATGACTGGGCGTTTCCGATCTGCACGGGATGTATTATCGTGGCTGCGTGCGCTATTTCAGCCGCCTGAGCCATCAGGCATATGCCAACCATTCGAGGGTGCCATGAGTAACGAAAGCATTAACTGGGACAAGCTGGGCTTCGACTACATCAAGACCGACAAGCGCTACCTGTCCTACTTCCGTAACGGCGAGTGGGACGCGGGCACCCTGACCGAAGACAACCAGCTGCACATCAGCGAAGGCTCGACCGCGCTGCATTATGGCCAGCAATGCTTCGAAGGCATGAAGGCGTACCGCTGCAAGGATGGTTCGATCAACCTGTTCCGTCCTGACCAGAACGCCCTGCGCATGCAGCGCAGCTGCGACCGCCTGCTGATGCCACAAGTGCCTACCGATGTGTTCATCGAGGCCTGCAAACAAGTGGTCAAGGCCAACGAACGCTTCGTGCCGCCGTATGGCAAGGGTGCCCTGTACCTGCGTCCGTTCGTGATCGGCGTAGGCGACAACATCGGCGTGCGTACCGCCCCGGAGTTCATCTTCTCGATCTTCGCCATTCCGGTCGGCTCGTACTTCAAGGGCGGCATGACCCCGCACAAGTTCCTGATTTCCGACTACGACCGCGCCGCACCACAAGGCACCGGTGCCGCCAAGGTCGGCGGCAACTACGCAGCCAGCCTGCAGCCAGGCTACAAGGCCAAGCAGGCCGGTTTCGCCGACTGCATCTACCTTGACCCGTTGACCCACACCAAGATCGAGGAAGTCGGCTCGGCCAACTTCTTTGGTATCACCGCCAACAACGAGTTCATCACGCCGAAGTCGGCCTCGGTGCTGCCGGGCATCACCCGCCTGTCGCTGATGGAACTGGCGCAATCGCGCCTGGGCCTGAAAGTGATCGAGGGCGACGTACTGATCAACAACCTTGGCCTGTTCAAGGAAGCCGGTGCCTGCGGTACCGCCGCGGTGATCACCCCGATCGGCGGCATCCAGTACAACGGCAACCTGCACGTGTTCTACAGCGAGACCGAAGTGGGCCCAGTTACCCAGAAGCTCTACCAGGAGCTGACCGGTATCCAGAGTGGCGACATTGAAGCGCCGGCGGGCTGGATCGTTAAGGTTTGATGACCTGACAGCATCGCGGGCAAGCCCGCTCCGGCATGGGGCGGGCTGCCTGGCGATCATGAATTTTTCTTTAACCCGGGCACCGCCTATTCTTTGGCACAATCAAGTCTCTACTCGCCGCCCAGGTAATAGCATGCTCCGCGTACTGACTATCGAAGACGATGCGGTCACCGCACAAGAGATCGTCGCCGAACTTTCCAGCCATGGCCTGGAAGTGGATTGGGCCGACAACGGCCGCGAGGGCCTGGCCAAGGCCATTGCCGGCGGCTACGACCTGATCACCCTGGACCGCATGCTCCCCGAGCTCGACGGCCTGACCATCGTCACCACCCTGCGCAACCTCAAGATCGTCACGCCGATCCTGATGATCAGCGCCCTGTCGGATGTCGACGAACGGGTGCGCGGCCTGCGTGCCGGTGGCGACGACTACCTGACCAAACCCTTTGCCTCCGACGAAATGGCCGCCCGCGTAGAAGTGCTGCTGCGACGCAACAGCGTGCCACTGGCGCAGACCCGCCTGCAGGTCGGCGACCTGGAGCTGGACTTGATCAGCCATGAGGCACGGCGCGGCGAGCACACCCTCAACCTGTTGCCCACCGAGTACAAGTTGCTGGAGTTTCTCATGCGCCACGCCGGCCAGGTGATTACCCGGATGATGATCTTCGAGGAAGTCTGGGGTTATCACTTCGACCCCGGCACCAACCTGATCGACGTGCATATCGGCCGCTTGCGCAAGAAGATCGACGCCGCCGGCCAGGCCCCGCTGATTCGGACCGTGCGGGGCTCGGGCTATGCCATTGCCGAACCCGTCTAAGGGCTGGAGCTCGTCCACCAGCCGTCTGCTTGCGCTCTACAGCTTTCTGTTCGTAGCCTGGAGCAGCATCCTCATGGGAGTGCTGTACTTCGAGGTTTCTGGCTACCTGAACAAACTCACCCGTCACTCGTTGCTGCAGCGCCAGCACCTGTTCGCGCACATGAGCGGCAAGCAGCTCGACGACGCCCTGATCGCAAGCCAGGCCTTCGAGGAACGCAGCTTCGATGCCTACGGCCTGTTCGATGCACAGTTCAATCCCCTCCTCGGCGGACAGGTCCGCCAGGTACCGGCAGACCTGGGACTGGACGGCAAGATCCATGAGTTGAACCGCTGCCTGGACGCCGACGACCCACACCTGCCCCGCGACAGCTGTGACGCGGTGGCGATCAAAGTGCGCGATGGCCGCTGGCTGATCCTGGTGCGCGACAACGGCTCGCTGTTCGTGGTTACTCGCATCATCCTCCATGCCCTGCTCTGGGGCCTGTCGCTGACCATCATTCCCGGCATCGCCGGCTGGTACCTGCTGCGCCGCCGACCGCTCAAGCGTATCCGCGCGATCCAGGCGACTGCCGAGCAGATCGTCGCTGGCGACCTGACCCGACGCCTGCCGCTGTCGCAGCGGCGTGACGAGCTGGACATGCTGGCGGCTATCGTCAACGCCATGCTCGACCGCATCGAGCGGCTGATGCATGAGGTCAAGGGTGTGTGCGACAACATTGCCCACGACCTGCGCACCCCACTGACCCGGCTGCGCGCCCAGCTCTACCGCATCCGCCAGCAGGCCGGCGACGACTCGCCCCAGGCCGAAGCGCTGGAGCAGGCCATTGGCGAGACCGACACGCTGATGGCGCGATTTCGCGGCTTGCTCCGTATCAGCGAACTGGAAGACCGCCAGCGCCGTGCCGGCTTTGTCGAACTCGACCCGCGAGCCCTGCTGCTGGAGATGCACGACTTCTACTTGCCGCTGGCCGAGGATGGCGAAATTCGCCTGAGCCTGGAGGTACCTGCCCAGCTACCACCGCTGCATGGCGATCGCGAGCTACTGTTCGAGGCGCTGGCCAACCTGCTCGGCAACGCCATCAAGTTCACCCCCGCAGGCGGCCAGGTGCGAATGCGCGCCAGCAGTGATGCCGGTGCTGTGCAGATTGAGATTGAGGACAGCGGACCGGGAATTCCCGAGGACGAACGCGGGGCGGTGTTGAAGCGCTTCTATCGCAGCGAGGAAGGCCATCGGCACCCGGGGTTCGGGCTGGGGTTGTCAATCGTTGCGGCGATTGTCGATTTGCATGGCTTTGACTTGGAGGTCGGGACGAGTGAGTTGGGTGGGGCGAGGTTGGTGGTGATTTGTCGGGCCCTGATCGCGGGACAACCCGCTCCTAAAGTGTAGGAGCGGGTTGTCCCGCGATTGATCAGTCGGCCAGGCGCCAGGTAGTCCCGCCCTTGCCGTCTTCCAGCACCACGCCCATGGCGGTGATCTGGTCACGAATGCGGTCGGACTCTGCCCAGTTCTTGTCGGCACGTGCCTGCAGGCGCACCTGGATCAGGGCTTCGACTTCAGCCGCATCGACCTTGCCTTCGGCACCGGCACGCAGGAAGTCGTCAGCATCCAGTTGCAGCACACCGAGCAAGTCACCCATCTCACGCAGGCGACCGGCAAGGCCAGCCGCGACCTCGGGCTCGCTGTCGCGCAGGCGGTTGATCTCGCGCACCAGGTCAAACAGCACGGCGCAGGCCTCGGGGGTGCCGAAGTCGTCGTTCATCGCCAGGGTGAAGCGGTCGACATAGGTCTCGCCACCCTTGGCCTCGACTCGCGGCAAGCCGCGCAGGGCATGGTAGAAACGCTCCAGCGCGCCCTTGGACTCGCGCAGGCTGTCTTCGGAGTAGTTGATCGAGCTGCGGTAGTGGCTCGACACCAACAGGTAGCGGACCACCTCCGGGTGATACTTGTCGAGCACGTCGCGAATGGTGAAGAAGTTGTTCAAGGACTTGGACATCTTCTCGCCATTGATGCGGATCATGCCGCAGTGCATCCACGAATTGGCGTACTGCTTGCCGGTGGCGGCCTCGCTCTGGGCGATTTCGTTTTCGTGGTGCGGGAACTCCAGGTCGTTGCCTCCGCCGTGGATGTCGAAGCTCTCGCCCAGGCAGCAGGTGGACATAACCGAGCACTCGATGTGCCAGCCCGGACGGCCCGGGCCCCATGGCGATTCCCAGCTCGGCTCGCCCGGTTTTACGCCCTTCCACAGGACGAAATCGAGCGGATCCTGCTTGGCTTCGTCGACCTCGATCCGCGCACCGATGCGCAGGTCTTCGATCTTCTTGCGCGACAGCTTGCCGTAGCCGACGAACTTGCCGACGCGGTAGTACACGTCGCCATTGCCGGGTGCATAGGCGTAGCCCTTGTCGATCAGGGTCTGGATCATCGCGTGCATGCCGGCGATATGGTCGGTGGCACGCGGCTCCTGGTCCGGCGGCAGAATGTTCAGGCGGCGCTCGTCTTCGTGCATCGCGTCGATCATGCGGGCGGTCAGCGCGTCGAACGACTCGCCGTTCTCGTTGGCCCGGTTGATGATCTTGTCATCGATGTCGGTGATGTTGCGCACGTAGGTCAGGTCGTAGCCGCTGTAACGCAGCCAGCGGGTGACCAGGTCGAAGGCGACCATGCTGCGGCCGTGACCCAGGTGGCAGTAGTCGTACACGGTCATGCCGCAGACGTACATGCGCACCTTGTTGCCTTCGAGCGGCTTGAAGACTTCCTTGGTTTTGCTAAGCGTGTTGTAGATGGTAAGCACGAGCGTTCCTCAGCTGCCCCACGAATCGCGCAGGGTCACAGTCCGGTTGAATACCGGGCGACCCGGCTGGGAGTCTTTCAGGTCGGCGCAGAAGTAGCCTTCGCGCTCGAACTGGAAGCGGTCTTCTGGCTGGGCCTGGCCCAGGGAAGGTTCCGCGCGACAACCGGTAAGGACCTGCAGCGAATCGGGATTGATGTTGTCGAGGAAGGTGCCGCCATCTTCGGTCTTCTCAGGGTTGGCCGAGCGGAACAGGCGGTCGTACAGACGCACTTCGCACTCCACGCTGGCCGCCGCCGGTACCCAGTGGATCACACCCTTGACCTTGCGGCCTTCAGGGTTCTTGCCCAGGGTGTCCGGGTCGTACGAGCAGCGCAGCTCGACGATGTTGCCTTCGGCGTCCTTGATCGCTTCGTCGGCGCGGATCACGTAGCTGCCGCGCAGACGCACTTCACCGGCCGGCTCCAGGCGCTTGTAGCCCTTCGGCGGCGCTTCCATGAAGTCGTCGCGGTCGATGTAGAGCTCGCGGGCGAACGGCAGTACGCGCACGCCCATGTCTTCTTTCGGGTGGCGTGGCAGTTCGAGGTTCTCGACCTGGCCTTCCGGGTAGTTGGTGATGACCACTTTCAGCGGACGCAGCACGCACATGGCGCGAGGCGCGGTGCGGTCGAGGTCTTCGCGGATGCTGAATTCGAGCATCGACATGTCGACCACGCCGTCGGACCGGTTGGTGCCGATCATTTCGCAGAAGTTGCGGATCGAGGCCGGGGTGTAGCCGCGGCGACGGAAACCCGACAGCGTCGACATGCGCGGATCGTCCCAACCCTGGACGTGCTGCTCGTCGACCAACTGCTTGAGCTTGCGCTTGCTGGTGATGGTGTAGTTCAGGTTCAGGCGGCTGAACTCGTACTGGCGCGGCTTGGCCGGCACCGGCAGGTGGTCCAGGAACCACTCGTACAGCGGACGATGGCCTTCGAATTCGAGGGTGCAGATGGAATGAGTAATGCCTTCGATGGCGTCCGACTGACCGTGGGTGAAGTCGTAGTTCGGATAGATGCACCACGTGTCACCGGTCTGGTGGTGGTGGGCATGGCGGATGCGATAGAGGATCGGATCGCGCATGTTCATGTTCGGCGAGGCCATGTCGATCTTGGCACGCAGCACACGCTCGCCGTCCTTGAATTCGCCGGCTTTCATGCGCGCGAACAGGTCCAGGTTTTCCTCGACCGAACGCTCGCGGAACGGGCTGTTCTTGCCAGGTTCGGTCAGGTTGCCACGGTATTCCTTGGACTGCTCGGGGGTCAGGTCGCAGACGTAGGCATCACCAGCCTTGATCAGCTCCACGGCCCAGTCGTGCAGTTGGTCGAAGTATTCCGAGGCGTAGCGCACCGGGCCGGTCCACTCGAAGCCCAGCCACTTGACGTCGCTCTGGATGGCGTCGATGTACTCCTGGTCTTCTTTGGCCGGGTTGGTGTCATCGAAACGCAGGTGACAGGCTCCGCCGAACTCCTGGGCCAGGCCGAAGTTCACGCAGATCGACTTGGCATGGCCGATGTGCAGGTAACCGTTGGGCTCTGGCGGGAAACGGGTGACGATGCTGCTGTGCTTGCCCGAGTCCAGGTCGGCCTGCACGATCGGACGCAGGAAGTTCGCAGGGACGGCGGGCGCGCCTTTGGCAGCGGCGTTGGGAGCGGTGTCGGCAGTGGGCTTGCTCATAGGATCCTTGAAATACGGGTACACGGCCTGGGTAGGCCGACTGAATCAAAGCGCTTATCATAGCCGAAGCGGTCGAGCTGCCGACAGCGCCCTGCCGACAAACTGGCGGGATATTCGACCGGCAATGCAAAAAAACTGCCGCGAGCCACGTATCTCGGGTTGTAGACTGTGCGTCAGGTTTACATCGCGTTGCGGCGCGACCCTATTTCAAATGCCTTGAAAGAGCGAATCCCAGCATGTCCAAAGTCAAATTGAGCACCAACCACGGCGACATCATCCTGAAACTGGACGCCGAAAAGGCCCCTAAAACCGTCGAGAACTTCGTTCAGTACGTTAAAGAAGGCCACTACGACAACACCGTGTTCCACCGTGTGATCAAGGGCTTCATGATCCAGGGCGGCGGCTTCGAGCCAAGCATGAGCCAGAAGAAAACCCGTGCCAGCATCCAGAACGAAGCGGACAACGGCCTGAAGAACACCAAGTACAGCATCGCCATGGCCCGCACCATGGAGCCACATTCGGCCTCGGCGCAGTTCTTCATCAACGCCTCCAACAACGACTTCCTCAACCACAGCGGCAAGAACGTGCAGGGCTGGGGCTACGCGGTATTCGGTGAAGTGACCGAAGGCCAGGACATCGTCGACAAGATCGAAGGCGTTGCCACCGGTTCCAAGGCCGGCCACCAGGACGTGCCGAAAGACGACGTGATCATCGAGAAAGCCGAGATCATTGAGTGATACTGCTGATCTCTGATCTGCACCTGCAAGAAGAACGCCCGGACATTACCCGGGCGTTTCTTGATCTGCTTGACGGACGTGCCCGCCACGCCCGGGCGCTGTACATCCTCGGTGATTTCTTCGAGGCCTGGATCGGCGACGACGCCATGACGCCCTTCCAGACCAGCATCTGCACTGCCCTGCGCGCCCTGAGCGACAGCGGCACACAGGTGTTCCTGATGCACGGCAACCGCGATTTCCTGATTGGCGAGCCCTTCTGCAAGGCCGCAGGCTGCACCTTGCTGGCCGACCCCTGTGTGGTGGAGATGGGAGGTGAGCCGGTGCTGCTGATGCATGGCGACAGCCTTTGCACCCTGGACCTTGCGTACATGAAGATGCGCCGCTATTTGCGCAACCCGGTCAGCCTGTGGATCCTGCGGCACCTGCCGCTGGGCACCCGGCAAAAACTGGCGCGCAAGCTGCGCAGCGAAAGCCGGGCGCAAACGCGGATGAAGGCCACCGACATCGTCGACGTGACCCCGGAGGAAGTGCCGCGGATCATGGCCCAGTATGGCGTGCGCACCCTGGTGCATGGGCACACCCATCGTCCGGCGATTCACAAACTGGTGGTCGACGGCCAACCGGCGCGGCGTATCGTGCTGGGCGACTGGGATCGCCAGGGCTGGGCGCTGGAGGTGGATGAGCAAGGGTTTCAGTTGCAGCCGTTTGCTTTTCCCTGATCGCTGATCGCGGGGCAAGTCGAGACGTCGCACCGCCGCTCCTACAGGTTGCGGGAGCGGCGGTGCGACTTGCCCCGCGATGTCTCAATGCCCCGCCGAAGCAGGCCCGGCCTTGGCCGCAAACGGCGGCCTGGCCAGCCACACCAGCAGAATCAACCCCGCGAACACCCAACCCATCAGGGTGAAGTAATCCACCGTCGACATCATGTATGCCTGGCTGCTGAGCATGCGCTCAAGCTGCGCATACGACTGCCCGTTCGCCCCGCCCAGGTGGTTGAGCGCCTCGCGGGTGGCCGGCTCGTAGGTGCTGATGCTCTCGCTCAGGTAGGCATGGTGCTGGTCGGCCCGGCGGATCCATATCCAGGTGGTCAGCGAGGCGGCAAAGCTGCCGCCCAGGGTTCGCAGAAAGGTGGCCAGGCCCGAGCCATCGGCAATCTGGTGCGGCGGCAGGTCCGAGAGCAGGATGCTCAGGGTCGGCATGAAGAACAGCGCCACGCCGATACCCATGAACAACTGCACCAGGGCGATGTGCTTGAAGTCCACCTCGTTGGTGAAACCTGCACGCATGAAGCAACTGGTGCCGATGGCCAGGAAGGCCAGGCCCGCCAGCAGGCGCAGGTCGAACTTGTGCGCGTACTTGCCGACAAAGGGCGACATCAGCACGGGTAGCAAACCGATCGGCGCCACGGCCAGGCCGGCCCAGGTGGCGGTGTAGCCCATCTGGGTCTGCAACCACTGCGGCAAAATCAGGTTGATGCCGAAAAAGCCTGCATAACCGAACACCAGGACAATGGTGCCGATGCGAAAGTTGCGGTGTACGAACAGTCGCAGGTTGACCACCGGGTGCTTGTCGGTGAGTTCCCATATGATGAATACCGCGATGAACACCACCGAAATCAGGCTGCCAATCACGATGAAGTTCGACTCGAACCAGTCGAGGTCATTGCCTTTGTCCAGCACGATCTGCAAGGCGCCAACGCCGATGATCAAGCACAGCAAGCCGACGTAGTCCATGGGCTGGCGACGAGTGCTGACGGGACGCGTGCGCATCTGCTGGCGCACCACCGCCGCGGCGAACAGGCCGATGGGCACGTTGATGAAGAAGATCCACGGCCAGCTGTAGCTGTCGGTGATCCAGCCGCCCAGAATGGGGCCGGCAATCGGCGCCACCACCGTGACCATCGCCAACAGGGCCAACGCCATGCCCCGCTTGGCCGGCGGGTAAACGGCAATCAGCAGGGTCTGGGTCATCGGGTACAGGGGGCCCGCAACAATACCTTGCAACACGCGAAAGCCGACCAGCTCCGGCATCGACCGGGCAATACCGCACAGGAACGACGCCAGCACGAACAGCAAGGTGGCCCAGATGAACAGTTTCACCTCACCAAAGCGCCGGCTCAGCCAGCCGGTCAGCGGCAAAGCGATGGCATTGCTGACTGCAAACGAGGTAATCACCCAGGTGCCCTGCTCCACACTCACGCCCAGGTTACCGGCAATGGTCGGCAGCGCCACATTGGCGATGGTGGTGTCGAGCACCTGCATGAAGGTCGCCAGCGACAGGCCGATGGTGGTCAGCAGCAGGCTCGGCGGCGTGAATGACGCGGTGTTGCTCATCGTGCGGCCGTCTTGCTGGCCGCGGCACTGTTGTCATGGATCAAGCGGGTGATCATGGCGTCGGCTTCGACCAATTGGCGGTCATACACCTTGGTGGTGAACGAGGCCTTCTGCGGCGGCAACTGGGCCAGCACCGGGCCGCTCTGGTCATGCATGTCGACCGTGACCTGGGTCGACAGACCGATGCGTAGCGGATGCGCCGCCAATTGCTCGGCATTGATATGGATGCGTACCGGTACCCGCTGGACGATCTTGATCCAGTTACCGGTGGCGTTCTGCGCCGGCAGCAAGGCAAAGGCACTGCCAGTACCGGCCCCCAGGCTGTCGATGGTGCCGCTGTACTTGACCTCGCTGCCGTACAGGTCGGCAACGATATCGACCGGCTGGCCGATGCGCATGTTGCGCAACTGGGTTTCTTTGAAGTTGGCGTCGATCCACAGCTGGTCCAGGGGGATCACTGCCATGGTCGCGGTGCCCGGCTCCAGGCGCTGGCCCAGTTGCACGGTACGCTTGGCCACATAACCGGTCACCGGCGCCACCAGGGTGGTGCGAGCAGCCGCCAGGTACGCCTGGCGCAGTTGAGCGGCAGCCGCCATCACTTCAGGGTGCGAGGACACCACGGTGTCATCGACCAGCGCGGTGGTGGTGTTGAGCTGCTGACGGGCATTGATCAGCGCGTTCTGGGCCGAGGCCAGGTCGTCACGGGCGTGGGACAACTCTTCCAGCGAGATCGCCCCGCCAGCGGCCAGGGTCTTGCGGCGGGTGTAGTTTTCCTGGGCCTTGGTCTGCTCGGCCTGACGCGCCGCGACCTGGGCTTTCATGCCATCAACGTTGCTGTACAGCCCGCGTACCCGGCGCACGGCGCGGGCCAGCTCGGCCTGGGCTGCCTGCAGGCCGATTTCGGCATCGCTGGGGTCGAATTCGATCAGCACCTGGCCCTCATGCACCAGGTCGCCATCGTCGGCGCCGATACTGACGACGGTGCCGGTCACCAGCGGAGTGATTTCCACCACGTTGCCATTGACGTAGGCATCGTCGGTTTCTTCGTTCCAGCGCCCGTACAGTTCATGCCAGGCCCAGACGGCGCCACCGACCACGACGATCAGCAGTAACAGGCCGAGCAGCCAGGTCTTGCGCTTGCGCGAGGTGTTGAGGTCCTGCGCGGCGTCGGCAGGCTCCGGAGTGTTGGCAATGGCCATGTCGAGTACCTAGGCTTACGCGTGTTCAGAAATGGAAGGCTGGGCTGCGGCAGTGCGCAGGGCCGTCAGGGTGTCACCGGCGGCGAGCAGGACCTTGGTCAGCAGGCCTTCAAGGCTTGCCAGCTCGTCCGGCGCCAATATGCCCAGCAGCTCGTTCATGGCTGCAGCGCCGATCTGCGGTAGCTGGTCGGCAAGCGTGTGCCCTTCCTCGCTCAGCGCCAGGCGCACCTGGCGGCGATCATCCGGACAGCGGCGGCGCAGAAGCAGGTCTTTCTGTTCCAGGCGGTCGAGCATGCGCGTCATCGAACCGCTGTCCAGGGCCAGGTAACGGCACAGCTCGGCGGGGGTGTCGACGCCGTACTGGGCGACGATGATCAGCACCTTGAACTGCGCGGCGGTCACGCCGAAGGCCTGCAGGTGGCTGTCGAGAATGCGGTCCTTGACCAGCGCGGCACGGCCCAGCAACAGGCCGAGGGTGCAGGACTGGAAGTTCTCGGGGGTGTAATGCGGCATGGCGGGAGATACCTGCTCAAGCAGTTAGTAACATAATGTTACTGCTTAAGCAGCTAACGTCAAGGCATTAATTAGCTAGCTCATTATCTGGCAAGCCGTAACCGCCAGGCTACGGCTACGGTGCAGTGGTCAGGGTCAGGGTCAGGCAGGAATTCCGCTGTGAAACCGGAACTCCTCATCCGGCGTGCTGATCAGTTCGGCTTCCACCGCCCTGACCTTCTCCACCACCCGCTCGATATCGGCCGCATCACCGTACTGGTGCGCCAGCTTCAGGTACCCCTGATAGTGGCGGGCTTCGCTATTGAGCAGCCCGTGATAGAACTTGCCCAGCTCTTCATCCAGATGCGGCACCAGCGCGGCAAAGCGCTCGCAACTGCGCGCTTCAATAAAGGCGCCGACGACCAGTGTGTCGACCAGCTTGACCGGCTCGTGGGTGCGCACCACCCGGCGTAACCCCGAGGCGTAGCGCCCGGCCGACAACGGGCGCAGGCCGATCTTGCGGCGCTTCATCAGGCGCAGTACCTGCTCGTGATGCACCAGCTCCTCGCGGGCCAGACGCGACATCATGTTGATCAGGTCCAGGTGGGTGTTGTACTTGGCCATCAGGCTCAGCGCGGTACTGGCGGCCTTGAACTCGCAGTTCTTGTGGTCGATCAGCAGGGTTTCCTGGTCGGCAAGGGCCGCCTGGACCCAGGCATCAGGCGTACGGCATCCAAGAAAGGCTTCGATTTCGGGAATAAGGGACATAGGCTCACAAACAGGCAGGGCAACGGCAAGACCGGCGATTATACCGGCGGCGGTGGCGATCACCAGTGACTATGCTTGATATGTATCAACGCCCATTGCACTTGGCGCCGACTATAGTCAGGCATTGGTCGCCATTTCTGAAGGGAGTTCACGCTCATGCAAGAAGTACGCAGCATCCTGGTGGTACTCGACCCCGAACACGCCCATAGCCGTGCGCTGACCCGGGCCAAACTGATCGCCGGTGCCACGGGCGCACGTCTGCATCTGCTGATGTGCGACAAAAAGCAGGACCACAGCGCCTTGCTCAGCCTGCTGGCCAGCCAGCTGCATGACGATGGCTTCGACAACGTGACCCATGAGCAGGCCTGGCACGACACCCTGCACGAATCGATCATCGATGTGCAGCAGGCCGAGGGCTGCGACCTGGTGATCAAGGAACATCGCCCGGACAACCCGCTGAAAAAGGCACTGCTCACCCCCACCGACTGGAAACTGCTGCGCCAGTGCCCCTGCGCGGTATTGATGGTCAAGCACGAACGGCCCTGGACCGGCGGCGTGATCCTCGCAGCAGTCGATGTCGGCAACCATGATGAAGCGCACCGCCTGCTGCACAAGAACATCATCGACCACGGCTATGAGATCGCCAACCTGGCCAAGGGCAATCTGCACGTCATCAGCGCCCATCCTTCACCGATGCTGTCGGCGGCCGACCCGGTGTACCAACTGAAGGAAACCATCGAGCAGCGCTACCGTGAGGAATGCAGCGCCTTCCAGGCCGAATTCGATATCAAGGATGATCGCCTGCATGTGGCCGAAGGGCCGGCGGATGTGTTGATCCCCTACACCGCCAAGAAATACGAGGCGGTGGTGACGGTGATCGGTACCGTGGCGCGCACCGGGATTTCCGGGGCACTGATCGGCAACACCGCCGAGGTGGTACTCGATTCGCTTGAGAGTGATGTACTGGTGCTCAAGAGCGAGGAGGCGCGCGTACACCTGACCGAGCTGGCACAGGGCTGACTTCCCGGCGGACCTTCACGACCTCATCGCTGCCAAGCAAGCTCCCACAAGCACCCCAGGCACCAACCCTGTGGGCGCTGGCTTGCCAGCGATGCTCTTGAACTCACCCCAAGGCATCCTTCAGAAAGCCCGGCGCGATGTAGCGCTGATAATGCGCTTCCGACAGCAGGAAAAATTCCCGATCAATGGCATCGCGCAACTGCGGCAATTCCCAGTCGCGAAACTCCGGCAACAAC
The DNA here is from genome assembly GCF_040438935.1 of Pseudomonas vranovensis. Taxonomy (NCBI): domain Bacteria; kingdom Pseudomonadati; phylum Pseudomonadota; class Gammaproteobacteria; order Pseudomonadales; family Pseudomonadaceae; genus Pseudomonas; species Pseudomonas vranovensis. The sequence continues at coordinate 1,116,587 of NZ_CP159259.1, read as the reverse complement.
ACCATGCCATAGGCTTCAAGGTCGCGTATGACCCGCGCGCCACGGGCGATCAGCTGGTAGGCCCAGCAGTATTCGGACTGGTGCGGCACGAAGCGGATCTTGCGCTGCTCCAGTTGCAGGCGCAGGCGCGTGGCATCAAAGACCTCAAGTTTGGCGACCATGACCTGCACCAGCAATTGCTCGAGGCGCAGCCAGACCGCACGCTTTTCGTCGTCGTTGTAGCCGTTCCAGTTGATCACTTCATGATGAAAACGCTTGCAGCCGCGACACACCAGATCCCCGTAAACCGTGGAACAGAGGCCGACACAAGGCGTTTTAATTGACTGATTGGACATGAAAAAGACAACAGCTTGGCGGTGGAACAGGCCGCCATGTTAGCCCTTTGTCTAACGGGGGTCACTCGTTAAAGTCCTACAGCGCGCCTTACCTTTATCCAGTTTTTACCGTAGAATCACCCGGCCTTTTTAAGGCGCCAAATGTCCGTTGGAAGCTGTTTTCAAAGCGTCACGAGCACAGTTCATCCGGTAGAACGGCGTTGGCCCGGGATATTCGCCTGTCGCATATCCCGCGCCAGCCCTCATCAGCCTCCGTTCTACAGGCGTAAAACTTTGAAAGCAGCTTCTGTGAGGATTTCCTGCAACCCTGGCTACGCGGCCCAAGAAGCCGTATTGCGCACGGGTGCTGGACTTTCTGGATGAGCGTCCCGGACACCCATTTGGGACCACTGATGAGGGTAATAACTGTGCTTGAAGCCTACCGCAAACACATCGAAGAGCGTGCCGCCCAGGGTATCGTGCCCCAGCCGCTTAACGCCGAACAAACCGCAGGCCTGGTCGAGCTGCTGAAGAACCCCCCTTCTGGCGAAGAAGCCGTCCTCGTCGACCTGATCACCAATCGCGTTCCACCAGGAGTGGACGAAGCCGCCTACGTCAAGGCTGGTTTCCTCTCTGCTATCGCCAAGGGCGAAGCCACCTCCCCGCTGATCAACAAGCAACGCGCCGTTGAGCTGCTGGGCACCATGCAGGGCGGCTACAACATCGCCACCCTGGTCGAGCTGCTGGATGACGCAGCACTGGCCGCCGTCGCCGCCGAACAACTCAAGCACACCCTGCTGATGTTCGATGCGTTCCACGACGTCGCCGAAAAAGCCAAGGCGGGCAATGCCCACGCCAAGGCTGTGCTGGACTCCTGGGCCGCCGGCGAGTGGTTCACCAGCAAGCCTGCGATCGCTGAAAAATACAGCCTGACCGTCTTCAAGGTCCCTGGCGAAACCAACACCGACGACCTGTCCCCTGCCCCGGACGCCTGGTCGCGCCCAGACATCCCGCTGCACGCCCTGGCCATGCTGAAAATGGCCCGTGACGGCATCGTGCCTGAGCAACAAGGCGCCATCGGCCCGCTCAAGCAGATCGAAGAAGTCAAAGCCAAAGGCTTCCCGGTTGCCTACGTCGGTGACGTGGTCGGTACCGGCTCCTCGCGTAAATCCGCCACCAACTCGGTGCTGTGGTTCTTCGGCGACGACATCCCGTACGTACCGAACAAGCGCGCCGGTGGCTTCTGCTTCGGCTCGAAAATCGCCCCGATCTTCTACAACACCATGGAAGACGCCGGCGCTCTGCCAATCGAGTTCGACGTATCGAACCTGAACATGGGCGACGTCATCGACGTCTACCCACACGCCGGCAAAGTCTGCAAGCACGGTACCGACGAAGTCATCACCACCTTCGAACTGAAGACCCCGGTGCTGCTGGACGAAGTCCGCGCTGGTGGCCGTATCCCGCTGATCGTTGGCCGTGGCCTGACCGACAAGGCTCGCACCGAGCTGGGCCTGCCGGTTTCCGATCTGTTCCAGAAGCCTGAGCAGCCTGTCGACACCGGGAAAGGCTATACCCTGGCGCAAAAAATGGTCGGCAAGGCCTGCGGCGTGACTGGCGTTCGTCCAGGCACCTACTGCGAGCCGAAGATGACCACCGTCGGCTCCCAGGACACCACTGGCCCGATGACCCGTGACGAACTGAAGGACCTGGCGTGCCTGGGCTTCTCTGCTGACCTGGTCATGCAGTCGTTCTGCCACACCGCGGCCTATCCAAAGCCGATCGACGTCAACACCCACCACACCCTGCCGGATTTCATCCGCACCCGTGGCGGCGTGTCCCTGCGTCCAGGCGACGGCATCATCCACAGCTGGCTGAACCGCATGCTGCTGCCTGACACCGTCGGTACCGGTGGTGACTCGCACACCCGTTTCCCGATCGGTATCTCGTTCCCGGCCGGTTCCGGCCTGGTCGCCTTCGCCGCTGCCACCGGCGTCATGCCGCTGGACATGCCGGAGTCGGTACTGGTTCGCTTCAAGGGCAAGCTGCAACCAGGCATCACCCTGCGTGACCTGGTACACGCCATCCCTTACTACGGCATCAAGAACGGCCTGCTGACCGTTGAGAAGAAGGGCAAGATCAACGCCTTCTCCGGCCGCATCCTGGAAATCGAAGGCCTGGACGAGCTGACTGTCGAGCAAGCGTTCGAACTGTCCGACGCCTCGGCCGAGCGTTCCGCTGCCGGTTGCACCATCAAGCTGCCAGAAAAGGCAGTGGCCGAGTACCTGAAGTCGAACATCACCCTGCTGCGCTGGATGATCAGCGAAGGTTACGGCGATGCCCGCACCATGGAGCGTCGTGCCCAAGCGATGGAAGCCTGGCTGGCCAATCCGGTTCTGCTGGAAGCCGACAAGGACGCCGAATACGCCGAGATCATCGAGATCGACCTGGCCGACATCAACGAGCCTGTGCTCTGCGCCCCGAACGACCCGGACGACGCCCGCCTGCTGTCCACCGTTCAAGGCGAGAAGATCGACGAAGTGTTCATTGGCTCGTGCATGACCAACATCGGTCACTTCCGTGCTGCCGGCAAGCTGCTGGAGAAGGTCAAGGGCTCGATTCCAACTCGCCTGTGGCTGTCGCCTCCAACCAAGATGGACGCACACCAGCTCACCGAAGAAGGCTACTACGGCATCTACGGCAAAGCTGGCGCGCGCATGGAAATGCCGGGCTGCTCGCTGTGCATGGGTAACCAGGCACGTGTAGCGGCGAACTCGACCGTAGTGTCGACTTCGACCCGTAATTTCCCGAACCGTCTGGGTGATGGTGCCAACGTGTACCTGGCCTCTGCCGAACTGGCTGCCGTTGCCTCAATCCTGGGCAAACTGCCGACCGTCGAAGAGTACATGGAATACGCGAAGAACATCGACAGCATGGCTGCCGACGTCTACCGCTACCTGAGCTTCGACCAGATCGCCGAGTTCCGTGAAGCTGCTGCGAACGCCAACATCCCGGTCGTTCAAGCGTAAGCTGACTTAGCGTAAAAAAACCCCGCCAATCGGCGGGGTTTTTTATTGGCTTCAGCTCAACCTGCAGGAGCGGGCTTGCCCCGCGCTACTATGCGACTGGCTCACCGCTATCGCGGGGTCGCACCGCCGCGCCTACAGATCAGATTACGAACAAGTCGACGAACCGGTGTACCGCTGTCGCTTCAAGCGCCGCCTGGTCCTTGCACAATGCAAAGATCTCACCCACCCGCTGCCCGGCAAAGCGTGTGGCAAGGTTGGCCTTGAACTTTTCTTCGAGCAACGGAACCCCCTCGGCGCGACGCCGGCGGTGGCCAATCGGGTACTCCACCACCACCTGCTCGGTACTCGATCCATCGCTGAAGAACACCTGCAGCGCATTGGCAATCGAGCGTTTGTCGGCCTCCAGGTATTCACGGGTAAATCGCGGGTTCTCGACGATCTCCATTTTTTCGCGCAACCGATCGATGATCGGGTGGGCGGCATGGAATTCATCCTCGTACTGCTCGGCCACCAGGTGGCCAAAAATCAACGGCACGGCGGTCATGTACTGAATGCAGTGGTCGCGGTCAGCCGCGTTGGCCAGCTTGCCGACCTTGGAGATGATGCGGATCGCCGACTCGTGGGTGGTGATGACGATCCGCTCTATCTCATGCAAGCGGTTACGCACCTGTGGATGCAATGCCACCGCTGCTTCACAGGCAGTCTGGGCATGGAACTCGGCGGGGAAGCTGATCTTGAACAGCACGTTTTCCATCACGTAGCTGGCAAACGGCTGGGAGAAACTGAACGAGCGCTTGCCTTCGGGCTTGAGCGCCAGGTCCTTGTTGGTATGGCTGAACAGCACATCGTAGAAACCCCACTGCGGCGCAGTGAGCACACCGGGCACCCCCATCTCGCCACGCAAGGCGATATCGGCCAGGCGCACGCCACGACTGGAGGCATCTCCCGCCGCCCAGGACTTGCGCGAGCCGGCATTGGGCGCATGACGGTAGGTACGCAAGGCCTGGCCATCCACGAACGCATGGGAAAGCGCCGACAGGAGCTGTTCGCGATTGGCGCCCATGAGCTTGGCGCACACCGCCGTGGAAGCCACCTTGACCAGCAGCACGTGGTCGAGGCCGACGCGGTTGAAGGCGTTCTCCAGGGCAATCACGCCCTGGATCTCGTGGGCCATGACCATGGCTTCGAGCACCACACGCATGCTCAAGGGCGCTTCGCCATTGGCCACGCGCTTTTGTGAAAGGTGGTCGGCCACCGCGAGAATGCCGCCGAGGTTGTCCGACGGGTGCCCCCATTCGGCGGCCAGCCAGGTGTCGTTGTAATCGAGCCAACGCACGATGCTGCCAATGTCCCAGGCCGCCTTGACCGGGTCCAACCGGTAACTGGTGCCCGGCACGCGTGCGCCATGGGGCACTACCGTGCCCTCCACCAGCGGCCCCAGATGCTTGGTGCATTCGGGGAAGCGCAGCGCCAGCAGGCCGCAGCCCAGGGTATCCATCAGGCAGTTGCGCGCCGTGTCCAGCGCCTCCCCGGATTCGACGGTGTAGGTGAGGACATAGTCAGCGATGTCCTGCAGCACCCGGTCGTAGTCGGGACGGTTGTTCAGATCAACGTTGGCACTCATTTCACATCTCTCTGTTGGGTAAACAGGGAGCCAGGCGCCGCTAACGGTTAGAAGGCATCACCGGGTACACGCACCCAGCCCTCCATCAGTATGCGAGCACTGCGGCTCATGATTGCTTTGGTTACAGTCCATTCACCGTTCACCTGGCGAGCCTCGGCGCCAACACGCAAGGTGCCCGACGGGTGCCCGAAACGTACGGCGCTGCGCTCGCCTCCGCCGGCCGCCAGGTTCACCAGGGTGCCCGGCACGGCGGCAGCGGTACCGATGGCAACAGCAGCGGTGCCCATCATGGCGTGGTGCAACTTGCCCATCGACAGCGCCCGTACCAATAGATCAACGTCACTGGCGGCCACGGTTTTGCCGCTGGACGACTGATAGGCTACAGGCGGCGAGACGAACGCAACTTTGGGGGTGTGCTGGCGCTTGACAGCTTCGTCTACGTGGGTGATCAGGCCCATGCGCACGGCACCGTGGGCACGGATGGCTTCAAAACGGGCCAGTGCCTGCGGGTCGCTGTTGATCGCGTCCTGCAGTTCCGTGCCGGTGTAGCCGATGGCTTCGGCCTGGATGAAGATGGTCGGGATGCCGGCGTTGATCAGGGTCGCCTTGAGGGTGCCGACACCGGGCACTTCCAGGTCGTCGATCAGGTTGCCGGTGGGGAACATCGAACCGCCCTCGCCGTCTTCGTCGGCGGCCGGGTCCATGAACTCCAGTTGCACTTCAGCGGCCGGGAAGGTCACGCCGTCCAGCTCGAAATCACCGGTCTCCTGCACTTCACCGTTGGTGATCGGAACGTGGGCGATGATGGTCTTGCCGATGTTGGCCTGCCAGATACGCACGGTGGCGGTGCCGTTCTGCGGCACGCGACTGCCGTCGACCAGACCGGCGCTGATGGCGAAGGAGCCGACCGCCGCCGAGAGATTGCCGCAGTTGCCGCTCCAGTCGACAAAGGCCTTGTCGATCGACACCTGGCCGAACAGGTAGTCGACGTCATGTTCGGGCTTGCTGCTGCGCGAGAGGATCACGGTCTTGCTGGTGCTGGAAGTAGCACCGCCCATGCCGTCGATCTGCTTGCCGTAGGGATCGGGGCTGCCGATCACGCGCAACAGCAGCGCGTCACGGGCGACGCCAGGAACCTGGGCGCGCTCGGGCAGGTCTTGCAGGCGGAAGAACACGCCTTTGCTGGTGCCGCCACGGATGTAGGTGGCGGGGATTTTTACTTGGGGTACGTGAGCCATGTCTGGGGTCCTGAGTGCGCTGTGGAATCGCGGGGCATGCCCGCGCCTACAGGGAGCGGGCTTGCCTCTCGACAATGCCCTGCCTTAAACGGTCGCCGATTCGAGGAAGTCCTGGGCAAAGCGCTGCAGCACGCCGCCGGCTTCATAGATCGACACTTCTTCGGCGGTATCCAGGCGGCAGGTGACCGGCACTTCAAGACGCTCGCCGCTACGACGGGTGATCACCAGGGTCAGGGTCGCCCGCGGGGTGCGTTCACCGACCACGTCGTAGGTTTCGGTACCGTCGATGTCCAGGGTCTTGCGGTTGACGCCCGCCTTGAACTCCAGCGGCAACACGCCCATACCCACCAGGTTGGTACGGTGGATGCGCTCGAAGCCTTCGGCGACGATGGCCTCGACACCCGCCAGACGCACGCCCTTGGCTGCCCAGTCGCGGGACGAGCCCTGACCGTAGTCGGCACCGGCAACAATGATCAGCGGCTGCTTGCGGTGCATGTAGGTCTCAATGGCTTCCCACATGCGCGTGACCTTGCCTTCCGGCTCGATCCGCGCCAACGACCCCTGCTTGACCTTGCCGTCTTCGCGAACCATTTCGTTGAACAGTTTCGGGTTGGCGAAGGTGGCGCGCTGGGCAGTCAGGTGGTCACCACGGTGGGTGGCGTAGGAGTTGAAGTCCTCTTCCGGCAGGCCCATTTTCGCCAGGTACTCGCCGGCAGCGCTGTCGAGCATGATGGCGTTGGACGGCGACAGGTGATCGGTGGTGATGTTGTCCGGCAGCACGGCCAACGGACGCATGCCCTTGAGCGTACGCTCACCGGCCAGTGCGCCCTCCCAGTACGGCGGACGGCGGATGTAGGTGCTCATCTCGCGCCAGTCGTACAACGGCGGCACCTTGGGACCGGTGTCTTCCTCGATGGTGAACATCGGGATGTAGACCTGGCGGAACTGCTCCGGCTTGACCGCTGCCTTGACCACCGCGTCGATCTCTTCGTCGCTCGGCCAGATATCCTTGAGGCGGATTTCCTTGCCGCCGACCACGCCCAGCACATCCTTCTCGATGTCGAAGCGGATGGTGCCGGCAATGGCATAGGCCACGACCAGGGGCGGAGAAGCCAGGAACGCCTGCTTGGCATACGGATGGATACGGCCGTCGAAGTTGCGGTTGCCCGAGAGTACGGCGGTGGCGTACAGGTCGCGGTCGATGATTTCTTGCTGGATGACAGGGTCCAGCGCACCGGACATGCCGTTGCAAGTGGTGCAGGCAAAGGCCACGATGCCGAAACCGAGCTGCTCCAGCTCATCGTCCAGGCCTGCTTCTTTGAGGTACAGGGCAACGGTCTTGGAGCCTGGTGCCAGCGACGATTTCACCCAGGGCTTGCGGGCCAGACCCAACTTGTTGGCATTGCGCGCCAACAGGCCTGCCGCGATCACGTTGCGCGGGTTGCTGGTGTTGGTGCAGCTGGTGATGGCGGCGATGATCACGGCGCCATCGGGCATCTGCCCCGGCACGTCTTCCCACTGACCGGCGATGCCTTTGCTGGCCAGGTCGCTGGTGGCGACGCGGGCGTGCGGGTTGGACGGGCCGGCCATGTTGCGCACAACGCTGGACAGGTCGAAGCGCAGCACGCGCTCGTACTCGGCATCGGCCAGGCTGTCGGACCACAGGCCGGCGATCTTGGCGTAGGTTTCCACCAGCTTGACCTGATCGTCTTCACGGCCGGTGAGCTTGAGGTAGTCGATGGTCTGCTGGTCGATGGAGAACATCGCAGCGGTGGCACCGTATTCCGGAGCCATGTTGGAGATCGTGGCGCGGTCACCCAGGGTCAGGGCGCGGGCGCCTTCGCCGTAGAACTCGAGGTAGGCACCCACGACCTTTTCCTTGCGCAGGAACTCGGTCAGGGCCAGTACCACGTCGGTTGCGGTGATGCCCGGCTGCGGCTTGCCCGACAGCTCGACGCCGACGATTTCAGGCAGGCGCATCCAGGACGCCCGACCGAGCATGACGTTCTCGGCTTCCAGGCCGCCCACACCAATGGCGATCACGCCCAGCGCATCGACATGCGGGGTATGGCTGTCGGTGCCTACGCAGGTATCGGGATAAGCAACGCCACGTTCGGCGTGGATTACCGGAGACATCTTCTCCAGGTTGATCTGGTGCATGATGCCGTTGCCAGGCTGGATCACGTCGACGTTCTTGAACGCCTTCTTGGTCCAGTTGATGAAGTGGAAGCGGTCTTCATTGCGACGGTCCTCAATGGCGCGGTTCTTCTCGAACGCCTGCGGGTCGAAACCACCGCATTCCACGGCCAGGGAGTGGTCGACGATCAACTGCACCGGTACCACCGGGTTGACCTGGGCCGGGTCACCGCCCTTGTCGGCGATGGCGTCGCGCAGGCCGGCCAGGTCCACCAGGGCGGTCTGGCCAAGAATGTCGTGGCAGACCACACGGGCCGGGAACCAGGGGAAGTCCAGGTCGCGCTTGCGCTCGATCAGTTGGCTCAGCGAGTCGTTGAGGCTGGTCGGGGCACAACGGCGCACCAGGTTTTCAGCCAGTACGCGCGAGGTATAGGGGAGACGGTCATAGGCGCCGGGCTTGATGGCATCGACGGCCGCACGGGCGTCGAAATAATCCAGGCCAGTGCCCGGCAGGTTCTTGCGAAATTCAGTATTCATGGCACAGGGACTCAATCACGGTAGGGTCGGGAGGCAATCCGGCCACCCCCTCCTTGCTGTTGTGGGTGCAGGCTTGCCCTGCGATAGCGATCTATCGATGACATCGCTTCGCGGGGCAAGCCCGCTCCTACCCGCAGGAGGGAGCGTCAGCCGTTTGCTCAGCGTTGTTCGATTGGCACGAACTTGCGCTGCTCAACGCCGGTGTACTCGGCGCTCGGGCGAATGATGCGGTTGTTGGCACGCTGCTCGAACACATGCGCCGCCCAGCCGGTCAGGCGCGAGCAGACGAAGATCGGGGTGAACAGCTTGGTCGGGATGCCCATGAAGTGGTACGCCGAGGCATGGTAGAAGTCGGCGTTGGGGAACAGCTTCTTCTGCTCCCACATGGTCTTGTCGATGGCTTCGGACACCGGGTACAGCACGGTGTCGCCCACCTCGTCAGCGAGCTTTTTCGACCAGCCCTTGATGACTTCGTTACGCGGGTCGGACTCTTTGTAGATGGCGTGGCCAAAGCCCATGATCTTGTCTTTGCGCTCAAGCATGCCCAGGGTGCCGTTGATGGCTTCCTGCGGGGTCTTGAACAGCTCGATCATTTCCATGGCCGCTTCGTTGGCGCCGCCGTGCAGCGGACCGCGCAGCGAACCGATGGCGGCGGTGATGCACGAGTACAGGTCCGACAGGGTCGAGGCACACACGCGGGCGGTGAAGGTCGAGGCGTTGAACTCATGCTCTGCGTAGAGGATCAGCGATACGTTCATCACCTTGACGTGCAGCTCGCTCGGCTTCTTGCCGTGCAACAGGTGCAGGAAGTGGCCGCCGATGGTGTCTTCGTCGCTGGTGCAGTCGATGCGCACACCATGGTGGCTGAAGCGGTACCAGTAGCACATGATCGCCGGGAACAGTGCCAGCAGGCGGTCGGTCTTCTCGTGCTGGAGGTCGAAGCTCAGCTCTGGCTCCAGGGTGCCGAGCACCGAGCAACCGGTACGCATCACGTCCATCGGGTGGGCGGTGACCGGAATGCGTTCGAGCACTTCTTTCAGCGCTTGCGGCAGGTCGCGCAGGGTCTTGAGCTTGCCCTTGTACTCGGCCAGCTGGGCCGCGCCGGGCAGTTCACCGTAGAGCAGCAGGTAGGCGACTTCTTCAAACTCGGCATGCTCGGCCAGTTCACGAACGTCGTAGCCACGGTAGGTCAGACCGGCTCCGGCCTGGCCTACGGTCGACAGTGCGGTTTGCCCGGCCACTTGACCACGCAGGCCGGCACCACTGAGTACTTTTGCTTCGGCCATTGTTTTTCTCCACTCTTGAATTTGTTATTGGATATCTGGCTAATCGCGGGGCAAGCCCGCTCCTACAGGTTCGAGACGTTCAACCCTTCTTCTGGGCGAACAGCGCGTCGAGGCTTTGCTCGAACGCGTGGTAGTTGATGGCGTCGTACAGCTCCATGCGAGTCTGCATGGTGTCGATGACGTTTTTCTGCGTGCCGTCGCGGCGCAGCGCGGTATAGACGTTCTCGGCAGCCTTGTTCATGGCGCGGAACGCCGACAGCGGGTACAGCACCAGCGAGACATCGACCGAGGCCAGCTCCTGGGTGGTGTACAGCGGCGTGGCACCGAATTCGGTAATGTTGGCCAGGATCGGCGCCTTCACGCGGTCGGCGAAGGTCTTGTACATGGCAAGTTCGGTGATCGCTTCCGGGAAGACCATGTCGGCACCGGCCTCGATGCACGCCGCAGCGCGATCCAGGGCCGCTTCCAGGCCTTCGACGGCCAGGGCATCGGTACGCGCCATGATCACGAAGCTGTCATCGGTACGCGCATCGACCGCAGCCTTGATGCGGTCGACCATCTCCTGCTGGGACACGATCTCTTTATTGGGACGGTGGCCGCAGCGCTTGGCGCCAACCTGGTCTTCGATGTGGATCGCCGCTGCGCCGAACTTGATCATCGACTTGACGGTACGGGCCACGTTGAACGCCGAGGAGCCAAAGCCGGTGTCGACATCCACCAGCAGCGGCAGGTCGCAGACATCGGTGATGCGGCGCACGTCGGTGAGCACGTCATCCAGGCCGGTGATGCCCAGGTCAGGCAGGCCCAGGGAGCCGGCAGCTACACCGCCACCCGACAGGTAGATGGCCTTGAAACCGGCACGCTTGGCCAGCAGCGCGTGGTTGGCATTGATCGCACCGACCACTTGCAACGGGTGTTCGGCGGCGACGGCATCGCGAAAACGCTGGCCGGGACTGCTTTTCTGACTCATGACTCACCTCGTGGGCTGGAAGCGTCCAGGTAGTGACGCTCGATGTTGCGTTTGGATGCGCCGATATGCCGGCGCATCAAGAGCTCGGCCAGTTCACCGTCACGGTCGGCGATGGCATCGAGAATCCGGTGGTGTTCGGCAAACGCCTGGCGCGGCCGATTGGGGGTGGCGGAAAACTGGATGCGGTACATGCGCACCAACTGATACAGCTCGCCACAGAGCATCTGCACCAGGGTGCGGTTACCGCTGCCCTGGATGATCCGGTAATGAAAGTCGTAGTCGCCTTCCTGCTGGTAGTAGCCAAGGCCTGCCTGGAAGGTGGCGTCACGCTCATGGGTATCGAGCACCCGTCGCAGCTCATCGATCTCGGCTACGCTCATACGCTCGGCAGCCAGGCGACAGGCCATGCCTTCAAGGGACTCACGAATTTCGTAGAGCTCGATCAGTTCGGCATGGTTGAGCGACACCACCCGCGCCCCGACATGCGGGATGCGCACCAGCAGGCGCTGGCCTTCAAGACGGTGGATGGCTTCGCGCAGCGGCCCACGGCTGATGCCGTAGGTGCGCGCCAGCTCAGGCTCGGAGATCTTGCTGCCCGGGGCGATCTCGCCCTTGACGATGGCGGCCTGGATACGCCGGAAGACGTTTTCAGAGAGGGTTTCCGAATCCTCTGCTACTGCGCCGGGGGCTTGGGCTGTGTCCAGCATATTGTCGACACCTCGTAAATCAATGAGGCCAAAACTAGCCAAATCGACAGCAAGAGTCAAAGACAAAATGAACATTGTCGACAATCGTCTAAGAACGAACTTCACTGTCCCCGGCGTTGTCTGAGTGCAGCCGCTGGCGCCAGCACACCAGCGTGATAGAATGCCGCGCCTCACACGAGGCATGAATAGTGTGCCTGTCATCAATTTGTGTTGCTGACAGATGAACGAGGAAGCTTGCGCAATACTGCCAGTGGCCTTGACCCGAACATCGCACAGCACCGCGCCAGGATTTATGAGACTTACGCCCCTCCCACTGTTGTTCAGCCTGTTCTTCCTGCCTGCCCTGAGCCAGGCCGCGGAAAAGACCGTGTACGGCCTTAATGAATATGCCCGCCTTGCCGATATCGACCTGGAGGTTGCCGCCAAGCTCGATACCGGGGCCAAGACCGCCTCGCTCAGCGCCCGCGACATCAAGCGCTTCAAGCGCAACGGCGAGTCCTGGGTGCGCTTCTACCTGGCAATTGACGCCGCCCACGCGCATCCGATAGAACGACCCCTGGCCCGCGTCAGCAAGATCAAGCGCCGCGCCGGCGATTACAACCCCGACGAAGGCAAGGCCTACACCGCCCGTCCAGTGATTGAAATGAACATCTGCATGGGGACGGCCAAACGCGTCATCGAAGTGAACCTCACCGACCGCAGCGCGTTCCAGTACCCGCTGCTGATCGGCTCGGAGGCACTCAAACACTTCGATGCACTGGTCGACCCAAGCCTTAAATACGCGGCCGGCAAACCTGCCTGCGCCCCTGACGCTCACACCGCAGAGTAATCCCGATGCGCTCTCTTACCCTTCATCTGAAAGTCCTGATCACCGTACTGGTGCTACTGGGCATCATTGTCACGGCCTATCAGATCTTCTTCCTCGGCATCCCGGTGACCGAAGACGAAACCGACGACCTTTGGAACATCGATGCCAAGGTCGAGTTCGTCGCCAACCCCAAGGACCCGGTCAAGGTACAGATGTTCGTGCCACCGCTGAGCCGTGACTATGTCAGCCTCAACGAGAGCTTCATCTCCAACAACTACGGGGTGAGCGTCAACCGCGTCGACGGCAACCGCAAGGTCACCTGGTCGGCCCGTCGCGCCAGCGGCAACCAGACCCTGTACTACCGCCTGGTCCTGACCAAGCGCTACAGCACCGAAAAAGCCAAGATCAAGGGCCCGACCTTCCGCGACAGCCTCGCTGTCGAAGGCCCGGAGAAGATCGCCGCCGAAGCCCTGATGGCGCCGATCCGCCAGCACTCGGCCGACGTCGAGACCTTTGTCAGCGAGACCATCAAGCGGGTCAACAACCTCAACGACGACAACGTCAAGCTGCTGCTGGCCGGCGACACCTCGTCGCTGAACAAGGCCAAGGTCATCGACCTGCTGCTGTCCATTGCCCACGTGCCGGTTGAGAAGGTCCACACCATCCGCCTGGTCGCCGACCAGCCGCAAACCCCTGAGCTGTGGCTGCGCAGCTTCAACGGCACCGACTGGCTGTACTTCAACCCGGATACCGGCGAGCAAGGCCTGCCGACCGACCGCCTGCTGTGGTGGACCGGTGACGACAACCTGATCACCGTCGATGGCGGCAAGAAAGCCAACGTCAGCTTCAGCCTCAACAACAGCGAGATGAACGCCATCCGCCTGGCCAAGCTGACCGACGAGAACACCGACGCCGACTTCCTCGAATACTCGCTCTACGGCCTGCCCCTGCAAACCCAGCAGACCTTCATGATCATGGTAATGATCCCGATTGGCGTGCTGGTGATCCTGGTGCTGCGCAACCTGATCGGCATCCAGACCCTGGGCACCTTTACCCCGGTACTGATCGCCCTGGCCTTCCGTGAAACCCAGCTGGGCTTCGGTATCATCCTGTTCACGGTGATCACCGCACTTGGCCTGTCGCTACGCTCCTACCTCGAACACCTCAAGCTGCAGATGCTGCCGCGCCTGTCGGTGGTCCTGACCTTCGTGGTGGTGCTGATTGCCGCCATCAGCCTGTTCAGCCACAAGCTGGGCCTCGAGCGTGGGCTGTCGGTCGCACTGTTCCCGATGGTGATCCTGACCATGACCATCGAACGCCTGTCGATCACCTGGGAAGAACGTGGTGGTGGCCATGCAATGAAAGTCGCCATCGGCACCCTGTTCGCTGCCTCCCTGGCTCACCTGCTGATGAGCGTGCCGGAGCTGGTGTACTTTGTGTTCACCTTCCCGGCGGTACTGCTGATTCTGGTCGGCTTCATGCTGGCGATGGGTCGCTATCGCGGCTACCGCCTGACGGAGCTGGTGCGCTTCAAGGCTTTCGTGAAGGCTGACGCCTGATGATCGGACTCTGGAAAACATGGAAAGCCCTGGAGGCCCGGGGCATCATGGGTATCAACCGGCGCAATGCGGACTACGTCCTCAAGTACAACAAGCGCAACTTGTACCCGATCGTCGATGACAAGATCATCACCAAGGAACGCGCCATCAAGGCCGGCATCCATGTGCCGGAAATGTACGGGATCATCTCCACCGAGAAAGAGATCGACAAACTCGGCGAGATCATCGGCGGGCGCAACGACTTCGTCGTCAAGCCTGCCCAGGGCGCCGGCGGCGACGGCATCCTGGTGGTGGCCGATCGCTTCGAGGACCGCTACCGCACGGTCTCGGGCAAGATCATCAGCCACGAAGAAATCGAGCACCAGATCTCCAGCATCCTCACCGGCCTGTACTCCCTGGGCGGTCACCGCGACCGCGCCTTGATCGAGTACCGGGTCACCCCCGACCAGATCTTCAAGAGCATCAGCTACGAAGGTGTGCCGGACATCCGCATCATCGTGCTGATGGGCTACCCGGTGATGGCCATGCTGCGCTTGCCAACCCGCCAGTCCGGCGGCAAGGCCAACCTGCACCAGGGCGCCATCGGCGTCGGTGTAGACCTGGCCACCGGCCTGACCCTGCGCGGCACTTGGCTGAACAACATCATCAGCAAGCACCCAGACACCACCAACGCGGTGGACGGCGTGCAACTGCCGAACTGGGACGGCTTCATGAAGCTTGCGGCCGGCTGCTACGAGCTGTGCGGCCTGGGCTACATCGGTGTCGACATGGTCCTGGACCAGGACAAGGGCCCGTTGATCCTCGAGCTCAACGCCCGTCCCGGCCTGAACATCCAGATTGCCAACGATTGCGGCCTGACCAAGCGTACCCACGCCATCGAGGCTCACCTGGAGCAACTGGCCAAGGACGGCAAACAGGAGACCGCCGAGGAGCGCGTGCGCTTCGCCCAGGCGCTGTTCGGTCACGTACCCTCCACCTGATGCAAACACCTTGTTCGCGTCAGCCCACAGCGGCTGACGTGGGCCAGGCGCTCAAGGTCGCAGTCAGCCCTAGGCGCATGTCCTGCACAGGACTACAATCGCCTCCCCGCATTCATAGCTGTTCACTTGCATGCCGACCTGTACGCTCCATCCCCTGCCCTACCTCGCCGACCCTGCAGACTACTTTGCGCGCATCCGCAAGGCACCCGGCGCCGTGCTGCTCGACAGCGCCCGCCCGAGCGCCGAACGCGGCCGCTACGACCTGCTCAGTGCCTGGCCGGTGCAAAGCCTGGTGCCCGAGGCCGGGGAACGCGGTGAGGCCTACCTGCAGCGCCTGCGCGCGAGCCTCGAGCACCTGGGCCGCGCCGAACTACCCGAGACCGTCGAACTACCCTTTGCCGGCGGCTTGATCGGCTATCTGAGCTACGACTTCGGCCGTCGGCTTGAGCAATTGCCCGAGATTGCCGTCGACGACCTGGGCTTGGAAGACGCACACCTTGGCCTTTACGCCTGGGCACTGATCAGCGATCACAAGCGCACGCAGAGCCAGTTGGTGTTTCACCCAAGCCTGGCCGAGGCCGAGCGCCAGCGCCTGATTGCACTGTTTGAAGGCCCGGCGACGAACGAGCAAGCGCACTTTTCCCTGCAGGCGCCGATGCGCGGTGACATCAGCGCCGAGGACTATCGCCAGGCGTTCGACCGGGTGCAGCAGTACATCCATGCCGGCGACTGCTACCAGATCAACCTCACCCAGCGCTTTCGAGCCCCCTGCCAGGGCGATCCGTGGCATGCCTACCAGGCCCTGCGCCAGGCTTGCCCGACGCCTTATTCGGGCTTCCAGCTGCTGGCCGACGGCAGCGCCCTGTTGAGCTTCTCGCCGGAGCGTTTTATCCAGGTCAGTGCAGGCCAGGTGGAAACCCGGCCGATCAAGGGCACCCGGCCACGCAGCGCCGATACCGCAGAGGATGTCCGCAATGGCGCCGAACTGCTGGCCAGCAAAAAGGATCGCGCCGAGAACCTGATGATTGTCGACCTGCTGCGCAACGACCTGGGTCGCACCTGCGAGATCGGCTCGGTAAAAGTGCCGGAGCTGTTCAGCCTGGAGAGTTACCCCAATGTCCATCACCTGGTCAGCAGCGTCACTGGCCGGCTGGCCGCCGACAAGGACGCTCTGGACCTGATCGCCGGCAGCTTCCCCGGCGGCTCGATCACCGGCGCACCGAAAATTCGCGCCATGCAGATCATCGACGAACTGGAGCCCAGCCGTCGGGCGCTGTACTGCGGCTCGTTGCTGTATGTGGACGTGCGTGGCGAGATGGACAGCTCCATCGCCATTCGCAGTTTGCTGGTCAAAAATGGGCAGGTGTACTGCTGGGGCGGGGGGGCGGTGGTGGCCGACTCGGACTGGCAGGCGGAGTATGAAGAGTCGATTACCAAGGTGAAGGTGTTGCTCAGGACGTTGCAGTGGCTTTGAACGCATCGCGGGGCAAGCCCGCTCCTACTGGAGCCAGCTTGCCCCGCGAAAGGCCGCTACAAATTCAACGACCGGTTGGACGCCTTGATGAACTCTTTCTTCAACGCCTCGAAGTCATGCACCGCTGGAAACTGCGGGAACTCACGAATCACGTTCTCTGGCGCATGGAACAGGATCCCCGCATCGGCCTCGCCCAGCATGGTGGTGTCGTTGTACGAGTCACCAGCGGCAATTACCCGGTAGTACAGGCTCTTGAAGGCCAGCACCGACTGGCGCTTGGGGTCTTTCTGGCGCAGTTGGTAGCCCGTCACCCGATCGGTCTCGTCGGTGATCAGCCGATGACACAGCAAGGTCGGGAAACCCAGCTGGCGCATCAGCGGCTGGGAGAATTCGTAGAAGGTGTCGGAGAGGATCACCACCTGGAAGCGCTCGCGCAGCCAGTCGACGAATTCAATGGCGCCGTCGAGCGGCTTGAGCGTGGCGATGACCGCCTGGATGTCGGACAACTTCAGACCGTGCTCATCCAGAATACGCAGGCGCTGCTTCATCAGCACGTCGTAGTCGGGAATATCGCGGGTGGTGGCCCGTAGCGATTCGATTCCGGTTTTTTCCGCGAAGGCGATCCAGATTTCAGGGACCAATACGCCTTCCAGGTCGAGACAGGCAATTTCCACAGCACACTCCTCGAACAACGCCAAAAATGGGAAGCCGCACTCTACATGCGAGGCGTCTGCCCGGGCAATTTTTGTTAAGATCGGCACATTACGAGCGCCAAGCGCCATTCAATGACCGGAAGCCGCCTGATGAGCCAACCCTTCGACGTCGCCGCCCTGGCCGCGACCTATGCCAACAAGTCCCCGCAAGACATCCTCAAGCTCGCCTTCGAGCACTTTGGCGATGACCTGTGGATCTCTTTCAGCGGCGCCGAAGACGTGGTGCTGGTCGACATGGCCTGGAAGCTGAACAAGAACGTCAAGGTGTTCAGCCTCGACACCGGGCGCCTGCACCCGGAGACCTACCGCTTCATTGACCAGGTGCGCGAGCATTACAACCTGCCGATCGAGATCCTTTCCCCCGACCGCAGCAAGCTCGACCCCTTCGTCAAGGAGAAGGGCTTGTTCAGTTTCTACAAGGACGGCCACGGTGAATGCTGCGGCATTCGCAAGATAGAACCACTGCGACGCAAACTGAGCACTGTCAGCGCCTGGGCCACCGGCCAGCGCCGCGACCAGAGCCCGGGTACCCGCAGCCAGGTGGCCGCGCTGGAAATCGACGGCGCGTTTTCCACGCCCGAGCGCACACTGTACAAGTTCAACCCGCTGGCACAGATGAGCAGCGAGGAAGTCTGGGGCTACATCCGCATGCTCGAGCTACCGTACAACAGCCTGCACGAGCGCGGTTTCATCAGCATCGGCTGCGAGCCGTGCACCCGGCCAGTACTGCCGAACCAGCACGAACGTGAAGGCCGCTGGTGGTGGGAGGAATCGACCCAGAAGGAATGCGGGCTGCACGCCGGCAACCTGATCAGCAAGGGCTGATCGCCAGGCGCACAAAAACCGGCTTCGGCCGGTTTTTTAATGCCTGCGCAAAAGTGACTTGCGTGGAAACCCATGTGTATCGCTACACCAATACACATGGACGCCATGACCCTGCACATCGAGCCCAGCGCCCGCGATCCAATCTATCGCTAGATCGTCCAGATCACCCGTCTGATCAGCGCGGGCATTAAAAAACCGGCGCCAGGGCCGGTTCTTTTGTGGCAGCGATACCGTATCAGTGTACCGGCAGCTCGACGCCTTCGAACAACTCTTCAAGCTCTTGCTTGTTGTGGCACTGGATGGCCTTGGCCATCACCTCGCGGGTCAGGTGCGGGGCGAACTTCTCGATGAAGTCGCACATGAAGCCGCGCAAGAAGGTGCCGCGACGGAAACCGATCTTGGTCACGCTGGACTCGAACAGTTCGCTGGCATCGAGCACTACCAGGTCGCTGTCGAGCTTGGGATCGACGGCCATCTTGGCGACGATGCCGACACCCAGCCCCAGGCGTACATACGTCTTGATGACGTCGGCGTCGGCGGCGGTGAATACCACCTTCGGGGTCAGGCCGCGGTGGCTGAACGCTTCGTCAAGCTTGGAGCGACCGGTGAAACCGAACACATAGGTCACGATCGGGTACTCGGCCAGGGCTTCGAGGCTGAGCTTGGGCAACTTGGTCAGCGGGTGACCCTGGGGTACGACCACACAGCGGTTCCAGCGGTAGCACGGCATCATCACCAGGTCGCCGAACAGCTCCAGGGCTTCGGTGGCAATGGCAAAGTCGACGGTGCCATCAGCGGCCATTTCGGCGATCTGCATGGGCGAACCCTGATGCATGTGCAAGGCTACTTCCGGGTACTGCTTGATGAAGCTGCTGATCACCGGCGGCAGGGCGTAGCGCGCTTGGGTGTGGGTGGTAGCGATCGATAGGGTGCCCTTTTTCTCGTTGGAGAATTCCTGGGCAATCTGCTTGATGCTTTCGACTTTGCGCAGGATCTCGCCAGCCGTGGTGATGATACGTTCACCGGCCGGGGTCACGCGGGTCAGGTGCTTGCCGCTACGGGCGAAAACTTCAACGCCCAGCTCGTCCTCGAGCAGGCGGATCTGCTTACTGATGCCCGGCTGAGACGTATACAGGCTCTGCGCTGTCGCGGAGACGTTGAGGTCGTGGTGCGCCACTTCCCAGATGTAGCGCAATTGTTGAAGCTTCATAGGTATCCCTCAAATCTGCTGGGGCGTCACCGGCAGCAGCGACGATTTATAACTATATTAGTGGTTTGAAGAATAAATCTAGAACTATTTTGGCAGTCTAGTACTAATCCGCTTACAACGCCCCCTCAGGCCTTCCTACGCCCCAGGTGCTGCGCCAGAGGCACCATATAAACCGGTACTGGCGACAGTTGCAGCAGGCGCACCGCAGTACGGCCAATGGGAATATCGACACCCGCCCCCTGG
This sequence comes from Pseudomonas vranovensis, assembly GCF_040438935.1. NCBI lineage: Bacteria > Pseudomonadati > Pseudomonadota > Gammaproteobacteria > Pseudomonadales > Pseudomonadaceae > Pseudomonas > Pseudomonas vranovensis. Next base: position 1,096,934 of record NZ_CP159259.1, on the reverse strand, counting down.
CTGTGGCTGCCGAAGATCAGCAGGTCGACACTCAGGCGCTGGGCCTGCTCCAGAATCACCTGGGCCGGATCGCCTTGGCGTACGCGCACAGCTTTGATCAGAGCCAGATCGGCCTCCTCCCCCAATTCGTCACGAAAGTTTTCCAGCACCCGCTGCTCGATGTTGGCCATGACACTGTTGACACCCTGGCTGTGCAATTCATCGAGGGTGCGTTCGTCTAGATAGCTTTGCAGCAGCGACTCGGCGAACTGCCCCATGGGTTCGACAGCGTGAATCACGTAGAGCTCTGCGTTGAAAGTTCGCGCCAGCGCCAGCGCGTGTTGCATGACAAAAGGCGCGTATACACCGAGGTCGGTGGCATAGAGCATGGAACGGATCATACGACCTCCTGAACTGCCGCCTGGGCAGAGCAAGCTTCAGCTTAGCAGCGCCCGGACAACGCGCCGTTCCGTCCAGCGCCGGGCGCAGAGGCCTCAGCCGAGGGTCGGTTCGTTGCTGATTCCATGGGGGACATGGCCGGTTGCCACAACGCTGCGCGCACGCTCGCAATGGCCTGCCTGGTCATCGAAGAACACATCGGCGGCAAAGGCTTCAAGGAACGCTGACTTGTCCAGACCGCCGAGAAACAACGATTCATCCAAACGGATATCCCACTCACGCAAGGTGCGAATTACCCGCTCATGAGCCGGCGCCGAACGGGCTGTCACCAGGGCTGTGCGGATCGGGCAGGCACCCTCGGGAAATTCCTTCTGCAACAGATTGAGCGCCGCCAGAAACGGCTTGAACGGCCCGCCCCGCAGCGGCTCGCGGGCCGATTGACGCTCGCTCGCCTGGAACGCCTCAAGGCCGCCCAACTGATAGACCCGCTCGGACTCATCGGAGAACAGCACCGCATCGCCGTCGAAAGCAATGCGCAGCTCATCATTGGCTGCGCGCTGAGCCCCGCCGGAAAGGATGGTCGCGGCGGCAAAACCGGCTTCCAGGGCGCTGCGCACATCATCGGCATCGGTGGACAGGAACAGATGGCAACCAAAGGCCGCCAGGTACGGGTAAGGGCTGCGTCCACCGACGAACGCTGCGCGGTAGATTCCCAGGCCATGATGCTCGATGGAGCTGAACACCCGCAGGCCTGTGTCGGCGCTGTTGCGCGATACCAGCACCACCTCGACCCGTGGTTGGCCGAGGTGGGCGTTGAGGCCAAGCAGCTTTTGCACCAGCGGGAAGGCATCACCCGGCGCCAGCACCTCGTCTTCGTGGTCAATCTGGTACTGACGGTAGGCTTCAACCCCTTGGGCCAGGTAGATACGATGACTGTCGCTGAGGTCGAACAAGGCCCGCGAGGAAATGGCGACGACGAGTTTGTCACCCAGGTTTTTGCTCATTCGTGGCTCCTTTGCGGGACCTCTGGCAGCGGCGGTGCGACGTCCCGACTTGCCCCGCGATTATCCTGGTCGATGAACGCCAGCGCCTGATACAACGCCTCGATGCGCGGCAAGCTGCACCCCGCCTCGCGCGCCCGGGCCAAGGGTTCTGCATAGATCACGTCCAGCTCAAGCGGACGCTGCCCAGTGAAGTCGTGATACATGCTTGGCCAGTAGTCGGGCATTTTTTCGGTCGCCGCGAATAAATGCTCAGCATAGCCTTCAGGCACTTCATGACCGCGCGAACGCGCGCCTTCGACTACCTCGGCCATCAGTGCCTGGATCAATGCCCGACTGTGCGGGTTGCTCATCAAGGCTGTGGTGTTGGCCCTGAGCAACACCGACAGGCCGTTGTAAGGCACGTTCCATACCAGCTTCTGCCAACGCGCCTGGGCAAGGTTGCCCATGGCCTGCGAATCGATACCGGCCGCGCGGAACAGGTCTGCCCCGGCCTCGGCAATATTCTGGCGCATCACCGCATCCACGGCAGGACCGCTGTGATAACCCAGATTCACCGCCCCCAGGGCCTGGTGACGGACAACCCCTGGCGCTTCGCGATTGACGCAGATATAGCACAGGCCTCCGAGCAGATGCAGGCTGGCGGGCAACAGCGGACGTAACTGCTCTTCAACACCCAAGCCATTTTGCAGCAGCACCACTTTGCAATCGGCCGCAGCAGCCTTGGCAATCACCGGCGCAAGCTCGGCATTGCTGGTGGTTTTGGCACCCACCAGCAGCCAGTCGCAGGGCGGCATATCGGCAACGTCGGCGTAGGCCTGAACCGGCATCTGCAGGGTGCCATGCACGGCGCTTTCAACCCTTAACCCGTGGGTGTTGACTGTGTCAAATTCGCTGCGCAGCAGGAAATGAACGTCCAACCCGGACCTGGCCAGCATCAACCCATAAAAGCCGCCAATGGCGCCGGTTCCGATGATGCCGACTCGTGGACTGCTAGTGCTCATCCTGCTTCCCTCGATTGCTAAATTTTTGTTCAGTTTTTTGACACTTGAATCAACCGCTTTTCGAACGATCACTATACTTAGGCGAGCAAGGTCAAAAAATCGACACGGAGTCGAGCATGCGTGGATACCTGCCACACCCGGACGATGTTCCGGTCGAACTGGTCTTACGCCAGTCGCCCAGCCTGTTTCGCCAGCGCCTGCACACTATCAGCCTGGGCGGTATCGCCTGCAACCATCCCCGCGCCTATCGCCGGGGCATGGCCATCGAAATGTTCATTCCATCACTTGGTGAGTCGGCACGTTACCCCGGCTACGTGGCTTGGTGTCAGAAGCACCAGGATGGCTACCGGGTCGGTATCGCCTTCATCGATGAACAGGCATTGTTCGGCGCGAGAATGAGCGAGCAGGTCTGCCAGATCCAGCACCTTTACCAGCAGCAGGCCCTGGACGAAACCACCTCGCCCGACCTCGACACCCTCGCCTGCCAATGGGTCAGCCTGCACGCCAGCGAGTTCTCCGAGGCCAGCCTTGAAGCCACGCATACCCGACAGATTCTCATTTAACGACAAAAACCCTGCCCCAGCGGGCTTACACACGCAGGAAAGCGGGCTCTGCCCATTGTCGAGCCACGGTGTAACGCGCTAAGGTTCGGCTCCCCGCTGCGTACAATCTTGCTGCTCCGCCGCACGGGGATCGCTGGCGGCCGGCACCCGTGACCTGACGAGTAACACGATGGCTGATTTACCGATCGATGACCTAAACGTTGCCTCCAACGAGACCTTGATCACCCCCGATCAGCTCAAGAAGGAAATTCCCCTGAGCGCCACTGCGCTCAAGACCGTGACTGCGGGCCGCGAAGTGGTGCGCAATATTCTCGACGGCAAGGACCACCGCCTGTTCGTGGTGATCGGCCCCTGCTCGATCCACGACATCAAGGCCGCCCACGAGTATGCCGAGCGCCTCAAGGCCCTGGCCGCCGAAGTGTCCGATACCTTGTACCTGGTCATGCGCGTGTACTTCGAGAAGCCACGCACCACCGTCGGCTGGAAAGGCCTGATCAACGACCCGTACCTGGACGACTCCTTCAAGATCCAGGATGGCTTGCACATCGGCCGCCAACTGCTGCTGGACCTGGCTGAAATGGGCCTGCCTACCGCCACCGAAGCCCTCGACCCGATCTCCCCGCAGTACCTGCAGGACCTGATCAGCTGGTCGGCTATCGGCGCGCGCACCACCGAATCCCAGACCCACCGCGAAATGGCCTCCGGCCTGTCTTCGGCCGTGGGCTTCAAGAACGGTACCGACGGCGGCCTGACCGTGGCGATCAACGCCCTGCAGTCGGTCTCCAGCCCTCACCGCTTCCTGGGTATCAACCAGGAAGGTGGCGTGTCGATCGTCACCACCAAGGGCAATGCCTACGGCCACGTGGTACTGCGCGGCGGCAACGGCAAGCCGAACTATGACTCGGTCAGCGTCGCCCTGTGCGAGCAGGCACTGGCCAAGGCCAAGATCAAGCCGAACATCATGGTCGATTGCAGCCACGCCAACTCCAACAAGGACCCGGCCCTGCAGCCACTGGTGATGGAGAACGTTGCCAACCAGATTCTCGAAGGCAACCAGTCGATCATCGGCCTGATGGTCGAAAGCCACCTGAACTGGGGCTGCCAGGCAATTCCGAAGAACCTTGACGACTTGCAGTACGGTGTTTCGATCACCGACGCCTGCATCGACTGGGAAGCCACCGAGAAAACCTTGCGCAGCATGCACGCCAAGCTCAAGGACGTGCTGCCCAAGCGCAACCGCGGCTGATCGCCACACACAAGAACGCCGGGCAATGCCCGGCGTTCTTGTGTGTGCGCTTGAATGACAGCCCAGGGCTGCCCTTCGCGATTCTCAAGCCTTGGTGGAGTGCCGCTGCTGGCGCTCCATGTAACGTTCCACGTACGAGCATGACGGAATCACGGTGTAGCCCATGTCTTCTGCATACTGCAACGCCTTCTCGGTCAGCGCCGCGGCAATACCCCGGCCCCGCAACGCATTGGGAACAAAGGTGCGGTAGATATCCAGGGTCTGCTTACCCAGGTCCATGTAGGTCAGGTAAGCACGATGACCGTCCACACTGGTCTCGAACTGATGACCAGCCTGGTCATGGTGGATGGACAACGCCTCGCTCATCACTACTCCTCGCGGGTCTTATGATCTGACCCTTACCTTACCGATGTTTGTCCGGCGAAGGAACCTCTACGCCACCCCGTGCCCGGTTGGACAGCAAGAACAGCATGGTCGTTCTCTGGCAAATGAGCACGTACAAATAGTAGGCGCCCAGGGCCCGGATACTCAAGGCGACTGGTCGCAAAAATCACGCACTTGCAGCAGGTGAACCAGGTGGCGCACAGCCGCCTGAACAGTTGCCGGATGTTGTAGTGCTAAGACGTTTGATGACACTTTAAGTCACCTTTAGTTCAACAAAAAGCAAGTTTGCTACACTCTCTTACGCCCGTACAGGCAGCGTCCAGGCGGTTTTCCAGAAAACCCGGTGTCGGCACAAGCGCAAGCGCATTTTTTTTCCAGTTCTTGCGCTCTGTCAGTTTACTTACTACAAGTAATGGGTACTATGTACGCCGGTCAGTTTCTCATTGTTGAGAGATGGCTATTTAATAGAAAGTCCTTGAAGGGGAACACGATGAACAACGTTCTGAAATTCTCTGCTCTGGCTCTGGCCGCAGTTCTGGCTACCGGTTGCAGCAGCGTATCCAAAGAAACCGAAGCTCGTCTGACTGCTACTGAAGACGCAGCAGCTCGTGCACAAGCTCGTGCCGATGAAGCCTATCGCAAAGCTGACGACGCTCTGGCTGCAGCTCAAAAAGCTCAACAGACCGCTGACGAAGCCAACGAGCGCGCTCTGCGCATGCTGGACAAAGCCAGCCGTAAGTAATAATCCCTCGGGATTGTTATTTGGAGCCGACCCACTTGTGGGTCGGCTTTTTTATTGCCCGAAAGAAAGTAACCCTGCACAAACGACGAGGCCTGCACAATGGCAGGCCTCGGGTACACCAACGCAAGGGTTACTGCATGTCTAGCGGTACGCTCGACACCATTGGCTGCTGGGCAGTGATCGGCACGGCGATTTCCACCGGCATGCCATCTTCGGCGGCGACCACATCACGCACCATGTCCCAGTTCATGCGCAGGTTGTTGGCAAGATCTTCACGCTTGAGCAAGGCGTTGATTACCGCGGTGTGCTTGTCGACCACCGAGGGATCACCTTTGTCATCCAACGGCGTGTGCGCCTCCAGATAGACCTTGCCAGCACTCACTCCGAACTTGTACGGCTCATTGATGATGCGCACCGCAACTCCGACCGGGGCCATCTTGGCCAGTTCCAGCACGTTGTTGTTGAACATGCGGAAGCAACCGTGGCTGGTACGCATGCCGATGCCGAACTTCTTGTTCGAGCCGTGAATCAGGTAACCCGGTACACCCAGGGTGAACTTGAACGGGCCCAACGGATTGTCCGGGCCAGCAGGCACCACGGTCGGCAGGATGTCACCGTCTGCGGCGTGCTCCTTGCGGATCGAGGCCGGCGGCGTCCAGGTCGGGTTCGGCGTCTTGGCGGTTACCTTGGTATTGGCGATGGGCGAGCCCCAGCCTTCACGACCGATACCGAGCGGATAGGTATGTACCACGTTCTGCCCTTTCGGGTAGTAGTACATGCGGTACTCGGCGAGGTTGATGACGATACCTTCGCGCGGGCCCGGCGGCAGGATGAAGCGGGTCGGCAGGATGATTTCGGTGCCGGCACCTGGCAACCAGGGGTCGACGCCCGGGTTGGCGGCGATCATTTCCAGATAGCCGAGGTCATTGGCAGTACCGATGTCGGCGAAGGTATCTTCGTACTTGGCCTTGATCACCTGGACCTGGCCAATGACGTCTTCACCTGGCGGTGGCAGGGGAAACTCCAGCGCAGCAGCAGGACCTGCCGCCAGCAGGGCGGCCAGGGACAGGCAACGGGTGACGGCGGGAAAGCGCGGCAACATCCGGGAAATCCTTCGCTAATTCAGTGAGGTCAAGACGACGATTGTACACCGCCCCCGGCACAATCGGGAGGGATCGAGGTATTTCAGGAGATGAAAGGCGCTCTCAACCGACTTCCAATTGTGGCCAGACCGGCCGCGTGCCGCGGCGCTGTGCATCGAGAATCGCCCGGCACAGGGTACACAGGCGACGGTCGCGATAGATACCGCGCTCGACAGTCGACCAGCGCGGTTGCGCCGGCAACAGCGTGCCGCACAAGGTACGGTCGGCCGAGCCGCCGAGTTCGAGCTGGCGGGCCACAAGATGGACGCGGATCTCCTGGCAGGCGAACAGGTCAAGCTGTTCGTCAGGCTCGATCAATTGATAGGCATACAGGGACCAGGCGGGACGCGGCATCGGGGGCTCCAAATCGGGGGCGCAACATTAGCCGAAAGCCGGTCACTATAAAAGCGTCAAAGCAGCGGTTTCAGTTGCGGCCAGGCATTTTCCAGCAACCTTTCCTGCGCCCCCTGCCCCGGATGGATGCCGTCGGCCTGCATCAGCTCGGGCACACCGCCCACCCCCTCAAGGAAAAATGGCACCAGCGGCACCTGTTTCTCGCTCGCCAGGTTTTCATAGACCCTGGCGAAAGCCGTGGTGTAGCGCACGCCATAGTTGGGCGGCAGGCGCATGCCCAGCAGCAGGACTTTGGCCCCCGCCTCTCGGGATCGGTCAATCATCGAGGCAAGATTTTGTTGCAATTGCGTAGGAAGCTGCCCACGCAGGCCATCATTGCCACCCAACTCCAGCACCACCAGCTCCGGTTTGTGCTCTGCAAGCAGCGCCGGCAGCCGCGCCTGACCGCCTGCACTGGTGTCACCGCTGATCGAGGCATTGACCACTTTACTGTCGAAACCCTCGGCCTTCAGCCGCTGCTCCAGCAAGGCAACCCAGCCCTGGCGGGTATCCAGGCCGAAAGCGGCACTGATACTATCGCCGACAATCAAGACGGTACCCGCTGCTGCGCCCTGGGCCATGCACATCAAGGCCAGGCCAGCACTCATAAACCACACTCGCATCGGATTCTCCATGGGCCCCAGCATTCTCACTGCGCGGAACCTTAGCAAAGTGGTTCCCAGCGCGGAAGGCGACCTGACCATCCTGCACGAACTCTCACTGGAATTGAAACAAGGCGACAGCCTGGCGATTGTCGGTGCCTCGGGCTCGGGCAAATCGACCCTGCTTGGACTGCTGGCCGGCCTGGACCTGCCCAGCGCAGGCTCGGTGACCCTCGCCGGCCATGACCTCGGCCCGCTGGATGAAGACCAGCGCGCCCGAGTTCGCGCCGAACACGTCGGCTTCGTGTTCCAGTCGTTCCAGTTGCTAGACAGCCTCAATGCCCTGGAAAACGTCATGCTGCCCCTGGAGCTGGATGGTCGCCGCGATGCCCGCGAACATGCCCGCAGCCTGCTGGAGCGGGTCGGCCTGGGCCAGCGCCTGAGTCACTCACCGCGCCAGTTGTCCGGCGGCGAGCAGCAACGGGTAGCGATCGCCCGAGCCTTTGCCGCCGAACCCGCGGTGCTGTTTGCCGACGAACCCACCGGCAACCTCGACAGCCACACCGGCGAGCGCATCAGCGACTTGTTGTTTGAACTGAACAAAGAACGCGGTACCACCCTGGTACTGGTCACCCATGACGAACGCCTGGCACAACGTTGCCGTCGTCTGATCCGCCTGGACGCCGGCCACCTGGTCGCGCCGCTGGAGCCCTGATGGCCCGCCTGCCGTTTTTCCGCCTGCTGGCACTGGCCGTGCGCCAGTTGCTGCGTGATGCCCGTGCCGGTGAACTGCGCGTGCTGTTCTTTGCCTTGCTGGTCGCTGTGGCGGCCAGCACGGCAATCGGTTACTTCGGCGCCCGCCTCAACGGCGCCATGCTGCTGCGCGCCACCGAATTTCTCGGCGCCGACCTGGTACTGCGCGGCAGCTCGCCCGCCCAGCCCGAGCAGATCAGCGCCGGCAAGACAGCAGGCCTGCAACACGCCCAGGTGGTCGAGTTCTCCAGCGTGATTGCCACCGACAACGGCATTCAGCTCTCTAGCATCAAGGCCGCCGACAACGCTTATCCGCTGCGGGGCGAACTGCGCAGCGCCCCCGAGCCGTATGCCAGCGAAACCCGTGGTGGCGGCCCGGCACCGGGCGAGGCCTGGGTCGAGTCGCGGCTTCTGGCGGCCCTGAACCTCAAAGTCGGCGATAGCATCGACGTCGGCATGAAAACCCTGCGCATGAGCCGGGTGCTGACCTACGAACCGGACCGTGCCGGCAACTTCTACAGCCTGACGCCCCGCGTATTGATCAACCTGGCCGACCTCGACGCCACCGGCGTGGTACAACCCGGCAGCCGGGTCAGCTACCGTGACTTGTGGCGCGGCGAGCCCGAGGCCCTGGCCACCTACCGGGACAGCGTCACCCAGGGGCTGGCGCCTAACCAGCGCCTGCAGGATTCGCGCGACGGCAACCAGCAGATCGGTGGCGCCCTGGGCAAGGCCGAGCGCTACCTGAACATGGCCAGCCTGGTTGCTGTGTTGCTGGCCGGTGTGGCAGTAGCCCTGTCGGCCAGCCGCTTTGCCACCCGCCGTTTCGATGCCAGCGCCCTGCTGCGCTGTCTGGGCCTGTCACGGCGCCAGGCGCTGAGCCTGTTCTGCCTGCAACTGGCAATCCTCGGCAGCCTCGCTGCCCTGGGCGGCGCCCTGATTGGCTGGCTGGCCCAACTGGGCTTGTTCCAGTTGTTGCAAGGCCTGATGCCGGCGCAGGTCCCCCCCGGGGGGCTGGCCCCAGCCCTGGCCGGTATCGCCACTGGCCTGGTGGCCCTCGCCGGTTTCGCCCTGCCACCATTGGCAGCACTGGGCCGCGTACCACCGCTGCGGGTACTGCGCCGCGACCTGCTGCCCGTACCACCAAGCAGCTGGCTGGTGTACGGCGCCGCCCTGCTGGCCCTGGGCCTGATCATGTGGCGCCTGAGCCTGGACCTGTTGCTCACCTTCGCCCTGCTCGGTGGCGGTCTGGTGGCCGCAGTGCTGCTTGGCGGCCTGCTGTTGCTGGGCTTGCGCAGCCTGCGCCGAATGCTGGCCGGCTCGCCCCTGGCCTGGCGCCTGGGCCTGGGCCAACTGCTGCGCCATCCGCTGGCCGCAGCCGGACAATCCCTGGCCTTCGGCCTGATCCTGCTGGCCATGGCCCTGATTGCCCTGCTACGAGCCGAGCTACTGGATACCTGGCAGAACCAGCTACCCAAGGACGCACCAAACTACTTTGCCCTTAACATCCTGCCCGATGACAAAAACAGCTTCCCCCAGCGTCTGAATGAGTTCTCCGCAGAAGCCGCCCCCCTGTACCCGGTGATCCCAGGCCGCCTGACCGACATCAACGGCCAGGCCGTGCAACAGATCGTCAGCAAGGAATCCACTGGCGATCGCGCCGTACAGCGCGACCTGAGCCTGACCTGGGCCGCCGACCTGCCAACGGGCAACGCCTTGAGCGAAGGCCAGTGGTGGCAAGCCAGCCCGGCCAATGGCGACGCCCTGCCCGGTGTCTCGGTCGAGGCCCAACTGGCGCAAAGCCTGAAGCTCAAGCTGGGCGACCAGCTGACATTCAACATCGGCGGCCAGCAACGCCAGGCGGTGGTCACCAGCCTGCGCACCGTCAATTGGGACAGCTTCCAGCCCAACTTCTACATGATCTTCCAGCCTGGCACCCTGCAGGACTTGCCAACCACATACCTGACCAGCTTCTACCTCGCCCCCGGTCACGATCAACAAGTGGTCGCCTTGTCGCGTGCCTTCCCGGCGGTGACGATCCTGCAGGTCGACGCCCTGCTCGAGCAGCTACGCAGCATCCTTGCCCAGGTGACTTTGGCTGTGGAGTACGTACTGTTGTTCGTGTTGGCGGCGGGATTGGCCGTGTTGTTCGCAGGGTTGCAGGCCACCCTGGACGAACGCATCCGCCAGGGCGCCCTGCTCCGTGCGCTGGGTGCCAGCCGGGCACTGTTGATCAAGGCACGGCGCATCGAGTTCGGCCTGCTGGGCGCCGCCAGCGGCCTGCTCGCCGCCATTGGCTGCGAGCTGATCACCCTGCTACTGTACCGGTATGCCTTCGACCTGACCTGGAGCCCGCACCCCTGGCTGTTGTTGCTACCGGTGATCGGCGCCCTGCTGGTCGGCGGCGCCGGAGTCTACGGCACCCGCCGAGCCCTCAATGCCAGCCCGCTCAAAGTGCTGCGCGAGGGCTGATCGCCCACCTGCCTCAAGTGGGCCCGGCCGGGCTCACTTGGCATCCCGAGCACTCCTCCCCGTACCACGCATCGACATCCGCAGCCATTGGCTCACGCCTTGCTAGGCTCACCCTGCAGCACCAATCCCTGGCGCCGTGATGGAGGTTCGCATGAGCATTACGAAATCTTTATTGGCATTGTCCGTCGGAGCAATCCTGTCGACATCAACAGTGATGATCCCTGACACCCTGTCCGGATTTTCGAGTGCCTATGCCAAGGACGGTGGCGGTGGCGGTGGCGGTGGACATGGTGGCGGCGGTGGGCATGGTGGTGGGCATGGCGGCGGTGGACACGGCGGAGGCAGCGGTGGCGGACACGGTAGTGGCAACGGTGGCGGCCATAGCGGCGGAAGCGGACACAGCGGCAGTGATCATGGTGACGGCCATGCCGGGCACAGCAGCACTGGCGAATCCTCCTCGGGTCGTTCTGGCACCCACGCCGAGCCGGGCGATGATCATGGCGTCCACGCGGGGGGCGAGCCAGGTGACGACAAGGGCGGGTTACGCTGACTCCCCCTCCCCGCTTTCGGGGCAATGACACCAGATCCGGTGTGCGCCTGACGTTGACACAAGAGCGCCAGGCGCTTTGTTGCGCCCCGTCGATGAGATATCGTTGAGCCGCCCACCCAATCGGCACACACCCTTAAGGATGAAGCTTGGCTACGAACATCATCACGCGAGAAGGCCACGAAGCACTCAAGAGCGAACTGGATCACCTGTGGCGCACCTACCGCCCCGAAATCACGGCAAAAGTGGCCTGGGCAGCATCGCTTGGCGACCGCAGTGAGAATGCCGACTATCAATACAACAAAAAGCTGCTTCGCGAGATCGACCGTCGCGTTCGCTACCTGCGCAAGCGCCTGGAAGACGTCAAGGTCGTCGACTACTCCCCTGAGCAGGAAGGCAAAGTGTTTTTCGGCGCCTGGGTGGAGATCGAGAATGACGATGCTGAACGCAAGACCTTCCGAATCGTCGGCTACGACGAAATCTACGGGCGCAACGACTACATCTCGATCGACGCCCCAATGGCCCGTGCGCTGCTGAAAAAAGAGGAAGGCGACGAAGTGGTGGTACAGACGCCGAGTGGAGAAGCGACCTGGTACATCAACCGCATCACCTACGGCTCGCCCCCGACTCCTGCAGACGCATAACGGTTGTCGAGTGTTTGCTGCCGGTGCGTGACTTGCACCGGTGCTAGTCCCGTCCCACGAAAGTGCCCCGGCACCTGGAACAGCAGACAAACACAACAACAGGGTCTGAAACCCATGCATGCCCAACGAAAAGCGCTGCACAACGAGTTGCACGCCCGCCCGTCGCTGTACTTCGACGAGCCGGCCCATGTTTTCCACCTGGCTTTTCTCGGCACTGCCGCACAATGCGACGCCCTGCTGCAACGCTGCTGCCCCGACACCTTCGAGCCCGATGCGGCCCAAGGCATCACCCAGCTGGACGGTCATCCGTTCAAATGGGAGCGCCACGCCGAATTCTTCACCTTGACGCTGGTGATGCCCGCTGCCAGCAGCGAACTCAACTGGACCACCCTCCCCCAAGCCCTGGCGCAGGCCATCGAACCCTGCCAGCAGCAGATCATCAACTCGGTGCAAGTGATCGTGCGCGATGAGACCGGTCTCGACCTTGCCTGCTACGGATTCAAAGACCCTTGCGGCTCCTGCGTTGGCGGCGGCGATGCGGTGGTGTGGAGCGATTTTCGCCTGACCGAAGACGGCACCAGCCGTTTTCTGTTCATCAACCGCCGCCTCAATGCCTATCGGCAAGGACGAATGATTCGCCGCCTGCTGGAAATCGAGACCTACCGGATGATGGCTTCGCTGGCACTGGACAACGCCAAGGCCCTGAGCAGTCAGCTCGATACCTATGACCGCACCCTGGTCAGCCTGTCGGAGCGCAACGTCGCCAGCGATGGCGGCAATGCCAAAGCGCTGCTCGAAGACATCGCCCAACTGTCGCGCCAGGTGGTGGGCAGCACGGTAAAGAACCGCCATCGTTTCAGCGCCACCCAAGCCTATGCGCAACTGGTGTTCGAGCGTTTGGGTGAACTGCGCGAAAGCCACGTCGCCGATTGCCAGCGCCTGGGGGTGTTCATCGAGCGGCGCTTCAAACCCACGGTGCGTTACTGCACCGCCACCGAACAACGCCTGGAACACCTGGCCGAAAGCGTGGCGAACCTCGGCGAGCTGCTGCAAGCACGCGTACAGGTTGAAATGGAAGAACAGAACGCCGAGATACTGCGCAGCCTGAACGCCCGCGCCGACACTCAGATCAAGATACAGCGGGCGGTAGAAGGCCTGTCGATCATTGCCATCACCTACTACCTGCTCAGCCTGCTGAAGCTGGTCTACAGCGGCCTGCACACCCTGGGCGCACCGCTCAGCGCGCGCGAGGCGCTATTGGGCATGGCGCCGTTGGCGATCCTGATCCTGCTGGTGATATTGCTGCGCATCCGCAAAGCCAAGGAGCATTGAGCGTCAGGCCTACGCGCGAGTGATCAGCCCCTGCCGAGCAACCCGGGTCAGGTGGCCGATCACCTCGGCGGCATCTTCGGCAGTGGGCGACTGGATGACGGCCAGGTCGAAACGGTCGCTGGCAAACTGGCTGAGCGATGCACGGGTATCGGCGAACTGAATCAGAAAAGCGGTAGCGCGGCCTTTACGACGAGGCCAGCCATCGAGATAACGCAGAAGCGTGGGCTGGTGAGAACCGCCCAGGAGAATACGCGGCACGCGCGCGGCCTGACTGGCAGGCAGAGGGCTCAAGCAGACACTGGTACGTGGACAACTCATGGAATGATACTCCGCCTCGCAGATCCCGCTGGGCTGCGGTGGGAGGCGTCACCGAACCAGCGTTTTAGCGGTATTTGGAAAAACCGAGAGGTTCCTCCTGCGCCCCGCAAGTAGCTGTTTAAATCGGCGCAAGTCAGCATGCTAGAGAAGCTGCTGCCTGGATGTCAACTCAGCTTCGCTTCAAGTGGCAAGCTTGAAGCCTCAAGCCGCAAGCAAGGACGAAGCGAATTGTGCTTTCGGTCTTGTTTTTGCTTTCTCCTACCGTTCGAGCGCCTTACGCTCACGGTCAAATGCCAGGAAGTACTTGTTCACACTGTTGACGTAACTGACCGGCCCCATCCCCACCTGCTCCATGGCAATCCGCTCAGTCTGAAAAAACCACTGGTTACCATTGAGCCCCCGCCGCCGCGCCTCGGCCCGCATCGCCTGCACCCGCTCCGGTCCAAGGTTATACGCCGCCAGCGTAAACGCCATACGCTCACGCTCATTCAACTGATTGCTGGAAAAGAACTTGCGCCGGATCAGCGCCATGTACCGCGCACTGGCCCGCACATTGCCATCGACGCTGCTGATGTTGCTCACCCCGACCCGCTGCGCCGCACTGGGCGTAATCTGCATCAACCCGTGCGCTCCACCGGCACCGCGGGCAGCGGGATTGAGCGAAGACTCCTTGAACGCCACCGCCGCCAGATTCAACCAATCGATATTCTGCTCGCTGGCATGGCGCTGCAGCACCGGCCTGAGTGCTTCCAACCGCTTGCGGTCACTGCGGGCCAACGGGTTATGTACCCGGTACAAACGCCGATAAATCCGCTCGAACGCTGCATCCTGATTCTGCGGTGGCTTATATCCCTGCAAAAAACGATCGACACTGGCGTGCAGCATCACGGCATCGCGCCGCACATACCAGCGCATGGCCTCGGGAGCCGCCACTTGCACCCTGCGATCCACACGCAGCTTGGGCATCACCCGTGCCCAGCGCTCGGCAATCGGCTGCTCGACCACTGTCAGGTGGAAGATGCCGGCCTGGACCATTTCCAGCACATCCTCCACCGCCAGAGTCGGGTCCACCCACTCGACCTTGATCGGCGCCAGTTTGCGCAAGGCCAGCTTCTGGTTGATCTCATGCAGGGTATCGCCGGCCGCACTGGCGCTGGTCAGCGCCAGCGTGCGACCGGAAAGCTGCTCGACTCGCTGGAAACTGCGCTCGCCCTTGCGCCCCACCAGTACCATGGGCACCTTGTCCACCACCGGATCGCTGGCCACCAGGCCGCGCGTGGAGGTCGGATCGAGCAGCTCACCAGGGGCTACCAGGTCAGCTTCGCCGCGTTGCAACGCCGCCAGCAATTGCTCCTTGGCCCGGGGAATGATTTTCAGGCGGATTTCCTGGCCGTCCTGGGCGCGGGCATTGAGGTAGTGCTCAAAGGCCCGCAAGCGGTGGTACTCGACACCTACCGGCTCGCCCTTGACCTCACCGGAGCTGTTGCGGCTCTGATTGACCAACACCTTGAGCACCCGGGTGCTGCGGATCTGCGCCAGGTCGCGAACCTGGGCCTTGGGTACCGACTGCTGCGGGCCGGGCAGGCGCGCGCTGGCCGGCCCTGCCTGAAGCAGACCGAGGCCCAGCACGATCAACAAAAACAGCGCACGCGTCATCCGTTTGAAGGCTCGCGGGGGTGGGGTTGGCGCCATAGCTTGCAGTCGTTCCATGACAATTGACCGCAAAAGACCACGACAACGCGTTGAAGTTCTTCGATTTATCGAAATTCCTCGAGCTTTGCTATGCTGGCCGGCTTCCGGCCTGAGGTAGCACCATGCAACTCATCGACATCGGCGTCAATCTGACCAATCCAAGTTTTGCCGACAAACATGCGGCCATTCTTGAACGCGCCGAGGCGGCGGGTGTGGTGCAAATGATGGTCACTGGCACCAGCCTTGAAGGCAGCGAACAGGCCCTGGAACTGTGCCAGGCACTGGATGAGAGCGACCAGCGCTTGTTCAGCACCGCCGGCGTCCACCCCCACGATGCCAGCAGCTGGAACAGCGACAGCAACCGCCACCTGCGCGCCTTGCTCGAGCAGCCCCGGGTACAGGCCGTAGGTGAATGCGGGCTGGACTTCAACCGCGACTTTTCGCCGCGCCCGCAACAGGAAAAGGCCCTGGAAGAACAACTGGCCCTGGCGGTGGCGCTGCAAATGCCGGTGTTCCTGCACGAGCGCGACGCCAGCGTACGCCTGCTGGCGATCCTCAAGGACTACCGCGACCGCCTGCCCGCCGCCGTGGTGCATTGTTTTACCGGCGAGCGCGCTGCCCTGTTCGGCTACCTGGACCTGGACCTGCACATCGGCATCACTGGCTGGATCTGCGACGAACGTCGCGGCACCCACCTGCACCCACTGGTCAGCAGCATCCCTGAAGGCCGCCTGATGCTGGAGAGCGATGCACCTTATCTGCTGCCACGCAGCCTGCGGCCCAAACCGAAAAGCGGCCGCAACGAACCGGCCTTCCTGACCGAAGTGCTGCGCGAAGTGGCCTTGCACCGCGGCGAAAGCCCCGAACAGCTGGCAGCCCACACCACCGCCTGCGCCCGCGCCTTCTTTAACCTACCCGCGATTATTTGACGCATATCAAAGCGCCCCTCTGATAGGCTCGGCACAATGATGGCACCTTGCCAACATTGTTTCCGCTCAATCAGAGAAGACCTTACATGGGTGCCTGGCTTAGCAATATCTCCCTGAAGTACAAGTTCTGGGCCGTCAACGCGGTGGCCTTCGTCACAACGCTGTTCCTGGTGCTGTATGCCGTTCACCTGGAGCAACAGGCCCGGGCACAGAATGCCCAGGACCAGGCTCAGGCCCAGGCGCAATTGCTCGCCGCCTGGCCTGCCGGGCAGGCCCTGCCGCACAACCGCCTGTGGCTGCAATACGCCCCCGGCACAGCGCCAGACTTTGACGGTGAACAGCTCCAGCCCCTGGCCAACGCCCAGGGCTGGGTGCAACTGCATGGCCTGGCACTGACCGGTAGCGATCCGCTCAGCGGCGCTCAGGTGATCAGCCGCGACGGTCAGCAGATCGCCGTACTCGCCCCCTCCCCCAGCCTGCTCCAGGTGTTCACCGACCGTTTCACCAACTATGCCGTCTGCGTGCTGATCCTGATGCTGGCGATGCTCTGCGCCTCGCAGTTGCTGATTCGCTTCCTCCTCAGCCAGCTCAACACCCTCAAGGATGTGATGCTGCACGTGGAGAAAACCGGCGACCTTTCGGCGCGGGTGCCGTTGTCGTGTGGTGATGAAGTGGGGCAGATGGCCAGTGCCTTCAACGCCATGCAGACCACCTACCACCGGGTGGTCAACACTGTGGCACGCACTGCCGCGCAGCTGGATTCCGGCGCCGCGCGCCTGGCCGCCAGCATGAATGACGTGCGCCACGGCATGCTCGGCCAGCAGAGCGAGACCGACCAGGCCGCCACCGCCATCAACGAGATGTCGGCCACCGTCTACCACATCGCCCAGCACGCCGGTGCCACCCGCGACCTGTCGCAGACCGCCGATACACTGGCGGGCAGCGGCCAGGCAGTGGTCAGCCGGGTGCAGACCTCGATTGCCGGTCTTTCCAGCGGTGTGCAGCAAACTGCCGAGATGATTCGCCAACTGGCCGAAGACAGCCAGAAGATCAACGGCGTGGTCGGAGTGATTCACAGCATCGCCGAACAGACCAACCTGCTGGCACTCAACGCGGCCATCGAAGCGGCCCGCGCCGGTGACCTGGGACGTGGCTTTGCCGTGGTTGCCGATGAGGTGCGCAACCTCGCCAAGCGCGTGCAAGCCTCCACCGACGAGATCACCACCATGGTCTCGGCGCTGCAGGCCGGCACCCGCGACGCCGTGGACTTCATGCAGGAGAGCTCGTTCAAGGCCGACGACTGCGTCCAGCAGGCCCAGGAAGCCGGTGTCGCCCTGGCCGAGATCACCAGCGCCGTGGCGCAGATGCGTGAAAGCAACACCCAGATTGCCGTGGCCGCTGAACAACAGAGCCAGGTGGCCGAGGAAATGAACCGGGCGGTGGTCAGCATTCGCGATGTCACCGAAGAGACCGTTCAGCAGACCGTCGACTCAGCTACCACCAGCAGCGAACTGGCCACCCTGGCCGGTGAATTGAACAAGGCCATCGGCCAACTCAAGCTATAAGGCCGATAGGCGCCACTCATTGGCCCCCTGACGGGGGCCGCACTATTCTTCAGACAGAACCCTGAGGAATTGCCCATGAGCAAACGCTTGCCCAACTTGCCCGCCTGGCAATGGCGTGGCTACCACCACAATCACCGCAACCCGACCAACCTGGTGTTGCACCTGATTGCCGTGCCGCTGTTCATCCTCGGTGTACTGCTGGTGTTGTCGGGGCTGTTCTCGCTGGACCTGGGACAACTGGCCGTCGGCATCATCGCCCTGATCGCCGGCCTTGGCCTCCAGCGCCAGGGTCATCGCCTGGAAGCCGAGCAACCCGAGCCCTTCAGCGACCGCAAAGACGCCATCGGCCGCCTGTTGGTGGAGCAGTTCATCACTTTTCCGCGCTTTGTCCTGAGTGGCGCCTGGTGGCGGGCCTGGCGTGACCGCCATCGCCACTAGGCGAAGACAGTCACCGTCTGGCGGCTGATCGCCAGCAATTCGCCCGAAGCCGTCCATAGGGCGGCTGCCGCGTGCCCGTAACCGTCACGAGCATGTTCGGTCTGTGCGCAGTACTTGAACCAGTCGTGGGTAGTGAGGCTTGGCACCGGCTGAATGAACTCGATGGTCCAGGTCAGGGTGCTGCCGGCCGCCGGCCTGTTCAAGTGCGAAAGCAACGTGGGCGGCCAGGCGTCCACCAGCGCCAGCAAGTGCGCTTCGCTAAAGGTTTCATCACCGCCCTCGTCACGCAACCTGACCCAGCCGCCCATGTTGCGCGAGGGGGTGTTGCTGAACGGGATACCGCCAATGGCCCAGCGCAGCGCCACGTGGCGCATGAACTCGGGGGTAACGCCTTTGATATAGGGCAGCTCGGTGGTGGATTCGTCCAGGCCTTTCATTTCGATGGCAGGCAACGCAGGCACATCGACCACCGAGTCGCGCCCGGCGCCAAAACTGCCTTGCATCAAGGTCACCACCTGGCCGTTCTGTACCGCTCGACCCAGCAGTGAACTGACCGCCTTGCCTTCGCGCAGCAGTTCCACCTCGAAGCTGATCGGCACTTCCGGCTCGGCCGGGCCAATAAAGGTGATGGACAGCGAACGCACCGGGCGACCCGGCGAGGTCTTGGCGCGCATGGTTTCGTACAGCAGGGCGGCCATCAGGCCACCAAAACAGGCACGACCTTGCGCCCAGCTGGCAGGAATGGTCACCGCCTGGGGATGCAGGCGGACCGCTTTGAGCAATTGCGAAAGATTCATGCCGGACTCATCCGTGGGAAAAATCCGATCTTAACCAGCGCAAGCGCCAGCGACAGCCCGCATTTCGGCCATATCAGCGGCTTATCGTTGCGCCAGAGCCTTCTGCAGGCGTTCCAGGGTGGTATCGGCACGTTGTTCGGCGCTGAGCACTTGTGCTTTCCACTGCTCAACACAAGGTGCCAGGTCGGGCTGCTGGTCGGCTTGCAGCAGCCACTGATGCAAGTCGTGCCAATCGCCCAGATCACCTTGCGCCCGTTTCAGCGCCCGTTGCAGGCGCTTGCCGGCGTGCTCCAGTTGCGGGTAGGCATCGGCGCCGTAGCGCACGCGCTTGATCAGCAGGCGCAGGCGATGACGGTCGTGGGCGGGATCGTCGAGGGCCTCGCGCAACTGCGTCCACTGTTTTTCCAGGCGCTTGTCGATGCGCGGGTGCAGTTTGCGGATCAAGCCTTCACGCTGGGCGGCGCGCAGGAAGATCGGAAAGGCATCGACAATCGCCAGCAACCGCGCAAGCTGCGCACTCTCGGCAACGCTGGCGAAGGTTTCCGTTCGGTGGGCCAGGCGCTGGCGTGCGGCCTCAAACTGCTCGCGTTCAAGCAATTGCGCTGCCAGCACTTCACGGTCGCGCAACGGCGTCGTCAATTCACCCAGCGCCTTGGCCGCGCCTTCAAGCTGCTCGACCCCAGGCAACTCGCGCAGTGGCCGCAACAGGCTGCGCAAGCGCCGGGTGGTGGTGCGCAGGTCATGCAACGCCTCGCTGTCGGTGTCCGCGGCAAGGCGGGCCTGGCAAGCGAGCAGGCGAACCTGCAGGGCCAGTACCTGGGCAATCACATGGTCGAGCATGGCCGACATGGTGTTCTCCTGTGTCAGCGACCGGCGCGGGATTCACGAATGTAGAAGCGGGCCTTCTCGGCCTTCTTGCTGCAGCCCTCAAACGCCTCGAACTGCTGCTGGGTCTTGGCCCCGGTCAACAGCGACAACGCCTTGGAGTAGCTGACAGTACCGGCAAAGCCTTCAGCCTTGGCCAGGTCGAGCTCTTTCCAGGCCGAATCCAGCTGATTGGCGCAACTGTCGCGGTAGGCGGTTTTACCTGCACAACCGGTCAACACCAGGGCAATCAGGGGCAGGCAGATCCAGGCTTTCATCGGTATTACCTCAAAAGAAATGTTCAAGTGGCGAGTTCGACGGCTACAAAGAAGAAAAGTGCCCGGCAAGCGTAGCGCAGCGCGTATGACGATTGAAGCACAGACACAAATGGGCGCATTGTTAGACCATCGATAAAGCACAGACGGGGGGCATCATGGGCAAACGCGTAGCATTGGTGCTGGGCTCGGGGGGCGCCCGCGGGTATGCGCATATCGGCGTGATCGAGGAACTTGAACGACGTGGCTATGACATTGCCTGCGTGGCCGGCTGTTCCATGGGCGCGGTAATTGGCGGCATCTACGCCGCCGGCAAGCTCGAGGAGTACCGCAACTGGATCGAAAGTCTGGATTACCTGGACGTATTGCGCCTGGTCGATGTCAGCTTCCGCCTGGGCGCCATTCGTGGTGAAAAGGTCTTCGGCCAGATTCGCAAGATCGTTGGCGAAATCAATATCGAGGAGCTGCGTATCCCCTACACCGCGGTAGCGGCCGACCTCACCAACCAGCAGGAAATCTGGTTCCAGGAGGGCTGCCTGCATCAGGCCATGCGCGCCTCGGCGGCGATTCCCAGCCTGTTCACTCCGGTGGTGCAAGACAACCGCATGCTGGTCGATGGCGGCATCCTCAATCCGTTGCCGATCATACCGGTGGTGTCCAGCCACTGTGACCTGATCATCGCCGTGAACCTCAACTCCACCAACCAGAAGCACTACCAACTGCCGGTGATCGAGCGCCCGGCGGCGTTCAAACTGCGTTTTGACAACCTGATCAACTCCCTGGGCTCGCACCTGCCGTTCCGGCGCAAACAAGCCGAGCAACTGATGCGCATCGAACAAGGGCTCGCGACCGAAGCTGCACAGATTCCCAACCCCTGGCTCAGTGATGCGGCCGACCCCGAAGCCCAGCAGCCCGCTGCCGCACCCGAGAGCGACGGCGCACCGAAATCGGCGAGCGGCTCGTTCATCATCGACAACGTCGGGCCAGCCTCGTTGCTGGACTTGATCAACCAGAGTTTCGAAGTGATGCAAACCTCCCTGGCCCAGTACAAGATCGCCGGTTACCCGCCGGATGTACTGATCAACGTGCCCAAGCGGGTGTGCCGGTTCTTCGAATTCTACAAGGCGCCGGAGCTGATTGCCCTGGGCCGGGAGATTGCGCGCGATACCATGGATAACTACGAGGCTGAGCGGCGCTGACTGGCCAAGAGCATCGCGGGGCAAGCCCGCTCCTACAGCCGTGGGAGCAGGCGTGCCCCGCGAAAACCATTACCCCGCCTCCGGCCCCACCAACCGATACCCCACCCCCGGTTCGGTGATGATGAAGCGCGGCGCCGTAGGATCATCTCCCAGCTTCTGCCGCACATGCGCCACGACGATGCGCAGGTAGTGGCTGTCATCGACATGGGTCGGCCCCCAGATGTCCTTGAGCAGTTGCTGCTGGGTAATCACCCGGCCAGGATGCGTGGCCAGTTGCGCCAGCAAGGCGTACTCCTTGCGCGTCAGGGCAATTTCAACGCCATCGAGGGTGACTTTGCGAAAGGCCAGGTCCACCGTCAACGGACCAAAGCTCGGCGCCACGTGGGGGGCTGCGCCCTGCGGCACCTGACGCAACAACGCCCGCACCCGCGCCAAAAACTCCTGAATACCGAATGGCTTGGTGACATAGTCGTTGGCACCGTTGTCCAGTGCCTCGACCTTCTGGATTTCACTGGCCCGCACCGACAACACCAACACCGGTACCGCGCTCCACTCGCGCAGTTCGCGCAGCACCTGCTGGCCGTCCATGTCCGGCAGGCCAAGGTCGAGCACCACAAGGTCCGGCCGGCTCAGCGCCGCCTGGGCCAGGCCTTCGGCACCGGTCGCCGCCTCCAGCACCTTGTAGCCCTGGGAACTCAGGCTGATGCGCAGGAACTTGCGGATCTGAGGTTCATCGTCGATGACCAGCAGGGTGGCGATCTGGCTCATGGGGCTTCGCTTTCAGGCTCGGGCTGGGTGGGAAGCGGCAAGCATAATGTGATGCAGGTGCCACGGCCATCGATACCCTCCTCCACACGAATATGCCCGCCGTGGGCACCGATCATGCCCTGGCAGATCGCCAGGCCCAGCCCGGTGCCCTGCCCACCTCGGTCGCCACGCGCGGCGGTGTAGAACATGTCGAAAATCTTCTCCCGGTCTACCAGTGGAATGCCCGGCCCTTCATCGCTGACAGCAAAATGCAGTTGTTCATCAACCGCCGCAACCTGCAACACCAGGCGGCCATTGGCAGGCGAAAAGCGCGCGGCGTTCTCGAGGACATTGACCAACGCCTGCTCAATCAGCGCAGCGTGTACAAACAACAACGGCAAGCCCTCCGGCACCTCGGTGGTCAACTGCAACGGCGCCAGCACCACACGCAGACGATTGAGCGCGCTGCCGACGATATCGGTCGGTGCCACCCAGTCACGGGCCAGTTTCAGCCCGCCGTGCCCCAGGCGTGTCATGTCCAGCAGGTTCTGGATGTAACGATCCAGGCGTTCGGCTTCATCGCGCGTGCCTTCGAGCAGTTCTTTCCGATCGGCCTGGGGGATCGCATCGCCAAGGGCCAGCAGGCTGTCGATACTGCCGCGCATGGCCGTCAGAGGCGTGCGCAAGTCATGGGACACCGACGCCAGCAAAGCGCTGCGCAACTGCTCGGTTTCGCCATGCAAGCGTGCCGCCTCCAGTTGCTCTGCCAGGCGCGCCCGGGCCAGCGCCTGGGCCAGTGGCTGGCTCAAGGCCTTGAGCAAACGCCGCCGTTGAGGCGTCAGGTTCTGGCCCTGCCGCGGGCGCACGCCCAGCAGCGCCAGCGGCGATTCGTCTACCGACAGTGGCCACCACCACCATCGACCATTGGGCAACGTATCGCTACCCAGCCCCGCTGCCTGATCGTGCTGCCAGGCCCAATCCGCCGCGGCACGCTCGTTGTCGCTGAACTGCGGACTGTCGCCGCTGGCCACCTGCAAGCGTCCGTCGGCACCGCGCTCAAGCAGGCAGACCTTGAATTCGTGCCAACCATCGAGGTGCTGTCCGGCGGCATTGAACACCGCCTGGCGGTCGGTGGCGGCAGTGAGCTTTCGCGACAGTTCCAGCAGTTGGTTGGTCTGTTCCTGGGTTTCGCGCAGCGCCTGCAACTGCCGACGCTGACGGGCAGCGAGGTTCCCGGTGAGTGCGGCCATGAGCAGGAAGAACAGCGAGGTCAGCACGTCTTCTTCACGCTGGATGCTGAACGAGAAATTCGGCGGAATGAACAAGAAGTCATAGGCCAGGAACGACATCACCGCACAGGCCAATGCCGGCCCCAGGCTGCTGCGCACCGCTACCAGCAGCACCGCGGCAAGAAACACCAGGGAGATGTTCGGCAGCGCCAGCACGCTGGCCACCCCCCAGGCCAGGCCAGTTGCCAACAGCGTGGCCACCAGGGCCAACAGGTAATGGCGCCACACCCAGGCCTTTTTCGCTACCGCACTGGGCGGCTCGGGTTTGTCGTCGCGGTCCAGTACGTTGATTTCCAGGCCATGGGCTTCACGCAGCAACCGCGTGGCCACGCCCGCGCCGAACAAGCGTCGGCGCAGGCGATCACGCGACTGCCCCACCAGCACCAGGTTGGCACGCCGTTCCAGGGCATGCTGGATCAGGGTCTTGGCCACTTCACCGGCACGCAGCAGCACTACTTCGCCGCCCAGGCGCTCGGCCAATTGCTGGGCCGCTTGCAGACGCTGGCGAGCGGTTTCATCACGCAGCTTGCCGTTATCGACATGCACCAGGCTCCAGGGCAAATGCCGCCGCTGCGCCACGCGGCAGGCATGGCGCACCAGGCGTTCGGCCTGGGCGTCGCCATCCACGCCAACCAGCAAGCGTCCGCGCAAGGCCGGGGCATCCTGGCCCAACTGGCGATAGCCGTGGGCAAGATCGGCATCGACCTGGGCAGCGGCGGTCTGCATGGCCAGTTCGCGCAAGGCGGTCAGGTTGGTCTGGCTGAAAAACGCATCGATGGCGGCGCGCGCCTGTTCGGGCACATAGACCTTGCCCTCGCGCAGGCGCTCAAGCAGTTCCCGCGGCGGCAGGTCGATCAGCACCAGCTCGAAGGCTTCCTGCAGCACCCAGTCAGGCAGGGTTTCGCGCACCTGCACACCGGTTATGCCGCGCACCTGGTCATTGAGGCTTTCCAGGTGCTGGACGTTGACCGTGGTGAACACGTCGATGCCTGCAGCCAAAAGCTCCTGCACGTCCTGCCAGCGTTTGGCGTGACGGCTTCCGGGGGCATTGCTGTGGGCCAGTTCATCGACCAGCGCCAGGTGCGGCGCGGCCTTGAGCAAGCCGTCGAGGTCCATTTCTTCCAGCTGCACGCCACGGTACTCCGAGCGCACCAGCGGTTGCTGCGCAAGCCCCGCCAGCAAGGCTTCGGTTTCGGCCCGGCCATGGGTTTCGACCACCCCCGCCAGCACCTGCACGCCCTGGCGCACCTGGGCATGGGCGGCCTGCAGCATGGCGTAGGTCTTGCCGACGCCAGGCGCCGCCCCGAGGAACACTTTGAGTCGGCCGCGCCCTTCGCGCGGCAATCCCGCCAACAACGCATCGGCGCGTTCGGAGTTGCTATCGCTCACTGCTCTTCCTTATTTCGAAACCGGGGCGAGCCGTTCGAGGGCTGCGTTCAAGGTCAGCACATTGACCACCGGCGGACCGATCAATGGCTGCAGGGTGGACTGCTCTACCAGGGCTTGCAAGGACTGTGTGGCAACCTGCCGCGCCGCCGCCACGCGCGGCAGCTGATAGGCCACGGCAGCGGGTGACAAATGCGGGTCCAGGCCGCTGCCGGAGGTGGTCAACAGGTCCAGCGGCACTGCCCCCTGCTGCTCGACATACTGCTGCGCAGCGCTGTCGGCGATACGCTGGGCCAGCGCCGGGTTGCTCGGCGCCAGGTTGCTGGCACCACTGGCCACGGTGGCGTAATCCGCCGCCGAAGGCCGCGGGTGGAACCAGGCATCGCCAGTGAACGCCTGGGCGATCAAGCGCGAGCCGCGTACCTGGCCCTGGTCATCGCGCAGCAGGCTGCCGTTGGCTTGCTCGGGGAAAGCCACCTGGGCCACCCCGGTAACCACTAGCGGGTACACCGCGCCGGTGATCAGGGTCATCAGCAGGATCAGGCTCAAGGCCGGACGAACGTAAGTTGTCATGGTCATCTCCTTGGTCTCAGACCAGGTGCAAAGCGGTGAGCAGCAGGTCGATCAACTTGATCCCGGCAAACGGCACGATCAGCCCGCCCAGCCCGTAGATCAGCAGGTTGCGGCGCAGCAGGTGCGCAGCGCTGGCCGCCTGCACGCGCACCCCGCGCAGCGCCAGGGGAATCAACACGACGATGATCAGCGCGTTGAACACAATGGCCGAGAGAATCGCGCTCTGCGGGCTGCTCAAGTGCATCAGGTTGAGCACGCCCAGCTGCGGGTAGATCGCCGCGAACAGCGCCGGCAGGATGGCGAAGTACTTGGCCACGTCGTTGGCGATCGAAAAGGTAGTCAGCGCACCACGGGTCACCAGCAGCTCCTTGCCCACCTGCACCACGGCCAGCAGCTTGGTCGGGTCGCTGTCCAGGTCGACCATGTTGGCGGCCTCGCGGGCGGCCTGGGTGCCATCGTTCATGGCCATGCCGACATCGGCCTGGGCCAGGGCCGGGGCGTCGTTGGCGCCGTCGCCGCACATCGCCACCAGGCGTCCGTCGTTCTGCTCCTGGCGAATGCGCGCCAGTTTGCGCTCGGGCGTAGCCTCGGCCAGCACATCATCGACACCGGCTTCGGCGGCAATGGCGGCAGCCGTCAACGGGTTGTCGCCGGTGACCATCACGGTACGGATCCCGAGCTTGCGCAGCTCGGCAAAGCGCTCGCGAATGCCAGGCTTGACCACGTCCTTGAGGTGGATCACCCCCAGCAGGCGCTTGTCGACACACACCAGCAACGGCGTACCGCCGCTCTGGGCGATCTTGTCCACTTCGCGGGACAACGCTGCTGGCATCTCCAGGCGCTGCATCCCCACGAAGGCCAGCACCGAGTCCACCGCGCCCTTGCGAAAGCGGCGCTGCTGGTAGTCGACACCCGACAACCGGGTCTCGGCAGTGAAGGCCACGGGCGTCAGTTGATCCGCAGCGGGCTCGTCGAAGTCATGCAGCTGGCGCAGGTACTCGACAATCGACTTGCCTTCAGCGGTGTCGTCTGCCAGCGAAGCCAGCAAGGCACCCTCGCCCAGCTCCTTGCTGGTGACTCCGGGGGCGGCATGCAAAGCACTGCAACGGCGGTTGCCAAAGGTAATGGTGCCGGTCTTGTCGAGCATCAGCACATGCACGTCACCGGCCGCTTCCACTGCACGACCGGAGCGGGCGATTACATTCAGGCGCACCAGGCGGTCCATGCCGGCAATGCCGATGGCCGACAGCAAGCCGCCAATGGTAGTGGGGATCAAGGTCACCAGCAGCGCCACCAGAAACACCAGCGGCAGGCTGCCGCCGGCAAAGTGGGCGAAGGGCTGCAAGGTCACCACGACCACCAGGAAGATCAGCGTGAGGCCGATCAGCAGGATGTCCAGGGCAACTTCGTTGGGGGTCTTCTGGCGCTTGGCGCCCTCGACCAGGGCGATCATGCGGTCCAGGGTCGACTCGCCCGGGTTGCTGGTGATGCGGACCAGCAACCAGTCGGACACCAGCCGGGTGTTGCCGGTGACCGCCGAACGATCGCCGCCGGACTCGCGGATCACCGGAGCGGATTCACCGGTAATCGCCGCTTCGTTGACCGCCGCAATACCTTCGAGCACCTCGCCGTCACCGGGGATCATCTCGCCGGCCATGACCTTGACCACATCGTCCTTGCGCAGGCTGGTCGCAGGCACCACCTCGAAACCGCCCGAAGGGTTACGGCGCCGCGCGCTGAGGCCCTGGCTACCGGCCTTGAGGCTGTCGGCGCGGGCCTTGCCACGACCTTCGGCCAAGGCTTCGGCAAAGTTGGCGAACAACACCGTGAACCACAGCCACAGGGCAATCTGCACCGCCACCGCCGTGGGCACATTGTTGTCGGGCACCAGGCTCAGCACGGTGGTGAAGAGCGCGGTCAGCTCCACCACCAGCATCACCGGCGAGCGCTTCAGTTGACGCGGATCGAGTTTGACAAAGGCCTGCACCAGCGCCGGGCGCCATAGCGCGGCAAAGGTGGTGGGTGCCGCAGAGGCCGGGGCTGCTTTCACTTCAGGAATCGGCATATTCATGATTCGCTCCTCAGAAACCCAGGCTCAGGTGTTCGGTAACCGGGCCCAGGGCCAGGGCCGGAAAAAGGTCAGGCCGCCAATCAGCAGGATGGTCACCACCAGCAAGGTGGCGAACAGCGGGCCGTGGGTGGGGAAGCTGTTCTCGCCCACCGGCGCGGCCTTTTTCATCGCCAGGCTGCCCGCCAACGCCAGCACCGGCAGGATGTAGCCGAAGCGGCCGATCAACATGCCCAGGCCAAGCATCAGGTTGTGGAAGGTGGTGTTGGCACCGAAGCCGGCAAAGGCCGAACCGTTGTTGGCACTGGCCGAGGTGTAGGCGTACAGCAACTGGCTGAAGCCATGGGCACCAGGGTTGGTCACCGCCGCCGCAGGACCCGGCAGGCTGGCCGCCAGGGCGCCGAGCACCAGAACCCCCACCGGCATCACCAGCAAGGTGGCCACCAGCAGTTGCACCTCCCGTGCCTGAAGCTTCTTGCCCAGGTATTCCGGCGTGCGGCCGATCATCAGGCCAGCCAGGAACACCGCGACCAGCACGTTGAGCAACATGCCGTAGAGCCCTGCCCCCACGCCGCCGAAAATCACCTCGCCAACCATCATGTTGACCAGCGCGACCATGCCGCTGATGGGGTTGAGGCTGTCGTGCATGTTATTGACCGAACCATTGGAAGCCGCGGTGGTGGTCACCGTCCACAGCACACTGGCGGTGGTGCCCAGGCGCATCTCCTTGCCTTCGAGCGGCGCGGCCTGCTCCACCTGCGGGTTATTCAGGCTCGGGTTGACCTGATATTCCGACCACAGTGCAGTCGCGCCACCGATCAGGAACAGCGCCAGCATGCAGGCGATGATCGCGCGGCTCTGGCGCAGGTCTTTGACGTAGTGGCCGAAGGTAAACACCAGCGCCGCCGGAATCAGGATGATCGAGGCCATTTCAAACAGATTGCTCCAGGCCGTCGGGTTCTCGAACGGGTGCGCCGAGTTGACGCCGAAGAAACCACCGCCGTTGGTTCCCAGTTGCTTGATGGCGATCTGGCTGGCCGCTGGCCCCAGAGGGATGGTCTGGTCGGCACCTTGCAGGGTCAGGGCCTGAACGTAATGACCGAAGGTTTGCGGCACGCCCTGCCACACCAGCAACAGCGCCAGCAGCAGGCACAGCGGCAGCAGTCCATAGAGGGTGGCGCGGGTCATGTCGACCCAGAAGTTGCCCAGGGTCTGCGCCGAGCGCCGGGCGATGCCCCGGCACAGCGCCACCAGCACGGCAAGGCCGGTGGCGGCACTGACGAAGTTCTGCACGGTCAGGCCGATCATCTGGCTCAGGTAGCTCACCGAGGCTTCGCCGCTGTAGGCCTGCCAGTTGGTGTTGGTGACAAAACTCACCGCCGTGTTGAACGCCAGTGACCATTCCTGGCCCGGCAGGTGCTGCGGGTTGAGCGGCAGGTAGCCTTGCAACAGCAGCACGGCGAACACCAGCACAAAGCCCGCCAGGTTGAACGCCAGCAAGGCCAGGGTGTACTGCTTCCAGCCCTGCTCGGCCTCCGCATTTACCCCGGCCAGGCGGTAACAGCCCCGCTCCACCGGCCCCAGCAGCGGCGACAGCCAGGTGCGCTGGCCTTCCATCACCTGGTAGTAAAAGCGCCCGAGCCAGGGCGCCGGTACCAGCACCAGCGCAAAGAACGCCAGCAGCAACGCGTAATCGTAACTGTGCATGGCCGCTCCTAGCCCCGGTCGGCGCGCAGCAGCGCGACCATCAGGTAGATCATCAACGCCACTGCCAGCAGCAGCGACACCCCGTCCAGAATGCTCATCGAATCTCTCCGTCCTTACGGCGTTTTGCCGCTGACGGTCATTGTCCGAAGAGGTGCTGTAAAGGTGCGAGACCGGGACCGGCTTGAACCCATAAAGAATGTGTAAAGACCGCCTTCAATGCCCCGCCAGTGCCCGCCACTGTGCCGGCTGCACGTAATGCAGGGCCCAGTTGATGACTGCCTCGGCCGGCATCGGCCGGGCAATGCCATAGCCCTGGGCGACATCGCAGCCCAGCCCCATCAGCAACTGGCCATGCTCCAGTGTCTCCAGCCCCTCGGCGATTACCTGGCGACCAAAAGCGCGGGCCAGGCCGATCACCGCGCGGGTCAGGGCCAGGTCGTCATGGTCGTGAAGGATGTCGCGCACGAATGACTTGTCGATCTTGATGGTGCGGGTGGGCAGGCGCTTGAGGTAACTGAGCGACGAGTAACCGGTGCCGAAGTCATCCAGCGAGAACTGCACGCCCAGCTGCTTGCAGGCCTCCAGGCACTGGCTGACCCGCTGGATATTCTCGATGGCCACCGACTCGACGATTTCCAGGTCGAGCATCTGTGGCGCCACGCTCGGGGAACTCGCCAGCAGGCGCTTGAGGCGCTCGACAAAATCGCTGCGCTGAACGTGTCGAGCGGCAATGTTCACACTCACTGGCCACACATGTCCGAGCTGCTGCCAACGCTGCATCTGCTCCAGGGCCTGGGCAATCACCCACTCGCCGATCTCGACGATCAGGTCGGTCTGCTCCACCAGCGGCAGAAACTCACCCGGTGCCACCAGCCCTTCGGCCGGATGCTGCCAACGCAGCAAGGCCTCGAAACCCAGCACCTGGCCGCTGCGCATGTTCACCTTGGGCTGATAGTGCAAACGCAGCTCGCCTTTGACCAGCGCCTGGCGCACCCGCTCCACGGTCTGGTGCGTGGCCTTGACCTCGCGGTCCAGCGACACATCGAACAGGTGGTAACGGTTACGTCCGCTCTGCTTGGCCACGTACAGCGCCTGATCGGCGTGACGCACCAGGGTGTCGGCGTCTTCGTTGTCGAGGGGAAACAGGGTGACGCCGATACTGGCGCTGACACTCACCTCCTGGTCACGGATCGAATACGGCGCGGCAATCGCCTTGAGTACCCGGTCCAGCGCCGCCTGCAGCGCCGACGGGTGTTGCACATGGCGCAGAATCAGTACGAACTCGTCGCCCGAAAGCCGCGCCACTGCATCTTCACCGCGCAGGATGCCCTTGAGGCGCTTGGCCACCTCCACCAGCAGCACGTCACCACTGGCATGGCCGTAGCCGTCATTGACCGCCTTGAAGCCGTCCAGGTCGAGCATGCACACCGCCAGGGCGATGCCTTCGCGACGGGAGAACGCCAACGCCTGGTTGAGCAGGTCGGAGAGGTAGGCGCGATTGGGCAAGCCGGTCAGCACGTCATGCCCCACGCGCCACTGCAGTGTGTGCAGCAACTGGCGCTTCTCGGTGACGTCGAAGCGGATCGACACGTACTTGCGCACCATGCCGCTGGCCGGGTCGATCAGCGGCACCATGGTGCTGTCGACCCAGTACAGCGAGCCGTCCTTGGCGCGGTTGCAGATCTCGCCTTTCCAGACCTTGCCGGCGACCAGGGCCCGCCACATGCCGTCGAAAAAGTCCCGATCGTGCAGGCCCGAATTGAGAATGCGGTGATTGGCCCCCAGCAACTCTTCGCGGCTGTAGCCGGAGATGCTGCAGAACTGCTCGTTGACGTAAGTGATCCGACCGCTCAGGTCGGTTTCGGAAAAAATCGCGGCCGCATCGACGGCCGCACGGTAGTTGTCATCCATGAAACGCTCGTTACCCTTCGCGTCAGCGGTTGAATCGCTCGACCAGGGCACGCAGGCCCATGGAAATGTGTTCCAGTTCTGCCCCGCGGGTGGCGGCGGCATTGGCGTTCTGTGCGGTGTGCTGCACGGTCCCTGCCACGGTGTTGATTTGCTCGGACACCGACTCGGCCACCGACGACTGCTCCTCGGCGGCAGCAGCCATCTGCTGGCTCATGTCGCTGATGTGCTCGACCGCCGCACGAATGCCCAGCAGTGCCTGCTGCGCCTCAAGTACCCGGGCGACGCCTTGTTCGGCCTCGTCAATACCCAGGCTTGCGATGTTCACCGCATCGACCGCGCCAGCCCGCAGGCTCTCGATGATGCCCTGGATCTGTAGCGTCGATTGACGGGTCTTGCCGGCCAGCGCGCGCACCTCATCGGCCACCACGGCGAACCCGCGCCCCTGCTCGCCGGCACGGGCCGCTTCGATGGCGGCATTGAGCGCCAGCAGGTTGGTCTGGTCGGCAATCGAGCGGATCACTTCGGCGGCGACCGAAATGTCCTCGGTCTGCCCGGCCAGGTGGGTTACCGCCTGATTGATCTGGCTGACCGTGCTGGCCAGCAACTGGATCGCGTCACGGGTGGTGCCCACCACGTCATTGCCCTGCCCGGCCAATTGGTTGGCCGTGTGGGCTTGGCCCGCGGTCTCGTGTACATGACGCGCGACCTCGGCAATCGAGGCGGCCATCTCGGTCATCGCCGCGGCGGTCATGTCGGTCTCGGCGCGCTGATCCAGCAGCGCCGACTCGGTATGGCGCGACAGACGGCTGGAGTCACCCGCCGCCTCGCTCATCTGCACGGCCAGGTCGCTCAGGCGCGTCAGTGCAGTCTTGAGCCGCGCTTCTTCACTGATCAGGATCATCTGCAACTGGGCCATAGGGCCCAGCGCATCACTGTAGGTCAGCGCCACAACCGGGTCGGCAAAGGTGTTGCTGGAGCAGCGGGCGATCTGCGCCAATTGCTGACCCATGCGCTGGTGGGCCCACAGGCCGACCAGGCCAAACAGCCCCAGCGTGATGCCATGGGCGGGCCAGCCGGGTAGCCACTGCTGGGCCGCAAGGGCGGCGCCCCCGGCAAGCAGCGGCACGCCCAGCACCTGCCCGAACTGGGCCATGCGACGTGTGGCCGAGACCGCAGGCTTGCCTTCGCGCAAACGGGCGTACAGTGCTTCGGCACGGCGCACCTGATCGCGCGTCGGCTTGACCCGCACCGACTCATAGCCCACCACCCGGCCACCTTCCAGGATCGGCGTGACATACGCACTGACCCAGTAGAAGTTGCCGTTCTTGCAGCGGTTCTTGACGATGCCCATCCAACTTTGGCCAGCCTTGAGGTACTGCCACATCTGCTGGAATACAGCTGGCGGCATGTCAGGGTGGCGTACCAGGTTGTGTGGGCTGCCGATCAGTTCCGCCTGACTGAAACCACTCATGGCGGCGAACTCGGCATTGCAGTAGGTGATGTTGCTAGCGGTATCGGTGGCAGAAATGAGCCGTTGATCCTCGCCGAACGTCTGTTCGACCGAGGTGACCGGCAGGTTGAAGCGCACGATGAAACTCCCTTTATAGCAGCAACAAGCAGCACGTCCGGGCCCTGGCCACTGTTTTTTAACTGATCGATTAAATAACCCTACTAATTACATCATATTTCTGTAACAAATAGTTATTGAAATCATAGCGACCAAATGCTAATGTCATTCAATAACTGGTTGATTATTAAGTAGATTTAGTGGTCGGCACGGACAAGTTCTGTCCCTGATTCGTTCGGATTTCAGGACATGTCCTATGGACCCCGCGCCTGCCGATCTCAAGAATCCAGCGCTGTACGATGCCAACCAGAGAACGTCGAATGTGCAAACCCTGCGATGCCCAAGAACAACAACCGGCAGTACCCGAACGACGTCACTTCCTGCGCCTTGCCGGGCTAGGCGCCAGCGCCGCAATGCTTACCAGCCTGTTGCCTGCCGGCGCCGCATTGGCCGGCCCCGCCCCCCAGGTACCCAAACCACAAAACCAGCTTGACCCTGACCAGGCGCTGGAGCGCTTGATGGCGGGCAACACCCGCTACATCCAGGGGGTGGCCAAGCGCCACGATTTCTTGTCCGAACGCGAGGCCCTGGCCGGCGGCCAGAACCCCTACGCTGCGGTGCTGGGCTGTGCAGATTCACGCATTGCCCCGGAGTACGCGTTCGATACCGGTCGCGGCGATCTGTTCGCCGTGCGCATTGCTGGCAACTTCGTCACCACCGATGGACTGGCCAGCCTTGAATACGCGGTGGCGGTGCTGGGCACCCCACTGGTAATGGTGCTGGGGCATGAAAGCTGTGGTGCGGTGGCAGCCGGGGTCAAGGCGGTCAAGGACGGCGCGCGGTTTCCCGGACAGATCCAGAGCCTGGCCGACGCTATCCGCCCGGCTGTGGAAAAGGTCATCAAGGCGCCGGGTGACCTGCTCAACAATGCAATCGAGCAGAATGTGCGCGAGACCGTGCATAACCTTACCGCCCGCTCAGCGGTGCTGAGTGAGGCGGTAAGCCAGGGCAAGCTGAAAATTGTCGGGGGCCTCTACACGCTGCAGAGCGGTCAGGTGCAGTTGCTGTCATGAACAACGGCAGGAGCAACTGACTTGCACAGACGCTGTGGGAGCCGGACTTGCCTGCGATCGGCCGCACAGCGGTCGTATTCCAGGCAACACCGGATTTGCTGGATGTATTGGCCTCTCGCGGGACAAGTCGATACTCCGCACCGCCCCTCCCTCCTGGCGACTGCTGCGCAGTCGATCGCAGCCTCGCTCCTCGGCAGCGACTACGGACTGCCGTGTAGCCGCTGGCGACAGCCTGCGATCGGCCGCGCAGCGGTCGTATTCCAGGCAACACCGGATTTGCTGGATGTATTGGCCTCTCGCGGGACAAGTCGATACTCCGCACCGCCCCTCCCTCCTGGCGACTGCTGCGCAGTCGATCGCAGCCTCGCTCCTCGGCAGCGACTACGGACTGCCGTGTAGCCGCTGGCGACAGCCTGCGATCGGCCGCGCAGCGGTCGTGGTTCAAGAAGGATGATTCGTGCTTTCAGAATCAGGCTCTTGAGCTCGCCTTCAGAAGTCAGACGAATCTGATTTTTATCCAAGGACGCACGCTCTACCCTCGCGGCTGTTTGTTTCGCTACATCGGTATGCATTGTGTCCAAGCTCTTTTTCCTGATTGCCGCAAGCTGCCTGTTTGCCAATCTCACCCTGGCCAACCCTGCACCAGAAACCCGCAAGAAGGCCGCCCCTGCCAAGCCCATGGCAACATCCGCCGGCGCCAGTCCCAAGCGCATCGACAAGGTAGTCAAGCGAGCCCATCAACTGATCGGTACGCCGTACCGCTTTGGCGGCAGCTCGGTCAGTACCGGCTTCGATTGCAGCGGCCTGCTGGTGTACCTGTTTCGCAGCGAGGCCGGTATTCATCTGCCGCGCACCACCCGCTCGATGCTCAATTCAAAGGCGCAAAAAGTCCCGCGACATAAACTCACTCGCGGCGACGCCGTGTTCTTCAGTCATAACGGCCGCAGTGCCGTAGGCCACGTCGGGATCTACATCGGCGGCAATCGTTTTATCCATTCGCCCAGGACCGGCAAGTCGATCCGCATCGACTCACTGAACAACAGCTACTGGAACAAGAACTATGTCGTCGCCAAGCGCTTTCACGACGCCCCGGTCACGCCGAAAACCCGGCGCCGGTAACGCAGGTACACCCCACAGAACTTCAGTCGGCAACGGCACCACCGAGCCAGCGGTGCGAGAGCGAGCCAGACGCGATCAATCATCATGCATCACCCTCACTGGTAGACGTTGATGGGGAGCGGCGACCGTCCTCGATTGACGAGGCAGGCGGACGTTGTTGCATAAGATGGCAGACAAATAGTGAATATCCCGCAGCGAGGATAGCGGCCACAAATAGATTACTGAGGAAGTCGATCCAATTTTTGGACAACTCCCCATTCTGTGGAAGGAGTGAATCTAGGGCGTACGACCCCATGATGACAGTACTAAATAACATCAGACGTCCGGGCATTCTACTGGTGGCTCGACTGGAAAAGTCTGCAGCGGTGGCCCGGTTGAAATCGAGCCCTACTTCTAAGCCCGTACGAAGCCCGCGAGGAATAGACCGTTGCTCAATTGTATGTTGCGTTGCCCGCAGCGTCATATCATCTATCATCTCGCCGACAGAATTGATCGCGCTACGTATTAACTCGTTCCGCTATTGAAAGGTCCCAATTGAGGCGGCGCTGGCACCGGCAGGAGACGCCACAGCACCCGAGAGCATACCTCCCGCCAATTGATTGACTCCGTAGGCTGCCGCTGACACACCCACCGCAGGTAGAGACAGTCCATTATTATTGTCAGACTGCCTGACATACATCTCAACAATGTCCCGCAAGACGCAGTACAGCTGCGCCGAAATAAGAGTAGATGCGCCTCGAGCCAGTGTTCCCGTCGCCTGCGCGCCCGCCAGTGCTATGAGGCTTCCAATACCCCCCAATACTCGTCCTGTTCTCGTGGCGCGGGTAGCCGTGTGATTGACTTCATCTCGAATTCCGCCCGCTATGGTCAACGCGACGGGTAGTGCTCCGAACGTGCCACCCATGACAGCACGGGCCGAGGAGGAAATGGCGTGACGCGAGAAAGCGGATTCCATTGCATAAGCAATGGATTGCCGAATAAGGGTGGGCACTCCAACGCTCAGCGAAATTCGCGACCAAGTAGTCAAAACATTTAGAGTCCAACGCTGACCCACTAGCATTCCTGGCCTCAATATTTCGTCACAGAAAAGTCTAATAGCGAAGTCAATATTACCCATCTGCTCGCCTGAGACGTGTGCACGTGATTGAACAACAACGACATCCATAACAACATCCTTTTGCAACCCAGGGGCCATTAGTTCGAAATCCTTGCGCGCCGATACTCATCCACCACTGCTTGCCAAGTGAATAAAGTACTGAACGACAAGCGAGGAAGCTAAGCAAAGTCTGCCGTGGGCGACATGGGATTAGTCCTAATTCTCTGTACTTATGTGTAAACGAGCACAACTAGAAAGATCAGTCTTTCTAATCGGGAATGTTCAAAATGAATCGCCCGCACGGAGCCATGGCTGCATCAGACGAAAGCGAAGAGAACGCCGTATGCGCCGATGGCTATCCACAGGCCGGCCCGCTGCTGGGCAGCCTCTCCAGCCGGCATTCAACAGCCGGACTAACCGGTCTTACCAGCTGGAATGTCCGGAGATACCGCCCCCCCACGCCGCTAGGGACGCGAA
Organism: Pseudomonas vranovensis; assembly: GCF_040438935.1. NCBI lineage: Bacteria > Pseudomonadati > Pseudomonadota > Gammaproteobacteria > Pseudomonadales > Pseudomonadaceae > Pseudomonas > Pseudomonas vranovensis. The sequence goes on along the minus strand of NZ_CP159259.1, from coordinate 1,060,641 downwards.
CGACAGCGATCAGGAATCCTTTCAGGTGTGCGAACGCGCCTGTAAACAACTGATTCCCATAGAAACAGCCTCTGACCAGTTGCTTCTGACGAAGAATCCCTTGCCAATCCAGAAAATCCGCGCCTAAACTGGCCTCGCACTGGACATACCGGTAAGACCACAATAATTAAGTCCTCCGCTCTTTCGCCTTCCCCCGGTGATCGAAGCAAGGACACCGATCAGAGATCCCTCCCATGCTCAAATGGTGCTCGCGTTCGATCTTCCTCCAAGTAGTGCTGGGCCTCGCGTTAGGCATTGCCTGCGGCCTCAGCTTTCCCGAAGTTTCCCTGCAGCTCAAACCCTTGGGCGACGGCTTTATCAAGCTGATCAAGATGCTCATCGGCCTGATCGTGTTCTGCGTGGTGGTCAGCGGTATTTCCGGTGCGGGTGACCTGAAGAAGGTCGGGCGGATCGGCCTCAAATCGGTGATCTACTTTGAAATCCTCACCACCATTGCCCTAGTCATCGGCCTGGTGTTCGCCTTTACCTCCGGCATCGGCAGCGGTGCCAACATTCACCTGGACCAACTGTCAGCCGCCGAAGCCGGCAACCTGGCCGAGCGCGGCCAGCATATCCACGGCACCGCCGCCTTCCTCATGGACCTGATACCCACCTCGGTAGTAGGCGCCTTTGCCGACAACAACATCCTTCAAGTGCTGCTGTTCTCGGTGCTGTTTGGCAGTGCGCTGAACCTGGTGGGTGAAGCCGCCTCGGGCATCTCGCGGCTGATCAACGAACTGAGCCACGTAATATTTCGCATCATGGGCATGATCGTGCGCCTGGCGCCACTGGGCGTGTTCGGCGCCATCGCCTTTACCACCAGCAAATATGGCCTGGAATCGCTGCAGCACCTGGGTGGCCTGGTGGCGCTGTTCTACCTGACCTGCATGGGTTTCGTGCTGCTGATCCTGGGCACGGTGATGCGCGTGTCAGGCCTGCGTATCCTGCCGTTCATCAAGTACCTGCGCGAAGAACTGACCATCGTCCTGGGCACGGCTTCGTCCGACGCCGTGCTGCCACAAATCATGCGCAAGCTGGAGCATTTGGGCATCGGAAACTCCACCGTCGGCCTGGTGATTCCCACCGGTTATTCGTTTAACCTCGACGGCTTCTCGATCTACCTGACCCTGGCCATCGTCTTTATCGCCAATGCCACCGGTACACCATTGGCCATGACCGACCTGTTGACCATCCTGCTGGTCTCCCTGATTACCTCCAAAGGTGCCCACGGGATTCCCGGCTCTGCCCTGGTAATCCTTGCCGCGACCCTGACCGCCATCCCCGCGATTCCGGTGGTCGGCCTGGTGCTGGTGCTGGCCGTGGACTGGTTCATGGGCATCGGCCGGGCGCTGACCAACCTGATCGGCAATTGCGTGGCCACCGTAGCCATCGGCCGCTGGGAAGGCGATATCGACATGGAGCGGGCCAACAATGTACTGGCCGGCAAACAGGGCTTCAGCTTTGCCCAGCGCAAGGCCCCGACCGCCCACCAACAAGAGTTTTGAGTGACCGGGCCGGCACTACGGTGCCGGCCCCAGGAGCACAACATGCAATCGATCTCAGGGAGTGAACCGTGATCAGCTCATCCACCGTCGTCAACTCCGTGGTAGAAAAACTGCGCCAGGCCCTGGATCGTGGCCAATGGCGTTCGGGCGACATGCTCCCGGGCCAACGCGAACTGGCCGAGCAACTGGGCATCAGCCGCCCGAGCCTGCGCGAAGCGGTCACCGTGCTGGAAACCCTGGGCCTGGTGCGCTCGCTGCCCGGCAAAGGCGTGCTGGTGCTCGAACCCGGCAGCGTCGAGCCGATGCAGGCCCAGAACGCCGTGGCCGAAGCCAGCCTCGAAGACGTACTGCAACTGCGCTACACCCTGGAGCCATTCATTGTCGGCCTGGTAGCCCAGTCCATCAGCAGCAAGGAAATCGGCCAGTTGCGCCTGACGCTGATGGACATGCGCGAAGCACTTGAAGCCGAAGACAGCGAAGCGGGTGTCAACGCCTACATCGCCTTCCACGAAGAGCTGTTTACCCTGACCGCCAACCCGATCTTCCAGAACGTGGTGCAACAAACCAGCAATGCCCTCAAGCAAAGCGCCGGTGTACTGCGCAACTCGCCCGAGCACCTGGCCGCGCGACTGGAAGAAAACGAAGCAGTAGTACGTGCCATACGTAACAAGAACAGCGCCCAGGCCAGCGCGCAGATGCGCCACCACATCCTCCAGGAAGGCCGGCGCATGGGTATCGAACTGAACATCCCGGACGAACACCCGGGCAACTGACCTCAGGAGAGCAGTGATGACAGCCAGCGCCCAAGCCCCTGTGACCACCTTGCCACCGCTGCTCGCCCACGGCGAAGTGCGCCTGTCGGCCGAGCAGATCTACCCGCGCCTGTTCGACGCCATCCTCGAACAGCGCCTGGCCCCCGGCAGCGCCCTGCCCGAGCAGGCACTGGGCGATGCGTTCGGCGTCAGCCGCACGGTAATCCGTCGTGTCCTGGGCCGGTTGTGCGACCAGCAGGTGATCGTCCAGCGCCCCAGCCACACAGCGCACCTGGCAGCCCCCGACCCGCAACAGGCACGGCAGATCCTCAGCGCCCGGCGCCTGGCCGAAACCACCCTGATCACCCTTGCCGTGCAACGTTCGCGACCGGCCAAAGTCCGCCAGTTGCGCGAACTGGTTGCCCGCGAGCGGCAGAGCCATGAACAAGGCCAGCGCTGCACCGCGATCCGCCTGGGTGGCGAGTTCCATCTGAAGCTGGCGGAAATCGCCAACAATGCGCCCCTGACCCGTTTTCTCAACGGCCTGGTGCCACAGACGTCGCTGATCATTGCCCAGTATGAAAGCCGCCCGTGCAGCCACTGCGCCTGGCAGGAACATGCGGCGCTCATTGATGCACTGGAGAAAGGGGATGGAGAAGCAGCGTTGGCGTTGATGCATGAACATCTGGATCATATTGAGGCGAAGTTGGAGTTGGGCAGTTGAAGGCATTTGGAAAGTGAAACGTACGCTGCTGGCCGACAGCTGATCAGCAGCGCTCTACGATAAAGTGAAATTTCCCACGCAGTTTTAGGATCACCCAGGAACGACTTGCCCCCGCCCTGCCGTTTAAGGTTCGTGCCTTGTGCCACGCATGCTCAAGGACGCCTCATGTTCAGCCTGGATGAAATCTTCGCCATCAATCGCAAGTTCTGTGAACAGCTGAGCGAACCCTTCGACAACAGCCCCGCCGTCACCTGCACCCGCACTTTCACCCTCCTGCCCCTGCGCTACGCCGTCGTCGGTGGCAACCACGGCCAGCGCCAGCAACTGCCCGAGCTGCCAGCGCACCTGCACCACCCGCACCAGGTCGGCGAACTGCAGCACGCCAGCTATGCCATCCGCACCCTGCGCGAGGGCTTTCTCTATGTCCTCGAAAAACGCAAGACCACCGGCCGCTACACCTGGCACCCGCCCTACCGCATCGCCGCCAACGGCTTGCTGTCCCTGACCGAGCCCGGCCTCCCCCATGCCCCACCACCCCCGGCCTTCAGTGCCCAGGATGCAGGACGCCAGATCGCCTGGGCGTTCAATGTCCACGACCTCGACGACCTGCACGAACTGCGGCTGTTCTACAGCCCCGACCCGCTGACCCTGGCAGCGCAGCAACAGCTGCTGCGCCGGCGCGACAGCCTGCCCGCCCTCGACATCCGCAAGTACGCCGCTCCCTCCTGCGCCGTCCCCGCCCCCCATGTGCTGACCCACGACCAGCTCGACACGGTGGTCGACTTCGCCGCCGAAAGCGACCCGGCCCTGCGCAAACTGCTCGACGCCCAGCTCTTCGGCGGCCCGCAGGTGATCTCCAGGGTTGCCTCGCAGCAAATGCTCCAACCCGCTGCCGGCAAGGCCAACCCCCGCGGTATCGCCATCGTGGTCGAGGACGCCATCGGCATCACCCAGGAACTCAACGCCTGGCGCAATGCCGGGCTGGAACAGTTGAAGGACTGGCTGGAAAACACCCCGGCTCCCGACGCCAAGGGCAACCCCGGGCCCAGCAACGAGCGCAAGGTGCTGGTGGCCCAGGCCTTCACCGAGCTGCACAGGAACTTCAGTGAGCGCAAGGTTGCCGCCCATGTACGCAAACGTACCCAGGCAATCCGCGAACGGCTCGACGAAAGCAACAACACCATGACGGCGCGTCTTGATCCGCAGCGGTGGCAAGACACCAAGGAACAGATTCTCGAAGCCACCAGCGAGCTCCACCGTCGCGACCTTGAAGCCCGCGCGCAGACCGGCGAGTTTTCCAGGCTGTTCGACGAACGCTACCTGCCACGGGTGGACCTTGCGGCCATGCAGCAACAACTGGCCTGGTTCGAGATTGAGAGTAACAAGGCCCAGGCCGCGGCCGAAGCCCGGGCGGCGGATCACCTGAGCTGGCTGCAGCACCCACGACTGCAGGACGCCCTGGCCCTCTACGACCCCGACGACCTCATCAACGGCCTGTGCTTCGCCCACCAGACCGGCCTCTGCGTAATCGGCATGGAGGGCGTACCGGCCGGCGCCGACCTGCTCAGCCGCTGGTGGCGCGCCGACAGCGTGACCCCCGACAACCTGGCCCTGCGCAGCTTCACCTACAACCAGCGCAGCATTGCCGAAGCCCTGGAGCAAACCCGCACACAGTTGAAATACCAGCCCCTTGAGGGCGACGACCTGAAGCAGTTCGAGAACGCGCTGAAACTGAGCAAGGCGTTGGCCGCGCTGTTCAGCCAGGTGGACGGCCAGCTGGACCTGATCGCCCGACACGGCCATATCAACGCCGCCGGGGCCCTGGCCTGGCTCGGCCAACTGGGCCGTGAAGCCGCAAGGGCCGGCGCCCCCAACAGCCTGGATCGGGCGATGCACCGGCGCCTGGCCAGCTACCTCACCGCCTCGCTCGGTGAGCAAGCCGTGGCCCTGCGCCTGGCCGAACTTGCCCAAGCGGGCCAGGCGCCATCTTCCGGTCGCGTTTCCGCCCCAATCCTGCGACGCCTGGACAGCGCCTATGCCACCAGCCTGCAGAATGCCCACAGCAACTCGTTCTACCGACTGCGGGTGGCCAGCGGCCTGCTGTTGCTGGAGGCCAGCCTGTTGCTGTTGCAAGGGCGACGTGACGACAAGGATCGGCGCTTCTGGAGTGAAGTGGCTGCGGCGGGGTTGACCAGTGTGGCGGCAGGACTGGAACTGCTGGCAGTGGGTACCGGGCAGGCGCTGGCGAATGTCGGGCCGAACAGCGCCACCGCACGGGGGGCGCAGATCAGCCTGGGGCGGTATCGGCTGTGGGGGGCGGGGATGGCGGCTGCGGGGGGGTTGGTGAGTATCGGGTGGGATCTCAAAGACGGCGTTAATGCGTTCGCAAAGTCGGACGACCTATCGAACTCGCGACAAAGTACTATCGGCGCTGCCTACACAATAAGAGCGACTGCCACGCTTGCCCTATTGAGTGGGCAAGGTGGAATTGCCTTTTCCCAAGCAGGGGCTTACTTCCGGTGGCTGGCGCTGAAGGGTGGCCGCTTTATACCCGGCGTATTGTTAGATGTACTGTCCCGTTGGGCCACACGCTTAGCCGTCAACCAGACTGCCATACTGCTACTTGGTCGTATGGCTTGGGGGGGAGGCCTTATCGTGCTGACTGCCACCATTGTATTGCTGATACTCGATGAGAGTGCTCTGGAAAAATGGTGTGACAAATGCTGCTTCAGCCGCAATCGAGAGACCAACCGTTACAACAGTGCCGAAGATGAATTAAGCGCATTTTTCGATGCCATTGAAGGGACCCTATAGTGAATTTCGCAGAATGGGGCTTCTGGCAGGCCATGCTGGAAACAGATGAAGACCGCAAGAACGACAAAGAAATAGAAAAAAAATACGGTTTAAAAGAAATAGCCGCTTATGAATATGAAGACGATGAAAGTCAGAAAGAAGCGCAGCAGCGCGCCAGCGAAACACCGAGGACTCGAGGACCGGTATACGCACTCGATCAAACCATACTGGAAATTCGTTGTGGCATGCTGGAAGCAAAAAGGGGCCTTGTAACTCTATTTTCATTGGCGATCATCACTTTCGCATCAATCACCACCTTATTTTCCATCTACTTTCTAGCAAGAATGCTCAACCAACTTTCTTCCCAGACCCCATTCGATTTTTTCGCCACGATCCCGATTGCATTATATTCCACTATTGCAGTAGCTACCTTTGGGATCTATTTCAAGTACGGCTATCACCTTTCCCGCCTTGAAATGTTCACCTCTCGTCATTTACTGATCCGCTTCAACCGCAAAACCCAGCAAGTCTATCTACACCGCCCCAGCTACTGCGGTGGCATCGTGACCTTGCCCTGGAAAGGTGTGACCTCATCAGGATCCAGTGAAAACACCGCAATTGCCGACGGCATCGGCGTGCCACTTCTACTCTACTGGTCACCGCGCGTCACCGGCACCCTTCACCCTGAAGGCGCCTGGGTCGGCAAGGCCGGTAACAACCAGGCCGAGCTGCGTGACGAATGGGAGTTCATCCGCCGCTTCATGGACGAAGGCCCCCAAGGCCTGCCGCGGCCCCGCATCACCTCGCATTTCCCTTGGCCCTGGCAGGCCTTCACCCCACAGTTCGAAGGGCTCACCCACTATTTTCGTCGTGCCTCCCGAACAACCAAGGTAGGGCTGCTGCTGATCTGCCCTGCCTTCCTGATCATCGGTCTCGGCCATTGGCTAAGCCTGCTGCTGTGCTGGAAACCGCGCTGGCCGAAACTGATCCGCCAGGCCGGGCTGCCTGGCAAACCCATCCCACCGCTGACCACTCTTGCCGATCGCCCCCCACATATCCAGGAACGCTTGCGGGCCAACGCGCATCTGTGGACAGTGCGGCCGGGCAAGCGCCCCGAAAAGAAGCCTCGGCGCAGACGCGGAAAATCCGAAGTCGGTCAGTCTTGAACCATCGTTCCTGCAAAGTGCCGTCCGCTTACCTGCCCAAAACAGCCCCCAACAGCCTGGACCGGGCGAAGCATCGGCGCCTGGACAGCGCCACCGCACGGGGGGCGCAGATCAGCCTGGGGCGGTATCGGCTGTGGGGCGCGGGGATGGCGGCTGCGGGGGGATTGGTGAGTATTGGGTGGGATGTTCAGGACAGCATCGGAGAGCTTGATAGAAACACCACGCGAAATAATCTATTGGCTACTGCTTATGGTGCTCGAGCGATTGCAACTATCAGTCTATTAATAGGCCACGGCGGGATTGCTTTTTCCCAAGCAGGGGCCTATTTCGGTTGGCTTGCCATGCAAGCTCGAAACACGGGACAAGAAGCACGCTTTTTAACCCTGGCTCGACTGTCTACTCGCTTGACAACCAACCAGACCGCCATGCTCTTGCTGGGCCGTATGAGCTGGATTGGTGGCGCGATTGTTCTGGGGGCTACGGTGATACTCATGATTATCGATGAGAGCGCTCTTGAAAAGTGGTGTAGCCAGTGTTGCTTTAGCCGTAATACCGAGACAAAGAAATACAAAAATGATAGCGACGAACTCGGCGCACTGTTCGACGCCATCAACGAGGTGGTGTGATGTATTTTTTTGAATGGGGGTGTTGGAAAATGCAATTAGAGCGAGAGGACGCTCGCAAAGGCGATGAAAAATTTGATAGAAAGTGGGGCATTAAAAGAGAGCTACCCTATGAAAGTGAAGATGATGAAGATCAGGCCGCATCACGCTTTTGCGTCAGCGAGACACCAAAAACTCGAGGACCGGTTTATGTTTTTAGCGAAAACATAATAGAACTTCGCAGTGGCATGTGGGAAACAAAACGCGGCCTAATAACAATATTGTCACTTGCCTTTTTCATGCCAGTTTTTCTCTACTCAGGAGCCCTCATAGAATTAATCTTCACTTTTATTGAGAGCCTTATTGAACAGGAGACTTACAAACACCTCCTGTTTCCGGTGGTTTTTTATAGCCTTATGATATCAACGATTGCCGGGGTCTATTTCAAATTTGGCTTACGCATTTCCCGCCTTGAAATGTTCACCTCTCGCCATCTACTAATCCGCTTCAACCGCAAAACTCAACAAGTTCACCTGCATCGCCCCAGCTACTGCGGCGGCATCGTGACCTTGCCCTGGAAAGGTGTGACCTCCTCAGGCGCAAGTGATAAGACTGCAATCGCAGGAGGCGTAGGTGTCCCCTTGTACCTCTACTGGTCACCGCGCGTTACCGGTACCCTCCACCCCGAGGATGCCTGGGTCGGAAAGGCCGGCAACAACCAGGCCGAGCTTCGCGACGAATGGGAGTTCATCCGTCGCTTCATGGACGAAGGCCCCCAAGGCCTGCCGCGGCCCCGCATCACCTCGCATTTCCCCTGGCCCTGGCAGGCCTTCACCCCTCAGTTCGAAGGGCTCACCCACTATTTTCGTCGTGCCTCCCGAACAACCAAGGTAGGGCTGCTGCTGATCTGCCCTGCCTTCCTGATCATCGGTCTCGGCCATTGGCTAAGCCTGCTGCTGTGCTGGAAACCGCGCTGGCCGAAACTGATCCGCCAGGCCGGGCTGCCTGGCAAACCCATCCCACCGCTGACCACTCTCGCCGATCGCCCTCCGCATATCCAGGAACGCTTGCGGGCCAACGCGCACCTGTGGACAGTGCGGCCGGGCAAGCGCCCCGAGAGAAAAACAGGCGCTACTTTCCGCCGGCGACAACCGAAGCCCAACAACTCTGAACAGTCTTAGCCACCTTGAGCGGGTTTGCCCCGCGATGGACTGCAGTCCGGCCCCCTATGTCCGCTCCTATACTCAGATAGGTATACCCAAACGCCAGACTGTCCACAGAGGCTGCGATGTGAATCCGCCTTCCCCGCTCACCTTCCTTTTGCTCACCCTGCTGCTGGTGTTGGGTGGCTGCGCCTCCAGGCAAAAACCTGCCGAACCGCCCCCCGTGCAACTGAACCCCGCCACCTGGGAGCAGATTGACCGGGAGATTATCCAGGCCTCCCTGGCCGCCACCAGTTCGGTCAATGACTACACCCGACGCTCGATGCGGGTATGGAAAGACCGGGTACAGCAATACACCGAGAGCGATTTCATTCCCTGGTTCACCGGCTACTGGACCCAGCAATGGCTGACCATGAAGGTGGCCTGGTACAAGATGAACAGTGGTGACGGTAAAGATCCTCCGGAAAAGCGCCTGGCCCTGTACCTGCAGGAGCAGTATCACCAACGCGTGCTCGACCAGGTGGCCAAGGAGATCGACCCCGAGGCGATCCGTGACCGCGCCATGGAACTCTATATCCAGTTGCTCGGCCAGCAGCTGCAACAACTCGCCCAACGCTACCGGGCGCCACCCGAGCAGTTCAACCTGCGCCTGACGCGCATTCAGGCCATCACACTCGCCCCGCCCGCCACCCACAACGCCTCGCTGTACCAGTTGCTGTTCAGCAAATCACTGGCCGAGCAACCGGCTTATGCGGCATTGGTCACGCGCATGCACAGCGCCGTACGCGCCGGTACCCAGCGCTCGGATATCGGTTTGTCATCGGTGGCGCAGCAGGCCAGTGAGAAAATCGGTGCAACCCTGGCGCCGCGTGGTATTGCCAGTGCCGTGGCCAGCGCGGTGGGCCGCACCGCCGGTGCGCTGATTTCGGTGGTCGCCACGGGTTATGGGGTGTTCTCCCATAGCCAGGAGCAGCCGGCGATGATCGAGCAGTTGCGGGTAATCCTCAATGTGGCGCTCAACGAGGAGTGGCGAGAGCTGATGGAAAACCGCAAGACCGGGGCCATGGCCGGGGTGTACTACCTGTCGGGCGAGATCGAGGACGACTTGCTCGGCGCCACCCGCCTGCAAAAAGAACCGGACTCCGGCTCGCTGCGGATCGTCATCCCTGCCCAGTGATTCACGCCGCCGCAGCCTGCACTTGTGCCGAGGTCGGCAGGCCGAAGATCCGGTCGAATGCCCAGTTGTAGAGGAAGGTGTAGCAAGGGATCAGGATGATGAAGGCCAGGTCCACCAGGAAGGCTTCGACCAGGCTCATGTCCAGCCACCAGGCGATCAGCGGGATCAGGTAGATCACCAACGTCAGCTGGAAGCCAATGGCATGGGCAATCCGGCGGACGACGCTGCGTCCGCGCTTCACCTGCCGACTTTCCCAGTACTCGAACAGGGTGTTGTAGATAAAGTTCCAGGCCATGGCGATCGTGGTGATCATCACCGCCAGGGGGCCGGTATTGCTGGGAGCGGTGTCCGATAGATAGGCCAGCCCCAACGTCGACATGCACAGGCCGATCATTTCGTAGGCGGTCACGTAGACCAGTTTGCGTTTGACACCTTGCACTGTATTACCTCGAATCCGTTGTAAAGCGCTGCCGGAGCAGGCAGCAGAGGCGCGCTAGAGTGCGTCAATCTTCTTGACAGCAAAAGTAAACAGCTATCAGATTTACTGACAGGAGATTGGCCTTTGAATTTTTCCAGCGATAACATCGAACTGTTTCTCGCGGTGCTCGACTGCGGCTCGTTCTCGGCCGCTGCCCGCGCCTTGGGTCGGGTGCCATCAGCGGTGAGCATGGCCATCGGCAACCTTGAAGCCGAGCTGGGCTTTGCCCTGTTCCAGCGCACCCACCGTGAAACCCGTCCCACCGCACTCGCCCAGGCGCTTGAACCCCACGCCAGGATGATTGCCGCGCAGTTGAGTCAACTGCAGGTGCATGCGCTGGAGCTTTCCCAAGGCTTGGAAAGTACCCTGGCCATCAGCGTGGTGCCGGATATCGACCACGCTCCCCTGCTGAACGCGATCAAGACCATCAGCGAGCGTTATCCGCTACTGGAAATCGAGGTACTCAGCGCTCCCCAGGAGGAAGCCTTGCAGCTGCTGCACTCAGGTCGCGTGAGCCTGTGCCTGGCGTTCGCCAGATTGTCGGTCGACCCGCAGCAGCGTTTTCAGAACATCGGCATGGAGTCGCTGGTGGCGACCCTTTCACCGCACCACCCTGCCCTGCAGCGCCAGCCCCGGCAGATTGCCTACCTGGAAGACCTGGCCAATGTGCGCCAGATCGTGGTGGCCAGCCGCGACCTGCCGATTACCGACACCCGCGCGCTGATCGGCAAGGCGTTCTGGCGCACAGACAGCTTGAGCATGGCGCTGGAGATGGTCGAAGCGGGGCTTGGCTGGGGCGACTTTCCGTTGTCACGGGTGGCGCCGCTGATTGAGGCCGGCCGCCTGCTGCGCCTGGACTTCAAGAACACCCGCAACGAACTGCAGTTGCCGGTGCATGCCTTCTGGCGCCACAACCAGCCCCTGCAAAAGGCGGCGCAGGAACTGGTGAGGTTGTTGTAAAAGCAACGGTCTAGGACCACGACCGCTGTGCGGTCGATCGCAGGCTGTCGCCAGCGGCTACACCGGCAATCTGTAGCCGCTGCCGGGGAACGAGGCTGCGATCGACTGCGCAACAGTCGCCAGGTAGGCAGCCGTGCCCCCACAGCAGCCCACGTCTACAGACCTGCGGCAATCTGCCTATCAACCTTTCAGCATTGCGGCCGATACCCGTGAGAACAGGTACGAGCACTCGCCAAAAGCACCGCTCGGCACTCCTCTTCACTGGCACAAGGTCTCGGAACATGAACCTGAAATTTCGCCACAAGATCCTGCTGTGCGCCTGCGGCGTCGTGGTTCTGGCATTTGCGTTGTTCACCCTTTACAACGATTACCTGCAGCGCAATACCATTCGGCAGAACATCGAGTCCTCGGTCAAGCAAGCCGGCGCCCAGACGGCCAGCAGCGTGCAGAACTGGATGAGCGGCCGCATCCTGGTGCTGGAAAACCTCGCCCAGAACGTCGCCCACCAGGGCGCCAATGCCGACTTCCCCGGGCTGGTCGATCAGCCTTCGTTCACCAGGAACTTCCAGTTCACTTATGTGGGCCAGGCCAACGGCGTATTTACCCAGCGCCCGGACGCCAGGATGCCGGACGGCTATGACCCACGCCAACGCCCCTGGTACACCGCAGCGGTAGCCGCCAACCAGACCATGCTGACCCCGCCCTACATGGCGGCCGTCGGCGGCCTGGTAGTGACCATCGCCATGCCGGTCAAGAGCAAGGCCAACGGTGAGTTGATCGGCGTGGTCGGTGGCGACCTGAGCCTGGGCACCCTGGTCGACATCATCAATGCCGTGGACTTCGGCGGTATCGGCCATGCCTTCCTGGTCGACCGCAATGGCCAGGTGATCGTCAGCCCGAACAAAGACCACGTGATGAAAAACCTCAAGGACATCTACCCGGGCAGCAGCCTGCAGGTAGCCCCGGGGATTCACGACGTCACCCTGGGCGGCGAAGAGCGGATCATCTCGTTTGCCCCGGTCAGCGGCCTGCCATCGGCAGACTGGTACATCGGCCTGTCCATCGACAAAGACAAGGCCTATGCCGGCATCAGCCAGTTCCGTACCTCGGCCATCATCGCCATGCTCATTGCCGTGGCCGCCATTGCCGGCGTACTCGGCCTATTGATCCCGGTGCTGATGCGTCCGCTGACCACCATGGGCCGTGCCATGCAGGACATCGCCCAGGGCGAAGGCGACCTGACCCGCCGCCTGGTAGTAGAGAACAAGGACGAATTCGGTGAACTGGCCGGTGCCTTCAACCAGTTCGTCGAGCGGATTCACGCCTCGATTGCCGAAGTATCGTCGGCCACCCGCCAGGTACACGACCTGTCGGAGCAGGTAATGAGCGCCTCCAATGCCTCGATCATCGGTTCCGAAGAGCAGAGCCTGCGCACCAACAGCGTGGCCGCGGCGATCAACGAACTGGGCGCCGCCACCCAGGAAATCGCCCGCAACGCCGCCGACGCCTCGCAGCACGCCAGCGGCGCCAGCGAACAGGCCAACGATGGCCGTCAGGTGGTGGAAGAAACCATCTCGGCGATGACCTCGCTGTCGCAGAAAATCAGCCAATCCTGCGCGCAGATCGAAACCCTCAACACCAGTACCGGTGACATCGGCCAGATCCTCGATGTGATCAAGGGCATCTCCCAGCAGACCAACCTGCTGGCCCTCAACGCAGCCATCGAGGCGGCCCGTGCAGGTGAAGCCGGTCGTGGCTTTGCCGTAGTCGCCGACGAGGTTCGCAACCTGGCCCATCGCACCCAGGAATCGGCCGAAGAGATCCACAAGATGATCACCACCCTGCAGGTCGGCTCCCGCGAGGCGGTACACAACATGAACGCAAGCCAGGTGTCGAGCGAGGAAAGTGTGATGGTCGCCAACCAGGCCGGCGAGCGCCTGAGCAGCGTGACCCAGCGCATCGGCGAGATCGACGGCATGAACCAGTCAGTGGCCGCCGCCACTGAAGAGCAGACCGCCGTGGTCGAGAGCCTGAACCTGGACATCACCCAGATCAACGTGCTGAACCAGCAAGGCGTCGCCAACCTCAACGACACCCTGCGCCATTGCGATGCCCTGGCCCAGCAGGCCGGCCGCCTGAAGCAACTGGTCGACAGCTTCAAGATCTGACCGCTGCACTCTGGCGAGAGGCACACTGCGCCCCTCGCCAGTATTCCCCGCTACAGTGCGACGGCCCGTTTGAAACGACCGATGCGCAACCAGCCGATCAACACTGCCAGCATCAGCACAAAGCCCAGGTAACCGAAGAACGGATACACCTGGCCGACCAGGCTGATGAAGCCGATCAGGCTGCAGACAAACGCGGCTACACCTGCCGCCACCGAGCCCAATCGAAAACTGCGTGTTCCCGCCGGCAACAGCCGCGCCACGAACGAGTAGAGCGTGCCCACCGCCGTGTTGACGATCATGCCGAAGATGATCACGCACATCACCACGCCCAACGCCGGGGAAATCTCACTGGCAATCGAGAGCATCGGCATCGGCAGATCGGCCACCGAATCCAGCCGCGACAGCAGGCCCGCGCTCATCACCAGCATCAAGCCGCCCAGCGCCGCACCACCGAGGATCCCGCCCCAGATCGCGGTTTTCTCAAAGCGTGCCGAGCCCCCCAGAATCGCCAGGATCGGCGCACCGGCCACGATGTTGTACGACACATAAAGAAAGGCGCCAAGCAGCCAATGACTGGTGCCGGCCTCTTGCCGGCTGGCCACTTCATTCAGGGCCGTAAAGCTCAGGTCGCGGGTGAATACGGCGTATACGGCAATGGCACTGGCTACCAGGATCAAAAATGGCGTGACCGCACCAATCAGCACAATCACCTTCTGCACATCCAGACAGACCACGGCGATCACCAGCAAAGTCACCAGCATGCTGCCTGCCAGCGCCGGCACGCCAAACTGCTGCTCCAGCAATGCGCCGCCACCCGCCAGCATCACCACCGTGACCGCGAACATGAAGAAGGTGATCATCAAGTCGACGAACAGGCCCAGGTAGCGCCCGCAGATGGCGTACACCACATCCTTGTGCGAGACCGCCTGAAGCCGGTTGCCAAGGCCGGCCAGGGCCATGCCGAGAAAAGTGAACAGCGCCGCGCTGACCAGGGCGCCGAGCAGCCCCCAGAGGCCGAAGTCGACGAAGAACAGCAACAACTCACGCCCTGAGGCGAAACCTGCACCGACGATGACGCCGATAAACGCACCGGCAATTTTCAGCTGCTCTTGCATGTCTGAATCCTCTGGTCTGCTTGGCCCTGTGCGGGCCTTGTTGTTTTTGTCCAGCAATGCGCCAGGGCGGCGCGGGTGTTGCTCAGTCGTTGCCGATCCAGGCCTGCACTTCGATCTCCACATCCACACCCAGGGCAAGGCCTGCGCTGACGGTGGAACGCACCGGGTAGCCCTGGGTGAAGAATTCCTTGTACACCTCGTTGAAACCGGCGAAATGCTGCATGTCCGACAGCCATACCGTAGCCTTGACCACTTGCTCGAAACCAACACCGCATTCGGCAAGGGTTTCGCTGATGCGCTCAAGGGTGGCGCGGGTCTGGGCCTGGATATCGCCGCGCACCACTTCGCCTTCGCGGGTCATTGGCACCTGGCCGGAAAGAAACACAAAGCCACCGACCTTCACCGCCTTGGAGAACGGGAATGGCAAATGGCTGGGGATACGCTGGATGCTCGAAGACATGGAAAAGTCCTTCTACGGTGGTTAACGAAAACGTGCCGGTGACAAGCGCTGGGGCTCGACACCTTCGGCACTGAGGGATTGCGGCAACGGCTGGCCGAGCAGCAAGGCGGCGGCCAGTTGCGACACACCGGCCGCCGACTGGATGCCATAGCCACCCTGGGCGGCCAGCCAGAAAAAGGCCGGTTGCTCGGGATCCTGGCCAATCACCAGGTCGCCATCGGCGACGAATGAACGCAGCCCGGCCCAAGTGTGGCTGGGGCGGCGAATGCTCAACGTGGTCATGCTCTCGATGTTGTAGATGCCCAGGGCTACATCCAGCTCTTCAGGCATCACGTCCTGGGGCGCGACGGGGTCGGCGTTGGCCGGGGAGCCGAGCAACTGCCCGGCGTCAGGCTTGAAATAGAAGCTTTCATCAACACCGATCACCGCGGGCCAACTGGCAAAGGCCTGGTCTTGCGGGCCTTCGAAGGTGAAAGCGCTGCGTCGGCATGGCTGCAGGCCCACTGGCTGCACACCACACACGCGGGCCACTTCATCGGCCCAGGCGCCAGCAGCATTGATCAATTGGCGCGCCTGTACGCCGCTGCCATCGGCCAGGCTCAAGTGCCACAGGCCTCCATCGAAATAGCCTTCGACCACCTCGGCATTGCATTGCACCTGCCCCCCGGCCTGGCGAAAGCCACGCAGAAAGCCCTGGTGCAAGGCGTGTACGTCCAGGTCCATCGCGCCCGGCTCGTGAATGGCCCCGGCCAGGGTGTCGGCGCGCAGGCTCGGCACCAGTGCCAGCGCCGCCTGGTGGTCGAGCAGCGTGACTTCGGTGCCGTTGGCCAGGCCCTGGGCGTAGGTGGTGGCGAGCAGGTCCTGCTGGTCCAGGTTGGCGACATACAGGCAGCCGCGCGGTTCAAGCAACGGATGCTCGCAGAAACCCTGCGGCGGCGATTCATAGAATGCCCGGCTGGCGCGGGTCAGCGCCTGGATCTGTTCGGTGCCATAGGCCTCCATGAACATGGCCGCCGAACGCCCCGTGGAGTGATAACCCGGTTGGGCTTCACGTTCCAGTATCAGCACCTGCTGCGTGGGTGCCAGCCGGTACCCGAGAGAGGCACCGGCAATACCGCCGCCAATGATCACGCTGTCGAACGTCTGCGTCATAACCTTGCCATCGCCTGTTCAAGAAGCCGAAATTATCACTTATGAGAATTCTAATATATGAGAATTTAGAAATACGCAAGCGGCCACGGTAAGATGCCTGCCCTGATGCCCGACCGAGATCCTTGATGAGTGCCGACCGCTCCCCTGCTGCCGACCGCCCTGGCGCGTTGCCCCTGATCGACCGCGCCGAAGTCGGCGCCCGCCTGCGGTTGGTGCGCAAAGGCCAGCAATTGACCCTCAAGCAATTGTCGGAGCGTTCCGGGGTGCCGGTGTCGACCTTGTCGAAAATGGAACTGGCGCAGGTGTCGGTGAGCTACGAAAAACTCGCTGCGGCGGCGCGCGCACTGAACGTCGACATTGCCCAGCTGTTTCGCTCCACCGGCATGGGCGATGCCCCGGCGCCGACCACGGTGGTGGTCAACTCACTGCCCACCGCGCCCGGCTACAGCACCGGGACCTACGACTACCACCCCATCGCCGGGGAATTCCCCGAGCGCCTGATGACGCCGATGTATGCGCGGATCATTGCCCGCGAGCGGCAGCAGTTCGATGAATTCATCCGCCACCCGGGGCAGGAGTTTGCGCTGGTGCTCAGTGGGCGGGTACGAATCGTGTTCGAGACGGGCGAAACGGTGAGCATCGGGCCGCAGGAGACGGCGTACTTCAACAGCAACGTGGGGCACATCTACCTGTCGGAGACGGATGATGGCGGCGATGCCCATGTGATGGTGGTGATGACGGATCGGTGATCCAGCGGATCGCGGGGCAAGCACCCTCTGGCGACTGCTGCGCAGTCGATCGCAGCCTCGTGCCTCGACAGCGGCTACAGGCAAACCGGTGTAGCCGCTGGCGACAGCCTGCAATCGAGCGCGCAGCGGTCGTGATTCACACCGTTCAGGCAAACCGGTGTAGCCGCTGGCGATAGCCTGCGATCGAGCGCGCAGCGGTCGTGATTCACACCGTTCAGGCAAACCGGTGTAGCCGCTGGCGATAGCCTGCGATCGAGCGCGCAGCGGTCGTGATTCACACCGTTCAGGCAAACCGGTGTAGCCGCTGGCGATAGCCTGCGATCGAGCGCGCAGCGGTCGTGATTCACACCGTTCAGGCAAACCGGTGTAGCCGCTGGCGATAGCCTGCGATCGAGCGCGCAGCGGTCGTGATTCAGACCGTTATTGTTGACCCTCTCTCAGCTCACGGTCCTCCAGCGCATCCAGCAAGGCCTCTACCAACCCCTTGGCCATTTCCACCGAATGCAGGGTGGCCCAGAGAAAGCCCTTGGCGGCGTCGTCGATGCCATCGGATGCCTTGTGCGCCGTATCGTAGGCGCAGCGCAAGTACAACGAGGCATGTACCAGTGCGTCGTGAGGGGCAATGCCGGCGTTGACGGAGAAGAGCTGGGGATGGCCTGCGGCGCAATCGCCGAAAGGTTTGTCGCGGGTGGGATAGAGCGAAGTCGGTGGATCGGGGACAAGTTTTTTCATGGCTAACCCATTCAGTTGGGCTGCAACCCGTCGTTTCCACACTAAGGGTGGCAGCTGTACGCGGGGTGGAAAACCGAGCGAACGGGTAAGCCCGGCAGGCCAAAAGACCTCCCGCGCACAACTGCCATAACGACAACACCGTTCAACTTGCTCGAGTTTCCACACCCGATCGCTGCACCAGCAACGACCCGAGGAGCCTAGAAGGAGCGGCTTCCAAGGGCAATCAGAACGAGGTCGACAGACTGCGTACGATATTTCCTAGGATCAAAATTAGCCAGTCAAGAAACATCCGGAAGCACCCCGCCCGCACCCACCGTGGTTATAACCTAATAACGAACTAGTCTATTTGGCTATAAAAAAACCTTTATGCTGGCTGCCATCCGATCACGGGCACGTTGGGCGTTTAGAGATTATGGATGTAGGTTCTTTCGGCTTTACCATTGCAGGCCTCGTCGTAGGTTTTATCGTCGGCATGACCGGCGTCGGCGGCGGCTCCTTGATGACCCCCATCCTTCTCTGGTTCGGCATCAGCCCGGCCACCGCCGTCGGTACCGACCTGCTCTACGCCGCCATCACCAAAGCCAGCGGCGTGTGGGTGCATGGCAAAAACAAGAACATCGACTGGAAGATTACCGGCTGGCTGACCCTGGGCAGCGTCCCGGCGGCCGCCCTGACCTTGTGGTTCCTCAGCTCCCTGGACGCCGACACCCAGGCCGCCAACGCCGTGATCAAACAAGGCCTGGCCGTGGTGCTGATCCTCACCGCCCTGGCCATCCTGTTCAAAAGCAAACTGCAAGCCTTCGCCAGCAAACACGCCGGCGACCGCTACCACCTGAGCGGCACCAGCCTCAACCTGCTGACCGTTGTCACCGGTGTGATCCTCGGCGTCATGGTCTCGCTGACTTCAATCGGTGCGGGCGCCCTG
This sequence comes from Pseudomonas vranovensis, assembly GCF_040438935.1. Taxonomy (NCBI): domain Bacteria; kingdom Pseudomonadati; phylum Pseudomonadota; class Gammaproteobacteria; order Pseudomonadales; family Pseudomonadaceae; genus Pseudomonas; species Pseudomonas vranovensis. Next base: position 1,041,981 of record NZ_CP159259.1, on the reverse strand, counting down.
GGCACCGTGGCATTGTTCCTGCTCTACCCGTTCCTGGTTACCCGCCGCCTGATCGGCACCGAAATCGCACATGCCGTCCCCCTCACCCTGGTCGCCGGTCTGGGCCATGCCAGCATGGGCAACATGGACTGGTCGCTGTTGGGCTACCTGCTGCTGGGGTCGCTGCCAGGCATCTACTTCGGCAGCCACCTGACCGGTAAAATTTCCGACAGCGTATTGCGCCCTTGCCTGGCAGGAATGCTATTGATGATCGGTTACAAGCTGGCGTTTTGATGGCACTCCATGAAGGCTAAATACCATTAGTCCGAAAGAATTGTCCTACAGTCCTCTGGCTTGACGCTTATGCCATCTAGCGATTAATCTCGCGGGCCTTTACAGCATGGAAGCTATCCGGTTCCCCCAAAACACGGCGCGGAACAGGGTTTTCCTGAAATGAATTCACCAGTGTGCCCGGCACACTGCTTCGCTTTGCGGTAAACATCTTGAAGCCTCGTTCTTCCTTCCAGATTCAAAAATCAGTCATCTTTGCCCTGGTTCTCCGCGAAGCGCGCGCGCGTTTTGGTGATCGTCGGATGGGGGCGGTCTGGACGTTGATCGAGCCTATTTGCCACCTCCTGATCTTCAGCGTGCTGTTCGCACTGATTCGCGGGCGTACAGTGGCCGGTGTCGAGTACCCGGTGTTCGTACTGGTAGGCATGGCCCCCTTCCTGCTATACCGCAACACCGCCCTGCGCTTGATGGACAGCCTTCGCGAAAACCGCTCTCTGTTCGGCTACAAGCAAATCAAACCTCTGGACACCTATATTGCTCGGGTGCTGGTAGAAACCTGCATCAGCGCAACCGTGTACGCAATTCTTGTCTTCGGCTTTGCCTGGTACGGGTTCGACATGTCTGTACACAGCCCACTGCAGTGGACGGCGACACTGGCGCTGGGCCTGTTGTTTGCCTTTGGCCTGGGCATGTTGCTGGCGTTGATCACCCACGCCCTGCCCAGCTTGAAGATGATCATCCGCATGGCCTTCTTCCCGCTTTACTTTATCTCCGGCGTACTCCTGCCAGCGGCCTACCTCCCTCAGGCCATGATGCCTGTGCTGCTGCTCAATCCGTTCCTGCACTTAGTCGAATTGATCCGCGCTGAAGTACTGCCTCACTACACCCCCGTCGATGGTGTGTCTGAAACCTACGTCATTACCTTCACCATCGTGCTGCTGTTCATTGCGCTGGGCAGCTACCGTGCCCGCCGCTTGCACCTGATGTCGACCAAGAACGGATAAGGACAGTCCACCGTGTTCGAACTTAAAAACGTCACCAAGTCCTATCTGACACCCAATGGTCGCCGATACGTCTTTCGTAATCTGTCGCTGGCGATTCCGCCAGGCAAGAACATCGGCCTGATTGGCCGCAATGGCGCGGGAAAATCCACCTTGATGCGCCTGCTTGGCGGGGCTGACATTCCAGACTCCGGCTCGGTAGTGACCGACCGCAGTATCTCCTGGCCCGTGGGTTTGACCGGTGGTTTCCAGGGCAGCATGACCGGCCGCGACAACATCAAGTTTGTGTGTCGGGTCTACGGCGCTGAAGGCGAGGCCATGCGCGAGAAGGTCCGCTACGTCCAGGAATTCGCCGAAATCGGCGACTGGATCGATGAGCCGATCAAGACTTATTCCTCCGGCATGCGCTCCCGCGTGGCCTTCGGCCTGAGCATGGCATTCGACTTCGACTACTACCTGATCGACGAAGTGATGTCGGTAGGTGATGCCCAGTTCAAGCGCAAATGCGCCGAAGTCTTCAAGGAAAAACTGCAGAAATCGAACGTCGTGCTGGTCTCCCACTCCATGCCAGAGATCGAGAAGCTCTGCGATATCGTCCTGCTGGTACGTGATGGCGGCATTCAGGTTTACGAAGACGTCGCCGAAGGCATCAAGGCCTACAACAGCTGACCCAACACCCCTTTTATCGCAGCACCGTTCCACATCAAGGATGCATCACATATGAGCAGTACGGGTAAAAACAAGGGCTGGCGCCTGGCGATTGGCATGGTGATCGTGCCGATGATCCTGGCGGCTATCTACTACGGCGTGTTCGCCTCCGACCGCTACGTCAGCTCCGCCCAGGTGGTAGTCCGCCAGGATGGCGGCAACCAGGGCGCCCAGGTACCAGGCCTGGCCACCCTGCTGACCGGCACCAACCCGGCCTCCCGGGAAGAAACCCTGTACCTGCGCGAGTACATCGTGTCGATGGACATGATGCTGCTGCTCGAAGAGCGCCTGCACTGGATCGAGCAATATGCCGCCCAGCGCAGCGACATCTTCTTCTGGCTCGACAAGGATGCCGAACGCGAAGACCTGCTCAAGTACTACCAGCGCATGGTGTCGGCACACTACGACGAAACCACCGGCCTGCTGCGCGTTGAAGTACAAGCCTTCACGCCAGAGCTGTCGGAGCAGATGCTGCGCACCATCCTCAAGGCCAGCGAGCACTTCGTCAACGAAGTGAGCCACAGCATTGCCCGCGAGCAAATGAAGTTTGCCAAAGGCGAACTGGAAACCGCCCGCGTCAACTACGCCGAACGCAAGACCGAATTGCTCGACTTCCAGAACATCAACAAGGTACTGGACGGTGGCAACACTGCCCAAAGCCGCGCCACCATCATTGCTGACCTCGAAGGCCAGTACACAAAAGAGCAGGCGGTACTCACAGAGATGCTGTTCAAACTGCGTGCAGACTCGCCACAGGTAAAACAGCAGAAACAAAAGGTCAACGCGATCACCCAGCAATTGGCCAAAGAAAAACGCCTGCTGGTTTCCTCGCCCAACGGTTCTCAACTGAACGTAGTCGCCTCGCGCTACCAGCAACTGACCCTGGATGCCGGCATCGCCGAGGAAAGCTACAAGACCGCAGTCGCCGCCCTCGACAACGCCCGTATCGAGGCCAGCAAAAAGATCCGCACCCTGGTCACCGTAGTCAGCCCCAACACCCCACAACTGGCCCTGTACCCAGAGCGCTTGTACAACCTGGCAACCATCCTGCTAGGCCTGCTCATGCTGTACGGCATTACCCGCTTCATCCTGGCTTCGATCGAGGATCATCGTGATTAAATCCCTTGTTGTCTCTCACAAGTTCAACCTGAAACTGGCAGCACTGACCCTCGCGACCCTGGGCCTGGCGGGATGTGGCGGCACCCTTTCCGGTGCCGGCCCGTACAAGGGCGACATCGAGGCCAAGAACCAGCCGTACAACCTGGTTGAAATCAACGCCAACACCATCGCGCCTTACATGCGCGGTGCAGTGCGCCCGGTACAGTCGAGCATCGCCAAGCCGGTGGCGCCCACCGCGCGCCTGATGGCTGGCGACATCCTCAATGTGCTGATCACCGACAACGCGCCGGAAGGCTCGGCGCTGTTCGCGCCACTGGCTACCGGCGGCACCCAGCTCAAGACCCGCATCGACGACCAGGGCATGATCTCCCTGCCCTACGTGGGCCGTCAGTTTGTGGCCGGCATGACCCTCAACCAGGTTGAGAACATGATCCGCAAGCAGCTCAAGGGCGTGACCACTGACGTGCAGACTCACGTTGAGCTGGTTGGCGACCTGTCGGGGTCGGTACTGGTAGCCGGTGCGGTAAAAGCGCCTGGTCGCTTCAGTACTCTGCAAGGCCCGTTGACCCTGCTTGACGCCGTCAACCAGGCGGGCGGCCCAGTACTGGAGCCGCATCTGGTTAATGTCACCGTGCGAACGGGCAACCAGGTTCAACAGTTCAACTATGAAGATGTACTGGCCGGCAACAACATGGTGCTGCGCCCGAACTCGGAAGTGGTGCTGGATCGCGCCCGTCAGCGATTTGTTGCGATGGGGGCCGTGCAGGAGCCGGGCTTGAAGGACCTGCCATCTCATAATACCAGCCTGCTTGATGCTCTAGGCAGCGTAGGCGGACTGCGCGAAGCCAACGCCAATCCAGAGGGAGTATTTGTGTTCCGCCTGGACGAAAACACTACAAGAAAACCAACTGTTCTTCGCCTGGATATGCGTGACCCAGCTGCAATTTTTTATGCACGCCAAATCGTGATAAAACCAGACGACACTATTTACGTAACAAATGCCGCCGTATATGAGTGGCAAAAAATCGTGACACCCATTGTGCAAACCTTAGTATTGAGCCGCGCCGTCGGCAACTAACATTTAGGCGCCCCAAAAATCCAAAAAAATGGCGCTATCGAACTAAAACCACCAGCAAACATTATTGCCAGGTAACAACCTGGCAATCTTAAAATCCGAAGTCGGAAAATCACGGCCAATTAAAGCTACTAACAATTTAAGGGATAGATATGAAAGTGGCAACCAACACCCCGCAGAACGAATCAAGCACAACCGAACCAATTAACATTGTGTTTTCAGCCGACCGGAAATTTCTTCCTTATTTTGCAACCTCTCTATACTCACTAATTTCAAACTATAAATCTCCACGCCCACTGCATGTTTATCTGCTTACAGATGAAAATTTTACAGTGGACGATGAAAAGAAAATTAACCTCATGCGTTCGAAGCGGAAATTCAAGCTCATCCCGCTCCCAATCGACGCAAAGCGCTTCATGAAAGTCAAAACCACAGAAGGAATCTCTGTGGCTGCCTACAATCGACTCTACATGCCATCTGCGCTCCCCCAAGATGTCAAAAAGGTAATATATCTAGATAGCGACCTAATTATCGAGCGATGCATATCGGAAATTTACGACCTCCCATTGGAGGGGATCATCGCGCGAGGTGTAGAAGACTCTATCAGTACATTCTACAAAACAAAATACGACCTTGACCCAACTTCACACCACATCAACTCTGGGGTAATGCTCTGCAATATCTCACTGATGCGAAAGATGAATGTAGAGGAATTGATCGAAGAATTCTTAAAAGTACATCAGTACCGAATCGTCATGGGTGATCAACAAATCATCAATGAAGTCCTCTACGATTACATCAAGCCCTTGCCCCTTATATGGAACGTACATGGCTCGATGTTCAACAAGAAGTGGATCAGGGAGAAAGTAGGCGTCGACAACTCACTCACCATCAAAGAAGTTGAAGAAGCTGTTGCCGCACCTGCAATCATTCATTACACATACAAGCGGAAGCCATGGATGTCCCTGGAGCACCCCCGTGCACGCACATGGCATCGCTATAACGAAAAAACACCATACAAGACTGGCTTGCCGCCAGATGCAAACCAAAAGAGCAGCCCACAGAAACCTATCTCCGGCCAAAAAACCGAACAACCAAACAAAAAAATTACGTGGGAGAGCCGTCTTAAAAAAGCAAATGGCTACCTAAAGAGCATTCTTCGGCTCCGAGAAACACGACTCTCGGTCAATCGACTGGAACGCTCATTGCTGGATCTTTCTCAAACGAAGCCACAGCAAGTCATCCTAAAACAGCATTCTTCAGGGCCCGAAATTCAAGTACAAGAAGCGTTGCTTCAACGAACTCTTTTTGAACGAGGCACCCTGCTAAGCAAGCAAAAATTCTCCGCACGTGCCTTTGCGGAATCCTTAAGTCCAGACAGTCCGGTTCTTTCTAATGCAATGCAAAAAGACTTAGACGGCGGCTTTAATGAAAATCTAAAAACAATCCTGCGCACCTCAAACATCGCTAGGCAAAATAATACAGACTCAGTATTCAATTTAATTTTGGTGTATAGAACGCACCTTCCCGAATTCTGGAACTGCATTAACAACTCACAATTCTACGGAACTCCGTTGATTTTTGCGGAAATGAGCTTTTTTTCTGCATTTTCAACCTACTTCGATAAATCATCAAAACCTAGCGAGCGAAAATGCCTAGGTTTTATACTAGATGACATGGGCCCATATTTCGATGCACGTCAACCTTCTCGTCTAGAAACAACACTGAATGATCCATTGTTCCATCTTGACAAACCCCAGCACCTGAGGGTGGAGCGGGTAATTAACAGTATTATCAAAAAACGTATTACCAAATATAATAAGTATGTACCAACCGAAGCCCCCAGCACGAACATTAAACCTAACTCTGTACTTGTTATCGATCAAAAACGGGGCGATGCATCAATCGATTTCGCCAAGGCAGACAACTCCACATTTGATCGAATGCTTAAATCAGCACTCGAGGAAAACCCTGGACACACCATTTACCTGAAAGCGCATCCAGACAACATTCACCGAAATGTCGACATGCAGTCCACAATTCTTGACCCCCGTATCAAAATTGTTTCGGACGACATATCAGCACCAGACCTATTGGATGCAGTAAGCAAAGTTTATGTGGTGTCCTCTCAAATGGGATTTGAAGCGTTAATTCGAGGTAAAAAAGTCGTGGTCTTTGGCCTGCCATTTTACTCCGGCTGGGGCTTAACAGATGATCGCACCCCCCTACCTCGCCGCAAAAAACAACGCACGATAGAAGAACTTTTTTATGCTGCTTGCATAAAGCTCTCGGTCTACCTCAACCCTCGCACTGCCGAGCTTGTAGAGATCGAAGAAATGCTAGACCTGATCATGAAAATGCGAGAACGCTTCCTCACTCCCACGATCAACGTCGCACAAAAGAAAATTTCAACCAAAAAAGCAGAAGTAGCTTAAAAACTTAAAGCAGGAAAGGCCCGCAATAGCGGGCCTTTTCTACAATTCACATAAAATACATTTAAACAAATAGCAATAAAACACAAACCACATCGACACACAACAAAACCGGCAGAAGCAATAACTTACGACCAATCACCAACCAACTCCAACCCCCCAGAAAAGTTAACTTCACCCCAATTGCTTCTCCAGCTTATCTATATATAAGCCAAGCTCAACCTTATGACGCTCGAGACCAATCAGATCTTTTTTTCCCGATAAAAACCCGAGACGCTCACTGATAGGCAACCGATCCGCATGCACCTGAAGTGCCTTAGGGGATCTCATCCAGTTCAGATCATAGTAATCTTTCATATCGTTCAGCAACCGAACATTTCCACTCTTTTCAATACTCAACTCAAACATACGTTCTAACAATCTAAGATCAGCCATCGGCCTAACAGACGAATGCCCAGAATCAGACAGCGAAAACATTTGACAAGGGATTTGTCTATTTATCTCAAAGACATGCCTAGCGTCCACCAGATGTAAATCATCATAAATTATATACACTTCATCAATAGCCGAATCCAAAGAAATGGGCTCCCCGTAGCTTTCGATTTCTTTATGCTCGGTGCGCCAACGCCTTTCGAACCCCCCCACTATACTCGGGTTAATACAAAACTGAGGAGATATAGCCAGAACGACATCAGCCTTCATACGCCGCGACAATCTAATTGCGGCATGCCCACCTAAACTCGCCCCCATTACCACCCGTTTCTCAAAGCCATCAAGGATTTTTTCACATGACTCAATAGCGGCCCCAATCTCACGAGTGTGAAACCAATGATTCCATTTAGAAATAAAAAAAAGCCCCGAATGTCCAGATCTAGATATTTCCGCCTCCCACCCTCCTTTCAAAGGCAACTCAGGAATCAGCCTCATTCTTTCGCCAGAAATATGTGAGTTAAACGTACAAATTAATTTCGATGAGTCTTTAGCCCCCCGAATAAAGACAACACTTAGATCGCCTCCAGAAAATATCTCGTACCGCTCACCAACCTTGTAATCACAATTTACTTTACCGAAATAGCTCATCCCTTTCACCCCTTGCCACCTATAAGCAAAATTCCTCGCCGACGCACCAAAACTGCTAGCACTCCTCTTAATCCTTTCAAGTAACCACCACCTATTAACCATTTAACTCTTCAAACATTACAGTCATTTATTCATTTATCTAAAATCAGCACAAACATATCGACATTGCGGACACCTGCCAAACCAATCCGCAAAAGCCCTCATCAACACACATCAGCACCACTCACTAAATTATATTGAGTTACTGCACGCACTGCCTTAATTACCATTATAAAAACCAACAAATCAATAGCTAGCCAAACAACGCCCACAAACCAACAACCTCTAACATAAAATAAAAAAAACAGCAAGCCGCCACATCATAAAAGACAGGCACAAGCCCACCAAGCAACAAGCAACAAGCAACAAGCAACAAGCAACAAGCAACAAGCAACACCAAGATTCAGCCTAAGCCACCCTACTACATCTCGGCGCCCCTTAAAACAAATGACAAACCGCCCCAACACTTGATAGACTCACTAGCAAACTAAACCAACCAACACACCAACAACCCAGGATCTTTTTAGGCTTTAGGTATTCTTAACCCTTTTGTTTCACCGATTATTTTTTGGCCACTACCATGATCAAAGTTACTCCCACTATTGAATGCTCTAATTCCGCACCTTTCGTCCTCTTCGGCGGCATCAATGTCCTAGAATCCCAGGACTTGGCTCTGACCGCCTGCGCCGAGTATGTACGCGTCACCGAGAAACTGGGCATTCCCTACGTGTTCAAGGCGAGCTTCGACAAGGCCAACCGCTCCTCCATCCACTCCTACCGTGGCCCAGGCATGGAAGAAGGTCTGCGCATTTTCGAAAAAGTGAAGGCTGAGTTCGGCGTTCCGGTCATCACCGACGTCCACGAAATCTATCAGGCCGCCCCGGTTGCCGAAGTATGCGACGTGCTCCAGTTGCCTGCGTTCCTGGCCCGTCAAACAGACCTGGTTATGGCCCTGGCCAAAACCGGTAAGCCGGTCAACATCAAGAAGCCTCAGTTCCTGAGCCCGTCGCAAGTGCAGAACATCGTGCACAAGTTCAAGGAAGCCGGTAACGACCAACTGATCCTGTGCGACCGCGGCACCTGCCTGGGTTACGACAACCTGGTGGTCGATATGCTCGGCTTCGGCGTGATGAAGCGCACCTGCGACAACCTGCCAATCATTTTCGACGTGACCCACGCCCTGCAACAACGCGACCCATCGGGCGCTGCGTCCGGTGGCCGTCGTGAGCAAGTGGTCGAACTGGCCCGTGCCGGCATGGGTGTTGGTCTGGCAGGCCTGTTCTTGGAGGCCCACCCGAACCCGGACCAAGCCAAGTGCGACGGCCCAAGCGCGCTGCCGCTGGATCAACTGGAGCCATTCCTGGCGCAAATCAAAGCTCTGGATGATCTGGTCAAATCGTTCACACAGCTGAACATTGCCTGAAGCTGCGTCTATTAAAGCAAGGATTGTGAACATGACAAGGACAGAACAACGGGTCGCTATTGTCATTCCCGCCCGCTATGGCTCCACTCGCCTCCCCGGCAAGCCGTTGGCCGATATCGCCGGCAAGCCGATGGTGCAGCACGTGTACGAGCGTGCCCTGCAGGTCGCCAATGCCCAGGTAGTAGTCGTTGCCACCGATGACGAGCGCGTCGCACAAGCCGTGCGTGCGTTCGGTGGCGAATGTGTAATGACATCACCATACCACCCCTCCGGTACCGACCGCCTGGCCGAAGTCATGGCTCAGGTTGATGCGGATATCTACATCAACCTGCAAGGTGATGAGCCGCTGGTGCGTCCGGCGGATATCGAAGCACTGGCTGCCGGCATGCTCGCCGACACCAGCGTGAAGGTTGGCACCTTGTGCCACTCGATCGACAGCCATGAAGCCGGCAATCCCAACACGGTGAAAGTGGTGCTGGCGAACAACGGCAATGCGCTGTACTTCAGCCGGTCGCCAATCCCTTACCCGCGCGACGGTGAAGTGGCGAACTACCTCAAGCATGTTGGCGTCTACGGTTATCGCCGCGATGTATTGGCCGACTACAGCGGCTTGCCGCAGCCGATGCTTGAACATGCAGAGAAGCTTGAACAATTACGCCTGATGGCCGCCGGTTACTGCATTCGCGCCTACCAGGTCGAGCCAACCGGCCCAGGCGTGGATACGCCGGAGTGCCTGGAACAAGTGCGCGCGCTGATGATCGGCCAGGTACCAACTGCGAAGCCCACGCTGAATGACGTTCGCCTAGTCATTACCGATGTCGATGGCGTCCTCACTGATGGCGGCATTTACTACGACTCCACTGGCGAATGCCTGAAGCGCTTCCATGTTCGCGACGGCATGGGCATGCGCCTGCTGGAAGAGAATGGTGTGCGTGTTGCGGTGTTGTCGGGTCGTGATTCTGCGACACTGCGCAAGCGCGTTGCCGATCTGGGCATTACCCTCTGCCAGTTCGGCGTGAAAGACAAGCAAGCAGCCTGCAATCAGCTGATGGCTGAAGCGAGGGTCAGCTCTGCACAAACGGCGTGTATCGGTGACGACTGCATCGACTTGCCGGCCTTTGCAGCCTGCGCCCTGTCGTTTGCCGTGGCCGATGCGCCTCAGTACGTCAAGGCAGCGGCTACCCATGTGCTATGTGCTGCAGGTGGTAACGGTGCGTTCCGTGAGGTGGCGGACGCAATTTTGTTTGCGCAAGGCAAGGATGCAGTGTTGGGCACTGCGGCAGGCTATGCCCAGGTTATGGCGAAAATGGCGCAATGATCTAAGGAATACGCTACCAACTGCCCCTCACTATCAAGTTCATAAAGAAAAATTTGAGTTGTCATGATTAAGAAATGTCTATTCCCCGCCGCCGGTTACGGCACCCGCTTCCTGCCTGCTACCAAAGCCATGCCCAAGGAAATGCTGCCAGTGGTGAACAAGCCACTGATCCAGTACGGCGTTGAAGAAGCGCTGGAAGCTGGATTGAACGAGATTTCCATCGTTACGGGTCGCGGCAAGCGCGCCCTGGAAGACCACTTCGACATCAGCTACGAGCTGGAAAACCAGATCAAGGGCACCGACAAGGAGAAGTACCTGGTCGGTATTCGCCGTCTACTCGACGAGTGCTCGTTCTCCTACACCCGTCAGACCGAAATGAAAGGCCTGGGCCACGCCATCCTCACTGGCCGCCCGCTGATCGGCGACGAGCCGTTCGCGGTCGTGCTGGCTGACGACCTGTGCGTCAACCTCGAAGGTGACGGTGTGCTGCAACAGATGGTCAAGCTGTACAACCAGTTCCGCTGCTCGATCGTTGCCATCCAGGAAGTCGACCCGCAGGAAACCAACAAGTACGGCGTGATCTCCGGCGAGATGATCCGTGACGACATCTATCGTGTGAACAGCATGGTCGAGAAGCCGGCACCTGAAGACGCCCCGTCGAACCTGGCCATTATCGGCCGCTACATCCTGACCCCGGACATCTTCAAGCTGATCGAAGAAACCGAGCCAGGCAAAGGCGGCGAGATCCAGATCACCGACGCCCTGATGAAGCAGGCGCAGAACGGTTGCGTAATTGCCTACAAGTTCAAGGGCAAGCGTTTTGACTGCGGTGGTGCTGAAGGCTACATCGAGGCGACCAACTTCTGCTTCGAGAACATCTACAAGACCGGCAAGGCTTACTGAAAACGGCCTAGATTCCAGAAACTCGTGAACGGCGCGCTTCTCTCAAACGTCTGAATTGATCTTCCAGCGCCCCGCCCGAGTTTCGGGAAACTTTGGCAAAGACAGCACTGTAGACTTGCACAAAAAAACGGGGCCATTTCCAGGCCCCGTTTTTTCTTGCCCCGACAACTTCATTTCAATCGAAAATTTCAACCACGCCCACAACCGCATCGTCATGGTCGGTAACAGCCAGGGCACGGATCTTGTTGTCCCGCATATAGGCTTCAGCTTCCGACAACTGCGCGTCCGACTTGATGGTGTGCGGATTGGCGGTCATGAAGTGAGCCACAGTGGTATGAATGATCCCTTCATTTTCGAGCAGCGCACGACGCAGGTCGCCGTCCGTGACGATACCGACCAGCTTGTTCTCGTCCATGACCACGGTCAGGCCCATGCGGCATTGGGTCATGACCATCAGGCAGTCGTGAAAGCTGGTGGCCGGGGCAACGACCGGTGCTGGCGAGTGCATGACATCACTGACGCGGGTCAGCAATTTACGGCCCAGGCTGCCGCCGGGATGGTAACGGGCGAAGTCCATCGGTTTGAACTGGATGGCTTCGATCAGCGCTACCGCCAGCGCATCACCCATGGCCATGGTCGCCAGGGTGGACGTGGTCGGCGCGAGATTGTTGGGGCACACTTCACGCTCGACGGAAATGTCCAGCCAGATGTCGGCGTGCTTGGCCAGGGTCGAGTTGCCATTGCCGGTCATGGCAATGAACTTGTTGCCAAAGGATTTGAGGCTTGGGATCAGCTTGATCAACTCATCGGTCTCGCCGCTGTAGCTGATCAGAATCAGCACATCGATCGGCTTGAGCATGCCCAGGTCGCCATGGAAGGCTTCGGCCGGGTGCAGGAAGAAGCTTGGGGTACCAGTGGATGCAAAGGTAGCAACCATTTTTTGCCCGATCAGGCCGGATTTACCCATGCCGCAGACCACGGTGCGTCCCTGGCATCCGAGGATCAGTTCAACAGCCTGCTGGAATTCGCCATTCAAGCGGTCAGCCAGTTGGGTAACCGCCTGGGCTTGAGCGATAAGGGCTTCTTTAGCAATTGCAAGGTGGTTCATTTTTTGACTTTCGTCCCTGAAAAACAACATGGTTTCGAGGGCGGAATTTTAAGGATTTTGCAACATTTAGAAAAGTGCATTTACACCTGTGTAGGCAATTTAAACAGTTTAATGTGCGCCCCATCCCACAGCGCTGCGCCTCTCGGTAAACTTTTCGTTGTGCCTGTGCGCTGTATGGCTCAGCATATTGTTACCAAAACCGCTACAAATCGGACAAACGGCAGTTGCCTAAGTTGAATTTCATGAATAGGGATCTACACCCCCTGCAAGGCTGCAGAACGCTTTATCGCTGGCAACAAGGCCGACTGGAACACCACCTACGCGCGCTGATGCCCCAATGGGGTGAACTGCCACTGGCTATCACCAGCCAGGACCTGGACTCCAACGCTTCATTCGTCAACTACGTACGCCACCACCAGCTTCTTGACCCCTGCACGGGCCAGTCGGTTGAGCTGGTCGAAAAATCGATTCGCAAGGTTGCTTTTATCGGCAGCCAAGAAGCGCGTTTCCACCGCGCCCAGGGCATGCTCAGCGGCAGTGAACACTTTCACTACCCCGCCTGCCTGGGGGTTATTGAAACCCCCGGCGAAAGCCTGATTTTCACCGAGTTCGTACGCGGTAAACCGCCGCACATGCAAGCCATCGCCAAACAGCTGGCACTGGGCATTGTCGAGCTTGAAAGTTTGAGCCATCGCCATTTGTGCAAGCAGCCCCTGCACAAGGCCCCACTGCTATGGACCATGGACTTCTTCCGGCCCTGGTTCCTGCTGCGCCCACGCTTCAACTTTGCCCGCTGCCTGCCCGAACTCGAGCGCCTGGCACAGAGCGATGAGCATTTCACGGGCCTGGCAGACAAGTTCAAGGCCTTCACTCCCGTGCTGGCCCGCCTTCAAGCTGCAGCCAAGCGCAGCCCCCGCTGCATCAGCCACATGGATTACCTGCGCAAGAACCTGTTCGTCGACAACGGAAAACTGCAGCTGATCGACTGGAGCGAGGTCAAGGTCGGGCGCGTGGGCTTTGATGGCGGCGCCTACCTGGGCAGCTTGTTCCGTCGCAAGGACATGAAAGTGTTCCTCGCAGCCCAGCAGGAATTCATCGAGGCCTACCGTGCAGCCTTGCCCCCGTGCTTTGACACCGACGAGGCCTTGCGCAACCTGAACTACATATTCCTGCTGACTGCGCTGTACCACTGCCTGCGCCCGGAAACCATCGAGGAGTACCAGGCAAAGGAACGCATGGCGGTGCTGCGGGAAAAGTACGACTACCTGCTCAGCCTGCTTTGAGCAACGCAAGGGTGTAGCAGCCCCTTGAGTCAGCCAGCAAAAACTCGGATATTTCTGATTGATTTGTACGAAATGTCCGTCATCCATTTGTTAATTTGTATTAACATCCGCGCGACATAATTTTCCCGATAGCCACCCTATCGGTTCTGCCGTGCGCAGCCACACACTCAAATGGATTTTCGCTCCACGTTTATGGATGACGCTTTTCCTCGCCCGCGCTTGTTGATCCTGTCCAAAGGTGCTCAACGCATTACCACGCTGCCCTCGCTGCTGCCCGATTTCGCGCTGCATAACGGCACCGTGGCCGATGCAGAGCAGGCCGAGCAGATCATGGCCTGGGGGCGCAAACCCAGCGCGCACAAGGCGATGGCCATCGCGGCGAAAAACAACAAGCCCATCCTGACCCTGGAAGACGGGTTTCTGCGCTCCGTAGGCCTGGGTGCCGATGACCCACCGCTGTCGCTGATCGTCGATGACGTGGGTATTTACTACGATGCCAGCGCTCCTTCGCGCCTGGAACAGCTGATCGCCGCCCCCCTGACTGCCAGTGAAAGTGAGCGCGCCCTGGCGCTGCAACAGCTATGGCAGCAACAGCGGGTATCCAAGTACAACGACGCCCGGATCGAGCCTCTCGATCTGCCAGACGACTGCGTACTGGTCGCCGACCAGACCTTCGGTGATGCCTCGCTGCAAGGCGCTGGCCCGGACGACTTCATGGCGATGCTTGGTGCAGCCCTGGAGCGCTACCCCACCAGTACGGTCCTGCTCAAGGTTCATCCGGATGTCGTTGCCGGCCGCAAGCAGGGGCATTTCGACCTGAAGGCACTGGCAAGCCACCCTCGTGTGCAGGTGCTGTCGCGCAATGTTCACCCGGCCGAGCTGCTGCCGCGCATGCGCGCCGTGTACGTGATGACCTCACAACTGGGCTTCGATGCGCTGCTGTGGAGCGTACCTGTGCATACCTGGGGCATGCCTTTCTATGCCGGCTGGGGCTTGACCCATGACCGCCTTCCGGCACCGTCCCGACGCATGCCGGCAAGCCTTGCACAGTTGATTCATGCAAGCCTTGTGGGCTACCCCCGCTATGTTTGCCCCGAACGCGGCCAGCCTTGCAGCCCGGAAGTGCTGATCAACTGGCTCGGCTTGCAACGGCGCCGTCGCAGCATGCTGCCGACCACGGTGCAGATGCTTGGCTTCAGTCGCTGGAAAGAACCACTGGTGAAGCTGTTCTTCGACGGTACGGCCATTCGTTTCGTCAAACCAGAGCATCCACTTACCGACAGGCATCCAGTGGTGTCCTGGGGCTGCAAGCACGACGCCGACCTCAGTGCGCACCCTCACCCGGTCCACCGCGTCGAAGATGGCTTCCTGCGCTCGGTAGGCCTGGGCGCAGGCAAGGCTCGCCCCTTGTCCTGGGTGGTCGACGACCTGGGTATCTACTACGACGCCACACGCCCCTCGCGCCTGGAACATATCCTGCGTACCGAGCCCTTCGAGCTGGCGCTGGTTGATCGAGCAAAAGCACTGCGCCTGGCCATCTGCCAGGCAGGCATCACCAAATACAACCTGCCCGGCAGTACCTGGCAGCGCCCCGCAAACGTACAACGGGTAATCCTGGTGACCGGCCAGGTGGAAGGCGACGCTTCGATCCGCTTCGGCGCCCTTCGAATCCGCAGCAACCTGCAACTGTTGCAGGCCGTGCGCAAGGACAACCCCGATGCCTGGGTGCTGTACAAGCCGCACCCGGAAGTACTGGCGGGCACCCGGGCGCGGGGCGATGACGAAGCCCAGACGGTGCATTGGTGCGATGAGGTCATTGGCGACACACCGCTGCAACAGTTGCTCGATACCGTCGACGAGGTGCATGTGCTGACGTCCCAGTCCGGCTTCGAAGCCTTGCTGCGCGGCGTGCCAGTCACCACCTACGGCCAGCCGTTCTACGCCGGCTGGGGATTGACCCTCGACCGCGGCCTGCACGACGACGTGCAAGCCCGACGCGCACGGCAACTGAGCCTCGATGAGCTGGTAGCCGGCACGCTGCTGCTCTACCCCACCTACGTCAGCCGCATCACCAATCGCTTCACCACCGCCGAACAGGCTCTTTACGAATTACAGCATTGGCACACGTTACCGCAGCCCGGAGCAACATCCAGATGGCAAGACTTGATTCAGCGCTTGAGCAGTTTATTGGGCTTGAAACGCCTGAGAAGCTGAAGGCGCGAGCAACGCTTCGCCCTCTAGCACCTCATCCGCGCAACAGCTTTCTGTTTCTACAGGGTGTCAGCTCGCCGTTTTTCAGTCGGCTGGCCAAGGCCCTGCGGGCCATCGACCAGTGCGTGAACAGCATCAGTTTCAATGTCGGTGATGTGCTGTACAGCGCAGGCTCGCGCACCGCTTATTCGGCCAGCCCCGATGGTCTGGAGGCCTTTTACAGCGAGCGCTTTCGCCAACTGGACGTCACCGACCTGGTGCTGTTCGGCGACTGCCGCCCGGTGCATCGCCCAGCGGTGGCCCTGGCGCGTCGCCTGGGCATCCGTGTGCATGTATTCGAGGAAGGGTATTTTCGGCCCTACTGGATCACCCTGGAGCGCGACGGCGTAAACAACAATTCGCTGCTGCCACGGGACCCCGACTGGTACCGCGACGTCGGCAAGCACATTGTCCGTTACGGCAATGGCAATGCATTCAAGCTGTCGTTTGTGTCTCGGGCCGCCCACGATATGCTTTATCACAGCGGCGGGGCGCTGAACAAAGTGTGCTTCCCCCACTACCGCACCCATGCGCCGTACAGCGCGGCCATGGAGTACGCCGGGTTTATCCGCCAAGGTCTTCGCTTACTGTTTGCCACGCGCCGCGCCAATCAGCTGGTAGACGAAGTGGCTCGCGAACACCGTCCGACGTTCCTGTTGCCGCTGCAACTGGACAGCGATGCCCAGATCAAGGACCACTCGCCGTTCGCCAATATGTTTGAAGTGATCGACCATGTGATTGCCTCGTTCGCCGCGCACGCACCCACGGCGGCACGCCTGCTGGTGAAGAACCACCCGCTGAGCCCGGGCCTGGTCGACTACCAGCGCATCACCCAGGCGCTGGCCAAGCAGTACGGTGTCAGTGACCGGGTCGACTTCCTGGCCACCGGGCACATGCCGACGCTGCTCTCGCACATTGCCGGGATGATTACCGTCAACAGCACCGCAGGTGCATCGGCACTGCTGCACAAGCGCCCGACCTTCGCCCTGGCCAACCCGATCTACGCCATGCCGGGGCTCACCCAACAAGGCAGCCTGGACGACTTCTGGCAGCATCCTGAAGCGCCAGACATGGCGTTGTTCCACCACTTTCGCAACACCGTCATCCACACCACGCAGGTCAACGGCGGCTTCTACACCCGCTGCGGCATCGACATGGCCGTGAGCAACTGCCTGGACGTGCTGATGGCGAAAACTTCAAGAATCGAAAACTACCTATGACGCACCACTCTTCACCCCGCTGCATCCTTATCACGGGTGCCACCGGCGGCATCGGTGGCGCGCTGGCGCCGGCCTATGCCGCGCCAGGCGTGACCTTGATTCTGCAAGGCCGCCGCCTGGACCGCCTGGAAGAAATGGCCAATGAATGCCGTGCCCTGGGCGCCTGCGTGTTGCTCGAGGCGCTGGACGTACGCGACCTGGACGCGCTACGCGCCATGGTGCGCCGGGTCAGCGATGCCGAGCAGCCCGACCTTGTACTGGTCGGTGCCGGCCTCAACACGGCGGTGGGCAGCAACGGTGAAGCCGAGTGCTGGGATGAAAGCCGCGCCCTGCTAGAAGTGAACGTGATGGCGGCGCTGGCCACGGTGGAAGCGGCCTTGCCGGCCATGCGTGCCCGCGGCCACGGGCAGATCGCCCTGTTCAGCTCGTTGGCGGGCTGGCGCGGCTTGCCGGTAACGCCAACCTACAGTGCCAGCAAGGCGGCAATCCGGGTGTATGGCGAAGCCATGCGCGACTGGCTGGCGCCGCAGGGCGTGAAGTTGAACGTGATTATCCCCGGCTACGTCGAATCGAAAATGTGCTTCGAAATGCCCGGCCCCAAACCGTTCCTGTGGACGGCCGAAAAAGCCGCCCGGCGCATCAAGCGCGGGTTGGCCGCGGACCAGGCACGCATCAGTTTTCCGTTCCCACTGAGTTTCGGTACCTGGCTGCTGGGGGTAATCCCGCAGCGCCTTTCTTCGTTCATCCTGCGTGGTCTGAATTACAGTGATTGAGTTGTCCATCCTGCAGGTCGGCGTTATCGGCCTGCTGCTCACCGTGCTGGTCGAGCGCCTGCTGGTCCCTCGCCCGAATCTGCGCCGCCCGTTGGGTTGCTGGCTGCTGCACAGCGGCTTGTGGTGCGCGTGCCTGGTGTTACTGTACGGTATGACCGCCCGCCCACTGTTCAGTGGCGTCAACGTGCTGTTGTTATGGTTGTTGATCGTGATGGTCAGCAACGCCAAGTACCACTCGTTGCGCGAGCCGTTTGTGTGCGCCGACTTCGAATACTTCAGCGATGCGGTGCGCTTTCCGCGGCTGTACCTACCGTTTTTTGGCTTCGGCAAGGCAGCGCTGCTGGCCCTGGGGTTTGTTGCTTACCTGTGGGCCGGGCTGACGTTCGAGGCGCCTGTGCCGGGTGGCCGTATCGAGGCGTTCTGGCTGGGGCTGGGTAGTTTGTTGCTGTTGAAGCTTGGCCATCGTCGCCAGGTGCCGAGCTTCGATGCCGAGGCGGACGTAAAACGCTGGGGCTTGTCTGCCAGCCTGTGGCGCTACTACTGGGCAGCCCGCGCGCCGGTTGACCGCGCAGCATTGGGCTCGGCGTTCAACACCCCTGCTCACGGGCCCGTTGCCGCGCCCCTTCCCGACCTGGTGTCGGTGCAGAGCGAATCGTTTTTCGATGTGCGCGACCTGTGGCCTGGCGTGAAAACCCAGGTGCTGAGCGAGTACGACCGCCTTGCCGGTGAGGCCCTGGCCCGTGGCAAGCTGCAGGTCGCCGCCTGGGGTGCCAATACCGTGCGTACCGAATTCGCTTACCTGACTGGCATCGCCAGCGATCGCCTTGGCGTACACCGTTTCAACCCCTACCGGGTACTGGCGCGCCAGGGCTTGCCGAGCATTGCTGCGCACCTCAAGGCCAAGGGCTATCGCACGGTCTGCATTCACCCGTACAACGGCAGCTTCTACGGTCGCAACAAAGTGCTGCCGGCGCTGGGTTTCGATGAATTCATCGACGTACGCAGCTTTGACAGCACGCAAAAAGCCGGCCCCTTCATTGGCGATTGTGCCGTGGCCGACAAGATTCGCGAACTGCTTCAAGACCCGACGCGCAAGCAGCCGCTGTTCATCCACGCCATTACCATGGAAAACCATGGTCCGCTTCACCTTGAACAGGTCGAGGCCGACGAACTTCCCAACTGGTTCGACCGTCCGTTGCTCACCGGCATGAATGACCTGGCGCCCTATGTGCGCCATATCGCCAACGCCGACCGCATGCTCGGTAAACTGCGCGACACCTTGCTCGCACACCCGAACGAAGCACTGCTGTGCTTCTTCGGCGACCACGTGCCGATCCTGCCGAATGTCTACCAGGCCATTGGCGCGCCGGCGGGCGATACCGATTACCTGATCTGGTCCAACCGCTCCCGGCCCGGCGCGCATCCAAGCCCTATTCGGGTCGAGGCGTTGTCCAGCCGCCTGGTCGATTGCGCACACCACCAACGCGCGCGCGCCGCTGTCGTTGGCGTGGCCTGAGTCGTGGTGACGATCGTGCTGGGGTCAACCCTTGCGCCGGCGCAAACTGCCGATCCTGCCTTGCAGCGGGTGGTGACCCAGGGGCGCGGCTCGTTGGCATTCATCCTGGGCAACACGGCCTGCCGCCAGCGCCTGCTCGGCACCTGCATCAACTGGGACCGGGTATTGCTGGCCATGGAACAAGGCCAGGCACTGGGGTATGTGGCTTTCAAGCATCACTTGCGTGGCCCCTTTGCCCTGCGCGTGCAGCCGTTTGTCCAGGAATTTGGCAGGATTCAAGGCTGGGTCCGCTTCGCCGCATTCTGCCTCAGTGAATACCGAGAATGGCGCTACTCGTTTCTGCTGTATGGATTGCGCGTGAACAAACCGGCACGTAACCGTGGCATCGGCTCTGCACTGGTGCAAGCCTGCTGCGCGCAGGCTGCAGCGGACGGCTTCAAGGACGTGTTTCTCGAAGTGCCGTTGAACAACGACCGTGCGCGGGCGCTTTACCTGCACAACGGCTTTCGCCTGTTGCGCAAGCGCTGGGTTCCCTTCCCGCCCGTGCGCAGCATGCACCGGCTCGCGGAGCCAGCCTTGTGAGCGAGCTGAAGGTCGACCTGCAGCCGCTGGTGAATGGCCCAGGCTGGATTGGCGTGATGTCCCAGTGGGTGGCCTGGAAAGTGCTGCACCTGCCGCAGTTTCTCGGCCCCGAAGGCCCACCCTGTTGGTTGTGGCGACGCGGGCGCAAGGCCCCCAACGGCCTGAAGGCCATCGCCGGCATCGGCTACAAGGACTCCTCGGCCCAGGCCCGAGTACTGTGCAAGCGCTGGGGGTTGCCCTACATCGCCATCGAAGACGGTTTTCTGCGCTCGTCTTCACTGGGTGTCGAAGGCGACACACCGATGTCGCTGGTGGTCGACCCGGTGGGCATCCACTACCTCGCTGATCGCCCCTCGTTACTGGAGAACATCCTCCAGGCGCCAGACGCGCTCACCCCTGCCGAACTGAACAGTGCCCGCCAGCTTATTGCGCTGATGCGCAGCAGCGGCATCGGCAAATACAACAATGCCCCGGACCTGGACCCGACAGATCCATTGGGGCGCGAGCGGCCACTGGTACTGGTGGTAGACCAGACAGCAGGCGACTACTCGATTCCCGGCGGCGGCCTGACCGAGGCCGACTACGTTCACATGCTCGATGCCGCCCTGGCGGAAAACCCCGATGCCGAAGTGCGCGTGCGCATCCATCCCGACTGCGTGGGCGGGCACAAGCCCAGTTGCCTGCTGGCCGCTGCCACCGCGCGGGGCGTCGCCCTGGAAGCCCGGCCAGTGTCGTGGGCATCCCTGGCACGCCGTGCCCGGCGGGTGTATATCGGCACCAGCCAGGCCGGGCTTGAAGCGTTGATTCAGGGAGTACCGGTGACCTGTTTTGGCCTGCCGTTCTACGCAGGCTGGGGCCTGACCGACGACCGCATGCCGATCCCGAGGCGAACGGCGCGGCCCGACCTGGTGCAACTGGTGGCGGCTGCCTATGTCCGCTACTGCCGTTATGTCGATCCGTTGACCGGGCAACTCACCGATGCACTCACCGTAGCCCGGCAACTGGCCCGAAAAAAAGCCCAGGACGCCGAGTTTGCCGGCAGCATCACCGTGCTCGGGGTCAAGCGTCACAAGCAACACAACATCCGGCGTTTTTTCAGCAGCCGCTGGGGTCACCTGACCTTCGCCGAAGACAGTCCGACCCTGGTGGCCGATGTCGCGGCCAGGCAGGGCAAGGTGATGGTGTGGGCCGCACGCGAACCCGCAGACCTCAAGGCACGTGCCGTCGCGCTCAATGTGCCGGTATGGCGCATCGAAGATGGTTTCTTGCGTTCCAATGGCCTGGGGGCCCTGAACGCACCGGCGCTGTCGCTGGTGCTCGACCGCAGTGGCATGCACTTCGATGCCAGCACCCCCTGCGACCTGGAGACCTGGCTCGAACAGATGGACTTCTACGCCGACGCCCTGGCCGAAGCCGCCCGCCTGCGCGAACGTATCGTTGCCCAGGGTGCCAGCAAGTACAACCTCAAGAGCACTGTTGATAACCAGGTTCGCGCCCGCCCCGGCCAACGCCGGATCCTGGTACCCGGCCAGGTGGAGGACGATGCCTCGCTGCGCTGCAGTGGCGGCGCCCTGCACGATAACCTCGAACTGCTCACCCATGTTCGGGCCAATGCCCCGGATGCCTGGATCGTCTACAAGCCGCACCCGGATGTAGAAGCGGGGAAACGCCGGGGCAACGCCCCCTCCGATGACCTGCTCGGACTGGCCGACCAAGTACTGCCGGGGGCTGACATCGCCAGCCTGTACGACCAGGTCGACGAGGTGCATACCCTCAGTTCCACCTCAGGCTTCGAAGCCCTGTTGCGCGGGCTGAAGGTCGTCACCCACGGCACACCGTTCTACGCCGGCTGGGGCTTGACCCATGACCACCAGCCTTTTGCGCGCCGCACCCGGCGCCTGACCCTGGACCAGTTGGTAGCCGGCGCCCTGTTGCGCTATGCGCGCTATGCCGACCCCCAGCACGCTTTGCCCTGCGATGCCTGGCATGCCCTGACATGCCTGTCGAACCGTCGCCCGCAGCCCCTGGCGCAGCACCCGCGCCTGCTACCGCTGCTCAATTACACCCGGACCATGCTCGGCTACGGCCGTACAGCGGTCCCACTGAAGGATTAGACCATGCCTGCATCACTGAAGGATCTGGGCCGTTATGCGGCGCTGCCCTGGCATTGCCTGCAACTGCTGACCCACGCCAAGTCGTTCGAGAACAACCCTGTGCTGGGCAGCGCCCGGCTCAATGCCCTGGGCCTGCACGTGCAGCGTCGTCAACTGGCCATGGGGATGGCGGCGATGCGTCGCCGTGCGCTGGCGCCAAGGTTGGAAGCGGGTGAGCTGGCACACTTTGAGGAGCAGGGCTTTTTCGTCCGTGAAAACGCCTTGCCTGCCGAGCAGTTCGCCGCCTTGCGGGCCGAGCTTGGCAACCTGCGCAGCACCGGTTGGGAGATGCGCCAGGGCAAGGCCGTGACCCGACGCGTGAGCCTTGATCTGGATGTGCTGGAGAAGAACCCGGCCAGCGCCGCGTTCGTGGCCGACCGCAGCGTGCGCGACTTGATCGCCTATGCATCGTCCAACACTGGCGGCATCACGTACCAGTTGCAGTCGATCGTGATCGACGGCGTCAATGCCGAGCAGGACCCGCAAACCCGCCTGCATGCCGACACCTTCCATCCGACGGCCAAGGCGTGGTTGTTCCTGGATGACGTGGAAGATGACCAGGGACCGTTCAGCTACGTGCCGGGCTCTCATCGCCTGACACCGGAGCGCCTGGCCTGGGAATACCGCCAGAGCCTGAATGCCGCGCGCTCGCCGGAGCAGATGCACCGCGAGGGATCGTTTCGGATTCACGAGCATGAACTGACCGGGCTTGGCCTGCCCATGCCGCGACGTTTTTCGGTGCCGGCCAATACGCTGGTGGTGGCGGATACATCGGGCTTCCATGCCCGTTGCCCGAGCTTGCGCCCGAGCCACCGGGTGGAAATTTACGCGAGCCTGCGGCGCAACCCGTTCATCCCTTGGCGCGGCGCCCACCTGTTCGCCCTGCCGTGGATTGCCAACCATCACATGCGATGGGACATTCGCCTGAAGCAATTGATGGGATTCGACAAGCGCAGCCACTGGCGTTTTATCGAAGCGCTGAACGCTTACGAAAAGCCGTACATCTGACCTTCGCGGCCGAGCGCAGACTGTCGCCAGCGGTTACGCCGGTAATCTGTAGCCGCTGCCGAGGCACGAGGCTGCGATCGACTGCGCAGCAGTCGCCTGGTAGGTGCAATTGTCTTGAAGCACGACCGCTGTGCGCTCGATCGCAGGCTGTCGCCAGCGGCTACGCCGGTAATCTGTAGCCGCTGCCGAGGCACGAGGCTGCGATCGACTGCGCAGCAGTCGCCTGGTAGGTGCAATTGTCTTGAAGCACGACCGCTGTGCGCTCGATCGCAGGCTGTCGCCAGCGGCTACGCCGGTAATCTGTAGCCGCTGCCGAGGCACGAGGCTGCGATCGACTGCGCAGCAGTCGCCTGGTAGGTGCAATTGTCTTGAAGCACGACCGCTGTGCGCTCGAGCGCAGGCTGTCGCCAGCGGCTACGCCGGTAATCTGTAGCCGCTGCCGAGGCACGAAGCTGCGATCGACTGCGCAGCAGTCGCCTGGTAGGTGCAATTGTCTTGAAGCACGACCGCTGTGCGCTCGATCGCAGGCTGTCGCCAGCGGCTACGCCGGTAATCTGTAGCCGCTGCCGAGGCACGAGGCTGCGATCGACTGCGCAGCAGTCGCCTGGTAGGTGCAATTGTCTTGAAGCACGACCGCTGTGCGCTCGAGCGCAGGCTGTCGCCAGCGGCTACGCCGGTAATCTGTAGCCGCTGCCGAGGCACGAAGCTGCGATCGACTGCGCAGCAGTCGCCTGGTAGGTGCAATTGTCTTGAAGCACGACCGCTGTGCGCTCGATCGCAGGCTGTCGCCAGCGGCTACGCCGGTAATCTGTAGCCGCTGCCGAGGCACGAGGCTGCGATCGACTGCGCAGCAGTCGCTCGGTGGGGTGGGAGCAGCCTCGCCCCGCGATACATCACGAAAGTCTGGCCATCTCTTCGGCGACGATGGCCACGGTGCTGATGATCTGTTCCTCGGTGTGTTCGCAAGACACGAAGAACCGCACCCGCGCCGCCTTCTCCGGCACTGCCGGGTAGAGGATCGGCTGCGCATTGATGCCGCGCTCGAACAACGCACTCGACAACCGCCCTGCCTTGAACGAGCTGCCGGTAATCACCGGGATTACCGCAAGCCCGGTGCTGGTGGCGGTATCCAGGCCGGCCGCTTTGGCCAGGCGCAGGAACAGTTCGCCACGGGCCTGTACAGTCTGCACACGCCCCTGATCACCCACCATGCACTTGAGCGCCGCCAGCGCCGAAGCGGTCACCGAAGGCGGTATGCCCACGCTGTACAAAAACCCCGGCGCCAGGAACTTGAGGTGCTCCACCAGCGCCGTGTTGCCAGCAATGTAACCGCCACAGCTGGCCAGGGTCTTGCTCAAGGTTCCCATCCAGATATCGACGTCATCACCCGCCAGGCCGAAATGCTCGCGAATGCCTTTGCCGGTCGCGCCCATCACCCCCAGTGAGTGCGCCTCGTCGACCATGAGGAAGACTTTGTGCTTGCGTTTGAGTTCGACGAAACGCGGCAGGTCCGGGTAGTCACCATCCATGCTGTAGATGCCTTCGACCACCACCAGCACCCGCTCGAAGTGCTGGCGCTGTTCGAGCAGAACCCGGTCCAGTGCCTGCCAGTCGTTATGGGCGAAGCTCAAGCGCCGCGCCCCCGACAACTGGATGCCCTGCAGCACGCTGTTGTGGATCAGTTCGTCATGCAGCACCAGGTCACGCGGGCCGAACAGGTAGCCAATGGTGGTGACGTTGGTGGCGTGGCCACTGACAAACACCACGGCATCGTCGACCTCATAGAGGTTCGCCAGCTCACGCTCCAGTTCGCGGTGCAACGGGCGGTCACCCGACACTGGCCGACTGGCCGACACCGAGGTGCCATAGCGATCAATCGCGGCCTTGGCCGCTTCGGCCACTACCGGGTGACCTGAATAGCCAAGGTAGTTGTAACTGGCAAAGTTGATGTACTCGCGGCTGCCGATGCAAGTTTCTGCACCCGCCGTACCTTCGTGCATACGAAAGAACGGATTGGCCAGACCCAGACGGGCAGCGCTCTGCTGCATCACCCGCAACTGCTGATAGCCGGGGTGCTGGTCGAAGCGGTAGAACGCCTCGGGCACTTTGAGCGCCGCCTGTTGTGCCTGCTCCAGGGTCGCGCCGCCGGCCGTATCGCCCGCCTCGCTGCGACGGCGTTCCAGTGCTTGCTGGATCAGCCGCTGCTTGATACCAGCGCCAAGGCCGGTGGGCGTTTTTGCAGTCATCGGACTATCACTCAATCAAACATCACTCAATCAAACGGTTAGGGACTGCAGTGTTATCGGCAAGCTCGGCGTTAAGTTCAGCGATTTGCTCACGGCTCAGCTCGCTGCCGTGGCGGGCCAGTACGTTCTCGGCAACGGCGGCAGGTGCCGACGCTTCGTTGGCCCCGCCATCACCGCGCAGCAACTCCAGAATGCGCACGCTGAGTTTGTCGATGCTGGAGCTTTCGCTGAGCTCCATGACCGGCAAGCGAATGCCGAAACGCTCTTCCAGCGCGACGACCAACTCGACACTCATCAGCGAGTCCAGCCCCAACTCTTGCAGCGGGCGCTGGGTGTCCAGGCGCGCGGCCGGCAACCGGAGGATTTCGCAGACTTCGTGCTTGAGCAGCTCGACAAAGCGCTCCAGCACTTGTTCATCGTCAAGCTCGGCAAGCATGCGCTGAATGTCTTCGGCGTCGTTGTCGTCGTCCTGTTCGCCGCCGTGGGCACGGACCAGCTCAACGAAGCGCGGTGTCGCCGCACTGGGCAGGAAGCGCGACAAGGCCTTCCATTCCAGCTCGAGCACACCGACACCATCGTCACCCTTGAGCAGCATCTGCTCCAGGTGCGCAAGCGCCACCTCGGCCCGCAGGGCTGCACCGCCCATACGGCTTTGCAGGGCATCCTTGATCTGCGCGTTGCGGGCCAGGAAGCCGACGTCGTCGATAGCGCCCCAGAGCACGGCGGTAGCTGCCAGCCCCAGGCTGCGGCGATGGCGAGCCAGGGCTTCGAGCCAATGGTTGGCCGCCACGTAGTTGGCCTGCCCGGGGTTGCCGAACAGGGTGGTGGCCGACGAGAACATCACGAAGAAGTCCAATGCCAGCTCACGGGTCAGTTCGTGCAGGTATTGCGCACCCTTGGCCTTGGGTTCCAGCACACGCTGCAACTGCTCGGCATCGAGGTTGCGAATAAGACTGTCATCGATCACCGTGGCCGCATGTACCAGGCCGCGCAATGGATAAGCGCTGGCATTGATGCGTTCGAATACAGCGCGCAGCTGCTGCGCGTCGGTGATATCGCAGGCCAGGGCCTGCACATCGATACCCTGGGCCTGCCATGCCGCCAGGGCTGGTTGCGCCTCGACGCTGGCCGGGCCACGGCGGCCGAGCAACACCAGGTGGCGCGCACCTTTATCCACCAGCCACTGCGCCGTGCGCAGGCCGAAACCGCCCAGGCCGCCAGTGACCAGGTAGGTGGCATCAGCACTGAGCTGCAGGTGCTGAACCGGCTGTTGGCGGGTTTCCACCAGTTGTTCGATCGGGTTGCCATAGGTGACCACGATCTTGCCGATCTGCCGGGCCTGCTGCATGTAGCGGAAGGCCTCGACCACTTGGTTGGCATCGAACTCGCGGAACGGCAACGGGTGGAGGATGCCCTGCTCGAAGAGCGCCATCATCTGCGCGAACAGGCGTCGGGTCAGGTCCGGGCGCTCGCTCATCAGTTGGTCGGCATCGATACCGAAGTAACTGATGTTGTTGCGGAACGGACGCAGGCCGATACGGGTGTTCTGGTAGAAATCACGCTTGCCCAGTTCCAGGAACCGGCCAAACGGCTTGAGCACCCGCAGGTTGCGGTTGATCGCTTCGCCCGCCAGGGAGTTGAGCACCACGTCGACGCCTCGCCCGCCGGTCATCGCCAGCACTTCGTCGGCATAGGCCAGGGAGCGTGAATCGAACACCTTGTCGACACCGAGCAGGCGCAGGAAATCGCGCTTTTCGTCGCTGCCGGCGGTGGCGTAGATCTCCGCGCCGCACCACTTGGCGATCTGGATCGCAGCGATGCCCACGCCACCGGCGGCGCCATGGATCAGCACCTTCTCGCCTGGCTCCAGGCGCGCCAGGTAATGCAGGGCGTAGTAGACGGTGAAGAATGTACTTGGAATGGTCGCCGCCGCCTCGAACGACATGCCATCCGGAATGCGCGCCACGGCGTTGGCGTTGGTCACCAGGCGGTTGGCAAAGCTGCACGGTCCGAAGCCCACCACACGGTCGCCCGGGGCGAAATCGCCAAGTACATCGGCGCCTTTGCCCTGCACCACGCCAGAGAACTCAAAGCCCAGGGTCGGCCCGGAGAAGCCGTTTTCGATGGCTTCATCCGACAGCAAGCCAAGGGCGAACATCACGTCGCGGAAGTTCAGGCCGGTGGCCCGCACGGCAATGTCCAGCTCGTCCGGGGCAGGCAGGCGCGGCTCGCGCACTTCCCAGCGCAGGTTGCGCAACTGGCCGGGCAGGTCGAAGCCCAAGCTGATGCGCTTGTCGGTATCACCTACTACCTGGGCCTGATCGTGCAACACGCGCAAACGCGGTACGTAGCGTTGGCCATCGGCAGTGATCGCAAGCTCGGTCTCGCTATCGGCGTGCAACAGCGCTGGCAGCAGGCTGTCGATCGGTGCACTGAAGGCCAGGTCGAGCAGGCGGACCTTGCAACTGGCCGACTCGTTCGCCAAGGTGCGGCCGAAGCCCCAGAACGCAGCATCGGCGATGGCATCGACGTTCCCGGCGTTCTCACCAGCGTACAGGTGAGTGGCAGCGCCGCGGGTCAACAGCCAGCATTGCGGCGCCATGCCAAGCGACTCGCACGCCTGGACCAGAGCAGCCGCCTGCATGCAGCGCAGGCCCTGGCCATCAAGGCCATGGTCGGTATCGAACCCGACCAGGTGCAGGAGCTGCTCCGGTGCCTGGTCCAATGCAGCGAGCTGCTGTGCCAGCGCCTGCGCATCGCCTGGCAGCAGCAGGCTGACCTGCTGGCCTTGCTCGCGCAGGGCCTGGGCCAATTGCGCAGCGGCGCCCTGCCCGGCTTCGGCCAGCACGGCCCAGCGTTGCATCGCAACGTCGGATGCGGGTGCGCATTTGCTGTCGGCATTTTCGGCCAGCAACAGGTAACTGCCACAGGCAGTGCCTGGCAAGGCTTCCAGGGTGTGGGTCAGGGTCAGGCCGTGGCGCTGCAGTTCATGCAGCCAGAACGATGGCCGCTGCTGCCGCGACAACGCCTGTTGCGGGCCCGCCAGCCACCAGCCGGCCTGGGCACCGAAGACGAAGTCGGCCCAGCGCGCCGGGTGCTGCGCCAGCAAGGCCAGTTGGCCGTGCGGACTGAGCCGGCTCGCGGCCTGGCGCAAGGCTTCACCGATGCTGTCCAGCGCCGCCAGGTCAGTGGGCGCCAGCACCCAGTCGAACACACGGGCATCGGCCAGTTGATCAAAGCCGATGATATCCAGCGCCGGGCAATCGTCGCGCAGCATCTGCGCCAGCTCCGGCTCCTGAACGCAGTAGCTGTAGTCGATGCGATCAAAGTCGATACCCGCGTACAGCGACTCGATAAAGGACTGGCCACCAAAGCCGAGCTCCAGTACGCGCAAGCGCTGACCCGCCGGCAAAGTGGCCAATCGTTGGGCGAGGGTCTCACGCACCCCGGCAAGCAGGCGTTGCTGGCCCGCTGCACCCAGTACCAGGCGTACCAGGTTGGCCCCGCTTGTTTCTCGCGGCAGCAGTTGTTCAAGGGCCTGGGTACCCTCCAGCAGGGTCGGCAAGTGGCGGCCGATACGGCCGACCGAATGAATGATCTGGAAGTGTTCCGGGTAGCTCCTGAACAGCTCCTGCCAGATGTCCTCGGAGGCAGGACGCTCGCCCGCCTCGACCATCTGCCAGTTGCCGTCGGCATCACGGCTCAGGCTGCCATCGTCATGGCCATGGCGCAGCAAGGTGGCCAGGTAGTCACCGGGCACGCCTTCGTGCTGCGACCACAGGGCAACCTGCTCGGCGCTCAACTGGCCGCCGGCCTGCTCGATCAGGTCGAGGACAAAGCTGGAACACAGGGCGTCGAGCAACGGCTCGACTTCATTGAGGTAACGCGCCTGCACGGCTTCGTCACCCAGCCCTTGCAGGTGGCCCACCAGCGGCGTGCAGGCCTGGGCCTCACGCAACACTGGAACGACCTGGCCCGGTGCAACAACCCCGACGTGAGCCATGCGCTTGATGTCGCCAGAGCGGTCTCGCTGCAGGCGCACGCCACGGAAGCGCGCATCCTTGATAAACAGCACGGCTTCGCCGGCCGCATCGAACAGGGTGAAATCCACCAGCAACGAATGCTCGGTGCGTTTGAGCTGCACGACCTCAGCCAGGCACGGCACACCGCCGGCCTTGGCAAAGGCGATACGACCGAACTTGACCGGAATGAACGCCAGGCCCTTGTTGCTGCCCGGTTGGCTGACCAGCAGTTCGGTGATCAACTGGAAAGCGCCGTCGAGCAAGGCCGGATGCAGGTGCAGCGAGGCCAGTTCAGCAGCGATGGCATCAGGCACGCTCAGTTGCGCCAGCACGCGCGCAGGCTCTACCCACACGGCAGATACCGCCTGGTAGGCCGGGCCGTAGTTCAGGCCAACCGCGCAGGTCAGCGCCAGGTGCTGCTCGCCGGTGAAGTCCGCCGGGCGCTGCGGCAGTGCCGGTGCACGACCACCGAGCAGCACGCCACGGGCTTCACCCGGCAGGCGCGCCACCACGTGCTGCACCCACTCTTCACGCTGGGCCAACGTGCGCGAGGTAACGCGCAAGGTGCCGTCTGCCTCTTCAACGTTGACGCGGATTTTCTTGCTGCCTTCGCTGCCGAGCAGCAACGGGTTATGAATTTCCAGTTCTTCGATATCGACGAACTCGCCCGGCTGGTGCAGCAAGGCCACCGCCAATGCCAGCTCGGTGAAACCGGCGCCGGGGAACAGCACCGACTCACCGACCTTGTGATCGCCCAAGGTGGGGAACAGTTGTGTATCGAGACGGTTTTCCCACGTCAGCGCGCGGTCGGCCAATGGATAGCCCAGCAGCGGGTGTACACGCTCGCGCTGCAGTACGCCGAAGGATTCGGCGCTGACCGGCAGCTGGAAGTGGTCTCGCTGCCAGGTGTAGTTCGGCAGGCGCAGGTTGTTGCCGGCCACCGGGAAGTGCGGCTGCCAGTCCGGCTCGGCGCCAGCAATCAGCAGCTTGGCCACGCAACGTTCCAGCAACGCCGGGCTGTTGTCCTTGCGCAGCAAGGTGCCGATCACTTGGCCAGCGAGCTCGCGCGCATTCAGGGCGTCGGTGACATAACCGCGCAGGATCGGGTGCGGACCGACTTCGACGTAGAGGTTGAAGCCCTGCCCCGCCAAGGCGTCCATCGCGCCCTGGAACAACACCGGGAAGCGGATGTTCTGCCACCAGTAGCGGCTGTCCAGGCGCTGGCCGTCCAGCTCGCCGCCAACGACGGTCGAGTAGAACGGGATATCGCCGCTGCGCGGCTGAATGTGTGCAAGGTCAGCAATGACCTGCTGTTCGATCGGGTTCATCGCCGGGGAATGGAAGGCATAGTCCAGGCCCAGGCGGCGGGCGAACACCTGACGCTCGGTGAGCACCTCTTCAAGCGCGGTCAACGCCTCGACACCACCAGCGACCGTGGCGCCACGGGCACTGTTTTCGCCGGCGACTACCAACTGGCTGTCCAGGCCCTGCTCACCCAGCACGGCGGCGGTGGCTTCGCCCGACAGGCCCACGGCGGTCATCTGGCCGCTGCCACGGGTCAGGCCCTGCAGGCGGCTGCGGTGGAAAATGACCTGTGTGGCGTCTTCCAGGCTCAATGCACCGCAGGCCCAGGCAGCGGCCACTTCACCCACGCTGTGGCCAATCACTGCCGCCGGATGGAATCCCTGGGCTGCCAACACACGGGTGACCGCCACTTGCAAGGCGAACAGCGCCGGCTGGGCGATTTCAGTGCGTACGTAGCGGTCTTCACCGTTTTCACCGAGCAGCTCGGCGCGCAGCGAATAGCCCGCCAGCGGTTGGAAAATGGCATCGACTTCAGCCACGGCAGCCTCGAACAGCGGGTTGCCGAGCATCGCGCTGCCCATGCCCTGCCACTGTGAACCGTTGCCGGAGTAGACGAAGACCGGCCCCTGGACCTTGTCCAGCGCCTGGCCGGCCTCGAGCACCGAGCTCAGCTCGCTGAGACTCGGATCGTCGGCATAGTCCGCCAGCGCCTGGGCGGCCTCGGCCGGATCGGCGCTGATCAGCAGCAAGCGATGCGAGTGGGCGTCACGACGGAACATGGCCTGGTAGGCCACGTCGTAGTAATTGGCCTCGGGGTGCGCGGCCAGGTAGTCGGCAAAGCGTTCGGCGGTGGCACGCAAGCCGTTGGTATCCTTGGCGCTGAGCATCAATGGCAGGCGGCGCGCCTGGGTCGGTGCGGCAGACGCCGGAAGCGGCTCAGGGCTTTGCAGAATGACGTGCGCGTTGGCGCCGCCGAAACCGAAGGAGTTGACCCCGACGGTCAACTGGCCCTCTGGCTTGAGTGCGTGGGTCTGGGTCACGACCTTGAGGTTAAGGTCGGCAAACGCAATATTCGGGTTGAGCTCCTCGACACCGATGGTGGCCGGCACTTTGCGTTCGATCAGGCAATTGAGCGCCTTCATCAGGCCGGCAACACCGGAGGCTGCTTCCAGGTGGCCCAGGTTGCTCTTGACCGAGCCGATCGGCAACGGATTGCCGGCGCCACGGACCTGGCCCAGGGCTTCACCGATGGCGCGGGTCTCGACCGGGTCACCCACCGCAGTACCCGTGCCATGCGCTTCCAGGTAATCAAGCTGCGAAGGATCGATACCGGCCTTGGCGTAAGCGTGCTTGAGCAGCGCGGCCTGGGCATCGGCATTGGGCAGGGTCAGGCTCGACTTGCGGCCATCGGTGTTCACCGCACTGGCGGCGACCACGGCCAGGATCGGGTTGCCGTCGGCCACGGCCTGGTCGTAGTCCTTGAGCAGGAACAAACCACCGCCCTCGGAGCGCGCATACCCATCACCGCTCTCGTCGAAGGAGTGGCAACGCCCGGTGCGCGACAGCATCGAGGCCTTGGCGAAGATCATGAAACCGAACGGGTGCATGTGCAGGCTGATGCCGCCAGTCACAGCCTGATCGATATCACCACTGAGAATGGCCTGGCAGGCCTGGTGAAAGGCCACGAGCGAAGACGAACAGGCCGTATCGATAGCCATGCTCGGGCCGCGCAGGTCGTAGAAGAACGACAGGCGATTGGCCGCAATGCTCATGGTATTGCCAGTGGCGGTGGCGGCGTCGATCGAGGCCATGTCTTCCACTAGGCGATAGGCCTGCTCCACCGCGGCGATGCCCAGGTACACACCACAATTGCTGCCACGCAGGCTGGACGGCTTGACGCCGGCGTTCTCGAAAGTTTCCCAGCACATTTCCAGCAACATGCGTTGCTGCGGGTCCATCACCGCCGCTTCGCGTGGCGAGATATTGAAGAAGCCCGCATCGAATGCACTGACGTCGCCCAGGGTGCCGGCTGCGAAGGTATAACTGGTAGCCGGGTTGGCTTTGTCCGGGTGCAGGAACTCGGCATGGTCCCAGCGCGAGGCGTCGACCTGGGTAACCAGGTCCCGCCCGGCCATTAAGTTCTGCCAGAAGCTGCTCGTGGTAGAGCCGGGAAAACGGAAAGAACAACCAACAATTGCTACCTGTCTACGCTTTGTCAAAACCCATTCCTTTAAAACTCTTCCGGGCACCATCCCATCCATCGGACAGCCGGCGTGCCAGGCCATATTCTTTTGGCAAGTCGTTAAACGTCACCTGCGGATCATTGTTATCTGGAGCTTGCCTTGCTGCGCACAGAAAGGGTGCAAGGCTAATGGCCTACACGCATCACGTAGGAAATCTTCAGAAATATTGTAGGAATGATACGCGGTATGACCGGCCAGGGAAAACCCAAAGCGGCGCGTGGCGGCACGAATGTTCGAAGTGGTTCACGTGAGTGAGAATTGGTCGCAAGGTCGGGCTGATATTTGGCCTCGTTTTCAACCCGCCGCTTAAAGGCGTGGATCATAACGGCACAAAAAGAGGTTTTTGTGACAGCCCTGCCCCCCAACACTCATTTTCCTCCCGAGCGCCTCCGGCACTACTGATTGTTGGCGGCCAACGAACTTGCGACTACTGACAGGCGAATCCCACGCGCTCTTGGTAGAATGCCGGCTTACCGCGACAGATCCCGAGCACCAATGCCAGCCACTACTGCGTCAACTTCTGTAAATCCACGTTCTGAGCCCTCCCGCCGCTTCAGCGTTGCGCCGATGATGGATTGGACTGATAGGCACTGCAGATTCTTTCTGCGCCTACTCTCCAGCAACGCCCTGCTCTATACCGAGATGGTCACCACCGGCGCCCTGTTGCACGGCGATACCGAGCGCTTTTTGCGCCATGACGAAGCCGAACACCCCCTGGCCTTGCAACTGGGCGGCAGTGTGTCGGCGGATCTGGCGGCCTGCGCCAAGCTGGCCCAGGATGCCGGGTACGATGAGGTGAACCTCAATGTCGGCTGCCCTAGCGATCGGGTGCAGAACAACATGATCGGCGCCTGCCTGATGGGGCACCCGGCTTTGGTAGGCGATTGCGTCAAGGCGATGCAAGATGCGGTGCAGATTCCGGTAACGGTAAAACATCGTATCGGGATCAACGGGCGCGACAGTTATGCCGAGCTGTGTGATTTCGTTGGCCAGGTGCATGATGCCGGCTGCCGCAGTTTTACCGTGCATGCACGCATTGCGATTCTTGAAGGGCTGTCGCCAAAAGAGAACCGCGAAATTCCACCGCTGCGTTATGACGTAGCTGCACAACTGAAGGCCGACTTCCCTGATCTGGAGATCGTGCTCAACGGCGGTATCAAGACCCTGGCCGAGTGCCGGGAGCATCTGCAGACGTTCGACGGGGTGATGCTTGGCCGCGAGGCCTACCACAATCCGTATGTGCTGGCCGAGGTTGACCAACAGTTGTTCGGCAGCCAGGCGCCGGTGATCAGCCGCAGTGAGGCACTGTCCAAGCTGCGCCCCTATATCGCCGCGCACTTGGCATCGGGCGGCGCCATGCACCATGTGACCCGGCACATCCTTGGCCTTGGCCAGGGCTTCCCGGGGGCGCGCAAGTTCCGTCAGTTGCTGTCGGTGGATATCCACAAGACCAACGACCCTCTGGCACTGCTCGATCAGGCCGGCGAGCTGTTGCAGGGGCGCTGACTCCGGAACCTGTGCCCACTTGCGGACTCGAAGTCTTATCCTTTGCCCCGGCGTACCTGCCAGCCCTTGAGCGGCTGGCAACGCTCGGGTAATGTCGATCCACCGCACAGGACAGAGCACGCCCATGACCTCCAAGCTGGAACAACTCAAGCAGTTCACCACTGTAGTTGCTGACACGGGTGATATTGATGCCATCAGCCGTCTGAAACCGGTCGACGCCACCACCAACCCTTCGCTGCTGCTCAAGGCCGCAGCGATGCCCGGCTATGCAGATCTGCTCAAGCAGTCGGTCGAACACGGCAAGGGCGATGTCGGCCTTGCCTGTGACACCTTTGCCGTGGCCATTGGCGCCGGCATTCTCAAGGTGATTCC
The DNA here is from genome assembly GCF_040438935.1 of Pseudomonas vranovensis. Taxonomy (NCBI): domain Bacteria; kingdom Pseudomonadati; phylum Pseudomonadota; class Gammaproteobacteria; order Pseudomonadales; family Pseudomonadaceae; genus Pseudomonas; species Pseudomonas vranovensis. The sequence goes on along the minus strand of NZ_CP159259.1, from coordinate 1,007,026 downwards.
GGGGCGTATCTCTACCGAAGTCGATGCCCGGCTGTCTTTCGATGAACCTGCCTTGCTGGCCAAGGCCCGCCAGTTAATCGAGCTGTACGACAAGGCCGGTATTGGCCGCGACCGCGTGCTGATCAAGCTGGCTTCGACCTGGGAAGGTATTCGGGCCGCCGAGAAGCTGGAGAAGGAAGGCATCCAGACCAACCTCACGCTGTTGTTCTCGTTTGCCCAGGCACAAGCCTGTGCCGACGCCGGGGTGTTCCTGATTTCGCCGTTCGTGGGCCGTATCTACGACTGGTACAAGAAGTCCACCGGCAAGGAGTATGTTGGCGCCGAAGACCCGGGCGTGCAGTCGGTGACGCGAATCTACGACTACTACAAGACCAACGGTTACAACACCGTGGTCATGGGCGCGAGCTTCCGCAACATTGGCCAGATCGAGCAACTGGCTGGCTGCGACCGACTGACCATCAGCCCCGAACTGCTGCAACAGCTCAGTGACGACCAGGGCGACCTGCCGCGCACCCTCAAGCCGGGCAACAAGGGCGAGCCACGCCAGCACCTGAGCGAGGCGCAGTTCCGCTGGGCATCCAACGAAGACGCCATGGCCACCGAGAAGCTGGCCGAGGGGATTCGTCAGTTTGCACGGGACCAGGAAAAACTTGAGGCTTTGCTGGCTGCAAAAGCCTGATACAAATCGGGTTTGCCACTGAGGCGAGGAATGCGGAGCATTCTTTCCTTTTCGCGGGTCAAGCCCGCTCCTACCGGCTGTAGGAGCGGGCTTGACCCGCGATGCTTTTGACTTTGCTTTCAGAGATCTGATGCCTGAACTTTCTGCACTACCCGCCGTACTGGCCGGCCCCCTGTTGCGCCGCCTCGAATCACAACGGATGGTGTTCTGGCTGGTCGCCTCGCAGCCCCTGCAGCCAGCGCTGGCGTTGAGTGTTACAGGCATTACCCCCAGCATCGACTGCCAGGTCATGCCTATCGGTCGCCAGGCCTTCGTACACCTGATCGACATTCACCTCGACAATCCGTTGCCCTGCGATGAGCAGATCGACTATGACCTGATCCTGCAAACCGATGCCGGCCCCCAAGGCATCGCCCAATGGGCCCCGCACTTGCTCTACGACGGCGCCCGGCAGCCGAGCTTCGTCCTTCGTTCACGCCTTGAACATCTGCTCCACGGTTCCTGTCGCAAGCCGCACCACCCTGCCGCCGACGGCTTGCTGTGTGCAGACCGCCTGCTGATGGAATGCACCAACCCCACGGCGCGCCCGGCCCTGCTGATGATGAGTGGCGACCAGGTGTATGCCGATGACGTCGCCGGGCCCATGCTGCGCGCCATTCATGCATTGATCGAGCGACTGGAGCTGTTTGACGAGCAACTGGAGGGCGCCGTGGTCGATGACAGCCAGGCGCTCTACCGGCACGCCGCCAGCTATTACCACCGCGCTGACCTGCTGCCTGCACTGGAAAGCAACGAAACCCTGCGCGAGCGCTTTTTTGGTGGCGCACGCAAGCCGATCTTCACCAGCAGCAATGCCGACAATCACCTGGTGACTTTTGCCGAGGTCATGGCCATGTACCTGCTGGTGTGGTCGCCGGTACCGTGGACGCTGGTCGACGTGCAGATGCCGGCCGGGCTCACCGAGCAGCGTCAGGAGCGCTTCGAGCAGGAGCAGCAGTTGATCCTGGGCTTCGTCAGCGGCCTGGGCGGGGTCGCCCGGGTGCTAGCACACCTGCCAAGCCTGATGATTTTCGACGACCACGACATTACCGATGACTGGAACCTGTCGGCGCAATGGGAGGAGACCGCCTACGGTCATCCGTTTTCCAAACGCATCATCGGCAATGCACTGCTCGCCTATTTGCTGTGCCAAGGCTGGGGCAACGACCCCGACGCCTGCCGACACCTGATACTCAAATGCCAGGCATTGAGCCAGAGCGCTTTGGCCGACCAGCCCCTGGATGCTCCATTGCAAGATGCCCTGATCGAGGACGTGCTGCGCTTCCAGGGCTGGCAGTTTGTACTGCCAAGCAATCCGCCACTGCTGGTGCTCGATACCCGAACTCGCCGCTGGCGTAGCGAAAGCAACTTCAAGAAGCCGTCCGGCCTGCTCGACTGGGAGGCCTTGAGTGAACTGCAGCAAGCCTTGCTCGACCACCCCTCGGCCATCATCGTGTCGCCCGCCCCCATCTTCGGCGTCAAGCTGATCGAGACGGTGCAGCGGGCGTTCAGCTGGCTAGGCTATCCCCTGCTGGTCGATGCCGAGAACTGGATGGCCCACCGCGGCGCTGCCCAGGTGATTCTGAACATCTTCCGACATTCGCGCACACCGGGGCATTACGTGGTGCTGTCGGGCGATGTGCATTACTCGTTTGTCTATGAAGTACTGATCCGCCACCGCCAGCGCAGCCCGCACTTGTGGCAGATCACCAGCAGCGGCATCAAGAACGAGTTTCCGCGGCGCCTGCTGGATATATTCGACCGCCTGAACCGCTGGCTGTATTCACCCCGCTCTCCCCTCAACTGGCTGACCAAGCGTCGCCAGATGGAAGTCATTCCACGTACGCCCGCGCACAGCAAGGCCGGCGAGCGGCTATGGAACAGCGCAGGCCTGGGCCAGGTGTTTTTCAATGAACAAGGGCAGCCGCAGCGGATATTCCAGCTCAACGCCAATGGCGCAGCAAAAACCGAGTTCCCGCCAAGGGCAACGGACTAGCCGGGAAAGGCAGGCGCCATGAGGCGCCTGTTGTACGGGTCAGGTCCGCTCGAGGGCGTTGACCAGGTCATGAAAGGCTTCACGATTGGAGTCGTTCAGGCCCATGAGGATCTTGTGGGCCTCAAGCACCTTGGAGCGCACGATATCTTCGCTCTGGTCCTGGGAAGGCAGGTCGGTCAGGCACTCCGGGCACGGGATCGGCCGATCGACGATGTTGAACACCTGGTCGAAGCCCATCGACTGCAGCAACCGCGAGATGTCCGGGTTGGTGGTCACCACGGTAGGCAGCAGCCCGACCTTCTGCCGCGACAGGATCGAGAGTTTGGCCAGCAAACCCAGGGTGGTGCTGTCGATGCTTTCGGTTTCGGTCAGATCGATGACGATCGCCGAGAAATTCAGCGCCGTGAAGATCTTTTCAATCGTCGCATCCAGCGCCGAACACAAGGTCAGGCGCACTTCACCGACGAACTTCAGCACAAAGGTGCCGCTCTGCTCGGCGAACTGGATTCTACCCGTACTCATTGAAGGTTCCTGCTCAACACCAATAGGGCGATATCATCCGGCATCTCCCCAAGCGTAGCCAATCCGAATCGTTGGCGCAGCCCATCCAGGCTGCCTCCTGCGGCCTTGATGATTTCAGGCAGGGCCGCTTCTTTATCTTTGAGTGTTTCCCCAGGCAAAAGGTCCAGAATGCCATCAGAGAGCAGTGTCAGGCTGAACTGCGGTGGCAACTCCAGGACGTGATCCTGGTAAGTTGCCTCTTCGAACAATCCGACCGGCAAACCGCGGCCTTCCAGATAACGGCTCTGGCCCGGGGTATAGAGCACGGGCAGCGGCAAGTGGCCGCCAATGCTGTAGGTCATGATGCCAGTGTCTTCGTCGATTACACCACCGACCATCGTTACGTGCTTGCCCAACTTGCAGTTGATCAGGCCGCGGTTGATATGCCCGAGGACTTCCGACGGCTTGAAGTCACGCAGGGCCGCGCTGCGCTTGAATTCGAACAACAGCCGGGTCGTCATGAACTTCAACAGCACCGTCACGAATGCCGACGACGCCCCGTGCCCGGAAACGTCTGCCAGGTAGAAAGCGATGCGGCGCTCATCGACCCGAAAATAGTCGGCAAAGTCACCCGACAGGTACAGCGACGGAATAATCTGGTGCTCGAACGACAGTTCGTCGGCGACCCAGGGGCTTTCCGGCAGCATGTTCATCTGCACCTGGCGCCCGGCCGTCTGGTCTTCTTGCAGTAAATGCAAGCTGGCTTCCAGTTCGCGGTTGGCGGTCTCGAGTTTTTCCCGGTAACGCTGGTTTTCCAGCACCAGGTGAGCTCGATCCAGCGCACGGCGTACCGAATGCTCCAGTACCGCAAGGTCTTCCAGGGGCTTGATCAGGTAATCGGCGGCGCCCAGGCGCAACGCCTCGACCGCGTCGTTCATGACCCCGGCGCCAGAGACCACGATCACCGGCAACTCGGGGGCACGCTCGGTCACCTGGCGAATCAGCTCCAGACCGCCCATTTGCGGCATGCGCAGATCGCAGATCACAAGATCGGGCTGGTGCTGTTCGAAGACCTGGAGGCCCTGCTGGCCATTACTCGCTTGCAGGACACTGAAACCACTGTCTTCAAGGTAGGCGGCGAGACTCGCACGTACGACGTCGTCGTCATCGATTATCAGCAGCGTTGCACTGGTTTTCTGCATGTGGGCAAACGGCGCCAGAATTAGGTTGGCGTAGGCGCGCTCGACAAGGCTTGAGCACGCATACTGGATTCGCTTCTAGCCACTCTTCTATGAGTTGTAGGACAAGACAGGCTGTCCGGCAACTAGCAGAGGTGCCCTGTAAGGCGCAGACGGTACTCCCATCCGCCGGGCGTTTCAAGGGTACGCCGATGCCCGCCGCTGCTCTTTACAGGCTAAAGAGCCGGGAGTTATAAAAACCCTTCGAACCGCGACGCAATGGAAGGATGCAGGTATGACCTCAACGCCTACGGACTACAGCGAGAAACGCGACTTCATACGAATGCAGGTAGATGCGGGCGTGAGCCTCATCCATGCGGGACAGGTCGTTGCAGCCATCTGCCTGGACCTTTCCAGCAGCGGCATGCAGATTCAGTCGCCTCGTCAGTTCAAGGTGGGCGACAACCTCGAGGTGCATATCGACTCCGAGCATCCTGCGCTCACGGGCCTTCAGGCCAGCACCGAAGTGGTGTGGATCGCCGACCAGCCCCGGGGCCAACAAAAGCTCGGCCTGCGCATTATCAGACTGATCTGAATCCGCATGCACAAAAAAGGCGACCCTGGGGTCGCCTTTTTTTCAAGCTCGCACGCCTTAAAAGTCGTCGACGACTTCGCCATCTTTGACTTTGAACTCGCGATTCTGCAGGTAAGCGTTGCGGATGAACACGTACTTGTCGCCGCTGATCATCTTTTCTGCCGACAGCAGGCTGGCGCGGGTGTCGACTACATCCACGGCGAGTGCTGTGTTGCGGGTCGGTACGTGGTCGATATAGCGGTAGGGTTCGGTGTAGGTGTCCGGGTACTTCGCAACGGCGTCACGCACGGTGCTTGGGCCAAGCAGTGGCAGCATCACGTACGGGCCGCTGCCCACGCCCCAGTAGCCCAGCGTCTGGCCGAAGTCTTCATCGTTGCGCTGCAGGCCCATCTTGGTACCGACGTCGAAGAAGCCGGCCAGGCCGAAGGTGGTGTTGACGATCAGGCGTGCCGTGTCGACACCGGCAGCATGCGGCTTGAGCTGCAGGACGTTGTTGGCAAGGTTGGTCACGTCCCCCAGGTTGCGGAACATATTGTGGATGCCGTCTTCAAGGAACTGCGGGGTAACTGCCTGGTAACCTTTGGCCAGCGGCTTGAGCGCATAGGTGTCGACCGTGTCGTTGAACCTGAAGATCGGGCGGTTGATGCTCTCCCAGGGATCTTCCTCGGTGGCCGCCTGGGCCGCGCCGACCGACGCCAGCAGCAGGCTTGCACAGACACAGGCCCGCGCCATCCGATCGATCACATCAGTACCGATCCTACGCATAGAGTTACTCCTCGACAGTCACAGCACCAAGCGTCAAGCACCTGGCGTTTAAAAGGAAACAAGTATAAAGGGTCTTTCAGTGATAACCAGCCTGACACAAAGGAGGTCATGAAATTGTGAACATCTGTTTCTTGGCAATGTAACCAGAGCGTAACAACCCCCGCGTAGCCTGCAGGCTATTTCAGGGACGTTTCCATGCCAGACTCCCCCGCCTTCACCGCTTTGCTGTTTGGTCTGCGCGACTGCCTCGTCGACGTGAGCAAGCCTTCGAACTTCCCGCAACCCACCCCCGGCGCCCTGCACACCCTCGACTGGCTGAAACAGCAGCGGGTGCCCTGCGCCTGGCTGGACGAATTGAGCGACGCCGACGCCGAGCACATCGCCAGCTCACTGCCTGACTGGATCAAGGCCCAGCACCACACGCCTGCGCCATGGCCGGCACCGGATGCGTGCTGGCAGGCACTGATGAAGCTCAAGACCCGCACGCTGGATGGCTGCGTGCTGGTCAGTGGCGAGCCGCGCTTGCTGCAATCGGGGCTCAATGCCGGCCTGTGGACCATCGGCATTGCCACCTGCAGCTCGCTCTGTGGCGTCGACAACCAGCAGTGGCAGGCACTCAGCCCCCAGGAGCAGGAACGCAAGCGTGGCAAGGCCACCCTGCAACTGTTTGCACTGGGCGTGCATTCGGTAATCGACCACCTCGAATCGCTCGGCGACTGCCTGGCCGATATTGCCCAGCGTCGGCTCAAAGGCGAAAAGCCCTGACGCAGGGCCCTTGATCCGGGTCATGCAAAGCGCTCGCCGGTGGATTACTCTGTAGGACAAGGCATGGACCTTTCGCCCGTCGGCGGGGTCCATGAATGTGCCTATCCATAGAGGGAGATCACCCATGCCTGCCCGCGAACTGCAAGAGCAACTCAACGCCCTGCGCGAGCAACTGGAGCAAAACCCGCCGCTCTCGGAAGAGGAGCGCGTCCACCTGCATGAGTTGATGCAGCAGATCGAGGCCAAGATCGAATTGGAAGCCGTTACCCCGGACAACAACCTGGTCGATGGCGTCAACCTGGCCGTGGAGCGCTTTGAAGTCGATCACCCCGGCCTGACCGCCACCTTGCGCAATATCGTTCAGAGCCTGCAAAGCATGGGTATCTGAACCCCCGTCAGCAATAAAAAGCCCCGTCATTGGACGGGGCTTTTTCGTTACTGGCGAACCAGGCGCAGGTTCGGCAGCGTCACCGCCTCAGTGCTGCGGTAGGGGTTGATGTCCAAGCCGCCGCGGCGCACATAACGGGCGTATACGGTCAGGAACTCGGGGTTGAGCAAACGCTTGAGGTCCAGGTAGATACGCTCGACACACTGCTCATGGAAGTCTGCGTGCTGGCGGAAGCTGATCAGATAGGTCAGCAGGCTGGCATGATCCAGCGCCGCACCGCGGTAATGCACGGTAACACTGCCCCAGTCCGGCTGGCCGGTGACCGGGCAGTTGGATTTGAGCAAGTGGCTGTGCAAGGTTTCTTCGACAATACGACTGCTGTCGCTGCGCAGCAGTTCAGGTTGAGGCTGTTCGTAGTTGCTGATGCTGACATCCAGGTCATCGATACACACACCTGGCAAGGCAACCACGCCCTGCCCTTCGACTTCGGCCAGGCTGCGGATTTGCACCTTGACCGGCTTGCCGGCAGCAGCGGACAGGTCCTTTTCAAGGCAGGCCTGCAGCGCATCGTACGACTCGAATGCTGTTTGGTTCAGCGAGTTCAGGTACAGCTTGAATGACTTGGATTCGATGATGTTCGGCGAATCGGCGGGAATGGCGAACTCGCCGATTGCCACCACCGGCTTGCCCGAAGGCAGCAGCCAGGACAGCTCGAAACAGTTCCAGAAATCCACACCCTGCCAAGGCAAGGTCTGGGCAGTGACACCCAGTTCGGCCCATTTCGCGGCGCGAGGGATCGGGAACAGCAGCGAGGGTGTGTAAGTGGCGATGTATTCGCTGGATTTACCCAGCGGGGAATGTTCGGCGGCGGGATGCATGGCTCAAACCTGAAGGACGAAAATGCCCCTAGTTTATAGGGTTTGTGCCATGCATTGGGATCGAGCTGTTATTGGCCGATGGTCAGCCTGCCGACCATGCCTGCCTGGTAGTGTCCCGGCACGTTGCAGGCAAACTCGATGGGGGTGGACTCGCTGAAGGTCCAGGTCAGCTCGCCACGCTTGCCAGGCTCGACCATCACGGTGTTGGGGTCGTCATGCTTCATGCGTTGACCCTGCTGCATGTTGCCGTGGCCCATGGCGGCGTGGTCCATCTGACCTTGCATGGCGATCATTTCTTTCTGGTGCTTGGCATGCATGACCGCATCGCCCAGGCTGAACTCATGTATTACCGCGCCCTTGTTGACCAGCACGAAGCGCACCGTTTCGCCGGCCTTGACCTGCAGGCTGCGCGGTTCGTAATACATGTCGCCCATGACGACTTCCACGGTGCGGTCGGCTTTGGCAGCGGGTGCTGGCGCACCAAAGGCAAAGGAATGCGCCGGTGACGCCAGTGCTGGAAGGCTGAACAGCGCCAAGGCACCGGCAAAAATAACGTGTTTCATCAAAGGCTCACTCCAGGGTTGCGACGAATCAGGCTTCACTGTAGAAAACCGGCGCTGGCAGCTACCTGACAAAAAGATTACAACTTTGTCAGCTTGGCCATCCACAGCGCCCGGCGCGGTATAACCACCCGGCAACCCACGTCCAAGAGCCACCTGATGAAACTGCTGATCGTCGAAGACCAGACCAAAACCGGCCAGTACCTTTGCCAGGGCCTCAGTGAAGCAGGCTTTGCTACCGAACTTGCCGCCGACGGCAACACCGGCCAGCACCTGGCCCTGACGGGCGACTACGATCTGCTGATCCTCGATGTGATGCTGCCCGGCCGCGATGGCTGGCAGATCCTGCAGGCCGTACGCGCCGCCGGCCTGGAGATTCCGGTGCTGTTTCTCACCGCTCGCGATGCCGTGGAAGACCGCGTACACGGCCTGGAGCTGGGCGCTGACGACTATCTGGTCAAACCCTTTGCGTTCTCCGAGCTGTTGGCACGGGTACGCAGCCTGCTGCGCCGCGGCAGCAACCCGACCCAGGAAACCAGCTTGGGCCTGGGCGACCTGCGCCTGGATCTGATTCGCCGCAGGGTGGAACGTGCCGGTCAACGCATCGACCTGACCGCCAAGGAATTCGCCCTGCTCGAACTGCTGTTGCGACGCCAGGGCGAAGTGCTGCCAAAGTCACTGATCGCCTCGCAGGTCTGGGACATGAACTTTGACAGCGACACCAACGTCATCGAAGTGGCCATCCGCCGCTTGCGCCTGAAAATCGACGACAACCACGAACACAAGCTGATCCATACTGTGCGCGGCATGGGCTATGTACTTGAAGAGCGGGCGGCCTGATGCGTCGATTGTCCCTGGGCAGTCGCCTGGCGCTGCTGTTCGCTGCGTGTACGGCAGCGGTGTCACTCACCGCTGGCGTGCTGTTCAGTCGCGCCAGTGAAATCCATTTCATCGAGCTCGACCAGCAACTGCTGAACAGCCGGCTGTCGGTGCTGCGCCAGATGCTCGATGGTGTTCACGATGCCGCCAGCCTTGCCCCGCGCCTGGGCGACCTGCAATCGGAGCTGAGCCATCAGGCGGACCTGGCGGTGCGTATTCGCGGCACGGATGGCCAGGTCCTGTTCGACAGCCTGGCAGGCCTGCCGGACTCACCCCGGATGCCGGGCCTGAGCACCCTGCACAGCACCAGCAGCGATTACCGAAGCTTGTGCGTTAACCTCGACAGCGGCGATCCAGCGTCCGCCCAACTCACGCTGTTTCTGGACATCACTCACCACCAGCACTTTCTTCAGCGCATGCAGCAGTTGATCTGGCTGACGGTCGGTCTCTCGGCCCTGGCCACGGCACTGCTCGGCGCCTGGGCGGCGCGCAGTGGCTTGCGTCCGCTGCGGCAAATGGGCGAAGTGGCCTCCAAGGTATCGGCGCGCTCGCTGACCACCCGGCTGCCCGAGGGGCAGATGCCGCTCGAACTGGAGGAGCTGGCGCAAACCGTCAACGCCATGCTCGAACGCCTGGACAACGCCTTCCAGCGTCTGTCGGCGTTCTCCGCCGACATTGCCCATGAACTGCGCACCCCGCTGTCCAACCTGTTGACCCACACCCAAGTCACCCTCACCCGCCCCCGCGACCTGGACGAGTACCGTGAAGCCCTGCACAGCAACCTTGAGGAGCTGCAGTGGATGGCACAGCTGGTCAACGACATGCTCTACCTGGCCAAGGCCGACCATGGCTTGTTGATGCCCAGCCGCCAACGGCTGGACCTGGCAGCGGAAGCAGACGCACTCATCGAGTACTACGCGCCCCTGGCCGAAGATGCTGGCGTGACACTGACGCGGGTGGGTAGAGCGAGCCTTGAAGGCGACCAGAATATGCTGCGCCGGGCCCTGTCGAATCTGCTGGACAATGCCTTGCGCTTCACGCCCGCTACCGGTGAGATCCGCGTCATTATCGAGGTGGAAGGCAAGCAAGTGCGCCTGCTGGTGGCCAACACTGGCGAGCCGATTGACCCGGCCCTGTTGCCGCGCTTGTTTGACCGGTTTTATCGGGCCGATCCGGCGCGACGGGAAGGCAGCAGCGAGCATGCGGGGCTGGGGCTGGCGATTACCCGATCGATCGTGCAGGCCCATGGTGGAGCGATTCGGGGGGAATCAAACGGTGGGTGGACGCGGTTTGTGATTGAATTGCCAATGGCCGGGTAGGAGCGAGCTTGCCCCGCGATGCGACCGAACGATCGCATCGCGGGCAAGCCCGGCTCCTACAGGTATCAGTCGTAACGCAAGGCGTACGCCGGCTCTACCTGCGATGCGCGCCACGCCGGATACAGCGTCGCCAGGAAGCTCATTACCAACCCCGCGCTGCAGATCAACGCCACATCGCCCCACTGCAGCTCCGACGGCAGACTGCTGATGAAGTACACATCGGAGGTGAAGATGTGCTGGCCACTGACGCGCTCCAGCCAGCCGACGATCTGACTGACATTGAGCGCGGCGATTACCCCGAGCACGCCACCGATCAAGGTGCCGACAATACCGATCAAGGTCCCCTGGACCATGAAGGTGCCCATTATCTGCGCCGGTGTCGCGCCGATGGTACGCAGGATGGCGATGTCCGCACCCTTGTCGTTGACCACCATGATCAGCGTGGCAATGATGTTGAACGCCGCCACGGCGATGATCATCAGCAGCAACAGGCCGATCATGGTCTTTTCCATTTTCATGGCACTGAACAGGCTGCCCTGGGTGTGCGACCAGTCATCGGCGCGGTATTGGTCGCCCAGCCCGGCAGCAATGGCCCTGGATACCTGCGGCGCGCTGTACAGGTCCTTGAGCTTGATCCGCACGCCCTGCACCTGGCCCGGCTGCCAGCGCTGCATCTGCGCGGCATCGGCCAGGTGGATGTAGGCCATGGAGCCATCCAGTTCGGCCCCCACCTTGAACACACCCACCACGTTCAGGCGTTGCATGCGCGGAGTGATACCGCCGGGTGCGCTGCTCACTTCCGGGACGATCAGGGTCAGCTTGTCACCGACGTTCAGGCGAAAGCGCCGGGCGGTGATCTCACCGATCACCACCCCGTACTCACCTGGTTCGAGGTTCTGCAGACGCCCCTGGACGATGTGCTGGCCGACGATCGAAACCTTGCCCTCTTCGGCCGGATCGATACCGCTGACCTGAATCGGCTGCATCGCCCCTTTGTACGAGAGCATGCCTTCCATTTCGGTCAGCGGTGCTGCAGCCATTACTTGCGGGTTCTTCAGCGCCGCCTCGGCTGCTGGCCGCCAGTCATCCAGCGGCTGGACTCCCAGAATGCTGGCATGAGGCACCATGCCCAGGATCCGCGAGCTCATTTCACGCTGGAAGCCGTTCATCACCGACAACACCACGATCATCGCCAGCACACCCAGGGACAGGCCGATCATCGAGGTCATGGAGATGAACGAGATGAAATGGTTGCGGCGCTTGGCGCGGGTGTAGCGCGCGCCGATGAAGATAGACAAGGGTCTGAACATGAACGGAAGCACCCAGGTAAAGAAAAGAATCAAGGTGCCCGCCGCAGGTGGCGGGCACTCAACACGCCCAGATCAGATCGGCACCAGGTGCCCATCTTCGAGGCGCAGCACACGGTCCATCTGGCGCGCCAGGTTGAGGTCGTGGGTCACGACCAGGAAGGCCGTTTGCGAGGCGCTGCTCAGTTCCTGCATGAGGTCCTGGATACCCTGGGCGGTGTGATGGTCGAGGTTGCCGGTGGGCTCATCGAGCATCACCAGGCCTGGGCGGTTCACCAGCGCACGGGCGATCGCCACGCGCTGACGCTCGCCACCGGACAGCTCGGCCGGCTTGTGCGTCAGGCGATGCCCCAGGCCCACGCGCTTGAGCAGCGCTTCAGCACGCTCACGAGCCTCAGGAATGGCGGTGCGCCCGATCAGCAGTGGCATGCACACGTTTTCGAGCGCGGTGAACTCCGGCAACAGGTGATGGAACTGGTAGACGAAACCCAGCGCGCGGTTGCGCAATAAGCCACGGGCACGCTCATTAAGTGCCGACAGCTCTTCACCGGCCAGCCAGACGCTGCCCTGGGTTGGCGTATCGAGGCCGCCGAGCAGGTTGAGCAAGGTACTTTTACCCGAGCCCGAACTGCCAACGATGGCAACCCGCTCGCCGGGGTGCAGCTCCAGTTGCAAACCGGACAACACCTGTACCGACTCCGGGCCTTCCTCGTAGGACTTGCCCAGGTTGCGGCAACTCAGCACTGCTTTATCACTCATGCCCAACTCACTCATAACGTAGCGCCTCCGCAGGCTGGGTGCGTGCCGCACGCCAGGCCGGATACAAGGTGGCGAGGAAACTCAGGACCAATGCCGCACCGCACACCATCCATACATCCTCGGCCATGACCTGGGACGGCAGGTAGTCGATGAAATAGACGTCGGCATTGAGAAACTTGTGGCCGATCAGGGTTTCGATGCCGGCAATCGCGGCGCTCACATTGAGCGCGGCGAAGATGCCGACCAGCGCACCGATCAGGGTGCCGACCACGCCGATCACCGTACCCTGGACCATGAAGATCGCCATGATCTGCCCGGGGGTCGAGCCAAGGGTGCGCAGGATGGCGATGTCGCCCTTCTTGTCGTTGACCACCATGACCAGGGTGGAAATGATGTTGAACGCCGCCACGGCAACGATCAGCAGCAACAGCAGGCCGATCATGGCCTTCTCCATGCGGATAGCCTGGTACAGGTTGCCGTGGGTGCGGGTCCAGTCACGGGCATAGAACTCTTGCTCTCCCAGCTTCTGGGCGATATCCCAGGCAACGCGCGGGGCCTGGAACAGGTCATCGAACTTCAGGCGCAGGCCCTGTACCTGGTCCGCCTTCCAGCGGTGCAGGCGCGAAAGATCCGAAAGGTTGGTCAGCCCCAGGTAGCCGTCGATTTCACCGGCCCCCACATGAAAGATGCCCACCACAGTAAAGCGTTTCATGCGCGGGAACATGCCGGCCGGGGTGACGGTGACCTCGGGTGCGACGAAGGTCAGCTTGTCGCCGATGCCGACGCCCAGCTTGGCCGCCGCCTTGTCACCGATCATGATGCCGAAGTCGCCCGGGGCCAGGTCATCGAGCTTACCCTCGCGGATAAAGTTGTCGATGATCGACACCTGCCGTTCCTGGGCAGGGTCGATGCCATTGAGCAGCACCTTCTGCACCTTGCCCTCATGGGTGAGCAAGCCTTGCATCTGGGTAAAGGGCGCGACAGCCACCACCCGTGGGTTCTGCTTTACTTGATCGGCAAGGGCAGGCCAGTTGTTGAGCGGCTGGCCGGTTTCCAGGGTGGCATGGGGCACCATGCCCAACACCCGGGTGCGCATTTCATGATCGAAGCCATTCATCACCGACAACACCACGATCATCACTACCACGCCCAGGGCGAGGCCGATCATCGAGGTCAGGGAAATGAACGAGACGAAGTGGTTGCGACGCTTGGCACGGGTGTAGCGCGTACCAATGAATACGAAGAGAGGTCTGAACATGTCGGGGCTTGTTCGGGTGAAAGAGGAACGTCCTTGTGGCGGGGCTTGAATAGCAGCTTTACACTCAGACCACCGCCGCTACCATGGGTTCGCCATGTCGACACTAGATGAAGAAGATCGCCGCGAATACTACCGTATCGAGGACCGGATCGCACTGGAAATTAGCCCACTGAGTGGCGCTGAAGCCCTTGGGACAGACTTGTTGCAAGATGATTCCCCACTGTTCAACCTGCTCAGCGAACTGCACCTGAGCGAGTTCGAATCCCAGCACCTGCTGCGCCAGCTCAGCGAAAAGGATCGTACCCTGGCGGCGTTCCTCAAGGCTCAGAACAAACGCATCGACCTGCTCAGCGCCGTGGTTGCCCAGACCCTGCTCGGCCAGCTCAATGCACCGCAACCTGTCGTGTTGTCGGAAGGCGGTATCGAGTTCACCCAGGCCCAACCCATTGCCGCTGGCAGCCGGATTGCCGTGAAGATGGTACTGATGCCCCAGGCCCTGGGACTGCTGCTGCGCGCCAGGATCACCCATTGCGACCCACAGGCCGACGGCCAGCACGAGATAGGCAGCGAGTTCATCGATATGACCGACGCCCAACGCCAGTTGCTGGCCCGCTACATCCTGCAACGGCAGGCGCAACAACGTCGCCAGGCGCTGGAACAATCCAACCCGAGCGCTTCCTGAGTTTCACTCTTTCTTGAAGGAACAAACGTGACCCAGATTTACGGCCACCGCGGCGCCAAGGGCGAAGCCCCTGAAAACACCCTGACCAGCTTCCAGCAGTGCCTTGGGCACGGCGTGCGTCGCTGCGAACTGGACCTGCACCTGTCGGCCGACAACGAGCTGATGGTGATTCACGACACGACCCTCAAGCGCACCACCGGCCGTAACGGCAAGGTGGTCGAGCACACGGCAGCGGAGCTTGTGACTTACGACGCCCGCAAAGGCTGCCCTGAATGGGTATCGCCCTGCCCCATCCCGCGCCTTGAAGAGTTGTTTGAAAAGTGCGACTTCGAGCATTGGCAGCTTGAGGTCAAGAGCGCCTCGCGCACGCGCGCCGTCACCACCGTACTGGCCATTCGTGAAATGGCCCTGCAGTTCGGCTTGCTCGACAAGATCACCATTACCTCCAGCTCACGGGAAGTCCTCGGTGCTGCTCAGGAGCTGACCCCGGATATCTCGCGGGGGCTGGTAGCCGAAAGGGCCTGGCTCGACCCACTGAAGGTCGCCCAGAACTATGGCTGCAATCTGCTGGCATTGAACTGGACACTGTGCACCCCGGAACGCCTGATGAAGGCCCAGCGCCAGGGGTTGCACGTGTCGGTGTGGACAGTCAACGAGCCGGCGCTGATGCGCAGGCTCGCCGACTTCGGCGTAGACAGCCTGATTACAGACTTTCCCGGTTTGGCCAGCGCCACTCTCGAGAATCGCTGAAATCGGTCTCCCCGGCCGGCTCAGGCCACCGGCCGGAGCCGCTCAAAAAAGCCGGTTGAGGCCGTCGTAGGCCGCCACCCGATAGGCTTCGGCCATGGTCGGGTAGTTGAAGGTGGTGTTGACGAAATACTTCAGGGTATTGCTCTCACCCGGCTGATCCATGATCGCCTGTCCGATGTGGACAATCTCCGAAGCCTGGTAGCCAAAGCAATGCACGCCGAGGATTTCCAGGGTCTCGCGGTGGAACAGAATCTTCAGCATGCCTTGCGGCTCGCCGGCAATCTGCGCTCGCGCCATGCCCTTGAAGAAGGCTTTGCCTACTTCGTAAGGCACCTTGGCCTGGGTCAGCTCCTGCTCGTTCTTGCCGATCGAGCTGATCTCCGGAATGGTGTAGATACCGGTCGGTACATCGTTGACGAAGCGCCAGCTACCGTTGTCGACGATGCTGCCAGCGGCCGAGCGGCCCTGGTCGTGGGCGGCACTGGCCAGGCTTGGCCAGCCGATCACGTCACCGGCACCGTAGATGTTCGGCACGTGGGTGCGATAGTTCTCGTCGACCTCGATCTGGCCACGGCTGTTGACCTTGATACCGATGTTTTCCAGGCCCAACTTGTCGGTGTTGCCGGTACGACCGTTGCACCAGAGCAAGGCGTCGGCCTTGATCTTCTTGCCGGACTTGAGGTGCAGGATCACACCGTTGTCCAGGCCTTCGACACGTTCGTACTCTTCGTTGTGGCGAACCGTGATGTTGTTGTTGCTGAAGTGGTAGCTCAACGCCTGGGAAATTTCCGAGTCGAGGAAGCTCAGCAACTGGCTGCGGTTGTCGACCAGCTCCACCAGAACACCCAGGCCACTGAAAATCGAGGCGTATTCGCAGCCGATGACACCGGCGCCGTAGACAATCAGTTTGCGTGGAGTGTGGCCGAGGCTGAGGATGGTGTCGCTATCGTAGATCCGCGGGTGGTGGAAATCGATGTCGGCCGGGCGATACGGGCGTGAACCGGTGGCGATGATGATGTGCTTGGCCACCAGCTTTTCCACTACGCCATTGGCGCAGACGACTTCGATGGTTTGCTCGTCGGCGAAGCTGCCGGTGCCGAAGAACACATCGACGCGGTTGCGGGCATAGTAGCCGGTGCGCGAGGCCACCTGCTTGGAGATGACTTTCTCGGCGCTCTTGAGCACGTCGGGGAACGAGAACCAGCGCGGCTCACCAATGGCCCGGAACATCGGGTTGGTGTTGAACTGCATGATCTGGCGGACCGAGTGACGCAGGGCCTTGGACGGGATGGTGCCCAGGTGGGTGCAGTTACCGCCGACCTGACGACGGCTATCGACCATCGCCACCTTGCGTCCTGCTTTGGCAGCATTCATTGCCGCCCCTTCTCCTGCGGGGCCGGAACCCAGCACCACTACGTCGTAGTTGTAGACAGCCATGCGTACTCCTTCAGAACAGGCCCGTTCGCCACATTGGCGAGCGGGGCTAGATCATGTCGCCAGGGGCGCCATGAAAAAATTCGGGTGCAGTCTAATCAAGCTTGAACGCCGCGCACATTAACCCTTGGTCGCGTCGTAGGCTAATTTTCTCTGCACTACATGTATTTCATCGCGGGGCAAGCCCGCTCCTACAGGGTTCTTTCAATCTTTGAGCAATACGTGCTCGAATGCCGGGGTTGCGCGGGACACGAAGCCATCGGCAACACGGGTCACGAACACGGCGGCGAGCTGGTGCTCGAGGGCAAAATCCCACCCCTGCTCCGGCCCGAGAATCAACAACAGCGTCGAGTAACCATCGGCCATGAGCGTCGAGCGGTCGAATACAGTCACCGCCGCCAGGTCATGCCTGACCGGTTTGCCCATCCGCGCATCGAAGGTATGTGAATAGCGCTGGCCATTCTCCTCGAAATAGTTGCGATAGTCACCGGAGGTAGACACGCCAAAACCATCCACCGGCACCACCTGGCGAGCAATCTGGCGATCGTCGCGCGGTAATTCCAGGGCAATGTTCCAGGCGCTGCCATCAGGCTTGCGCCCCAGCGCCTTGAGCTCACCGGTGACTTCGACCAGTAAATTCGCGATGCCCAGCCCTTCGAGTCGCGCCACCAGGACGTCGACGGCATGCCCGGCGGCCAGGCTGTTGAAGTCCACCTGCACGACTTCATCCTTGCACAACTGCTCGCCCACTATGCGCAAATGCCCATGCCCGACACGCTGACGTACATCAGCCAACGCCTGGACGCCGGGGACTGCTTCTGTTCTCGATTGCGGCCCGAAGCCCCACAGGTCAAGCAGCGGTTCCACCGTCAGGTCGAACGCACCCTCGCTTTGTTGCGACAGCTGCTCGCCGACCGCAACCAGCTCCAGCACATCGGCCGGCATCCACTGGCAGCTATTGGCAGGCAGGCGATTGAAGGCTTCGATCATCGAGTCGCGACGGTAGGTGGAAAACCGCTGATCGACCCCTTCGAGCACCTGCTCCACTTCACGCCGGACCTGCTGAGGTGTCGGCCCATCCGCCGTACGCACATATTGCACGGTATAGCTGCTGCCCATGGTCGGCCCGCTGACGCGCTCCAGCGACGCCGTCGGCGAGCACGCCGCAAGGACCAGCATCACACTGATCAACACCCCTCTGCGCATTCGTCCTCCTGGATCATGGGCGAAAAAAAAACGGGAACCCAGAGGTTCCCGTTTTTTGATCACGCCGTGAAGCTTAGCGTGGGAAAGCTGGCGGGTTTACACCGGCCATGTCTTCCATCACGCGCACAACCTGGCAGCTGTAACCGAACTCGTTGTCGTACCAGACGTACAGGACAACACGGTTATCGTTACAGATGGTGGCTTCGGCATCGACCACACCAGCGTGGCGCGAACCGACGAAGTCGGTGGAAACCACTTCCTGGGAGCTGACGTAATCGATCTGCTTGTGCAGATCCGAGTGCATGGCCATCTGGCGCAGGTACTCGTTGATTTCTTCGCGGTTGGTGGCTTTTTCCAGGTTCAGGTTCAGGATGGCCATCGACACGTTCGGCGTTGGAACACGAATGGCGTTACCGGTCAGCTTGCCCTTGAGCACTGGCAGTGCCTTGGCGGCTGCAGTGGCAGCACCGGTTTCGGTGATAACCATGTTCAGCGGCGCGGCGCGGCCACGACGGCTGCCCTTGTGGAAGTTGTCGATCAGGTTCTGGTCGTTGGTGAACGAGTGAACGGTTTCGACGTGGCCATTGACGATGCCGAACTTGTCGTTGACAGCCTTGAGCACCGGCACGATGGCGTTGGTGGTGCAGGATGCCGCCGAGATGATCTTGTCGTCAGCGGTGATTTCGGCGTGGTTGATGCCGTGCACGATGTTTTTCAGCGCGCCCTTGCCAGGTGCGGTGAGGATCACGCGGCCAGCGCCCGGGCAGGCCAGGTGCTGGCCCAGGCCGTCGGCGTCACGCCATACACCGGTGTTGTCGACGATCAGCGCGTTCTCGATGCCGTACTGGGTGTAGTCGACTTCGGACGGGCTCTTCGCGTAGATAACCTGGATCAGGTTGCCGTTGGCGGTGATGGTGTTGTTTTCTTCGTCAATGGTGATAGTGCCATCGAACGGGCCGTGAACCGAGTCACGACGCAGCAGACTTGCACGCTTTACCAGATCGTTCTCGGCGCCTTTGCGCACGACGATGGCACGCAGGCGCAGACCGTCGCCACCACCGGTTTTTTCGATCAGGATGCGCGCCAGCAGACGGCCGATACGACCGAAGCCGTACAGGACAACGTCGGTGCCTTTGCGCGCCGAAGCATTCTGCTGACCAACCACGTCAGCCATTTCTTCGCGTACGAACTGCTCGGCGCTACGGCCGTTGCCTTCGAGCTTGAACTTGTTGGCCAGCTTGCCCAGGTCGACCGAAGCGGCGCCCAGTTTCAGCTCGCTCATCGCCTTGAGCAGCGGGAATGTCTCGTGGACAGAGAGTTCGGTTTCGTCTGTTTGGCGATGACGGGCAAAGCGGTGCGCTTTGAGGATCGAGATCACCGAACGGTTGATCAGGCTGCGGCCATAGATCGAGCTCACCACATTGTTATTGCGGTAGAGCTGACCGATAAGCGGGATCATCGCTTCTGCAAGTGCTTCACGATCAATCCACTCACCAAGACACTGGTCGGGCTTCTGAGTCACGGGAACCTTCCACATGTAGGGACAGAAAAAAGGGGCTACATTATGACGCCCCGCAGCCCATCGAGCAATGAGCGCCTGTCGCTGATGCTTCACTGCATGGATTTAGCCTGCGCAAACCTGACAGCACGGGCCTGCGCCCGGTACAATTGGCGTCTTTGTCGCAACGCTTGGAGCTCGACCTCCCGTGCCTGTTCTGCGTCTACCGCACCTGCCGGCCACTGCCGGCAAACAAACCTGGGGCAACCTGCCGGGCGCCGCCCTGAGCCTGGCCATCGCCGAGGCGGCCAGCGCCGCCAAGCGCTTCACCCTGCTACTGACCGCCGACAGCCAGAGTGCTGACCGGCTCGAGCAGGAGCTGCGCTTTTTCGCGCCC
Source organism: Pseudomonas vranovensis (assembly GCF_040438935.1). Lineage (NCBI taxonomy): Bacteria > Pseudomonadati > Pseudomonadota > Gammaproteobacteria > Pseudomonadales > Pseudomonadaceae > Pseudomonas > Pseudomonas vranovensis. Next base: position 987,193 of record NZ_CP159259.1, on the reverse strand, counting down.
GAACTGCCGGTGCTGCCTTTCCCCGATTGGGAAACCCTGCCCTACGACCTGTTCTCGCCGCACCAGGACATCATCTCCCAGCGCATCTCCAGCCTGTACCGGCTGCCGGAGCTTGACCACGGCATTCTCGTGGTGCCGATCACCACCGCCCTGCACCGCCTGGCGCCCACGCGCTTTTTGCTCGGCAGCAGCCTGGTGCTGGACATCGGCCAGAAGCTCGATGTCGAACAGATGCGCCTGCGCCTGGAAGCCAGCGGCTACCGCTGCGTCGATACCGTCTACGAACACGGTGAGTTCGCCGTACGCGGCGCGCTGATCGACCTCTTCCCCATGGGCAGCAAGTTGCCTTACCGGATCGACCTGTTCGACGACGAGATCGAAACCCTGCGCACCTTCGACCCGGAGACCCAGCGCTCGATCGACAAGGTCGACTCCGTACGCCTGCTGCCGGCCCGCGAGTTCCCGCTGCAAAAAGACGCCGTGACCCAGTTCAAGGCGCGCTTTCGCGAGCGCTTCGACGTCGACTTCCGCCGCAGCCCGATCTTCCAGGACCTCTCCAGCGGCATCACCCCGGCGGGTATCGAGTATTACCTGCCGCTGTTCTTCGAAGAGACTTCAACCCTGTTCGACTACCTGCCCCAGGACACCCAGGTGTTCTCGCTGCCGGGCGTGGAACAGGCTGCCGAGCACTTCTGGAGCGATGTGCGCAATCGCTACGAGGAGCGTCGCATCGACCCTGCGCGCCCGCTGCTGCCGCCAGCCGAGCTGTTCCTGCCGGTGGAAGACTGCTTTGCCCGACTGAAGAATTGGCCGCGTGTAGTGGTCAGCCAGGATGACCTGGACCGTGGCGCTGGCCGTGAGCGCTTCCCGGCCCAGGCATTGCCGAACCTTGCCATCGAAGCCAAGGCCAACCAGCCACTGGCAGCACTGTCGAACTTCCTCGACCAGTTCCCAGGGCGCGTGCTGTTCACCGCCGAATCGGCGGGCCGCCGCGAAGTGCTGCTCGAGCTGCTTGAACGCCTGAAGCTGCGCCCGCAGACGGTCGACAGCTGGAGCGCCTTCGTTGCCGGCAAGGAGCGCCTGGCGATCACCATCGCGCCGCTGGATGAAGGCCTGCTGCTGGACGCGCCAGCGATCGCCCTGGTCGCCGAGAGCCCGCTGTTCGGCCAGCGGGTGATGCAACGCCGGCGCCGGGAGAAACGCAGCGACGGCAACAACGATGCAGTCATCAAGAACCTCACCGAATTGCGCGAAGGCGCGCCGGTGGTGCATATCGACCATGGCGTGGGCCGCTACCTGGGCCTGGCGACCCTGGAGATCGACAACCAGGCCGCCGAATTCCTCACCCTGGAATATGCCGAGGGCGCCAAGCTTTACGTGCCGGTGGCCAACCTGCACCTGATCGCCCGCTACACCGGCAGCGACGACGCCCTGGCACCGCTGCATCGCCTGGGCTCGGAGGCCTGGCAGAAAGCCAAGCGCAAGGCTGCCGAACAAGTGCGCGACGTCGCCGCCGAACTGCTCGACATCTATGCCCGTCGCGCAGCGCGCAAAGGCTATGCCTTCGCCGATCCGTCGGCCGACTATGCCACCTTCAGCGCCGGCTTCCCGTTCGAAGAAACACCGGACCAACAAAGCGCCATCGAAGCCGTTCGCGACGACATGCTGGCAGCCAAGCCCATGGACCGCCTGGTCTGTGGCGACGTCGGCTTCGGCAAGACCGAAGTCGCCATGCGCGCTGCCTTCATCGCCGTCCACGGCGGTCGCCAGGTGGCCATCCTGGTCCCCACCACCCTGCTCGCCCAGCAGCACTACAACAGCTTTCGTGACCGTTTCGCCGACTGGCCGGTGACCGTCGAAGTGATGAGCCGCTTCAAGTCGCCCAAGGAAGTCGCTGCCGCAGTCGCCGACCTCGCCGAAGGCAAGATCGACATCGTCATCGGCACCCACAAGCTGTTGCAGGATGACGTCAAGATCAAGGACCTGGGCCTGGTGATCATCGACGAGGAACACCGCTTCGGTGTGCGCCAGAAAGAACAGCTCAAGGCTTTGCGCAGCGAGGTCGACATTCTCACCCTCACCGCGACGCCGATTCCGCGCACCTTGAACATGGCTGTGGCCGGCATGCGCGACCTGTCGATCATCGCCACCCCGCCAGCGCGGCGCCTGTCGGTGCGCACCTTCGTGATGGAGCAGAACAAGAGCACGGTCAAGGAAGCGCTGCTGCGTGAGCTGCTGCGCGGTGGCCAGGTCTACTACCTGCACAACGATGTGAAGAGCATCGAGAAATGCGCCGCCGACCTCGCCGAACTGGTGCCGGAGGCACGTATCGGTATCGGCCACGGGCAAATGCGCGAACGCGAACTCGAACAGGTGATGAGCGACTTCTACCACAAGCGCTTCAACGTGCTGATCGCTTCGACCATCATCGAGACCGGCATCGACGTGCCCAGCGCCAACACCATCATCATCGAGCGGGCCGACAAGTTCGGCCTGGCCCAGCTGCACCAGTTGCGCGGCCGGGTCGGGCGCAGCCACCACCAGGCTTACGCCTACCTGCTCACCCCGCCACGCCAGCAGATCACCCCGGACGCCGAAAAGCGCCTGGAAGCCATCGCCAACACCCAGGACCTGGGTGCAGGTTTCGTGCTGGCCACCAACGACCTGGAAATCCGCGGCGCTGGCGAACTGCTCGGCGAAGGCCAGAGCGGACAGATCCAGGCGGTGGGGTTCACCCTGTACATGGAAATGCTCGAGCGCGCGGTCAAGGCCATCCGCAAGGGCACCCAGCCCAACCTCGACCAGCCCCTGGGCGGCGGCCCGGAAATCAACCTGCGCCTGCCGGCATTGATTCCCGAGGACTACCTGCCGGATGTGCATGCGCGACTGATCCTGTACAAGCGCATCGCCTCGGCGGTAGACGAAGACGGTCTCAAGGACTTGCAAGTGGAGATGATCGACCGCTTTGGCCTGCTGCCGGAGCCAACCAAGAACCTGGTGCGCCTGACCCTGCTCAAGCTGCAGGCCGAAAAGCTCGGCATCAAGAAGGTCGATGCCGGCCCCAACGGTGGCAAGATCGAGTTCGAAGCCCAGACTCCGGTCGACCCACTGGTGCTGATCAAGTTGATCCAGGGCCAGCCCAAACGCTACAAGTTCGAAGGCGCCACCCAGTTCAAGTTCATGGTGCCGATGGAGCGCCCGGAAGAACGCTTCAACAACCTCGAGGCGCTGTTCGAGCGCCTGACCCCACAATCTGCGTGAAGGAAGATCCATGCGTGCCATTCGCTGCCTGACCCTGCTGCTGGCCTTGTTCGCTCCGGCGGCCTTCGCTGAAGGCGTCTATCAGGTCGAAATGATTCTGGTGCGGCAGAACGCCGTGCCGGCAATTACCAGCCAGTTTGCCCCCGAAGACTGGAGCAATGGCGCCCAGGCGCCCGCCGAAGGCGACATGCGCCAGCCATTGATGACCGATGAGGCCGCCAAGCTTGCCGCCGACCCGAGCCAGTACACCGTGCTGCTGCACAAGGCCTGGCAGCAGGATGCCGGCGCCGTGGCCATCAGCGAAGGCGAGGAACAGTTCGGCCAGTTTCCCATCGAGGGCAACCTGAGCGTGACGGAAGATCGCTTCATCGCCGTCGACGCCAGCTTCTGGGTCAACCAGTTCGACAGTAACGGCAGCGTGATCCAGAGCGAACAGCTCAAGCAGAGCAACAGTACGGTAAAGAACGGCGAATTGACCTTCCTCGATGGCGGCCACCTGGCGCTGCTGCTCAAGGTGACCGCCAATCGGCCAGTCAGTGCACCCGTTCCTGCGCCGGAGATGATGGAGCAGTAGCCTGATGCCGAAAACGCTGCGACAGCTGCTCGAAGATAGCGACTGGACCTTCGCCTTCCACCCCAGGGCACTGGAAAGAGGGTCCGAGTATGCCGATCAGCACCGGGTAACGGTGATATCACTGGAGCCCCACAGGCTTACGTCGACCTGTCGCGGTTCAGGTGATAACAACTACACCCAGCACATTCGCGTAAAGGGAAGCGAACACTACACGTCGCTCGACACCACCTGCACCTGCCCAGTCGGTTTCGACTGCAAGCACTGCGTAGCAGCCTTGTTCTCCCTGATGGATCTGCCCGAAGAGCCAACGGGAGCGCAGGGAGAGCAACTGAGCCCTACGCTCGAGCGCTGGCTGGAGCGCCTGACGGTAGCTGCCCCCGACGCTGAAAAGCCCGCCGGGCAAAGCGCCCGCACCTTGATGTATGAACTTGAGTTCAACTCGAGCGGCAACGCCACCATCACACCGTACAAATGCAAGCGTCTCAAGAATGGCCGTTTCACCGACCTCAGGCCGATCCTATACCCGCACGAAATTCTCCGGCAGAACGCCGCCCCCCAAGAAAACGATGCCAAATTCTTACGCCTGGTGGTCGCCAGAACACCCCCTGGCGCGCTTTCGAGCGGCGTACCACTCGAAGGCAGTGAAGGCGCCGAGCTGCTCGAACATGCCCTTGCCACCGGGCGCCTGTTCCTGCCGGGAGATGAAGAACCCCTCAAACCAGGCCCGCCCCTGACAGGCGAATTTCGCTGGGAAAAACTCGAGGGTGAACAATACAGAGGCTGCTGGTACCACAAGGGCAAAATGCTCAAGCGGGTACTGGCGCTGCAGCCGCTGCACTACGTTGAAGCCGAACAAGGCCGGGTTGGGCTGCTCAGCCACGACTATGATGAAATGATTGCCTCCTCCCTCGCCATGGCGCCGCCGGTGCCTGAAAGCCAGGTAGTCAGTTTCAGCCAGCGGATCCAGACCCTCAACCGGCAGATCCCCACCCCTAGAACATTGAGCGAGACAATCATCGACGGTATTGCCCCCACGCCCCACCTGATTCTGGGCAGCCACGAGTTCAGCGCTTATGTGCCGCAATCGGGGAGGATGCAACGCCAGCACCAGCATCGCGCTGCACTTTCCTTTGTGTATGACGGCATTCGCGCCAGCGGCCGCCAAGGCACCGAAGTCACCCGCCTTGACGGCAATACCAACCTGCGCATCCAGCGCCAGGCTGAAGCCGAAAAGCTGATTCGCCTGAAACTGTTGCGCCTGGGCTTCAAAGTAGCCACTCGCCAGAGCAAGGCACTGCCGGAGAGCGCAGGCGAGCTCCTGGAGCTGGCAACCGAAGGTGCCTGGCTACGCTTCATGCTCAATGACGTCCCAAGCTTGCGCGAGCAAGGCTGGGAGATCGAATACACCGACGATTTCGCCTTCAACCTGGCCGAAGTCGACAACTGGTACGCCCATATCGACGAGGCCAGCGGACGCGACTGGTTCGACCTGGAAGTGGGTATCGAGGTCAACGGCCAGCGCCTGAGCCTGCTGCCCATCCTGCTGAACGTGCTGCGCGCCCACCCGGAACTGCTCAACCCCGCCCAACTGAACAAGCGGCGCGACGACGAAAGCCTGCTGCTGCAGATACCCGCCCCACAGGGTGAGGTACGCCGCAACTTGCAAGTGGCGCTACCGTATGGCCGGTTGAAGCCGGTATTGGCGACACTTGGCGATTTCTACCTGCGCGAACCGGGCGAAGCCAGCGTGCGCCTGCCAACGCTTGACGCCACCCGACTCAACGCCCTGGAAGACATACCGCTGAATTGGCAGGGCGGCGAACAAATGCGCAACCTGGGCGAACGCCTGCGTGATATCCGCCGCCAGCCGGCACAGGTCCCGGCAGGCCTCAACGCCACGCTGCGCAGTTATCAGCTGGAAGGCCTGAGCTGGATGCAGGCCCTGCGCGAACTGGAAGTGGGTGGTATCCTCGCCGACGACATGGGCCTGGGCAAAACCCTGCAGACCCTGGCACACCTGCTGACCGAGAAGAACGCCGGTCGCCTCACTCGCCCGGCCATGGTGGTGATGCCGACCAGCTTGATTCCCAACTGGCAGGACGAAGCGGCGCGTTTTGCGCCCGGCCTGCGCGTGCTGGCCCTGCAAGGCCTCGGGCGGCGCAAGCAGTTCGACAAGCTGGAAGACTATGACCTGCTGCTGACCACCTACGCATTGCTGCCCAAAGATCTGGAGCACTTCAAGGGCCTGAAGCTGCATGTACTGATTCTCGACGAAGCCCAATACATCAAGAGCCCAGGCAGCAAGGCTGCCCAGGCCGCGCGCCAGCTCGAAGCCCGCCAGCGTCTGTGCCTGAGCGGCACGCCACTGGAAAACCACCTGGGCGAGTTGTGGTCACTGTTCCACTTCCTGCTGCCAGGCTGGCTGGGTGACGCCAAGACCTTCAACCGCGACTACCGTACACCGATCGAACGCCAGGGTAACAACGAGCGTCTGCAACACCTCAACGCCCGGATCAAACCGTTCCTGCTGCGCCGCACCAAGGAGCAGGTGGCCACCGAGTTGCCGGCCAAGACCGAGATGATCCACTGGGTCGAACTCAGTGATGCCCAGCGCGATGTCTACGAGACCATGCGCCTGGCCATGGATCAGAAAGTACGCGCCGAAATCACCCGCAAAGGTGTCGCCCGCAGCCAGATCATCATTCTTGAAGCGCTGCTGAAGCTGCGCCAGGTCTGTTGCGACTTGCGCCTGGTCAACAGCGAGGCATCGACGGCCCGCGGCGCCCATTCGGGCAAGCTCACCAGCCTGATGGAGATGCTCGAAGAACTGCTCGCCGAAGGACGCCGCGTGCTGCTGTTCTCACAGTTCACCAGCATGTTGCGACTGATCGAGGCCGAGCTTGAGCAGCGTGGCATTGCCTATGCCCTGCTGACCGGCGAAACACGTGACCGCCGTGCACCGGTACAGGACTTCCAGAATGGCCGGTTGCAGATTTTCCTGATCAGCCTCAAGGCCGGCGGCGTGGGCCTGAACCTGACCGCTGCCGATACCGTGATCCATTACGACCCCTGGTGGAACCCGGCCGCCGAGAACCAGGCCACGGACCGTGCGTATCGCATTGGCCAGGAGAAGCCGGTGTTCGTCTACAAGCTGATCACCCGAGGCACGGTGGAAGAGAAGATCCAGCAACTGCAGCAGGAGAAGTCTGCATTGGCGGCCGGGGTACTGGATGGACGCCAGGCCGGAGACTGGCGGTTGGCGGCGGAAGATATCGACGCGCTGTTTGCGCCTTTGCCGGGGCCTCGCAAAGGCTGAAAACATCGCGGGGCAGGCCCGCTCCTACCCGGTAGGAGTAGGCCTGCCCCGCGATTGCTTGCATCAGTCTACCAACTGCGCTTCCTTGAGCGCCCCAAGCGCCTCCAGCCAACGAGGCTGCTGGCGATAGTCCGTACGGGCAAAACCCTGACCGCGCATTTGCGCGATACGTGGCGACGGCTTGACCTTCAGGCGCTGGGCAGCGCTCAGGGCCAGTTCAGCCGCTGCACGGTCGTTGCACACCAGCCCCATGTCACACCCCGCAGTCAGTGCCGCCTCGATGCGGCTGGCAGCGTCGCCCACGACATGAGCCCCGGCCATCGACAAGTCATCACTGAAAATAACCCCATCAAAGCCCAGCTCACCACGCAGGATGTCCTGCAGCCAACGGCGCGAGAAACCGGCCGGCTGGTTGTCGACCTGCGGGTAGATCACGTGGGCCGGCATGACTGCAGCCAATTGCCCACCCAGGCGCGCGAACGGCACCAGGTCAGCCGCGCGAATCTGCTCCAGACTGCGCTCATCGGTCGGAATGGCCACATGAGAGTCGGCCTCGGCCCAGCCATGCCCCGGGAAGTGCTTGCCACAGGCCGCCATGCCCGCCGCCTTCATGCCGCGGATGAAGGCGCCGGCCAGGGCTGTTGCGCGCAGAGGATCACCCTCGAATGCCCTGCTGCCGACCACCGCGCTACGCTGGTGGTCCAGGTCCAGCACGGGGGCAAAGCTAAGGTCCAGGCCTACCGCCAACACTTCGGTCGCCATCAACCAGCCGCACTGCTCGGCCAGGCACTCGGCATTGTCGTTGTCGGCGATCGCACGCATCGCTGGCAGGCGCACGAAGCCCTGGCGCAGGCGCTGGACCCGACCGCCCTCCTGGTCCACTGCCAGGATCAGGTCGGGGCGAATGGCGCGGATCGAGGCAGTCAGCTCACGCACCTGGCGGGGACAGTCGATATTGCGGGCAAAGATGATCAGACCGGCCACTTCAGGCTGGCGCAGAAGCTGGCGATCTTCGGCGGTCAGCCAGGTACCGGCGATGTCCACCATCAAGGAGCCTTGCAGGCTGGCACTCATAAATGATCCTTCAATTCAGGGGCGCAGCGGCCCATAGGGGGCATGCGGCTTCTTCGATCCGCACCAGGCAATGCAGTGGCACGCGATCGAACAGGTACAAAAGGTCGGCATTGCGCAAGCGCACACAGCCATGGGACAACGGCACGCCCATTGGTTCGCTGTCGGGCGTGCCGTGCAGGTAAATATAACGACGGAAGGTGTCAACCGGCCCCAGGCGATTCAGCCCTGGCTCGCAACCGCTGAGCCAGAGGATCCGGGAGAGGATCCAGTCGCGTCCGGGGTGCAGCGCATGCAGGGCCGGGGTCCAGGTCTCGCCGGTCCAACGCCGCCCGCGCAACACCGCGCCCTGCGGCAAGCCCGCCCCGATTTTCGCCCGCACCTGATGCAGGCCACGCGGCGTACAGCCTGAGCCGCTACGCTCACCGGCACCACTCAACGCCGTGGATACCGGCAGGCGCAGGCACAGTTGCCCCCGAGAAAACCCGTAGAGGCATTGATCGGCGAGGGAGATGTGCAGTAGATCGAGACTCGGCATAGGGCGCTAGCTTAGCCGATGCGGCCGGCGGCGCCCAGCCGTTGAATCAGGCCTTGGCAGCCACCGGTGCGCTGGACGATTTGCTGCGTGGGCGCAACTGGGCTGCAGCCATCGCCTCGTCCGTAACGCCACTGTCGGCACGCATGCCGGCAGCAAGGAACGGCACCATCAGGCGCATGACCTGTTCAATCGAGGTATTGATGCCGAAGTCGGTTTCGGCAATCGCACGCAGCGCCTTGATCCCGGACATGCTGAAGGCCGCGGCACCGAGCATGAAATGCACGCGCCAGAACAGCTCGATGGGAGGAATGCGTGGAGCTGCCTCGTTGACCAGCAGCATGTAGCGGCGGAACACCTTGCCGTACATGTCTTCAAGGTAGCGGCGCAGGTGCCCTTGGCTCTGGCTGAAGGCCAATCCCAGCAGACGCATGAAAATGGACAGGTCGTTGCCGCTGCGAGGCTGTACCACCAGCGCCTGCTCGACCAGCATCTCCAGCAACTCTTCAAGACTTGGCTTATTTTCCGGTCGAGCCTGGCGACGCTCCAGCTCACGCTCGAGACTGGTGCAGAACGGGCCAAGGAAACGCGAGAAAACCGCCTGAATCAGAGCCTTTTTCGAGCCGAAATGGTAGTTCACCGCCGCCAGGTTGACGCCGGCCTTGCTGGTGATCAGCCGCAATGAGGTTTCGGCAAAACCTTTTTCCGCGAACAACTGCTCGGCAGCATCGAGAATGCGTTCAACGGTTTCCGACTGGGCCATGACTACTCCGCCTGACAAACACTTGTTTGAAACATACGTTTCAAAGCGGTGATTTGTCAAGCCTGCGCAGCCGTTTTGCGGCTACACGGTCACGTATTAAATCATACCCTCAACCGACAAGCTCTCCACTGCTGGCGAGGCCACCCCGCCCTTTCTTGCAGTTTGGCGCTTGCAGCTTGCCATCTACTGTATATAATCCCAGTCACTGTATAAAAAGACAGAGCGATCAACATGCTAAAACTGACGCCACGCCAAGCTGAGATTCTGGCTTTTATCAAGCGCTGCCTGGAAGACAACGGCTTCCCGCCCACCCGCGCCGAAATTGCCCAGGAGCTGGGCTTCAAATCGCCCAATGCCGCCGAGGAACACCTCAAGGCACTGGCCCGCAAGGGCGCGATCGAAATGACCCCCGGCGCTTCCCGCGGCATCCGCATCCCCGGCGTCGAGGCCAAAGCCGAAGACAACGGCCTGCCAATCATTGGTCGCGTCGCTGCCGGCGCCCCTATTCTCGCCCAGCAACATATCGAAGAATCCTGCAACATCAATCCGGCCTTCTTCCATCCCCGGGCCGACTACCTGCTGCGCGTTCACGGCATGAGCATGAAGGACGTCGGCATTGTCGATGGCGACCTGCTCGCCGTACACACCTGCCGCGAAGCCCGCAATGGCCAGATCGTGGTCGCCCGCCTGGGTGACGAAGTCACGGTCAAGCGCTTCAAGCGCGAAGGCAACAAAGTCTGGCTGATTGCCGAGAACCCTGAGTTCGCCCCCATCGAAGTCAACCTGAAAGATCAGGAGCTGGTGATCGAGGGCTTGAGTGTCGGCGTCATTCGCCGGTAAAAAGGAGGCGTCATGCAGTTCCCCCATGCACCACAGCAAGCACAATTGCCCCTGTTCGAAGCGTTCCTGGCCCAGCCAGTTCTGCCCGGACTGAAAGCCGCCAAACCAGCACCCCACGCAGGTACGGCGCAGGTTTTCAGCGAACTGTCCTTTCGTGGCGCATTGGGAAGCTGCCAGAACCTCCTGGCCCCCATGCTGCGTGAACTGAGCGAGCTGAGCGAAGAGCAGGACGCCCGTTGGCTGACCCTGATTGCCCCGCCAGCCATTCTTACCCAAGCGTGGCTACGCGACGCCGGCCTCAATCGCGAGCGCATCCTGTTGCTGCAACCGCGCGGCAACCAGAGCGCCCTGCAACTGGCCTGCGATGCCCTGCGACTGGGCCGCAGCCATACCGTGGTCAGCTGGCTGAATACGGTCAGCAGCAGTGCTCGCCAACAACTGAGCATCGCCGCCCGCACCGGAGACGCACAAAGCCTGAACATCCGCCTCGGCTGATAATCAGGCTTGATTTACATGGGCTTCGTCAGGCTTCCTCAGGACGAGGAGGCCGGCAGGATGATCAATGCAGGACGCGCGGCCCCTCGTCTCGCTCGATTTCGCCTTCTACAAGCTTGCCAGCCATCTGCACGCCTACGCTGAGCATGGCCTTGGCCACTTCAACATGCTGACCTTGCAGGAAAGCCTTGGCGTCCTCGGAGAAATCCAGGGTTACCAGGGAGCCTTCGTCCTCGGCGCGGCGCAACTCGATCCGGCCATCAGGCAACTCGACAATTTCTAGAAAGGACGTTGGCATAAAGGGCAGTTCTCCACGAAAGGCCACCATTGTACCAGCTTGTACCAGCGACCGCCTCAATCAGCACTCACTCAAGCCCTCGCGAAAACGAACAGTGAGGCCCTTGAGGTTCTGTCTCCAGCTTTCCAGTTCTTCTCGCGACAGCGGCGCTACCTCGGGCTCGTCCAGGCTCACCGCCTGAATCAGGGGCTGGGTCACGTCGTTTTTCGGCGCTTTTTTCGCGACCGGCGGTCGGAACAAATCGGCATAAGCTGCTAGTAGTTGCGCCAGCCAGGTCTCCCGCTGCTCGGCCAGTTCGACTAGCTCGGCCATTTCCGGAATCGCCACGGCCTCCAGCACTTCACGCGTCAACAGCAGTTCGGCACGGGGTGCGCTCGCCTGGGGCAAACGATAGAACCCGGCAATCTCATGGCACAGGCCAAGCAGTGCGCCATACAGATGGAACAGCGCTGATTCGCGCTCTGACTGAATCAGCGCTTGGGCGTTCATGGCCCGGCTTTCCTGTGCTCTGCCCAAGGCCTCAAGGGCAAGGCCCGCAAAATAGATCTTCTGGTTGGTACGGGTATAGAGTTCCTGGGCCATCTGGGAGCCCTCCGATAGGATGCAAGGCGATGAGCCAATTTACACTAGTACAGGGCTGAAAAGCATCGCGGGGCAAGCCCGCTCCCACAGTAGGAGCGGGCTTGCCCCGCGATTGCATCAACTACGCCCGATCAGCGTTTGTCTTCGACCTTCCAGGCATTGCCATCGTAGAAGGCGCGCCAGCCGGTCGGCTTGCCCTCGACTTCGGTCTGCACGTACTGCTCCTTGGTCTTGCGGCTATAGCGGATGACTGCCGGACGACCGTCGGGGTCTTTCTTCGGGGCTTCGCAGAGGAAGTGGTACTTCGGGTCGATTTCATCCTTGTGAGGAATGATCTCGATTACCAGTGGCGCACGGGTCTCGCGGTTCTTCGGGAACTGGCTGGCCGCCAGGAACAGGCCCGAAGCACCATCACGCAGCACGTAGGTATCATTGACCTTCTCGCACTTGAGTTCCGGCATCTTCACCGCATCCATCTTGGGTGGCGCCGCCTCGCCGCTCTTGAGCAGCTTGCGGGTGTTCTTGCACTCTGCGTTGGTGCAACCGAAGAACTTGCCGAAGCGACCTGTCTTGAGTTGCATCTCACTACCGCACTTGTCGCACTCAAGGCTCGGCCCTTCGTAACCCTTGATGCGGTAGTTCCCTTCTTCGATCTCGTAGCCGGTGCAATCAGGGTTGTTACCGCAGATATGCAGCTTGCGCTTTTCGTCGAGCAGGTAAGCATCCATGGCCGTGGAGCAGATCGGGCAACGGTGCTTGTTGAGCAACACGCGCGATTCCGACTCACCCTCGTCATCCGCTGCAATTTCATCACCCGGAACCAGGTTGACCGTGGCCTTGCAACGCTCTTTGGGCGGCAGGCTGTAGCCCGAGCAACCAAGGAAGACACCGGTGGACGCAGTACGGATCATCATCGGCCGACCGCAATCCTTGCACGGAATGTTGGTCAGGGTCGGCTGGTTGGCACGCATGCCCTTCTCTGCATCCTCGGCCAGTTTCAGCTTGTTGCTGAAATCGCCGTAAAACTCGTCCAGCACGTTCTTCCAATCACGCTCACCCTGGGCAACATCATCGAGGTTCTCTTCCATGCCGGCGGTGAAGCCGTAGTCCATGAGGTTGGAGAAGCTCTCCGACAGGCGCTCGGTAACGATGTCGCCCATCTTCTCGGAATAGAAACGACGGTTGTGCAGGGTCACATAGCCGCGGTCCTGAATGGTCGAGATGATGGCCGCGTAGGTGGAAGGACGGCCAATGCCGCGTTTTTCCATTTCCTTGACCAGGCTCGCTTCGGAGTAACGCGCAGGCGGCTTGGTGAAATGCTGGCTCGGGTCGATCTGTATCAGCTTGAGCACTTCGCCCTGGTTCATCTCCGGCAGCACGTCGTCATCGCCCGGCTTGCTCTGTTGTGGCAGTACGCGGGTATAACCGTCGAACTTGAGGATGCGGCCCTTGGCGCGCAGCTCGAAGTCGCCGGCGGTGACGCTGACGGTGGTCGACAGGTATTGGGCCGGCGGCATCTGGCAGGCCAGGAACTGACGCCAGATCAGCTCGTACAGGCGCTCGGCATCACGCTCCATGCCACTGAGCTTGGTCGGATGGGTGTTCACATCCGAAGGGCGGATCGCTTCGTGCGCTTCCTGGGCACCTTCTTTGCTGCCGTAGACGATCGGAGCTTCAGGCAAGTACTTCTTGCCGAACTCGCTTTCGATATAGCTGCGGGCCATTTCAACCGCATCGACCGAGAGGTTGGTCGAGTCGGTACGCATGTAGGTGATGTAACCGGCTTCGTACAGACGCTGGGCCATCATCATGGTTTTCTTCACCCCGAAGCCCAGGCGATTGCTCGCCGCCTGCTGCAGGGTAGAGGTGATGAACGGGGCCGAGGGCTTGCTGCTGGTCGGACGGTCTTCACGCTTGGCAACGGTGTAGCTGGAAGCCTTGAGCTTCTCCAGGGCCGCCATGGCTTGCGCTTCGTTCAGCGGCTTGAAGGCCTCGCCCTTCTCCCGAGCCACTTCAAAACGCACCTTGGCGTCCTTGGCGGTACCCAGGTCAGCATGCACTTCCCAGTATTCTTCCGGGATGAACGCGCGAATTTCACGCTCACGCTCGACCACCAGCTTCACCGCAACCGACTGTACGCGACCGGCAGACAGGCCACGGGCAATTTTCTGCCACAGCAGCGGGGAGACCATGTAGCCAACCACACGATCGAGGAAGCGACGCGCCTGCTGGGCGTTGACCCGATCGATATCCAGCTCGCCCGGCTGCGAGAACGCCTCCTGGATGGCTTTCTTGGTGATTTCGTTGAACACCACGCGCTTGTAGCGGCTGTCGTCACCGCCGATGGCTTCGCGCAGGTGCCAGGCAATGGCTTCCCCCTCGCGGTCCAAGTCGGTTGCGAGATAGATGGTGTCGGCATCCTTGGCCAGGCGACGCAGTTCGTCGATGACCTTTTCCTTGCCCGGGAGGATCTCGTACTTGGCCTTCCAGCCGTGATCCGGATCAACCCCCATGCGTGCAACCAGCTGCTTGCGCGCCTTCTCTTTCGGCGACAGGGCCGGCGCCTCGCCTGCGGCGGCCTTGCCGCGCTTGGCGGCAGGCTCCTTGCTGGCGCTGGCCGAACCGCTGGTGGGCAGGTCTCGGATATGGCCGATACTCGACTTCACCACGTACTGGCTGCCCAGGTACTTGTTGATGGTCTTGGCCTTAGCCGGGGATTCCACAATGACCAGCGATTTGCCCATGGATCGGAAATTTCCTGAATACTGAAAATAAAAACACGGCAGGTACCTGACGCGGCACCGCTATATATAGTGGCAATACAGTGAGGTCAAGCGCGGGGCTTTATCCGCCCTCGGCATCGGGCCGCGAAAACAGCTCGGGTTCAGCCTTGACCAAAGCAAAGCGCGGCACTTGCTCGCCGTCAACCTCGACCGACTCCAGAAACATCGAAAGTGGTCGAACCCAAAGCCCGAACTCGCCATACAGGGCCTGGTAGAACACCACCCACTCCTCGGTTTCGGAATGGCGCGCGGTGCCGAACACACGATACTCAGGCCCTTTGTAATGCCGGTAAACGCCTGGTTGTATCTGCATGTTGCTCGCCCTCTTGAAAAAAAATCCGCAAAAACAAAAACCGGGGCACAAGGCCCCGGCTTCCTTCCCCGAAACGCTTAGACGCGTTCGAAGACGGTGGTAATGCCCTGACCCAGGCCGACGCACATGGTCGAGACACCGAAGGTCCCGCCATTCTGCTTCATGACGTTGAGCAGAGTGCCGGAAATCCGCGCACCAGAGCAACCGAAAGGATGACCCAGGGCGATGGCGCCGCCGTGCAGGTTAACCTTCTCATCCATCTTGTCGAGCACTTTCAGATCTTTCAGCACCGGCAAGGCCTGTGCGGCGAAAGCTTCGTTGAGCTCGAAGAAGTCGATGTCGGCGATGGTCAGGCCAGCGCGCTTGAGCGCTTTCTGGGTCGCCGGCACCGGACCGTAGCCCATGATTGCCGGGTCGACACCGGCCACCGCCATGGAGCGGATCACGGCCAGCGGTTGAATGCCCAGGTCTTGGGCACGCTGGGCCGACATCACGATCATGCACGAGGCACCGTCGGTGATCTGAGAAGACGTACCGGCAGTTACGGTACCGCCTTTGGGGTTGAAGGCAGGCTTCAACGCCGCGAGGCTTTCCAGGGTGGTGTCCGGACGGATGGTTTCGTCATAATCGAATGTCTTGAGGAAACCGTTCTCGTCGTAACCCTGCATCGGGATGATTTCATCCTTGAACTTGCCTTCGACCGTCGCCTTGTGGGCGAGCTGGTGCGAACGCAGGCCGAACAGGTCCTGCTGCTCACGGCTGATGCCGTGCATCTTGCCCAGCATCTCGGCGGTCAGGCCCATCATGCCCGACGCCTTGGCCGCGTACAGCGACATGTGCGGGTTCGGATCGACACCGTGCATCATGCTGACGTGCCCCATGTGCTCGACGCCGCCGACAACGAATACGTCGCCGTTGCCGGTCATGATCGCCTGGGCTGCAGTGTGCAGGGCGCTCATGGACGAGCCGCACAGGCGGCTGACAGTCTGGCCGGCCGCGGTGTGAGGGATCTGGGTCATCAACGACGCCATGCGGGCGATGTTCCAGCCCTGCTCCAGGGTCTGGTTGACGCAACCCCAGATCACGTCCTCGACCTCGTTGGGGTCGACCTTGGTGTTACGCTCCAGCACCTTGCTGATCAGGTGCGCAGACATGTCTTCGGCGCGGGTGTTGCGGTGCATGCCACCCTTGGAGCGGCCCATCGGCGTGCGACCGAAGTCGACAATCACCACGTCTCTTGGATTCAGGCTCATATATTCTCTCGCTCTCTATCGTTGGGCGCTTAACCGAAGAAGCTCTGGCCGTTCTTGGCCATTTCACGCAGCTTCGCGGTGGGGTGGTACAGCGGACCCAGATCGGCGTACTTGTCTGCCAGGGCAACGAATTCGGCCACACCGATCGAGTCGATGTAGCGCAGCGCGCCGCCACGGAAGGGAGGGAAACCGATGCCGTAGACCAGACCCATGTCGGCTTCGGCGGCGGTTTCGACGATACCGTCTTCCAGGCAACGAACGGTTTCAAGGCACAGCGGCACCATCATCCAGTTGATGATGTCTTCGTCACTGACTTCACGCTGCTCGTAGACGATTGGCTTGAGCACTTCGAGTACCGACGCATCGGCGACCTTCTTCGGCTTGCCGCGCTTGTCGGTTTCGTAGGCGTAGAAGCCCTTGCCGTTCTTCTGGCCCAGGCGATTGGCTTCGTAGAGTGCATCGACGGCCGAACGACGGTCGTCTTTCATGCGGTCCGGGAAACCTTCGGCCATCACGTCGCGGCCATGGTGGCCGGTGTCGATGCCAACAACGTCCATGAGATAGGCCGGGCCCATCGGCCAGCCGAATTTTTCCATGACCTTGTCGATACGCACGAAGTCGACGCCGGCGCTGACCAGCTTGGCGAAACCGCCGAAGTACGGGAACAGTACGCGGTTGACCAGGAAGCCCGGGCAGTCGTTGACCACGATCGGGTTCTTGCCCATTTTCTTGGCGTAGGCAACGGTGGTGGCAACGGCCACTTCGCTGGACTTCTCGCCACGGATGACTTCCACCAGCGGCATCATGTGCACCGGGTTGAAGAAGTGCATGCCGACGAAGTTTTCCGGACGCTTGAGAGCCTTGGCCAGTAGGTTGATGGAGATGGTCGAGGTGTTGGAAGCCAGGATGGCATCGTCCTTCACCTGGCCTTCCACTTCAGCCAATACTGCTTGCTTGACTTTCGGATTCTCGACCACGGCCTCGACCACGATGTCGACATTGGCAAAGTCGCCATACGACAGGGTCGGGCGAATCGCGTTCAGCGCTTCAGCCATCTTGGCCGGGGTCAGGCGACCTTTTTCAACGCGGCCGCCGAGCAGCTTGGAGGCTTCGTTCAGGCCCAGCTGAATGGCGTCTTCGCGAATGTCCTTCATCAGGATCGGGGTGCCTTTGACCGCCGACTGATAGGCAATGCCGCCACCCATGATGCCGGCGCCGAGTACGGCAGCCTGCTTCACGTCACGAGCGATTTCGTCGTGGGCCTTGGCTTTGCGCTTGAGCTCCTGGTCATTCAGGAAGAGGCCGATCAGACTCTCGGCAACCGACGTCTTGGCCAGCTTGACGAAGCCTGCGGCTTCGACTTCCAGCGCCTTGTCACGCCCGAAGTTGGCCGCTTTCTGAATGCTTTTGATCGCTTCGACCGGTGCCGGGTAGTTAGGGCCGGCCTGGCCGGCCACGAAACCTTTGGCGGTCTCGAAGGACATCATCTGTTCGATGGCGTTGAGCTTGAGTTTTTCCAGCTTGGGCTGGCGCTTGACCTTGTAGTCGAACTCGCCGCTGATGGCGCGCTTGATCAAGTCCAGGGCCGCAGCCTGCAGCAGATCAGGGGCGACCACGGCATCGACGGCACCGACTTTCAGTGCGTCTTCAGCACGGTTTTCCTTGCCGGCGGCAATCCACTCGATGGCGTTGTCGGCACCGATGATGCGCGGCAGGCGCACGGTGCCGCCGAAGCCTGGGTAGATACCCAGCTTGACTTCCGGCAGGCCGATCTTGGCGCTGGTAGCCATGACGCGATAGTCGGCAGCCAGGCACATTTCCAGACCGCCGCCCAGGGCGATGCCATTGATCGCGGCAACAGTTGGCACGGCCAGGTCTTCGAAGTCGCTGAAAATCCGGTTGGCTTCCAGGTTGCCGGCGACCAGTTCGGCCTCGGGCAGCTTGAAGTTATCGACAAACTCGGTGATGTCCGCGCCGACGATGAACACGTCTTTGCCACTGCTGACAATCACGCCCTTGATAGAGGCGTCGGCCTTGATGGTGTCTACGGCCTGACGCAATTCGTTCAGGGTAAGACGGTTGAACTTGTTGACGGACTCACCCTTGAGGTCGAACTTCAGTTCGACGATGCCGCTTTCAAGAGCCTTAACCGTGATGGCTTTACCTTCGTAAATCATCAACTGATCTCCACGATATGGAAGCTGAACTGTACACGCCGAACGCTGGTGAAAGACCCGGCCGGCCATAGGCCGCTGTTTGCCGAATCCTTGCGCCAGGCACACCCGTCAGCGCGATAGTCGGGATTCTGTAAGAGCCTTCTGACAATACAAACGCTCAATTCATACGCCCGTTTGATTTGGGTACGCACACATTCAACGAAAAAATCGCTGTTGTCAAATACCCAAAAGCAGCTTGAAAACGCGACTTTGCGGTCATTATTCGCTGTTCGCGAGCAAACACCTGCATCGGTGATCAGGCCGTATTCATCGCGACGATAGTGGTCAAAGGCTTACACCTGCGTGCGCAGGATGGACATGCGCCAGCGCGCACCAAGAAGGAAATCAAAAAAGCGGCAGGTAGCGTGGCGCCCGCTACACTGGAAGGAAATAAACACTACACCGGCCTGCCTGGCCCGTCTGCCCGATGCGTGAATCGGGCTTTTTATTGGACGGTATTCCAGTGGGCGAATCAGGCTAGGGCTTTCAATACTTCGGCAATATCCTGCAACACAGCCGATTCGCCGCGTTCGCCCCAATAAAGCGCAACCATTTGCTTCCCGGCTTCGACCTTGTAGACGCTTTCGGGAAGCCGCGTGAACTGTTCCATCAAGACCGGATCGGCGCAGGGTTCGCGCCATTGATTGAGCCAGGTACCGGGCATGGTCTGCCAGTAGCTCCAGCTGTCTGCCCTGCCCTGGCGCCGCGGCCGCACGTACCGTGCGCAAGGGCTTGGCGGCTCCTTGGGCAGCCAGTGTGGCCACTCCTGAGGCGTCAGTTGCATGTTCAGCCCCATACGTCGGGCTTCCATGCGCAGGGCCATGCGACCACTCTGATTACGCGAAGGGCGCAACCAGGCCAGAGGACTCAAAATCAGCGCAAGGATTGACACCACTAGCCAGACCGTCATATCTGTTGTTCCCATAAAGCTTTGCAAATGAGCTGGTTAGCCGGGGTTTGCAGCGATCAGCCTGAAACCGACCATACTTGAACCAATGCAACTGTCAGGAGAGCTACTCATGCCCTACGAACATATTCTGGTTGCCGTCGACCTGACCGAAGAATGCGACCCGGTCATCAAGCGCGCCCGTGAACTGGCTACACCCGCGGGCACCAAGGTCTCTCTGGTACACATCGTCGAGCCCATGGCCATGGCCTTTGGTGGCGATGTACCCATGGACCTCTCGCAACTGCAACAGCAACAGTTCGACCAGGCCAAGGAGCGCATGGACCGCCTATTCAACAAGTACCCTGAGATCAACCGCGGCGACTCGCACCTGACCTACGGCCAGCCTCGCCAGGAAATCCACCAGTTGGCCAAGGACCAGAACTGCGACTTGATCGTGGTGGGCAGCCACGGCCGTCACGGCCTGGCCCTGCTGCTGGGCTCCACGGCCAACGACGTGCTGCACGGCGCACCGTGCGATGTGCTTGCCGTACGCCTGCAGAAAAAAGCCGAGTAACGCAAAAGGCCCGACGCAAGATCATGCGTCGGGCCTTTCTCGTCAGCTGTCCAGTTCGGCCCAGCGCTCCACCAGGACATCCAGTTCAGCCTGCATCTGCTCCAGGCGCGCCAGCACGGCGCTGGTCTGGTCGATTGGGCGCTGGTAGAAGGCTGGATCGGAAATCTCTTCCTGCACCGCTGCCATCTTCTGCTCCAGCTCGTCAATCTGACCTGGCAAGGCTTCAAGCTCACGCTGAAGCTTGTAGCTGAGCTTTTTCTTGGGCGCCTCGGCAGCCGCCGGAACCGGTGCAACGGCTTCGACTACGGCAGTGTTCAGCTCCGACTTGCCCGACTTGCTCTCGGAGACACCGAGCAGCTTCGGCGAACCGCCCTGGCGAATCCAGTCCTGATACCCACCGACGTACTCACGCACCTTGCCTTCGCCTTCAAAGACCAGGGTGCTGGTCACCACGTTATCGAGGAAGGCCCGATCGTGGCTGACCATCAGCACAGTGCCCTTGAACGCCGAGAGCACCTCTTCGAGCAACTCGAGGGTTTCCACGTCCAGGTCGTTGGTCGGTTCGTCCAGCACCAGCAGGTTGGCAGGCTTGCTGAACAGCTTGGCCAGCAACAAGCGCGCACGCTCGCCGCCAGACAGCGCCTTGACCGGTGTACGCGCACGCTGCGGGCTGAACAGGAAGTCGCCCAAGTAGCTCAACACGTGACGGTTCTGCCCGTCGATCTCGATGAAGTCGCGACCTTCGGACAAGTTGTCGATCACGGTCTTTTCCAGGTCCAACTGATGGCGCAACTGGTCGAAATAGGCCACTTCCAGGCGGGTGCCGGACTCGACCTTGCCGCTGGTGGGCTCAAGATCACCGAGCATCAACTTGAGCAAGGTGGTCTTGCCGGTGCCGTTGGCGCCGAGCAGGCCGATCCTGTCCTCGCGCTGCAGGACCATGGAGAAATCCTTCACCAGCTGCGGGCCACCCGGGTGACTGAAGCTGACGTTCTCCAGCACCATGACCTGCTTGCCGGACTTCTCGGCAACATCGAGCTGGATGTTGGCCTTGCCGGTGCGCTCGCGGCGTTCGCTGCGCTCTACCCGCAGCGCCTTGAGTGCGCGCACACGGCCTTCGTTACGGGTACGCCGGGCCTTGATGCCCTGGCGGATCCACACTTCTTCCTGGGCCAGCTTCTTGTCGAACAGGGCGTTGGCGGTCTCTTCAGCCGCCAGCATGGCTTCCTTGTGGACCAGGAAGCTGGCGTAGTCGCCATTCCAGTCGATCAGGCCGCCGCGGTCCAGTTCGAGGATGCGCGTGGCCAGGTTTTGCAGGAAGGAACGGTCGTGGGTGATAAACAGCACCGCACCGCCAAAACCGCTGAGGGCTTCTTCGAGCCAGGCGATGGCGCCGATGTCCAGGTGGTTGGTCGGCTCGTCAAGCAGCAGCAGGTCGGGTTCGGACACCAGCGCCTGAGCGAGCAGAACACGGCGACGCCAGCCACCGGACAGCTCGGCCAGGGTTTTGTCGGCCGGCAGCTGCAAGCGGCTCAGGGTGCTGTCGACCAGCTGCTGCAGACGCCAGCCATCACGCGCTTCCAGGTCGTGCTGGACGTGCATGAGCTTTTCCAGGTCTGCATCGCTATGGATGTTCTGGCTCAGATGGTGGTATTCGGCCAGCAAGGCGCCGACGCCGTCGAGGCCTTCGGCAACCACATCGAACACCGTACGGCCATCGGCCACCGGCAGCTCCTGCGGCAGCTCGCCGATCTTGAGCCCCGGGGCACGCCAGACATCACCGTCATCAGGCTTCTGGTCACCCTTGACCAGGCGCAGCATGCTCGATTTGCCAGTACCGTTACGGCCGATGATGCACACCCGCTCACCACGGGCGATCTGCCAGGACACCTTGTCCAACAACGGCATGGCGCCGAACGCAAGGGACACATCGCTTAATTTGAGCAGGGTCATGATCTTCTCCAAAAACAGGGCGCGCATTCTACCCGACTTGGGCCGGCTTCACATTAAGCAGGCGCTCCTACAGACTATTCCGACGACAGACTGCCCGATTACAACTCGATACAAGCACAATGCTTTCATCCGCCGGCGGCAAACGGCTAAGCTTAAGCAACGTAACCCCAACAGTGCTGGCTCCGCCGTCACTTTTCATGGTCAAACTGCCCGGAAGTCTCATGCGCAGCCGCCTGTTCAGCCTAGTTTCCTGCCTGCTTCTCTCGACCTGCGCGGCGAGCGTCGCCCAGGCCACCGATATCACCGTACAACGCCAATACTATGACGAGGCCAAGCGCGCCCTGGCCAAAGGCGACAAGGGCCCGTACCTGCGCTATGCCCAGGCGCTGCGCGACTACCCCCTGACGCCCTACCTCGCCTACGACGAGCTGACCGCTCGACTCAAAAGCGCCAGCAATGAAGAAATCGAGAAGTTCCTCGCCGCCCATGGCGACCTGCCCCAGTCCAACTGGATGAAATTGCGCTGGTTGCGCTGGCTGGCCGAGCGTGGCGACTGGGCGACCTTCAACCGCTACTACGACCCCAAGCTGAACTTCACCGAGCTCGATTGCCTCAATGGTCAGTACCAACTGAGCCACGGCCAGCGCGCCGAAGGCTTCGCCACCGCCGAGAAGCTCTGGCTGGTGGGCAAGTCGCAACCGGCCGCCTGTGACGCCCTGTTCAATCGCTGGGCCGCCGAAGGCCAGCTCACCGAACAGAAGCGCTGGGAGCGTATCAAGCTGGCTGCCCAGGCCCGCAACTATGCCTTGGCCACCGCCCTGACCAAAGACCTCACCACCCTCGCCCCTCAGGGTCGCCTGCTGGTGGACGTGGCGCAAAAACCGCAATTGCTCAATCAGCCGAGCCGTTTCGTGCCAGTCAACGAGGCCATGTCCGACGTGGTCAGCCTGGGCCTGCGGCGCCTGGCACGCCAGGACCCTGAACGTGCCATGGGCCTGCTGGACGACTACGCCAACCGCATGCATTTCTCCCGCGATGAAAAAGTCGCCATCGCCCGGGAAATCGGCCTGACCCTGGCCCGCCGGTACGACCCGCGCGCCCTCGACCTGATGACCCGCTACGACCCTGAGCTGCGCGACAACACCGTCACCGAATGGCGACTGCGCCTGCTGCTGCGCCTGGGCCGCTGGGAGGATGCCTACGAGCTGACCACGCGCCTGCCCCAGGACCTGGCCAGCAGCAACCGCTGGCGCTACTGGCAGGCCCGCAGCCTTGAGTTGGCCCAGCCGAAGAACCCGCAGATTCCAATGCTGTACAAGACGGTCGCCCGCGAGCGTGACTTCTACGGCTTCCTCGCCGCCGACCGCACGCAGACCCCGTATCAGCTCAACAACAAGCCACTGGTGCTGAGCCAGGCCCTGATGAACAAGGTGCGCAACACCCCTGGCATCCGCCGTGCGCTGGAGTTCCATGCCCGCGGCCAGATCGTCGACGGACGTCGCGAGTGGTACTACGTCAGCCGCCATTTCAACCGTGATGAAATGGTTGCCCAGGCCAGGCTTGCCTATGACATGCGTTGGTACTTCCCGGCCATTCGCACCATCAGCCAGGCGCAGTATTGGGATGATCTGGATATCCGTTTCCCAATGGCCCATCGCGACACCCTGGTCCGCGAAGCCAAGGTGCGCGGCCTGCATTCGAGCTGGGTGTTTGCCATTACACGCCAGGAAAGTGCCTTCATGGAGGATGCGCGCTCCAGCGTCGGCGCCAGTGGCCTGATGCAATTGATGCCGGCCACCGCCAAGGAAACCGCGCGAAAGTTCAGCATCCCCTTGGCCTCACCGGCACAGGTGTTCAATCCAGACAAGAACATCCAGCTGGGTGCAGCCTACCTGAGCCAGGTGCATAGTCAGTTCAACGGTAACCGGGTGCTCGCCTCCGCGGCCTACAACGCCGGCCCGGGACGTGTGCGGCAATGGCTGCGTGGCGCCGACCACCTGAGTTTCGATGTGTGGGTCGAGTCGATCCCGTTCGATGAAACCCGCCAATACGTGCAGAACGTACTGTCGTACTCGGTTATCTACGGGCAAAAGCTCAATTCACCTCAGCCGCTGGTTGACTGGCATGAGCGGTATTTTGACGATCAGTGATTGAATGAAAACATCGCGGGGCTTGCCCCGCGATCTCGTTCGGCTACAGCCTACTCCAGCACCGCCACCGCCATTCCCACCTCCAACACCCCGCTGCCATCAGCCACCAGGTTCTGCCCGAACAGCACATCCCCTTCCTTCTGCCGGTACGTCTTGAGCGTCGCCAGGGGTTCGCGGTCGGCACTGCGCTCACCAGTCTGCGGATCGATGGTGGTCAGGATGCAGCGCTCACATGGCTTGAGCACACGAAACTCCATCTCGCCGATACGGATGCGCTTCCAGCCGTCTTCGGCAAAGGCCGAAGCGCCTTCCACCACCAGGTTGGGACGAAAACGCAGCATCTCCAGCGGGCGACCAACACGCTGCACCAGGTCATCGAGCGATGCCTGGCCGATCAGCAACAGGGGGAAACCGTCGGCAAAGGCCACTCGATCACTGTTCAGGCCGTAGCCATTGGGCAAAAAGCGTGTGCGCTGCTCAGGTACATGGACCAGGCGGACATCCTTGCCTATGAATTCGCTGAGCCACTGCGCCGCCTCGTCACCGGCATCCGGCACGCGCAAGGTGTCGCGCCAGATGAGGACGCCACGCAGGTTACTGTCACCTTCAGGGACCGGCACCTGCAGCGACGCGCGCCCCGGAGCGTCCAGGACCAGCCCGCCGTCATTGGCACATGCCGCCGACAGCTGGCTCATCTGTGGATAGGCACGCTGGGTCAGGAAGCGTCCGTTGTCGCGCTCCACCAGCATCCAGCGACGGTCTCCGCTCAATCCCAGCAGATCCAGCGGGGACGATTGCAGCGCCTGGGCGCGTGCGGACTTGAGCGGGTAGCGGTACAGAGCACTCAGACGCATTTCGAGCAGCCTTGCTTGAGGGTCGGAGACCTAGCTTATACCGACTCAGGCCGTCACTTCATCCAGCATCAGGCGCTGGCGCACCACGTCGACCAGCTTGTCGGGCTGGAACTTGGAGAGGAAGTTGTCACAGCCGACCTTCTTTACCATCGACTCGTTGAAGCTGCCGGACAATGAAGTATGCAGCACCACGTACAACGCACGCAGGCGCGGATCATTGCGGATCTCGGTGGTCAATCGATAGCCGTCCATTTCCGGCATCTCGGCATCGGTGAAGACCATCAGCAGCTTCTCGCAAACATTTTCCCCGGCATCTGCCCAACCCTTGAGCAGGCGCAGAGCCTTGAGACCGTCACTGGCAACATGCATTTTCACACCCAGTTGCGACAAGGTATCGCGCAGCTGGGCCAGGGCTACGGAAGAGTCATCCACCAGCAGCACTTCACGCCCACGGGCACGGGCCATCACCGGATCCTCGAGCTTTTCACGCGAGACCCTGGCGTTGTACGGCACGATCTCGGCCAGCACTTTTTCAACGTCGATGATTTCCACCAACTGATCGTCGACCTTGCTGATTGCCGTCAGGTAATGCTGGCGACCGGCACTGGAAGGCGGTGGCATGATGGCCTCCCAGTTCATGTTGACGATACGGTCGACCCCGCCTACCAGAAACGCCTGCACCGAGCGGTTGTACTCGGTAACGATGATGGTGCTGCCTGGACCGGGCGCAATCGGACGCATACCGATGGCTTGCGAAAGATCGATCACCGGCAGAGTCTGCCCGCGCAGGTTGACCACGCCGCACACGAATGGGTGCCGTTGCGGCATCAAGGTCAGCTTGGGCATCTGCAGCACCTCCTGCACCTTGAACACGTTGATCGCGAACAATTGACGGCCAGCCAGGCGAAACATCAGGATTTCCAGCCGGTTCTCACCCACCAGCTGCGTTCTTTGGTCTACCGTGTCGAGAATGCCAGCCATTGAAGAACCCCCAGGTGTTCTAAAAAATGAATCCAATGGCCCTGTATCGGCCAGATCGCACGCAGCTTGACCCCAGTAGAAAATGCGCTGCCGAGCATTGATGTCATTTTACCATCATGCTTTACTGCGCTCACTGCCTGCCTGTCGCGATTGCCTCTAAAGGGTCGCGATCAAAACACCCCATCAGGGAAACCCCTAGTGACAATCGGGCGGGACCTGATGTTCGCGATATCCATTAGCCATTAATGTGACGCCATTCTCATTGCATGAACGGAGTCAGGCTTTTGTCAGCGATCGCCGCATTGTCGCCAATCCTTGCTCCAGCCTTGTGTGCTGGAGCCAAATGATGACTATCGACTCACTGAACAGCAGCGCCCTGCAGGATTTTCTGGTGGATGCCCAGGTCCTGTTGACCAAGGCCGAGGAGTGCCTGCAGCACCTGGAACTGATCGACAACGATCCGGATGCCTGCCACTGCCTGAAGGATACCCTCGCCACTCTGGTTGCCCGTGCCCAGGAACTGGGGTTGCTTGAAGTGGCCGGCTACTGCCAGCAACTGCAACAGTTGCTGGTGTCTGCGCAGACACCGATACACCTGCCCGAAGGTGCGCTCACGGCCATTCAAGATTGCTTGACGCTGCTGGCCTGGCAATTGGAGCTGGTGGATCCGCGTACCGGTCGCCTGAACCTGGACACCGAGGAGCAAGTGGTGCTGCTGGACAACCTGGCAAGCGCCCTGAACCCTTCTCAAGCCTGCGCCTCCTGCACTTTGATCATGTCCCCCTGCGAGCACCCTGCCCAAGTGCCCAGGATGGCTATCGAGCGCTCAACTACGGCCAACTAAGTGAAATTAGCAAACTATTTACCAGCGCAGTCCAGCGTATTGTGCGCCGCATACTAAGCTAGAACTTTTACTGCACGCCGATGACTTTCCCGCGCTGGTGAAACTGCTGATTTAATTTATCTTGTAAATGTTTCTTGCACTTCCAGCTGATGGCAAAGTGCTAGACCCTTACGCGTGCCTGCCCCCCTTACCACCCCGTAAAACCTGATGATTCAGACAGTTACAGGAGTCCGCGACCATTTTTACTTGAAGTGATACCATGCGCACCGCTGGATGACTTTTACACTTGGGTTGACCGATCTCTTCGATTTCTTACCTTGTCACAAGCATTCATGAACGCGCCCGGCAACGACCGTCAACTATTATCAAGACAATACGGCAACGCCTCTAGCTTGACCCTTGCAAGACTTCGACAGCGAAATTTCAGTGGCTTCATTTCCTATGCTCACAAGCCTCAAGACATTCACGCACTGGCGTCCCGGGGCCGCCCTGATGCGCTGGTCGGCCGCGCTTTTGTGCCTGGCCTCGATCGTCGCCAACCTGGTGCTGTATCTGGCCGGCCAACCGATGACTGCCGCTGTGATGGCCGTGCACGTGGTGGCGATGTTGAGCATCGGCTGGCACCTGCGCCACTGGGCACGCACCATTGCCCTGCGCCCGGCCGAACTTGCCGATCGCCTGCTCAAAGTCCAGGAGAACGAGCGCCAGCGCCTGAGCCGTGAACTTCACGACGAAATCGGCCAGTTGCTGACTGCAGCCAAACTTCAGGCCAGCTGGCTGCAGCGGCGCGCGCCGAACGAGCTGCAAGCGCAATGCAGCACCCTGCTCAGCACGCTGGATGACACCCTGGCCAACGTGCGCGACGTCTCGGCCATACTCAACCCTCGCCAGCTTTCCAGCCTGGGGCTGGAAGCCAGTTTGCGCGCACACTTGCTGCGGACCCTGGAGAACACCAACGTCAATTGGAGCCTGGAGTGCCGCCAACGCCTGGGGGGTGTTCCCGAGGATATGGCCATCGCAGCCTTTCGCATCACCCAGGAAGCGGTAACCAACATGTTGCGCCATGCCCGCGCCAGTAATCTGCTGGTCTGTATCCAGCGCCTGCCTGAAGGCCTGTCATTAAGGATCAACGATGACGGCCAGGGGTTTTCGCCTGCCAGCAACCCCGCCGACGAAGGACAGCGAGGCATGGCCGGCATGGCCGAGCGGGCCAGCCTGCTCGGTGGCAAGCTGTCGGTCAGTAGCCAGCCTGGCCAAGGCACCCGGATCCAGGCCCTGTTTCCCTGGCCACCGCGCACCCTCGAACGCGCCAAGACAAGTACCGCCCCATGACCTGTAGTTTGCTGCTGGTGGACGACCACTCACTGATACGCGCCGGCGTCCGCGCCCTGGTGTCGGACATTCCCGGCTATACAGTGATTGGCGAAGGCGACGATGGCAACCAGGTCATCGAGCTGGTCGAGCAACTGGACCCGGATATTGTGCTACTGGACATCTCCATGCGCTCGACCAGCGGCTTGCAAGCCCTCAGCTGCCTGCGCGCCAGCGGCTGTCGCAGCAAGGTATTGATCCTGTCGATGCACACCGATCCCGAGCTGATCATGCAGGCCCTGGAAAGCGGCGCCCATGGCTATCTGCTCAAGGACACCACGGCCACCGAACTGGAACAAGCGCTGGCGGCGCTTCGCAGCAACGAGCGTTACCTGAGCCCGGCCATTGCCCATACGGTGATCAACCAGGCTCTGCTGCGCGCCCAGACCAACAAACCACCCGCCAGCGAAAACCACAACCTGACAGCGCGCCAGCTGGAGATCCTGCGCCTGATCGTGCGCGGCAAGTCCACCCGCGAAATTGCCCAAGGGCTGGGCCTGAGCATCAAGACGGTAGAAACCCACCGCTCACAGATCATGAAACGCCTGCAGATCTACGACGTTGCAGGCCTGGTGCTGTTTGCCGTACGCGAACAGATCATCAGCCTCGACGACTGAGCAACGACGAACCGGCCGGCAGGTGTACCCGCAGCGCTGCTGGCAGCACTTCAAAGCGCAGGCTCTCACCTTGCAGCGGCTCACCGTCCAGGTTGATGTCCAGGCCTTGCGAGCTCTTGATCTCGACCCAGGGCAGGCGTGCACGCACAAACATGTTCTCAAGGCCCAAGCCATCGCTGAGCAGGTTGCGCAAGGTACTGACCATTTCCTGGGGGGCCGGCAGAATACTGATATCCAGCAGCCCGTCATCCGCCTGCGCCTCGGGGCACAGCACGTGCCCACCCCCTGCCTGCCGGCCGTTGCCGATCCCCAGGGCCAGCAAGTCGCCTTGCCATTGAAAGTCTGGTCCGTGCAACTCCACCGACGCCGCACTGAGCTCGCTGAAGCGAGACAAACCGGTGAACAGGTAGGCCGCCGCACCCAATACCTTTTTCAGGTCTTCAGACGTATTGGCCGTGACCTGGCTGCCGAACCCGCCCGTGGCCATGTTGAGGAAGACCTGCTCGCCGACCTGCCCAAGATCAATCGCTCTGGCGGGCACCTCCAGCAACGCCAGCGCCTGATCCGGTTCGAGCGGTACGCCAGCGGCCCGGGCAAAGTCATTGGCCGTACCCAGGGGCAGCAGCACCAGGCTGGCCTCAGTGCGCGCCCGGGCCATGGCCTCGGCAACGTCGCGCAAGGTGCCATCACCGCCGCCCGCCACCAGCTGGCCATATCCTGCCGCCAGCGCCTCCTCGACCAGACGGGCGGCATCGCCCCCCTCCCAGGTCACCCGTACATCCAGTTGCCAGCCACGCTCGCGCATGGCGCCAACCGCCGCCCGCACGTCCTCGTTCATGGCTTGCTTGCCGTGCAGGATCATCAAAGCCTTGCGCTGCGCCATTGTCTTCCCCACGTTTTAGATGCCTCGAGCGCCTTTGGACCGACACAAACACGTGAATGCTGCACACCTGATTGCCGATGTAACGGATAATTCCCAGGCGCCTGCATGCAGCAAAATTGTAAACATGGCCATTTGCACCCAGCACTCGACAAATTATTGGCCATACTTAATACAACCAATAAGAGTGGCATTTTATTGACACTCAAATACAGAATTTTCTTACTGCACTGTAGCTCCAGTGCACCGACTTCAAGGCCATTAGATGAGCGCTCTGATTCCCTGCATCATCGCCGGTGGCGCCGGCACTCGGCTCTGGCCCGTTTCCCGCGAAACCATGCCCAAGCCTTTCATGCGCCTGCCCGATGGTCAGAGCCTGCTGCAAAAAACCTTTGCCCGCGCCAGCAACCTGCCCGGCGTCGAGCGCGTGCTGACGGTGACCCACCGCGAGGTGTACTTCCGCACACTGGATGAGTATCGCCAGGTCAACCCGGCCAGCCTGGACCTGGACTTTATCCTCGAACCATTCGGACGCAACACGGCACCCGCCATCGCCGCCGCAGCCCTGCACTGCGCCAGCCTCTACGGCGAGGACGCCCACCTGCTGGTGCTGCCGGCCGACCACCTGATCACCGACCTGGATGCCTTCGAGCGCGCCATCGGCGATGCCCGCACGCTAGCGGAACAGGGCTGGCTGAGCACATTCGGCCTGGTACCGGATCGTGCGGAAACCGGGTTTGGGTACATCGAAAAAGGCCAGCCACTGGCCGGCCCTGGCTACAAGGTCGCGCACTTCGTCGAAAAGCCCGACGCCGAGCGAGCCCGAGCGTACCTGCGGGGCGGTCAACACTTGTGGAATGCCGGCATGTTCTGCATGCGCGTGGATGCGATTCTCGCCGAACTTGAGCGCCACGCCCCCCAGGTACTGGCCGCCGTCAACCACTGCCTGCAACACAGTTCGTGCAAGCAGGGCCTGGGTGAACTGCAACTGGAGCTCGACCCGACAACGTTCGAGACAGTGCCGGACATTTCCATCGACTATGCCGTGATGGAGCGTTCGCACCAGGTTGCCGTCCTGCCGGCAACGCTTGGCTGGAGCGATATCGGTTGCTGGCAGGCCGTGCGCGCGCTTCAAGCCGCCGACCCTCAGGGCAACCGCTGCAACGGCGAAACCGTGCTGCACGATGTACGCAATTGCTACATCGACTCGCCCCGCCGCTTGGTAGGTGGCGTGGGCCTGGACAACCTGATCATCATCGATACACCCGACGCCTTGCTGGTGGCCGACGCTTCGCGCAGCCAAGAGGTCAAGGTGATTGCCCAGCAGTTGAAGCATCAGGGCCATGCGGCTTATCGCCTGCACCGCACTGTCGATCGACCGTGGGGCACCTACACGATTCTTGAGGAAGGCCCGCGTTTCAAGATCAAGCGCATCATGGTCCACCCGCAAGCGTCACTGTCACTGCAAAAGCACCATCACCGCAGCGAACACTGGATTGTGGTCAGCGGCACAGCCCGGGTGACCAACGGCGAAAAGGAATTCCAGCTCGACACCAACGAATCGACCTTCATCAAGCCTGGGCGGGTACATCGCCTGACCAACCCCGGCGTGATCGACCTGGTCATGATCGAAGTACAAAGTGGCGAATATCTGGGCGAGGACGACATCGTGCGCTTTACTGATAGCTACGGACGCGCCCGGGAGCCAGCCATCGGCTGACACCCCGGGCGCGTCCTTGTTATCTGCATGTCGTCGTCACCGGCCCGGTAACAGAGGAAAGGGGTCATGCGCGTACTCTGGACACTGCCTTACCTGCCCTGGCCGACCACCAGCGGCGGCAAATCCCGGCAATATCACCTGCTGCGCAGCCTGGCGCAGCGCGGTCACCAGATCACCTTGCTGGTGCAATCGAAGATCCCACCCAGCGAAGCGGCGCGCCAAGCGCTCGAGCCCCTGCTCGAACGCCTGATCGTGCTGCCCAGGCGGCCCTTGCACAGCCCGCTGAATGTCCTCGCGGCGCTGTACGTCGGTTACCCCATGCGGGCCAGCGTCAACGGCCTGGCACCGCATCTGCGCCACTGCTTCGAGCACCTGCTGGACGAGCACTGGGATGTAATCCAGATCGAACACAGCTACAGCTTCCAGCCATTCGAGAGGGCCCTGCAAGCCCGCGGCCTGCCCTTCGTGCTCAGCGAACACACGATCGAATCAGCCGCAGGCGATGCCTGTCACGACCGTCTGCCGCTGTGGTTGCGCCCCTTCAATGCCTTCGACCGCTGGCGCTATCGGCACTGGGAAAGCCGTGTGCTGGGCCAGGCCCGCGAAGTGGTAGCAGTGAGCCCCTCCGATGCCGAACACATCCGCCAGATGACCGGCAACCCCGCTTCGCTGGTGATCAACGGTGTCGACTGCGCGCACTTTCACGACATTCACCCCTCGCCGCACAGTCAGCGGCTATTGTTTGTCGGCAATTTCGAGCATGGCGCAAGCCTGGAAGCGGTTGAGTGGGCGCTCGAAGACATCCTGCCGCAGGTGTGGCAGAGCAATCCGGCAGTGCGCCTGGCCGTGGTTGGGTATGGGCTGCCAGAAAGCTGGAAGTCACGCTGGACCGATCCGCGGATCGAATGGGTCGGGTATCTGCCTGATCTGCGCGAGCTTCAGCGCCATTCAGCAATTTTCTTCGCGCCACTGCGCTATGGCGGCGGCTCGAAAATCAAAGTTCTGGAGGCCATGGCGGCAGGCTTGCCGGTCGTCACTACGCTCAAGGGCGTGTCTGGATTGCAAGTGAACCTGGGCGAGCACTACCTGGGCAGCGACGACGCCGATCAACTGGCGCTGCTGATCACCCAATTGCTCAATCAGCCCTGGCGCATGCGCCAACTGTCAGAGGCGGCGCGCCAGTTCGTCAATGATCGCCATGACTGGAGCATTGCTGCCGCGCAGCTCGAAAACGTACATGCGCGCCTGACTCAGCGTGCGCCGATACGTGCCGAGCCGAGCAGCAACGGCCTGCTCAGCCGTTCAGCCGAGTAGCTCGCTCAAGGGAATGAACTGCACGCTGTCGCCCTTGGTCGGTGTAGTGCCCTCACGGACCTCCACCAGGCCCTCGGCCCACGCGGCACTGCGCAATACACCCGAGTTCTGGTTCTTGTAGATGAGCGCCTGCCCTTGCTCCAGGCGTGCTCTCAGGTACTCGCGGCGATTGCCGGCAACCGGCCAGTCGAAACCCGCAGGCACTGCAAACTGCAGCGGCGCCACATCGACCACACCCTGGCGGCGCAGCAGATAGGGACGTGTCAGCAGCCCGAAGGTCACCAGCGTCGAGGCTGGATTGCCCGGCAGGCCAATGACCGGCACACCGTTGTAGTGCCCGAAAGTCAGCGGCTTGCCGGGCTTGATCGCCAGTTTCCACAGCGCAATTTCACCGGCTTCGCGCAGGGCGAGCCCCAGATAGTCGGCCTCGCCGACCGAAACGCCTCCGGTAGAAAGGATCAGGTCGACGTGCTGCAAGCCGGCAAGGCAATCCCGGGTTTTCTGCAGGTCGTCGGCAAGAATACCGGCGTCGATCACTTCGCATCCCAGGCGTTGCAGCCAGCTCACCAGCAAACGCCTGTTGCTGTTGTAAATCTGCCCAGGCCCAAGCGGCAAGCCCGGCTCAACCAGTTCATCGCCGGTAGACAGCACAGCCACCTTGACCTTGCGCACCACGGTGAGCCCGGCAAACCCGAGCGTGGCAGCCAGACCCAACTCGATAGGCCCCAGGCGCGTACCGGCGGCCAGTACCGACTCGCCCTTGTGAGCCTCTTGGCCCTGCGGGCGAACATTCTGGCCGACGCGCAGCGGCTCGGTGAAACGTGCGCGCTGATCGGCCTGGACCTCGACGTTTTCCTGCATCTCGACGCAGTCGGCGCCTGGCGGCAGTGGCGCGCCAGTGAAAATCCGCGCACAGGTACCTGGCTCGAGCGGCTGCGGGGCGTGCCCGGCAAAAATCCGCTGGCTGACTGGCAACGGCTCGCCCTGCCAATCGGCAAGACGCAGGGCGTAACCGTCCATGGCACTGTTCGGCCAGGGCGGCAGGTCAAGTCCTGCGACCAGTTCCCGGGCCAGCACCCGGCCTTCAGCCTCTGCCAGCGCCAGCTGTTCGACCTCAACGATCGGCGCTGCTTCTGCCAGGGCCAGCAATTGCGCCAGGGCATCCTCGACCGGCATCAAGGCTCTGTTCACAGGCGCCTCAGCCACGAGTCGCGCAGGGTTCGGCCTGCTTCAGGTGGGTGACAAAGTTGCAAGGACGATGACGAGCGTCCAACTGTTCGGCAAGGATTCCGTCCCAGCCGGTGCGCACCGCATTGGTAGAACCTGGCAAGCAGCAAACCAGAGTACCGTTGGCCAGCCCTGCGAGGGCACGGGACTGCACGGTAGAGGTGCCGATATCCGCCACAGAGATGTGGCGGAACAGCTCACCGAACCCCTCGACCTGCTTGTCCAGCAGGCAAGCGACCGCCTCCGGGGTGCTGTCGCGACCGGTGAACCCGGTACCGCCAGTGATCAGCACCACCTGCACTTGTTCATCGGCAATCCAGGTGGCCACCTGGGCGCGAATCTTGTACAGGTCGTCCTTGAGCAACACCCGTGCGGCAAGGCCATGGCCGGCCTCGGTGAGTCGATCGACAAACATCTGGCCGGAGGTGTCGGTGTCCAGGGTACGGGTGTCGCTGACCGTCAACACCGCGATGTTCAGCGGCACGAAAGGGGTATCTGCCTTGGCTTTCATCAGACCTTGAATCCATGAGTGGTAGGGAGTATGGGACGAATTTATATCACAGCCCCTCGCAGGATTTTTGCCCGTCACTATCGGTTGGCAACCGCTATGCTGCAATCGACAAGGAACTTGCGCAGCCACCCTGCGTCTGAAGAACAATACGCACCATCCTTAACTGGAGAAACACCATGATTAAACGGACCCTTCCCGCTTTCCTGCTCGCCCTGGGTCTGGGCACCCTGGCCGGCTGTGCATCACCGACCGTCATCACCCTGAATGACGGGCGAGAAATCCAGGCAGTCGACACGCCGCAGTACGATGAGGAGTCGGGTTTCTACGAATTCGAACAACTTGATGGCAAGCAAACCCGTATCAACAAGGATCAGGTGCGTACCGTCAAGGACCTCTGAAACCTGCGCCAAGCCTCCTGAAGGGGGCTTGCCCGGGAGAAAATTTTGAGTAATATTTTCTCCATCGGAGTGTAGCGCAGCCAGGTAGCGCGTCTCGTTCGGGACGAGAAGGCCGCAGGTTCGAATCCTGTCTCTCCGACCAGACCGCTCAACGAAAAGCCCGCCTTGATGCGGGCTTTTTCGTGCCTGTCATTCCACAAACTGCACTGGCCAGCATTGCGCCGCGACGACGGTGCCAGCAGAATGCGCGCCTTTCGAACTTTGAGGTTGATTCACATGCGTAAGACTCTTGCCGCCCTGACCCTGGGCCTGCTGTGCGCACACGGCGCCGTGGCTGGCGATGGCCAGACTGCTATTGGCGGTGGCCTGGGTGGTGCACTGGGGAACGTGGTCGGGCAGAAGCTCGGCGGCAGTACCGGTGCCGCGATCGGTGCCGGCGTCGGCGGTGCCACGGGCAGTGCCATGGCCGCGAAGAAAGGCAACAAGACCAAGGCAGCCATTGGTGGCGGCCTGGGTTCGGCCGGTGGTTCGCTGGTAGGCAACAAGCTCGGTGGCAAGACCGGCGCTACCATTGGTGCCGGCCTGGGCGGCGCGGCCGGTGGCGCACTGGGCAACAACCTGGCCGATGACCATCGCAAGAAGCGTCACTGATAGCGTCAATTGCAGGGCAAACCCGCGCCTACCGATAGGAGCAGGCTCGCCCCGCGATGCTTTCAAGGCCCGGAAACTAAACAACCCCCTGCAAAGGGGGTTGTTCGTTTCTACCGACGCTGATGCTTACAGTGCAGGCTCAGCCTGTACCGCAGCGGTCTCTTCCGGCTGTACGGGAACATACAGCAGACCCAGGCGCGAACTGCTCCATTCACGGGTCTTGTTGGTCAGCTCAAGGTTGTTGTTGAGCTTCTGGCCGTAGGTCGGAACGATCTCCTTGAGCTTGGACTGCCACTCAGGGGTCTTGATGCGATCCTTGTAGGTCTTCTCCAGCACGGTCAGCATGATCGGTGCAGCGGTCGAGGCGCCTGGCGATGCACCCAGCAGCGCGGCGATGGTGCCGTCCTGGGAGGCTACGACTTCGGTACCGAACTGCAGCACGCCGCCGTGAACCGGGTCTTTCTTGATGACCTGAACACGTTGACCGGCCTGCAGCAGCTTCCAGTCTTGATCCTTGGCATTCGGGTAGTACTCGCGCAGGGCATCCATGCGGTCTTCGAAGCTGAGCATCAACTGACCCATCAGGTAGGTGCTCAGGTCGATGTTGTCGATACCCGCATGCGTCATCGGCAGGATGTTGTGGGTGGTCAGCGCCGCGAACATATCCAGCAGCGAACCGTTCTTCAGGAACTTGGTGGAGAACGTGGCGAACGGGCCGAACAGCAACACTTCCTTGCCGTCGATCACACGGGTGTCCAGGTGCGGAACAGACATCGGTGGCGCGCCGACCGAAGCCTTGCCGTACAGCTTGGCCTTGTGGCGGGAAACAATGTCCTGGTTGTCAGTCATCAGGAACTGGCCGCCTACCGGGAAGCCTGCGTAGCCATCAGCCTCGGGAATGCCCGACTTCTGCAGCAGTTTCAGGGCGCCACCACCGGCACCGATGAAGACGAACTTGGCCTTCACGCTGCGCTCCACACCCTTGTTGGCCAGGTCTGCTACGACCACGGTCCAGGTGTTGTCGGCATTGCGCACGATGTCGCGCACTTCGTGCTGCACGTGCAGCTTGACGTTGTCGTGCTTGGTCAGCGAAGCGATCATCTGGCGAGTGATCTCGCCGAAGTTGACGTCGGTACCAATCGACATGCGGGTTGCGGCAATCTTCTGGTCGGCAGCACGGCCTTCCATCACGACCGGCACCCACTTCTGGATCTGGGCGTGGTCTTCGGAGTATTCCATGCCGCGGAACAGTGAACTGTGCTGCAGGGCTTCATGGCGCTTCTTGAGGAACTCGACGTTCTTCTCGCCCCAGACAAAGCTCATGTGTGGAACGTTGTTGATGAACGATTTCGGGTTGCTCAGCACATTCTGCTCGACCTGATAGGCCCAGAACTGCTTGGAGATTTCGAACTGCTCGTTGACCCCGACCGCTTTGCTGATGTCGATCTTGCCGTCGGCACCTTCGCTGGTGTAGTTCAGCTCGCAGAACGCGGAGTGACCGGTACCGGCGTTGTTCCAGGCGTTGGAGCTTTCTTCGGCGACCTTGTCCAGGCGCTCGTAGATGTCGATCGACCAGCCCGGCTCCAGCTCATTGAGGTAGGTACCGAGACTTGCGCTCATGATGCCGCCGCCGATCAACAGCACGTCTACGGTTTTCTCTGGCTCGCTGGGCTTGGAGCAGCCGATGACACTCAGGCACAGGAGCGTCAGCAGGATTTTTTTCATAATTCAATCCAATTGAGGTGAAGTAATTGGCAATGACCGCTGGTCCCGTTGTGCACGCCCGGATTCTTGTTGTCGCTCGCGCAGACCAAAGCTTAGCTGGGCCCGGCACTCAGGCAACTGGCCTGAACGCACGCGCTAGGGTTGGCGGCTGGGGTTGTTCGATGGATCGGGAACGGTCGTCACCCTGACGGTTGGCTGTACAGATGGCCGCCGGGTGCTTGCGAGGCATAGGCCTACCCGCCTATAAGCACAAAGCAGGCCAACTTTTGCAATACCAAGGGCTAATAGCTAGGACGAGTCGTCGCACCCCATATTTATCGGTTTTATTGGCGACATTCCGCCACGCCTATGGCCTCGGGACCAACAATGTGGCGGATTTCCCCCCTGCCTGATCAGGCACTCAACCGCGCAGTCACTTCGCCCAACTGCCCCGACAAGCCATGCAAACGATGTCCCGCCTGCTCGGCATGCTGCACGGCTTGCTGGTTGGCGGTGGCGATACGGGTGATTGCCACCAGATTGCAAGAAATGTCTTCGGCGACATTGGTCTGTTCTTCAGCGGCGGTAGCTATCTGTCGGTTCATGTCGCGAATGGCTTCCACGGCCACGGTAATGCGTTGCAGCATCTGGCCGGCATGCTGCACCTGCTCGGCACCCTCCTCGCTACGCTGCTGACCGCTTTCGATGGCCTTGACCGCCTCCAGGGCACCGGACTGTACCGCGCTGATAATCTGGTTGATTTCAGCAATCGAGGCCGCCGTGCGCTGGGCCAGGCTGCGCACCTCGTCGGCGACCACAGCAAAGCCGCGACCCGCCTCCCCTGCGCGCGCCGCCTCGATGGCAGCATTCAGCGCCAGCAGGTTGGTTTGCTCGGCAATCCCGCGGATCACTTCCAACACCTTGCCGATCCGGGCGCTGTCAGCCTCGAGGTGGCGAATCACCGCCGCCGTGCCGGCAATTTCCTGATTGACCGTAGCGATGGTGGCGATCGTGGCCTGCATCACCTGTTTGCCTGCCTGGGCACTGTGATCGGCGTCATCGGCCGCACGCGCAGCCTCCGCGGCATGGCGCGCAACTTCCTGGGCAGTGGCCGACATTTCATGCATCGCCGTGGCTACCTGGTCGGTGCGCTGGAACTGGTCATCGGTGCCGCGGGCCATGCTGCCGGCAAGGGTGCGCAATTCGCCGCTGGCGGTTTCCAGCTCGCCTGCATTGTCCTGCAAGCGAACGATGGTATCGGCGAGAAAATCACGCAAGGTGTTGGCCGCGACCGCCAAGCGGCCCAGCTCGTCCTGGCGATTGCTG
The DNA here is from genome assembly GCF_040438935.1 of Pseudomonas vranovensis. Lineage (NCBI taxonomy): Bacteria > Pseudomonadati > Pseudomonadota > Gammaproteobacteria > Pseudomonadales > Pseudomonadaceae > Pseudomonas > Pseudomonas vranovensis. The sequence continues at coordinate 948,929 of NZ_CP159259.1, read as the reverse complement.
GGAACGTGCGCCTCGAAACGCCCCTGGCTCAACTGCGCGACATATTCAATCAAGCCACGGATCGGCTCGATCAGGCTACGGTTCACCAGCCACAGGCTGAGCAGGCCGACCAGCAACGCCGAGCCGAACATCACCAGCAGCCCCAGCCACACCGTACGCTCTGCCGACTGGCTGATAGCATGGGCGCGAGCCTGGGCTTCGCTGCGCAGTTGACTGACCAGTGTGCTCATTTGCTCACTGGCGGCGCGGTCCACACCCTTGACAGCCTGATCGCCGACCACGGGATCGGCGCCCGCGGCAAGAAATGCCTGCCGCCCCCGCTCATAAGCCTGCCCGAGCTGGCGGTGGCTTTCCTTCAACTGCTCGGCGCGCGCCCTGAGCGTCGCATCGCTACCCTGGATCAATTGCTCGAGAATGCGCTGTACCTGCTGCTCACGGGCGAGAAATTGCTGCCAGTATCTATCCCGTTCGGCCGGCTGTTTACCACGCAACAGCACGTTCTTCCACTCCTGAACCTGAACCTTGAACTGCAAGTTGGCCTCATCGATCAACTGTGAGGCTTGTAGCGGTCCGTCAATCAACTGCCCATACCCGCGCACACTGGACGACAGCAATTGAAAGCAGACCAGCGCGATCAGCAGTATCGCCAACAGGCTGCCACCGAGTAAGGCAAGAATTTGCACTCTGAGGGATTTACGCAACATCGGAAGGAATCTCGGTACAAGAAGATAGGGAGCAACAGGCGAAAAAAAAGCTGCCATCGGTCGATAGCAGCCAAGTTCGAGCGTTACGCAACAGCTGGGATAGATACTCTCAGGGGATTGCTACAGAAATGTGACAGCCTGTGGAACCCTGTCACAAATCCGTAATGACATTGAATTGCAGCGCCGCCAACCGGGCGTATAGCGGGCTTTCGGCAATCAGCTGGCGATGGGTGCCGATCGCCACCAGACGCCCCTGGTCAATCACCGCGATGCGGTCGGCATGCTGCACGGTGGCCAAGCGGTGAGCGATCACCAGGGTGGTGCGGCCGCTCATCAGGGTCGGCAGCGCCTGCTGAATCAGGTACTCGCTCTGGGCATCCAGGGCACTGGTGGCCTCGTCCAGCAACAGGATCGGTGCATCCACCAGCAACGCCCGGGCTATTGCCAGCCGCTGCCGCTGACCGCCAGACAACCCCAAACCCGCATCGCCCAAATGGGTCTGATAGCCCTGAGGCAATTGCAGGATGAATTCATGGGCATGGGCGCTGCGGGCGGCAGCCTCTACTTGCTCGAAGCTGGCATCGGCGCGGCCGTAGCGGATGTTCTCTTCTACGGTGCCGAAAAACAGTGCGGGATTCTGGGCCACCAGGGCGAAGTGCCGGCGCAGGTCCTGCGGGTCGAGCCGGTTCAGGTCCTGGCCATCAATCAGAATGCGGCCCTGCTGGGGATCATAAAAACGCAACAACAGGTCGAACAGGGTCGACTTGCCCGCCCCCGAAGGCCCGACCAGTGCCAGGGTTTCCCCCGCTTCCACGCTAAGGCTCAAACCGTCGATGGCCGCAGGTTCTGGCCGCGAGGGGTAGGCAAAGTGGATGCCCTGCAGTTCAAGATGACCGCTGACCCGTGCCGGCGTGCGTTCCACCCCCTCTGCCGGAGCGGTGATTTCGCTGCGTGCAGCCAGCAGCTCTGCTATTCGTTCGGCCGCCCCGGCAGCGCGCTGCAGTTCGCCAATGACTTCACTCAATGTGCCAAAGGCACCGCCCACGATCAGGCTGTAGAACACAAAAGCTGCCAGCTCTCCGGCCGTAATCCGCCCCGCGATCACATCCATGCCACCGACCCAGAGCATGACGCCAACAGCCCCGAGTACCAGTACGATCACCAGCGTGATCAACCAGGCGCGCTGCAGAATGCGCTTGCGGGCAACGCTGAAGGCCGCCTCCACCGTACTACCAAAACGCTGCTGGTCCCGCGCCTGGTGATTGTAGGCCTGCACGGTCTTGATCTGCCCCAGAGTCTCGGCCACGTAGCTGCCCACATCGGCCACGCGGTCCTGACTCTGACGCGACAGCGTGCGCACCCGACGCCCGAAGATCAGGATCGGTGCCAGCACCAGCGGCAAGGCCAGCACCACGATGCTGGTGAGCTTGGGGTTGGTGATGAACAGCAGAACGATCCCCCCCAGCACCATCAGGGCATTGCGCAGGAACAGCGACAACGACGAACCGATCACCGATTGCAGCAAGGTGGTATCGGCGGTCAGGCGCGACTGGATTTCCGAGCTGCGGTTACGCTCAAAAAAGCCCGGGTGCAGGAAGATCAGATGGTCGAACACCTGCTGGCGGATATCGGCCACGCACCGCTCACCGATCCACGACACCAGGTAAAAGCGGCTGAAGGTACCGATTGCCAGCGCCAGCACCAATATCAGGAAAAAACCGATGGACTGGTTGAGCAATTGCGGAGAGCGGGTCATGAACCCCTGATCGACCATCAGGCGTATGCCCTGCCCCAGGGACAAGGTGATGCCCGCCGTAACCACCAGTGCCAGCAAAGCCAACAACACCTGCTTGCGATAAGGTCGAATGAAGCGCCAGCCCAGGCGCAGCGCCTGGCGCTGGCGGGAAGAAAAGCGATTGAGCATGAAAGGACCGTTGATCAGCAGTTTCGTCCAGCCTACACCTGACCGCTCGTCTTGCGCCAAGGAACTCGCGGCAAGGCAGGCCGTCGGATCCGGAACGGGCATGCGAACCTTTAAGGTCCGCACTGAAAGTGGCTAGACCGTTTCGTTCTAAAGTACTGCTGGAGGTTTAGTCGGCTTTCTGGTGGACTGGAAGGGTCGTACAGTGATCACCGAAGAGGCTGTCACAGCCCGGTCACGAAGCGCATCTAGTCTGAGCTTGCAACCTGATGAGGAGACAGGAAATGGGCTTGCAACAGGGTAGTAACACGCAGCAAAAAACCACGCCTAACCCACAGGCGCCGGTAGGTGGATCGATCATTGACCAACATGGCAAAGAGATCACGATCACCGAAGAGATGATCCAGCAAGCCTGCGAGAAGCTGGAGCAGAGCCGCAAGGAACCCGCCAAGAAAGACTGACCCACCCAGATTCTTCAACCCGGCATATACGCCGGGTTTTTGTTGCCTGTGATTCAGACCAGCACGCCGCCCAGGGCACGAACCATCTGCGCCAGTTGCGGTGCGTCGCCCTGCAAGCGCACGGTCAGGCCTTCGATCTCGCGACGAGAAGGGTAATGCTTGCGCAGTGTGTCGAACGCCGCTTTTTGCTCGACCGGATCATTGCTCAGGCTGCGACGGAAATCCGCATCGTCGCGGCGCGGGTCGTACACGGCGCGGCACAGGGTAGCCAAGGCCCAGGCCGGATCGGTTTCGGCCTGCAGGCCAATTTCGGCCAACCAGGGTTGCGGCAGCAGGTCGGCCAATTGTACCGCGGCAGGCTCACCGCGCCAGGCACAGAAAGCCTGATAGATCTGTGAAGTACCGCGCTGTTTGCCGTCCAGGCTGTAGCCTGCAATGTGTGGCGTGGCCAGTACACAGAGATCGGCCAATTCCAGGTCTACCTGTGGCTCGCCCTCCCAGACATCCAGCACGGCCAGCACGTCTTCGCGCGCCAGCAGCAGCTCGCGCAGCGCCTCATTATCGATGACCGGACCACGGCTGGCGTTGATCAGCCAGGTGCCCGGGCGCACACCGGCCAACTGTCGGGCGCCGAGCAAATGCCAGGTGGCGTTTTCGCCTTCGCGAGTCAACGGGGTGTGCAGGCTGATCACGTCGCAGTCGGCGAGAATCTGCTCCAGGCTTACGTAGTCGCCGCCTTCGCGGGCCTGGCGCGGCGGATCGCAGACCAGCACCTTCCAGCCCAGCCCGCGCAACACGCTCACCAGGCGCCCCCCCACCTCACCCGCTCCGACCACACCATAGGTGCGGCGAGGCAGTTCGGCGCCATCGAGTTCGGCCAGGGTCAACAGGCTGCCCAGTACATAGTCCACCACCCCGCGCGCATTGCAGCCTGGGGCGCTGGACCACTCGATACCGGCCTGGGCAAAATAATCCAGGGCCAGGTGGTCGGTGCCGATGGTGCAGGTACCGACAAAGCGCACCTTGCTGCCTTCGAGCAATGCCTGATCGACACGGGTCACCGAGCGCACCAGCAGAACATCGGCGTCTTTCACGCAGGCCGCGTCGATGGCGCGTCCAGGGTGGCGGCGGATCTCGCCAAAACCTGCAAAAAAGGCATCGAGCAGCGGGATATTCTCGTCGGCAACAATCAGCATGGCGCTCTCCTATCGGGGTGCGCAGTGTAGGCGCTTGACGGAGGCTAATCCAGCAAGGTGGGTAACCAACCGGTGCATTTCCTGACCGAGGCGTCAAAGCGTACACTACGCCGTTCCGCGCAACTTTCTTGTGGACGCCTGCCTTGTGACATCGATGACCAACGACACCCTTCCTCCCACCCTGCCCCGCGCCGCACGAATCCGTACCGAGCTGCGCGGCCTGCTGCTGCTGGCGTTACCCATTATCGTCGCGCAGCTGGCCACTACTGCCATGGGCTTTGTCGATGCCGTCATGGCCGGGCGGGTAAGCCCACGTGACCTGGCCGCCGTGGCACTGGGCAACTCGATCTGGATTCCGGTGTTCCTGCTGATGACCGGCATCCTCCTGGCCACCACACCCAAGGTCGCACAGCGCTTCGGCGCCGGCCAGCACGCCGAGATCGGCCCACTGGTGCGCCAGGCCCTGTGGCTGGCACTGCTTGTCGGGTTGATTGCCAGCGGCCTGCTGGTTTGCGCGGAGCCGATCCTGCAGTTGATGAAGGTCGACCCGCAACTGATCGACCCCAGCATGGGCTACCTGCAAGGCATCGCCTTCGGCTTTCCTGGCATTGCCCTCTATTACGTACTGCGCTGCTACAGCGACGGCCTGGGTCGTACCCGCCCGAGCATGGTGATTGGTGTACTGGGCCTACTGCTGAACATCCCGCTCAACTACGTGCTGATCTATGGGCACTTCGGCTTGCCGGCGCTGGGTGGCGTCGGCTGCGGCTGGGCCAGCGGCATTGTCATGTGGTTCATGGCGCTGAGCATGGCCGGCTGGAGCCGCTGGGCTCCGGCCTACCAGAACAGCCGCGTGCTGGTGCGCTTCGAACGCCCGCAGTGGGCGGTGATCAAGCGCTTGATGGGCGTCGGCCTGCCGATCGGCATTGCAGTGTTCGCAGAATCGAGCATTTTCGCCGTGATTGCCCTGTTGATTGGCAGCCTCGGCGCGACCGTAGTAGCTGGGCACCAGATTGCCCTGAACATCAGCTCGCTGTTGTTCATGATTCCGTACTCATTGGGGATGGCGGTAACGGTACGGGTCGGCCAGGCCCTTGGCGCAGGTGAGCCTCGCCAGGCCCGCTTTGCCGCCCTGGTTGGGTTGGGCGCGGCACTGATGTTCGCCTGCTTCTCGGCGGGATTGATCCTGCTGATGCGCGAGCCGATTGCCTCGATCTACACCCCGGACACGACAGTGATCCAGATTGCCGCGATGCTGATCGTGTACGCCGCGCTGTATCAGTTCTCCGATGCGATCCAGGTGATCGCGGCCGGTGCCCTGCGTGGTTACCAGGACACCCGAGTCACCATGATCCTGACCCTGTTCGCGTACTGGGGTATCGGCTTGCCGGTCGGCTACCTGCTGGGCCTGACCGACTACTTCGGCCCGGCCAGTGGCCCCAATGGCTTGTGGGAAGGCTTGATCGCCGGCCTGACCTGCGCAGCGTTGATGCTGTCGATTCGCCTGGCACGCAGCAGCGGCAAACACATTCGCCGCGCTGAACGGGCTTAGTCGGCTTTCTTGCGAATCCAGTACAGGTAGATGCCCGCTTCTTCCTGTTGCTGGACCAGCTCGTGGCCCAGGAACACACAGAACTTGGGAATATCGCGACGGGTCGACGGATCGGTAGCGATCACCTTGAGCAAGCCGCCAGCGGCCAGGTCGCGCACGTGCTGGTGCAGCATCATCACAGGCTCCGGGCAGTTGAGCCCAGTGGCGTCGAGGGTTGCGTCTGGGGTGAGAACGGTCATGTAGAACTCCGGAAACAATCAGCTATTGTCGGTAGGAGCGGGCTTGTCCCGCAATTTTCATGGGCATCACTGGCCTCATCGCGGGGAAAGCCCGCTCCTACCGTGGTTTGAGGTCCAGGCGGCGCAGGTGGCAGGTGACCTCTTCACGGTCGTGGTACAGCTGCTTGCAGCCGATCGACACCTTGACCTTGCGCGCCTTGAAACCCTCCTCGATCCGCTCCAGCAAGCGCCGTACCTCGGCATAGCGCTGCTTCATCGGCAACTTCAGGTTGACCACCGCCTCACGGCACAGCCCTTCGCCCAACCAGGTTTCCAGCAGGGCTGCACTGCGCGCCGGCTTTTCGACGATGTCGCAGACCATCCAGTCCACCGTCTGCCTGGGCTTGTAGGTAAAGCCATCTGCCATCAGGTGCTGGACCAATCCGGTATCCATCAGGCTCTCGGCCATCGGGCCGTTATCAATGGCCGTCACCAACATACCGCGCTTGACCAGCTGGTAGGTCCAGCCGCCCGGCGCTGCACCGAGGTCGACGCCTGTCATGTCATCCGACAGCCGCGCCTCCCACTGATCACGGGGAATGAAGTGATGCCAGGCCTCTTCCAGTTTCAGGGTCGAGCGGCTCGGCGCTTCGCGAGGGAACTTCAAGCGCGGGATGCCCATCGGCCACATCGCCGAGTTGTCAGCTGCCGCCAGGCCGACAAACACTCGCCGGCCACTGACGAAGGTCAGCAGCAGGCGTGGTTTGCTCGGGTCGTCGACCAAGCGCCCGGCCTTGCTCAGGGCCTTGCGCAACGGCACCTCGAACTTGCGGCAGAACGTCGAAAGCTCTTTGCCGTCGTTGGTGTCCATGACTTCCAGCCACAGGCTGCCACACACCGGGTAATCGCCCAGGGATTCCAGCAACACGCTGATACGGTCGGTTTCCGGCAGCTCGATGTAGGCACCACGGGCCCACTGCCGAGGGAAGATCAACTGGCTGAAGTGCAGTTCACGCATCAAGCGCTCGGTGCCTTCGGCATCGTTGCAGATGAATTCGGCACAAGCACTCTGTGGCTTGGCCTTGGCGTAGCCGGCGACGTTCAACCGCGCGGCATGGTCGGCGATTTCGGAACACACTTCGCCCTCGAAACCGGGCCGGCAATGCATAAACAGGGTATTCATCTTCACTCCAGAACGGTTGGCGGCCAAACACCCCAACCCTGACCGGGCGCAATTCACAGCGCCGGTAAATCGGCGAATGATAAAGGAAGTTCGGAACCTGCGACACGCCCCGCCGGTCCAGTACTTGGTCAGGCCCGCCAAACAGGGCTAACCTGACCGCTCAGCCAGGTCCGTGCCGTGCGGACCGTCACAGAGGCGGTGAATCGGCGACTGCAGGGAAGATTGCCGATCACCGGCGCAGAAGGAGTTGGAAATGCCCTCGCTCGATAGCCTGAAAACCCTCAAGACCTTGACGGTCGCCGACCGTGCCTATCACTACTTCAGCCTGACCGCGGCCGCCAAGAGTCTCGGCGATCTGCAACGCCTGCCCATGTCGCTGAAAGTGTTGCTGGAAAACCTGCTGCGCTGGGAAGACGCCAAGACCGTCACCCGCGACGACCTTGGCGCCCTGGCCGACTGGCTCAAGGAACGGCGCTCCGACCGTGAGATCCAGTACCGCCCGGCACGGGTATTGATGCAGGACTTCACTGGCGTACCGGCCGTGGTCGACCTGGCCGCCATGCGTGCCGCCATGGCCAGGGCCGGCGGCGACCCGCAGCGGATCAATCCGTTGTCGCCGGTGGACCTGGTCATCGACCATTCGGTAATGGTCGACCGTTACGCCAGCCAGGAAGCCTTCGCCCAGAACGTCGACATCGAGATGCAGCGCAACGGTGAACGCTATGCCTTCCTGCGCTGGGGCCAGAACGCCTTCGACAACTTCAGCGTGGTGCCACCGGGCACCGGCATCTGTCACCAGGTCAACCTGGAATACCTTGGCCGCACGGTCTGGACCCGCGAGGAAGACGGTCGCACCTATGCCTTCCCCGACACGCTGGTCGGCACCGACTCGCACACCACCATGATCAATGGACTGGGCGTACTCGGCTGGGGGGTTGGCGGTATCGAGGCAGAGGCCGCCATGCTCGGCCAACCAGTGTCGATGCTGATTCCGGAGGTCATCGGTTTCAAACTGACCGGCAAACTGCGTGAAGGCATCACCGCCACCGACCTGGTGCTGACGGTCACCCAGATGCTGCGCAAGAAAGGCGTGGTAGGCAAATTCGTTGAGTTCTACGGCGACGGCCTGGCCGACCTGCCGCTTGCCGACCGCGCCACCATCGCCAACATGGCCCCGGAATACGGGGCCACCTGCGGATTCTTCCCAGTCGACCAGGTTACCCTGGACTACTTGCGCCTGTCGGGTCGCCCCGAGGCAACCGTCCAACTGGTCGAAGCCTACTGCAAGGAGCAGGGCCTGTGGCGCCTGCCCGGTCAGGAACCGGTATTCACCGACACCCTGGCACTGGACATGAATGAAGTCGAAGCCAGCCTGGCCGGGCCCAAGCGGCCCCAAGACCGGGTCGCGCTGTCTCAGGTCAGTCAGGCGTTCGACAACTTCCTCGGCCTGCAACTGCGTGCCTCCAACAAAGAGGTGGGCCGCCTGGAAAGCGAAGGCGGCGGCGGTGTGGCCGTGGGCAATGCCGATCAGGCTGGCGAGGCCAGTTATGAACACGAGGGGCAAAGCCACCTGCTGCGCGATGGCGCGGTGGTGATCGCGGCGATCACCTCCTGTACCAACACGTCCAACCCCAGCGTCATGATGGCCGCAGGTCTGGTGGCGAAAAAAGCCGTCGAAAAAGGCCTCACGCGCAAACCCTGGGTCAAGAGTTCGCTGGCCCCCGGCTCCAAGGTGGTGACCGACTACTACAAGGCTGCCGGCCTTACGCCCTATCTGAATGAACTGGGTTTCGATCTGGTCGGCTACGGCTGTACCACCTGTATCGGCAACTCGGGACCGCTGGACGACGCCATCGAAAAAGCCATTACCGGCGCCGACCTCACCGTGGCCTCGGTGCTGTCAGGCAACCGCAACTTCGAAGGCCGGGTGCATCCGCTGGTGAAAACCAACTGGCTGGCCTCGCCACCGCTGGTGGTGGCGTATGCCCTGGCGGGCAGCGTGCGCCTGGACCTGTCCACCGAGCCGCTCGGTACCGACACCCATGGACAACCCGTGTACCTGCGCGACATCTGGCCGAGCCAGCAAGAAATCGCCGCGGCGGTGGCCAGCGTCAACACCGCGATGTTCCACAAGGAGTACGCCGAAGTCTTCGCCGGTGACGCCCAATGGCAAGCCATCGACGTGCCCCAGGCAGCGACCTATGTGTGGCAGGACGACTCCACCTACATCCAGCACCCGCCGTTCTTCGATGACATCACCGGCCCCTTGCCGCACATCGAAGACATTCACGGCGCTCGGGTACTGGCCCTGCTCGGCGACTCGGTGACCACCGACCACATCTCCCCGGCTGGCAACATCAAGGCCGACAGCCCCGCCGGTCGCTATTTGCGCGACAAGGGTGTAGAGCCGCGTGATTTCAACTCCTACGGCTCGCGTCGAGGTAATCATGAAGTGATGATGCGCGGCACTTTCGCCAACATCCGTATCCGCAACGAGATGCTCGGCGGCGAAGAAGGTGGTAACACCTTGTATGCCCCCACCAGCGAGAAGATGGCGATCTATGACGCGGCCATGCGCTACCAGGCCGATGGTACCCCGCTGGTGGTGATTGCAGGCCAGGAGTACGGCACCGGTTCCAGCCGCGACTGGGCGGCCAAAGGCACTAACCTGCTGGGGATCAAAGCGGTGCTGGCCGAGAGCTTCGAGCGTATCCACCGCTCCAACCTGGTCGGCATGGGGGTGTTGCCGCTGCAATTCGTCAGCGGCCAGACCCGCAAGACCCTGGCCCTGGACGGTAGCGAGCGCATCGACATTCTTGGTCTGAGCAACGCGGACATCCGGCCTCACATGCCGCTGAACTTGAAGATCACCCGCTCGGATGGTCGCCAGGAACAGATCGAAGTGTTGTGCCGCATCGACACGCTCAATGAAGTGGAGTACTTCAAGGCCGGTGGCATCCTGCACTATGTGCTGCGGCAATTGATCGCAGCCTGAAACAAAGGCCCGGCCCACGACGGCCGGGCCTTCTTCGCTGGGACGCCGGCCAGCATGGCGGCGCGCCCGGTCCTTGGCATGGCCGATGAACGTGTCCTGGTTGGCGCCCAGGGAGTCGTAAGCATCAGGTCTTCACTGCCAAAGGAATCTACATGCTTGTCTCGCAAGGAATCGGACTGGCCATGCTAGGCCTGGGCTACGCCGTTGCACTTGCACACGGCAGCCTTGGCCTGCATGCCGTGCCTGGCCTGGTCGCCCTGGCAGGAGCCGGGCTGCTGGCGAACCGCTCCGTCCGCTGGCAACAGTCACTCGGCCACGCCCTGTTCATATTGCTGGCACTGAGCCTGGCCCTGCACTGGGTTCCGGGTTTCCAGGGTGCCAAGGTGATCGACAAGGCTGTTTTCAGCGATGGTGCCCTGCCGTTCTCCATGCACCTGAACCTGGACAAACCCTTGATCGGTTTCTGGCTCCTGCTGGCCTGCCCCTGGGTGCTGGGTATCGGCGGCAAACGCCCAGCGGCGGGCCTGGCCCTGACGCTGGCGACGATCATCGCCGTGTGCCTGGGCGGTGCCTGGCTACTGGGCATTGTGGCCTGGGCGCCCAAATGGCCCGAGCAAACCTGGATCTGGGCGCTGAATAACCTGCTACTGGTCAGCTTGACCGAAGAGCTGCTGTTTCGCGGGTACATCCAGGGCGGGCTCGAACGCCTGCTGCACCACCGCACCCTGGCGCTACTGCTGGCCAGCGGCATATTCGGTATTGCTCACCTGGGTGCTGGCTGGCAGTGGGTGCTGCTGGCAACCCTGGCAGGCCTTGGCTACGGCCTGGCCTATCGTCAGGGTGGGCTGTATGCCGCCGTGCTCTGCCATTTCGCGCTTAACCTGAGCCACTTCGTCGGCTTCACCTACCCCCTGTTGAAACCGTGACGAACTGCAAATATTCATTCAACAAAACCTCCACGCTGCCGATACCCCTCGAAAGCCTTGCGGATTGAACAGCTTATGCGTAACAACCAGCCGATTACCCAGCGCGAACGGACTTTCCCTGCTCAACAACGCTTGATCTCCACTACCGATGCCAAAGGTGTGATCACCTATTGCAACGATGCCTTTGTCGAGATCAGCGGTTTTTCCCGCGAGGAGCTGATGCGCGCGCCGCACAACCTGGTGCGCCACCCGGATGTGCCACCTGCCGTGTTTGCGCACATGTGGGCCACGCTCAAGCAAGGCTTGCCATGGATGGGCATCGTCAAGAACCGCTGCAAGAATGGCGACCACTATTGGGTCAACGCCTACGTCACGCCGGTGTTCGAGAACAATCAGGTGGTGGGCTTCGAGTCGGTGCGGGTCAAACCCACGGCCGAACAGATCCGCCGGGGCGAAGCCCTGTACCAGCGCATCAACCAGGGCAAGTCGGCGATTCCGCGTCGCGATAAATGGCTGCCGGTGGTGCAGGACTGGTTGCCGTTTATTCTGGTCAGCCAGGTTGGTTTCCTGATCGGCAGTTGGCTGGGGCATTCCTGGGGCTTCGCCCTGGCTGCTGCCCTGTCGGTGCCACTCGGCCTGCTGGGCTTGAGCTGGCAACAGCGCGGCCTCAAACGCCTGCTGCGCCTGGCCGAACAGACCACCTCCGACCCACTCATCGCGCAGATGTACACAGACAGCCGTGGAGTCCAGGCCCGCCTGGAAATGGCAATGCTCAGCCAGGATGCACGCATGAAGACCTGCCTGACCCGCCTGCAGGACACCGCCGAGCACCTCAACGAACAGGCGCGGCAATCCGATACCCTGGCCCATAACAGCTCGTCGGGCCTGGAGCGTCAACGAGTCGAGACCGAACAGGTCGCTGCTGCAGTCAACCAAATGGCCGCCACCACCCAGGAAGTGGCCAATCACGTTCAGCGCACAGCCGATGCCACACAGGAAGCCAATCGCCTGACTGGGCGCGGGCGCGACATCGCCGGCGAGACCCGTGATGCCATCCAGCGGCTGTCGGCTGCCGTGGGCGAAACCGGCCTGACCGTGACCCAACTGGCCCGCGACAGCGATGAAATCGGTGGCGTGGTCGATGTGATCAAAGGCATTGCCGATCAGACCAATCTGCTGGCACTCAATGCGGCCATCGAAGCGGCCCGCGCCGGCGAGATGGGCCGAGGCTTTGCCGTGGTAGCCGATGAGGTTCGCCAACTGGCCCAACGCACCGCCGAGTCTACCGGGCAGATTCATAACCTGATCGCCAAACTGCAGCAGACCGCCACCAATGCCGTGCAGACCATGGAGGCCGGCCATCGCCAGGCCGAGGAAGGCGTGGCGCGGGTAATGGAAGCCGACCAGGCCTTGGTCGGTATCAGCGAAGCAGTGGCCAACATTACCGACATGGCCACCCAGATTGCCGCCGCGACCGAAGAGCAGACGGCGGTGGCCGACGAGATCAGCCGCAATATCAGCACCATTGCCGAGTTGGCGGACCAGACCTCCGAGCAGGCCCAGCATTCGGCGCTGCTCAGTGAAGAGCTGACTCGAACCGCCACCAGCCAGTACTCACTGGTAGAACGCTTCAACCGCTGAAAAAAACGGCGCACCCGGTACCGGGTGCGCCGTTTCCTGCCTTACCAGTCGAGTGTCAGCCGACTTTCAAAATAGCGTTCTGCGCCACTGAGTGGGTCCTTGAAGCGCAGGCTATGGGCAAGCAGCTTCAATGGCCTGCTGTAGTCGTCCGGCTGGTGGACCACCTGCGGGTAGAACGGATCATTGCAGATACTCGCCCCCAGCGCAGTCATGTGGACGCGCAACTGGTGGGTCTTGCCGGTGACCGGTGACAAGCCGTATCGCCAAAGCTCGCCGTGCTTCTCCAGTACCTCGGCGAGGGTCTCGCTATTGCTCTGCCCTTCGACTTCCTGCATGCGAAAGAACGGTTCGCCATTGACCATGCGGCTTTTGTGCACCCGTGGAAACTCGAGCTCAGGCAACGCCCGGGCAATGGCCTGGTAACGCTTGTCGATCTGGCGATTGGGGAACAACGACTGGTAGGCCGAGCGACTCTGCGGATTGGCGGAAAACAACACGAGCCCGGCGGTGTGCCGGTCAATGCGATGCAGGGGCACCAGGTTGGGGTTGCCCAGGCGACGGATCAGGCGGCGCAACAAGGTGTGCTCGACATACTCGCCCGTCGGGGTGACCGGCAGGAAATGGGGTTTGTCCGCGACCACCAGGTGCTCATCGACGTGCAGGATCTGCTCTACAACCGGGATCGGCTTCTCGTTGGGCACTTCGCGAAAATAGTGGATGCGCAACCCAGGCTTGTAGGCCAGTGTCACCGCGATCGGCTCCCCCTGGGCATCCAGCACCCGTCCGCGGGCGATACGATCAAGCCATTGCTCGCGCCCAATGGCTTTGAAATGGTCGCTCAGGCAATCGAGCACCGTCTCCCAGTTGCCAGGTGGCAGGCAGACCGTGCTGGCTTGGTGCTGGGCCGGATCGAAAGGGGCAGTGGCCATGGAAACGCTCGTGACGGATTGGTCGGGCATTATCCCGCATGCCCGGCGCCTCAGCCAGCCTGGGGTGCCGCCGCCTCGACGAACTCCTTGAGCCAGCGCAGTACGTCGACAGCGTCCCAGCGGCCTGGGTCATACAAGGCATAGATAAGCCCCTGGTACCCCACCACATCCAGCGGCCGGTGAAACCCGGCACGCTGGAACAAGGCTTCGATCTCGGCAAAGCAGGTGTTGAAATGCAGTTTGTTGAACGGCGTCTTGCCCTCCAGCACCAGGCCATCGAGGCGCAACTCCAGCACCGCCTCGCTCACCACCTCGGTGGACATGCGATTGACGGTGTATTTCAGTTGTTCGACATTGACCATGATCCGGACCCTCGGGGTAAACGCCACCCCATATACTGTGTTTATATACAGCATATTCAGAGATGCCTGTCGCGTCAATCAGCCAGCGCCTGTCAGACCACGCCGGGAAGATAACCGGTACCGCGGCGGATCGTCAGCAATTGCCGACGCTGCTGCGCATCGCCAAGGCCGATGTGTACCCACTGGTCGTATTCGAGAATCAGTTGATCGAACATCAGCCGGCTGTCGGCCACGCTTCGCGCCAACGCTGCCGGTGTGACGCCCGGTACATTGATATCCGCGGCCAGGCCCCGGGTATGCGCACTCCCGGGCGTCCCGCCCAGGGCACTGTTCAGTTCGACACTGCGATAGCCACTGCTGACCAGTACTGGCTTGCCGTGCAGCAGCCGTACGCGTTCGAGAAAGGCGCACAACCGACGAAGGTTGGCCATGATCTGCGGGGAGGGTGAATTGTCGAGGCCCCGACGCGCTGCCGTCTCCGACACCGTCATCTCAGCCAGCGTGAAGTGTTCACTCAAGTACATGGCCCGCTCCTTGGCATGCGATTGCAAAGCCAGGATTGTCCATGCCCCCCCCCTGTCATGCACGACAGGAAACGCTCCCCACGTGCGGCTACTTCACCGCAAGAAGGCCACCACCTGCTCGGCGTCGAACGGCCAGTTCAACTCGGCCCCGGTGTCGCAGCGACGCAACACCGGAATCCTCAGACCGTAGCGTTCGACCTGAGACTCGTCATCGGCAATGTCGACCAGCTCGACCAGCAGGCCGTGCTCGACAAAAGGCATCAACACGGCTTCGGCCACTTCACACAGGTGGCAACCGAGGGTACCGAACAATTGGCATTCAGGAGGCATCTACAGGTACCGGCAAGAGTTACAAAGATTCATTATTCTAGGTCCGCTGCCCGTGACCGTCGAGCAGGAGGCCAAGACCATGAATGACTTCCAGTCCCCTGATCCAGGTCAGCCCTCGAACAGCGACTATTGTTCAGACTTACTGGTTTTTTGCCGCTTTCCTACATGGAGTGTTTTGTGTTCGCCAACCTGTTAATCATCCTGGCCTCGTCACTGGTCGTCATTGCCTTCTTCAGACGACTGAAATTGCCGCCGGTATTGGGTTACCTGTGCGTCGGCCTGTTTGTCGGCCCTACCGCCCTGAACTGGGTCAACGAAAGCGAAGAGCTGCCGGACCTCGCGGAAATGGGCGTGGTGTTCCTGCTGTTTTCCCTGGGCCTTGAGTTCTCCCTGTCGAAAATGCTCGCCCTGCGCAACGTCGTGTTTGGCCTGGGCAGCCTGCAGGTAGTCTGTTCGGCGGTGCTGCTGGCTGGCCTGCTGGCCTTGCTGGGCATGCCAGCAAATGCTGCACTGCTGCTGGGTGCCGGGCTTGCGTTGTCGTCCACCGCCATCGTCAGCAAGGAATTGACCAGCCTCGGCGAGATTTTCAGCAGCCATGGCCAGAACGCCATTGGCGTGTTGCTGTTCCAGGATGTGGTTGCCGTCCTGCTGCTGACGCTGGTGCCGGTGTTTGCCGGCGACGGCGGTCAGGCCTGGTACTGGGCGCTGCCGCTGACCCTGGCAAAGACCGTGGTGCTGTTCATCGGCCTGCTACTGGCCAGTCGCTGGCTGCTGCCACGTCTGTTCCATGAGGTCGCCAGCTCCCATTCGGCGGAGTTGTTCGTGCTGCTGGCACTGGTCATCGTGCTGCTGACGGCCTGGTTGACCCACCTGCTGGGCCTGTCTCCTGCACTGGGCGCGTTCCTGGCCGGCATGTTGTTGGGCGAGAGCAACTATCGCCATCAGATCGAAGCGGATATCCGCCCGTTCCGCGACATCTTGCTGGGCTTGTTCTTCGTCAGTATCGGTATGCTGATCGACCTGCAGTTGTTCGCCACCCATGGCCTGGAAATCCTCGGACTGACGCTCGGTCTGCTGCTGATCAAAGGTGTCGTGGTGGCCGCACTGGTGCGGATCCGCGGCAGCGATGCAGAGACCGCCTGGCGCAGCGGCCTGGCCCTGGCCCAGGGTGGTGAGTTCTGTTTCGCCCTGATGGCGCAGATGCAGCAAACCCAGTTGTTGCCCGAGGCCATCGGCAACTTGTTGCTGGCGGCCACATTCTGCTCGATGGTAGTGACTCCCCTGATGCTGCGCGCCGCACCTGGCATTGCTGCCCGTTTGCACCGAAAACCGAACCAGGAAGTCCACCTGGAAGAAATCGAGGCCCAGAGCGCCTCGATGAGTGGCCACGTACTGATCTGCGGTTACGGTCGTGTGGGCCAGTCGATCGGTCGCTTCCTGCGCCGGGAAAATATCCCGTTCATCGCCCTGGACGACGACCCTGTGCGCGTCCAGGAAGCGGCGGCCGGCGAAAGCAGCGTGCATTACGGCGATTCTCGCCGGGGCGAACTGCTCAGTGCCATCGGCCTGGAGCGCGCACGCTTGCTGGTGATCGCCGTCGACAAGACCGATATCGCCATGAGCGTGCTCAAGGCGGCGCGAGAGCGTCATCCGCAGGTGCAGATCCTGGTCCGCACACGCGACGACAGCCAGCGCGAAGAGTTGCGTGCCGCCGGGGCGACCGCCGTGGTGCCAGAGCTGCTCGAATCGAGCCTGATGCTGGCCTCGCACGCACTGGTCATGCTCGGCCTGCCAATGGAACATGTCCAGCAGCGTATCGACGAGGTGCGCCAGACCCGCTATCGCATGCTCCAGGCCTTTTACCACGGCGCCCAGACCAGCCCGGTGGACAGCGAAGGTCAACCCAAGGCCATGATGCATGCCGTGAACCTGGGGGCCGATGCCTATGCCTGCGGACGGGCGCTGACCGAACTGGACCTTGAGCAACTGGGAGTCGAGTTGCAGGCAGTGCAGCGCAACGGTGAAGAAGTGGCAGTGAACGCCGGCACCTGCTTGCATGCCGGCGATGCGGTGTTGCTCAGCGGCCCGCTGTCGGCGCTTGAAGCGTGCGAGGCACGCCTGGTCGCGGGGCGCTGAGGCGGATCACTCGTGGTTGGTGGCGCCGATCTTGTGAATCGACAGGTCGGCGCCGTAGTACTCCTGCTCCTGGCTCAGGCGCAGGCCATGCACCGTCTTGATCGCACCATAGACGGCAAAGCCACCGAGCAGCGCCACCATCACCCCGGCGAGGCTGCCGATCAACTGGCTTATCAGGCTGACGCCCCCCAGGCCACCCAGCGCAGTCTGGCCAAAGATCCCGCAGGCGATACCCCCCCATACACCGCACACGCCGTGCAGCGGCCAGACGCCCAGCACATCGTCGATCTCCCATGTGTTCTGCGCCGCAATAAAGCACCGCACAAACAGCCCGCCGGCTATCGCGCCGGTGGCCAGGGCACCGACCGGGTGCATCAGGTCGGACCCGGCACACACCGCGACCAATCCGGCCAACGGTCCGTTATGCAGAAAGCCCGGGTCATTGCGCCCCACCAGCAAGGCGGCGACGGTGCCCCCCACCATGGCCATCAAGGAGTTGACCGCGACCAGGCCACTGACCCCTTGTAGCGTCTGGGCACTCATGACGTTGAAGCCGAACCAGCCGACAATCAAGATCCACGACCCCAGGGCCAGAAACGGAATATTCGAAGGGGCGAAGGCCACCAACTTGCCGTCCCGGTAGCGACCATTGCGCGGACCGAGCAACAGCACTGCTGCCAACGCCAGCCAACCGCCCATGGCATGCACCACCACGGAGCCTGCGAAATCGTGGAAGCCAGCACCGAACTGCGCCTGCAGCCAGCCTTGCACCCCAAAATTGCCGTTCCAGACGATACCCTCGAAAAACGGATAGACGAACGCGACAAGCAACACCGTGGCGCACAATTGCGGCGCAAAGCGTGCCCGTTCGGCGATACCACCGGAGATGATCGCCGGAATCGCGGCGGCGAAGGTCAGCAGGAAAAAGAATTTCACCAGGCTGTAGCCGTGCTCACTGCCCAACACAGCCGCCGGTTGCAGGAAACTGACACCGTAGGAAATCCAGTAGCCCACAAAAAAGTACGCCAGGGTCGAAACCGCGAAATCGCTGAGAATCTTGCACAGGGCATTGACCTGGTTCTTGTGCCGCACGGTGCCCACTTCAAGAAAGGCAAACCCGGCGTGCATGGCCAGGACCATGACGGCACCCAGAAGGATGAACAGAGTGTTGGAGCCGTGAACGAGCGTGTCCACTGCACTTTGCAGGTTATCCATAAAGTCGGCAGGCCTCTCAAAAGAGCACCAAGACAGCGCGGGAAAACCCCTTTATGCACCAGCCTGGATCACATAAAAGCCACCTCCTTGGCCGATCCTGCTGATAAGTGGAGTTTTTCCTTGGGTTTGTCGTGGATTGGTTTAAGGTTTAAAGGTCCGTTTACCTCGGTGCGCCCGGATTCGGCGCAGGCACCGGACCCGGCGCACCAACCCACAGCAAAAGCTGTACCAGCGTTTTGAACTGAACCTTCGCAAGCCCCCATTACTCGAAGTAGCCACACACACCGTTAGGGAGAGCCCCATGGCCAGCAAATCGGCAAAGACTGCTCAAGACATATTGATGGCTGACTTCCAGGCCTTGGTTCGCGACACCGAAAAGTTGCTGGAGCACACCGCCACCCTGGCCGGTGACCAGGCTGACGAATTGCGCGGCCAGATCCATGAGAGCCTGCTGCGCGCCAGGGAAACCCTGCAACAGACCCAGGACTCGGTACGTGAGCGCGGAGAGGCGGCCCTGACGGCGACCGAGGACTATGTCCAGAGCAACCCCTGGCAATCCATCGGCATCGCCGCAGGGGTCGGCTTTCTGATCGGCCTGCTCGCCAGCCGTCGTTGAGGTCAGGGCTATGGAAAGCGAATCGTCCGGTACCACCGGGGCATCCAGCAAGCGTTTGGGTGCAGCAGTGCTTGGCTTGCTGCATGGCCACGTTGAGCTGTTCGGCATCGAACTGCAGGAGCAGAAAGCCCGCACCCTGAGCCTGCTGCTGTTCGCCGGCCTGGCCCTGGTGTTCGCCCTGCTGCTGTTGGTCGCGCTCTCGGCCCTGGTGCTGGTACTGCTGTGGGACAGCTATCGACTGGCTGGTGTCATCGGCCTGTGCGTGTTCTACGGAGTCGCGGCACTGTACTGCGGACTGCGCTTGAAGGCTGCTGTGTACGATGAATCATCGCCCTTCAGCTCGACCCTCGAAGAACTCGCCAAGGACCGGGAGCGCCTGTTGCCATGAGCCTGCCTGAACTGCCCAACACCACCAACCGCCGCGAACTGCGCAAGGCCCTGGTGCGACTGCGCCTGGAGATGCACCGCCAGGAAATCCGCCATGAATCCGGGCAACTGCTCAATCCACTGACCCGGCTGCGCGCCATGGGCGACAGCCTACAGGGCGGGCTGGGCATCAAGCATGCGCCTTTGTGGGGAATCGGCGCCGTGGTGGTGCTGGGGTTTCTGACCGGCAAAGGGGCCAGGAGCGGTGGCATGAGCCGCCTGATCCGCTTGGGCACCAGCCTGATCCCGCTACTCAAGCTGGCCCTGCAGGGTGCTGCCAGCAAGCGCTGAAGGCTGCACACCGCAGGACTTGCAGATACAGGCCCCACACGGGAAGCTAGGGGCCTGCATCTATCTGGAGTACAGGCCTTGGATTGGCAAACCCTGCTCACCCGCGAACGTCTCGGCAAGACGCTGCACAGCCCCGAAGAGCTGGGCCGCAGCCCCTTTCACAAGGACCATGACCGGATCATTTTTTCCGGTGCCTTTCGTCGCCTGGGACGCAAGACTCAGGTACACCCGGTATCGAGCAACGATCATATCCATACCCGCCTGACCCACTCGCTGGAAGTCAGCTGCGTCGGCCGCTCCCTGGGCATGCGCGTGGGTGAAACCCTGCGTGACCGACTGCCGCAATGGTGCGAGCCGAGCGACCTGGGCATGGTGGTGCAATCTGCCTGCCTTGCACACGACATCGGTAACCCGCCCTTCGGCCACTCTGGCGAAGACGCTATCCGCCATTGGTTCCAGCAGGCCGCAGGCCGTGGATGGCTGGATGCAATGAGCGAGGCCGAACGCGCCGACTTTCTCAACTTCGAAGGTAATGCCCAGGGGTTTCGTGTACTCACCCAACTGGAATACCACCAGTTCGATGGCGGTACCCGGCTGACCTACGCCACCCTTGGCACGTACCTCAAATACCCCTGGACCGCTCGCCACGCAGACGCGCTGGGCTACAAAAAGCACAAGTTTGGCTGCTACCAGAGCGAGCTGCCGCTGCTTGAACAGATCGCTCGTAAACTCGGTTTGCCACAGTTGGAAGAACAACGCTGGGCGAGACACCCGCTGGTGTACCTCATGGAGGCCGCCGACGATATCTGTTACGCCCTGATCGACCTGGAAGACGGTCTGGAAATGGACCTGCTGGATTATCCGGAAGTCGAGTCGCTGCTATTGAGCCTGGTGGGTGACGACCTGCCCGAAACCTATCGACAATTGGGCCCGCAAGACTCACGTCGACGCAAATTGGCGATTCTGCGCGGTAAAGCCATCGAGCACCTGACCAACGCCGCTGCCCGCGCATTTGTCGAGCAACAAGACGCCCTGCTGTCGGGACAGTTGCACGGCGACCTGGTGGAACATATGCATGGCCCGGCCAAGCGCTGTGTGCTCCAGGCCAAAGACATGGCACGCAAAAAGATCTTTCAGGACAAACGCAAGACACTTCACGAAATCGGTGCCTACACCACCCTCGAGATATTGCTCAACGCCTTTTGTGGAGCAGCGCTCGAACAACACGGTGGACGTACGCCTTCGTTCAAGAGCCGGCGCATTCTTGATCTACTGGGCAACAATGCGCCAGACCCTACCGCCTCGCTACACACTTCGTTCTTGCGCATGATCGACTTCATTGCCGGGATGACAGACAGCTATGCCAGTGAAATGGCCCGAGAAATGACGGGGCGCTCAAGCCCGACCTGAAAGAGTCAGGCGAACGGCCAGGCGGTACGAGTGCGTACAGTGCCCGAACACCTGGCCAGCGACTCAATTGAAGTAAATTAAAGGAAAACACCCGACACGCTTAAACACAGAGTGTACTTAGCAATACCCCGTTACCAATATCCGGATTGACAATAGTGTATTCCCAGAAGACTTGTAATCCATGCCCGCTATTTAAGTAAGACTTTTCCCATACAGGCTCTACCCACCCTTCTCTTCATGTGCGCTCTCCTATAACTGCGTTAAGGTGCAACCTTACCCATGGCACATTAACTGGAAAGTTCAACATGCACTCAGTTTTCATTGTCGACGATCACCCGGTCATTCGCCTGGCGGTACGAATGCTCTTGGAAAATGAAGGCTATCGCGTTATCGGAGAATCGGATAACGGCGTGGACGCCATGCAGATGGCCCGCGAATGCCTGCCCGACTTGATCATCCTCGACATCAGCATCCCGAGGCTGGATGGCCTCGAGGTGCTGTCGCGCTTCCACTCCATGGCCGTACCGCTGAAAATCCTGGTACTCACCGCACAATCTCCGGCACTCTTCGCTATTCGCTGCATGCATTCCGGCGCGGCCGGCTACGTGTGCAAACAAGAAGACCTGAGCGAATTACTCAGTGCAATTAAGGCAGTACTCTCCGGCTACAACTATTTCCCTAGCCAGGCAATCAACCAGCACCCGGGCGACAACGACCCGCACGAACTGGAACTGTTCAAGCACATCAATGACCGCGAATTGATGGTACTGCAACTTTTCGCCCAAGGCAGAAACAACAAAGAGATAGCCCAAGGCATGTTCCTCAGCAACAAGACCGTCAGCACTTACAAAAAGCGCCTGATGCAAAAACTCAAGGCCAATTCGTTGGTGGAACTCATTGAAATGGCCAAACGCAACTCGCTGGTTTGAGGCGGGCCATGCGAAGGTACGGACTCTCACGCTGTCTGTGGAGCATTCTGGCCAGCCTGTGCATGGGGTTGGCGGTACAGGCAGATGAAACCCAACCCAGTTCGTACAACTTGCTCAGCCGTACCCCTCCCGTTCCTTTTTCCCTCGCCCTGGACCCTGCACAACGGCAATGGATCAACCAGAAAGAGACGTTGGTACTTGGCACTTCGGCGCCGGACTATCCCCCCTTCGACATGACCGCCAGTGGCCGTGACTACGAGGGATTGACCGCCGATTATGCCGGTATCCTCAGCAGCACCCTGGGCCTGCCGATCCGTGTACGGCGCTTTGCCGATCGCCAGGAGGCGGTACGCGCCCTGGTGCAGGGCAAGATCGACCTGCTAGGCAGTGCCAACGGCTTTGAAGCTGCCACGCCCGGCGTCGTGCTTTCCCGGCCTTATGCCGTGGACCAACCGGTGCTGGTCACCCGAGAAGACGAAAACCGTCCCCTCGATACCGGCCTCGCCAATCTGCGCTTGAGCATGGTCTACCACTACCTGCCACTGGACGAAATAAGGGCCAACTACCCCGAAGCCAGGATCCAGGCTTACCCTTCCTACCAAAACGCTCTCAATGCCGTGGCCTTCGACCAGGCCGATGTATTTCTAGGCGACACCATCTCCACACACTATATGATCAACCAGGGCCACCTTCAAAACGTCAAGATGGCCAATTTCGGCAAACACGAGCCCGAAGGTTTCAGTTTTGCCGTGCAGCAGAACAATCACGAACTGCTGAAGTTGATCAACGCCACCCTCGAGAACGTCTCCAGCAATACCCGCGAAGCCATTTTCAAGCGCTGGAGCGTTGGCAGCGATGTGCTGTTGACCGATCGCAAGCTTCAGCTCTCGCCGTGCGAAGAACGCTGGTTGAGCAAACACCCGGTGGTGCGAGTCGTGGTCAACGAAACTGCAGCTCCCGTTACCTTCTTCGACAGCAATGGCAACTTTCGAGGTATCGCTGCCGACTTGCTTGAACTGATCCGCCTGCGCACCGGCTTGCGCTTCGAAGTCCAACGCGCCTCAGGTATCAGTGACATGATCGAGCGCCTGAACAACAACCAGGCCGATGTCATCGCCGCCATCGCTCCAAATACCAACGCAAGCAACCTGACCATCAGCCGCCCGTACCTGGAAAATTCCTATGTCCTGTTGACCCGCCAAGGCCCGGACCAACCGGGTGCGGTCGCGCAGCTGAAAGAGCGACGCGTCGCCCTGGTTCGCGGCAGTTCCCTGGCTGACACCCTGTACAAACAGGCGCCCGGTGTGCAACTGGTAGAAACGGAAAGTACCAACAGCGCCGTCTCCCTACTCACCAATGGACACGTCGACGCAGTGGTCACTGCCCTGATCACAGCCAATTTCAGCCTGGCGTCCCAGCGAGGGTTGACCATTCGCGCAACCGTTGGCGCCGAGCCGGCAACCTTTTCCATGGCCACCGCAGGCGCCGCGCCGGAGCTGGCCTCGATCCTGGACAAAGCGCTGCTGAGCATTGCCCCGGAAGAACTGGGGGTGATCAACTCACGCTGGCGAGGCTACCGCACCGAGACCGATGCCTATTGGCACAAATACCAGAACCTGATTTTCCAGGTCATCCTGTGCACCAGCCTGCTGTTGCTCATATCGCTGGCCTGGAACGCCCGCATGCGCCGACAGATCCAGCAACGCAAAGCGGTCGAACGCGCCTTGAGCGATCAGCTTGAATTCATGCGCGCACTGCTTAACGGTACGCCACACCCCATGTATGTGCGTGATCGCGAAGGGATGTTGCAAAGCTGCAACGACAGTTATCTGGAAGCGGTCGAACTGCAGCTGGACGAAGTACTGGGCAAAGGCATCGAGGAAGGCGTGTTGAGCGACATCAACTTTGCCGGCCAGATGCAGAGTGACTACCAGAAAGTCATCAACGAAGGCGTCCCGCTGATTGTTGATCGTCCCTTGCTGCTCAAAGGCAAGGAGCTGACCATCTACCACTGGATCCTGCCGTATCGGGACTCTCTGGGTGAAGTCCAAGGCATCATAGGGGGTTGGATCGATATCAGCGAACGGCGCCAACTGGTTCAGGACCTGCGCCTGGCCAAACAGCAGGCCGATGATGCCAACCGGGCCAAGAGCACCTTCCTGGCTACCATCAGCCATGAAATCCGCACGCCGATGAATGCCATCCTCGGCATGCTCGAACTGACCCTCGAAAAAGCCGGCCAGGGGCACCTGGATCGCTCGGCCGTCGAAGTGGCCTACAACTCTGCCAAAGACCTGCTGGCGCTGATCGGCGACATTCTCGACATTGCCCGTATCGAGGCCGGCCACCTGACCCTGGCACCGGAGCAGGTCAACCTGGTCGACCTGGTGGAGTCGGTCGGCAGGGTATTTGATGGCGTGGCACGGCAAAAGAACGTGCGCCTGCTGCTCAAGATCGCACCCGCCGCCCATTGCAACGTACTGCTGGACCCCTTGCGCTTCAAGCAGATCCTGTCGAACCTGGTCAGTAACGCCATCAAATTCACCGAACAAGGCCAGGTCATCCTGGACCTGGCCCTTGAAACAGACAGCGCGTCAGGCGCCTCGCGCCTGGAGTTGACCGTGCAAGACAGCGGCATCGGTATTCGTGAGCAGGATCAACACCGCCTCTTCCTGCCATTCGCCCAAGCCGATCCTGACAGCGAGTTGGCACGTAGTGGTACGGGCCTGGGCCTGGCAATCAGCCGCGACCTGTGCCACATCATGGGCGGCAGCCTGACGCTGCACAGTGTCTACGGTGAAGGCACCCGTGCGCACATCAGCATGCCATTGACCGGTACGGCCAGTGATCCTGACACCCCGCCCCCCGATACCGAGCCTTGCGCCGCGGTCTCCGGACTGAGGGTGCTGGTCGTCGATGATCATCCCGCCAATCTCTTGCTGATGACCCAGCAATTGAACTACCTGGAGCTACAGCACCGCAGTGCCGACAACGGCCGGGAGGGGCTGGATCTGTGGCGGAGAGAGCCTTTCGATGTACTGATCGTCGACTGCAATATGCCGCATATGAGTGGCTATCAGTTTGCCCAGACCGTCCGCGCGAACGAACTGCAAGCAGGGTTGCCGCGTTGCACGATCCTTGGCTACACCGCCAACGCCCAACTTGAGGTACGTGAGCGCTGCCAGCAGGCGGGCATGGATGATTGCCTGCTCAAACCCATCAGCCTCAAGGCCCTGGGCATGCGCCTGGCCAAAGCCCAACCCCTGCCACCCCGGCAGTCGCCTGCGCCTCTGTTCGATCTACAAGCGCTGGGGCCGGTGGTAGGCGATAGTGCTGCCGACCTGCAGAGACTGCTGGAGAAACTGCACTGCAACCTTGCCAAGGATCGGACCACCCTTGAAGAACTCGACCCGTGTCATCAAGCCGAACAGTTGATGAGCGAGGCACACCGCATGCTGGGCGCAGCGCGGATCATCCAGGCAGACACGCTGATCAATGCCTGCGAACAACTCGAGTCCGCCTGCGAAGCAAAACTGCCCACAGCTACGCTTGAACAGCTTCAGCAACAGCTACTGATTGCCACGACAGCCGTAGAATCGGCGCTTGAACAACACTTGCTCGACAGTGTCGCAAGCGCAGCGACGGCAAAAACCGGATAAAAAAAAACGGCGGCCACTGGGGCCGCCGTTTTTTTCAGGCATCAGGCAACCGGATTGATCGGCTTTTCCGGATACCAGGCGTCCAGCAGCGGGCTGACTTCAATTTTGGTCAGCTCGTTGCGACCTTTGAGCCAGCTTTCAACAGCAGCGCGCTGTTCTTCGCTGACCGAGCCACGCGCAGCCTTGCAGACCAGACCGAAGTCATCGCCGCCAACATAGTCCAGGCCATTGGCATCCATGGCTTCATCGAGGAAAGCATCGAGGAAGGCATCAACGGCTTCGTCGGACAGATCTTCCTTGAACTCCAGGTTCAGCTCAAAACCCAGCTCCTGGAATTCATCCACGCAGAGTTTTTTGCGCAGACGGCGGGAACGGTTAGTGGCCATGAAACAATCCTCTTGAGTATTAACGCGCGGCACTTTACCAGTTTCGCCGCAAGGTTGCCGGAATAAAAGCCGATAAGCCGCCCTTTTGCACTGCCCCATCGGGCCCCGCCTTGGGGCATAATGCGCGCTATATTTTTTATAACCGGGGCCTTCACCTTTTCTCGCTCCGACATTCTCCCCTCGCTCGCAGGGTTTTATTGCACATGATCAAATCTCTTCGCCCTTTTCTGCTCGCCGGCCTGCTGTTGCCAGTAGCGTTCTCCACTCAAGCGGCCGCGATCAACACCACCCTTTCACCGAAGGTCCAGCAAGCGCTGAAAACCAACAAGCTGCAGGATTCGGCCCTGTCGCTGGTAATGCTGCCGTTGAACGGCCCAGGTACTCCCACCGTGTTCAATGCCGACGTGTCGGTCAACCCGGCCTCGACCATGAAGCTGGTCACCACCTACGCCGCTCTTGAGCTGCTCGGCCCGACCCACCAGTGGAAAACCGAGTTCTACAGCGATGGCGCGCTGCGTAACGGCACCTTGCAAGGCAATCTCTATCTCAAGGGTGGCGGCGATCCGAAACTGAACATGGAAAAGCTCTGGCTGTTGATGCGCGACCTGCGTGCCAATGGCGTGCAAACCATCAGCGGCGACCTGGTGCTGGACCGCAGCCATTTCGTGCAGCCCGTGCTCCCTCACTTCAATGACGACGGTGGCGACGTAAACAAGCCCTTCCTGGTCAAGCCCGACTCGCTGCTGATCAACCTCAAGGCCCTGCGCTTCGTGGCCCGCAACGATGGCGGCAAGGTCCGGGTATCGGTCGAACCGCCGATCGCCACGATCCGCATCGATAACCAGGTCAAAGCGGTAAACAGCAAGCAGTGCAGCGGCGATGTGCGCTACAACCCGGTGACCCAGGCCGATGGCAGCGTCAGCGTGACTGTAAGCGGCCAACTGGGTGATGGTTGCAACTCGCAAACTTACCTGTCGCTGCTCGACCACCCGACCTATGCCGCCGGCGCAGTTCGGGCGATCTGGAGCGAACTGGGTGGCACCATCCAGGGGCGTGACCGCATCGACGCCGTGCCAAAGAGCGCTCGCCTGCTGGCCCGCGCCTTCTCGCCGGATCTGGTCGAGATCATCCGCGACATCAACAAGTACAGTAACAACACCATGGCCCAGCAACTGTTCCTGAGCCTCGGTGCGCAGTTCCGTACCGATGCCGACGGCGACGATGCCCGCGCCGCGCAACGCGTGGTGCGCCAGTGGCTGGCGAAAAAGGGCATTACCGCCCCGCACCTGATCATGGAAAACGGCTCCGGGCTGTCCCGTGCCGAACGGGTCAGCACCCGGGAAATGGCCGCCCTGTTGCAAGCGGCCTGGAAGAGCCCCTATGCCGCCGAGTTCATCAGCTCGATGCCACTGGTCGGCATGGACGGTACCATGCGCAAGCGCCTCAAGCGCACCGCCATGACGGGTGAAGCGCATATCAAGACCGGTACCTTGAACACGGTACGCGCCATCGCCGGTTTCAGCCGCGACAGCAACGGCAACACCTGGGCCGTGGCGGCGATCCTCAACGACCCCAAGCCCTGGGGCGCCTCGGCAGTCCTCGACCAGGTATTGCTGGACTTGTACCGCCAGCCAAAACTGGTCAATAGCACCGCAGCCGTACAACCCTGAGATGACGGCTCAGGGCAGCTCGGCCTCGACCCTGTCGCGGCCGCCCTGCTTGGCCGCATAAACCCCGGAATCGGCGCGCAGCAGCAAGGCATCGGCGCCCTCCCCCGGGCGCCAGCCGGCCACACCGAAGCTGGCGGTGACAATGCCCACCCCTTCCACCGGCACACTGCGCAGCCCCTGCCACAACTCCAGGGCCAGCGAGTGCGCCTGGACGACATTGCTGCCCGGGCACAACACCATGAATTCCTCACCACCCAGCCGACAGAACACGTCGGTGCGCCGCAGCCGGTGGTTGATGCGCTGGCACAAGCTGCGCAGCACATGATCGCCCACTGCATGGCCGAACTGATCGTTGACCCGCTTGAAATGGTCGATGTCCAGCATGATGACGGCCAGGTCCTGCTGGTCGCGATGGGCACGCTCCAGTTCCGCCTTGAGCCGCTCCTGGAAATAGCGTCGGTTGTGGATGCCGGTCAAGACATCCGTCACTGACAGCGCGCGCAGCTCTTCCTCGACCCGTTTGAGATCGGATATATCCGTGACATAGCCGTGCCAGAGTGTCCCCCCATCATCCGTCGGCTCCGGGGTTGCCTCCCCCCTGACCCAGCGTAACCCGGCCAGTGGCAACAACACCCGGTACTCTTCGCGCCAAGGGGTCAGGTGCTCGGCCGAATACCGTATCGACGTACGCACCCGTCCCAGGTCATCCGGATGAATGCGATCGAACACCGCCGTGGCATCCAGGCGCAACAGACTGGGCTCGATTTCGTAGATATCCCGCAGCCCTTCGCTGGCATAGCTGAAACAGGAGCTGCCATCCGGACGGAGACTGAACTGATAGATACCACCGGGCACCTCGGCACTGAGCTTGTCGAGCAGCCGGTCACGGGCTGCCAGGGCATCATGGATACGCTTGCGCTCGGTGACATCGATGCAAATCGCCAGGTGCCCCACCCACAGGCCATGCTCATCCAACACTGCCGTCACCAGCATGTTGGCCAGCAGGTGGCTGCCGTCCTTGCGCTGCAGCGTCCACTCACCCGGTTCACTGCCGCCTTCCTGGATAGTTTCGGCGAACATTGCCTGGGCCAGGCTGACCTCGCGGCCATAACGCACGCTCAAGGCCCTGGCTCGCTGCTGCAACTCCTCGGGCGATACCAGGGCTTCCAGAGTGAGGCTGCCCACGGCTTCCGCGCTGGTGTAGCCCAGCATGCGTTCAGCACCGGCATTGAACGTGCTGATCATCCCGCGCAGGCTGGTGGCGATGATCGCAACCTGAGTCGCAGCATCCAGCACACTGCGCAATTGATTGTGGGTATTGCGCAAGGATTGTTCGCTGACGCGCAGTTCGCCAGTGCGCTGCTCGACCAACGTCAGGGCGCGCTGACGCTGGCTGAACAGACTGAACAGCAAGGCACTGAGCATCAGGCTGAGCAACCCACCGAGAAACACCACCGCAGTCACCGCCGACGACCGATTGGCCTGCATGAACGCCAGGCTCGGGCGAATATCCAGCTGATAGTCGTGATCTGCCAGATGCAGCAGGTGGCTGGCGGCCAGCGTCGTCGTTGCGCCCTGGTTGTCGGACTGGAACAGTACCTCATGCTGGGTGTCCGGCCCCGTCAAGTCGCGGATACGCACCACCAGATTGTCCTGGGCGGCGCTTGGCAACCCCTCGGCCATCAACTGGCGCATGCTGATGACCGCCATGACATAGCCTTGCGGTTCTCGCGCAAGTTGCTGAGCCGCGAACACCGGGGCAGCCATCAGAACGCCACGGGCATAGGCCGGATCAACATCGGTAAGCGTCAGTGGCGCTGACACCGCCATGCTACCCGGTGCCGAAGCTCGCGCGAGGGTGTCCTGGCGCTGGGCCTGGGACAGCAGGTCCAGGCCGAATGGCTGACGTTGCCAGGCCAAAGCCTGGGTAAACAATACCGGGTAGTAATAGGGCCGCTCGGGTGAAGCCCGCAAGGCACCGCTGTCGGTCAGTTGAAGGATTTCATAGCGCAGACCCAAGGCCTTGCTGGCGCGCTGCTCGAAGTCGT
Source organism: Pseudomonas vranovensis (assembly GCF_040438935.1). Lineage (NCBI taxonomy): Bacteria > Pseudomonadati > Pseudomonadota > Gammaproteobacteria > Pseudomonadales > Pseudomonadaceae > Pseudomonas > Pseudomonas vranovensis. The sequence goes on along the minus strand of NZ_CP159259.1, from coordinate 919,201 downwards.
TACGCTGCGCCGCAAACACTCGCGGCGCCCACGAATAGGCCTGGGTGCGATGCAATAGCGGCCGTGCATAGCCATTGAACTCTTCAAGGGTGATTTCGTTGGCAAAAACGAAAAACCGGCGCAAGCCATCCAAGCGCTGCACCTGATCCTCGAAGCGTTCTTCGATACGGCTGTAGCGCTCACTGGCGAGCAACTCGAAGCGTTGACGCAACTGCTGCTGATACAACTCGTGAGTGGCCAGCGCCAGTAACGCAGTCAACAGTCCACCGGCTATCAGTGCCACAAGGGCAACCAGCCAGGCAGACACTTCTTCGCTGACAAAGCCGAGCATTTTTGGACGAACGCCATGCATCGACATAGACAACACTCATAACGCCAGCATGCAGCGTTTCCCGGACCCACCTTCAGTTATAGCCATTAGCCATTAATGAAGCAATGAGGCCCGGGAAAGATCCCTGCTCAGCGTGCCTGGATGCGCCAGGCTCGATGGATCTTGGTGTTGCGGGCGAAGTCGGGGTCCAGGGTCTGGGCCGTGATTTCTTCTACCGCATAGCGCTCGGCCAGACGTTCGTCGAGCTGGAACTTGCGGAAGTTGTTGGAGAAGTACAGCACCCCACCCGGCGCCAGGCGGGCCACGGCCAGGTCAAGCAGTTCGACATGGTCACGCTGGACGTCGAACACACCTTCCATGCGCTTGGAGTTGGAGAACGTCGGCGGGTCGATGAAAATCAGCTCGAACTCGTCGCGGCAAGCTTGCAGCCAGGCCATGACATCGCCTTGCTCCAGGCGGTTCTTGTCGGAGAAACCGTTGAGCGACAGGTTGCGCCGGGCCCAGTCCAGGTAGGTGCGCGACAGGTCGACGCTGGTGGTGCTGCGCGCTCCGCCCTTGGCCGCGTGAACGCTGGCAGTGGCGGTATAGCAGAACAGGTTGAGGAAGCGCTTGCCGGCCGCCTCGCGCTGGATGCGCATGCGCATCGGGCGATGGTCGAGGAACAGGCCGGTGTCGAGGTAGTCAGTCAGGTTGACAAGCAACTTCACGCCGCCTTCGCTGACCTCCAGGAACTGGCCCTGGGTGCTCTGACGCTCGTATTGGCGGGTGCCGCTCTGACGTTCGCGACGCTTGACCACCACTCGGCTCTGGTCGATGCCCAAGGCCTGGGGAATGGCGGCCAGCGCATCGAACAGCCGGGCCTGGGCTTTCTCCGGGTCTACCGAGCGAGGCGCGGCGTACTCCTGGACGTGGACCCAGTCTTGGTAAAGGTCGATAGCCAGCGCGTACTCGGGCATATCGGCGTCATACAGCCGGTAACAACTGACTTGCTCACGCTTGGCCCACTTGCCCAGTTGCTTGAGATTCTTCTGCAGGCGATTGGCGAACATCTGCCCGCCTTCACTCAGGCGCGCAGGTTCGCTGGCCACTGCGGCAGGAGAACGCTGGACTTCACTGCCATTGCCAGTGTTATCGCGCTCAGGCTGGCGGCGCTCACCGGTGACGAACTGATCCGGCTGGACCTTGATCAGCAACAGTTTGCACGGCAATGCGCCGTTCCAGAAGGCGTACTGCTTGTGGCTGCGGATACCCATGCGCTTGCCCAAGTCCGGGGCACCGGTAAATACCGCCGCCTCCCAGTTCAAGCAGGCCTGGCGCAGGCGCTCGCCCAGGTTCTGGTAGAGATACAGCAGGCTGGCTTCGTCACCCAGGCGTTCGCCGTAGGGTGGGTTGCAGATCACCAGGCCTTTCTGATTCTGGTCGGGACGCGGCTCGAAGGTGCCGACTTCACCCTGGTAGATCTTCACCCAGTCGCTCAAGCCCGCACGTTCGACGTTGTTGCGTCCTGGCTGGATCAGCCGAGGATCGGCCTCGTAACCGCGAATCCACAGCGGCGGTCGCGCCAGGCCGGCCTGGGCCCGGGCCAGCGCCTCGTCGTGCAGCTTGCGCCACAGCGCCGGCACATGGCCAAGCCAGGCGCTGAAGCCCCAGCGCTCGCGCTTGAGGTTAGGGGCGATGTCGGCGGCAATCATCGCTGCCTCGACCAGGAAGGTACCCACACCGCACATCGGGTCGGCCAGGGCGCCGCCTTCGGCGGCAATGCGCGGCCAGCCGGCACGAATCAGAACGGCGGCAGCCAGGTTTTCCTTGAGCGGTGCGGCGCCTTGCTGCAAGCGATAGCCACGCTGGTGCAAGCTGTGACCGGAAAGGTCCAGGGAGAGAATGGCTTCGCCGCGCTCCAGGCGCAGGTGAACGCGCAGGTCCGGGTTGAGCTTGTCGACCGACGGCCGCTCGCCATCGCGAGTACGCAGCTTGTCGACAATGGCGTCCTTGACCTTGAGGGCACCGAAGTGGGTGTTATCGATACCCGAGCCATGACCGCTGAACTCCACCGCCAGCGAGCCGCTCGGCTCCAGGTGATCCTGCCACTCGACGTCGTGGATACCGTCGTACAGGTCATCGGCGTTCTTCATGTTGAAGCGCTTGAGCACCAGCAACACGCGGTTGCCCAGGCGTGACCACAGGCACAACCGGTAGGCGGTTTCCATGTCGGCCGAGCCGCGAATGGCGGAGGTGTGCTCGCGCACCTCTTCAAGGCCAAGGCCGCGGGCTTCTTCGGCAAGCAGGCCTTCAAGGCCTTTGGGGCAGGTAAGGTAGAGTTCGAAACGGTCCGACATGAGGTATCCAGTGCCTTGAGCAAAAAGTGGAGGACAAGCGCATTGCCCTGCCGATGTTTAATCGAACGCCTTTCCAGCGAGCGCTCGAATGGCACTGCATCAGTGCCGGGCCACCCGGAAAACCGACCTTTTACCTAGGGCAAAAAGTCTTTGATTGCCGGGCAGAATGAAAATTTCACGATTTACAGGGTGAAAAATGACCCTTCGTCGCATTAGCTGCCTTGTTACAAATTATCACCCAGCAATGGCCAAGTGACTTCAATTCTTATCAAACCCTGATCATAGCGGGCTTTGCGTCTGAACCTGCTCCGACGCAAATATTTACTTATCACGTGACCCTCACAAAGGTTACGTCCTTATGACAAAACGATCATTCACACTGTGTCGTGCATTGGTTAGAACTCATCTCAGGTTGTCACCGCAATGGGGCAACACCTTCGCTCGCGACGCCGGCAGCGAGCGCAAACCGGTAGAACGATTCTGCCCGGCCTCCTAGAGGCCGACGGGACATTACAGTCAACAAGTGAGGGCAACACCCTATGAGAAGACTTAAGCGTGATCCGTTGGAACGAGCATTTTCACGTGGCTACCAATATGGGGTCACCGGCAAATCCCGCGAGCTTTGCCCCTTTACTCTACCGTCTGTACGCCAGGCATGGATCAATGGCTGGCGCGAGGGACGCGGCGACAACTGGGACGGTATGACCGGCACTGCGGGTATTCACAGACTCAACGAACTTCACGCCGTTGGCTGAACGAGGATCTGAATTCGATTAACCATGCGCGCCCCATCCGGGCGGCGGGCTAAGGCCCAGGGGCCCCTTCAAGGGGCCCTTTTTTATGCCCGCGCTGTTAGCGTGGCATGGCGGCGATAGCGTCGACAGCCTCGCGAATCAGCGCAGGCCCCTTGTAGATGAACCCCGAGTAGATCTGCACAAGGCTGGCGCCCGCAGCGATTTTTTGCGCGGCATGCTTGCCCTCGGTGATTCCGCCTGCAGCGATGATCGGCAACTTGCCGCTCAGCTCGCCAGACAGCACCTTGACGATATGAGTACTCTTCTCCAGCACCGGCGCCCCCGACAAGCCACCAGCCTCATCGCCATACGGCAGGCCTTCGACCCCTTCGCGGCCCAGGGTGGTGTTGGTGGCGATCACCGCGTCCATGCCCGATTCGGTCAAGGCACTGGCCACCAGCGCTGTTTCTTCATCGTTCATGTCTGGGGCGATCTTGATCGCCAGGGGTACATGCTTGCCGTACTGTGCGGCCAGATGCCCACGGCGTTCGGCCAGGGCGTCGAGCAACTGCTTGAGCGAATCGCCAAACTGCAGGCTGCGCAGGCCCGGGGTGTTCGGCGAGCTGACGTTGACGGTGATGTAGCTGGCGTGGTCGTAGACCTTGTCCAGGCAGATCAGGTAGTCGTCCACCGCACGCTCGACCGGGGTGTCGAAGTTCTTGCCGACGTTGATACCCAGTACGCCCCGGTACTTGGCCGCCCGAACCCGATTGATCAGGTTGTCGACCCCCAGGTTGTTGAAGCCCATGCGATTGATGATTGCTTCGGCCTCAGGCAGTCGGAACAGCCGCGGCTTGGGATTGCCCGGCTGCGGACGGGGTGTCACCGTACCGATCTCGACAAAACCGAAACCCAACTGGGCAAAGCCGTCGATAGCCGCACCGTTTTTGTCCAGCCCTGCCGCCAGCCCCACCGGGTTGGCGAATTCCAGGCCCATGACCGTCACCGGCACAGAAGCCGGGGCTTTGGTCAGTATCCCGTTCAGGCCCAGGCGGCCACCGGCGCCGATGAGGTCCAGGGACAGGTCATGGGAAGTCTCCGGGGAGAGCTTGAACAGCAGCTGGCGGGCCAGGGTATACATGGGCGGGCTTAGCTCGACGTGAGTGAGGGGGGCGATTATAGCCGTGGCGTCGTCCGGGGGACAGGGCCGCCTTGGCATATGCGTTGCTTTATCGACAGTAACGCCAGCCACGCAAACGGCACGGCCTGACCCTCGATACAGGCGCAATACTGTGAAAAACGACTTCCCCGCTACTCCCCTGGCCTGGGTCAACGGCAGCGATGCGCCCGAGAAGCACAGCCTGGACATCGGCTTCATGGCCCTGAGCGACTGTGCCTCGGTGGTGGTCGCCGCTACCCAGGGCTTTGCCCAGCCCTATGGGCTGACCCTCAACCTCAAGCGCCAGAGCTCCTGGGCCGGGTTGCGCGACAAACTGGCCAGCGGCGAGCTGGATGCCGCCCACAGCCTGTACGGGCTGATCTATGCAGTACACCTGGGCATTGGCGGCACCAGTGCCACCGAGATGGCCGTGCTGATGGGACTGAACCAGAACGCCCAGGGCATCAACCTGTCCTCGGCGCTGCAACGCCAGGGCGTGACCAGTCCCGAGGCACTGGAGCGTTTCGTGCACCAAAGCAGCACAAAACTGACCTTTGCCCAGACCTTCCCCACCGGCAACCACGCCATGTGGCTGTATTACTGGCTGGCCAGCCAAGGCATCCATCCGCTGCACGACGTCAACAGCGTGGTGGTGCCTCCGGCACAGATGACCGTCCACCTGAAGGCCGGGCGCATCGACGGCTTCTGCGCCGGCGAGCCGTGGTCGGCCGATGCTGTCGAACAGGGCAACGGCTTCACTTTGGCCACCAGCCAGTCGATCTGGCCCGATCACCCGGAAAAGGTCCTCGGTTGCACCCGCGCCTTTGTCGAGCAGTACCCCAACTCGGCCCGGTCGCTGGTCATGGCAATTCTGGCCGCCAGCCGCTTTATCGAACACAGCCCGGACAACCGCCACAGCACAGCACAACTACTCAGTGGCAAGGCCTACCTGGATGCGCCGCTCTCGAGCATCGAACCGCGCTTGCTCGGCGACTACCATGATGGCCTGGGCAATCACTGGCACGATCCCCGCGCCCTGTGCCTGCACGATCAGGGGCGCGCCAATCTGCCCTACCTTTCCGATGGCATGTGGTTCATGACCCAGTTCCGTCGTTGGGGCCTGCTACGCGAAGACCCGGACTACCTCGGCGTGGCCCGGCAGGTACAACAATTGGCGCTGTACCGCGACGCCGCCACTGCCCTCGGGGTGCCCTGCGATGCCCGGAACATGCGTAGCAGCCAATTGATCGACGGTATCCTGTGGGACGGCAGCGACCCGTCCGCCTATGCCCGAGGCTTTCGCCTTCACGCGCTGGCCGACTCGCCCGCTGCACTGGCCCAGCACTGACAGGGAGACGCCACGATGTTGCGAATCCTGTTGATCGATGACACCGAGAAAAAAGTCGGGCGCCTGAAGGCGGCGCTCGTCGAAGCCGGCTTCGAAGTAATCGAAGAGTCCGGGCTGACAATCGACTTGCCGGCGCGCGTCGAAACGGTGCGTCCGGACGTCGTGCTGATCGATACCGAGTCACCCGGCCGGGATGTCATGGAACAAGTGATCCTGGTCAGTCGCGACCGGCCACGGCCGATCGTGATGTTCACTGATGAACATGACCCTGGGGTCATGCGCCAGGCAATCCAGGCCGGAGTCAGTGCCTATATCGTCGAGGGCATCCACGCGGCCAGGCTGCAGCCGATCCTGGACGTGGCCATGGCCCGCTTCGAGAGCGACCAGGCGCTCAAGGCCCAGCTTCAGGCACGCGACCAGCAACTGGCTGAACGCAAACGCATTGAACTGGCCAAGGGGCTGCTGATGAAAATGAAAGACTGCAATGAAGAGCAGGCCTATACCCTCATGCGCCGCCAGGCGATGAGCAAGCAACAGAAGCTGATCCAGGTGGCCGAACAGATCATCGCGATGAGCGACCTGCTTGGCTGAACTGGCGTTGGCCCGGCTCTTGCTAAAACTTCTCTACAGGTAGCCAACGGCGGTTGCCCCTTCACGACAAAGACGTCGCTCCCCACTCGCACCAGCGGGTCGGGTGGCGACGTCTTTTTCGTTTCTGCCCCTAGAGGGCGCGACCTGCAGTGCAATGTTCAACGAGGTGTTCGATGAATACGAGTTTCTGGAAGTCCGGGCATATCCCCACCCTGTTCGCCGCCTTTTTGTACTTCGACCTGAGCTTCATGGTCTGGTACCTGCTGGGCCCCCTGGCGGTGCAGATCGCCACTGACCTGCAACTGACCACCCAACAACGCGGCCTGATGGTGGCCACACCGATCCTGGCGGGGGCCTTTCTGCGCTTTGTCATGGGCGTTCTGGTGGATCGCCTGTCGCCCAAGACCGCCGGCCTTATCGGCCAGGTGATTGTCATCGTGGCGTTGTTCTGCGCCTGGAACCTGGGCATCCACAGCTATGAGCAGGCGCTGCTACTGGGTGTGTTCCTGGGCGTGGCAGGCGCCTCCTTTGCCGTCTCGCTGCCGCTGGCCTCGCAGTGGTACCCGGCCCAGCATCAGGGCAAGGCCATGGGCATTGCCAGCGCCGGCAACTCCGGCACGGTGTTCGCCGCCCTGCTAGCGCCCGTGCTGGCCGCGAGCTTTGGCTGGAACAACGTATTCGGCTTTGCCGTGATCCCCCTGGTATTGACCCTGGTACTGTTCGGCCTGCTTGCCCGCAACGCGCCTCAACGCCCCAAACCCAAGGCCGTGGCCGATTACCTCAAGGCTCTGGGCGACCGGGACAGCTGGTGGTTCATGTTTTTCTACAGCGTCACCTTTGGCGGTTTCATCGGCCTTGCCAGCGCCCTGCCCGGCTACTTCAACGACCAGTACGGCCTGAGCCCGGTCACAGCCGGCTACTACACCGCCGCCTGCGTGTTTGCCGGCAGCCTGATGCGCCCCCTGGGTGGTGCCCTGGCCGATCGCTTCGGCGGGATTCGCACCTTGCTGGCGATGTACACCGTGGCCGCTGTCTGCATCGCTGCAGTGGGCTTCAACCTGCCAAGCTCGATGGCCGCACTGGCCTTGTTCGTCAGCGCCATGCTCGGTCTTGGTGCTGGCAATGGCGCTGTGTTCCAGCTGGTGCCCCAGCGCTTTCGCCAGGAAATCGGGGTGATGACCGGCTTGATCGGCATGGCCGGAGGGATTGGAGGCTTTTTGCTCGCGGCTGGCCTGGGGGCAATCAAACAGCACAGCGGTGACTATCAGCTGGGGCTCTGGTTCTTCGCCAGTCTGGGTGTACTGGCCTGGTTCGGCCTGCACGGCGTCAAGCAACGCTGGCGCACCACCTGGGGCTCGGCAGCCGTCACCGCGGCACGGGTCTGAGGCAATGCCATGAGCCTGCAACTGAGCTTCGCCCAAGCAAGCGCCACGGGCCCCAGGGAGCAGAACCAGGATGCTCTGCGCCTGGTCACGCCCAATGCCGAGTTGGCTGCCAGCAAAGGCTACCTGTTCGCCCTGGCCGACGGTGTCAGTCAGTGTGCCGACGGCGGCCTTGCGGCACGCGCGAGCCTGCAGGCCCTGGCACTTGACTACTACGCCACCCCGGCCACCTGGAGCGTGCCACAAGCCCTGGACAAGCTGCTGCTGGCCCAGAATCGCTGGCTACGGGCCAACGGTGGCGGGCAGCCCCTGCTGACCACCCTGAGCGCCCTGGTGATGCGCGGCCGGCGCTTTACCTTGGCGCACATCGGCGACTGCCGGGTGTATCGCTGGCAGGATCAGCAATTGCAACGCATCAGCCAGGACCATGTCTGGGACCAGCCCGGCATGCAGCACGTCCTCAAGCGCGCCCTGGGCCTGGACCAGCACCTGCTGGTGGACTATCTGGAAGGCGACATGCGCCCAGGCGAGTGTTTTGCCCTCCTCAGCGACGGTATCTGGGCGAGCCTGAGCGAAACCCAGATCAAGTCGGTGCTGCGTGACCAACCTGACTTGCAGGCGGCCGCCCAGACTCTCGTCAAGACAGCCCACTTATGCGGCAGCCAGGACAATGCCAGTGCCCTTCTGGTGCGGGTCGAGCAACTGGGCACGGCATCACTTGGCGATACCTTGGCCCAGCACCAGCAGTGGCCCTTGCCACCGGCACTGCGTATTGGCCAAGCCATCGACGGCTGGCAGGTCGAGCAGCCACTGGGGCACAGTCGTCAGTCGCTGCTGTATCGGGTACGCGATCACCAGCACAATCCCTGGCTGTTGAAAACCTTGCCATTGGCGCGTGAGAACGAGTCTGGCGCCCTGCAGGGCCTGCTGTTGGAGGAATGGTTTCTGCGGCGCATGGCAGGCCGTTTTTTTCCTGAAGTGCATGTGGCCGGCCAGCGCCAGCACCTGTACTACGTGATGCGCGAATACCGCGGCCAGACCCTCGCCCAACTGCTGAAACAGTCCGGCCCGCTACCGTTGGCGCAGTGGCAAGGGCTCGCCCAGCAACTGCTCCAGGCCGTCGGCATGTTGCATCGACGCAACATACTGCATCGCGACATCAAGCCCGAGAACGTCCACCTGGACGAAACAGGCCAACTGCGCTTGCTTGATTTCGGCCTGGCGTATTGTCCGGGCCTGTCCGAGGACCGCGCCCATGAGTTGCCAGGCACCCCCTCGTTTATTGCCCCCGAAGCATTTGAAGGCCAGGCCCCAAGCCCACGACAGGACCTCTACAGCGTCGGTGTGACGCTGTTCTACCTGCTTACCGGTCAGTACCCCTACGGCGAGATAGAAGCCTTTCAGCGGCCCCGCTTCAACCAGCCGGCCACTGTTGCGCGGTTTCGACCCGATGTACCGGAGTGGCTGGAGCGGAACCTGATCCAGGCAGTTGCAGCCGACCCAGCCCAACGCTTTGAAACTGCCGAGCAATGGCTGTTGTTGCTTGAGCAAGGTGAACGTCAGCCTCTGATACTTCGGGCACGCCCGCTACTTGAGCGTGAGCCGCTGAAAGTCTGGCGCGGCCTGGCATTGCTGTCCTTGTTACTGAACCTGATCCTGCTGATCAGCCTGCTAAAGGGCTGACAGCCTCCAAGACCGATGAGGAGCTCCCGATGAATGCAAAAGTCTGGCTGATTGGAGCGGGTCCTGGCGATCCGGAGTTGCTGACACTCAAGGCCGTGCGTGCCCTGGGCGAAGCCGAAGTCGTCCTGATCGACGATCTGGTCAACCCGCTGATCCTGGAGCACTGCCCGCAGGCAAGGGTCATTGCCGTAGGCAAGCGCGGCGGCTGCCGCTCGACACCCCAGGCGTTCATCCAGCGCCTGATGCTGCGCTACGCCCGCCAGGGACGCTGCGTGGCGCGGCTCAAGGGGGGGGATCCGTGCATATTCGGGCGTGGCGGCGAGGAAGCGGCCTGGCTGCAAGACCATGGCATAGACGTCGAGCTGGTCAATGGCATCACTGCCGGGCTCGCCGGGGCCACCCAGTGCGGAATCCCCCTGACCCTGCGCGGGGTCAGCCGCGGCGTGACGCTGGTGACCGCCCATACCCAGGACGACAGCCCGCTGAACTGGCAAGCGCTTGCCCAGGGCGGCACCACACTGGTGGTGTACATGGGCGTCAGCAAACTGGATGAAGTGCGCCAGGGCTTGCTGGAAGGCGGCATGTCCACCGACACACCGGTGGCCATGATCGAGAACGCCTCCCTGCCCCAGCAACGCGAACAACGCACCACCTTGGCCAGCATGACCGAAGACGCTGCCAGCTTCGAACTGTGCAGCCCGGCCATCCTGGTGATTGGTGAGGTGGCGGGACACCAGGCGGCGGGGCTGATCCAGCTGACTGCCTGAATCGCAGGCAAAGAAAAGCCCGGCCTAGGCCGGGCTTTTCAGTAGCGCTTGGACCAATTACTTGGCTTGGGCTTCTACTTGTGCTTCTACGCGACGGTTAACAGCGCGACCAGCGTCGGTAGCGTTGTCAGCAACCGGACGGGTTTCACCGTAGCCAACCGACTCAACGCGGTTCGACTCAACACCGTACTCGTTGGTCAGAACTTGCTTAACGGCGTTTGCACGACGCTCAGACAGCTTCTGGTTGTAAGCATCAGGACCGACGGAGTCAGTGTGACCTTCAACGGTGGTGGTGGTCTGTGGGTACTGCTTCATGAAGTCAGCCAGGTTTTTGATGTCACCGTAGCTGTTCTGCTTGACGACCGACTTGTCGAAGTCGAACTTCACGTCCAGCTCAACACGAACGACTTCAGCAACAGCTGGGCAGCCGTCAGCGTCAACAGTAACGTTTGCTGGGGTGTCAGGGCACTTGTCGACGTTGTCGCAAACGCCGTCGTTGTCGCTGTCGGAGCAGACTTCAGCTACTGGAGCTGGAGCTGGAGCAACCTTGCCGCCGCTGCCACCGAAGTTCAGACCCAGACCGAGGGATGGACCCCACTCGGTGTTGCCGTTGTCGATGTTGTACATGGCTTCAACGCCAGCACGGGCGAAGAACATGTCGGTGATGTACCACTTGGCACCAGCGCCAACGTTGGCGAAGGTGGAATGGTCACGACCGTTGTTGAAGCTCTGGCCGATGCTCTCGTGCGCGAAACCAGCCGAGACGTAAGGACGTACTGCGTCGCCTACGGTGCCCAGGTGGTAGGTAGCGTCGAGCTTGGCCTTGGAGCCTTTGATGTCCTTGTTGAAGACATCGCCACGAACGTTGTGAGTTTCGTTGTAGCCCAGATCCAGAGACAGATCGTCAGTCAGGAAGTAACCGAGGCGAACACCTGGGTTGGTGCCGTCGTTCTGAAAATTGCGCTCGCTATCGTAGTACTGCTTGGTAACGTTGCCTTCAATTTCGACCGCGCCTTGGCCTTGTGCCAGAGCGCCGAGCGAAGTTGCGGCTACAAGAGAACCAATGGCCAAGCCCAAGGTGTTTTTCAATTTCATCCGTTAAATCCCCATCTGGTGATAGTTAAGCAGTCCCACCAACATCCGGGGGACAACTCGACGGCAAGTCTAGCAGAACTTGCCGGTACGTTAGAGATATTTGCGCGCTGCTAAGTTTCAGCAAGGCCCGCAAATTTCTCACGTAGCTTGTCAAGCGCACGCTTGTACCGCATTTTCGTTGCGCTCAGGCCCATATGCATGATATCGGCGATTTCCTGAAATTCCAGTTCTGCGACAAATCGTAGCACCAGAATTTCACGGTCAATCGGATTTACATGCACTAGCCATTTATCCAGCCCACCTTTCTCTTCCGGTTTCGGCGCCTTCTCTTCCGAGGCCTCCTCAAGTGGATCAAGACTCAAGGCATCCATCAGTCGACGCTTGCGCCGCTCCTTGCGGTACTGGGTGATGCATTCGTTATACGTGATGCTATAGAGCCATGTTTTGAACTTCGACTTACCCTCGAAGTTCTTCAGGCCATAGAGCACCTTCAGCATGACCTCCTGACAGACATCGTCAGCATCCCGATCGTTCCCCAGATAACGTGCGCATACGTTAAAAAGAGTTCGCTGGTAACGGCGCATGAGTTCCTCATACGCGCGAGTAACATGAAACAGCTCCTCATGCGAACGCGCCACCAACTCCTCATCAGTGAGCTCGCGGGGGTCGTAACGCATGGGCAGCGAGTGAACTTTATTCAAAACGGATCTGGCCGACAGTCAGGTCAATGTCGCCGCTTACCCCTGCCTGGGGCAATTTTGCGGCGGCATACATTAGCAGGATTACCCGGTTAGCGGCTATTGACCCGCTGCTCCAGGAGAATCCGGTTGGACAACGAGACCAGTTCGCCGTCGTCAGTCAGCAACGTCGTCTTGACGGTTCCGATCTCTTCGATCTGCCCTTCAACCTCTCCAACCTGCACCTGTTGGCCTACCTGGTACAGCTCCCGCACATAGATTCCGGCCAGGATCTGCCCGGCGATTTCACGACTGCCCAGGCCCATTGCCAGCGCAACGGCCAGACCAACGGTAATCAATCCGATGACGATTACGTGATTGAGCAGGTCGGTCTTGACCTCAAGCTGGCTGATGGCCACCGAGATACTGATGATGATGACCAGGCCCTGGGCGATCCGCCCGACACCTGCGGCATACTCCAGGCCAATGCCTTCGGCTGCACCGCGAACCAGGCCATTCACAAGCTGTGCCAACAGTACACCCGCCAGCAGTACCAGCGCCGCCCCGAACACCTTCGGCAGGTACAGGGCGAGCATGTCCAGTGTCGCCGAGACCCGCTCGAGACCGAGGGATTCAGCGGCAGAGACCAGGAAAATCAACAGCACGAACCAATAGACGATCTTGCCGATCAGCGTCGAGATAGGCACCTGGATGCCAACCCTGCTGAGCATCTTGGTCAGGCCCGTGCCGCCCATCAGACGATCGAGGCCCAACTTGGCCAGCAACTTAGAAAGCAAGGTATCGAGCAACTTGGCAACAACAAAGCCCAACAGCACCACGACCAGTGCGCCAAACAGATTGGGGATGAAGTTCGCCACTTTGGTCCACAACGCAGTCATCGCGGTGACCAGGCTCTGGGTCCAGAGATCAAGTTCCATATTCAATCGGCCTTATCAGCTTTACGAACGGTAGCGTTACGTCGGACCGGCGCAACATGCGCCGAACCATTGTTGACGGCAATCATCAGTGCCTGGCTCCAGCGGCCAAGCAGGCTGAACAGATCGCCTGCACCCACCTGACGGTTGGCGGTTTTCAGGACCCGGCCCAGGCATGCATCGTCGTCTCGGTCCTGGCCGGACGACGAAGCCTTGAGCAGGTCTCGCAGGGATTCTTCAAACGGATCGTGCATGGGCACCTCGCGCAATATCTGTCAAAGACGAGATCGCCCCGGCGCGGGTCACATGAACCCGGTAGACAGTAAATGACTGAGCGTTCACAAAAGCCACTGCGTCATACCCAGCGCAGGCGGCGGAATAACCACCACTGCCCCAGCGCCAACCCCAGCACCAACAGGCTGGCGAACAGGAAGCCGTAGGGGCTTTCGGCACCTGGAATTCCCCCGACGTTGATCCCCAGCAGCCCGGTCACGAAGCTCATAGGCAGGAAAATGCAGGTAATGATGCCGAAGCGGTACATGGTTCGGTTCATCCGCTCGGCCCGGCGACGATCCTCGCTTTCCAGCACCAGGGCCGCCCGCTCGCGGGTCAACTCAAGTTCTTCCAGGTAACGGATCAAGCTGTTGTTCAGCTCGTTCCAGTAGTCGGTGTCGTCTTCGGCAAACCAGCTCCACTTGTTGCGTGCCAGTTGGGCGTAGATTTCCCGCTGAGGGGCGAGAAAGCGCCGTAAACCGGCAGCACGACGGCGAATCTGTTGCAGGGAACCCTGCTCCGGCGCATACCGCTTGTCAGCTTCGAGCTTTTCTTCTTCCAGATCGACCACTTCCGAGAGGTCGCTGACCAATGCCTGGACCTTCTCGGTAAGCAACTGCGCCATGCTCAGCAGCAACTCGGAAGCGGTTTTCGGCCCACGCCCCTCGGCCAGTTGCTGAAGCAGCTCGTCGCTGGCGCGCAAGGGACGCAGGCGGAGTGAGATCACGCGCTGCGCCTGGGCAAAGATGCGCACCGAGACCATGTCTTCAGGCTCGGCACCGGGGTTGAGATTCACCCCGCGCAGAAACAGCAACATCTGCTCTTCTGGCAAGGTCAACAAGCGAGGACGGGTGTTTTCTTCAAGCAGCAGGTCACAGGCGAACTCGTTCAGGCCACTGTCGTGGCGCAACCAGGTCCGGGTTTGCGGGTGACTGCGGTCCCAGTGCAACCAGAGGCTCTGCTCTGGCTGCAACTGCAGACCGTTCAGTTCAGTTCGAGCGATCGAACGCGCACCGCCTTTGCCATCGAGCACCAGGGCATGAACCAGCCCCCACTGCGCGTTTTCTTCCTCGAACATTCCTGCTCCACTCAGCGGTCTACGTACTTATTCAGGCATCTTAAGCGGGCTTGGCGAGACAATCACGCCGTTGTTGTCGGCATAGATGTACTCACCTGGACGGAAGGTCACCCCAGCAAAGTTCACCACCACGTTGAGGTCACCGATGCCGCGCTTGTCGGTTTTCATCGGGTGGCTGGCCAAAGCCTGCACACCGACGTCAGTCTGGGCGATGACGTCGACGTCGCGAATGCAACCGTAGATCACCAGGCCTTCCCAGCCGTTCTTGGCGGCTTTTTCGGCGAGCATGTCGCCCAACAGCGCGCGACGCAGCGAACCACCGCCATCGACCACCAGCACTTTGCCCTTGCCGTCCAGGTCGACCTGCTCCTTGACCAGGGAGTTGTCCTCGAAGCACTTGATGGTGACGATTTGCCCACCAAAGGAATCGCGGCCACCGAAGTTGCTGAACATCGGCTCCAGCACCTGGACCAGATCCGGGTAGGTGTCGCACAAGTCGGGCGTGAGGTAATGCATGGGAAACTCCTGTCGATTGCCTAGACATTGGATGTAAGTGTCGCAGTGTCATTGAAGAGACGAGGTGCGGCGATACCGCCCAAGGCTACACCGTCCAGAGACCTGCGGTCACCCGATGTCGCGCTTGGCCACCCTCTCAAATGAACATATCAACTTCGCCAAAGCCCAAAATGACCAAAATCAAAAAGCGCGTCACATCTTAGCGATAACCAGGCGTCGGCGAAACGCTCGGTGCTACGCCTTCGAACAACGGCTCCAGCGGATTGCGCAGCCAGCGCTCGACCAGCGGCCAGACCTGTACTTGCGCCGACTTGCTGACCAGCATGTCGACATGGCCGAAGTTGTCGAAACCTTCTTCGCGCCCAAGGCGCACGAACTGCTTGGCTTCGCTGCCCACTTGTTCGAACAGCTTGCGACAGGCCCAGACCGGATCCTGCTGGTCGCCAGCCGCTGCCACGGCCAGCACCGGCACACTCACGTCGGCAAGGCCGGCCCACCAGTCGCGCTCCTTGTCGCCGAATCGGCCGAACAAACCAAACCAGCGCATGCTTTCCAGGGCCAGACCGATCGGCTCGTCTTCCGGGCCACGCTTGAACCGGGCACCCGAGATCTGCACAAAACGCTTGAGCAGCAAACGGCCGCCCCATTCCACCGGCGGGACTTTCAACGGCCAATAGGTACGACTGACCTGAGTGCCGAAAAACGCGGCACTGGCGACCAGGTCGGCGTCCAGGTACTGACCACCCAGCGCAGCTGCCAACGTGGTGCCGCCCAGCGAGTGCCCTACCCAATGTGCGGCGCGGCCACTCTTTTCCCTGACGAACGCACCAATCACCGGCAGGTCGTAGCGTGCGTAATCGGCAACTCGGTTATTGCGATAGTCGCGGTTACGCGGGGATAACCCGTGGCCGCGCATCTCCGCAATCCACACGTCAAAACCGGCACGCGCCAGTTGCGCACCCAGGCCAATGCCCCGGGGCGAATACCAGAAACGCCGGTTGGAAAAGCTGCCATGCAGCAAAATGACCGGGATGCCACGCACCTCGGTCTGATCGGCCATGCCCAGGCGGGTAAGCGCGAGCTCCACGGTGCGATCCGGGCTGTTACCGGCCTTGATCCGGTAGACATCTTCGCTTAGATCACCCCGGCGCTCGGCACTGAGCAAGGCCACGGGAAATAGGGTGCTGCTGCTTTGCATAGGGTTCTTGTACGAAAAAGGGCGGGAACCATCACTGGAACTCGCCCTGGAAGATCAACGAAAGACGCGGCCACTCACGGAGCGACCGCGCCTTTCACTTCAGTACATCAGATTGCATCCTGGCCTTCGGCGAGGAAGAACCAGGTCTCGAGCACCGAGTCCGGGTTCAACGAAACGCTCTCGATGCCCTGTTCCATCAGCCATTTGGCCAGGTCGGGGTGGTCCGATGGGCCCTGGCCGCAGATGCCGATGTACTTGCCGGCCTTGTTGCAGGCCTGGATGGCATTGGCCAGCAGCTTCTTGACCGCAGGGTTACGCTCGTCGAACAAGTGAGCGATGATTCCCGAGTCACGGTCCAGGCCCAGGGTCAGCTGGGTAAGGTCGTTGGAACCGATGGAGAAACCGTCGAAGTATTCCAGGAACTCTTCGGCGAGGATCGCGTTGGACGGCAGCTCGCACATCATGATGACGCGCAGGCCGTTCTCGCCACGGGCCAGGCCGTTTTCGGCGAGCAGGTCGACAACCTGGCTGGCTTCGCCCAGGGTGCGCACGAACGGCACCATGATCTCGACGTTGGTCAGGCCCATCTCGTTGCGGACGCGCTTGAGTGCGCGGCACTCGAGCTCGAAGCAATCGCGGAACGACTCGCTGATGTAGCGCGAAGCGCCGCGGAAGCCCAGCATCGGGTTTTCTTCTTCCGGCTCGTAGAGCTTGCCGCCGATCAGGTTGGCGTATTCATTGGACTTGAAGTCCGACAGACGCACGATGACCTTCTTCGGCCAGAACGCCGCCGCCAGGGTGCTGATGCCTTCAACCAGTTTCTCGACGTAGAATCCGACCGGGTCGTTGTAGCCGGCGATGCGCTTGTCGACGCTCTCCTTGAGCTCTGGCGGCAAGCCGGCGTAGTTCAGCAGCGCCTTGGGGTGCACGCCGATCATGCGGTTGATGATGAACTCCAGGCGCGCCAGGCCGACACCGGCGTTGGGCAACTGGGCGAAGTCGAACGCGCGGTCCGGGTTGCCGACGTTCATCATGATCTTGAACGGTAGATCAGGCATGGCATCGACCGAGTTCTGGCGGATGTCAAAGCCCAGCTCGCCTTCGAAAATGAAACCGGTATCGCCTTCGGCGCAGGAAACGGTCACGCCCTGGCCATCCTTGAGCAGCTGAGTGGCGTTGCCACAACCGACCACTGCCGGTATACCCAGTTCACGGGCAATGATCGCGGCATGGCAGGTACGGCCGCCACGGTTGGTCACGATGGCGCTGGCGCGCTTCATCACCGGTTCCCAATCCGGGTCGGTCATGTCGGAGACCAGCACGTCGCCTGGCTGGACCTTGTCCATTTCAGACACGTCCTTGATGATCCGTACCTTGCCCGCGCCGATGCGCTGGCCGATGGCACGGCCTTCGGCCAGCACGGTACCGGTTTCCTTGAGCAGGTAACGCTCCATGACATTGGCCTGGGCGCGGCTCTTCACGGTTTCAGGACGGGCCTGAACGATGTACAGCTTGCCGTCGTCGCCGTCTTTGGCCCACTCGATGTCCATCGGGCACTTGTAGTGCTGCTCGATGATCATCGCCTGCTTGGCCAGCTCGCTGACTTCGGCGTCGCTCAGGCAGAAACGGGTGCGGTCAGCCTTGTCGACATCGACAGTCTTGACCGAACGACCGGCCTTGGCTTCTTCGCCATAGACCATCTTGATGGCCTTGCTGCCCAGGTTGCGGCGCAGGATGGCCGGACGACCGGCTTGCAGGGTGCCCTTGTGGACGTAGAACTCGTCCGGGTTGACCGCGCCTTGAACGACGGTTTCACCCAGGCCGTAGGCGCCGGTGATGAAGACCACGTCACGGAAACCCGACTCGGTGTCCAGGGTGAACATCACACCGGCAGTACCGGTTTCCGAACGCACCATGCGCTGTACACCGGCCGACAGGGCGACCAGCTTGTGGTCGAAGCCCTGGTGGACACGGTAGGAAATGGCGCGGTCGTTGAACAGGGAAGCGAACACTTCCTTGGCGGCGCGAATGACGTTATCCACGCCACGGATGTTCAGGAAAGTTTCCTGCTGGCCGGCAAACGAGGCGTCTGGCAGGTCTTCGGCGGTGGCCGAGGAACGTACGGCAACGGCCATGTTCGGGTTGCCCTGGGACATCTGCTCGAATGCCGTGCGGATTTCGCTGTTCAGGCGCTCAGGAAACTCGGCTTCCATGATCCACTGGCGGATCTGGGCACCGGTCTTGGCGAGCGCGTTGACGTCGTCCACATCCAGCGCATCCAGCGCTTCATGGATCTGGGCGTTCAGGCCACTCTGCTCGAGAAAGTCACGGTACGCCTGAGCCGTAGTGGCAAAGCCGCCGGGAACCGATACACCGGCGCCCGCGAGGTTACTGATCATCTCGCCGAGGGATGCGTTCTTGCCCCCCACATGCTCCACATCATGGACGCCGAGCTTATCGAGGGAAACTACGTACTCTACCAAGGTGATCTCTCCACTAACTGTGTTGGAAAAGCTCAGGTCGCCCGCCTGCCAGCTCTGACTTGGCCGGGCGCTTGTGGCCTGGACCTGGAAAATAAGTGAGAATGCCGAACACGTCGTTCGGCAAACCGAACCTATCATAAACAAGATTCGTCATCAGCTTAAGGCCCAAGGCGCAAATGAAACGAACTGCTTTCTTTATTTCAGACGGCACCGGCATCACGGCCGAGACCCTGGGGCAAAGCCTGCTTGCCCAATTCGATAGCATTCCGTTCAATAAATTCACACGCCCGTACATCGACAGCGTGGAAAAAGCGCGGGCCATGGTACAACAAATCAATATGGCCGCCGAAAGGGACGGCATGCGCCCGATCATCTTCGACACCATCGTCAACCAGGATATCCGTGAGGTGCTGGCCACTTCCAACGGTTTCATGATCGATATCTTCTCGACCTTCCTGGCCCCGCTGGAGCAGGAGCTGACCGCGCACTCGTCGTATTCGGTGGGCAAATCCCATTCCATTGGCGGCAACTCCAACTACATGGAGCGTATCGAGGCAGTCAACTTCGCCCTCGACAATGACGACGGCGCCCGCACCCACTACTACGACAAGGCCGACCTGATCCTGGTGGGCGTATCGCGTTGCGGCAAGACCCCGACCTGTCTGTACATGGCCATGCAATTCGGTATCCGTGCGGCCAACTACCCGCTGACCGAAGACGACATGGAGCGCCTGCAACTGCCCCAGGCACTGAAAAACCACCAGAACAAGTTGTTTGGCCTGACCATCGACCCGGATCGCCTGACCGCCATTCGTCATGAGCGCAAGCCCAACAGCCGCTACTCAAGCTTTGCCCAGTGCGAGTTTGAAGTGCGCGAGGTAGAGAACCTGTTCCGTCGCGAAAACATCCCCAACATCAACTCCACCCATTTCTCGGTAGAAGAGATCGCGGCAAAGATCCTGGTAGAAAAAGGTGTAGAGCGCCGCTTCAAATAGCCGCTGCCGCAAGGCTGCAGCTACACAAAAAAGCCCCGGCAATTGCCGGGGCTCTTTTATTTCAGCTCAGACTCAGGACGGTACCACGGCCGCCTGCCCGCTCATGGCCAGATCCACCAGTTCGCGGTTGGCGACCGCATACATGGCGTAATCGGTACCGGTCGCGGCCCGCAGGTCGTCAAGCATGGCACGCCAGCGCTCGACCATCACCCGGTGCTGCTCCAGCCACAGGGCTACCCGTGCGTCCATGTCTTCAGGTGCATCGACCATCTGCAGGACCGAGATGGTGATCGCCCGCTGCTGCAGGTCGATGTCATCGCGGAATGCCTCGCGGGCCAGGGCCTGCCAGTTGTTTTCAACCGACAGGTTGCTGATTTCCTGCAGGTACCAGGTCAGGTCCAGGGCACTGCCGACGGCGAAGAAGGCCTTGGCCACTTCGGCCGGATCCTGACCCGTGACGTCGGATGCCTCGATGATTGGCAGCAAGGTGTACAGGTGAGTGGTCCCGGCAACCATGCGTGCCAGCAATTCCGGCACACCGGCCTCGACGAAGCCCTGGTAGCGGGTCATCCAGCGCTGACGGGTCGGCCCCTCCAGCAGTTCGTCGAGCTTCAGCCCCAACTGCGCGATCTTCGGCCCGAAGTGGGCGACATCGCGACCCGCATCCTGCTCGTTGCGACGGCTGCGCAGGAACCAGCGGGTGGCCCGGCGCCCCAGGCGCATCAACTCGTCCATCAGGGTCAGCTGGATTTCAGCCGGCACCTGGTAGTCCAGTGCCTCAATCTGGCGGAACCAGTGCGGCAGGTGGAAGATGTCCCGCACGATGACATAGGCGCCGGCAACGTTCGCCGGGCTCATGCCGGTGGACTCCTTCAGGCGCTGGACGAAGGTGATACCCATGTTGTTGACCAGATCGTTGGCAATCTGGGTGCTGACGATCTCGCGCTTGAGGCGGTGGCGGCGCATGGCCTCGGCGAACTTGTTGACCAGTGACGGCGGGAACGCGGTTTCCATGTCGCGGGTCAGGTAGTCGTCATCGGGTACCAACGACTTGAGCAGCGCTTCCTTGAGGTCAATCTTGCTGTAGGAGATCAACACCGACAATTCGGCACGGGTCAGGCCCTGGTTGGCGGCAATACGCTCGGCCAGTTGCTCCTCGGTCGGCAGGAACTCGATGGCACGGTCCAGCTTGCCACGGCTTTCCAGGTCTGCCATCAGCCGCTTGTACTCGGCAATGCGCTCCCGGGCACGACGGGCAGCCAGCGACAACGCCTGGGTCTGCTTGTAGTTGTTGCCCAGCACCAGGCCCGACACTTCGTCGGTCATGCTGCCCAGCAGCTGGTTACGTTGCTTCTCGGTCATGTCGCCGGCCTGCACCACTTCATTGAGCAGGATCTTGATATTGACCTCGTGGTCGGAGCAGTCCACACCACCGGCGTTGTCGATGAAATCGGTGTTGGTGGCGCCGCCGTTGAGACCGAACTCGACCCGGCCCAACTGGGTCATGCCGAGGTTGCCGCCCTCGCCCACCACCTTGCAGCGCAACTCATTGCCGTCAACGCGCAGGGCGTCGTTGGCCTTGTCGCCGACATCGGCATGGCTTTCTTCACTGGACTTGACGTACGTGCCGATACCACCGTTCCAGAGCAGGTCCACCGGTGCCTTGAGCAGTGCATTGAGCAGCTCGGTCGGGGTCAGCTTGTCGGCCTCGATGGCAAAGCGCTCTTTCATTTGCGGGGTGATCGCGATGCTTTTTGCGCTGCGCGGGAAGATCCCGCCGCCCTCGGACATGATGCTGGTGTCGTAGTCGCTCCAGGCCGACCGCGGCAGGTCGAACAGGCGCTTGCGCTCGGCAAAGCTGCTGGCCGGCTCCGGGTTCGGGTCGATGAAGATGTGCAGGTGGTTGAACGCGGCCACCAGTTGCAGCTTGTCGGACATCAGCAAGCCGTTGCCGAACACGTCGCCGGCCATATCACCCACGCCCACCACGGTGATCGGGTCTTCCTGGACGTTGATGCCGCGCTCCCGGAAGTGACGCTGCACACCGACCCAGGCACCACGAGCAGTGATGCCCATTTTCTTGTGGTCGTAACCGGCCGAGCCGCCGGAGGCGAATGCATCGCCCAGCCAGAAGCCGTAGTCGATGGCGATGCCGTTGGCGATATCGGAGAAGGTCGCGGTGCCTTTGTCGGCCGCCACGACCAGGTACGGGTCGTCATCGTCATGACGCACGACGTTGGCTGGCGGCACCAGGACGCCGTCCTTGAGGTTGTCGGTGATATCCAGCAGGCCGGAAATGAAGATCCGGTAGCAGGCGATGCCTTCGGCCTGGATCTCGTCGCGGCTACCGCCCAGGGGCAGGCGACGCGGCAGGAAGCCGCCCTTGGCGCCGACCGGGACGATGACCGAGTTCTTCACCTGCTGGGCTTTTACCAGGCCCAGCACTTCGGTACGGAAGTCTTCCTCGCGGTCCGACCAGCGCAGGCCACCGCGGGCCACGTTGCCAAAGCGCAGGTGCACACCCTCGACACGCGGGGAGTAGACGAAAATCTCGAACTTGGGCACCGGCTTGGGCAGTTCGGGAATCAGCTTGGGGTTGAACTTGAAGCTGAAGTACGACTTGGCCTGGCCCTGGGCGTCGGTCTGGTAGAAGTTGGTGCGCAGGGTAGCCTTGATCAGGTCCAGGTAGCGACGCAGGATGCGGTCTTCGTTGAGCACCTGGACATCGTCCAGCGCGGTGAGGATCGCCTGTTCCAGGCGCTGCTGCTTGTCGTCCAGGTCTTCGCCTGTGAGCTTGCGCGCCAGGTAGAAGCGGGTCTTGAACAACCGGGTCAATTCGCGGGCGATGTCGGTGTGGTTGTTAAGGGTGCTGGCGATGTAGCCAAGATCGAAGCCCAGGCGGATCTGCTTGAGGTAGCGGGCATAGGCACGCAGCAGCGCCACATCGCGCCACGGCAGGCCGGCGGTCAGTACCAGGCGGTTGAAGGCGTCGTTTTCCGCATCGCCATTGACGATGTGGACAAACGCATCCTGCAGGGTGTCGTTGAGCTGCTGGATATCCAGGTTCAGGCCTTCGCTGTAGGTGAAGGCAAAATCATGAATCCAGAATTCGCGGCCGCTGGCATGGCGCAGGCGGTACGGGAACTCGCCCAGCACACGCAGGCCCAGGTTTTCCAGGATCGGCAGCACGTCCGAGAGCGCCAGCGGGGTATCGGCGTGGTACAGCTTGCAGTGCAGTTGCTGTTTACCAGCCTGGGTCAGCGGCTGGTAGAAGCTCATCACCAGCGGCTTGCGCTCGGACAGGGTCAGCAGGTGCTGCATGTCGACCACTGCCGAGTGGGCGGCGAAGCGCTCACGGTAGCCGGCCGGGAAGCCTTTCGGGAAGTCGGCCAGGACATTGGTGCCCTGGGCTTCGCCGAAGCTTTCGACGGTCAGGCTGGCATAGTCGTCCTGCCATGAACGGCAGGCCTGGATGACTTCGTTTTCCAGTTGTTGCGGGTCGATGTCGATACGGTTCTTCGGATCGACACGCAGAATCAGCTGCACGCGGGCCAGCACCGACTCGGAGAAGAACGTCCAGAACTCGCAGTCGCTGGCCTTGAGGCGCTCCATCAGCACCTGCTGGATCTTCTGGCGCACTTCGGTGGAGTAGATGTCACGCGGCACATAGGCCAGGCAGTAGCAGAAGCGGCCGTAGGGGTCCTTGCGCAGGAACACGCGGATCTTGTTGCGCTCCTGGATCTGCACGATCGACATCACGGTGGTGAACAGCTCGTCGATCGGGGTCTGGAACAAGTCGTCGCGGGGCAGCACTTCCAGTACCTGCGCCAGTTCCTTGCCCAGGTGGGCCTTGGGGTCGAAATGCGAGCGACGCTCGACTTCGGCCACCTTGCCACGGATATAGGGGATGTTGCGGACGCTCTCGCCGTACACCGACGAGGTGTACAGTCCCATGAAACGGCATTCCTTGATGACCTTGCCGTCGGCATCCAGCTGGCGGATAGAGACATAGTCGGGGTAAGCCGGGCGGTGTACACGGCTCGGGTAAGCGGCCTTGGCGAACGACAGCAGCAGCGGCTCGTTGAGGTAGTTGACCGCATAGTCTTCGATGCGCAGGTCTTCGGCGGTCAAGCCGGCACGCAGCAGGCGGGTCAGGCCGAGGAAGGAGTTTTCGTCATACACCAGCTGGCCGCCCTGGGCATCGCCATGGACAACGAACTCCTCATAACCGAGGAAGGTGAAATGATTGCCCAGCAGCCATTCGAGGAAGGCGCTGGCTTCGGCCTTTTCGCCCTGGGCCGGGGCATACGGGGTTTGCTCGACCAGCGCGGCGATTTCACGCAGCTTGGCCTTCATCGGTTCGAAATCGGCAACGGCAACGCGCACTTCGGCCAGTACCTGCTCCAACTCGCGGGTCAGTACGTTGAGTTCGGCATTGTTGGCGCAGCGGTCGATTTCCAGGTACATCAGCGATTCTTGCAGTACGCCCTCGCCCTGGGTGCCCTTGGGGAGAATCTCCAGCAGCTCGCCCTTGGCCCCGCGACGCACGCTCAACACAGTGGTCTGCAGGGTATGGATGCTGTAGCCGCGGCGGTTCAGCTCGGTGCGAACCGAGTCGACCAGAAATGGCAGGTCATGGTGCAGGACTTCGACCGCCGTGTGGGTCGACTGCCAGCCATGGCGCTCGTAATCGGGGTTGTAGACCCGAACCTCAGGCGTGGTGTGATCGAAACGTTCGATGATGCGCCAGGCAGAGAGGGTGCAACCGGCCAGGTCCGACAGGCGGCGCTGGGTGAGTTCGTCAAGAGAGATGATGCCGAAGAACTGTTCGGCGAACAGCGCCACTTGTGGCAGTGCCTGTTCGCTGATGTGCTGCGCCAGCGCCGCTTGCAGTTGATGCTGAAAGTCGGCCTTGCTGGCTGCGGTGAAAAACGCCATCTGTGGTACTCCGCTTGGGCTTTGTTATGGAGTGAAGCGTCGTGCGCGTCCGCCGTATACGGATCAACGATAGCCAACCCGTAGCCGAAGGACGGTAAAACCGGAAGAACAGGTGCAAAACGCGACTCATGGGTCACATCCCCCCTTCCACGGATGGGCATCTGCAAAGACGACTGCGCCAGAGGGGCTGTGTCTTTACGGGTGTCCATCGACAGCGCAGCTTAACGAGTGCCCGCCCGCCCCTGCTTGCGGTGCTGCGACATATTCGGACATTGAGGTGCAACACCACGTTTATCCGGGGGCCGAAGACTGGCAGAATCGTGTTTCAACTTATTTATCGAGCTGCCCATGCAACTGACCACCGCCCTGCTCTTCGCCACCCCTTGCGATGATGAAGAAGACAACATGGCCACCCTGTGCTGCCAAAGCGACAAGGGCCAGATGTTCCTCATGACCCGCTACCCGGACGAAGACACGGTGGACATCACCCTGGATGACGAGCCCAGCACCGTCGATGGCCTCAAGGTCACCCTGAGTGCCACCCGCCTGCTGATCGAAGTGGCACCGGGCGATGCCGATGTGTTCAACGGCGATGATCATCTCGAGATCACCCTGAGCAGCGATGGCACCGACCTGGCCGAGGTCGAAGAGACCCTGCAGAACATCCTCCAGGGCACCGGCACCTACATCAGCGAGCTGTAGACGACGCTGCGGTTTCTTGACAAGAAACCGTGCCATAGGCATTGTCTGACAACCTGATCAATGAGCAATACCCCATGCTTGAGCTTCAGCGCCCCGATACGCTGGTCGAACGCGTCGTCGGGGCCATCCGTGCAGAGATCGATTCCGGGCGCCTGGCGGCCGAATCGCGCCTGCCCACCGAACAGCAACTGGCCGAACAGCTGAACGTCAGCCGCTCGGTGGTGCGCGAGGCGGTGGCCCAGCTCAAGGCAGACGGGGTATTGATCGCCCGCCGGGGCCTGGGTTCGTACATTTCCCAAACCCCGACCGGCACGGTATTCCGCTTCCCTTCCGCCCAGGGCCGCAGCCCGGACCTGGTGCAGATGTTTGAAGTGCGCCTGTGGATCGAAACCCAGGCTGCCTCCGTTGCCGCCCAGCGCCGCGATGCCGCGGACCTGGCGCGCATGAACACGGCCCTGCAGGAAATGCTCGACAAACGCAGCGACTTTGCCGCCGCTGCAGCCGCCGACGTCGCCTTCCACCGCGCCATCGCCGAAGCCAGCAAGAACGATTACTTCATTGCCTTCCACGACTTTCTTCGCGGGCAGCTGGCTGCCGCGCGCAGGACCGCCTGGGAAAACTCCGCCGTCCACTCGGTAGGGGGCTCGGCCGATGCCAACCGTGAGCACCAGGCGCTGTACCAGGCCATTGCCGATGGCGACCGCCAGGCCGCGGCCGCTTGCGCCGAAGCGCATCTGCGCGCCTCGGCCAAACGCCTGAAGCTGGATTTGCCCAGTATCGATTGACCCATATTTGCCGTATAGAGCGGGCGCTGGTGCACAGCGCCCTTTTGTTTGACCTACTTAGTCTGACAACCTGATAAGCAGACTCTCTGATAAGAACAAGCCAAGGTGACACCTGCATGATCTACGACTACTGCATCATCGGCGGCGGCATCGTCGGCCTCGCCACCGCCATGGCGCTGCTCGAACGCCAGCCTGGCGCCTCACTGGTAATTCTGGAGAAGGAAAACACCCTCGCCCGGCACCAGACCGGCCACAACAGTGGCGTGATCCACGCGGGCATCTACTATGCCCCGGGCAGCCTCAAGGCCGACCTGTGCAAGCGTGGCGCCCAGGCCACCAAGGACTTCTGCACCGAGCACCAGATCAAGTTCGACGTCTGCGGCAAATTGCTGGTGGCCTCCACGCCGCTGGAAGTGCAACGCATGCACGCCCTGTACGAGCGTTCGCAGCAAAACGGCTTAAAGGTCGAGCGCCTGGACGCCACCGAGCTGCAGCGCCGCGAACCGAACATCGTTGGCCTGGGCGGACTGTTCCTCGATGCCACCGGCATCGTCGACTACAAGCAGGTCTGCCAGGCCATGGCCCGGGTGATCCAGGCCGCAGGCGGCGAAGTACACCTGTCGACCACGGTGCAGGCAATTGTCGAGAACGACGATAGCGTCACCATCAGCAGTGACGACAAGGTCTGGCGTGCCCGCCAACTGGTGGCGTGCGCCGGTTTGCAATCGGATCGCCTGGCCGCGCTGGCCGGGGTGAAGATCGATCACCAGATCATCCCCTTTCGCGGTGAATACTTCCGCCTGCCGGCGAGCAAGAACGACATCGTCAACCACCTGATCTACCCGATCCCCGACCCGGAGCTGCCGTTCCTCGGTGTACACCTGACGCGAATGATCGACGGCAGCGTCACCGTCGGGCCGAACGCCGTACTGGGCCTGGGCCGCGAGAACTACAAGAAGTTCTCGGTGAACTGGCGCGATGTCGCCGAGTACGCACGCTTCCCCGGCTTCTGGAAAACCCTCTGGAACAACCTGGGTTCCGGCACCACCGAAATGAAGAACTCGCTGTTCAAGGGCGGCTACCTGGAGCAGTGCCGCAAGTACTGCCCGTCACTGAACATCGAAGACCTGCTGCCCTATGAAGCCGGCATCCGTGCCCAGGCAGTGATGCGCGACGGCACCCTGGTGCATGACTTCCTGTTCGCCGAGACGCCACGCATGGTTCACGTCTGCAACGCGCCGTCACCGGCCGCCACCTCGGCCATCCCGATCGGCCAGATGATCGCCGACAAGATACTCAAACCTCGCTGAAACCCTGCTGCACACATAACTACAAAGACAAAAAGGAAACCTCCCATGTCGGTACATGAGGCGGCTGCGGCCGCGACAGAAACTCCGGAACAGAAAAAGAAGCGCCTGCGCAAAGTCGCGGCGGCCACCATCTTCGGCTCGATGCTGGAGTGGTATGACTTTTACCTCTACGCCACCATGGCGGCGATCGTGTTCTCGAAGATCTTCTTCGACGCCAGCAACCCGGCCGTGGCCTCGCTGCTGGCCTTCTCCACCTTCGCCATCGGCTTTATCGCCCGGCCGTTCGGCGGCGTCCTGTTCGGCTACCTGGGCGACCGTTTCGGCCGCAAACAGGTACTGGTCATCACCTTTTGCCTGATGGGTGTGTGTACCACCCTGATCGGCCTGATCCCCAGCTATGCCACGATTGGCATCTGGGCGCCGATCATCCTGGTCTTCGTGCGCATCATCCAGGGCCTGGGTGCCGGTGCCGAGCTTGCGGGCGCGGCGGTCACCTCCTACGAACACGCCAGCGAAGGCAAGCGCGGCAGCCAGGGCGCCTGGCCGGCGCTGGGCCTGAACCTGGGCCTGCTGCTATCGTCGCTGACCGTCTACCTGCTGACCATGAACGGCAACGACTTCCTGTTGGCCGGCGGCTGGCGTATTCCGTTCATCTGCAGCATCGTGCTGGTGGGTGTAGGCCTGTGGGTACGCCGCAGCATTCCGGAAACCCCGGACTTCAAGGAACTGGACAAGGCCCCGAAAAAAGATCAGGTCTCGCCGCTCAAGCTGCTGTTCAAGAATGACCTCAAGGGTCTGGCCGTGGTGTTCTTCGTGGCTATCGGCTACAACGCCCTGAGCTACATTTTCAAGACCTTCTCCCTGGCCTACCTGACGCAGTTCAAAGGCGTCGAAGCCCATGTCACCTCGCTGTCGGTGACCATTGCCAGCCTGGTGGCGATCTTTGCCGTGCCGTTCTTCGGCTGGCTGTGCGACCGCTGGAGCAGCAAGAACGTGCTGATCCTGGGCGGCATCTTCTCGGTGCTGTTCGCTTACCCGTTCCTGGCCCTGCTCAACACCGGCGAGCCGATGATGATCTACCTGGCCATCGCCATCGGTACCGGCCTGCTGGCACCAATGATGTTTGCGCCACAAGGCTCGTTCCTCAGCCGCCAGTTCCCGACCCAGACCCGCTCCTCGGGCTTCGGTACCGGGCGTGAAATCGGCACCGCTGTAGCCGGTGGCCTGGCGCCGCTGGGTGGCCTGGCTCTGGTGGCCAGCTCCGCGACCCACTCCACCGATGGCGTGGTGGTGATCCTGGCGGTCGCTGCGGTGCTGGTGGTGGTGTTTGCCTTGTGTGACCAGGGCTACAAGCACTCCAAGTTCAAGAACTGAGTGACGTGATCGCGGGGCAAGCCCGCTCCTGTAGGAGCGGGCTTGCCCCGCGATGCTTTTCCAACTGCACAAATTTACGCGACGCCATTAGTCCCCAGCCCCCCGGATGCATTAAAGTATCAGCCCCCGCCCGGGCGCTTTCACGCGGTACGCCCTGGCTTATTTCCAGGAATCGTCAACGATGGAACACCGTGAGGCGCTGATCGCGCTGCGCACCTTTCTTTCAACCCAGATCCTGGGCCAGGAAAAACTCGTTGAGCGCTTGCTCATTGTGCTCCTGGCCGACGGCCACATGCTGGTCGAAGGCGCCCCGGGCCTGGCCAAGACCAAGGCCATCAAGGAACTGGCCGAAGGCGTCGAGGCCGAGTTCCATCGTATCCAGTTCACCCCCGACCTGCTCCCGGCCGACATCACCGGCACCGAAATCTATCGCCCGGAAACCGGCAGTTTCGTCTTCCAGCAAGGGCCGATCTTTCACAACCTGGTACTGGCCGACGAAATCAACCGCGCCCCGGCCAAGGTCCAGTCCGCCCTGCTCGAAGCCATGGCCGAGCGCCAGGTCAGCGTCGGGCGCAGCACCTATGAGCTGTCGCCGTTGTTCCTGGTAATGGCCACCCAGAACCCGATCGAGCAGGAAGGCACCTACCCGCTGCCCGAAGCCCAGCTCGACCGCTTTTTGATGCACGTGAAGATCGGTTTCCCGGATGCCTCGGTGGAGCGCCGCATTCTCCAGCAGGCCCGCGGCGAGGCGCTCAATGGCGAGGCCAAGCCCGAGCGACGGGTCAGCCAAACGGCGATCTTCGCTGCACGCAAGGAAATCCTCGGTTTGTACATGGCCGACGCAGTAGAGGAATACCTGGTGCAACTGGTCATGGCCACCCGCACCCCGGCCAAGTTCGACCTGGAGCTGGCCGACTGGATCGCCTACGGCGCCAGCCCGCGTGGTTCCATTGCCCTGGATCGCTGCGCACGGGCCCACGCCTGGCTGGCCGGGCGCGACTTTGTCAGCCCCGAAGACATCCAGGCGGTGCTGTTCGACGTGCTGCGCCACCGCATCATTCTTTCCTTCGAGGCCGAGGCCGCCGGGATCGATCAGGACCGGGTGATCCAGCGCATCCTCGACGTCGTCGCCGTCGCCTGAGCCCATGCCCGATCGCCTGCTGGCCGCGCCCGGAATCCGTATCAGCCTCGCCGAGCTGATCGATATGCGTCATCGCGTACGCGAAGTGCAGTTGTTCTCCCGGCCCGGCCAGCGCAGCCCGCTGGTGGGCCTGCACCACTCCAAATTGCGTGGCCGCGGGGTCGATTTCGACCAGGTCCGGGTCTACCAGGCCGGCGACGATGTGCGCAACATCGACTGGCGGGTGACTGCACGCACCCAGGAGCCACACACCAAGCTGTTTCACGAAGAACGCGAGCGGCCGATTTTCATTCTGGTGGAGCAGAGCCAGCGCCTGTTCTTCGGTTCGGGGTTGATGTTCAAGTCGGTGCTTGCCGCGCAGGCCGCTGCCCTGATCGGCTGGGCCGCCCTGGGCCACAACGACCGTATTGGCGGCCTGGTGTTCGGCGACAACGAGCACTATGAAATCAAGCCCCGGCGCAGCAAGCAGAGCCTGCTGCAACTGCTCAACCGCCTGGCCCGGGTCAACCAGTCGCTGCACACCGAGGCCCAGCCCCAGGCCGACAGCCTGGGCCTTGCCCTGCGCCGCGCCCGCGAGGTGCTGCGCCCGGGAAGTCTGGCAATCATCATCTGCGACGAACGCGCCCTGAGCCCGACCGTGGAGCAACAATTGAGCCTGCTGGCCCGTCACTGCGACCTGCTCCTCCTGCCGCTGTCCGACCCTCTGGACCACGCGCTGCCTGCTGCCGGCCTGCTGCGTTTTGCCCAGCACGGAGCCCAGCTTGAGCTCGACACCCTCGACCCCACCTTGCGCAAGAGCTACCGTCAACAGAGCGACGCACGCATCGAGCGCTGGGAACTGCTGGCGCAAAAACTGCGGGTGGTGCTGATGCCCTTGAGCACTCAAAGCGAAATGATCGAACAACTGCGCGAATATTTGAACGCGCAACGACCGGGGAAAGCCCAGTGAACTCACTGGAGCAACTGCAACCGCTGATCGCCCCACCTCCTGTTGGCTGGTGGCCCTTGGCGCCGGGATGGTGGCTGTTGCTGGCGTTGCTGCCGCTGCTGGCCTGGGGCCTGTGGCGCTTTCGCCACTGGCGCCTGGGCAAAAAACCCATCGTGCGCGCCGAACTGCCACTGGACCCGATCCGCGTCGAAGCCCTGGCCGAGCTTGCCCGCCTGCCCAAACCCTACGACGGCGAACCGGCCGGCGCCTGGCTGCAGCAGATCAACGCCCTGCTCAAGCGCCTGTGCCGCAACCATTACCCCGGAAGCCACAGCCATACCCTCAACGGTCGTCAGTGGCTGGCCTTTCTCGACAACCGCTGCCCGGCCGCCGGCGCTGACCCGCTGGATGGTGCTGGTAGAAGGCGCCTACAAGCCCGAGTGCAAGCTCGACGACAAGGCCATTGCCGGGCTCAACCAAGCGGTCGAAACATGGATCCGCAAACATGTTTGAATTGGCCTGGCCGTGGATCTTCGCGCTGTTCCCGCTGCCTTGGCTGGCGCGCCTGCTGCTGCCTGCCGCCGACAGTGGCGAGCCGGTACTCAAAATCAGCTTTCTCGACGAACTCGAAGGCCTGGCCGGGCGCCGGGCGCGCCTGAACCTGCCAACCTGGCGCCAGCAGGCTCCCTTCGTGCTGGTCTGGCTGTTGCTGCTGTTCGCCGCCGCCCGCCCACAGTGGCTGGGTGAGCCCTTGCCGGTGGCCGCCAGCGGTCGCGACCTGCTGGTGGCGGTGGATGTCTCCGGTTCGATGGACTTTCCCGACATGCACTGGCAGGGCGACGAAGTCAGCCGCCTGAGCCTGGTCAAGGCCTTGCTCGGCGATTTTCTTGAAGAGCGCCAGGGTGACCGCGTGGGCCTGATCCTGTTCGGCAGCCAGGCTTACCTGCAGGCCCCGCTGACGTTCGATCGCCACACCGTGCGCACCTTCCTCGATGAAGCGCAAATCGGCATCGCCGGGAAAAACACGGCCATCGGCGATGCCATTGGCCTTGCCCTCAAGCGCCTGCGCCAACGCCCGGCCCAGAGCCGCGTGCTGGTGCTGGTGACCGATGGCGCCAACAACGGCGGGCAGATACACCCGCTGACCGCCGCGCGCCTGGCCGCCCAGGAGAACGTCCGCATCTACACCATCGGCATCGGCGCCGACCCGGAAGCGTCCGGCACGGGGGGCCTGCTCGGTATCAACCCAAGCCTCGACCTGGACGAAGCCTCCCTGCGCGAAATCGCCGAACAAACCGGTGGCACCTACTTCCGTGCCCGTGACGGTGAAGAACTGCAGGCCATCGACAATGCCCTGGACCGCCTGGAGCCTGTGGCCCAGCAGCCCACCCAGGCACGTACCGCCCAGGCGCTGTACAGCTGGCCCCTGGCCCTGGCCTTGTGGCTCAGCCTGTTGCTGGTGATGCGCGAGCAATGGCCCGATAACCTGCTGCAACGGCTACTGCAACGTCTGTCGCAGCGCCTGGCGCGTCGACCGGGCTTTCTCGCCCCGCACCCGCAATGGCGCGAGCGGCTCAAACGCCTGCGCCTGAGGAGACGCCGATGATTGACCTCTGGCCGCAATGGTTGCGCCCTGCCTGGCTGATCGTGGTGCCGCTGCTCGCCTGGCTGCTGTGGAAACTCTGGCACCGGCAAAAACGCGCCGGTCGCTGGCAGATGATCCTGCCACCCAGCTTCCATGCCGTATTGCTCGGCGGTGGTACTGGCCGCGCCAGCAAATTGCCGTGGATTGCCCTGGGCCTGGCCTGGCTGCTCACCGTTCTGGCACTGCTGGGCCCCAGCTGGCAGCGCCTGGAAGAAACCCGGCAGCGCCCGGCCGACCCACTGGTGATCCTGCTGGAGCTGACCCCGCAGATGCTCGCCGAGGATGCCCAGCCCAGCCGCCTGGAACAAGCCCGGCGCAAGATCCTCGATGTGCTCGAACATCGTCGCGATAGCCAGACCGCCATTATTGTCTATGCCGGCAGCGCCCATACGCTGGTACCGCTATCGGACGACCTGGCAACCAGCCGCAACCTGCTCGAAGCCCTCACCCCATCGATCATGCCCCAGGCCGGCCAGCGCGCCGATCTGGCTGTACGCAAGGGGCTGACCCTGCTGGCCCAGGCAGGCCTGGGCCAGGGCCGCCTGCTGCTGGTGGGATCATCCTTGAGCGCCCGGGAGCGCGAAGGGATCAGCCAGGCCCTCGGACGACAGGGCCCCAGCCTGCTGATGCTGGGGATTGGCAGCGCCGAGGGCGCTCCGGTCAAACAGGCCAACGGTGAATTCCTCAAGGATGATCAGGGCGGCATCCTCATGCCCCGCCTGGACAGCGCCAGCCTGCGATCATTTATCAACAGCACCGGTGGGCGCTACCGCAGCGCCCGTATCGATGACCTGGACCTGCGCGGCCTGCGCCTGTTCGACACCCCAAAACGCCTGCGTGACGATGGCCAGACCCTGCAACTGGACAGCTGGGCCGACCAGGGCTATTGGCTGTTGCTGCCACTGCTTCTGCTCGCTGCCTGCGCCGGGCGCCGCGGCTGGTTGTTCTGCCTGCCGCTTTTACTGGTGCTCCCCCAGCCGAGCCATGCCTTCGAGTTCAATGACCTGTGGCTGCGGCCCGACCAGCAAGGCCAGCGGCTGCTCGAACAACAGCGCCCAGCCGAAGCCGCCGAGCACTTCGAGGACCGCCAATGGAAAGGCCTGGCCCTGTATGAAGCGGGCGACTTCAATGGCGCGGCCCGCCTCTTCGCCCAGGGCAGCAGCGCCGCCGACCATTACAATCGCGGTAACGCCCTGGCCCGCAGCGGTGAGCTGGAGGCCGCCGTCGACGCCTATGAACAGGCGCTTGAGCGTCAACCGGAACTGCAGGCCGCACTGAGCAACAAAGCGTTGGTCGAACGCCTGATGCAGGAGCGCCAGGCCGAAAAGCCCAAGCAGCCTCCCCAGGACACGGAGCAGAGCACGCCCGAAGCCCAGGCAGATAACGCCAGCAGCGCACAGAACAACCAGGCCCCGGCCAGCGAGAGGCCTGCGCAACAGCCCAGCGACGCCGACAAGGAGGCCGACAGCGCCGCCGAACAGGCGCAGAACCTGGCCAGCAATGGCGATGGCGATGACGAACAAACCACCCAGCCGCCCAAACGGCCGCTGGACAGCACCCTGGATGCCGAACAGCGCCAGGCCCTGGAACAATGGCTGCGGCAGATCCCGGACAACCCGTCCGAGCTGTTGCGGCGCAAATTCTGGTACGAACAGCAACAGCATCAGGAACCCCATCAATGAGTCGCGTCTGCGTCTTTGTGCTCGGCCTCTTTCTTTGCCTGCAGGTACAGGCCGCGGCGTTGCTTGCCACGGTCGACCGCACCCGCCTGAACGCGGGCGAAACCCTGGAGCTGACCCTGCAGACCCAGGATGTGACCCAATTCGGCAAGCCCGACCTGAGCCCCCTGGACGCCAGCTTCGAAGTGCGCGGCACCCGCCAGGTCAACAGCCTCAACAGCCTTGACGATCAGGCAGGCGGTACCCGCTGGATCATCACCCTGCTGCCGCGCCAGAGCGGCAGCGTGGAGGTCCCGGCGCTGCAGATCGGTGATCTGCGCAGTGAGCCGATCAGCCTGCAGGTGCTGGTTGAAGCGGCCAACAATGAAAACCACGGCCCGGTATTCATCGACGCCAGCCTCGACCAGCCTGAAGTCTATGTACAGGCCCAGGCCGTACTGACCCTGAGCATCTATCACTCGGTGCCCCTGTACGACGACAGCAGCCTGAGCCCCTTGCAACTGGCCGACGCCAAGGTCGAACCGCTGGGTGAATCACGCACCTTCGAGAAAGACATCGACGGGGTACGCCATGGCGTGATTGAAATGCGCTACGCAATCTACCCGCAGCACAGCGGCGACCTGAAGATCCCCGCCTTGACCTTCAGCGCCACCGCCGCCCAGACCGATGCCGAACAGGAGCTGAACGCCCCCCGGGCCGGCAAACAGGTGCATGTGAGTTCTTCGGCACTGGTGCTCACGGTCAATCCGATCCCTTCCGACTACCCGGCCAACGCCCCTTGGCTGCCGACCAGCAACCTGAGCCTGGAGGAACACTGGAGCCCGGATCCGGCCCAGCAACAGACCCAGATCGGCGACTCTCTGACCCGTACCGTGATTGTCCAGGCCGAGGGCTTGTCCAGCGCCCAACTGCCGCCGCTGCCGGCTACCGAAGTGGTCGGCCTGCGCCGCTACCCCGACCAGCCGCAATTGCGCAACCAGGTCAACGACCGTGGCCTGCTCGGTATCCGCGAAGAACGCGAAGCCCTGGTGCCGACCCACGCCGGCAGCCTCGAATTGCCGGCCCAGGAAGTGTTCTGGTGGAATACCCGCGAAGACCACCTGGAGCACAGCAGCCTGCCGGCGCGCAGCCTGCAGATCCAGGACAACCCGGCCCTGAGCGCTGACAAGCCAGCCAGCACTGATCCCCTGAGCACCAGCGGGTACCCGCTGTGGCCGTGGCAACTGAGCACCTTTATCCTGGCCCTGACCACCCTGCTGGGCTTTGCCCTCTGGTGGCGGGCGCGCTCGCAGCCAGCGGTGTTACGCGCCGCGCAGACCGGCCCGAGCCCGCGCACCTTGCTGGACGATCTCAAGCGCGCCTGCCAGGCCAACGACCCCCAGGCCACTCGCCAGGCCCTGGATGCCTGGGCACGCCAGCAACCGGAAACCCTGGCCGAAATGGCCGCCCGCTTCGTGCCACTGTCCGATGCACTGGACGGTCTGAACGGTGCCCTCTACAGCGAAACCGGGCAGTATTGGCAGGGTGATGAACTCTGGCGTGCCATCGGCACCATACCGGCGGCCGAACAGATCCAGCCGGCCGCAAGCGACAACGGCAGCCTGCCGCCGCTCTACCCCAAATAACCTTCAGGCGCAGCCCCCCGGGCGCTGTGCCGGCAATCTGCGGAACCCCTCATGCGTCTGTTTCACACCTCCGACTGGCACCTGGGACAAACCCTGCATGGCCAGGAACGCGATTTCGAACACGCCTGCTTTCTCGACTGGCTGCTCGGCCAGCTCAAGCTGCGCCAGCCCGATGCCCTGTTGATCGCCGGTGACATCTTCGACACGGTCAACCCGCCGGTCAAAGCCCAGGAGCGTCTCTACGACTTCATCGTCCAGGCCCACGAACAGCAACCCAAGCTGAACATCGTGATGATTGCCGGCAACCATGACTCCGGCTCGCGCATCGAGCTGCCGGCACCGCTGATGCGGCGCCTGCGCACCCACGCTCTGGGCCGGGTGCAGTGGCTCGACGAAGGCGTTCTCGACAGCGACCGCCTGTTGATCCCACTGACCAACGCCCGCGGCAAGGTCGCCGCCTGGTGCCTGGCCCTGCCCTTTCTGCGCCCGGCCGAAGTGACCGGCGCCCACCTGGGCGACGATTACCTGCGCGGTATCCGTCAAGTACACGAGCGCTTGATCGATGCCGCGCTGGAGCGACGCAAGCCGGGCCAGGCACTGATCGCCGTCAGCCACGCGCACATGGCCGGCGGCTCGATCTCGGAGGACTCCGAACGCAGCCTGATCATCGGCAACGCCGAGGCCTTGCCTGCCAGCCTGTTCAGCAAGGACATCAGCTACGTGGCCCTGGGACACCTGCACAAGCCGCAACGGGTCAACCGCGAAGAGCGTATCCGCTACAGCGGCTCGCCGATCCCGCTGTCGTTTTCCGAGATTGGCTATCAGCACCAGATCCTCGAGATCGAACTGGACGGCGCCAGCCTGGCCAGCGTCGAGTCGCGCCTGGTACCGCGGGCGGTGCATTTGCAGCGCCTGGGCCCAGCGCCTCTGACCGAAATCCTCGAACAACTGGCCGGCTTGCCGGTGGTCGACCTGCTCGAAGACCCGCAGCGCCAGCCGTGGCTGGAGATTCGGGTGCAACTGGACGAGCCGCAGCCCGACCTGCGCCAGCAACTGGAAACCGCCCTGCAGGGTAGAGCCGTACGCCTGGTGCGCATCGGCGCTGAATATGCGGGTAACCGCGCAGGCGAGGACCTCGATGAAGCCGCGCTGGTGGAGCTGGGCCAGATGACCCCGCACGAGCTGTTCAGCCGCGCCTGGGCCCAGGCCTACGGCAGCGCCGTGGACGAACAGACCCTGGCCGATTTCGCCCTGTTGCTGCAGGACGTCCAGCACGAGGAGCAGCAGCCATGAAGATTCTTGCCATCCGCCTGAAGAACCTGGCCTCCCTGGCCGGCCCCTTCGAAATCGACTTTACCGCCGAGCCCTTGGCCAGTGCCGGCCTGTTCGCCATCACCGGCCCTACCGGCGCCGGCAAGAGCACCTTGCTCGATGCCCTGTGCCTGGCACTGTTCGGCGCGGTACCGCGGCTGAGCAACATCGGCCGCGAAACCAAGCTGCCGGAAGTCGACAGCGACATCCTCACCAGTGACCCGCGCACCCTGTTGCGCCGCGGTACCGGCAGCGGCTTTGCCGAAGTCGACTTCGTCGGCATCGACGGGCGCCGCTACCGTGCCCGTTGGGAAGCCAACCGCGCTCGCGATAAAGCCAATGGCAAACTGCAGGGCAGCCGCCAGAGCCTGCACGACCTGGACAGCGACCAACTGCTGAGCAACCAGAGCAAGGCTGAGTACAAACAGCTGATCGAGTCGCGCCTGGGGCTGAACTTCGAACAGTTCACTCGCGCCGTGATGCTGGCCCAGAGCGAGTTCAGCGCCTTCCTCAAGGCCGACGACAAAGACCGTAGCGAGCTGCTGGAAAAACTCACCAACACGGCGATCTACAGCCAGCTGGGGCGCCGCGCCTACAGCAAGAGCAAGGAAGCCGAGGAAGCCCACAAGGCCCTGCAGGGCCAGGCCGCCGGCGTCATGCCGATGACGCCCGAAGCCCGTGCCGATCTCGACCAGCGCTATAACCTGGCGGTGGAACAACTCAAGGGTGAACAGGCGCAACTGCGCCAGCTCGAACTGCAACGGGCGTGGATGACCGAGTTGCTGCAGTTGCAGGCCCAGGTACAAAACAGCAGCGAGCAACTGCACAGTGCCCGGCAGCACAGCGACAGCCTGCACGGCGAGCGCCTGAACCTGAAGCGCCTGGAGCACCTGGCGCCGCAGCGGCATCAGTTCGCCCGCCAGCAGGCGCTCGACAGCCAACTGTCACCCCTGGCTGCCAGCATCAGTGCCCAGCAGGTGCAGCACGACGCGTTGCTTACCCACCAGCAGCAGTTGCAGCAGCAACAGGTCGACGCCCAGCAGGCGCTGGCACAAGCGTTGGCTCGGCAGAGTGAAAGCGCCCCGTTGCTGCGCCAGGCCTTTGCCGAACAGAACACCCTGGCGCGCCTGTCCCAGGAACTGAGCAACTGCCAACACCTCAAGCAGCAGGCGGAGCTTGCTTGCAGCGAGGGCCAGCAGCAGCTGGACAACGTGCTCGAACAACAACGACTGACCGAGCAACGCCTTGGCCAGATCAGCGAGCAACTGGCCCAAAGCGCTTCTCTGGCAAGCCTGGGCGATGCCTGGAACGCCTATCGCGATCGCCTGCAACAACTGATGCAACTGGGCAACCGACTGAGCCAGGGGAGTGCAGAACTGCCCAGCCTGCAGGACCGGGCCACGCAAGCCAGCGCTGCGCTGGAGCAACAGCGCGCCGCCATCGCCCTGCTCTATCACGAAGCCCAGGCCGAGCCCGATGCCCTGGCCGAACAAGTCGGACTGCTTGGCGAACTGCTGCAGAAAAACCGCCAGCAGCAACGCCAGGTGGAAGCACTCAGCCGTCTCTGGGCCCAACAGCAGGACCTGGATCAGCGCCTCACCGGCCTGCGCGAACGCCAGCAGGCTGCCCTCAAGCAACGCGAGCAACTGATCAGCGAAGGCCTCAGCGGCAAGACCCGGCTGACCGCCGCAGAGCAGGCGCTTGACGTCACCCGGCAACTGCTGGAGCGCCAGCGCCTGGCTCGCAGCCAGAGCGTCGAGGAATTGCGCGCACAATTGCAGGATGACCAGCCCTGCCCGGTGTGCGGCAGCCAGGAGCACCCCTACCATCAACCTGAAGCCTTGCTGCAGAGCCTGGGACGGCATGACCAGGACGAAGAGCGCAACGCCCAGCAGGAAGTCGATGCGCTGAAACAGCAGCTCGACGAGCTGCGTACGCAACTGGGCGGCGTCAACGGCCAGATCAAGGAGTACCTGCACCAGCAGGAGCAACTGGCCGAGCAACAACAGGCTCTGGCGCCCGCCCTGCAGGCCCATGAACTCTTCCCTGTGCTCTGCGAGCAAGACCTCAGCCAGCGTACAGGCTGGCTGGAACTGCAGGCACGGCGCCTGAACGACGATATCAGCCGCGACGAGCAACGCCAGAACATCCTGCTGACCTTGCAAAAAGACGCCGCTCGCCTGCAGCAACAACTGCACGCTGCATCCGAAGCCTGCCAGCAGGCCAATCAGCAACTGAGCCATCAACAACAGGCCCTGGCTGCCGATCAGGAACGCCTGGAGCAAGACCTGGGCAGTTTCGCCAACGTACTGCCAGCCGATATTCTCGACGACCTGCGCCAGGCACCGGCCGCGACCTTCCTGCGCCTGGACCAGCAACTGGCCCTGCGCCTGGACCAGCTGCAACGGCAAAAGGATGAACAGCAAGAGTTCGGCGAGCGCCAGCAGACCTTGGACAAAGCACAGCTTCAGCAGCAGGCACGCGTGCAGAGGCAACAGGAACTGCAGCAGCAGTACGTCGAACTTGAACGCCAGCAACATGCCAGCCAGGCAAGCCTGACCACCCTGATCGGCGAGCAACCCAGTGCCGAGCAGTGGCAACAGCACCTGGAACACGCCGTGGAACAGGCCCGCCACCTCGACGCCCAGGCTGCCCGCCAATTGCAGGATACCCAGGCACAGCTGATCGAGCTGGCCGCCCGGATCAAGGCCAACGAGGAACGCCTGAACACGCTGGAGCAGGAAGGCAATGAAGTCCGCGCGCAGATCGAGCAGTGGCGTCGGGCACATCCCGAGCTCGATGACAGTGGTCTAGAGCAACTGCTGGCGCTCGACGACAATGCCGTCGCCCACTTGCGCCAGCGCCTGCAGGACAGCGACAAAGTCCTGGAGCAAGCGCAGATCCTGCTCAAGGAGCGCCAGCAACGCCTGGAACAACATCAGGCCCTGGCCACGCCCGAACTGCCGACCGAGGCGCTGGAACAGGCGGTTGAAAGCCTGCAAGGCCAGCTTGCGATCAGCGAACAAACCTGCGCCGAGCTGCGCGCCGAACAAGCCGACGATCAACGTCGGCAACAGGCCAACCAGGCCCTGGCCGAGCAAATCGCCCGGGCTTATGCCGAGTGGCAGCGCTGGGCACGGCTCAACGCCCTGATCGGCTCGGCCACCGGCGATACCTTCCGCAAGATCGCCCAGGGCTACAACCTCGACCTGCTGGTACACCACGCCAACGCCCAACTTCGCCAACTGGCCCGCCGCTATCGCCTCAAGCGGGGCGGCAGCCTGCTCGGCCTGTTGGTAATGGACACCGAAATGGGTGACGAACTGCGCTCGGTACATTCGCTGTCTGGCGGCGAGACCTTCCTGGTGTCCCTTGCCCTGGCCTTGGGCCTGGCATCGATGGCGTCGAGCACCCTGCGCATCGAATCGCTGTTTATCGACGAAGGCTTTGGCAGTCTGGACCCGGAGTCCCTGCAACTGGCCATGGATGCCCTGGATGGCCTGCAGGCCCAGGGCCGCAAGGTCGCGGTGATTTCCCACGTGCAGGAGATGCATGAGCGCATTCCAGTGCAGATCCAGGTGCGACGCCAGGGCAACGGCCTGAGCAGTGTGGAGGTCAGCGGATGATCCTGTATTCGTTTCGCCGCTGCCCGTGGGCTATGCGCGCGCGCCTGGCGCTGCGCTATGCCGAGTGCCCGGTGGAGGTTGTCGAAGTAAGCCTGAAGGCCAAGCCTGCCGAACTGCTGGTGCTTTCGCCCAAGGGTACGGTGCCGGTATTGGATACGGGTGAAGGCGTGCTCGATGAGAGCCTTGAGATCATGCGCTGGGCGTTGACCCGGCATGACCCGCAAGACTGGTTGCTGCGTAGCGACCCTGAGGCGGCGCAGGCGACCGATGCGTTGATTGTGCGTAACGACCGCGACTTCAAGCTTCAGGTGAACCTGTACAAGTACGCCGAGCGTTACCCGGAACACTCGCGTGAACACTATCGCCAACAGGCTGAGGGCTGGCTGGTGGAGCTGGAAGCGCTACTGGCACAGCACACGTATCTGTTCGCCGAACATCCGAGCCTGGCGGACGCTGCATTGATGCCGTTGATGCGTCAGTTTGCCGGGGTCGAGCCGCAGTGGTTCGCCGAGGCGCCCTACCCGCGCCTGCGTGCCTGGCTGCAAGGGTGGTTGGAGTCGGCGTTGTTCAAGGCGGTTATGGCTAAGTAGGCAGATTGATCACGGGGCAAGCCCGCTCCCACAGATCCAGTGGGAGCGGCCTTGCCCCGTGATCAACTTCAATGCTGCGACTTAGGGTCCAGCGCCGCATAGAAGTGAGCACTTTGCTGCAGGTACTTCTGGGTGTAGCTGGGAGTGGAGGATGTGCGCTCGCTGATTTCAACCTGAGCGTGGGCAGGCAGTACAACCGAAGCAGAAATGGCAGAAGCGGCGATGACCGGGAAGATGTTGAAGTTCATGGCGCGGACCTCGAAGTCTGTGGTTTGAAGTGGCCGTCTCGGGCCTTGGTCCAAACTTACGCCGCTGACGCGGCGCACAGAAATTCATTGCAGCAGTAGCCATTATCAAGGCGGTTGATAGTCAGTCGACAAACTTCAGGTCGGACGGCGCAGCCTGGGGCAGTTTCTGTACGGTTTCACCGAGCATGCCGCTGCGTGGGTCGCGGCGGATCACCACGATCTCGTTGCTCTTCTGGTTGGCCACCAACAGGAACTTGCCCGACGGGTCGAGGGTGAACTCGCGGGGGTGGTCGCCCTCCACGCCGCGCTGTTGCACCT
This sequence comes from Pseudomonas vranovensis, assembly GCF_040438935.1. Lineage (NCBI taxonomy): Bacteria > Pseudomonadati > Pseudomonadota > Gammaproteobacteria > Pseudomonadales > Pseudomonadaceae > Pseudomonas > Pseudomonas vranovensis. Next base: position 877,400 of record NZ_CP159259.1, on the reverse strand, counting down.
TCATCAGTTTGCCGCTGTCGTCATCCACGGCGAACACCACAATCTCGTTGGCCGTACCACGGTTGCTGACGTACAGGAATCGCCCGTCGGCCGACAGGTGCAAGGCACCCGCCGCCTTCGCGGCGGCATCGCTCTGCTCGGTCAATGGCAGGCGCTGGCGTTCGGTCAGTTTGCCGTCGTTGTGTTCGAAGACCACCACCTGGGCGCTCATCTCCAGTGTCAGGTAGGCCTGTTTGCCATCGCTGCTGAACGCCAGGTGACGCGGCCCGCTGCCGGGCGGCAGGTCAACCGAAGGCGGTTCGGCCGGGCTCAGCGGATGCTTGGGGCTGGCCCCGTCGTAGCGGTAGATGAACACCTTGTCGGCGCCCAGGTCGCTGGCGAAGACAAAATGCCCGTCGGGGGACGACACCACCGAGTGTACATGCGGCCCGGCCTGGCGCTGCGGATTGGCGCCGCTGGCCTTGTGGCGGTCCTGCTGTACCGACGCCTGCAACTTGCCGGCCTTGTCCACTGGCAGCACGCTCAGGCTGCCGCCAGGCGTGGGCTGCACGCCGTAGTTGGCGACGAACAGGTAGCGTTGGTCGTGACTGAGGCTGGCGTGGGTTGGCTCGTCGCCGGCGCTGCTGACCTGGCTCAATGGCTTCAGGGTGCCGTCTTTGGCGCTGACGGAAAAACTGCTGGCCTGGCCCTTGCCATCACCGTTCTCGTTGACCGCGAACAGCAGGCGCTTGTCCACCGACAGGGCCAACCAGGAAGGGTTTTCGCTTTTGAGCACCTGCAACGGCGTTTCGCCGATCAGGCCACTGACGCTGCTGAAGGCATAACGGTACAACCCCTCACTGGCACCATCGGTGTAGCTGCCCACCAGCAACTGCGCGCTGTGGGCGGTGGCACATACACTCATGGCACTAGCGATCAGCAGGGTCGTCAGCTGGCGTTTCATCGTCATCCTCGTCCGGTGCGCGAAAGGCACTCATACAGACTAGTCGATGCTCGCTGGCGTCGGCAGCGATCAGCCAGTCCTGGCCGTCGGCACGGGCGGCGGCGATCTGCTCAGGGGTGAAGGACCACTTCTTCAGGGCACGGCCATCCATGCTTTCGATGTGCAGGCCGGTGTCGTCGAAGGTGAAGTCAAAGGCGTGCAAGCCGTCGACCAGGAGCATGTCGCAGGTTTGCAGGGCTTGGGAAAGGGTTGTCATTGCGTGGGTATCATCGAGGGGTAAAGCGGCATGATACCTGAAAGCATCGCGGGGCAAGCCCGCTCCTGCAGTTCCCTGCAGGAGCGGGCTTGCCCCGCGCTATCACTCAGTGAGCAAAAATCGACTTGCTCTCCTGACCCGCCATTTTCTCCGGCTTGATGAGGAACCGTGCCAGCGCCGGCAGCAGCCACAGCGCACCGAACATGTTCCACAGCAGCATGAAGGTCAGCATCAGGCCCATGTCGGCCTGGAACTTGATGGCCGAGAAGATCCAGGTGCATACACCGATGGCCAGGCACAGGCCGGTGAACAGCACGGCCTTGCCGGTGGACTTGAGCGTCTGGTAGTAGGCTTCCTGCAACGGCAGGCCAGCACGCAGGAAGCTCTCCAGGCGGCTGTAGATGTAGATACCGTAGTCCACACCAATACCCACGCCCAGCGCCACCACCGGCAAGGTCGCCACCTTCACGCCAATGCCCATGAAGGCCATCAGGGCGTTGCCCAGCACCGAGGTCAGTACCAGGGGCAGGACAATACACAAGGTCGCCGCGAACGAGCGGAAGGTGATCATGCACATCACCGCCACGCAGATGTACACCAGGATCAGGATGGTCAGCTCGGCCGACTTGATCACTTCGTTGGTGGCCGCCTCGATCCCGGCGTTACCCGCGGCCAGCAGGAACTCCAGACCGTCCTTGTTGTGGGTGTCGGCAAACTCTTTCACCGCATTGACCGCACGGTCCAGGGTCTCGGCCTTGTGGTCGTTGAGGAACACCAGCACCGGTGCCAGCGAACAGTCGGCGTTGTACAGGCCGTCGGCACGGGCAATGGAGCTGTTGAGCACGTCCGGGTTGCGCGACAGGCTTTCCCATTTCAGGTTGCCCTCGTTCATGCCCTTGATCATCTGCTTGGACACCGTCACCAGCGAGATGGCCGACTGCACGCCCGGGGTGTTCTCCATCTTCCACATCAGCTCGTCTATCGGCGCCATGGTGGAATACACCGAGCAGCCTTCCGACGGCGTCTTGACCATCACTACCAACACGTCGGAGCTGGTCGAGTAATTGTCGATGATGAAGCTGTTGTCCTTGTTGTAGCGCGAGTCCGGGCGCAGCTCCGGCGCCCCCTGGTCGAGGTCGCCGATCTTCAGATTCTGGCTGTACCAGAGGCCGCCACCGAAAGCCAGCAAGGCCAGGACGATGGACACCGGCGCCACCTTGGCGCTGGCGAAGTTGGACAGCAGGCGCCAGAACGGGTGTTCGCGAGTTGCGTCCTTCTTGCTGCGCTCGATGGCTTTCTTGCTGATGCCGACATAGGAGATCGCCACCGGCAGCAGGATCAGGTTGGTGAACACGATCACCGCAACACCGATGGACGCGCCGATGGCCAGCTCGCGGATCACACCGATGTCGATGATCAACAGGGTGATGAAGCCCACGGCGTCGGCCAGAATGGCGATCATCCCCGGTAGGAACAGCTGGCGGAATGTTCGCCGTGCGGCGGTCAGCGCGTTGTCGGCATCGCTCGATTGCAGGGCAATACCGTTGATCTTCTGCACACCATGGGAAATACCGATGGCGAAGATCAGGAACGGCACCAGCATCGAATACGGATCGAGTCCGAACCCTACCGCGTGCATCAGCCCCAGCTGCCAGACCACTGCCACCAGGGTGGTGATCAGCACCGCGATGGTGCTGCGAATGCACCAGGTGAACCAGTACAACAGCACCCAGGTGATCACCAGGGCGATACCGAAGAACATCACCACCATGATCAAGCCATCGATCAGGTCACCGACCTTCTTGGCAAAACCGACGATGTGTACCTTCACATTGGGGTTCTGGGCCTGGAACTTGTCGCGGATCTTTTCTTCAAGCTGGTGGGAGAACTGCTGGTAATCGAGCTTGATCAGCTTGCCCTGGTCCTGCGGGTCTGGATAGGACTCCAGCAGCGGCACATCGATGATGCTCGACTTGAAGTTGTTGGCCACCAGGCGCCCGACCTGGCCCGACTTGAGCACGTTGTTGCGCAACAGGTCGAGGCTGTCGGCCGAACCGTCGTAGGTGTTGGGGATGACCTCGCCGCCGGCGAAGCCCTCTTCGGTCACTTCGGTCCAGCGAACGCTGGGGCTCCACAGCGACTTCAGCCCGGAACGGTCGACACCGGGAATATAGAAGACCTCGTCGTGGATCTGACGCAGGGTCTCCATGTACTCCTTGCTGAAGATATCGCCATCGGTAGCCTCGACCGAGATGCGCACGGTGTTGCCGAGGTTGGCCAGGTCGTTACGGTGTTCGAGCATCTTCTCGATGAAGGGATGCTCGAGCGGGATCATTTTCTCGAAACTGGTCGATGGACGAATCTGCGTGGCCTGCCAGAACAGGAACACACTGACCAGCAGGCAGATAAGAATCACCACCGGGCGGTTGTTGAAGATCAGGCGCTCAAGGAGCGTCGCCTTGTCCTGATGGTGTTGCTGCTGGTTCATGTTGAACTGCTCCTGACTGGTCATGGCTGCACTCCTTCGGCGCCCTGGGCCGAAGCCAGGTGCACGCCACCCTGGCCGACAAGGATCAGGCCTTCGCCGTTACGACCGCTGACACCCGCCAGGGCGATGCGGTCAGCGCGGTTGAAGACGCTGAAGGTCTGGCCGTCGTCGCTGCTGCGCAGGACGGTGCCGCCATTACCGACCAATACCAGGTTGCCATCATCGAGAAGCGTAGCGCTTGCCAGGCCAAATTCGAGGGCCCCGCGCGCGGCTTTCAGTTCGACTTGCTGCCAGCTGTCGCCAAAATCGGTGGAGCGGTAGAGGTTGCCACGCAGCCCATAGGCCAGCAGCGTGCGTGACTGGGCGGTGCCGATCACGCCGAACAGCGAGCCCTCATAGGGACCTTCGAGCTTCTGCCAGGTCTGGCCGTCGTCGCTGGAACGGAACATGCTGCCCTGTTCGCCAACGATGAACAGGCCTGCGTCCTTGACTGCAGCGATACCGTTGAGGTGCAACTGGTCTTCGTTGTCCAGACGTTCACCGACCTCGTTCCACTGCTGGCCACCGTCGGTGGTCTCCAGCAGCGCACCGTAGGCGCCCACGGCAAAGCCATGCTGGGCGTCCTTGAACCAGACATCCAGCAACGGCGCTTCACGCTTGAGGTCTTCGAATTGTTTGGTCCAGGTCACACCACCATCGCTGCTGGCGAGGATCTGTGCGTCATGGCCGACCGCCCAGCCGTGCTTGTCGTCGACAAAATAAACGGCGGTGAGCAGTTGCCGGGTCGGCACCTTGGACTGGGTCCAGGACTTGCCCTGGTCATCGGAGAAGAGAATATGGCCGCGATCGCCGACAGCGATCAGGCGTGGGCCGGCTTGGGTCACGTCAAGCAACAGGCTCTTTTCGGCCTTGGCCGATTCGGTGGAGTAGACCTTCGGTTCGGAAGCAGACGCCTCCACCGTACTGGCCCACATTCCCATTGCCATCACCAGCAACCCGCTGGCGGCCAATGCCCATGGGCGTGCGCGCAAAGCGCCGCCGGTACCTGCCAAATAAGGCTCGGTCATAGATCTGTCCCCCGATTATTGTTATTTGGGTCAATCTATTTGCAGGTACTGCCAAAAACCGTGTTCCAGAGCCCCGCAATAGCTGGGAGCCATCCTATCGGGGTTTGCGAAGGGCTGACAACGAACGGGACGTTATCTTTTGTTAAGCAGGAAATGCATCGCGGGGCAAGCCCGCTCCTACAGGGCTTGCAGGAGCGGGATTGCCCCGCGATGAGTGCATCAGGCCAGGCTTTTGCTTACAACTTCATAGACATCGCTGGACAGCGAACCGGACGCCAGAATGCGCTCCAGCTCGCCCTTCATCAGGGCCTGGCGAGCACTGTCGTACTTGCGCCAGCGAGTCAGCGGCGCCAGCTGGCGCGAGGCGATCTGCGGGTTGAGGGCATTGAGCTCGATCACCAGGTCCGCCAGGAAGCGATAGCCAGAGCCGTCTGCCGCATGGAAGTTGACCAGGTTCTGGCCGGCAAAGGCGCCGACCAGGGCACGGACCTTGTTCGGATTCTTCATCGTGAACGCTGGATGCTGCATCAGCGCCTTGACCCGTACCAGACCACCCGGGAGGGTGCTGGCGGCCTGCACGCTGAACCACTGGTCCATGACCAGCGGATTGTCCTTGAAGTTCTCGGCAAAGACGTCCAGCGCCTTGGCCCGTTCGGCTTCGAACGGCGAGTTGACCAGCACGGCCAGCGCGGTCAGACGCTCGGTCATGTTGTCACAGGCGTCGAACTGCTCCAGCGTCGCGGTCAGCACCTCGGCCTTGCCGCTGAGCATCAGGTACGACAAGGCGATGTTCTGCAGGCTGCGGCGGGCAAAATGCTCGGCTTCGGCCACGTACTCGGTGCCTCGCGATATGCCGCGGTTGGCCTGGTAGCGAGCATCGAGGGCATCGAACAACTGGTCGGCGATCTGCTTGCGGGCGAACTCGCGGGCGGCGTGGATGGCATCGACATCGGCCACTTCGCTGATTTCGGTGAGATAGGCTTCGCTCGGCAGCGAGAGCATCTCGGCAACCATGGCCTGATCGAGCTGCTCATTGGCCAGCACTGCACCCAACGCGGTGACCAGGCGCTGGTCGAGCACCAGGGCGCTACCCTGCTGGTGCTGGACGATCAGCTCCTGGAGCACCTGTACCGACAATTGTTGCCCGGCTTCCCAACGATTGAAGCCATCACTGTCGTGTTGCATCAGGAACATCAACTGGTCGCGATCATACGGGAAGCTGAGTTTGACCGGCGCGCTGAAGCCACGCAGCAGTGACGGCAGCGGCTTGGCCGCAACATCGACGAAGGTGAAGGTCTGCTCGGCCTCGGTCACCTGCAGCACGCGCGAGGTACCCGCCGCCGTCGCTTCGCCTTGCAGGCGCAGGGCGATGTCGTTGCCCTGGGCGTCGAGCAGGCCCAGTTCGACCGGAATCACAAACGGCTTTTTCTCGACCTTGTCCGGGGTGGCCGGGCAGCTCTGGCGGAAAGTCAGGCTGTAGGTCTGGGCCGCGCTGTCGTACGCCTCGCTTACCGCGAGGCGCGGCGTACCCGCCTGGCTGTACCAGCGCTTGAACTGGGTCAGGTCGACGCCGTTGGCATCTTCCATGGCCTTGATGAAGTCGTCGCAGGTCACGGCCTGGCCGTCATGACGCTCGAAATACAGGTCGCTGCCTTTGCGGAAACCTTCGGCGCCCAGCAGCGTGCGGACCATGCGTACCACTTCCGAACCTTTCTCGTAGACGGTCAAGGTGTAGAAGTTGGAAATCTCGATGAAGCTGTCCGGGCGTACCGCGTGAGCCATCGGACCGGCATCCTCGGCAAACTGGTGGGTACGCAGGTAGGCAACGTCTTCGATGCGCTTGACCGTGCGCGAGTTCATGTCGGCGCTGAACTCCGAGTCACGGAACACCGTGAAGCCTTCCTTGAGCGAAAGCTGGAACCAGTCGCGGCAGGTCACGCGGTTGCCCGACCAGTTGTGGAAATACTCGTGGGCAACCACAGCCTCGACCCGCTGGTGGGCAGCGTCGGTGGCGGTTTCGGCACGGGCCAGAACGCAACTGGAGTTGAAGATGTTCAGGCCCTTGTTTTCCATGGCGCCCATATTGAAGTCGTTGACCGCCACGATCATGAAGATGTCGAGGTCGTATTCGCGGCCATAGACTTCTTCGTCCCAGCGCATGGACTTTTTCAGGCTGGTCATGGCGTGCTGGCACTTGTCGATGTTTTCCGGCTCGACATAGATGCGCAGGGTCACGTCGCGACCCGACTGGCGGGTGAACTTGTCTTCGACGCACCACAGGTCACCGGCCACCAGCGCGAACAGGTAGGCCGGTTTCATGAACGGGTCTTCCCAGGTCGCCCAATGCCGGCCATCGTCCTGCGGACCGCTGCCGACCGGGTTGCCGTTGGACAGCAGTACCGGGTAGCGATGCTGTTCGGCGATCACCGTGGTGGTGAACGTGCTCATCACATCCGGGCGGTCGAGGTAGTAGGTGATCTTGCGAAAGCCCTCGGCCTCGCACTGGGTGCAGAACATGCTGCCGGACTTGTACAGACCTTCCAGTGCAGTGTTGCTCTCGGGGTGGATCTTCACGCTGGTGTCGAGGGTGAAGGTCGCAGCCTTTGGCTGCACCGTCAGGTGGCTGTCATCGAGCTGGTAGTCGCCAGCGCTCAAGGCCTGGTCATCCAGGGCCACACTCAACAGTTCCAGTTGCTGGCCATCCAGTACCAACGGCGGCAAGCCGGTACCGCGGGCGGGGTTGCGGCGCATGACCAGCTGCGCGTGGACCAGGCTGTGGTCCTCGAACAGTTCAAAGGTCAGGTGCGTCTCGTCGATCAGGTACTCGGGCGCCTGATAGTCCTTGAGGTAGATCACTTGCGGCTGTTCGGTACGCATGTGGCGGTCCTTTTACTGATGCACGGCGAGCTGGTACGCCGTGTACTTGCGGATGTTGATCACGCCGGTGTCGAAGATCAGGTACTGGCCCTTGATGCCCAGCAGCGTGCCTTCAGCCACGGGATTCTTGTCCAGGTTGAAGCTGACGATCTTGCTCGGATAGGCCTCGACCGGGTAGCGGATTTCCAGCACTTCGCCGTCGTTGAGCGGCTGGATGGCCTGCAGGCCGAAACGCCCCTGCAGGGCACTGAGACCTTCGGCGCAGCTGGCGAACAGTTGCGCGCGCACCGCCAGCAGGTCGACCGCCTCGGCATCGCCTTTGAGCAAGGCTCGCCAGTTGGTGCGGTCGGCCACCTGGCTCCGAAACAGGTCTTCGACCAGTCCCGACTGCTGGCGGGTAGCAACGCGCACGATCGGCAGGGCCTGACTGGCACCCTGGTCGAGCCAGCGGGTAGGCAGCTGGCTGGCACGGGTGATGCCGACCTTGATGCCCGAGGAGTTTGCCAGGTAGACCACATGATCGGTCATGCAGAACTGCTCGCCCCAGCCGGGTTCGCGGCAGGTGCCCTGGTCGTAGTGGCATTTTTCCGGTGCCATGATGCAGACATCGCACTGCGCCAGCTTGGTCATGCACGGGTAGCAATAACCCTGGCTGAAGCTGGTCTTGGTCTTGCGACCGCAGTGGGTGCAATGGATGGCCCCGAGGTATTCCAGGCGCAGGGTCTTGCCGATCAGGGGATTGACCGGCACTTCCTGCTCGCCCAGACGAAAAGCGTACTGCACCACAGGCGCGTCGAGACGCGCCGACATTTTACTGATGGAGCCGCGGCCAAGTTCGATCAATGGATCGCATCCGACTTGAACAGGATGTTCGGCACGGGTGCCGACTTCGATGCGCATTCCTGCGGGCCCATGTAGCCGGTGCGCTGTTCTTCGGGCAGGTTCTGGATTTCCCAGGCGATCACTGCCTGCAGCGAGAGCTCTTTCTGTTCGGTGGTGAGCTTGCGCCCGTCCGCCCATTTACCCAGTTCCACGGCCAGTTTCAGGCTTTCGTAGATTTCCGGCGTGATGTTTTCGATCATTTGCGCAAAAGTGGACATAGCGTCTCCCAAATCAAGCCGTCAGTTTACGCCGGGCCAGCGCCCCGCCCAAGAGCCCGCTCAGGCAACCGACCAACAACCCACCGACGTGGGCGGCGTTGGCAATCTGGCCAAAGCCGAGCAGGCTGACCAGCCCGGACAGGCACAAGAGCAGCCAGGCCAGCATCATCACCAGCACCCCACGCGGCATGCGGTATACCGGGTTGGGTGCCAACCACTGGTACAGCCAGACATGCCCGAGCAATCCGTAGAGCACCCCGGAAAGGCCGCCAAACAGGCTCGGCCCACCGAACAGGTACTGCGCGGCATTGGATACCAGGCTGAACAGCAGGGTCAGGCTCAGCAGCGACCAGGGTCCCTGGCGCAGCTCGATTCGCCGCCCCAGCTCCCAGTACCACAAGGCATTCATGGCTAGGTGAAGGATGCCGAAGTGCACCAGCATCGGTGTGAATAGCCGCCACCACTGGCCGTCGGCAAGGCTTGTCGGCAGCGGCGTGAAGTACAGGTACTCGCCTTGCACGCGAAAATCGAGAAAGGTCAGCCAGCTCAGGGTGGCGAAATTGTCGCCAAGCCCCGTGAGGCCGGCGACGATCAGGCACAACAGCAACACCGCGGCGGTGGCCTTGCTCGCTCGCAGTTGCTCGCCAAAGCCCGGGCGGGCCGGTGGCGCGAGCATGGCGCCGGCAGGCGGCTCGAAGTCCGCGTTGCCCTCGGGAAAGCGCTGGTACAGTTCGCGTACATCCTCGGCCAGGTTTTCCGCCACCCACAACACCTGGTCACCGCCCTCCTCGCTGACCCGGTGCGGTACCTGCAGGCGCCGCAGCAGGCCGACAAAACCGCTCAGGTCGGTGTTCAAGGGCATGCGCAATACCACCACTGCACTCATTGGCTGGCCTCCGGCCGGTCCACATCGACCCACACGAACTTGCGCGGGTCTATTCGGGTTTCATCGTCGAGTCGATACGCGACCAGCTTGCCGTACAACACCGCGCTGTAGTCCAGGCAGGCCAGGTTGGAGCGGATCGGTGCCGGCTTGCCGCTACGCCAGTAGTGCCCGACGAACAGCATCGGCTCGTCCTCGCCGTAGCGCAGCAAGGCGTTCTTCTGGCTGTGGCTCAAGGGCGTGCTGGCGACCTTTTCCGGCAATGCGTCGGGCTGGAAGACAATGTCGCCGTAGGTCTGCGGGTCTTCTTCCCAGAACTTGGTGCGGAAGAAGGCCCGTGTCAGGCCGTCGCCGCCGGTCAGGGTCAAACCATCCGGCAGGCGCATGTCGGTGCCGCGCAGCAAGCGATTGCAGACCATCGAGGCAAAGCTGTCCGACACCCCGGATGCCTGGATGAAGTGTTCATCGATGCGGCCATCGGCATATTGCTGGCGCAATGGCTCGATCAGCCGTGGGTCCCAACAGGCGTGGACCAGGCGGAACCGGCCGGCATCGATGAACAGCGGCAGTTCGTAGAACCATTCGAGAAAATCATGCCAGTCGCCCGGATGTTGCTCGAACTGGGTCAAGGTTTCGTAGATCAGGCGGCCGTGGCGCGGGGTGTGCTCGCGAACAAACTGTTTGCCACTTTCAGGCAAGGCCGGGGTGTTCCAGCCCAGGGCGTTGTACTCATGATTGCCCATGATGCAGTAGGCCTGGCCAGCATCGACCATGTCATGGACGATGTGCAGCGCCTCGCGGATCCGCGGGCCCCGGTCGATGATATCGCCGAGGAACAGCGCCTGGCGCTGGGCATGGCGCCAGACGCCGCCCTGGCGCTTGTAGCCAAGGGCATCGAGCAGGCGTTCGAGGGTGTGTGCACAGCCGTGCACATCACCAATCAGGTCGTAACTACGGGCTGGATCGAGCATCACTCGCCTCCACCACCCAGGCGGCTGCCCCAACCGAGTTTGGTCCGGCATACCTCGTAGTAATTGTGATCCAGCGGGTGAATCAGGCGCAGTTTCTGCGGTTTCTTGTTCACCGTGATGGTGTCGCCCGGGGCGCAGGTGAAGTGGTTCTGGCCGTCACAGGAAATCTGCGGGTAGATCTGCAGGTCCTTGGACACCACGATCTTCAGCTCGCTGTTGCCGTCGACCACGATCGGCCGGCCAGACAAGGTATGCGGGTACATCGGCACGATGACGATGGCGTCGAGCTTGGGGTGCATGATCGGACCGCCCGCCGACAGCGCGTAGGCGGTCGAGCCGGTCGGCGTGGCGACGATCAGGCCGTCGGCCTTCTGGCTGCAGACGAACTGGCCGTCGATGTAGATCTCGAACTCGATCATGCGCGTCGATTTGCCCGGGTGCAGCACCACATCGTTGAGCGCATCGCCCTGGCCGATGGCTTCGGCGTGACGACGAACCTCGGCCTGGAGCAGAAAGCGGTTTTCCACCAGGTAATGGCCGTCGAGCACCTCGGCGACTTTTACCTCCAGCTCGTCAGGGCGGATATCGGTGAGAAAGCCCAGGCTGCCGCGGTTGATACCCAGCACCGGGGTGTTGTGCTTGGCCAGGGCACGGGCGGCGCCGAGCAGGCTGCCGTCGCCGCCTACCACGATGACCAGGTCGCAGACCTCACCCAGCAACTTGCGCGAGGACGTCTGCAGGCCGTGGCCGGGCAGGACTTCGGCGATGGTGTCCTCGAGGATCACGTGCAGATGCCGCTGCAGCAGGAATTTTTTCAGTCGGCGAATGGTATCGAGCACCTGGGAGCTGCCGAGGCGGCCGATGATACCGATATTGCGAAATTGCTCCATGGGGCTCCTGCTAGGCGCTACGGCGGGTAAAGAGGCGAAGTTCGCCAAAGAGTTCGATTATGGGCGAAAGCCCCGGGCAGCGGCAAACGCAGGAGAAAATCGTCAAGGTGCGCGGCTGAAGGACTATGCTCGCTGGATGAACCCTTTTCCCGGCCTGATCGACCTGCCCCGCCAGTTGCGCCACCCTCAGGTGCGCGACCTGGCCTGGGTCATCCTTGCCCCGCCAATGCTGCACGAGACGCCCTGGCCCCAGCGTCATCCACTGGCGGCCAGCGATTGGGTCGCCGATCCTGAACAACTGCGGCAATGGCTCCTGGATCTGGATCACGACAGCAATGCCCTGCAGCACTGGTTGGCCCAGGCCGCCACACGGCGCCTGGGGCTGTACTACGAGCGTCTATGGCAGTTTGCCCTGCAACACGCGCCGGGGGTGACGCTGCTGGCGGCCAACCTGCCGATCCGCACTGGCGGGCACACGCTGGGCGAACTGGACATCCTCCTGCACGACAGCGAAGGGGTTCACCACTTGGAGCTGGCCATCAAACTGTACCTGGGGCCGCCGGGGGGCGATGGCAAGGATCCTGCGCACTGGTTGGGGCCGGGCTGTCATGACCGTCTGGACCGAAAACTGGCGCACCTGGCTGAACATCAACTGCCGATCTCGGCGCGGGAAGAAAGTCGAGAAGTGCTGGCGGCGCTGGATATCACCCAGCTCAGCGCCCAGCTCTGGCTGGCGGGCTACCTGTTCTACCCCTGGCCCGGGCATGCCGATGCTCCCGAAGGCGCCCATCCGCAGCATTTGCATGGAAGGTGGTTGCATCGACGAGATTGGCCGGCATTCATCGCCCAGGACCCACAGGCCTTTTGGCAGCCCATCCCGCGCCATGCCTGGCTGGCATCGGCCCGCTGCAGCGAGCAGGAACGCTGGTCGCGGGAACGGTTTGAAGCGTGGCTGCAGCTACTGGATCCGTTGGCGCCTGCGCAACTGCTGGTGCGCTGGGTAGCGGGCGAAGATGGCGATTGGGAAGAGGCGGAGCGACTGTTCCTGGTAGCCGATGCGTGGCCGGACTTCCCGGCGTGATCGCACCTGCAGATTGCTGCGCAAGACAGTTACGTCTATCGGGCGACTGCTGCGCAATCGATCGCAGCCTCGTTCCTCGGCAGCGGCTACGGATAGCAAGCCGAACCGGGGTAGCCGCTGGCGATAGCCTGCGATCGACCGCATAGCGGCCGTGGTGCAAGGCCGTTGCCCCTACCCCAACCGCAGCGCCAACGCTGCCAGGGTCACCAGCAGCACCGGCACCGTCAGCACAATCCCCACCTTGAAGTAATACCCCCAGCCGATCTTCACCCCCTTGCGCTCCAGTACATGCAGCCACAGCAAGGTTGCCAGGCTACCGATGGGGGTGATCTTCGGCCCCAGGTCGCTACCGATCACATTGGCATAGATCATCGCCTCCTTGACCACCCCACTGGCCGAACTCGCATCAATCGACAACGCACCGATCAACACGGTCGGCAAGTTGTTCATCACCGACGACAACAGTGCCGCCAACAGCCCCGTGCCCATGGCCGCGCCCCACACCCCGCCGGTGGCGAAGCTGTCGAGCCACCCCGCCAGGTTGTCGGTCAGCCCGGCATTGCGCAGACCATAAACCACCAGGTACATCCCCAGGGAGAACACCACGATGTGCCAAGGCGCCTCCTTGAGCACTTTACGTGTGGAGATTTTGTGACCGCGCGCCGCCACCAACAGCAACACCAGCGCACACAGCCCCGCGATCGCGCTGATGGGAATCCCCAGCGGCTCCAGGGCAAAGCAGCCGACCAACAGGATCGCCAGCACCAGCCAGCCGGCCACAAAGGTCGCCGGGTCGTGTACCACACTGCGCGGCCGGTCCAGTTGCAAGGGGTCGTAGTCAGCCGGGATGTCGCGGCGGAAGTACCACAGCAGCACTGCCAGGGTGGCCGCCACACTGACCAGGTTCACCGGCAGCATCACGGCGGCATAGCGGTTGAAACCGATACCAAAGTAGTCGGCCGAGACGATATTGACCAGGTTCGACACCACCAGCGGCAGGCTCGCCGTATCGGCGATAAAACCTGCCGCCATGACGAACGCCAGGGTTGCCGCCGGGCTGAAGCGCAGGGCCAGCAGCATCGCCACCACAATGGGCGTGAGGATCAGCGCCGCACCGTCATTGGCGAACAGCGCCGATACCACCGCCCCCAGCAGGACGATATAGCAGAACAGGCGCCGCCCGCTGCCCCGGCCCCAACGCGCCACATGCAGCGCGGCCCAGGCGAAGAAGCCTGCAGCATCGAGCAACAGGCTGATGATGATCAGGGCGATGAAGGTGCCGGTCGCATTCCAGATGATCTGCCACACCACCGGGATGTCGCTCCACTGCACCACCCCACACAGCAGTGCCAGCAGCGCACCGCCGGTGGCACTCCAGCCTACGCCCAGCCCTTTGGGTTGCCAGATCACCAGGGTAATGGTCAGAAGGAAGATCAACGACGCCATCAACATGAACACAGCCTTGCTTTCGAGGAAAAGACGCGGCGAATTCTAGCGACAGATCAATACCGAAGTGGCCATATTTTGTTGCAATAGCCCGGTAAACGGCACGCAAGCGTTTACAGTTATGTCCATGCGCCACCAAGAGCGCGAGCCCAGACCTGAGAATGAGGAATGACCATGACCCTGAATCCCCCCCAGGCTCGCTACGGCAGCCTGTCAATTGCCTTGCACTGGCTGATGCTGGTGCTGCTGGTGGCGGTCTACGCCCTGATCGAGTTGCGCGGCCTGTTTCCCAAGGACAGTGCCGGGCGCAACCTGATGAAGGAGCTGCACTTCATGCTGGGGCTGACCGTATTCGTGTTGGTCTGGCTACGCCTGGCCCTGCGCTTGAGCCGCCCTACTCCACCCATCGTTCCCGCTCCACCCGCCTGGCAGACCGGCCTGGCCCACCTGATGCACCTGGCCCTGTACCTGATGATGATCGGCCTGCCGATTGCCGGCTGGTTGATTCTCAGTGCGGCGGACAAGCCGATTCCGTTCTACGGCCTGGAGCTTCCCGCCTTGATCACACCGGACCCGGACCTTGCCAAGTTCATCAAGGGCTGGCACGAGCGCATCGGCACCTGGGGCTATTGGCTGATCGGCCTGCACGCCGTGGCCGGGCTCTTCCATCACTATGTGCAACGTGACAACACCCTGGTGCGCATGCTTCCGGGCCACCACTAGGCAAAGCCGCGGCGGCCCTGCAGGCCGCCGCTGTGCAGGAAGATCAGGCGAGTACCCGGGGCAAAGACGCCCGCCTCGACCTGCTCGCACAACGCCAGCAATGCCTTGCCGGTGTACAGCGGCTCCAGCGGCAGGCCAGCTTCGGCCTCGCAGGCTTCGATAAACGCCTGCAACTGCGCATCGACCTTGGCAAAACCACCGCGACTGGCATCGTGCAACACATATCCCTGCCGCCCTGACAGCGCCTCGACCGCCACCTTCACACCATGATCCTTCGGCACCGCCAGCGCGCCGAACACCGGGTGTACGCCGGCTTCAGCCTGCACCAGCCCCGCCAAGGTAGTACCCGTACCCGCTGCCAGCCACCAGCCGTCGTAGTCGGCCCAGCCCAAGGCTGGCAACTGTGCCCGGGCCTGTTTGACGATCAAGGCGCAGCCCTTGGCGCCCAACGGGCCTCCACCGCCTTCAGGTACACAGTGCCAACTCGGATACAGAGCCTGCCAGGGATGCCAGAAATCCGCTTGATGCCGAGCCCGGTAGCCGGCGTAGCCCAGCCAGTGCAACTGCATGCCGAACGCCTGCAAGTCGCGCACCGTGGGCGTGTCCTGGGCATGCCCGCGCAGCAGTCCTGCCGTGGCAAAGCCGAAGCGTTTGCCGGCAGCAGCCAGGGCATGCAGGTGATTGGAATAGGCGCCGCCCAAGCTGATGACGCCCGGCGAGCCTGCGGCCTGGGCCAGGCGCAGGTGTTCAAGCAGCTTGAACCATTTGTTGCCACTGATCAGCGGGTCGATCAAGTCCAGGCGCAGCACCGCCAGCTCGATGCCGAACGGCCGCAACCAGCTGAGTTCGAGGCGTTGCAAGGGGGCTTGGGGGAGGGAATCAAAACCGGTCATGAACAGTTCACTGGCGCAGGGACGCGCCAGTTTACCAGTGCGGCGGGGTGGGCTCCCCGCCGCACGCAACGCTTAGAGCTCTGCCGCCAGGCGCGAGCCCTGGTTGATCGCCCGCTTGGCATCCAGCTCGGCTGCCACATCGGCGCCACCGATCAGGTGAACCGACTGCCCGGCCGCCTGCAGCCCCTCGTGCAGTTCGCGCAGCGGATCCTGCCCTGCACAGATCACGATGTTATCCACAGGCAGCACCTGCGGCTCGCCCTCGCCGATGCGGATGTGCAGGCCGGCGTCGTCAATGCTCAGGTACTCGACGCTGTTGAGCATCTGCACCTGCTTGTTCTTCAGCCCCGTGCGGTGAATCCAGCCGGTGGTCTTGCCCAGCCCGTCGCCGACCTTGGATTTCTTGCGCTGCAGCAGGAACACCTGGCGCGCCGGGGCATGGGGCTCGGCCTTGATCCCGGCAACCCCGCCACGGGCCTCGAGTGCCGTGTCGATACCCCACTCCTTCCAGAACGCCTCACGGTCCTGGCTGGTGGCCACGCCCTGATGCACCAGGTACTCGGAGACGTCAAAACCGATACCGCCTGCACCGATCACCGCCACCTTCTGCCCCACCGGCTTGCGCTCGAGCAGCACGTCCAGGTAGCTCAGTACCTTGCTGTGCTCAATGCCAGGAATCGCGGGCAGGCGCGGTGCGATACCGGTAGCCAGGATGATCTCGTCGTAACCCCCAGCTGCCAATTGCTCGACATCGACACGGGTGTTGAGGCACAGCTCGACCCCGGTGGTCTGCAGCTTGCGTTTGAAGTAGCGCAGGGTCTCAAAGAACTCTTCCTTGCCCGGCACGCGCTTGGCCACGTTGAACTGGCCACCGATTTCGCTGGCCGAGTCGAACAGCGTCACCTGGTGACCGCGCTCTGCCGCCACCGTGGCAGCCGACAGCCCCGCCGGGCCGGCACCGACCACGGCAATGCGCTTGAGCTGAGTGACTGGCAGGTAGTTGAGCTCGGTTTCGTGGCAGGCACGCGGGTTGACCAGGCAACTGGTCAACTTGCCGCCAAAGGTGTGGTCCAGGCAGGCCTGGTTGCAGCCGATACAGGTGTTGATCTCATCGCCCCGGTCGGCGGCGGCCTTGTTGACGAACTCGGGATCGGCGAGGAACGGGCGAGCCATCGACACCATGTCGGCATCGCCCTCGGCCAGGATCTGCTCGGCCACTTCCGGGGTGTTGATCCGGTTGGTGGTGATCAGCGGGATCTGCACCGCGCCACGCAGCTTGGCCGTGACCTTGCTGAATGCCGCGCGTGGCACTTTGGTGGCGATGGTTGGAATTCGCGCTTCGTGCCAGCCAATACCGGTATTGATCAGGGTTGCACCGGCCTTTTCAATGGCCTGGGCCAGTTGCACGACTTCTTCCCAGTTACTGCCACCTTCGATCAGGTCCAGCATCGACAAGCGGAAGATGATGATGAAGTTCGGGCCAACCGCCTCACGCACACGGCTGACGATTTCCACCGCCAGGCGCATGCGATTCTCGTAGCTGCCGCCCCAACGGTCGGTACGGTGGTTGGTGTGGGCAGCGAGGAACTGGTTGATGAAGTAGCCTTCCGACCCCATGATCTCGACGCCGTCGTACTCGGCGCTTTGCGCCAGCAGCGAGCAGGTGACGAAATCCTGGATCTGCTTCTCGATGCCCTCTTCGTCCAGCTCGCGCGGCTTGAATGGGTTGATCGGTGCCTGGATGGCACTCGGCGCCACCGATTTGGGGCTGTAGGCATAGCGGCCAGCGTGAAGGATTTGCATGCAGATCTTGCCACCGGCCTCGTGCACGGCCTTGGTGACGATGCGGTGTTTGTCGGCTTCTTCCGGGGTACTGAGCTTGGCGGCACCGGAATACACCCCACCCTCCACGTTCGGCCCGATGCCGCCAGTAACCATCAGACCGACGCCGCCACGGGCACGCTCGGCAAAATACGCGGCCATACGCTCGAAACCGCCCGGCTTCTCTTCAAGACCGGTGTGCATCGAGCCCATCAGGCTGCGGTTGCGCAAAGTGGTAAAGCCCAGGTCCAGCGGGGCAAGCAGGTGCGGGTAACGAGCGGCGGCCATAGTGAACTCCACAACAGGCGTAATCACGGAATGCGGGCGCCTCACCGGTGTGGCGGGGCCCGTCAGTTATCTGTGACCGACATTAAAGAGCCTGCGTGCGGGGTTCAATGATCGAAAGTGACAGGTTAATGACCCTGTAGTACAAGAAGCCTGCCCTCCTGCCTGAATGACAGGAGGACGCGCTGCCCCTCAGTCAAGCGTCGGCGCTTACCATTGGTGGGTGTAGCTGGCCGTCAGGACGGTGCCGGGTGCCGGCAGGTGGCTGGTGTTGTTGCTGCTGCGCATCAGCTGGCTGTACAGCGGGTAGTAGTCGCGATTGAACAGGTTCTGCAGGCCTACGCTGACCTGGTCGTCCTTGCTCAACTGGTACTGGCTGATCAGGTCCACGGTGGTATAGCCATCGACCTTGCGCCGGCCGAAACTGGCAACGCCATCCAGGCGGTAGTCATCACCGTCAAAGTAGGTGGCCTGCAGGCGGTTGCTCCAGACGTCGCTCGGTTTGAACTGTACGTAGGCGGTCAGCTTGAGTGGCGGGATGCGATACCCGGTCATGTCTTGCCAGTCTCCCCCATCCGGCTGCTCACGGCCCTTCATCCAGGTGAAGGTACCACCGGCTCCCCAACGCTCGTCGCTGTTCAGCCAGTCGGCGCTGCCTTCCACACCGTAGATCCGCTCCTTGGTGCGCGTCAGGATCAGGCCGTTGTTGAAGCTCTGCACATCGCCAAGCTTGGAGGTGGTGTAGAACACTGCCAGCGTCGCCAGGGTCTGCTCACCCAGGGCGCCCCGCCAGCCCAACTCGTAGTTGTTGGTCTTCACTGGCTCCAGGTTCGATGAGTCGATATCAAAGCCGCGACGGGCATTACGCAGTTGCACGCCAATGTCGGGTAACTGGAAACCCTGGCTGAACGCCGCATAGACTTCCTGGCCCGCCACCGGGGAGTAAGTCACGCTGAGGTTGGACAGTACGGAATCGTACTGGACGTCACCGCCCTGGACCGTAGCCGGCTGGACAGCGGTGGATTCCGATAGCGGGATGAAGTCGTCGTATTCGGCGGTGGCGTACTCATAACGAACACCGCCCTCCATCGACCATTGATCGTTGAACTTGTGCTGCAGTTGCGCAAAACCGCCGACACTGCGTGTGGTCAGGTCGGGCATGTACGTCAGCTTGCCGATCTTGTCGAACACCCTGCCGCCGCTGGCGTCATATGCCTGCGGGTCGAAGATGTCGATGGGCATGTCGCTGCGCTCCTGGTTGAAGTCAGCGCCCCACAACAGTTCTGTATTGCCCTGGTTGCCGAGCGGGGTGCGCAGGGTTACACGACTGCCGAACACTTCGCTGTTCTGCATCACCTGATCGACATTGCGTCCACGCGTGGCCACCGCCCGTGCATCGAAGGGTGTAAAGCGGGTGAAGTAGTCGCGGTAGTAGAGCTGCGCATTGAGCGAGCCGCCGAGGATATCGGTGTGTGCGTACTCAAGATTCAGCAGGGTGTTCTTGATCTGGTTCTGCTCATCCAGCGACAAGCCGGACAGCGGCCGCGCCGGGACCGAACCCGGCGGCAGGCTGGCCACGGACGGATCGGAGGTGTAGTCGGTGTCTTGCTCGGCGTTGTAATGGCTGGCCGACAGCTGGATGCGCTGGACCTCATCGATGCGCAAACCCAGTTTGCCGCCGATGTTGTAGGTGTTCGAATCAAACAGATCACCCTGGCTGGGCTCCGGCGCGATGCGGTGCCCGTTGGCATCATAGGAAGCGCCAATGTGTCGGGCGCCGAAGTCCATGGCGTAATCGACCTGGCCCTGGGAGCCGGACAGGTGATGCTGCAACTGGCCGCCAAGGCCATCGCTGTCCAGTTGGCTCAGGGGCGACACCGCGATCAGGCTGGTCTGCGCACGCGGCTCACCACCGGCCGGGCGGGTGGTGATGGAGATGATGCCACCCGTTGCACCGGCCCCATAGATAGCACTGCTGCCGCGGATCACTTCGATGCGCTCGATCAGTGCCGGGTCGATGTTCGCCAGGTTGCGTGAGGAGTCACGGTTGGTGTTGAGCGGCACCCCATCCACCAGCACCAGCATCGTACGTCCGCGCAGTGTCTGGCCGTAGTCGGTGATAGTACGGCTGGAGTCGGCCATGCCGGGAATGCTTTTGGCCAACAAGGTGGCCAGGCCATCGGAGCCTTGGCGCAGTTGCTCAATTTGCTCGCGCTCGATGACATTGACCTGCCGGGCTTGCGGCACCAGGTCGCTGTTGAGTCGTGAAGAACTGATTTCCAGGCTGGCCAGCTCTACTGCACCGGTTCCGCTGGCAGCCGCCTCGGTGACTGGCGTGGACGCGCTCGGCACCACCAGGTAGGTGTGTTCGTCTTGCTCCTGGGCCGTCAGCCCGCTCTTGCCCAGCAGCCGTTCAAGTGCTTCCTGCAAGGTATAGCGGCCGTGCAATGCCGGTGCGGTCTTGCCGGCAGTGACTTCACTGGCGAACAGGATCTGTGCCGAGGATTGGCGGGCTACGGCATTGAGGGATTTCTCCAGCGAATTGGCTGGAACATCGAAATCGACCGGTGCAGATTGCGCCAATGACCATTGGCTGAGCAACAGACTGCTAGCCAGCAAGGACAAGCGCACAGGCGCACGCAGGAAGGGCTGACTCACGTTTTTATTCTCCACGGATTAAGGTTGCATGGAGATAGCCGCCAGCAGTGCCGCGTAACCCTACCTCGGTGGACAATTATTTTTTCGGGTCGCGCGATTTGATCAGCACCGCACCATCGGCTGCGCTGGCAACACTCACCGGCAAGATGCCGGGCAACAGCGCCAGCAGACGGTCAACGTGATCGCTGTCGAACACACCGGACACCGGCAACCGGGCGAGGCTCGCGTCCATGAGCGTGATCGGCTGGCGGTGGTAGCGCTGGAGCGTGCCGATGACCTCGGCCAGCGGGGTGCTTTCAAACACCAGCCGGCTGTCTTTCCAGGCACTGACATCGTCGGCGCTGACCTGCGTCACCTGGCCTGGGACACCTTTGCGCATGCGCAATTGCTGGCCTGGCCCGAGCAGCGCAACGGCGTCGGTAGCAGCTCCCCGAACAGCCACCTTGCCTTCGGCCACGGTGACCTGCACCTCCTGTTCGAGCCGATTGACGTTGAAGTGCGTCCCCACTACACGCACTGCGGCCGACCCGGCGTCGACCAGGAACGGGCGGTACACCATCGGCGCGACGTCAAACAGCGCCTGGCCCCTTTTCAAGGTGACCTGGCGCGTGCGCAGGTGCCAACTGACCGTCATCTCACTGTCGCTGTCGAGCAGGATCGTACTGCCATCGGCCAGTTGCAGCGCCTGGCGCTGACCAACCTGGCTGGCGACATGCTGGGATTGGTAGGCGGGGTCGACCCAGGCCGCGCCGGCAGCCATCGCCAACAACAGCAAACCGAGGGTCTTTGCAGTGCTGCGCTTGTTCTTGGCCGGGGTGGGCACGGGCAGTGGAAAGCGCTGCTTGAGCGCTTCACGAAAGCGGGCGATAGCCTCGTCTTCCTGGCTGAAGTCCTTGGCATCGCCCGGCGGCCGGCTCATGACAACACCTCGGCACCCAAATACTCTCGGCAAGCGTTCATGCCCAGGCGAAGGTGCTTCTCTACAGTTTTCAGGGAAATGCCCATGCGTTCGGCAACTTCGGCCTGGGGCAACTCGTGCACCTTGTGCATGACGAATACCATCTGGCAGCGCGGCGGCAGTTTGGCAATCGCTTCAGTCAGTAGCTCCAGGGCCCTGGCCCCCTCAAGATGGCGTTGCTGGCTCGGCGCAGCGCTGGCGACCTCCGGCAATGCTGGCACCGCCACCATCCAGGTCTCGCGCCGGCGATCGCTGCGATAGCGAGTGACGGCCGTGTCGTGGGCGATTTTACGCAGCAACGCCAAAGGCGCGCGCACATCGTCCTTTTCATCCTTTTCGAGCAACTGGATACACAGGTCATGGACCACATCACGTGCGAATACCCGCTCGCCAAAACGCCGGCGAACGTGATCCACCAGTTCTTCATAATGACGAACCAGCGTAGCGAGCAGTGATGGCTTGGGAGGGTCGACCTGCACGATGACCTGCGCGAAAGAAAGGACAAGAGCCTGGCGTGGAGAAATTTGTCGGGGAGTATAAATGCGAATACATTTCATTTAAAGCATCCCTACACTCAATGGCTTGCGGGACAAACACAGGTTCCCCGGTAAAACCCGCCGTTATGCCCTTGATCTGCGGTATTGCTCTGTGGAATTTTCAGTGCAAACTATCGCCATGCGAAAAATTCTGTTGAGCGCACTGGCGCTGGTTGTCATTGCTGCGATGAGCGGCTACGGGTTCTGGACCGAGCAGCGGCCGGTGGGGCACTACTTGTCTGACCTGCGTATCGAACTGGCCCTGAGCGAAGGCACTCCCACAGGCAATGGCAACCTGCTGGGGGTCGAGCCGCAGCTTTACCCGGGTGACTACCAGAACCTGCATCGCCTGCATCGCAAGTTGGCTGCCTATCTGGAACAGGCGCGCAGCCAGGGCCTGATCAATGACCGCACTATTGTCATCCTGCCCGAACACATCGGCACGTGGCTGTGGGCAAGGGGCGAGAAGAACGAGCTTTACCAGGTGACGGAGCGACGCGAGGCCTGGCAGTGGCTGGAGCTCAGCAATCCGATCCGTTATGGCCTGGCCATGCTCGGCGCCGAAGGCGATGACTGGCGCGCCGATGCCCACTTGCGCATGAAGGCGCAACAGATGGCCAACGACTACCAGCAACTGTTCGGCGGCCTGGCCAAGGAATTTGGCGTCACACTGGTCGCAGGCTCCATCGTGCTGCCCTCCCCCTATGTGGAACGCGGCACCCTCCAGGTCGGCACCGGGGCGCTGTACAACAGCACCCTGGTGTTCGCAGGCGACGGCTCGGTACTCGGCCAGCCGCAACTTCAACAGCACCCCGACGGTGACGTACGGCGCTACATCGACAGCGGCACCGACCAGCCCCCGCAAGTACTGCAGACGCCGGCAGGTCGCCTGGGCGTGCTGATCGGCAGCGACAGCTGGTACCCGAGCAACCAGCAACAGTTGGCCAACCAGTCGGCGCAGTTCATTGCCAACCCGGCGTTCCTCGGCGGCAAGGACAGCTGGAGCGGCCCTTGGCGCGGCAACCGTCACCAGCCCCTGGCGGCCACACTGCCCTTCAAGCCGGGTGAGGTCAGCGAAGCCCGGGCCTGGCAGCAACTGACCTTGAACGCCAATCCCGGCGGCATGAGCAGCATGAGCGTGTTCCTGCGCGGACGCTTCTGGGATGTCGTCGCCGACGGCCAGGGCTTTGCCAACCGCGACGGGCTGAACCTCAACGGCAGCAGCGCCCACGGCGCCCGTCTGCTCAACCTCTGGCTGTAGCCCGGCCATGCCCCGCCCACGGATGCGCCTGGGTGACCTCTCAGTGGGTTTTGTCCAGAGCCTGGAGGATGTCCTGCAGCAACACGGCATCGAGCCCACAGCGCTTCTGAAGCGCTATGGGCTCGATACTGCGCGCCTGGCTGAAGCGGGGGCACGCTTGTCCATCCCGCGCTACATGCACTTGGGCCATGCCGCCATCGAGCTTACTGGCGACCCGGCACTGGGCTTACAGATGGGCCGCCTCAGCCGCTTGAGCCAGGCGGGCCTGGCCGGCGTCACGGCGGCCCAGGCACCCACCGTAGGGGATGCGGCGCGTACGCTGCTGCGTTTCGAACCGCTGTACGCCTCCAACTACCGTGGCCGCTCAAGCTTTCACGAAGACGGCAGCGGTGCCTGGCTGCGCTTCTACTCCATCAGCCCCTACAACGCCTATAACCGTTTTGTCGTCGATTCGCTGCTGTCTGGATGGTTGGCCCAGCTGTCGAACCTGGTCGGTACGCCCCTGCTGGCTGACCGGGTGGAAATCGAATTCGAGCCGCCCGCCTATGCATCGCACTACCAGGTGCTGTGCAGCACCCCGGTGCAATTTGGCGCCCAGACCAACCAACTGCACCTGAGTCGAACGAGCCTCGAGCTGCGCAACCCGGCCCATTGCCCCAGTACCTGGCAGCACCTGCTGAACTTGTGTGAGGCGGAGCTGGAGCAACGCACGCGGATTCGCAGCCTGGGCGAGCGCATTGCCCACCTGCTGGGGCCGCTGCTCAATGGCGGACGGGAACCGGATCTGGAAGAAGTGGCGCGTCATCTGCATTTGCCCACCTGGACGCTGCGACGCAAGCTGGCCGAGGAAGGCACGCAGTTTCGCGCCATCCTCAACGATACGAGACGCGACCTCGCCATGACCTACATCCGTGACACGGAGCTGGCCTTTGGCGAGATCGCCTATTTGCTTGGGTTTGCTTCGGCCGAAGCCTTCCAGCGCGCGTTCAAGCGCTGGAACAACATCACCCCGGGAGAGTTTCGTCGCAGCCAGCGGCGTACCGGCTGAGACTACAGCTCAGTGGCGTCTTCGGCAGGCTCGGGCGGATCAAGCTCCAGGGCGCGCAATTCGAGTAGTTCTTCCTGATAGTCGTCCATCGTTTGCTCCGTTGTTTCTCATTCAAGTCATTGATTCGTTATCGAGCCTAAAGTGCCGCGATGAAAGAAAAATGACAATGACACTCATCAAAACAACGTAGCAGCAGACGAGAAATTTATCCGCCTTTACAAGGGTGCCTGCTCAGGATTGTTGGCAGGCACAACCGGAGCAACGGTCGGTACCTGCTCAGCCGCCGCCGGGGCTGGCTGCTCGGCGCTGATCGGCGCGGCCTCTGCCGGTGGTGCAACGGGCATCGAACCCTTGCTGTCGTCGACTACAGGGGCCGGTGCAGCCTCGGCAGCTGCCGGCGGCTGGACCGGTGCCGTTTCGCCGGGCTGTGACGCGTCAGCAGCTTCCGGGGCCGGAACCGGGGCTGGCACTGCCGCATCGGACGGCGTCAAGGCAGCAGGCGCAGGCTCCGGGATTCCCAACTCAGGCGCAGGCTTTTCGACGGCCTTCTTCGGTGCCGCCTTTTTTTTCTGCTCCTTGGGCAGGAAGCTCTCGACCAGGGCGAAGTAACGCTCGTAGAACTTGGCCGAGGTCACCGTTTCGCTGGCGACCTTGACCATGGAGTCGTCGGAGGAGCCGATGGGCATCGACACCGAACCCAGCACCCCAACCCCGAGGCTGGCGGAGGTGTTGGATTTTTTCAGGGCATAACGGTCCTGCAGGGCATTGGCGAACATGGTCGAACGCTTCGCATCGCCGCTGTCAGGGGCGCAAACCACGTTGAAGCTGATCTGCAGGTGCGAATCGCCTGTCTGCTGGAAACTCTTGTTGCCATTCACCTGACCGGCACCGCTGCTGGTGATGATATAGCCCTGGCTGAGCAAGGCACGGCGGGCCGCTTCACACGAGCCCGCTTCGCTGACCGGGAAGTTGCGCGAAAAGGTACCCGAGTCGTCGAAATTCTCGTGTTCGTAGATGGCAGCTTTCTTCGAAGAACAGCCGGAAACACCCGCCAGCACCAGGGCCAGCCCGAGCGCACTGAAGACGGTTGATTTTGACATTGCAAATCCTGAGTAAAACGGTCGGCGCCTATTGTGCAACACATCGGCGGATCACTGAAACCACAGCCGGTCAATCACCGCGGAAAATTCATCGACACCTGGGCCTGGTCCCGTCGGGGGACGGGGCGAAACCGTTGGTCGGCAGCTTTGGGCTGAGCCGTTCAAGGCGTAGGAAGGTGTAGGCGCGGGCACAAAAAAAGCGACCCGAAGGTCGCTTTTTTTGTTGCTGTATGGCGCAGCGGACGGGACTCGAACCCGCGACCCCCGGCGTGACAGGCCGGTATTCTAACCGACTGAACTACCGCTGCGTGTCGTGCAAGCCTGGGCTGCGAAACCTCCGCTAGTCTCAGGCACAAAAAAAGCGAACCGTAGGTCGCTCTCTTTGCTGCTTCGAGGAGTTCAAGGGCCTCGAAGCGAATATGGCGCAGCGGACGGGACTCGAACCCGCGACCCCCGGCGTGACAGGCCGGTATTCTAACCGACTGAACTACCGCTGCGTATCATACAGACTTTCGCCTGCTTGAAACTGGGATCTGGCCTGAAGGCTTCGGTGCCTTCCGACCTCAAACCGGTCATTCAACCAATCTGGAGAAAAGTGGCGCAGCGGACGGGACTCGAACCCGCGACCCCCGGCGTGACAGGCCGGTATTCTAACCGACTGAACTACCGCTGCGCATATGGACTTGCGTCCGGTTCCTCTCTGGTAACACCTTCTTGCGAAAGTGTTGGGTCAGGAACATCTCAGGAAGTGGTGGGTGATGACGGGATCGAACCGCCGACCCTCTGCTTGTAAGGCAGATGCTCTCCCGGCTGAGCTAATCACCCGTGTGCTTCGCTGAGGTGGCGAAATTTACGCAGGTATCGATGCTAAGTCAATACCCCTGTTGAAGTTTTTTCAAAAAAGATGAAACCCGCAGTGTTACTTGTAGATCATCTTCTTGGTCATGCCGCCGTCGACCACGAACTCCTGGCCCGTGACGAAGCCGGCATTGCGTGACAACAGCCAGGCAACCATGGCTGCTACGTCTTCCACTGTCCCCACCCTGCCCGCTGGATGCTGGGCATGATCGGTTTCGGTCAATGGCTCGGCGCGGCGCTGGGACGGATCACGTGCATCGATCCAGCCAGGGCTCACAGCGTTCACGCGGATCTCCGGCCCCAGGCTCACCGCCAGGGCGTGCGTGAGGGCCAGTAGGCCGCCCTTGCTCGCCGCGTAGGCTTCTGTGTCGGGTTCGGACTGGGCCGCGCGGGTCGAGGCCAGGTTGACGATGGCCCCGCCATGGGCACGCAGATACGGCGCACAGTGCTTGGCCAGCAACATCGGCCCACCCAGGTTGACCGCCAGCACCCGGTTCCAGTGCGCAAGGCTGAGCGTCTCCAGGGTGGTGTTGTGCGGATCGGCGATGGCGGCATTGCACACCAGTGCATCGAGGCGACCGAATTGCCCAAGCACCTCGGCCACACCCGTCTTGACCTGACCTTCGTCGGCGACATCCATGCCGATGAACCAGGCGTTGTCACCGAGTACCTTGGCAGCCTTGGCACCACGCGCGCGATCAAGATCGGTGAGTACCACCTGCCACCCCTCGGCAATCAGCCAGGCAGCAATGCCCAGGCCGATGCCTCGCGCCGCACCGGTCACCAGGGCGACGCGGCCGTTATGGCTGCCGTCGCCCGTTGACCAGTCGATCACAGCGCCGCCAGACCACGGGCCAGGTCGGCCTTCAGGTCAACGACATCTTCCAGGCCCACGGCGACGCGGATCAGGCTGTCGCGAATACCGGCAGCTTCACGCTCCTGCGGCGAAAGACGACCGTGGGAGGTAGTGCCCGGGTGGGTGATGGTGGTTTTGCTGTCGCCCAGGTTGGCCGTGATCGAAATCAGCCGGGTGGCGTCGATGAAGCGCCAGGCGCCCTCTTTGCCACCCTTGACCTCGAAGCTCACCACCGCACCGAAACCGCTCATCTGGCGCTTGGCAAGGTCATGCTGCGGATGGCTTGCGAGACCGGCGTAATGAACCTTCTCGATGCCTTCCTGCTGCTCCAGCCACTCGGCCAGGGCCTGTGCGTTGGCACAGTGGGCGCGCATGCGCAGGTTCAGGGTCTCGAGACCCTTGAGAAAGATCCAGGCATTGAAGGGGCTCAGGGACGGCCCCGCAGTGCGCAGGAAGCCCACCACTTCTTTCATCTGCTCGCTGCGCCCGGCAACCACACCGCCCATGCAACGGCCCTGGCCGTCGATGAACTTGGTGGCCGAATGCACGACGATGTCGGCCCCCAGCTTCAGCGGTTGCTGCAGGGCTGGGGTGCTGAAGCAGTTGTCGACTACCAGCTGGGCGCCCTTGGCATGGGCGATTTCGGCAAGTGCCGAGATATCCACAAGCTCGGCCAGCGGGTTGGACGGCGACTCGACGAACAACAGCTTGGTGTTGGTCTTGATGGCCCGCTCCCAACCGGCGAGATCCACCAGTGGAACGTAGTCGACCTCGACACCGAAGCGCTTGAAGTACTTCTCGAACAGGCTGATGGTCGAGCCGAACACGCTCTGCGAGACCAGCACATGATCGCCAGCGCTGCACAGGGCCATTACGGTGGACAGAATCGCCGACATGCCAGTGGACGTAGCCACGGCCTGCTCGGCGCCTTCCAGGGCGGCGATGCGCTCTTCGAACGCACGTACTGTAGGGTTGGTGTAGCGTGAATAGACGTTGCCTGGAACCTCGCCGGCGAACCGTGCAGCGGCATCGGCCGCTGTACGGAACACGTAGCTGGAGGTGAAGAACAGCGGATCGCTGTGCTCGCCCTCCGGCGTGCGATGTTGGCCGGCGCGTACCGCCAGCGTGTCAAAAGCGACCCCTTCGAGGTCGCTGTCCAGGCGCCCGGCATCCCATTCCTGTGTCATGCCGCTGCTCCTAAATCAGTTGTTGTACAGGTCGATAATGGCACTGACCGCCTGGTTCTTGACCTTGGAGGCGTCGTTGCGCGCCTGTTCGATCTTGTCCAGGTAGGCCTCGTCGATGTCGCCGGTAACATACTTACCGTCGAACACGGCGCAGTCGAAATGCTCGATCTTGATCTTGCCACCGCCAACAGCCTCGATCAGGTCCGGCAGGTCCTGGTAGACCAGCCAGTCGGCGCCGATCAGTTCGGCGACATCCTCGGTGCTGCGGTTGTGGGCGATCAGTTCATGAGCGCTCGGCATGTCGATGCCGTAGACGTTGGGGTAGCGCACAGCCGGGGCTGCAGAGCAGAAGTAGACGTTCTTGGCACCCGCTTCGCGGGCCATCTGGATGATTTGCTTGCAGGTGGTGCCACGGACAATGGAGTCATCCACCAGCATCACGTTCTTGCCGCGGAATTCCAGCTCGATGGCATTGAGCTTCTGGCGGACCGACTTCTTGCGCGCCGCCTGGCCGGGCATGATGAAGGTACGGCCGATGTAGCGGTTCTTGACGAAGCCTTCGCGGAACTTGACGCCCAGGTGGTTGGCCAATTCCAGCGCAGCAGTACGGCTGGTGTCGGGAATCGGGATCACCACGTCGATGTCATGGTCCGGACGCTCGCGCTGGATTTTCTCGGCCAGCTTCTCGCCCATGCGCAGGCGCGCCTTGTACACCGAGACACCGTCGATGATCGAGTCAGGACGAGCCAGGTAGACGTGTTCGAAGATGCACGGGGCCAGTTGTGGGTTCACGGCGCACTGGCGCGTGTGCAACTTACCTTCCTCAGTGATGTACACCGCTTCGCCCGGCGCCAGGTCACGGATCAGGGTGAAGCCGAGCACGTCCAGGGAAACGCTTTCGGAAGCGATCATGTACTCCACGCCTTCGTCGGTGTGACGCTGGCCGAAGACGATCGGGCGAATGCCGTGGGGGTCGCGGAAACCGACAATGCCGTAGCCGGTGATCATCGCCACCACGGCGTAACCACCGACACAACGGTTGTGGACGTCAGTCACCGCGGCAAACACGTCTTCTTCGGTTGGCTGCAGCTTGCCACGCACCGCCAGTTCATGGGCGAAGACGTTGAGCAGGACTTCGGAGTCGGAGCTGGTGTTGACGTGGCGCAGGTCGGACTCGTAGATCTCCTTGGCCAACTGTTCGACGTTGGTCAGGTTGCCGTTGTGCGCCAGGGTGATGCCGTAGGGCGAGTTGACATAAAACGGCTGGGCCTCGGCCGAAGTCGAGCTGCCCGCTGTTGGGTAACGCACGTGGCCGATGCCCATGTGGCCCACCAGGCGCTGCATATGGCGCTGCTGGAACACATCACGGACCAGGCCATTGTCCTTGCGCAGGAATAACCGGCCATCATGGCTGGTCACAATACCGGCAGCGTCCTGGCCGCGGTGCTGGAGGACGGTTAGCGCGTCATACAGCGCCTGATTGACGTTCGACTTACCGACGATACCGACGATGCCACACATGCGACGCAACCCCTACTTAATGAAACTGGACTGAGCAGCTTTCAAGGCGTTTTGGGCCCCAGAAGCTGATCCTTGAACGGGAGATCAGCCGGTGCGCTGATCCCGCTGGCTAGCCACTGACTGGTGAACCCCAGAATGAGGTTTTTTGACCAGTCAGCCACCAATAGAAATTGTGGCACCAGGCGAGACTCCTGCCACCACTGATCCTGCTGTACCGGCCCCAGGCTCAACAGCCCGACAGCCACTACCACCAGCAAGGCCCCACGGGCGGCACCGAAGGCCATGCCCAGGAAGCGGTCGGTCCCGGAAAGCCCGGTGACGCGAATCAGCTCGCCGATCAGAAAGTTGATCATTGCCCCCACCAGCAAGGTGGCGACGAAAAGAATGGTGCATCCAGCGATGACCCGTGCCGAAGGCGTCTGGATATAGGCTTCCAGGTACTGCGACAGCGAACCACCGAACATCCAGGCAACAGCACCGGCGATGATCCAGGTAAGCAACGACAAGGCCTCTTTGACAAAGCCGCGCTTGAGACTGATCAGCGAAGAAATGGCGATGATCGCGAAAATCGCCCAGTCGACCCAGGTAAATGCCACAGTGTTGCCTGCAAACGGATAAGGCGGCGCATTTTACCAGAGCGGCGGGCTGTCGGTAAGCAGTGATTTGCCGCCCTGCGCTGGCCGGGCGACGAGCAATCAGCTGCGCTCGGGCTGGAAGCGCACCACGATACCGTTGAGCTTTTGCTGGCGGCTGATCACCTCGCGCAGGCGCTCGGCTTCGGATCGCTCGATCAACGGCCCGACATACACGCGATTCATGCCACCCGCCGAGCGGATATAGGCGTTGTAGCCCTGGCTGCGCAGAGTCGCCTGCAGCTTGTCGGCACCGGCTCGATTGGACAGGCTGGCCAGTTGCACCGACCAGCTGATCGGCAGGCCGTTGGCGTCGATCTTGCCTTGGGCAGGCTTGGCCGTACTGGCAACAGGGGCCGCCGGCTTGGCTTCTGGCTTGGCCGCAGGCGGTGGCGTAACGGGCTTGGCGGCTACCACAGGCTCTGCTGCAGGCGCCGGCACCGCCGTTGGCCCCGAGGCAATCGGTGTGCTCGGCGCCTGAGCAGGCGCGCTGGACTGCTCGACGATGACGGGTTGCTCTTCAGGCAAAACCTGAGGCTCCGGCACGGGCACCGGCTCGACCTGCACCGGCGCCATGCTCGGTGCAGCCGGCGCCTCGGGGGCCTCGACGCGCACCTGGCGCATTTCGTCTTCGCGAGTGAAAAGCATCGGCAAGAAGATCACCGCCAGTGCCACCAGCACCAGCGCACCGACCATACGTTGCTTGACCACTTTATCCAGCAATGCCATTTGCCCCATCCTCCGTGGCCTGCCCGCTCAGCCACTGCAGGGCCTCACCGACACAGAAAAACGATCCGAACAACAGGATTTCATCATCCGCCGTCGCCAGTGCGCTCTGCCCTTCCAGGGCCGCTGCCACGCTGGCGTAAGACGCAACACCAGCCCCCAGGCCAGTCAGTGCAGCTTCAAGCTCACTGGCCGGGCGACTGCGAACGGTATCCAGCGGAGCAACAGCCCACGCCTGGACTTGGCCGAGCAATGGCTGAACCACACCGGCAAGGTCCTTGTCGGCCAGCAGGCCGAACACCGCCAGGCGCTTGCCCCTCACCGGCCGTGCGGCCAGGCGCTGGGCCAGGTACTCGGCAGCATGAGGGTTGTGTCCGACATCCATGAGGATAGTCAAATCCTTGCCCTGCCAGCGAAAAGCCCGACGATCCAGGCGACCGACCATGCGCGTGGCCTGCAGCGCTGCAGCGATCTGCCCGGCATCCCACGGAAAATCCAGCAGCAAATAGGCCTGCAGCGCCAGGGCGGCATTTTCCATCGGCAGGTCGAGCAATGGCAGGTCGTGAAGCTCGACCACCTGGCCGCGGCTATCCACACCCCGCCACTGCCAGTACTGATCAGTGGTCGCCAGATCGAAATCACGGCCGCGCAGGAAGAATGGACACGCCAGCTCGCGAGCTTTATCCAGCAACGGCTGCGGCGGGTTCAAGTCACCACACAAGGCCGGTTTGCCCTGACGGAAGATCCCGGCCTTTTCAAACGCCACCAGTTCCCGGGTATCCCCCAGGTAATCGACATGATCGACGCCAATGCTGGTCACCAGCGCCACATCGGCATCGACAATATTGACGGTATCCAGGCGCCCGCCCAGACCGACTTCAAGCACCACGGCATCCAGTGCCGACTGCTTGAACAGCCATAACGCCGCCAGGGTACCGGCTTCGAAGTAGGTCAGGGAGATTTCGCCTCGGGCGGCCTCGACGGCAGCAAAGGCTTCGCACAACTGCTGGTCGGCCGCTTCCTCGCCGTCGATCTGCACCCGCTCGTTGTAGCGCAGCAGGTGCGGCGAGCTATAGACCCCGACCTTCAGCCCCTGGGCCCGCAGCAAGGCGGCCACAAAGGCGCAGGTGGAGCCCTTGCCGTTGGTACCGGTCACGGTGATGACCCGTGGCGCCGGCTTGTCCAGCCCGAGCCTGGCTGCAACCCGTTGCGAACGCGCCAGGCCCATGTCGATGGCCGAGGGGTGCAACTGCTCGAGATAGGCGAGCCAGTCGCCAAGGGTACGTTGGGTCATACGGTGGCAGGCGCCGGCGGTACGACGATCGGCTCGATGACTGGCGCGACGAACTTCGGCGTCGGCAGGCCCATCATTTGCGCCAGCAGGTTACCCAGGCGCGGGCGCAATTCTTGACGCGGGATGATCATGTCGATGGCGCCGTGCTCCAGCAGGAACTCGCTGCGCTGGAAACCTTCCGGCAGTTTTTCGCGCACGGTCTGCTCGATCACGCGCGGGCCGGCAAAACCGATCAGGGCTTTTGGCTCACCGACAATCACGTCGCCAAGCATCGCCAGACTGGCAGATACACCACCATAGACCGGATCGGTCAGCACCGAAATGAACGGGATGCCTTCTTCGCGAAGACGTGCCAGCACGGCCGAGGTCTTGGCCATCTGCATCAGCGAGATCAACGCTTCTTGCATGCGCGCACCGCCGGAGGCCGAGAAACAGACCATCGGGCAGCGGTTTTCCAGAGCGTAGTTGGCGGCGCGAACGAAGCGCTCGCCGACGATGGCACCCATCGAACCACCCATGAAGGAGAATTCGAAAGCACTCACCACCACCGGCATGCCCAGCAGCGTACCGCTCATGGAGATCAGCGCGTCTTTTTCGCCAGTCTGCTTCTGTGCAGCGGTCAGGCGATCCTTGTACTTCTTGCCGTCGCGGAACTTCAGGCGGTCGACCGGCTCGAGATCCGCTCCCAGCTCGGCACGGCCTTCGGCATCGAGGAAGATGTCGATGCGCGCGCGGGCGCCGATACGCATGTGGTGGTTGCACTTGGGGCAGACATCCAGGGTCTTTTCCAGCTCCGGACGATACAGCACGGCCTCGCAGGATGGGCACTTGTGCCACAGCCCTTCAGGCACCGAACTCTTCTTCACCTCGGAACGCATGATCGAAGGGATCAGTTTGTCTACTAACCAGTTGCTCATGCTTTCTTTCTCCAGTAGCGGCGACCGGCAGGCTTTGGCTGCCTGGTCACGCGTATGCCCTTGAGCTCAATTCGTGTATGACGCGATGATGGGCCGGCCCTGGCGCCTCGCATACAGCGAGCCGCCCCGGTACCGCTCCATCGTCAACCTGTAAGGGCAACGCCTGGGGCGTCACCCGATAATTTCGACCGGCCCTTGGGCACGATCCGGCAGCACCGGGCTGCGAAAGTTATGGACGATGGCGCGCGGCCAGCCGTCACATCCGCAGCAGCAGACGTTATCACGCCTGTTTCACCGCCTTGATGAACGCCTCGATGCGCGCTG
Source organism: Pseudomonas vranovensis (assembly GCF_040438935.1). Taxonomy (NCBI): domain Bacteria; kingdom Pseudomonadati; phylum Pseudomonadota; class Gammaproteobacteria; order Pseudomonadales; family Pseudomonadaceae; genus Pseudomonas; species Pseudomonas vranovensis. Next base: position 843,800 of record NZ_CP159259.1, on the reverse strand, counting down.
CATCCTTGATGCCCTTGGCCTGCTCTACCCCACCACTGACGTCTACCGCATAGGGGCGAACCTGGCTGATTGCACTGGCGACGTTATCCGGCGACAGGCCACCCGCCAGGATGATCGGCTTGCTTAGCCTCTCGGGAATCAGCGACCAGTCGAACGCCTCGCCCGTACCACCCGGCACACCGGCAACATAGGTATCGAGCAGAACCCCGCTGGCGCGGCTGTACAGCTTGCAGCTGGCTTCCAGGTCATCCCCCGGGCGCACCCGCAGGGCCTTGATCCAGGGCCGGCTGTAGCCTTCGCAATCGGCAGGGGTTTCATCACCGTGGAACTGCAGCAAGTCCAGCGGTACGACCTCGAGGATTTCGTTGAGTTCGCAACGGCTGGCATTGACGAAAAGGCCCACGGTGGTCACGAACGGCGGCAAAGCGGCAATGATTGCCCGCGCCTGCTGCACATCCACCGCCCGCGGGCTCTTGGAATAGAACACCAGGCCAATGGCATCAGCGCCCGCCTCGGCTGCGGCCAGCGCATCCTCGATGCGGGTAATACCGCAGATTTTGCTGCGAACGGCGCTCATGACCTGTGAACCTCAGCTGATCCGGAAAGCCCCGGATGTTAGCAAATGGCTTGCGGGCCGTCAGCCGCCAATGCTTCGTAGCCGGTGAGGAAGTGCGGGCCGATATAACGCTCGGGCAATGCGAACTCGTCGTGGTATTCGACCTGAACCAGGTACAGGCCGAACGGATGCGCGGTAACCCCTCCGGTACGCCGCTCGCGGCTCTCCAGCACATCCCTGGCCCATTCCACCGGACGCTCGCCGGCACCGATCGTCATCAGCACGCCGGCAATGTTGCGCACCATATGGTGCAGGAAGGCACTGGCACGGATATCGAGCACGATCATTTTGCCGTGGCGAGTCACCCGCAGGTGGTGGATGTTCTTGATTGGCGACTTGGCCTGGCACTGGCCTGCACGAAAGGCACTGAAGTCGTGGGTACCGACCAGGTACTGGGCAGCCAGGGCCATGCGCTCGACATCCAGTGGCCGGTGATTCCAGGTCACTTCCTGGCCCATGTGCGCCGGACGAATCTGGTCGTTGTAGATCACATAGCGATAGCGCCGGGCGACGGCCTTGAAGCGGGCATGAAAATGCGCGGGCATCTCCTTGGCCCAGGTCACGCTGATATCGTGAGGCAGGTTGATGTTGGCGCCCATGGTCCAGGCTTTCATGCTGCGCACGGCCTGGGTGTCAAAATGCACCACCTGGCCGCAGGCGTGTACACCGGCATCGGTTCGCCCGGCACACAGCAAGGTTACCGGCGAATCGGCCACTCGGGACAACGCCTCTTCCAGTGTCTGCTGGACACTGAGCACGCCATCGGCCTGACGCTGCCAGCCACGGTAGCGTGAACCCTTGTATTCAACGCCCAGGGCGATGCGAAAGAAGCCTTCGGCCGCCGATTCGGCAACCGTGTTATCAATGATTTCCAAGAAGATACAGCCTGTCGATTTTGCAGATGGCGGGAATTATAACGACAACGGCAGCCACTCGGGCTGCCGTCGGACGTTCAGAGGCCGGACTCAGACCAGGCGCGAAAGCATCTCTTCAGCTTCCTGACGCTGGGCATCACTGCCCTCCTTGCAGACTTCGTCGAGAATGTCGCGGGCACCGTCATGGTCACCCATGTCGATATAGGCCCGGGCCAGGTCTAGCTTGGTTGCCGCCTCATCGGCGCCGCCCAGGTAGTCGAACTCCAGGTCATCGCTCAAGTCGTCGCTGACAACGGCGTCTTCGGCGGTGAAATGCGGCTCGATCGAAGGTTGCTCCAGGCTCTGGGACAGCTTGTCGAGCTCGGCGTTGACGTCATCGAGTTCCGAGGCGAAGTGCTTGGCCGCATCGGACTCATCGTCCAGTGACAACGACAGGTCGAAATCTTCCGGCAGGTCGAGCTCGCTCAGCGGATCGAACTCCGGCATCGACTCATCGAACGCGGCAAGCTCGGCGGCAATATCCACCGGCTCGCTCTCCGGCAGTACAGCCGGCTGGTCGCCAGCCACATCGAGATCGAAATCAGAGAGATCGGTCAGCTCGGGGACTTCTTCAGCCAACGGCTCGGCTGGCGCCAGATCGTCCGTCTCGACAACCGGTACCTGAAGTTCAGGCTCCGGCGCGACCTCGACGGCTTCGGCCTCTGCAACCGCCGCTTCGTCGAGCAGCGGTGGCTCTTCCAGCTCCAGGCCCTGCAGACCTTCGTCCAGACTCAGGTCGAAAGCGCTGTCCAGGCCATCCTCGACAATCAGCTCTGGTTCCGGCTGCAGCTCTGGCGCCGGTTCTGCCTCTGACTCCAGAGCGGCAACTGCTTCCGGGTCAGGTTCCAATTCCGGTTGCGACTCCGGCTGAGGCTCGTCGTCTGCCTGCGGCTCGTCGTTGAGCAGGGCCTGGACGTACTGGGCATCCAGTTCGGCAGCCAGGGCCGCGGCACCGATTCCGCCTGCGGCCGCCAGTGCCACCATGGCCGGGAACCGGCTCTTGAGGGCTTCGACATCCGCGTGATTCTGGCCGGTGGCGATCAACTGACGCTCATGCCCCACGAAGGCATCGCGATCGCCTTGACGGGCATAGACTTCCATCAGTTTCAGGCGCAGGTCACTGCGTTGCGGTTCAGCCGCAACAGCAGGCTCAAGCAGCTCGGCCGCCTGGTTGAGTCGACCCTGGGCAACGCACTGTTGCACTTCATCAAGCAGCGCGTCACCCGTAGGTGCAGGCGCAGCGTCGGCCGCCGGAGCAACCAGAGGGGCTGCCATCGGCTGCGGCTGATCGGGTTCGACCGGCTTCACTTCGCTGGCAGGTGCTTCGGCGGCAGTGGCGGCCGCAGCCGACGCGGCTACCACGGCCGGCGACAGCGTTACCTTGGGCTCTTGCGCCTCCAGGCCGTCGAAACTGTCCGGCGGCAGGTCAAGGTCCGGCCCGCGATCACCTTCTTCGGCCAGGGCGCGGGCCATGCGCAGATGCTTTTCTGCCTCCTGATCGGCCTTGCGCTTGCGTGCCAGCAGCAACAACAGCAGCAGCAGTACCAGGAAGGCGGAACCGGCGATCAACGCCAGCAGGTAGGGGTTGGCAAGCAGGTCATCGAGCATTTTGCCGGAGCTGGCCGGTGCAGGTTGTTCCGCGACCGGTGCCGGCGGCTCAAGCGGTGCTGTATCGACCGCTGCCGGTGGTGGCGTGACCACGGCGTCTTCTGGCGAAGGCTGCAAGTCGGCGGAAACGGCTGGCGGCTCACCGGAAGCACCCTGGGCTTCAAGCCTGGCCAACTGGTCATTCTTGAGGGCGATCAGGCGTTCGAGCTTGTCCAGCTGGCTCTGCAGATCTTCCATGCGATCCTTGAGCTCGGCATTGTCGCGACGCGTGGTGTCGAGAGTTTCCTGGGCCACGGCGAGTTTGTCGCTGACACCCTTGCCGTTACCGGCAGCCTTGCTGCCCGGTGCTACCAGGCGCAGGTTGTCCTGGTTGGCGATTCGCGCCGGAGCGGCCTCGGCACCAGCGCGGTGCGTGGCGTCCAACTGCCGGGCCCGCGGCCCCAGGCGCCGGCCTTCGCGCCAGGCGGAATACTGTTCGGCAACTTCAGCCACCGCTTCGGTCTGGGGAATGCTGGCGATCTGTTGTTGATCGGGCATGCGCAGGACCTGGCCGGTCTTGAGCAAGTTGATATTGCCATTGATGAAAGCATCGGGGTTCAACGCCTGGATGGCCAGCATGGTCTGCTGCACCGATCCACCCTGGCGGGCCTTGGAGGCAATTTCCCACAATGTGTCTCGACGCACCGTGGTGTAGTTGGCTGCAGCACTGGTCGCCGGCGTAATTGCCGAGTCAGGCTTGGCGCCCGGCAGCGCCGAGGCGTTGACCAGTACGCTGTAGTCCCGCAACAGGCGGCCGCTTGGCCACATCACCTGGACAATGAATTTGACCATCGGCGCCGGCAGCGGCTGGCTCGAGGTCACCCGCAACACGCTTTTGCCGTTGGGGTTGATCACCGGGGTGAAGGTCAGGTCATTGAGGTAAGCCTGACGCTCGATGCCGGCCTTGGCGAACTCTTCAGGCGGCGCCAGGCTGGGTGCCATTTCAGTTGCCGTCAGGTCGCGCACATCGAGCAATTCGATCTCGGCGTCCAGGGGCTGGTTCTGCGCCGACTTGAGCGTCAGCTCACCCAGGCCAAGGGCATGCGCCATACCGGACGACAGCGCCGACGCCGCGGCAATTGCTAAGACCAGTTTGCGAATTCGAAGCATGACCTCTTCCTTTGATAGAACCGTCCCCGGCAACCGAGAATTATCGGGTAAAAATTATCGGCAAGTATCTTTTACACAATGTGTTTTATCAACAATTGCGCCAGCTGCACGGCGTTCAGCGCCGCACCTTTGCGCACGTTGTCAGTGGTCAGCCATAGATTCAGCTGCTCGACCTCGTCGATCCCACCGCGTACTCGTCCAACATAGACCACGTCCTGGCCGACTGCGTCACCCACCGGCGTCGGGTAATCACCCTCCTCCACCAGCTCGATGCTGTCGGCCGCCTCCAGCGCAGCATTGACCGCAATCAGGTCGACCGGTTCACGGCTCTGCACGGTCACACTGTAGCTATCGCCGAAAAACACCGGGACTTGAATGCATGTCACGGAAATCTTCAGGGCCGGTAGTTCAAGCACCTCACGCAGTTCATCGACCAGGCGACGCTCCAGCGCGCCATGTCCCTGATCATCGCTGGCACCGACCTGGGCCAACACGTTGAATGCCATCTGGCGGTCGAAAAAGCGTGGCTCCAGCGGTCGGGCATTGAGCAGCTCGGCCGTCTGGCGGGCCAGTTCATTTACCGCCTCACGCCCCTGGGCAGAGACCGCCAGACAGGCCGTCACCTGAACCCGCTCGATATCGAGCAACCCCTTGAGGGGCGCCAGCGCAACAGCAAGCGCTACCGCTCCGGCGCTCGGGCTGCTGACCTGAACCGGTTGCGGCAGGTTTTCGAGACGCTCAGCGTTGGCTTCGGGCACCACGGCTGGTGCCTGGCCGGCGGGCAAGCCTCCGGACAGATCGATCACCATGCAGCCTGCTGCCTGGGCCCGAGGGGCAAAGCTGCGGGTTACGGCTGGCCCTGCTGCGAAGAACGCGAGCTTCACTTTGCTGAAGTCGAAACTGTCGACCTCGCGTACCCGCAGGCTTTTACTGCGAAACATCACGCCACTGCCTGCCGATTCGTTGCTGGCCAGCAGGTGCAGGGTTCCCACGGCAACATCCTGCTCTTCGAGAATCTGCACAAGGGTTTCACCGACTGTACCGGTGGCACCGATGACGGCGATATCAATAGGCTGGCTCATGGAAAAATCCTCTGCTGGAACGGCGGGAGCGGCACTTTACTTGGATTTGTGGCCGTGGAATACCTGCAATGAAAAAGCCCGTGCTGTTGGCAGCACGGGCTTCGGGTTCATCTCGCTGCCGCGATCAACGCTCCAGCAGGATCCGCAGCATGCGACGCAGCGGCTCGGCAGCGCCCCACAGCAGTTGGTCGCCGACGGTGAAGGCGCCCAGGTACTGCGACCCCATGTTCAGCTTGCGCAGACGACCCACCGGGATGTTAAGGGTACCGGTGACGTTGGTCGGGCTCAGCTCCTGCATGCTGATTTCACGCTGGTTCGGCACCAGTTTCACCCAAGGGTTGTGCTGGCTGATCATGCCTTCGATGTCGGCGATCGGGACATCCTTGTTCAGCTTGATGGTCAGCGCCTGGCTGTGGCAGCGCATGGCGCCAATCCGCACGCAGATACCATCGACCGGGATCGGGCTCTTGAAGCGGCCGAGGATCTTGTTGGTCTCGGCCTGGGCCTTCCACTCTTCGCGGCTCTGGCCGTTCGGCAGCTCCTTGTCGATCCATGGGATCAGGCTGCCGGCCAGCGGAACGCCGAAGTTCTCGGTCGGGTAGGCCTCACTGCGCATGGCCTCGGCCACCTTGCGGTCGATGTCGAGGATGGCGCTGGCCGGGTTGGCCAGGTCATCGGCCACGGCCGCATGGGTAGCGCCCATCTGGCGGATCAGCTCTCGCATGTTCTGCGCACCGGCACCGGAGGCCGCCTGGTAGGTCATGGCACTCATCCACTCGACCAGGCCGGCCTCGAACAGGCCGCCCAGGCCCATCAGCATCAGGCTGACGGTGCAGTTGCCACCGATGTAGTTCTTGGTACCGGCATCGAGCTGCTGGTCGATCACCTTGCGGTTGACCGGGTCCAGGACGATGACCGCGTCATCCTGCATGCGCAGGCTGGAAGCGGCGTCGATCCAGTAGCCCTGCCAGCCGGCTTCGCGCAGTTTGGGGAAAACCTCATTGGTGTAGTCGCCGCCCTGGCAGGTCAGGATCACATCAAGGGTCTTGAGCTCTTCAATGCTGTAAGCGTCCTTGAGCGGAGCAATATCCTTGCCCACAGCCGGACCCTGGCCACCCACGTTGGAGGTGGTGAAGAACACCGGCTCGATGAGATCAAAATCCTGCTCTTCCAGCATCCGCTGCATGAGCACGGAACCGACCATACCGCGCCAACCGATCAGACCTACACGTTTCATCGCAACTACACCTTTGCTAAAAAGTGGGCCGCTGCTTCACAAGGAAAAACAGCAGCGGGCCCGAGAGATTACAGATTCCGCAGCGCTGCGACTACTGCGTCGCCCATTTCCTGCGTACCCACTTTGCTGCAGCCGGTCGACCAGATGTCGCCCGTGCGCAGCCCCTGATCCAGCACCTGGCTGACAGCCTGTTCGATCGCTTCGGCAGCCGCCTGCTGATTGAAGCTGTAACGCAGCATCATCGAGACCGACAAAATGGTTGCCAGCGGGTTAGCGATGCCTTGGCCGGCGATGTCTGGGGCCGAACCGTGGCAAGGCTCGTACATGCCCTTGTTGTTGGCATCCAGCGAAGCTGACGGCAGCATGCCAATGGAGCCGGTGAGCATGGAAGCCTCATCCGACAGGATGTCACCGAACATGTTGTCGGTGACCATTACGTCGAACTGCTTGGGCGCACGCACCAGTTGCATGGCAGCGTTGTCGACGTACATGTGCGACAACTCCACATCCGGGTAGTCCTTGGCCACCTCCTCGACGATTTCGCGCCACAGCTGGCTGGACGCCAGGACGTTGGCCTTGTCTACCGAGCACAGCTTCTTGCCGCGCACACGGGCCATGTCGAAGCCGACGCGGGCGATACGGCGGATTTCGCTCTCGCTGTAAGGCAGGGTGTCGTAGGACTGGCGCTCGCCGCCTTCCAGCTCGCGGGTGCCACGCGGAGCACCGAAGTAGATACCGCCGGTCAGCTCACGGACAATGAGGATATCCAGGCCAGAAACGATTTCCGGCTTGAGCGAGGAAGCATCGGCCAACTGTGGATAAAGAATCGCCGGACGCAGGTTGGCGAACAGGCCCAGCTGCGAACGGATTTTCAGCAGGCCGCGCTCAGGACGGATGTCGCGCTCGATCTTGTCCCATTTCGGACCACCCACGGCGCCCAGCAGTACGGCGTCGGCCTGGCGCGCACGCTCCAGGGTTTCATCAGCCAGCGGCACGCCGTGCTTGTCGATGGCAGCGCCACCGATCACGTCGTGGGAAAGGCTGAAGCCAAGCTGGAACTTGTCGTTGGCCAGTTCCAGCACCTTGACCGCCTCGGCCATGATTTCCGGACCAATGCCATCACCTGGGAGAATCAGAATCTGTTTGCTCATGGGTTCCTCTTGTTCGACTCAAGCGACACGCCGCACTGGCCTGCCGGAAAATTAATCAGCACTCGGCCCAGAGCACCAGAACATCGGTGCTGAAGGAGCCGTCGGCTTCAATCTGGTAATACTGCCGTACTTCTTCGCCCATCGCCTGCTGCAAATGGCGTATGGCGCCGCGCATCACGTCCGGGGTACGCATACGCTCGACCCAGGAACTGAACTCCAGGCGCAAGCGCTGGCGCGTGTGACTGCGGGTGTACAGGCCCGCCTCGCTGACCTGTTGCAACCATTGGGCTGCCGAATAATCGCGCACATGGCTGGTGTCACGCATCACCTCGACGCTCTGCAAATACGTGTCGAGCAACGGACTGCCAGGCGACATCACATCAATGAACGCCGCCACCCCACCCGGCTTGAGTACCCGGCGCACTTCGCGCAGGGCCAGGCCCAGGTCGCTCCAGTGGTGTGCCGAGTAGCGGCTGAAGACAAAGTCGAAGGATGCATCGGCGAATGGCAAGCGTTCGGCGGCACCGCATTCGGTGGTGATATTGGCAAAGTTGCGCTCGGCGGCGGCAGCGGCAACCACGTCGAGCATCTGCTGCGACAAGTCATAGGCCACTACGTCGCGCACCAGCGGTGCAATGTGGAAGCTGACATGCCCGGCACCACAGCCAAGGTCCAGCACACGCGCCTGGCCTTGCCCGACAAGTTCAGCCTGCAGCAAGGCGAACTCACTGCCCTGGGCGTGAACGGCACTGCTCAAGTAGGCACTGGCTTGCTCGCCGAACTGGCGCTGGACGACTTCCGTATGGGTGGTGCTGGTCATTGGGGGCTCCGGGTACTTATCGCGGGGCAAGCCCGCTCCTACAGGGTTTGTGGGAGCGGGTCTGCCCCGCGATCACATCAACGATCAAGCATCACGAAACAACCAGGGCTGGCTGGCCCGGTGCTTGGCTTCGAAAGTGGCAATGGCATCGCTGTCCTGCAAGGTCAGGCCGATGTCGTCCAGGCCGTTGAGCAGGCAGTGCTTGCGAAACGCATCGATCTCGAAGCTCAGTACCTTGCCGTCTGGACGGGTCACGGTCTGCTCTTGCAGGTCGATGGTCAGCTGGTAGCCAGGATCGGCCTCGACTTGCTTGAACAACTCATCCACTTCCTCATCGCTGAGGATGATCGGCAACAAGCCGTTCTTGAAGCTGTTGTTGAAGAAGATATCGGCATAGCTCGGCGCAATGATGCTGCGAAAGCCGTACTCCTCAAGGGCCCAGGGCGCGTGCTCGCGGCTGGAGCCACAACCGAAGTTCTCACGGGCGAGCAATACGCTGGCGCCCTGGTAACGATCGTGATTCAAGACGAAGTCCGGGTTTTTCGGACGCTTGCTGTTGTCCTGATACGGCTGACCCACATCCAGGTAGCGCCACTCGTCGAACAGGTTGGGGCCAAAGCCGGTGCGCTTGATCGACTTCAAGAATTGCTTGGGAATGATCTGGTCGGTGTCGACGTTGGCGCGATCCAATGGCGCGACGAGGCCGGTGTGCTGGGTAAAGGCTTTCATGCTGCGCTCCCTTGGATCAACTCACGTACATCGACAAAGCGACCGGTTACTGCGGCGGCGGCGGCCATGGCCGGGCTCACCAGGTGGGTACGACCGCCAGCACCCTGGCGACCTTCGAAGTTGCGGTTGGAGGTCGAGGCGCAATGCTCGCCGCTCTCCAGGCGGTCCGGGTTCATCGCCAGGCACATGGAGCAACCCGGTTCGCGCCACTCGAAACCGGCTTCGACGAAGATCTTGTCCAGGCCTTCTTTTTCCGCCTGGGCTTTCACCAGGCCCGAACCCGGCACCACGATGGCCTGCTTGATGGTCGAGGCAACCTTGCGACCCTTGGCGATCACGGCAGCGGCGCGCAGGTCTTCGATCCGCGAGTTGGTGCAGGAGCCGATGAACACCCGGTCGAGCTGGATGTCGGTAATCGCCTGGTTGGCGCTCAAGCCCATGTACTTCAAGGCCCGCTCGATGGAGCCGCGCTTGACCAGGTCGGCTTCGGCAGCCGGGTCCGGTACGCACTGGTCAACCGCCAGCACCATTTCCGGCGAGGTGCCCCAACTGACCTGCGGCTTGATCTGCGCAGCATCGAGTTCGACCACGGTGTCAAACACAGCGTCGGCGTCGGAAACCAGTTCTTTCCAGGCTTCCACCGCTTGCGCCCACTGCTCGCCTTTCGGCGCGTATGGACGACCCTTGACGTACTCCACGGTCTTCTCGTCGGTGGCCACCAGGCCTACCCGAGCACCGGCTTCGATGGACATGTTGCAGATGGTCATGCGGCCTTCGACGGACAGGTCGCGAATGGCGCTGCCGGCAAACTCGATGGCATGGCCGTTGCCGCCCGCCGTACCGATCTTGCCGATCACGGCCAGGACGATATCCTTGGCGGTGACGCCGAACGGCAACTGGCCTTCGACGCGCACCAGCATGTTCTTCATTTTCTTGGCCACCAGGCACTGGGTGGCGAGCACATGCTCGACCTCGGAGGTGCCGATGCCATGGGCCAGGGCACCGAAGGCGCCGTGGGTGGAGGTGTGCGAGTCGCCGCAGACCACAGTCATGCCCGGCAAGGTTGCACCCTGCTCCGGGCCGATGACGTGGACGATGCCCTGGCGCACGTCGTTCATCTTGAATTCGGTGATGCCGTACTCATCGCAGTTTTCGTCGAGGGTCTGGACCTGCAAGCGCGACACCTGGTCGACAATGGCCTCGATACCGCCTTTGCGCTCTGGCGTGGTCGGTACGTTGTGATCGGGCGTGGCGATGTTGGCATCGATGCGCCAGGGCTTGCGATTGGCCAGGCGCAGGCCTTCAAAGGCTTGCGGCGACGTCACTTCATGAATGATGTGACGGTCGATATAGATCAGCGCCGAACCATCGTCGCGCTGTTTGACCAAATGCGAATCCCAGAGCTTGTCGTAGAGCGTTTTGCCGGCCATCAGACTGTTCCTCATCAGCGTCTTTCTATGCCAATAACCCCTTGGCTTGTACGGACGATGCTATGCCGGTAGATTGAATAACTCAAATTCATAATTTTTATGCTTTGGATAACCAAAGGGAATACCTGCACCGTGGACCTCGCCAACCTCAATGCATTTATTGCCGTGGCTGAAACCGGCAGCTTTTCAGGGGCCGGCGAACGCCTGCACCTGACTCAACCTGCCATCAGCAAACGTATAGCCGGGCTTGAGCAACAGCTGGACCTGCGCCTGTTCGATCGCCTCGGGCGAGAGGTCAACCTCACTGAAGCCGGCCGCGCCCTGCTGCCACGTGCCTACCAGATCATCAACGTACTGGACGACACTCGCCGCGCCCTCACCAATCTCACCGGTGAAGTGGCAGGTCGCCTGACCCTCGCCACCAGCCACCACATCGGCTTGCACCGGTTACCCCCGGTTCTGCGGGCATTCACCCGCCAATACCCTGAGGTTGCACTGGATATACAGTTCCTGGATTCGGAGGCTGCCTACGACGAGATTCTCCATGGCCGCGCAGAAATTGCCGTGATCACCCTGGCACCCGAGCCGCACCCACTGGTCAGGGCGGTGCCGGTCTGGGACGACCTGCTGGACTTCGTCGCTGCCCCGGAACACCCGCTGGCACGCAATGGCTCAGTGAGCCTTGCCGATGTCGCCCACCACCCGGCGGTGTTTCCCGGTGGCAATACGTTTACCCATCACATTGTTCAGCGACTGTTCGAGGCCCAGGGCCTGACGCCGAACATTGCCATGAGCACCAACTACCTGGAAACCATCAAGATGATGGTTTCCATCGGCCTGGCGTGGAGTGTGCTGCCACGTACTATGCTCGATGAGCAGGTTGCGCCTATCGCTTTGCCGGGCATACAGCTGTCCCGCCAGCTAGGCTACATTCTGCACACCGAGCGAACGCTATCGAATGCCGCCAAAGCCTTCATGGCCCTGCTCGACAGCCATGCACGGCACCCCTGAGCCATTGAGGTAGAACCCAGTCAGTAGGACCCTCAAGGACGCGTCACCTGCCAAAGGTCTGGTACCGATGCCCAAATCAGCAAACCGCTTTCCGCGCCTGCCACGCATCCATGCGGCGGATCCCCAGGCGTCGGAGCAGACCTGGGAGAACGCCCCACAACTGTTGGCGGCGCTCAATGGCGCGCACCTGGGCGCCTGGTTCTGGGACATAGAAACCGGGCAAATCAGTTGGTCACGCGGCACCCAGGCCCTGTTCGGCTTCGACCCGGATCAACCCTTGCCCAATGACCTGGACTATCTCGAATTGCTGCCTGCCGAAGATCGCGCCCGCACCCTGCAGGCCTTTCATGCCGTTATCAACGGCGAGCCGGTGGAGCAAGCCCTGCGCCATCGTATCCGCTGGCCAGATGGCAGCCTGCACTGGCTGGAAATCAACGGCAGCCTGGCAAAGGACAAACTGGGTCGCCCGCAGATGATTGGCGTGATCCGCGAAATCACCCGCCAGCGAGACCGGGAAACCGCGCTGATCAATTCGGAGAAGCGCTTTGCCACGCTGTTTCACCTGAGTCCCAACGTGGTGCTGCTCACCCGCCGCTCCGACGGCCTGATCCACGAGGTCAACCAGCACTTCGAGCAGATCCTCGGCTGGCCTGGCCACCAGGTCATCAACAAGACCACCCTCGAGCTGGGCCTGTGGGCCAACCCGCAGCAGCGCAATGCCGTGCTTGAAGCCACCCGGGGCAACAGTGGCCCGGTGACAATGGAGGTGCAGTTCCGCGCCAGCAGCGGCAAGATCCACGACGGTATCCTCAGCACCCAGAACATCGAACTCGAAGGCACGGTCTACCTGCTCAGCACCTTTGTCGACACCAGCGAACGCAAACGCGCCGAACAAGCCCTCAAGGACAGCCAGGAACGCCTGGACCTGGCCCTGGACTCCGCCCAGCTGGGCACCTGGGACTGGCATATTCCCAGCGGCATGCTCTATGGCTCGGCCCGCGCTGCCGAGCTGCATGGCCTTGAGCCGGTCCCCTTCCATGAGTCCTTCGAGGCCTTCTTCGAGGGCGTGCCGGAACTTGAGCGCAGCACCATGCGCCAAGCCTACCGCAGCCTTCGCGAGGGCCCCGCCGGCAATTACCAGATCACCTACCATATCCAGCTGGAAAACGGCACTTCGCGCTACATAGAAAGCCGGGCCCGGCTGTATCGCGACGAACACGGCAAGCCCCTGCGCATGGCTGGCACCTTGCTGGACATCACCGACCAGGTCGAGCGCGAACAACGGCTGACCAGTTCGGAAGAAAAATTCGCCAGCCTGTTCCAGGCCAGCCCCGACCCGATCTGCGTCACCCGCCAGGACAGCGGCCGATTCATCGAGATCAATCCGGCGTTTACCCAGATTTTCGGCTGGGGCACTGACCAGGTCATCGGCCATACCGCCGAAGAAATCGGCTTGTGGGCAGAATCCGCCGAGCGCGCCCGACGCATCGAGCAAGTGATTCGCGACCAGGCTTTGAACAATGTCGCGGTGGTGGTCAACCACAAGGATGGCCAACCGCTGACCTGCGTGATTTCCAGCCGCCTGATCACGGTCGACAATCACCCTTGCAGCGTCACTACCCTGCGCGACATCACTCAGCAGCAACGGGCCGAGGCCGCGCTCAAGGCCAGCGAGGAGAAATTCGCCAAAGCGTTCCACTCGAGCCCAGACGCCATCACCATCACCGAACTCGAAAGCGGCCGCTACCTGGAAGTCAACGACGGCTTTTGTCGCCTGACCGGCTACAGTTCGGCCGAAGTCATCGGCCGCACCGTGTATGAAATCGGCATCTGGGCCGATGACAAGCAACGCACGGCCCTGATCAGCGAACTGCAGGACAGGGGCCGGGTACACCACCGGGAAATGCTCGGGCGCAACAAGCGTGGCGAGATACTGACGGTAGAAGTGTCGATCGAGCCGCTCGTGCTGAACGAAACGGAGTGCCTGTTGCTGACTGCCCGAGACGTCAGCCAATTGAAGAATGCCCAGGCGCAGATCCGCCACCTGGCCTACCACGACCCACTCACCAACCTGCCCAACCGCGCCTTGCTGATGGACCGCCTGAGCCAGCAGATCGCCTTGCTCAAGCGCCACAATCTGCGCGGTGCCCTATTGTTCCTCGACCTGGATCACTTCAAGCACATCAACGACTCCCTGGGCCATCCGGTGGGCGACACGGTTCTGAAGATCATTACCGCCCGCCTGGAAGCCAGCGTGCGCCTGGAAGACACCGTCGCGCGCCTGGGAGGTGATGAATTCGTGGTGCTGCTCAGCGGCTTGGAAGGCAGTCGCGACGAGGTCACGGAAAAGGTCCGGGAACTGGCCGATACCTTGCGCGAATTGCTGGCCGAACCAATGTCCCTGGATGGCCAGCGCCTGCAGGTCACCCCCAGCATCGGTGTGGCGCTGATTCCCGATCACGGCTCGACGCCGGCCGACCTGCTCAAGCGCGCCGACATCGCCCTGTACCGGGCCAAGGATTCCGGCCGCAACACCACCCAACTGTTCCATTCCACCATGCAAAAGGCCGCCAGCGAGCGTCTGCGCATGGAAAGCGACCTGCGCCTGGCCCTGGCCCGCGGTGAACTTGCCCTGCACTTCCAGCCACAGGTCGATGCCCGCGACAACCGCATTGTCGGCGCCGAAGTGCTGTTGCGCTGGCATCACCCGCAACTGGGCCAGCAGCCCCCGGCACAGTTCATCCAGGTACTGGAAGAAAGCGGCCTGATTCTCGAAGTGGGTAGCTGGATCCTGGAAGAAGCCTGCGATGCCTGTGCCGGCATGCTACGAGATCACCTGATCGACCCCGACGACTTCAGCCTGTGCGTGAACATCAGCCCCCGCCAGTTTCGCCAGAACGACTTTGTCGAACGTGTGCTGCGCAGCCTCGATGACTTCCGCCTGCCATACAAGATGCTCAAGCTGGAAATCACCGAAGGGATCGTGATCCAGAACCTGGAAGACACCATCAGCAAAATGCGTGAGCTCAAGCGTTACGGCGTGAGCTTTGCCATGGATGATTTTGGCACTGGATACTCATCGCTGACCTACCTCAAGCGACTGCCGGTGGATGCGCTGAAGATCGACCAGTCGTTTGTACGCGATGCGCCACTGGACCCCAACGATGCAGAGATTGTCCGGGCCATCGTGGCCATGGCCCAAAGCCTTGATCTGGCGGTGATTGCCGAGGGGGTGGAGCTGTCGGAGCAGTTGGAGTTCCTGGAGCGACTGGGGTGTTTCCTGTACCAGGGCTACCTGCACAGCAGGCCGTTGCCGCTGATCGAGTTTCGCCGCATGCTCCTCGAAACCCCGGCGCTGTAGCCGCTGCCGCGAGGCTGCGATGAGGGCGAAGCGCCCGCAAAAATGGCAGGGGGAAAGAACAAACAAAAAGGGCACCCGAAGGTGCCCTTTTCTACATCACCGCACTCAGTTCAGCGCAGGCTTGCTGTCCCCGTTGATCGGGATGCGCTTGGCCTTGGCCTCTTCAGGCACGATGCGCAGCAGGTCGATGCTGAGCAGGCCGTTGGCCAGACCCGCGGCTTTGACCTCGATATGGTCGGCCAGGCGGAAGGACAACTTGAATGCCCGTTGGGCAATACCCTGATGCAGGTAGGTGACGCTTTCACCGTTGTTGTCACGCTTGCCGCCAGTAACGGTCAAGACGCCTTTTTCCACTTGCAGCTCCAGGTCTTGTTCCTGGAAACCAGCTGCGGCAACAACAATTCGATAGTGGTCATCGCCATGTTTTTCAACGTTGTAGGGTGGGTAGCTGCTACCCGCCTCGTTACGTGCCGCGGATTCGAACAGGTCGTTGAAGCGGTCGAAGCCTACGGAATGACGGAACAGTGGAGCCAGAGAAAAAGCAGTAGTCATGGTGCATCTCCTGAGAATCAGCGAGGTTTTTAGTAACGCGACCCGACTTCGGCATCGCGTACTCCCTAGATAAGGACCCCCGCTTTTTTTTCAAGCGACCCTGCAAAAAAAATTTCAGGCTGCCTCGCTGACCGGCATACCAATCAATTGCCCGACGCGATCGCAGTCGGTTTCCCGGCGCAGCGCGGTGAACAGCTCGACAGCCTCCGGGTAAGTACGGGTCAGCATTGCTACCCATTGCTTCAAGCGCCCCGGCGCCTGCCTGGGGGTCAACTGCGCACACGCCTGGCCCCAGAAGTCGTGGATCAATGGCAACAGGCTCTGCCAGTCCATGGACACGAATTCGACACCATCACGTTCAGCGGCGATCTGTCGGGCAAGGTCCGGACGAGACACCAGGCCACGGCCGAGCATGATGTCTTCGACACCGCTGACCTCGCGGCAGCGTCGCCAGTCGTCAAGGGTCCAGACTTCACCGTTGGCGTAGACCGGCACCTTGACCACGTCCTGCACCCGGGCCACCCATTCCCAATGCGCAGGTGGCTTGTAGCCATCGACCTTGGTCCGCGCATGCACCACCAACTGTTCGGCGCCGCCTTCAGCCAGGGCCAGGGCGCAGTCCAGGGCGCCGTCCGGGCTGTCGAAGCCCAGGCGCATCTTGGCGGTTACCGGAATGTGTGCAGGTACCGCACGGCGCACTTCCCTCAGAATGGCATGGAGCAACTCTGGCTCCTTGAGCAGTACCGCACCCCCACGGGACTTGTTCACCGTCTTGGCCGGGCAGCCGAAGTTCAGGTCGACCACCGGTGCCCCCAACTCACACGCCAGGACGGCGTTCTCGGCGAGGCACACCGGGTCCGAACCCAGAAGCTGCACGCGCAAAGGCACTCCGGCCAGGGTCTGCGCACCATGACGCAGCTCCGGCGCCAGTTTGTCGAAGGTGGCTGCCGGCAGCAGCCGGTCGCAGACGCGAATGAACTCGGTGACGCACCAGTCGATACCACCCACTTGGGTCAGTACGTCACGAAGGATGTTGTCGACCAGCCCCTCCATCGGGGCCAGGGCAATTTGCATGGAATGCATCTCGGGTGAAAAATGCCGGCAGTCTAGCAAAATCCGCTGGCTACAGCGTCCCGGTCATCAGCGCCGGGCCGTAGCCGTCGATGAATTCGCTCGGCATGCGCTTGGGCCGCCCTGTGGATAACTCGATGCAGACGAAGGTTGTTTGCGCTCGCAACAAGGTGGTGCCATCGCTGGGTCGCACCAACTGGAAACGCCGAGACATTTTCAGGCGCTGGTCCCAGTCGACGATCCAGGTTGCCAGTTGCAACTCGTCGTCCTCATAGGCAGCGGCCAGGTAGTCGATTTCGTGGCGGACAACGGCCATGGCCCGGTCCAGCCAGGCGGTACTCGACCAGGTCCAGTCCCAGGCGCTGGGAGTGGCGCCAGGCGCAGCGCTCGAGCCAGGTGACATAGACCGCATTATTGGCGTGGCCGAGGCCGTCGATATCGTCGGCACCGACACGCAGGTCGATGGTGAACGGTGTTGCCAGATCCCAACTCATGCCCGCTCCAGGTCTGTGATGAACGGGCAGAGTGTAACGGATGCTCAGGCTGATTGCCGGGCTGGCACATCATGCCGTGCCAGCAAGGCCATGACGCCTTCAATCAAACGCGGGTCAGACAACACACGCTGGTGTCCACCTTCGGGCAGCAACATCAAGCGGCTGTCGAACCAGGCATCGTGAATTGCGCGAGCCTCGCTGGAAGGTACCAGGCTGTCGTCCTCGGCATGCGCGATCAACGCCGGAATCTCCAACTGGTAGCTGCTGACGTTCAGGCGCGAGACTTGAATCCCGACATCACGCTCGATCTGGCGAATAAAGGCCGCTCGCGCCCGTGCCGGCATGCCCAGGCGATGGGCAAAGCTACGCAATACGCCCATCAACTGCGCGGGGGCGGCAATACTGACCGCCCGCTCTGCACGCAACCCCCACTGCAGCGCGAGCATGACGCTGGCGCCACCCATGGAGTGGCCGATCACGGCTTTAAGTGGTGGCAACTCGGCGGCCGCCTCCAGTAGCGCCCGGGCAAACAACACGACGTTTGCCTGGTGGCCCGGCGAGTGACCATGAGCCGGCCCTTCCAGTGACACGGCGGTATAGCCCGACTGCACCAAGGTATCGATCAGGTGCGCAAACTGGGTGGGCCGCCCTTCCCAGCCGTGCATCAGCAGCACTGTAGGCCCCTTGCCCCAGCGCAGGGCCGACAGCCCGAAACGCAAGGTGATACGCTCTGCACGCGCCAACAACGGCAGTTCCCATTCACGCGCTGGCAAGTTGCGCGGTGTCATGAAGGCCCGACGCATTTTGCCCGCCACATGTTCCGGCGCCAGTCGTCCGAGGGTGCCGTTGACGCTACGAATCCAGGTCAAGGTGTTCATCGCTTCGCTCCGGTAGGTCTCGCAGTTTCAGACAACCGCCGACTTGGCGGCACGCAGAATACGATCAGACAGTTCGTCAGTGCCCAGGGCACGTGCCAAGGCCAAGCCACCGACCATCAAGGCCAGGTCTGCCAGGACTTTGTCGGCTTCTTCGGGACTGTCGGCGAGATTGGCCATCATCAATTCGATGTGCTCGGCCAGCACCTCACGAAAAGCATCTGGCAGGCGCGACATCTCGCCCAGGGAGTTGGGCAGCGGGCAGGCGCGCTCGGTCGCGTCCCGGTGCTTGCGCGACAGGTAGAAGGCAGCCACCAGGGCACGACGCTCTTCGCCGCTCATGTTCGGATCGACTTCGGCTAGCAGTGCCCGGCGCTCATTGAGCAACTGGCTGAAGGCTTCGAGCATCAGGGCATCCTTGCTGTCGAAGTGCGCATAGAAGCCACCCACCGTCAGCCCCGCCGCCCCCATGACCTCATTGACGCTGGGCTCGGCCGGGCCATGCTGGATCAATGCACTGCAGGCAGCTTCGAGTATCCGTTCGCGGGTTTTCGCTTTTTTGTCGTTCATGACTTGCCTCCAAATATTATGCCTAGAATATTATTCTCATAATATTTTTATGCAAGCGCCATCCCCTGCCATTTGTCGCGCAGGGAGTACAGAGAGGAGGGAAACTTTTTTCGAGGAAAAAACAAAAGGCTCATTCAATAATCGAATGAGCCTTGAAATCCCACAAAGTGGGTAAAATGGCGTCCCCTAGGGGACTCGAACCCCTGTTACCGCCGTGAAAGGGCGGTGTCCTAGGCCACTAGACGAAGGGGACTTGTAACCTTCGTACAGATCCGTTTACACGAATCCTGGCAAAATTGGTGGAGCTAAGCGGGATCGAACCGCTGACCTCCTGCATGCCATGCAGGCGCTCTCCCAGCTGAGCTATAGCCCCAGATTTCTAGCCTCGCGGCCCAGCGACCTCTTTCGATATCGCTTGTGTAAAACTGGCGTCCCCTAGGGGACTCGAACCCCTGTTACCGCCGTGAAAGGGCGGTGTCCTAGGCCACTAGACGAAGGGGACGAACCTTCTTACCTTAACAACCCGGCTGCTGTAACCCGGTTGACTTCGCAGTCAGTGTAGCCGACTGCGAATCGGAATTTGGTGGAGCTAAGCGGGATCGAACCGCTGACCTCCTGCATGCCATGCAGGCGCTCTCCCAGCTGAGCTATAGCCCCACTATGTCGCTTTGAACCGAATCGCTTGGCTGGGTGCTTCGCGTTTCGTTTTCGTTCATCGCTGTGGACGGGGCGCATATTAAGATCGGATTGCAGACCTGTCAAATATATTTTCAACAAAATCCAAAAAAAATTTCCGAGATAACAATCACTTACCGGCCTGGCGCGTGAAACACCCCGGTTTTACGGGGGTTTGGCACATCGCGGGGCGAGCCCGCTCCTGCAACAGGAGCGGGCTCGCCCCGCGATGTTTCTTTCGGAAAATCAATCAGGCAATGGTGCCCAACAGTTTTTCCCACTCTTTGTTTTCTTTCTTCGACACCCCACCGAGCAGGTCCAGGGCCTGGCGCAGGCGGTAGCGGGTCAGGTCCGGGCCGAGGATCTCCATGGCGTCCAGCACAGACACCGAGCTGGCCTGGCCACTGATCGCGGCGAACATCAGCGGCATCGCATCACGCAGCTTCAGCTCAAGCGCTTCGACCACTGCCTGGATGCAACCGGTGATGCGGTCTTTCTCCCACTGACGCAGGCTTTCAAGCTTCCACAAGATCAACTGCATGACCTGACGCACCTGGTCAGCCGACAGCTTCTTGTGCTCGAACAGCTTGGCATCGAGCTTGAGTGCCCCTTCAAAGAAGAAACCACCCAACGGCGCGATCTGGCTGAAGGTCTCTACCCTGCCCTGCACGTGCGGTGCGATCTTCATCATGTAATCGCTGTTGAACGCCCATTTCTGCACCCGTGCGGCGAATTCTTCCACCGGCAGGTCACGCAGCCACTGGCCATTGAGCCACGACAGTTTCTCGATATCGAAGATCGGGCCACCCAGGGAAACGCGCGACAGGTCGAAGTGCTCGACCATCTCGGCCAGCGAGAATTTCTCGCGCTCGTCCGGCATCGACCAGCCCATGCGGCCCAGGTAGTTGAGCATGGCTTCAGGCATGAAGCCCATGCGCTCGTAGAAGGTCACCGAAGTCGGGTTCTTGCGCTTGGACAGCTTGCTCTTGTCGGGGTTGCGCAGTAGCGGCATGTAGCACAGCACCGGCTGTTCCCAGCCGAAGTACTCGTACAGCTTGATCAGCTTGGGCGCCGACGGCAGCCATTCTTCACCGCGCAGCACGTGGGTGATGCCCATCAGGTGGTCATCGACCACGTTGGCCAGGAAGTAGGTCGGCAAGCCATCGGTCTTCATCAAGACCTGCATATCCATGCGGTCCCATGGAATCTCGACATCGCCACGCAGCATGTCCGGCACCACGCACACACCTTCGCTCGGCACCTTCATGCGGATCACATGCGGTTCGCCAGCGGCCAGGCGGCGCTGCACTTCTTCAGGCGAGAGCAGCAAGGCACGGCCGTCGTAGCGCGGGGTTTCGCCGCGGGCCATCTGCTCGGCGCGCATCTGGTCCAGTTCTTCAGCGGTGCAGAAGCACGGGAATGCATGGCCGGCATCGACCAGTTGCTGGGCGTACTGCTTGTAGATGTCGCCCCGCTCACTCTGCCGATACGGGCCGTGCGGGCCGCCAACATCCGGGCCTTCGCTCCATTCGATGCCCAACCAGCGCAGGGCGTCGAAGATCTGCTGTTCGGACTCGCGGGTCGAACGCAACTGGTCGGTATCTTCGATACGCAGGATGAACTCGCCGCCGTGCTGCTTGGCAAAGCAGTAATTGAACAGGGCGATGTAAGCGGTGCCGACGTGGGGATCGCCAGTAGGCGAAGGCGCGATACGCGTGCGAACGGTGGTCATGGACAGTCTCGAACTAGAGATGAAACAAAGGCTGGATGTTAACAGGGAGCGGGCATCGGGCTCCAGCAATGGGCGCGATCGGCACTTGTGGTCGTGGATCCAAACACGGTTAAATTTGCTTACATTATTGGAACGATCGTCTCATGCCTGCTCAACTCAAGCGTCGCCTGCTGGTTTTTCTCACCCTTGTCCTGCTGATTGCCCTCGCCTTTCTCGCCCACTGGTACCTCAAGGGACGCTTCTACGAAAGTACCGACAACGCCTATGTACAGGGCGAAATCACCCGGGTCTCCAGTCAACTGGGTGCGCGCATCGATGAAGTACTGGTGCAGGACAACCAGCATGTTGCCAAGGGCGACCTGCTGGTGCGCCTGGAGCCGGACGACTTTCGCCTGGCCGTGGAGCGCGCCCGCGCAGCCCTCGACACCCGCGAAGCCGAACGCCTGCAGGCCGAAAGCCGCCTGACCCAACAGGCCAGCCTGATTGCCGCTGGCCAGGCCCAAGTCGCCGCCAACCAGGCCACTCTGGGGCGCGCCGAACTGGATCTCAACCGTGCCCAGGCGCTGCGCAAGCCGGGCTACGTCTCCGAGGAGCGCGTAACCACCCTGTCGGCGGAAAACCACGTCGCCCGCTCCCAGGTGAGCAAGGCGCAGGCAGACCTGCAGGGCCAGCGCCAGCAGGTCAACGCCCTGACCGCCGAGATCAAGCGCCTGGACGCCCAGATCGTCAATGCCCGCGCCGAACTGGCCCAAGCCGAACTGAACCTGACCCGCAGCGAAATCCATGCGCCGATCAGCGGCATGATCGGCCAGCGCGCCGCCCGCAACGGCCAGGTGGTTCAGGCCGGCGCTTACTTGCTGTCTATCGTTCCGGACGAGGACATCTGGATTCAGGCCAACTTCAAGGAAACCCAGATCGGCCATATGCAACCGGGGCAAAAAGCCGAACTGGTGTTCGACAGCTATCCCGACACCCCGATTCAGGCCCGGGTCAACAGCCTGTTCGCCGCCTCCGGTGCCCAATTCAGCCTGTTGCCGCCGGACAACGCCACCGGCAACTTCACCAAGGTGGTCCAGCGCATTCCAGTGAAACTCACCTTCGACGCCGACAGCCCGCTGCACGGCAGGATTCGCCCTGGCATGTCGGTTACCGCGACTGTGGATATCCGAGACAACGCCGACCATGGCCGGTGATCAACTGATCCGTCCCGTCGGCGAACCCAGCCGACGCGACTGGATCGCGGTCATGAGCGTCATGCTCGGCGCCTTCATGGCGGTATTGGACATCCAGATCACCAACTCCTCGCTCAAGGATATCCAGGGCGCCCTGTCGGCGACCCTGGAGGAAGGCTCCTGGATCTCCACCTCTTATCTGGTAGCCGAGATCATCATGATCCCGCTGACCGCCTGGCTGGTGCAGCTGCTGTCTGCCAGGCGCCTGGCCGTCTGGGTTTCACTGGGGTTCCTGGTGTCTTCGCTGCTGTGCTCGATGTCCTGGAACCTGGAGAGCATGATCATTTTCCGCGCCATGCAGGGGTTTACCGGCGGCGCCTTGATTCCGCTGGCCTTCACCCTGACCTTGATCAAGCTGCCTGAGCACCATCGCGCCAAAGGTATGGCCATGTTCGCCATGACGGCCACCTTCGCCCCCTCCATCGGCCCGACCCTGGGCGGCTGGCTCACCGAGAACTGGGGCTGGGAATACATCTTCTACATCAACATCCCACCGGGGCTATTGATGATCGCCGGCCTGATGTATGGCCTGGAAAAGAAAGAAGCTCACTGGGAGCTGCTCAAGAGTACCGACTATGCCGGCATCGTCACCCTGGGTGTGGGCCTGGGCTGCCTGCAGGTGTTTCTGGAGGAAGGCCACCGCAAGGACTGGCTGGAGTCGAGCCTGATTGTCGGGCTTGGCAGCATCGCCCTGATGAGCCTGATCACCTTCGTGATCCTGCAATTTTCCAAGCCCAACCCGCTGATCAACCTGCGCATTCTCGGCAATCGCAACTTCGGTTTGTCGAGCATCGCCAGCCTTGGTATGGGGGTCGGGCTATATGGTTCGATCTACCTGCTGCCGCTGTACCTGGCGCAGATCCAGAACTACAACGCCTTGCAGATCGGCGAAGTCATCATGTGGATGGGCATTCCCCAACTGTTCCTGATTCCGCTGGTGCCGCAGTTGATGAAGGTCATCTCGCCGAAAATCCTCTGCACCCTGGGCTTTGGCCTGTTTGGCCTGGCCAGCTTCAGTTCCGGCGTGCTCAACCCGGACTTCGCCGGCGAACAATTCAACCAGATCCAGATCATCCGCGCACTGGGCCAACCAATGATCATGGTGACCATCTCGCTGATTGCGACGGCGTACATCCTGCCGCAGGACGCGGGTTCGGCGTCGAGCCTGTTCAACATCCTGCGCAATCTGGGGGGCGCCATCGGCATTGCACTGCTGGCGACCTTGCTGGATGCGCGCACCAAGGTGTATTTCGATTACCTGCGTGAAGCGCTGGTGCCGAGTAACCCGCAGGTAGCCGAGCGCCTGGCACAGTTAGCCGAGCGACTGGGGAGTGATGCTGCGGCACTGGGCAAGTTGAGTGAGATCACCCACCAGCAAGCGATGATCATGGCCTATAACGATGCCTTCCACTTTGTGGGCATCGGCTTGGCGATCAGCATGGTGGCGGTGTTGATGACACGCAGATTGCCGCAAGGGCTCAAGGCCGGAGAAGCACACTGACCTGCAGAAGCGGGCTTGCCCCGCGATAGCGGTGTCCTTGATGGATCGCTATCGCGGGACAAGCCCGCTCCTACAGTCAGGCGGTAAGCAGGCGCTCGCGCAATGCGGTGATCTCGTCGCGCAGCTGTGCTGCGGCCTCGAATTCCAGGTCGCGTGCCAGTTGGTACATCTTCTCTTCCAGCAGCTTGATGCGCTTGGCAATCTCGCCCGGTGAGCGCAGCTCGGCCTCGTAGCGCGCGCTTTCTTCGGCAGCCTTGGCCATGCCCTTGCGCTTCTTACTGCGCGAGCCGGGCACGTTGGCACCTTCCATGATGTCGGTGACGTCCTTGACCACACCCTTGGGCACGATGCCATTGGCTTCATTGAATGCAATCTGCTTGTCACGACGGCGCTCGGTCTCACCCATGGCTCGCTCCATCGAGCCGGTAATTCTGTCGGCATAGAGAATAGCGCGACCGTTGAGGTTGCGGGCGGCACGACCGATGGTCTGGATCAGCGATCGCTCGGAACGCAGGAAGCCTTCCTTGTCGGCATCGAGGATGGCCACCAGTGATACCTCGGGCATGTCCAGGCCCTCACGCAACAGGTTGATCCCCACCAACACATCGAAGGTACCCAGGCGCAGGTCGCGGATGATTTCGACCCGCTCCACCGTGTCGATGTCCGAGTGCAGGTAGCGCACCCGCACATCATGGTCGGCAAGATAGTCGGTGAGGTCTTCGGCCATGCGCTTGGTCAAGGTGGTGACCAGCACCCGCTCTTCAACGGCGACCCGCTTGCGGATCTCGGAGAGCAGATCATCGACCTGGGTGATGGCCGGGCGCACCTCCACCTGCGGGTCGACCAGGCCGGTCGGGCGCACCACCTGCTCCACTACCCTGCCAGCGTGCTCAGCCTCGTACGGCCCAGGGGTCGCGGAGACGAAGATAGTCTGCGGGCTGACCGCCTCCCATTCGTCAAAGCGCATGGGCCGGTTGTCCAGCGCCGAGGGCAGGCGAAAACCGTACTCGACAAGGGTTTCCTTGCGTGAGCGGTCGCCTTTGTACATCGCCCCGACCTGCGGAACGCTGACGTGGGATTCGTCGATCACCAGCAAGGCGTCGGGCGGCAGATAGTCGTAGAGGGTCGGCGGCGGTGCCCCTGCCGGGCGACCGGAGAGGTAGCGCGAGTAGTTCTCGATGCCATTGCAGTAGCCGAGTTCGAGAATCATCTCCAGGTCAAAACGGGTGCGCTGCTCCAGGCGCTGGGCTTCGACCAGCTTATTGGCCTTGTGCAGGTATTCCAGGCGCTGCTGCAGCTCTTCCTTGATACCTTCCATCGCCTCCAGCAAGGTTTCGCGCGGGGTCACATAGTGGCTCTTGGGATAGAACGTGAAGCGCGGCAACTTGCGGATCACCTCGCCGGTCAGCGGGTCGAAGGCCGCGATGTTCTCCACCTCGTCGTCGAACAGCTCGATGCGGATGGCCTCGAGGTCCGATTCGGCCGGGAAGATGTCGATCACATCCCCGCGTACACGGAAGGTAGCCCGGGCAAAATCCATTTCGTTGCGGGTGTACTGCAGGTCGGCCAGGCGCCGCAGCAAGGCACGCTGGTCGAGCTTGTCACCGCGATCCACGTGCAGGACCATCTTCAGGTAGGTTTCCGGGCTGCCCAGGCCATAGATGCAGGACACCGTGGTGACAATGATCGCATCGCGCCGCTCAAGCAGTGCCTTGGTCGCCGACAAGCGCATCTGCTCGATGTGGTCGTTGATCGAGGCATCCTTCTCGATGAAGGTGTCGGAGGACGGCACGTAGGCTTCGGGTTGGTAGTAGTCGTAGTAGGAAACGAAATACTCCACGGCGTTGTTGGGGAAAAACGCCTTGAACTCGCCGTAGAGCTGCGCCGCCAGGGTCTTGTTGGGCGCCAGCACCAGGGTCGGGCGCTGCACCTGGGCAATCACGTTGGCGATACTGAAGGTCTTGCCCGAGCCGGTGACCCCGAGCAGGGTCTGGTGCGCCAGGCCCGCCTCGATGCCTTCGACCATCTGGCGAATGGCCTCCGGCTGATCGCCGGCTGGCTGGAAACGGGTGACGAGCTGAAACTCGGACATGACGGACCTCTGATTTTTCACGGCTGCAGGCAACTGTATCTATAGACAGTAGTTATACCGAATTAGTGGCGCAAAGCGCCAGTTTCAACTCAGTGTCGAGGGCAATTGCTGTATTGGACGGGTCAATTCGACTAACGGTCGAAAAATATTCGGCGAAACAGCAGGAAAAGCTGCGCTGGACTGTCGCCGTGACCGACCGGTATCACTATACTGACTCCCCGTTTGTGCACCGCTCTAGTGCATTCGACTGGAGCGTGCGACCTCTTTCACTCTCCATTCAGAGCCAAGGTAATAATGAGCCTGTTTTCCGCTGTCGAGCTGGCACCACGCGATCCCATTCTGGGCCTCAACGAAGCTTTCAACGCCGATACCCGTAGCAACAAGGTCAACTTGGGTGTAGGTGTGTACTGCAACGAAGAAGGGCGTATCCCACTGCTGCGCGCAGTGATCGAAGCCGAAACCCAGCGCGCTGCCCAGCACGCTTCCCGCGGTTACCTGCCGATCGATGGCATCGCCGCCTACGACCAGGCCGTGCAGAAGCTGCTGTTCGGTGCCGAGTCACCCCTGCTGGCCGCAGGCCGTGTCATCACCACCCAGGCCGTGGGTGGTACTGGCGCCCTGAAAATCGGTGCAGACTTCCTCAAGCAGATTTCGCCAAATGCCGTGGTTGCCATCAGCGACCCTAGCTGGGAAAACCACCGCGCGCTGTTCGAAGCCGCCGGTTTCCCGGTCCAGAACTACCGCTACTACGATGCTGCCACCAACGACGTCAATCGCAGCGGCATGCTGGAAGACCTCAACGCCCTGCCCTCCGGCTCGATCATCGTCCTGCACGCCTGTTGTCACAACCCGACCGGCGTCGACCTGAGCCTGGACGACTGGAAAAACGTTCTGGAAGTCGTCAAGGCCAAGGGCCACGTGCCGTTCCTCGACATGGCCTACCAGGGCTTTGGCGATGGCATCCACGAAGATGCATTTGCAGTCCGCCTGTTCGCCGAATCGGGTCTGGATTTCTTCGTCTCCAGCTCGTTCTCCAAATCCTTCTCGCTGTATGGCGAGCGCGTTGGCGCCCTGTCGATCATCACCGAGTCCAAGGAAGAAAGCGCTCGCGTGCTGTCCCAGGTCAAGCGCGTGATCCGTACCAACTACTCCAACCCGCCGACTCACGGCGCCACTATCGTCGCCACCGTGCTCAACAGCCCGGAACTGCGTGCGATGTGGGAAGCCGAGCTGGGTGAGATGCGCCAGCGCATCCACGGCATGCGCAAGCAGATGGTCGAGCTGCTGGCCGAATATGGCGCTCAGCGCGATTTCAGTTTCGTCGGTCGTCAGCGCGGCATGTTCTCTTACTCGGGCCTGACCGTTGAGCAAGTCGCACGCCTGAAGAACGAATTCGGCATCTACGCTCTGGATACGGGTCGTATTTGTGTCGCCACCCTGAACCAGAGCAACATTCATGGGGTGACCAAGGCCATCGTCGAGGTCCTGTAACTGACCTTTTGCCAAGGGGAAGCTTGACTTCCCCTTAGCAATCAGTAAGATACGCCACAGATTCCGCGATAGCTCAGTCGGTAGAGCAAATGACTGTTAATCATTGGGTCCCAGGTTCGAGTCCTGGTCGCGGAGCCAAATACCTGAAAAACCTCCAGTTGCGTTAAGCACTGGAGGTTTTTTCGTTTCTGCCCTCCGCATTTTTTCCTAGGGCTTGTAAGGCTCGGTCACGGGTCGCTGCTCATCCACCAGTGTCCACACCAGCAACTTTGCCGGCGCCGTCTCACTGCCATTGCGCGACACCAGGTGTACCGCCCCCGGCGGTTCGTACCAGAATTCGCCCGCCTTGTAGGCCGTTGGCTGCTGCTCACTCTTGAGCTGGGACACCACAGTCCCTTCCAGCACATACGCCATGACCGCACCCGGATGCCGATGCGCCACGGACTGCTGGCCCGGCGCATAACTGACCGTCAGCATGATGGCTTTCTTGCCTGGCGCATTGCTTGGCAACTGCTGTTGCAAAACCTTGACCGCTTCCCAGCCCTGCTCCGGGCCATGAGCCCAGGCACCCGGCAGAACAAACAGGCTGGCAACGATCAGACTACTGAGGGGTAACAGGCGGGGCTTCATTGGCATGACCTCTGATGTATGAGTACCGGCAGGCTATGCCGGCACTCACGAGGTAAAAAGCACCAATTCGGGGAAAAACGCGGAGGCTAATCAACTACGACCAATGGGGTAGAACGTGCCGCCACTCCAGACTCCCAGCCACTGCTGGCCATCGATCTGTCGCGGCACAGCCAACTCGACCAGTTGATAGAACACATTACGATGGATCAGCGCCTCGAGGTTGCTGCGCATATGAACGTAGGGCGAGGGTTCTTGAGTTTGCGCGTCGATCTCGAAACGCAATGGATGCTCGGGACCGGCCTCGACCTGGTCCTCGACATTGCTGGTGAAGCGCAGTACCTGCTGCTTACCACTGCCTTGCACCTCAAGGGCTACCGCCACAAAGGGTGCGTCGTCGACCTTGATGCCGACCTTCTCCACCGGCGTCACCAGGAAGTAGTCGTCACCGTCGCGCCGAATGATGGTGGAGAATAACCGCACCATCGGCTTGCGCCCAATCGGCGTCCCCAGGTAGTACCAGGTACCGTCGCGAGCAATGCGCATGTCGATGTCGCCGCAGAAATCCGGATTCCACAGATGCACAGGTGGCAAACCTTTCTCCGCCTTGGGAATCTGCGACAGCAGATCGTTTGCCTTGCCGGAATCCGTCATTACATTCTCCTATCGACTCATGCCCAGAAGGCTACGAGCGTAATCCTCAAGGGGTGGGCCGAGCAAATCTTCCGGCTTGTTATCGTGGAACGTCAGCAAACCGCCACGGCTTTTGATCCGCGCGGTGTCGATCAGGTAGCGGGTATTGGTCTCGATCAACATCAACTGGACCACGCCGGTGTCGATGCCCAGACGATCCACTGCTTGCTCGTCATACCATTCGTCACCGTTGCCGATGCGATCATCGGTACGCGCAAAGCGGGTGTACAGCAGGTAGTGGGCACCCACCGAACGAGCCTCCACCAGCGCTTCTTCCAGGCCCAGGGGGCCTTGGGCACGTCGCACCATGGGGAAGTACTCGACAAAGCCCTTGAACGCTTCCTCGGCGACCACATTGGGTCGTGGATAAGGGCCTTTGCCCGGCGGCACGAAAGCGCCCTGGCCAATGTAGATGAATGAGTCAGGCTGCAGACGGACCGACAGCGAACGACGCGTGTCGCTATGGTCGAGCAAGCCGGCGTCGCTCATGTGATAACGGGCGCCCTCGCCCATGTCGCTGACATTCATGCAGCCGCCCAGCGCCATCAGCGCCAGCAGCAGAACCAGGCTACGCATCTATCCTCCAGTGGCCGGTGACGGAAAACCGGCGAACGGCTGACAGATGCAGCTTTTGCGCCAGTCTTAGCCACCAATGATCTTCATCACCGTTGCACCGCCGGAAAATGCCACGGGCTGCTTGTCGCCCAGCGCCTTGAGCAGCAAACCCTGCAAGGCAGGCAAGGCCTCGTGGCGGGGCTTATCAAGCAGATCGCCGACATAGTGACGGTTGCTCGATGACAGGCAACCGTGCAGCCAACCGGTCGACGACAGGCGCAGACGCGAGCAGGTACGGCAGAACGGCACGCTTTCGTTGGCAATCACACCAAAGAAGCCATGACCGGGAATCTGATAGCGCAGGGCCGTGGCATCCACAGGCGCATTGGCCTGCAGGTATTCGTAACGCTCGCCGATCAATTGCAACAGATGCTCGAGACTGACGAACTGTTGCAGGAACGCGTTGCCGTCACGCGCCAGATGCCCCATGCGCATCAGCTCGATGAATCGCAGCTCGAACCCCCGCGCCATGCAGTATTCAAGCAACGGCACTACCTGATCGAAGTTCTGCCCGCGCAAGGGCACCATATTGACCTTGATCTTGATCCCGGCCGCACTGGCCTGCTCCATGCCATCGAGCACCGTGGCCAGATCGCCACCACGGGCGATACGCCGGAATGCATCGGGATCAAGGGTATCGAGGGAGACGTTGAGCCGGCGAATGCCAGCGGCGCGCAGCAAGGGCAGCTTGCGAGCGAGCAGTTGACCGTTGGTGGTCAGGCTGATTTCATCCAGGCCAAGGGTGGCGACGGAGGCGAGGAAGGTTTCAAGCTTGGGGCTGACCAGCGGCTCGCCCCCGGTCACCCGCAGGCGCTCGATGCCGGCCGCTTCGATCAGATAGGCCACGCCACGGGCCATGGCTTCGGCAGACAACTCATCCTGGGCCGCCACCAGACGCTTGCCGTCCGGCACACAATACGTACAGGCATAGTTGCAGGCAGCGGTAAGACTGACGCGCAAGTTGCGAAAACGCCTGCCTTGGCGGTCGACGATCATGGGTGACTCCGGCATGGATGAATCGGGCCTGCAAAACCTGACTCAAAAATCAAGTTTTTGCAAGCCTCATACCTGAGTATATTCCCGCCAGGGTCATCCCTGTAGCGCCATCGGCGCCCTGAATGCCTCAGCTGCCGGCGCCGTCCGGGTCACGCTTGCGCTTGTTGCCCATGCGCACGCCGATGTCCATCAGGAACTGGAAGAAACCTTCCTGATCCTCCAGCACATTGCTCCAGAACGGCGAGTGATAGAGCGCTACGGCCCCATGCACCAAGGCCCAGGCAGCGCAATAATGGAAGTACGGCGGTACGTCTTCAAGCTTGCCTTCGCTGATGCGACCCTTGATCAGCAGGGTCAGGCGCTCGAAGTTGGACGCACGGATCTTGTGCAGCTCCTCGACCATCTCGGGAACCTGGTTACCCTTGACCACCTTCTCTTCGAGGCGATCGAACAACCGGTAGCGCTGCGGATCACGCATGCGAAATTCGAAGTAGGCGCGCGACAGGGCTTCCTTGTCGCGGTCAACGTCGGCAGAGTGCAACAGTTCGTTCAAATCGCGCTCGTAGTCGAGCATCAGGCGCAGATAGATCTCCGCCTTTGACTTGAAGTGCTTGTAGATCGTGCCTTTGCCGATACCGACAGCATCAGCGATCATCTCGACGGTGACACTGTCTTCACCCTGTTCGAGAAACAGCTTGAGCGCGGTATCGAGAATTTCTTGCTCACGGCGACGAAACTCACGGACCTTACGAGGTTCTTTCTGCATAAGAAGGACTGGATCAAAATCGAAGCCGGTTATTATGCCTAACTTGCGCCAAAATGCACGGATCATCCAACCATGTCTATGTTTCTTGAAGAGTTCGAACAGGCCCCGGGCCTTCGCTATCTGAACCATGCAGCCGTGGCACCCTGGCCGAAACGCGCCAGCCAGGCGGTTGCGCGCTTCGCCCAGGAGAACGTTTTACTGGGCGCAAGGGACTATCCGGACTGGATGCTCATGGAGCAGCGCCTGCGTGAACGCCTTATGCGCCTGACGAACGCGCCGTCGACCGATGACATCGCCCTGGTCAAGAACACCTCCGAAGCGCTTTCATTCGTCGCCTTCGGACTCGCCTGGCAGGCCGGTGACCAGATAGTAATCAGTGACGAGGAGTTCCCCTCCAACCGCATTGTCTGGGAGGCTCTGGCCAACCAGGGCGTCGAAGTGGTCCAGGTCAGCCTCAAGGGGCCGGACCCGGAAGCCGATCTGCTGGCGGCCTGCGGGCCTCGGGTTCGATTGCTGGCCATCAGCGCAGTACAATTCGCCAGCGGGCTGCGCCTGGACCTGGCACAGCTCGGCCAGGGCTGCCGCGAACGCCAGGTACTGTTCTGTATCGATGCCATCCAACAATTGGGCGCCCTGCCCTTTGATGTCCAGGCCTACCAGTGCGATTTCGCCATGGCCGACGGACACAAATGGATGCTCGGCCCGGAGGGCCTTGGAGTGTTCTATTGCCGGCGCGAAATTCGCCCTAGGCTCAAACTCAGCGAATACGGCTGGCATATGCTCGAGCACATGGGCGACTACACCCGCACCACCTGGGAACCAGCACACAGCGCCCGGCGCTTTGAATGCGGCAGCCCGAACATGCTCGGCGCAGCAGCCCTGGAGGCCAGCTTGTCGCTGCTTGAAGCTGTGGGCATGGACCAGGTGGCTGCCTTGCTGGCCGAGCGAGTGGCCTGGTTGCACGATGGTCTCGCGGCGATTCCCGACGTACGCCTGCACAGCCCACAGGACCCGACACGACGTGGCGGCATCGTTTCATTCAGCATCGACGGGATTGATAACCTTCAGGTCTATCAACACTTGAAGCAGGAGCAGGTGGTCTGCATCACTCGAGGCCAAGGTATACGATTTTCACCGCACTTCTACACGCCCGAGGCGATAATCGACGAAACTCTCGCAATAGTGAGACAAATAGCAGAGCGTTGAGTGCTCAGCAGCGGCAGCCGTATTCCAAATCTGTTTAAAAAACGACCAGCCGGCGCTGGCAGCCCGCCAATCCTGACCAATACTTCAGGTGTTGGCGCGGCGCATCCCCCCAAGTGGCGCGCCGATAAAGGTGCTCAGGGACCGCGTACCTTTGTTTTACTCCTAATGGTCTTAACCCGGATTCACCCCCCAGAACCCGGGTTTTTTTTGCCTGCATTTTGTGCCTGCGAGCTTGCCCCTAGCGGACCCGTGCCAGCGGAAACAGACGCTTGAAGTTGGCCGTGGTCTGCTCAGCCAGTTGCTCATAGCTTTCTCCCCGCAGCATCGCGACAAACTCCGCCACTTCACGCACGTACTGCGGCAAGTTCGCTTTGCCACGATGAGGGACAGGCGCCAGGTATGGAGAGTCGGTTTCTACCAGCAGGCGATCGGCCGGGACTTGTCGAGCCACATCCCGCAGGGCATCGGCATTGCGGAAAGTGACGATACCAGACAGCGAGATGTAGTAGCCCAGGTCCAGCGCCGCCCTGGCCATGTCCCAGTCCTCGGTGAAGCAGTGAAGCACCCCCGTCTGACTCAAGTCGGCCTCGCGCAGCAACGCCAGGGTATCGGCCCGGGCCGCCCGCGTATGGATGATGACCGGCTTGCCGGTGACTTTCGCCGCCTGCAAGTGAAGACGGAAGGAGTCCTGCTGGACCTCGGCCGCCTCGGGCTCGTAGTGGTAGTCCAGCCCGGTTTCACCGATGGCTACCACGTGCGGGTGTTCAAGCTCCTTGAGCAGCCATTCCAGCGGCGGAGCGCCGTCAGGGGTCAAGTCCAGCGGATGAATCCCCACCGAACAGTCGACATCGCTGTAGCGCTCGCTGAGGTCCTTGACCGCCTTGGCGTTGTCGGCACTGACGCCGATACACAGAAAGTGACCGACACCTCGCGCCCGGGCCGCCTCGAGGGCGGCATCCAGGGAGTCCTGGTGCGCGGAAAGGTCGAGACGATCGAGGTGACAATGGGAATCTACAAGCATGGCTTCACGACAACACTGAAAAATGAATGAATTCGAACGCCGGGCTCAACGTTGGCCAGGCAACATCGCCCAGGACGCCAGCAGCGCCTCGAGCAGCAGCACACGATTGAGATTGGCCTTCGACAGCACCTTCTGGCGCTGGGCGAGGATCCAGTCCTGAATCTCCAGCACCTTGCCCTTGCTGCTTTTCTGCGCCAGGTACTGCACGACTTTGCGCATGTCGCTCAAGCCTAACCCTTCCTCGTCTTCGGTCAACTGGTAGCGCAGGACCAGATTGGACCAATCACAGAACCAGTCGAACAACTGCAGCAAGGGGATAGCATTCCAGGCTTCAGCGAGCTGGCTGGGGGACAGCTGCTGCTTGAGCAGCTTCTTGACCCCCTCGACCACCAACGCACGCTGCTCGCGCACACCCTGGGCCTGAAGGCTGACCGCCGCCAGCGGCGAACCCGCTGCCAGGGTGAGCAACTCAAGGCGCTCCTGTTCGTCACAATCAGGCAGCGCCTTGCTTAGCCAGGCCACGCTTTGGGCGGTATCCGGCAGCGGACAGGCCTGCTGGACACAGCGACTTTTGATGGTCGGCAGCAAGCGGCTGGGCTGATGGCTGACCAGCAACAACACGGTGTTGCCCGACGGCTCCTCAAGACTCTTGAGCAAGGCATTGGCAGCGTTGATGTTCATCGCCTCGACCGGCTCGATCAGCACCACCTTGCGCCCGCCCAGTTGTGCGGTCTGAACCACGAACGACACCAGGTCACGCACCTGGTCGACCTTGATGGGCTTGTCGGCCTCCTCCGGTTCCAGTACGTAGTTGTCCGGGTGACTGCCGGCAGCCAGCAACAGGCACGACTTGCACTGGCCACAGGCCTGGAGATTGGCCGGGCGCTGGCATAACAGCAACGCCATCAGGCGCTCGGCCAGCGCGCGCTTGCCGATGCCCAGAGGACCATGCAGCAGGTAGGCATGGGCATGCTGTGTACGCCCGGCCAGTTGCTGCCACAAGGTCTGCTGCCAAGGGTAGGCCTCAGCCACGGCAACGCTCCAGGATCTGCGGCAGCAAGGCATCCAGAGACTGTTGTACCTGTGCCAGGGTCTGAGAGGCGTCAATCAGCGTGTATTGCTCGGGAGCAGCCTTGGCACGCTCCAGGTAGGCTTGGCGTACAGCCTCGAAAAAGACCTGCCCCTCCTGCTCGAAGCGATCCAGGCGACCACGCGCCGCCGCCCGCGACAATCCGATGTCCACAGGCAGGTCGAAGACCAGGGTCAGGTCCGGGCGTAGCTCGCCCTGGACGAACTGTTCCAATGTGGCGATGCGCGACACCGACAGGCCGCGACCGCCGCCCTGATAGGCATAGGTGGCATCAGTGAAACGATCGCACAACACCACCGCCCCTCGGGCCAGGGCCGGGCGAATCACTTGCGCCAGGTGCTGGGCACGGGCGGCAAACACCAGCAACAGCTCGGTGTCGGCATCCATGATCTCTTCGCTGGGCGCCAACAGCAGTTCGCGGATCCGCTCGGCCAGCGGCGTA
This sequence comes from Pseudomonas vranovensis, assembly GCF_040438935.1. Lineage (NCBI taxonomy): Bacteria > Pseudomonadati > Pseudomonadota > Gammaproteobacteria > Pseudomonadales > Pseudomonadaceae > Pseudomonas > Pseudomonas vranovensis. Next base: position 808,951 of record NZ_CP159259.1, on the reverse strand, counting down.
CCGCCTGGCTCACGGGTCAGGACCACATCCACGCCCTCGGCCCGCAGGTGCTCGGCAAGGTACTCGCGATTGGTGCTCTTGCCAGCGCCTTCGGGACCTTCCAGGGTAATAAACAAGCCGCTCACAGGCAGTCCTTACAGTTGATCATTGCGGGGTGGGTTCGCTGGCTGGCGCTTCCGGTTCAGGGAGCGCCTGGCCTGCCTCGCCAGGGGGCTCTTCGACGGGGGCTTCCTGGGCAGGAGCCTCGACTGGAACCACAGGGGCCGGGCTCGAACGATAATCGGCACGACGCTTGATTTGATATTCGCGAACAGCCGAGTTGTGCGCATCCAGGTCATCAGAGAAGACATGGCTGCCATCGCCACGCGCCACGAAGTACAGGCTGGTACCCGGGGCCGGGTTCAGCGCGGCATGGATGGCTTCACGCCCCACCATGGCGATCGGGGTCGGCGGCAGTCCAGCATTGGTGTAAGTATTGTAGGGCGTCGGTTCACGCAGGTCGGCACGGGTGATCTTGCCGTTGTAACGCTCGCCCATGCCGTAGATGACTGTCGGATCGGTCTGCAACAACATGCCGATACGCATGCGCCGCACGAACACGCCGGCGATCTCGCCACGCTCCTGGGGCACCCCCGTCTCCTTCTCCACCAGCGAGGCCATGATCAGCGCCTGGTATGGATCACGATACGGCAAGTCGGCGGGACGCGCCGCCCACTCCTTGGCCAGCACCTCTTCCAGGCGGGCGTAAGCCTGCTGGAGAAACTCTACATCGGTCATGCCACGAACAAAACGGTAGGTATCCGGGAAGAACCGCCCTTCGGGAAACACACCGGGATGGCCAAGCTTGTCCATGACCTCGACATCACTGAGGCCGTCGATGGTCTGCTTGATCTTTTCATGCTTGGCCAGTGCCGAGCGTACCTGGCGGAAGTTCCAGCCCTCGACCAGGGTCAGGCTGTATTGCACCACATCACCCCGACGCCAGACTTCGAACAGGTCGCGTACGGTCATGCCGGGCGTCACGCGGTATTCGCCCGTGTGCAACGGCACGCCTGCCATGTTGAAGCGCCAGTACAGGCGCAACCAGAACGCGTCGTTCAGCAGGCCGTCTTTCTCCATGCGGTAGAACATGCGATTGGGGTTGGTGCCGGTCGGCACGTCGAGCAATTGCTCCTGGCTTACATGCAGGGTCTGCTCGAGCGCCGAGTTCACTTTCCAGGCCGAAAAACCCAGCATCAGGCCTGCCAGGATCAATCCGGTCTCCAGCAGCACCAAGAATTTACGTCTCACAAATCAGGTATCCAGTAACGTACGGGCAATGGCCTGCAGTTTACGGGTGAGTGGTCCCGGCGACCAGTTCAGCGAGTCAAATGCGCGCACGGGCCAAACGCCATAAACGCTGTTGCAGACGAAGACTTCATCGGCCTGCTCCAGGTCCTGCAGGGACAGATCGGCAATCCTCACCGGAATACCAGCTGCTCCAGCCTGCGCGATCAGCGCCGCCCGCATGACGCCGGCCACACCGCAACGACTCAGGTCAGCGGTCAGCAGCTGGCCATCACTGACCAGGAACAGATTGCTGTACACCCCTTCGATGACCCGGCCCGACGTGTCGCGCATCAAGCCTTCGGCATGCTCGGGATCCTGCCATTCGGAACGCGCCAGGACCTGCTCGAGCCGATTGAGATGTTTGAGCCCCGCCAACAAGGGTTGTTCCGCAAGACGCGTGGTACAGGGGAACAAAAGAATACCCTGCTCGGCATTCCGGGCAGGATAGAAGGGCAAGGGACTGCCCTGAAGGATACGTCGTGGCGCCGCCCCAGCGGCAGGCGCATAGCCGCGCTGGCTGTCGCCACGCACAAGAATCAGTTTGAGTACTCCGTCACCCAACGCACTGGCGTAACGGCAGAGCTCATCGCAAACCAGGCCGTGATCAACACTGATCGCCAGGCGCTGGCAACCCAGCGCCAGGCGCTCGAGGTGGTACTCGAGCAACGATGGCCGACCGGCCCGCACAGCGATGGTCTCGAACAGACCATCGCCGTAGGCCAGCCCGCGGCTTTGCAGATTGACTGCATCAGCCGGCAGGCCATCGAGCCAACTGTGCATCAGTCGGCGAACCGGCGGAACACCAGCGAGCCGTTGGTACCACCAAACCCGAAGGAGTTGGACAGCACCACGTCGATCGGCATGTTGCGCGCCTCATGCGGCACGAAGTCCAGGTCGCAACCTTCGTCCGGCTCATCGAGGTTGATGGTCGGCGGTGCTACCTGGCTGTTGATCGACAGCACGCTGAAGATCGCCTCTACTGCACCGGCGGCGCCGAGCAGGTGGCCGGTCATCGACTTGGTCGAGCTGATTGCCAGCTTGTAGGCATGATCACCAAACACCGACTTGATCGCCGAGGCTTCTGCCAGGTCGCCTGCTGGCGTCGAAGTGCCGTGGGCGTTGATGTAGCTCACCTGGTCAGCATTGAGGCCGGCATCACGCAGGGCGTTGACCATGCAACGCGCGGCGCCGCTGCCGTCTTCTGGCGGAGAGGTCATGTGGTAGGCGTCGCCACTCATGCCAAAGCCGACCAGCTCGGCATAGATGGTCGCGCCACGAGCCTTGGCGTGCTCGAGCTCTTCAAGCACCAGGGCGCCGGCACCGTCAGAGAGGACGAAACCGTCACGGCCTTTATCCCATGGGCGACTGGCCCGGGTCGGGTCGTCATTGCGGGTCGACAGCGCGCGCGAGGCACCGAAGCCACCCATGCCCAAGCCGCAGGCTGCCATTTCCGCACCGCCAGCGATCATCACATCGGCTTCACCGAAGGCGATGTTGCGCGCAGCCATGCCGATACAGTGAGTACCGGTGGTGCAAGCAGTGGCAATGGCGTAGTTAGGCCCCTGTACCCCCAGATGGATCGACAGGAAACCGGAAATCATGTTGATGATCGAACCTGGCACGAAGAACGGCGAAATGCGTCGCGGGCCCTGATCATGCAGCGTCCGACTGGTTTCTTCGATATTGGTCAGACCGCCGATACCCGAGCCCATGGCGACGCCAATGCGCTCGCGGTTGGCATCGGTCACTTCCAGGCCGGCGTTGCGCACTGCCTGAAAACCGGCTGCCAGGCCGTACTGAATGAACAGATCGAGCTTGCGGGCTTCCTTGACCGACAGGTACTGCTCAACCTCGAAGCCCTTTACCGAGCCGCCAAAACGGGTGGAGTAGGCAGACAGGTCCGTATGTTCAATCAGACCTATGCCACTGCGGCCAGCCAGAATGCCCTGCCAACTGCTCGGCACATCCGTACCCAGTGGCGACAGCATACCCATACCGGTGACCACGACGCGTCTACGCGACACAGCACTCTCCTTATTCACATTGACTACATGTCTTGTAAAGAAAAAACCGCACGCCGGCGAAGGCAGTGCGGTTTTTCCATGACAAGAAGCGACGACTACAACGTCTTAGCCCTGGTGGCTGTTGACGTAGTCGATAGCAGCTTGAACAGTAGTGATCTTCTCAGCTTCTTCGTCAGGGATTTCGGTCTCGAATTCCTCTTCCAGAGCCATCACCAGCTCAACGGTGTCAAGGGAATCGGCACCCAGATCTTCGACGAAGGAAGCAGTGTTCACTACTTCTTCTTCTTTAACGCCCAGTTGCTCGGCGACGATTTTCTTGACGCGTTCTTCGATGGTGCTCATACCTTGTTTTCACTCCTAATGGACATATGTCAGGCAGCTGGCCGGTGTGTAAGTGTATAGAAAGACGTCTGCTTTTCAAGCGCAACACGCCTCGCCAGACCACACCTGCCAACCGACTAGAATCTGGTTGCAGCTTTATAACGGATTTTAGACAGCTCGTATGACATTTTTTTGAAGCAATCCGTCACATTAGATTTACATATACATGCCGCCGTTGACCGGAATCGTAGCGCCAGTCACATAACCTGCGCCGTCGGAAGCCAGGAAAGCCACCACATTGGCGATCTCCTGAGCCTGGCCCAGACGCCCCAGGGGAATCTGGGTCTGCAGCGCTTCGCGTTGAGCTTCCGGCAATTCGCGAGTCATGTCGGTATCGATGAAGCCTGGGGTCACCGAGTTGACGGTGATGGCACGGGAGCCGACTTCACGAGCCAGGGCGCGACTGAAACCTTCCAGGCCGGCCTTGGCGGCTGCGTAGTTGACCTGGCCGACGTTACCCATCGCACCCACCACCGAACCGATGCTGATGATACGACCCCAGCGCGCCTTGGTCATGCCGCGCAACACGCCCTTGGACAGACGGTAGAGGCTGTTCAGGTTGGTGTCGATGACGTCGAACCACTCGTCGTCTTTCATGCGCAGCATGAGATTGTCACGCGTGATACCAGCGTTGTTGACCAGGATGGTCGGCGCACCGAACTGTTCCTGGATGGCAGCGAGGGTGGCAGTGACGGATTCGTCACTGGTCACGTTCAACTCCATGCCGGTGCCGGTGATGCCGTGCTCCTTGAGGGTGGCGGTAATGCGCTCGGCACCCGAAGCGGAGGTCGCGGTACCGATCACGGTCGCGCCCAGACGGCCCAGCTCCAGGGCGATGGCCTGGCCAATACCACGGCTGGCGCCGGTTACCAGTGCAACTTTACCTTGCAGGCTCATGCAAGCTTCTCCTAATTCAGGCCAGCGCCGCACGGGTGGCGGCGAAAGCATCCGGGGTATTGAGGTTAAAGGTGTTGACGCCGTCAGCGCAGCGCTTGTTCAGACCAGCCAGGACCTTGCCCGGACCACACTCGACCAGCTGCACCGCGCCATTGGCGGCCAGGGTCTGCACGCACTCGACCCAACGGACCGGCTTGAACAGCTGCTCGAGCAAGTCGCGCTTGAGGGTGTCCAGGTCGGCCGCCACGGCAGCGCTTACATTTTGTACCAGCGGGATCTGCGGAGCCTTCCAGTCGATGCCATTGACCGACTCGGCAAAGCGCTCGGCAGCAGGACGCATTAGCTCGCAGTGCGATGGCACGCTCACCGGCAGCGGCAGCGCACGCTTGGCGCCCTTGGCCTTGCAGGCCTCCATGGCACGCTCGACGGCTGCCTTGGCGCCAGCAATGACCACCTGGCCAGGCGAGTTGAAGTTCACCGCACTGACGACTTCACCCTGGGCAGCGTCGGCACAGACGGCCACGACATCGGCGTCGTCCAGGCCCAGGATGGCTGCCATGGCGCCCTGCCCGGCCGGAACGGCTTCCTGCATGAGCTGACCGCGGCGCTCCACGAGCTTGACCGCATCGGCCAGGCTCAGGCTGCCGGCGGCAACCAGCGCACTGTACTCACCCAGACTGTGGCCGGAAACGAATGCAGGACGCGCACCACCTTCCGCCAGCCACAAGCGCCACAGGGCGATCGAGGCAGTCAGGATGGCCGGCTGGGTTTTGTCGGTTTGATTGAGTTGCTCTTCCGGGCCGTTCTGGGTCAGCGCCCAGAGGTCATAGCCCAGAGCCTCGGAGGCCTCGCGGAAGGTATCAATAACCAACGGATACTGAGCGCCCAGCTCGGCAAGCATGCCGAGGGACTGCGAACCTTGACCGGGAAAGACGAATGCGAGGGATGCAGACATTGAACAAGCCCCTAATGATCTTGTCGTCGGAAATGAAGCGCCCAGCGCGCGGCTGAGCACAAGAAACTGAAAACTTGGATGTTAACGCGGACCAAGCGGTCACATTTAACCACTTCCTGACGGATATGCCTAAAGCAACAGGTCTTCCAGCCGCCCGTGCAGACGCTGGGGCAGGTTCTCCTGAATTTCGATCAGGGCCCGCTGGATGGCACTCTGAAAGCCCTGCACACCCGCAGAACCGTGACTCTTGATGACGATGCCCTGGAGGCCGAGAAAACTTGCACCGTTATGACGCGCCGGCGCGAGATCAGCCTGCAGGCGCTTGAGCAGCGGCATGGCCACTGCACCTGCCAGACGCGCCCCAAGCCCACCCTTGAAGAGGGCCTCGATGCGCGAGCCGATCATGGTCGCAAGCCCCTCGCTGGACTTGAGCAGGATATTGCCTACGAAACCGTCGCACACCACCACATCCGCCTCACCACGGTACAGACCGTCGCCTTCAACGAAGCCAATATAGTTGAGGCCGCGAGCGTTCTGCAGCAGGCTGGCTGCCAGCTTGACCTGCTGATTGCCCTTGATGTCCTCGGTACCAACGTTGAGCAGCGCCACCCTCGGCCGGGAAATCCCCAGGGCCTGGGCCGCAACGGAGCCCATGACCGCAAACTGGAAGAGGTTTTCTGCACTGCAGTCGACATTGGCACCCAGGTCAAGCAACTGGCAGTAGCCGGACTGGGTCGGGATGGCCGCAACCATGGCCGGTCGATCGATGCCAGGCAGCGTCTTGAGCACATAGCGCGACAGCGCCATGAGCGCCCCCGTATTACCCGCGCTCACGCACGCCTGCACCTTGCCATCACGCAACAATTCAAGCGCCACGCGCATGGAGGAATCGGGCTTGCCACGCAAAGCCTGGGAGGGCCGCTCGTCCATGCCGATCACTTCGCTGGCAGCGACAATCTGCAGGCGCGCGCGATCCGCTGCCGGCTGGCCAGCGATCAGATCTTCAAGGAGGGAGGGTTGACCGACAAGGGTCAGGTGCAGCGAGGGGGTAGCTGACAGGCAAGCAATACTCGCCTGAACAATGCTGCGGGGACCGAAGTCCCCGCCCATTGCGTCAATCGCGATGATCTGAGCGGACAAGGATTACTCGTCAGCGCCCTTGTCGATCACTTTACGACCACGGTATACGCCTTCTGGCGATACGTGGTGACGCAGGTGCACTTCACCAGTGGTTTTCTCTACGGACAGAGCGTTTTCCGAGAGGGCGTCGTGCGAACGGCGCATGTCACGGGCAGAGCGGGATTTTTTGTTCTGCTGAACAGCCATAATTGATTAACTCCTAAACGTTTGGGTCACGCTTTAACTGCGCCAATACACTGAACGGGTTGGACCGTGTTACCTCGTCCTTGCTCGGTTCGGGCTCATCGGCGCCCGCCGGCTGCTGGCATTCTTCCGGATGATGAGCAGGCACGATGGGCAAGGCAAGCAGAAGCTCCTCCTCGACCAAGGCCTGCAGATCCAAAGGATCTTCGCCCAGTTCCAGCACGTCATAACCTTTCGGTAACGACTGGGTATTCGCACCCTCCTTCACCACGGCGTAGGTACACTCGCTGTGGATCGGCAGGGTGACCAGCTCAAGACAACGCTGGCAAACCATTTTGACCTCGACGTCGAGTGAGGTGTGGATAACCACGGCCTTCTGCTCGTCTCGCTCAAAATCGAATTTAGCCTGCACCGTACCGACATTATCGGAAAGCGGGTCGCAGAGTCTCTCCAAATCGGCGAGCTGCAGCGTTCCTTCAATAGAAACACCACGATCGGCCAATTTGCGCGGGTCAACGTGAGGTGGAATCGGGTCATTCAACATAGGCGCAGCATTCTAGGGACGACCCCCGCCCCTGTCAAAGGAAATTCGGCTCCGTTCAGCATGTTAGAATCGTTTCACCTGCCCAGGAGTTCATCATGCTGCCTTTGTTACTGGCTTCCAGCTCACCCTATCGCCGCGAATTGCTCGCCCGCCTGCACCTGCCATTCAGTTGGGCAAGCCCCGACATAGACGAACAACGATACCCGCAAGAGCCAGCCCTGGACCTGGTAAAACGACTGGCCCGGGAAAAAGCCCAGGCACTCGCGACAAACCACCCCGACCACCTGATCATCGGCTCCGACCAGGTTGCCGTACTCGGCGAACAGATCCTCGGCAAGCCGCACACCTTCGAGCGAGCCTGCGAGCAGTTGCTCGCGGCCAGCGGCAATCACGTCACCTTCCTAACAGGCCTTGCGCTGCTCAACAGCCAGACCGGCCACTGCCAGGTCGATTGCGTGCCATTCACGGTCAACATGCGCGAACTGGACTTGCCACGCATCGAGCGCTACCTGCGCATCGAGCAGCCCTACGATTGCGCCGGCAGCTTCAAGGCCGAGGGCCTGGGTGTCAGCCTGTTCCAGAGCACCCACGGCGTCGACGCCACCAGCCTGATCGGCCTGCCACTGATCCGCCTGATAGACATGCTCCTGCAAGAGGGCATCACCTTGTAGGAGCGGCACGAAAAAGCCGGCCTCAAGGGGCCGGCTTCTACATCCCGGGACACTCAGCGCAACGAAGGCCCCTGAAAGCCCATCCACATCGCCAGACGCTCCGCAATGCTGGTACCCAGGCGCTTGGAGAAGCGATCAAAGGGTGACTCTTCGATAGTGAAGTCCACCAGCTCCTTCTCGCCCACCACCTCACGTGCCACATAACCGGCACTGCCCAGGCCATCGACCAACCCCAGGGCCAGCGCTTGCTCACCGGACCAGATCAGGCCACTGAACAGCTCGGGGTGCTCCTTGTCCTTCAAGCGCTCGCCACGCCCCTGCTTGACACTGGCAATGAACTGCTTGTGAGTGGTTTCCAGCACCCCCTGCCAGAACGCCGTCTCTTCAGGCTTCTGCGGCTGGAACGGATCAAGAAACGCCTTGTGCTCGCCAGCAGTGTAGGTACGACGCTCGACACCAAGCTTCTCCATCGTACCGACGAACCCATACCCCGCCGCCGTGACACCAATGGAGCCCACCAGGCTGGCCTTGTCGGCATAGATTTCGTCGGCGGCACTGGCAATGTAGTAAGCGCCGGAAGCCCCCAGGTCACTGATCACCGCATACAGCTTGATCGCCGGATACTCCGCGCGCAGCCGGCGAATTTCATCGTAGACATACCCGGACTGCACCGGACTGCCACCCGGACTGTTGATACGCAGAATCACTGCCTTGGTTTTCGAGTCCTTGAAGGCCTCTCGCAGACCACCGACGATGCTGTCGGCACTGGCAGGCTCCTGGTCGGCAATCACCCCGCGCACCTCTACCAGCGCTGTATGCGTGACACTGCGCGAGGCAGCCTTGTCCATGTTCATCAAAGGCGAAAACAGGGCAAGGATGCCGAACAGGTACATAAAGGTCAGCAACTTGAAGAAGATCCCCCAGCGCCTGGCGCGACGCTGTTCTTGCACGCCCGCCAGGAGGGTTTTCTCCAACAACTTCCAGCTCTTTTGCTCTTCATTGCCTTCGGCGCTTGGCGCCTTCCACTCGTCAGCCATGCTCACCTACCCTGGAAATACTTCGACAGGCGACCGGCTCAACCAGGCCTGCAAGTGTGAAAAATGCTCTAGACAGACCTGCGGCCTGAAGGCACTCAATGCCTCGAGCGACATCGCCCCATAACCGACAGCGGCCGAATGCATACCGGCGTTGCTGGCCATCAGCAAGTCGAATGACGAGTCACCCACCATCAATGCACGCGACGGTTCGACCTGGCAATGGGCGAGAATCTCTACAAGCATCTGCGGATGCGGTTTGCCACGGCTTTCGTCGGCAGCGCGCGTGACATCGAAGTAATCCTGCCAGCCATTGGCTTGCAATACTCGATCCAGGCCACGACGCGCCTTGCCGGTAGCCACTGCCAGACGATAGCCCTCGGTTCGAAAGGCCTCAAGCGACTCGACCACCCCTTCGAACAAAGGCGAAGGCTGCACATCCAGCGCCATGTAGACATCGGCATAATGCTGGCGAAACGTTGCGACCTGCTCGTCACCCAGATGCGGATACAAGGTGGCAATGGCCTCGGGCAGCGCCAGGCCAATAATGCCCTTGACCGCCGCGTCATCACAGGTTGACTCCCCTACCCGACCTGCAGCCAGGTGCATGGCCTGGACAATACGCCCGATAGAGTCAGCCAGGGTGCCATCCCAATCGAAAATCAGCAGGTCGTAATCACGCTGCACTCAAGCGCTCCACAGTCTTGGCCCACATGTCGTCCACTGGCGCCTCGAGCTTGAGCTCACCACCATCGGGCAGCGGAACGGTCAAGGCATAGGCATGCAGGAACAAACGCTTGCCCCCCAGCTCTCGAATTTCACGAGTGAAGTCTTCATCACCGTACTTGCTGTCGCCGGCAATGCAATGCCCGGCATGCAGGGCATGGACACGAATCTGGTGAGTGCGACCAGTGATCGGGCGCGCCTCGATGATGGTTGCGAACTCGCCGAAGCGGCGCAGAACACGGAACAATGTCAGCGCTTCCTTGCCCTCATCGTTGACCTCGACCATGCGTTCACCAGAGCGCAGGTTGCTCTTGAGCAACGGCGCATTGACCTGTTTCTTGGCTGTCGCCCAATGGCCTCGTACCAGCGCCATGTAACGCTTGTCGACACCATCGCCACGCAAGGCGGCATGCAGGTGACGCAACATGCTGCGTTTCTTGGCAATCATCAACAGGCCGGAGGTATCGCGATCCAGGCGATGAACCAACTCCAACTCCTTGGCATCCGGACGCAACTGACGAAAGGCTTCGATCACGCCAAAACTCAGACCGCTACCGCCATGAACGGCGATACCAGCTGGCTTGTTCAATACGATCAAGGCCTTGTCTTCATAGACAATGGCGGCTTCAAGACGCTGAAGCAAACCCTGGGCCACCGGCACAGGCTCGTCGCGCTCAGGCAGACGAACGGGCGGCACCCGCACGATGTCACCGGCCTGCAACTTGTACTCCGGCTTGATCCGCCCCTTGTTCACGCGCACTTCGCCTTTACGCAAAATGCGGTAAATCAAGGTCTTGGGAACACCCTTGAGCGCAGTAATAAGAAAATTATCGATTCGTTGGCCGGCAAGTTCCGGCGCGACCTCGATCAGCTGGACGCCGGAGGTCGGAGGGGCATTAGTCGTCATTTGCCAATCATAACAATTTTTTATGGATTTGAAGCACTTAATGATTGCTGCTATAGTCGCGAACGCCGCCAAAAGCGGCAGGCCAGCGGACTCACGGCTTCTACCGGCCCTGACCGACGCAATTCTCGAGGACGCGAGGCCGTCCGACGGGGCTTTTGCCAGTTTACAGAAATGCCTGGAATCGCCACCAGCGCCGTGCAGAGAAGACCGATAAAAAACTACAAGAGCGGTATTTCGCCCTCCCCCACGTTTTTTTCGATGCCACTCTGTCAGTGCCGTCAATTTCACGCAGTCTTGGCGAAGGCTTCGGAAATACCAGCCTTGGACATAAAAGGCGCGGGCTCCCCAATTGGAGCTGGCGATAAATGCAACCCGTTGCGGATTCAGCGCGCGGCAGCACCCGAATTATCAGGGATACGTGTAGGGTGGAGATGCACAACCGTCGGACCGTGTAGTACTGCGTCCAGTCCAGCGGCCTTTAGGCCAGGCGACCGGACCCGGTCTTGATCAAGATGCCCCTGGGGCGTCCACGGCCGAAGGCTGATTCCTCCTCCTGACTGAGTGCATTTGACACCACAGCAAGCAGGACGCGTCGTCGCGACTTCGGCAGCACTGGGTTACCAGACTGGCTCGAATGTCGCTGGACACGGGGGTGGCCCGCCACCCCTTGCGCACCTGACACCGACCGTGAGAAGTCGTGTGTGCCGAACGCCGTTTCCGGCAGCCCGGAAACCGACGGTATTACATGAAAAGAATGCTGATTAACGCAACTCAACCCGAAGAGTTGCGTGTAGCTCTGGTGGACGGCCAACGTCTCTACGACCTGGACATCGAGTCCGGTGCGCGCGAGCAGAAGAAGGCCAACATCTACAAAGGCCGGATCACCCGGATCGAACCTAGCCTGGAAGCCGCATTCGTCGACTTCGGCTCCGAACGCCATGGCTTCCTCCCCCTCAAGGAAATCTCCCGCGAATACTTCAAGAAGTCCCCGGAAGGTCGGGTAAACATCAAGGAAGTACTCAGCGAAGGCCAGGAAGTCATCGTCCAGGTCGAAAAAGAAGAGCGTGGCAACAAGGGCGCCGCCCTGACCACCTTCATCAGCCTGGCCGGTCGCTACCTGGTCCTGATGCCAAACAACCCACGTGCCGGCGGTATCTCCCGTCGCATCGAAGGCGAAGAACGCAATGAACTGCGCGAAGCCCTGAACGGCCTGGTCGCACCCGCCGACATGGGCCTGATCGTGCGCACTGCCGGCCTGGGCCGCAGCAGCGAAGAAATGCAATGGGACCTGGATTACCTGCTGCAACTCTGGACCGCGATCAAGGAAGCCTCCCTGGACCGTTCCGCACCTTTCCTGATCTACCAGGAAAGCAATGTCATCATCCGCGCAATTCGCGACTACCTGCGCCAGGACATCGGCGAAGTGCTGATCGACAGCATTGATGCCCAGGAAGAAGCCCTGACCTTCATCCGCCAGGTAATGCCGCAGTACGCCAGCAAGATCAAGCTGTACGAAGACAGCGTCCCGCTGTTCAACCGCTTCCAGATCGAAAGCCAGATCGAAACTGCCTTCCAGCGCGTGGTCGACCTGCCGTCCGGCGGCTCGATCGTGATCGACCCGACCGAAGCCCTGGTGTCCATCGACATCAACTCGGCACGCGCCACCAAAGGCAGCGACATCGAAGAAACCGCCCTGCAGACCAACCTGGAAGCGGCCGAAGAAATTGCCCGCCAGCTGCGCCTGCGTGACATCGGCGGCCTGATCGTCATCGACTTCATCGACATGACCCCGGCCAAGAACCAGCGTGCCGTCGAAGAAAAGGTGCGCGAGTGCCTGGAGGCCGACCGCGCCCGCGTACAGGTTGGTCGTATCTCGCGCTTCGGCCTGCTGGAAATGTCCCGTCAGCGCCTGCGTCCATCCCTGGGCGAAAGCAGCGGCATCGTCTGCCCACGCTGCAGCGGCACCGGCATCATCCGTGACGTCGAGTCCCTGTCGCTGGCTATCCTGCGCCTGATCGAAGAAGAAGCCCTGAAAGACCGCACCGCCGAAGTTCGCGCTCAAGTGCCGATTCCGGTTGCCGCCTTCCTGCTCAACGAAAAGCGCAACTCGATCACCAAGATCGAACTGCGCACCCGGGCGCGTATCGTCATCCTGCCGAACGACCACCTGGAAACCCCACACTTTGAAGTCCAGCGTCTGCGCGACGACAGCCCGGAAGCCCTGAGCAGCCAGTCCAGCTACGAAATCGCCGCGGCCGAGACCGAAGAAGTCCAGCCGACCGCAGCCACCCGCACCCTGGTTCGCCAGGAAGCCGCGGTCAAGACTGCCCCGGCACGCGCCAATGCACCGGTGCCGACCACCGTCGAACAGCCGGCAGCCCCGGTCCACGTTGCGCCTGAGCCAAGCCTGTTCAAAGGCCTGGTGAAGTCGCTGGTCAGCCTGTTTGCCGGCAAGGAAGAGCCTGCCGCCGCGCCAGTCGTTGCCGAAAAGCCAGCGACCGAACGCCCGCAGCGCAACGAAGAGCGCCGCAACGGTCGCCAGCAGAGCCGTAACCGCAACGGCCGTCGCGAAGAGGACCGTGATCGCAAGCCTCGCGAAGAACGCGCACCGCGTGAAGAGCGTCAGCCTCGCGAAGCCCGTGAACCTCGCGAAGAAACCCAGGCCCGTGAAGAGCGCGCCCCTCGCCAGCCACGCGAAGAGCGTCAGCCACGTGCTCCACGTGAAGAGCGCCGCTCCCGCGAAGACCGTCCGGTCCGCGAACTGCGCGAGCCACTGGATGCCGGCACTCCAACCGTACGCGAAGAGCGCCCTGAGCGTGCCCCGCGCGAAGAACGCCAGCCTCGTGAAGAGCGTGCCCCCCGCGAAGAACGCGCCCCACGTGAAGAGCGCGCCCCGCGCGAAGAACGTGCGCCGCGTGAAGAGCGTCAACCACGCCCACCACGTGAAGAGCGCCAACCGCGTGCCGCCGAACAGGCTGCCGAAGCTGCTGAAGAGCAACTGCCGAACGAAGAATTGCTGCAGGACGACAACCAGGAAGGCGCCGAAGGCGATCGTCCACGTCGCCGCTCCCGTGGCCAGCGTCGTCGCAGCAACCGTCGCGAGCGTCAGCGTGACGCCAACGGCAACCTGGTAGAAGGTGCCGAGGAAGGCAACGAAGAACAGCCACAGCCAAGCGCGCTGGGTGCTGAACTGGCTGCCGGCCTGGCCGTTACCGCTGCCGTTGCAACCAGCAACATCAGCGCCGATGCCGAGGCCCAGGCCAACCAGCAAGCCGAGCGTGCTACTGCTGCTGTTGAAGAGCAGGCACCTTCTGATGAAGCAGTTGCCGAGCCTTCGATTGTCGAAGCCGCTCAGCCCGTGACTGAAGTGACCGAAACCGTTGAAGTGGCTGAAGTCGCAGCAGCCCCGGTTGTCGAGCAGCCCTTCCAGGCACCGGTAGAAACTGCTGAAGTCAGCATCGCACCAGTGGTTGAAGAAGTGGTTGTCGCTCAGGTTAAAGCTGTCGAGCCAGCCGTTGCCACCGAACCTGAAATCCAGGTACCGGTGCAAGCTGAACCTGAAGTGGTTGCCGAAGTAGCCGCAGAACCTGCCCCGGCTGTTGTCGAAGCTCCGGTTGCAGTCGCTGAAGCACCTGCCGAAGCGCCAGCCGAAGTGACTGAGGCACCTGCTGAAGCACCCGCTCCAGCCAGTGCCCTGACCAGCAACGGTCGCGCACCTAACGACCCACGTGAAGTCCGTCGCCGCAAGCGCGAAGCCGAGGCAGCTGCCGCTGCTGAAGCCAAAGCAGCGGCCGAGCAGCAAGCCGAAGCCCTGGAAACCACCGAAGAGCACAAACCGCTCGTCTGATCTTCCAGGCAGTAAAAAGCCCCGCCAGGTAACTGGCGGGGCTTTTTTTTTGCTGCTTTCGCGCGGTAAGCCCGCCCCTGCGGGTCAGTACAGGTTCGGCTCCATCTCCAGCGTCACACCAAAACGCTCAAGAATGTCGGCCTGGATCTTCTGTGCCAGCTCATGCAATTGCAAACCCGTGGCCTGGCCGTAATTGACCAGCACCAGCGACTGCAAACGGTGCACACCGGCATCGCCTTCACGATGCCCCTTCCAACCCGCCTGCTCGATCAGCCAACCGGCCGCCAGCTTGAACTGCCCGTCAGCCTGTGGATAAGCCACCAGCCCCGGATACTGCACACGGATCTTGTCAGCCAGTACAGCGGCCACCATCGGGTTCTTGAAGAAGCTGCCGGCATTGCCCAACTCAACCGGATCCGGCAGTTTTTCCCGACGGATACTGCAAATGGCATCGCTGACATTTTGCGCAGTCGGCTCAGAGATGCCCTGCTCGCTCAGACGCTGACGAACCGGACCGTAGTCCAGGTGGGCATGCATCACCCGGCTCAAGGCAAAACGCACGCGCAGAATCAACCAGCGTCCGGGATGATGCTTGAAAACGCTGTCGCGATAAGCGAACTGGCATTGCTCGAGCTCGAATTCGTGCAGCTCACCGGTCTGGCGATCCAGCGCCGTCAACCCGACAAACACATCCTTGATCTCGACTCCATAGGCACCGATGTTCTGCATCGGCGCTGCACCGACGGTGCCAGGGATCAAGCTGAGGTTCTCCAGGCCCGCGAGCCCCTGAGACAAGCACCACTGCACAAAGGGATGCCAAGGTTCCCCCGCTTCAGCCTCGACAACCACCCGTTCACCGTCGTCAGACAGAATGCGCACCCCGGCACTTGCCATGCGCAAGACCAACGCCTGCACATCCGCGGTGAGCAGCAGGTTGCTGCCGCCACCAATCACCAGCACTGGCAGCCCTTGCGCAGCCGCCTGCGCCAATGCCTGGCGAGCATCTTCGTCGCTGTGCGCCTGGGTGAAGTAGCGCGCCTTCACATCAATGCCGAAGGTGTTGTACGGCTTGAGCGATACCTGCTCCTGCCACTGCCCGCTCATAGACGTCCCTTGAGTTCGATGACCAATTGACGGCAGGCTGTTTCGATCAAGTCCAGGACCTGCTCAAAACCTTGCTCGCCGCCGTAGTAAGGGTCCGGCACCTCGTCCAGTGCCCCTTCGTAACGACGCAGGAACAAGTCGAGCTCGGCTTTCGCACCGGCCGGCTGCATGGCCTGCAAGTGGCCAAGATTGCTCTTGTCCATGGCCAGGATCAGGTCGTAGTCATTGAAGTGGGCGCTGCGCACCTGCTGCGCACGCTGCTGCGACAGGTCGTAACCACGCAATTGGGCGGCGCGCCGGGTACGACTGTCGGGCTGCTTGCCGACATGCCAATCACTGGTACCAGCCGACGCTACTTCGATCAGCACCTCCAGCCCTTCAGCCTGCAGCTGATTACGCAACACGCCTTCAGCCGTGGGCGAGCGACAGATGTTGCCCAGGCACACAAACAAGACCCGCATCAGGCCTCCAGCAAGCGCCTTACGCGCTCCAGGTCTTCAGGAGTATCGACGCCCACCGGGGGGGCCTCGATGGCGTCGGCCACATGAATGCGCACACCATGCCAGAGCGCTCGCAACTGCTCCAGCGATTCGGCCTGTTCCAGCCAGCAGGGTCCCCAGTTGACGAAGTCATGCAGAAAGCCTGCACGGTAGGCGTACATGCCGATGTGACGGCGATAAGGCACGCCCTCGGGCAGAGTATCTCGACTTTTTGCAAAGACATCGCGCGCCCAGGGCAACGGCGCCCGGCTGAAACTCAAGGCCAAGCCGTTGCAATCGCTGACCACCTTCACCGCGTTGGGGTTGAATACGGCAGTGACGTCTTCGATCGGCTCGGCCAGCGTGGCAATGCCCGCTTCAGGATGAGCCGCAAGATTCGCGGCAACCTGATCGATGATGATTGGTGGTATCAACGGCTCATCACCCTGGACGTTGACGACAATGGCGTCGGGCGCCAGGCCCAACTGGGCTGCGACTTCGGCCAACCGGTCAGTGCCCGACTCATGGTCTTCCCGGGTCATCAGCACTTCAGCGCCAAATGCCTGGCACGCCTGGTAGATCCCGGCGTCATCCGTGGCAATGACCACGCGGCTGGCACCACTCTTGCGCGCCTGTTCCCAGACATGCTGGACCATCGGCTTGCCAGCGATCAGCAACAATGGCTTGCCGGGCAAGCGGGTAGAACGCAACCTCGCAGGAATCACTACAGTGAACGTCTGGCTCATTTATCAAGGCGCTCTTCATCGGTCAGCGTACGGGCTTCGCTCTCCAGCATTACCGGGATTCCATCGCGAATCGGGTAGGCCAGGCCTGCGCCCTTGCTGATCAGCTCGGTCTTGTCGGCACTGAGCTTGAGTGGGCCTTTGGTGATTGGGCAGGCCAGGATATCGAGCAATTTGGTGTCCATGGGTATTCCTCAGGCCAATGGCCGGAAAAAGAAAAGAATCAGGGCTGCGGTGCCTGCAACAGCCGTTCGAGCTGCGCATCCAACCAGGCCGCGAAGGCCGGCGATGGCACGGCGTCGACCGCCAGGTACCACCAGTCATCAGCGGCGAAGGCCCGGCACTTGACCGCATCCTTCTCGGTCATGATCAGCGGCAGCGCCGGTGTGAAACTGAGGGCCTGGGCGCTGTACACCGCGTGATCGGCAAACGCATGCGCTACTGGCCGCCAGTCTAGCCCTTGCAGGGTATTGAAGAAACGTTGCGGGTTACCGATACCCGCCACGGCATGCACGGCCTGCCCAGCGGGAAAGTGTTCCAACCCCACACGCTCACCACTGCGGACATTGACCAGGGCGGTGGGCTTGAGGACAAAAGCAAAGCCATCGTCGCGATCGCCGGCGGCCCCGTTGTAGAGCACCGCATCAACATCCTGCAGGCGCTCCACAGGCTCACGCAGCGGACCTGCGGGCAAGCAAAGGCGATTGCCCAGGCCGCGGGCGGCATCGATCAACACCAACTCCAGATCGCGCGCCAGCCGGTAATGCTGCATCCCGTCATCACACAGGATCAGGTCCAGCGGTTCACTGGCCAGCAATGCCTGCACGGCGCGCGAGCGGTCCGGGTCGATCATCAACGGCACGCCACTGCGCTGCACAATCAGCAAGGGCTCATCGCCGGCTTGCGCTGCGCTCTGCTCGGCACTGACGCGCCAGGGTAATCGAGGAGGTTTGGCGCCGTAGCCACGGCTAACCACACCGACGCGCAAGCCTTGCTGACGACAGTGCTCGATGAGCCAGAGAATCATGGGGGTTTTACCGGTGCCGCCTACGGTGATGTTACCCACCACCACAACCGGCACCGGGGCCCGGTAGCTGCTGGCCTCCCCCGACAGGAAGCGCGCACGCTTGCGCAGCACCACCCGGCGATACAGCGACTCCAGCGGGCGCAACAGCGCCAGGGCCGGGTGCCCGGTATACCAGGCATTGAGCAGGCGATCGGCAAAGGCCATCAAGGAGTCCCCGAAGCAGCCTCGACCGTGGTCATGCGCAATTGGCTGAAACCGAGCTTGCCGGCCGCATCCATGGCAGTCACCACCGCCTGGTGCGGGGTCTTGCCGTCGGCGCTGATCGACAACGGCATTTTGGTATTACCTGCAGACTCTTTTTGCAGGGCTTCGATCAGGGTGGCCAGATCGCTCTTGGGCAACAGGTTGTTGTTGACCGAATAGACGCCATCAGCGCTGATGGTGATGTCCAGTTGCTTGGTTTCGGTATCGGGCGCCGGGGCGCCACTGACCGACTCCGGCAACTCGACCCGCAACTGGGTTTCACGGGTGAACGTGGTGGTCACCACAAAGAACAGCAGCAGGATGAACACCACATCGATCAATGATGCCAGGTTGATGTCCACGGTCTCCCGTGGCTTGCGCCGGAATTTCACGCCTTGCCCTCGGCCAGATCGACATCCCGATCGCCCTGCACAACCTCGACCAGCTTGATGGCTTCCTGCTCCATGCCAACCACCAGCTCATCGATGCGCCGCTGCAGGAAACGGTGGAAGAACACCGCCGGGATACCGACCATCAGGCCTGCTGCCGTGGTGATCAGCGCCTTGGAGATACCACCGGCCAGCACGGAGGCGTTGGCGGTCATGCCGGTGCCCATGAACGAACTGAAAATGTCGATCATGCCCAGCACGGTACCGAGCAAACCGAGCAGTGGCGCCATTGCGGCAATGGTACCCAGGGCATTGATGTAACGCTCCAGCTCGTGGATAACCCGTGCCGCGGCTTCTTCGATGCACTCTTTCATGATCTCTCGACCATGACGGGAGTTGGCCAGGCCGGCAGCGAGGATCTCGCCGAGCGGCGAATCGGCGCGCAGGGCCTTGAGCTTGTCACTGGTGAGTTGTTTGTCCTTGATCCACATCCAGACCTGCCCGAGCAGGTGCGGTGGGGTGACCCGGCTGGCACGCAGGGTCCACAGGCGCTCGGCGATGATAGCCATGGCAGCGATGGAACTCAGAATGATCGGCAGCATCATCCAACCACCGGACTTGACCAATTCCCACACAGTTAGCATCCCCTTGAAAAAGTCCGCCACTTTACCATAGGACCCTTGGGCACTCATCTGCCGAAGGTCGTCAACTGGGGTCACGCCAGAAACGTGGCGGATCACGCATCCCCAACGGCTCGCCGAAGTCGCCCAGACGCAGGCGCACTGCGCCGCGTACGGCGCTGTCGAAGACTTCGATGCCATTTGTTCGGTAGCGTTCCATGACCTCGGCATGGGGATGGCCGAACGCGTTGTAGCGCCCCCTGGAGATCAATGCTCCGCGCGGCGCGGTGGTACTCAACAACGATTGGCTGGACGAACTGCGGCTGCCATGGTGCGGAGACTGCAACCAGTCGACCCGGGTGGCCTGCCAGTCATGTGCCCAGGCCCGCTCGCCGGGTGCATCCAGGTCCCCGGTAAGCAACAACCGCTCACCACTCGCCTCAACCAACAGCACACAAGAGTCCTGGTTGCTGTCACGAGCGCCTGGCCACTGCCAGAGCGAAAAGCTCACTCCATCCCACTGCCAGTGCTGGCCGTTGTCGCAAGGCTGCGCCTGCAATACCGCCGGCAGTCTTGCCGACCCTCCAGCCACGACCCTGAGCACTGGCAGACCGCGCAGCACCGCTGGGGCACCGCCCGCATGATCGGCATCGGCATGACTGAGAAGCATGAGATCGAGCGCATTCACACCCAGCTTGCGCAATGTCGGCAGCACGATGCGCTCCCCCAGGTCCTGGTCTCCCATCGCGGGCCCTGCGTCATACAGCATCGCGTGGTCGCGGGTGCGCAGGACAAAGGCCAACCCCTGGCCGACATCCAACTGCCAGACTTCCACCTGGCCGTGGGGCACCCGCTCCCTGGGCGCGAATACCGCCAGTAGCAGCAGTGGCCAGCCCAGCACCCGCATCGGCACTCCGCGGGGCAACAGCAGCAACAGCGCGCCTGTACATACCAGCCCCCACACGAACCAGGACAAGGGTTCTGGCACCCACGCCGGGTGCCAGTCCGCCAGTGCCGCCAGCAGTCGAAACAAACCGTCGAGCAAGCCGCCGGCCATCCAGAGCAGGGATTCGCCCACCAACGGCACGGGTAACAGCAACGTCCCCAGTAGCGCCAAGGGCAGCACCGCCAGGCTGATCCAGGGCACGGCAAACACATTGGCCAAGGGCGCCGTCACACTGACCGGCAGCTCCAGCGCCAACAACACCGGCAGAAGCCCCAGTGCAATCAGCCACTGCGCCCGCCCCCAGGCCAACCAGCGGTTCCAGGCGCCCAGGCGGCCACTGAAGGTCAGGGTCAGTACCGCAACAGCGGCAAACGACAACCAGAACCCAGGCAGCAAACTGGCCAGTGGCTCCCACAGCAACACCGCAACCAGCGCCAGCAATAACGGCAGGCCTACGCCGAGATGGCGAAAGCGCAAGCGCCATAGCAGCACCATCGCAAGCATCATGCAGGCACGCTGCACCGGCACCTGGAAGCCGGCCAGCAACCCGTACCCCAGGGCAGCGGCAAACCCCAGGCCGCACGCCCAAGGCAACCAGGGCAGGCGTTGAGGCCACCAACCCAATCGGGCCAGTGCGGCGATCAGTCCATAGACCAAGCCGGCCAGCAGGCCGATGTGCTGACCGGAAATCACCAGCAAGTGAACCGTGCCAGTGGCCTGCAGTACATCCCAGTTTTCCCGGGCAAGGCCCTTGCCATCGCCTAGCACCAGCGCCACCAGCTCGGCCTCACGCCCCTGGGCATCGACACTCAGCAAGCGCTGGCGCACGCCATCGCGCCAGGCGGCTTCAGCAAGCGCCAGGCGCTCACCGGCCTTGACACTGCCGGTAGCGCCGACGCGTCGAGCCAACAAGGTCGCTTCGCGATCCGGACCATGAGGGTTGAGCAAGCCGTGGGGGCGCTTGAGGCTGACCGCCAGGCGCCAACGCTCGCCACTGAATACCGGTGGCCCGCCAAACCAGCTCAGTTGCAGCCGACGTGGCAACTCGGCGCGCCGCGAGTGAGCCTCTTCAAGCTCGAACCGCACCACGCGCCCACCCTGCTCGGGCAACCCGACCACCCTGCCCTCCAGCCACACAGTGCGACCATCAAGTGCCGGTGCCAGGCGATCATCCAGCGCCTGCTGCGCCGAAACACACGCCCAGCTCAATCCCAGCAGGAACAAGCCCAGTAGGCGAGCCCGCCAAGGCAGGCAACAAAGCCCGATCAGGGCCATCATGGCCACTATTCCGACCGATGGCACAGCCGGTAGAACCCTGAGGCACAACAGGCCCAGAGCAAGCGCTAACATCCCTGTGCGCATGATTTGAAGCTCCAGTAAAAATCCGTCCCCTGAGGCTTAGTTCACTGGAGTCGTGCATCCGCTCAATAATTGTCACAAAGTCTGTAATGGGGCGTTTTTAGATTCCGTGCATACTTGCCACCTTCATATAGCCGAGAGCCTACATGCCGCGTCGTCTCTTCAAACGCTACATGCCCGACCCGACCAGCATCAGGGAACACAAATCCTTACGCTTTCTCGGCCGGCTGTTGCACGACCCGAACCTCTGGCACCTGAATCGGCACTCGGTTGCGCGAGCAATGGCGGTTGGCCTGTTCGCCGCGTTTATTCCGATTCCGATGCAGATGCTGCTGGCGGCAAGCCTGGCGATCATGATTCGCGGCAACCTGCCGATTGCGGTCAGCCTGGTCTGGCTGACCAATCCGATCACCATGCCGCCGGTGTTCTTCTGCACCTACCAGATGGGCGCCTGGCTGATGCAGATCCCCCCCAGGACCTTGCCTGAGGAACTGACGTTCGAATGGATCACCGACCAGCTTTCCACCCTTTGGCAGCCCTTTCTGCTGGGCTCAGTGGTGTGCGGCCTGCTGCTCGGCGGCCTGGCCTACTGCCTCACCATGCTCTACTGGCGTTGGTGGGTGGGCCGGCAGTGGCGCCGGCGCAAGCAAAAAGCGTCAGGTACGCATTCCTCGCCCACTGACCAGTAGGCGAGTGCAGCCGAAGTACAACACGGCGGTGGCAATCAGCATGAAGGTGATGGCCACGCCGATGCGTATATCCGATACCCCGAGAATACCGTAGCGGAACGAGTTGACCATGTGCAGCACCGGGTTGGCCATCGACACCGTCTGCCAGAACGGTGGCAGCAGGTTGATGGAGTAGAACACCCCACCCAGGTAAGTCAGCGGCGTCAGGACGAAGGTCGGGATGATCGAGATATCGTCGAAGTTGCGCGCAAACACGGCGTTGATAAAGCCGAGCAACGAGAAGATGGTCGCGGTCAACACCACCACCAGAATGGTCACGCCCAGGTGGTGTACCTGCAGGTCGGTGAAGAACAGCGACAGCAAGGTCACAATCAACCCCACCGCCAAGCCGCGCAACACGCCGCCCAGGGTGTAGCCGATGAGAATGGTATGGGGAGAAACCGGCGAAACCATCAGTTCCTCAATAGAGCGCTGGAACTTGCTGCCGAAGAAACTCGACACCACATTGCCATAGGAGTTGGTGATCACCGACATCATGATCAGCCCCGGCACGATGTACTCCATGTAGGTGAAACCACCCATGTCGCCGATCTGCCGACCAATCAGGTTACCGAAGATCACGAAATACAAAACCATGGTGATCGCTGGCGGCAGCAATGTCTGTGGCCAGATTCGGGTAAAGCGGCGAACCTCGCGATAGACGATGGTATTGAGGGCGACCAGGTTGGCGCTCAGTTCCGAACTCATACCGCCACCTTCGCCAGGTTTTTCTCAACCAGAGACACGAACAACTCCTCGAGACGATTGGTTTTGTTGCGCAGGCTTTGCACTTCGATGTTCTGCAGGGCCAGCTGGCTGAACAGCGCAGTAATGCCCACGTCCTTGTCCACCTGGACTTCCAGGGTATGCGGGGTGACCAGCCGGCACGGGTAACCGACCAAGCTGGGCGCCTGGGGCAGGTCCTGCTTGAGGTCGAGCAGGAACGTCTCTACATGCAGCTTGCTTAACAGCGAGCGCATGCTGGTGTTCTCGACAATGGTGCCGTGGTCGATGATGCCGATATGACGGCAAAGCTGCTCGGCTTCTTCCAGGTAGTGCGTGGTCAGGATGATGGTAATGCCCTGCTGGTTCAGCTCGGTCAGAAAGCTCCACATCGAGCGACGCAGTTCAATGTCCACCCCCGCCGTTGGTTCGTCGAGAATCAGCAGGCGTGGCTCATGCACCAGCGCCCGGGCGATCATCAAGCGACGCTTCATGCCACCGGAGAGTGAGCGCGACGGCACATCGCGCTTGTCCCACAACCCCAGCTGGGTGAGGTACTTCTCGGCGCGCTCCTTGGCCACCTTGGCTGGGATACCGTAATAGCCGGCCTGGGTCACGACGATATCGAAGGTCTTCTCGAACTGGTTGAAGTTGAACTCCTGCGGCACTACGCCAATACAGCGCTTGAGCGCGGCCGGCTGGCGATCCAGGTCGTTGCCGAAGATATTCACGGTGCCACTGGTCTTGTTGACCAGCGTCGAGAGGATACCGATGGTGGTGGACTTGCCGGCACCGTTGGGGCCAAGCAGGGCGAAGAAGTCACCTTCGGCGACATCCAGGTCGATGCCCTTGAGGGCCTGGAAGCCGTTGCCGTAGGTCTTGGTTAGCTGCCTTATGGACAGAGCAGAACTCATAGCGGGTCATGCACCAGAATGAAGGGGTCAGGAAGCGACTGGACAGACCGGCCGCAGTGAATATGGCCATGGTGCTTGCCCAGGCCATACAAGTACAGTCATGTGTATCGATAATAACTATCAGGGTGACCGCAGCGATCAGGTCAGCGCGGTCATCACTGCAGCCTGATAGGCCGGGCGTTCCTGCAAGCGCTCGTACCAGGCGCGCAGGTGGCGCATCTCGGGCCGTTCGATGGGCATTTCAAACCATGCGTAGACAAAACAGCCCAGGGGGATATCACCCATGCCCAAGTGCTCCCCCGACAAGTACGGACGCTCGGCCAGCGTCTGATCGGCGATCGACAGCAGTTGCGCACAGGTCTTGTGTGCGGCATTGATCGCCACCCAGTCCTGCTGGTCGGCCGGCGTGCGCAGGATGCCCCAGAACAAAGGCCGGAACGGCGAGGCCAGAGAAGACGTGACCCAATCCATCCACTTGTCCGCCTCGGCGCGCTGACGAGGCTCATTGATATACCAATCGACATCCTTGCCATATTGCGCACACAGATAACGCACGATGGCATTGGACTCCCAAAGCACCAGTCCGTCGTCCTCGATCATCGGTACCAGGCCATTGGGATTCAGCGACCGGTATTCGGGCTCGTTGACCAGGCCGAAGGCGCCGCCGGCATCGATCGACTCATATTCAAGGCCCAGTTCCTCGGCGCACCACAGCACTTTCCTGACATTGGTCGAATTCTTCCGGCCCCAGATCTTGAGCATGACGTCGTCCTGATGAATGTTCGGGCCGCCCAGTCTACTCCTGACATTTTTCGAGGCAATCGTTTGGGCATTCCGGCGAACTCCCGGAACTCCACCCGGTCATTGTTCAAGCAAGCCGAATATTGGATGCCGACTAAGCTCTGAGGGGTCGCTCGATACCCCGACGTTCACGGAGGAAAGGATATGTTGCTGTTGTGGTTGGTTGTTTTGGTGATCGGTGCAGCCTATCTGGCCCACCGACGCATTGGCGCCGTGCCGGCGCTGGCCATCCTCGCGGCCTATGTGCTGCTGATGGGTATTTTCAGTCACGCGCCCGGATGGCTACTGGCGATCTTCTGGCTGGTGCTAGCGGCAAAAGCGGCCCTGGTGCTGCTGCCCGACCTTCGCCGCAAGGTCTTCAGCGGCCCGCTGTTCGGCTGGTTCCAGCGCACCCTTCCGCCCATGTCGCAGACCGAGCGTGAAGCCATAGACGCCGGCACCGTGTGGTGGGATGGCGAGCTGTTCAGCGGTCGCCCGAACTGGAACACCCTGCTCGGCTACTCCCGGGCAGAACTGAGCGAAGAGGAACAAGCCTTCATCGACGGGCCTACCGAGGAACTCTGCGCCATGGTCAGCGACTGGCAGATTGGCCAGGACCTGGACCTGCCGCCCGCGGCTTGGGAGCATATCAAGTCCCATGGTTTCTTCGCCCTGATCATTCCCAAGGAATACGGCGGCAAGGGCTTCTCGGCCTACGCCCACTCTCAGGTCGCCATGAAGCTGGCGACGCGCAGCGGCGACCTGGCCTCGACCGTCATGGTCCCCAACTCCCTGGGGCCGGCCGAACTGCTGCTGCACTACGGCACCGACGAGCAACGCAACCATTACCTGCCACGCCTGGCCCGCGGCGATGAGATCCCCTGCTTTGCCCTCACCGGTCCACTTGCTGGCTCCGACGCAGGTGCCATGCCCGATACTGGCATTATCTGCAAAGGCCAATGGCAGGGCGAAGAGGTCGTTGGCCTGCGCCTGAACTGGGAAAAGCGCTACATCACGCTGGGACCCGTTGCGACATTGCTGGGCCTGGCCTTCAAGGCCTATGACCCGGAACACCTGCTGGGCGATGAGGAAGAACTGGGCATCAGCCTGGCGCTTATTCCCACCGATCTCCCAGGCGTCGAGATCGGCCAGCGCCACTTGCCCTTGGGGGCAGCCTTCATGAACGGTCCCAACAGTGGCAAGGACGTGTTCGTGCCGCTGGACTTGCTGATCGGCGGCCAGGCCATGCTCGGCAAAGGCTGGATGATGCTGATGAACTGCCTGTCGGTCGGACGCTCGATCTCCTTGCCCGCAGTGGGTACGGGTGCTGCCAAGTACACCAGCCTGGTCACCGGCCAGTACGCGCGGATTCGCGAGCAGTTCAATGTGCCGCTGGCGGCCTTTGAAGGCATCCAGGAATCCCTGGCGCGGATCGGCGGCAATGCCTTTCTGATGGACAGCGCCCGCCTACTCACGGCGAAGGCTGTCGACCTGGGAGAAAAGCCTTCGGTGCTGTCGGCGATTCTCAAGTACCACCTGACTGAACGCGGCCGCGAGTGCATCCAGCACGCCATGGACGTACATGGCGGCAAGGGCATCATCATGGGGCCGAACAATTACCTTGGGCGAAACTGGCAAGGGGCGCCGATCTTCATCACGGTAGAGGGCGCCAATATCCTCTCGCGCAACCTGATGATCTTTGGCCAGGGTGCAATTCGCTGCCACCCCTTCGTACTCAAGGAAATGGCCCTGGCCGGACGGGAAGACCATGTCCAGGCGCTCAACGAGTTTGACCAGTTGCTGATGCAGCACATCGGCTTCGCTGTCGGCAATGCTGCCAGCACCCTGGTCCTGGGCCTTGGCCTGGGCCACTTCGAGAAGGCCCCCGGCGATGCCCTGAGCCAGGGCTATTTCCGGGCCCTCAATCGTCAGGCGGCGGCGTTCGCCCTGCTAGCTGACCTGTGCATGATGCTGCTCGGTGGTGAGCTTAAACGCCGCGAGCGACTGTCTGCACGCCTGGGCGATGTGTTGAGCAACCTCTACCTGAGTTCAGCCGCACTCAAGCGTTACTACGACCTTGGCTCCCCAGAACATCTGCAACCGCTACTGCGCTGGGCCCTGGAGGAAAGCCTGGGCCTGGCAGAGAAAGCCCTGGACCGCCTGCTCGACAACTTCCCCAATCGCTGGCTGGGCTGCGCGTTGCGCCTGGTGGTTTTCCCGTTTGGGCGCCGGCATACCGGTCCAAGCGACGCACTGGACGCAGAGGTGGCTGCGCTGATCGGCCGCGCCAAAGGCGACCCGGCACTGGAGGAACTGCTTGCCGGCTGCTACCGCCCACAAGACCCCAATGATCCAGTTGGCGCCTTGCAACAGGCCAGCACCCTGCTCGATGCGTGCATTCCCTTGCAGCAAAAACTGCATCAGGCGCTAAAGAGCGGCCAGGTCAACCCGACACCAGGCGAGTCAGCTATCGAGGCGGCCCTGCGCGTCGGCGCGCTTGAGGCTGACGAAGCACAGACCCTGCACGCCGCCGAGGCAGCTCGACGCACCGTGATAGATGTCGATGCATTCAGCAAGGAAGCTCTGCAACCCACCCCTGGCAAAATTCGATAAGGGCCGGGACATCGGGCGCCGGGAGCCGTATACTCCCGCGCCCGTTTTTGCTCATGAGGACCGCCTGCATGGCTACCGATCGCCTGGAATATCATCTCGCCCTGCTCTCCCACCTGCGCACTATCCTGGCTGCCCTGGGAGAGGCCGAGCAGGTGCCGGAAGAAAGCCACGCGCTGTTCCTGGAGCGTTTCGACGACCTGATGCTACAACTGCCGGTCGACCCGGAAAGCACCTACCTGGGCCAGGACCTGATGTGCCAGGTTATCCAGCGCTATCCGCAAATCGCCCATCTGGTACCACGAGACCTGCTGTGGTTCTTCGGTGGTGACTGTCTGCACTACATGCCGGACGAAGAACTTCAGGTGTACCAGACCCTGGAAGAGCGTCGTTACGAAGCCGAGCAGAGCGACGAGCCCTTCGACTGGAACCAGGAAAAACAGCTGCTGAGCATGTCCGACGACGACAGCAAGCACTGAAAAGACTCGCTGCAATTCCCGACGGGGAATTGCAGCGACCTGGCCACACCAGGCAGCGTTGCCCCGCAATAGATATTTAGCCCCCAGCCGTTACAACACCCTTTCATTCTTCCTGCACTCAACCACGGGCCAAAAGGCTCATAGACTGCAGGAAGCCATCATGTCAGATCAGCCACGAACCCCACCCGTTCATCCTGATGAAGCTGCTTTTCATACCGCGCGCAGCCATATGGATCAGCGCGTCTTGACGTATATCGAGAACAATCTAAACCTCTATTTCGGACCACTCGACAGCGAAAGCCAGCAACGATACCTACAGCTGAGCAAGCTGATTGGCACTCAACAGAACACCTTGATTCAGTTACTTGCCGATTGCATGGCAACGTTCGAGCAAGACAGCGTCAAACGCCTCCAGGACTCCCTCCCCGTTCATGGCCAAGAGCGCATCGATCCAACGACCTGGTACTTCCACACTAAAATTCTTGAAGTGCCCGTTCGTAGCCGTAGAGACCTCGCCGCCACCGCCGCCAGAGAACGCACTCAGTCCTTTACCCTCTGGGATGCGGCAAGGTTGGATTTATCCCACACGTATCCGCCGTCCTACCAAAACAGCTATCTGGAACACAGCTATATCAGTCGACATGCCAATGGCGCAAAGGAGCACACGCCAGTCCTCAGTGCGGAAACCTTCGAGCAGGTTGCCCACCGCCTTGATCTGGGGACAGCGTTGCAATCACGCCTGGACACGGCAATGACTGCCGATGCTAATAGGCTCCTATCTCAATACCATGAGAACCTGTTCGAACTTGCCGGACTGGATGCCATTCGCGAACCGCAAGCAAACGGTATTACGCCACAGGAATTACCCGCAATAGCTGGCATCTTTAACGATAAAGCCCAGCCTTGGACCCAGTGCAAACTCACGTTCGCCGACGCATCCATTCCGCTGCCTTTTTTTCTTCGGCGGTTTACGGCATTCGGCACTCACCAAAGCGTCAGCTATTTTCCAAATCGCCCCGGCGGGGCTTTGCGTCGACACTTCAGTCACGACGAGGCCGTTGACTCAATCATCGAGCAAATTCGAGCGAACCCCACGGAGGCCTGGTTTATCGCAGCCTTGAAGCACAGTGACCAGATAACGCTGCGCAATCACCTGAAAACCCCCGCCATCAATCGATCAGACCTGAACTGGGCAGCCAAACTTCTCTATGCCGCCTTCGGAGACACAACAACGCCGCAGCACACACTCGCGATCAGTCCATACGCCTGTAAAGACTCACTGCGCGAAAACTTGACCCTGCTGGAAAAGTCCACGGTCAAATCGAACCTGGCTTCATTGGCGGTGACACTTGGCGAGCGACGCTTCAAATCGCTGTCCGATCACGCCAGCATCGTTTTATGGCAGACATTGGAGCTACTCACGCTTCCTGCGCCGGGGGGCGTTACCGGGCTCAACCGGGTAATGTTGGCTGCTACGTTTGGCAGCATGGCCTATCAGACCTTCACTGCCGGCATTGCCCTGAATCACGGCAATCGTACGGAGTTCATACAAGCGCTGGGCGATATCTCGGATCTTGCTATCAGCGCCCGCCTACAAGGAATAGGGGCCAGGCTCTCAAGGCGCCGGACTCGCCAACTGATCAACTCCATGGGCAATCCCAGCATCGTCAACCTGGGAAGTCACCGGCAGGCCCTGCACTGGCCGGACGACGATCACCATGAATATCTTTCAGCGTACGACAGCACCGACAACTTGACTGACACCCTATTGCTTCAACAGCTTCTGCCTGAACATCTGCCGACCATCGAACCCCAGAGGGCCCAGTGGTTACTGGGCCTGGCGAATGTAGAACGCTCGCAACTGGACCTGCTCTGGCGCTCAGGTGCCACACCTCCCTGGCAATTGCTCGAAGTACTTCAACTGGAGCTCACGGATTTCAAACCTGGTTTTGCAGACGATCCCGGGGCATTGACCGAGCGATTTCCTGCGCTTTCTCCAGCAGCGCGTGACCATCTGTTTCTGCAGCACCCAGAGTTGCGCACGCTCGGCAGCGACAGCCCGATCTCCAGTGAGGCACTGAACGCCATCCTGCAAGTACAAATGGAGCAACGCGTACTGCAAGGTGTTTTTGGCTTTTCGGCAACCGCAGATTTTTCAAACCCCGCCGATAGCGAAGCGCTATTTTGCGCGCTCCTCATCAGCCGCCCTGGCTGGCCAACGTCGTTGGGCATTCGTGTGCACACAGGTGCAATTGATCACGGCGGACAAGTCACTGCTACACCCACTGTCCTTGCCCAATACGCATTGGAAGCCCCCCAGACCTTCATTAATCTGTACCGCACATCCAATCGCTACGCAGGTAGCTTCCACACCGGCGACTTGATTCAGATCGGGTCCGGCCAGGCCGGCTTGGCCAAAGCGATACTTCGCACGCTAAATGACGAACAACGCATAGCTATCGGCTTCGATGTCTACGCCAACGACGCACTGATCAACACCCTTCAGCGCCAGGCCGCAGGGCTGCGTTCCGATCTGGTGGAGTTGTTACCGCATACCAATCAGTTTCCACTGAGCGCATCGCGGTTATCCACCTTTCGCCTGCCAATGGACGTCGGGGAAGCACAGCCCAATAGCGAAGGGATTATCACACTTGATCACAAATACTATGTGTTGATCGAAGACGGCGTGTATCAAGTGCTGCGTGACAAACAAGCCTCTTCACCAGCGCAAGCAATCTGGCGCATTGTACATGCCCAAGACCCTGTTGCTCAGGCAGCGAACAACGAGTACCAGGCATCACGTCCCGGCCGCAGCGAGGCTATCGCTCTGGACGGTCAGGGCCACTGGCAAGGCATTCTAATTGGTGGGCTAGGAGGGTCTGGCAGGGGTGCTGGTGGTGGACGCAAGTTGATGGAAATAAAGGCAAAGAACGAAAAGATCAAGCAGGAGCTCAATGCGTCAGCAGACAAACTCGATAAGTTTGTAAGGGTCATGCCAATCATCGCGAACGTTACATCCCAGCCTGGGGCGAAGCGCGACACAGCCAAGCAAAAATACCACGAATACATTCAAGACCTGGAGCTGCACAAGACCTTGCTGGAGCAGCACCGGGAATTCCTCACCCTATTGGACTCTCCCGCTCACTTCCAAAAAAGCTACCAATTGATTGTAGGGAAATTGATTCTCGCGCTGAATCACGTTGCCCTGATCGCCGATCTGGACATGCACGACAGGCTGGACGACGACAATCTGGACCCCACTTCGGGCCTGGATATTTTCAATGCTTTACTCACGCCTAAAGTATGCGGCGACTACCGTAGGTCTCGACGCATTGCCCTGGACAGTTTTATCGAAAAACTTCCCTTGACGCATCAACGCGACCAGCTCTTGGCTCAACTTGACCAGCAGGCGCTCCCCCGAGTCGAGTATCAACAGATCAATGATATCGACTCACTATACACGCACTACCAAGTCCGCATCGGTATGGTGAATCTGCGTAGCCAGTTGCTGAGTGTCAGCGATACACACGACTTGACTGCGCCCGCAACACTCAGGCCGCAACCGTTGCACCTGCAACATGACTTCACCCAGGCAGCCTTGTTACTGATCGATATCGCTCAAACGCCTGAAGACAAACAATTCGCACTGCTCGCACACCTCCAGGAACGGCTTGATGCAATCGGTGAAGGATACAAACTCCTCAAGGAAGACCATCCTTCCAATGCGCTCGATTCCGACGCCGCGCACATTGATGAATGCATCAAAGTTGTGGACTTTTTCCGTGACCGAAGCCTGCAGCAATTGCAAGTTCTGTTGCAACAGAATGAAGGGAAGCAAGCGCCCTCCACCGACTTGAAGGGCATAGACATCGAATACCTGCCAGCCCTGCCCTCCACCTCTTCACATCCACACACCGTCCGCCGAAGCAAACGCATCATTGCCATGCAGCATCACGACAACTACCGGCTGGTACTGGCGGAGCAGCGGGGAGCCGATACCAACACGTTGACTTTGCTGGATGTCAGTGATGGATCGACGCCACGACAGGTTGAGCACACCCTACTCAATGGATGGCGGGAAAAAGTCATCGCAGCCGAGCGCACACTCGCTCAACTGGGTAATGCTGCAACTCGAAACCTCAAGGATATTGATCGACTCGTTCGGCAGGCCAACGCTCAGGCTCAGGGGAACGATGCAGTGGCTGCAAACGTCTACGAACCCTTACTAAACCGCGTCGACACCTTGAACGCCTTGATCGCAAATTTTGACAGGCAGGCGACTAACGCCCCGCTTGAAACCCAATGGCTCGAGCAGCGCCAGGACCTTGTCAAAAACAGTGACATGTTGCGAAATCTGGCCCACGAACTGACGCTGAAGATCTACAAGAACCCTGAAAAACCCAATGCCAGCTACCTGACCAATCTGATACGCCTGCAAGAGGTCAACGTCAGAAAACTGAACGACACCAGGCTTTTGATTGGTAAAGGCAGCAAACGCCACTACATGGATAAATACCTGATCACCGATCTGCAGGCCCAGCCGCTGTGGGAAGCCCATTTTCATTACCCTGAGGCCAACACCCCACGAGAGCGCTTTGCTCACGGTAGCGGCCACCTGAAATCACTGGCGGATGCACGCAAGGGTATCGAGTACCAACGCCGGCAGGCGCAGCAAGGCCTGGAAGTACGAAGTATTCTGCGGGTAGAAGTCTCAACATCGCTGGGGAGTTCGCTATTCAGCCTTGCCGATCAGCATCGTCACTGATGTAGAGGAATATGGGGGCAAAAAAAAACGCCGTTCAATTGAACGGCGTTTTTAGATTTGGAGCGGGAAACGAGACTCGAACTCGCGACCCCGACCTTGGCAAGGTCGTGCTCTACCAACTGAGCTATTCCCGCATTTTGAAGCATCCGGCTTTCACCGGGCAGAAAAAAAGGGCAATTGCCCTATTTTCCTGATCTGCAGCGTGCCAACGCCACAGAAAGAATTTGGAGCGGGAAACGAGACTCGAACTCGCGACCCCGACCTTGGCAAGGTCGTGCTCTACCAACTGAGCTATTCCCGCAAAATGGCGTCCCCTAGGGGACTCGAACCCCTGTTACCGCCGTGAAAGGGCGGTGTCCTAGGCCACTAGACGAAGGGGACGACGCCCAAAACATGCAACGCATGTTTCAGTGACCAGATTCAAACCCTGAAGGCCTGTATCTGGATTTTTACAAGCCCTGCCGTAAAGCAGAGCTTTTGTAAACTGGAGCGGGAAACGAGACTCGAACTCGCGACCCCGACCTTGGCAAGGTCGTGCTCTACCAACTGAGCTATTCCCGCATTGGCGTCCCCTAGGGGACTCGAACCCCTGTTACCGCCGTGAAAGGGCGGTGTCCTAGGCCACTAGACGAAGGGGACACACTACAACATTCACTCCCTGCCGCGTTCCGCTGTGTGCTTTACGCTGCAAGTGGCGCGCATTCTAGGGATGCTTTGGGAAGTCGTCAACCCCTCTGTATAAATTTATTTAAATCAATGACTTCCCAGTGCTTTGCAGTGCTGTACCTGGATGGCCCGCGCCTGGTCCTTGGCGTTTATTTATTGGCACACATCTGTGACCCAAACCCTTACGGCTGCGGCAACCCAGCGGCAAAACGCCATCAAGGGGCCGTGACTACCGCCAAACAACCCTATCCGCCTAAATGCTTAGCCACTACACTCAAATGGTAAATCATCCTGTATGAGGCGTTAACGGTGACACCACTTATGATCACCCTGCTTATTGTGGCGGGGATCGCGTTATTGATCGTGATCGGCTATCTCAATAACGTAGTCGAGAGTAACAAGCTCGAGCGCGCGCGGCTGAAGATCGAGCTGGCTGATCGCTTGCGCCGCTGTGGCGAGATCACCGAAACCTTTCCCGGCCAGTTGATGACCCCTGCCCTGAAACTGCTGCTGACCCGCCTTGAACTCAACCTCAACCAGCGCCAGCTCGCCGTGGACAAGCACAACGGCGAAATCCGCGCACGCATTGCCGAACTTGAAGCCCTGATCGCCCAGGGCGAGGCGCTGCCGGTGAACAACCCACCCGCGCCGATCCAGACCGAAGCCCGGGCCAAGGATGTACGTTTTCTGCTCGAAGGCCTGCACAACCAGATTACCCGCGCCGCCCAGGAAGGGTTTCTGCCTACCAGCGAAGCCAAGGCCTGGATCAAGGAAATCCGCCACATCCTGGTACTGCTGCATATCGAGTTCTTCAACAACCTGGGCCAGCAGGCGCTGCAGCAGAACCAGCCGGGGCACGCACGCCTGGCCTTCGAGCGAGGGGTCCAGTACCTGCGCAAGCAGCCAGACCCAGCGCTGTACCGCGAACAGCTCGAGTACCTGGAAAAGCTCCTGGCCCGCGCCAACGCCCAAGTGTTGAGCCAGCTCGAGCCCGCAGCAGATGAAGTCAACGAGCTGACCGAAGGGCTGAAGACCGACGGCAACGATGACTGGAAGAAGAAGGTTATCTACGATTGATTTGCAGGAGCGGGCTTGCCCCACGGTAGCGATTTGACTGATTAATCGCTATCGCGGGGCAAGCTCGCTCCTGCGCGTATCAGCAGTCGGTCAGGCGCAGGAAAATCGCCGCCAACTTCTCAAGCCCAGCTTGGTCCTCGACGCTGAAGCGTCCATGCCTGGGGCTGTCCAGATCCAGCACACCAATCAAACGCCCTTCCTTGACCAGCGGGATCACCAGTTCGCTGTTCGATGCGCTGTCACATGCGATATGCCCCGGGAAGGCATGCACATCGTCGACTCGTTGAGTTTCACGACTGGCCGCCGCCGCGCCACAGACACCCCGACCGAACGGGATACGTACACAGGCAACCTGCCCCTGGAATGGCCCGAGCACAAGCTCCTCATTGCGATTCAGGTAGAATCCCGCCCAGTTCAGATCTTCAACCTGGCTATAGATAAAAGCCGAGAACTGCGCCGCATTGGCGATAAAGTCACGCTCATCGGCAAACAAGGCTTCCAGCTGCGCTGCCAACAGGCCATAGCCCTCCAGCCCGGCCTCGGAAGCGTTCAGGTCGATCATTGCTTTTGCTCCAACAGTTGCAGTCCAACCCAATAACGAGCGAACTGATAGGCACAACGGCCATTACGGTTGCCGCGGCCGGTTGCCCAGCGCACTGCGGCTTTTTCAAGTTCCTCGTCACGCTGCCAGACCAGCCCCGGCCCCTTGGCCAGCTCGGTGATCCAGTGTTCGACCACATCGAGGAAGTGCTCCTGGGTAAAGGGGTAGAACGACAGCCACAGCCCAAAACGATCCGACAAGGCAATCTTGTCTTCTACCGCCTCGTTGGGGTGCAGCTCGCCGTCAACCATCTTCCAGTTTTCATTGTCGCTCTGCTTCTCCGGCACCAGGTGCCGGCGGTTCGAGGTGGCGTACAACAGCACGTTGTCCGGTGCTTGCTCAAGCGAACCGTCGAGCACGCTCTTGAGCACCCGATAATCACCTTCCCCGGCTTCAAACGACAGATCATCGCAGAACAGTACGAAGCGCTGAGGCAGCTTGCTCAGTTGCTCGACCACGCGCGGCAGGTCGGCCAGGTGATCGCG
Source organism: Pseudomonas vranovensis (assembly GCF_040438935.1). Classification (NCBI taxonomy): domain Bacteria; kingdom Pseudomonadati; phylum Pseudomonadota; class Gammaproteobacteria; order Pseudomonadales; family Pseudomonadaceae; genus Pseudomonas; species Pseudomonas vranovensis. Next base: position 773,575 of record NZ_CP159259.1, on the reverse strand, counting down.
TTCAATCTCGATCAGGCGCAAGCCTGCCTCGGCGTGCTCAGCCAGCAAGGCGCGCACCAGCGAAGACTTGCCCGTGCCGCGCGAACCCCACAGCAACGCATGGTTGGCGGGCATCCCGTCGAGGAACTGACGCGTGTTGCGCCCCAACTGGTTGCGCTGCACGTCAACGCCAATCAGGTCCGACAGGCGCATATCCAGGCTGACCTCCAGCGGCAGCAAGTAGCCGCTGCGACCGTCGCGCTGCCAACGTGCAGCCAGGCAGTGGTTCCAGTCGATCTGCGGACGTGGTGCGGGCAGCAAGGGTTCGAGGCGAGCGAGCACCGTTTCGGCGCGCTCCAGAAAAGCATTCAAACGAGAGTCCACAACAGCTCCTCAAGACAAATTCAAGGACAACGGCGCAACTGAATGCGTGACAGGGCATGCCAGCAGCCGGGGTTGATCGGCTATGCTTGCGCAGCGCACGGAACGTGAAACTGGCTCGGGGCTCATGGATATAAAGTTCACCAATCGCCTGTCCTACAAGCAAGCCCGACTGACGGTCCTGGTCGGCTTCATCCTCGGGACCTTGCTCAGTCTCATCCAGATCGGTATGGATTATGCCAGTGAAGATGCCTCCATCAACCGTGAGATGCAGGCATTACTGAAAATCAGCCATAACCCGGCTTCACGCATTGCCTACAACATAGATGCCGAACTTGCCCAGGAGTTGACGGGCGGACTGCTGCAATCGCCAGCGATCACCCGAGCCTGGCTGATCGACAACAATGAAACCGTACTGGCCGACGTCCATCGACCACGCCAGGAAAGCAGCTACCGCTTTATCAGTGACTTTCTGTTCGGTGAAAGCCGACAGTTCCAGGACCCCTTGTTCTTCAGCCACATGCCAGACGAGTACCTGGGTACCTTGTACCTGGAGGTTGATACATTTGCCTTCGGCAATCGCTTTCTCGAACGGGCCGAAATCACCCTGCTCAATGGCTTCGTACGCAGCCTGGTCTTGACCTGCATCCTCCTTGCCCTGTTCTACTTCATGCTGACCCAACCGCTGGTGCGGGTGATCAGCGCCCTGGCCAAGAGTAATACCCGCCACCCCGCACAATCGAAACTGTCGTTTCCGCCGGGCCACGAACACGATGAGATTGGCGTACTGGTCAAAGTGGCCAATCAGCAATTCGTCAGCATGAGCACTGAAATCCAGCAGCGACGCAATGCCGAGAATCGCCTGACCGACTATCTCAACGAGCTGGAAAACATTGTCTCGGCGCGCACCCTCGAGCTCAAGGCCAGCAATACCCGCCTGAGCCAGTCCAACGAGGAGCTTGAACAGGCAAGGCGCCAGGCCCTGGATATGGCGCAAGCCCGGGCGGCTTTCCTGGCCAACATGAGCCATGAGATCCGCACCCCGCTCAATGGCCTGCTGGGCATGATCGCTCTGTGCCTGGACAGCCCGCTCAATGCCGAACAACGCCAGCAATTGTCCATCGCCCATGATTCAGGAAAAGTGCTGGTGGAACTGCTCAACGATATCCTCGACCTCTCCAAATTCGATGCAGGCCAGCTGGAGCTTGAACGCATACCGTTCGACATGGGCGCCCTGGTCGAAGACACCGCCAACCTGCTGTCACAAAATGCAGCGCCCAATGTCGAGCTCACTTGCCTCATCGACCCGCAGTTTCCCTCCATGGTCCTGGGCGATCCCACACGCGTGCGGCAGATAGTCAGCAACCTGCTGTCCAACGCACTCAAGTTCACCCGTTTCGGCCGTGTCGACGTGCGCCTGGGCGCCTATACCGGCGGTGTACGCCTGGAAGTGTGCGACACAGGCATCGGCATTCCGAGGGAAGCCCAGGTGCGCATTTTCCAACCATTCACCCAGGCCGGTGCCGGCATCACCCGCCAGTACGGTGGCACAGGCCTCGGCCTGGCACTGACCAACAACTTGTGTGAAGCCATGCAGGGGCGTCTTAGCATCAGCTCGGAAGCCGGCTTCGGCAGCCAGTTCTGTGCCGAGCTGCCCCTGCCCACCCACAGCCTGGCTGTACCGGCCGAGCGCTTGCGCGGTCGTATTGCCGCCATCAGCAATGCCGCCAGCGGCCTGGCCGAGTTGCTGGAAACCGTGCTACCCGACTGGGGACTGGATTATCAGCGCTACGACAGCCCCGACGAACTGAACAGTGCCGCACCCGATCTTCTGATCACCGATAACCTGGACTGTCTGTTCAGCCTGCGTCCGCAGATCACGACGCCGATTTTGCTGGTGACCGCCTACGGCAACTTTCTCCCCGGCGAACAGGCGGCGCAGCTGGCGCCGCTTCAACAACAAGCCCGTCCCCTGGCACGCAACGCCCTGTACCAGACCCTGCGACGCACTCTGATTGGCAATGACAGCACCCACCTGTCGGCACACCACGGTGCCCTGCTCAGCGAACGCCGCGCACGCATTCTGTTGGTGGAAGACAATCCGGTGAATCAATTGGTGGCCAAGGGCATGCTGGCCAAACTGGGTTGCGAAGTGAACATCGCCGCCCACGGCGCCGAGGCACTGGAGCAGTTGCATGCCACACCGTTCGACCTTGTCTTGATGGACTGCAACATGCCGGTCATGGACGGCTATGAGGCCAGCCGCAGAATCCGCCAGAGCGGACACTGGCCCGACCTCCCCATCGTCGCCCTGACCGCCAACGCCATGCCCGAAGAGCGCGAGCGTTGCCGGGCGGCGGGCATGAACGACTACCTGGCCAAGCCTTTTCGACGAGAAGAACTACTGGCCCTGATCGACCATTGGGTTCCCTTGACCGCTACCTGAGCAACTTCTCGATGGAGGCAGCCAAGACCTCGGGCTTGGTACTGGGTGCATAGCGCGTGACACGACCGCTGGCCGGATCGACGAGGAACTTGGTGAAATTCCATTTGATCCTTTGCGAGCCGAGCAACCCTGGCGCGCGCTTTTTCAGCTCTACGAACAAGGGGTGCGCCTGGGCCCCGTTGACCTCGATCTTGCGAAACAGCGGAAAGCTCACACCGAAGTTCTTCTCGCAGAATTGGGCAATCTCCCGCGCATCGCCCGGCTCTTGCTTGCCAAACTGATTGCACGGGAACCCCAACACCACCAGGCCGCTGTCGCGATAGCGTTGCCAAAGCTGTTCGAGACCCTTGTATTGCGGGGTAAAACCGCACTGGCTGGCGGTGTTGACCACCAGTAGCACCTTGCCCTGGAAATCCCCCAGGACCTTCTGCTCACCGCCCAGGGTAATGCAGGGAAGGTTCAGCAACGCGTCGGCCATGGCCGCATCTCCTCAGTTAGCGTGGAACCAGGTCCAGACAGACCGAGTTGATGCAATAGCGTAGCCCGGTCGGCGGCGGCCCATCGGGGAATACATGACCCAGATGGGCATCGCATTGGGCACAGGTCACTTCGGTGCGAATCATGCCGTGGGAAGTATCACGAATCTCGACCATCGCGCTGTCCTGGATGGGCGCGTAGAAGCTCGGCCAGCCACAACCGGAGTCGAACTTGGACTTTGAATCGAACAACGGGGCAGTGCAGCAGATGCAGTGGTAGACGCCGTCGGTCCTGGTCCCGTTGTATTTGCCGCTGAATGGGCGCTCCGTGCCTTTCAGGCGGCAGACGTTGTATTGCTCGGGGTCGAGCATTGCACGCCATTCATCCAGGGTTTTCTCGATCTTGTCCATTTGCAGGCCTCGGCAGACTAAAAACCCCGCGCTGCGTCTTTTCCACAACGCGGGCGGCACGTATATTATTGCGCCTCATCAGACATCAGTCTGGCACCCGCGTTACACGCATTTCAAACGTTTTCACAGCGCAGTGCGCGGCGATCTTTTCTAATCGGGATCACATCATGCAGGTCAGCAAATCGAACAAGCTCGCCAATGTCTGCTATGACATTCGCGGCCCGGTGCTCAAGCACGCCAAACGCCTGGAAGAGGAAGGCCACCGCATCCTCAAGCTGAACATCGGCAACCCGGCGCCCTTTGGTTTCGAGGCGCCGGATGAAATCCTCCAGGATGTCATCCGCAACCTGCCGACGGCCCAAGGCTACAGCGACTCCAAGGGCCTGTTCAGCGCGCGCAAGGCGGTAATGCAGTATTACCAGCAAAAGCAGGTTGAAGGCGTCGGCATCGAAGACATCTACCTGGGCAACGGTGTTTCCGAACTGATCGTGATGTCGATGCAGGCCCTGCTCAACAACGGCGATGAAGTACTGATCCCGGCTCCCGACTACCCGTTGTGGACCGCCGCCGTGAGCCTGGCTGGCGGCAACCCGGTGCACTACCTGTGCGACGAGCAGGCCGACTGGTTCCCCGACCTTGACGACATCAAGTCCAAGATCACCTCCAACACCAAGGCACTGGTGATCATCAACCCGAACAACCCGACGGGCGCCGTGTACTCGCGCGAACTGTTGCTGGGCATGCTCGAGCTAGCACGCCAGCACAACCTGGTGGTGTTCTCGGACGAGATCTACGACAAGATCCTCTACGACGAAGCCGTGCACATCAGCACCGCGTCGCTGGCCCCGGACCTGCTCTGCCTGACCTTCAACGGCCTGTCCAAATCCTACCGGGTGGCAGGCTTCCGTTCGGGTTGGCTGGCCATCTCCGGGCCCAAGCAACATGCCCAGAGCTACATCGAAGGCATCGACATGCTGGCCAACATGCGCCTGTGCGCCAACGTGCCGAGCCAGCACGCCATCCAGACTGCCCTGGGCGGCTACCAGAGCATCAATGACCTGGTCCTGCCGCCTGGGCGCCTGCTCGAGCAGCGCAACCGCACCTGGGAGCTGCTCAACGACATTCCCGGCGTCAGCTGCGTCAAACCGATGGGCGCGCTCTACGCCTTCCCACGGATCGACCCGAAAGTCTGCCCCATTCACAACGATGAGAAGTTCGTTCTCGACCTGCTGCTCTCGGAAAAGCTGCTGATTGTCCAGGGCACGGCGTTCAACTGGCCATGGCCGGATCACTTCCGCGTGGTCACCCTGCCAAGGGTCGACGACCTGGAGCAGGCCATTGGCCGTATCGGAAATTTCCTAAAGACATATCAGCAGTAATCTGCAAGCACATGGGAAGCGCCCGCGCCTTACGGCGTGGGCCTTTCAGATCAAGCCCCCACCTTTTACAGGACTCGGCGCTCTGGCGCGCGGGATAGCGGAATTCGGCTGTAATACAGGAAAGTACACAGTTTGAAATAGTCGCCCGGTTGAATCACTGGGGCCCGCACCTTATATACCCCGCATACGTGACATTTTTATCCGTCAGGAGAACGTAACAACCATGATGCGCATCTTACTGTTTGTAGCCACCAACCTTGCGGTTGTGCTGATTGCCAGCATTACCCTGAGCCTGTTCGGCTTCAATGGGTTCATGGCGGCAAACGGGGTTGACCTCAAGCTCGACCAGCTGCTGATTTTCTGCGCCGTGTTCGGCTTTGCCGGCTCGTTGATCTCGCTGTTCATCTCCAAGTGGATGGCGAAGATGAGCACCGGCACCCAGATCATCAGCCAGCCGCGCACCCGCCACGAACAATGGCTTTTGCAAACCGTCGAAGAGCTGTCCCGCGAGGCCGGTATCAAGATGCCGGAAGTGGGCATCTTCCCGGCCTACGAGGCCAACGCCTTTGCCACCGGCTGGAACCGCAACGACGCCCTGGTTGCCGTCAGCCAGGGCCTGCTGGAGCGTTTCTCGCCCGATGAAGTGCGCGCCGTACTGGCCCACGAGATCGGCCACGTGGCCAATGGCGACATGGTGACCCTGGCGCTGGTACAGGGCGTGGTCAACACATTCGTCATGTTCTTCGCCCGCATCATCGGCAACTTCGTCGACAAGGTGATCTTCAAGAACGAAGAAGGTCAGGGTATCGCCTATTACATCGCAACCATCGTTGCCGAATTGGTCCTGGGCATCCTGGCCAGCATTATCGTCATGTGGTTCTCGCGCAAACGCGAGTACCGTGCCGACGAAGCCGGTGCCCGCCTGGCCGGCACCAGCGCAATGATTGGCGCCCTGCAGCGCCTGCGCTCGGAGCAAGGCGTGCCGGTGCACATGCCCGACACCCTGAACGCCTTCGGCATCAATGGCGGCCTCAAACAGGGCCTGGCCGGCCTGCTGATGAGCCACCCACCGCTGGAAGATCGTATCGAGGCCCTGCGCCGCCGCGGCTGATCGACACAGCAATGAAAAAGGGCGACTTCGGTCGCCCTTTTTTATCAACGCTGCAAGCGGTACACCCGCTCGAACAGCGTCTTCATCCCCGCCTGCACAAACTTCGGACTCTGCTCAATCACATCCCACGCCTCCAGCGTCTTCGGCTGCCAAGTGGCAAACAGCCGCTGCACCTCCTGGTCGGGCACCGAGAAAGGCGGCCCGTCCAGGCGCTGCTGGTCATAATCCAGGGTAATCATCAGGCCTTTGCAGCCTTGGGGCATGCAGTCGTTCAGCAGCGCAGCATAGCGTTCACGCATGGCCGGCGGCAGGGCAATCACCGCGGCACGATCATAAAACCCGGCACAGTCGCTGACGTCATCCTTGCGCAAGGCAAAGAAGTCGCCACACCACAGCTCCAGGCCGTCGTGCCGATACACCTTGAATGCCCCACGCTGGCTGACTTCAGGCTGCAACTGCTGCTCGGCAAAAAAATCCTCGATGGCGCGCTGGGACAGCTCGATACCGAGCACCTGGTGCCCTTGCCCCGCCAGCCAGGCCAGGTCCAGGCTTTTGCCACACAACGGCACCAGCACCTTGCTGCCCGCCGCCAGGCCCAGCGAGGCCCAGTGCCTTTGCAGGTAGGCGTTGACCTGCCCCTGATGAAACCCGATCTGATTGTCTGCCCAGCGCTTGTGCCAGAACTCCGCTTGCATGGCATACCTCGAATTTTTCGATCAAATAATGCTAAAACTTATATTAGATTTAGATCAATGACCTGATTGAAGATAGAGCCATCTTAACCTTCAGGACCTTTGCCATGCTCCCCAGCCTGTTTATTTCCCATGGATCACCCATGCTGGCCCTGGAACCTGGTGCCAGCGGCCCTGCCCTTGCCCGCCTGGCCGCCGCACTACCCAGGCCCAAGGCCATCGTGGTGGTGTCGGCGCACTGGGAAAGCCGTGAGCTACTGGTGAGCAGCAGCCCGCAGCCCGACACCTGGCATGACTTTGGCGGCTTCCCAGCGGCCCTGTATGCCCTCCAGTACCCGGCCCCGGGTGAGCCTGCCCTGGCGCAGCGCATAAGCGAACTGCTGTGCAGCGCAGGGCTGCCCGCCCGCCTCGACCCGCAACGCCCGTTCGACCATGGCACCTGGGTACCGTTGTCGCTGATGTACCCCAATGCGGACATCCCCGTGGTGCAGATCTCCCTGCCCACCCAGCTCGGGCTGAAACTGCAGGAAATGGTCGGCCGCGCAGTGGCCGGCTTGCGTGAAGAGAACATCCTGCTGGTGGGCTCAGGCAGCATCACCCATAACCTGGGCGAGCTCGACTGGCGCGCCGGCCCCGATACCATCGAACCCTGGGCCAAGGCATTTCGCGACTGGATGATTGAAAAACTTGCGGCCGGCGACACCCAGGCCCTGCACGATTACCGCCACCAGGCACCGTTCGCCGTGCGCAGCCATCCGAGTGACGAGCACCTGCTGCCGCTGTACTTTGCCCGGGGTGCGGGCGGGCAGTTCGGCATTGCTCACCAGGGGTTCACCCTCGGAGCCCTCGGGATGGATATCTATCGATTCGAGTAGGAGCGGGCCTGCCCCGCGATAGCGATTTGCCCAGCAGCCCGCCCCCACCAGGCAAAAAAAATCCCCGAACATGTCGGGGATTTTTTTATGGCTCGCGGATCAGTCTTCGCGGTAGCGGCGCAGTTTCAGCTGCTTACCGGCAACACGAGTGTCCTTGAGCTTGGCCAGCAGACGCTCCAGACCTTCTTCCGGCAGCTCGACCAGACTGAAGCTGTCGCGCACTTGGATGCGGCCGATCGCTTCGCGGGCCAGGCCGCCTTCGTTGAGAATGGCGCCCAGCAGGTTCTTGGCAGCGATACCGTCACGCGCGCCCAGCGCGGTACGGCAGCGTGCACGACCTTCGCCCAGCGGCATTGGCGCACGACGCTCACGCTCGCCACGCTCTGGACGCTCGCCAGTGCGCTCACGCGGGGTATAGGTCGGAACCAGCGGCTGCTCTTTCTCGACAGCTTCCAGGGTCAGGGCCTGACCGTTGGTAGCCTTGCGCAGCAGAGCGGCGGCCAGGGCACGCGGGCTGCAACCGATGTCGGCGGTCAGGCGATCGAGCAGTTCACCGTGGGTCGACTCGGCGTCGGCTACCAGCGGCGCCAGGCTGTTGGTCAGCTTCTTGATGCGAGCATCGAGAACGGCCTGGGCGTTCGGCAGGCGAACTTCGGCAACCTTCTGACCAGTAACACGCTCGATCACCTGCAGCATGCGGCGCTCGCGCGGGGTGACCAGCAGCAGCGCACGACCTTCGCGACCGGCACGGCCAGTACGGCCGATACGGTGAACGTAGGACTCTGGATCGTATGGCATGTCAACGTTGAACACGTGAGTGATGCGCGGTACGTCCAGACCACGGGCAGCAACGTCGGTCGCAACCACGATGTCCAGGCGGCCATCCTTGAGCGAGTCGATCACGCGCTCACGCTGGTTCTGGGCAATGTCACCGTTCAGCGCAGCGGCTTTGTAGCCTTTGGCTTCGAGGGCACTGGCCAGGTCCAGGGTCGCTTGCTTGGTACGTACGAAGGCGATCAGCGCGTCGAACTCTTCCACTTCCAGCAGGCGCAGGACAGCGGAAACCTTCTGATCGGCGTGGACCATCAGGTGAGCTTGTTCGATCGCGGTAACGGTCTGGGTCTTGCTCTGGATCTTGACGTGCTTCGGGTCACGCAGGTGACGCTCGGCAATCGCGCGGATCGAAGCTGGGAGGGTGGCCGAGAACAGAACGGTCTGACGGGTTTCCGGCATGGCCTTGAAGATGACTTCCAGGTCATCCATGAAGCCCAGCTTGAGCATTTCGTCAGCTTCGTCGAGCACCAGGTGGTTGACGGTCGCCAGGACTTTTTCGTCGCGACGCAGGTGGTCGCACAGACGGCCTGGGGTAGCAACGACGATTTGCGCGCCATTGCGGATTGCTTTGAGTTGTGGGCCCATTGGGGCACCACCGTATACGGCCACCACGGTTACGCCCGGCATCTGCTTGGCGTAGGTTTCAAAAGCGGTGGCTACTTGCAGCGCCAACTCACGGGTTGGCGCCAGGATCAGGGCTTGCGGCTCGCGCTTGCTCGGGTCGATGCGGTTCAGGATAGGCAGTGCGAAGGCAGCGGTTTTACCGGTACCTGTCTGCGCCTGACCGATCATGTCGTGACCGGCGAGAATAATCGGGATCGATTGCTGCTGAATGGCCGATGGCTCTTCGTAGCCGGTAGCCAGCACAGCAGCAACAATGCTCGGATGAAGATCGAGAGCGGCGAAGCCGCCGGTTTCCTGGGTCATGGGTCTGCCTCTAAGTGCATCCGCAAAGACCCATGCTCCAAAGCTGCACATGCCTTGTAAGACCCGAAGGTCACCCTGGCAGCTTTGTCGGCGGGGATTTGCGAAAACGATTGAAGAAAAATAGGAACGTCTAAGGAGAGTCCGCGGTGCGGACGCGCAGCCGAAGCTGGCTTCGGGGAATTGCACTACCTAAACGAGGTCCGGTAAAAGACCGGCGCGTACTATACCTGAATTCGGAATTTACGGGAGATTTTTTTATTGCAACACGCCAGCGCCAGACCCCGTTCAAACGGCGTCTGGGGTGGTAACGCTGCTGGCGGCTGAATCGTTTTTCTGCCGACAGCTCAACGGCGCGCCTCAGGAGGCCGGTCGAATCGCTGCGATGAGCGGTTGCAACGAGTAACCCAGGCGTGGCGCCAGGGCGTCGGCGCGGGCATTGAGCCCGGCCAGGTCCAGCTCCTGATCAAGATCGGCCGGTACCATGAGGATCACATTGCCCTCCTTGACCGGCAGCTCCCAGTAATGACGATGGTACAGCCCGCGCAACAAGGCTGCACCCAAGGGCTTGCCATCATCGCCAGCCCACTGGTTGATCACCAGCCAGCCGCCAGGATTGAGGCGCTTCTGGCAGTTTTCCAGAAAACGCCAGGCCAGGTGCGCCACTCCTGGGCCGTGATCGGTATAGAGGTCGACGAAAATCAGATCGGCAGGTTCAGCGCTGTCCAGCAGCTCCACCGCATCACCTATGCGGATATACAGACGCGGATCGTCGTCCAGGCCAAGGTACTCGATGGCCAGACGCGGTACATCGGGACGCAGTTCAATGGCCTCGATGTCTTCGAGCGGCAGAAACTTCATGCAGGCCTGGGTCAGCGTACCCGCCCCGAGGCCCAGAAACAGCGCGCTCTCGGGCTCGGCATGGCCCAACGCGCCGATCAGCATGGCACGGGTGTAGTCATACTCCAGCCAGCTCGGATCGGCCGTAAACACGCAGCTTTGCTCGATGGCCTCGCCGAACTCGAGAAACCGATAGTCATCGACTTCCAGCACACTGATGGTGCCGTAGTCATCCTTCACCTGGGCCAGCAGCCGCTCCACCCGTTCCTCTGTCATGCTGTCTCCCGGCACACGCCGCTACCCCAGGCAAAAACCGCCATTGTCCGTCAATGGCGCCAGTGCAACAAGGCGCGCGGCAACTGTTAACATGGCACACAGCCCTTTTACGACAAGATCGAGCCCGTGATGAACCAACCCTGGAGTCCTGACAGCTGGCGCGCCCTGCCGATCCAGCAGCAACCGACCTACCCCGACGCTGCCCATCTGCTCAACGTCGAGCAGACCCTCGCCAGCTACCCGCCGCTGGTCTTTGCCGGCGAGGCCCGGGAGTTGCGTCGACAGTTTGCCGAAGTGACCCAGGGGCGCGCGTTCCTCCTGCAAGGGGGCGATTGCGCCGAAAGCTTCGCCGAGTTTTCGGCAGCGAAAATTCGCGACACCTTCAAGGTTCTGCTGCAGATGGCCATTGTCATGACTTTTGCCGCCGGCTGCCCGGTGGTCAAGGTCGGACGCATGGCCGGCCAATTTGCCAAGCCCCGCTCGGCGGGTGATGAGACCATCGGCGGCGTCACACTGCCGGCCTACCGTGGCGACATCGTCAACGGCATCGGTTTTGACGAAAAAAGCCGTGTGCCGGACCCCGAGCGCCTGCTGCAGGCCTACCACCAGTCCACCGCCAGCCTCAACCTGCTGCGCGCCTTTGCCCAGGGCGGTTTTGCCGACCTGCATCAAGTACACAAGTGGAACCTGGACTTCATCGCCAACTCGGCCCTGGCCGAGAAGTACAGCCAACTGGCCGACCGCATCGATGAAACCCTGGCCTTCATGCGTGCCTGCGGCATGGACAGCTCGCCGCAGCTGCGCGAAACCAGCTTCTTCACCGCCCACGAAGCCCTGCTGCTGAACTACGAAGAAGCCTTCGTGCGCCGCGACAGCCTGACCAACGACTACTACGACTGCTCGGCGCACATGCTCTGGATCGGGGATCGCACCCGCCAGCTCGATGGTGCCCACGTCGAATTCCTGCGCGGGGTGAACAACCCGATCGGGGTAAAGGTCGGCCCGAGCATGAATACCGAAGAACTGATTCGTCTGATTGACGTGCTCAACCCGGACAACGACCCCGGGCGCCTCAATCTGATCGTGCGCATGGGCGCAGAGAAGGTTGGCGATCACTTGCCAGCACTGATCCGCAGCGTCGAGCGTGAGGGTCGCCAGGTACTGTGGAGTTCGGACCCGATGCATGGCAACACCATCAAGGCCAGCAGCGGCTACAAGACCCGCGACTTCGCCCAGATTCTCAGCGAGGTCAAACAGTTCTTCCAGGTGCATCAGGCCGAGGGTAGCCATGCTGGCGGCATCCACATCGAAATGACCGGACAGAACGTCACTGAATGCATCGGCGGCGCCCGCCCGATCACCGAAGATGCCCTCTCGGACCGCTATCACACCCACTGCGACCCGCGCATGAACGCCGATCAGTCGCTGGAACTGGCCTTCCTGATCGCCGAGACCCTCAAGCAAGTCCGCCGCTGAACACACTGCGGGCCAGCGCCGGGCGCAAACGCTCGGCACTGGCCCGCGGGCAATTCAGTTGAACCTGTGACAAGCCCAGCCAGGTCGCCATGCGCCACAAATTATCGGCCAGTGCCTGAATCCCACCCTCGTCCAGGCCGTGCGCTTCCTCGTGTACTGCATGGATCGCCAGGCGGTCGCTGGCGCGCTCGGCACGCAAGTCCACCCGCGCAGCGATCCGCTCGTCATGCAGGAACGGCAACACGTAATACCCATACACCCGCTTGTGCGCCGGGGTGTAGATCTCCAGCCGATAGCGAAAGTCGAACAATCGCTCGGTGCGCTCACGCGCCCACACCAGCGAATCGAAAGGCGAAAGCAAGGCACTGGCGGCCACCTTGCGCGGCAAGCGCACATCACTCATGCAGTACGCCGGCTGCGGCCAGCCCTGCACCGAACATACTTCAACGACCCCCTCCTCCACCAGTTCAGCCAGGCGCGCACGGCTATCAGCGGGACTCAGGCGGTAGTAGTCCCGCAGGTCCTTCTCCGTTCCCACCCCCAGGGCATTGGTCGCTTGCAACAACAACCCTCGCTGGGCCTGGGCTTCATCCAGCGGCGGCTGCTGCAGCAACGCCTGAGGCAGGACCCGCTCGGGAAGATCGTACAGGCGCTCGAAACCGCGGCGACCGGCCACCGTGACCAGTCCGGCGGCGAACAACCACTCCAGCGCGTGCTTTTCCGCGCTCCAGTCCCACCAAGGGCCGGCACGCTCCTCTCGGGTCGACAGGCTGCCAGCCCCCAGTGCGCCCTGCTCCGTCACCGCCGCCAACACCCGGGCAATGGTCGGTTGTTGCTCACGACCAAAGCGGGCCAGTTGCTGGTAGATGCCCTGCCCCTGGCGCGCCCGGTCCATGCGCCAACGCAGCAAGGGATAGAGCGCCAGCGGTAGCAGCGAGGCTTCATGGCCCCAGTACTCGAACACTTTGCGTTGGCGGTTACGCCCCCAGGCGAGTTGGTCGAGCAAGGCCTGTGGATAACTGCCCAGGCGAGAAAACAGCGGCAGGTAATGGGAGCGCACCAGGGCATTGACCGAGTCGATCTGCACCACACCCAGGCGCTCGATCACCTGCGACAGGTGAGCGGCACGGACCTGAGCGCGCGGCGCACGGGTAGCGAAACCCTGGGCCGACAAGGCCAGACGACGTGCCTGCGCATGAGAAAACGATTGAGTGGTGGGCATGCCCGGCTCCTTCTGAACAAGCCCACTCAAGGTAATCCCGCCCTGTGTGGGGCGCGACTCATTTTTTCAGGGGGTCATCCCAGAACGGGCGCTCCACTTCCTGCAGCACATCGGCGCGGCTCATGCCGATATCCTGCAGCGCCGCATCACTCAGGCGCGCCAGCTCCATGCGCTGGCGATGCAATTGCCGCCAGCGTCCCAACTGCTGCACCACGCCGTGGACCAGGGGAGTGAACCAGCCCTGACGGGACTGGGGATACATCAGAATGAGCATTTTCTGACCTTTCATCGTCGTACCCTCCGTGTTGGATGACGTCAGTGTCAGCCCGGGTCTAAGATCAATCCAACGAATGTTCCTGATGCAATACATCTAGGAGATTGATGCCTTGTCCCAGTACCAGAGTATCGATTCCGAGGTCCTGCGCACGTTTGTGGCGATCGCCGAACACGGGGGGTTCACCCGCGCCGGGGAGGTGGTCAACCGCACTCAGTCGGCGGTCAGCATGCAGATGAAACGCCTGGAAGAGGACATCATCCAGCGTCAGCTATTCGAACGGGACGGGCGCCAGGTACGTCTGACCGCCGAAGGCCAGGTGCTGCTTGGCTATGCCCGGCGCATCCTCAAGCTGCATGGCGAAGTCTTCAACACCCTGCGCATGCCCCATATGGTCGGAACGGTGCGCATTGGCACACCGGATGACTATGCCATGCGATTCTTGCCGGGCATTCTGTCCAGCTTCGCCCAGGCCTACCCGTTGATCCAGGTGGAGGTGCATTGCGAGAGCTCTCGCCAATTGATGCAGCGCCAGGACCTGGACATGACCATCATCACCTGCGAACCCGGCCATGAGGTCGGCCAGTTGCTGCGTCGCGAGCGTGCGGTGTGGGTGCAGGCGCAAGGCTTTTGCCCGCACGAACACACGCCCCTGCCACTGGCGGTGTTCAACACCGACTGCTGCTGCCGGACCTGGGCCTGCAACGCCCTCGACGCGCTCGGAAAGGAATATCGCATTGCCTACACCAGTGCCAGCACCCCGGCGATCATGGCGGTGGTCAGCGCCGGCCTGGCCGTCACGGCCCAGTTGCAGAGCCTGATCACCAGCGACCTGCGAATCATCGGCGAGGCCGAGGGCCTGCCGGAGTTGCCGACCGCAAGCATCATGCTGCTGCGCAACGGCCCCCATCAGTCGCAGATGATCGACTGCATGGCGGATTACATCGTCGAAGGCTTCAGATCTTGAGGGCGAGCATCACTGCGCAGACCACCAGGAAACCGCAAAACAGCGTGCGCAAGACTCTTTCCGGCAAGGCGTGAGCCAGCTTCACCCCCCAGCTGATGCTGAGCAGCCCGCCAATCGCCAATGGTATGCCCATGCTCCACTGCACATGCTGGTGGAGACCATAGGTGAGCAATGTCACCGCGGTACTCGGCGCTGCCAGGGCCAGCGAAAGCCCCTGGGCAACCACCTGGGTGGTACCGAAGACACTGGTAAGCACCGGCGTTGCCACCACGGCTCCACCCACACCGAACAGGCCGCCCAGCACACCGGCGCCCCCACCCAGCACCCCCAGCCAAGGCCAGCCGTGACGCATCTCACTGCTAGGCTGCGCCTTGGGCATGAACATCCGCACCAGGTTCCAGGCCGCCAGAGCTACCAGAAACAGCACGAAGCCAAAGCGCATGGCTTGGGCATCGACACCTACAGCCCAGATCGAACCCAGCCAGGCAAAGGCGAAACTGGCGATCGCCAACGGCAAGGCATGGCGCAGTTCGATCCGATTACGCTGGTGATAACGCCACAACGCCAGCAGCACGTTAGGTACAACCATCACCAGCGCCGTGCCCTGGGCCAGCTGCTGATCAAGTCCAAACAGCACACCGAGCGCGGGAATCGCGATCAATCCCCCGCCGATACCGAACAATCCTCCGACGGTTCCCAGTGCCGCGCCCAGCGCTATGTACATCGCCCACTCGATCATTGCTGCCTCTCAAGAAATCCAATCGGTGCATGCTACCGACCCGATGCTAGCGGGGAAACGCACAGCAACGCACAATGGCTATGCACTTTACGCAAAAGCAGATCTCGCGAAATGAACCCTGACACCCTGACCGAACAACTCAGCCTGTTCCTGGACGTGCTGGAAACCGGCAGCTTTTCCGCCACCGCCCGCCGACACCCGCTGACCCCATCGGCGGTAGCGCGGCGCATCGACACCCTGGAAAGCGCCATTGGCAGCCGCCTGTTCGTGCGCAGTACCCATGCCGTACGCCCCACCCCAGCGGGCAATGCCTTCGCCGAGCGAGCGCGGCGCATCGTCGAAGAGCTGCGCCTGGCCCGCGCCGAAGCCGTGTCACTGAGCAATGCTCCGGAGGGCCTGATTCGCATCGACGCCCCGGCAGCATTTGGCCGTCGCCACCTGGCACCCGCCATTGCCGACTTTCTGGTGGCCTATCCCGGGCTCGATGTACAGCTACGCCTGATCGACAGCTTTGTGGACCTGCACGGCTCGCACCTGGGCGAAGTCGACCTGGTACTGCGCGCAGGTCCGCTGGCGGACACCCGCCTGGTGGCCACTTCCCTGGCCAAGATGGTGCGCATTGCCTGTGCCAGCCCCGCGTACCTGGCTGCCCGCGGCATTCCTGCCACACCGGCCGAGCTACCCGACCACGACGGCCTGGACTGGGACGGCCTGGCGCCGCCCTTCGCCTGGCGCTTCGCGGTGGAGGGCCAACTGCGCCTGTACCGCCCGACGCGGATGCGCATGAGTGCCAACAACGCCGAAACCTTGTTGTTCGGCGCCCTCGCCGGCCTGGGCATCGCCCACTTGCCCACCTGGCTGATCAGCGACTACCTGTTGCGCGGTGAGCTTTTGCCTCTGTTTTGCGAAAGCGGCCTGCCACCGGCCGAGTCCAGCGGCATTTACGCCTTGCGCCTGGAACATGAAACGAACTCTCGCAGCCGTTTGCTGCTCGAATTCCTCAAGAGCCGCTTCAGCCCGGTGCCCCCTTGGGACTTGGCCGTGCAAAGCGAGCTGCGCTGGTAATAAGTGCGCTAATGAACAGCGTGCTAAATTCAAAGGATCAACTGATCAAAGGAACTGCATGAACGCCGATACCCAAGCCCCAGGCCCGTGCGACGAATTGCTTCTGAACAACCAGGTGTGCTTCGCCCTGCACTCCACCTCGCTGCTCATGACCAAGGTCTACAAACCATTGCTGCAAGCGCTCGGCCTGACGTATCCACAGTACCTCGCCATGCTCGTGCTCTGGGAGCAGGACGGCTTGACCGTGGGTGAAATCAGCCACCGCCTGCTGACCGACCCCGGCTCGCTGACGCCGCTTCTCAAGCGCCTCGAAGCCGAGGGGCTGCTCAAGCGTACTCGCAGCCGCGACGATGAACGGGTGGTGCTGGTGCAACTGACCGAACAGGGTCAGGCCCTGAAGGAGCAGGCCAAACGCGTCCCACCGTGCATCCTCGGCGCCAGCGGACAGAGCCTTGAGCGCCTTCAACAGTTGCAGGCCGAACTGCTGGAGCTGCGGGCCAACCTGCAACAAAGCCTTTGAGGTCTATGCTGTGAGTGACCGTTCGTAGCAAGGTCGAAAAATTAACTTGCGCACTAAATAACTGCGCGCTAAGTTAATTCCCGTACCCACTCAGCGCCACGGCGCAATCCATGCGAGGCTCAAGATGCAAAAGGTCACTCCGCTGTACATTGCAGAAGCTACCTCCACCGGCGGTCGCGATGGTCGGTCCAAATCCAGCGACGGCATTCTCGATATCGCCCTGGCCACGCCCAAGGAGCTGGGCGGCGCAGGCGGCGCTGCTACCAACCCCGAGCAACTGTTTGCCGCCGGCTACTCGGCCTGCTTCATCGGCGCACTGAAGTTCGTTGCCGGCCAGCAGAAAAAAGCCATTCCTGCCGACAGTTCGATCAAGGCCCGCGTGGGCATCGGCCAGATCCCAGGCGGATTCGGCCTGGACATCGACCTGCATGTGAACCTGCCCGGCCTCGAACAAGCCGATGCCCAGGCCCTGGTCGACGCCGCGCACCAGGTGTGCCCGTACTCCAACGCCACCCGCGGCAATGTTGATGTACGCCTGCATGTCACGGTCTGAGGGTAAAACCCAGGCATAAAAAAACCCGGCCAAGGCCGGGTTTTTAGTGGGCGCAAGAATTACTTCTTGGAACGGCCCTTGAAGCTGCCATCGCGAGTGTCGATGTCGATCATCTCGTCGATTTCAATGAAGTCGGCAACCTGGATTTCAGTACCGTTGCTCAGCTTGGCTGGCTTCATTACCTTACCCGAAGTGTCGCCGCGAGCAGCGTTTTCGGTGTAGACAACCTTACGGCTGATGGTGGTCGGCAGTTCAACCGATACCAGGCGCTCTTCGAAGAAAACGGCTTCGCAGACGTCAGTCATGCCTTCTTCGATGTAGGGCAGAACGGCCTCGATGTCTTCGGCGTTCAGCTCGTACATGGTGTAGTCGGTGGTGTCCATGAAGGTGAAGGTGTCACCACTGATGAACGACAGGGTCGCTTCTTTGCGATCCAGGATCACGTCGTCCAGCTTGTCGTCCGCACCGTAAACGGTTTCGGTCTTGTAGCCGGTCAGCAGGTTCTTCAGCTTGGTCTTCATGATCGCGCTGTTACGGCCCGACTTGGTGAATTCAGCTTTCTGGACCAGCCACGGGTCGTTATCGATCCGCAGTACGGTACCGGGTTTCAGTTCTTTACCAGTTTTCATTGCGAGATATCCGAATTTGGATGGATTTACAAAAATCGAGGCCGCGTATCATAGCCAATTTCGATAAAACTGTACCAGCGCCGTGGCAAGGTCCGGCTGAGCGGCCTGTGCCGCGCTCCAGCGGCGGGCATGCTGGTCGAGCTCGTTCCAGTGCTCCAGCACCTGTTGCCAGGCCTGGCCCATGTCGCGATCCATGTTCCAGGCGCGCCACAACTCGACGATGGCCGTCTTGGCTGAAGGCGACAGCCCTGCGACGTAGTGATCTAGGAACGCTTCGAGCTTTTCCCAGTGGGCGTACTCTTCCTGCACATAAATATGCCAGAGCAGCGGCCGCCCCGCCCATTGCGCGCGAATAAACGAATCCTCGCCGCGCACGGCATTGAAATCGCAGCACCACAACAGCTGGTCGTATTCATCCTGACTGACGAAAGGCAGGATCTGCACCGTCAGCGCGCCGCGCGTGGCCACGCTGCCCACCTGCAGGGTGCCCTCGCCCAGCCAGGCCTGTACATCTCCAAGAATACGACCCTCGGGCACCAACAGATGGTTGGCACGACTGTCGGCAGCCAGGGCATCGAGCCAGCTGGCCAGGCCCGAATTTTCGTACGCGAACAGCGAAATCAGGCGAGCATCGCCGACCGGAGCGACGCCCAGCCCCTGGAGAAACGCTGCTCGTGCAGCCGGAGCCTGCTCGAACGCCTCACGCCGCGCCAGCAAGCTCGCCTCACGCAACAGGCCTCCGGTCCTGGACGTAAAGCCCGGGAAGAAAAACACCTTGCGCAAGCCATTGGGCTGGGGTGATGGCAAGCCATGGCAGCCTTCGACCCAGTCTTCTGCACTCAGGTATTCAAGGTTCAGCCATAACGGAGCGCGGGGACGGTCGAGCATGGCCTGTACATAGGCGGCCGGCAGCTGACAGGCGAAGGCACCGATTACAACGTCCGCCACGGACGTTTCCTGCCACTCAGGCAGCCAGTGGCAAACTTCAACCCCTTGTTGCCATTGATGCGCAGCGCCGGGCACGGCCTGGGGGCAGATACGTTCGAAGGCCGTCAGGTCATCCACCCACAGGCGCACTTCGACATCCTGCTCGGCCACCAGTTGCCGGGCCAGGCGCCAGGTCACGCCGATGTCGCCATAGTTGTCTATGACACAACAGAAGATGTCCCAATGCGCTTTCATCGCGGGCCCCTTGGCAAAAGCGCCGATTGTCCGGGTAAATCATCGCAGACAAAAGCCTGGCAGGAAAAAAACCTGTTGGCCGTGCGAGAATGGCCGACCGTGTCCTGGCCAGGAGGCCGTCATGCCCCGTCCTCGCGAATTGAAGATCACCCTCAAGCCTGTGCAATTGATTCTGTGTGTGGCCCTGGGCCTGTGGCTGGGCGCCCTCGCCATTGCCCTGAGCCTGTGGCTGGCATGGCGCCTTCTGCCTGAAACCGCGCAGCCCCTGACCCAGCAGGTCGTACCGCCAACCGAGGCTCCGGCAAGCGTCACACCGGAAGTTGACCAGCAAACCCGGATGTTCGAGCAGTACAAACGGATACTGCGCAATCAGGAAGTGCAACAGGCCGAGGATCAGGCCCAAAGCAGTATGCGCAACCTGTCCAACCCCAAGTGCCAGTTCTGGCTGCAGCAAAACCGTAACGCGCCGACCGAAAAGAGCCGCGCCCTTGTCCTGGAATTCTGTAACTGACGCCATCATGAACAAAGCCGAACTGCTCACCCGCATCATCGAGACCTTGAGCCTGGACCTGGACGTGGTTCAACGGGCGGCGCAGACCGCCTATGAAACGGCCACCGCCGAAGAGAACATTGCCGAGAACAAGTACGACACCCTGGGCCTGGAGGCCTCCTACCTGGCGACCGGGCAAGCCCGGCGCATGGAAGAGATCCGCCAGGCACGAGCCGCCTACCTGCAGTTGGTGCTGCGTGACTACGACTCGTCATGCGGTATCCAGGTCAGTAACCTGGTTACACTGGAGGCCGACAATGGCAGTTGCCAGCGCTTGTTTCTCGGACCAGAAGCTGCGGGAATGAAGATTGGCCAGGGGGCCGAAGTGGTGACAGTGATCACTCCGCGCTCGCCTCTGGGCCAAGGCTTGATTGGCAAAGGAGTTGATGAAGAAGTCAGCCTGGTGCTGGGGGGCAGGCAGCAGCATTTTTGGGTGGTTGGGGTCTGCTGATCGCGGGGAAGGTCCGCGCCTACCGATTGAGGCTTGCGTCGAACTTCTGTGCCAGGCCCTGGGCTGCAAACTGCTCGAGGACGAAATCCACGAAGGCTCGCGTCTTGCCCGGTAGCAGCTTGTGCTCTGCGTAGTAGAGCGAGATGTTACCGTCATCCACATACCAGTCCGGCAGTACCCGCACCAGGCTTGCCGCCTCAAGGTAGGGCACCGCGAACGGCATGCTCACCAGTGCCACGCCCAACCCCTGCTGCGCAGCCGCGCAGGCAGCCTCCGAGTCACTCATGGTCATGCGCACCCGAATGTTCAACGGGCTTTGTTCCTGCTGCTGATTGGTCAATGGCCAGGAACGTACCCGCCCGGTCTGCGGTGAACGTATGAGGATGCCGTCCAATGCCTGCAAATCGCCGGGCTGCCTGATCGGCGAGTGGCGCTCGATGAACGCCGGGGCCGCCACCAGAATCCGGTGTGCCGGGGTCAACTTGCGCGCCACCACCCCCTGGGGCAGATCAAAGCCGCCACCGATCGCGGCATCAAAACCCTGGCCGATCAGGTCGACCTGACGATTATCGAAGTGCCAGTCCGGGCTGATGGCCGGATAGCGCTGCAGAAATTCGCCCAACAGCGGCACGATGTACAAACGCCCGAACACCGTGCCCATGCTTACCTTCAAGGTGCCGGTCGGCTGCCCCTCAGCGCTGGCCAGGTTGGCCACCGCATACTGGATGGTCTGCAGGCTCCCCGCCACCTCCCCCAGAAACCGCTGGCCGGCTTCGGTCAGGGTCAAGCGTCGGGTGCTGCGCTGGAACAGGCGCACGCCCAGGTTCGCCTCCAGGCGTGCGACGTTCTTGCCCACCGCCGCCGGCGTCAGGCTCAAGCGGCGGGCAGCCTCGGCGAAGCTGCCCACTTCTGCACTGCGCACAAAGCATTCGAGACTGCTGAAGGTTTCCAAGGCGACAATTCCATACTTGTGGTTTACACAGACTATAGCGATTACCGGCTATTCAGAGGGTAATACGGCGCCGATACTGGGCGTCATCCAAGGCATTCGGCCTTGTTCTTTCGGGAGCACAGCATGTCGACCCAAATTCGCCTCAACGGCAAAGTGGCCCTGGTCCAGGGCGGTTCACGCGGTATCGGCGCCGCAATCGTCAAACGCCTGGCCGCCGAAGGCGCCCGTGTCGCCTTTACCTACGCCCACGCCACCGAACAGGCCCAGGCGCTGCAACAAAGCATCATTGCCAACGGTGGCAAAGCCCTCGCCATCCAGGCTGACAGCGCCGATGCCAGCGCCGTGCAGCAAGCCGTGCAAACCACGGTGGATACGTTTGGCAGGCTGGACATCCTGGTCAACAACGCCGGTGTACTGGCCGTTGCGCCCTTGCTGGAGTTCGACCTGAACGACTTCGACCGCACCCTTGCGGTCAACGTGCGCAGTGTCTTCGTTGCCACGCAGGCCGCGGCCCGGCATATGGGCCAGGGCGGACGCATCATCAACATCGGCAGTACCAACGCCGAACGCATGCCCTTTGCCGGTGGCGGCCCCTACGCCATGAGCAAGTCGGCGCTGGTCGGCCTGACCCGCGGCCTGGCAAGGGACCTCGGCCCATTGGGCATCACCATCAACAATGTGCAACCCGGCCCGGTGGATACCGAGATGAATCCGGCCAAGGGCGAGTTCGCTGAAAGCCTGATGGGCTACATGGCAGTGGGGCGATACGGCGAAGTCGAAGAAATCGCCAGCTTCGTTGCTTACCTGGCCAGTCCCGATGCGGCTTATATCACCGGTGCCAGCCTGACCATCGATGGCGGCTTCGCTGCCTGATGCAGTCAACCTCCTTGCTTGGCGTCCAGGCTTTGTTCAATCATCTGAACAAACGCCCTGGCGGCCGGAGTAGGGTTTTTCGACCAGATCACATAGAGGTGGCGCCGCGGTGCATCGCGTACGGCTGCAATGGCCACCTCCCTGAACGACTCGGCAATACGCGCCGGCACCAACCCCACTGCCAGCTTGCGCTGGACGAATTTCTCGACCAGGCGAACATTGGTCACCTCGAACTGCACTCGATGGCCCAAGCCGGCAGCAGCGAACGCCTCGTCGGTCTGGCGACGGGCGCCCGTTCCCGCCGGAAAATCCACAAGCGGCTGGTTTTCCAGGTGCGCCAACGACAAGCCCTCGACCACCACCAGTGGATGATCCAGGGCCAATACCGCCACCAACTCCTCTTCGGCCACAAGACGGTACTCGACGCCTTCAAGGCGCTCCCCCGGCCACACACCGATGAACCCCACATCCAGTCGCCGCTCGCGTACGTCAGCAATCAGCAGTTCGCTCTTGGCCATCAGCCAGCGGATATCCACTCGTGGATACTGGCGATGAAAACCGGCCAGCAAGTCGACCAGGTCCAGTTCGGTCAGCGAGGTAATCTCGCCGATGGACAACTGCCCACGCACCTCGCCACAGGCGGCAGCCACGTCTTCGGCAATTCGCCGGGTGGCCTCCAGTGCGGGCCGGGCGCTCTGCACGAATGCCTCGCCCGCTGGAGTCAGGCGTACCCGCCGCGAGCTACGCTCGAACAGGCTGACACCAAGGGTTTCCTCCAGCCGGGCGATCTGGTGACTGAGGGCCGACTGCACGACGTGGCAACGCTCTGCGGCGCGGGTGAAGCTGCCGGTATCCACGACTGCGAGGGCATATTCGATTTGCTTGAGGTTCATGGATCAATCTATTTTCAAGATGGATAGAATGAAAACGATACATTGGCGTCATGCTAGCGTATTTCCGATACTGTCACTTCCTAACTGCCACTGATCGAGACGGTCCATGACCACCTCCACCTCCCCCTTGAGCCGCGGCCTGATCCTGCTGATGGCGACTGCCACCGGCCTCGCCGTAGCCAGCAACTACTACGCCCAGCCGCTATTGCACAGCATTGCCGAGCATTTCGGCCTGACCACTGCCAGTGCCGGGGCCATCGTCATTGCCGCCCAGTTGAGTTATGGCGCCGGCTTGTTGCTGCTGGCGCCTTTGGGCGACCTGTTCGAGCAACGCCGACTGATTGTCAGCATGATTGGCATCAGCACGCTGGGGCTGTTGATAAGTGCCTTCTCGCCAAGCCTTTTCTGGCTGTTGCTGGGCACGACGCTGACCGGTCTGTTCTCGGTGGTGGCCCAGGTGCTGGTGCCCATGGCTGCCGGCCTGAGTGACCCGAGCCAACGGGGCCGAGTGGTTGGAACCTTGATGAGCGGGCTGTTGCTGGGCATTCTCCTGGCGCGCACCGCCGCCGGCTTCATGGCCGAGCTCGGCGGCTGGCGCAGCATTTACCTGCTCGCCGCCGCATTGATGGCAGTGTGTGCCATTGCGTTGTATCGCGCGCTGCCTGAGCGGCACCAGCATGCCGGGCTCAACTACCCGGCACTGATCGGTTCTGTGTTTCGCCTGTTCGTCGATGAGCCAGTGCTACGCCTGCGCTCGCTGCTCGGCTTGCTGGCCTTCAGCCTGTTCGCCCTGTTCTGGACTCCCCTGGCCTTTCTCCTGGCGGCCGAGCCCTATCACTATTCCGACGCGGTCATCGGCCTGTTCGGCCTGGCGGGTGCTGCCGGTGCGCTCTCGGCCAACTGGGCCGGCCGGCTGGCCGACCGCGGCAAGGGGCCGTTGGGGACGACGGTCGGGCTGCTGGCGTTGCTGCTGTCCTGGATCCCCCTGGGTTTTGCCCAGACATCACTGGTGGCCCTGTTGATCGGCGTGCTGTTGCTGGACCTGGCCGTGCAACTGGTGCATGTGAGCAACCAGAATGCGGTGATCGCCCTGCGTCCGGAAGCGCGCAACCGCCTCAACGCCGGCGACATCACCTGCTACTTCATAGGCGGAGCGCTGGGGTCGTTGCTCGGCACCCAACTGTTCCAGGCCCATGGCTGGAATGCCATTGTGATTGCCGGCCTTGTCATCGGCAGCTTGGCCTTGCTGGTCTGGAGCCTGGCCGAACGCCAGCGCAATCTGGGCGCGCGCACGGCGTGAGCGGCACCGCTCAGGCGACCCTCCGTCGCCTGAGCATTGACTTGTAGCCGCCCCGAGCGCTGAGTAGGGATTGGTCAACAGCCCCTTCAAATCGGATGACACAATGACAAGACTCACGGTCCAGTCCGGCGATTTCTTGCAAGGTGAGGGCGAATTTCGCAATGGATCGCTCACACTCAAGACCTGCCGCAGCCCCAACCCCGGGGAAAAAATCGCCCTTACCCGTATCCGCGACCTTATCGTTGCCAATCAGGAGTCCAGTCGCCGCCTGGGCAGCGCCTTGGGTTGGGGCGTGGCGGGGGCGCTGGTGGCAGGCCCCGTCGGCCTGATTGCCGGCCTCTGGCTGGGCGGCAAGGAAGAGGAGGTGACCTTCCTCGCTACCTTCAAGGATGGTCGCAAGCTGATGGCCATCACCGACGGCAAGACCTGGTCGAAAATCAACGGCCAGTGGCGCCGGCAAGTGTTGCCCGCCACCAACCGCTGAATCGCCCTGCGCCTGGTTCGTCATTGATACCAAGCACTGCGCAAACAGGGGCACCGCGACCCGGTCACCCCTGCTAAGATGCCCGCCCGCCTGCCTGGCGCAATGCCGGCAAGCCTGACTCCCCATCCGTTCTTCGAATTCACCCCGGACCGCATCGAGGCATAACGGTGCGCCTGCTGCATGCCATCAAGGAGCCTTCTGCATGTCCCTGCCCCGCCCTCACCTGTCCTTGAGCCTGCTCGGTTTGAGCCTGGCCCTGCCCGCCTCGCACAGTTTGGCGCAGGACAGCATCACACTGGCCCCCGTGAAGGTGTCCGAGGTGTACAGCGACGGCTATCAGGTTGATGACGCGTCGGTGGCAGGTTTTGCGCCAGCCCCCTTGCTGGAGACGCCCGCGTCGGTTGCCGTGTTCAGCCAACAGTTGATCGTCGATCGCCAGGTGCGAACACTCAGCGAACTCCTGCAAAGCGACGCCTCGGTGGGCGAAAGCTACGCGCCGATCGGCTACTACGAGAACTTCAACGTGCGCGGCTTCGAGCTCAATGCCGCCATCAGCTACAAGATCAACGGGCAGACCATCGCGGGCGAGCAGAGCGTTGCGCTGGAAAACAAGCAGCAGGTGGAATTGCTCAAGGGCTTGTCCGGCTTGCAAAGTGGCGTCGCCGAACCAGGCGGCCTGATCAACTACGTCACCAAGCGCCCTGAAGACGTACGCTCGGTGACGGTGTCGAGCAACGAGCAAGGTGAGCGCTACATCGCCACCGACCTGGGTGGCTGGTTCGGCAGCGAGCGTCAGTTCGGCCTGCGCGCCAACCTTGCCCATGAAGACATTCGCTCCTATGTCGATCATGCCGACGGCAAGCGCGACTTTGCTGCCCTGGCCTTCGACTGGCAGATCAACCCCGACGCGCTGCTGCAACTGGATGCCGAGTACCAGCACCGTGAGCAGCGGTCGGTGCCGGGTTATCAATTACTCGGCGGCAACAGCCTGCCCCATGACATCGATCCTCACGACCGTCTGGCCTACCAGCAATGGGCCAACCCTGTGAGCATCGACTCGCGGAACCTGGGCGGGCGCTTCGAGTACCGCTTCAACGACAGCTGGACCGGCACCCTGAGTGCCTCGCACAGCAAGGTGGTGATCGACGACTACAGCGCTTTTGCCTGGGGTTCCAGCGAAGGTGCGTACTTCAGCAGCGCGGGTGACTATGACATCTACGACTACCGCAGCCCCGACGATACCCGCCGCACCGATGAAGCACAGGCAGCACTCAATGGCCGATTTGACGCACTGGGCCTGGGCCACGAACTGACCGTAGGGGCCAGCGCCCAGCGTCGTACCCTGGATCAGCGCCCGTATTTCAACGAATGGATCGGCAGCGGCAATATCTACCAGCAGACACCGATACTCGAACCGTCCGACAAAACAGTGGGCCATAGCACCCGCCGCCTGGACAGCCGCCAGTACGGGGGGTTTGCCAGCGACCGGATCAGTTTCAACGAACAGTGGCAAACAGTCCTGGGCGCACGCCTGGTGCGACTGGATGAAAAGACCTTTGCTGAAGACGGCACCCCCGGCCGGCACACCCGCGACTATCAACTACTGCCCAACGCCGCATTGATCTACAAGCCGCGTGCGGATATCTCCCTGTACACCAGCTACAGCAAGGGGATCTCCACGGGCGGTACCGCACCGTGGTTTTCCACCAACGCTGCCGAGATACTCGCCCCGACCCTGTCCCACCAACTGGAGGTCGGCATCAAGCGCGACTGGCAGCGCATGAGCCTGAGTGCGGCACTGTTCCAGCTGCGCCAGGCTTATCAATATTCACAGCCGGACGGCGCAGGCAACTTCACCTACGTGCAACAGGGGCAACAGAAAAACATCGGCCTGGAGCTGGGCGCCAGCGGCTGGTTGACCGAGCGCCTGCAGATCAACGCCAGCGCTGCGGCCATCCGCGCGCGGGTGAAAAACACTGGCACCGCCGACTTCGAAGATCACCAGGCGATCAACGTGCCCAACTTCCGCGCCACCTTGCAGGCCGACTACAACCTGCCGATCCCGGGCCTGGCTGTGCTGGGCGGGGCCCGCTACAGCGCCAGCAAATACGCCAATCAGGCCGGAACGGTAGAAGTGGGCAGCTATGCGGTATTTGATTTGGGCAGTCGCTACAGCACGCGGATCGGTGGCTACGACACCGTGGTACGCCTGATGGTGGATAACCTGTTCGACAAGCGCTACTGGCGGGACGCCGGGGAATACCTGGGCGATGGCTACCTGTTCCAGGGCGCGCCGAGGACGGCACGGCTGTCGGCGTCCGTAAACTTCTAACAACGCCGAGACAACGGCTACCGGTTGCAATCCAGCGCCTGTAGCCGCTGGCGCTAGCCTGCGATCGGCCGTGATTCCGTGCAAGACACAAGACAATGGCTTCTAGATGGAGCCTGAATGCAAAAAGCCCCTGGTCTTTTCAGACCAGGGGCTTTTCTAAAAGTGGCGGTGAAGAAGGGATTCGAACCCTTGATACAGTTTCCTGTATACACACTTTCCAGGCGTGCTCCTTCAACCGCTCGGACACTTCACCGGGTATCGTCAGGCCGTTCAGCCCGTCGAGGTGCGCTAATGTAGTCGAAAGCGATCCGCTTGGCAAAGGTTTTTTTCAGAATATTCATGCGCTTAAGCCAGATAACGAAAACAACCGAGGCAGATGGCATAGCTGCCAATCTCTGGCGTGCTTCGGCAGGCCCCACCTTGACCCTCCCGCTGGCCAAGGCAAAGTGGCAGCAACGCTGACCGGCCAGTCAGTCACAGCGCTTTACCTCGCTGCCCGGCCTGAGTAACGTCTGCTCCACTCCCCTTTTAGGAACCCTGTCATGAGTGAGCTGATTTCCTACCACCTCGAAGACGGCATTGCGACCCTGACCCTCAGCAACGGCAAGGTCAACGCCATCTCGCCTGACGTCATTGCCGCCTTCAACGGCGCCCTGGACCAGGCTGTGCAAGATCGCGCGGTGGTGATTATCACCGGTCAGCCCGGAATTCTCTCCGGCGGCTATGACCTCAAGGTAATGACCGCCGGCCCCAAGGAAGCCGTCAGCCTGGTGACTGCAGGCTCGACCCTGGCCCGGCGCATGCTCTCGCACCCCTTCCCGATCATCGTCGCCTGCCCAGGCCATGCCGTGGCCAAAGGGGCGTTCCTGCTGCTGTCGGCCGACTATCGCATCGGCGTCGAAGGCCCGTTCAGCATCGGCTTGAACGAAGTGCAGATCGGCATGACCATGCACCATGCCGGTATCGAGCTTGCCCGTGACCGCCTGCGTCGCTCCGCGT
This sequence comes from Pseudomonas vranovensis, assembly GCF_040438935.1. Lineage (NCBI taxonomy): Bacteria > Pseudomonadati > Pseudomonadota > Gammaproteobacteria > Pseudomonadales > Pseudomonadaceae > Pseudomonas > Pseudomonas vranovensis. Next base: position 745,490 of record NZ_CP159259.1, on the reverse strand, counting down.
TCCACCGCTCGGTCATCAACGCCGAAATGTTCGACCCGAACAGCGCCGTGGATGCCGGCTTCCTCGACAAGGTGGTGCCTGCCGAGCAACTGCAGGAAGCAGCCCTGAGCGCTGCGCGCCAGTTGAAGAAGATCAACATGAACGCGCACAAGCACACCAAACTCAAGGTGCGCAAAGCCCTGCTCGACAGTCTCGACGACGCGATCATCCGTGACCAGGAACACATGGGGTAATCCCCCCTACCAAGGCCTGATTGCATAAAGTTACGTAATCAGGCCGTTACGACCTCATTGAGCGTTTGCCCGCGCAAGTGCACACCCGTACACTGCGCCGCGTTTGCCTGGTGTGAGTCGTAAAATGCTTTTTCTTGTACGCATGCTCCTGTTGGGGCTGCACTTTGTTGTCATCGGAATTGTCGGTGTGCTGATCGGCCTGTGCCGGCCATTCAACCCGGACAACAGCCGTATCTATGCGCGCCTGTACGGGCTGCCCGCCACCTGGCTGATGCACCTCGATGTCAAGGCCGAGGTCGGCCCGCTGTTCGACCAACCGCCTGGCTGTGTGATCGTTGCCAACCACCAATCCAACCATGACCTGTTCGTGCTCGGCCACGTGGTGCCGCCGCGCACCGTGTGCATCGGGAAGAAAAGCCTGAAATGGATTCCACTGTTCGGCCAGTTGTTCTGGCTGGGCGGCAACGTGCTGATTGACCGCGGCAACGCCTACCAGGCTCGCCGCGCCATGCAGACCACCACGCGCACCTTGTGTGATAAACACACCTCTATCTGGGTATTCCCCGAAGGCACCCGCAACGCCGGCGATCAGTTGATCCCGTTCAAGAAGGGCGCCTTCCACATGGCCGTTGAGGCCGGTGTACCAATCGTGCCTGTATGCGTCAGCCGCTACGCCCGGCGCCTGAGCCTCAACAGCTGGCGCCGCAGCAAAGTCATTATCCGCTCCCTGCCCCCCATTGCCACCAGCGGCCTGACCCAAGAGGACGTGCCTGCCCTGGCCGAGCAATGCCGGATTCAGATGCAGCGCTGCATCGACCTGATGGAGACTGAATTGCAACAAGCCTGAGTGGTTGCTCAATCCTGTGTGTCAGACCAAGCTACTGGCACGAAAATCAGAAGAAGCGAACCACCATGGGACGAGTCGTTGCGGCGGCGGTGTACAGCGCCGGCAGAAAGGTCACCAACATCAGCCTTGATGAAGGCAGCCAGTGGGCCAGTAAACCTGGGCACTTCGTCTGGATCGGGCTGGAAGAGCCCGATGCCCAGGAACTGGCAAACCTGCAATGCCAGTTCAACCTGCATGAACTGGCAATCGAGGACGCGCTGGAGAAACACAGCCGGCCCAAGCTCGAGACCTTCGGCGACGCGCTGTTCATTGTCACCTACTCGCCCGTGCGCCACGAAGGCAAGCTGGAGTTCATCGAAACCCACATCTTCGCTGGCAACGGCTACATCATCACCTGCCGCAATGGCCACTCCAAGTCCTACGCCCTGGTGCGCCAACGCTGCGAAGCGCGTCCGCTGCTGCTCGAACATGGCGAGGATTTCGTGCTCTACGCCCTGCTCGACTTCGTCACCGAGAACTATCAACCGATCGGCGAAGCCATCCACGGCGAAATCGAAGAGCTGGAACAAAGCGTACTGAGCAACTCGCTCCAGGAAGAAGACATCCGCCGCCTGCACAGCCTGCGCCGCGACATCCTGCGCCTGCGCCGGTATGTAGCGCCTATGGTAGAGGTCAGCGAAGAACTGCAGCGCCTGACCTTCCCCTTCATCGACAAGAACATGCGCCCGTACTTTCGAGATGTGCAGATTCACGTCACCCGGCAGATGGAAGACCTGGCCGGGATCCGTGATATCGCCAGCCAGACCATCGAGATCGGCATGCTGCTGGAATCGTCACGCCAGAGTATCGTGCAACGCAAGTTCGCCGCCTGGGCGGCGATCCTGGCATTTCCCACCGCAGTGGCGGGCATCTACGGGATGAACTTTCAGAACATGCCGGAACTGAGCTGGCACTACGGCTATTTCGCCGTGCTGGGCGGGATCGCCGTGGGCTGCACGGCGTTGTTCGCAAGCTTCAAACGGTCCGGCTGGTTGTAGCGAACAGCCTCAGGCCGAAGTGCCGTGGGGCTTGTGGGCAACGAATCGCATCATCCATTCGGCGACCGTGCTGCCCTGGTGCTCGTGCGCCAGGCTGTCGATACCTTTGCGATAAATCTCCTGGCCGAGGTTGTCCTGACGCAGCTCAAGCAAAGCACGCGAATAGTCGTGGATAAACTCCGGGTGGCCCTGGAAGCACAGCACTTGATCGCCGATGTGATAAGCAGCATTCGGGCAGAAATCGCTGGATGCAATCACCGTGGCGTTTTCCGGCAGGCGGGTCACTTGGTCCTGGTGGCTGATCAACAGGGTCAATTCTTCGACTTGCGGGCTCATCCAGGGTGCCTTGGCGTTCATCACATAGCGATGGGTACCCACCCCCCAGCCCTGGGTGGCACGTTCGCTCTTGCCGCCCAGCAGCAGCGCCAGCAACTGATGACCGAAACAAACGCCCAGCAACTTGTCGCCGTGCTGGTAGCGAGCGAGCAGGAACGTTTTGAGCTTTTCGATCCAGGGATCATCACCGAACGAGTCGGCCTTGCTGCCCGTCACCAGGTAGGCATCAAATACCTGGTCGTCTTCCGGGTATTCGCCGTTCAACACGTTATAGACGCGAAACTCTGCGGCGATCGGCTGGCGGGTGAACAGTTGCTCGAACATCCGTCCGTAGCCCTGATACTGATCGACCAGCTCGGGTCGCAGGACGTCGGTTTCCAGGATGCAGATGCGTAACGACATAGATTTAGTCCTGAACGACAAAAGGCGGGATTGCCCCCTAGAGCCTGCCCCGAATAAGGCCTGCAAGCAAGTAGGATGCACTGACGAACGGTCACCTGTAGTGGGTCCAGGCGCTGAATGCTCGCAAGCGTCTAGCAAGGGGAAATGTTGCTGGATGGCACTTGGCCTCATAGCCAAAAAACACTGTAATGAATAGAAACATACGAAAGCGTTCTAAAACATAACTGACGTTGACCCTAAGGTTAGTTGTATACCCATTAGCAAAGGTTCGCGTCTGGACGTCAAACCGCGTTACCCGTTTGCCGGATCGACGACAAGGAAGCCACTGGGCACTCAGGAATAACAACAAGAAGGCGGTCAGCCATGTTCAAACAACCCAAAGTACGTCAAGCCGGGCTCATTCTCTTCGCCACGACATTGCTGTTGATTGTGCCGAACCTGTCACGCCTGTTCGGCTGACCTCTCTATGGCCATATGCGATGGCGCGCAGGTACTCTGCCAGCCCTGATGGTTGGAGTCTGCCCATGCGCCGCTGCCTCACCCTGCTGCTGACCCTGCTCTGCCTGCCGCTACAGGCGGCGCAGTTGACCTTGGACCTGGGCACTGCCAGCCGTCAGTGGCAAAGTGCCGAGCTGCTCGCGCACCCCCAGGCGCGGGATATCGAGATTCCCGACGATGTGTCCTACAAGAAAACCATGCGCTACCGCGCCATACCCCTTGCGGTACTGCTTGAAGGCATAGCTCCCGACGATCACCTGCAAGCGGTGGCCGAGGACGGCTTTGCCGCCGAGATGCCCGCCGCACCTTTGCTCGAAAAAGGGCCCGCACGCGCCTGGCTGGCCATTGAGGACCCAGCACACCCTTGGCCCCCATTGGGTCGGAACAAACCCAGTGCCGGCCCGTTCTACCTGGTCTGGACTCAACCACAGGCTGGGCGTATCAGTCCGGAACAGTGGCCCTTCCAGGTTGCCAGCATTCGCCGCCTGGCAGCGGCGGCCGAACGCTTCCCCGCATTGCGGCCCGCTGCGGATCTGGCCAGCGGCGATCCAATCATTCTGGGGTTCGCCCTGTTCCAGAAGAACTGCCTGGCCTGCCATCGCCTCAATGGCGCCGGCGATGCGCAGTTCGGTCCCGACCTCAACGTGCCGCACAACCCTACCGAGTACTTCCAACCGACCTTCCTTCGCCGCTACATCCGCGACCCGCAGAGCCTGCGCCAGTGGCCGCAAGCCAGAATGCCCGGCTTCAGCAATGCGGTGCTCAGCGACCAGGAACTGGATGCACTGCTGGTCTATCTTGCACACATGGCCACCCGCAAGACCCCCTGACGCCTATTGCTGCTGAGCGGTAAAGGCAGGGGTTACCAACACCTTGGCATGCATCTGCTCGAAGCCTCCGCCGCGCCGCATGCCGCGCACCGGGCAGGCATCCAGATAATCCAGGCCCACCGCAAGTTTCAGGTGACGCTCGGGGCGGTCCAGCTGGTTCGTCACATCGAAGCTGTACCAGGCGTCGTCGAGCCAGGCCTCGGCCCAGGCATGACTGGCCATCTGCTGGCTGTCACTGTCGAACAGGTAGCCCGAAACGTAGCGCGCCGGTACACCCAGGCTGCGCACGCAGGCGAGGAAAGCATGAGTATGGTCCTGGCACACACCGGAACCGGCGGCGAACGCCTGGGCTGCACTGGTATCTACCGCCGTGCTGCCTGGGCGATACGCCATGCGCTGGTTCAACGCATTCATCAATTCGATCAGCGCCGAGCGGTCCCTGCGCTTGCGGCATTGCTGGCTGGCAAAGGCGCGCAAGGCTTCATCTGCTTCGGTCAAACGGGTAAAGCGCAGGAACGGCAACGGTGATTGTGCTTCATGCTCGGCTTCGCGGCTCTGGTCGATTTCCACCAGGCCGCGGGCACCGATGATCAGGTCCGAGTGCGGTTCGTCCAGGCTCAAGACGTGGAGGATATTGCCGAACGGGTCCAGCTGTGCCCGCACCGGGCGCGGCAGGTCCAACTGCCAGACGAGTACCTGCTGGCGCTCGCTGTCGTGGGGCGTCAGGCGCAGGTACTGGATACTGGCCCGAACCTGGTCCTCGTAGTGATAGGCAGTTTCATGGCTAATGGTCAGTCTCATACGGCCTCCAGGTACGCGCTGTGAATGGCATTGCCCAACTGGCGCACCAGCGGGATGTAATGGGTCAGCCAGGGGTGCAGGCCTTCGGCAAGGATCTCGTCGATGCCGGTGTAGCGCAGCCGCGCATCGACTTCGGCTGCCAGGCGCTGCGCCGCACGACCATTGCTGCCCGGCAGGCTGGCCAGGATCAGGTCGATCTCTTCAGTGCAGGCACGCAGCGAGCGCGGTACGTCGGCGCGCAGCAACAACAGTTCGGCCACATGCCGTGCCGCGGGGGCGTCGCGATAGATCTCGGTGTAAGCCTCGAATGAGGACAGCGCTCGCAACAAGGCACTCCACTGGTAATAACCCCGGGCGGAGCTGTCGCTGACCGCCTCGGCCTCCTCGCCAAGCATCTCGTAGCGGGCGTCCAGCAGGCGCAGGGTGTTGTCGGCACGCTCGATAAACGTGCCCAGGCGGATGAAACGGAATGCATCATTGCGCATGATCGTGCCGTAGGTGGCACCGCGAAACAGGTGGGAACGCTCCTTGATCCATTCGCAGAAGCGGCTCATGCCATAACGACCCAGGCCTTGCTCGGCAATGCCGCGAATCTCGAGCCAGGTGGCGTTTATGTTTTCCCACATGTCGGCGGTGATTCGCCCACGCACCGCATGGGCACAGGCGCGGGCCGCCCCCAGGCAGCTGTAGATGCTGGCCGGGTTGTCCGGGTCCAGGGCGAAGAAATCCAGCAGGCGTTCGGCGTGCAGCTGGCCATGGCGCTCCAGGTAGTCGTCCAGGGTACCGGTGATCAACAGCGGCATGGCCACTTCGTCCAGCCCATCGCCCCGGCCGTCCTGGGGCATCAGCGACAGCGAATAACTGACATCGAGCATCCGCGCGAGGTTTTCCGCCCGCTCCAGGTAACGCGACATCCAGTACAAATCAGAGGCAGTTCTACTCAACATGACTTAATCCTCGACCACCCAGGTGTCCTTGGTTCCGCCGCCCTGGGAGGAGTTGACCACCAGCGAACCTTCACGCAACGCCACCCGGGTCAGGCCGCCGGGCACCACACGGGTTTCCCGCCCACTGAGCACGAAGGGACGCAGGTCGATGTGACGCGGCGCAATACCGTTTTCCACGAAGGTCGGGCAGGTCGACAACGACAGCGTCGGCTGGGCGATATAGGCCGCGGGCCGGGCCTTGATTCGTGCGGCAAAGGCTTCAATTTCAGCACGGGTCGATGCAGGCCCCACCAGCATGCCGTAGCCGCCCGAGCCCTGGGTTTCCTTGACCACCAGCTCCGGCAGGTGCGCCAGCACGTGCGACAGTTCTTCGGGCTTGCGACACTGCCAGGTCGGCACGTTCTTGAGAATGGGCTCTTCGTCCAGATAGAAGCGGATCATGTCGGTGACGTAGGGGTAGATCGACTTGTCGTCGGCTACCCCGGTACCGATGGCATTGGCCAGCACCACATTGCCGCAACGATAGGCCGAGAGCAGCCCTGGCACCCCAAGCATCGACTCGGGATTGAAGGCCAGCGGATCAAGGAAGGCATCGTCCAGGCGCCGGTAGATCACATCCACCGCCTTGGGACCGTCGGTGGTGCGCATGAATACCCGCTCGTCACGCACGAACAGATCCGCCCCCTCGACCAGTTCGACGCCCATCTCCCGGGCCAGGAAGGCATGTTCAAAAAATGCACTGTTGAAACGCCCGGGGGTGAGTACCACCACGCTTGGGTTATCCAGAGGGCTGGCGCTTTTGAGGGTGTCGAGCAGCAGGTTGGGATAGTGGTCGATCGGCGCAATGCGCTGGGCCGCGAACAATTCGGGGAACAGCCGCATCATCATCTTGCGGTCTTCCAGCATGTAGCTCACGCCACTGGGAGTACGCAGGTTGTCTTCGAGCACGTAGTAGCTGCCGTCGCCATCGCGCACCAGGTCGACCCCGGAGATATGCGCATAGATATCGCGGTGCAGGTCCAGCCCCTGCATTGCCAACTGGTATTGCTCGTTGGCCAGCACTTGTTCGGCGGGAATGATTCCGGCGCGGATGATCCGCTGGCCGTGGTAGAGGTCGGCCAGGAACAGGTTGAGCGCCTTGACCCGCTGTATACAGCCACGCTCCACCACCCGCCACTCACTGGCCGGGATGCTACGGGGAATAGTGTCGAAGGGGATCAGGCGCTCGGTGCCCTGCTCGTCGCCGTAGAGGGTGAACGTGATGCCGGCGCGGTGAAACAGCAGGTCGGCTTCGCGCCGACGTTGCGCCAGCAGTTCAGGCGGGGTATCGGCCAACCAGCGGGCGAATTCCCGGTAGTGCGGACGGACGTGGCCGTCTGCGCTGTACATCTCGTCATAAAAGGTGCGGATCATGCCGAACTCCTTGTCACCCGTGCACCTGAGCTATCGCAAGCCCCGTGCCAGCGGCATAATTCCTTGGATTTCAATAGGTTGTATTTGAAACGCAAAGCGGTTGCACCAAGTCTGTGCAACCGCTTCGCTTTCGTTGCATCCAACGCTTCATTGCGAAGCGTTGTTCAGGCCAGCGGGCGTTCCTGTTTCACGCCCCAGCCTTCGATCTCCCCACCCAACGGCGCAATCACCGCTTCGAAGTCCTGCTCGAATTCGTCAATACCGCCATAGGTGGCATACATCACTTTGCTCAACTCCAGGTGCCAGGCACCGTCATCGCGTTCGCGCACCTGTGCGCTGAGCGACTCCCCGCGAAACTGTCCTGCTGCCCGTCGTGCCCGTGCCTCATCGGGAAATACCGCATAAAACTCGATGGGATGAATCTGGGCGAAGTTGAAGCCGCCCTCTTTCATCTGTCGCAATACGGTGCTGCTGATGTCCTCGTATTGGCTGCTCATGAATCGTCCTCCTCACTACCGATGGATAGACTTTCAGTGCAAAACGCACCTGCCCGCCACACAAGCCGTGCGGGGGCAATTCGAGCTGATGCATGACGTGGATCGGCAAGCCCAGGCTGTTGCAAATAACGGCCCGACCTTGATTGCAGCGTAGCGTCAAGTTGACATATGTGCCAGAAAACAGCCGGTTCAGGGCTTTTCCGTGATCGCGGTGATCTCCACACCGCTCTGCTCTTTGAGCCATTTGGCGGTGGGTGCAGTAGCACGGTCCTGGAAATCATTGAGATCCAGTTCGTCCATGACTGGAAAGAGGTGGGAACGAATCAGCCGCGCGGCCTCTTCGACACTGGGCTGTTGCTCACAGGTGACGGGCAGCGAGGTACGCTCGCCTTTTTGATCAACAAACGTAATTTCCCACGCTTTCATTGGATTCTCCTCAGTACGGACACTCAGGGTGAATCGGCTTACCTTCCGTTGACCCGCAGCACGGGTGAATGTTCAGCCGCTGCGCGTCATCGGCAAAAAAAAGAGGCCCGGGGGCCTCTTTTTTCAGTACAGCACTCGCACTTACTCAGGCGTGCCGTGAACGACACCTGCGGTGTTGTCCAGCAGGCTCTTGGTGGCGGTCTGGATGAACGACTCAAGCTTGTGGGTCAGGTCCTTCTGGTCCGGGCTTTCGATCAGCTCGGCCTTGAAGTTGGCGCCCAGCTCGTAGCGGTACATGCGCGGCGACATGTCCTTGGACTCGATCAGAATACGATCGCCCTTGACCAGGCCGACAACCTGCTCGCTGCCCGAAGGCTTGATCATGCCGAAGCCCTCATCGCCAGCCGGCAGGTTGAGCAGGTCACGGCCCCAGCACTGGTGACGGGTTTCGCCGCCCAGGCGGCCCATGATGGTCGGCACGATGTCGATCTGGGTGCCCACGGCGTGGTTCACCGCACCGAACTTCTCCTGAATGCCGGGGGCAATCAGCAGCAGCGGTACGTTGAAACGCCCCAGGTCCAGCTCGGTCACTTGCTGGTGGTTGCCAAAGCCATGGTCACCAACGATAACGAACAGGGTTTCGTTGAAGTACGGCTCTTTGCGCGCCTTCTCGAAGAACTGGCCCAGGGCCCAGTCGGAGTAGCGCATGGCGGTCAGGTGCTGATCAAGGCGGCCCTGGCCGGTCACAGGTTCTACCGGCAGATCCTTGGGCAGCGCGTATGGCGTGTGGTTGGACAGGGTTTGCAACAGCGCATAGAACGGCTTCTTGCCATAGTTCTTGGCCAGCTCTTCGGCGCCTCGGTCAAACATGTCCTGGTCGGACACACCCCAGGTCGGGTCGGAGAACACCGGGTTGACGAAGTCATTGCGGCCGATGAAGGTGGTCATGCCCTGGTTGCCGAAGAAGCCCGACTGGTTATCCCAGGCAAAGTCGCCGTTGTAGACATAGACATCGTCGTAATCACGGGCGCTGAGCAAGGCCGGCAGGCCGGACAACTTGTGGCCGCCTTCGGGGGTCTGCATCAGGTACTCGAAACCTGGCAGGTTCGGGTAGCAGGCCATGGTGGCGAACATGCCCTGGTGGGTATGGGTACCGTTGGAGAAGAAGCGGTCGAAAAGCAGGCCTTCCTTCGCCAGTTTGTCAAAGTACGGGGTGATGTTGTTCGGGCTGCCCAATGCGCCCACCGAGTGGCCGGCGAAGCTCTCCATCAGGATCACCACGACGTTCTTGATCGGCAGGGTATTGTTGGCCGGCGGAGTGAAGTCACGGCGCACGGCGGCGCTGTCGGCATCGACCAGCTTGTCGTTGTCGGTCAGCAGCATGTCGCGCACGGTCTGGGTGGCCAGGCCTTGCTCGATGGTCGACTTCCAGATGTTGGCACGGTCTTCACCGAACCGGCTCTTGGCCGCATCGATCAAGGTCAAAGTGCCGTTGAGACCCAGCTGGTTGACGAAGTTCGAATCGGTGGTGAAGGCATCGCCCCAACGCATGGGCGGGCCTTGGCGCAGGGTGCCGCGGGCAGCGATGACCGCGACCAGCAGGATCATGAAGAACACCACGCCGCGCACATACCAGGGCGCCACGCTGCGGCTACCGGCCACTTTGCTTTCATAGGCGCCGTGCGGACGGGTCAGGCGGTCGATGCCCTTGAACACAAGGCTCAGCAGCCAGGTACCGATAATCCATGCCAACAGGTAGCGCACCACCGGGAAGCCGTACCAGAGCATGCTCAGGACGGTCTTGGGATCTTCCTTCACGTACTGGAATACCAGGCCGTTGAGACGCTGGTGAAACTCGCGGTAGAAGTCCAGCTCCATCAGGCCCAGGAACATCACGATGCTCGAGGCGATGGTCAACCATGCGCGGAACAGGCCACGGGCGGCCATGGCGCGGGCACTGAGGATGGCCAGCAGCAGCGGGATGCTCAGGTACACCACGACCCGCAGGTCGAAACGCAAACCATTGAGGAAGCCCTCGGCGACGGTGGACATCGGCGTGTCGCCAATCATGTCGCTGTTGTAGATCAGCAGTGCCAGGCGTACCAGGCTGAGCATCAGCATGATCGCCAGGCCGCACAGCAGCGTGTAGGCCAGGTGCGATTTTAGCGTTGGTTGCAGCGGGCGCGACGCAGCCCGCTGGTCACTCAAGGCGTCCGTGTTAGCCATCGATTGGAAGATCCCTAGGATTGATTCAAGAAGGCGAAAAAACGAATCGGCAAATGTGCACTAAACCCGAGGGCAATGCACGGCCATTCGGCGAATGGATAATTGCGCGCGCGGATTTTCCATAATCGAATGTGAAAATTTCGTTGTCCTGCCTGCCGCTGGCGTTACCGATGATGACAAGTCCGCGGTGTGCGGTATCTTTACCTATTACTCCGGCAACCGGCTTCCTGTCATGTATTACCGCTACCTGCCCAGCCCGCTCGGCCCGCTGTTACTGGCGGCAGATGAACATGGACTGCACCTGGTCCACATGGACGCCGCGCAGCCTTGGGAACTGCCAACCCAATGGCAGCTTGCGGGCAATCAACTGGATGAGGTGGCGCGTCAGCTGGATGAATACTTTGCCGGCACACGGGAGCAGTTCCAGGTCGATCTGGCACCCCAGGGCACAGCGTTTCAGCGCGAGGTCTGGGCTGCCCTGCAACGCATTCCCTACGGTACGACCTGCAGCTACGGCGACCTGGCGCAGCAGATCAAGCGCCCGCGGGCCGTTCGTGCAGTCGGTACCGCCAACGGTGCCAACCCGATCTCGATCATCGTGCCGTGTCACCGGGTGATCGGCAGCAACGGGACGTTGACGGGGTATGCCGGGGGTGTCGAGCGCAAGCAACTATTGCTGGAGCTCGAAGGGGCATGGTTGATTTGAAGAACAGGAGTCGCGAGACAAGCCCGCTCGTACACGCGCGGGCTTGCCTCGCGATACGATTACAACCGCACATTCCCTCGCGGTCCGGCAATTGCCCAGATAATCAGGCCGAGCACCGGCAGCAGCAGGATCAACAGAATCCAGAGGATCTTGGCCCCCGTGCCGGCACCGCTTTTGACCACATTGATGATCGCCCAGATATCCAGCGCGAGGATAATCAGGCCTACCAGGCCATTGAAGGTGGAACCCATGGTCTCGCTCCCTTGATCGCGTCTGCCCAGAAGAATAGCTGGCTATAAGCCTCATAGAGGCGTTTCGTTGGCTGCGCCGTGACAACGCTGGTTACACTCGATCCATCGAACTGTTTCAGTGAGGTCTTTATGCCCCCCGTCCAAAGCTCCAGCGGCCCAGCTCCGATTTCCCTCTGGAGCGCATGGTTGCAACAGGCGCAAACCACACCCTGGCTGAGCGCCGGATTGGGCCTGAGCCTGGTGGTGGTACTCGGCCTGTTGCTGGCCAGCGCCTGGAACGCCGTACACGGCGACCACCAGGAAAACCTGCATATGGCCATGCTCGGCGGCCTTGCGGGGTTTGCCGCTACGGCACTGGGCGCGATCATGGCTGTGGTACTGCGTGAAGTCAGCGCTCGTAGCCAGGACGTGATGCTTGGCTTTGCCGCCGGCATGATGCTCGCCGCCAGTTCTTTCTCGCTGATACTGCCGGGCCTGGACGCCGCCCGCGAGATCACCGGCAACGGTCCCTACGCAGCGCTGACGGTGGTGGTCGGCATGGGCCTTGGGGTCTTGTTGATGCTGGGCCTTGACCGCTTCACCCCGCACGAACACGAAAGCACCGGCCCTTGCGGGCCGCAAGCCGAACGGATCAATCGGGTGTGGCTGTTCGTGCTGGCGATCACCTTGCATAACCTGCCCGAAGGCATGGCTATCGGTGTGAGCTTTGCCAATGGGGATCTTAATGTCGGACTGCCGCTGACCAGCGCCATCGCCATCCAGGACATTCCCGAAGGCCTGGCGGTAGCCCTGGCCCTGCGCGCCACCGGGCTTTCAACCCTGAAAGCGGCGCTGGTGGCCATTGGTTCCGGGCTGATGGAACCCATTGGCGCGGTCATCGGTCTGGGCATTTCCACCGGTTTTGCCATTGCCTACCCCGTGAGCATGGGCCTGGCGGCCGGCGCGATGATCTTCGTGGTGTCCCACGAGGTGATCCCGGAAACACACCGCAACGGCCACCAGACCTCAGCCACCCTCGGCTTGATGGGCGGCTTTGCCGTAATGATGTTCCTCGATACCGCGTTGGGTTAAACGTGTACCGCCACCCGCAGCGCCTCCAATGCAGGCGCTGCGGCAATTCCCGCTTCGGCGCACAGCTCCAGCACCCGCGACAGGTCATCGTTGCCGACCAGCACCATCTGTAGCTCATCATCAAGCAACTGGCTGAAGTTCATTAGCACATAGCCCCCCGCCTCCTTGTTCATCGCCCCCATCTGCACCTGAATGCGATTGAGTGCAGTCAACGGCTCGACCTTGGCCAATTGCTTGGGCTTGAGATTGAACGGGACGCTCTTGTCGAAAGAGTCGACGATCTGGGCGAACAGGTCCTGGTAGGTATCGGCCTGGAACAGCACAGTGTCCGGCAAGCTGCCGACGATGATCCATTCACCCAGGGGGAATGGAAAACTGTCGTCGTAGTTGATGTCCGGGTTGGCGGCGAGGAAGGCTTGGGGGTCGGCGTAGGCCTGGGCGGCTTCGTCGGCGATACGCTCGATATCGTCTTCGCGCATGCAGCCAGCGCTGATTTTGCCGATGAGTTCGACCAGTTGGGATTTCATGAAGGGGCCCTGCGACGATAAAAAAAGTCGCCAAGGATAGCCGCAAAAGGCCCCTGGGGGTTAACCGAGCAGCGCCTGCAGCTGCGCAGCAGTGTCAGTGGCACCCATGGTCTGGGCCGCTGCGAGTGCCGTGGTGCCCTGGGCATCCCGGTGCGCAGGATCGGCACCTTTGCCCAGCAGGTACTCGACGATGCTCGTGCGGTTGAACATGGCGGCCAGCATCAGTGCGGTGCGTCCATCAGCCGAGGTAGCGTCGACTTGCGCGCCCTGCTCCAGCAACAACTGAATCATCTCCAGGTTGCCCTTGAATGCCGCGCCGGCGATCGGCAACTGGCCCTTATCGTTGGCGATCTGCGGGTCGGCGCCATGGTTCAGCAGCACCCGCACTGCTTCCTGGTGGCCGTGATAGCTGGCGAGCATCAACAAGGTATCGCCATTGCCATTGCGCAGGTCAACCGGCAGGCCTTTTTCCAGCAGGCGGTCGAGCATGCTGGCATCGCCCTGTCGGGCACGATCGAATACCTGTTCGGCAAACTCCGCCGCTTCGTCATCATTCATCTGCACGGGCGTATGTGGATCAGACATGGGGAACCTCCTGGTGGCCGGTAAAGCCCAAGTCTTTGTCACCCACAGCTCCAGGTCAATGTCAGATAAGTCATTGCCACGACAGCGTAAATCTATTGGCCAAGTCATCATGCAAAATGCACTGTGCAAACTGCACGACCCTGCAGAATGCACGGCAAAAATTTTGAATAGTTATTTCAAGTCACTGTTTTTAATGGATTTTTTACAAAACACAGAACTGGCACGGTCACTGCACTCATCCCTCCATGTCTGCCATCTACAGTCAGGAGCTGATATGGACCTCATCCAGGAAAAATTCGCCTCGGTATTCTCCGCCTATGACGTGACCACCCAGCCGCGCCCCGACGGCGGCATTCTGCTGACGTTGCGTGCGGCCGATGGCAAACAGATCAAGCGCTCGCTGTCGTACGGCCAGTTGCACTGTGCCGAACAGCTGTCCTGGGCCATCAGTGCCATTCGCCGCGACTTGGCCGAACAGGCCAGTGAGTTGCCAGTGATTTCGATGCTGCAGAGCCAGCAGCGGTTTGCGTTGCCGACGTATCGGTGAGTGAATGCAGCGCGGGGCAATGTCTCGACTTGCCCCGCTATTTTCAATCGTCTAGCCGGGGAAACCGTTCAGCGAACTTCTCGCCGGTAAACGTCACCCCCCCGCCCTCTTGGCTGCTGCCCAGGGCGATCGCCACAAATCGTGGCTCCTCGCCCATATCGACCCAATGGCGAGTGCCTGCCGGCACACAAATCAGGTCATTCTTCTCGCACAGCACCGCATAGATGTAGTCGTCGATATGCAGGGTGAACAAGCCACGGCCGGCAGCGAAAAAGCGCACCAGGTCCTCGTCCCGGGTGTGCTCGTCGAGCAAGCTGGCCTCTACTTCGCGGACAACATCGACGCCAGCGTAGCCGCGCTCGGTCATCAAGGCATCGATATCTTGCCGATAGGCAGCAATCACCTCTTCATGGCTGGCACCCGACTGTAGCGGTGCCTGCGCCTGCCAACGCTCGAAGCGCACGCCCCGCTCAGCCAGGGTGGCAGCGATATCTTCAAGATGGGTCAGGACTTTGTTCGGGATATCCGGGGTGGACTGGTGATACACGGTCAGGCTGCTCATCGGGGCAACTCCTTATTCCGGCCAATGGTCACGGCCAAGGCTCAAGCCCTGTCCTCTTTCATTCGAGTTGCAATGATAACGGCTGCCGCCAGGGCGGCGACGCTGGCAATACTAAAGGTGGTAGCCGCACCCAGCAGGTTCCAGCTGTAGCCCGAATACAACGCACCCAGCGCACCACCAGTCCCGGCCAGGGCAGCGTACAAGGCCTGTCCTTGCCCCTGCTGGCGCGCACCAAAACTGCGCTGCACAAAGGCGATAGCGGCGGCATGGAAACTGCCGAACGTGGCCGCGTGAAGCAGTTGGGCAAACAGCAGCACGCCCAAATGCTCGGCAAAATTGCCCAGCAGCAGCCAGCGCAGGGCAGCCAGGGCAAAACTGGCCATCAGCACCCGGCGCAACGACACGCGGGCCAGGATCCAGCTCATGGCCAGGAACATCAGCACCTCGGCAACAACCCCCAGGGCCCAGAGCATGCCGATGATGCCGCGGCTGTAGCCCAGGTGCTCCAGGTGCAATGTCAGGAAGGTGTAGTACGGGCCGTGACTGAGTTGCATCAGCGCCACACAAGTGTAAAACGCCGCTACACCCGGACGGGTCAGTTGCTTGAGGAAGCCTCCCCCGCTGCTGCGTTCGTTCTGCCCAGGCGGCTGGGCGTTCGGCACCCACAGGCTCGCCAGCACAATGCCGGCCATGATGATCACCAGCGCCAGCGGATAGACATCCAGGCTCAGGCCATCGAACAAACGCCCCAGGCCAACCACAGTCAGAATGAAACCGATCGATCCCCATAACCGAATCTGGCTGTAGCGAGAGGTCTGGCCCTGTAGATGGGCCAGAGTAATGACTTCGAACTGCGGCAACACTGCATGCCAGAAGAAGGCATGCAGCGCCATCACCAGCGCCAGCCAGGCATAGCTCTTGCCGAAGAAGATCAAGGAAAAGGTCGCCAGCGTGGCCAGCGCCCCCAGGCGCACGATCAGCAGGCGCTGACCGCTGCGATCACCCAGCCAGCCCCAGAGGTTGGGGGCAATACAACGCATGAGCATGGGGATGGCGACCAACTCGCCGATACGCGCACTGGAAAAGCCCAGGTGATCGAAATACAGCGCCAGAAAAGGCGCTGTGGAACCGAGCAAGGCAAAGTAGAACAGGTAGAAACTGGACAACCGCCAGTAGGGAATCGGCGCCACGACTCAGCAAGCCGCGGCGCGATTGGCAAGTGCCGGCATTACAGTTGGCCCAGCACCGGCGTGGCGACTTTCACATCGGCATTCTGCCCGCGATGACGCAGCAGGTGATCCATCAACACGATGGCCATCATTGCTTCGGCGATAGGTGTTGCACGGATGCCGACGCACGGGTCGTGACGGCCCTTGGTGATCACTTCCACCGGATTGCCGTGGATGTCGATGGAGCGACCCGGCGTAGTGATGCTCGACGTCGGCTTCAAGGCCAGGTGGGCAACGATTGGCTGGCCGGAGGAAATCCCGCCGAGAATACCGCCGGCGTTATTGCTGAGAAAACCTTCGGGGGTCATCTCGTCGCGATGCTCGGTACCGCGCTGGGCGACGCTGGCGAAACCGGCGCCGATCTCGACGCCCTTGACCGCATTGATGCTCATGAGGGCATGGGCGAGCTCTGCGTCCAGGCGGTCGAAGATCGGCTCGCCCAGGCCTGGCATGACGCCTTCGGCGACCACGGTGATCTTGGCACCTACCGAGTCCTGGTCCCGGCGAAGCTGGTCCATATAGGCCTCCAGCTCCGGGACCTTGTCGGGATCAGGACTGAAGAAGGCATTCTGCTCGACCGAATCCCAGGTCTTGAACGGGATTTCGATCGGGCCGAGCTGGCTCATGTAGCCGCGGATCTGGATGCCCTGGGTCGCCAGGTACTTCTTGGCAATGGCACCGGCCGCCACGCGCATGGCGGTTTCGCGTGCCGAGCTGCGGCCGCCGCCACGGTAGTCGCGCTCACCGTACTTGTGGTGGTAGGTGTAGTCGGCGTGGGCCGGGCGGAACAGGTCCTTGATCGCCGAGTAGTCCTTGGACTTCTGGTCGGTGTTGCGGATCAGCAGGCCAATCGAGCAGCCCGTGGTACGCCCCTCGAACACGCCCGACAGAATTTCGACTTCATCGGCTTCCTGGCGTTGGGTGGTGTGCCGGCTGGTGCCGGGCTTGCGCCGGTCAAGGTCGTGCTGCAGGTCGGCCAGCGAGATCTCCAGGCCCGGCGGACAGCCGTCGACAATGGCGACCAACGCCGGACCATGGCTCTCGCCAGCGGTGGTGACAGTGAACAGCTTGCCGTAGGTATTGCCGGACATGCAGGACGCTCCGCGAATCAGCCTGATTTGAACAAGGCCGCCAGTATACGCAGGCTAACCATTCAGTTCATCCCTGACGGCGAACCTTCTGCCACACCCCCGGTCCAAACTCCACCTTCCCGATAGTGGCCTCATGATGTTGCGCGTACTTGCGATAGTCGCCCTGCTGTTCAGCGGCCTGGCCCAGGCCTCCGCCCCCACGGTGCTGCAGCGCCCGATCAGCCTCGATACGGGTAGCGGCACGCTGTACGGCAGCTTGCTGTTGCCGCGTACCGAGGAGCCGCCGCCGGTGGTGCTGATCATTCCAGGCTCCGGGCCGACCGATCGCAATGGCAACAATCCCGACGGCGCCAACACCGACAACCTCAGGCAACTGGCCCTGGTGCTGGCGAAAAATCGCATCGCCAGCGTGCGCTATGACAAACGCGGTGTGGCCGCGAGCCAGGCGGCCACGCCAGATGAACGCGACCTGAGCGTTGAAGGCTATGTCGCCGATGCGGTGGCCTGGAGTCGCAAGCTCAAGGCCGACCCTCGCTTCGGCTCCTTGATCCTGCTCGGTCACAGTGAAGGCGCGCTGATCGCCAGCCTTGCCGCAGGCCCCGGCGGTGCCAGCGCGCTGATCAGCGTGGCGGGCAGCGGCCGGCCGGTCGACGAGGTCATGCGGGCGCAACTGGTCGACCGCCTGGCGCCACGCTACAAGCCGGCTGCTGCCAAGGCCCTCGATGCGCTCAAGGCTGGTCACACGACGCTCGATGTCCCACCACCCCTGCGGGACCTATTGCGTGCCTCGGTGCAGCCTTACCTGATCTCGCTGTTTCGCCAGCATCCGGCCATAGCGTTTGGCAAGGTGAAGGTGCCGGCGTTGATTGTCCAGGGCACCCATGATGTCCAGGTCGATGTCAGCAATGCCGAACGCCTCAAGGCCGCCAAGCCGGACGCCGAGCTGGCACTGATCCAGGGTATGAACCACATGCTGCGCATTGCCCCTGCCGATGCCAGCCAGCAACGTGACAGTTACCTGAATCCGAAATTGCCACAAGCCAGCGAACTCGGAGAGCGGATCGTCGACTTTATCCACAGGCTGCCTGAACGGCATTCACCGAAATTGTGTCTCCAGTCCCGGGCGATCCTGCCGATAAAGCCGGTGCTGGCATCGTGATTGTGTCCAGCCTGCTGCGCACAAGAGGATCGCCATGATGACTGAAGCCGCCCCCCAGGACGCCCCCGACACCCAAGAGGAAGCGCCGGAACCCGCCCCACTGCCTTGGGCAGATGTGACCCCGGAGCATTTCCAGATGCTGCGCCTGGCGCCGCTACCGACCGACCGCAACTGCGGCGCACGGCCCCTGCGCTTTGTACAGTACGGGTATGCCGAGCGGCACAACAAGGACACCAGCTTGTTGCGCATGGCGATCCAGTTGCCCGGACAAAAAGTGCGCAAGGAACAGAACCATCTGGACATCTGGGTCGACCACCTGGAAAAGCGCGTACACATCGGCCCCGACAGTGGCCTGCAGATCGAGCCGCTCAACCGTGGCCTTGGGCGCTTCATGCTCGCCCACGCGGTGAGCTGGGCGCAGCGCAAATGGTCGCACTACCGCGTTGAAGGCGGCGCGCTGGCGAACAAGGATGCGTTGAACGATGACACCCGCCTGCGCCGCGATCATGTTTTGAACAGTCACGGCCTGGCAGTGGAGTACGCGGACGCCCAGCACCTGAAGGGGCGCTACGTCGAGCTGCAGGTCGGTGAGCTCAAGGGCGGCTGGAGCACCGAGAAAGTTCAGCGCGTGGAGATACTTGAGGCTGCGCAAATGCTTCAGCAGGCTGAACAGACCCTGCAGGAAAAAGAAGCACAACTGCGCGAACGCGATGAGCGGGTAAGCAAGTACCGTCGTGAAGACAGCGGCCTGCGATTCACCATCACCTGCCTGGTGGCGTTCGCTGTGTTCCAGGCCGGACTGTTGATCTGGATCGCCACCCACCGCTGAACGCAGCGCGGGGCAAACCCGCTCCTGCAGGAGCGGGCTTGCCCCGCGATCAAACCTTACACTTTCGAAGCAAACAATCCCTGATGCTTCCGGCACTGATCCGCCGTGAGCATGAACACCCCGTGTCCACCGCGTTCGAACTCCAGCCAGGCAAAATCCACTTCTGGATAAAGTGCCTGGACGTGAACCTGGCTGTTGCCCACTTCAACGATCAGCAAGCCTTTTTCAGTCAGGTGGTCGGCGGCCTCGGCCAGCATGCGCCGTACCAGGTCCAGGCCATCGTTGCCACAGGCCAGGCCCAACTCGGGCTCGTGGTGATACTCCTCAGGCATGTCGGCGAAATCCTCGGCATCGACATACGGCGGATTGGACAGGATCAGGTCGAAACGCTGCCCCGGCAATCCTTCGAAGCCGTCGCCCTGAACGGTGTAGACACGTTCCTCCAGACCATGGCGTTCGATGTTCTGATTGGCCACCTCCAGCGCTTCGAACGACAAGTCGGCCAGTACCACTTCGGCGTCCGGGAACACCTCGGCACTGACGATGCCGATGCAGCCGGAACCAGTGCACAAGTCAAGAATGCGCGCAGGCTCGCTGGCCAGCCACGGCTCGAAGCGCTTTTCGATCAGTTCGCCAATGGGCGAGCGCGGAATCAGCACGCGCTCGTCGACGATGAAGGACATGCCACAGAACCACGCCTCCCCCAACAGGTAGGCGGTGGGCACACGGTCTTCGATGCGTCGCTTGAGCAAGCGCTGCAGGTGCACCAACTCGTCATCCTCCAGTTGGCAGTCCAGGTAGCTGTCGGCAACTTCCCAAGGCAGATGGACCGAACCCAGCACCAGCAGACGCGCCTCGTCCCAGGCGTTGTCGGCGCCATGCCCGAAAAACAGGCCACGCTCATGGAAGCGGCTGACAGCCCAACGGATATGATCGCGCAGGGTGCGCAGGCGAGAAGTGATCACGACAGACTCCTTGAAAGACGACCTGCAATTCTAACAGCCCGGTCACAGAAAAGGTCGCCGAAAACGACACGTAGGAGAATTGCCGGGGTGGCTGCAGGCCACTAACCACGCCGCTTGTACGCGAAGCGATTCACATAAGTGCTCAGGCAGGGGACAATAGGTGAAAAGCCCTATCCAAAGGAGCCCTTGATGTCTGTTCCAACGACGATGTTCCACCTCAGCGGCCGCGGCTATCCGCCGGCCAAACTGAGCAATGCCAGCCTGGTCATTATCGACGCGCAAAAAGAGTACCTCAGCGGTCCACTGGCGCTGTCTGGCATGGACGAGGCTGTGAAGAACATCGCTAAAATGCTCGAGGCTGCCCGCAAGGCCGGTCGGCCGATCATTCACGTGCGCCACCTGGGCACAGTCGGCGGCCTGTTCGACCCCCAAGGTTCGCGCGGCGAGTTCATCCCGGGCCTCGAGCCCCAGGGTGACGAAGTGATCATCGAGAAGCGCATGCCCAACGCCTTCAAGAACACCAAGCTGCATGAAACCCTGCAGAGCTACGGTCACCTGGACCTGATCGTCTGTGGATTCATGAGCCACTCCAGCGTCAGCACCACCGTGCGCCGGGCGAAGGACTATGGTTACCGTTGCACCCTGATCGAGGATGCGTGCGCCACCCGCGATCTGCCGTTCAAGGATGGCGTCATTGCCGCTGCGCAGATCCAGCAGAGCGAGATGGCGATCATGGCTGACAACTTCGCCTGCGTGGCGCCGACCAGCAGCCTGATTTGACAGGTCGTCCGACGGGCTGGCGGAACCAGCTGGCGGCGTTTGAGTCCAACTGCGGATATCCATAGAGGAATCGGCATGAAGTTGAACGACGGTTTCGATGCCAAGCGCTTGCGCCAGCGTCAACCACGCAATTGGGGCGCTCGCCTGGCGGCGGCTTTTTCGGCGTTGCTGGCCACTGCGGGCGTGTTGCTGGCCATGGCTGGCGCCGCCAGCCTGCTGGGCAATCCGGAAGCGCTGGCCGAGCTCAATGCCAATCGGGCCGGTGCCGCGGTAATTCTCGCGGCTGGCCTGGTGCTGCTTTACCTGGGTATCTGGTTCTGGCGTCGCAGCCGTCTTCGCCTGCGGCGCAGCCGCGAACTGAACCTGTCGCCCCACCTGATGAAGAAACACGATTGACTGCAACCTGCGGGGGAGTCGCGTAAACTACGCCGCCCAGGCGGAGGCTTACATGCAAGACGACGATTTTTCTCTGTTCAAAAGCGAGATGCGCGGCGTCAAGCCGATCAAGCATGATCGCGCCGAGGTCGGCAAACCCAAGGCCGACCGCAAGCAATTAGCTGGCCTGCGCCAAGCCGCCACGGTACGCAGCGACCAGACGGTGATCGACGGCCTCTCGGACCAGTTTGTCATTGATGTCGGCCCCGAAGATGACCTGCATTGGAGCCGTGACGGCGTCCAGGAAAGCCAGATGCGCAAGCTCAAAGCCGGCCAGATCGGTTTTGAAGGCAGCCTTGACCTGCATGGCATGAATGTGGAAAAAGCCCGCGAAACACTGTGGGCGTTCCTCGCCGAGGCGACCCGCTTTGAAGTGCGCTGCGTACGCGTCACCCACGGCAAGGCAGTACGCCTGGATGGCAAGAAGCCGATGATCAAAAGCCACGTCAACACCTGGCTGCGTCAGCACCCTCAGGTTCTGGGTTTTACCTCGTGCCAAGCCCGCCACGGCGGCACCGGCGCGGTGTATGTGATGCTCAAACGAACCATGCTCGAAGGCCGTGACGAGTAACGCCGTACTTGCAGCGCCGCCACAGCCGCCGTACCCTTCGCGTTTGCGATAATTCCCACAGGTAGATCCATGTCCCTGGAACAGAACTACACCGCTATCCTCGGCCAGCTCGGCGAGGACGTCTCCCGCGAGGGCCTGCTCGACACGCCCAAGCGGGCTGCGAAGGCCATGCAGTACCTTTGCCGCGGTTATGAACAAACGCTCGAAGAAGTGACCAACGGCGCCCTGTTCAGCTCCGACAACAGCGAAATGGTCCTGGTCAAGGACATCGAGCTGTATTCGCTGTGCGAGCACCATATGCTGCCGTTCATCGGCAAGGCCCATGTGGCCTATATTCCCGATGGCAAGGTCCTGGGCCTCTCCAAGGTAGCCCGTATCGTCGACATGTACGCACGTCGCCTGCAGATCCAGGAAAACCTCAGCCGCCAGGTGGCCGAGGCGATCCAGAAGGTCACCGGCGCCCTGGGCGTGGCAGTAGTCATCGAAGCCAAGCACATGTGCATGATGATGCGCGGTGTGGAAAAGCAGAACTCGACCATGATCACTTCGGTGATGCTCGGCGAATTCCGCGAAAACGCCGCGACCCGCAGCGAGTTTCTCAGCCTGATCAAGTAATCGGGCACGCTTGCAAGCCGACCCTCGAAGGTCGGCTTTTTTCATTCCGAGGAGTTGCCATGATCGTCAAAGCACTGCGTGTGGGCCTTGGCCAGTTGATCGTTTTCGCCGACTGGGCAAGCCGCCCGGCCAAACTCAAGCGCGACCCGGCCGCCCAGGCCCTGGTCGAGCAACAGGCCAAGAGCCTGAGCCTGTATCAGTTCCACGCCTGCCCGTTCTGCGTGAAAACCCGCCGCACCCTGCACCGCCTGAACGTGCCGGTAACCCTGCGAGACGCCAAGAACAATGAGCAGGACCGCCAGACCCTGCTCACCGAAGGCGGCAAGGTCAAAGTGCCGTGCCTGCGTATCGAAGAAGACGGCAAGACCACCTGGATGTACGAGTCCAAGGTGATCATCGACTACCTCAACAAACGTTTCGCCGCCTGACAGGCAACCCGCGCCGGCTAGCCGATCATGCTCACATGACGGGGATGGCTGGCCACTCGATCCAGCCATGCCTGGATGCCCGGATACGCATCCAGGTCGAAACCGCCCTGCTGGGCGACATGGGTGTAGGCATAGAGCGCAACGTCGGCGATCGAGTAGCGATCCCCGACCAGATACGGCGTTAACTGCAGCTGTTTCTCCATGACCCGCAGTGCCTTGTAGCCGCCCTTGTGCAAGGTCTTGTATTCCTCCAGGCGCTCTTGTGGCAGCCCCAGGTAAAACTGGATGAAGCGCGCCACGGCAATGTACGGCTCATGGCTGTACTGCTCGAAGAACTGCCACTGCAACACCTGGGTACGCAAACGCGGTTCGGTAGGCAGGTACTCGCTGCCATCGGCGAGGAAGTTGAGAATCGCGTTGGACTCCCACAGGTAAGTACCGTCCTCGAGCTCGAGCACCG
Source organism: Pseudomonas vranovensis (assembly GCF_040438935.1). NCBI lineage: Bacteria > Pseudomonadati > Pseudomonadota > Gammaproteobacteria > Pseudomonadales > Pseudomonadaceae > Pseudomonas > Pseudomonas vranovensis. The sequence goes on along the minus strand of NZ_CP159259.1, from coordinate 722,186 downwards.
GTACCTTGCCATTGGGGTTCATGGCCAGGAACGCCGGGGTTTCCGTCTCGCCCTTGAGAATATCCACCGAGTGCCACTCATAGGGCAGGTCGAGCAAATGCAACATCAGCTTGACCTTGTAGCAGTTGCCCGACTGGTAATCACCGTAAACCTTGTACATCACTTCCCCCATTCAATGGCTGAAACGTGCCCGCCCACATAGTTGGCGACTGTACGGCTAATTGCAATGGTTGCTGTATGGCAAAGATCAAGGACCTGCACGGTAGTCTGAAAAATCTGCTTACACCCAGAACAAGGATTGCCCCATGCCCGACGCCAGTTCTGCGCAATTGCGCCCGTTGGCCGACTCCTCCCCTTCGGCCGTAGTCGCCGGTTTTATCGCCATGATGACCGGCTACACCAGTTCCCTGGTGCTGATGTTCCAGGCCGGACAAGCCGCCGGCCTGACCAGCGCGCAGATTTCCTCGTGGATCTGGGCCCTGTCGATCGGCATGGCCGTCTGCAGCATTGGCCTGTCGTTGCGATACCGCACGCCCATTACCGTCGCCTGGTCGACACCGGGTGCCGCCCTGCTGATCACCAGCCTGGGTGGGGTGAGCTACGGCGAAGCCATCGGTGCCTACATCACCTGCGCCGTGCTGGTGGTAATCTGCGGCCTGACCGGTAGCTTTGAACGCCTGGTCAAGCGCATCCCCGCCTCGCTGGCGGCGGCCTTGCTGGCGGGCATCCTGTTCAAGATCGGCAGCGAAATTTTCATTGCCGCGCAGCATCGGACCACACTGGTGCTGGGAATGTTCTTCAGCTACCTGATTATCAAGCGCCTGTCGCCACGCTATGCGGTGCTCGCCGCGCTGGTGGTCGGTACCGCGCTGTCGGGGACAATGGGCCTGCTGGACTTCAATGGCTTCAGCCTGGAGGTGGCCACGCCGGTATGGACCACTCCAAGCTTTTCCCTGGCGGCTACCATCAGCATCGGTATCCCCTTGTTCGTGGTGGCCATGACCTCGCAGAACATGCCCGGCGTTGCCGTGCTGCGCGCCGACGGTTACTCGGTACCCGCCTCACCGCTGATCTCGGTGACAGGCCTTGCCTCGTTGGTGCTGGCGCCCTTCGGCTCCCACGGGATCAACCTGGCCGCCATCAGCGCGGCCATCTGCACCGGGCCCCACGCCCATGAAGACCCGAACAAGCGCTACACCGCCGCCGTGTGGTGCGGGATTTTCTACGGCATTGCCGGCGTCTTCGGCGCCACCCTCGCCGCCCTGTTCGCCGCGCTGCCCAAGGAATTGGTGCTCTCGATTGCCGCCCTGGCCCTGTTCGGCTCGATCATGAACGGCCTGACCGTGGCCATGAACGAGGCCAAGGAACGGGAAGCTGCACTGATCACCTTCATGGTGACCGCGTCGGGCTTCACCTTGTTCTCGATTGGCTCGGCGTTCTGGGGGATCGTCGCGGGCGTGCTGACGCTACTGATTCTCAACTGGCGCAAAACTGTGTAGGAGCGGGCTTGCCCGCGATGCGATGCGACGGTTGGATCGCGATCGCGCAGGGTGCCCTACATGGAGCACCCTGCGCGCTGCATGAACGCTTGCGCCCGCTCATCCTGGGCGTAGGCGACGTTTATCCGCAACCAGTCACTGGCAGCCCCCAGTGGATCGAAAGCACTGCCCGACGCCAGCAATACCGAACAGGCCTGCGCTTCACGCGTGAGCGAGGCAAAGTCACGGCCTGGACTGCGTGCCCAGACAAACATGCCGCCATAAGGTTCGGTGAACACCTCCCAACCAGAAGCCTCCAACTGCACCAACGCCTTGGCCATGTGCTGGGCCAGACGCACGCGCAGGCGCGCCACGCTTTTGCGGTACGTCCCGGTGGCCAGCATCTGCGCCACCACCTGCTCGGCAAAGCGTGAGGTCCCCAAGCCCGTGACCATCTTCAATTCGGCCAGGCGCGCGATCAGCGCAGGGGGTGCCACCAGGTAACCCACCCGCAGCGAACTGCTCAAAGTCTTGGAGAAACTGGCCAGGTAGATTACCCGTTGTTCGGCGTCCAACGTGGCCAGGCGTGTCACCGCGCCGTCCTGGAAGTCGGCATAGATATCGTCTTCGATGATCTGTACATCGTATTCACGGGCCAGTTCCAGCAGGCGATAGGCAACCTTGGGTGCCAGGCTGCTGCCGGTGGGGTTGTGATACAAGCTGTTGATGTACAAGCAGCGTGGGCGATGGCGCTCGAGCATGGCTTCCAGCACCTGAAGGTCCGGACCACTGGCGGTTCGCGGCACTTCCAGCATTTCGATCTGGTGCTGGCGTAGCAAGCGGTACAGATTGTAGTAGCCCGGGCGCTCCACCAGCACTTTGTCTCCCGGCTTGAGCAGCGCCCGCACGAGCAGATCGAGCGCATGGCTGGCACCTTGGGTGGTGAGGATCTGTTCCGGGCCAACCTGGATACCTATCTGCCCCAACCCTTTGTGCAACTGTGCACGCAGGCTGGCCAATCCCAGCGGCGGGCAATAGTCGATCAGGTCCTCCACCGCGCCACGGCTGACCTGGCGCACCGCCAGGGCAATGGCGTCGGTGGCGCGCCAGCTGGAAGGCACCCAGCCGCAGCAGAGGTTGAGCAACTCGGCATGGCCGTCACTGAATTGCTGCCATCGCCCCTCAACCGCCTCATCGCGTAATGGCTGGTCGAACAACGGCTCGATCAGCCTGTGTTCAGCGACAAAAAAACCGGCGCCATGGCGTGCCTCCAGGCAACCTGCCGCCACCAGCCGGTCATAGGCCTCGATCACGCACGACTGGCTGAGCCCCTGCTCCCGTGCCAACTGACGGATCGAAGGCAAGCGACTCCCAGGACGCAAGCGCTTTTGCGCTATCCAGGCCTGCAATTGGGTCGCCAGCTGTTGCACCAGTGGCGTCGTTGATTGGCGGTCGATCATCAAGTTCATGGCGAAGTGTTCGTCTTTTTTGTCCGAACAGTTAATCACAAATCCTGAAAGGGTGTGCCTTGTGCGGCCCGGATGAACGCCGGATAGTCGAGCCATCATCAAGGAGCCCCTCATGCCCACCCAGCGTAACCCTGCCCTGCTGGCTTTTGCCCTGTGCCTGATCACCTTCGCGGTCAACCTGCAGGCACCGTTGTATACGGCATACGCCGAACTGTCCGGATACGGTGCCGGCGCCACTGCGATTGCCTTCTCGGGTTATGTGCTGGGTGTGTTGCCGGTACTGCTGTTGCTCGGTGGACTCGCCGATCGGATCGGCCGTCGAGCGTTGATCCTCGTCGCCCTGAGTCTTTCCATCCTCGCCACGCTGACGATGCTGCTCGCTCCCGGCCTGAAAACCCTGGGGCTGGCGAGATTGTTACTCGGCATCGGTACCGCGCTGGCGTCCGCCACAGGCACCGCATACATGAGTGAGCTGATGCATCGCGGCGATAATCATCGCGCCGCGTCCTGGGTCACAGCCAGTACCTCGCTGGGCTTTGGCCTGGGTGCTGCGCTGACCAGCGTATTTCTGCTCAACGGAGCGAGCCTCAGACCCGGCAGCTTCTATCTGCACCTGCTGCTTGCTTGCCTGGCCATGCTGGCTGTCTGGCGATTACCCGACCAGCCCCCAGCAGCGCGAGCGCCACTCCTGCGCTTGCCCTACTACCCTGCTGGCAGCCTGGCCTACGGCCTGGCAATCCTGCTGGCATGGGCCTGCGTAGGTCTGGTCATTGCCTTGTTGCCATCAATCCTCAAGCAACACGGACTGGCCAACTGGGCCGGGTTTTCGACATTCTGCGTAATCAGCTGCGGCTTGCTGTTCCAACCCTGGGCACGTCGATTGTCACCGCTGCGCGCCACGGCGATCGGGCTGATGGTGCTGCCCTGCAGCTATGCGCTGCTGGCCTGGGGCGCGGATCGCGGTGAACTGATCGCCGTACTGCTTGGCACCGTTGCCGCCAGCAGCGCCTGCTATGGCTTTATCTATCTGGGCGGCCTGTCGGCAGTGAACCACCTGGCCGGCAAAGAAAAAACCCGCGCGAGCGCAGGCTTTTTCCTGTTGGCTTACTTGGGCTTCAGCCTGCCGGTAATCCTGACCGGCATGCTGGTTGACCGCCTTGGCGCCAGTTTCGCCCTGCTGGTGTTTGGCCTGGCACTGCTGGTCGGTTGCCTGATGGTCGGAATGCTCCTGCTGCGCAGTCAAAAAAGCCTGCCGTCACCCGCTATTGCGCCGGTTAAATAGCGGTGGCGCCCCCATCGACGGCCAGCGCCTGACCTGTGGTGAACGCTGCGCCGTCACTGCACAAGTACAGCACCGCGCTGGCAATCTCCTCGACCTTGCCGATACGCCCCACCGGGTGCATGGCTGCTGCAAACTCGGCCTTGCGCGGATCTGCCTCGTAGGCGCGACGGAACATGTCGGTGTCAATCACCGCCGGGCACACGGCATTGACGCGGATTTTCTTCTTGGCGTACTCGACGGCTGCCGATTTGGTCAGGCCGATCACTGCGTGCTTGGAAGCGCTGTAGATACTCATCTTCGGAGCCGCCCCAAGACCGGCCACCGAAGCGGTGTTGACGATCGCACCGCCGCCTTGAGCCAGCATCAACGGCAGCTGATGTTTCATGCACAGCCAGACACCTTTGACGTTGACGCCCATGATCGCGTCGAACTCGGCTTCGCTCCCCTCTGCCAATCGCCCCTGCTCGATCTCGATACCGGCATTGTTGAAGGCATAGTCCAGCCTCCCGTACACCCCGACCGTACGCGCCAACAACTGCTGGACATCAGCCTCCCGCGTTACATTGCAGGCCACGAATATCCCCTCGCCCCCTGACGCGAGAATCAACTCGACCGTACCCTCGCCACCCGCGCTATCCAGGTCAGCCACCACCACCTTCAAGCCTTCTGCAGCGAACGCCAGAGCAGTCGCCCGGCCGATACCCGCAGCGCCACCGGTAACCAGGGCAACCTGGCCGAAAAAAGTCATGCTCATCGCTAGCTCCTGCAACATCGTGAGGTCTGTGGCCAGGAGTCTAGCCAGCGACGGCCCCTGCTTGGCAGCATCATCAGGGCGCCGGTTGGAGGGTCATCGGCTCGGTTTATTATCGAGCCAGGTTTGAATCACCCCGATGGATCACCCTCCATTCGCCAAGTGGGTATGCCTTGCCGGAATGCCTTTCAAGGTCTATCAACAAGCTTTGCCCTTAACGCGAGAGCCCAGCCATGACCTCCCACACCAATCGCCGTTTCCTCCTCGCCAAGCGCCCTGTCGGAGCGGTCAGCCGTGACGATTTCACTTTCGAGCACGTCCCCGTCGGTGAGCCCGGCGAAGGCCAGGTGCTGGTCAAAAACCTCTACCTGTCCCTGGACCCGGCCATGCGCGGCTGGATGAACGAGGGTAAGTCCTATATTCCACCGGTTGGACTCGGACAGGTCATGCGCGCGCTGGGCGTGGGTGAAGTGATCGCCTCCAAACATCCGGGCTATGCCATTGGCGATCACGTCAATGGCCCGCTGGGTGTGCAGGATTACTTCCTGGGAGAGCCCCAGGGCTTCTACAAGATCGACCCGAAATTGGCGCCACTGCCGCGCTACCTCTCGGCCCTGGGAATGACCGGCATGACCGCGTACTTCGCCCTGCTTGACGTCGGCGCACCGAAATCTGGCGAGACCGTGGTGATCTCCGGGGCCGCGGGTGCCGTAGGGAGCATTGCCGGGCAGATCGCCAAGATCAAAGGCTGTCGCGTGGTCGGCATCGCTGGAGGAGAACAGAAATGCCAGTACCTCAAGGACGAGCTGGGCTTTGACGGTGTAATCGACTACAAGGCCGAGGACGTGCTGGAGGGCCTCAAGCGCGAATGCCCCAAAGGCGTAGACGTTTACTTCGACAACGTGGGCGGCGACATCCTCGATGCCGTACTCAGCCGTCTGAATTTCAAGGCGCGGGTGGTGATCTGCGGCGCGATCAGCCAGTACAACAACAAGCAGGCCGTCAAAGGACCGGCCAACTACCTGTCACTGCTGGTGAACCGTGCGCGAATGGAAGGCTTTGTGGTGATGGACCATGCCGCCAACTACGCCAAGGCGGCACAGGAGATTGCCGGTTGGCTTGCAACCGGCAAACTGAAAAGCAAGGAGGACGTCGTCGAGGGCCTGGAAACCTTCCCCGAAACACTGCTCAAGCTGTTCAGCGGGGAAAACTTCGGCAAGCTGGTACTCAAGCCCTGATCTGGGCAACCACGTCAGCCAGAGCCTGAGCGGGGTTCGCAGCCTGGCTGATCGGGCGACCGATCACCAGGTAGTCGGAGCCGGCATCCAGGGCCTGGCGCGGAGTCAGGATACGGCGCTGGTCATCCTGGGCACTGCCCGCTGGACGGATACCCGGAGTCACCAGTTGCAGGGACGGGTGCGCGGCCTTGAGCGCGGGCGCTTCCAGAGCCGAACACACCAGCCCGTCCATGCCGGCTTTTTCGGCCAGGGCAGCCAAGCGCAATACCTGCTCTTGGGGCTCGATATCCAGACCGATACCGGCCAGGTCCTCACGCTCCATGCTGGTCAGCACGGTCACACCGATCAGCAACGGCTGCGGCCCGCTTCGCTTGGCCAACTCTTCACGGCAAGCGGCCATCATGCGCATGCCACCGGAGCAGTGCACATTGACCATCCATACACCCATTTCCGCTGCCGCTTTAACGGCCATGGCGGTGGTGTTGGGAATGTCATGGAATTTAAGGTCGAGGAACACCTCGAAGCCCTTGCCGACCAGCGCTTCGACAATGCCAGATGCGCTGCTGGTGAACAGCTCCTTGCCGACCTTTACCCGACACAGGGCAGGATCAAGTTGATCGGCCAGCTTCAGGGCGGCTTCACGAGTAGGGAAATCCAGGGCGACAATGATGGGCGTCTGGCAGGCGGACATGGGCTGGTCTCTTGGCAAGTCTTGAACGGCGCGCATTGTAAACGAAGCGGCGCGCCATGGGGGGCCGATGATCGCGAATTGGCCCGGTTCTGGACATCTCCCTATAATTGAACCAATGAATGATGCATTTGCTCATACATGAAGGAGCGGTGTCATTTTCCGCTCAGAGGAGAACTACATGCCCTGGTATGCCTGGTTGATTCTGGTACTGGCAATCGGCTCCATTGTTGGCGGCTTGATGCTGCTGCGCGACACTGCAAAAAAACTGCCCCTGACCGAGGAGCAGCTTAAACGCGTACATGAGCGCAACGCGGAGATGGATGCCAAGGATGCCGAGGATCGCTGAAGTTTATGCACGGCAAGAAGGCCGGCGGGAACCGGCCAAAGGATCAAGCTAGTTGACCGTCAACTTGTCGCGATTGCGATCGAGCAAGACCTTGCCAATGCCTTTGATCTCAAGCAGTTCATCCACGGATTCAAAGGCACCATGTTCGTCTCGATAGGCCACAATGGCTTGAGCCTTGGTTTTTCCAATACCGATCAGCGTGGCTTGCAGGGCATCGGCATCGGCGCTGTTCAGATCGAGTAGCGCGGAACCCTGCTGGGTTGCGACAATGGGAGCCGGCGTGCTCGCTGGAGATGCGCTTGGCGCAGCGCCAGCCGATAAGGAAATGCTCGCGAACAAGGGAAGTAGCAGGTAGGACAGAACGGTATTACGCATACTGTGACACTCCTTGGGGTTTCAGGGGCAGCGTTTCCTTGGCTGCCTCTGAAATCTAGACCCAAGGGCCGAAGAGTCAAACCAGTAGGGACAGAGAGTCGTTTCCAAATCAATCTGATATCAAGACGATCGCGGTCCCTGAGCCCTGACTCACAACAAGCTGGGCAAATCACCGGCCCATGAACAGGCCGGCGATGGCGCCAATCAGTAGACTTTGTCCTGCAACAAACGCTTCAAATATTGTCCGTAGCCATTTTTCGAGAGCGGTGCTGCAAGCCTCTCGAGTTGCTCAGCGCTTATCCAGCCCTGGCGGAACGAAACTTCTTCCGGGCAAGCAACCTTCAAGCCTTGACGGCGCTCGATGGTAGCGATGTATTGGCTCGCTTCCAGCAACGAGTCATGAGTTCCGGTGTCCAGCCATGCGTAACCGCGCCCCATGATTTCAACCGAAAGGCTGTTGTTTTCAAGGTAGGCCCGGTTTACATCGGTGATCTCAAGTTCACCCCGTGCCGATGGCTTGATGCCCTTGGCGATCTCGACCACGTCCTGGTCATAGAAATACAGCCCCGTCACGGCATAGCTGGACTTCGGCTGTTCTGGCTTTTCTTCGAGGCTGATAGCTGTACCCTGCGCGTCGAACTCGACCACGCCATAGCGCTCAGGATCGTGCACATGGTAGGCAAATACGCTTGCGCCCGCGGCCCGACTGTTCGCATTGCTCAGCAACAACTGGAAGTCGTGGCCGTAGTAGATGTTATCGCCCAGCACCAGCGCCGAAGAATCGTTGCCAATGAACTGTTCACCAATGATGAAGGCCTGTGCCAACCCGTCAGGAGACGGCTGGACGGCATAGGAAATGTTCAGACCCCACTGGTGGCCATCGCCCAGCAACTGCTCGAAACGCGGCGTGTCTTGCGGGGTGGAAATGATCAGGATGTCCTGGATGCCCGCCAGCATGAGCGTGGTCAAGGGGTAGTAGATCATCGGCTTGTCGTAAACCGGCAAGAGCTGCTTGGAGATCGCCAACGTTGCAGGGTGCAGCCGGGTACCCGAGCCGCCTGCCAGAATGATGCCTTTACGTTTCATTGCCGTTATTTCCCTTGTATTTCCGTCAGCATCCTTGCGACGCCCAAGCGCCAGTCCGGAAGCTGTAGTCCAAAAACCTGTTCAAGTTTATGGGTATCGAGTCGTGAGTTGGCCGGGCGGTTTGCTGGCGTTGGATAGTCGTCGGTAGTCAATGCCTTGACTGCATCAGCCTTCACCTTCAACGAGACGCCGGCCTTCTCGGCCAGCCCGAGGACGAAACGCGCATATCCACACCAGGTGGTTTCGCCCCCTGCCGCAAGATGGTAAAGCCCGCTCAACGCCGGCTTGGCACGCCATGCAACAATGGCATGGGCGGTGACATCAGCAATCAGCTCTGCGCCTGTCGGAGCACCAAACTGATCATCGATCACCCCGAGCGTGTCACGCTCGGTGGCCAGGCGCAGCATGGTCTTGGCGAAGTTATTGCCTCGCGCCGCAAAGACCCAGGAAGTGCGGAAGATCAGGTGCGGGCATCCGGATGACTGGATGGCACGCTCACCTGCCAGCTTTGTCTGACCGTAGACATTCAACGGTCCAACTGCGTCCCCTTCCCGCCATGGCGTGCAACCATTGCCAGGGAAGACGTAGTCAGTGGAGTAATGAACCAATAGCGCGCCAGAGCGCGCCGCTGCGTGTGCCAGTACGTCAACGGCTTGCGCATTGACTCTGTCGGCATGAGCCTGCTCGGATTCAGCCTTGTCGACAGCGGTATACGCGGCGGCATTGACAATGACATCGGGTGCCCAAGACCGGACCGTCTCTGCCAACCCCTGTAGATCCGCCAGATCACCACAATGGTCTTCACATTTGGAGCTCAGTGCCAAGAGCTCGCCCAGCGGCGCTAGGCTGCGCTGCAGCTCCCAGCCTACCTGGCCATTCTTACCGAGCAGGAGGATCTTCATTCGGCGCGCTCACCGTAGTTTTTCTCGACCCAGTCGCGGTAACTGCCGGATTGGACGTTTTCCACCCACTGCCAGTTACCCAGGTACCACTCGACCGTCTTGCGAATCCCCGTCTCGAAGGTTTCTGCAGGCTTCCAACCCAGCTCCCGTTCCAATTTACGAGCGTCGATGGCGTAGCGTCGGTCATGGCCAGGGCGGTCTGTTACGAACGTGATCTGTTCGCTGTAGGATTTCCCGTCAGCGCGCGGGCGCAGTTCGTCCAGCAGTGCGCAAATGCGATTGACAATTTCCAGGTTTGGCTTTTCGTTCCAACCGCCAACGTTATAGACTTCGCCGACCCTGCCAGCCTCCAGCACGCGGCGGATAGCGCTGCAGTGGTCCTTGACGTAAAGCCAGTCGCGGATCTGCTGACCATCACCGTAGACCGGTAGCCCTTTATTCCCCAAGGCGTTGACGATCATCAACGGGATGAGTTTTTCCGGGAAGTGATACGGTCCATAGTTGTTCGAGCAATTGGTGGTGAGTACCGGCAAACCGTAGGTGTGGTGGTACGAGCGAACGAGATGGTCGCTTGCCGCCTTGCTTGCCGAGTAGGGGCTGTTGGGCTCGTAACGGTGCGTCTCGGTGAACGCGGGCTCATTGGGAGCGAGGGAGCCGTAGACTTCGTCAGTGGAAACATGCAGGAAGCGAAAAGCCTGCTGTGCCTCATCAGGAAGTGCTTTCCAAAAGCCACGTACCGCTTCCAGCAGACGGAAAGTGCCGACAATGTTGGTCTCGATGAAATCTTCCGGGCCATGGATCGAACGGTCAACATGCGATTCGGCGGCGAAATTGATCACTGCACGAGGTTGATGCTCGGCCAACAACCGCTCCACAAGCATCGTGTCGCCAATATCGCCGTGAACGAAGAGCTGCCTGGGGTTGCCATCGATGGAAGCCAGACTCTGCAGATTGCCCGCATAAGTCAGCTTGTCCAGGTTGATGACGAGCTCATCTGATTGAGCTACCCAGTCCAGAACAAAGTTGGCGCCGATGAAGCCGGTTCCGCCGGTTACTAAGATAGTCATTTTTCTGATCTTTTCAGTAGTTTCGTAAGAGTGATGGCGGAATATCCTGGCCAGGCACGGCCTGCTGCGCTCAACGCCCTTGAAAGGAATAGGAGTAGGCCCACCACACTTCACTTGGAAAACCAGGGGTCCAGCACTTACCAGGCGCTAGGCTTCGCGAGTGGCATTGTACTGCTAAAACGGGTCGTTTGCTGGAGAGGTGATGTCAGGAACATTCAGTCGAAACACTCAGCCTCTGCCAGCAGTTTGCCCAGTTTATCTTTATCAGATAACTGTGGTTGCTCGTTCAATGGCCAATCAATAGCGACCTGCGGGTCGTTCCATGTAAGGCAACGTTCGTGGGCTGGCGCATAAAAATCCGTCGTTTTGTAGAGAAACTCAGCCCGCTCACTGAGCACCACGAAACCATGGGCAAATCCGTCTGGAACCCAGAGCTGATGCATATTTTGCGCCGAAAGACGGGCGCCCACCCACTTGCCGAAGGTGGCTGACGAACGCCGTAGATCGACTGCGACGTCGAACACTTCGCCCTCAACCACCCGCACCAGTTTGCCTTGGGGTTGCTGAATCTGGTAGTGCAATCCACGCAGTACTCCTTTGGCAGATGCGGAATGGTTGTCCTGTACAAACTCTACGCGCCGTCCGACAGCGTCCTCGAAAACCCGCTGATTGAAGCTTTCGAAGAAAAACCCCCGCTCATCACCAAACACTCGAGGTTCAAAGAGAATAACGTCAGAAATAGCAAGTGAGGTGGCTTTCACAAAAAATCACCAAATTTTATTGTGCAGTTGATTAAAATAGGCAAACCACAACTGACCAGTTTACACCGCGTACTGCCAGCTCTGTAAAAACCCATAATGCGCGCCTCGTCTTTGTTGTTTCAGAAGGCATTCTTGTTTATAAATCCTTTGAAAATCGTCATCAGGATAATCTTAAAATCCAATCCCAACGACCAGTTATCGATGTACCAAAGATCGTACTCGACACGCTTTTGCATTTTATCTAACGTTTCTGTTTCACCCCGATAACCACTGACTTGAGCCCAGCCAGTAATACCAGGTTTAACCTTGTGCCGTTGCATATAGGACTCTACCAACTCTTTGTAATATTCATTATGCTCCAGTGCATGCGGGCGCGGCCCTACGATCGACATACGTCCTTGCAATACGTTAAAGAACTGGGGCAATTCGTCAAGACTGGTGCGCCGCAAAAAAGCGCCGACCTTCGTCACTCGTGCATCATTACGGGAAGCCTGGGTTACCCTCCCTTCGCAATGAACCACCATCGAGCGGAACTTGTAGACCTTGAAGCGCCTGCCATTAATCCCCGTACGATACTGTTTGAACAGGATCGGCCCCGGCGAGCTGACCCTGACGGCCAGAGCTATAACCAAGCAGACAGGAAGAATTAACAGGCTAATAAGGCCGCCAACTAACAGATCTTCTGCCCGCTTCACAACTCGAATCGGGCCATCAATTGGACTGCAACTCAGGTCAAGTGAGTACAGCCCGGCGATATAACTTACCTTATGGTTGAATAAACGAATATCACCCCAGTCAGGAATGAATCTGACGGCGACAGTATGATGGCGCAAAGCAAAGAGAATAGAACGGATGGCTCCGCCATCGCTTAGCGGTAGGCAAAGCCAGACTTCATGAACACCAGACTTGTCGACTTTTTCAGCCAGTAAATCCAACCAGCCGATGTCTTGGCTAAACGCAAGATTTTCGGCGATATGGAAACCATCTTCTGCGAGCGTTTGCCCGCTGCTCAACTGATTGGCAGACTGCCCAACAACATCAACCAACAGTACATGCTTCAAGTTCCGCCCGGAGCCTCGCACACGCCGCAACAGCAAGAATACTGCGAGGCGCAGCAGCAGGGACAAGGAACCGCCCGTCAACAGCATTACGCTGAACCATATACGTGAGTAGTTACTGGAGACTTTCAGCAAGAATGTCAACGACATCAAAATGCCTGCGGCAGAGAGCCAGCAAACTATCAGGATACTCAACTGACGCCAGATTGGCTGGCCCCGTTGCGAACCGTAGCCCCCCCCCAGAGCCAGACAAACCACAACCACAACAGCCGTAACCGTGACCGCCGTATTGTAGCGGCCAGACATGTCAAACTGGCTAAAGCGGTAATGATAGGCAAACAACCCCGCGACAAAGACAATGATCATGTCCATCAAGGCGATGAAAAAAGGAACCGGATAGCGCTCTGCGAAAGTAGGTTGGTACCTGTGAGTGGTTTGCATGTTATGGAGTATTCCCCGCTGTGTGTGACGCTTAGCCTGCAATACTCTGTCCCCAGCCCCCTGCCTTGGCATACGTTTCATCAGCTGAAATGCCGAAACTGCTGGAGTTGGCGACTCACCCGCGAAGCCGACCGTAGCCACACGGCGTGAAACTTTCCCATAAACCACCCACCCAGCTAGCTCAGGTGTTTTAGGCCTGGGGGAGCATTAGAAATACATCTAAACTAGCTCAACATATCTAACGGGAGCTCGCATGGCGATCGCCCGGCCGTACTGGGCGCGCCAAAAGAACAGCCAGTGGCAGCCAGAACACTGTCCAATAGGTCCCCGGACGGCTATAGATCCGCTCGACATCCGTGAGCATAGCAATGAGCGCGAAAACAAGCACCGGCACCGCCAGGCGCACAAAAGGATCATCGCGCAGCTTCCAGGCCTTCAAGCCTACCACCAGCAACCCTGCGGCCATCAACGCCACCGACACCAGCCCACTGTCGTAGATCTGCTGCAAGTAGAGACTATGAGCATGCGGCGAAACAGCGTCCTGTGTCGGCCATTTGTACTCGAACGGTGTACCCAATCCATAACCGAATAGCCAGTGGCCAGGCATCAGTTGGAAGAAGTACTCCCAGATAGGTCCGCGCCCAGAGAGCTGTCGCACCTGCACTTCTATCAACAAACGATCCCAAAAATGGAAAATCGCCAACGTCAACAGCAATGCTCCGCCCCCCGTCAGCCACCAGCCCCGTTTGGAACGCTGCAACAGGACAACCATCCCTGCTGCGCCTAACAGTGCAAACCAAGCGCCTCGTGTGTAAGTAAGTAGCACATAGATCGTCAGTACCCCGAAAACTGCCAGCCAGAAAAGTGCACGCAGCAAGGAAGTGCGCCGCTCCAAAGCGACGCCCAGCGCCCAGACAGCCACAGACCCATGAAAAATACCTGCAACAACCGGCCAGCCGTAGTCGGCAATGTCCCCAATACCCAAGCGGTAGAGCCTATAAGCTCGATATTCCAAAGGCTGACCCAACCAGAGAAACTGATAAACAATCGTGATCAAGGCACCTGCTGCAACCACAACCACTGCGCATAAAATCGCGTTTCGTAAAAGTTGCGCATCGCGGTCATGCAACATCTTTACTGCCAACAGAAAACACGCCATGTATAGACCACGCTTGGCCAACGATAGTGGGGCTTCGGCGCCAGTCGCCCATTGCGTGCTCAGTGCCATCCAGGCCAACATCAACAGCCAAGGGTAGTACTCGAAGGGAATTCGGATTGAACTGCGCACCAGAGCAACGCACACCCCGTAAACTAGTGCGGGCAAGAGCAGCCAGATATACACCTGAGCGTTACGTGCACTTCCAGATTCAAACCAGACATACCCGCTGACCAAAATGAACACCCCTAGCGCGAGAGCCCAACACAGTGCACGCTCCCACTTCCCCCCACCGATAAGGCAACTCAATCGATCTGACACACAACTCTCCGCCATCGGCTAGGACGCGCTCCTAACCTGTTAATCAATAGGCTGCTTTTCCAGTAAACCCTTTGAACACAGTCCAAAAAATAATCTTGATATCTAAGGCCAAGGTCCAGTTGTCAATGTACCATAGATCGCACTCCACTCGCTTTTGCATCTTGTCCAGCGTATCGGTTTCCCCCCGGTATCCGTTAACCTGCGCCCAACCGGTGATCCCCGGCTTTACCTTATGGCGCTGCATGTACGATTCGACAAGGTCCTTGTAGTAGTCGTTATGCGCCAGGGCATGTGGGCGCGGCCCAACGATCGACATGCGCCCTTGCAATACGTTGAAGAACTGGGGTAGCTCATCGAGGCTTGTACGACGCAAGAATGCACCAATGCGTGTCACCCTCGGATCATTGCGCGTCGCTTGAGTCACATCCCCCCCGCCCTCCTGATGTACGACCATGGAGCGGAATTTGTACACCTTGAATTTTCGCCCATTGATGCCCGTCCGGTATTGCTTGAACACCACTGGCCCTGGGGAGGAGAGTTTGATTGCCAGTGCAATGCACAGGCACACCGGCAAGATCAGCAAGGATATTACACCACCGATGACAATATCTTCGATGCGCTTGAGAATTGCCGCCGGCCCGTCCATCGGGCTGCAACTGAGGTCGAGCGAGTAGACCCCTGCAATATTACTGACCTTGTGGTTCAGTAACGGTAGGTCGCCCAGTTCCGGCATGAAGCGCACTGCTACCGTATGGTGACGTAACGCATACATAACGGAACGCAGGGTTGTATCTGCCGACAGCGGCAAGCACAACCAAACTTCATGCACCGCCTTCTCGTCCACTAGGCTGACCAGAAGATCCAACCAGTCCGGATCGATGGAAAAAGGCAATCTGCACGCAACCCGAAAACCGTCTTCATCCAGCGCCGTACCACTGTGCAATTGCAGGGCGGCGCTGCCACCAGCATCGACCAGCAAAACTGACTTGAGATTTCGCCCCGAAGAACGCAACTGCCGAAGGCCGAGAAACATCATGATGCGAAAGGCAGCAGTGAAGGCACTGCCGGTCGCGACAAAGTACAGGAACCACTGGCGTGAAAACTCTTCCGAAAGTTTCAGAAAGAACGCAACGCTTAGCAGGACTCCAATGGCCACCAGCCAGCCAAGGTACATCCTGCCCAGTTGGCTGCCAATCGACTTACCACGCCAAGACCCGTACAAGCCACTGCCCCACAGGCTGATCATCACCACCAATGCGCTGATCATAACGGCAAATGGGTAACTGCTGGAGAGCTGCCAGACGTCGAATCGCCACCAGTGCGCCAGATGAGCTGCACTGACTACCAGTAGAAAATCCGCAATCGCGGCAACCATTGCCACTGGATAGCGTTCGGCAAAGGTAGGTTGGTAACGCGTTGTGTTAAGCATGACTTAGTCACGGTTCCCTGTAATGTGAAGTCTTATGATGCTGCGGTTCTGCAGACCGCTTTATGCCCCTGGAAGCCAGTGGGTATTTACGATGTTCGTGGCACAAACAGCTATTTGCTTGGATGCCAGTCGATTAACAAGCTCTCATACTCTTGCAGAATACGCCCCCAGGTGAACCGCTCAAGGAAGCGGTTGCGACTTGCGGACTTCATCGCCGCTACGGCCTCTTCATCGACCAGCAATCGATCAAATAGCGCCTCGCAGGCACCTTCATTAGCAAAATATGCGGCTTCAGGTCCTGCCACCCAACGATTGAAATGGTTGTCGTGCGCGATCACTGCGCAACCTGCCCCCAACCCTTCGACCAACGAAGGGTTCGTGCCGCCAACACGGTGACCATGCAAATAAAAACGACTGAAATAACGCAACGCCTGGACGACCGGCGCTTCGTAGATCGCGCCTGGAAATAACACCTCGCTACTGGCTGCGTCCATCACCTGGCGGTGGTAGGCATTTGCCTGTGGGTTGAAGTTGCCCAACACCACCAGACGGTGATTACGGGTCTTGGCACTGAACGCTCGAACCATTTCCAAGAAAGAGTTCTCGGGCTCTGGCCGTGCAATGATGACGGAGAACTGACCGGGTTGTAGAACAAAACGATCCAGCAGACCGGCATCTGCTGCCAGCACTTCATCACCACCATAGGGAATCATGGTGATTTTCTCGGCCGATACACGCGTAGCAAGGTGATCCTTGATCTTGGGATGATCGGCGACCAGATGGTTACCAATCCAGCACCCTGCTCGCTCGTTCAGCCAAAACCAGGTTTTGGCGACTTTTCCCCACTTCTCTCGGCGCCACTCAATGCCATCCATGTTGATAACATTGACTTGACCTTTGAGCCGTTGTAGGAAGTTAAAAATTGCGGTATTGTAACCCAATGTCAAAAATAGTCCACGCTGGGAAAGTGCATGATATGTAGCCTTCCAGTCAAATACGATAGTGCCTGTGGCACCCGCTTGACGAACAGGAATGTGAATGCGCCGCACCCCCTTCCAGTAACTTTCCCTAATGGCGCCCTCGCCATCTTCCTGGCAATAAACAGTAACTTGCCACCCCTGAGTGACAAGGTAGGGTGCTAGTTTTTCAGCAAAAGTTTCAAAACCGCCATGCTGGGCGGGCACACCCCTGATCCCCAGGACAGTGAGGCTACGAGTACTCATCAATTCGATCCGTTCAAAACTGAATGGTAGGCATGAAATGTCTGCTTTGCCGCATATTCCCAACTATATTCCGAGCTTATAAGCTCACGAATTTGCGGATTATAGTCATTGCTCAGCGCCAGGTTAACAGCCGAACGCATTGATGCTTCATCAGCAGGGTCGCAATAGTATGCATAACCCCTGAAATAATCTTTAACCGAACCCTTGGCCGAGACGACAATATTACAACCGGCGTAGGCCGCTTCCAAGCTGACCAAGCCAGGGGTCTCAATCCAGCTGGTCAACACATTTGCCTTGGCTTCGAGCATATGCCGGAAGACTTCTTCCTGTGACAGGTGAGAGAAAAACTCGACATTGCCTCGACGTTTAGCCAAGGCCTTGAGTTTCTCGAAATACCCTTCGCTATTCGGCCCAGGATTACCAATAAAGCGAATGGTAAACGTTTCGTTCATCACCGAACGCAGGAATCCCAACTGGTTCTTTCGAGCGTCAATGCGCGCAACGAACGTGACTAGGTCGTTGCGTCGGTTAATTTTTGCAGCAGCAACTGCGTCGAAAACATTTGTGTCTACTGCGTTATTGATAACCCTGTAACTCGGCTTCTTGACGTTCAACCTCGATGCAAGCGCCTCGAACTCTAACTCGGAGTTAGGCAACAACATGTCCATCGACTGAACAATCTTGCGCTGTGTATCAATGTAGTTATTAAAAACACCCTTCAGGTAAATTTTTTCCCGCCGCAGCAGAAATTTTGCAACTGCCTTGGCACGTTCAAAACCACCAACACCGAAGAGGCGATAGACCAATGATTGAAGGGGGGGGGCGCCGTTGGCCGCATAGTCGTCAAAAGGCCAATAGATGGTAGATAGCACCCTTTTGGTTGAGCACCCGCTCCGCTGAATCTCTTGAAGGTATTCGAGGATATCGTAGATCCAAGTCAAATCAGTCAAGTGCAGAATGTCATAGGCTGCATAGTCAACACCATAGGGTGTTGTAGTCAAATCGCAGTGAACACCAAGCTTCTCCAAGCCCGCTTTGGTTTTCAATATCTGTATCTGTGCCCCGCCTGGCGAACTGTGAAAATTATGACGAACACAAAAAAGCACTTTCATCCCTACACCCCTAATTAGCCATGTCCGTCTTAGCCCGCCGACTCCGCAGATGCCGAACAATCAATATCGATACAATCCAATACAACCAGAACGAAATAGACAAAAACTCGTGCGTCGCCACCTGAACAAAAATAAGGTAATAAGCCGAGTAAAAGAATAATAATTTCGAATGCGGTAGCAGATAAAACAGCCACGCAACGAAAAAGCCATAGACAACCAGCAACCCGACCAAACCAAAATTTAGCGCAACAAAGAAAGGTCCGGACTCTACATAATAAAAATCAGCCCCATGAAGTTGAAAGTAAACCCCCTCATAAAACGGGTCTCCGAACAGCATAGCGATTGTATTCTGTCGAACGAAAAAATCTACTAACAGCTCCATCATTTCAAATCGTGAAGAAATGGTTCCTGAAAATACCAGCACATTAGAAAACGCAATGAAAAACAGGGCTACTGCAACCACAGCCAGAGAAAAAGTTACCACACTCCTTATAACTCGCCCCCCTACCAGCAAGGTCAAGAACAACATCCAGACCCTGTTGAGCGACGTAAAGATCGCCAGAGTATTAGCCAGTCCAATCAGTAGCTTCACCCCTCCACGAATTGTCGAGCCGAAGTACAGCAGCATGATAAGTGCAAGGGACGACAGGGTCGAGTAGGTTTGAGGAGTCGTCGCAAAACCTTTAGCGGCGTATACATCCGGCATCCCCTTACCCCACAGCGGCTCCACCCATTCATTTAATCCCAGAGTATAGGAAGCACCCAGTAAGGCCACACCAACGAGCGCGTGAATCGTCAGCGGATAGATAAAACACACCGACAAGTCTGAACGCTGATTGGGGATAAACAAAACCACCATCGAGGTAACTGCGAAGAAAAATAGAACAAGGTAAAAATCAGATTTCGTCGACAACTTT
The DNA here is from genome assembly GCF_040438935.1 of Pseudomonas vranovensis. NCBI lineage: Bacteria > Pseudomonadati > Pseudomonadota > Gammaproteobacteria > Pseudomonadales > Pseudomonadaceae > Pseudomonas > Pseudomonas vranovensis. The sequence continues at coordinate 703,083 of NZ_CP159259.1, read as the reverse complement.
CCGGCAGACATCAAAAACACCAGAAACCAAAGCGCAGAAAAAAGCGTGATTACTAGAAACCGTCTGCTGTAGAAACTGGCAGTGCGGAATCCTCCCAGCGCAACGACCAGGCCGAACAGCAGAAAACACAGCTTGTCCCCACCAAACGGAACAAAGGTGTTTCCCAATGAGAAAAAAACCAAAAGAGACAGTAGAAAAACTTCTGCACTTCGCCGCTTCATCTAAAGCCTTCTCGCCTGAAAACCATGACACTCGATAGCAGCAAGAGCATCGACAATACGGCTTCTGCGACCAGAAGCGAATAGACCGCACCCAACCCGGCATAGGCACCAATCATCACGTAGGCCGCTGCGACAAAAACCAGCGCCGTTACATAAAAGCATTTTGCGTAGACACGAGGATGACCACCCGCAGTCAACAACTGAGTGCCCAGTACGTTGTTGATAACCCCCATCACAATCCAAGCTGAAAACAGCTTGAAATATGTAAAGCTTTGCTCAGGGTAATTAAAAAAATCCAAGAAGAACGAGTATGACAACAGAAAAGCGAGCGCAACAAAAACGCCCACTGTCATAAAGGCACCCCCCGTGAGCAGCACCGAGCGAAGCCCGACCTTGACCCCCGCTCCGAACGCACGGCTATTGATTGGATAAATTGCCTGACTCAATGGAACAAACAGACTGCTGACTGCCTTGACGATACGCTCAACGCTGGCGTACACCCCAACTACCGAGCTGGGATAGTTTGCCCCCAACCACAACGTACCCCCATTGGTAATCACCATCGATGACAGTGTTGCCGAGAAAATATGCCAGCCCTCTCGCAACTGCCGCCCGACATTCAAGTCCGCCACCGGCACCTTGAGCACAAGCCCAGCCTGAAAAATATGAAAGTACACTACCAGCATCACAAGAAACGCAAAAAACGCTTGCGAATAAAATACAACATACAAATCTCCCGGCCCCTTCACCAACAGCACAACCGGAATACAGGAAAGCACTTTACCCGTCACATTGAAAAAAGTGACTCCACGAAACGACTCAAGTCCCTGAAAGAACCAAACTGGAGTTAACGACACAAAAACGGCGGATAAAACTGCTGGCAGGAAGATATTCTGATCCAATCCAATCAACCAGAAACATAACACGCAGACTAATAAAACCAGACTGGCAACTAGGAGTTTGGAAAGCAAAACCTCCCAAAATACGCCCGAGACAAAGCGCAGGTCTCCTTTATTCTGCGCCACCGCCCGGCATCCGGTTAGAGAAAAACCATAATCAATAATCACTTGAACATAGGCGGCAACAGCAGCACAAATTGCGTAGACACCAAAAGACTCGACCCCCAGAATCTTTACGAGATAAAAGAGAACTACCAAGGGAACAACGTAATTACCACCATGCACGCATAGCAAATAGGAAGAGTTACGCACAACCCTTCCCAAATCACTTTCCAGCCAGCGGCTAGCGAGCGGCATTTTTAAAACCGTATAGTGCCTCGGCGATACGTGCACATGCCTTGCCGTCACCGTAGGGATTATGCGCATAACTCATTTCGTTGTAGGACGCTGAATCAGTCAGTAGATGATCAAGCTCGCGAACGATATTTTCCGCATCCGTGCCTACTAGCTTCACCGTACCCGCAGCAACCGCCTCAGGACGTTCAGTGGTGTCGCGCATAACCAACACCGGTTTCCCGAGAGACGGCGCCTCCTCCTGAATACCACCGGAGTCAGTCAAAATAATGTGGGAACGACTCATCAAATAAACAAAAGGTAAGTAATCCAACGGTGCTATCAAGTGGATATTGTCGATACCGGAAAGCAGGCGATTGACCGGCTCTCGTACATTCGGGTTCAGGTGTACTGGATAAACAATATCAACATCCGGGTGTTGACACGCCACCGCCCTAAGAGCCTCGCAAATTCTTTCAAAACCACCACCAAAACTCTCACGACGGTGCCCAGTGACCAAAATCACCTTTCGCTCAGCATCAACGAACGCAGAAGGTGCAGCCGCCTCGACCCGCAGCTCTACATCCTCTTCCAAACGTTCGACCACATCCAGCAGTGCATCGATGACTGTATTACCGGTAACCAAAATACTTTGCGGATCAATGCCTTCACGCAACAGATTAGCCCGAGAGGTCTCGGTAGGCGCGAAATGCAAGTTGGCCAAGGCACCGGTCAGTTTGCGATTTGCTTCTTCTGGCCATGGGGAATAAATATTTCCTGTACGTAGACCTGCTTCCACATGAGCGACAGGGATCTGCTCGTAGTAAGCCGCTAAACTTGCTGCAAACGTAGTGGCCGTATCACCATGTACCAGCACCACATCAGGTTTGAACTGACTAAATACCGTCTTCATACCCTGCAAAATTGCCGTGGTCACGTCGGTGAGATCTTGACCTGGCTTCATGATGCTCAAGTCGAAATCTGGCTCGATGGAAAATAAGTCCAGAACCTGATCGAGCATTTCCCTGTGCTGCCCTGTGACACAAACCTTTGCCTCGAAACGCTTATCGCTCGCGAGCGCAAGAACCAAAGGCGCCATCTTTATTGCTTCAGGTCGAGTGCCAAATACACACAGGGTCTTCACGTAAAATGCTCCTTGAGTCGGCTTCTGACTCAACAATAAATTCTATTTTACTATCGTAATTCGGTGATCATGCTCGATAACTGTAAGCGTTGCTCGCATATGATCTGCTTGAGCAGAACGCAGTAGACGAGACTGTTAGGGCTGCTGACGCAGTCAAGGCCAAATTTTCAGGTAGCTCAACGGCGGATTCGACACAGGAATAGGGTTCCGGCTGCCCTCCCAGGATCGCGAAGCGGCCAGCCGCCAAGGCGCAGCGGAGCACATCAACTGAAGAAGGCACATACCCAAAACAAGCATCGGCTTGATCTTGATTTGCACATTTTTCGTCGAGGCATGCACGCGCCATCGCGGGCCATCGCTGCCCCCACAAATTCGCCACCTCTGAGAAAAAGCCGACTTTAGAGAGATCAAAACCGAAATACTTATTGCTCGCCACACCGAAGCCCGATCGTATGAGTTTGAGCGGATCAATTAGCAGCAATGATGATGCACTGACTCATCGCCACCGACTAGCGCCCACCATTCCGGGCAGATGCTGAGGAAAGGATTGTGACATTTTCAGCACCACGAAGCCACCCTGAAGGTGAAGCCGCATTCTTTCAACCTGCCACGAAATCGTTACGACGAACGCAAAGAAACAGGCGTCTTGAGCAACAAGTTGCGACCAAAACCCAGCACCAACCCCAGCATGCTCCCTATCACCAGCGCCAACACCACTACCAACAACTTCTTAGGCTTAACAGGCTGATCCGACAGCTCCACGACACCATCCTGCCGGTAAACTTCAATCACTTTCGGATCAACACTCAAGCCACGGTAGAAGGCCAAGGCAGCCTCTTTTGGTCTGATTTTTTCGATGAAAGGGTCATCAGACTTACGGCTTTTCAGGTTATTGATTTCCGCTTCCAACGCCTTGCTGCCCCGCATATAAGCCATCGAGCCCTCGGTCATAGCAGGTGAGCTCGTGGAAAAGCTACTGGAAATAATCAACGGCCTTTCTAAACCAATCGACTTGGCCACGACCAGCGCTTCCTGCAACTGCACAACCTCATCCTCACGCTGTTTACGCATACTTTCCTGGGCGATCGTGACTTGCTGTTGCAGGTTATTAGCCTTGACCGTCGCGTCACTCTTGACATTGGTAAGCACTTCTTTTTTAGCCAAGTCTCCGGCTTTTCTAGCGTAATCCACGACCCACTCAGCTGCACGCTGCGGAAGTTCAGCATTAGCGCTCACAACGAAGCGGTCAGGAGTGTCCTTGGCCGCAACAGCCACAGTCAGCACCTTGTTGAAATCATTATACAACTTATCCTGCGACCCCTTACGTTTCTCTTCAGGCAGCGAAGGCAAGTAGACTTTCTGAAAAAAAACACGACGCAAAGACTCAGACTGCAGGCGCCTCAGATAAACGTCGTAGACATTCTTGATCGTAATAACCTCAAGCCCAGTATCCGCGCCGCGCCCACTATTCAAGTGCGCGATATCGTTTTGCGTGGGCGGCTCGATAAACACCTTTGACTCGTAAACAGGTGTAGCCAACAACACATAGATAAGTGCAGAGAGCGTAACAACAGCAGCCACAGTAAAAATAACAATCCTTTGCTGCCACAAACCTTTGAGCAACTCGACCAAGTCATTTTCGTCTTCAATCAAACGTTCTTTAGCGTTTGTCATTTATTTAACTTTCCTTTCCGTCTCATCGACTATTCACGACCTCTACAGCAAGGCGCCCAACAAAAACCAATCTTACAAATAGAGAAACAAAAATCAGCTATACCGACAGATATTACCTTGCTTACTTTTTCACCCTGAAAAGTAATCATTATAAATGATCGTCGCCAGCCTAACTAACTCGGCCAACCAAAGATGCAGGTGATTTTGACTTTCCTTCGACCTTCAAGGTTCCCTCTTCCCGCCGCCAACCATCGGAAAACTGCAGTAGAAATTGAATGATTGACCAATGGTGGACACCAGCAATTCAGCTTGTGTAGCTGAGGCTCACGCGCCGACGCGACGCCTTTTTCGCAAAGCGAGAAACGCACCAATCAGCGGACCTATCAGCAAACCAACCAACAACACCAGCACAACGAGCACCGCCACTGGCATTTCGGGTGCAGTCCAACCGAACAGCGTCAAAGCAGCAGTTTGCTGATTTTCAAGCACAAACAACAAAATGACGGTGGCCACTACCACCACGAACAAAACCGACAGCAAACGCTTAAGGTTGTGCATAATAATTCCTATTTCAGACAGCCTTAAACCTGCGACCCTTCATCTTCATTCACCCGATCCCGCAACTCTTTCCCCGGCTTGAAGTGCGGTACAAATTTACCGTCTAGGCTCACCGATTGACCAGTCTTCGGGTTACGCCCCACTCGCGGTGCGCGGTAATGCAGGGAAAAGCTACCGAAGCCCCGGATCTCGATCCGATCACCAGTAGCCAAGCACTGCGACATTTGCTCAAGCATAGTCTTGATGGCCAGCTCGACATCCTTGGATGAGAGCAGCCCTTGATGGGTGACAATACGTTCGATCAGCTCCGACTTCGTCATATTTTTCCCTTCTTTATCAAGCAGCTAGATCATTGCTTCATAGTTTTTAGCATGACCTGAGAGATTTGAACAGGGCGCTTATTGACTTAATCGAAGAATCTTGCGTAGCCCCCGTCAAGGATAAACACCCCTCTGCGCGCGACATCATCACAAACCCAGCCAGCACAAGGGTTACAGCGAGCCACCCTCTAGCAGAACAAGGCCAAACGCCAGGCACAAAAAAGGGCGACCGAAGTCGCCCTTTTTCTATCCAAGCAGAACTTAGTTCTGTTTGGCCATTGCCTGACGCAGCAGCGCAGCCATGGTGGTGTCAGCAGCAGCTTCCGGAGCAGTTTCTTTCAGGCTCTGGATAGCTTCACGCTCTTCAGCATCGTCTTTCGACTTGATGGAGAGGCTGATCACGCGGCTCTTACGATCAACGCTGATGATCTTGGCTTCGATCTCTTCGCCTTCCTTCAGGACGTTACGCGCGTCTTCAACGCGGTCACGGCTGATTTCGGAAGCCTTCAGAGTGGCTTCGATGTCGTCGGCCAGGGTGATGATGGCGCCTTTGGCGTCAACTTCTTTTACAACACCCTTAACGATTGCACCCTTGTCGTTCGCTTGAACGTACTCGGAGAACGGATCGCTTTCCAGCTGCTTGATGCCCAGCGAGATGCGCTCACGCTCTGGATCAACAGACAGGATGACGGTGTCCAGCTCGTCGCCCTTCTTGAAGCGACGCACGGCTTCTTCGCCGACTTCGTTCCAGGAGATGTCCGACAGGTGAACCAGACCGTCGATGCCGCCGTCCAGACCAATGAAGATACCGAAATCGGTGATCGACTTGATGGTGCCGGAGATCTTGTCGCCCTTGTTGAACTGGCCAGAGAAGTCTTCCCATGGGTTCGACTTGCACTGCTTGATGCCCAGGGAGATACGACGACGCTCTTCGTCGATGTCCAGAACCATGACTTCCACTTCGTCGCCGACTTGTACGACTTTCGAAGGGTGGATGTTCTTGTTGGTCCAGTCCATTTCGGAAACGTGCACCAGACCTTCCACGCCTTCTTCCAGCTCTGCGAAGCAGCCGTAGTCGGTCAGGTTGGTTACACGCGCCATTACGCGAGTGCTTTCTGGGTAACGAGCTTTGATAGCAACCCATGGGTCTTCACCCAGTTGCTTCAGACCCAGGGATACACGGTTACGCTCGCGATCGTACTTCAGAACCTTGACATCGATCTCATCGCCAACATTGACGATTTCCGATGGGTGCTTGATACGCTTCCAGGCCATGTCGGTGATGTGCAGCAGGCCATCGACGCCACCCAGGTCCACGAATGCGCCGTAGTCGGTGAGGTTCTTGACGATACCCTTGACCTGTTGGCCTTCCTGCAGCGATTCCAGCAGAGCTTCGCGCTCGGCGCTGTTTTCGGCTTCCAGGACACTGCGACGGGAAACGACAACGTTGTTGCGCTTCTGGTCCAGCTTGATGACCTTGAATTCCAGCTCTTTGCCTTCCAGGTGGGTGGTGTCGCGCACTGGGCGGACATCAACCAGGGAGCCCGGCAGGAACGCACGGATACCGTTAACGTCGACAGTGAAGCCGCCCTTAACCTTACCGTTGATAACGCCCTTGACCACTTCTTCGGCGGCGAAAGCTGCTTCCAGAACAATCCAGCACTCGGCGCGCTTGGCTTTTTCACGGGACAGTTTGGTTTCGCCAAAGCCGTCTTCGACCGCGTCCAGCGCAACGTGAACTTCGTCACCGACCTTGATGGTCAGCTCGCCAGCTTCGTTGTAGAACTGCTCGAGCGGGATGACGCCCTCGGACTTCAGGCCAGCGTGTACGGTAACCCAGTCGCCGTCGATGTCGACAACGATACCGGTGATGATCGCACCCGGCTGAAGATTGAGGGTTTTCAGGCTTTCTTCAAAGAGTTCTGCAAAGCTTTCGCTCATTTTAATTCCTGTAGATTAGGGCGAGACATACGCCCATCAGCCACATTCCAGACAATGTGGGTTTCGTTCATATAAAAGGAAAGCCAGCAGGACGTTGACTGGTGCCCCTGCTTGCCTCCCTGGTTATCAGGCGATATCGCGCAGGGCGATCTCGCTCTTGATACGTTCCAGCACCTGCTCGATGGACAGCTCCGTGGAGTCCAGCTGGATCGCATCGGCCGCCGGCTTGAGCGGGGCCACTGCGCGCTGGGTGTCGCGTTCGTCACGCGCACGAATCTCATCTAGCAGACTCGACAGACTAACATCTTCACCCTTGGACTTCAACTGCAAGTAACGGCGACGAGCACGTTCCTCGGCACTGGCGGTCAGAAAAACCTTCAGCGGAGCGTCAGGGAACACCACAGTGCCCATGTCGCGGCCGTCGGCAATCAGGCCTGGTGCCTCTTGAAATGCGCGCTGACGCTGGAGCAAGGCATCGCGAACCGCTGGCAGCGAAGCTACCATCGAGGCGCCGGCACCAACGGTTTCGGTACGAATGACATTACTGACATCCTCACCCTCTAGAATGATCTGCTGCAACTTGCCAGGTTCTGCAGCGATGAACTGCACATCCAGGTGCGCAGCCAGCGTAACCAGCAGCTCTTCGTTGGTCAGGTCAACGCCATGATTGCTCGCGGCAAAGGCCAGCAAGCGATACAGAGCCCCCGAATCAAGCAAACGCCAGTCCAGCTCACGCGCCAAAAGGCCAGCGACGGTACCTTTACCCGAACCACTTGGACCGTCGATGGTAATGACTGGCGCTTTCAGGCTCACGACTTGCCCTCTTCTGCAACACGGATCCCGACTTCGGCACACAAGGCCAGGAAGTTCGGGAAGGAAGTAGCGACGTTGGCGCAATCATGGATGCGGATCGGCGCAGTAGCGCGCAGCGAGGCCACGCTGAAAGCCATAGCGATACGATGGTCGCCATGCCCGTGCACTTCGCCGCCACCGATTGGGCCGCCGTCAATGATGATGCCGTCCGGAGTCGGCTCGCATTTTACACCCAGGGCCAGCAGACCATCAGCCATGACCTGGATCCGATCGGACTCCTTGACCCGCAACTCTTCCGCGCCACGCAGTACAGTACGGCCTTCTGCGCAAGCTGCAGCCACGAACAACACCGGGAACTCGTCGATGGCCAGCGGCACCAGATGCTCAGGAATCTCGATCCCCTTGAGCTGGGCACCGCGCACATGCAGGTCGGCAACCGGCTCACCACCAACTTCGCGCTGGTTCTCCAGGGTGATATCGCCACCCATCAGGCGCAGGATATCAATCACTCCAGTACGTGTCGGGTTGATACCTACATGCTCGAGCACCAGCTCCGAACCCTGGGCAATCGACGCCGCAACAAGGAAGAACGCCGCAGAGGAGATATCTGCCGGTACTTCAATATGGGTTGCAGTCAGCTTGCCGCCCGACTCGAGAGAGGCGGTAGGACCGTCAACATTCACGCTGTAACCGAAGCCACGCAGCATACGCTCGGTATGATCGCGGGTCGGGGCCGGCTCGGTGACGGTGGTCTTGCCTTCAGCGTACAGGCCTGCCAGCAGCAGGCAGGATTTCACCTGGGCACTGGCCATTGGCAGCGTATAAGTCAGCGCCTTGAGCGTGTGACCGCCACGAATGGTCATCGGCGGACGCCCTTCCGCTGCAGTCTCGATCACCGCACCCATTTCCCTCAGCGGGTTGGCGACACGGTTCATCGGCCGCTTGGAGAGCGAGGCATCGCCAGTCAGCACGGTATCGAACGGCTGAGCGGCCAGCAGACCGGCCAGCAGGCGCATCGAAGTACCGGAATTACCCAGGTAAATCGGGCCGGGCGGCGGCTTGAGGCCATTGAGGCCAACACCATGGATCGTCACACGACCATGGTGCGGACCTTCGATGACCACACCCATGTCACGGAACGCTTGCAGGGTCGCCAGGGCGTCTTCACCTTCAAGGAAACCTTCGACTTCGGTAGTGCCTTCAGCCAGAGAGCCAAGCATGATCGAGCGATGGGAAATCGATTTGTCGCCTGGTACGCGAATACGGCCAGACAATTGGCCACCAGGATTTGCCAGGAAAATCAGGTCATTGGAGTTCATAGCGTCCACATAGGCCCGACGGGCCAGGATTTTGCTGAAATGCTCGCGGGCAACCCTGGCGCGCGTGAAAACGCCCAGCAATTGGTGCCCATCCCCTGCATCGACCGCGTCGCGCAAGGCGTCGAGGTCGCTGCGAAATGTATCCAGTGTGCGCAGGACAGCTTCGCGGTTAGCGAGAAAGATGTCGTGCCACATGACCGGGTCGCTACCCGCGATTCTTGTAAAATCGCGGAACCCCCCGGCAGCGTAACGAAAGATATCCAGGTTTTCATTGCGCTTGGCCAGGGAGTCAACCAGGCCAAAAGCCAACAAATGCGGCAGGTGACTGGTCGCCGCCAGCACTTCGTCGTGGCGCTCGACCTGCATGTGCTCGACGTCCGCATCCAGAGTGCGCCACAGACGATCGACCAGGGCCAGTGCAGCCGGATCGGTTTCTGCCAATGGGGTAAGAATGACTTTATGGCGACGGAACAGTGCGGCATTGGAGGCCTCCACTCCGCTCTGTTCGGAGCCGGCAATCGGATGGCCGGGCACGAAGCATGCCAGCCGCTCGGCAAACGCCTCGCGAGCGGCACGCACTACATTGCCCTTGGCGCTTCCGACATCGGTCAGCACTGCACGCCCGAGATCAAGCTGGGCCAGGCGAGCCAGGAGCTTTTCCATAGCCAGGATCGGTACCGCCAACTGGATGACATCGGCTCCGATACAGGCAGCGGCAAGGTCTTCTTCGCAGCGATCGACCACCCCCAGCTCCACCGCCACCTTGCGCGACTGCGGATCCAGGTCGACACCGACCACCTCGCGACACAAGCCGCTTTCTCGCAGCCCCTTGGCAAAGGAGCCACCGATGAGCCCCAGACCGACCACAACCAGCCTGCCAATGATCGGCTCGACCTTGCTTACCACATGTTCAACCACGGAGCTGGACCCTGTTCAATACTGCTTGTTCGCCATTCATTACCTCAAAGTACCGCTTTGGGATACGAACCCAGCACCTTGAGGGCCACGGCTTCCTGGCTGATTTGCTCCAGCACGGCCTTGATCAGCGGATCACGGTGATGTCCCATGAAGTCGATGAAGAATACATAGGTCCATTTTCCGCTGCGCGAAGGGCGGGTTTCGATACGCGTGAGGTCGATACCGTTCTGGTGAAACGGCACCAGCAGCTCGTGCAGAGCGCCCGGCTTGTTGCTCATCGACACAATGATCGAGGTCTTGTCGTCGCCGGTCGGCGGCACTTCCTGACTACCAATCATCAGGAAGCGCGTGGAGTTATCCGGACGGTCTTCAATCTTCTCGGCCAGACGAGTCAAGCCGTACAGGCCTGCGGCCATATCGCCCGCGATCGCTGCCGAGTTCCACTCACCCTTGACGCGCTTGGCTGCCTCGGCATTGCTTGAAACAGCAACTCGCTCAACGTTGGGGTAATGCGCATCCAGCCACTTGCGGCACTGGGCCAGCGATTGGGCGTGAGAGTAGATGCGACTGATGCTGTCGGTCTTGGTGTTCTCGCCCACCAACAGGTGGTGGTGAATACGCAGCTCGACTTCGCCACAGATGACCATGTCGTGTTCGAGGAAGCTGTCCAGGGTGTGGTTGACCGCACCCTCGGTGGAGTTCTCGACCGGAACCACGCCGAAGTTGACAGCGCCGGCCGCCACCTCACGGAACACTTCGTCGATCGCGGCCATCGGCTTGCTGATCACTGCGTGACCGAAGTGCTTCATGGCCGCGGCCTGGGTGAAGGTACCCTCAGGCCCGAGGTAAGCGACCTTGAGCGGCTGCTCAAGCGCCAGGCACGAGGACATGATTTCACGGAACAACCGCGCCATCTCTTCGTTGCCCAGCGGCCCCTGATTACGCTGCATGACGCGCTTGAGCACTTGCGCTTCACGCTCGGGACGATAGAAGATCGGCTCTTCGCCGGCCGGCAATTCAGCCATCTTCACCCGCGCAACTTCCTGGGCGCAGCGGGCACGGTCACTGATCAGCTCGAGAATTTTCTCGTCGAGGCTGTCAATGCGCACCCGCAGCGCCTTGAGTTCCTGCTCCGACATCAGCCGTGCTCCTTCTCGAATTCGGCCATGTAGGCGACCAGCACCTCTACAGCATCCAGCCCCAGGGCGTTGTAGATCGAGGCACGCATGCCGCCAACTGAACGATGCCCCTTGAGGTTGAGCAGGCCACGCGCGTCAGCACCAGCCAGGAAGGCCTTGTCCAGACGTTCGTCAGCCAGGCGGAACGGCACGTTCATCCATGAACGGGCATTGAGGCTGATCGGGTTGGTATAGAAGTCGCTGCTGTCGATGAAACCGTACAGGCGGTTTTTCTTGGCGCGGTTGCGCTGCTCCATCGCCTCGACGCCGCCCTGCTCCTTCAGCCACTCGAACACGAGGCCCGAGAGGTACCAGGAATAGGTGGCAGGGGTGTTGTACATCGAACCGTTGTCGGCAGCGACCTTGTAGTCGAGCATGGTCGGGCAGCTGCTGCGGGCGTGACCCAGCAAGTCTTCGCGAACGATGACCACCACCAGGCCGCTTGGGCCGATATTCTTCTGCGCGCCGGCATAGATCAGACCGAAATCGGAGACATCGATCGGACGCGAGAGGATGTCCGACGACATGTCGACCACCAGCGGCACATCACCGGTCTGCGGCACCCAGTCGAACTCCAGGCCGCCGATAGTTTCATTCGAGGCATAGTGAACGTAGGCGGCGTTGGGGGTGAGGTTCCACTCGTTCTGGCCTGGAATGGCCAGGTAGTCATAAGGCTTGGCGCTGGCAGCAACGTTGATGTTGCCGAAACGACGGGCTTCCTCGATGGCTTTTTTCGACCAGATACCGGTTTCGATATAGTCGGCAGTGCCATTCTCGGGCAGCAGGTTCAGCGGGATTTCAGCGAACTGCTGGCTCGCACCACCCTGCAGGAACAGTACTTTGTAGTTGGCGGGAACGGACAGCAGGTCACGCAGGTCTTGCTCGGCCTTTTCGGCGATCGCCACGTAGTCGTCGCTACGGTGGCTCATCTCCATCACGGACAAGCCCTTGCCATGCCAGTCCAGCATTTCGGCCTGGGCGCGCTGCAGTACAGCGTCAGGAAGCGCAGCAGGGCCTGCGCAGAAGTTAAAGGCTCGTTTGCTCACATCCACTCTCGCTCTGCTCTTGATGTCCGTGGAGCGGGCCGGACGGCGCAAGCACTGCGCCGTCACGACCACCCCACCAGGGTTGCGCTACTGCGTTGTTTATTCCTGCGGCGCCTCTTCGTCACCAGCGGCCCGGGCCTCTGGTGTCTCGACGGCGTCAGCATCGCCCTCGTAATCCTCGTCGCCTTCCTCTTCGGACGGCTCCTGGACACGCTCCAGGCCTACCAGGGTCTCGTCGCTTGCCAGCTTGATCAGGGTTACACCCTGGGTGTTGCGACCCAGGCTGGAGACCTCGCCGACGCGAGTACGGACCAAGGTGCCCTGGTCGGAGATCAGCATGATCTCTTCACCATCCTGCACCTGTACCGCACCGACCAGGCGGCCGTTGCGCTCATTGCTGACCATGGCGATGACACCCTGGCCGCCACGCTTGTACTCGGGGAACTCGCCGATTTCAGTACGTTTGCCGTAACCACGCTCGGAGGCGGTGAGGATCTGGCTCCCCTCCTCCGGAATGATCATGGAGATCAGTTTCTGACCTTCGGCCAGGCGCATGCCGCGCACACCGCGGGCGGTACGGCCCATGGCGCGAACGTCGGACTCCTTGAAGCGAGTGACCTTGCCGGCGTCGGAGAACAGCATGACCTCACGCTCGCCATCGGTGATGGCAGCGGAAATCAACACGTCGCCTTCGTCCAGTTCCAGCGCGATCAGACCAACACTACGCTGGCGGCTGAAGGACTCCAGCGGGGTCTTCTTGACGGTACCGTTGGCAGTCGCCATGAAGATGAAGTGACCTTCGGTGTACTCCTCGACCGGCAGCATGGTCGAGATGTACTCGCCCTCGTCCAGCGGCAACAGGTTGACCAGCGGTCGACCGCGCGCGGCACGGGAGGCTTCGGGAATTTCGTAGGTCTTGAGCCAGTACACCTTGCCCTTGCTGGAGAACAGCAGCAGCGTGGTGTGGCTGTTGGCGACCAGCAGGTGCGAGATGTAGTCCTCGTCCTTGACGCCAGTGGCCGACTTGCCTTTGCCACCGCGACGCTGGGCCTGGTAGGCGGCCAGCGGCTGGGTCTTGGCGTAGCCGCCATGGGAAATGGTCACGACCCGGTCTTCTTCCGGAATCATGTCACCCAGGGTCAGGTCCAGGCGGGCATCGAGAATTTCGGTGCGACGCACATCGCCGTACTCGGCGCGGATCAGCTCCAGTTCTTCGCGGATCACTTCCATCAGGCGCTCGGCGCTGCTCAGGATGCGGATCAGCTCGCCGATCTGGTTGAGGATCTCCTGGTACTCGGCCAGCAGCTTCTCGTGCTCAAGGCCGGTCAGGCGGTGCAGACGCAGGTCAAGAATGGCCTGGGCCTGCTCTGGGGAGAGGAAGTACTTGCCGTCGCGCAGGCCGAATTGCTCGTCGAGGTTCTCCGGACGGCAGGAGTCGGCACCGGCGCGCTCGACCATCACCTGCACGGCGCTGGATTCCCAAGGCGTGCTGATCAGCGCTTCCTTGGCCTCGGACGGGGTTGGCGAAGCCTTGATCAGGGCGATGACCGGGTCGATGTTGGACAGGGCAACGGCCTGGCCTTCAAGGATATGGCCGCGCTCGCGGGCCTTGCGCAGTTCGAATACGGTACGGCGGGTCACCACTTCGCGGCGGTGACGGACGAAGGCCTCGAGCAGGTCCTTGAGGTTCAGCACCCGTGGACGACCATCGATCAGCGCAACGATGTTGATGCCGAAGACGCTCTGCAGCTGGGTCTGGGCATAGAGGTTGTTGAGGATGACCTCTGGAACCTCGCCGCGACGCAGCTCGATGACGATACGCATGCCGTCCTTGTCGGACTCATCGCGCAGCTCGGTGATACCTTCGAGTTTCTTTTCCTTGACCAGCTCGGCGATCTTCTCGATCAGGCGCGCCTTGTTCAGCTGGTAAGGCAGCTCGGTAACGACGATCTGCTGGCGACCACCGACCTTGTCGATGTCTTCGACAGTGGAGCGTGCGCGCATGTAGATGCGGCCACGACCGGTGCGATAGGCCTCGATAATGCCCTGGCGACCGTTGATGATGGCGGCCGTCGGGAAGTCTGGCCCCGGGATGAACTGCATCAGCTCATCGACCGTGATGTCGGCGTTGTCGATCAGTGCCAGGCAGCCGTCGATGACTTCACCGAGGTTGTGCGGCGGAATGTTGGTCGCCATGCCCACGGCGATACCGCTGGAACCGTTGACCAGCAGATTGGGGATCTTGGTCGGCATGACCGCCGGAATCTGCTCGGTGCCGTCGTAGTTGGGCACCCAGTCGACGGTTTCTTTGTGCAGGTCGGCCAGCAGTTCATGGGCCAGCTTGGTCATACGTACTTCGGTGTATCGCATGGCCGCGGCGTTATCGCCGTCCACCGAACCGAAGTTGCCCTGGCCGTCGACCAGCAGATAGCGCAGCGAGAACGGCTGCGCCATACGGACGATAGTGTCGTAGACCGCGGTATCACCGTGCGGGTGGTACTTACCGATCACGTCACCGACCACACGGGCGGATTTCTTGTACGGTTTGTTCCAGTCGTTACCCAGTTCACTCATCGCATACAGAACGCGGCGATGCACGGGCTTCAAGCCATCACGCGCATCGGGCAGTGCACGCCCGACAATGACGCTCATCGCGTAGTCGAGGTAGGACTGTCTCAGTTCGTCTTCGATATTGACCGGGAGGATTTCTTTGGCCAGTTCGCCCATGAGAAGCCTGATTCCTTTTTCTGGTGAAACCTCGTCACATCCATATGGGACGAACGAAGCTCGCCGCTGCAAAGTGTCTCCTTGCAACGACTTACGACAAATCAACGAGTTAAGCCATGGATCTGCGCAGTAAAGACGGCCCCGCGGGGCCACCTTGGAAACCGTCGGATGTTACCACAATCGCCCAGGCGGTGGGAGTGCGGTGTGGCACTACTACCCTACTGCTCGTCAGTAACGCCCGTTAGCCGCCGCAGGAGGCCGCAAGCGAGGAAAAAGACTCAATGCAAGCGCTTGCGGCACATCAGTTGCGCCATTTTTACCGTGTCTGGCCGTTCAACAACGCCCTTCTCGGTCACGATCACATCAATAAGGTCTGCCGGCGTCACATCAAATACAGGATTGAACGCCTCTACATCGGCACCTACCCGCTTGCCAGCGACCTCCAGCAGTTCACTGCCACTGCGTTCTTCGAGCAAGATGTCTTCGCCACTTTCCAGGTTCATGTCGATACTTGAACTCGACGCCACGACCATGAAGCGCACCCCGTGGTGCATCGCGTTGACCGCCAGCTGGTAAGTTCCGATCTTGTTGGCCACGTCGCCGTTGGCGGCGATGCGATCGGCACCGACTATGACCCAGGTAATGCCCTTGGTCTTCATCAGATGAGCAGCAGCAGAGTCGGCATTGACCGTCAGCGCAATGCCCTCCTCGGCCAGCTCCCAGGCGGTCAGGCGCGAGCCTTGCAACCAGGGCCGGGTTTCGTTGACGTAGACCCGCTCGACCATACCCTCCATAAAGGCTGCTCGAATCACCCCCAGGGCGGTGCCGAAACCGCCAGTGGCCAGCGCACCGTTGTTGCAGTGGGTCAACAGGGCTTGCTCATTGCCCTGGTGCTTGCGAATCAGGTCGACCCCCATCTGCGCCATGGTCAGGTTGGCTTCGCGGTCACTGTCATGGATAGCGATGGCTTCGGCCTCCATGATCGCGGCCACATCCTCACCCTCCTTGATCCGCATCAGGCGCTCGCGCATGCGATTGAGTGCCCAGAACAAATTGGCACCGGTGGGGCGAGCGTGGACGAGCAGCTCGAAATCTTCTTCCAGGGCCATTTCCCAATCATCGCCTTCAGCCAGGCGCTGGCGAACGGCCATGGCAAGCCCATAGGCAGCGCTGATACCAATGGCAGGGGCGCCGCGCACCGTCATCGAGCGGATGGCCTGGGCCACCTCGGCAGCACTCGAACAGGCCCGCCAGGTCTGCTCGAAAGGTAAAACGCGCTGATCGAGCAGGTACAGGACGCCATCACGCCAATCGATGGCGTTCACCTTCTCTGCTGCCAGTAGTCGATCGCGCATGCCTCACCCCGTCATTCGGACATCAAAAGCGGGCGATTATAGCGAGCCCCAGGCGCGGACGCTCGGGTATACTTCGCCTCCAGCCCAAGTACCCCAGGGAAATCCTGCCATGCCCAAACCCGCTACGCCGCTCGACCTGCTGCTCCTGCCGACCTGGCTGGTGCCTGTCGAACCTGCCGGGGTGGTATTGAAGGATCATGGCCTGGGGATTCGCGAGGGGAAGATCGTGTTCATCGGCCCCAGGGCCGAGGCTGAACGCTTCGATGCCAGCGAAACGCGCGAGCTGCCCGGCTGCCTGCTAAGCCCCGGCTTGGTCAATGCCCACGGCCACGCGGCCATGACCCTGTTCCGCGGCTTGGCCGATGACCTGCCACTGATGACCTGGCTCGAAGAACACATCTGGCCGGCTGAAGGTCGCTGGGTCGACGAGGCGTTCGTTCGTGATGGCACCGACCTGGCCATCGCCGAACAGATCAAAGGCGGCATTACCTGTTTCTCCGACATGTATTTCTTCCCCAAGATCGCCAGCGAATGCGTACACAATAGTGGCATTCGCGCACAGGTTGCCGTGCCATTGCTGGATTTTCCGATTCCTGGCGCGCGCAGCACCGAAGAGGCTCTGCAGCTGGGTGTCGAACTGTTCGGCGACCTGCGCCACCACCCACGCATCACCGTCGCCCTGGGCCCGCACGCACCCTATACGGTGAGCGATGAGAACCTGGAGAAAATCCGGGTAATCGCCGAGGAACTGGACGCGCCGATCCACATGCATATTCATGAAACCGCCTTTGAAGTGGAGCAATCCCTGGCCACCCGCGGCGAGCGCCCGCTGGCACGTCTCGCCCGCCTGGGCTTGCTGGGCCCGCGCCTGCAGGCAGTACACATGACCCAGGTCAGCGACGAAGACCTGGCCCTGCTGGTAGAAAGCAACACCAGCGTGGTGCATTGCCCGGAATCCAACCTCAAGCTGGCCAGCGGTTTTTGCCCGGTCGAGCGCCTGTGGCAAGCCGGGGTGAATGTCGCGGTGGGCACCGATGGTGCCGCCAGCAACAATGACCTCGACCTGCTCGGCGAAACGCGGACCGCGGCCCTGCTGGCCAAGGCCGTAGCCGGCTCGGCAAGCGCCCTGGACGCCCACAGAGCGTTGCGCATGGCCACCCTAAACGGTGCCCGCGCGCTGGGCCTGGAAGCAGTGATCGGGTCACTGGAAATCGGCAAGGCCGCCGACCTGGTCGCCTTCGACCTGTCGGGCCTGGCCCAACAACCCATCTATGAACCTGTTTCACAACTGATTTATGCCAGTGGCCGCGACTGCGTAAAGCATGTGTGGGTCGCTGGCAAGCAATTGCTTGACGAACGCCGCCTGACCCGCCTGGACGAACAGGCCCTGCATGCCAAAGCGTGCGCCTGGGGCCAGCGGATCGGCGAACGTACCGAATGACCGGCCGGCAGCGAAGTCTGCCGGCCCGTAGCACCTTTATCAAAGTTTCAGAGGACTGTTCCATGAGCAACGTCGACCACGCCGAAATCGCCAAGTTCGAAGCCCTGGCCCACCGCTGGTGGGACCGTGAGAGCGAGTTCAAGCCACTGCACGACATCAACCCGCTGCGGGTCAACTGGATCGACGAGCGGGTCAAGCTGGCCGGCAAGAAGGTTCTCGATGTCGGCTGCGGCGGCGGCATCCTCAGCGAGGCCATGGCCTTGCGCGGCGCCACCGTGACCGGTATCGACATGGGTGAAGCGCCCTTGGCCGTGGCCCAACTGCACCAGCTCGAATCCGGGGTACAGGTCGAGTACCGCCAGACCACAGCCGAAGCCCTGGCCGAAGAAATGCCCGAGCAGTTCGATGTGGTCACTTGCCTCGAGATGCTCGAGCACGTGCCAGACCCGTCCTCGGTCATCCGCGCCTGCTATCGCATGGTCAAACCGGGCGGCCAGGTGTTCTTCTCGACCATCAACCGCAACCCCAAGGCCTACCTGTTCGCGATCATTGGCGCCGAATACATCATGAAGCTGCTGCCGCGCGGCACCCACGATTTCAAGAAGTTCATCCGCCCCTCGGAGCTGGGTGCCTGGAGCCGCGAGGCCGGCCTGAATGTCAAAGACATCATCGGCCTGACCTACAACCCGTTGACCAAGCACTACAAGCTGGCCAGCGATGTCGACGTCAATTACATGATCCAGACCCTTCGCGAGGAATGAACATGCGTTTGCGAGCAGTACTTTTCGACATGGACGGCACCCTGCTCGACACGGCGCCGGACTTCATCGCTATTTGCCAGGCCATGCTTGCCTATCGCGGCCTGCCTGCCATTGACGACCAGCGGATCCGTGACGTGATCTCCGGCGGCGCCCGGGCAATGGTCGAAGTCACCTTCGGCATCACGCCTGAAGTGGCAGAATTCGAGGCCTTGCGCCTTGAGTTCCTCGAGCGTTACCAGCGCGACTGCGCAGTCCACAGCAAACTGTTCGACGGCATGGCCGAGCTGCTGGCCGACATCGAGAAAGGCAACCTGCTGTGGGGCGTGGTGACCAACAAGCCGGTGCGCTTCGCCGAACCCATCATGCAGCGCCTGGGCCTGGCCGAGCGCTCTGCCCTGCTGATCTGCCCTGATCACGTGAAGAACAGCAAGCCCGATCCCGAGCCGCTGATCCTCGCCTGCAAGACCCTGAACCTGGACCCGGCCAGTGTCCTGTTCGTCGGCGACGATCTGCGCGACATCGAGTCGGGCCGCGATGCCGGCACCCGCACGGCAGCGGTACGCTATGGCTATATCCATCCAGAAGACAATCCCAACAACTGGGGTGCGGATGTGGTGGTCGATCATCCGCTGGAGCTGCGCAAGGTGCTTGATAGCGCGCTTTGCGGTTGCTGACCCATAAAAGCATCGCGGGGCAAGCCCGCTCCCAGCGCTCCGTGATGCCGCACCACAATTGAAGAGGTAACCCCATGTTCGATTACTCCGCCCGCCCCGACCTGCTCAAGGGCCGGACCATCCTGGTCACCGGCGCAGGTCGCGGAATCGGCGCAGCTGCCGCCAAGGCCTATGCCGCGCACGGCGCCACCGTCTTGCTGCTGGGCAAGACCGAAGGCAACTTGACCGAGGTCTACGATCAGATCGAAGCCGCCGGCCACCCGAAGCCTGCCGTCATTCCCTTCAACCTGGAAACGGCCCTGCCACACCAGTACGACGAACTGGCGGCCATGATCGAAAACGAGTTCGGCCATATTGACGGCCTGCTCCACAACGCCTCGATCATTGGTCCGCGCACACCGCTGGAGCAGCTTTCGGGCGACAACTTCATGCGCGTCATGCAGATCAACGTCAACGCCATGTTCATGCTGACCAGCACCCTCCTGCCGCTGCTGAAGCTGTCCCAGGATGCGTCGGTGATCTTCACCTCCAGCAGCGTCGGGCGCAAAGGCCGAGCCTACTGGGGTGCTTATGGGGTGTCGAAGTTCGCCACCGAGGGCCTGATGCAGACCCTCGCCGACGAACTTGAAGGCGTGGCGCCCGTACGGGCCAACAGCGTCAACCCAGGCGCCACCCGCACCAGCATGCGCGCCCAGGCCTATCCGGGCGAGAACCCGGAGAACAATCCGCTGCCAGAGCAGATCATGCCGGTCTACCTGTACCTGATGGGCCCAGATAGCACCGGTATCAATGGTCAGGCGTTCAACGCCCAGTAAGCTCAGCCCTCTGCCAGTTCCGCCTGATGCCGGGCGGGCTGGCGCTGCTCCTGCTGCATGCAGCGCTCAAGGAACAGGAACATGCAGTCGTAACTCTTGCAGATTGCCCGGCGCAGCTCGGTCTGCAATGCCCGGGACGGGTTGTTGCCCGCCAGGGTACAGACGATTTCCAGCGCTTCCCACGGGTGCGAGTCATCGTACTGGGCATGCATCTTCAACCACTTCATCGCCCGCTTGCGCCCCTCCTCCGGGAAACCCTGGGCATAAGTGCCGGTCGAGCAGACCAGGGCCGACCATTCTCCCGTGGCCCCTTCGATCGCATAGTTGGTTGCCGCGATGGCAATCACCAATGCGTCGGCGGTGCAGGTATGCCAACACCAATCGCTCAAGGCGTTGAGTTCGGTCGGCACCTCCTGGGCCTGCAGGTCCTGCAGACTGACCCCATGGGCCTGGCTCCAGTAAACCCAGTAATCGGCATGATTGAGCTCGACTCGAATGTTGCGCATCAGCCAACGCCGCGCCATGTCCTCCCCAGGATGGCGGGCGTAGCGGGTCTTGGTCAGGTTCTTGGCCATGTAGAGGGAAAACTGCTCAACCACGGGCCAACCACCGATCAGGTATTGGCGCAGGGTACGGGCGCTCAGCCGGCCGTCCCGCATGCGATGGTAAAGCTCGTGCTCCACCACCCGAGACTTGCTCGGTTGACAGTCCTTGATCATCTGCTGAGCCCAGAGCGGGTAACTGCTGGGGTCCATCAACGGACCAGTTCGAATAAACGCGTCAATCACTCTCAACTCCTTGTTCCTTGTGATTATTGGCAGATGCTCAGCGAAAGGCTCCTGGCGCCCTGGATAACAGGGGCCTTGCAGCAATCCGCTGGCGCCGAAGGCTATCGCAGGTAAATACCTGCGGTCGCTCGATCAGGTAACCCTGGGCGTAATCGACGCCTATTTCCTGCAGGGCCTGTTCAATCAGCGGGGTTTCGACGAACTCGGCGATGGTGCGCTTGCCCATGACATGGCCGATATGATTGATCACCTCCACCATGGCCCGGTTGACCGGATCATCGAGCATGTCCTTGACGAAGCTGCCGTCGATCTTGAGGAAGTCGACAGGCAAGTGCTTCAGGTAAGCGAACGAAGACATCCCGGCGCAAAAGTCATCCAGCGAGAAACGACAGCCCAATCCCTTGAGCTCGTTGATAAAGCGAATGGCGCTGCCGAGGTTGGCTATTGCGCTGGTTTCAGTGATCTCGAAACAGATCAGGTGAGGCGGAATGGCAAACTCGCCAAACAGACGCTGCAGGTACTCAAGGAATTTGTCGTCGCCGATACTGCTGCCCGACAGATTGATTGCGCACATGGCCAACGGGCCTTCCCGACGCTCATCGAGGCATTGGCGGATGACCGTGAACACACTGCGCACCACCCAACGATCCAGCGCGGTCATTAGCCCGTAACGCTCGGCGGCGGGAATGAAGCTGTCGGGCAGAATGATCCGCCCACCCTCATCGTGCAGGCGCAACAGGATTTCCAGGTGGCCGGCGCCCCCATGGCAGCCGAGCGCGGCGATTTCCTGGGCATACAGGCAAAAGCGATTCTCTTCCAATGCCACATGAAGTCGCTGGATCCAGGCCATTTCACCGAAGCGCATGGACAGCTCGCTGTCGTCGGCATGATAGACCTGCACGCGGTTGCGGCCTTTCTCCTTGGCCATGTAGCACGCCATGTCGGCTGCACGCAGGGAAGCTTCCAGCGTTGCCGGCGCCTGAGTGATGTGTACCAGCCCAACGCTCACAGTGGTCATGAACGGGCGCCCCTTCCAGACAAAATGCAAGCTCTGGACCGCCAGGCGCAAGCTTTCGGCGATACGTTCGGCCTGCTCCTGCGGGCAGTTCTCAAGCAGAATGCCAAACTCGTCGCCCCCGAGCCTGGCCAGGGTATCGCCCTCTCGCAGCCCAGCTTGCAGCACGGCGCAGATGTGCCGCAGCAACTCGTCCCCTGCGGCATGGCCACAGGTGTCGTTCACCAGCTTGAACTGATCCAGGTCCAGGAACATCAGGGCATGGCGAGCCGGCTTGCGCGCCAGGGCATTGAGCGCCAGTTCAAGGCGGTACTCGAACTCCCGGCGGTTGGCCAGCCCAGTCAAGGCATCATGGGTAGCCTGCCAGGACAGGTTGGCGATGTACTGGCGCTCCTGAGTCATGTCATGCAGCACCAGTACGATGCCACTGACCCTGCCTTCGGCCATGATCGGTGCGCCCACCAGCGCCACCGACACAGTGCTGCCATCAAGCCGTTGAATCAGCTTGATGTGCTCGCTTCCACCCTTGAGACCACCGCTGAGGATGTGATCGAGCAGCGTCCGGCCATCTTTCTCGGCATTCTCGTCCAGCAAACTGAACAAGGCGGCCAACGGCAACCCCTGGGCCTGGGCGGCGTGCCAGTGCGTCAACTGCTCGGCCGCCGGATTCATATAGGCGATGCACCCATCGACATCAGTGGTGATCACACCGTCGCCGATCGACTCCAAGGTGACCTGCGCCCGCTCCTTCTCCACTTCCAGGGCAGTGGCAAATGCCTGACGCTGGGCCAGCAGCTTGCTTGAACGCATCCAGGCCAGGGCAATCAGGAACAGTGCAGTCGCCAGGTTGGTCAGCAACAGCACTCGCAACAGCATGCGCGAACCTTCACCCAAGGCATCGCTGAAGGCCCGCGCGGCGGGAGTGACATCCTCATTGATTTCGGCGATGCGCGCCTTCCATTGGGTCACCGCGTAAGCATCGGCCCGGCCCGAACGGAAACCCTCATGCATTTGTACAGCTACTTCATCCAGTTGACTAAGGTAGCCATCGCCCACTGCCCAGAGCGCGATGGCCTTCTTCAGGTAACTCACCTGGCCAAAGTTCAAATACAACCAGATCAGGCCCGGGACATCGTCGGGGTGGTTTCCGCCCTGCAAAATGCCACGGCGCGCCGCGTCCAGGTCCGGGGTGGGCAAATCCAGGGCGACCCGCAGTTCATGCCCGCCTTGCGGCACGGCAATGGCTTTGCGGTACTTGCGAAAATCAGCCAGGTCACGACTGTCGGCATACAGTGTGAGGTAATAGATGGCGTCCTTCTGCCCCTTGGACCAGAGGCTCTCCCCCGCCACATAGCCGCGCACCGCCGACAACGCGTAAAGACTGATGCTTCCCAGCAACGCCTGAAACAGCACCACGGCAACAAATGGCCAGATAATGCCCAACAACCGCGGCGCTTCGAGAGTCCGTTTTCGCTTCATGAGGTCCCTTGCACATAGAGCTGAATGAATCTCTACCTACAACCCCACAGCCTAGGCTATTTGCCATTGAATCTGGAGAGCTTTTCTCATTTACATGACGGGCACGCTCAACTCTGTTGCAAATGCCCATACAGCTTGGCGTATAAGCCGCCACCGGCGATCAGTTGCTGGTGATCGCCATCCTCGGCCACGTGCCCACCGTCGAACACCAGCACACGATCAGCCTGCTTCACCGCCGACAATCGGTGGGCAATGATCAGCGTGGTGCGCGCACTGAGAAAACGCGTCAATGCCAGGTGCAGGTTGTACTCAGTGGCGGCATCCAGGGCCGACGTGGCCTCGTCGAGAATCACCACCTTGGGCTCGGCCAGCACCATCCGCGCAATTGCCAGGCGCTGGCGCTGGCCCCCCGAAAGGCGCACGCCCGAACGCCCGACCACGGTATCCAGGCCGTGGGGCAAGGCGGCAATGGTGGTGTCGAGCTGGGCGATATTGAGTGCCTGCCAGCAGGCTTCGTCGCTGCTGTCGCGCCCCATGGTGAGGTTGGCACGAACGGTGTCATTGAACAGCGACGGATGCTGCAGCACCACTGCCACATGCTCACGCAGGGTTTCCAGGCCAATGTCCTGCAAGGTCGAGCCACCAAAGCGAATGGTCCCTGCCTGGGCGCTGTAGAGCCCGAGCAACAATTGCACCAGGGTACTCTTGCCGCCACCACTGGCACCGACAATGGCCACCTTCTCCCCAGGCGCGATCGACAGGTTCAACTGGTCGAGCACCGGTTCATCGGCGTAGGCAAAGCGCAGGCCTTGAACCTCGATACCCACCGTGTCGCGCCCCTTGAACGGATCGACACCCCCGGGATACTGCGGCTCGTCGGCACGTGCCAGCAGCTCGTTGAGCCGGCTCAAGGCACCGCCGGCGGCGTAGTAGGCGTACTGCAGATTGAGGAGTTGCTCGACCGGGCCAATCATGAACCACAGGTAGCTGAACACCGCCAGCATCTGGCCAATGGACAGGTCGGAAAACAACACGGTAAGCATCGCCGCCGCGCGGAAGATATCGATGCCGAACTGGAAGAGCAATCCACTGGCCCGGCTACTGGCATCGCTTTTCCACTGCGAGGCAACCGCATAATTGCGTACCTCCTGGGCACGCATGCCCAAGCGCCCGAGGAAATAGCCCTGGCGATTGCTGGCGCGGATCTCCTGGATGGCGTCCAGGGTTTCCGTCAGGGCCTGTGTGAAGCGCGAGGTACTGTCGTTTTCCAGTTTCTTCAGGTGCTTGACCCGTTTGCCCAACTGCACCGTGGCGAAGATCACCAGGGGGTTGAACAGCAGGATCAGCATCGCCAGCTGCCAGTGCATCCAGATCAGGATGGCGGCGGTGCCGGTCAGGGTCAGCATGGCCACCAGGAAGCGGCTCAAGGTCTCGCCGACAAACTTGTCGAGGGTGTCCAGGTCGGTGACCAGGTGGGTCGTTACCGTGCCACTGCCCAGGCTTTCATACTCTTTGAGCGAAATTCGCTTGAGCCGCTCGATCAGGCGGATACGCAGGCGATAGACAATGTCCTTGGCCAGGCCCGCAAACAACTTGGCCTGTACAACGTTGAAGGCCAGTGCGGCACAACGCAGCCCCAGGGTTACCACCAACATCAGACCGATGTAGCCAGCGGCGACCTGCCAATTGGCGGGAAGGAACTGGTTCATCCACTTGAGCGCGGCATCACCATGGCCCAGCAGGACTTCATCCACCAACAGGGGCAACAGCAAGGGAATGGGCACACTGCACAGCGCCGCCAATACAGCGACACCATTGGCAACCCACAAGGCTTTTTTATGGTGCAGGGCCAGGCGGCGGATTTCCGCCCAGCTCAGACGATCGGCAACGGTGGGGGCAGGCCCCGGCACAGGGTCGGGCGACCCTGGCAGGTCAAGCACAGGCGGCCTGCTGTAGCCAGCGCCCGAGCAGCGGGCTCAGGGACTCCACTGGCTGGTAGCCATTGGTGAGCAGCGCCAGTTGCCCGTTGCGCTCGGCAAGCAAGGTGGGAAAGCCCGCGATCCCCAGGTCCTGCACCCAGGTGAAGTCAGCCGCAGTGGCTGCGCGCACCTCGGTACTGGCAAAGCGCTCGGCAAACACCGAGCGCTCAAAACCGGCCTGCTCGGCCAGTTCAACCAGCTTGGGGGCCAGGGTGACGTCTTCGCCACCTTGGTAGAACGCCTGCTGGATCGCGCCGAGCAATGCCCAGGTGCGCTGCGGGTCAAGGCCACGGGCGGCCACCAGGGCACGGCAGGCAGGCTCGGTGTCGTAGACAAAACCGTCCGGCATCGCGCCTTCAAGGGTGAAGGGTTGGCCCGTTGCCTCGTTGACCGCCTGCCAATGCTCCAGGATATAGCCCCGGGTCGATGCATCCAGTGCGCTGCTGCCTGTACGCAACCCACCTGGCACCAGGTGAGTTTCGACCCCGGCGTCCAGCGCCTGGGCAATCAGGGCCTGGGCCACGGGTGCGAACCCCCAGCACCAGGAGCACATCGGGTCCATCACATAAAGCAGGCGTGCAGACATCAATCAGGCCTCGGCAGCTTTGCGGTAATTGTGGCCGATCGGGTGCGGCATGTTGCGGGCCTTGGCCAACTCGATCTGCTTCTGCCGGTCAATGGCGCTGCGTCGGGTCTTTTCGCTCAGGCTGTCCCAGCAATGCGGGCAACTGATACCTGGCGAGTAGTGTTCGGACGCTCGGTCTTCCACGCTGATCGGGGTGCGGCAGGCATGGCACTGGTCATAATCGCCTTCGGTCAGGTCATGACGCACAGTGACCCGGTTGTCGAAGACGAAACAGTCGCCCTGCCAGCGGCTTTCATCCTGTGGCACCTCTTCAAGGTATTTCAGGATCCCGCCCTTAAGATGATAGACCTCTTCAAAACCTTCACCGAGCATGTAGCTGGAGGCTTTTTCGCAACGGATGCCACCCGTGCAGAACATCGCAACCTTCTTGTGGCGCGACGGGTCGAAGTTGGCCTTGATGTACTCGGGGAACTCGCGGAAGGTGGTGGTCTTGGGGTCGATCGCGCCGTCGAAGGTGCCAATGGCCACTTCGTAGTCGTTGCGGGTATCGATCAGCAACACTTCCGGATCGCTGATCAGCGCGTTCCAGTCCTTGGGCTCGACGTAGGTGCCGACCTTGTGGTTCGGGTCTACCCCCTCCACGCCCAGGGTGACGATTTCTTTCTTGAGCTTGACCTTGGTGCGATAGAACGGCTGTTCGTCGCAGTAGGATTCCTTGTGGTCGATACCTACCAGGCGGGCATCGCTGCGCAGCCAGGCCAGCAGGCCGTCGATACCTTCACGGGTACCGGACACCGTGCCATTGATACCTTCCTCGGCCAGCAACAAAGTGCCCTTGATGCCATTGGCGGTCATGCTTTCGAGCAGCGGTTCACGCAGCTCGACGTAATCTTTCAGGGTTACGAATTTATACAGCGCCGCCACGACGATAGCTTGGGTCATGCAAGAACTCTCCAGGTGGTTGCCCTCGCAAAGGGCGGACCGGATGACAAAAAAAACGCGCCGACGAGCGGCGCGTTGCACATTCTAGCAAAAAACTGACGAGGAAATCAGTGTTTGCTGCCACCTGCACAGGTGGGTGAAGCAGGCGCTGCGCCCACCTTCTGCCACTCCCCGGGGGTATAGGTGTGCAGGGCCAGGGCATGAAATTGCCCCATCAGCTCACCCAGCGTGGCGTAGACCTTCTGGTGGCGCTTGACGCTGTTCAGACCCTCGAACTGCTCGCTGACCAGCACGGCCTTGTAGTGGGTTTCTTGCCCACGGCTGTGCATATGGCTTTCGTCGAGCACCGAAAGGTGCTGGGGCGCAAGCGCGGCCAGGCTTTGTTCAATCTTCTGCTGCATGGACATGGACGGCTCCGCGATTTACTTCTTCGCCGGAGCGGCGGCCTTGCCGGCGTTCGGGTCGAGTTCTTTGGTCATGTCAGCCAACAGTTTGTTGACTACCGGCACGGCGCTTTCCAGCTTCTGTTGGGTCAGCTGAGCCGACTGCTGGGTAACTTGAGGCATTTTTTCCAGCACTTTCTTGCCCAGTGGCGACTGGTAGAAGGCAACCAGGTCCTTGAGCTCGCTTTCGGTGAAGGTGCGGGTGTACAGCTTGACCATGTCCGGCTTCAGCTTGTTCCAGCCGATAGCCTGGTCCAGGGCGGCGTTGGCCTTGGCCTGGTAGCTGTCGAGCACGGCTTTTTTCGAGGCTGGGGCCTTGGTCTGTTCAAAACGCTGGGCAAACATCTGTTGCACCTGCATGTAAACCGGGGTGCCGAGCTTGTCAGCGTGCGCCATCATGAGGAATTTTTCGGCACTGGCGTTGTGGCTGGCGGTATCGGCAAGCACCTGGCCGCTGGCGCAGACCAGCGCAACAGCGGTGCAAAGGGCGCGAAGACGGGTCATCGGAATTCCTTCATTAGACAGAGGAGGTAGTACCCCGGAGTAGAGCATTCTGCGCCGACTCGGGCACGTCGCTCAAGTGGGTCGACGAGCAATGGAACCGCTGCGACGAAAAGGGACCTAAACTGCGAATTCAGACCACAAGGGAGTGAGCGCAGCATGAGCCGTATCGAAACTGACAGCCTGGGTCAGGTCGAAGTTCCTGACCAGGCCTATTGGGGTGCCCAGACGCAACGCTCGCTGATCAACTTCGCCATCGGCAAGGAACGCATGCCGCTGGCGGTCCTGCATGCCCTGGCGTTGATCAAGAAAGCCGCCGCACGGGTCAACGACCGCAATGGAGACCTGCCGGCCGACATTGCCCGGCTGATCGAACAGGCCGCCGACGAAGTGCTCGACGGCCAGCTCGACGACCAGTTCCCGCTCGTCGTCTGGCAGACCGGTAGCGGCACCCAGAGCAATATGAACGTCAACGAAGTGATCGCCGGGCGCGCCAACGAACTGGCCGGCAAGGGACGCGGCGGCAAGATTCCGGTCCATCCCAACGATCATGTCAATCGCTCCCAGAGCTCCAACGACTGTTTCCCCACCGCCATGCACATAGCCGCCGCCCAGGCGGTCCAGCACAAGTTGCTGCCGGCAATCACTGAGCTGTCTTCGGGGTTGGCGGAGCTGTCGGCACGCCACCAGCACCTGGTGAAGACCGGCCGCACCCACATGATGGATGCGACGCCGATCACCTTCGGCCAGGAAGTCTCTGCTTATGTAGCCCAGCTCGATTATGCCCAGCGGGCGATCCGCTCGGCCCTGCCGGCCGTGTGCGAACTGGCCCAGGGCGGAACCGCGGTAGGCACCGGGCTCAATGCCCCGCACGGCTTTGCCGAAGCCATTGCCGCAGAACTAGCTGCGCTCTCCGGCCTGCCCTTCGTCACCGCACCGAACAAGTTTGCGGCACTGTCTGGCCACGAGCCGTTGACCACCCTGGCCGGTGGCCTGAAAACCCTGGCGGTGGCACTGATGAAGCTGGCCAACGATTTGCGCCTACTCGGCTCCGGCCCCCGCGCCGGTATCGCCGAAGTGCGCTTGCCTGCCAACGAACCAGGCAGCTCGATCATGCCGGGCAAGGTCAACCCGACGCAATGCGAGGCCCTGTCGATGCTGGCCTGCCAAGTGCTGGGCAACGACACCGCCATCGGCTTTGCCGCGAGCCAGGGCCACCTGCAATTGAACGTGTTCAAGCCGGTGATCATCCACAACCTGCTGCAATCCATCGAGTTGCTGGCCGATGGCTGCAGCAACTTCCAGCAGCACTGTGTGGCCGGCATCGAGCCGGATGCCGAGCAGATGGCTGCGCACCTGGAGCGCGGGTTGATGCTGGTGACTGCCCTGAACCCGCATATCGGCTACGACAAGGCCGCAGAAATTGCCAAGAAAGCCTACAGCGAAGGCACTACCCTGCGTGAGGCAGCCCTGACCCTGGGCTACCTGAACAACCAGCAGTTCGACCAGTGGGTCCGCCCGCAAGACATGCTCGAACCTGGCAAGAAAGGCTGAATCAACGCGCCAGGCGCAAGCGCCTGGCGCGCCAGCCGGCCATCAGCGATGGGCCCAGCGCCGTCAGCGCCGAGCCCAGCACCACCACCAGTGCGCCGATATAGCCCAACGTATTGATCTGCTCGGCCTGCACATAGTCAGGCCAGAACCAGGCCGCCAGCGCCACGGCGACAAAGGTCACCAGCGGTGTGAGCGCCAGGGTTGCACTGACCTTCGAGGCCTCCCAGTGGGCCAGCGCTTCGGCAAAGGCACCGTAGGCCACCAGGGTGTTGAGGCAGCAGGCAAGCAACAGCCAGCCTTGCAGCGGGCTCAACTGAAGCGCTTCTAGGGGATGTACCCACGGCGTCAGCAACGCGGCGCAGCACAGGTAGATCACCATCATGACCTGCAGCGAATTCCACACGGTCAGCAACTGCTTCTGGCTCAAGGCGTAGAACACCCAGATCGTGGTTGCCAGCACAATGGTCAGTACACCCGTGGTATAGACACTCAAGGAGCTCAGCAACTCTTCCAGGCGCTGATTGAAAAACAAGCCAAAACCCGTGAGCAGGATGACAAGGCCCATGCCTTGACCGAAGGTGAAGCGCTCCTTGAACAGGAACACACTGGCCACCAGCAGCATCACCGGCCCCAACTGAACCACCAGTTGCGCGGTACCGGGGCTGAGCAGGTTGAGCCCCATCAGGTACAGCACGTAGTTACCCACCAGGCCACACGTGGCCAGCACCACCAGCCCCCAGCCCTTGCGCCCGAGTCGGTTGAACGAGGGCAGCCTCCTGCTTGCCGCCAGCCAGGCGAACAACAGCCCCCCGGATACCAGCAAGCGGAACCAGGTCACGGTGATCGGGTCCATCACCTGCAGTACCTGTTTGAGCTTGATGGGCAGGATGCCCCAGAGCAAGGCCGTCAATAGCGATAACGACAGGCCATAGACCCAGCGTCCGGAAGAAATGTGCATACCAGCCTCAATTGCCCTGTGGTAGGGGGAGACTGAATTCTACGGGGTGGGTGTGGAGGGCCGACAGGTACAATTGCGGAAAAGATTTCAGTACTTCATTCCTTGAGCTCATCCTGGCTGGCGACTGCGGTGCAGTCGGTCACAGCCTCGTTCCTCGCCAGCGGCTACAGGCCTGGTCCTTGTAGCCGCTGGCGTAAGCAGCGCTCGTGTTGCTGTGGAAGACAGCAGCGCCTATTTCTTGTCTCTCTTGAATGCGGCTTCGAGTGCATCGTTGATAGTGCGCAGCACCTTTACCCGCGCCCAGCGCTTGTCATTGGCTTCGACCAGGGTCCAGGGCGCGATCTCGGTACTGGTGCGATCGACCATGTCACCCACCGCCTCGGCGTACTGATCCCACTTGTCGCGGTTACGCCAGTCTTCCTCGGTGATCTTGAAACGCTTGAAGGGAATCTGCTCGCGTTCCTGGAAGCGTTCCAACTGGGTCTGTTCATCGATCGACAGCCAGAACTTGACCACCACAACACCGGCGCTGACCATCTGCTCTTCAAAGTCGTTGATCTCGCCGTAGGCACGCATCCAGTCTGCCTGGCTGCAAAAACCCTCGACCCGCTCCACCAGCACCCGGCCGTACCAGGAGCGGTCGAACACGGTGAACTTGCCACGGGCCGGAAGGTGTCGCCAGAAGCGCCACAAATAAGGTTGCGCCCGCTCCTCTTCGGTCGGTGCAGCGATGGGCACGATGCGGTACTGGCGCGGGTCCAGCGCGGCGGCCACACGGCGAATGGCGCCGCCCTTGCCCGCCGCGTCATTACCCTCGAATACCGCGATCAATGCGTGACGGCGCATGCGTTTGTCACGCAGCAGCCCCGCCAGGCGAGCCTGCTCGATAATGAGTTGTTCCTGGTAGTCGTCCTTGCTCAGGCGCAGGGTCAGGTCCAGGCTGCCGAGCAGGCTGCGCTGGTCGATGGCGTGGCCCAAAGGGGCAATGTTGGCCAGGTGGACCGGCGCATGCTGGGCCTTGAGTGCCGCCTGGAGCCCTTCAAGCAGGATGCGGCCGACCGCCAGGCTGCGGTAGTGAGGGTCGACCCCCTCGATCACGTGCCAGGGGGCGTAGTCGCGGCTGGTCTGGCGCAGCACCCGTTCACCGAAGCGTACGAAGCGGTCATAGGTTTCCGATTGCTGCCAATCCAGCGGGCTGATGCGCCAACTGTGCAGCGGATCGTCCCGTAGTGCCTTGAGCCGGGCCTTCATCTGTTTCTTGGACAGGTGGAACCAGAACTTGAAGATCAGCGCGCCTTCATCGCAGAGCATTTCTTCCAGGCGCTCGGCGCCGCGAATGGCCTGGTCGAGTACGGCATCCTTGAAATGGCCATGCACACGCCCCTGGAGCATCTGGCTGTACCAGTTGCCGAAGAAAATCCCCATGCGCCCCTTTGCCGGCAGGGCTCGCCAGTAGCGCCAGGCGGGTGGTCGGGCCAGTTCTTCATCGGTCTGCTGGTCAAAGGTGCGCACTTCGATCAGGCGCGGGTCCATCCACTCGTTGAGCAGTTTTACGGTTTCACCCTTGCCGGCACCTTCGATGCCATTGATCAGAATGATCACCGGAAAACGCGCCTGCTGCTTGAGCTCGAACTGTGCTTCGAGCAAGGCTTCGCGCAGCGCCGGCACCTCGGCCTCGTAGGTTTCTTTGTCGATGGAGTGACCAATTTCAGCGGATTCGAACATACCAGGCTCCCTACTTGGATATGCAAGGTTAGCGGATCCGCGCCGGCTTTGTCGGTGGACGCAAAGATTGCGCCGGGTCAAATCTACAGGGGGCTGTCGATCAGCTAAAATGCCGCTCTAGCCTGACCCGAGCCGACCATGACCGATGTAATCCACTATGCCCAGATCGACTGGGACGACCAGGGCCGCCCCCATTCGCGCCAGTTCGATGACATCTACTTTTCCAAGGACCAGAGCCTGGAAGAGACCCGCCATGTGTTCATCGACCAGAACGACCTGCGCCAGCGCTTCAGTACGCTGGCGCCGGGCCAGTGCCTGGTGATCGGTGAAACCGGGTTCGGCACCGGGCTCAATTTCTTCTGCGCCTGGCAGTTGTTTGTCGACTGTGCAGCCCCCGACGCCCGCCTGCACTTCATCAGTGTGGAAAAGTACCCGCTGAGCCGCACCGACCTGACCCGCGCCCTGGCCCTGTGGCCAGAACTGGCGCCCTTCAGCGCACCGCTGCTGGCCCAGTACGTAGCGGTACACGAGGGTTTCCAGACCTTCAGCTTCGATCAAGGCCGGGTACAGCTGACCTTGATGATCGGCGACGCCCTGGAGCAACTGCCGCAACTCGACGCCCAGGTCGATGCCTGGTTCCTCGACGGTTTCGCCCCGGCGAAAAACCCGCAGATGTGGACGCCGGAACTGTTCACTCACGTCGGACGCCTGTCGGCTGCCAATGCCACCCTGGGCACCTTCACCAGCACCGGCTGGGTACGGCGCGGCCTGATCGCGGTGGGCTTCGAGATGAAGCGCATTCCCGGCATCGGCAAAAAGTGGGAGATCCTGCGCGGCGCCTTTCGTGGGCAGCCAGCAGGCCTTGAAGTACCCACACCAGCTCCCTGGTTCAGTCGCCCAGCGCCCCTGCCCGGCCCACGCCATGCCTTGGTCGTCGGGGCCGGCCTTGCCGGATGCGCAACCGCGGCGAGCCTGGCGCGGCGAGGCTGGAAAGTGACGGTACTGGAGCGACATGCAACGCCTGCGGCCGAAGCCTCCGGCAACCCACAAGGGGTGCTTTACCTCAAGCTCTCGGCGCACGGCACCGCATTGTCGCGCCTCATCCTCAGCGGTTTCGGCTATACCCGGCGCCTGCTTGAATGCCTGCAACGCGGCCGCGACTGGGACGGATGCGGGGTCTTGCAACTGGCTTTCGACGCCAAGGAAGACCAGCGCCAGGCCCTGCTGGCCGAAGCCTTCGACCCGCAATTGCTGCAGCGCCTGGAGCGTGAACACGCCGAAGCAGTGGCGGGCGTAACCCTGGCCAGCGGTGGTCTGTTCTACCCCGATGGTGGCTGGGTCCACCCGCCCGCCTTGTGCCAGGCACAACTGCAGCACCCGAACATCACCTTGCTGACCCACCACCAGGTGCTGCAGCTACGCAAGGTCGACGGTCTCTGGCAAGCCTGGGATAGCGAGAAACTGCTGGCCAGCGCACCGCTGGCGGTACTGGCCACTGCCGCCGATATCCACCGGTTCGAACCTTGCGCCACGCTGCCGCTCAAGCGAATCCGTGGCCAGATCACCCGCCTGCCTGCCACCGCGCAAAGTCAGGTGCTCGCGACGGTAGTGTGCGCCGAAGGCTATGTGGCGCCACCGCGTGAAGGCGAGCACACCCTGGGTGCCAGCTTCGACTTCCACAACACCGACCTGACCCCTACCGCAAGCGAGCACATCGGCAACCTGGCCTTGCTGGAACAAATCTCCAGCGACCTGGCCGAGCGCCTGGGCGCCCATCACCTGGACCCGCACACCCTGCAGGGCCGTGCCGCGTTCCGCTGCACCAGCCCCGACTACCTGCCCATCGTCGGCCCGCTGGCCGATCGCCAACCGTTCGACCAGCATTACGCGGTGCTGGCCAAGGACGCCCGCCAGATACCCGACACACCCTGCCCCTGGCTCGAAGGCCTGTACGTCAATAGCGGCCATGGTTCACGCGGCCTGATCACAGCGCCCCTGTCGGGCGAACTGATCGCCGCCTGGGTCGACAACGCCCCGCTGCCGGTGCCACGCAGCGTCGCCGAAGCCTGCCACCCCAACCGCTTCATGCTCCGCGAGCTGATCAGGGGGAAAAAAGCAGCGGCAAGCGGCAAGCCCTGAGCTGCAAGTGAAGATAAAAGCGGCTGGCTTGCAGCTTGCCGCTTGAAGCTTATTACTGCGGCTTATAACGCATTGATATAAAACTCTCGCTATCCGCATCGGTCAGTTTCCATGTGCCTGGGTTCAGGCACCTTCCCCAACGGCAAAACCGGTAAGGACTTATGTGCGGATTAGCTGGAGAGTTTCGTTTCACCCCTGTTGCCCACCCACCACGCCCGGCGGACCTCGCCGCGGTCGAGCGGATCACCCATCACCTGGCTCCTCGCGGCCCCGACGCCTGGGGCTTTCATAGCCAAGGCCCGATCGCCCTGGGCCATCGCCGCCTGAAGATCATGGATCTGTCCGACGGCTCGGCCCAACCCATGGTCGATAACCAGTTGGGCCTGTCGCTGGCCTTCAACGGTGCCATCTACAACTTCCCGGAACTGCGCAGCGAGCTGGAAAGCCTCGGCTATGCCTTCTACTCCGATGGCGACACCGAGGTGCTGCTCAAGGGCTATCACGCCTGGGGCACCGAGCTGCTGCCGCGCCTCAACGGCATGTTCGCCCTGGCGATCTGGGAGCGCGACACCCAGCAGCTGTTACTGGCCCGTGACCGGCTGGGTGTCAAGCCGCTGTACCTGTCGCGCAATGGCGAACGACTGCGCTTCGCCTCAAGCCTGCCAGCCCTGCTCAAAGGCGGCGACATCGATCCGATGCTCGACCCCGTGGCACTGAACCACTACCTCAACTTCCACGCGGTGGTGCCAGCACCGCGCACGCTGCTGGCCAATGTCGAGAAACTGCCGCCGGCCACCTGGATGCGTATCGACGCCCAGGGCCGGGTTGAGCAACAGGTGTGGTGGCAACTGCACTACGGCCCGCGCACCGATGAGCAGCACTTCACCCTGGAAGACTGGCGCGACCGAGTGCTGGACAGCACCCGTGAAGCGGTGGCGATTCGTCAGCGGGCGGCGGTGGAAGTTGGCGTACTGCTCTCTGGCGGTGTCGATTCAAGCCTGTTGGTTGGCTTGCTGCGCGAGGTGGGCGTGGAGGATCTATCGACCTTCTCCATCGGCTTTGAAGATGCCGGCGGCGAGCGTGGCGATGAGTTCCAGTATTCCGACTTGATCGCTCGTCACTACAGCACCCGCCATCACCAATTGCGCATCGACGAGCGGGAAATCATCGAGCAATTGCCGGCAGCCTTTCGTGCCATGAGCGAGCCAATGGTCAGCCATGATTGCATTGCCTTCTACCTGCTCTCGCGGGAAGTGGCCAAGCACTGCAAGGTGGTGCAAAGCGGCCAGGGTGCCGATGAACTGTTCGCGGGTTATCACTGGTACCCGCAGGTGGATGGCGCCCCGGATGCTCATGCTGCCTACCGCCATGCGTTTTTCGACCGCAGCTACGACGACTACGCCGCCACCGTGCAGCAACCCTGGCTGCTCGATTATGACGCCGCCGGCGACTTCGTCCGTCAGCACTTCGCCCAGCCGGGGGCGAGTGACGCAGTAGACAAGGCACTTCGCCTGGACAGCACCGTGATGCTGGTCGATGACCCGGTAAAGCGGGTCGACAACATGACCATGGCCTGGGGCCTGGAGGCCCGCACACCGTTCCTCGACTACCGCCTGGTTGAGTTGTCGGCGCGCATTCCGGCGCGCTTCAAACTGCCCGACGGTGGCAAGCAGGTGCTCAAGGAGGCGGCACGCCTGGTCATTCCCGGCGAAGTCATCGACCGCAAGAAGGGGTACTTCCCGGTGCCCGGGCTCAAGCACCTGCAGGGGGCGACCCTGGACTGGGTACGCGAGCTGCTGCTGGACCCAAGCCAGGACCGCGGCGTGTTCGAACCCGCCGCTCTGGACCGCCTGCTCAGCGACCCGCATGGCCAGCTGACGCCGCTGCGGGGGTCGAAACTCTGGCAACTGGCAGCCTTGAACCTGTGGCTCAGCGAACAAGGAATCTGACCGATGAAAGCCCATGCCTCACCCTATGGCCAGCGCCTGGTGCGCGGCCAGGTGCCGACCTATGAGCGTTTGCAGGCACAGTTGGCCGGCGATGGCAGTGATCCCCACGAGCAACCGCGCTCGTTGCATTGCGGCTGGGGTCGCCTACTGATCGGCCACACCTACCCGGACCCGGCCAGCCTTGCCACTGCGCTGCAGGACGAGCGCCCCGGCGAACGCGATATCGCCCTGTACGTGGCAGCGCCGCAACAAGTGCTGGCCCAGGCGCCTCATCAACTGTTCCTCGATCCCTCCGACACCCTGCGCCTGTGGTTCAGCGACTACCGTCAGGCCCAGCGCGTGTTTCGCGGCTTCCGTATCCGTCGCGCGCAGAGCGACAGTGACTGGCAGGCGATCAACGCGTTGTACCTGGCCCGCGGCATGCTGCCCATTGATCCTGCGCTGCTCACCCCGCGCCACCTGGGCGGGCCGGTGTACTGGCTGGCCGAAGATGAAGACAGCGGCGCGGTAATCGGCAGCGTCATGGGCTTGAACCATGAAAAAGCCTTTGCCGACCCCGAGCACGGCAGCAGCTTGTGGTGCCTGGCAGTCGACCCGCAGTGCACCCGCCCCGGGGTCGGCGAAGTGCTGGTGCGCCATTTGATCGAGCACTTCATGAGCCGTGGCCTGAGCTGCCTGGACCTCTCGGTGTTGCACGACAACCGCCAGGCCAAGCGCCTGTACGCCAAACTGGGGTTTCGCACCCTGCCCACCTTCGCCGTCAAGCGCAAGAACGGCATCAACCAGCCGCTGTTCCTGGGACCCGGCCCGGAAGTAGGCCTCAATCCGTATGCCCGGATCATTGTCGAGGAGGCGTATCGACGTGGTATCGATGTGCAGGTCGATGATGCCGATGCCGGGCTGTTTACCCTCAGCCTGGGGGGGCGGCGGATACGCTGCCGCGAATCGTTGAGTGACCTGACCAGCGCCGTGAGCATGACCCTGTGCCAGGACAAGAGCCTGACCCACAAGGCACTCGGCAATGCCGGCCTGCAACTGCCCGCCCAGCAACTGGCGGGCAATGCCGACGACAACCTGGCCTTTCTGGAAGACCACGGCGCAGTAGTGGTCAAGCCACTGGATGGCGAACAGGGTCAGGGGGTCGCGGTCAACCTGACCACGCTTGAGGAAATCAATCAGGCAATCGAAAACGCCCGCCGCTTCGACAGCCGCGTACTGCTCGAAAGCTTTCACCAGGGCCTGGATTTACGCATCGTGGTTATCGGCTTCGACGTGGTGGCTGCCGCCATTCGCCACCCGGCCCAGATCGTCGGTGACGGCCAATTGGCGGTAGGGGCGTTGATCGAAGCGCAAAGCCGCCGGCGCCAGGCGGCCACCGGCGGTGAGAGCCGCATCCCGCTGGACGACGAGACCCTGCGTACCTTGCATGCCGCCGGCGTCGATTACGAGACGGTACTGCCCGCCGGCCAGCGCCTGGCCGTGCGTCGCACCGCCAACTTGCACACCGGCGGTTGCCTGGAAGACGTCACCGAACGCCTGCACCCGGTCCTGGCCGACGCCGCTGTAAGGGCGGCCCGCGCCCTAGATATCCCGGTGGTCGGCCTGGACCTGATGGTCGAGGCGGCCGACCAGCCCGAACACGTCTTCATCGAAGCCAACGAACGCGTCGGCCTGGCCAACCACGAACCGCAACCTACCGCCGAACGCTTCGTCGACCTGCTGTTTCCACACAGCCGGCCGGCCCCATGATCACAGGAGGCCGCATGACCGAAAAACTCCCGGAGCCAGACCTCACCTACCTGCAAAAAGTGCTGTTGGAGATGCTCGCCATTCCCAGCCCCACCGGTTTTACCGACACCATCGTGCGCTACGTCGCCGAGCGCCTGGAGGAGCTCGGCATTCCCTTTGAGCTCACCCGGCGAGGTACCATTCGCGCCACCCTCAAGGGTCGTAAAAGTTCACCGGACAGGGCCGTATCCGCCCACCTGGACACCATTGGCGCCAGTGTGCGCGCCATCCAGGACAACGGTCGCCTGTCGCTGGCGCCGGTGGGCTGCTGGTCCAGCCGGTTTGCCGAAGGCAGCCGGGTCAGCGTGTTTACCGACAACGGCGTATTGCGGGGCAGCGTCCTGCCCTTGATGGCCAGCGGGCATGCCTACAACACCGCCATCGACCAGATGCCGGTGAGCTGGGAGCATATTGAATTGCGCCTGGACGCCTACTGCACCACCCGGGCCGACTGCCAGTCGCTGGGAATCGATATCGGTGACTTCGTGGCGTTCGACCCGCTGCCGGAGTTCACCGAAAGTGGCCATATCAGTGCCCGTCACCTGGACGACAAGGCTGGCGTGGCCGCGTTGCTGGCCTCACTCAAGGCGGTGGTCGACAGCGGTGCACAACCCCTGATCGACTGCCATCCGCTGTTCACCATCACCGAGGAAACCGGCTCCGGTGCCGCAGCCGCCCTGCCCTGGGATGTCAGTGAGTTCGTCGGTATCGACATCGCCCCGGTCGCTCCGGGCCAGCACTCCAGCGAACATGCGGTGAGCGTGGCGATGCAGGATTCGGCCGGCCCCTATGACTATCACCTGTCACGCCACTTGCTGAAGCTCGCTCGCGAAAATGAGCTGCCGGCTCGCCGTGACCTGTTTCGCTATTACTTCAGCGACGCTCATTCGGCGATCACTGCCGGCCACGACATTCGCACCGCATTGCTGGCCTTCGGCTGCGATGCTACCCATGGCTACGAGCGCACCCACATCGACAGCCTGGCCGCCTTGAGTCGATTGTTGACCGCCTACCTGCTGAGCCCACCGGTATTTGCCAGCGACTCGCACGCCACCGGCAGTTCGTTGGAAAGCTTCAGCCATCAGTTGGAACATGACGCGCAGATGGAAACCGAAACCCGGGTGCCTGCGGTCGACAGCCTGATCGGCAACAAGCACTAGCGCCTACACAGTCAGGGCAGCTTTGGCGTAGCATACCGTCACATTTCGCCAAACCTGCCCTGTGCCCATGCTGATTCCCTACGAACAACTGGAAGCCGAAACCCTCACCCGCCTGATCGAGGATTTCGTCACCCGCGACGGCACCGACAACGGTGACGACACCCCACTGGAAACCCGCGTGCTGCGGGTGCGTCAGGCGCTGGCGAAAAAGCAGGCGTTCATCCTGTTCGATCTCGAAAGCCAGCAATGCCAACTGTTGGCCAAGCACGATGTGCCCAAGGAACTGTTCGACTGACTACTGCTCGGTCTTGGCCTTCTGCGCGGCGATCTGTTGGTGGATTTCCGCCCGGTGTACGTCGACATGACGGGGTGCGCTGAT
This sequence comes from Pseudomonas vranovensis, assembly GCF_040438935.1. Taxonomy (NCBI): domain Bacteria; kingdom Pseudomonadati; phylum Pseudomonadota; class Gammaproteobacteria; order Pseudomonadales; family Pseudomonadaceae; genus Pseudomonas; species Pseudomonas vranovensis. Next base: position 663,561 of record NZ_CP159259.1, on the reverse strand, counting down.
ACCAAATCGCACCACATTCCCGTCGACCGACAACACCTTGACCTTTATGTGATCGTCTATAGCGATGATTTCGCCTATTTCGCGGCCTATTACCAACATGCTCCGATCCTCCACTGTGCTGAGAGCTCGGAGACTGCACCGGGTACCTGCGCCCTTCAATACTCTGATGAATAATTAGCCTATTCCCACCAGAATCAGCGATTTTACCTACAAATGCCCCGTTTCTTTACACAATCAGGCGCTCTGCAAGCGTGGCCCAAACACAATGATGCTGGCACCCAGCACACAAAGCAGCGCACCGATCCAGTCGCTGCCCAGTGGACGCACACGCTCGACAAATGCCAGCCAAAGCAATGAGCTGACGATGTAGATGCCGCCATAGGCGGCATAGGCGCGCCCGGCATAGGCGGCCTCGACACGCGTGAGGATCAGCGCGAACAGGGTCAGGCTGAGCAATGAGGGGGCTATCCACCAGGCACTCTTGCCCAACCGCAGCCACAAGTAGAAGCCGTAGCAACCGGCGATCTCGAAGATCGCCGCGAGGAAAAACCACAAGTAGTTGATCACTTCAGTAATCCTGGCCCAATTGAAAAACGGCCTAGGGTAACTGATTCTGCCGCTGCCGCAGGCGCGATCCACCGCAAGGCGACCGTGAACACCGCAGGGCGACTGCTGCGCAGCCGACCGCAGCCTGGCGCCAGCGGCTACAGGGCTTCAGCCTTGGCTGGGCTTTGCCTTGGCGCGCATCTTCTCGGCCATGACAGCCATCTCGTCATACAGCCGTTGCGGGGCACGCTGCTTGAGCGTCCAGGCTTCGCGCCCCAGCTCGTGAGGCAGGATCATGAACGCGCCAGCGGCAACCTGTTGATAGATGTAATCGGCGATATCGGCAGCCGTAATCGGCGAGCTTTCCAGCAACTTGCCCACCTGGGCCTTCATCGCCGGGGTCGGTCCACGGAACGAATCGAGCAGGTTGGTCTGGAAGAACGACGGGCACACTACATGCACCGCAACTTCCTGCTGGCGCAATTCGACCAGAAGGCTTTCAGAGAGGGCCAATACCCCCGCCTTGGCCACGTTGTAGTTGCTCATGGCCGGCCCCTGCATCAATGCCGCCATCGAGGCGATGTTGATGATCCGCCCCTTGCTGCGCTCCAGCAGCGGCAGGAAGGCCTTGCAGCCCTTGACCACGCCCATCAGGTTGATCGCGATCTGCCAGTCCCAGTCTTCCAGTGACAACTCCGAGAAGAACCCGCCTGCAGCAACACCGGCGTTGTTGACGATCACGTCGATGCCGCCGAACTTCTCTTCACAGGCCTGGGCCAACGCAGTGAGCTGGCTGTAGTCACGTACATCGCAGCGCTGCACGAAGCCCTGGCCGCCTGCTTCCCTGACCAGCGCCAGGGTTTCTTTGAGGCCGGCCTCATTGACATCGGCCAATGCCAACTGCCATCCCTCGCGTGCCCAGCGCAATGCGATCTCACGACCGAGCCCGGAACCTGCACCAGTAATCATCATGCGGTTTTGCATAGCGGGACGCCTTGTACTGTTCTGGAAAGTTAGCGCCAGTGTAGCGAAGGCAATGGCCGCACCCACGCTGTATCAGGATGCTGAATAGCGGGGGCAAACAGCGGTGATAGCGGTTTATTAAACTTTTCTTTGTTGGCAGGAGTCGGAATTTACAGGCGGGCATGAAACGCATGACCGAACACAAGGATTTGATCCCAGACGCCTACCCTCTCAGCCAAACAAGGACACTGCCATGGGCACCATACTCATCATCATTCTGATACTGCTGTTGATCGGTGGTTTACCTGTCTTCCCGCACTCCAGAAGTTGGGGTTATGGCCCCTCAGGCATCATTGGTACGGTATTGATCATCCTCTTGATTCTGCTATTGCTCGGCAAAATCTAGGCATTAAAAAGGCAGCCTCACGGCTGCCTTTTTCATTGTGCCCCGCTAGATCAATGCGAGACCGCACCGCTGGCACCCAGGCCAGTCTGCGAGCGAACGAACTGCGGGAAAAACAGCGCACGCTCTTCATCAGCCGCCTTGGACTTGTCAGTGACCGAGAAGAACCAGATCCCTGCAAAGGCAATGATCATCGAGAACAGTGCCGGGTACTCGTACGGGTAGATGGCTTTCTCGTGACCGAGGATCTGCACCCAGATGGTCGGGCCAAGAATCATCAGCGCCACGGCACTCACCAGGCCCATCCAGCCGCCAATCATGGCGCCACGGGTGGTCAGCTTCTTCCAGTACATCGAGAGCAGCAGTACCGGGAAGTTGCAGCTGGCAGCGATCGAGAACGCCAGGCCTACCATGAAGGCGATGTTCTGGCTTTCGAACAGAATGCCCAGCCCGATTGCCAGCACCGCCAGAGCGATGGTGGTGATCTTCGAGACGCGGATTTCATCCTTCTCGTTGGCCTTGCCTTTCTTGATCACACTGGCGTACAGGTCGTGGGATACCGCCGAGGCACCGGCCAGGGTCAGGCCTGCCACTACTGCCAGGATGGTCGCGAACGCCACCGCCGAGATGAAGCCCAGGAACACACTGCCACCCACGGCATCAGCCAGGTGTACCGCCGCCATGTTGTTGCCGCCGATCAGGGCGCCAGCAGCGTCCTTGAAGTCCGGGTTGGTGCTGACCAGCAGGATTGCGCCAAAGCCGATGATGAAGGTCAGGATGTAGAAGTAGCCGATGAAACCGGTGGCATACAGGACGCTCTTGCGGGCTTCCTTGGCGTCGCTGACGGTGAAGAAGCGCATCAGGATATGCGGCAGGCCGGCGGTACCGAACATCAGGGCCAGGCCGAGGGAGAATGCCGAGATCGGATCTTTGACCAGGCCGCCCGGGCTCATGATCGCTTCACCTTTGGGGTGAACCTTGATGGCTTCGGAGAACAGGGCATTGAAGTCGAAGTTGACGTGTTTCATCACCATCAGCGCCATGAAGCTGGCACCGGAGAGCAGCAGAACGGCCTTGATGATCTGTACCCAGGTGGTTGCGAGCATGCCGCCGAACAGCACGTACATGCACATAAGGATACCCACCAGGATCACCGCAACGTGGTAGTCCAGGCCGAACAGCAGCTGGATCAACTTGCCGGCACCGACCATCTGCGCGATCAGGTAGAACGCCACCACCACCAGCGAGCCCGAGGCCGACAGGGTGCGGATTTCTTTTTGCCCGAGGCGGTAAGAGGCCACGTCGGCAAAGGTGTATTTACCCAGGTTACGCAGGCGTTCGGCGATCAGGAACAAGATGATCGGCCAGCCAACCAGAAAGCCGATCGAGTAGATCAGTCCGTCGTAGCCGGAGGTGAACACCAGGGCGGAAATACCCAGGAAGGACGCTGCCGACATGTAGTCGCCGGCAATCGCCAGACCGTTCTGGAAACCAGTGATTCGGCCACCGGCGGCGTAGTAGTCAGAAGCCGATTTGTTACGCTTGGAAGCCCAGTAGGTGATGCACAGGGTGGCACCGACGAAGGCGACGAACATCAGGATCGCCGCAACGTTCAAAGGCTGCTTGTGCACCTCGCCGGTCAGGGCGTCGGCGGCCCAGACGGCAGGTGCAAAAATGCCGAAGGCCAGAGTTGCCAGAAGACGCCGGATCATTGCTGAGCCTCCTTGAGGATCGCTTTGTTCATCTCGTCGAACTCACCGTTGGCGCGACGTACATAGATCGCTGTGAGCACGAAGGCAGAGAGAATCAAGCCGACACCCAGGGGAATTCCCCAGGTCACGGAAGACTCGGGACTGAGCTTGGCACCCAGAATTTGCGGGCCATAGGCGATCAACAGGATGAAAGCAGAGTAGAGGCCGAGCATGATCGCCGAGAGAATCCAGGCGAAACGTTCGCGTTTTGAAACCAGCTCCTTGAACCGCGGGCTGTTTTGTATCGAGAGGTAAATGCTGTCGTTCATTGTTTTTGTCCTCGCAGCACAGATTAGGTAGAACCCACTCCACTTTATGCTGCCTTTGGACGCGCTCCAGACGACCTTAGTCTTAGATGCAACAGAGTTTTACCGAATCGGTAACAACCTTGAACGACAAGGCCGCAGCGCCATTTCGGCAGCTGCGGCCCTGGAAGGTGCCAGACAGAGGCTTTAAGCCATTATTTGGTGATCCACTCGGCGACGCGTTCCGGGTGCTTGGCTACCCAGTCCTTGGCGGCGGCTTCGGGTTTTGCGCCCTCTTGAATGGCCAACATGACCTCTCCGATTTCATCCTTGGACTGCCACTGGAACTTCTTGAGGAACTCGGCGACTTCCGGTGCCTTGGTTGCCAGCTCCTTGCTGCCGATACTGTTGACGGTTTCGGCGGCGCCATAAACGCCTTTCGGGTCTTCGAGGAAACGCAACTTCCATTTGGCGAACATCCAGTGCGGCACCCAGCCGGTGACGGCAATGGGCTGCTGTTTGGCATAGGCGCGGCCCAGTTCCGAGGTCATGGCGGCGCCTGAGCTGGCCTGGAGTTTGTAGCCACTCAGGTCGTAGTCCTTGATGGCCTGGTCGGTCTTGAGCATGACGCCGGAGCCGGCATCGATACCGACGATCTTTTTCTTGAAGCTGTCGTCGCTCTTGAGGTCGGCCAGCGATTGCGCCTTGACGTATTCGGGGACGATCAAGCCGATCTTGGCGTCCTTGAAGTTGGGGCCATAGTCGACCACGTTGCTTTTGTTCTTGGCCCAGTACTCGCCGTGCGTCACTGGCAGCCAGGCCGAAAGCATGGCATCGAGCTTGCCGGTGGCGACTCCCTGCCACATGATTCCGGTGGCCACAGCCTGCAGTTTGACGTCGTAACCTAGCTTCTGTCTGATCACTTCGGCGGCTACGTTGGTGGTTGCCACACTGTCGGACCAGCCATCGACGTAGCCGATGCTTACTTCCTTGGCCATCGCCTGCCCCACACCGATCGCCATTGCCAGGGCGGTACCCACCCCCAGGAGTCGTCGCATTTTCATCAAAGCTTCCCCTCGTCACGTCACGGAAGCTTCATCATCAACCTCGGGTGCCTGTAGTCCTTCTCTGACAACGACGTCGAAACAGCGAGAAACGACATCACATGGCCAGCAACCCCTATCGTTACATCAAGCAACATCCGCTCGTGCGAACTTTGCATGCAGGGCTTTAGCCTGTGCCATTTGCGGGTAGTATTGCCGGCTTTGCTCCCTGACGGCCCGATCCATGTCCCCGACTGCCCGCTTCCCGTTGCTGCCCTACCTGTTTGCCTGCCTGCTCGGCCTTTTCGCGCTGGGAGGACTCTGGTACGGCCTGGGCAAGCCGGTGGTACTGCCGGATGCGGCCAGCGCCACGCACAAGCTGCAGTGTGCGTCATACACCCCGTTCGACAAGGACCAGTCACCGTTCGACCAGCCGTTCCAGTTGCGGCCGGCACGCATGGATGCCGACCTCGCCTTGCTCTCCCAGCGCTTTGAGTGCATCCGCACCTACTCGGTGACAGGTCTTGAAGCCATACCCGACCTTGCCCGCAAGCATGGCCTCAAGGTCATGCTCGGCGCCTGGGTCAATGCCAATCCGGTAGACACGCAAAAAGAGATCAAAGGCCTGATCGCCGCTGCCAATGCCAATCCCGATGTGGTCAAAGCCGTGATCGTCGGCAACGAAGTCCTGCTGCGCAAGGAAGTCACCGGCGCGCAACTGGCCAACCTGATCACCCAGGTCAAGCGCCAGGTCAGCGTGCCGGTAACCTATGCCGATGTCTGGGAGTTCTGGCTGCAGTACCCCGAAATCGCTCCGGCCGTGGACTTCCTGACCATTCACTTGTTGCCCTACTGGGAAGATGATCCGCGCGGCATTGAAGATGCCCTGCACCATGTCGGCGAGATCCGCCAGGTGTTCGGCAACCGCTTTGCTCCCAAGGACATCGTCATTGGCGAAACCGGCTGGCCGAGCGAAGGCCGCCAGCGCGAAACCGCCCTGCCCAGCCCGGTCAACGAAGCGCGCTTTATCCGTGGTTTTGTCGCCATGGCCGAACAGCACGGCTGGCACTACAACCTGATCGAAGCCTTCGACCAACCCTGGAAGCGCGCCAGCGAAGGCGCCGTGGGCGGCTACTGGGGACTGTACGATGCCGACCGCCAGGACAAAGGCATTCTTGAAGGCCCGGTGAGCAACCTATCGCTGTGGCCGCAATGGCTGGCCGCCTGCAGCCTGCTGTTTGTCGCCACACTCTTGCTGGCAGGCCGCGTGCGCAGCACCCGAGCCGCCCTGCTCCTGCCACTGCTGGCAGCCCTGGGCGCAGCAAGCCTGGGATTGTGGGGCGAGCTGGTACGCATCAACAGCCGATTCGCCGGCGAGTGGGTGTGGGCAATGCTGCTGGCTGGCCTGAACCTGATCGTACTGGCCCATGGTGCCCTGGCGCTGGCCGCCCGGGATGGCTGGCGTGAACGGGCTTTCTCCTGGCTCGAGGCGCATGCTGGCTGGTGGCTGGCTGGCGCAGGCTTTGCCGCTGCGGTGAGCATGCTGGCGCTGGTGTTCGACCCGCGTTACCGCAGCTTCCCGAGTGCGGCACTGGTGCTGCCGGCGGTTGTCTACCTGCTGCGTCCGGTGAAGGGACCTCGGGCTGAAATCGGCCTGCTGGCATTCATCGTCGGTGCAGGGATTGCGCCGCAATTGTTCCAGGAAGGGTTGAGCAACCAGCAGGCGCTGGTGTGGGCAGGCGTGAGTGTATTGATGGTCGCAGCGTTGTGGCGCAGCTTGCGGGTTCGCACACCGGCGTGAACATCGGTCCTGCGCCGGGGTTTCAGCTTGAACGCCGTACCAACCGCAGCGCCGCCAGCACCACGGCAAATACCGCGAGGCTGGCGCTGTACAACACCAACGCGGGAATCCCGACCACCAGTGCCACTACCGCCACCCGCCACCCCGTCCGGGCAGGTATCACCTGCGCCAGCAACGCCAGCCCCAGCGCGATCCAGGCAATCACCCTGAAATGAATCAACAAACCCAGCGTCGAGCGGGCCTGGCATTGCCACAGCTGCGCCTGCTCGACACAGGTGCCGACCCATTGGGCATCTTCCATCAACCCATAGCGTACCCCATAGCTTGCCGCCAGCCACATCGGCAGGCACAGCAACAACAGGATCAGCGGCAAGCGGTGAGACATGAGACACTCCGGAGTCGTCGAAATCGGCGCCCAGCATAATGGCCCGGGTCGTCTATGCAAGGCAAAAGCGCGAACCTCAGCTACTTTGAACTGAAGATAAATGGAACCAATTGTTGCCGTACCACGGCTGCAAACGGCACCATCTGGGACGATAAATGCCGGAGCGCCAGGCAACTTTGCAAGGGACACGACGGTCCTAGCCTGCGTAACGCACTTTGCTGCTGCTTTTTTGGGGATTCGTGATGCTTCGATTACTGCGCCTTGCTGCCCTTTCGGGCGGCCTTTTCTTGAGTGCGTCCGCTTCGGCGCTGGATATCGACGCTGCCAGCTACGGCTACCCGCTGACCAACCCGTTCGAGGCCACCATCGCCACCACACCGCCGGAGTTGCGCCCGGAGCTGCCCAGCGACGATGACATCGATCAGGCCGACTACAGCCTGAACATGCGCCCGGAGCGCGGCTTCAAGCTTCCGGACAATTTCTGGGCGGTGAAGCAGCTCAAGTACCGCCTGGCCGAACAGGACCACCCGGCACCGCTGATCTTCCTTATCGCCGGTACCGGCGCGCCCTACTCCAGCAGCATCAACGAATACCTCAAAAAGCTGTACTACAAGGCTGGCTATCACGTGGTGCAGTTGTCATCGCCCACCAGCTTCGACTTCATCATCTCGGCGTCGCGCTATGCCACGCCCGGCATCAGTGGTGAAGATGCCGAGGACCTGTACCGCGTCATGCAAGGCGTACGCGCGCAGCACCCACGCCTGCCGGTGACCGAGTACTACCTCACCGGCTACAGCCTGGGCGCCCTCGATGCAGCGTTCGTCAGTCACCTGGACGAAACCCGGCGCAGCTTCAACTTCAAGCGGGTGCTGCTGCTCAATCCGCCGGTGAACCTCTACACCTCGGTCAGCAACCTCGACAAGCTGGTGCAAACCGAGGTCAAGGGCGTCAACAACAGCACCACCTTCTACGAACTGGTGCTCAGCAAGCTGACGCGCTACTTCCAGCAGAAGGGCTACATCGATCTCAATGACGCCCTGCTCTACGACTTCCAGCAGTCACGCCAGCACCTGACCAACGAGCAGATGGCCATGGTCATCGGCACCTCGTTCCGTTTCTCGTCGGCCGACATCGCGTTCACCTCGGACCTGGTCAACCGCCGCGGGCTGATCACCCCGCCCAAATACCCGATAACCGAAAGCAGCAGCCTGACGCCGTTCTTCAAGCGTGCCTTGCAATGCGACTTCGACTGCTACCTGACCGAACAGGTCATCCCCATGTGGCGTGCCCGCACCGATGGCGGCAGCTTGTTGCAACTGGTCGATCAGGTCAGCCTGTACGCGCTCAAGGACTACCTGCAGACCAGCTCGAAGATTGCCGTCATGCACAATGCCGACGACGTCATTCTGGGCCCGGGTGACCTTGGCTTCCTTCGTAGCACCTTTGGCGATCGCTTGACCGTTTACCCTCACGGCGGCCATTGCGGCAACCTCAACTACCGCGTCAACAGCGACGCCATGCTGGAGTTCTTCCGTGGTTAAACGTCTTCTGCTTGTTTCTGCATTTCTGGCCAGCGGACTGGCCCAGGCGGACGAAACCGCACCGCGTGCCAGTGTGGTCGAGGCCGATGGCTTCACCGAGCCACTCAAGGAACTGAAGTTCAACCCCGGCCTCGACCAGCGCGAGTTCGAACGCTCGACCCTGGCAGCGCTCAACGTCTATGACCCGTTCGAGCCGATGAACCGCCGGCTGTACCACTTCAACTACCGCTTCGACCAATGGGTATTCCTGCCCGTGGTCAACGGTTACCGCTACATCACCCCGTCCTTTGTGCGCACAGGTGTCAGTAACTTCTTCAGCAACCTCGCCGATGTACCCAACCTGCTCAACAGCCTGTTGCAGCTCAAGGGCCAGCGGTCGATGGAGATCACCGCGCGCCTGTTGCTCAACACCACGATCGGTGTCGGGGGCCTGTGGGATCCGGCGACCAAGATGGGGATACCGTATCAGGGCGAAGACTTCGGCCAGACCCTGGGCTACTACGGCGTGCCTGAAGGGCCTTACCTGATGCTGCCGATCCTGGGACCGTCGAACCTGCGCGATACCGGGGGGCTGGCGGTGGACTTCGTCGCCGAGGACCAGATCAACTTCCTCAATGTGGCCGAGGTCAGCCGCGACCATCCGGAAATCGTTGTCCTGCGTGCCGTCGACAAGCGCTACACCACCCGTTTCCGCTACGGCCAGCTGAACTCGCCGTTCGAGTACGAAAAGGTGCGCTACGTCTATACCGAGGCGCGCAAGCTGCAGATCGCTGAGTAACGGCTGCCGCGAAGCATCACACCTGTTGGAGCCGGCATTGTCGGCGATGGGGGCAGTACGGCTTGCGCAGCTTCCGGTGTCTGGATTACGACCGCTTTGCGGTCGATCGCAGCCTGTCGGCAGCGGCTACAGCCCCAGGAAGCTGCACAACTCCCGTCGCTTGGCCAGCGCATCGCGACGCCCCAACTCGATCAGCTCGCTGCAATAACCGGCCTCGAACAACAGATAGCTGAGCACCCCGGCACCGCTGGTCTTGGTCGCTCCCGGCCCGCGCAAGAACAGGCGCAAGGCGGCTGGCAGGTCGCGTCGATGGCGGGCGGCAATCTCGTCCAGCGGCTGGCTTGGCGCAACCACCAGCACGTCCACCGGCGCCAGGCCCAGGCGTCGACGCTCCAGGTGTTCCGGCATCAGGTGGCTCAGGTGATTGAGGCGCTGCAGCAACTCGATGTCGTCTTCCAGGCTGTCGATGAAGGTACTGTTGAGCATGTGCCCGCCGATCTGCGCCAGGCTCGGTTGCTGGCCGCTGTAGATACGTGGCCGAGGCCCGCCATCGGTGGGCCGCTGCGGGTTGCCGCTGACACCGACTACCAGCACCCGGCTGGCCCCCAGGTGCAGCGCCGGGCTGATTGGCGCCGATTGGCGCACGGCACCATCACCGAAGTATTCCTCGCCCAGCTTGACCGGTGCGAACAGCAACGGAATCGCCGAACTGGCCAGCAGGTGCTCGACGCTCAAGCGAGTCGGCAGGCCGATGCGCCGGTGACGTAGCCAGGGGTCGATGGCGCCCTTGCCCTGAAAGAACGTCACCGCCTGGCCAGACTCATAGCCGAAGGCGGTCACTGCTACGGCGTGCAAGTGCTGCTGCTCGATGGCGTGGGCAATGCCGCTCAAATCCAGGTGCTCATTGAGCAGGCGACGCAGGGGGGAGCTGTCAAGCAGCGCCACCGGCACTGGCGCGCCCAACCCCAGCAGACTGTGGCCAACGAAGCGGCTGGCCTGGCGAATCACCCCGGGCCAGTCGCTGCGCAGCACCTGGTGGCTGCGAAAGCCCTGCCAGAAGCCGGTCAGGCGGCGGATCGCGTCGCCAAAGTGCATCGCACCGCTGGCGAGGGTCACCGCGTTGATGGCGCCGGCGGAGGTGCCAACGATCACCGGAAAGGGATTGGCCGCACCCGCTGGCAGCAAGTCGGCAATGCCGGCCAGCACGCCAACCTGGTAGGCGGCACGGGCGCCACCGCCAGAGAGGATCAATCCGGTGATCGGTGCTGGCATGAGACCTTCCTGGTAGTGGTAGTGATTTCAATCGCGGGGCAAGCCCACTCCCGCAGCCCCCGCGATCACTTCAACGTCGTTTTTCGTATAGCTTCGGCGCCCCCGGCGGCCTCGACTTGAAGCGCCGATGGGCCCACAGGTACTGCTCCGGGCACTCGCTCAAGGCCACTTCGATCCACTGGTTGATCCGCAGGCAATCGACTTCTTCGGTCTCGCCGGGGAAATCCTGCAGCGGTGGATGAATCACCAACCGATAGCCGCTGCCGTCCGCCAGGCGCTGCTGGGTGAACGGAATCACCCGGGCCTTGCCCAAGCGCGCGAATTTGGTGGTGGCGGTCACCGTCGCAGCCTGGATGCCGAACAGCGGCACGAACAGGCTCTGCTTGGCGCCATAGTCCTGGTCGGGTGCGTACCAGATGGCGCGTCCGCTGCGCAGCAGCTTGAGCATGCCGCGCACGTCTTCACGTTCCACCGCCAGCGAATCGAGGTTGTGGCGCTCGCGACCGCGGCGCTGGATGAAGTCGAACACCGGGTTGCCGTGCTCGCGATACATGCCGTCGATGGTGTGCTCCTGCCCGAGCAAGGCAGCGCCGATTTCCAGGGTGGTAAAGTGCAGCGCCATGAGTATGGCCCCCTGGCCATCACGCTGGGCAGCCTGCAGATGCTCCAACCCTTCGATGTGCGCCAGGCGCGCCAGGCGGGCCTTTGGCCACCACCAACTCATGGCCATTTCAAAGAAGGCGATGCCGGTGGAAGCGAAATTTTCCTTGAGCAAACGCTTTCGCTCGACGGACGGTAGTTCAGGGAAGCACAACTCCAGGTTGCGCGCGGCAATGTACCGGCGCTCACCAGCGACGCGGTACATCAGGGCACCCAGGGCACGGCCGATCACCAGCAATACCCGGTACGGCAGCTGCACGATCAGCCACAGCAGCCCAAGGCCCAGCCACAACGGCCAAAAGCGTGGGTGCAGAAAATAAGGTCGAAATTGCGGGCGATCCATTAAAGATTCCGGAAAGACAAGGGCCGGGCATTCTACAACGGTTCGGCACGGGTTGCGGCTAACCGGCGTTCTCGTTATAAGTCTGGGCACTTTTTCGTTACAAGTCGCCCAATGCAGACCATGAGCCCAACTCAATCGCCAGACTCCGCCCCCGTGTTCCAGCTCAAGGGCAGTATGCTTGCCATTACCGTGCTCGAGCTGGCGCAGAACAACCTTGAAGGCCTCGACCGACAGTTGGCGGCCAAGGTCGCCCAGGCGCCCAACTTCTTCAGCAATACCCCGCTGGTACTGGCCCTGGACAAGCTCCCGGTCAGCGAAGGGGCGGTCGACCTGCCCGGGCTGATGCGCATCTGTCGCCATCACGGCCTGCGCACCCTGGCCATTCGCGCCAACCGCATCGAAGACATTGCCGCAGCCATCGCCATCGACCTGCCCGTGCTACCGCCTTCCGGCGCCCGCGAGCGCCCCGTGGAGCCGGAACCCGAGGTGAGAAAGCCCGAGCCTGCGCCTGCCCCGCCGCCACCGCCTGAACCTGCAATCAAGCCGACCAGAATCATCACCACCCCCGTGCGCGGCGGCCAGCAGATCTACGCCCAGGGCGGCGACCTGGTAGTGGTGTCATCGGTCAGCCCCGGCGCGGAACTTCTCGCCGATGGCAACATCCATGTGTACGGTGCAATGCGTGGACGGGCGCTGGCCGGGATCAAGGGCAATACCCGGGCGCGGATCTTCTGCCAGCAGCTCACCGCCGAAATGGTCTCGATCGCCGGGCAATACAAGGTCTCCGAAGACCTGCGCCGCGATCCGCTGTGGGGGACCGGCGTGCAGATCAGCCTGTCCGGTGACGTGTTGAACATCACCCGTCTTTAACGGATACTGCCGCCATTTTCCGCGCAATTTTTTCACGATTGCCGATTTTTGTATTTTTGGGACTCGACGTCCTTTTTCATTAGGGGTGAAACACCTTGGCCAAGATTCTCGTGGTTACATCCGGCAAGGGTGGTGTGGGTAAGACCACCACCAGCGCCGCTATTGGTACCGGCCTCGCACTGCGTGGCCACAAGACTGTCATCGTCGACTTCGACGTCGGCCTGCGTAACCTCGATCTGATCATGGGCTGCGAACGCCGCGTGGTGTACGACTTCGTCAACGTCGTCAATGGCGAAGCCAACCTGCAGCAGGCCCTGATCAAGGACAAGCGCCTTGAGAACCTGTACGTCCTGGCCGCCAGCCAGACCCGCGACAAAGACGCGCTGACCCAGGAAGGCGTGGAAAAAGTCCTCATGCAGCTCAAGGAAGACTTCGAATTCGTGGTCTGCGATTCCCCGGCCGGCATCGAGAAAGGTGCTCACCTGGCGATGTACTTCGCCGACGAAGCCATCGTCGTGACCAACCCGGAAGTCTCCTCGGTACGTGACTCGGACCGCATGCTGGGCCTGCTGGCGAGCAAGTCGCGCCGCGCCGAGCGCAACGAAGACCCGATCAAGGAACACCTGCTGATCACCCGCTATCATCCAGAGCGCGTGAGCCAGGGCGAAATGCTTGGCGTCGAAGACGTCAAGGAAATCCTCTCGGTCGCTCTGCTGGGCGTGATTCCTGAATCCCAGGCGGTGCTCAAGGCATCCAACCAGGGCGTTCCGGTGATCCTCGACGACCAGAGTGACGCGGGCCAGGCCTATAGCGACACCGTTGACCGCCTTCTGGGCAAAAATGTGGAACATCGGTTCCTTGATGTGAAGAAGAAGGGATTCTTCGAGCGCCTGTTTGGAGGCAACTGACCAATGAACCTTTTTGACTTCTTTCGTGCCAGCAAAAAAGTAAGCACCGCGTCGGTCGCGAAAGAGCGTCTACAGATCATCGTGGCGCACGAACGCGGCCAACGTAGTACACCGGACTACCTGCCAGCCTTGCAGAAGGAACTGGTGGAGGTGATCCGCAAGTACGTCAACATCGGCTCCGATGATGTGCAGGTCGCTCTGGAAAACCAGGGCAGCTGCTCGATCCTGGAACTCAACATCACCCTGCCCGATCGTTGATCGGCGCCTACGGGTAACCTGCCACGGCGTGTGGGAGCGCGCTGGCCTCGCGATGCGATGTGACTGACATATCGCTATCGCGGGGCCAGCCGCCCCCACACGCCGTTGGCGTTTACAGAGAACACGCAATGCCGCTGTCCAAAGTTCATATCCTCTTCGAGGATGATGCCATCCTCGTGGTCAACAAGCCGACCCTGCTGCTCTCGGTACCCGGGCGTGCCGACGACAACAAGGACTGCCTGATCACCCGCCTTCAGGAAAACGGTTACCCCGATGCCCTGATCGTCCATCGGCTGGATTGGGAAACCTCGGGGATCATCCTCCTGGCCCGCGATGCCGACAGTCACCGCGAATTGTCTCGCCAGTTCCACGACCGTGAAACCGAAAAGGCCTACACCGCCTTGTGCTGGGGCCAGCCGGAACTGGACAGCGGCAGCATCGACCTGCCCCTGCGCTACGATCCGCCCACCAAGCCACGCCATGTGGTCGACCACGAGCAGGGCAAGCACGCCCTGACGTTCTGGCGCATCCTGGAGCGTTGTGGCGACCATTGCCGGGTAGAACTGACGCCAATCACAGGCCGCTCGCACCAGTTGCGTGTACACATGCTGTCGATCGGTCATCCGCTGCTGGGTGACCGCTTGTATGCCTACCCTGAAGCACTGGCCGCCCACGAGCGCCTGTGCCTGCATGCGAGCATGCTCAGCTTTACCCACCCGGTTTCCGCTGAGCGTTTGCGCTTTGAGTGTCCGGCGCCGTTCTGAGTGATCGCATCGTGGGGCAAGCCCGCTCCCACTGTGGCTTGTGGGAGCGGGCTTGCCCCACGATGCTGACACCACAAAACCCCCACCAAGTACGTTAAACTCGCGCCACTGCTGTCTGGAGTGACCTATGCGCGATGCACTGAATCAAGGCCTGATCGATTTCCTCAAGGCTTCCCCCACGCCCTTCCATGCCACCGCCGCCCTGGCCCAGCGCCTGGAAGCTGCCGGTTACCAGCGCCTGGACGAGCGCGACAGCTGGGCCACCGTGTCCGGCGGTCGCTACTACCTGACTCGCAACGACTCCTCGATCATCGCTTTCAAACTCGGCCGTCATTCGCCGCTGCTCGATGGCATCCGACTGGTCGGCGCCCACACCGACAGCCCGTGCCTGCGGGTCAAGCCGCAGCCCGAGCTGCAGCGCCACGGCTTCTGGCAACTGGGCGTCGAAGTCTACGGCGGCGCCCTGCTGGCCCCGTGGTTCGACCGCGACCTGTCCCTGGCCGGGCGTGTGACCTTCCGCCGCGACGGCAAGGTTGAGAGCCAACTGGTCGATTTCCAGCTGCCGATTGCGGTGATCCCGAACCTTGCGATCCATCTCAACCGTACCGCCAACGAAGGCTGGGCGATCAACCCGCAGACCGAACTGCCGCCGATCCTGGCCCAGGTGGCCGGTGACGAACGTGTCGACTTCCGCGCCCTGCTGACCGAGCAACTGGCCCGCGAGCACGGCCTGAACGCCGATGTGGTACTCGATTACGAGCTGAGCTTCTACGACACCCAGAGCGCTGCCATGATTGGCTTGCACGGCGAATTCATCGCCGGGGCGCGCCTCGACAACCTGCTGTCCTGCTATGCCGGCCTGCAGGCCCTGCTCAATGCCGACAGCGACGAAACCTGCGTGCTGGTGTGCAACGACCACGAAGAAGTCGGCTCCTGCTCGGCCTGCGGTGCCGATGGCCCGATGCTCGAGCAGACCCTGCGCCGCCTGCTGCCCGACGGTGACGACTTCGTCCGCGCCATCCAGCGCTCGCTGCTGGTGTCGGCCGACAACGCCCATGGCGTTCACCCCAACTATGCCGACAAGCATGACGGCAACCACGGCCCCAAGCTCAATGCCGGCCCGGTGATCAAGGTCAACAACAACCAGCGTTACGCCACCAACAGCGAAACCGCCGGTTTCTTCCGCCACCTGTGCATGGCCGAAGAAGTGCCGGTGCAGAGCTTCGTGGTCCGCAGCGACATGGGCTGCGGCTCGACCATCGGCCCGATCACTGCCAGCCACCTGGGTGTGCGCACGGTGGACATCGGCCTGCCGACCTTCGCCATGCACTCGATCCGCGAACTGTGCGGTAGCCATGACCTGGCGCACCTGGTGAAGGTGCTGACGGCGTTCTATCGCAGTCGCGACTTGCCTTGATTGCGTAGCGCCTGCCTCGCCGGCACGCCAGCTCCCACAGGTACTGCATACACCAGACCTGATGGGAGCTGGCTTGCCAGCAATGAGGCCGGCCCAGGCAAACTGCCTGATCCCGGTCAAGCCCCCTCCCGCTGTTTCCCGCTATGCTTGCCTCATAACCGTCAGATCCAAGGACCTTGCCGCATGTCAGCTTTCCAATCCCTGTTCCTTCCAGTCATCGCCGGCCTGATCCTGCTGACCGTGGGTTTCAACATGCGCGACCGCAACATCGGTGTGTTCATGATGTGGATCGGTACCCTCGGGATGATCGGGATCATGTGCTGGAAGATCCTCGAGAAACTCAACTGACAAATACACTACACTCGGGCGATTGATCGTTTTGAGGTTGATTGTCCGGTGCCTGTCTTCTTCCGCGTTTTAACCCTGTTCCTGGCGTTTTTCATCGTGGCGCCCTCGCACGCCGCCGGCCTGCCGAGCCTGCTCGGTGGCAGCAAGGCGCAGCCCGAGGCCACCGAGCCGCTGGCGCAGTCACTGGATGAAGTGATCAAGTCGCTGGAAAACGACCAGCAGCGGGCCAAGCTGCTGGCCGACCTGAAAAAGCTGCGCGACAGCACCAAGCAGGCCCAACCCAGCGCCGAACAAGGCGTACTCGGCCTGATCGGCTCGACCTTCGGCGAACTCGAAAAACAGTTCAGTGGCGAGGCAAGCCCCTTCAACCGCTGGACCCGCGAACTGGAACTGGCCAAGATCGAACTCGATGCGCGCATGGTTCCCCTGCACGAATGGCCACCCATTCTGTTCGGCTTCGCCGCCATCATCGCCATCTGGAGCCTGGTGGCCTACGCCCTGAACTGGGCCAGCCATCAAGTACGGCTGCGCTTTGGCCTCACTGAAGAGCTGCCACAACACCCGCGCACCTGGGACCTGGTGCGTTTCGCCTTGCGCAAACTCGGGCCGTGGCTGGTGGCACTGGTGATCACCGTGTACCTGAGCTTCGCCCTGCCCTCGTCACTGGGCAAGTCGATGGCCATGGTGCTGGCCTATGCCCTGGTGGTAGGCACGTGTTTCTCGGCCATCTGCGTCATCGCCTTCTCGCTGCTCGACGGCCCTCACCGCCATCGCGCCTTGCACATCCTTCGTCACCAGGCTTTTCGGCCACTGTGGTTGATCGGCAGCTTCGCCGCTTTTGGCGAGGCGATGAACGACCCGCGCATGGCCAGTGCCCTGGGCGATCACCTGGCCCACACCCTGGCAACCCTGGCCAATATCCTTGCCGGGCTGTCTTCCGGCCTGTTCATCCTGCGTTTCCGGCGCCCGATCGCCCACCTGATCCGCAACCAGCCGCTGTCCCGGCGCCTGACGCGCCGGGCCTTGAGTGACACCATCGAAATCCTCGGCACCTTCTGGTACTTGCCTGCCCTGGTACTGGTAGGGATCTCGCTGATTGCCACCTTTGTCTCCGCCGGCGATACCAGCACCGCCTTGCGCCAGTCATTGATGTGTACGGTGTTGCTGATCCTGTGCATGGTCATCAACGGCCTGGTACGCCGCCACGGGCTCAAGCCCCTGCGCGCCCATCGCCGTCATGCCGTGTATGGCGAGCGCCTGCGCAACTTCGGCTACACCCTGGTACACATGACCATCTGGCTGGTGTTCATCGAATTGGGGCTGCGGGTCTGGGGCCTGTCGCTGATCACCTTTGCAGAGGGCGAAGGTCATGAAGTGGCGGTGCGCCTGTTCGGCCTGGCCGGTACCCTGATCGCCGCGTGGCTGGTGTGGATCCTCGCCGACACGGCGGTGCACCATGCCCTGACTCGCTCACGCAAAGGCCTGGCCAACACCCGCGCGCAGACCATGATGCCGCTGATCCGCAACGTGCTGTTCGTGACTATTTTCATCATTGCGGTGATTGTCGCCCTGGCCAACATGGGCATGAACGTCACCCCGTTGCTGGCCGGTGCCGGTGTGATTGGCCTGGCGATCGGCTTCGGTGCCCAGTCACTGGTGGCCGACCTGATCACCGGACTGTTCATCATCATCGAAGACTCCCTGGCCATCGACGACTATGTCGATGTCGGCGGCCACCTGGGTACGGTCGAAGGCCTGACCATCCGCACGGTGCGCCTGCGCGATATCGACGGTATCGTCCACACCATCCCGTTCAGTGAAATCAAGAGCATCAAGAACTACTCCCGCGAGTTCGGCTACGCAATCTTCCGCGTGGCCATCCCCCACAGCATGAACATCGACCAGGCCATCACCTTGATCCGCGATGTCGCCCAGAAGCTGCGCAACGATCCGTTGATGCGCCGCATCATCTGGTCGCCGCTGGAGCTGCAAGGGGTGGAGAGCTTCGAGTCAGGCTCGGCCGTCCTGCGCGCTCGCTTCAAGACCGCACCGATCAGGCAATGGGAAGTGTCGCGGGCGTTCAACCTGGCGCTCAAGCGTCAACTCGATGAAGCCGGGCTGGACCTGGCCACCCCACGCCTGAGCGTGCAAGTGATCACCGCCGGCGCCGGTACTCCGTTCAGCGAAGCCGAGGCAAAGGCCTAGCCCGCCTGGGCCTTGATCCGGATCGCGTCGTGGCGCCAGTACTCCAGGTCGCAGTCGATCAAGCGCCCCTGCTGGTCACTGTTGACCCGGGAGATGTGCAACCCCGGGCTTCCCGTGGAAACCTTGAGCACCGTCGCTGCCGCCAGCGGCAACGCCGTGGGCAGAATCTCGAAGCGTACCCGGCCGTAGTGGATTGCGTAGTGCCGCGCATACAGTTCGGTCAACGACTGGCTCAAATCATGTTCAAGAATGCCGGGGAAGTACTCAGGGTTGAGGTAATGCTCGGCATACAGCACCGCACGCCCGTCGATACGCCGCAGGCGGCAGATCTGGATCACGCTCGACAACGGCGATAGCTGCAAGCGCGCACACACCGAAGCCGCCGCCGGTTGCAGGCGCGCCGATACTAGCTCGGTACTGGCCTCCCGCCCCTGGGCACGCACCATCGCATGGAAATGACTGCGCTCGTTCAGGTCGTATGTGAGGCGCTCCGGCGCCACGAACCAGCCGCGCCGATCCTCCCGATAGATCAGCCCGCGTGCCTCCAGTTGCACCAGCGCCTCACGCAAGGTGATGCGCGTGGTATCGAACACCTCACTGAGTTTGCGCTCGGCGGGCAGCTTGCAACCGGGCGGCAGAAGGCCATGCTCGATCTGCTCCTGCAGGGCATGGCAGATAGCTGTTACTGCTCGGGGTGGCAGTGGCGGCATCAAAGGTTACCTATCTGGACTAGTCCAGCACCGGCAGCGCACACAAATGGCGCCTACAGGGCTATGAGAATAGAGCAAGCCTAGGCACTACAGATGAATGCCAGATGACAGCCAGGGTGGTCTACGCTTGATTTTCAGGGGCGCAGACCCTGGCCGGGCGGTCGGTATGGACATCAAATTGTCATGCACCATGCCTACCTTGGCTCAGGTATTGCTGACCTAGACCAACCGAATCGCAATTACGTCCAACACCACCATTCGCGTTTTGCAAGGCACCCACCAAGGAGCTTCGGATGAAACAGCTTTTTCTGGCGTCACTGCTAGGCTCGACCATCGCCCTGTGTACTTCGGCAATGGCTGCCGACACCGACCTCAAGGCCCTGGAGGACGCCGCCCGCAAGGAGGGTGCCGTCAACAGCGTGGGCATGCCCGATGCCTGGGCCAACTGGAAAGGTACCTGGGAAGACCTGGCGAAAAAATACAGCCTCAAGCACATGGACACCGACATGAGTTCGGCCCAGGAAGTGGCCAAGTTCGACGCCGAAAAAGACAACGCCAGTGCCGACATCGGTGACGTGGGCGCCGCCTTCGGCCCGATTGCCGTGGCCAAGGGCGTGACCCAGCCGTACAAGCCCAGCACCTGGGAGCAGGTGCCGGACTGGGCCAAGGACAAGGACGGCCACTGGGCCCTGGCCTATACCGGCACCATCGCCTTCATCATCAACAAGCAGTTGGTAAAAGAAGCCGACATGCCCAAGACCTGGCATGACCTGGAAAAAGGCAAGTACAAGGTCGCCATCGGTGACGTCGGCACTGCCGCCCAGGCCGCCAATGGGGTACTGGCTGCCGCCATCGCCTACAAGGGCGACGAGAAGAACATCGAGCCGGGCCTTCAGCTGTTCACCAAACTGGCCCAGCAAAAACGCTTGTCGCTGGCCAACCCGACCATCCAGACCCTGGAAAAGGGTGAGATCGAGGTGGGCGTGGTCTGGGACTTCAACGGCCTGAGCTACCGCCAGCAGATCGACCCTGACCGCTTTGAAGTGCTGATTCCTTCCGATGGCTCGGTGATCTCCGGCTACACCACCATCATCAACAAATACGCCAAGCACCCTAACGCCGCCAAACTGACCCGCGAGTACATCTTCAGCGATGCCGGGCAGACCAACCTCGCCATCGGCCACGCCCGGCCGATCCGCGCCGAGCACCTTAAACTGCCGGCCGATGTACAGGCCAAGCTGCTGCCCAACGAGCAGTACAAAGCCGTGCAGCCGATCAAGGATTCCGCGGCATGGGAAGCGACCTCCAAGAAACTGCCGCAGATGTGGCAGGAGCAAGTGATCATCGAGATGGAGTAAGCCTTTGTCGCGGGGCAAGCCCGCTCCCACCACAGGAGCCGGCTTGCCCCGCGACAGCTTCCCGCCAACCCCCGGAGCTACCATGAAGCACAACGTCATCCTGGTCCTGCTCGATGGCCTCAACCATCAGGTCGCCCACCACGCCATGGGCCACCTGCATGCCTATGTCGAAGCCGACCGCGCAGCCCTGTACCGCCTGGAATGCGAGCTGCCAGCGCTGTCGCGTCCGCTCTACGAATGCATTCTCACCGGTGTAGCGCCCATCGACAGCGGCATCGTGCATAACAACGTGACCCGCCTGTCCACCCAGCGCAGCATCTTCCACTATGCCCGCGAAGCCGGCCTGGGCACGGCGGCAGCGGCCTATCACTGGGTCAGCGAGCTGTACAACCGCTCGCCCTTCGTTCCGCTGCGCGACCGCCACACCCATGCCCCCAAGCTACCGATCCAGCACGGCCTGTTCTACTACGCCGATCACTACCCCGACTCGCACCTGTTCGCCGATGCCGAGTACCTGCGTCGTCGTCATGCACCGAACTTTCTGCTGGTACACCCGATGAACATCGACGACGCCGGCCACCGCCACGGCCTCGACAGCAGCCAGTACCGCAACAGCGCCCGCAGCGCCGACATCCTGCTGGCCGACTACCTGCACAGCTGGCTGCAGGAGGGCTACCAGGTGATCGTCACGGCCGATCACGGCATGAACAACGACCGCTCGCACAATGGCCTGCTGGCCGAGGAACGCGAAGTCCCCTTGTTCGTTTTCGGCGAGGCCTTCAGCCTCGATCCGGCCGCCAAGCCCTTGCAGACAGAACTGTGCGGGACGATCTGCGAATTGCTCGGCGTGCCCCACGACAAGCCCGTGTGCAGGGAGCTGCTCAAGTGAACTCGATCAAGCGCACACGGTGGCTGGCGTCGCTGTTCCTGCTGCCATTTGCGTTGTTCTTCATCATTTTCCAGATTGCCCCGCTGGCCTGGGTGGCGATTCACAGCCTGCAGGCCGAAAGCGGCTGGGGCCTGGAAAACTTCAGCAAGGTGTTCAGCTCCAGGTTCTACCGCCAGGCCATCCAGCACAGCCTTGAAATCAGTTTCTGGTCGAGTGTGTTCGGCATCCTGATCGCTATTCTCGGCAGCTACTCGCTGCGCAAGGTCGACTCGCGCCTGCGCGACTTCGTCAACGCCTTCGCCAACATGACCAGCAACTTCGCCGGTGTACCGCTGGCCTTCGCCTTCATCATCCTGCTCGGCTTCAACGGTGCATTGACCTTGCTGCTGAAACAGGCCGGGATCATCGAAGACTTCAACCTCTATTCAAAAACCGGCCTGATCATTCTCTACACCTACTTCCAGATTCCCCTCGGGGTGCTGCTGCTCTACCCCGCCTTCGACGCCCTGCGCGAAGACTGGCGCGAGTCGGCTGAACTGCTCGGTGCCAATGCCTGGCAATACTGGCGGCATATCGGCCTACCGGTGATGGCCCCGGCCTTGCTGGGCACCTTCGTGATCCTCCTGGCCAATGCACTGGGTGCCTACGCGACGGTCTATGCGCTGACCACGGGCAATTTCAACGTGCTGCCCATCCGTATTGCCGCATTGGTAGCAGGGGACATCTCCCTGGACCCGAACCTGGCCAGCGCCCTGGCAATTATCCTGGTGGGGCTAATGACCCTGGTGACCATCGTTCACCAATGGCTGTTGAAGAGGAGCTACCATGTCACGCGTTGAACCGGGCACGGCCCGCCTCTACCACCGCCTGATGGTCTACCTGCTGTTCCTGATCCTGTTGTTGCCCCTGGCTGGCACCCTGCTCTACTCCCTGGCCACCAGTTGGTCGGCGAGCCTGCTGCCCAGTGGACTGACCTTCAAGTGGTACCTGGCGCTGTGGAGCGACCCCCGTTTCCTGGCGGCCTTCGGCCAGTCGCTGCTGGTGTGCGTCGGCGCACTGCTGCTATCGGTGCTGCTGATCCTGCCGCTGTTGTTCGTGGTCCATTACCACTTTCCACGGCTCGATGCGCTGATGAACATCCTCATCCTGCTGCCCTTTGCGGTGCCGCCGGTGGTGTCGTCGGTGGGCTTGCTGCAGTTATATGGTTCTGGCCCCATGGCCATGGTCGGTACCCCGTGGATCCTGATCGGCTGCTACTTCACTGTGGCACTGCCGTTCATGTACCGGGCCATTACCAACAACCTGCAGGCGATCAACCTGCGCGACCTGATGGACGCGGCCCAGTTGCTGGGTGCCAGCACCTTCCAGGCGGCGTTCCTGGTGGTGCTGCCCAACCTGCGCAAGGGCTTACTGGTGGCCTTGCTGCTGTCGTTCTCGTTCCTGTTCGGCGAATTCGTGTTCGCCAACCTGCTGGTGGGTACCCGCTACGAGACCCTGCAGGTGTACCTGAACAACATGCGCAACAGCAGCGGCCACTTCAACAGCGCCCTGGTGATTTCCTATTTCTTCTTCGTGCTGGTGCTGACCTGGGCAGCCAACCGCCTGAACAAGGACAAATCCTGATATGAGTTTTGTCAGCGTACAGAATCTGCAAAAAAGCTACGGCGCCAGCCCGGTGTTCACCGACATCAATTGCCACATCGAGCGCGGTGAGTTCGTCACCCTGCTGGGCCCATCGGGCTGCGGCAAATCCACCCTGCTGCGCTGTATTGCCGGCCTGACGGCCGTCGACAGCGGCAAGATCCTCCTCGACGGCAGCGACCTCGTCCCCCTGAGCCCGCAAAAGCGTGGCATCGGCATGGTATTCCAGAGCTATGCACTGTTCCCCAACATGACCGTGGAACAGAACGTAGCCTTTGGCCTGCGCATGCAGAAGGTCAATGCCGACGACAGTCGCAGCCGGGTCCGCGAGGTATTGCAACTGGTCGAACTGCAGGACTTCGCCAGCCGCTACCCGCACCAGCTGTCTGGCGGCCAGTGCCAGCGCGTGGCCCTGGCGCGCTCGCTGGTCACCCGCCCGCGCCTGCTGCTGCTGGACGAGCCGCTCTCGGCACTGGATGCGCGGATCCGCAAACACCTGCGCGAACAGATCCGTCAGATCCAGCGCGAACTGGGCCTGACCACCATTTTCGTCACCCATGACCAGGAAGAAGCGCTGACCATGTCTGATCGCATCTTCCTGATGAACCAGGGTCGCATCGTCCAGAGCGGCGATGCCGAAACCCTTTACACCGCCCCGGTTGACGTCTTTGCCGCGGGTTTTATCGGCAACTACAACCTGCTCGATGCCGACAGCGCCAGCCGCCTGCTGCAGCGCCCGGTCAGCAGCCGCCTGGCGATTCGACCGGAAGCCATCGCCCTGAGCCTGAGCGGCGAACTCGAAGGCCAGGTGCTGAGTCACAGCCTGTTGGGCAACGTGATCCGTTACCGGATCCAGGCTCGCGGGGTAGAGTTGCTGGTCGATGTCCTCAACCGCTCGTCTGCCGATCTGCACGCAGACGGCCAGCGGGTATCCTTGTCGATCGATCCCACCGCCCTCTGCGAAGTCGCCTGAGGGTTGCACAGGAGTTTTTCTGAACATGGCACTAGCGATTTTCGATCTGGACGAAACCCTGATCCACGGTGATTGCGCCTCCTTGTGGAGCGAACAGATGGCCCGCCTCGAGTGGGTCGATGGTGAATCCTTCCTGCGCCGCGACCGGGAACTGATGGATGCCTACGGCAAGGGCCACCTGGCCATGGAAGACTACATGGCCTTCAGCCTGGAGCCGGTGGCCGGACGCAGCCTGGAAGAGGTCGAGCATCTGGTCGAACCCTGGGTCGAGGACTTTATCGAGCCGATCATCTTCAGTGATGCGTGCAAGTGCATTGCCCAGCATCGTAAGCAAGGCGACCGTATCCTGGTGATTTCTGCCTCCGGCACCCACCTGGTGGGGCCGATCGCAGCGCGCCTGGGCATCGACGAATACCTGGGGATCAACCTTGAGGTCGAAAATGGCGTGTACACCGGCAAGACCACCGGTGTGCTGACCTACCGCGAAGGCAAGATCACCCGGTTGCTGGAGTGGCTCGATCAGGAAGAGGAAAACCTCGAGGGGGCGAGCTTCTATTCAGACTCGCGCAATGACCTGCCGCTGCTGCTGAAGGTGGACTACCCCCATGTGGTCAATCCCGACCCGGTGTTGCGCGAACATGCAGAGAAGAACGGCTGGCCGATTCATGCCTGGACGTGATTGAAACAAGCATCCGAGGCAAGCCCGCTCCCACCGCAGGAGCGGGCTTGCCTCGCGATCTACGGCCTATACCAGGCTTTCGTCGATCACCAGCACCAACTTGCCCGACACCTGGTTGCTCGCCAGTTCGGCAAACGCTGCCTCGGCATCCTTGACCGGGTACGCCTTGGCCAATTGCGGCTTGAGCCGACCTTCGGTGAACAACGGCCACACCTGCTGCCCCAGGTCACTGAGCAGATCCGCCTTGAACTGATCGTCGCGGGTGCGCAGGGTCGAGCCCAGCACCTGCACGCGCTTGACCAGCAATTGCGCCAGGTCCAGCTCTGCTTTGCGCCCGCCCATCAAGCCAATGATTACCCAGCGCCCGTCACGGGCCAGCAACTTGAGGTTGAGCTCGGCATAGTTCGCCCCGACCGGGTCGAGGATCACATCGAACGGGCCGAAGTCGTTGAGGCTGTTCAGGTCATCACCGCGCACCACACCGGCGCTGGCGCCCAGCGACTCGCAGTAAGCCAGGCGCTCGGCCGAACCGACACTCACCCAGCAGGGGCTGCCGAACGCCTTGCACAGCTGGATCGCCGCCGACCCCACGCCACTGGCCCCTGCATGCAACAGCACCTTCTCGCCCGGCTTGAGCCCGGCCAGTTGGAACACATTGAGCCAGGCCGTTGCATACACCTCCGGGATCGCGGCAGCCTCTGCCAGGCTCAGACCTTCGGGCACCGGCAGCACATGACGGGCATCGACCACCACCTCCTCGGCCATGCCGCCACCGGCCAGCAGCGCGCACACCCGATCCCCCACCTGCCAGGACGACCCGGCACCCACTTCGGTAATCACCCCGGAACACTCCAGCCCCAGAAACTCACTGGCGCCCGGCGGCGGCGGGTAAAGCCCGGCGCGCTGCAGCAAGTCGGCACGATTGAGGCCGGCTGCGGCCACTCGAATTCGTACTTGACCGATATCGCAAGCTGGACTTGTCGTCGCAACCCACTCCACATGTCCGTCAACGCCTTGCAATGCTTTCACAGTGCCTCCATAGTTGAGTCATGACTGAGCCCGGGAGCTGTAGCCCCGGGCTTTTTGCATTATGCGTCCGGTTTTCATGGAACCGGCGAATCCAAAGACGGCCTAATATGCGTGATCAATTGTCCCTACGTCGAATCAGCATGAAGCATTTTCTGCCAAGCACCACCCTCGCCCTGTTGATCGGTCTGGGCAGTCTGCCGTTGGTGGGCAGTGCTTGGGCCAGCAACAGCTGGGACAAACTCCAGCCCGGGCGTGACGAAGTGGTCGCCAGCCTCAACGTGGTCGAGCTGCTCAAGCGCCACCACTACAGCAAACCACCGCTCAACGACGCGCGCTCGGTCATCATCTACGACAGCTACATCAAGCTGCTCGACCCGGCCCGCAGCTATTTCCTGGCCAGCGACATCGCCGAGTTCGACAAGTGGAAGACCCAGTTCGACGACTTCCTCAAGAGCGGCAACCTCGATCCTGGCTTCACCATCTACAAACGTTACCTGGATCGGGTCAAATCGCGCCTGGACTTCGCCCTCGCCGAGCTGAACAAGGGTGTCGAGAACTTCGACTTCAGCACCAAGGAAACCCTGCTGATCGACCGCAAGGACGCCCCGTGGCTGAAGAACCAGGCCGAACTCGACGACCTGTGGCGCAAACGGGTCAAGGACGAAGTGCTGCGCCTGAAGATCGCCGGCAAAGAGCCCAAGGCCATCCAGGAGCTGTTGACCAAGCGCTACAAGAACCAGCTCACCCGCCTCGACCAGACCCGCGCCGAAGATATCTTCCAGGCCTACATCAACACCTTCGCCCAGTCCTACGACCCGCACACCAACTACCTGTCGCCTGACAACGCGGAAAACTTCGATATCAACATGAGCCTGTCGCTCGAAGGTATCGGCGCCGTGCTGCAAAGTGACAACGACCTGGTCAAGATCGTGCGCCTGGTACCGGCCGGCCCTGCCGCCAAGACCAAGCAAGTGGCCCCTGCCGACAAGATCATCGGCGTAGCCCAGGGCGACAAGGAAATGGTCGATGTCATCGGCTGGCGCCTGGACGAAGTGGTCAAGCTGATCCGCGGCCCGAAAGGCTCGGTGGTTCGCCTTGAAGTCATTCCGGCGACCAACGCCCCGAATGACCAGACCAGCAAGATCGTGCCGATCACCCGCGAGGCGGTGAAGCTTGAAGAGCAGGCGGCGAAAAAATCCGTGCTCAAGCTCAAGCAGGATGGCCGCGACTACAAGCTCGGCATCATCGAGATCCCGGCCTTCTACCTGGACTTCAAGGCATTCCGTGCCGGTGATCCAGAGTACAAGAGCACCACCCGCGACGTGAAAAAACTGCTCACCGAACTGCAGAAGGAAAAAGTCGACGGCGTGGTCATCGACCTGCGCAACAACGGCGGCGGTTCCCTGCAGGAAGCCACGGAGCTGACCAGCCTGTTCATCGACAAGGGCCCGACCGTACTGGTGCGCAACAGCGACGGCCGCGTCGACGTGCTTGAAGATGAAAACAACGGCGCCTTCTACAAAGGCCCGCTGGCCCTAGTGGTCAACCGCCTTTCAGCCTCGGCCTCGGAAATTTTCGCCGGCGCCATGCAGGACTATCACCGCGCGCTGATCCTCGGTGGCCAGACCTTCGGCAAGGGCACCGTGCAGACCATCCAGCCGCTCAACCATGGCGAACTGAAGCTGACCCTGGCCAAGTTCTACCGGGTTTCCGGGCAGAGTACCCAGCATCAGGGCGTGCTGCCTGACATCGACTACCCGTCGATCATCGACACCAAGGAAATCGGTGAGAGCGCCCTGCCAGAGGCCATGCCATGGGACACCATCCGCCCGGCCATCAAGCCTGCGGTCGACCCGTTCAAGCCGTTCCTGGCCCAGCTCAAGGCCCGTCACGATAGCCGTACGGCCAAGGACCCGGAGTTTGTCTACATCCGCGACCGCCTGGCGCTGACCCAGAAGCTGATGAACGAAAAAACCGTGAGCCTCAACGAAGCCGAGCGACGCGCCCAGCACGCCGATATCGAAAGCAAGCAGTTGGCACTGGAGAACACCCGTCGCAAAGCCAAGGGCGAAGAGCCGCTCAAGGAGCTGAAGAAAGAAGACGAAGACGCCCTGCCCGCCGAGCCGGACGACACCAAACCCGAGGACGACGCCTACCTGAGCGAGTCCGGGCGTATCCTGCTCGACTACCTCGGGTTGAACTCGGCGGTGGCCAAGAACAACCGCTGAAACAGTAATGGCAAAATAATGTGACCGTGCCGCCATTGGGTCATTAAACAGTCACGAATCTGTCGTGAAATAAAGGGACTGAAGCCGTTGGCTCCAGTCCCTTTATTTCAAGGTAGTGCTGCCCATGACCGTGACCGAACAGCTCAGCGCGTTGAGCACCATTCTGGCTCAAAGCGGCTTGCACAGTCTGTTCCAGCCCATTGTCTGCCTGTCGCAGCGACGCATCCTCGGCTACGAGGCCTTGAGCCGCGGCCCCTCCAACAGCCCCCTGCACTCACCGATCAACCTGTTTGCCGTCGCCCGCCAGGCCGGACGCCTGACCGAGCTGGAGGTGGCCTGTCGGGAAAGCGCCTGCCGCCGCTTCAGCCAGCAGCAACTGGAGGGCAAGCTGTTTCTCAACGTCTCTCCCGAATCGCTGCTGGAACCCCAATACCAGTCCGGGCGCACCCTGAAAATGCTCCACGACCTGGGGCTCTCGCCCAGCCGGGTAGTGATCGAGTTGACCGAGCAGACCCCCACCGACGACTTCCAGTTGCTGTTCAATGCCCTGCACCACTACCGCGACATGGGTTTTTCGATTGCCCTTGATGACCTGGGCGCTGGATATTCGAGCCTGCGGCTGTGGTCGGAACTGCGCCCGGACTACGTCAAGATCGACCGCCATTTCATCGATGGCATCCACCAGGACGCAGTCAAGCGCGAGTTTGTCGGCTCCATCCTGCAGATTGCTCGCGCATCGCGGGCCCAGGTGATCGCCGAAGGCATCGAACTTGCCGAGGAGCTCCAGGTGCTGACCGACATGGGCGTCGATCTGGTCCAGGGCTATCTGCTCGGCCGCCCCCAGGAGCAGGCGTCACGGGACATCCAGCAGATGCTCGGCAGCACGAGCCGCGAGGTACAGGTACTGAACGACGACTGCGGCAACCTGGCCGCGCTGCTCAACGAGCAACCTGCGGTGGCGCAAGGCACCCCCACCGCACAAGTGCTGGAGTTGTTCCGCCGCCAGGCCAACCTCAACTCGGTGGCGGTGCTGAACGAGCGACGCCAGCCCTGCGGAATCGTCCACCGTCACTCGTTGTCTGATGCGCTGCTCAAGCCGTTTGCGACCGACCTGTTCGCACGCAAGCCGATCAGTCGCCTGATGAGCGATGATTTCCTGGCCGTAGAGCTGGTGCAGTCGCTGCAAAAGGTCAGTCGCCTGCTGACCAGCCGCGCCCGCCAGCGTATCGAAGAAGACTTCATCATTACCCACAACGGCCGCTACCTGGGCCTGGGCCGGGTGATTGATGTGCTCAAGCTGATTACCGAACAGAAGATCCAACAGGCACGCTATGCCAACCCGTTGACCCTGCTGCCAGGTAACGTACCGATCCAGCAATGCCTCACTCGCCTGCTGCAACAGCAGCGCGAGGCGGCGATCTGCTATGTGGATATCGACAGCTTCAAGCCATTCAACGACATCTATGGCTACGCCCGCGGCGATGAAGTGCTGCTGTGCCTGGCGCAGTGCCTGAACGAACGGGTCGACCCCAACCACGACTTCGTCGGCCACATTGGCGGCGATGATTTCATGCTGGTGCTGGGCTCCGCAGATTGGGAGCGGAGGTTGCAGTTACTGCTGGAAGACTTTCAGAAACAGTGTCGACGCTTCTACCGCGCCGAGCACCTGCAGGCAGGTTGCTTCATTGCCCCCAACCGCCAGGGCCAGCGGCAGGAGTTTGCGCTATTGTCGCTGTCGATCGGCGTGGTGCATCTGCACCCGCAAGCCTGCGCCGGCCTGGATGCAGGGCAACTGGCTGAACTGGCCTCGCAGGCCAAGCACCAGGCCAAGGACCTGTCCGGGCACAGTGTCTATCGAATCGACACTGTCCCTGACGCTCAAGCTTCCTCGGGGTAGCTGTACTCGAACACGCGGACCACTTCGGAGGCATGCCAGGACGCGGCGGCCATACCGTCGGAAGGCCCGGAAAAACGCCCCAGCCGCTCGACACACTCAAAAAAGCCCGTGCGCGGCAAGCGGCTGGCACCCTGGCTGATCACCAGCGAGCTGCGCAATGGCTGCTCGGCTCGGGCGTCCAGTGCTGCCAGATGCTCAAGCGCAGCGGTCAGTGTCTGCATGGCAGGGCTCGGCAGTTGCAGGCGTTCGAGCAAAGCACGGTAGGTCAACAAGTGGCGCTGGCGACGGGCCAGATCCAGCTCGCCAAGCAGGCCATCCCAGTGCTGGCGACTGATGCGTACGCTGCTCACGACGGTTCGCTCCATCCGGCCACCCCCAACTCCCAGGCCAGGCTGCGGCGAATGGCGGCATCCGGCTGGCGTTCGCCGCTCTCGATCAGCGCCAGGTACACCGGGCTGATGCCGACGCTGCGCGCCAATTGCTCCGGCGCCAGGCCCTTGCCTTCACGCAAACGCGCCAGCTCGCTGAAACTTGGCAAGCTGGCGCTTTGGGATGGGGTGGATTCTGTGTGCTCGACGGCGACCTGCTCGGCTTGGCCGGCGGCCTTGAGCAGTGCCTGGTACTGCTCCCAGGGTACAACCGCGTACTCGGGTTGACCGTCTCGGCTGATGACCTGAATACTCATTACAACCCCCTTGTAGGACTACGACATGTAATCCGTAGGCATAACCCTTATGCCAATTATATTACCAGCCACAAGGGTGTGCAGGGGAGCGCGGTGTAATCAGCTTTTTTCCTGCTCCAGCCGCAGGGATTCGGCGGTAGCGGGGAGTCGCTCGACAACCCGCAGCTTCTCGGGCGCCTGCCGCGTCCGCCAGGCATTGAACGCCGCCAGTTCATCGGAAACGGCTTTCAGCACCCAGGCCAGCACGGCGATGTCATCGAGAAAGCCCACACCCAGCAGCCAGTCGGGAATGGCGTCCAGGGGGCTGACGAAATACAGCAACCCCGCTACCACGGTCACCAGCGCTTTGGGGCTGATGGCGCGGTACTCCCCCCGCCACCAGGCCAGGCACAGGGCCTGCAGCAAACCCACATCTTCACGCAGTTTGCCAAGCCTTGGCCCTTTGCGCGCCACGGCAAAAATCAGTGCCGGCAGACGGCCACGGCTGAGCAGGCGCTCGGCCAGGGGCAGAAAGCGGGCAAAATTCCACGGTGCTTTCATATGGCCTCCAGGGACCAGCCAGGGAAAGGTTATCCACAATTATTGTGGATAACCTTGTGAACAGAGCGAGATTTGCCCCTCGAGGCGCCCGCCAGGCAAGGGCCGGGGTCAAATCGGGCGTTTTTTACACACCTGTTTCAATGGCGCAAACGTTTTGCCCATCGTGCGCCTTTTCGGCGTTCGTTGCAGCTTTTCAGACCTTGCCTTGCCTTCGGGGTTCGATGCAATCGCCAGAAACGACAACGCCCCGTCGAGACGGGGCGTTGTCGTTAACGCGGCAGCTTACTCGGCTGCGGCGTCGGCTTCAGGCTTGGCCTGATCCTTGATGCCCAGCAGTTCCAGCTCGAAAACCAGGACCGAGTTGGCCGGGATCATCGGGCTCGGGCTCTGGGCGCCGTAGGCCAGGTCAGCCGGGATGAACAGTTTGTACTTCTCGCCCACGTGCATCAGTTGCAGGCCTTCGACCCAACCCGGGATCACGCCGCTAACCGGCAGGTCGATCGGGCTGCCACGCTCGACGGAGCTGTCGAAGACCTTGCCGTCGATCAGCTTGCCTTCGTAGTGGACAGTGACCACGTCAGTCGGCTTTGGCTGGGCGCCGTCGGCCTTCTTGATCACTTCGTACTGCAGGCCGGAAGCGGTGGTCACGACACCGGTCTTCTTGCCGTTTTCTTCAAGGAATTTCTTGCCAGCGGCAGCCGACTCTTCGCTCATCTTGACCAGACGCTCTTCAGCGCGCTTCTGCAAGGCAGCAAAGGCTTCGACCAGTTCATCGTCCTTGATCTTCTGCTCTTTGTTGCCAACAGCATCTTCGATGCCTTGAGCAACTGCTTTCGAATCAAGGTCGTCCATGCCTTCCTGAGCCAGGCTTTTGCCCATGTTCAGGCCAATACCGTAGGAGGCTTTCTGTGCCGGAGTCTTGAGCTCGACGCTGGTCTGCGAATCGCAACCCGCCAGGACCAGACTAACCAGGGCAACCGCAGCCGCCAACCGATGCTGTTTCATGCTATTTCCTTGTTCATGCGCCGATAGGGCAATCGAGTAAAGCCGCGAGCTTATCAGGCGGCCACGACCAATGGCTACCGGCATGAGAGCAACAAAAGCCGGATAAGTTCAGCCAGTTAAAACCTTCTTCATACAAAGCTGCAGCCAGTGGCCAGTATTGACGGGGCATGGCGCTTGAGCAAATTTGCGCGCAGTTTTTGTAGCAGTTTGTAATAAGGACAGGATTTCAGGGGTAGCTGCCGTCGCGGTACTGCGCGGCCACTTCGCGCAGCACTTCGCACAACCAGCGGGCCGGCAAACTCAGTGGCAACGCGGCGTTGCTGCAGATGCCCACCGAACCGCCCGGCTCTTGCACACCCAGGTCCAGTTCGCACAACTCGCCCCGGCCCAGATCGACCCGCACGGCGTCACGCGGCGCTACCCATACGGCATCGCTGCCTTGCACATAACGGCGACTCAGGGCTGGCGACAGGGTTTCCAGGCGCTGCAGCGGTTGCTCGATGGCGCACTGCACGAACAGACTGTCGGCGTGCTTGCGGATGGTCGTACCGGCCAGCGGCAGTACCAATGGATAGCGGCCGACCTGGCTACGCTCGACAGGCTGACCGGCCAGCAGCGGATGTCCCGGACGCACCACCAGCGACATCGACTCGCTGTACAGGTGCTCGAACAACAAGCCCTGGATCTGCGGGCTGTCGGTCATGCGCCCGATCACCAGGTCCAGCTCGCCGACATGCAATTGCGCCAGCAAATGAGCGCTGGGGCCGGTGGCCACGCTGACCACCAGGGCCTCATGGCGCTGGTGCAGGCGACAGAGCACCTCGGGCATCAGCAGGCTTTCAACCGTAGACAGCACACCGACACGCACCTGTGGCGGTGCATGCTCCTCACCCCGCAAGGTACTCACACCCTCACGCAGGGCCTGGACGCTGGGCCCGGCATAACGCATGAAACGCACCCCGGCCGGGGTTAGTTCGACGCCTTGCTTGCTGCGCTCGAACAGGCGTGTCTGCAGCAGGTCTTCAAGCTCCTTGAGGGTCTTGGAGATGGCAGGCTGGCTGATCGCCATGGCATCGGCAGCCTTGGCGAAACTGCCCTGGCGGGCAATTTCGAGAAAGCACAGCAGGTGGCGGAATTTGATACGGGTGTCGAGGTTCATCGCCGGAGTTTATCGGCGCGGGCTTTCGCGGAGCAAGCCCGCTCCTACGGGGCTTGTCCGATCTCTACCTGATCACCACACAAGCGCACCGGCCACACCTGCAACGCCTGCCCCGCATCCTCCAGGCAACGACCGTCACTCAAGCAGAAGTGCTGCTTGTACAAGGGCGCCGCCACCACCAGTTCGCCGTTCAGATGCCCCACCAGTCCACGGCCAATCACATTGGCGCCGGACCTGGGGTCGACGTTATCAACGGCATACACCGGTGTACTCTGCCCTGGCAGGTAGAACAGCGCCACCTGCCGTCCCTCGAACCACACCACCACTCCCGATTGCGCCACCAGGTCATCGCGGTTGCACACGGCCTGCCAGTGTCGGGCTTGCAGGTTTACAGCAACAGTGGACACGCTCATCACAGCACCTCTTCAGTGGTCGGGATCAAGTGAAGTTCAGCGGCGCCGATCGGTCGGCGCTGGCCACGCTCGCGGACAAAATGCACGCCTGGGTCCGGGCGCTGGTCGTTGACGAAGGTACGGAAACGCTTGAGTTTTTCCGGGTCCTTCAGGGCATTCGCCCATTCGCATTCGTATCGGTCGACCACCAGTTGCATCTGCGCTTCAAGCTCCGCGCCCAGGCCCAGGCTGTCGTCGAGAATCACGTGCTTGAGGTAGTCCAAGCCGCCCTCGAGGCTTTCACGCCACACCGAGGTGCGCTGCAATTTGTCGGCAGTACGGATGTAGAACATCAGCACCCGGTCGATGGTGCGGATCAGCGCGGCATCGTCCAGGTCGGTAGCGAACAGTTCGGCATGCCGTGGACGCATGCCGCCGTTGCCGCAGACGTACAGGTTCCAGCCCTTCTCGGTGGCGATCACACCGATATCCTTGCTCTGCGCCTCGGCACACTCACGGGTGCAGCCCGATACCGCGAACTTGAGTTTGTGCGGTGAGCGCAGGCCCTTGTAGCGGTCTTCCAGGGTCAGGGCCATGTGTACGCTGTCCTGTACGCCATAGCGGCACCAGGTGCTGCCGACACAGGATTTGACCGTGCGTGTGGACTTGCCATAGGCATGACCGGTCTCGAATCCGGCCTCGATCAGTTCGCCCCAGATGGCCGGCAACTCGTGAAGCTGGGCCCCGAACAGGTCGATGCGCTGGCCGCCGGTGATCTTGGTGTAGAGGTCGTACTTCTTCGCCACCTGGCCAATGACGATGAGCTTGTCCGGGGTGATTTCGCCGCCCGGGATGCGCGGTACCACCGAGTAGGTGCCGTTCTTCTGCATGTTGGCCATGAAAGTGTCGTTGGTGTCCTGCAGCGGTACCAGCGACGGGTCCATGATCGGCTGGTTCCAGCACGAGGCCAGGATCGAGCCAACGGTGGGTTTGCAGATGTCGCAGCCCACATGGCCGCGGCCATGTTTGGCGAGCATCTCATCGAAACTCAGGATGCCCTCCACCCGCACCAGGGCGTAGAGCTCCTGGCGGGTGTAGGCGAAGTGTTCGCACAGGCTCTTGTCGACGCTGGCACCGCGGGCGATCAACTCATGCTCGAACACCTGCTTGAGTAGCGCCGCGCAGCCACCGCATCCGGTACAGGCCTTGGTCTGCTGCTTGAGCGCACCCAGTTCGCCGCAGCCGTTGTCGATGGCGCTGCAGATCGCGCCCTTGCTGACGTTGTGACAAGAACAGATGGTTGCGCTGTCGGGCAAGGCATCGGCGCCCAGGGTTGGCGCACCGGTCGATTGCGGCAAGATCAGCGCAGATGGATCGGCAGGCAATGCGATGCCGTTTTGTGCGTACTGCAGCAGCGTATCGTAGTAACTGTTGTCGCCCACCAGCACCGCACCCAACACGCGCTTGCCGCTGGCATCGACCACCAGACGACGGTACGCCGAGTTGGCTTCGTCGATAAAGCGATAGCTGCGCGCCCCCGGCGTCGCACCCTGGGCATCACCTATGGAGCCGACATCGACACCCAGCAACTTGAGCTTGGTCGACATGTCGGCACCGGTGAAGCTGGCGGCCTCTTCACCGGCCAGTGTCGCGGCCACATTGCGCGCCATGGTGTAGCCCGGCGCGACCAAACCGAACACGCTGCCATTCCACGAAGCACATTCGCCGATGGCGAAGATCTGCGCATCGCTGGTGCGGCAGTTACTGTCGATCACCACGCCTCCACGGGCGGCGATTTCCAGGCCGCTGCTGCGACCCAGCGCATCCTGCGGGCGGATGCCGGCGGAGAATACGATCAGGTCGGTTTCAAGACTCTCACCGCCATCGAAGTTCATCCGGTAGCGGTAGTCATCGCCGGCAACCACCGATTGGGTTGCCCGTGACAGATGCACCCCAACGCCCAGTGCCTCGATCTGCGCACGCAGAGCCGCGCCGCCTTCAGCGTCGAGCTGTACCGGCATCAGGCGCGGGGCAAACTCCACCACATGAGCTTCCAGGCCCAGGGACTTGAGGGCGTTGGCCGCCTCAAGCCCCAACAGCCCGCCACCGACCACCACCCCGCGCCGGGCACCCGTTGCAGCGGCGCGGATGGCGTCCAGATCATCCAGGGTGCGGTACACCAGGCGCGAAGCGCCCTCACACCCCTCGATGGGCGGCACGAAGGGATAAGAGCCGGTGGCCAGGATCAGTTGGTCATAGGCATAGCGTCCAAGCGGGGTAACCACCTCGCGGCGCTCGCGATCGATCGCCACCACCGCCTCCTGCAGGTGCAGGCTGATGCCGTGTTCGGCATACAACCCCACTGCACCCAGGGCCAAGGTTTCGGCATCGCTGCCGTTGAAGTACTCCGACAGGTGAACCCGGTCGTAGGCGCGTTGACGCTCCTCACCGAACACCTGCACCTCGAAACGGCCCAAGGCTCCTCGCTCGATCAGTTGCTCGACGCAGTGATGCCCCACCATGCCGTTGCCAACGATGATCAGTTTTTCTCGCTGGGCGATGGTCGTTGCTGCATTCATACCCGATCCTCACTCAAGGCCATTCACGGTGGCTGTACTGCCGGGGCTAACCCCGAAAAACAAAAAAAGGCGCCTGGAGCCGAAGCTCCAGGCGCCTTTGCCTGGTCGTTTTGTGTAGTTCCGGTGCAGATCGCCATTGACCCGCGAGAACGTTGTATTTCGATAAAAGCAGGGAGCGTGCCAACTGCCGAACACCCCGTGAACCGGGGGTTTGGCCGTTCAGCCGGCCGTCATCACCGACCCAGGCTGGTGCAGCACTCCCCCTTATGGGGCACCCTCAATACACGTCGCGCAGGTAGCGCTTGCTGCGGCTCAGTTCGCTGACATAGGCATCGGCTTGATCGGCACTGAGCGCACCGTGCTCGCGGCTGATCTGCTTGAGCGCCGCCTCGACATCCTTGGCCATGCGTTCGGCATCGCCGCACACATAAAAATGACCGCCCTCCTCCAGCCAGCGCCAGAGCTCGGCGCCCTGCTCGATCATGCGTTGCTGCACATAGATCTTCGCCGACTGGTCACGGGAGAAAGCGGTGTCCAGGCGAGTGAGATGCCCCTCGCGCTGCCACGCCAGAAGCTCATCGCGGTAATAGAAATCGGTGGCCGCTTTCTGTTCACCAAAGAACAGCCAATTGCGTCCGCTGGCGCCCTGCACCTGGCGCTCTTGAAGAAAGGCGCGAAACGGCGCAACACCGGTACCAGGGCCGACCATGATGACAGGCGCGTCGTTGTCTTTGGGCAAGAGAAAATGTTGCGTCGGCTGGGTGAAGATTCTCGCACTGCCCTGCCCAAGGCGATCGGCCAGGTAGGTCGAGCACACGCCTTTGCGCTGGCCATAGCGGACCGTGGACATCGTCAAATGCACCTGGCCTGGGTGGAAGCCGGGGCTTGAACTGATCGAATAGAGCCTTGGCTGCAAGGGCTTCAACAGGCTGAGCCAGGTGTCCAGCTGCAGTTGCACCGGGTAGGCCTGAAGCAGGTCGACCAGTTGCCGGCCCCACAGCCAGTCCTTGAGCGCGAGCGTGTTTTGCGGCATCAGCAGTTGGCGCAACGGCGCATCATCAATGTGGCTGGCCACAGCTTCCAGCAAGGCCGGCGTGATGCGGGCAATTTCCAGGTGATCGGTCAACGCCTCGAACAGCGGCATGTCGGCCAGGCCCTTGAGGCTGACGCAGCGGTTGCCATCCAGCCCGCTGGCCGCCAGAAACGCCTCTACCAGCGCCGGGCAGTTACGCGGCCAGACACCCAGTGCATCGCCAGCCTGATACCTGAAATCACTGTCGGCCAAGTCGAACACCACTTGCCGGGTTTCCTTCCCGGCACCCGGACTGTTGAGCAGGCGATTGTCCAGCAGGCGCGCCGACAGCGGTGCCTGCTTGCTGAACCCCTCACGGGCAGCAGGGGCCATGCCGCCCAGCGCCGATGCGCCTTGATGGCCGAACTTGGCCAGCAGCGCCTGCAGCCATTGCCCCGCGGGCTCCAACGGATCGCCTTCGCAATCGACTCGCTCCAGCAGGCGCCGACCACCCAGGTCTTGCAGGCGCTGGTCGAGCTTGCGACCGAAACCACAGAACTGCTGGTAACTGGAATCCCCCAGGGCCAGTACCGCATAAGGCAGGCCCGCACACCGCCGGGAATGCTCACCATGCAGCCCCTGCCAGAAGGCCGCGCCGCTGTCCGGTGCGTCGCCATCGCCAAAGGTGCTGGCGATCAGCAGTAAGCTGGCGGGGTTGTCCAGTTGCTCAAGCGCCACATCTTCCATGCAACTGAGCTGCACCGGCAGCCCGACCTGGCGCAGGTGTTCGGCGCAGCGTTCGGCCAGCGCCTGGCCGTTGCCGGTTTGCGAGGCCCAGAGCAGCAGATGCTGATCGCGAACAGACACCAGCGGTGCCACTTCAACTGCTTCGATACGTTCACCGGCAACCCGGCTCAAGGCCACCGCGCAGTACTTGAAGGCCGGCTGCAACGACACCGGGTCTACCGCATCGCTGGTGACCGCGTTGATCGCGAGGTTGTCGCCAAACGTATCGTTCCAGTGAAACGGCGCAAAGCAGTTGCCCGGCAGTACCCGCGTGGTGATCCGTGCCGGCAGCACCGCCTGGCCACGGCGCGAGCGCACCTGTACCTGATCCTTTTCGGCGATGCCCAGGCGCGCGGCGTCCTCGGGATGAATCTCCACAAAAGGCCCGGGGTCGAGTTTGTTCAAGGCCGCCACCTTGCCGGTCTTGGTCAGGGTGTGCCACTGGTGCTGGACGCGCCCGGTGTTAAGCACCAGGGGGAAATCGTCATTCGGCATCTCTGCGGGCGGCAGGCAAGGCCGTGCGAAGAAACGCGCCTTGCCGTTGCTGGTAGCGAAGGCGATGGCGGGCACCTGCCCCTGCCCATCACGCAGCAGCGCCTGGCTGACACCGTCGTTGCGATAGCGCAGCGGGCTGCGTGGATTGACGCGCTGCGGCTCGCACGGCCATTGCCGCGGCGCCTCGCGCAAGGCGCTATAGCTGGCGCCGCGCAGGTCATAACCAGTGGCCGGGTTCCAGGCCTGGCGAATTTCCTCGAAGACCGCCTCCGCACTGTCGTAGCTGAAAGCTTCGGCATAGCCCATGGCACAGGCGATCCGGGCGATAAGCTGCCAGTCGGGCAGGCTCTGGCCCGGCGGTTCGACTGCCTTGTTCATCAAGGTCAGGTTGCGCTCGGAGTTGACCATTACCCCCTCGCCTTCGGCCCAAAGTGCGGCAGGCAGGAGGATGTCGGCATAGCGGTTGGTTTCGGTATCGAGGAAGGCATCCTGGGTGATCACCAGTTCCGCCGCCTGCAAACCATCGATGACCTGCTGGCGATTGGCGACGCTGGCCACCGGGTTGCTGCAAATAATCCAACAAGCCTTGATCGAGCCTGCGGTCAGGCTGTCGAACAGAGCTACGGTGCCGTCACCGGTCTCACTGCGCAGGCTGTCTGCGGGGAGGTTCCACAACCGTTCGACAAAGGCGCGATCCGCATCCACCAGGGCAGAACGCTGGCCCGGCAGGCCCGGCCCCATGTAGCCCATCTCGCGCCCGCCCATGGCATTGGGCTGTCCGGTCAACGAAAAGGGACCACTGCCCGGCCGGCAAATAGCGCCGGTGGCCAGGTGCAGGTTGCACAGCGCGTTGGTCTGCCAGGTGCCGTGGATGCTCTGGTTCAGGCCCATCGTCCAGCAACTCATCCATTCCGGAGCCTGACCGATCCAATGAGCGACCGTGCGGATGTCGGCTTCGGCAAGGCCAGTGATGGCAGCGACCCGCGCGGGGGTGTAGTCCTCGAGAAAGGCCGGCATCGCCTCCCAGCCGTCGGTATGGCGGGCAATGAAGTCGGCATCGCTATGGCCATTGCTGTGCAGCAGGTGCAGCAGGCCATTGAGCAAGGCCAGGTCCGTACCGGGCTTGATCTGCAGGAACAGGTCGGCCTTGTCGGCGGTGGCACTGCGCCGGGGGTCGACGACAATCAAGCGGGCGCCGGCCTTGAGCCGGTCAAGCAGGCGCAGGAACAGAATGGGGTGACAGTCGGCCATGTTCGCGCCAATCACCAAGAACACATCGGCGCGGTCAAAATCCTGATAGCTTCCCGGCGGGCCGTCGGCACCCAGTGACTGTTTATAGCCGCTGCTGGCGCTGGCCATGCACAGCCGTGAGTTGGATTCGATATGGCGGCTACGAACAAAGCCCTTGGCCAGTTTGTTGACCAGGTACTGGGCCTCCAGCGACATCTGCCCAGACACATAGAACGCCAGGGCATCCGGGCCATGCTCGTCGATAATTGCGCGCAGGCGCCGGGCGGCCTGCTCGATAGCAGTATCGATGCCGGTCTGCACCGGATCGCGCTGGCGCAGTTCTCGGACATAGGCGTGCCCCATACGCCCAGACTCGCGCAGCGGCTGATGCGATGTCAGGCCCTTGGTGCATAATCGGCCAAAATTGCTGGGATGCTGTTTGTCACCGCTGACGTTGGTCACCCGGTTGCCTTCAACCGTCATGACAATGCCACAGCCCACACCACAATACGGGCAAACACTGCGCACGCTGGTGCTGCTCATCTGCCTACCTCCTGCTTGCGCAAACAAAAAGGCGCCCTGCTGTTCTGGCTTGTGAAAACAAGTCAGGGCAGCACGGCGCCTTTGTCGTGAACGGAGCAATCTGCGTTGATTGCCGGATAGACAGGCAGTAGCAAAGGTCGCGCCAGCTTGCGCAGCCCTTTAATCGCGGGGTTTCGAGCGTAACACAGCGCCACGGACGCACCGCCTTGGGGACGTGCGCACCATGCAGAGGCATGCGGGGTGGAAAAGCCGAACGGCAGAAACAAAAAAAGCGACCCTAAGGTCGCTTTCTTTGTGGCTTCCGGGTGTTCAGTGGGCCCTGGAAGCTAAATATGGCGCAGCGGACGGGACTCGAACCCGCGACCCCCGGCGTGACAGGCCGGTATTCTAACCGACTGAACTACCGCTGCGCGATACACTGAGAAGTGGTGGGTGATGACGGGATCGAACCGCCGACCCTCTGCTTGTAAGGCAGATGCTCTCCCGGCTGAGCTAATCACCCTTCGTCTCGGTGTGGCGCGCATTCTACGGAGCACCGAACACTCTGGCAAGCACTTTTTTAAAAAAATTTTTCAGGCGTTCCAAAGACTTAGCGGACTTGGCCTGAAGTGCCCGCTCGGAGAATAATGCCCTCCTTATGTGTTGAGGAGAGATTCACCCCATGTGGTTCAAAAACCTGCTGACCTATCGCCTGACCCAGGATGTCCCGTTCGATCCCGAAGCACTGGAAACCGCTCTGGCCAGCAAGCCGGCGCGTCCTTGCGCCAGCCAGGAGTTGACCACTTACGGTTTCGTCGCGCCGTTCGGCAAAGGCGAGGATGCTCCACTGGTACATGTCAGCGGTGACTTCCTGCTGATCGCGGCACGTAAAGAAGAACGCATCCTGCCCGGCAGCGTGGTGCGTGATGCGGTCAAAGAGAAGATCGACGAGATCGAAGCCGAACAGATGCGCAAGGTCTATAAGAAGGAGCGCGACCAGATCAAGGACGAGATCATCCAGGCCTTCCTGCCGCGTGCCTTTATTCGCCGTTCGATGATCTTCGCTGCCATCGCCCCCAAGCAAGGCCTGATCCTGGTCAACTCGGCCAGCGCCAAGCGTGCCGAAGATCTGCTCTCGACCCTGCGTGAAGTGATGGGCTCGCTGCCGGTACGCCCGGTCACCGTGAAGATCGCCCCGAGCGCGACCATGACCGACTGGGTCAAGACCCAGCAAGCGGCCCCGGATTTCTATGTACTGGACGAGTGCGAACTGCGCGACACCCACGAAGACGGCGGCATCGTGCGCTGCAAGCGCCAGGACCTGACCAGCGACGAGATCCAGCTGCACCTGGGCACCGGCAAAGTGGTGACCCAGCTGTCCTTGGCCTGGCAGGACAAACTGTCGTTCGTGCTCGACGACAAGATGGTCATCAAACGCCTGCGCTTTGAAGAGCTGCTACAGGACCAGGCCGAAGAGGACGGTGGCGACGAAGCCCTGGGGCAACTCGATGCCAGCTTTACCCTGATGATGTTGACCTTCGGCGAATTCCTCCCAGCGCTGTTTGAAGCACTGGGCGGTGAAGAGATTCCGCAAGGGGTCTAATCAAAGCAGGAGCGGGCTTGCCCCTCGATGGTGATGTGCAGGTCGCATCGCTTCGCGGGGCAACCCGGCTCCCACCGCAACTGTGCAAGACAGTTGCTTCCAGCTGGCTTGCTCATCATTTACAAGTTGGGCACTATATTGCCCACTGTGAGGACGGCCTCACGACGCACCGCGTGACCGCTTCGGGGACGGCCCCATCAACCTGATGGAGACTCCGCATGTCCTGGATCATCCTGTTTTTTGCCGGCCTGTTCGAAGTCGGCTGGGCTGTCGGCCTTAAATACACCGACGGTTTCACTCGCCCCCTTCCCACTGTTCTGACTGTCGCTGCCATGGCCATCAGCCTCGGCCTGCTGGGCCTTGCCATGAAAGAGCTGCCCCTGGGCACGGCCTACGCCATCTGGACCGGTGTCGGTGCGGTCGGCACGGTGATCGCCGGCATCATCCTGTTCGGTGAATCCATGGCGCTGGTGCGCCTGCTCAGCGTTGCCCTGATTGTCACCGGCCTGATCGGCCTCAAGGTCAGCGCCAGCTGACCTTGCCCTTCGCTGTCAGCGCAGTTCGCCTCGCAACTGGCTGACGCGCTCTCGCAACAGTGCCGGCTGCGCTACGTCTACCGGGACTGCTGCACCGGCCACCAGGGTCACCCTGGACCACAAGCGCCGAAAGAAACCCTTGCCCGGATCGCGGCTGAAAAAGCTGCCCCACAAGCCCTGCAAAGCCAGCGGAATCACCGGTACCGGTGTCTGTTCGATGATCCGGCTTACCCCGCCCTTGAACTCATCGATCTCACCATCACTGGTCAGCTTGCCCTCCGGAAAGATACACACCAGTTCACCCTCGGCCAGGCAATCGGCAATGCGCTTGAACGCCCGCTCGTAGATCTCGCCATCTTCATGGCGCCCGGCAATGGGAATGGCACCTGCGGTACGGAAGATGAAGTTGAGCACCGGCAGTTGGTAGATCTTGTAGTACATGACAAACCGGATGGGCCGGCGCACTGCCCCGCCAATCAGCAAGGCATCGACAAACGACACGTGGTTGCACACCAGCAGCGCCGCACCCTCCTCCGGAATCTGCTGCAGGTCGCGGTGCTCGACCCGGTACATGGAATGGCTGAGCAGCCAGATCATGAAGCGCATGGTGAACTCGGGGACGATCCTGAAGATGTAGGCGTTGACGCCAATGTTCAGCAACGACACCACCAGGAACAACTGGGGAATGGTCAGTTCGGCCAGGCTCAACAACACGATGGTGACAATTGCCGAGACCACCATGAACAACGCATTGAGAATGTTGTTGGCGGCGATCACCCGCGAGCGCTCGTTAACCGCGGTACGCGACTGGATCAAGGCATACAGCGGCACGATGTAGAAGCCGCCAAAGACGCCAAGACCGACAATCGCCAGCAAGATCCACCATGCCTCGGTCATGCCCAGCAGAGTCAGCCAGTCATGGGGCGTTGCCGCTGCCGGCACATCGCCCGAATGCCACCACCACAGCAGGCCGAACAGGGTCAGTCCAAAGGAGCCGAACGGCACCAGGCCAATCTCTACCTTGTGCCCACTCAAACGCTCACACAACAGCGACCCCAGGGCGATGCCCACCGAGAACAAGGTCAACACCAGGGTGACCACGGTCTCGTCACCGTGTAGCCAGTCCTTGGCGTAGGCCGGAATCTGCGTCAGGTAGATCGCACCGACAAACCAGAACCAGGAGTTGCCGACAATCGAACGTGACACCGCAGGGGTCTGGCCAAGCCCCAGGCGCAAGGTGGCCCAGGATTGCGTAAAGATGTTCCAATCCAGCTTCATCTGTGGCGACGCTGCGCTCGCGCGCGGAATCCACCGGCTCGACAGGTAGCCCAGCGCGGCCACCAGCACCACGGCGCAGGCCACCACCGGCGCATAGTGGGTGCTGGACATCATGACCCCGGCGCCAATGGTCCCGGCCAGGATCGCCAGGAATGTGCCCATCTCCACCAGGCCGTTACCCCCAACCAGCTCTTGCTCGCGCAAGGCCTGCGGCAGGATCGAATATTTGACCGGACCGAACAGTGCCGAGTGCGTCCCCATGGCGAACAACGCCAGCAGCATCAACGCCAGGTGGTTGGTCAGAAAACCGATGGCACCCACGGCCATGATGCCGATCTCGGCCAACTTGATCAGGCGGATCAGCGCGTCCTTGGCGAACTTTTCGCCAAATTGCCCGGCCAGGGCGGAAAACAGGAAGAACGGCAGGATGAACAGCAGCGCACACACGTTGATCCAGATCGAACGGTCACCGTCGATCGCCAGTTTGTAGAGAATGGCGAGGATCAACGACTGCTTGAACAGGTTGTCGTTGAAGGCACCCAGCGACTGGGTAATAAAGAAGGGCAAAAATCGCCGCTTGCCAAGGAGGCTGAATTGCGAGGTTTGACTCATCGTCCGTGTACCTGAGTGGGGCTTTGTCATTGGAGGCGCGCAAGCCGAACAAAGCCACAATCACTCAGGTAAATGCAATCTACTTGTTGAGCCCGGCAATGCAG
The DNA here is from genome assembly GCF_040438935.1 of Pseudomonas vranovensis. Lineage (NCBI taxonomy): Bacteria > Pseudomonadati > Pseudomonadota > Gammaproteobacteria > Pseudomonadales > Pseudomonadaceae > Pseudomonas > Pseudomonas vranovensis. The sequence goes on along the minus strand of NZ_CP159259.1, from coordinate 619,118 downwards.
GGTGACACGAACAACTCACCCCGCCAGGCGCCGCGCAAGGTCAGACTGCCGACCAGCAGCCACAGGCCGGCCAGGGCCACTACCAGCACCAGCCCCATGCTGTGGAAGAAGGCCAGCCCCAACCAGGCGCCCAGCTTGAGCGTTGCCAGGGTGTACACCCCCAACGGGAAGGTGAAACCCCACCAGCCCAGATTAAAGGGCATGCCGTGACGGATGTAGCGCAGGGTAATCAGCACCGCGGTGAGCAACCACCACAGTCCGGCCCCCCACAACACAATGCCGGCGACCAGTCCCAGGCCACGGGCAATCTCACCCAGGCCACCCAGGCCATTGGCAGCGAACACGGCTGGGGCATCGGCGCCCAGCACCAGCATGCCCAGTGCCCCGGTACCGATCGGGCCCAGCGCCAGCCAGCTCGACGCAGCCATATTGGCGTGGGGCAACTTGTGCAAGGCCATGCGCAGCATGAGGATGGTCAAAATGCTGAAAGCCACTGGCAACGACACCGCCCACATGACATAGCTGGTGATCAGCACCAGGAACTGGCTCTGCGCATCGATCAGGTGCGGCGCCAACAGGCCGCCGCTGGCTGCCGCTACTTCGGCGGCGACCACAGGCAGCAGCCAGACGGCAGTCATCTGATCGATGCTGTGCTCCTGGCGGGTGAACATCAGGTAGGGAATGGCCACGCCGCACAACAGGGCCAGGCCCACATCGAACCACCACAGCGCTTCGATCCACGGCACGATGCCCTCGCCCCAGCGATTGATGCCGAACAGCAAGGCGCCGTTGAGAATGGTGGCCAGCCCCATGGGAATGGTGCCGAAAAACATCGATACGGTGGAGTGGGCGAAAATCCGCCGTGCCTCATCGAAAAACAACACCCAGCGCGCGGTGTATAGCACGCTGAACAGGACGAACAGGCCCACGGTCAACCACCACAGCGCTTCGGCCAGGCTGTGCAGACGTTCCATTCCCACCTGCATCAGCGCCAGCGCGAGCACCCCGGTGCCCATGGTCGCGGCGAACCAGTTGGGGGTGAATTGACGGATCACTTCACGCGGGTGAGCCAGGCGGTTCAGTGGGCGCAAAGATGAAGTGGCGTGTTGTTGCAGGCAAGTCATGGTCGGTTCTCCTGTCCTCCGGTGAGGTCAACCAATCTTATGCGCTCAAAGAATATCCATATAACGGGTATTTTCTCTATCTGTTATCTATTTCATAGATATAGAACATCCTGTTACACCCCTTCTACAGGAAGGTATGCTGGGCGTTGGCGGCTCCACGCAATAACAACAAGGACGTGACAATGCTCGACGCCATGAAGCGCTATGCACCCCAGGTTCGCCTGCTGCTCGCAACTACGTTTACCCTCACCCTGGCCCGGGCGATCACCCTGCCCTACCTGGTGGTTTACCTCTCGGAAAATTTCGCCCTGGATGTCAGCGGTATCGGCCTAATAATCGGCGGTGCGCTGATTGTCGCCTCGCTGCTGAGCCTCTACGGCGGCTACCTGATCGACACCCTGCGCAGTTTCACCGTGATCATCGTCTCGACCCTGACCTTCACCGTAGCGTTCATCGGTGCGGTGATCAGCCGCGAGCTCGGCTTGTTTTTCATCTGCCTGGTGCTGATCAACCTGGCCCTTGCTGTGGTCACCATTGCCGCCAAGGCCGGCTTCTGTGCGCTGTTGCCGCTGGAGCAACGCGGCGAAGTGTTCGCGATCAAATACACCCTGAACAACGTGGCCTATGCAGTGGGGCCGTTCATCGGCGTGGCGTTGGTAATGTTCGACTATCACTGGCCCTTTTTGCTCTCGGCCCTCCTGGGCCTGGCAATGTGCCTGTGCTACCGGCGCTGGGGCGAACGCTCGGCACGGACGCAGCTCGATGACAGCCCCCAGGCCGGCTTCCTCAGTGTGGGCGTGCAAATGATCAGGGATCGACGGCTGATCTACTTCACCCTGGGCGGTGCGCTCAGCGCCGTGGTGTTCGGCCAGTTCACCGCCTACCTGTCGCAATACCTGGTAGTGACCAGCAACGCCAGTGAGGCCGCCCGCTATATCAGCTACCTGGTAGCCACCAACGCCGTAACCGTTATTGCCCTGCAGTACGTCATCGGTCGACGCATCAGTACCCGTCGCCTGATTCCCTGGCTGATGGCCGGCATGACGCTGTTCCTGGTCGGGCTGCTGGGGTTTTCCATGGCCCAGTCACTGCTGGCCTGGTGCCTTGCCATGGTGGTCTTCACCCTGGGCGAGATCATCGTGATCCCGGCCGAGTACATGTTCATCGACAGCATTGCCCCGGAACACCTGCGCGGGGTGTATTACGGCGCACAGAACCTGTCCAACCTCGGCGCGGCACTTGGTCCGGTGATCTGCGGGTTCGCCCTGGCCCACCTGGTACCGATGGCTACCTTCTATCTGTTGATCGGCGCGGTGTTGCTGGCAGCGCTGTTCTACTATCTAGGCGCTCGCACCAGCCCTCGTCAGGTTGAGCAGGCTGTCACCGAACGTTGACCGAACAGGCCGGTACAGGCCAGCAGGCACAATGCCAACAGGCCAATCAGATACCCTTCGCTAGTGAACATCAGGCCGAACTGACGTACCAACAGGCCTGCCAGCAGCGCCGGCAGGCTGAAGGCCAGGTAGCTCAACACGTAATAGGCTGCCATCAAGCCGGCCCGCTCATGGGCCTGGGCCAGTGGCAGGGTACTGCGCAAAGCGCCGAGAAATCCGGCGCCAAAACCACAGCCAGCCACGAGTGTGGCGACGAACAGCCCCCCGAGCAGGCCACTTTGCAACGCCAGCAACATCAACACGGCGCCACTGCCTAACAGCAGCGTCCCCAACCGTAGCACCCGCAACGGCGCCCACCGGCGCACGCTGAAAATCACCAGTGCCCCGCTCAAGGTCAAGGTAGCAACCACCGCGCCACCGGTAAGGCTGGAGGTGGAGCCGGTGGCCGCACGCACCAGCGACGGCAACAGCGACAGAGAGAACCCACCCAGGGCCCAGACCGCCACGTTCACTGGCAGCATCCGCCACACGGCGCGCCGGGCCTGGGGCGGTACGCTCATGGTGGGACGCAATGCCGCGAGCGCACCTGGCTGACGGGTGACGCTTTCCGGCAAGCGAGCCAGCAACAATGCCAGCAACACGAACAGTCCCAATAACAGCCAGTAGGCCAGCCGCAGTGGCCAGGCGGCGTACGCCACCAGCAGGCTGGTACCCAGCGCACCACAAGCCATTCCCAGCAGCGGCGCCAGGCTGTTGACCAGCGGCCCCTGATCGCGGTCGGTGTCGAGCAGTGCCGCGCCCAGCACGCTGGTTGCCATGCCAGTGGCAAAGCCCTGCAACACCCGCGCCGCGAGTAGCCAGGCGACGCTGTCGGCGACGATGAACAGCGCCATGGCCAGGCTTTCGAGCAATAAGGCCGCCAGGATCAGGGGACGACGGCCCAGGTAATCCGACAGCGATCCCACCGTCAGCAACGCCGCCAACAGGCTCAGGGCGTACACGGCGAAAATCAGGGTCAGGGTTGCTGCCGAGAACTGCCAGGCCTCCTGATACAGGTGATACAGCGGTGTCGGCGCACTGGACGCGGCCAGAAAACCGAGCAGGCCAACAGCCAGGTACAACGCGGAAAAACGACGGGACAGTGGCGAGGGGGACGCGAGGGTCATGGGCGAGCTCCAGCAAAAGCTAACTGTTAGCTTTTGCAAAGTCTGCGCGCCTCCACGCCTTAACGCAAACCCTTTGTGTTAAGGTCTGACGCATGCCAATAAAAGAAGGGATTCGCACGGGTGGCCGCAGTGCCCGTGTGCAGGAATCAGTCCATGCGGCCGTTCGCGCCTTGCTTCAGGAGCAAGATCGCTCGACCCTGACCGTTCCACAGGTTGCCGCCCGCGCCGGTGTAACACCCTCGACCATCTACCGACGCTGGGGAGAGCTGGTCGCCCTGCTGGCCGATGTTGCCCTCGAACGCCTGCGCCCGGATACCGCGCCCGCCGACACCGGCAGTTTGCGCGGCGACCTGCTGGCCTGGGCCGAACAGTACCTGGACGAAATGAGCTCGGACGTTGGCCGCAACATGATGCGCGACGTGATCAGCAGCGCCTGCCCTGGCTACTGCACGCGCATCCTGCGCAGCCAGTTGCAGGTGATTCTGGCGCGGGCCGAACGCCGCGGCGAAGCCCTGCCAGACCTTGACCGGCTGCTCGACCTGCTGGTGGCGCCCACGGTATTTCGTATCCTGTTTGCCGAAGCCCCACCGAGCCTGGAACAACTGCACGGGCTGGTCGACCTGGCCCTGGCCTGAGCCACCCTGCGACGCTCTGCCACTGCGACCATGGTCGGCGCTGACGAAGCGCCAACGGCGTGCCAGACTGATTGATCGAGGTTCGCCGTTACGCCTGCGTTGCCCCAACGGCTGTTCCACCTTTTCGCTTCGGAGTAGTCATGTCGCTGTCCAGTGGGCTGATCGCCGTGGTCGCCCTGGCCTATATGGCCATCATGTTCGCTATCGCATTCTATGGCGACCGTCGCAGTACGCCGCTGCCCCCGCGCCTGCGCGCCTGGGTGTACAGCCTGTCGCTGGCCGTGTATTGCACCAGCTGGACCTTCTTTGGCGCCGTCGGCCAGGCCGCCGAACAACTCTGGGCATTCCTGCCGATCTACCTGGGCCCGGTGCTGTTGCTGCTGTTCGCCCCCTGGGTGCTGCAGAAGATGGTGCTGATCAGCAAACAGGAAAACATCACCTCGATTGCCGACTTCATCGCCGCCCGCTACGGCAAGTCCCAGACGCTGGCCGTGGTGGTGGCGCTGATCTGCCTGGTCGGGGTGCTGCCCTATATCGCCTTGCAGCTCAAGGGCATCGTACTGGGCGTCAACCTGCTGATCGGTGCCAGTGCCGATGCCACCGGCAGCCGGGTGCAGGACACCGCGCTGGTGATATCGCTGGTGCTGGCGCTGTTCACCATTGTCTTCGGTACTCGCAGCCTGGACGTGACCGAACACCACCGTGGCATGGTCCTGGCCATTGCCTTCGAGTCGCTGGTCAAGCTGTTGGCCTTCCTGGCCGTCGGCGCCTTCGTGACTTTCAACCTGTATGACGGTTTCGACGACCTGTTCACCCAGGCCAGGCTTGCCCCGCGCCTGGAAACCTACTGGCAGGAAACCATCAACTGGCCGTCCATGGTGGTGCAGACCGGGGTGGCGATGATGGCGATCATCTGCCTGCCGCGGCAGTTCCACGTCACCGTGGTCGAGAACATCGAGCCGCAAGACCTGCGCCTGGCCCGCTGGGTGTTCCCCGCCTACCTGATTCTCGCCGCACTGTTCGTGGTGCCGATCGCCCTGGCCGGGCAGATGCTGCTGCCGGCATCGGTGATCCCCGATTCCTTCGTCATCAGCCTGCCCCTGGCCGAAGCCCACCCGGCGCTGGCGCTGCTGGCTTTCATCGGTGGCGCCTCGGCGGCAACCGGCATGGTGATCGTGGCCAGCGTGGCGCTGTCGACCATGGTTTCCAACGACATGCTGCTGCCCTGGCTGTTGCGCCGCAACAACGCCGAGCGGCCATTCGAAGTGTTCCGCCACTGGATGCTCTCGGTACGCCGGGTGACCATTGTCGCCATCCTCCTGCTGGCGTATGTGAGCTACCGCCTGCTGGGCTCCACAGCAAGCCTGGCAACCATCGGCCAGATCGCCTTCGCCGCGGTGACCCAACTGACGCCGGCCATGCTCGGCGCCCTGTACTGGAAACAGGCCAACCGTCGCGGCGTGTTTCCGGCCTGGCCGCCGGAATCTTCCTCTGGTTCTACACCCTGGTACTGCCGATTGCCGCCCATAGCGTGGGCTGGTCGCTGGACCTGTTCCCGGGTCTTGCCTGGTTGCATGGCAATCCGCTGGACCTGCCGATCACACCGTTGACCCAAGGGGTGGTGCTGTCGCTGGCAGGCAACTTCACCCTGTTCGCCTGGGTCTCGATTCTTTCTCGCACGCGGGTCTCCGAGCACTGGCAGGCCGGTCGCTTCATCGGCCAGCAAACCAGCGCCCGGCCCAGCAGCCGCTCGTTGCTGGCGGTGCAGATCGACGACCTGCTTCATCTGGCCGCGCGCTTTGTCGGTGAAGAGCGGGCACGCCAGAGCTTTATTCGCTTTGCCTATCGCCAGGGCAAGGGTTTCAACCCCAACCAGAATGCCGACGGCGACTGGATCGAACACACCGAACGCCTGCTTGCCGGTGTGCTGGGCGCCTCTTCGACCCGCGCCGTGGTCAAGGCAGCCATCGAAGGCCGCGACATGCAGCTTGAAGATGTGGTGCGCATCGCCGACGAAGCCTCGGAGGTGCTGCAGTTCAACCGAGCCCTGTTGCAGGGCGCGATCGAGAACATCAGCCAGGGCATCAGCGTGGTCGACCAGAACCTGCGCCTGGTGGCCTGGAACCGTCGCTACCTGGAGCTGTTCAACTACCCAGACGGCCTGATCAGCGTCGGCCGGCCCATCGCCGACATCATCCGCTACAACGCCGAACGCGGCCTGTGCGGCCCGGGCGAAGCCCAGGTCCATGTTGCCCGGCGCCTGCACTGGATGCGCCAGGGCCGCGCGCACACCTCCGAGCGCCTGTTCCCCAATGGCCGGGTGATCGAGCTGATCGGCAACCCCATGCCCGGCGGCGGGTTCGTCATGAGCTTCACCGACATCACCCCCTTCCGCGAGGCCGAACAAGCGCTCAAGGAAGCCAACGAGGGCCTGGAGCAGCGGGTGACCGAGCGTACCCACGAACTCTCGCAACTGAACCAGGCACTGACCGAAGCGAAAAGCCATGCCGAGGCCGCCAACCAATCCAAGACTCGCTTCCTGGCCGCCGTCAGCCATGACCTGATGCAACCGCTGAACGCCGCGCGGCTGTTCTCCGCTGCCCTCTCCCACCAGGGCGAAGGGTTGTCGGCTGACGCCCAGCAACTGGTCCAGCACATGGACAGTTCACTGCGTTCGGCCGAAGAGTTGATCAGCGACCTGCTGGATATCTCGCGCCTGGAAAACGGCAAGATCACCCCCGACCCCAAGCCTTTTGCCCTCAATGAGCTGTTCGACACCCTGGGCGCCGAGTTCAAGGTATTGGCCCAGCAACAAGGCCTGGACTTCCGCCTGCGCAGCAGCCGCCTGCGGGTACAGAGCGACATGAAACTGCTACGGCGGATTCTGCAGAACTTCCTGACCAATGCCTTCCGCTATGGAAAGAGCCCGATTCTGCTGGGCGTGCGCCGCCAGGGCGACACGCTCTGGCTGGAAGTCTGGGACCGCGGCCCTGGCATTGCCGATGACAAGCTGCAGGTGATCTTCGAGGAATTCAAACGCCTGGACAGCCATCAGACCCGCGCCGAAAAAGGCCTGGGCCTTGGCCTGGCAATTGCCGATGGCTTGTGCCGGGTACTCGGCCATCCACTGGAAGTGCGCTCCTGGCCCGGCAAGGGCAGCGTATTCCGGGTCAGTGTGCCCCTGGCTACTGCCCCTGCCGCGGCGGTGGCTACTCCGACCGAACAGGCCGGACAACCGCTGGCAGGCCTGCAGGTGCTGTGTGTCGACAACGAGGACAGCATCCTCATCGGCATGAGCAGCCTGCTCAGCCGCTGGGGTTGCAAGGTACACACCGCCCGCAACCGCCAGGAGTGCGAGGCCCTGCTCGCAGAAGGGCTGCGCCCGCATCTGGCGCTGGTTGACTACCACCTGGATGACGGCGACACCGGCACCGAACTGATGGCCTGGCTACGCACCCGCCTGGGTGAGCCGGTGCCGGGGGTGGTGATCAGTGCCGATGGGCGCCGCGAGATGATTGCCCAGGTTCACGCCGCCGGCCTCGACTACCTGGCCAAGCCGGTCAAGCCGGCCGCCTTGCGCGCCCTGCTCAATCGGCATCTGAGCCTGGTCCAGTAAGGGCGCTGGCAGACAGCGGGTCGCCCTCGCCCATGGCCCGCTCCAGCAGATCGGCCGGCAGGCTCTTGCTGGCCCGCGCGCCCAGGAGCTTGAGCTGCTCGCTGCGGCTGATCAGGTTGCCACGCCCTTCGCAGAGCTTGTTGCGTGCCGCGCTGTAGGCCTTGTCGACCTGCTGAAGGCGGTTGCCCAGTTCGTCCAGGTCTTGGATGAACAGCACGAACTTGTCATAGAGCCAGCCGGCACGCTCGGCGATTTCCCGAGCATTCTGACTCTGGCGCTCCTGCTTCCAGAGGCTGTCGATAACTCGCAGGGTGGCCAGCAAAGTAGTGGGGCTGACAATCACGATCTGCCGGTCGAAGGCTTCCTGGAACAGGTTCGGCTCGGCTTGCAGCGCAGCAGAAAACGCTGCTTCGATAGGCACGAAGAGCAGCACGAAGTCGAGGCTGTGCAGCCCTTCCAGGCGGTTGTAATCCTTGCCCGACAATCCTTTGACATGGTTGCGCAACGACAGCACATGTTGCTTGAGCGCCGCTTGGGCAATCTCGCTGTCGTCAGCCGCAACATACTGCTGGTAGGCGGTCAGGCTGACCTTGGAATCGACCACCACCTGCTTGTCGCCCGGCAGCATGATCAAGACGTCGGGCTGGAAGCGCTCACCGTCGGCACTCTTGAGGCTGACCTGGGTCTGGTATTCACGCCCCTTCTCCAGGCCTGCGTGCTCCAGCACTCGCTCGAGAATAAGCTCGCCCCAGTTGCCCTGGGTCTTCTGGCCCTTGAGGGCCTGCGTCAGGTTGTTGGCTTCATCGCTCAGGCGCAGGTTGAGTTGCTGCAGGCGCTCCAGCTCCTTGGCCAGGGAGAAGCGTTCCCGGGCCTCTTGCTGGTAGCTGTCTTCAACGCGTTTTTCAAAGGCCTGGATGCGCTCCTTGAGCGGATCGAGCAGTTGGCCGAGATGCTGCTGGCTGGTCTGGGCGAAGCGTTGCTCGCGCTCATCGAAGATCTTGGTGGCCATTTCAGCGAATTGGGCGCGCAGCTCATCACGCGAGCCCTGCAGGTCGGCCAGGCGCTGCTGATGGCTGTCCTGCTGTTCGCGCAATTCGGCACTCAGGGCTGCGCTGTGGGCATCGAGGCGCCGCAGTTCGGCTTCACGGGCGGTGCGTTCGATCTGCCAGGCGTGGGCGGCATCGCGGGCATTGTCACGATCGATCTGCAACAGCTCCAGCTCACGGGCCTGGGCGGCAAGGGTCGCTTGCTTGGCGGCATTGGCCTGGCTCAGGTCGCTGATTTCGTCACGACTGGCATCGAGCTGAGCGAGCAAGCCTTCCTGGGCCATCTGGGCACTGCTCAATCGCTCCTCCAGCAATGCCGCCTGCGCTTCACGGGCGGCAAACCGGCGCTGCTGCTGAAACACCCACCCCAGGCACGGCACAGCGGCCGCCACGATACCCAGCACGATACTGGTCAGATCCAACGCCATTGCCACCTGCACACCCCCACCTGAAATCAACGCTTGAGCTTATCAGCCTTGCCGCTGAACTGCAGTCAGGCGTCTGGCAGTTGCTTGAGCAGGCGCCGGGCTTCCTGGGAGCCCTGCGACGCCGCCAGTTCCAGCCAGTAGCGGGCCTGCTCGGGTTCGTTGAACTGAGGTTGGGCGCACAGCCGGCCATATTCAAGCTGGGCGCGCCGGTCGCCGGCGCGGGCGGCCTGGCGGAGCAAGTCATGGCCGATACGGCGGTCACGGGCATTGCCGCAGTCACGGCAGAGCATTTGCCCCAATCGGCTTTGCGCCACCACCACGCCTTGGCGCGCAGGCTGCTTGAGCAGTCGACCGGCAAAATGCTTGACGTTGGGGTTGTCGCCCAGGCGCGGGTTGTCGAGCAGCCACAAGGCAACCTTCAAAGAGAAGCGCTTGGGCTCTGGCAAGGGCGGCTGAACAGAAGAAATTGCAGGGATTTTGGCGCGAAACTTCATAACAGACAGCGAAGGCAACTCGAAAGGCGCGCCACTCTACTCCATTTTTCAGACAATGACCCGAGCGCACCCAAAACTTTTTTCAAAATATTTCCGTGTTTATTTATTGACACCGATTGGGGAAATTTCCCCCTACCAGAAACCTACGTGAAGATTGTCGGACACGTCGGAAAAAGCTGGCACGCCCGTCCTAGAGCAAGCGCTCGGGACAATCCACAGAAGCTGTGGATAACTCGGTGGACAACCCCCTTATGGACCCCGCAAACCCCTATGGAATGGGGCTTTGGCTCAAACTGACGATTTTTTCACCAGCTAAAATAAGTGTTTTTTTTCATTGACTTAAGTTCCCAGCCAAGTCATTGGCAGCCTCGGACGAGGCTGTTGCAGAGCTGTAACATCGATTGCTCCACGTGTGTACAAGCGCCCCAAAGAAAGGCAGTTCCCTGCACGAATTTGGCACGTTCCCTGCCACAACCCATGGGAACGGCCTCTTCACAGACAACGCGAAACGCGACATACTGGCCGGCTTCCCGAAACAAAAGCACCCAAAGCTTGCCAAGATCCGTCTTGTACGGTAGTCTTGCCGCCGTTAGTACCAAGCTGAAAGTCAATTCTGGCCAAAGCAGTCCTTGCAGCGCCCTACCCACCCCTGGATAGCGCCTGTTGAAACCAGGACCGGCCCACTTGATGGTTCCCAGGTAAATCACTTCTTACTCTGACCGAACCAACCTGCAGATTGATCAGGATCTTCACCCGCGGATTCAGAACCTCGACCCGGTGTGTTGCCTGCCCTCTGACGTACCTACCAGTCAGCCCCAGCGCCACATGATAAATGCGCCCAAAACTGGCTGCCCTGTTCCAGACAGGTTCATCGCCCAGGCCTAAATGCCCGCGTTACTGGAACGTTTTAAGTGTGCACGGATCGAACCCGTGTCTATTGCAGGAACATCTAATAACTATGACTCATACAATCCATACTCAGGCTGCGATTCGCACCCTCTCCCAGGCATTTGCCCCACTGAGCTGCTTGATCCTGGCGTCGCGCAAAGGCGGCTTCAGCTTCACCTTGGTCAATGAGCACGGCATTGCCCGTCACAGCGAGCGTCTATACCCCGAGCAGTACAGCGAAGCCGAGCCGCTGCAAGCGGTCATCGAGCGCACCCGCCAGGCCCTGGTTGCCTGATCCGCGCTTCGCTGCAACAGCTCAAGCCCCGCCCTCTCGCGGGGCTTTTTTATGCCTGGCTGCAGGAGGTTGCTTAATTGCTGCAGGGCATATGATTTATAACTAAAAGCCACAAATGTTTTAAAAACAGGCCTTTACAGCGCGAATATGACACTACACTTCAACTCAAGCGGCATAGGCCGCTTCCGGCGGGCCTGACCGACTCACCAGCTGCCAAGCTCCAGCGTCCGCCGGCCAAATTCCAGTTCGAGGGCATTATGGGTATCGCCGCGAGCGAGTTGAGCCAGTTTGTGATCCGCCCGACCCTGATTTACCTGGGCCGTCACTGCGCGAGTGCCGAAGCATTGTTACTCGGTGTTGCCGCCAGCCAGTCCGCACTCGGCTCGGCCCTGCATGATCGACGTGGGCACGGCCTATACCGCATTGGCGAACTGCGCCACCAGTCACTCTGGGACCAGTTCCTGGCCCGCGACCCGGACCTCGCCAGCCTGGTCCGCGGCCTCGCCAGCCAGCATGCCTTCCTCGCCGGCCCGCACCTTGAACTCACGGTAAACCTGCGCTACGCCACCGCCATTGCCTGGATGTTGATCGAAGAACAGGCACCAGAACTCCCTCCTGCAGATGACTTGCTCGGGCTTGCGCGCATCTGGCGCCAGACCTTTCACCCCCAGGGCCGCCTGCGCGATTTCACCAGCGCATGGCAAACCTGCATCGCCCCTGTGACTCTTCAGGCCTGCTGATAGTCACTGCACACCTTAATCGGAAAATACCCGCCATTTTGGTCGGATTGTCCTACAAAACCGCTCTATCTCCTGCGATACAGCCTATAGCGCTGCGGGCGAAATGTTGGTAATTTCCGCCCCGGAGATCCCAAGGAGTTCTAATAATGAAAAAAGTAATGCTCAAAACCTCTCTCAGCCTCGCCGTCACACTCGCCTCGACTCAACTGTTCGCCAGCGGCTTTGCCCTCAACGAACAAAGCGTCAGCGGCATGGGCACAGGTTTCGCGGGTCGTTCTTCCTCTGCCGATGATGCCAGCACCGTATTCGGCAACCCTGCCGGTATGTCACGCCTGAAACGCGAACAAGTGACTGTCGGCGCCGCCGCCGTCATCGCCAAGTCCGATATCTCGGGCAGCGGCACCTTTGGTGGCAGCAACGATGGCGACATGGTGCCCTTCGTTGGCGTGCCCATGGGCTACTACGTCAAGCCCATCGATGACAAATGGACCGTCGGTTTCGGCGTCTATGCACCCTTCGGCCTGGTGACCGAATACGAAGACGAAGCGCAGAGCCGCTACTGGGCCAAGAAAAGCTACGTCGAAGTCATCACCTTCCAGCCTACTGTCAGCTACGCCTTCAACGACAAGGTCTCGATCGGTTTCGGCCCGACCTTCAACCGCATCAAGGGCGAACTGAGCTCGAACATCCTCAACCCACGTACGCCTGGCTTCAACGATGGCGAAGTGAAGATCAAGGGTGACGACACTGCCGTCGGCTACAACATCGGTGTCCTGGTACAAGCTACCGACAGCACTCGCCTGGGTCTGACCTACCACTCGATGGTCGACTACAAGCTCGAGGGCAACACCAAGGTCAACTCGGCCCTGATCGGCCCGTTCAGCGGCAGCAAGTTCGACGCCGAACTGAAGATCAAAACCCCGGAATCGGTAGACCTCTCGGTTACCCACGAGCTGGATGACCAGTGGACCCTCTACGCGGGCAGCACCTGGACCCGCTGGAGCCGCCTGGAAGCGATCACCGTCAACAACGAAGTGCCTGCCCCGCTGGCTGGCCAATTCGGCACCATCAGCGAAGAGCAGAACTGGCACGACACCTGGGCTCACGCCGTCGGTGCCTCGTACAAGCTGAACAAAGAGTGGGTCCTGCGTACCGGCTTCACCGTCGACCAGTCGCCGACCAACAACCACGACCGCTCGCCACGCATCCCGACGGGCGACCGCCGTGTGTTCAGCCTGGGCGCCGGCTACAGCCCGACCGACGACATGACCATCGACCTGGCCTACTCCTACCTGTGGGAAGAAGACACCAAGGTCAACCTGGCCAGCCCTACCAAGGGTGCCTACAAGGCCAAATACGAGAACAGCGCTCACGGTATCGGTGCATCGCTCACCTACCGCTTCTGATTCAACGCTGGCAACACAAAAAAACCGCCTTTCTCGGCGGTTTTTTCATGCCTGCTCACACGGCCAGGCTTGCGTGAGATTGCTTTGCAGGTAGTCCATGAACACCCGCACCTTGGGGGTCATGGCAAAGCGATCGGCCACGCACAGGTAGATGTCCATTGGCTCGGTATGCGCATAGGGCCGCGTCGGCTGTGTGTATTCAAACAGCGGCACCAACTGCCCGCGCTCGATAAAGGGACGCGCGACGAACTCGGCCAGGCGTGCAATACCGCCATGGTTGACCGCCATCTGGGTCAATACATCAATATCGTCGCTGATCAGCACATTGCCGAATTCGGCATCAAATCGCAGCTCGTCGCGAACAAAGCCCCAGCGCAAGAATCGTCCATCAACCGGGTAGCGGAACACCAGGCAGCGATGCTCCGCCAATTGCTCGGGCGCTGCCGGCCATCCCGCTTGCGCGAGGTACTCGCTTGAAGCGCAACAAATGAACGGCACCCGGGCGATCCGTCGTGCCAGCAGCCCGTCTTCAAGCTGGGGCTTGATACGAATACTGACGTCCACACCCTCCTGGGCATGGTTGACCCGCCGATCATTCGTAATCAGTTCAATCGAAAGCTGCGGATAGCGGGCGCTGAAAGCAGGAATCAGCGGGGCCAGCACATGACGCCCGAAGGCCGACGATGATGCGATGCACAAGCGCCCCCTGGGCTCGCACTCCGGCGTGGTCACCGCCAACTGCGCCAACTCGAGGTCGCGCTCGATATGCTTGACCTTCTCATAGTAGAGCGTGCCACTGGGAGTAAGCGCCATGCTGCGCGTGGTACGCGACAGCAGCCGAACATCCAGGTGCGATTCGAGACGGGCGATATTCTGGCTCACGGCGGCAGCGCTCAAACCCAGGCTGCGGGCACCACCGGCAATGCTGCCGGCTTCCACCACTTTGATGAAACTCTTGATCGAGCCCAGCAGATTCATACGGTCCTGTCCGGCATTCGTAAGAATCCCTTTATAAAGACCTAAGCCGGTCTCGTCTACCTGGGTGCGCGGTGAGCTTGTTAGGCTGCGCAACCCACCTCATCACAAGGAGCCCGCATGACCACACAGACTCGCAGCCGTCGCAAGCTCGGCCCTCGCGCCACCCCGTATGTGTTTGCCTTCTACATGTCGGCGATCATGGCCCTACTGATGTGCTTCGTGATCACCGCCGCCACTGCCGGTATCGACGATCACTACCTGGGCCACGTGCTCAAGGCCTATCAACTGGCCATGCCGGTCGCCTTTGCCTGTGTGCTGGTAGTGCGCCCGGTCGTGCTCAAGCTGGTTGCCTGGACCGTCCACCCACACCACTGACGCTGCAGTTCACGGCTGCGAAGCGATGGCTTTCTCGATAGCGGCCGTGAACGCCGGATCATCCGGCTTGGTCAGGCTGGAGAAATTGGCGATCACCTTGCCCTGGCGGTCGACCACGTATTTGTAGAAATTCCATTTCGGCGCAACGCTCTGCTCGGCCAGTTCCTTGAACAGTGGCGTAGCGTCTTTGCCGCGGACCGGCTGGGCCTTGGTCATGGTGAAGGTAACGCCGTAGTTGGCATAGCAGACCTTGGCGGTCTTTTCAGCGTCGGCGTCTTCCTGCTTGAAGTCGTTGGACGGTACGCCCAGCATTTCCAGGCCCTGCTCGTGGTAGGTCTTGTACACCCCTTCCAGGCCCTCGAACTGAGGGGCAAAGCCGCAGTAGCTGGCCGTGTTGACCACCACCAGTGGCTTGCCGGCAAAGCGTTGGCACAGGTCGATCTGCTCCTTGCCGCGTAGTTCCGGCAGGCTGCCTTTGAGCAGCGCCGGGCAGTCGGCGGCCTGCGCAGAGGCTGCTGCCATCAGAGTGAACAGTGGAACCAACATCCAGCGTGCGCGCATCGTCATCTCTCCTTTGAACCGGCGTGGAAACGCCAGATTACTCCTAGCACACGCCCATGCCCAACTGCATCAACGCCAGGCCGCCCTTATGCCAACCCCACCAGACCAGCGCCAACAGCAGCAGCGCTGCAACGGCGAGCAGGCCGCGCAGGGCAAGCCGGCTCATGCCGCTTGCGCCTGCAGGCGTGCTACGGGGCGCTCGCGCACCGGCCAGTTGAGCGCTGCCGCCAGCAGGCTGAGCAAGATCGAGATCTGCCAGACCAAGTCGTAATTGCCGGTCTGGTCATACACCACTCCGCCCAGCCAGCCGCCAAGGAAGGCGCCCAGTTGATGGAACAGGAAGACGATACCGCCGAGCATCGACAAGTTGCGCACACCAAAGAGCGTTGCCACCGTGCCGTTGGTCAACGGCACCGTCGACAGCCACAGCAGCCCCATGGCAATACCGAACAGGTAAGCACTGAACTGGGTCACCGGCGCCCACAGGAACAGCACGATCACCACCGCGCGCAGCAGGTACAGCGCTGTCAGCAGGCGCGGCTTGGACATGCGCCCGCCAAGCCAGCCGGCGGTGTAGGTGCCAACGATATTGAACAGCCCGACCAGCGCCAACACCGTGGTACCGATGGTGGCTGGCAGGTGCTGGTCGACCAGGTAGGCCGGCAGGTGTACACCAATGAACACCACCTGGAAGCCGCAGACAAAAAAGCCCAGGGCTAGCAGCCAGAAGCCAGAATGCGAACACGCCTCGCGCAGGGCCTGGCCGAGGGTCTGCTCGGCGCCATGGCTGGGCAGTGGACGGTCCTTCAACAGGCCCACCAACGGCACGATGAACGCCACCAGCAAGCCCAACACCAGCAAAGCCGCCGACCAACCCAGCCAGCCGATCAGGCCGAGGGTACCCGGCAGCATGGCGAACTGGCCGAAGGAGCCGGCGGCACTGGCGATGCCCATGGCCATGCTGCGTTTTTCAGCAGGCACGGCGCGCCCGACCACGCCGAGAATCACCGAGAACGAGGTTCCGGACAGGCCGATACCGATCAGCAGGCCCGCACTCAGTGACAGAGTCAGCGCCGAATCGGACATCCCCATCAACACCAGCCCGGCGGCATAGAGGATACCGCCGACGATCACCACCTTTGCCGCCCCCAGGCGATCGGCCAGGGCGCCGGCAAACGGCTGGGCCAGGCCCCAGATCAGGTTCTGCAGGGCAATGGCAAAGGCGAACACTTCACGGCCCCAACCGAAGTCGGCGCTCATGGGCGCCAGGAACAGGCCGAAGCCATGCCGCACCCCTAGCGACAACGCCAGGATCAACGCAGCCCCCAGGAGAATCCAACCACTGGTTCGCCATACCGATGTCATTATTGATTTCTCCAGAAAGCCGCAAGGGTCTTACGGGTATATACCCGCTTACAGTCGTAAAAAGCTCAGGACAACAGCTCCAGCAGGCGCACCAGTTCATCGCGCTGGCCTTCACCCAAGGTCGCGACCAGGCATTTCTGCGCTTGCTCCCAGGCAGGTTCTGCAGCCTGCAACCTCGCCGCGCCCTGCTCGGTCAGCAGCACCAGGCGATTGCGCAGATCCCGTCCTTCGGCCAGCGCCACCAGGCCTTCGGCCTCCAGCACCTTGAGGTTGCGGCCCAAGGTGCTGCGGTCCAGCCCCATGGCCTCGGCAAGGGTCGAGATACTGGGCTGGTCGAGCCGGCGCAGGTGCCGCAGCAGGGAAAACTGCGCGACATTGATCCCGAAGCCTTCAAGGGCTTCGTCATAATGTCGGCTGACCCCACGGGCAGCACGACGCAGATGGGTGCAGATGCATTCACTGGTCAACATAATGCGTGTATATACCCGCAATGCCTGAACGGCAAGCTTTTCCTGCCGAGTTACAGCGCCAGGGTGATCAACACCACCAGCTCAAGCAGCTCCACCAACGCCCCCGCCGTGTCGCCGGTGGTGCCGCCCAGGCGGCGGATCATCAGTTGGCGCACGGCAAAAAATGCCAGCGCTGCCGCAATCAAAACCCAGGCGCCCTTCAGCCCTGCCAAAAGCACACATGCGCCTGCGCTGGCGAGCAACACCCACCCAGCACTGCGGCGCGGCAGGTGATCGGCCAGTGCCTGCCCCAGGCCACCGGCGCGGACATAGGGCGTAGTCAGAAACAGCCCCAACAACGCTGCCCTGCCGGTCAGCGGCACCAGCACCAACAGAATGCCCTCCCCGCTCTCGATCAATGCCAGCAACGCGCAGAACTTGAGCAACAGCACCAGTATCAGGGTGACCACGGCGATCGGCCCGCTGCGCGGGTCTTTCATGATCAGCAAAGTGCGCTCGCGGTCACCGAAACCGCCCAGCCAGGCATCGGCGCTGTCGGCCAGGCCGTCCAGGTGCAACGCGCCACTGAGCAGTACCCAGGCGCTGAGCAGCAAGGCGGAATGCAACAGCAGCGGGCTGCCATCGAGCACGGTATCGAGCCCCCACAGCAACCCACCGAACAACAGGCCTACCAGCGGGTAACAGAGCACCGAGCGCCCCATCTGTTCGGGCGCGGGCAGCCCCGACAAGCGTACTGGCAGGCTGCTCAGGAACTGCAGGGCAATCCAGAAGGGCAGCATGTCAGTGCGCCTCGCGCAGGGTGCCGTCGGCATGCACTTGCAACCGGCACAAGGCGCCATGGCCGACTTCGACCTGCAACAGCTGCTCCCGCGGCAGGCCCCGGGCTTGGGCCAGCAACAGCCGCATCACGCCGCCATGGGTGACCAGCAATACATGCTGACCCGCATAGGCACGCTGCAGTTGGGCGACG
Source organism: Pseudomonas vranovensis (assembly GCF_040438935.1). Lineage (NCBI taxonomy): Bacteria > Pseudomonadati > Pseudomonadota > Gammaproteobacteria > Pseudomonadales > Pseudomonadaceae > Pseudomonas > Pseudomonas vranovensis. The sequence continues at coordinate 601,167 of NZ_CP159259.1, read as the reverse complement.
GCTGCCTGTACACGCAGGGCAAACGCGCTGACCGGCTCGCCCCCAGGGGGCGTGTAGCTGTACGGATCAGCCCAGAACTGACCCAGTTGTTGCTCATGGGTAAGCATCAGGTCAGCAGCACTGCGCCCCTCCCACTCGCCGAAATGCAACTCCTGCAGCCCCGGCGCCCACTGCACAGGGAGTTGCCATTGCCCACCCAGGGTCACGGCAAACCGCGCACAGCGCTGCAACGGCGAGCTGACCAGCGCATCCCAGGGCCCTTTGCCGGCAATGGCCGCATGCATCTGCTCCCAACCCTTGGCGGTCAGGGCGTCGTCCAGGCTGCCGCGCAGTCCGCCAGCCAACTCGGTTTCGCCATGACGCAACAGGTCGATGATCATGTCGGACGGTCCGCCACGGCAGCTTCGGCGAAGGTCGCCATCTGCCCGTGCAGGTCGCAGGCCAGGCGCAACACCGGCACGGCCAGCGCTGCGCCGCTGCCTTCACCCAGGCGCAAGCCCAGCTCCAGCACGGGCTCTGCACCCAGTTCGGCGAGCACTCGCCGATGGCCAGGCTCAGCGCCCCGATGACCAAACAACAGCCAGTCGCGGCAAGCAGGATTCAGCCTCACCGCCACCAATGCCGCAACGGTACAGATAAAACCATCGACCAGTACCACGACCCCCTCCTGGGCACAGCCCAGGTAGGCCCCGACCAAGGCTGCGATTTCAAAACCGCCCACGCACAGCAATGCCTTGAACGGATCATCCACCAGCGTGCCGTGCAGCAACAGGGCCTGCTCGATGACCTGAGCCTTGTGCCGCACACCTGCGGCATCCAGGCCGGTGCCCGGCCCGCTCAGCTCGATGGCCGGGCAGCCGAGCAAGGCGCAGGCCAGGGCGCTGGCTGCGGTGGTGTTGCCGATGCCCATCTCGCCACCAATGAATAATTGCGAACCCGCGGCCGCTGCACGCAAGGCACTCTCGCGCCCGCCCTGCAACGCTTGAAGCGCTTGCTCGGGGGTCATCGCCGCGGTCCTGGCGAAGTTCGCCGTACCCGCGCCGACCCGCAAGTGCAGCACGCCCGGCAGCGACAACGCCGGGTCGATAGTGCCCAGGTCCACAACCTCCAGCCGAGCATCGAGCTGGCGCGCCAGCACACTGATGGCTGCCCCTCCGCCGACGAAGTTCTGCAGCATCTGCCCGGTCACGGTCTGGGGATAGGCCGAGATGCCTTCGGCGACCACGCCATGGTCTCCAGCGAAGATTGCGATGTGTACCTTCGCAAGACTCGGCTTGAGCTGCCCCTGAAGGCCTGCCAGTTGTACCGCGATCTGCTCCAGCCGTCCCAACGAGCCTGCAGGCTTGGTCAGTTGCTGCTGGCGTTCCAGCGCCTGCTCCCGGAGGGTGTGATCGACAGGACGGCAGGCTTCAAGCCACCAGGTCTGACTCATGGTGCATTTCCTTTGAGGGTAAGGGGCAAGCCGGCAACCGTGAGCACCACGCGCTGACAGCGCTCGGCAATGGCCTGGTGCAACCAGCCGGCCTCATCGACGTAGCGACGGGTCAGTTCGCCCAGCGGCACGACGCCCAGGCCGCTCTCGTTACTGACCAGAATGATCTCCCCTGGCAGTTCAGCCACACAATCGAGCAGCGCAGCACGTTCACGGGCCAGGCGCTCGGGGTTATCCAGCATCAATAGATTGGTCAGCCACAGGGTCAGGCAGTCCACCAGCAGGCAGCGGTCGTCGTGGGCGTTGGTTCGCAGCACGTCAGCCAGGGCCAGGGGTTCCTCAATCAGGCCCCACGTGGCTGGCCGGCGTTCCCGGTGCAGTTGCACCCGGGCATTCATTTCGCCATCCAGCGGCTCGCTGGTGGCGATGTAGGTCACCGGCAAACCACTACGCTCGGCCAGTTGTTCGGCCAGGCGGCTCTTGCCCGAGCGAGCGCCACCGAGGATCAGGTTGAGCATGTCAGTTCAGTCCGCAGAGTTGACGTAGGTGCGTGGTATCCAGGTGCTGCTCCACCAGGTCGGCCAGGCGCTCGATATCGCGTTCGCGCAGGGCCTGGTAGTCAACGTGCTCGACCTCATGCAGCCCGGCCCAGCGCAGCAGCGACGCACACGACTGCGGGTGTTCAAACAGACCGTGCAGGTACGTCGCCAGAACCTGCCCGTCGGCACTGATGGCGCCATCGCTGCGCCCATCGGCCAACTGCACGGCAGGACGCGCCAGGGCCGGCCCCTGGGTGACGCCAGCATGAATTTCATAGCCGCCAATGGGCACCTGCTCCAGCTGCAGGGTGCCGGAAACATTGCGCAGTTGCTTTTCGGCTTCCAGTACCGTGACGAAGTCGAGCAGGCCCAGGCCCTCGCTGCTGCCTGCCGGCCCTTCGAGGCCCAGCGGATCCTCCACGCGCCGCCCCAGCATCTGCAGCCCTCCACAAATGCCCAGGACCTTGCCGCCGTAGCGCAGGTGACGGTTGATCGCCTGGTCCCACCCACGGGCACGCAACTGCGCCAGGTCACCACGCACGCTCTTGGAACCGGGGAGGATGATCAGGTCGGCTGGCGGGACCGAGTCGCCCGGGCCGATGAACTGGAGGTCAACCTGCGGGTGCAGGCGCAGAGGGTCGAAATCGGTGTGGTTACTGATGCGCGGCAGCACCGGCACGATCACCTTGAGCGCACGAGCGGCCTTGTCACCCTGGCGCTGGTCGATACCGTCCTCGGCCTCCAAGTGCAGGTCCATCACATACGGCAGCACGCCCAGCACCGGTTTGCCAGTGCGCGCCTCAAGCCAGTCCAGCCCAGGTTGCAGCAAGGCGATATCACCGCGAAAGCGATTGATGACAAAACCCTTGACCCGCGCCTGCTCGCTGGGCGACAGCAGTTCCAGGGTGCCGACCAGATGCGCGAACACACCGCCACGATTGATGTCGGCAATCAGGATCACCGGGCAGTCCACAGCCTCGGCAAAGCCCATGTTGGCGATGTCGCCGGCGCGCAGGTTGATCTCTGCCGGCGAGCCAGCCCCTTCGACCATCACCACCGGGTACTGGGCGCTCAAGCGTTGATGGGAGTCGAGTACCGCCTGCATGGCGATGACCTTGTAGTCGTGGTAGGCCACCGCATTCATGCTGGTGACCGCGCGACCGTGGACAATCACCTGGGCGCCGGTGTCGCTGTTGGGCTTGAGCAACACCGGGTTCATGTCGGTGTGTGGCGCCAGTCTGGCTGCCTGCGCCTGCACGGCCTGGGCCCGACCGATCTCGCCGCCATCGGCAGTCACTGCACTGTTGAGCGCCATGTTCTGCGGTTTGAACGGCACTACCGCCACGCCCTGGCGCAACAGCCAGCGGCACAGCGCGGTCACCAGTGTGCTTTTTCCGGCATCGGAGGTGGTGCCCTGCACCATCAGGGTACTCATGGGTGTTCCTTGCGATAGTCGTTGAAGGCCCGGGTCAGGCGCTGGAAGTCCTCGTCCGTGGCCGGCAGGCCAAAGCGCAGGCTGGCCGGGGTGGCGAACAGACGCAGCAGAATGCCGCGCCGGGCCATGAAGTCATGCAATTGGGCGGCATGTTCGGTGACCCGGTACTGAAACAGGTCACATCCGCCCGTGGGAGCAAAGCCTGCGGCGCTCATCACACTGGCCAGGCGCTGGCTGGCGTCGGCACAGCGCGCGATCTGCCTGCGGTGCGCGGCACTGTCGAGCAGGCAGGCCTGGCCAAGAATGCGGGTCGGCCCGCTGACAGTCCAAGGCCCGAGCAGTTCGGCAAGCCGCTGCAACATCCACTGCTCGGCCAGCACGAAGCCCAGGCGCACACCGGCCAGCCCAAAAAACTTGCCGAACGAACGCAGCACGATCAGCCCGGGGCGCCCGGAGTGGGCGGCGATGCTGTGCTGCGGGGTGTTGTCCATGAAGGCTTCGTCCACCAGCAACCAGCCGCCGCGTTGCGCCAGGCGCGCATGCCAGGCCAGCAACTGCTCGCCGGGTACCTGCCGGCCGGTGGGGTTGTTCGGGTTGACCACTACCAGCACATCGAGGCTGTCGAGTACCTGCTCGACCTGCTCTTCCTGCAGTTCCATCAGGCGATGTCCGGCACGCCGCCAGGCTTCGGCGTGCTCGGCATAACAAGGCGACAACACCCCGACCGTGCCCAGCGTACGTAACTGCGGCAATGCCTGGATCGCGGCCTGGGAGCCGGCGACCGGCAACACCGGCGCCGCACCGTAGTAGGTCGCTGCAGCCTGTTCCAGGCCATCGTCGGTTTCAGGCAGGCGCGCCCAGGCGCGCAGAGGAATTTCGGGGATGGCGAACGCCCAGGGCGCGATACCGCTGGAGAGGTCCAGCCAATCTTCCCGGGCGATGCCGTACTGCTGGATGGCGCGCTGCAGGCGCCCGCCGTGTTCAAGCATAGAATGCTGCCCCCAGACACAACAGCAGCAACCAGAGCCACACACCCTGGCACACCAGGCGCCAGCCGCGCTCGATGGCATCGGCATCGGCCATCGGGCCTTCACCCAGTTGCGGGCGCTCGTGCAACTCACCGTGATACACCGCCGGGCCACCCAGTTCAACACCCAATGCCCCTGCCCCGGCCGCCATCACCGGGCCGGCATTGGGGCTGTCCCACAAGGGCGCCTGGCACCGCCAGCATTTGAAGGCCAGGCGGGTCTTGCCCAACAGCGCATAGGTCAACGCCACCAGCCGGGCCGGCACAAAGTTCAACACATCATCGATACGCGCCGCGGCCCAGCCAAAACGCTCGAACCGTTCGTTGCGATAACCCCACATGGCATCCAGAGTATTGCTCAGGCGATAGAGCACCACACCCGGCGCACCGGCCACCACAAACCAGAACAAGGCGGCGAACACTGCATCGCTGCCGTTCTCCAGTACCGATTCGGTGGCCGCGCGGGCCACGGCAGGCTCGTCCAGCTCGCGGGTTTCGCGACTGACCAGAAAGCCCACGCGCCGCCGGGCCTCATCCAGGTCGCCACGGCGCAGGACATCGGCCACTGGGGTCACATGCTCACCCAGGCTGCGCAGGCCCAAGGCGCAATACAGCGCCAGTACCTCGACCAGCCAGCCAATGTAGGGCAGCCAGGACAACAAGGTGGCCAGCAGCGTCAACGGAATCACCGCCAGGAACCAGGCCGTTACACCATGGCTGCGCCAGCCACGACCGCCAGCATTGAAGCGCTGCTCCAGGCGCCCGGCAAAGCGGCCGAAGGCCACCAGCGGATGTCGACGCCGGGGCTCTCCCCACAGCGCATCCAGCGCCACGCCGGCAACGGTCAGCAACGCCACACTCATCAAGACTCTCCCCACTGGTTTTCAAACAACAGGTCGCTCAACGGACGCACCGTGGTCCAGCCCTCGAGCACCAGCATCGGCGCCGGATAGAACACTTCGACCGGCCCCAAACACAGAATCGCCAGCGGCTTGGCGCCGCTCGGCATGCCCAGCAGGTCGGCCAGTGCCTGCGGCTCGAACAGCGACACCCAGCCCATGCCCAGGCCTTCGGCGCGGGCGGCCAGCCAGAGGTTCTGGATCGCGCACGACAGCGAAGCCAGGTCCATTTCCGGCAAAGTCCGACGACCGAAGATGTGTTTCTCGCGGTCATCCATCAACGCCGCCACCAGCACTTCGGCGCAGTCGTTGATGCCTTCGACCTTGAGCTTCATGAAATCGTCGGAGCGCTCACCGAGTGCCTCGGCGGTAAGCACCCGCTCCGCTTCCACTTGTGCCTGGATACGCTGGCGCAGGCTGCGGTCGGTGATTCGAATGAAGCGCCACGGCTGCATCAGGCCAACACTGGGGGCCTGATGAGCGGCTTCAAGCAAGCGCGCCAGCAACTCGGGCGCGACCTCGCCCTTGGTGAAATGGCGCATGTCGCGACGCTCGCCAATGGCGCGGTACACCGCGGCACGTTCAGCGTCGGTAAAGGCATGCTCGTTCATGGTGCCAACAGCGCCGCCGACGCCCGGGGATTGGAGGCAAAGTAGAAATGCACGTAAGAGGCTGTCAGCCGCCCGCAGCGGTAGACCGCCTCGGCACCGCGGCCGCCATTGGGGCTCTGGCCACGGGCAATGGGTTCAAGCTCGGTGCTGGTCAGGGAGTGGTGATAGGTGTGCCCCCGCAGAGCACCTTCCGGTAGCTCGACCGCTTGCAGGGCCAGCGCCGCCAGGCGTTTTTGCATCACCGCTTCGCCCGCCAGCAAGCCCAGCAATTCGGCACGTTCGCCCGCGACGTCGGTCAGGGCATCGAGCAGGTAAAGCATGCCGCCGCACTCGGCGAGCAAGGGCTTTCCGGCTTGATGATGGGCGCGAAGGGTTGCCAGCATCGAGGTGTTGGCGGCCAGGGCCTGGTGGTGCAGCTCCGGATAACCGCCCGGCAGGTACAGGCTGTCGGCAGGCGGAAGCTCGCGGTCATGCAGCGGCGAAAAGAACACCAGCTCCGCGCCCATGGCCCGCAGCAGGTCGAGGTTGGCACCATAGGTGAAGGCAAATGCCTCGTCGCGGGCTACCGCAATCGTCACACCGTCGAGCAAGGGCTCGATCACCTGCTCAGTGGGCCCGGCAAATGCCACGGCTGGCGGCAGCGCCGACTCGCAACTGGCGGCCAAGGCAGCCGCCGCGGCGTCGAGGCGAACATCCAGGTCATTGAGCTCGCTGGCCTGGACCAGGCCAAGGTGACGGCTTGGCAATTCGATGCCGGTCTCCCGCGACAGGCCGCCGTACCAGCGCAGCCCCTCGGTCAGGCTGCCTTCAAGCAACTGGGCGTGACGCAGGGTGCCAACCCGGTTGGCCAGCACGCCGGCAAAGGGCAGATCCGGTTGATAACGCGCCAACCCCAGGGCCAGGGCACCGAAGGTCTGGGCCATGGCCGTGCCATCGATTACCGCCAGCACCGGCACGCCGAAATGGCGGGCCAGGTCGGCGCTGGACGGCGTACCGTCGAACAGGCCCATGACCCCTTCAATCAGGATCAGGTCGGCCTCGCCCGCAGCTTCCCACAACAGGCGCCGGCTTTCCTGTTCGCCGACCATCCACAGGTCGAGCTGGTACACCGGGGCGCCGCTGGCCCGCTCCAGAATCATCGGATCGAGAAAATCCGGACCGCACTTGAACACCCGGACCTTGCGCCCCTGGTTGCGATGCAGACGCGCCAGGGCGGCGGTCACGGTGGTCTTGCCCTGCCCCGAGGCAGGCGCTGCGATCAGGACCGCCGGGCAGTGCCGGGTGTCGGTCATAGTTCGACGCCCTTCTGGGCACGGATGCCGGACTGGAACGCGTGCTTGATCATGCCCATCTCAGTCACGGTGTCGGCCAGTTCGATCATTTCATCCTTGGCACCACGCCCCGTGACGATCACGTGCTGCATGGGCGGGCGAGCCTGCAGGTCGCTGAGCACCTGGTCCAGATCCAGGTAGCCATGCTTGAGGGCGATGTTCAGTTCATCGAGCACCACGAAGGCAATGCCCGGGTCCTGCAGCAACTGTCGGGACACCGCCCAGGCCGCTTCGGCGGCGGCGATATCACGCTGGCGGTCCTGGGTCTCCCAGGTAAATCCCTCGCCCATGACGTGGTAGCGCACCTGCTCGGGAAAGCGCCGGAAGAACAGCTCCTCGCCGGTACTGTTGCGGCCCTTGATGAATTGCACCACGCCACACTGCATGCCGTGGCCCATGGCCCGGGCGAGCATGCCGAAAGCCGAACTGCTCTTGCCCTTGCCGTTACCGGTGAGCACCAGCAGCAACCCGCATTCGTTGGGGGCGTTGGCGATACGCTCGTCGATTACCGCCTTCTTGCGCAGCATGCGCGCCAAGTGGCGTTCGTCACGCTCGGTGGATTCAGTCATCGAAGTCTCCGCAAACCACTGTCGGCCAGCTCGCAACGAGCGTAGCAGCACGTGGCTGCAGGGTTCGCGGCAAACAGAGGACGACAGATGTATGGAAATGGCAGACGAAGAAAGGCGCAGGGCTGCGGCGCAAGCCGAAGAAACCGCGCATCACCCTCCGTGATGCCGTTGACTGTTTCAGGCCGGTCTCCGGGCTTGTGAGCGGGGTCATGAACACCCGGGACCGCGCGCCTTCCCGGGTGTTTTCACCCAGTGGCCATGCGCGGCCTTGACTCACTTACCGTTGCGGGGGCAGCGCCGGATTCGCACGCCTTTGCGTGCCCACCGGCTTCCCAGTTTCACCCTGCCAGGCCACGGCCTGCAGAGCACCTGAAACAAGTCGCGAAGGTTAGAGGGTTGCACTCGGAGCGTCAATCAACGGCGCGCCACTGGCCTGGATCAATGCCGTCTTTGTCATCTTGTGTCACGTTGCGTTAGGTGATATCAAATAGCCACAAATGGCTGTACTCGATCACAACGACAAAGGAGAGCGCAGCATGAAAGGCCTGATTATCAACAACCCGCGCCTGGAATTTTTGCGTCCGACTCTGGAGAGGTGGATCGATTGCATCGATCGCTTCAACCAGACCCTGGGCGATGGCGAAGCCCATTACTGGCATGGCGCCCAGGCCAACCTGGGGCTGCTGTCGGCTGCGGCCTGGCAAGCAGAGATGGTGACCCTGCAGCATCACCAGAGCAAAAAACAGCGCGACGAAGGCGAGCGCGAAGGCCACTGCGACCTGTATATCGCCAGCCGCGAAGAGGCGGCTTACCTGCAAGCCAGCCAGCGCTGGCCGCGCATTGCCAGGCTGGACCTGTCCGGCGCCCTGCAGGAAACCGCCAACGCTGCACGCCAAGTGGCGGCACCCAGCCAACTCAAGGTTGCCGCCCTGTTCGCCAGCCCCTGGAAAGCGGGCCAGCACGCCAGCCCCGAAGAGCTGCAGGACCTGGTCGACGACCTGCAAAAGCACACCGCCTGCGCCATTGCCTGGTACTTCCCCTACGCCTATCGCAAGCTGCACAACGAAGCAGGCCAGTATCACCCGGGCGTGGCACTGCTGCTCAAGCAGGCCTGAACAAGGGAACCTCCCCAGCCCTGCGTGCCTCTACCCTCAACGAAGGCCATCTTTGCGAGGGACACGACATGGGCACAACCCGGATTGTATTGCTGCTGGCGGTGGGTGCCGCTTTGGGCGGCTGCGGTGAGACAGCGCGGCTGGATGTCGGCGAAGGGTTCGGCCCCTCGCCGCAACTGCCCGAACCGAACAAGACCTTGATCCCCACCGTCAACGTCGCACCTGCCATCGGCTGGCCCGAGGGTGCGACGCCTGTCAGTGCCCCAGGCACACAAGTGGCGGCCTTTGCCGAAGGCCTGGACCATCCGCGCTGGCTCTATGTGTTACCCAATGGCGACGTACTGGTGGCAGAGACCAACGCTCCGCCCAAGCCAGATGACGGCAAGGGTATCCGTGGCTGGGTGATGAAGAAGGCAATGAGCCGCGCCGGTGCCGGCGTGCCCAGCGCCAACCGCATCAGCCTGTTGCGCGACAGCGACCATGACGGGATCGCCGAGACCCGCACTACATTCATCGAGAATCTCAACTCACCGTTTGGCATGACCCTGGTCGGCAACCACTTGTATGTGGCAGCCACTGACCGCTTGCTGCGCTTCGACTACCAACCCGGCGCCACCTCGATCAACGGCCCCGGAACGCCGGTGACCGACTTGCCTGGCGGCCCGCTGAACCATCACTGGACCAAGAACGTGATTGCCAGCCGCGACGGCAAAAAGCTGTACGTGACGGTGGGCTCCAATAGCAACGTCGGCGAGAACGGCATGGACCAGGAAGAAGGCCGCGCCGCTATCTGGGAAGTCGACCCGGCCAGCGGCAACAAACGCATCTTCGCCTCCGGCCTGCGCAACCCCAACGGCATGGCCTGGGAGCCACACAGCGGGCAATTGTGGACTGCAGTCAACGAGCGCGATGAGATCGGCAGCGACCTGGTGCCCGACTACATCACCTCGGTCAAGGATGGCGGCTTTTATGGCTGGCCCTACAGCTACTTCGGCCAGCATGTCGATCAACGGGTCAGCCCGCAGGATCCGCAGCAGGTTGCCAAGGCCCTTGTCCCCGACTACGCCGTGGGGCCGCACACCGCGTCACTGGGCCTGACCTTCGCCGAACCCGGCGTGCTGCCACCTCCGTTCGACCAGGGTGCATTCATTGGCCAGCACGGCTCCTGGAACCGCAAACCGCACAGTGGCTACAAGGTAGTCTTTGTGCCCTTCAGCACAGCGGGCAAACCGGCGGGCAAGCCGATTGATCTGCTGACCGGGTTCCTGAACGACGAAGGCAAGGCCATGGGACGGCCGGTGGGAGTGATCAATGATCAGCGTGGCGCATTGTTGGTGGCCGATGATGTGGGGAACAAGATCTGGCGGGTGAGCAAGGCCAGGTAGAACATCGCGGGGGCAAGTCGAGCCGCTCCCGCCGCCACCCCCACGAAGCTTGTGCAAGACAGTGGCTCACACCTGCCCTGCGATGGCTTCAGGGATTACGCGCCAATGCCTGCGGCAACACCCGCTTGGCATTGAGGTAGGCCTTCTGCCAATAACTGTTGGACAGGTAGTCCAGCCGCACCGTGCCCCCTGCAGACGGGGCATGAACGAAACGTCCCTCGCCCACATAGATGCCAGCATGGCTCACCTGCGAACCACCGCTGGTGGCAAAGAACACCAGGTCCCCCGACTGCAGAGCGTTGCGCTCGACCGTGGGCGCACGGATGCCGATCATTTCGCGGGTGGAGCGAGGCAACGAAATGCCGGCAGCATCGCGATAGACGTAGCCGATCAGGCCACTGCAATCGAACCCCGAATCCGGTGTATTGCCACCCCAGCGATAGGGCGTCCCCACCAGGCCCAGCGCGCGAAACAGCACATCTTCAGCGACCGGGGAGAAATAGACCTGAGGCGCCATGACCACGGGCTCGACCACCTTGGGCGGAGACGGGGCATGGCTCGAGCAGGCACCGAGCAGTGCCAGCAGGGAAATTAAAGCGAAGCGCGCCTTCATCGCCATGGTCAGAACATCCTGTCGGAAGCCGTCCGGCGGGAAGGCCGGAAATAGTTGAGAATTTAGATTAGACGACTTCTGTAAACACGCACGGCGACGCGCTTTTCAGCTACGTCGCCGTGAGTACTACACACGCTTGATCAGTTGCGCGAAATGGTGGTGGCGGTCGGTGCCATCGCCAGTGCGCGCTTTGCTTCGATAAAGGTCTTGCTCCAGTAGCGATCACCGAGCTTGTCGATGCGCACGCCACCGCTGCGGCGGCTGCTGGAGTGGATGAACTGGTCATCGCCCAGGTAGATACCGGCGTGGCTGACACGGCCACGGCCGTTGGTGCTGAAGAACAGCAGATCACCAGGCTTGAGATTGTTGCGCGAAACCAGCGGCGCTTTCACGTTGATCATTTCGCGGGTGGAGCGCGGCAGGTTCAGGCCGGCCTCTTCGCGAAACAGATAACCGATGAAACCGCTGCAATCAAAACCGGTGTTCTCGGAGGTGCCGCCGAAACGGTAGCGGGTACCGATCAGAGACATGCCACGTTCGAGAATGTTGTCAGCCAGGGCTGGCAGTTGGTAGGGCTTGCTGCTGGCGAAATCCTGGAGTTCTTCTTCAGTAGCCAGCTCTTCCTCGAACACCGATGCGGTGGAGGACTTGGACAGAACCTGAGCGGTTACCGGCTGGTGGACCTGCTGCTGCGATACTGGACCTTGGGTCGCGCAGCCAAAGAGCAGGGTCACGAGTGCGAGGGGCACGAGGGGTGCGAAGCGATTCAGCATGGGCACGACCGTGTCTTGGATTTGATAGAGGGGGAAACTATGCCTTCTATCGGGTCGATTTGCAAATTCAATCGAAAAAAATGTGACTTTTATGTGCCGAGGCTCTGGAGTGCCCTTCCCGTGCCTTTTACCAGCCCAAAGTTTCCTTCAAAAACGGGATAGTCAGCTTGCGTTGCGCCTGCAAGGACGCTTGGTCGAGGCGCTCGAGCAGATCGAACAACGCGCTCATGCTGCGGGTACCGCGGGTGAGAATGAAATGCCCGACTTCGTCGGTGAGGTGCAGGCCGCGTCGTGAGGCACGCAGCTGCAAGGCACGCAGCTTGTCTTCGTCCGACAAGGCACGCATCTGGAAAATCAGCGCCATGGTCAGGCGCGACTTGAGGTCAGCCAGCTTGATCGGCAGTTCACGGGGGGAGCTGGAGGCCGCCAGCAGCAGGCGGCGACCGCTGTCACGCAGGCGATTGAACAGGTGGAACATGGCTTCTTCCCACTCCGGCTTGCCGGCGATCACATGCAGGTCATCCAGGCAGACCAGTTCGTACTGTTCCAGGTTATCCAGGAGTTCGACACCACGGTCGAGCAGTTGCGCCAGCGGCAGGTACACGGCAGGTTCGCCCAACTGCTCGAAGCGCAGGCAAGCTGCCTGCAGCAAGTGCGTACGCCCGACACCTTGCTTGCCCCAGAGGTAGATCAGGCTTTCGGTCCAGCCGGCGTCGGCTTCGCAGAGTCGCTCGACGTAGCCCAATGCGGCGGCGTTGGCACCCGGGTAGTAGTTGATGAAGGTGGCGTCATCTCGCAGGCGCACACCTAGGGGCAACTGGATCGGTTTCATGCTGGCTGGGCAGTTCCGAAGAACCACAAGGGGCCTTTTGTGAAAAGTCTGCAAAGTTTATACCCGTGGCGCCAGTCGCACAATCGGCGTGGACCACATGTAAAATCAAAGGCTTGCATCGACGACAGACATCCGATGCTAGCCCTTGGCTATCAACCTAGAGATCCGGGTCGATTTCACCGCCGTAAATATCCGACTCTTTATAGAGGTCGTGCATGTGCCGCAACAGCACCATGATCACGGCGGCCACCGGCAACGCCAGCAGCACCCCGGTGAAACCGAACAACTCGCCGCCGGCAAGAATGGCGAAAATCACTGCCACCGGGTGCAGGCCGATTCGATCCCCTACCAGCAGCGGGGTCAGGACCATGCCCTCCAGGGCCTGGCCGACCATGAACACCGCCGCGATACCGAGCAATGGATACGGGTCGCCACCGAACTGGAACAACCCGGCGATCATCGCCGCGCCAATTCCGACGATGAAGCCCATGTACGGCACGATGGCCGCGAGCCCCGCCAGCACCCCGATCAACAGGCCAAGCTCCAGCCCCACCAGCATCAGGCCGGAGGCATAGATAACACCCAGCGCCACCATCACCAGTAACTGGCCGCGGACAAACGCGCCCAGCACTTCATGGCATTCACCCGCCAGCGCCACCGCCTGCGCCTCGCGCTGGCGCGGCAACAGGCCTCGGATCTTGGCCATCATCAGGTCCCAGTCGCGCAACAGATAGAAGCTCACCACCGGAATCAGCACCAGGTTGGCCAGCCAGGCCAGCAGGGCCAACCCCGAGGCCGTGGCATGGGAGAGAATCATGCCGACAATGTCGGAGGTCTGCCCCATATGCCCGCTGATGGCGGCCTTGATCTTGTCGAACTTCCAGAAGCCATCGGCCAGCCCCAGGCGGGCCTGCACGAAGGGCAAGGCCTCGTGCTGCAACCAGTCGAGCATCTGCGGCGCCAGCTCATAGAGGCGTACCAACTGTTTGGCCAGCATCGGCACCAGCACCAGCAGCAAGAGCGTGAGCAACAGGGTAAACAGTGCAAACACCACTACCACGCCCCACGTACGAGACAGCCCTGCCCGCTCCAGGCGATCGACCAGCGGGTCAGCCAGGTAGGCCAGCAGAATGCCGACCAGGAACGGCGAAAGGATCGGGTGCAGCCAGTACAACAGCGCAGCACACAGCAACGCTACGCCGAGCCACACCCAGCGACGCATATCAGTCATTAAAGGCTCCAGGCCAGATCAGCAATTACCAACGAAAACGCAACCCGTTGAACGGTTTTGGCGCAACAGCCTGGGTCGCCCCGGGATTAGCCGGGTCGGTGCCAGGTGCAGGTGCAGGCGACTCGGCGGGCAGTTCCTGGAGCTTGGCCAGGCCCAACTGGGCGCGCAACTGATCGCTGTTGCCCGTGACCTTGTAGGTCATGGTGTCGCCCTCGACCAACTTGATCCGCGCACCATAGGGTTCCAGTACCCGCCCCAGCTCGGCGTAGCGCGCAAGGTTCATGCCCTGGACCTGGACCTGGACCTGCATATCGCTGCTGGCACCCGGGCGGGTGACAAAGCGTGGCGCCAGGCGGCTGCTCACCGCCAGCATCACCGCATCCGCCAGAGCGGCCTGATCGGCGGCTTCAACCTTGCCCTGCTCCAGTTGCTCGCCCAGCCACAGGCGCCAAGTACCCTGCCACTTGCCGTCGGCTTCGGTGGCATGCACCGCCAGTAGCGCATCGGCGCCATAGCGCTCGGAAGCACCGCGCAGCGGCGCAGGGTCCGCGCCCTCGAGGTTCTTGGCGGTCCCGACCAATTGTTCATTCAGATCAGCCAGCGGCAGGCGCAGCGGCAGGCCCCGGTGCTGCGCGGCGCGGCGCAGGGGTGCTGCGCTGCTCTGGCCATCGCCCACCAGGCTCGAGCCTTCGATGCTGTCGTTCAACCACCACGTCAGGATCGACGGCCGGTTGTTGCCCCACAGCGCCAGCCCGGCCTGGCGCAAGGTGCGCTCGGTACTGCCGGGGTCGAAGTCCACCAGCACGGTTTCAGGTGGGCCGGCCTCGAAGCCGAACTGGCTGATGATCTGTTGCGGGTCCTTGCGCAACCCCGCCAGGGCTGGGCTCTGCGCGGCCTTGGGGTCGCCGGTCAGGCGCAACACGAGGGTTTCAAGGGCTTTTCCGGTGGCCTCGGTGCGGGCTTCGGCACCTTGGCCATTGACCGGTTCACGGACCTGATACAGGCTGGAGACAGTCTCGGCCTGGGCGCACAATCCAAACAAGGCAAGACAGCCAACGGCCAGGTATTTACGCAAATGCATGGAGGATTCCTGTCCTGGTAATAAAGAAGCGGTGCTCATGGGCCTGTGCGGGTATGACAGCAGCACCCTGAAAAACATTCGGCCCGGGCCATAATTTCGCCTCATCGCCTTTGCTATACCTTATACAGCCTATGCCCCGGCAACCAGTCGCGGGCCGCCAAAGCGTCTTTTTTAGCTGATCTGGGCCCCTGCCGTCGGCCTGAGGATGGCCGCTACCGGGCAACCCTGATAAAATCGCGCGCCTTCGCAGACCGGCGACGGTCAGGCAGCCGGATTACCCTCCGCCTTGCCTGGCAGGTCACGGTCGATTCCCCCGAATCCCTCCCCCCTAAAGGCCTGGATCATGAGCAAGCAACCCTCCCTGAGCTACAAGGACGCCGGTGTAGACATCGACGCCGGTGAAGCATTGGTCGAACGCATCAAAGGCGTTGCCAAGCGCACGGCGCGCCCGGAAGTCATGGGCGGCCTGGGCGGTTTTGGCGCCCTCTGCGAAATCCCGGCCGGCTACAAACAGCCGGTTCTGGTCTCCGGTACCGACGGCGTCGGCACCAAGCTGCGCCTGGCGCTGAACCTGAACAAGCACGACAGCATCGGCCAGGACCTGGTCGCCATGTGCGTCAACGACCTGGTGGTCTGCGGCGCCGAGCCACTGTTCTTCCTCGACTACTACGCCACCGGCAAGCTGAACGTTGACGTCGCGGCCACCGTGGTCACCGGCATCGGCGCTGGCTGCGAACTGGCAGGCTGCTCGCTGGTAGGCGGTGAGACCGCTGAAATGCCTGGCATGTACGAAGGCGAAGACTACGACCTGGCCGGCTTCTGCGTCGGCGTCGTGGAAAAGGCCGAAATCATCGACGGCTCCAAGGTTGCCACCGGTGACGCCCTGATCGCCCTGCCGTCGTCCGGCCCGCACTCCAACGGCTACTCGCTGATCCGCAAGATCATCGAAGTTTCCGGCGCCGACATCGAGAGCATCCAGCTCGACGGCACGCCACTGACCGAACTGTTGATGGCCCCTACCCGCATCTACGTCAAGCCGCTGCTGCAGCTGATCAAGGAAACCGGCGCGGTCAAGGCCATGGCCCACATCACCGGTGGCGGCCTGCTCGACAACATTCCGCGCGTTCTGCCAAAAGGCTCCCAGGCTGTTGTTGACGTTGCCAGCTGGGTACGTCCGGCGGTATTCGACTGGCTGCAACAACAAGGCAACGTCGACGAGCACGAAATGCACCGCGTACTGAACTGCGGCGTCGGCATGGTCATCTGCGTGGCCCAGGACCAGGTCGAAAATGCCCTGAACGTTCTGCGCACCGCTGGCGAGCAGCCATGGGTCATCGGCCAGATCGGCGTTGCCGCCGAAGGCGCAGCCCAGGTCGAACTGAAGAACGTCAAGGCGCACTGATGCCGAGCAAGCCTTGTGATGTCGTGGTGCTGCTGTCTGGCACCGGCAGTAACCTGCAAGCCTTGATCGACAGCATCCGCACCGGCGACAGCCCGGTGCGGATCCGCGCGGTCATCTCCAACCGTGCCGACGCCTACGGCCTGCAGCGTGCGCAGCAGGCCGGCATCGACACCGCCGTACTCGACCACAAGGCCTTCGAGGGCCGCGAGGCCTTCGACGCGGCACTGGTAGAACTGATCGACGGCTACCAGCCACAGCTGGTGGTGCTGGCCGGTTTCATGCGTATTCTCAGTGCCGGCTTTGTCCGTCACTACCAGGGTCGCCTGCTGAACATCCACCCGTCCCTGCTGCCCAAGTACAAGGGCCTGCATACCCATCAACGCGCCCTCGAGGCAGGTGACAAGGAGCACGGCTGCAGCGTGCACTTCGTGACCGAGGAACTCGACGGCGGGCCGCTGGTCGTACAGGCAGTAATACCGGTAGAGTTGGATGACACGCCAGAAACCCTGGCGCAAAGGGTTCACAGCCAGGAACATCAGATTTACCCGCTGGCCGTGCACTGGTTCGCCGAAGGCCGTTTGCGCCTGGGTGAACACGGTGCTCTACTGGATGACCAGCCCTTGGCGGCCAGCGGCCACTTGATTCGACCCTAGGAGATAATATGCGTCGTGCCCTGCTCTTAGCTCTAGCCGTGCTCGCACTGCCGCTGCAGGCAGCTGATCTGAAGCCCTTCTCGGCCAGCTACACCGCCGACTGGAAACAGCTGCCCATGAGCGGCACCGCCGAGCGCAGCCTGGAAAAGAACGCCAACGGTACCTGGAGCCTCAACTTCAAGGCATCGATGATGATCGCCAGCCTGACCGAGCAAAGTACCCTGCGCCTGGACAAGGACACCTTGCTGCCACAGTCCTACCACTTCGAGCGTGGCGGCCTGGGCAAGGCCAAGAAAGTCGACCTGGACTTTGACTGGACCAGCAAGAAGATCACCGGCTCCGACCGTGGTGACGCGATCAACCTGCCACTCAACCGTGGCGTGCTGGACAAGTCAACCTATCAGCTGGCCCTGCAGCATGACATCGCAGCCGGCAAGAAAAGCGTGAGCTACCAGGTGGTCGACGGCGACGAAATCGACACCTATGACTTCCGCGTCCTGGGCACCGAAAAAGTCACCACCAAGACCGGCCAGGTCGATGCCATCAAGGTCGAGCGCGTACGCGATCCGAGCCAGAGCAAGCGCATCACCGAGCTGTGGTTCGCCAAGGACTGGGACTACCTGCTGGTGCAACTGCGCCAGGTCGAAACCGACGGCAAGGAGTACGTGATCGTGCTGCAGGACGGCACGGTGGACGGCAGGTCGGTCAAAGGCAACTGAGTGACCCGTTGTATCCCGAACCCCGCCCCGTGCGGGGTTTTTTGTGCCTGTGTGGGCGCGGGCTTGTCCCGCGACAGCATGCCCTCAGGCCCATCGCATTACGGCCCAAGCCCGCCCCACACAAGTACATGAAAGATGTTTCATGGGCCAAGCATTTACTTAGCCAGCTATCAAACTCTATAAAAGAGACCTGCGACACGGTGCCGCAGTTAACTGAAAGTGGAGTTTGCAGATGACTGTCAAAGTAACTGAGCGCGATGAAACCAAAATGACCTACGAAAGCCTTGCAGCAGGCCTGCGCATCTGGGATGTGCACCAGCAGAACGAATGGGTCGGCATGTTCCACGATGAACATGAAGCCCACAACTACCGTATCGAACTGGAATTCCTCGAAGCCCGCCAGCAACAGGAATAACCCCCTCCAGAAAACACAAACCCCGCCGAAGCGGGGTTTGTCGTTGTTACCACATCAGATCGTCAGGGATCACGTAGGCGGCGTAGGGATCATCGGCGTCCGGCGCTTCCACCTGGGTGTTGAGCAGGACAATGCGCTTGGGGTCGCGCTCCTGGATCTTCAGTGCCGCTTCGCGCGGAATCACTTCATAGCCACCGCCGTGGGCAACGATGGCCAGCGAACCGCTGCTCAGCTTGCTGCGCATCAGGGCGTTGACCGACAGACGCTTGACCTTCTTGTCGTCGACGAAGTTGTAGTAGTCCTCGGTGGTCAGCTTGGGCAGGCGCGACACCTCGATCAACTGCTTGACCTGGGCGGCACGGGCCTTCTGCTCGGCCTTCTCCTGCTGCTGGCGGTTGAGCTCCTGGTCGCGCTTGGCTTTTTCGGCCATGGCATCGCGGGCCAGACGCTGCTGGGTGTCGTCGACTTCGACCTGGCCTTTGTGCTCCAGGCGTTTTTGCTTCTTCTGCTCTTTACTGACCTGCTTGACCTGCTTCTGGTTGACCAGACCGGCTTTGAGCAATTGGTCGCGAAGGGAAAGGCTCATCGTTCACTCACTTATGTGCTTCAGCTCAGCCGCAGCTGGGCAGGTTCTTTTCTTGACGTTTGGCTTCGCCCCAGAGCGCGTCCATGTCTTCGAGGGTGCAATCTTCAATCGGACGGCCCATGTCGCGCAATGCCTGTTCGATGAAACGAAAGCGTCGTTCAAATTTCTGGTTGGCCCCGCGCAGGGCGTTTTCCGGATCGACCTTCAGGTGCCGGGCCAGGTTGACCGTGGCGAACAACAGGTCGCCCAGTTCGTCGGCCAGCGCCACGCTGTCGTCTTCGGCCATGGCCTGGAGCACTTCATCGAGCTCCTCACGCACCTTGTCGAGCACCGGCAATGCATCGGGCCAGTCAAAGCCGACCTGAGCCGCGCGCTTTTGCAACTTGGCCGACCGGGACAGCGCGGGCAAGGCAGCCGGCACATCATCGAGCAGCGAAAGCTGTTCGGGAATGCCCTTCTCCGCCCGCTCCTGGGCCTTGATCTGTTCCCAGCGCTGCTTGACCTGGGCTTCGTCGAGCTTCGGTGTATCCAGCGGCGCATACAGCTCGCCGGTGGGGAACACATGCGGATGACGGCGGATCAGCTTGCGGGTGATGCTGTCGATCACGCCGGCGAACTCGAAGCGGCCTTCTTCCCGAGCCAGTTGGCTGTAGTAGACCACCTGG
The DNA here is from genome assembly GCF_040438935.1 of Pseudomonas vranovensis. Taxonomy (NCBI): domain Bacteria; kingdom Pseudomonadati; phylum Pseudomonadota; class Gammaproteobacteria; order Pseudomonadales; family Pseudomonadaceae; genus Pseudomonas; species Pseudomonas vranovensis. The sequence goes on along the minus strand of NZ_CP159259.1, from coordinate 581,854 downwards.
AACAACAGGTCGCCCAACTCGCCCTGCAGGTGCTCGAAATCGCTGCGCTCGATGGCATCGGCCACCTCGTAGGCTTCTTCGAGGGTGTAGGGGATGATGGTCGCGTAGGTCTGCTTGAGGTCCCACGGACAACCATACTGCGGGTCACGCAGCCTGGCCATGAGGTGGAGCAGGTCGTCTAGGGTGTACATCGTTGTTCTCTGCTGTGGTCGCATCGCGGGGCAAGCCCGCTCCTACCTTAGGAGCGGGCTTGCCCCGCGATAACGACTTTAGGGCGTACGGTTACGCCGCGTCTCGATGATGTTCGGCAACTGCGAGATCCGCCCCAGCAAGCGCCCAAGCGCATCAAGGCCCGGAATCTCGATGGTCAGCGACATCAGCGCGGTGTTGTCTTCCTTGTTCGAGCGGGTGTTGACCGCCAGTACGTTGATCCGCTCGTTGAGCAGAACCTGGGAGACATCACGCAGCAAGCCCGGACGGTCGTAGGCACGGATGATGATATCCACCGGATAAGTTTGCACCGGCACCGGGCCCCAGCTGACCTGAATGATCCGTTCCGGTTCGCGCCCTGCCAACTGCAGCACCGAGGCGCAGTCCTGTCGGTGGATGGTCACGCCACGGCCGACGGTGATGTAGCCGACAATTGCGTCGCCCGGCAACGGCTGGCAGCAACCGGCCATTTGCGTCAGCAGGTTGCCGACACCCTGGATCTGGATATCGCCGCGCTTGCCCGGCTTGTAGCCGGTGGCCTTGCGTGGCACCAACTCGACGTGGTCGCTGCGCTCAGGCTCGACCAGTTGCTGGGCCGCATTGACCAGGTGCGCCAGGCGCAGGTCGCCAGCCCCGAGGGAGGCGAACATGTCTTCGGCAGTGCGCAGGTTGGCCTTGTCGGCAAGCCGGTCGAAATCAACCTGCGGCAGGCCCAGGCGATTGAGTTCACGTTCGAGCAGGGTCTTGCCGGCGGCGACGTTCTGGTCGCGCGCTTGCAACTTGAACCAGTGGACGATCTTGGCCCGCGCACGCGACGTGGTGACATAGCCCAGGTTCGAGTTCAACCAGTCTCGGCTGGGGTTGCCGTGCTTGCTGGTGATGATCTCGACCTGCTCACCGGTCTGCAGGCTGTAGTTGAGCGGCACGATGCGCCCGTTGATCTTCGCGCCCCGGCAGTTGTGACCGATTTCGGTGTGTACCCGGTAGGCGAAGTCCAGCGGCGTGGCGCCCTTGGGCAGGTCGATGGCATGGCCATCCGGGGTGAAGACGTACACCCGGTCCGGCTCGATATCGACTCGCAGCTGTTCGGCCAGCCCCCCGATGTCGCCCAACTCCTCGTGCCACTCCAGCACCTGGCGCAGCCAGGAGATCTTCTCTTCGTAGTGGTTGGAGCTTGGCTTGACGTCGGTGCCTTTGTAGCGCCAGTGCGCACATACACCCAGTTCGGCTTCTTCGTGCATGGCATGGGTGCGGATCTGCACCTCGAGCACCTTGCCCTCAGGGCCGATCACCGCAGTGTGCAAGGAGCGGTAGCCGTTCTCCTTGGGGTTGGCAATGTAGTCGTCGAATTCCTTGGGGATATGCCGCCACAGGGTATGCACGATTCCGAGCGCGGTATAGCAATCGCGCATCTCCGGAACCAGCACGCGCACCGCGCGCACGTCGTAGATCTGGCTGAACTCCAGGCCCTTGCGCTGCATTTTGCGCCAGATCGAATAGATGTGCTTGGCCCGGCCGCTGATGTCGGCCTTGACCCCGGTGGCCAGCAGCTCGTTCTGCAACTGGTTCATCACGTCGCTGATAAAGCGCTCGCGGTCCAGCCGGCGCTCGTGCAACAGCTTGGCGATCTGTTTGTACTGATCGGGTTCCAGGTAGCGGAAGGACAGGTCTTCCAGCTCCCACTTGATATGACCGATGCCCAGGCGGTGCGCCAGCGGGGCGTAGATGTCGAATACTTCGCGGGCGACGCGATGACGCTTCTCATCGTCAGCCCCCTTGACCGCGCGAATGGCGCAGGTCCGCTCGGCCAGCTTGATCAGTGCCACTCGGACATCGTCGACCATCGCCACGAGCATCTTGCGCAGGTTCTCGACCTGCGCCTGGGAACCAAGCACCAACGACTGGCGCGGGCTGAGACTGGCGCTGATCGCGGCCATGCGCAGCACACCGTCGATCAACTTGGACACTACCGGGCCAAAGCGCTGACCGACTTCGGCCAAGGTCACCTTGCCTTCACGTACTGCGCGGTAGATCACTGCCGCGACCAACGAATCCTGGTCGAGCTTGAGGTCGGCAAGAATTTCGGCAATTTCCAGGCCGGCCTGGAAGCTTGAGGTACCGTCGGCCCAGGAATGCTTGGCCGGGTTGCCCTTTTTCTCGACTTCCTGGGCGAACTCGCAAGCCCCCTTTAGGGCCTCACGGTCCAGCGCCAGGTCGACGCTCACCACATGATCCAGCCATGCTTCGAGATTGATACTGCCGTCGGTGTTGACCGGCTGGTGCACTCTCACCTGTACCATCTTTGTTTACCTTTCCCTACAGCGCATACGTGATGCGCTTGATCTCACTGGTGCTGCCCCTGCCGGACCCAAGGTGCAGCGCCGAACGCGCCAGCCTTGCTAGCCCGCTTCGAATAACGCCATGGCTTCGACATGCGCCGTCTGAGGAAACATGTCGAGAATCCCGGCACATTTTAACCGGTACCCCTGCCTGACCAGCTCAAGCGTGTCACGGGCCAAGGTCGCCGGGTTGCACGATACATACACCAGACGTTTCGCCCCAAGGTCTGAGATTTTTCTCACAACCTCGTAGGCACCGTCTCGGGGTGGGTCCAAGAGTACCGCAGAAAAGCCTCCAGCGGCCCAGCCAGAGGCAGACAAAGGCTGCGATAAATCGGCCTGAAAAAATCGGGTGTTATGCAAATTGTTGCTCCGAGCATTGGCCTCTGCTCGCTCCACCATTGCCTGCACACCTTCGACCGCCACGACTTCACGCGCCTGGCGGGCCAGCGGCAGGGCAAAGTTGCCCAGGCCACAGAACAGGTCCAGTACGCGCTCATCCGCTTGCGGCGCCAACCAGGCCAGTGCCTGCTCGATCATTGCCGTATTGACCACAGCGTTGACCTGAGCGAAGTCGCCCGGCCGGTAAGCCAGCTCCAGGTCCCACGGTGCCAGGGCGAAACCCAGGGTCTGACCGGCATCGACCGGGGAAGGTTCACCGTCACCCTGCAGCCACAGCTGCACCTCTGCCTCGTTGCAAAATGCCTGCAGGCGGGCCAGGTCGCCCTCGCCCAACGGGCCGGTATGACGCAACAGCAAAGCCACCGCCGTGCCACTGAACAACTCGACATGACCGACCACCTGCGGCTTGCTCAAGCTCTGCAGAAGCATAGGCAGGTGACGCATGATCGATTGCAAGGGTTGTACCAGTACCGGGCAATCATCAATGGCGACGATGTCCTGGCTGGCTTCGGCACGGAAACCGACATCGAGTTTCTTTGCCTTGGCATCCCAGCGCACGGCCACCCGGGCACGACGCCGGTAGCCAAACTCCGGGCCGCTCAGCGGCGTCGCCCACCGTTCGGGCACGACCCCGGCAACCCGCTGCAGCTGTTCTGCCAGCAGTCGCTGCTTGAGGGCCAGTTGATCAACATGGGGCAGGTGCTGAAGATTGCAGCCGCCGCAACGGTCAAAATGCTTGCAGGGCGCTTCGCGGCGATCCGGGCTTGCCGTGAAGACCCGCTCCAGGCGCGCTTCAACGACCTTGCCATGGGCATTGAGCACACGTGCCTCGACCTCTTCCCCGGCCAGCGCACCGCTGACGAACCAAGTGCGTCCTTCGAGAAAGGCAATGCCACGGCCGTCACCGGCCAGGCGCTCGATACGCAGGCGCTGCTTCTTGCCGGTAGGCACTTGGGGAGTGCGGCTGCCGCCGGCGGCTGAAAGCGCAGGCCGCTGTTGCGTTTACTTTTGGACATCAGTTCGCCGCGTCAAAAATGCCGGTCGACAGGTAACGGTCGCCACGGTCGCAAATGATCGCCACGATGACGGCGTTTTCCAGCTCGTGGGACAGGCGCAACATCGCCGCCACTGCACCACCGGAGGACACGCCGCAGAAAATGCCTTCTTCTCGGGCCAGGCGACGCGTGGTTTCTTCGGCTTCGCTCTGCGCCATGTCGACCACGCGATCAACGCGATCGGCCTGGTAGATCTTGGGCAGGTATTCCTCGGGCCAGCGACGGATACCCGGAATCGCCGAGCCTTCCATTGGCTGCAAGCCTACGATCTGCACGGCCGGGTTCTGCTCCTTGAGGTAGCGCGAGCAGCCCATGATGGTGCCAGTGGTACCCATGGAACTGACGAAATGGGTAATGGTGCCCTGGGTCTGGCGCCAGATCTCGGGGCCGGTGCTCACATAGTGGGCTTCAGGATTGTCGCCATTGCCGAACTGGTCGAGCACCAGGCCACGACCTTCAGCCTGCAGCCGATCAGCCAAGTCGCGAGCACCTTCCATACCTTCTTCCTTGCTGACCAGGATCAGCTCGGCGCCATAGGCGGTCATCGCAGCCTTGCGCTCGGCACTGGAGTTGTCGGGCATGATCAGGATCATCTTGTAACCCTTGATCGCCGCCGCCATGGCCAGGGCGATCCCGGTGTTGCCCGAGGTCGCTTCGATCAGGGTGTCGCCCGGTTTGATCTGCCCGCGCAACTCAGCGTGGGTGATCATCGACAACGCCGGCCGGTCCTTGACCGAACCTGCCGGGTTGTTGCCTTCAAGCTTGAGCAGGAGGGTGTTACTGGTCTGGCCGGCAATGCGTTGCAGGCGGACCAGAGGCGTGTTGCCGACGCAATCGGCGATGGTTGGGTACTGCAAGGTCATGGCGTAGTTCGCAATCCAGACTGCGGGGGCGCCTATCATACCGGCAAACCGGTTTTGCCCATATCACGCAATGTGTTGGTGTTATAGCTCCCAGCTATAAGCTGCGGGAATGGCGATGCGACGGGCAAAAGGATATTCAAGCGCAGCCCCTGCCCGTTGTTCTGTGCCCAGAGCCGCCCCCCCTGGCGCACGACAGCGTTGCGGGCAATGCTCAAGCCCAGGCCAAAACCACCATCTCCAGGACGCGAGCCATCAAGCCGGGTGAACGGCGCAAAGATCCGCTCGAGGTCCGCCTCGGCTACCCCGCCGCCCTGGTCTTCAAGCCATAGCAGCCAGTGATCGCCCTGGCGCCGACCGTCCAGGCGGATCACCCCGTTGGCCGGTGAATGGCGAATGGCATTGCGCAAAATGTTCTCGAACGCCTGGGCCAGGCTGTTGAGATTGCCCTGTACCCAGCAGGACGCATCCAGCGCGCAATGCAATTGCCCGGCGGGCCAGGTACTTTCAAAACACGCATCCTCGGCCAGCATTTCCCACAGGGCCTGGACCTGGATCGGTTCCTTGCTCGGCGGTGCCCGCTCGGTATCGAGCCAGGCCAGTTGCAGGGCGTCCTCGACCAGGCGCTGCATGCAGTCGACCTCGCGGCCCAGACGTTCACGCAGTTGTTCGGCATCAGCCTCCCCTTCGCAGGCCACCCGCAGTCGGCTCAGGGGTGTGCGCAGTTCATGGGAAAGATCGCGCAGCAGTTGTTGCTGAAGCGCCACCGTCCCTTGCAGGCGCTCGGCCATGTCATCGAATGCCCGGCCCAGTTCGCCCAGCTCGTCATTACGGCTGGTGGTGCTGCTGGCCACCCGCGCCGAAAGCTGATCGGCGCGCCAGGCTTTGGCCTGCTCGCGCAACTGGATAAGCGGCATGATCAGCATGCGGTACAAGCCCACGCACAGCAGCAGGGTGAACAGCCCGGGAATGATGCCGTTGGTCATGATCTGCCAGAACAACCGGTACTGCCCGGGAAGCAAGCGCTGCGGCAACTCGATGACCAGCAGCCCCTGCTCCGGGTGCTCTACAAAAGGCAGGCGCATCCAGGGCAAGCCGGTCACCCGTCGACTCACGGGCCAATCGATACCGCGCAGAAAGGTCATTTTGCGGCTTTGATCAGGCGTCAAGGGCGTACTGCTCAACGATTGCAGGTCAGGCCCGACCACTGCCATCCAGATCGACTCCCTGGCGGCCATGGTCGCCAGCCAATCATCGACCCCTTGTCGCCCACCCCGCTTCCAGGCCTGCTCGGCCTCGGCGGCATAGGTGGCAAGCGTGCCCCGGGCTTCATCGGAGAGAAAGGCGTTCTGGGTCTCCATGTGTCGGCCCCAGGTCCAGCTCAGGCCGATCATCAACAGGCAGAAACCGACCAGCAAAATCGCCAGTTTCCAAAACAGCGAATGACGATTGGGCACCTTAGCTGACCTCACTGGCGCTGAGCACGTAGCCCTTGCCCCAGACGGTACGCACCTCACGTTCCTGGTAGCCGATGGCCTTGAGTTTGCGGCGGATCTGACTGACATGCATATCCAGGCTGCGGTCATGACGGGCATATCCGCGCTGCAGGACCTGCTGATAAAGGAAGGGTTTGCTCAATACTTCTTCATGACTGCGGTGCAGGATGTCGAGCAACCGGAACTCGCTCAAGGTCAGCCCGGCCCACTGCCCGGCGCAACACACGTCACAGGCATGCTCGTCGAACTGCAGCTCGCCGCTGCCTGAGCTGATGGGTTGTTGATGTCGGCGCTCGAGCGCCACGCGCCGCAGGATCGCTTCAATCCGCACCTTGAGCTCCGCCATGCTGAAGGGCTTGGGCAAATAGTCGTCAGCACCACGCTGGAATCCGGTGATGCGGTCTGCTTCGGCACCCAGGGCAGACATCAGGATCACCGGTATCGAGGTGCTTTCGCGCAGTTTTGCCAGCACATCCAGGCCATTCAGGCCGGGCAGCAGGATGTCCATCAGCACCACGTCAAAACGCGACTCGCGGGCAACATCCAGGCCCTCGCGACCGTTCTTGCACCAGGTGACCGAGAAGCCGCCACGCTGCAGTTCTTCGTGCAAATAAGCCCCCAGGACCGGATCGTCCTCGATGGCAAGAATGTTGGAAGCATTAATAGCGGGATTCATTGGCGGGTGCTAGCAATTCTCAATCACGCGATTATTGGGTAATTGCTCCCGCCAGGCAACCTGTAACTGCTCGTGTATACGCCACCTGGGCACCCAACTACGTCAAAAGTAGATACAAATGAGTGCATTGCACTGAAAGGCGCGGTACTTTTCCGACTTGGTCTGTCAGCTACGCCTGACGGGGCCCTACAGCAACTGCCGGGCACAGGAGAGTCGCGTGCTGAATCGTTTGGGAATCCGAAGCCGCGTGCTGCTGCTTGCCTTGTTACCCGCCAGCCTGATGGCGTTGGTACTGGGCAGCTATTTCACCTGGCTGCAGCAAAGCGAGCTGCAAACCCAACTGCTGCAACGCGGCAAGATGATCGCCGAACACCTGGCGCCGCTGGTAGCCCCGGCGCTGGCTCGCCACGCCCCTGCGCAACTGGAACACATTGCCGCCCAGGCCCTGGAGCAGACTGACGTACGTGCCGTGGCCTTTCTCGACCCGGACCGCAACCCCCTCGCCCACGCCGGCCCCACCATGCTCAACCAGGCACCGGCCGGAGGCGGCACGCAATTGCTGCAGCGCAGCGGTAATGACGCGACCCGTTACCTGTTGCCGGTGTTCGGTTACCACCGCGACCTGGCTGGCGAACATGTTCCAAACGAGGCCGACAAACTGCTGGGCTGGGTGGAAATCGAACTGTCCCACGATGGCACGCTGCTGCGCGGCTACCGCAGCCTGTTCACCACCCTCCTGCTGATCTTTTTCGGGTTGGTCGCCACCACACTGCTGGCCATGCGCATGTGCCGCACGATCAACGGCCCGATTGGCCAGATCAAACATGCCGTGACCCAACTCAAGGAGGGCAACCTGGAAGAACGCTTGCCACCCATGGGCAGCTACGAACTCGACGAGCTGGCTGCGGGTATCAACCGCATGGCCGAAACCCTGCACAATGCCCATGAAGAGCTGCAACACAGCATCGACCAGGCCACCGAGGACGTACGCCAGAACCTGGAAACCATCGAGATCCAGAACATCGAGCTGGACATGGCGCGCAAGGAGGCCCTTGAGGCCAGCCGGATCAAGTCCGAGTTCCTCGCCAACATGAGCCACGAGATCCGTACACCGCTCAATGGCATCCTCGGCTTTACCCACCTGCTGCAAAAAAGCGACCTGACCCCACGCCAGCTCGACTACCTTGGCACCATCGAAAAGTCCGCCGGCAGCCTGCTGGGGATCATCAACGAGATCCTCGACTTCTCCAAGATCGAGGCCGGCAAGCTGGTGCTCGACAGCATTCCGTTCAACCTGCGCGACCTGATCCAGGACACCTTGACCATCCTGGCCCCCGCCGCCCACGCCAAGCAACTGGAGCTGGTCAGCCTGGTGTACCGCGATACGCCGCTGTCGCTGGTCGGCGACCCGCTGCGGCTGAAGCAGATCCTGACCAACCTGATCAGCAATGCCATCAAGTTCACCCGCGAAGGCACCATCGTTGCCCGGGCCATGCTTGAAGAAGAACAGGATGACAGCGTGCAATTGCGCATCAGCGTCCAGGACACCGGCATCGGCCTGTCCAGCCAGGATGTACGGGCGCTGTTCCAGGCCTTCAGCCAGGCGGACAATTCGCTGTCGCGCCAGCCTGGCGGCACAGGCCTGGGGCTGGTGATTTCCAAGCGCCTGATCGAGCAGATGGGCGGGGAAATCGGGGTCGACAGCACCCCGGGGGAAGGTTCGCAGTTCTGGATCAGCCTGCGCCTGCCCAAGGCCCGCGACGACGCCGAAGACATGCCGCTGCAACCGCTGCTCGAACGCCGGGTGGCCATAGTCGATGCGCACGAACTGGCCCGCCAGGCGCTGGCGCATCAACTGGAGGACTGCGGCTTGAACGTCAGCACCTTCATTTCCATCGACCCGCTGCTGCACGCCGTGGCCAATGCGCGCATGGCCGGACAACCCTTCACCCTGGCCGTCCTGGGGGTGAACCTGGACAGCGTGTCGCCAGAGCGACTCGGCCAGTACATCGCTCAGCTGGAGCGCCTGGATTGCCAGGCACTGGTGCTCTGCCCGACCACCGAACAGGCGCTCTACCACCCTTACTTGCCCAACGCCCACAGCCAGTTGCAGGCCAAGCCAGCTTGTACGCGCAAGGTGCGTCGGGCCCTGGTGGAACTGGTCCAGCCGCGGCGCAGCCACGAGATCAAAGTCAGCACCAATCAACCCTTGCCCAAAGTACTGTGCGTGGACGACAACCCCGCCAACCTGCTGCTGGTGCAAACACTGCTCGAAGACCTGGGTGCCGAGGTGCTGGCGGTCGACAGCGGCTACGCCGCAGTACAAGCGGTGCAGGACGAACGCTTCGACCTGGTGCTGATGGATGTACAGATGCCTGGCATGGACGGTCGCGAATGCACCGAACAGATCCGCCAGTGGGAAACCAGCCAGAGCGGGCCACCCTTGCCCATCGTCGCCCTCACCGCCCACGCGATGGCCAATGAAAAGCGAGCGTTGTTGCACAGTGGCATGGACGACTACCTGACCAAGCCGATCAGTGAGCGCCAACTGGCCCAGGTGGTGCTCAAATGGACGGGGCAAACCCTGGGGGCGATGCACCATGAGCGCCTGCAGGAACGCATCCCCGACAGCAGCGAACTGAAGGTTCTGGATCCGGAAGAAGGCTTGCGCCTGGCTGCTGGCAAGCCGGACCTGGCCGCCGACATGCTGGCCATGCTGCTGGCGTCGCTGGAGGCTGACCGCGAGGCGATTCGCGCAGCACGTGAGGCCGCAGACCGCAACGGTATGATCGAGCGCGTTCATCGGCTCAATGGCGCCTCGCGCTACTGCGGGGTGCCACAACTGCGAGCCGCCTGCCAGCGCAGCGAAACCTTGCTCAAGCAAGACGACCCGGAAGCGCTGCGCGCCCTGGATGAACTGGACCGGGCCATTACCCGCCTCACCGCCCAGGCACGCCTGAGCGCTTGATCCCTGGCTGATCTGAGGCAAGGCGATGGTCTTGCCCGGTGGTTAGACTCTCCGCCAACCGACTCAGGATGACCCCATGCGCGTATTGTTTTTCAGCAGCCAGTCCTATGACCAGGACAGCTTCACCCAGGCCCCGGCAGCGGATGGTCTTGAACTGCACTTTCAACCGGCACGCCTGACCGAAGACACCGCAGCCTTGGCCAACGGCCACGAAGTGGTCTGCGCCTTTATCAATGACGATCTCGGCGCCCCGGTGCTGGAGCGCCTGGTTGCCGGCGGTACCCGCCTGATCGCCCTGCGCTCGGCCGGTTTCAACCATGTCGACCTGACAGCGGCCAAGCACCTTGGCCTTGCTGTGGTGCGGGTGCCAGCCTACTCCCCGCATGCAGTAGCCGAACACGCGGTGGCGCTGATCCTGGCCCTCAATCGACGCTTGCACCGGGCCTACAATCGCACCCGCGAAGGCAACTTCAGCCTGCACGGCCTGACCGGTTTCGACTTGCACGGCAAAACCGTCGGCGTGGTCGGCACCGGTCAGATCGGCGCTGCCTTTGCCCGCATCATGGCCGGATTCGGCTGTCAGTTGCTGGCCTACGACCCCTTCCCCAACCCCGAGTTGCTGGCCCTGGGAGCACGTTACCTGGAGTTGCCGGAACTGCTGCGCCAGGCACAGATCATCAGCCTGCACTGCCCGCTGACCGAGCAGACCCGCCACCTGATCAACCCGCAAAGCCTGGCCGACCTGCAACCGGGCGCCATGCTGATCAACACCGGTCGCGGCGCACTGATCGACACCCCGGCATTGATCGAGGCCTTGAAAGACGGTCAATTGGGCTACCTGGGCCTGGATGTCTACGAAGAAGAAGCCCAGCTGTTTTTCGAGGACCGCTCCGACCAGCCGCTGCAAGACGACGTGCTCGCGCGCCTGTTGACCTTCCCCAACGTGATCGTCACCGCCCACCAGGCGTTTCTTACCCGCGAGGCGCTGGCAGCGATCGCCGCAACGACGCTGGAGAACATTACCCGCTGGGCGGCAGGCAATGCGCAAAACTTGGTCGAGGGTTGATGCTAGGATACGCGGCAGATTTGGAGGACCCATGGTCGAACACGATTTCCGCTACACCCTGTTTAATCCGCAACACACCCTGATCGAATGCCGCGCCCTGGTGCCGGGTCGCTATCAAGTGACCGGCAACGGCGGCTCGATCAAGAAGAGCGACGTCCTGCTGGTGACCCTCAAGGGCAGCAAGGATCTGTCCATGCGCCTGACCGTCGAAACCGTCCGCCACCTGATCAACCCGACCGGTCAATGGGTCGCGGTGGCCAGCGGGCCGGTGTTCGGCGAACTGGCGATCCACCAGTGGCAAGTCAACTGCGACAACTGCCAGGCCAGCCTGGACTTCGAGTTTGCCGTGGACGCCAAGCTCGGTAAAAAAGCCCAGCAACCAGCCGCCAGCGCGCGTATCGCCGAGCTGGGCTGGATCAGCCGTGGCGACAAGCACCTGTGCCCGACATGCAAGGAGTCTGCCCAGTGAAAACCCTGCTGCTCTGCGCCATGGTCGGCACGGCCCTGCTGGGCTGCGCCGCTGAGCCGATGAAGCTGGAACAGGAACGCAGCTACTTGCTGGAGTGGATTGGCGAACGTCCGCTGATGGACTACAGCCACCTGACCCTGACGCTTGCAGCGGATGGGCGTGCCTACGGCAATGGCGGCTGCAATCACTGGTTCGCGCCTTACCAGCTTGACGGTGACAAGCTCACCTTCGGCAAGGTTGGCAGCACCCGCAAACTCTGTGCGCCGGCACTGATGGAGCAGGAAAAGCGCTTCTTGCAGGCGCTGGAGACCGTGCAGCGCTGGGACATCTCGCCGATCGAACAGGTGCGGTTCTGGCCTGCCGAGGGCAAGCCGTTGCGGTTTTGGCCTGAAGAAGGCTGAAGCCTTCGCGGGGCAAGCCCGCTCCCACCGGAAACCGCAGTGGGAACCGGCTTGCCCCGCGAAAAAAGCCGCCCATCAAGCCCCTTTGAGCGCCTTGATCTTCTCGGTCAGCCCTTCAAGCGTCTGCTCGCCCATCAACTGCTCACGCACCTTGCCCTTGTCGTCGATGATGTAGGTCACCGGCAACGCTTCGCTACGTGGCAGTTCATAACGCTCGGCCGGGTCCTCGGCCAGCACGGTGAAGCCGATGCCCAGGGCCTCAGTGGCCTTTTTCAGTTCCTCTCCCTGCAAGCCGTCGAAGTTCACCCCGAGCACCGTCACGCCCTGGGCCCGCCACTGCTTGGCAGCGGCGTTGAGTTCCGGGATTTCGGTACGGCACGGGCCACACCATTCAGCCCAGTAATTGAGCACCAGCCAGTGCCCGTCGATCTGCTCGGCTTTTACAGTCTGTCCGTTCTGGTCCAGGCCATAATCTGCACCGCATCCACCGAGCAACAGGCTCGCGGTGATGGCCAGTGCTGCTGCCAAACGCCTTGTCATGGGTCAATCCTTCTCGAAGATTCAAGCAAAATGCGAAGTCGCTGCGGTTAGAATAGCCGCCACACCCTGCTGGATGCGACCCGAACATGACCGACCTGACCCTCTATCACAATCCGCGCTGCTCCAAATCCCGTGGCGCGCTGGAGTTGCTCGAAGCCCGCGGCCTGGCCCCGACCGTGGTCCGCTACCTGGAAACGCCACCAAGCGCCGCCGAACTCAAGGCCCTGCTCGGCAAGCTGGGCATCGGTGCGCGCCAGCTGCTGCGCAGCGGCGAAGATGAGTACAAGGAACTGAACCTGGCCGATACCAGCCTGAGCGAAGCGCAGTTGATCGACGCCATGGCCACGTACCCCAAACTGATCGAGCGCCCGATCCTGATCGCCGGCGACAAAGCCGTGATTGGCAGGCCACCAGAGAAGGTGCTGGAGATCCTGCCGTGAGTGCGCCCTACATCCTGATCCTGTTCTACAGCCGCCACGGCTCTACCAGCGAAATGGCCCGGCAGATTGCCCGTGGCGTCGAGATGGCCGGCCTGGAAGCACGCATCCGCACGGTTCCGGCGATCTCCGCCGAGTGTGAAGCGGTCGCCCCCGACATCCCGGACACCGGCGCGCTCTACGCCTCCCTGGACGACCTGCGCCACTGCTCGGGCCTGGCCCTGGGCAGCCCGACACGCTTTGGCAACATGGCTGCTCCGCTGAAGTACTTCATCGACGGTACCAGCAGCCTGTGGCTCAGTGGCGGCCTGGTCGGCAAGCCGGCGGCTGTGTTCACCTCCACCGCCAGCCTGCACGGCGGCCAGGAATCGACCCTGCTGTCGATGCTGCTGCCGCTGATGCACCACGGCATGCTGATCATGGGCCTGCCCTACAGCGAGTCGGCGCTGCTCGAAACCCGCGGCGGCGGCACCCCGTATGGCGCCAGCCACCACGCCGGGGCCGATGGCAAACGTGACCTGGACGCCGATGAAATCGCCTTGTGCCGTGCCCTTGGCCAACGCCTGGCCACCACCGCCAAACTGCAGGAGAACGGCCGTGGCTAAAAAGCCCAAGGTTCTGCCCTCGATCGAGTGGCTGGCACCGCGCCTGCGCCTGAGTCGGGCGCTGAGCCTGGCCAGCTTTTTCGGCCTGATCGCCCTGCTGACCCTCAACAACCTGCTGTTTGCCGACCTGCATGGTGCGCGCACCGGTGTGATCCTTGCGGTCGAGTTGGTGCCACTGGCGCTGCTGCTGCCAGGGATTTTGCTGGGCAACGCGCGCGCACACGCCTGGACCTGCTTCGTGGTCAACCTGTACTTCATCAAGGGCGTACTGGCCGCATTCGACCCGGCACGAGCAGTATTCGGCTGGCTGGAAGTGGCGATCAGCCTGGCGCTGTTTGTCAGTGCCCTGCTGTATGTGCGCTGGCGGTTCCAGTATGACCGACGGTTGGCGGGGGAAGGTTGAGCTTCGCGGCGCAAGCCCGCTCCTACAGGTCTTGTGGGAGCGGGCTTGCCCCGCGATGGCGTATCAATGATTGACCGTATGCGCCAGCATCACCGACAACTGACACAACGGCCTCCCACTTTCGGCATGCCACTGGTTGAATGCTGCCTGCACCTGGGCCAGGTCACGCTGGCTGGTCGGCGGTTTGTCGATGATGTCCTGGGCAATCAGCGCCGCAGCCATGTCATTGGTGGGGATGAAGGTGTCCTTGCCAACCATGCGCAAGAAGCGTGGCGCTGACAGCCCGCCCATCTGGTTGCCATGCTTGGCCAGGTACTTCCACAGCCCGACGATATCGTTCACCGGCCAGTCGGCGATGAACGCGCCGAAACTGCCGTGCGCCTTCTCGACGTCCAGGATCATCTGCGCATTGCGCGGCACGCTCTTGAGCTTGCCCAGGTGGCGGATGATCCGCGTGTCCTGCATCAGCCGCTCCAGATGTTCGGCGCCCATCAGTACCACTTTGTGCGGATCGAACCCAAAGAACACCTGTTCGAAGGCCGGCCACTTGGCGTCCACCAGGCTGTGCTTGAGCCCGGCGCGAAACACCCGCAAGGCCAGGGTGGAGAGGTAGCGGTCGGCACTGATGGCGCGCAACTGCTCCGGCGTTTTCGCCTGGGGCAGGTGCGCTTCGAGCGCGGCAGCCGAACCGAAGCGGTTCAGGCAGTACTCATGCAGCCATTGGTAATCACGCATGCCAGTCAGATGTTCAGCACGTCAAGAAAACGTGCAGGCGCCGTCTCGTCGATCTTCAGGTTGACGAAGTCGAACAGGTTGCGGTCAGCCAGCTGCGACGGCACGACGTTCTGCAGGCCACGGAAGATGCTCTCGGTACGGCCCGGGGTCTTGCGCTCCCACTCCACCAGCATGTCCTTGACCACCTGGCGCTGCAGGTTTTCCTGAGAGCCACAGAGGTTGCATGGGATGATCGGGAATTCCTTCATGTCCGAGTAGGCCTGGATGTCCTTCTCGCTGCAGTAGGCCAGCGGGCGGATCACGACGTTTCGGCCGTCATCGGCACGCAGTTTGGGCGGCATGGCCTTGAGGGTGCCGTTGAAGAACATGTTGAGGAAGAAGGTTTCGACGATGTCGTCGCGGTGGTGCCCCAGGGCCATCTTGGTCGCGCCGATCTCGTCGGCGAAGGTGTACAGGGTGCCACGGCGCAGGCGCGAGCACAGCGAACACGTGGTCTTGCCCTCCGGGATCAGCTCCTTGACCACCGAGTAGGTGTCTTTCTCGACGATGTGGTACTGCACGCCCAACGACTCCAGGTACGCCGGCAGCACGTGCTCGGGGAAGCCCGGTTGCTTCTGGTCCATGTTCACCGCGACGATCTCGAACTTGATCGGCGCCACTTTCTGCAGGTGCAGCAGAACATCGAGCATGGTGTAGCTGTCTTTGCCGCCAGACAGGCAGACCATGACCTTGTCACCGTCTTCGATCATGTTGAAGTCGGTAATGGCTTCGCCGGCGAGACGACGCAGGCGTTTTTGCAGTTTGTTCTGGTTGACCGAAAGGGTGCCCATAGCGCTTGAAATCCGCGAGGTGTGACAAAAGCGGCATATTTTACGCACAAACTGACGGCAGGCGTAGGCCAATCCGATAAAGACTGCAAGGTGATTAGCCGAGCGCCTGACAGCGCGATTTGCTCTAAAAAGCCGGCTTTGAGCGGCGAACTCCTTCCTATACTGCGACATAAGGCCACATCAAAGGTGACCTCGATCCTCTGGCCCCCAACCCTTGGGGTCGCAAGCGCTCCGCTGGGGGGCGATGGCAACAACGAAAGGAGTGACTGGCATGATCCATCACGTTGTTGGGCTATTTACCCATCCTGATCAGGAATGGAAGGAGATTCGTGGCGAGGAAGAAAGCATCAGCCACATGTACCTGACCCACACCCTGATACTGGCGGCAATCCCGGCGGTATCAGCGTTCATCGGTACAACCCAGGTCGGCTGGGTCATCGGCGAGCGCGCCCCGGTCATGTTGACCCAGGAAAGCGCGCTATGGATGACCATCATGTCGTACCTGGCCATGCTCGGTGGCGTCGCGGTCATGGGCGCGTTCATTCACTGGATGGCTCGAACCTACGATGCCAATCCGAGCCTCGCCCGCTGCATCGCATTTGCCACCTATACCGCAACGCCGCTGTTTATCGGCGGCCTCGCGGCACTGTACCCACACCTGTGGCTGGGGATGGTCGTCGGCACGGCAGCCGTGTGCTACACGGTGTACCTGCTCTATGTCGGACTGCCGACCTTCATGAACATCCCTTCGGACGAAGGGTTCCTGTTCTCAAGCTCGGTACTGGCAGTCGGCCTGGTGGTGTTGGTCGCCATCATGGCCTTCACTGTGATCATCTGGGGACTGGGCGTGGGGCCCGTCTATACCAACTAGAAGCCCTTATTAGAAATTAGAAAGCAGCAACATAGGCGCAGTAACCTTCAGGCCGCCGCAAGGCGGCCTGATGCTGTGCGCTGACAGGTGGCTCGGCAGCGCTGCATGGGTTGCGGCATAATTGCCGGCCAGGAGTGTTCCCCGATATGCCCGAACTGCTCAAATTCCGCGTCGAAACCTGTTATCAACAAGCCGAAATTTTCTTCAAACGCCCCTTCGCACGCCCTGAAGTCAGCTTCAAGCTGCGCGGCCAGAAGGCCGGCGTGGCCCACCTGCATGAAAACCTGCTGCGCTTCAACCTGCAGCTGTACCGCGAGAACAGCGAAGATTTTCTCAAGCAGACCGTGGCCCACGAAGTAGCCCACCTGGTCGCCCACCAACTGTTCGGCGACCGCATTCAGCCCCATGGCGAGGAATGGCAGTTGATCATGCGCGGGGTCTATGAGCTGCCGCCCAATCGCTGCCACAACTATGAAGTGAAACGCCGCACGGTGACGCGCTACATCTATCGCTGCCCGTGCCCCGAAAGCGATTTCCCCTTCTCGGCCCAGCGCCACAGCCTGGTGCGCCAGGGCCGCCGGTACCTGTGCCGACGGTGTCGGCAGACATTGGTATACAGCGGCGAAATGCGTGTGGAGTAGCCGCTGCCGACAGGCTGCGATCGACGGCGCAGCGGGCTACACAGGCAAGAACCACAAAAAAGCCCATCCGAAGATGGGCTTTTTCATTTCACCACTCGCCCCTTAGCGGGTAGACACTTCAGCGACACCCAGGTCATCGACCGGGCCAACCTCGACCAGCGGCGAACCACCGGAAGCCAGCTCGGACTGCAGTTTGTCTTCGTCCAGCTCGTTGACCCACTTGGCCACGACGACGGTGGCAACCGCGTTGCCGATCAGGTTGGTCAGGGCGCGGGCCTCGGACATGAAGCGGTCGATACCGAGGATCAGCGCAAGGCCGGCAACCGGCAGGTGGCCTACCGCCGACAGCGTCGCGGCGAGCACGATGAAACCACTGCCAGTCACGCCAGCTGCACCCTTGGAGGCCACCAGCAGCACCAGCAGCAGGGTGATCTGGTGAGTGATGTCCATGGTGGTGTCGGTGGCCTGGGCGATGAACACCGCGGCCATGGTCAGGTAGATCGAGGTGCCGTCGAGGTTGAACGAGTAACCGGTAGGAATCACCAGGCCTACCACAGATTTCTTCGCGCCCAGGCGCTCCATCTTGGTCAGCATGCGTGGCAGGGCCGACTCGGACGACGAGGTACCCAGCACGATCATCAGCTCTTCACGGATGTAGCGGATCAGCTTGAGGACGCTGAAGCCGTGCGCACGAGCGATACCACCAAGGACCACGACGATGAACAGCACGCAGGTGACGTAGAAGCAGGCCATCAGGTAGCCCAGTTGAACCAGCGAGCCAACGCCGTACTGGCCGATGGTGAAGGCCATGGCACCGAAGGCACCGACCGGCGCCAGCTTCATGATCATGTTGATGATGTTGAACATGACATGGGCGAAGCGATCGATCAGGTCCAGCAGCGGCTTGCCGTAGGCACCCAGGCGATGCAGGGCGAAACCGAAGATCACCGAGAACATCAGCACTTGCAGGATATCGCCGTTGGCGAACGCGCCGACCACGGTGTTGGGAATGATGTTGAGCAGGAAGCCGACCGTGGTCTGCTGTGCGCCGGCGGCGGCATAGGCGGCCACGCTGCTGGCGTTCAGGGTGCTGACGTCGATGTGCATGCCAGCGCCAGGCTGGACCACGTTGACCACGACCAGGCCGATGATCAGGGCAATGGTCGAGACAATTTCGAAGTAGAGCAGCGCGTAGCCACCGGTCTTGCCGACCGATTTCATGCTCTGCATGCCAGCGATACCGCTGACAACGGTGCAGAAGATGATGGGGGCGATGACCATCTTGATCAGTTTGACGAACCCGTCACCCAGCGGTTTGAGGGCAACGCCGGTTTCGGGGTAGTAGTGGCCCAGCAGGATACCGATGGTGATCGCTACTAACACCTGGATATACAGCGATTTGTACAGTGGCTGACGCGTCGTCATGGCTAATTCCTCAAGTGTACCGACCGATCCTTCCCAGGACCCGGGCTGTACCTAAAGCGCGAACCCTCCTGCACTGGAGGGATTTGTTGTGTCGAGCTGCCTGGCAGAACTCTGCTAGGGCAATAGCAAGCCCGATGCCAAAATGCGCTTTATCGGTGCAGGCCCCATATTTACTGGGGCCGGGTGCACAATGAGGTTGCAGCGGTGCCGTGCGACTTGGCGGATTTCCGCCCGACACCTTTTGCAAAAGAATGATGTTGGCGGTAATCCGCCCAGGGTGATGGCGGTTCAGTCCAGGGGAAAGTGGATGCGAAATGCAGCGCCGCCCAGCGGCGAGTCATCGAGGGTAAGGCTGGCGTCATAGCTTTCGATGATGTCCTTGACCACTGCCAGGCCGATGCCCTGCCCCGGGTTCTGCCGATCCAGGCGCTCACCACGCTGGAGGATACGTTCGCGCTGATCGGCAGGGACGCCCGGGCCGTCATCCTCGACGCACAGTTCGACGTACGACGGCCCGCTGTGCAGGCTGATCCGCACCTCGCCCAGGCAAAGCCGGTAGGCGTTCTCCAGCAGGTTGCCGAGCAATTCGAGCAAGGCCCCCTGCTCCATGGGCACCTGGGCCGGGTCAGGAACATCGAGGCTGATGCTCACTTGCTTGTCACGGTAGACCTTGGCCAGGGTGCTGCACAAGCTGTCGAGCAATGGCCGCAGCGCCACCTGATGACGTACCAGGCCACTTTTGCGCAAGCTGGCACGCTGCAACTGATAGTCGATCTGCTGGCTCATGCGCTCGATCTGACTTTGCAGTATCCGCGCCTGCTCACGGTCTTCGCGGCGCTCCCCCATGCTTTCGCTCACCCCCTGCAGCACCGTCAGGGGCGTTTTCAGGCTATGCGCCAGATCGCCGAGGGAATCGCGGTAGCGACGACGCTGCTCGCGCTCGCTGTGCAGCAGTCGGTTCAACGAGCCCGTCAGGCGTAGCAGCTCTCGCGGGTGCTCGGTGCTGAGTCCGTCTCGGTTGCCAGCCTCGACCTCATCCAGCTCGTGACTCAGTTGGCGCAGCGAGCGCAGTCCCCAGGTCAAGCCGGCCCACAGCAGCACCAGCAAGGCCAGCAGCGCCGCCCCGAAACCCAGGTACAGGCGCTCGCGCAGGCCCTTGAGGGTTTGCTGGTATTCGCGTACCGGTTGCAGCGCGACAATGCTGAAGGCCGCCGACTTGCCGCCCAGCAGCTTGACTTCAACGTCATAAACGAAGAATTCCTCGCCATCGGCCTGGCGGATCCGCGCAAACTCGTTGCCGCGCCCGTCGTAACGAGGGGTGTAGTTGATGTTCTCGTCGGCGGTAGACCGCGAACGCCAGACCAGCTTGCCCTCGCGGTCATAGATGTACCCCAGCAGACGGCTATCGGGCAGGTTGAATTTCTCATCCGGCAGCAGTTCGGGCATCTGCAACTGGTGGTTCTCGATACGCGCGGCAGAAATCAGGGTGGTTACATCGGAGGCCAGGCGCTTTTCAATGGACTCCTGCAAGGCCAGACTGAATGCCTTTTGCAAGGCAGGCAGCAGGCCCAGCATGAACAACACTGCCAGTAGCGCAGCGGCTACCATCAGCCGCAGGCGGAGCGAGCGAATCACCGGCAGCGCTCGGTGAACAGGTAGCCCAGGCCCCGGACAGTATCAATGGGTTTGAAGCCATTGGTGCCCTCCAGCTTTCGACGCAGACGACCGACCAGTACTTCGATCACATTCGGATCGCGCTCATCGTCATCCGGATAGAGCTGCTCCATCAGGCGTTCCTTGGCCACCACTTGCTGGTGATGGCGCATCAGGTATTCCAGAATGCGGTACTCGTAGGCAGTCAACGCCAAGGGTTGCTCGTCGAGTGTCGCCTGCTTGCGATTGAGATCCAGCAGCAAGGGCCCGGCAGCGATGGTCGACTGGATAAAGCCGCTGGAGCGGCGCAGCAAGGCATTGAGTCGGGCTTCCAGCTCTTCGAACTGGAACGGCTTGACCACATAGTCGTCGGCGCCGGCAGCCAGGCCCTCGACCTTGTCCTGCCAGTTGCCCCGTGCCGTCAGGATGAGAATTGGAAAACTCTTGTCCATCGAGCGCAGCCGGCGGATCAGGTCCAACCCGCTCATGCCAGGCAGGCCAAGGTCGATCACCGCCAGGTCATGGTTGAACTGTTCGACGTGATAGAGCGCCTCCTCGGCGTTGGCTACCGCCTCGACCACATGCCCACTTTCCATCAAGCGGCTGTACAAGTGATGACGCAAGAGTGCCTCATCCTCGACCACCAGCAGTTTCATACGCTCCTCCCTATACGCCCCGACACACCCGCTCAAGAATAACAGCGAACCGGCCATGCACCTGCAGGCCGGTCCGAAGATCGCCCGTCAAAATCAGAATGCGTAGTTGGCCGAGAGGTAGGTCTGCGCGCTGCTGTCCAGGCGCAGGGTGCCGACTTTCGGGCCACCGTGCTCGGCCAGTTCGGTGCTGGCGTTGCTGCGCAGGTAACGGTAGCCCAGCTCGACCGAGGCGTTGTCGGTCACTTGTTGCAGCAGGCCGGCTTGCAGGCCGATGGCATAGCCGGTGTCGGTGTCGCGGCTATAGCCTGACGACTCCTGGCTGAGTTTGGTCAAACCGGCACTGGCACCGCCGAAGAGCTTGGTGGTAGCGCCCAGCGGGTAGAACACGTCATAACTGCCCAGCAGGTTTTCCTGGCGCAGTTTCAGGCCGCTGTGGTCGCTGGAGACGTTGTCGTAGGTGAGGTAGTAGCGACGCTGGTCGTTCATCTGGCCGAGGCGCACGCCCCAGGTGTCGTCCTTGTGGATGATGCCGTCGGTGTTCAGGTGGTCGGTGTTGCTGCTGAGCAAGCCGGACTTCTTGACCTTGTCGCTGGTCTGGCCATAGGTGACGCCAGCGAAGGTGGTGTCGGCAGCCTGGGCAGTTGCGGCAGCGCCCAGGAAAGCGACAGCGAGGAACAGCGAGTTGAGTGTTTTCATCGTGTTTACTCCAGTTGAGGCCCGGTGAGGGTGTGGACGCTAGAGTAAGCAGCGAGCCCTGAACGGCCCCTGAACCGAGCCTGAACCTCGGCTGAACAACAGGCTGGAAAGGTTGGAGGCGCCGCGGCACAATGCCTGGCATGAACCGACTCCCCGCCTGCTGTGCCCCCCTGCAGAATCACTGGCCCCTGCCTCGCCCCATCCCTGGCGCCGTACTGGTCAGTTGCGCGTTCGACCCCGCCCGGCTCGGCAACGACGACTTCGACCGCGCCAATATCGAGCGAACCGCCAGCCTGCAGCGCTCGGTGGCCAAGCGTCAGGCCGAGTACCTGGCCGGCAGGGTCTGTGCCCGGGCGGCGTTGCAACAGCTGGATGGTCGCGAATACGTGCCCGGCACCCACGAGGACCGTTCCCCCCTCTGGCCGGCCGGCATCAGCGGCTCGATCACCCACGGCAAAGGCTGGGCCGCCGCCGTGGTGGCGCATCAGACAGCCTGCCGGGGGCTGGGCCTGGACCAGGAGAGCCTGCTCAGTGACGAGCGCGCCACACGCCTGGCCCGGGAGATCCTCACCGAGGCCGAGTTGCAGCGCATGGACCCGCAGCACACAGGCCTTGTGGTGACGCTGACCTTTTCATTGAAGGAAAGCCTGTTCAAGGCGCTGTACCCGATCGTGCTGCAGCGTTTTTACTTCGAACATGCAGAAGTGCTGGAGTGGTCGGCTGACGGCCACGCCCGCCTGCGCTTGCTGACGGACCTTTCGCCGCAGTGGCATCACGGCCGGGAGTTGGAGGCGCAGTTCTGCCTGCAGGGCGAACAACTGCTCAGTCTCGTCGCGGTCTGAGCCTCAATCCGCCAACGGACAATGCTCGCAGTGCCCGACCCAGTCCACCTTGTAGCTCAGGCAGCAGGTACGCCGACGCCGCTTGCCCGAGGCGCCCAGGCTGACCGCGGCAAACAGCGGGCTGCCCGGTGTGGTCAACAAGCGCCCCAGGCCGACGTCACCTCCGGCCTGTTGCAGCATTTGATCCAGGCAATCGCCGGCATTTCCCCATAGCACCGCTGGCGACACCGCGCCAAGCGTCGCCAGGCGTTGCACCAGGGGCTCCAGGTGCTGGCCGATGGCCTCGTCCAGCCCTTCGCAGTACCGCCCTTGCCCACTGAAAGCTGTCGGCAACCCGCGAACATCCAGCGCGACGGCGGCTTCGGCAAATACCGGCAGCCTTGCATCGCCCAGCAGCGTCTGCCAGACCGCCGCAAAGTAGTACTTCGACCACTGCGACACCAGCACCGGGCGCTGGGCTGGCATCAACTGCGGGCCATAGAGATCGAGCAGCAATTGATCGAAGCGCAGCGGTGCCAGCACCTGATCCAGGCGCACCGGCTCACTCATGCCGGGTCCTGCTTGCGCGGCCAGCTCAGGCTGAAACGCGCCCCCCCGAGCAACTCGCTGCGCCCCACCGATGCCCGTCCTTTATGCCAATAGATGATCCGGCGCACGATCGACAAACCCAGGCCGTGCCCGCCCGAGGCACGGGTGCGACTGTCGTCCAGGCGGGTAAAAGGCGTGAAGATGCGATCCCAGACGCTTTCTGGGATACCCGGGCCATCGTCTTCGACATCGATGCGGCAACGCTGCGCCCCTAACTGGTAGCTGAGGCTGACCTGGGACTCGGCATGGCGCATGGCGTTGCTGACCAGGTTCTGCAGGGCACGATGCAGGTAGCGGGGTTCGGCCTCGACCCAGGCGCCCTGCCCGTCCGATGCCTGCTCTCCCAGCTGGCAAGGCCCGCGCACCACCTTGACGTCGCTGCGCAAGGGAGCCAGTTCGTCGATGACCTGGTCAAGCAGGGCATCGAGATCAACCCGCTGGAAGTTCAAGGCGGGCGCCCCTTGCTCGAGGCGCGCGTAGGTGAGCATCTCGTCGACCAGCTTGTCCAGTTCCTGGATGTCGCCGTCCATGCCGCTCAAGTACTTTTCCCGCGCCTGGTCATCACGCGCGGTGGCGATCATTTCAAGGCCGAAGCGCAACCGCGCCACCGGCGTGCGCAGCTCATGAGAGACGGCACGCACCAACTCACGCTGGATGCTCAATGATCGCTGCAGATGCGCCGCCATACCGTTGAACGCTGCGGCCAGTCGCCCTACCGAGTCGGCATCATCACTCGCCACACGGGTTTGCAGACTGCCTTGGGCGATACGCGTGGCAGCGGTTTCGAGGTCGGAAAGGCGCCGTTCGAGCTGGCGTACCAGCAAATAGACAATCAGCCCGATCAGGCACAAGCCAAGCACTGCAATCAGCGCCAGTAACTGCGGGGGGTACGGATTCATCTGGTACAGCGGCCCCAACTCCAGCACCCAGGGCGTGCCGACCATTCCGGCGAACACCCGGATGGAGTCGCCATCCTTGCCCAGGGCCATCACCGTATCGCCCTCATCGACACGTCGGCGCTGGTCCTCATCCATGTCGGTCTGTTCAAGCCGGCGCAGGCCCAGCTCGAAGCCGAACCCCTTGTTCTGCTTCAGCTCGGCCAGGCGCTGGCGCTGCTCGCCGACCGGAAAACGCACCAGCTCATCGGCCAGCAGGTAAATAGTGGCACGCGCCAACTGCTCGCTGATCTGCTGCACCTCGCCAATCAGCAGAAGTTCCTGGGTACCTACCTGGCGCATGACCTTCGCTGCATGAGGCCCGATCTTCTCCACCAGCACCTGCCCACGCTGCAACTGACTGCGTTGCCCGCCCTCCAGGCGCGCCGCCGTGAAAGTCTGCAGTTCCAGCGGAATCCCCAGCAGACGTTCCCAGATCAACAGCGCGCGCTTGCGCTCGACCTCCCCAAGGGGCGCCAGGTTGTCGGCCATCAGGGTGAAGGTACCGTGGGCCAGGCGCTCGCGGTATTGAGCGGCGCGCACCTCGTTGAGCAGATGCACGCTGAGCACACCGAGCACTGCCACCAGCACCAGCGCAGCGAGCATCCCGCCATAGATGCGCAGGAAGATCGAGTTCATCGCACCTGGCCCATGGCCTCGGCCGCCTCGCGCACGAACAGGTAGCCCTTGCTGCGAATGGTCTTGATCATCCGTGGGTGCTCCGGGTCATCGCCTATTTTCGGGCGGATCCTGGAAATACGCACATCGATGGAGCGGTCCTGGCCGTCGTAGCCCACGCCACGCAGGGAGGTGAAAATTTCTTCTCGGGACAGGGTCCGCCCGGCATTGCTGACCAGCAGCCAGAGCAGATCGAACTCGGCACTGGTCAGCTCGATCCCGTCCTCCTGCAACCAGGCCTCGCGCAAGATGTTGTCCACCCGCAGCGGTCCGAACTGCAGCACCTGCGGTGGCTCACTGTCGGCGGGCACTTCACTGCGCCGCAGCAAGGCATTGATGCGTGCCAGCAACAGGCGCGGACGCACCGGTTTGCACACATAGTCGTCGGCCCCCAGGTCCAGGCCCTGGACCTGGTCCAGGTCATCGCTGCGTGCCGTGAGCATGAGGATTGGCCCCGGGTAGTGCTGGCGGACCTTGCGGCAGATGCTCAGGCCGTCCTCGCCCGGCAGCATCAAGTCAAGGATCACCAGGTCAGGCTGCCCGGCGATGATCCGCGCTGCCGCCTGCGCCCCATCACCTTCGACATCGACGTCGAAGCCGTTGGCCTGCAGGTACTCACGGGTCAGATCGGCCAAACGCTGGTCATCCTCGACGATCAACACCCGACTGCGCTGCTGCTCCACGGCTCACCTCGACGGCTTGTTGTTATTGGAACGTGCCCCTGGGTGCAACTTCACCAAAAGGCAATATCGGCTCCGGATACTACGTCGGGCACCGACGCCTGCCAACCATCGTCACTAGCGGCAAATGACCACGGCCGGGATCGCTCGGAAGGGCGTGAGTTTTGTGTTAGGGTGCGCGCCCGAAAATTCCCAGCCGAGCCACCGTGCCGGTGAAAAAAAGGGTGACGGACGGTCATCTGGCGCTAAGACGCGGCCTACAAGGCGTTGGCCCAAATCACACACAAAATACGCACAAGTTATCCACAGCGCACGACCTTGCAATACCCCCGGGACCGCATTATCTTGTATCCCTATCGCAAACAAACACTACATCTTGGGGTTTGAACAAAATCCCAAGCACAAGTCGAGCAAAGAACTCAAGCCCTCCAGCAGTGCTTTTTTTGCTTGAACTTTAGAAGAAATCTGCAGCCAAACCGCTCCTGCGGAGGCGACCGTTGCAAGCCCTTGGGGGGCGTTGTTTCGGGTATGGGTGTTGCAAGTCTTTGCCACACCCGACAGCAACAGTTTTGAGTCGTGTATTCAAAACCTTTGACTTCGGCCAGGGAGCGGCACTCAGTTGCCCTTTAATTCCTGATCTGTCCCGAAGTGAGTATGCCCGACCTGTTCGGCATGCCGGAGCATCGTGTTCCCGCGTGTCGCCAGGGTCGGTTGTTGGGCTTTCGGACGGAACGGCGGGCGCCCACAAGGCGCCTAAATAAACATAGAGAACGTGGAGACACCCATGCAAACCGACACAACTCGCGAGAACCCGCAGGCCAAGGCGCCGCAGGCCGCCGATTCGAATCAGGATCTGGCTGCCACCGCCCCAGGCCAACTGCGCGTGATCAAGCGTAATGGCACTGTCGTCGCCTACACCGACGACAAGATCACCGTGGCTATCACCAAGGCGTTCCTTGCAGTTGAAGGCGGCACCGCTGCCGCGTCGTCGCGTATCCACGACACCGTTGCACGCCTGACCGAACAGGTCACCGCTACCTTCAAGCGTCGCATGCCATCGGGCGGCACCATCCACATCGAAGAGATCCAGGACCAGGTCGAACTGGCCCTGATGCGTGCCGGCGAGCAAAAAGTTGCCCGCGACTACGTCATCTACCGCGACCAGCGCGCCAAGGAACGTGCCACCCGCGGCAGCGCCGACGACGCCGCCGTGCAGCCGCACCCGAGCATTCGCATCACCCTGGCCGACGGCAGCCTCGCGCCACTGGACATGAACCGCCTGAACACCATCATCTCCGAGGCCTGCGAAGGCCTGGCCGAAGTCGATGGCGACCTGATCCAGCGCGAAACCCTGAAGAACCTGTACGACGGCGTGGCCATCAAGGACGTCAACACTGCCCTGGTGATGACCGCCCGTACCCTGGTCGAGCGTGAGCCGAACTACTCCTTCGTGACCGCCCGCCTGCTGATGGACACCCTGCGTGCCGAAGGCCTGGGCTTCCTGGGCGTGGCCGAAAGCGCCACCCACCACGAAATGGCCGACCTGTACGCCAAGGCCCTGCCGGCCTACGTCGCCAAAGGTGTCGAGTTCGAACTGCTCAACCCTGCCCTGGCCGACTTCGACCTGGAGAAACTGGGCAAGGCAATCGACCACGAGCGCGACCAGCAATTCACCTACCTGGGCCTGCAGACCCTGTACGACCGCTACTTCATCCACAAGGATGGCGTGCGCTTCGAGCTGCCTCAGGTGTTCTTCATGCGTGTGGCCATGGGCCTGGCGCTGGAAGAGAAAGACAAGGAAGCCCGTGCGATCGAGTTCTACAACCTGTTGTCGTCCTTCGACTACATGGCCTCGACCCCGACCCTGTTCAACGCCGGTACCCTGCGTCCACAGCTGTCGAGCTGCTACCTGACCACCGTGCCGGACGACCTGTCGGGCATCTACCACGCGATCCACGACAACGCCATGCTGTCGAAATTCGCCGGTGGCCTGGGCAACGACTGGACCCCTGTGCGCGCACTGGGCTCTTACATCAAGGGCACCAACGGTAAATCCCAGGGCGTCGTACCGTTCCTGAAAGTGGTCAACGACACCGCCGTCGCCGTCAACCAGGGTGGCAAGCGCAAGGGTGCTGTCTGCGCCTACCTGGAAACCTGGCACCTGGACATCGAAGAGTTCATCGAACTGCGCAAGAACACCGGTGATGACCGTCGTCGTACCCACGACATGAACACCGCCAACTGGATCCCTGACCTGTTCATGAAGCGCGTCTTCGATGACGGCAAGTGGACCCTGTTCTCGCCTTCGGAAGTGCCAGACCTGCACGACCTGACCGGCAAGGCCTTCGAAGAGCGCTACGAGTACTACGAAGCCCTGACCGAGTACAACAAGATCAAGGTATTCAAGACCATCCAGGCCAAAGACCTGTGGCGCAAGATGCTGTCGATGCTGTTCGAAACCGGCCACCCATGGTTGACCTTCAAGGACCCGTGCAACCTGCGCAGCCCGCAGCAGCACGTGGGCGTGGTCCACAGCTCGAACCTGTGCACCGAGATCACCCTGAACACCAACAAGGACGAGATCGCGGTCTGCAACCTGGGTTCGATCAACCTGCCGAACCACATCGTCGATGGCAAGCTGGACACCGCCAAGCTGCAACGCACCGTGAACACCGCGGTGCGCATGCTCGACAACGTGATCGACATCAACTATTACTCGGTGCCGCAAGCGCGTAACTCGAACTTCAAGCACCGTCCGGTCGGCCTGGGCATCATGGGCTTCCAGGATGCGCTGTACCTGCAGCACATTCCTTACGGTTCCGACGCTGCCGTCGAGTTCGCCGACAAGTCGATGGAAGCGGTCAGCTACTTCGCCATCCAGGCATCCTGTGACCTGGCCGACGAGCGCGGCGCCTACGAGACCTTCCAGGGCTCGCTGTGGTCCAAAGGCATCCTGCCACTGGATTCGCAACAGATCCTGATCGAGGCCCGTGGCCAGAAGTACATCGACGTCGACCTGAACGAATCGCTGGACTGGACACCCGTCCGTGCCCGCGTACAAAAAGGTATTCGTAACTCGAACATCATGGCCATCGCGCCGACCGCGACCATCGCCAACATCACTGGCGTATCGCAGTCCATCGAGCCGACCTACCAGAACCTGTACGTGAAATCGAACCTGTCGGGCGAGTTCACCGTGATCAACCCGTACCTGGTTCGCGACCTCAAGGCCCGTGGCCTGTGGGACCCGGTCATGATCAACGACCTGAAGTACTACGATGGTTCGGTACAGCAGATCGAGCGCATCCCGCAGGAGCTCAAGGAGCTCTACGCCACTGCCTTCGAAGTGGAAACCAAGTGGATCGTCGACGCCGCCAGCCGCCGTCAGAAGTGGATCGACCAGGCTCAGTCGCTGAACCTGTACATCGCCGGCGCTTCGGGCAAGAAGCTGGACGTCACCTACCGCATGGCCTGGTACCGTGGTCTGAAAACCACCTACTACCTCCGTGCCCTGGCCGCGACCAGCACCGAGAAGTCCACCATCAATACCGGCAAGCTCAACGCCGTCTCCAGCGGTGGCGACAGCGCCCCGGTCCAGGCAGCAGGCCCAGCGCCAGTGCCAAAGGCCTGCGCGATCGACGAGCCGGACTGCGAAGCCTGCCAATAAGGCTCGGTGGGAGCGGACTTGTCCCCTCCCCCTCTAGAGCCCAATAAAAAAGGCCGGAGCAATCCGGCCTTCTCCGAGGAGCCCCGCTCCCGGAAGTATTCAAGTTTTTGCGTGCACTGCTGTACCCAACGCAAGCAACGCAACCAAGATCCACCGGCCATACTGAACATGGCCCTCAAGCAGGAGCACACCATGCTGAGCTGGGACGAATTCGATAAAGACGAAGGCGAAGAAGCCGCCAAAGGCACCAACGCCACTCAAGCCGCTGCCGCTGGCATCGACAAGCTCGACAGCGCAGGCGGTGTCGCCGCACTGGAAGCCCGTGCCGTGACCGCTGCCGACTCGGACGCGGTAAAACGCGCCAAGGCTGCCCTGGACGACCTCGACATCGCCGAAGGCCTGGCTGAGCTGGAAGGCTCTGCCGCCCGCGTCGCCGTTGACGAAAAGCGCATGATCAACTGCCGCGCCGACCTCAACCAGCTGGTGCCTTTCAAGTACGACTGGGCCTGGCAGAAGTACCTGGACGGTTGCGCCAACCACTGGATGCCGCAAGAGGTCAACATGACCGCGGACATCGCCCTGTGGAAGAACCCTGAAGGCCTGACCGACGACGAGCGTCGCATCGTCATGCGCAACCTGGGCTTCTTCTCCACCGCCGACTCCCTGGTTGCCAACAACCTGGCCCTGGCCGTGTACCGCCTGATCACCAACCCCGAGTGCCGCCAGTACATCCTGCGCCAGGCCTTCGAAGAGGCGATCCACACCCACGCCTACCAGTACTGCATCGAGTCGCTGGGCATGGATGAAGGCGAGATCTTCAACATGTACCACGAGATCCCGTCGGTCGCGAAGAAAGCCGCCTGGGGCCTGCGCTACACCCGCGCGATCTCCGACCCGGAATTCAACACCGGCACCGTCGAGACCGACAAAGAACTGCTGCGCAACCTGATCGCCTACTACTGCGTTCTGGAAGGCATCTTCTTCTACTGCGGCTTCACCCAGATCCTGTCGATGGGTCGTCGCAACAAGATGACCGGCGTTGCAGAGCAGTTCCAGTACATCCTGCGTGACGAATCCATGCACCTGAACTTCGGTATCGACGTGATCAACCAGATCAAGATCGAAAACCCGCACCTGTGGGATGCCGAAATGAAGGAAGAAGCCTCGCAGATGATCCTGCAGGGTACCCAGCTGGAAATCGAATACGCGCGCGACACCATGCCACGCGGCGTACTGGGCATGAACGCGGCGATGATGGAGGACTACCTCAAGTTTATCGCCAACCGTCGCCTGTCGCAGATCGGTTTGAAGGAAGAGTACCCAGGTACCACCAACCCGTTCCCATGGATGAGCGAAATCATGGACTTGAAGAAAGAGAAAAACTTCTTCGAGACCCGGGTTATCGAGTATCAGACTGGCGGGGCGTTGAGCTGGGATTGATTCCTCGCTCCTTGGTTTTTCAGCCAGGCCTGAGCTGATTTCAGCTGCTCTGGACTGATTGCAGTAAATCAAGCCGCCACACTTGAAAGCCACCTACGTCACTACGGCGCAGGTGGCTTTTGCATAGGGAAGGATTTTTACGTCCTAGGTGCACGACCAGGCATTGATGGTTGCCAAGGGGCTATTGCATCATGGACCGACCTGAGAGAAGGATCCAACCACCCGACACCATCCGGCAATCGTAGCCACGCACCGACTCCACGCCAGCACCCGACGGCCCCGATTTGTTCCGCTGCTTGCATCGGACGACCTCAAGTGTGCAATGCTCCCCCCCAAGCCCGCCATTTGAAGGTCAAGCATGCAGTTCACTCATCTGTCCGTTGCGCGCAAACTCAAGTTCTACCAGTTGATGGTATTCGACCAGGTGCTTCAGAGCGGTTCCTTGCTACGCGCAGCCCAGGCGCTGAGCCTGACCCAACCCGCGGTAACCAAGATCATCCACGAGCTGGAATCCTACTTCGACGCGCCGTTGCTGGTCCGTGGTAACCGGGGTGTCCGAGCCACGCCATTGGGCGAGCTGATGGCGCGGCGTAGCAAATCGCTGCTTGCCGAACTGCGCTCACTGACGGACGAAGTCAATGCCTACCAGGAAGGTACCTCGGGACATGTACTGGTTGGCACCCTTATCTCCGCATCCAGTTCACTGCTGCCGCGTGCCCTGCAACTGCTCAAGCAACGAGCACCGAAGGTGCTGGTGTCACTGCGAGTGGGCCAGATGGACCAATTGTTCCCGGCCCTGGCCGTGGGCGAGGTCGACCTGGTAGTGGGGCGTGTACCGGACGACTGGCGTTGGTACCACGAGTCGTCACAGTTGGAGGCGCAAGTGCTCTATGGTGAGGAGCTGTCCGTCGTCGCAGGTGCGAATCACCCGCTGATTGGCCAAAGCCCGGTCAACCTCAAGACCCTGCTCGACTATCCCTGGGTGCTGCCGACTCGCGACTCGCTGCTGCGCCGCACCGTCGACAGCCTCTTCTACGAGGCCGGATTGGCAGCGCCCGCCAATGTGGTGGAGTCCTTGTCGATTCTCACCAATATCAGCCTGATGCAAGACCAGCAAACCGTCGCCGTCATGCCGCTGGAAGCGACCCGCCAATTCACCGGAGTCGGATTGCTGGCCAGCCTGGATCTGGGCACCCACCTGCAGTTCGGCGACATCGGCTACTTCCACGCCGGCAACCGCGAACTGGGGCCGGCAGCACGCCTGTTCCGCGAATGCCTGGAGCAGGCTGGCGCAGAGCAACATGGCGAACAGCCGAGTTAACAGGCAGCTATTCCGAATGCCAATATCAGGCAGCAATTAATTCATTACTCGCTTATAGAAAGACTCCATAGACTCCTCCGAAATTCCAAGAATCGGAGGTTATCGTGCCCAATCCCCTGCCCCTGCTACGCCACTTCGTGAACGGAGAGTTCGTTGCCACCGCCACGACGTTTGACAATGTATCTCCCGTCGACGGTCGCACCCTGGCTCGGGTCTGCAAGGCCGACGCGGCGCTGGTGGATAGTGCGGTAACCGCGGCCAAAGCGGCCCAGGAGGGCCCTTGGGCAAGCTACAGTGCCAGCCAGCGAGCGGACGTCCTGCAGCGAATCGCCGAAGGCATCGAGCGCCGCTTCGAGGAATTCGTCGCTGCGGAAGTAGCCGATACCGGCCGCCCCGTACAGCAGGCCCGGACCCTGGATATCGCCCGCGGCGTTCACAACTTTCGCACTTTCGCCGAGCTGATTCGCCAGGCCGGCGGCGAGTACTACGAGATGCGTACCGCCGATAACAACGATGTCTTCAGCTACACGGTGCGCAAGCCTCACGGCGTAGTCGCCATCATCTCGCCGTGGAACCTGCCTATGCTGCTGCTGACTTGGAAGGTCGCGCCTGCGCTGGCCTGTGGCAACTCGGTGGTGGTCAAGCCCTCGGAAGACTCACCCTCCACCGCCACCCTGCTGGCCGAGGTTATGCAAGACGCTGGCGTGCCGGCGGGCGTGTTCAACCTGGTGCATGGTTTCGGGCCGAACTCGACCGGCGAATTCCTCACCCGTCACCCCGATGTGGACGCCATTACGTTCACCGGTGAGTCCCGCACCGGCGCCACCATCATGAAGGCGGCAGCCGAGGGCGTGCGCGAGGTGTCCTTCGAACTGGGTGGCAAGAATGCCGCCGTAGTCTTCGCCGACTGCGATTTCGACGCCGCGGTCGCGGGCGTGTTGCGCTCCAGCTTCACCAACTCTGGCCAGGTATGCCTCTGCTCGGAACGGGTCTACGTCGAACGGCCGATCTACGAGCGTTTTGTCGCGGCCCTCAAGGAGGGCGCCGAAAAGCTCAAGATCGGCTACCCGAATGAGGACGGCGTCAACATGGGCCCGCTGATCTCGCACAAACACCGTGACAAGGTTCTGGGCTACTTCGAACTGGCCCGCCGCGAGGGTGCCACGGTCGTCACCGGTGGCGGCGTGCCACACTTCGGCGATGCCCGGGACAATGGTGCCTATGTGCAGCCAACCATCTGGACCGGGCTGTCCGATGACGCCCACTGCGTGCGTGAGGAAGTCTTCGGCCCGGTCTGTCACATCGCCCCGTTCGACCACGACGAAGAAGTGATCCGTCGCGTCAACGACTCCGCCTATGGCCTCGCCGCCGCCGTCTGGACCACAAACCTCAAGCGCGCCCACAAGGTATCGCGCCAGTTGCGCGTCGGCATGGTATGGGTCAACACCTGGTTCCTCCGTGACCTGCGCACACCCTTCGGCGGTGCGCGACTCTCCGGCCTGGGCCGCGAGGGCGGCCGTCACTCCCTGGACTTCTACTCCGAAGCCACCACCGTTTGCGTCAACGCCTGAGCAGGAGTATTCCCATGCATGCCGTCCTCCTCGAAGCCGCCGATCTCCTGCGCCAGGCGCAGCTGAGCGGCCAGCCCTGCCCACCGGTGCGCGAGTTGATCGCCACCGCCCAGGCTAACGAACCGAATGCCGAGGCGATCACCCTGGCTTACGCCGTGCAACGCCACAACAACCAGCTCGCTGTGGCCGCCGGTCGCCGTCCGGTGGGCCGCAAGATCGGCCTGACCAGCTCGGCAGTGCAGGCCCAACTGGGCGTCGACCAGCCGGACTTCGGCCTGCTGCTGGCCGACATGGTCCGCGGCGACGGCCAGCCGATCGCGTGGGTGGACTGCGCCCAGCCCAAGGTCGAGGCCGAGATCGCCCTGGTGCTGGAGCACGATCTGCCCCACGAACGCCACACCGTAGCCGACCTGATCCGCGCCACCGCCTATGCCCTGCCGGCGATCGAGGTGGTCGGCAGCCGCATCGCCAACTGGGACATCAAGCTGGTCGACACCATCGCCGACAATGCCTCGTCCGGCCTGTTCGTGCTCGGCACCCGTCCCGTGCAGTTGGACCAGCTGGATCTGGTGCGTTGTGGCATGAGCATGACGCTGCGCGGCGAGCCGGTGTCCGTCGGTGCCGGCGCAGCCTGCCTGGGCAACCCGCTGAACGCCGCCGTCTGGCTCGCCGACACCATGGCCCGCCTCGGCGAGCCACTGCGAGCCGGCGACATCCTGCTTACCGGGGCGCTCGGGCCGATGGTCGCGGCCCAGCCGGGCGACCAGTTCACCGCGCACATCCAGGGCCTGGGCAGCGTCACCGCGGCCTTTGCCAATCGGGATTAAGAGGAGCCTCCATGAGCAAGAAACTCAAAGTCGCCATCATCGGCTCCGGCAACATCGGCACCGACCTGATGATCAAGGTGCTGCGCAATGCGCAATACCTGGAGATGGGGGCCATGGTCGGCATCGACCCGGCATCCGACGGCCTGGCCCGCGCAGCACGTCTGGGCGTGCCCACTACCCATGAAGGCGTCGAGGGCCTGACCCGCCTGCCGGTCTTTAACGAGATCGACTTCGTCTTCGATGCCACCAGCGCCGGCGCACACATCAAGAACGACGCCTTTCTGCGCGGCCACAAGCCCGGCCTGCGCCTGATCGACCTGACGCCGGCCGCCATCGGTCCCTATTGCGTGCCGGTGGTCAATCTGGAGCAGCACCTGCAGGCGCTCAACGTCAACATGGTCACCTGCGGTGGCCAGGCAACCATCCCGATGGTGGCAGCCGTGTCGAGGGTGGCCAAGGTGTACTACGCCGAAATCGT
Source organism: Pseudomonas vranovensis (assembly GCF_040438935.1). Lineage (NCBI taxonomy): Bacteria > Pseudomonadati > Pseudomonadota > Gammaproteobacteria > Pseudomonadales > Pseudomonadaceae > Pseudomonas > Pseudomonas vranovensis. The sequence continues at coordinate 547,393 of NZ_CP159259.1, read as the reverse complement.
CGCCTCTATCGCCAGCAAGTCCGCCGGCCCCGGCACCCGCGCCAACATCGACGAGTTCACCGAGACCACCAGCAAGGCCATCGAGGTGATCGGCGGTGCCGCCAAGGGCAAGGCGATCATCGTCATGAACCCGGCCGAACCGCCGCTGATGATGCGCGACACCGTGTTCGTGCTGTCCGAGGCCGCCGACCAGGCCTGCATCGAGGCCAGCGTAGAGGAAATGGCCGCCGCCGTGCAGGCCTACGTGCCAGGCTACCGCCTGAAGCAGAAGGTGCAGTTCGACGTAATCCCCGCGTCCACCCCACTGAACATCCCCGGCCACGGTCGCTTCTGCGGGTTGAAGACCTCGATTTACCTCGAGGTGGAAGGCGCCGCCCATTACCTGCCGGCATACGCCGGCAACCTCGACATCATGACCTCCGCCGCGCTGGCCACCGCCGAGCGCATGGCGCAGTCGCTGTTGAACGCCTGAGGAACGCCCCCCATGAACGGCAAGAAGCTGTATATCTCCGACGTGACCCTGCGTGACGGCAGCCATGCGATCCGCCACCAGTACAGCCTCGATCAGGTGCAGGGCATCGCCCGCGCCCTCGACCAGGCCGGCGTCGACTCAATCGAAGTGACCCACGGCGACGGACTGCAGGGCTCGTCCTTCAACTACGGCTTCGGCGCCCATACCGACCTGGAGTGGATCGAGGCGGCGGCCGAAGTGATCGAGCACGCCCGGCTCACCGTGTTGCTGCTCCCCGGCATCGGCACGGTGCACGATCTCAAGGCCGCCTACGACGCCGGCGCGCGCTCGGTGCGGGTCGCCACCCACTGCACCGAAGCGGATGTTGCCAAACAACACATCGAGTACGCCCGCTCGCTCGGAATGGACACCGTCGGTTTCCTGATGATGAGCCACATGATCCCGGCCGAAGCACTGGCAAAACAAGGCCAACTGATGGAAAGCTACGGCGCGCAATGCATCTACATGGCCGACTCCGGCGGGGCCATGAACATGCACGACATCCGCGACCGGATGCGAGCTTTCAAAGCGCTACTCAAGCCCGAGACCCAGACCGGCATGCACGCCCACCATAACCTGTCCCTCGGCGTGGCCAACTCCATCGTCGCGGTAGAGGAAGGCTGCGACCGCATCGACGCCAGCCTGGCCGGCATGGGCGCCGGTGCCGGGAATGCGCCTCTGGAGGTGTTCATCGCTGCCGCGCAACGCCTGGGCTGGAACCACGGCACCGATCTGTACCGCCTGATGGACGCCGCCGACGACCTGGTGCGCCCGCTGCAGGATCGCCCGGTACGGGTCGACCGTGAAACCCTCGGTCTGGGCTATGCCGGGGTCTACTCCAGCTTCCTGCGCCACGCCGAAGTGGCTGCCGCCAAGTACGGCCTGAAGACCCTCGACATCCTCGTCGAACTGGGTAAGCGCCGCATGGTCGGCGGCCAGGAAGACATGATCGTTGACGTCGCCCTCGACCTGCTGGCCCAGCGCCCGGAGAACCGCCCATGAGCACCGATATCGCCCGCATCGCCACCGCGCTCGACCAAGCGGCACGGCGTGCCGAACCCCTGGCCCAGTTCAGCGCAGAGACCCCCTTCTCGCTGGACGACGCCTACCGCATCCAGCGTACCTCCATGCAGCGCCGCTACGACGATGGCGAGCGCTGCATCGGCATCAAGCTGGGCTTTACCAGCCGCGCCAAGATGATCCAGATGGGCGTCGACAGCCTGATCTGGGGCTGGCTCACCGATGCGATGCTGGAAGAGGACGGCGGCCTGGTCGACCTGGCACGCTACATCCACCCGCGCGCCGAACCGGAGGTCTGTTTCCTCACCCGCCGTGACATCGACCGCCCGCTGACACTGCTGGAAGCTGCGGATTACGTGGAGGCAGTTGCTCCGGCGCTGGAAATCATCGACTCGCGCTACCAGGCCTTCAAGTTCAGCCTGGAGGACGTGGTGGCAGACAACTGCTCCTCCTCCGGCCTGACCGTCGGCCCCTGGTCGCGAGATTTCTCCGCGCTGGCCAACGCGGGTGTGGTGATGCGCCTGGACGGCCGCGCAGTACAGGTCGGCTCCACCGCCGCGATCCTCGGCCAGCCGCTGCGTAGCCTGGTGCAGGCCTCGCGTTTGCTGCACGACGCCGAGCGAGTGCTACCGGCCGGTAGCCTGGTGATGGCCGGTGCCGCCACCGCCGCCGAAGCGCTGCGTCCGGGCATGCATGTGAGCGTCGAAATTCAGGGCCTGGGCGAAAGCAGCTTCAGCGTGCGCCCCTGACCCAAACCCACAAGGAACCGCATCATGAGTGACAACCGCGCCACCGTCGTCGCCGGCAAGGCCAAGCCTCGCGGCCGCTTCCCCCACATCAAGCGCGCCGGCGACTTCCTGTTCGTCTCCGGCACCAGCTCGCGCCGCCCGGACAACACTTTCGTCGGCGTCGAAGTGGATGAAATGGGCACCACTACTCTCGACATTCGCGCGCAGACCCGCGCGGTGATCGAGAACATCCGCGACATTCTCGCCAGCGAGAACGCCAGCCTCGCAGACGTGGTGGAGATCAGCACCTTCCTGGTCGATATAAACGACTTCGGCGGTTACAACCAAGTCTATGCCGAGTACTTCGACGAAACCGGGCCGACCCGTACCACCGTCGCCGTACACCAACTGCCGCACCCGCACCTGCGCATCGAGATCAAGGCGGTCGCCTACGCGCCCCACTCACGTTGAGATAATAAAAATGGACAAGCACCACTTCAGCCCGCCGCTCAACTTCAATCGCTGGATCGAAGACCACGCCCATTTGCTCAAGCCACCGGTGGGTAACCAGCAGATCTGGCACGGCAGCGACTTCATGGTCACGGTGGTTGGCGGCCCCAACCAGCGCACCGACTTCCACGACGACCCGGTGGAGGAGTTCTTCTACCAGTTCAAGGGCAACGCCTACCTCAACATCTGGGACCGGGGTAGCTACGAGCGTGTGGACCTGAAGGAAGGCGACATCTACCTGATGGCGCCCCATGTCATCCATTCGCCCCAGCGCCCCGAACCCGGCAGCCTGTGCCTGGTGATCGAGCGCAAGCGCCCGGCCGGGCTGCATGACGCCCTGCAATGGTCCTGCGCCCGCTGCGGCCACCTGATCAAACGTTACGAGATGCAACTGGAAAGCATCGTTGCCGACCTGCCGCCAGTGTACGAGCGCTTCTACGCCACCAGCGATGACGAGCGCCGCTGCCTGGAATGCGGTGCGATCCATCCCGGCCGTGACTGGCAGACCTGGCACAAGACACTCCAGGAGTTCCACCCTTCATGAAAATCGACATCCATTCCCACTTCTTCCCCACCATCAGCCAGGAAGAGGCTGCCCGCCTGAACCCCGAACGCGCGCCCTGGCTGCACACCGAAGGCCGGCGCGGCCAGATCATGCTCGGCGACAAGCCCTTCCGCCCGGTGCACGACGTGCTCTGGGACCCCGTCCGCCGCCTTGAACATCTCGACGAACAAGGCCTGGACATCCAGGTGATGTGCGCCACCCCGGTGATGTTCGGCTACGACCAACCCATTGAACGCGCCCTCCCTTGGGCGCAACTGATGAATGACCGCGCCGTGGAAATGGCCGCCCATGCCCCCGATCGCCTCAAGGTGCTGGCCCAGGTTCCGCTGCAGGATATCGATGCCGCCTGCCGCGAGGCCAGCCGCGCCAAGGCCTGCGGTCACATCGGCGTGCAGATCGGCAACCACGTCGGCGACAACGATCTGGATCACGACGGCCTGGTAACATTCCTCCACCATTGCGCCAACGAGAACATCCCCCTGCTGGTGCATCCGTGGGACATGATGGGCCGCGAGCGCATGAAGAAGTGGATGCTGCCCTGGCTGGTCGCCATGCCGGCGGAAACCCAGCTCGGCATCCTCTCGCTGATTCTCTCCGGCGCCTTCGAAACCCTGCCCGAGTCCCTGCGCTTGTGCTTCGCCCACGGTGGCGGCGGCTTCGCCTTCTTGCTCGGCCGTGTCGACAACGCCTGGCGCCACCGCGACATCGTCCGCGAGGACTGCCCCAACCTGCCCTCCAGCTACGTCAAGCGCTTCTACGTCGACTCTGCCGTCTTCGACCAGCGCTCGCTAAAGCTGCTGGTGGATGTGATGGGTACCGACCGTGTGATGCTCGGCTCCGATGCGCCGTTTCCGCTTGGGGAGCAGCAGATCGGCGCTGGCGTCCTGGAGCACCCGGCACTGTCTGAAAGCGACAAGCATCGCATCGTTGCCGGCAACGCCCGGGAGTTCTTCGGTCTCTGATTCCCTTTGGTTCGGCCACTTGGCCGCTTGGCCCCTATCCACGCTCGGACAGGGGCTTTTTTTGTTGCGGCACGCAGGCATCGCACGGGTGAAACGACATCAGACTCGGAAACCGTCTACCAGTTGCTGCAAGCGCCTGGCTTGATGCTCCAGGTCGGCGCAGGCGCCCAGGGTGGTACGCAGATTTTCCACACCATCCTGGTTAAGGGTGGTGATTTCACTGAGGTCCAGGTTCAGCGAATCGACTACTGCAGTCTGTTCCTCGGTGGCGCTGGCGACCGACTGGTTCATGGCGTCGATCTCTACGACGTGCCGGGTCACGTTGCCAAGGCGCTCTCCAGCCTTGTTGCCGATCACCACGCTGTGTTCGCTATAGCGCTGGCTTTCGACCATGGTGGCCACCGCCTCGCGCGCCCCCACTTGCAGTGCATCGATCATCGCGTGGATTTCTTGCGCTGACTCCCGGGTGCGTTGCGCCAGGCCGCGCACCTGATCGGCGACTACGGCGAAACCACGACCGGACTCGCCGGCGCGGGCGGCCTCGATGGCGGCGTTGAGGGCCAGCAAGTTGGTCTGCTTGGAAATGCCTTTGATCACTTCGAGTATCTGGCCGATATTCACCGTCTTGCAGTTGAGCTGCTCGATGTTGGCGCAGGAGGCGCTGATCTTCGCCGACAGTTCATTCATCGCGGCGATGGAGCAGTCAACCACCTCACGACCGTGTTCGGCCTGTTGGCGAGCGTCGGAGGCCTGGAGCGAGGCGTCGGCAGCGTTGCAAGCGATCTCTTGGGCGGCGGCCCCCAGTTCGTTTATCGCCGCGGCAACCCTGTTGGTGCGTTTGACCTGCGCGCTGGAGTTGACCATCGACGCGTTAGAGGCATCGACCACCCGTTTGGCCACGTCATTGAGCTGGCGGGTCGCCGAGGACACCTCGCGGATCGAGCCGTGGATACGCTCGACAAAGCGGTTGAAGGCCTCGGCCAGTTCACCGAACTCATCTCTGGTCTGCATCGCCAGGCGCTTGGTGAGGTCTCCCTCGCCCTGGGCAATGTCCTGCATGGCGCAACCCAGGGTGCGCAGCGGTTTCATCAGCACGCGGATAAGCATGCTCAACAGGAAGATGATGCAGACCACGACGACCAGCGTGGCGATGAGCGCCGAGGTGCGGAACTCGCTGAGCATGGCGTAGGCCTTGGCCTTGTCTACCGAGATGCCCACGTACCAGTCCACCGTCGGCAAGCCGCCCACCGGCGAGAAGGTCAGGATGTGCGTGCCTTCGGCGGACTCGACTTCGCTGAAGCCCGCGTCCGGTGACAGGGTGTGGTGCGGGTAAAGGTCACGCAGGTTCTTCATCACCTTGCCTTGCTCCGGGTGCACCAGCACCTTGCCATCGGCGCTGACCAGGAAGGCGTAGCCGATGCCGTCGAAATCCAGGGCGTTGATGATTTTCACCAAGGTGTCCAGGCTCAGGTCGCCGCCCACCACACCCAACAGCTGCTCCTGCCTGAGCGCAACGGCTATGGTCAGCATCAGTTGGCTGTCGGTTGCATCCCGATAAGGCTCGGTGACAACCGTGCCCTGGCTATCCCGGGCGGCCTCGTACCAAGGCCGCAGCCGCGGGTCGTAACCCTCGGGAGGCGGATCGTCCGTCGACATCTGGAAGGAGCCATCGGCTCGCCCCAGGTAGGCATAGGTGAAACTGTCGCGCATCACCTGCAATGCCAGGTTCGTGCTGGCATCACGCTCGACACCTTGCTGGACAATGCCTTGCGCAGCCTGCTCGATAAGCGCCAGGCGCCCGCCGAGCCAGAGCTGCACGGTGTTGGCGGCCTGGCGTCCGGCATTCTGCAAGCGGCTCTCCAGGGTACGTCCGAGCGCGGCCTGCAGCTGTGCATCGTTGTACAGGGTGAATACGGTGAAACTGGCGACCACCAGCAGCGAGGTGGCCAGCAGCAGCTTGCTGCCAAAGCCGAAGGGGCGGGTCATGGGAGGCTTCCGGTCAGAAGGCTGGACGCGCCACCGGCCGCCCAGCCCGGCAAAAAGGCGCATCCCCGGCGACTGCCGGGGATGCAAGGGGATTTAAAACTTGATGCGCACGCCCAATTGCATGCCTTGCGGGTTCTCGTTCGGCAGCGGGCTGTCCAGGCTCCAGCTGACCGGGTAGCGCACCTCGCTGTCACGCGTGTGATGGATGTAGGCGTAAACTCCGTAGAGATCGATGTTCTTGTCATAGTTGTAGATGTAGCCAAGGCTGATCGCTGCAGCGTCGCTCAGCGCTTCATCTTTGCGGTCGTCCTTGTAGATGAAGCTGGCAGTGGCATTGTGCTTGTTGCCGAAGTTGTGGCGTATGCCGAGCTGCAGGTCGTTGCCGTTGGACTCGAAATCCACCCAGGGGGCGTAGGCGTAGTAGCCCACGTAGCGATGGTAGACCGCCGACAGGTCGGTCCGGCCCATGGTGTACACCACGGTCAGGTAGGCGTCGGTAGACTGTTCCATGGTGTGTTGGTCCCACAGATTGCGCTGGTACTTGCGGTCTACGGCAGCCGAGAAATACCAGGGACTGTCGGTCCAGCGATCCACCGCGATACTGATGACCTGCCCATCGCGGCTGCCATCGTCCTCACCGTCGGTCACTCCACCACGGAACTCGTAACCATCGATTCGCGGGCTGATGTACATCAGCAGGCCGTCTTCACGCCACGGCGCGTAGAACACCATTACGTTGCTGATCAGGCTGTAGTCGTTGTTGTACAACGGGTCGGCGTAGCCATAGGCGTTGGCGGACGGGGTATCCCGGCGGCCTGCGCTCAGCGTCCCCCAGCGCTTGGAAATGACCTCGAAATAGGTCTCGCGCTTGCCAATATCGTCATCGGAATGTGGGTTGTATTGCGCCTGATAGACCCAGTTCAGAGACAGGTCGTCGGTGACCGCTTCCTGCATATGCAGTTGTAGGCGGTTTGCGCTCAAGCCCCCGCCGTTGGCACGTTCCTCGGTGTGGCCGCCGGACTTGGCCACCTCGTAGTTGACGTCGATGACCCCGGAAAGCTCGATGACGTCGATGCCCGAAACGTCCTTGAGGTCTGCAATGTCAGCGCAGGCGTAGCCGCTCATCAGCGGCAGAATGAGTAAAAGTTTGCGCATTGGATGCTCCGATAGAACGAGTAGAGGCTCGCGACAGCACTCCCCTGCTGCCGCGGCCTGATTTCTTATTGGTATTACTGTTCTTGCGGGGCTGGATCAGTCCCGGGACGGCCACGTCTTCTTCGGCGCCGCGAAGCTGGGCTCGCCCAGCAGCGGGGTCGACAGCGCATAGAATCCGTGGTTGGTGAAGACCCAGATCAGGTTACGGTCGTACTCGGTGTAGGTGCCGTGGGTGAGGTTGCCCATGGCCCAGCTCACTACGTTCTTGGTGTCGTACGGCGGCACGAAGTAGGCACCGATGGTCGGCTTGTCCGGGTTGCGCACATCGAACACCTGCACGCCGGCGTTGTAGTAGGCGTATGGCAGGATGCCATCACGCGAGATTCCAGGTTGAGTGTAGTAACCACTGCGCTTGGGACCGAAGCTGCCCTTGCGCTGGCAGTAATCGGTGAATTCGGCGTCGGCTGGCGGAGTGGGCATCGGCAGGGTGTGCTTGATGACCGGCTTGGCCGGGTTGCTGACATCCACGGCATAGATGGGCTTCACCGCCTCGTAGCAGTCCTCGGTCAGCGGGTAGCCACTGAAGTAGATCAGCCCTGTCTTCTCCACCTGGCTCACATCGATGCCATCACCTTCAGTGCCGGCCACGCTGACCGGGAACTCGAGATGGCCGACCACCTTCAGGTTCGCCGAGTCGGTGATGTCGACTACGTACAGGCCCATGCCCCCCATGGCTGCATAACCGTACTTGCCGCCCTGCTCCACCGGTTTGGGAATGAACAGCGACGCACGCGACCCCATCCAGGACGCACGGTTGCCGGCGCGCGGGTTGGCCTTGAACACTGCCTCGTGCTCAGGATCGCCGATGATCTGCCCCGGCACAGTCAACACATCGAGCAGCTTGGGGTTGCTCGGCTCGGACATGTCCCAGGACTGGTAGCCGGAGTTGTACAGGTCGTTGGGGTACTCTGTGAGTGCGTACTTGTCGCTCGGTGCGGCCGCAACGTACATCACATCGCCGCCGAAATAGGCGGGAATGTCGCGCACCCCGGAGCCTTGTTGCTCACCGATCGGCGCATCCGGATGCTCGATATCGGTGGTGCGGGTGGCGATCAGCTTCCAGTCCTGCGGCAGCGGGCCATTCATCTCGTAGACTTTAAAGCCCTTGAGGTGCTTGGACTTGCGGATGGCTTCGACCTTGTCCGGCTCACGATACTTGTCGCTCAGTACGCCAAAGCGGCGGGTCTCGAAGGACTGCACCATGATGTTCTTGCCAAGCTTCTTGTTCCACTGGATCGACGCTGCACCGAAGAAGTCGTCCGCCGGGTAGGGGTTGACCTCCTTACCCGGGCCTTCCGGCCCCCAGGGTGCGCCCTTGGACAGTACGACTTTCACATCCTTGGGATTGGTGATGTCAAAGATCTTCAGGTCGCGACGCACGTACTGGTAGAGGTAACGCTTGCCGTCGAAGTCGACGATGTTCTGCCAGGTGTGGAAGGGCTCGACCGCAATCGGGTAATAGGCCTCTACCTTCATGTTCTTGATGTAGCTCTTGGTATCCCAGTGATCCAACTCGCCGGGGAACGGCTTGCCTTCATGGGAGAAAGGCGTGGCCACGGGCCAGATGAACTTGCCGGTAGCCTTGTCCATGCCATAGCTGCCGGGTGCCGGCACCGGCGGAATACGCTCCGGCCCCAGTTCGGTCAGACGCTTGACGATGGGATCGGTGATGTTCATCGGGGCATGCTCTTCGGCATGCAGGCTGGCGCTGGCGAAGAGGCCAACCACCAGCGAAAGCGCCAGGCGGCAGCGTTTATGTGGGTTGGCAGGTTTAACAGAGAGCTGCGTTATTTTCATTATTTACTCCGTTTGGTAATGCCCCATCGGGCAATCTTTGCGTTTCACCACTTCCGGAATCCTTTCCGAACAACTTCGTTGTGCTCATTGCCCGCGCACAGGCCGCCTCGCGCGGGGCGTTAGAAGATCTGCAGCGGGTAATCGGTGATGATCCGAAAATCATCGAGGTCGCCGGAGCCCTGATCGGTGTCGGCGCGATGCCAGGCCTGGCGCAACCGCACGCTCAAGCCCTTGGCCGGCCCGGACGCCACCACGTAGCGCAACTCCAGGTTGGTTTCTCGATGCGAGCCGTCGTCCCCATAGCGCCCGGCGTACGGACTGCCCACAGGAATTGCGCTGCCATCGATCTGGTCGCCCTGGACATAACGGACCATCAACGAGCCGCCAGGCAGCCCCAAACCCGCGAATGAATAGTCGTAGCGAACCTGCCAGGAGCGCTCGTGGGGCCCGTTGAAGTCGGAAAACTGGGCCGAGTTGGGCAGCCAGATGGAGGCCCCCTGGTCGTTGCCGTTGCGACCTTTGCGGTCGTTGTCACCCACGCCCAGGTAGTCAAAAGGGCTGTCGCCGCGGACCTTCTGCAGGCCGAGCAGAACGCGGTGGCTCCCTAGGCGCAGGTAGGTCGAGGCCCCCAGGGTCAGGTTGTCGATCTCGCCAGCCCGCGCCGCACCGGTCTCAGTGGTGCGGTACAGGGTCAGGTTCAGCCCCGCTTCGCGATCGCTTTCCAGCACAAACTGCGAATTCAGGTTCACGTAGCCCTGGTACCAGAGGTCCTCGAATTTCGCACCGTACAGCGCCAGAGAGTGCCCCGGCGCCCATTGCCAGGTACCGCCGGCATAGTCGGCGCGCGGCGTGGTGACCTCAGCCATGACCGCCCACAGGTCACCGTCGGCGTTGGTGGTCACCGGGCTGGTGGCCGAGGTGAAATGGCCGGCCTGCAGATCCAGGTCGTCGCGCTCCCGGCTGCGCAGGGTCAGGCCGGTGGCGGTCTGCGGCACAATGCGGAAGTGGCTGACACCGAATACCGGGGTATCCGGACGCTGCTCACCCACCTTGAGCTCGGACTTCGACAGCCGCAGCTTCAGCGCCACGCCGCCCTTGGCGTATTCGTCGGCCGGTTCGCCGTCATCGTGTACCGGCAGGTTGCGGGTGCCGGTCTTGCCCGCCGAGGCATCCAGTTTGAAACCCTGGTAGACGAACGCATCCATCCCGACCCCAAAGGTGCCGGGGGTGAAGCCTGAGGCGAAGTCCAGGTTGATGCCCTGGGTCCAGTCGCGCTGGTCAGGGCGACCTTCTTCCTTGCTTCGGTTGAAGTAGGAGTTGCGCATCAACAGCTTGAGCTGGCTGCCTTCGACGAAACTGCCCCAGCCCTCTGCGGACACCGCCGCCGCATGAGCCGGCAGGGCCAGATGGGCAAAAATCAGGGGCAAGGCTGAGCGGAATACGCGCATGACATCCTCGTACGACTGAATGCTCGTGGTGAGCGGGCAAGCCGCTCCCCACCCGGACGGCAAAGCGCCCGGGGACTGGTGTTTCAGGGAATGGGCGGCCCGATCCAAGGATCAGGCCCGGTTGGGCTCAGTGCCGAATCGGTAGCGGGCGGGGCGCCTCACCTTCGACGGGCCGGGACTTGCGCAAGCGCAGGACGTAGATCAACGCCATCACCAGCAGGAAGGGCACACCGCAAACCAGGGTGAGGGCGAACTCCTCGGTGAACAGCGTGGTCACCATTACCGCCAGCATCAGCAGCAGGCCGGCAAGGCTGGTCCAGGGGTAGCCCCACAGACGGAACTCCAGGGACGCGCTGCCCTGACGACGACGGAAGAACAGGTGGGTGAGGAAGATGCCGGCCCAGGTGAACATCGCGCCGAACATGGCGATCGACATCATCAGGGTGAAGGCGTCCTTCGGGTAGGCGATGTACAGCAGGGTGCCCAGCCCGATCCCCAGCGACGACAGCAGCAGGGCCGGCAGCGGCACGCCCCGGGCACTCACTCGGCCGAACAGCGCCGGTGCCTGGCCGGCTCGCGCCAGGCTGAACATCAGCCGCGAAGTGATGTACAGCTGGCTGTTCATCGCCGACAACGCCGCAATCAGGATTACCGCATTGAACACCGCCCCAGCATAGGGAACACCGGTCGCATGCATCACTGTGACGAACGGGCTCTGGCCACCGTTGTTCTGCCCCCATGGCAAAATCGCCAGAACAAGCGCGATGGTCAGCAGGTAGAACAACACCAGGCGTACCACGGTAATGCGGAAGGCCTTGGTGACTGCGCGCTTGGGATCCTTGGCTTCGCCCGCCGCCACTGCAATCATCTCAATGCTGAGGTAGCTGAAGAACGCCACGATGACCGCCACCCAGGTTCCCCACATGCCGTTGGGGAAGAAGCCACGATCATTCGTATAGTTGGCGAAACCGATGGACGAATCCGCCGGCGCGCCATAGACCACCCAGGCGCCCAACAGGATGAAGGCGACGATGGCGCACAGTTTGAGCAGAGAAAATACGTACTCGATGGCGCCGAAGACCTTGACGCTGAGGACGTTGGTCAGCACCAGCACCGCCGAGAATGTGACCATCCAGTAACCGCCCGGCACGTCCGGGAACCAGTACTTCATGTACATGGCCACTGCGGTGATCTCGGTACCCACTGCGAAGACGATGGACGCCCAGTACGCATAGCGAATCAGGAAGCCGAACCAGGGCGCCACGTAGAACTCGGCGAAAGAACCGAAGGAGCCCGAGGTCGGGTGGCGGACTGTCATTTCCGCCAGGCAGCCCATCAGCAGCAGCGCGATCACCGCACCGATGCTGTAACTCAGCAGCACGCTGGGGCCGGCGAAGCCGATGGCGAAGCCGCTGCCCAGGAACAGCCCGGTGCCGATGGCGCCGCCGATGGCAATCATCGACAGCTGGCCGCTGCTCAAGCTTTGTTTCAGACCCTGCTCGCGCTGGATCAAGTTATCGAAAGATCTTGTTGTTTTTGTCATGTTCGAGTGCTCAGGTCTGGTCAAGAAGGGATCAGGTCACCGACTTCCTGGCGATGAACCGCGGAGCGTTCCATTCGCCGCTTGCGAGTACCTCACGCAGCGCCTGGACGCTGTCCCAGATGTCCACGTAGCTGTTGTAGAGCGGGGCGAAGCCAAAGCGCAGGATGTCGGGGGCACGGAAGTCACCAATCACCCCGCGGGCGATCAGTGCTTGCATGACCGGGTAGGCATTGGCGTGCGCCAGCGACACCTGGCTGCCGCGCTGCGCGGCATCGCGCGGCGAGCGCAGCTCCACACCCAGGCCAGCCAACTGCTCGTCGCAGAGCTGGATGAACAAATCACACAGCGCGACGCTCTTGTTGCGCAGCACCTGCATGTCGATGCCGTCGAACATTTCCAGCGACGCTTCCAGGGCCAGGATGCCCAACTGTGGAGCGGTGCCCACCAGCATGCGGTCGATGGTCGGGTGCGCTTCATAGTCGTGGGTGAAGTCGAACGGCCGGGCATGACCATGCCAGCCGGTCAGTGGCTGACGCACATGCGGGATGTGGCGTTCGGCGACATACACGAAGGCCGGCGCGCCGGGGCCACCGTTCAGGTACTTGTAGCCACAACCAACGGCGAAGTCGGCCTGAACGCCGTTCAAGTCGATCGGCATGGCACCGGCGGAGTGGCACAGGTCCCAGACCACCAGGGCCCCGACTTCGTGTGCGCGAGCCGTGATGGCGGCCATGTCATAGCGGCGGCCAGACTTGTAGTTCACATGGGTCAGGGAAAGGATTGCGACCTCTTCGTTCAGCGCCGCCAGCACCTCGTCCGGCTCGACGCAACGCAGCTCGCAACCGGTCAGTTCGGCCACGCCGGAAGCGACATAGACGTCGGTCGGGAAGTTGCCCCGCTCGCCGAGGATCACCTTGCGCTCAGGTTTCATACGCGTAGCGGCCACCAGCACCTTGAACAGGTTGATGGAGGTGGAGTCGGCGACGATCACTTCATTGGCACCTGCACCGATCAGCCGGGCAACCTTGCCGCCGGCGCGTTGCGGCGCAGGGTACCAGTCAGCATCGTTCCAGGAACGAATCAGACCATGGGCCCATTCCTCCTTCAGCACTCGCTCGATGCGGGCAGGTACATGAGCGGGCATGGCCCCCAAGGAGTTGCCATCGAGATAGATCTCACCAGAGGGAAGATCAAATCGCGCACGCGAGTTGCCCAGGGGGTCATCGTGATCGAGACGTGCGAAATGCTCGCGGGTGAGCGGGACGGACAAAGACATGCGAGTTCCTCTAATACTTGTTCTTTTTGAAAGGAGCGGCGGCCGCTAATCGGCGAAGCCATGCAAGGACTCACAGCAGTGCTGCTCGACGCATCCCAGTGCATGTAGGAGATGTTACCTCCAGCCGTGAATTACCTATAAATAGAAAGAAGGTTCACAGCTATTACGCCTTGTAATACATGACCCTGATGGTGCTCCTCCCAGTGCCCACGGATACAGAAATCCCCGACAGCAATGAAACGTGGCTTTGCTGCGCTACGGTGCATTCGAAGACACAACGAGTCGGGTAACCCGCAGCCTGCGGCGTTGGCCGACTTGCGATGTGATCGTCGCGCTACGCGCATCGGTCTGGTGGTTCCGCACTTGATGCGGTTGCTGGTCGGCCCGGACCGTCGGGTTCTGCTGCCCGCTTCGTTGCTGGCCGGCGCTGCGCTACTGTTGCTGGCCGACCTGATCGCGCGCTTGCTGCTCGCCCCGGCGGAACTTCCGATCGGCATCGTGACGGCACTGATTGGTGCCCCCTTTTTCCTCTTCTTGCGGGTGCGGGGGCGTTCCTGATGTTGCGGGCAAATAACCTGTCGGTACGGCGCGGCCATCGCACTGTGCTGGAAAACATCGATATACAGCTAAACCCCGGAGAGGTTGTTGGCGTCTTCGGGCCCAACGGTGCAGTAAAAGTACGTTGCTCTCAGCCTTGTGCGCAGAGCTGCCCATCACCGAAGACGTTGTCAGCCTTGACCAGCCTCCGCTCGCCGAATGGCCGGGCCAGGAATGGGCCGAGCGCCTGGCCGTGTTGCCCCAGAATTCGAGCCTGAACTTCGGCTTTTCGGTGAATGACGTGGTGAGCATGGGCCGCCTACCCCATGCCACCGGCCAAATGCGCGACGCCGAAATCGTTACCGAAGCACTGCACGCCGCCGATGCCCTGCACCTTGTCGGGCGCACTTACCTGGCGTTGTCGGGTGGCGAGCGGCAGCGTGTTCACCTGGCACGAGTTCTGGCTCAACTCTGGCCGGGCGCCGAGGGTCAGACGTTGTTGCTTGACGAGCCGACGTCGATGCTCGCCTCCTTGCACCAACACACCATTTTGCAAGCAGTGCGCGACTTTGCCGAGCGCGGTGCCGCCGCCATGGTGATCCTCCATGACCTGAACCTGGCGGCCCGCTACTGCGATCATCTACTGTTGTTGCAACAAGGTCTGCCGCACGCCTATGGGCCACCGGCAGGCATGCTGACCGCCGATGCGCTGACAGCCGTGTATGGACTGCAGGTACTGATCCAGCAACACCCCGAACGCGGTCATCCGTTAATCATCGCGCGCTAATAGGCCCCCTCGGTCAACGGTGATCGAGGGGCAATCGATTACCAAGGAATCATCATGCGTCTTTTGTCGCTCTGCCTGGTCGGCCTGTTGACGGCCTGCCAATCCCACTCTGTCCAGCCCCCGCCAGCACCCATTGCCCCACAAGGGCGAGACCATGCCGAGCTTGGCGTGATCCGCGAACTTGCTACCGGTCAAACCCTTACACCGCAGCAGCTGGTCGAGCGGCTGGCCGTAGCGCCGCGGGTGCTGGTCGGTGAGCAACACGACAATCCCGATCATCACGCCCTGCAACTGTGGTTGCTGCGCCAACTGGCGACACAGCGCGCACAAGGGAGTCTGCTGATGGAGATGATCAATCCAAACCAACAGGAAAACGTTGATGCCGCGCAAGCTGCTGCCCGTGCCGGAAAGGCGCCAAGCGACCTGTTCAAGGCGCTGGCCTGGCAGGCCAACTGGGACTGGAGCGTGTATGGGGCATTGGTCACCTATGCCGTGAAACAACCCTATCCCCTATTGGCAGCCAACCTGGACCGGGCGCAGATCATGCAGATCTACAAACAGCGCCCGACACTTGAGGGCACAGCGTCTACTACCCCTTACGTACAGTCCACGCTGCTGAACGACATTCGCGGGTCGCATTGCGGCTTGCTTCCCGAAGCGCAGATGCCGGCGATGCTCGCCGTGCAACAACAGCGGGATCGGCGCATGGCCGAAAGCCTGTTGGCGGCCCCGACACCTGCCGTACTGCTGGCAGGGGCCTTCCATGTGCGCAAGGACCTGGGTGTGCCGCTGCACCTGAGCGACCTGGGTGCCAAGGAAGGTAATTCGGTGCTGATTCTGGCTGAGGTGGGCAAAACCGTCAGCGCCGAAAGCACTGACTATGTGTGGTATACGGCGGCTCAACCCGAGCAGGATCATTGCGCCAAGCTGCGCCGCTGAGGGGGTGCCCTGTAGCGTGCTGAAAGCGTGAAAGGCTGCCGTAGGGCGGCCTTTTTTTATGCACGGATGAAATGTGCGAAAATGCCCGCGCTTTTGTTCATATGTGTGGAGATGTACAGCGTGGTAATGCACTACTCAACGAGCGGCGACGCAGTCGCTTGCGGTCGAAATGGCAACAACCTCAGCAGCACCGCTGACACCGACAAGGTCGATTGCAAATCCTGTCAGCGGTCGCTGGTCAAAGCTGAATCGGTGCCGGCCAAGAAAGCCACCCCTTCCCTGGCTGAACTGCGCAAACAGCGACTGGCAAGCCAAGCGTCCCAGGCAAGCCAGGTGCAAGCAGCCACGTTCTGCTTCAAGACTAACTGGCGTGTACGCCTGGGCGCTCGGCCTGATCGTTGCCGTCTGCCGCGTGGCATGGCACCACAGGCATTCGTGTAAGCCGGTGCGGGAGCCTGGACCAGGCTCCCGCGCGCTTTCAGCTGTTCAGTGAGTGCGCCAGGCCCTGGACTTGCAGTTGACGCTCCAGCTCGCCCTCCATTCCACATCCAATCAACACCCAGAGCAGTACACGACATTTGCGTGGGCACAAGAAGCCTGCCATCCGCGCGCCTCTGCGCTGCAAGTCGACCTCACCCCCCTTGAACCCATAGGTACGTGAGGCCGTAGTACCGGCACCTGCTCGTGTTGCGATGACAACCGGCAGCCGTAGGCTGATCTGTCCCAGACAACGAGCCCAGTCCCGAGACACATGTCCGGCGCCGAAGCCGGCAATCACCAAGCCTTCGTAGCCTAATCCTGCTACTTCTTCCAACAGCACAGTGTCCGCTGACAGGCTGGCTTCGAGCAACGCCACGCGGTGGTCCAGACGCTGTGGGACAGGAAGGGTGCAGCGCAACCTCGGTGCTTTCAAGTAACACACGCGCCCTTCTATCAGCAGGCCTTCCGGCCCTAAGTGTGAAGAAGTAAATGCCTCCAGCGCCAGGCTGTCGGCTTTACGCACATTCAACGCGGCATGGACCTGGTCATTGATGACTACCAACGCCCCCCGCCCATGACTCTCTGCAGCCAATGCCACCTGCACCGCAGCAAGCAGATTGGCAGGCCCGTCTGCACCCGCCTGATCGGCTGAACGCATGGCGCCGGTAAGCACCAATGGCACGTCATGTGGCCAAAGCAGATCCAGAAAATAGGCTACCTCTTCCAGGGTATCGGTGCCCTGCGTCAGCACCACACCATGGGCCCCCTGCGTCACCTGGGTGTCGGCCCACTGCAGGACTTCGAGCAACTGAATGAAGGTCAGCGATGCACTGGGTAGCAATTGCAGGGTTTCGGCGCTGATGCGGGCCAGGCCTTGAAGCTGTGGCAAGCTCGCCAACAGTGCTTCGCCGCTGAGGCTCGGGGTTACCCCCTCGCCTGCGCTTTCGACCTGCATGCAGACAGTGCCGCCCAGGCTACCAATCACCAGCTGAGGTAGGCAGTTGGCTGTGCTCATGAAGTTGCTCCGGTGACCAATCGAATGAAGGGAATGATAAGCACGGTACAGACTGCCATGGACGAGACATTGCCAATGTAGCCATGCATATGGCTCGGCAAGCGTTGGCTGATGGCATGAGCCAAGGGCGGCGCCATCAGCGCTCCCAAGATGGCACTGAGCACGATGACTTGCCAACTGCCACCCAGCGCGAGTACGGCGGCGGGCACGACAGACACTATCGGTATGTAGGTGGGATACCACCCCAGACTGCGCCATTTATGACGCCAGACCAGCACGCCGATAAACGAAGCCAACGACTGCCCGGCAATGATCTCGATGACCAGCTGTGAGCCATAGGCAGGGCCGCCAGGCGAAATGGCATAGGCCAGCAACACTCCTGACAGCAAGCCAAGACTGGCCCACTCGTTGCCAAAGAATGGCGCCTCGCTGAAGTCTGCCAACACCCGACGCAACGTCCAGAGTACGCCGTGTTCAGGCTTGGTCGACAGCACAGGTACTGCCTGGGGCAAATCAGCAGCAGGCGTGGATCGCACCAGTCTCGGGTAACGCCGACACAGGATGAATGCCAGCACACTCGCAATTGCCATGCCGCCAACATTGCCGGCTACCACGGGCAGCTGCAATGGATAACACAGGTAGTTGACCAATAGCAGGCTGGCCGGTGTTACGAGCAGCGCGCCGAACAGTGCACCATTGAACGCAACCCTCCAGCCCGCACCGCACAACAACACCATCGCCGCTGGCAGTGAGACAAAAGCAACGAAAGTCGGCTGCCAGGTTCCGCTGCTCAAGACCCAGCCCCACAAGACATGACTGAGTAGCAGGCCAAGTAGAGAGCTGATCACCAACCACGGCCAAAGGCCAGTTCCATAGCTGATGGCAAACCCCTGCCAGGGCTTGCCATTACGGTTGGCCCAATGCGCAAGCGCCGCACCCGAGAGCAAGCCCAGGGCTGGCAGTTCGTGCTTGTAGAAGGCCACTTCGCTGATATCGCCGATGATCCAACGCAGACGAGCCATGGGTTCATCCAGATGATCGAGCATGTGCGAATAGTCAGGCCAGCGGTGCAGCCAGCTCTCTGCCCGACCACTCATTACCTCGATACCGAGGAAGGTGAAAAGCGAGGTTCCCAGGCACAATAGAAACAGTGGAATGAAAGCGCCACGAGGACGCTGAATAAGGTTATCCATGGCAGCCTCCTCAGCGCGGCAGAGCCGGATGCAACTCATAACCGAGCATCGAACCGTAGACATCGATGCGACGATCTCGGGGCAAGTCATTGAGGTTGTTCCAGATCGGTGCGCTACGGGCTGTGCTGAGGTCAAGGTCGGCAACGATAATGCATTCGTTCTCAGCCCCGGCCACTTCGCCGATTGGCCAACCGTTGGTCCCTGCAATCAACGAGCAACCGAGAAATCGTCCACCGCGCTCACTGCCAATGCGGTTAGCCGCCGCGATGGGCACGTTATTGACGTGGGCGGCGGTCATGGTCAGGTAGGACGCCATACACTTGCCGCTGGCATCGAACAGCGGTGGTGGCGTCCAGACCCAGTTGTTCAGGCTGCAAATGATATCGGCGCCCTGCTGGGCCAATAGCCGCGGCACCTCCGGGAACCAGATATCCCAACAGATCATCAAGCCAATCCGTCCGATGGCGGTTTCAAACACCGGAAAACCCAGGTTGCCCGGGGTGAACCAGAGCTTTTCCTGGTTCCACAGATGCGCCTTGCGGTAATGTCCGAGCCGCCCCTGTGGGCCAAAAAGCACAGCGCTGTCATAGAGCTTCAAGCCATCTCGCTCAGCGAATCCGGCCACCAGATAGACCTGATGCTCTCGGGCAAAAGCCGACCAGCTATTCAGGCTCGGCCCATCGGTTAGGGGCTCGGCATGTTCGTAGGCTTCAGCACGGGAGTGGAAGGTGTATCCAGTGTTGGCCAGCTCTGGCAACACGATCAAATTGGCGCCCTGATCGACTGCCTGCTGAGCAAGCTTTAGCCCCTTGCAAAGGTTGTCGTCACAATGCTGTTGCCCAACCTGAGGGTCGAATTGAATGACCGCAACACGGGCAGGGCTGATGGGTGCTGTGTGCATAGACATGGCGACGTCCTTCTTGTTGTTTTGAGAGGGACGCCAGTAAAGCGGACAGTACACCTGCTAAAACAGTCGGATACCTCCGAAGACACGGCAGGAAGGCACTCAAGCAGCGGAAAGGGCAATCGAAGCCATTGCCCTTTACACGCTTATTTCAGACCTCAACCTGGTAGTGCGGATAGTCGTCCATGCAGAAACCTCCGTTGAAGGCAGCACCCGTCGTCCTACAGATATTGATCACCGCATCCACTGCCGTCCTGAAACAAGGCTCCGTCCAGCCAGCATCGACAGAGAATGACTCGCCTACCAGGTAAAGCCCTGAATGCTCGGCGAGGTCGCGGTTGTATTTCATAAGACTGACTGCATCGTAGTAAGTCCCCGCCCGGTAGAGCTTGGCGCATCCCAGGGCGTTCTTATCGGTCACCCAGCGTTGAACCCGAGCGTTGTCAGTATCTACATAAGGCGAGATTGGCTGTCCCATATTTGTGCAGCGCAACAGAATCCGGTCCAGCTCTTTGACGCAGTTGTTTGCCAGTTCGGTATCACTGAGCGAAGCGAGCTTGGTCGCGTCATCCTCCCAGGTGTAACTGAGCAGAATGCAGTCGTAGGCATAGTTATCGTTGTACTGATAGGCGTATACGTCGTGTACGAAACTATCGGTAACCAGAATTTGCGGGATGCGCCGATTCTTACGCAGAAAGCTCTTTTTCAGCGACGCGTAGACTTTACAGCTGGTCTCCCAGTGGGCAGTTTTGTAGGCGTTGATAATGCTGCTCGGTAGCATTGTCGGAGTGAAATGCTCCAGGCGGACGTTGGTTTCAATCAGCCAGGACGGCAGGGTGACAATCACCGCGTCAAAGTCTGCGCTCAATGGGGTGGTTTTGTCCGGATTGCTGACGTTCCACTGATACTGAACCCGCACCTTTCCATTTGGTAGTTTGCTCAAAGCACAAACGGAAGAGTCGGTGAGTAACCCATCCTGGTGTTGCAGCAGATGGGTATAGAGAGATTTTTCAAGCTCGCTGATCTCCATGAATAACAAGCACTCGTCCAAAGTAGCGAGCCCCAAGTAGTTCGGTGACGCGAATCTCAGGCCTTTGCTGTCATGTACAGCTTCGCCCAGGTAAGGTGCCTGAAGTGGGTTGCCTTGCTCATCGACTCGCCCATGGACCAGTTGCAGATGGCTGCTGAATCCAAAGATGGCAGTGCGCAGTGGGTAGAGGCAGCACACATCGTAGAAGGCACCCCAGCTGCCATCACCAATACCAATGGCGTAAAAAATCGCTGATTCCTCAGGACTCATGCCCAACCCGCCAAAATTTCCTGGGGCGTCAGCATCCCAATTCTCAAGCGCTGGAAGACGTACCAGATCGCGAAATGACAACGCCTGATAGTGAGCCACGATGGCTGCCCACTGTGCTTCCCAGTGCTCCGAGCCATACATAGTGGCTACGTGGTCCGTCATCCGGGCAGCAAACTTGTGCCATTTGGCATAGACATGCTGGAGGGCTGGGGTTGGAGGCAGTGTGGAACCGTCAGAATTGTTCCATATCAGCATCTTCGGTTCCCCCTGACCCTCGAGTTCACCTTCCTGCAGGTAAATGCCAGTGGAAGCGACCCAAGGCGTGCCAGGATTGGGAAAATCCGAAATACGCAACTCGAACAACTTGGCGTAATAGGCCATGAGTGAGCAACCTTCTTTGGGTGCTTCACCTGTTCGATTAAAGAATGGCATGCGCATCGCACCCATTTCAAAAGGGGTCGATGGTGAGGAAGACCGTGGATTGTTTACCACCGTGAGGTGACGGCCACCGACACGCTGAGATTGCTCGATCACGGTGAGTTGGGTGAAGCCACAACGGAGCAACTCGCGCGCTGCGGTAAGGCCGGTGACACCCGCCCCCACAATGCAGATGCGATGGCTTGAGAGGTTGGCCTTGGCAATACCACCCGCTTGCTCGACCAATTTACGGTAGTCGAAGCAGAGATCTGGAAGATTAGGGAAGCGTGCAGCCCAGGTGCGGGAAGGACTTGGCAGCGTGGTTGCGATATTGGCTGGATGGTTGTAGCTGGAGCCGATAGTCATGTTCGAGTTTTCCGAGAGGGCTAGGAGACTCGAGCTTGACTCGAAGGGGGAGGAACTTGGCACTACATAGTTCTTGCCGCGTGATCTGGCCCCGGAGCGCTTGGATTGTACCGGGCCGGAAAAGACAAAACCCCTACCTGCATGTGCAGATAGGGGTTTCGGAATTTAATCTTGACGATGACCTACTCTCACATGGGGAAACCCCACACTACCATCGGCGATGCATCGTTTCACTGCTGAGTTCGGGATGGGATCAGGTGGTTCCAATGCTCTATGGTCGTCAAGAAATTCTGTGTACCGGACCGTCTTTCGACACTCCAGCAAATCGGGTATGTGATGATTGTGAGCTGCAAACTTTCGGTTCGTTTCGTCTTCACAACACCGCAATCTGGTCATTCGACGCAAATTGCTTGGGTGTTATATGGTCAAGCCTCACGGGCAATTAGTATTGGTTAGCTCAACGCCTCACAGCGCTTACACACCCAACCTATCAACGTCGTAGTCTTCGACGGCCCTTCAGGGAGCTCAAGGCTCCAGTGAGATCTCATCTTGAGGCAAGTTTCCCGCTTAGATGCTTTCAGCGGTTATCTCTTCCGAACATAGCTACCCGGCAATGCCACTGGCGTGACAACCGGAACACCAGAGGTTCGTCCACTCCGGTCCTCTCGTACTAGGAGCAGCCCCTCTCAAATCTCAAACGTCCACGGCAGATAGGGACCGAACTGTCTCACGACGTTCTAAACCCAGCTCGCGTACCACTTTAAATGGCGAACAGCCATACCCTTGGGACCGGCTTCAGCCCCAGGATGTGATGAGCCGACATCGAGGTGCCAAACACCGCCGTCGATATGAACTCTTGGGCGGTATCAGCCTGTTATCCCCGGAGTACCTTTT
>NZ_CP159259.1:5000-520000 GCF_040438935.1 Pseudomonas vranovensis | reverse complement strand
TACCTGCAGCGCTGGCAACTGATTCCCGATGGAACTCCCCTCATTACTGCCAGCAGTCACCTGCTTGCAGTGGTGTACCAGGGTGAACTCGCCATGCTTAAAGTGGCCTGTACACGTGAGGAACAACATGGCGCCGAGGTGATGACGTGGTGGAACGGCGAAGGCGCGGCGCGGGTATTGGCTCACGCCGACAACGGCCTGTTGCTGGAGCGCGCGCTGGGGCCGGACTCATTGGCCAAGTATGCCGAACAAGGACGCGATGAGCAGGCCACCCGCATTCTGTGCCAGACCATTGCGCTGTTGCACGCCCCACGCAACAGGCCTGCACTACCGCTGATAGAACTGGGGACCTGGTTCAGCAGTTTGTGGTCAGCCGCCGATGCCTATGACGGCTTCTATAGAGACTGCGCCCAACTGGCCCAGAAATTGTTGGCCGCCCCACAAGAAGAATGCGTACTGCACGGCGATATCCACCACGGCAATGTCCTGGACTTCGGCGCACGCGGTTGGCGTGCCATCGACCCCAAGTGCCTCTACGGTGAACGCACATTCGATTACGCCAACCTGTTCTGCAACCCCTCCCCTCGCATCGCCACAGATGCACGTCTTTTCAGCCAACGACTGGCGACGGTCTGCCGAGTCGCCTCGTTGCCGCGCCAGCGACTGCTGCAATGGATCGTTGCCTGGTGCGGTTTATCCGCGGCCTGGTTCCTCGAAGACGGTCTGCATGAGCAAGCCGCCCCTCGCTTGAAGGTGGCACAACTTGCACTCGATGCGCTGGAGGCAGGCAACTAATCCGCTCGCCGTCGATCTGTAGAGAAGGCACTCCATGCGAGCCATAGCCATGAGCGATACAGAAAACGGCAAGACCCCAGGTCTGTCAGCGGACGAAGAGCAAGAGGTCAGTCACAACCAACCCCCACGCGCAGCCGTGTTGCACGAGATCATTCGCTACCAGGGTGACCAGGAACTGGAACGTACGATCGCCGCCCTTTGGTGGTCGGCGCTGGCGGCGGGATTGAGCATGGGCCTGTCGATGATGGCCATGGGACTTTTCTATGCACGCCTGCCCGAAGGAGACAGCAGCCAAGTGATTGCCAGCCTGGGCTACAGCGCCGGGTTTCTCGCGGTAATCCTGGCCCGCCAGCAACTGTTCACCGAAAACACCCTGACCGCCGTGCTGCCAGTCATGACCGACCCTACGCTGAACAATCTCGGACGTCTGCTGCGCTTATGGACCGTGGTGCTGTTCGGCAACCTCGCCGGTACCATACTGGTCTCCTACGTGATGCTATACCTGCCCATTTTCGACAGTAAGACCGACGCGGCCTTTCTCGACATCGGTCACAAGGTGATGGAGAACAATCTGCAGCAGATGTTTGCCAAAGGCATTATCTCGGGTTGGATGATCGCCACCATGGTCTGGATGATCCCCTCTATGGAGCACGCAAAAATCTGGATCATCCTGATGATCACCTACCTCATGGCGCTGGGTGACTTTACCCATATCGTCGTCGGCTCGGTGGAGGTCTCGTACCTGGCCTGGGCTGGAGAAGTCAGTTGGCCGGCCTTCTGGCTGGACTTCGCCGCCCCCACCCTCGTCGGCAACATTATCGGCGGCAGTTTCATCTTTGCGCTGATCAGCCATGCCCAGGTCCGCAGCGACAGCGGCAAGCCTCCCTCCCAGTTACCCGCCCTGGACAAGGACAAAAAACCGCGCCAACACCCACAGCGCTAGCGCGTTTCTACAAGTCCTTCATGGCCATGACCCGCTCGCCGGCACCTTCTTGTAGCTGACGCTGCAGTTTGGGTAGCCACCAGGCCGGGCCGCCATGGGGGTGTTCCAGACTCACCCGCTCGCCCATCTGGGGCGTGCTGAGCGGCACCTGCGCGGCATTGGCCAAAGCGAGGATGCGGTCGAAAGGTTCGTGCCAGCTGTGGGTGGACAGATCGAAAGTACCGTTGTGCACCGGCAGCAGCCAGCGCCCACCTAGGTCCTGGTGGGCCTGCAGGCTTTGTTCGGGCTGCATATGGACGTTGGGCCAGTCGCGGTTGTAGGCACCGGTTTCGATCAAGGTCACATCAAAAGGCCCATAGCGCTCGCCAATCTGCTTGAACCCGTCGAAGTACCCGGTATCGCCGCTGAAGAACAGCCGTAGGTTGTCATCAAGGATGACCCACGACGCCCATAGCCTGGTGTTACTGTCGAACAAACCGCGCCCGGAAAAGTGCTGTGCTGGCGTGGCCACGAAACGAATACCCTCGATCCGGGTTTCCTGCCACCAGTCCAACTGTTGCACCTTGGTTGCTGGCACCCCCCAATCGATCAGCAGGTCACCAACCCCCAGCGGCGAGATGAAGTACTCGGCACGGTCGGCCAGTTGCCGGATGGCGTGCTCATCGAGGTGATCATAGTGGTCATGGGAAAGGATCACTGCTGTCAACGGCGGCAGTTCATCGAGCGTGAGCGGCGGCTGGTGGAATCGTTGCGGCCCGGCCCATTGCACCGGCGAGGCGCGCTCGGCAAACACCGGGTCGGTGATAAAAAAACGTTCGCGCAGCTTGAGCAGTACCGTGGAATGCCCGAGCCGCCACACACTGCGATCAGGGGCTTCGAACAGTTGCTGGCGGCTCAAGGGCTGTACGGCAATCTCCACATCCGGGCGGGTATCCGCCGGCTTGCTGAGGAACAGAAACTTGAAACCGATGCGCAGCTTTTTGAGCGCACTGTCCTGGGGCAACTGACGCAGGTTGTGGTAGCGCCCATCCTGGCGTTGCGCCGGTTCACCAGCGTGCGGGGTCAGAGGGGCCATGAGCAGAAGCACTCCAAGGATGAGGGTAAGTTTCATGGTACCCCAAGGTGGATGCATCAACTATGAAATGGCCTGTAAGGCCATTTTTCAGTAGCGTGCGATTGTTCAACAATGTTCACCGCTTCTATGCGATAAACGGCGTCTCGGGACAGGCCAGCAACCATGATGGATAACAACAGCGGCAAGGGCCTTTCATTTGTAAGAAGGATATACCCACCGCGCATTATCGGCCTGGGCATCGGCATGCTCGGCGTAATGGCCGGTATCTCGACCCTGGACAAGCCTCAGTGGGTCTGGTGGTTGTTGCTGGCGAACGGGCTGCTCTGGCCGCACCTGGCGTATCAGCTTGCCCGACGCGCCCCGGTTCCCTATCACGCTGAATACCGCAACCTGCTGGCCGACTCGCTGATGGGGGGATTCTGGGCCGCGAACCTGCACTTCAATCCCCTGCCCAGCGTCACCATCCTCTCGATGATGGCGATGAACAATTTCGCTGCCGGTGGCCAACGCCTGTTTCTCAAGGGGTTGCTCGCCCAGTGCCTGGGTGCCGGCCTGTCTATATCGCTATTCGGTGCCGGACTTGAGCTGCAGGCGACCTCCCTGCAGGTTTACGCCTGCCTGCCCATGCTGACCCTCTACCCCATGGCGGTCGGCTGGGTCTGTTATCGCCTGGCCATGAAGCTGTCCGAGCACAAGCGCCGTCTCAGCGCCCTGAGCCGCACCGACAGCCTGACTGGCCTGCTCAATCACGGTGCATGGAAAGACCTGTTGCAACTGAAGTTCCAAATCTGCCAGCAACAGCGCTGTGGCGCTGTTATCGCGATCATCGACATCGACCACTTCAAATCCATCAATGACACCTACGGCCATGTCGTAGGCGACTGCGTGCTGAGCCAACTCAGCAGCGAACTCAAGCGCAATCTGCGTGAGCATGACCTGGCCGGTCGCTATGGTGGCGACGAGTTCTGCTTGATTCTGCCCGACACCAGCCTGGAACACGCCCGCCTGAGCATGGAGCGTCTGCGCGAACACGTCGGTAGCTACCGTAATCCGCAATTGCCGGCCCTGCGCATCAGCCTCAGCATCGGCCTTGCCAGCTATCACGAAAACCTGATCTCCCCGGAAGCCTGGTTGAACGAAGCCGACAAAGCTTTGTACACGGCGAAAAATAGCGGACGCGATCAAGTCAATTTTGCCCAGTTGGACCTCGCCCCCTTGAAGCTGGCCTATCCTGAGTGAACGTTCGCCCCTGCGGCACGGCCGCCAGGGTGCAACTCACCAAGGAGCAGCGCGTGTATGGACAGGATTGCCGAGGATTCACCGACCAGCCCACCCCCTCACCTGCAAACGCGCAAACTCATCGCCGGTATTGCTGTGCTGTTTGCCCTGGCCTGCTTGATTGCCCTCGGTGCCCTGTTCAACATTGCCCTCTCGTTGAACACCAGCGAACGTGAAAAAAGCAGTTTCTATGCACACAAGGCGCTCGAACAACGGCTTGAAGCGTCTCGGCAGTTTCTCTCCAGCTACGCGGTATGGGATGCCGCCTACGACCACCTCAATGGCGCCCCCGACCTGACCTGGGCTTATGAAGAGAAGAACGTCGGTGACTCGCTGTACACCGCCAGCGGATTTGAAGGGGTGTTTGTGGTCGATGACCAACACACCAAGTACGCCTTGCTCAAGGGCCAGCTCCGTCATGCCCCCGCCAGCACCTATATAGAAGAACCATTGGCCCCCATCATTGCCCAGGCGCGAAGCGTTGCCACCGAGCGACAGCAAACCACCCAGTATGTGCTGTTCAATGGCTGGCCGGCGGTAGTGGTGGCCGCCGCCATTCGCCCCGATGACGAGCAACTGAGCATTGATCCGCGCACCACCTCGGTGATGATGTTCGTCGACCAACTGACCCCCGAAAAACTCGACAATCTCGGCGCCGGGGCTGGCCTGAGTGGCATGCACATCGAAAAAGCAGGCGCCTTGGCAGACGATCAATCCAGCCTGGCACTGGGTGAAACCGGGTACCGCCTGGTGTGGGCCACGCCGCGTCCCGGCGACCAACTGCTCTGGGCTGTGCTGCCCCCCTTGCTGGGGGCAATGCTGGTACTGGGACTGCTGATGATCTACTTCTTTCGCTATGCATTGCGCACCGCTCGGGAAATCGACAGCTCCCTGCAAAGCCTGCAATCGAGCAATCTGGCCCTGGAGGCCAGCGAGCAGCGCTTTCGTGCGGTGGCCGAGGCCGCGTCGGACTGGATCTGGGAAACCGATAGTTTCCAGCGCCTGAGCTATCTTTCCCAGCGCTTCGTCACCGTGACTGGTTATAAGAGCGAAGACTGGCTGGGCCAACCGATCGATCAGTTGCTCAGTTGCGAGACCACCCCTCTGACGCTCTGGCTGGATAGCCAGGCTGAACCTGATCCGCAGCAGATGGCCAATCTTCGCTGCGCCTACCGCGATCAGAATGGACAGCTCTGTTTTTGTCGGGTCTCGGCGCGCTCGATCATGCTCGACGGCAAACTGGCCGGCTTTCGTGGTACCGCCAGCGATATTACGGATGAGGTGGCTGCCCATGCCCGTATCCAGCACTTGTCGATGCACGATGCGCTCACAGGCCTTGCCAACCGCAACAAGCTTTCGCGCTTTCTGGAACAGGCGCTGCTCAAGGGCCAGAAAGCCCCACCCTTGACGCTGTTGCTGTTGGACCTGGACAGCTTCAAGCCGATCAACGACTCGCTCGGCCATGCCGCCGGGGACGCCGTATTGCTGGAGGTTGCCGTGCGTCTGCGCGATTCGACCCGCGATGGAGACCTGGTAGCACGCCTGGGTGGCGACGAATTCGTCCTGGTGATGAACGGCATGGACAGCCGCAATGAAATCGACCGTTTCTGTGCCCGCATGATCGACAACCTGCACCAGCCAATCCACTACGAGGAACAGGCCCTGCATATCGGTGCAAGCCTTGGCGTCGCCCAGACTCGCTTGCAAGGCTTCGACGCCGATGAACTGATACGCTGCGCCGATATTGCTTTGTACCAGGCCAAGGCCGATGGCAAGAACACCTGGCGCTATTTCTCACCGGAGATGAACGAACAAATCCAGTACCGTCGACAACTGGAAAACGACTTGCGCAAGGCACTCAAGAACAATGAATTCGTCCTGCACTTTCAGCCACGCTATCGTCTGGAGACGCTGGAAATCGTCTCGGTCGAAGCCTTGGTACGCTGGCAGCATCCCATTGAGGGACTACTGGGCCCGGACACGTTCATTCCACTGGCCGAACAGACCGACCTCATTGTGCCGCTGGGCCGCTGGGTGCTGCGCGAAGCCTGCGAAACAGCACGCAACTGGCCAAATCATCTACTGGTGTCGGTCAACCTCTCGCCGGCGCAGTTCTCCCGCAGCGATGTGGTCAATGACGTCTACACCATCCTCGTCGAAACCGGCTTCCCGGCGCAGCGCCTGGAGCTGGAGATCACTGAGAACGTCATGCTCAACGATATCGAGGGCGCCCTGGGCACCATGACGGCGCTCAAGGAACTGGGCGTGCGCCTGAACATGGATGACTTCGGTACCGGCTATTCTTCGCTGGGCTACCTGCGCACCTATCCCTTCGACAGCATCAAGATCGACAAGCGCTTCATCGCGGGCCTGAGTACTGAAAGCAATGACCGCGCCGTGGTCCAGGCCATCATCAACCTGGGCAAGGCCATGGGCCTGACGGTCACCGCCGAAGGCGTGGAAACCGAGCAGCAACTCGAGGCCCTGGGCAAGGAAAAGTGCCATGAGGTCCAGGGCTACTACCTGAGCAAGCCGGTCGACAAACTGGCCTTCGAGCAACTGCTGCTCAACCACAACAGCAGCCGCTCCGGCGCCTCCTAGCTCGCCACCAGCCCCAGGCGCTTGCGTACCAGGATCAACAGGTTGCCGGCAACATCGTCAAAGCCCTTGTTCTGCGCGACGATCTGTACGCCCTCCAGCAGCAAGGTCAGTTCAAAGGCCGCCAGTTGCGGCGCCTCCAGACCACTTTCTTCACACAGGCGAATCAACCGCGCCGCTTGCCGACGCTTGTGTGCTTCGATCAATGTCCGAGCCGGGCTGTCGCAAATCGGCAGCTCTGCCAGGGTGTTGGTATAGGCGCAGCCGCGGTGCGACGACAGTACCGGTTCCTGCACCAGAAACTCGGCAAAGCCCAGAATCTGAAGCGCCGGCTGCCCGGCAAAGCGCTCGGCCAGATCGGCCCAAACACTGTCGTACTCCTCCATCAGCAACTGCAACCAGGCCAGCACCAGAACATCCTTGGATTCAAAGTGCCGATACACGGTCATCTTGGTGCTTTCAGCCTTGGCGGCAATGGCATCGACCGTGACGCGGCTGATGCCCTCATTGAAAAACAGCTCGTGGGCGGCGTCGAGGACACGCTCGCGAGGTGGCAGACGGGCGATTCGTTGCGAACGCATGGACAGGCTCCCGGTTGACTGCGATACCAATCGGTATCACTCTATACCCATGAGTATCTTTCGATACCAATCGGTATTCTATCGTCAACCGTCACAGTAGCGGGAGTCCAGGATGAAGGTTTCTGAGTACGTGCAATACGATGCCATTGGCCTGGCTGACCTGATTGCCCGGGGCCACGTCAGCAGCAATGAAGTCATCCAGGCGGCGCACCAGGCAATCGAGGCGGTCGAGCCCAGAGTCAATGCCCTCGCCGAGCACTGGCAGGATGAACCCCTCCCCGCTCGCAGCGACGGATCACTGCATGGCGTTCCCTTCCTGATAAAGGACCTGGCCATCAGCATGCAAGGGCGGCCCCATGAGTTCGGCAGCCGTCTGGCCCAAGGCACGTACAGCGAAGCGGACTCCTTTCTGATGCAGCGCTTTCGCCGCGCAGGCCTGGTCACCCTGGGCCGTACGACAACGCCGGAGCTGGCAATCAGCACCACCACCGAGTCACTACTTTGCGGCCCGACCCGCAACCCCTGGGACTTGAGCCGCAGCGCTGGTGGCTCCAGCGGCGGCTCGGCGGCGGCAGTCGCCAGCGGCATGGTCGCGGCGGCACACGCCACCGACGGTGGCGGTTCGATCCGGGTTCCGGCGGCGGCCTGTGGCTTGTTTGGCCTCAAGCCCAGCCGAGGCCTGATCTCCATGGGGCCTTATCTGGATGAGGCGTGGAATGGTCTGGCCGTCCAAGGTGTACTCAGCCGCTCGGTGCGTGACAGCGCGCTGCTGCTCGACTGCATGGCCGGGAACGAGCCCGGTGATCCCGTCCCGCTCCCTTCCTCCTCCGGTCACTACTTGAGCGCTGTTGCCCAGGCGCCCCAGTCGTTGCGCATCGCCGTGCAACAGCACCCGCTCAATGGCAAGCGCAGCAACGACGCAATGCTTCTGGCCCTGGACGCCTTGATTGCAACCCTGGAGGGGCTGGGCCATCACTGCGAGCTGATCGAGCCAGACATGGGAGTGGGTTGGGATGCGTTCGTGAAGATGAATGCCTGCTTCTGGGCCAGCAATACCGCGGCCTGGCTCGAAGCGCTGAGCAGCGAAACCGGTCGCCCGCTCAACTGCAACTGGCTGGAGCCCGCCACCCTGGCCGTGCATGAATACGGCAAAGCCTTGCGCGCCACAGATCTGTTGGTTGCCATGGACCAACGCAACCATGTCAGCCGAAACATGGCCGGCTTCTACCAGCGCTTTGACATGCTGCTCAGCCCCAGCCTTGCCGATTTCCCCCCCATGATCGGCGCCTACAACGCCGGGCAGGAACAACTTGACGGCCTCGGCTGGATGCACCGGGTGTTCGACCACTCGCCCTTCACTGCCTTGGCCAACATTTGCGGCACAGCGTCTATGTCGGTGCCGCTGTTCCAGGACCCGGCCAGCGGTTTGCCGATCGGCATGCAGTTCAGCGCTGGCGCAGCCGGTGAAGAGCTGCTGTTGAGCCTGGCCGGTCAACTGGAGCAGGTACTGCCCTGGGCCGCGAGGCGCCCAGCAGTGTGGGCGACCTAGAACAGCCCTTAGGCCCGCAGTTGTCGCTGCGCGGCAATCTCCGGCAAGTCGCTCCGGCGCAGGTACACCCGCAGGGGTTCACTAATGTTCAGACGCTCATCGACATTCTGCGCCAGGAGGATCTCGATGAGCGCTCGGCTCAAGGTCATGACGTCGCCGTTTCCGGTCTGCCAGACAAATTCGCTGCTGGGGGTGATGCTGTCATCGGCGACGTCCATGCCGAAGGCGTCTTCGCTGAAGCGCACAATGTGCTTGCCAAGCTTGCGGTGAAATCCGACGAAACCCTTGAGCTGGTCGGCAGCGGTGCAGATGTCCTGGGATGTGATATGCATGTCAAACCTCACTTTTGCATCCACAAGGATGCGGGGCGAAAGGGATTGGCACGCAGGGCGGGAGGGTAGCTCTCTAGCGGAGCGACTCGAAGGCCAAGGGTAATGGAAATTGTTCCGCTACGGTTACGGATTTTTCACCCGATACGGGGTTGATCGCTAGACTCAATCCACACCCTGTTATTGCACCGTGGATGATTCATGAGCACTGCCGTCACTTCCGATATCGCCACCATTGGTCGTATCAATGCCGTACCCGCCATCTTGCAGGTGATTTGCGAAACCACCGGGTTACGCTTTGCTGCAGTGGCCCGGGTTACAGAAACCCGCTGGACCGCCTGCGCAGTCCTCGACACCCTGGAGTTTGGCCTGAAGGTTGGCGGCGAGCTGGACCTGACTACCACGCTATGCCACGAAATACGCAGCAGTCACCAGACCATCGTGATCGACAAGGCCAGCGAGGACGAGCTCTATTGCAATCATCACACACCTCGCATCTACAAATTCGAGAGCTACATCTCAGTACCTGTGTTCCGCGCCGACGGCAGTTTCTTCGGCACCATCTGCGCCCTTGACCCATTGCCTGCAGCCCTCAAGGGCAGCGCCATCCAGCCGATGATGGAGTCTTTTGCACGGTTGCTGTCGATTCAGATCGAAAGTGAAGAAAACACTCAGAAGACCGAAGAGGCCCTGCAGAAGGAGCGCGCGACGGCTGAAGTCCGCGAACAGTTTATCGCGGTGCTGGGCCACGACCTGCGCAACCCGCTGTTCGCCATCACCGCCGGGGCGGAGCTGTTGACCCAGCGCCTGGAAGAAGAAAAGAGCCGGGCCATTGCCCAGCACATCCTCACCTGCGGTCGTCGCGCCACACAGTTGGTTCGCGACGTACTGGACTTTGCCCGCGGACGCCTGGGCAATGGCATTGTGGTCGCTATCAAGCCCTGCCCGGACCTGGCGGATGCACTCCAGCATGTCACCTCGGAGTTGCAGAGGGTTCACCCGCATCGGCAGATAATCCAGCACATCGGTGATCTCGACGGCATAGATTGCGATCGTGAACGGGTCTCCCAACTGCTTTCCAACCTGCTTGCCAATGCTCTGACCCACGGCGACGCGACGCAACCGGTGGACATCAGTGCACAGGTGCGTGATCGGGTTTTCGTGCTCGGCGTACACAACTTCGGCAAGCCTATTGCTGCCCCTGTGTTGGGGCAACTGTTCCAACCCTTCTCCCGTCCGATCAGCGATACCCCCCAAACCGGCCTGGGCCTTGGCCTGTACATTGCCAACCAGATCGCCCTGGCTCATGGTGGGCGCATGGAAGTGATCTCAAGCCAGGAGGCCGGAACCCTCTTCAGCTTCCGCTTGCCACTGGATCGAGTCGAGGCTCAAGCAAAGCTGCCAGCCAATCCATAAACGCGCGCAGCCGGGGCGACACGTGTTGTTGCCGGGCAAACAGCAACGACACCGGCAAAGATGGCGCAACATAATCCGCCAGCAGTGCCACCAGCTCACCCCGTTCCAGATAACCCTGCAACCCTGCCGCCGGGGCCTGGATCAGTCCGAGCCCGGCAAGGCAGGCGCTCTCGTAGGCCTCTGTGCTGTTGACAGTAATCGCTCCGGCCATGGGTTGAACCTGCAGGGTGCCCGACTGCAGGTATTCGAAGCCTGCACTGCGGCTGCCAAGGTTCCTCACGTAATGGATCAACTGGTGCCGATGCAGGTCGGCCAGGCAGGTCGGCGTGCCATGACGTTGCAGGTAACCCGGGCTTGCACAGTTGATCTGCGCCAGGCTGCCCAAGGGCCGGGCAATCAGGTCAAGGTCACTCAAGGTACCGATGCGCAGTACGCAGTCGAACCCTTCGCGCAACAAGTCGACCTGTCGATCCGTGCAACTGATCTCAAGCGCCACCCCCGGATGACGCGACATGAATATCGGCAAGTTGGGCAGCACGATGCGCCGTGCCATCAACGTCGGCAGGTCGACCCGCAAACGCCCGGTGAGCGTTGCTGTGTCGCTATGGAAAAGCCCCTCGATCTCGTCCATGCGCGACAACAGGTCTTTGCTACGCTCGTACAGGCGCAGGCCGTCCTGGGTCGCCTGCACCCGCCGCGTGGTGCGGTTGAGCAAGCGCGTACCGAGCAGTGTTTCAAGGGCTCGGATCTGTTCCGAAACCGTTGAACGCGGCAACCCCAGGTTCTCTCCGGCCAGCGTGAAGCTCGACAGCTCACTGACCCGGACAAAGGTTCGCAGCAACTCCAACTTGTTCATGGCCGCAGGCTCGATTGTTCGCTGATGCCGATCAGTATTTCCGAAATCTGCGGATTTATCTGCACCCGAGCGACCAATAGACTTTCCTCGACTTCTTCCTATACCGCTGCGAGGTTACAGAACATGACGCGCAAAATCGCATTGATTACCGGTGCCAGCCGGGGACTGGGTAAAAACACCGCAGTACACCTGGCCGCCCAGGGTATCGACATCATCGGCACCTACCACAGCAAGGCGCAGGAAGCCCAGGAACTGGTCCAGACTCTGGAGCAACAGGGCGTTCGCGCCGCCATGCTGCAACTGGACGTCAGCAACAGTGCAAGCTTTGCCGTATTTGTCGAACAGCTGCGCCACACCCTCGAATCGGCCTTCGGCCGCGAGCAGCTGGATTTTCTGGTGAACAATGCCGGCATCGGCATCAACGCTCCCTTTAGTGAAACCACTGAGACGCAGTTCGACCAGCTGTGCAATATCCAGCTAAAAGGCCCGTTCTTCCTTACCCAACAACTGCTCCCGCTGATTGCCGACCAGGGCCGGGTCGTGAATATCTCCACTGGGCTGACTCGCTTCGCTCTCCCTGGCTACGCCGCTTATGCCGTCATGAAGGGTGCCATGGAGGTACTGACCCGTTATCAGGCCAAGGAGCTGGGCGCGCGCGGGATCCGCGTCAACATCCTCGCACCCGGAGCCATCGAAACAGATTTTGGCGGTGGCGTGGTGCGCGACAACTCAGACGTCAACGACTTCATCGCCAGCAACACCGCCCTGGGACGGGTCGGCCTGCCGGACGACATCGGCGCTGCCATCGCCCTGTTGCTGAGCGATGGCGCAGGCTGGATCACCGGCCAACGGCTGGAAGTGTCCGGCGGCATGTTCCTCTGAGTCAGCGCTGGTCTTCATGCACCTGGACGCTGGCCGTCATGCCGGCGCTCAGCGGCATGTCCTCGGGAATCTGATCCAGCTTGATCCGCACAGGGATACGCTGTGCCAGGCGCACCCAGTTGAAGGTCGGCTCGACTTCGGCAAGCAACTGGCTGTCGGGATTGGTGTTTCGATCGGTGATCCCGCGACTGATGCTCTCGACATGTCCCTGCATGGGCTCTCCGGCGCTCATCAACCAGACCTTGACCGGGTCGCCGACGCGGATGCGCGGCAACTTGGTCTCTTCAAAATAGGCCTGAAC
The DNA here is from genome assembly GCF_040438935.1 of Pseudomonas vranovensis. Lineage (NCBI taxonomy): Bacteria > Pseudomonadati > Pseudomonadota > Gammaproteobacteria > Pseudomonadales > Pseudomonadaceae > Pseudomonas > Pseudomonas vranovensis. The sequence goes on along the minus strand of NZ_CP159259.1, from coordinate 507,397 downwards.
ATAGAAGGTCGAGTCGTCGATCAAGGCCATGACCGGCTGCCCGGCATTGACGAAGTTGCCCTCGGCCAAGCGCAAGTTGGTGATATGACCATCACGTGGCGCCTTGACCTGGCTGCGGGCCAGGTTGATGGCTGCTTCCGTGACTTCGGCCTGCGCTTCACGCAATTGGCCCCGGGCCACCGCGGCGTTGATCTGGGCGTTTTCACGTAACTCGGCGCTGATTGCCTGCGGCCCCAGGGCCAGGCGTCGGGAGGCTTCGTGTTCACGCAGGCGCAGTTGATGCTGGCGGGTCTCGGCCACGGCATTGGCCTTTTCAAGGGCGGCTTCAAAACGGTCGCGGTCGATCGACATGAGCAAGTCCCCCTTCTTTACCTGCTGGTTGTCCTGGACCTTGAGTTCGCGCACCCAGCCCGACACGTCGGGGGCGATGATCACCACGTCAGCGCGAATTTTCGCATCGCGGGTCCAGGGAGTGAGCATGTAGTACTGCCAGAGCTTCCAGCCGGCAAATACTGCCACTGCCACCAGGCACAGCGTCACTGCGATACGTACCAATGCACGCATGGTCCACACTCCTTACAAAGGCCCCAACCCGAGCGTTACCCCGGTCAAGACACAAACGAACAGCGCGCAATCGAACAAGGCTTCATGCCAGATCCATCGCCCCAACGGCGTCAGGCGCAACAGCAACCGCACCGCAGCGGTCACTGCCAACGCCAATACCACATAAATCAGAAACGGGCTGAGCAGTACGCCGCCCAATGCCCACTCACGCAAACCCATGGATTTCCTCCTGGCGTCGACACCATTTGCCCCAACTGCGCTGCAGCTGCAACACCGCGCCCACCGCCAGACGCAGTGGATCGCTGGGAGGCTGGCGTTGCAGGGCCTTGATAAACTGTTCGCTGGCCGCATCCAGGCGCTGACCCCGACCCGGTGCCGGCCCACGCGCCAACACCGCTTCCAATTGCTGCAGATACTCCCGCTCGGCAGCGGCCAGCGGCGCCTGGGCCACGGCCAGGCAATGGCGCAGGTGCAGCAGCTCATCACCGATATCCAATCCATGCACACCATCGTCCCAACGGCTGCGGTCCTGCTCCGGCAGCGCGGTGTAATGCCGTGCCAGTTGCAACAGGCGGTCGGCCATCCGGCCACCGAACCAGGTTTCGGCCCCGCGCAGATCCCGCCGGGTCAACCGCACCAGATCGTTCTGGGTGGCAGCCCGCAACCGCCGGCCATGCCACGCTGGGTTACGCAGCACCAGCAGCTTGAACGCCAGCACCGCAGCCCCCACACCGATCAACATGGCCTGGGCACTGTTGAGGAAGGTCGCCACCTCGAAGCTCATGGCGTTGAGCGGTGCCACCAGCACAATGAAGTGCAGGCAATACGAGGTGGCCGTGGCGCCGATGCGCGGATTGGCCATGCCCAACGCTCCAAAGAACAAAGGCACGCCCATGGCCATGCACAACATGGGAAAACCGTTCCACTGGGGCAACAGAATCTGCCCCACAAAAAACGCTACCGGGATTGCCAGCAGAATCCCGCGCAAAAAGCTCATGCCGATCTGCGCACCGTTCTCGCGGCTGGCGAACAAACTGCAGACGACACAGGTGAGCACCAACCCGCCTGGAGCCGCAGTCCAGGCAGTGGCCAGCCAGAAGCTGGCCATGGCCAGAAATGCAAGCGCACTGCGCGATCCGAACAACAATGCCAGCGGCACATCGCGGTGCGCGGCGAGGCTATCAGGTACATCCAGCGGTGCCTTGCCCTCTTCCACCGCGCGCAGCGCCAGGGTCGCCGCCATGGCGGTATCCAGCAGCAAGGTCAGGCGTGCCAGGCAATAGTGTTCGGCCGTATTGATGGTGTCATCGTGGGCCGCGTCCCAAACGCGCTGACGCAGCAACAGCAAACTCGCCTGGTCAGGTGTGGCCAGGGCGGCCCGGACCTCATCGAGCCAGGGTTGCAGGTGCAAGGTCTGGGCCTGGTCCAGTTGCTGCCACTGGCGACGCACCGAACGGGCAATGCGCAACAGCACCAGCAGCTTCTGACTCAAGCCCCGAATGGCCCGGCCCCGCTCCCGTCCCAGTCGCCCTTCAAACCAGGCGTGTTCGCGCTGGGCATCCACGGCAACGATACGTCCGAGAATCTCCAGAAGCCCTTTACGGGCCTGCTCCTCGCCCGTCAGGGTCGCACTGGCTGCCTGTAGACCATTGATCCAGGCCTGCCGCGCCTGCCCGCCCAATTGCTGCTCGACCCGCATTGGCCAGAGCAAGGCGCTGCTGGCCGTGGCACAGACAATGCCCAGGCAGATCTCGGTACAACGCGCCACGGCCTGGTCGAACACCAGCAGCGGATGGCTGATCGCCGGCAAGGCAATGATCGCCACGGTGTAGCCGGCCAGTACGAATGAATAAGACCAGGCGCTGCGCAGCAACGTCGAGCAAGCGGTACACAGTGCCAGCCACAAGGCCAGGGCCAGCAGGAACAACCAGGGCGTCTGGGCGAACAGTCCCATGAACACCACTGACATGATGGTGCCAACCAGGGTACCGAACAGCCGCGCCAAGCCCTTCTGCAGAACCATGCCCGACAGCGGTTGGGCAACGATGAAGGCGGTCATCAATGCCCACGCCGGTTGCTCAAGCCCCCAACGCAATGCCAGCCACAAGGCCAGGCCGCCACCGAGCACGGTCTTGAGGGCAAATTGCACTGCGAGTCTGTTCGGCGCCAGCAGGGCCTGCAACGTGATGGGCACGGGATGAACCTTGGAAAACGATGATCTAAAGATAGTCAGGATGGTGCGGAAAGGTTGAAGCTTAATAATTAGCTAGCTAACCATCAAGCTCTACAGGAGCGGGCTTGCCCCGCGATGCGATGGATGAGTGAAATCAGGCGAAATGACTATCGCGGGGCAAGCCCGTTCCTACAGGCAAAAAAATGGGCGACCGAAGTCGCCCTAAATGCCTTGCGTGCCCGTGAATCTGGAAGAATCAGCGCTGTTTGCGCTTGGTCGAGTCCTTCCAGATGAAAATTCCGAATCCAACGAAGAACAGCAACATCAGGCCGACCGTAATTACTCCAGCGATAACCACATTATCGAAGAACATGTCGGCCTCCATTTGCCTGCACCTGTCTGATGGGCTCAAGGTATCGAATGGACGGCGGGAAGAAATTGACCGAGGTCAATGGCACCCGGGGCCGGGCGCAGGAGGGGGGTGCAGGCTTGACCTGCATCAAGCTTTCAACGCTTCTTGGGTTTGCCCTTGGGCTTCTTCTTGACCTTGCCCAGTGGCATGGCCTGTTCAAACGCCTGGCGTACTTCATTCAGGCGTTTTTCATTGAGGTCGTGGACGCGTCGGGCGCGTTCGGCACCGAGGTCGATCAGGTTGTCATCTTGGCTCATGGTCTGGCTCAGGAAGCGGACGGTGATTCCATAATAATGAAGGCTGCAACCGGGTCTGACCAGTACGGGCGCATCGTTTCAGACTTCGATGTCCACCAGCTGGCCCTGACGGGGCTCATCATCGATCAATGGCGCGACCGGCACCGTGTTGTCGGCATTGACCTCATCGCCTGGTACAGGCTGATAATCCGCTTGCTCCCCATTCGGCTGATGCCGGCGCTGCTTGCGCTGTTGCTCCTCACGCAGCAGCAGCGCCGCTTGGTGCGGATCGCGGTGCTTGAGGTCGATGGCGCCGTCACTGGAACTCGGCTGGGCAGGCACCACTGGCTTGATATCCGGCGTCGGCTTGACCGGGTCCAGTTGCGACGTCACGGGGGCAGCACTGAGCGGAATGAGGGGCGGCAGCATGATGGTGATCTCCTGTCGCCAATGTGTCGGCCGCAGCGCGGTATTCTTGAGCCGATGGTGATGAATGTGGGCAGGCAGAGCGCACTGCCCTCAAGCGCCTAAGGTGCCGATCATCACCTTATGGAAACACATTGATTGATGTCAGCTACACACATAAGGCGTGGGCGACATGGGGTAGACAGCGCAGATTTTCTTACCGCTCGCCCATGTTGAGTTCATCGTCATCCCAAGCACCAGCGTATAGAATTTGCCCTGCGCGTCGACCACTGCATAAAATTCTTTTGATAACGCCTTGTCCACAAACATTTGCGCCGAGGTCATTCCTCGTGTGGGATTGAATGCAGAGACCTGGGTAACCCTGCCATCAGAAACCGCATTCTTCCACGCATCGTTGGCTTGCCGGGTGCCGTCCAGGACACGTGTCGATCCCGTACCAATATGACCTATATATCGAATGCCGTTCAGGTTGAACCTCGTGATCCAGCAACCCGACATTTTGCCTGTCAGAACATCATGGCCGGTATCACGGATGCACGTTACTTTACCGGGGACGTAAGGAAGCCACTTGAAGATCCTGTGCACATTGTCCTGGGCACCCTCATTCATTTCAATTGATCTAGGGCCTGTCCCCAGAAAACCTGAACGCACAGAAACACCGATATTATAAGAACTATTCACCGCCTCCAGAAAGTGCTCGGGAAAACTGGGGTTATCCGGCATGAAGTTATCCTGAAAATACTCCCCCGGCTTTTTAAGGTACCGACCCACCAACACTTTTTCAATCATACTTCACCGCCCTCAAATTGAGCTTATTTAATATTCTCTACGCCTGCCATCACCCCTTACACTCCATTGGTGCGGCGACGCAAAATAGAATTATCCGATCACTCAATCGTAAATATTCCAGCGACAGGTTGCAATGACGCACCTTGCTTGAATCTGCGCACTGCCTAGGTGACCAGGCATATGACCATCGTGCGCTGCAGCCTTTGAAGTACGGCCTTTCCCAGGGGGTTACGCGTTTGAAAATTGTAATTTTACTGCGACCAACACAGCGTATCCATAGGTATGCGAATTTATTAACCCACCTAAATGTAGAATTTTCCTACAGCCATTGTAGAACTATTCCCAAGCCTTTAACCCGATGGCATCACCCTCCCCTCAGCGTCACACCGACTTGCCCCCCCAACGCTGCAGAACAGCGTTCCATTTCGTCATCCGCAAGTTAATTAACCATACAGTATGATTAAAAAAGACCATTAAACAAACTTCGCGACGGACACATTGCCCGCAACCGGCGCCCACAAACAATAACGGCACGGTGCACTTGCGTCGCGTGCCTGTAAAGCTGCCGTTCATTGTTGATACGTGAATTATCGGTGGCGGCCTTGTCGGCCACCGCATAACGGCTGCCAAGCCTGAATGATTACGGGAAACTGTGGCTGTTGAGATCGCCGTCGCGAAACGCGCGCAAAGTGTCCGGGGGAAAGCCCTCAGGGACAATCAGCAGGTCGAAGTCCCCAAAAATGGCATTGATAAGGACCTCATCGTTTTATGGGGCCACAGGCTGAAATGCTAGACTCTTTGGTCTGAACAGCTCCTATCCGTTAAGATAGTCGGCTTTTTCATGGCGGGAGTAAGGCAGTATGGCGCAGCAGTATCAACCGGGGCAACGCTGGATCAGCGACAGCGAAGCCGAGCTAGGTCTAGGGACCGTTCTGGCACAGGACGGCCGCTTGTTGACCGTGCTCTACCCGGCCACTGGCGACACCCGCCAGTACTCCCTGCGCAATGCGCCCCTGACCCGGGTGCGCTTCTCGCCTGGCGACCAGATCACGCATTTCGAAGGCTGGAAACTGACTGTCCGCGAAGTCGACGATGTCGAGGGCCTGCTGGTCTACCACGGCCTCGATGCAGAGAATCAGGCCCGTACCTTGCCTGAAACCCAGCTATCGAACTTCATTCAGTTCCGCCTGGCCAGCGACCGTCTGTTCGCCGGACAGATCGACCCGCTGCCATGGTTCTCGCTGCGCTACAACACCCTGGAACATACCAGCCGCCAGTTGCAATCGTCGCTTTGGGGCCTGGGCGGCACACGCGCCCAGCCTATCGCTCACCAACTGCACATTGCCCGCGAAGTTGCGGACCGGATCGCCCCACGCGTATTGCTGGCCGACGAAGTAGGCCTGGGCAAAACCATTGAAGCGGGCCTGGTGATTCACCGCCAACTGCTGACCGGCCGCGCCAGCCGTGTGCTGATCCTGGTTCCCGAGAACCTGCAGCACCAGTGGCTGGTAGAGATGCGCCGCCGATTCAACCTGCAGGTTGCCCTGTTCGATGCCGAACGCTTCATCGAAAGCGACGCCAGCAACCCCTTCGAGGATGCCCAGTTGGCGCTGGTTGCCCTGGAGTGGCTGACCGAAGATGAAAAGGCTCAGGACGCATTGTTCGCAGCGGGCTGGGATTTGCTGGTTGTGGACGAAGCGCACCACCTGGTCTGGCATGAAGACCAGGTCAGCCCCGAGTACGGCCTGGTCGAGCAACTGGCCCAGGTCATCCCTGGCGTACTGCTACTAACTGCCACCCCCGAGCAGCTGGGCCAGGACAGCCACTTTGCCCGTCTACGCCTGCTCGATCCCAACCGTTTCCACGACCTGGCCGCCTTCCGCGCCGAGAGCGAGCACTATCGCCCGGTCGCCGAAGCCGTTCAGGAGCTGCTCGATGAAGGTCGCCTGTCGGACAAGGCGCACGCCACCATCCAGGGCTTCCTGGGTGCCGAAGGTGAGGCGTTGCTGGCTGCGGTCAGCGATGGCGACAGCCAGGCCAGCGCTCGGCTGATTCGCGAACTGCTCGACCGCCACGGTACCGGCCGCGTGCTGTTCCGTAACACCCGCGCCGCAGTCCAGGGCTTCCCGGAGCGCAACCTGCACCCGTATCCGCTGGCAAACCCGGACCAATATATGGAGCTACCGCTGGGCGAACACGCCGAGCTGTACCCGGAAGTAGCCTTCCAGGCCCAGGGCGAGATGGCCGATGACGAGCGCTGGTGGCGCTTCGACCCGCGCGTCGACTGGCTGATCGATACCCTGAAGATGCTCAAGCGGGTCAAGGTCCTGGTGATCTGCGCCCATGCCGAAACCGCCATGGACCTGGAAGACGCACTGCGCGTGCGCTCCGGCATCCCCGCAACGGTGTTTCATGAGGGTATGAGCATCCTGGAGCGCGATCGCGCCGCCGCCTACTTCGCTGACGAAGAGTTCGGCGCCCAGGTGCTGATCTGCTCCGAAATCGGCAGCGAAGGCCGCAACTTCCAGTTCTCCCATCACCTGGTGCTGTTCGACCTGCCGGCCCACCCGGACCTGCTCGAGCAGCGTATCGGCCGCTTGGACCGGATTGGCCAGAAGCACATCATCGAACTGCATGTGCCATACCTGCAGAACAGCCCGCAAGAGCGCCTGTTCCAATGGTACGACCAGGCATTGAATGCCTTCCTGGCCACCTGCCCGACTGGCAACGCCCTGCAGCATCAGTTCGGCCCACGCCTGCTGCCACTGCTTGAAAGCGGTGACGACGGCGAGTGGCAAGCACTGGTCGATGAAGCCCGTGCCGAGCGCGAGCGTCTGGAAGCCGAACTGCACAGCGGTCGCGACCGCTTGCTGGAGCTCAACTCCGGCGGTGCTGGTGAAGGCCAGGCGTTGGTCGAGGCGATCCTCGAGCAAGACGACCAGTTTGCCCTGCCGATCTATATGGAGACCCTGTTCGACGCGTTTGGCATCGACAGCGAAGACCACTCGGAAAACGCCCTGATCCTCAAGCCGAGTGAAAAAATGCTCGACGCCAGCTTCCCGCTGGGTGACGACGAAGGCGTGACCATCACCTACGACCGCAACCAGGCGCTGTCTCGTGAAGACATGCAATTCATCACCTGGGAGCACCCAATGGTGCAAGGCGGCATGGACCTGGTGCTGTCTGGCTCGATGGGCAACACCGCCGTGGCACTGATCAAGAACAAGGCGCTGAAGCCGGGTACCGTGCTGCTCGAACTGCTGTATGTCAGCGAAGTGGTGGCACCACGCGCCCTGCAACTGGGCCGTTACTTGCCACCGGCCGCGTTGCGCTGCCTGCTCGACACCAATGGCAACGACTTGGCTTCACGAGTGTCGTTCGAGACGCTCAATGACCAGCTCGAAAGCGTGCCCAAGGCCAGCGCCAACAAGTTCATCCAGGCCCAGCGCGATGTGCTGACGCCACGGATCAACAGCGGTGAAGCCAAGATCATGCCGCGCCACGCCGAGCGGGTTGCCGAGGCCCAACGTCGACTGGCTGCCGAAACCGACGAGGAACTGGCTCGTCTGACCGCCTTGCAAGCAGTGAACCCGAGCGTGCGCGACACCGAAATCGACGCCCTGCGCAAGCAACGCGAACAAGGCCTGGCAATGCTGGAAAAAGCCGCCCTGCGCCTTGAAGCGATTCGGGTGTTGGTCGCAGGTTAAACCTTGTTGACTTCATCGCCGGCGTTGCCGGTGATGAAGTCTGTCAGGCCTCTACCAGCTTCCCGGCCTCCTCTGCGCTCCCCAGCACCATCCCCTCCCGCATCCGCTGCGCATCACGACCGAAACACCGCGACGCCATCAGCAAAAACACCAGCGTCAGCATCAGTGCCACCGGAATCAAATACATTGCATCGTGCAGGCCTTCAGCCTTGAACGCCTCGCTCATCTGCACCTCCCCCGCTGCCAGCATGGCCGCCTGGGCGAAGTGATCCGACAACGCCCCCACCACCACCGGCCCCAACCCGCCGCCGAGCAGATACAGCCCGGCAAAGAACAAGGCCATGGCCGTGGCGCGCAGGCGTGGCTGCACCACATCCTGGATAGCCGTGTAGACGCAGGTATAAAAGTTGTAGGCAAACAACCACCCCACGCCGAACACTGCGACAAACAGACCGATATCGATACGCCCGGCATGCAGCGCCCAGGCCGTGGCCACGGTCGAAACCAGCATGCTGAAAGCGCCAAACAGCAACCGGCCAGTGGGAAAGCGTTGATGAACCTTGTCGGCGACCCACCCCCCCAGGGTCAATCCCACCAGCCCAGTCAGGCCGACGATCACGCCAGTGGCCACGGCCGCCTGCTGCAATGACAGCAAAAAATAGCGCTGCAGCATCGGCACCATGAAGGAGTTGCAGGCGTAGGTGGCGAAGTTGAAAGTCAGCCCTGCCAGCACCAGCCAGCAAAACGTCGGCACACTCAGCACCCGACGCAACGGCCGATCAACCGGCGCCTGCGAGATGGTCACCACTTCGGCAGCGCCACGGGCCGGTTCGCGAATCATGAACATGAACACCGCCAGCAGCAGCCCAGGCACCGCCGCGATAAAAAACGGCGCACGCCAGCTATCGAAAGCCTGGACCATCGCGCCGATGGTGAAGAACGCCAGCAACAGCCCCAAAGGCAGGCCAAGCATGAACAAGCCCATTGCCCGTGCGCGGCGCTCGGCGGGGAACAGGTCACCGATCAGCGAATTGGCCGCGGGGGCATAGCTGGCTTCACCAATCCCCACGCCCATGCGTACCAGCAGAAAGCTCCAAAAGCTGCCCACCATACCGTTGACCGCGGTCAGTCCGCTCCACACCGCCAGGCCCCAGCCCATGAGCTTGCTGCGCGATCCGTTATCGGCCATGCGCCCCAGCGGCAAACCAGCAATGGCATACACCAGCGTAAACGCGGTGCCGATCAGGCCGATCTGGAAGTCGCTCAGGTTCCACTCCAGGCGGATCGGCTCGATGATGATGGCGGGAATGGTGCGATCAAAGAAATTGAACAGGTTGGCCAGAAACAGCAGAAACAGGATGCGCCAGGCATTGTCCGCTTGAGTGGAGCGCTGCATCGATCAGTCCCTCGTTATTATTGTGTTCGGGGCGTTGCACATGCCGAACTGAATCTAGAGGGCCATCGTTTAACTGTCTGCCACCATTGACCAGGGTGATACCGGTTAATGGGAACGATTGGCAGCGTTAGAACGCATCGCTATGAATTCAATGCCCAAATGGTAGAAGTCAAAGTGCCATTAATCAGGATGGGTTAATTCCCGCTTTCTATACTGCAGCAGAACGGTCTCCAGACTCTTTTGGGGGACGAGTGAAAACTCGACAAAGAGGCATGCTATGGAGTGGCTGGGGCTACAGATGCTCGCCGAGCTGCCGGTAAGCAGTCAGATCCTTCTTGAGTGCAGGTACAACCCCTATCTGGTGACGCTTGCCCTGCTGGTCGCTGGCGCTGGCAGCTTCGCCACCCTGAGCATGGCTGAACGCCTGAACCCTGTAGACCAGCCCGCCGCCCAGCGACAATGGCGACTGCTGGGTGCCTGCTGCCTGGCCGGGGGTGTCTGGGCCCTGCATTTCATCAGCATGCTGGCCTTCCAGACCTCGATCGAGGTGCACTACGACTACGCCCTCACCGGGCTTTCACTGATGGTCATGTTGCTGGCCGGCTGGCTGGCCATGAACACGCTGGGGCATCGCAACTTGCGACCGCGTCATTTCCTGCAGGCATCCGTGTGCATCGGCCTGGGCATTTGCGCCATGCATTACATCGGCATGGCGGCCATGCGCTCCAACGCCCAGCAGTTCTATCGCCCGGACATGTTCATCACCTCTATTGCCGTGGCCATCGCTACCAGCCTGCTGGCCCTGGTGCTGGCGCGTTACTTTCGCTACGGCAGTGGCATGCTCCACCAACTGCTCAAGTACGGCGCCAGCCTGTTGATGGCCGGAGGCATTTTCGCCACGCACTTCACCGGCATGGCCGCCATGACCCTGGTCATTCCCAATGACGCCAGCGTTACCCTGGCGGCCGGCGACAACAGTCTGCAGTTGAGCCTGACCATTGCCTTCATCACCCTACTGATCAGTGCCAGCAGCATCAGCGCGGCGTTATCCGACCAGAAGCTGCAGGGCAAGGAGCATGACCTGCGCCGGGTCAACCTGTTGCTCAGTCAGTTGGATCAGGCCCGGGTATCGTTGCAGCAAGCGGCCCATTACGATGCCTTGACCAACCTGATCAACCGCCGCGGCTTCAACCAGGTTTTTGCCGAGCGACTGGTCGAACAAACCACCAACGAGGGCATGCTGGCGGTCATGTTCCTCGACATCGACCACTTCAAGCGCATCAACGACAGCCTTGGTCATGACGCTGGCGACGAACTGCTCAAGGTCATTGCCGGCTATATCAAGGCGGCGACCAGGAGCCAGGATGTAGTGGCGCGTTTTGGCGGTGACGAGTTCTGCATTCTCACCGCGCTACACAACCGGGACGAAGCCCGCCACCTGGCCCAGCGCATCATGCAGAAGATGAAAGAGCCTATCGACCTGGCCGGACGGCGCATGGTCATGACCACCAGTATCGGTATCAGCGTGTTCCCCGACGATGGCCGTACGTGCGAAGAACTGCTCAAGAATGCGGACCTGGCGCTGTATCAATCCAAAGGCTGTGGGCGCAACAACCTCAATTTCTTCAACAACACCCTCAAGGCCCGGGCCACCCTTGAGCTGCAACTGGAGGAAGAGCTGCGTGTTGCACTGCTCGAAGAGCGTGGGCTACGCATCCACTACCAACCGATTTTTGATCTGCACACCGGGCAAGTGGCAAAGCTCGAGGCGCTGGTTCGCTGGCAGCATCCGCAGCATGGCCTGCTCAGCCCGGAGCGTTTCATTGGTATTGCCGAAGCCAACGGTCTGATAACCGAGCTCGACCTCTGGGTGCTGCGCCATGCCTGCGAGGATCTGGCCCATTTGAGCCGCAATGGCTATAGCGGGCTGAAGGTTACCGTCAATTGTTCAGCCCTGACCCTGGGGCGCCAAGAGCTGGCCAGGGAGGTCGAAGATGCCCTGCAACACGTCGGCCTCGCCCCGAGGCAACTGGAGCTGGAAGTCACCGAAAATGCCCTGATGGGCAACATTCACAGCACCATTTCGATGCTCAAGGAAATCCGCGCCCTGGGAGTGTCGCTGTCGATCGATGACTTCGGCACGGGATACTCCTCCCTGGCCTACCTCAAGCGCCTGCCCCTGGACACCCTGAAGATCGATCGTTCGTTCATACAGGATGTGCCACGCAGCCGACAGGACATGGAAATCGTCCAGGCAATCATCATCATGGCCCATACCCTGCACCTGCAGGTGGTCACCGAAGGCGTGGAAACCCTGGAGCAGTACCAGTTCCTCGCCCAGCAAGGCTGCGATTTTGTCCAGGGTTACCTGCTCAGCCGCCCGGTACCACTGGGCGAGCTGCGGGCCATTTTCGGCAAGTTTGACCAGCGCGAGCCGGTGTTAGCCAGCTTCAATCCTTACGTCGGTACAGATCAATCAATGTCGCCGGATCTTTTTGCAGATAGCCCTGACTACCGTGCAAGCGCATCATCTGCGCGGCCAGGCCACTGAGGGGCGTCGCCGAGCCTTGCTCTCGGGAAAATTTCACTGCTGTGTCCAGATCCTTGAGCAACGTGCGCACGTGCCATTTGACCGGTTCAAAGCGGCTCTGGGCCATTTGCGGTGCCAGAATCTGCAAGGGCTTGGAATCGGCGAAGCCTCCGGCCAGGGCCTCGGCGATCAGGCTGGCGTCGACACCGGACTGTTCGGCCAACGCCACCACCTCAGCAATGACCAGGGCGTTGCACGCAACGATCATCTGGTTGCAGGCCTTGGTCACCTGCCCTGCCCCCACCGGCCCCATGTGCGTGACCCGCTGGCCCAGCGTCAGCAACACCGGGCGCACCCTTTCAAGGTCTGCCGCGTTGCCCCCTACCATAATTGCCAGGCTGCCTGCCTCAGCCCCCGGCGTACCACCGGACACAGGTGCATCCAGCCAGCTCATGCCACTGAGCGCGGCAAGCTCTGCTGCCATTTCCCGGGTCGCCGTCGGTTCCAGGCTGGAAAAGTCCACCAGCAACTGCCCGGCCTTGCCACCCTTGGCCACGCCTTCAGCGCCAAACACTACATCGCGCACCACAGCCGTATCGGCCAGGCACAGCAACACCATTTCGGTGTCCTGACACAACTCGGCCGGCGTCTCGACCTGGCGGGCGCCCGCCTTGACCAGCTCGGCACACTTGTCTGGCGAGCGGTTCCATACCGTCAGCCGATACCCCGCTGCCAACAATCGCCGACACATCGGCAATCCCATCAGGCCGATTCCGGCAAACCCCAGTGAAGGACGTGCAGTGCTCATGTACAGCTCCAGGCAGATTAAAGAAGTTGAGTGATTGGACGATTCAGTTGCAGGCGTGACAGGGAAACTCCTATATGGCTCTAGGGTAACCCCCTATCGCTCACGCCAAATACGCACTGATACAGTCGCGAAACTTTCCAAGTGATGGCCCTATGATATCCACTAGAGCAGCCATCCACCTGCAGGCAAATGGCGCAAAATGACCTCCAAGAATACTTCTGCCAACGCGGTTTCCGAGCTGACGTCATCCCTTCCCGCGCTCAGCAGTTCAGGGGCAAGCGAGTTCCATGCGCCACGGGCGCCCAACCCACAGCAGTACCTCTACTTCACCGAGACAGACATTCAGCGCATCCTCGACAACCTTGACGGCCTGCGCGACCTGGTGTTTCCACCCAGTGTTCATCTCGAAGACCAGAGCCAACTCCGTCTGGACCAGCAGTTTCCTTCGGTCTGCCTGATTGGCCTGGGCCGCTGTGGCTCGAACATCGCCTTGGATGTTGCAGAACTTGTATACAACGCCAGGACCTTCTACCTCAACGAATTCAATAATCAAGACCCTGTCGGTAGCGAACCCCGCTACAGCCCGGCGCGCTGGATCCGCAACAATCTGCGCCTGGTGCAGAACAAAGCCAGCAAACCAGTATTCCTGGTCGAACCGCTGGTCATGCTTGGCGATCTGGACAAGGACATTGCAGGGCGCATCCGCTTTTCGGGCAAGGGTGAAAAGAACAGCTTCATCCGTGACTACAGCAAAATGAAGATCATGGACCTCTCGGAAGTCCATGCCGGGGGCGCAGGTAACGCGCCAATCCTGGGCCAGTACCTGGCCAAGATCATCCTCAACAAGGAGACCCACCGATTCTCCAGCGCCGACTGGAAATTGATCCACTCCTACCTGATCGACTCCTGCGGGATCAAGGCCAACCAGTCGAGGTTGTACTTCTATATCTTCAGCGCCGGTGGCGGCACAGGATCGGGCATGGCCTCGGAGTTCGGTCTGGCCCAGCAATACTCGTACATGAACAAGACCTTCGACACCAAGCCTGCTGATGAGAACGACGGCAAAAGCGGGCACTCGTTCGTGTTCGAGCCAATCTTCACCAGTGGCATCTGCGTGCTGCCGAACATTTCCGATCACCGCAGTGAAATGTCGGAAGCACTGCACATCAACGCCGGTCGATTACTGTGCAAGTACCTGTCGGAGGAATGGGACTTCTCCTACAACTTCGATAACGAAGACAGCAGCGAAGCCAGCGTCATGGGCCGTATCCGCCCCTGGAACGCGATGATGCTGATCTCCAACGACATCATGCGCTATGCCGAAGAGAACGATGACGGCAACATCCAGAACATTGATGTCAATGCCATGGAGAAACACGCTAACCAGTACATCTCCCAGCAGATCTTCAACATTCTCACCGCCCAGGCGGTGACCACCGACTACGACCAGAACTACTTCCGCCGGGCAGGCATCGACCTGGGCGAAACCATCCGCCTGGACGCCAATGATCTGTTCATGAGCCTGGCGGGCCCGGTGGCCATCGCCTACGCAGAATCCGTGGTACCGGAGCGGACGGCCCCTGGGTCGGACAAATTCAAGGTGTTCGAGAAAGACCAGCCACCGCTGAACATCGATGACCTGTTCTTCCGTTCCATCGACCTGCCGCATTTCAACAAGGTGACCCAGGCTATCGAGGGCATCAGCCTGCTGCCCATCGAATCCAAGCGCTACCGTGCGGCACTGGAGCAGTACAAGGCCTCGGGCTATGACGCTGCAGCCTTGCATGACCTGCACTTTTTCAAGAATTGCTCGTCGGTGGTCTCGATTGTCTCGCTGCCAAAGGACTACAAGCTGTCATACATGGACTTGAACCGGCTCAAGACCCACCTCAACAGCCTGTTCCCCAACACCACCCTCAAGCGCTATGCCCTGGTCATCGGTGCATCGGCAAACCTGTCGTTGACCACCCTGATTGCCAAGAGCCCGTGCCTGTCGGACGACTTCCTGACCTTGATCGTGGCGTTCATCAAGCGCTGCTTTGCCCGCAATCCGTACCGTTTCGACGATACCCTGGACAATGCCATCCTCGAATTCATCACCAGTGAAGCCTTCGATGAAGGCCGCATCGATGAACTGCTCAATGAATACGAAAACCCGGCGAAGATTCTCGATACCAACTGGTACGCGATCAAGCCGATGTACGAGAAAAAATACCGCGAACTGATCAACGACAAGAGCAAGTTCGTCTCGATCAATGACATTCGCCTGTCACGGGAATGCGTGAAGAAAGCGGTGAAGTACCTGCGCGAAATCTTCCGCCATCGCATCGGCAAGACACGAGTGATTTCGTTGAACAGCCACACCGGGAAGGTCGATTACTGATAGACCGCATCGCGGGGCCAACCCGCTCCTGTCCGCCAGGAGCAGGCTGGCCCCGCGGTAAACTGTTACCTGCACCACGGACTGTTACCAACGGTCACCCCGCCTGAACAGTCTCGCGCACCAAAACCGCCTGCCTGTGCGTTTTCACGCACCAAATCAGGGCGCGCTTACTCAGGTTTCTTTACCTGAATCACGATGAACGGTGAAACCACGACTGCCCAGATCTCTGGATCGCGGCTCTGAAGGTCTAGCGCCTGCTCTGCAGTAACCGGGCCCACCGTGCCAGCATTACGCCATGCAGCCACGGTTTCGCTACGGTTCTCGGCCATTGCCTGTGCAACTTCAATCAGGTCCAGGGACGTGTCGACCCAAATCAGGTCACCTTTGGCCCAAAAACGCTCCAGGGCTTTCCACTCGATTACTGCCGTCTCGCCGAGCAGCTTGGCATAGAGGGTGCTTGGTTGATCAGTCATGGGTTCCTGCCTGAAATAATTCGACTACTGTGAGAAGTCGGTATTTTTGCAGAAAAACCCGGTTTCAAATAAATAATTGAGCGAAAACAACTGGAAAGCGGCAGTTTTCCGCGCGAATTTGGCTGGAAATAGCCGCTTTGCTGTACGTTTCTGTCAATTAAGCGACATGCTTCGAATTTGCCTCGGCGGGCCTGCTTTTCAAGCGACAAAGCGGCGCTCTACACTGTACCGGTACAGTTGCCAGGGCAAAATCGGGGCAATCCGGGACCGTGACGAGGCGTGGCCTCCCATGGAACCTGATCCGGTCCTCATGCGCTGGCCGCCAGGACTATAAAAATTACAACAGAATGAGTGGAGCATTATGAGTAAGGCTACTAAGCAGATTTCCAAGCTGTTTGCCGCAATGGTTCTGGCCGGGGTTGCCAGCCATTCGTTTGCAGCCGATACCATCAAGATCGGCATCGCCGGCCCGAAAACCGGCCCGGTCACTCAGTACGGCGACATGCAGTTCATTGGTGCCAAACAGGCCATCAAAGACATCAACGCCAAGGGCGGCGTCGGTGGCAAAATGCTTGAAGCCAAGGAATACGATGATGCGTGCGACCCTAAACAGGCCGTGGCAGTCGCCAACAAAGTGGTCAACGACGGCGTCAAGTTCGTAGTCGGCCACCTGTGCTCCAGCTCCACCCAACCGGCGTCCGACATCTATGAAGATGAAGGCGTGATCATGATCACCCCGGCTGCCACCAGCCCTGAAATCACCGCCCGTGGCTACAAGCTGATCTTCCGCACCATCGGCCTGGACAGCGCCCAGGGCCCGGCTGCCGGCAACTACATTGCCGATCATGTCAAACCCAAAGTGGTCGCGGTACTGCACGACAAACAGCAGTACGGTGAAGGCATCGCCACCGCGGTCAAGCAGACCCTGGAAGGCAAAGGCACCAAGGTTGCCGTCTTCGAAGGCCTGAACGCCGGTGACAAGGACTTCTCGTCCATCATCCAGAAGCTCAAGCAGAACAACGTCGACTTCGTCTACTACGGCGGCTACCACCCAGAGCTGGGCCTGATCCTGCGCCAGGCCAAGGAAAAAGGCCTGAACGCCAAGTTCATGGGCCCTGAAGGCGTCGGCAACGACTCCATCTCGCAAATCGCCCAGAACGCCTCCGAAGGCCTGCTGGTAACCCTGCCCAAGTCCTTCGACGCGGCCCCCGAGAACAAGGCCATCGTCGATGCCATCAAGGCAGACGGCAAAGATCCAAGCGGTCCGTTCGTGTTCCCGGCCTACTCCGCCGTTCAGCTGATCGCCGATGGCATCAAGGCCGCCGGTAGCAGCGACGACGCAGAAAAAGTCGCGGCAGAAATCCACAAAGGCACCTTCAAGACCCCGACTGGCGACCTGTCGTTCGACGACAAGGGCGACCTGAAAGACTTCAAATTCGTGGTCTACGAATGGCATTTCGGCAAACCTAAAACCGAAGTTTCTCCTCAGTAATCCCGTCTGACTACATGACTACTAAGCCCACTGTGCGAGCAGTGGGCTTTGTTTTACGAGGTTCATGGGCCTGATTCCCGCGATCCGGGAGCAGGTTCACCTGAAAATCTTAAAACCGTCACCAGCGGTTCGCTGACAGTGCCTGTGTCGAAGTGGCTCAAGACCACAAGACCGCGCCGGGGATACCCCCACCAGTGAAATGCGTACCAGGTTTTTAGGAGCGCTGTAATGCCTGAGATCTATCACTTCTTCCAACAGCTGGTTAATGGCCTGACCATTGGCAGCACCTATGCCTTGATAGCCATTGGCTACACAATGGTTTACGGCATCATTGGAATGATCAACTTCGCCCATGGCGAGGTCTACATGATTGGTTCCTACGTGGCCTTCATTGCCCTTGCCGGGCTGGCCATGATGGGTATCGATTCACTGCCGATACTGATGACCGTCGCCTTCGTCGCCACGATCTTCGTCACCAGTGCCTATGGCTACAGTATCGAACGGGTCGCCTACCGGCCGCTGCGCAACAGCAACCGGTTGATCCCACTGATTTCTGCCATTGGTATGTCGATTTTCCTGCAGAACACCGTATTGCTATCCCAGGACTCCAAGGACAAGTCCATCCCCAACCTGATCCCAGGGAGCATCTCCTTCGGACCGGGCGGCGCAGAGGAAGTGCTGATCTCCTACATGCAGATCCTGGTCTTCGTCGTCACCCTGGTGGCCATGACCGGACTGACCCTGTTCATCTCGCGTTCGCGTCTGGGCCGGGCCTGTCGGGCCTGCGCAGAAGACATCAAGATGGCCAACCTGCTTGGCATCAACACCAACAACATCATCGCCCTGACCTTCGTCATCGGCGCTGCCCTGGCAGCCGTGGCGGCCGTATTGCTGAGCATGCAGTACGGGGTGATCAACCCCAACGCCGGTTTCCTGGTAGGCCTGAAGGCATTTACCGCGGCGGTACTGGGTGGCATCGGCAGTATTCCGGGCGCCATGCTCGGCGGGCTGGTGCTGGGGGTGGCTGAAGCCTTTGGCGCCGACATCTTCGGTGACCAGTACAAGGACGTCGTAGCCTTCGGCCTTTTGGTTCTGGTGCTGTTGTTCCGTCCGACCGGCATTCTCGGCCGTCCGGAGGTTGAGAAAGTATGAACAAGAATCTCAAACAGGCGTTCTTCGCCGCCTTGCTGGTCTGGGCCGTGGCGTTTCCGGTGCTGGGCCTCAAGCTCAGCATCGATGGCATCCGACTGATCGTCCACAGCCAGGGGGCCTTCACCCTTACGATCATCGCCGTGTGTTCGGTGCTGATGTTCCTGCGGGTGCTGTTCGACAAACAGTGGAGCGCAGTGATGCGCACCCGCTCGGACCGCAAGCTGATCTCGCCGGCCGTGAGCAACTTCCTGACCCTGCCCAAGACCCAGCGCTGGATCATCCTGGGCCTCATCATGGTTGCGCTGGTGTGGCCGTTCTTCGGTTCGCGCGGCGCGGTCGACATCGCCACCCTGATCCTGATCTACGTGCTGCTGGGCCTGGGCCTGAACATCGTGGTGGGCCTGGCAGGGCTGCTCGACCTGGGCTATGTCGGCTTCTACGCCGTCGGCGCCTACAGCTATGCCCTGCTGTCGCACTACTTTGGCTGGGGCTTCTGGATCTGCCTGCCGATCGCCGGCATGATGGCGGCCACCTTCGGCTTCCTGCTCGGTTTCCCGGTACTGCGTCTGCGCGGTGACTACCTGGCCATCGTGACCCTCGGCTTCGGTGAGATCATCCGCCTGTTCCTGCGCAACCTCACCGGGTTGACCGGTGGCCCTAACGGCATCAGCAACATCGAGAAGCCGAGCTTCTTCGGCCTGACCTTCGAGCGCCGCGCGGCCGAGGGGATGCAGACCTTCCACGAGTTCTTCGGCCTGCCGTACAACTCGATCAACAAGGTCATCTTCCTCTACCTGGTTGCCCTGTTGCTGGCCTTGCTCGCGCTGTTCGTGATCAACCGCCTGCTGCGCATGCCGATCGGTCGCGCCTGGGAAGCACTGCGTGAAGACGAGATCGCCTGCCGCGCACTGGGCCTGAACCCAACCGTGATCAAGCTCTCGGCGTTCACCCTGGGTGCCTGCTTCGCCGGTTTCGCCGGGAGCTTCTTTGCAGCACGCCAGGGCCTGGTGACCCCGGAGTCGTTCACCTTCATCGAATCGGCGATCATCCTCGCCATCGTCGTGCTTGGCGGCATGGGCTCCCAGTTGGGCGTGATTCTCGCGGCCATCGTGATGATCCTGCTGCCCGAACTCATGCGTGAATTCAGCGAATACCGCATGCTGATGTTCGGGGCAATGATGGTGTTGATGATGATCTGGCGTCCGCAAGGCCTGCTGCCTATGCAACGTCCTCACATGGAGCTGCGTCGATGAGCCGCGAAATTCTGCAAGTCAGCGGCCTGAGCATGCGCTTCGGCGGCTTGTTGGCGGTCAACGGCGTGGCCCTGACCGTCAAGGAAAAGGAAGTGGTGGCCTTGATCGGCCCCAACGGGGCCGGCAAGACCACGGTATTCAACTGCCTGACCGGCTTCTACAAGCCGAGCGCTGGCACCATCCTGCTCGATGGGCAACCGATCCAGGGTTTGGCTGGTCACGAGATTGCGCGCAAGGGTGTGGTACGGACTTTCCAGAACGTGCGCCTGTTCAAGGACATGACCGCACTGGAAAACCTACTGATTGCCCAGCACCGCCACCTCAATACCAACTTCTTCGCTGGCCTGTTCAAGACGCCGTCGTTCCGTCGCAGCGAGCGCGAAGCCATGGATTACGCGCAGTTCTGGCTGGACAAGGTCAACCTCACCGAGTTTGCCAACCGTACCGCCGGGACCCTGGCCTACGGTCAGCAACGACGCCTGGAAATCGCCCGCTGCATGATGACCCGCCCGCGGATCCTCATGCTCGACGAGCCCGCCGCCGGCCTGAACCCGAAGGAAACCGAAGACCTCAAGGCCCTGATCAGCCTGTTGCGTGAAGAACACAACGTCACGGTGCTGCTGATCGAGCACGACATGAAACTGGTCATGAGCATCTCCGACCATATCGTGGTCATCAACCAGGGCACGCCCCTGGCTGACGGAACGCCGGAACAGATCCGTGACAACCCTGAAGTGATCAAAGCCTACCTGGGGGAAGCGTAAATGCTGCAGTTTGAAAACGTTTCCACCTTCTACGGCAAGATCCAGGCGCTGCACAGCGTCAATGTCGAGATCCGCCAGGGCGAGATCGTCACGTTGATCGGTGCCAACGGCGCGGGCAAATCCACCTTGCTGATGACCCTCTGTGGCTCGCCCCAGGCCCACAGCGGCAGCATCAAGTACCTGGGTGAAGAGCTGGTCGGCCAACCGTCCTCGCACATCATGCGCAAGAGCATTGCCGTGGTACCCGAAGGACGCCGGGTGTTCGCCCGCCTGACGGTGGAAGAAAACCTGGCCATGGGTGGCTTTTTTACCGACAAGGGCGACTTCCAGGAACAGATGGATAAAGTCCTGCACCTGTTCCCGCGCCTGAAGGAGCGTTTCACCCAGCGTGGCGGCACCATGTCCGGCGGCGAGCAGCAGATGCTGGCCATCGGCCGGGCGCTGATGAGCAAACCCAAGCTGCTGTTGCTTGACGAACCGTCACTGGGCCTGGCGCCGATCATCATCCAGCAGATCTTCGACATCATCGAACAACTGCGCCGTGATGGCGTAACGGTGTTCCTGGTTGAGCAGAACGCCAACCAGGCCTTGAAGATCGCCGACCGTGCCTATGTACTGGAAAACGGCCGGGTGGTGATGCAAGGCACGGGGGAATCCCTGCTGACCGACCCGAAAGTGCGCGACGCCTACCTGGGCGGTTGACCCGCTGTTGGAGCGGGCTTGTGCCGCGATAGCAAGGTGACTGATCAATTGTTATCGCGGGGCAAGCCCGCTCCTACGTTTTTGAACCAGTGCAACAGGTAGTCGGCCAGCACCTGGACCCGCTTGGGCATCGCCCCTTGATAGGGATGCACAAGGAACAGTGGCACGCTGCGCGTCTGATAGTCATGCAGTAGCCAGAGCAATCGCCCTTCTGCCAGTTCCCCATGCACCATGTAGGAAGGCAATCTGGCAATCCCCGCCCCCAGCAACGCGGCTTTCTTCAGCAAGCTGTAGTGATTGCTGGCGAAACTGCCAGCAACTTGCACCCGCACCAGTTCGTGATGCTGGTGATACAACCATTCCTCGCGACCACTGTAGTGACTGTTGAGCAAGCAGCGATGGCTGCTCAACTGCGCAGGCGTGTACGGCTGCCCATGGCGCTCGACATAGGCCGGGCTGGCACAGGTCAGCTCCTGCATGGCCAGCACAGGTCGTGCAACCAGTCGTGCATCGTCCTGGACCTCGGTACGAATGGCCAGGTCGAAGCCGGCCGCCAGCAAGTCACGGTAGCCATTGTTCAATTCGAGTTCCACTTGAAGGTCGGGGTAGACCGAAGCGAACTCCAGTAGCAGCCCTTCAAAAAAGGTCTCCCCCAGCGACACCGGCACAGTGATGCGCACCGGGCCTGCCAGTTCGTCCCTGAGCATCGACAGGGTCTGGCGCGCACTGTCCATTTGACGCACCAGCGCCTGGGCCTGGGGCAACAACATGGCCCCCGCGGCAGTCAGGCTCAGGCGGCGAGTAGTGCGGTGCAACAGCTTGACCGAATAACTGGCCTCCAGCGCACGGATGCGCTTGGACAGCTGTCCTTTGCTCCACCCCAGTTGCTGCGCAGCCTGGGTGAAGCTGCCGGCTTCCATCAACACGGCAAAGGCCGCCAGATCGTCCAGGTCGCTCATGGATTGTTTCCAAATGAAAACCAAAGGTTGCCCATTAGCACGCTTATCTGCAGAAAAATCCACCCTAGACTTGAGCCTTCCCCTCACAACCTGCAAGGAACAGCTCCATGAAAATCCTGTTGATCGGCGCCAGCGGCACAATTGGTTCAGCGGTAGCCAAGGAACTGGAACAACGTCATCAAGTGGTTCGTATCGGTCGCAGCAGCGGTGACCACCAGGTGGATATCAGCGACAGCACATCGATTCGCCACCTGTTCGAGCAGACCGGTCGCTTCGATGCCCTGGTCTGCGCAGCCGGCAACGTGACGTTTGCCCCGCTGGCTGAAATGACCGAAGACCAGTTCGCCCTGGGCCTTGGCGACAAGCTCATGGGCCAGGTCAACCTGTTGCTGATTGGGCGGGAATTCATCAACGATGGTGGTTCGTTCACCTTCACCACCGGCGTCACCAGCCATGACCCCATCCGTACCGGTGCCTCGGCGAGCCTGGTGAACGGTGCCATCGATGCCTTCGTCAAGGCGGCGGCCATCGAATTGCCGCGCGGGTTGCGGGTCAACTCCATCAGCCCCAATGTGCTGGTCGAGGCGATGCCGGCCTACGCACCGTATTTTCGTGGGTTCAAACCCGTACCGGCAGCCGAGGTGGCACTGGCCTACGCCAAGAGCGTCGAAGGCCTGCAGACCGGCCAGACCTATCATGTCGGCTGAGGCCTTGTGATCGGCGTCCAGCCTGCGTAACGTGGCGGCACCTTTTGGTAGAGACTCTGGAGTTTGCTCGATGCGTGCCGCCCCTTCGCTATTGCTTGTCGCCTTGTTGCCGTTGTTTGCCGGCTGCCAGATGCTGGCCGATACACCGCAGGCCGCCTCAGGCGTTGGCATGACTCGGATGCAGGGCGAGTTGAGCGCACAAGGTGGCCAGTTGCTGTTCAAGCCCTGCACGGAAAACCGCCATTTTGCCGTGTTCGATGCAGGCAACACCGGCATCCTGCAGGAAGCAGCAGACCTGGCAGACGAGCCGGGTACGCTGTTCGCCGATATCAACGGCACGCTGTCTACCAGCCAGAAAACCGGCAACGACGGCCAATTGAACGTGCAACGGTTGTACCGGGTCGAGCACTCCAACAGTGCCTGCAGCGACCCCAACTTCAAGCGCCTGACCCTGCGGGCCAGCGGTCACGAACCAGACTGGAACCTCAAGGCCAGTGGCAAGGGCATGGTCCTGGACCGCCCCGGCCAGCCCTCCCTCGCGGTGCCTTACCTGGAAGAGCAACTGCCTGATGGCCGCTTCAGCCTCAGCACCGAAGCCAACGGCCAGCGCGTGGAACTCTGGGTAGCCCCACAACGCTGTGTCGATATTGCCACCGGTGGCGTGCAGCACTTGATGGCCGAGTTGCGCGTCGATGGCCAGACCCTGCGCGGCTGCGCTTATTACGGCGGCGCACGCAACGACTGATCATCGGCGCACGCGTTTCTCCTGCCTGCAACGGCGGCGAACAGCTTATACTTGGCGGTTTGTGTAAAGCCGCCGGCCGTTCATGGCCGGGATACTGGACCCTGCCATGTTACGAATCACCGAACTGAAGCTGCCACTGGATCATCCTGATGAAGCCCTGCGCGAGGCCATTGTGCAACGCCTGGGGATCAGCGACGAGCAGTTGCTGGACTTCACCCTGTTCAAGCGCAGCTATGACGCGCGCAAGAAGAACAGCGAACTGCTGTTCATCTACACCATCGACCTGAACGTCAGCAACGAAACCGAGCTGCTGGAGAAGTTCGCCGACGACCACAACATCAATGTCGCGCCGGACGTCAGCTACAAGGTGGTTGGCCAGGCACCTGCCGACCTGCAGGAACGCCCGATCGTGGTCGGCTTCGGACCGTGCGGGATCTTCGCCGGCCTGCTGCTGGCACAGATGGGCTTCAAGCCGATCATCCTCGAACGCGGCAAGGAAGTTCGCCAGCGCACCAAGGACACCTGGGGCCTGTGGCGCAAGAGCGTGCTCAACCCCGAGTCGAACGTGCAGTTCGGTGAAGGCGGCGCAGGCACCTTCTCCGACGGCAAGCTCTACAGCCAGATCAAAGACCCGCACCATCATGGTCGCAAGGTGCTGCACGAGTTCGTCAAGGCCGGGGCGCCAGAGGAGATCCTCTACGTCAACAAGCCACACATTGGTACCTTCCGCCTCACCGGCATGGTTGAGAACATGCGCCATGAGATCCACGCGCTGGGCGGCGAAGTACGCTTTGAACAGAAAGTCACCGACCTGCTGATGGACGATGGCCAACTCAATGGCGTGGTGCTGCAAAGCGGTGAACAACTGCACTCGCGCCATGTAGTGATGGCCCTGGGTCACAGCGCCCGCGACACCTTCCGCATGCTGCATGCCCGTGGCGTGTTCATGGAGGCCAAGCCGTTCTCCATCGGCTTTCGTATCGAGCACCCACAGTCGCTGATCGACCAGGCGCGCCTGGGCAAGTATGCCGGGCACCCGAAGCTGGGCGCGGCAGACTACAAGCTGGTTCACCACGCCAAGAACGGACGCTCCGTGTACAGTTTCTGCATGTGTCCGGGCGGCACTGTGGTGGCGGCCACCAGCGAGCCAGGCCGGGTAGTCACCAACGGCATGAGCCAGTACTCGCGCAACGAGCGCAATGCCAACTCGGGCATCGTCGTCGGTATCACTCCAGAGCAAGACTTCCCAGGCGGTCCACTGGCCGGTATCGAACTGCAGGAAAAACTCGAAGCCCACGCCTACGTGCTCGGTGGCAGCAACTACCAGGCACCGGCCCAACTGGTCGGCGACTTTGTCGCTGGCAGGCCGTCTACCGCCCTGGGCAGTGTCGAGCCATCGTACAAGCCCGGCGTCAACCTCGGCGACCTGGCTCCGAGCCTACCGGACTTTGCCATCGAAGCCATACGTGAGGCCTTGCCTGCCTTCGATCGGCAGATCAAAGGTTACAACCTGCACGATGCCGTGCTGACAGGCATTGAAACCCGCACGTCCTCACCGCTGCGCATCACCCGTGATGCAAACCTGCAGAGCCTCAACCTCAAGGGCCTGTTCCCGGCCGGTGAAGGTGCTGGCTATGCGGGTGGGATCCTCTCGGCGGGTGTTGACGGGATTCGCATTGCCGAGGCCGTGGCGCGCAGCATGCTGGGCCTGCAGCAGTAAGGCCACATCACGGGGCAAGCCCCATCGGTACAAACAATACCGGTGAGGCTTGCCCCACGATGATTTCAGATTCCTTCACACAAGATCGTCTCGGGCAACGCCTCGCCCCGCTCGACGCACGCCGTCACCGCCTCGATAACCTCCTGCAACTGATACCCCTGTTTCGTCAGCCAGTCCTGGTCGTAATAGCTGGTGGCATAGCGATCACCGCCATCACAGAGTATCGCCACGATCGAGCCCGCCTCCCCGGCAGTGCGCATCTGCCGTGCCGCGATCAACGCGCCAATCAGGTTGGTGCCGCTTGATCCACCCACTCGCCGCCCCAGACGCTTGGCGAGGTAGTGCATGGCTGCCAGCGACAGTGCATCCGGCACCTTGACCATCGCGTCGATGACATGAGGCAGGAACGATGCCTCTACCCGTGGACGGCCAATGCCTTCTATCCGTGAGCCGCAATCAAGCTGCAAGGAGCGATCACCGCTCTTGTAGCTGTCGAAAAATACCGAGCGCTCGGCATCGGCACACAGTACCCGGGTGGTGTGCTGGCGATAACGCACATAGCGCCCCAGGGTTGCCGTGGTGCCCCCCGTACCCGGGCTGGAAATCAGCCAGCTCGGCTCGGGATGGCGCTCGAAACGCATCTGGCTGTAGATCGACTCGGCAATATTGTTGTTGGCACGCCAGTCGGTGGCGCGCTCGGCGTAGGTGAACTGGTCCATGAAATGCCCACCACTTTCCCGCGCCAGGCGTTCGGATTCGGCATAGATCTGCGTCGGATCATCCACCAGGTGACTCTGGCCGCCATAGAAGGCGATCTGGGTGATCTTTTCCTGAGAGGTACTGGCGGGTACCACGGCAATGAAGGGCAAACCGAGCAAGCGCGCGAAGTAGGCTTCAGAAATCGCCGTCGAACCACTGGAGGCTTCGATCACAGGCGCACCGGGGCGCAACCAGCCATTGCACAAGGCGTAGAGAAACAACGAACGGGCCAGGCGATGCTTGAGGCTGCCCGTGGGATGACTGGACTCGTCCTTGAAATACAAGTCGACATCGGCAAACCCGGGCAGCGGCAGCGGGATCAGGTGGGTATCGGCACTGCGCTGAAAGTCAGCCTCGATGATACGGATGGCTTCGCGTGCCCAGAGTCGGTGATCAGTCATGGTCCAGTCCCCGAAAAGATCGAAATGCAGGCGATCATGGTAGGAAACCCCAGCGAAAGCCAACAGATACAGCCGCAGTAAATATTCCGATACAACTGCTAGGCTGCATGAGGCAAGATGGCCATCACTTATAACAAAAACGAATATATTTTTTGTTTTAAAGCATATCTTCTCACGGTAGGGTGTCGCCCTATTGAACCCTCAGGATGGAGATCACCCTTGCTGCGTAGCACTTTCACACGTTTCTTTCAGTTGGAAGCTGCCAGCGGTCTATTACTGATTGCTGCAGCTGCCCTGGCCCTGATCATCAACAACTCGCCGTTATCGTACCTGTACAACGGCCTGCTGGATGTCCCCGTGGTCGCCCAGATTGGCGCACTGAAAATCGCCAAGCCGTTGCTGCTGTGGATCAATGACGGCTTGATGGCGCTGTTCTTCCTGCTGATCGGCCTTGAGGTCAAGCGCGAGGTGGTCGAAGGTCACCTGTCCAAGCCGTCGCAGATCGTTCTGCCAGGGGCTGCTGCCATCGGCGGTATGGTCGTCCCGGCCCTGATCTACTGGTTCCTGAACAAGGACGACCCGAGCGCTACCGCTGGCTGGGCGATTCCAATGGCCACCGACATCGCCTTTGCCCTGGGTGTACTGGCCCTGCTGGGCAAGCGTGTACCCGTGTCACTGAAGCTGTTCCTGATGACCCTGGCCATCATTGATGACCTGGGTGCAATCGTTGTTATTGCCCTCTTCTATTCGGGCGAGTTGTCGAGCTTGTCGCTGATGCTGGCGGGTGCCTGCCTGCTGGCCCTGGTCGGCATGAACCGGATGGGAGTGGTCAAGCTGGGGCCTTACATGGTGATTGGCCTGATTCTCTGGGTCTGCGTGCTCAAGAGTGGTGTCCATGCCACCCTTGCCGGTGTCACCCTGGCCCTGTGTATCCCCTTGCGAACCCGCAATGCCGAACCCTCCCCCTTGTTGACGCTGGAGCACGCCCTGCACCCGTGGGTGGCCTACGGCATTCTGCCTTTGTTTGCCTTCGCCAACGCCGGTGTATCGCTGGCCGGCGTCACACTCGAAAGTTTCACCCACCACGTGCCGATGGGCATCGCCGTGGGCTTGTTGCTGGGCAAGACCCTCGGGGTATTCGGCCTGACCTGGCTGTCAGTCAAGCTGGGCATCGCCGCCCTCCCCGCCAATGCGAATTGGGGCCAGGTGCTGGGTGTGGCGATCCTGTGTGGTATCGGCTTCACCATGAGCCTGTTCGTAGGCTCGCTGGCGTTCGTGCCTGGCAGCAGCGATTACGCCGGTATGGACCGCATGGGTATTCTCACCGGCTCCATTCTCGCCGCGCTGATCGGCTACACCATCACCGCGCTGGCCAGCCGCAAAGCTTCCACCGCCTGAGCAAGAACAAGGCAATAAAAAACCCCGACCGGCATTGCCGAGTCGGGGTTTTTTATTGCTGTTCGGGTATCAGTGCGAAACCCGGCTGGTGCCATCGACGGTCATGATGCGCACACGCTCACCCACGCGGAAAATCTCGTTCTCCTGCACTGCCTGCACATAGGCTCGCATGCTGCCGTCGTCTTCACGTACGGTGATTTCCACACCCTGGGTGCGGGTCAGGCCCTCTTCAGCGGCCGAACCTGCAAGGCCACCGGCCACGGCACCGATGACAGCAGCAACGATGCTGCCGCGCCCGCCACCAATGGCACTACCGGCCACACCGCCGACAACGGCGCCGGCACCGCCACCGATTGGCGTCTTGGTGCCTTCGATCTTGACGGGCCGCAGGGATTCGATGGTGCCCATACGTACGGTCTGAACACGGCGGGCTTCGTCGCGCGAGTAGCTATCGCCGGTCAGGCTCGAGGCGCAGCCAGTGAGCAGCATCGACATCGTGGTGAAGCTGGCCAACAGCAAAACAGATTTACGCATAGGATGGTCTCCAAAAGTCAGGTGTTCATTAGACTCCGCGCGTTGACGACTGTCACGACCGATGCGGGGTAAAATTGCTTCCATTCAGCTTCCATACAGCCTGTGTCATCGATGCGGTCTGTAGAAACGTCTAGCGCAAGGATAGTCATGGATTACTTCATCGTCGTCGTCACGACCGTGGCAGGGCTGTATTTTCACTGGTGGTTGTATGTGCGCATCCGGCGCTGGATGGATCGCGACCTGGCGCTGTCGATGGCCGGTAAGGATGAGCGCAAGAAAGCCTACATGCTTGAATGCTTGGACAAAGCGCGCGCGCAAAAGGTCAAGCGCGCTGAGCTGGCGGCCTGGCTGGAACGCGAGGCCGCGGGATATACCGATTAAGGTGCCAGGCGCTCGCGCAGCCAGGCGCCATCTTGCAGGCGGTAATTGAGGCGGTCATGCAGGCGGCTGGCGCGCCCCTGCCAGAACTCGATGCGCTCGGGCAGCAAGCGGTAGCCACCCCAGTGTTCCGGACAATGCGGCTGCGTATCACTGAAGCGTTGCTCGGTGGCCTTGACCAGACCCTCGAGTTCCTCGCGACCCGCAATCACCCGACTCTGCGGTGATGCCCAGGCCCCCAGGCGGCTGCCCAACGGGCGCACCTGATAATACTCATCCGACTCCTTGGCACTGACCTTGACCACCTTGCCTTCGATGCGCACCTGACGCTCAAGGGCTGGCCAGAAGAAGGTCATGGCCGCATGGGGGTTGGCCAGCAGTTGCTGCCCCTTGGCGCTCTCGTAATTGGTGAAGAAGGTGAAGCCTTTGTCATCCAGGCCTTTGAGCAACAAGACCCGGCAGTGCGGGCGACCGTCAGCGTCGACCGTCGCCACGGTCATGGCATTGGCTTCTACCGGCGGCAGCTCGGTTTTCACCGCGTCGTCGAACCAGTGGCGAAACAACGCGAAGGGTTCGTCCGGGGCCTGAGCTTCTGCCAGGCCATCACGGGTGTAATCGCGGCGCATATCGGCCAGGGTCTGGGTCATTGCTGCGTTCCTTGACGATCAGTTGGTCTTCGCAGGGCTGGTGTTGGCGGCCACTTTTTTCGCTGTCGGTGCAGGCTTTTTAGCCGCAGGCTTGGCAACGGGGGCTTTCTTCTTTGCGGCAGCGGTCTTGGCCGGGGCTTTCTTGGCCGTGCTGGCTGCTTTCGCTGGTGCCTTGGACGCAGGTTTCACAGCCGCCTTGACCGGCGCCTTGGCATCCTGCACAGCGACCAGTGCTGCCGGGCTCGGGGTTGGCTGTTTGTACTTGGCGAGCAAGGCAATCATGGTGTTTTGTGGGGTCAGTACCAGTTCTACGCGACGGTTCAAGGCTCGGCCTTCAACACTGTCGTTGGCTGCACGAGGCATTTCCGAGCCCATGCCCCGCAAATTCAGACGATCACGTTCCAGACCGCTGAGACGGAAGATCGCGGCAATCGACTGCGCACGTTCCTGGCTGAGTTTCTGATTGAGCGCTGCGGCGCCGCTGGTGTCGGCATGGCCCAGGACCAGCACGGCGGTCTGTTTGTCGGTCTCGATGGCTTTGGCCACCCGGGTGATTGGCCCCAAGGTTACCGGCAGGAGCATGGCCGGGCGATCAGGATTGTAGGAAGAGTCCACCGGCACCGTGACCACCAGTACGTCTTCACGACGCTCGACTTCGAACTTGCTGTCCTTGATGGCCTCGCGCAGTCGCGGCTCGTAGCTGTCCAGCCAGGCCTGGGTGGCCTTGTGGTCGATCTTCGGCACGACAGGGGTGTTGTTCTTGGCGCTCTCGCCGAACGGCCACCACCAGCGGCTGGAGTTTTCCGACTTGGCATCGGCCTTGGCGACCTTTTCGGTTACCACTTCCTTCACTTCCTTGTCGGCGACCTTGTCCGAACCGAATGGCCACCAGTTGAGCCCGCCATCTACCGCGCCATTCTGAGAGTGCTGCGCGCAACCGGTCATGGCCAGGCACAGGGCGAGAGCTAAGGTTTTATGTGAAGACATCAGCGATACACCATGAAAATGAAAGAAATTCTGCTCAAAAGTGTTGAGCATTGGAATCCAGAATAGCCAAAGGGTTCAGGTAACACCGGGGTTAACCGATCAAAGGCAACTGCCCAAGACCCGTACCAGCTTCTGCGCTCGCGGGTCCATCAGTACATAAGGCCCCAGGGTATTGGTTACAAAACCGAAGGCGACATCGTGTTCAGGGTCGGCAAACCCGACCGACCCGCCCGCGCCTGGATGACCAAAGGCTTTGCTGCCCAGACCGAAGGTGGCATTGGCTACCGTCGGCTGGTCGAGCATGCAGCCCAGGCCGAAACGGGTGCGGGTCAACAGGGTTTTGTCATCACCCAGGCTGTGTTCGCGGGTCAGCTCATCCAGCAACTCGGACTCAAGCAGGCTGCCGTCGAGCAAGCCGGCATAGAACCCTGCCAGGCTGCGGGCATTGCCATGACCGTTGGCCGCAGGCTGCTGCATCCGCCGCCACTCGGGCTTATTGGTGCTGGTCAGCATCCCTGGCGGGTTGGTGAAGGCACGGGTAGACAGTGCCTCCGGCTCGCGCAGGGTAACCTGCAGCAAGCGCTGGGCCGCTTCATCGCCCATGTTGCCCTTGCCCCTGGCAATATGCGCCACCCGGTGGAACTGCTCATCGGCCAGGCCAATGTGAAAATCCAGGCCCAGGGGCCGTGCCGTGCGGGCAACAATGGACTCACCCGGCTCACGTCCGTCGGCGCGGCGAATCAACTCACCGATCAGCCAACCGTAGGTGATCGCCGCATAACCGTGAGCGCTCCCGGGTGTCCACCAGGGCGTTTCAGCGGCCAGGGTGTCGACCATGGTCTGCCAATCATAGAAGGACTCGGCACTCAACAACTGACGAATGGCCGGCAACCCGGCCTGGTGGCAGAGCAGCTGGCGCAAGGTGATCGCCTGCTTGCCGGCTTGGGCAAACTCTGGCCAGTAACGGGCAACCGGAGCGTCCAGCGACAGCTTGCCCTCACCTACCAATTGCAGGGCGGTAACCGCCGCAAAGGCCTTGGTGCAGGAAAACAGATTGGCGATGGTATCGCTATGCCAGGCCTCGGCACCGTCCTTGTCGGCGGTACCCGCCCAGAGATCAACGACCGTCTCGCCACCCACCTGGATACACAGCGCCGCACCACGTTCCTGAGGATCGTCGAACAACGCCGCGAAGGCTTCGCGCACTGCTTCGAACTTAAGCTCGTAATGACCCTGAATCTGCACCCAGCCGCTCCCGAATACACCAAAACCCAAAATGGCGTGCATTGTTTCAGCCTGCGGCGGATTTGGGAACAGACAGCGGTCAGGCAGTTGCCTGCCCAGAAAGCAGTGCGGCCCGGCGCACGCAGGTGCGCCGGGTCGACAAGCAGGGATTACGGGGCTGTTGCTGCCTTTTCGGGCGCTGCGAGCTTGCCGATCTGCGCCTGCGCCTGCAGGTTGCTTTTACGCACACTCTCGACAAAACCCTGGAACGGTACATCGGTAATGCCCACCAGGCCGAAGTGTCCGTTTTCCCCATCCAGCAAACGCCCGCTGGCCGGTTGATCCAGGTACTGGAACCAGTGCACCCCGACAATCGTTGGCTCAGCCAGTGCGGCCTTGACGAAGGCAGCATAGGAAGGCCCCCGCGCCTCCTCCTTGGCCACCTCCATCGGCCCTGGCCAGAACGGGCCGCGATCACGCGAGCCAAACTGGAACTCGGAGACCAGCACCGGCTTGTCCAGCGCATTGAGTTGGCTGAAATCGTAACCGTCCTGGGGCTTGGGTGTGTAGAAGTTGAAGCTCAGAACATCGCAGAACTCGGCACAGGCAGCCACCGCTTCCGGCGTACTGACCGCATAGCGCCCGCCCAGCAGCAAGTGATTGGGTGCATGCCACTTCAAGGAGTCGGATATGGTCTTGAAGTAGGTTTGGGCAAATACCTTCTGGAAGTATTTGAAGTCGGCCTCGATCTCCGGGTACTCCGGGCTTGGCAAGGGCGGCTCGAAACCTGGGTCTTCCATAAGTTCCCAGGCCGGCAGGTCGATACCCCAGGCCTTGGACAACCCCGCCTGGTTACGGTACTTGTCGCGCAACTGCTTGAGGAAGGCACGCTTGGCCGGCACATCGGTGGTCAGGCGCAGCGTCCCGTAGGCCAGGGCATAGCGCGCCTTGGGATCATCGCCCGGCGCGGCCCAGGCCAGTTCGTTGTCGGCGAAATAACCGATCAACCAGGGGTCGTCGCGGTGGTCTCGCGCGGCAATGGCTACCGCACGTTCCGTGGCCATGGCAAAGCGAGGGTCGAACGGGTCGGGCATACGGCCCCACCAATCCATGCCCGTGCTGATGCTGGTGTAGTCACCAACGATCGACAGCGGCAAGGTATAGGCGATGCGATCAGCCTGCCCCACGGCGGAATCGCTCCAGTTGCCCAGGGTGTTGAACCCCCAACCCTGCAGGCGATCAAGGGTATGACCCTGCCAGCGCTGCTTGTCCACGACTGACGCCGGGCAGTCCACTGCCGGCGCTGTGTCGGTTGCAGCAGCCGGGGTGCAGGCCTTGCCATGGGTGCGCTCAAGGTTGGCGGCATAGAAGTCGTACCAGCGCCCCTGGTTGAAACCGCGCCCGCTGGACGAGCCGTTGCCGTCGTTGTTGTCACCTTCACCATAGAACTGCGCCAGCGGCTCGCCCTCCTGTGGCAAGGTGGTGAACATCGACTCGCGCCCAGCCACATAGGTGCGCCCACCGTCGGGGGCGACCGCATTGACGCCCAGCGAATAGAACGGATGGCCCTCAGGAGTGACCAGGTACCATCGCCCGTCCTGCTTTTCGGTGCGGAAGAAACCCTTGGCCTCGAAGCGTACGCCGGTGGTCACGCCACCGAACTTGTCGTGGGGCAATTGGCTGCGCTCGGCCATCCAGCCCTTGAGTTGCTGCTGTTCGCGAGCCGCCGCTGCCTTGAGCTGGTCGTCGCTGACAATCTTTTCCGGCCAGCGCGCCCGGGTGGACTGGCCGTAGCCATCGATCAAGCCGGTATAGACGGCCTTTTGCACTTGCTCATCGTCCTGGGTTCCAACGCGCTCGATCATCAGGCTCTGGGCAACGTTGGGCTTGTTCATCGACAAGGTCACCGACACCACTTGCTTGAGGTCCACCTCGCCCGCGCTGCTGGTCAACAACCAACGCTGGCCTTCATGTACCCACGGCATCGGTGGCCCGGCACGCATGCCCTGGCTCAGCGCTGAGGTCGCCTTCAACGGCACCAACACCGTCTGCGCTGGGCCAGCCGGCAAGTCGATACGACTGGTGAGCGTCTTGCCGTCGCTACTCAGTACCGTGACATCTACCGTGAGTGGCCAGTCCATGCCGCTTTGCAGGCGCAAGGTCATGGCCGTAGCACTGGACCAGTCCCAGGCGCCCGATTGCGGGCTCAGTTTCAGGCTGGGCCGCTCGACGGGGTTGAATACCACCCGGCGCAATACCTCACCCTCGGCCGTCTGCTCTGCATTGTATTGCGGCAAACTGGCATCCTCGGTCGCCACATTGACCACGGCGGCCGGGCGCACGAAGCTGAACAGCGTCTGTTGCCCGGCCAGCAACGGGGTGCTGAACAACAGGGCGAAGACAGCGGGCAAGGTACGGCGAATCATAGGGCTGGAGCTCTCCTTGAGGGCCCTTGCGGGCCTTGAACTGAGTCATAGACAACGCCCCGGCGTATTTCTCTGCGGGGGTCAGGAAATTTCCCGTCGAAACGGCGGCAGAGCGTTGAGAATAGCTTTGCCGTAGCGCTGGGTGACGACGCGTCGATCCAGCAGGGTGATGGTGCCGCGATCCTCTTCGGTACGCAGCAGGCGACCGCAGGCCTGGATCAGACGCAACGAGGCGTCCGGCACGGCGATCTCCATGAACGGGTTGCCGCCACGCGCCTCGATCCACTCGGCCAGGGCAGCCTCGACCGGATCATCGGGCACCGCGAACGGAATCTTGGCAATCACCACATGCTCGCAATAGGCGCCTGGCAGGTCGACACCCTCGGCAAAACTGGCAAGGCCGAACAACACGCTGGTGTCACCGCCATCGACCCGCGCCTTGTGCTTGTTCAAGGTTTCCTGCTTGGACAGGTTGCCCTGAATGAACACTTGCTTGCGCCAGTCCCGGTCCAGGCCGTCGAACACGTCCTGCATCTGTTTGCGTGAAGAGAACAGCACCAGCGTACCGCGCGAGCCTTCGACCAGCGCCGGCAGGTCACGAATGATCGCTGCGGTATGGGCGGCGGCGTCCCGCGGATCGGCACGCAGGTCCGGCACCCGCAGAACACCTGCATCAGTATGATGGAACGGGCTGGGCACGACGCTGGTCACGGCGTCCTTGGGCAGGCCGGCACGCATGCGGAAGCGATCGAACTTACCCAGCGCCGTCAGCGTTGCCGAGGTCACCAACGCGCCATGGGCGACGTTCCAGAGGTTGCGGCGCAGCATCTCGGCCGCCAGGATCGGGCTGGCGTTGACCTCGATATCGAACAGCGCGCCACTCTCGGCCAGGGTCAGCCAGCGCGCCATGGGCGGGCTGTCTTCCGGGTCTTCGGCGGTGAAGGCGGTCCACAGCTCCCAGTTGCCCTGGGCACGCATCAGCAGACTGCCAAACAGCGGATACCACTCTTCAGCCTGATGGCTGGCAATGCCGATGCTCACCTCCGCATCCATGCCCTCCTTGAGCAAGTCGGTCAGGCGGGTGAACAGGTCGGTCAAGCGTGAGAAACCCTTCTTCAGCTCGATGCCCATCTCGCGCATATGCTCGGGCACTACCCCGCCCTCGAAGCGATGGCGCGGCCGTTCACGGCCTTCCATGTCTTCGCCGGGACGGAAGTCAGCCACCTGCTCACAGGCACTGAACATGAACTGCTGCTGGGCCTTGATCTCCCGGGCCAGCTCCGGCACCTGCTCGATCCACTTGCCCAGATCGCCCGGCAACGGGTGCTGGGCCAGCAGTTTGGTCAGGTTCTTGGCAGTCTGCTCCAGCCAATCGGCGGTGGAACGCAGGCGGGTGTAGTGGGCGAAATGGCCGATGGCCTTGTCGGGCAGGTGGTGGCCTTCGTCGAATACATAGATGGTATCGCGCGGATCAGGCAGCACCGCACCGCCGCCCAGGGCCAGGTCGGCCAGGACCATGTCGTGGTTGGTGACAATGACATCGACTTTGCCCATGCCTTCACGGGCCTTGTAGAAGGTGCACTGGCCGAAGTTAGGACAGTGGCGACCGGTACACTGGCTATGATCGGTGGTCAGCCGGGCCCAGTCCTGGTCTTCGAGGGCCTGGGGCCAGCTGTCGCGGTCACCGTCCCAACGGTTGCCGGCAAGCTTCTCGATCATGCTGGTGAACAGCTTCTGGCTGGCCTCGTCGACTTCGATCCTGAAGCCTTCCTCTTCGAACAACTGAGCGGTGGCCGATTGTGCATGGCCCTCCTGCAGCAACAGGTCGAGCTTGGACAGGCACAGGTAGCGGCCACGCCCCTTGGCCAGGGCGAAGCTGAAGTTCAGGCCGCTGTTGCGCATCAGGTCGGGCAGGTCCTTGAAAACGATCTGCTCCTGCAAGGCGACCGTCGCCGTGGCGATCACCAGGCGTTTGCCAGCGGCTTTGGCAGCGGGGATCGAAGCCAGGCTATAGGCGACCGTCTTGCCGGTACCGGTGCCGGCCTCGACCGCCACAATGGCGGGTTCACCAACACGGCGACCTTCGTCATCGCAGTCGATATTGCCAAGGACCTTTGCCACTTCGGCGATCATCAGGCGTTGGCCATAGCGAGGCTTGAGGCTCTTGGCTTCGAGAAAACGCGAATAGGCGCCCTGAATCGTGGTTTTGAGTTCGGTGCTGATCATGGTGTCGGGGCGCCCGGAGGGCTGGATAAATTTTCAGTGTTTCGATTGGGTCGCTATCATACCCCGCTATTGCCCTTTGCGCCGAATGGAGATCCCGATGGCCGCCTTTGCCCTTCCTTATAGCCTGCACGTCCTGGCCGCCCTGGTGTGGGTCGGCGGGATGTTCTTCGCCTGGTTGATCCTGCGGCCTGCGGCGGTTGCAGCCCTTGATGGCCCCGCTCGCCTGCGTTTATGGGCAGCAGTATTTCAGCGTTTTTTCGTGTGGGTCTGGGTGGCGATCGCTGTGCTGGTCATTAGCGGCGTGGGCATGCTGCACATGCGTTTTGCCGGCTTCGACGGGGCGCCACGCTATGTTCAGGTAATGATGGGCGGAGCGATCGCGATGATTGCGCTGTTCATTCGTATCCAGTCATTGCTGCTGCCGGAGCTGCGTAAAGCGGTCAAGGCAGAAGACTGGCCGACCGGTGCTACGGTTCTTGGGAAAATCCGCCGGGTGGTGGGTTTCAACCTGCTGCTGGGGATCGCCGTGGTCGTGGTCGCCACTGCCCGCCTGCCAATCTGACGGCGCCAGGAGCACCGGTGCGACGTCTCGACGTGCCCTGCGATTGCAATTGGACTGCAGGATTGCAATCGCGGGACAAGCCCGCTCCTACGGTTTAGCGTGGACGGGGGGCGGAATCGAAAGCACATGAAAGATCCCGACCAAGAGGATCTGCAACCGATCGAACCAGCGATGGCTGCGGTCACGCAGGCGGCCGTTATAGGCCAGCACTTCCAGTAGGTGCAGCCCCAACAATCCGATCCCGACGGCGCTGATCAGTTTGTTGAAGGGGAACGCCTGGGGAATCAGCAGATTCACCAGCACTACCCACCAGAACACCACCGTCAGCGCCTTGCCCAACCCCAAAAAAACCTTCATGGATGCCCCCTGCCATTAGTTCAGGTGCAGTTCCACCCTGCGGTTCTGTGCCCGCCCCTCCTCGGTGTTGTTGTCTGCAATCGGCTCGCTCTCACCCCGGCCCTGGCTGGTGACTTTAGCCGGAGACAACCCCTGGCTGATCAAGTACTCGGCAACGCTGCTGGCTCGCCGCTCGGAAAGCGTCTGGTTGTAAGCGTCAGCCCCCTGGCTGTCGGTGTGCCCGATCACTTTGACGCTGACCACGCTGGCGGCGTTCAGCTTGTTTGTCAGCGCCTGCAATTGCGTATGGGCGCTGCTGGTCAGTTCTGCAGAGTCGAATGCGAACATCACCGCGCCCTGGTCATTGAGGGTAATCACCTCGGGCACAGGGGCAGGCTCGGCTTTTTCGGCGACCGGATACTGTGGCAATGGGCAACCGTTATGGCTGACCGGAGTATTGGCCGGGGTATCCGGACAGTTATCACGGCGATCGAATACGCCGTCCTCATCTTCGTCACCGTCCTGGGCATAGCAGATCAGCCCACCGGCGATCGCGCCAGCGGCACCGGCCCCCGCGGCCCATGCAGAACTTTCAATAGCCCCCAGTCCACCGCCGACAAGTCCGCCGAGCAGGCTGCAGATTGGCCAGGTCCTTTGATTGAGTGGTGCGCTGCCATCACTGTGAGTAGCGCAACCGGAAAGCAGGCTTGCCGCCACCAGCACTGATACCGCGGCCTTGGAGAGAACACTCATGGGAATTGCTCCTGTGTCACCGGTCGCTACCGGTCACACAGGAGTAAAGACCGGCCCGCGGCACTTCTCAAGCCGCAGGCCGTCGCGCGTCAGCGCTCGATGCGAATTTCCACCCGCCGATTCATCGCCCGGCCTTCAGCGGTAGCGTTGTCCGCTTCCGGACGGCTCTCACCGGCGCCTTGAACCGAAACGAAACTGGCTTGCGGTACGCCGCTGCTCACCAGGTAATCGGTGACCGATTGGGCACGGCGTTCAGACAGTTTCTGGTTGTAGGCATCACGACCGACACTGTCGGTATGCCCGGTCACACTCAACCTGGCGCTTGCCGCTTCGTTTTTCAGGCGAGTCGCAATGGTGTTCAAGCGCTCCTTGTCGGCTGCGGTCAGTTTCGCCGAGTCGAATTCGAAGTGAACATCACGAATCACGATCACTTCTTCCTTGACCACTACTACTTCTTCAACCACGGCAGGCTCAGGTGGGCATCCATTGGCATCGACCTGAACGCCACGAGGCGTACCCGGACACTTGTCACGGCTGTCCGGTACACCATCACCATCTTCATCACCATCGCCATGGGCCCAGCAGTAACC
Source organism: Pseudomonas vranovensis (assembly GCF_040438935.1). NCBI lineage: Bacteria > Pseudomonadati > Pseudomonadota > Gammaproteobacteria > Pseudomonadales > Pseudomonadaceae > Pseudomonas > Pseudomonas vranovensis. The sequence continues at coordinate 468,785 of NZ_CP159259.1, read as the reverse complement.
TGCTGCCATACCCGCACCCAGCAAGGCCCCCCAGCCAGCCCAACTCGAGCTTTCTATAGCGCCCAAGGCTGCGCCGCCCACACCCCCGACCGCCGCGCATTTCGGCCAGTCGGTTTTTTGCAAACCTGCACAACCAGTCAACACGCTGGTAAGCAGAACCAGAGGTAAAGCTGTGCGTACTATGCTCATTTGTTGCATCTCCTGGGATTCGGTGCAAAACCGATGCTCATGGGAGTAAAGACCCGCCAATCCATCTCCGCCAGCAATAAGCCATGATGCCGCCATCAGTCACTATGCGCGGGGGCCCGGGACCGTTAGTCTTGACGCATCTGACCGAGGATTCCCGATGATTGACGGATTTTCCCAGCGCACGCCGCAACAGGCCCTGGCCGCGCTGCTTGAACGACATGCGCCACAGCGCCTGCTGCTGGTGGGTTCGCGCTTCCCTGCCCTGGAGGCCTTTGCCCAGGCCCACCCGCAGGTCGAGATCGCCCAGGCAGCCCCTGGACCGTTGCCCGCCGAGCTGGCGGCGCAACGCTTCGACCTGGCCCTGCTGGTCGATTGCCTGGAGCACCTGCCCAAGCGCAACGGCCTGCAATTGCTGGGCGGTATCCGCAATCTCAATGCCAGTCGCGTGGCCGTGCTGGCGGACCTCGAAGCCTGCCAGTGGCAAGACACCGACTTTTTCGCCCTGGCCCTGCAGGCCAATGAAAAATTTCAGCGTGGTGAACAGGTTCTGAGCCTGTTCACCTATGATCTACGTGAATACAAACAGGTACCGGACTGGCTCAACGCCAAGTTCTGGGCCAACCCGGAAAATTTTGGCAAGTACTGGTGGTGAAACAATGAGTGTCTCGGTTTGTCCCTGCGGCAGCGGTAACCTGCTCGACGCCTGTTGTGGACATTTCCATGCCGGCCAGCCGGCACCCGACGCGCAAGCCCTGATGCGCTCGCGCTACAGCGCCTACGTATTGGGATTGATCGACTACCTGGTAGCAACCACCCTGCCCGCGCAGCAGGCAGGACTGGATCGCGACAGCATCATGGCCTGGAGCACCCAGAGCACCTGGTTGGGCCTGGAGGTCGAAGGTGCCGAAGTGTTCGGCGGCCAGCCTGAACATGCCTTTGTCACCTTCACAGCGCGCTGGCACGACAATGATGGTGAACACAGTCACCGTGAGCGCTCGGCTTTCGTGCAAAACCACGGCCGCTGGTACTTCATCGACCCCACCGTAGGCCTCAAGGCCGGACGCAACGACCCCTGCCCCTGTGCCAGCGGGCAGAAATTCAAGAAATGCTGCTCCAGCTACCTGGGTAACTGAGGTTGATGGCCCGTCTGTTGTTGCTCAGCCTCCTGATACTGCAACTGACGGGCTGTGCCAGTTGGCTGGGCGATGATTACCGTGACCCCGAGGTCCACCTGGTCAAGGTCGAGGCGGTCAAGATGCGCCTGCTGGAGCAGGAGTTCGTTCTTCATGTGCGCGTCGACAACCCCAATGACGAGCGCCTGTTCATCCGCAGCCTGAGCTACACAGTGCACTTGAACGAACTGTTGCTGGCCGAGGGGGAATCGAGCTTGTGGCGCAGTGTGGGCGGGCACGCCCGGCGCACCTTCAAGATTCCGGTGCGCACCAACCTCTGGGCGCAGGTCAAGCCCCTGGCCAAACTGCTCAAGAATACCGATCAGCCGCTGCACTATCGTCTCGATGGCGAGCTCAGCAGCGGATTAATCTTCACCCGTGACCTGCACTTGTCGCGCAGTGGTGAGATAATTCCCGGCGATCTTTTACCGGAGTAACCCGCAATGACCCAACAACCCCATGTTCATGGCCCAGACTGCAACCACGATCATGATCATCACGACCATGACCACGGCCATGTTCACGGCCCGCACTGTAACCACGCCCCCCAGGAGCCAGTGCGCAATACCCTGAAGGACGTCGGTCGAAACGACCCATGCCCGTGCGGCAGCAACAAGAAATTCAAGAAGTGCCACGGGGCCTGATCACAGCCCTGTAACAGCGGTCGCCGCCTGTGGTATGCATAGGCGCGACCGCTGCGCGCCGGCGCAGCAGCCAGTCATTCGACGGAGCGTGCCATGATCGACCTGTATTACTGGACCACCCCCAACGGCCACAAGATCACCCTGTTTCTCGAAGAAACTGGCCTGGCCTACACGCTGCACCCGATCAATATCGGCAAAGGTGAACAGTTCGCCGCCGACTTCCTCAAGATCGCCCCCAACAACCGCATTCCTGCCATCGTCGATCACCAACCAATGGACGGCCAGCCGCCACTGTCACTGTTCGAGTCCGGGGCCATCCTTTTGTACCTGGCCGAGAAAACCGGCCGCTTCATTGCCCACGACCTGCGCGGCCGCCAGGAGACCCTGCAGTGGCTGTTCTGGCAAATGGGCGGCCTGGGCCCGATGGCCGGGCAAAATCATCACTTCAATCGCTTTGCCCCGGAAAAGATCCCCTATGCAATCAAGCGCTATGTGGATGAGACGGCTCGCCTGTACGGGGTGCTCAACAAACGCCTGATGGACAGACCGTTCGTCGCCGGGAACGAGTACAGCATCGCCGACATGGCGATCTATCCCTGGATCGTTTCGCACACCTGGCAAGGGCAGAACCTCGACGACTTCCCGGCCCTCAAGGAGTGGTTCGAGCGGATTCAGGCGCGTCCTGCCACCCAACGGGCCTATGCCCTGGTCGAGCAGGTCAACCCGCCGCAACCCTGACACCGCCGTGATCGACGCGAGGCTTTGAAAATAAAGGCTTCGCCCCCGCTTGCATGGTGTGGTCGGGCTCACTAACGTAGCGCCTTTTAGTCGCCACGCCCTGCAGGAGCCCATCCATGGCCGCGCCAGCCTTTCCCCCTTCCCCCCCCCCGGTTCGGCGTAGCCGCAGCGATGTTCGGCTTGCTTGCCCTGGGCGGCTGCCAGATGGGCGGCTATCGCGACAGCGTGCCACCGAGTACGGGTGTGCAGCCGCTCAAAGGCCTGGCGCAGAATGTCTCGGTGCGGCGCAATGCCCAAGGCATGCCGCTGATTGAAAGCAGCAACTTCCACGATGCCCTGTTCGCCCTGGGCTACGTACATGCCAGTGACCGCATCGGGCAAATGGTCGGCATGCGCCTGCTGGCCCAGGGTCGTCTGGCCGAGATGGCCGGCGCCGACGTGCTGGAGGTCGACCGCCTGATGCGCGCTGCCAACCTCAAGCAAACGGCCAACCAGCTCTACGCCGATGCTTCGCCTCGCCTCAAGCGCTTCTTTGAAGTCTATGCCCGCGGCGTCAACGCCTACCTGTTCCGTTACCGCGACCGCCTGCCAGCCCCCCTGGCCCAATATGGCTACCGCCCCGAGTACTGGAAACCGGAAGACTCGGCGCTGATCTTCTGCCTGTACAACTTCAGCCAGTCGGTCAACCTGCAGGAAGAACTGGCCGCCTTGACCCTGGCGCAGAAGGTCGGCAGCGACAAACTGCCCTGGCTGTTGCCCAGCTACCCTGACGAACCCTTGCCGATGGCCGAGGCCGACAAGCTCAAGGGCTTGAGCCTCTCCAGCCAATTGAGCGCCCTGGCACCACTGGCTGCGGCCAGTCAGCAACTGGCGGCCCTGAACCTGTTGGGTACGGCCGGCTCCAGCAACTGGGCCATAGCCCCGCAACGCAGCCGCAGCGGCAAGAGCCTGCTGGCCAGCGACACTCTCGGTGCCTGGGCCATGACCCCTGTGCAGATCCGTGCGCCCAAGTACCAGGCTGCCGGCGTCACCCTCGCCGGTCTGCCGCTGGTGCTCTCGGGTTACAACGGCAAGCTGGCCTGGAGCACCAGTGCAGTCATGGCCGATAATCAGGACCTGTTCCTGGAACGCCTCAAGCGCGAAGGCAGTCGTCTGATGTACCAGGCCGACGGCAAGTGGCTACCGACGCTGGCCCGCAATGAAACTTTCTTTATCAGGGGCCAGCGCCCGCAGCGTGAAACCCTGTTCGACACCCGCCACGGCGCCTTGCTCGGCAGCACACAGAACGCCAGCCTCGGTCTGGCCCTGCAAGTACCGCAGCTCAAGGGTGACATGAGCATGGATGCGTTCTTCAACCTGTCGCGGGCACAGAACGTCGAGCGAGCCTTCGACAACACCCGGGAGATCGGCGCCGCCGCGCTGAACTTCGTCTTTGCCGACGCCAGCAACATAGGCTGGCAAGTCAGCGGACGTTTCCCCAACCGCCGCGAAGGCCAGGGACTGTTGCCTTCACCAGGCTGGGACGGCCGCTACGACTGGGATGGCTACGCCGACCCGATGCTGCATCCCTACGATCAGGACCCACTGCAGGGCTGGCTCGGCAATGCCAATCAGCGCAGCGTGCCCAAAGGCTACGGCATGCAGTTGTCCAATAGCTGGTACTACCCCGAACGCGCCGAGCGTCTGGGGCAATTGGCGGGTAACGGCAAACACGACAGTCGTAGCCTGATTACCATGCAGAACGACCAGACTTCGCTGTTCGCCGGCAAGCTCAAGGCAATGTTCGAGGCACCGGGCATGGCGCAATCGCTCAAGCAGGCCATCGACAGCCTGCCCATCGACCAACGGGCCAAGGCCCGGGAAGCCTATACCCGTTTGATGGCGTTCGATGGCCGACTGAGCACCACCTCGGCCGATGCAACCTTGTATGAACTGTTCCTGCAGGAAAGCGCGAAGTTGACCTTCCTGGATGAACTGGGCCCGGAGTCCTCGGCCACCTGGCAGGCCTTTGTCGCAAATGCACGCCTGTCGTATTCGGCGCAGGCCGACCACCTGCTGGGCCGGGAAGACAGTCCTTTCTGGGACGATGTGCATACGGCGCAAAAAGAAGACAAACCTGCGATCCTCGCTCGTAGCCTGGCGGCTGCCGTCAACGCCGGCGAAGCGCAACTGGGTAACGACCGCCGCGCCTGGCAATGGGGCAAGCTGCACCAGTACCGCTGGCCTGCACCGACCTTCCATGGCCTGGGTGATGAAGTCAAACGTGGCCCGCAAGCCACCGGTGGCGATCACAGCACCCTGAACCTTGCTCCGTATGCCTGGGGCCAGGACTTCAACGCCCAATTGCCGCCGTCGCTGCGCATGGTGGTCGACTTCGGCCAGGTCGAACCGCTGCAACTGCAAACCAGCAGCGGGCAGTCCGGCAATCCGGCCAGTGCGTATTTCGCCGATGGCCTCGATGCCTGGTTCCAGGGCCGCTACATGAGCCTGCCCCTGCAACCGCAGAACTTCGACCGGGCCTACGGCAGCAAACGCCTGACCCTGGTACCGGGCAAGTAAACCTTACCTGCCCGCGCAGCCGGTGCAATGCCGGCTGCGCTGATCCATATCAACTGCCCCCGCCCGCAATTGCCTTACAACGAAACTGGGGCGAAGTTCGCCCCGGTTCTGCCTGATGATCTCTGAAAACGATTGCACACCTGCGCCCAAGGATCGCTCCAGGCCGGGTGAATAAAGGAATATTGCAATGGCTTGTGCCCTTTCACGTCTGGCGCTATACGCCGCGACGTTGTTGTTGATCCCAACCCTTCACGCCAGCGACGCAGCGCCGGCAACAACCCCACCTGAACCGGTCGACAACACCCAGCTCGAACGCGGCAAGTACGTGGCACAACTGGGCGACTGCATCGCCTGCCACACCGCCCCCAAGGGCCCACTCATGGCCGGTGGCCTGCAGTTGAAAACGCCCATGGGCATTATCTACTCCAGCAACATTACGCCCGACCCGGACACCGGCATTGGCCGCTACAGCTTCGAGCAGTTCGACACGGCCATGCGCGAGGGTGTGAGGGCGGACGGCACCCACCTCTATCCGGCCATGCCTTATCCGTCCTACGCAAAAATGACCGAAGAGGATATGCGCGCACTCTTTGCCTACCTGATGCACGACGTTCCACCGATCAGCCGCTCCAACCAGTCTGCCAACATGAGCTGGCCGTTCAACATGCGTTGGGGCCTGGCGTTCTGGAACTGGGCCTTCCTCGACACCCAGCCGTTTGAAGCCGACCCCGACCAGGACCCTGTGATCAATCGCGGGGCTTACCTGGTACAGGGCCTGGGACATTGCGGTGCCTGCCACACACCTCGGGGCATTGCCTTCCAGGAAAAAGCCCTGAGCGATGCCGGCAGCAGCGGCAAGCACTTTCTCGCCGGCGAAACCGTAGAGCACTGGCGTGCCTTGAGCCTGCGCAACTTGTGGACGGTACCGGACACCGTGCAATTGCTCAAAACCGGACAAAATCGCTTTGCCACCGTTTCGGGCAACATGGCTGAAGTCATCCATCACAGTACCCAGCACTTCAGCGATGCCGACCTCGTCGCCATCGCCAGCTACCTCAAATCCTTGCCGCCGGGAGAGCATGACTTGCCCATGCCGGCCGTAGCGCTGACACCGGCCATGCCGCCGGATGACCTGTACAGCAGCCGTGGCGGCCTGGGCTACACACAGTTCTGCAGCGACTGTCACCGCACCGACGGTGCAGGCGTCAAAGGCATGTTTCCACCGCTTGCCGGCAACCCCAGCGTGACCTCGAACGACCCGACTTCCTTGCTGCATATCACCCTCACCGGCTGGAAAACTGCGCAGACCGCAACCCACTCACGGGTCTACACCATGCCCGGCTTCGCTCGCCTGTCGGATCAGGAAATCGCCGAGATACTCACCTTCGTACGTGGGCACTGGGGCAACGACAGCCCGGCCGTCACCGCCCAGCAGGTGAAGAAACTGCGTGGCCAGCTCAACCCGCAAACGACTGATTCAACCGCGTTCCAGACGCCACGCCTGGCCGACCTGCTGGCAGCCCCGAACGCCGAGCAAGTCGTGCGCGGTATGCGCCTGCACCTGCAGACCAAGGCACTGTTGCCCGACAACGTCGGCAACGCCCTGAACTGCACAAGCTGCCACCTGAACGCCGGTACCGTGGCCGACGGCTCGCCCTTTGTCGGCGTGTCGGCCTTCTTCCCCGGCTACGCGCCGCGCGCCGGCAAAGTGATTACCCTGGAGGAACGTATCAACGGCTGCTTCCGTCGCTCCATGAACGGCACGCCGATCCCGCCTCAATCGGCCGACATGCAGGCCATGGTGGCGTACTTCGAGTGGATGAAGAACAACACCCAGCCTGGCGACAAGGTGGCCGGACGCGGTGTCGGCAAGATCGACCCGGCTATCAAGCCAGACCTCGCCAATGGCCAGCAGGTGTACGTCAAGCAATGCGCGGTATGTCACGGCAGCAATGGTGAAGGTCTGGCACGCGACGATGGCAGCCTGGTGTTCCCGCCATTGTGGGGAGAACAGTCGTTCAACATCGGTGCCGGCATGGCGCGCACCTACACGGCAGCGGCCTTCGTCAAACGCAACATGCCGATCGGCTTCCACGAACGCTTCCCGCTGGGCCAGGGCGGCTTGAGTGATCAGGAGGCGGTGGATGTCGCCGCGTGGTTCTCGCAACAGCCCCGGCCTGACTTCCCCGACAAGGCCAAGGACTGGCCCAACGGCGGCAAGCCGGTGGATGCTCGTTACTGATCCGTAGCAGCGGGCTCGCTCCGCGATGGCAATCTACCTGAACGATTGCTATCACGGGGCAAGCCCGCGCCTACAAGTAAGGGACTGCGCGCCTGGAAACTTTATGCTTATATCAACCTTTCCAGGACCGACTCACTAGGACCGTTATGCATCACTCGACCCACGACATTCTGGCGCCGGTTCCAGGCATCGCCCGCCAGATTCACAGCTTTCATTTCGGCCCACGAGGTGCCGGCAAAATTTATATCCAGGCATCACTGCACGCAGACGAGCTGCCCGGCATGCTGGTGGCCTGGCATCTCAAGCAGCGCCTGGCAGAGCTCGAAGCAAAGGGCATGCTGCGCCGCGAAATCGTATTGGTTCCGATTGCCAACCCGGTGGGCCTGGAGCAGGTACTGATGGACGTGCCGCTCGGCCGTTTCGAGCTGCAAAGCGGAGAAAACTTCAACCGCAACTTTGTCGACCTGAGCGACGCTATCGGTGATCAGATCGAGGCCCACTTGAGCCAGGATCCTGCGCACAACGTGGCCTTGATTCGCGAGTACCTGCGGCGCGCCCTGGATGCCCATCCTGCACACACGCCCCTGCAATCCCAGCGCCTGACACTGCAACGATTGGCCTGCGATGCGGAGATGGTGCTGGACCTGCACTGTGATTTCGACGCCGTCGCGCACCTGTACACCACGCCAGAGGCCTGGCCGCAGGTCGAACCCCTGGCGCGCTACCTCGGCACCCAGGCCAGCCTGCTGGCCACCGACTCGGGCGGGCAGTCGTTCGACGAGTGTTTCACCCTGGTCTGGTGGCAGCTGCACCAACGCTTTGGCAAACAGTTTCCCATTCCCCAGGGCAGCTTTTCGGTCACGGTCGAACTGCGTGGTCAGGGCGATGTGAACCACCCGCTGGCAAAACAGGACTGCACGGCGATTCTCGATTACCTGATGCATTACGGCGCTATCGAAGCCGAAGCTGCCCAGATGCCTGCGTTGCTCTACCCGGCAACGCCATTGGCAGGCGTCGAGCCGGTTGCAACGCCTTTGGGCGGGCTACTGGTGTTTCATGTCGAACCTGGCCAGTACCTGGAGGCAGGCCAGCTGATCGCAGAAGTGATTGACCCGCTCAATGACCGCGTGACACCGGTGAGCAATGCCCAGCCTGGCCTGCTGTACGCACGCTCACTGCGCCGCATGGCCACCGCGGGCATGGTCATCGCCCACGTTGCCGGTCGGCAGGCTTACCGCAGCGGCTATCTGCTATCGCCTTGAAGCGGTAAACCTGGAGCTCGGCTCAGGCCACAGGCGCGGGAGGCGGCTCGTCAGGCAGGGTCGGTTCGCCCGGCTCCATAGGCGGAACCTCACCGGGTTGCGGCGTCTCGGGGGTGTCTGGGTCAGGTTGACCAGGCACACCACCGGCGTGGGCGATGTGCGGATGCGGATGAGCCATCAACGACCAGGCCAGCACGCCGACATGGTTGGGCTGCAACACGGCCAGCTTGGCGCTGATGGTAGGGTCGAGTTTCATGGGGCAGCTCCTGGGTGAAGTGCGCCAGGCCTGTTGCCTGGCGAAACAGTTCACTGCATTGGAGTCTGCCTGCGGCAAGGAATTCCCTCGGCTTGTCGGCTCAGGTGCGTGGCAGGGTGACGCCGCGCTGGCCCTGGTACTTGCCGCCACGGTCCTTATAGGACACTTCACACTCTTCGTCGGATTCGAGGAACAGCATCTGGGCGACACCCTCGTTGGCGTAGATTTTCGCCGGCAAGGTGGTGGTGTTGGAGAACTCCAGGGTCACATGGCCTTCCCACTCCGGCTCCAGCGGGGTGACGTTGACGATGATGCCGCAGCGTGCATAGGTGCTTTTACCCAGGCAGATGGTCAGCACATTGCGCGGAATGCGGAAGTACTCGACGGTCCGGGCCAGGGCGAAGGAGTTGGGAGGGATGATGCAGACATCGCTCTTGACGTCGACAAAGCTGCCAGCGTCGAAATTCTTTGGATCGACGGTTGCCGAGTTGATGTTGGTGAAGACCTTGAACTCGTCGGCGCAGCGCACATCGTAGCCGTAGCTGGAAACACCGAAGGAGATCAGCCGGTTGTCGCTCTCACCGCGCACCTGGCGCTCGACGAACGGCTCGATCATGCCGTGTTCCTGCGCCATGCGGCGAATCCACTTGTCCGATTTGATGCTCATGGCGGGTGTCCTGAAGTAACGAGGTGAAGAAATTCTGTGGCGCATCTTACCGGGCCGGGCGCCGGGTTCAAAGTTTCATCCACTGCAAGGCAGCGAATCCCCGCCCGGCGGGGCTTGTAGCTAGCCCACCAACACCGTCAGTCATGATTTGCGCGAAAGCTGAACAAGACCATTGGCACGTTCTGGAAAAAGGGTTAAGGTGACGCCACTGTGCTGCACGTGTCACTGAGAATATCTACCTGATGCAAGATCTCGATCAACCCATCTTCATGAATTTTCTGCCTCTTTGCACTCAGTCTCGGCCAGGGCGTTTCCTGAGCCGTAGTTAACTTTGTCCAAGGAGACAGACCATGTCCAATCGCCAAACCGGTACCGTTAAGTGGTTCAACGATGAAAAAGGCTTCGGCTTCATCACCCCACAATCCGGTGACGACCTGTTCGTACACTTCAAAGCCATCAAGGCTGACGGCTTCAAGAGCCTGAAAGAAGGCCAGCAGGTTTCTTTCATCGCTACCCGCGGTCAGAAAGGCATGCAGGCTGAAGAAGTAGAAGTTATCTAACTTCCGCTTTACAGCTTGAAAAAAGCCCCGCCCTCAACAGGCGGGGCTTTTTTATGCCCGGTTTTTTTCGCCGGGCGAGCCCGCTCCTACGGTAGGAGCGGGCTCGCCCGGCGATGAGCCTCAATCCTCGCTGATGGTGATGCTCGGCATTGCCGGCGCAGCCGCTTCCTGCAATACAATCCGTGCGCCCACCTGGCGAGCCAACTCCTGGTATACCATGGCAATCTGGCTTTCCGGTTCGGCAATGGCTGTCGGCTTGCCGCTGTCAGCCTGTTCGCGAATCAGCATCGACAGCGGCAACGAGGCCAGCAGTTCAACGCCATATTGCGCCGCAAGCTTCTCGCCCCCACCCTCACCGAACAGATGCTCGGCATGACCACAGTTCGAGCAGATGTGGACCGCCATGTTCTCGACCACACCCAGCACCGGAATATTGACCTTGCGGAACATCTCGACCCCTTTCTTGGCATCTAGCAGCGCCAGGTCCTGGGGGGTGGTGACGATCACCGAACCTGCAACCGGCACTTTCTGCGCCAGGGTCAACTGGATGTCACCCGTGCCTGGCGGCATGTCGATCACCAGGTAGTCGAGGTTGTCCCAGGCGGTCTGGGTCACCAGTTGCAGCAAGGCACCGGACACCATCGGACCGCGCCAGACCATCGGCGTGTTGTCATCGGTCAGGAACGCCATCGACATTACTTCTACGCCATGGGCCTTGAGCGGCACGAACCACTTCTGGTCACGGATCTGCGGGCGAGTGCGCTCGGGTATACCGAACATCACACCCTGGCTCGGACCGTAGATGTCCGCATCCAGAATGCCCACGCGGGCGCCTTCACGCGCCAGCGCCAACGCCAGGTTAGCGGCGGTAGTGGATTTGCCCACCCCCCCCTTGCCCGAGGCCACGGCAATGATGTTCTTGACGTTGGCCAGGCCAGGAATCTGGGCCTGGGCCTTGTGCTCGGCAATCACGCAACTGATCTCGACCTTCGCTGCGGCGACGCCGTCGATACCCTCGACGGCCGTTTGCAGGACCTGGGCCCAGCCATTCTTGAACAGACCGGCGGCATAACCGAGCTGTAGCTGAACATTGACCCGGTCGCCCTGGATGTCGATGGCCTGCACACAACCGGCGCTGACCGGGTCCTGGTTCAGATAAGGGTCGGTGTACTGGCGAAGAACGGCTTCGACGGCTGCGCGAGTGACGGCACTCATGGAGACTCCCGTGATAAAGACTGAGTAAAACAGGCGACTATGCTAACCCGCGAAACATCCATAGATACGTACATGGGGTGAAATAAATTTCCCGGCGTTTTATAGTGGCCGATCACCGTTTCATCTCAAGTAGCCGAAAAAAGTAGCCGAGCCCCCATGTCCGAGCCCCGTCAGATTCTCGTCACCAGCGCCCTGCCCTATGCCAATGGTTCGATCCACCTTGGCCATATGCTCGAGTACATCCAGACAGACATGTGGGTGCGCTTTCAGAAGCATCGCGGCAACCAGTGCGTGTATGTCTGTGCAGACGACGCCCATGGGTCGGCCATCATGCTGCGCGCCGAGAAGGAGGGCATCACCCCGGAGCAACTGATTGCCGCCGTCCAGGCCGAGCACAGTGGGGATTTCGCCGACTTCCTGGTGGATTTCGACAATTTCCACTCGACCCACGCCGAAGAAAACCGCGAGCTGTCGAGCCAGATCTACCTCAAGCTGCGTGATGCCGGGCACATTGCCACCCGCTCGATCACCCAGTACTTCGACCCGGACAAGAAAATGTTCCTGGCCGACCGTTTCATCAAGGGCACCTGCCCCAAGTGTGCCGCCGACGACCAGTACGGCGACAACTGCGAAAAATGCGGTGCCACCTACGCGCCCACCGAGCTGAAGAACCCGAAGTCGGCGATTTCCGGTGCCACCCCGGTGCTCAAGGACTCCCAGCACTTCTTCTTCAAGCTGCCTGACTTCCAGGCCATGCTTCAACAGTGGACCCGCAGCGGCACCTTGCAAGACGCCGTGGCCAACAAGATCGCCGAGTGGCTGGATGCTGGCCTGCAGGAATGGGACATCTCCCGTGACGCCCCGTACTTCGGCTTCGAGATCCCTGACGAGCCCGGCAAGTACTTCTATGTCTGGCTGGATGCGCCGATCGGCTACATGGCCAGCTTCAAGAACCTGTGTGACCGCCGCCCGGAGCTGGACTTCGACGCGTTCTGGAACAAGGACTCCAAGGCCGAGCTCTACCACTTCATCGGCAAGGACATCGTCAACTTCCACGCCCTGTTCTGGCCTGCCATGCTCGAAGGCGCCGGCTACCGCAAGCCGACCGGCATCAACGTCCACGGCTACCTGACCGTCAACGGCTCGAAGATGTCCAAGTCGCGCGGCACGTTCATCAAGGCCCGTACCTACCTGGACCACCTGTCGCCGGAATACCTGCGCTACTACTACGCGGCCAAGCTTGGCCGTGGCGTCGATGACCTGGACCTGAACCTGGAAGACTTCGTCCAGAAGGTCAACTCCGACCTGGTCGGCAAGGTGGTCAACATCGCCAGCCGCTGCGCCGGTTTCATCCACAAGGGCAACGACGGCGTGATGGTCGACGGCGACGCCGCGCCAGAGCTGACCGAAGCCTTCCTCGCTGCAGCGCCAAGCATTGCCGAGGCCTATGAAGGCCGCGACTTTGCCCGTGCCATGCGCGAGATCATGGGCCTGGCCGACCGCGCCAATGCCTGGATCGCCGACAAGGCCCCGTGGTCGTTGGCCAAGCAGGAAGGCAAGCAGGACGAAGTCCAGGCCATCTGCGCCCAAGGCATCAACCTGTTCCGCCAACTGGTGATTTTCCTCAAGCCGGTACTGCCACTGCTGGCTGCCGACGCCGAGGCTTTCCTCAACGTGGCGCCACTGACCTGGGCCGATCACCAGACCCGCCTGACCAACCACAAGCTGAACCCGTTCAAGGCCCTGATGAGCCGCATCGACCCGGTCAAGGTCGAGGCCATGGTTGCCGCGTCCAAAGAAGACCTGGCCGCCAGCCAGACCAGCGTCGTGACCGGCAACGGCGAGCTGGCCAAAGACCCGCTGTCGGCGGAGATCGATTTCGACACCTTCGCGGCTGTCGACCTGCGTGTGGCGCTGATCCTCAAGGCTGAAGCCGTGGAAGGCGCCGACAAGCTGCTGCGCCTGACCCTGGATATCGGTGACGAGCAGCGCAACGTGTTCTCCGGCATCAAGTCGGCCTACCCGGACCCGGCCAAGCTCGAAGGTCGCCTGACCATGATGATCGCCAACCTCAAACCGCGCAAAATGCGCTTCGGCATCTCCGAAGGCATGGTGATGGCCGCAGGCCCGGGCGGCGAAGAGATCTACCTGCTCAGCCCCGACAGCGGTGCCAAGCCAGGCCAGCGCATCAAGTAAACCCCACGCCCCGGACGTTTGCGTCCGGGGCGTTCTCTTCCTCGCGTCATTGCCGGATAATGGCGAACAGCCCTGGCATTCGGCACTTCCATGAGCGAACTCATCCTGGCCCTGATCAGCGCCGCGCTGATCAACAACCTGGTCCTGCACCAGGCGCTGGCCATCGACCCGCTGCTGCAACCCTCGGTCGATAACGACCGACGCAGGGTACATGCCCTGGGCCTGGCAACCCTCGCGCTACTGGCACTTGCCACCTGCCTGGGCCAGCTTATCTACCGACTTGCCCTGCAACCCCTGCAGCTCGAGTACCTTCGCCTGTTCGTATTCCTGCCCCTGTGCGTAGTGCTGATCGAGCCATTGCTGGGGTTGTTGTCGCGCGCTCTGCCTGCCCTGCCCTTCGACGGCTTGATGCCGTTGCTGCTGGGCAATACAGGGCTCCTGGGATTGACCCTCCAGATCACTCAGGGTGGTTACGCAGTGATGCAGACGCTGGCTTGGGGCTTGGGTGGAGGGCTGGGCTTCTGGCTGGCGCTGAGCCTGTTCGACGACCTGCGCCAGCGTAGCGACCATAACGCAATACCCTTGGCCTTTCGCGGCCTGCCCATCGAGTTGATCGGGGCAGGCGTGATGGCCTTGGCGTTTCTCGGCTTCAATGGATTATTCACATCATGAGTCTGATTCAACGCATCGACGCCCTGCTGCCGCAAACCCAGTGCGGAAAGTGCGGCCACCCTGGCTGCAAGCCTTATGCAGAGGGGTTGGCCAAGGGCGAAGCGATCAATAAGTGTCCACCCGGTGGTAGCGAAACCATCGCTGCACTGGCCAGCCTGCTGCAGGTTCCGGTCATTGCCCTGGACCCTGAGCGCGGCACTGCGCCGGCGCAAGTCGCCTACATCCGCGAAGCAGAGTGCATTGGCTGCACCAAATGCATCCAGGCCTGTCCAGTGGATGCCATCGTCGGCGCAGCCAAACTGATGCACACGGTTATCAGCGCCGAATGCACCGGTTGCGACCTGTGCGTGGCACCTTGTCCGGTGGACTGCATTGACCTGCTGCCACTGACCGCTACCAGCAACATCGTGGCGATTGTCGGCGGGTTGGACCCTGACGCCGACACCCTGGCGACGCGTACCCGTAAACGCAACCAGGCTCGGCGCCGCTTCGAGCTGCGCAACAGCCGGCTGGAGCGCGAAGAGGCGCGCAAACAGGCAGAGCGCACGGCCCGTAGCCAGCGCACCGCGGCGCCAGGCACTGCCAGCCCCGGCGCGACAGCCGATGACCCGATCAAAGCCGCCATCGAGCGGGTCAAGGCGCAGAAGGCAGCCGCAGCCGATGCCGCCCTGAAACAAGCCAAGATTGCTGCCGCCATGAGCAGGGCCCAACTGAGCAAGGCACGGGCTGCCTTTGGCGCTACGCCAAACGATGCCCAGCAGGCCCAGCTGACTGAACTGGAGCAAGCGGCCGAACACGCCCAGGCACGTCTACACGCCCTGCAACCGGTCGCCGATCATGCCAGCCACTGACTCCAGCGATCGCCTGCGCAGCACGATGTCGCTGGTGCTGCTGGCGTGCATGCCGGGCGTGCTGACGTTGCTCTGGCAACATGGCTGGGGGATGCTGTTCAACCTTGTGTTGTGCGCAGGCTCGGCGCTGGCCAGCGAGGCCATTTCACTCAAGCTGCAACAACGCCCGGTGCGGTCTTCGCTCAATGACGGGAGCGCTCTGGTCAGCGCCTGCCTGCTGGCTGTTGCCTTGCCCGCCTATGCCCCCTGGTGGGTGCCGGTCATCGCCAGCGCCAGCGCCATTGCCCTGGGCAAGCAGCTTTACGGCGGCGTTGGCAGGAACCCGTTCAACCCGGCGATGCTCGGCTATGCCGTGGTGCTGCTCACCTTTGCACAGTCCATGACCCAGTGGCCCGGCGTACAGCTGCTGGACCTGGCCTCAAGCCTGCACTATGTGTTTGCCTGGAGCGGCACCGAACAACCCGACGCCTGGGCCCAGGCCACGGTCCTCGATGCCCTGCGCAACAACCGCAGCCTGACCCTGGACGAGCTGTTCGCCAGTCACCCTGGCTTTGGTCATTTCGGCGGCCAGGGCAGTGAGTGGGCCAACCTGGCGTTTCTGCTCGGTGGCTTGCTGTTACTGCAACGCAAGGTGTTCACCTGGCATGCACCGGTTGGCCTGCTGGCGAGCCTTTTCGTCATGAGCCTGGTGTTCTGGAATGGTTCGGGCTCAGACTCCAATGGCTCACCACTGCTGCATTTGCTCAGTGGCTCGACCATGCTGGCAGCATTTTTCATCGCCACCGAGCCGGTCTCCGGGCCCAAGTCAGCACAGGCCCGATTGATGTTCGGGATCGGAATTGGGGTATTGATCTACCTGATACGGACCTGGGGCAGCTACCCCGACGGCACCGCCTTTGCCGTGCTGTTGATGAACCTTTGTGTGCCGGCGCTCGAGCGCTGGGCCGAACGTCGGCAGGCGGTTCCCTCTTGAACCTGTCTGCAACAGGCAAGTGGATACTGCTGGTGCTCATTGCCGCATTGAGCATCGGCAGCGTCATCATCTGGCATCGCCTGGGCACTGATGCCATCGACCAGGCACAACAACAGCTCAAGGCGCAAACCTGGCTCAGCGTGCTGCCGCAAACTCTCTACGACAATCACCCCTTGCAGGCGCCCTTGGCACTGGACACCGCCCCCCTCGCCCACAGCCGGTTACTGGCAGGCTATCGCGCCACATTGGCGGGCCAGCCCAGCGCTGTGGTGCTGCACAGTCTGGCACAGGGGTATGGCGGCCCCCTTGAACTGCTGATCGCCATTGATTCACAAGGACGCCTGATCGGCAGCAAGGTACTGCGCCAGCAAGAGACGCCAGGCCTTGGCGCCGCCGTGGCAGCACCAGACAACCACTGGCTGCAGGGCTTTGTCGGGAACAGCCGGCAGACGACTCCCGACGCCGCCTGGTCGCTCAAGCGCGACAACGGTCAATTCGATCAGTTGGCGGGGGCTACCATCACCTCCCGCGCCGTCATTCATGCCGTGCACGACGCCTTGCGCTACTTCGACGAGCATCGGCAGGTGTTACTGGGAGAGCGCAGCAATGAATAAGCAATGGCTTGCCGCCGTAAGCCTGGCGCCGCTGCTGGGCGCCACTCAGACGCTACACAACGCTGGCGCCATTGCCGGCCTGAGTGTCCTGGTGATCACCCTGCACCACCTGGCAATGAGCCCACTGCACCGCTGGCTCGACGGCCCCGGCAGGCTGATTGCCAGCGTACTGCTATCGGCGGGGTTGACCACCTGCCTGGAGCTTGGGCTTCGTACCTGGGCCCTGCCGTTGTACCTGGCGCTTGGCCCTTATCCGGCACTGATCGCCGTACAATGCCTGGTGTTTGAACACGCCCGTGGCGACACCCAGACCTTGCGGCAATCAGCCATCGTGTTGCTCGGTTTTGCTGCCCTGGCCTTGGGCCTGGGTGCTGGCCGCGAGTTTCTGGCGCAATGGGCAGGAATTCGCCTGGCCGCCCTGCTGCCTGGGGCGCTGATATTGATGGGCCTGCTACTGGCCCTGTACAACCGGGTTTGCCATGGGCGAGCCCCCTTACGTCGTCAAGGAAACCTTTGACCCCATGAATGCTGCCAAACGCCTGGAAATCTTTCGCAGGCTGCACGAAGACAACCCTGAGCCCAAGACAGAACTGGCCTATACCACGCCGTTCGAGCTGCTGATCGCGGTGATTCTTTCAGCCCAGGCCACGGACGTCAGTGTCAACAAGGCCACGGCCAAGTTGTACCCTGTCGCCAACACCCCCGAAGCCATTCATGCGCTGGGGGTCGACGGACTGTCGGCGTACATCAAGACCATCGGGCTTTACAACAGCAAGGCCCGCAACGTTATCGAAACCTGTCGCCTGTTGATTGAAAAACACGCAAGCCAGGTGCCGGAAACCCGCGAAGCACTCGAAGCGCTGCCCGGCGTAGGCCGCAAGACTGCCAACGTGGTACTCAACACAGCGTTCCGGCAAGTGGCGATGGCAGTGGACACGCATATTTTCCGGGTCAGCAACCGTACAGGCATTGCGCCCGGCAAAACGGTGCTTGAAGTCGAGAAGGCATTGATGAAGTTCGTACCCAAGGCCTACCTGCTCGACGCACACCATTGGTTGATCCTGCACGGGCGCTATGTATGCCAGGCGCGCAAACCGCGCTGCGGTAGCTGCCGGATCGAGGACTTGTGCGAATACAAGCAGAAAACCTCTGACGATTGAGAAGATAGTGAAATATGTACCAGGTCGATTGAAAAAATCTTTTTTACCAGCTCAAGGATTCTCGCTATAAGGTGCGCCAATGGCCCTCTTGGCTTGGAGTGACTTATGAGCACCGATAAAGAAGACCTGGATGTAGATGAAGATTTCACGCCGGCAGAGGCCGATGACGTGGAACCCGTTGTTGAAGTGGCAAAGACCAACCTCAGCAAACGTCGCACCATCGACAATCTGCTGGAAGAACGTCGCTTGCAGAAGCAACTCGCCGAGTTCGACTTCGACCTCTGACGCCACGCCATCCTCGGTCCGGGTGACTCACCCGGACACTCGAGCATTCAGTACCCGCTCAAACACAAAAGCCTCCGCAAGGAGGCTTTGTCGTTCCTGGAGCGTCAGACCAGACCGTTGCGTTGAGCCAGCTCGATCAGGTCTACCAGTGACCGCGCATTGAGCTTGAGTAGCAGCCGGGTCTTGTAGGTACTGACCGTTTTGTTGCTCAAGAACATGCCGTCGGCAATTTCCTTGTTGGTTTTACCACGGGCCAATTGCTGCAACACCATCATCTCTCGCCCTGACAGTCGCTCTACCATGTCGGCCTCGGTCGCCCCGCCCAGGTTGGAACGTACAGAATGCAGCGCCTGGTTCGGAAAATAGCTGTAGCCGGACAGCACCGCCTTGATGGCACTGAGCAGTTCCGTCAGGTCCTGCTGCTTGCAAACATAGCCGGCAGCGCCGGCCTGCATGCAGCGCATTGAGAAATGCCCGGGAGCTTGCGACGTCAGTACGAGAACCTTGACCCCTGGACAGGTGGAGTTGAGCCGGGCGATGACCTCAAGACCATCGAGCTTGGGAATGCCGATATCCAGAATGACGATATCCGGGCCATGCTCGCGCGCCAGTTGCAGCGCATCTACACCATTGTCTGTCTCCGCGATGACCTCATAGCCATGTCGCTCCATCAACATGCGTACAGCCAGGCGAATGACAGGGTGATCATCCACGATCAGCACTTTATTCATGGGCAAATCCAATTGTTTGCTGTTCGATATTTTGTCCCCGCACAATAGCCTAGTTACAGGACAAACTGTATTACGCTAATAACAGATAAATGCATACAAAGACACAACCTACAAATGCGGCAGACAATTCCTACAGATGTAACTACCACACACGGCACCAGAGTAGAGCCGCCCGCGCCAGTAGAGATAAATCTCTAAACCACACAACAAGGTAGCAGCACTATATATAAGCACCCCATCAACAACGCGATAGCCGGCGCAGGAAAAATCAACTTCACACGTTTGATAAATACCAAACACAAACAGTTAACAACCTGCAGACTCCCTTTAAAGCACAATCATTTCCCCTGACAGAAACGCAACCCCCTACCCGGCGCGCACTGCCCATAGTACATAACCTTGAACTTGACTCAGTCGAAGGGAGCAAAGGCCATGAGCAGAAGCGAGCCGCGTAGCCCGTTGACGATCATCGCGATTTTCGCGGGCATTATTGAGGCGTCTGCGCTGGCCTCACTACCGTTCCTGGGGGAGGACAGCCAGGGAATCTATACATGGTTTCTAGTCGGCTTTCCTTTCTTCCTCACCGTGCTGTTCTTTCTTACCCTGAACTTCAATTACAAATCCCTGTGTTCGCCAGACCTGCTTGAGACAGCCACATCGACTCCGCCACTGGCGGACCCGGAAGATCCCTCTGCCGTCAAGTCACAACCCGTGAAGAAAAATACAGACATTGTTGAAAACCCTGCCAAGCACGCCCCGGAACCGGCCGAACGCAATGAAATACCAGCAACTACGGTCACCATCAGCTTGAAGGGTGCAGGCGCCCAGCAAAGGCTCGACGCCTTTGTTGCCCAGGCGCTGCGTGAGCCCGGAGGGCCTTGCGACACCTGGATAATCTGCAATCTGGAAGCCGGTACTCAAATCACCTTGGTGTCCCAAGTGATCAGCCAATAAAAAACCCCGGACCAGGCCGGGGTTCTTTTGGATCAAGGCGTCGTTCAGATCAACGAGCGGCCCTTGTTGGCGGCAATACGCATGCGCAGGGCGTTGAGCTTGATGAAGCCCGCTGCGTCGGCCTGGTTGTAAGCGCCGCCATCTTCTTCGAAGGTGGCGATGTTGGCGTCGAACAACGAGTCATCGGACTTGCGACCGGTAACGATCACATTGCCCTTGTACAGCTTCAGACGAACCACGCCGTTCACGTTGACCTGCGAGGCGTCGATCATCTGCTGCAGCATCAGACGCTCCGGGCTCCACCAGTAGCCGGTGTAGATCAGGCTGGCGTACTTGACCATCAGCTCATCCTTGAGGTGAGCCACTTCGCGGTCCAGGGTGATCGACTCGATCGCCCGGTGGGCGCGCAGCATGATGGTGCCGCCCGGGGTTTCGTAGCAACCACGGGACTTCATGCCGACATAACGGTTCTCGACGATGTCCAGGCGACCGATACCGTTCTCGCCGCCGATGCGGTTCAAGGTAGCCAGTACGGTGGCCGGAGTCATCTCGACGCCGTCCAGGGCGACGATGTCACCGTTGCGGTAGGTCAGTTCCAGGTAGGTTGGAACGTCTGGCGCGGTTTCTGGCGACTTGGTCCAGCGCCACATGTCTTCTTCGTGCTCGGTCCAGGTATCCTCCAGCACGCCGCCTTCATAGGAGATGTGCAGCAGGTTGGCGTCCATCGAGTACGGCGACTTCTTCTTGCCGTGGCGCTCGATCGGGATGCCGTGCTTCTCGGCATAGTCCATGAGCTTCTCGCGGGACAGCAGGTCCCACTCGCGCCATGGAGCAATGACCTTGACCCCTGGCTTGAGCGCATAGGCACCCAGTTCGAAACGCACCTGGTCGTTGCCCTTGCCGGTGGCGCCATGGGAAATGGCGTCGGCGCCGGTTTCGTTGGCGATTTCAATCAGGCGCTTGGCGATCAGCGGACGGGCGATGGAAGTACCCAGCAGGTACTCGCCTTCATAGACGGTGTTGGCGCGGAACATCGGGAACACGAAGTCTCGGACGAACTCTTCGCGCAGGTCATCGATGTAGATTTCCTTCACGCCCATGGCCTGAGCCTTGGCGCGGGCCGGTTCGACCTCTTCGCCCTGACCCAGGTCAGCGGTGAAAGTCACCACTTCACAGTTGTAGGTATCCTGCAGCCACTTGAGAATCACCGAAGTATCAAGGCCGCCGGAATACGCCAGTACGACCTTTTTTACGTCCGCCATGCCATCACTCCACGGGGTTGTACGGAAAGCCGTCGATTCTACCGGCCTTGCGGCAAAATTTACAGTGGGGCGACAGCTTGTGACGACAAAGCGACAGGAACTGTCGAGAGCGCGACGGACGGTCGCAGCTCAGGACTTGACCGAGGGCTTGGTGGTTTCGGCCTGGACTGCCGGCGCCTGGGTTGCCGCAGGCGTCTCGGATGCATTTTCCATCGGCTTTTCCACGGGCGCCACACGGTCCAGCTGGATGTTGACCCGACGGTTACGCGCCCGATTGGCCGAGGAATTGTTCTTGGCCAGTGGGTAGCGTTCGCCATGAAAGCGAACGGTCATTTGGTCTTCAGCAATACCATGAGCCTTGAAGTACTCCATGACTGCCAGCGCCCGGCGCCTTGAGAGGTCGCGATTGGTCAGGCGATTGCCACTGTTGTCCGAGTGACCGTCGAGTTCGATATGGTTGACCGTAGGGTCGGCCTTGATAAAGTCCAGGATTACGTCCAGACGGGCCTTGGCATCGACGTCCAGGTCAATGCCACCACCGGGAAAACCGACACGCGCCTGGCGCACCTGATCGAAATTCATGGGTAGCAGCTTGGCGGCGCACACCTGATAGTCGCCGTATGCCTTGCTGAATTTCACCGGCAACAGGCGCACTTCTATTGCCCGACCGGCTTCACCTGCATAATTGCGCACCACGGTACTGCGTCCGTCGAGCAAGCCGTTGATCAGGCGACTGGCCTGGCCCTGGGAGCTGATGAAGAGCACGCCGCTGCGGGCCATGCGCACCGCCCCCAGGTTGATATCCGCACGACCTGGCTGCCAGGGCGCGGCGGCTGCAAACAGGGTCGCGGAGCCGCTGCCCAGTGCGTTGGTGCTCGAACGCAATTGAAACGTGGCCTGCTCGCCGGCACGGCGCACGAATTCACCACTGCCGAAATCGGCAATCGGCTGGACCAGCCGGCACTCGAACTGATCGCCTTCGACCTTCCACTCGATATTCTCCAGACGGGTCTGGAACGTGAGTGCCGTCGCGGGCAAGCAGGCAAACACACTGAGCAAGGCAAGATAACGCTGGCGCACGGGAGGCTCCACAGATTTTCACGGTATACCTGCAGGCTATCGGTCAGGTGCGGCAAAACTTGATAGAAAGTGCTCGAACCCGGCTTTTCCGGTAGCATTCAGCTTGAGTTCGACCCGCCTGGAATCCCCAATGTCCGACCGCCTGACCCTCCTGCGTCCCGATGACTGGCACATCCATCTTCGCGATGGCGCCGTGCTGCCCCATACCGTCGGCGACGTTGCGCGCACCTTTGCCCGCGCAATCATCATGCCCAACCTGGTACCACCGGTACGCAATGCCGCCGAAGCCGGCGCCTATCGCGAGCGCATCCTCGCCGCCCGTCCGGCCGGCAGCCGCTTCGAGCCGCTGATGGTGCTGTACCTCACCGACCGTACCCAGCCCGAGGAAATCCGCGCGGCCAAGGCCAGCGGTTTCGTGCATGCCGCCAAGCTCTACCCGGCCGGTGCGACCACCAACTCCGACTCCGGTGTCACCAATGTCGATAACATTTTCGCCGCACTCGAGGCCATGGCCGAGGTCGGCATGCCACTGCTGGTACACGGTGAAGTGACCCGCGGCGAGGTCGACGTATTCGACCGCGAGAAACTGTTCATCGACGAACACATGCGCCGTATCGTCGAGCGATTCCCGACCTTGAAAGTGGTGTTCGAACACATCACCACCAGCGATGCCGTACAGTTCGTCAACGAGGCCCCGGTCAATGTTGGCGCGACCATCACGGCCCAGCACCTGCTGTACAACCGCAACCACATGCTGGTTGGCGGTATTCGCCCGCACTTCTACTGCCTGCCGATCCTCAAGCGCAACACCCACCAGGTGGCCTTGCTGGACGCCGCCACCAGCGGCAGCAGCAAGTTCTTCCTGGGCACCGACTCGGCACCGCACGCCCGTCACGCCAAGGAAGCGGCCTGCGGTTGCGCCGGCTGCTACACCGCCTATGCGGCGATCGAGCTGTACGCCGAAGCGTTCGAGCAACGCAACGCCCTCGACAAGCTCGAAGGCTTTGCCAGCAAGCATGGCCCCGACTTCTACGGCCTGGCGCGCAACACCGACACCATTACCCTGGTTCGCGAAAGCTGGACCGCCCCAAGCAGCTTGCCGTTCGGCGAGCAAACCGTTATCCCGCTGCGCGCCGGTGAGCAACTGCGCTGGCGCCTGCTGGAGGAAACTGCGTGAGTGAAGATCTGTACGATGACCAGGACGGTCCAAGTGGTGGCCCCCGTCACCCAATGGCGGAACGTTTTCGCGGTTACCTGCCGGTAGTAATCGATGTGGAGACCGGTGGCTTCAACAGCGCCACCGATGCCCTGCTGGAAATCGCCGCCGTGACCATCGGCATGGACGAGAAAGGATTCCTGTTCCCGGAGCACACCTACTTCTTCCGCGTCGAACCGTTTGAAGGGGCAAATATCGAGCAGGCGGCGCTGGAGTTCACCGGTATCAAGCTCGATCATCCGTTGCGCATGGCCGTGAGCGAAGAGTCGGCCCTGACCGACATCTTCCGTGGCGTGCGCAAGGCGCTGAAGGCCAATGGCTGCAAGCGGGCGATCCTGGTCGGGCACAACAGCAGCTTCGACCTGGGCTTCCTCAATGCTGCCGTGGCGCGCAACGACATGAAACGCAACCCGTTTCATCCGTTCTCGAGCTTCGACACCGCGACCCTCGCCGGCCTCGCCTACGGCCAGACCGTACTGGCCCGTGCGTGCCAGAGCGCCGACATCGATTTCGACGGGCGTGAAGCCCACTCGGCGCGCTACGACACCGAGAAGACCGCCGAGCTATTCTGCGGCATCGTCAATCGCTGGAAGGAAATGGGCGGCTGGCAAGACTTCAACGACTGAAGCCCACTCCTCGCGGCACAAAAAAAACCGGCCATTGAGGCCGGTTTTTTTGTGGCTCGCTATTACAGCTTGCCAGCGTTCTCGCTCAGGTATGCAGCAACGCCTTCAGGCGAAGCGGTCATGCCCTTGTCGCCTTTCTTCCAGTTGGCAGGGCAGACTTCGCCGTGCTCTTCGTGGAATTGCAGGGCGTCGACCAGACGCAGCAGCTCGTCCATGTTACGGCCCAGCGGCAGGTCGTTGATGATCTGCGAACGAACGACACCCTTGTCGTCGATCAGGAACGCGCCACGGAAAGCGACGCCGCCTTCGGACTCTACGTCGTAGGCCTTGGCGATTTCGTGCTTCATGTCGGCAGCCATGATGTACTGGACCTGACCGATGCCACCGGCATTGATCGGGGTGTTGCGCCAGGCGTTGTGGGTGAAGTGCGAGTCGATCGACACGGCGATCACTTCAACGTTGCGGTCGCGGAACTCGGACATGCGGTGATCCAGAGCGATCAGCTCGGACGGGCAGACGAAGGTGAAGTCCAGTGGGTAGAAGAACACCAGGCCGTACTTGCCCTTGATGGCCGAAGCCAGGTTGAAGCTGTCGACGATTTCGCCATTGCCCAGCACGGCTGGAACGGTGAAGTCCGGGGCTTGTTTGCCAACGAGTACGCTCATTCGATATCTCCTGATGGTTTGAAACACGTTGCCAGGCAAGCTCCAGCCGACCTGACCACGCAAAGACCGGCCATGATACACGGCCAGGCGCTGCACGCCGAATTTCAGGCAACCTGATTCGAATCCTGCCGTCGGTCGCCCTGGCACGTCTCGTTCCGAATGAGCTTTGACAAGCATTCTCATTAACATTAAGCTTCTTCGCATTGAGCCTTTACCAGTGATGGTCTGCCCTATGTATGTGTGTCTTTGTGTTGGTGTAACCGACGGACAGATCCGCGATGCGATCTATGAAGGATGCTGCAGCTACAAGGACGTCAGAGCCGCTACGAATGTGGCGAGCCAGTGCGGCAAATGCGCCTGCCTGGCCAAGCAGGTAGTGCGTGAAACCTTGACCGAATTGCAGGTCAGCCAGGCCGCACTGCCCTACCCTGTGGAATTTACCGCCGCGTAAAAACAGCCCATTTGAAGAACCGGACCCAGCGTCCGGTTTTTTTATGCCTTTAATTCAACAAGTTAGGGTTAAAACGCGGAACACAAACATTCTTATTCCGATTAATTTTCACTTATTATTCAATAACTTAGGTTTGACAGCCGAAGTTGCGAAGCTCAAACTCCTGCTTATAGGCACACTTACAGGGCAGGACCCCATCATGAAAGGCGACGTTAGCGTCATCCAGCATCTCAACAAGATCCTCGGAAACGAGCTGGTCGCAATCAACCAATACTTCCTGCATGCCCGCATGTATGAAGACTGGGGTCTGGAGAAGCTCGGCAAGCACGAATACAAAGAATCCATCGACGAAATGAAGCACGCTGACAAACTGATCAAGCGCATTCTGTTTCTCGAAGGCATTCCCAACGTCCAGGACCTGGGCAAGCTGCTGATTGGTGAACACACCAAGGAAATGCTCGAGTGCGACCTGAAGATCGAGCAAAAAGGCCTGGTGGACCTCAAGGCCGCCATCGCCCACTGTGAAACCGTTGGCGACTTCGGCAGCCGTGAAATGCTCGAAGACATCCTCGAGTCCGAGGAAGAGCACATCGACTGGCTGGAAACCCAGTTGAGCCTGATTGACAAGGTCGGCCTGGAAAACTACCTGCAGTCGCAGATGGGCGAATAAACCATCCCATAAAAAAAGCCCCGCAATGCGGGGCTTTTTTTTACCAAACCTGTACTCAGGCCTTGGCCACCTCAGCCTTGGCTGCAGCTTCCTTGATCAGGGTCTGCAGTTCGCCGTTGGCAAACATCTCGGCCATGATGTCGGAACCGCCGACCAGTTCACCGGCAACCCACAGCTGTGGGAAGGTCGGCCAGTTGGCATACTTTGGCAGGTTGGCGCGGATTTCCGGATTCTGCAGGATATCCACGTAAGCGAATTTCTCGCCACAACCCATCACGGCTTGCGCCGCCTTGGCCGAAAAACCGCACTGCGGGGCATTCGGCGAGCCTTTCATGTAAAGCAGAATGGTGTTGTTGGCAATCTGCTCTTTGATTGTTTCGATGATATCCATGAAGCACCTCGCGGCTGAACTTTCCGACCTGGTTGTCGGCACGGTGACGCATTGTATCGGAAAGCCAAGCATGACGCTCGGCCTTGCCGATATCAGGCCGCAACCACTTGCACCGGCACGCCATTGAGCGCCGCATTACCCGACACGGCATCGAGTTGACGCTCGTCTGTCAGGTCGTTGGCGCTGGCGCCCGGCTGATGCTGTGCAATCTCCATGCGCACGCCGGCACGGGCATGGCCAAAACCATGAGGCAGGCTTACCACCCCAGGCATCATGTCTGCGCAGGCCTGCACCTCGACCTCGATGCTGCCGACCCGTGAACTGACTCGGACCCGCTGTCCATCCTGCAACTGTCGGGTATTCAGGTCCTCGGGATTCATGAGCAACTGATGGCGCGGCTTGCCTTTCACCAGGCGGTGATAGTTGTGCATCCAGGAGTTGTTGCTGCGTACATGTCGGCGACCAATCAATAGCAGTTGCTCCGACGGCGCCGGTGGCAAGCCGGCAAAGCGTTGCAGGTCGATGAGAATCTCCGGCGGCGCCGCCTGGATGCGCTGGCTGGCCGTTTTCAAGCGCGTCGCCAGGTTAGGCTGCAGCGGCCCCAGATCAATGCCGTGAGGGTGCTGGTCAAGCGTGTCGACCGACAGATTGAACGGTGTGCCTTCACCATAGCGCCCGCCTCGCAAGCCGAAGTCGATCATCTGCGCGGGTGGCAAAGTGGGCTTCAAAGGCTTGTCGCTGAGCCTGGCGAACGCCTTGGCCAGACCGACAAAGATTTCCCAGTCGTGCAACGCACCTTCAGGTTTGGGCAGGATCGCCCGATTGAAGCGACTGACATTGCGCACGGCAAAAAGGTTGAACGTGGTGTCGTAGTGATCGTTCTCCAGTGCCGAGGTGGATGGCAGGATCAAATCTGCGTAACGGGTGGTTTCGTTGATGTAGAGGTCAATACTGAGCATGAACTCAAGTCCGTCAAGGGCACGCTCCAACTGCCGGCCGTTGGGAGTGGACAGCACCGGATTGCCAGCGACTGTCACCAAGGCGCGAACCTGTCCCTCACCCTCGCACAGCATCTCTTCGGCCAGTGCCGCCACCGGCAGTTCGCCACCGTATTCCGGCAAACCGGAAACCCGGCTCTGCCAGGCATTGAAGTGCCCGCCACTCGTGCTGGCCACCAAGTCGACCGCAGGTTGTGTACACAAGGCGCCGCCGACCCGGTCCAGGTTGCCACTGACCAGGTTGATCAGTTGCACCAGCCAGTGGCAGAGCGTGCCGAAGGCCTGGGTCGAAATGCCCATGCGCCCATAGCAGACTGCCTTGTCGGCGGCGGCAAAGTCCCGGGCCAGTTGGCGGATGACTGCAGCATCGACCCCACACAATGGCGCCATTGCTTCGGCCGTGAAGGGTGCAATCGCCTGGCGCACTTCATCTAGCCCGTCGACCGGCAGCACCGTCGGACGCTCCAGGCCTTCACTGAACACGGTATTGAGCAGCCCGCACAGCAATGCCGCATCGCCACCAGGCCGGATGAACACATGCTGGTCGGCCACGGCCGCGGTTTCACTGCGACGCGGGTCGACCACCACCAGTTTGCCGCCACGGGCCTGGATGGCTTTCAAGCGCTTCTCGACGTCTGGCACGGTCATGATGCTGCCATTGGACGCCAGCGGGTTGCCGCCCAGGATCAGCATGAAATCGGTATGGTCAATGTCCGGGATCGGCAACAACAGCCCATGGCCATACATCAGGTAGCTGGTCAGGTGATGCGGCAACTGGTCGACCGAAGTCGCCGAAAACCGATTGCGGGTCTTGAGCAAGCCGAGGAAGTAGTTGCTGTGGGTCATCAGCCCATAGTTGTGCACGCTGGGGTTGCCCTGGTACACCGCCACGGCATTCTGCCCGTGGGCCTGCTGGATGGCCCAGAGCTTGTGCGCCGCGAGTTCGAACGCTTCGTCCCAACTGATCGCCTGCCAACTTTCGCCCACGCGCTTGTGCGGCGCATGCAGGCGATCAGGGTCGTTCTGGATGTCTTGAAGGGCCACAGCCTTGGGGCAGATATGGCCTCGGCTGAAGCTGTCCAGAGGGTCACCCTTGATCGAACTGATCCGCGGCCCGGTGTCCGCTTCGTGGGTGATTTCGATGGTCAGGCCACAAATGGCTTCGCACAGGTGGCAGGCACGGTGATGCACGGTCTTGTTCATGAGCACCTCTTTCGGGTGTCTGGTGATGCGCCTGACTATGAGCCTGGGGTGCGGTGACCACCAGCGAGTTTTGCCCCGTGAATCTCGCACCATCAGGCGCAGCGATTAGCTCGGGTGTTTGCAAAGGCGCCAGCGGGCAGTGTAAAACCCTTACGCAGTAATAAAAAAATCAGCCGCCCAATGGGTTACGGCACTGGCTGCGCTACAGCCGGTGAACGCCCCACTTGGTATGACGCGACATTTAATTATAGTATTGCGTCTCCCCCTAATTCGTCGCCCCGTGCGGCTTTCGCCGCAGGTCACTTCCGTTGTTTCTGAAAACCGGCACTGTTGATCTGCGGTCTGTTGCAAAAGGTAGTCAAACATGAGCGCTAGGCACTTTCTCTCCCTGATGGATTTCACTCCCGACGAACTGCTGAGTGTGATCCGTCGAGGCATCGAGCTGAAGGACCTGCGTAACCGCGGCGTACTGTTCGAGCCCCTGAAGAACCGCGTGCTGGGCATGATTTTCGAGAAGTCCTCGACCCGCACCCGGCTGTCGTTCGAGGCAGGCATGATCCAGCTCGGTGGCCAGGCCATCTTCCTGTCCCCGCGCGACACCCAGCTGGGCCGTGGCGAGCCGATCGGCGACTGCGCCATCGTCATGTCGCGCATGCTCGACGCGGTGATGATCCGCACCTTTGCCCACAGCACCCTGACCGAATTCGCCGCCAACTCCCGTGTACCGGTGATAAACGGCCTGTCCGATGATCTGCACCCCTGCCAGCTGCTGGCCGACATGCAGACCTTCCTTGAACACCGCGGCTCGATCCAGGGCAAGACAGTGGCCTGGATCGGCGACGGCAACAACATGTGCAACAGCTATATAGAAGCTGCCCTCCAGTTCGACTTCCAGTTGCGCATCGCCTGCCCGGCCGAGTACGAGCCCAATCCGGAATTCGTGGCCAAGGCCGGTGACCGCGTGCAGATCTTCCGCGAGCCCAAGGATGCCGTGCAGGGTGCCCACCTGGTGAGCACCGATGTCTGGACTTCCATGGGCCAGGAAGAGGAAACTGCACGGCGTCTGGCCTTGTTCGCGCCTTACCAGGTAACCCGCGAACTGCTCGACCTGGCAGCACCCGATGCCCTGTTCATGCACTGCCTGCCCGCACACCGCGGCGAGGAGATCAGCCTGGACCTGCTCGACGACCCGCGTTCGGTCGCCTGGGACCAGGCCGAAAACCGCTTGCATGCACAGAAGGCGCTTCTCGAATTTCTTGTTGAACCGGCCTATCACCACGCATGAGTCAGCCTTTACTGCTTAACCTGCGCAACCTCGCCTGCGGCTATGGCGAGGCGCGCATCGTCCAGAACCTCAACCTGCACCTCAACGCAGGCGACATCGGTTGCCTGCTGGGTTCCTCGGGCTGCGGCAAGACCACCACCCTGCGTGCTATCGCGGGTTTCGAGCCTGTACACGAAGGCGAAATCCAGCTGGCGGGCGAAGTCATCTCCAAGGCCGGGTTCACCCTGGCACCGGAGAAGCGCCGTATCGGCATGGTGTTCCAGGACTACGCACTGTTTCCACACCTGACGGTGGCGGAGAATATTGCCTTCGGTATCGGCAAGCACCCGCAACAGCAGCAGGTGGTTGCAGAAATGCTTGAGCTGGTAAAGCTCGGCGGCCTTGGCAAACGCTACCCCCATGAGCTTTCCGGAGGCCAGCAACAACGCGTTGCCCTGGCCCGAGCCCTGGCGCCCGAGCCGCAATTGCTGCTGCTCGACGAGCCCTTCTCCAATCTCGACGTAGAGCTGCGCAGACGCCTGAGCCACGAGGTTCGCGACATTCTCAAGAGCCGCGGCACCAGCGCCATTCTGGTCACTCACGACCAGGAAGAGGCCTTTGCCGTCAGCGATCACGTCGGCGTCTTCAAAGAAGGTCGCCTGGAGCAGTGGGACACCCCCTACAACCTCTATCACGAGCCGCTGACCCCCTTCGTGGCCAGCTTCATCGGCCAGGGTTATTTCATTCGCGGCCAACTGACCAGCCCGGAATCGGTACGTACCGAGTTGGGCGAACTGCGAGGCAACCGCGCCTACACCTTTACCCCGGGGAGTGCGGTGGACGTGCTGCTGCGCCCGGACGACATCATTCATGCCCCGCACAGTGCCCTTAAGGCGCTGATCGTGGGCAAGAGCTTCCTCGGCGCCTCCACCTTGTATCGCCTGCAACTGTCCACCGGCAGCCAACTCGAGGCGATTTTCGCGAGCCATATCGACCACCAGGTCGGGGCAGAGGTCGGTATCGAAGTGGCGGCCGATCACCTGGTACTGTTTGCGGTACCAGGTAGCGTGGCGGCGCAGTTGCCGGTACCCGAGAACGGCGTTCGCCGGTACAGCTCGGCGGTTTGACAACGCCTTCGCGGGCGAGCCCGCTCCTAACGCAGGAGCGGGCTCGCCCCGCGGCTACCCACTCGGATTGTCAGCATACGGACGTCAGGCGCGGGCGATCTCGGCAAATGTCGCCTGGGTGTGTTCAGCCAGTACCCTCGAAGACAACTCCACTTCCAGCCCACGCCGGCCAGCGCTGACAAAAATGGTTTCAAACGTTTCGGCAGATTGATCAATGAAGGTACGCAGGCGTTTCTTCTGACCCAGCGGACTGATACCGCCCAATAGATAGCCGGTGGAACGCTGGGCTGCCGCCGGATCGGCCATCTCGCACTTCTTGACGCCTGCCGCGTGGGCAAGCCCCTTCAGATCAAGACTACCCACCACCGGCACAACGGCCACCAGCAGCTCGCCCTTTTCACTGCTGGCCAACAGCGTCTTGAACACCCGCGAAGGCTCAAGGTCGAGCTTCTCGGCAGCCTCCAAACCATAAGAGGCCGCTTTGGGGTCGTGTTCGTAGCTGTGGATACGATGTTCAGCGCGAACCTTTTTCAGCAGATCCAGGGCGGGGGTCATGCAAAGCTCCAAACAAAAAGTGAATGCCGTTTCGCTGGCTACTTTAGGACAAAAATCCGTGTCCCAGCCACCGCGTCATGTCTGCACGAGCGTTACGCACCCGGTGACATTTCAACACCATCAGCAAGACCAATAGTCAGTTTATGAATGCCTGTTCACTTTCGACCTTTGACATAAGCGTTTCTTGTCTATATTTTTTCGATTCTGAATATAGCCATGCCCCGATTAGGTGCATTTCTGCAGCCGACCCGACCGAAATGGGGATTTCTGTCGGGTTTTTGTCGAGCGCCCACCGCGTCTCACAACAACAAGAACCGAGGGAACGAATGACGACTGCTCAACGACAACCTACGCTGTCCAGCCAATGCATGGCCGAGTTTCTCGGCACCGCCCTGCTGATTTTCTTCGGTACCGGTTGCGTCGCTGCCCTCAAGGTGGCCGGCGCCAGCTTTGGCCTGTGGGAGATCAGCATCATCTGGGGTGTTGGCGTGAGCATGGCGATCTACCTGACCGCCGGGGTATCCGGCGCCCACCTGAACCCGGCGGTGAGCATTGCACTGTGCCTTTTTGCCGGTTTCGAGAAGCACAAACTGCCCTTCTACATCGTTGCCCAGATCGCCGGGGCCTTCTGCGCTGCCGCACTGGTCTATACGCTCTATAGCAACCTGTTCTTCGATTACGAACAAGCCCACGAAATGATCCGTGGCAGCCAGGCCAGCCTGGAGCTTGCCTCCGTTTTCTCGACGTACCCGCACCCGGCGCTGTCCACTGGCCAGGCCTTTCTGGTCGAAATGATAATCACCGCCGTGCTGATGGCGGTGATCATGGCCCTGACCGACGACAACAACGGCCTGCCCCGCGGCGCCATGGCCCCCTTGCTGATCGGCCTGCTGATCGCGGTGATCGGCAGCGCCATGGGCCCGCTGACCGGCTTTGCCATGAACCCGGCCCGGGATTTCGGTCCCAAGCTGATGACATTCCTCGCTGGATGGGGCGAAGTCGCCTTTACTGGCGGACGTGACATTCCCTATTTCCTGATTCCGATCTTTGCGCCGATCATAGGAGCGAGCCTTGGTGCCGCCCTGTATCGCGGCGTGATTGCTCGCAACCTGCCGGTTGCCCCGAGCGAGACCGCCCAGACCGACGCCAACCCTCAGGGCAAGACCCAGGCATCCTGATGCCGCCCCGGCGAGCCAGGCTCGCCCTGCCCTGATATCTACCTTATTTGAGTGCAAGGCCAACGTTATGACAGACAGCCAGAACAAGAACTACATCATTGCCCTGGACCAGGGCACGACCAGTTCGCGGGCCATCATTTTCGATCGCGATGCCAACGTGGTGGGCACCTCGCAGCGAGAATTCGCACAGCACTACCCGCAAGCTGGCTGGGTCGAACACGACCCGATGGAAATCTTCGCCACCCAGAGCGCGACCATGGTCGAGGCCCTGGCCCAGGCTGGCCTGAGCCATGACCAGGTGGCCGCCATCGGAATCACCAACCAACGTGAAACCACCGTGGTCTGGGACAAGGAAACCGGCCGCCCGGTGTACAACGCCATCGTCTGGCAGTGCCGACGCAGCACCGAGATCTGCGAGCAGCTCAAGCGCGACGGCCTGCAGGACTACATCCGCGAAACCACGGGCCTGGTCACCGACCCGTACTTCTCCGGCACCAAGCTCAAGTGGGTGCTGGACAACGTCGAGGGCGCCCGTGAGCGTGCCGAGCGTGGCGAACTGCTGTTCGGCACCGTCGACAGCTGGCTGATCTGGAAATTTTCCGGCGGCAAGGTGCATGTCACCGACTACACCAACGCCTCGCGCACCATGCTCTTCAACATCCATACCCTGGAATGGGATGAGAAGATGCTGCAGGTGCTGGATATTCCTCGGCAGATGCTGCCAGAAGTACGCAGCTCCTCCGAGGTCTATGGCCACACCAAGAGCGGCATTGCCATCGCAGGTATTGCCGGCGACCAGCAGGCCGCTTTATTCGGCCAGATGTGCGTAGAGCCGGGCCAGGCCAAGAACACTTATGGCACCGGTTGCTTCCTGCTGATGAACACCGGCGACAAGGCGGTGAAATCGTCCCACGGCCTGCTGACCACCATTGCCTGCGGCCCGCGCGGTGAAGTGGCCTATGCCCTGGAAGGTGCGGTGTTCAATGGCGGATCCACGGTGCAATGGCTGCGTGATGAACTGAAGATCGTCAACGACGCCCACGACACCGAATACTTCGCCAGCAAGGTCAAAGACAGCAACGGCGTTTACCTGGTACCAGCCTTCACCGGCCTAGGCGCGCCCTACTGGGACCCCTACGCCCGTGGCGCCCTGTTCGGCCTGACCCGTGGCGTGAAAGTCGACCACATCATTCGCGCCGCCCTGGAGTCGATTGCCTTCCAGACCCGCGATGTACTCGACGCCATGCAACAGGACTGCGGCCAGCGCCTGAGCGAACTGCGCGTGGATGGTGGCGCGGTCGCCAACAACTTCCTCATGCAGTTCCAGGCCGACATCCTCGGCACCTGTGTCGAGCGTCCGCAAATGCGTGAAACCACCGCCCTGGGTGCAGCCTACCTGGCCGGTCTTGCCTGTGGTTTCTGGAGTGGCCTGGACGAGTTGCGCGGCAAAGCGATCATCGAGCGCGAGTTCACCCCGCAGCTCGAAGAAGCGCAGAAAGAGAAGCTGTATGCCGGCTGGCTGAAGGCGGTGGACCGCACCCGGGACTGGGAGCCGCACGAGGACTGATTGACCGACAACGGCATCGCGGGGCAAGCCCGCTCCCACACGCTTGGTGGGAGCGGGCTTGCCCCGCGATGCTGGTCGTCAGCGAAATCCTGCGGCATCATGGCGCAATTTGCCCGGCTGCCCCAAAGGACCGCCCATGAACCTGCCCCCTCGCCAACAACAAATCCTCGAACTGGTCCGCGAACGCGGTTACGTCAGTATCGAAGAAATGGCGCAGCTATTTGTCGTTACCCCGCAAACCATCCGCCGTGATATCAACCAACTGGCCGAAGTGAACCTGCTACGCCGCTATCACGGTGGCGCAGCCTATGACTCCAGCATCGAAAACACCGCCTATGCCATGCGCGCCGATCAGATGCGCGACGAAAAGCAACGTATTGCTGAAGCCATCGCTGCACAGATCCCGGATCACGCCTCGCTGTTCATCAACATCGGTACCACCACCGAGTCCATTGCTCGCGCCCTGCTCAATCACAATCACCTGAAAATCATTACCAACAACCTGCATGTGGCCTCGATCCTCAGTGCCAAGGACGATTTCGAGGTGCTACTGGCAGGTGGCAATGTGCGTCGTGACGGGGGTGTGGTAGGCCAGGCCAGCGTCGATTTCATCAACCAGTTCAAAGTCGACTTTGCCCTGGTTGGCATCAGTGGTATCGACGAGGACGGCAGCCTGCTCGATTTTGACTACCAGGAAGTCCGGGTTTCCCAGGCGATCATCGCCAATGCCCGCCAGGTCATCCTCGCCGCCGACTCCAGCAAGTTCGGCCGCAATGCCATGGTACGCCTGGGGTCGATCAGCCTGATCGACTGCCTGGTGACCGACCAGGCTCCCGTGCCTGCACTCACCCAATTGCTCAACCAATACAAGATCCGCCTGGACGTGGTTTGAGCCCTTCAACGCTGCCGCCGCAATGGCGGCAGCAGCAATGTTCGTTATTTTTCATTTAATTGTCATCCGATCAGTATTTTCTATGGAAAGCGACTGGCAGCCAGCATTCTGTTGCGCTAGTATTTTCGCAAATGAACATTAATGTTCAAATTCGATGCTAGAAAGTTTTAAGGAAGCCGCCCGTGCCCCATCCCAGTCAGTCATCGCCTGCCCTTGCCGATCTCTATGACCTCGCCGTAATCGGTGGTGGCATCAATGGCGTGGGCATTGCCGCCGATGCAGCCGGACGCGGCCTGTCGGTGTTCCTTTGCGAAAAGGACGACCTTGCCAGCCACACGTCGTCCGCCAGCAGCAAGCTGATCCACGGCGGCCTGCGCTACCTGGAGCACTATGAGTTCCGCCTGGTACGCGAAGCCCTGGCCGAACGTGAGGTGCTGCTGGCCAAGGCACCGCATATCGTCAAGCCGATGCGTTTCGTGCTGCCACATCGCCCGCACCTGCGTCCAGCCTGGATGATTCGCGCCGGCCTGTTTCTCTATGACAACCTGGGCAAGCGCAAGCAACTGGGCGCTTCGCGCAGCCTGCGCTTTGGCCCGGGCAACCCGCTCAAGCCTGCTATCACCCGCGGTTTCGAGTATGCCGATTGCGCCGTTGATGACGCCCGACTCGTGGTGCTCAATGCCATGGCAGCCCGCGAGAAAGGTGCGCACATCCGTACCCGCACTCGTTGCGTCAATGCACGCCGGATCGATGGCGTGTGGCATGTGCAGTTGGAAAATGCCGACGGCAGCCTGCACTCGATCAAAGCCCGGGCGCTGGTCAATGCGGCCGGCCCATGGGTAGCCAAGTTCATTCAGGACGATCTCAAACTCGATGCGCCCTACGGCATTCGTCTGATCCAGGGCAGCCACCTGATCGTGCCCAAGCTCTACGAGGGCGAACATGCCTACATCCTGCAGAACGAAGACCAGCGGATCGTCTTCGCCATTCCATACCTGGAACGTTTCACCCTGATCGGCACCACCGACCGTGAGTACACCGGTGACCCGGCCAAAGTGGCGATCACCGAGGCAGAAACCGATTACCTGCTCAAGGTGGTCAATGCGCACTTCAATCACCCACTCAGCCGCGCCGACATCCTGCATACCTATGCCGGTGTTCGACCGCTGTGCAACGACGAATCCGACAACCCGTCGGCAGTGACCCGCGACTACACCCTGGCGCTCTCTGCCAGCACGGGTGAAGCGCCGCTGCTGTCGGTGTTCGGTGGCAAGTTGACCACCTACCGCAAGCTGGCTGAATCGGCCATGAGCGAGCTGGCGCCCTTCTTCACCCAGATGCGTGGCAGCTGGACCGCTACCGCTCCGCTGCCGGGTGGCGAAGCGATGACTACCCCACAAGCGCTGGCCGATGCAATCCTGGCACGCTGCGGCTGGCTGCCAGCCGAGATTGCCAAGCGTTGGGCGCTGACCTACGGCAGTCGCGTATGGCGCCTGCTCGAAGGCGTTCAAGGCCCCGAGGACCTTGGCGATGCCATCGGCGGCGGGCTGTTCACTCGCGAGGTGGATTACCTGCGCAGCGAAGAATGGGCCGTGAGCGCTGACGACATCCTCTGGCGCCGTACCAAGCTTGGGCTGTTCACCACGGCAAGCGAACAACAGGCACTGCGGGACTACCTGCAGCGCCTGGAACTGCATCGCGCCGCCTGATCGCACAGAACCTGTGGGACTCCCACAGGCGTGGCATTCGGTTTTCCGAATGCCACTCCCCGCCGCATTCGGCCAACCGGACGAATCACCCCATCAGGAAATCTTCAAAAAAGATTAATGCCCCGCTTTTTCAAGGCTTTATGATCAAAGTCAGGGCTTGGCACGAGTCATGCTCTACACTCAGTACCCGAATGCGCAAACCGCTTTATTGCAGTGTTCGCTGAACGAAGAGCCCGCCAACGGCTCCATAAAAAAAACAATGTCGAGGAAATTTTGATGCGTATCGTTCCCCACCTGTTGGGCGCAGCCATCACGGCTGCTGTGATCAGCATGCCAGTCACCGCTGCAGAGCTGACAGGCACCCTGAAGAAAATCAACGACTCCGGCACCATTACCCTGGGGCACCGCGACGCCTCCATTCCGTTCTCCTACATCGCCGACGCTTCGGGCAAACCCGTCGGTTACTCCCATGACATCCAGCTGGCAATCGTCGAGGCCCTGAAAAAGGACCTGAACAAGCCAGACCTGAAGGTCAAGTACAACCTCGTCACCTCCCAGACCCGCATTCCACTGGTACAGAACGGCACCGTTGACGTCGAGTGCGGCTCGACCACCAACAACGTCGAGCGCCAGCAGCAGGTCGACTTCTCGGTCGGTATCTTCGAGATCGGTACTCGCCTGCTGTCCAAGAAAGACTCCTCCTACAAGGACTTCCCAGACCTGGCTGGCAAGAACGTGGTCACCACTGCAGGCACCACGTCCGAGCGTATCCTCAAGTCGATGAACGCCGACAAGCAGATGAAGATGAACGTCATCTCTGCCAAGGACCATGGCGAATCCTTCCAGATGCTCGAATCCGGTCGTGCCGTTGCCTTCATGATGGACGACGCCCTGCTGGCTGGCGAAATGGCCAAGGCCAAGAAGCCGACCGACTGGGCCGTGACCGGTACCCCGCAATCCTATGAAATCTATGGCTGCATGGTCCGCAAGGGCGACGAGCCGTTCAAGAAGGCAGTCGATGACGCCATCATCGCGCTGTACAAGTCGGGCGAGATCAACAAGATCTACAACAAGTGGTTCCAGTCGCCAATCCCGCCAAAGGGCCTGAACCTGATGTTCCCAATGAGCGAAGAGCTCAAGGCGTTGATCGCCAATCCTACCGACAAAGCTGCAGACGAAAAGAAGTCCTGATCCCCAGCTAGTTAGTGTCTAACCTTTCATCCGAGGGCGTGCAGCGCCCTCGGATGCTCGAAGGTGCCCGTGAAACAACTGATCTGAGGGGAGATCCCGATGAATTACAACTGGGACTGGGGCGTATTCTTCAAGTCCACCGGCGTCGGTAGCGAAACCTACCTGGACTGGTACATCACCGGCCTGGGCTGGACCATCGGCATTGCCGTTGCAGCCTGGATCATCGCATTGCTGCTGGGTTCGGTACTCGGCGTCATGCGGACTGTCCCGAACCGTCTGGTATCGGGTATTGCCACGGCCTACGTGGAACTCTTTCGTAACGTACCGCTGCTGGTGCAGCTGTTCATCTGGTACTTCCTGGTGCCCGACCTGCTGCCAGAAGGCTTGCAGGAGTGGTTCAAGCAAGACCTCAACCCGACCACCTCGGCATTCATCAGCGTAGTGGTCTGCCTGGGCCTGTTCACCGCCGCCCGTGTCTGCGAACAAGTGCGTACCGGTATCCAGGCGCTGCCCCGCGGCCAGGAAGCCGCAGCCCGCGCCATGGGTTTCAGCCTGCCACAGATCTATTGGAACGTGCTGCTGCCGCAAGCCTACCGGATCATCATTCCGCCGCTGACCTCCGAATTCCTGAACGTGTTCAAGAACTCCTCGGTGGCCTCGCTGATCGGCCTGATGGAGTTGCTGGCGCAGACCAAGCAGACCGCCGAATTCTCGGCCAACCTGTTTGAAGCCTTCACCCTGGCGACCCTGATCTACTTCACCCTGAACATGGGCCTGATGCTGCTGATGCGCATGGTCGAGAAGAAAGTCGCCGTACCCGGCCTGATCTCCGTGGGGGGTAAATAATGGACTTCAGTGGAATCATTCCTGCCCTGCCGGGCCTGTGGAACGGCATGGTAATGACCCTGCAACTGATGGTCATGGGCGTGGTCGGTGGTATCGCGCTGGGTACCATGCTGGCACTGATGCGGCTGTCGTCGAGCAAGCTCCTGGCAAACCTTGCCGGTGCCTACGTCAACTACTTCCGCTCCATCCCGCTGCTGCTGGTCATCACCTGGTTCTACCTGGCGGTGCCGTTCGTGCTGCGCTGGATCACCGGCGAAGACACCCCGGTGGGGGCATTCACCTCCTGCGTCGTGGCCTTCATGATGTTCGAGGCGGCGTACTTCTGCGAAATCGTCCGTGCCGGTGTGCAGTCGATCTCCAAAGGCCAGATGGGCGCAGCCCAGGCCCTGGGCATGACCTACGGCCAGACCATGCGCCTGATCATCCTGCCCCAGGCGTTTCGCAAGATGACCCCGTTGCTGCTGCAGCAGAGCATCATCTTGTTCCAGGACACCTCGCTGGTCTACACCGTCGGCCTGGTGGACTTCCTCAACTCCGCACGTGCCAACGGCGACATCATCGGACGCTCGAACGAGTTCCTGGTCTTCGCCGGCATCGTGTACTTCGTCATCAGCTTCTCCGCTTCCTTCCTGGTCAAGCGTCTGCAGAAAAGGATAACCGTATGATTTCCATCAAGAACGTCAACAAGTGGTACGGCGACTTCCAGGTTCTGACCGACTGCAACACCGAGGTCAAAAAAGGTGAAGTGGTGGTGGTCTGCGGTCCGTCCGGTTCCGGCAAGTCGACACTGATCAAGTGCGTCAACGCTCTGGAGCCCTTCCAGAAGGGTGACATCGTCGTCGACGGCACCTCGATCGCCGACCCGAAAACAAACCTGCCCAAGCTGCGCTCGCGAGTCGGTATGGTGTTCCAGCACTTCGAACTGTTCCCGCACCTGACCATCACCGAAAACCTGACCATTGCCCAGCGCAAGGTACTGGGCCGCAGTGAAGCCGAAGCAACCAAGAAGGGCCTGGCCCTGCTTGAGCGCGTCGGCCTCAGCAACCAGGCAAAGAAACACCCGGGCCAACTCTCCGGTGGCCAGCAGCAACGCGTCGCGATTGCCCGCGCACTGGCCATGGACCCGATCGTCATGCTGTTCGACGAACCGACCTCGGCCCTCGACCCGGAAATGGTCAGCGAAGTACTGGACGTAATGGTCCAACTGGCCAACGAAGGCATGACCATGATGTGCGTGACCCACGAAATGGGCTTTGCTCGCAAGGTTGCCAACCGCGTCATTTTCATGGACAAGGGCAACATCATCGAGGACTGCACCAAGGAAGAGTTCTTCGGTGACCCGCACGCCCGTGATGAGCGTACCCAGCACTTCCTCAGCAAAATCCTGCAGCACTGAGGTGTTAACGCTGCCTGTCCGGCAAACGCCGGACAGGCAGCGCTGTTAGTTACAGGGCCACTGTGATGAAATGCGATCCCACGCTCTTTCGCCCAGCCAAGCCTGCCCTTGCCGTGAAACCCCGTTTGATCCGCCAACTGCTGATTCCGCCCCTGATCGTCCTGTTGATGATTGGCCTGGGCGTGGCTGGCTTCATGATCAGCGAACACAACGGCATCCGCACCTTGAGCGAATCCGGCGAGCGCCAGCTCGAGCTGCACGCACGCGGGGTCGAGAGCGAAATCAGCAAGTACACCTACCTGCCCAGCCTGCTGGAACTGGAAGACAGCGTCTCCAGCCTGCTGACCGAAACCGATGGCGAGAGTCGCCAGACGGTCAATGAATACCTCGAAGGCCTGAACCGGCGCAGCCGCAGCCGGGCTATCTTCGTGCTCGACACCACGGGCCGGGTGCAGGCCACCAGCAACTGGCGCGATGTCGACAGTTTCCTGGGTGAAGACCTGTCGTTCCGTGCCTATTTCCAGGATGCCGTGCGCGGCCAGCCCGGGCGTTTCTATGGCATTGGCAGCACCAATGGCGAGCCTGGCTACTACCTGGCCCATGGCCTGGAAGAACACGGCAAGATCATTGGCGTGGCGGTGATCAAGGTGCGCCTGGAGGCGATGGAAGAACGCTGGCAACGCGCACGCCTGGAGGCCTTCGTCAGCGACGAGAACGGCATCATCATCCTTTCCAGCGACCCGGCGCGGCGCCTCAAGTCAGTCCGCCCGCTGAGCCCGGAGACCAAGGAGCGCCTGGCCCGCAGCCTTCAGTATTACTGGTGGCCGCTCAACGAGCTGCAACCCTTGTCACGGGAAAAATACGCCGACGGCATCGAGAAGCTGAGCTTCCCGGCCAACGCCGAACTGGGGGATGGTAGCCACGAAGTGGCCTACCTGGCACAAACACGGCGGCTGAATGACACGCCCTGGCATTTCACCCTGCTCACACCGCTGCAAGACCTGCGCCGCGAGTCGACCATCCAGGGCATGCTGGTCGCCGTGGCGTTTGCCTTGCTGGCGATCCTGCTGATTGCCTGGAACGAGCGGCGCAAGGTGATCGCCACACGCCTGGCTGCCCGTGAAGCCCTGGAAGAAGCCAACAGCCAGTTGGAGCGCAAGATTACCGAGCGCACCGCCGACCTGCGGGCCAGCAACGAACGCCTCATCGGCCAGATCCGCGAACGGCGGCATGCCGAGCAAACCCTGCGCTACGCCCAGGACGAACTGGTCCAGGCCGGCAAGCTTGCAGCCATCGGCCAGATGTCCACCAGCATCGCCCATGAGCTGAACCAGCCATTGGCGGCCTTGCGCACCCTCTCGGGCAACACCGTGCGTTTCCTCGAGCGCGGAGCCCTGGAAACCGCCAGCACCAACCTGCGCACCATGAACGACTTGATCGACCGCATGGGCCGCATCACTGCCAGCCTGCGTTCATTTGCCCGGCGCGGCGACGACAGCGGCCAGGCATCGCTGGCCAAGGCCGTGGAGGCCTGCCTGCAGGTGCTGGGCAACCGCATTGCGGGGTGTCACCTGAAACTGCACAGCCACTTCGAAGACCAGCAACTGGCCATCGACCAGACGCGTCTCGAACAAATCCTGGTCAACCTGATCGGCAACGCGCTCGATGCCATGGCCGCCCAGCCCCTGCCCCAGCTCTGGCTGGAAGGCGAACTGCAGGGCGACAAATACCGCCTGCGGGTGCGCGACAACGGCCACGGCATCGATGACGAAGCGCGCAAGCACCTGTTCGAGCCCTTTTTCACCACCAAACCGGGAGAGCACGGCCTGGGCCTGGGACTGACCCTGTCCGCCAGCCTCGCGGCCGCGGCCAAGGGCAACCTGAGTGTCGAACACCCCGCCGGCGGCGGTACTGCGTTCGTCCTCACCCTGCCATTGGTCAATGCCCCCACAGAATCTGCCGAGTCCTTATGAACCAAGCGCCCCTTACCGTCCTGATTGTCGAAGACGACCCGCATGTGCTGCTCGGCTGCCAACAAGCCCTGGCGCTGGAAGACATCGCTTGCGAAGGTGTCGGCAGCGCCGAAGAGGCCCTGCAACGCATTGGTGATGACTTCGCCGGGATTGTGGTCAGTGATATTCGCCTGCCCGGCATTGATGGCCTGGAGCTGCTCGGTCGCCTCAAGGCACGCGACAGCAGCCTGCCGGTAGTGCTGATCACCGGTCACGGTGATATCGACATGGCCGTCGGCGCCATGCGTAATGGTGCCTACGACTTCATGGAAAAACCCTTCGCCCCGGAGCGCCTGGTCGAAGTGGTACGCCGCGCCCTGGAACAACGCGGGCTGTCGCGCGAAGTCTTCGCACTGCGCCGCCAACTGGCCGAGCAAAGCACCCTGGAAGGCCGGATCATCGGCCGTTCGCCGGTCATGCAGAACCTGCGCGAGTTGATTGCCAATGTGGCCGACACCTCCGCCAACGTGCTGATCGAAGGTGAAACCGGCACCGGCAAAGAGCTGGTTGCCCGTTGCCTGCACGAATTCAGCCGCCGCCAGGCGCAGCCGTTCGTGGCGCTGAATTGCGGCGGCCTACCGGAGAACCTGTTTGAAAGCGAGATCTTCGGTCACGAGGCCAATGCGTTCACCGGTGCCGGCAAGCGCCGCATCGGCAAGATCGAACATGCCAATGGCGGCACGCTGTTCCTCGATGAAGTCGAAAGCATGCCGATCAACCTGCAGATCAAACTGCTGCGGGTCCTGCAGGAACGCACCCTGGAACGCCTGGGGTCGAACCAGAGCATTCCCGTCGATTGCCGGGTGATCGCCGCGACCAAGTCCGACCTCGATGCACTGGGCCAAAACGGGCAGTTTCGCAGCGACCTGTATTACCGCCTGAACGTGGTCACCCTGGAACTGCCACCGCTGCGCGAACGCCGCGAAGACATCCTGCAATTGTTCGAGCATTTTCTGCAGCTGGCATCCCTGCGCTTCGATCGGGAAGCTCCGCAACTGGACAGCCAGACCCTGTCGCGGCTGATGGCCCACGACTGGCCGGGCAACGTGCGCGAGCTGCGCAACGTTGCCGAACGCTACGCCCTGGGCCTGCCGGCCTTCAAGAAAGCCGGTACCACCTCCAACCAGAGCCTGGGTTTTGCCGAGGCGGTCGAAGCGTTCGAGCGCAACCTGCTCAGCGACGCCTTGCAGCGCACCGGGGGCAACCTCAGCCAGGCCAGCCAGGAGTTGGGCATGGCCAAGACCACCCTCTTCGACAAAGTGAAAAAATATGGCCTGGGATAACCTGCCACACCAACAGGAACGCATGTGGACCTGATACTCAAAGCCTGCCTGGGCGCAGCCGTGGTGGTGATCCTTGCCGCGTTGGCCAAAACCCGCAACTACTACATTGCGGGATTGGTCCCGCTGTTCCCGACCTTCGCCCTGATTGCCCACTACATCGTCGGCAAGGGCCGTTCGCTTGACGACCTGAAGACCACCATTCTGTTCGGCATGTGGTCGATCATTCCGTATTTCGTTTACCTGGCAGCCCTGTACCTGCTGGTCGACCGCTTGCGCCTGGAGGCTTCACTGGCCCTGGCGGCAGTGGCCTGGCTGATCGCGGCGACCGTACTGGTCAGCCTCTGGGTGCGCCTGCACTAAAGCTGGGCCCAATGGCTCATGTCTTCGCGATGGGCCTTCAGGTACGGCAGCACGGCAGCCAGCAAGGGCGCCTTGAATTGCTCCTGGAAACGGTGCGCCAACCCCGGAATCAAGCGCAATTGGCTACCCCGGATATGGGCAGCCAGATGCACCCCATGCATGACGGGGAGCAACGGGTCGGCCGTGCCATGCACCACAAGGGTCGGCAGGCGCAGGTTGTCGAGCAGGTCGACACGGCTCGGCTCGGCGAGGATCGCCATGATCTGGCGCTTGACCCCCTCGGGGTTGAACGCCCGGTCATAGGCCTGCGCCGCCTGCTCCAGCAATGCCTGGCGATCATCCTTGACCTGGGGGCTGCCCAGCGCAGCCAGCAAGTCGGCCTGTTGCTCCAGTGCCACTTCGCGATTGGGCGCCCCGCGCCTGGCCAACAACTGCACCAGCGCAGGGCTCGGTGCCGGCAGGCCCACGGCGCCGGAACTGGACATGATCAACGTCAGGCTCTCCA
Organism: Pseudomonas vranovensis; assembly: GCF_040438935.1. Lineage (NCBI taxonomy): Bacteria > Pseudomonadati > Pseudomonadota > Gammaproteobacteria > Pseudomonadales > Pseudomonadaceae > Pseudomonas > Pseudomonas vranovensis. The sequence continues at coordinate 424,398 of NZ_CP159259.1, read as the reverse complement.
CCCGCTGCGGCGCCATTGCTGCCAGGTGCTGGGCGATCATGCCGCCCATGCTCACGCCAAGCACATGAAAACGCTCAACCCGCAGGGCATTCATCAGACCCAGGCCATCGTCGGCCATGTCGGTCAAGGTATACGGCGCGCCCACCGACAGGCCCAGCTTGTAGCGCAGCAATTCATAGGTGAGGTTGGCGTTCCGCGGCGCCTGGTTCCAGGACGACAGTCCAACGTCGCGGTTGTCATAGCGAATTACCCTGAAGCCCTGTTGGCACAAAGCGACCAGCACCTCATCCGGCCAGTGGATCAATTGCCCCCCCAGGCCCATGACCAACAACAAGGCAGGGTCCGAGTCACGTCCAATGCTCTGGTAGGCCAGGCTGACCTGCTCCAGGCGCGCCTGCTGCACCGGCGCGTTGACGTCACAACGCGCCGCCGTCGCGACTTGAGTGCATAAAATCAAGAAAAAGAACAAAAAAGCCCGCATGAGTGAAACACCAGAATGCAAATCCCCAGTAGAGCGCGAGTCTGATGAAATTCATTCAAGCGCGCTGCCACAGTTGCATGACAATTTGATGAATCTGGCCAAGCGGTCACCTCACTAACTATGTACCGCCTGCGCCACCAGGATCTGCCGCCCAATGGGATTGCCACTCTCGGCACTACCCCATTTCGGGAAGTCTTTTTATGCGCGCCCCATCTGAAACCCACGTACCGAATGTCCCTTCCCCGGTCGTATTGACCAGCGCCACCCCCTTCGACCTCGAGCGGTCGAACGACGCCACCCGACGCTGGACACACCATTTCGATACCTTCAATGACCTGCTTGCCCGCGCGCCGGGGGTGTACCAGGCGCTGCGCAGCGTGTTGCACAACCAGCTGAGCACTGACCCTGATATCACCGGCCTGCGGTTTCATGCTTCAGCCACGTTCATCAATCTCATCGCACTCGCAACCTTTACCCGCCACCACCCTCAAGCCCCCGCCGAACTGAATGCACAGGCCCAGGTCGTCGGCGTCGACGTCCAGCACCCGATCCTGAGGCTCTCTGCTACGCAACTACTGGACAAACTCGCCGCCCTGGATTTGCCGGCCATTGTCAGCCGGCAATGGCATGACTATTGGGCAGCGCGTGCCAAAGGTACGGCCGTCAGCCGACTCAGCCACGCCCGACACCACTATCAGGAATACGAGCGCGCAAGCCGGGACGCCACCCTGGCAAGGCGTGACGGCGATGAGCAGGCGCTCGGCCCGGGCAATGATGACCATGCCCCAGCAGGCTTTGACACCTTGTTCGAGAACCTTCTGCAGGCTCGGCTCCAAGCCCTGGAACACAATCCCGGCGACGACCTCCAAACGCATGCCGAGCTGGCCCTGGCCATCGTCCATCGAGTCGATGCCAGGCAATACAGCCCGAGCGTTCTGAGCACACCGCCGGCCCTCGAACACGAAGAAGACGAACCGCCCCCGGGCCGCTCGTTGTTCGACTTTGGCAGCCTGGATATCGACATGCCCTACGCCGTTCGTCGGCAACAGATCAACCTGCAGTACCAGCTGCTCACCGCCCTGAGCGACGACAAACTACAGGCGTTCAAGCGTGAGCACGCCGCACTGGAGGGGGTCTGTGCTGACGCCGAGCGGGCCATCGATCTGTACCTTCAGACATCACCCCTGCCCCCCGTCGCCAGTGAGGTGCTCCTCAAGGCCCACTATGAAGGCTTGCATGCCCATGCCCGCATCCAACACCTGCTGGGACAGATCAACGACGAACACCTGCGCTGGGTCGAGGGTCTGGTCGGCGCTCCTGAGTCCTTTCCACCAGCGGGTTCGGCAGTTATCGCCGCACATCCGCAACTGCACCTCAAAGGTATCAACACCGTCTTGCGCAACTGCGTGGTGATCACCCTGCGCGATCCGCAGCCATCATCGGGCCTGTTGCTGTACTGGCCTGGCGAATCGGGCGGACTGCTGCATTGCACCAATCTGGACGAACTGGCGCGCTGTTTCGACATTACCGACTCGAGCGATCAGTCATTGAACCTCGTCACGCTCAGCGGCAATGTACTGGCGCAGATCCTTGCGTATCACCTGGAGCGCGGTACACCTGAAGCCCTGCCCGTCGAGGCCACCAACGATGCGTGGGAGCGTGCGGCTGAAACACTGGCGCACGCCTGGACAGTGCCTCGCCACGCGGCCCGCGACTTTGCGTTCAAACAGTTGCAAGAGCAGGCGCACAGTGAAGCCTTGAGCGCGGTTTTTCCTTCTTGGCTGGTAAACCTGCAGGCACCTGATCGGCTTGCCCTCAAGACCAGCACACTCGACTACATCGCCGCCATGCGTCGCGCCCAGGCGCTGATCGCCCGCGACCTGCCCAACCGCCTTCTGTTCTGCCGCCAACACATCAGCGAATACCTGAAGCGGGACTTTCCCACTTACGATGGCAAACCGATTGGCCTGGACCTGCCGCAGAACACCGCCTGGAAAAAAGATTTCATCGCGGGCAGCGGTGCACCTGGCGTGCCGGTCAAACCAGTACTGGTAGCCAGCACGGAACGCGAAACCGTGAGGCTGGAAACCCTGCTGCTGGAGCACATCGACGATGAGGTAAAAGACCGCCTGCACTTCATGGCGTTGCGCCTGCAAACTGCCGACAAGGCGCTTGAGCAAACCTTGCGTGATCGCATCGACAAGGATTACCTGGTGAGCATGGCCAGCAAACTTGACCTTGCGCAGCAGTATGAAGAGAAGATCCGTGCTGCCTACGCGGGGATCGACGAAAGCCCCTTCGCTCGCGAGCTCCGTCGCGAGGTACTTGGCGATCCGCTGCGCCTGATGCTGAAGATGCACTGCGCCATGGCCACGGCCAAAGGCGATCTGGACGATAAGGCCCAGGTCATCCTGAATATCGCAATCGACGCCGACAACGCCGCAGCCTACAGACATGAAGGGCACGATATCCGTCTGATTCCCGCCATGCTCACCGCCGGTGGTGCCGATACAAACCTGCACGGCACGGTCCTTTCTGGCGTGACCTTTATCAGCGACCTGCACAGCGGCCTCACGTTACTGTATCGCCCTGAACACCCCACACGCCCTGTGCGCCAGTACCCCAGCCTCGAAGCAGCCCGCATCGACCTTTACCGGCTTGCCAAGCAAACCGGAGAAATCGAGTACCTCGCCGAACGTGCCTTGCAGGGTAATCCCGACGCACACCGCGCCCGACTGCGCGAGGCAATCAGGCTCAAGTTCGACGGCATCATTGGCCTTGGTACTGCCTGGCCCGCTACCACCTCACTTGCCCAGCACTTGCTGGATGCCCAACTGGGCCGAATGCTGGAGGCCCATCGCGCAACGTCGCGCTCGAACGACCAGCTATGGCTGGAAAATTTCGCTTACCAGAGCGGCATGGTGTTCAACCACATCAAGATGGCCCTCGGCTTTTTGCCTGTGATCGGCACCGTCATTGGCATCTATGACTTCTTCGAGGCCAGCGCCAACGCCGCCACTGCATTGATAAACGGCCAGATCGGCAGGGCACTGGACGAATTGGAGTACGCACTGTTGGCGTTCATTGACGCCGCGCTGGACCTACTGCCCGGTGCAATGGCCAACCCAACTGCAGCCTGCCAACTCACCCGCCAGCGTCAATTGCACAAGCTGCACGCCGGCCCTGCATCGGGTTTCAGGCCTGGGGCGGCGAGCGCCCGCCAGCGCCTGGCTCGTTTTGATGGCTATGAGTATCAAGTGCCACTGTCATTGGACGGGATTGAGCCAGGAACCCAAGGCAAATACCGCGGTATCTACCAGCACCCTGACGGCGATTTCATTCTGGTCGAGGATCGTCCCTGCCAAGTGCAGTGGCTCGAGACGGAGCACACCTGGCGCTTGCGTGGAACCCCGCTCAAGACCTGGAGAAAAAACATCGCGATGGATGAAAATGGCCAGTGGGATACCCACTTCGCCCTCTACGGAGTGCACCTGATGGGCGGTGGCGCGGGGGGTGGCCAGGTAATCGGACACCTGGCCGAGCGACTGGACCCCTACTGGCCGGCGGCAATTCGCGACCAGTTGCCACGCTTTCTGGTAGACAGCGCCCATCGGCGCCGGCGCATGCTGGAATCGCAATCCCTGGTGGACGAGCGTACGTTTCAAGCGTCTCTGCAACGCACGAACACTCAATACGAGACATTCGACAACGCCACGCCTGAGGCACAGATGGCTGCAATGCCTCAAATGAAACAACGCTTTCGTGCTGACATAGACGCGGCCAGAACGTCATACAGCGCTTGGGATGAACGGCTGAAAGCCGAAATACACGGCTTGAAACACACCTGCACGACCCAGAAATCACGTGTGGCCAGAGCCCTGTGCAACCGACTGATCGGTCTGATGGACCTGACAACGACCCAGGCCCAGCATCACCTGTACAACCAACTGGCAATCTCCTTGCAACTTGAGGACCTGACCGATCTGGTGGATCGAGCCCCACTGCTGCAGATAATGCGCATACACGCGCTCCACGTCATCGACTGCAAAGCACAACTGCTCGACCTGAAGAAAAAACTGGATCACTGGCTCCTGCTCACCAGCCCTCCCCCACAACCTTCGTTGAGACGAGACGCTGCAGTGTTCAAGAGCAAACTGACCGCCTTGAAAAAAAACCTGGTGGATGAAGACGCAACGTGGCAAAACACCGACCCGGACCCCGATCAATTCCTTGAAAAGGCGGCTGAAATACAGAGCCGATTCGAGGAAGGGCTACTCACCCTCGGCGAAGCCTTCCCGCCCGCGAAACAGTACCTGAGGGAAGTCAAAGATTTTGAGTTACTCAAACTGGCCGGTCAGCGCAGGGAACGTTACCTGAACCAAATTTATTTCGTTTTTCACAACACCCGCCACCTGATAGTCGCAGCGCAGAACTACACAAACACCTCTGTGTTGGCTGAGTTCTATATCAATCGACTGAGCACCATCGAAGACGACGTGCATCAGATGCACAGTACATTGCTCGGGCTACAGGAAGTGCCTACCAATGCAGCCCAGCGTCGTGAAATCCATTCCCAGGCCCGGCAAGTCTTCCGTCAATACAAGCTTGATCTGCAAAGCACCTATGCCAGTCTTCCGGAGCTGTTTGATGCGCCTTACTTGAAGCGGCTGTATGAACATCTCGACCTGCTCATCGACCAGGCCGACAAGTCCATTCAACGCCTGCCGGGGCAACGACGGGCAAAGCAAGGCACTCATACGCTTAAACTGTTTCAGGTCGAAAACGGCAACCTCTACATTGGCGACTACTTTCCGGCGGGAGGAACAACTGGCGAGCAGATTGTCGTGCACAACGCCGAGGGCGGCGCGGTCAGTACGTTCGAGCCTTCGGGGAAGCGTTGGAGAAAGCAGGCCGCGCGGCCAACGATTCGTCCACATGAACTGCGTGACCTCAAGCAGACGGCAAGTCAGCTGCTCGCAGACCTGGAAAACTTCCGTAACCGCACCCGTGGGTACATGGGGCCCAATACAGTGCCTGCTGACCTTGAAGACATCATGAATCTCAAGGCCGTGGAACTGGAGAGCTGCGCCGAACGACTCGAACTCCTTGGCGGCAGCCTCGCGGACACCGCCGACCTGCGAACCCAGGCTACACAACTGCGTCAGCAAGGTACCCAGTTACGAATCGACCAGATCAAGCTCAGTCATCGACCGAATGAAGGGCAGTTGATGTATCTGCACGAACGCCAGCAGATCGGTATCCAGGCAGTGGGAGAACGGCAGCGACTCAAAGATCGTGACTTTCTTCAAGAGTACGAGGTTCGCGACCTGACTGTGCCCAGCCGCCCCGTGATGTGGTATGCCCACTTTCATTACCGTGGCCTTGATACGCCGTTCGAGAACTTCAGTGCGGCGCATCTCAAGCGCCTTGAGGACCGCTATTTGCGTACCGACGAAGTCTGGCGAGGGTCGATCAGACACGATACAGCCAAGACGTATTTTGCGTCCCGCTAAGAAGCACCAACGGCGAACCCTTGGGTTCGCCGTTGTTTTTTTTACGCCAGTTCGCTGCGTAGCTGCCGCGCCGCGGCCACCATGTTCACCAGTGCGGCTTCTGTCTCCGGCCAGGCACGGGTCTTGAGGCCACAGTCGGGGTTGACCCACAGGCGTTCGGCCGGGATACGCCTGACCGCCTTGCTCATCAGCTTGACCATCTCTGTGGTATCCGGCACCCGCGGGGAATGGATGTCGTACACACCTGGGCCGATATCATTGGGGTATTCGAACGCTTCGAAGGCCTCCAACAGTTCCATGTCCGAACGCGAAGTCTCGATGGTGATCACGTCGGCATCCATGGCCGCGATGGCCTCGATCACATCATTGAACTCGCTGTAGCACATGTGGGTGTGGATCTGGGTTTCGTCGCGCACGCCACTTGAGCACAGGCGGAAGGCATGCACGGCCCAGTCCAGGTACTGCTGCCATTGTGCGCCGCGCAGGGGCAAGCCTTCGCGGAACGCCGCTTCATCGATCTGCACGATCTTGATTCCGGCCGCTTCCAGGTCTTGCACTTCGTCGCGAATGGCCAGGGCCAGTTGTTCGGCCTGGACCTTGCGCGACACATCCTCGCGTGGGAAGGACCACATCAGCATGGTCACCGGCCCCGTCAGCATGCCTTTCATGACCTTGCTGGTCAGGCCCTGGGCGTACTCTATCCAGGCCACGGTCATGGCCTGCGGACGGCTCAGGTCGCCGTAGATGATCGCAGGCTTCACGCAGCGCGAACCGTAGCTTTGCACCCAGCCGAAGCGGGTAAAGATGTAGCCGTCGAGCTGCTCGGCAAAGTACTCGACCATGTCGTTGCGCTCGGCCTCGCCGTGCACCAGTACATCCAGTCCCAGGCGCTCCTGTATCTGCACGGCATGGCGAATCTCGCTGTGCATGGCATCGGTGTAGTCATTGGCCGACAGCTTGCCTTGCTTGAATGCCTGCCGCGCCAGGCGGATGGCCGAGGTCTGCGGGAACGATCCAATCGTGGTGGTCGGGAACGCCGGCAGTTGCAAGCGCTGGCGCTGAGCGTCGATACGCTGGGTGAAGGGCGAGTGGCGCTGGCTGTCGGCGGCAGTAACCGCTGCCAGGCGAGCCTGGACCTGGGGCTTGTGAATACGGGGCGACTCGGCACGGCTTTTCTGTACCGCGCGACTGCTGGCCAGAGCGCTTTGCACCCGTGGCAGGTGCGGCGCATCCAGGGCCTTGGCCAGTACCGCGATCTCTTCGCATTTCTGCACGGCAAAGGCCAGCCAGCTTTTCAGCTCGGCATCCAGTTTGTCTTCGCGGGCCAGGTCTACCGGGCTGTGCAACAGCGAGCAGGAACCGGCGACCCACAAGTTGGCACCGAAACGCTGGCGGGCCTGCTGCAGTTGCTCGAGGGCCGTGTCGAGTTCGCAGCGCCAGACGTTACGCCCGTTGACCACACCCAGCGACAGCACTTTGTAGCTAGGCAGGCGGTCGAGCACTATCGGCAGTTGCTCCGGGGCCCGCACCAGGTCGACATGCAGACCATCCACCGGCAGGCCGACTGCCAGGCCAAGGTTGTCTTCCAAGCCGCTGAAATAAGTGGCGACCAGCTTCTTGAGTGGCGAGTACTGGAGAATGTGATAGGCACGCTCAAAGGCGTTTTTCCATGCCTGGGGCAGGTCCAGGCCGAGGATCGGCTCGTCGATCTGTACCCACTCCACGCCCTGGCGGGACAGACGGCTGAGGATTTCACCATAGACCGGCAGCAAGCGCTCCAGCAGGTCGAGCTTGTCGAACTCACCGCCCTTGGCCTTGCCCAGCCACAGGTAGGTCAGTGGGCCGATCAGCACCGGTTTTACCGTGTGACCCAGCGCCTGAGCTTCGGCGACTTCCTCGAACAGTTGTTCCCAACTGAGCAGGAAGCGCTGATCGGCGCTGAACTCCGGGACCAGGTAGTGGTAATTGGTGTCGAACCACTTGGTCAGCTCCTGGGCATATTGCGCCTGGCCGTGCTCACCGCCGCAGCAGCTCGTGGTCGCGCCACGGGCCATAGCGAACAGGGTATCCAGCGTCGGCAGGCCATTGCTGCCCAGGGTCTTGGCGAAACGCTCGGGGATTGCGCCAAAGGCCAGCGAGTGCGTCAGCACCTGGTCGTACCAGGCGAAGTCGCCCACCGGCAACAGGTCGATACCGGCGTCCTTCTGCAACTGCCAATGACGAGCACGCAGCTCACGGCCCACCGCGTGCAGACCGGCCAGGTCGAGGTCGCCTTTCCAGTAGGCCTCCTGGGCTTTTTTCAATTCGCGGTCAGCGCCAATGCGCGGAAATCCAAGGTTGTGGGCCAGTGCCATGACAATCGTGCTCCCTGTAAAAGATGGCGCCATTGTCGACAGCAAGACCATCATGAGACAAACTCAATAAATTCGTGTTCATCTCAAAATTTACTCATGGAGCACCCGGTGCTGGAAATTCGTCACCTGAAAACCCTGCATGCCCTGCGTGAAGCCGACAGCCTGGTTGAGGCCGCCGAACGCTTGCACCTGACCCAATCGGCGTTGTCCCACCAGTTCAAGGAACTGGAAGAGCGCCTGGGCATGCAATTATTCATGCGCAAGACCAAGCCGCTCCGCTTCACCAGCGCCGGCCTGCGCCTGCTGCAACTGGCCGACGCCACCCTGCCGCTGCTGCGCGGCGCCGAGCGGGACATCGCCCGCCTGGCCGGTGGCACTGCCGGGCGCCTGCACATGGCCATCGAATGCCATAGCTGCTTCCAGTGGCTGATGCCGACCATCGACCAGTTTCGCGACGCCTGGCCTGAGGTAGAGCTGGACCTGGCTTCGGGTTTTGCCTTCGCCCCGCTCCCCGCCCTGGCCCGCGGTGACCTGGACCTTGTGGTGACGTCCGACCCGCTGGAGCTGACCGGACTGACCTATGTACCGTTGTTCACCTACGAGGCCATGCTCGCGGTGGCCAACCAGCACCCGCTGGCAAGCAAGCCCTACATCGTGCCGGAGGACCTGGCCTGCGAGACACTGATCACCTACCCGGTGGAGCGTGACCGCCTGGATATCTTCACCCGTTTCCTGGAGCCTGCCGACGTGGAGCCGGCCCAGGTTCGCACAGCCGAGTTGACGGTGATGATGATGCAATTGGTCGCGAGCGGACGTGGCGTGTGCGGCATGCCGCACTGGGCATTGCACGAGTACAGCTCGCGCGGTTACGTCAAGGGCAAGCGCCTGGGCGACAAAGGCCTGTTCGCCACCCTCTATGCCGCGGTACGCACCGACATGCTCGATGCGCCGTACATGCGCGACTTTTTGCTGACCGCCAAGGACACCTCGTTCTCCACCCTCGACGGCGTCAGCGCTGTGCGTTGAGGCTCACGCCAGTTTGCGCTGCTCCTGTACCAGGCGCAGCGCAAGGCCCGCCAGCACGAAACCCATCACATAACGCTGTACCATCAACCACAACGGATAGCGGACGAACCAGGCCGACAGGCCGGCAGCGAACAAGGCGATCAACAGGTTCACCGAGAAACTCACGGTGATCTGGGTCAGCCCCAGCGTCAGGCTCTGAGCCAGCAACGAACCATGCTCCGGGGAGATGAACTGCGGCAGGATCGACAGGTAGAACATCGCCACCTTGGGGTTCAGCACACTGGTCAGAAAACCCATCATCACCAGCTTGGCCGGAGAATCCGGGCTCAGCTCACGCGCCTCGAACGGCGAACGCGCCCCAGGCTTCACCGCTTGCCAGGCCATCCAAAGCAGGTAGGCGGCGCCCGCCCACTTGAGCAGGTCGTAGCCCAGCGGTACCGCCATGAACAACGCCGTCAGCCCTACCGCCGCTGCCGTCATGTGTACCAGAAACCCGGCGACCACACCCACCAGCGAAGTGATCCCGGCCATGCGCCCCTGGCAGATCGAACGCGAAATCAGGTAGATCATGTTCGGCCCGGGGGTCAGGACCATCAGCAGCGCTGCACCGGTAAACAACAGCCATTCGTGGACGGGGATCATCAGCATTCCTTTGCAATGTCGGGTTCAGGCAGTTTGGCTAGTTAATCGCCGGTACAGGGGGAGAATCAGGTCCCGCGTCAATGGCGCCAACTCAAGGGTCAGTTGCTTGCGCGCCGATACCCACACCACCTCTTCGATCTCGGCAGCAGGCTCGACCGGCATCGCGGTATGTACCAGGAACAGCTCGGCCCTGACCTCGAAACCCGGCTCGTTGGCTGCTGGTGCGCTGAACTGGCCGAGGTACTCGGCATCTTGCTGGTCGATCTGCAGCCCCAGCTCTTCAAACAGCTCACGGGCCAGCGCACTGACCGGATGTTCATCAGCCTCGATCTTGCCACCGGGCTGCATGAAGGCCTGGGTACCGCGCTTGCGCACCAGCAGGGTGCGGCCCTGGGGGTCGAGCAGCAGGGCGGCGGCGATGCGGATGATTTTGCTCATGGAGGGTCTCGTGACGGAAAAAGCGCGCAAGGATCACATGTCGCCGCTGGCGGCACAATCCTGCGGGGCGCCTGACGAACGTACCTTGCAAGCTCGCCCGCTTGGCCGCATAAACAGACCATGAACCTGCCCGCACTCAAGCACCCGGAACTGGACGCCTTCCACCCTGCTGTCCGCACCTGGTTCCAGCGCCGCTTCCCGACCGTGACTGCCGCCCAGGCCCGGGCCTGGCCACTGATTCGTGACGGCCAGTCATTACTGGTGGCAGCCCCTACCGGCTCGGGCAAGACCCTCACGGCCTTCCTGGCAATCCTTGACGAACTGTTCCAGCAGGGCCTGGCCAAGGGCGAGTTGCCGGACCAGACCCAGGTGGTCTATGTCTCGCCGCTCAAGGCGCTGTCCAACGACATCCAGATCAACCTGCAAGCACCTCTGGCCGGCATCAACGAGGCCCTGGTCGAACACGGCCATGCCCCCCTGCAGATCCGCACGGCCGTGCGCAGCGGCGACACCCCGCAGAAAGAACGCACGGCCATGCGCCGTAAAGCGCCACATATCCTGGTCACCACACCCGAATCGCTGTATGTACTGCTCGGTTCCGACTCTGGCCGCCTGGGCCTTGCCAGTGTGCACACGGTGATCGTCGATGAGATCCATGCCCTGGCCGGCAACAAGCGCGGCAGCCATTTGAGCCTGAGCCTTGAACGCCTGCAGGCGCTGTGCGAACGCCCGCTGCGACGCATCGGCCTGTCGGCCACCCAGCGCCCGGTAGAGCGGGTTGCGGCGTTTCTGGTGGGCAAGGAACGTGACTGCGCCATTGTCGATATCGGTCACGCCCGGGCCCGCGACCTGGCCCTTGAGGTGCCGCCGGTGCCCTTGGGCGCGGTGATGGCGACCGATGTCTGGGAGCTGGTCTATGACCGCCTCGCGCAGCTTGCCCGGGAACACCGTACTACCCTGGTGTTCGTCAATACCCGGCGCCTGGCCGAACGCCTGACCCGCCACCTGAGCGAGCGCCTGGGCCAGCACGCAGTAGCCGCGCACCATGGCAGCCTGGCCAAAGAGCACCGCCTGGACGCCGAGCAGCGCCTCAAGCGGGGCGAGTTGCAGGTGCTGGTCGCTACCGCATCGCTTGAACTCGGGATCGATATTGGAGAAGTCGAGCTGGTCTGCCAGATGGGCTCGCCGGGCTCCATTGCGGCCTTTCTGCAGCGTGTCGGTCGCGCGGGGCATCAGGTCGACGGGACGCCCAAGGGACGCTTGTTTCCGCTCTCCAGGGACGACCTGATCGAGTGCGCGGCCCTGCTCGATTGCGTGCGGCGGGGCGAGCTGGACCTGCTGCACATTCCCCGGGCTCCGCTGGATGTATTGGCCCAGCAGATCGTGGCCGAAGTCAGCTGCCAGCCTTGGGATGAACAGGCGTTGTACCAGTGTCTGTGCCAGGCACTGCCCTACGCCGACCTGGACCAGGGCCACTACCAGGCCCTGCTGCGCATGCTTGCCGAAGGTTTCAATGGGCGCCAGGGGGTGCGCAGCGCCTACCTCCATCGCGATGCAGTCAACGCCAACCTGCGCGGCCGGCGCGGCAGCCAGCTGACCGCGCTGACCAGTGGCGGCACCATTCCCGACAATGCCGACTACGCCGTGCTGCTCGAACCCCAGGGGCTGAACATCGGCAGTGTCAATGAAGATTTCGCAGTGGAAAGCATCGCCGGCGACATCTTCCAGCTGGGCAACGCGTCATACCGCATTCTGCGGGTGGAGAGCGGTAAGGTACGGGTCGAGGACGCCCGGGGGCTGCCACCGAGCATTCCCTTCTGGCTGGGCGAGGCACCCGGTCGCAGCGATGAGCTGTCGTTCGGCGTGGCACGCCTGCAAGACGACATCGACCGACGCCTGGGGGAATCCGGTGGCCAACTGCAACCCCTGCTCGACTGGCTGCAGAGCGACATCGGCCTGGCCATGGACAGCGCCGAGCAACTGCTCGATTATCTGGCCCGCACGCGCGAGGTCCTGGGCGCTCTGCCCTCGCAGCAAACCCTGATCATGGAGCGCTTCTTCGACGAGTCCGGCGGGACCCAGTTGATCATTCACAGCCCCTTTGGCAGCCGGATCAACCGCGCCTGGGGCCTGGCGCTGCGCAAACGCTTTTGCCGCGCCTTCAACTTCGAACTGCAGGCCGCCGCCAGCGAAGACGCCATCGTGCTGTCACTGTCGGCCAGCCACAGCTTTGCCCTGGACGAGGTGTGGCGCTACCTGTCGAGCAACAATGCCGAGTCGATCCTGATCCAGGCCCTGCTCGACGCGCCGTTGTTCGGTGTGCGCTGGCGCTGGAACGCCGGTGTCGCCCTGGCCTTGCCGCGTTTTGTTGGCGGGCGCAAGGTGGCGCCACAGATCCAGCGGATGAAAAGCGAGGACCTGATTGCCGCCGTGTTCCCCGACCAGATCGCCTGCCTGGAAAACATCGTCGGCGAGCGGCAAATACCCGACCATCCGCTGGTGGAGCAAACCCTCGATGACTGCCTGCACGAGGCTATGGACAGCGAGGGCTGGCTGGCCTTGCTGCGGCGTATCGAACAAGGCCGGATCAGGTTGATCAGCCGGGACCTTCCCGCCCCGTCGCCCCTGGCGTCGGCCATTCTGAATGCTCGTCCCTATACCTTTCTCGACGATGCGCCGCTGGAGGAACGACGCACCCAGGCGGTGCTCAATCGGCGCTGGAACGAAGCGCAACGCAGTGATGACCTGGGTGCGCTGGACCCCGATGCCATCGCGGCGGTTGAAGCCGAAGCCTGGCCTGCGCCCACCCGCAGCGATGAAATGCATGAAGCGCTGATGAGCCTGGCTTGCATCAGCCACCGTGAAGTCGCGGCCAATCCCGGCTGGCAAACGTGGCTTGATGAACTGGCCGGCACAGGGCGAGCCTGTTCCCTGCAGGGACTGTGGCTTGCCAGGGAGCGCCTGACGCTGCTGCGTGCGCTGTACCCGCACGCAGCGTTGACACCGGATGTTCCGCCACTGCCCGGGTTTGATCAGCCCATGGATGCCGACACCGCCCTGGTCGAGCTGGTGCGCGCACGCCTGAGCGGCTTTGGCCCTCTGACCCTGGCGCAGATCGCCGCGCCCCTGCAATTGCCCATTGGCGCCCTCGAACAGGCACTGGCGCACCTGGAAGCCGAAGGCTATGTGATGCGCGGTTACTTCAGCCCCGGTAGCCAAGACCTGCAATGGTGCGAACGGCACTTGCTGGCGCGTATCCACCGCTACACGGTCAAGCGCCTGCGTCGGGAAATAGAACCGGTCAGCCTGCAGGACTTCATGCGTTTTCTGTTCGACTGGCAGCACCTGAGCACGGCCACGCGGCTACAAGGCCCCGCTGCGCTCAGTGAAGTGCTGGAACAGTTCGAGGGTTATGCCGCGGCGTCAAGTGCCTGGGAGGCCGATTTGTTGCCCACCCGTATCAAGGACTACAGCCCGATGTGGCTGGATGAAGCGTGCCGGGCAGGCAAGTTCGTGTGGGCGCGACTGGCGCCCGGCGCAGCGGCCACCACCTTGCGCAGCACGCCACTGGTGCTGTTGCCGCGTGCCCGCCTGGGGCTGTGGCGGACACTGAACCCAGCACAGGAGAGCAGCGAGCTGAGCCTGAAGGCACAAAGGGTACAGGCGGTACTGACTGACCACGGCGCCTTGTTCTTCGATGAACTGGTGCATGACGCCCACCTGCTGCCCAGCGAATTGGAAAACGCCCTGCAGGAGTTGGTGGCGGCCGGGTTGATCAGCGCCGACAGCTTTGCCGGCCTGCGGGCACTGATCACGCCGGCCAGCAAGCGCCAGGGGCGCAGCCACCGTCGTGGGCGCGGGCCTTCGTTCGGCGGTATGCAGGACGCCGGGCGCTGGGCCCTGCTGCGCAAGGCTGCGGCGCCCGATAACCGCGACGAAAGCCTGGAACACATCGCCCGTACCTTGCTACGCCGCTACGGCGTGATCTGCTGGCGATTGCTGGAGCGCGAGGCCGACTGGCTACCGAGCTGGCGCGAACTGCTGCGTTGTTACCACCGCCTGGAAGCCCGTGGCGAGATTCGAGGCGGGCGCTTCATCAGCGGCCTGGCCGGTGAGCAATTCGCCCTGCCCGAAGCGGTGGCGTTGCTGCGTGAGGTGCGCCGACGGCCGCTGGACGCCAGCCTGGTGGCGCTGAGCGCCAGTGACCCACTCAACCTGATCGGCACGCTGCTGCCTGGCACCAAGGTGCCGGCGCTCAGCAGCAATCGCCTGCTCTACCGCGACGGCGTGCCGGTGGCCAGCCTGATTGCCGGCACGGTTCACTTCGATGTTACGCTGGAGCTTGCCCAGCAGGGCGAGCTGCGCGACCGCTTGATCCGCGAACCCGGCCTATCGCTGTGAGAATGATTTTTACTCCAACTGATTGACGGCAAGGCTTCATGTTCATGGGCTGGCGCTGGTGCGTGCAACCGGGCTAAGGTCGGAAATTGTTCCAGGCCCCGAGCCTGACCGAGCCATCGAAAGGAACCTGCATGAGCCTGTCACTTCTGAGCCGCTATGCCTTTTTCGCCGCCTGTGTCCTGTTCACCCTGGCGAGCCTGCCCTTCCTGCACCATGAGTGGCTTTGGCCGTTCACCCTGGCGACCGCCATCCTCAGCCTGATCGGCCTGTTCGACCTGCTGCAAAGCCGCCACGCGGTACGGCGCAACTACCCGATCCTGGGCAATATCCGTTACCTGGTCGAAGGCATTCGCCCGGAAATCCGCCAATACCTGCTCGAATCCGACAGCGATGCCCTGCCGTTCTCCCGAGCCCAGCGCTCACTGGTGTATGCCCGGGCCAAGAAGGAAGCCTCGGACAAGCCCTTCGGCACCTTGATCGATGTGTACCAGTCGGGTTTTGAATTCATCGGCCACTCCATGCGCCCGGCGCCGTTGAGCGATCCGGCAGCCTTCCGGGTGATCGTCGGTGGCCCGCAATGCACCCAGCCCTACTCGGCTTCGGTGTTCAACATCTCGGCCATGAGCTTCGGCTCGCTCAGCGCCAATGCCATTCGCGCCCTCAACCAGGGGGCCAAACTGGGCAATTTCGCCCATGACACTGGGGAGGGCAGCATCAGCCCCTACCACCGTGAGCATGGCGGCGACCTGACCTGGGAGCTGGGCAGTGGTTACTTTGGTTGCCGCACCTCCGATGGCCGATTCGACCCCGAGCGCTTTGCCGAACAAGCCCGCAGCCCGCAAGTGCGAATGATCGAAATCAAGATGAGCCAGGGTGCAAAGCCCGGCCATGGCGGCATCCTGCCCAAGCACAAGGTCACCCGCGAGATTGCCGAGACCCGCGGCGTGATGATGGGCGAAGACTGCATTTCGCCGTCGCGCCACAGCGCCTTCTCCACCCCTATCGAGATGATGCAGTTCATTGCCCAGTTGCGTGAGCTATCGGGCGGCAAGCCGGTGGGCTTCAAGTTCTGCCTGGGTCACCCGTGGGAATTCATGGGCATCGCCAAGGCCATGCTGGAAACCGGCATCCTGCCGGACTTCATCGTTATCGACGGCAAGGAAGGCGGCACCGGCGCGGCACCGGTGGAGTTCACCGACCACATCGGCGTCCCCCTGCGTGAAGGCCTGCTATTCGTTCACAACACCCTGGTGGGCTTGAACCTGCGTGACAAGATCAAGTTGGGCGCCAGCGGCAAGATCGTCAGTGCCTTCGACATCGCCAGCGTGCTGGCCATCGGTGCCGACTGGGCCAACTCGGCGCGCGGCTTCATGTTCGCCATCGGCTGCATCCAGTCCCAGAGCTGCCACACCAACAAGTGCCCCACCGGCGTCGCCACCCAGGATGCCCTGCGCCAGCGCGCCCTGGTGGTGCCGGACAAAGCCCAGCGGGTGTTCAACTTCCACCACAGCACCCTCAAGGCCCTGGCCGAAATGCTCGCCGCTGCCGGTCTCGATCACCCCTCCCAACTGGAAGCCAAGCACTTGGTGCGACGCGTGTCGGCCACCGAGATCAAATTGTTCTCGCAGATGCACGTATTCCTCAAGCCCGGCGAATTGCTCAGCGGGCAGATCAGTGGCGAGTTCTATTCGAGAATGTGGGCGATGGCCCGGGCCGACAGTTTCGAGCCCAACAGCGAGGTTGCAGCCTGAGTGTTTCGCGGGGCAAGTCGAGACGTTGCCCCGCGATGTTTCACATCAGGACGCGGTACGCGCCAGTTGCGCGTTGTCGGCCTTTGGCGACAGCTTGAACACGTAGTAAAGCACGGTGAGCATCACCAGGAACGCCGGGCCGATGTACAAGGCCACACGGGTTTCCTCGAAGTAGGCCATCAGGCCAACCACCAGGATCAGGAATGCCAGCGCCAGGTACGAGCTCAGGGGCCACAGCCACATGCGATATTTCAGGGCCTTGCGCTCGGCAGTGGACAGGCCGGCACGGAACTTGAGCTGCGCCAGCAGGATCATCACCCAGGTCCAGATCGCACCGAAGGTAGCGATTGCCGTCACCCAGACGAAGACCTTCTCCGGCACCAGGTAGTTGGCCAGCACGCCCAGCAGCAGAGCGGCGATGGACAGCAGCAAGGCATTGCGCGGCACGCCGTTGCTCGAGGTACGGGCAAAGGTGGCCGGGGCCTGGCCGTTCTGCGCCAGGCTATAAAGCATGCGCCCGGTGCTGAAGATACCGCCGTTGCACGACGACAGCGCCGCGGTGATCACCACGAAGTTGATGATGCCGGCTGCAGTCTTGATGCCCAGACGCTCGAAGGTCATCACGAACGGGCTGCCCTGGCTGCCGATTTCGTTCCACGGGTAGATCGACAGGATCACGAACAGCGCGCCCACATAGAACAGCAGGATGCGCCAGAACACCGAGCCGATGGCCTGGGGAATGGTCTTTTGCGGGTTGCGTGCTTCGCCGGCGGTCAGGCCGATCATTTCTACGCCCAGGTAGGCGAACATCACCATCTGCAGCGACATCAACACACCGGTCACGCCGTTCGGCATGAAGCCACCATTGCTCCACAGGTTGGAAATCCCCATGGCCACACCGTCGTTACCGAAGCCGAAGGCGATGATACCGATGCCGCCCAGTACCATGGCAATGATGGTGACGATCTTGATCAAGGCAAACCAGAACTCGAACTCACCGAATGCCTTGACCGCGATCAGGTTGATCGCGCCCATGCTGCCCAGGGCCGCCAGGGCCCAGATCCAGCGGGGTACATCAGGGAACCAGATACCCATGTAGATCGCCACTGCGGTGATTTCCGCCACGCAGGTCACCAGCCACAGGAACCAATAGTTCCAGCCGGTCAGAAAGCCCGCCAGCGGGCCGAGGTAGTCTTGGGCGTAACGGCTGAAGGAGCCTGCAACCGGGTTGTGTACCGCCATCTCACCGAGGGCACGCATGATCACCAGGATCGCCAGGCCACCGATGATATAAGACAGCATGATTGCCGGACCGGCCATTTCGATGGCCTTGGCCGAGCCCAGGAACAGGCCGACACCGATACAGGCGCCCAGCGCCATCAGGCGAATGTGTCGCTCGCCGAGTTCTCGCTTGAGTGGGCCGCCCTGGGCGGTCTCACCGTGAGAGGGATGGTTGCCGACTGGCATAGAAATACAACCTCATTTTGTTATTGGATATAGACCGTTCGTGCAGGCCTGGTACCGCCGATAGGCGAGTACGCTGCCTTGCCGGGCGCCACCTTGTGAGCGGCCCCGTCTACCGATGCGCGAGGCGCCGGTAGTGCGAAAGGGGCGAGCAGTATAGAAAGGCCCAAACAGGGCTTTTCACTATAAAAAGCACGATATTTGGCGAGAACTCTCGGCAATAACCGTATCAATGCAGGGGTATTCCCCGTTCCTTTTCCAGCACCGTAAAAAGGGCGGCTAACATAGCACCAAAACCGGGCATTACAACCTTCCACCAAAGGCGCATGCCTGCGCCTTTCCAGGTCATGCCTTGCAGGCTCTACAAATTTTTCACCAAACCCGCTCACCGTCTAAGCTTCAGGCAAGCAAGACGAAAATAAGTAGCCGGGCTGAAAACTATGGGCGCATTGTGGCAATCGGAACCAACCAGTAAGGAAGCTCCCCCTGAATCTCTAGAAGAATCACCATTGCCGAAAAGCCCTCGCCAACGTCATTTGTGGTGGAGGCTGATCTGGCTGGTGCTGCTGCTCAGCCTGATCGCCCTTGGACTGGCCATCACCAATGAAATGCACACTTCGCGGATGCAGTCACGCGAACTGAGCCAGCTCGCCTCGACCCTGACCTACTCCCTGCAACCGGGGCCCAGCGATGCGATCATCTACCCCGGCGACGGGCCGTTCGACCAGCGCCTGGGCTACAGCGCCCTGGGCGATTTCCTGCCACGCCTGCTCAAGCGCGATTATGTAATCAGTGAGCAGGTGCATTTTTCGCCAGCATTGATGAACTACACCGAGCACGGCTTCTTCGTGCCCTACAAGGAAAAGATCCAGACCGGCCTGTCGATCACCGACTGCAAGGGTGACGTGCTCTACCAGTACCACTACCCGCAGTACCTGTACCCGGACTTCAACTCGATCCCGCCGGTGATCGTCAACAGCCTGCTGTTCATCGAGAACCGTGACCTGCTCGACCCCAATGATCCCTACGCCAACCCGGCGGTGGACTGGCCACGCTTTGCCAAGGCAGCCTACAGCCAGGTGGCCAAGTACTTGGCCCTGCCCGGCCAATCCGCCGGCGGCAGCACCCTGGCCACCCAGTTGGAAAAATACCGTCACTCGCCCGACGGCCTCACCGTGTCGGGCAGCGAGAAAATCCGCCAGATGATTTCCGCCAGCGTGCGCGCCTACCAGGGGGGCCCTGAGACCCTCGAGGCCCGCCAGCGCATCGTGCGTGACTACCTCAACAGCGTGCCGCTCTCGGCGGTGCCCGGCCATGGTGAAGTGCATGGCATGGCGGAGGGCCTGCGGGTCTGGTACGGCGCCGATTTTGCCCAGGTCAACGAGATCCTGGCCTCGACCGCTACCGACCCTCAAAGCATGGCGGCGCGGGGCCTGGCGCTGCGTCAGGTGCTGTCGTTGATGATCGCCCAGCGCCGGCCTTCGCACTTTCTATCCAAAGGTCGCAACGAGCTGGCCGAACTGACCGACAGCCACATCCGCGTCCTGGCGGCCAGCAATATTGTCGACCGCCCATTGGCCGATGCCGCACTGGCCAGCAAGGCCACCTTCCGCGACTGGGTGGCCCAACCCACCATCGTGCCCATCGTCACCAACAAGGGCATCAGTGTGGCCCGCAGCCGTTTGTCCCTGGCCCTGGCCCGGCCGCTCTACGACCTCGACCGCCTCGACCTGTCGGCCACCAGTACCTTGCAATCGGACCTGCAAGGGCAAGTCAGCCAGTACCTCAAGGACCTCGCCGACCCGGCCTTTGCCGAAAAGGTCGGCCTGTTCGGTGAACGCCTGTTGACGCCCACCAGCACCACCCAGGTCCGCTACAGCTTCACCTTGCTCGAACGTACCGCCAATGGTTCGCGGGTACGGGTGCAGACCGACAGCACGGACCAGCCTTTCGACATCAACGAAGGCAGCAAGCTGGAGCTGGGCTCCACCGCCAAGCTGCGGGTGCTGACCAGCTACCTGGAAATCATTGCCGAGCTGCACGACAAGTATGCCAATACCCCCGCCGCAGACCTGAAGAAGGTCGAAGTTGCAGAACTGGACTTCATCACCCGCTGGGCAATCGACTACCTGATCCAGAACAAGGACCGCAACATCGAGGCGATGCTGGATGCGGCGCTCAACCGTAAATATTCGGCAAGCCCGGGCGAGGCGTTCTTCACCGGTGGCGGCATGCATGTGTTCAACAACTTTCGCAAGGAAGACAACGGCCGTATCCCCACCCTCAAGGACGCGCTGCGCGAGTCGATCAACCTGCCCTTCATTCGCCTGATGCGTGATCTGGTGCGCTACAGCACCTACCAGACGCCCGGCAACAGCGTTGCGCTGCTCAGGGACGATGCCGAGCCACGGCGCCAGGAGTACCTGGCGCGCTTTGCCGACAAGGAAGGTACTGACTACCTGCGCAGGTTCTGGAAAAAATACCAGCGCAAGACCTCGCAGCAACGCCTGGACACCTTCCTCGACAGCCTGCGGATCACCCCGATCCGCCTGGCCGCCGTACACCGTTACCTGTTCCCCGAAGCCGACCAGGCCACTTTCAATGCCTTCGTCCAGGCGCACCTGAAAAAGGACCGGCTGGACAACAAGCGTGCGCCCAGCAAGCAAGACACGGTAACCGAGAAACGCCTGGACGACATGTACTACGCCTACGGTCCCGGCAAGTTCGACCTGCCAGACCAGGGCTTTGTCGCCAAGGTCCATCCGCTGGACCTGTGGCTGCTGGGCTACCTCCTCAAGAACCCCAGCGCGAGCTTCCAGGATGCGGTGCAAGCCAGCCAGTTCGAGCGTCAGGAAGTCTACGGCTGGCTGTTCAAGAGCAAGCACAAGGGCGCTCGCGACAGCCGTATCCGTACCCTGGTGGAGATCGAAGCCTTCCTTGATATCCACCGGCGCTGGAAGCGAGTCGGCTACCCGTTCGATCACCTCGTGCCGTCGCTGGCCACCGCCATCGGGAGCTCCGGCGACCGTCCGGCAGCCTTGGCCGAACTGGTCGGCATCATTCAGAACGACGGTATCCGCCTGCCGGTCCTGCGTATCGACACCCTGCACTTTGCCGCCGACACGCCTTACGAAACCCGCCTCGCCGGAGACCCCGACCTGGGCCAGCGGGTGCTGTCGGTAGAAGTCGCCCGCGCCCTGCGCGGGGCCCTTTCGCAAGTCGTCGACGCCGGGACCGCACGCCGGGTGTCCGGTAGCTTCAAGCTAAACGACGGTACGCCCATGGTCATGGGTGGCAAGACCGGTACCGGCGACAACCGCCTCGAAAGCTGGGGCGCCGGAGGCCGTTTGCTTGGGTCCAAGGCCATCAACCGCACCGCGACCTTCGTGTTCTTCCTCGGCGATAACCACTTTGGCACCCTCACCGCCTTCGTACCGGGCCGGGCCGCCGAGTCCTTCAAGTTCACCTCGGCACTGCCGGTACAGGTGCTCAAGGGCATGGCGCCGATCCTGACGCCCTACCTGCAACCGGGCAGCCACACGCTGTGCAAGGCACCACAAGTGGCCCAGAAGTAAACCGATTCAACTTGCCTGGGCGCATTGATTGCGCCCGGGTTCTCTTCTGCCCGCCGACATCATGAGAAATATTCTCAATCTCAACGCTTGCCTAAAGATATATCTTGAGTAATATCTGAAGATACATCTAACGCAATCGGAGATTCCCATGCGTGACCATCACCCCCACCGTGACCACGGCGATCGCCATGACGGATTTGAACGCCGCCATGGCCGCGGCGATCGCGGCCCGCGCGTATTCGCCCCCGGCGACCTGAAACTGCTGCTGTTGTCGATGCTGGCCGAGCAGCCCTGCCACGGCTACGACCTGATCCGCCAGATCGAAACCCTGTTTGGCGGCAACTACAGCCCAAGCCCCGGCGTGATCTACCCCACCCTGACCTTTCTCGAAGAGAGCGAACTGATCGTCGGCCAGGTCCATGGCAGCAAGAAGCTCTACAGCGTCACCCCTGCCGGGGTCACGGCCCTGGCCGAGCAGGCTGTCGCCCTGGACGGCGTGCGCATGCGCATCGAGGTCAGCAAGCGCTCACTGTTCGGCCACGATCGCCCAGCAGAGATCCACGAAGCGGTACACAACCTGCGTCATGCCCTGCAGATGCACAGTGGCCGCTGGAACCCCGAAGAAATCGAGCGGGTGCGTACCCTGCTCAACAACACTGCCAAGGCCATCGTTGCAGGACCGGCCACGGCACCTACGGAGAAGTCCCAATGAGTGGCAGCGAAAACACCGCGATCCATCGCGTGAACCACGAAATCAAACACCGCCGCCTGGATGTGCTGAAGGTCATCGACCTGACCCCGCGCATGCGTCGCATCACCGTCGGTGGGCCACAACTGCAAGGCTTTACCAGCGTGGGCAGCGACGATCACATCAAACTGCTGTTCGCCACTTCGCCAGAAGACCAGGTGGCGCTGGACAACCTCGACTTCGGCCGTGACACCTGGCGCCCAACGATGCGCGAGTACACCCCGCGGCGTATCGACCTGGCAGCCGGCGAACTGGATATCGACTTCGTGCTGCACGGCGATGGCCCTGCCTCCACCTGGGCTGCCCAGGCAGAAGTCGGTCAGGTCCTGAACATTGCCGGCCCGCGTGCGTCGATGGTGGTGCCGGATATCTTCGACAGCTACCTGTTGATCGGTGACGAAACGGCGATTCCTGCCATTGCCCGGCGACTGGAAGAACTGCCAGCCACACGCAAGGTGCTGGCGGTGATCGAGATTGAAGATGCGCAGGAGCAACAACCCCTGGCGAGCAAGGCACAGGTAGAAGTGATCTGGGTGCAGCGTCATCAACGGGAGCTGCTTGACGTCGTGAAAGCGCTGAAGCTGCCAGAAGGTCAGCTGTACACCTGGGTCGCGCTGGAGAAGAGCCTGACCCGCCAGGCCAAGCGCTTGTTGATCGACGAGAAAGGCGTGAAGGAAAACCTGATCAAAGCCGCCGCCTACTGGCGCCTTGATCCGAACGACGACGCGTAATACGGCACCATCAGGGTTGCGTCCTGGCCTTGGCCAGGCGCCCGCCCTGCCAATGATCCAGGCCCAGGATCAGCAGGCCGATGGTGATGAAACCCAGCAGTATCGCCAGGGCGTTGATCAATACCTGCCCATAGCCAAGGGTCGCCACATCGATAAAGGGATAGGGATAGACACCTATCGAATGGCCGCGCAGCAGTGCATAGGCAAAATAACCCGCCGGATACAGCAACCAGGCCAGCAAGTGCTTCAAGCGCAGGTTGCCTTTCTCGACGCAGCACCACCAATAGACCACGAACAGCAACGGCATGATGTCGTGCAGCAGTTCATCGGCCACCCACTGCCAGCCTTGCGGATGCCACAAGTGGCGCAACAACAGGCTATAGGCCAGGCCAACCAGGACAATGCTGGCAGCAATGCCGCCAGTGACACCCGGTGCGAGAAAGAACCGCCGCGAAGCCGACGCCCTGCCAAACGCGGCCTGCGTGAGCACCACCGCAACCAGGGTATTGCTCAGCACGGTGAAGTAACTGAAGAAATTCACAAGGCCGCCGATCAGGCTGGCCTGCTCCTGCCAGCGCACCAGCAATACCAAGTACATCTGGATCGCCAGCGCACTCCAACCCAGGCAGGCAGCCAGGCCGACAGCTCGCCTCGCCCATGGCATGGATCAACGACCGCGCTGCAGCTTCAGGTACAGGCGTTCGACTTTTTCCCTCGCCCAAGGCGTTTTACGCAAAAACGTCAGGCTCGACTTGATGCTTGGGTCGCTCTTGAAGCAGCGGATATCGATGCGCTGGGCCAGCCCTTCCCATTGGTAGTGCTCGACCAGCTTGGTGAGGATCTGCTCCAGCGTCACGCCATGCAGCGGATTGGGGTTGGCAGTGGACATTGCTGTGCTCCAGTGGATCAAAGGTGCGCACCTTAGCTCAGTCTTCAGTCGTTTACACGCAAGAGCAGCGGTGCGACGTCTCGACCTGCCCCGCGTCAGTGCCAATGCGGCAGTTGCAAGGAGTATGGCTGATCACGGGGCAAGCCTGCGCCAACGGGGGTTTTCCCATAGAGCAGAAAGCAATGTTATATTGTAACAACACTATAACACTGCCAAGGACTCCTCTCCCCCATGCGCCTCTCCCCCCTTGCCGCCGCCCTCTGGCTCGTCTCTCCCTTGAGCCTGGCGGTCGAGCTTCAAACCCAGGTCATCACCGCCAACCCGCTGGGCACAGGTGAACTGGCCGCGCCCACCAGCGTGCTAGAAGGCGACGACCTGACCCTGCAGCAAAAGGGCAGCCTCGGCCAGACCCTGAGCAACCAGCCCGGCGTTTCCTCCACCTGGTTCGGCCCCGGCGCCAGCCGTCCGATCATTCGTGGCCTGGACGGCGACCGTATCCGTATCTTGCGCAACGGTGTTGGAGCCCTCGATGCCTCGTCGCTGTCGTATGACCACGCCGTGCCACTGGACCCTGCCACCGTGGATCGCATCGAAATTGTCCGCGGCCCGGCCGCCCTGCTCTATGGCGGCGACGCCATTGGCGGCGTAGTCAACAGTTTCGACAACCGCATCCCCACCGCCCCGATCGATGGCATCCAGGGTGCGGGCGAACTGCGCTACGGCGGCGCCGACACCACCCGCAGCAGTGCCGGCAAGCTTGAAGCCGGTGACGGCCGCTTTGCCCTGCACCTGGACGCCAACAGCCGGCAGTTCAACGACCTGCGCATTCCCGGCTACGCGCACAGTTCCCAAGTACGCGATGCAGACGACCCGGGCAGTCGCAACAAACTGGAGAACAGCAATGGCCGCCAGGAGGGGGGGGCCGCGGGCGGTGCCTACCACTGGGATCATGGCTATGCGGGGCTTTCCTTCAGCCGCTACGACTCGAACTACGGCTCGGTGGCCGAGCCCGGCGTACGCCTGGACATGCAGCAGGATCACTACGGCTTCGCCTCTGAACTGCGGGATCTGGAAGGCCCTTTCAGTTCGCTGAAATTCGATGTCGGCTACACCGATTACCAGCACCGCGAACTGGAGGGTGGCGAGGTCCATACCACGTTCAAGAACAAAGGCTACGAAGCGCGGGTCGAGGCCCGCCATCAGCCCCTGGGCCCGGTAGAGGGCGTGATTGGCGCACAGGTCAGCCGCAACGAGTTCTCTGCCCTGGGCGAAGAAGCCTTCGTGCCGCAGACCGATACAGACACCCTGGCGCTGTTCATGCTCGAACAGTGGCAAGCCAGCGAACGCCTGAACCTGAGCCTGGGCGGACGACTGGAACACACGCGAGTGGATCCGGACAGCCAGGGCAGCGAGCGCTTCGCCCACGCCGGCAGCGCTGCCAGTTTCACTGCCGCCAGCCTGTCGTCCGGCGCTGTCTATGAGTTGACGCCAGTCTGGTCGCTGGCTGCCACCCTGGGCTACACCGAACGCGCCCCGACCTTCTACGAGCTGTACGCCAACGGTGCCCACGTCGCCACCGGCACCTATGAGGTGGGAGACCCGAACCTGAGCAAGGAGAAAGCGATCTCCAGCGACCTGGCCCTGCGCTTTGACAACGGCGTGCACAAAGGCAGCGTCGGGATGTTCTACAGCCACTTCCGCAATTACATCGGGCTGCTGGCCAGCGGCAACCTGCGCGAAGGCCATGACCATGACCACGGCGATGAAGGCCACGATCACGACCATGATCACGACCACGCAGGAGACGTGCCCGAGTACCTGTACCGTGGTGTACGGGCGCGCTTCTACGGCATCGAGGCCCAGGACCGCTGGCAACTGGTGCAGAACCGCTATGGCAGCTTCGCCCTGGAGTTGTCGGGCGATTACACCCGGGCCAAGAACCTCGACAGCGGCGAAGACCTGCCACGTATCGCCCCACTGCGTTTGAACAGCGGTTTGCTCTGGGAGCTGGATCGCTGGCAGGCGCGGGTCGATGTACAACACGCCAGTGCCCAGCACAAAAAGCCTGCCAACGAGACCAGCACCGATGGCTACACCACCCTGGGTGCCAGCGTGGGATATCGCTTCGAGGTCGGCCAGAGCCAGTGGCTGGCCTTCGTACGTGCTGAAAACCTCAGCGACCAGACCGTGCGCTACGCCAGTTCCATCCTGCGCGACATCGCCCCGGCGCCGGGACGCAGCGTAGAAGTAGGCCTGCGCACTACCTTCTGACCCCTTTACTGGAGACGAAAATGCTATGCAGCCGCTGCCGCCAGGCTGCGATCGGCTGCGTAGCAGTCGCCCATAGGTCAAGCGGCCGCTTTGCACCGATCGCAGCCTGGCGGCAGCGGCTACACCCTTCCGGCAACGGTTCCTTTTGCCGATATGACTTTTTTTCTTACAAATTCAGCTATATCCTCCCCGCCGCAAGCTGAACCGCTTCAGTCATTTCCCCTGCAGCCTTATCGCCGACGATCCCCAGGACGCGGCTGACTTGCCGTTTTTCAATCATCAAAAGATAGCGCTATCTCATGCCTCAGTTTGATCGTATCCGCTTTTCCCCCGCCACCCGGACGCTGCTTTCGGGTCTGGCCATTGCCAGCCTGGCCCCTTGTGCCCAGGCCACAGCGATGTTCGCCAGCAACTCGCCATGGATGCTTGGCGATTGGGGCGGCACCCGCACGGAGCTGGCTGAACGCGGCTACGACTTCACCCTCGGCTACACCGGCGAGATGGGCGCCAACCTCGACGGCGGCTATGACGACGACCAGACCGCCCGCTACAGCGGCCAGTTCGCCCTGGGCACGCACCTGGACCTGCAAAAAATCCTCGGCTGGCACGATGCCGAGTTCCAGCTGACCGTCACCCAGCGCCATGGCGACAACATCAGCAATGACCGCATCAACGACCCCCGGGTAGGCGGTTTTACCTCGGCCCAGGAAATCTGGGGCCGTGGTCAGACCTGGCGGCTGACGCAGATGTGGGTCAAGCAGAAATACTTCGACGGCGCCCTGGATGTGAAATTCGGCCGCTTCGGCCAGGGCGAAGACTTCAACAGCTTCCCTTGCGACTTCCAGAACCTGGCCTTCTGCGGCTCCCAGGTAGGCAACTGGGTGGGTGACATCTGGTACAACTGGCCCGTCAGCCAGTGGGCGCTGCGGGTCAAGTACAACCTCACCCCCGAGCTGTACGCGCAGATTGGCGCCTATGAGCAGAACCCCTCCAACCTTGACCGCGGCAACGGCTTCAAGCTCAGCGGCAGCGGCACCCAGGGTGCGGTGATTCCGGTGGAACTGGTCTGGAGCCCGGCGGTCAACGGCCTGAAAGGGGAATATCGAGCCGGTTACTACTACAGTAATGCCAAGGCAACTGATGTCTACAAGGACAGCAACGACCAACCGGCAGCACTGAGCGGCCAGGCTTATCGCAGCAGTTCGAGCAAGCACGGCTTCTGGCTCGGTGCCCAGCAGCAGGTGACGTCGCAAGCGTCCGACCACTCCCGTGGCCTGAGCGTGTTTGCCAACGCCACGCTGCACGACAAGAAGACCAATGCCATCGACAACTATGTTCAGGCAGGTGTTGTGTACAAGGGGCCCTTCGATGCCCGCGCCAAGGACGACATCGGTTTCGCCCTCGCCCGCGTGCACGTCAACCCTGCCTACCGCAAGAATGCCCAGGCCATCAACGAGGCCTCGGGCATCACCGATTTCGACAATCCCGCCTACCGCCCGGTGCAGGACACCGAGTACAGCGCCGAGCTGTACTACGGCATACACCTGGCCGACTGGCTCACCGTGCGCCCGAACCTGCAGTACATCCGTCATCCCGGTGGCGTGAACCAGGTCGATGACGCGCTGATCGGCGGGATCAAGATCCAGAGCAGCTTCTAAACAGATAATTGACTGAACCGGGCCCTGGCCTGACCCCTTTTGACCTAACGGAGAACACACGATGAGCACTGATGGTGCCTTGAGTAGAACCCGCTGGCTGCCGCGCCTGATCGGCGTGCTGTTGCTGCTGATGGGCCTGGCCCTGCTGGCCGGTGGCATCAAGCTGAGCCAGCTCGGCGGCTCGCTGTATTACTTGATCGCCGGTATCGGCTTTGCCCTGTCCGGCGTCCTGCTGCTGGCGCTGCGCCGCAATGCTCTGGGCCTTTACGGCCTGGTGCTGCTGGGCAGCACCCTGTGGGCATTGTGGGAAGTCGGCCTGGACTGGTGGCAACTGGTACCGCGCCTGGCCCTGTGGTTCGCCCTGGGCGTGGTGTTGCTGCTGCCGTGGGCGCGTCGCCCGCTGGCCGGCAACCCATCGAAAGTCAACACCGGTCTGCTCGGCCTGGCCGTGGTGCTGTCTGGCGCCACCGCCGTGGCCAGCCAGTTCACCAACCCGGGTGAAATCAAGGGCGAGCTGGGCCGCGACACCACCGAGTTCGCCAGCAATGCACCGCAGATGCCGGACGGCGAGTGGCAGGCCTATGGCCGCACCGAGTACGGCGATCGCTACTCGCCGCTGCGCCAGATCACCCCGCACAACGTACACAAGCTTGAAGAAGCCTGGCGCATTCGTACCGGTGACCTGCCGACCGCCAATGACCCGGTGGAGCTGACCAACCAGAACACTCCGCTCAAGGTCAACGGCATGCTCTATGCCTGCACCGCCCACAGCAAAGTGCTGGCCCTGGATCCGGACACCGGTGCCGAGATCTGGCGCTTCGATCCGCAGATCAAGAGCCCGGTAGGCTTCAAGGGCTTCGCCCACATGACTTGCCGTGGTGTGTCGTACTACGACGAGAACAACTACGTCAGCGTCGACGGCAGCCCGGCGCCGAAAATCAGCGATGCCGGCCAGGCCGTTGCCCGCGCCTGCCCGCGTCGCCTGTACCTGCCCACCGCCGACGCCCGCCTGATCGCCCTGAACGCCGACACCGGCAAGGTCTGCGAAGGCTTCGGCAACCAGGGTGTGATCGACCTGACCACCGGCATCGGCCCCTTTACCGCCGGCGGTTACTACTCCACCTCGCCTGCGGCGATCACCCGCGAACTGGTGATCATCGGCGGCCATGTCACCGATAACGAGTCGACCAACGAGCCGTCTGGCGTCATCCGCGCCTACGATGTACACGACGGCCGCCTGGTGTGGAACTGGGACAGCAACAACCCGGACGAAACCGCGCCGCTGGCACCGGGCAAGACCTACAGCCGCAACTCGGCGAACATGTGGTCGCTGGCCAGTGTCGACGAAAAACTCGGCATGGTGTATCTGCCCCTGGGCAACCAGACCCCTGACCAGTGGGGCGCCGACCGCACCCCGGGCGCCGAGAAGTTCAGCGCCGGCATCGTTGCCCTGGACCTGAGCAACGGCAAGGTGCGCTGGAACTACCAGTTCACCCACCACGACCTGTGGGACATGGACGTCGGCAGCCAGCCAACGCTGATTGACCTGAAGTCCGACGATGGCGTGAAACCTGCACTGATCGCACCGACCAAACAGGGCAGCCTGTACGTGCTGGACCGTCGCGACGGCACCCCGATCGTGCCGATCCGCGAAATCCCGGCCCCGCAAGGCGCCGTCGAAGGCGACCACACGGCCCCCACCCAGGCCCGCTCGGATCTCAACCTGCTGGGCCCGGACCTGACCGAACAAGCCATGTGGGGCGCCAGCCCGTTCGACCAGATGCTCTGCCGCATCCAGTTCCGCGAGCTTCGCTACGAAGGCCAGTACACCCCGCCGTCGATCCAGGGCAGCCTGGTCTACCCGGGCAACGTGGGCGTGTTCAACTGGGGCAGTGTTTCGGTCGACCCGGTGCGTCAGATGATGTTCACCAGCCCCAACTACATGGCGTTCGTGTCGAAGATGGTGCCGCGCGCCGAAGTGGCTGCCGGCAGCAAGCGTGAAAGCGAAACCAGCGGTGTGCAACCGAACACCGGCGCACCGTATGCGGTGATCATGCACCCGTTCATGTCGCCCCTGGGCGTACCGTGCCAGGCCCCTGCCTGGGGCTATGTGGCCGGCATCGACCTGCTGAGTAAAAAAGTGGTGTGGAAGCACAAGAACGGCACCAGCCGTGACAGCTCGCCCATCCCGATCGGCCTGCCAATTGGCGTGCCGAGCATGGGCGGCTCCATCGTCACTGCGGGTGGCCTGGGCTTCTTGAGCGGCACCCTGGACCAGTACCTGCGTGCCTATGACACCAATACCGGCAAGGAGCTGTGGAAAGCGCGCCTGCCGGCAGGTGGCCAGGCAACCCCGATGACCTACACCGGCAAGGACGGCAAGCAGTACGTCCTGGTGACTGCCGGGGGGCACGGCTCGCTGGGCACCAAGATGGGCGATTACGTGATCGCTTACAAGTTGGCTGAGTAAACCGGTTATCGCGGGGCAAGCCCGCTCCTACGGCGTAGGAGCGGGCTTGCCCCGCGATGATCCCCCACCCATTGAAACCTCCCCCAACCTGCCCCATCTAAGCACCATAGTCATTGACGCAGGTGCCCCATGAGCGACCAGCAGGATCTACCCGAACACCCCGCAGAAGATGCCGAAGTCGAGCATCTCGAAGCCTCCGAACATACCGGTCGGCACCTGGCCCTGCCCGGCCAGCAGTTGCCCGACAAGGTCTACATCATCCCGATCCACAACCGCCCGTTCTTCCCCGCGCAAGTACTGCCGGTGATCGTCAACGAAGAACCCTGGGCTGAAACCCTGGATCTGGTCGCCAAGAACCCTCACCACTCCCTGGCCCTGTTCTTCATGGACACCCCGCCAGAAGATCACCGCCATTTCGACACCTCGGCCCTGCCGCTGTACGGCACTCTGGTCAAGGTGCATCACGCCAGCCGCGAGAACGGCAAGCTGCAATTCGTCGCCCAGGGCCTGACCCGGGTCCGTATCCGTACCTGGCTCAAGCACCATCGCCCACCGTACCTGGTCGAAGTCGAATACCCGCACCAGCCCACCGAGCCGACCGACGAGGTCAAGGCCTATGGCATGGCCCTGATCAACGCGATCAAGGAGCTGCTGCCGCTCAACCCGCTATACAGCGAAGAGCTGAAGAACTACCTCAATCGCTTCAGCCCCAACGACCCGTCGCCGCTGACCGACTTCGCCGCAGCGCTGACCTCCGCTACCGGTACTCAGCTGCAGGAAGTGCTCGACTGCGTGCCGATCCTCAAGCGCATGGAAAAAGTTCTGCCGATGCTGCGCAAGGAGGTCGAGGTCGCCCGCCTGCAGAACGAGATCTCTGCCGAAGTGAACCGCCAGATCGGTGAGCACCAGCGCGAATTCTTCCTCAAGGAACAACTCAAGGTCATCCAGCAGGAGCTTGGCCTGACCAAGGACGACCGCAGTGCCGACCTTGAGCAGTTCGAACAGCGCCTGCAAGGCAAGACATTGCCTGCGACCAGTAAAAAACGCATCGATGAAGAGATGGGCAAGCTGGCGATCCTGGAAACCGGCTCGCCCGAGTACGCCGTTACCCGTAACTACCTGGACTGGGCCACTGCCCTGCCCTGGGGGGTGTACGGCAAGGACAAGCTCGACCTCAAACATGCGCGCAAGGTGCTCGACCAGCACCATGCCGGGCTCGATGACATCAAGGACAGGATCCTCGAGTTCCTCGCCGTCGGTGCCTGGAAAGGCGAGATCAGCGGCTCCATCGTGTTGCTGGTGGGTCCGCCGGGCGTGGGCAAGACCAGCATTGGCAAATCCATCGCCGAGTCCCTGGGACGACCGTTCTACCGCTTCAGCGTGGGCGGTATGCGCGACGAGGCCGAAATCAAGGGCCATCGGCGTACCTACATCGGCGCCCAGCCGGGCAAGCTGGTGCAGGCGCTCAAGGAGGTCGAGGTGATGAACCCGGTCATCATGCTCGACGAGATCGACAAGATGGGCCAGAGCTATCAGGGCGACCCCGCCTCCGCACTGCTCGAAACCCTCGACCCGGAGCAGAACGTCGACTTCCTCGACCATTACCTGGACCTGCGCCTGGACCTGTCCAAAGTATTGTTCGTGTGTACCGCCAACACCCTGGACTCGATCCCGGGCCCGCTGCTCGACCGTATGGAAGTCATTCGCCTGTCCGGCTACATCACCGAAGAAAAGCTGGCCATTGCCAAGCGTCACCTGTGGCCCAAGCAATTGAACAAGGCGGGTGTGGCCAAATCCAGCCTGAGCATCAGTGACAGCGCCCTGCGCCTTGTGATCGAGGGCTATGCCCGCGAAGCCGGCGTGCGCCAGTTGGAGAAACAACTGGGCAAGTTGATACGCAAGGCCGTGGTGCAGTTGCTCGAAGACCCGACGAAAAAAATCAAGATCGGCCCCAAGGACCTCGAAGCCTCACTGGGCATGCCGGTGTTCCGTGCCGAACAGGTGCTGGCGGGCAAGGGCGTGATCACGGGCCTGGCCTGGACCAGCATGGGCGGCGCCACCTTGCCGATCGAGGCCACCCGTATCCACACCCTCAACCGCGGTTTCAAGCTGACCGGCAAGCTGGGCGATGTGATGAAGGAGTCGGCCGAGATCGCCTACAGCTACGTCAGTGCCAACTCGAAGAAGTTCGGTGGCGACCCGACCTTCTTCAACCAGGCCTTCATCCACTTGCACGTACCGGAAGGCGCGACGCCCAAGGATGGCCCCAGCGCCGGGGTCACCATGGCCAGCGCCCTGCTGTCACTGGCCCGCGACCAGGCGCCGAAAAAAGGCGTGGCCATGACCGGCGAGCTGACCTTGACCGGCCAGGTCCTGCCGATTGGCGGTGTCCGGGAGAAAGTGATCGCGGCGCGTCGGCAGAAGATCTACGAATTGATCCTGCCGGAAGCCAACCGTGGCGACTTCGAAGAACTGCCGGACTATCTCAAGGAAGGCCTGAGCGTGCATTTCGCCAAGCGCTTCAGCGATGTCGCCAAGGTGTTGTTCTAAAACCTGCCGGCGCGGGCCTGCACCGCGCCGGCAACCTTTTCTTCGGTTATGCTGCGCCTTCGTCGACCAACCGGAGCCACCATGACTGCCGTCCGACTTCTCGTTCCCCTGAGCCTTGCCTTGCTCACCGCCTGTGCCCAGCAGCCCCGCCACAGCATCGCCCTGGACGACCAGGCTGATTGCCCGATGCAGTTGCAGACCGGCCAACAGCTCACCCTGACCCTGCCCAGCAACCCCAGCACCGGCTACCGCTGGCTGGTACAGAACCCGGCCAACAGTATCCTGCGCAGTCTCGGCCCCGAGGTGTACAGCCATCCGGAAGATGCCGGCGTGGTTGGCAGCGCCGGGCAGTCGGTGTGGCGCTACCAGGCCCAGGCCGCAGGCGAAGGCCACCTGATCCTGGTCTACCAGCAACCCTGGGCACCGGAAGTTCATCCGGTAAAGACCTTCGACTGTGCAATCACGGTGAAGTAAGCCGCGCTGGTCAGCCAGGCCATGCAACTATCGGCCAGTTTGGCTAAAATGCCGGCCCTTTACCGTACAACGCCTGGATTGCCCCCGTGAGCAAAGAACCCGACCGCCTATTCGCCCAGCCGCTTGGCCAGGTGCCCGACTTCGCCTTCAACGAAGATGTGGTGCGGGTGTTCCCGGACATGATCAAGCGCTCGGTGCCCGGTTACCCGACCATTGTCGAGAACCTCGGCGTGCTCGCCGCCCAGTTCGCCCAGCCGAACACGGCGCTCTACGACCTGGGCAGCTCGCTCGGCGCGGTCACCCAGGCCCTGCGCCGGCATGTGCGCAGCGACGGTTGCCGGGTCATTGCCGTGGACAACTCCGCCGCCATGGTCGAGCGCTGCCGCCAGTACCTCACCGCCCAGGACTCGATGTTCCAGGAGCTGCTGCCTGTAGACGTCATCGAGGGCGATATCCTCGCCCTGGAATTTCAGCCCGCCTCGGTGGTGGCCTTGAACTTCACCCTGCAGTTCATTGCCCCCGAGCAGCGCCTGGCCCTGCTCGGCCGTATTCGCCAGTCGCTGCGGCCCGGTGGCGCGCTGATCCTTTCGGAAAAGCTGCGCTTCAATGACACCGAGGAGCATGGCCTGCTCACCGACCTGCACGTGGCCTTCAAGCGCGCCAATGGCTACAGCGAACTGGAGATTGCCCAGAAACGCAGTGCCATCGAAAACGTGATGAAGCCCGACAGCCTCGAAGAGCACCGCGAGCGTTTGCTGGAGGCCGGTTTCTCCAAGGTCGTGCCCTGGTTCCAATGCCTTAACTTTGCCTCGTTGATTGCCCTGCCATGATTGATCTGTCTCCCCTGGTCCGCCGTCTGGCGGGCACCCCCCTGGCGCAATGGTCGCAAGGCCTGCAAGCGCAACTCGACGCCAAGATGGAGAAAGGCCACGGCGACCTGGAACGCTGGCAGAACGCCCTGGATGCCCTGCCCGCCCTGATACCCAGCCAGGTCGATCTGGTCAATGGCTTGAACCTCGATTGCGACTGCGATCCGGACACCCGCGAGCGCATGCGCCAGGCATTGATGGGCTTGTCGCCTTGGCGCAAGGGGCCGTTCGACCTGTTCGGTGTACACGTCGATACCGAATGGCGCTCGGACTGGAAATGGTCTCGGGTTGCCCCGCACCTGGACCTCGTGGGCAAGCGCATTCTGGATGTCGGTTGCGGCAACGGCTACTACCAGTGGCGCATGCTCGGTGCCGGCGCCGACAGCGTGATTGGTGTCGACCCCAACTGGCTGTTCTTCTGCCAGTTCCAGGCCGTTCAACGCTACCTGCCCGAATTGCCCGCCTGGCACCTGCCCTTCGCCCTGGAGGACCTGCCCGCCAACCTCGAAGGCTTCGACACCGTGTTTTCCATGGGCGTGTTCTACCACCGCCGTTCACCCATCGAGCATCTGCTGGCGCTCAAGGACTGCCTGGTCAAGGGTGGCGAACTGGTCCTCGAAACCCTGGTGGTCGAGGGTGATGAGCATCAAGTACTGGTACCTGAAGACCGTTACGCCCAGATGCGCAACGTCTGGTTCCTGCCCTCGGTGCCGGCGCTGGAGCGCTGGTTGCGCCGTGCAGGTTTCAGCGATGTGCGCTGTGTGGACGTCAGCGTCACCAGCATCGAGGAACAGCGCAGCACCGACTGGATGCGCTACCAGTCATTGAGCGACTTCCTCGACCCGGCCGACCACAGCCGCACCATCGAGGGCCTGCCGGCACCGCGCCGCGCAGTGCTGGTGGCGCGCAAATAAAAAAGGCGCCCGCAAGAGGCGCCAACGTTCACCTTTTCCGTTGGAGCGGGGAGCTTCAAAGGTGAATAGGGCTTACTTTTTCACGACCTTTTCCTGCACCGCCTCGCGGTCCTTGGATGACGCCACGGCCTGATCCTTCTGGCCGTGGACTTGCTCCTGGCTGAGGCGGAAGTTCTCCCAGAACTGCTTCGAGCGCTCGGCGCCGCCTTCGGCCAGTGCGGCGCTGCTACCCAGGGCCAGAACGCCCATCAGCACATACTTGATCAGGCTCATGTTGCTCACCTCGTGATTGAATTTCAGAACAGTTCAATCTTACGGAGGGCAAGCTAACGGCAAGGTGAGGCGGACATTACAGTGCTGCAAGAAACGCTCTACAACAGCGTCAGGGGGTACTCGACAATCAAGCGCACCTCGTCCAGGTCCGACTCGAACGCCGTGGCCCGCGTCGTGGCCTGGCGTACCCGCAGTGACAGGTCCTTGAAAGTGCCACCCTGCACCACGTACTTGGCCTCGATATCCCGCTCCCAGCGCTTCTGGTCATCCAGCGGGTTGCCCTCGGCGTCACGGCGCATGTACACCGCGTTGGCATCGGAATAGTCGATACCGCTGCCGCGTCCGTAGCGAGTCATGAAGGTCAGCCCCGGCACGCCGTAGCCGGCCATGTCCAGGTCGTAGCGCAGCATCCAGGAGCGCTCCTTGGGCGAGTTGAAGTCGCTGTACTGGATCGAGTTGTCCAGGTAGATCGAGTCGGACTGGCGCAGGTAGTCGAAGTCATCGTCGCCCTGGTTGCGCTGGTGAGACACCGCCAGGGTATGGGCGCCATAGGTGAGCCCGGCGCGAACACTCCAGATATCGTTGTCGAATGCGCCTAGCAGTTGCTTGCCTTCATCCCTGGCCTTGTAGTAGTTGGCGCTGGTGAAGCCGGTGAGCGTTTCGCTGATCGGGTAGCTGTAGCTGGCGCCGGCGTAGTACTGGTCCCAGGCATCCTTGAGGCGACTGCTGTAGAGGGTCAGGCTCAGGTTGTCGGTGGCCTGGTAATCGCCACCGAAATACCCGAGCCAGGGTGAGTCGACCGGGCCGGCATAGAAGGTCGAGAAACCATCGCGGTTGTTGCTCGACAGCGGCTGGCTCATCGCGTGCAAGCGTCCGCCCTGCACGTTCAGCCCCTCGAAGGTAGCGTTTTCCACGGTCCAGCCAGTGAAGCTCTCCGGTAACAGCCGCGAGTCGCCAAAGTGGACCACGGGGGTGGCCGGGAAGACATCGCCGTATTTGATCTGGGTATCGAACAGGCGGGCCTTGAGGGCGCCGCCCAGCTTGCTGAAGTTGCTTGCCATATGGCCGTCACTGTCGACCGGGAGCATGTCGAACGAGCTGCGCCCGCCGCTGCGGCCATCACCGCTGTCGAACTTGAGCGCCAGCATGGCATGGACATCCAGGCCGAAACCGACGGTACCCTGGGTGTAGCCCGATTCGAAGCGAGCGATAAATGCCTGCGCCCAGGCTTCGGCATAGCCGGCCTTGCCGGTGGGTGACTGCTCGCCTTTGCGATAATCGCGATTGAAGTAAAAATTGCGGCTGAGCACGCTCAGGCTGCTGTCTTCGATAAAGCCTTCGGGCTGCGTGGCTGCCTGGCTGACGGTACAACTGGCCAAGGCCAGCATGCCGGTGACACAGGCTGTGGTTTTATTCCCCATCTTCAACTCCTGATTGTTGGCAGTACGACGCACGACGGCCGCTGATGCGGCCGCCGTGGGTATCCTGACAAGGGCTGAATAACCCGAAGATGAGCGTGGAATTACAGTTTCGTCACCTCACCGAGGTCCTCTTCTTCATCCTTGCGATGAGCGCGGTAATAGAGCGCCGGGAGCACCAGCAGGGTCAGCGCGGTGGACGACAGGATCCCGCCGATCACCACGGTTGCCAGGGGCCGCTGCACCTCGGCGCCGGTGCCGGTGGCCAGGGCCATGGGGATAAAGCCCAATGAAGCGACCAGCGCGGTCATCAACACCGGCCTCAACCGCGTCAGTGCGCCCTCATCGATGGCCTTGCGCAACGAGTACCCCTGTTCGCGCAGGCCGCGGATAAACGCAATCATCACCAGGCCGTTGAGTACCGCCACACCCGACAGGGCAATGAACCCGACCCCTGCCGAAATCGACAGCGGAATATCGCGCAGCCAGAGCGCCACCACGCCACCCGTCAGGGCAAAGGGAATACCGGTGAACACCAGCAAGCCGTCCTTGAGGTTGTTGAACATCATGAACAACAGGCCGAACACCAGCAGCAGCGCCACTGGCACCACCACCTGGAGGCGCTGCGCGGCCGACTGCAATTGCTCGAACTGCCCGCCCCAGCGAATCCAGTAACCCGCCGGAATACTGACCTGGCTGTCGATACGCGTACCAGCCTCTTTCACGAACGAGCCGATATCACGGCCACGCACGTTGACACTGACCACCACCAGGCGCTTGCCGTCCTCGCGACTGATCTGGTTGGGGCCCTGGACCAACTGCAGGCTGGCGACATCGGCCAGAGTGATAAAGCCGATCTGGCCATTGTCGGCGGCGCCGGCCGGCACCGGGATCAACAGCTGCGACAGGCCGTCGATGTCGGTGCGCAAGTTGTCGGCCAGGCGCACCACCATGTCGAAACGGCGGTCGCCCTCGTACAGCGTCCCGGCCTGACGACCGCCCACGGCCACGGCAATGGTGTCCTGTACATCGCCAACATTGAGCCCGTAGCGCGCCGCCTTGTCGCGGTCTACATCGATGGTCAGCACCGGCAGGCCGGAAGTCTGTTCGACCTTGACCTCCGAGGCTCCCGGTACCGCCTGCAACGCCGTGGCAATCTGCGCGGCGGTGCGGTTGAGCTGGCCCATGTCATCGCCAAAGACCTTCACCGCCACATCACTGCGCACCCCGGAAATCAGCTCGTTGAAACGCAGCTGGATGGGTTGCGACAACTCGTAGTTACTGCCCGGTATCCGCGCACTGGCACGCTGAATATCGGCGATCAGTTGCTCGCGCGACTTGCCCGGGTCAGGCCATTGGTCTTGCGGCTTGAGCATCACATAGCTGTCGGAAATATTCGGCGGCATCGGGTCGGAGGCAATTTCGGCAGTGCCGGTGCGGGCGAACACTCGCTCCACCTCCGGCACCTGGCTCAGCACGCTCTGCTCAAGGCGTTGCTGCATCGCCACCGACTGACTGAGGCTGGTACCGGGCACGCGCAAGGCCTGCAGGGCGAAATCGCCCTCGCTCAGGCTCGGCACGAACTCGCTGCCCATGCGGCTGGCCAATACGCCGGACAACAGCACCATCACCCCCGCCAAGGTGAACGCCAGGGTTCGATGGCCCATCACCCAGTGCAGCAGCGGTGCATAACCACGCTTGGCACTGCGCATCAGCAGGTTTTCGTCTTCCTTGACCTTGCCGGTGACAAACAGGGCAATGGCCGCGGGCACGAAGGTCACCGACAACAACATGGCGCCGAGCAAGGCCATCACCACGGTGAAGGCCATGGGGTGGAACATCTTGCCCTCGACACCGCTGAGGGCAAAGATCGGCAGGTACACCACCATGATGATCAGTTGCCCGTAGATCAGAGGGCGGCGCGCTTCGCGGGCGGCATTGAACACTTCATGGAAACGCTCGGAGCGGGTCAACAGTCGACCATGATGCTGCTGGGCATGGGCCAGGCGACGAATCGCGTTCTCGACGATCACCACCGCCCCATCGACGATAATGCCGAAGTCCAGTGCGCCCAGGCTCATCAGGTTGGCGCTGACCTTGTTGCTGAACATCCCCGTGAAGGTGAACAGCATCGACAACGGAATGATCATGGCGGTGATCAACGCAGCGCGGATATTGCCCAGGAACAGGAACAGAATCACGATCACCAGAATCGCGCCTTCGATGAGGTTCTTCTTCACCGTGGCGATGGCCTTGTCGACCAGGTTGGTGCGGTCGTACACCGTCACCGCGCTGACGCCAGCGGGCAGCGAGCGGTTGATTTCCACCAGCTTCTGCGCCACCGCCTGGGACACCGTGCGGCTGTTCTCGCCAATCAGCATGAATACCGTGCCGAGTACCACTTCGCGGCCATTCTCGGTGGCCGCGCCGCTGCGCAGTTCACGGCCGATACCGACCTCAGCGACATTGCGCACCCGGATCGGCGTTCCGTCGATGTTGGCCAGCACGATGTTGGCGATGTCCTCGATACCGGCCAGTTGGCCCGGTGCACGAATCAGCAGTTGCTCGCCCCGGCGCTCGATGTAGCCGGCACCGACGTTGGCGTTGTTGCGCTCGAGGGCCGTGAGTAAATCACCCAGGGTCAGCTTGTAGGACGCCAGCCGCTTCGGGTCGGGCGCAATCTGGTACTCCTTGGCAAAACCGCCAATGGTGTTGATCTCGGCCACGCCACGCACGTTGCGCAGTTGCGGCTTGATG
This sequence comes from Pseudomonas vranovensis, assembly GCF_040438935.1. NCBI lineage: Bacteria > Pseudomonadati > Pseudomonadota > Gammaproteobacteria > Pseudomonadales > Pseudomonadaceae > Pseudomonas > Pseudomonas vranovensis. The sequence goes on along the minus strand of NZ_CP159259.1, from coordinate 384,731 downwards.
ATCCAGTCCTGAATCTCGCGCAGGTCGGTGGGCGTGTAGGGGCTGCCGTCGGCCTTGCGCGCATCGTCGGAGGCTTCCACGGTCCACAGGAAGATCTCGCCCAGCCCCGTGGAGATCGGCCCCATGGCAGCATGTACACCGTCAGGCAACTGACCGCGGGCTTGCTGCAGGCGCTCGTTGACCAGTTGGCGGGCAAAGAACAGGTCGGTGCCTTCCTCGAAAATCACCGTGACCTGCGACAGCCCGGAGCGCGACAGCGAACGGGTCTGTTCAAGGCCCGGCAGGCCGGCCATGGCGGTCTCGATGGCAAAGGTGATGCGCTGCTCGGTTTCCAGTGGCGAGAAGCCCGCGGCCTGGGTGTTGATCTGCACCTGGACGTTGGTGATATCCGGCACGGCGTCGATTGGCAGCTTCTGGTAGCTGGCCACACCCAGCCCCGCCATCAGCAGCACCGCCAGCAGCACCATCAGGCGCTGCTCGATGGCAAATTGAATAAGGCGTTCAAACATGAGGGGTACTCGCGCAGGTCAGTGGGCGTGCTCGGCGCTGGCTTTGCCCAGCTCCGACTTGAGGACGAAACTGCCCGCTGCCGCGACCTGCTGGCCGACCTGCAAGCCCTTGCGGACTTCGACATAGCCATTGGCGCTGGCACCCAGTTCTACCGGCTGGGCGACAAAACCTTCATCCGTGCGGACGAACACCGTGGATTGTTCTTCAAGGGTCTGGATGGCCTGGTCCGGCACGCTCAGCGCAGCCGCAAAGGTTTCGGTCGGCACCTGCACCGCCACGAACAAGCCCGGGCGCCAGGCGCCACGCGGGTTGTCGAGGGTAACGCGCACGCTGGCCGTACGGGTCTGCTCACCGAGCAGGCTGCCGACATGGCTGATGCGCCCCTCGACCTGCTCGCCCAGCTCACTGGCGACGATGTTCACTGGCATGCCGCTGCGCACCTTGCCCAGGTCCCGTGGCGCCACCCCAAATGTTGCCCAGACCCGCGACAGGTCGGACAGGGTAAAGGCCGCGCTGGTCTCGTTGACCACCTCGCCCGGCACCAGGTGTTTCTCGACGATCTGCCCGGCAAACGGCGCGCGCAGTTCGTAGCGGTTACCGCCCGCCAGCACCGTGGTGCCGCTCAGCGCGCTGATTTTCTGCCGGGCATTGGCCTGGGCAATCTCGGCCTCTTGCAGGGCCTGACGGGCTTGCAGGTAGTCCTGCTCGGCAGAAATACCTTCCTGCCACAGGTCTTTCTCGCGCTGATAGGTACTGCGCGCCAGCTCCAGCCTCCGCTGGCTGGCGGCCAACTCGCTGCGCTGTTCGGAAATCTGCGGGCTGGCGATGACGGCCAGCAGGTCGCCGGCCTTGACCTGCTGGCCAAGCACCACCGCTACCGACTCGACCACCCCGGCGGCCCTGGGCACCATATGGGCGGTACGGTCTTCATCGAATCGGATCTCGCCGGGCAGCGACAGGGTGCGCTGCAACTGCCGTGGGCCGACGGAGGCCAGTTCGATGCCAGCCAGGTCGATCTGCTCCTGGCTGAGGGCGATTGCGCCCTCTTCTTCCTCGTGGCCCTTTTCGCCACCTGCGGACTCGCCATGCCCGCCCTCGCCGTGTTCGTCTTCGGCATGGCCCGATTCAGCCTCGGCGTGATCGTGGGCCGATGCTGACGCCTCAAGCGCAGGGCCACCCTGACGTGCCAGCAGCACACCCAGCCCCAGGCCCAGCAACAAAGCTGCGACCAGCAGCGTCGTGGACTTCTTGTTCATGCAGACTCCTTAGCACTCACCGCCCGGGCGGCAACAATCAAAAGATGGGAAAAGGCGATCAGCGACCGGCCAGGCTCAAGTCGCCATAAATGCGCTCCAGACGCACCCGCGCATCACTGCGCTGAGCCTGGGCCTGCAAGTACTGCAAGCGCGCCGCAACCAGGGTGCGCTGGGCATCGAGCACATCCAGAAAGGCGAACTTGCCGCGTTCGAAACCGCGGGTTGCCGCGTCCAGCGCCTGCTGCGCCGAAGGCAGGATCGAGCGATCGAACGACTGCACTTCCTGCTCTGCTGTCCCCCACTGCGCCAGGACCTGGATCACTTCACTGCGCAAGCGCAGCTCGGCGCCATTGCGCTGGTCGCGGGCCTGATCGGCGCGGCGGGCGGCCGACAGCACGTTGCCCTGGTTACGGTCGAACAGCGGAATCGGCACCGACACGCCAACCACATTGATGCGCTCGCGGTCGGTTTCGCTGTACTGGCTACCGACACTCACCGTCAGGTCGGGGATGCGCTGCGTGCGCGCCAGGTCCAACGCAGCTTCGCGCTGATCGATCTGCAGCCGGGCCAGGCGCAAGTCGGGCGTGTGCTCCAGGCGTTCAAGCAATTGGTTGCGGCCGGGCACGACCGCGTCGTTGTCATCCAGGCCTTCGACCCGGCTGAAGCGGGCCATCGGCGCGCCCGTGACGGCGGCCAATTGCTGGTAGGCGACGGTCAGCGTCTGTTCGGCACGGGCTTTTTCCAAGCGGATTTCAGACACCTGCACCTGGGCACGGGTGGCCTCCACCGGCGAAGCGCTGCCGGCCTTGACCCGCCCCTGCACCACTTGCAGGCCGCGCTCGCTCAGTTGCAGGGATTGCTCGGCCAGCTGCAGGCCTTCCTGAGCCTGCACGGCGGCCTGGAATGCACCGATCACCTCGGCTCGCAGCACATTGCGCTGGCGTTCAAGTTCAAGTGCTGCGAGCTCGGCGTCCCGACCAGCCACGTTCAGGCGTGCACCGCGCTTGCCGCCCAGCTCGAACAACTGGCTGACACTGACGGTGGTGGTCTGCGAGCCGTTGCGGGTGTCTTCCATCTCCCACCCCACCTCCGGGTTGGGGAGCACACCGGCCTGGCGCCGCTGGCCTTCGGCAATGTCGATTTCCCAACGCGCCGCCGCCAGCTCAGGGTTGTTGGCCTGGGCCGTCTGCAGGGCATAGTCGAGGGTCATTACGTTGTCTTGGGGCGACGCCAGTGCCAGCGAGGGCAAGGCCAGCAGCACCAGCACCAGCAGCATGCGGCCGCGGCCTGCGCCGGGCCGGTCCAGGGAGAAAAGCATGGCAGGCTCCTGCGCCTTTTTCGGAGCCCGCACTGTAGTAATCGGGGTTTATCCCCAAGATGACTCGAAAATTACAAATCTGTTATCCAGCCAACGATGCCAGACAGATGACTTAGTATCCGCCGCTCGACGCCTTTTCAGCCCTTGACCTTACAGCTGCTTCAGGGTTGAGAATCACCGCCTTTTACACCACCGAGTCATCCCATGCGTTTACTGATCATCGAGGACGAGCTTCGTACCGCCGACTACCTGCAACAGGGACTGAGCGAAAACGGTTACATCGTCGATTGCGCCCACACCGGGGCCGACGGCCTGCACCTGGCCCGCCAGCAGGCATACGACCTGATCATTCTTGACGTCAACCTGCCCGAGCTCGACGGCTGGACTGTTCTGCAACGCCTGCGTGCCGACTCCAGCACGCGCATCATGATGCTCACGGCCCATGGCAGGCTGTCGGACCGGGTCAAGGGCCTTGACCTGGGCGCTGACGACTATCTGCTCAAACCGTTCGAATTTCCCGAGTTGCTCGCCCGTATCCGCAGCCTGCTGCGCCGCAACGACCAGGCGCTGCAGCCGAGCACCCTGAAGGTCGCCGACCTTGAACTGGACCCGGGTCGTCATCGCGCCTACCGCAGCGGCCAGCGCATCGACCTGACCGCCAAGGAGTTCGCCCTGCTGCATCTGCTGATGCGCCAGAGCGGCGAAGTGCTGTCGCGCACTCAGATCATTTCGCTGGTATGGGACATGAACTTCGATTGCGACACCAACGTAGTGGAAGTCTCGATCCGTCGCTTGCGCGCCAAGATCGACGACCCGTTCGACGACAAGCTGATCCATACCCTGCGCGGCGTCGGCTACGTGCTAGAGGCCCGCGAATGAGACCCGCACGGCTGTCGCTGCGCCTGGGCCTGAGCGTGATCCTGATGGGCGCGGCCTTGGTGCTGCTGCTGGCCTGCCTGGCGGTGCTGGCCCTGGACCACGAACTGGACAGCCGGGCGCGCAAGAGCCTGATGGCAAAGATGAGCCAGATCGAACACAGCTTGAGCATCGACCTCAAGGCCGATGACTTGCAGTCCCGCGCCCACCCGTTGCTGGATGTAGTCATGGGCCATGACAACCTGAGCCTGAGCGTGATCGCCCTGACTGGCCGGCATTCAGCTTTGCTGACCTTGGGGCCGGGGCTTGAGGCTGACCGGCTACTGCGCATCCACAGCGACCAACACCTGACCTTCAGCCAATGGCAGGACAGCAACGACGATCAACTGCTCACCGCCTCGCGCTTGATGCGTCTGCAGGACGGCACCGAAGTGCGGGTGCTGCTCACCGTCAATCGCGCCGATGACAACAGCCTGCTGCAGGCCTACCTGCGCTCGACGCTGTGGACCTTGCCGCTGCTGCTGCTGTTGATCGGCTTTGTCGCCTGGAAACTGGTGCAACGCGGCCTGACGCCATTGCGCCGGTTTCGTCGGATCGCCGAGCAGGTGTCGGCCCAGCAACTGACCTTGCGCCTGCCTGAAACGGGATTGCCGCAGGAGCTCAGTGACCTGGCCGGCAGCATGAATGTGATGCTCGACCGCATCGACGGCGGTGTGCAGCGGCTGTCGCAGTTCTCCGACGACCTGGCCCACGAACTGCGTACCCCGATCAGCAACCTGATGGGCAAGGCCCAGGTAACCCTGGCTCGGGAGCGGCCGGTCGAGCAGTACAAGGAGGTACTGGAAACCAGCATCGAAGAGCTGACCCGCCTGAACCGAATCATCACCGACATGCTGTTTCTCGCCCAGGTCAGCCAGCCACAGGCCCAAGTGCCGCTCAAACCGGTGAGCCTGGCCGATGAGGTCACGCGGGTGAGCGAGCTGTTCGAGTTCAGTGCCGAGCAAAAACACATCGTCCTGCGCCAGCAGGGCTGGGGGACGGTCATGGCCGATCGCTTGATGGTGCAGCGGGCGCTGTCCAACCTGCTGAGCAATGCCATCCGCCACAGCCCCTCGGGGCACGCGGTCGATATTGGCATCGAACGCTGTGGTGATGCGGTTTGTCTGTGGGTCGAGAATCAGGGGCCCGGGATTGCCCAGGAGCATCTGCCGCACTTGTTCGAGCGCTTCTATCGCGCAGGCTCAGGGCGTTCGCGGCTCGAAGGCGGGACGGGGCTGGGGTTGGCGATCGTGAAGTCGATCATGCAGGTGCATCGAGGAGAGGTAGAGGTACGCAGCGAAGTGAATGGCAAGACGCGGTTCAGCCTGGTGTTCCCGGACTGAACCGCTCCTGCCTGGCGACCGCTACACGGTCGACCGCAGCCTTCGTAGCCGCTGGCGTCAGCCTGTGATCGGCCGCAAAGCGGTCGTGGCTCGAAGGGTCAGCTACGGCTGGCGGCCATGATCAGCGCTTTCATCTCGGCGACGGCCGACTTGAAGCCGACGAACAGCGCATGGGCCACCAGCGCATGACCGATGTTCAGCTCGTTGATGCCCTTGATCGCCGCAACCGCTTCAACGTTGTGGTAGTGCAGGCCGTGACCGGCATTGACGATCAGGCCCTGGGCCAGGCCAAAGGCCACGCCGTCGGCAACGCGCTTGAGTTCTTCGGCCACCTCGGTCGGGGTTTCGGCATCGGCATAACGACCGGTATGCAACTCAATGGCCGGGGCGCCCACACGGCGCGACGCTTCGATCTGGCGCTCGTCGGCGTCGATGAACAGGGACACTTCCGAGCCGATGCGCGACAGACGCTCAACAGCCACCTTGATCCGCGCTTCCTGGCCAGCCACGTCCAGGCCACCTTCGGTGGTCAGCTCCTGACGGGTTTCCGGTACCAGGCAGATGTGCGCCGGGCGAATTCGCTCGGCGAATGCCATCATTTCTTCGGTCACGCCCATCTCGAAGTTCATGCGCGTCTGCAACACGTCCTTGAGCACCAGCACGTCGCGCTCCTGGATATGCCGGCGGTCTTCGCGCAGGTGAACGGTGATGCCATCGGCGCCCGCCTCTTCGGCATCCAGCGCGGCCTTGACCGGGTCCGGGTAACGCGTGCCACGCGCCTGGCGCAGGGTCGCCACGTGGTCGATGTTCACGCCAAGCAGCATGCGGTTGCTTTGAGTCACGAAGAGGCTCTCCTGAAAATTGAGCCTCACAGCATACGACGTGCTTAACGCTTGCGAAACAGTTCGCGACTGACCAGCGGCCGACCGCCCAGGTGAACCGCCAGCGCCTGGCGCATCAAGCGCTTGGCGGCGCCCAGGGCGCCAGGTACCTCCCAGTCGGCATTGGCCATGGCCGCAAGCTCTGCACCGGTGAACAAACCGGGTTGCAGCAGGTAGACCCGTTCAAGCCCGGCATCCACCTGCAAGCGGTACAGGCCATCAATGGCCAGTGGCTCCCCGTTGACGTCCTGGTCCAGGGCAAAGCCGTAGCCCAGCTCATCCAGCAGGCGCCATTCAAAGGCGCGCAGCAGCGGCTCCAGCGGCCGCCCGGTCCCCAGGGCCTGCAAGGTAGCTGCATAGTGCTCGAACACCACCGGGTGAGGATCTTCGGCGGGCAGCAGGCGGATCAGCAATTCGTTGAGGTACAGGCCGCTGAACAACGCGTCGCCATGCAGCCAGGCCGCCGTGCCAACGCTGTCCAGGCGCCCGACGGTCTTGAGCTCGCCACGACCGCGCAATTCCACTTCAAGGGGGACGAAAGGACGTACCTGGCTGCCACCTTTGCCACGGGCACGGCGCATCACTGCGCGCAGGCGCCCTTGCGGGGTGAGGAAATCAACCAGCGCACTGGTTTCACGGTAGGCCCGGCTGTGCAGCACGTAGGCCGGTTGGCCAACTGGCAGATCCATGAGCGGCGCTTCGAAAGAGGTTCGACCCGGCAGCGGACGCTACCGGGCCTGAAGGGATCAGAGGTCGCCGTAGCCCAGCGAACGCAGCGCGCGCTCGTCGTCGGACCAGCCACCCTTGACCTTGACCCAGAGGTTGAGCATGACCTTGGCGTCGAACAGCACTTCCATATCCTTGCGCGCCTCGGAGCCGATGCGCTTGATGCGCTCGCCCTTGTCGCCAATGATGATCTTCTTCTGGCCGTCACGCTCGACCAGGATCAGCGCATGGATATGCAGGATCTTGCCCTGCTGCTTGAACTCCTCGATCTCGACGGTGATCTGGTACGGCAGCTCCGCACCCAACTGGCGCATGATCTTTTCGCGCACCAGTTCAGCAGCGAGGAAGCGGCTGCTGCGGTCGGTGATCTGGTCTTCCGGGAAGAAGTGGTCGTTTTCCGGCAGGTGCTTGGCGATCAAGCCTTCCAGCGCTTCGAGGTTGTGCCCCTGCTGTGCGGAAATCGGCACGATCTCGGCGTTCGGCAGTTGCTCCTGCAGCCACTGCAGGTGCGGGATCAGGTCGGCTTTCTCTTCGATCCGGTCGGTCTTGTTGATCGCCAGGATCACCGGGCCCTGCACATACTGCACACGCTCCAGCACCAGTTGGTCTTCGTCGGTCCACTTGGTGCGGTCGACCACGAAAATCACCACGTCGACGTCCTTGAGAGCAGCCGAGGCGGTTTTGTTCATGTAGCGGTTGAGCGCCTTCTCGTTGCTCTTGTGCATACCCGGGGTATCGACGTAAATCGCCTGGATATCACCCTCGGTCTTGATACCCAGCATGTTGTGGCGGGTAGTCTGCGGCTTGCGCGAGGTGATCGCCAGCTTCTGGCCGAGGATATGGTTGAGCAGGGTCGATTTGCCCACGTTCGGGCGGCCGACAATGGCAACATAGCCGCAGCGGGTAGTATTCGTATCAGTCATTGCCATTCTCCACGCCCAGGGCGATCAGTGCTGCAGCGGCCGCCACTTGCTCGGCGATACGCCGGCTAACACCTTGCCCTCGGCTTTTTTCAGTCAAAAGGGTCACTTCGCATTCGACGAAAAACGTCCGGCAATGGGGTTCACCTTGAATATCCACCACTTCGTATCGCGGCAGTTCGCAGGCCCGCGACTGCAGGAATTCCTGCAGACGGGTTTTCGGATCTTTGTTGGTATCGACCAGGGTCAGGCTCTCGAACTCACCGGTCAGCCAGGCCAGCACGCGCTCGCGGGCGGTCTGCATGTCTGAGTCCAGATAGATGGCGCCAATCAACGCCTCGAGGGCGTCGGCCAGGATCGACTCGCGGCGGAAACCACCGCTTTTAAGCTCGCCGGAACCCAGGCGCAGGTACTCGCCCAGGTCGAAGCCACGGGCCAGCACAGCCAGGGTCTCGCCCTTGACCAGGCGTGCACGCAAGCGTGACAGCTGGCCTTCGCGCGCCTGGGGGAAGCGCTCGAACAGCGCCTCGCCGGCGACGAAGTTGAGGATCGCATCGCCGAGAAACTCGAGGCGTTCATTGTTGCGACCGGCAAAACTGCGGTGCGTGAGGGCCAGCAGCATCAGCTCCTGGTTCTTGAAGGTGTAGCCGAGCTGGCGCTCGAGGCGGCTCAAGGAAACGCTCACAGTGTACCCACGCGCTGTTCGTGGTCGAGGTAAAGGCCAGGCGCCTGGGCGCAAGGCTCGCACATTTGTTCGTACAGGGCCGCCATCGGGGCCGCTGCCGTCGGATTCAACGCTTTGTTCAAATCAACATCCTGAAAGACAGTTTGGCTCATGCCCACCGGCGCCGGCGGCCCAGTTGGATCGGTCGATCCCTGAACAAGCCTATGCCAGAAATGCATTCGGCGCTGTCCCAGGACAGCGCCGTTGTGGTGTTACTTGATCAGGCCCACCCGCGAAAGGTTCGGGAAGTGGCTGAGTTTGGGCTCTGGCCAGCTCATCCAGACCGCGAAGGCCTTGCCGACGATATTCTGGTCCGGGACCATGCCATGCAGCGCCTTGGGAATATTGGGGTCATCCCAGTAACGGCTGTCGTTGGAGTTGTCGCGGTTGTCGCCCATCATGAAGTAGTGACCGGCCGGGACTGTCCATTGCTGGTCAGGCGGCATGCGGTAACGGCTCATTTCCTTGCGGATCAGGTGTTCGGCTTCGCCGAGCTTTTCCTTGTACAGCTCGGCGCTGCCCAAGGTTCCTGGCTCGGTGCCGACCAGTTGTTCGGCAATCGGCTGACCGTTGACGAACAGCTTCTTGTCACTGGTGTAGCGGATCTGGTCGCCCGGCAGGCCAACCACACGCTTGATGTAGTTGACGTTCGGGTCGCTCGGATAGCGGAACACCATCACGTCGCCACGCTGTGGATCACCGATCTCGATGACCTTCTTGTCGATCACCGGTAGGCGAATCCCGTAGGAGAACTTGTTCACCAGGATGAAATCGCCCACTTCCAGGGTCGGCTTCATCGATCCCGATGGGATCTGGAAAGGCTCGACCAGGAACGAACGCAGCACCAGGACGATGAACAGCACCGGGAAGAACGACTTGCCGTACTCGACCAGCAACGGTTCCTTGTTCAACTGCTCGACCACTGCCATTTCGGGCTGGCGAACGCTGCCCTGATAGTTGGCGATCGCCGAACGCCGGCGAGGCGCCAGGAACAGCAGATCGACCAGGGCCAACAGACCGCAGACGGCAACGGCGATGACTAGCAACAGCGGGAAATTTAGCGACATAGGACCTAACTATCCAACCTGAGCACGGCGAGGAAGGCTTCTTGTGGAATTTCCACGTTACCGACCTGTTTCATGCGTTTCTTACCGGCCTTCTGCTTTTCCAAAAGCTTGCGCTTACGGCTCACGTCACCACCGTAGCATTTGGCCAGCACGTTCTTTCTGAGCGCCTTGACAGTGGTTCGCGCCACAATCTGCCCGCCAATGGCGGCCTGGATTGCCACGTCGAACATCTGCCGAGGAATCAGTTCCTTCATCTTCTCGGTCAATGCGCGGCCCTTGTAGTGCGCATTGTCGCGGTGAACGATCAGCGCCAGCGCGTCGACCTTGTCACCGTTGATCAGTACATCGAGCTTGACCAGATTGGCCGACTGGTAGCGGTCGAAATGGTAGTCCAGCGAAGCATAGCCGCGGCTGGTGGACTTCAGGCGATCGAAGAAGTCCAGTACCACTTCGTTCATTGGCAGGTCATAGCGCACCTGTACCTGCGAACCGAGGAACTGCATGTCGCGCTGTACGCCGCGCTTCTCGATGCACAAGGTAATGACGTTGCCCAGGTGCTCTTGAGGCACGAGGATGGTGGCGGCGACAATCGGCTCGCGGAAGTCTTCGACCGCAGACACATCCGGCAGCTTCGACGGGTTGTCGACATAGATGGTCTCGCCGGTCTTGAGCTTGACCTCGAAGATTACGCTTGGCGCAGTGGTGATCAGGTCCAGGTCGTATTCGCGCTCCAGGCGCTCCTGGATGATTTCCATGTGCAGCATGCCAAGGAAGCCGCAACGGAAGCCGAAGCCCAGTGCATCGGAGCTTTCCGGCTGGTACTGCAGCGACGAGTCGTTCAGGGTCAGCTTCTGCAATGCATCACGAAAATCTTCGAAATCATCGGAACTGACCGGGAACAGACCGGCATAAACTTGTGGTTGAATACGTTTGAAACCTGGCAGCACCTCGACCTCGGGGGTCGAGTTCAGGGTCAGGGTATCGCCCACTGGCGCCCCGTGAATATCCTTGATGCTGGCGATGATGAAGCCTACTTCACCGGCTTTCAGGTCTGCCGTCTGGGTGTGCTTGGGGGTGAATACACCGACGCTGTCGACCAGGTGCACCTTGCCGGTGGACTTGACCAGGATCTTGTCACCCTTCTTCACCCGGCCGTGACGCACACGCACCAGGGACACGACGCCCAGGTAATTGTCGAACCAGGAGTCGATGATCAGCGCCTGCAGGGGCGCTTCGATGTCACCGGTCGGTGCAGGGATGGTATGCACCAGACGCTCGAGCACCTCGTCCACGCCCATGCCGCTCTTGGCACTGCAAGCCACGGCGTCGGTGGCGTCGATGCCGATGATCTTCTCGATCTCGTCCTTGACCTTGTCTGGATCTGCCTGGGGCAGGTCCATCTTGTTGAGTACCGGCATGACCTCGAGGCCCTGCTCGATAGCGGTGTAGCAGTTGGCGACCGACTGGGCCTCTACGCCCTGGCCGGCATCGACCACCAGCAGCGCGCCTTCGCAGGCTGCCAGCGAGCGGCTGACTTCGTAGGTGAAGTCAACGTGGCCGGGGGTGTCAATGAAGTTCAGCTGGTAGGTTTTGCCGTCCTGCGCCTTGTAGTGCAGGGTGACACTGTGGGCCTTGATGGTGATACCGCGCTCACGCTCCAGGTCCATGGAATCGAGTACCTGGGCTTCCATCTCACGCGCGGTCAAGCCGCCGCACATCTGGATGAAACGGTCCGCCAGGGTCGACTTGCCATGGTCAATGTGGGCGATGATGGAGAAATTGCGGATATGACTCAAATCACTCACGGGTCAACACTCAAAAAGGCTGCGGGACGAACGCCCACCGAAAAATAGCCGGGAATTGTACCTGAAGCTGAAGGGATATGGGAGATTCCGTATTGCCCTTCGCGACTGCAGGAACAGGCTTGCCCCAGGATAAATGGACACCCCTACGAAAAAAGGCGGCTTACGCCGCCCTTCTCCGTTCAGTTCAGCTTATTCAGCCAGCTTGAAGGTAATGAAGCTTGCACGCCCCTGACGCAGTACGCGCATCGACACCGAACGGTTCTTCGGCAGTTCCTTGGCGATTTCGGTGAACTGCTTGGCGGTCAGGATCGCCTGGTTGTTCAGGTGGCTGATGACATCGCCTGGACGCAGGCCAATCAAGGCCGCAGGACCGTCCTGAACTTCCTTGATCACGACGCCGCCCTTGAGTTCCAAGGTCTTTTTCTGCTCGGCGGTCAGGTCGGAAACCGACACACCCAAGCGGTTGCTGCTGCGCTCGACACCGCCGGTAGCGCTGGTGGTGATCTCGGCGTCATCGTCCGGCAGTGCGCCGATGGTGACGTCCAGGTTCTGGCGCTTGCCATTGCGGATGATCTCAAGCTTGGCCTTGGCGCCGTCTTTCAGGCCACCGACCAGGTGCGGCAGGTCGGCCGACATGACGATCGGCTGACCGTTCATGCTCAAGATCACGTCACCCACTTGCAGGCCGCCCTTGGCTGCCGGGCCATCTTCCAGTACCTGGGCTACCAGGGCACCGGAAGGCTTGTCCAGACCAAAGGATTCAGCCAGGTCCTTGTTGACCTCCTGGATCACCACGCCAAGCCAGCCGCGGCTGACCTTGCCGTCCTTCTTCAGCTGGTTGGAGACATCCAGCGCCACGTCGATCGGGATGGCGAACGACAGTCCCATGAAACCACCGGAACGGGTGAAGATCTGCGAGTTGATACCCACCACCTCACCGTTCATGTTGAACAGTGGACCACCGGAGTTACCGGGGTTGATCGCAACGTCAGTCTGGATGAACGGCACATAGGTGTCGTTGGGCAGGGTACGACCCTTGGCGCTGACGATACCTTTGGTCACCGAATGGTCGAAACCGAACGGCGAGCCGATCGCCAACACCCACTCCCCCACTTTCAGCTTGCTGGAATCGCCCAGTTTGACGGTTGGCAGGTTCTTGCCTTCGACTTTGAGCAGGGCCACGTCGGTGCGCGGGTCGGTGCCGACCAGCTTGGCTTGCAGTTCGCTGCGGTCGGACAGACGGACGATGATTTCGTCAGCGTCGGCCACCACATGGTTGTTGGTCAGTACATAGCCATCGTCGGAGATGATGAAGCCCGAGCCCAGGGATTGCGCTTCACGCTGGCGATCACCGCGCGGCGAGCGCGGGGCCTGAGGCATGTTGCGCTCGAAAAACTCGCGAAACATCGGCGGCAGACCTTCAAGGTCTGGCATCTGGCTCTGTGCGTACTTGCGATCCGGCAGCTTCTGCTTTGTCGAGATGTTCACAACAGCCGGCGATGCCTGCTCGACCAGGGTCGTGAAGTCCGGCAAAGCTTCGGCCTGGGCAGTGACCACCTGACCGAGCATGAACACGGCGGCGAACAACGATAGGTAGGTTTTCAAGCGTGGTATTGACATACGGCTCCCGTCACATCGAGCGTGGTTAGCAGTAGGGCCCTGCAAACGCAGGAAAGGCCAGACCCCGAAAGGACTGACCTATAGAAAAAATCTGGAATTTTTGCAAACTGCAAAGCTTGCGAATCATGTCAGCCAAGCAATCCTCAAACGGTCAGCGCACCTGCTGTTCATTTTTGAGCCTGGGTGTCCTGGGATCGCATCGACAAGGCAATCCGTTCAGCCGTACCGATCGGGATTTCGCCCACCACGGTCACCATGACTTCACCCTTGGGCGTGGTCAGGCGCCGGGATACGGCAACCGTAGGGCCCAACTGGGTACGGATGTCCGCAGCCGAACCGGTACCCAATGCTTCGACAAAGACCGAAAAACGCGCCAGGCCATCATCGTACATCAGGTTACTGACAGTGTTCTTGCCTTGCGGGTCCTTGTGGATCGAACTATCGATGAGCTCGAAACCGGGAGGCAGCCAGTCGGAACGCCAGCCAGTGGCCGGTTGTGTTGCTTGCTCGGCCACCTGAGTGACCGGTTTGCACAGATCGCTCGCCTTGAGCTCGTCGTCGGTCGGCGCCTGGGCGGTTTGCAGTCGGGTGAACTGGAATCGCTCCAGCAAGCGTCCCTTGTCATCGAGCATCAGCGACTTCAAAGGCAAGCCGGTCTGTCGATCCAGGTGCAGCTCGAACGCATAGCGATGTTGATCTCGAGGGCTGAGGGTGACAATCACCGCTTCACGGTCTGCCACCCGGGATTTGCCGGCGACCCCAAGGTCGTACCAACTCATCAACTTCAGAGGATCGAGTACTCGCGCCGTGGACTCTGGCGAGTTGCTCACGCCCGGCACCAAGGTTCCGCTCACGCACTGGGTATGCCCGTCGACACGCACGACTTCCTGGGCCGAGCCATCGAGCTGCAACAATCGCTCGCTGACCTTGCCGTCCTGGACACGATGCCAGATGTCGTGGGTGGAAAAGCTGCCGTTACGCTCGTAAACGAAAGTGCCTTGATAACTCTGCTGTTGCTCGGCTTGTGCCAGTTTCTTGAGCCAGTCGCTCGCTTGCGGCGAGGAGTTGGCAGCGAGGGCCGGCAGTGAAAGCCAGCCACCCAACAACAGCGGTATGAGAGGTAGCGCGCGCATGATCCTCCTTACTCAGCGATTTTCCAGGCTTGCCGCACGGGCATAAGGCAGAGCGCTCTCGGTTCCTTTGAGTGCTGCTTCCTGAGCATGCTGGCGCAGATAGCCGGGCAGACGCTGGTCGTGCCAGCCGGATTGCCCCTGCAGGACGCCGTTGGCCATAGGGCCTGGCTGCTCTGCACTTTCACTATAGCCTGCCAGCACGGCAGGGCCTTGAACCTGTGGCACGCTCAGTCCCTGCTGGGCAGGTTGCTGGGCAGCCAGCTGGGCGCCGCTGATCTCGTCCTGGTTGTACAGGCGTACACCGGCCAGCACGGCAACAGTGACCGAAGCCGCCACCGCCAGGCGACCCAGGCTGCGCCATGGGCCACGGTTGACCTTGACTGGCGTGGCTTCGTCGGCCAACGCTGCAGACACAGCAGCGGCGATATCCAGTTGTGGCAGCACCAGTTCCTTGTGCATCGCCGCACGAGCAACCTGGTAACGCGACCAGGTGGCACGGGTTTCGGCGTCGTCGACGGCGTTCAATACCCGACGTAATTCCAGTTCGTCCGCTTCGTTATCCATCACCGCGGACAGCGATTCCTGCAAAGCTTCACGACTCATGGCGGTTCCTCTCTTGGCTGTCGCCGCTGTCTCAGGTTTCCTGCAACAACGGCTGCAGGGCTTTGTCTATGGCCTCCCGAGCGCGGAAGATTCGAGAGCGCACGGTACCCACCGGACACTGCATGACGCTCGCAATGTCCTCGTAACTCAGACCATCGAATTCACGTAAAGTTAACGCCGTACGTAAATCTTCTGGCAGTTGCTGAATAGTCCGATGGACGGTGCCTTCGATCTCATCCCGCAACAACGCGCGCTCTGGAGACTCAAGATCCTTGAGGCCGTGGTCGCCGTCGTAGAACTCCGCATCCTCGGAGCTCACATCGCTGTCTGGTGGCCGCCGACCGCGAGACACCAGATAGTTCTTTGCCGTGTTGATGGCAATGCGGTACAGCCAGGTGTAGAAGGCACTGTCGCCGCGAAAATTACCAAGCGCCCGGTAAGCTTTGATGAAAGCTTCCTGCGCCACGTCCTGCGCTTCATGGGTGTCGTGTACAAAACGCACGATCAACCCGAGAATCTTGTGCTGATACTTCAGCACCAACAGATCGAACGCTCGCCTGTCGCCACGCTGCACGCGCTCGACAAGCTGCTGATCCTCTTCCTGGGTTAGCATGAACACTCCTCGGTGATCTTGAAGGAGCGTTGCATCAAGCATCGTTCAGGCTTGCAACCATAGACTCGGGCTTTGCGCAAAAGTTCTCCCCTCCAAGCAAGTTTCCTGCGGCCCTTGGTCGGCTCGCACGAAAAACGCAGCACGGTCACGGCCGGCTGCGTCGATAATCGGGTCTCGAATACGCCGACAGCGCCGAGTGACCAGCTACTGCCATGCGTCGCCGCGGCATTGTGGCGTGCGGGCAACCTTCTATGGATATCCACACAGCATGGAAAGTTCCAAAAAAGGCGTCAACGACACGCAGTCGCCATTGGAAATCAGGGCCTTGGGGCTGCTATAAAGGCAACCGGTCCAGATTCACGATAGTTTCACAATGCCATACGCGCCTGACTATTGTGCCGATCCCCCCCTTCAGATACTAGTGTCCTGACATGAGCCAACAATTCCAACATGATGTCCTCGTGATCGGCAGCGGCGCTGCTGGTCTGAGCCTGGCGCTGACCCTCCCCGACCACCTGCGCATTGCCGTACTCAGCAAGGGCGACCTGTCAAACGGTTCGACCTTCTGGGCCCAGGGCGGGGTCGCGGCAGTGCTGGATGACACCGACACGGTGCAATCCCACGTCGAGGACACGCTCAATGCAGGCGGCGGACTGTGCCATGAAGATGCAGTGCGCTTCACCGTTGAGCATAGCCGCGAGTCGATCCAATGGTTGATCGATCAGGGCGTACCTTTTACCCGTGATGAACATGCCAGTGTCGACGATGGCGGTTTCGAGTTTCACCTGACCCGCGAAGGTGGCCACAGTCACCGGCGTATCATTCATGCCGCCGACGCCACCGGCGCTGCAATCTTCACTACCCTGCTCAGCCAGGCACGCCAGCGTCCGAACATCGAGCTTTTGGAGCAGCGGGTGGCGGTCGACCTGATCACCGAGCGGCGCCTGGGCAAGGACGGCGACCGTTGCCTGGGCGCTTATGTGCTCAACCGCAACACCGGCGAAGTCGACACCTACGGCGCACGCTTCACCGTGCTGGCCACGGGCGGCGCCGCCAAGGTCTACCTGTACACCAGCAACCCCGACGGGGCCTGTGGCGATGGCATCGCCATGGCCTGGCGCGCCGGCTGCCGTGTGGCCAACCTCGAGTTCAACCAGTTCCACCCCACCTGCCTGTACCACCCCCAGGCCAAGAGCTTCCTGATCACCGAGGCCCTGCGCGGCGAAGGCGCCCTGCTGCGGCTGCCCAACGGCGAACGCTTCATGCCGCGCTTCGACCCGCGTGAAGAGCTGGCACCGCGCGATGTCGTTGCCCGCGCCATCGACCACGAGATGAAGCGCCTGGGCGTGGACTGCGTGTACCTTGATATCAGCCACAAGCCGGCCGACTTCATCAAGAGCCACTTCCCCACCGTGTATGAACGCTGCCTGACTTTCGGCATCGACATCACCCGCCAGCCGATCCCGGTGGTACCTGCAGCCCACTACACCTGTGGCGGGGTGATGGTGGACGATCATGGCCATACCGACGTGCCCGGCCTCTACGCCATCGGTGAAACCAGCTTCACCGGCTTGCACGGCGCCAATCGGATGGCCAGCAACTCGCTGCTCGAATGTTTCGTCTACGGCCGTGCCGCAGCCACCGACATCGAGGCGCACCTGGACCAGATTGCAATGCCCAGGGCGCTGCCCTGCTGGGACGCAAGCCAGGTCACCGATTCGGATGAAGACGTGATCATTGCGCACAACTGGGATGAGCTGCGGCGATTCATGTGGGATTACGTGGGGATCGTGCGTACCAGCAAGCGCCTGCAGCGCGCCGAACACCGGGTGCGTCTGCTGCTGGACGAAATCGACGAGTTCTACAGCAACTACAAGGTCAGCCGCGACCTGATCGAGCTGCGCAACCTGGCCCAGGTAGCCGAACTGATGATCCGCAGCGCCATGCAACGCAAGGAAAGCCGCGGCCTGCACTACACCCTGGATTACCCCGGCATGCTGCCCGAGGCCCACGACACTATTCTGCAGCCATCCACCTACGCCGACTGAACTTCAGCCTTACACGCAAGCGCCGGTGCTGTGCCGGCTCCAATGCGTCACGGGCGATGCACAGACCTTCGCTCAGGTAGCCCCCCTTGCGGCGGTAGCGCAGCACAATCAAACCCGGCAGCGCCAGGCTGTCGGGGCGCAATTGGACCGACTGCCAGCCCAGGGCAAGGCTGAACAGCTCCCAACCATCAGGCTTTCGGCGCAATCCGGTAACGGCTCGGGGATGAAAGAGCAGAATTCGCCGGGGAATCATCCAGCCCGCATGCAGCAAGCAACACACACTCCCCAGCAGCTTCGCCCACCACGGCAACTGCAGAAGGCTCAGCGCCAGCAAGGCCAGCAGCAGGCTGGCCAGGTAGGCCGCCAGCAAGGCCCGGGAGCCTTGCCAGCGACACTCGAACCGATCACTTGGGCTGGACACGGTCCAGAATGATGCGAACCATGCGCTGCAGCTCCGGATCTTCGGACTCGCTGCGTTCCATGAACCACCCAAACATGTCCTGGTCTTCGCAGCTCAGCAAGCGCTTGTACAGGTCACGATCTTCCTGGCTCAGGGTCGGATAGACGTCCTTGCTGAAAGGGACCAGCAGTACGTCGAGCTCGAGCATGCCACGGCGGCTGTGCCAAAAGAGCCGGTTGAGTTCAGTTTGTTCGACCATGAAGCCCTCCTAAAATAGGCCGCCAGTATACAGAGGCCGCGCCCGAGGGACACGAGACGTTGGTCCGGACCTGTGAGCAAATAATGACAGAGGGCAGCACTCAACTACCTATTTTGCCGACAGCGCTCTATCATGGGACCCAGTCTTACTACCCTGCGATGACCCATGGCCGATTCTGCTTTTTTCTGCACCCTTTCCCACGAAGGCGTCCTCGCCGTCCGCGGCTCGGACGCCGGCAAATTCCTGCAAGGCCAACTGACCTGCAACCTCAATTACCTCAATGACAGCACCAGCAGCCTGGGCGCACGCTGCATGGTCAAGGGCCGCATGCAGTCGAGCTTTCGCATCCTGTCCGAGGCCGATGGCTTTGTACTGGCCATGACCCGCGAGCTGCTCGAGCCACAATTGGCCGACCTGAAAAAGTACGCGGTATTTTCCAAGGCCAAACTGACCGACGACAGCGATGCCTGGGTACGCTTCGGCCTGAACGACGGTGACGCCGCCCTGCAGGCGCTGGGACTGGGGGTGCCGGCGCAGGTCGACGGAATAACGCGCCACGACGGCTTGATTGCCGTTGTCGTGTCCACCGGGCGCATCGAGCTCTGGGTCCCTGCCCAGCAGGCAGCGGCGGTGCAGGCACAACTGGCCGCGCACCTTCCAGAAGGCACGCTCAACGATTGGCTGCTCGGACAGATTCGCGCCGGCATCGGCCAGGTCATGGCCCAGACCCGCGAACAGTTCATCCCGCAGATGATCAACCTGCAGGCTGTCGGTGGCGTCAGCTTCAAGAAAGGCTGCTACACCGGCCAGGAAATCGTCGCGCGCATGCAGTACCTGGGCAAGCTCAAGCGTCGCCAGTACCGTGTGGCCCTGGCCAGCGACCAACTGCCAGAGCCTGGCACCGAGATTTTCTCGCCTACTCACAACTCTTCGGTCGGTGAGGTGGTGCTGGCTGCCCGCGCCGCTGAAGGCTGCGAGCTGCTGGCGGTACTGACTGCCGACGCAGTCGAAGACAACAACCTGCACCTGGGCAGCGCCGACGGTCCCGACCTGACGCTGCTGTCGCTCCCCTACGCGCTGGATCGTGACCGCGAGATCCAGCGCTGAGTCACCCCTGCCCCGGCACTTGCCTACCGGGGCATTTCTTGAATTGCGTTAGAGAATCACCATGAACAAGCTGGCCGAGATGGTCCAGGCCCAGTTGCTGGCCGCCATCGACAACGATGACCTGGTGCTGCCGACCTTGCCGGAGGTAGCCTTGAGTATCCGCGAGGCCGCAGAAGACACCGAGATCAGCGTCAGCACCCTGAGCAAAGTCATTGGCCGCGACGCCGCGTTGTCGGCGCGCCTGATCAAAGTAGTGAACAGTCCGCTGCTGCGCGCCACCGTTGAAGTGACCGACCTGCAGACGGCCATCACCCGCCTGGGCATCAACTACAGCTGCAACCTGGCTATCGGTCTAGTCATCGAGCAGATCTTCCATGCCCGGTCCGAGGTAGTGGAGCGAAAAATGCGTGAAGTCTGGGCCACCAGCCTGGAGGTGGCGGGCATCAGTTACGAACTTTGCCTGCGACACACCCAGCTCAAGCCGGATCAAGGCGCCCTGGCCGGCCTGGTTCACCAGATTGGTGTATTGCCGATTCTGATTTACGCCGAAGAGCACAACGAACTGTTGTCCGACCCCGTGTGCCTGAACTACGTGATCGACCAGATCCATCCAGCCTTGGGCGACAAGATTCTCGGCACCTGGGAGTTTCCCGAGCAACTGGTCAAGTTGCCCGGGCGCGTCCAGGACCTGGACCGCTGCAGCGACCGGGTCGACTACGTGGACATCGTCCAGATCGCTCGGGCCCTGAGCCTGGGAACCAGCAAAACCCGCCCCCTGGCCGCCTTGCCGGCCTACCGGCACCTGGGCCTGCCCACCGGCACTGAGCTGGTCGCCAACGATTTGCTCAATGCCCGCAGCATGTTCCGTTAGTCAACGGTAAAACTGACCCGTACCTTCAAGCCGCCCCGCTCGCCGTCATGCAGGCTGATCTGAGCCAGGTGCGCGCGGCAGATCTCGCCGACAATGGCCAGGCCCAGGCCCGTGCCTTGGGCACTACGCCGATAGAAACGCTCGAACACCCGCTCGCGTTCGCTTTCGGGAATGCCAGGGCCGTCGTCCTCGACTTCCAGAATGCCCGGTGCGCTCACGCGCAAGATCACATTGCCGTCCTTGGGGGTATGTGCCAGGGCGTTGTCCACCAGGTTGCTGAGCAATTCGTTGAGCAAGGTAGGTTCTCCGCGCACATGCACGGACTCCTCGGCTTCCAGCGCCAAGGCAACGCCCCGGGCATGGGCCAGCGGCGCCATGGCCATGCCCAGCTCGCGGGCCAGCTGGCTCAGGTCAAGCACTTGCGCGCCCCCCTCGGCAATGGCCCGCGCACCATTCTCCACCCGTGCAAGCGACAGCAACTGATTGGCCAGGTGGGTCAGGCGATCAGTGCCCTGGGCGGCAGACTCCAGGGTGTCACGCCAGACCTGCGGCTCGCTGGAGCGTAGCCCCAGTTCAACGCGGGCCTTGAGGGCCGCCAGTGGAGTACGCAACTCGTGAGCGGCTTCGGCAATGAACTGGGCCTGGCGCTCGAACTGCCCGCGCAGGCGTTCGGTGAAATGGTTCAAGGCCCGCACCAGCGGACTCAACTCACGCTGAACTTCGACCAATGGCAATGCCCGCAGATCGTCGGGCTGACGTTCTTCCACGGCGCGGCGCAAGCGCTCGAGCGGACGTAGCGCGGCGCTGACCGCGAACCACACCATCATCAATGCACCCAGCGCCAGCATCCCCAGGCGCAACAGGGTGTCGGCCATCAGTCCGCGCGCCATGCGCACGCGCGCTTCTTCAGTCTCGGCCACACGGATCTCGGCCATGCCGTTCATGTTCGGTTCGCTGACGGGTTTGAGCAGGCTCACCACCCGCACATCCTGGCCCAGGTAGCGGGCGTCGTAGAAGCGCGCCAAGGCCGGGTAGTCGTCGGTGCGCGGAGTGCCCGGCGGCGGCGGCGGCAAGTTCTCGTAGCCTGAGATCAGACGCTGGTGAATATCGTTGACCTGGTAGTAGATACGCCCGGCACTGTCATAGGCGAAGGTGTCCAGTGCGACGTAGGGCACATCGGCGCTGAGCGTGCCATCACGCTGGGACAAGCCCGCAGCGATGGTGCGGGCCGACGCCAGCAAGGTACGGTCGTAGGCGGTGTCGGCAGCCTCCCGGCCGTTCCAGTAGGCACTCAGGCCGCTGGCCAGCATCAGCACCACCAGCAGAATCGCCAGGTTCCAGACCAGCCGCCCGCGCAGGCTGCCGCTATCAAGCATCGCGGTGCTCGAGCAGGTAACCGAGCCCCCTGAAGGTGACAATGGCCACGGCATGCCCATCGAGCTTCTTGCGCAAACGATGGACGTAGATCTCGATGGCATCGGCGCTGGCTTCTTCATCCAGGCCGAAGACCTGAGCCGCCAGTTGCTCTTTGCTCATCACTCGCCCCGGGCGGGCGATCATGGCCTCCAGCACGGCCTGCTCGCGGGAGGTCAGGGTCAGTAGCTCATCGCCCAGGGTGAAGCGCCGGGTATCCAGGTCGTACACCAGCGGACCACAGCGTTGCTGGCGCTCACCGCCGAGCACGCTGCGGCGCAGCAAGGCCTTGACCCGTGCCTCGAGCTCGGTCAGTTCGAATGGCTTGGCCAGGTAGTCATCGGCGCCCAGGTTCAGGCCGTGGACCCGGTCCTTTACGTCGCTGCGCGCTGTCAGCATCAGCACCGGCAGGGTCTTGCCGCGGGCGCGCAAGCGCGCCAGCACTTCGAAGCCGTCCATGCGCGGCAGCCCCACATCGAGCACGGCCACCGCGTATTCCTCACTGGCCAGGGCCAGGTCGGCGGCCACGCCATCGTGCAGCACATCAACGGTCAAGCCGGTGCTCTTGAGGGCCTGGGCCACGCTTTCTGCCAACTGCAGATGATCTTCGACGAGCAGCACACGCATCGATTTCTCCCCGGTTGCGTCACGGTCAATGGCGCGGAGTGTACAGCCGACAGCCCGCCTGTGAAGCCTTCGCAACGATGAAAAGCTGCTGAAAGGTTAGCGAAAGGTTCAGCCCCTAGCATCCTCTCACGGCTCACTCTGCTTGCCGTACAACCGAGCCTTCAGGCTCGAACTAATAAGAACAATAACGGAGTTACTCGACCATGCTGTCCACGCAGCCTCAGGCGTATTCGCCTATCCGTCGCTTGCCTTCCCGCCAGACCGCAGTTGCCAGCGCCCTCGCCCTTGCCGGCGTCGCCCCGCTCAGCCAGGCCGCCTTCTTCGAAGACAGCAAGGCCACCTTCGAAACCCGCAACATGTACTTCAACCGCGACTTTCGCGACGGCACCAGTGCCCAGCAATCCAAGCGTGACGAGTGGGCCCAGGGCTTCATGCTCAATTTCGAGTCAGGCTACACCGACGGCACCGTAGGCTTTGGCCTCGACGCCCTGGGGATGCTCGGAATCAAGCTCGACTCCAGCCCCGACCGCACCGGCAGCGGCCTGCTTCCGACCCACGATGACGGGCGCGCCGCCGACGAGTACTCCAAGCTCGGCCTGACCGGCAAAGTGAAGATCTCGGAAACCGAATTGAAAGTCGGCACCCTGATGCCGGAACTGCCCACCCTGCAACCCAACGACGGCCGCATCCTGCCGCAGACCTTCGAGGGCGGCTTGCTGACTTCCGGCGAAATCAAGAACTTGACCTTCACCGGCGGACGCCTGGAAAAAGCCAAGGACCGCGACAGCACCGACAACCAGGACATTGCCCTGAACAACAAGAACGGTCGATTTCTAGGCACTGTTGCCGGCAACCATTTCGACATGGCCGGCCTGGACTACAAGTTCACCGACAAGATCACCGGCAGCTACCACTGGGCCCAGCTCGATGATGTCTACCGCCAGCACTTCGTCGGCATGATCGCCAGCCAGCCGTGGGGGCCCGGCACCTTCGGCGCCGATTTGCGCATGGCCTTCAGCGATGACCAGGGCCAGGCCCGTGGCGGCAACATCGACAACACTGCGCTCAACGGCATGCTCAGCTACAGCGTCATCGGCCACAAATTCAGTGCCGGATACCAACACCTCTCCGGCGACACGGCCTTCCCCTACGTCGACGGTGCCGATCCGTACCTGGTCAACTTCGTCCAGATCAACGACTTCGCCGGCGCCGACGAACGCTCCTGGCAAGCTCGCTACGACTATGACTTCGCCAAACTGGGCATTCCCGGCCTGACCTTCATGACCCGTTACATCAATGGCGATAATGTCAGCCTGGCCGATGGTGGCGAGGGCAAAGAGTGGGAACGCAACACCGAGTTCAAGTATGTGGTGCAAAGTGGCGCCCTGAAAAACGTCGCCGTGCGCCTGCGCAACGCCACCTTCCGTTCCAACTTCGCCCGCGATGCCGACGAAGTGCGACTGCTGGTGAGTTACAGCCTTGCGCTGTGGTAGTCCCCGATAACAATAATGCCAACGGAGATAGACGATGACCTTTTCACTACGCCGTATTGCCCTTGCCACTGCCTGCCTGATGGTGACCGGCCACGCCCTGGCGG
Source organism: Pseudomonas vranovensis (assembly GCF_040438935.1). NCBI lineage: Bacteria > Pseudomonadati > Pseudomonadota > Gammaproteobacteria > Pseudomonadales > Pseudomonadaceae > Pseudomonas > Pseudomonas vranovensis. The sequence continues at coordinate 360,975 of NZ_CP159259.1, read as the reverse complement.
CCGAACCCAAGCGCCCTGAATGCATTGCCCCCGCCTCGCCTGGCGGCGGCTTCGACCTGACCTGCAAACTGGTGCAAAGCGCCCTGGTCAACGAGAAGATCCTCAGCAAACCCATGCGCGTGACCTACATGCCCGGCGGTGTCGGTGCAGTAGCCTACAACGCCGTAGTGGCCCAACGCCCGGCCGATGCCGGCACCCTGGTGGCCTGGTCGAGCGGTTCGCTGCTGAACCTGGCCCAGGGCAAATTCGGTCGTTTCGATGAGAACGCCGTGCGTTGGCTGGCCGCCGTCGGCACCAGCTACGGCGCTATTGCAGTGAAAAGCGACTCACCATACAAAACCCTCGATGATCTGGTCGCCGCGCTGAAAAAAGACCCGAGCAAAGTGGTGATCGGCTCCGGCGGTACGGTCGGCAGCCAGGACTGGATGCAGACGGCACTGATCGCCAAGGCCGCCGGCATCAACCCGCGCGACCTGCGCTATGTCGCCCTCGAAGGCGGCGGCGAAATCGCCACCGCGTTGCTCGGTGGGCACATCCAGGTGGGCAGTACCGATATTTCCGACTCCATGCCACACATCCAGAGTGGCGACATGCGCCTGCTCGCGGTGTTTGCCGAAAACCGCCTCGACGAACCGGAAATGAAAGACATTCCGACCGCCAAGGAACAGGGCTACGACATCGTCTGGCCGGTAGTGCGCGGCTTCTACATGGGGCCGAAGGTCACCGACGAAGAGTACGACTGGTGGAAAGCCTCATTCGACAAGCTGCTGGCTTCCGACGATTTCGCCCAACTGCGCGACCAGCGCGAACTGTTCCCCTTCGCCATGACCGGCGCCGAGCTGGACACCTATGTGAAGAAACAGGTGGCCGACTATAAGGCCCTGGCCAAGGAATTCGGGCTGATTCAGTAAGCTTGCAACCCTCCTAAAGAGCATCACGGGGCAAGCTCGCTCCTACAGTAGGAGCGGGGTTGCCCTGCGAATAGAGGATTCCCCCAATGATCCTGCAACGCGTCTTCGCTTTGACGCTGCTGGCCGCCTGTGTGGCGCTGGCAGTCATGGCGTGGCCCTACCAGGCCGCGTTTTCCTACGAACCGGTCGGCCCTCGCGCCTTCCCCCTGTTGATGCTCGGCCTGATGGGCGTCGGTCTGCTGTACCTGGCCATTCGCCCTACCGCCATCGTGCGCAAGGACGACGACCCGGAGCTTGACCGCGAAACCCTGTGCAAGGTCGGCTTGTGTGTCTTGCTGCTGCTGGTGTTCGCCTCCACGTTCGAGTCGCTGGGCTTCATTGTCAGCAGCATCCTGATCGGTGTGCCGATGGCCCGCTTGTACGGCGGTCGCTGGCTGCCCAGTGCGGTCATCATCAGCCTGATGAGCCTCGCCCTGTACTGGCTGTTCGACCGCGTGATGGAAGTTCCACTGCCCCTTGGCCTGCTTGACGTTCTGGAGAACTGACATGGATACCCTTGGATATCTCGGCCAGGGCTTCGGCGTTGCGCTGAGCCCCTACAACCTGGTCACGGCCTTGTGCGGCACCCTGATCGGTACCGTGGTCGGCCTGCTGCCGGGCCTGGGCCCGATCAACGGCGTCGCCTTGTTGATCCCCATCGCTTTTGCCCTGGGGCTGCCGCCGGAGTCCGCGCTGATCCTGCTGGCGGCGGTGTACCTGGGCTGTGAATACGGCGGACGGATCAGCTCGATTCTGCTCAACATCCCCGGCGAAGCCTCCACGGTAATGACCACCCTCGATGGTTACCCCATGGCCCGCAAAGGCCTGGCGGGCGTGGCCCTGTCGCTGTCGGCATGGAGTTCGTTCATCGGCGCGTTCATCGCCACCTGCGGCATGGTGCTGTTTGCCCCGTTGCTGGCCAAGTGGGCGATTGCCTTCGGGCCCGCTGAATACTTCGTGCTGATGGTCTTCGCCATTATCTGCCTGGCCGGCATGGCCGGGGACAAACCGCTCAAGACCTTTATCGCCGCATTGATCGGCCTGTTCCTGTCGGGTGTGGGCATCGACGCCAACAGTGGTGTGTATCGCTTTACCGGTGACAGCGTCCACCTGGCCGACGGCATCCAGTTCGTCGTGCTGGTACTGGGCCTGTTCTCCATCAGTGAAATCCTGCTGCTGCTGGAAAAGACCCACCACGGCCACCAAGCGGTAAAAGCCACCGGGCGCATGATGTTCAACCTCAAGGAGGCGGCCTCGGTGTTCCTGGTGAACATTCGCTGCGGCGTCCTGGGCTTCATCATGGGCGTGTTGCCTGGCGCCGGTGCGACCCTGGCCAGTGCCGTGGCTTACATGACCGAAAAGAAACTGGCAGGTGCCAGCGGCAAGTTTGGCCAGGGTGACAAGCGTGGCCTGGCCGCACCGGAGACGGCCATTGGCGCTTCCTGCTGCGGCGCCCTGGTGCCGATGCTGACCCTCGGAGTTCCAGGCTCAGGTACCACTGCAGTGATGATCGGCGCCCTGACCCTCTACAACATCACCCCCGGCCCACTGTTGTTCCAACAGCAACCCGACATCGTCTGGGGCCTGATCGCCTCGCTGTTCATCGCCAACGTGATGCTGCTGATCCTGAACATTCCGATGGTGCGTATCTTCACCCGGATTCTCTCGGTGCCCAACTGGACCCTGGTGCCGGTGATCGCCATCATCACCGCGATCGGTGTGTACGCGGTGCATGCCACTACCTTCGACCTGTTCCTGATGATCGCCATCGGCATCTTCGGCTACATCCTGCGCAAGCTGGACTTCCCGCTGTCGCCGCTGCTGCTCGGCTTCATCCTCGGCGGCCTGATGGAACAGAACCTGCGCCGGGCGTTGTCGATTTCCAATGGTGGCCTGGAGATTCTCTGGTCCAGCCCAATCAGCATGACGGTCTGGGCGCTGACTGGCCTCATGGTGATCCTGCCGTTCGTGCGCATCTGGCGTAAACGCAGCCTCCAGCGTCGTGCCCTGGCCGATGTCTGATGGGCCATTGAAGCTGTATTGGGTCACTGGCCTGGTCGGCCTGGCTGGCGGATATCTCGCCAGCCTCATCGGCTGGCCGCTGCCGTGGATGGTCGGCTCGTTGCTGGCGATCATCCTCGTGCGCTGCCTGACGCCCTGGCAATTGACCGAGATTCCTGGTGGGCGAAAATGTGGCCAGTGGATCATTGGTATCGGCATCGGCCTGCACTTCACCCCGGCGGTGATCGAACAGGTGGCCAGCAACTTTGGCCTGATCTTCTGCGGAGCGCTGATTACCAGTGTCTCCAGCCTGGTCGGTATCTGGCTGTTGCGCCGTACCGGTGAAGACCGCGCCACCGCGTTCTTTGCCAGCATGCCGGGTGGTTCCGGGGAGATGGTCAACCTCGGCGCGCGCAACGGTGCGGTGCTCAGTCGGGTCGCTGCGGCCCAGAGCCTGCGAGTGCTGGCGGTGGTGCTGTGCGTGCCGGCGGTGTTCAAGTACTTGCTCGGCGATGGCGTGGCGATCACCCATGCCGGCAGTGTCAATTGGGGCTGGCTGGCAGTGATTTGCCCGTTGGGCATCTTGCTGGCAATGGTCTGGCAACGCATGAAACAACCCAACCCCTGGTTGTTCGGCCCGCTGCTGGTGGCCGCGGTGAGCAGTGTCGGCGCCGACTTGCAGATTGCCCTGCCCGATGGCGCCAGCCAGATCGGCCAGTGGTTGATAGGTAGCGGCCTGGGGTGTCACTTCAATCGTGCGTTCTTTCGGCGGGCACCGTCGTTCCTGGGCCGGACCCTGGTGGCCACGGCCCTGAGCATGCTGATCGCCGCCGCTGCTGCCTGGATCCTGAGCAACCTGACCCAGTTGGACCTGCGTTCGTTGACCCTGGGCATGATGCCCGGCGGTATTGCGGAAATGAGCCTGACGGCCGAAACCCTGCAACTGTCCGTTCCCTTGGTAACTGCGCTGCAGGTGATGCGCTTGCTGTTTGTGCTGTTCTTGGCCGAACCCTTGTTCCGCCACTGGCATGCCGAGCGCAGCACCCTGCCGGACTGACACAAAAAAAGGAAGCCTCGGCTTCCTTTTGTCTATCCCGCAACCCTCACAACGGCGGCAACGCCCATTCCACCGCTGCCAAACCGTGCTGCTCGAGAAACTTGTTGGTACGGCTGAAGTGCCCGCATCCCAAGAAGCCGCGATAGGCCGACAACGGTGACGGGTGTACCGACTTGAGCACCAGGTGTTTGGTGGCATCAATGAGCTTGGCCTTGCTCTGGGCATGGGCACCCCAAAGCAGGAACACCGTATTGGGCTGGTGCTCGCTGACGACCTCGATGACCCGATCGGTAAAGAACTCCCAACCTTTCTTGGCATGCGAGGCAGCATTGGCTCGCTCCACCGTCATGGTGGTGTTGAGCAGCAACACGCCCTGCTCCGCCCAACTTTGCAGGTACCCGTGCTTGGGAATCTCGATATTCAGGTCGCGCTGCAGCTCTTTGTAGATGTTGACCAGCGACGGCGGTGTCGGAATACCTGGCTGTACCGAGAAGCACAGACCGTGCGCCTGGCCTGGGCCGTGATAAGGATCCTGACCGAGGATGACCACCTTCACCTGGTCCAGCGGCGTGGAGTTGAGTGCGTTGAAAATCATCGGGCCAGGGGGGTAGATCTCTTTGCCGGCCGCATACTCCTGGCGTAGAAACTCGCGCAGTTGCTGCATGTAGGGCTGGTCGAACTCGGCGCGCAGCGCTTCTTTCCAGCTGGGTTCGAGTTTGATGCGATCGTCGTCAGTCATGGGGCCATCCGTAAACAATGGCGCGACACTAGGAAAGCTGCCGGTGCTTGTCAATCGTTCCGACCGGCGACCGGCACAATCACCAGCAGCGACCATACTTGTGCGGATCAGATGAGTGAGGCCGCCCATGCTTGTACAGTGCGAAGAACAGACCGGCGTCGATGGTGCCCGTCTCGGCATCGTCACCCTCAACAGCGAGAAAGCCCTCAATGCCCTGTCGCTGCCGATGATCGAGGTGATCGACCAGCAATTGGCCGAGTGGGCCGACAATCCGGACATTGTCTGCGTACTCCTGCGCGGCGCCGGGCCCAGGGCCTTTTGTGCCGGTGGCGATGTGCGCAGCCTGGTACAGGCATGTCGTGATCATCCCGGCGAGGTTCCACCGCTGGCCGCGCGTTTTTTTGCCGCTGAGTATCGCCTGGACTACCGTCTGCATACGTACCCGAAACCCTTGTTGTGCTGGGGGCATGGTCATGTGCTCGGCGGCGGCATGGGATTGCTCCAGGGCGCCCGTGTGCGCATCGTCACCCCCAGCAGCCGCCTGGCCATGCCGGAGATCAGCATCGGCCTGTACCCGGATGTCGGCGCCAGTTGGTTTCTCGCCCGCATGCCCGGCAAGCTCGGCCTGTTCCTGGGCTTGACCGGCGCCCCCCTCAATGCCCGCGATGCGCTGGACCTGGACCTGGCCGATCGCCTGTTGGGGGAAAACCAGCAGGAAGAACTGATCGACGACCTGCTGCAGTTGAACTGGCAGGAACAGACCGCACTGCAACTGAACAGCCTGCTCAAAGCCCAGCAACAGCGCGCCCGGACCGACATGCCCGAAGCCCAGTGGCTGCCCCGTCGGGAAAAAATCGATGCGTTGCTCGATGTCGCCGATCCGGTCTGTGCCTGGCGGGCGATCGTGCAACTGCGCAACAGCAGCGACCCACTGTTGGCCAAGGCCGCGCAAACCTTGCAGGAAGGCTGCCCGCTGACGGCGCACCTGGTCTGGGAGCAGATTCAGCGCGCACGGCACCTGTCACTGGCCCAGGTATTCCAGATGGAATACGCCATGAGCTTGAACTGCTGCCGGCATCCGGAGTTCAGCGAAGGTGTGCGGGCGCGCCTGATCGACAAGGACCAGAAGCCGCGCTGGCACTGGCCGGACATTACCAAGGTGCCAGCACCGGTCATCGCCGCGCACTTTGCCAAAGTATGGGAAGGCCGCCATCCACTGGCAGACCTGATCTGAACTACCTAGCGATGCCACTTGCGGTCATAGCGACCGTCGCGGTTGCGATCATGGCGTGAGGGGGCTTGCCGGTAACGGTCATACCCACGGCCCGGATAGGACTTGTAGTAATGCTCTGGCGCCGAACGGTAATAGTGCGGCGTGGAGCGGTAATAGTGGGGAGGTGGGCGGTAGTACTGCGGCGGAGCCGAGTAATAGCGCTGCTGCGGCACGACATAATAGCCGCGGTTGTAGGGATAGGCTGGCCGGGAGTAACCCGGATAACCATAACGGTCGGCGGTGTAGATCTCGGTGCGGTGGTAGTAACCATTTCCTCCATAAGGGACACACGCGGCGGTCAGCGAACTCAGCACTGCAATCAGCAAAAGTCGGCGATACATGGCGGCCTCCCGGACCGCTGAACTGCCCATCCCAGCGGCGCTGGTCGGCGTCGATCGGCAAGCGTTCATCGACACAGATTAAGACCGTGCAAAGCTGATCCGGTGCCCGCCCTGCAATAATTTGAAACAACGCCGATAACCTCAAACTTTGTCCAGTTATTTTCCGGCCACACCACTAGAATGAACGCCACTGGCCTAGATCAAGGGAATGTCATGCCGTCTCGCTCCGCCCTGTTTTCGCAGCGCTCGCTGATACTGACCTTGCTGCTGTTGCTTGGCTGCGGCTTTCTGGCCACCTCCCTGATCAGTTATTTCGCCTCACGCAGCGCTATTCGCGACAGCATCGTCAACACCGAACTGCCGCTGACCTCCGATACCGTGTATTCCGAGATCCAGAAGGACCTGGTTCGGCCGATCCTGATTTCCTCGATGATGGCCCACGATACCTTCCTGCGTGACTGGGCCCTTGAAGGTGAACACGATCCGCAGCAACTGTCCCGCTACCTGAACGAGATCATGGGCCAATACCGGGCCTACACCGCCTTTTTTGTCTCCAGCCGCACGGGTAACTACTACCAGGCGCAAAAAGGCGTACTCAAAAAGATCGACCCGAACGAACCCCGTGACGCCTGGTACGGGCGTGTTCTGAAAATGGACGAGCCCTACGAAATCAACGTCGACCTGGACATGGCCAACCAGGACCGGCTCACGGTGTTCATCAACTACCGCATGTTCGACTACGACGGCAACTTCATCGGTGTCACCGGTATCGGGCTCACGGTCGAAGCGGTGGTGCGCCTGATCGACGACTACCAGCAGCGCTACCAGCGCCAGGTATTCTTCGTCGATCCCCAAGGGCGTGTGGTACTCACCGGTTCCAATGGCGGCCCCCATGGCGCGCGGACCGGCCAGTCACTGCGCGAACTGGGCGGGTTGCGCGATCTGCTGAAGCAAATGCCAGTGCCGGTCAGCGGCAGCCATGAGTACCGCAATGACGCAGGTCGCAGCCACTTTCTCAACATCCGCCTGGTGCCTGAACTGAACTGGTACCTGTTCGTCGACAAACGCGAAGATGGCGCACTGGACAACGTGCGTCAGTCGCTCTACCTGAACCTGGCGATCTGCACCATCATTGGCCTGGTGGTGCTGTCGCTGCTCAATGCCATGGTCAAACGCCATCAAGAAAGCATCGAAGCCCTGGCGACGCTCGACAGCCTGACCGGCCTGCCCAACCGTCGAGGCTTCGACCTGCTGGCAGCGCAGGCCCTGCAGGAGTCCCGGCGTGAGCCCAATCCATTGGTGGCGCTGTTGATCGACCTGGATCACTTCAAGGCACTCAACGACACCCACGGTCACCTGGCCGGCGATGAAGTACTGCGCCAATTTGCCCAGGTGCTGGAGAACTGCCTGCGCCAGGCAGACATCATCTGCCGCTGGGGCGGCGAAGAGTTCATCGTCCTGCTCAAGGACACCGACGGCGCGCGCGCCCGGGAAATCGCCGAAAAGATCCGTCAGCGTACCGAGGAGCTGGCCTTCAACTTCGCCGGCAAACCGATCAGACTGACCACCAGCATCGGCTTGAGCACCCTGCAGCGCGAAGATACCCTGGACAGCCTGATCGCCCGCGCCGACCATGCGCTGTACCGTGCCAAACAAAGCGGACGCAATCGCGTCTGCACAGAGATGCCCAGGTCCGACAATGAGTGATCCCCAACGCTGCCCTGCCTGCGGCGCCAGCAATCGCTGCAGCCTCGCCGACCCGCGTACTGCCGCCAAGGCCTGCTGGTGCTACAGCGTCAGCATCGACCCCAAGGTGCTTGAAGCCTTGCCCGCCGAGCTACGCAACAAGGCCTGCCTGTGCCCCGCCTGCGCCCAGGTACTGGAACAACTGGACGCAGCAAAAGCAGCCAGCGACCGTTAAACTGCCACGCCCAGCCCCCGGCCTTGTATGCGTCTCGATCGTTTCCTCAGCAACCTGCCCTGCTTCAACCGCCAACAAGTACGCCTGTTACTGGTGGAGCGGCGCGTGCGTGTGGACGGCTATTGCGTGAGCGACCCGCGCCTGGAAGTACGCGACTTCAGCCGCATCGAAGTAGACGACCAATTGTTGCAGGCCGGGCGCCCGGCCCGTTACCTGATGCTGCACAAGCCCCAGGGTTGCGTCAGCGCCACTCAGGACCCGGAACACCCCACCGTGCTGGACCTGATCGACGAAGCGAACAAGCACGAGCTGCACATAGCCGGGCGCCTGGACTACAACACTACGGGCCTGATGCTGCTGACCAACGATGGCCAATGGTCGCGGCGACTGACCCAACCGAAAACCAAACTGCCCAAGGTCTACTACGTAGAGACCGAGCAAGTGATCGAACCCCGTTACATCGACACCTTTGCCCAGGGCTTGTACTTCGCCTTTGAAGACCTCACCACCCTGCCCGCCGAACTGACCCTCATTGGTCCGCGCAGTGCCCGCCTGAGCATCGTTGAAGGCCGCTATCACCAGGTCAAGCGCATGTTCGGCCACTTCGACAACAAGGTGCTGCGCCTGCACCGCGAGCGCATGGGCCCACTCACCCTCGATCCAGGCTTGCGCCCGGGCGAGTACCGGGCGCTCTATCCCGAAGAAATCCAGGCGATCTGAGCCGGCGACCGCTTGGCGGAAAAATTCCGTCAATTGCCCCAAAGGCACTTGCGGGTTGGTTCGCTGCCTGCTTGAATCCAATCGTCGGTCTGCATGTGACTTACCAGTCACGCCCGTAGTCCAAGACACCTTTTTGCTGGCTACCGATGCCTCGATGCACTGGAGTCCGGCAGATTGCCCACCTAGAACAATACCCGTCGACCAGGCATTAGCGGATCGACAAGGGCCCTCGGTTTCTCTTCAAGGCGTATGCCTACCTGTCATAAAGAACGCGCATCCTTGCATGTGCGAACACCCTTTTTGCGCCAGGAGTCGACGACATGAGGCCAGAAATTGCTGTGCTTGATATACAAGGTCAGTATCGGGTTTACACGGAGTTCTATCGCGCAGATGCCGCCGAGAAGACGATCATCCTGATCAATGGATCATTGGCCACCACGGCCTCCTTCGCCCAGACGGTGCGCAGCCTGCATCCACAATTCAACGTCGTGCTCTACGATCAGCCCTACGCCGGCAAGTCCAAGGCGCACAACCGCCACGAGCGGCTGCTGACCAAGGAAACGGAAGGGCAGATCCTGCTGGAGCTTATCGATCACTTCGCCGCCGACCACGTCATGTCGTTCTCCTGGGGCGGCGCCTGCACCTTGCTGGCCCTGGCGCACAAGCCGCGGCGCATTCAGAAGGCCGTGGTCAGTTCGTTCTCGCCGGTGATCAACGAACCAATGCGCGACTACCTGGAAAAGGGCTGCCAGTACCTCAGCGCCTGCGACCGCTACAACGTCGGCAACCTGGTCAACGACACCATCGGCAAACACCTGCCGTCGCTATTCAAGCGCTTCAACTACCGGCACGTGAGCAGCCTGGATAACCACGAGTACGCGCAGATGCACTTTCACATCAACCAGGTGCTCGACCACGACCTGAACAACGCACTGCGCTCGGCCCGTGTGATCGACATCCCGGTACTGTTCATGAACGGTGAGTGGGACGAATACACCACCATCGATGACGCCCGGCAGTTCAGCCAGCACGTGCGCAACAGCCACTTCAGCGAAATCCGTGCTGCCGGCCACTTCCTGGACATGGAACACAAAGCAGCCTGCAATCAGACTCGCGATGCCTTGCTGGGTTTCCTCAAGCCGGCAGCCGTGCGTGAACCTCGTGTCCGTTACCAGTACGGCCAGGAGCACCATGCACTGGCGATCTGAAACCCCTGGACGGCGGTAGCGCAGCCTCCTGCATCAGCGGCCCGTTGGGGCAGAAGGAAGATGCAAGACCTTGCGCTACCCGCCACCGATCACCGCCTTTATTTCCAGGCAAGGCTTCAAATCGCAGTGCGCTTCTGGTACAACGTCTGGCCTGAAAGCGGGTGTCGTATAATGGCATTACTCCAGCTTCCCAAGCTGATAACGAGGGTTCGATTCCCTTCACCCGCTCCAGTTTCCCCACGGTTTCAGCACACCTGAAACGCAGGCTTACCTCTCTGGCGAGCCACCTGTCTCCGGCCCAAGGCCAATCCCCTCCCCACTCTGTTGATTACCCTCCTGTCCCGACATACCCGTCTCGGGCTGAACAACGCTGTCTTTTGATCTGGCGCGCTGCTACGTCGGACCAAGGTGCGCTTTAATGTCCGATACCGCGCTTTCCCGCCACGTCGCGAAACACTCGAAAGGACCCGTTCATGTTTCTCTCCCGCTGGCTTCCGGGCCTTTCCAATCTGCTCCATTACCGCCGCGAGTGGTTTCATGCCGACCTGCAGGCCGGTCTGTCGGTGGCGGCAATCCAGATTCCAATTGCCATCGCTTATGCGCAGATCGTCGGACTGCCGCCGCAATACGGCCTGTACGCCTGCATCCTGCCAATGATGGTCTATGCCCTGATCGGCAGTTCACGGCAGCTGATGGTCGGCCCTGATGCGGCCACCTGCGCCATGGTTGCCGGTGCCATTGCGCCACTGGCCATGGGCGATCCACAGCGGCTGGCGCAACTGTCGGTGATTATCACGGTGCTGGTGGGGTTGATGTTGATCGGTGCGGGGGTGGCACGCGCTGGTTTTATCGCGAGCTTCTTCTCTCGGCCCATCCTGATCGGCTACTTGAACGGTATCGGCTTGAGCCTGCTGGCCGGGCAACTGGGCAAAGTGCTGGGATTTCGCATCGAGGGCGATGGTTTCATCCTGAGCCTGATCAACCTGCTGCAACGCCTCGGCGAAATCAAGTGGATGACCCTGAGCATCGGCCTTGCCGGGCTGGCCTTGCTGATCTGGCTCCCCCGACGCTACCCGCGCCTGCCCTCAGCATTGGTGACCGTAGTGTTGGCGACCCTGGTCGTCGGGTTGTTCGGTCTGGATCGCTATGGGGTGGCGGTGCTTGGCCCGGTGCCGGCCGGTATCCCGCAACTGGCCTGGCCACAAACCAACCTCGCGGAAATGAAGAGCCTGCTGCGTGACGCCCTGGGTATCGCCACGGTGAGTTTTTGCAGCGCCATGCTCACCGCGCGCAGTTTCGCCGCCCGCCACGGCTATGCGATCAACGCCAACCATGAATTCCTGGCCCTTGGGGTGACCAACATCGCCGCCGGGGTTTCCCAGGGGTTTGCCATCAGCGGTGCCGATTCGCGCACCGCCGTCAACGACATGGTCGGCGGTAAAAGCCAACTGGTGGGGATTATCGCCGCCCTGGTGATTGCCATGATCCTGCTGTTCTTCACCGCACCCATGGCCTGGATTCCGCAGGCGGCCTTGGGGGCGGTGCTGCTGATGGCCGGCTGGGGCCTGATCGATGTGAAATCCCTGGGGCGGATCTACAAGCTCAGCCGCTTCGAGTTCTGGCTGTGTGTACTGACCACCATCGGCGTGCTGGGTGTCGGCGTGCTGCCAGGCATCATCATCGCCGTGACATTGGCCATCCTGCGCCTGCTCTACAGCATCTACCAGCCTACCGATGCAGTACTGGGCTGGGTGCCGGGTATCGAAGGCCAGGTCGACATTCGTCGGCACAAGGATGCGCGCACGGTGCAAGGGCTGGTGGTGTATCGCTTTGACGATGCGATCCTGTTCTTCAATGCCGACTACTTCAAAATGCGCCTTCTGGAAGCAGTGCAGCGTGAAGACGAACCGCGGGCGGTGCTGTTCGACGCCGAGGCGGTCAGTTCCATTGATGTGAGTGGCATATCGGCATTGCGGGAGGTGCGCGACACCCTCCACGCACGTGGCATTCACTTCGGTATCGCCCGGGCCCAGGGGCGCTTCCTGCGCATGTTGGTGCGCTCAGGAATTGCCCGCGAGATGGAAGACGGCATGCTGTTCGGCTCGGTGCGCTCGGGGATACGGGCGTATCGGGTGTGGCGCAACCGGATGCGCAAGGAATGATCGCGGGGCAAGCCCGCTCCTACTGGTAGGAGCAGGCTTGCCCCGCGATGCGATCCCCTCAGGAACGCGGCATCAGCCCTGGCAATGCATGCATCAGGGCGTTGATGGCAAAGCCGATGAACATCACCCCGCAAGCACGGGTGATCCACAGTTCATAGCGGGTGTAGAGGGTGCGCACATGACGGGCGCCAACAATGGCGATGAGGATCACATATGCCAGCAGGCCGCCCAGAAAACTCAAGGCAATCAGCGCCGGCAGCATCGACCACTCCAGGGTTTCGGCGCGGCTGGAGATCAGCGCTGTGAAGGTCGCCACTGCCACCGGATAGGCCTTGGGGTTGGTCAGGCCGAAGACGATGCCATGCCAGAACGGCTTGCGCACCGGCCCTTGCTCGCCATTGCCGTTGCCCGGGCGGCTGCGCAGGGCACGAAAGCCCAGCCAGAACAGGTAGAGACCACTGACCAATCCGAGGATGTCGAACACCGAGCTGCCAATCTGCCGGGCACCGACGATCGCCACCAGCGCCGTGCTGCACCAGAGCACATCACCCAGCAGGTGCCCGCAGAGAAACCCGGCCCCGGCCTTGCGCCCGCGGGAGGCGCCAATGCCCAATACTGCGAGCACACCCGGGCCCGGGGTGATGCCATAGATAAATCCGGAGGCCAGCACGGCAAGCAGCAGCGAAAAGGTCATGGGCAAGTGAATCCTGAGCGATTGCCAAAGCGCGGAGTCTACGGTAGGCGCAGGCGCCAGACCAGATCATCAATAGCCGTTGGCGTCGAGAATCTGCGCCTCGCCAAGAGGCAATGAGCGAGAGAAATAGCGCAGCAATTGACCGCTGCGGTTGGTGAAGATGCCATCGACCCCCGCCGCCAGCACCTTGTCGAAATCCACCGTCTCATCGACGGTGTACACATGCACCAGCAAGCCCTTGTCGTGAGTCATGCGGTTCATCCACGGCTGCACCAGGTCGGCATAACTCTGCGCGCCGCCCGCCGTGCGTGCCGCAGACGGTCCGGTGCCGATAGCGCCCGCCGCTTTGGCGTAATCGAGCCAGCGCTCGAACTCGGCCTTGCTGCTGGGTTGCTGGCGGGCATAGAACGCGGCCTTGTCGGTCTCGCCCGACTCGACAAAGGTCTGCCCCGAGGCCGACGCCATGCCACCCTTGCCGACCCACAACAGCAGCACCTTGGGTACCTGCGGCATGTGCTGGTGCAGCAGCGCCAGGCTGTTGCGGTCAAAACTCTGCAGTACCACCCGGCCGGGTTTGTCCAGCCAGCCACGGGCCTGCAACGTCGCCTTCAGGTCCGCCTCGATACCGGGGAACAGGCTTGGCACCTTGGTCTCGATGTACAGCCCGGGACGACGCTGCGAATTGCCCTGGGCAATGTCCATCACCTCGTCGAGGGTGAGTATCTGCTGGCCGTTGAAACGCTCACGGGCGCGTTCGGGGTAGGCCTGGTTGAACCAGCTGCCGGCATCCAGCGACTTGAGCTCAGCCAGGGTGAAGGCGCTCACCGGGCTGTTCCGGCGTTCGGGAAAGCGCTGGGCCACATCGCTGGTGCGTTGCAGGTCATCATCGTGTACCGCCACCAGCACACCGTCCCGGGTGCGCTGCAGGTCCAGCTCCAGATAGTCGGCGCCCAGCTCCCGGGCCAGCACATAGGCTGGGGCCGTGGATTCCGGAGCATCGAACGAAGCGCCGCGATGAGCGATCACCGCCGGATACGGGATACCCTGCCTGGCCGCCAGCTCACTGCCCTGCCCCGCGTCGACCAGCCCGGCCAGCGGCAGCACCGCCAGACAGCACCAGCGACGCACGCTCTTACCCCTCATGAGCATTCCTCTTCATTGATCGCGAACCCAGCATAGTCGCCGAGCCTGATGACAAGGGTGTTGCGTGCTAAAGTCGCGCCGATCGAAACACATGCCGAACAGAGAACCTCATGCCCCACGCCGACCTCGACGCCAGCCTTCACCTCTGGCCAGACCTGAACCGCGCACACCCCAGCACCAGCCTGCTGCTGGGCAATGGTGCCAGTCGTGCGCTGTGGCGACCCTTTACCTATTTTTCGCTGTTCGAAGAAGCCCAGCGGGTGCGGCACAAGCCTCTGAACCTGACCGACCAGGCCCTGTTCAAGTCCCTGGGCACCGAACTGTTCGAGCCGGTGCTCAGTGCCCTGAACGCCACAGTGCGCATCAATGCCGCCCTGGCCGTCAGCTCGTCGGCGCCGCTGAATCGCTACTACACCATCAAGGAAGCGCTGATCCACGCCGTGCGCAGCGTGCATGTTCCCTGGCGGTTGCTGCCGATCAACACCCTGCAACGCCTCAATGCCGAGCTGCGCACCTACCAGAGCGTCTATTCGAGCAACTACGACCTGCTCTGCCACTGGGCAGCCAGCCAGGCGCCGGAAGGCTTCCAGCCGTTGTTCGATGAAGAGGGCCACTTCGATATCCGTCAGACCCGTCGCCCCGGCACCCGCCTGCTGTACCTGCACGGCGGCCTGCACCTGCTCAAGCAACCCGACGGCAGCACTCGTCAACGCAGCGCCAGCGATGGTCAATTGCTCGATGGCTTTGCAGTGAACACCCCGGGTGACGTGCCGTTGTTCGTCAACGAAGGCAGCAGCGACGACAAACTCAAGGCCATCCGCAGCTCCGACTACCTGAGCTGGTGCCTGGGCGAACTGGCGGTGCATCAGGGCGGGCTATGCCTGTTCGGCCAGCACCTGGACAACAGCGACCGACACCTCCTGCAAGCCATCAAGCAGGCACGCCCGACGCACCTGGCGATTGCCATACGGCCCTTGAGCGAGGCTTCGATCATCAGCCAGAAGCAGCACTTCACCCAACGCTTTGCAGACACGCCTGGGCTGGCCCTGCATTTCTTCGACGCCACCAGCCACCCACTGGGCGCCACAGACCTGGAAGTCCCCGTTCCGGTAACAACACGCAAGCGGCGTTGAGCCGATACGATTTACCCATAGCAAATGACAATTATTCTCGATACCATTCGCAACTTTCCGCCCTGCGCGTTCCTGGAAAGTTTGCATGCAACGCCCCAAACCCGACCCCATAGCCCATGACACTTGTCGTGGGTTCTATGCCGACATCCTGCACTTTTTGCGCAAGCGCACCGACAATGCCAGCGATGCCGCCGACATGACCCAGGACGTGTTCACCCAATGGTTGGGGTATCGGGATCGCGCCCGCGTGGAGCAGCCTCGGGCGTTCCTGTTTCAGGTGGCGCGTAACCTGTTGAGCGATCACTGGCGCCGGCAGAAGGTACGCCACACCGTGCTTGAAGAAAGCACCGCGGCCGATGAGCAGGCGCCAGCCGACACCCGCAGCGATCCGCTTCACCACGTCCAGCACCAGCAACGCCTGGACCAGCTCAAACAGGTACTCGCCGAGCTCTCGCCGCGCCGCCGCGAAGCCCTTATGCTGCACCGTTTCGAAGGTTTGACGCAGGCACAGATCAGTGAACGCATGGGCATTTCGGTGAGCATGGTGGAAAAACACATTGCCGCAGCCCTGCTGCAGTGCAAGCAACGCCTGGACAGTGAAAACGGCATGGAGCAGCCAGAATGAACCCCACTCTCGGCACCGAAAAGCCTTCGGTCGATGCCCAGGCTTCCAGCTGGTTTTCCCATAACCGCAACAACCCTTCGCGCGAGGCCCGCAAGGCGTTTGCACAGTGGATGCAGCATCCCGAACATGCTCGCGCCTACACCCAGTTCGAACAGCTATGGGATGACCTCGCCGAACTCACGCAGATGAACCCGCCCGTGCCCCTCGTGCCACGCAAGGCCCGGCACTGGCGCCCGGCACTGGCGACTGCCGCGGCACTGTTGTGTGCCTTGCTGGTGGGCAACCTGGGTGGGGTACCTGGTCACTCCAGGCAGACCGTGGCGGTCAACAGCGAACCCCAGACCCTGACGCTGCCCGACGGCAGTCAAATGAACGTCAACGCCCACACGCGCCTGCGCATCGAGTTCGACGCCGAGCGCCGGCTGATTCACCTGGATCAGGGACAGCTGTTCATCGACGTCGCCGCCGACAAGGAGCGCCCGCTGTTCGTCGATGCCGGCAGCGCCGTGGTGCGCGTGGTCGGCACCGCCTTCGACCTGCGCCGCGGCCAGCGGGAGCTGGTGCTGAGCGTGGCCCACGGCCAGGTTGCCCTCGACACGCCGGGCGAGGCACACGACCCGGCCCTGCTCGGCGCACGCCAGCGCGCCATCTACGATCCTGCCCGCGGCAGCCTCAGCGTGCAGACCGTAAGCGATGAGGACGTTGCCGACTGGCGCAACGGCCACGTGACCTTTCGCAACCGCAAGTTGAGCAGCCTGATCGATGAGATTTCGCTCTACCGCCCAGCTGCGATCGTGTTGGCCGACCCTGCCCTGGGCCAATACAAGGTCTCGGGCAACTTCGACGTAAACGACCCCGACGCCCTGCTCAACGCCTTGCCGGCGCTGCTACAGGTCAAGACCGTAACCCTGGCCGACGGACGCCTGCAGATCGAGCGCAAATAAAAAGCTGAGAATATTTTTCATTCGCATATGAGGATTTTGCGCAACACCACGTCTTCCTCCCGTCTGCGTCGTCATTGCAGGCCTTTTTGGCTTTTGCCGTACTGGGGGATTTCATGTTGTCTGCGTTTCGTTCGTTCACACCGTTGTCTGCCCGTCCATCGCTGCTGGCAGCCTGCCTGGCCCTGAGCCTGCAGGCCGAGGCGGCGCCGGTGGCGCTCAACCTGCCGTCACAGTCGCTGGCCGCCTCGCTGAGCCAGTTGGCCCAGCAGGCCAAGGTGCAATTGCTGTTCGACGAAACGTTGCTGCGCAGTGTGCAGGCCCCGGCACTCAAGGGTGCTTTCGAGGCCGAGGACGCCATCGCCCAACTGCTGCGCAACAGCCGCTTCGCCGTGGTCAAGGTCGGCAGCACCTATGTGGTACGCCTGCGCGAAGACGACCCGACCGCCGACAACGGTATCCAACTCGGCGCCTTGAGCATCGTTGGCGATGGCCAGCAAGTGGACCCGAGCACCGTCGGCCGCTCGACCCTGACCCAGGAAGAGATCGACCGCTACCAACCCAGCAACATTCCCAGCGTGCTCTCAACCCTGCCCGGTGTGAACATGGGCGGTTCGGCCAAGCCCGGCGGCCAGACCATCAACATCTGGGGCCTGGGTGACGCCGAAGACGTGCCGATGACCGTCGACGGCGCCACCAAGAGCGGCTTTGAGCGTTATCAACAGGGCACCGTGTTCATCGAGCCGGAGCTGATCAAGAGCATCGAGGTCGAAAAGGGCCCGCACTCGATCTACACCGGCAACGGCGGCTTTGGCGGCAGCGTCAACATGACCACCAAGGATGCCCCGGACCTGTTGCAGGAAGGCCGCAACAGCGGCGCCATGGTCAAGTACGGTTATGCCAGCAACGACCATCAGCAAGTCTACAGCTCGGCCCTGTTCGGCCGCACCGACGATGGCCGCATGGATGCCCTGGTCTACCTGACCAAGCGCGACGGCGACGACATGAAACTGGCCGGCACCCTGCCCGACCCCGAGAACGATTACCCGATCAACCCCAAGCGCCTGCCCAACAGTGCCCTGGACCTGGACGGCGCGTTACTCAAGTTCAATTTGCACCTGACCGACGAGCACAGCCTGGGGTTTTCCTGGTCGCGCTCGGAAAGCGAACGTTGGGCACCGTTCTCGTCCACGTCCTACCCGACGCCGCCGACTCAGTCCGACATCGACAAGTACGGCTACGAAAACGCCCTCAAGCGCTTTTTGGCCAATCGCACTACCACCGACACCACCTGGTCGACCACCTACAAGTACCAACCCATCGAAAACCCGCTGGTAGACCTGCAGGTGAAGTACTCGGTGTCGGATACCGAGCAGACCGACGAGCGTGACGAAACTGCGTTCTTCCAGCCGGCCACCGGCGGGCGCAAGATGGACACCGAGTACACCGACCAGATGCTCGACGTGCGCAACACCAGCCTGTTTTCTACCGGCCCGCTGGAACATGCGCTCTCTGCAGGTTTCCAAGTGCGCCGCCACGAGCGCGACACGCAGATGTGGATGCCGGGCAAAACCTATGACGTCCCCAAATACAACTACGGTCGCTATCAGCCGTACTTCATGCCCAGTGGCAGCGTCGACAGCCAGGGCTACTTCATCCAGGACGCCATCACCCTCGGTGAAGTGACCATCACGCCGTCCCTGCGTTACGACCACGTCGCCAACAAGGGCAAGGAAAACCAGGCGCCGTACTACAACGATCCGAAGATGGGCCACGACTACAGCGAGAAAACCTACAGCGGCTGGTCGCCGCGCCTGTCGGTGTTCTGGAAGGCCAGTGAGCAGACGGCATTCTTCGCCGACTACAGCAAGACCTGGCGCGCCCCAGTGCTGGATGAACAATACGAAGTCCAGGGCATCGGCAGCCGCACCGCCAGCAGCCGCAACCTGGACCCCGAGCGCATCACCGCCCTGCGCGCCGGCAACATCACCAACCTGTCCGACGTCTTCACCGACCGAGACAGTGTGCAGATCCGCACCACCCTGTTTCGCAACGAGATCAAGGACGAGATTTTCAAGGCCACCGGCATCGGTTGCCCGGAGCAACTGGTCACTGGCGAGAGCATTTCCAAGTCCTGCGGTGGGGGCTTGATGTCCAACTACCGCAACATCAAGAGCGTGACCATCAAGGGTTTCGAGGTTGAAAGCTTCTACGACTCGACCTACCTGTTCGGCTCGGTGTCGTACTCGTGGATCACCGGCCGCCATGAAGGGGCCTACACCAACCCCTGGGGGCCAGACGTATGGGCCAAGGACATTCCCGCGCCGAAGTGGATCACCACCCTGGGTGTGAAGATCCCCAGCTGGGATGCCAAGGTGGGTTGGCAGG
Source organism: Pseudomonas vranovensis (assembly GCF_040438935.1). Classification (NCBI taxonomy): domain Bacteria; kingdom Pseudomonadati; phylum Pseudomonadota; class Gammaproteobacteria; order Pseudomonadales; family Pseudomonadaceae; genus Pseudomonas; species Pseudomonas vranovensis. The sequence continues at coordinate 341,679 of NZ_CP159259.1, read as the reverse complement.
CGCAGTTCGTGCGCAAGACCGACCGCCTGCCCAGCGACAACTACCGCGAAGGCCCGGGCAGTGCCCTGGGTGACCGCTACTACGACCACTACGCAAACGATGACTACGAGATCCACGGCCTGTTCGCCAACTGGAAGCCCCGGCAGCCATACCTCAAGGGCACCGAGGTCAACTTCACCGTCGACAACCTATTCGACAATGACTATCGCTCCGAACTCAGCGGTGAATACGCTTACAGCCAGGGTCGCAACGCCAAGGTCAGCATCACTCGTTTCTTTTAGGCAGCGCGAACTGTACGGATGAACTTGTGACCAACTGTAACAAGATCATCGGCGTCGCCTGTGGCTCAATGGAACCACTTACCCGCCACAGGCGTTTGCCATGTCCAGCCGCGAAAACACCGGGATGGCCCTTGGGCTTCTCGGTGTCATTATCTTCAGCCTGACCCTGCCCATGACCCGCATCGTCGTGCAGGAACTGCACCCCCTGCTCAACGGCCTTGGGCGCGCCCTGCTGGCGGCGATTCCGGCGGCGGCGCTGCTGCTGTGGCGGCGGGAAAAGTGGCCGACCTGGCAGCAGATCAAGGGCCTGAGCCTGGTAGCGCTGGGCGTGATCCTTGGCTTTCCGGTGTTGTCGGCCTGGGCCATGCAGAGCGTACCGGCCTCCCATGGCGCCCTGGTCAACGGCCTGCAACCGCTGTGCGTGGCCTTCTATGCGGCGTGGCTGTCCCATGAACGCCCGTCAAAAGCCTTCTGGGCCTGCGCGGCACTGGGCAGTGCGCTGGTGTTGGTGTACGCAGTCATCATGGGCGCAGGACAGATCCAGGCCGGCGACCTGCTGATGTTGGCGGCAATTGCCGTCGGCGGCCTGGGGTATGCCGAAGGCGGCAGGCTGGCGCGGGAGATGGGTGGTTGGCAGGTGATCTGCTGGGCGCTGGTGCTGTCGGCGCCGCTGTTGCTTGGGCCGGTGGTGTACTTGGCCTTGCAGCATCAAGGGCCAGTGAGTGCCAAGGCCTGGGGGGCGTTTGGCTATGTGTCGCTGTTCTCGCAGTTCATTGGCTTCTTTGCCTGGTATGCGGGGCTGGCGCTGGGCGGGATTGCGCGGGTAAGCCAGATCCAGTTGCTGCAGATCTTCTTCACCATCGCCTTTTCGGCGCTGTTCTTTGGTGAACAGGTCGAGCCGATTACCTGGGTGTTTGCGGCGGGCGTGATCGGCACCGTGGTGCTGGGGCGCAAGACCCGTGTGTACCCGGCAGCGCAGACCACCTGACAGCACCGACACTGTAGCCACTGCCGCCAGGCTGCGATCGGTTGCGTAGCAGTCACTCACTGGCCAAGGTTGTGGCCGCTTCGCGCCCAATCGCAGCCTGGCGGCAGCGGCTACAAAACAACTCAGGTCCGAGCGTCGATCAAGCCATCGGCCTGCAACAACGTCTCCAGGCAATGCTCCCTGACGCCATAGAATTCCTTCAACTGCTGGATCTTTTCCAGCAACGCCGCCGAGTCCACCGGCGCCTTGCGCTTCACCGCCAGGATCATCTTGTTCTTGTTGGTGTGCTCAAGGGAGATGAACTCAAACACCTTGGTCTCGTAGCCACAGGCTTCCAGGTACAGCGCACGCAGGCTGTCGGTGAGCATTTCGGCCTGCTGGCCCAGGTGCAGGCCGTATTGCAGCATCGGCTTGAGCAACCCCGGGGTTTGCAATTGTGGGCGGACCTGTTTGTGGCAGCACGGCGAACACATGATGATGGCCGCGCCACAGCGGATGCCGGTGTGAATCGCATAGTCGGTGGCGATGTCACATGCATGCAAGGCGATCATCACCTCGATGGCACTGGGCACCACACTGCGCACATCGCCGCACTCGAACACCAGCCCCGGATGCTCCAGGCGCGCGGCGGCGGCGTTGCACAGCTCGACCATGTCCTGGCGCAATTCGACGCCGGTGACCTGGGCCTCACGCTGCAGGCTGTTGCGCAGGTAGTCGTGGATGGCGAAGGTCAGGTACCCCTTGCCCGAGCCAAAATCCGCCACACGCAGCGGCTGATCCGCCGCCAGCGGCGCTGAAGCCAGCGCGTGAGAAAACACCTCGATGAACTTGTTGATCTGCTTCCACTTGCGCGACATCGACGGAATCAGCGCCTGCTGCTTGTCGGTCACGCCCAGGTCGTGGAGAAACGGCCGGCTCAGTTCCAGGTAGCGCTTTTTCTCCCGGTCGTGCTCGCCTGCCGGGGCCTGCAGCGCTTGCTGCACAGCCTTGCTGTGGAGCATCGGCTTGCCCTTCTTGCTGAACTCCAATTGCGCCTCGTCGCTCAGGCTCAGCAGGTGCGCATTGCGAAATGAACCCGGCAGCAGCTCGGCCACCAGCGCCAGGGCTTCATCATTGGGCAAGTTGCGGGTGATGTCGCGGGTCTTGTAGCGGTAGACCAGTGACAGGCAAGCCTCGCCCTTGACCGTCAGCGGCTTGGCGATGATCCGCTGCAGGGCTTCGTCGGTGCCGACATGGCGCGCCAGCACCAGCTTGATCAGGGCATTCTGTTGCAGGCTGGTGGCGAGCAGGCTCAGAAACTGCGCACGGGCATCCGGCGCGGCCTGGGCGGTAGAGGTATCGGACATCGGGGGTGGGTGCCTCGGGTTGCGGAGGGAGCGGCTAGGCGCAATGGCAGGCATTTTACGTGGATGACCGGCCCGCGCCCAGCTTTTGTCGATCAGCGTTCCTGGCTCAGGCCAGCACCACTAGGCGGTTGGGCAGTTCGTTGCGCTCATGAGTCAGGGGCACATGCTGGCTGAGCAGCTCGCCACAGGCTTCGATGCAACTGACAAAACCCTGCACGGTCTGGCCCTGGCGCACCTGCTCGGTAAAGCGCTTGACGATACCTTCCCACACCTCGTTGTCCAGGTGCCGGGAGATGCCCTCATCCACCAGGATCTCGACGTAGCGCTCAGCCTCGCTGACAAAAATCAGCACCCCGGTACTGCCCACCGTATGGTGCAGGTTCTGTTCGAGGAACTGTCGCCGGGCGAGGTTGGAGGCGCGCCAGTGGCGCACGGAACGTGGGATCAGGCGGGTGGTGAGGCTAGGGATGCGAAACAGCAGGCACAGCGCAAGAAAGGTCAGCCACTGCACAGTCAACAGGCTGTTAACGCTGAACCCGCCAGTGAGGTAGAACAACAGGCCCGGCACCAGCAAAGCGAGCAGGCTGGCCCAGAGCAACGGGATATAGGCATAGTCGTCGGCGCGACTGGCCAGCACCGTGACCAGCTCCGCGTCGGTGTGCCGCTCGACCTGGGCGATTGCCTCGGCGACCTGGCGCTGTTCGTGTTCACTGAGCAAAGTCATACGCAGGTGTTCTCCTTGATTATTGTTCTACCAGCCACCGGAGGACCCGCCACCGCCGAAGCCACCGCCGCCACCACCGAAGCCGCCACCACCTCCCCCGCGGCCGCCACCAAGACCGCCAAAACCACCGCCGAATCCGCCGCCCATGCCGCCCCGACCGCCACGGCCACTGCCGCCAAGGCCCATGGACTGCAAGGCAAAGACGATCACGATCAGCATGATGAACAGGCCTATGGACCAACCAGGCGCCTCTTCCCCGCCACCACCGCCCTGGGCCCGTGACGGCTCGGCCAGCGGATTGCCGCCCAGTACCTGGAGGATGGCCGCCGTTCCCTGGACGATACCCAGGCTGAACTCCCCGCGCCTGAACGCCGGGGTGATGATGCCGTTGATGATGACGGACGCCTGGGCGTCGGTCAGGCGCTCTTCCAGGCCATAACCGACTTCGATGCGCAGCTTGCGCGCCTTGGGAGCGACGATCAACAGCGCACCGTTGTCCTTGCCCTTCTGGCCGATGCCCCAATGACGCCCCAACTGATAACCGAAGTCTTCAATGGGCAAGCCCTGCAGGTCATCGACCGTCACCACCACGACCTGTTCCGTGGTGGCCTGTTCGTGGGCCGTCAGCATGCGTTCGAGCTGACTGCGGCTCCCGGCATCGAGCAGGCCCGCATTGTCGACCACGCGCCCCGTCAGGGCCGGAAAAGTGGGATCGGCCCGCAGCGGCGTGACGACGAACAGCGCCAGCAGCAGCGCCAGATGCACCAGGCGCATCAGAATTTCACTTCAGGGGCTTTGTCGGCGTCGCTGGCAGTGGCCTCGAAATTCTCCCGCAGCGGCAGGCTGCTGTACATAACGGTGTGCCACAACCGGCCCGGGAAGGTGCGGATCTCGGTGTTGTAGCGCTGCACGGCGGCGATGAAATCCTTGCGCGCCACGGCAATACGGTTTTCGGTGCCTTCGAGTTGCGACTGCAGGGCCAGGAAGTTCTGGTTCGACTTGAGGTCCGGGTAGCGTTCGGACACCACCATCAACCGGCTCAGCGCCCCGGTCAGCTGCGACTGCGCCTGCTGGAACTGCTGCAGCTTCTGCGGATCGTCCAGGGTGCTGGCATCGACCTGGATCGAAGTCGCCTTGGCCCGCGCTTCGATGACCGCGGTCAGGGTTTCCTGCTCCTGCTTGGCATAGCCTTTGACTGTTTCAACCAGGTTGGGAATCAGGTCGGCACGGCGCTGGTACTGGTTCTGTACCTGGGCCCAGGCCGCCTTGACCTGTTCGTCGTAGTTGGGAATGTTGTTGATCCCGCAACCGGACACAAGGCTTGCGAGCATCAGCAACAGCCCCACCCTGATGCCCTTGAACTGGATTACCTGCATAGTGGCCTTGCTCCTTGATCAGCGTGAGTCATCGTACTTGAGGCATAATCCGTCACCGCCGCTGGATCGTAATGGCCCGATCGGCTAAAAGATGCCCCAGCAAACTACAACAATAGCCGCTTCCCCAACTTCGGCCGGGCAGTATTACCGTGAACACTGCCGCAAGCCTCGAGAACTGAATTCAATGAACAAGCTGTGTTTGCTGGGCCTTCTTGTCAGCCTGGCCAGTCAGTCGGCGTTTGCCGATACCCCTGCCGCGCCACTGAAGAACAAACAGGCGTTCATCGCCGACCTCATGCAGCAGATGACCCTGGACGAAAAGATCGGCCAGTTGCGCCTGATCAGCATCGGCCCGGAAATGCCCCGCGAGATGATCCGCAAGGAGATCGCCGCCGGGCGCATAGGCGGCACGTTCAACTCGATCACCCGCGCCGAAAACCGTCCGATGCAGGACGCGGCGGGCCGTAGCCGCCTGAAGATCCCGATGTTCTTCGCCTACGACGTGATCCACGGCCACCGCACCATTTTCCCGATCAGCCTGGCCCTGGCGTCGAGCTGGGATATGGACGCAATCGCCAAGGTCGGCCGGGTTTCTGCACTGGAAGCGGCTTCCGACGGCATCGACATGACCTTCGCACCGATGGTCGACATTGCCCGTGACCCGCGCTGGGGCCGTACCAGTGAAGGTTTCGGTGAAGACACCTACCTGGTCTCGCGCATCTCCAAGGTGATGGTCGAGTCGTTCCAGGGCAAAAGCCCGGCAGAGCCCACCAGCCTGATGGCCAGCGTCAAGCACTTCGCCCTGTATGGTGCAGTGGAAGGCGGGCGCGACTACAACACCGTCGACATGAGCCCGACCAAGATGTTCAACGACTACCTGCCCCCCTACCGCGCGGCCATCGACGCCGGCGCCGGTGGCGTGATGGTTGCCCTGAACTCGATCAACGGCGTACCGGCCACCTCCAACACCTGGCTGATGAACGATCTGCTGCGCAAGGACTGGGGCTTCAAAGGCGTGACCGTCAGCGATCACGGCGCGATCACCGAGCTGGTGCGTCATGGCGTGGCCCGCGACGGTCGCGAAGCCGCCAAACTGGCGATCAAGGCCGGCATCGACCTGAGCATGAACGACTCGCTGTACGGCGAGGAACTGGCCAGCCTGCTCAAGGCCGGTGAAATCGACCAGGCCGACATCGACAACGCCGTGCGTGAAGTGCTCGGTGCCAAGTACGACATGGGCCTGTTCGCCGACCCGTACCGCCGCATCGGCGTGGCCAGCGAAGACCCGGCCGACACCTACGCCGACAGCCGCCTGCACCGCGCCGAAGCCCGTGATGTGGCCCGCCGCAGCCTGGTGCTGCTGGAAAACCGCGAGCAGACCCTGCCGTTGGAAAAAGCGGGCACCATCGCCTTGGTGGGCCCGCTGGCCGACGCCCCCATCGACATGATGGGCAGTTGGGCCGCCGCCGGGCGTCCGGCCCAGTCGGTGACCGTGCGCGAAGGCATGCGCCAGGTGCTGGGCGACAAGGCCAAGGTGATCTACGCCAAGGGCTCCAATGTCACACACGACAAGGCCATCCTCGATTACCTGAATTTCCTCAACTTCGATGCCCCGGAAATCGTCGACGACCCACGTCCTGCCGCCGTGTTGATCGACGAAGCGGTCAAGGCTGCCAAGCAGTCGGATGTGGTCGTGGCTGTGGTTGGCGAATCGCGTGGCATGTCCCACGAGTCCTCCAGCCGTACCTCCCTGGAAATCCCGGCGGCCCAACGCGAACTGATCAAGGCCCTGAAGGCCACCGGCAAGCCGCTGGTGCTGGTGCTGATGAATGGCCGTCCGCTGTCGCTGACCTGGGAGCGTGAGCAAGCCGACGCCATCCTCGAGACCTGGTTCAGCGGTACCGAGGGCGGCAACGCCATCGCCGATGTCCTGTTCGGCGACTACAACCCCTCGGGCAAGCTGGCGATCACCTTCCCGCGCTCGGTCGGGCAGATCCCGATGTACTACAACCACCTGAGCATTGGCCGCCCCTTCACCCCGGGCAAGCCTGGCAACTACACTTCGCAGTACTTCGAGGAGCCCAATGGCCCGCTGTACCCCTTCGGCTACGGCCTGAGCTACAGCGACTTCAGCCTGTCGGCGCTGACCCTGTCGAGCAAGACCCTGAAGAAAGGCCAGACCCTCGAAGCCAGCATCCAGGTGAGGAACACCGGCAAACGTGACGGCGAAACCGTGGTGCAGTTGTATGTGCAAGACATCGCCGCCTCCATGAGCCGCCCGGTCAAGGAGCTGAAGAACTTCCAGAAGGTCATGCTCAAGGCTGGCGAAGAACGCACCGTGCGCTTCACCCTCAGTGAAGATGACCTGAAGTTCTACAACACCCAGTTGCAATGGGCAGCCGAGCCTGGCGAGTTCAACGTCCAGGTCGGGCTGGACTCTCAAGCCGTGCAGCAACAACGTTTCGAACTGCTGTAAACCGTTGCCACGCTCCAAGGGAAGGCCAGGAGGCCTTCCCGAACCGCCGGGACTTGCACCATGCCTTATTCCTTTCGCGCCCTGCGTCTGGGGCTGATCGTTTTATTCATTCTCGCAGGCACCCTGTTCACGGCTGGCTGGGCCATGCACCACGCCAAGCGCCAGTCGATGGTCGACGATGCCGGGCGCGCCAGCCAGCAACTGAGCCTGTACGCCACCTCGCTGCATACCTTGATCGAACGCTACCGCGCCTTGCCCGCCGTGCTGGCCCTGGACCCGGAGCTGATCAGCGCCCTCAAGGGCCCGGTCGAGGGCCCGGTGCAGGACGCCTTGAACCGCAAGCTTGAACGCATCAACGGTGCGGCCAATTCCTCGACCCTGGAGCTGCTCGACCGCACCGGCCTGGCAGTGGCAGCCAGTAACTGGCGCTTGCCCAGCACATACGTCGGCTCCAACTACGGCTTTCGCCCCTACTTCAAGCAGACCCGCAGCCAAGGCAGCGGGCGCTTTTATGCCGTGGGCGTGACCAGTGGCGTGCCAGGGTACTTTCTATCCAGCGCGGTGATGGATGAAAACAGCCGCTTTCTCGGCGCCATGGTGGTCAAGCTGGAATTCCCGGAGCTTGAGCGCGAATGGCGCCAGGGCAACGACATCCTGCTGGTCAGCGATGCCCGCGGGATCATTTTCATCGCCAACCAGGACGGCTGGCGCTATCGCGAACTCAAGCCCTTGAGCAGCGCCGACCACGCCGAACTTGCCGCTACCCGCCAGTACGACAAGCAACCTCTGGTGCCGCTGCAGCATCAGGTGCTCAGCCGCTTCAACGAGCACAGCACCCTGACCCGCGTGCAAGGGCCTGGAGGCAGCACCGAATACCTGTGGGAAAGCCTGCCACTGGAAGCCGAGGGCTGGACCCTGCACCTGCTGCGCAAGCCGCAGGTGAGCGACGACGGTCGCAATGCAGCCCTCGCTGCGGCGGCGGTGTGGCTGAGCCTGGTGTTCGCCCTGTTGTTCATCAGCCAGCGGCTGCGCCTGGCCCGCCTGCGCCAGCGCAGCCGCGAAGAGCTCAAGCGCCTGGTCGAGGAACGTACCCGCGACTTGCGCACGGCCCAGGAAGGTCTGGTGCAATCGGCCAAGCTTGCCGCCCTCGGGCAGATGTCGGCGGCCCTGGCCCATGAAATCAACCAGCCGCTGACCACCCAGCGCATGCAACTGGCGACCTTGCGCCTGCTGCTCGACAACCAGCGCTATGACGAAGCTCGCCAGGCCCTGGAGCCACTGGAGCAAATGCTCACACGCATGGCAGCACTCACCGGCCACCTGAAAACTTTCGCCCGCAATAGCCCCAGCGGCCTGCGCGAGCGCCTGGACCTGGCCACCGTGGTCGACCAGTCGTTGCAGTTGCTCGATGCGCGCATTCGTGCCGAACAGGTGGACGTGGCCCTGTACCTGGCCCGCCCGGCCTGGGTCCGCGGCGATGCGATCCGCCTTGAGCAGGTGCTGATCAACCTGATGCGCAATGCCCTGGATGCCATGGTCGGCAAAAGCTACAAACGTCTGGAGATCCGCATCGAAGCCCAGGACGAGCAGTGGCGCCTGAGTGTGCTCGACAGTGGCGGTGGTATCCCCGCCGAACATTTGACCAAGGTCTTCGACCCGTTCTTCACCACCAAGCCTGTAGGTGAAGGCCTGGGCCTGGGCCTGGCGATATCCTATGGCATCATTCATGAAGCCGGCGGGCGCCTGACGGTGGAGAACCAACCCGGCGGCGCTTGCTTCAGCCTTACCCTGCCCTGCGATCCGGAGACTTGATGTTCAATTCGGTTATGGTTGTCGATGATGAAGCCAGCATCCGTACTGCCGTGGAGCAGTGGCTGAGCCTGTCGGGCTTCGACGTACAGTTGTTCAGCCGTGCCGAAGACTGCCTCAAGCAACTGCCTGGGCACTTTCCCGGTGTCATCCTGAGTGATGTGCGCATGCCGGGCATGGACGGGTTGCAGCTACTTGAGCAACTTCAGGCGCGCGATCCCGATCTGCCGGTAATCCTCCTGACTGGCCATGGCGACGTGCCCATGGCAGTCGAGGCCATGCGCAATGGCGCCTATGACTTTCTGGAAAAGCCCTTCAGCCCGGAAAGCCTGTTGGGCAGCCTGCGTCGCGCCCTGGAAAAGCGCCAGCTGATCCTGGACAACCGCCGCCTGCACGAGCAGGCCGACTTCAAGGCGCGCCTGGAACTGAACCTGCTGGGCATGTCCCAGGGTATGCAACAGCTGCGTCGGCAAGTGCTGGACTTGGCCAGCCTGCCGGTCAATGTGCTGATCCGTGGCGAAACCGGCAGCGGCAAGGAACAGGTCGCGCGCTGCCTGCATGACTTCGGGCCGCGGGCCGGCAAGCCCTTCGTCGCGCTGAACTGCGCCGCAATCCCTGAGCAGTTGTTCGAGGCAGAGCTGTTCGGCCACGAGAGCGGCGCCTTCACCGGCGCCCAGGGCAAGCGCATCGGCAAGCTTGAATACGCCAATGGCGGTACGGTGTTTCTCGATGAAATCGAGAGCATGCCCCTGGCTCAGCAGGCCAAGCTGCTGCGTGTACTGCAAGAGCAGAAGCTTGAGCGCCTGGGCGCCAACCAGAGCATCAGCGTTGATCTGCGCATCATCGCCGCGACCAAGCCCGACCTGCTCGAGGAAGCCCGCGCCGGGCGCTTTCGCGAAGACCTTGCCTACCGCCTTAACGTCGCCGAGCTGCGCCTGGCGCCACTGCGCGAGCGGCGCGAAGACATTCCCCTGCTGTTCGAGCACTTTGCCCGCAACGCCGCCGAACGTGTGGGCCGTACCGCACCCTTGCTCAGCGCGGCGCACCTGGGTCGACTGCTGAGCCACGACTGGCCCGGCAACGTGCGCGAGCTTGCCAACGCCGCCGAGCGCCACGCGCTGGGCCTGGGTGACCCGGTCATTACGGTCGAGTCCGGCCAGTCATTGGCCGCCCAGCAGGAAGCCTTCGAGGCCCAGTGCCTGCGTGCAGCCCTGGGCCGGCACAAGGGCGAGATCAAGGCGGTGATGGAAGAGCTGCAGATTCCCCGGCGTACCCTCAACGAGAAAATGCAGCGCCATGGCCTGCAGCGGGAAGACTTCCTCGCCCCCAACTGACCCCAATGAGCGGAATATTGCCTATCGACCGCCGGACAATAGGCGGATTTCCGCTCATCTATTTGCGCAAACCCTTCTAGAACGGGCCTCCTGAACCTGGCACAGCTCCTGCTATAGCCCTGCCAGGCTGCGTTTCGGCGCGCTCCACAAAAACAACTAGAAGGTTCCGTCAATGGATAACTCCTCTACCCTGCCTGCTGGGGCGGCTATTGCGCCTGCCGCAGAAAAAACCACTCGTAGCCGTCTCAAGTCGATCTTCAGTGGTTCGATCGGCAACATGGTCGAGTGGTACGACTGGTACGTCTACGCCGCGTTTTCCCTGTACTTCGCCAAGGCCTTCTTCCCGGCCGGCGACACCACCGCACAGCTCCTGAACACCGCCGCGATTTTCGCCGTGGGCTTTTTGATGCGCCCGATCGGCGGCTGGCTGATGGGTATCTACGCCGACCGCAAGGGCCGCAAGGCTGCCCTGATGGCTTCGGTGCTGCTGATGTGCGCGGGTTCGCTGGTCATTGCCCTGACTCCGGGCTACGAAACGATTGGTGTGGCGGCCCCTGTCCTGCTGGTGGTCGCGCGCCTGATGCAAGGCCTGTCGGTTGGCGGTGAATACGGCACCTCGGCCACCTACCTCAGCGAAATGGCCACCAAGGAACGTCGCGGCTTTTTCTCAAGCTTCCAGTACGTCACCCTGATCTCCGGCCAGCTCATCGCCCTGGCGGTCTTGATCATCCTCCAGCAGACCCTGACCACCGAGCAGCTGTATGCCTGGGGCTGGCGCGTACCGTTCGTGATCGGAGCCCTGTGCGCGGTCGTGGCCCTGTACCTGCGTCGCGGGATGGAAGAAACCGCCTCCTTCACCAAGAAGGAAAAGTCCAAGGAAAGCCTGATGCGCACCCTGATGCGCCATCCGAAGGAACTGGCAACCGTGGTCGGCCTGACCATGGGCGGTACCCTGGCGTTCTACACCTACACCACTTACATGCAGAAGTACCTGGTGAACACGGTGGGCATGAGCATCAGCGACTCGACCACCATTTCGGCGGCGACGCTGTTCCTGTTCATGTGCCTACAACCGATTATCGGCACCCTGTCCGACAAGATCGGCCGTCGCCCGATCCTGATCGCCTTCGGCGTACTGGGCACCTTGTTCACCGTACCGATCCTGACCACCCTGCACACCATCCAGAGCTGGTGGGGCGCGTTCTTCCTGATCATGGCGGCGCTGATCATCGTCAGCGGCTACACCTCGATCAACGCCGTGGTCAAAGCCGAACTGTTCCCGACCGAGATCCGCGCCCTGGGCGTCGGCCTGCCCTACGCACTGACCGTGTCGATCTTCGGCGGTACCGCCGAGTACGTGGCGCTGTGGTTCAAGAGCGTCGGCATGGAGACTGGCTTCTACTGGTACGTGACCGCGTGTATCGCCTGTTCACTGCTGGTGTACCTGTTCATGAAGGACACCCAGAAGCACTCGCGCATTACCACTGACTGAAGCCTCGGCCAAACCCGGTAGCCAAAAGGGGCGTCCAGCAATGGACGCCCCTTTTTCGTTTAACGGGTAATTAATCCGGGGGGTTCATTGTAAGGATGTGAATCGCGGCAAGCCCGCTCCTACCCGGTAGGAGCGGGCTTGCCGCGCGCTCAAATATCGAACAATACGATTGTTATGCGTAATTTTTTGCGCTTTTTAATCAATTTAATCGGCGTAGCATTGAACCCATAGAAACAAACAACCCCACACCACCCCGGAGCAACCACCATGAAAAGCAAACTGATCCTGACCTTGGCCTTCTCGGTACTGGCTGCCAACGCTTTCGCCGAAGACGGTTTCGACCGCACCAACGCCCACAGCTTCAGTGCTATTCAGAGCCAATCGGCTACGTATGCAGAAGATGGTTTCGATCGCACAGGTGCTGCCAAATTCGCTGAAGACGGCTTCGATCGCACCGGCGCCGCCAAATTCGCCGAAGACGGTTTTGACCGCACTGGCGGTGCCCGCTTCGCTGAAGATGGCTTCGATCGCACCCAGGCCCACCGCATCAGTTAAGCCCTGATGTGAAGCAGTCAGCCCGGCTTCGGCCGGGCTTAATCGTTTTCAGCCAGGCAAAGCCTTGGCACACTAGGCGCTTTCTCACAGGAAAGGCCTTACGGCCAGCGCAGATGTACTACTACGAACCCGCAAAAGGCCATGGCCTGCCCCACGACCCTTTCAATGCCATCGTCGGCCCACGTCCCATCGGCTGGATCTCGTCCCAGGATGCCGAAGGCCGGCTGAACCTCGCGCCCTACAGCTTCTTTAACGCCTTCAACTACATTCCACCGATCATCGGCTTCTCCAGCGTCGGGCGCAAAGACAGCCTGAACAACATCGAGAAGACCGGTGAGTTCGCCTGGAACTTGGCCACGCGCCCGCTGGCCGAGGCCATGAATCAGAGCTGCGCCGCCGTTTCGCCCGAGGTCGATGAGTTCACCTTGAGTGGCCTGACCCCCGTGGCGTCCAAGGTCATTGCCGTACCCCGGGTGCAGGAAAGCCCAGTGTCGTTCGAGTGCAAGGTCACCCAGATCATCCAACTGCAACGGGCAGACCAGGTGCTGGTGCCAAGCTGGTTGATCCTGGGTGAAGTAGTAGCGGTGCATATTGCCGAGCATCTGCTCAAGGACGGTATATACGATACCGCCGCGGCGCAGCCGATCCTGCGGGGGGGTGGTCCTGCGGATTACTTCGAGCTGGGCAACCTGTTCAAGATGGCCCGCCCGCAAGTCAACGGCTGATTACCAGATCAGCTCGGCCTCGTCGCTGACGCCCTGCAGGCGCTCCAGCTCGGCGCAGGCCGCTTCGTCGGCGGCCAGGGCGGTCTTGAAGGTCTGCCCCTCAAGCACCTTGTGAAAGCGCGGTGCGCCGGTGGCGCCCAGGCCTTTGACGGCGATTGCTGCGTTGTATCCTTCTTCACCGCGGACGGCTGCCGAAACGGCTTCAAACTGCGAAAACTCTTTACGTGCCATGTGCCTCAGATCCACATCGATTGCCTGAAACCGCCATTCTAACCCGCAGACGGCTCACCAAAGGTATGCAGGTCGAGACTGGCGACCACCTGGGCCTGAACCAGTTCGCCGAACAGGTCCAGTGTTGGCGAGGCAAAGTAGCCGCTCATCGCCTGGTGATCGCGCCAGAAACCGCTCAACAGCCACAGATCGGCATCGGCCTGGGACTGTTGCAGGTTGAAGTGCAGGCACCCCGGCGCCTGTCTCGACGGTTCCAGCAGTTGGCGCAAGCGCTCGCCCAGTTCCACTGAACGACCGCTGCTGGCCCGGATGAAAGCAAGGTGGGTGACCAAATGCGACGAGGTCATGAGCATGTCTCCTAGAGCAGCCAGTTGTTATTGCCAGGCTGCACAGGTTAGGCGACGCCTCGCGCGTGCCGTTAGGCCATTCCTGTCGCGCGATTGCCTGATCCTGCGCGCGGCAGGATCAGGCAAGCAGACGACAGCATCCGGCTAGCGTCACTGCTTGCACAAACCTATGCTGCACAGGTTCTAATCCGGAATCGCCGCCATGAACACTGCCACCCCTGACCGCCAGATCCTCGATCCTGCCCTGGAGCAGCAACGCCAGGAGCTGGCTGATCTGGTACGTCGTCACGCACCGCGCGCCGCCAACGTCGAATCGGCAATTGAAGACTTGTACGTGGTGCAATACACCGAAAGCGTGCGTTCGATGCCGGCCCTGGCCGAGCCCGCCCTGTGCATCCTGGCCCATGGCAGCAAAGAGATTTGCCTGGGCGATGAGCGCTACGTCTACGACCCGTTGCACTACATGGTGCTGTCGGTGGCATTGCCGATCAGTGGCGTATTGCTGGAGGCCAGCCCGGAGAACCCGAGCCTTGGCGTGCGGATGAACATTGATCCGGCACAGATCAACAACCTGATCGCCGAGGCCGGCCCGATGGGCGTGCCCGGCACTCCCATCGGGCCGGGGCTTGTATGTGGAGCGTACCGACCCGCAGTTGCTCGATGCCTTGCTGCGCTTGATCCGCCTGCTGGATACGCCCAAGGATATCGCGGTGCTGGCGCCGCTGATTCGCCGCGAAATTCTTTACCGCCTGTTGCGCGGGCCGCAGGGTTACCGGCTGTATGAGATTGCCATGTCCAACAGCCAGACCCATCGGGTGTGCCAGGCCATCGAATGGCTGAACCAGCATTTTCATCGCCCGCTGCGCATCGACGACCTGGCCCGGGAAGTGAACCTGAGCAGCTCGACCCTGCACCACCGCTTCAAGGCGGTCACCTCCATGAGCCCGCTGCAGTACCAGAAACAGCTGCGCCTGCAAGAGGCGCGGCGGTTGATGCTCAACGATGGCCTGGAAGCGGCGGTGGCCGGGTATCGGGTGGGGTACGAGAGCCCGTCGCAGTTCAGCCGCGAGTACAGCCGGCTGTACGGCGCGCCGCCAGTACGCGACCTGGCGCGCCTGCGCAGCACCCTGTAGGAGCGGCGGTGCGACGTCTCGACTTGCCCCGCGAAGGGCCGGCACATCCAACCCATCTGCTACGACCTGGCATTCGCTATCGCGGGGCAAGCCCGCTCCTACAGTGCGAACCGCTTAAACCGCCCTCACCACATGCTTGATCTCCTGGAACGCGCTCAGCCCCCAAGGCCCAAGCTCCCGCCCGATGCTGCTCTGCTTGTAACCACCCCAGGCCGTCTGCGGGAAGATCACCTGCGGTGCGTTGATCCACACAAGCCCCGCCTGCAAGGCATTGGCCACACGCTCGGCGGCCACCAGATCGTTGCTGATCACACTGGCCACCAGGCCAAATTCGCTGTCATTGGCCAGGGCAACAGCCTCGGCTTCATTGGCAACCGGCCGCACACAAAGCACCGGGCCAAAGATCTCCTGGCGCCACAGTGCGCTGTCCAGCGGCACATCGGTGAACACCGTAGGGCTGATGAAATAGCCGCAGGGTAGATCCAGCGGACGCGCGCCACCGCACAGCAACCGGGCACCGGACTCCAGGCCCGCCGCGATATGCCCTTGCACGCGCTGGTACTGCAACGCGTTCACCAGAGGACCCATTTCATGTTCGCCCGTGAACGGCTCACCGACCCTGATCATCTCGGTACGCGTTTTCAAACGGGCGATAAAATCCGGGTACAAGGCCTCGGCGACCAGCACCCGGCTGGTCGCCGAGCACATTTGCCCAGCGTTGAAAAAGCCGCCCAGGCAAGCCAGTTCAACCGCCAGTTCAAGGTCGGCCTCCGCCAGCACCAGCAATGAGGATTTGCCGCCCAGTTCCAGGCTCACGCCCTTGATGGTTTCAGCGGCGCGTTGCATCACCTGCACCCCTACCGCGTTGCTGCCGGTAAACGAAATCTTCGCGATGCGCGGGTCCGCCGCCAGCGGTACACCTACGGCGATACCGGTGCCACACACCAAGTTGAACACGCCCTCCGGCAAACCGGCCTCGGCAATGATGCCCGCCAGCTCCAACTCTGCCAGCGGGGTGACTTCCGACGGCTTGAGTACCACACAGCAGCCAGCTGCCAAGGCAGGCGCCAGCTTCCAGGCGGTGGTGACCATGGGGAAGTTCCACGGCACGATCAGCCCCACGACACCGCAAGGCTCGCGCCGCAGGCGGGCGACAAAGTCATCGCTGGGCAGTGCCACCGCGCTGTCCTGTCCGGCATCCAGACCATCGGCCAGTTCGGCGTAGTAGCGGAAGGTGGCGATCACATCGTCGACATCCATCTGCGCTTCGGCCTGCGGTTTGCCATTGTTGCTGGCCTGCAGAAACACCAATCGCTCACGGCGTTGCTCGACACCCTCGGCGATGGTCCGCAACACCTTGGCGCGCTCGGCGCCGCTGCTGCCCGACCAGGCACCGAAAGCTGCCCAAGCCGCCGCCGTGGCGCGATCCACGGCGGCCCCATCTCCGCCATGCACTTCAGCCAGCAACTGCTCGTTGCTCGGATTGATCACCATCAGCGGATGCGACCCGTGTTGCCATACACCGTCAATGAAAAGGCCTGGCAGCTTCATCATGCTTGCACCGCCTGCTGCCACTGCTGCTGGTTGATTTCGATCAGGCTCGGCCCCTTGCGGTCGCAAGCCTGGCGCAGCGCTTCACGCAACGACTCGACGCCCGCCACAGTCTCGGCTGCGCAGCCCAGCGCCTTGGCGACACCAATGAAGTCCGGGGTATGAATGTCCACGCCCACCGGTTCAATGGCGCGGTTGACCATGTACTTCTTGATTTCCTCGTAGCCCTGGTTGTTCCACAGCAGCACGATCAGTGGCACCTGTGCTTCGGTGGCACTGGCCAGCTCAGGCAGGGTGAACTGCAGGCCGCCATCGCCGATCAGGCAGACCACCGGCGCTCGCTCATTGATAGCTTCGGCACTGCCCAGCCAGGCCCCCATGGCCGCCGGCAAGGCATAACCCAGGGTGCCGTAACCGGTCGAGGCATTGAACCAGCGACGTGGCTGGTCCATGTCCAGGGTCAGGTTGCCGGTGTAGACCGGCTGGGTCGAGTCGCCGATCAGGATCGCGCCCGGCAGGGTGTCGAGCAGCGTCTTGAGCATGCGCGTCTGGCTGTGCATCGGCAGGTCCCAGTCTGCCAGCAGCGTTGCACGCA
The DNA here is from genome assembly GCF_040438935.1 of Pseudomonas vranovensis. Lineage (NCBI taxonomy): Bacteria > Pseudomonadati > Pseudomonadota > Gammaproteobacteria > Pseudomonadales > Pseudomonadaceae > Pseudomonas > Pseudomonas vranovensis. The sequence goes on along the minus strand of NZ_CP159259.1, from coordinate 324,716 downwards.
GGCGCTCGGCACGACTGGCGCCCCATTCATTGCCGCGCACTGGCGCCGGCAGTTCGGCCAGGGCCACCAGCAAGGCCTGGGTCGCGACCGTGGCGTCGGCCACCAGGGCAATTTCTGGTGGGTAGTTGCGCACCGTCTGGTCTGGGTCGATATCGATACGCAGCAAACGGCCAGGTATTTCGAAACCGCCCTTGAAGGTGACGTCGTAATCGGTTTCACCAAGCTCGGTACCGATTGCCAGCACCACGTCCGCCTCGGCCACCAGGGCACGCGTGGCCACCAGCGACTGGGTCGAGCCGATTTGCAGCGGATGGCTCGAAGGCAGCACACCCTTGGCGTTGATGGTCAAGGCCACCGGTGCCTGCAGGTACTCGGCCAGACGGGTCAGCGCCGAGCTGGCGTCAATGGCGCCGCCACCGGCCAGGATCAGCGGTCGACGTGCGCCAGCCAGCAAGGCCGCCATTTGCGCTACCGGAGCCGGTGCGGCGCCTGCACGGGCAACGCGTACCGGTGCGCAGGCCAGCAGGTGGTCAGCGTCTTCGACAAGTACATCCAGGGGAATCTCGATATGCACCGGACGCGGCCGGGCACCGTCGAATACGGCGAAGGCGCGGGCCAGCACCATGGGCAGGTCATCGGCGCTCATCAGCGTATGCGAGAAGGCCGCGACACCGGCCACCATGCTGCCCTGGGCCGGCAGCTCGTGCAGCTTGCCGCGCCCGCCACCCAGTGCATTGCGCGACTGCACGCTGGAAATCACCAGCATCGGGATCGAGTCGGCGTAGGCCTGGCCCATGGCGGTGGTGATGTTGGTCATGCCAGGACCGGTAATGATGAAGCACACACCCGGCTTGCCACGGGTGCGGGCATAACCGTCAGCCATGAATCCTGCACCTTGCTCATGGCGCGGGGTGATATGCCGGATGGAAGATCGCGCCAACCCCCGGTAGAGTTCGACGGTATGCACGCCGGGAATTCCGAAGACATGGTCCACGCCATAGCCTTCAAGGAGTTTGACCAGTACTTCGCCGCAAGTCGCCATGTTCGTGTGCCTGTCGTTGTGCTGAAAACAGGCTTTATTGGACCGCCGCAACGCTACCGGCACAATGCATAAAAGCTCATACTAGCCATGTCTACAGATCATGGCTGACTCCCAATGAAACGCCTCCCGCCCCTGCCCGCCCTGCACACCTTCCTGGTCACTGCCCAGTGCTGCAACTTCACCCGCGCAGCACAACTGCTGCACATTACTCAGGGGGCCGTCAGCCGCCAGATCGCCGGGCTCGAAGATCACCTCGGCTATGCCCTGTTCCTGCGCCAGGCGCGCGGCTTGAGCCTGACCCGTGAAGGCCAGGACTGGCTGCCACGGGTCCAGCAGGTGTTCGCACTGATCGAGGAAGGCGTGCAGCAGGTCGGCGTGCGCAGCGCTACCTTGCAGCTCAAGGCGCCCACTTGCGTAATGCGCTGGCTGTTGCCACGGCTGATGGAGTGGCAAGCGTTACGCCCGGAGGTACCGGTGGAACTGACCACCACGGTGCAGCATGGTGTGGATTTTCGGCGGGAAGTGTTCGATGCCGCCGTGGTGTATGGCGCGGCGCCCAATCATGGCTTGCACAAGATGAAGCTGTTCGATGAGCAACTGACGCCGGTGTGTGCGCCGCAATTGCTGGCTGGCCCCCTGCCCTTGGGGCAGCTGGCGGACCTGGAGCAGCATATGTTGCTGCACCCGACACGCGATCAGCACGACTGGAACGTCTGGCTCGGTGCAGCCGGTGCTCACCTGGCTGGACATGGCAAGAACCAGCATTTCGAGACCCTGGACATGGCCATGTCCATGGCCTCGCAGGGCACCGGCGTAGCGATTGGTGACTGGTCGCTGATTGGTGATGACCTGCGCTGTGGGCGGCTTGTGACGCCCTTCCCGCTAAAAGTGTGTACGGGGCAGGCCTACTACCTGGTCCGCCCGCAAGGCTCGGCGTCGCCGGCCCTGCAGGAATTGCTCGACTGGCTGTGTGAGCAGGCCGCTGTGGGAGCGGGCTTGCCCTACGAGGCGCTGTGACAGGTTAAACGCTATCGCGGGGCAAGCCCGCTCCCACAGCCGCTCCTACCGTGAAACGCTGGCGCGAATGGGCTGGCTTTTCCACCTCATCGAGCATGGCGATGGCGTAGTCGGCAAAACTGATCCAGCTCTTGCCGTCGGCCCCCATCAGCAAGTGGTCCTTGCCGGTGTTGTAGTTGCCGGTGCGTGGCCCTTCAACGAACTCGGCCGAGGGTGACAGAAAGGTCCAGTCCAGCTCCTTTTCCTGACGCAAGGTGTCGAGGTAATGCCCACCAGCAGTGGCTTCGGCCTTGTAGGCTTCAGGGAAATCCGGGCTATCAATGACCTTGTGCCCCGACGGCAACAACAGGCTACCCGCCCCGCCCACCACCAGCAGGCGCTTGACCCCGGCCTTCTTCACCGGTTCGATGATTGCCTGGGGCTTGATGCTGGAAAAATGCGCCGCACTGAGCACCACGTCATGCCCAGCCAGCGCCTGCTCCAGCCCCACGGCATCGCTGACATCCAGCGCCACGGTCTTCACCCCTTCACGGCCCTGCAGTTTCGACGGATCACGGGCGATGGCAGTGACACGGTGACCACGACGCAGCGCTTCTTCCAACAATTGGCTGCCGGCACGCCCGGTCGCCCCGATGATTGCGATGTTGCTCATGAAACACCTCCAGTCAGAATTGAATGTTGCCTACCACTTCATCTCGCCCTTGGCGACCTTGGCGCTGAGCTCCAGCGAGCTCGCTTCACCCAGGTCCGGGTAGCGCTTTTTCATTGCTGCAATCAACTCGGCGGCATTGCCGGCCTTGGCGGATTCTTGGTCGAACGCGCGGATGTAGCTGGCGGTGAAGTGCACCGCTTCAAGCGACTCGCCGGGCTGTCCCAGATAGTGTCCCGGCACCACCACCTGCGGTTTGAGCTGTTCTATGCGCGCAAGGGTCGCCAGCCAGTCCTTGTGCGACTGCACCGTCTGGGTGTCGGCCATCCACACGTGAAGGTTCTGCGCGACCACCACACCGCCGACAACCGCCTTGATCGAGGGAATCCAGACGAAGCTGCGATCCGGCTGTGGGCCATCGAGACCGATCACTTCCAACTGTTGCCCTTCAAGCGCCAGTCGATTGCCATCCATCACGTCCGGCACCACTAGCCTGGTCGGTTTGTCGGCTCCCATCTGCGGGCCCCAGTACGCCAGCTTGGCGTTCATGGTTTGCTTGATGTGCGCCACCGTTGCCGCCGAAGACACGACCCTGGCTTGAGGATAGGCGTCGGTCAGGGTCTGCAAGCCGAAGTAATAGTCCGGATCGCCATGGCTGACATAGATGGTGGTCAGTTGCTTGCCGCTGGCCTGCAGCCTGGCCAGAACTTGCTCCGCCTGGGCTTTGCCGAACTGGGCATCGACAAGAATGGCGTCGTGCTTGCCACTGACGATCACCGAGCTGACCGGGAACAAGGCATCCGTACCCGGGTTATAGACATCCAGTTGCAGCAGCTGCCCGGCAGCATTGGCCTGAGCCAACGCACCCAAGGTGGCGAAAGCCAGCAGCAAGCGGCGAAAGGAGAATGAACGACGCATCAGGCAATTCCTGTGGGTGGGCTTGAGCAACAGCTTAGTTGCACGAACCGATACAAAAAATGCGATGCTTTGACATAGTTTATTTCTGAAATCGGGCAAATCATGGATCGTCTGACCGCAATGCGGGTCTTCGTCAGCGTGGTGGACCTGGGCAGCCAATCGGCGGCGGCTGAGCATCTGGACCTTTCACGGCCCGTGGTTTCGCGCTATCTGGCAGAGCTTGAAGACTGGGTCGGGGCCCGCCTGATGCAGCGCACCACCCGCCGCCTGAGCCTGACCGCCGCCGGCCAGGAAACCTTGCCGCGCTGCCGGCAGATGCTGGAACTGGCGGGCGACCTGCAAGCCGCAGTGAGCGCGCCAAATGATGCCCCGCGGGGCGAGTTGCGCATCAGTGTCAGCACTTCGTTTGGCCAGGCGCAATTGATGGATGCACTGGCCGACTACGTCAAACGCTACCCTGGGGTGAAGATCGACCTGCAGATGCTCGATCGCACGGTCAACCTGGTGGACGAACGCATCGATCTGGCCATCCGCACCAGCAACGACCTTGATCCCAACCTGATCGCCCGCCGCCTGAGCGTCTGCCGCTCGGTGATCTGCGCCTCCCCTGCCTACCTGCGCGAACACCCGGTTCCAGAGCAGGTCCAGGACCTTGCCCGGCACAATTGCCTGACCCACTCCTACTTCGGCCGCAGCCTCTGGCATTTCGACGTGGAAGGCGAAGTGGTGTCGGTGCCGGTGCAGGGCAACATCAGCGCCAACGAGGCCATGACGCTGCAGCGTGCGGCGCTGGCCAGCGCCGGCATTGCCATGCTGCCCACCTATCAGACCGCCGCCGCCCTGCGTAGTGGCGAACTGGTTCTCTTGCTGCCCAAGGCCCGCCCGCAGGAACTGAACCTGACCGCCGTCTACACCTCCCGCAAGCACATGCCGGCCACCTTGCGCAGCATGCTCGACTTTCTCTCCGAGCGTTTTACCGCCGAGCCGGAATGGGACCGCGATCTGCTCTAGACCGGGCACTGCTGGCAAAGCTGGCCTATGCTTTCAATAGCACCTGTGTGCTGTTGAAAGAGGTGAGCATCATGGGCCTCAAATCCAGAAAATGCGCCGTGGTCTTTGCCATCGTCTCGGTGGTCGGGCTCTACTCCGCAGCCGCCTATCGCGTCGAACAGGCTCGCCATCAGCCAAATTCGGCAGCCAGTTGCAGCCTCGCCCATTGCGTGCCGCACACCGCAACCCTGAGCGCCCTGAGGTAACACCGGGGCAGACGCTTAGCAAGCTATCGAGTACACTGGCCAGCACTCACTTCCACAGCAATGAGCCTGTGGAACAACCCTGCCTTCAGAGCTGGCCTGTGACGCAACTCAATACCCCGCAACCCCTCCTGCGCAGTGTGCTTGTCGCCCTGATGCTGGCGATTTTCCTTGGCGCGCTGGACCAGACTATCGTCGCCGTGTCGATGCCGGCGATCTCCGCGCAATTCAACGATGTCGGCCTCCTGGCCTGGGTGATCTCTGGCTACATGGTCGCGATGACCGTGGCCGTGCCGATCTATGGCAAGCTCGGTGACCTGTATGGCAGGCGGCGGATGATCCTCACCGGTACCGCGCTGTTCACCCTGGCGTCGCTGTTCTGCGCAGTTGCCCAGAACATGGAGCAACTGGTGCTGGCGCGGGTACTGCAAGGGATTGGTGCCGGCGGCATGGTTTCGGTCAGCCAGGCAATCATCGGCGACTTCGTGCCGCCACGGGAGCGCGGTCGCTACCAGGGTTATTTCAGCAGCATGTATGCGCTTGCCAGTGTCACGGGCCCGGTATTGGGCGGGTATTTGACCGAGTACCTGTCATGGCGCGGGGTGTTCTGGTTGAACCTGCCGCTGGGCCTGGTGGCTTGGTGGGTGACCCGACGTGCGCTGCGAACCCTGGTGGTGCCGCAAGGTCGGGCGCGGGTCGACTACGTTGGCGCCGCCCTGCTGATTTTTGGTCTGAGCAGTTTGCTGCTGGGCATCACCCTGATCGGTCAGGGCCACCCCTGGTACTCCTCACAAGTGGCGAGCCTGCTGCTCTGCGCCCTGCTCGGCCTTTCTGTATTCGTGCTTCACGAACGCCGTGCGCCCGAGCCTTTGCTGCCACTGAAGTTGTTCTCCAACCCCGTCGCCACCCTGTGCTGGTGCACCATTTTCTTCACCAGTTTCCAGGCCATCTCCCTGACGATGCTGATGCCGCTGCGCTACCAGAGCATTACCGGCGCAGGCGCCGACAGCGCGGCCCTGCACCTGCTACCGCTGGCCATCGGCTTGCCGATCGGTGCCTATTGCGGGGGGCGCCTCACCAGTTTCACCGGTCGCTTCAAACCACAGATACTGGGGGGTGCGTTGATGATGCCATTTGCCATTGTCGGCATGGCGTTCACGCCCCCCCAAGCCGCCTGGCTCAGTGGCCTGTTCATGATCCTGACCGGAATTGCCTCGGGCTTGCAGTTCCCCACCTCGCTGGTGGCGACCCAGAGCGCGGTGGAGCCGCGGGATATCGGCGTGGCCACCAGCACCACCAACCTGTTCCGCTCACTGGGCGGTGCCATGGGCGTGGCATGCATGTCGGCACTGTTGCTGGCGATGTTGCAGGATGGCGGCCTGAGCCTGGCTGGGGATGCACTGCTCGGCAGCCTCAAGGCGGGCGAGCCGAGCCTGCAGATACAGGAAGAGCTGACGATGACGTTCCGCAATCTGTTGCTCGGCAGTGCAATGGTCTCGCTGCTCGGGCTGGCAGCGGCATTGGCGTTACCGGATAGGCAATTGCGAGGTCGCCAGTAGGAAATGAGTGAAGGCCGTGGAAACAATTCATCACAAACCTTCACAAAGTGTCATTTGCGCAAGGAAGGACTCAAGCGCAGCATATCCAGCCCAGTATCGACCCACTGCTCCGCTTCACCCAAGAGGTCGAAACTTTCCGGCAGCAACAGCCAGCGGCGAATCAGGCCATCAATATAGAAGTAGATCGCCATCGCCGCACGATCCGGATCTACATCGGCGGGCAGTTGCCCGCGCTTCACTGCATTGCCCAGCGACAACGCGATATGGGCATGACATTCCACCGTCGAGGTCTGCCGTTGCTGGCGAATCTCGCACATATCGTCGGTGAACTCGCACTTGTGATGCAGAATTTCATTGATTCGCCGGGTTTTCGGGTCAAGCACCATCTGGTGCATCAGCTGGACCAGCAACTTGCGCATGCAGCCAAGCGGATCAAGCTCCTCTTCGCTTTCACTGGCCCGGGCAAGGGCGTCGAGCGGCTCGTGCAGGCTGTCGAGCATGGCTTCGACCAGCTCGGCCTTGTCGTTGAAATGCCAATAGATGGCACCACGGGTAACGCCGGCAAGCTTGGCGATATCCGCCAATGTGGTTCGCGCGACGCCGCGCTTGTAGAAGGCCTTTTCCGCAGCTTCGAGAATCTGGGCGCGGGTTTCCTGGGCTTCTTCTTTGGTTCGACGGACCATGGCAGTACGACCTCATCAAAACCCGGGGACATGCACGAGCACCCGGGGGCTGAGCCGGATCAACTTTTTACAGGTTGTTACCGGTTAAATTCTGGGCTTGCGACGACATGGGGCATCGCCTGCAAGGTATTTACAAACAACCATGAATGTAAGTATATTCCTTAGCAAGCTATTTATCCACACGACAACTTTTTTTCTATTCGCATCCTTTCCATTTATTCTTGAGCGTCTTCAGCTCTTGCGACCCGAGGATCTTCATGCAATTCAAGCCAGCTGTTACCGCTCTGGTATCCGCCGTCGCCCTGGCAACACTGCTCAGCGGCTGTAAAAAGGAAGAGGCCGCGCCAGAAGCGCAAACTCCTCAGGTCGGCGTCGTCACCCTGCAAACCCAAGCCTATACCCTCACCTCCGATCTTCCGGGGCGTACCACTGCCTACCGGATCGCCGAAGTGCGTCCGCAGGTCAATGGCATCATCCTCAAGCGCCTGTTCAAGGAAGGCACCGAGGTCAAGGAGGGCCAGCAGCTCTACCAGATCGACCCTTCGGTGTACGAAGCGACCCTGGCCAGCGCCCAGGCCAACCTGCAATCGACCCGTTCGCTGTCCGAGCGCTACAAGCAGCTGGTGGCCGAACAGGCGGTCAGCCGCCAGGAATACGACGACGCACAAGCCAAACGTTTGCAGGCTGAAGCCTCACTGCGCAGCGCCCAGATCGACCTGCGCTACACCAAGGTCCTGGCGCCACTGAGCGGCCGTATCGGTCGCTCCGCAGTTACCGAAGGCGCACTGGTGAACAACGGCCAGGCCGATGCCATGGCGGTGATCCAGCAGCTTGACCCGATCTATGTAGACGTCACCCAGTCTTCGGCCGAGCTGCTCAAGCTGCGCCGTGAACTGGAAAGCGGCCAGTTGCAGAAAGTCGGTGAAAACGCCGCCAAGGTCACCTTGACCCTGGAAGATGGCAGCACCTACCGCCAGGAAGGTCGCCTGGAGTTCTCCGAAGTGTCGGTCGACCCGACCACCGGTTCCGTGACCCTGCGCGCCGTGTTCCCGAACCCCGAGCACAACCTGCTGCCGGGCATGTTCGTCCACGCGCGACTGAAAGCCGGTGTCAACGCCCAGGCGATCCTCGCCCCGCAACAAGGCGTGACCCGCGACCTGAAGGGCCAGCCAACCGCCTTGATCGTCAACCAGCAGAACAAGGTCGAGCTGCGCCAGCTCAAGGCCACGCGTACCGTCGGTAGCGACTGGCTGATCACCGAAGGCCTGAACGCCGGTGACCGGGTGATCACCGAAGGCTTGCAGTTCGTCAAGCCAGGTGTCGAGGTCAAGGTCAGCGAAGCCACCAACGTCAAGCCTGCTCAGCCAACCCAGGCCAATGCAAAGACTGCAGGGGCCAAAGGGGAGTAAACCATGTCGAGATTTTTTATCGATCGCCCGATCTTTGCTTGGGTGATCGCCTTGGTGATCATGCTGGTCGGCGCCTTGTCGATCCTGAAGTTGCCGATCAACCAGTACCCCAGCATTGCTCCGCCGGCCATCGCCATTGCCGTGACCTATCCGGGCGCCTCGGCGCAGACCGTGCAGGACACTGTGGTACAGGTGATCGAGCAGCAGCTCAACGGTATCGACAACTTGCGTTATGTATCGTCGGAAAGTAACTCCGACGGCAGCATGACCATCACCGCGACCTTCGAGCAGGGGACCAACCCCGACACCGCCCAGGTCCAGGTGCAGAACAAGCTGAACCTGGCCACCCCGCTGCTGCCGCAAGAAGTACAGCAGCAGGGTATCCGCGTGACCAAGGCAGTGAAGAACTTCCTGCTGGTGATCGGCCTGGTATCCGAAGACGGCAGCATGTCCAAGGACGACCTGGCCAACTACATCGTGTCTAACATGCAGGACCCGATCTCGCGTACCGCGGGTGTCGGTGACTTCCAGGTCTTCGGTGCCCAGTACGCGATGCGGATCTGGCTCGATCCGGCCAAGCTGAACAAGTTCCAGCTGACTCCGGTCGATGTACGCACCGCCGTGGCGGCGCAGAACGTCCAGGTGTCGTCCGGTCAGCTCGGCGGCCTGCCTGCCCTGCCCGGCCAGCAACTGAACGCCACCATCATCGGCAAGACCCGTCTGCAGACCGCCGAGCAGTTCGAAAAGATCCTGCTCAAGGTCAACCGCGACGGCTCGCAAGTGCGCCTGAAGGATGTCGCCACTGTAGCGCTTGGCGGTGAAAACTACGCCGTCAGCGCCCAGTTCAACGGCAAGCCGGCGTCGGGTCTGGCGGTCAAGCTGGCAACCGGGGCCAACGCCCTGGACACCGCCAAAGCCCTGCGCAAGACCATCAGTGACCTCGAGCCCTTCTTCCCTGAAGGCATGAAAGCGGTGTTCCCGTACGACACCACGCCAGTGGTAACCGAGTCGATCAGCGGAGTAATCCACACCCTGATCGAAGCGATCGTGCTGGTGTTCCTGGTGATGTACCTGTTCCTGCAGAACTTCCGCGCCACCATCATCACCACCATGACCGTGCCTGTGGTACTGCTCGGCACCTTCGGCATCCTGGCCGCGGCGGGCTTCAGTATCAACACCCTGACCATGTTCGGCATGGTGCTGGCGATCGGCTTGCTGGTGGACGATGCCATCGTCGTGGTGGAGAACGTCGAGCGGGTAATGGCCGAAGAAGGCCTGTCACCCAAGGAAGCGACGAAGAAATCCATGGGCCAGATCCAGGGCGCCCTGGTCGGTATCGCCCTGGTACTGTCGGCAGTACTGCTGCCGATGGCGTTCTTCGGCGGCTCCACCGGGGTGATCTACAAGCAGTTCTCGATCACCATCGTGTCGGCCATGGCCCTGTCGGTGATCGTTGCGCTGATCTTCACCCCGGCCCTGTGCGCCACCATGCTCAAGCCGATTCCGAAGGGTGAGCATGGCACGCCCAAGCGCGGCTTCTTCGGCTGGTTCAACCGCAACTTCGACCGCAGCGTCAAAAGCTACGAGCGTGGCGTGGGCAACATCCTGCGTCACAAGGCACCGTACCTGCTGGCCTACTTGCTGATCATGGTCGGCATGATCTGGCTGTTCATGCGCATCCCTACCGCGTTCCTTCCCGAGGAAGACCAGGGCGTACTCTTCGCCCAGGTGCAGACCCCGGCCGGCTCCAGTGCCGAGCGGACCCAAGTGGTGATCGATGAAATGCGTGCCTACCTGCTCGACAAGGAAGCCGATACCGTGGCCTCCGTGTTCACCGTGAACGGCTTCAACTTCGCCGGCCGCGGCCAGAGCTCGGGCATGGCCTTCATCATGCTCAAACCGTGGGGCGAGCGTTCTGCCGAGAACAACGTGTTCAACCTGGCCGCCCGTGCCCAGCAGCACTTCTTCAGCTTCCGCGACGCGATGGTGTTTGCCTTTGCCCCGCCTGCGGTACTGGAACTGGGTAACGCCACCGGTTTCGACGTATTCCTGCAAGACCGTGCCGGTGTCGGCCACGACAAGCTGATGGAAGCGCGCAACCAGTTCCTCGGCCTGGCCGCTCAAAGCAAGATCCTCTCGGCAGTACGTCCGAACGGCCTGAACGATGAACCGCAGTACCAGCTGACCGTCGACGACGAACGCGCCAGTGCCCTGGGCGTGACCATTGCCGACATCAACAACACCCTGTCGATTGCCCTGGGTGCCAGCTACGTCAACGACTTCATCGACCGCGGTCGGGTCAAGAAGGTGTACATCCAGGGTGAGCCCGGCTCACGCATGAGCCCGGAAGACCTGCAGAAGTGGTACGTGCGCAACGCTGCCGGCGAGATGGTGCCGTTCTCCTCCTTCGCCACCGGCGAGTGGATCTACGGTGCACCGAAGCTGTCGCGTTACAACGGTGTAGAAGCCATGGAAATCCTCGGTGCGCCAGCCCCTGGCTACAGTACCGGTGAAGCCATGCTCGAAGTCGAGCGTATCGCCGCGCAATTGCCGGCGGGTATCGGCTACTCGTGGACCGGCCTGTCGTACGAGGAGCGCCTGTCGGGCTCCCAGGCGCCGGCGCTGTATGCCTTGTCGCTGCTGATGGTGTTCCTGTGTCTGGCGGCGCTGTATGAAAGCTGGTCGATTCCGATCGCGGTCATGCTCGTGGTACCGCTGGGGATCATCGGTGCCCTGCTGGCTACCAGCCTGCGTGGCCTGTCCAACGACGTGTACTTCCAGGTGGGGCTGTTGACCACCATTGGTCTGGCGGCGAAGAACGCGATTCTGATCGTGGAATTTGCCAAGGAACTGCACGAGCAGGGCCGCAGCCTGATCGATGCGGCCATCGAAGCCTGCCGGATGCGTCTGCGGCCGATCATCATGACCTCGCTGGCGTTCATCCTGGGCGTGGTACCGTTGGCTATCTCCAGCGGTGCGGGCTCGGGCAGCCAGCATGCGATCGGTACCGGGGTAATCGGCGGCATGCTGACCGCCACCGTACTGGCCATCTTCTGGGTACCGCTGTTCTTCGTTACCGTGTCGTCACTGTTCGGCAGCAAAAAGCCGGAAGAAGACGCCACACCTGAAACTCCACGCTATGAGGCTGGGCAATGAGTAAGTCCCTGTTGTCCCTGGCGGTAACCGCTTTCATTCTTGGCGGCTGCTCGCTGATCCCTGACTACCAGACCCCGGACTCGCCGGTGGCCGCGCAGTGGCCGCAAGGCCCTGCCTATTCGCCGACCGAGTCGGCGGATGTGGCTGCCGCCGAGCAGGGCTGGCGTCAGTTCTTCCATGACCCGGCGCTGCAGCAGTTGATCCAGACCTCGCTGGTCAACAACCGCGACCTTCGGGTCGCGGCACTGAACATCGATGCCTACCGGGCGCAGTACCGCATCCAGCGGGCCGACCTGTTCCCGGCAGTCAGCGCCAACGGCAGTGGCAGCCGCCAGCGGATGCCGGCCAACCTGTCGCAGACCGGTGATTCCGAGATCACCAGCCAGTACTCGGCCACCCTCGGGGTGAGCGCCTACGAGCTGGACCTGTTCGGCCGGGTACGCAGCCTTACCGAGCAGCAACTGGAAATCTACCTGTCCAGCGAAGAGGCCCGGCGCTCTACCCAGATCAGCCTGGTGGCCAGCGTGGCCAACGCCTACTTCACTTGGCAGGCCGACCAGGCCCTGCTCAAGCTGACCGAAGACACCCTAAAGACCTACGAGGAAAGCTATGCGCTGACCTTGCGCAGCAACGAAGTGGGTGTGGCTTCTGCCCTGGACTTGAGCCAGGCGCGTACCTCGGTTGAAGGTGCCCGGGTCAAACTGGCCCAGTACCAGCGCCTGGTCGCCCAGGACCTGAACAGCCTGACCGTGCTGGTCGGTACCGGCCTGCCGGCCGACCTGCCTGCTGCGCGCAGCCTCGACAGCGATGTACTGGCTGAAGTACCTGCCGGCATGCCGTCCGAGGTACTGCAACGTCGTCCGGACATCCAGGAAGCCGAGCATCTGCTCAAGGCCGCCAACGCCAACATCGGTGCGGCCCGTGCAGCGTTCTTCCCGAGCATCAGCCTGACTGCCAACGCCGGGACCCTGAGCCCGGACATGGACGGGCTGTTCAAGGGCGGTTCGGGCACCTGGTTGTTCCAGCCGCAGATCAACCTGCCGATCTTCAACGCCGGTGCCCTGCGCGCCAGCCTTGACTACTCGAAGATCCAGAAGGACATCAACGTCGCGAAGTACGAGAAAACCATCCAGACCGCCTTCCAGGAAGTCTCCGATGGCCTCGCCGCGCGCAAGACCTTCAACGATCAGCTGCAGGCCCAACGCGACCTGGTCGCCGCCAACCAGGACTACTACCGCCTGGCCGAGCGTCGCTACCGCATTGGTGTCGACAGCAACCTGACCTTCCTCGACGCCCAGCGTCAGCTGTTCAACACCCAGCAGGCGTTGATCAGCGATCGTCTGTCGCAGCTGGTCAGCGAGGTCAACCTGTACAAGGCCCTCGGCGGCGGCTGGTACGAGCAGACCGGTCAGGCGCAGCAGCAGGCAGCAGTCGATACGCCAAAAGGCTGATTCTGGCTTGTGGTTCAGGAGCCCACCCTTGCGGTGGGCTTTTTTATGTCTTCGCAAGGCAAGCCCGCCCCCACAGGAGCGAACGTGCCTCGCGATGTTTCCAAAACTAACCAACCAGTTAGTGTTCGATTATCGCCCAACTCCGGCTGTAACGAATTGATTCACCCCCGCCCGCCACCGCACCATCCTTTCGCAGCTACTCCTACGTTTCTACCCCAAGATCGTTGCCCGGCCTGTGACCGTTAACCGTCACAGCGGATGGCTTCGGCTTACATAAAAACAAGAGACACAGACAACATGACTGCACTCCCACCCGCACGACACCTGCTTCCCGGCTTGCTGGCCATGACTTGCGCCCTGCCCGTCTTCGCGGCCGACGGTGGTTTTGTCGAAGACGCCAAGGCCAGCCTCAACCTGCGCAACTTCTACATCAACCGCAATTTCGTCGACCCCGCCAACCCTCAGGGCAAGGCCGAGGAATGGACCCAGAGCTTCATCCTCGATGCCCGCTCCGGCTTCACCCAGGGCGTGGTCGGCTTCGGCGTGGATGTACTGGGCTTGTACTCGGTCAAGCTCGATGGCGGCCGGGGCACGGCTAACACCAACCTGCTGCCGGTACATGACGACGGTCGCCCGGCCGATGACTTCGGCCGCCTGGGCGTGGCGCTCAAGGCCAAGGTATCGAACACCGAGCTGAAGGTGGGTGAATGGATGCCGGTGCTACCAATCCTGCGCTCGGACGACGGCCGCTCGCTGCCACAGACTTTCCGCGGCGGGCAGATCACCTCCCAGGAAATCGCCGGCCTGACCCTGTATGCCGGCCAGTTCCGCGGCAACAGCCCGCGCAACGATGCGAGCATGGAAGACATGTCGATGAACGGCCGGGCGGCCTTCACGTCCGACCGGTTCAACTTTGCCGGCGGCGAATACAGCTTCAACGACAAGCGCACGCAGATCGGCCTGTGGAATGCCGAGCTCAAAGACATCTACAACCAGCAGTTCATCAACCTGATCCACACCCAGCCGCTGGGCGACTGGACCCTGGGCGCCAACCTTGGCTACTTCCTTGGCAAGGAAGACGGCGCAGCCCGCGCAGGCGACCTCGACAACCGCACCGCCTCGGCGCTGCTCTCGGCCCGCTATGGCGCCAGCACCTTCTACGTCGGCCTGCAGAAAGTCAGCGGCGACGACGCTTGGATGCGGGTCAACGGTACCAGCGGCGGTACCCTGGCCAACGACAGCTACAACTCGAGCTTCGACAACGCCCAGGAGCGCTCGTGGCAGGTGCGTTACGACTTCAACTTTGCCGGGGTTGGCGTGCCGGGCCTGACCTTGATGAACCGCTACATCAGCGGTGACAACGTGCACACCGGCGCGATCACCGATGGCAAGGAATGGGCGCGGGAGTCAGAGCTGGCCTATGTGATCCAGTCCGGCGCCCTGAAGAACCTCTCGTTCAAATGGCGCAACTCGACCATGCGCCGGGACTACAGCAGCAACGCCTTTGATGAGAACCGCCTCATCGTCAGCTATCCGATCAGCATTCTGTGAAACCATCGCGGGGCAAGTCTCGACTTGCCCCGCAATCGCTATCAGACCCCGCGCGTCGTCCGGCTCCGCTGCCCAGTCACGCCCACCGGGACATCCCCTTGCAAGGTCACCCGACGCACCACCCGCCCCTGGGTGCCATAGTCATCCACCGCGTAATGCTGGGTGGCGCGGTTGTCCCAGATCGCCACGTCACCGGCCTGCCACCGCCAGCGCACGGTGTTCTCCAGGCGGGTAACGTGGCTTTGCAGAAGGCTGAACAGGTGAGTGGAATCGAACTGCGAGTAGCCCTTCAGGCGCTTGACGAAGTGGCCCAGCAGCAGGGTTTTCTCACCACTGACCGGGTGTACCCGCACCACAGGGTGTTCAGTTTCATACACCGTGGAGGTGAAGATTCGGCGATAGCTCTCCTGCTGCTCCAGGGTGACATTCGGCTTGGCCGCCGCGTAGTCGTACTCGTTGCTGTGTACCGCCCACAGCTGATCGGCCAGTGCCTGCAATTCGGCAGGCAAGTCCTGATAGGCCGTCGCCGTGTTGGCCCATACGGTGTCGCCACCCGACTCGGGCGCCACCACCGAACGCAGGATCGAAGCCTTGGGATAGGCATCCACGAAGGTCACATCGGTGTGCCAGGAGTTGGCCCGGCGCCCTTCACCGCCGTCCAGCTCCAGCAGGAAACGGGTGCCTTCGCGCACCGGCACGGTGGGGTGGGCAATCGGCTCGCCGAGCAAGTGGGCAAAGGCTTCCTGCCCCTGGTCATCGAGGTGATGCTGGGCGCGGAAGAAGATGACCTTGTGCTGTACCAGCGCGGCCTGGATGGCCTCGATCACGGCAGGTTCAAGGTCGGCGCTCAACTGCACCCCACGGATCTCGGCACCGATGCGTCCGGCGACCGGGTGGATGTCCAGCGCGTGGCTGACGGGTGCTACGGCGCGTGCGGCATTGCTCATGGTATGACCCTCGTCTGGCTGCTTTGCGAATAGTGCCGATGGAACACTTGCGCTATCTATATGCAAATAAGCTCTAACAAATTTGCAAGTGCTTCATTGACGGAATAAGAGCTTGCATTTAAAACCTGAGCCTTCGTGGCGGCAAATACCTTCGCCGTATTTTTGGAATGCCGGGAAAGCATATGGATCTTCGCCAACTGCGTTACTTCATCGCCCTCAACGAACACCGCAGTTTTGTCCGCGCGGCCGACGCCATGGGCATCACCCAGCCAGCCTTCAGCCGCAGCATCCAAGGCCTGGAGCAAGAGTTCGGATGTGTACTGGTGGATCGCGGCAACAAGGACCTGCGCCCGACCCCGGAAGGCCAGGTGGTACTGCAGCACGCCTTGCGCCTGGTGCAGGGCGCAGCCTTGCTCAACAGCGAAGTCCTGCAGATGACCAAACTCGACGCCGGCGAATTGCACTTCGGCTGCGGCCCGGCACCTGCCGAGCATCTGGTGCCCCGGGCGCTGGCGCAGTTTCTCGACGCCCACCCCAAGGTGCGTACCAGCCTTGAAGTCGATAACTGGGAAAAGCTCAGCCGAGCCTTGAACCGTGAGGAAATCGAGTTCTTCGTCGCGGACATCCGCCAGTTCGAGGCCGACCCCAACTTCCACACCTTGCCGCTGAGCCCCCGTCGCGGGCTGTTTTTCTGCCGGCCGGGGCATCCCTTGCTGGCCAAGGACAGCCTGTCGACCAACGACATGTTCGACTACCCCTTGGCCACCACGCTGATCCCGCCCGGCGTGCGCAAGCTCCTGGCCAATCTCAGCGGCAAGACTGACTTCACTGCGCAACTGCAAACCGAGCACCTGCCAACCCTTGTACGCCGGGTATTAGGCAGTGATGCCATCGGTATTGGTACCGAGGAAGCCTTTGCCGACGACATCCAGCAGGGTCGCCTGATACGCCTGCACTGGCGCAACCTGCCGGCCAACCTGGATAGCCTCAACGCCCGCTGCGGCATTGTCAGCCGCAGCGGTTATCGCCTGTCGCCAGCAGCGAAGGCCATGATCGACACCCTGATCAGCCTCGATCAGCAGCCAGCGCTGCAGGTGCTGGCCGGATAGCCTGGGGCGCCAGCCACTGGGCAACTTTGAACGGCTTGCGGATCAAGCGTTGCTCGGCGGCCAGGTCGATCGATGCCTGCAACTGATCGAGGAACGGCTGGTCCAGGCTCGAGCGGAAGGTGTGCTTGAGTGGCTCATCCTGCAAGTCACGCTCGAGGATCACTTTCGGATAACTCGCCAACCCTGATACCAGCTGGATATAGGCCTCTTTGTTGGCCTCGTGGCTCAACCATTGCACAGCCTGCTGCTGGGCATCGAGCAGGCGCTGGACCAGCTCGGGATGCGCATCGACAAAGGCGCCCGCCCCCACCAGCACCGCCTGGATGCTGCCGGCACCGCCCAGGTCGCGGGTGTTGAGCGGCAGATCGGCAAGGCCGCGGGCCTGCAGGGCCGTCAACCCCGACAGCCCCCAGGTGGCATCGATCTGCCGGGCGGCCAGGGCGGCGACGGCCGCGTTGAAGTCCAGGTTGATCACCTTCAGGTCCTTCTCGCTCAAGCCCTGGCTGGCCAGGGCAGCATCGAACGACAGCTGGCTGGCAGTGCCACGGAAGATCGCCACGCGCTTGCCCTTGAGATCCTGCAAGGTCTTGATGTCACTGCCGGGCACCACGCCCAGGTAGTGCTTGATGCCGCGCCCGGTAGCCGACAAAAGGCGGGTATCGACGCCATTGGCCTTGCCGATGATGGCGGCCAGATCGCCCAGGTAGGCAAAGTCCACCTGGCCGTTGGCGAAGGCTTCGTTGATCACCGGGCCCGCGCCCTTGAAGTAGTTCCACTGGATGGTGATGCCGTCGGCAGCAAAGGCCTTTTCCAGCAACTGCTGGTTGCGCAGCACATCACTGATTCCGCCCCCCGAATTTTGCGTACCCGCACTCAGGTCCGGCACGGCAATGCGGATTTCCCGCACGGCACTGGCCTGGGCCAGCGGCGGTAGCCATCCGACCACGGCAGCCAGGGCGGGGGCGGCAAACAGACTGAAAACACGGTTGATCGACAGGTTCATGGCACGCGCTCCTTGTAGTGGTACGGCCACGCTAACCACATCCTGAAGCTGCAAATAAATACTATTAAATTACAATTTAATAATTAATTAGCATAAGAGGGCTGCCACGGGGCTTGCGCCCAACCATGCCTGTGGCACACGAAAAATATGCTTCAAATGCATTGGATACGGCGCTTTCCAGCTGTTTTAAATGCACATTCTTATGAGTTATTCGCATTGATATTGATAATTGTATACCTGAAAGGAATATACAAATTTCAATCCACGGAGGTCCGCCATGGCCCGAGCATCATTATCCAGCCCCTCGTTGAGCACACCTGCTCCGCCACCGAGCGGGGCCGGCACATGGCCCTGGGCGCGGCTGCAGGCCTGGTACCTGCCATTGGGGCTGGCGCTGCTATGGTGGCTGGCCAGCCGCAACCACTGGATGAGCGAGCAGATACTGCCTGCGCCCAGCCTGGTCTGGCAGAGCGCACTGGAGCTGGCCCATGGCGAACTCTGGTCACACCTGGCAATCAGCCTGCAACGCTTACTGCTCGGCCTGGTGGCTGGGGTCACCAGCGGTGCGGTGCTGGGTGCCTGGCTGGGTTTCAGCCGCCGCGCCGAGCGCCTGGTAATGCCTACTTTCAACGCCCTGGCACAGATCCCGACCCTCGCCTGGGTGCCGCTGTTCATGGTGTTGTTCGGCATTGGCGAGCTGCTCAAGCTAGTGGTGCTGGTCAAAGCGATCATCGTCCCAGTCACTCTGCATACCCTAGTTGGCGTGCGTGACGCCCAGCCGCGCCTGCGTGAGGCGGCGGCAGTGCTCAGGCTGCCAGGACCTCTGCTGATCACCCGGCTGATCCTGCCGGCGGCCTTGCCCGCCTTTCTTGCCGGAGTACGCCTGGCGCTGGCCACCGGCTGGTCCTCGTTGCTGGCAGTCGAGCTGCTCGCCTCCAGTGAAGGCATCGGCTACCTGATGGTTTGGGCGCGCCAGCTGTTCATGCTCGATATCGTCTTCGTCTGCATCGTGGTGATCGGGCTGCTTGGCTATGCCATGGACCGTGGCCTGGGCTGGTTGGATCGGCGCCTGGTGCATTGGCCGCATCCGCCCGGGGCGCAACTGCGAGGGCAACAGCTGCAAGGCGCGGAGCGGCTGCATGCGCTGGTGCTACCCCTGGGGTTGTTGCTGCTCTGGCAGTTGGCCAACCAATTGCAGTGGGTTGATGCACAGATCCTGGTCGCCCCCTGGCAAGTGCTGACCACCGCCTGGTACGGCGTGCTCGACGGCTCGCTCAGCTCAGCCCTGGTGGTCAGCGTCGGCCGCGCCCTGGGCGGGTTGCTGCTGGGCGGCGGCCTGGGCTTTGTCCTGGGCCTGTGGCTGGGGTTGTCGCACCCTGCCGAACGCGTGCTCGGCCCTACCCTGGCCGGGGTTCGGCAGATCGCAATCTTTGCCTGGGTGCCGTTGCTCACCGCCTGGTTCGGTCTGGGCGAGCTGGCCAAGTGGGTATTTGTCGGGCTGGCCGCCTTCTTCCCCCTGTTCATCGCTACCCAGCGCAGTGTCGCCAACCGCTCCGCGCAACTGGATGAGGCCGCCCGGGTGCTGCACCTGAACCTGCGCCAGCGCTTGCTGCAGCTGGTGCTGCCAGGGGCGGCACCGGGGATTTTCGCCGGCCTGCGCGTGGGCTTGATCTATGCCTGGCTCGGCACCATCGGCGCCGAATACTTCATGCCCTCCGGTGGCGGCATCGGCAGCCTGATGATCGGCGCCCAGCAGTTGTTGCGCATGGACTTGATCATGGCCGGGATGCTTCTGGTCGGCCTCACCGGCGCACTGTTGGGCGCCCTCGGACAACACATCGAATCGCGTGCCACACGCTGGAGACGAGCATGAACGCCATTGCCCATCCTTTGGTCAGCTTCAATCAGGTCGGTAAACACTTTGCGGTGGCCGGCGGCGAGCTGGAAGCCATCCGCGACTTCAACCTGCAGATCGCCGACGGCGAGTTCGTCGCCATCGTCGGCGCCAGCGGCTGTGGCAAATCCACCCTGCTGCGCCTATTGATCGGCCTGGACAGCGACTACCAGGGGCAGATCCTGATCGACGGCCAGCCGCTGACCGGCATCGGTCGCGAGCGCGGCATCGTATTCCAGGAGCATCGCCTGTTTCCCTGGCTGACGGTGCGGGAAAACATCGCCCTGGGCCTGGTCAACGAACCCTTGAGCACAGCGCAGCGTGAACAACGCATTACCCACTACATCGCCCTGGTCGGGCTTGAGGACTTCAGCCAGGCCTACCCGCACCAACTCTCTGGCGGCATGGCCCAACGGGTGGCGATTGCCCGTGGCCTGGTGGCCAGCCCGCGCATCCTGCTGCTCGACGAACCCTTCGGCGCCCTCGATGCCCTGACCCGCCAGCAGATGCAGGAAGAGCTGCTGGCGATCCGCGAACGGGCGCGTATCACCACCCTGCTGGTGACCCACGACGTCGAGGAAGCACTGTTCCTGGCCGATCGCGTGGTGGTACTCGAACCGCGCCCCGGCCGCATCAAGCAGATCCACAGCATCGACCTGCCCCACCCGCGCCAGCGCTCAAGCCTGGCATTCCATCGCCTGCGCGAAGCACTGCTGCACCAACTCACCGCCGACGACCGCTACCTGCCGGCCGCGCCGGTCCAGATCCACAACCTGCCCCTCTCCTACCTTGCCTACTGAGAACCGACCATGAGCCAACGCCCCAACTTTCTGGTCATCGTTGCCGATGACCTGGGATTCTCCGACCTCGGCGCCTTCGGTGGCGAAATCGCCACGCCGAACCTCGATGCCCTGGCCAACGCCGGCCTGCGCCTGACTGACTTCCATACCGCGCCGACCTGCTCGCCAACCCGTTCGATGCTGCTCACCGGCACCGACCACCATATCGCCGGCATCGGTACCATGGCCGAAGCCCTGACCCCGGAGCTAATCGGCAAGCCCGGCTACGAAGGCCATCTGAACGACCGTGTGGTGGCCCTCCCGGAACTGCTGCGCGAAGCCGGCTACCAGACGCTGATGAGCGGCAAGTGGCACCTGGGCCTGAAAGCGGAACTGGCGCCCCATGCGCGCGGCTTCGAACGATCCTTTGCCCTGCTGCCGGGCGCGGCCAACCACTACGGCTTCGAGCCGACCTACGACGAGCAGACCCCGCGCCTGCTCAAGTCCACGCCTGCGCTGTACATCGAAGACGAAACCTTCGTCGAGCAACTGCCCGAAGGGTTCTATTCCTCGGACGCCTTCGGCGACAAGCTGCTCGAGTACCTCAAGGAGCGCGACCAAAGCCGGCCGTTCTTCGCCTACCTGCCCTTCTCGGCTCCGCACTGGCCACTGCAGGCGCCAGCCGAGGTGGTCGCTCGCTACAAGGGGCGCTATAACGCCGGCCCCGAAGTGCTGCGTCAGGAACGCCTGGAAAAACTCCGCCAACTGGGCCTGATCGCTGCCGACACGCGCGCCCACCCGGTCGACAACCACTGGCAAAGCCTCAACGACGAACAGCGTCAGCGATCGGCACGCTCGATGGAGGTCTACGCGGCCATGGTCGAGCGCATGGACTGGAACATCGGCCGGGTACTGGACTATTTGCGCAACCAGGGCCAGTTGGACAACACCCTGGTGCTGTTCATGTCCGACAACGGTGCCGAAGGGGCGCTGCTCGAAGCCTTCCCCAAGTTCGGCCCGCACCTGGCCAGCTACCTGGACCAGCACTACGACAACAGCCTGGAGAACATCGGTCGCGCCAACTCCTACGTCTGGTATGGCCCGCAGTGGGCGCAGGCGGCCACGGCGCCTTCGCGGCTGTTCAAGGCCTTCACCAGCGAAGGGGGGATTCGGGTACCGGCACTGGTGCATTACCCGGCCCTGGCGCGCCAAGGGCAGATCAGCCATCAGTTCAGCACGGTGATGGACATTACCCCGACCCTGCTGGACCTCGCCGGTGTACGTCACCCCGGGAAACGCTGGCGTGGTCGTGACGTTGCCCCATTGCGCGGCAAATCGTGGCTGGGCTACCTGTCGGGTGAAACCGAGCAGGTGCATGACGAAAACACCGTGACCGGCTGGGAGCTGTTCGGCCGCCGGGCCATTCGCCAGGGCCAATGGAAGGCCGTGTACATTCCCGGCCCGGTGGGGCCGGCCACCTGGCAACTGTATGATCTGGCCAGAGACCCGGGCGAAATCGACGACCTGGCGCAGGCCCAACCGGCCAAGCTGCAAGCGCTGCTGGGCGAGTGGCAGAAATACGTCGAAGAAACCGGAGTGATCCTCAGCGAGTCACCGTTCCAGCCGGACTAGCTGGCAGGCTATCCTGAGGGGAGTGAGGCCTGCCCACTCCCAACAGGAGGAACAATAATGAAAACCCTGGTCGAACACCTCAGCCAATACGCCGCCTACCACCGGGATACACGCAACATCGTCACCCACTTTGTCGGTATCCCGATGATCGTGGTGGCGGTCACGGTGCTGCTGTCGCGCCCAGGGGTCGCCATCGCGGGCATGTGGCTGTCGCCCGCCTTGCTGCTGGCATTGGCATCGGCCTGGTTTTACCTGCGCCTGGACCAACGCTTCGGCCTGATCATGGCCTTGCTGCTGGGCTTGTGCCTGTGGGCCGGGCAGGCCCTGGCCGTGCAGAGCACGCTGGTGTGGCTCAGTGCGGGGCTCGGATTGTTTGTGGTGGGCTGGGTGATCCAGTTTGTAGGGCATTACTACGAAGGGCGCAAACCGGCCTTTGTCGATGATGTCAGCGGGCTGATCATCGGGCCGTTGTTCGTGGTGGCGGAACTGGCATTCTTGCTGGGGCTGTGCCCTGAATTGAAGCAGGCTGTGGAGCGCAATGCCGGGCCTGTGGTTTGACAGCCCGCGCCTACCAGCCGGTAGGCGCGGGCCTGCCCCGCGATGGCCTCAGCCCCGCGACTCAACCCCCAACTCATCCCACACCGACTCCGCCAGGTGGAAGGTGGCATTGGCCGCCGGAATACCGCAGTAGATTGCGCTCTGCATCAGCACTTCCTTGATCTCTTCGCGGGTTACGCCGTTGTTGGCGGCCGCGCGCAAGTGCAGCTTGAGCTCCTCGTTGCGGTTCATGCCGATCAGCATGGCGATGGTGATCAGGCTGCGCGTATGCCGCGACAAACCCGGGCGGGTCCAGATATCGCCCCAGGCATGACGGGTGATCATCTCCTGGAACTCACCGTTGAACGCGGTGAGGTTGCTCAGGCTGCGATCGACATGGGCATCGCCCAGTACCGCACGACGCACCTTCATACCCTCTTCGTAGCGTTGTTTCTCGTCCACGGGATGCTCCTCAGCGGGCCAGCAGAAAGTCGATCACACGGCGGCTGAACGGCTCGCCCACTTCGACGTTGGACAAGTGCGCGGCATGGAATTCAGCGTACTCGGCACCCTCCACGTTCTCCTGGATGAACAGCCCGCCCGACGGCGGCGTGACCGCGTCATGACTGCCCGACACCACCAGCAACGGCACCTTGATTTCGCCCAGTTGATCGCGAAAATCGGCATCGCGCACTGCACCGCAGTTGGCCGCATAGCCTTCTGGCGAGGTGGCGGCGAGCATGTCGGTGATGCGTTTGGCCTGATCCGGATTGGTCGAGGAATAGCCCGGGGTGAACCAGCGCTCGATCGAGGCATCGCGCAAACCGACCATCGCCGCCTGGCGATCACGCAGGACCATTTCAATACGCGGGTTCCAGGTATCTGGCGAGCCGATCTTGGCGGCGGTGTTGCAAACGACCAGGCGATTCAAGCGCTCGCCGGCATTGATGCCCAGCCACTGACCGATCAGCCCGCCCATGGACAAGCCGCAGAAATGCGCGCGTTCGATCTTCAGCGCGTCGAGCAGCGCCAGTACGTCCTGGCCCAGTTGCTCGATGCTGTACGGTCCATCGGTCACCAGCGAACCGCCATGGCCACGGGTGTCGTAGCGCAGCACACGAAAGTGCGCGGTAAAGGCCGGCACCTGGGTGTCCCACATGTGCAGGTCGGTGCCCAGCGAGTTGGACAGCACCAGCACCGGCGCGCCTTCAGGCCCGTCGAGTTGGTAGTTGAGTGCGCCATCGGCGAGTTGTACCTGTGCCACTGCAGCCTCCTTCAGGCATTGAAACGGTGATGTTCGGCCAGCGCCCGCTCGACCCAGGCGCGAGCCTGGCCAAGGTAGTGGGCGGGGTCGAGCAGACGATCGAGTTCGTCGGGTGAAAGTTCGGCGCTCACCTGTGGGTCGTCGCCGAGCACGGCGCGCAGGTGTCGCTGCTCGGCCACTGCGCGCTTGCAGCAGCGTTCCAGCAAATGATGGGCGCTGTCGCGGCCCAGGCGTTGAGCCAAAACGATGCTCACCGCTTCGGCCAGCACCAGGCCCTGGGTCAGGTCGAGGTTCTGGCGCATGCGTTCGGCATCCACCTGCAGGCCATCGGCGATGATCTGCGCCTGGCGCAACGCACCGGAAACCAGGCAGCAGATTTCCGGCAGGGTCTCCCATTCGGCATGCCACAAGCCCAGGCTGCGCTCGTGCTCCTGAGGCATGGCGGCAAACATCGTCGACACCAGCCCCGGCACTCGCGTGGCAGCGCCGATCAATACGGCAGCGCCCACCGGGTTGCGCTTGTGCGGCATGGTCGAGGATCCGCCCTTGCCCGGTGCAGACGGTTCGAACACTTCCGCCGCTTCTGTCTGCATCAGCAGGCTGATGTCGCGACCCAGCTTGCCCAAGCTGCCGGCGATCAGGCCCAGCACCGAGGCGAACTCCACCAGGCGGTCGCGCTGGGTGTGCCAGGGTTGCTCGGGCAGTTGCAGGTCCAGTTGCTGGGCCAGGGCTTCGGCCACCGGCAGCGCTTTGTCACCCAGTGCCGCCAGGGTGCCGGAGGCGCCGCCGAACTGCAGTGTCAGCAAGCGTGGCTTGAGCTCCTGCAAACGCTGGCGGTGACGGGTCAAGGCGCCCAGCCAGCCAGCGATCTTCATGCCCAGGGTGACTGGCGTTGCATGCTGCAACCAGGTACGTCCGGCCAACGGTGTATCGGCATGGGCCTGGGCCTGATGCGCCAGGGCGTCGGCCAGGCGCTGCAAGTCGTCTTCAATCAGGCCCAGGGCCGCACGCAGTTGCAGGACCAACCCGGTGTCCATCGCATCCTGGCTGGTGGCGCCCAAGTGTACATAGCGCTCGGCCTCGGGCACTCCGCTGGCGATCACCTTGCCCAGTGCCTTGACCAGCGGGATGGCCGAGTTGCCGGCAATGCCGATGGCCTCGGCCAGCGCGGCATAGTCATAGTGCTCGGCCTGGCAGGCGGCCTCGATGGGTGCCACCGCAACCTGCGGAATCACCCCCACGGCCGCTTCGGCCCGGGCCAGGGCAGCCTCGAAATCGAGCATGCCCTGCACCCGGCCTCGGTCACTGAATACTTCACGCATGGCGACTGCGGTGAAGTAGGCATCGAACAGCTGATTGCCCGGTCGCGGGTTCATCTACAAGTCCTTCAACAGGTCAATGGTCGTGGTGCAGGTAGGCTGCCTGTTTCGGCAAGCGCAGGCTGAACAGGAAGGCGATCGCCATCATGGCGGTAACGTACCAGTAAAAAGTGTTTTCCAGGCCCATGGATTTCAACCCCAGCGCCACGTATTCAGCCGAACCGCCAAACACGGCGTTGGCCACCGCATAGGCCAGGCCTACGCCCAGCGCGCGCACCTGCGGCGGGAACATCTCGGCTTTGACCAGGCCACTGATGGAGGTATAGAAACTGACGATGCACAGCGCCAGGGTGATCAGCACGAAGGCCAGGAACGGGCTGGTGACGGTCTTCAGGGTCATGAGGATCGGCACCGTGCACAAGGTGCCCAGGGCGCCGAACCAGAGCATCGAATTACGCCGGCCAATACGGTCGGAGAGCATGCCGAACAGCGGCTGCATGCACATGTACAGGAACAGCGCGCCGGTCATGATGAAGCTGGCGGTCTTGGCGCTCATGCCAGCGGTGTTCACCAGGTACTTCTGCATGTAGGTGGTGAACGTGTAGAAAATCAGCGAACCGCCAGCGGTGTAGCCAAGCACGGTGATAAAGGCTGCCGTGTGGTTGCGGAACAGCCCGCTGATGCTGCCGGCCTCTTTGTCGTTACGGGTTTCTGCGCTGCTGGTTTCTTCCAGCGAACGGCGCAGCAGCAGTGAGATCACGGCGGCCACAGCGCCAACCACGAACGGAATGCGCCAGCCCCAGGCGCGCAGTTCATCTTCGCTGAGCAACTGTTGGAGGATTACCACCACCAGTACCGCCAGCAACTGACCGCCGATCAGGGTCACATACTGGAACGAGGCGAAGAAACCGCGCTGGCCGCGCAGGGCCACTTCACTCATGTAGGTCGCCGTGGTGCCGTATTCGCCGCCCACCGACAGGCCCTGGAACAGGCGCGCCAGCAACAGCAGGGCCGGCGCCCAGGCACCGATCGAGGCGTAGGTCGGCAGGCAGGCGATGACCAGAGAGCCGGCGCACATCATCAGCACCGAGATCATCATCGAATTCTTGCGGCCATGACGGTCGGCCACGCGACCGAACAACCAGCCACCAATGGGGCGCATCGGAAAGCCGGCTGCGAATACCCCGGCGGTGTTGAGCAGTTGCACCGTCGGATCGTCGGAGGGGAAGAACGCCGGGGCAAAGTAGATGGCACAGAAGGCATAGACGTAGAAGTCGAACCATTCCACAAGATTGCCCGAGGAGGCGCCGACGATGGCGAAGATGCGCTTACTGCGTTCCTCACCGGTGTAATAGGCTGAAGTCATGACAGTTCACTCTTGGAGGGTTACTGGAGTCTAGACACAACCAGTAACACTCTTGTTCCACAAGCAATCACCCCGGACCCACGACCCTGCGTGGGGGCCGCCTGTCCGGGGTCATTGGTTTACACCCGCTCGATAGCCAGGGCCAGGCCCTGCCCTACACCTACACACATGGTCGCCAGGCCCTTGCGCCCACCCGACTGCTCCAATTGGTGCAAAGCCGTGAGGATCAAGCGTGCACCGCTCATGCCCAGCGGGTGACCCAAGGCGATGGCACCGCCGTTCGGATTGACCTGCGGTGCATCATCGGCCAGGCCCAGTTCGCGTAGCACAGCCAGGCCCTGGCTGGCGAAGGCTTCGTTGAGTTCGATGACATCGAAATCACTGACGGCCACGCCCAGGCGCTCGGTCAGCTTGCGCACCGCAGGCACCGGGCCGATGCCCATGACGCGCGGGGCGACGCCGGCGCTGGCCATGCCCAGAACCCGGGCCCGAGGGGTCAGGCCGTGCTTTTTCACCGCTTCGGCCGACGCCAGGATCAGGGCGGCGGCACCGTCGTTGACGCCCGAGGCGTTGCCGGCCGTGACCGTTTTGTCCGGGCCGTTGACCGGCTTGAGACGGGTCAGTGCTTCGAGGGTAGTGTCCGCACGTGGGTGCTCGTCCTGCTCGACGATGGTCTCGCCTTTTTTATGGGCGATACGCACCGGCACGATCTCTTCGGCAAAGAAGCCTGCGGCCTGGGCAGCGGCAGTGCGTTGCTGGCTGCGCAGGGCGAAGGCATCCTGGTCGGCGCGGGAGACCTTGTAGTCGTCGGCAACGTTGTCGGCGGTCTGCGGCATGGCATCGACGCCGTACTGGGCTTTCATCAACGGGTTGATGAAGCGCCAGCCGATGGTGGTGTCTTCCAGTTTCATGTTGCGTGAATAGGCGCTGTCAGCCTTGCCCATGACAAACGGGGCACGGGACATCGACTCGACACCGCCGGCAATCGCCAGCTCCATCTCGCCGCTGGCAATGGCGCGAAACGCGGTGCCCACCGCATCCATGCCGGAGGCGCAGAGACGGTTGAGGGTCACGCCCGGTACGCTGTCCGGCAGGCCGGCCAGCAGCAGTGCCATGCGGGCGACGTTGCGGTTGTCTTCACCGGCCTGGTTGGCGCAGCCGAGAAACACTTCGTCCAGCTGATCCCATTGCACCTGCGGGTTGCGCTCGATCAGGGCCTTGATCGGCACGGCCGCCAGGTCGTCGGCGCGCACACCGGCCAGGGCACCGCCAAAGCGGCCGATGGGGGTGCGGATGGCATCGCAGATAAATACGTCACGCATCAGGCTTCTCCTGGCGCTTGGCCGTGGGCGGCGGCAGTGCGCGCTTCCAGGTCACGCAGGGCGGTAAGCTCGACTTCGCTTGGTTCGACAGTGGTGGCCACATCGTCAGCGAAACGAATGGCCCAACCGGTGGCGGCAATAATCTGCTCGCGGGTCACGCCCGGGTGAATCGAAGTCACCACGAACTCGTGGGTGCCGGCTTCCGGCTCCATGATGCACAAGTCGGTGATAATGCCGACCGGCCCCTCGCCTGGCAGGCCCAGGCGTTTGCGCGAATCGCCGCCCTCGCCGTGGCCGACCGAAGTAATGAAGTCGAGCTTGTCGACAAAAGCGCGATTGGACTGCTTGAGGATGATCAGCACCTGCTTGGCGGAACCGGCGATTTCCGGCGCGCCACCGGCACCTGGCAGGCGCACTTTTGGCTGGTGGTAGTCACCCACCACGGTGGTGTTGATGTTGCCGAAGCGGTCGACCTGGGCTGCGCCGAGGAAGCCCACGTCGATCCGGCCACCCTGCAGCCAATAGCGGAAGATTTCGCCGGTCGGCACCACGGTGTCGGCGGTTTCGGCCAGCTCGCCGTCACCGATCGACAGCGGTAGTACGCTCGGCTTGGCACCGATCGGGCCGGATTCGTAGATCAGCACCACGTCGGGCGACGAGGTCAGGCGGGCCAGGTTCGCGGCCTTGGAAGGCAGGCCGATGCCCACGAAGCACACTGCACCATTGCGCAGACGACGGGCTGCGGCGACGGTCATCATTTCATTGGTGGAGTAGCTCATTGTGCAGCCTCCGAAGCGCTGGCCAGTTTTGCCTTGAATTCGTTGAAGTCGGCGGTGCCGCGAATGTATTCGTCGATCCAGGCGGTGAAGGTCTCACGGTTGCGAGCAATCGGGTCCCAGGCCTGGTAGAAACGGTTGTCACGCTCGTAGTAGCCATGGGCGTAGGACGGGTGAGCACCGCCTGGTACCAGGCATACCGCCGACAGTGCCCAGGTAGGCAGTACACAGGCGTTCATCGGCGCGTTCAGGTCGTCGACGATTTCCTCGACGGTCACGATGCAGCGTTTGGCTGCCAGGGCCGCTTCCTTCTGTACACCCAGGATGCCCCAGAGCAGTACGTTGCCCTTGCGGTCAGCCTTCTGTGCGTGGATCACGGTGACATCCGGGCGAACCGAAGGGACGGCGGCCAGGACTTCACCAGTGAAGGGGCAGGTAACGCTCTTGATCAGCGGGTTGACCTTGGGCAGATCGGAGCCTGCGTAGGCACGCAGTACCGCGAACGGCAAGCCCGAAGCGCCAGCGACGTAGGCGTTGGCCAGGTCGGCGTGGCTGTGCTCTTCGATTTCCATGGCTTGCGGCCACTGCTTCTCGACAGCATCGCGCAGACGGTGCAGGGAGCCGACACCCGGGTTGCCGCCCCAGGAGAAGATCAGCTTGCGAGCACAACCGGAGCCGATGAGCTGGTCGTAAATCAGGTCAGGCGTCATGCGTACCAGGGTCAGCTCTTTCTTGCCCTGACGAATGATTTCATGCCCGGCGGCGGTTGGAATCAAGTGGGTGAAGCCTTCGAGGGCGACGCTGTCACCGTCGTGGACGAACTGCTTCACGGCGTCGTGGAGCGAGAGGATTTCAGCCATTGCAGACTCCTGGATATGCTGAGTCGAGGTCGGTGTGCAAGGCGCCTTGGGTGGCGCCGGTATGAATTCAGATTACGGTGGGGCTTTGGCAGGCACAATCCGATAATCGACTAACCGTTCGATTATCGAACAAGTTGTATGACCCGCTCCTACGTGGCGTCGGCGTGGCTGACTACGCCCTTGATGATCACTGCCACGGTGGCAACGCCTGCCGGGATCACCAGCGCGGTGAGCACCTGCTCGAAGTTCCAGCCCAGGCCCAGCAAGGTGGCGCCCATCCAGGCACCGAGGATGGCGCCGAAGCGACCGATGCCCAGCATCCACGAAACACCCGTGGCCCGGCCTTGGGTCGGATAAAAACGCGCAGCCAGCGATGGCATGGCCGACTGCGCACCGTTCACGCACATGCCGGCAATCAGCACCAGGGTCGCCAGCAAGGTGATGTTGCCGAGGCTCTGCCCGACCGCGTAGGCAAACACCCCGGCCAACAGATAGAAAGTGCCAATAACCTTGTGCGGGTTGTAACGGTCCATTGCCCAGCCCACGGCAACGGCACTGAGTACTCCGCCGAACTGGAACAGAGCACCAATGAAGGCAGCCTGTTCCATGCTCGCGCCGCTGTCGCGCATCAGGGTCGGCAGCCAACTGGTCAGCAGGTACACGATCACCAGGCCCATGAAGTAGGTCAGCCACAGCAGCAACGTGCCGACGCTGTAGGTACCCGAGAAGATCACCGCAAACACGTTGCGCGCCTTGACGGTTTTCTGTTCCGGCACGCTGAAACTCGACGCCTGGCCGACAATGGAAGGCTCGATAGGGGCTAGGGTCTTGCGCACTTTGTCGGTGCCGCGGTTACGCACCACCAGGTAGCGTGCCGACTCGGGCAACCAGAACAGCAGTACCACGGCCAGGATCAGCGGCAGCACACCACCGATCAGCAGCAGGCTGTGCCAGCCGAAGGTCGGGATCAGCTTGGCCGAGATGAAGCCGCCACCGGCCATCCCCAGGTTGAAGCCGCAGAACATGCTGGTCACCAGCAGCGACTTGTGCCGCTCAGGCGTGTATTCGGACAGCAGCGTCGTGGCATTGGGCATGCCTGCGCCCAGGCCCAGGCCGGTCAGAAAACGCAGCACCAGCAACTGGTCGACGTTGGTGCTGTAGGCCGATGCCAGGCTGAAGGCGCCGAACAGTACAACCGCCCCCACCAACACCACTTTGCGGCCAAAGCGGTCAGCCAGTGGCCCGGAGCCCAGGGCGCCGAACACCATGCCGATCAGCGCGGCGCTCATCACCGGGCCCAGGCTTGCGCGATCAATACCCCAGTCCTGTGACAGCGCTGGCGCAATAAAGCCCATTGCCGCCGTGTCCAGGCCATCAAGGAAAACAATCAGAAAACACAGGATCACCACCCGCCACTGATAGCGCGACAGCGGTTGTTGATTGATGAAGAACTGCACATCAAGGCAGTTTCCAACAGCAGCGTGGGGACTGTTCATTATTTTTATCCAGTAGGAGCGCGCAGGTGTGCGGGTGCGCGCGTGAACGGCACAGACGGAGAGGATCGGTTAGGCGTACGGGTCAGCCGCGCGGCGCGTACTGAAACGGCTGCAGGCGGTGCCTGGATGGGATATCAGTCATGGGGGCATTCGCCTCTCGCTCATTATTATGGGCGGTCAGGGCAGGCTGACCGATGCGAGCGACATTAATAAGACGCCGGAATCGGCGCAATTCGATAAACGCATCTGTGTGCGTTTATCGAACAGGAAGTGCAGTGTCAGGCAAACAGCTGGGCACTCAAGTCACGGCTGGCCGCGAGCATGATGGGCAAGAAACGTTGCTCGAGCTCGGTGCGGCTGACCCGGCCCGCGTGGGTGCTGACGTTCAGCGCAGCCAGCACCTGACCGGAGGCATCGTAGACCGGTACAGCTATAGAGCGCAGGCCCTGCTCCAGCTCCTGGTCGACCACGCACCAGCCCTGTTGGCGGACCTGCTGCAGACATTCAAGCAATGCTACCGGGTCATGAATGGTACGGCTGGTCTTGGCTTGCAGGTCGGCATGCTCCAGGTATTCATGCAAGGTGGCATCGTCCAGGGCCGCCAACAGGATTCGCCCCATCGACGTGCAATAGGCCGGCAGCCGTCCCCCCACCGAAAGGTCGACCGAAATCAGGCGCTGCACCGTCGCCGAGCGGGCAATGTAAAGAATGTCGTCGCCTTCGAGGGTGGCCATGTTGCAGGCCTCGTGCAACTGGTCGCTCATGCGGTCCAGGTACGGCTGCGCCGACACCGCCAGCGGCGTCGACGATAAATAGGCATGCCCCAGGGTCAGCACTTTGGGCAATAACGAATACGTACGCCCGTCGGTGGTGGCGTAACCCAGCTTTATCAAGGTGTGCAGGCAACGGCGCACGGCGGCGCGGGGAATTTCGGTGCGGTGGCTGATCTGCGCGATGGTCAGGTGGCGCTTGCGCTCCTGGAACGCCTGGACCACAGCCAGCCCTCGGGCCAGCGACGTCATGAAGTCGGGGTCACCGGTGAAGGCCTGGATACGCTTGGCCGGCGAAGCGACGATGGGGGGTGCCAGCGACGCAAACGAACTGCGCACCTGATCGTTCAACCCGGGCCCTTTGGGCGGTATTTCTTCTGTCATGGTTCACCTCGGCAACACGGTCACTGGGGCGATTATCGAACCAACGACCGATAATCGCAATTGACCGCCACCCTCAATTGCTTATACCTTTCTACCGCCACCATGTGGCTTCTTGGAGAGACTGGTCAGGTACCCACCGTAGAAGTCCCAGGCACGGCCTTGCCCACGAAGCGAGGCCGTTTTTTTCTCCTTCGGTTTTCGCCTCACCTGCCCCTGAAGAAATTGCCCCGGCCGAACCTCGATACCGATGTAACAAACACGGTGGGGTCGCCGTCATAAGCAAACAGCGAATACCGATTGACTTCGTTATGTAACGTGCGAGCTATAATAAAGTGCTGTGCCCACTCGCCGGCAGGTGGTCTTCGGATCCAAGCCGCGCCTGACTGAACTCACTGGGTGCAGGGCAGGTGCAATTACCGCAAGGTTGAATACATCAGTATTCTTCCTGCATGCATACTCTGAACCTACTGTTGCTGCGACAGTTATGCCGCTCTGGCAGCGTAGCCGTGTGCAAGTTGTGCTGTTGCGCAGCTTTTACGCGTTAACGCCAGAGTTTATTCACAACCAACAGGTAGCACTGTGACGAAAGACGAACTGCGCGCGGAACTTGAGCGCCAGGAACAACGTTACAAGGAAGTTTACGGCGGAGAGGTCACCACTTACGCCGCCCAGCCCGACCCTGAACGCAAGCCTTGGCGCAAACGCGCAAGCATCCTCGACCAGGCGTTTGCCCAGGAACTGCAGAAAATAGAAAAAGAACTCAAGACCGACGAAGGCTAGCCACTCGAAGGGTCGCTGCCGCCTGCCGGGTGCGGGCGGCCGAGGGTGCGCGTGGTCGAAATTCTCAAGGCCGATCGTTACGCGACCTACAGCGACTGGTAACGTAATCTCACAAATTTAATACAGTTGTTTGAATTTTTCATTACAGCCAACCAACAACGTAAACCCTTAAATTTTCTGGATTTTTACCGATTTTAGAGGGGTTTTTCCTGATCGTTCCCGACACTTTAACCCGAGGGACAGCGTCGCAACGGCGTAAACCGGTCGGCAGCAAGTGCATCGATTAACAGGCTTTTCTGGCATAATCGCGCCCCCTTATGACCGGGTCAGAAAACCTTCATGATCGATTTATTCAGCGGACTTGATGCCTGGGTACTGGTGAGCTTGCTGCTCGCTTTGACCTTCGTACTCGCCTTCGAGTTCATTAATGGCTTTCATGACACCGCCAACGCGGTAGCTACAGTCATTTATACCAAAGCCATGCCGCCTCACCTGGCGGTGTTCTTCTCCGGGGTGTTCAACTTCCTCGGCGTTCTGCTCGGCGGTGTCGGGGTGGCCTATGCCATCGTTCACCTGTTGCCGGTAGAGCTGCTGATCAATGTGAACACAGGCCACGGCCTGGCCATGGTCTTCTCCCTGCTGGCCGCAGCCATCGCCTGGAACCTGGGTACCTGGTACTTCGGAATTCCGGCGTCCAGCTCTCATACCCTGATCGGTTCGATCCTCGGTGTAGGCCTTGCCAACGCCCTGATCAGCGACATTCCATTGGGTGACGGGGTCAACTGGCAGAAAGCTATCGATATCGGCATGTCCCTGGTGCTCTCGCCCATGGCCGGTTTTGCCGTGGCAGCCCTGGTGTTGCTGGGCCTGAAATGGTGGCGCCCGCTGTCGAAGATGCACAAGACGCCTGAACAGCGCCGCAAACTCGACGATAAAAAGCACCCGCCGTTCTGGAACCGTCTGGTTCTGGTGATCTCGGCCATGGCGGTCAGCTTCGTGCATGGCTCCAACGATGGCCAGAAAGGCATCGGCCTGATCATGCTGGTGCTCATCGGTATCGTTCCTGCGCAGTTCGTCCTGGACCTCAACAGCACCACCTACCAGATCGAGCGTACCCGCGACGCCACCCTGCACCTGAGCCAGTTCTACCAGCGCAACGAAGCTACCCTGGGTGAGTTCCTGGCCCTGGGCAAAGCTCAGGATGGCGACCTGCCGGAGCAGTTCAGTTGCAACCCGCAGCAGACCGAGCCGACCATCAACGCCTTGCTGCACTCGCTCAAGGGCGTGACCGAGTACCGTTCGCTGACGCCTGAAAAGCGCATCGAAGTGCGTCGCTACCTGCTCTGCCTGGACGACACGGCCAAGAAGGTAGGCAAGCTGCCGGGCCTGCAGGCACGTGAAAAGGCTGACCTGGACAAACTGCGCAAGGACCTGACCGCCACCACCGAATACGCCCCATTCTGGGTGATCATCGCCGTTGCCCTGGCCCTGGGCCTGGGTACCATGGTTGGTTGGAAGCGCGTGGTACTGACCATCGGTGAGAAGATCGGCAAGCAGGGCATGACCTATGCCCAGGGCATGTCGGCACAGATCACCGCGGCGTGTGCCATCGGCATGGCCAACATCTTCAGCCTGCCAGTGTCGACCACCCACGTATTGTCGTCGGGCGTGGCCGGTACCATGGTCGCGAACAAAAGCGGCCTGCAAGGCGGCACCGTGCGCACCATCCTGCTGGCCTGGGTACTGACCCTGCCGGCAACCGTGGGTCTGTCGGCAGCCTTGTTCTGGTTGGCGACCAAGTTCATCGTCTGAACTGTCCCGCATTGAAAAAGGCGCCTTCAAGGCGCCTTTTTCATGCCTGCGATTCAGCGCTTCTTGCTGCCGCCCAGCAACGACCCCATCAAGCCACGCACCAGCTGACGACCAAACTGGTTGGCGGCCTGACGCACCGCCGACTTGATCGCTTGCCCCGCGGCACTCTGCAGGAACTCACCGGCTTTGTCGGCCAGGCTCTCCTCTGCGGCAGCCGGCGCTTGCCCGGGTGTCGGTGCTTCGCCCTTTCGCGCGGTGAGCATTTCGTAGGCCGACTCACGGTCAACGGGTTTGTCGTAGCGCCCGCCCAGCGCAGAGGATGCAACCAACGCGGTGCGTTCGGCGGCGCTCAAGGGTCCGATCCGTGACTGCGGCGGCGCGATCAGCACCCGTTGGACCATGCCCGGCGTGCCTTTTTCCTGCAGGGTGCCCACCAGCGCTTCACCGATGCCAAGCTCGGTCAGCACACTCAAGGTGTCGAACGCAGGGTTGGGACGAAAACCCTCTGCCACGGCCCTCAACGACTTCTGCTCCTTGGCGGTGAACGCCCGCAGGCCATGCTGGACACGCAGGCCCAACTGCGCCAGGACATCATCAGGCAGGTCACTCGGCGACTGGGTGACGAAGTACACCCCGACACCTTTGGAACGGATCAGCCGCACCACCTGCTCCAGCCGGTCCTGCAAGGCCTTGGGCGTGCCGTTGAACAACAGGTGCGCTTCATCGAAGAACAATGCCAGCAATGGTTTGTCGGCATCGCCGCGCTCGGGCAGTTGCTCGAACAGTTCGGCCAGCAGCCACAGCAGGAAGGTCGCATATACCTTCGGCGCCTCATGCACCAGGCGGCTGGCATCCAGCAGGTGAATGCGCCCGCGACCATCGGCATCCGGGCGCAGGATATCTTCCAACTGCAGCGCCGGTTCGCCAAACAGCGCTTCGGCGCCCTGCTGCTCGAGGGTGGCCAGGCGCCGCAACAGCGCCTGGCTGGAGCCGGTCGTCATCAGCGCACTGTCTTCGCCCAGCAACTGCGGGTTGTCCTTCAGATGTGCCAGCAGTGCCTTGAGATCCTTGATATCAAGCAGCAGCAGACCTTCACGGTCGGCCACCTTGAAGGCGGCATAGAGCGCAGCCTGCTGGGAGTCGCTCAGTTCCAACAGGTTGCCCAGCAGCAGCGGGCCCATTTCACTGAGGGTGGTGCGCAAGGGATGGCCGGATTGGCCGTGGATATCCCACAGACTGACCGGGTATGCCTGCGGCCGGTGCTCGAGCCAGGGCATCCCGGCAATACGCTCGGCCACCTTGCCCTGCGGATTGCCCACGGCGCCCAGGCCACACAGGTCGCCT
This sequence comes from Pseudomonas vranovensis, assembly GCF_040438935.1. Classification (NCBI taxonomy): domain Bacteria; kingdom Pseudomonadati; phylum Pseudomonadota; class Gammaproteobacteria; order Pseudomonadales; family Pseudomonadaceae; genus Pseudomonas; species Pseudomonas vranovensis. Next base: position 288,634 of record NZ_CP159259.1, on the reverse strand, counting down.
TTGACGTCGGCGGCGAACACCGCCACGCCGGCATCGCTGAAGGCCTCGGCCATGTGCTGCAGGGTCACGGTCTTGCCAGTGCCGGTGGCGCCAGCGATCAACCCATGGCGGTTGGCCAGGCGCATGGCCTGGGACACCGGTTGACCGGCAAGATCCGCGCCGAGCATGAACTGCGAAGAGTCAGGCATGTATTTTTACCCTCTGTTTAAGCTTTGGCTCGAAGCGGCCGATATCAAGTTAGCGATAGACCACCAGAAAGACAGGAATAGCCCGATAAGGAAAGGGGACCTGCACTGCTTTCAAACTGTTCTTTGTGCGAACGAACCCGGATAACAAAACCTTAGCGGACCGACACGTTATGAACAAAAGCCTCCGATTCAGCCACAAGATCCTTCTGGCCGCTTCTCTGATCGTCATGATCGCGTTCACACTCTTTACTTTGTACAACGATTTCTTGCAGCGTAATGCTATTCGCGAAGATCTGGAAAGTTATCTTGCCGAGATGGGCGACAGCACTTCGACCACTATCAAGAGCCTTTTTGATGGCCGCATCCTCCTGGTTCAAAACGTGGCACAAAACATTGCCACCTACCCCGATGCCGAACACATCGGCACGTTGCTCGGTCAGCAAGCACTGGTCTCAAGTTTTCTGACGATCTACCTGGGTGACGTCAACGGTGGTTTCACCATTCGCCCGCAAACCAAAATGCCCGATGGCTACGACCCACGCGTTCGCCCCTGGTACAAGGACGGCATGGCTGCCAACGGACCGATCCTGACTGAACCCTACATTGATGTCAGCACCGGCAAGATGGTGATATCAGTCGTCGCCACCGCCGCACGCAATGTCGGCGTGGTGGGTGGCGACCTGGCGCTGGACGGCCTGGTAGAAATCATCAACTCGCTGAATTTCGGCGGCATGGGCTACGCCTTCCTGGTCAACGAACAGGGCAAAATCCTGGTCCACCCGGACAAGGACCTGGTGATGAAGTCGCTGTCGGACCTGTTCCCGCAGAACACCCCGCGCCTGACCAAGGACCTCAGCGAAGTCCAGCTCAACGGCGAAACCCGCCTGCTGACCTTCGCCCCGGTCAAGGGCCTGCCCTCGGCCAACTGGTACATCGGCCTGTCTGTCGATAAAGACAAAGCCTATGCAATGCTCAGCGAGTTCCGCACCTCGGCGGTGATCGCCACCCTGGTGGCCGTGGCGATCATCATCGCCCTGCTCGGCCTGTTGATCCGCGTGTTGCTGCAACCGCTGCACACCATGACCCGGGCCATGGAAGACATCGCCGAAGGCGAAGGCGACCTGACCAAACGCCTGACCATCCACAACCACGACGAATTCGGCACCCTGGGCACGGCATTCAACCGCTTCGTGGAACGTATCCACGGCTCGATTCGTGAAGTGTCGTCAGCAACCGAGCAGGTCAACGAAGTCGCCCTGCGGGTGGTCAGCGCCTCCAACTCCTCGATGGTCAACTCCGACGAGCAGTCCAACCGCACCAACAGCGTGGCCGCTGCCATCAACCAGCTCGGCGCCGCCGCCCAGGAAATTGCCCACAACGCCGCGCAAGCTTCGCAGCAGGCAAGCTCTGCCCGTCACCTGGCCGAGGAAGGCCAGCAGGTGGTCGATCGCAGCATCGCGGCGATGAACCGTCTGTCGGATTTGATCTGCACCTCCAGCTCGCACATCGAGACGCTCAACAGCAAGACGGTGAACATCGGCCAAATCCTCGAAGTGATCACCAGCATTTCCCAGCAGACCAATCTGCTCGCCCTCAACGCCGCCATTGAAGCGGCGCGGGCCGGTGAAGCCGGACGCGGATTTGCCGTGGTCGCCGACGAGGTTCGCAACCTCGCCCATCGCACCCAAGAGTCGGCACAACAGGTACAGAACATGATCGAAGAGCTGCAGGTAGGGGCGCGCGAGTCGGTCGATACCATGGGCCAGAGCCAACGCCACAGCCAGGACAGCGTGGAAATCGCCAACCAGGCCGGCGAGCGCCTGGGCAGCGTCACGTTGCGCATCGGCGAGATCGACGGCATGAACCAGTCGGTGGCCACTGCCACCGAGGAGCAGACGGCCGTGGTCGACTCGATCAACATGGACATCAACGAGATCAACATGCTCAACCAGGAAGGGGTCGAGAACCTGCAATCGACCCTGCGCGCCTGCGCCGACCTCGAGCAACAAGCCAGCCGTCTGAAACAGCTGGTGGGCAGCTTCCGCATCTAAGCGCCCGGGGCAGCCGCGCCCGCCGCTGCCCCTCCCCTTAAGCCCGATCGAACAAACTATCCTTAACAGAGGTCAACCTTAGGGCGCGTCCTCAGGTGCATGCCAATGCCTGATGACACACTCTGAATGCGATCTCGGAGGGATGCTGATCGTGCACATCGCTGACATCACCATGTTCTACGCCCCCGCCAGCGGCGGCGTGCGTACTTATCTTGATGCCAAACATCGCCGCCTTGGACTCACCCCCGATGTCCGCCACAGCCTGTTGATTCCCGGCGCCAGCGCCAGTCATGCCAATGGCATCTACCACGTGCCCGCCCCGGCCCTGCCCTTCGGTAACGGTTACCGCTTCCCGTTGCGCCTGGCCCCCTGGCGCAACGTGCTGCACGATCTGCAACCCGACCTGATCGAGGTCGGCGACCCCTACCTGACCGCCTGGGCGGCCCTGGATGCGCGGCGCCAGCTCGATGTGCCGGTGATCGGCTTTTATCATTCCGATCTGCCGCTGCTGGTCAGCAACCGCATGGGTAACTGGTTCACTCCCAATGTCGAAGCCTATGTCAGCAAGCTGTACGGCAATTTCGACCGGGTCCTGGCCCCAAGCCAGGTGATGGCCAACAAACTGCGAGGCCTGGGTATCGACAACGTTCATGTACAACGCCTGGGCGTCGACCTCACGGCCTTTCACCCGCGTCACCGCGATAACACGGTGCGCCAACAGTTGAAAATTGCCGACAACACCCACCTGCTGGTGTTTGCAGGCCGCGGCTCGCGAGAGAAAAACCTGCCGGTGCTGCTCGACTGCATGAGGCGCCTGGGCAAGCACTATCACCTGTTGCTGGTCGGCTCGCACATGCCCGCCATGGTTCCAGCCAATGTCACAGTCATCGACCACTTCTGCCCCGCCAATGAAGTCGCGCGGCTACTGGCCAGCGCCGATGCCCTGGTCCATGCCGGCGATCAGGAGACCTTCGGCCTGGTGATTCTCGAGGCCATGGCCAGTGCAATTCCGGTGATTGCGGTAGCGGCCGGCGCATTCGAGGAAATTGTCGACGAGCGCTTCGGCCGCCTGTGCCAACCCAATGACGGCTTGGCCATGGCCAGGGCCGTGCGGGAGGTTTTCGAGCAAGGCGCCGCGCAGCTTGGCCAACAAGGACGCCTGCATGCCGAGCAGCATTACGCCTGGGACACGGTGGTCAACGGCCTGCTGGCCCACTACCGTGCGGTGCTCGGCTATAGCCTGCCGGTACGTGCCCATGCCTGACCTTACTGACAGCCGACGCAGCCTGCTGCTGGTGCTGCACGACGTGGCGCCCCATACCTGGCCGGACTACCAGCCATTCGTCGAAGCAGTGGATGCCTTGGGCAACATCCCCCTGACCTGGCTGGTGGTACCCGACTTTCACAAGCGCGACCCGCTGATACAGGCCAAACATTTTCGCCGACTGCTGGACTGGCGCCTGCATCGCGGTGACGAACTGGTCCTGCATGGCTATTACCACCTAGATGACAGCCCGGCCCCGCACTCGCCGGGTAACTGGTTCATGCGTCGCGTCTACACCCACGAAGGCGAGTTCTATAGCCTCGACCAGGCGACTGCCCTGGAGCGCTTGCAGGCCGGCATGGCGCTGTTCGAGCGATTCGACTGGCCGTTGGCAGGCTTCGTCGCCCCGGCCTGGTTGATGAGCGAGGGCACTCGCCAGGCCCTGCGGAGGCTGCCGTTGCAGTACACCAGTGACCCGCGTCACCTCTATCGATTGCCGCACTTCTCCCCCGTCGCGGCCCCCGGACTTGTGTGGAGTGCCCGCAGCAGCTGGCGACGGGGATTGTCGCGGATTGCCTGCGAGCTTCAGGCCGCGCGCCTTGAGCAAGCCCCCGTGATTCGCCTGGGCTTGCACCCGGTAGATATGCGCCACGGTTTTTCCCGCCAGTACTGGATGCGAACCTTGCAGCAGTTGTTGCAACAAGGCCGTACTCCCCTGACCAAATCAGCCTGGCTGGCATCGTGAAGCGCCTGGCGTGGTTGCTCTTTGCGCTCATCCTTGCGCTGCTGGTACCGGCGTTGCTCGGTGGCAGCGACCTGCTGACCCGCCTGCGTGCCTTTGCGCCCGGGCTGATGCTTGGCTTGCTGGGCATGATCCTGCTCTGCTGGATCATCAATGCCATCCGCCTGCGGCTGTTACTCGGCAGCCAGGGGTCGAATCTGGGCCGTGTACGAAGCCTGGGGGTGATCATGGCCACCGAGTTTGCCATCTGCACCACCCCAGGCGGCAGCGGCGGGCCACTGGCCCTGATGGCTCTGCTGGCCCGTGACCGGATCGGCCCCGCTCGCAGCGGGGCGGTGTTTGCCGCCGACCAGATCAACGATTTACTGTTCTTTCTCTGCGCCATGCTGGGGATTGCCGGCTATGCCCTGTTCCACAGCCTGGGTCGAAGCCTCGAAGGCATGTTGGCGGGCAGCGCGCTGCTGATGTTCGGAATGCTGGTGGCTGGAGTAGCGCTGGTGAAATGTCGGCGGGCGTTGCTGCGGGTCAATGGGCGACTGTTGCGCCGGCTGAAGATATCGGCGCCGCGACGTCGGCGCTGGACGCGCAAAGTGCTGCACTTCTTCCGCGCCCTGGCCGACACCTGGCGCCTGCCCAAACGTACGCTCACGCTGGTATTCGCCCTGACCTGCGTGCATTGGGGGTTGCGCTATAGCGTGCTGTACCTGGCCCTGCGCGGGCTGGGCGTAGACGTGCAATGGGTACTGAGCTTTCTGGTGCAGATGCTCTCGCTCAGCGCTGGGCAGTTCAGCCTGTTGCCAGGCGGTGCCGGCGCCGCCGAACTGACATCGGCTACCTTGCTGACGCCCCTCGTGGGCAAATCGACTGCAGCGGCGGCGATTCTGATCTGGCGCGCGGTGACCTATTACTTCTATTTGATCGCGGGCGGCCCGGTGTTTCTCTACCTGCTGGGACGCCCGCTACTGGAGCGCTTGCGCTTCAACCAGACACGGGTTCGTCGCGAGAAGGCTTGACCTGCTCCCAAAGCTCGGCGGCACCGGGAAAGTCGGTGCCGTCCTCGCTGTCGAGTGCATCCGGGTCGTAGCGGCTGAGGCAGCCCTCGCCAAGGGTCGGCGGGGCCTTGGAGGTTGCCTTGTCGAGGGGATCGGCCATGTTGCAACCTCCATGCGGCGGTCTTAGTTGAAGACCACCGTCTTGTTGCCATGAACCAGCACGCGGTCTTCCAGGTGATAGCGCAGGCCCCGGGCCAGGACCATTTTCTCGACGTCACGGCCGAAACGCACCATGTCCTCGATACTGTCGCTGTGGCTGACGCGCACCACGTCCTGCTCGATGATCGGGCCGGCGTCCAGCTCTTCGGTCACATAGTGGCAGGTAGCGCCAATCAGCTTCACCCCACGCAGCGACGCCTGGTGGTACGGCTTGGCACCGACGAACGACGGCAAGAAGCTGTGGTGAATGTTGATGACCTGCTGGGCATACTCCTGGCACAGCTGTGGTGGCAGGATCTGCATGTAGCGGGCCAGCACCACGACATCGGCGCCGTGTTCCTTGACCAGGCGCGAGACCTCGGCGAAGGCCGGCTGTTTGTCTTGCGGATCGACCGGGACGTGGAAAAACGGAATACCGTGCCACTCGACCATGCTGCGCAGATCGTTGTGGTTGGAAATGACGCACGGGATATCGCAGTCCAGCTCCTTGGCGTGCCAGCGGTGCAACAGGTCGGCCAGGCAGTGAGACTCACGGCTGGCCATCAGCACCACGCGCTTTTTCTGATCGGTGTCGGTAATACGCCAGACCATGGAGAACTCTTCGGCAATCGGCGCAAACGCCTCGCGAAACGCCTCGATACCAAATGGCAGGGTCTGTGCGCGGATTTCGTGGCGCATGAAGAACCAACCGCTCTGCTCATCGGAGTGATGGCTCGCTTCGTTGATCCAGCCGTTATAGGACGCCAGAAAATTACTGACTTTGGCGACGATGCCAACGCGGTCGGGGCAAGCAATCACCAGCCGGTAGGTGCGCATGAATGAGACTCCAGAAACTTCGCAAAGGCGCACATTCTAGCGAGTGCCCGGAAAAACTGCAGTAGGCAATGCACGCGCCCTGTCGCCCGGCCCGCCAGCAGCGCATCAGGCCCGAGCCCCCGTTACATGCTGCATGGCGGTTAAGTTAGGCATTATCCGAATGTCTTAGTTTGTAAATTTTTCTTAATGAAATCTATCGTGTCGATTTAACGCGGCACCGGCTAATTGCCAAGTTTAATGTTTACTTGGCAGTACGCTCTGACTATTATTGGCCCACTGTCGACCTGATACCTCAATTCCCAAGGAACGCCACATGTCCCTGATCAACGAATATCGCGCCACCGAAGAAGCCATCAAAGAACTGCAGGCCCGTTTGCAGAACCTGTCGCAAGACGACAAGCTGAAAACCGAACTGGAATTTGAAGGCAAACTGCGCGCACTGATGGGCGAATATTCGAAGTCGCTGCGTGACATCATTGCCCTGCTGGACCCGGAAGCCAAACTGAACAAAGCCCCACGTGGCGCAGTTAAAACCACCGGCACCAAGCGCGCGCGCAAGGTCAAGCAATACAAAAACCCGCACAACGGTGAAGTCATCGAAACCAAAGGCGGCAACCACAAAACCCTGAAAGAGTGGAAAGCCAAGTGGGGTGGCGATGAGGTTGAAAGCTGGGCAACCCTGTTGGGCTAATTGCCCGACCGCGTGACCAAATGTTACGCCACTAAAAAACGCCAGCATGCTGGCGTTTTTTTATTTCATTGGGTCTGACCAGGCCGCTCAATATCGCTTAAATACCGAACTGCAACTTCAGCGCCTGGGCGTGAGTGCGCCAGTGGCCGAGCAACTCACGCTGGGAGGCATCGGCTTGATCCCAGCAGCCCTGCAAGGCTTGCTCGAAATCGCCCAGCGTGTTGGGCGCGCCCATCTGAGGGTTGGTCAGGCGCTGCTGGCAAAACAGTTGCCAACGTTGACGCTCCTGTTCATTCAAGGTCTCGATAAAATTACGGGCGCGGTAACGAAACAGTAATTCGGGCAATCGCTCGTCATCGAACATCCAGTGCCCCTGCCCCAATTGATGCGGGTCCACCGTACGCACTTGCTCGCACAAGCGACGATCACGGTCTCCAATAAATCCGTCATACAACTGCTGCTCGGGATCTTCACACGGGGCAAACGCCTCCTCGCTGTAGATAGTCTGCAACTTGTCCTGCCAATTTGCCTGCGCCGCCACCAGGCCGGATGCCCGCACTTCAAACAAGGACATATCCAGCCCCAGGCGCTGTTGATCCTCAGGGCGCAATACATTCAACGGCGCCACCACCGGACAGCGATTGATATGCACCAACTTCAGAGGAACCGGTAATTGCCCTTCAGGCATTTCTTCCCGCCGGGTGTATAAGCGCTGACGCAATGCATCGCCTTCCTCCTGCAACAAGGGTTGCAGGTCCATTTGCAGATCGCAGACGATCAAGGCATTGCGGTTGCGTGGATGCCAGGCCAACGGCAAAACAACACCCAAATAATGTCGCGCCGCAGAGAAACGTCCGGAAATATGTACCAGGGGTTGGAGTAGACGAACCTGATCGAGGACTTTCTGTTTACTGCGTAATTGAAACAGCCACTCATACAGCTTGGGCTGTTTCTGGCGGATCAGTTTTGCCAGTGCAATGGTTGCCCTTACATCGCTGAGGGCCTCATGGGCCTGACCATGGTCAATACCGTTGGCAGCGGTCAGAAGTTCCAGGCGCAAACTGGTACGCCCCTCCTGCTCAGGCCAGACAATGCCGTCAGGGCGCAGCGCATAGGCGGTGCGCACCACATCGATCAGGTCCCAGCGGCTGTTGCCGCCCTGCCATTCGCGGGCGTAGGGGTCGAAAAAGTTGCGGTACAGGCTGTAGCGCGTGACTTCGTCATCGAAGCGCAGACTGTTGTAACCCGCCCCGCACGTGCCTGGACGCGCCAGTTCGGCATGCACACGGGTCATGAACTCGGCTTCGCTCAAGCCTTGGCTTGCCAGTTGTGCCGGGGTAATACCAGTGACCAGGCATGCCGCCGGATGCGGCAGGATATCGTCGCTGGGTTGGCAATAAAGGTTGATTGGCGCCTCGATCTCGTTCAGCTCGAGGTCGGTGCGCACACCGGCCACTTGCAAGGGGCGATCGCAACACGGGTTGATGCCAGTGGTTTCGTAGTCGTGCCAGAAGATGCTGGAGCTCACGGGGCGTTCCTGAACAGAAGATCGTCCAGAGTCTAGGGCCACTGGCCCGTCACGGCCAGTCTCAGGCCGAAGCGTTCAACGGCAGAAAGCTGAAGTAATGATGCAAGGCTTTGACTAACTGCGCGTATTCACGCGGGGCCTGCAACAACATGAACCCGGAATCATAGTGACCCGGCGTCTGGTCTTCATGGCTCCACAGGCAACTGGCGGTGAGGTCGATCAGGTGCAGCTCACCATCATGGCCAGGCACTTTGAGTTGCAACTCGAAATCCGGGCCGATCAGCATCCGTAGCTGGCTGATCAGCATCAGGCCGTCTTCGGACACGTTCCCCAGGTAGCCAATGGGCTGGTCGGTAAAGCGGTTGAAGACCTTGAGGTAGTAAGGGAGCTGATGACGCTCGATGTGGCGCTCGTGAAGCATGGTCGGAATCGCTGTCGAAGACCCTTATAGCAGGGCCGCGCTAGTGCGGCTGGAACGCGGATACGTCACCTTCAAGCTTAGTCCAATCCTACCCCTGCGTCACAGCCGCGAGGACACACATTGGTATTAACGCCAAGGCGTAGTCGTGGTGGGACGGGCAATGGCCGTCTCGCCACTGCGGAAGTGGCCCAACTGCTCCAGGGTCTGCAAACGAGCCCGGGCACGGTAGGCGTATTCGTTCTGCGGGTAGCGCTGGATGAGGTACAGGTAGGTCTGCGCCGCATCGACATAAAGCTTCTGACGCTCCAGGCACTGGCCTCGCAGCATCGACACTTCCGGATGAATGAACGGCCGGGCGCGGCTGGTACGGTCGACCTGGGACAGTTCAAGCATCACCTTCTCGCAATCGCCGCGATCATAGGCGCGGTAGGCATTGTTCAGGTGATGGTCCATCGACCAGCGGGTGCAGCCAACGACACTGGTGGCCAGGGCTAGAACAATCAAGGCTCGCATGGGGGAATCTCCTTCAATGGACAGTGTATCGGCCCAACCCTGAAATTCTGTAGGCGCAACTGTCGTGAACCACGACCGCTGCGCGGTCGATCGCAGGCAATCGCCAGCGGCTACATCGTCTCCACTTGCATTTGAAGTCGCTGCCAAAGCCTGGCACCGTTCAAACGCCCCCCTGGCCTGCGGGCAGGTAGTGCAAAGGAACAATGACTACAGCGAAATTCCAGAGTAGCCTTTCGCTGCGCTTCACTATAGGAGTCTGTGCATGACCATCCGCCGTACCAAAATCGTCGCCACCCTTGGCCCCGCCAGCAACTCGCCGGAAGTTATCGAGCAACTGATCCTTGCCGGCCTGGATGTCGCCCGCCTGAACTTCTCTCACGGCACCCCCGATGAGCATAAAGCCCGCGCCCGCCTGATCCGTGAGATCGCTGCGCGCCTGGGTCGCCACGTGGCGCTGCTGGGCGACCTGCAAGGTCCGAAGATTCGTATTGCCAAATTCGCCAACAAGCGCATCGAACTCAAAGTCGGTGATCGCTTCACCTTCTCCACCGCTCACCCGCTGACCGCAGGTACCCAGGAAATCGTCGGTATCGACTATCCGGACCTGGTCAAGGATTGCGGCGTCGGCGACGAGTTGCTGCTCGACGACGGCCGCGTGGTGATGCGTGTTGAAACCGCCACTGCCGACTCCCTGCACTGCTCGGTATTGATCGGCGGTCCGCTGTCCGACCACAAAGGCATCAACCGTAAAGGTGGCGGCTTGACCGCTCCTGCCCTGACTGAAAAAGACAAGGCCGACATCAAGCTGGCTGCAGAAATGGACCTGGACTACCTGGCCGTTTCCTTCCCGCGTGACGCAAGCGACATGGAATACGCCCGTCGCCTGCGTGACGAAGCCGGTGGCAGCGCCTGGCTGGTGGCCAAGATCGAGCGCGCCGAAGCGGTCGCCGACGATGAAACCCTCGACGGCCTGATCGCCGCCAGTGACGCAGTAATGGTTGCCCGTGGTGACCTGGGCGTAGAGATCGGCGACGCCGAGCTGATCGCGATCCAGAAAAAGATCATTCAGCACGCCCGCCGCAACAACAAGGCCGTGATCGTCGCCACCCAGATGATGGAGTCGATGATCCAGAACCCGATGCCGACCCGCGCCGAAGTGTCGGACGTCGCCAACGCCGTGCTGGATAACACCGATGCGGTCATGCTCTCGGCCGAAAGCGCCGCCGGCGCCTACCCGATCGAAGCCGTACAGGCCATGGCCCGCATCTGCCAGGGCGCTGAAAAGCACCCGACCAACCAGAAGTCCAGCCACCGCCTGCACACCCGCTTCGAGCGTTGCGACGAAAGCATCGCCCTGGCAGCCATGTACACGGCCAACCACTTCCCAGGCGTCAAGGCGATCATCGCCCTCACCGAAAGTGGCTACACCCCGCTGATCATGTCGCGCCTGCGTTCGCACGTGCCGATCTTCGCCCTGTCCCCGCACCGCGCCACCCAGGCACGCGCCTCGATGTTCCGCGGCGTCTACCCGATTGCCTTCGACCCGGCGGCCCTGCCGGCGGAAAAAGTCAGCCAGGCGGCGGTGGACGAGCTGCTCAAGCGCGGCCTGGTCGAGCCAGGTGACTGGGTGATCCTGACCAAAGGCGACAGCTACCACACCATCGGTGGCACCAACGGCATGAAGATCCTGCATGTCGGTGATTCGCTGGTCTGATCAGGCCTTCGCAGCCTGAAAACCGCAGCCTGTGCTGCGGTTTTTTTATGCCTGCCGTTCAGGCGCGGCCTGTGAACGTATCGGCGAACAGCTGGTTGCGCGGCAAGCCGGCCAGGAACAATCGGCGGGCAAATTGCTCGACGCTGGCGGGCGAGCCACACGCCAGCGCAATGGTCTGCCTGGATTGCAACCGCAAGGCTGCCAGCGCCTGGGGCAGCGTCTGCGGGGTCAACAGTTCGACCTGAAGTTGCGGATGGCGCCCAGCCAGCGCTGCAAGCTCGCCAGCCAGGTAGTGCGCCTGATTGTCGTGGGCCAGGTGCAACAACCGCATCGGCCCGTGGTGCTCCTGGCGCAAGGCCTCGCGCGCAATGCCCCAGAGCGGCGCCAACCCCGTGCCCGCTGCCAGCAACCACAGCGGGCGCTCCTGCCAGTCGGCATCGTAGTGCAGCGCCCCGCCTCGCAGCTCGCCCAGCCGCACTGCGTCACCGGCCTGCAACTGACGCGCCTCGTCACAGAAGGCACCGGGATGGCGACAATCGAGGTGAAACTCCAGAAATGGCTCTTCGCCGGGCATGCTGGCCAACGAGTACGGCCGGGCCACACCCTGCGCACTCCACAGCACCAGGTGCTGCCCGGCCCGGTAGCGCAAGGGGCGCTCAGGCTGCAGACGCAGGCGCAATACCCCGGCGCTCAGCCACTGCACCTCACTTACACGAGCCGGCAACCCGTCGTGCTGCGGATCGAACACCGCCACCCGCAGGTCATCTACAACCTGGCACTGGCAGGCCAGGCGCCAGCCCTGCTCGCGCTTGTCCGCACCCAAGGCACCGGGCAACGCATCGCCCGGCTCGCCGTCAAGGCAGCGCACCAGGCAGGCGTGGCAGCTACCGGCCCGACAACTGTAGGGCACCAAGCATCCACCGCCGTTCAGCGCGTCGAGCAGGTTGCTGCCCGCCGGCACCGTCCAGCAGCGCTCGCCCACACAGAGTTCAGGCATTGATCGTCTCCCGCTCGCAATCACCATGGCCAACCGCCACTTTAGGGGCAAAGCCCCGCGCTGGCACGCAAAAAGGGTGCCCACCGGCAGCCGACCTTCGTCCAGACCACTCGCAGGTGTGCCGGGCACGGATGCGCGCTATACTGCCGCGCCTTTTTGCGCCGCCGGCCTGTCCGTCGTCGCGCCGTGAAAGGTCGTTTCGACACCTCGGCCTGTCCGCGTCGGAATACCTTATTGAATGTTCCCGTCTTTAAGAGGAGCGCGCTGCATGACCGTGATCAAGCAAGACGACCTGATTCAGAGCGTTGCCGACGCCCTGCAGTTCATTTCGTACTACCACCCCGTTGACTTCATCCAGGCCATGCATGAGGCCTACCTGCGTGAAGAGTCGCCTGCCGCGCGCGACTCCATCGCCCAGATCCTGATCAACTCGCGCATGTGCGCCACCGGCCACCGCCCGATCTGCCAGGACACCGGTATCGTCACCGTGTTCGTGCGCGTGGGTATGGACGTGCGCTGGGATGGCGCGACCATGAGCCTGGACGACATGATCAACGAAGGCGTGCGCCGCGCCTACAACCTGCCAGAGAACGTCCTGCGTGCGTCCATCCTTGCCGACCCGGCAGGTGCGCGCAAGAACACCAAGGACAACACCCCGGCGGTCATCCACTACTCCATCGTCCCGGGCAATACCGTGGAAGTGGACGTGGCGGCCAAGGGCGGCGGTTCCGAGAACAAGTCGAAAATGGCCATGCTCAACCCGTCCGACTCGATCGTCGACTGGGTACTGAAGACCGTTCCGACCATGGGTGCTGGCTGGTGCCCACCAGGCATGCTCGGCATCGGCATCGGCGGTACCGCCGAGAAAGCCGCGGTCATGGCCAAGGAAGTGTTGATGGAATCCATCGACATTCACGAGCTCAAGGCCCGTGGCCCGCAGAACCGAATCGAAGAGATCCGCCTGGAGCTGTTCGAGAAGGTCAACCAGCTGGGCATCGGTGCCCAGGGCCTGGGCGGCCTGACCACCGTGCTCGACGTCAAGATCATGGACTACCCGACTCACGCCGCCTCGTTGCCGGTGTGCATGATCCCCAACTGTGCCGCCACCCGTCACGCCCACTTCGTGCTCGACGGCTCGGGCCCGGCCGACCTGGAAGCGCCGTCGCTGGACGCTTACCCGGAAATCGTCTGGGAAGCGGGTCCATCGGCTCGCCGCGTCAACCTCGACACCCTGACCCCGGAAGACGTACAGAGCTGGAAGCCGGGCGAGACCATCCTGCTCAACGGCAAGATGCTCACCGGTCGCGACGCTGCGCACAAGCGCATGGTCGAGATGCTCAACAAGGGCGAGGAACTGCCGGTCGACCTCAAGGGTCGCTTCATCTACTACGTTGGCCCGGTTGATCCGGTAGGCGACGAAGTAGTGGGCCCGGCCGGTCCGACCACCGCTACGCGGATGGACAAGTTCACCCGCCAGATCCTTGAACAGACCGGCCTGCTGGGCATGATTGGCAAGTCCGAGCGTGGCCCGACCGCCATCGAAGCGATCAAGGACAACAAGGCCGTGTACCTGATGGCCGTCGGTGGCGCTGCCTACCTGGTCGCCCAGGCGATCAAGAAGTCCACGGTCCTGGCCTTTGCCGAACTGGGCATGGAAGCGATCTACGAGTTCGAGGTCAAGGACATGCCGGTGACCGTTGCTGTCGACAGCAATGGTGAGTCGGTACACATCACTGGTCCTGCGATCTGGCAAAACAAGATCGCCCAGAGCCTGGCGGTGGAAGTGAAGTAAACCTCAAGGTTTGCGAAGATAAAAAAACGGCGGGGGCCATACCCCTGCCGTTTTTTTTGCCCGCGCCTACATCAATCCCGCCGATCCAGCAGGTTGACCACCAAGCGATCCAGCCACCCCCACAAGCGCTGCTGCGCTCGTTTCCACAACGGCCGCGCATGCCAGTGTTCAAGGTCGATACACAGGCTCTGGGCAAAGTCGCGCTCGAAGCTCGCCGCCACCGCTGCCGTCAACGGCGGGTCCAATGCCTCGACGTTGGCCTCAAGGTTGAAGCGCAGGTTCCAGTGGTCGAAGTTGCATGAGCCAATGCTGACCCAGTCGTCCACCAGTACCATTTTCAGGTGCAGGAAGCACGGCTGGTACTCATAGATGGTCACCCCGGCACGCAGCAGCCGCGGGTAATAGCGATGCCCTGCATAGCGTACCGAAGGGTGATCGGTGCGCGGACCGGTCAGCAACAGGCGCACATCCACCCCCCTGGCCGCTGCACGACGCAGGGACCGACGCACTTTCCAGGTCGGCAGGAAATACGGAGTGGCCAACCAGATCCGTCGTTGACCGCTGTTCAACGCCCGCACCAGTGACTGCAGGATATCCCGATGCTGACGGGCATCTGCATAGGCCACTCGGCCCATGCCCTGGCCGCTGTCGGGCACATGGGGCAAGCGCGGCAAGCCGAAATGAGTGGGTGGGCGCCAGGCGGTGCGACGCAGGTTGGCGCGCCACTGGCGATCGAAGAGCATCTGCCAGTCGGCTACCAGCGGCCCTTCCATCTGCACCATCACTTCGTGCCATTCGCTGACGTCCTCGTCCGGTACCCAGAACTGGTCAGTGACACCGGTACCGCCCACCACCGCCCAGGACTGATCAACCAGAAGCAACTTGCGGTGATCACGATAGAGGTTGCGAAAGCCGCGGCGCCAGCGCAGACGGTTGTACCAGCGCAGCTCCACGCCAGCCGCGATCAGGCGCTGGCGAAGGCTGAGGGTGAAGGCCAGGGCGCCGTAGTCATCGAACAGGCAACGCACCTGTACGCCGCGTTCGGCGGCATTCACCAATACTTGCACCATGGCCTCGGCACAGGCGCCTGCCTCTACCAGGTACAACTCCAGATCGACCTGCTGCTCGGCCCGCACAATAGCGGTGAGCATGCGGGGGAAAAACTCGGGGCCGTCGATCAATAACTCGAACCGGTTGCCGTCTCGCCAGGGGAAGACCGGTCCGGCCATATCAGCGCGCCGTGAAGATCAGCACCGCAGACACCGGCACCGAGGGGCTGATGGATTTGAGTCCGGCCATCTTGCGCAGCGCTTCAAGGCCCGGCACCAGATCGAAGTCTTCGGCGCGCACCATCAGCGGTTCCAGGGTCACCACCTGGAAGCGCCGCTCATCCAGGCGCGTAGCCAGCAGCAAGGCGTTGTAGCTGTGCTCCTTGCCGTGCAGCTTGACGGTCACCGGCAGGCGCAGCTCAACCTGGGCACCATTGGCCAGGTCGTTGATCGGGCGCAGGTCGATCTGCGCATAGACATTGGCCTCCGGGAAGCGCGCGAACTCGAACAGGTCCTTGCGCATGCGCTCGTCGCGCAGCGGCACACCGCTGCTGTTGGAGTCCATTTCGATCATCAGCTCGGCCGCGCCTTTGCGGTCGACCTTGCCGTGCAATACCAGGAAGCGGTGAACTTCGGCGGTATCGCCATTTTTGCTGGAGATGAACGACAGGCGTGACGATTCGCCATCCAGGTGCCAGTTGGCCTGGGCCGAGAGGCTCACAAAGGCGAGCGCGGCCAACAGAAGACGGGGCAGAGAGAACATGAGAAATCCTGAAACACAGAGGCCGTCAACCTTACCCGGCTGCCTTCACGGCAGCAAGCCACAGCCCTCACGTACACCGCGCCACCTGGCTGTATTTGCAACCCCCAGCCCGACAGCCGTCACAACACGGGCCGGGGTATCTTCATCAAGGCGGCTCAAGGGCAGGTACTGACTTACATACCCTCGGCAATACGGCGCATCGAAGCCCATGACAAAGCGGCACGAGCAGTACTCCTTGGCCGAGTAGGCGCTGAGGATGCCGGGAAAGTCCGCCAGCGCCTGGCGCTCGTACCAGCCCCAGGCCCCCGCCAGTAGTCCCAGTACCAGCAGGAAGCGCTTCATTGTCGGTCCTCGGCGCGCACGGCCAGCACGCGCTTGAGCAGTTCATTGTGCTGGAACTGTGCGTCACGGTCATCGGCGTAGCGCACGATCACCAACTGCTCCTGCGGCACCACGTACAAGCCCTGCCCCCAATGCCCCAGCGCTGCAAAGGTATCGGCCGGGGCGTCCGGCCAGGGCCGCCCGCTGCCGGCCAAGGGTTGATTGAGCCACCAATGGCCACCCGGGCTGGCTTCACCAGGCAAGGCCTTGGCATGGGTAAACAACCTGCGATTGAACGCCACCCAGTCGCGATGCAGCACCTGCTGCGATTGCCAGCGCCCATCCCGCAGCATCAACAAACCGATGCGCGCCAGATCACGGGCACTCATATACAGGTACGACGAGCCGACCAGGGTGCCGCTGGTATCCCGTTCCCAGACCGCCGACTCGATACCCAGCGGGATGAACAGCGCTTGCCAGGGATAATCGCCGTAGCCTTGCTCGCCGACGATTCCACGCAAGGCTGCCGCCAGCACGTTGCTGTCACCACTGGAATAGAGGAAGCGCTGGCCCGGCTCAATGGCGCCGCGCCGGGCTGCGGTGTAGCCAGCCATGTCACCTCGCCCACGGGTGTAGAGCATGGCCACCACCGAAGACTTGAGCGGGGCGTACTCATAGTCTTCCTGCCAAGCCAGACCGCTGGCCCAGTGCAGCAGATCCTCAATACGAACGTCGGGATGGGTTTGCATCACCGGGTAATAGCGGGCGACCGGGTCGTCAAGGGCAAACCGCCCCTCTCGCCGAGCAACACCCAGCACGGTAGCCAGCACGCTCTTGCTGATCGACCAGGTCAGGTGAGGGGTCGCAGCAGAGGACGGTGGCGCATAGTGCTCATAGACAATGCGTCCGTCCCTGATCACCAGCAGGGCATCGGTGCGTACGCCTGCCCGGGTGTGATCGTTGCGGGGGGCAAATGCGTAGGCCTGCACCTCGCCCCAGGCAGCACTGTTGCTGTCCGGCGCCAGTTGCCAGTCCGGAACCGGCCAGCGCTCTTGCCCCAAAGCTACGGTGCTAGTGATCGAAAAGCCGAGCAACATGCCCAGCAGTGTGGCGTTCATGGAGCGTCACTCAAGGCCAGGATCCGTCCAGCCTAGCGCCCCATCATGACAGACCGGCGTTGGCCCAGGCCTTGGCCAGGCGCTTGGCTCGCGCCGCACTGGCGATTTCCAGCAAGCCCTGGTCGCGCTGCCACAGCGCCGCCCACTCACCGCCACTGCTGCCCAGCGCCTGGTTGATCTCATCCTTGAGGGCTGCAAACTGGGCAAACAGACCACCCAGCAGCAAATGGCAGGCGCTGGAATCGGCGCACTGCCGACTGCCCTCGGCGCAGCCCCCCAGCAGGCCGATCAGGCGCAACTGCAGCCCTTGCGGCCACCCGCTGTCCTGGCCGACACCATACAGCCAGGCGCACAGGGCACTGAGCACATAAAGGTCTTCGAGGGAGCGGAAAGGCTTGACGTAAGCATCCCAGCCATCACCGGCCAGACGCTCGCACAAGGCCTGGTCCAGGTGCAGACGGGCGTGGCCCACTTCCGGCATCAGTGGCAGGGCCGGCAACGGTTCCAGCCGTACTCCTGGCTCACCGGGATAGACCACCGCCAGGCTCAATTGCGGTGACTCGCCCGCAGGCTCGCTGCGCGCCGCCACCAGCAACCAGTCGGCATCCAGCCCGGCGGTGACAAAATCCTTGCTGCCGGTCAGGCGCAGGTCATCCAGGCGTACCTGCATGTCGGCGGGGCGTACGCTGCGTCGTTCACTGGCACACAAGGCGCCCAGGCTCGCCGGGGCACTGGGCCAGAGCACACGCAGGGCCGCCTGGTAGCCGATCAGGAAGGCCAGCCCCGGCGTCGGCATGGCGCGGGCCCCGAGCACCGCCAGCTCGAACGGGCTGACCGTGCCCAGGCGCGCCAGCAGGCTGGCGTAGGTGTCGGCCAGGTTGGCCGCCAGGGAATGTCGCTGTGGGTCGTTGAGTCGTTGCAGCCAGGCCATCGAAGCGCTCCTTGGGGGTGTCATACAAGCATCACCAAAGGTTCATGGGGGTGACACCGCGTCTACCTAGGCTGAGCTTGCACAACAAAGTCGACCGGCCGCAACCCCATGGCTGGCTTATGGAGACTCGCAATGACTCAGATCGCTCGCTCTGGCGACAACAGCACTGAACGCCGTCTGCAAGCCGAACGCCTGGTAGGCCCTGCAGCCCTGCAGGAAGCACAAGCCCTGCGCTTCAGTGTATTCAGCAGTGAATTCAAGGCCAAACTCAAGGGTGCCGAACAGGGCCTGGACATGGATGACTACGACATTCATTGCCGTCACATCGGTGTGCGTGACCTCAACAACGGCCGCCTGGTGGCCACCACGCGCCTGCTCGACCACCAGGCTGCCAGCAGCCTGGGCCGCTTCTACAGCGAAGAAGAGTTCAGCCTGCACGGCCTCGGCCACCTGCAAGGCCCGATACTGGAGCTGGGCCGCACCTGTGTCGACCCGGCCTACCGCAATGGTGGCACCATCGCCGTGCTCTGGGCCGAACTTGCCGAAGTGCTCAATGAAGGCCGCTACAGCTACCTGATGGGCTGCGCCAGCATCCCCATGCAGGACGGCGGTATACAAGCCCATGCGATCATGCAACGCCTGCGCGAACGCTACCTGTGTACCGAGCACCTGCGCGCCGAACCCCGCAATCCGCTACCCAGCCTGGCCCTGCCCGGCAACGTCATCGCCGAAATGCCGCCGCTGCTCAAGGCCTACATGCGCCTGGGCGCGAAGATCTGCGGCGAGCCGTGCTGGGACGAGGACTTCCAGGTCGCCGATGTGTTCATTCTGCTCAAACGGGACGAGCTCTGCCCGCGCTATGCCCGCCACTTCAAGGCGGCAGTCTGATGCCGCGCCTGCGCGTCATGGCGCGCGTGCTCCGGGTCTTGCTGGTAGTGCTGTTCGGGCTGGGCATGGCCGCGCTGTTCACCCTCTATGAACGCCTGCGCATCCCGGCCTCGACCGAGCGGCGCCAGCGCTGGTCGCAGCTGTTCATGACCAGGCTGAGCAATGCCCTGCCCTTCAAGGTCCGGGTGATCGGCCCCCTGCCACAACAGCCGATGCTGTGGGTCAGCAACCATGTGTCCTGGACCGACATTCCGCTGCTGGGCATGCTTGCCCCGCTGTCGTTCCTGTCCAAGGCCGAAGTGCGCAACTGGCCGGTTGCCGGCTGGCTCGCGCACAAGGCCGGCACCCTGTTCATCCGCCGCGGCGGCAACGACAGCCAACTGCTGCGCAAACAGATCAGCCAGCACCTGCAACAGGCCTGCGCCTTGCTGATCTTCCCCGAGGGCACCACCACCGATGGCCGCAGCCTGCGCACCTTCCACGGTCGCCTGCTGGCCAGCGCCATCGACACCGAAGTAGCCCTGCAACCGGTGGCCCTGCGTTACCTGCGTAATGGCCAGGCCGACCCGATTGCCCCGTTCATTGGCGACGACGATTTGCTCTCGCACCTGATGCGCCTGTTTGCCAACGACTGCGGGGAGGTGGAAATCCAGCTACTGAGGCCTATCCAGAGCGCTGGCGAAGAGCGCGCTGCCCTGGCATTCAAGGCCCAGCAGGCGATCCAGGTGGCGCTGTTCGGTGTTCAAGAGCCTGCCTTCCAGACACAGCGCCGGGCGAAGGCCGCCTGAACCTAGACGCGAGCCAGGGCCTTCCCGGCGAAGGTCTGCAGCTCGGGGTAGAACGCCCGGAAATCGTCGCTCAGCGGTTCATAAAGCGCGTCGACCAACTCCATTGCTCCGTCCATCCCCTCAGGTTTCGACAACCGGCGGGCGATACCGCGAAATACCTGCTCCAGCACCGCGAACTCACGGTACGAGCCCAGCCAGTCATCAGCCGCCATGTAAGGCGCTATCTGTGCCAGCCGCCCCGGCAGCTCCGGTTGCGCCGCCAGTACCTGGTACACCCGCCCGGTGAACTGCTCCAGGGGCTGTTCGGCATAGTCCGGCCAGTGCAGGGCCAGGCAGTGATCAAAGAACACATCGAGCATGATCCCGGCAAAGCGCCGCCGCTCGCGCGGAAATCGCGCCAGCGCGCCGAGCACCAGGGGGTGGCTGTCGGTAAAGACGTCGATTTGCCGGTGCAGGCGAATCGCGGCCTCCAGCGGCAGGGGGAAGCGACCGTCCAGGGGCCCTTTGACGAAGTCGCCATAGAGGCTGCCGAGCAATTGCTCGGGTTGTTGGCCGCCCAGATGAAGGTGTGCGAGGTAGTTCATGGGCGCAGTCTAGCACTTGTCCATTTCATATCGTTATAACCCGATATAGCGATTTACGCTGAGCTCAGAACCTCTTCATATTTGTATATCGCGAAATACCGATTTATATTTCGCTCCATCGCGATATACCGCTACACAACCATGAGCCCAACCATGCCTCTCGATCTCGACGAAATAATAAAAGCCCTGGCCCACCCAGTACGGCGAGAAATCCTCAACTGGCTGAAAGACCCTGACGCACAGTTCCCCGACCAGCACCACAGTACCGAACACGGTGTGTGTGCCGGGCAGATCGACCAACGCTGCGGCCTGTCGCAGTCGACGGTCTCGGCCCACCTGGCGACCTTGCAGCGTGCGGGGCTGATCAGTAGCCAGAAGATCGGACAGTGGCACTTTTTCAAACGCAACGAGGAAACCATCCAGGCCTTCCTCAAGCAGATGAGCCAAGAGCTCTGACAAGGACCTTGCAATGCCCCTTTCACTACTGATCCTGGCGCTCAGCGCCTTCGCCATCGGCACCACCGAATTCGTCATCATGGGCCTGCTGCCCGATGTGGCGGCGGACCTTGGTGTGTCGATCCCGGGCGCCGGCTGGCTGGTCACAGGCTACGCCCTGGGCGTGGCCATTGGCGCACCGTTCATGGCCCTGGCGACTTCGCGCCTGCCCCGCAAGGCGGCCCTGATCGCTCTGATGGGGGTGTTCATCGTCGGCAACCTGCTGTGCGCGGTGGCCGCCGACTACAACCTGCTGATGTTCGCCCGGGTGGTCACGGCCTTGTGCCACGGCGCCTTCTTCGGCATCGGCTCGGTGGTTGCCGCCAGCCTGGTGCCGGCCAATCGCCGTGCCTCGGCCGTAGCCCTGATGTTCACCGGCCTGACCCTGGCCAACGTACTGGGTGTACCGCTGGGGACCGCCCTGGGCCAGCTGTACGGCTGGCGCTCGACCTTCTGGGCAGTCACCGTGATCGGCGTGATTGCCTTGATCGGCCTGATCCGCTTCCTGCCGTTTCGCCATGACGAGGAAAAACTCGACATGCGCGCAGAGCTGGCCGCCCTCAAGGGCGCGGGCATCTGGCTGTCGCTGTCGATGACCGTGCTGTTCTCGGCCTCGATGTTTGCCCTGTTCACCTACGTGGCACCGCTGCTGGGCGACGTCACCGGCGTATCGCCCCAGGGCGTGACCTGGACCCTGCTGCTGATCGGCCTGGGCCTGACCCTGGGCAACATCGTCGGCGGCAAGCTGGCAGACCGGCGCCTGAGTGCGACCCTGATCGGTGTGTTCATCAGCATGGCCGTGGTGTCTACCGCGCTGAGCTGGACCAGCGCAGCCCTGATCCCGGCCGAAATAACCCTGTTCCTCTGGGCCACCGCTGCCTTCGCCGCCGTACCGGCGCTACAAGTCAACGTGGTGACCTTCGGCAAGGCGGCACCCAACCTGGTATCGACCCTGAACATTGGCGCCTTCAACCTGGGCAACGCCCTGGGTGCGTGGGTCGGCGGCACCGTCATCGCCCAGGGCCTGGGCCTGACCCGCGTGCCCCTGGCCGCCGCAGCACTGGCCGTACTGGCCCTGATCGTCACCCTGATCACCTTCAGCCAGGGCGGCAAAAACGCCGAACTGGCCCCTGCTTCTCACTGACAAGCCCAGAGGTATATATGACGACTATTTTCGATCCGATCACCCTCGGCGACCTCGAACTGCCGAACCGCATCATCATGGCGCCGCTGACCCGTTGCCGCGCAGACGAAGGCCGCGTGCCCAACGCCCTTATGGCCGAGTACTACGTACAGCGCGCCAGTGCCGGCCTGATCCTCAGCGAAGCCACCTCCGTGACTCCCATGGGCGTTGGCTACCCCGACACCCCCGGCATCTGGTCCAACGACCAGGTGCGCGGCTGGACCAACGTGACCAAGTCGGTGCATGGCGCTGGCGGACGGATCTTCCTGCAGTTGTGGCATGTGGGGCGCATTTCCCACCCGATCTACCTCGACGGCGAAACCCCGGTTGCCCCCAGTGCCATCCAGCCCAAGGGACATGTCAGCCTGGTGCGTCCGCTGGCCGACTACCCGACGCCACGCGCGCTGGAAACCGCAGAGATCGCCGACATCGTCGAGGCCTACCGCACCGGTGCCGAGAACGCCAAGGCCGCCGGTTTCGACGGAGTCGAAGTGCATGCTGCCAACGGCTACCTGCTTGACCAGTTCCTGCAGAGCAGCACCAATCAGCGCACGGACCTGTACGGTGGCTCGCTGGAAAACCGCGCACGGCTGCTGTTGGAAGTGACGGACGCGGTGATCGACGTGTGGGGCGCACAGCGTGTCGGTGTACACCTGGCGCCTCGAGCCGACTCCCATGACATGGGCGATGCCAACCGTGCCGAAACCTTCACCTATGTGGCCCGTGAACTGGGCAAGCGCGGCATTGCCTTCATCTGCTCACGAGAGAAGGAAGCCGATGACAGCATCGGCCCATTGATCAAGGAAGCCTTCGGCGGCCCCTACATCGTCAACGAGCGCTTCACCAAGGCCAGCGCCAATGCCTCGTTGGCCAGCGGCCGGGCCGATGCGGTGGCTTTCGGCGTGCCGTTTATCGCCAACCCCGACCTGCCGGCCCGATTGGCGGCGGATGCACCACTGAACGAAGCGCACCCAGAGACCTTCTACGCCAAGGGGCCGGTCGGTTACATCGACTATCCGCGGATGTAAAACCGCACCGCGGGACAAGGCAAGGTATCGCCTAGGGCCGCTTTGCGGCCGATCGCAGCCTCGTTCCTCGGCTGCGTGTAGCCGCTGGCGGTAGCCTGCGATCGACCGCGCAGCGCTCGTGGATCAAGTCAGTTGCGCTTACGCGTCAAGGACGGGCATTGATCTGCCGCTGCAGGTTCTGCACCTGGCTCTGCAGCGTATTGATGGTCCGCGTCATCTGCGCCCGAAACGCATCGAACTCGGCCACCGACGCACCACTTGCCGTCGGCGCCGGGCGATTCTCCTGCTCGCTCTTGAGCACCAGCAGATCCTGCTCCAAGCGCTCGATGGCCGCACTCGGATTGCCCTGCTTCTTCAGATTCGCCACATCGGCGCTCAGGCTCTTGAGCTGGCCATCGAGTTTGCCGCCGTCAACCTGGGCCGCCTTCAACGCCGCCAGCTCCGCATTCACCGACTTCAACTGAGCTTGCAATTCAGTCTGCAACTTGGCATTGGCCGCCTGCTGCTCACTGGCCTGGGCCAACACCTGCTCCAGGCGCTTGCCCAGATCCCCTGCCTGCCCGGCCACGCCCTGCTGCTGCTTGCCTTGCTCGGCAAGGCTGGCCTGCAGCTGCTTGATCTGCAGCTTCAGGGCTTCACTGCCGCTGTTGACGCTGGTCTCACTGGCCTCGACCTTGCCGCTGATCGCCTGCAAGCGACCGGCTGCCTCTTCGCTGATACGGGCAAAACTTTCCTGAGTAGCGACCAATTGCTGCTCCATCAGCGAGACCTGCTGGAAACTCCACCAGCCAAGGCCCGCCAGGGCGATGAACGACGCGCCAAGCAACGCCCACAACGGCCCGGTGCTGGGCGCCCGGGCCGTTTTTCGCCCAGCGCCTGCAACGACACCTCGGTCCATCGGCAGCGGCTCAAAATCATCGTCATCCCGCGTACCGGCCCGCAGGCTCGGGACATTGTCGAAATCGTCTTGAAGATCGTTACGCATGAGAGCCTTCAACCGCCGTAGTAGCAAATGGGCACTAGTATAAACCGCTTATGCGGCGCTCTGATCGACCGCAAACCAACGCCTGGGTTCAGTGCTGCGAATCCTGGGCCTTCCACCAGCCACAGAACTCGTCCAGCGCCGACCACAGGCTGACCGTCGGTCGATAGTTCAACAGATGCCGGGCGCGGCTGATATCGAGGGTGAAGTCCTTGCTCATGACCTGCATACCCAGGCGCGACAAGGTCGGCTGCGGGCGCCCGGGCCAGAGCATGCAGGCGCCTTCGTTCAGGGCCGCCAGGCTGTAGGCCAGGCCATAGGAGCGGTAGCGCGTGACCTGTGGCAACTGCATCTGGCGCATCACATAGTTGACAACATCCCACACCGGCAGCGGATGACCGTTGCTGATGTTGTAGGCCTGACCCAAGGCTTCTTCGTCGGCGAACAGTGCGCTGAGCAGCGCTTCGTTGAGGTTCTGCACGCTGGTGAAATCGACCTTGTTCAGGCCGTTGCCGATGATGGACAGGCGACGCTTGCGCTGCATCTGCAGCAAGCGCGGGAAGATGCTCACATCCCCGGCGCCGGTAACAAAGCGCGGGCGCAAGGCCAGCACTTCAAGGCCGAACTCCTGGGCACCGAAGACTTTCTGCTCGGCCAGGTACTTGGTGGCCCCGTAGTGATCATGAAAGCGTCGTGGCACCTGATCTTCGCGAATGTCCCGTTGCGAGCGACCGTTGAAGTAGATCGAAGGCGACGACAGGTGGACCAGGCGGCGCACATGCTCTTTCAGGCAGGCCTCGACCACGTTCTCGGTGACCACTACATTGCCTTGGTAAAAATCCTGGTAGCGCCCCCAGTTGCCCACCGCGCCCGCGCAATGCACTACCGCATCGACGCCCTGGCACACACGCCGGGCCAGTTCCGGATCGCCCAGGTCCCCCGGAGTAAACTGTGCCCCGCGCCGCACCAGGTGCTCGACGCCTTCGGCACGCCGGCCATTGACCCGAACCTCAAGGCCCTGCTCCAGGGCAAAACGCGCAAAGCGCCCGCCAATGAAGCCGCTTGCGCCGGTGACCAGAATTCGCATGTACCACTCCGCCTTACCAGATTTCAGATGCTGCTGACGCCGCCAACGCCTACAAGGGCACCAGCCATTGCCGCGCCGTGTGGCACAGATGTTCGGTCAGTTGCGCGAGCAGTTGCCCGCCATTGCGCCAATGATGCCAGTACAACGGCACATCGATGGGTTTATCCGCCGAAATTTCTACCAGGCGGCCACTGGTCAGTTGCTCCCGCACCTGCAACTCCGGCACCAGCCCCCAGCCAAGACCCGCTTCGGTCATGCGCAAGAACCCCTCGGACGACGGGCACAGGTGGTGCAGGAAGCCATCCTGGATGCCCAGGGTCGCCAGGTAGCGGTGCTGCAGGAAATCATCCGGGCCGAACACCAGCGCCGGCGTGCGCGTCAGTCGTGCAGCATAAAACCCCTGCGGGAAGTAGCGGGCCATGAACGCCGGGCTGGCCAGAGCCCGGTAACGCATTGCCCCCAACGGCAAGCTGCGTGCCCCCGCCACCGGCCGTTCACTGCCACACAGGCACGCCGCCACTTCACCGGCACGCATGCGCTTGAGTCCTACTTCCTGGTCCTCTACCACCAAGTCCAGCAGCACCTGTTGCTCGGCACAAAAGGCACCCACCGCGCCGGCCCACCAGGTCGCCAGACTGTCGGCGTTCAGGGCGATGCGCAGGCGTTCGGGCATGCCCTCCTCGTTCAGCGCCGGCACCTGGCTTTGCAGGTCGCGCTCGAGCAGGCGCACTTGCTGCACATGGTTTAGCAACTGACGCCCGACATCAGTAGGGCTGGGCGGGTTGGCCCGTATCAGCACCGGTTGCCCAACCCGCGCTTCGAGCAATTTGATGCGCTGGGAAATCGCCGACTGCGACAGCCCCAACACCTGGGCGGCACGCTCGAATCCCGCCTGTTCGATGACCGCGGCGAGCGCTGAAAGCAGTTTGTAATCGAACATTATTTTTCCTAATGCCGGATCAGCTTTATTTGTTTTTCTTATACAGATCCAGCCCCCAGAATGGCCAGCATCTTCTTTGGTTTTAAGCGCCGCGTCCTGCTGGCGCCTGCGGAGTGTCCCCTATGTGGCAAAGCTACCTGAACGGCCTGCTGGTCGCCTTCGGCCTGATCATGGCAATCGGCACCCAGAACGCTTTCGTCCTGGCCCAGAGCCTGCGCCGTGAACATCACCTGCCGGTGGCCGCCCTGTGCGTGTTCTGCGACGCCCTTCTGGTCGCTGCCGGGGTGTTCGGCCTGGCCACGGTACTGGCCCAGAACCCGACCTTGCTGGCCGTGGCCCGTTGGGGGGGCGCTGTGTTCCTGATCTGGTACGGCAGCAAGGCGCTGCTGCGCGCCTGCTCGACCCAGAGCCTGCAACAGACGGAAGGCCAGGGCCTGCGCTCGCGCCGGGCCGTGCTGCTCAGCGCTCTGGCGGTTACCTTGCTCAACCCGCACGTATACCTCGACACCGTCCTGCTGATCGGCTCGCTGGGTGCCCAGCAGGCTGTGCCGGGTGCCTATGTGGCCGGCGCTGCCAGTGCCTCGCTGCTGTGGTTCTTCACCCTGGCGCTGGGCGCGGCCTGGCTGGCCCCCTGGTTGGCACGTCCCGGCACCTGGCGCCTGCTCGACCTGATGGTGGCGGTGATGATGTTCGCCGTGGCGGCCCAGTTGATCCTCACCTGAACACCACTCGTCTGGCGGTGGCGAAGGCTCTGGAACCTCTTTCCCGTACACTTGTTGCGTGGTTATGCCCAGGGCCCGGTGCTATGATCCTGCCCTTGCGTCGCAAAGAGTAAAAACTCCCCGACGCACTCCGGCCGCCCGTGATCGGCCTTGCGCTCACCGCAACAGACCTGATTAGGAGAATCACCATGGCTTTTGAATTGCCGCCGCTGCCTTACGCACACGACGCCCTGCAGCCGCATATTTCCAAGGAAACCCTGGAATACCACCACGACAAGCACCACAACACCTATGTCGTGAACCTGAACAACCTGGTGCCAGGCACCGAGTTCGAAGGCAAGACCCTGGAAGAGATCGTCAAGACCTCCTCGGGCGGTATCTTCAACAACGCCGCTCAAGTCTGGAACCACACCTTCTACTGGAACTGCCTGGCCCCTAACGCCGGCGGCCAACCAACCGGCGCCCTGGCTGAAGCCATCAACGCTGCGTTCGGTTCTTTCGACAAGTTCAAGGAAGAGTTCACCAAGACTTCCGTCGGCACCTTCGGTTCCGGCTGGGGCTGGCTGGTGAAGAAGGCTGACGGTTCCCTGGCCCTGGCCAGCACCATCGGTGCCGGTTGCCCGCTGACCAGCGGCGACACCCCACTGCTGACCTGCGACGTCTGGGAGCACGCCTACTACATCGACTACCGCAACCTGCGTCCAAAGTATGTCGAGGCATTCTGGAACCTGGTCAACTGGACGTTCGTCGCTGAGCAGTTCGAAGGCAAGACCTTCACTGCCTAAGCGAAACCAGTGATAAAAAACCCGGCCAGTCCGGGTTTTTTTTCGCCTGCCCCAACCCCTGAGGTTCTTGCTCCAGGCGGATACCGCGCTAACATCAAACGTTGGGAAGGATAATTCCCGCAATTAAAGTCGCAAGGTCGGGAACCGATACAGAGGTGACAGGACATCGACGCCGGAAGGGGGTCGGGCTCTGCCAACGGCTGATAGTGGATTGCCAAGATTGATGGCAAAATGATGCCGCGCGCATGGATTAAGGAAACCCCATTGAAGCTGGAACTCAAGAACAGCTTATCGGTCAAGTTGCTCAGGGTTGTACTGCTCTCGGCACTGGTGGTCGGTGTCGTCCTCAGTTGTGCGCAGATCGTCTTCGATGCCTACAAGACTCGTCAGGCAGTGGCCAACGACGCCCAGCGAATCCTCGACATGTTCCGCGACCCCTCCACCCAGGCCGTCTACAGCCTGGACAAGGAAATGGGCATGCAGGTCATGGAAGGGTTGTTTCAGGATGAGTCGGTGCGCATGGCCTCCATCGGCCATCCCAATGAAACCATGCTGGCGGAGAAAAACCGTCCGCTGCAGGAATCCCCGACTCGCTGGCTGACCGACCTGATCCTGGGCCAGGAACGCACCTTTACCACGCAACTGGTGGGCCGCGGCCCCTATAGCGAATACTACGGCGACCTGAGCATCACCCTGGACACTGCCAGCTACGGCAAAGGGTTTCTGGTCAACTCGGTGATCATCTTCATTTCCGGGGTACTGCGCGCCTTGGCCATGGGCCTGGTGCTGTACCTGGTCTACCACTGGATGCTGACCAAACCGCTGTCGAAGATCATCGAGCACCTCACCCAGATCAACCCCGACCGCCCCAGCCAGCACCAGATTCCGCTGATCAAGGGCCACGAACGCAACGAACTGGGGCTATGGGTCAACACGGCCAACCAGTTGCTGGCCTCCATCGAGCGCAACACCCATCTGCGCCATGAGGCCGAGAACAGCCTGCTGCGCATGGCCCAGTACGACTTTCTCACCGGCCTGCCCAATCGCCAGCAACTGCAACAGCAACTGGACAAGATCCTGGTCGATGCCGGCCGCCTGCAGCGCCGGGTGGCCGTACTGTGTGTCGGCCTTGACGACTTCAAGGGCATCAACGAGCAATTCAGCTATCAGACCGGTGACCAATTGCTGCTGGCCCTGGCCGATCGCCTGCGTGCCCACAGTGGCAGGCTCGGCGCCCTGGCGCGCCTGGGTGGCGATCAGTTTGCACTGGTGCAGGCCGATATCGAACAACCCTACGAGGCGGCGGAACTGGCCCAGAGCATCCTCGATGACCTGGAGGCGCCCTTCGCCCTCGACCACCAGGAAATCCGCCTGCGCGCCACCATCGGCATCACCCTGTTCCCCGAAGACGGCGACAGCACCGAGAAGCTGCTGCAAAAAGCCGAACAGACCATGACCCTGGCCAAGACTCGCTCGCGCAATCGCTACCAGTTTTATATCGCCAGCGTCGACAGCGAGATGCGCCGCCGTCGCGAACTGGAAAAAGACCTGCGCGAAGCCCTGCCACGCAACCAGTTGTACCTGGTGTATCAACCGCAAATAAGCTACCGCGACCAGCGTGTGGTCGGCGTCGAAGCCCTGTTGCGCTGGCAACATCCGGAATTGGGCATGGTCCCGCCTGACCAGTTCATTCCCCTGGCCGAGCAGAACGGCAACATCATCAGCATTGGTGAGTGGGTGCTCGACCAGGCGTGCCGGCAATTGCGCGAATGGCACGACCAGGGCTTCAGCGAATTGCGCATGGCGGTCAATCTGTCGACAGTGCAACTGCACCACAATGAACTACCGCGGGTGGTCAACAACCTGCTGCAGATCTACCGCCTGCCGCCGCGCAGCCTGGAGCTGGAAGTCACCGAGACCGGCCTGATGGAAGACATCAGCACCGCCGCCCAGCACCTGCTGAGCCTGCGTCGTTCCGGCGCCCTGATTGCCATCGACGACTTCGGTACCGGCTACTCCTCGCTCAGCTATTTGAAATCGCTGCCGCTGGACAAGATCAAGATCGACAAGAGCTTCGTCCAGGACCTGCTCGATGACGACGACGATGCCACCATCGTTCGCGCCATCATCCAGCTGGGCAAGAGCCTGGGCATGCAGGTCATCGCCGAGGGCGTGGAAACCGCAGAGCAGGAAGCCTACATCATTGCCCAGGGCTGCCACGAAGGTCAGGGCTACCACTACAGCAAGCCCTTGCCCGCACGGGAGCTGACAGCCTTCCTCAAGCAGGCGCAACGCAACCAGCTTTCAATTCTGTAACCCCCACCGGCATTGAGCAAACGGGCATAACCACGCATTTGAATATTTACGTGACTGCCCCTTTACACAAAATGCAAATCTTTCGCATTATGTTGCAGCTTTGCGTACCCCGGTACGCGTGTCCAACCTCTCGACGCAGGAATTCACCATGATTCGTATGCCTCTGGCCACCGCCAGTCTGTTGGCCATTGCCATCTCTCTCGCCGGTTGCGGCGACGACAAGGACAAGGCCGCCGCACCGCAAGCCCAAGCGCCTGCCGCCAGCGCAGCGGCACCGGCTGCTGGTGCCGTCGACGAGGCCGCCGCCAAGGCCGTGGTCAAGCACTACGCCGACATGGTCCACGCCGTGTACAGCGACTCGTTGAGCACCGCGAAAACCCTGCAGACCGCCATCGATGCCTTCCTCGCCAAACCCAACGACGAAACCCTGAAAGCCGCCAAGGCCGCCTGGGTAGCTGCGCGCGTTCCATACCTGCAGAGCGAAGTGTTCCGCTTCGGCAACACCATCGTCGACGACTGGGAAGGCCAAGTGAACGCCTGGCCGCTGGACGAAGGCCTGATCGACTACGTCGACGCCAGCTACGAGCACGCCCTGGGTAACCCGGGTGCTTCGGCCAACATCATCGCCAACACAGAAATCCAGGTTGGCGAAGACAAGATCGACGTCAAGGAAATCACCCCGGAGAAACTCGCCAGCCTCAACGAGCTGGGCGGTTCCGAAGCCAACGTTGCCACCGGCTACCACGCCATCGAATTCCTGCTCTGGGGCCAGGACCTGAACGGCACCGGCCCAGGCGCCGGCGCCCGTCCTGCCTCCGACTACCTGGAAGGCCAAGGCGCCACTGGCGGCCACAACGAGCGCCGCCGCGCCTACCTCAAGGCCGTGACCCAACTGCTGGTCAGCGACCTTGAAGAAATGGTCGGCAACTGGGCGCCGAACGTCGCCACCAACTACCGCGCCACCCTCGAAGCCGAGCCTGTCACCGACGGCCTGCGCAAAATGCTGTTCGGCATGGGCAGCCTGTCGCTGGGCGAACTGGCGGGCGAGCGCATGAAGGTTTCCCTGGAAGCCAACTCCCCTGAAGACGAACACGACTGCTTCAGCGACAACACCCACTACTCGCACTTCTACGACGCCAAGGGCATCCGCAACGTCTACCTGGGCGAGTACCTGCGCGCCGACGGCACCAAGATGACCGGCCCGAGCCTGTCGTCACTGGTCGCCAAGATCGACCCGGCCACCGACGCCACCCTCAAGGCCGACCTCGAAGCCACTGAAGCGAAGATCCAGGTCATCGTCGATCACGCCAACAAGGGTGAGCACTACGACCAGCTGATCGCTGCCGACAACACCGCCGGCAACCAGATCGTGCGCGACGCCATCGCCTCGCTGGTCAAGCAGACCGGTGCCATCGAGCAGGCTGCAGGCAAGCTGGGCATTGCCAACCTGAACCCGGATACTGCTGATCACGAGTTCTGATACTGCGGCTGGGCAAAAAAGGCGACCTTCAGGTCGCCTTTTTTCTGCGCAGAACAAACTGAAGGCGCGGGCTTGCCCCGCGATGGCCAGTAAAGCCAACACATTCGCTATCGCCTGAATTGCTCATCGCGGGGCAAGCCCGCTCCTTCAGCACGCCCCCAGATAACACCGATTTCATCTGCCAAACGCAAATCCCTCTTATTCGATGTCCCTTAGCCTGCTAAGCTTGCACGCCGGTTTTTACCCCAAGCCCCAGGATTGTCGATGTCCTCGTTGCTTCACCGCCTAAGTCCCCTGCTGCTGGCCATCAGCCTGGCAGGCTGCGACGACGCCCCGCGTTTCACCCAGGCCGAGCCCGGCGAAGCCCTGGGCGGCGGCAAGACGACGGTCAACAAACGCGACCAGAATGCTTATTCCATGCCTTCCGCCAACCTCGCGCCCAGCCGACGCCTGGACTTCAGCGTCGGCAACAGCTTCTTTCGCAACCCCTGGGTCATCGCCCCCGCCACCACCACCGCCCGTGACGGCCTGGGGCCACTGTTCAACACCAACGCCTGCCAGAACTGCCACATCAAAGACGGCCGCGGCCACCCACCTGGCCCCAACGCCAAGCACGCCGTGTCGATGCTGGTGCGCCTGTCGATTCCCGACCAGCCCCAATACGCCAAGGTCATCGAACAACTGGGCATCGTTCCCGAACCGGTCTACGGCGGCCAGTTCCAGGACATGGCCGTGCCCGGCGTAGTCCCCGAAGGCAAGGTGCGGGTCGAGTATTCCCCGGTGCCGGTCACCTTCAAGGACGGCACCATCGTGGAACTGCGCCAGCCCACGCTGAAGATCACCCAACTGGGTTATGGGCCAATGCACCCCGACACGCGTTTGTCCGCCCGCGTCGCCCCGCCGATGATCGGCCTGGGCCTGCTCGAAGCCATCCCCGAGGCTGCACTGTTGGCCAATGCCGACCCCGATGACCGCAACGGCGATGGCATCCGTGGCCTGCCCAACCAGGTATGGGACGATGCCCAGGGCAAGACCGTCATGGGCCGCTTTGGCTGGAAGGCCGGGCAACCCAACGTCAACCAGCAGAACGTGCATGCGTTCTCCGGCGACATGGGCCTGACCACCCGCCTGCGGCCGATGGACGACTGCACCCCGGCCCAGCTCGACTGCCTCAATGCGCCCAGCGGCAACGGAGCCAATGGCGATCAGGAAGTCAGCGAAAACATCCTGCGCCTGGTGCTGTTCTACACCCGCAACCTGGCGGTGCCGAACCGCCAGGACGTCGACTCGCCCCAGGTGCTGGCCGGCAAGAACCTGTTCCACCAGGCCGGTTGCCAAAGCTGCCACACGCCACGCTTCACCACCGCTGCCGATGCCGCCGAACCGGAGCTGGCCAATCAGTTGATTCGTCCCTACAGCGACCTGCTGTTGCACGACATGGGCCCAGGCCTTGCCGATAACCGCACCGAGTTCAAGGCCGGCGGCCAGGACTGGCGTACGCCCCCCTTGTGGGGTATCGGCCTGACCCAGACCGTCAGCGGTCACACCCAGTTACTTCACGATGGCCGCGCCCGCAACCTGCTCGAAGCCGTGCTCTGGCACGGCGGCGAAGCCGAAGCGGCCAAGCAGCATGTCTTGACCTTCAATGCCGAGCAACGCGCCGCGTTGCTGGCGTTCCTGAATTCACTTTAAGTCAAAGGAGCCGGGCATGTTCCGACCCAAACTGTTGATCACAAGCCTCGCCGCCCTTGCCCTGGGCGCCTGCTCGCCGCAAGACCCGCAAGCTGTGACCTCGGCCGCCATCGCCAAGCAGGTGATCCTGCCAACCTACAGCCGCTGGGTCGAAGCCGACCGCCAGTTGGCCGTCAGCGCCCTGGCATTCTGTGAAGGCAAGGCTGACCTTGCCACCGCCCGTGCCGACTTCCTCCACGCGCAAAAAGCCTGGGCAGAACTGCAACCGTTGTTGATCGGCCCGCTGGCTGAAGGCAACCGCGCCTGGCAGGTACAGTTCTGGCCAGACAAGAAGAACCTGGTCGGCCGTCAGGTCGAGCAACTGGTCAATGGCGACAAGCCGGTCGATGCCGCCTCCCTGGCCAAGTCCAGTGTCGTGGTGCGCGGTCTCTCCGCCTACGAATACATCCTCTTCGACAGCAAGCCCGACGCTGCCAATGCCGAGCAGAAAGCCCGCTACTGCCCGCTGCTGGTCGCCATTGGCGAGCACCAGAAGGCCCTGGCCGAAGAGATCCTCAAAGGCTGGAACAACACCGACGGCATGCTCGCGCAGATGACCAAGTTCCCCAACCAGCGCTATGCCGACTCACACGAAGCCATCGCCGACCTGCTGCGTGCCCAGGTCACCGCCCTGGATACCCTGAAGAAAAAACTCGGCGCCCCCATGGGCCGCCTGAGCAAAGGCATCCCGCAGCCGCTGCAGGCCGAAGCCTGGCGCAGCCACTCCTCGCTCAAGAGCCTGGAAGCCAGCCTGAAAGCAGCACAGACCGTCTGGGTCGGTGTCGACAACCAGGGCCTGCGTGGCCTGCTGGGCAAAGACCAGAAGGCCCTGGCCGACAAGATCGACGCCGCCTACGCCAGCGCCCTGAAGTTGCTGGCCGACAACCAAAAGCCATTGGGCGAACTGCTCGCGGACGAAGCCGGTCGCCAGCAGCTCAATGCGATCTACGACAGCCTCAACGTTGTCCACCGCCTGCATGAAGGCGAGCTGGCCAAGGCGCTGGGCATCCAGCTGGGCTTCAATGCCAACGACGGTGACTGATCATGTTGCGACGCCAGGCTCTCAAACTCGGTAGCGTTCTCCTCAGCGCCCTCACCCTGGGCGGCTGGACCCTGTTTCGCGGCAAGGACAGCGGCCCGCTGCTGCTCTCGGCCCGCGATGACGGCGATGGCAAGCACTACGCCGTCGGCTATCGCCTGGACGGCACCCAGGTGTTCGCCACCGAGGTTGGCCAGCGTTGCCACGACATCATCAACCACCCCGGGTTGCCCATTGCCCTGTTCGTGGCCCGACGTCCCGGCACCGAAAGCTACCTGGTCGACCTGCGCGATGGTCGCCTGTTGCAGACCATCACCTCGCAGCCGAACCGGCACTTCTACGGGCATGCGGTCATCCACAAGAGCGGCGAATGGCTGTACGCCACCGAGAACGACACGACCGACCCTGGTCGTGGCGTGCTCGGTGTCTACCGTTTTGACGGCGAGCGCCTGGCCTATAGCGGCGAGATCTCGACCCACGGCATCGGCCCGCACCAGGTGTCGTGGATGCCCGATGGCGAAACCCTCGTAGTGGCCAACGGCGGCATTCGTACCGAGGCCGAAAGCCGGGTAGAGATGAATCTCGACGCCATGGAACCGAGCCTGGTGCTGATGCAGCGCGATGGCACCCTGCTGAGCAAGGAAATACTGCCCCAGCAGATGAACAGCGTGCGTCACCTGGCCATTGCCAGCGACGGCACCATCGTCGCCGGGCAGCAGTTCATGGGCAGCGGCGATGAAACCGCCGAGCTGTTGGCGATCAAGCGTCCGGGGCAAGCATTCCAGGCCTTTGATGTGCCCGAACAGCAGTTGCAGTCGATGGCCAATTACACCGCCAGCGTCGCCATTCACAGCGAACTGCGCCTGGTCGCCCTGACCGCGCCACGGGCCAACCGCCTGTTCATCTGGGACCTGGACACCGCACAGGTGCGCCTCGATGCACCAATGCCCGACTGCGCCGGCGTCGGCGCGGTAGCCGACGGTTTTGTCGTCACGTCGGGCCAAGGTCGCTGCCGACTGTATGACTGCCGCAAGGCCGAACTGATCGGCCAACCCCTGCAACTGCCCTCCGGACTGTGGGACAACCACCTGCACCTGGCCTGAAACAACCCGGGAACAGAGAGTTCCCAAAGCCGGTCAAACGCGTAATATTCGCTACATCGCACGTGGGCAGGAACGCCCGCAGTCGTGCCGTCGAACAATAAATCGTATCCAAGGAACTGGACTATGCTGCGCCGCCGCATGCTGATCATGTTGGGTATTGTTCTGCTGCTAGTGCTGGTCCTGGGGGGCTACAAGGCGTTCTCCATTTATCAGCAGATCCAGATGTTCTCGGCCCCCAAGCCTCCCATCAGCGTGGCGGCGGCCGAGTCCAGCGAGCGCATGTGGCAAAATCGCCTGCCTGCGGTGGGCAGCCTTACCGCCCTGCAAGGGGTCGACCTGAGCCTGGAGATCGCCGGCACGGTCAAGACCCTGCAGTTCGAGTCCGGGCAACAGGTGCGCAAGGGCCAGCCCTTGCTGCAACTGGACAGCGACGTCGAAACAGCCCTGCTTGGCACCGCCCTGGCAGACCTTGGCCTGGCCCAGGTGGACTTCAACCGCGGTAGCCAACTGGTGGGCAGCCAGGCGATTTCCCGCGGCGAGTACGACCGTCTCAATGCCCAGTACAAGCGCAGCAAGGCGGTGGTCGACCAGCTCAAGGCGTCCCTGGCCAAAAAAAGCATCAACGCCCCCTTCAGCGGCACCATCGGCATCCGCCAGGTGGACGTCGGCGACTACCTGGCCAGCGGTACGGTGATCGCTACCCTGCAAGACCTGAGCAGCCTGTATGTGGACTTCTTCGTGGCCGAACAGGCAGTTCCCACGTTGAGCATCGGCCAACAGGTGCTGGTCAGCGTCGCGGCCTACCCGCACCAGACCTTCCCCGGCACCATCAGCGCCATTAACCCCAAGGTCGAAGACAGCACCCGCAACGTGCAGGTACGCGCGACCCTGGCCAACCCCGAGGGCAAGCTGCTGCCCGGCATGTTCAGCAGCCTGCAGGTGCTGCTGCCCGACCCTGGGCCACAGATTGTGGTACCCGAAAGCGCCGTGACCTACACCCTGTACGGCAACTCGGTGTATGTGGCCATGCCGAAAAAGAACGAAGACGGCCAGCCGCAAAAAAACGCCGATGGCCAGCCCGAACTGATCGCCGAGCGACGCTTCGTCGATACCGGCGAGCGCCGCGATGGTCTGGTGGTCATCAGCAAGGGCCTCAAAGCCGGTGAGCAGGTGGTGACCGCCGGCCAGTTGAAACTGACCCAGGGCGCGTCGATCACCATCAGCCCGGACAAGACCCTGAAACCACCGCCCAGCAACTCGGCGCACGCCAACTGATCGAGGATGCGTCATGGCCTTTACCGATCCGTTCATCCGCCGGCCGGTGCTGGCCAGCGTTGTCAGCCTGTTGATCGTGCTGCTGGGCTTCCAGGCCTGGAGCAAGCTGCCCATCCGCCAGTACCCGCAGATGGAAAACGCCCTGATCACCGTGACCACCGCCTACCCTGGCGCCAACGCCGAAACCATCCAGGGGTACATCACCCAACCCATGCAGCAGAGCCTGGCCAGCGCCGAGGGCATCGACTATATGACCTCGGTAAGCCGGCAGAACTTCTCGGTGATTTCGGTCTACGCGCGCATCGGTGCCGACAGCGACCGGCTGTTCACCGAGCTGCTGGCCAAGGCCAACGAGGTGAAGAACAAGCTGCCCCAGGACGCCGAGGACCCCGTACTGAGCAAGGAAGCCGCCGATGCGTCGGCGCTGATGTACATCAGCTTCTACAGCGGCGAAATGAGCAACCCGCAGATCACCGACTATTTGTCGCGGGTTATCCAGCCCAAGCTGGCCACCCTGCCCGGCATGGCCGAAGCGGAGATTCTCGGTAACCAGTTGTTTGCCATGCGCCTGTGGATCGACCCGGTGAAGCTGGCCGGCTACGGCCTGAGCGCCAACGAAGTGACCGACGCAGTGCGCCGCTACAACTTCCTCTCGGCCGCCGGCGAGATCAAGGGTGAGTACATCGTCACCAGCATCAATGCCACCACCGAGCTGAAGACGGCCGAAGCCTTTGCCAACATTCCGCTCAAGACCAGCGGCGACAGCAGGGTGCTGCTCGGTGATGTGGCGCGGGTGGAGATGGGCGCGGAAAACTACGACACCGTGAGCTCGTTCGACGGCACCCCTTCGGTGTACATCGGCATCAAGGCCACGCCCGGCGCCAACCCGCTGGACGTGATCAAGGAAGTGCGCAAGCTGATGCCCGAGCTGGAAAGCCAGCTGCCGCCCAATCTGAAAGCCTCCATCGCCTACGACGCCACCCTGTTCATCCAGGCGTCCATCGACGAGGTGGTCAAGACCCTGGTCGAGGCGGTGCTGATCGTTATCGTCGTGGTGTTCCTGTTCCTCGGCGCCTTGCGTTCCGTACTGATCCCGGTGGTCACCATTCCGTTGTCGATGATTGGCGTACTGTTCTTCATGCAACTGATGGGCTACTCGCTCAACCTGCTGACCTTGCTGGCGATGGTGCTGGCCATCGGCCTGGTGGTGGACGATGCCATCGTTGTAGTGGAAAACATCCACCGCCACATCGAAGAGGGCAAGACGCCCTTCGAGGCGGCCCTTGAGGGTGCGCGGGAGATTGCCATGCCGGTGGTGTCGATGACCATCACCCTGGCAGCGGTCTACGCCCCTATCGGCTTCCTGGAGGGCCTCACGGGGGCATTGTTCAAGGAGTTCGCCCTCACCCTGGCCGGCGCGGTGATTATTTCCGGCATCGTTGCCCTGACCCTGTCGCCAATGATGTGCGCGATGCTCCTGCGTCATGAGCACAACCCCAGCGGTCTGGCCCACCGCCTGGACAACCTGTTCGAAGGTCTCAAGGTGCGTTACCAGAAGCTCTTGCATGCCACCCTGAACACCCGGCCGGTGGTGCTGGTGTTCGCGGTGATCGTGCTGTGCCTGATTCCGGTGTTCTTGATGTTCACCAAGAACGAGCTGGCACCGGATGAAGACCAGGGCGTCATCTTCATGATGGCCACGGCGCCACAGCCGACCAATCTGGATTACCTCAGTACCTACACCGACGAGTTCATCGACATATTCAAGGCGTTCCCGGAGTACTACTCCTCGTTCCAGATCAACGGCTTCAACGGAGTGCAATCGGGTATCGGCGGCTTCCTGCTCAAGCCCTGGAACGAGCGCGACCGTACCCAGATGGAATTGCTGCCATTGGTACAAAGCAAACTCGAAGGCATTGCCGGTCTGCAGATCTTCGGTTTCAACCTGCCTTCGCTGCCGGGCACGGGCGAAGGCCTGCCCTTCCAGTTCGTGATCAATACGGCCAATGACTACGAATCGCTGCTGGAGGTGGCTGAACGGGTCAAGGAACGCGCCCAGGCGTCGGGCAAGTTCGCCTTCCTCGACATCGACCTGGCCTTCGACAAGCCCGAGGTGGTGGTCGATATCGATCGGGCCAAGGCCGCGCAAATGGGGGTGTCGATGGATGCGCTGGGGGGGACGCTGGCAACCCTGCTGGGGGAGGCAGAGATCAACCGCTTTACCATCGACGGGCGCAGCTACAAGGTCATTGCCCAGGTCGAGCGGCCCTATCGCGACAACCCCGACTGGTTGAGCAACTACTACGTCAAGAACCAGCAGGGGCAGATGCTGCCGCTCTCGACCCTGATCACCCTCAGTGACCGCGCGCGACCGCGCCAGCTCAACCAGTTCCAGCAACTGAACGCGGCGATCATCCAGGGTTTTCCCATGGTCAGCATGGGCGAAGCCCTGGAGACAGTGCATGACATCGCCCGTGAAGAAGCACCGGAAGGTTATACCTTCGACTACGCCGGGGCGGCGCGCCAGTTCGTGCAGGAAGGCCGTGCACTGTGGACCACCTTCGGCCTGGCCCTGGCGATCATCTACCTGGTGCTGGCTGCTCAGTTCGAGAGTTTCCGCGACCCGCTGGTGATCCTGGTGACAGTGCCGCTGTCGATCTGCGGCGCGCTGATCCCGCTGTTCCTGGGCATCTCGAGCATGAATATCTACACCCAGGTCGGCCTGGTGACACTGATCGGCCTGATCAGCAAGCACGGCATTCTGGTGGTCGAGTTCGCCAACCTGTTGCGCCAGCAAAAAGGCCTGAGCGCCCGTGAAGCCGTGGAAGAAGCGGCGGCGATTCGCTTGCGCCCGGTATTGATGACCACGGCAGCCATGGTGTTTGGCATGGTGCCGCTGATTCTGGCCACCGGTGCCGGGGCGGTCAGCCGCTTCGATATCGGTACGGTGATTGCCACCGGGATGTCGGTGGGCACGTTGTTCACCCTGTTCGTGCTGCCTTGCGTCTATACCCTGCTGGCCCGGGCCGACGTACCCCAGGCGCAGGCGCAAGCCGCCTGAAGCTGCAGATGCAAAAAGGCCTCGTCACTGACGAGGCCTTTTTCGTGCTCAAGCATTCAATGAATCACTGGGAACGCAACCCCTGACTCATACCGAACAGGAACAGCAACAGGTCCTGATCGGGTTGTGCAGTGGACTGGCTCTTAACCACGCGCGGTAGCGGACACTGGGAGGCAGGATCGACCTTGCTCACTACCTGCGGGCGCGGTTCTTCCCAGGCAGCCGCCGCAGCCGTAGCCACTGCCAGTGCCAACACCAGAAACAAACCTCGAGCTATTTCTAGTTTCATTGCTCTAAACCTTTGACAGCGCTGCCAAACGCCACTTTGTAAAAGTAGAGCAGCTTTTGCCACTCCGCGTCATTGAATGACGAATGGCGGCGCAGTTGCTTCAGGTCGTTGGCAGCGGCGCGATGGCAGCTGATACGCCGCCGGCACTTCTCAAGGTCCAGCAGGGCCACTTCTGCCCGGGCCTGATCACCCTCGCCGATCACCTTGATGAACACATGCTTGCCGTACAGGCAACCATGTTGCCAATGGCCACGGTGCATGCGAGCCAGATTGGCGGCCAGGTCCTGCAGCATGCTGTCGTGCAGCGCTTCGCCATAACGCTCGCGTGCGCCCTTTTCATACCAGCTGTCGCAATCTTCGAAGCCGTCCAGGGCCTTGCTGACCAGCAGGGCCCGCCACTGCCGATCGGCGTCACGCTCCACACCGCAATACACGATGTGTGGAACCCGCACGCCCAGTTGCTCGAAGCTGTTGATTGCATCGTATTCGCGCAGCACCGTCGGCCGCCCGAACGGGTGCAGGAAACTGCGGTAGATGTGCCCAACCTGACGCTTGGAATACAGCAGTTGCCCGCTTTCGTCGTTCAACCGCTGCACGCCACTTTCACCACCCCGGCGCTGGTTGGGCGCTTCCACCCATTCACCTTGTTGCTGCCAGAAATGGTCGAACCGGCTATTGCCCGTCAATGTTCCTGAACGCTCTACCGCCATGCCCCACTACCCCTTACGCAATACGTACACTCGCCACATGGCATAGAACGGCAAAAAGTCCAATCGTTCCTGAATCCGGAAGCCGGCCGCTGCAAACTCTTCCTCGACCGTAGCCGCAGGTAACACAAAGCGGTTCTGGTAACTGCCCTGGCCGGTTTCCGCGTAACGACGCTGCTCCAGCTTCTTACGGCGCCAAGCCTTGACGTTGCCGTCCACCCACAGTGACAGGATCACGCTATCGCGGGTAACTCGTTGAAATTCCGAGAGAAGTGTCTTGCGATGCGCCGCATCACCGATGTGGTGCATCAGGCGCATGCAGAAGATGCTGTCGACCGAATTGTCCGGCAGGTCAATTGCAAACGCAGACGTTTGCAAAGTACGTACCCGCTCAACGATATGCGCGGGCTGGGATTTGGTTGCCGTTTCCAGCATGGCCTCGGAGTTGTCGGCACCGATGATCACTCGATTGGGCTTTTCCGCCAGCAGCGGCCAGAAACGACCGGCGCCACACGGCAGATCAAGCACCAGACCGGGTTCGCCCGCCAAGGTCAACGCGCGTCGCGCCAGCTGCTCGTCTCGTTTGTGCGACATGCGCCGCGCCAGGCCATCCTGGTGCTTGAGGAAGTATTCCTGGGCATGCTGCTGGTCGTACTTTTCGGAAAACTCGAGCTTTATGGGACTACGCATGGTGCATCTCCTGACTCCAATTCGCCCACAGTAAGCAGGCAAGCGTTGGCGCCAGGTCATGCGGATGTGAAAAATTCGTTGGAAGCCTCAATAAACGTTACAGGAAATGAATATTTGTAACGGCCTCACTCGAACGCAGGTACGCCACCTCGGCCATGGCTCAGGTCGACATGGAAGCGACAACCGTGGGGCACCGTACCCGTCAGCGTCACTGTCCAGCCCTGGTCGTCGCAGATCCGCTGTACCAGCGACAACCCCAGGCCCAGCCCTTCGCCCCGGCGCTCATCACCGCGAACAAAAGGACGAAACATGGCTTCACGCTGCTCCTCGGGAATGCCTACGCCACTGTCCTCGACCATGAATCCCTTGGGTTCCAGGGTCAGGCGAATGAACCCATAGTCGGTATAGTGCGCGGCATTGCGCAGCAGGTTGCCCATCACCGCTTGCAGGAAGGTCGCGTTGTAGAGCGTCGGCGAACTCGCCTTGGCATCGTAGAGCAGGGTCAGGCCTTTCTGCTCGATGGTGTCGCGCCAGACGCCGGTCAAGTCATCGGCCACCTCCTTGAGCGTCGCCTGGGACGCCACGGCGCCCTCATCACGCTGGGCCCTGGCCAACATCAGGAAGGTTTTCACCAGTTCCTGCATCTCTTCGGTGGCCCTGGCGATGCGCTCGACCTGCGAGCGCGCGCGCAGATCGATGTTCGGGTTGACCAGCAACAACTCGCACGAGCTGGCCAGCACCATCAAGGGGGTGCGCAGTTCATGGCTGACGTCACTGGTAAACAGCCGTTCACGGGTCAAGGCATCGCGCAGGCGTCCCAAGGTATCGTCGAAGGCCACGGCCAGTTGCCCGACCTCGTCGGCCGCATAGTCTGGCGCCAAGGGTGGCGCCAGGCCAAGCAACTGGTCGCGATGTCGAACCTGGCGTGCCAGACGGATAACCGGTGCCATGACTTTTCGTGCCAGCACCCAGCCCAGGAATACCGCCAGTGCCAGGCTGAGCACGAAGCCCACCACCACGACCGCGAACAGCACCCGCTCGCGCTCCTCGAAATCGCTCTGGTCCTGCAGCAAAACATAGCGCCGCCCATCCACTATCTCGACCATGGCGTGGTAGGACAGCTGCTCGCGAAACACTTCATGAAATCCGGGAGACAGGTGACGCAGGTCCTTGGGCAACTCGAATTCGTCTCGCCCGCCGCTGTAGTAGAACAACTGGTCGGGCCGCGGCCGGTGGCTCCAGTCGTTGACGCTGTCCATGCGCAGCAGGCGCTGTAGATCGCCACCCAGCACGGCCGAGATCAAGCGCTCTTCGACCAGGTGAACAGTGGCGACGATACCGAAGGCAAATGCACCGGCCACCAGGGCGCTCATCAACGCAAAGGCAATGATGATCCGCTGGGCAAGGCTTTGCTTAAACTCCATCACGACCCTCGGCCAGACGGTAACCGACGCCATGGACGGTATGCAGCAGGGGTTTGTCGAAAGGCTTGTCGATGACCTGGCGCAGTTGGTGGACATGACTGCGCAGACTATCGCTGTCCGGGCAGTCGTCGCCCCAGAGGGCTTCTTCAAGCACCTCGCGACGTAATACATGGGGGCTCTTCTGCATCAGTACCGCCAGCAGCTTCAAGCCGACCGGGTTGAGTTTGAGCAGCTTGCCGTTGCGGGTCACTTCCAGGGTGTCGAGGTCGTAGCACAGGTCACTGACCTGCAAGGTACGCCGACCGCCGCCCTGGGCCCGACGCAGCACCGCTTCGATGCGTGCCGCCAGCTCGGACAGGGCAAAGGGCTTCAACAGGTAATCATCGGCTCCGGAGCGAAACCCCTGCAGGCGATCATCGAGCTGGTCGCGGGCGGTCAGCATGATCACTGGCGTGTCGCGCCTGGCATCCTCGCGCAGGCGTTTGCACAGCGTATAGCCGTCGATACCCGGGAGCATGATGTCGAGTACGATCAAGTCGTAGTGTTCGGTGGCGGCCAGGTGCAACCCGGACAGACCATCCTGGGCACAGTCAACCGTATAGCCTTTGAGGCCCAGATAGTCGGCCAGGTTGGCGAGGATATCGCGGTTATCTTCAACCAGTAGAATTCGCATAGGGTGCTCCCGTCCGGGTCTTTTGCCTGCTTGGCAGGCGCAGCTTACGGCCATCGACAGCGCTCGGCTAGGCTGCAGGAGGTTTATTGGCAGTTAACGTTTTTTTCACCCAGCCTTCACCGACTCACCATAGCAAGCGCCCCACAATCGCCGGTCGTTGTGTCACACCGATTCCCGGCACGGGCTACCGGCCGGGACTGTCTTATCGACCAGCCTGGACCTGCCATGCCTGCCACTCACGCCTCCCGCCCGCTCAATCCGTGGTTTTCCCTGGGTATACCGCTGCTCACCGCAGCCATCCTGATCCTGCTGGAACTGACGTCGCTGGACATGGACCTGGCCAAACTGGCCTTCGATCCGGTTGCCGGGCAGTTCATCGGTCGGCACAGCTACTTCCTCGAAGACATCCTGCATGATCGCGCCAAACAAGCGGTCATCGTCCTGGGTCTGGGTGCCATTGCCGCCTTTACCGCAAGCTTCTTCTGGCAGCGCCTGCAGGGCTGGCGTCGGGAACTGGGCTACCTGGTGGTGGCCATGGCGCTGTCGACCAGCTTTGTCACTCCGGTCAAGGCGGTGACTGCCGTGCAGTGCCCTTGGAGCCTGCAGGAGTTTGGAGGCAAGGAAGTCTACAGCGAACTGCTCAGCCCTCGGCCTGCGACCGACAAGCCCGGGCGCTGCTGGCCGGGCGGCCATGCGGCTACCGGGTTTACCTTGTTTGCCCTGTTCTTCATGTTGCGTGACCGGCGGCCACGCCTGGCCCGCGCCGCGCTGCTGTTTGCCTTCACCCTGGGCACGGTATTTTCGGTGGGACGAATGCTGCAGGGCGCGCATTTCTTCTCCCACAACGTGTGGACAGCGGTGTTCTGCTGGTTGATCAGCCTGGGCTGCTACCACTGGTTGCTGTACCGCAAACCGGTTGGCGCGGGCTTGCCCCACGAAGAACCCGTTACCGTCACAGCATCATCCACTGGCTGAAACACCGCATCACG
The DNA here is from genome assembly GCF_040438935.1 of Pseudomonas vranovensis. Lineage (NCBI taxonomy): Bacteria > Pseudomonadati > Pseudomonadota > Gammaproteobacteria > Pseudomonadales > Pseudomonadaceae > Pseudomonas > Pseudomonas vranovensis. Next base: position 244,265 of record NZ_CP159259.1, on the reverse strand, counting down.
GGGCAAGTCCGTACCTACAAACAGGCAAAAAAAAGCCCCGCACGAGGCGGGGCTTTTTCTCAAGCGGGTAAGGCTGGCTTACATCATGCCGCCCATACCGCCCATGCCACCCATGCCGCCCATGTCAGGCATGCCGCCAGCAGCAGCTTCCTGAGGCGCATCAGCCACCATGGCTTCGGTAGTGATCATCAGACCACCGATCGAAGCAGCGGCTTGCAGGGCCGAACGGGTTACCTTGGCAGGGTCCAGGATACCCATTTCGATCATGTCGCCGTACTCGCCGGTCGCAGCGTTGTAACCGAAGTTACCCGAACCTTGCTTGACCTTGTCGACAACAACGCTTGGCTCGTCGCCGGCGTTGGCAACGATCTGGCGCAGTGGCGCTTCAACAGCGCGACGCAGCAGCTGGATACCGACGTTCTGGTCTTCGTTGTCGCCTTTGAGTTCGGAGATCGCTTGCAGCGAACGAACCAGGGCAACACCACCGCCAGGGACCACACCTTCTTCAACGGCTGCACGGGTAGCGTGCAGGGCGTCTTCAACGCGGGCTTTCTTCTCTTTCATTTCAACTTCGGTGCCTGCACCGACCTTGATCACGGCAACACCGCCAGCCAGCTTGGCCAGGCGCTCTTGCAGTTTTTCACGGTCGTAGTCCGACGAAGTCTCGGCAACCTGGGCACGGATCTGGGTGATGCGCGCCTGGATGTCGCCTTCCACGCCAGCACCGTCGACGATGATGGTGTTTTCCTTGGACAGGGTGACGCGCTTGGCGTTACCCAGGTGCTCCAGGGTAGCGGACTCCAGGCTCAGGCCGATTTCTTCGGAGATCACGGTACCGCCAGTCAGGACGGCGATGTCCTGCAGCATGGCCTTGCGGCGGTCGCCGAAGCCTGGTGCCTTGACCGCAGCAACCTTGACGATGCCGCGCATGTTGTTGACAACCAGAGTCGCCAGCGCTTCGCCTTCAACGTCTTCAGCCACGATCAGCAGAGGACGGCCGGCCTTGGCAACGGCTTCCAGAACTGGCAGCAGTTCGCGGATGTTGGAGATCTTCTTGTCAACCAGCAGCAGCAGAGGGCCATCCAGCTCGGCAACCATGGTGTCTGGCTTGTTGACGAAGTAAGGGGACAGGTAGCCACGGTCGAACTGCATGCCTTCTACAACCGACAGTTCGTTTTCCAGGCCCGAGCCTTCTTCAACGGTGATCACGCCTTCTTTACCGACTTTTTCCATGGCTTCGGCAATGATGTCACCGATGGAGTTGTCGGAGTTGGCCGAGATGGTACCGACCTGAGCGATGGCCTTGGAATCGGCGCATGGCTTGGACAGGGACTTCAGCTCTTTGACGATGGCGATGGTGGCCTTGTCGATACCACGCTTGAGGTCCATCGGGTTCATGCCGGCAGCAACGGCTTTCAGGCCTTCGCTGACAATGGCCTGAGCCAGAACGGTGGCGGTGGTGGTGCCGTCACCTGCTTCGTCGTTGGCCTTGGAGGCAACGTCCTTGAGCAGCTGGGCGCCCATGTTTTCGAAGGCGTCTTTGAGTTCGATTTCCTTGGCAACCGAAACACCGTCTTTGGTGATGGTCGGAGCGCCGAAGCTCTTGGCCAGAACAACGTTACGGCCTTTTGGGCCCAGGGTCGCTTTTACAGCGTCAGCCAGAACGTTGACACCAACGAGCATTTTCTTGCGGGCGGAATCGCCGAATTTTACGTCTTTAGCAGCCATGATCGTTTAATCCTTGAATACTTTGGAGTAACGGGAAACCAGCGGAATCAGCCTTCGATAACAGCGAGAATTTCGTTCTCAGCCATTACCAACAGGTCTTCGCCGTCAACTTTCACAGTGTTGCTGCCCGAGTAAGGGCCGAAAACCACCTTGTCACCCACTTTCACGGCCAGCGCACGCACTTCACCGTTGTCCAGGATGCGACCGGTACCTACAGCGACAATTTCGCCACGGTTAGGTTTTTCAGCGGCCGAACCTGGCAGAACGATACCGCCAGCGGTTTTCGATTCTTCTTCGCTGCGACGGATAACGACGCGGTCATGCAGAGGACGAAGCTTCATTGTCGATCTCTCCTAATTGTGGTTTTCATCGGCCGGTGTCGACACCGGCGGGTTGATGCTTGCGGCGTAGCCGCTCGTAGCTCGCGGGGCGAACCACACATGTAATGTCTGGGGCAAGCCACCAGAAACCTTGCGGTGACCCATACATGAGGTCGCCAAGGGCAATTACAAGGCTTGGTGATGAAAATTTTTAGCGGCCCGTCGCCATAAAGCAGAACGGCCCCTTGCGGGGCCGTCCGGTCAGGCGCTTGCCTGGCTCACAAATCCCGTGGATCACGCAGGTTACGGGTGTCGCGAGGGTCTTGCGGATCGCGGTGTTCATACTCACCCTCGATCACATTCGGCTGACGCGACTGGCCACCGGGGTTGCCAGGGTGCCCCATGAACGGATCGTCGCCAAACGCACGCTGGCGCATGGCCTGCGCCTCGGCGCGCTCGCGCATCTTGCGCGCGAGCAGGCGGCGGGTGAACGGCAGCAGGCAGACCAGGCCGATCACGTCGCTGATAAAGCCTGGCAACAGCAACAGGCCGCCACCCAATGCCAGCATCAGGCCATGGAACATGTCTTCGGCGGGCAACTCGCCACGCTGCAGGCTTTCACGGGCCCGCAAAGCCGTCGCCAGACCGGCTACCCGCACCACCAGAACACCCAGGGCGGAACCTGCGATGATCAACAGCAGCGCCGGAAAGAAGCCGATCGCGGTGCTGACCTTGAAAAACACATACAGTTCCAGCACCGGAAAAATCAGAAACAGCAATAGAAAAGCACGCATCAACGGGTTCCTCTGCGCAAGATAACCTTGCAGTACACCTTTAATGGTTGCGAGCAACCGCTATTTCAAGCCTCGGCCACTTCACGTGCCGGCCATTGATCGGCGCGCGCCAGAAAAACCAGGGCTTCTCGCACTTGTATCGGCGTATTACAAGGTGCCGCGAATGGCAGCCAGTGCAGAGCCTGGCCAATACGCAGGTGCATACCCTCGCTGTCGATACCGACCATCTGCGCCTCGGCCGTCTGCGGCAAGCCGCTGAGCTGGACGTAGTGCTGGATGGCATTGGCATGGTCGCTGTTCATGTGCTCGATCATGCTCAGCTCAGCCTTGCCGGCAAAGGGGTTGGCCAGGGAGAGATTATCGACCCAGTGAATTGCACCAAACCCGCCAATGTAACGGTGGCGCACAGGCGCCAGCACCCAGAAGTCGAAATCGTGGGCCTTGTGGTAATTGCTCGATTCGGGGAAGTAACGGTAGTACCGCTCCGCTGCAGCCTCGACCGCCGCAGGCGCTTCAAGCTTGTGCGCCTGGGCCAGTACGGTCAGACGACCGACGGCCTGCACATCCTCGGCATCGCGCTCGCCGACCAGCAGCGAGCACTTGGGGTCTTTTTGCAGGTTGTGGGTATGCTGGGCGATGCGGCTGATAAGGATCAGCGGGTTGCCTTCGGCATCCAGGCAATACGGCACCACCGAGCCGAAGGGATAGCCCGGCATCGATTTGGAATGGGTCGACAGAACCCCACGGTATTCCTTGAGCAGCAGCTCCCGTGCCTGTTGTGCGACTTTAGCGCTCACTGTGTGACTCCCGACTCGACGATTAGCTGAAGGCTGGCCGCAGGTGCCCTGCGGCCGAATGCTCAGCGGACAAAATAATCATTATCGTCGGCGGTTGCCAGAAGACTTACCAGGTAACACCAAAGCCTGCGGTGTAGCGAGTCTTGTCCAGGTCGCTGTCGCGGGTGCCGCTGATGACATCCTTCTCGGCCTTGAGGTTGAGCGAAGCCCATTCAGTGACCTTGTAGCGCAGGCCGACTTCAGCATCCAGTGCGTAGTTGGCAACGCCGTCCAACGGTTTGCCGACTTCGCCGTTGGTGAAGAACTCGACCCGCTTGCCGATCAGGTAGCGGTTGTAGTCCCACTTCATGGCCAGGGCATAGAAGTTGTCCTTGCCACCATCGGCGTATTCATAGTCGGTCCGGTTGACCAGCGAGCCCAGGGAGAAGGCGCCCAGCTCGTCATCCCAGAACTGGTAGCCAGGGCCGGTACCCACAGTGCGCTGGCGCGCCAGGTCTTCAATGTGGTCACGCTTGTACTCGAGACGCCCCTGCCAGAACCACTTCTCGGTCATGAAGCGGTCGAGCGCGTATTCGGCACTCCAGTTGTTGGTGGTGGTAACGTCGTCCTTGCTCTCGCGGTTGTATTCGCCTTCAGCCTGGTGCCGCCAGCGACCATGGCGGGCGGTGGTCTTGAAGTCGACGTCGTAGTCGTCGCTGTCGGATTCGGCGCGTTTGTAGTCCATGGCCAAGTCGACATTGCCCTTCCACGACAGGTCCTCGATCACGGGCTTGGGCTTCATGATCTGCTGGATGCTGGCAAGCTCCACGGTCTTGGGCGTCTCACCGTTGGCCAGGGTCACCTTGCCGTCTTCGGCCGGGTGCAGTGACTTGGCTTTCTCGCCGGTGTAGGCATCCTGCTTGACCAGCAGTTCCTGGTCGCTTTCCAGGGTCTTGACCTGTTTCCAGTCCAGGGCGATCGAACCGCCGTACTCAGTCTTGAGCAGCAGTTTGCCGCCATCGAAGACTGTGATCTTGCCACTGAGCCGGTCGCCGTTCTTCATCCAGACGGTATCAGCGACAGCCGAGGAGCAGACGGCAAGGGCAACAAGGCACAACAGGGCTCTAGAATACATAAGCAAGCAACGGACTCTGGTTCGCGAAAAAAGTCGGGCATTATCCAGATACACGACCGTAGAGCAAGGACTGACCCACCTCATGCCGATGAGTTCAATTCCTATTTGCCCGACCAATGCGGCAAATTCCCCGCAGATGCCCGGGAGGCCGCGATGAGCGCAGCGCCCGGCGATCCGACGGAAAATGCCGAGGCCCGACGAATGGCGCTCTACCTGGTGCTCGGCCAGGTGCCAGCAGGCAAGGTGGTCAGCTATGGGCAGCTTGCCGAACTGGCCGGACTGGGGCGCGCGGCGCGCTGGGTCGGGCGCACCTTGAGCCAACTGCCGCCTGACACCCAGTTGCCCTGGCACCGAGTCCTGGCTGCCGACGGTCGGCTGAGCCTGGCCCTGGGCACGCCTTCAGGCGACGAGCAGCGTGCCAGGCTGCGGGCAGAAGGCATCACTCTGCACAATAATCGTGTGGATATGTCGCGCCATGGCTGGCGCCCAATGGAGCACAGCGGTTAGAGTGCGCGCTTTGTTTTCGTAAACTTGAGGCAGATGTTGGCCCATGCCCCGTAAAACCTGGCGCGCTGCGCTCGCTGCCTATGCCAGCCCGTCGACCCTGGTGCTGTTGCTGCTCGGCTTTGCCGCCGGCCTGCCCTATATGTTGGTGTTCTCGACCTTGTCGGTGTGGTTGCGTGAGGCCGGGGTGGCCCGCGAAACCATCGGCTATGCCAGCCTGATCGGCCTGGCCTATGCCTTCAAGTGGGTCTGGTCGCCGCTGCTCGACCAATGGCGCCTGCCATTGCTCGGGAAGCTTGGCCGACGCCGCTCCTGGCTGGTGTTGTCACAGGTGCTGGTGGTGATCGGGTTGGTGGGCATGGGCTTTTGCGACCCGCAAAAACACCTGTCCTGGCTGATTGCCCTGGCGGTGCTGGTGGCGTTTGCCTCCGCCACCCAGGACATCGCCGTCGACGCCTACCGCCTGGAAATCGCCGATGACCAGCGCCAGGCTGCGTTGGCCGCCAGCTACATGGCCGGCTACCGGGTCGCCGCCCTGCTCGCCACGGCAGGTGCGCTGTTCTTCGCCGAGGGCTTCGGTTCCACGGGCTTCAGCTACCTGCACAAGGCCTGGACCGGCACCTACGTGCTGTTCGGCGTGCTGATGCTGCCGGCGGTCATCACTACCCTGTTGATGCGCGAACCACCCGTGCCATTGCGCACCCAGCTGTCAGCAGCCCGCTACGGCCTGACCCACCAACTGGTCTCGGTGTTTGTGCTGATCATCCTGCTGGTGTCGGTACCAGCAACTTTCACCCAGCTGTACAACACCGATTTCGCCAGCGTGCTGTTCGAGGGCGTCAGCCTGCTCGACCTGTTGCTCGAGGATCGCGCCTTCCTGCGCGCCATCCTCTACATCACCCTGACCGCAATGTGCCTGTCGTCCCTGGGCCGCCGCGGGCTGGCACCGGTGCTCACGCCGGTCAACGACTTCATCCTGCGCTACCGCTGGCAGGCCTTGCTGCTGCTCGGGCTGATCGCTACCTACCGGATGTCCGATACGGTGATGGGCGTCATGGCCAACGTGTTCTACATCGACCAGGGTTTCACCAAGGACCAGATCGCCAGTGTCAGCAAGATCTTCGGCCTGATCATGACCCTGGTCGGCGCCGGCATGGGCGGCCTGCTGATCGTGCGCTTCGGCATCCTGCCGATTCTGTTCATCGGCGGCGCGGCCTCGGCGGGCACCAACATCCTGTTCCTGATGCTGGCCGACATGGGCCCCAACCTGCAGATGCTGGTGGTGACCATTTCCCTCGACAACTTCAGTTCGGGCCTGGCCACCTCGGCCTTCGTCGCCTACCTGTCGAGCCTGACCAACCTCAAGTTCTCCGCCACCCAGTACGCGCTGCTCAGCTCGATCATGCTGCTGTTGCCGCGCCTGATCGGCGGCTACTCAGGTGTCATGGTGGAAAAGTTCGGCTACCACGACTTCTTCCTGATCACCGCCCTGCTTGGCGTACCGACCCTGATCCTGATCGTGCTGCACTGGCGCCAGGAGCTGGGCCGGGGCAAGCAGGAGCCGGTCGACAATCCGGTTGCCGAGCAGCGTCCCTGACGCCCGCTGAGGCGTTTGCCGGGTTACTCCGGCAACGCCTCAGGCTGACCACCCGAGGCGCTCAGAACGACTTTCAGCGGCCACAGCGCCACAATACCGGCAGCCCCGGCAGCCACGGCAAAACTCAACAGACTGGCGCCCGCCCCGATCATCGCCAACAAGGCGCCGCCCAGGCCCAGCAACGCAATGGTGATCATCCCCAACATGGCCGACACCAGGCCTTTGCTCTGCTCGCTGGAAAACAGCGTCATGCGGTACAGCACCGCGTTGGCAATGCCCAGGCCCAGGGCATAGATCGACAACCCGGCCACCAGGCTCGGCACACTGGGCACCAGCCAGGTGGCCAGCATCATGCTCACGAGCCCCGCCAGATAAGGCCACAGCGCACCCCGCACCAGAGCGGTCAGCGCATAACGATCAGCGATGCGGTTGATGACCAGGTTGCCCAGGATCAGCCCGCCAAACACCGGCAACTGCCACAGGGCGTAGTCCAGGGTGCTCAAGCCTTCATCGTGAATCAACAGCACCGGGGACAGGCCAATCCAGCCGATCAACGGTAAACCGACCAGCCCCAGTGCAGCACTGCCGGCGACAAAACGACGGTTGCTCAGCAATTGACCATAACCGGCCAAAAGCGGCAGCAGATGAATCGGCTGGAATGCCAGGCGCGAGCCATCACGCCGCTCCACACCCAGGGTCTCAGGCATGAACCGGTACAACGCGAACCAGGCAAGCACGGCCGCAGCACCAAACAGCACGAACAACCAACGCCACGACACCCACTCCAGCAACAGGGTGCCAACCAGCGGTCCGAGCAGTGGCGACAACAGGGCGATATTGGCCAGCAAGGCCATCATGCGGACCGCATCAGCCTCGCTGAACGCCTCGTTGAGTGCCGGGTAACTGACCGTCACCACAAACCCCAGGCCGATGCCTTGCAACAGGCGCAGCAGGTTGAAAAGCTCGATGCTTTGTACCCAGAACGAGGCCAGGCACGCCACGCAGAAAAACGCACAGCCACCCAGCAGCAGCGGCCGCCGACCGTAACGGTCGGCCAGTGGCCCGATCAGCCATTGCAGCAGCACACCCCCAAGCAGGTAGAGGTTCAGGGCATGGGGGATGAATTCAGGGCTGGCATTCAGGTCTCCGACCACCACCGGCATGGCCGGCATCACCACGTCGCTGGCGAGGTAAGTCAAGAGCTCGAACAGTGCCAGAGTCATGGCGAAGCAAAACGCACGCAGTGGCGTGATGTTGATCAGGGGGGTAAGCATGATGAGACCGGGCGTACGAAAGTAAGCCAGCCTGTATGCCAGAAAGTGGAGGGATCAGGTAGGGTCAAGACGTGAACAAGTGTAATGACCTGGAAAGCATCGCGGGGCAAGCCCGCTCCTACAGGCGGTATGGAGCGGGCTTGCCCCGCGATCAGTTCGGCATTACTGCACCGCTGCTTCCTGCACCACGCGGATCACACGCTGCGGAAAGGGAATGTCGATGCCCTCATCCTTCAAGCGATCGCGCGCATGCTCGTTGAGCATGAACATCACGTCCCAGTAATCGGCCGTGTTCACCCACACCCGCAACGACAGGGTGATGGAGCTGTCGCCCAGCATCGAGACCACGGCTTGTGGCGCCGGGTCCTGGTGAATGCGTGGGTCGTTGGCCAGTTCCAGCAGTACTTGGCGAGCCTTCTGCAGGTCGGCTTCGTAATCGACACCGACATCGAACACGACCTTGCGGGTCGGCTGACGGTTGGTGTTGGTAATGATGCCGTTGGACAAGCTGCCGTTGGGCAGGATAACGGTCTTGTTGTCGCCAGTGCGCAGCACGGTGTGGAAGATCTGGATGCTGTCCACGGTACCCGCGACACCCTGGGCTTCGATCCAGTCACCCAGGCGGAACGGACGGAACAGCAGGATCAGCACGCCGCCGGCGAAGTTCGCCAGGCTGCCTTGCAGGGCCAGGCCGATAGCCAAGCCGGCCGCACCGATGGCCGCGACAAACGAGGTGGTCTCGATGCCGATCATCGAGGCCACGCTGACTACCAGCAGAATCTTCAGAATGATGTTGGCCAGGCTGCTGATAAAACCTTGCAGCGCGAGGTCCGCGTTGCGCAGCGCCAGCAATTTGCCCAACCGGTACGTCACCTTGTTGATCACCCACCAGCCAATGGCCAGGGTCAGCAGCGCCAGCAACAGGCGGCTGCCGTATTCCATGATCAAGGGGAGCCAGCTTTGCGAGGTTTTAACCAGCTGATCGACTTCAGCACTCAAATCCATAATGTTCTCCTGATGCCGAGGGGGCAAAAGCTGTAAAAATCGCGCCGCAATCGTTTCAGCGGCCACAGAAACCTCGGACGCCAAAACGGCGCCAAGGTTCCGAAGTGCTTCGATCAGTCGCGGAAGTTGTTGAACTGCAGCGGCATGCCGAATTCCTTGGCACGCAGGGCAGCGATGGCTTCCTGCAGGTCATCACGCTTCTTGCCGGTGACACGCACCTGCTCGCCCTGGATGGCGGCCTGGACCTTGAGCTTGGCGTCCTTGATGTGCGCGACGATCTTTTTCGCCAGCTCCTTGTCGATGCCTTCCTTGAGGACCGCTTCCTGCTTCATCACCTTGCCCGAGGCGAAGGCGTCTTTCACGTCCAGGCACTGGACGTCGATCTTGCGCTTGACCAGGGCCAGCTTGAGGATGTCGATCATCGCTTCGAGCTGGAATTCGGCTTCAGCGGTCAGGTTGACGGTCAGTTCCTTTTCCTTGAACTCGAAGCTGCCCTTGCCCTTGAGGTCATAGCGGCGGTCCAGTTCCTTCACGGCGTTCTCAACGGCGTTGGTGACTTCGTGCTTGTCCAGTTCCGATACCACGTCGAACGACGGCATAGAGATTCTCCAAAAATAAACGCGCGCTCGCGGCCCTGATTGAAGAGCGTGATGGAGCGCGTCGGGTTTGACGGTTAAAATGCCGGCTCATTATAACGGTTGCGAAACGCTGATGAGCAGCACCTGGCATATTCTCGGCGCAGGAAGCCTGGGCAGCCTCTGGGCCTGCCGACTGGCCCGAGCCGGCAAAGCGGTCCGACTGATCCTGCGCGATGCGGCACGTGTGCAGGCGTATGAAGCCGCCGGCGGCCTGACCCTGATCGAACAGGGCCAGGCACATCTGCGCGCGATTCCTGCGCAAACCGCCCACGACGCCACGCCCATTCATCGCCTGCTGGTGGCCTGCAAGGCCTACGACGCCGAGCAGGCGGTCGCGCAACTGGCCCCTCGCCTGGTCCACGGGGCCGAACTGATCCTGCTGCAAAACGGCTTGGGTAGCCAGGACGCAGTGGCCAACCAGGTTCCCCATGCCCGCTGTGTCTTCGCCTCCAGCACCGAAGGGGCGTTTCGCGAGGCCGACTGGCAGGTGAACTTTGCCGGCCATGGCTTCAACTGGCTGGGCGACCCCGCCAATCCGCTGCCGCCCGAGTGGCTCGACGACCTGGCCGATGCCGGTATCCCCCACCAGTGGACGCCCGACATCCTCACCCGCCTGTGGCGCAAGCTGGCACTCAATTGCGCGATCAATCCGCTGACCGTGTTGCATGACTGCCGCAACGGCGGCCTGCAGGATCACGCCTGCGAAGTGGCCACCTTGTGTGCGGAGCTTGCCGAATTACTGCAGTGCTGCGGACAGCCGCAAGCTGCCGAGGGCTTGAGTGAGGAAGTGGAGCGGGTGATCAAGGCCACCGCAGCCAACTACTCTTCCATGTATCAGGATGTTCGTCAGGGTCGACGTACCGAGATTCACTATTTGCTGGGACATGCCTGCCGAGTCGCCAGCCGCCACGGATGCCGGCTCCCTCATCTGGAACGGCTCTACCGACGCCTGGTCGAACACCTGAACGCGCGCGGATTGCCCAGCGACTGAGCGCAGCGCTACCCTGCCCTTTCACCTACACACCGGGACCTCGCTTACACATGACGCTGCGCGAACGCCTGGAAAACCTGCCGGTCGGCCAGAAACTGCTGGCCGCCCTGCTGGTATTGCTGATTACCATCCTGTTGGTGGCCAACCTGACGTTCATCAGCGCCGCCTACTGGATCTCCCAGGAAAGCATGGCGCCCCAGGCCCTGCAGACCATCGGGCGGCTGGTGGCCAATCCGCAACTGGCCACCCAGGCGGCCGATTCACCCGAGTCGGCCAGGGCTCTGCTAAAGGAGCTCGACAGCTATACCCCGCTGCGCGCTGCCGCGGTCTATGGCAGTGACGGCAAATTGCTCGCTCAGTTGCAGCACGGTGAAGTCCTGCCCTTGCCCAAGCGCTACCGCAACATCGAGAACTGGCGCCTGACCGAGTTTCGCAGTACCCAGCTGACCATGCTGCCCCGCTCCGGCGGCCCTCCGGGCTACCTGCTGCTGGTGGCCAGCAGCGAATTGCCCGTGGCCTTCTATACCGGCACCCTCACCGCGAGCCTGGGCATCCTGGTGTTCAGTATCTTGCTGTGGATGATTATCGCCCGGCAGATCAAGCGGCTGATCACCCAACCGATCTACCAGCTTGAAGAAGTGTCGCGCCAGGTCACTCGCGAAGAGAACTACGCCCTGCGTGCCAAGCGTGGCAATGACGACGAGATCGGCAGCCTGGCCGAAGCCTTCAACACCATGCTTTCGCGCATCGAAGCCCGTGAGCAACAGCTCAAGCGCACCCGCGACGAATTCCAGCAGGCCTATGACCAGGCCCAGGGCCTGGCCGAGGAAACTCGCCATACCAACCGCAAGCTGGAGCTCGAAGTCCAGGTCCGCAGCAAGATCGAGAAGAAGCTCACCGGTTTTCAGAACTACCTCAACAGCATCATCGACTCCATGCCATCGGCATTGATCGCCCTGGATGAGCAGCTCTATGTCACCCAGTGGAACCAGGAAGCCAGCGCCCTGTCCGGCACCCCTCTGGACGAAGCGTTGAACCAGCCGATCTTCCTCGCTTTCGAGCCGCTCAAGCCGTATCTGCCGCAACTCAAGGACAGTGTCGAAAAGCACCGGGTGGAAAAAATCGAACGGGTCACTTGGACCAAAGGCGACGACGCCCGGCATTACGCCCTGACCTTCTACCCCCTGATGGGTGGCGGCGGCCGCGGCGTGGTGATTCGTATCGACGACATCACCCAGCGCCTGTCCCTGGAAGAAATGATGGTGCAGTCGGAGAAGATGCTCTCGGTCGGCGGCCTGGCTGCCGGCATGGCGCATGAAATCAACAACCCGCTGGGGGCTATCCTGCACAACGTGCAGAACATCCGCCGGCGCTTGTCGCCAGAGTTGCCGAAAAACCTGGAGCAAGCCGACGAGATCGGCATCGACCTGCCCACCGTCAACCGCTATCTGGACAGCCGCGAAGTTCCGCAATTACTCGACGGTATCCAGCAGGCCGGCGCACGCGCGGCCAAGATCGTTACCCACATGCTCAGTTTCAGCCGGCGCAGCAACCGCCAACTGGCGCCTTGCGACCTGCCGGCCTTGATCGACCAGGCCGTGGAGATTGCCGGCAATGATTTCGACCTGACCATCGGCTTCGACTTCAAGGGCCAGGCCATCATCCGCCAGTTCGACCCCAACCTGGGGCCCGTCCCCTGCACCGCCAACGAGTTGGAACAGGTGCTGCTCAACCTGCTCAAAAACGCAGCCCAGGCTATTCACCTGCGCGAGGACGACAGCGAACCGGGGCGTATCACCCTGCGCACTCGCCTCAACCCGCCGTGGGCGGAGATCCAGGTGGAGGACAACGGTATCGGCATGCCTGAAGCGGTACGCAAGCGCACGTTCGAGCCATTCTTTACCACCAAGGAAATCGGCCAGGGCACAGGCCTCGGTCTGTCGGTCTCGTATTTCATCATTACCAACAACCACAAGGGCCAGATGGAAGTGCAGTCGGCACCGGGCCAAGGCACCTGCTTCACCTTGCGCTTGCCGTTGGCCAACAGCCCGTCCCCAGCGGCCGAGCCTCACAAGACGGAGTCATGAACATGGGTTTTCGATTGTCGAAGATCTACACCCGCACCGGCGACAAAGGCGAAACCGGCCTGGGCGATGGCCGGCGGGTGCCCAAGGATCATCCAAGGATCGAAGCCATTGGCGAGGTCGACAGCCTCAACAGCCAGCTCGGCCTGCTACTGGCAGGGCTGAATGGACAGGGTCTGGAGGAAGTCATCGAGGTATTGGCACCTTGCCAGCACCGCTTGTTCGACCTGGGTGGCGAGTTGGCGATGCCCAGCTATCAGGCGCTGAATGCGGCCGAAGTGGAGCGCCTGGAGGCGGCCATCGACCGCTGGAATGAAGAACTGGGACCACTGGAAAACTTTATTCTGCCCAGTGGATCGGCGTTGATTGCCCAAGCGCATGTTTGCCGCAGCCTGGCGCGCAGTGCCGAGCGGCGTTGCCAGCAGTTGAACAGCGTCGAGCCGCTGGCCGGGGTAGGGTTGGCCTATATCAATCGGTTGTCGGATCTGCTGTTTGTGGCGGCGCGGTTGATTGGGCGCCGGCAAGGGGTAGCCGAGGTGCTTTGGGCTGCTGCGCCCAAGCCTTGAGGACCCGTTCGCTGGCAAGCCAGTTCCCACAGGATCGGTCTGCATCCTACCCGGGGGAACCTGCTTTCCAGCGATGAGGCGGTGAAGCAGCCGGTTGATCAGGTTTCAGGCCAGAACGCCCGAATCCCCGCAACACCCTGGGCACCATGCTGCCAGGCCTTTTCCCGCTCGGCAGCACCCACGCCACCCAGCAAATACACCGGCTTGCTGAAACCCGCGATCATCTGCTGCGCCTGCTGCCAACCCAGCGGTTGGGCATCAGGATGGGACTGGGTCGCTTGCACCGGTGACAAGGTGACGAAGTCCACACCCATCTGTTCGGCCAGTGCCAGCTCTTCGGCGTTATGGCAGGACGCTGCCAGCCAGCGTTCCTTCGGAAACGGCCGGCCCTTGCTCGCGTACTTGCGCAGCTGCTCGGAGGTCAGGTGCCAGCCGGCAGCCGGGAAATCGCCCAACCACTCCAACGGCCCCTTGAGCATCAGTTGCGCCTTGCCGGCACACAGGCCCACTGCATCCACTGCGACGTCGCGGTATTTAGGGTCGTACATGTTCGGAGCACGCAATTGCACCAGTTTGATCCCGCCGGCAATGGCCTTCTGGATGCCACGCAACATCTGCGGGACCTCCAGGCCATCCGGGGTAATCAGGTACTCACCAGGCAGTCGTGCTGCCGCGACGATCGGCTGATTGGCCTCGGGGAAGTCGTAATGAGGCAGCTCACGAGCGGTCACCCAGGCCAGCGGCTGCCCTTCGGCGCCGTGTGGCTCGCCGGTAAAGCCGCTGACTTCCCAGACATCCAGCAACACCTGCTTGTCCGGGTAGTCGTGCTTGATCTTGATCAGCGGCCGGGCGGCGGTCACGACGATACCCAGCTCTTCATTCAGCTCCCGGGCCAAGGCGACGTCGACTGCCTCACCCTCTTCAACCTTGCCCCCGGGGAACTCCCACAGGCCACCTTGATGCTGGGAGTCGGCGCGTCGGGCAATCAGGATACGACCGTCGACACCCCGAATGACCGCAGCTGCTACATGTACACGTTTCACCCTTCGCGCTCCGCCAGGCCAGCTTTCTGCCAGGCCTGGAAGGCTGGCCAGTTGTAGAGGGTCTCGATATAAGCGGCAGCTTCCGCTGGCACCTCTACCCGGTATGTGCGCAGGCGCACGGCGACCGGGGCGAAGAAGGCGTCGGCCAGGCTTGGCGCGCCGAACAGGAATGGGCCGGCTTGCTTGGAAGCCAGGCGGCATTCGGACCACAGGGCGACGATACGGTCGATGTCGACCTGTACATCCAGCGGCATGTTCTCCAGCGCTTCATCGCGCGACAGGTCGAACGGCATATTGCCGCGCAGGGCGAAAAAGCCGCTGTGCATCTGCGCACAGGCAGAGCGTGCCTGCGCTCGGGCGCCAACATCGGTCGGCCATAGATTGGCCTCGGGGTGGCGCTCTGCAAGGTACTCGGCGATGGCCAGGGAGTCGGCAATGATGCCGTGCTCGCACTTGAGCAGTGGCACTTTGGCAGTGGGCGAATACTTGAGCAGACGCTCGCGGGTATCGGGCTGATTGAGTTTGATCAGGGTTTCTTCGTAGGTGGCACCGGCCAGTTCCAGGGCCAGGGCGCCGCGCAGCGACCAGGAGGAGTACAGCTTGTCGCCTATGATCAGGTTGTAGCTCATGGTTCGGCTCCTTTTCGCGGGGCAAGCCCGCTCCTACAGGTAGGAGCGGGCTTGCCCCGCGTTGATGTCAGGTACGGTACTCAGCGTTGATTTTCACGTACTCGTGGGACAGGTCGGTGGTCCAGATGGTTTCGCTGCATTGGCCACGGCCAAGCTCGATGCGGATGGTGATCTCCTCTTCAGCCATCACTGCCGAGCCCAGGGCTTCGGTGTAGGTGGCACTGCGTCCGCCCTTGCTGGCGATGCAGACATCACCCAGGTACACGTCGATCAGGCTGACATCCAGGTCCGGCACACCGGCACGACCGACTGCAGCCAGGATCCGGCCCCAGTTGGGATCGGAGGCAAACAGCGCGGTCTTGATCAGCGGCGAGTGCGCCACGGCGTAGCCGACATCCAGGCATTCCTGGTGGTTGCCACCGCCATTGACTTCGACAGTCACGAACTTGGTCGCCCCCTCGCCGTCACGGACGATGGCCTGGGCCACTTCCATGCACACCTCGAACACCGCCTTCTTCAGTGCCTCGAATAGCGGGCCACGGGCTTCGGTGACTTCGGCGACAGCGGCCTTGCCGGTGGCGATCAGCATGCAGCAGTCGTTGGTCGAGGTATCGCCATCGATAGTGATGCGATTGAACGACTTGTTGGCGCCGTCGAGCATCAGGTCCTTGAGCACGTGAGGAGCGACCTTGGCGTCGGTGGCAATGTAGCCGAGCATGGTTGCCATGTTCGGACGGATCATCCCTGCGCCTTTGCTGATGCCGGTAACGGTGATGGTCACGCCGTCATGCTGGAACTGACGGCTGGCGCCCTTGGGCAGGGTGTCGGTGGTCATGATGCCGGTGGCAGCTTCGGCCCAGTGATTTTCCGACAGGTTGTCGAGGGCGGCTTGCAGGGCGCCTTCGATCTTCTCGACCGGCAATGGCTCACCGATAACGCCTGTGGAGAACGGCAACACCGCACTGGCATCGACGCCGGTCAGCTCGGCCAGCTTGGCGCAGGTGCGCTCGGCGGCGGCCAGCCCCGGTGCCCCGGTGCCGGCGTTGGCATTGCCGGTGTTGGTCAACAGGTAGCGCACAGTACCCTGCACACGCTGCTTGGCCAGGATCACCGGGGCGGCGCAGAAGGCGTTGAGGGTGAATACCCCGGCAACGCTGGAGCCTTCGGCACAGCGCATGACCACCACGTCCTTGCGCCCCGGGCGCTTGATACCCGCAGAGGCGATGCCGAGTTCAAAACCTGGAACCGGGTGCAACGTTGGCAAAGGACCAAGACCAACAGCCATGTAAGCGCTCCTAGAAAAAATACACCGGGCCGATGATGCCGGTGCTTGAGATGGAACAACGCCGCGACGGTTCAAGACCGGTCGCGGCGCGGTGTTCATGAATCAGCGTACTGCCGGGCAGATGACTTAGTTGATCTGGCCGTGGCAGTGCTTGAACTTCTTGCCCGAACCACACCAGCACAGCTCGTTGCGGCCCAGCTTCTGTTCGTTGCGCACAGGGGCAGCGGCGACGGCGACTTCAGCGCCCTCCTCCTGTTCCTGGGCCTGCTCCAGACCGGGTGCTGCAGCGTGCTGGAACTGCATGCGCGATGCCAGCTCCTCGGCTTCGCGGCGCAGGCGGGCTTCTTCTTCGACCGGATCTTCGCGGCGCACCTGAACGTGCGAGAGCACGCGGATGGTGTCGCGCTTGATCGAGTCGAGCAGCTCCTGGAACAGGTTGAACGACTCGCGCTTGTACTCCTGCTTCGGGTTCTTCTGGGCGTAGCCACGCAGGTGAATGCCGTGGCGGAGGTGGTCCATGGTCGACAGATGGTCTTTCCACAGGTCGTCCAGTACGCGCAGCAGGATCTGCTTCTCGAAGGTACGCAGGGCTTCGGCGCTGGCCTGTTCTTCCTTCTCGTTGTAGGCCGCCAGCAACTCTTCCATCAACTTCGCGCGAAGGGTTTCTTCGTACAGGTGATCGTCTTCGTCGAGCCACTGCTGAATCGGCAGCTTGACGCCAAAATCACTGGCCAGGGCCGCTTCCAGGCCAGCCACGTCCCACTGCTCGGGCAGCGATTGCGGTGGGATGTGTTGGGAAACGGTGACGTCGAGCACTTCCTGGCGGAAGTCGGCGATGGTGTCGCCAATGTTATCGGCTGCCAGCAGGCTGTTACGCATGTGGTAGATGACTTTACGTTGCTCGTTGGCCACGTCGTCGAATTCGAGCAGTTGCTTACGAATGTCGAAGTTGCGACCTTCGACCTTGCGCTGGGCCTTCTCGATGGCGTTGGTGACCATGCGATGCTCGATGGCCTCGCCGGACTGCATGCCCAGGGCCTTCATGAAGTTCTTCACCCGGTCAGAGGCGAAGATGCGCATCAGGCTGTCTTCCAGCGACAGGTAGAAACGGCTGGAGCCCGGGTCGCCCTGACGGCCGGAACGACCGCGCAGCTGGTTGTCGATACGACGCGACTCGTGGCGCTCGGAGGCGATCACGTGCAAGCCACCGGACTCGATCACCTGCTGGTGACGCTTCTGCCAGTCGGCCTTGACCTGGGCGATCTGCTCGGGGGTCGGGTTCTCCATGGCGGCGACTTCGACTTCCCAGTTGCCGCCCAGGAGGATGTCGGTACCACGACCCGCCATGTTGGTCGCAATGGTCAGCGCGCCCGGACGACCGGCCTGGGCGATGATCTCGGCTTCTTTTTCGTGGTACTTGGCGTTTAGTACCTTGTGATCGATGCCTTCCTTCTGCAGCAGGTTGGACATGTGCTCGGACGTTTCGATGGTGGCGGTACCCACCAGCACCGGACGGCCCAGGGCCATGCTTTCCTTGATGTCGGCGATGATCGCGGCGTACTTCTCGTCGGCGGTCAGGTAGACCAGGTCGTTGAAGTCCTTTCGTGCCAGCGGCTTGTTCGGCGGGATGACCATAACGTTGAGGTTATAGATCTGGGCGAACTCGAAGGCTTCGGTGTCAGCGGTACCGGTCATGCCGGACAGCTTGTTGTACAGACGGAAGTAGTTCTGGAAGGTGGTCGAGGCCAGGGTCTGGCTCTCGGCCTGGATATTCAGGTTTTCCTTCGCTTCGATGGCCTGGTGCAGGCCTTCGGACAAACGGCGACCGGGCATGGTACGACCGGTGTGCTCGTCGATCAGCAGGACCTGGCCGTCCTGGACGATGTACTCGACGTTGCGGTGGAACAGCTTGTGCGCGCGCAAGCCGGCGTAAACGTGGGTCAGCAGGCCCAGGTTGTGCGCCGAGTAGAGGCTCTCGCCTTCGGCCAGCAGGCCGACCTGGGCAAGCATTTCTTCGATGAACTGGTGACCGGCTTCGTTGAGCTCGACCTGGCGGCTCTTCTCGTCGATCTTGTAGTGGCCCTCTTGGGTCACCTCGCCTTCCACTTCCTCGATGTGCTGCTTGAGGCGCGGGATCAGCTTGTTGATCTCGATGTACAGCTTGGAGCTGTCTTCGGCCTGGCCGGAGATGATCAGCGGAGTCCGCGCTTCGTCGATCAGGATGGAGTCGACTTCGTCGATCACGGCGAAATTCAGCTCACGCTGGAACTTCTCTTCCATGCTGAACGCCATGTTGTCGCGCAGGTAGTCGAAACCGAATTCGTTGTTGGTGCCGTAGGTGATGTCGGCTGCATAGGCAGCGCGCTTTTCTTCTGGCGGCTGGAACGGCGTGACGACGCCGACGCTCAGACCGAGGAATTCATACAGCGGACGCATCCAGTTGGCGTCACGGCGGGCCAGGTAGTCGTTGACCGTAACCACGTGCACACCCTTGCCCGACAAGGCATTTAGGTATACGCCCAGGGTTGCGACCAAGGTCTTGCCTTCACCGGTGCGCATTTCTGCGATCATGCCTTCGTGCAAGGTCATGCCGCCGATCAATTGCACATCGAAGTGACGCATGCCCATGACGCGCTTGCCCGCTTCACGGGCAACCGCAAAGGCTTCAGGCAACAGCTGGTCGAGGGTTTCGCCTTTGGCCAGGCGCTCTTTGAACGCAGCGGTCTTGGCCCGCAGCTGCTCGTCGGAGAGAGCCACCATCTGCTCTTCGAAGGCATTGACGATCTGTACCGTCTTGAGCATGCGTTTGACTTCACGCTCGTTCTTGCTTCCAAAAAGTTTTTTTAACAAAGGCGCAAACATATTGGCTGGATCTTCCACACGTAGGGATGGAGGGCGGCCCCGTGAGTCGCCCGTGCAGCCCTTATGGCCGCATGCGAACGAGCATTCTACCCGGAAACGATGGTGAGGAAAGTGGCGGATTTCCACGATGCTGGCGCAGCGCTTTGACGGGGCTTTTTTACAATAAGGGCTTTTTTCACAACTTCAACCCATTGGCTACATGAAGTTTTCACCGGGCACCCAGGCAAGGCGCTTGCCGGGGGATCTGATAAGATGCCTGTTCTGTAACTTCAGGTGTACCCCCATGGCTTTTCGCCCCTTGCCGGCACGCGCCCCAGCAGTTCTGCTGCGCGAAGCACGGCCGCTCAAAGCCCTGTTCAGCCAGGCCCAGCGCCTGGCGCAACTGCAAAAGCTGCTCGACAGCCAATTGCAACCGGCTGCCCGCGAACACTGCCATATCGCCTCCTGGCGCGAAGGCACGCTGCTGCTGATTGTCACCGACGGCCACTGGGCCACCCGCCTGCGCTACCAGCAAAAACGCCTGCAACGCCAGTTGCAGACGCTTGATGCGTTCGCAAGCCTGACCCGCATCCTGTTCAAGGTCCAACCGCCGACCACCCAGAGCCGCGCTGTGGGGCACACCGCCGACCTGTCCACCCGTGCCGCCGAAAGCATCCAGGCCACCGCTGAAGGCATCAGTGATCCGAAACTGCGGGCGGCGCTGGAGCGCCTGGCCAGTCATGCGCGCGACAAGAACACTGCCGACGACTGACGGTAGGCGCGGGCATAAAAAAGGCCACCCGAAGGTGGCCTTAATCACTAGAGAGAGTGCTCGAACTTACACTGCCGCGACCGGACGCATGTAAGAGATCGGTGCCGTACTGGCATCTTCGAATGTCACCACTTCCCAGGCGTCAGTTTCCTCGATCAGCTTGCGCAGCAGCTGGTTGTTCAGCGCGTGCCCGGACTTGTAGCCCTTGAACTCGCCGATCAGGCTGTTGCCCAGCAGGTAAAGATCGCCGATGGCGTCGAGGATCTTGTGCTTGACGAATTCGTCTTCGTAACGAAGGCCGTCTTCATTGAGCACGCCGTCCTTGTCGACCACAATGGCGTTTTCCACGCTGCCGCCGAGCGCGAGGTTGTGCTTGCGCAGGTACTCGATATCGCTCATGAACCCGAAGGTCCGGGCGCGGCTGACTTCCTTCACGAACGAGGTGCTGGAAAAGTCCACGCTGGCACTTTGGGTCCGGTTACGGAACACCGGGTGATCGAAATCGATCTCGAAACTCACCTTGAATCCGTCGAACGGCAGGAAAGTAGCGCGCTTGTCGCCGTCTTCCACTGTCACTTCGCGCAGGATGCGGATGAATTTCTTGGCTGCGTCCTGTTCTTCCAGGCCGGCAGATTGAATCAGGAATACAAAGGGCCCAGCGCTACCGTCCATGATCGGCACTTCGGACGCGGAGAGCTCGACGTAGGCGTTATCGATGCCCAGGCCAGCCATGGCCGAGAGCAAGTGCTCCACCGTGTCTACCTTGGTATCGCCATTGACCAGAGTCGTCGACATGGTCGTCTCGCCGACATTCGCCGCGCGGGCAGGAATTTCCACCACGGGGTCGAGGTCGGCACGGCGAAATACGATGCCGGTATCCACAGGTGCGGGTTTGAGGGTCAGGTAAACCTTTTCCCCGGAGTGCAGGCCGACACCTGTGGCACGGATAATATTTTTCAGGGTGCGTTGTTTAATCATGGCATTGGCCGCTTCAGCGCAAATTGCGAACTGGTATCAACAAAGGCTGGGGATAATACCAGACCCGGCCTTTGCTGAACACCAATCACCCTTATACTCCTGATAAATTTCATCAATCGGCCTGACGACGCAGGAACGCTGGAATATCCAGGTAATCCAGATCGTCTTGCGGATTGAGCTTGGCAGCGGCGGCTGCACCGGCGTGGGCCTGGTTGCGCATTACAGTCGGGCGCTCCAGGTCACGGTAGTTCACCGACGGTTGCTCCTGGCGTACAGGCGCAGGGGCTGCGGTCTGCATCGCGACAGTCTGCATGGTGTTGTCGATGACCTTGACCGGCTTCTCGATCTTCGCGCCCAGGCCCGTGGCAACCACGGTCACGTGCAGCTCGTCACGCATGTCCGGATCGATAACAGTACCGACCTTGACCATGGCGTGATCGGAAGCGAAGGCTTCGATGATGCTACCGACGTCCGAGTACTCACCCAGCGACAGGTCAGGACCTGCGGTGATGTTGACCAGGATGCCGCGAGCGCCCTGCAGGTTGACGTCTTCGAGCAGCGGGTTGCGGATGGCTGCCTCGGTCGCTTCACGCGCACGGTTCGGACCGCTGGCGCAGCCAGTGCCCATCATGGCCATGCCCATTTCGCTCATCACGGTACGAACGTCGGCGAAGTCGACGTTGATCATGCCCGGACGCTTGATGATGTCGGAGATACCGCGAACGGCACCGGCCAGTACGTCGTCAGCCTTGGCGAAAGCGGACAGCAGGCTTGCGTCCTTGCCCAGGATGGTCAGCAGCTTCTCGTTCGGAATGGTGATCAGCGAGTCAACGCTCTCTGCCAGCGCGCGGATGCCCTCATCGGCGATCTGCATGCGCTTGCGGCCCTCGAACGGGAACGGACGGGTCACCACCGCAACGGTGAGGATGCCCAGTTCCTTCGCCACTTCGGCGATGATCGGTGCAGCACCGGTACCGGTACCGCCACCCATGCCGGTGGTGATGAACACCATGTTGGTGCCCTGCAGCACTTCGGCGATGCGCTCGCGGTCTTCCAGGGCGGCCTGACGACCGACTTCCGGATTGGCGCCAGCACCCAGGCCCTTGGTCACGCCGGTGCCGAGTTGCAGGATGGTGCGCGCGCCGATGTTTTTCAGCGCCTGAGCATCGGTGTTGGCGCAGATGAACTCGACGCCTTCGATGTTGCTCTTGACCATGTGATTGACGGCGTTGCCACCGCCGCCACCGACGCCGATCACTTTGATGACCGGACTTTGCGGGACGTTGTCTACGAGCTCGAACATTTTCCCTCTCCTTACAGTTCTCTAGTTTTTGCGCCTACTACTACTGCTTTGAAACTTTTAAAAGTTGCCTTTGACCCAGCGAGTGAAACGCTCGAACGCTGGTGCCTTGGGTTCATCGCCATAGTTGTTGCTGCTGTTGCCGGTCAGGCTCACGCCGTCGGACTGCTTTTGCAGGCCGTAGGTCAGAAGGCCCACACCGGTGGAATAAATCGGGTTGCGCACGACGTCGCTCAGGCCCCGAACGCTATGCGGTACGCCCAGGCGTACCGGCATGTGGAAAATCTCTTCGGCCAGTTCTACTGCACCTTCCATCTTCGAGGTACCGCCGGTCAGGACGATGCCGGCTGGCACCAGGTCCTCGTAGCCACTACGGCGCAGTTCGGCCTGGATCAGGGTGAACAACTCGTCGTAACGCGGCTCGACCACCTCGGCCAGGGCCTGGCGCGACAGCTCGCGCGGTGGACGATCGCCGACACTCGGCACCTTGATGGTTTCGCCAGCACCGGCCAGCTTGGCCAGGGCGCAGGCGTAGCGAATCTTGATCTCTTCGGCGTACTGGGTCGGGGTGCGCAGGGCCATGGCAATGTCGTTGGTCACCTGATCACCGGCAATCGGGATCACGGCGGTGTGGCGAATGGCGCCTTCGGTGAAGATGGCAATGTCGGTGGTACCGCCGCCAATATCCACCAGGCACACGCCCAGCTCTTTCTCGTCATCGGTCAGCACCGAGTAGGCCGAGGCCAGTTGCTCGAGGATGATGTCGTCGATTTCCAGGCCGCAGCGGCGTACGCACTTCTCGATGTTCTGCGCGGCATTGACGGCACAGGTCACCACGTGGACCTTGGCTTCCAGACGCACGCCCGACATCCCCAGTGGCTCGCGCACGCCTTCCTGGTTGTCAATCACGTAGTCCTGCGGCAGGGTGTGCAGCACCCGCTGGTCGGCCGGAATGGCCACGGCCTGGGCGGCGTCCAGCACACGCTCGAGGTCGGCAGCGCTGACTTCACGGTCGCGAATGGCGACGATGCCGTGGGAGTTCAAGCTACGGATGTGATTGCCGGCGACACCCACGAAGGCGGAGTGGATCCGGCAGCCTGCCATCAGCTGGGCTTCTTCCACCGCGCGCTGGATCGACTGCACGGTCGACTCGATATTGACCACCACGCCCTTCTTCAGCCCGCGTGACGGGTGGGTGCCGATACCGACGATTTCCAGGGTGCCGTCGGCGGCTACTTCGCCTACCAGCGCCACTACCTTGGAGGTGCCGATATCCAGCCCGACGATCATTTTGCCGCTATGCGCATTTGCCATGGTCCTGCCTCTCTCTAATTCTTCGCAACGGCGGGTTGGGCCGTCGTCGGTGCAATCGTTTCCCGCCAGCCAACGGCCAGGCCGTTGGCGTAGCGCAGATCGATGCGGGCGATGTTCGTGATCTGTTCTTTGAGTGTCTTGTCGTAAATGGCAATGAAACGGCGCATCTTTTCCACCAGATGATCGCGTCCCAACAGCAGTTCGACACCAGGCCCCGTGCTGCCGGCACCCGTGGTCAGGAACCAGCTGCCGCGCTCACGCACCTCCAGCCGGGCAATCGAAAAGCCCATTGGCCGCAACATCTGGCTCAGTACCTGATACTGCTGCATCACTTGTTGCTGCGCCCGCTGCGGGCCGAACAGCTGCGGCAGGTGCTCATAGTTGGCCAGCTCGCGCGGGGTGAACGCCTGGCCCTGGTTGTTCAACAAGGCCTCCTCACCCCAGCGCGCCACCGGCAACTGTTCTTCCAGGCGAATCACCACTTCGTCTGGCCACACCCGTCGCACTTCGGCATGGGCGATCCAGGGCATCTGCTCCAGTTCTGCGCGCATGCTGGCCAGGTCGACGGTGAAGAAGCTGGCCGCCACAAACGGGGCGATTCGCTGCTGCACCGCTTGTTGGCTGATATAGGTCAGATCCCCCTGCACGGCGATCTTGGTGATCGGCCGGTCGGCATAGGGCATCAGGCGTTGCGCACCTTCGTAGGCTGCAAAACCTGCGACCACCAGCAGCACGGGCCACAGCAGACGCTTGAAGACGCTGAAGTTGGCCTTAGGCAGGCGCGCCGACAGTGGCTCCTTGGCCACCATCCGGCTGGCACCGCGCGGCACCGGCTTGCTACGGCCGGTGGCGGGTTGCTGATGACGTAACATCGCGCCTTGCATGGGCTTAACCTCGCGCCTCGACGCTTGCCGCCAGGATTGCCAGCACCAATTGCTGGAAGTCGAGGCCGGCCGCGCGTGCCGCCATGGGGACCAGGCTGTGATCAGTCATGCCTGGTGCGGTGTTGACTTCGAGCAGCCAGAAACGCCCCTGCTCGTCCTGCATCACGTCCAACCGGCCCCAGCCAGCAATACCAACGGCGTCGCAGGCACGGGCGGTGAGGTCGATCAGTTCCTGCTCTTTTTCAGCGCTCAAGCCGCATGGAATCCGGTACTGGGTATCGGATGCCAGGTACTTGGCGTCATAGTCGTAGAACGTATGGGGGGTGCCCAGCGCGATGGGAGGCAATACCTGCCCACGCAAGGTCGCGATAGTGAACTCCGGACCGTGAATCCATTGTTCGACCAATACTTGCGAATCGTAGGTGGCGGCGTCTTTCCAGGCGGCGATCAATTCGTCGACGCTGGTCACTTTCGCCATACCGATACTGGAACCTTCATGGGCCGGTTTGACGATCAAAGGGAAGCCCAGTTCCGTGCCCGCGGAAATACAGTCGGATTCGCTGCCCAGCACGGCGTGACGCGGGGTCGGAATGCCCAGGCTCTGCCACACCTGCTTGGTGCGCAGTTTGTCCATGGCAAGTGCCGAGGCGAGGATGCCGCTACCGGTGTAAGGGATGCCCAGACACTCGAGCAGCCCCTGCATGCTGCCGTCTTCACCGCCACGGCCGTGGAGGATGATGAAGGCGCGGTCGATCTTCTCGTCGAGCAGGCGCTGCAGCAGGTCGTCACCGACATCGATGGCAACAACATCGACACCGGCACTGGTCAATGCTTCGATGACCGCAGCGCCGGACTTCAGCGAAACCTCACGCTCGGCGCTCTTGCCGCCGTAGAGCACGGCTACGCGACCGAAGTCTTTCACGGGAATGGTCGAATGCAGCTTGTCGTATTGGTTCACAGTCATTTCGACTTCCCCTGACTGGTCACTGCACCAGCGAACAACGGACTTTTGATAAGTTGCGGGGCCAGGCCACCGATATCACCGGCGCCCTGGCACAGCAGGATGTCGCCTGCGCGCAGCAATGGCTTGACCAGCGGCGCCAGCTCGATGCCGCGCTCGATGTAGATCGGGTCGAGCTGACCGCGCTGACGGATGCTGTGGCACAGCTGACGGCTGTCGGCACCGGGGATCGGCTCTTCGCCGGCCGGGTAGACCTCCATCAGCAGCAACACGTTGGCATCGGCCAGGACCTGGACGAAATCGTCATACAGATCGCGTGTACGGCTGTAGCGGTGCGGCTGGTAGACCATCACCAGGCGACGCTCTGGCCAGCCACCGCGCACAGCCTTGATCACCGCGGCCACTTCGGTCGGATGGTGGCCGTAATCGTCGACCAGCATCACGCTGCCACCGTCCACCGGCAGTTCGCCGTAGACCTGGAAGCGCCGCCCTACCCCCTGGAACCCCGAGAGGCCCTGGACGATGGCTTCATCGCTGATGCCCTCGTCGGTCGCGATGGCGATGGTCGCCAACGCGTTGAGCACGTTGTGATTGCCCGGCATGTTGACCGACACATCCAGCGGCTCGCGGTCGCGACGCAACACGGTGAAGTGGGTCTGCATGCCCGACTGACGAACATTGATCGCACGCACGTCGGCTTCTTCGCTGAAGCCATAAGTAACGGCAGGACGCTTGACCAGGGGCAGGATCTCGCGCACCACCGGGTCGTCCAGGCACATCACGGCCAGGCCGTAGAACGGCAGGTTGTGCAGGAACTCGACAAAAGTCTTCTTCAGCTTGTTGAAGTCGCCTTCATAGGTGGCCATGTGGTCGGCGTCGATATTGGTGACGACTGCGACCATCGGCTGCAGGTGCAGGAAGCTGGCATCGCTTTCATCTGCTTCGGCGATCAGGTAGCGGCTGGTGCCAAGCTGGGCATTGGTGCCTGCTGCATTCAGCCGGCCACCGATCACGAAAGTCGGGTCCAGGCCACCGGCAGCGAACACCGAGGCCAACAGGCTGGTGGTGGTGGTCTTGCCATGGGTACCGGCCACGGCGATACCGTGGCGGTAGCGCATCAGCTCGGCGAGCATTTCGGCGCGCGGCACCACGGGGATACGACGCTCCAGTGCGGTGGCAACTTCCGGGTTGGCGGTATTGATAGCGCTGGAGACCACCAGTACATCGGCGCTGGCGGCGTTCTCGGCACGGTGGCCGATGAAGATCTGCGCACCGAAGGATTCCAGGCGCTCGATGACCGCCGAGGTCTTGAGGTCGGAGCCCGACACCTGGTAACCCAGGTTCAGCAGCACTTCGGCGATCCCGCACATGCCCACACCGCCGATACCAACGAAGTGGATGCGGCGGATACGGCGCATTTCCGGTTGTGGCATGGCTTTCTGACTTTCAACCATGGGCCACCTCCAGACAGATATCGACCACGGTGCGGGTGGCCGCAGGTTTTGCCAGGCGCCGGGCAGTGGCGGCCATGGTGGTGAGTTTTTCCGGTTGCATCAGCACCTCGTTCAGGCGTTCAGCGAGTTCCGCTGCGCCGGTTGTCGCTTGTGGCATCAGGAAGGCAGCGCCTTCACGGGCCAGATAATGGGCGTTGTGGGTCTGGTGATCGTCGATGGCATGGGGCAAGGGCACCAGCATCGATGGCAAGCCGGCCGCAGCCAGCTCACTGACGGTCAGCGCGCCGGCGCGGCAGACCACCAGATCGGCCCAGCCATAGGCTTGGGCCATGTCCTTGATAAACGGCTCTACCTGAGCCTCGACTCCAGCCTCGCGGTAGCGCTCGGCGGTAATCTGGTCGTGCTGCTTGCCGGCC
Source organism: Pseudomonas vranovensis (assembly GCF_040438935.1). NCBI lineage: Bacteria > Pseudomonadati > Pseudomonadota > Gammaproteobacteria > Pseudomonadales > Pseudomonadaceae > Pseudomonas > Pseudomonas vranovensis. The sequence goes on along the minus strand of NZ_CP159259.1, from coordinate 216,976 downwards.
TGGTGGAACACCTGGGGACGAATGTCCACAGGCACTTGGGCCAGGGCTTGGGGCAGCAATTTGTTCAAAGGTTCCGCGCCCAGGCTTCCGCCCAGTACCAGCAGGCGTGGCTGGCGCGTGCCCAGTGGTTCACGCGGGGTATCCATGAACAGTTCACTGCGCACCGGGTTGCCGGTGGTACGCAGTTTGTCCGATGCACTGAAAGTGCCGGGGAAAGCTTCGCAGACTCGGCCGGCCAAAGGCACCAGCAGCCGATTGGCGGTACCGGCGCGGGCGTTCTGCTCGTGTACCACTACAGGCACACCGCACAGCCTTGCGGCAACGCCGCCAGGCCCTGTCACATAACCACCAAAACCGACCACACAGACCGGCTTGAGTTGGCGAATGATGCGACGGGCCTGCAGTACGGCCTTGACCAGGGTGAACGGCGCCTTGAGCAGCGACAGCTTGCCCTTGCCCCGCAGGCCAGTGACGTTGATCAGGTGCAGGGGCAGACCAGCCTGGGGCACCAACTCGTTTTCGATGCCGCGGGGGGTGCCCAGCCAGTGCACGCTGTAGCCGCGCGCCTGGAATTCACGGGCGCAGGCCAGGGCCGGGAACACGTGCCCCCCGGTACCGCCCGCCATGATCAGTACGTTCTTGCCGTCAGCGGCCATGATTGGTCTCCTCGGCAAAATCGCTTTCATCAAACTCATGCTCTTCGCTGCCCAGGTGGGTTCGACTCTCCCACTCGATCCGCAGCAGCAAACCTACACAGGCACAGCAGATCACCAGCGAACTGCCCCCGTAGCTCAGGAATGGCAGGGTCAGACCCTTGGTCGGCAGCAGACCGACGTTTACGCCGATGTTGATCAGGAACTGGCCGATCCACAGGAAGGCCAGGCCGAAGGCCATGTAGGCAGCAAAGTACTGCTTGGCTTTCTCGGCCCACAGGCCGATGTACAAGGCGCGCACGGTGACGAACACGAACAGCGCCACGGTGACCAGCGAACCGATCACGCCCAGCTCCTCGGCCAGTACCGAGAACACGAAGTCGGTATGCGCTTCAGGCAGGTAGAACTGCTTCTGCACACTGTTGCCCAGACCGACGCCAAGCCATTCGCCACGACCGAAGGCAATCAGCGCCTGGGTCAATTGATAGCCGGAACCGAACTGATCCGACCAGGGATCGGTAAAGGTAATCAGGCGCGCCATCCGATAGGGCTGGGCCTGGACCAGGACGAACACCGCCCCCACTGCCAGCACCACCATCAGGCTGAAGCGGAACAACCCGACCCCTCCCAGAAACAGCATGGCCGCCGCCGCGCCCATCATCACGACCGTGGCACCGAAGTCCGGCTCCATCAGCAGCAGGCCAGCCATTGGCAGCAAGACGATGAACGGCTTGAAAAAGCCCATCCAGCTCTCGCGCACTTCCTGCTGGCGACGCACCAGGTAGCCAGCGAGGTAGATCACCACGAACACCTTGGCGATCTCCGAGGGCTGCACGTTGAAGAAGCTGAAGCCGATCCAGCGCATCGAACCGTTCACTTCGCGACCGATGCCCGGCACCAGCACCAGTACCAGCAGGCCAAACGCGCCGACCAGCATGGTGAAGCCCATTTTCTGCCAGGTCGCGATCGGCACCATCATGGTGACGATGCAGGCGAAGACACCGATGGCCACGTACACCAGGTGACGGAACATGTGATACAGCGGGTTACCCGACTGCGCCGCAGCCACTTCCGAGGAGGCCGAAGTAATCATCACCAGGCCAAGGCCCAGCAGTGCCAGGCAACCGGCGAGCATGGCGAAATCGAGGTCGATGCCACGGCCGCTGATCAGCGGCGACGGATAGGGCTTGATGATGCCGAAGATCATGCCAGCCCTCCTACGGCCTGGGCGAACAGGCGCCCACGCTCTTCAAAGTTCTTGAACATGTCGAGGCTGGCACAGGCTGGCGACAACAGCACCGCGTCGCCCGGCTGGGCCTGTTCGGCACACTGCTGAACGGCTTCGTCCAGGGTCGCGACACGGATCAGCGGCACGCTGTCGCCCAGTGCCTCGGCCAGACGCTCGGCGTCGCGCCCCAGTAACACCACGGCACGGCAATGTGCCGCCACCGGGGCACGCAGGGCGCTGAAATCGGCGCCTTTGCCATCGCCACCGGCGATCAGCACCAGTTTGCCGTCGATATCGGCACCCAGGCCTTCGATCGCGGCCAGGGCTGCACCGACGTTGGTGGCCTTGGAATCGTCGTACCAGTTCACGCCGTTGCGCTCGCGAACCCATTGGCAACGATGGGCAAGGCCGGCGAAGGTGCGCAGGCTGGAGAGCATGGCATCCATCGGCAGGCCGACCGCGTGCCCAAGTGCCAGTGCCGCCAGGGCGTTGGACTGGTTGTGTGCACCGCGGATTTTCAATTCGCGTACCGGCATCAGGTTCTGGAACTCGAACGCCAGGTACTTTTCACCCTGTTCTTCACGCAGGCCGAAGGCCTTGAAGTCGGGCGCATTCAGACCGAAGGTCCAGACCGGTTGGCCTTCGGCCAGCAGCGGACGGCTGAGGGCGTCCTGACGGTTGACCACCACTTGGCGAGCCCCCCGGAAGATTCGGTGCTTGGCCAGGTGATAGGCCGGCAGACCGCTGTAGCGGTCCATATGGTCTTCGCTGACATTGAGCACGGTAGCCACTTCAGCATTGAGCTGGTCGGTGGTTTCCAGCTGGAAGCTGGACAGCTCCATCACGTACAACTCGACGTCGTCACTGAGCAGGTCCAGTGCCGGGGTGCCGAGGTTGCCGCCGACAGCCACACGTTTGCCTGCCGCAGCGGCCATCTCGCCTACCAGGGTGGTAACGGTACTTTTCGCATTCGAGCCACTGATGGCAATGATCGGTGCCTTGGCGTTGCGCGCGAACAGTTCGATATCACCAGACAGCTTCACGCCACGGGCAGCCGTCTGTTGCAGCGCCGGGGTGGCCAGGGCCAGGCCGGGGCTCACATACAGTTCGTCGGCACGGCAGAGAAATTCGACATCCAGCTCGCCACAGCGCACTTCCACCTGCGGGTAATCACGGCGCAGGGTTTCCAGTTCCGGAGGGGCCTCACGGGTGTCGGCGACCGCAAAGGCAATGCCCCGGTTCGCCAGGAAGCGAACCAGGGACATGCCGCTCTTGCCGAGGCCGACAACGATGCGGAAGTGGTCAGAAGCGATCAATGACACGCGTTTCTACCTCAGTTTCAGGGTGGCAAGGCCGATCAGCACCAGAATCACGGTGATAATCCAGAAGCGGACGATCACCCGAGGCTCGGGCCAACCCTTGAGTTCAAAGTGGTGGTGGATCGGGGCCATGCGGAACACTCGACGGCCGGTCAACTTGAAAGAGGCCACCTGGATCACCACCGACAGGGTCTCCATCACGAACACACCGCCCATGATGAACAGGACGATTTCCTGGCGAACGATGACGGCAATGGTGCCCAGTGCAGCACCCAGTGCCAGGGCACCGACGTCGCCCATGAACACCTGGGCCGGGTAGGTGTTGAACCACAGGAAGCCCAGGCCGGCACCGATCAGCGCGCCGCAGAACACAATCAGCTCGCCTGCGCCCGGTACGTAGGGAATCAGCAAGTATTCGGCAAATTTCACGTTGCCCGACAGGTAGCAGAAAATGCCCAGAGCGCCGCCCACCATCACCGTCGGCATGATCGCCAGGCCGTCGAGGCCGTCAGTCAGGTTGACCGCATTGCTCGAACCGACAATCACGAAATAGGTCAGCACCACGAAACCGGCACCCAGCGGGATGGTGAGATCCTTGAGCATCGGTACGATCAGGGTGGTTTCCACGCTGCTTGGCGCAGTCATGTACAGGAAAACCGCAGCGCCGAGGCCGAACACCGACTGCCAGAAATACTTCCAGCGGCTCGGCAGGCCACGCGAGTTCTTCTCGATCACCTTGCGGTAGTCATCGACCCAGCCGATCGCACCGAACAGCAAGGTGACGACCAGTACCACCCACACATAGCGGTTGGTCAGGTCGGCCCACAGCAAGGTGCTGATACCGATGGCCGAGAGAATCAGGGCGCCACCCATGGTCGGGGTGCCGGATTTGGACAGGTGCGATTGCGGGCCGTCATTGCGAACCGCTTGACCGATCTGGCGAATCTGCAGGGTACGAATCATCCAGGGGCCCAACCAAAGGGCCAGCGACAACGCGGTCAGTACGCCCAGGATCCCGCGCAGGGACAGGTACTGAAAGACCGCGAAGCCTTTGTAGAACTGTTGCAGATACTCAGCCAGCAGCAGCAGCATTAATGTTTCTCCCCGCTGGAACCGCACAAAGCCGCCACGACGTTCTCCATCGCAGCGCTGCGCGAACCCTTGATCAAAATAGTGGTGTTAGTGGCCTGCTCGGCGGCGCAAACGGCGTCGATCAGGTCAGCTTGATTAGCGAAATGTCGGGCATTGGCACCGAACGCTGCGACCGCGTGAGCCATGTTCGGCCCCACGGCATACAAGGCCGAAACCTTGTCTTTGGCGTAGTTGCCTACCTGCCGATGCCCTTCCTCGGCCCACTGGCCCAATTCGCCAATATCCCCGAGCACCAGAACGGTGCGGCCGGAAAAGCCGGCGAGTATATCAACGGCAGCGCACATAGAGGTGGGGTTTGCGTTGTAGGTGTCATCGATAACCCGCACACCGTTGGCAGCCATCTGCACCACGGTGCGGCCCTTGACCGGTTGCACGGCATTCAGCCCCTCGGCGGTTTCCTCCAGCGATACACCGAACGCGTGTGCGGCAGCGGCGGCGGCCAAGGCATTGCTGACGTTATGAGTACCGAGCAAATTGAGCTGGACCCGCGCTGTGCCCACGGGGCTACGCAGATCGAACGCCGGGCAGCCTCGCTCATCACGGGTGACAGTGCCGGCGTGGAAATCTGCGGCGCCATTGGTCAATGCGAACGTCACCACACGGTGGTTGCCGGCGCGTTTTTTCCAGGTATCGAAAGCCTTGTCATCAAGGTTCAACACCGCGACACCGTCCTGGCCCAGACTTTCGAGGATCTCGCCCTTGGCTTCGACAATTTTCTCTGGCCCGCCGAACTCGCCGACATGAGCCGTGCCTGCATTGTTGATCAACGCTACCTGAGGCTTGGTCAGCCCGACGGTATAGGCAATTTCGCCAATACGCGAAGCACCCAGTTCGATGACCGCGGCAGTATGCTCCGGGGCGAGTTCAAGCAGGGTCAGCGGCGCACCGAGGTCATTGTTCAAGTTGCCACGAGTGGCCAGGACCGAACCACGGGTGCGCAGAATGCTGGCCAGCATTTCCTTGACGGTGGTCTTGCCGCTGGAGCCGGTGATAGCAGCCACTGGCTTGTCGAAAGCGGCACGGTTCAAGGCACCCAACCGGCCCAAGGCCAAGCGGGTATCGGCGACCAGCAACTGAGGCAGGTCGCTGCCCGGCACTTCACGCTCGACCAAGGCTGCGACAGCACCTTTGGCCTGTACGTCGTTCAGGTAGTCATGACCGTCGAAACGAGGCCCGGCCAGGGCTACAAAGAGTTGCCCGGCAACGACTGCGCGGCTGTCGATGCTTACCCCGGTAAAGGTTGCATCGCCACCCACCAGGCGGCCCTGCAAGGGCGCGGTCAACTGGCTGAGGGTCAATGGCTTAAGCATGGGGCGTCTCCCACAGCGCGAGTGCTTTCTCGGCCTCAACCAGATCGGAGAAGTCGTGACGCTCACCGTTGATTTCCTGGTAATCCTCATGCCCCTTGCCCGCCAGGACGATCACATCGTCGACAGCGGCGCTGGCAATCAGCTGGGCAATGGCTGCGCCGCGACCGGCAACGAACTCGACAGCATCGGCCTTGGCAAAACCAGGACGAATGTCGGCAAAGATCCGCTGGGGGTCCTCGGTACGAGGGTTGTCGTCAGTGACCAGCACGCGGTCAGCCAGGCGCTCGGCCACTTCGGCCATTAATGGGCGCTTGCCGCGATCGCGGTCGCCGCCACAGCCGAACAGGCACAGCAATTGCCCCTTGGCGTGCGGACGCAGCGCCTGGAGGACCTGCTCCAGCGCATCCGGGGTATGGGCATAGTCGACTACCACCAGCGGCTTGCCGCCGCCACCCAGGCGCTGCATACGCCCGATAGGTCCTTCCAGGGTTGGCGTGACCTTGAGTATTTCGTCCAGCGCGTAGTCGAGCGCCAGCAAGGTGCCGACTGCCGCCAGCATGTTGCTCAGGTTGAAGCGACCCAGCAGCCGGCTGCGCAAGGTGCGTTCACCCTGGGCAGTCACGATCACGGCGCGAACACCGTCATCGTCAAAATGCGCTTCGCGGCAGTAGAGCGAAGCAGCACTGTCAATTAGGCTGTAGCTGATCAAGCGCGATTCGGCATCCGCATCGGCAAGGCGACGACCGAAGTCGTCATCCAGGTTGACCACACGGCAACGCAGGTTTGGCCAGGCGAACAGCCGCGCCTTGGCGTCTTCGTAAGCCTGCATGCTGCCGTGGTAATCCAGGTGATCGCGTGACAGGTTGGTCATCACTGCGATATCAAACTCCAGCGCTGCAACCCGGCCTTGATCCAGGGCATGAGAGGAGACTTCCATGGCAACTGCCTTGGCGCCACCTTTCTTGAGGTCGTTGAGTGTGGCCTGGACGGCAATCGGGTCCGGCGTGGTCAGGCGGCCACTTTGCAGCTCGCCATAGAAGCCGGTGCCGAGCGTGCCAATCAGGCCGCAGTGCTGACCGAGCTTGTCCAGGGCCTGGGCCACCAGTTGGGTGACGCTGGTCTTGCCATTGGTACCGGTGACGCCAATCAGATTCAGCTGACGGCTAGGCTCGCCGTAAAACCGCCCGGCGATATCCGACAGCTGGGCAATCAGGCCCTTGACCGGGATCAGCGGCGCTTCAGTGATCGGCAACACGGTGGCGCCTTCGGCTTCATAGGCGACAGCAGCCGCTCCACGCTTGAGCGCGTCGGCAATATGTTCGCGGCCATCGACGCGCGCACCCGGTACCGCCAGGAACAGGTCGCCCGGACGGATGTTGCGGCTGTCCAGCGTCAGCTCGCGGATCAACGGATCCCGGCTGGCCTGGGCGAAAAGCTTGCTCAGAGGCATTGTCATTAACCGCGCCCTCCCTTGGCGGGCGCAGCATTGACCTGCTGCGGTGGTGTCGCCGGCGGCAGGTTGTCCGGCGGAATGTTCATCAGGCGCAACGTGCCAGACATGACTTTACTGAAGACCGGGGCAGAGACCAGGCCGCCGAAATAGCCGCCTTTGCTCGGCTCGTCAATGACCACCACCACCGCATAGCGCGGGTCGCTCATCGGGCCGAAGCCTGCGAACAGCGAACGATAAGAGTTCTCGGTGTAGCCCTTGGAGCCGATAGTGGCCTTGCGCGCTGTACCACTCTTGCCACCTACGTGATAGAACGGCACCTGCGCACGGAACACCCCGCGCGGCGCTTCGATGACTTGCTGGACCATGCCTTGGATGGTCTTGGCCACTTCCACCGGCACCACTTGCGTGGACTCCGGCGTCTTGTCGACCTTGAGAATACTCAGCGGCACCATCTTGCCGTCGTTGGCCAGCGCGGCGTAGGCATGCACCAGTTGCAGCGCGGTCACCGACAGGCCGTAGCCGTAGGACAGGGTCGCGGTTTCAGCCTTGCGCCACTCGCGGTGGTTGGGCAGGTTACCCACCCGCTCACCCGGGAAACCCAGGCCGGTGTACTGTCCCAGCCCCAGCTGGGACATTACGCGGTAGATGGACTCGCCACCGATATCGAAGGCAATTTTGCTCATGCCGACGTTACTGGAGTTGATCAGGATGCCGGTCAGGTCGAGGACCGGACCTTCGCTTCTGGAAACGTCGCGAATGGTATAGCGCCCCAACTGCAAGGTGCCCGGATAGACCTCTACCTTGTCGGTCGGCTTCCAGCGTCCGCTTTGCAGGGCGGCACTCATCGACAGCGGCTTGACCGTGGAGCCTGGCTCGAACACGTCAATGATTGCCCGGTTGCGCATGGCGGCCGGGAACATGCTGCGACGGTTGTTCGGGTTGTAGGTCGGCTGGTTGACCATGGCCAGGACTTCGCCGGTCTTCACGTCCAGGATCACCAGGCTGCCCGCCTTGGCTTCCTGCTCGGCGATTGCATTGCGCAGCTCGCGGGTCGCCAGGTATTGCAGGCGAAGGTCGATGGACAACGCCAAGGTCTTTCCGGCCTTGGCGTTTTTGGTTACCTGGATGTCTTTGATCAGCCGGCCACGCCGGTCCTTGATGACCTGTCGCTTGCCCGGCACGCCGGCAAGCCACTCATCGTAGGCCAGTTCGACCCCTTCCCGACCATGATCGTCAAGGTCGGTAAAGCCGACCATGTGCGCAGCCACATCGCCGGCCGGGTAGAAACGACGAAACTCCTCGATGCCGTAGACGCCGGGAATTTTCAAATCGAGGATCACCTGACCCTGCTCTGGGGTCAGGCCCCGGACCAGATAGATGAATTCCTTGCCGGCCTGCTGTTCCAGGCGCTGGGAGAGCTGTTGCGGGTTCTGCTTGAGCGCTGCGGCCAGTGCCGGCCAGCGATCCTTGTAGGCCTGCATTTCCTTGGGGTTGGCCCACAGGGTGGTGACCGGCGTACTCACCGCCAGCGGTTCGCCGTTACGGTCGGTGATCAGGCCCCGGTGCGCAGGAATCGGGATATGACGCAGGCTGCGAGCGTCGCCCTGGCCCTTGAGGAAGTCACGATCGACCACCTGCAGGTCGATGATGCGCCAGGCGATCGCACCGACCATCAAGGCCAGCAGGCCGATGACCACGCGAAACCGCCAGGGGTAGAGTGCGCCTTCAAGTTTCATCATGGCGCCACCATCCGTACTTCATCGGCCGCCGGAATGCGCATTTTCAGCTGTTCGCTGGCCAGGTTTTCGATACGGCTGTGGGCTGTCCAGGTGCTCTGCTCAAGAATCAGCCGGCCCCACTCGGCTTGCGCCTTGTCGCGCTCGCTGAGTTCGCCGTAGAGGGTGTTGAGCAACTGACGGTTCCAATGCGCGCTGTAGGACACCGCCACCGAAGAAACGAGCACGGCGATGAACAGCAGAAGCATCAGGAAGCTTCCGCCTGGCAAAGGCTTGGCGAACAAGCGACTCACCGCAATTTCTCGGCAACGCGCATGACGGCACTGCGCGAACGTGGATTGGCCTTGAGCTCGGCCTCGGAGGCGAACTGCGCCTTGCCGTGAACCTTGATCTTCGGCTCGAAATGCTTGTGCTGCACGGGCAAGTTACGCGGCAGGTTATCGGCCTCACCCTTGACCAGCTTGCGCATGAACAGTTTGACGATGCGGTCTTCCAGCGAGTGGAAGCTGATCACGACCAGGCGGCCGCCGACTTCAAGTGCCTCGAGCGCTGCTTCAAGACCGGCTTCCAGATCACCCAGTTCATTGTTGACGTGAATGCGCAGGCCCTGGAACGCACGGGTGGCCGGGTTCTTGCCCTTCTCCCAGGCTGGGTTGGCCACCTTGAGCACTTCGGCAAGGTCTGCGGTGCGGGTGAAAGGCTCGGTCTCACGGCGCAGCACCACGGCACGGGCCATGCGCTTGGCAAAACGCTCCTCACCGTACTCCTTGAATACCCGGGCGATTTCTTCTTCCGGCGCATTGGCGATGAATTCGGCAGCGCTGACACCGCGCGAAGGATCCATGCGCATGTCCAGCGGGCCGTCATTGAGGAAGCTGAAGCCGCGCTCAGGGTCATCAAGCTGTGGCGAGGAAACGCCCAGGTCAAGCAGGATGCCGCTGACCTTGCCGGCAATACCGCGCTCGGCCACTTCGGCACCCAGCTCGGCAAAACTGCGCTGCACAATGACAAAGCGGCCGTCTTCGGCCGCCAGCGCTTGCCCGGTGGCAATCGCTTGAGGATCTTTGTCAAAACCCAGGAGCCGTCCTTGCGGACCGAGCTTGCTGAGGATCAAGCGGCTGTGGCCGCCGCGACCGAAGGTGCCATCCAGATAGCAGCCATCGGCGCGTACGGCGAGAGCCTCGACGGCTTCGTCAAGCAGTACGGTGATGTGGTTAAAGCCGCTATCTATAGTCACAGGATCAAATCACGCAATTCGTCAGGCATGGCGCCCGGTTGTTGGATAGCTGCAAGGTCGGCTGCCGAAACCGCGTTCCAGGCATCCTCGTCCCACAGCTGAAATTTGTTCAGTTGCCCCACCAGCATCGCCTTCTTGTCGAGCTTGGCGTATTCGCGCAAACGCGGAGGCACCAGGAAACGCCCACTGCCATCAAGCTCCAGATCCACCGCATTGCCGATCAGCAAACGCTGCAGGCGACGGTTCTCTTCACGCAATGACGGCAAGGCGCGCAACTTGGCTTCAATCAGTTCCCACTCATCGAGCGGGTACACACACAAGCAGGGATCTACCGCATCAATCGTCACGATCAACTGCCCGGAACTACGCGAATCGAGCTCGTCACGGTACCGGCTCGGCATTGCGAGACGGCCCTTTGCGTCGAGGTTGATAGCGTTGGCTCCGCGGAACACGGCTTCGATTCCCCATTTGTTAGCATTTTTGTGCCAGAAAACCCACTTTATGCCACTTCCTGCCACTTGCGCACACTATAGGAATCCGCCTACCACACCGTCAAGGCACGCTTATAAGGAAATCCCTTACAGATCGGAGATTTAGCGCGGTAGGGGAAGATGAAAGATGAAATCAGAGAAATCTGAGACGCAAAAAATCAAACTCACTCAGACGGATAGAGTCCGAAGTTAAAGTAACTTATTAAGAGTAAGATTTTTTCGGTATTACGAAGACGCATCTGCTATCGATTCAAGCAGGAGGGGAAAAAGGTGGAGAGTCGATCTGTAAGCCGGGTTCTGTCGAGGACAGTCATTCCTCTACGACGGCCATCACTGGACGCCTTTAGCAACCTACCCGGTTCCAACGCGGGCCGCGCCATATGGAACCCTATTTGGTCTTGCTCCGAGTGGGGTTTACCTAGCCACGAACTGTTACCAGTCGCGCGGTGCGCTCTTACCGCACCTTTTCACCCTTACCGGCACCGAAGTGCTTAGGCGGTTGTTTTCTGTGGCACTTTCCGTAGGCTCGCGCCCCCCAGGCATTACCTGGCACTCTGCCCTATGGAGCCCGGACTTTCCTCCCCCCTCTTTTGCGAAACAAAAGAAGGCAGCGACTGTCCAATCGACTCTCCGCCGCAAAGGTTAACGGTAGAGGCCGCCAAGAACAAGCGATAAAACAATTAATATCACAGTGCCACTAGCGGCTTTTCTGTTTTTCCAGCGCAACCTGGTACAAGACATTCTTGCGCACACCGGTAATTTCCGCAGCCAGTGCCGCCGCGCGCTTGAGTGGCATCTCTGCCAAGAGCAAATCAAGCACTCGCATCGCCTCGCTGCTGACTGCCTGCTCATCTTCCGGCGCACTCCAACCAGACACCAACACCACGCACTCGCCACGCTGCTGGTTACTGTCGGCCTCGACGAACGCACGCAACTCACCCAGCGGTAATCCTTTGAGTGTCTCGAAGGTCTTGGTCAGCTCGCGCGCCAGCAAGGCCGGGCGCTCGGCACCGAAGACTTCTTCCATGTCCTGCAAGCATTCCAGAATTCGGTGCGGTGCCTCATAGAAGATCAGTGTGCGCGGCTCTTCCTTCACCTGACTCAAGCGCGCCTTGCGCCCTACTGCCTTGGCCGGCAGAAACCCCTCAAAAATGAAGCGATCGGATGGCAGGCCCGCCGCCGACAACGCCGCAATCAATGCACACGCCCCCGGCACCGGCACAACCTGGATTCCCGCCGCTCGCGCCTGACGCACCAGGTGGTAGCCCGGGTCAGAGATCAGCGGCGTACCCGCATCGGAGATCAACGCAACGTTGTCACCCGCCAGCAAGCGGGTCAGAAAGCGACTGCCTTCATCGCGCTCGTTGTGCTCATGGCAGGCTGCCAGTGGTGTATTGATACCAAAATGCTGCAACAGGCGAATGGAGTGACGCGTGTCCTCGGCGGCAATCAGCGCGACGTCACCGAGCACCTTCAGCGCTCGAGCGCTCATGTCATCCAGGTTGCCAATAGGCGTGGCCACCACGTAAAGCGTGCCAGCAGTGGAATGGGTAGCCCCTGGAACTTCAGTCACAACACACACCTGTCATCTAGATCAAACCGCCATTGTAGCCCGACTGCCGGTAACAATGCGTCACCGACAATGTCGCTGCAGTGCGCTGCACGACCTATATTGAAGGATTCACGCCAGCAAGATCGCGCCCCGGCCAGTGCTTGGGTACAATTGCCAGTTAATTTGATCGAGTAACAGGACCCTTACATGATCGCTTGCCTGCGGCTGTTCACAGCCCTTTGCCTCGCCGCCCTGCTGGCAGCCTGCGCCAGTTCGCCTTCGTCGAGCCTTGGCGAACTGCCACGCACCCCGGACGCCAGCATCGAGCAACTGCTTGAACAGGCCGCCACCAGCAAGACACCGGAACAAGCCGCCTTGCTGCGCCTGAGCGCCGCCGACCTGGCTTACCGACAAAAAGACAACGTTCAAGCTGCACGTATTCTTGAGCAGGTTCCCGTCGATCAACTCAAACCCGCCCAGCAGATTTTTGCCAGCACCCTGAGCGCCGAACTGGCCATGAGCCGCAACCAGCCCAAGGCAGCGCTCACGGCCCTGAGCCACCCGAGCATGGCACGCCTGGGCGAACTGCCAGAAGACCAGCAAGTACGCACCCGCAGCGTCCAAGCCAGCGTCCTGGAAGCCAACGGCCAACCCCTCGAAGCCGCCAAGGTGCGCGTGGAGCTCGCTCCCCTGCTCAGCGGCAACGCGGCCAGCAGCAACCAGGATGCGATCTGGAACCTGGTCGCCGCACTGCCCAGCGAACAACTGCAAAGCGTCAGCACCGGCACCGACACCGACACCCTGGCGGGCTGGGCCAGCCTGGCCCTGGCCGTGAAAAGCGCCGGCACCCTGGAGCAACAGCAGGCTGCGATCGACACCTGGCGCAGCCAGCACCCCGATCATCCGGCGGCACTGCAACTGCCGCTGCCACTGGTCAAGCTCAAGGAGCTGGCCAGCCAGCCGCTGAACAAAATTGCCCTGCTGCTGCCCCAGGAAGGCCAACTGGCCGGTGTTGCCCGCGCCCTGCGTGACGGCTTCATGGCTGCACACTTCCAGGCCCAGCAGGCCGGACAGAAGCCGCCAACCATTGAAGTATTCGACAGCTCGCGCCTGACCTCCCTGGATGATTTCTACCGCCAGGCCCAGGCCGCTGGCGTGCAACTGGTGGTCGGCCCCCTGGAAAAGCCGTTGGTGAAGAAGCTCGCTGCCTACCCGCAACTGCCAATCACCACCCTGGCCCTGAACTATAGCGACGCCGGCCAGAGCAGCCCGCCCCAGCTGTTCCAGTTCGGCCTGGCCGCTGAAGACGAAGCCCGCGAAGTATCGCGTCGCGCGCACGCCGACGGCATGGTCCGCGCAGTAGCCCTGGTACCGCGTGGCGAATGGGGCGACCGCGTCCTCAAAGCGTTCCGCCAGGACTGGGAAGCCAAGGGTGGCACCCTGCTCGCAGCCGAGCACATCGATCAGCCTGTGGCCCTGGCCCAGCAGATCGCCGACCTGTTCCAACTGCGCCAGAGCGAAGGCCGCGCCAAGAGCCTGCAGAATACTGTCGGCGGCGCAGTCTCGGCCCAGCCGTCGCGCCGTCAGGACATCGATTTCATCTTCCTGGCCGCCACCCCGCAGCAAGGCCAGCAAATCAAACCGACCCTGAACTTCCAGTACGCGGGCGACGTCCCGGTGTATGCCACCTCGCACTTGTACAGCGCCACTGGCGACGTCAACCAGTACAACGACATGAACGGCATTCGCTTCTGCGAAACCCCATGGCTGCTCGACACCAACAACACCCTGCGCCAGCAGGTCGTCAGCCAGTGGCCACAGGCCGCCGGCAGCCTTGGCCGCCTGTATGCCATGGGTATCGACGCCTACAGCCTGGCGCCACGCCTGGGCCAGCTCAAGGCGCTGCCGGACAACCGCATCGAAGGCTTCTCCGGCAGCCTGAGCATGAACCCGAACCAGCGTATCGAGCGTCAGTTGCCATGGGCCGAATTCTCTGGCGGCCAGATCAAGCGCCTGCCCGATACCCCACGCTGATGCCCGACAGTTCACCCCGACACGCAGGCCAGGCCGCCGAACGGCATGCCCTTGAATACCTTCAAGGGCAAGGCCTGCGCCTGCTGGCGCAGAACTGGCGATGCAAACGCGGCGAGCTTGATCTGGTCATGCTCGACAGCGATACAGTAGTATTCGTCGAGGTCCGCTATCGATTGCATGCGGACTTTGGCGGAGCGCTCGGCAGTATCGACGGGCGCAAGCAGGACAAGCTGGTGCTAGCCGCCGAGACTTTTCTGCAAACAGAAACACGCTGGGCCAACCATCCCTGCCGTTTCGATGTAATCGCCGTGCAAGGCAGAGGCCACTCGGGCCAGGCACTTCAATGGCTGAAAAATGCCATCGAAAGCTGAGCCCGCCCCTGCACCTTTACCCCTATAACATTTTTGCTCTTTGCTTCGCGGGCTGCACAGTCATGTGCCGGGACCCTTTCTGTAGACTCCCGACACGCCCGACCAGCCGCCCTACTTAAGGTCTCACTGATGGACATGCAATCTCGAATTCGCCAGCTTTTCCAGGCCAGCATCCACACCAAGCAACAGGCGATGGAAGTCCTTGCACCGCACATCGAGCAGGCCAGTCAGGTCATGGTCAATGCCCTGCTCAACGAAGGCAAAATGCTCGCTTGCGGCAATGGCGGATCGGCCGGCGACGCCCAACACTTCTCCTCCGAGCTGCTCAACCGCTTCGAGCGCGAGCGCCCAAGCCTGCCCGCCATCGCCCTGACCACCGACAGCTCGACCATCACCTCGATCGCCAACGACTACAGCTACAACGAAATCTTCTCCAAGCAGATCCGCGCCCTGGGCCAACCAGGGGATGTGTTGCTGGCTATTTCGACCAGCGGTAACTCGGCAAACATTATTCAGGCGATCCAGGCCGCACATGATCGCGAAATGATTGTCGTAGCTCTGACCGGGCGCGACGGTGGCGGCATGGCCTCCCTCCTGCTGCCCGAAGACGTCGAGATCCGCGTACCGGCCAACGTCACCGCACGTATCCAGGAAGTCCACCTGCTGGCGATCCACTGCCTCTGCGACCTGATCGACAGCCAATTGTTCGGGAGTGAAGAATGACCCCTAACCGCCTCGGCCTGATGGCCCTGACCCTGTGCCTGAGCCTGACCGGCTGCAGTTCGGTCCTCACCGCCACCCGCGACACCCCGATCGAGGACGATCGCGGCACCCGCACCTTCGGCAGCAAGATCGATGACTCGCTGATCGAAACCAAGGTTGCCGTCAACGTCGCCAAGGCCAGCCCTGACCTGGACAAGAATTCGCATATCGTGGTCAGCAGCTACAACGGCATTGTCCTGCTTGCCGGGCAAACCCCGCGCGCCGACCTCAAGAGCCTGGCAGAACAGGCTGCAGGCCAGGTCCAGCGGGTGAAGAAGGTTCACAACGAGTTGCAGGTACTGCCCCCCTCCTCGATCCTGGCGCGCAATAACGACGCCTGGCTGACCACCAAGATCAAGACCCAGATGCTGACCGACAACAGCATCCCCGGCTCACGGATCAAGGTCATCACCGAAAACGGCATCGTCTACATGCTCGGCCTGCTGACCCAGCAGGAAGCCACTCGTGCCACCAACCTGGTGCAGGGCGTGTCGGGCGTGCAGAAAATCGTCAAGCTGTTCGAGTACATCGACTGATCTGTCAACTCATCGAGGGGCAAGCCGACTCCCCCGGGGGCCGGCCTGTCCCGCGATCCAACTAGGAAGTACCCATGAAAAACGGCCTGCTGTCGACCTTACTGATCGGCGCCCTCGCCACCCTGGCCGGCTGCTCCACCCCCAGCCTGATCACCCTCAACGATGGCCGCGAATTCCAGGCAGTCGATGCCCCTCGCTTCGAGCGCAGCTCCGGCTTCTACGAGTTCGAGCAACTGGACGGCAAAGTGACCCGTGTAAACAAGAACCAGGTACGCACCATCAGCGACCTGTAATCCAACCGACGCACACAAAAAAGGCGATCCATATGGATCGCCTTTTTTATTACTTCACAACCTTCAGGCTTGGGCGCCCGGACGGCCGAGGCGGCTGGCCACCCGGCGGGCCGTCGTCGTCCGGCTCGATGGTTTCGTCGTCTTCGTACTCATCATCCTCAAGCACCGGCGGCTCCAGCTCGAAGACCATGCCCTGGCCGTTTTCCCGGGCGTAGATGCCAAGAATCGCACCGGCAGGCACGAACAGGGTATGGGCTACCCCGCCAAAGCGCCCCTCGAAGCTCACAGCGTCGTTATCCATGTGCAGATGACGTACGGCATTGGGTGAGATGTTCAGGACGATCTGGCCGTCGCTGGCGAAGTTCTGGGGTACCTGTACCGCCGGGTACTCGGCATTGACCAGCATATGTGGGGTGCAGTCGTTGTCCACGATCCACTCATAGAGTGCACGTACCAAATAGGGGCGACTGGAGTTCATCGACAGCTCCTTAAAACCTAGCGCATTTCACGTTCAGCAGCGGACAGGCTCGTCTGGAAAGCCTCACGGGCAAACTGTCGCTCCATGTAATCGAGCAACGGCTTGGCCGGCCGCGGCAGTTCAATACCCAACACCGGCAAACGCCAGAGTATGGGCAGTAGACAACAATCGACCAGACTTTGCTCCTCACTGAGGAAACAAGGCTTGTCGGCAAACAATGGCGACACGCCGGTCAGGCTCTCGCGCAGTTCCTTGCGGGCCTGCACACGGGCGGCTTCCTTGCTGCGCGGATCGAGAATCAAGTCAACCAGTGCGCACCAGTCGCGCTGGATGCGGTGGATCAACAGCCGACTGTTGGCGCGCGCCACCGGATAGACCGGCAGCAACGGCGGATGCGGGTAACGCTCGTCAAGGTATTCCATCACGACCGTCGACTCGTACAGCGCCAGGTCGCGATCGACCAGGGTCGGTACGCCGCCATAGGGGTTTACTTCGACCAGCTTGGGGGGCAGTCGACCGGGATCAACATTGATGATCTCGACGCTGACACCCTTCTCGGCGAGAACGATGCGCACCCGATGAGAATAGTGGTCAGCGGGGTCGGAGTAGCAGGCTAACCGATTGGTCACGCCCATAGTGGTCCTCCTCGCAGATGAAATTATAGAAGCTACAAATGCAAACGCGCCCTGCAGGCACCTCTGTTGTCCAGAGGCGCCCCAGGGCGCGTTCAACTACCAGAAACTACTGCGTGATCAGTGCACGTCCTTCCAGTATTCGCGCTTGAGCAGATAAGCGAATACGAAGAAGAAGGCCAGGTACAACAACACGTAGGTACCGATGCGCTGGCTTTCCAGTTTGACCGGGTTGGCCGAGTAGGCCAGGAAGGTCACCAGGTTCTTGACCTTCTCGTCGAACTGCTCTTCGGTCAGGGTACCAGATTTCGGCTCCACGGTTAGCTGGTCGCACGCTTCATGGGTCAACGGCGAGCCGGTCAGCGGGTCATATTGCTTCTTGCCGTCGACTACGGTCTGCACCTGCTTGCAGCCAATCACCTGGTTACCCTGCAGGCCAACCAGTACGTTCGGCATGCCCACGTTCGGGAAGACCTTGTTGTTCACGCCGTACGGGCGCGACTTGTCTTCGTAGAAGCTGCGCAGGTAAGTGTACAGCCAGTCGGTGCCACGAACCCGGGCAACGAGGGTCAGGTCCGGCGGCGCGGCGCCGAACCAGGTCTTGGCATCGTCAGGCTGCATGCCGATCTTCATGTGGTCGCCAATCTTGGCACCCGTGAACACCAGCTTTTCGAGCATCAGCTCGTGAGGAATGCCCAGGTCGTCGGCAACACGCTCGTAACGCTGGAACTTGGCGCTATGGCAACCCATGCAATAGTTTGCAAAGGTGCGCGCACCGTCCTGCATGGCGGCCTTGTCGGTCAGATCGATATCAACCTTGTCCAGAACCAGGCCGTGTTCGGCCGCGAAGGTCAACGAGGGCATCACTGCCAGAATCAATACTGCAAGTAGCTTTTTCATCAGCCAGTCACCCTTTCCGGAACCGGTTTGGTCTTCTCAAGCCTGGTGTAGAACGGCATCAGAATGAAGTAGGCGAAATACAGGAAGGTGCAAACCTGCGACAGCAACGTACGGCCCGGGGTTGGCGCCAGTACACCCAGCACACCGAGGATCACGAACGAGATGCAGAACACCAGCAGCCAGGCCTTGCTCATCCAGCCCTTGTAGCGCATGGATTTGACCGGGCTACGGTCGAGCCAGGGCAGCACGAACAGCACGGCAATCGCTGCACCCATGGCAATGACACCCAGGAGCTTGTCCGGGACCGCCCGCAGAATCGCGTAGAACGGGGTGAAGTACCAGACCGGGGCAATGTGCTCAGGGGTCTTGAAGGCGTTGGCCTGCTCGAAGTTCGGCTTCTCCAGGAAGTAACCGCCCATTTCCGGGAAGAAGAACACCACGGCGCAGAACACGAAGAGGAACACCACGACACCGACGATATCCTTCACGGTGTAGTAAGGGTGGAAAGCGATGCCATCGAGCGGCACGCCGTTCTCGTCCTTGTGCTTCTTGATGTCGACGCCATCGGGGTTGTTCGAGCCCACTTCGTGCAGTGCCAGGATGTGCAGCACCACCAGACCGAGGATAACGATCGGCAAGGCCACGACATGCAGGGCGAAGAAGCGGTTCAGGGTAATGCCGGAGATCAGGTAGTCACCACGGATCCACTGGGTCAGGTCATCGCCGATCACTGGGATGGCACCGAACAGCGAGATGATCACCTGGGCACCCCAGTAGGACATCTGGCCCCACGGCAGCAGGTAGCCCATGAAGGCCTCGGCCATCAGCGCCAGGTAGATCAGCATGCCGAACACCCAGACCAGCTCGCGCGGCTTCTGGTACGAGCCGTACAGCAGGCCGCGGAACATGTGCAGGTAGACGACGATGAAGAACGCCGAAGCACCGGTGGAGTGCAGGTAGCGCAGGATCCAGCCGTATTCGACGTCACGCATGATGTACTCGACCGAGGCGAATGCCTCTTCGGCCGACGGGGTGAAGCTCATGGTCAGCCAGACACCGGTAACGATCTGGTTGACCAGCACCAGCAGTGCCAGGGAGCCGAAAAAGTAGAAGAAGTTGAAGTTCTTCGGTGCGTAATACTTGCTGAGATGGTCTTCCCACATCTTGGTCGCGGGGAAGCGGGCGTCAACCCAATCCATGAACTTACTCATCACGCGTTCTCCTGATCGACGCCGACGACAATGATGTCGTCCGACTCATAAGAGTGCGGCGGCACTGGCAGATTGAGCGGCGCCGGCTGGGATTTGTAGACGCGGCCTGCCAGGTCGTAGTGGGAACCGTGACATGGGCAGAAATAACCGCCGACCCACTTGGGGCCCAAGTCCACAGGAGCGACTTCAGGACGGAAGGTTGGCGAACAGCCCAGGTGAGTACACAAACCGACCAGCACCAGGATCTCCGGCTTGATCGCACGGTTTTCCGGGTTGACGTAGGTGGGCTGAACCGAGGCCTTGGACTCAGGGTCGGAGAGGTCACCGGTGATCTTCTTGAGGTTGCCAAGGATCTCTTCGGTGCGACGGACGATGAAGACCGGCTGGCCACGCCATTCAGCAATCATCTGCTGACCTGGCTCTACCTTGGCGATATTGACCTTCACCGGTGCACCTGCGGCTTTCGCCTTGGCACTGGGGAACCATGACCCCACGAACGGGACCGCAGCCCCCACCGCTCCTGCAGCACCCACCACGGATGTGGCTGCTACGAGGAAGCGACGCCGGCCTGCATTGACGCCGTCATTGCTCATTCAGTCCTCTCCCATCAGCTTTATGGCCTGTTACAACAGGCATCTACTAAGTAATTTCTGAACTGCTTAAAATTTGCCGCATGGTAATGAAAAGACCCTTCTCTGACAAGGTGATTAGCCTGTGCCCAAGGCGCAATCCCTTGTAGCTCTTGACTTGCGTCTATGCGGCAAGTTGTCACAGTAAAGAACAGCATAGTTATTCAAGACATAAAAAAAGCCCGGTTCCACAAGGAACCGGGCTTTTTTTTGAACGCCGAAGCGAAATTAACGCTTGGAGTACTGAGGACGCTTACGTGCTTTACGCAGACCCACTTTCTTACGCTCGACTTCACGAGCGTCACGGGTAACGAAGCCAGCTTTGCGCAGAGCGCCACGCAGGGTTTCGTCGTAGTCCATCAGTGCACGGGTGATACCGTGACGGATTGCACCGGCCTGGCCGCTGACACCACCACCGATAACGGTGACGTAGATGTCGAACTTTTCGGTGGTTTCGGTCAGTTCCAGCGGCTGGCGTACTACCATGCGCGCGGTTTCACGACCGAAGAACACGTCCAGAGAACGGTTGTTGATGGAGATGTTACCGGTACCTGGACGCAGGAAAACGCGAGCGGTTGCGGTCTTGCGACGGCCAGTGCCGTAATTTTGAGTCGCCGACATAATGAACTATTCCGTTAAATCTTCAGTTCTTGGGGCTGCTGAGCAGTATGAGGGTGAGTAGCGCCCGCATAAACCTTCAGCTTACGGTACATGTCGCGACCCAGTGGGTTTTTAGGCAGCATGCCTTTAACCGCGGTCTCGATCACGCGCTCTGGGGCCTTGGCGATCAACTTTTCGAAGTTGATTTCCTTGATACCGCCCGGGAAGCCGGAGTGGGAGTAGTACATTTTGTCCGTAGTCTTGGCACCAGTGACACGGATCTGCTCGGCGTTGATGACGACGATGTAGTCGCCGGTGTCAACGTGAGGAGTGTATTCTGGCTTGTGCTTGCCACGCAGACGGCTAGCGATTTCGGTAGCCAGACGACCCAGGGTCTGACCAGCGGCATCAACTACGAACCAGTCGCGCTTTACTGTTTCCGGTTTAGCAGTAAAAGTTTTCATTCTTTATAGCCTCAGGGGCCGCCCAGCGAAAATTAAGACGGCGGATCTTACTGGATAGTGCGCACCTTGACAAGTCAAGGACACAGCCGCACACGGACGCTATCGGGGGCTCGGGTCAGCGCGTCCAATATTCGGCAGGGTTCTTCTATGAAGCGGGGCATCACTCCCACAGCACGGAGAGGGGCTGAATTATCCAGATTGCGAAAAAAAATTCAACCTGCTTTTATGCTTCTTTTGCCAGGGAGATGCCGATGGACTACCGCCAACTGGGCCGTACCGACCTCAATGTCAGCGCCCTGTGCCTGGGCACCATGACCTGGGGCGAGCAAAATGACCAGGCCGAGGCCTTCGCGCAGATCGAGCGCGCCAAGGCCGCCGGAATCAATTTCATCGATACCGCCGAGATGTACCCGGTTCCGCCACGCCCTGAAACCTACGCCGCCACCGAACGCATCATCGGCAACGGGTTCAAGGCCCGCGGCGACCGCGCCGACTGGATCCTGGCCAGCAAGGTGGCCGGCCCCGGCAACGGCATCAGCCACATTCGCGACGGCCAGCTCAAGCACAACCGCCAGCACATCGTCGCCGCCCTGGACGACAGCCTCAAGCGCCTGCAGACCGACTGGATCGACCTGTACCAACTGCACTGGCCCGAGCGCAGCACCAACTTCTTCGGCAAGCTGGGCTACCAGCACTTGCCCCAGGATCACTTCACCCCGCTGGAAGAAACCCTGGAAGTGCTCGACGAGCAGGTCAAGGCTGGCAAAATCCGCTATATCGGCCTGTCCAATGAAACCCCGTGGGGCACCATGAAGTTCCTGCAACTGGCCGAGAGCCGCGGCTGGAGCCGGGCGGTGTCGATCCAGAATCCCTACAACCTGCTCAATCGCAGCTTTGAAGTGGGCCTGGCGGAAATCGCCATTCGCGAACAATGCGGCTTGCTCGCCTACTCGCCCCTGGCCTTTGGCATGCTCTCGGGCAAGTACGAAAACGGTGCACGCCCCGCGAAGGGTCGGCTGACACTGTTCAGCCGCTTCTCGCGCTACTCCAACCCGCAGACCGTGGCCGCCTGCAGTCGCTACGTGAAGCTGGCCCGCGACCACGGCCTGGACCCGGCACAGATGGCCCTGGCGTTCGTCACCCGCCAGCCTTTCGTTACCAGCAACATCATCGGCGCCACCAGCCTTGCGCAACTCGACAGCAACCTGGCGAGCTTCGACCTGAAACTCTCCGACGAACTGCTGGCAGGCATTGAAGCCATCCACCAGGACCAGCCCAACCCCGCCCCTTGAGATGCATTGGCGGTTCTCGCGCATTGCGCGGGAACCGAGGGTAGACACAACGGCCAAAAAATAAGACGATCCAGCCGGTGATTGACCACTCTACCCTATAAGAATAAAGAAAATGATGTTTACCCAACCCTCCGCGTCCTTGCGGCGCGTCAGTATCCTGGCCATCGACAACGTCTTTGCTTCTACCCTGATGCAGGCCAAGGACTTTTTCCACCTCGCCAGCCTGCGCTACAGCAAGCAGCTGGGCCTGGGGCTGCGGCCGATATTCGAGACCCGCCTGGTCAGCCCTGACGGCGAGCCGGTGCGCAGTTTCAGTGATGTCCAACTACCCGTGGATGGTGGCCTTGAAGAGGCCGACGTGATCATTCTGCCGGCCTTCTGGGACGACTTTGACGCCCTCTGCCAGCGTTATCCCCAGGTACTGCCCTGGCTGCAGCAACAGCACGCCCGTGGCGCAGTGCTCTGCGGCGAAGCCAGCGGCGTGTTCTGGCTGGCCGAGGCGGGCCTGCTCGATGGCAAGGAAGCGACCACCTACTGGCGTTTCTTCAACCAGTTCGCCGAGCGCTTTCCCAAGGTCAGCCTGAACCAGGACAAGCACCTGACCGATGCCGACAACCTCTACTGCGCAGGCGGCACCACTTCGGCCTGCGACCTGTACATCTACCTGATCGAGCGTTTCTGCGGGGCCAATGTAGCCCAGGCCGTCGCCCGCGACACCCTCTACGAAGTGCAGCGCAACTACACCCCGGGACGCATGGGCTTTGGTGGGCAGAAACTGCACCAGGACCTGATCATCCTGCAGATCCAACAGTGGCTTGAAGAACACTTTGCCGACAAGTTCCGCTTCGAGGACGTGGCCCGCAACCACGGCATGAGCATCCGCAACTTCATGCGCCGCTTCCAGAGCGCCACCGGTGACAAGCCCCTGCACTACCTGCAGCGGCTGCGGATCGAAACGGCCAAGGGCTTGTTGTCGGGCACACGCAAGAGCATCAAGACCATCAGCTACGAGGTCGGCTACGACGACGCGAGCTTCTTTGCACGACTGTTCAGGCAGCACACCGAGTTGTCGCCAAACCAGTATCGCCAACAGTTCATGCAGGAGGCCTGAGGGCCTCCATAGCTGTAAGCTTTAAGCTAAAAGCGGCAAGCAGGAGCAAGGGCGGTGCGATCCGCTCTTGCTCCTGCTTGCCGCTTTTAGCTTGTGGCTTGCCGCTGCCCTTAAGGCTTGTGCGCCCGCGAAAGGAATTCGTGGGACTGCATTTCCAGCAACCGGCTGAGGGTCCGCTGGAACTCGAAGGTCAGGCGACCGCCGGTATACAGATCCTTGAGCTCAACTTCGGCCGAAATGATCAGCTTGACGTTGCGGTCATAGAATTCGTCGACCATGTTGATGAAGCGACGAGCGATGTCATCGGTGGCAACGCTCATCTGCTCGACGTCACTGAGCAGCACGGCATGGAAGATCTTGCCCAGCTCGATGTAGTCGTTCTGGCTGCGCGGGCCATCGCACAGCTCGCGAAATTCGAACCAGGCCACGTCGTCACAGGTACGCAGGGCACGAATCTCACGGTTCTCGATCACCAGCACGTCGTTCTCGACGGCCTGGGTACACTCCGGCGTCAGTGCCTTGAAGCTTTTGCGCAGGCTTTCGTGAGCCGCTTCGTCCAACGGGAAGTGGAACAGTTCGGCTTGTTCCAGGTGACGCAGGCGATAGTCGACGCCGCTGTCGACGTTGACGATATCGGTGTTCTGCTTGATCAGGGCGATGGCAGGCAGGAAACGCGCACGTTGCAGGCCGTCCTTGTACAAGCCGTCCGGCACGATGTTGGAAGTGGCCACCAGGGTGACGCCGTTCTTGAAAAGCTCTTCCATCAGGGTGCCGAGGATCATCGCGTCGGTGATGTCGGAAACGAAGAACTCATCGAAGCAGATCACCCGCGCCTCTTCGGAGAAACGCTTGGCAATGATGGTCAGCGGGTTCTTCTCGCCCTTGAGGGTTTTCATTTCCTCATGTACACGCTTCATGAAGCGGTGGAAGTGCGTACGCACTTTCTGCTTGAACGGCAGCGCCTCGAAGAAGGTATCGACCAGGTAGGTCTTGCCACGCCCTACCCCACCCCAGAAATACAAGCCCTTGACCGGTGCCTGCTCCTTCCTGCCAAACAACTTGCCGAACACACCCGACTTGTTGTTCTGCGCCGCGATCAGATCATCGTACAGGCGCTGCAAATGACGCACCGCTGTTTCCTGCGCCGCATCATGGAAGAATTCGGGACGTTTCAGATCTGCTTGATATCGTTCTAGGGGCGTCATAATTCGTTAGCAAGGCAACAAAAGCGGGCCGTCACTGTAGCGACGGCCCCGGATAATGGCAATCAGACTTGCGTCAGATCGTTCAGTCCTGCTGCGGCTGCAACGCAGTGCGCAGGCTCTCGATGGCGGCGTCGCGCGTCGCTTCGTCGGCAAGCTGCGGGCCGTCGGCAACGCATTGCCCTTCCAGCCACAGGCTGAAGCCCAGGCCTTCATTGCGCACATCCAGTTCGCCACCCTGCTGCAGTTGCTTGGTCACGGCACCGGCGGTCTTGCCATCGGCGAAGTTGCGCGACAGCAGCAGTTGCTCGCCGTCAGCGGCCAGCAGGCGGAAGCGGAAGCTGCCATCGTCTTCACGGAAGCTGACAAAGCGCGCAGCCTTGGTCGCCTTCTTCTTGACCTGGGCAGTGCCCTGCTCGATGTTGCGGAACGAGCGCAGGCCTACCGCTTCGCGCAGCTCGGCCAGGAACGGTGTGGCGACCTTGCGGGCTTTCTGCGCACCAGCCAGCAGGATGTCTTCCAGGTCACCCGGGCGACTGATCAGCTGGTGATAGCGCTCGCGCGGCTCGCTCAACTGGCCGTCGAGCAATTGGAACAGGCGTTGCTTGGCCTCGCCCCAGCCCAGGCCCTGCAGCAATTCGCTGCGGAACTCGTCGGCTTGTGCGGGGGTGGCGAAGGCCTGGAACAAGGTGAACAGGTGCGAGTTGTCCGGGTCCTTGGCTTCGCCCGGCGCGCGCGAATCGGTGACGATACGCGAGATAGCGTCTTTCATGTCCTTGGCACTGGTGAACAAAGGGATGGTGTTGTCGTAGCTCTTGGACATCTTGCGACCGTCCAGGCCCGGCAGCGTGGCCACGCTCTCTTCGATCAGCGCTTCAGGCATGGCGAAGAACTCCTTGCCCTGGCCAAACAGGTGATTGAAGCGCTGGCCGATATCACGGGCCATTTCCACGTGCTGGATCTGGTCGCGGCCGACCGGAACCTTGTTGGCGTTGAACATCAGGATGTCGGCGGCCATCAGTACCGGGTAGCTGTACAACCCCATGCTGATACCGGCATCCGGGTCTTCACCGTTCTCCAGGTTCTTGTCCACCGAAGCCTTGTAGGCGTGCGCACGATTGAGCAGACCCTTGGCAGCCACGCAGGTCAGCAACCAGGTCAGCTCCGGGATTTCGGGGATATCGGACTGACGATAAAAAGTCACGCGCTCCGGATCCAGGCCACCAGCCAGCCAGGTCGCGGCGATTTCCAGACGCGAACGCTGGATACGCTGCGGGTCATCGCATTTGATCAGGGCGTGGTAGTCGGCCAGAAAGTAGAACGAGTCGACACCTGGCTCACGGCTGGCGAGGATCGCCGGGCGGATGGCACCGGCGTAGTTGCCCAGGTGAGGCGTGCCCGTGGTGGTGATACCGGTAAGGATGCGCGTAGTCATGGGTAATCGCTTATCAGGCTTGTATCAATTTGAAAGGCGCGGCAGCACCAGATCCTTGAGGTCGGTGAGCTTGCCGTGGAAAAAGTGTCCGCATTCTGCCACTTTCAGCAGCTCATGGGGGCGTGGGAGTGTGTCCGACCAGTCGTAGACGATCTGCGGATCGATCACTTCGTCGGTATCGGGCTGAATCACACTCAGGGCGCAGTTGTGTGGAATCGCATCCTGATCCTTCAAGCGCATCACCGCCGGGGCGACCATGAACAGTTGCTTGAGCGAAACGCCTTCGGCTTCAAGGCGACCACCCAGGCTTGCCGCGACGAAGCCGCCGAAGGAAAAGCCCATCAAGGTCAATGGCAGTTGTGGATGCTTTTCCAGCAACCAGGCCGCTGCGGCCTCGGCATCGTCCACCTCGCCGCTGCCCATGTCGTGGCTGCCGGCACTGGCGCCCACGCCACGATAGTTGAAACGCAGGGTAATGTAGCCGGCATCGCGAGCGGTGCGCTGCAGCATCGACACCACCTTGTTGGTCATGGTCCCACCCTGCACCGGGTTGGGGTGGCACAGCAGCACGATGCCGCGGGCATCGGTGACGTCAAGGTACAAGGCTTCCAATTGGCCGACCGGGCCATCGATGAATACGGGGGTTTCGCGGATAAGCAAGGATAAACTCCGTGACCTCGGAAAGGGTCGACTCGTCTAGCTGAATGATTCTGTCTGAGATATTTGCGATCGTTCGCGGTATACAGCGCAGGTCCGAGCCGTTAACGTAAAGCAAAGCCGTTTATAGAGGAAGGACTCGTGGAACTCTCGCTCTTAGTTTGGTTGTTGCCGACCCTGGCCCTCGTCGTGGGCGTCGTCGTTGGTTTCCTGGTCGCCCGCCTGCTGCCCAATGCAGCGCCGAGCAGCACCCAGCGTCAGCTGGATGATATCCAGGAACGTTTCGACAGCTACCAGAATGAGGTGGTTACCCACTTCAACAGTACGGCTGCACTGGTCAAGAAACTGACCCAGAGTTACCAGGAAGTCCAGGATCACCTGGCCGATGGCGCCAACCGCCTGGCCCTGGACGAACTGACCCGCCAGCGCCTGCTGGCCGCCCTGCACTCGGAAGCCGCCCAGGCCCCGCGTGATCGCCTGACACCACCGAAGGATACCGAAGTACCCCGCGACTACGCACCCAAAGCGCCCAATGCACCGGGCATGCTGGATGAACAGTACGGGCTCAAGCGCAACTGATACAGCCGGTATGTGCGAACGTAAAATGCCCCGCTTCGAAAGAGGCGGGGCATTTTTCATGGGAGCAGCAGCATCAGCAGCACCAGGGCGCCTCTCCTTGCCAACAGCCGTACCGTTCCAGTGCTTCATCCAGCAGGTGCTGGGTGATCCCTCCCTGGCGCACCAGACTGTGCAGGCTGGCCAGCACGATACTGAAGCGATCGACCTCAAAGAACCGCCGCAACTGCTGGCGGGTATCGCTGCGGCCAAAGCCGTCGGTGCCTAGCGTCACGTACGGCGCCTGCACGTACTCGGCAATCAGTTGCGGCCAGGCGCGCACGTAGTCGGTCGCGGCAATGACCGGCACACTTCCGGCCAGGCAACGATGTACATGGCTGAACTCGCCTGTCCCTTGGCCCAGGCGGCTGGAGCGATCGACCTCCCGCGCCTCTCGGGCCAGTTCGCTGAAACTGGTGACACTGAACACATCGCTTTCAATCTGCCAGTCGCTGGCCAGCAACTCACTGGCGGCGATGACCTCGCGCAGGATCGCTCCTGACCCCAACAGGCGCACCCGCCCCCGTGCATCGGCGACCCGCTGTTCGACATATCGGTACATGCCGCGCAACACCTCTTCATGCAACCGCTCGGGCAGGGACGGCTGTGGATAGTTTTCGTTCATCACCGCCACGTAATGGAACTCGTCGCGCTGCTCGGTGAGCATGCGCCTGGCTGCATGTTCGAGAATCACCGCCAGCTCACCGGCGAAGCACGACTCCCAGGCGCGGCAGTTAGGTACCATCGAGGCCATGACCAGGCTTGAGCCGTCCTGATGTTGAAGCCCTTCGCCACCCAGCGTGGTCCGCCCAGCGGTGGCGCCGAGCAACAGGCCGCGGGCACGCTGGTCCGCAGCGGCCCAGATCAGGTCGCCGACGCGCTGGAAGCCGAACATCGAGTAATAGATGTACACCGGCAGCATCGGCTCGCCATGCACGGCATAAGAGGTGGCCGCCGCCACCCAGGACGACAACGCGCCAGCCTCGGTGATGCCCTCCTCCAGCAACTGACCGTCTCGTGCTTCCTTGTACGACAACAGCGAGCCGGCATCCTCGGGCTCATAGCGTTGCCCCAGCGGGGAATAGATCCCGATCTGCCGGAACAGGCTGGCCATGCCAAAGGTACGCGCCTCGTCGGCAACAATCGGCACTACACGCGCCCCCAGCGTCGGCGCCTTGAGCCAGGCGCCCAGCATGCGCACTGCTGCCATGGTGGTGGACATTTCCTTGCCTTCGGCCTGCAGGGCGAAGGCGCCCATGGTGTGGAGGTCGGGCACCGGAACGGGTTTGACTTCACTGCGCCGCCTTGGCAGAGGGCCGCCAAGGGCCGCACGGCGTTCACGCAAGTAGCGTAACTCCGGACTGTCTTCGGCGGGACGATAGAACTGCAGTTGCTCGACCTGGCTGTCACTCAGCGGCAGGTGAAAGCGGTCGCGAAAAGCCAGCAGGGCCTGGACGTCCAGCTTCTTGGCCTGGTGTGCGGTCATCTTCGACTCGCCCGCCGCGCTCATGCCGTAGCCTTTCTTGGTCTTGGCCAGAATCACCGTCGGCCGGCCCTTGCAGGCCTTGGCCGCCGCGTAGGCTGCGTACAACTTGCGCAGGTCATGACCACCGCGTTTGAGCCCATTGATCTTGGCCGAGCTCATATGCTCCACCAGCTTTTGCAGGGCCGGGTGCTGATTGAAGAAGTGCTCGAGGTTGTAGGCGCCGTCCTTGGCCCCCAGGTTCTGGAACTGGCCATCGGGCGTTGCCGCCAGCTGGCGCAGCAGCACATGTTCAGTATCGCGGGCAAACAAGGCATCCCATTCCGAGCCCCACAGCACCTTGATCACATTCCAGCCGGCGCCGCTGAACAGGGACTCAAGCTCCTGGATGATCTGGCCATTGCCACGCACCGGGCCATCCAGGCGCTGCAGGTTGCAGTTGACCACGAAAGTGAGGTTGTCCAGTTGCTCACGCGCCGCCAGGGTCAGGCCGGCGATGGATTCGGGCTCGTCCATTTCACCATCGCCGAACACGCCCCATACATGGCGCTGCGAGGTGTCGACCAGGTTGCGGTGTTGCAGGTAGCGCATGAAACGCGCCTGGTAGATGGCATTGATTGGTCCGATGCCCATGGAACCGGTCGGGAACTGCCAGAAGTCCGGCATCAGCCAGGGGTGGGGATAGGAGCACAGGCCGTTGCCCGCCACTTCCTGGCGATAGCGGGCCAGTTGCTCTTCGCTCAGACGCCCTTCAAGGAAGGCGCGAGCATAAATACCCGGCGCCGAATGCGGCTGGAAGAACACCAGGTCGGCACTGCGGCGCTCACCGCCATCATCACCCCGGAAAAAATGCTGGAAGCCAACCTCGAAAATTTCCGCCGCCGAGGCGTAGCTGGCGATGTGTCCGCCCAGGTCGCCATAAGCGTGATTGGCCCGCATCACCATGGCCAACGCATTCCAGCGCAGCAGGCTGGTGATGCGTTCCTCAAGCTCCAGATCCCCTGGATAAGCATCCTGCAGCTCCACGGGGACGCTGTTGCGGTAGGCCGAATACGCCTGAACACCACGGGCCACACCCAGCTCCCGGGCATGGGCTTCGAGCTGCTCCAACAAGAATCGGGCCCGCTGCGGGCCGCAGTGATGCAGGGTCGATTCCAACGCCTCCAGCCACTCGGCAGTCTCGCCCGGATCGCTATCGACCTCGGCTTCATCGCCAGGTCGAAGCGGCACACCTTCATCCGGCACCAGGTTCATCATTGCCACCATTGCATTGACCCCTTCCGTGGTGGGTTCAGGCACAGGCCATCAGGGCCTGTTCGATGTCTGCCAGTAGGTCGTCGATATCCTCAAGACCGACCGACAGGCGCACCAGCCCTTCGGAAATTCCGTACTGGGCACGCTCCTGCGGCGTGTAGCTGGAATGGGTCATGCTCGCCGGGTGTTGCGCCAGGGACTCGGCATCCCCCAGGCTGACCGCCCGGCTGAACAGCTGCAGGGCATTCATGAAGCGTCGCCCGGCAGTGATCCCGCCCTTGAGCTCGAACGCGATCATGCCACCTGGCAAGCGCATCTGCCGGCGGGCCAGTTGGTACTGGGGGAAGGTCGGCAAGCCGGGGTAGTTGATCATTTCCACAGCAGGGTGTTGCTGGAGGAACTCGGCGATTACCTGGGCGTTGCTGCAGTGTCGCTCCATGCGCAAGGTCAGGGTCTTCATGCCACGCATGAGCAAGGAGGCATCGTGGGGTGACATCACCGCGCCGGTCATGTCCTTCAGACCCTCAAGACGAATCCGATCCACCAGCACTTTGCTGCCCACCACCAGGCCGGCCGTGATGTCGCCATGACCGCTGAGGTACTTGGTTGCCGAATGCACTACCAGGTCAGCGCCCAATTCCAGCGGGCGTTGCAGGTATGGGGTGCAGTAGGTGTTGTCGACCACCACCTTGATGTCGTGCTTGTGCGCAAGCTTGGCCACTGCAGCGATATCAGCCATCTGCATGTTGGGGTTGGCCGGGGTCTCGAAGTAGATCACCTTGGTATCAGCGCTGATCGCAGCAGCGACGGCAGCAACGTCAGTCATGTCCACATGCCGGACCTTGACCCCGAACTCGCCGATACCGTGGTGCAGGAAGGCGAAGGTACAGCCATACAAAGTGCGCCCTACTAGCACCTCGTCGCCGGGTCGCAGCAGGGTCCACAAGGTCGCGGTGATCGCGCCCATGCCGGAAGCGAGT
The DNA here is from genome assembly GCF_040438935.1 of Pseudomonas vranovensis. Lineage (NCBI taxonomy): Bacteria > Pseudomonadati > Pseudomonadota > Gammaproteobacteria > Pseudomonadales > Pseudomonadaceae > Pseudomonas > Pseudomonas vranovensis. Next base: position 185,906 of record NZ_CP159259.1, on the reverse strand, counting down.
GCCAGGCCGGCCTCGCCGCCTTCGAGCGAAGCCATGCGTGTTTCCAGCAAGGCCAGGGTAGGGTTGGAGATACGACTGTAGAAGTGTCCGCCCTCTTCCCCTGCAAAACAGGCAGCACCGTATTCAACGGTAGGAAAGGCGAAGGTGGCAGTCTGGTAGACCGGAGGCACCAGCGCCCCCTGGTTGGCCAGCGGATCGTAGCCGTGGTGGATGGCACGGGTAGCAAAACCTGAATCCTTGGTGGAGCCGCTCATGACAACAGCCTCTTGTGATTTGTTATAAGCTTATGCCACTGATGTGCTGATTTTTTTCCAAATATAACTACCCTCGAATAGGGTTGTTGATAAAAAAACAATAAATCCAGCCTACCGAGGGCAAGTTATGCCTAACGCCATCGACCGTACCGACCGTGCCCTGCTCGCCGCCCTGCAGGACAACGCCCGCCTGACCGTCTCCGAACTGGCCGACAGCGTCGCCTTGACCACCTCGCCATGCTGGCGGCGGGTGAAGTTGCTGGAAGAAAACGGCTACATCACCGGCTACCAGGCCATCCTCTCGCCCAAGGCCCTGGGCTTTGGCGTCACGGCGTTCGTCAGCATCATGATGGACTCGCACACCAAGGAAATGGCCCGCGCGTTTGAACAGCGGCTAATGGAAATTCCCGAGATCGTGGCTTGCCACAATATTTCCGGGCGCTATGACTTCTTGCTGGAAATATTGGCGCGAGACCTGGAATCGTTTGGCGAGTTCGCCCGAGAGGTATTGCAAAGTTTGCCGGGAGTGAAGGAGATTTATTCGAGTTTTTCGTTCAAGGCAGTGAAGGAGAAGCGGGTTATTCCTGTGTCGGAGAAGCATATTTGACATGCTGTTTCAGTTACAATATTTAGCAATGTGCGCCCAAAAGACCTACGTCCGGAGCACCATAAGCCTACATAGGATCAGGAAGCGTTGATGTATACCTAGCACCCGCACCGAGGGATCATTTCAACCCCCTCGACACGAGCCTAGGTAAATCATGAAAATGATAGCGGGACTTCTGATATTATCGCTAGCGGCCTGTTCCAACGGTAGGTTTATCTTTAAAGAGGTCGCTTATGAAAAACAGTTCAAATGCGACATGGACCCGCTAATGCAACAATGTGAAAGGCGCATTACTCGTTAACCCCACTGCCAATCAAAAACCGGGAAATTAAAAATCAATTTATAGGGTTTAGGCTTTGGGTAGCGCCCAGGCTCAAAGCCCTCTCGAGCCCATCGGGGCCTCACCTGAACGCTGATCATAAATCACCAGATTTCCATCGTCGGTCAATACTAAATAATTGTTATACCAAAAAGACTTATCAGTCGTATGTGTACTCTCCGCTATCCATAGCCTTCCTCTGGATGGGTCATACAAAAACCCGGAGTTACTCACCACAAAATTTAACGACTGGCGCATTTTCTTCCTGCGAATCGTCGAGCTAAATGGCTGATTAGTATCAGCCACCCAAACCTGCGCACCGTCCTGCTCAATGACCAGGTCCCCTTCTGGTTTTAGCCTCAAATAATATCGACCATTTTCAGACATCAGGAACTGACCTGGCAAAAGCATATGGTTTGCGGGCAAAAGCATAGAACCAGAATTTTGAAAGACAACATATTCAACCGACATTTCACACCTCCAATTCCAAATCGGAGATATCAATGTACTGCCAGTCAAAATCACAAAACCATAAATATGCACCACAACGTAGATTTTATAAAAACATACCCCGTCAATCCTATTGCAAATTGCGGGCAACACCCAGCAGCTTTCTACACAGTTAAATTAGTTACATCGCGGGGCAAGCCCGCTCCTACAGTGTAGGAGCGGGCTTGCCCCGCGCTACTTTTGTGCAGGCAACAAAAAACCCCACCGAGGTGGGGTTTCTTGTTCACGCCAAACGCTTAGATGGCGCCACGCTTTCGCAGCAACTCCAGCACCTGCTTGACGCCCTCTTCCAGGCTGACGTTCTGGGTGTCGACCACCAGGTCTGCATCCAACGGCACGTCATACGGGAAGCTTTCGCCCGGGATGTTGTCACCGCCGGCGGCGTACAGGCCCTGCGGGTCACGCTCGCGGCAGGCCATTGGCGATGCCTGCACGTACACAGTGAGCAATCGCTCCTTGCCGATCAGTGCCTTGGCCTGTTCGCGGCCTTCGGCATCCGGGGCAACGAAGGCCGCCAGGGTCAGCAGGCCGGCTTCGTTGAACTGACGCGCCACGTGCGCGGCACGACGCCAGTTCTCGGTACGCCCGGCGCGGTCCTGTGGCAGGCCCTTGTTCAGGTCGTGGCGCAGGTTCTGACCATCGAGCACATAGACCGCACGGCCCATGTCGAACAGCTTGCGCTCCACGGCATACGCCAGGGTGCTCTTGCCTGCGCCCGAGAGGCCGCTGAACAGCACGGTGGCTGGCTGCTGGCCGAAGCGCAAGGCACGTTCTTCGGTGGCCACATGGGCCAGTTTGCCGTGCTGGCCGATAGTGCCGTGTGGCACGACCGGTGGCGCGATGATCATGCCAGCGCCGACGGTGCCGTTGGTCAGGCGGTCAATGACGATAAAGGCACCGGTGGTGCGGTTGCTGTCATAGCCGTCCAGGGCAATCGGTGCGTCCAGGCTGACCTTGACCTTACCGATCTCGTTCAGCTGCAAGGCACTGGCAGCGCCCTCTTCCAGGGTGTTCACATCGACCTTGTGGGTGATGCTGGCAATCGAGCCTGGCACATAGCTGGTGGCGCGCTTGATGTCGTATTTTTTGCCCGGCAGCATCGGCTCTTCAGCCATCCATACCAGCATGGCTTCGAATTGGTCCGTCACCTGTGGAACGTTATCGGCATGCACCAGGAGGTCGCCACGAGAGATGTCGATCTCGTCTTCCATGGTCAGGGTCACGGCCTGGCCCGGGCCCGCGTTCTCCAGCTCGCCTTCGTAGGTGACGATGGACTTGACCCGGCTGCTCTTGCCCGACGGCAATACGACGATCTCGTCGCCCTTGTGCACCACGCCGCTGGCCAGGGTACCGGCGAAACCGCGGAAGTTCAGGTTCGGACGGTTGACGTACTGCACCGGGAAACGCAGGTCGGTGAAGTTGCGATCGGCTGCCACTTCGACGGTTTCGAGGATTTCCATCAACGCCGGGCCGGTATACCACGGCGAACGCTCGCTGCGGTTGACCACGTTGTCGCCCTTGAGCGCCGACATCGGCACGAAGTGCAAGCTGCTCGGGGTCATGTTGATCGCTTCGGCAAACTTCAGGTAGTCGGCCTTGATGCTCTCGAACACGCCCTCGTCGAAGCCCTTGAGGTCCATCTTGTTCACGGCGACGACGATGTGCTTGATGCCCAGCAACGAGGCAATGTAGCTGTGACGGCGGGTCTGGGTCTGCACGCCATAGCGGGCATCGACCAGGATGATCGCCAGGTCGCAGGTGGACGCACCGGTGGCCATGTTGCGGGTGTACTGCTCATGGCCCGGGGTGTCGGCAATGATGAACTTGCGCTTGGCGGTGGAGAAATAGCGGTAGGCCACATCGATGGTGATGCCCTGCTCACGCTCGGCCTGCAGGCCGTCGACCAGCAACGCCAAGTCGATATCGTCACCGGTGGTGCCGACTTTCTTCGAATCGCGGGTGATGGCTTCAAGATGGTCTTCGTAGATCATCTTGGAGTCGTGCAGCAAACGCCCGATCAGGGTGCTCTTGCCGTCGTCGACGTTACCGCAGGTCAAAAAGCGCAGCAGTTCTTTACGCTCGTGCTGGGCCAGGTAGGCGAGGATGTCCTCGCTGATCAATTCAGATTGGTGGCTCATTACATTCAAGCTCCAAGCTGTAAGCTTCAAGCGGCAAGCTTGTCGGCGTACAACTAGTCAGAAATTTTGTTGATCAACCCGCTCAGCATTCTGGAAAGCTCACGAGTCTCTGTAATCCACTCATTCGATAACGGTTGAGGCAGATAACCTATTTCTCCTCCAATGATGATCTGCGTACGCAATTCACCGCAGGAGGCCTTGGCAATGCACAGGTAGCGCACTTTCTCTCTGGTCGTGCCGCGCTCCATGCCTTCGGCGATATTCGAGGGAATCGAGAACGCTGCTCGCGTGATCTGGTCGTTGTCTCCGAGATCCCGTCCCTGCCAGGTTTTTGCTTCTCTGCCAAACAACCCGCTTCTCAAAGTCCATGATGGGCACTCCTTCGCGCCCACAATGGGCGGCAGCCGCCAAAACCTAGAAGCTACGCATCACGCCTCTAACTTGCAGCTTGCCGCTTGTAACTCGAAGCTTAAAAGTACCCTTGCCGTTTTTTGTCTTCCATCGAGCCTGCGCCATCGTGGTCGATGACACGGCCCTGCCGCTCGGACGTACGGGTCAGGAGCATTTCCTGGATGATGTCGGTGAGGCTTTCGGCCTCGGACTCCACCGCCCCCGTCAATGGGTAGCAGCCAAGGGTACGGAAGCGCACCTTCTTTTTGACGATGCGGGCTTTTTCTTCATCCGAGAGGTGCTCAAGGATGCGCTCGTCGTCGATCATGATCAGGGTGCCGTTCTTCTCGATCACTTCGCGCTCGGCAGCGAAGTACAGCGGCACGATCGGGATGCCTTCGAGGTAGATGTACTGCCAGATGTCCAGCTCGGTCCAGTTCGACAGGGGGAAGACGCGAATCGATTCGCCCTTGTTGACCTTGCCGTTGTAGACGTTCCACAACTCCGGGCGCTGGTTTTTCGGGTCCCAGCGGTGCTTGCTGTCGCGGAACGAGTAGACGCGTTCCTTGGCCCGGGACTTTTCTTCGTCGCGGCGGGCACCACCGAAGGCGGCATCGAAACCATACTTGTCGAGCGCCTGTTTCAGGCCCTCGGTCTTCATGATGTCGGTGTGCTTGGCACTGCCGTGAGTGAACGGGTTGATGCCCTGGGCGACGCCGTCCGGGTTCACGTGAGTGATCAGCTCCAGGCCCATTTCCTCGACCATCTTGTCGCGGAAGCTGTACATCTCCTGGAATTTCCACTGGGTGTCGACGTGCATCACCGGGAACGGCAACTTGCCCGGGAAGAAGGCCTTACGCGCCAGATGCAGCATCACGGCCGAATCCTTGCCGATCGAGTACAGCATCACCGGGTTATCGAACTCGGCGGCCACCTCACGAATGATGTGGATGCTCTCCGCCTCCAACTGTTTCAAATGCGTCAGTTTGTCGACCATGGCTACTCACGGAAATACGATCTTATGGACGGCCAGCGGGCCGTGTTCGAGCGGGCCACTTTATCACAGCACTCGATTCTATTTAGACGCCCAACTAGAACGAAACAGTATAAGAATATGCCCTGCCGTTTTAGCTTCAGATCGGGTTCGGACAGTCGATGAACAGGTGCTCCAGGGCGAAGCGCCGGGCCAGGTAATCGCCCAGGGCCTGCACGCCATAACGCTCGGTGGCATGGTGGCCGGCGGCGATGAAACTGATGCCGTTTTCCCGCGCGCTATGAAAGGTCTGCTCGGAGGCTTCACCACTGAGGTACAGATCGACCCCGGCGGCAATCGCCTGGTCGATATAGCCCTGGCCGCCGCCGGTACACCAGCCGACTCGGCGAATGGTCCGCTCACCCTCGATCACCAGGGGTTCGCGACCCATGACTTCCTGCACCTTGCGGGCAAAGTCCCGTGCCGACATGGGCTCGGCCAATGAGCCGACCAGGCCGACGACCCGAAGGTTGTCCGGGTCCAGCGGACCTTCGACGGTGATATCCAGTTGCCGGGCCAGTTGCACGTTGTTGCCGACCTCCGGGTGCAGGTCCAGCGGCAGGTGATAGGCCAGCAGGCTCAGGTCGTTCTTGAGCAGGGTTTTCAATCGGCGCTGTTTCATGCCGGTAATGCAGGGGTTCTCGCCTTTCCAGAAGTAACCGTGGTGTACCAGCACCAGGTCGGCATTGGCTTCGACCGCCGCATCCAGCAGTGCCTGGCTCGCGGTAACGCCACTGACGATGCGAGTGACTTGCGGCCGCCCTTCGACCTGCAGGCCATTGGGGCAGTAATCCTGGATTTTTGCGCTGCCAAGGTAGCGTTCGGCTTCCTCGACCAGGGTGCTCAGGGCAACAGCCATGAAAAGACTCCTCAATTCAGCAGTTCAGTGCGGCGCAAGGCCCCGTATAATGACCGCCATTATGGGCCGTCGCCGGGTTTGGGGAAACCGACGGCGGCTGCCAGGGGGCCTGCACGCGGTACTGATGGCTCACGTTGCGATTAAACAGTTCCTGCACGGCTTCGGCCGCAGTATGATCGCGCGCGCTCGCTCCCACGCAGTTCTAGCGGCCCTCTGCCCACTCCCAGGATTCGTTCAATGTTCAAGGCTTTGCGTTACTTTGGCTGGCCGCTGCTGGTCGGCGTGTTGATCGCCCTGCTGATCATCCAGCGCTTTCCGCAATGGGTCGGCCTGCCCAGCCAGGACGTCAACCTGCAACAAGCGCCGCAGACCACGCGCATCATGCAGGGTCCCGTGTCGTATGCCGACGCGGTGAGCATTGCCGCACCGGCAGTCGCCAATCTGTACACCACCAAAGTTGTGAACAAGACTGCCCACCCGCTGTTCGAAGACCCGCAGTTCCGCCGGTTCTTCGGCGACAACCTGCCCAAGCAACGGCGCTGGGAGTCGAGCCTGGGCTCGGCGGTGATCATGAGCCCGGAAGGCTACCTGCTGACCAACAACCACGTGACCTCCGGCGCAGACCAGATCGTGGTAGCCCTCAAGGATGGCCGAGAAACCCTGGCACGGGTGATCGGCAGCGATCCGGAAACCGACCTTGCCGTACTCAAGATCGACCTGAAAAACCTGCCGTCGATCACCATCGGCCGCTCCGACAATATTCATATCGGTGACGTGGCCCTGGCCATCGGCAACCCGTTTGGCGTTGGCCAGACCGTGACCATGGGCATCATCAGCGCAACCGGCCGCAACCAACTGGGCCTGAACAACTACGAAGATTTCATCCAGACCGACGCGGCCATCAACCCGGGCAACTCCGGTGGTGCGCTGGTCGATGCCAGCGGCAACCTGACCGGTATCAACACGGCGATCTTTTCCAAGTCCGGTGGTTCCCAGGGCATTGGCTTCGCCATCCCGACCAAGCTGGCGCTGGAGGTGATGAAGTCGATCATCGAGCATGGCCAGGTCATTCGTGGCTGGTTGGGTATCGAAGTGCAGGCGCTGGGTCAGGAACTGGCCGAATCGTTCGGCATGAAGGATCGACCCGGTATCGTGGTGTCGGGAATTTTCCGCGACGGGCCGGCGCAGAAGGCCGGGCTGCAACTGGGCGACGTGATCCTGAGCATCAATGGCGAACTGGCAGGCGATGCGCGCCGTTCCATGAACCAGGTGGCTCGGATCAAGCCGAACGATAAAGTGGCGATCCTGGTCATGCGCAATGGCAAGGAGCTCAAACTGACTGCCGAAATCGGCTTGCGCCCACCGCCTGCGCCGGCGGTCAAAGAAGAAAACTGATGGCCTGAAACAGTAAGAGCGGGCTTGCCCCGCGATGACGCCAGGCCAGACGATAGAGACATATCGCCCAGCCTGGCGTCATCGCGGGGCAAGCCCGCTCCAACATCAATGCAGGATCTGGCTCAGGAACAGCTGGGTGCGCTCATTCTGCGGCCGGTCGAAGAAGTCATCCGGCGCCGCCTGCTCTACGATCTCCCCTTTATCCATGAAGATCACCCGGTTCGCCACGGTCCGGGCAAAGCCCATTTCGTGGGTTACGCACAGCATGGTCATGCCGTCTTCGGCGAGGCTGACCATGGTGTCGAGCACCTCCTTGACCATCTCAGGGTCGAGTGCCGAGGTCGGCTCGTCGAACAGCATGATCTTGGGTTTCATGCACAGCGCCCGGGCAATCGCCACACGCTGCTGTTGACCACCCGACAACTGCCCCGGGTACTTGTTCGCCTGCTCCGGAATCCGCACACGCTCCAGGTAGTGCATGGCGATTTCCTCGGCCTTGCGCTTGGGCAGCTTGCGCACCCACATCGGCGCCAGGGTGCAGTTCTGCAGAATGGTCAGGTGCGGGAACAGGTTGAAGTGCTGGAACACCATGCCGACTTCACGACGGATCGCTTCGATCTGCTTGAGGTCGTTGGTCAGTTCCACACCATCGACCACGATACGGCCCTGCTGGTGCTCTTCCAGGCGGTTGAGGCAACGGATGGTCGTCGACTTGCCCGACCCCGACGGCCCGCACAGCACGATGCGCTCACCCTGACGCACATTGAGGTTGATGTCCTTGAGCACGTGGAACTGGCCGTACCACTTGTTCACGCCCTGCATCTGAATAATGCCTTCAGGGCTCACAGGCTGTTTGATCGCTTCACTCATGGGAACACTCCTAACGCTTGTGGCCTGTGTCCAGCTTGCGCTCCAGATGCATGGAGTAGCGGGACATACCGAAACAGAAAATCCAGAAAACCAGGGCGGCGAACACGTAGCCCTCGGTCGCCATGCCCAGCCAGGTCGGGTCGGCAGCGGCTTGCTTGACACTGTTGAGCAGGTCGAACAGGCCGATGATGATCACCAGGCTGGTGTCCTTGAACAAGGCAATGAAGGTGTTGACGATGCCGGGAATCACCAGCTTCAGGGCTTGCGGCAGGATCACCAGGCCCATGGAGCGCCAGTAGCCCAGCCCCATGGCTGCAGCCGCTTCGTATTGCCCCTTGGGAATGGCCTGCAGGCCACCGCGCACCACCTCGGCGATATACGCCGACTGGAACAGGATCACCCCGATCATGGCCCGCAGCAGCTTGTCGAAGCTCATGCCCTCAGGCAGGAACAGCGGCAGCATCACCGACGACATGAACAACACCGTGATCAACGGCACGCCACGCCAGAACTCGATGAAGGTCACGCACACCACCTTCACCGCCGGCATGTTCGAGCGTCGCCCCAGGGCCAGCAGAATGCCCAGCGGCAAGGCGCCGACGATACCTACGGTGGCAATCACCAGTGTCAGCATCAGGCCACCCCAGCGACTGGTCGGTACCGTTTCAAGGCCCAGGTAGCCTCCGTGCAGGAGGGTGTAGGCAATGATCGGGTACAACACCAGGAAGCTCAGGCCATAGATCGCCTTGCGCGGGAAGCGCGAGATGAACAGCGGCGCTGCGCCGATCACCGCCAGCCACACGGTCAGGTCGACCCGCCAGCGCAGTTCACTGGGGTAGTAGCCGTACATGAACTGACCGAAGCGCTGCTGGATGAACACCCAACAGGCACCTTCCTTGGTGCAGTCGGCACGGGTGGTGCCCACCCAGTTGGCATCGAAGATCGACCACTGCAGCAGCGGCGGCACAATCAGCCAGACCAGGTACAGGGCAAACAGCGTAAGCAAGGTATTGAGCCAGCTGGAGAACAGGTTGGCGCGCATCCAGGCCAGCACGCCCACGGTTTTCACCGGTGGCGGCATATCGGGTTTGAAAACATGGGTACTCATGCGCTTGTCCTCACCGCTCGATCAGCGCAATGCGCTTGTTGTACCAGTTCATCAGCAGGGAAATGCTGATACTGATGGCCAGGTAGACGCTCATGGTGATGGCGATTACCTCGATGGCCTGGCCGGTCTGGTTGAGCACGGTCCCGGCGAACAGCGACACCATTTCCGGGTAGCCGATACCGGCCGCCAGCGAAGAGTTCTTCGCCAGGTTCAGGTACTGGCTGGTCAGCGGAGGAATGATCACCCGCAGCGCCTGGGGAATGATCACCTTGCGCAGCGTCGGGCCCTCGCGCAGCCCCAGGGAACGGGCCGCTTCCGTCTGGCCATAGCTGACCGAGCGAATGCCCGAACGCACGATTTCGGCGATGAACGCGGCGGTGTAGATGGTCAGCGCCAGGGTAAGGGCCAGCAGCTCCGGGATCAGCACCCAGCCGCCTACAAAGTTGAAACCCTTGAGCTGCGGCATTTCCCAGTGCAGGGGGCTGCCGAACAGCAGCACACAAAGCGCCGGAATGCCCAGGAACAGGAACAGCCCGACCCAGAACTTGTGGAACGGCTCGCCGGTGGCCTCGAAGCGCCGGTTGGCCAGGCGCACCATCACGACAATGGCGAGCACAGCCAGCACCAGGCTGACGACGAATGGCCAGAATCCTTCGGCCATGGAAGCACCGGGCATGTTCACGCCCCGGTTGCTGATAAAGAAGGCGTCGTTGATATTGATACTGCCCCGCGGTCCCGGCAGGGTCAGGAACACCGCGAAGTACCAGAACAGGATCTGCAGCAGCGGTGGGATGTTACGGAAAGTCTCGACATACACCGTGGCCAGCTTGTTGATCATCCAGTTCGGTGACAACCGGGCCACACCGATAATGAACCCCAGCAGGGTCGCCAGGATGATGCCTATAAAGGTCACCAGCAGCGTATTGAGCAAACCGATGACGAATACCCGGGCATAACTGTCCTGCTCGGTGTAGGGGATCAGGTGTTGCGCGATGCCGAAGCCGGCGCTGCGCTCAAGGAAGTCGAAGCCCGAGGTGATGCCTCGGTGTTGCAGGTTGGTCTGGGTGTTATGGAACAGGTACCAGCCAACGCCGACGACGAAGACGATGGTGAGTATCTGAAACAGCCACGCACGCACACGTGGATCGCTCAGGGACAGCCCCCTGGGTGCGCCGATTTGATTTTGCATGTAATGCCCCGGAGAAAAGGGAGATGAACAACCTGCGGCGGCCCAGTGCCGCCGCAGGGTGCAGCATCAGCGCACCGGTGGCGCGTACTGGATGCCGCCGTTGTTCCACAGGGCGTTCAGGCCGCGGTCGATCTGCAGCGGTGTTTCCTTGCCCAGGTTCTTCTCGAAGACTTCACCGTAGTTGCCGACTTGCTTGACGATCTGTACTACCCAGTCCTTCGGCAGTTTCAGGTCTTTGCCGTATTCGCCGTCGGCACCGAGCATGCGCGCGACGTCAGGGTTCTTGGTGGACTTGGCTTCGGCCTCGACGTTCTTGGAGGTGACACCCATTTCTTCGGCATTGAGCATGGCGAACAGGGTCCACTTGACGATGCTGAACCATTCTTCGTCGCCTTTGCGAACCACCGGGCCCAGCGGCTCCTTGGAAATGGTTTCCGGCAGCACCACGTAATCGGCCGGGGCAGCCAGCTTGGAGCGCTGTGCGTAGAGCTGCGACTTGTCGGAAGTCAGTACGTCGCAACGGCCGGACTCCAGCGACTTGGCGCTTTCATCGGAAGTGTCGAAGGTGATCGGGGTGTACTTCAGGCCGTTGGCGCGGAAGTAGTCGGAAACGTTGAGCTCGGTGGTAGTACCCGCCTGGATGCAGATGGTTGCACCGTCCAGTTCCTTGGCACTGGAAACACCCAGCTTCTTGTTGACCAGGAAACCGATGCCGTCGTAATAGGTAACACCGGCGAAGACCAGGCCCATGCCCGCGTCACGGGAGCTGGTCCAGGTGGTGTTGCGCGACAGCACATCGACCTCGCCGGACTGCAGCGCGGTGAAACGCTCCTTGGCATTGAGTTGGCTGAACTTGACCTTCTTGGCATCGCCGAAGACCGCTGCAGCCACCGCACGGCACACGTCTGCGTCGATACCGACGATATTGCCCTTGGCATCCGGAACCGAGAAGCCCGGCAAACCATCACTGACGCCACATTGCACAAATCCCTTCTTCTGTACTGCATCCAGGGTTGCACCCGCCTGTGCAAGACCGCTGATACCCAGTGCGGTAGCAGCGGTAACCACTGCCAGTGTGGATTTAAGCATCTTCATCAAAACCTCCAAATTGCTCTTGTTGTGTTGAGCCGGGATTGCACCGCACCCTTATGAGGCGCATCCGACCCGTGTTGGCTTGTTTTTGGGTCAATTGGCGCAATGCGCTGTTCTGTGACAGCCTTGGTAATCGCTAACGGGTGTTACCGTCCAAAACGTGTAACCTCGCATCAGGAACTTCATAGCAAAGCGCGTACCACACTGAGCGGCTAAAGCGTTTCAGTTCACGTCAATAGGAAAACTTGCAGCGTTGCGACAGGTTTTTTCCGGATTCACTCGACGCGCCTTCATTTCATGCACGCAAACAAGAGCGCGCGCACACTTTCGGAGCAGTCATGACCAACCCGCTGATTCTCGAACCCCAAAAAACCGCAGATGCCTGTGTGATCTGGTTGCACGGCCTGGGGGCCGATCGTTACGACTTCCTGCCGGTTGCCGAAGCCTTGCAGGACGTTTTGCTCAGTACCCGCTTCGTCATGCCCCAGGCCCCCACCCGGCCGGTGACCATCAATGGCGGCTACGAGATGCCCAGCTGGTATGACATCAAGGCCATGACCCCGGCGCGCGCCATCGACCAGGATCAACTGGAGGCTTCAGCCGACCAGGTCATCGCCCTGGTCAAGGCCGAACAGGCAAAAGGCATCGACCTGGCACGTATCGTCCTGGCCGGCTTCTCCCAGGGCGGCGCGGTGGTCCTGCACACTGCTTATATAAAGTGGCAAGAAGCCCTGGGGGGAGTGATTGCCCTGTCGACCTACGCACCGACCTTCGTCCAGGAGCGTGAACTGAGCGCCTGCCAGCAGCGCACGCCGGCCCTGTGCCTGCACGGTGTGCATGACCCCGTGGTACTGCCGGCCATGGGTCGCTCCGCCTATGAGCACCTGAAGCAGTGGGGGGTGAGCGCCAAATGGGCCGAGTACCCGATGGAGCACGAAGTGCTGCAGGAAGAAATCCGCGATATCGCTGTCTGGCTGGCCGAACGCCTGCGTTAAAAGAAGACTTCCTGTAGTTGTCTTCGCAATCCCCTACGCCGCGCCCGAATCTTGCATTACACTGGCCGGCGTACATTCCTTAACCAATTGATGAGATGACCGTGCTCAAAGCACTCAAGAAGATGTTCGGCAAGAGCGAGGTTGAGCAACTCGCCACCGAAACCGCTGCCCCCGTGGTGCAGCCGCCCGCAGCCCCCCAGGCCCCTGCCCCGGCTGCCCCGCTCAACGTCGAGGCCACAGTATCGGCACGCGCCGAGAAACCGGCCGAGCCAAAACCGCGCCACGAGCGCAAGCCAAAGCCTGCCGCCTCTACCTGGAAGCTCGAAGACTTCATGGTCGAGCCGCAGGAAGGCAAGACCCGCTTTCATGATTTCAAACTCTCCCCCGAGCTGATGCACGCTATCCATGACCTCGGTTTCCCCTACTGCACGCCGATCCAGGCGCAAGTGCTGGGCTATACCCTGCGTGGCAAAGATGCGATTGGCCGTGCCCAGACCGGCACCGGCAAGACGGCAGCCTTCCTGATTTCGATCATCACCCAGTTGCAGCAGACCCCGCCGCCCAAAGAGCGCTACATGGGCGAGCCGCGGGCACTGATCATCGCCCCGACCCGCGAACTGGTGGTACAGATCGCCAAGGACGCCGCCGCGCTGACCAAGTACACCGGCCTGAACGTGATGACCTTTGTCGGCGGCATGGACTTCGACAAGCAGCTCAAGGCCCTCGAAGCCCGTCACTGCGACATCCTGGTCGCCACCCCGGGCCGTTTGCTGGACTTCAACCAGCGCGGCGAAGCGCATCTGGACATGGTCGAGGTGCTGGTGCTGGACGAAGCCGACCGCATGCTCGACATGGGTTTCATCCCTCAGGTCCGGCAGATCATCCGCCAGACGCCCCCCAAGAGCGAACGCCAGACCCTGCTGTTCTCGGCCACCTTCACCGAAGACGTGATGAACCTGGCCAAGCAGTGGACCACCGACCCCGCCATCGTCGAGATCGAGCCGGAGAACGTGGCCAGCGAAACGGTCGAGCAACACGTCTATGCCGTGGCCGGTAGCGACAAGTACAAGTTGCTGTACAACCTGGTGACCGAAAACAAGTGGGAACGGGTCATGGTCTTCGCCAACCGCAAGGACGAAGTGCGGCGCATCGAGGAACGCCTGGTACGCGACGGCGTCAATGCCGCCCAGTTGTCGGGCGATGTACCACAGCACAAGCGCATCAAGACCCTCGAGAGCTTCCGCGAAGGCCGAATCACCGTGCTGGTGGCAACCGACGTTGCCGGTCGTGGTATTCACATCGACGGCATCAGCCATGTGATCAACTTCACCCTGCCGGAAGACCCGGACGACTACGTCCACCGTATCGGCCGTACCGGCCGCGCCGGCACCAGCGGTGTGTCGATCAGCTTTGCCGGTGAAGACGACTCCTACCAGTTGCCTGCCATCGAAGAGCTGCTGGGCCGCAAGATCAGCTGCGAGATGCCACCGACCGAGTTGCTCAAGCCGGTACAGCGCAAGCATCACTGATTTTCTGATCGTTAAAGGCATCGCGGGGCAAGCCCTCTCCAGCGGGTAGGAGCAGGCTTGCCCCGCGATGCTTTTCGCATTTTCAGACCAACGATATTGCCCAAATAAACAAAAAGTCCATAATGGACAAAATAGTTTATTTGGAGCATCGCATGTCCGCGCCACTCGTCATCGACAAACAGCACGCTCGCCAACTGCTTGCCCAGGTGGATGTCCCGCAGATCCTGCGCAACCTGTTCCGTGACCTCGCGGCCGGGCAAGCGGTGCAGCCGCCCCAGCAACTGGTGGAATTTCCCGGTGGCCAAGGCGACTTCATCAACTACGGTGGCGTACTTGCCAATGAGCGAGTCTACGGGGTCAAGACATCGCCCTATATCGTCCGCCAGCAAGGCGCCCTGGTCACCGCCTGGACCTTGCTGATGTCCATGGACAGCGGCCAGCCGCTGCTGCTGTGCGATGCCGGCGAATTGACCACCGCGCGTACTGCCGCTACCACTGCCGTGGCCGTCGACGCGCTGGCCTCCACCGATGCCCGCCGCCTGACCCTGATCGGCAGCGGCCCGATTGCCCGCGCGCATTTGCACTATGTCCGCGGCCTGCGCCAGTGGCAGGACATTCGCCTGTTTTCTCCCAGCCTGCCGCAGCAAAGCGCCGAGCAACGTCAGGCGCTGACTGAGCTCGACCCGCGCCTGCAACTGTGCGACAACCTCGAACAGGCCCTGGCGGATGCCGACGTGATTCTGCTCTGCACCTCATCGGCCTCGCCGGTGATCGACCCGCGTACCCTGAGCAAACCCGCACTGGTTACATCGATCAGCACCAACGCCGTGCGCGCCCACGAAGTACCGCCAGCTTGCCTGGGTGAGATGGATGTGTACTGCGACTACCGGGTAACCACGCCAGGCAGCGCAGGCGAGATGCGCATCGCCGCCGAACAGCACGGCTGGCACCCGGAGACAATTGTCGGCGACCTGGCCCAGGTGCTCAGCGAGCAAGCCCCGCGCCCCACCTATCAGCGCCATGCGTTCTTCCGCTCCATTGGCCTGGGTCTTGAAGACATCGCCCTGGCCAATGCGCTGTACCAGCTGCACCACGGCCGCTGAGGAGAGATTCATGCAACAGGCTGACTACATCATCATCGGCGCCGGTGTTGCCGGCGCCTCCACCGGATACTGGCTGGCGGCCCACGGCCGTGTGCTGCTGCTCGAACGCGAGTCACTGCCCGGCTACCACTCCACCGGCCGTTCCGCAGCGCTCTACACCGCAGCCTACGGCACGCCCCAGGTACGCGCCCTGACTTTGGCGAGCCGAGCGTTCTTCGACCACCCGCCAGCGGGCTTTGCCGAGCATCCCCTGCTGACCCCGCGTGGCGAGATGACCGTCGACTTCACCGGTGATCCCGAGGAACTGCAGCGCCAGTACCAGAGCGCCAAAGCCTGCGTACCGGAAGTCGAGTTACTGGATGCTGACCAGGCCTGCGCACTGCTGCCCGTGCTGCGCCGTGAAAAGGTCCACGGCGCCCTGCTTGATCCAAGCGCCAGCGACATCGATACCGACGCCCTGCACCAGGGTTACCTGCGTGGTATCCGCCGCCAGCAAGGTGAAGTCCACAGCAACTGCGACGTGCAGCAACTGAGCCGCGATGCCGACGGTGTCTGGCAGGTGCAGACCAGCCGCGGTACGTTCAGCGCCCCCGTGCTGATCAACGCCGCCGGAGCCTGGGCCGACCAGATCGGCGTGCTGGCCGGTGCGCGGCCGCTGGGCTTGCAACCAAAACGCCGCGCCGCCTTTATCTTTGCCGGGCCCGAAGGCATCGACAGCCATGCCTGGCCCATGCTGGTCAGTCTCGACGAATCGTTCTACATGAAACCCGATGCCGGCATGTTGCTTGGCTCCCCGGCCAACGCCGACCCGGTCGAACCCCATGATGTGCAAGCCGAAGAGCTGGACATCGCCATGGGCATCTACCAGATCGAAGAAGCCACCACCTTGAGCATTCGCCGGCCAACCCGCACCTGGGCCGGCTTGCGCAGCTTTGTTGCCGACGGTGACCTGATCGCCGGTTTCGACCCGCAGGTGCCTGGCCTGTTCTGGGTCGCGGCACAGGGTGGCTATGGTATCCAGACGTCACCAGCCATGGGCCAGGCCAGTGCCGCCCTGGTCCGCGGCCAGGCGCTGGACGATCACCTCAAGGGCTTTGGCCTGAACCCCGAGATGCTGTCGCCCCGCCGCCTGCAAGGGTGACGCGCCGCCGCGATTGCGGCACACTCCCAGCGCCCTGGTGACCGGGGCGCTGACACCGCCTGGAGCCTGCCTGAATGTCGACACCCCACCCCGACCCTGTCCTGGACAACTACCGGGCCATCGCCGATGCCATCGCCACCTTGTTCTTTCCCCACGCCGAGGTGGTGCTGCACGATCTGCGCAGCCAGAAGATCGACTACATCGCCAACAACCTGTCCAAGCGTGAGGTGGGTGACGATGCGGCGCTGGAGGACATGTTCGAGGCTGGCACCGATGAAACCAACATCGGTCCCTACGAAAAACTCAACTGGGACGGCCAGAAGATCCGCTCCCTGAGCACAGTGCTGCGCGACAGCAGCGGCAAGCCGCTGGCGGTGCTGTGCATCAACCTGAACATCACCTTGTTCGAAACCGCGAAGGCGGCGCTGGACCTGTTCCTATCGCCCAGCCGGTTGATCCCGCAACCTGATGCCCTGTTTCGCGATGACTGGCAGGAACGTATCAACACCTTCCTCAACAGCTGGCTGCGCCAGCGTCAGTTGAGCCTGAACCTGCTGACCCGCGACCACAAGCGCGAGCTGGTGCTGGCCCTGCACGCCGAAGGCGCGTTCAAGGGCAAGAGTGCGGCCAACTATGTGGCCAATGTGCTGGGGATGGGACGGGCGACGGTGTACAAACACCTGAAGGAACTCAAGGCCTGAATGGCTTCAGGCCCTGAGCAGGGCGATCAATCGCCGTAGATATCGGTCTTGAAGTACTTGGCCTGGATCTTCTGGTACTCGCCGCTGGCGCGAATACCATCGATGGCCTTGTTGAGTTGGCCGACCAGTTCGCTATTGCCCTTGCGCACGGCAATCCCGGCACCCTCGCCGACGTACTTCGGATCCTTGAGCTCGGGGCCTGTGAAGGCATAGTCGGCCCCACGCGGCATCGACAGGAAGTCATCCAGCGGAATGGTGTCGGCGAAAATTGCATCCACACGCCCGGACGCCAGGTCCATGTAGATCTCTTCGTTGTTGCTGTAGCGCTTGATGGTGATGCCCTTGGGCTCGAGCACTTCGGTAGCATAGCGATCGGTGGTGGTGGCGCGCTGCACGCCCACGGTCTTGCCCTTGAGGCTTGCATACTGATCATCGACCACGGCGCCCTTCTTCATGACCAGGCGCGAGGAGGTGAAGTAGTACTTATGGGTGAAATCCACCGACTTCTTGCGCTCATCGGTAATGGTCATCGACGACAGCGCGGCATCGATCTTCTTCACTTTGAGCGACGGAATCAGACCGTCGAACTCGACCTCGTTCCACACACACTTGACCTGCATCTGCGCGCACAGGGCATTGCCGATGTCGTAGTCGAAGCCGATGATCTCCCCCTTGTCGTTCTTCGAGGCGAACGGCGGGTAGGCGGCTTCGATGCCAATGCGCAAGGTTTTCTCGGCGGCGAACAGACTGCTGCTGGCCAACAGGCTCAAGGCCAGACCACTGATCAGGGTGAACTTGTTCATGAGGGTCTCTCTCGCTCGTTATTGGAGGTGTGTTGCAAGACAGAGGGAAGGAAGCAGGCACGGGTGAGCCTGGAATTATTTTGTACTTATAATTCCATACTGGACTTTTCTGTATGAAAACTCAAGTATCGCGGGGCAACCCCGCGTCTACTTGTAGGAACGGGCCTGCCCCGCGACAGCGATGTAGATCACCACCGCCCCGCAGCATCCTTGTCAGTCTGTTTGCCATCCACCCACCGCTCGCCTTGGCTGGTCTGCTCTTTCTTCCAGAACGGGGCACGGGTCTTGAGGTAATCCATGATGAAGTTGCAGGCGTCGAATGCCGCCTGGCGGTGAGCGCTGGCCACCCCGACAAACACAATCGGCTCACCCGGTTCCAGTGCGCCGATACGGTGCAGCACCTCGACCTTGAGCAACGGCCAGCGCTGCTCGGCCTCGACGACAATCTTGCCCAGTGCTTTCTCGGTCATTCCCGGATAATGCTCCAGGAACATGCCAGCCACCTCCAGGCCATCGTTGAAGTCGCGCACGTAGCCAATGAAGCTTGCCACCGCGCCAACTCCGACATTGGCCGCGTGCATGGCATTGACTTCAACACCTGGGTCGAATGCTGCGAGCTGAACCCTTACGCTCATCTCAACCCCCGGTCACAGGCGGAAAGAACGCCACTTCATCGCCGTCTTGCAGCGGCTCATCCAATTTGCACAAGTCCTGGTTGCGGGCACACATCAGGTTCTGTTCGGCGAGAAAAGCATGCGTGTCACCCTTGGCCAGCAGGGCCCGGCGTACGTCGTCCAGGGTTTTGAACTCACCCTGCAAGGCTTCACCATCACGCCCCAGTGCTTCACGAAAGCGAGCGAAATACACCACATTGATGTTCATTGCACGTCATCCGCCTGGTAGTGACCGCTCTTGCCGCCGAGCTTTTCCAGCACGCGAATGCCTTCGATGACCATGCCGCGATCCACCGCCTTGCACATGTCATAGATAGTCAGGGCCGCGACACTGGCGGCGGCCAGTGCTTCCATTTCCACCCCTGTCTGCCCGGCCAGTTTGCAGCGGGCAACGATGTGTACGGTGTCAGTGCCTTCAGCGCTGAGCTCGACCTTGACGCTGGTGAGCATCAGCGGGTGGCACAGCGGGATCAGGTCGCTGGTCTTTTTCGCCGCCTGGATACCGGCAATGCGCGCCACGGCAAAGACATCCCCCTTGGGGTGTTCGCCGTCAACGATCATCTGCAGGGTCTGCGGGAGCATGCGAACCCGCGCTTCAGCCACAGCCTCGCGCGCAGTCACGGCTTTTTCAGTGACGTCGACCATGTTGGCCCGACCTTGGGAATCTAGATGAGTCAGCACAACCTTCCTCCTGTTCAGGAGCAAAGAGTGTAAACCCAGGAGTCAGGTATTCGCAGCGAAAAAACACCGGGCGGTACGACCGCCCGGTGGCTGGAGGTTACAAGTGCGATTCGGCGTATTCGGCCAGGATCGAGCGTGGCACACCCTGCAGGGTGATATGCACGCCGTTGGGGAAGTCCTTGAAGCGTTCGGTCAGGTAAGTCAGGCCGGAGCTGGTGGCCGACAGGTAGGGAGTGTCGATCTGCGCCAGGTTACCCAGGCAGATCACCTTGGAACCGGCGCCTGCACGGGTGATGATGGTTTTCATCTGGTGCGGGGTCAGGTTCTGGCATTCATCGATCAGGATCAGGCTCTGCTGGAAACTGCGACCGCGGATGTAGTTCAGGGATTTGAACTGCAGCGGCACCCGCTCGAGGATGTAGTCGACACTGCCGTGGGTGTTCTCGTCGTCCATATGCAAGGCTTCGAGGTTGTCGGTGATTGCCCCCAGCCAAGGCTCCATTTTTTCCGCCTCGGTGCCCGGCAGAAAACCGATCTCCTGGTCCAGCCCCTGCACGCTGCGGGTCGCGATGATACGACGATAGCGCTTGCTGACCATGGTCTGCTCGATTGCAGCGGCCAGGGCCAGGATGGTCTTGCCGGAACCGGCGGCGCCGGTCAGGTTGACCAGGTGGATGTCCGGGTCGAGCAGCGCGAACAGCGCCAGGCTCTGGTGGATATCCCGCGGTTTCAGGCCCCAGGCTTCCTGGTGCAGCAAGGGTTCCTGATGCAAGTCGAGCAGCACCAGCTCGCCATCCTTGATGCCCTTGATCCAGCCCACGAAGCCTTGCTCGTCAATGATGAACTCGTTGATATGCACAGCCGGCAGGTTGTCGATCATCTGCACCCGATGCCAGGTGCGGCCGCGGTCCTGGCGGGTCTCGACCTTGCTGACCCGGTCCCAGAAAGAGCCGGTCACACTGTGATACCCCTTGGACAGCAACGAAACGTCGTCAACCAGCTGGTCGGTACTGTAGTCCTCGGCCGCGATCCCACAGGCGCGGGCCTTCAGGCGCATGTTGATGTCTTTGGTCACCAGTACCACGTCGCGATCCGTGCGCCGACTGCGCAGTTCCAGCAACTGGTTGATGATGATGTTGTCGTTGAGGTTTTCCGGCAGCAGGCGGTTGGGCTCGTTGCGCGGGCTCATCAGAATCGACAGGAACCCCTTGGGACCGCTCTTGCCACGCTGGATCGGCACACCCTGCTCGACATCGGCAGGCGAGGCATCGCCCAGGGTCTGGTCGATCAGGCGGATGGCCTGGCGACATTCGGCGGCGATGGTGTGTTTTCCGGTCTTGAGTTTGTCGAGCTCCTCCAGCACCGTCATCGGTATGGCGACGTGGTGCTCCTCGAAGTTGAGTAATGCGTTTGGATCGTGGATCAGTACATTGGTATCGAGCACATAAAGGATTGGCTGGTTGGAGGAAGTGGTGCGTCCTTGATCATCCATACTCGGTCACCTTTGTGGGGGCCAGACGACGCAATACCCATGCGGTGCTGCGCCGTGAAGTGGCCGCCGTTACCTCCCACTGCCGCGTCGTTACGGCGGGGAAGCTGCCCTCACACTACTGGTGCCCAATGACGCCACCTGTGATGCAGGGTTCGGCGGTCTGACTCCTTGATACCGCAAAACCCATGACCGGAAAAAGCATTTTTACGTATTTTTGAAGTTTATTTTTCGTGATGACACTTAGCCCTTGGCGCACGGTCAAAGCACCGCTAAAGTCATAAATCCAGCCCAGTGAAATGCAGGTGGCATTTCATTGCTGAGCGTTGCCCTTCCCGCCTGTTGTCAGCTTTTCCCGGCAAACTGCCGACAGTCTTCCCAACCGATCCCGCTCTGCGATGTCTGCCCGAGCAGCCAGGCCACCGCCTCCTGCGCCTTGGACTGGGCGTCATGGAACTGAATCATGCCGCGACGCCAGAGCAGCATCAGGGTCAATACCCGTTGCGCCGACTGCTCGGCACTGAGCGCGCCCTGGTCCTGGGCATCGATATTCCACAGCACCACCTGCAACCCCTGGCCCTGGAAAAACCCCTGGCTGTCGGCGCGTCGCTGGCCGTAGGGCGGCCTGAACAGTGGCACATACTGATCGGGCAGGTCCGCCTGAACCCGCGCCTGGCTGCGCATCACCGAACCTTGCCAGTCTTGCCACTGCCCGTGTGAACGGTACTGCCAGCCCTGGATGCCTACACACTGGCCCTTGTAGAGCGCACGCAGGTCCGCGAGCGAGGTCTTGTCGCGACGCGTCTGCAAGCTGTTGCCGAGTACAAAGAAGGTCGCACCCAGCTTCTGCCGGCGCAGGTAATCCGCCAGTGCAGCCGTGCCCGCACCCGGGCCAGCATCGAAGGTCAGCATGAACAGCCGATCATTGAGCTCATTGCCATCGCGCTCAAGGTCCGAGAAACGCTCCACTTCGCTGGCGGTCTGTGGAAAAAGCGCGGCCTTGCGCAGCAGCTCGTTCAGGTATCGCTCATGGAACGACCGACTCAGAGCGGTCCAGCCGGCATAGAACGAATCAGCGGCCACTTCGAACGTCGCCGCTTGCCGGCGCAGTTCGGCCACGCCGTCGATCACATAACAGAACGAGGCATCCTGCTCGCAGCTTTGCTGGGCCAGGTCATAGTTGCGCCACAACTGCTGCCACAAGCGCTGGCGTACCTTGTCGATGGACGCCAGGTTGACCTGCTTGAGCCCAAGTCGTGCTGCCAGGGCCGGTTCATCCAGTGCTTCGCTGGCGTGCAAGGCCTGCGCAAATGCAAGAATCTCGGCCCGCGAGGCCACATCGAACAAGGTCGGGCTGTCGAGCTGCTCCGGCCAGTGGCTACGGTCGAAGGTTGCCAATGGCAAGGGCGCGGCCTGGGCGCCGAAACTCAGCAGTCCGGTCAGTAACAGCAGGGCAATGCGCACGATCTAGGTCTCCGGTTTCCTCGCCGCGCACTATAACGTCAAGCGTCGGGATGGTCTGTGGCTATTGACGTCATAGCTGGAGATCACAGCCCCCGCCCCGTAGAATCGCCTCACGATTCAAGGAGCCCAACCGATGCTGACGGTGATATCCCCCGCCAAGACCCTCGACTACGACACCCCGCCGGTAACCCAGCGCTACACCCAGCCGCAGTACCTGGACGATTCCCAGGAACTGATCGTGCAACTGCGCGAACTGTCGCCGGTGCAGATCAGCGAGCTGATGCACCTTTCCGACAAGCTCGCCGGCCTCAACGCCGCCCGCTTCGGCAGCTGGACCCCGGCCTTCACCCCGGATAACGCCAAGCAGGCGCTGCTTGCATTCAAGGGCGATGTGTACACCGGGCTCGACGCCCAGAGCCTGAGCGAGGACGACTTCAGCTATGCCCAGGACCACCTGCGCATGCTCTCGGGTCTTTACGGCCTGCTGCGTCCGCTGGACCTGATGCAACCCTATCGCCTGGAAATGGGCACCAAGCTGGCCAACGCCCGCGGCAAGGACCTGTACGCCTTCTGGGGCACGCGCATCAGCGAATGGTTGAACCAGGCCCTGGCCGACCAGGGTGACGACCTGTTGCTCAACCTGGCCAGCAACGAGTACTTCAGCGCGGTCAAGCGCAGTGCCCTCAAGGCACGGATCATCAACACCGAATTCCGCGACTTCAAGAACGGCCAGTACAAGATCATCAGCTTCTACGCCAAGAAGGCCCGCGGCATGATGAGCCGCTTCGTGATCCAGGAGCGCATCAACGATCCCGAGCAGCTCAAGCAGTTCGACGTTCAGGGCTACTACTACAGCGCCGATCAATCGAAGCCGGACAACCTGGTGTTCCTGCGCGATCATCCGGACGCGTAACGCTAGAAGTCGTACCGCGCGCCCACCATCATGCTGCGCGAAGGCCCATAGAAGTTGAACGTCGAGATCGAACCTACCCGCGACAAGTAGTCCCGGTCGAACAGGTTGTTGACGTTGAGAGTGGCCGTCAGCTTCGAGGTGACCGGGTACGACACCATCGCATCCACGGTGGCGTAGCCCGGGGCATCGATACGCACCCCGCCGTTCTCGGAGTAGAAGTGGCTCATCGCCGAGATGCCGCCACCGACGGCCAGCCCGGACAGCGGGCCTTGGCTGAGGGTGTACTTGCTCCACAGCGAGGCCTGGTTGCGCGGCATCACGAAGAAATTGGTTTCGTCATCACCGTCCAGGGTTTCGGTTTCCATCCAGGTGTAGCCCGCCAGCAACTCCCAGTTTTGCGTCAACTTGCCGCTGACTTCCACTTCGGCGCCCTTGACGCGCGTCTTGCCGGAAGCGACGGAGAAGCCGGTGTCGACGCCGTCGACATCGAACTCGGTGGAGGCGCGGTTCTTGTCGGTCAGGCGGAATACCGAGAAGCGCGTGTTGAGGTCGCCCCCCAGGTAACTGCTCTTGAGGCCGAACTCATACTGATCGCCTTCACGCGGCTTGAGCACCCGGCCACTGCTGTCGACGTCCGACTGCGGCTTATAGACCTGTGAGTAGCTGGCGTACAACGCATGGCTCTCGGTCAGGTCGTAGACCAGGCCACCATACGGCGTAAAGCGCCCATCCACACGCTTGTCGTCGTTGTTAGTCGCCCCTGTGCTCAAGGTCGTGGTGTAGAAGTCACCGCGATACCAACTGAAGCGGCCACCGGCGATCAGCGCCAAGCGTTCGACCGGGCGGAAGGTGACCTTGGAGTACAAGCCGTATTCTTCCTCTTGCATGCCGGTCTCGGTGCTGTAGTTCGGCGACGGTTTGGCGAACTGCTTCGGCGAGTAGGTGTTGACGTTGATTGCACCCAGGTTGGTAGTGCCATTCAAGTATTCGGTGTCGTAGTTCTTGTAGTCGGTGCCCACCACGAACTCGCTGACCTGGCCCAAGGCTTCGAACGGCTGGCTGTAACTGGCGTCCAGCGAGTAGGTGTCCTGGGTGAAGTCCCGGGCGCTGGCGCGTTCGGAGTTGGACCCGTTGACGGCATTGGTCGCGGTGAAGGCATACAGGTATTCGGTGTCGCGGTGCGAGCCACGGGCGGCGACACGGCCATAACCACCGTTATCGAAACGGTGGGTCAATTCGGCAACCAGGTCGGTGGTCTTGCCGTCGAAGTAGTTCCAGTCGGCACCAAGGAACCTGGAATGGCTGAAGTCGGGCACCTCGCCGGACAGTGATGCCGGGTAGCCGTTGTGCGGGGTAATGTCCTTCACTTCGTGGATCAGGCCGAACGACAACAGGGTCGCGTCGTCCAGGTCGATATCCAGCGCGCCGTAATAGGTATTACTGGTGTTGGCGTTGTAGTCGACTTCACCCTTGGTGTCGTCACGCGAAGCGACAAAACGCCCGCGCACTCGGCCAGCATCATCCAGCGGCCCGCCCAGGTCGATTTCTTCGTGATTGGTGTCCCATGTGCCATAGCCGGCTTCAACGTGACCCTGGAATTGAGCGATCGGGCGCTTGCGCACCATATTGACGATACCGCCCAGTTCGCTGGTGCTGCTGAACAACCCGGCCGGGCCACGCATGATCTCGACACGATCGAAGGCAGCCAGCGAGGGCACGGTGCCAAAGATGCTGGCCATCGGCGCCGGCAGGCCGTCGATATTGAATTCGCTGTACTCGTAGCCGCGGGAATAGATCGACGAACGACCACTGTCGTTGGTCAGGGTACGCAGGCCAGCGGTGTATTTGGCCAGGTCATCCAGGTGCACGAACTGGCGGTCTTTGACGTAGTCCTGGGTGTAGACAGTGATCGATTGCGGGATGTCCTTGAGCGGCGCGGGGGTCTTGGTGCCCACGGTGGCCGCCTCGACGCTGTAGCCCCCGGTGTCTTGCGAAGGCAGCATGTCGTACAGGCGGTTGCCTTCGATGGTCAATGTCGGCAACTCGACCGAGCTTTGTGCAGCAGCCTGGGTCGCCACTGTTTCAGCCAGTGCCGAAAACGAAAACGGCGCCAACATCCCCAGCACCAGCCATCCCCGAGCCCGAAGCGGGCTCCCCACACCTTTAAAACCGCTCATGACACACCCTTCAGTTGGATTTGCAGTGGACACAGAAACACGTGGTTCGCCCGCCACCGTGACGAGTGGCTCAAGCCACCTTCTTGCGGGCAGCCACCCCCCGCGTCACGGCCGATGCCTGACGATTGGCGAGGGATAAGGACTGGACAGGGCTGACGGCCGCCACTTAAATGACAGTCAATCGCAAACGAAACCAATTGCTTTTTGCGAACGATACCGGAGGGCAACGAGGGGTGCAGCAGGATTAACCTTCTTAACACACCTGCGGCCGCTAACCGGCCATGAGCAGGCAAGACTCAGCACAGGACGATTGCCCTCACCCGGCTCGCAATGGGATGATCACAACTGATATAAATTCTCATTCAAGACCAACCATGCCCACCTCGCTCCTCCTCGCCGAAGATGACCCACGCCTGCTCGAGGACCTGCAGCAGCACTTCCTCAACCGCAGCTTCCTGGTTCACGCCTGTGCCACCGGCACCCAGGCCCTGCATGCGGTGCAGCACCACCGCTTCGACCTGGTGTTGCTGGACATCATGCTTCCCGGCATCGACGGCCTCAGCCTGCTCGATGAAATACGCCGCCAGCAGGCCGTACCGGTGATGCTGATGTCGGCGCTGGGGGCCGAGCAGGATCGCATCAGTGGTTTCACCCGCGGCGCGGACGATTACCTGCCCAAGCCCTTCAGCCTGCCCGAACTGGACGCACGGGTCGATGCACTGTTGCGGCGTGTGGCCTTCGACCGCGCTACCTCCCAGCAAACCGAAGCCGGCGAGGTGATCCTTGACCAGAGCCTTCAGGACATCCATCACAACGGCAAGGCGGCCGGCCTTACCGCCTCTGAATTTCGCTTGCTGGCCACACTCAACGCCCATCCCGGCGAAGCGTTGAGCAAGGCATTCCTCTACCAGACCGTGCTGCATCGAGCCTATACCCGCCTGGACCGCGGCCTTGATGTCCATGTGTGCAACCTGCGCCGCAAGCTGGCCGATATCGGTGCCCAGCACATGCAAATCCAGGCCGTGCGCGGTCAGGGATACATCCTGGTCGACCAGGAACAACCTTGATGCGCCGCCATCCCTTGCTGTGGAAACTGGCGGCACTGCAGGTCAGCTTCTGCCTGCTGCTGACCTGGCTGATCTGGACCTGGGGCTTGTCGGTGGAGCGCAGCACCTACTTCCTGTCCCAGGCCGACCAGGACTATCTCGCTCGCTATGCGCAGCAAGCTGAACACGCCTGGCAGCAAGGGGGCGCGCAAGGCGCAGAGGCCTTTCGCAGAAAACTGCAAGACGCCGAGAACACCTGGGTAGCCTTGGTCGGCCCGCATCTACAGAGCCTTGGCACTACGCCGCTGAATGCCGAGGAGGCCAGCCGCCTGGCCTTCATGCGCAAAATCGCCTGGCCGATGAGCCGACGCCTGCAGGATCAACTGCCCTACGTCAGCATCGAGTTCCCGCAACATCCCGAGGACGGCCGCCTGGTGTTGCAACTCCCCGAGCGCCTGTTGCCGACGGGCCTGACGCCCTGGACCCACGTCATCACCCACGGCATCGCACCCACGTTGCTTGCACTGCTGCTGGGCCTGGCCATCTACCGGCATCTGGTCGTACCCCTCAACCGCCTGCGCGACCGCGCCGACGCCTTGTGCGCAGACGACCTGGGCAACCCCGGCCTCCCCCTGCAAGAGCGGCGCGACGAGCTGGGTGAACTGGCGCAGGCCTTTGAACACATGGCCGGGCGCCTTCGTCAAAGCCTTGAACAACAACGCCTGCTGCTGCGCACGCTGTCTCACGAGCTGCGCACGCCCCTGGCACGGCTACGGATCGCCCATGACAGCGACTTGCCGCCTGCCCAGATGCGTGAGCGCCTGGAGCGCGAAGTGAACGACATGCAGAAGCTGCTCGAGGACACGCTGGACCTTGCCTGGATGGACACCGAGCAGCCACAACTACCCACCGAACCGGTCTTGATGGTTTCAGTGTGGGAAGCCTTGTCCCAGGACATCTGCTTCGAAAGCGGCTGGGACCGCACCCGCTTGCCCTGCTCGCTTGGTATCGACTGCCTGGTGCAGGTCCATCTGGACAGCCTGGCCCAGGCGCTGGAAAACCTCATGCGCAATGCCATCCGTCATTCGCCCGCCGAAGGCTTGGTCCGCCTTGATGGCTGGCGTGAGGGCGATTGCTGGCACCTGCGCCTGAGCGATCAGGGCCCAGGCGTACCTCAAGCTGACCTCGAACGCATCTTCAAGCCCTACCAGCGCCTGGCCGACAGTGGCGCAGGCTTCGGCCTGGGGCTGGCCATCGCCCGCCGCGCGATCGAACTGCAAGGCGGTCGCCTGTGGGCCAGCAACGGGCATCCCGGCCTGTGCCTGCATATCGTGCTGCCTAGCGGCAAGGCGTGTTTAGAAAGTTAAGGCGCTTTACGCGCAGCCGGCACCCACTATCATCTTGGCCCTCCCGCATTGCGCGCCGTGCAAGCCCTGATGAGACACCTGATGAGCAAGATGACCCTGTCCCTGGCGTTGACACTTGCCCTTGCGGCGCCTGTTGCCCTGGCCCAGCCAGCCCCCGAACAGCAGATGGACACCTCGCTGCTGCAGCGCCAGGATCTGGCCTACCGCTTCAGCCACATCGATCTGGATTCTGCAGACGGCCAGCGTCATTACCGGCTGTGGATCGGCAAGCCCGATCGCCAGGCGCCTGCTGCAGGCTACCCGGTGCTGTGGATGCTCGACGGCAATGCCGCCCTGGGCGCCTTGAACAGCGAGCAATTGAAGTCACTGGCGGCAGGTCAGGCGCCGCTGCTGGTAGCGGTAGGCTACCAGACCGAGCTGCGCATCGAGCGAGCAGGACGTACCTTTGACTACACCCCGCAAGTGCCCGGCCAGGCGCACCAGCGTGATCCCCTGAGCGGGCAGCCCAGCGGGGGCGTCGATGCGTTTTTCGACCTGCTCGCTCAACGCATGCGGCCCATGGTGGCCGGCGTGGCCCCGATCGATCTCCAGCGCCAGACCCTGTGGGGGCACTCCTATGGGGGCCTGGCGGTGCTGCATGCGCTGTTCACCCGGCCTGGCGAGTTCAGCGACTATGCGGCGGCCAGCCCATCGTTGTGGTGGCATGACGGCGCGATCATTCGCGAGGCGCAGGGGTTGCAGCAACGCTTGGGCGACAGCCGCCCGCGACTGTTGCTGATGCGCGGGAGTGAAGAACCGTCCAGCCCCCGCGCGCCGGTCAACGGCGATGTAGAGCGGCCGGCGCGGGAGCTGGTGGCGGATCTGGCCAAGGTGCAGGGGTTGCAGGTTGGCTTTGAGCGGTTCGAGGGATTGGGGCATGGGCCGATGTTGCCGGCCTCGCTGAAAAGAGTGATTGAAGGCATGTCCCACTGAACGGTGTATTGGCTCGCCCCCTCCTGTGGGAGCGGGCTTGCCCCGGCCTAAATAGCGCCGTGAATTTGGCGTCAATTTTCTATTTCCCTGCTTTTATCGCAAAACGCCATAAGACCGTTCGTAATTTTTTGACGAATTTCAAAAAATAATTTTCGATGCTGGCACAAAAACATCCCTCCCCACGTTCGCCCTTTATATACAGGGACGAAACTCCTGCGTGCCATCACATTGAAAGTAGTGGCACTTTAAAAATTATTTAAAAATCTTTCACCGCCATTGAACCGCGCTCGGAACTTATCCCCTCAGCCATCGCTCATACCACCCGTAACGATTCTCGAGCGTCATGTGAGAGATGACCTACAGCACGATTGGAGTGGCACTATGCTTGTGCAACCCCATAACATTGAGTTGAATCCCGACAACTGACCTTCAGTTGAAGCCAGGAGACACGCGCCCCAGAAAAGCGTCCCAGTGGTTGATTTCAAAAGGTTTATTCCAATTGAAAGAGCAAGCACTGCAGTGTCGGACAACCGACCTGCAATAAAGACGGCTGCATTTAAGGGCACGCCCATAATTATTGGCCATTGGCTGCCAACTTTGAGTGCATATAACTTTGCACTCCACATTTATATGCCTGCGCACGGTGAAGTGACTGCTTATTGCCACAACTCCGTTCGCCTGAAAACTGCTGGTTAATCAACCCGGTCTGGCTCTGCTAGTTGAGCCGGCATGATAAACACATGAGGTGATAGCGATGCGTATCAGCATCTTTGGTTTGGGTTATGTAGGTGCAGTCTGTGCTGGCTGCCTGTCCGCACGGGGTCATGAAGTGATTGGCGTGGATGTGTCCAAGACCAAGATCGACCTGATCAACCAGGGCAAATCGCCAATTGTCGAACCCGGGCTTGAAACACTGTTGCAACAGGGCATCGGCAACGGCCGCCTGCGTGGCACCACCGACTTTGCGGCAGCGATCCGCGACAGCGACCTGTCGATGATCTGCGTCGGTACGCCGAGCAAGAAGAACGGTGACCTGGGCCTGGAATACATCGAGTCGGTGTGCCGCGAGATCGGTTACGTGCTGCGCGAAAAAGCCAGCCGCCACACCATCGTGGTACGCAGCACCGTGCTGCCGGGTACCGTGAAGAACGTGGTGATTCCGATCCTCGAAGCGTGCTCGGGGAAAAAGGCCGGCGTCGATTTCGGCGTGGCGGTAAACCCCGAGTTCCTGCGTGAAAGTACCGCAATCAAAGACTACGACCAGCCGCCGATGACCGTGATCGGTGAACTGGACCGCGCCAGCGGCGATGTCCTGCAATCGCTCTACGAAGAACTCGATGCCCCGATCATCCGCAAGGACATCGAAGTGGCCGAGATGATCAAGTACACCTGCAACGTCTGGCACGCCACCAAGGTCACCTTCGCCAACGAGATCGGCAACATCGCCAAGGCGGTGGGCGTCGATGGCCGCGAAGTGATGGACGTGGTCTGCCAGGACAAGGCCCTGAACCTGTCGCAGTACTACATGCGCCCAGGTTTCGCCTTCGGCGGCTCCTGCCTGCCCAAGGACGTGCGTGCCCTCACCTACCGCGCCGGCAGCCTGGATGTGAAGGCACCGCTGCTCAACTCGCTGATGGCCAGCAACGAATCGCAGGTGCAGAACGCCTTCGACATCATCGAAAGCCATGACAAGCGCCGGGTCGCCCTGCTCGGCCTGAGCTTCAAGGCCGGCACCGACGACCTGCGCGAAAGCCCGCTGGTAGAACTGGCCGAGCGCCTGATCGGCAAGGGCTACGAGCTGAACATCTACGACAACAACGTCGAGTACGCCCGTGTCCACGGCGCGAACAAAGACTACATCGAGTCGAAGATCCCCCACGTCTCGTCCCTGCTCAACGCCGACTTCGACCAGGTGATCAAGCACGCCGACGTGATCGTGCTGGGCAACCGCGACGAGAAGTTCCGCGCCCTCGCCCAACAGGCACCGGAAGGCAAGCAGGTCATCGACCTGGTCGGCTTCATGAGCAAGGCCACCTCCCCGCTCAGCCGCACCGAAGGTATCTGCTGGTAACCCGGCAGGCGCGGGGCCTTCGGGCCCTGCGCACCCCCTATTTCCCCACTGGATACGGATGCAGAACATGCTAAGGCTCAAGCACGGCCTGCTACAGGTCGCCGGTTGGTTGTTCTACGTGAGCCTGCTCATGTTGATCGCCCTGGCCTTGCCCAACTCCATTTTCGACCCCGAATCGAAGGACTTCATCTTCCTTATCGGTGCCGTTGGTATCTGGCGCTATTCCATGGGTGCCACGCACTTTGTGCGCGGCATGCTGTTCCTCTACGTGGTCTACCCGATGCTGCGCCGCAAGGTGCGCAAGCTGGGCAGCGCCGCCGATCCATCGCATGTCTACCTGATGGTCACCAGCTTTCGCATCGACGCGCTGACCACCGCCCAGGTCTACAGCTCGGTCATCCGCGAAGCCATCGACTGCGGCTACCCGACCACCGTGGTCTGCTCGCTGGTGGAAATGTCCGATGAGCTGTTGGTGAAAAGCCTCTGGGAAAAATTCAATCCGCCAGACCGCGTCACCCTGGATTTCGTGCGCATCGCCGGGACCGGCAAGCGTGACGGCCTGGCCTATGGCTTTCGCGCCATCTCGCGTCACCTGCCAGACGAAAACGCCGTGGTGGCAGTCATCGACGGCGACACCGTGCTCGGTGAAGGCGTGGTACGCAAGACCGTGCCCTGGTTCAAGCTGTTCGGCAATGTCGGCGGCCTGACCACCAACGAATTCTGCGAAGTGCGTGGCGGCTACATCATGAGCGAGTGGCACAAGCTGCGCTTCGCCCAGCGCCACATCAACATGTGCTCCATGGCCCTGTCCAAGCGCGTGCTGACCATGACCGGTCGGATGTCGGTGTTCCGCGCTGCCGTGGTCACCAACCCCGAGTTCATCGCCGACGTCGAGAACGACTCGCTGCAGCACTGGCGCCTGGGCCGCTTCAAGTTCCTGACCGGTGACGACAAGTCGAGCTGGTTCAGTCTCATGCGCCTGGGCTACGACACCTTCTACGTGCCGGATGCGGCGATCAACACCGTCGAGCACCCGCCCGAGAAGAGTTTCATCAAGGCCAGCCGCAAGCTGATGTATCGCTGGTACGGCAACAACCTGCGCCAGAACTCACGGGCCCTGGGCCTGGGGATCCGTCGCCTGGGCCTGTTCACCAGCGTGGTGCTGTTCGACCAGCGCGTGTCGATGTGGACCAGCCTGCTGGGCCTGACGGTCGCGGTGATCGCCAGCCTCAAGTTCGGCCCCGCGTTCCTGCTGGTGTACCTGCTGTGGATCGGCATCACCCGTCTGATCCTGACGATCATGCTGCTGTGCTCGGGCCACACCATCGGCCCGGCTTACCCGCTGATTCTTTATTACAACCAGATCGTCGGCGCGATCATGAAGATCTACGTGTTCTTCCGCCTCGACAAGCAGTCCTGGACCCGCCAGCCCACTGCCCTCAAACGCGACCTCGCCAGCTTTCAACAATGGTTCAACACCTGGTCTTCCCGGACCATGACCTTCTCGGCGGCCAGCATCTTCATTGCTGTGCTGTTCATGGTCGTGTGAGCCGGAACCCGATTGGATTAAACAGGAACAAATCGCCATGAATACCGCCGTGAACGTCAATGTCGTGCATGAGTCCGAAGCCCAGCGCCAGCACGCCCGGGTGCGCATCCCGGCCAAGTTGCGTTACCTGGGGGCCAGCCGGGAAACCCTGGAAGTGAAGGTCGACGACCTGTCTGCCGGGGGCCTGAGTTTCCACGCCAAGCACCCGCTCAAAGTCGGTGACGTAATGCGTGGCCGCCTGCAGTTCACGGTCGACAAACTGGGCCTGGCCATGGATATCGAGTTCCAGGTGCGCTCCTTCGACCCCACCAGCGGTCGCACCGGCGTGCAGTTCCAGAACCTTGAGCCACGCGACATCGCCACCCTGCGCCACCTGATCACCTCG
Organism: Pseudomonas vranovensis; assembly: GCF_040438935.1. Lineage (NCBI taxonomy): Bacteria > Pseudomonadati > Pseudomonadota > Gammaproteobacteria > Pseudomonadales > Pseudomonadaceae > Pseudomonas > Pseudomonas vranovensis. The sequence continues at coordinate 153,082 of NZ_CP159259.1, read as the reverse complement.
CACCTGTCGGGTGAGCTGATCACCATGGGTGACGTGCTCAGCACCCTGCAGCGCGACAACTTCACCAAGGCGCGCAAGCAGAAAGACGCCAACGGCGGCATGAGCGCCTTCGGCCGCCTGCGTGCCGTGACCTTCAGCCTCGGCGTATTCGTGGTCGGTGTGGCCGCCTTCGGCTTCATCGCAAAATCGGTATACGGCCTGTACTTCGTCAGCCACGCCCAGGCCGGTGTGGTCAGCGTGCCGACCACCAACGTCACCATGCCCCGCGACGGCACCGTGCAAAGCCTGGTCAAAAGCGGCGGCATGGCGGTCAAGGGCGCGCCACTGGCCTCGTTCAGCACCAGCATGCTGGACATGCTCAAGGGTCACCTGGACGACCAGCAGCTTGAGCCGGCAAAGGTCGAAGAACTGTTCGGCAAGCAACTGAGCGGTACCCTGACCAGCCCCTGCGATTGCGTGGTCGCCCGCCAACTGGTGGACGATGGCCAGTACGCCAGCAAAGGCCAGGTGATCTTCCAACTAATCCCGCGCACCACCACCGCGATGGTCGACGCACGCTTCACCTACCGCCAGTTCGACGACGTCAAGCCCGGTGCCCGCGTGCACTTCACCGTGGCCGGCGACGACGAGCGCCGCAGCGGTCAGATCGTCAGCAGCACCAGCCTGAACAGCGAAGATCTGTCGTCGGACATCCGCGTGCAGATCAAGCCCGACGAAGCCCTGCCCAGCGAACTGGCTGGCCGCCCGGTCGCGGTCGACAGCAACCGTGGCCCGTCGCTGGACTGGCTGATCGACAAAGCCGTTGCCCGTGGGCTCTAAGGGAGGCATGGCCATGAATCTCAGCCCTACCCCTGTACGAGCGGGCTTGCCCCGCGAAGAGGCCGATAGTGTTATCGCGGGACATGCCCGCTCCCACAAAGCACTCTGCCCCCCCACCAAACCCTGGCTTGCCAGCGATACGCTTAAAATGTGTGGCCTGGCCCTGGCCGTAACCCTGGCCGGTTGCGCCGGCCTGCCCGACCAACGCCTGGCCAACGAAGCACTCAAGCGTGGCGACACCGCCCTGGCCGAGCAGAACTATCGTCAGCTGGCCGACCTCGGCTACAGCGAAGCCCAGGTGGGCCTGGCCGATATCCAGGTAGAAACCCGAGATCCCGCCAAGCTCAAGGAAGCCGAAGCCACCTACCGCGCCGCCGCCGACATTTCGCCCCGTGCCCAGGCACGCCTGGGCCGGCTGCTCGCCGCCAAGCCAGACGCCACTGAAGCCGAGCGCCAGGAGGCCGAGACCCTGCTCAAGAAAGCCTTTGCCAATGGCGAGGGCAATACCTTGATCCCGCTGGCGATGCTCTACCTGCAATACCCGCAGAGCTTCCCGAGTACCAATGCCCAGCAGCAGATCGACCAATGGCGCGCCGCCGGCTACCCGGAAGCGGGCCTGGCCCAGGTGCTGCTGTACCGCACCCAGAACACCTACGACCAGCACCTGGCGGACGTGGAGCGGATCTGCAAGGCAGCCCTGACCACCACCGACATCTGCTACGTGGAACTGGCCACCGTCTACCAGAAGCGCGGCCAGGCCGATCAGCAGGCAGCGCTGATCGAACAAGTAAAAGGCGCCTACCAGCGCGGCGTTATCCCAGCCACCCGGGTCGACAGCGTTGCCCGGGTACTGGCCGATCGTACCCTGGGCCAGACCGACGAGAAAACCGCCCAGGCCTTGCTTGAACAAGTGGCCCCCGTAAACCCGGCCTCCTGGGTCAGCCTGGCGCAGTTGATCTACGACTTCCCGGAGCTGGGCGACACCGACAAGCTGATGGAATACATCGACAAGGGCCGCGCCGCCGAGCAACCGCGTGCCGAACTGCTGCTGGGCCGCCTCTACTACGAAGGCAAGACCGTACCGGCCGATGCACAAAAGGCCGAGACCCACCTGCAAAGCGCCGCCGACGCCGGTGAAGTCAGCGCCCATTACTACCTGGGCCAACTGTACCGCCGTGGCTACCTGGGTCAGGTCGCCCCGCAAAAAGCCGTCGACCACTTGCTCACGGCCGCCCGTGGCGGCCAGCTCAGCGCCGACTATGCCCTGGCCCAACTGTTCAGCGAAGGCCACGGCATCCGTCAGGACCTGGTCAATGCCTGGGTCTTCAGCCAGCTGGCGCAAGCCAACCCGAGCGAACAATCACAGGCGCTGGCCGCCCAGCTCGACCAGCAACTCACCCCACCGCAGAAGGCACAGGCCGAGCGCCTGTTGCAGCAAGAGCGCCAGGCCCGTGGCGCCATCGGCCAGGGCGTCGGCGCCCTGGCCCTGCAGGCCGTGCGTGAAACCGAACAAGGCGAGGACTCCCTATGACACTCAACCCGTGGATGAAAGCTGGCGTAGGCCTGGGCTTCGCCCTGCTCTGGTCGTGCCCGACCCTGGCGGCCATGACCGCTGAAAAGAACTTTGGCCTGGACGTGAAAATCACCGGCCAGTCCGAAGACGACCGCGACCTGGGCACCCGCTCCGGCGGTGACGTCAACGGTGTGGGCCTGGACCTGCGCCCCTGGGTATACGGCGAGCGCGGTAACTGGAGCGCCTTCGCCATGGGCCAGGCGGTAGCGGCCACCGACATCATCGAGACCGACACCCTGCGCCAGTCCGGCGATGAAGCCGAAACCGAATCCAACCGCGCCGATGGCCGCGAAGCCGACAAGAGTTACCTGGCCATGCGCGAATTCTGGGTCGGCTACAGCGGCCTGACCGCCTACCCCGGCGAACAACTGCGCTTTGGTCGCCAGCGCCTGCGCAACGAAGACGGCATGTGGCGCGACACCAACATCGAAGCACTGAACTGGACCTTCGACACCACCCTGCTGCGCGCCAACCTGGGCGTGGCCGAGCGCTTCAGCGAGTACCGCACCGACCTCACCGAACTGGCCCCCGAAGACAAGGACCGCCTGCACGTCTACGGCGACATCGCCACCCAGTGGACGCCCGGTCACTGGGTCGGCCTGCGCGCCCACCACACCCATGACGACGGCAACCTGAAGAACCCCGGCGAGACCGTCGACGAACTGGACAAGACCCGCACCGGCGACCTCACCTGGCTGGGCCTTGAGGCCAACAGCGATGCCTACAACTGGCGCAACCAGAACCGCGTCAATTACTGGGGCAGCATGACCTGGCTGACCGGTGACCGCGACAGCCTCAACACCACCACCGTCAACGGCGAGCAGGTTGCCAGCGGCAAGCAGAGCGGCGACGTCAACGCCTGGGCCACTGACCTCGGTATTCGCCTGCGCCTCGACCCCAACTGGCAGGTCGGCGCCGCCTACGCCCGCGGCAGTGGCGGTGGTGGCAGCGACGGTTCGAGCAACTACGAGCAAACCGGCCTGGAGAGCAATCGCTCCAACTACACCGGTACCCGCTCGCGCGTACACCGCTTCGGCGAGGCCTTCCGTGGCGAACTGGGCAACCTGCAGGCGGCCACCCTATTCACTTCCTGGCAGCTGCGCGACGACTACGACGCCAGCCTGATCTACCACAAGTTCTGGCGTGTGGACGGCGACCAGAACATCGGCAGCAGCGGCATCAACGCCGTGGTCGAGGACAACGGCATCAACCGTCCGTTGATCCAGGGCGAAAAAGACCTGGGCCAGGAAGTCGACCTGGTGGTCACCAAGTACTTCAAGCAGGGCCTGCTCCCCGCCGCCCTCAGCCAGTCGATCGACGAGCCGTCGGCGCTGGTGCGTTTTCGTGGCGGCGTGTTCAAGCCGGGTGACGCCTATGGCAAGGAAGCGGACTCCTACATGCACCGCGCCTTTGTCGACGTGATCTGGCGCTTCTGATGCCTGGAGTGCACTGATATGAGTCTTCAATCCAACACCCTGCACCGCTTGCTGGCCAGCTCCCTGTTGCTGGCCAGCAGCATCGCCCTGGCCAACAGCCAGGCGCCGGTGCCGGTGGCCAAGGAACTGCAGCAGGCCAAGACCTACACCGTCAGCAGCGCACCGATCGAGCCGCTGCAGATTCCGGCGCCGACCCTGCCGGACCTGACCGGTTACACCGCCGAGGCCGTGCAGAAAAAGATCCAGCGTGCGCACAAGGGCAAGGTTTCAGTGCGGCGCATGCTGCAGGAAACCGCGCTCAAGGAATTCATCGGCGGCGACAACAAGATGGCCGAGTGGGTGGCCCGCCAGCGCGGTATACCCCAGGCGATCTTCATCGATGACGGCCATGTGAACTTCACCGAGCTCGCCAAGCGTGTGCCCAAGCAGTACCTGAGTGAAACATCGCCCGGTGTCTACCTGGCACGCCTGCCGATCGTGGTCGGCGAAAAAGGTGTGCTGGAGATCGACGGCAAGGTCAAGGAACTGCGCCTGTCCCAGGAGGGCGGCTCGTTCATCGTCAACGATGGCAAGCTGTTCGTTACCGACACCCAGGTCACCGGCTGGCGCGAGAAGGACAACGGCCCGGCCACCTTCCGCTCGCCCAAGGAGTTCCGCCCGTTCCTGTTGTCGTGGGGCGGCACCGAGACCTATATCGTCAATACCAAGATGGCCAGCTTCGGCTACGCCAAGAGTAAGTCGTATGGCGTGAGTATTTCCCAGTACACGCCGAACATGGCCAAGCAGATGAACCGCCCCGAACCCACCGGCTGGATCATCGGCTCCGAGTTCAGCGACATGTGGTACGGCTTCTACTGCTACGAGACCAGCGACTTCGTGGTCAAGGACAGTACCTACCGCGACAACATCGTCTACGGCATCGACCCTCACGACCGTTCGCACCGGCTGATCATCGCCGGCAACACCGTCTACGGGACCAAGAAAAAGCACGGGATCATCGTCTCCCGTGAGGTCAACGACAGCTGGATCATCAATAACAAGAGCTACGACAACAAGCTCTCGGGCGTGGTAATCGACCGTAACAGCGTCAACAACCTGATTGCCTACAACGAGATCTACCGCAACCACACCGACGGCATCACCTTGTACGAGAGCGGCGACAACCTGATCTGGGGCAACAAGCTGATCAGCAACCGCCGCCACGGCATCCGTGTGCGCAACAGCGTGAACATCCGCCTGTACGAAAACGTCGCCATGGCCAACGGCCTGGTGGGTGTGTACGGGCACATCAAGGACCTCTCCGACACCGACCGCGACATCGCCCTCGACCCGTTCGACACCAAGGTCTCGCTGATCGTGGTCGGCGGCGAGCTGGCGGCCAACGGCAGCGGCCCGCTGTCGATCGACTCGCCGCTGAGCGTGGAGCTGTACCGGGTGTCGATGCTGGCCCCGAGCAAGGCCAGCGGCATCAGTTTTTCCGGTGTGCTGGGTGAGCGTCAGGACGAGATTCTCGACCTGATGGTGCGCCAGCAGAAAGCCGTATTGATCGACCCGGTCGAACGCCAGACCGAAATGGCCGAATGAGGATGCCCGACATGACCCCACACCTGATCAAACTCCTGGGCGTAAGCGCCGCCCTGCTGGCCATCAGCAACGGTGCCAATGCCGATACCGTGCAAGCCCCGAGCTTCACCGCCGAGCCGTGCTGCCAGTTGTGCCCCGAAGCCCACGACGCCAGCCGCTACACCACTCGCTACCAGCAGAACTTCACCACCCTCGTACAGGCCCAGGGCGACTGGCTGTTCCGCACCCGCGAAGACCTGCGCACCGAATTCAACACCACCCCGGCTGGCTACAAGCGTTTGCAACAGCTGCACGATGCCTTCAAGGCGCGCGGCGTCGAACTGGTGGTGGTCTACCAGCCGACCCGTGGCCTGGTGAACCGCAACATGTTGAAGCCGGCCGAAAAAGCCGCGTTCAACTACGAGAAGGCCCTGGGCAACTACCAGGCCATGCTCGCCCGCTTCAGCAAGATGGGCTACAACGTGCCCGACCTGTCGCCACTGACCAACGAGCAACTGGCGGCCGCCGACCAGGGCAAGGATTTCTACTTCCGTGGCGACCAGCACTGGACGCCATACGGTGCCGAGCGCGCGGCGAAGATCGTCGCCGACACCGTGCACAAAATGCCGGCTTTCGAGGGCATTCCCCGGCGCGAATTCGAAAGCCACAAGTCCGGCCGCATGGGCAAGACCGGCACTCTGCACAACGTCGCCGGGCAGCTGTGCGGCACCAGCTATGCGGTGCAGTACATGGATCAGTTCAGCACCGAGCCAAAAGGCGAAAGCGGCAGCGACGACCTGTTCGGCGACAGCGGCAACCCGCAGATCACCCTGGTGGGTACCAGCCACAGCGGCAAGAACTACAACTTCTCGGGCTTCCTTGAGCAGTACATCGGTGCCGACGTGCTCAACGTCGCCTTCCCTGGCGGTGGCCTGGAGGGCTCGATGATCCAGTACCTGGGCAGCGACGACTTCAAGAACAACCCGCCCAAGATCCTCATCTGGGAATTCTCCCCGCTCTACCGCCTGGACCAGGAAACCATCTGGCGGCAGATGCTCGCCCTGCTCGACAACGGCTGCGAGGGCCAGGCCCAGATGCACGCCAGCGCCACGCTCAAGCCGGGCAAGAACGAACTGATGGTCAACGGCAAGGGTGGCGTGATCAAGGACCTGGTCAATGGCCGCCACCAGCTGGACATCAAGTTCGAGGACACCTCGGTCAAGGTCTTGCAGGCCACCCTCTGGTACCTCAACGGCCGTCATGAGGACGTGAAGATCGAAAAGCCCGAGACCTCCGACACCGACGGCCGCTTCGCCTTCCAGCTGCGCGAGGACGAAGACTGGGCTAGCCAGACCCTGCTCGCCGTGGAAGTCCAGGGCCCGGAAAGCGGCACCCAGAAGGTCGAGGCCACGCTCTGCAAACGCAACAACTTCGCCACTGGTGCCCAGCGCACCGCCGGCATGTGAGGTGCTTATGAACAACTCCTTCCCTGTAGGTGCGGCGGTGCGACGTCTCGACGTGCCCCGCGATGACTCTACCGGCCTTATCGCGGGGCACGCCCGCTCCCACAGTAAGGTCAAGGTGCTCGCCCTGGCCCTGGCCCTGTTCGGCCCGGCCGTGCAGGCCGCTGGCCTGGTCCCGCCTCAGGGTTACTACGCCGGGATCGAGAAACTCAAGACCGGCCCCAGCGACTACACGTGCGAAGCCGTGCCCAAGCCCTACACCGACAAGCTGCAATTTCGCAGCAAGTACGAAGGCTCGGACAAAGCCCGCGCCACCCTGAACAAGGCCTCGGAAAAAGCCTTCCGCGACTCCACTGCAAGCATCACCACCCTGGAGCGCGGCGTCAGCAAGCAAGTGATGCAGTACATGCGCGACGGCCGCCCGCGGCAGCTCGATTGCACCCTGGAGTGGCTCGGCACCTGGGCTCGCGCCGATGCGCTGATGTCCACCGACTACAACCACACCGGCAAGTCCATGCGCAAATGGGCACTGGGCAGTCTGAGTTCATCCTGGCTGCACCTGAAGTTCTCCAACTCCAAGCCCCTGGCCGCACACCAGCAAGAAGCCGAACTGATCGAGAAATGGTTCGCGCGCCTGGCCGACCAGGTGGTCAAGGACTGGAGCGACCTGCCGCTGGAGAAGATCAACAACCACTCCTACTGGGCCGCCTGGTCGGTCATGGCCTCCGCCGTGGCCACCGACCGCCGTGACCTGTTCGACTGGTCGATCAAGGAGTACCGCGTGGCGGCCAACCAGGTCGATGCCCAGGGTTTCCTGCCCAACGAGCTCAAGCGCAAGCAGCGCGCCCTGGCCTACCACAACTACGCCCTGCCGCCGCTGGCGATGATCGCCAGCTTTGCCCAGGCCAACGGCGTGGATGTACGCCCGGAAAACAACGGCGCACTCAAGCGCCTGGGTGACCGGGTGCTGTCCGGGGTCGAGGACCCGAGCCCGTTCAAGAACAAGAACGGCGAGAAGCAGGACATGCACGACCTGAAGATCGACAGCAAATACGCCTGGCTCGAACCCTGGTGCAGCCTTTATCGCTGCAGCGCCGATGCGCTGGAAAAAAAGCACGACATGCAACCGTTCAAGAGCTTCCGCCTGGGCGGCGACCTGACTCGGGTCTACGACCCGCAGGCCGAGCAGAAAAAGTAGGCCTGTAGGAGCGGCGGTGCGATGTCGCACCGCCGCTCCCACAGGGTTGGTCAGTTTGGTTCTCCGGCGATTTTTCGCGGGGGGTTTGGGGGGCTGCTGCCCCGATTGTGGATAACGACAAGGAGAGATCGGGATGGTGTTTTCGTCCAATGTGTTCCTGTTCCTGTTCCTGCCGATCTTTCTCGGCTTGTACTACCTGAGCGGGCAACGCTACCGCAACGCGCTGTTGCTGCTGGCCAGCTACATCTTCTATGCCTGGTGGCGGGTGGATTTTCTCGCCCTGTTCGCCGCGGTCACCCTGTGGAACTACTGGATCGGCCTGAAAGTCGGTGCCGCCGGTGTGCGCACCAAGCCGGCCCAGCGCTGGCTGCTGCTCGGGGTCGTCGTCGACCTGTGCATCCTGGGCTACTTCAAGTACGCCAACTTCGGGGTCGACAGCATCAACGCGATCATGACCAGCTACGGGCTCGAGCCGTTCATCCTCACCCACGTGCTGCTGCCGATCGGTATCTCGTTCTACATCTTCGAGTCCATCAGCTACATCATCGACGTGTACCGCGGCGACACCCCGGCCACCCGTAACCTGATCGACTTTGCCGCGTTCGTGGCGATCTTCCCGCACCTGATCGCCGGCCCGGTGCTGCGCTTTCGCGACCTGGCCGACCAGTTCAACCACCGCACCCACACCCTCGACAAGTTCTCCGAGGGCTGCACGCGGTTCATGCAAGGCTTCATCAAGAAGGTGTTCATCGCCGACACCCTGGCGGTGGTCGCCGACCACTGCTTCGCCCTGCAGAACCCGACCACGGGCGACGCCTGGCTCGGCGCCCTGGCCTACACCGCGCAGTTGTACTTCGACTTCTCCGGCTACAGCGACATGGCCATCGGCCTGGGCCTGATGATGGGTTTCCGCTTCATGGAGAACTTCAAGCAACCCTACATCAGCCAGTCGATCACCGAGTTCTGGCGGCGCTGGCACATCAGCCTGTCGACCTGGCTGCGCGACTACCTGTACATCACCCTGGGCGGCAACCGCGGCGGCACCTTCGCCACCTACCGCAACCTGTTCCTGACCATGCTGCTGGGTGGCCTGTGGCATGGCGCCAACTTCACCTACATCATCTGGGGTGCCTGGCACGGCATGTGGCTGGCCATCGAGCGGGCCCTGGGCCTGGACACCAATCCGCAGCGCTTCAACCCGGTCAAGTGGGCTTTCACCTTCCTGCTGGTGGTGATCGGCTGGGTGATCTTCCGCGCCGAGAACCTGCACGTGGCCGCTCGCATGTACGGTGCCATGTTCAGCTTCGGTGACTGGCAACTTTCGGAACTCAACCGCGCCAACCTCACCAGCCTGCAAGTGGCAACCCTGGTTGTGGCCTACGCCACCCTGGCCTTCTTCGGCCTGCGCGACTTCTACCGCAACGCCAAGCCCTCGGCCAAGGCTCACCCGGTGGCCGTGCATGCCGACGGCAGCATCAGCCTGGACTGGGGCTTGTACCTGACCCGTGCCCTGGTGTTGCTGCTGTTCGTTGCCTCGATCCTCAAGCTCTCGGCGCAAAGCTACTCGCCGTTCCTCTACTTCCAGTTCTGAGGGAGCCGACCATGACTCGATCATTACGCAAACTCTATTCGCTGCTGTTCCTCGCCCTGCTGCTGGGCCTGGGCATCTGGTCGCTGGGCGGCCTGGGCAGCTTCCAGCGCACCGCGCACATGAGCGTGCTCGACGGCAAGCTGGCCAAGGCCGCCGAGACCCACTACGACGAGCAGTTCCCGCTCAAGCGCATTGGCACCAACCTCTGGGCGGCGCTGGACTTCAAGCTGTTCAACGAAGGCCGCCCCGGTGTAGTGCTGGGCCGCGAGCAATGGCTGTTCAGTGACGAAGAGTTCAAGCCGGTAGCCGGCAGCGACCAGTTCGAACAGGAGAACCTGGCGCTGATCCGTGGGGTGCGCGACACCCTGCACCAACGCGGCGTGCAACTGGTACTGGCGATCGTGCCGGCCAAGGCACGCCTGTACAGCGAATACCTGGGGGAACAGACCCCGGCCTCGCTGCACAACGACCTGTACAACGAGTTCCACGCCCAAGCCCGCCAGGCCGGCGTGTTCGCCCCCGACCTGCTGGCGCCGCTGCAAAGCGCCAAGGCCCGTGGCCAGGTGTTCCTGCGCACCGACACCCACTGGACGCCCATGGGCGCCGAAGTGGTGGCCCAGCACCTGGCCGAAGCGGTCAGCCGCCAGAGCCTGCTCAATGGCGAGCCGCAATTGTTCGTTACCGAGCAGCGCCCGGCCGAACAGTACAAGGGCGACCTGACCAACTTCCTGCCGCTGGACCCGCTGTTCAGCAACCTGCTGCCGGCCCCGGACACCCTGCAACAGCGCAGCACCCGCCCGGCCGACAACGCCGCCGACAGTGGCGACGCGCTGTTCGCCGACAGTGAAATCCCGGTAGCGCTGGTGGGCACCAGCTACAGCGCCAACCCTCACTGGAACTTCCTCGGGGCGCTGCAGCAGGCGCTGCGCAGCGACGTGGTCAATTACGCCGAAGACGGCCATGGCCCGTTGCTGCCGATGCTCAAGTACCTGCAAAGCGACGCCTTCAAGACCAGCGCCCCGCAAGTGCTGATCTGGGAGTTCCCGGAACGTTATCTGCCAATGAAAAGCGACCTGAGTGATTTCGACCCGCAGTGGATCGCCCAGCTGAAAACAACCCGAACTGCCAACCAAGACCTGGCTCTGTCGTCCACCCGGACGCAAAACTGAAGAGGAAACACCCATGACCTTGCACACTACCAAGCAACGCATCGCCAAAGCCTGCGCCCTGGCCGCAGGTCTGAGTCTGCTCTCCCTGCAGGCCTATGCCGGCGCCGACGCCGCCCTCTATGGCCCCAGCGCGCCGAAAGGCTCGACCTTCGTACGGATCTACAACGCCAGCAATCAGACCGTGGACGCCAGCGTTGGCAACACCCAGATCAACGCCGTGGCGGCCCAGGCCAGCAGCGACTTCAGCTTCATGCCCCAGGGCGACTACAGCGCCAAGGTCGGCAGCCAGAGCCTGCCGGTCAAACTTGCCTCCGACCACTACTACACCTTGGTCAACAACGCCTCGGGCAAGCCGCAACTGGTTGAAGAACCACCGTTCAAGAACAAGCAGAAATCCCTGGTGCGAGTCCAGAACCTCAGCGACCAAGCCCTGACCCTGAAAACCGCCGACGGCAAGACCGAAGTGGTCAAGCCGGTGGCCGCCAAGGCCCGTGGCGAGCGCGAGATCAACCCGGTCAAGGTCAGCCTGGCCCTGTATGAAGGCGACAAAAAAGTCAGCGATCTGAAGCCTGTGGCTCTGGAGCGCGGCGAAGCAGCGGTGCTCTACGTCACCGGAACCGGCAGCAGCCTGTCGCCGGTCTGGGTCAAGCGCCCGGTATCGACCCGTTAATCAACTGCCCCTTTCATACTTCGGAGAACACCCATGATTCCAGTCATCCTGTCCGGCGGTAGCGGTTCGCGTCTGTGGCCCCTGTCGCGCAAGCAATTCCCTAAACAGTTCCTGGCCCTGACCGGCGAACACACCCTGTTCCAACAGACCCTCTCGCGCCTGGTGTTCGAGGGCATGGACACCCCGATCGTGGTCTGCAACAAGGACCACAAATTCATCGTCAACGAGCAACTGGACAGCCTGAAACTCGAAACCCAGGCGATCCTGCTCGAACCCTTCGGCCGCAACACAGCCCCGGCCGTGGCCCTGGCGGCGATGAAGCTGATCAACGAAGGCCGTGACGAGTTGATGCTGGTACTGCCCGCCGACCACGTGATCGACGACCAGAAAGCCCTGCAGCGTGCCCTGGCCCTGGCCACCGTAGCGGCCGAGCGTGGCGAGATGGTGTTGTTCGGTGTCCCGGCGACCAAGCCCGAGACCGGCTACGGCTACATCAAGTCGAGCCAGGACGCGCTGCTGCCCGAAGGCGTCAGCCGGGTGGCGCAGTTCGTCGAGAAGCCGGATGAAAAACGTGCCAACGAGTTCGTCCAGGCCGGTGGCTACTTCTGGAACAGCGGCATGTTCCTGTTCCGCGCCAGCCGCTTCCTCGAAGAGCTGAAAAAGCACGACCCGGACATCTACGACACCTGCCTGCTGACCCTGGAGCGCAGCCAGGAAGACGGCGACAACCTGAGCATCGACGACGCCACGTTCGCCTGCTGCCCGGACAACTCCATCGACTACGCAGTGATGGAAAAGACCCAGCGCGCTTGCGTGGTGCCGCTGAGCGCCGGCTGGAGCGACGTGGGTTGCTGGTCGTCACTGTGGGAAGTTCACGAGAAAGACACCAACGGCAACGTCACCAAGGGCGATGTGGTGGTGCAAGACAGCCACAATTGCATGATCCACGGCAACGGCAAGCTGGTGTCGGTGATCGGCCTTGAGAACATCGTGGTGGTCGAGACCAAGGACGCGATGATGATTGCCCACAAAGACAAGGTCCAGGGCGTCAAGCAACTGGTCAACACCCTCAACGAACAGGGCCGCAGCGAAACCCAGAACCACTGCGAGGTTTACCGGCCGTGGGGGTCCTACGACTCGGTAGACATGGGCGGGCGCTTCCAGGTCAAGCACATCACCGTCAAGCCCGGTGCATGCCTGTCGCTGCAGATGCACCACCACCGCGCCGAACACTGGATCGTGGTGTCGGGCACCGCCGAAGTGACCTGCGACGAGAACGTGTTCCTGCTCACCGAGAACCAGTCCACCTACATCCCGATCGCCTCGGTACACCGCCTGCGCAACCCGGGCAAGATCCCGCTGGAGATCATCGAGGTGCAGTCGGGCAGCTACCTGGGTGAAGACGACATCGAGCGCTTCGAAGACATCTACGGCCGCTCGACGCCGCTGGAACGCGGGATCTCGATCAAGACCATCGCGCAGTAACCCAGGCCATCGCGGGGCAACGTCTCGACTTGCCCCGCGACCGTTTGCAGTTAGGATAGAGGTTCTTCCTGACCCAAGGCCTCGCCCATGATCATCGGCGCCCTGCTCGTTCTCACCTGGCTGGTACTGCTGTTGCGCTACCCGGCCAAAGCCCTGCCCATCTCGCTCTCGGCCGTTTTCGGCCTGGGTCTGGTTGCACTCTGGGTCATCTGGCAGGACAACCGCGAAGCCTACCAACTGGCACGCCTGGACCTGCGCGTGGCCTACGCCCCCGACAGCTGCCCCGCCGACCGCCCCTTGCGCGTGAGCATGAAAAACGGCAACGACGTGCCGATGCTGACCGTGCGCTGGCGCATCGCCGCCTACACCCCGGGCGACAGCGTCAACCTCAACGAGAACACCTACAGCACCCCCCGCTACCGGGGCCCGGGTGAACTGCAACCCGGCGCCGACTGGAGCGACTGTCTGCCGCTGCCGCCACTGCGCTCGGGCTACCGGCCGCAATCGCTGGAGTTTCGCGCCGAGCAACTGCAGGGCAGCTTCGCCAACTAGGATTTTTTTCCTCGGGTTACCGTATGATCGACGCACCTTCGCCGATCATCAGGTTCGCCTCATGCCCCTCGTCCTCATCACCGGTTGTTCCAGCGGCATCGGCCGCGCCCTGGCCGACAGCTTCAAGAGCGCCGGCCACCAGGTCTGGGCCACGGCCCGCAAAGCCGAAGACGTCGCACGGCTGGAAGCGGCCGGCTTCAAGGGGCGCCAACTGGACGTCAATGATCCCCAGGCCCTGCAACGCCTGAGCGAAGAAATCGAGGCCGAGCACCACGGGCTCGACATTCTGATCAACAATGCAGGCTATGGCGCCATGGGGCCGCTGCTCGATGGCGGCGTGGAGGCGATGCAGCGCCAGTTTGAAACCAACGTGTTCGCCCTGGTCGGCGTGACCCGCGCACTGTTCCCTGCGCTGCGCCGCAACAAGGGCCTGGTGGTGAACATCGGCAGTGTTTCAGGCGTGCTGGTCACCCCGTTCGCCGGTGCCTACTGCGCCTCGAAGGCGGCGGTGCATGCCTTGAGCGATGCCCTGCGCCTGGAGCTGGCGCCCTTCGGTATCCGGGTCATGGAAGTGCAACCGGGGGCCATTGCCACGCAGTTTGCCGACAACGCGCAAACCCAGGCCGAGCAAGTACTGGCCGCCGACTCGCCGTGGTGGCCGCTGCGCGAACAAATCCATGCCCGCGCCCGTGCCTCCCAGGACCACCCCACCCCAGCCACGGCATTCGCCCAGGACCTGCTGGCGGCTGTGAACAAACAACCCACGCCGCCCCTGGTGCGGCTGGGCAACGGCAGCCGTGCGCTGCCGCTGATGGCCCGCTGGCTGCCGCGCACTGTGCTGGACACGGTACTGAAAAAGCGCTTCGGCCTCAGCCGCCCGCTGTAACCGCCGCCACTGGCAGGTCGAACGCCTGCCAGCCACCGCCGAGGGATTTGTACAAGCCGACCAAGGCCTGGGACACCGCCGCCGAGCTCTCGACCCACTGCTCTTCACTGGCCAGCAATGCGCCCTGCACGCTGAGCACATTGAGAAAGTCCACCGCCCCTTCAACGTATTGGCGCTGCGCGGTCTCCAGGGCAATTCGGTTCTGGCGCACTGCCTCGGCGAGCAGGTCGCGTCGCAGCTGGCTGGCGTTGTACAAGCGCAACACATCGTCAACTTCATGCCAGGCACGCAACACCACTTGCTGGTAATGCACTGCCGCTTCCTGCTGCTGGGCCTCGCGCAATTTGAGCACCCCGGTCAATCGCCCTCCTTCGAAAATCGGCAGGCTCAACTGTGGGCCAATGGCAAAGCGGCGCGCATCCCAACTGCCAAAATCAGCCAGTTGCAGCGACTGCAAACCCACGTTGCCCGACAGACGAATGCTCGGGTAGAAGTCCGCCTTGGCCACGCCGATGCTGGCGGTGGCCGCGTGCAACTGTGCCTCGGCCTGGCGGATATCGGGACGGCGCTGGGCCAGCTCAGACGGCACGCCAATGGCGAAGCGCTGTTGCGGCGCGGGCATCGGCGCCGAGGGTAGCAAACGCGCCTGCAAACTGCGCGGCGGCTCGGCCAGCAACAAACTCAAGGCATTGATCAACTGGGCCTGGCGATCTTCGAGCAGTGGCAGGCGTGCTTCGATCGATGCCACCTGGGCCGAGGCCTGGGCCACATCCAGCGCCGTGGCCACACCATCGTTCAGGCGCATCTGCGAAAGTCGCAAGCTGTGCCGGGACACCTCAAGGTTGTCGCGGGTCACTGCCAGCGTGTGCTGCACCGCGCGCAACTGAATGTAATTGCCCGCGGTGTCGGCGAGCAGCGACAACAACACGCCGCGCCGATCATTTTCGGCTACCTGGACCACCGCATCGGCCGCCTCCACCTGGCGGCGCACCCGCCCCCACAGGTCCAGCTCCCAACTGGCAGTGAGATCGCCTTGCCAGAGGCTGAACGCCGACTTGCCACCCATGCCGGACGGATCGTTGAGCCCTTCGGCGCTGTTGCGCGCACGGCTGTAGCCGGCGCCCAGGTCCACCGCCGGGGTTTGCTCGGCAGCGATGCTCTGGCGCGCCGCACGGCTTTGCAGCAGGCGGGCACTGGCCATCTGCAGGTCGAGGTTGCGCTGGCTGGCTTGCTCGATCAGCTCGCTCAATACCGGGTCATCGAAACTTTCCCACCAGCGTTGCTGCATTGCCCCCTCTTCGGGCTGGCTTGGCGCCGCCGTCTGTTGCAATGGTGCCCAGGAGGCCGGAGCCTTGGTGTCAGGTACGCTGAAATCAGGCCCCAGGGTGCAGCCACCCAGAAGCATGCCGAGTAGCAACGGCAATAACGTGAAGGCCTGTTTCATCGGGCGCTGACCTCGTTGGCGGCGATCACCTTGGCTTCGGTGTCGATGGTCGCCACCACCGACATGCCTACCCGCAGGCGTGCAAGCAGCGGCTGGTTGGCATCGAAGACGATCTTCACCGGAATGCGCTGTACCACCTTGGTGAAGTTGCCGGTGGCGTTGTCCGGCTTGATGGCGGCAAAGGTCACCCCGGTGGCCGGTGCAAGGCTTTGAACGTGACCGTGCAGGCGCTCACCGGAGAAGGTATCGACGCTGATGTTCACCGGCTGGCCGGGTTGCACGTGGGTCAGTTGGGTTTCCTGGAAGTTGGCCACCACATAGGCCTGCGCCAGCGGTACCACCGACAGCAGCCGGGCCCCCGGTTTGACATAGGCACCGACGCGCAGCGCACGCTCGCCGACCATGCCGTCGATGGGCGCGACAATGCGTGTATACGACAGGTCCAGGCGCGCCCGGTCAAGGCTGGCCTGGGCTTGTTGGAGGCTGCCTTCGGCACCGTCGAGCTGAGCGTTGAGAATGTCGATCTGCTTGCGCGCCGCCGCCAGCGCGGCGCTTGAGTTGGCCAACCGGGCCCGGGCCTGGCCCACCCGGCTGCGGGCCTGCTGGGCATTCTGCACCGTACCTGCGCCCTGCTCGGCCAGACGGCTGTGGCGAGTCAGTTCATGGTTGGCGAAGGCCAGCTCCGCGGCATCGGCAGCCACCACCGCCTGGGCCTGGGCGATCAGCGAGGCCTGGCGCTCCAGCGTCGCCTTGGCGTTCTGCTTCTGCGCCCGCGACATCAACGCATTGGCCTCGGCAGCGGCCAATGCGGCCTGGAAGTCACGATCATCGATCAGCGCCAGCAACTGCCCGGCCTTGACCTGCTGGTTGTCCGCCACCAGCACCTCCTTGATAAACCCCGCGACCTTGGGCGCCACCACGGTGTAGTCGGCCGACACGTAGGCATCGTTGGTCGATTGCTCACGGGCATTTCCCGACAGCAGCAATACGCCTGCGCCCACAGCGACCACCAGCACGGCGGCGATCAGGGCGGTTTTTCGCGTGTTGTTCAACGTCATGTTGTTTTTCTCACTTCACAAGTTCGTCAGGCCACGGCACGCGGCGGGTAGATCCGGGTAGGCACAAACGGAATCAGCAGGATCAGCGCCAGCGCCAGCAGCGCCATGCACAGGTAGAGGTCGGCACTGGTCAGCACCAGCGCCTGGTCGTGGATGCGCCGGGCAAGCCCTGCCGCCCCCTCGTCGGTCAGAGGTGAATTGCCGAGACTGTCCACCAGGTTGTTGGAATGAAAGTGGCGGCGCACTGTGGTCAAGGCTTCGATCAAGCCGCCCGCGACCACCGCCGCCAGGCCCTTGACAGTGTTGAACCAGGCCGAAGCAAAGGGGCCGTCCTGGGGCGTCATGCCGCCGGTGGCGAGCATCAGCAGCGGCAGCACAGCCATGGGCTGGGCGAGAATGTGCAGGGCTTGCAACCAGTAGAAGTTGTCGCGAATCCACACACTGGTGAGCTGGGTACCGGCCCAGCACGACAGCGCCAGCAGGCCAAGGCCCAGCGCCAGAACCCAGCGGCAATCCACTGCGCGAATATTGCAGAGCGCCGCCACCAGCGGCAGTGCCAGCAGTTGCGGACCGGCCACCAGCAGCATCAGCGGACCGGTCTGGGCTGGCCGATAGCCCTGGACCTGGGCGAGGAAGCTCGACGGAATGATGATCACCGCGGTGAGCACGATCAGCACGCCACAGAGGGTCACCAGGGCGTGGGTCAGGTTGCGGGTTTTGAGCATCTGCAACTTGAAGAACGGCAACGGTTCGGACCATTCATTGACCATGAACAGCACCAGCAGCACCAGGCCACCGCCAAGCAACCAGCAGATCAAGGGCGAGTCGAACCAGCCCATGCGATCACCCAGGGTCAGGCCGATCACCAGCGAACAGATGGCCGGCAAGCCGAGCAACAGGCCGCGCCAGTCGAACTGCTTGAAACGCTCCAGGCGCAGCGGGTCCTGGGGCAGTCCCCAGGCCACACAGGCCATGGCCACCAGGGACGGTGCAATGATCTGCCAGAACGCCCATTGCCATCCCACGTACTCGGTCCACAACCCCGCCAACGGGGTGCCCAGGTTAGGCCCGAAGGTGGCGGTCAGGGCATAGCCGGCCAGGCCGTAGACCTTGATCCCCGGTGGCAGAAAGCGCAGCGCGACACTCATCAGCATCGGTGGCAACGCCCCAGAAGCCAGGCCTTGCAGGGTTCGCAGCAGCATCAGGCTGGAGAGGTCTGGTGCATAGGGCTGCAGCAGTCCGAGCAGCGCAAAGGCGCCGATTGCGCAGAGGGTGAAGCGGCGCAGGGAAAAAGTCGCGGCCATCCACGGCGAAAAGGCCATGGCCGATACAGAGGCCGCCGAATACACGGCAATCAGCCAGGCACCTTCGTCGGCACCGATGAACATGGCGCCACGAATGTCGGCCAGCGAGGCCTTGGTAACCATTTCGTTGAGGCCGGCGCAGAGCACCGCCAGCAACACACCGAGCAGCCCGACCACAATACGCAGGCCAAAGGCCGCGGGTGCTGCGGGGGTGGCTACCGGTGCAGGTGCGACAGCTGCGGGCAGCGCAGTCAGCGAACTCATGTAAGACATCTCCGGGGGGAACAACTACCGGCAGAAGTCTATGAAGTGGGAATGTTGACGAAAACTGACATATTGGCAGTTTACTAGTGCAGTAAACGCAATCCGCGCTTCAAGGGTTCTCGCTGCAACAGGCCTTGAGGGTTTGCCGCAGCCAGCGGTGCGCGGGGTCGTTGTCAAAACGCGGGTGCCAGGCCTGCATCACCGTCACCCGCTCAAGCGGCAAGGGAATGCGGAACGAACGCAGTGGCAGGCCGAGCTTGGTCACGCTGTTGAGGATATTGGCCGGCATGGGCAACAGCAGGTCGGAGTCGGGCAGGGAAAACATCGCCGAATGAAAACTCGGGGTAATCAACGCCACGCGACGCTGCACCTTGTAGTTGGACAACTCGGCATCGATCGGCCCATTGGCCCGGCCTCGACGGGACACGCTGATCTGCGGGTAGGCGGCAAAGCGCTCGGGGGTGATCTCGGCCTCGAAGATCGGGTGATCCTGCCGTGCCAGCCCCACGTAGACGGTCTGGAACAGGCTTTGCACCTTGATCTCCGGGCCCAGGTCGATGGTGGAGCTGACGATGAGGTCGGTGCGCCCGTCACGCAGCACCGCATCGTCGTCACCGCCGCTTTCCGGCACGAAGCGCAGCACAGTGCGGGGTGCCTGCTCATGCATGGCGCTGAGCAGTTGGGCGCCATACAGGGCGATGAACAGGTCGTTGGTGCGTATGTTGAAGGCCCGGTCCAGGGAGGCTAGGTCGACTTCCTCGCGGCTGCGGAACACCAGCCCGGCCTGCTCCACCAGCGCCCGCACCTGCTCGTGCAGCGCCAGCGCCCGTGGCGTAGGCACCAGGCCGCGACCGGCGCGGACCAGGATCGGATCGCCGATGGCTTCACGAATGCGCCCCAGGGTCCGGCTCATGGCCGCAGGGCTCAGGTTCATCCGCCGCGCAGCGCCCACCACACTGCCTTCGTCGAGCAGCGCATCAAGGGCGACCAACAGGTTCATATCCGGGATCTGCATGTGCCAGGCATCCATCAGCGAGGGTGATTAACACGCAATGTTAACAGCTCGGCGGCGCCCGACGCGTTGCGCCAGACACAACTACACAGTGCGTTCCAAGCCATTTATCCGGGCCTGGGATTGGCCAACAATGATCGGCTAGCCCCAGCCCTGTGGAGACCCTGCATGCTCAGTCCCGTGTTGATCGCCATCGATGGTTCCAGCGCCTCGCGCGGGTTGCTGGCGCTTGCCCGGCAGTATTGCCTCCCAGACAGGCATATGGTGCAGGTGGTGCTGGCGGTCGACAGTGCCTTTGCCCTGGAACGGGTGACTGCGTACGAGGTACAGGAATATCCCGCAGCCACCGATGAACAGCGCCATGCCAACCAGGCAATGCAGCAGGCACTGGAGCAACTGCGAACGTGGGGGTTCGAGTGTGAGGGGGTGCTGGTGCCGGATGAGCCGGTAGTGGCGATCGCTTCCCAGGCCAGGGCAATTGATTGCGCGCTGATCATCATGGGGCACCGCCACCTGAATCGACTGGGTCGATTGCTGGACCCGTCGATCAGCAACAAGGTGATCGACCAAGTCCAATGCCCGGTGCTGGTGGACTCGCGCAACACCTGACAACACCGCATTGGCGACACCGCCGTAGCCCCTGCCGACAGGCTGCGATCGTCCGCGCAGCGGTCGCAACAAGGTCAACCCTGACTCGGCTTGACCACCACCGTGCAGGTGGTACCCGCCGCCAGCAGGAACCCTTCCGGCACCTCGTCGATGTGAATCCGCACCGGCACTCGCTGGGCCAGGCGCACCCAGTTGAACGTGGGGTTCACGTCCGCGATCAGCTCGCGGCTCTGCGGGTTGTCGCGGTCGTAGATGCCACGCGAAATACTCTCCACATGCCCCTTGAGCACCTCGCCGCTCATCATCTGCAGTTCGGCCTCATCGCCCACCTTGACCCGCGGCAGCTTGGTTTCTTCAAAGAAGCCATACACCCAGAACGACTCCTTATCGACCACCGCCATCTTCGGCTCGCCAGTACGCGCGTAGTCGCCACGGTGTACGTTGAGGTTGGTCACGTAGCCATCGACCGTGGCCAGAATCTTCGTGCGCTTGAGGTCCAGCTCGGCAGCCGCCAACTGTGCCTGAGCCTGTTGATAATCAGCCAGGGCCGAGTTGGCGATGTTGCTGGCGTCGTCGCGGTTCTCGCGGGAAATCACCAGGTTGTCCATGTCGGCACGGCGGTGGGCATTGACCTTGCGCATTTCCCAGGTGGCCTTGCGCGAGGCCACCAGCGCCTGGGCCTGCCTGACGGCCACTTGGTAGTGCTCGGGGTCGATCAGCATCAGCACGTCGCCCTTCTTCACCAGTTGGTTGTCGCGCACCGGCACATCCACCACATAGCCTGGCACGTCGGCGGCGACGTTGATGATGTCGGCGCGCACTCGCCCGTCCCGCGTCCAGGGTGTGTTCATGTAGTGCAGCCACAGCTGGCGGCCAATCACCACGGCAGCGGCCAGCACGAGCAGGGTGGCGATCAGGCTGAAAAACTTTTTCATCAACGGGGTCTCAACGGTAGAGAGTCAGGGCCATGGAACCGAACAGGCAGATAAACAGGCACAGGCGCAGCAGCGCCGGGTGCCAGAAAAAGCGGTAGCCATCGTGGCTGGCGATGAAGCGGTCCAGCCCCCAGGCAAGCCCGGCGGCGAACAGGAACATCAAGGTCATGGTGGGCATGTACACGCCATGGAAGGCGATTTCACGGGGCATGGTGCAGTCCTTGGGCCGGGGCCAGGGCGGCCAGCGGCGACTGGGGGTCGAGCAGCGAGGTGCGGATGAAGTGCAGGTAGCTCTGCACCCGGCGCAGGGCCGAGGTGTCGAAGTGGCGGGCAAAGGGTTCGTCGGTGGCCTGCACGCGGCTGATGGCATGGTCCACCGCCACCAGCGCACGCTCGTGGTTGCTCGCGCTCGGTTGCATGAACAACCGCGCCAGCGCACGGCCCATCACCCGGATGGCCTGGCGCCAGGGTTGCGACTCGGCATAGCACGGGTGTACCGGCAGGATCGCCTGCTCCTTGCGCAGCTCGATGATCGCGTGGCCCACCTCCAGCACCAGGAACATCCAGCGCAGCAGGTTGCTCTGCACCTGTGGCTTGCCGGCCGCCAGGCCATAGGCCTGGTGCAGCAGGTCGCGGGTGCGGCTTTCAAAACCCGAGCCCAGGCCGCGCAAGCGACCGCTGATGGCGAACAGCACCTGGCCGCGCAAGTCGCGCTCCAGGCGGCTCCACAACCAGCGGCTGTTGGGTGGCAGGATGATTGCCCCGGCCGCGGCGCACACCAGCATGCCGATGACCATGGCGATGTAATCGTTGATGAAGTTGTAGGGGTTGTAGATGGTCAGGTTGTCGGGCACCGATCCGGTGGCAAAGAAAATCAGCAACCCCAGACCGTAGCCGGCATAAGCCGGGCGCGAGGCCAGGAAGGCGCCGAACACGAACACCGGCGCCAGCACCAGGCAAAGCAAGGGGAAGCCGTCGATCCAGGGGAACACGAAGAAGGTTTCGAAGAAGCCCACGAAAGCGCCGAACAAGGTGCCACAGGCCATCTGGAACGACATGCGTTTGGGGTTGGGCGTAGCGGCCGACAAGCCCACGGTGGCGGCGGCGATCAGGGTCATCATCGCCCCGCTCGGCCACGCCGTGGCGATCCAGAAGCTGCCCAGCACCAACAGGATGAAAGCAGCACGCACACCGGCGGCCAGCGATACCATCCAGTTGGTCTGCGCCACATAGGGCTCGTCCCACTGTTCGCGGGCATGGTTGTGCTCGGTCAGCGAAGCGTGAGTCTGGGCGTAGTTGTGCATGTCGTCGACAAAGCGATAGAGCAGCTCGTAGGCGGTGTGAAAATCCAGCAGCTCGGCATCGCTCGGCCCGGTTTCGACATAGGCCGCACGCAAGCTGCGCACTCGCTCCGGCAGGCCCTCCTTGTAGGCCGCCAGTTCCTCGGCCAGGCGCATCGCATCGGCGTCGGTCAGGGCGCGGCCGGCATAGGCGTCGAGCAGTTCGGCCAGGGCCGAAAGGCCAGGCTCGATGGCGGTGACGATCTGCAACGGCCCTCGTGAACGCAGGCGCTCAAGCAACTGGTGCAAGGCGTTGAAGCGTGTGGTGATGGCCATGAACTCGCTGTTCATGCGTCCCAGCCGGCCATTGCGCCGGCGCATGTGCGGGTCTTCGAAGGCGGTGACGTTACGCAGGCTTTCCAGGCCCACCGCCTCGGCCACGAAGCGAACGTTGCTGCTCTCGAAGCGATCGCGCTGGCTGTCGCCGCGCAAGCCTTCGGCAACAAATCCTGCGAACACACCAAAGCGCTGGTACAGGGCATTGCGCATGGCCGCGCTGGCCGACTGCGGCAGGATCGCAGCACTGACCAGGGTCGAGACAAGGATACCCAGGGAGATTTCCAGCACCCGCCACACGGCGGCCATGAACGCCCCGTCCGGGTGTTCCAGTGCAGGCAAGCCGACCATGGCCGCGGTGTACCCGGCCAGCACGAAACCATAGGCACGAAAGGTGCGGTAGCGCATGGCGCCGGCCGAGCACAGGCCTACCCACAGCGCCAGGCTGGGCAAGAACAGCTCGGTGTTCTGCGGAAACAGGGCGATCAGCGCCACCATCATCGACGAGCCGGCCAGGGTGCCCAGCAGCCGCCAGAAGCTCTTGGCGAACACATGCCCACTCTGCGGCTGCATCACGATGAACACGGTGATCATCGCCGTGCGCGGCTGCGGCAGCTCCAGGCGCATGGCCAGCCACAAGGTGAGGAACGCCGCGCTCAGCACCTTGAAGATGTACACCCAGGTGACCCCGTCGGTGCGCGCCCATTCGAAGAATCCGCGGCGCCACTCAAGGCTGGCCAGCCAACGAAACGGCAGGGTCATGGCGCTCATTCGGCGTGGCCTGGTTTGTCGAAGATCGCCAGGGTGGCGGGTGTTGCGGGCGCGGCCTGCTGGTCTTCATCCGGCGCATCGCTGCCAGCACCCAGCCCACCGCCCAGTGCAGTGACCAGCTCGGCATGGGCGGTCAGGCGCGCGGCCTGGACTTGCTGCTGGATCTGCTGCTGGCGGAACAACAGGGTCTGGGCATTCAGTACATTGAGGTAGTCAGTCAGGCCGCGCTGGAAGGCAATCATGGCGATGTCGTAGGTCTTCTGCGCCGAGGCAACCGACTCGGCAGCAAAGTGTTGCTGCTCGTTCATCGATTCGCGGCGGATCAACTGATCGGAAATGCCTTTGAGCGCCTCGACCACCGTCTGGTTGTAGCGTGCCACAGCGATGTCATAGCCCGCCGACGCCACGCCCAACTGCGAGCGCAAGCGACCACCGTCGAACACCGGCAGGCTGATCGCCGGCCCAACGTTGTAGTTGAACTTGCGCCCGGTCAAAAACTCCAGTGGCCCACCGCCGGTGGCCATGAAGCCAAGCCCGCCGACCAGGTCGACATTGGGGAAGAAACCGGCATGGGCCACATCGATACCGCGTGCCTGCGCCGCCACCTGCCAGCGGCTGGCGACCACGTCAGGGCGTTGGCCGACCAACTCGGCGGGCAAGGCCGACGGCAGTTTCAGCGGCGCTCCCAGGGTCAGGCTTGGCCGCTGCAGTTGCGCGCCCTCCCCCGGGCCCTTGCCGGCCAGTGCAGCCAGTTGGTTGCGCGCCAGGGCTATTTCTTCGTTGAGGGCATCGAGTTGGCGATGGGTTTCCGGCAGCGGCGTCTGGGCCTGGCTGACTTCAAAATGAGTACCGATGCCACCGGCCAGGCGCCGTTCGGCCAGGGCGAGGATCTGCTCCTGCTGCTCAAGCTCGGCCTTGACGATGTCGCGCTGGGCAAAGTGCAGGGAGAGCTGGATGTACACCTTGACGATATTGTTCTGCAGTTCCAGCTGGGCCTGGCGCAACTGCGCGGCGCTCATGTGGGCCATGTCCACGGCCTGTTCGCTGGCGTTGCGCTCGCGGCCCCAGAGGTCCAGCGCATAGCTGAAACCAAGCGCCGCGTTGTTGTCCCAGGTGTTGGCACCCGACAGCGCGCCGGGACCGTAGAACTGGTCTTCGGGCCAATTGTGGCGCTTGAGGGTGGCGTCGCCGTTGACCTGGAGCTTTTCCGCCGACTCGACCACCCCGGCCATGGCCTTGGCCTCGCGCACCCGGGCAGCGGCCATGGCAATGTTCGGGCTGCCCTGCACGGCCAGGGCGATCCAGCGGTCGAGTTGTGGATCGCCATAGGCGCGCCACCACTGCTGGTCGGGCCAGTGAGCATCACGGGCGGCCTCGCGGATCGCCTCATCGGTGGTCAGGGTATTGGCTTGCAGCGTCTTGCTTTGCGGGGCGATGCCCCAAGTTCCGATACAGCCGCTCAAGGTCAAGCTAAGGGCACAGGCACTGAGCGCATTGAGCGCTCTGATGATGCGACGCGGCACAGCTGCAAATTCCCGACATAGAAGTGGATGACGCTAGGAGAACGCAATTCTAGGGGGCGGCTGCACTGGCGATAAGCGTGTATTACTGCGAATCTTTGTTACGAAAACAGCGATAATCCGGCTTTAGTCTGAAGACCGACACTGTTACTTCATGTCACAATTTGTCGTCTACTTTGAGAGCGACCCATGGACACCCTGCAAAACATGCGTGCTTTTAGTTGTGTGGCGCAAGTCGGCAGCTTCACTGCCGCAGCCGTGCAATTGGATACGACCACCGCCAACGTCTCGCGGGCGGTCTCCAATCTTGAAGCCCATCTGCAAACCCGCCTGCTCAACCGCACCACCCGCCGTATCGCCCTGACCGAAGCTGGCAAGCGCTACCTGATGCGCTGCGAACAAATCCTGACCTATGTCGAAGAAGCCGAAGCCGAGGCCAGCGACGCCCATGCCCGCCCGGCCGGGCAGCTGAAAGTGCATTCGATGACCGGTGTCGGCCAGCATTTCGTCATCGATGCCATTGCCCGCTACCGCGAAACCCACCCGGACGTGACCTTCGACCTGACCATGGCCAACCGCGTGCCGGACCTGCTCGACGAAGGCTATGACGTGTCCATCGTACTGGCCAGCGAACTGCCGGATTCGGGCTTTGTGTCCCAGCGCCTGGGCATCACCTACAGCATCGTCTGCGCATCGCCCGATTACGTGAGCCGTCACGGTATCGCGCAAAAGCCCAGCGACCTGCTCCAGCATGCCTGCCTGCGCATGGTCAGCCCGGTGATCCCGCTGGAGAAATGGCTGTTCGACGGTCCCGAAGGCCAGGAAGTGGTCAACATTACCCAGGCGCCGTTCCAGGTGAACTCCGCCGATGCAATGAAAACCGCGATCCGCAGTGGCATGGGCGTTGGCGTACTGCCGATCTATTCGGCCATAGAAGGCCTGCGTGATGGTTCGCTAGTACGGGTGATGCCCGAGTACCGCCTGCAGGAGCTGAACCTGTACGCGATCTACCCCTCGCGCCAGTACCTGGATGCCAAGATCAAGACCTGGGTCGAATACTTGCGCAACTCATTGCCGGAAATCCTCGCGGCCCACGAAGCCGACCTCAAGACCCACGAGCTGCTGGTCGCCAACTGAAATCTTGCTGCACAGGGGCGGTGGAGAATGATAGCGTGCTACCCATTCTCCACCGCCCGCAGAGATTTTGCCGATGAAAAAGACCGTCCTTGCCTTCAGCCGCATCACCCCGGCGATGGTCGAGCGCTTGCAGCAAGACTTCAACGTGATCGTGCCCAACCCCAAGCAGGGTGACATCAGCGCCCAGTTCAACGAGGCACTGCCCGAGGCGCACGGCCTGATCGGCGTGGGCCGCAAGCTCGGTGAGGCACAACTGGCCAATGCCACCAGGCTTGAAGTGGTGTCCAGTGTTTCGGTGGGCTACGACAACTACGATCTGAACTACTTCAACGCGCGTGGCATCGCCCTGACCAACACCCCGGATGTGCTGACTGAAAGCACCGCCGACCTGGGCTTTGCCCTGCTCATGGGCAGCGCTCGCCGAGTGGCCGAACTCGATGCCTGGACCAAGGCTGGGCAATGGCAGGCGACCGTGGGGCCGGCGCAGTTTGGTAGCGATGTGCATGGCAAGACCCTGGGCATTGTGGGCCTTGGCAACATCGGTGCGGCGATTGCCCGGCGTGGCCGCTTTGGTTTCAACATGCCGATCATCTACAGCGGCAACTCGCGCAAGCCTGTCCTGGAGCAAGAACTGGGCGCCCAGTTCCGCAGCCTCGACGCGCTGTTGGCCGAAGCCGACTTCGTCTGCCTGGTGGTGCCGCTCGGCGCGCAGACCAAACACCTGATCAGCACCCGCGAACTGCAACTGATGAAGCCCAGCGCCTTCCTGATCAACGTCTCGCGCGGGCCGGTGGTGGATGAAGCGGCGCTGGTACAGGCCCTGCAGGCAGGCACTATCCGTGGGGCGGGGCTTGATGTGTACGAGAAAGAGCCGCTGGCCGAATCGCCGCTGTTCCAGCTGCCCAATGCCCTGACCCTGCCGCATGTCGGTTCGGCCACTGCCGAAACTCGCGAAGCCATGGCCAACCGCGCGATCGACAACCTGCGCAGTGCATTGCGGGGTGAGCGTCCGCGGGACCTGGTGAATCCGCAGGTGTGGAAGTAAGCGCGAAACTGCTCGCGGGGCAGGTACACACACAATCTGTGGGAGCGGGCTTGCCCCGCGATGGCCAGTGCAGCAGCACATTCGGTATCGCCTGAATTACGGCCGCTGCGCGGCCGATCGCGGATGACTCCGCTCTCTCAGAAATCGCGCAGACACCGCCACGCAGCGGGCGGTGACTCAGCGCCCTGTTCACTATCGCGGGGCAAGTCGAGACGTCGCGCCGCCGCTGCTACCGGTTGGAGCAGGCTGCGGTGCCTTGCGAAACACCAGCACATTCCCCAGCATCACCAGCACCAACCCCGCCAGCGCTGGCGCAGTCCATTGATAGCCCTCATAGAACGCCGACACGTTCAACGCCACCAGCGGGAACAGCACCGTGCAATATGCCGCTCGCTCCGGCCCCATGCGCCCGACCAGTGTCAGGTAGGCCGTAAAGCCGATCACCGATCCCGGAATCACCAGGTACAACAGCGAGCCGATGTAGCGCGTATTCCACTCCATGTTGAAAGGAATTCCGCTGACCAGGCAGTACACCCCGAGCATCATCGCGCCATAGAGCATGCCCCAGGCATTGGTAGTCATCGGCTTGAGTCCGGCCTTCTGCTGCAGGCTCGACAACAGGTTGCCCGCCGAGAAACACAAGGTGCCCAGCAGCGCCAACCCCAACCCGATCATGGTCTCGCGGCTGGCCGCATGCCCAGCCAGTTCCGGCCAGAACAGCAGGCCCAGCCCTGCCAGACCCAAGGCCCCACCGGCGAGCACATTGGCGGCGATCTTCTGGCCGAAGAACACGCGGGCATTGAGTGCGTTCCACAGCGTAGCCGTAGAAAAAACCACGGCGATCAAGCCACTGGGTATCCATTGGCTGGCGGTGAGAAAACACATGAAGTTGACGCAGAACAGGCACAAGCCCTGGGCCAGGCAGATGCCGTGACCACGCCGGTTCATTGGCTGCAGGCGGCGGCTGAGCAAGAGAATGGCGAACAGGATCAACCCGGCCAGGGCAAAGCGGTAGACGATCGAAACGGGGATGGCGACCACGCCCAATTGCAGCTTCAGGGCGATCCAGGTGGTGCCCCAGATCAATACAGTGAGCAGGTACAACGACAGGTTCATGGCAAGGCTCCTCCGGCTTGAAGCTCAGTGTCGGCCTCACCACTCCCTGCCCGCTTGCACAAACTTGCGCTTTTGCGTCGCCACCTGCTGCCAGGATAAAAGCCCCGGAGTAGGATGGGCCCACGAGGTAGAACCCATGACGCCCCTGAACCAACTGCACGTTTTCAATGCCATGCATTCATCACCCCACGCGCGCCTGGAGCACAGCGCGCACCTCGGTGATGGCCTGGCTGCAGCCCTGTGGCGCAACCGTGACGATGCCCGCGACTACCAGGCGCCCAGTCACCATACCCTCTCCTGCTACATCGCCGACGGCACCGGCACCTTCCGCCGCCAGCGCCCTGCCGACAAGGGCGCGCCGAACAAGCTGTGCATCATGCCCGCCGGCCACGAATCCAACTGGGTGGTCAACGGCCCGATCCGCCTGGCGCACCTGTACATCAGCGAAGAACAGTTCGCCCTGGGCTGCATCCGCCTGCTCGACCGCGAACCGCGGGAAATGCAGCTGCAGGAGGCAACCTTTCTGGATGACCCTCAACAGGCGCTGCGCTTTCGCCAATTGATCAGCCTGGACTGGGACGAGCCTGGCGAGCGCTTGCTGGCCAGCAGCCTGGCCCATGGTATCGTCGACCATGCCGTACTCTGCCAGGCCGGCCTGCGCCAGGGCCTGCGCCTCAAGGGGGGGCTGGCACCGCACCAGCGTCGGCAACTGATCGACTACATCGAATCGCACCTGGACCAGGCCATCACCCTCGGTGAGCTGGCCGGGCGCTGCAACCTCTCCGAATACCACTTCGCCCGCATGTTCCGTGAGAGCTTCGGCCTGCCGCCGCACCAGTACGTGTTGGCCCGTCGCCTGCAACTGGCCTGCCGGTTGCTGCGCCTGGGCGACCTGCCACTGGGCCAGGTTGCCCTGCAGTGCGGCTTTGCCAGCGCCAGCCACTTCAGCAACCGCTTCCGCCAGGCGCTGGGAGCAACGCCAGGGGACTACCGGGCGGCGTTCAGGCGCTAGGCAACACTACCAGTACCGGCCCGAGCACCAGGCTGATCGCCAGCGCACCGAGCAACAGGCGTGGCTTGTACGGCAGCAGGAACACCCACAGGGTGACACCCGCCATCAACACCGCAAACAGCTCGACCAGGCCCATGGCCCAGCCGCTGTGATTCACTGCCAGCCACAGCGCCACCAGCAGCAACAGCCAGCCACCGATGCGCAGGCTGCGCAAGCGCGCCGCCGATGGCGCAGCCTTGAGCAGGTCCTTGTGGTGCTTCTCCATCGACAGGCAGAGGATGGCGAAACCGGCAAAGCCGAACAGAGCAACGGCCAGCATCAGTTCACCTCGCTTTCGATCAGGTTGGCGCTGGCTGCTTTCGCAGCCTTCGGTGCGCGCTTGGCCGCTACCGCAGGCGGGCGCCACATCTTCATGGCCGCCCAGGCCAGGAACAGGCCACTGCCCAGTGCAGTGAGGTCAACGCCGGCCATGGCCCAGTCGCCCGCCGAAATCGAATGCACCAGGCCCTGGCCGGTGGTCAGCTGATTGAGCAGCGGCAAGCCGCCGTACAGCAGCGCCGCCAGCCCCAGTTGCTCCGCCCAGGCGCGACGCCCCGGCCGCAACATGGCGTGCAGTACCGACAATCCCCAGAGCAGGAAGAAGCTGTTGACCTCCCACCCTGCCCGGCCCTCAAGCCCGACCGGCAACAAGCGGTTGGCCCAGAAAAACGCTGCCACGCCGAGCAGCAGGCCGCTCATACTGGCGATGTTCAGTACCTCTACCAGGCGCAACTCGACGGGCTGGCTGCCGCTCTTGGCATGCTTGAGCTGACGCTTGCCCAGCCACAGCACCAGGCCCGTGCCGATCACGGCAGTGCCCGCAAGGCCGAAGAAGAAGTACAGCCAGCGCAGCCAGGGTCCGGCAAACACGCCCATGTGCAAGCCATACATGCCGCCGGAAATCAGCATCGGCGTGGCTTCGATCTTGCTTGCGCCCTGCAGCTCGCCGTTGACCCCGTCATAGGTCCAGCCGCCACCGCGCATATGGGCAATGCGGTCACCGGCGTGCCGGGTGAAACGCACCCGGGCATTCTGATCGCCAGGGTTCTGCACCTCGATCCAGCCCAGGCGAGTGCCCGGCGCTTGCTCCTGAACCTTCTCGTACAGCGTCGGTAACGGCAGCAACGCCGCAGCAACACCGGTTGCCTTGGCCTCGCGCGGCGCGCCGAAGAGGTCATTGAAAAAGCCACGGGTGTTGTCGCCATAACTGGCGATGATGCTCGCCGGCATCACCATCGACATGAAGATCACCAGGCTGCTGTAGCTGATCATCAGGTGGAATGGCAGCACCAGCACACCAATCGCGTTGTGGCCGTCGAGCCAGGAGCGCTGGCCCTTGCCGGGACGGAAGGTGAAGAACTCCTTGAAGATCTTCTTGTGGGTAATGATGCCGGTCACCAGCCCCAGCAACATGATGAAGGCGGCGAATGTCGACAGCCAGCGCCCCCACGGATGCGGCATCTCCAGCTGGAAATGGAAGCGGTAGAAGAAGTCGCCGCCACGGGTTTCACGCGCCTGCACTTCCTCGCCAGTGGCGGGGTCCAGGGTCTTGTCGATAAAGCCGCGTCGCCCGGCGCCTTCGGCACGCCAGCCAACGCTCAGGGCAGGCTCGCGCGCCTCGGGCAGGCGGATGAACCAGCTGCCGGCGTTGGGTGCATGCGCCTGCAGATAGGTCTGGGCCAACGCCAGGCTGGCTGTCGGGTCCAGCGCCCGGGTCGGCACCTCGGGCTGGGCCCAGTGTGTGATCTCTTCCTTGAAGTACGACAGGGTCCCGGTGAGAAAAATCGCGAACAGCAACCAGCCGAATATCAGACCGGTCCAGGTGTGCAGCCAGGCCATGGCCTGGCGAAATCCCTCTTTCATCAGCTTTTCACCCAATAGGCCAGGCCATTGATCACGCCCAGCACAAGGCTTGGCAACAACACCCCAAGCCAGGCCTGCCACGCACTGCGGCTGGCAAAACACCAGAGGAAGGCCACCAGGTAGAACAGGAACGACAGCATCATGCCGCTGATCACTGCTTCAGCCTTGGGCATCGGCGCCAGCAGGCTGATGCACACGCTGGACATCGACGCCAGCAGGTAACCGCCAAATACGGCGGCCAGGCAACGCGACGTCACAGCCAGGCGATAACTGAGGGGCAGCCCGGCGGCTTTGCTTTTCATGGCATCCATTCCTTGTGAAGAGTCGCCAATAATAATGATTTATATTCTCATAGGCAAAGCCGAGGGCGCCCAGCCTTAGAACGACAGGTCGACACCCACGGTGTAGCGACGGCCATCGAGCACGGTCTGGAAGTTCTCGTAGTCCACTTCCTTGTTGAACACGTTGTACACACCGGCCAGCAACTTGAGGTTCTTGGTCACCCGGTAGGTGCCGCCCAGGTCGACGAAGGTGTAGGACGGCGTGCCATCAGACATGGTGGTGCGGCCCAGGTAGTCTGAGGTGCGGCTGCGGTAGTTCATCCGCGCCCAGGTGCCCAGCTGATCGGTGGTCTGCCAGTCCAGGGTGGCGTTGAACATGTGGCGTGGCATCTGGTTCAGGGCCTTGCCCTTCTGCGGGCCACTCTTCTGCTCGGAGTCGGTGAAGGTGTAGTTGGTGGCCAGCGACAGGCTCTGGGTGATGTCCCAGTCCAGGGTCGCTTCGATACCGCGCATTTGCGCTTCATCGACGTTCACGCGGTCGCTGATGAACTTGTACGAGGTGCCGCCGATCTGGCACTGGCCCGACGCATTGCCGGTGCTGTCGGTGCAGCGGCGCTGTTCAGTGATCTTGTCCTTGAAGTCGGTGTTGAACACGGTAAGGCCGGTGGAGAAACCTTCCAGGTTGTCCCAGATCACGCCGATTTCCTGGCTCAGGCTCTCTTCGGGCTTGAGGTTGGAGTTGCCAACGATGATTGCCGGGTCGCCACCGCCGCCAGTGATCTGGCCCCAGTCATCGACCGCTGCGCGGATATCCGGCGAGCGATAACCGCTGGACACACCGCCCTTGACGGTCCAGTGCTCGGTAGGGTGATAAACCCCGTACAGACGCGGCGACCAGTGCGTGCCGTAGTTCTCGTCGCGGTCCATGCGCAGGCCGCCGGTCAGGGCGAAGTCATCGGTCAGGCGCCACTCGTCTTCGGCGAACAGGGCCCACGACCAACGCGTCAACTGGTTCACACTGGAGGCCGACGCCAGCTGGTTGCCTTCATCCGTCAGGTCTTCGTACTTGTACTGGCCACCGAAGGTGGTGATGTGCGATTCGCTGAAGTAAGAGACCTGGGAGTTGAGGACCGTGTTCTCCAGCTCCATGCGCCGGCCCGGGTTCTCGATTTTCTCGCGCTGCAGGTAGCTTTCACTGGTCAGGCTGTCCCAGCGGCCGGAGTGGGTGATCGAGAAGTTGGTGCGGTCGTAATCGTTTTCGCTGTCGGAAGAGCGCGCCGAGCGACCCACGGTAGCGTTGCGCTCCTGCTCGGACTTGCCCGCTTCCAGGGTGATGTCGTTGTGTTCGTCCGGGGTGAACGAGAGCTTGGCGGTGGCGCTGTCGGTACTCTGCTCGTTGAAGCCGTTGACGATGTGGTCTTCATCGCGATGGGAGGTCAGACCGTACAGCTGCAAGCCCACCAGCCCTTCAACCAGGGGCCCGGAAAGAAACGCACTGGTGGTGTTGTAGTCACCCGAGTCGGAGCGGTCCTGGAAGGTCGCTTCGCTGCGCAGGCCGCCATACCAGGTCGGTGTCACTTTGCGGGTGATGATGTTGATCACCCCCCCCATGGCGTCGGAGCCATACAGCGACGACATCGGGCCACGCACCACTTCGATCCGCTCGATGGCTTCAAGCGGCGGCATCCAGCCTTGCTCGATACCGGCACCGTCGCTGTTGGGACGGGTGGCCCGCGAGTCCTGGCGCTTGCCGTCGACCAGCATCAGCGTGTACTTGGACGCCATGCCGCGAATGCTGATGTCACTGGAGCTGGCGCCGCCGGTGACGACCACGCCGGGCACATCGCGCAGGGCGTCGGTGACATCACGGTAGGACTTGTTCTCGATCTGCTCGCGGGTAATCACCGAAATCGACGCCGGCGCATCCTTGATCTGCTGGGAGAAACCCGAGGCGGTCACCACCACGTTGTCCAGTTCCAGCGATTTGGCTTCGGCGCTGGCCTGGGCGGTGTACAGCGAGCAAATGGTGAGCGCAAGGCACGACTTGGTGAAAAACGGGGACACGAGGACCTCTCCCTGAGAACTGTAAAGATTGAGTAAATGCGTTCAAGGCGCGAATGCTAGAGATTCTCAATTGAGAGTAAAGCGTATTTACGATATTTACATTTTGCCGCGTCCGCGCTCGCCATCAGTCAGCGCCTGATTGCCGAGCACACTGCACCCCTCTACAATGCGAACAATTCTTATTCTGCTGCGCAGCTTGGCGCCGGAGTGTTCACGGTGCCCAGTGCGTCCTCCCCTTCTTCGCTCGAAGGCCTCTACCACGCCCATCACAACTGGCTGACCGGCTGGCTGCGCCGACGCCTGGGCTGCCCGGACAACGCGGCCGACCTTGCCCAGGACACCTTCATGCGCCTGTTGCAGGCCCGCGATACGCCGGCGCTCAACGAGCCACGGGCGTTCCTCACCACCGTGGCCAAGCGCGTGCTGTTCAATCACTACCGGCGCCAGGACCTGGAGCGTGCCTACCTTCAGGCACTGGCGCAGTTGCCGGAAGAACTGGCGCCGTCGGAGGAGCACCGGGCAATCATCCTGGAAACCCTGCTGGAGCTTGATCGCTTGCTCGACGGCCTGGCACCGCTGGTCAAGCGCGCCTTCCTGCTGGCCCAGGTCGATGGCCTGAGCTACGGCGAAATCGCGGCGCAGCTGAACATCTCCCTGGCAACGGTCAAGCGCTACCTGAACAAGGCGGCCTTGCGCTGTTACTTCGCCCTATGAACACCGCTCACCAGGAATTTTCACCACAGGTGGCCGAGCAGGCCGTGCATTGGTTGATCGAACTGCAGGGCGGCGGGCTCGACCCACGCCAACAGCTGGCCATGCAGCAGTGGTTGCAGGCCCACGAGGAACATCGGCGGGCGTGGGAGCATATCCAGCGGGTCAACCAACGGCTGAGCGGATTATCCTCACCCTTGGCCCATGCCACGCTTTCGGCGCCCCGTTCGGCAAGCCGCCGCCGGGCACTCAAGACCTTGCTGGTTCTCGGCGTCGGGGGGGCTGCGGGGCTGAGCCAGCACAATCCAATGCCCGGCCTGCTTGCCGACTTTCACAGCCCGGTCGGCGAACGCCGCCGCCTGCAGCTCGACGATGGCAGCCAGTTGCACCTGAACACCCGCAGCAGCGCCGACGTGCGCTTCGACCGCCAGCAGCGCCTGGTACGCCTGCTGGAAGGTGAGCTGCAACTCACGGTAGCCAATGACGCCAGGCCCTTGCACCTGCGCACTGACTTCGGCCTGCTGCAGCTCGAGAGCGGGCGCTACAACCTGCGCCAATTCGAGCGCTACAGCCTGCTCGCGGTTCATCAGGGAAGCGCCAGCCTTGCCGGCAACTCACTGGCCGCCGGCCTGCAAGCCCGCTTCAACGGCCCGCAATGGCACGGCAACCAGGGGCTGGACCCCAATGCCGGCGCCTGGGTGGACGGCATGTTGGTGGCGGCGCACCTGCGCCTTGGCGACTTTCTCGGCGAGCTGAGCCGCTACCGACGCGGCCAGCTCAACTGCGCCCCGGAAGTGGCCGACCTGTTGATTTCCGGCAGCTATCCCCTGGCTGACAGCGAGCGGATTCTCGACCTGCTGGAGGTGACCTTGCCGGTGCGGGTCAAGCGCTTTAGCCGCTACTGGGTCTCGGTGGAAGCCCGCGCCTGAATTTTTCCATCGCCCTGAGCCGTTTTTGCATCTCGCGTGACAGAGAAGGCAGAACCCTTTGCTTTGACCTTCTCAAGGACCTCCTGCATGCCCCTTCGACCGAGTCCCCTCGCCCAGGCCCTTCGCGCATTGCTGTTCGGTGCCGGCCTGAGCGTCGCCGCCGTTCCGGCCCACGCCAACGAAGCCGCAGCGCGCACCTACCACATCGCACCGATGTCGCTGGAAAACGCCCTTAACCAATTCGGCCGGGAAAGTGGCGTGCTGATCTCGTTCGGCTCACAGGTCACCCACGGCATGCAAAGCCCAGGGCTGGAAGGCCACCACAGCCCGCAGCTGGCGCTGGACATCCTGCTCCGGGGCAGCGGCCTGCAGGCCCGCGCCGAAGGTGAAAACGCCTTCAGCCTGCAACCGGCGCCGGCAGTAAACGCACCGCTCGAGCTGGGCACCTCGACGGTAGTCGGTGACTGGCTGGGTGTTGCGCAGCAGGACAATGTCTTCGAACATCCTGGCGCGCGAGACGTCATTCGTCGCGAAGAATTCGAACG
The DNA here is from genome assembly GCF_040438935.1 of Pseudomonas vranovensis. Taxonomy (NCBI): domain Bacteria; kingdom Pseudomonadati; phylum Pseudomonadota; class Gammaproteobacteria; order Pseudomonadales; family Pseudomonadaceae; genus Pseudomonas; species Pseudomonas vranovensis. The sequence continues at coordinate 117,402 of NZ_CP159259.1, read as the reverse complement.
CCAGGGCGCCACCACCGCCCGCGAAGTGCTCAACCGCATTCCCGGCGTCAACGCACCGGAAAACAACGGCACAGGCAGCCACGACATGGCGCTGAACTTCGGTATCCGCGGCCTCAACCCGCGCCTGGCATCGCGTTCCACGGTGCTGATGGACGGCATTCCGGTGCCCTTCGCCCCTTACGGCCAACCGCAGCTGTCGTTCGCCCCGGTGACCATGGGCAACATGGATGCCGTGGACGTGGTGCGCGGTGGTGGTGCGGTGCGTTATGGCCCACAGAACGTCGGCGGCATCGTCAATTTCGTGACCCGGGCGATTCCCGATGAGCCGACGCTCAAGGCCGGCCTGCAGACCCAGACCAGCCCATCGTCCAGCCACGACGGCTTCAAGACCAGCGCCAACCTGCTCGCCGGTGGCACCAACGACAGCGGCCTGGGCGGCGCCCTGCTCTACTCCGGCACCCGTGGCGGCGACTGGCGCGAGCACAGCGACACCCGGATCGACGACCTGATCCTCAAGGGCAAGCTGCAGCTCGACGAGGCCAACAGCCTGCACGCCATGGCCCAGTACTACGAGGGCGAGGCGCACATGCCCGGCGGCCTGAACGTGGCCGACTACGACGCCGACCCGTACCAGTCCACCCGCCTGCAGGACCAGTTCTGGGGCCGGCGGACGATGTTCAATTTCGGCTACGACTACAAAGAGGACGCCCGCCAGTTCAGCGTCAACAGCTTCTTCACCAAGACCCTGCGCAGCGGCTACCTGGACCAGGGCAGCTTTGTCTCGCTGTCGCCGCGCGAGTATTGGGTACGTGGCATCGAGACCCGCTTCTCCCAAGGTTTCGCCCTTGGCGAAAGCTGGCACGAAGTGGGTGTGGGTTATCGCTACATCAACGAAGCCGGCCACGAGCTGCGCTACCGCGAACCGATCAGCACCAACCAACTGCCCACCACCGCCAGCCGCAACGACCGCGACACCCGTGGCGGCACTGAGGCCCACGCGATCTTCCTCGATGACCGTATCGACATCGGTCAATGGACCATCACCCCGGGCATTCGCTACGAGATGATCGACTCCGAGCAGAGCAACAAACTCACCGGCCAGCGCTACCAGGGTGACTACAACACCGCCCTGCCCGCCTTGAACGTGATGTATCACCTGACCGACAGCTGGAACCTGTACGCCAACACCGAAGGCTCGTTCGGTAGCGTGCAGTACAGCCAGATGCCCAACCGGGTCACCAGTGGCGAGGTCAAACCGGAAAAGGCCCGCACCTGGGAGCTGGGTACCCGTTATGACGACGGCCTGCTGCAGGCTGAAATCGGCGCCTTCCTGATCAACTTCGACAACCAGTACGAGAGCAACCAGACCAACGACTCGGTGATCGCCCGCGGCGAAACCCGCCACCAGGGCATCGAGACCAGTATCAAATACGCCCTCGAAGGCCTGAACCCGGCGCTGGCAGGTTTTGATGTGTACGCCACCTACGCATTCGTTGACGCTAAAATCCGCGAAGACGGGCCGAACAAGGGCAATCGCGTGCCGTTCTCGTCACGTCACAAAGGCACCCTGGGCGTGGGCTACAGCGAAGGCCCGTGGCAGCTGAACCTAGACAGCACCTACCAGAGCGACCAGTTTGCCGACAACGCCAACACCTCCAGTGAAAGCGCCGATGGCAGCACCGGGCGCATCCCGGGCTACATGCTGTTCAGCAGCCGCGCGGGCTATGATTTTGGCCCGCAACTGTCGAACCTGAACGTCGCCGTGGGGGTGAAAAACATCTTCAATCACCCGTACTACACGCGCTCCTACGACGACAACAACAAGGGCAAGTACGTGGGTGAACCCCGTACGATATACCTGCAAACCTCCCTCGCGTTCTGATCCAGCGCATGCAAAAGCCCGGCCGATGCCGGGCTTTTGCTACAAGATATTTATCTTTGCAAAGGGGTTGAAAAGTTGCGCCAAGTGCCTGACCTTGTAGTCAAGAGGCGATGAGTTCCATCGGCCGCAACGGCCCATCGATTCTCTTGCGAGCTAGCTGAATAAGGGATTGAACTATGCAAATCCAAGTCAATAGCGACAACCATATTCAAGGCAACATTCGTCTGAACGAATGGGTCCGTAGCACACTGCAAAGCACGCTCGAACGTTATGAAGAAGACCTCACCCGCATCGAGGTCCACCTGCGCGACGAGAACGGCGACAAACCAGGCCTGCATGACAAACGTTGCCAGATGGAGGCACGCCCAAAAGGCCATCAACCGATTTCCGTAACCCACAAGGCCGCTTCGCTGGACGATGCCGTAGACGGCGCCGCCACCAAGCTGAACAACGCCCTGGAACACTTCTACGGCAAGCTGCGCAGCAAACGCGCCGTCACCCAGCAAAGCGCCAGCGACGGCAGCGCAGACGGGCTGCTGCAGGAAGAGTTCCTGGAGAATGAACAAGCCCGCAGCGTTGGCTGAATGACATACCGCAGACGGTAAAAAGGCGAGCCCGGTGGGCTCGCCTTTTTTATGCCCATCGCAAACCGGTAAGAGCGAGGTTGCCCCGCGAGAGGCCAATACATCCAAAAAATCTGGTGTTGCCTCGAATACGGCCTGTCGCAATGGCGCACACTGGAACACCAATCGGGCCGGTAAATGCTACCGCTGCACCGCAGACAAAACCGGCAACAAATTTCCCACTCGATGCACCGGCGGCGGCTCCTATCAATGAGCCCGAAAAGCTCCCCACCTCCGTAAATCGAACTCTTTTGCACGCCTCAGTTTCCCCAGCCCGACAAACCTCCTGCACCTTGAGTGCCGACGCCCCGCCACCCAACGCAATACCTACATAACCACCCTATTTAAGATACTTCGCCGTTTTCGCTACCTGCTCCAAATGCGTGGCATACCCCGGAATCTGCCCCGCTCCACCGGCACGGCTCCAGTGATGCCCCACGCTTTTGGTGGAAATGCCCAGGTCACGGCGCAACATTTCATAGCTCCCCAGATTCAGTTGCTTGTTGAGAAAGGCACTCTTCAACTGGGCATCAAGGGTCTTGTACAACTCACGACGCGCCGCAAAGAAATCCCGGCTGTTCAAATGACCGTGGAGACTGAACGAACGTTGATGCAATTCCTCCAGCGCACGCAAGGTACCTTCCACCTGCCTCAGTCCTTGACCCAGCATCACCGTGCTGACCCCCATCGACAGGCTCGCGCTCCCCAGCAACCCGGCAATCTTGCCTGGGTAATCGGCCATGAAGTTGGCCTCTTCCTCGCTAAGCTCTGCCAGCGCATCGCGCACCTGGGCAGCGGCGTCCATCAGCTGGGCTTCTTCGCGGGTACACGCCGTTCCGTTGTCCGGGTCGCCGAGGATGAACAGTTCACCCGCCTTGAAGCCCTGGGCGAAGGTCGGGGTGAGCCGTTGCAGGCGAGCTGGCAGGTGGGGGTTGCCCAACTGCGCCAGTACCTGCGGGCCGGACATGCTGCGGGGGACGATGTAGAAGCCCGGCTCCAGCGTGCCGGGGGCGGCGGTCATGACGGGCATGGAGCGGCTTGCAGGTGCAAAACCTGAGGCTGGCCCCGAGGGCGACGCGGTACGGATGTGCCCCACCTGCTCGGCGACCTTGGCTGGGGCCGGGGCACTGGCAACACGGTGCAACCAGGCGGTTGCTGCCGGACGGGCAACCGCACTGGATCAACACGTCATCCACCGCCATGGGTCGGCCATCGATCGTCCAGCCCGTTTCGCCTTCAGCGATTTTCCCGGACACGCCGCATAACGGGCACGGCGTGGTGGCATCCCCAGGCGCAAATGGGGAACGCCACTCTGGGTGGAATGAGACTGGCTGCTCAAGCAGGTGGCGCCGCTGGTGGTCTGGTCGCCATGCTGCCTGGCGCCGCGGCCATTGATGTTCATGCGATGGACCGTCATGGAAAGATTCCTTGGGCAAATGACGCCCGGAACCTAGCACGGCAAATTCAACCTTCTACCCAGGCTGAAGCGATAGAGAAACCTCCTACGATATTTTCAAAATACCTGCTCCATTCAGCGGGCTGGCTGAACCAAATTTGCAATCACCCGGTCAATCTCTGCATGAATTCACCAGGTGAAGCACCATGTTCAACCCTTTCGAACAGATCAATGAGGCCTTCGCCTCGCGCTACCGGGTCAACCTGAGTATCGAGCGGCTCGACGGCAGTATCATGCTGACCCTTTCCACCGATCAGGGCGTGGTCGCCAAGCGTTTGATCAACCCCGCCCAGCGCAACGACCCCAAACGCTTGCAGCGGGTGATCGACAGCGTGCAGTCCAGCCTCGCTGTCGAGCACGTCCAGCCCGTTCTTGCCCACGTCGCCAGCCGCCGCCAGGCCGGGAAGGTCATTTGCCTTCCTCGATCTCCTTTCCATTAGCATCGATGGTTTTGGTCGACGGATAGCGATACGAGGCATAGCGCACCACCAGGATCGCGAATGCCAGCAGGAGGATGCCGCCGCACACATACAGCAGGCCCACATCCGGCGCCTTGTGGTGTGACACGTCGCCGATCAGCAAGCGGGTGAGCGCGGTGATCGCCACATACAAGAGGAAGCGGATGGGCATATGGTTGGTCTTGAAGTAGATCCCCACCATCGCCCCGAGCTCGAGGTAGATGAACAACAGCAGGATGTCATCGACACTGATGCCGCCCTTGTGGAGCATATCGATGAAGGTGGCTACCGCCGCGTAGGCGGTGATTGCACCAATGCCGAACAGGGCCAGGTAATGGAACGCCTCGACGCACAAGTTGCCCAGCGAGTCTGCCGAGCCATGCAGGCCTTTGCGCAGTTTGTCAGCCCATTTGATGTTCACGATTTTGGATTCCTCGATACGGCTGGAAGGATGATGCGGCATGCGCATGACGCTTTGTCTGCATGCAGTAAAAAGGCCAGGCACCCTGCTTGAGAAGGCGACCAAATGCCGCAAGGCACAGCCATCGCTGGCTGTGCCTTGTCCGTTCAACCGTGTATCAGGAAAATCCCATCATTCCAGGGCAGAGGCCGGGCCGAAGAATTCGTAACGGCTCTGCTGCTCTGGCACGCCCAGGCCCTTGAGGTGGCGCTTGATGGTGGCCATGAAGCCTTTGGGGCCGAGGAAGTAGGCGTCCAGGTCGCGCTCCTGTGGCAACCACTCCGCCAGTTGATCGGCACTGAGCAGGCCTACCGCATCGGCAGGTTCGCTGACACCGTCGTCCTCGGCGTAGCAGTAGAAGCGCTTGACCTGTGGATGACGCGCCGCCAGTTCATCGACCCAGTCACGGAAGGCATGCACCGCGCCGTTGCGCGCGCAGTGGATGAAATGCACCAGGCGGCCGCTTTCCAGTGCAGCCTCAAGCATCGGCAACGTCGGGGTAATACCCACGCCGCCGCTGATCAGCACTAGAGGTTTGTGACTGGCGCTGAGGGTGAACTCGCCCGAGGGCGGGAACAGTTTCAGCGTATCGCCCACCGCCAATTGCTCGTGCAGGTAGTTGGAAACCTTGCCACCGACTTCGTGCTTGACGCTGATGCGGTACTGGCCGGCATCGCTCAGGGCCGACAGTGAATAGTTGCGGCGCTGTTCTTCACCGTCGATGAACAACTGCAAGCCGATGTACTGGCCCGGCTCGGCCTTGAGGATCGCCCCGCCATCGGCCGGTGCGAAGTAGAACGAGACGATTTCGCTGCTCTCTTCGACGCGCCCGACCAGTTTGAAGTCCCGCGCCCCGCGCCAGCCGCCTGGCGCTTCGGCCTTCTGGGTGTACATATCGGCTTCGGCACCGATGAGAATATCGGCCAGTTGCTGGTAGGCCGCGCCCCAGGCGGCGATGACTTCAGGGGTAGCGATCTCTTTGCCAAGCACTTCTTCGATGGCGCGCAGCAGGCAGCTACCAACGATCGGGTAATGCTCCGGGAGGATCTGCAAGGCCACATGCTTGTTGATGATCTGGCCGACCAAGCCGCCCAGTTGCTCCAGTTGGTCGATGTGCCGAGCGTACATCAGCACGCCGTTGGCCAGGGCACGTGGCTGGTCGCCGCTGGCCTGGTGGGCCTGGTTGAACAGCGGACGCACTTCGGGGTATTCGCTGAGCATCAGCTTGTAGAAATGGGTGGTCAGCGCCTCACCACCGCTTTCAAGCAGGGGAACGGTGGCTTTGACGATCGCACGATCCTGGGCATTGAGCATTGAATGACTCCTGAGCCTGTGGCTTCTTGATGAATGCGTTAGCTATTTCAGGTTCCGTGCCAACTTTAAAATACTTATAAATCAATAAGATATAAATTTTTAAGTCAAAAAGACTACTACTGATATATAGTCATTGAGACCCACAGGAGTCTTTATGACAGCAAAATCCCTGCTCACCGCCCTGCTGCCCCTGGTCAGCGACCTGTCCCGTGACTTGCCCGAGTGCGAGCGCTACCGGCGCCTGCTCGAAGCCATGCGCAGCCTGCTGCCATGCGACGCCGCCGCGCTGCTGCGCCTGGACGGCGAATGGCTGGTGCCACTGGCGGTGGATGGCCTGAGTACCGACACCCTTGGCCGGCGCTTCAAGGTCAGCGAGCACCCACGCTTTGCTACCATTCTCAGCCGCAACGAGCCTACCCGCTTTGCCAGCGACAGTGACCTGCCCGACCCCTACGACGGCCTGGTCGAAGGCCTGCATCACCACCTGGAAGTCCACGACTGCATGGGCTGTCCGCTGTTCGTCGACGAGCAACCCTGGGGCCTGATAACCCTGGATGCGCTGGACCCGGAACAGTTCCAGCAGGTCGAACTCGATGCCTTGCAGGCCTTTGCCAGCCTCGCGGCGGCGACGGTGAATGTTGCCGAACGCATCGAGCGCCTGGCCTTGCGCGTCGAAGATGAACATGAACGCGCCGAGGTCTATCGCCAGGCCAGCGGCCAGCAGCACAAGGAGTTGATTGGCCAGAGCAAGGCGCACAAGCGCCTGCTCGAAGAAATCCAGTTGGTGGCCGGCAGCGACCTGACGGTGCTGATCACCGGCGAAACCGGCGTGGGCAAGGAGTTGGTGGCCCAGGCCATTCACCAGCAGTCGGGGCGGGCCGACAAACCCATGATCAGCCTCAACTGCGCCGCCCTGCCCGACACCCTGGTCGAGAGCGAACTGTTCGGCCATGTGCGTGGCGCGTTCACCGGCGCGGTCGGCGAGCGCCGCGGCAAGTTCGAGTTGGCCAATGGCGGCACCCTGTTCCTCGATGAAGTGGGCGAGTTGTCGCTGACCGTGCAGGCCAAGCTGCTGCGGGTGCTGCAAAGCGGGCAACTGCAGCGCCTGGGTTCGGACCAGGAGCATCGGGTCGACGTACGCCTGATCGCCGCCACCAACCGCGACCTGGCCGAAGAAGTGCGCGCCGGCCGCTACCGTGCCGATTTCTATCACCGTTTGAGTGTGTACCCGCTGCTGGTGCCGCCGCTGCGTGACCGTGGCCGCGATGTGCTGCTGCTCAGCGGCTACTTCCTTGAACAGAACCGTTCGCGCATGGGCCTGGGCAGCCTGCGCCTGAGCGCCGAGGCCCAGGCCGCCCTGCTGGGTTACGACTGGCCGGGCAACGTGCGCGAGCTTGAGCACCTGATCGGCCGCTCGGCGCTCAAGGCCCTGGGCCAGCATCGTCAACGACCGAAGATCCTCACCCTCGACGCCACCGATCTGGACCTGCGCCCGGTCGAGCCCTCCGCCCTCACCGCCCAAGTGCCGCACGTTGTTGATGCGCCGCTACCCGGCGGCGACCTGCGTCAGGCCATGGACGACTACCAGCGCCAGTTGATCCAGGCGAGCCTTGAGCGACATCAGCACAACTGGGCCAGCAGCGCCCGTGAACTTGGGCTGGACCGGGCCAACCTGAGTCGCCTGGCCAAGCGTCTGGGGCTGCGCTGATTTGAGCTGAAGGATTAAAGCCATGGGCTGGCGGGTCGATAACCCGGCATCTCCCCATTCAATCTGTCCTGAAGGTGCCTATGGCCACGCAAAACGCTCGCGCGGACTCGCTGTCGTTGCTGCTGTTCACCCTGCGCAGTGGCAAGCTCATGGCGATCAACCTGCTCAAGGTCAGTGAAATCATCCCCTGCCCGTCGCTGACCCGGCTGCCGGAGTCGCACCCCCACGTCAAAGGCGTGGCCACCTTGCGCGGCAACTCGCTGTCGGTGATCGACCTGTCGCGGGCCATCGGCGAGCGCCCGCTGGAAGACCCCGCCGGCGGCTGCCTGATCGTCACCGACATCAGCCGCTCCAAGCAGGGCCTGCACGTGCAGGCGGTGAGCAAGATCGTCCATTGCCTGAGCACCGACATCAAGCCGCCACCCTACGGCTCGGGGAGCAAGTCGTTCATCACCGGCGTGACTCGGGTCGACAACACACTGGTACAGGTGCTGGACATCGAGAAAGTCATCCACGGCATCGCCCCGCCCACCCACGATGTGCTCGGCAGCGAGCTCAGCAGTGAAGACGCCGCCGTGCTCGCCGCCACCAATATCCTGGTGGTCGATGACAGCCAGGTCGCCCTGCAGCAGTCGGTACACACCCTGCGCAGCCTGGGGATCGAATGCCATACCGCGCGCAGTGCCAAGGATGCAATCAACACCCTGCTGGAGCTGCAAGGCACCGATCAGGAAATCAACGTGGTGGTCTCGGACATCGAAATGTCCGAGATGGACGGCTTTGCCTTCACCCGTACCCTGCGTGAAACCCCGGACTTCAAGCACCTGTATGTGCTGCTGCACACCTCGCTCGACAGCGCGATGAACAGCGAAAAAGCCAGGGACGCCGGCGCCAACGCGGTGCTGACCAAGTTTTCCTCGCCCGAGCTTACCGACTGCCTGATCGTCGCGGCGCGGGCGGTTGCCTTCGCCGAGCATTGATAAGCCCTCGGCACTCACTGCGCTTGAATGTGCCTGAACCTCAGGCACAATCGAGCCCATTGTCGACCGAGGTTCCGCCATGAAAGCCCTTCTCTTTACCCTGCTCGGTTGTGCGCTGCTCAGCACCGCCGCCCAGGCCTCCAGCGATCAGGCCTGGAGCGATCACAACACGCAGATGAGCCAACGCTGCATCGCCGCCAGCGGCCTGAAAGACGCCAAGGCCGTGGGCAAGCCCGCCGAATTCGACGACCGTGTCGGCTACAGCGCCCTGCTGCTCGAAGGCCGCTACCCGCAAAAGCACATGAACAACCGCAAGGGCAGCGAATTGTGCCTGTTCAACAAGCAGGACAAGACTGCCTTTGTCACCGAATGGACGCCCGGCACACCGTGAATACTGCTCAAACCCGCGATATCCATTTCGACTGCACCGGTTGCGGCAAATGCTGCACCGGCCATCACGTGCCCCTGACCCTGAGCGAAGCCCGTCAGTGGACCGGCGCCGGTGGCCAGGTAATTGTCCTGGTCGAAGCCTTCATGGCCGATGGGCTGGGCTTGCCGGCCGATCAGCGCGAGCATGCCCTGCGCCGTTCCTGGCCCGTCCCTTGCGGCAGCACCGAGGCACATGTGGCGATCACTTTCGCCGCCTTCAACCCGGAGCGTTGCCGCAACCTGGACGCGGACGACCGCTGCACCATCTACGAGCTCCGCCCGCTGGTGTGCCGCATCTATCCGATGGAGATCAACCCCCATATCCCGCTGCGCCCCGACGCCAAGGACTGCCCCGCCGACGCCTGGCAAAGCGGGCCGGTACTGATCCACGGCACGCAGCTGGTCGACCATCGGCTGGCGCAATTGATCGAGCAATCACGCCAGGCCGACCGCGACGACATCCGTGGCAAGGTTGCCATCTGCCAGGCTCTGGGTATCGACACCAGTGCCCTCAAGGGCAATGGCTTTACCGCCTACTTGCCCAATACCCAGGCGCTGGATCAGGCGCTGCGACAAGTAAACGCCACCGCTGAAATCGCAGCCTGGACCCTGCATGTGGTCGATCCCGAGCTGTGTGAACAACTGACCGCGAGCGGGGCCCAGGTACGCAGCGAAGGCGCCGACTACTACAGTTTCATCGGCTTCTGACCCACTCAGTGGCAGCGCCGCCAGAACTCGTCGGCCAGGCGGCGCAGGTCTTCGGCAAGGCCGGCCACATCGGTGGCGCTCACGTGGCTTTGCTGGCCGACCTGCACCGTTGATTCGCTGGCCTGGCGAATGCTGATGATGTTGCGGTTGATGCTCTCGCTGACCTGGCTCTGCTGTTCCACCGCCGCGGCAATCTGCAGGCTCATCTCGCTGATCTGGTTGACCCGCAGGCTGATACCATCCAGCGCACCGGCGGCGCGGCGGGCCTGCTCCACACTGTGCCCGGCGTGCTCGCTGCTCTGCTGCATCACCTGCACGGCCTCGCGCGCTCGGTTCTGCAAGGCGCTGATCATGCGCTGAATCTCGTGGGTCGATTGCGCCGTGCGCTGGGCCAGACCGCGAACTTCATCGGCGACCACGGCGAACCCTCGCCCCTGGTCGCCTGCCCGGGCGGCCTCGATGGCGGCATTGAGTGCCAGTAAGTTGGTTTGCTCGGCGATCCCGCGAATCACCTCCAGTACCCCGCTGATATCACTGCTGTGGCTTTCCAGGTTGTGGATAACCTCGGTGGCGGCATCCAGTGAGTTGGCCAGCGCCTGGATGGCACTGCGATTCAGCTCCACCAGTTGATGCCCGGCCCGGGTCTCGCCTTCGGCATGGTCGGCTGCGACCGACGCCTGCTGGGCGTTGCTGGCCACCTCGGCGACGCTGGCGGCCATCTGGTTGACGGCCGTGGCCACTTGGTCGGCCTCGCTCTGCTGCTCCAGGCTGTTGCTGTGGCTGCATTGCAGCGATTGCGCCAGTGATCCGCTGTGCCCGGCCAGGCGTCGGGACGTGTCACCGATGCGTCCGACCACCGCCCCCAACTGGCCCTTGAGCATGCGCAGGGCAAAGTCGATCTGGCCGATCTCATCCCGCCGCCCAGTGTACAACTGCTGGCTCAAGGGGTTGTCGGCGATACTGCGGGCTTCGCTGCACAGGCGCTGGAACGGCTTGAGCAATGCGAGAATGACCAGCGCACTCAGGCCGCTGGCCAGCAACACCTCCACTGCGCCTTGCCAGGGCAACACCGGCAGTATCAAGCGACTGAAAACCGATACCAGCACCAGCCCCAAGGTAACCCCCGCCCACAACTGCCAACCCAGGCCCACCACCGGCAAGCGCTGCCACCAGGGTTGGCGGCCGTTGCGCAGGTGCGCGTAACAGCGTTCCGCGGCCTCGACCTGGGCGGCGCTGGGCTTGGTCCGTACCGATTGGTATTCCACCGTTTGGCCTTGACTGGCGATGGGTGAAACGAAGGCGCTGACCCAATAATGGTCACCGTTTTTGCAGCGGTTTTTCACCAGCCCCATCCACGAGCGACCACGCTTGAGTGTCTGCCACATCTGCTCGAAGGCCTGGGGCGGCATGTCCGGATGGCGCACGATGTGATGCGCGCTGCCCATCAGTTCCTCGCGGCTGAAACCGCTGATGCTGACGAAGTCGTCATTGGCGTAGGTGATGCTACTGGAGAGGTCAGTGGTGGAAAGAATATTGGCGTCACCGGGATAATCCACATTGCGACCGGTCACAGGCAAATTGCTCTTCATCGGAGGCACTCGTTGTAGTTTGGAGAATCGGCAGGGCGTACGACTCTAGAGGCAAATTTGCCGGATTCCTTGATCCAGCTCAGGATATTGGCAATTGGCCATTACCCTGCAGGGCAAGCTGACAGCGCTGTCAGTTGGCGGTCACGCTGCTGACCCTATCCGGCGGCTATAAACTAGGCATCGCCCTGAGATTTCACCTATGCGCATCCACTCCCGCTCCGTTGTGATCTGTGCCGTTATGTTCGCGCTGGCAGGCGCCGCCCTGTGGTGGTACGGCCGCTCGGGCGAGGAAAAAATCGCCCACAGCACCACCGTTCCCGTGCGCGTGGTCGCCGTCAAGCAGCAGGACGTGCCGCGCTACGTCAGCGGTATTGGCTCGGTGCTTTCGCTGCACAGCGTGGTGATCCGCCCTCAGGTCGAAGGGGTGCTGACTCGCCTGCTGGTCAAGGAAGGGCAATGGGTCAAACAAGGCGATCTGCTGGCCACCATCGATGACCGCGGTATCCGCGCCAGCCTTGAACAAGCCAAGGCGCAACTGGGCCAGAGCCAGGCCCAACTGCAAGTGGCGGGGGTCGACCTCAAGCGCTACAAACTGCTCAGTACCGACAACGGCGTGTCGCGCCAGACCCTCGACCAGCAGCAAGCCCTGTTCAATCAACTGCAAGCCACGGTGCTGGGCAATCAGGCGGCGATTGCCGCCGCGCAGGTGCAATTGTCGTATACCCAGATCCGTTCGCCGGTCACCGGCAGAGTCGGTATTCGCAACGTCGATGAAGGCAACTTCCTGCGGGTGGCCGATGCCCAGGGGCTGTTCAGTGTCACCCAGATCGACCCCATCGGGGTCGAGTTCTCGCTGCCCCAACACATGCTGCCGACCCTGCAAGGGCTGCTCAAGGCGCAATCGCCCGCCGCCGTGCAGGCCTACCTGGAAGGCGATGGCGACAGCGGTGGCACCCTACTCGGTGAAGGTCGACTGACTCTGATCGACAACCAGGTGGCAGCCAACACCGGCACCATTCGGGTCAAGGCCGAGTTCGACAACGCCGATGCCCGCCTCTGGCCGGGCCAACTGGTCACCCTGAAGCTGCAGACAGCCCTGGACCAGAAAGCCCTGGTGGTCCCTCCCCAGGTAGTGCAGCGCGGTATCGACGGGCACTACGTGTACCGCATAGTGGGCGACAAGGTCGAAAGCGTGCCGGTCAAGGTGCTGTATCAGGACAGCACACTCAACATCATCGCTGGGGTCAGCAGTGGCGACAAACTGGTCTCCGACGGCCAGTCGCGGCTCAAGCCCGGTGCCACGGTCGAAGTCGCCGCCGAGGCACCGCCACCCCAAGACGTTGCCGAACGCCAGGTGCAGCCATGAAGGCCCGGGGCTCGATTTCGGCCTGGTGCATCGACCGCCCGGTCGCCACCCTGCTGTTGACCTTCGCCCTGGTCCTGCTCGGGGTCATCGCCTTTCCGCGCCTGCCGGTCGCGCCCCTGCCCGAGGCCGACTTCCCGACCATCCAGGTAACCGCGCAACTGCCCGGCGCCAGCCCGGAAACCATGGCCTCCTCGGTGGCCACACCCCTTGAAGTGCAATTCAGCGCCATTCCGGGCATGACCCAGATGACCTCCAGCAGTGCCCTGGGCTCGACCAACCTGATCCTGCAGTTCAGCCTGGAAAAAAGCATCGACACCGCCGCCCAGGAAGTTCAGGCAGCGATCAACACCGCCACCGCCCGCCTGCCCCAGGACATGCCCAGCCCGCCGACCTGGCGCAAGGTCAACCCGGCCGACAGCCCGGTGCTGATCCTCACCGTCAGTTCCGCACAGATGCCGGCCAATGAACTGAGCGACTACGCCGAAACCCTGCTGGCCCGCCAGTTGAGCCAGATCGACGGGGTCGGCCTGATCAACATCACCGGCCAATTGCGTCCGGCGATCCGCGTGCAGGCCCAACCGGAAAAACTCGCCGCCCTTGGCCTGACCCTGGCCGACCTGCGCCAGGCCATCCAGCAAACCAGCCTGAACCTGGCCAAGGGTGCGCTGTATGGCGACAACAGCGTCTCCACCATCGCCACCAACGACCAACTGTTCCACCCCGAGGAATACGCCCAGCTGATCGTCGCGTACCGCGACGGCGCTCCCGTACACCTGAGGGATGTCGCCAAGGTCATCGATGGCGCCGAAAACGCCTATGTCAAGGCCTGGTCCGGCGAGCAGCAGGGCCTGAACCTGGTGGTGTTCCGCCAGCCCGGGGCGAATATCGTCGATACCGTCGACCGGGTCATGGACGCCCTGCCCGGCCTTGAACAGATGCTCCCGGCGGCAGTGCAGGTGTCGGTGCTCAACGACCGCACCCAGACCATCCGCGCCTCGCTGCACGAGGTAGAGATCACCTTGATGATCGCCGTGGCCCTGGTGATCGGGGTGATGGCGCTGTTCCTGCGCCAGTGGTCGGCGACGCTGATCGTTTCCAGCGTGCTGGGAGTGTCGCTGACGGCCAGCTTCGCCCTGATGTACCTGTTCGGCTTCAGTCTCAATAACCTGACCCTGGTGGCCATTGTGATCGCCGTGGGCTTTGTGGTCGATGATGCGATCGTGGTGGTGGAAAACATTCACCGGCACCTGGAAGCCGGCGACAGCATGCGCGAGGCTGCCATCAAGGGCTCCGGGGAAATCGGCTTCACCGTGGTATCGATCAGTTTCTCGCTGGTGGCGGCGTTCATTCCGCTGCTGTTCATGGGCGGCGTGGTGGGCCGCCTGTTCAAGGAATTCGCCCTCACCGCTACCTCGACCATCCTGATTTCAGTGGTGGTTTCGCTGACCCTGGCGCCGACGCTCTGCGCGCTGTTCATGCGCCGCCCCGAGCATGGCGAGCAGCACAACGTCGGCTTCGGCGAACGCCTGCTGGCCTGGTACGAACGCGGGCTGGTCAAGGCCCTGGCGCACCAGCGATTGATGCTGGGCATTTTCGGCATCACCCTGGCCCTGGCCGTGGTCGGCTATGTACTGATTCCCAAGGGCTTCTTCCCGGTCCAGGACACCGGCTTCGTGCTCGGCACCAGCGAAGCGGCAGCCGATATCTCCTACCCGGACATGATCAAGAAACACCAGGCCCTGGCCAAGGTCATCGAGGCCGACCCTGCGGTGCGCGCCTTCTCCCATGCCGTGGGCGTGACCGGTAGCAACCAGACCATCGCCAACGGCCGTTTCTGGATTGCCCTCAAGGACCGGGGTGACCGCGATGTGTCGGCCAGCGAGTTCATCGACCGCCTGCGCCCGCAACTGGCCAAGGTGCCTGGCGTGGTGCTGTACATGCGTGCCGGCCAGGACATCAACCTGAGCTCTGGCCCCAGCCGCAGCCAATACCAGTACGTGCTCAAGAGCAACGACGGCGCGGCGCTCAACCTGTGGACCCAGCGCCTGACCGAACACCTGAAAGCCAATCCGGCATTCCGCGACCTGTCCAACGACCTGCAACTGGGCGCCAGCGTTACCCGCATCGACATCGACCGCCGCGCCGCCGCGCGCTTCGGCCTGACCACAGCCGATGTCGACCAGGCGCTCTACGATGCCTTCGGCCAGCGGCAGATCAGCGAGTTCCAGACCGAGACCAACCAATACAAGGTGATCCTCGAGCTCGATGCCCGCCAGCGCGGCAAGGCCGAGAGCCTCAACTACTTCTACCTGCGCTCGCCGCTGACCGGCGAGATGGTCCCGCTGTCGGTGCTGGCCAAGGTTGCAGCACCCAGCACCGGGCCGCTGTCGATTGCCCATGACGGCCTGTTCCCGGCTGCCAACCTGTCGTTCAACCTGGCCCCGGGCGTGGCCCTGGGCGATGCGGTGCAGATCCTCGAACGCACCCAGCGCGAACTGGGCATGCCCGATTCGATCATCGGCAACTTCCAGGGCGCGGCCCAGGCGTTCCAGAGTTCGCTGTCGAGCCAGCCCTGGCTGATCCTCGCCGCACTGGTGGCGGTGTACATCATCCTCGGTGTGCTCTACGAGAGTTTCGTCCACCCGCTGACCATCATCTCCACCCTGCCCTCGGCCGGGCTCGGCGCCCTGGCACTGCTGTGGCTAAGCGGCCAGGACTTCAGCATCATGGGCCTGATCGGCATCGTGCTATTGATCGGTATCGTCAAGAAGAACGGCATCCTGCTCATCGACTTTGCCCTCGACGCCCAGCGCACCCTGGGCATGAGCCCCGAGCAGGCCATCCACCAGGCGTGCCTGACGCGCTTCAGGCCGATCATGATGACCACCCTGGCCGCCTTGCTCGGCGCCGTGCCGCTGATGTTCGGCGTCGGGGCCGGGGCCGAGCTGCGCCAGCCCCTGGGTATCGCCGTGGTTGGCGGGCTGCTGGTGAGCCAGGCACTGACGCTGTTCACCACCCCGATCATATACTTGACCCTGGAGCGCCTGTTCCATCGGCGTCAGGCGCCCCAGGGCCAGGCGCAGCCCACTGCCAGTTGAGAACCGATCATGCGTGTGCTGATTATCGAAGACGAAGAAAAGACCGCCGACTACCTGCACCGCGGTCTCACCGAACAAGGCTTTACCGTGGACTTGGCCCGCGACGGCATCGATGGCCTGCACATGGCCCTTGAAGGTGACTACGCAGTAATCGTGCTCGATGTCATGCTCCCGGGCCTGGACGGTTACGGCGTGCTGCGTGCCCTGCGGGCACGCAAGCAGACGCCGGTGATCATGCTGACCGCTCGCGAACGGGTGGAAGACCGCATCCACGGCCTGCGCGAAGGAGCCGACGACTACCTGGGCAAGCCGTTTTCCTTCCTTGAACTGGTTGCCCGCCTGCAGGCCCTGACCCGCCGCACCGGCAACCAGGAGCCGGTACAGATCCAGGTCGCCGACCTCTGGGTCGACCTGCTCAGCCGCAAGGCCAGTCGCGCCGGCCAACGCCTGGACCTGACCGCCAAGGAGTTCTCGCTGCTCAGCGTGCTGGCCCGCCGTCATGGCGAGATCCTCTCCAAGACCGCGATTGCCGAGCTGGTCTGGGATATCAATTTCGACAGCGACGCCAATGTCGTGGAAGTCGCGATCAAGCGTTTGCGGGCCAAGCTCGACGGCCCCTTTGAAACCAAGCTGCTGCACACCATCCGAGGCATGGGCTATGTTCTGGAAAACCGTGCCGACTAACTCTGTCGCCCTGCGCCTGAGCGCCTTGTTCACCCTGGTGGCCCTGAGCGTGTTCCTGGTGATTGGCACCGCCCTGTACAAGCAGGTAGACCGCAGCCTCGACCTGCTGCCGGCGGCGGAACTGGAGGCCCGCTTCAGCGTGCTGGAGTCGTCCTTGACCCGCTACGACACCCGCGAGCACTGGGTGAAGATCACCAACAAGCTCAACCTGCTCAGCGAAGAAGACCGGCGCATTCGCTTCTGGGTGGTCAGCGGCAACAGCCCGTTCGAGTACGGTCACCCCGATGCCCACGTGCGTGCCTTCGCCGAAGGTCCGGTGGGCATGCGCGACCTGCGCCTGGCCAGCATCCCCTACCCGTACAAAGTGCTGGTCAGCGAACTGCCGGGCATGGGCAATCGCCCACCGCTGCGCTTTCTGATCGCCATCGACACCGAAGCCTTCTGGCAGACCCAGCACACCCTGCTGGTGGCGATCATCAGCTTGTCGGTGTTCGGCGTATTGCTGGCCTCGTTGCTTGGCTACTGGGTGGCACGAGTGGGGCTCAAACCACTGCGCACGCTCTCGGCCGAAGCGCAGAAACTTGCACCGCCACGCCTGAGCGGTCGACTGCAGCAAGCGGACCTGCCACCGGAGCTGGCGCAATTTGCCAGTGCCTTCAATTCGACCCTGGAGCGCGTCGACCAGGCCTATACGCGCCTCGAGGCGTTCAATGCCGACGTCGCCCATGAGCTGCGCTCGCCGCTGACCAACCTGATCGGCCAGACCCAGGTTGCCCTCACCCGCGGGCGCAGTGCCGAGCACTACTTTGAAGTGCTGCAATCGAACCTGGAAGAACTTGAACGCCTGCGCACCATCATCAACGACATGCTGTTTCTGGCCAGCGCCGACCAGGGCAGCAAGGCCACTGCCTTGACCATGAGCTCGCTGGCCGAAGAAGTGGCGGCAACCCTCGACTACCTGGACTACATCCTTGAAGACGCCCAGGTCACGGTCCAGGTCAGCGGCGATGCCCAGGCCCCGGTCGAGAAGGCCCACTTGCGCCGGGCGCTGATCAACCTGCTGAACAACGCCGT
Organism: Pseudomonas vranovensis; assembly: GCF_040438935.1. Lineage (NCBI taxonomy): Bacteria > Pseudomonadati > Pseudomonadota > Gammaproteobacteria > Pseudomonadales > Pseudomonadaceae > Pseudomonas > Pseudomonas vranovensis. Next base: position 99,573 of record NZ_CP159259.1, on the reverse strand, counting down.
GCAACACACCTCGCCCGGGCAGGTGATCCAGGTGCGCATCGAACAGCAGGACGGGCAGATCAGCATTGCCGTGAGCAACCCGGGCCCTGCGATCGACCAGGAGCACTTGCCCATGCTGTTCGAGCGCTTCTACCGCGTCGACGCCGCCCGTACCAGCGGTGGCGGCAACCATGGCCTGGGACTGGCCATCGTCAAGGCCATTGCCCTGATGCATGGCGGCAGCGTGTTCGTGCGCAGCCAGGCGGGGGCCAATACTTTCGGTATCCTGCTGCCGCTGTAACATCGCCGGGAACTGCCTCACACCGTACTTGTGGGAGCAACTGTCTTGAACCACGACCGCTGCGCGGTCGATCGCCGGCAAGCCCGGCTCCCACAAGCGCCGCGCACAGCAAGAGCGTCGCCAATTGTGCGCTTGATCTTGATCTACCCGCCCTGTTGACCAGAAGGGCCGAACGGAGGTGTCGTGGAGGGGCTAGCGCGCAGCGCCTTCGACGACTGCCGAAGATGCAAAGCGTTGCCTGCAACGCGTAGCTCGCAATGCCACGTAGCGACACCGCAGTGAGGGGACACGGGGCGCAGTGAAGAGCCCCTGGTGGGGCGAGATTTTTTGCTTACTTTTTTCGATCTACAACTATTACCTTTGACGCAATAGTACTTCTCGAAAAAGTAACTGTTTCCCGCGGGCATTTCCGACTAATTTACTCGGACCTACTTAACACTTGCTCCGCAAGAAGGTTGTTGCAAATGTCCAACAGTATGGGTATTGCCAGCGTATTCGCCCTGTCTTCCCTGTTATTGTCGCCCCTGGCCATGGCCGAAGAATCCCAGGCGTTCGTTGCGCAAAACGCTGCCCGTGCCGCCGTCCACGATCAAGCTCGCCAGGCCTTCGCCGCCGAGCAGGGACAGTCGACAAAGCCCGCAGAACAGACCGCTTCCAAGGTTTCTTCGAGTGACGCTGCCGACAGCTGATCGCCCCCTCGTTTCATCCGTCCATTCCCATGATGCCCGCACAGGTGACTTGAGCGCCCGTGCGGTTGTCTTTCAAAGCCGCTGCCTTGCAGCGGCTTTTTTTGGCGTGTCGAAAAGTGCCAGTGAGCCGGCCCGTTTATTCATAAGAAGATCGTGTTTCGCACAATAAAAATTGCCTTACCTTCACCTCAAGGAGTCCATACCGGTGAACACTGCTTTACGCTTCACCCCCCTGTTCGTTGCATTGACTGCAACGATCCCCTTCAACGCCCAGGCCAATGAGGATCAGGCCGAAGGCTTCATCGAAGGGTCGAGCCTGAACGTGCATGCACGCAACTACTACCTCAACCGCAATCAGTTGAACCGTGGCGTGAATGACAATCGGGAATGGGGTCAGGGCTTTCTCGGCAAGTTCGAGTCCGGCTACACCCAGGGCACGGTCGGTTTCGGCCTCGACGCCCATGCCATGCTCGGCCTGAAGCTCGATGGCGGTGCCGGCACTTCCGGCTCCAGCATCCTGCCGATCAACACCCAGGGCGATGGCGAGCCCGGCAAGGCGCCTGATTCATTCTCCACCGCAGGCGCTGCGGTCAAGCTCAAGGCATTCGACACCGAGCTCAAGGCCGGCGACCTGTTCCTGACCAACCCGGTGATCGCCGGCGGTGAGTCGCGCATGCTGCCGCAGACCTTTCGCGGCGTCAGCCTGACCAACAACAGCTTCGATGGCCTGATGCTCGAAGCCGGCCAGGCCAGTTTCACCAAGCCGTACAACCAGAGCGGCCATCGCCGTATCGACACCTTCTACGGCGCCCTGCCGGATGACCGCGAAAGCCGTCACCTGAACTGGGCCGGGATGGCCTGGAGCGGCGTGCCGAACCTGACATCCAGCCTGTATGCCGCCGAGCTCAAGGACATCTGGAACCAGTACTACTTCGACCTCGACTACACCTGGCAGCTGAGCGACCTGGTGAGCCTGAACCCTGGCCTGCACTACTACCACACCCAGGACACCGGCCAGGCTTTGCTGGGCCATATCGACAACAACACCTACAGCCTGCACTTCACCGTCAACGTCGGCTACAACAGCCTCACCGCGGTGTACCAGCGGGTCAACGGCAACACCCCGTTCGACTACATCAACCAGGGTGACAGCGTTTTCCTCGACAACTCGCAGATGTACTCGGACTTCAACGGCCCGAACGAGCGCTCGTGGAAACTCAAGTACGCCTATGACTTCGCAGGCCAGGGCATTCCCGGCCTGACGTCGGTCATCTCCTACTCGCGCGGCGAGCTGGACTTGACCAAGGTCGATTCCAACAGCGTTGGCTACGGTGAGCACTGGTACAACCCCGAGGGCAAGAATGCCCAGCACTGGGAACGTGACTTCGATGTGCAGTACGTGTTCCAGGAAGGCAGCCTGAAGGATCTGTCGGTGCTGCTGCGCTGGGCCAGCCACCGGGGCAGCCAGGGTTACTCACAGATCGACAACGACGTCGACGAGTACCGGGTGATCGTCGACTACCCGCTGAATATCTTCTGATCTCCCTCCTGCAAGGGCTGGCACAAGCCAGCCCGTTCCGTCGGTTGGCAGCCATCAGGCTCTTGTTCGGCAATCCAGCCGCACCTAGAATACCGCCGCCGCGTAACCACGCCGCGACTCCTCTGACGGTCTTCCGCTGCAGCGCCCATGACTTTGCCCAACCGATCCCAGCGATCTGCCCTGTACAAGTCTCATCCGGAGCTGATCCTGAACCTGGGCAGTTGCCTTGCGGTGCTCGCCATCGTAGCCATTGTCAGCTACCTGGTAATGCGTGAGCGCAGCAACATCGAACTGAGCGCCGCACGCTCGGCAAGCAACATTGTGCAGTTGATCGAAAGCGACATCGTGCGCAACGTCGAACTCTACGACCTGTCATTGCTCGGCCTGATCCAGGCGGCGAAGCAGCCGCACCTGCAAACGCTTCCTGCCGAACTGCGCCAGCAGGTCTACTTCAACCAGGCCTTCACCACGCCGGTACGCGGCGACATCCTGTTGCTCGACGCCCAGGGCAATGTGGCCGCCGACTCCACCAGCGTGGTGCCACGCCAGGCCAAATTCGCCGACAGCAACGTGTTCCAGGCCCATCGCCAGAGCCCCGACACGGGGCTGGTAATCAGCCCGCCGTTCAAAGCGCGGCTAGGCAGCTTGAACTGGTGCATCAGCTTCAGCCGACGCATTTCCGGCGCCAACGGCGAGTTCCTCGGTGTGGCCGCCGGCGCCATGCGGCTGTCGTACTTCACCGACCTGTTCACACGCCTGGACATCGGCCGCGACAGCAGCATCAACCTGCTGAACACCGACGGTGTACTGCTGGCCCGCCAATCGAGCAACCCGGACGACCCGCTGATCGGTGCCAACTTCTCCGATCGCCCCAACTTCAAACGGCTGCTGGCCGATGGCAAAGGCAGCTTTGCAGGCCATTCCGGCAGCAGTGGCAAGGCCAAGCTCTACACCTTCGCTCGGGTGGCCGAGCTGCCCCTGATCGTGGTGGTGGCACGCTCGGCAGACGAGATCTTTGCCTCCTGGCGGCGCACTGCATTACTGGTCAGTTGCGCCACCGGCGTGCTGTGCATCGGCATTCTCTGGCTGACCTTACTGCTGGGCCGCGAGCTGCGCCGTCGTCACAGCGCCGAACAGGACCTGGCCGAATTGGCCGCCACCGACAGCCTCACCGGCCTTGCCAACCGCCGCCAGCTCGATCAGGTCCTGCGCCGCGAATGGGCACGGGCCCAACGCAATCACCGCCCGTTGGCGGTGTTGATGGTGGATGTCGATCACTTCAAGGCGTTCAACGAGCGTCATGGCCACCCGGGCGGTGACGAAGCCTTGCGCGAAGTGGCTGCCGCCATCGGCCGCAGCATCCGCCGTCCGGCAGACCTGGCTGCGCGCTATGGTGGCGAGGAGTTTCTGGTGGTCTTGCCTGAGACCGAACGCCATGGTGCCCAGACCCTGGCCGAGCGCATCCGCAGCACTGTCGAGACGCTGCCGCCATTCGGTGATGACTGCGTGCCGGTGACCGTCAGCATCGGTATCGGCTGCTACACGCCAGGTGCCCAGCAAGATCTGGCGACCTTGCTGGGCTGTGCCGACGATGCGCTCTACTGCGCCAAGCGCAATGGCCGCAACCGGGTAGAGACCGCGACTTAAGAGCGCGCCCGGGCGCTATTGCGCAGTGCCTTGACCTGGTCATGATTGCGCTGCACACCGTGGTACTGACGTTCGACCAGGGCATACACCTCACTGCCCGGGGCCATGGTCAGCTTGGTGAGTTTTTCCAGGGCATCCTTGTAGGCCTTCAGGGCGTGATCCTCGCCGCGCTCCACCTCGTTGAGCACCGCTTCTTCATCCTTGCCGGTCAGCATCGACTTGAGGTTGACCCAGCCACGGTGCAGGTCGCCGCTGACGCTGGTGGACGTTTCCGGATCACCGCCCAGCGCGCGAACCTGGTGCTGAAGCTCGGAGGCTGCAGTACCGCATTCACCGGCGCGCTGCAGGAAGTAGGTTCTGAGCTCGGGGTTCTTCACATCTTCAGCAGAGGTTTTGAAACCCTTCTCGCCATCCTTGCTGAACTCGATCAGTTCATTGAGCACCGAGATAACGTCTTTGTTGGGGCTGGTCATGACACGACTCCTTTGCATGGAAGAAAGATGCAGGGATACGGAGCAGTGTTCGTGCCAGCGCTTCATCAAAAAATATTTCCATTACTTTCAATAGCTTGCGATTAATTGAACGTTCCAGGCCCAAGCGTTCTGCATGAACTGTCCTTTGGCCTTCATGCAGATTGCATGTATGGTCGGCCCTTTCCTTTCAGAACCCCGCTCGATGAATCCTGAACTGCTCGTTTTGCTGGTGACCCGCGAAATGCCCTTTGGTAAATACCAGGGCAGGCTGATTGCCGACCTGCCAGGGCATTACCTGGCCTGGTTCGCCCGCCAGGGGTTTCCCAAGGGTGAACTGGGGGGATTGCTGGCCTTGATGCACGAGATCGACCATAACGGCCTGGGCGAACTGCTGGTGCCGCTGCGCAAGAAGCACCGCAGGTAATCACCTGACCGTCGACAGCCCGGTTGATGCTGGGATAAAACCTGACCGTAGCCGCTGTCGTCAGGCCGCGATCGGCGCCTGCATTGCGACTGCGTTGCAGTCGATCGCAGCCTGGCGGCAGCGGCTACGGAGCGTTGGGCCCTCTGTCAGATCAGGCCTTGACCGGCTGCACCGCCAGCTCCACCCCTTCGCTGCGCTTGAGCACGGCATATACCACCGCCGTCAGCAGGCTGCCCGCCAGGATCGCCAACAGGTACAGCAAGGCATGGTTGATCGCGTTGGGGATAAGCATGACGAACAGCCCCCCATGGGGTGCCATCAGCTTGCAGCCAAAGTACATCGACAACGCCCCGGTCAATGCACCACCGGCAACACTCGCCGGTATCACCCGCAGCGGATCCTTGGCAGCAAAGGGAATGGCGCCTTCGGAGATGAAACACAAGCCCAGCACAAACGCCGCCTTGCCCGCTTCGCGCTCGCTCTGGGCGAATTTGCGCCGGGCGATGAAGCTGGCAATGCCCAGGCCGATCGGCGGCACCATGCCCGCGGCCATGGTCGCGGCCATCGGCGCGTAGCTCTGGGATGCCAGTAGCCCCACCGAAAACGCATAGGCCGCCTTGTTGATCGGCCCGCCCAGGTCCACGCACATCATCCCGCCCAGCAACACGCCGAGCAGAATCGCATTGGTGGTGCCCATGCTGTCGAGAAAGTGGGTCAGTGCTTCGAGCATCCCGGCCACGGGTTTGCCCACCACATAGATCATCACCAGTCCGGTGAACAGGCTGGCCAGCAAGGGGATGATCAGGATCGGCTTGAGGGCATCGAGGCTCATGGGCAAGCGTACCCAGCGGCTTATGGCCTTGGCGCTGTAGCCGGCCAGGAAACCTGCAACGATGCCACCGATAAAACCGGCACCCAGGGTGCTGGCCAGCAGGCCACCGATCATGCCCGGCGCCAGCCCTGGCCGATCGGCAATCGAGTAGGCGATGTAACCAGCCAACAGCGGCACCATGAGTTTGAAGGCGGCTTCGCCACCAATCTGCATGAGGGCAGCCGGCAAGGTGCCGGGTTCCTTGAACGCTTCGATGCCGAACACGAACGACAAGGCAATCAGCAAGCCGCCCGCGACCACCATCGGCAGCATGAACGAAACGCCCGTGAGCAGGTGTTTGTACACCCCGGTTTTGTCGCCGTTGGCCGGGCTGGCAGCAGCGCCCGGAACCGATGATTCTTCGCGACCTTCGGCCAAGGCCTTGTTCAATGTGGCCTGGGCCTGCTTGAGGGCTACGCCCGTGCCGCAGCGATAGATGCGCTTGCCGGCAAAGCGTGCGGTGGGCACCTCGATGTCGGCCGCCAGCAGCACCACGTCGGCCTCGGCGATGGCCGCCGCTGATAACGGGTTGCGCGCCCCCACCGAACCCTGGGTTTCAACCGTCAACTCATGGCCCAATTGCTGGGCCGCCTGCTGCAAGGCCTCGGCGGCCATGAAGGTGTGGGCGACGCCTGTCGGGCAGGCGGTGATGGCTACGATCCTGGCGCTACCCGCCGGGGCGACAGGCTGTACTTCGGCAACCGGCTCATGGACCTCGGCCTTTTGCGCCGCCTCGCGCAAAAACTGCTGGGGATCGGCCAAGGCCTTGGCCGGGGTGCTCTGCAGCAGACGCTTGCCAGCAAAACGGCGTAGATCCAGCGGCCCGGTGTTGACCACCAGCACCCAGTCGGCCGCGGCAATCACCGCCTCGGACAGTTGTCCCTGGGGGCGCTGCGGATCATGAATTTCAACGCTGGTGCTCCAGCCCAGGCGCTGCGCGGCAGCTTCCAGCAGGCGCGCACTGAGCACACTGGAGACCTGGCCGTTGGGGCAGGCGGTGACGATGGCAATATTCATCTGCAACCCTCTTGTTGTTCTTCACGCAGCTGAACACCCTGTTCCAGTTGCGCCAACTGAGCCCGGTCGTTGATACCAAAGCCGATCTGGGTCACCGCCTGGGCGGCGATCGCCGTGGCCCGGCGCAAGGTCTGTGCCGACGTGTCGCCATTCAGCAGGCCATGAACCATCCCCGCCAACAACGAGTCGCCCGCTCCCACCGTACTCGCCACCTTTACCTCAGGCGGCGATGCGCCCAGTGCGAAATCGCGGCTGAACCAGTTGACCCCCTGCTCGCCCTGGGACACCACCACATGCTCGACACCCTGAGCGATCAACAGGCGGGCAGCGGCCTGCTGTTCGGCAAAGCTGTGTACGGGGCTGTCGAGCACTTCACCCAACTCATCGGTGTTGGGCTTGACCAACCAGGGCGCGCTTTTGAGCCCTGCTCCCAGGGCTTCACCGCTGCTGTCCAGGGCAACTTTCAGGCCCATGGCCTTGAGCTGGGCAAGCAACTGCTGCAACCACTGCCCACTGACGCCCCGTGGCAGGCTGCCAGCCACCACAACCGCCTCATGGCCAGGAGCGATCTGTGCAAGCCTGGCCAGCAGTTGCTCACGGGCCTGTTCCTCCACCTGCGGGCCGGGGCCATTGATGTCGGTGACGCGGCCATCGGCCTCGACCAGCTTGATGTTGCAGCGGGTCTCGCCCGGCACCCGCACGAAGCAATCGGCAAAGCCACGCTGAGCGATCAGCTGTTCGAAGGGCTGCAGGTTGTCTTCACCCAGAAAGCCGCCGACGGTCACGCTGTGGCCGAGGTCAGCCAGCACCTGGGCCACGTTCAGACCCTTGCCGGCAGGGTGGCTGTGCTGGGCCTGGCTGCGGTTGACGGCGCCGCACTGCAGGGCATCGAGGCTGACGGTCAGGTCCAGCGCCGGGTTGAGGGTCAGGGTAAGGATCTTGGCCATTCAGTTGCTCTCCACCAGCGCACGGACGGCGCTGGCACTACCCTGCAGCAAGGCTTGCCGAGCCAACTGCCGGGTGTGTTCAAAATTCAATTCGCGCACCTGCGCCTTGACCTCGGGGATGCTGCGCGCCGCAACGCTCAGCTCATCGACGCCCAGGCCCAGCAACACGGCCACCGCCTGCGGGTCGGCGGCCAGCTCGCCGCACACGCCCACCCATTTGCCATGGGCATGGGCGGCGCGCACGGTAATGTCGATCAGTTGCAGCACCGCCGGATGCAGGCCGTCGGCCTGGGCCGAAAGGCTCGGGTGACCACGGTCGATAGCCAGGGTGTACTGCGTGAGGTCATTGGTGCCGATACTGAAAAAGTCCACTTCGCGGGCCAGTACCGGGGCCAGCAAGGCCGCCGACGGCACTTCGATCATGATCCCCAGTTGCAGGTCGCTGACGCTGATGTCTTCACGCAGGCGCTCAACCATGGCCCGCGCCTGTTGCCACTCTTCGAGCTGGCCAACCATGGGGAACATGATCCGTACCGGGCGATCCTCGGCAGCGCGCAGCAAGGCGCGCAGCTGGCTTTCCATCACCTGCGGACGCTGCAGGGTCAAGCGAATGCCACGCACGCCGAGAAACGGGTTTTCTTCCTTGGCGATCGGCCAATACGGCAGCGGCTTGTCACCGCCCACATCCAGGGTACGCACCACCAGCGGACGGCCGCCCAGGCCATCGAGCACACGGCGGTACTCGGCCTCCTGCTGGGCTTCGTCGGGCAATTGCTGATGGGCCATGAAAATCAGTTCGGTGCGCAGCAGGCCGATGCCTTCGGCGCCCTGGTCGACCACTGCATCGATACCTTTGCTTTCGCCGATGTTGGCGAATACTTCGATGGCGTGGCCGTCACGGGTAACCGCTGGTTCCAGGCGACGCTCACGGGCCCTGTGCAAACGTTGCTCACGGCGGTCGCGTTCGACCAGGGCGCGCTGCAACTCATCGGCAGGTGGCGCCACTTGCAGGCGGCCCCGTTGCCCGTCGAGCAGCAGCGGCGTACCCGAGGCAATCAGCAACACCCCATCGCCCGCCCCGACGACCGCCGGAATGCCCAGGGCACGAGCGACGATGGCGCTGTGGGCAGTGGCGCCACCGCGCGCGGTGAGGATGCCGGCGACCCGGGTCGGGTCAAGGCGTGCCACATCCGACGGGCCGACCTCCTCCATCACCAGTACATAGGGTTGCTCGGGCGCGGCCACGTCGGCCTCGCCACACAATTGCGCCAGCACCCGACGGCCAATGTCACGCAGGTCGGCGGCGCGTTCGGCGAGCAAAGCGTCGTGCAACGATTCCTGCTGGCGCGCTGCCGCGTCGATCACTGCCATCCACGCCGCCGGGGCACTTTCGCCCTGGCGCAGGCGCTGGTCGACTTCGTCGCCCAGGTCCGGGTCGGCAAGCATTTCCTGATGGGTGATGAAGATCTCGCCGATGGCCTTGGCCTGGCTGCGCTGTATCAGCGCCTCGATCTCGGCATTGACCGTCGCCAGTGCCTGCTGCAAGCGCTGGCGCTCGACCGGCAGGGATTCACCGCGCAACGGGTAGTCGAAATCGCGCACTACCTGAACATGTGCCGGGCCACTGGCGATCCCGGGGGCAGCGGCCACACCCTGGATGACGGCGCCCGTTTCAGGCGCCTGCAGCACCGGTTCGGGCAGCAGCTCGGGCGCGGCCTGCGACACCCCCTTGGCGAGCGGCTCGACGTCCTCACCCAGGCCCGCTTCGATGGCCGCCAGCAAGGCGGGCAACGCATCAGCGGCCACACTCGGTTCAGCGATAACCTCAAGCACCTGCCCACGGCGGGCACCGAGGCTGAGCAGCTTGCTCAGGCTCTTGGCCGATACAGCGGGCTCACCGCTGTCGACCAGACGCAAGCGAATTTCGCCCTCGAACGCCTTGGCCAGTTGCGCCAGCTCTTTGGCCGGGCGCGCATGCAAGCCATGGGCATTGGCCAGGCCAATGCGTGCGCTGGGCCAGTCGGCCGGCACGTCGCCACCGAGCACTTCAAGCACTGCGCGGCTACTGGTGGCGCGACACAGCGCCTGGCCACGGCCTTCGATCAACAGCGCACACAAGCGCTCGAGCAACGCCTGGTGGGCCGCGCCCAGGCTGGCCAGGCAGAACAGGCCCTGCACCGGTTGGTCGCGATAACGCAGCGGCTGCTGCGGGGTAACAAAGGCCAGGCCCGGTTGCCGCACCGCCCGCTCGCTGTGCAGCCACCACAGGCCTTCGCCCAATGGCAGCGGCTCGACCTGCTGCAGCACCCCGGCAAATGCTCCGCTTACGCACTCGGCGCGGTGTAGCAGGCGGGCAGCGCGCCACACCAGTTCGTCAAAATCCTCAGCCGGTACACCCAGGCCAATCATCTGCGCATCCAGCGCCAATTCCTGGGGCGCCCCTTGCAGCAGTTTCAGCAAGGCTTCGGCCGAACTTGCCCGGCGCAGCGCCTCGGCCAAGTCAGTTTCGCCCAGGGCGCGGGTGAGCAGTTGCAGCAAGCGCAAGTGCTCATCGGAGCGTGCGGCAATGCCGATGGCCAGGTACACCCGCTGGCCGTCGCCCCAGTCCACTCCGTCGGGGAACTGCAACAGGCGCACGCCGGTAGTGAACACCAGGTCGCGGGTTTCGGGGGTGCCGTGGGGGATTGCAATACCTTGCCCGAGGAAGGTCGAACCCTGCGCCTCGCGCGCTTGCAGACCGGCCAGGTAGCCCTCGGCAACCAGGCCGTCACTGACCAGGCGCTCGGCCAGAAGCTGCAGTGCCACCGACTTATCCACAGCCGACTGGGCGATGGATATCTGCTCTACAGTGAGCTCGAGCATGACCTTCTCCTTTGCAGCACCAGGCCGGTGCTGAGGTATTGTTGTGAATTTTTCAGCATAGGGCCAGTTGCTCAGGGCCCTGCGCAGGCGTAGGTTGGGCAGAAAATTCGCCTGCTGAAACGATTAATCTGTAATTGTGAGCACGTTACTCGATAATCTTCGATCAATGAAGCCCCATCTTGTCGGACAATTGCGACAATGGTCGTCTGCGCCGAAACCACTGGATCGGCGACAATTCCCGGTCAGGCTGTGCAAACAGTCGCGGTAATAACAAGGAAAATGCGGTGAAACTCAGCGATATCGCCCGTCTGGCTGGTGTGTCCGTGACCACGGCCAGCTACGTCATCAACGGCAAGGCCGAACAGCAACGCATCAGCAACAGCACGGTGGAACGTGTGCGTGCGGTGGTCGAGGCCCATGGCTTTACCCCCAACCCACAAGCCGCCGGCTTGCGCAGCCGGCACACCAAGACCCTGGGGTTCATTCTCCCGGACCTGGAAAACCCCAGCTACGCGCGCATTGCCAAGCAACTGGAACAAGGCGCCCGGGCCAAGGGTTATCAACTGCTGATTGCCAGCAGTGACGACCAGCCCGAGAGCGAACGCCAGCTGCAGCAGCTGTTCCGTGCTCGCCGTTGCGATGCGCTGTTCGTGGCCAGCTGCCTGCCGGCCGGTGACGACAGCTATCGCCAACTGCAAGCCAAGGGCTTGCCGATCATCGCCATCGACCGTGCCCTGGACCCGGCGCATTTCTGCTCGGTGGTCAGTGATGATCGCAATGCCAGCTTGCAACTGACCCGCAGCCTGCTCGACACCGCCCCCAAACACATTGCCCTGATCGGCGCTCGCCCGGAGCTGAGTGTCAGCCAGGCCCGAGCCGGTGGTTTTGACGAAGCGCTGCAAGGCTTTGGCGGCACGATCAGCCGCTATCAGGGCGAAGCGTTCAGCCGTGAATGCGGCCAGCGCCTGATGAACGAACTGCTCGCCGAACTGGGCGGCCTGCCGGACGCGCTGGTGACCACCTCCTACGTACTGCTGCAGGGTGTATTCGACGTGTTGCAGGCCCGTCCTGCCGGCTCGCGCCACCTGCACCTGGGTACCTTCGGTGACAACCAGTTGCTCGACTTCCTGCCACTGCCGGTCAACGCCATGGCCCAGCAACATGGCCAGATTGCCGAAACGGCCCTGGAACTGGCCCTGGCCGCCGTCGAGCAGAAACGCTATGAACCTGGCGTTCACGCCATCGGTCGAACCTTCAAGCAGCGGATCACCAAGGGCTGAGCATGCGCCTGATCGACACCCACACCCATCTGGACTTTCCAGACTTCGACCACGACCGCCCGGCCTTGCTGGCCAATGCTCGGGCAGTAGGTGTCGAGAAAATGGTGGTGCTGGGGGTGCATCAGGACAACTGGCAGCGGGTATGGGACCTGGTGAGCAGCGATCCCAGCCTGCACGCCGCCTTCGGCCTGCACCCGGTGTACCTCGACCAGCATCGCCCGGCGCACGTGCGTGAACTGGGCGACTGGCTGAGCCGCCTGCGCGGTGAGCGCCAGCTGTGCGCCGTGGGCGAATTCGGCCTGGACTACTACTTGCCCGAGCTCGACCGCGAGCGTCAGCAGCGGCTGTTTGAAGCACAACTGCAACTGGCGGTGGACTTCAACCTGCCTGCCCTGCTGCACGTGCGGCGCAGCCATGCGGCGGTCATTGCCACCCTCAAGCGCTACAAACTGGCGCGTGGCGGCATCATCCATGCCTTTGCCGGCAGTTTCGAAGAGGCGCGCGAGTACCACAAGCTTGGCTTCAAGCTTGGCCTGGGCGGCGCGGCGACCTGGCCCCAGGCACTGCGCCTGCACAAGGTATTGCCACAGTTGCCACTGGACAGCCTGGTGCTGGAGACCGATTCACCCGACATGGCCCCGGCGATGTTCCCCGGCGTACGTAACAGCCCGGCGCATCTGCCACAGATCGCCGAAGCGCTTGCGCAGGTGATCGGGATCGAGGTGGAGCAGTTGGCGCAGATCAGTACGCGCAATGCCTGCGAGCTGTTCGGCTGGTAGGAACGGGCTTGCCCCGCGATCAATCACGAATCAGATAGGGTCAGGTCTACGGCCGCCGTGCGGCCGATCGCGGGCAAGTCCCGCGCCCACAGAATCTGTACAAGCGCGCTACTCCCACCTGGCAATAGCCTGGTAGTTCAAGACCACCACTCCCATTGGGCGAGCCGGAATTATTTCATCCGGTCAGCGCCCCATGGGCCGGCCAGATCATTACTATAGAGCCGCTGATAATAAGAATGAGTGGACCCCAAAACCGTGAAAATCCAGCCTCTTCCGCCGCTCAACAGCCTGCATGCGTTTGAGTCTGCAGCCCGTCACTTGAGCTTTACCCTTGCTGCCAAGGAATTGAACGTCACCCAGGGTGCAATCAGCCGTCAGGTTCGCCTGCTGGAGGACTACCTGGGCAAGGCCTTGTTCACTCGCACTACCCGCACCATGACCCTCACCCCCACCGGCGCTCAGTACTACGAAACGGTGCGTGAATGCATGCTGCACCTGGCCCGCGCCACCGGTGAGATACGCCAGTGGCAAGGCAACCAGCAAGTCACCGTGGCCACCAGTACCGCCATGGCTTCGCTGTGGTTGCTGCCCAAGGTGTCGGAATTCCAGAACGCCCATGAAGACATCGATCTGCGGATCATCGCCCACGACCATGTGAAGGATTATTCCAGGCTCGACAGTGATCTGGCGCTGTATTACTGCAACCCTCCGCCCAAGGACATGGCCGTGACGCCACTGTTCTCGGAAGAAATCTTCCTGGTGTGCAGCCCCGGCTATCTGGCCAGGCATCCGCAACTGAGCAGCATCGAGGGGTTGTCTGGCTGTACCTGGCTGTGGCTTGAAGACTCCCAGCGCGACTGGGTAGGTTGGCCCGAGTGGTTCAAGCGCCTGGGGTACGAGCCCATGACGCCCAAGCATCGCGTCAACATCAACAGCTACAGCATGCTGATCCAGTCGGCGATCAGTGGGCAGGGCGTGGCGCTGGCCTGGGGCAACCTGGTGGACGATGCGTTGAGCACCGGGGCGCTGGTCAAACCCAACGATGTGGTGCTGCAGACTGACGCCAAGTTCTGCCTGCTGGAGTCCCCCACCGAACGTGGCCCTCGTGAAAGCGTGCGGCTGTTCCGGGATTGGTTGATGGCCCAGCCTTCGGTACAGAAATAGTCCGCCCAAAACACAAGACCGACAGCTGTAGGCTGTCGGTCTTGTGTTTTCCAGGCCAGGTTGAAGTCAGCTGGCTTTCTTCGCTGTCAGCCCCATATCAAGCCCCCCGCCGGCCAGCGATCCAGCCACCGGCGTGATGCCTTGCGGAAGAATCCCGGGGACAGGCAGGCGCCCACCCGGCGGTGTATCAAGCAGCCCATCAGCCATCTCCTGGCGCAAGCTGCGCATCAGTGTGTAACTGATCAGCAGGATGAACCCCGCAATCGGCAAGCCCGCCGCGATACTCGCCATCTGAATCGCCTTGAGCCCGCCTGCCATCAGCAGGGCCGTTGCGATGGCACCCTCCAGGATGCACCAGAGCAGACGGATACTTTGCGGCGGGTTGGCACTGCCCATGGAGTTCAATGTACACAGAACCTGGGTGCCGGAGTCGGCCGAGGTGATGAAGTACGTCGCCAGCAGAATACAGACCAGCACGCTCAACACCTTGCCCAACGTACCTGCGTCGATCTTGTGCAGCAGGGTGAACATGGCAGCGGTGGTTTCCTGTTTGGTCGCCAGCAATACCGTACCGCCTTCGAACTTGGCCTTGTCACCCTGCAGTTCACCGCTGGCTACCAGTTGTTCATGGTGCTGGCGGTCGACCTGCTCGGTCTTGAGTGCAGCCCCACCGAACACCGACATCCAGATAATGGTCACCAGGGTCGGTACCAATAGCGCGCCGGCAATCAGCTCGCGAATGGTACGGCCCTTGGAGATCCGGGCGATGAAAAGGCCCACGAACGGCCCCCAGGTCATCCACCACGGCCAGTAGAAGGCCGTCCACCAGTTCTGCCAGCCGCTGTCCTTCTGAGTATCGCTCCAGAAGCTCAAACCGACGATGTGCTGGGCATAGTCACCGGTGCTTTCCAGCATCAGGTTGAGAATGTAGCGGGTCGGCCCCAGCAGCAGGATCAACACCACCAGCACCACCGACAGCAGCATGTTCCATTCCGACAGGCGCTTCATGCCCCGCGACACACCAGCCATCACCGATACGGTGGTCACCAGAGTAATGAGCACGATCAGGGTGATTTGCACCCCCAGGCTGATAGGCAGGTCGAACACCTGGCTCAATCCGGTATTCATCTGCACCACACCCAAGCCCAGCGACTGGGAAACACCGAATGCGGTGATCACTACTGCAACGATGTCGACTACATGACCAATAGGCCCGTAGATGCGCTCACCGATCAGCGGGTAGAGGATCGAGCGCATGCTCAGCGGCAGGCCCTTGCGGTAGGCAAAATACGCCAGGCCAAGCCCCACGATGGTAAAGATTGCCCACGGATGAAGGCCCCAGTGGAACAACGTGATGCGCATGGCGGTAGTCGCCGCTTCGTCGGTGAGGCCCGTGGCGAAGGGGTTGCCCGCGTAATGCCACATGGGCTCTGCAACCGACCAGAAAATCAACCCGATGCCCATGCCACCACTGAACAACATGGCGATCCAGGAGCCGAAGCTGAACTCGGGCTTGTCGTCGTCACGCCCTAACTTGATGTGCCCGAACTTGCTGCACATGAGGTAAAACAGCAGCCCCAGCACGCCGGTGACCGAGATCAGGTAGAACCATTTGAAGTTCTGCAGGATGAAGTCGGAGGCATGTTGAAAGGCAGCGGCGGCGTGTTCTGCGAACAGGGCGCAAAACAGCACGAAGAGTACTACGGCCAGCAACGACCATATCGTCACGGTGGGATTGAGGCCTTTGAGCAGGCCAGATTCGGCACGCATTGGTTATCCCCTATTGTTTTTGTTCAAGGGTTTTATTTCACGGCTGGGTAGAACCGCTGCCACAGGCAGGTGCCAGATCCATGGCGGCGGTCTTCCCGTAGGCCCAAGGCGCGGCACGCTCCCTTGGGCCCTAACAAAATGGGAGAACTACCGGCACTTCGACAAACTATTTCTTGTCATCAATTAATTACCAAAAATCATTAATCTGAAAAGTCTCGATATTGACCATTCATCAACTATTCCTCCGCCATTCCCGTCACCCTCGAATAAATCATTAATGATAAAAACTGATAAATCGAACTGAAATAAATCGTTTGTCGAGCCCTCCTTCTCTTGCTGAAACTGGCGCCAGGCATCAAGGCATTGCCTGCCGTGCATCTAACAAGAGAAAACAAAAATGACCGTATCGACTGATTCCCGCCTTATTCCCGTCCACGCCCTGGAAACCGTTCTGGCGCCTATCCATGAAGCCCATGGCCTGACCAACGAGTTCTATACCGACCAGCGCTATTTCCAGCTCGAGCGCGATGAAGTACTGGGGCGCAACTGGGCCTGTATCGGTTTTGCCAGCGACCTGCCAACCAACAGCTACGTAAAGCCTGTGGACTTCATGGGCCTGCCGCTGCTGATGATGCGCAACCGTGAAGGTCTGGTGCAGGTGTTCCATAACGTCTGCAGCCACCGCGGCGTGAAATTGGTGCAACAGGCGGGTGAAGTGCAGGGGGTGATCCGCTGCCCCTACCACTCCTGGACCTACGACTTGAACGGTGGCCTTAAAGGCACACCGCACGTCGGCGGAATCAATCAGCACAAAGACGAGCGTTTTGCCTGCGAGAAACATGGCCTGAAAGCACTGCGCACCACGATCTGGATGGACATGGTGTTCATCAACCTGTCGGGCGACGCGCCAGCCCTTGAAGAGCAACTCAAGCCGCTGACAGAGCGCTGGACCCAGTTCCTGGGCACCGATGGCATGAGCCTGTTGCGCCGTGAAGCCAACAGCGGCGCCATGAGCATCGAGGTCAACTGCAATTGGAAACTGGCGGTCGAGAACTACTGCGAGGCCTACCACTTGCCATGGGTACATCCGAGCCTGAACAGCTACTCGCGCCTGGAAGACCACTACAACATCATGTTCGAGGAATTTGCCGGCCAGGGCAGCCACGCCTACAACCTCTCGGCCGTTGCCGGTACCCATTTGCCAATCTTCCCCTCCTGGCCACAAGACCGCCTGCGCACTGCCGAGTACGTGGCATTCTTCCCCAACGTGCTGCTGGGCATCCAGGCCGACCATGCCTTCGCCATGATGCTGGAGCCTGTGGCGCCCGGTAAAACCATTGAGCACCTGCGCCTGTTTTATGTGGGTGATGAAGCGCTCGACAGCCACTACGACGCCTCGCGCAAAGCAGTGATGGAGTCCTGGCGCGTGGTGTTCGCCGAAGACATCGCTTCGGTCGAAGGCATGCAGAAAGGCCGCCTGTCCCCTGGCTACAGCGGTGGGGCGTTCTCGCCCGAAATGGACCTGCCAACCCACTACTTCCACAAGTGGGCTGCCCGTCAGTTGCTCGACTGCGCACAGCGCGCCTGAGGTGATCACCATGCATTCGATATCCCCGCACTGGCTGAACTTCATCGACGGCCAATGGACCGACAGCGAGCAGCACCTGACCATCCACAACCCTGGCACCGCCGACCCTGTGGCGACCATCGCCCAGGCCAGCGTGACCGACGCCGAACGCGCCCTGCAGGCCGCCCGGCGCTGTGCCGACAGCAGCGCGCTGACCCGTGTTCGTCCTGCGCAACGGGTGACCTGGTTGCTTGAAATTGCCGCGCAGATTCGTGCGCTCACCGAAGAAGGCGCCTGGGTACTGTGCCAGGAAAACGGCAAGAGCTTGCGCGATGCCCGTGACGAGTTCGTCGAGGCCGCGCGCTACTTCGAGTACTACGCCGGCATGGCCGACAAGATCGAGGGCAAGTCGATTCCCCTGGGCGACGGCTACATGGACTTCACCGTCTACGACCCCATGGGCGTGTCGCTGCAGATCGTGCCGTGGAACTTCCCGGTGTCGATCTGCGCCCGCTCCCTGGCCCCTGCCCTGGCGGCAGGCAACGCGGTAGTGATCAAGTCGCCGGAACTCTCGCCACTGGGGCTTTGCGTGCTGATGCAGGCCATCGAGAGCGCCGGCCTGCCACAGGGTGCGGTCAACCTGATCTGCGGCCGTGGCCGGGAAGTGGGTGCCTACCTGGCCGGGCATCGCGACGTCGATCAAATTGTCTTCACCGGCTCCGTCGGCACCGGCCAGAGCATCCTGCGCACTGCCGCCGAACACGCCATTCCAAGTGTGATGGAGCTGGGCGGCAAATCGGCCGCGCTGGTGTTCCCGGATGCCGATCGCGAGCAACTGATCAACAGCGTGAAAAGCGGCATCTTCTTCAACGCCGGCCAGGTGTGCTCAGCCATGTCGCGCCTGCTGGTGCATCGCTCGGTCTACGACGACGTCGTCGCTGATGTCGTGGCGATGGCTGAGGGGTTGAGCGTCGGCCTGGGCCAGGACAACCCGGACCATACACCGGTGATCTCCGCCGGCCAGCTCGAGGGTATCGAGGCCCTGTGCCGACGTGCCCAACAGGAAGGCGCGGTTGTCGCGACCGGCGGCGAGGCGATCTCTGGCTTGCGCGGGCACTACATGGCGCCGACGGTACTGCGCGATGTAACCCCGGACATGGAAATTGCCCAGACCGAAGTGTTCGGCCCGGTACTGGCAGTGATCCCGTTCGACAGCGAAGACGAAGCCGTTGCCATTGCCAACGGCACCGTGTTCGGACTGGTGGCCGGTGTGTTCACCCAGGACCTCAATCGCGCCCTGCGCTGCGCACGGCGCCTGTGCGCAGGGCAAGTGTTCGTCAACGAATGGTATGCCGGTGGCATCGAAACGCCGTTTGGCGGTGTCGGGCTCTCGGGATTCGGAAGGGAAAAAGGCCAGGAGGCGCTCTACAGCTACGTCAGGACCAAAAACCTGGCCGTGCGTATCAAGGGCGAGTGAGGAGGTAGTGCGATGAAAACCTGGCTCTGCATCATCTGTGGCCTGATTTACGACGAGGCCAAAGGCTGGCCCGACGACGGCATTGCCCCCGGCACCCGCTGGGAGGATGTGCCCGAAGACTGGCTGTGCCCTGAGTGCAAGGTCGGCAAGGCCGACTTTGAAATGATCGAACTCAGCACCCCGATTGCAGCCGTGACGGCGGCGCCGGTCATTCAGGCCCAGCCTGTGGCCGCAGCCCGCCCGGCACAACCGGTAGTCATCATCGGCAGCGGCCATGCCGGCTACGGCCTGGCACAAGCCCTGCGCAAGGCCGACCCGCAGTTGGAGATTCGCGTACTGACCCAAGAATCGGGGCATATCTACTCCAAGCCTGCCTTGTCGATCGCCCTGGCACAGGGGCGCACTGCCGCCGCCCTGGCCACCGAAAGCCCGCTGGCCATCGAGCAGCGACTGGGTATTCGTATCTATACCGGCTGCAGGGTCGAACGTATCGACGCCCAGGCGCGACGCCTGTACACCAGCCTCGGCGAAATGGAGTACGGCCAACTGGTGCTGGCCAGTGGTGCCTCTGCCGTGCGGTTGCCCATCGAGGGCTGCGCCGAGGCACTGCTCAGCGTCAACAACCTGCAGGATTACCAGGCATTCCGCCAACGCCTTGAAGGTGTACGCAGCGTGGCCATTCTTGGCGACGGGTTGATTGGCTGCGAGTTCGCCAACGACCTGGCAAGCAATGGCTATCAGGTGCGGGTGATCGGCCTGGGTGCCTGGCCCATGGAGCGCCTGCTGCCCGAGGCTGCCGGCCAGCACTTGCAGCAGGCACTGTCGGGGGTGGGCGTGCAGTGGAACCTGCGCACTACCTTGCAGCGCATCGAGCGCAACAGCGATGGCTACCAATTGACCCTGGCCGACGGTCAAGTCGTCGGTGCTGACCTGGTGCTCAGTGCAGTGGGCCTGCGTCCCAATCTTGAGCTGGCGCTGGAAGCCGGCCTGGACTGCGGCCGCGGGATCAAGGTCGATGCACAACTACAGACTTCGCAACCGGGCATCTACGCCCTGGGCGACTGCGTCGAGATCAACGGCCAGTTGTTGCCCTACCTGGCCCCGATCAACGAAGGCATTCGTGCCCTGGGCAAGACCTTGCTGGGCCAACCGACCGCTGCCCACTACCCCCTGGCGCCGGTGACCGTGAAAACCCCGGTCGCCCCCTTGTGCCTGCTGCCCCCCCCGGGTGGCTGCGAAGGCCAATGGCGCTGCGATGCAACCAGCGATGGCTTGAGTGCGGCGTTCCACGACCACGCCGGTGCCCTGCGCGGGTTCGTGCTGCTCGGTCGTCAGGCACAACTGCAACGAAATACCTGGCTGCAAAGCTGCCAGGACACCCAACAAAATGTGGCCTGAGGCCAAACCATGAACAGTATCGTCAATCTGCCTCACGATGACCGCAGCTGCGGCTGGTATGCCGCGCTGCCTGAACCGGCGCCAAGCAAACGCCTGAGTGGCGAACAGAACGCCGACTATGTGGTGATCGGCGCCGGCTTTGCCGGACTTTCCGCCGCGCGGCGCCTGGCCGAGCACCTGCCGCAGGCGCGCATCATTCTGGTAGATGCCCAGCGAATAGCCTACGGCGCTTCCGGGCGCAACTCGGGTTTTGTCATCGACCTGCCGCACAAATTCGCCCTCGAACATCCCGATCCACAGCACAAACAGCGCCTGCTGGGCCTGAACCGCTCAGCCATCGACCAACTGCAAACGTTGATCGGCCGTCACGGCATCGAATGCCAGTGGTCCCATGCGGGCAAATACCAGGGCGCGGTGGGAGAGCGTGGCCAGGGTTATCTGGATCACTTCGAAAAACTGATGGCCGACCTGGGCGAGCCCTATCGCGTGGTCGGGCGTGACGAACTGGCCGGCGTACTCGGTAGCCGCTACTACAGCCGCGCCATCTACACGCCCGGTTGCTTCCTGATGCAACCCGCCGCACTGGTACGTGGCCTGGGTGAGTCGCTACCTGGCAACGTCGAAGTGCTTGAAGAATCGCCGATCCGCACACTCCAGAAAGACCCCAGCGGCAAGTGGCTGCTGCGTGGCGACAACGGTCTGATCCGGAGCCCGCAGGTATTGCTGGGCACCAGCATCTTCACCCAGGAGTTCGGCTACCTGCGCAACCGACTCCTGCCGGTGATGACGTTCGCCAGCTGGACGCGCCCACTGAGCGACGCAGAAATGGCGACGGTTGGCGCCCAGGCCGACTGGGGCCTCACCCCTGCCGACCACGCCGGTACCACCGTACGCATGACCCAGGACCGGCGCCTGATCATCCGCAATACCTACAAGCACGTTCCTCGCTACGGTCGCAGCATCACCGATGCTAGCCGCAACAAGATTCGCGAGGACCATCGCAAGGCCTTCGAGGCGCGCTATCCGCAACTGGCCCAGGTGCCGTTCACCCATACCTGGGGCGGGGTCTATGCGATCTCGCGCAACTTCACCAACTACTTCGGCCAGCTCGATGACGGTGTTTACGCCACCGCCTGCGACAACGGCGTGGGCGCGGCCTGGGGCACCATTTCCGGCACGCTGCTGGCCGACATGGCGGTGGGTGCGGACTCCAGGCAATTGAGCGACATCCGCGCAGTGACCGGCATGCCCTCGCGCAATCCACCTGAGCCGTTCCTGGGCATGGGTGTGCGCACCCGGATCCGCTGGGCGGCGTTCAACAGCAGGAGCGAAGTATGAGCCGCGTACCCAGCGGCAAAGGCCCGGTGCGTCTGGTCGATCACCGGGACCTGGACTTTGTCCACCGGGGCGGCCCGCCTGGCGGCGCGTCGGTAGCGCGCGCCATCAGCAATGAAGTGTCGCCAAACCTGGGCATCGGCTTTGCCCGTTGGGAAGGCGCCGAAGTGGCCTGGACGGTGCTCTACGACGAAGTGATTTTTGTGATTGAAGGGTGCTTTGAACTCCGGGCCAACGGCGAGGTGCATCGCGCGTCGCCAGGCCAGGTGCTGTGGATTCCCGAAGGCACGGAGCTGGTGTATGCAGGCCACGCGCTGTTCGGTTATGTGGTGTACCCGGGCGACTGGAAACAGCGCCACGGCCTTGCCTGACTACCGACCACTACTGGTCTGGGGAACCCAATTGTTCGCACTATCCAAACGGTTCGGCACGATCTATGTCGCTGCCTTGTTGATGCAGCTGGGTTCCAGCCTGCTGATGACCTACCTGGCCCTGCGCCTGGATGCCTCTGGTGTGGCGCAGCTGTGGGGCGGTGCGCTGATGGCCGCCAACGCGCTGGGCATGGTGTTGGGAGCCCGCTCCGGTTACTGGCTGATTGGCCTGGTCGGCCATGCACGGGCCTTTGTGGTGGGCGCCGGGGTGATTGTTACCGCGGTGCTCACGCACCAGCTCAGTGATGGCTTGCCGCTGTGGCTTGCCCTGCGGTTCATCGTGGGTGCGGCAATGATGTGCCAGTTGATGGTCATCGAGAGCTGGCTCAACGACTGCGCACCGATCAGCCGGCGAGGTGGCGCCATGTCGCTGTACATGGTGGCCAGCTATGTCGGCATGATGCTCGGGCAACTGATGCTCAGCCTCGGGGATGGGCTGCACTCCCTGGCGTTGACGGGCGTGGCCATTGCCTTTGCCATTGGCTTGATTCCCGTGGCCCTGCACAACGGCACCCAGCCGAACAGCATCAGCCAGGCCCGAATCAAGCCGATGCTGTACCTGCGCAGGCTTCCTCAATCGTTGTTCACGATTCTTGCCTCGGGTTTGCTGAACGGTTGCCTGTACGGGCTGACGCCGATCTTTGCCGCGCAACTGGGCTTTACCCCGTCACAGGTCGGGCAATTCATGGCCATCAGCATTGCCGCCGGGCTGCTGGCGCAACTGCCGCTGGGCAAACTGTCGGATCATTTTTCTCGCATCACCCTGATCCGCGCTACCGCTGCATTGCTGTGCATCGCCTACCTGCCGCTGGCCTTCGGGCTGGCATCGGGTCAGCTGTGGGTCATGTTGGCGGGGGCTGCGATCGGCTTCTTGCAGTTCTGTTTGTATCCACTGGGTGTGGCCCATGCCAACGACAACCTTGAGCCGGAACTGCGTGTATCGGTGGCCGGGGTGTTGCTGATGACCTTTGGCATCGGCGCGACCATCGGTCCACTGGTTGCGGGGGCAATGATGGAGCATTCAGGCCCGCAGGCGCTGTATGTGTTCAGCATTGGTGTGGCGGCAATGGTGGTGTGTTTTATCCGGGAGAAGAAACGCGATATGGGGGCGTCCCTGGTGGGCGTCCCGTAGCCGCTGGCACGGCTACGGGTATCGGTCAGGCCCCCGACTCGGGGTCGCTTGCCGGCACACCCGGTGAGCGCTGGTTTTCGTTGTTTTCGTCAAGCACCGGGTCTGTATCCGGATCCGGTGCCTTGTCGTGGTCATCCGGGATCTGCGGCTTTTCCTTCGCATTGTTCATCACACCCTCCAAGCAGTGGTCTTTCTACGAAGAGCCCTCCGCTGCGCGGCCGTTCCCGACATTCGATAAACGGCTGTCGTTGCAGGCTCATACGATCGTATGAGCACTGCACGCGCATTCTTAATGGCGTCTAATTGTCGCGTCCCTTGTGCCCCTTGAAACTGGCCGGCATCCACTTGCCAGGGGCTCACAATGAAACTAACGCTTACCCCTCCGTTGAAAGCCAGTCACTGGATGACGGCAACCAATCTGCTCGATAACCCGACCGTGCCGCTCAAAGGCGACCACGAAGCTGATGTAGTCATCATTGGTGGCGGTTTTGTCGGGCTATGGACCGCCATGACAGTCAAGGAGCTTGAACCGGATGCCCGCGTCATGGTGCTTGAACAGCACGTGTGCGGCGGCGGCGCCTCTGGACGCAACGGCGGTTTTGTCATGTCCTGGTGGCCAAAAATCGGCACCCTGCGCGGCTTTTGCAACGAAGACCAAGCCTTGTTCCTGGGCAACAGTGCCGAGCATGCCATCACCGAACTCGGTGAGTTCTGCCAGCGCCATGGCATCGACGCCCATTTCCGCCAAAGTGGCTGGCTGTGGACCGCCACGACCGCGCAGCACATCGATACCTGGAACGGTACCCTGGCCGCCTGCGAGCGACTGGGAGTACGGCCGTTCGAGCGTGTCGACCCTCGCGAGTTGGCTCGACGCACCGGTTCAGCCGTACACCTGGCAGGCGTATTCGAGCGTAGCAATGCCACTGTGCAGCCCGCGTTGCTGGTGCAGGGCATGCGCCGCGTAGCGCTGAAAATGGGCGTGCAGATACATGAAGGCACTGGTGTGAGTGCAATTGAGCCTGGGCAACCGGTGCAGGTCAAAACCGCCCAGGCAAGCCTGCGCGCGCGCTCGGTTGTACTGGCCGTCAATGCCTGGGCTGCAACCCTGCCGGCGCTGGCGAAGCTGATCGTGCCGGTCAACAGCTCGATCGTGGCCACCGATGCCATACCGCAGCGCCTGGCCCAGATCGGCTGGATCGGCGGCGAAGCCATCACTGATTCGCAGTTGATGGTGGACTACTACCGCACCACCCACGACGGTCGCATTGCCTTTGGCAAAGGGACCGGCGCCTTGAGTTTTGCCTCGAAGATCGGTGCGGTTTTCAGCGAAGACGCTGCAAGCGTGGCATTGACCGAAGCGGACCTGCGCCGAACCTACCCCATGCTCGGCAACACGCGTATCGCCGCACAGTGGTCCGGCCCCATCGACCGCACCTACGACAGCCTGCCCGTGTTCGGGCGGCTGTGCGCCCAGGACAACATTCATTACGGCATCGGCTGGAGCGGCAATGGGGTCGGCCCAAGCCGGCTTGGCGGGCGCATCCTGGCCAGCTTGACCCTGGGCCGCAACGACGCCTGGAGCACCTGCCCGTTGGTGGAGCGCACCTGTCGCACTTTCCCGCCCGAACCTCTCCGCTACTGGGGCGGCTCTCTGGTACGCAATGCCGTGATGCGCAAAGAGCGCTCGGAGTTCAGCCGGCACTGCACCCGCGGCGCTGGATCTGTTTCTGGCCCGCCTTGCGCCGGCCGGTCTCGAAGACAAAGCCTGAGGAGTTCAGCCATGTCGATCGTTCATATCGCTGCCACTGCCCCGCTCACCTTTGGTGAAGCCGTCACGCTCGGTAATACGCAACAGGAACCGCTGGCAAAGGCCCGCACAGCGGCACATCAACCCCTGCCTGATGCACGCGGCGCTACCGGTATCTGGGAATGCAGCCCTGGCAGTTTTCGTCGCCAGGTCGCCCAGGCCGAATACAGCTACATCGTCAGCGGCGCCGGTACCTTTACGCCGGATAACGGTGAGCCGGTGGCGTTTGCCGCTGGCGATGCGCTGTATTTTCCGGCCAATACCCACGGCACCTGGACCCTCCAGGAAAGTGTTCGCAAGACCTACGTGATTCTCGAGTGAGCCGCCAGCCGGCCACTGCCCCCACATAACAAGACGAGGTAACAACCAGTGGGTATACAACAACAAATAGAAGCGCCTTCGGGATTGAAGGCCCATGCACTTGGGCGAATGGAAACCATCGGTATCATCATCGGCACCAACATTGGCGCCGGTGTGCTCAGCATGGCCTTCGCCGCGCGCAAAGTGGGCTACATCCCCCTGCTGGCCTGCCTGGCGATCACATGCCTGTTCTGCATCATCACCATGTTGTACGTCGCCGAAACCTGCCTGCGCACCCGTGAAAACAAACAGCTCAGCGGCCTGTCGCGCAAATACCTGGGGCCCTTCGGCGGCTGGCTGATCTTTATTGCCGTAGCCGCCAACAGCTATGGCGCGCTGGTGGCCTACATGACCGGCAGCGGCAACATCCTCACCGATTTCTTCGGCCAGTTCGGGTTGAGCCGGCAGATGGGCAGCCTGATCTTCTTCGTGCCCTCGGCGCTGGTGCTGTACCTGGGCCTCAAGGCACTGGGTGTGGCGGAAAAACTGATCAGTGCCGGAATGGTGATGATCGTCTGCCTGCTGATCGGCGCTACGGTCATCCATGAAGACTCCCAACTGGTACACCTGTGGCAGAGCCAGTGGCAGTACGTGGTGCCGGTGTTCAACCTGGCGGTCTTCGTGTTTGGTGCGCAGTTCCTGGTGCCGGAACTGGTGCGCGGCAACCTTGATACACCCCAGCGCCTGCCGCGCCTGATCATCGGCGGCATGGTGTTGACCTTCGTGCTGGTGGCTGCGATTCCGGCTTCGGTAATTGCCCTGGTGGGCACCGAAAACCTCAGCGAAGTAGCCACCCTCAGTTGGGGACGTTCGCTGGGCCAATGGGCCTACTATGTAGCCAACACTTTCGCCCTGCTGGCCATGCTGACGTCGTACTGGGGCCTGGGTGGATGCCTGTTCACCAATATCTTCGACCACTTCCGCCTCGGTGATGAGAGCCAGCGCGGCAAGCGTCTGCTGGTATTGGCAGTGGTGGCGATACCACCGTTCATTCTCGCGTACTCGGGCATCAGTGGCTTCGTCAATGCACTGTATTTTGCCGGCACCTTCGGTGGCGTGCTGATGGGCATCATCCCGGTGTTGCTACTCAATGCGGCCCGCAAACACGGCGACAAGACGCCCGCGTTCACCTGTGGCTGGTATGCTCATCCATTGATCCAGATCGGCATCATCCTGATATTTGCCTCCAGTGGCGTATACGCCGTGTTGTCAGCCATGGGCATGCTACCCGCCAGTTGGTGATGACACGACAACAGGCCAGGATGAGCCCGGACACCCGCCTGACCCAATGGAGTCGCCCGCGCATGTCACTGCACATTCGTGACTTGATCGCTCTTCCCGAACTTCGCTCACACTTGCTGAGCGGCACCGATGGTCTCGAACGTGAGGTGCGCTGGGCGCATGTGTGCGAACTGCCCGACCCCACCGAATGGCTGGGCGAGGGCGATGTGCTGATGACAACCGGCCTGGGGGTCCCCACCGACCCGCAGGCGCAGCGCGAGTATGTGCAGCGGCTTGCCGACGCTGGCCTGGCCGGCATGATGATCGGTGAGCATATGCAGGCACCCGACAACCTCGATGCGCTCACTGATCGTGCACAACAGCTTGGTTTCGCCGTCATCCTCACCGAATACGGCGTCCCCTTCGCGGCGGTGACGCGCGCCATCATCGACGCCAATCAGAAAGAGGAATACCAGCGCCGCAGCGCGCTGGCACGGGTGTACGAGAGTGCCCGCCTGAGCATTTCCGGACTGAGCCTGGCGGCATTGGTACAGCGCCTGGAATCGGACATTCAATGCCGTCTGCATGTACTGCTGTCTGTAACGCTGCAGCCTTGGGATGAGCAACTGGCCCCATTGCCCGACACGGTGCGAACAGCGCTGCTCGCCAGCCGACGCAGGCAGGGGGAGCAACAACCCATGCTGCGTCGCCACACCCTGCCAGACGGTGAGGCACTGACCATTGAACTGCATACCGAGCAGGACTGCCTGCTGGTGGTGACCGGTGAGGGTTTGCCCGACTATGGGCTGCTGCACCATCTGACTGCGGTGCTCGGCCTGGAAGTTCAGCGGCGCCAGGCAGAGCGCGAACGACGCTTGCGCCTTGGGTCGGAATTGATCGATGACTTGCTGCAACAGCGCCTGAGTCTCGAACAAGTCACCCAACGCTTGCAGGATCAACTACCTGGCCTGGCCCTTGAGCAGGCGGTATTCAGCATTGCCCGGGGGCCGGGGTTGCGCAGCAGTCCCGAAACGCTCTTGCGGCTGCTCAACGATCGCTTGCTGGCGCGCAGCCAGGGTGACGAACTCATCCTGCTGCATGCCGATGGCCTGCAATCGACACTGGTCGAACAGCTTGACCTGAGCCTTGGTTCAAGCGCCCCCCTCCACACCGTACAGCGCAGTGCCGAGGCGTTGCGCGAAGCTCTGCTGGCCTGCGCCCACACCCACGCGCAGCGTAGGGTATGCCGCTATGCAGAGCTTGAAACCGACACGCCCTGGCTTCCCCGCACCCCGGATGAAGCTCTTCGCGCTTTCCGCTCGGTGCTGGGTGCCCTCCATGCCTATGACCAGGCACAAGGCACTTCACTGCTGCACACCTTGCAAGTGTTCCTGGAAGAGAATCGCTCGTGGCTGCAGGCTGCAAAGCGCCTGCATGTACACAAACAAACCCTGGTGTACCGCATACGCCGCATCGAAGCGATCAGTGGACGCTCAATGGACAACACGGGCGATGTCGCCACCTTGTGGTTTGCCCTGCAAAGCCGCTGGGTGGCCGTAGGCGCGAGCTTGCCCCGCGATGCGCTGTAGCGTGGCCCCATCAATCAGAGGGTGGTGGGTTGGCCGTTACGGTCGAGTTCGAACACCTTGTTGTGCTGCAAGCGCTCCTTGAGCCAGCGCTGGGCCTTGTCCAGCGGCCGCTGGCGGGCCCAGAGCATGTCTACACCCACGTGCCAGTCGGTATATGGGTAGGCCGTCAGTTGCAGCTCCACCAACTCACCCCGCGCCAGCTCGCGCTGTATCAATTGGCGCGGCAGGGTTGTCCAGCCAAGGCCGGCACGGACCATTTCAAGCAACGCCAGGTAACTTTCCGCCTGCCACAGTTGGGTCGAGCGCAGGTACTCGCTGCTGGGCAGTTTGCTGGCATGGGCGCTGAACGCCAGGCGCCGGTGCACGTGCAAGTCGTCAAAGGTCACCGTAGCCATCTGCGCCAGCGGGTGCGCCGGGTGGCAGACGTGTAGCATGATCAACTTGCCCAGTTGCTGGAACGCCAGTTCCTTCGGGTACCCCGGCTGCGAGAAGGCAATGCCCAGCACGGCCTCGCCTCGGGCCACCAATTCGCTGACATCGCCATGCACCGGGTGGCGGATGATCAGGTCGACAAAGGGGAAGGCCTGTTCGAAATCCTTGAGCACCGGCATGACCGGGCCATACGGCGTTTCAATCGCAAGCGTCAGGCTCGGCTCCACCGTTTCCGACAGGCAATCGGCATGCGCCTCCAGGGCCAGGCAACGCTCCAGTACCGCCTCGGCCTGGATCAGCAGCTTCTGCCCGCTGGCCGTCAGTGTCGGGCTGCGGCTGGCGCGGTCGAACAACTCGACCCCAAGGTCTGCCTCCAGGTTGGCAATGGCCGCGCTGATCGTTGATTGCGTCTTGCCCAGCTTGCGCCCGGCCGCAGAGAACGAGCCGCTTTTTACTGCCTGGGTGAACATCAGCAATTGATCCAGTGAAAAGCGCAACGTGCCTGCTCCTGAGCCTTGGGTGAACCCTTCGGTGCGAATCCTGCAACGCAATCGGAGCGATGTGCAAGTACGCCACCCATCGACCAGGCCGATAGTTACTAACTTGTTTCATCGCTCACGACGTTCAACTATAGCCCCGACGTCAGCAGTTCCTGCCAACAACAAAAAAGCCGCACCTTCAGGAGACACACGACATGAGCACTAAACGGGTTCATCCGGTGGACGAGGTTTTGCCCCTGCGACAGTTGTTCACCTTCGGCCTGCAGCACGTGCTGGTGATGTACGCCGGTGCCGTGGCGGTGCCGCTGATTCTGGGCAGTGCGTTGGGACTGACATCTGCCCAGATCGTCACCCTGATCAACGCCAACCTGCTGACCTCGGGTATAGCGACGTTGATCCAGACCCTGGGCTTCTGGAAATTCGGTGCCCGCTTGCCGTTGATCCAGGGCTGCTCGTTCATCGCCCTGGCGCCGATGATCATGATCGGCAAGGAGTTCGGGCTCAGCCAGATATTTGGTGCGGTGATTGCGGCAGGCGCCATCACCATTGCCCTGGCGCCGGTGTTCAGCCGCTTGCTGCGCTTCTTTCCCCCAGTGGTCATCGGCAGCCTGATTACCATCATCGGCATCTCGCTGATGCCGGCGGCGGCCATCTGGCTGGGCGGCGGCAACCCGGGCGCCGAAGACTTCGGCAAGCCCGCCAACTTGCTGCTGGGGCTGGCGACGGTCAGCGTGACGCTGGTGATCTACGCCAAGTTTTCGGGCTTTATCGGCAACCTCAGCGTGCTCATCGGCCTGTTCGCAGGAAGCCTGATTGCCGCAGCCTTCGGCATGACCAACTTCAGCCGCGTGGGCGATGCGGCCTGGTTCGAACTGAGCCCGCCAATGGCCTTTGGTGTGCCTGAGTTCTCGCTGGTGCCGATCATGATCATGACCCTGGCGATGCTGGTGATCATGGCCGAGACCACCGGCAACTGCCTGGCCATCGGCAAGCTGACCGGCAAACCGACCACCCAGCAAACCCTGGGCAATGCGTTCCGTGCCGATGGTTTGTCGACCATGCTGGGCGGTGTGTTCAACAGTTTCCCGTACAACGCCTTTACCCAGAACACCGGCCTGATCGCGCTTTCCAACGTGAGGAGCCGGTTCGTGGTCGCTGCTGCGGGCGCGATCATGGTGCTGATGGGCCTGTTCCCCAAGCTCGGAGCCCTGATCGCCGCCGTGCCCACCCCGGTGCTGGGCGGGTGCGCCATCGTGATGTTCGGCATGACCACCGTGGCCGGTATCCAGGAGCTGTCACGGGTGAAGTTCGAGGGCACCCGCAACGGCATCATCGTGGCAGTGTCGGTCAGCGTCGGCGTGCTGCCGATGTCGTTCCCTGCCCTGTTCGAACACGCCCATGGCGCGCTCAAGCTGATTCTTGAAAGCGGCATTTTCCTCGGTGCGATCACCGCCATCGTGCTCAACGTTTTGCTCAATAACGAAAAGAACGCCAGCGACGGCATCGCCGCCGAACTGGCTGAGTGAAGTACCCCCTTTTGACTGCCCAGGAGTTACCCATGACCCAATTCACTCAACTCACCCCTGCCGGCGTATCCGAGCTCGACCTGCTGTTGCTGCGCCGCAGCATTGCCCTGTCCACTGCCTCCCGGGAGCGGGGGCGCCACCCGTTTGCCGCGCTGGTCGCCGATCGTGACGGCAATATCATCGCCGAGGCCGGCAACAACTCCATGCCGCCTGAGGGTGATCCGACCCAGCACGCCGAATTGGTAGCGGCGGCAATGGCGGCGAAAAAACGGTCGCCCGAGGCCTTGGCCGACTGCACCCTGTACACCAGCGCCGAGCCTTGCTGCATGTGCGCCGGGGCGGTGTACTGGACCGGCATTGGCCGCGTGGTCTACGCGTTGTCGGAGCATGCGCTGCTGGGGCTGACGGGGGATCACCCGGAGAACCCGACCTTCTCGTTGCCGTGCCGCGAAGTGTTCGCCAAGGGCCAGCGCAAAGTCAGCGTGGAAGGGCCGATGCTGGAGAATGAGGCGGCTGAATCGCACCAAGGGTTCTGGTCATGAACGGCGGCATTTCCATCCATGTGGTGGATGTAGCCAGTGGGCGGGTAGCCGAAGGGTTGCAGGTTCGCCTGGAGCGACTGGACGGTAGTCGGCGGGAGCTTGTGTGTGAAGGCCGGGTTGGGGGAAATGGACTATTGCCGGGGCTTGATGCGTGTAAAGCGCAGTGCTCGGCTGGCGTCTACGAAGCGAGCTTGCAGGTAGCGGCGTTTTATCGCGCTCAGGGTTTGGCCCTGCCGGCCGTGCCGTTTCTGGATGAGCTGGTGTACCGGTTTGGGGTGGGGGATACGGCACAGCATTATCACCTGCCGTTCAAGTTGACGGCCTGGGGGGTGTCCTGCTTCAGGGGCGGGGCCTGACACTGCGAAAGTTGGGCGAAACGCGTTACTGGATCACTTACAGTGCAGCAGGACGCCCTGAATGACTCTCCAGCTGACAGCATCAGCATGGAAAGCGCAGGGCCATACTGTTAGAGAGCTCTCACCTTTTTCAGTTTTCGGGTACCAAGAATCCCTCTTGTGCGACGTACCTCGTCAGCGTCATAAAATTCTTGATCATGGCGGCTGGGGGAGGCGCAGGCTGCGACACCACTAAGCACCACGCCTTGCGAGTGAAGGTAGTCCAGCATCCCTAAGAAATGAGAGAACTCGGGCTGATAGTGACCGCTTTTGTTAGTGACCCCGATGAGTTGTCCAAGGCGGATGGCGATTTCGCCGGCACTGTTGACAGGCGCACCAAAAAGAAAAGAAGAGTGGTGGAAGGCATGCACTTTGTGCGAATGAGCGTAGATGTTATTGGCGGGGTCGCGAACGTAAATTCCCCAGCCAGGGCCCTCGGCATTTGTTTGCATAGTACCGGTATGAAACAGTTCGCCGAGCGAATTGTAGAAGACACCGTTTTTTATATGCAGTTGCTTTTCGCCTCTTTTATGCCGATCGAGGTATTTCACATTATTGAAAAAGCGCAAGAACAGTTCCTGGGTCTTGCCATCTGATATAAGTTTGGGGAGGTAGTGGTTACGCACCCATTCAATATAATCCCAGTCGTTATGATTCTCTTGGACGGCATCGGTCTTCTTCCAACACTCGAAGGGGTCACTCGGGTCACGTCGTAAGGCAAAATGATCCTTGATCAGCGCCTCCTGCCAATAGTCGGGACGCAGGGTACGTGTCTGACTATTTGCGCCCTTGAAGAGGATGGGAATGGCCTCCTTGACGCGCCCCCAACCTCTCTTTGTAGCATACGGGCTGTCCCAGGTTACGCGTTGGTTGACAAGGTGCTCTACCCGGATGATCGCCTCATAATGTAACTCTATAACCGCGGACACCTTATGGTTTTGAGGTTTTTTATATAAAAACCCCAAGCACGCGTTGACGATGTCCATCAAGCTCTGAATTTCTTTTCTTACCGAACGGTAGGATGTTCGATGGTAGTTCAGGAGTAACTGGTCAATTTGTGTCAGCTCGCGGTTGCCCCGTCGCTCGACAAAACTGGTCGCCTCCATGAAGTCTTCTACTGTATGCATCGCTGAACGCCCCATTGAATAGTGTTAACTGCAACTGCAATCTCCTGGGTCCGCCAACGCCCTACTCGAACGGCCTGCCGACCTATAAACGCGTCAGCCAATACGTTAGAACAGTGGCACCGGGTGTTGATCAGGGTGTTCACGATCGTAACAGTGCTAGACAGGGACGTATTTAGGAAGTTTCCGATACAGGGGGCCGCGCGATAAGGCATCTTGTTGCGGGGTATTCAGCCATGACGCCTGCGGGTTGTTGAACGGCTGTCTGTATGGACTCACGCCGATCTTCGCCACGCAGCTGGGCTTTACCCCGGCGCAGGTCGGGCAGTTCATGGCCATCAACATTGCGGCGGGGCTGCTGGCGCAGTTGCCGGGGCTTGAGGCTGTATCACCAGCGCAGTAGCTTCGGACCCAGGGCTGCACCCAGCAAGGTTGGAACCAGCATTCCCAGCACGTACCACACCCCCCAGAACGGCACTTCCATTTCCGGGCAATGCAACGAGTAGGCAACCGTTGCTGTCGCCCCTGCGAGCAGGCCTGCGGCGGCCCCCGCCTGGCGCAGGCGGGTCGGGGCCAGCCCGCGCACCGCCCAGAACACGCCGATAAAGGTGGGTATCGACAACAGGCCAATGTTCAACGCACAGGTGCGCCAGGTGCGACCAAGGACCATGTCGACCCGGGCATCCACCGGCACGCCCACCAGCGCCAGCGCGCCACCCAGCCACACCAGCAGCAACGGCAAGCCCAATGCCACCCAGGCCGCCCCACCGGCCACCCCCGGCCGCGCCAAGCGTGTCGACAGCCACAGCGCCAGCGGCGCCAGGCTGCCCGGCAGTGCCAGCTTGGCCCAGAACAGCGGCGTGGCGGCCACTTCGGCAAGGTCCGCGCGCACGCCGTACACCACCATCACCAGCAACAGCCCAGCCAGCCCGCCGCCCAGCAACGCCGCGGCAAAGCGCCGGGCCAGGGCATGCCGGTCCACCGCCGTTTCGGCGTTGGCCAGCAGCGAAATCAGTTCATCGGTCTTCATCGCTTCGCTTACCTCGAATAATGCTCGCCAGGGCCTTGAGCCCACGGTGGATGCCCACCTTTACTGCCGACGCCGACAGCCCGGTCAGTTGCGCGGTCTCTTCCACCGACATGCCCTCAAGTTTCACGTGAACAATCGGCAGGCGCTGCCGCTCGGGCAGCAGTTGCAACAAACGGGCGAGATCGCGCCCGGCCTGGCCCGGCTCGTGGTCTTCAGCGGCGAACAGTTCATCGTCGTCTTCCAGCGGTTGCTGCAACGCCTCGCGACGGGCGTAGGCGCGAAAATGATCGGCCAGCTTGTAGCGCGCAATGGCCTGCACCCAGGCGGTCAGCGGTTGGTCGGCGCGGTAGGTGTGACGGGCGTTGTGTACCGCCAGCAACACCTCCTGCAACAGGTCCTCGACCTCGCTGGGACGCTGCGCCAGGCGTCGGCGCAGGTAGCTGCGCAGGTGCGTCCCAAGGGCCGTGAGAAATTCACGGTAGGCCGCCGCATCACCGTCCATGCCGCGCAGCAACAGCGCCTGCAACAGCGCTTCACGCGTGCTCAACATGTCCTGAGAGGTAGTTCGTTGCATCGCCCGCCTTGGTTACATCCCGGATGAAATTTTCTCGGGTCCCGCCCCTGCCGCGAGCGCGCCTTCAGCCAGTCAAGCCGTCGACCCTACCTCAACAGGCTAGGGCCCCGTAAGAAAAATCTCAAAAAAATCCACGGCGCTGTAACCGAACGCTGAAACCCAACGAACTACTTCACGAGCCGCCAGTGTGACGCTGCGGCCACCCCACTTTTTGGAGAGACACCATGAAAACCTTCGCCCTCGCTACCGCTGCCCTTGCCCTGGCCTCCATCGTCGGGACTGCCCAGGCCGACGACATGAAAGCCAGTGGCGCCACCCTGGAGAAATGCTACGGCGTCGCCATGGCCGGCAAGAACGACTGCAAGGCCGGGGCTGGCACCACCTGTGCCGGCAGCTCGAAGAAAGACTACGACGCCATGGCCTGGAAGAACGTGCCGGCCGGCACCTGCACCTCGATCAAGACGCCCAACGGCATGGGTTCGCTGACCCCGCTCAAGTCCTGACCAAAGGCCGCCGACCATGACGACTTCCCTCGACCTTGGCGCAGGGCTGAGCCTGAAGGCCGAACATTACACCCAGGCCCTGGCCTGCACTGCCGATGGCCTGTGGTTTGAAGTCCATCCGGAAAACTACATGGTCGGCGGCGCCCGCCTCGCCTGGCTGGAACGGGTGGCGGCGCGCCACCCGGTGTCGCTGCATGGGGTGTCGTTGTCCCTGGCAGCGGCCGCCCCGCCAGACCCGGCGCACCTGCAGCGCTTGCGCACGCTGATCGAGCGGGTGCAGCCGGTGCTGGTGTCCGAACATCTGGCCTGGTCGACCTGGCGCAGCCACTACCAACCCGACCTGCTGCCGTTCCCGCGCAACGACGAGGCGCTGGCGCGCATCATCGACAACATCCAGCGCAGCCAGGACGCCATTGGCCGACAGATCGCCATCGAGAATCCCAGCCATTACCTGCGCCTGGAGGGCCACGACTGGGACGAAATCGACTTCCTTACCGAACTCACCCAGCGCAGCGGCTGTGCCCTGCTGCTCGACGTCAACAACGTACACGTCAGCGCCCACAACCTCGGGTTCGACGCAGACGCCTTTATCGACCGCTTTCCGGCCGCGGCGATTGCGCAAATCCATCTGGCCGGACACAGCCTCGATGTTGGCGGCGAACTGCTCATCGACTCCCACGATGCCAGCGTTGCCGAGCCGGTGTGGGCCCTGTACCAGCGTCTGATCCAGCGCATCGGCCCACGCCCGACACTGATTGAGCGCGATGACCACGTTCCGGCATTCGACACGTTGCTGGGTGAGCGTGAGATCGCCCAGTCCCTTCTCAATCTTCTGAAGGTGCGCACATGAAAATGTCCCTTGCCCAGTTCCAGGACGCCTTCACCGACGCCCTCTACCAGCGCCCGGCACCGCAATTGGCATCGCTTGTGGCACAGCCCGGCTTCGAGGTGTACCGCAACACAGTGCTCAAGGGCTGCGTGGATGCCATCTGCGACAACTTCCCTGCGGTCGAACGCCTGGTCGGCCACGACTGGCTCGCCGCCGTAGCCGCCATCTACGCCTGCCATGCGCCGCCCACCGACGCGCGCATGATGTTCTACGGCGGCGATTTTGCCGACTTTCTCGAAGCCTTCGAACCCGTCCGGCAACTGACCTACCTGCCCGACGTGGCGCGCCTGGATCGGTTGTGGCTGGAAACCTTCGCGGCGCCTCTCGAGCCGGGCCTGAGGCTGGATGAACTGACCGGCATGACCGCCTCCGACCTGGCCCGCTGCAGCCTGCGCCCCCGGGAAAACGTGCGCTGGCGCTGGTTCGCCGGCCAACCCATCTACAGCCTGTGGCACTGCAACCGCCAGGCACAAGCGCTGCCCGAGCCATTGCCGTGGCACGGTGAAGGCGCCTTGCTGGTGGGGAATGCCGACGGCGTCGCCTGGCAACCGCTGCAGATTGGCGAGTGCGCCTTCCTCGATGCCTGCGCCGCGGGCCAGGACCTGGAACACGCCTCGGATCATGCCCTGCATGTGCAAGCCGAGCTGGACTTCAACACCCTGCTCGGCCGCCTGCTGGCCGCCCAGGTATTCGCCCCCCTCATCCTGCCCGCCTGAAGGAGCCCACCATGGACCTTTATCATCCCTCCACTGCCAAGCACAGCGTGCGCGAGCACTGGAACCGCGTGGCCGATGGCCTGCAGCGTTTGCTTGGCGAGTCGTTGGTGTGCCTGGTGGCACGCATGGGTATTGCTGCGGTGTTCTTCCTGTCCGGGCGCACCAAGGTTGAAGGGCTGCTCGGCATTACCCCGAGCACCTATGAACTGTTCGAGACGGAATACGCCTTGCCGCTGGTATCGCCGCACCTGGCTGCGCACCTGGCCACCTACGCCGAGCACCTGTTCCCGCTGCTGCTGGTACTCGGGCTGTGTACCCGGCTTTCGGCGGCGGCATTGCTCGGCATGACGCTGGTGATCCAGGTGTTTGTTTATCCGGATGCCTGGCCTACGCACCTGTCGTGGGCGGGGGTGTTGTTGATGCTTGTGGCGCGGGGTGGCGGGGCCTGGTCGGTGGATCGGTTATTGAGGGTTCGCTGATTGTGGGGCAAGTCGAGACGTTGCCCCACCGCTCCCACCCGGCGACCGCTGCGCAGTCGATCGCAGCCTCGTTCCCCGGCAGCGGCTACAGACTGTCGGAGTAGCCGCTGGCCCCGCAGCGGTCGTGGATCAAGACACGCCCACCGGATGGAATGCCCGCCCGTTCATTGCCCTGCCAGCGCAGCCCGGCGACTCATCAACCGACGATAGCGCCGGGCGCGAAGCAGCGTCCCGCACTGCTCCTGCACCAAGGCCCACAACGGCGAAACGCTGGCAGGCGGTCGCTTGCCCTCTGCGAGCCTGCGCATATGCGCCTTGACCACCGCCATGTACGCCATCGCCGCAAAGGCCTTGCGCTTCCACTCGATCGGCGCCAGCGCTGCGCTGGCCTGTACCTGCCCGGCCTGCCAGCGCCGCGGCAGCGCCGGATCGACCGCCAGCGCCGTAGCGATCCCGGCCATGGCCACGCCGCCCGCCAGCACCTGCTCCACCACCGGCAAGCGGCGAATGCCCCCGGTGACCATCACCGGCATGTGTGCACTAGCGGCAATCTCCTCGGCAAACTCGAGAAAGTACGCCTCGCGCGCCAAGGTGCGACCATCACGGGCACTGCCCTGCATCGCGGGTGCCTCGTAACTGCCACCCGACAGCTCCACCAGATCGACCTCCAGTTCATTGAGCCAGAGCACCACCTGACGGGCGTCACTGGGCTCGAAACCGCCGCGCTGGAAGTCAGCCGAGTTCAGCTTCACCGCCACGCAAAAACCTGGCGACACGTGTGCGCGCACCGCCTTGACCACCTCCAGCAACAACCGCGCGCGGTTCTCCAGCGCACCGCCCCAGCGATCCGTGCGCTGGTTGCTCAGCGGCGAAAGAAACTGGCTCAATAAATAACCGTGGGCGGCATGCACCTGCACCCCGCTGAACCCTGCCTGCTCGGCCAACGCCGCCGTGCGGGCGAAGCGCTGGATAAGCTCGGCGATCTGCGCCTCGTCCAATGGCTGGGGGACCGGGAACATCTTCGACAGCCCGCCCATGTCCAGCGCCACCGCCGACGGTGCCACGGTGGGCTGGCCCAGATTGGCCTGCATCTGCCGGCCAGGGTGGTTGATCTGCATCCAGAACTGCGCACCCTGGGAGCGCCCGATGCGCGCCCACTCTTCAAAACGCTGCAACGACTGCCCCTGCTCCAGCACCACCCCACCGGGCCCGGTCATGGCGCGGGCATCGACCATCACATTGCCGGTCAGCAGCAACCCCGCCCCGCCGTCGGCCCACGCCTGATACAGGCGGAACAATTCGTCAGAGGGCGTTTGGTCGGGGTTGGCGAGGTTCTCTTCCATCGCCGCCTTGGCAATGCGGTTGGGGATAACGGCGCCATTGGGCAGCGACAAAGACTGGAACGGTGAC
This sequence comes from Pseudomonas vranovensis, assembly GCF_040438935.1. Taxonomy (NCBI): domain Bacteria; kingdom Pseudomonadati; phylum Pseudomonadota; class Gammaproteobacteria; order Pseudomonadales; family Pseudomonadaceae; genus Pseudomonas; species Pseudomonas vranovensis. The sequence continues at coordinate 61,393 of NZ_CP159259.1, read as the reverse complement.
ATGGGCACTCTCCGAAATGTTGAACACCGTGCGACGACGGGGGCTTTAACTCGGCAAAGCCTAAGGTTAAAGTCAACTTTAAGGTCAATAGCGGAGCCCGAAATAAATGAAAATCAGCGAACTCGCCCGGCGCAGCGGCATGGCCACCTCACGTATCCGCTTCTACGAAGCCAGCGGCCTGATCAGCGCCCGGCGCCTGGGCAATGGCTACCGCGACTACAGCGAACACACCCTGCATACCCTGGAAATCATCAGCTGCGGCCAGCAGGCAGGCTTTACCCTGGTTGAAATGCTCAAACTGATGCCCGACCCCGCCCAGGGCGAGAGCAAACACGAGCAGTTGCTTGAAAGCCTGCGGCGCAAGGTGGTCGAGATCGAGGCCATGCAACAGCGCCTGGCGCAGAACCGCGCCAAGCTGCTGGAGATTATCGCGGGTATCGAAAGCAAGCCGGACAGCGTCGACTGCGAAGAAAATGCCCAGCGCATCATGGCTGGACTGCGCGAGCCATCGTGATCCGTAGCCGCTGCCGCCAGGCTGCGATCGACTGCGCAGCAGTCGCCAAGGGTTGCTTACGACCGCTTCGCGGCCGTTCGCAGCCTGCGGCAGCGGCTACGGATTTGCACAGGGCGGGTGGAGATCACCACCAGCCCCGGTCATCCTCAAGCTCTGCGCGGCACTGCTTGAGCTGCGCGCCATAAGTGCGCGACTGCTGCTCTACCTTGCGCGCCACCTGCATCAGCCAGGGCTTGCTGCGATAGGTGCCGCGCTTGAAGCCGCCGCGCCCCTCGTGGTACGCCAGGTACTGGTTATAGGCATCCCATTTGGAAATGCCCAACTGGCTTTGCGTACCGGCCGTGTACCAGCCGATGAACATGATTGCGTCGTCGAAATTGTCCCGCGAGCCGCCGTTGCCGGTGCCGCTCTTGTACTCGCCCCAGACCGGGTCCTGGGCCTGCGCATAGCCGTAGGCCGAGCTCACCCGCCCCCATGGAATCACCCACAGCAGGTAGTCACGCGGCGGCAGCGCATCGGAAACATAGCTGCTTTCCTGCTTCATGATCGCCATCGCCACATGCTGCGGCGTGCCGAACTGTTGTTGCATCTCCAGCGAATCCTCATACCAGTCGGGGTATTCGCGGAAGATATTGCAGAGGTTGTTCTGGTCCCTCGGTGGCGCCGTGGCGCATCCCGATATCAGCACCAACAACAGCATCAGCGCCCACACTCGCCCTTGTTTCATCCATCGCCCCAGCAAAGAAATGAGGGCATCGATTGCCCTTCGTATGTAGCACAGCACCTGAGCAGGTCAGGTTTCGGAGAGCCAGTAGGATGGCCCAGGTGTAGGCAGGGTCACCTGATGGGTGGCAGTTTTACTCAGGGAATTTCGGAATTTCCTGATTTCATGCAGTCCATTTCCCAAAGATACTTAGCCTCGTCAAGATCCATTGCAGGGGTTCTGACGGGCGACTAGCCTCGCTCGATTTTTGGCAATTGTACGTGGGGCACCTCGGGGTGCGCCGAGTTCTCTGGTGATCGGTCTATCAACCTGCGTACAGTTGCTTTTTTTTATTAGCGTTCGAACGCTGCCTGCAGCAAGGCTTGCCTGGCAGGCGCCTCCCGCCAGTAGATCATCCCCTGAACCTGGTCCACGATGCCCCCCTGTAGTCGGGACTTACACGCAGCACTCCCAGCCATAACGATCAGAATTTCCTGATTCCCTGTAGTCCATTTCCCAAACATACTTATCTGACTTTCAAGCCATTGCGATGGACTTGATACCCCTCTAGTGTCGTCCAGTCGTTGGCATTCAACGACCGGCTTTGACAGGCCGTTCAAGATCTCTAGAGCACGTGCGCGCTTTATGGCGGCTGTACGTGGGGCACCTTGTGTGCGCCGAGTTCTAGAGTCCTCGGTCTGTCAACCCGCGTATAGCTGCCACCTTCTTGTTTGACAGCAGGTCTGTAGCAGCCCCACTGACTCTAGAGGTGTACATGCTCAAGATCGTCCCCGATCCACCGCACAACCCCAACCAATCCCTCGAAGACCTCCTCATCCAGACCTCCGAATACCTGGTCTGCGCCCTCACCATCGCCCAGCAAACCGTCCTGCTGCACACCAAACCGCCCGGCCAGGTCATGACCTTGGCGACCATGCATGAAATCGAACGTGCCCGAAGCCTGGTCGAAATGGCCTTGAGCAAGGTGCAGCCCACGCATTGAGAGACCCACAGCAAAAGCGCCAGCACTGCAGAAGCAGGCTGGCGCTTGGGAGGTTTGGATGGACAAGCGAATGGAGCTCGGCACCACCGGCGTAGGCACCTTTGGTGAGGGCCGTAGCGGGACATCGACTGATCGATTGTTTCGGGTCGAGCCGGGCCATAGTGCGGAATTTGTTTTGGAGCAGGCTGCAGTGTTGATGGGCTGCGTGAACAAGCTCAGCCATCACCTGCAGTTTGAACAGGATGAGGCGATGCGCTGTGCGGTGCATTATTTGAGTGGGATGGCGAAGGCGTTGATCGACGACCTGGGACATAGCGCCCAAGGTAACGCCCCCGCCCGGTAGGAGCGGGCTTGCCCCGCGATTAACTTGCCCAGAACAACGCCTGAATCCCGGCCAAGTGAGCCTTCAGTCAATGCTGATGCCTATGAAGAATGTCCGGGAAATGCGCATGGCTGTGGCGGATCGCCACGGAGACAGGAATCAAACAGTGGACTATATGACCAGTATCTACTAGGGAAGCTAGCTAAGCGCATGAAGACGTATCCCTAAACGTATCCCTAAAGCAAAAGTCACCTCAACGGAGTCGAAGCCGGGAGACCGTCTAGGATTAGCTGAACCCAACCCAGAGCAATGCCATATGACTACTACGCCCCAAAATCTCAACACCATGCTGCGCACACTGCTGAAGATGCATGAGGAAGGTCAGGAACTCGAGAGGACATTCATCGAGTCCAATGCGGAAATTTTTGAGCAACTGTGGGCGAAAGGTTACGGATGCTACCGAATCACGAGGATGCAGGCCGGTAACATCAGGCCTCGTAGGGAGTATGCCGGGCTGCTAACCCCACGCGGCATTGAGGCGGCTCGAGCCCTTGGCGGTTAATGCACCGCAACACTCCTGCTGGGATCAATGAGCTGACTGCAAGCGATGCCTCATTCTTGCAGTTGGCAAGATAATTCGAGGGTTAACCAATCATTTGGGTGGGTTCACCCAGTGAAGCAGTTCACTAAGCTGTGAACGCTCCCGCTAACAAGAAAGCGCGGGTTTCCGACCCCGTACTTTATGACTTACTACAGGGTCCCCGACACAATTCCCGTTCAGACCTCCCACAACGCCTGCGGCTACCTTCCTCGCTGAAGGACACACTGCCAGGTGGGCGGGGGTATGAGCCCGTGCTTTTTTAGGGTTTCAGGTGTTGCAAGTGTTACTAGCAAGCCAACTGACTGATTTTAATGAATTATTTTTATTAAATATTTGCTCGCGTGACAAGTGTAACAACCCGGGACTGAGTGTATCGGTGTTACATAAACCTTCCGTTTTCGGCCAGAAGCGGATATTCGCCAATGACCTGAACACCTCCGGCCCCCTGGCGCCCAGCGCGCTAAGTTCAGGGCACCCGCACAGCCGGGAAACCTACAGATTGATCGATGCTCCAAGATCAAGGGACGTCTAACCCAGCCATCGCCCGACTCCCAGCGCAACTTGCTTTGATTATTAGTGCAAAGAGGTGAGAGTCGAGAGCTACAGACCCGGCTGTTGTCTAGAACGGTACATCATCGTCGTATGCAGGTTATGGTAGCGGTTCGTTCCATGGAAGCGGCGGCGGTGGAGCCGGGGGAGGAGGTGGAGGTGCTGGTGGCGGAGGTGGCGGTGCTGGTGGCGGAGGTGGCGGCGCCTCAGGTCCTCTGGTTGCCCAACAACTGAAATCAGCATCACCTGAATGTGGCGTGGGGGAAGCCTCAGCAGCACGAACTAATGTTGGCATAGCAATGCTTCCGCCGAACACAATCGCCGTCTGCCTTGGCAAGCCCGCAATACGGCGGATTTCTCGCCGATCAGCCCACTCGCTGGCTGACTGAATCGCAGCCAAGTCCTTTTCAGATGTCAGCCTGAAGGAGACCCAGTTGTTGCACTGCGAGAGAACCGTGGGAGATATCTCTGATGGCCTCTGTGTACTCAACCAAAGCGCAAGGCCAAACTTTCTACCTTCTTTTGCGAGCCGTTCATATGCAAGTGAGTTTTCACCTGCATCGTCGCCGGAGCCGAGAGGGCGCAGGTAATGGTGGGCCTCCTCCAGAACGAGCAGGGTTGGGATTTTGTTCTCCTGCCCTCTCCGAAAAAGTTCGTAGGCATAAAGCTCCAAAAGTGACCCGAGGATGAACGGAGTCAGATCGTGCGATAGATGCCGCAGGTTTATGATGTGTACCCGCCATGGCACATCCTGACCGCCAAAGATCTGCTCTACCAGGTTAGTGGACTCATGCGCCCAATTGAGCGGTGTCTCAGTCCCTGCCCCACCATCTACATCCACGACAGAGCGGAACATGGGATCTTCAGCGAATCGATTGATCCTGGTGATCAATGGCGAAACGTTCGAATAGCTGAAGGCATTTCTCTCTGCCCCATTCCTCTGAGAGGGTTGTATCCCGTGGCTTTCAGCTACGAGTGACGCGAGAGCGGCCATATGAGGCCACACTGTAGCTGCGCCAGCCTGGCCATTGCGGATCTGCTGAATCCGGCTATCAGCATCGGCGGCTCCTCCCTGACGGCAATCGTCGAACAGGAAGGGCGCTGTGTCATTTGCCAAACCAGCCCCCTTGAGTTGAGGAAACCAGCGGACTTGGTGGAGGTGCTCCAGTGCGAATGTTAGCGCTGGCCGCTGTGTTTTTTCGCTAGGAATTAAAAGCCTATTGAGGCCGTGCCGCCCCAGTGCGTAGTACGGAATTTTAAAGCTGTCCGGTCCCGGCCCTCCAATGGTCGTGCATTTCACGGCTCCATCTGGAAGCTCTGGAACGTTGAGCGCAGCTTCGTACTCACCGTTGATATCGAAGACAACAATCCGCGCACGGGGTAGTTTCACTATTTGCTGGAGCACCGCTGCTGTGAAGCAGCTTTTACCCTGGCCCGAACTGCCCAGCACCGCAACATGCCTAGAGATCAAATTCTTGAGCCCCACATTCAAGCTGCCGCCCCCACGTAAGTCATCACCCAGCTTAAGCGGAACATCGTCCTCATCGTCAGAGCACAGGATTGCGGCCAGTTCCTCCGTGCTAAGAGGGAAGGCCTCAGCGCCAAGCGGAGGGGTTGCGAGTGAGTCGCTGGTAAAGCGCGCCTTAGCTTCTTTCCTCGACAGCCGTCCAACGACAGCACCTGAAATGTTACGCAGCGGCTCAGTTTGATGGGTACTGGAACCTATCCCCAATCTATGGGCCTCGCGAGGCTCGTCGAAGCTGAGGGAGACAACCTTCATTACCAAAGCCCGACTTCCTGCATCCAGCACCAACAGGCTACCGACCTCCGTCACTGACGATACGCCTTGGGCATGCGATGCTAATTGACCTCGGTGCATATCAAGCAAATTGAGGGTGACATCTGAACCTTCGATTCTGACCACATAGCCGACAGGAAGGCGCCCTCTCATTGCCCAATCCTCGGTGCTGCTGCCTCATCTTGAAGATCTCGCGGTTCCCTCAAAGCTTTCTCAAATTTGCGCATGTCCTCGTCGTATATGAGAGGATCTGGCAGATGACGCGCAAGCGAGTCAATGTAAGCGTGAGCGCCCCCGCCCCCCACCACAGTGATGCGTGGGTTCTTCAGGGAAAGTAATTTTCGCAATGCCGGGGGCAAGCTCTGATCAGCCGGATCACCGTTAAACCCGGAGGAGTAGATGACCAATTGGAGTGTGGGATTGAGCAAGGCCGACCTAATCAGCCGATTGATATGCTCATCCCCAAATCCGTAGCCACATAAGATCAAACTGCTCTGCGGTCTGGACATGAACTCTGCAAACCTGCGAAAAAGCTCACCTAGAACATAGCCGATGGTGTCCATGTACTTCGCTGCCCTCGGCATCACCATCAGGCCCAGGTCCTCGCCGTCCCGCTCAGCCATGAACGCATCAATGCGTTGATGGGCAAGCGGCGCAGAAACCTCAAATACCTGACCGTTCTCCTGCTTCCAGGTCAATGAACCGTGCAGTTTTGCGAGATAAATGTTGTAGACGCCGAATCTGGCCTCACCCCTGGCTTGGGTGTTTCGGAAGCCAAGGTCGAAGCTCTGTGGGGAAAAGCGTCGGGTGTGGGTTCCCAGGAAGCCATTCGAGACTTGTAGATCAATGGATTCGGCAGCCCACTCGATGGCCAGGTCATAATTCGTGGTGAACACCCAAGGGGATGACTGGCCCGGTTGGCGAGCCGAAACCAGCTTCTGAAGAATTGTCCGCTGGCTTTCGAGACCATCGTCGTCCGACTCAACGCCACTGGGTGAAAGCCACCACTCCTGCCGGAGCAGAGCCGCACTGACAACGATTCTGAAAAGCGCAGCCTTCACCTTTTTCAGGTCGCTGAGGTTTTCCTCCAGCTCCCGCTCGCCTGGCGCGTAGTCAATCAGACCATCACCGAACATGCTCATTTGCCTAGTCCAGTCGGACAGGGCGATTTCGAGGCTATCGATTAGATGCTCGAAGTTGGGTGTAACGGGTCTTGGAAGCGTGGTGGCGTCCTCGCGAATGAATCCATGCTCAACCATCCAGGCAGCGTCTCCTGGACTCTCCGTTACAAAACTAGTCCAAAGCGCGATCATCGTAAGGCCACCAGCAGCAACTGATGCGCCGGCGCCTAGTAGAAGTCCGATGTTTTCTAGTCTCAGGAGCGAAGCGAGATGTGCCTCAAGCTCCGTTTCATCCGCTAAAGCAGTACCGCCACGAATTGCTGCAAAAGGCATTCTGACCTCACAAAAAGCGCTGATCCAGTCCATGGAAGCCCCATGCAGCTCAAGGCGTGGACGGCTTCATGCAGGCTACTGAATTGCCATAACACTGTCCACGTCGCTAAAGGTATTGGAAATCTGTGCTGAGGCCACGATCAACATCTGCCATAAGGGCTGGGCTGCTAACTAGTCAGCTGATCCCGCCGCTATTCTAAGTTTGAACCTTGCGTTGAGACCTTCTCGTAGCGGAAAGCCCCAATACGCGTCCGCTTTGGGTCGAATTCCACCGGTCATGATGGACGGGGATCTGGTGTGGCTGTTCGACTAACGGAATTTCACTCGCCGTTGTAGCTCGAAATTCAAGATAGTGACTGGATCGTGTGCCTCGTCCGCATGAGGCACCCACCACATCTGCATAGCCATCATTGCGCCATCCTGCCATCATACCGCCCATGCGATTATTGGAACGGTACACCCCACCCTCGTCGCCAACTATCAAGATAAGAACATAAGCCAAAATTAAAAGGATTTAAAATGCTGCAGAATTTGAAAATCGCTCTCCTTACTAAGGAGCAAAATGTATGGTTCATACGTGCAGAAAAAGGAAAATATGCTAAGCACTTTCGTGCCGGAGGTGTAATCGCAATCGAACACTTGGAAAGAGCGTATGAGGGAAATATTCCCAGCGAGCTACCCACCGAAGAATTTCTTAAAGCACAATTATTAATCAACGAAAAATACAGTGAATTCCGCGACAACACAGACGGAAAAGAGAGCCGCAAACTCAATAGATCTGGATTTAATATCCTAAGTCAAATCAAACGATTTGCGAATGAAATTAAGCGTGGAGATCTTATCGTTACGCGAAATGAAAAGGATGACGGCTATAGTTTCGGAATTTGTAGTGAAACAATCCCATATATCGACCACACTCCTATTCGCGTACCAACTACAAAAAAAGACGGCACACCAGGATTTGAGCGCTCCTCCTTAGATTACAAATTAAGAAAACGCGTAATTTGGGGGCCGTCAATCTCTCGCTCAGAACTTCCAGGCGCAGTTAGAAAAGCTACAAGCGGTCAACAAACAGTTACATCTTTAAACAATCACAAAGAAAAAATCTTTCATTTAATTTATCCGTTCTTCACAGATGGCGAGTCACTGTTCTTTTCAAATAAAATCAAAACAGCCCATCGTGTAAATGCACTTGCTATAGGCAAGCTTTTCCAAAACGTCGCATTAATCAAAAGCTTTAGCGAGATGCTTCTTAGTGAAGAGCTTTCTGACTTGAGTCAGTTGACGCATTTTATCGAAAGCGCAGTACTTCTGGGGAAGAGTGACATAGTCACCTGCCAAGCTGAATTTATGTCGCCAGGTGATATGTGGTGCAGAATACCACTCGTTGGCGAAACCCTTACAAACCAAATTTTTGCTGCCGTTTTGGCTTGCCTCTTACTTACTGGACAAGTGAACGCAGAGGAGATAGCCAGCCTTACAAATAACGAAGCAACACCGACACTAGCTATAAAAAAAGACACAGGCGACATATTTTCTGACAAATATAAAACCCCAGCTATATCCCAGAAGCTAAGATCAATTGCCAAGGCCGCCGGATCTCAAGCTGCAAACATTGAAAATCAAGAACACTCAATCATTGAAGTGAAGAAGAGTCTAAACCTAAGCATTACAAAGGTAGATACTGAAAAACTCGAAGGCTTCGAGTTTGGCATCAACGTGTTGGAGATAGGGAAAACTCATGAAAATCGTTGAGCCAATTAGTAGCGCGCTGCTAATAACTGGATGCGTCTATTCCGCGGGCATAAGCCAAAATAACGCATTCATGCGAGAGTTTGGTATTAACCCAGAATTCAGCCAACCATCAATAGACAAGATATTGTATGACGGCGGGCTTATCACGTTTGAAATTTTCTATGATCATTTGAAATTTCTATCACTATTAGTATTTGTTATCGCTATTTTTCTGGTCGCCACATGGGCTGCAGCAAAACTTATTAGCCCTGGCTCCGCAATTGCGAATGCGCCAAGCCACTTTGATCAAATAAAAAGCGTATTGCAGTACACCCCAACTGGCTTACTGTTACTCCTCTATATAATATATCTATGTTTCTCATCATACCAAAAATCGCAGGAGACCGGAATCAAACTATCAGAGACATTTATGGAAAGATGCCACTGGGTAATTTTAAAAGACAAGAAAAACACCACTAAAGCTTGCGCATTCAGAAAGGATAAAGACTCAATCTGGTACTACAACATCAAGGGTGGCGATTTGAATATAAATTCATCGTTGCTTACAGAGCTAGGTCAAGTCACCTATTTGGAGCCTCAGAAAAATTCGGTTGCTTCAGAGTCCCATAAAGACAAGAAGGAAGGTCTGTAAACCATAAAAAATGTATCACCCCGGGTTGCTTATATCGTGAGCAAATCCTTCTGGCCGTTAGCGGACTGAGGCCGCCTCGAGTCGAAGTAGGCTTTCGAGAGAGTCCATTCAGCACAGACAGATTACCAAAAAAGAAGAAGGGGCCTTTTGACCCCTTTTCCATTTCCGCGTACATACTGCCGATGCTTACCGCCGCCCAAGGTGATCCTCTATCCGTAAAATTTCCAAATTGATTACGTTTATGGAACTAATCTCGACTGGGGTGAATGACTTGTAGTTTCCTTTGATTATTTTTACCAAATTTATGAGGTGGAGCTTTCGGGCGCCTAAGTCTTCCAGAATTGACTTTGTACTTTCAGCATTTTTACTCATGACGATACCTCGGAATTACGCACTACACACAAGCGTTTCAATGCGGCGGGGCATGGGCCAGATGCACCACACAAATGGAATCATGTGATGCGGCCTTGCCTGCGCCGTTACGATGCTTCCGCTTCAACGAAAGCATCGGCTTGCAGATCAATGATTTGCTGCGGCCCGTACTGGTAGCTGAGCTTCAGTAATTCGCTCCAATCCCAGGCGATTGAAGTGTTCAGCTCGTTACGGATCTTAAAATCATGGAAGGCATTCTGCTCCCAGCCCATGTAACGCTTACCGGCATATAGCTTTGAACCCGTAGCTATCAACTGCTGAACTGCTGCATCCCACTCCTCCTGAAGCCGTTCGGTGGCCAGGATCACTGCTGATCGTTCTATCTTTTCGGACTCGCGGATTGCCTCTTCGATATGTTCGTCGATGAGCTTGATCTCTTGCTCCAATGCCGAGACGATCAGGCCTTGACGGCGTTGCTGTTCCAGCTCGGTTGCCAGGACTTTGGCAGCTTTCTGCACATCAGCAGAGGCTGTCTTTTCGCCATCAGCATCACCCCAAGCGACAGCTTGTGCATACGCGCGAGCTGCCCCCTCCTCAGCTTGTCGGGCATTGGTGATCGCCTGCTCGTTATGTGCTAGGACCTCCTCCAGTCGCGTACTCAGCGTTTTCCTTTTGCCCTGGAGGTCGGCCTTGTCCAACGACCAGCTCTCCATCTTTTCTTTGTAGTCGGCCATCAACTCGATGCTATTGGCTTTGCGGTCGATCCAGGCGATGCTTTGATCAATGACGGAGATTTTGTGTTCGATATTCCGTACGTTTGATTCCGCATTTCGCATGTTTATCAGCAGCTCTTCACCGGCCAGAGTTCCAGCGAAGGTTGGGATATTCAGCTGCTCGTCCCATCGAGCGATTTGCCCTTCGATCTCACGGATCTGTGCTTCGAGGTTACTGCGTTCGGTATTCAGTTTTTCGAGGCTTTGCATTGTTTTGTCATCCATAGAATTGGTTTTGGGTTGAGCGGCTGGCGAGGCCGGACGCGCCGACACTTGCCTCATCTGCGTAGGCTGCCGTCAGGCAGCCTCGGCCTCTACCAGCGATGCATCTTTGTTAGGCTCGCTCAACACCACGTAACAGCGCTGCATACCCATGCCGGGCAGGCGAACGGTGCATGAGGCCTTCCCACCCTTGTCGGTTTGCAGGACACCACGCTCAATCAACTCCCGGTTGACCGCAGTAATGTTCATTCCACGGAAGACTTCCGAACGCCAAGCTTCAGGAAGTACGTAATAGGTGATGGTGGTATGCAGACTGTCGCCCATGCCGTGTTCCATGGTTTTGCGAAAGCCCAAGCGATCGATCGTGCGGGGGCCATGCTCATCAATTTTGGCGGCAGTGGATTCCCAACGGGTGAATCGACTTTCGCCGAAGCGTTCGATGACTTGGCGCAGCCGAGCCATGATGACTTCGCCCTCCATATTGCCCGCACCACCACGCTCGGCCAGCCACGCATTCAGACAGACTCGCGCTGCTGTGATTGCAGCGCCATCCGCCCAGCCGGTAACGCCCAACGCAGTGGCTAGTTCACCTGCAGCACCGACAAGGCCGAAGCGCAATGCCGCTCGCTGTACCTGTCCACTCGCGGAAGTTGGCAAGTTCTGCGCAATGAACTGCTCCAAGGTTCGACGCAGAATGCTCACCCAGCCCAGTAATTTGCCAGGGGTACACAAGGCCTCCAGGAAGGCCGCAAGGGGCGTACCGTAGTACTTGGTCACTCGCACCTTCAAAGCATCTGAGAGTGCCGCTGCATCTTCAAACCCGCACAACGAGTCGAACATGCCCAGGCCCTTGCTGGCATCCGCTGGCACGGCCAGCATGCGCACTTCCATACCTGCCTTGAGTTCCTTGTTTGCCTCGGCCATGTGCTGCGCCAGCGTCTTCTCTCCAGTCGAGAGGAACAGCAGCCGCCACTCCTGCACAGACCGCCCCGCTTGGCCTCGATCATTGGCCCTGGCCTTGCCTGTGCCGTTGCCAAGCATGTAGACCGTCTCACCGATGATCCGCGCATCACACATGCCGATCTCGTCAAGGATCAAAAGTCCATCGGAGTGCGCTGCAGCAATGGACTCCAACGCATTGTCAGTTGAGCGCCAGGAACGCACCAAGCGCGGCCCTCCATGCACTGAGGCCGCGACCTGCAGATGGGTGGTCTTACCGCCTGAACTGTCTCCGTACAGGTGAAAGCCGCCCGATTCATGGCCAAGATGATGGAGCAAAGGACCGGCAAAGGCCGTACTGACCACGAAGGCCAAGCGGTGATTGCCCACACACAAAGCCCCAATTTGGCGTTGCCACTGTTCCAGAGTGCCCGACTCATTGATCGGTGGAAGCTGGGCACCAGCGTCATAAAAGTGCAGGTGCTCAACGTGCTGACCAATCTGGCGATCCGGCAATAAGAACGCATTGTTGTGCCAGCCCAATCGCGTGACCAGGCGTGCCCGTTGGGAGCTGTCGAACCCCTGCAGGTAGCTTTGTAGGTCGTTGCGTGCATGCCGACCAGACCGAGACCCGGCCAATCGCAGGCCCATATCGACGAGCGGACCAAGCACGTCTTTGCCGAAGTCACCTGTCATTGTCCGGGCCGGAATGTTCCAACGCTTCTTTTCGCCGTCGGGGTCATCGAACTCAACGAGCAGGCCCCAGTTATGCCCCTTCTCATCACGGGTCCGAGCGAGGATTTCCAAGGGAGAACACACGGGACGTGCATCACCATCCTCGGTGGCATAAAACACGCCGTCCTCGGTGAGGCGAAAACCTGCCGGAAGCAGGTCACGGTTGGGGCGAGCCTTCCCCTTGGCCGGATTATTGGGCTTCGAATCGGCTGGTTGGGTACTTGAAGGAGCACGCTGGTCCACAACGCCGAATAGTTCGCCGCTCTGAGCTAGCAATGCCAAGTGCTCGGCAGTCCACCCCCTGTCCAGTGCATCGGCCGCGTCATCACCATCGCCCCAACGTCCGCCTTTGGCGAAGCTGGGAGTGCTACCTTTAAGTACTGGCTTGCGCTTGAAAACAGTGAGGTCGATGGTCCGCACCATGCAACCGATCTCAGCCAGCTTTGTCGCCACGGCCTGCATGCATTTCGAACCACTACCATCGTTGTCCGGCCACAGCAGCACCCCACGCCCCTGCAGCGGCGAGAAGTCCGCCTTGTGCCAAGAGTTGGAACCATTCGACCAGCAGGAAGCGATATGCCCGGGCAGAAGTGCCACCGCAGCATCGGCGGCCTTTTCGCCCTCGCACAGCACTACCGGTGCCTCAGGTCGTCTATTCAACTCATCCAGGCGCAGCAAGGGGCGAGGCTCAGAGAGCCCCTGCCAGCGCCATTGAGCCGCCCCGTGCTCGCCACGCGTGCACCAGGTCAGCGGTGCGAAGACCTTCTTACTGGGCTCTCCTTCGGCACCGGCCACATCGAAGCGGTAGAGCACCATCAGGGGCTCCCCGTGCCCGTTGCGGTAGCACCAGACCTTGGACGGAGCACCATGTTGTCGATGCTTACTAGGGCACTTCGTCATCGCCTCGGCCGGAATTGGCAGCACGGCCTGCCATTCAGCCGCCGCTGGCTTCTTCGCCGACCGGGACGGGGTGGCTGCGTCGGGATCAATGCGCAGAAAGTCTACGAGCTTCTGGCAAGCATCGATGTCCGTGCCGCCTTCGAGGTACCGCACCAGGTCAATCAGATCGCCGCCCTTGTCGCCCGTGGCGAAATCCGCCCAGGTTCCTTTGCTCAGGCTAATTTTCAACGACCCTGCATGCTTATCGTTGCGCGTAGGATTGGGGGCGGTGTATTCCTTGCCGCCATCAACACGTTTTCCGTTGGGCAGCCAATGAGTCAATACAGAATCGATGTTTTGCAGCGCGGTAACTTTGACCTGAGCAAAGGTCGGACGCCGAGCATGGGTTTTGGTCGTGCTCATACGTCACCTGCCTGGGCACGCTGGAGCCCGTCGGCCACATCATCAATGACGGCTTTGACCTGCTCACCCAAGTAGTGAGCAGCCCATACCAGCGCCCCATTTTTGTCATCCATGCCGCCCATCAAAGTCAGCTTGTTGATGCAATCCATGAGCAGCGATGCCTGCTCCAAGGCTTCCTCGCAAGAGACTCCGGCATTCACTCGGAACAGTGGTTGATTCTCCGAGTTGCATTTGGCGAAGGTCGCTGCACCGACGGTATCGATCAAAAGGGGGGCGCTCATTGGGCTCCTCCTTCTACTGTCCTGCGGGTAGTGTCGTCGGCATGCAGCGCCAGCGTGCGGATCAGTTCCAGAGTCCCACGAACGTCCCACAAGGCGCCGAGGATAATTCGGTTGGCCAGCCGCTGGCCTTGTTCTGCCTCGAACTGGTCCTCGAGCAAAAGCAGAACAGCATTGGCACGTTCGATAGCGCAAGTAATGGCGTCGATGGGGATACCAGCCGGAGCTTCCCGATTAACGCTCAGTAGGTCTTCGGGGTGGGAGAAATAGAGTGCGGTGCTCATTTGGCACCCCCGATATTCTCCAGTGCCCGGGCTTTTGCAATGTGGTTGTTGTAACGAGTGAGGCGGGTACGAAGGCTGGAATCGGCGTGCAAAGCGGCGAGAGCCATTGCTCGATGGGCAGCAGCGCGAATTTTGGACGGATTGAGGGCGTGCATAGGGTGTCGCTCCTTGAGTTGAGGAGCCATCACCGCTTGCGGCCAAGCAAGGAATGGTGACGGCTGTACGCGGGTTGGCCGACCGGGACTCAAGGCACCCGGCACACCCGAAGGTGTCCCACGCACAGCCGCCATAAAACGATACAGCGGGCACAAAAAAAGCGCCAGCAATCGTATGGTGGGCGCTTGTGCGCCTTGAGTAGTTCGACCGGCCAAGGTCGGTCGCTGAATTTGCAGCGACGGACAGAGCATAACGTCCTGATATGAGAAGAGCAACAAGCTGCCCTTGCACGATTGCGGCGTGTGTAATAGTTTGAACAGGCATACGTATCTACCCCTAACGCCTCCGGTTGCAGCCGGGGGCGTTTTCGTTAGCGCTGAGAGGTGGATGGGCGGGTCAGAGAAAGCCAGGTTAGGTGCTGGCCTTTGCGGGACTCTGAGCGCATGTGCTCCAAGGCGGCGGGGTTGGCCAGCAGGTTAGGGATGAGCTGTTGCGCATCCTTAATCACTACGCCTGACGGGACCTCAATAGCCAGCATTACCCATTCCAGTGACGGCCAGGCCAGAAGCAGGACGTGAGCGCCTTCAGCAATGGCACGATCACGCAGGGCGCGCAGGTGGGCCCGTCCGATATCAAAAAATGGGGAACCACCTTCTGGCGCGCCAATCGAGTCAAGGGTTGTATGAGGCAAAAAGATTGGGGTCATGCTGCCACCTTGTTACGTGCGGCAATACGAGCGCGAGTCCAGTCCAAAACTTCAGACAAAACCCAGGCGACGGGAGCGCCGCGAGCAGTGCTAACAGTAAGTTTTACTGGCTGGGGGAAGCCGCTTTCAGGCTGGCTCATCAGCTTATAGATCGTCGGGCGAGCAAGACCTACCAGGGCGACCACGTCTGTTATGCGAATCAGTCGTGTCGCCGGGTCAAAGCCAAGTGGATTCGTATCGTCGAGGCCGGTTCCTGGCGTTGATGATTCGAGATGAGTGGCGATTGAGGTGGAGCGAGTTGTCATAGCTAGTTCCCTGTATTGGTATCAACAGGGCCAACTATTTATGCGGATTCATTCTGGAAAGAAATAGTGGAATTTCCAGGCACTTGGACTTATCCACATACGGTTACTTCGGCGCAACTTCAACGCAGCTTGCGACATTTTATTCCGACGAACGGTAGGTGCCATCGCAGGCCTATACTGCGTGCCTAAGGGTTAATTTCCCCCTTGATCGAGCCACCTAGCCAGGTCATGAAGGTACACCACGCGCTGCAAGCGTCCACCCCAGTCGCCCTTCACTACGCGCAACGTTAGCTTTCCTTTACCTAGTGCTCTGAGTAGCGAGGGCATGCCCAAATGCGATAGATAGTGCTGTCGCACAATCTCAAGTGGTAAGCAGGTGCTGCCATACCGTTTCTGAAGCATGTCGTATGTTTGGCTATCGACCATTTGCCCCCCCGCGCCCCATGCCAGGGAGCTGAATTCCGCGCCGTTTGGAGATTCTGTGTCCGAGCGAAAGAGCCACCAGCAGGAAGAGCTGGGCTTTTCGGCTGTTACACTTTTCCTCCGTGTTACACCGGGTGTATGCCGAGGTTATACAAGGTGTAGCACTGGGTCTGCTCAATGTTTTCAGTGGTTTGGAGCCTGTCGTTACACCGGTTACACCTGATACACCAGTTCTGAAGAGGGCAAGCATCCTCATACAGCTTTGCCGAAATGTCCTTGAACGACTTTTCCCTTTTCCAACTTGTCCAGAAAGTCGGCGTAACACTGCATCATGATCGTTCGTTACCAGGCCAATCTGTTTCATGACTGAGGTAACCGCCCATGGGCAAAATCGTAGGGGGTAATTGCATCCTTGCGATTGGCATCCAAGTAATCGGCCCACCACTGCACCATAAGCCTCCGCTCTTGTATGTGTTCCGCTTTGTGGATGTAGGCGGCACGCACCGTATTTCTCTCCTGATGGCTCATTTGCCGCTCAACAGCGTCCTTGCTCCATAGTCCAGACTCAACCAGTGCAGAGCAGGCCATAGTCCGAAAACCATGGCCGCATACCTCTGCTTTGGTGTCATATCCCATACGCCGCAGAGCTTTATTCACGGTGTTCTCACTCATGGGCTTCCAGTGATTATGGTCGCCCGCAAATACCAGATCGAAGCGACCAGTAAGGTTACGAACGCTCTCCAACACCTCAACGGACTGCCGACTGAGCGGCACCAGGTGTGGGGTGCTCATCTTGGAACCCCGGTGGGAGTTCTTAACACCCTCAATAGCCGCTCGTTCGCCAGGAATCTCCCACATTAATCTGCTCATATCGATCTCTCCCCAGCGTGCGAAGCGGAGCTCACTGGAGCGGATAAATACCAACAAAGTCAGCTGCACCGCGAGCTTGGTCAATCCGCGTCCGCTGTCGGCGTCAATGCGCTGGAGGAGTTCAGGTAAGCGATCAAATGGCAGGGCCGGTCGATGTGCTGTTTTCCGAGTAGCCGTTGCGCCTTGCAGATCGATTGCAGGGTTGAAATCCAAATGGCCATGCTGAACCGCCATGCGGAGGATGCCCGTCATGTACTGGCGTAGGCGTGCAGCCGTATCCAAAGTGTCCCGCTTTTCCGCTGCTTTGAGCGGTACAAGCAAATCACGGGTTTTCAGCTCCGCGACAGGACGATCGCCAAGGGTGGGCAGCAGGTGAGATTCAATCCGTCGCCAAACGGTGGAGGCATGACCAGGTGTCCACTTACGAGCGCAAGCTGCGTGCCATTCCTGTGCAAGCAAACGGAAGGTATTTGCCCGGGCGTTTGCCGCCTCCTGTTTGTCAGAGCGCGCCTGTTCGATGGGGTCTTTCCCAACAGCGAGAAGCTCAAGCGCCTGAGCACGTCGCTCCCTGGCCGCTTTCAAGCCGAGCGCCGGATAATTGCCAAATGTGGCTAAACCATCACGACCATCAGGTTTGGTGTACTTCAACCGCCAAGTCTTGACCCCTGATGGCTTGACCAGGAGATAGAGGCCCTTGCCATCGAATAGCTTGTAGTCCTTATCGCGTGGCTTGGCCGCGTCGCATTTGGGGTCCGTCAGGGGCACAACCGTGCGCGCCATAGGGATACGTTTCCTTGTCGAACCGAGATATCCCTAAACATATCCCTAAATCGCGTAGATGCACAGAGACAAAACGAGACAAGCAGAAACAACAAAGCCCGCACTACGCGGGCTTTGTTTGGTGTTCCGTAGGCTGTCATAGACTGCTAGAAACTGCTCTCTGGTGCCGGAGACAGGAATCGAACCTGCGACCTTCGCGTTACGAGTGCGCTGCTCTACCGACTGAGCTACACCGGCGTGGCGTCAACGCTACCACTGCCGGATCGCTTACGCAAATCACTGTTTATTAACAGCAAAGCTCACTGGGCCGGGGTGCCTTCGGCGGGTTTGCAGCCGGTTGGGGCGAGGTCTTCGGGGAGGTCGCTGGTGCAGGCCCAGCCGGTGGCCGAGCGTGTCAGGGTGAGGGCTTTGCCATGGGCCATGGCCGGGGCGTCGACCAGGGTGCAGGTCAAGGTGCCAGCGCCTGTGGCGGCGGTGCCGGTGGCGGTGATGGCGCAGTGGCTGGTGCTGGCCTGGCCGCCCAGGGCGGTAACGTCGGTGACGTCCTTGCCGTCGTTCAGGCGCAGGTCGAACGGGGTTTTCAAGGCGGAGATTTCTACCAGGGCGGCGGTGGCCTTGGTGCGTGCCTGGTGGTTGCTGTACATGGGTATGGCGATGGTCGCCAGGATGCCGATGATCGCCACGACGATCATCAGTTCTATCAAGGTAATGCCGCGTTGCCCTTTCATGGACGTTCTCCCTCTCTAAATCGGTTCGTGTCGGCAGCGGGTTCGGCCCTGCCGCCAACAGGCGCGCCAGTAGGCCCGATCAGACACCTTTTGTCACCCCGGCGTCGGCAAACTTGCCTCCTGGCTCGACTACTCTAGTGAGCAGCGGGTAATCCTGCCCGCCGGCCAGGCCCTCAAGCTGTTTCCGGGTTTGTTGAGGCCACGCAGCAAGGATGTCGCGATGACCGAGAAACTGCAGATCTATCGCTGGCAGGGCATCACTGCCCAAGGCACGCCCATTCATGGCCAGAGCAGCGAACGCAGCCCCGCGCTGTTGCGCACGGCGCTGCGCAAGCGCGGCATTCGCCCGGCAAACATCGAGCGGGTGCGCAGCGGGTTGTGGCATCAGCGCACGGCCCTCGGCACGCAGGAGCTCGGTCAGTTCAGCCGGCAGTTGTCGACGTTGATCAGCTCGGGGGTGGCACTGCTGCAAGCGCTCGAGGCGATTGCCCAGAGCACCAGCAACCCCGCCCTTCTCTCTTTGCTCGACGCGATCAGGACCGATATCGGTGCCGGTTGCAGCCTGGCCGATGCCCTGCGCCGACACCCGCGGTATTTCGATACGCTTTACTGCAATTTGATCGCCGCCGCCGAGCAAGCCGGTACGCTTGAGTCGGTGCTTGAGCAGGTCGCCAGCCTGCAGGAGAAACGCCAGGCGTTGCGCGCCCGTTTGAAGAAGGCCATGACCTATCCATTGATTGTGCTGTTGACCGGGCTGGGCGTTTCGAGCCTGTTGCTGCTGCAAGTGGTGCCGCAGTTCGAGACCATGTTCAGCGGCTTCGGTGCCGAGTTGCCGGCGTTTACCCGGCAGGTCATCGGCTTGTCGAACTGGCTCGGGCAGTACGTTGGCGGGTTGCTGGTGTTAGCGCTTGGCGGTGGCTGGGCGCTGCGCCGGGCTTACCAGCAGCAACCCGGGTTTCAGCGCTGGTGCCTGCGCTCGGCCCTGAAGCTGCCGATTGCCGGGGCGCTGCTGAGCAATGCCGCCCTCGCCCGCTTTGCCCGCACGTTGTCGACCTCCTATGCCGCGGGTGTGCCGCTGGTCGAGGCGTTGGGGCCCGTGGCCGCTGCGTGTGGCAACCCGCTTTACGAACAAGCCGTGTTGCGGGTGCGCAATGACCTTGCCAGCGGTCAGTCGTTGAGCCTGGCACTGGCCGGCAGCGACTTGTTTCCGCGCTTGATGCAGCAAATGTGCGCCATTGGCGAGACAGCCGGGACGCTGGACGATATGCTCGCCAGGGTCGCCAGCCACTATGAAAGTGCGATCGAGCGCTCGCTCGATAACCTGGCCAGCCTGCTCGAACCTCTGATCGTGCTGATTCTCGGGCTGCTGGTAGGCAGCCTGGTGATTGCCATGTACCTGCCAATTTTCCAGTTGGGTAGTGTGATCTGACCATGGACCTGATGGATTCGCTGGCCAGCCAGCCGTTGTTGTATATGTGCTTTGCCGTGGTGCTGGGGCTGATCGTCGGCAGTTTCTTGAATGTGCTGGTGCATCGCTTGCCGATCATGTTGCAGCGCCAGTGGCAGGCCGAAGCACGTGAGGTGCTGGGGCTGCCCGCCGAGGCCGAGCCTGAACGTTACGATCTGTGCCTGCCCGCCTCCCAGTGCCCGCAGTGCGGGCATCGCATTCGCCCCTGGGAAAATATTCCTGTACTCAGTTACCTGCTGCTGCGTGGACGCTGTTCCAGTTGTCGCAGCGCCATCAGCGTGCGCTATCCCCTGGTAGAACTGGGCTGCGCAATGTTGACCGGGTTTGCCGCCTGGCACCTGGGCGCCAGCGCCGGCGCGCTGGCCTTGATGGTGCTCACTTGGGGCCTGCTGGCCATGAGCCTGATCGACATCGAGCACCGCCTGTTGCCCGATGCGCTGGTGTTCCCGCTGCTGTGGCTGGGGCTGATCGTCAATGCCTTTGATGTATTCGTGCCCCTGGAGGATGCGCTGTGGGGTGCGGTTGCCGGCTACCTGAGCCTGTGGTCGGTGTTCTGGCTGTTCAAGCTCATCACCGGCAAGGAGGGCATGGGCTATGGCGACTTCAAGTTGCTGGCCCTGGTCGGTGCCTGGGGAGGCTGGCAGGTGTTGCCGCTGACGCTGCTGCTGTCGTCGTTGCTGGGGGCGGTGATCGGGGTGATTGTATTGCGCCTCAAGCGCCAGAAAGCCAGTACGCCGATTCCCTTTGGTCCTTATCTGGCCATTGCGGGGTGGATCGCGCTGCTCTGGGGTGGTCAAATAACCACTTCTTATCTGAAATTCTCTGGAATGTGATGACCACTGCTGCATTCACTCCCTGGATTCTCGGCCTCACCGGCGGCATCGGCAGTGGCAAGAGCGCTGCGGCGCAGCGTTTTGTCGAGCTGGGTGTACACCTGGTCGACGCCGATCAGGCTGCCCGTTGGGTGGTAGAGCCCGGACGTCCGGCCCTGGCCAGTATCGTCGAGCGCTTTGGCGCTGGCGTGCTGCAGGAAGACGGGCAACTGAACCGTGCGGCGCTGCGCGAGCTGATCTTCTCCGATCCAGAGCAACGCCGCTGGCTCGAGGCGCTGTTGCACCCCTTGATCGGCCAGGAAATTTTCAGCTACCTGGCCAAGGCCGAGTCGCCGTATGCAGTGTTCGTTTCGCCGTTGATGGTGGAGTCGGGGCAGTTTCAACGCACCCAGCGCCTGCTGGTGATCGATGCCCCCCAGGAACTGCAGATCCAGCGCACCCTGCTGCGCGACCAGACCAGCCCCGAACAGGTTCAGGCCATCCTCAAGGCCCAGGCCAGTCGCGAGGAACGCCTACGTCACGCCCACGATGTGGTGGTCAACGACCGTGACCTGGCCTGGCTGCATTCGGAGGTCGACCGCCTGCACCACTTTTACCTGACTTTGCGAGGAGGCCAAGCATGAGCCAACCCCTGACCGTTGAATGCCCGACCTGTGGCGCCCCCGTTGAATGGACCGAGGCCAGCAAGTTCCGGCCGTTCTGCTCCGATCGCTGCAAGTTGATCGACCTGGGTGCCTGGGCCGCCGAAGAGCACAAGATTCCCGTAGCACCGGATGCCGAAGACGAGTTGTTTTCCGGCGAGCTCGACCCCCGCGCCCACCACTGATTGTCAGCGCCCGGGGTCGTCGTCTTTCCACGGCGCCTGCAGGTAGCGGGTGCGGTTGAAGGTTTCCAGCCACTCCGGGCAGAACACCACCAGGGCGCTGACCACCATGCCGTTGATGAACGCCTCGGGGAAGATGATCAGCCACAGGTAGCCGATAAAGTCCTCGATCCACTCCGGCATCACGAATCGCCCGTCCATCCACAGCAGTCCGAGCGCAGCCAGCAGGCACAGCAGCGCCGACAGCGCGGCGGCAAAAAAACCTGAGCAGAAGATATAGACGAACAGGTTTTTCGGTTGCGCGCGCTCCACCAGGATTGCGCAGCCTTCGGTGATCATCACCGGCAATACAATGAACAGCAGGCCGTTGACGCCCATGGCGACGAGGTCCTGACGCCCCATCATCACCAGCCCCAGCTGGGCCAGCAATCCACCGACAATCGCCAGTGGCCAATCGAGCAGCAAGGTGACGGCGGTCATACCGATGAAGTGATACGACACCCCGGTCTCGAAATCACGACGGACCAGCCACAAGGCAAACAGCGCAAACACCGTTCCAAACAGCAGGTGCTGACGGCGGCTGTCAGTGAACAGCTCGACCCAGCGCGTGCGTGCCGTGGCCCACATCAGCATCGCGACGTAGCCGATCCAGCCCAGCATCAGGCTCTGGTCAGACAGCACTTGAGCATCAATCACGGTAGCTGCGTCCTTCTGCGGTGAACGTGATGGCAGTCTACACCGCAAGCCGCGAACAGGGCCGCGAATGGCCGGTCAGCGCCGCCAAGCACATGACTTTATTCATGAAGACACAATTGAACGCTAAGCTTGTCCCCATGGACGACTCAGATTATTTGCGCCTGCTCACCATTCAGGCCGAACAAGCCAATGCGTTTCTTTCCAACGCCCGTAAATGGGAACGTGAGCGTTGGGTCTGCCAGCGCCTGCTGCAAGGCTTGAATATTCCCTACCGCAGCGAGGACTTCACCCCCGCCGGTCAAGAGCCGCCTGATGTGCTGTTTCGCGATGCCTCGTTCGAGGTTTTTTTCGTGCTCGACGAGGGCCGCAGGCTCAATGATGAATGGCGTGAAGAGCTGCAACGCCGGCGCAGCGCCTTTTCCCTGAGCCAACTGGTACGCCGCGAAGCCCGGCCACGACGTATCAGCGCCCAGGAATTGCTGCAGCGCCTGGCGCCGACCTTGCGTAAAAAAGCCCACAACTACCAGGAGCGCGGGCTGGACCTGAACGAGCTGGACATCATCGCCTTCGCCAGCCTCAAGCGCGAAGTGCTCGACCTCAACAGCCACTTCCCACCGCCCACCGAATACCTGCGCCAGGGCTGGCGCTCGCTGTCGCTGGTGGGCCCGACCTTTGCCCGTGTGTTGTTCGCCCACCCCGATGCGCCGGACTTCCTGCGTGGCAACCTGGGGCGCAGCATTGTGTTCGACGTGGGTATCAGCCTTTAAGCTGGCCCCCTGCCAACGCGTAATGGCATAAATTTCGCGCCGGTGATACAAAGCGCAATCATTCGTCATAAAAGCTGCGGTGTGACTGCACGATGGGGCCCGGTTCAAACGACTACAGTGAACCCTGTAGCTTCCCTTCAGTCACAAGCGTCTACCTGACGAGGCCCTCATGACCAGCCGCCTGAATCCCGAAGACCAACGTCGTGTCGATCAATACCTGCAAGCTCCCCAGCATCAAGTCGAGCGCAAGCCTTTCCGGCCGTGGCTGCTCCTTTGCATGGTGGTGCTGGTGACTATTGGCCTGGGCCTGTTGAGCCGCCTCTTGAGTAACCTGGTGCTATGAGCTGCCTTGCGCTCGCCCAATCCGCCCGCCCCGCGCGGCCGCCCACTCGAGACCCGAATTCCGTAAACCTTATGAGATATCCCCATGACTCACCGTATTGTGATTGTCGGCGGCGGCGCCGGCGGCCTGGAACTGGCGACCCGCCTGGGTAAAACCCTGGGTAAAAAGGGCACCGCCAGTGTCACCCTGGTCGATGCCAACCTGACGCACATCTGGAAGCCGCTGCTGCACGAAGTGGCCGCCGGTTCGCTGAACTCCTCGGAAGACGAACTGAACTACGTGGCCCAGGCCAAGTGGAATCACTTCCAGTTCCAGCTCGGCCGCATGAGCGGGCTGGACCGCGAGAGCAAACAGATCCAGCTGGCCGCGACCCTCGATGAAGAGGGCCGTGAACTGCTGCCCGCTCGTACGCTGGGCTATGACACGCTGGTCATCGCCGTAGGCAGCAATACCAACGATTTCGGCACCGAGGGCGCGGCGCAGCATTGCCTGTTCCTCGACACCCGCAAGCAGGCCGAGCGCTTCCACCAGCAATTGCTCAACCACTACCTGCGCGCCCACGCGGGCGACCAGGCCAATGAAACCATCAGCGTTGCCATCGTCGGCGCCGGTGCCACCGGCGTGGAGCTGGCGGCCGAGCTGCATCACGCGGCGCACGAACTGGCAGCCTATGGCCTGGACCGTATCCAGCCCAAGGACATGCACATCACCCTGATCGAAGCCGGTCCACGGGTATTGCCCGCGCTGCCGGAGCGTATCAGCGTGCCGGTACACAAGACCCTGGAGAAACTCGGGGTTACGGTCATGACCAATGCGGCGGTCAGCGAAGTGACCGCTACCGAACTCAGGACCAGCAATGGCGATGTGATCCCGGCCAGCCTGAAGGTATGGGCAGCGGGTATTCGGGCACCGGGATTCCTCAAGGACATCGACGGCCTGGAGACCAACCGCATCAATCAGTTGGTGGTACGCCCTACCCTGCAAACCACACTGGATGACGACATCTTCGCCTTTGGTGACTGCGCCGCCTGCCCGCAGCCGGGTAGTGATCGTAACGTACCGCCACGGGCACAAGCAGCCCACCAGCAAGCCTCGATGCTGGCCAAGTCGCTCAAGGCGCGCCTGGAAGGCAAACCCCTGCCAACCTACGCCTACCGTGACTACGGCTCGCTGGTATCGCTGTCGCGTTTCTCGGCGGTGGGCAACCTGATGGGCAACCTGACGGGCAGCGTGATGCTGGAAGGGTGGTTGGCGCGAATGTTCTATGTGTCGCTGTACCGGATGCACCAGATGGCGCTATACGGGACATTCCGCACGCTGATGCTGATGCTGGGCAGCCGGATTGGCCGGGGCACCGAGCCGCGCCTGAAACTGCACTGATCTGCAGGGGCGAGCTTGCCCCACGATAGGCAAACCCGCTCCTACCTGGCGACTGCTGCGCAGTCGATCGCAGCCTCGTTCCTCGGCAGCGGCTACGGATTGCAAGCCGAGCCGGTAAGCCGCTTGCATCAGCCTGCGATCGACCGCGCAGCGGCCGTACTTCTAGCTGCTACCGGGCTATTCGGTAGGTGCTTTGTACAAAGCCATTCTCGAAAGTGGTGCTGCGCACATGCTGCAGCACCACATCCTCCGCCAGCGCCCCGAACAGGCTGATCCCGCTGCCCAGCAACACGGGGATGCGGGTGATGGTCAGTTCATCCAACCGCCCTTCTCGCAAGAAGCTCTGGATCACTTTGCCGCCGTCCAGGTACAGGCTCTTGGCGCCCGTTTCCTGAAGGTAATCGAGCAGGTCTGCCAATGGCCCCGGATGCACCTCGACGTTTTGCCCGGCATCTGCCTGGCTCAGGGTGCTGCTCAGCACCACCACACGCTTGTGGGGGTAAGGCCACTCGCCAAAGGTCAGGACTTTCTCGAAGGTGTTGCGCCCCATGACCAGGGTGTCGATCGTCGCCATATAGGCTGCATAGCCATGGTCGTCGCTGGAGCTGGTGGCAACCATCAGCCAATCCAGCTCGCCGCTTTCACGGGCGATGAAGCCGTCGAGGCTGGTGGCGATGTATACGGAGGTCTTGAGGGTCATGGGCAGCTCCCTTGCAGAACAAAGCCGGATAGTAGCAGGCAATGTCAGAGGCTGCAGAAACGAAAAAAGGGCACCTTTTGCAAGGTGCCCTTCTTTCTGAATATGGTCGGGGTAAGGGGATTCGAACTCCTGACATCCTGCTCCCAAAGCAGGCGCGCTACCGGACTGCGCTATACCCCGGTAAAAAAAAGGCACCAATTAAGGCGCCTTTTTTAGTGGCTGGACGCTAATGGCGTTCCAACCTTTTAAGATCCAAACCCAGCGAACCGGACTTGAAAATGGTGGGTCGTGTAGGATTCGAACCTACGACCAATTGGTTAAAAGCCAACTGCTCTACCAACTGAGCTAACGACCCAAAAATGGTCGGGGTAAGGGGATTCGAACTCCTGACATCCTGCTCCCAAAGCAGGCGCGCTACCGGACTGCGCTATACCCCGGCTTGAAATTTGGCTCCGCGACCAGGACTCGAACCTGGGACCCAATGATTAACAGTCATTTGCTCTACCGACTGAGCTATCGCGGAACTATCAATTTCAATTACTGCAATTTCAAAAGCTGTATCACTACCGCCTTGAACTCTTCGACCTTGTGCATCGCTGCGTTCATGTCTCTGAGGCGCGCTATTCTACAACCTTCAAAACCCTTGTCAACCCCTAATTTGCATTCAACTTACTGATTTGCAACTTTTTTTCAGATTCCCGATTTTGCCGGAAAGCTGCGGGGCGACATACAGCGGGGCGCACTTTACAAGCACTCGAGGAAAAATGCAAAGAAAAAAAAGGCCTCGAAATCGAGGCCTTAGCGTAACCCAGCGAAAAATCAGGCGAAGACGATTTCTTCGCCTTCGACCTTGGCCGTGATTGGCGTGCCTGGCAGGAACTTGCCAGCCAGTATCAACTGCGCCAACGGGTTTTCGATCCAGCGCTGGATCGCCCGCTTCAGCGGCCGAGCACCGTAGACCGGGTCGTAACCGACGGCGATCAGTTTATCCAGTGCCTCGTCGCTCAGCTCCAGGCCCAGGTCGCGCTCAGCCAGGCGGCTGCGCAGACGGCCCAACTGGATATGGGTGATGCCAGCGATCTGCTCACGGCCCAAAGGCTCGAACACCACGACTTCGTCGATACGGTTGATGAACTCTGGGCGGAAATGCGAGCCCACTGCGTCCATCACTGCCGCACGTTGTGCATCACGGTCACCCACCAGCTCCTGGATCTGTGCCGAACCCAGGTTGGAGGTCATCACGATCACGGTATTACGAAAGTCCACCGTACGACCGTGGCTGTCAGTCAGGCGACCGTCTTCAAGCACTTGCAGCAACACGTTGAACACATCCGGGTGAGCCTTCTCGACTTCGTCGAGCAGCACCACCGCGTATGGTTTGCGCCGCACCGCCTCGGTCAGGTAGCCACCCTCTTCGTAACCGACATAGCCAGGTGGTGCACCGATCAGCCGCGCCACGGAGTGTTTCTCCATGAATTCGGACATGTCGATCCGTACCATCGCCTCTTCGGTGTCGAACAGGAACTCTGCCAGTGCTTTGCACAGCTCGGTCTTACCTACCCCGGTCGGGCCGAGGAAGAGGAACGAGCCACTTGGCCGGTTCGGGTCAGAGAGCCCTGCGCGGGAGCGACGCACGGCGTTGGAGACTGCCACCACAGCTTCTTCCTGACCGATCACCCGCTCATGCAGCAGGCTTTCCATCTTCAGCAGTTTTTCCCGCTCGCCTTCAAGCATCTTGGCCACGGGAATGCCGGTCCACTTGGACACGACTTCAGCAATTTCCTCTTCAGTCACCTTGCTACGCAGCAACTGGTTCTCGGTCTTGCCGTGCTGGTCGACCATTTGCAGGCTGCGCTCCAGGTCCGGGATCACCCCGTACTGCAGCTCGGCCATGCGGCTGAGGTCGCCCTTGCGCCGGGCTGTTTCCAGCTCCTGGCGGGCCTGCTCGATTTTTTGCTGGATCTGGGCAGAGCCCTGTACTTCGGCCTTTTCCGAGGTCCAGATTTCTTCCAGGTCGGAATACTCACGCTCCAGTCGCGCAATTTCTTCGGTGAGCTTTTCCAGACGCTTGAGCGTGGCTTCGTCGTCTTCCTTCTTCAGTGCCTGGGACTCAACCTTCAACTGGATCAGGCGACGTTCCAGACGGTCGAGCACTTCCGGCTTGGAGTCAATCTCCATGCGGATACGGCTGGCCGCTTCGTCGATCAGGTCGATGGCCTTGTCCGGCAACTGGCGATCCGTGATGTAGCGGTGGCTGAGCTTGGCCGCGGCAATGATGGCGCCGTCACTGATCGCTACCTTGTGGTGCACCTCGTAACGCTCTTTGAGGCCACGCAGGATGGCGATGGTGTCTTCCTCGCTCGGCTCCTCTACCAGTACTTTCTGGAAACGACGCTCAAGGGCGGCATCCTTCTCGATGTACTGGCGGTATTCGTTCAGGGTGGTGGCGCCCACGCAGTGAAGCTCGCCACGGGCCAGGGCCGGCTTGAGCATGTTACCGGCATCCATGGAGCCCTCGCCCTTGCCGGCACCGACCATGGTGTGCAGCTCGTCGATGAACAGGATGATCTGCCCTTCCTGCTTGGACAGCTCATTGAGCAGGCCCTTGAGGCGCTCTTCGAACTCGCCACGGAACTTGGCACCGGCAATCAGCGCGCCCATGTCCAGCGACAGCAACCGTTTGCCTTTGAGACCGTCGGGCACTTCGCCGTTGATGATGCGCTGGGCCAGGCCTTCGGCGATGGCAGTTTTACCCACGCCAGGCTCACCGATCAGCACCGGGTTGTTCTTGGTACGACGCTGCAGCACCTGAATGGTGCGACGGATTTCATCGTCACGGCCAATCACCGGGTCAAGCTTGCCGTCTTCGGCACGCTTGGTCAGGTCGACGGTGTACTTGTCCAGGGCCTGGCGTGACTCTTCGGCGTTGGGGTCGTTGACCGCCTCGCCGCCACGCAGGTTGCTGATGGCGTTTTCCAGGGCTTTTTTGGTCACGCCCTGGCCCAGCAGCAGTTTGCCGACCTTGCTGTTCTCGTCCATGGCGGCGAGCAGCACCAGTTCGCTGGAAATGAACTGGTCACCCTTCTGCTGGGCCAGGCGATCGGCCTGGTTGAGCAGACGCGCCAGGTCCTGCGACATGTTGACGTCGCCGGTCGGGTTCTGGATTTTTGGCAATTGGTCGAGTTCTTTGCCCAACGCCTTGCGCAGGCTGTTGATGTCGAAACCGACCTGCATCAGCAGGGGCTTGATCGAACCGCCTTGCTGGTCGATCAAGGCTTGCAACAGGTGAGCAGGCTCGATGGCAGGATGGTCCATGCCAACGGCCAGGGATTGGGCGTCGGATATTGCTAGCTGTAGCTTGCTGGTCAAACGGTCTATTCGCATAGGTTACCTTCCTTTTTGGGCAGGTCGGAGCGATGGACACACCAGATGAGTGAACCTGCCAGAGATACCCTAATAGATAGGGGTAGATTGGGCGGATTCAAGGTAAGCGGCGTTGTTTGAGGGGGTAAAACGCCCCTCGATAAGTAACAGTTTATAACTGTTTGAAATCAGCGTTGCTCAAGCCAGACCAGAGAGGCGAAGCGCCCACCCTGCGGAGTACGCCGATAAGAATAGAAGCGTGGATCGCTGACGGTACAGAAACCGCCGCCAAACACCGCCTGCACACCGCGGGCAGCCAGTCGAAGGCGAGCCAGGGTATAGATGTCGGCCATCAATTTATCCGGGCGGGCACCGGGCGCGAAGGCCTGGGCGGTTTCCGGATGAATGGTGGTGAAGGCGTCTCGCACTTCCAGGCCCACTTCAAAGGCCTGCGGGCCGATAGCCGGGCCCAGCCACACCAGCACCTCTTCTGGCGCAAGGGCCAAGCGATCGAGCGTGGCCTCGATCACGCCACCGGCAAGGCCGCGCCAGCCTGCATGAGCCGCCGCTACCCGAGTACCGGCACGGTCGCAGAACAGCAGCGGCAGGCAATCGGCGGTCATTACGGTGCAGGCAATGCCGGGGGTGGTGGTCCAGCTGGCGTCGGCCTCGGCGATCACGCCTGGGTCGGCATCGGCCACCGCCACGCCATGCACCTGCTTGAGCCAGGCCGGCTGGATGCCGAACTCGGCGGTCAGGCGCTGGCGGTTCTCGGCCACCGCGGCAGGCTCATCGCCTACATGGTCGCCAAGGTTGAAGCTTTCATAGGGTGGCAGGCTGACGCCGCCGGCCCGCGTGGTGACGCACGCTCGGACTCCGGCTGGCGCAGGCCAGTCCGGGATCAGCAGATCGTGCGCCAGCTCAGTCATCCGACGAACGCCTCGCGGTCCTGCTTGAGCAGCGACAGCAGCCAGACGAAATCATCCGGCAGCGACGATTCCCAGCCCATGCGCTCGCCGGTCACCGGATGATCCAGTTCCAGGAACCGCGCGTGCAGCGCCTGACGCGGGAAGGTCTTGAGCGCATCGACCATGGTCGGGCTGGCCGCAGGCGGAATGCGGAAGCGACCGCCGTAGACCGGATCGCCGACCAACGGGAAGTTCACATGAGCCATGTGTACACGAATCTGGTGGGTACGCCCGGTTTCCAGCTTGACCCGCACGTGGGTGTGGGAACGGAAGCGCTCCAGCACACGGTAGTGGCTGACAGCCGGCTTGCCGCCTTCTGTCACGGCCATGCGCTGGCGCTGGCCACCGTGGCGGCCGATCGGGGCATTGATCTTGCCACCGGCGGTGACCACGCCAATCACGATGCATTCATAGATGCGGCTGACACTGCGACTTTGCAACTGGGCGACCAGTTGAGTCTGCGCCTGGATGGTCTTGGCCACCACCATCAGACCGGTGGTGTCCTTGTCCAGGCGGTGGACGATCCCGGCGCGCGGCACATTGATGATGTCTGGCACGTGGTGCAGCAGTGCGTTGAGCAGGGTGCCGTCGGCGTGGCCCGCAGCCGGGTGGACCACAAGCCCGGCAGGCTTGTTGATCACCAGGATGTGGTCGTCTTCATAGACGATATCCAGCTCGATATCCTGGGCCACCCACTCGCCCTGGGCCTCTTGCTCGGCCTCGAGCGCCAGCAGCGAGCCGCCGTGGACGATATCGCGCGGACGCAGGACCGCGCCATCGACCGTCAGGCGCCCCTCCTTGATCCAGGTGGAAAGGCGCGAGCGCGAGTGCTCAGCGAACAATTGGGCGGCGACTTGGTCGAGGCGTTGCCCGCCCAATTCGGACGGCACCTCTGCGCTAAGTTGAATGATCTCGGACATGCTCGAATCAGCGGGCGGCACAGCCTTTGGTTTCGACTGCACGCTTGTGGTTAAATACGACGTCTTTTGCCCCGGAGGTTGCACCGGGGTGCTCATCATAACAGGACGGCCTCGCCCAAGACAGCGGCCGTCATAGGGACGCAAGCCGCTATGCAAGTGAAACACCTGCTGCTGATCGCCATCCTCGGACTCACCGCTGCTTGTTCTTCGAAGGAAGTCGTCGACGAAAACCTGAGCGAAGCCGAGCTGTACCAGCAGGCGCAGGCCGACCTGGACAACCACAGCTACACCAGCGCCACGAGCAAGCTCAAGGCCCTGGAGTCGCGCTATCCGTTCGGTCGCTATGCCGATCAGGCGCAACTTGAGCTGATCTACGCGAACTACAAGAACGCCGAGCCTGAAGCCGCCAAGTCGGCCGCCGAGCGTTTCATTCGCTTGCACCCCCAGCATCCAAACGTCGATTACGCCTACTATCTCAAGGGCCTGACCTCGTTTGACCAGGACCGGGGCCTGCTGGCGCGCTTCCTGCCGCTGGACATGACCAAGCGTGACCCGGGTGCCGCCCGCGACTCCTACAACGAATTCGCCCAGCTCACCAGCCGCTTCCCCAACAGCCGTTATTCGCCTGACGCCAAGCAGCGCATGATCTACCTGCGCAACCTGCTGGCCTCCTACGAAATCCACGTAGCCGACTACTACCTGACCCGTCAGGCCTATGTCGCTGCCGCCAACCGTGGCCGTTATGTGGTGGAGAACTTCCAGGAAACCCCATCGGTGGGCGACGGCCTGGCAGTGATGACCGAAGCCTACATGCGTCTGCACCTGGACGAACTGGCCGCCACCAGCCTCGAGACCCTCAAGCTCAACTATCCGGATCACCCGAGCCTGGTCGACGGCCAGTTCGAGCCCAAGCAGGATGAAGCCGACAACCGCTCCTGGTTGTCCAAGGCGACCCTGGGCCTGATCGAGACCGACGCGCCGCTGCCACCGGGCGAAACCCGCGCCAACCAAGACGTGATCAAGCAGTACGAAGACGCCAAGGAAGCAATTCCGGCCGAGCTGCTGCCAAAAGACGGCGACGCCGTTGAAGAAGAAGAGCACGAAGCGGAAGGCAACAACGATGACCGCTCCTGGTTCAGCTACATGACCTTCGGCGTATTCGACTGACGGAACATGCAACAGATAAAGGGAGGCCAAGGCCTCCCTTTTTTCTTGCCCGAGCCCTAGACTTGAGGCTCTTCACTGACAAAGCTGGACACCATGGTTCGCCTACTTTTCTGGATCGCCCTGATTGCCGCTGCCTTCTGGCTGTGGCGCAAGTTCAAGGCCAGCAACGCTGCTGCGCCCGACAACGGCCTCGAAGACCCGTTGAAGATGGTGCGCTGCGCCCATTGCGGCGTACACCTGCCCAATGACCGCGCCCTGCGCCTGGGATCGCAGTGGTATTGCAGCCAGGCCCACCTGGAGCAGGGGCCTGGGCCGCAGCGTTAAGTTTCGATTCTCGCGGTAGGAGTGGGCTTGCCCCGCGATTGGGCAACATCAGATTTATCGCGGGGCGAGCCCGCTCCTGCTCTGCTTTCCTGTAAACGACCTCCCCGCACCATTTGCGACACCTTCCCCGCCCCACCTGTTGACCTGGACGGTCAAAGGTCATTAAGTACTATTTATCCGCATAAATATGAAAAATGACCACCATGCTCAAACGCCCGATCAAGCGCAAACGCCAGAAGCTCTCGGACATGATCGTCGAGTCGGTCAAACGCTCGATTGTCATCGACGCCCTGCGCCCCGGTGACCGGCTGCCGACCGAGCGCGAATTGATGGAAAGTTTCGAGTGTTCCAAGGGCACCGCCCGTGAAGCGCTCAAGGCCCTGGAGGTCGAAGGCCTGGTCAACACCCGCACCGGCCCCAGCGGCGGCGCCTACCTCAACGAGGCCGGCACCGAGCCCGCCAGCCGCGCGCTGCGCAACTACCTGCACTTCCAGCAACTCGATGGCGAGCAGGTGTACCAATTGCGCAAAGTCATTGAAGTGGAACTGGCCGTCGCGGTCATCGGCCGCCTGAGCGAAGAAGACTTCAGCGCCTTGCAGGCCAACATCGACTGCTGCAGCGCCCCGGAAGACAGCGAACTGGGGCAGCGGGAGCAACGCCTGGCCGAGCTCGAGTTCCACAACATCCTGGCCCGGCGTTGCCCCAATCCGCTGCTGAGTTTCATGGCGACCTTCCTCAACGACTTGCTGCGCGACCTGGTGGTACTGAAAAAAGCCTACAAGCCCAAGCGCGAGCAATTCGACGCCGCCAACATCGATTACCACAAGCAACTGCTGACCGCCCTGCGCGCCGCCGACGAACCGGCGGTGCGTCGCCTGATGCACGAGCACATGTGCGACGCCGAACAGCACATGACCGCCCTTGAAGGCGAAGTGGCCCGGCACTTTTTGCTGGAGTTCGACCACCACCACTGATCACGCCCGACCAGAGGCCTGCCCACAGGCCCGACCGTGCCCGCTTTGTCATTGCCACTCCTGCCTAATAACCAGAACCAAGGAGTTACCCATGCAAAGACGTACCCTGCTCAAGGCAGGCCTTGCCCTTGGTGGCCTGGGTTGTATCCCTGCCGGGATGCGCCTGGCCTGCGCTGAGGAACCGATCACCTTCTACGGCTTGAAGTCGATGTCCGGGGCCTTTGCCAGTTATGGCAAGTACGCCGACATGGGCTCGCGCCTGGCCATCGCCGAGCACCCGCAACTGCTCGGGCGCCCGCTCAAGTACAAGGTGATCGACACGGAAGGCAACGCCGGCAAGGCGGTGCGCAAGGTACAGGAAGCCATCGGTCAGGACGCGGCCAGGTTCTTTCAGGGCTGCACCCTCTCCTCTTCGGCACTGGCGGTGTCCAAGGAAATCCACAAGGCCGGCGGCGTGTTCATGACCCCGGTCGGCGCCGACGAGATCACCGGCAAGGACTGCAACTCGGCAACCTTCCGCTGGTCGGTCCCCACCTACGGCGCCATCCGCGAGACCCTGGTGCCGATGATCCGCCAACTGCCTGCCGCCAAGCGCTGGTACACCATCACCCCGCAATACGTGTTCGGCGATGCGCTGCTGGACAACGCCCGCAAGGTGTTCAAGGAGTTCGGTGTCGAGCACATCGGCAACAGCTACCACTCGCTGCAGGAGCAGGAGTTCTCCGGTTACCTGACCAACGCCATCGCCGCCAAGCCCGACGTGCTGGTGCTGCTCAACTTCGGCAGCCAGTCCTCCAACGCCTTGCGCCAGGCCGTGAATTTCGGCATCAAGGAGCGCATGAAGGTGCTGCTGGTGTGGTCAGCAGGCCTGGATCAGTTCCAGGAACTGGGCAGCGACGTGCTCGAAGGAGTTTACCTTGGCGCCCAGTACTGGCACCAGGTCGATACGCCGCTGAACCAGGCATTGGTCAAGGCTACCCAGGCCGCCTACGGCATCAACCCCAACTACCCCTTGGCCGCCGACTACATCGGCACCCGGGTGATGCTTGAAGCCATCATCAAGACCGGCAGCTTCGATGGCCCGGCCATCGCCCGCACCCTGCAGGGCATGTCGTATCAGGGGCCGACCGGGGACGAGCTGATCCGCGCAGCGGATCATCAGGTAATGAAGGACTACTACCTGCTGCGTGGCAAACCCCAGGCGCAGATGCGTGACGAGGACGACCTGGCCGAAGTGCTCAGCGCCGGCCGCTCCTTTATCGACGTCGCCAATACCGGTTGCGCCCTGGCCTGACGCCCGGCGCTCGCTATCACACTACTGCAATGCAGCCGTCACGCGTGCTGCAGAGGGTTCGTGCATGCTCAGTCTTTACTTGTTCCAGTTGCTCAACGGCCTTGGCCTGGGGATGATCTACTTTTTGATTGCCGTGGGCCTGACCATCATTTTCGGTCTGCTCAACTTCGTGAACTTCGCCCACGGGGCGTTTTTCCTGCTGGGTGCCTACCTGTGCTATACGGTCGTGGCCCTGACCGGCAATTTCTGGATGGCCCTGTTGTTGGCACCGCTTGCAGTCGCGGCGCTGGCCTGGATGGTCGAGCGTTTATTGATCAAACGCATCTACCACCTGCCCCATACCTTCCAGATCCTGGTGACCCTGGGCATCGCCTTGATCATTCAGGAAGCCTCGGTACTGATCTGGGGCCCGGTGGGCAAGAACATTGCCGTGCCCCATGAGCTGCGCGGCGTGCTGATCATCGGTGACTTCATCTACCCCTACTACCGCCTGTTCCTGATCGGCTTCTCGGCCCTGATCGGCCTGGGCCTGTGGCTGCTGCTGGAACGCACGCGCTTCGGCGCCCTGGTACGGGCCGGCAGCGAGAGTACTGAAACCGTCTCACTGCTGGGCACCAATATCTTCCGCCTGTTTTCCCTGACCTTCGCCCTGGGCGTGGGCCTGGCCGGTGTCGCCGGGGTGCTGTTCGCGCCATTGCGGGGGGCCCAGCCCTTTGTCGGCCCGGAGATCCTCGGTATCGCCTTTGTCGTCGTGGTGATCGGCGGTATGGGCTCGTTTGGTGGAGCGCTGGTCGGTGGTCTGTTGGTCGGCGTGGTGCAAAGCATGATGACCAGCCTCTGGCCGCAAGGGGCCAGCTTGATGATCTACGGGGCCATGGCCGCGGTGATCCTGGTGCGTCCTTACGGTCTGTTCGGGAGAGCATGAATATGAGTGAAAAGAACCCGTTGCCCCTTGCCAAGGGCCGTTCGCCCGCCCTGCTGTTGCTGGTGGTCGCCACCCTGATCGGTTTGCCGTTACTGCTGCCATCGACCACCCTGGCCACCGAAATCCTGATCTTCGCCCTCGCGGCGCTGGCCTGTAACCTGCTGCTGGGCTTTACCGGGCTGCTGTCGTTCGGTCAGGGTATTTTCTTCGGCGTAGGCGCGTACGGCGCGGCGCTGCTGATGATCCATCTGCACTGGGGCATGTTCCCGGCGCTGCTGGGCGCTGCCGTATTCGGCGCCTTGCTGGCGTTGCTGGTGGGTGCATTGGCGATTCGCCGTACTGGTATCTACTTCGTGATGCTGACCCTGGCCTTCAGCCAGATGGCCTACTTTCTGGCCTACACCCTGAGCGACTGGACCGGCGGCGACAACGGCCTGCTCGATGTACCGCGCCCCGACCTGTCGATTGCCGGCCATGTGCTGGTGGATCTGGGCGACCCGCGGCACTTCTATGCCTTTGTCGCGGTGCTGTTCCTGCTGATTTTCATCGGCGCCCAGCGGGTGATCCGCTCCCCCTT
Organism: Pseudomonas vranovensis; assembly: GCF_040438935.1. NCBI lineage: Bacteria > Pseudomonadati > Pseudomonadota > Gammaproteobacteria > Pseudomonadales > Pseudomonadaceae > Pseudomonas > Pseudomonas vranovensis. The sequence continues at coordinate 25,668 of NZ_CP159259.1, read as the reverse complement.
CGGCAGCACCCTGTTGGCCATTCGCGAGAACGAAACCCGCGCCGCGGCCATCGGCTATGACACCCGCCACTTCAAGATCCTGGTGTTCATGTTGTCCGGCGCCGTCACCGGTATCGCCGGGGCGTTGTACGCCATGCTGCTGCACTTTGCCCCGCTGTCGAACATCGACCTGGTGATGTCCGAGAACATTCTGATCATGACCATCGTCGGCGGTACCGGCTCGCTGTTCGGCTCGCTGCTGGGCGCAGGCTCCATCGTGCTGCTCGGCGATGTGCTGTCGGAACTGTGGCCGCGCTGGCTGATGCTGCTGGGGATCATTCTGATTCTGGTGGTGGTGTTCATGCGCGGTGGCCTGTGGGGCGGCCTGGCGGACCTCGGCAAGCGCCTGGGTGCGCTGCGCACTGCTGCAAGCAAGACCAAGGAGAACCTGCAATGAGCGATTACCTCCTGGAAACCCGCGACCTGCAGCTGGCCTACGGCCCGTTCCATGCCGTGGACGGCGTTGACCTGAAAGTACGCGCCGGCACCATCCATACCGTGATCGGCCCCAACGGCGCCGGCAAGACCAGCCTGTTCCACTGCCTCACCGGCGAGCGTCCGGCTACCGCTGGGCAGATTCTGTTCGGCGGCCAGGACATCATCCGCAAGCCGTCCCATGGCCGTGTGGCGCTGGGCATGGCCCGCTCGTTCCAGCTCACCAGCCTGTTCCAGAACCTCAGTGTGCGGGAAAACCTGCGCCTGGCCGCTCAGGGCCGAGATGGCCTGGCAGCGCTGAACTTCTGGCGCAGCGTGGAACACAAGCGCAGCCATTGGGACATGGCCGACCAGGTGCTGGAACGCCTCAAGCTCGGTGGTCGGGCCGACACCCTGGCCGGTGAACTGTCCCATGGTCAGCAGCGGGTGCTGGAAGTCGGCATGTCGATCTGCGCCCGCCCCAAGCTGCTGATGCTCGATGAGCCTACCTCGGGCATGGGCATCGATGACATTCCCTTGATGACCGAACTGATCAGCGACCTGGGCCAAGATCACACCGTGCTGTTGATCGAGCACAACATGAGCATCGTCATGTCGATCAGCCAGCGCATCACAGTGATGAGCCATGGCCGGATCCTGGTCGAGGGCACCCCGGAATTCGTCCGCAACGATGAACGTGTGCGCACCGCCTACCTTGGAGAAGCCGCCTGATGCTCAACGTCGATTCGATTCACTCCTACTACGACAAGAGCCATGTGCTCGAAGGGGTTTCGCTGAAAGTCGCAACCGGAGAGTTGGTCACGCTGCTGGGCCGCAACGGTGCCGGCAAGACCACCACGCTGCGCAGCATCCTGGGCATCGTCCGTCCGCGCCAGGGGCAGATTCACTTCAACGGCAAACCGCTGGTGGGCCGGGAGATCTTCGAGATTGCCCGCCAGGGCATTGCCCTGGTGCCGGAACACCGCGGTATTTTTCGCCTGCTCAGCGTCGAGGAAAACCTCAAGATCGCCGCCCGCAAGGACAGCCGCTGGCAGTTGGCGGATGTCTACGCGATGTTTCCGCGCCTCAAGGAGCGGCGCAACAACAACGGCTTCGCCCTTTCCGGTGGCGAGCAGCAGATGCTGGCCATTGCCCGTGCCCTGCTCAACGACCCCAAGCTGCTGATTCTCGATGAGCCCACCGAAGGCCTGGCACCCGTGATTGTCGACGAGCTGGTGAAGATTCTGCGGCGCATCAAGGACGAGGGGCTGTCGGTGCTGCTGGTAGAGCAGAACCTGATGGTGTGCGACGCCCTCGCCGACCGCCATTACGTGCTCGAACAAGGCCGTGTGGCCTACCAGGGCACCGCCGCCCAATTTCGCGCCGACCCAAGCATCAAGAACCGCTTCCTGGCCCTGAGCGCCTGAAAGGAGACTGACCATGAATACCTCCACCGATCCGTCCCGGTATCTGCTCGGCAATGCGCTGCTAGTCAACCGCGACCGCCTCTGGCAATCGCTGATGGACCTGGCGCAGCTGGGCGCTACGGCCAAGGGCGGGGTGTGCCGCCTGGCCCTGACCGACCTTGACCGCCAGGCCCGCGACCTGTTCGTGCAATGGTGCGAAGCGGCGGGCTGCATCGTCAGTGTCGATGCCATCGGCAATATTTTCGCCCGCCGCGCCGGGCGCAATCCTGCGTTGGCACCGGTGATGACCGGCAGCCATATCGACACCCAGCCCACCGGTGGCAAGTTCGACGGCTGCTACGGGGTGATGGCCGGCCTTGAAGTGATCCGCACCCTCAATGACCTGGGCATCGAGACCGAGGCGCCGCTGGAAGTGGTGGTGTGGACCAACGAGGAAGGCTCGCGCTTCCCGCCGTGCATGATGGGCTCGGGGGTGTTCGCCGGTAAGTTCGACCTGCAGCAGACCCTGGACAAGGTCGACGACCAGGGCCTGTCGGTAGGCGCCGAGTTACAGCGCATCGGCTATGCCGGCACGCGAACGCCGGTCGGTCATGCGGTGGGCGCCTATTTTGAAGCGCACATCGAACAAGGGCCGGTACTCGAAGACCGTCAGACCACCATTGGTGTGGTGCAGGGCTGCCTGGGGCAGAAGTGGTTCGACCTGGTGCTGACCGGTGTCGAAGCCCACGCCGGACCGACCCCCATGCACCTGCGCAAGGATGCCCTGGTGGGCGCCGCTGAAGTGATCAGCGCTGTCAACCGCATCGCCCATGCCCACCAACCCCATGCCTGCGGCACGGTCGGTTGCCTGAACCTGCATCCAGGATCGCGCAACGTGATCCCGGGCCAGGTTCATATGACCATCGACCTGCGCCACCTTGATCCACAACATTTGCAGGCCATGGTCGAGGAAGTCGCGCAGGTCATCGAACGCAGCTGCACCACCCACGGCCTGCACTTCGAGCTGACGCCCACAGCAGACTTCCCGCCCCTGTACTTCGCCGCCGAATGCGTCGAGGCCGTGCGCCAGGGCGCAACCGAGCTGGGCCTGAGTCATATGGACATTGTCAGTGGTGCCGGCCACGACGCGATCTTCCTCGCCGAACTGGGCCCTGCCGGGATGATCTTCGTGCCGTGCGAGGACGGTATCAGCCACAACGAAATCGAAAACGCCGCGCCCCAGGACTTGGCCGATGGTTGTGCCGTGCTACTGCGGGCCATGCTCAACGCTGCCCAGGGAGGCCAATGCAAATGACCGATAAAACCACCCTCGGCGAACTGACCGCCGTTGAACTGCTGGCGCTGTATCAGCGCAAGGCACTGTCACCTGTGGAAGTGACCGAGGATGTCTTGACGCGCATCGCTCTGCATAACCCGGCGGTGAATGCCTACTGTCACGTTGATGAAGACGGCGCCCGCGCCGCCGCCCGCGCCAGCGAAAAGCGCTGGCAGCAAGGTAATCCGTGTGGGCGCCTGGACGGGGTGCCCAGTTCGATCAAGGACCTGACCCTGACCCGCGGCATGCCGACGCGCAAAGGCTCGCGCACCACCAGCAGCAAAAGCCCATGGGACACCGATGCTCCGTTCAGCGCCTTTATGCGCGCTGCCGGCGCGGTGCTGGTCGGTAAAACCACCACGCCGGAATTTGGCTGGAAAGGCGTGACCGACAACCCGCTCTATGGCATCACCCGCAACCCCTGGAACACGCGCCTGACAGCTGGCGGATCGTCCGGTGGCGCCGCTGCTGCCGCAGCCTTGAACCTTGGCGTGCTGCACCAGGGCAGTGATGCCGGCGGCTCGATTCGGATTCCTTGTGCGTTTACCGGCACGTTCGGCATCAAGCCTACCTTCGGCTACGTGCCGCAGTGGCCGGCTGAGCGCCATGACTATCCTCTCGCACCTGGGGCCGATGACTCGCACCGTGGAAGACTCGGTGTTGATGCTCGATTGCGTGGCCCGTCCCGATGCCCGCGACGGCCTGGCCGGCGCTGCGCGGCAGGCACCGTGGTTATCCCTAGGTGACGACCTCAAGGGCATGCGTGTCGCCTACAGTGCCGATTTCGGTTATGTGGACGTCGATCCGCAGATCCAGGCGCTAGTCGGTCAAGCGGTTGAGCGCCTTGTGCAACTGGGAGCACAGGTCGAGGCCGTCGATCCCGGCTTCGACGACCCTGTGGATATCTTCAATACACTGTGGTTCGCCGGTGCCGCACGCTTGCTCGGGCAACTGACTGCCGAACAGCGTGGCCTGGTTGACCCGGGCCTGCGGGAGATTGCCGAATGCGGTGCGGCGATCAGCCTGAACGAATACGCCCTGGCACTGGAAGCGCGGGCGGCGTTGGTGGCGCGGATGAACGCCTTCCATGAACGTTACGATGTGCTGGTAACACCGACGCTGCCGCTGGTGGCGTTCGAGGCCGGGCACAATGTTCCGCCAGGCTCGGGTCTCAAACAGTGGATGGAGTGGACGCCATTCAGCTACCCCTTCAACCTGACCCAGCAACCGGCGGCCTCGGTACCCTGCGGCTTTACCGATGCCGGCTTGCCGGTTGGCCTGCACGTTGTGGCGGGGCGATTTGCCGATGAGCAGGTGCTGAAAGTGTGCCGCTTGTATGAGCGACATTTCCCGAGCCGACATCTGCAGGTGCCGATTATCGGGTGATCACTCTTGCATCGGCTTTATGTGAGGCAAGGTGCGCTGGCCTCATCGCAGACAAGCCCCACAGGTTCTGTGACACCTTCGGGGCTTGCCTGCGATGCTTCTAGATCAAACGACCCGCCGGTGCATAAGGCTGTGGATCGATAATCGGTTCGCGCCCCAACAACAGGTCGGCGAACAGTTGGCAGGAGGCCGGCGCCAGCACCAGGCCATTACGGTAATGCCCGCAGTTCAGCCAAAGCCCTTCGAAGCCCGGCACTTCGCCAATGTAGGGAATGCCCTCGGGCGATCCCGGACGCAAGCCTGCCCAATGACCAACCACCTCGGCCCCGGCCAATGCTGGCAGCAGCTCGATGGCTGAAGCCTTGAGGCTTCCCAGCGCTTCGTCGGTCGGCGTCTTGTCGTAGCCGGCATGTTCCAGGGTGCTGCCGATCAGGATGTGCCCATCACGACGCGGGATGGCATAGCGCCCCTTGGCCAGCACCATGCTCGGCAGGAAATCGTCGGCGCACTTGAAGAGAATCATCTGGCCCTTTACAGGTTCCACCGGCAATTCCAGGCCCAACGGGCGCAGCAGGTCTCCGCTCCAGGCGCCCGCCGTCAGCACCACGCGGTCGCCCGCAATGGCACCATCAGCAGTCTCGACACCGGTGATCCGTCCGCCCTCGCGGCTGAACCCGGTGATTTCACAGTGCTCGCGAATGCTCACGTTGGGCAGGCGCTGCAACGCCGCCTTGAGCGATTTGACCAAGCGGGGATTACGCACGTTGGCAACACCGGCCATATAGACAGCCCGCTGAAAACCCGCACCCAGCACCGGTACGGCGTCGTAGGCGGCAGAGATATCCACAGCGCTCAGCGGTCGCCCTTCTCGCACAGCCCACGCCAGGGCTTCAGCTTCGTCGTCGAGGTCGAGCCAATACAGGCCGGTGGTGTGGACTTGCGGGTCGATGCCGGTATTGGCGAACAGGCGTTCGCCCAGCTGTGGATAAAAGTCCTGCGACCAGTGCGCCAGCGCCGTCACTGCCTGGCTGTAGCGCCAGGGATAAAGGGGCGAAACAATGCCGCCGCCAGCCCAGGACGACTCCCGGCCCAGCGCCCCACGGTCACACAGGATTACCTGCTCCACCTCGGCTGCGAGGTTGAACGCAGTCAGCAGGCCGATTACCCCGCCGCCGACAATCACTACTTGCTTGGTCATCTATCGATCCAATTTCTGAAGTAAACCGCGAAAACCTTCAGCCCCCCCAGCACCCATCACCGCTTGCAGCGCCCGCAGGGTTGCTGCGCACACCCGCCTGGTCGAGCTGATAATCACCACAGGGGTCGGCCACCATCAGGCTGCCGGGATTGCGACGGGCCAGGAGGATGAACGACTCGCTGTCGCGCACCGCATGCAAACTGTAGTGGGCTGTGCCGCTGGCCAGTGGCGTTGTCACGGTGTCGGTGTCGCTGTATTGCCCGGCGCGCGAAAAGTGGCGTTCCAGGTGTTGGGCGCTCTCGAACAGCAGGCCGACAATCTCGGTACGGGCAGATTTTTTGATCTGGTCGCTGTAGCTGGGGTAGGCAATGCTCGCCAGAATGCCGACCACGGCGATGACAATCAACAGTTCGATCAGGCTCACGCCCTTCTGAGGGTTCATTCTGTTACTCCCTAGTAGACCTGACGCCAGAGGATTCGACGCCCTTGCGTGTGCCCTGCGTCGACCGGCTGCGCGATTACACTTTCCAGCACACTACGGGCTGGGCCGCTGCGATGCACCGCGGTGACGCGATAAAGGTTTACCGGCAGCCCGGGAGGCATGAACCTGGCCTGGGTGCTTTGCCCCAGGGACTGAACCAGATAGAACCCGCCACCGGCAGCCTGCCATGCCAGGCCGGAACTGGCGCCCGCACCGCTGTAGACACCCGCTGCGCTGACCTGGCCGGCTTCTGGAGGCGGCAGGCAGAAGCTGCACGGGGGCCTGTACGCAGGTGCCGTGGCTTCGCCCATTTGCAGCACCTGCTGCGCCTGCTCGAAGGTCTGTATCAGCGCCTCGAGGTTGCGTGCCATGCGTTCCTGCTGGAGGGCACTGGCCATCACCGAGACGCCCAGCATTCCCAGTAACAGCATCAATACCAGGCTGAGCAGCAGCACCAGACCACGCTGGCCGGATATGCTCACGACCCGACCACCGGGTTACCCAGGGCGATACTCGTCTGGTAGGTCTGGGGCCTGACGCGGTGTTGCGGATCAACCAGCGTAAGGCTTAGCCGTACACCGGACACGCTCAGGTCAGCGCTTCTCAACAGCTCGACACGCATGTCCCCTACCCCGTCCAGCAACACGGCGGTCATGGCCCCGCTGGTGAGCTGCAACTGATCGCCTGCCAGCCGATAGACCTGACGACGAATGCCCAAGGCGAACTGGCCGACGCCAGGGGCTCCAGTACCGGCCTGCACGCTGGCCACCGTGCGGCAGTCGGTGAGCAAGGTCCAGTTGGGGCGACCGCTGGCATACAGCCCTTCGGCACGGATCAAGCCCAGCTGTTGCAGGCGACCCTCGGCGCCCTGGGTCAACACCAGCGGCCGGGCAAACTCAGCCGCCGCTCCGGAATCGAAAAAATCGATCTCATCGTGACGCAGGCAACCGAATACACCGGTCATGCGAAGATCCCGGGCCAGATGCTGCAGCGCCTGGCGGGCATCTTCCTGCATCCGCGCCGCCACTGCCTGTGCCTGCCAGGACTGGCTCGCAGCCAGGAACAGTCGACTGCCACCCAGAAGCATCACCAGCCCCAGGCTCAAGGCCAGCAGTAGCTCCAGCACACTGAATCCGGTTTGCCGGCTCATGGGCCAACCAGCCCTTCGCCTGTCTCTCCCTTGGCACGCGCCTGCTCCAGCACACCCTGCGCCCTGTAGGCCTCCTGTGTGCTGCGCAGGGCGCTTTCGGTGGCCTGCAACCCTTGCACTTGCATACCCGCGACGGCGAACAGGCCCAAGCCCAGGACCGTCATCGCCACCAGCACTTCAATCAGCGTCATACCTTGTTGTTGCTCGCCGTCCATGGCCTACCCCCGACTTTTCCACAGCACATTGCCAATGTGGCCGACTCGACATCGGCCACTTGGGTCTGGAATCTATAGCGAAGCACTTCCAGGGAAGGATGCACGGTGAAGCAACAAGGGGTAACACTGATACAAATGTTGTTTGTGCTGGTGCTGTTGGGGATGCTGTCCCGGTTGGGGATACCCGCCTACAGCGACATGAGCACAGGGCTACAACGGCAAGCGGCTGCAACTGACCTTGCCCGCACGTTGCGCACGGCCCGCAGCGAAGCCCTGCTGAGAAACAGCACGGTGCGAGTGCAGGCAATGGACGGAAACTGGAGCAATGGCTGGCGAATGCTCGTGGAACAAGACAGCCAGCTGCTGCATGAATGGCGCCGCGATGGGCGAGCAACCATTGTGGGGAATCAGCCGGTCATGCGCCAGGTGAGCTTCAATGGGCTGGGGTTGCCCCAGCAGCAAGGCGGTGGCTTTCAGGCCGGGACGCTGCATGTTTGCCAGCGCCCCGAAGCCATCAGCCACTACCAGGTCGTGCTCTCACCCAGTGGCCGGGTGAGCGTGCGCGAGGAACGGATCGAACACACGCTGTGTGCGGGGGCCGGGTCAGATCAGTGAACGTACGCGCAGTTCTTTAGGCATCGAGAAGGTGATGTTCTCTTCGCGGCCGTCCAGCTCTTCGGCACCGGTAGCGCCCCATTCGCGAAGTTGCTCGATCACGCCACGCACCAGTACTTCAGGCGCCGAGGCACCCGCGGTGATGCCGATTCGCTCGACGCCATCGAACCAGCTCTTGTCCAGGTCTTCGGCGCCGTCGATGAGGTAGGCCGGGGTCGACATGCGCTCGGCCAATTCACGCAAGCGGTTGGAGTTGGAGCTGTTGGGGCTGCCCACGACCAGGACCACATCACACTCGTTGGCCAGTTGCTTGACTGCGTCCTGGCGGTTCTGGGTGGCGTAGCAGATGTCATCCTTGCGCGGCCCGCCGATGTTGGGAAAGCGCGCACGCAGGGCGTCGATCACTCGGCTGGTGTCGTCCATCGACAAGGTGGTCTGGGTCACGAATGCGAGTTTGTCGGGGTCGTTGACCTGCAGTCTGGCTACGTCTTCCTCGTCTTCGACCAGGTAGATGGCGCCGCCGTTGCTGGCGTCGTACTGCCCCATGGTGCCTTCGACTTCCGGGTGGCCTTCATGGCCGATCAGGATGCACTCACGGCCATCGCGGCTGTAGCGCGCCACCTCGATATGCACCTTGGTGACCAACGGGCAGGTAGCATCGAAGACCTTCAGGCCGCGCCCGGCTGCTTCCTGGCGTACGGCCTGGGAAACACCGTGGGCGCTGAAGATGACGATAACGTCATCCGGCACCTGGTCCAGCTCTTCGACAAAGATCGCGCCACGGGCACGCAGGTCTTCGACCACGAATTTGTTGTGCACCACTTCGTGACGCACATAGATCGGTGGGCCGAAGACTTCCAGCGCGCGGTTGACGATCTCGATCGCCCGGTCCACGCCTGCGCAAAATCCGCGGGGGTTGGCGAGTTTGATTTGCATGGTCGGCTCCTGGCTCAAAGCGCCTTCACTTCGAGGATTTCCACCTCGAAGCTCAGGGTCTTGCCAGCCAGTGGATGGTTGAAGTCGATGGTCACCTGGGCATCATCGAAAGCCTTGACCACACCCGGCAGCTCGGCGTTGGCGGCGTCGTTGAAGATCACCAGCAGGCCTTCGGACAATTCCATGTCGTTGAACTGTGACCGTGGGATGATCTGCACGTTCTGTGGGTTGGGCTGGCCGAAGGCGTTTTCCGGCTGGACGGTGACGGTGCGCTTGTCACCAGCCTTGAAGCCGAACAGTGCCGCTTCGAAACCCGGCAGCAGGTTGCCGTCGCCGACCTTGAACACTGCAGGCGCCTTGTCGAAGGTGCTATCTACGGTGTCGCCGTTTTCCAGGTGCAGCGCGAAGTGCAGTTTGACTTCGGTGTTCTGGCCAATACGGGTCTCAGTCATGGGCGGGCTCTCCGGACTTCTTGCTCTTGAACATATCCAGCGCCAGCATCACTGCACCTACGGTAATGGCACTGTCGGCCAGGTTGAAGGCCGGGAAATGGTGGCGGTTCTGCCAGTGCACCAGGATGAAGTCGACCACATGGCCGAGCACGATACGGTCGTACAGGTTGCCCAGTGCGCCGCCCAGTACCAGGGCCAGGGCTACCGCCAGCCAGGTTTCGTCACGGCCCAGACGCTTGAGCCACACCACCAGCACACCACTGACCACCACGGCGATCAGGGCGAACAGCCAGCGCTGCCAGCCGGAGCTGTCGGCCAGGAAGCTGAAGGCAGCGCCGGTGTTGTAGGCCAGGGTCCAGCTGAAGTAGTCGGGGATGACCACGATCTGTTGGTACAGGCTCAGCGCGCCCTCGAAGTAGAACTTGCTGGCCTGGTCGAGGACCAGGACCAGCAGGCTCAGCCAGAGCCAGCCAAGGCGCCCGAAGCGCCCTGCAGCGGGGTTAGGCATAGTGACGCACCTCACCGTTTCCGCTGATGTTGTCGGCGCAACGGGCGCAGATTTCCGGATGCTCCGGGTTTGCACCGACGTCGGCGCGGAAGTGCCAGCAACGGCCGCACTTGGTGTGCCCGGACTTGACCACTTTGAGCTTCAGGCCTGGAACTTCGGTCTCGACTGCATCGGCCGGGGCTTGAACGAACGGAGCCACGGTAGCCGCCGAGGTGATCAGCACGAAGCGCAATTCGTCACCCAGCTTGTTCAGGTCGGCGCTCAGGGAGTCGTCGGCGAACAGGGTCACTTCGGCTTGCAGGTTGCCACCGATGGCCTTGGCCGAACGCTGGTTCTCCAGTTCCTTGTTGACCGCCGTCTTGGCCGCCATGACGCGGTCCCAGTAGGCACGTCCCAGCTCGAAGCCTTCCGGCAGCTCGGTCAGGCCCTGGTACCAGGTGTTGAGCATGACCGACTCGTTGCGCTCGCCTGGCAGGTACTGCCACAGCTCGTCGGCGGTGAAGGCCAGGATCGGCGCGATCCAGCGCACCAGCGCCTCGCTGATGTGGTACAGCGCGGTCTGGCAGGAACGACGGGCAACACTGTTGGCGCCAGTGGTGTACTGACGGTCCTTGATGATGTCCAGGTAGAAACCACCGAGCTCCTGCACGCAGAAGTTGTGGATCTTGGAGTAGACGTTCCAGAAGCGGTACTCGCCGTAGTGCTCTTCGAGCTCGCGCTGCAGCAGCAGGGTACGGTCGACAGCCCAGCGGTCCAGCGCCAGCATGTCTTCTGCCGGCAGCAGGTCACGGGCCGGATCGAAGCCGGACAGGTTGGAAAGCAGGAAGCGTGCAGTGTTGCGGATCCGGCGGTAGGCGTCGGCGCTGCGCTGCAGGATCTGCTCGGAAACCGCCATTTCGCCGGAGTAGTCGGTGGCCGAGACCCACAGGCGCAGGATGTCGGCCCCCAGGGTGTCGTTGACCTTCTGCGGCTCGATGGTGTTGCCCAGCGACTTGGACATCTTGCGGCCGTTCTCATCGACGGTGAAGCCGTGAGTCAGCAGTTCGCGGTACGGCGCGTGGTTGTCGATGGCGCAACCGGTCAGCAGCGAGGAGTGGAACCAGCCGCGGTGCTGGTCGGAACCTTCCAGGTAGAGGTCGGCACGCGGACCGGTCTCGTGACCGATGCTGTGCGAGCCGCGCAGCACGTGCCAGTGAGTGGTACCGGAGTCGAACCAGACGTCGAGCGTGTCGGCGATCTTGTCGTACTGGTCGGCTTCAGCACCGAGCAGTTCGGCAGCATCCATCTTGAACCAGGCTTCGATACCTTCTTTCTCGACGCGCTTGGCCACTTCTTCCATCAGCTCGACGGTGCGCGGGTGCAGCTCGCCGGTTTGCTTGTCGAGGAAGAACGGGATCGGTACACCCCAGTTGCGTTGACGCGAAATGCACCAGTCCGGGCGGTTGGCGATCATCAAGTGCAGGCGCGCCTGGCCCCAGGCCGGAACGAACTTGGTCTCTTCGATGGCCTTGACCGCGCGATTGCGCAGGGTGTCGCCGTTGTCTGGCTGCTTGTCCATGCCAACGAACCACTGCGCGGTGGCGCGGTAGATCAGCGGGGTCTTGTGGCGCCAGCAATGCATGTAGCTGTGGCTGATGGTTTCGGAGTGCATCAGCGCGTCGACTTCCGACAGCTTGTCGACGATCGCAGGGTTGGCCTTCCAGATGAACTGGCCGCCGAAGAACTCCAGCGACTGCACATACACGCCGTTGCTCTGTACCGGCGTGAGGATGTCGTCGTTGACCATGCCGTAGCGCTTGCAGGTAACGAAGTCGTCTTCGCCGTAGGCAGGTGCCGAGTGAACAACGCCGGTACCAGCGCCCAGCTCGACGTAGTCGGCCAGGTAAACCGGCGACAGGCGATCGTAGAACGGGTGACGGAAATTGATCAGTTCCAGGGCCGAGCCGGGTGCGGTAGCGATGACCGAACCTTCCAGCGAGTAACGCTGCAGGCACGACTCGACCAGCTCTTCAGCCAGTACCAGCAGTTTTTCGCCGGTATCGACCAGGGCGTACTTGAATTCCGGGTGAACGTTCAGTGCCTGGTTGGCTGGGATGGTCCACGGGGTGGTGGTCCAGATCACGATCGACGCCGGCTTGGCCAGCGACGCCAGGCCGAAGGCGGCTGCCAGCTTGACTTCGTCGACAACCGGGAACGCCACGTCGATGGTCTGCGACTTCTTGTCGGCGTATTCGACCTCGGCTTCAGCCAGCGCCGAACCGCAATCGAAGCACCAGTTCACGGGCTTGAGGCCCTTGAACACGAAGCCGTGCTTGACCATTTCGGCCAGGGCGCGGATTTCACCGGCCTCGTTGGCGAAGTTCATGGTCTTGTAGGGGTTGTCCCAGTCACCCAGTACACCCAGGCGGATGAACTCGGTCTTCTGCCCTTCGATCTGCTCGGCGGCATAGGCGCGGCACAGTTCGCGGGTCTGGTCGGCGCTCAGGTGCTTGCCGTGGGTCACTTCGACCTTGTGCTCGATCGGCAGGCCGTGGCAATCCCAGCCCGGCACGTACGGGGCATCGAAGCCCGACAGGGTCTTGGAACGGACAATCATGTCCTTGAGGATCTTGTTCAGCGCATGACCGATGTGAATCTTGCCGTTGGCGTAGGGCGGGCCGTCGTGCAATACGAACTTCGGACGATCCTTGCCAATTTCGCGCAGCTTCTGGTACAGGCCAATGCTGTCCCAGCGCTGCAGGATCTGCGGTTCGCGCTGTGGCAGGCCGGCCTTCATCGGGAAGGCGGTGTCCGGAAGGTTTAGCGTGGCTTTATAGTCGGTCATTTCAGGCTCTTCGTTAGCGGTTGAGCGTGCCAATGGGCACGTGCGGCGGCGATATCCGCATCGATCGCCGACTTCAGCGCCTCCAGGGAGGCGAAACGCTGCTCGTCGCGCAGCTTGTGGTGGAATTCCACCGTCAGGCGCCGGCCATAGAGATCGCCGGCAAAATCCAGGAGGTGCACTTCCAGGTGGGCACGGCCATCACCTGAAACAGTTGGTCGCACGCCAATGTTGGCGACGCCCGGCCAAGCCTTGCCATCGAGTTCGACACTGACCAGGTAAACACCGGTCAGCGGGACGCGATGACGCTTGAGTTGTATGTTGGCTGTCGGCGTACCGAGTTGGCGCGCCAGCTTTTGCCCGTGCAACACCCGGCCGCTGATACGGAACGGACGCCCAAGCAGGCGCTCTGCCAGCACGAAGTCGGCCTTGGCCAGGGCCTCGCGCACTTGCGTGCTGCTGACCCGCAAGCCATCGAGTTCGACGGTTTGCGCCGCTTCGACGGTAAAGCCCTGGGTGAGGCCGGCTTGCTGGAGAAACTCGAAGTCGCCGATACGATCGCAACCGAAACGGAAGTCGTCGCCGACCTCCAGGTGCTGCACACCCAGGCCGTCGACCAGAATGGTGTCGACGAACTCGGCGGCACTGAGTTTGCTCAAGCGTTGATTGAACGCCAGGCACAACACTCGGTCTACCCCTTCGCCAGCCAGCAGGGCGACCTTGTCGCGCAGGCGGGCCAAGCGGGCCGGAGCGGTATCGGGGGCGAAGTATTCGCGCGGCTGTGGCTCGAAAATCACCACGCAGCTGGGCACGCCCAGCGCTACCGCACGCTCACGCAGGCGCGCCAGGATTGCCTGGTGGCCACGGTGAACACCGTCGAAGTTGCCAATAGTGGCGACACAGCCCCGGTGCTGGGGGCGCAGGTTGTGAAGGCCTCGAACCAGCTGCATAACGCGCTTCTTGCTCATAAAGTGGTCGATTATAACCACACCCGGGCGCTGACGACAGGCAGCAGCGTCACCCCGTGGTGCGGAACAGATAAAACCGACGTCTGGCCATGTCTACGACTCAATGCAGCGCCTTGCGTGCAAAGTCGCGCGGGCGGAACCCGAACACGAACAGACTGCCGAAATACGTCACTACACCCGCCAGAATCAACACGCCCAGACGCAGGAAACGCTCAAGCATCTGTCCTTCTGCCCAGGCTGGCATGTAGTGCATCCCCGCCAACAGCACCGCCGACATCAACAGCACCGCCAGCACCAGCTTTGCGAGGAACTTGCCCCAGCCCGGTTGCGGCTGGAACAACTGCTGCTGACGCAGCTTCCAATACAGCAAGCCGGCATTCAGGCAGGCACCCAGGCTGATGGCCAGGGCCAGGCCCGCGTGCTGAAGGTGGGTGATGAACAGCAGGTTGAACACCTGGGTGCAGACCAGGGTGAATACCGCGATCTTAACCGGAGTACGAATGTTCTGCTGGGCATAGAAGCCCGGTGCCAGCACCTTGACCAGAATGATTGCCAGCAGTCCTACCGAATAAGCGACCAATGCACGCTGCGTCATGGCTGCGTCGAATGCGCTGAACTTGCCGTACTGGAACAGCGCCACGGTCAGTGGCTCGGCAAGAATGGCCATGGCCAAGGTGCATGGCAGCACCAGCAGGAAGCACAGGCGCAGCCCCCAGTCGAGGATGCGCGAGTACTCGTGACGGTCCCGGTTGGCGTAGGTCTTGGCAAGGGTTGGCAGCAGGATGGTGCCCAGGGCCACACCCAGGACACCGGATGGCAGCTCCATCAGGCGGTCGGCGTAATACATCCACGACACCGAGCCGGCCACCAGGAACGAGGCAAAGATGGTGTTGATGATCAGCGAGATCTGGCTGACCGATACCCCGAGAATCGCCGGCAGCATTTGTTTGAGCACACGCCATACGCCGCTGTCGCGCAGGTTCAGGCGTGGCAGCACGAGCATGCCGATCTTTTTCAGGTGCGGTAGCTGATACAACAGTTGCGCCAGGCCACCTGCCAGTACGCCCCAGGCCAACGCCATGATCGGCGGATCGAAATACGGTGTCAGGAACACCGTAAAGCCAATCATCGCCACGTTGAGCAAGGTCGGAACGAAGGCCGGGACCGCAAAGCGGTTCCAGGTGTTGAGAATGGCGCCGGCCAGCGATGAGAGCGAGATCAGCAATATATAAGGAAAAGTGACTCGCAGCAGGTCGGTGGTCAGTTGGTATTTTTCGGTGCTGTCGACAAAACCCGGAGCGGTGACCCAAACCACCCAGGGCGCGGCCAGCATCCCGATAGCCGTGACCACGGCCAGGACCAGTGTCAGCAGACCACTCACATAGGCAATGAAGGTTCGGGTGGCCTCTTCACCTTGCTGGGTCTTGTATTCAGCCAGGATCGGCACGAACGCCTGGGAAAACGCCCCTTCGGCAAAGATTCGGCGCAGCAGGTTGGGCAGTTTGAAGGCAATGAAAAAGGCGTCGGTGGCAACGCCTGCACCAAATACCCGTGCAAGGATTGTGTCGCGTACAAAGCCCAACACCCGTGAAATCATGGTGATGGAACTGACAGCCGCCAGGGATTTCAGAAGATTCATCGAAAGTTTTTCACGTCTTGGGATAAAGGGCTGTGCCGGAACGTGCCCAGTTGTGCGATACTCCGCGCCGCAACGCAAGCAGAGCAAAAGCTCCCGAGTTTACAGGTCGTGCTGCAGAAGGGAATCACTCCCTTGTTCAGAACGACCACTCAGCGGAACCGAGCAAGTGCCCTTGACAACCGATCAACTCATCGGCATGATTCGCGGCCTATTTTGTTTGCTATTTACCAAGTCTTTCGAGGAGCTCGACGGTGGCCAACTCACCTTCCGCCAAAAAACGTGCAAAACAGGCTGAGAAGCGTCGCAGCCACAACGCCAGCCTGCGTTCCATGGTTCGTACCTACATCAAGAATGTAGTTAAAGCCATCGACGCAAAAGACGCCGAAAAAGCGCAAGCTGCTTACATCCTGGCTGTGCCAGTTATCGACCGTATGGCCGATAAAGGCATCATCCACAAGAACAAGGCTGCTCGCCATAAAGGCCGTCTGAATGGCCACATCAAGGCGCTGAAGACTGCTGCAGCTGCCTAAGCGACACGCTTGTTAAAAAACCGACCCTAGGGTCGGTTTTTTATTGCCTGCAATAATCCCTGCCGAAGTACCAGACCGTGATCGGCTGCAACGCAGTCGTCTCACTCCGTGGCTTGAATACGGCCGCTACGCGCCCGATCACAGCCTTGCGGCAGCGGCTACAGCGGGCCTCCTGTGAAGGGAGGCCCGCTGACCATCACTTACCGATCTGAATCTTCGGCGCCCATTGCAGCCAGTCTTCCTCGGCCTTGTCGAACAGGGCAAAGGTCTGCTGCGGTCGCGCCGGGTTACCCATCTTCTCGCCATCTGGCGTCGCGAAGGCAATGCCACCCTCGATCAGGGTCTCCAGCGATTCGGTACGCACCGTCGCCCCCTTGAACAAACCCCAGTCGAAGCCAAACCCGCTGCTGTTCCAGAACCGGCTACCACCGCGCACCAGCGCAGCGTAACGTGGTTCGATCAGGATATGGATCAGCACACGGTCCGCGGTTTGACCCAGCTCGAAGCCCGTTACCTTGCCCACCGGAATCTCGCGATAGGTCACCGGCACGCCTGCCTTGATCGAACCCCTTCTCGGCGCACTGAGCACCAGCGCCAGGCCGGCTTCACGCTCGGAAAAATCCGGCGCCTGGGGCAAAGCATTGAAGGTGCGCTGTGGCCCCAGATTCTTCACTGCCGGCTGAACCTCCAGGTATTGCCCCGTCACCAGGGTTTCCAGGTTAGCCGTCTTGACGATGCCAAGAGCCGGCTTCACGACCCAGAACTGCGTACCTTCCCGGGCAATACGATCGGGCACTTCGGTGATCCGCGCCTTGAGCAGCACAGCCTGCAAGTCCTGGGTGAGGTCAACCTGTTCGACTACACCTACATCCAGGCCCTTGAAGCGAACGGGTGTACCTACCTTGAGGCCATCGGCTCGCTCGACACGGATAGTGACCGTGGTCCCACTGCGATTGGCCGCCTCCTGGTTCTCGTGCAGGCGGAAGCTCGGAATCCGGCGCTTGAGCGGCACATTCGGCGTCGGCGTGTCGAAGGCGATGCCTCCGGCCATCAGGCTCTGCAACGACTCGCTCTTGATCTGGATACCGGACAATCCACCCGTGAGGGTGATGCCGCTGGCATTCCAGAATCGCGTCGAGCCGTTGACCAGGCTGGCGTACTCCTGCTCGATATGTACACCGATCAGCAGGCGCTTGCTCTTCTTGGAGAACTGATAGCTCTGAACGGTACCCACCTTGACCTGACGGTAAAGAATCGGACTGCCGACTTCCAACGACCCCAGGTTGTCACCGAACAGCACCAGGTGCAGCCCCGGCGCCTTGAGGTCCAATGGCGGCGCCTTGGGGCGCGCCTCGAACTCGCGCTTGGGCGAGGCGCCCTTGTCGCCGGGGCGGATAGCGATGTAGTTACCCTTGACCAGCGCTTCCAGCCCGGTGATCCCGGCCAGCGAGATGGATGGCTTGACCACCCAGAACTGCGTGCCATCGACCAGGTAGTCTTCAGCCAGGGGGTCGAGCGTCAACTCGGCCATGGCGCTGGACAGATCCGCATCGACCTTCAGGGTTTTCAGCGACCCCACCTGAATGCCTTTGTACATGACAGGGGTGCGCCCAGCCTGGAGGCCTTCGAAGTCACCCAACTTGACCTTGATACGAATACCCGCCTGAGCAGCATCGAAATCTTCGTACAGACGGAAAGGTAGATTCGGGTCGGTTGGCGGGCTGTCCTTGCGGTGCTCAGGCGTGGCGAATGCGATCCCCCCGGCTACGATGCTGGACAACGACTCACTGCGCACCTTCACCCCGGACAGATTGGCATCGATGCTGATGCCGCTGGCGTTCCAGAATCGCGTGTGCTTGCGCACCAGGCTGGTGTAGGCCGGCTCGATGAACACTTTGACCTCAACCGTCGCCTGATCTTCTGCCAGGCGATAGCTTTTCACCCGGCCCACCTGGATCTGCTTGTAGAACACCGGGCTGTCGCGGTTGAGCGAGCCAAGGCGGTCGGCCTTGAGCGTCAGGTGCAGGCCAGGCTCGCTGTCAGACAATGGCGGCGCCACATCCAGTGCCTTGAAGCGCCTGGTAGGTTCCCCCTCCCCCGGGCTCACGGCAATGTAGTTGCCCGAAACCAGGGTCTCAAGCCCGGTAATACCGGCCAGGCTGACACTCGGCTTGACCAGCCAGAATCGCGTACCGGAGTTCAGGTGCGATTCGGCAGCCTGGTTCATTTCGATGGTCGCGATCACGCCGGTATTGCTGCCCTCGTCATCAAGCACCAGCTCTTTGACCTTACCAACCGACATGCCCTTGAACACTACTTCGGTCTTGTTGGCGACAATACCTTCGCCACTTTCAAAGCGAACCTGGATATTGATTCCCGACTCGCGGTACGCCTGCCAGCCAAGCCAGCCGCCTATGACCAGGGCGATCAGAGGCAATATCCATATAGCCGACCAGTTCGAAGCTGGGCGGGTTTTAGCCGTAGGCAAATCACTCATGGTCGTCATCCGACTCCGTGTTATCCCAAATCAGTCGGGGATCGAAAGTTACTGCAGCGAGCATCGTCAAAATCACCACACTGGCGAAGGCGACGGCACCCAGATTGGCTTCGACACTGGCGATCCTGCCGAAATTCACCACGGCCACCAGAATGGCAATGACGAATATGTCGAGCATCGACCAGCGTCCAATAAACTCGATAAAGCGGTACATCAGGATCCGCTGCCGAGCGGAGAGGGGTTGATGACGCTGTACCGAATAAAGCAGCAAGGCGATCCCCACCAGTTTGAAGGTGGGCACCAGGATGCTGGCGATGAACACCACCGCAGCGATCGGCCACATGCCGAGTTTCATCAGGGTGATGACGCCCGACATGATGGTGTCTGGGCTACCCTGCCCCAGGGCACTGACCGTCATGATCGGCAGCACGTTGGCGGGGACATACAGAATTGCCGAGGTAAGCAGCAATGCCCAGGTTCTTACCAGGCTATTGGGCCGCCGCGCATGCACGATAGCCCCACATCGGCTGCAGGTTTGTGAAGCACACTCCGGCTCCTGGCGATTCAGCTCATGGCATTCGCCACAAATCAGAATCCCGGCATCAATCGCACGCATGCAAGTCTTCCCCCGATAAAGCACTCCAGATCTGGTGGGGTGACATCACCACCTCCAGCCACACCTGCACCAACAACAAACTGATAAAGCAGGCCAACCCCAGTCCCAGGCTGAGCTCCGCCAGGTCGACCAATTTGACCATTGCGACCAGCACGCCCATGAAATACACCTCAAGCATGCCCCAGTCGCGCAGGTGGTGATAAATCCGGTACAGCAGCAAGCCATAACTGCGTCCGATGTTCAGCCGAATGCTCAACAGCACCGCCAACTGACACAACAGCTTGAGGAGCGGGATGGCCATGCTGCAAAGAAACACAACCACCGCCACACCTTTCATACCGGTGTTATAGAGCCCTACGACGCCGCTCCAGACGGTATCGTCAGAGGTTTGGCCCAAGAGGTGGAGCTGCATGATGGGAAGAAAGTTTGCAGGGACGTAGAGAAGCAGCGCAGCAAGCACCAGCGCCAGGCTGCGCTGGACCACATTGTGGCGGTGCGCGTAGAGCTCATACCCGCAGCGTGGGCAGTGCGCTTTTTCGTCCAGCTTGAGGATAGGTTTGCGCATCAACAGATCGCATTCGTGACACGCTACCAGTTGATCCAGAGGCAGGTCTGCAAGCTGTTTAGAATCGACAGGTTCAGTCATAGTGAACTTCTGGGTTTACTTAAGGGCGGTATTCTAACCTGTGTAGGAGCGCGCTCGCCGCGCGATCTGGTCCCGGAGTGTTTGTATTGTACCGGGCCGGAAAAGACAAAACCCCTACCTGCGTGTGCAGATAGGGGTTTCGGAATTTAATCTTGACGATGACCTACTCTCACATGGGGAAACCCCACACTACCATCGGCGATGCATCGTTTCACTGCTGAGTTCGGGATGGGATCAGGTGGTTCCAATGCTCTATGGTCGTCAAGAAATTCTGTGTACCGGACCGTCTTTCGACACTCCAGCAAATCGGGTATGTGATGATTGTGAGCTGCAAACTTTCGGTTCGTTTCGTCTTCACAACACCGCAATCTGGTCATTCGACGCAAATTGCTTGGGTGTTATATGGTCAAGCCTCACGGGCAATTAGTATTGGTTAGCTCAACGCCTCACAGCGCTTACACACCCAACCTATCAACGTCGTAGTCTTCGACGGCCCTTCAGGGAGCTCAAGGCTCCAGTGAGATCTCATCTTGAGGCAAGTTTCCCGCTTAGATGCTTTCAGCGGTTATCTCTTCCGAACATAGCTACCCGGCAATGCCACTGGCGTGACAACCGGAACACCAGAGGTTCGTCCACTCCGGTCCTCTCGTACTAGGAGCAGCCCCTCTCAAATCTCAAACGTCCACGGCAGATAGGGACCGAACTGTCTCACGACGTTCTAAACCCAGCTCGCGTACCACTTTAAATGGCGAACAGCCATACCCTTGGGACCGGCTTCAGCCCCAGGATGTGATGAGCCGACATCGAGGTGCCAA